>JACJYC010000001.1 GCA_020636325.1 Lewinellaceae bacterium
CTAAGTCACCTCATGGCGGATGCTCAACATCATCTGCTCGCACTGGTAGATTTCCCGCTGGGCGGCATCGGATTGATAGGTCGCCCAGGGGCATCCGTAGGTCGCATAGGTGACCTGCCGGTCGCGGGCCAGAAACCAGGCCCGGGTGTAGAAATCCTGCTGCTTTGGGCGGATCTTATAACTGGCGGCGCCGAATAAGGGGTCGTTACTCTGCGGGTTTCGCACGTCAAACGGCGCGGATAGCGGGGTGGCGGCGATCAATTTCTCCGCGATCCGGAACAGATCTGCTGCATTCGGGGAAGGCGGCGGCGTATCTTCCGCCGGGGAGATCTTCAGCAAGCCCACCCGGGCGTCGTGGCGGGCCAGGATGAAGCGTTCGATCGGGAAAAACTGCCATTCCCGGGTAGCTCTGAGGGAAAATGTGCCGAAAGAAATTTTCACCAATTCCATGCGATCTACCGGTAGGGCGCCAGGCTTTCGTAGTTCTTACCCAGCACGATGGTGATGTCATAATTGTTCCACTTCAGATCGCCCGGCGAAATATTGCTCGGGTCGATCCGCAATTCTTCGGCGATCGCCCGTGCCTGGTTAAAGAAGTTGCCGTTCACATATATAAGGGTGTTGGTATAATTAAAATTATCGGCATTGTCGGTTTTACCGACCTTGAAAGATTTCCCCTCCAGAAAGCTTTTGAACCTGTCCGCAACCTTCGGCACGCCGCAGCCGTTGAGGATCTGGATTTTGATGTTGGTGTCGGTGAGCATCAGCGGGGGCGGGGTGGTGGTGCCGGCCGGCTCATCTTCCGTTGCAGCCGGGGGCAGATTCGGCGCTTCCAGATCGCTGCCGTCATCTGCATCTTCCAGTTGGGCATCCAGGCCCTGCTCGGCAATGGGCCGGGAGGGCTCCTTCGTTCCGCTGCTGCTGCCGCCGCGGAAAAAGAAGGTGAGGAGCAGCAGGATGAAAATCAGGCCGACATTGGCGATCATAAATACTTTCAGACGCTGGATCTCCTGCCCGATCGACTTATTGTAGGCCAGGAAAGCCCGCTCGAATTTCGAATCGAAGTCGCTGGCTTTTCCGCGCATGCTGGCGTTCATGTTATCGGCAAAACTCTTGCCGAGCTGATCGAGATCCCGGCGCAACTGTTCGGCTTTCTGCTGGGTGGTCAGCAGCACCCGGCGGGTATCTTCGAAACTTTTCTGCAGTCCCGCCTGGGCGCGGGTCAATTCGGTGAAGATCGCCGACAATTTGGCGATCTCGGCCGCGGCATTCTGGGTTGCCTCCGAGGCGCCGTCGATGCTGTCCAGAGCGGTCTTGTAGCGCATCAACTGTTTTTGCAGCTCATTGAGGAGCCGGGCGGTTTCGGCAAACTGTTGTTGGGTATCGTTGTTTTCCATCGCTATCTTTCCCACATTCGTTGCAGGATCAGTTCATTATGTTTCATAATGTATGAGATTATTTTGTTGAGATCAACCCCCGGTTTTGCGGGTTTTGACGCTTCATCTGCATCCGGCGGTGTTTCCGTAACGGATTGCGCCGGTATTTCATCCGGAATTTCCGGGGCCTCAGCGACCGCTGTTTCGGCCGGTTTTTGCGGCGGGCGGGCGGGGCGGTCATCTTCATCATCGGTGCCGCGTTCACGATCATGATAGCGGATAATGACCCGTTCCGAACGTTCCTCCTCCGCTTCCATAGCCGGTTCCGCGACAGGGGGCGCTTCCGGCGCATCCATCTCCGCAGCCATTTCAGCGGAGATCTCCGCAGCCGTTTCGGGCGCATCCATCTCCGCAGCGGTTTCCGCGGGACGCGCCACGCGCTCCGGCACGGCTTCCGGCTGAGGATCGTCCGCCGGCTGTTGTTCCGGGGCTTCCGGCGCGGCATGCTTGCCGGAATAGCTGAACAGCTTGCGAATCGCCGCCAACTGTGAACGATTCAATCCAAACGCATTGATAAATACCGGTTCCCGTTTACGGATAAAGATGTTTTCCACCGCCGTATCATCCGCCAGGGGATTGCGGATAATATCCGCGGTGATGACATGATTTTCCGGAAAGGTATCCCATAGCTGGCGCAGCTTCAGCGCTTCGGCGGTGATGTTGGAAAATATCGCCAGGTGGTGGATGGCAAAATAGAGTTTTTCGCCGGAAGCACTCTCCTGGTTGATCAAAATGGGAAGTTTTTCCATCAGGATCTTGACCGTCACCGCTTTTTCGTAGGCTTCCCGTACCGGATTGCGCACGGTGCTTTCCCGGCCTTCACTGCTCAGCAGACAATCTTTCTGGTTACCGCCCTTGATTTCCTGGATCGACCAATCCTTGACCGCCAGAATCCACATCCCGTAATTGGGATGCAGGATTGCAAAATCGACCGATTGCTCGATCCGCGGCAGGATCAGATCGTGCCAGATATAAAACTGGTCGGACAGCTTCGACCACAGGAAATGATAGAGGAATTCTTTGCTCTGGTTTTCGTTGCCATGTTTGGCGGTCAGCATTATTGCCATGGTCAGCTCATCTGCATCATATTGACAATATAACCTATCTAACTATCGAATATTAATGCAATTATTGCGTAAGGCAACAAAAATCTTCTTTTTTGATGATTTTCAGAATGTGATACAAACTGCCATTGTCACATCAGTTAATCAGCCCGTTTCCCATCGCCGGAACTTCCATGCTGCCACCAAAGGTGGGTATTTGGCCATCATGATCCGCTGGCGGTTTCAGGGAAAAACGCACCGGCGCTTCTGAAGTGATCTAATTTAAGAAATTGATTTTAAAATAAATAGCGCTTTTTTTATCCGGCACCGGCTTTCCATCCTTCCGGTTGGCACCACAATTGTGATAAGCAACTCCAGTAACCGTAACTGCCGGCAGCGGAGGTTACCCACTAAACCACTCAACATTAATCGATAAGGAGCAAGTTATGGAAAAATGTGTCAAGTTAACCGGCCTGGAAGACCATGCCATCACCCTGGCGACGGTCAATCTGCTCACGAAAAATTACCGCCGGCATGCCGACGTGGATGCCGATTGGGGCGGCTTTGCCGGCAAGGCGGCGCTGCAGAACCTGCTGGCGCAGGATTCGGCGGTGGGTATCCGCTATTATTACGGGATCGACGTGGATGGAGTTTGCCGGTTGGTCCTGGTGGGGGTCGATGAAAACCGCAACGATCTGCTCGATGCCACCGCCCCGCTGCTGGCCCTGCGCGATCCGCACAACCGTTACGGGCAGGTGAGCGCCGCCGAAGCCGATCATACCGTCTCCCTGGCCGCAGCGGCGCAACTGACCCGGCGCTACCGCCGCAGCGCCGGGGAAAGGGCGGTGATCGGGGGCTATTTCGGGAAGGCCGCCCTGGAGAAGCTGCTGGCGCAACCGGAGTGTATCGGCGTGCGCTATTACTTCGGCCGGGAAGACGACGGCAAGCCGGTCATCGTGCTGCTGGGCGTCGACAGCGCCGGGCGTGACCTGCTGGACGGGGTGCTGCTGGACCTGTCGATGCTCTGCCCCCCGTTCTGCGCGGATATCAATCTGCTTAACAGCGCCGAACGCCTGCCGTTCCCGGAGGAGGCGGAAATCGCATATAGCGGGAAACTCGCCGCGTGATTCATCAAATCCCGGGCAGGTTGGCGTGCCTGCCCGGGGGTAAAAATTGTGAATGGGTGAATGGGGAGAACTTTTGCATGGGGCAAGGCGCATGGGGCATGGGGCATGGTGTATTGCAGTGCGGGTGTCGAGACATGCGATTGCACATTACGGCGCCATGCCACATGCCACATGCCACATGCATTAAATTTTACACTGCGCTCGGTATGAGCGAAAAACAATTCCGTATTGGATATTAACCCCTTCTTCTTTAAAATGGTCTCCTATGAACACAATCATCTATTTTCCGCATATATTCCGGGCAGTGTTTGAGAAGTTGGCCGCTTTCCTGGCGCAGGCGCCCGGCATTATTCATATCTCCTGGATATCGAGTTTCTTGCCGCTGGCCGCCGCCACCCGGGCTGGCCGGCTGTTCACCCGCGGCAAGCAGGCCCTGCTGCTGCTGTGCCTGATCGACATGCTGTGCGAGATAACCGCGCTCGGCTATGCCTTTTTCCGGGAGCCCAACGGCTGGCTGATCCATGTGCTGACGTTGAGCGAATTCAGCCTGCTGATGCTGATCTTCTCCTACTGGGAAGCCAACCCAAACCGCCGGAAATACCTGCGTTGGAGCATCCCGGTTTTCTGGGCTGTCTGGCTGCTGATCAATCTGGCGGTGAACGAGTCGGCACCGGGGCAGCTCAACTACAGCCGCGCCATTGCCGCCATCATCCTGGCGCTGATCGCCGGATACATGCTTTACCGCCTGGCAGTCAATCCGCTAATTGTGCCGAGTCGCGATTACCGTTTCTGGGTAGCGCTGGGAGCGTTGCTTTATTTTGGGGGCAACATCTTCATATTCGCCCAGGGATTCCTGGCGAACAGCCCGGTGCAGGCTTTGGTCTGGCAGTTTCATGTCGGGTTCAACATTCTCCGCAATCTCGCCTTCACCGCCGCCATGCTGTGCCGCTCCCCCCGGGAAGACCGGATGGAGACGGCGGCGGGGGCGGAGCGACTGGTGTAGGAGTGCGGATTTCGGAATGCGGATTTCGGAATGACTGAATTTTTTTAATTCCGCAATCCGCATTCGCAACAATCCGCAACCCGCAATCCGCATTCGCAACAATCCGCAATCCGCATTCGTCAACCCAGCGTGGTCAGTTTATTGCGGATGGCGTATTTGATCAGGCCGACGAGGGTGTAGATGCCGAGCTTTTCCATCGCCTTGCGCTTGTGGGAATCGACGGTGCGGTCGCTGATGTTCAGCATCGCGGCGATTTCCTTGATCGAATGCTCTTCCGCCAGCAGTTGCAGCACTTCCCGCTCCCGCAGGGTCAGCTTTTCCTCCGGCATCATCCTCCGGCCGCTGAGCGCATCCAGGTAATCGTCCACCACCACTCCGCTGATGTCGGCGCTGAGAAATTTCTTGCCTTCGCGAAGGGCGCGGATGGCTGCCGCCAGCTCATCGGCCATACACTCTTTCAGCAGATAACCGTCGGCGCCGGCCAGCAGCATCTGCCGTACCACCAGCGGATCGGAATCCATGGAAAGCGCCAGTACCTTGATGCGGGGATTGCGATCCTTGATATGCCGGGTGGCATCGATTCCGTTGAGTTTGGGGATGCCGATATCCATGATCACCACATCCGGGCGGCACTCGCCGGCAAGCTGCAGGGCGGTGCGCCCGTCTGCGGCCTCGCCGACCACTTCCATCTCCGGCAGCGCTTTCAGCAAGGCATGGATTCCCTGGCGCACCAGGTGATGATCTTCGACCAGTAAGATGGTGGTTCTCATAGGAAGCCTTTCAGTTGTAGTGATCGGTCGCGACCGATCACTACCCAGTTATCGTGATCGGTCGCGACCGATCATTACCCAGTTATCGTGATCGGCGACCACCGATCAATACCCAGTCACCGATCATCACCCGGTTATCAGTGGGGCGGTGATGACGATGCGGGCGCCATGGCCCGGTGCGGAATCGACCGTCATGTTTGCCCCATGATAATCCAGGCGCTCGCGGATGCTGTAGAGACCGAAGCCGCCTTCGACATTATCCGGATCCAGCGGCTTTCCGGGATCAAACCCGCAGCCGTCATCGCTAACGGTGATCACGATCTCGTCTCCCACCCGGCGCAGGTCTACCTCCGCCCTTCCGGCCCCGGCATGTTTGCCGACATTGATCAGCAGCTCCCGCACCGCCTTGAAGAGGAAGATCGCCATGTTTTCGCTCAGCGGTTTGGGCGCACCGTCATCCCGGCATTGGATCGGCAGGCCGTAGCGCGCGCTCATCCGTTCGCAGAGCCATTCGATCGCCGCCAGGAAACCGCGTTCGTACAGGATGCGCGGGATCAGCTCGTACATCAGGGTGCGGGTGGCGCGGATGACATCGCGGATCAGCTCCTGCACTGCGCCCAGTGGCGGCTGCAGATCGCTGCCCGCCGCCCGTTTCCAGATCAGGCTGAGCTGCAGGCTGACCGCCGCCAGGGTCTGGCTGATGCCGTCGTGCAGTTCGCCGGCAATGTTGCGCCGTTCTTTCTCCTCTGCCCGGGTCATTTGGGAGGAGAGGCGGCCCAACTGGGCCTGATAAGCCAGCATCTTTTCCTCGGCGATCTTCTGGGCGGTCATCTCCAGCCCGGAACCGATCTGCAGCCGCACCGCCCCGTCCTCGTCCTGCAGTTCGGCGAACTGCCAGTCGATAAAGCGGCGGGTGCCGTCTTTGGCGGTGATGTAGCCGCTAAACCGGGACAGCGGGGCAAATCCGCTACCGCTATGCGTGCGCCATACCTCGGGCAGCGGCGACCAGAACGGCAGGTCCTTGATCGCCTTTCCCCGGATCTCCCCGGCGCGGTAGCCGGTGACCGTCTCGCAGGCCCGGTTAAACTCCACCACCTGTCCCGCGCGGTTAACCGCCAGGATCAGGGCGGGACTGCCTTCCAGGATGGTGCTGACCAGGCGGTGCTGGCGGCGCAGCCGGCGGTTGCCCAGCACCGCACCGACCATAAACAGCACGATCAAGCCCACCATCGCCAGCGTGCCGATCGCCAGCGGCCATAACAAATCGAGGGGAGTATCCTGCAAACCTGCTCCTGCCTGAGTGAATCGCAAATTTCCGCATGTGGATGCTAAAGATGAGAATATAGCAGGAAAGCAGGTTACAAGCAAGTTTGCGGGGCATCATTCGCGTTAAACTGCGGGCAGACATAGCGTGCAATGCTCAGATACGCACTTCTTTGATTTCATCACGTTTGGTTGCTTGTTCCCTCTCCGTAGTGGCGATACAAATCCATCGACTAGTCGCATTTCCCATATTTAATAATGGTGGAATTAAATTCTTTTCCATCTAAGTATTCAATATTGGACACCAGTTGACCTTTTTTGTTATATTTAATGATCTTATCTGTTCTAGATTTAACCAAATCTCTTCCAGTGAAGTTTATAGAAGATTCACGGACCAACTTTCCGTCATCTGAATATTCAAACGTATATGTATCAAACTTTTTGCTCCTTTGAAATATCTCAAGGCCGTATTTGACGATTTTCTTTATCAATTTTCCATCTTTATTATACAAATATTCTTCAACATTCGGCTTTGATAAAGGCTTGCCACTTGCAAATGGAGGATTGTAGAATTTTGACTCTATTAATAACCCCTCTTTCCCATATTTTTTTTCCACAATTGAAATAAGGTTTTTATCCTTCCCGTATTCTCGCGTTTCAATATTATTTCCGGCTACATCATATTTGTTAATAACGCTAGTTGTAATAAATACTTTCTTTCTCCAATCCCAGGTCTTTGTTTCCTTTTTAAGATTAAGTTCGTTCTCATAGGAGTAAAGAATACTCTTAACCAGGATGGTATCATTAATCGAGTTATCTCTAACATAATACAATTCACTAAGAATATTTCCAAGTGAATCAAAGTTGTAATAATCTATTGCTGTTATTTCACCCGTAGTTATTCTATTTGACACTCTTTTTATGAGTTGAGCAGCACTATTATAAGTGAAGGTTTGAAGTCCAAATTCTTCTCCGTTACTATAAGTGATTTTTTTTGAAATTTTACCAATTTTATTATAGGTAGAAATATATTTGTCTTGAGGAGTTGCAGAAAAAAAGCCTATTTCTTCAAGCAAATTTCCTTCTTCATCATATGTTAAAGTTGCTTTTTGTACTTCTGTTTTATTTTGGATTTTTGTATATGATACACACTCAGATTGGCCAGTTTTTCCAAAAATCACGAAACAAGCCATAACAATCCAATTTATTGTTAACGTCAGACTTTTCATTATTTATCCTATCTTGTTTTTTAACAAACTCTTAAGGTTGCTGATTTAATTATTCCCCGATTTCAGAACCGCAACCAAGTCATAGAATTGATGGACATAAGGCAGAAGGCTCAGTTCGGCAAAATTTATCCATCAAATTGCTTACGCGAGGTACCGCCAGCATGCAATAAACAGCAACTCACCATATTGCCACTGCAAAGCAGGGATGTCTTTCAGAGGCCACTCCGATTTTTATCCCTGCCTGCAGTGGTTTTTTATCATTACTGCCGATTACAAGTTTCAAATATTAAATGATTTAGCCATGGATTGTCACCGTTATTCTGCTTTAACCTGTATTCATATTGAATCTACTGAATCAACAGCATCTTCCGGGTTTCCTGCCATGATCCGGTGGTGATACGGTAGAAGTAAATGCCGCTGGAGGCCCTGGCG
>JACJYC010000010.1 GCA_020636325.1 Lewinellaceae bacterium
AAAAGGCGGGTTGAATATTACTTCGATATCCTCGCAATAGGTGTCAGTCCCACAATCACCTGTCACATCCAGACAAACATGGTAAGTACCGGAGGCGTCATAGGTATGTGTCGGGTTTTGATCCGGGCTTGTAACACCATCACCAAAATCCCAGAACCAGACTGTCGGATTCCCTGTTGACGTATCACTGAAATTGATTGTCAAGCCGTCAACACTTCCTACAGCATAGGTAAATCCGGCTTCCGTATCTACCACCGTAACCTCCAACGTATTCACCGTCTCGCATCCCAATCGGCTCGACACGCAGGTCAGTGTAAACGTTCCCTGAGCGCCGCCCCAGTCAATGGTTACGGAACTCCCCGTCGTCCCCGAAGTAATCGTACCGCCGCCGCTCAGCGACCACAGCCGCGTAACGCCCATGACCACAGGCGTCGTCAGCGCGTAGTTGGCGGTCGTGTTCACGCAAGGCATGGCGTTGCCCAGGATCGGGTTCGGCGCAGGCGCTGCGATGATGTTCAGGACCACCTCTTCGAAATCGACCGGGTTCGGGCAGGCCGTCGGGCCCACATTGACCGTATAGCGGAAGGTGTAGTTGCCCGGAATAGCCGTCGTCAGGTCCAGTTCGCCCGTAGAGGCGTTCAGGCCCGCGCCGCTGCTCGTGAGCTCGGCCCAGGTGCCGCCGGCATCGTAATTGACGCCCGCCGTACCCGACAGGAGCGTGAACAGGTTGAACGAAGGCTCATCCTCGCAAACGTCATTGTCGGCCAGGATATCGAAAGTACCCGCGTTGGCGTTCGGCTGCACCTGTACCGTTACCGTCGAGGAAACCGGCGTACAAACGCCGTTGTCGATCGTGTAGGTGAACAGGTACGTGCCGCCTACCGAACCCGCCGGGTTGAAGTTGGGCCCTGCCAGCGTACCGCCGGTCGGGTTGCCCGGATCGGCCGTCCAGACGCCGCCGGCATCCGGTGTGCCGCCCAGCAGGCTGAACAGGTTGATGTTGCCGAAGGTCTCGCAGATCGGACCGAAACTGCCGTTGGTGCCGGCATTCGGAACCGGTTTCACTTCGATGTAGATCTCTACCGGCTCGGAAGTGCAACCGTTGACGTCCGTCACAACGAGCTCAAACCCGATGATGCCGGTCGTCGCCAACGGAGAGGTGGTATTGATCAGGATATCCGTCGTGGTATAGGGCGAACCGATCACAGAACCCGGATTGAGCAACGGTCCGCCGTTGATGCGGAAGTTGCTGGCCGTGGTGCCCAGATAAGTCCATTGGTACGTGGAAATGCTGCCGCCGCTGCCCAGGGTAACGTTCGGCATGATCGTGGCGTTCGTGCCTTTGCAGACCATATTGGGCGCAGGCGCCGTGGAAGGCCTTGCCCAGATATCCACTTCTACCGTCACCGCATCGCCTGAACAACCGTCGGCGCTGATCGGAACGATCGTATAGGTAACCGTCAGGGTTCCCGTAGTGCCGTTGCTGTACTGGTCCATGATCATCGCCGTCGGGCCGGAGAAGGACACCGTTCCGTTCGGCGTGGTATTGCCGCTGGTCTGGGTCAGCCCCGCAGGTACGTCCGTATACACTTCGAAGGAAGCCGCCTCAACGGAAGAACCGTTGTCGTCCAGATCGACGGTAAAGGTTCCGTCGTCGCAGATCTCGGTATCCGAAGGCGTCGCAACGGCTACCGGTTCCGGCTTGACGACCAGCTGCAGTACGAACGGATCGCCGGCGCACTCTTCCGGATCAAGCGTTTGATCGGAATTGAAGTTGATGAACGGCGTGAACGTTACCGTGATCATGTACGGCGCTGCCGTTTCGTTGTGAATGCTGTCATTGAACGCGACACTGCCGTAAGGCGCCAGTATCGTGAACGAGGTGCCGTTGCCCAGTACGTTGTCCGGGTCGGAAATCTCCGCCTGCAGCCAAAGATCGCGGCCAGGCGTCGGAACGACATCCGAAATGGCCTGGGCCGAGAACGGCTCATCCGAACATACCATCAGCATGTAGGGCGAGTTGTCCGTCCTGACCGTATCCTGCGAGCCGCCCGCATCCAGGGCAAGGGCAGCCACCGGGAAAGGCTCGATCGTAACGGTGATATCCACCGGATCGCCGAAGCAAGGACCGCCGCCCCTGCGCGGGATCACCGTGTAAACCACATTCAGCGGACCGTTGGTCGGGTTTTCCCAGATATCGCCCGCGATCGCATTGGCAGGCTGATTATTGCCTGTCGCCGCCGGGCCGCCGCCGGTCAGGCCGGCTTCCGGCGTAATGGCCACGATATCGTAGCCCGTCACGTTCTGGAAGCCCAGGGCCGGATTCAGCGCAAGTTCCACACCGATCGGGTTGCCGGAGCAAACCGTCGTGTCGAGATCCGGGCTCAGTACCGGTTCGGCGCGGATCTGGAACTCGTAGGTCACCGGATCGCTGGCGCAACCGCCGGGGGTTACCGCCACTACCTGGTAGGAAACGGTCACGCCGCCCGAGGTCAGGTTGGTGTATTGGTCATTGTCGAAATAATTGACCGCAACCGCGCCTGCCGGGAAGGCAGCATTGCCCGGGCCCGGAATGAAGTTCGGGCTGGCCGTATTATCCGTTACGCTGATCAGGTTGATATAGGAAAGCGGCTGACCGTTGAGGGTCGTAATGCCGCCCCATGCGCTGCTGAGCGGTTCGTCCGAACAAACCGTGACCGGCGCCCCGGGTACGTCCAGCACCGGTTCGGGCGCTACCGTCAGGGTTACCGTGAAGGCGTTGCCTTCGCAACCTTCGGCGCTCACCGGTACAACCGTGTACACGACGTTCACCGGCACGATGCCCTGGTTCGTCCAGGCGTCGTCCATGATGATATTGGCCGGGAGTCCCGTGCCTGTCATCGGCGCGCCGGCGCTGGCCAGCAAGCCGTTATTCTGAATGTTCGTAATGTTGTAGGTCGCTGCCGCCGTCGCGTTCGTACTGGCGCCCAGCGTGACCCCGCTGGCTACATCGGAGCAGATTGACTGCGACTGGTTGTTGACCACGGGTTCCGATTTGACGGTCACCGTCACCGTGAACTCATCGCCTTCGCAACCGTCGGCGCTCACCGGCACAACCTTGTAAATGACATCTACCGGGGCGCCCGTCGTATTCGTCCAGGCATCGTCGGAGATTTCCGAATCACTGAAGCCGGTTCCGGTTGTCGGGCTGCCCGCGCTGGCCGTCAGGCCGTTGCTCATAATTTCCGTGATCGTATAGCTGGCCGCAGGCGTGCCGTTGGTGCTGGCGCCCAATGTGACGCCGGTCGCGACATCCGAGCAGGTCATGGAAGTTTGGTCTTCCACTACCGGCTCAGGCTTGATGGTCACCGTCACCGTGAATTCATCGCCCTCGCAACCGCCGCTCACCGGAACGATCGTATAGATCACATCCAACGGACCGGAGGTCGTATTGGTCCAGGCGTCATCCATGATCTCGGTATTGCTGAAGCCGGTTCCGACAACAGGACTGCCCGCGCTGGAGGTCATCCCGCTCGAGTCGATGGAAACGATGTTATAGCTGCTCACCGCAGGGCCGTCCGGGTCGTCGTTGAGGATAACGCCGATGGCCACATCCGAGCAGGTCATATCGGTTTGATCGTCAACGACCGGTTCGGCGCTGATCGTAACCGTTACCGTAAATTCATCGCCTTCGCAACCGTCGGCGCTTACCGGCACAACGGTATATATCACATCCACCGGATCAATACCCGGGTTCGTCCAGGCATCGTCCTCAATTTCGCCATCCGTGAAGCCGGTTCCCGTTGTCGGGCTGCCCGCGCTGGCCATCAGGCCGTTCGGATTGATCGCTGTGATGTTGTAGGTAGCGGCGGCCGGGCCGTCGGCATCGTTGCCGAGCGTCACGCCGATCGGCGTATCGGAACAAACGCCGGCCGTCTGGTCTTCTACAACCGGTTCGGGTTTGACCGTTACGGTAACGGTGAACGATGCACCGGGGCAACCGTCCGAATACGGCGTAATGGTATAAACCACATCATGAGCGGAAGTAGACACATTGTTGTACGCGTCCATGGCAAGCACCAGCGTCCCCGTCAGGCCCGTGCCTTCCGTCGGCGAACCGCTCAGGCTGTCGTGTACCATCGCGGAAATATCGTAGGAAGTGATGGCCAGTCCGTCATCATCCACTCCGGGCAATTCCACGCCGATGGCGACATCCGAGCACACCATGGAAGACGGGAAGGAAACCACCAGCGGTTCAGGTTTAACGGTAATCGTCACTGCGAACGGATTGCCGGGGCAACCGTTGCTGCCGTAAGGAATTACGGAATAGATCACGTCTACCGGCGCATTGGTCAGGTTCGTCCAGGCATCGTCGGCAATCACATTGGCCAATAAGCCCATGCCGGTTGCCGGGCTGCCCGCGCTGGCCGTCAGGCCGTTCGGGTTGATGCCCGTAATATCGTAGAAGGAAACGGTCGGGCCGTTCGGGTCGTTGCCCAGATTCAGGCCCAGTACCTCGTCAGAACATACTGTCAGGGTCTGGAATGCTACCACCGGCTCGGGCTGGATGGTTACGGTCACCGTGAAAGCATTGCCTTCACAGCCATCGGCGCTCACCGGCACCACCGTATAAATGACATCCACGCTTGCATTGGTGGCATTCGTCCAGGCGTCGTTGGCAATTTCATTGGCGCCGACGCCGTTTGCGACTGCCGGACTGCCCGCGCTGGCCGTCAATCCGTTGGGGTTGATGGCCGTAATGTTGTAGGTCGCAGCCGACGGTCCGTCCACATCATTGCCCAGTACGATGCCGGTAGGCGCATCCGAACAGGTCGACCCCGTCTGGTTGGCCACAACCGGCTCAGGCTTGATGGTTACCGTGATCGTAAACGGTTCGCCCGGGCAACCCAACCGGTAGGGTGTAATCGTGTACACCACATCCAGCGGACCGGAGGTCGTATTGGTGAATACGTCGCCCGCAATGAAGTTGACATTGCTGATGCCCGTTCCCTGGCTCGCCGTACCGACAAGGCCGGGGGCTACAACGGCACTGACATCGCCGTTGTTAATGTTGAGGCCGTCATCGTCCATATTCGGCAGGGTTACGCCGATCGCGACGTCCGAACAAGCCATGGCGGTTTGGTTCGCCAAAACCGGTTCAGGCCTGATATTAACCGTGATCGTGAACGGTTCGCCCGCACAACCGTTGCTGTACGGCGTGACCGTGTAAACCACCTGACGGCCGGCATTGGTCAGGTTGGTAAAGATATCGCCGGAAATGGCGTAAACGTCCGTTATCCCCATGCCGGTTGTTGCCGTACCCGTGAGATTGACATTGACGTTCGCCGTGATATCGTAGCTGGTAATGACCAGGCCGTCGTCATCAACGGCAGGCAGGAGGTAGCTGATCGAATCTCCGGAACAAACGTTGAATACCGGGATGCTGGCCACCACCGGCTCAGGGCTGATCGTGACCGTGATATCAAACGGTTCGCCGGCGCAACCGTCCGCCGAGTACGGCGTCACGGTGTACACCACGTCATGCGGCGCGTTCGTCGTGTTGGTGAACTGGTCTGCCGCTATATAGGTCGTATCCATTAAGGTAGTCCCCGTTGAGGCCGAGCCGACGAGCATCGGATCGACTGACGCTGTAATGTCGAAGTTCGCGATGTCCAGGCCGTCGTCGTCCGTACCCGGGATCGGCGTGCCGATCTCTTCATCCGAGCAGGCGCCGTCCGTGATGTCCGCAACCACCGGTTCCGGTTTTACGACCACCGTGACCGTGAACGTATCGCCGGCGCAGCCCGCCGCGCTGAATGGCACGATCGAATAGATCACCGTGTCCGGCTCGTTCGTTACGTTGTGGAATACGTCCGTTTCTATCGCGTCATTCTCCAGGCCGCCGAGCGGCAGGCTGGAAACGTCCAGGTTGCCCGGATCGGCTGTCAGGCCGCTGCCCAGGGTATAACCCGTGATCTGGTAGGTATCCACGCCGGGGCCGTCAACATCGTCGCCCAGGAGAAGACCTGTTTCTTCGCCCGAACAAACCATCGTCGACTGGTCTTCCACCACCGGTTCGGGTTGTACCGTGACCGTTACGGCAAATGCTTCGCCCACGCAGCCGTTGCTGCCGGTCGGGACCACCGTGTAGATCACTTCCACATCGGCGTTGGTGATATTCGTCCAGCTATCGTTCTGGATCGCCGTTTGCGGCTGGGCCCCGCCCGTTGTCGCGTTGCCCGCGCCCGGGGTCAACCCGTTGGCGTTGATGTTCGTGATGTTGTAAAGCGCTACCGAAGGACCGTTCGGGTCGTTGTTCAGCAGCACGCCCAACGGCTCATCCGAGCAAACCGTCAGGGTTTGGAACGGCACCATCGGCTCAGGCTGGATCGGTACCGTTACCGTGAATTCATCCCCTTCGCAGCCGTCCGCGCTTACCGGTACGATATGGTAAACGACGTTGACCGTCGCGTTGGTGGTATTTGTCCACGCATCGTCGGCCAGAATGCTGCTGCTGTAGCCGGTAGCCGGCACTGTTTGCAGACCGGCGCTCTGGCTCAGGCCGTTGGGCGTGATCGAAACTATATTATAGGTAGCCGCTGCGGGGCCGTCAACGTCGTCGTCGAGCGTGACGCCGATCGGCTGGTCCGAACAAACGGCCGGTTCTGTCTGATCTTCAACTACCGGTTCGGGTTTGATCATCACCGTGATGTCCACCTCGTCGCCTACGCAACCGTTATCCCGGCGCGGAGCCACGCGGTAAACCACATTAAGGGTGCCCGTAGTCTCGTTCGTCCAGGTATCGCCGGAAAATACGCCGGCAGCCTGGTTGAGCAGCGGGAAAGCGCCGGTCAGGTTACTGCCTCCGGCAACCAATCCCGGATCGGGTGTAATGGAAATGATGTCATACCCCGTGATGGTCTGGAAGCCTGCGGTATTGTCAATTCCCAGGATCACCCCTACTTCCTCATCGGAGCAGACCATGGCATCCAGGTCCGGATCCAGGACCGGTTCGGCCCGGATATTGATCGTCACCGTGTAGGATTCCCCGACACACGCGCCTGCATAAGGCGTAATGGTGTAGACCACCTGCAAACCGCCCATGGTCAGGTTGGTGAAGGAATCATCCGCCAGCGTGTCCAGCGTTGTCATCCCCGTGCCGGTCGTTGCCGTTCCGGTAAGGCCGGGAGCCACAGTCGCCGTTACATCGAAGCTGGTAATCGTCAGCCCGTTGACGGAGGTGGCGGGCACCATGTACCCGATCGCGTCATCCGAACAGACATTGAACAGCGGCACATTATCGACAACCGGTTCGGGATAAACCGTTACGACCACCGTAAAGGTATCCCCTTCGCAAGCGTCGATGCTGACCGGTATAACGGAATAGGTTACCGTAAGGGTATCGCCTGTGGTATTGGTGTAAGCGTCGGCGGAGATATCCTCTGCCGCGACGTTGGTTACCGGGGTGGGAAGGCCCGACAGATCAAAGTTACCCGGGTCGGGAACCAGGCCCGGATCGATATCCAGGCCGACAACGGTATAGAAATCTATCTCAGGACCGTCTGCATCGTCGCCCAGCGTCACGCCGATCTCTTCATCCGAACAGACGGTTGCCGTTTGGTCGTCAACTACCGGCTCGGGGTTGACAATGACCTTGACGGCGAACGTGTCGCCTGCGCAGCCGTCCGAGCTGAAGGGCACAACGTAATAGGTCACGGTAAGGGTATCGGCCGTTACGTTATTGTACTTGTCCAAAAGGACCGCATCATAAGCCTGAGCGGTCAACGGCAGGCTGGACAAATTCAGGTTGGTGACAGCAGGCGTAAGGCCTGCATCGATATCCAGACCGGTTATGGTGTAAGTTGCGACCGGCGGGCTGTCAGCGTCATCATTGAAGGCAACGCCGATCTCCTGGTCCGAACAAACCCGGAGCGTATCGCCTTCGACCACCGGTTCGGGCTTGATCATGACGGTAACGGTAAAGAAGTCGCCCGGACAACCTTGCAGGCTGATGGGGACCACCGTGTAGATGACATTGACCGGAGCTGACGTAATATTGGTCCAGGCGTCGTCTTCGATCTCGTCATCGGTAAAGCCGGTTCCCGTTGTCGGGCTGCCGGCGCTGGCCGTCAGGCCGTTGGGATCAATGGCGGTAATATTGAATGCGGAAACAAAAGGATTGCTGTTGCCGAGCGTGACGCCGATGGGTTCGTCGGAGCAAGCCATATCGCCGGACTGGAACGGAACAACCGGTTCGGCTTTTACCGTCACGAGTACGGTGAAGGCTGGCCCGAGGCATCCGTCCAGGCTGACCGGCACTACGGAGTACGCCACATTGACATCCGTGCCGGTGGTATTGTGCCATGCGTCGGCGGCAATGGCATTGGCGCCGAGGCCGCTGCCGGTCGTCGGTCCTGCCGATGGCGTAAGGCCGCCGTCGTTCGCTACGGAAACATTATAGGTATTCACGGCAACCAGGTTTGTACTGGCGCCGAATATTACGCCGATCGGAGCGTCGGAACAGGCCATTAAGGTGTCTGATTCCACCAGCGGCCCCGGATCAACGGTTACGACAACCTCATATCCGTCTCCCGGGCATTGTTGTGCAACAGGAGTGTCGTAGCTCAGCAAGGGGAAAACCGTCAGCGTATCCGTACGGGGGTCGCCGCTCAGGTTGAGGTGCGAAGTTGCGCCGACCGTAAAGGGCGCTGAATTATCCGGTCCGCCGGTCGGCGGTGCAGCCGTAACATCGGTACCGCTCCAGGCCCAGGTGATGCTACGGGTTCCGCCGGAAAGGTTGAGGTTGACCGTAGCAGCCGGTGTGGATTCTCCCGAACAAACGGTTGCGGGAAGCCCGGTTACGCTCGTAACGAAAATTTCGGGTCTGAGGTAGATGACCAGGCTATAGGTACCGGTACACCCTTGCGGCGTTGTGGCCGTAATGGTCATATCGATCTGGACCGAATTCATATTGGGGTCCGGATTGACAAATGACCCTGTCAGGGAGGTGGACGTTGTCGGCGTTGTCGGCTTGTTGGCAAAGTCGCCGGTGCCGACCACCAGATTCGTGTCCGGGGTTCCGAAAAGGATCGTGCGCGTCCATTCGGCGCTGTAGGTTGTGCCCACAGGGTTGCCGGCGCCGTCGAGGGAGATCGTGAATTCTTCTCCGGAGCAGGCTGCATAGATGCCGCCGCCGAGCGGGAGGTCGGCCGAAGCCGTTACTTCCGGAATCTCACCTACCGTGACCGTATAGACGATCCAGTCGCCGGGGCAGTCGCCGGGATCCAGCAAGCCGTCGTTATTGGCGTCAAAGAAGACCCGGAAACGCATGACCAGCGTACCGTTTTCACTTGGATCGACCAGGGAGACGGTTTGAGAAAAGGACGGTGAGAAAGAGCTCAACGGGAATATGCCGTCGGTTGGGGAAAAGTTGACATTGGTCCGGACAAACTCCTGGATGACCCGTACGGAATCATCCTGCAGTACGCCGGCCAGGTCGGTGAAGGCATTGAAGAACAGGTTGGGCGATACGCCGTCACAGACCGAAAAGCTGCCCGTATCGTCTGCGCCGTCGTTATTATCCGTAACGACAACGCTGTTTATATCCGTTTGGAGGGCCGGCCGCGGCTTGACCGTCAATACGGCTGCAGCGGACGTTTGGGGAGCGCATTCCGAAGTAGAGACCAGGACCTGGTAGTAATTGCCGTCCAGGCCCACCGAAGCGCCGGTAATGGTCAACTCATCGGTAGTGGCGCCGCTGTAGACGCCGCCGTCGGTCACATCGGTATAGGACATGCCGTCTTCGCTGACCTGCCATTGGTAAATCAGGTCGCCGTCGCCGCCGTTGGCAGCGGTCACGGCAAAAACGGCGTTATCGCCGGAGCAGATCACGGCGTTGTCCGGATCGTCGGATATGGTGACCGGTCCCTGCACAACGAGTTCAACATCGATGAAATCGTTGCAGCCCGAGGCCGTCGGTTTCACAAAGTAATAAGTCTTGGTAGAAGCCGGGCTGACCATGAGGTTGGTGACCTGATTGGCCGGTATGAAATCCATTGAATTGTAAACCAGGAAGCCCAGGCTGGGAATGCTGTTCTGATCGACCACTTCTCCGTCCAGCAGGTTGCTGTTGATCAGCGTGCCCAGGTCGAAGGTTTCGCCGAAGCACATGGTCGGGGTGCCGTTGAGCACCAGGTCCGGTTTCGGATTGACCGTGATGGTGAATTCCTCCGCGGGGCCGGCACAACCGGCCGAGGAAGTGGCAATCACGCTGACGGTGCTCACTTGCTGGGACCCGGTGGCATTGGTGGTTACAAACGCGGGAAACTCATATGGGAACGCTCCATCCGATCCGTCTACAGCGCCGGTAACCGGGTTGGAGACGGTCCAGCTCATGGTCGCTGAAGTCGAAAACGGGTTGGTATTCATCGAAATCGCGTTCACGTTGGCGTCCGGGCAGAAGGGCCCGATATCGCTGATCGGTGAAACGGACGGAGCGCTGAGAACCGATACATTGTACGTATTCGTAGTGGTGCAGCCGGTCAGCGGATCGTGATCTTCAACGATGACGGTACGGGCGCCGGTGGCGTTGGAAGCCCATTCGACCTCCGCGCTAGTTCCGTCAACGGATGGGGTTACGGTACCGAAGCCGGAAACCGACCAGGTAAAATCATGCCCTGCGGGCGGGCTGGTGATGCTGTACGTTTCGGTGGTTCCGGGGCAGGGGTTGTTTTCCCCGGTAATGGTCAGGGCCGGTTGGCAGGGTGTGCCGGTGATGGAGATATTGTCCAGAAAATGCGTTTCGGACTCGCCGGTCGCTCCTCCCGGGTCTCCGTTGCGGAAATAGACATCCAGGAAGAGTTCGTCGCCGATGAAACCGGGGAGGCTCAGGTTCTGATTGGCAAAATTGCCGGTAAAGGCCTGGGTGTAGGCCGGGCTGCCGTCCACAATTACCTGAACGATGACGGAATCTTCCGGTTCCAGGGTGCCGGCCTCGACGCCGACGAGGAGGTTTACGGTAACCGTCAGGCCGGAAATGTCGATCCCGGTAACGGTATTGACCCCGCTCAGGCGGTAGCGGAATTTATTGCCGTTGAGGTCTCTGGCGTGTATCCTGCGATTACCGGCTGCTTTCTGGACTATTTTGACATAGTCGCAAGCATCGGCGGTAGCGCCGCCGCCGGTAAAGGAGCCGGTGAGCAACCAGGTAATATTGCCGAGGGTTTGGGTTACCGTTCCATCGGCCATGGAGCCATCGCATGATGCGGCATTATTGCCGGAGGTGCCGAGGCCTACGGTAACGGCATTGAAGTTTTGGGTATAAATCTGCGCATTCAGCAGATTTGCCGAAGCCAAAACCAGGATTAAACCTAGGACGGCGCTCAGGGTTGCCGCATTGAAAGGGTTAATTTTTTTCGGGATTTTGATATCCGATCTTGCGTGTTTTACTCGTTGAGTAGACATTGATCTCATAGTAATGGTTCTGAAATTTGTTTTGTAGTCTGGTGCGCTCATAAGAGCCATATTTATGGTGTTCGGCAATTGGATTTCAACAGATTTTACCGGTCCGGCATGAGTATGTTCAGAACTTTTGTTGCAAGTTCATTTACCGGAGTGGGCCGCACCGAAGGGCAGCGCTTCAAAACCATAGCGTTTCGGAAGGGAAAGGGTAGCAATTTCTTCAATGGGATCATGATATGCTCAGTTTTTGGGAAATTACGCCGAAGCGTATCGGTTACTTAAACGGCTGATTCACCCGCTCAATCGTCAAAGGTTGAGAGACTCCTGTTAAACATCAAAATGTACAATATGCAAAGAAAAACCCCGGTGAGGATTTTTGTAGAAAGGACGTTTTCCAATCGCTTGGAGGCTAAGTAGTAGTCGTCTCATCCTATGCTCGATTTTAGGGATTAAACCGGTTGCTTTCTGAACAAGAGGATATGAGAAACCAAGGATTTGAGGAAGTGATCTCGTGTTGGTGTAAAAGTGGTTGTCAATCCATCAAATGCCCGGAAATAACATATCCGCAGCGCTATTCCTGGCGAAGGTATGAAAGATTTATCAAAAACCAACAATACACCGACAAAATTTCGACCGGCACGCGCTACTTTTAACCGACCATTGCATCCCAGCTTAATACCGTTCCCAGCTGTTTCTGCCCAAAATATCGTTTGGTCCCTTCACTTTCCCAAGGGCTGAGCGCCAGAATGAAATCGCCCCCCCAAGCGCCCAGCGATTTGATCCTGCCTGGAAAATCCGGGAAATATTTTTCCTGCACCGGCTGCAAACCAAGCGCTTCGCCCACCAGTTTTTCGTGCGCCGCCATCACCTCTCCGAAGGTGTCTTCATCCCTGCTCTCCAACAACGCTTTCGTCAGCAAAGTGACCTTTTCCACCAGATCCGCCCGGTCCTTTACCATCGCCCGGTACCGCCGGATCCCCTCCCTGCTATCCTGCTTTTTACCCATGTGAATAAAAAACAAACGATCCGAAAAATCCGGTTTAAAATCGACATATTGCACCCGTTCGGACCCCCCGTCCGCCTCTCACTCTCTCACTCTCCCCTCTCTCACTCTCTCACCCTCTCCCCTCTCACCCTCTCACTCTCCCCTCTCACTCTCTCACTCTCTCCCTCTCTCACCCTCTCATACAACACCGGCCCCTCCGCAAAAGCGCAGGCAATATCATACCCCGAACCGCCGAAGGTATCCGCCAGCAACAGGTAAGGATCCACATCCGCCCAACGGGCAAGACAAGCTATGAGGGTGGAACTGCTGCCCAGGCCCCAGTCGCGCGGAAATTCCAGGCGGGCCGCGACCTCAGTGGATTGGCCGTTGAAAAAGTCGGGACGCTGCTTTTGGATGGCTTGCAGGATCTGCTCCAGCCGTTCGCCCGTTGCCGCGTCCGAATCCGCTTCCAGCCGCGCTTCCGGCAATTGGAACCGGCCGTCAAACCACAATCGCCCCTGCTCATCGAAGCTTTGCCAGTGCAGCTGCCCTTTCCGCCCGGCAGGCAGCGGGGTGATCTGCAGGCTTTGCCCGAAGCGGGTCGGCACGGCGAGGGCCAGCGCTCCGTCGAGCACGAAGTATTCGCCGGTGAGCAGGAGTTTGCCGTGGGCGCGGAGGTATTGTGGTTGATGCTGGTTTATGTTAGTTGATGTTAGTTGATGTTAGTTGATGTTAGTTGATTTTTGTTGATTCCCGTTCGCCAGGGATTCCGTCCCGAAGCGGTCACCCCGCAAGCCTCTGACTTGCGTCCATCACAGTCAAAGCCCCATCCAGACATACCCCTCCGAAACGCCTAAATCGATTACCGTCACCGGCAAAACGCCCTCTCCGGTCTCATAATACCCCGCGCTGGAATAAATACAATGCGCTGCCACATTAACAATTCCGCTTTTAACCGGATTGTTGTGGATATAATTCAATTTTTGGTAAATAAATTTCGGGCTTGCCAATAAAACCGGATGGTTATCGGATTGCCACAGCTGGTAATCCTGGTCCTGGCGGCGGTTTTGTTTTGCGTACAAGGCCAATGGATACAAAAGCCAGTCTTTTCGGCTTTCTTTACCCGACGTCAGAATTTCATCGATGATTTTGCGGGCGGTATATTTTTTGAAATCACCCATTATGTTCACCAGGTTCAAGCCCTCATCTGCTTTTGCGATCATGTGAATATGATTGCTCATGATAACGTAAGCAAACACTTGAAGGCCTTTAATTTTTTGGCAAAATTGCAGGCTGTCAATGATAATATTTTTATACGCTTTTCGCGTAAAAACATCAATCCAGCCCACTACGGTCGAGGTGAGAAAATACAAGCCCTCCGGGTCTCGTATCTTGTAGCGCGTACTCATGATTATTCAGGTTTTGGTGTTTACACGGGAGAACTTTTTTGCAAGTCTTGGACTTGCGTCAAATCCCAGGCCCCCTGTCCCGAAGCGGAGATTTCCGCAAATCGGAGACTTGAAACGTATCCGCTTCGGGACAGAGTCCCAGGCGGGCGGACAACAACAACCTAAAACTTCTCCTTCGGAATCTTGATCACATAACTTTTCCCGGCCGAGTTCGTCAGCTTTTCACTGATCAGCCAGGGGTTGCAGTACTTGAGCGCGCGGTAGCTGATGCCGTGGCGGGCGGCGAAATCCCCCCAATTATCGATCGGGCCGTCAACAACCGCTTCGTCGAAATCCTGGGGGCGGTAGATCTCATTTTCTTCCAGATAAAACCCGAAATCCCGCGGGCGCTGCATGATCTCCTTAATGGCAATGAGGCGGAATACATACCGGCTGGTTTCGATATTCAGGTTGAGGCCGTAATAATCTTCCGCTTTTTGTGCGGCAATTTCTTTGGCCAGCCGGGTACCTCCCACGTTGTAGGCCGCTGCGGCCATCGTCCAGGAGCCGAATCGTTTTTTATAATCCAGGATATATTTGCAGGCCGCTTCCGTTGCCTTTTCAATATGATAGCGCTCATCCACCTCGTTGTTGATCTCCAGACCGTAATACTTGCCGGTTTCGGTCATGAACTGCCAGAACCCCTTGGCGCCGGCCGAGGAGGTCTCATTCCGCAGGTTGCTTTCCGCCACCGAAAGGTATTTAAAGTCGTCCGGGATGCCGCTTTTGGCCAGGATAGGTTCGATAACCGGAAAAAATTTGCCGGCATTTTTCATGTTCAGCAAGGTACTGGATTGCCAGTAGGTATTGACGAGCAATTCCCGGTCCAAACGCTCACGGGCATCTGGATTTTTCATCGGCACCTTCTCCCCCGCAAAGTCAAAATCCCGGTTCAGGTCGACCGGCCGGACAAATTGCGGATATGCGGACTCGTCCGTCCCGGATACCTTCGCCTCTCCCTTTTTTCCCAATTTGGAATAGGAACCCAGAACGGCCACCGTAAAAAAGGCGCCCAGGGCTAATGTATAAACAGACAGCGCTTTATTCATTTTCTCGAATTTGGGTATAAATATAGTAATTAGTCGTAAGTCAATCAGTTGTAAGTCGTAAGTCAATCAGTCGTAAGTCGTAAGTCATAAGTCGTAAGTCGTAAGTAGGCCAGGTGCAAGGCATCAGCGGCGGCGCAAGATCTTACGTCGCATGCATCGCAAGTTTACCACAAGGAATAGGATCTCGGGCGGCGCCTGTCCTGTTGGCCGGGATCGTCCAGCATTTTGTGTCAACAGGATTTCCAGCACGCACAGTATGTTGAAAATCAAATTTTTGCATCTCCCCGAGAAAAACAGTTCATTGAACCGCCTCTTCGGACCAGGTCGATCAAACAAGCTCTTATATATAACGGATATAAATTCCGGAAAGTACGGTAATCCTATTTCAATAATACCTCCTGTAAAAGAGGAATAAAAATCAAATCATTGGCTATCAACCACTTACGACTTACCACTTACGACTTACCACTTACAACTTACGACTTACAACTTACAACTTACAACTTACGACTTACAACCTTCAACTTTCAACCGCCTCAAGCATCCGCCCCCAAATGATAACACCGCCGGCACCGCGGCTCATAATGGTCCTTTTCGCCGAGTACAACGGTTTCCCCTTCACCGGAAAACCGGTAGGAATGGGTCGCCAGGCTGCCGCACCGCTGGCAAATGGCATTGACCTTGGTGATGTATTCAGCAACAGCCAACATAGCCGGCACCGGGCCGAACGGGCGGCCGCGAAAGTCCATATCCAGCCCCGCCACGATCACCCGCACCCCGCGCAGGGCCAGTTTCTGACAATAATAAGGCAGGCGATTGTCGAAAAACTGGGCTTCGTCGACACCCACTACCTCTATATCCCTGGGAATATCCAGCAATTGCCGGGAATGAATGATCGGCGTGGAATGGATCGCATTCTTATTGTGTGAAACCACCTTCTTATTGTCATACCGGGTATCCACCACGGGCTTGAAGATCTCCACTTTCTGGTTGGCAATGATCGCCCGTTTCAGCCGGCGGATCAGCTCCTCGGTTTTCCCCGAAAACATGGAGCCGCAGATCACTTCAATCCAGCCTCTTCTTTTATCTGAAAATTGAGGTTCTAAAAACATGGTCAGTATTTAAACAAAGCCGTAATTTTGGTCCCGGCCGGAAAGATAGGAGAATTTGAATTTTCGGCTTGCGCGGAAAACATGTTTTTTGTTTTTTCGTTTGCCTCTGTAAAATGCTTCTGCGCATTGCCCCGTTATCCGCAGCCGGCCCGGCACAGACCTGGGATCTGCGAGCAACAACTTCCGGTTCATGCGACGTAAAATTTTCCGCCGCTACTTACGACTTACAACTTTTGACTTACAACTTTTGACTTACGACTTACAACTTACGACTTACAACTTTTGACTTACGACTTACAACTTACAACTTTTGACATACAACTAAATTACAATGGACCTTCAACAAGCCAAAACCTTACTCGACAAAATTAATTCGCTCTATAAAAGCATCAGCACCGACGGCAGCCAGATCGCCTCGATCGAACGCGACCTCATGCTGAGCTATATCCGCCAATTGTACGAATCTTTCCTGGAAACACCAGGCGGAAACGCCAGGTCCGTCGCCTCGGTCAGCGCGAATTCCGGCAACTCAAAGGCCTCGCAACCGATCGACCTGCCCGTGGATCCGCCGGCGCCCGAACCGGTCAAGCGCACCTACACGCCGCCCAAGATCATCGAGATCCCGGATAAGCCGGCCGCACCGAAAATGGAAAAACCGGCCCCCGCTCCCGCACCGGAACCAGCCCCGGTGAAACTGGAAGTCCAGGAGCCGGCCCCCGCGCCGCGTCAGCAAACCCCTGTCGCACCGGCGCCCAAACCCAAACCGGCGGAAACAGCCGTCGTAGACGCGCCGCCGGCCATCAAGGCCCTCTTCCAGCGCCAGGCAGCTACCGAACTTTCCGAAAAACTCAGCGAACAACCGGTCAGGGACCTCACCAAATCCATGGCCATCAATGACCGGCTGCTCTACGTGAACGACCTCTTCGGCAAGGACAACAACGCCTTCAATGACGCCCTCCAGACCCTCAACCGGCTGGACAGTATGGACGAAGCCACCCCGCTCCTCACCGGCTGGGCCAAACAACATAACTGGGCCGACGATGAAAAGTCGGATACCGCCAAGGCGTTTATCAAGCTGGTCAGAAGACGATATATTTAATTGATTCGATTGATTGGATTGATTCGATTGATCCGATTGGGGCGTCCGTCAGTCGGTTTTCTTCAGTTCTCGATTCCTCGATTACTCATTCCTCAATGAACGATTGATTCGGTCCAATTGATTCCCATTCCTCAATGAACGATTGATTCGATTGTTCCGCCACGCCGCGGCGTGGTCGATTGATCCGATTGGGGCGTCCGTCAGTCGGTCAGCCTAATCCAATCATTCGGATTAATCGACTTAATCGGTCCAATTTTTCGATTCCTCAGATTCCTCAGTTCCTCGATTCCTCAATGAACGATTGATTGGATTCCAGGCATCCGCCGGTTGGTGAGTAAATCGAAACATGCTGATCATGCTAAAAATCGAATCAATAATTCGATCTCCGTTATTTGCAATTTCCAAAGAAACCATTACCTTTGCGGGCCAATTTGAAATCTCGTAAATAATTAACCATTTATGTTCGCAATCGTAACCATAGCTGGTCAACAGTTCAAAGTTGAGGAAGGGCAGGAGCTCTTCGTCCACCAGCTAGAAGCCAATGCGGGCGACAACCTTACGTTCGACCAGGTCCTCCTGATCGAAAATAACGGTGGCGTTTCCGTAGGCAAGCCGGTGTTGAACAACGCCAAAGTCAGCGCAACCGTGCTGGAACAACTCGTGAAGGGCGACAAAGTGATCGTCTTCAAAAAGAAACGCCGCAAAGGCTATCGCAAGAAGAACGGCCACCGCCAGCACTTCACCAAGATCAAAATTGACAGCATCGCCGGATAAACCGGCCGTAATGGTTTAACCTCATGCGTCCGGTCTGACGGACGCGAAAAAAAGTACCGAAATGGCACACAAAAAAGGCGTAGGTAGTACCGATAACGGCCGGGACAGTAAAAGTAAACGACTCGGCGTCAAGCTTTTCGGCGGCCAAACCGCAAAAGCAGGCAATATCATCATCCGCCAGCGCGGCACCAAATTCCACCCGGGTGAGAACGTATACATGGGTAAGGATTTTACCCTCCATGCCTCAATTGACGGCACCGTAACGTTCAAACGCGGCCGCCGCGACCGGACTTTCGTCAGCATCCTCCCAGGGGAAGGCGTAGCGGTAGCGGATCAACCGACCAAGACCGCACCGAAGCTGGAAAAACCGACCACCGTCGAAAAACCGGCTGCTCCCAAAGAAACCGTGGACAACGGTAAGGAACTGTTGGCAAAAGCCGCCGAAGCCGCCGAAAAACCGGCAGCCAAAGCGCCCGCCGCTGAGAAACCGGCCGCCAAACCCGGCAAGATCACCCTGCCTTCCGGCAAAAAGATCAACCAGGATGACCTCAAGATCGTCGAAGGCGTCGGCCCGAAGATCGAAGAACTCCTGCACGCCGCCGGCATCATGACCTGGTCAGACCTGGCTTCAGCTGCTACGGAAAAAGTACAGGCCATCCTCGATGAGGCCGGCCCCCGCTACCGCATACACGACCCCGCAACCTGGGCCAAACAAGCCGAACTGGCCGCCAACGGGCAATGGGAAGAACTTCAGGATTACCAGGATCGCCTCCAGGGCGGCCGCGAAGTAACCGACGAAGAAGAGTAGGGCCACCCCTTGTGGTTGACCAACCAATGTCAACCCGCAAGGCTGCCAGATACACCGGCATTAACCCTCAAGGTTAATCCAACATAAACACCCGCCGATCCAACAGGACAGCGGCGCCACACCAACCCGGGCCCCGGCAATGCGCCAGGTCCGGGTTGACTGTTTTAATCCGTTCCTAAAATTCGCATCCAATGGATCCATTCATGCAGGCAGCCATCGAAGAAGCGCGTAAAGGACTCGCAGAGGGCGGCATCCCGATCGGCTCGGTGATCGTCCACCAGGGCCGTATCATCGGACGCGGCCACAACCGGCGGGTGCAGCACGGAAGCGTCGTCCTGCACGGCGAAATGGACGCCCTCGAAAACGCAGGCCGCCAAAAAGCAGCCGTTTACCGCGAATGTACCTTGTACACTACCCTTTCTCCATGCCCCATGTGCACCGGCGCCATCCTGCTGTACGGCATCCCCAGGGTCGTTATCGGCGAAAACCGGACCTTCATGGGCGAGGAAACACTGCTGAAAAGCCGCGGTGTAACCGTGGAAGTCACGGATAACGCCGAATGCATCAGCCTGATGGAACAATTCATCCGGGACAATCCCGAACTTTGGCATGAGGATATCGGCGAATAACGCCGACTTCGCGGTCAATAAGAAGACAAAGAAAATTGCTTTAAAAAGAAATTGCCTTAACTTTGCCCGTCCTCGGAGTGTTAAATAACCTCCAGTGCCGCTTTTTCCCCTGATTGACCTAAAACAGCGTTCCCGAGACAACCGGATGCGGACCGTCTCTTGGGTTCGTTCTGATACCACACTTTAAAATTCTGTTAACTCATCCTATCAATAACAGGAAAGTGCGAACTTTACCTTTTTATTCATCATTAAAGCTGCTGTAACGCCTGGCTGCAAACCAAAATCGCGAGATTCCGATGCAAAACGCTCACCAACAGGAAATGGCCATATTCCAGCAATTGCCGGCCATTGTGAAAGCCTACCAGATGCCGAGTACCAAAATGGCTACCATTCAGGTCCTCAATTCCTTTTTGCCGTTCTTGGGCATTTGGATCGCCATGTATTTCCTTTATCAGGTCTCAATTCCATTGACCCTGTTACTGGCAGTGGTCAACGCCTTTTTTCTGGTCCGGATCTTCATCATCCAGCACGACTGCGGACACCAGTCCTTTACCGGGTCCCGGCAAGCCAACGACTGGATCGGCCGCACCTGCGCACTGTTCAGCCTCATTCCATATAAATATTGGGCCAAGAGCCATAATTTCCATCACGGTCACAACGGCATTCTCTGGGAACACCGCGATATCGGCGACATCCAGACGCTGACCGTGGAAGAATTCCGGGAACTGAGCTGGTTCAAGCGGGTGCAGTATATCCTGTTCCGCAACCCGGTCGTCATGTTCATCATAGGCCCCATTTTCTACATCTTTGTCACCGTGCGATTGCCTTTCATCCGGCTTAAAGCCTTCGATAAGGCCCGCAGAGCCCTCATCAGGAGCAATATCCGGATCATCCTGTTCCATGCTGCCTTGATCTTCTTTTTGGGCTACAAGGTGATCCTTTTTGTCCACCTGCCCATCATCTGGGCCTTCGGGATCATCGCCATCTGGTTCTTCTATATCCAGCACCAGCACGAGACGACCTACAAGGAATGGAAGGACCGGTGGGAATACCTCAAAGCCGCCATACAGGGCAGTTCCTATTACAAATTGCCAAAGCTCATGCATTGGCTGACGGGCAATATCGGCTACCACCATATCCACCACCTCAACGCGCAGGTACCCAATTACAACCTGGCGCGCTGCCAGCAGGAAAACCCGATCCTGAAAAATGTAGCCAATACGCTGACCTTCCGGGAAAGCCTGAAATGCGTTTTCCACAACCTTTGGGACGAAGAACAGCAGCGGATGATCTCCTTCCGGGAATACTACCGGCGGAGTAAATCCCAGAACGCGGCAAACTGACCTTTACCCGGATAAACTGGGTTTTTGATCGCCGCGGAGCCGGGGCAGGACACAAGCAATTGTGCATATTTTTGTACAAAAAAGCTATCTTTGACCAAAATTCATACCGATATGCGCCTTTTTAAAATTGCCGCATTCCTGCTGTGTCTTCTTCCGGCGCTTTCCAATGCGCAGAATATCCAATACGTCGAAGAACCCCTGATCACGGAGATGATGGAAAAATTCGTTACCCTGAACAAAAGCAAGGTCTTCCTCCAGGGTTGGCGCATTCAGATCATGGCTACGCCCGACCGCCAGAAGGTGGAAGCCGCCAAGGCCACTTTCCGCTATCGCTATCCCAATATTCCGGTCGACTGGGTGCACGACAAGCCCTGGTACAAACTCCAGGCCGGCGCATTTGCCAGCAAGCTGGAAGCGCTCCGCCTCAAAAATATCCTGAGCCAGGAGTATTCGGGCCTGTACCCCGTGCAGGACGACCGGGTCACCCCGCAGGAGCTGATCAACGCCGCTTATTGAAAAAGGAAGCCGCCGCATGACCACCGATAATATGAGCGTTTACCGCCGGATTGACTGGATCACGTTTTCCGTGTGTCTGGGCCTGATGGTAGTCGGTTTGCTGATCGGTATCCGCATGGGCGTCGACGACCCCGATATCAACCTGGGCGGCATGACGGGCTTTTTTTCCACGCCTGCCGGCAAGCAGACCATCTGGGTCATCATAGCGGCCCTGCTGTTCTCCTTCATCATGCTGATCGATTCCAGGGTCTGGCAGGCCCTGGCCTATCCCATTTACTGGTTTTCCATTGTCCTTTTGATTGCCGTCCTCCTGTTCGGCGCAACCATCAAAGGGGCCAAGTCGTGGTTTACCTTTGCGGGTTTTTCATTCCAGCCCTCGGAAATTGCCAAATTCGGGACCTGCCTCGCCGTAGCGGCTTATCTCAGCCATTACAGCGTCAACCTCCGGATTGTCAGGCATCAGCTGGCCTTGCTGGGCTTTCTGGCCCTGCCGATGGGGCTCATCCTCCTGCAGCCCGACGCCGGTTCGGCCCTGGTGTTTACTTCTTTCCTGGTGGCGTTTTACCGCGAAGGCCTTTCCCGCAACCTGTATCTGGTCGGGTTCTTCTCCCTGGGCATGCTGCTGCTTGGATTCGTCAATGATATTCCATTTGTCGCTTTCCTGCTGGAACTGTCCGCCATCGGCCTGATGGGTTACCACCTCAATGGCAAAGGGCGCGGATTATGGACCGGGATTTTCATGATCGCCGGGCTGATCGCGGCCTACAATTTCCTGGACTGGATGAGGCCGGTGAACATCCTCGTCGCAGGCGGACTTTGCCTCTTAGGCCTCATGGCCTGGGCGCGGGAGCAGAAAAAAATGCGGCTCAATTACCTCTACGCCATCGGGATCGTTTACGGCCTCACGGTAGCTTTTGCCGCCAATTATTTCTTCAACCACATGCTCAAGCCGCACCAGCAGGACCGCGTCATGGTATGGCTCAAGCCGTCGGATGCCCCCAAGGACGCCAAGTACAACCTGGAGCAATCCAAACTGGCCATCAGCGCGGGCGGCTTCTGGGGCAAGGGCATTTTCAACGGCAACTTCACCGACCTCAATTACGTACCGGAGCAAGCTACCGACTTCATATTCTGCACCATCGGCGAAGAACAAGGGTTTATGGGCAGCCTCAGCCTCATCGGGCTTTACCTGCTCCTGCTTTACCAGCTCACCCGGATAGCCGAACGGCAGCGAACCCATTTTGCCAGGATCTACGCCTACGGCGTGGCCGGCATTTTCTTTATCCATTTCCTCATCAACATCGGCATGACCATGGGGCTGATGCCCGTTATCGGCATCCCGCTGCCCTTTATCAGCAAAGGCGGGTCATCCTTGTTGGGATTCACCCTGCTGGTGGCTGTGCTGATCAAAATGGACAGCGCCCGCTACAGGCCTTCTTAATACACCCTTTCGACGTGTTCCAATATTCGCTTTTACATAATGATCCGAATTCGAAGGCGCGCGCCGGCCTGGTCCGGACCGCGCACGGCGAGATCGAAACGCCTATTTTTATGCCGGTCGGCACAGTAGGCGCCGTCAAGGCCATCCACCGCCGCGAACTTGAAAACGAGATCGGCGCACAGATCATCCTCGGCAACACCTACCACCTGTACCTGCGCCCCGGCATGGAAGTCATCCGGCAGGCCGGCGGATTGCACGGCTTCGGCGGCTGGAAACGCAGCCTGCTCACCGACAGCGGCGGATTCCAGGTGTATTCGCTGAGTCATCGCCGGAAGATCACGGAAGAAGGGGTCACCTTCCAGTCGCATATCGACGGCAGCCGTCACTTTTTCAGCCCGGAAGGCGCCATGGATATCCAGCGCATCATCGGAGCGGATATCATGATGGCCTTCGATGAATGCCCGCCCTACCCTTCCGATTATCGCTACGCCAAACAGTCGATGGAACTGACCCACCGCTGGCTGGGCCGCTGTTGCACCCATTTTGACCGCACCCGGGGGCTGTACGGGTACGAGCAAACCCTGTTTCCCATCGTCCAGGGCAGCACCTACGACGATCTCCGCCGCCAATCGGCCGAGACCATCGCGTCTTTTGACCGCCCCGGCAACGCCATCGGAGGGCTGTCGGTCGGCGAACCGGCAGAGGAAATGTACCGCCTCACCGACCTGGTCTGCGACATCCTCCCCAAAGACAAACCCCGGTATCTCATGGGCGTCGGCACCCCGGTCAACATACTGGAATGCATCAGCCTCGGCGTCGATATGTTCGATTGCGTACTCCCCACCCGGAACGCACGCCACGGGCTTCTGTACACCGCCGAAGGCATCATCAATATCAAAAACCAGAAATGGAAGGACGATTTCAGCCCCATTGACGCCGATAGCCCCTGCGCCACCAGCCGGGACCATACCAAAGCCTATCTGCGGCACCTGATCCACAGCAATGAGATCCTGGGCCTTCAGATCGCTTCCCTCCACAACCTTTCCTTCTTTTTGTGGTTGGTCAAAGAAGCGCGAAAACATATCATTGCAGGCGATTTTGCCGTTTGGAAAGATAAGATGGTCCCCGAAATGAGCCGCCGCCGCTGAGTTTCGACTCCGCTGGCTTCGGCTCCGCTCAACCACCGGACTTACAACTTACGACTTATGACTTACAACTTACAACTTACAACTTACGACTCATGACTAAACAATGCTAAAAACGCTCGACCGATATATCATCAAAAAATTCCTCAGCACCTTTTTCTTCACGGCGCTGATCTTCACGCTTATTTCCGTGGTGATCGACTACAGCGAGAAGGTGAACAAGTTCATTGAGTCGGAGATCACAAAAAGGGAAATTGTCCTGGGGTATTTCCCGAATTTCATTGTTTTCATCGACGGGTTGCTGTGGCCGCTCTTTACCCTGATCGCCGTTATTTTCTTCACCTCCAGGATGGCCTACAACTCCGAGATCATCTCCATTCTGAATGCGGGCGTGAGTTTCCGGCGGCTGATGCGGCCGTATTTGCTGACAGCTGTTTTCATTGCCGTCCTGCACCTGATCGGCAACCATTACTATATCCCGAAAGGCAACAAGATCAGGCTCGATATTGAGCACAAGTACTTTTCACACGACAACGACAAGGGCCGGACGACGGACGTCCATATGTTCGTTGCGCCGAATACCAAGGTTTACATCAACCGGTTCAACAAACGGGACAGTACCGTCCGGAATTTCCGGCTCGAACGGTTCGACAGCAACCAACTGGTGTATCTGCTGAAAGCCACTTCCGCCGAATTCCTCGGGCCGCCCGACAAATGGCGGCTCCGCAATTACGAGATCCGGACCTTCAACGGCAGCGATGAATCGCTGACCATCGGCCGCGGTCAGCAAATAGACACCACGATCAACCTGCTCCCGGAAGACTTTGTCGACTTCATCGAGCAGCAATCCATGATGACGACCGCCCAGCTCAAGGCTTATATCCACAAGCAGCGGACGCGCGGAGTGGGCAACCTCGAAAAATACCTCGTTGAGCTTTACCGGCGTTCGGCCGAACCATTCACCATTCTCATCCTGACCGTCATCGGGGTGGCCGTTGCCGCCAGGAAGGTGCGGGGCGGCATGGGTCTGCACCTGGCCATCGGCATCTCCATCGGGGCGCTCTACATTTTCATGTCCAGGTTTGCCATCGTATTTGCCAACGGGCAGGCGATTCCGCCCATCGTGGGCATCTGGCTGCCTAACATCGTCTTCACCTTTGTGGCGGCCCTGTTGGTCGTCCGGGCTCAGAAGTAACGCCGCAGGCTCCAATTTTCCAAAATAAAAAAGGCGAGCAGATCTGTGCCTGCTCGCCAATGCCATACAGCTTAGTCGGGTGATTTAAAAAGTGCCACATTGAATTCCTGATCCAAATTTACGGGATAGACCCCTGGCGGAAAAACCCAAAGCAGCGACCGGCATGAATGGTGCAGCCAATGCCTGTTTTCCTGAAGCGAACAATTTTCCCCATATCCGCGCAAACCGTAACTTTACAGCAAATTGGACGGCAACATGTCTCGAACCACCGGCAGCTTGATCTTCGAAAAACGGGATACCCGGCTTTTGCTGGTGGTCGGCGGCCTGCATACCCTGACCCAGACCATCAACCTCATCCGGACCATGATCCTGGCGCCCATGGAGAACCGCCCCCTCAACTGGGGGATGATCATCCAGGACCGGATCACTTCCTGGCTGATCGGCCTCCTGTTCGCCTTCCTGATCATCCTGACCACCAAGCGGCTGCTGAACGCCCGGATCTCCTGGCCCCGGATCATGGCCATCCATGTGCTTACCGCATTTGTCGTTTCCATTATCTGGTTCGCCACCTTTATCGGCATTTCCATGCTCATCTACAGCAAAGAGGATATGGGCGATGAGGAATGGCATTTCTGGATCTGGCTGGTCGGCAATTTTGACAAATTGTTCCTCATGTACCTGATCACGGTTTGCATCACCTACACCTACTACTACGTACAACGGGACAATGACAACCAGGTGCAGCAAAGCACCATGAAATCCCAGCTGCTGCAAACCCGCCTGAAAATGCTCCAATCCCAGCTGCACCCGCATTTCCTGTTCAATACCCTCAACAGCATCGTTTCCCTGATCGATACCGACATCAAAAAGGCGAAAAGCATGATTGCCGACCTGGGCGACCTGCTCCGCCGCGTACTCGACAACCGGGATGTGCAACTGGTGCCGCTGCGGGAAGAACTGGAGATCACACGGAAATACCTCGACATCGAGAAGACCCGCTTTTCCGATGACCTCACGGTGGAATGGGAACAGGAAGGCCAGCTGGCAGATGCCGATATCCCCGGGATGCTGCTGCAACCCCTGGCCGAAAATTCGATCCGGCATGGGTTCTCCCGCTCCCACCCAAGCCTTTTCCTCCGCATCATCGTACAACGCGCCGGCAACCGGTTGAAGATCCTCGTCAGCGACAACGGCCAGGGCATCCCCGAGTCGGAGGTCGGCCAGATCTTCGCCAAAGGCGCCGGCCTGAGCAATACCTACGAACGCCTGAAAACCGTATACGGCGACGATTTCATTTTCGAAGTGGAAAATACCCACCCCGGGGTCCGCAATTTTATTGATATCCCGGCGCGGGGAAAAGGATGAGATTTGTCCCTGACAACTGACAACTGACAACTGATAACTGACACCTGATAACTGACACCTGATAACTGAAGTGGTGAAAACCCTGATCATCGACGACGAGGCCCTCGCCCGGCAACGCATCAGGCGGCTGCTGGAACAGCGCGGAGAACCCGAAATCGCAGGCGAATGCAAGAGCGGCGAGGAAGCCATTGCCGCTATCCGGAAGAAAAAACCGGATCTCATCTTTCTGGACATACAGATGAAGGACATGACGGGCTTCGACGTACTGGAAGCGCTCGCGCCGGAAGAACGGCCCATGGTGATCTTCGTAACCGCCTTCGACCAATACGCCATCAAGGCCTTCGATGTCTTTGCGTTTGATTACCTGACCAAGCCGTTCAAAGAAGAGCGTTTTGAGCTGTCGGTCAGCAAGGCCATGACAGCGCTCCAATCCCGCCGGCCGGCCGAAAAGGATCCGCAACTAGAGCAATTGTTGCAGTATATGCGCCAGATCGCACCGCAGGCAGGTGAGCAATCCCGGCTTCCGGCACAGGCCCTCCCGATCCGGCAGGCCGGCAAGATCTCATTTGTCGATTACAGCGCCATCCACTATATCAATGCCTCCAGTTATTACGTCGAAATCCACACGGACGGGAAGAAACACCTCCTCCGGGAAACCCTCGCCAATCTGGAAGAAAAGCTGCCCGCCGGCCGGTTTTTCAGGATTCACCGGTCTACCCTCATCAACCTTGATTTTCTGAAGGAACTGCTCTATGAAAACAACAGCGAAATGGCGGTCCGCATGAAGGACGACCAGGTATTCCGGGTCAGCCGGAGCTATCGGGCTGAGTTGCTGAAGCGGCTTGGGGTGTGAATGATGCTGGTGGCTGCCACGCTGAGGCGTGGTGGTTGCTACCAACTGAAAAACTGGATGCTGCGCGACTTCGCCTGAAGCTTCGCCACAGGGATGCGAATTGCCATTTCAAGGTTAAAGAAGCCAATTGGCAACGGCAGTGACAACGCTGCGATCCCGAGGAAAAGATTGAACGGGGCTTCCATGCCTGTAAATCGCAGGTGGGGGCCGGCAGGTCCGCTATATCGGTGGCAATCGGTTGAATATTGGGTTTCCGGCCTGTAGGGCCGGTACATGTTTGCATCGCATCAGCAACGTCTGTGTCTCGGTCGATTCCGGGCAGACATCGAAACATGAATAAAATGGATTTTATCCCCCGTTAATGCCATTTCATGCCGGCCCAACAGGCCTGGCTTACGACCTACCACTTACGACTTACAACTTACGACTTACCACTTACGACTTACAACTTACAACTTACAACTAAAATCACAAATGAATTGCATCGTACACCTGCACCCGTTCCCACAACGGCCCGGCATTGGCGATGAAGCGCTTGTGTGAAGCGTGCTCCTGGTAGATTTCCTGGTCGACGCCGTCCTTGAAGGTGACCACCAGGCTGAAGGTGTAGCTGCTGTCGATAACCGGCCGGTCGGTAGGGGCAGGGGAGCCGATATGTTTGAATACGATCACATCCACCTCGTCGAGGAAAGAAGATAATTCGTGCAGGAATTTCCGGCGGTCTGCGTCATCGGCAGGGTTTTTCAGCCAGAAGAAGACCATGTGAACAAAGTCGCCGCTGAGTTTTTTGCTATCGTTTTCGTACATGTCAAGGTTGTATTTTCGCTTGCGGCAAAGCTAGTCAATCCCGCATTAACTTGCCGTTATTTTTTCGTATTCGGCCCTTGTCAGCCGGTATTGAGCGACGGTCCTGTACGCATTGTCCTTGCGAAAATGATCAACCAGTTCGCCTTCCTTGATCATGCCGTTCTTTTGCATCACCCTGCCGGAGGCCGGATTTTCAAGCAAATGGGTAGCGTAGATTTTATTCAGTTCGAGTTCTTCAAATCCGAACCGGAGGACCGTTGCAAGCCCTTCGGAGGCCAGTCCTTGTTTCCAGTAGGGCACAGCGATCCAATAGCCGGCTTCCGCCCGGTTGAACTGATTGTCCACATGCAGCCCCATCCCGCCGATGAATTTGCCGGTCGACTTCAACTCCAGGGCAAAGATGTATTTTGACCGGGTTTCAAACCCCTGCATGGCCATGTTGATCCAGAAAACAGCGTCCATCTCCCGGTAAGGGTTGGGAATATTAAGGGTAGTCTTCGCAATTTCCGGGTTCCCTGCATATCGCACAATTTCCGGGATGTCCCTCACTGCCGGCGCCCTGAGCACCAGCCGCTCTGTTTCCAGGGTAGGATAAACTTTCATAACTGCATTTTAGGTTGTAACCCGAATTGCCGGAAATTCGTTTCAAGGCTCCCTGTTTTTGTAAGGGTATCCAAGGGTTGCCCTTACAAAGTTGTATATTTGCGCCAAAATCGACAGACCTTGGATCAACTGGCCCAACAGATTGAAAGTCTTATTTTCTGCGCCGACGGCCCGCTGCCGCTCGAAGAGATCAGCGCCTGCCTTGAAGAGGCATTCGGCATGAAATTCCTGGACGAGGAACTCCTCAATACCATCGGGCAGCTCCGCGAGCGCTACAGCGATGATACCTTTTCCTTCGAGCTGGTTGAGATTGCGGGCGGTTACCAGTTTCTGACCAAAGGCGCTTATCATCCGATCGTAGGGGCCTATCTGCGGCAAACCATGCGGCGGCGTCTTTCGGGCTCAGCGCTCGAAACCCTGGCCATCGTAGCCTACAAGCAGCCGGTGTCCAAAAGCGACCTGGAGAAGATCCGCGGGGTCAACTGCGACTACGCCCTGCAAAAACTTTTGGAAAAGGAACTTGTTTCCATAATGGGTCGCAGCGACGGCCCCGGGCGCCCGCTCCTCTACGGCACCAGTCCGCGGTTCATGGATTATTTCGGGTTGAAGAGCATGGAAGACCTGCCCAAACCCAAAGAATTCAAACTGACGGAAAACGCTATCGGCGAACAAGCGCCCATCGAAGAAAACCTGGCAACCGCCAGAAAGGAAGAAGAAGAATGACCGGCGAACAACCACTAGTCAATCGCGTCGCGAACAGCGGCCTGATCACCCTCGATCTGGAGCGGTTTTATCCCAACGCGGAAACCGCTGTCTTTGATTTGAAAGACTACCTTTTCCAGGGGCTGATCCTCCGGGAAAAGGACTTCCGCGAGGTGGTCAAAAACCACGACTGGTCGCAGTATGCAGGCAAAACATTGCTCGTGCACTGCTCGGCCGACGCCATCATCCCGATGTGGGCCTATATGCTGGTCAGCACGGCTGCCACCCCCTTCGCAGCCGACATCTTCCAGGGGTCGCCCGATGAATGGCTCCGCGCCGCCTACCGCGAAAACATCGCCGGCCTCGATATCGAACCCTACAAGGACCAACGCCTCGTCATCAAAGGCTGCGGCGACAAACCCGTCCCGCCGGCCGCCTATCTGGCGATCAGCCGCCGCCTGCAACCGGTTGCCAAAAGCATCATGTTCGGCGAACCTTGCTCCACCGTGCCGGTGTACAAGCGGAAGGATTGAGGTTGTTTGGGTTATTGTTGTTTGTTTTGGTTTATTGTTGTTTGTTTTGGGTTATTGTTGTTTGTTTTGGTTTATTGTTGTTCAATTTGGGTTTATTGTTGTTGAACCAATAAACAGGCCGTTTTCCCTGAGTCAACCCGTTTATTGCCGGGATCAGGGAATCGCCATCTGCTAAAAATACCCCAAAAGCCGGTGGAACCGAAGGGACTGTTCAAAATAGTGTTTTCGCGCCAAGACGCAAAGTTTTAATTTTCAACACGCTGCGCGTGCTGAAAATTCTGTTGACACAAAATTCTGAACGGCCCCGAACCGAACCCCGAATCGCAAACAGACAACCCTAAACAACCACAAACAACCATAAACAACCATAACCATCATAAACAACCACAAACAACCATAAACAACCATAACCATCATAAACAACCACAAACAACCAAAAACAATCACAAACAACCATAACCTAAAATAAACAACAACCTCCTTCCGCATGAGCCGATATCTCCGCACCCTCTTCACCCTCGCTTTCGTCCAATTGCTTGCCGTTTTCGTCGCTGCCCAGGATCACTACCCCCGCGACTGGCAAACCGATGTTGAACATTACCGGTTCGAGCTGACCCTCAGCGACGAGACCGACGAAATTTCGGGTATCGCCTATGTTTATGTCCGGTTTAACGGCGCAATGGATCATTTTTCGTTGGATCTTACCGGCAAAAACGGTGCGAAAGGAATGACCGTTGAACAGGTCGCGGAGTGGCTTCCGGATGAAAACGAAACCACCGATTTCAACTATACCCATTCCGGCGACCGGCTGGATATCCAACTGCCCAAACCCACGGCAAACGGCGACCGGATCATTTTCAGGATCCGCTACAAAGGCATCCCCGACGACGGCCTCATCATCGATGCCAACAAGTACGGCGACCGCACCTTTTTCGGCGATAACTGGCCCAACCGCGCCCACCATTGGCTCCCTTGCGTAGACCATCCCTCCGACAAAGCCACCGTCGATTTCGTCGTCACCGCGCCGGACCATTACCAGGTGATCGCCAACGGCTATCAGGTGGAAGAATCCAACCTCCGGGAAGGGATAAAGCTCACCCACTGGCAGGAAAGCACCCCCATCGCCACCAAGGTCATGGTCATCGGCGCCGCCAGATTTGCGGTGCAACACGCCGGTTGGGTGGAAAATACGGCCGTGACCAGCTGGATCTACCCGCAGGACCGCGAAAAAGGGTTTTATGACTACGAAGAAGCCGTCAAACCCCTCGACTTTTTTGTGCACCATATCGGCCCGTATTCCTACGAAAAGCTCGCCAATGTGCAGTCGAAGACCCGGTACGGCGGTATGGAGAATGCGGGCAATATCTTTTATTATGAAAATTCCGTGACAGGCAACCGCGGCATTGAATCGCTTTTAGCCCACGAGATCGCCCACCAGTGGTTCGGCAATTCGGTCTCCGAAAAAGACTGGTACCACGTTTGGCTCAGCGAAGGATTTGCTACTTACTTCACCAACCTCTACCTGGAGCATACCTACGGTTTCGACCGGCTCAAAGAACAGATGAAGGCCGACCGCGAGACCGCCTTTCGATTCGAAAGCCGCAAAATGGCGCCCATCGTCGATACGACGGTCCGGGATTACAACCGCCTGCTCACCCCCAATGTATACCAGCGGGGCGGTTGGGTGCTGCACATGCTGCGTCGTGAAATGGGCGATGAAGCCTTCTGGGAAGGCATCCGGAAATATTACCGGCAATACCGGAACAGCAATGCGCTGACCTCCGATTTCCGGGCCGTGATGGAAACCTGTACGATCAAGGACCTCGGTCCGTTTTTCCAGCAATGGCTGTATACGGCCGGACACCCCAAAGTAAGCGTCACCTGGACCTACGACGAGGCCCAGAAAGCAATCAAACTCAAACTGGTCCAGAACGGCAAAATGGCCTTCCATTTCCCGCTGGATATCGGTTTTCAGGATGTCGATCACAACCGAACAGGGACGGAAACCATCCGGGTGGACCAGTCCAGCCAGGAATTTACGATCCCGGCAGCGGAAAAGCCGGCCCGGTTGGTCTTAGACCCCGATGTATGGCTGCTGTTTGAGGGAATAATTGAGGAACTGAGGAATTGAGGAATTGAGAACTGAGTGGACCGATTAAGTCGATTAATCCGAATGATTGGATTAGGCTGACCGACTGACGGACGCCCCAATCGGATCAATCGAACAATGGAACAATCCACCTTCGCTGAAGCTACGGCGGGCGGTGGAATCAATCGAGGAATTGAGGAACTGAGGAATCGAGGAATCGAAAACCATGACGGACGCCCAATCGGAAATATCGAAAAATTGGACCGATTAAGTCGATTAATCCGAATGATTGGATTAGGCTGACCGACTGACGGACGCCCCAATCGGATATCGGAACAATCGGATCAATCGAACAATCGGAACAATCATTTATTGAGGAACTGAGGAATCGAGGAACTGAGGAACCGGCCCTCAAATCAACAGATAAACAGATAAACAGATAAACAAAAACAAACCAATCAACAAAACATTTCATCCATTTCCATTTTCAGCGGCGCAATGAAGAAAATCCGGTTCATTTCAGCAATTTACTGGCTTTTTATTGGAATCCGTTTTCTGCCTGCCCAGCAAACGGGATTTCCATCGGCTCAGGTCCGGGGCGATCTTTCCGTTCTAAAAAAAGAATTAATTGAAAATCATCCCAATTTATTTTTATACACCCCGCAAGCTGATTTTGAAAAATATTTCAGCCATTTATTTCAAAACGTACCGGACACGCTTTCTGAAAATGAGACCTACGCCTTTTTTGCCCAAACCGGCAGCGTGATCAGGGACGGCCATACGCTGTTCTTTCCGCCGGAAAAATCAACCGGATTCCACAACGAAAATTCAGTGTTTTTTCCGGGTAAAATATACTGGGACGGAAATTCCATGTTTTTACAACTGCATTTTTTCGATTCGTCAGGTATTCCGGACGGCGCCCGGATCCTGTCGATCAACGGGCAATCCGCCGACACGATCATGGCATTCCTGTTGGAACGCATGATGTACGACGGCGACAACAGAACGTACCCGACATGGGTACTAAACAATTGGTTCAGTGAATATTACAGTTATTTTTACGGCCACCCGGAATCCTTTGAAGTTGAATACAACATAAAAACCGGCCCAATCATTTCAACATCAATACCCGCCTTGAAGAAAACGGAGATCGCCGTCAACCGGCAGAAAAATTATCCTGATAAATCTTTTGTGCCAAAAATAAAAGACGGCATTTCGGCACAATTCAATACTGAATTAAAAACCGCCGTATTGACCATCCGGGACTTCCACAACGAAATCTTAAAAAACACCTATCAGCAAAAATTCAAAAAAGAAATCAAAACTATTTTCCGGGAAATCCAAAAACAAAAAACCGAAAACCTCATTCTGGATCTGCGAAACAACCAGGGCGGCGACGTGCAAAACGGAAAATTCCTGCTGTCGCGGATCTGCGCCCGGCCGTTCCAATTGGTTTCGGCGTATTACAAAGTCGACAAATCAAGTCTCAGCAGGGGCGAACGAAAGATCAGGCCTGCAAAAGGACCCGCCATGCGGTTTGTCCAACCGAAAAAAAACGCTTTTTCAGGGCGGTTGTATGTCCTGGTCAACGGCGGCAGCTTTTCCAATTCCGGCATTGTCAGTTCCGCCTTGCAGCACGACGGGCGGGGCATTTTCATCGGTGACGAGACCGGCGGCAACCCCCATATAATCTGCGGCAACGCCCGAAGCATCACACTGCCCAATACCGGTATGCAGGTGGAGATCTCGACCCTGCGGTATGTCATTCGCAACCCATCGGAAAATACCGGTCGCGGGCTCATGCCCGAACATAGGGTCCGCCCCACCGTGGATGACCTGATCGCCGGCCGGGATGTTGAATTGGAACTCGCACTCGACCTGATCAAAAAAAATCGCTGATCTTTACAGCAACAAATATGCAGCCTTACATGAAACTGATCATCGCATTTGCCGGCGCGTGCAGCCTTTTGCTCCTGGGATGTACCGGCAACCAACCGGCAACGCCCTCCAGCCGGGAATTGCCGGAAGTCTACACCCGCCGCCCCGACCTGAAACCCGACCGCTACAATGTCGCTTTCCTGATCATGAACGGCGTGTACAATACCGAACTCACCGCGCCGTATGATATCTTTCAGCACACCGTCTTCCGTGACAGCATCAAGGCCATGAACGTCTTTCTGGTGGCCGATACCCGGGAACCCGTCACCACTTTTGAAGGCATCCGGCTGCTGCCCGATTTCGATTACACCGCCGACAGTCTGCCCCCCATTGACATCCTCGTAGTGCCCAGCGCCGAGCACCACCTGGACACCGACCTGGAAAACGAAGCGCTTATCCGGTTCGTGCGCGAAACCGGGGAAAAAGCCCGGTTCGTCACCTCCCACTGCGACGGCGCATTCGTATTGGCCAAAGCCGGTTTGCTGGACCACGCAGTCTGTACCACCTTCCCGAGCGACGTCGAGCGGATGCGCGAAATGTTCCCCCAACTGGATGTACGGGAAAACGTGTTGTTTGTACACGACGGCAAGTTCATCACCTCGGCCGGGGGCGCCAGATCGTTCGAAGCGGCGCTGTACCTGACCGAAACGTTATACGGTGCTGAAGTGGCCAGAAGGCTCGCCCAGGGCCTGGTCATCGACTGGAACCTCGATAAAGTCCCACACCTGCAAATTGAAAAATAAATTCCCTCTCATTCTCTCACCTCTCTCACCCTCTCACCTCTCTCACCCCCTCACCCTCTCCAAAAACGCCGGCGTTATCCAGCTCACCACCACCAGCGACCACCCCAGTCCGCCGATCGAACCCGCAGCCAGCGAAAACCAGAACACCTCCAGATCGCCCTGCAACATGAACGGGATCAACCCCAGCGCCGTGGTCAGCAGAGACATCAGGATGGGTACGATCTTGTGCCGCCACGCCTTCAGGTATAAGGCCGCCGACGGCCTGTGCGGCTGCCGCGCCCGGTACCGGTTATAATCGCTCAGGATCAGGATCAGGTTGTTCACAGACAGGCCGCTTACCAGGATGAAGGACGTATATCCGCCCTGATCGAAATAAAACCCGCCCAGGTAGAAGGTCAGGAAGATGCCGATGAACGACATCGGGATGAGCAGCAGGATCAGGAAGGATTGGCGCAGCGATTCGAAATGGATGGCGCAGATGAAAAAGATCAACCCCATCACCAGGCCCATCAGCCAGTACATGCGCTTCCGTTCACGGCCGAAATTCCAGCCTTTAAGCTGTTGTAGCGTATACCCGAGGGGCATCTCCTTCCGCATTTCCGCCATGCATTCTTCCAGGTATTTAGCCCCGAAGCGGTAGGATCCCGTGTATTCAAAAGCGATGGTGCGGATATATTGCTGATCCTCCTTGTACAGGCCCGCGCTGATCTTTTCCTTGGTCAGCTCCGCGACATTGGTCATAGAGATCCGGACACTGTCCTGGCGGCGCGGCAGGTTTTCCAGGATCCATTTGTCGTTCTGCGCCAGGTTACGATCGGCTACGCGTATGGGCACGCCGTCGGGTAACCGGCCGCCGTATTGCCCGTTTTGGTCGAAGGATTCCAACAGACCTGCTACGCGGGGCAGCGAGATGCCCGCCAGGGCCATTTTCGGCCTGTTCAGGCGCAGATTGTAGGCATAACGGTCCTTTTCCCAGAAATTGACATTGGCCTCCGTGTTGACCTCCTGAATGCGCGGATGGGCCAGCAGTTTTTCGGCAAACCGTACGGCCTGGCGCTGCAGTTCGTCGCGGTTGTAGCCGTAGAGGTTCACCCGGAAGCTGGGCGTTCCCTGGCCCGTTTCGTTGCTGAAGGACTGCCCTACCCCGTACACATTCCATTTGGCGCCGCCCAGGTTGGTGCTGTAGGCTACGACCCGGTTTTTGAGGATATACGGAAAAGAAAGCTCGTACGCCTTGTTGAAACGGACGGTAACCTGCCCGAAATCGCCGCCGTAGACCTGCGAAACGTATTGGCGGATCTCCCGGTCGTATTGCCCCAGGTAAGTTTCCAGTTTCCGGATCAGGTCGTCCATTTGCTCGGGGGTTCCGCCGGGCGGCAGGCTGGCCTGCACGTACAGCACGGTCTCTTCGGGTTGCCGGTATCCGCCGCCCTCATACACGTACCAGGCGAACAGGCGAAGGCTGCCGCCCAGTACGCGGTTCACGACCGGCTTGGCGTTTTCCACATACCAGTCGGAGCCCAGCGTCCTGTTGTACCAATCCCAGCCTTCCACTTTGTTGGGCAGCAAAAATACCGGCAGGCCGAACGCCAGCACGGCGGCGGTGATGGTGAGCCACCGGTGTCGCTGAAAAAAGGTGAGGAAAGCCAGATAGCGCCGGTTCCAGCGCACAGCGCGCCTGGATGCCGGGCGTACGCGATCGTCGGGGCGGGTTTGGAGCCCCAGTTTACCCATCAGCACGGGAATGAGCCAATAGGCCGTCGCGAGCGATGCCGCCAGGTTGATGATCATGACCTTGCCGAAATCCTCCAGGTTGCGCCGCCATTCATCCGGCAGGTAGAAGATGACCACCAGGGCCGCGATGGTGGTGAGGGTACTGGAAACCAGTGCGGGAAAAACCTTCCGGTTGCGATGGCTGCGCCAGTGGTGCGCCATCACGATCGCGTTGTCGATGATGATGCCGAAAGAGACCGTTATGCCCGCAAGTCCGTACAGGTGCAACCGGACACCGGCCCCGTAATACAGCAAAAAAGCCAGCCCCAGGTTCACGACCAGCGCCAGACTGATGAGCAGCAAGTATCGCCAGGATCGGTAGGCCATCAGCACAAAAAACAAGAGAATACCCATGGATAACAAGGTCCGGTCGCGGATCTTGTGCAGTTCTGCCGCCATATATTCCGTCGCGTCGTCGTCGAGGTACAAACTGCACCCGGCGGGCAATTCTGAAGCGGCTACCCGCGCGCGCATCGTTCTGGCCAGCCGGATGGTATTCACCCCTTCTTCCGGATAGAACAACAACCGGACACTGTTCCGGCCGTTCACGCGGTAATAGGTCTGCGGCCGCTGGTCCTGAAAACTCGCTTCCGCCACATCTCCCAGCCTGATGATCCGCCCGCCCGCCTCCTTCAAAGGGATCATCCGCCAATTTACCCCATCTGCCTCACCCCCTCTCACCCTCTCACCCCCTCTCAACCGCACCTGAAAAGTCCGTTCTCCCGCTCTCGCCAGTCCCAGGTCCGCATTTTGGAAATAATCGTTGATCGCCCGGCGAATATCATCCGGGGTCAGCCCAAGGTCTTCCAGCCGCAGGCGGTCATAGCGCAGCAGCCATTCCTTTTGGGCGCCGCCCGTGGTTTCGATGTTGTAGACCCCCTCGTTGAGGGCCAGTTGGGGCGCCAGCGTTTCGGAGGCGTATCGGTAAAGTTCCGCCAGGTCTTCATTGCCGCTGAGGGTATAAGTGAGCATGGGCCGGTCGGAGACCCGGTCGTCTTCGGGATCGTAAAGGCTGATGAACGGATAGCCGGCGCCTTCCGGAAAATCGGCGTACACCTGCCGGATGCGGGAAGCGATCTCGAACCTGAGGAGATCGGGGTCGCTTTTTTTATCCAGTTGGAGGGTGATGCGCCCTGAGCCCGTCCGGGAGACGGAGCTGATTTTTTGTACGCCTTCCACCAGGGCGAAGGCGCCTTCCAGAGGAGTGGTGATTTCCCGTTCTATCAATTCGGGGGCCGCGTCGGGCCAGGCATAGCTGACGGCGAGGCTGGCCTTATCGGGCGGCGGCAGAAAATCGAGCGAGAGACGGGGCGCCAACCCCAACCCGATCAGGGACAATACGGCAAAGGCGATCAGGGTCCGGAAAGGGGACATGGCTTAGCATTATGAATTTCAAATGTAGTGAAAAATCGGGTGAAAGAACGATTTACCCGGATATTGAATTGTTAGGAAAATCCCCGGGGGGCTGTCCTTATTGCAGTTTATGATGATTAAGGATCTACAACTTTGTCCAACTTTGTCCAACTTTAGTAGTTGATTAATATTTGGGCTTAAATTAATTTTGCTTTAAGCATATGGCCTTCGCTTAAGGGATTGCTGAAAACCTTAAATAGAGTAACCATTTAAAAAATTAGCCTTATGAAAAATTGGCGCCAAACCCCTAATACATTACCTTAGAGTTTGTTTGGATTTTTGACGTAGCATCAAAATCTAAACAAACTCTAAGTCCCAAAAATAAAACCCAATGTTAAAAAACCATAAGATCAATTTATTTTTATTGCTGTTATGCTATGCTTGTAACAACTATTCCGATGTCAGCAACCTGTCTCAACAGGCATTCCCACACGGAAAATTCCAATTAGATTCCCTTTCAACGTTTACCATTCCTATTGATAAAGAAACCCCATTTGAAGTCCACTCCCTGAATTATTTTTCATATGAGGGGGGGAAATTCCTGGCTTTCCTGAACACAATGAACAACAGTGTTTATTTGTACAATTATGAACTCCGGGAGTTGATAAAAAAAATCCCACTGCAAGCGGAAGGCCCTGACGGAGTGGGAGATCAGACTGAAAACAATGGTTTTTTCATGGACACTCCTGAACATTTCTACCTATTGAATTCGAGAAGGGACATCCTATTTAATATTGACGATCAGGGAAAAATTCTTGAATCCCTGAATCTTCGTTCAGGAAAAGAGTTTGAGGAATATGATCTCCAGCCCTTTACCGAAAACGGCCATCCCATCATCCGAGCAGGTAATAGCCTTGTAATTCCCGGTCGTTTCGGCAATTTTGCAGCAATTCGGGATTTTAATGAATTACCGGCCTTACTTTTCGTAAAAATTGAACCGCTCTCAAATCCCGTTTGGAGAGGCAGAATGCCTGATTTTTTCAACCAGAACTTTTACAGTCTCCATAATTATTCCTACGAACCTACGTATTGTCTGGATTTTGACGAAAAGAATCTGCTTGTCGCCTGGCCAGTCAGTGCTGATATCTATTCTTTGAGCAACAACCAAATATCACTCTCCGGAGCGCCGGTTTCGCCGGGTGTAGGCCCGCTGACAAATCCGATGTCAAATGATTTCTCTGATTATCACAAACCTGTAAGTGATTTTTTGCCGCACGACAAATACACCATTACAACGGATTGTTATCACAAACTCATCCGGCTCAACCATAATTTTATCCTGCGGGAAGTTTTCGACAGACCAGGAGCGGAGAATTTCAATAAACGGAAATATATGCCGAAAAGCAGTTTCATGATCATTAACAACCATTTTGACAATATGGGTGAAACAACGTTATCGGGCGGTCATCGATTTAATATTTATTTTACCAACGAGAAAGGTCTTCATATTGCGCGGGAAACTGAAAATGAGAACAGCCTGAGTTTTACCATTTATCAGGTATCTGAATTGCAAAAATAAACCATATTCACATAGCCATAGATTGACTATTAATAAAAACGCTCTTGAGTAAGCCCCCTTTCAAACCAATATTTCTCCTACTCTTTCCGGCACTTGTATTCGTTCAAGGCAGCCGTCCATCAGAATTTGCCGGATTGCTAAACCCCGGGGGCCTGTTGCATTTTTCTCAAAAATCAACTATATTTACCTTCATTATACAAAGCATATTCACTCAGATCCTCATCCGGCACTAATTTCCACCTTTTTAAAAACAATACATTTGCTGTGTCATAACAGACCATGATCGGTGTAATTATATTCAATTCATACAACCCTGCGCCCTATGCAAACGCCCAATCTCTTATGCAAAACCCGTCAACAAATCGCCGGCGAGTACGGCATCTCAACCCGTACCCTGAACCGCTGGCTTGAAAAACATCGGATCAATATTCCTTACCGCCTGATCCGGCCTGAAGAACAATTCGCCATTTATTCATTGATCGGTTGGCCCGACGGGGTGGAACGGGAACAATTTCGGAGGCACAGGCGCAAGGCAGACCCGGCGCCGGCGAAACGCCTGCCTTAGACCCTGTTTTGGCGCCTTCGCTGCACCCCTGATTTTCATTGTAAATCAAACTGCATGCTACCGGACAAAACGAGCAAAGGAACAACTAAAAAAGTGCGAAAAAGAGCAAAGGCATTGCCTTTCGCGCGCTCGGTATCTGCTGCCCCTTTTGCAAGAATGTCTGGTAGTGTGATCAAACTGACACCACATGCGTTCCAAAACAGCCACGCTTCTGCTGGTTGCACTTCTGGCTTCCGGCTGCGGTAATACGCCAGATCCTGAAGCTGCTGAAACCCAATCCGCCCCGGTTGCCAAAGCCGCCGAAACACCCGTTGAGGTCAAGGTCGTAAAACTGGAAAGAACAGCCTTCCCTTTCCGCACCTTTTCCTCCGGCAAGCTGGAAGCCGCCCGGCAAGTGACCTTGAAGGCCGCGGCAGGCGGCCTGATCACGGAGATCGCCCTGCGCGAAGGCGCGGCAGTGAAAAAGGGTCAGGTGTTGCTCCGCCTCGACGACCGGGCACTGCACCTCAATCTCGAACAGGCTCAGCTCTCCCTCAAAGAAGCAACCCTCAACAAAAATGACAAACTGCTTGTCTACGGCGGGGTGTACGGCGTTGACACCTCCGTTAACGCCAAAAAACTCGACCAGATCCTCGTGGAAACGGGCTACTACCGCGCCCAACAGGCGATCGAGCGGGCCGAACTGGAACTGAAGGATGCCGTCCTGTACGCCCCCTTCGACGGGGTGGTGGCCGGGCTCAAGGTGCAGCGCCACCAGCAGGTCGCCCCCGGGGAAGAGATCGCCCGGCTGATCGATCCCGGCAGTTATGAGGCCGTTTTCCCGTTGCTCGAACAAGAAGCTGTACAGGTCAGACCCGGCCAGCGGGTACGCGTGATCCCTTCCGCCATGCCCGACCGCGAACTCACGGCGGAGGTGACCAGCCTCGACCCCGTGGTGAACGACCAGGGGCTCATCACCGTGCGGGCCGGGCTCAGGGGCGCCGGCGGGATGGCCCTGTTTGAGAGCATGAAGGTGGAAGCCGTCCTCGAACGAAGCCTGCCCGGGCAACTGGTAGTACCCCGCTCTGCGGTGGTCCTGCGCTCAGGCCGGGAAGTGGTTTTCACTTACGACGAAAAAAGCGGGCTGGCCAAGTGGAACTACGTCAAGGTCAGCTACCGCAACGACGATTCCGCCGCCATAGCCGAAGGCCTCGAACCCGGCATGGCTGTCATCTGGGACGGCAACCTGAACCTGGACCACGATGCGGTGGTGAGGCCGGATTCGGGCGTGAAACGTGAATAACGCTACACGCCACCATGCGCTTTTCATAAACCCTGCAATTAAAAACCCAGTCAATGTCAAACAAACCCGAGCACCTCAACCACACCGCAAAAACGCGGGAAGAACTGGCCCGCGAATTGGGTATGAGTTATTCCACCCTATGGCGACGGATCAGGGAATCCGGCCGGCATTATCCCCGCCGTTTGTTATCCCCACGGGAAGTTGAAGAGATCAAATCCGCATTGGGATTTTCTCCCCCCCCCGAATATGACAATACGGAAACAGAAGCGTAAATAAGCCGATCTCTATTTCCCAGAGGCGTAAACAGGGCGATGAAAGAAATTGAAAGATGTTGAAAGGAAATGAAAGGTGTCTTGTTTTTTTATTACTCAAGGAGGTTTTAACTTTGAATTAATTACTAATGGCGCGAAACTGCTGTGGTGTTTAGATTTCGCGCCACTAGTGGCACGAAATTTAAGTAGCACCATAGTTTCGGGAGGCTATTTTTTCGACAGGCAAGGCGCGAGAAGGGAGCATAGCGGGACTCTGTGACCGACGAGCAACGCAGCATGTCGGAAAAAGAGGCCGCGAAACTTGTGTGGTATCTAGATTTCGTGCCACTAGCCTGCTACCTGAATATTTCATTAATGGTTTACAAGTTCAAGATAAGCGCTTTTTCACACAAAGAAATTATATCACATTTAAACCATAACAGTAATGAGAACTAAAAAATTAAAATCAGGATTACTATTATCTTTATTATTTGCATTGGGGTTAATGCTTTTTCCCAAATTGGATGTTCGTGCTAATGGTGGAAGTGGGTCCCGATGGGAAGCGTCTTTCTGCTGGTGCGATTATTACGACACATATTGTACCGTATGCAATTATCCATCACAGTATGGCTGCAGCGCGCCTGAACTATGTCAGTGTTGTTGGGTAAGCATCCCGGAACAATAAACGCTTCCGTTTTTGTAAAATCTTATTAAGCTTAATGTAACAAAATAGGGCATTCTGAAACTATGGTCATTAATGTTTAATACACTATATATTCTTCTACTTTTTCAGAATGCCCCATTTTCAAAGAAGGCTATGAAACTATTCCATTTTTTACCAATTGCCCTGATTTTCTGGGCTTGCAATAAAATACCTTCTGCAGAAACGAATTGTAGTCCGGTTTTTTCCCTGTTGAAGGTAAGGAATGAACCCGGCTGGTCCAGCGGTTATAAAATGTGTCAGTCCTTTCAAAAAGGCGGGCATACGGTACTTATCGGATATAACCGCTTTTCAAACCGCCTTCAGGGATGGAACCTGGATGAAAACCGGGCCGAATTTGAGACCCAACTGCAAATTGAAGGCCCTGACGCAATCCCGGAAATCGTCAGTTTTTATTATCATAACAAGGATTCCATTTTTATTCTTTCGTTTTTTAGTTTATCGCTTATCCGCTCCGACGGCGCTACGGTTTGGCGTCGGGTCATCAACAATGACAAATCGGAAATAAACGGCAACCATACGGCGGCAAGCAAACTTTGGTGCGACCCAAACAACAGCTCCCCAATTTTTTACAGCCGACGCGAAAATGCTGTTTACGCAGCATTCAAGCCGTTGAAAGTCTTCGAGAACGGACGAAAAAAACAGCCGCTTTGCGGAAAATTAGGCCTGGCCGACTTTAAGCTTGAACCATTGCCGATCTATTTGCCTGAAACCTATGTCAAGGGTTATTATCCCAATTACGATCAGGCGAATATCCGGTTTGGAGAAGATCAGATCGTATACGGATTCAATCATAATCCCATTGTATATCGTTACAACGTTAAGACAAAAAAGACAGAATTGATAAATTGTCCTTCCAAATTTGTAACTCAATTTGCAGTGCCGATTTCCGAGACCGTCCAGGAAGGCAGTCCGGAATTAATGGGTTATATCGGGAAATATCCACTCTTTTTCAAATTCAATTGGGACGGAAAGTATTACTACCGGGTTTATGTCGGTGAGGCGTCAGGAGACCCGGGAAATGCCCAAAGAAAAAAATACCTGATGGTATTCGATAATGACCTCGGCCTCCAAAGCGACTTTGAACTGCCTGACGGTCTCGCAGCCATGGGCTCCAATGTTCCGGTCGATGACGGAGTGATTTTTTATAAACTTTTCGGAGAATCCGAGGAAATAAACGAATATATCAAGGTGGGATTGGTGTGTACGAAATAAACCCTACTGCAATTGAAATGCCTTCCAAATAATTTGCACCTTTCAGGGGGCGTTGTTGCATGTTTATTATTCCAGAGCAGATCAATGGGCAATACCGGCTTATTACCAACAACCAATTTGCGCTCAGATTTTGTTAGACCAAAAGAAAATTGAATTGCTTCCGATGTTTTATCCTGATTCATTTAAAGAGGCAAATTTCACCCCTTTGAATGGGGTCCACTTTTCCTTTAACAAAGAATTAGTCCTTTTCGGTTTCGGCTCAAGCCCCGACTTATACACTTATAATTTAGAAGACAACAGAACCTTTTCCTACCAAATCAATTCTGCCTTTTACAAAAAACCATCACCCTATTCAGGCGCCACGGATGATGATTATGATATGATACGCTATATCTCACAATATACTGTCTACGAAAATCTCTTATTCCATCCTCAAAAAAAATTATACTACTTGTTTAGCATAAATACAGCTTTAGAAAACGGAAATACCCTGTTGTTCAACATTTCCGTTTTAGATATCAACCTCAATCTGCTGGGAGAAAGCCATCTGCAGGCCGGCAGCAATATGATCCCAAAATATTCCTTTATCGTCCCCGAAGGGATCGCTTTCTACGATTGGTTGGCGGGCAAAGAAAGCCAGGCAGTTTATGAGGTTTTTGATTTCGATTTTAAGCGGTAACTTTGCGCTAAACCATTCCCTTTCAAAATGCTATCCAAACCGGCTGTATACTGGGTACCGGTTATCATTACATGCGTCGTCCTGGCCTTATCCGGGTGCTGCAGTGAACCCGCACCCCCGGCAACGATCCCGACTATTGACATCGAGCTGAAAAATACGACCCTCCTATCTCTTGGTCATCTCCTGGATGCATCCCAACTAATCCCCCTGGAATTAACCGATAACAGCGGCCTGGATTACATCCACAAAGTCGTTGCGCACGATGACAGGATGTATGTTTTCAACGAGATCGAAGCCTCGTATGATAAAAGCCTGGTCATATTCAACCAGGAAGGGCATTTCCTTAAGCGCTTGTCGGCCAATACGGACGGACCAGGGAATTTTCAGTTCATCAGTGATTTCTTTGTTCACAATGACAACCTTGAGATCATTGATAAAATCAGAAAAAAAATAATCCGGTTTGACCTGGCCGGCAACTATATCGATGAGCACGGCATCGACCTGCAATGCGATAAAGTGCTCGGATTCAATGACGGAACACATATTTGCTTCAGGGCAAACGCCTATGACTATTCCGATGATAAATCAATTTTCAACCTGATTTACTTTGATGAAAAAGGAAAAAAAATAGAAAAAGAATTTGTCCCGTTTCCCCCTATTTTAAAGGATAGGTCTTTCAGGATATCCGAGTTCTTTTTTCCCTCATCCGAACCGGACCAATACCTTTACAGCGACTTTTTTAATGATACGATCTATTTGTGCAGAAAGGACGCGGTTGTTCCGGCATTTTTATTAAACCCGCCAAACGCTTTGGATCAAAGGCGAAAAATTGAAACCATTTCGAAATTTCCTCCCCAAAGTCAGCAATTCTTTTCAGAATTCATGTCGTTCATCAACAGCCCGGAAACCTTTTCCAAAACAGAATTGGTAGCCGACTCCAAAGACGGCCTTTTTCTATCGTTCAAATACCGGCAACTCCGTTATTTCTATTTGCACCGGCCATCAGGTGATCAAGTGCTTTCCTTTAAATTCATCACCCAGCTGTTTCCCATCGACAGCGAATATTTTTTCATGATCATCTGGGATCCGCAAACCATTAAAAACGATTACAATTCCTTTTTTGAAAACGACCGCTACCGACCGGTTTTTGATCCATTCGACGATACCTCCAACCCCGCCCTGCTGAAGGTGAGCATTCAGAAACTTTTTGAATAGCCTCGCTGCTAACACCATTCAAAAGGAAACTTTGACCCACTGCCTTTTTTCGTTTTCAATTACGGATTCTGTATTGGAAATTGCGCGAAATTGATTTAAATTTGGGATTTACGCACCACTTGAAGTCTATGTTCATATTTCCCGAAAACCGCCTTACCGATTATTTCCGATTTATGCCCCGCTGGGGCGACCCTCGTTGGGGCGACCCTTGTGGTCGCCCACCCACCCTAAAAACGCCCAAAAACACCGCCCCATGCTGAGGTTCCTCCTCCTCCGCCCCGTCGCCGTCATCATGGTCACGATCGGCCTTTGCATTCTTGGGGTTGTCGGCGCCCGCTTGTTGCCCGTTTCGCTGTTGCCGGACGTGGCCATTCCGCGCATCACCGTCCAACTGGAATACCCCGGCCGGTCGGCCCGCGAGATCGAGGAAAGCGCTGTCAGGCTCCTGCGCAACGGACTCCTTCAGGTGGGTAAGCTCCGCGATATCCGCAGCAGCACCCGCAACGGCAGCGCCTCTATCGCCCTGGAGTTCGCCTATGGGGTCAATACCAATCTGGTCTTCATCGAGGTCAACGAGAAGATCGACCAGATGATCGGCCAGTTGCCGCGCGACCTCGCCCGCCCGCGCGTGGTCAAAGCCAATATTTCCGATCTGCCCGTATTTTACCTGAGCGTCATCCCCGGTCGTGACGCGGAAATGCTGCAACTGAGCGAATTCGCCCGCTCCGTGCTCAAACGCCGCATCGAACAACTCCCCGAAGTGGCCTTCGCCGACCTCACCGGCCTGTCCGAGCCCGAGATCCTGATCCGGCCCGACTATCGCCGCCTGGAAGCATTGAATTTGACCGAACAGGATCTCTCCAGGGTACTGGAAGAGAACAACCTCCAACTCGGCGGCATCCTGCTCCAGGACGGTCACTATCAATACGCCATCCGCTTCTCGTCGCGCCTGCAAAGCCTCGATGATATCCGCAACCTCCCCATGAAGGCCGGCGAACGCCTGATCAACCTTGGTGAACTGGCAACGGTGGAATTGCAGGCCTCCCCGGCCCGCGGCAGCTTCCGGCACAACGGCCGCCCCGCTCTGGCCATGACCATCCGCAAGCAAGCCGACGCCAGCCTGTTTGCCTTGCAGGACGCCTTTCGCATCCTGCTTGACAACCTGCGCAAAGAATACCCCGAATTGTCCTTTGAGGTATCCAACGACCAGACGGAACTGCTCACGGCTTCCATCCGGAACCTGCTCACGAGCCTGGGTTACGGCGCATTGTTCGCCTTTCTGATCCTGTTTCTTTTCTTCCGAGAGTGGCGGACGCCTGCCCTGATCAGCATGGTGGTGCCGGTATCCCTCGTCATTGCATTTTTCGGTTTGTACCTCGCAGGTATTTCCGTCAATACCATTTCGCTGGCCGGCCTCATCCTGGGTGTCGGCCTGATGATCGACAATTCCATCATCGTCATTGAAAATATCCGGCAGCAATTGCGCCTCGGTTTGCCGCCGCTGGAAGCCTGCGCACTGGGCGCCGATGAAGTGATCCGCCCGCTCATCAGTTCCGCCCTCACGACCTGCTCGGTTTTCTTGCCGCTGGTATTTCTGAGCGGCCTGGCCGGCGCATTGTTCTACGATCAGGCGATTTCCATCACCATTGCGCTGGGAGCCTCCTTGCTGGTGGCTTACGTATTGCTCCCGGTATTGGTCCGCCTGATGAGCCGCCGTCTGACGGGCAAGATCGTACCGGAAGCCGAAAACTGGCTGGCCTCCGCCCAGACCGGTTGGTTTGCCCGTTCGGTGGATTGGGTGATGCGGTACCGGTATCCGTTTCTGGCCGGCGTAACTGCGCTGGCGCTGGGAGCCTTTGCACTGCTTAACCGGCTGCCGAAAGAGCAATTTCCCAAACTCACCCGGCAAGCCCTGGAACTGGCTGTCGACTGGAACGAAAACATAAGCCTCAAAGAGAATGAAGCCCGCATTGAAGCCCTGTTGCGCGAATCCGGCGGCGAGGTGGCCACCAGCCTTTCCTTTGCCGGCGAGCAGCAGTTTTTATTGGAAGAGCAGACGCCGTCCATCAACGAATCCCGTTTGTTCCTTTATCCGCCGGACGGGGTCACCGTGGAAGCCCTCGGCCGTCATCTTTCCGCCTGGTTGAATACCGGGTATCCCGGCGCTGCGTTCAGCGCAACCCCGATCAAAAACCTGTTCGATCAAGTGTTCGGCCAGGACCAACCCGACCTGGTCATTCGGATCCAATCGCTGGCCGACAGCCGGACACCCGCGCCCGAAGCGGTAGAACCCCTGACGGAAACCCTGATGAAAGAAGGATTTCAACCCGCCGTTCCTTCGGTCGAAACCCAGTATGCCATCCGCATACTGCAGGAAAAAGCCATCCTTTACAATGTGCCGCAAAGCAGGATCTTCGACCGGCTCCGCGCACTGTTCAATGCCAACCGCGTGGTATCCCTGGAGACCGGAGCGCAGGCGATCCCCGTGGTATTGGGCGCCGACAGCCCTTCTTTTTTCAAAGCGATCAACGAGGCGGGGGTGGAAAACGACGCCGGCAACCGCCTGCCGCTTTCCTATTTTATCGAAATATCGAAGGAAACCGGCTATAAGACCATTACCGGCGATCAGACCGGCGAGGCTTATGAAGTGGCATTAGGGAAGTACCGGCCCGGTGTAGAAGCGGAGGTCCGCGAATGGGTGGCCGGCCAAAAGGACCTGGGTGTGCATTTCACCGGTCAGGTATTTACGGACCGGAACACCATACGGGAACTGACCGCCGTTTTCGCCGTTGCACTGGCCTTGCTGTACCTCATTCTGGCTGCCCAGTTTGAATCCCTGATCCTGCCGGTAGTGGTCCTGCTGGCGGTACCGTTGGGCGCTGCGGGGTCAGTGGCTGCGCTTTGGGTATCCGGCCAAAGCCTCAACCTGGTATCCCTGATCGGAATAACGGTGATGAGCGGTATTGTCGTCAATGATGCTATCCTGAAAGTGGACATGATCAAGCGGCTGCGCGGGCAGCAATACAGCCTTGAAGAAGCCATCCATGGCGCCGGTTACCGCCGGATCCGCCCGATCCTGATGACCACCCTGACCACAGTATTGGCCCTGGCCCCGGTGTTGTTTTCCTCCGGTCTGGGCGCCGAATTGCAATGGCCGCTGGCCTGGGCAGTGATCGGCGGGCTCGCGGTAGGTACCCTGAGCAGCTTGTATGTTATTCCGGCGATTTATCGCGCAGTCGGCGATTTCCGGCCCGGGAAATAGGTTATTTGATAAAGGTTCCTTTTTTGGAGCAATGCCAAAAAAGGGACAAAAACCAGTAGCAACGATCAAAAAATCAAAACCTCATCAATCAGAAGATAAAAAGCAACGCCCTACGGACGCCCGTCAACTACCAAAATTGCACTTAACGAAGACGGCGCGCGCGGCCGGACAGCAGTGACCGAGTGGAACGAGTTTGCTGTCCTAGCGTTTTTTTGGTTCCTTTTTTGGGGCAATGCCAAAAAAGGGACAAAGAACAGAAGCAACAAACAGAAAATCAAAAACTTATCAATAAAAAAATCAAAAGCAACCCTTTTGACAAGTCAAGAGGCAACGGGAAGTTGCCGCTTGACACCACACAAAAGACCAAACGCAACGCCCTACGGACGTTAGTCAATTACTAAAACGCTCTTAACGAAGACGGTGCGGGCAGGCGGACAGCAGTGACCGAACATTCGCCGGCAGTGTTCGTCGTCCATTCAAACAGGATATCCCCCGGATTTCCCAGTCATTTCACCCGCACATAAGTCTCCACATTCACCTGATCAACGCCGGCTTCCTCCACCTTTTCAACCCCTTTGGTAATGAGGGTATCGCCTCTGACGGTGTATTCCAATTCGAACACGCCGCCTTCCCATTCCCGGTAGTTCAGGTAATCCAGATATTCCGTGTAGATATTGCCTTTGATCCCGACCCGCCCGCCGCCGGCCACATACACGGCCGTCGAATCTTTTCCGCCGTTCAGGTCGTGCCGCATAAAAGCAAAATGGGTGGGCGTAATGATCTTGATCATCTCCTGACCCTGGGTATAGTCCACCGTCGAGGTGTCCCGGCCGTTGATGGTCGTGCCGGTAAGCAATTTCCAGGTACCCAGCAAGGGGGCGGGTTCCGGCCGGTCCTTTGGCGCACAGGATATGGCGATCAGCGCCGGTAAAATAAGCAGCAGGGTGTTTTTCATAGAGTTACTTTATTTCAATTGATGATTGATCATTACATGATCGTGGATTTTAAATGGCCGTGCCTGTCCTGCCGGTAAAGTATAGTCGGTTTCCCCATATCAACAATCAACAATCATCAATCATCAACCATCAACCATCAATGATTAGTCACCCCAAAATCTCCCCCAAAACCTTCCCTTCCCCGTCCGGCGTGGTATAAACCGGCCGCTGCTCGACCTCGTAATGGGTATCCGGCGGAATGCCGAGCGCGTGGTAGACCGTCTGGTGGATCTGATTGATGTACACGGGCTCCGTAACGGCCTTGAAGGGACGCTCGTCGGCCGTTTCGCCGTAAACGAAGCCTTTTTTGACGCCGCCGCCCCACAACAGCATGGAGCAGCCGTCGGTGAAATGGCGGTGCATGCCGTAATGCTTCGGACTTTCCACCCGGTCGGGTACGTCTACCTGATCCAGTACCTTCAACCCGGGGCGGCCTTCCACCAGCATGTCCCGGCTGAATTCGCTGGCCAGAATGACCATCGTGCGGTCCAGCAAGCCCCGTTCCTCCAGGTCGCGGATCAACAGCGCCACGGGCCGGTCGATCTGGGCTTTCATGTCCACCAAACGGGAATGACCGTTCTCATGCGTATCCCACCCCAGAAACGGCTCATATTCCGTGGTAACGCTGATGAACCGGGCGCCGCGCTCCACCAGACGCCGGGCAAGCAGACAACCCAGCCCGAACCGCCCGGTGTTGTAACGATCATACACTTCCCTGGGCTCCTGGTGCAGGTCGAAAGCGGCGGCATCCGGCGATTTCAGCAGCCGGTAAGCCCGCTCCATGGCCTGCATCAGGGATTCCTGCTGGTACGAACTGCCGTATTCCCCGAACGGGCTCTTTTTGACCAGCTCCTTATACAGTCGGTTACGGCGTTCAAACCGCCCGAGATCCATCCCGGGCGGGGGCTTCACGCTGTCGAGTCCCTGCGACGGATCCGGAATGGAAAACGGCCCGAACTCCGTCCCCAGGAAGCCCGCCGAGTGGAAAGCCTTCAACTCCTCCCCTTCTCCGACCGTGAATCGCTGCCCGATATCGATAAAAGGCGGAATAACGGGATTGACCGGCCCCAACTCCCTGGCGATCCAGGCGCCGATATGGGGCGGCTGTACGGATTGCGGCGGCTCATAACAGGTATGCCAGTGGAACTGGTGGCGGGTGTGCAGAATATGCCCCAGGTCGGCCGCCCGGTAGGAGCGGATAATGGTCCCGCGGTCCATCACGCTTCCAATCTCCGACAAGCCTTCCGAAAACGATAAGCCGTCCACGGCGGTCGGAATGGATGGAAACGTGCTGAGCACCTGCTTGCTTTCCATCCCCACCTGATAGGGCGTATAGGTTTTGGGGTCGAACGTCTCGGTATGGCACATGCCGCCCGCCATCCACAGCAGGATCACCGAATCGGCCGTGGCAGCGATCCGATCCTTGCGCGCACAAGACGCCAGAAACGGTACGGTAGGCAACCCGGCTGCCATCGCGGCAAGCCCGGCCTGCTGCATCTTCCGGAGAAACTCCCGACGGGTATGGGACTGGTCGTTCATTTTCGCTTATGTTTTCCTAAATTGTAAAATCTAAGTTCCACCATTCATCCTGTCAATTATGGCTTTCTGGTTGAATGATTTTATGGTTATACCCACGGCCATTCTACATCTTATGAATGAAGTGATGTAAAATTCACCTGCGCCACTAATGAATATCGGCGGCCCATTCGCGTAACAAAAATGGACTTCTGCGATTTGGATTCGCAATACCGATGCCTTTCCCCCTGATTGAACTGCCCGGTACAGCGGTCCGTTAGGATCGCCATATCTGTAGCACCCCGGCAACGATGTAAGCCACCGGCCTGTAGGGCCGGCATATGAAGATTTACAACGCCGGTTGAAACCCATTCTATTCATATTTAGAGGGGCGGCCTGGAATCAACCGACGCTGATGTTGCCGGCCCCAAGTAATCATATTCCGGCCCTACAGGCCGGGAACCCAATATTGAAACCAAGTGCTACCTGCCATCGTCACCTACCACTTACGACTTACCACTTACAACTTACGACTTATGACTTACGACTTACGACTTACAACTTACAACTTACCACTAAATTCAAATCAACTGAAACTCCGGCAGCAGCACCACCGCCCAGATAATGTCTTCCAGGGCCTCCTGCGGCTTTTCCTCATCCCAGTTTTTCAGCAGCAATTTCTTTTCCTTCCGGCTCGGGGTACGGCCAAAGGCTTTGAGGTACAACCGGTCCAGCAATTGTGCCGGATCGTCGCCTGTTGCGGCCAATAAATCGGCGCTGGCACGGGCGATATCCTCGTGGAAAAACGCGCTGTTGGTCAGGAGCAGGGATTGCAACAGGGTCGGTTCCGCATCCCGGCGGGTGGTGACGATCTCCCGCACCGGGCGCCCCAGCGTTTTCATGAATTCGTCCTGGCGCACCAGCGCGGCCCGCACAAACGGCAGGGCGGCAGTATCCGCATCGAAGGCGAAACCCGGCAATTTACCCCAATAACTGTTCTGCCCGTTTCCGGCATTCCAGGCCCGGGGCCAGGCCGCATCGTCAAATGCCGGAGCGGTCCAGTTTTGCTGCAGGGTATCGGCAGAGGTCTTCCAATCGCTGTCCGAGTAAATCAATTGGGTCGCGCCGTTTTCAAAGGTCAGCCGCATGGAAAACAACAGCCCCGCCGGATTGGGGATCTCGCCGTCATTGATCCCGGCAACCGCCAGGAGGTTCTCTTCGGCAAACAAATCGACGGGAATGGTCAGCCGGTGGACCTTGCGCCAATCTTCTCCCGTCCCGACCTGCCGGCCGTTCAGATAACAGGCATAAGCGTGGTCAGCCGTGATCAGGGCCTCAGCCGATTTCAGTTTTGAGGCCTGTTCCAGCGAAAAGGACCTTCGGAAGAACCGGGTTCCCGGCTTGGGCAACACCCGGCGATCCAGTTCGATCTCTTCGTGCCAGATCCAGTTGGCCGGCATTTTTCCGCCGCTGGGGTCGAAGGCCACGCCGAAGTAGGCAGGCGCCGCCACCCGGGCCAGCGCATCCACAAATTGCTCGGCTGTGAGGCGGCGTATGGCAGGCCCCCGGAATACGAATTTTTCGGATAACAGGTACTCCGGCGAGGGGTACGATACCGCCGGCAACTGGTAGGCCCGCGAAGTCATGATCCGGAGCAGCAGCTTCCGGAAGTCGTAACCGCTGTCAATGAAGTCGGCAGCCAGCCAGTCCAGCAGATCCTGACTCCAGGGAATATTGTCCATTTCATCCGCAGGCGCCACGATCCCGCGGCCGAAAAGCCGGTCCCAAAACCGGTTGACGAGGGTCCGGTACAGCCTGCCGTCGGCGGGCTGTACGATCACTTCGGCCAATTGCCGCAGGCGATCTTTGAGGCTGTCAGCCGCCACCTGCCCCAGTTCCGGGTACAGGAATGCCGTTTTGGCCATCCGTCCGGTAGGTTTGTCGCAGCGGTAGATCTCCAGCGGAGTTTCAGAGAAGATATTGGCGAACCCGTAGGATTGGTCGAGGGTGAGGTTGTTCACGAAGCTGTTGTGGCAGGAGGCGCATTTGAGATTCAGCCCCAACAGGGACTGCGAGATGTTCTGGGCAGCCTGCAATTCGGTGCGCTGGCTGGCATTGACCTCTCCGCGCCATTTGATCCCTTTGATAAAACCTTCCGATTCAGGTTCCGGATTGATCAGTTCTGCCGCCATCCGGTCATAAGGCTTGTTTTCGTACAGGGAGCGGTAAAGCCAATCCGAGATCTGCCTGCGCCCGCCGGTGATGTAGCCGGTACCCGAATAGTCGTTGCGCAGCAGGTCATTCCAGAAGCTGAGCCAATGGAGGGTGTAACCGTCCTGATCGTCGAGCAGCCGTTTGATGAGTTGTTCCCGCTTGTTGTCCGACCGGTCGGCCAGGAATTGTTCCACCGCAGCAGGTTCCGGCAGAAGCCCGATAATGTCCAGATAAGCCCGGCGCATGAATTGGCGGTCGTCGATCACATCGGGCCAGTCCAGGTCATTTTCTTCAAAATAAACATGGACAAACTTGTCGACGGGATGAGTGATATCCGCCGGAGTCTCCGGCAATTGCGGTTGCTTCAGGGCCATCTCCGCCTCCCGGAACACTTTCAGTTCCCGGTCGGCCCAATGCGCGCCCCGGTCGATCCACAGGCGGATCAGTTTGATCTCATCGGCTTGCAGCACCTTGCCTTTGGGCGGCATGGCATCCTCATCGGAGCGGGGCAATTCCAACCGGCGGATGACCTCGCTCTCAGCGGCCTTACCCGCGATCAGGATCGGGCCATCCTCCCCACCCGCAAAAACCCCTTCTTTTGAATCGAGCGCCAATCCGCCCTTGCGCTTTTCGGTACTGTGGCATTGGTAGCAGTTGTGCGCGAAGATGGCCCGCACCTCCAGGTTGAGCCGGTCGAGCTGGTCCTGCGGCAGGGAATCGCCCTGGGCAACCGCCAGGAAGGCCTGCAGTTGACCTGAACCTCCGTGGTCTTTACCGCTGCCCGGCAGCACCGAAGAGAGGTAATCGGCGCCGTGGGTCAGGCTGGCGCCCAAATGGCCTGTGACCGCCAGACTGAGGCCGGTAACGATCAGGCTCAGGTATGCAAAGCGATGCTGCCTGCGGTAAAGCCAGGCCGATATGCAGGACAAAACAGTCGTTATATATCCGGCCCATTGGTGCTGGTCGATGAGCCCGCCGGCGTAATCCTCCGTCTGGCGAAGCATCAGCCCCATCACCGCCGACAGGATCGCCGTGGCAGCCCCAAGGTAGACCATACCGCTGTAATCCGGTTTTCTTTTCCGCCACCGGTTCCAGCTTTCCAACAGCAGGGCCCCGGCCAGCAACCCGATCGGGAAGTGGACCATCAGCGGGTGGAGGCGGCCCATCAGGGCGATCAGCCAGTTTGCGGACAGAAAGGTCATCGGTAATGCAAGATGTAAAAGGGTGAATGCAAAACGCAACGGTTTTAAAGGGTGGAACTAAAGTAGGGAATTCCCGGAAATTGGCAGAAAAAAATCAAAAGTCAGGTTTCCGATCTACGATTACAACACCAAATTACATGCCCGAATTAGGGTCTCCTCCAAATACTTTTTGCAAATTTGTTTTTCTGGAAAGGATTGTTGATTTGTTGATCTGTTGAAAACGATCGCCTTCGGATCAGCTACGCGTGTCGCGCGGCAAGCCAAATCAACGCATCAACAAAAATAAACCCATCAACAAAATAAACCTATCAACAAAAATAAACGCATCAACAAAAATAAACCCATCACCCTACAACCGTGTCAACCAAATATGGCCAAAACACCCTCCGCCCGACTTTATGATCTCATCCATTCCCTGACCGGAACGGAAAAGCGCCATTTCAAGCTGTATGCCCGTGAAGGGGACAACAAGTACAACCTCCTGTTTGACGCCATGGAAAAACAGGACGTTTTTGACGATTACGCCCTTCAGGAATTGGTGTATCCCGGCGAAAACATCCAAAGCCGGAAGTACTCCGAACTGAAGGCCTACCTCTACGATCTGATCCTGCAAAGCCTGCAGCGATACGACGAACACGCTTCCGTCGATTTCCGGATCAAGGGGTATCTGCAACACGTCAGGGTGCTGTACCGGCGATCGCGTTTTGCGGAGGCTGTCGACCAACTGGCCAAAGCGCGGCGGGTGGCCATCCAATTCGAACAGTATACTGCCTTGCTGGAAATCCTGAACTGGGAAAAACAACTGGCTTATGCCAACATGGATGTAGCCTTCCTGGCGGCAGAATTATCCAGGATCTCAAAAGAGGAAACCGAGGCCTACCGGGAGCTCCACCTGTGTACCCGCCTGCGCAACCTGTTCTTCGAATTGTGGGCCATCATACGTCAGGACCCCGCACCCGGGCAATCCGCGCGGCAACGCCTGCTGAAATGGAAGGAAAACCTCGATTTGCCGGAGACTGCGACGTTGACGTCCTACACCTCAAGCGTATTGTCCCTGCGCCTCCAATCCCTGATGCATTATGCGGGCGGCGAGCAAAAGGCGTTCTACCGGACCGGCAAAGACCTGCTCGACCTGATGGAATCCAACCGGCATTTCCTGGAAGAAGATGTTTCGGAGTATATCTCGGCGCTCAGCAATTTCATGCGCAGTTGCGGCGAACTCAACCGGATTGCCGAATTGGAAGAAAGCCTGGAAAAGCTTCGCCGGCTCAAACCCAACACCCCGGATGACGAATTGAAGATCCACCGACAGTACTACCAGATCAAATTTGCCCTCTGCATCCAGCAAGCCGACTTTCAGGAAGGCATGCGGGCGCTCGACAACCACCTCCAGGAAAAGGAAAAGTTCAACCCCGCTTTTTTCGACCGGCAGGCCTTCTTTTATACCTATTTCTACATTTGTTTCGGCGCGGGTGATTTTGACCGGGCCCTTTCCTTTCTCAACCAATGGCTGCAATCGGACAAGGGCATTGAGCGGCAGGACCTGCAAGCCCTCGCCCGCATCCTCAACCTGGTCATCCATTACGAACTGGGCAATTCCGTATTGTTGGATTCACTGCTGCGTTCCACTTACCGCTTTCTGAAAAAACGGAACAGCCTGCATCAGGTTGAACAGAAATTCATCGAAGGCATCAAGGAAGCCATTGAAGCGGGATCCGCCAAAACGGAAAGGATGGCGTTTGAAAAATTGGGAGAAGAATATAAACGGCTGGCGGCTTCATCGCCTCAGGCCCGCAAATTGCTCACAAGACCCTTTCACCTGCTGGCCTGGGTGGACAGCAAGATCAGAAACCAGCCGTTTTACAAATCACTAAGCGAATACGAAAAATGAAGAATCGAGGAATTGCTTCTTCAGTTCTTCAATTCCTCAATTCCTCAGTTCCTCAGTTCCTCAATTCCTCAATAACATTCAGGGATTAATGTCATGCGTGACATTACCCCCCCGAATGCTGAAATAATGACTGAGCCCGTTGATTGAACGCACCCTGCGGATGTCAATGCCATCCCAGGTAATGCGCGAGCCGGGTGAACTCTCCAGGTTCAGGCGCGGCTTCCGGACATCAAAGCCCCCTTTGACCTGATTTTGACGGGTCTCATCCAAAACCAATTCAGGTTGATCAAAAGACTCAAGTGTTAAGTTTTTTTTCATACCTTTTAATTTGAAGCGACGAAAACTTTTCGCCGTATAAGACATAAAGTCTAAGTTGTAAGTCTGGTAACTGTGCGCAGCCGACGCCGTCAGCCCTGGGACGAAGACTTTGTCGTCCGGAGGCCGAAGTTAAGCCGTAAGTCGCCACCAGCATCCACCACGCCTCAGCGTGGCAGCATCCAGCATCCAGTATCCAGTATCCAGTATCCAGTATCCACCACGCCTCAGCGTGGCAGCATCCAGATCAAACTCCCCAATTAACACCCATAACAGCCGAAAGTCAAACCTTTTTTACAATAAAGTCAGTTTTCCAAATGGTTATTCCTTGAAAATCGCCCATAAATCTACATTGCTGCCCCAACAGTTGACCTTATGGATTTCCGGCAGCTTGAACAGGCAGGTTTCCACCAGGTTGAACGCAAAGGGCTTGACATTGCAACGATTGGCATCGATGTAGAAGACTTTGCCGTAAGTATTTTCCGCCAGGCAGGTATATTCCGCAAAGGCATTGGTGTTGGTCAGGTCGGCATTGAGAAAAGTCAGGATCTGAATGGTGATATTTTTACCGGTCAGGCCGTCGGCCCAATCGCAGATGTCCAGGCCCCTGATCTTGCAGATATTGGCCCCGTCAGAGATGAGAAAAATGGCCTTGCGCAAGGAATCATTGGCGGAGAACAGGGAAGGCGAGTCCACCAGGATGTTCAACAACGGCGTCGTGCCGTCGGGGGCCAGAAAGTCGAGGGCAAAACGAAAGTCCGTCCGGTTCAACTCCCCGACCGGGTGCCAGAGCTTGGGCACCGTGCCGCAATCCCCGCCGATGGTGCCGATCCCCAGGCTGGTCGATTCCGGGATCCTTTTGAGCAGATAAAGCGCCGTTTCCTTCATGACCTTGAACCGGTCCTTGTCGACGCAGGCGACTTTTTCCATGACCATCGAGCCTGATATATCCAACAGGAATACCACCTCGTCATAAACCGAGAAGTCCAGCAGCTGGTAGATATTGGCCGGGATGTCCGCATAACCGGCGCCGGAAGTCTCATCGTGCGCCGCCGTTTCGGGGAATTCCCGCATCGGGATGCCCAGGGAGTCGCAAAGCATCTTGTAATTTCCGCGCGCCGCCGCGTTGGAGCCGTCGTATTCCAGCGCGCCCGCGAAAAAGTCGACACTGCGCTCCATATCGCGCTTGTGGATGTGCAGGTGCTCGGGTTGATCCCGGCTCAGGTGGGCATTCTTGCCCTGGTTCATGAAGGTGGCGTACCCCAGCGTATTGGAAATAATGGACAGCAGCCTGGGGCGTCCCAGGGCTTTTTGCGCTTCAAAGGCCTGCCTGAGCTGGGGAATGGCCTGGTCGAACCGGCTTGTGTAGGTATAGATCAGGCCGGTCACCATATACCGGAAGGCGAGCCTTTGCCGGTTTTCCGGGTCGGGAGCGGCCGTCATGGCGGCAGCCCCCCGCTGGAGTACGTTCAACGCTTCGTCCCCCGATCCGGACCGGCCAAGCGACAAGGCGTACGCCAGGGCAAAATTGAATTCATCGGGCACGGCTTCATAGGCCCTTTTGAAATGCCGGGTCGCCGCTCCCGTATCGCCTTCGTTGAAATAATAGGCGCCGACATAGTAATTCCGGTAAGCTTCCCGCTCCCCGCCCGGCGGACGCAAAGAGAGGCTGACCAGACAGGCGATCAAAACAGACAGGTATATTGCAGCTTTTCTCATTCTGTTGATTTTAGTCGTAAGTCGTAAGTGATAAGTCGTAAGTCTTCCATACTGGCCACTTACGACTTACGACTGAGGACTTACGACTTACGACTGAGGACTTACGACTTACAACTTCACTCCATGGCCGTAATCCGCACCTCCACCCGGCGGTTCATGGCCTTGGGGTCGTCGTTCTTGATCTCGCCCCGGCCCTGGAGGTAGATCTGGTCGATCACGATATTATTGCGGACCAGCGCCAGGGCGACCTCTTTGGCCCGTTCCTCGGAAATGCGGAGGTTGTAGACGTCCGTACCGATATCATCGGCAAATCCGATAATTTCGACTTTAAGGATCTTCTTGTTTTTCAGGGCCCCCAGAAAGGATTCCAGTTTGTCGGCTTCTGAGGGGGTCAGGGTGTGGTCGTCAAACTGAAAAAAGGCCGTGTGCTGATAATTCACTTTTACGCCTTTGGGCGTGGGCGGCTCCACCGGTTCTTTTTCTTTTTTGGGTTCTTCGGGGGCGTTGGTAAAGGTCAGGGTCGGCCGGAGCAGCATCTCAATGGTATAGAACGTCTTGTTGCTCCACTCTGGTACAACGAACTCATTGTGATAGGGAAAATACCCCTTCTGGGTAATGCCGAAATCGAGCGTTTCGTCGGCGCCGACGCACATGAAAAACCGGCCGTTATCGTCGGTCCTGAAGGCCGGCTTGCCATTGACCGCCACATCCGTTTTGACGCCGATGAGCAGGATGGAATCCCGGACGAATCCTTCGACGTAGGTGATCGGATCGCCGAACAGTTTGTCGGAAAGGTCAAAATTATAGATATCCAGCTGCCCTTGTCCGCCCGGCCGGTCGGAGGCGAAATAGCCGGTTTTGCCGTCGGCGGTGAGGAAAAGGCCCAGTTCGCGGAAGGGTGAATTGACCGGGGGCCCCAGGTTGACCGGCGTGCTCCACTGGTTGGTCCGGACATCCAGCCAGCTCATGAAGATATCCTGATCGCCGAGCCCCAGGTGCCCTTCGGAAGAGAAGTACAGGGTTTTGCCGTCGTTGCTGATAAAAGGCGCTTCCTCATTCTCGGGCGTATTGATCTTGACGCCGAGGTTGACAGGTTGCGACCAGGAGCCGTCGGGTCGTTTTTCGCTGCGCCAGATGTCGGTGCCGCCCAGGCCGCCCGCCCGGTTGCTCGAGAAATAAATGACCGTCCCGTCGCAATTGACGGCCGCCTGGGAATCCCAGTTCTCCGAATTGAGCACGCCTTTGACGGGGCCGGCCCCGGTCACCTCTTCGCCGTTCACGAGGGCTTCCCAGATGTCGCAGGGGCCCAGCACATTTTCGCGGCCGCAAGCGGTATAATAAAGCCGCCTTCCGTCGCGGATAAAGGTGCTCATGCCTTCAAAACTGGGCGTATTCAGGCCTTTGAACGGGGTACTGCTCTGCCATTCGCCGTCCTCTTTTTCACTGTAAAACAGGTCCTCTTCCTTTTCCGGCTGGTTCCTGTGCTGGGTATAAAAGAGCTTTTTCTGGTCGTTGGTCAGGAAGGGGAAATAGTCGTCGTGCCGGGTATTTATCCGGGGGCCTAGATTGCGCACCTCGGTGATATTGAGAAATTTCAGGGAATCCATGGAGACCTTGCAGGCCTGGATATTGGCGGACAGCCGCCAAAGGCAGTCCACTTCCATTTTGACCTCTTTTTCGGCCTGAAAACCGAATTCGGAGAGGGCCACGGCCTGAAGCGCCTTGAACTTTTCAAAATACTGAAGGGCCAATTGAGGTTTGCCCAACTTGTAATAGGCGTCGGCAACCTGAAAGTAGATGATGCGGGAGAACATGGAGTCGGTCTCCACGACCTTCAGAAAGTAGTTGAGGGCCTTGTCGTAAGACCGCAGAAAATAACTGCAATACCCCGCAGCGCGTTGAGCGGCCAGCATGCCGGGCTGCAGCTTGATGGCTTTTTCGAAACTGCGCAGGGCCTGTTCGTATTTTCGGTTCAGCAGCAGGTCTTCCCCTTCGTTGAAGTGCGCCGTAGCCAATTCGCCCGCCGTTTTGGAGCCGGGTTGAGCCTGGACGGCGAATGAACACAACATAAAACAAATCACCAGAAAGTAAATCGGTCGTTGCATATTATCACCGGTTTTGGGTATACGGTTTGGTTGTACGGAAGGGTTTTCTCTGTATGTTTGGCGGGCTGGAGCTTTTTTATTGATTCGATTGATTCGATTTTTCGATTGATTCGCCACGCCGCGGCGTGGTCGATTGAATTTGGTCTATAATTCTCCCCGACTAATCGAAGAAAACCGGGCGGCGGGGCAAAAATACCTATATTAGCCGGATAAAGCGCTTTTGGGTTATGAATTTGCTTGAAAACATCTCACTGGCATTGCGATCTGTCAGAGCCAACCTGCTCAGGGCTGTCCTGACCCTGTTGATCATTGCATTCGGCATCATGGCCCTGGTCGGCATCCTGACGGCTATCGACAGCGCCATCTATTCCCTGAGCAATAACCTCTCCTATCTCGGGGCCAATACTATCGACATCGACCCCAAGGGCGCCAACATCCACGGCCGGCGGGACGGCCGGCAGATCAAACGGGGCGAACCGCTCACTTTCGATCAGGTATCCGATTTCAAGGAGCGTTTCGATTTTCCGAGCCGGACAGCCATCGCCATCTGGTGTACCGGCAATACGGTCATCAAGTATAACGACAAAAAAACCAACCCCAATATCGGGATGGTCGGCATAGATGAAAACTATCTGGAAGCCCGCGGATACGAACTCGAAGCCGGCCGGAACTTCTCAGGCCGCGAAGCGCTCAACGGCGGTTATATCACCATCCTCGCATCCCAGATCGCAAAAGATCTCTTCAACGACAAGCCGGAAAAAGCCATCAACCAGATCATTTCGGCGGGCAATATCAAGCTCAAGGTCGTCGGCGTGCTGAAATCCAAGGGCTCCAGCATGAACGAAAGCTCCGACCGCCGCATCCTCATTCCCCTCCAAACCGGAAAGCGCTATTACGGCACTTCGCGCACCAATTATCAGCTGATGGTTGCCGTGAATGACGCCACGCAAATGGACCAGGCCATCGGGCACGCGACCATGGTGCTGCGCAACGTGCGCGGCCTTACGGCATTCGAGGACAACGACTTCGAGATCACCAAAAGCGACGGCCTGATCAGCATCATCAAGGAAAATACCTTCTATTTCCGGATGGCCGCCATCGGCATCGGCATGATCACCCTGCTGGGCGCCGCCATCGGCCTGATGAACATCATGCTCGTCAGTGTAACGGAGCGGACCCGCGAGGTCGGCATTTGCAAGGCGCTCGGGGCTACCCGGAAGGCCATTCTCATCCAATTCCTCACCGAAGCCGTTGTGGTTTGCCAGTTGGGCGGTCTGCTGGGCATTGTGCTCGGCGTACTCGTCGGCAATATCGTCACCATTCTGATGGGCGGCAACTTCCTCTTTCCCTGGCTCTGGATCACGGTAGCGGTCATTACCTGCATGATCGTAGGGCTGGTATCCGGGCTGTATCCGGCGCTGAAGGCGGCTCGTCTCGACCCGATCGAGTCGTTGCGGTATGAATAGAATAAAGAGGCGGAATTACGATAAAATCTCTTTCAACGCTATTTTTAATTCCGGGAAAACGGAGGATTGCAGGTTGTCTTCATCGCTCAAGGGGGCAAGTCCGGTGAAAGTGCCATTTTTATCCAGTATATAAATCAGTACAATTTTTTCGGCCGGGTTAATGATCCAATATTCCAGATAACCAATCGAGAGATTTGTCCTAATGAATGCTCAGTCAGCTATGCGAATACCTCTCCATAAAAAAAGCATCAGCGCTGTACCGGGCGGTAGAACGCTGATCAGAAAGCGACTTTAGATTGCAGGAAAGATTAGAAAAAAATAAGAGAAGATGACAGCAAGAAGTCTTTTCTAATTACGGTGGCAAAAGTCCAAACCAAAGATGAACTGCAAATTAAAGCAAGGTTAAATTCCAATTAATCTTACATTTGTTAGATCCAACCCGTTTGCTAACCTGTTAAAAATGACCACCGTGGAAAAGCGGCAGTTCCTTAAACTCCTGGCCGGCGCAGGCCTTTTTTCAGATACCGCCATCAAGAACATTGAAAAGATCCTGGCAGCCGGTGAAGACCAAAGTCCGGAAACGCTGGCCCGAAACGAAGACTTCTGGGCCGAGATCCGGAGCGAGTACCGCCTCAAACCGGATTATATCAACCTGGAAAACGGCTATTACTGCTTCATGCCGCGACATACCCTCGAACGCTATATCGAACACCTGCGGGAGGTCAACTATCAGGGATCGTGGTATATGCGCACCGTCCAATGGGACAATAAGCGCTCGGCTCAGGCCCGGCTGGCTGAATTGGCCGGCGTCAGCCCCGACGAGGTCATCATCACCCGCAATACCACCGAATCGCTGGATACCGTGATCGGCGGCGTCCGTTGGAAAGCCGGGGACGAGGCGGTGTTTGCCGAACAGGACTATTTCTCCATGCAGGAGATGTTCCGCCAGATGCAGGAACGGTACGGGGTGGTGATCAGAAAGGTCTCCGTGCCCAAACATCCGAAATCGGATGAGGAGATCGTCGACCTGTACGCCTCCGCTATCACCCCCAAAACCAGGCTCCTGATGGTCTGCCATATGATCAACATCACGGGCCATATCCTGCCCATCCGCAAGATCTGCGATATGGCGCACAGCAAGGGCTGTGAGGTCATGGTCGACGGCGCCCACGCTTTCGCCCATATCGATTTCAGGATCCCCGACCTGGATTGCGACTACTATGGCACAAGCCTGCATAAATGGCTCAGCGTGCCGCTCGGCGCCGGTATGCTCTACGTCAAAAAGGAAAAGATCAAAGGTTTGTGGCCGCTGTTCGCCGATTTCGGGCACGGCGACGACCATATCTGGAAGCTCAACCACACGGGCACCCACCCTGTGCATACCGACCTGGCCATCAACGATGCCCTTGATTTTCACCTCATGATCGGCGCCGACCGCAAGGAGGCCCGCCTGCGTTATATCCAGGAATACTGGACGAGCCGGGTGCGCAACCTCCCGAACATCGAAGTGAACACGCCGGCCGAATCGCACCGGGCCTGCGGCATCGCCAATGTCGGGGTCAAAGGCATGAAACCCGCCGATATGGCCAAAACCCTGCTGGACAAATACCGGATCTGGACGGTCGCCATCGACGGGGCCGGGGTGCAGGGCTGCCGCATTACGCCGAATGTGTATACGACCACCAAAGAATTGGACCGGTTTGTGGCGGCGTTGGAGGAGATGGGGAGGTGAGGGCACACTGCTGGATAAAATGTGCAGAGGGATAGCGTATAACCAATCGGATTTGGGAGGTTGGATAATAATCCTTAATTTTGAGGAAACTTATTTAAATTGCAACTTACCAAACAGCAATTAAGCAGTTTAAAGTTATTTTTTACCGATAAGCCGGTAAAAAAGGTTTATCTTTTTGGCTCTTACGCCCGGGGAGAAGCTGATGAAAACTCAGACGTTGATCTCTATGTCGAGTTGGATGCAGCCAAAATCGAAACTGCATGGGAATTTTTTGATATGTGGGAAAATGTGCAGCAACTATTAAATAAGAAAGTAGACTTTGCTTCTAAACTCTCTAAATATATCCAGCCAAAAGTGGATGCAGAGAAAATCCTAATTTATGAGAGGGAATAAGCCTTCCGATCATTTGCGTCTTTTGCATATCCGGGATGCTGCTCAATTGGCTATAGCGTTTATAAGTGATTCAGATTTTGATCAATTTATTACCGATGCCAAAACTTATGCCGCAACAATAAGACAAATTGAAATAATTGGGGAAGCGGTCTATCATCTGTCAAGCGAATTCAAAACAGCCCACGCTCATATTGAATGGAGTAAAATTGAAAAAACACGCCACATTTTGATCCACGAATATTATGAACTTAGCGATATTATAATTTGGAAAATTGTAACGGTTCACTTGCCCAATCTTCTTGAAGACATCGAACCATTGATCAGTTTAACATCCGATTGACCACAACCTACAACTGCAGCCGGATCCTCAAACGCGTGAGCAGGGCCGCCAGCCACAGGATAAACAACGCAAACACCACCGATTTCACAATACCGGGGCCGCCGGAACTGAGCACTTCGGGCATCCAGCTATAACCGACGATGGAAAAGAACAGGGCGGGCAGGATATAGGTCAGCAGCGGGTTCTTGCCGGCGGGCTCCAGGAATGTTGCCCATTTTGAAACGCCCTTCACATCGACCAGCCAGTAGATCAGCGGGAAAATAAAGCAGCAGATGGTTATGGAAAACAGCGCCCAGCTCGGGGTGGCGTGGATCTTGGAAATGCCGTGCAGCGGACGCAGGAAATAACCGGCCAGCAAGGCAAAGATACCGACGGCCACCATCCAGATGATGCGTTTCCGCGGGGTGTCGGCCGGGGTTTTATCCGTAAACAGGATTGCGAGCAGCATGCCGGCAATGGTGAGGGAAGCGTGCACCAGGTGGCCGGTTTGCCCCTTGAGCCAACCTAAAAAAGCCGGCAGGTGGATATTTTCCGACCGCAACCCAAGCGTCATGATGATGAACAGGGCCAGTACGGCAGCGATCGCTGTCGGGTTTTCCCGGAACAACAGGTAGGCCAGTACCGCCAAAAGATACGCCCAGCCGATCAGCCCCAGGATGCCCCACCAACTGTGGGTCATGCCGGTCAATGCGCCGGTTTCCCCTTTCCGGAAGGTTTGCCACAAGACGAACAGAATGACAAACCCGGCAATGCGCAGCCCCCACCACAGGTATTTCCGGTTATTTTCCGCCTTCGGATACCGGTTCCAGATCAAAATGATGGCGACGTACAGCAGAAATTCCCACAACCGGGGCGCCAGCAGGTTGGCTTCGCGGTTCATCTCCTCGCCGTTGACCATGAACACGCCCAACAGCACCAACCCGGCCGTCCGGATGGCGACATGAAGGAGGATCGCCCGGATGGAATCGCCGTGCGCCTCCCGGGCCCTGATCGCCAGGGGAATGGACATTCCGACAATAAAAAGGAAGGCCGGGAAAACCACGTCGACAAAGGTCATCGCATCGGCGTCGGCCGGCATATGCTTCATCCATTGCGGAATACCCGAAACGCCGGCGAGGTCATTGACAAATACCATCATGAAAATGGTAAACCCGCGGAAGACATCGATGGACTGGATTCTGGACATGCCCTGCAAGGTAGGGAATTTTTGAACATCCGGGCGCGCTGTTTTCATTGCCGGCAAGCTATTCTAAATCTTCGTGGACAATGATTTATCTCATCGCATCCCAACGGCCTTTCCTTTAAATTTGTACAGAATGCCCGGCCTGTCAAAATGGAATGCCGTGATGATCATTTCAAAAAACTCCGGGGTTTTCCTCCAGGAAATCGGTGAATTGAGCCGGTTTGCCGCCCGCTTCTGGCGCGAATGGCTGAGGCCGCGTTACGAATTCCGGGAATTTATCCGGCAATGTTTCGTGATCGGGTACAAATCCCTGCCGTTGACCGGATTGACGGCCTTTATTATGGGATTGGTCCTGACGATGCAATTGCACCCTTCGATGATCTATTACGGCGTGGAATCGCTGATCCCTTCGATGGTGGGGATCGCGATCGTGAGGGAGGTCGGCCCCGTACTGACGGCCCTGATCTTCGCCGGCAAGATCGGGTCGAGCATAGGCGCTGAACTGGGCTCCATGAAGGTCACCGAACAGATCGATGCGATGGAGGTTTCCGGTACAAATCCTTTCAAATATCTGGTGGTGACCCGTACGGCCGCTTCCATGGTCATGCTCCCGATCCTCGTCATCATTTCCGATTCGATATCCCTGTACGGTTCCTATCTGGGAAATAACATCTATGAAAGGACCACTTTCATCCTGTTCTTTCGCCAGGTGTTCGACAGCCTGGTCGTTGCCGATATTATCCCGGCAGTCATCAAAACCTTCTTCTTCGGTTTTGCAGTAGGTATCATCGGGTGTTTCAAAGGCTATTTTACAGATAAAGGTACGGAAGGGGTCGGGCGCGCCGCCAATTCGGCGGTCGTGGTCTCCTCCGTCATGATATTTATCCTCGACCTTGTCGTGGTGCAGATAACGGACCTGATGAACCTGTACGATTGATGAAAAGAACTGACGATTTGAACGAAAGTGTGATCTCAATCCGGGGCCTGAGCAAGACTTTCGGAACAAACAGGGTGCTGGATCATTTTGATCTCGTACTGCACCGGGGGGAGAATTTGGCTGTTTTGGGCAAATCCGGGTCCGGAAAATCCGTACTGATCAAGTGCATTATCGGCCTGATCCGCCCCGATGAGGGCAATATCGAGGTACTGGGTCAAAATATGCTGAACCTGAATCGGGAGGAGCTGGACGATATCCGGGTCAAGATCGGCTTTCTGTTCCAGAGCAATGCATTATACGATTCCATGACCGTAAGGGACAACCTGGAATTCCCGCTGCGCAGGCATTCTTTTCGGCTGGCGCCGGCTGAGGTCAACCATATGGTTATGGAAGCTTTGCGCAATGTAGGGCTGGAACATGCTGTAGACATGATGCCGGCGGAACTGTCCGGCGGGATGCGCAAAAGGATCGCGCTGGCCCGCACGCTGATCCTCAAACCGGAGATCATCCTGTATGATGAACCCACGACCGGGCTGGACCCCATCACCAGCCTGGAGATCATCAACCTGATCAACGCCATCCGGGGAAAATTCGGAACTTCTTCCCTGATCATCACCCATGACCTGAAATGCGTAAAACTGACCGCCGACCGGATCGCCATGCTGATCGACGGTCATTGCCATGTTACCGGCGATTTTGAAGGGCTGAGATCCTCTTCGGATGAAAGGATCAGTCCGTTTTTTAGTTAAACCGAATACCGATGCAAAACCAGGCCTTCAATACCGTAAAGTTGGGCATTTTTGTCCTCACCGGGCTTTTTCTGCTCATCTTGTCTTTGTACATACTGGGTAAAAACCGAAATCTGTTCGGGGTCGGATTCGAATTGAAGACCCATTTCGAAGAGGTCAACGGGTTGGTGACCGGCAACAACGTCCGGTATGCGGGTATCGATGTCGGCAGCGTTACCGGGGTTGACATTCTCAACGATACGGTCATAGAGGTCGCCATGAGCATCGACCGGAAAATGCGCGACATCATCCGCAGGAATGCCGTCGCGGCCCTGGGTACGGATGGATTGGTCGGCAACCGGGTTGTCAATATCTCCCCCGGAAAAGGCGAAGCGCCTTTTGCCGTAAGCGGTGACCAATTGGCTTCCCGCAAAGAGGTCAGCACAGAAAACATGCTGCAAACCCTGTCGCGCACCAATGAGAATATCGCGGTGATCACGGCGGAATTGCGGGAGGTTGTCCATCGCATCAACACCAGCGCCCAACTATCCGAACTGTTGAATGACCGGACCATGTCCGCTGACCTCAAGGCCTCGGCAGAGAACCTGCGCCGTGCTACTGCAAAAGCTTCCGACCTGATGTCCCAGGCTTCAGGTACGCTTTCCCTGGCTTACGAAGGAGAAGGCGCGCTGGCCACCCTGCTGACGGATACCGCCCTCGCCGGCGACCTCCGGGTTGCCGTTCAGAAAATCAGCGAAGTAGAGGAGAGCGCCGACCGGTTGGTGCTCCATATCGATGAGGCTGCCAAAATGGTCAATGAGAACCTTCAGTACGGTCAGGGGCCGGCCAATGCCCTGCTACGGGATTCCCTGCTGACCTACCGGCTGCATACGACACTTGAAAATGTGGAAAAGGGTACCGCGGCATTCAGCGAGAACATGGAGGCGCTCAAGCAGAATTTCCTGTTCAGGCGGTATTTCAGGAAGCTGGAAAAAGCTAAAAAGAAGGAAACGGAAAGCCGGTGAAAGAAATGTAAAATTTAAAATGCAAAATTTAAAAGGGGAATGTAAAAGGTCGGATTGCCTCCGGTTGCAGGGCCGATTCTACCCGTATCGGCACTTTTGAATTTTGCATTACACCTTTTACATTTTGCATCACATCACCCCCCTCCCGGCTGCACGCCCATCACCGTCCACCCGCCGTCGACCACCAGGGTTTGCCCGGTGATATGGCCTGCAACATCGGAAACCAGGAACAAGGCGGCCTGTGCGATGTCATTCACCGTAGCCGGCTTGCCCAACGGGGTAATGGCCGACCAGGTTTGCCGGTAATCCCGGTCTTCGAGGGTGCGTTCGGTCAGGGTGGCGCCGGGCGCGAGGGCGTTGATCCGGATGCTGTGCGGCGACAGCTCGGCGACCAGCCCGCGGGCCATCATTTCGAGGGCGGCTTTAGTCATGCCGTAGGCCACCAGGTTGTTGTGCGCAAGATGACCGGTGACGGACGACATCAGCAGGATGCTCCCGCCGGTTTCCTGCCTGACCATTTGCCGGGCGGCGGCCTGCGCCAGGAAAAAACTGCCGCCCAGGTTGAGGTCCATGACCTTGCGAAGTGATTCCGGCTGAAAATCCAGGAAAGGGCCGAACAGGGTGATCCCCGCATTGGCGATCGCCACATGAATGGCGCCGGTTTTTTCTGCGGCAAAATCCACCATTTCCCGGATAAAGCCCACATCTGAGGCGTCGCCGGGGAAGGCGTAACCAACGCCCCCTTCCCGCTTGACGGCTTCGGCAGCTGACCGGGCGAGGGCCGGTTCCAGGTCGTTCAGGATCACGGTTGCGCCGCCCAGCGCCAGTTGGCGGGCGATCTCGAAGCCGATGCCCTGGCCCGCGCCGGTGATGACGGCTGTTTTTTGTTGGAAAGGTGCCATTGGGGTATGAGGAATTGAGGAATTGAGGAATTGAGGAATCGGGGAACTGATTCGACTCTTCGACTCCCTGGTTCTCGGTGCCTTCAAATACAATCAATGCGAATCCCGAACCACGGAGCTGCCTGAACTGCCTTTCAGGAAATCCAGGTCGGCGCCGAGGTGAGCCTGTTCGACGTGCTGCTGATACAGGTGGACGTAGCCCCGGTCGGCATAACTGACCCGGGTTTGCCAGGCCTTCCGGCGGGCTTCCAGTTCTTCATCCGACACTTCCAGGCGCAGGACCCGGTTGGGGACATCCAGCGTGATGTAATCGCCGTCGCGGACAACGGCGAGCGCTCCGCCTTCAGCCGCTTCGGGGGATACGTGCAGGACAACCGTGCCGAATCCGGTACCGCTCATCCGGCCGTCGGAGATGCGCACCATATCCGTCACGCCTTTTTGCAGGAGTTTCTTGGGCAGGCTCATATTGCCCACTTCCGGCATGCCGGGATACCCCTTGGGGCCGACATTCTTCAGCACCAGAATGGAATTCTCATCCACATCCAGGTCCGGCAGGTCGACGCGGGCCTTGTAATCCTCGATATCTTCAAAGACGACGGCTTTTCCGCGATGCTGCATTAAAGCCGGCGTAGCGGCCGACGGCTTGATCACGGCGCCATGTTCGCAGAGGTTGCCTTTGAGGATCCAGATCCCGGATTGCGGGTTGAACGGTTTTTCCACGGTAGCGATGACGTCGCGGTTGTAGCATTCGGCCTTTTCGGCATTTTGCCCGACCGTTTTGCCGTTTACGGTGATGCAACCGGCGTGCAGGAAGCCGGTCAGTTCCTTCATGACCGCAGGCAGGCCGCCGGCATAATACATATCCTCCATAAAGTAGGCGCCGGAGGGTTGCAGGTTGGCCACCAGCGGTATCCTGGAGGAGATCGGGTCAAAATCGTCCAGCTTCAGGTCGACGCCGATCCGGCCGGCAATGGCGAGCAGGTGCAGTACAAAATTGGTGGACCCGCCGATAGCAGCATTGGCCATTATGGCATTTTCAAAGGCTTCCCGGGTCAGGACATCCGACAATTTGAGGTCTTCGCGGACCATGTCCACGATCCGGCGGCCGGAAAGGCGGGCCATTACCTTGCGGCGCGAGTCGGCGGCGGGAATGGCGGCGTTGCCCGGCAGCGAAAGGCCGAGGGACTCCACCATGCAGGCCATTGTGGAGGCGGTTCCCATGACCGCGCAGTGGCCCTGGCTGCGGCACATGCTCGCTTCGGCTTCGATGAATTCCTCCTGGCTCAGTTCGCCCTTGCGATAGGCTTCGTTGAACCGCCAGACATCGGAAGTGCCGATGCTTTTGCCCTTGAACCGGCCCGTGAGCATGGGACCGCCTGAAACGACAATGGAAGGCAGGTTGACGCTGCAGGCGCCCATCACGAGGGCGGGCGTCGTTTTGTCGCAGCCGCAGAGCAGCACGACCCCGTCGACCGGGTTGGCCCGGATGGATTCCTCCACGTCCATGCTCACCAGGTTGCGGTACAGCATGGCGGTAGGCTTGATCAGCGTTTCGCCCAGCGACATGACGGGGAATTCCACTGGAAAACCGCCCGCTTCAAGGACGCCCCGGCGAACGGCGTCGGCCAGCTCGCGGAAATGGGCGTTGCAGGGCGTTAGCTCCGACCAGGTATTGCAGATCCCGATCACGGGCTTGCCGTCAAAATCTTCGGCGGGGATGCCCTGGTTTTTCATCCAGGCGCGATAGATGAATCCGTCTTTCCCGCTGCGACCGAACCAGCCGCGGCTGCGGAGCATTGTTTCTTCCATGTTCAAAGTTGGCGATTTTTTGCAAAAATAGATTAATTGATTCGAATGTTCGATTGTTCCGATTGTTCGATTCCTCGGTTCCTCAATTCCTCGATTCCTCAATTCCTCAATTCCTCAATTGACTCGAATCAACATCCCCAAATCAACCTCCGGCGGCCGTAGCCTCGGCGAAGGCGGCAAATCAACAGATCCTCAGATCAACCTCCGGCCTGCATTCACCTCATTTCCCTGACCCTTCACCTCATTCTCCGATCCGGCCATCTTTTTCAAAATATTTTTTCCGTTCTCATGCAACCCTCCGGGCTATCCTGCAACCTAAGTAAATGTAACTGAAATGAACGAGAACATTCGCGAATTGACAGCTATGACCGGGATCCTCGAAGCTTGTAAACGCGGCGACCGGCTCGCACAACGGCAATTGTACGAGCACTTCAAGGGCAAGATGTTTGTTCTTTGCCTGCGTTATGCCGACAACCGCGAGGACGCCGAGGACATGCTGCAGGAAGGGTTCGTGAAAGTTTTCCGGGACCTTCCCCGCTACCGGGGGGACGGCAGCCTGGAAGGATGGATCCGAAAGGTGATCCTGAACGTTGCGCTTCAACATATCAAGACCAAAAAACGCGCTTTCTCCTTTGAAGAGTTCAAAGGGTACGAAGAAGTTGAGGAAATGGCAGATGACGGATTTTTTTCGGAGGAACTGGTCAAACGGGTCCTTCAATTGATGCAGAAAATGCCGTCGGGGTTCCGGACCGTGCTCAACCTGTACATTCTGGAAGGGTATACCCACGCCCAGATCGCCAGGGAGATCGGCATTTCGGAAGGGACGTCCAAATCTCAGCTGAACCGGGCAAAAAAGTATTTAAAGGATATGTTGGACAAGAGTTTAACTGATTAACTGTTTTTGGTATCGGGACGGGGAGTTGCCTACGATCGCCGGCAACTCCACCCCTTTTCACCAATGGAAGAAATAACCGTTTTATGGAAAAAAATCTACACGAAGAAGGGATGGAGGAATTTCTGCGGAAATCCTTTGACCAGTATTCGGAGAATCCGCCGGACGACCTGTGGGACCGGATCAACACCGACCTGGCTGCCGTCCCCAGGCCCGCGTTGAAGCCCCTCTGGCGTTTCGGCCTCAGCGCGGCGGCAGCGCTCCTGCTCGGGGTCATCGCTTTCCAGCATATCTATTACAACCGTCAGCTCGACCGCCTGGAACAAGGCATCGAAGAGAATACCGCTCAACTGGAAGCGCTGGAGAAACAACTGATCCTGCGCCCGGACGGCGATCCTGCGGATCAGCCTGCAACCGGGGAATCCGCCGATGTGCGTGACCGGCGCAATACCTACTCGCTGGAAACGGAAAACACCCTGTCCGGGCACGATCGCGCTGCTGTCGATCCCGGAAAAAGGAATGAAAACAATACCGATCCGGTCCTCAAAAAAAAATCTGAGATCCCGGCTTTAAACAAGACCGGCAACCCGGTTGCTCCAAATACCCCAAAAACCATTTTGCCGGAAGCGATCGCCGAAGCCGGCCCCGAGCCGGTGAAATCCGGAGCGGGACCGGTTAAAATCCGGGAATCGCTCCCCGATCGCCTGCCGGGGATTGAGCCTGCCGTTGCTTTTCGGGCCGAACCTTACAAGCCGGCGACGACACCTGTTCCAAGCCCATCCAACAATCGCAGCAAATGGTCGGCAGGGCTGCATTTTACGGCAAGCCAATCGGTGCTTGACGTAGACAATGATTTTCCCTTTCCTACGCACGGTGGGCACCATAAGGCTTTTGAGGATGCCCCGACGCTGAAAGGAGTTGCTTACGGCGTCGGGCTCGGTGTCCGGTATGCCGTCAACAAAAACTGGGCGCTCCAGTCCGGCCTGAACTACCGGAAAAGCGAATATACTTCCACCCACAGGCCGTTCCTGGAATTCAAGGACCGCGAACCCCAGGGCGGACAAGGGGATTACGAGTTCACCTATATGCTGAAAACAGCCGGCGGCGTAGCCGAGATCGAGCTGAAGACCAGCCAGGCGAACCCCAATGAAATGATCGAAGAGGACGAGCCGGTAGACGTGGAAGTCACCACGACAACCGGTCTGGAATACATCTCGGTGCCGCTCACTGTGAGATACCAAACCGGCTACAAACGCTGGAATTTCTCAGTCGGCGGCGGGTTTGCGGTCAATTACCTGACCGACAGATCCCTTGCGATCACCGGGTTGAATTTCCTCAACGACAAATTCAAGGAAGCCCCCCGGGAAAGGCGGGTATTCGACGCCCCCGAGGATTGCAAGCCCCTTTCCGCGGATTATGTGCTCAGCGCCGGGGTTGAATACCGGCTCAATGAACACCTGAGCGTCGGCCTGGAGCCCACTTTTTCCGGCGCGCTGGTTAAAAAGCAATTGGCGCCGTTCTCCAAAGCCGCGGAATACACGGCCGGGATCAGCGCCGGGCTTAGCTACAATTTTTAATTCAGGTGCGTTTGAGACCGGCTTCGGATCGGTTTCAAACAGGATCAATAAGATACATTTTCGAGGAGACCCTTAAAGGGCATGGTACTCCGCGGTTTCGGCCGCGGAGCTTTTTCCCCGGATTTCAGGCCGTTATTTCCTGGCCGACCAAAAGCAGTTAAATCGTACCGGTGCCGTTTCAGGTTGCCCGCAGCAGTTGCGCAGCCCTGGACGAATATTGTCCGAACACAACCAATACATCATGGGATTCAACTTCCACTTACCGGTAAGCGCCTTTTTCCTGGCGGCAGTCAGCCTCCTGCCGAAGGCAACAGCCCAGGAAGCCTGGGAGAAGTGCGGGTTTGTCGCTGCTGAAGCCCTCCTTTCAGCCAACTATCCCCAGGAAGGAACTGCCGGTTATTTTGAAGAATGGATCGCAGAACGAATCGCCCGGCAACCGGAGCTGAACTATCGGAGTTCGATGACCATTCCCGTCATCGTACACGTCATTTATTACGGTGAAAAAACCGGAAGCGGGGCCAATATTCCTTACGAACAGGTGCTTTCCCAAATCGAAGTCCTCAACGAGGATTTCAACAGGATGCCCAATACCAACGGTTACAATACCCTGGATGCAGGCGCGGATATCGGCATCACCTTCTGTCCCGCCACCATTGCACCGGACGGCAGCATACTCGACGAACCCGGCGTGGACCGGGTGGACGGCGGCCAGCTGAAATGGACGATGGACCAGATCCAGTCTGCACTCAAACCCAAAACCTATTGGGACCCCGCCAGGTACCTCAATATCTGGACGGTTTACATGGGTACTTCCCGGCGGGACAACGTCATCGGCTACGCCCAATTCCCGTCGGCATCCGGCCTGGAAGGGCTCAATGACAACGGCGGATTGGCGGCTACTGACGGCGTGGTGATCGATTACCGGTATTTCGGCAGTTCCGAAAAGGGCAACTTTCCCAACCTGGTTTCGCCTTATGACCTGGGCAGGGTCGCCACCCATGAGGTCGGGCACTGGCTGGGGCTGCGGCATATCTGGGGCGACGGCGGATGCGGCGCGGACGATTACTGCGCTGACACCCCGGGCGCCGACGGACCCAATTACGATTGCGCCACCCATGTTTCCTGCGGTTCGCGCGATATGGTCGAGAATTATATGGACTATACCACCGATGCCTGCATGAATGTCTTCACCCAGGATCAGAAGGCCAGGATCATTGCCGTACTGAACAACAGCCCCAGGCGGAAGGAATTGCTGACCAGCGATGTGTGCGATATTCCGGTAACCAAAAGGATTGCAAGCACCCAGGTTATTGTCTACCCCAACCCAACGCCCGACGCCGTTCAGGTGGAGATCAGCAATCCGCTGGAATTCGAATCGGCGCCGACATACGATGTAGCGCTTTACGACCCCTCCGGCAGGCAAGTACTGGCCACAACCGCAACCCTGGGCGCCGCCAACGAGGTGGACCTGGGGGCCTTGCCCGCCGGGCTTTATATCCTGCGGATCTCCCGGGCGGATTTTTCGGTTCACTTCAAGATAATCAAAGCCAGATGACCATATTTTACCCTGACAATCAATCCATTATTTAACCAAAAAACTCAATTTATGCTTAAGCGATTGTTCAATTATGCCCTATTGCTCTCTCTGCCGTTCAGCGCGTTTTTCGTCGGTTGCCAGAAGGACACCTCTACCACTTCAACGGATGTGACCGACTATGTCGACGAAACCGTTTACCGGCTCCAGGGCGAGGGCAATCTAGGTCGTTTCGGTTGTTATGAGCTCGTATTTCCGGTTTCCATCCAGTTTCCGGACAGTACGGTTTCGGAAGTTGGCGATTACGACGCATTGATCGAGGCGGTCAAGGCCTGGAAAGAGGCCAACCCGGACGTCCACGCCATGCCCGCTTTCGTCTTCCCGATCGACCTGCTGAACGAAGACGGTGAGGTGATCACGGTGAACAGCAAGGAAGAGCTGAAGGCGCTGGCCATGGCATGCGGCGGCAACTATTTCGGGCATCACCCGGGCCACGGCGGCCAGCATGGTTCGCACGGCCACAGCGGCAACTGTACCCCCTGTTTCGAGATCAATTTCCCGGTAACGGTCGAATTCCCCGACGGCACTACGGCCGAGGCAGCCGATCAGCAGGCGCTGAAAACGCTGGCCCACGACTGGCATGAGGCCAATCCGGGCGTACAAGGCCGGCCGGAAATCGTTTTCCCGATAGACGTGACCATGACGGCCGACGATTCGGTTGTGACGGTCAACAGCAAAGAAGAACTGAAGACGTTGCGCGAAAGCTGCAATTGATCAGTCGGCAGTTGGCAGTTCTCAGTTCACGGCCTTTTGAAGTGCGCCGGACTGAGGACTGACCAACGCAAACGCTGTTTCAACACCAAGGTTCCGACTACTCTCTATTTTTAAACTCACTACCATCCTTTCATGAAGTCAACTCTACACCGTGCAGTGTGGCTGTCCGCCCTATTGCTTGTGCTGTTCAAACCGCAAATTCAGGCTCAGGACCAGCCGGCGGACGACCTCCGGATCAGGTTTTCCTACAACAACCTGTCCCTCGACCTGGCTTTTCTGGATCTGAAGATCAATTACCGGCTCCAGTTCGAATTCAATGAAGCGGACATCAGGGGCATCCGGGTCACAAGTTATTCCACCGGCAAAATGTACCTGAAAGAAGGTCTTGCCCTCCTGTTGAAAGGGACCGGGTTGAAATATGAGCTCAAAGCGCCCCGGTCGGTGGTTATCTCCCGGTATGACCCCGCAGCGGAAGAGCAAGTGGCCGCATCAGCTTTCCAACCGGAAAAATACAACTTCAGCGCGTTCGGCACCATCAAGGACGCCAACACCGGCGAGACCCTCCCCTTTGCCAATGTCCTGGTCCGGGGGACCACCAACGGGACCAGCGCCAATGTGGACGGTTATTTCACCCTATTCGACATACCCAGCGACACGGCGGTCCTGGAGGTCACCTATCTGGGATACCACACCCGCTATTTCCGGCTCCAGCCCGGGATGAACATGGAAAAACTGCTGATCGAGATGCAGGATATGAGCCAGCAACTGGCCGAGGTGGTGGTTGTGGCGGAGGAAGAAGAAAAACTGTTGAAGGCTTCAACCGGGATCAGCAAAATGACCATTTCTCCGCTGGCTATGGCTACCCTGCCGAGCTTCGGGGAAAAGGATATTTTCCGGTCGCTGCAATTGCTGCCGGGTATCAGCGGGTCGAACGAAAGTTCCTCGGGGTTGTACGTCAGGGGCGGTACGCCGGATCAGAACCTGGTGCTGTTTGACGGATTCACGGTCTATCATGTCGATCACCTGTTCGGCTTTTTCAGCGCCTTCAACGCCAATGCCATCAAGGATGTGCAGCTGTACAAGGGCGGGTTCGATGCCAAGTACGGCGGCCGGATCTCCAGTGTGGTCGACCTGACGGGCAAGGACGGCAACACCGAACAGTTCAATACCGGTTTCGGACTGAGCCTGCTCAGCATCAACGCCTTTGCGGAGGCGCCTTTCGACAAGAAAAAAGGGTCCTTTCTGGTGGCGGGTCGCAGGTCCTTCCAGAGCAATTTCTACGGCAACCTCTTCGACTCGTTTACCCAGAACAACCAGAATACCCCGGAAGCCCCGCAGGGCGGCCCTCCGGGCGGGTTTGCGCGCCAGAACGTGCGGCCCAATTCCTTTTTCTACGACCTCAACGCCAAGGCCACTTACCGGCCCAACAGCAAGGATATCCTGTCGTTCAGCATGTTCAACGGACAGGACAACCTGGATAATTCCCGCGATGCCGACGACAACCTGTTCAGGCGATTCGGCCAAAACCTCGATTTCAACTTCCAGCGCACCAGCACCGACCTCACCAAATGGGGCAACTGGGGCACGAGCGGCAAGTGGTCGCGCCGGTGGAGCGATACCTTTTACAGCAACGCCAACCTGTCGTACTCCAACTACTACAGCGAGCGCGACCGGGGCGACGTCACGAACATCACGCGGTCCGATTCGTCCTTTACCGTGTCCAACGGCAATTATGAATACAACAACCTCCAGGATTATACCCTCAAACTCGACAACGAATGGAAAACCGGGAAGAACAACCAGATCGAGTTCGGCTTGCAATCCACCTACCAGGATATTGTCTACCGGTATACCCAGAATGATACGCTGGATATCCTGAACCGGGCGGACAAAGGCCGGACCCACGCATTTTATTTGCAGGATCGCCTGGTGCTGGCGGAAAAGCTTATTCTGAAAGGCGGTCTGCGAACCACCCATTACGGCGTAACCGGCAAATTTTACCTTGAACCGAGGGCCTCGCTGAGCTGGCTGCTGACCGATAAATTCAAGCTCAAGGGCGCCTGGGGACTGTACAACCAGTTTGCCACGCGGGTCGTCCGGGAGGATATCCAACAGGGCAGCCGCGATTTCTGGTTGCTGGCCGATGACGAGCGCGCACCCATCAGTTCGGCTGAACACTATATCGCAGGCGCGGCATGCGAAACGCCGAAATACCTGGTCGACCTGGAATTCTACTACAAGGACCTGGAGGGGCTGACGGAGTATACCACCCGGTTCGTGCCCGTGGGATTCGGCCCCGACCGGACGCTCAATTACGAGGAGTTCTTCTATACCGGCGACGGCAAAGCCAAAGGGATGGAGTTGTTGCTGCAAAAGAAAACCGGACGCCTCAGCGGGTGGGTCGGTTATACCCTTTCGGAGGTCAAATACAACTTCGCGGCCTTCGGCGACGCCCCTTTCTACGCCAATCAGGACCAGACCCACGAATTGAAGGTCGTAGGGAATTATCGCCTGAACGAGCGGTTCACCTTCGGCGCGACGTTCATCTACGCCACCGGCAAGCCCTACACCGCGCCGACCGGCTACTACCAGCTCCAATTGCTGGACGGCAGTACGGCCGACTTCTTCGAGGTGAGCGGCAAAAACGCCCTGCGCCTGCCGGATTACCACCGGTTCGATATCTCCGCAACCTACGATTTTCACCTGGGCCGGACGAAAGCCAACCTGGGCCTGTCGATCTTTAACCTCTACAACCGCAGGAATGTCTGGTACAAGGAATACGATATCGTGGAAGGCGAACTGCTGGAAACCAACGTATCGCTGCTGAGCCTGACGCCGAGCCTTTTCTTCAACTGGACTTTAAAATAAAAATCATGAAGCGCATATACCTACTCTTTTTCATCGCGACGATCTTCTGGGCCTGCGAACCGGAATCGGTTACCACCACGACAACCGGCACCCCGGTCATTCAGGGTTATCTGTACGCCGGCCAACCCGTGGATTCCATCCTGGTGACGCTGTCCAATTCCTACACGAACGCCGATACCGTAACCCAGACCCTGAACGACCTGCTCATCACCCTTTCGGACGATCAGATCAGCCAGGTCCTGCAATTCGACGGCAACGGGGTCTACAGCGCCCCCGGCTGGAAGGTGGAAAGCGGAAAAACCTACGCCCTGTCCTTTGAATGGGAAGGACGAACGATCAGCGCGCAGACGTACATCCCGGAAAAGCAGGAAGCGGCCATTTCCACCGACGAGATCTACCTGACCAAGATCTCCGCAGGCTCATTCCCCGGCAATTTCGGCGACCTGCCCGACCCGGTAGAGGTAACCTGGAGCAACCCGAACGGCGATTATTTTTATGTGGTCGTCAAAAACATAGAAGATAACCCGGAATATGTCAATGAGATCTTCGGTACCGGCGAACTGATGAACCGCCGGTTCACCTTCATCAGCAAGCCCGAGACTACGGATTATTACAGCATCGACCCCCGGCGGGAGATCCGCCAGTTCGGCACCCACCAGGTCATCGTTTACCGGGTGAATCCGGAGTACGCAGCGCTCTACGAAACCTCAAATGCCACCTCCCAATCCATCACCGAGCCGCCCAGCAATGTGGACAACGGGCTGGGGGTTTTTACCGGCGTGAGCAGCGATACGTTGATTTTGGAAGTGAGGAAGAATTAGGTAAGTTGTAAGTTGTAAGTCGTAAGTTGTAAGTCGTAAGTTGTAAGTCGTAAGTTGTAAGTTGTAAGTGGGGATCTCCTGAGCGTAGTCGAAGGATAAGTCGTAAGTCGGGTGTCCGTAGAGCCGGAAGATTTTCCGTCGTATTTTCCGTCGCATTTTCCATCGTATGCGCCAATATTCCCACATCCTATTATTACGACCGTGCGGGCCGTCAGATCCGCCAGGCCAAGGTTAACGGCAAAGCGGGCCGTTAGGTCCGCAATATCGGTAGCACGCGGTTTGAATATTTGATTCCGGCCTGTAGGGCCGGCATATGATCGCTCAGGGTTGAATCGACCATAGCAACGGCGGGCGACCACCAGGATCAAGCATCCGATTTCAAGCAGCAAGCATCCAGCATCCAGCATCCAGCATCCAGCACGCCTCAGCGTGCCAGCAGCAAGCATCCAGCATCCCCCGCCCGCCAAAGCCCCAATCGACGGCGGGCAGCATCACCCTTCCCCCTTCAACGCCGTCAGCACCGCCAGCAGCAAATCTCCGCCGATGCGTTGTTTGTAGTTGGGGTCGATATATTCGAAGAGGATCTCGCCTTTGGTGTTGAGGACGAAGACCGACGGAACGGGCAGGTAGCCGGTGTTTTTGCCGTCGGAATAGTTTTTCAGCCGGGGTTTAACGATGCCGGGGGCGTCAAAGGCGATGCCGACGGCTTTGGCCAGCGCGCCGCCTTCGTCGGAAAAGAGGCGGTATTTGAGCTCATTTTTGTCGGCTGTTTCGCGGAGTTTTTCGGCATTGTCGGGGCTGACGGCCAGCACCTGATAACCCAGGTTCAGGATCTCTTCCTCGCGCTGGCCGATCTCAGCCAGGTGGCGGTTGCAGAACGGACACCAGCCGCCGCGGTAGAAGATGACGACGGTGGGTTTCTCCTTGACGAGGTCCAGTATGGAAACGCCGTCTCCCTTGAGGTTTACCAGTTTTTCATCGGGGAAGGTTTCTCCGATCAGGAGGGGAGAAATGTCTTCGGCTTTTTCAGGCAATTGCGCCGAAGCGTGGAAAGCGATCGAAAAAAGGAATAAAGCGGCAAGCAGTGGTTTTTGAGTCATGTCGGCAATTTGTTTAATTTTCAAATAACATGACTGCAAATATGGTTGACCGATCCCTGCGCTGAAGTCCTGGCTGCGACAAAAATGCCATCATTGCGCAACCCGGGCAGGGATCCGGTCAAGCCACATAGTAGTCTCGGCTATATGATTTGATTCATGCCTCGACTTTTGCACTGGTCGTTTTCCTTCCCGGCCGCGCTGCCGGCGCTTTGGCCCTGGCGGCAGAAGGTTTCTTTTTAGCAACGGGCGCCGGGGTTTCCACCTTGGCGGCAACCGGCTTTTTCTTCACTTTTGACAGGGTTTTGAGCTGCTTCTTAAGCTCAACCTTGGCTGTTTTCACCTCTTCTTCCAGGGTGCTTTTTTGCTTTTTGATTTCGGAGAGCGCCGTTTTTTTGGCTTTGAGGTCCTGCATCATTTCAGCCAGTTCCGGATGGTTTTCCAGGAGTTTATTGCTCAATTTCTTCATAAATTCGGATTGTATATGGATAAATGAATGATCTGGGTGCAAAATTAGGTTGTTAACAAATTTTTTACATTGATTTAATGTTAAGTTTTCATTGCAAATCGAAAACTTAACATTGGATTCAATTAATGCAATGAAAATCAATTAATTAATAAATATTATAATTTTATCTAATCTATTTAAACAATTGGGTAAGTACGACCAGCCGGCCGGCAGCTTACCAATCCTGTCCGCGCTTGGGCGCAGCATGGCCTAGTGGCGTCAGGCAAATGACCGATCGGGCGGCCAAAGCCCCAATCATTCCCATATTTTGACCGATCGGGTTATTTTTGCCTGGTCAACTGCACGGATATGATAAAACGCTTCCTTTTTTTCTGCCTGATCCTGAGCGCCGGACCGGCAACCGCACAGCAAACGGTCGGATTATTGACCAACAACTGGCTGGCGGTGAACGGGTATACGCTGTGGTCGAACAGCCGCATCACCTACCTCATCGACAATTGCGGTTATGTGGTGAATACCTGGACGAGCAACTATCCGACCAATACTGCGACCTATCTCCTGGAAAACGGCAACCTCCTGCGCACGGCCGAGATCAGCGGCAATTTCAACGTAGGCGGGTTTTCGGGCAGGCTGGAACTGTTCAACTGGGGCGGCGACCTGATCTGGTCGTATGACTATGCCGGCGACGACTTTCACCTCCACCACGACATCGAACCCCTGCCCAACGGCCATATCCTGCTGATCGCCTGGGAAAGGAAGTCGATGGAAGCCGCCATTGCCGCCGGACGGGCTCCTGACCGTGTTGCAGGCGGCGGGCTCTGGCCCGAGAAGATCGTCGAGATTGAAATGGTCGGCGCCAACCAGATCAACACCGTATGGGAATGGCATTTGTGGGATCACCTGATCCAGGATGCGGACCCGGCCAAGGCCAACTACGGCGACATATCGGCCCACCCTGAACTGGTCGACCTCAACGCCCCGAATGAAGTGACCGGTTCCACCAACGTCGACTGGGTCCACCTCAATGCCATCGATTATAACCCTATCCTCGACCAGATCGCGGTCACCAGCCGCCACCTGCACGAGGTCTGGATCATCGACCACAGTACCACCACGGCCGAAGCGGCGGGCCATTCCGGCGGCAATTCCGGCAAAGGCGGCGACCTGCTCTACCGGTGGGGCAATCCGGCTGTTTATCACCGGGGTACCGAAAGCGACCAAACGCTTTGGGGCCCCCACAACGTCACCTGGATCCTGGAAGAAACCCACCCGCATTTCGGCAAGCTCATGGTCTTCAACAACGGCCTTGGCCGCCCCGGCGGGAATTTCTCCTCGGTGGACATCTGGACGCCGCCGGTTGCGGAATCCGGGCTTTACACCCTGGAACCCGGGCAGCGCTTCGGTCCCGATACGGTGGATTGGGCCTTTACCGCGCCCGGTTTTTATTCCGCCAACATTTCGGGCGCGCAAGCCCTGGCGGAGGGAAATATCCTGATCTGTAACGGCAAACAAGGGCATTTCTTTGAGATCACCGGTTCCCGGCAGATCGTCTGGGATTACATCAACCCCGTGTCCGGCAATTCGCCCGTCAAACAGGGCCAGACGCCCTATCAGAACGATACTTTCCGGGCGACCCGGTACCGGGAAGATTACCCGGCTTTCACCGGCCGCGACCTGACGCCGGGCGATCCCGTGGAGCTCAGTCCATGGCCGTACAGCTGCACGCTTTACCCGGGCGGGCCGGTCGGTACAGGCAATGAGCCCAGGGAACTGGCAGGCGTTTCACTGGTGGGAAACCCGTTCGGCGACCAATTGGAGATAGAAAACACGACCGGCCAACCGCTCCAAATGGCGATCTTTGACGCCGCCGGCCGCCTTATGCATTCAGAAACAGCCACCGGCAACCTGACGGCCATCGATACGGCCGGTTGGCCTGCAGGCCTGTATATCATCCGGGTGTTCAACCAGGCCCGCGACCGTGCTTTTATTCAAAAAGCCATCAAAATCAATTAATCTGACTTTACGCATATGAAAAAACGCTTACTATCTGCTACGCTTTTCCTGATGGCAGCCGCATTGGCCGCCCAGAACACGGTGGGGTTGCTTTCCTACCAACCGCAACAGGCCTTCGACGGATACAACCTGATCTTTCCGCACAACCAGTCGACGGTTTACCTGCTGGACAACTGCGGGGAGATCGTCAACTCCTGGACCTCGGCCGCGGACCTGCGCCCGGGCAATAAAGTCGCCCTCCTGCCCGACGGCCGCCTGGTAGTCGCCATACGGCCCGACAACATCAGTAACGACCCCATCTGGGCCGGCGGCGGCGGCGCCACCATCGAGATCCGCGACTGGGACAACAACGTGGAATGGAGCTATACGCTGAACAACGCCGAACGGCGCTTACACCACAGCTTCGTGGTCAAACCCGACGGCAACCTCATCCTCATCGCCTGGGAGAAGAAGACCCGCGAAGAGGCCATCCAGGCCGGCCGCGACTCCATGCTGCTGCCGCAGAACGAGATCTGGCCCGATTACCTGTTCGAGATCAACCCCGCCAACGATTCCATCACGTGGGAATGGCATACCTGGGACCACCTCATCCAGGATTTTGACGCGACGAAGGGCAACTACGGCGTCATTGCCGACCACCCGGAACTGATCGATTTCAACTACGATACCAGCAACGGGAATCCGGACTGGATGCACGGCAACGCCGTCGACTACAACCCGGATCTGGACCAGGTGCTGTTTGGCGTACCGACCTTCAGCGAGATCTGGATCATTGACCGGTCGACGTCTTCGGAGGAAGCGGCCGGCCATTCCGGCGGCGCCAGCGGTAAGGGCGGCGACCTGATGTACCGCTGGGGCAATCCGGCGGTTTACGGAGTAGCGGCCCCGCAGACGCTGTTCTTCCAGCACAACGCCCACTGGATCACGGATGTGGACATTTTCGACCCCAATTACGGCAAGATCGCCGTCTTCAACAACCGGTACGGCGCGAATTATTCCGTTGCCAACATCATCGCCAACACGTTCGACATGTACAAAGGCAACTACCCGATGTCGGACGGCGCCTTTTTACCCGTCACCTACGACGAGACCATCAAACACCCGGTGGATTCCACGCTGATGAACTCCAACGGCCTGTCGAGCATCCAGTACCTGCCAAACGGCAACTACCTCATTCAAGTCGGCCGTACGGGTTATGCGTTTGAGCTGACCCCGGATCAGGAGATCGTCTGGGAATACAAGGTGCCCCTGAAGAACGGTCAGCCCGCCCCACAGGGCGCTACGCTGGTTCCGAACGACAACATCACCTTTGAAATGACCCGGTACCCGGCCGATTTCCCGGGTTTCGCCGGCAAGGACCTGTCGGGTAAAGGCTGGATCGAAACCAGTCCGGACTCCACTTTCTGCAGCAATATCCTGCCGACAGCGGAAGTGGCGGACCATGCCCGGCTAAAGGTATACCCCAATCCGGCCGCCGACCAGGTGACCCTGGAATGGGACAACGCCGGGCCGATTGCGGTAGAGGTGCTGGACCTGACGGGCAGGCCGGTCATGGGCGCGCGCAGGTTCGAATCCGGCAAAGCCGGGCTGGACGTTTCCGGTTTGCCGCGCGGGATGTATTTCCTGCGGGTGAACGGGGTGCGGGCGCGGAAGTTGCTGTTATTGCGATAAGCGATCAGTTGGCAGTTGGCAGTCGGCAGTTGGCAGTTCTTTCCTGGGGATAGACTGCCAACTGAAGACTGAAGACTGTTAGACTTACAAATACCCTATGAACCTGAACGACCAATCCGAAAAACTGCTCTACGCCGCCAAGACCGGCCGGCCCACCGAAGCGCTGGTGCGTGCACTGGCGGAAACCCCGTTCCGGCAACTGACCGAAACGCTGCGCGACGACACCCGCAAACTCGCCTTCTGGATCAACGCCTACAACGCGTATTTCCTGATCTTACGCCACGAGAAAGGCCTGCAGCGACCCGATATTTTCAAACAAAAAGCCATCCGCATCGGCGGCCGCGACTTCAGCCTCGACGATATCGAGCACGGCATCCTGCGCCGCAACCGCTGGAAATGGTCGTTGGGGTACCTCCCCTACCCGTTTGCCCCAAAACTGCTCCGCCGGCTGGCCGTTGCCCGCATCGACCCGCGCATCCATTTCGCGCTCAACTGCGGCGCCCGGAGCTGTCCGCCCATCGCCTTCTACTCGCCGGATAAACTGGACGGGCAACTCGACCTGGCCGCGCGGTCGTTCCTGGAAAGTGAAACGGACCTGTACCCCGAAAAAAAAGAAGCCCACACCACCCGGTTGCTGTTGTGGTACCAGGGCGATTTCGGCGGGATGCGGGGTGTTCGGAAGGCGCTTGAAAGCGTACTTGGCCAGGATCTGGCGGGGTGGCGGGTGCGGTTTAAGGGGTATGATTGGGGGGGAATTTAAGGTTAAAGGTTAAAGTGGAAAGGTTAAAGTAGCCAAATGGCACCGGTGGGGATTACAAAAAAAACATGCTTAATGGTTGCGAGACCAGGGTTAATGATTTCGGGACGCCCTTGCATTGAAAACGCCGGCGCGGGCCGTCAGGTCTGCAATATCAAGGTTAAAGGATAAAGTGGAAAGGTTAAAGTAGCCTAATGGCACCGGTGGGGGTTACAAAAAAAACATGCTTAATGGTTGCGAGACCAAGGTTAATGATTTTGGGGCTGCCTTGCATTGAAAACGCCGGCGCGGGCCGTCAGGTCCGCCATATCAAGGTTAAAGGATAAAGTGGAAAGGTTAAAGCAGCCAAATGGCACCGGTGGGGGTTACAAAAAAAATATGCTTAATGGTTGCGAGACCAAGGTTAATGATTTCGGGACGCCCTTGCATTGAAAACACCGGCGCGGGCCGTCAGGTCCGCCATATCGGTAGCTATCGGTTGGATATCGGGTTTCCGGCCTGTAGGGCCGGTATCTGATGGTTCCGGGTGGGCGATTTTGTGCCGGTCGATTCCGCGCTGCCTTTTAACATGGGTGGAATGGATTTCAGCCGGTGTTGCAGATTTTCATGTAGCGGCCTTGCGGGTTGGTGGCTTGCGTCGTCCAGGTTTACGAAACTTTTGAAGTTTCGCAAACCTGAAATTCGCGGGCGGCTTTGAGGTAAATTCTTATTTTCAAGCATTAGTCCTGTTAACTCTTATTAATTTCTTGGCTAATTCGCCATTTTCATGAAGAATGGCTTGATGGATCCGATCAGCTAAAGCCAATAAATCGCGGTCATGGGTACATACAATAATACCCGCATGTTCGGGAGTTTTACGGTGGAGTTTGATAAAATCTTTTCTGTTCAATGTGATCAATACCCTGTTTTCCCTGGCAGCAAAAGCTAAAACTTCTTCATCCGGAATGCTCTGATTGGCGTTTCCGGCATCCATAGAAGTAGGGACATCATGGCCCAACTCTCGCAAGTGTTCACAAACAGCCCGATAAAAATTTTCATTGGAATAAAGTCTTGCCATCTTCAAGCCACCTCATTTTCGTGAATCTGGTTCTCCACTTCTTCCCGATTGGCCCGATAATAATTCCAGGCATTCCGCAAGTCGTCAGCGGTCAGGGTGGAATATTGACTGAGCAATTCCTGATCGCTCATTCCGCTTTTTTGAGAACTGACCAGCGACCAAACAGGGATCCGGGTACGCGTAATCCTGGCATCTCCACCGCAAACGCCGGGGGTCTTTTCAATACCGGGAAAGACTCCGCTCAGTTCACTCACCATCCATTGCAACAACAGGGCTTTTTCTTCCCGGGTCATTTTGGGCAACAGCAATTCAATTTTTTGAAGCGTACTCATGTGCACTGGTTTGGATCCAAAGATAACAATTAAACAAGGTTAAAGGTTAAAGTAGAAAGGTTAAAGAAGCAGCCTTTCGGCAACCGCCGGTTTCACAATCCGCTTTTCCTTTTCTTTTAGAGCCCGTTCCGCTCTCCTGTTAACTAACACGTCAGACGCCATCAGCTTTAAATGTCAATTCCTGATTTTGAGTAGTGGGAAAATACTCAGGGGTGGGTTTCAGGGCTTCCAGGTTTACGAAACTTTTGAAGTTTCGCAAACCCTATCGTCTCCCAAACCTACCGGCCGATCAACCCCAACACCGACACATTCCCATCCACCCACTCCCGGGCGTAGACCTCGGTGCCCGCCAGGCGCATGGCCGTGACGCAGGAGCCCAGCAGGAGGTCTTCTTTTCCGTCGGCATTGAGGTCGGCGGCATCCATGACGAGCCAGCGGCCGACGGCGGTTTTCGGGGAGCCGTAGACGTCGAATCGGAGGTTGCCCCGATTTTCGAAATACAGGAAACTCTCCTCCGGGACGCGCTGCAGGTCGGGGAAGAAGGACATGGCGGCAATGTCTGGGTCGCCGTCGCCGTCGAAGTCGCGGGTGAGGGTCTTGGAGGCGCCGTTCATGGGGTAGAACCAGGCCTGGGTGAAATGCATTTTGCCGTCGTTGAGGTAAATGGTGACGCCGTGCCAGGGCTTGAAAACCACCGAGTAATCGGCGTTGTCGCCGTTGGCGATGATGATATCGTCGTAGCCGTCGTTGTTCATGTCCGCCAGTTCGAGGTAGCTGGAGCCGTGGACGGAGGGAAAACGCAGCAGTTCCTGTTGGGAAAAATTGCCGTCGCCTTCGTTCCTGAACCAGCGGACGCATTCGTTGCCCTGCGCAAAAAGCACCACCAGATCCTGCAGGCCGTCGCCGTCGAGGTCGGTGACTTTGGCGGTCCGGGCGCCGGGTACGTTGATCAGGGTGTGGCGATCCCGGCCTTCGTTTCCAAACCAGGAAAAGCTGCCCAGTTGGTGCCCGAATTCGCAGAGGATCAGTTCGGGTCTCCGGTCGCCGGTAATGTCGGCCCACTGGATCTCCGCCGGGCGATTCAGCTTGTCCGTCAGCTGGGTCTTATCCGTGAAATCGCCGGCAAACGACCAGACGGCGCCCTTGAAGATGTCGCTGGGATTGAGCCGGCCCATTTCAGAAAAATACCAACGGCCGTCCTGCCGCACGACATCGGAAACGGCACTGGCAAACCGGAGCGAATCCCGGCGCCGGAACTGGTCGTCGAGCATCAGCACCGTCCCGTCCTGAAAACCGGTAACGATCCGCTTTTCTTCCGGAAAGTACTTGACGAGGGTAGTGGAGGGCAGCCGGGTCAACCCGGTTACCGGCTTGAATTCGAACCGGGTTTCCAGGTCGCGGATGGGTTGCCGCCCTTCGGGTTGCGGCAGGGAATCGGGCGCATTTTGCTGGTAAAACGCCTTGATCTGTTCCCATTCCGATTCACTCAACACGGGTTGATCCGGGAAATAATGGGCGCCTTCCAGGTACATCACCTCATCCATGGACAAACTGCCGTAAGGGTTGTTCCGGTCATAGATCAGCCCCAGCAGCGGCATCATGGCAGGCAATACGCCCTTTTCCCAGTTCTGCTTCGGCAACAACGACGGTTCAGGGAACAGGTGACAGCTCCCGCAATAACGGCGCGCGACGGCTTCGTCGGTCTTATCCTGCCGGCAATGCTGAAAAACGAGCGGGATTGCGGCGAGGAGGAGAAGTTGGATGGAGCGGCGGAGGTTTTTCAATTGGTTCGATTGATTCAATTGGTTCGATTGATTCGATTGTCTGCGTCCGTCGGAGGGTGATTCGGTGATTTGATCATTTTGACTGAGGCCGTTAAATAAAGTGTTTTTCTCGCGAAGACGCAAAGATTTGATTTCCAACATGCTGCGCATGCTGAAAATCCTGTTGACACAAAATTCTGAACGGTCTCTTTTGACTTCGGCTGCGCTCAACCTACCTTTTCGTGTTCGTGTTGATTTGGTCATCTCATATCAACAGATCAACAGATCAACAATTCCTCAGTTCCTCGATTCCTCCTCCGACCGCCGTAGCCTTGGCGGAGGTGGTAATTCCTCATTTCCTACACCCAAACATCCACTCCAGCAACCAGGGCTCGGCATAGGCCTTTTCCCAGCTGTTGTGGTTCACGTCCGGATATTCGGTGTAGACCACGTCGGCGCCGAGGGCTTTGAGGCGTTCGGTCATCTCGCGGGAGTGTTTGACCGGTATGACGCCGTCCACATCCCCGTGGAAGATCCGGAAGGGGACCTTCGCGGCTTTTTTGTTATAGGCCTTGACATCGCCGCCCCCGCAGGTGGGCGCAGCCGCTGCAAACAACCGGGGTTTCCGGTAAACGGCCTCGAACGTCCCCATGCCGCCCATGGACAACCCCGTGATGTAGATCCGTTTTTTGTCCACCCGCTCCGTTTTGGCGATCGTCTTCACGAGTTGAAGCGCGTGGTCCAGCGCCCAGGTGACCGGGTAGCCGTAATTGAAATCCAGGTCAAGCGGGTACTTGGTCCGTTCGAATTTGACAGAGGCCCAGTAGTCGCCCTCGGGGCATTGCGGTACAATGACGATGCAAGGGTATTTGGCCCGGTTCTCCGGTTGCAGGAACAGCTTCGCGCCGTGTACCAGCTGCTTTTCATTGTCGTTGCCGCGCTCCCCGCCGCCGTGCAAAAGCAGGACCAACGGGTACTTTTTCGATTGATCGTAGTTCTCCGGGTAGAGGATGCGGTAAGGCATGATCTTGCCGTCCTTGCCGGTGAATTCCCGCTTCTGGTACAGCGAAAGGTCCTGACCGGACAGGGTTTGCACCAGCAATAGGAGCATAATCGGAAATAGTAATTTCATAAACCTTTCGGTTGTTTTTTTGAACCGTTAATGCCTTAATGGTTCAATTTTAAGTATTTCTTTCACCTCAAAACCAGGCTCTCTCACCCTCTCACTGTCTCACCCTCTCACCCTCTCACCCTCTAAATTCACTGTATATCCACCGCCCCCACCGTCCGGGAGTGCCCTTCAAAGTCGATCAGCTCCACGGTTTCCGTTTCCGGAGAAATGAACAGGTTGCGGGACGACTGCGAAAGATAACCCTGCCCGTAACTCATTTCCTGGCGGAGGATGCGGCCGTCCTTCAGGTGGATGATGGCGATGAAATCCATGGGTTTCAACGGGATCGACTGCCAGTTTTGGGCCGATTGGTAAACCTGCAGCCGGCCTTTGTTCTGGCCCGCCGCCACCAACAGGCTGCCGTCGGCGCCCTTGACCGCTGCCAGGCTCTTGCCGTCGCCGGGAATGCAGATCCCGCTCTTTGCCATCGGCACGGGGATGAAGTGTCCTGCGCCGTCGCCGGTCAGCAACAGGCCGTTGAAGGCGTCATAGCGGCCCATGCCCACTTCGCCGCCGAAATCGTTGCCGGACAGCAGCAGGTCGGGGTTGCCGTCGCCGTTGAAGTCGCCGGCGAGTGCGCCGTAGACCGGAGCCGTTTGGGCTTCCAGGGGCAGCTGGCTGATCTTGAACTTACCGCCGCCCAGGTTCTCGATATAAGCGCTCCTGAGGTTGGCAGCCTTCAGCGCCAATGGCTTCGCATTCGGAAATTTGGCCAGCACTTCCTGGATGGAAGCCACCCCGAATTCCTTGTGCCGGGGGAAGAGTCCTTTGATCTTGGTCAATTGCTTCTCGATATCGATCCGCTGGTAATAGGGGTATTCGATCATCTGGCCGTTCCGGTCCGGGAACCAGGCGGTGGGGATGGCGTCGACCGATTGGTTGCCGTCAAAATCGGCGGCGTAAATGCCGATGGGATGCGCTTCGGAGGCCTTGAAAAAGCTGTTCTCCCCCAGGTTGCCCGCTACATAGTCCATATCGCCGTCCAGGTCGAAATCGGCGGCGACGAGACTGTTCCAAAGGCCGGTAGCCTTGGCCAGTTCAGGACTTTGAACCTGTTCCAGTTTACCCTTGCGGTTTTTGAGCAGGGTGAGCGGCATCCATTCGCCGGTCAGGAGGAGGTCGGCCCAGCCGTCGTTGTCGTAGTCCGTCCAGATGGCGTCGCATACCATGCCGATATCTTTTAGCATGGGGGCTGCTTCGGCGCTGATGTCCGTAAATTTCACCGTCCCGTTTTGGGAATCGTTGCGCAGGATATAGCTGCTGACCGGCATGGGATAAAAAGCGGGCAATACGCGGCCGCCGATGAAGAGGTCTAGGTCGCCGTCGCGGTCAAAGTCGGCCGCTTTGATGCAGGAGCCGCTCTTGATGAAGTCGGGCAAGGCGTTTTCAGCCTGTACAAAAGCGCCGCCGTTATTGACAAACAGCCGGTCCTGGTAGTATTTGGCGCTTTCCGGGATGTTCATCGGGAATTCATTGCCGCCGCTGACGAGGTAGAGGTCATTGTCGCCGTCGCCGTCCGCGTCAAACAGCAAGGCGCCCAGTTCTTCTTCCAGTTTGACCCCGTTTTCAGGCGTAGGCAACAGGTCGCGGCGTTCGAAGGAGATGGCGCCTTCGGTTTTTTGCTGGATAAAAAACGACCCTTTGTAAAAATGGGATCCGCCGACATAGAAGTCGTCCAGCCCGTCGCCGTTCACATCCCCGGCCGCAATGGCCGGTCCGTATTGGGAGAGCTTGTGGGTGAGCAGGCGCTGGATGTTGAAGTCGATGAAATTGCTGTCGCGGTGCACAAAATCGATGCCCAGGTAGCGGGTAATGTCCGTAAAGGCGGGCGGCGTTTTTTTGATCATGGGCACGGGTTCATCGATCGCCTGGGATTCGTCGGCCTCCAGCACGGTATTGGCGGCCACGTTGCGGAAATGCTGCTTTTTGCCGCCCACCCAGGTCACGATCACCTCGTCGGCCTTATCCATATTGCCCAGGCCGAAATGCAGGGAATTCTCGACCGTTGAGAGGTAACCCCGGTACGGGCTGTTTTCGGCCACCTTGATCTCGTTGTCGGGCAGGCGGACCTCCACTTTGGCGCCCAGGCCGTTGAGGTTGCGCGCGCCGCCCTTGAATTTCACCTTCAGCCAGTTGGCGTTTTCGGGACGGGTTTCGATCAGTTGATTGCGGAAGACGAAGGCGCTGTCGTTGATGTTGTTGACGATATAGTCCAGGTCGCCGTCGTTGTCGAGATCGGCATAGGCCGCTCCGTTGGAAAAAGAGGGTTTTGAAATGCCCCATTCTTTGGATACATCGATGAAGGTGGGCACTGCAGCCCCGGAATTCCGGAAGAAATAGTTGTGGATCTTAACCGCCGGGATCTGATCCAGGAGCATATCGTGCGGTGTAAATTGCCCGCTTTCGACATGGTAGTCCATGAAATCGCGGTCGGTCACATCCCTGGGGAAGCCGTTGGTAATGGCCAGGTCGCGGAAGCCGTCGTTGTCGAAATCAGCGAGCAGGGCCGACCAGCTCCAGTCGGTAGCGGGCATGCCGGACAGCATGGAGACGTCGCTGAAGGTCGCATTGCCGCTGCCGTCCGGTGTGGGGCGTACGCCCTGGTTCAGCTGGAGCATATTGCGGCCGAACTGGTATTGGTACCCGAAGTTGTCGTTGTTCACATAGGTCATGTAGTTATTGGGGGGCAGCATGGTCTTGCGGCGGTAGTTGTCCTCCGGCATCATATCCAGGGAGACCACATCGGGGAGGCCGTCGTTGTTGACATCGGCGATGTCGTTGCCCATGGCCGAGTAGCAGGTATGTTTGAGGTATTCAGCGGCCCGGTCGGTGAAGGTGCCGTCGCCGTTGTTGACCCACAGGAGGTCGTTGGTGAGGTAGTCGTTGGTGATGTATACGTCTTTCCAGCCGTCGGCGTTGATGTCGCAGATATTTATGCCCAGGCCGTAGCCCTCGATGGTGATGCCCGCTTCCCTGGAGACGTCGGTGAAAACGGGGTGGCCGAGGGTTTCATCCCAGTCGTTGCGGTAAAAGTGGTCGGTCCGGCGGGAGGAGCCGTCGGTGATCTTGGGCCGGTATTTGTTGGGGAGGCGTTCGTCGTCCATTTCGTCTACGAGGATGTACAGGTCCAGGTCGCCGTCGTTGTCATAATCGAAAAAGGCGGCATTGGTGGTATGGGTGGTATCCGCAACGCCGTATTCGGCGCCCATTTCCCTGAATTTGACCTCGGGGCCGTCGGCGCCCTGGTTGATGTACAGGAGGTTTTTCCTGCGGGCGCCCGGTTCATATACTGTCGCGCACACATAAAGGTCGAGCCAGCCGTCGGCGTTCACATCCACGGCGGCAACGCCGGAGCACCAGCGGCCCTTGCCGGCGACGCCTGCGGTTTCGGTCTGGTCTTCAAATTTGAAATCCCCTTTATTGATGTAGAGCCGGTTGTCGGCGGTATTGCCGGTGAAGTAGAGGTCCTGCAGCCCGTCGTTGTTGAAGTCGCCTGCGGCTACCCCGCCGCCGTTGTAGACAAATTCAAAATCGAGGATATTAAAGGTATCGTTCTCTGTGATCCGGTTGGCAAACTGAATGCCGGTTTCCGCCGGATCGAGCTGCTCCAGCAGTGTTGTTTCTTTTTTCTGACAGGCGAAAATGCTTGCGATCAGGATGGTTGCGACCGCCAGGTAAAATTTTTTCATAATATGAAAGGCAAAATTTGGATTGCAAGATAAATCTCATGATCCGAACCCGTCAAAGTCCTGATCCGGGATCAATTATTTTGTCAACTGCCTGTAAACCAAGCAAAAAATAAATTTCAAGTACACAGCAGCCCCTCTGCAATGTGCGGGGAAAGGGTTTTATCGGAAAGGACAAAGGTTTATTTGGCAATCAACCGCTCCGGGTTGCCCGGTCAAAGGTCTGCAATTCCGAATAAAATTCTATAAAAATATCCATTCAAAATAAAAATAATACTAATTTTGCTCCCGGCTTTACATTCATTTCCTAACCAGCTATTGTACCAAATTGAATCAAAAACCTCTGCGAACCCCGGGAGGTTTATTGATTTTGCCTCGAATCAGCCATTCCGTGTTTCTGCCTCTAACCAAATTTTATCCAGATCAGGTAATTTTTTCAATTCACCAACTTTTTACAAATCACTATTTATGAAACGACTTTTTTTCCTTTCGCTTATGACCTTGTTCCTGGGAGCAAGCGCGTATGCACAGCGAACGGTCAGCGGGTCCATCACCGAGGATGATGGTACGCCGTTGATCGGTGCAACTGTCCAGGTCAAAGGAACCGGCACGGGTACGGTAACTGACCTCGACGGCAACTTCACTGTGGATGTGCCTGGTGATGATGCGATACTGGTGGTTTCCTACACGGGTTATGAAACCCTGGAAATCGCAGTAGGCAGCCAGAGCACGATGGCGATCAAAATGTCCCAGGGGATCAGCCTCGACGAAATCGTCGTAACGGGCTATTCTGTGGACAACAGGCGTCAGACGACCGGCGCCGTGTCAACAATCAAAACGAAAGACCTGACCGTAGTCCCTTCCGGCAACGTTGAACAACAGTTGCAGGGACGGGCAGCCGGCGTAACCGTGATCACGAACGGGCAACCCGGCACCAGCAGCATCGTCCGCGTCCGCGGTTTCGGCGCATTCGGCGGCAACGAACCGCTGTACATTGTGGACGGTGTGCCCGTAGGCTCCACGGACTTCCTCTCCCCGGATGACATCGAATCCACGACCATCCTGAAGGATGCAGCTTCCGCCTCCATCTACGGCGCCCGCGCCGCCAACGGCGTGATCGTTTACACCACCAAAAAAGGCAAGAAAAAGCCTCAGCCGCTAACCATCAGCTACGATGCCCTTTACGGTGTAACTACCCCGGGTACCGGCCAGACCATGCTGAATCCGACCGAACAGGCCGAGTGGACCTGGAACGCCATCCGCAACCAGGCGATCCAGAACAACACCACGCCTACCTTCAGCCACCCGCAGTACGGAACGGGCAATACGCCCATCATCCCCGACTATATCAACGTCGGCGGCGCTTCCGGCATCACAGGTTCAGTTGACCTCAACGCGGAAAAGGCCAAGTACAACGTCGACCCGACCGTCGGCGCGATCTACCAGGTTGTGAAAGCCAACAAGGCCGGTACCGACTGGTACGACGCCATCACCCGCAACGCCCCCCTGACCCGCCATTCGCTGGGTTTCCAGGGCTCATCGGATAAGGCGCGCTACTATATCGGCCTGAGTTATCAGGACCAATCCGGTATCCTGACCTACAACGAATTCAAACGCCGGTCATTCCGCGCCAATACCGAATTCGATCTTTCCCCGAATGTCCGCATCGGTGAAAACCTGCAGTTCACCTACCGCCAGGTTCTCGGCCTGAGCGGCGGCAGCGGCGGTCGCGGTATCAACCAGGATGAGAACGACATCCTCTCCGCATTCCGGATGCCTCCGATCATCCCGGTATACGACGAATTCGGCGGATACGCCGGTACGGCTGCCAAGGGCTTCAACAACCCGCGTAACCCGGTGGCTTCCCGCGACGGGCAGGCCAACAACTCCGGCTTCAACGGCAACGGTTTCGGTAACGTCTACATCGAAGTGGACCTGCTGCCCGACCTGACCCTGAAGAGCAGCCTCGGCGGCCAGTACAACAACTTCTTCAGCAAGTCGTACACCCGCCTGCAATACGAGAACTCAGAGAACAACGCCAGCTTCGGCTACGGCGAAAGCTCCTCGTACGGTTTCAGCTACAGCTTTACGAATACGGCCAACTATAAGCGGCAGTTCGGCGCCCACTCCATCGACCTGTTGGCAGGTGTCGAAGCCCTGAATACGGGCTTGTCCTACTTCACCAGCAGCTCCGGTCTGAACCCGTTCTCCACCAACCCCGACTACATCAACCTGTCGACGGTGGGTAACGACGTGGTCAACTCCGGCTTTTCCAAAGGTGTGAACTTCTTCTCCTATTTCGGTAAGGCCAACTACTCCTACAACGACAAGTACTATGTAACCGGCGTTATTCGCCGCGACGGTTCCTCCCGTTTCGGTGAGAACAACCGCTACGGCGTGTTCCCGGCCGTTTCCGCAGCCTGGCGGATCACCGGCGAGCCGTTCATGCAAGGCGTTTCTTTCATCAACGACCTGAAGATCCGCGGCGGCTGGGGCCAGATGGGCAACTCCAATAACGTGGACCCGAACAACCAGTTCTTCCTGTTCGAGTCCAGTGTCGGCAACGCATCCTACGACATCAACGGCACCAACAGCAGCGCAGCCGAAGGTTTTTACAAAAGCCGGATCGGCAACCCGGACGCCAAGTGGGAAACCTCTACGACAGTCAACATCGGCATGGACGGTACCTTTGCCAAAGGCAAACTCGATCTGATCCTTGACTTGTGGAAAAAAGACACCCGCGACCTGTTGTTCCAGGTGCCCATCCCGCAAGTGGTCGGCTCTTATGCTACGGCGCCTTCCGTCAACGTGGCCAACATGTTGAACAAGGGCCTGGACCTGCAATTGATCTACCGCGGCAAGGTGAGCGACCTGGGTTACGAAGTGAACCTGACCGGCTCCTGGCTGCACAACGAGATCACCGGTTTGGCAGAGAATGTGGACTATTTTGAGGCCCGTCCGCCGACCAACCGTTTGAGCGCGCCGATGATCCGCAACCAGATCGGATACTCCATTTCCGCATTCTACGGCTATCAGGTAGTAGGCTTGTTCGCAGATGCTGCTGAAGTAGCTGCCGCGCCCGATCAGGAAGGTGCTGCGCCCGGCCGTTTCCGCTTTGCGGATATCGACAGCTTTGACGACGAAGGCGAACTGACCGGCATTCCCGACGGCAAGATCGACGCAGCCGACCGCACGTTCATCGGCAGCCCGATCCCGAAATTCCTGGGTGGCGTGACGTTGACCTTTACCTATAAGAACTTTGATTTGCAAACTTACCTGTACGCTTCGATCGGCAACAAGATCTTCAACATGTCGAAATGGTATACGGACTTTTACCCGTCCTTCTCCGGCGCAGCTGTTAGCGCACGCGTCAAGGATTCCTGGACGCCGCAAAACACCGGCACCGACCAGCCGATATTTGAAGACGTTTCCAATTTCAGCACCAACACCCAACCCAACTCCTGGTATGTTGAGGACGGCTCTTACCTGCGGATGCAGAACCTTTCCCTGGGCTACAACCTGCCTTCCGGCGCGTTCGGCGGCTTCTTCAACCGGGCAAGGATCTACGTGTCCACCAACAACGTTTTCACCATTTCCAAGTATGACGGCCTCGACCCAAGCGTAGGTGGCGCAGCTGATACGAACCTCGGTATCGATATCGGCAACTACCCGATCACCCGCAGCTTCCTTGTCGGGTTGAATGTAGGTTTCTAATCAAAACAGCGTTTAAAAAGAAAAAAAATGAAAAGTTTGATCAATAAATTCGTTCTTGTTCTTGCACTGGCTCTCATTGTCGGCGCTTGTAAGGACAGTTACCTGGAAATTCCGCCTACCGGCCAGTTGACCGAGGAGGTATTGAATTCCAAAAAAGGGGTTGAAGGCCTGCTCATCGGCGCCTACAGCATGCTGGGCGGCCGCGGCAACTACTTCAGCGGCGCTTCCAACTGGGCCAACGGCAGCATCCAGGGCGGTGAGGCCAACAAGGGCACCAACGCCGGTGACTTTAACGACATCAACTTCGTTCAGCGTTTCGAACTGAACTCGACCTCCCGGGTTCCAGGCGACCGTTGGAACGGGCTTTACGAAGGCGTCAGCCGCACCAATGCCGTGCTCAAGCAGCTGGCCAAGGTGACCGACCCTACCCTGACGGATGCCGACCGCACCCGGATCACGGCTGAAGCACGCTTCCTGCGCGCACACTATTATTTCCAACTGAAGATCTCCTACAACAAGGTGCCCTTCATTGACGAAACAATGGAATTCGGCGCAGGCCTGGAAGACGTGACCAACGACGCAGACATCTGGCCGAACATTGAAGCCGACTTCAAATACGCCGCCGACAATCTGCCGGAAGTACAGGACGCCGTAGGCCGCGCCAACAGCTGGGCTGCCAAGACCTACCTGGCCAAAACCTACATGTTCCAGAGCAAGTTCAATGACGCCAAAACCTTGTTCACGGACATCATTGCCAACGGCAAAACCTCCAACGGCCTGAAATACGGGCTGATGGATAATTACACCGACAACTTCAACGCCGAGACCGAGAACAATAAGGAATCCATCTTTGCCGTACAGGCCGCAGCCGCATCCGGCAGCACCAATAACGCCAACCCGGACCTGGTGCTCAACTGGCCTTACAATACGGGCCCTTCAGGTCCCGGCAACTGCTGCGGTTTCTTTGCGCCGAGCTTCGAACTGGGCAACTCCTTCCGCGTAGACGCCAACGGCCTTCCGCTGCTTGACGGCAGCTACAACCAGGGCGCCAACCAGTTGAAGACCGACCAGGGCATCCTGTCCGGCGAAGCGTTCACGCCGGATGCAGGCACGGTTGACCCGCGCCTCGACTGGTCGATCGGCCGCAGGGGTATTCCCTATCTGGACTGGGGCCTTTTCCCCGGCTTCGACTGGATCCGCGACCAGGCCTATGCAGGTCCCTATTCGCCGAAAAAGTACATCTATTACAAGTCGCAGGAAGGTTCCCTCACCGACGGCAGCTCATGGACGCGCGGTTACCCGGCCATGAACTTCGTGCTCATTCGCTTTGCCGATGTGCTGCTGATGGCTGCCGAAGCTGAAATTGAAGCCGGTACGCTGGAAACCGCTCGCGGTTATGTCAACCAGGTTCGCGCAAGGGCCGCCAACCCGGCTACCTGGGTTAAAATGCCCGACGGCTCCAACGCCGCCAACTACGTGATCGGGTTGTACAATACCCCGTGGACGGATAAGGACGCTGCCCGCCAGGCTGTACGTTTCGAGCGCAAACTCGAACTCTCCGGCGAAGGCCACCGTTTCTTCGACCTCGTTCGCTGGGGCGTTGCCGAAAAAGACATCAACGCCTACCTGGCCTATGAAGGCGCCAAACTGGTGAACGCACTGGGCGGCTCCCACTTCACGGCAGGCAAAAACGAATACTACCCGATCCCGCAAGGTCAGATCGACATTCAGGGCGCTGACGTCCTGAAGCAGAATCCGGGGTATTGATATTGAGGAATCGAGGAATTGAGGAATTGAGGAATTGAGGAATCGAGGAATCGAAAAAAAAATCCCTCCGGGTCGGATGATCCGGGGGGATTTTTTTTTGCTTTCTGTGCCGGTATCCGCGAATGCCTGGGCGCTCGTTTTAAGTGGTAAGTCGTAAGTTGTAAGTCGTAAGTTGTAAGTCGTAAGTGGTAAGTCGTAAGTTGTAAGTCGTAAGTGGGGATCTCCTGAGCGTAGTCGAAGGATAAGTCGGGTGTCCGTAGAGGCGGAAGATTTTCCGTCGCATTTTCCGTTGCATCTCCCGTCGTATGAGACCGTTCAAAACAGTGTTTTCGCGTCAAGACGCAAAGACGCAAAGATCTGATTTTTAGCAAGTTGAACATGTTAAAAATCCGGTTGGCACAAAATGCTGAATAGTCTCCGTCGTAGGCGCCAATATTCCCACATCCTATTATTTAGGATCGCGCGGGCTGTCAGGGTTGCCATATTGGTAGCATTCGGGCGGCAACCGCCATCCGCCATAGCTCCCAAGAGCGGCTGCGGGCAGCAACGCCGTCCGCCATAGCTCCTCAAGAGCGACGGCGGGCAGCAACCCTCCCGCATAATCATGCAGTTTTCCCGCCGCTTCAAAGGGCCTTTTTTTGCATCAAAATTGAATCGCGATGAAAGGCACTATCCTGATTGTTGCAATATTCCTGTTCGCGACGGGAATGGGCCGGGCGCAGGAACCGGCGGATACGGTTTTCGGTACCGGGCTGCTGGTCGACCAGGGGGCGTTTTCACGGGAAGTGGAAATGACCCCGGATTTTTCCAATGACGGCCGGCGGGCGGACGATCTGCCCAGGTGGTTCAGCCTGCGCCCCTATACGCCGTACCCCAAGAACCAGGGCGGGATCAACTCCTGCATCGGTTGGGCGATGGGGTACGCCGCCATGACCACCCAGCGCGCCTTCGAGCGCCGGATCACCAACCGCAAGGAGATCACCGACAACGCGTTCTCGGCCCTGTTCATCTACAACCAGGTCAAGGAAGGCAGCTGCATGTCGGGGGCCTTCCTGCACAAGGCGGCCCAACTGCTCACCCAAACAGGCGATTGCAGGAGCGCGGACTTCGACTTCCCGTATACGGAATGCGACCGCGAACCGAAAGCCGAGTTGTTCAACCAATCCAAAAACCACCTGATCAGGGATTTCGCAGCGCTGTTCGACAAGGACACCCCGGCCAGGACAGCGGTCATGCGGTGCAAGCGGAGTATCGCCGAAGGCAAACCGGTTGTGGTCGGCATGAACATCACGGAAAGCCTCAAGAGGCTGCACAAGCTGGATTCCAAATGGCAGCCCAGCGGCAGCTCGTCCGATAAACCGCTGGGCGGGCATGCCCTTTGCGTGGTCGGGTACAACGACTCCCTCGGGGTTTTTGAGATCATGAACAGCTGGGGGCCTTCCTGGGGCGATATGGGTTATTTCCAGGTGAGTTATAAAACCTTTACGGAATACGCTTTCCAGGGGATCCAGCTGATCCTGCCGCCGCTGGAGTTGTCGCCGTCGGAGCTGGCGGATATTGAAAAACGTAAAAATGCGGCCTACGAACAGCAGCAACAGGCCCTCGCCCGCAGGGAATCGGCATCCCGGGCGCAGTCGAAGGCGGACCTGGCCCTTCAGGAGGCCACCGAACAGGGGAACCTCAACAAAATGGAGCAGGCCCGGGAGGTGATCCGCCGGTCCCAGCTCACCCGGCAGGAAGCGGAATCATCCCTCCGTCAGGCCGACCGCGCTATCCAGGACGCCGAACTGACGACGGCTGCCCTGGCCGGTGACTTTGCCGTGCGGGTGCTGCTCACCGACGATTTCGGAACCCCTTTGCGGGAAAACGGCCGGTACCTTTTTGAGGAGGCGACACCCCATTGGACGGGCGCTTTTTACGAACTGGACAAAAAAGACTGGATGGAAGGCGATATGTTTCAGGTTGTAGCCCGGAACATCAAAAAAGACAGTTACGTCTACCTGTTCAGTCTCGACGGCAACAACAAAGCCGAGGTCCATTGGCCGCGCAACCAGCGTTTCGAACAGGATCTGAACGGCCATGAAGCCGCCGGCGCCGGCGAAGGCGCGATGGTAGCCCACAGCGGCGCAGAAATCGTCATTCCCGGCAATGACCGGGTGCTGACCCGCGAGAACCTGCTGGCCGACCACCTGTGCGTATTGTATTCCAACGTCAGGATCGAGGATTTCCGTCAGCGGCTCATCCGCATGCGGGATGAATGCCGGGGCGATTTTGAAGCGCGGCTCCGCATTGCATTCGGCGACCTCCTGATCCCGGTGCAGGCTTCGGGCTATGAAACGGATATGATGCGCTGCCGGGTTGAAAAACCGGACGGCGGCACGGCGGTTGCAATCGTGGTCAAGGTGGAAAACGAGTGATTTTAGTTGATCCGATCCAAATTCAGCAAACATGAAAAAGATCCAAATAACCGGTTTATTGTTCATCATTCTTTGTTTCGGGGCTTCCGCGCAGCGCGCTCCGGGTTTGATCTGGAAAAAACATTTCGGCGGCAATAAAGCTGACCGGGCCCTTGATGTGGCTGCCGATTATACGGGCCGGATTGCAGTGGCGGCCTCCACCACCTCTCCGGCAGAGGGCGATAAGGCGGGGGCTTTCGGCGGGCAGGACGCCTTGTTCATGTTGCTGGACGCCGACGGGCAGGTCCGGAAGGAGACCCGGCTGGGCGGCAAAGGCAACGACCTGTTGAAATCGGTAGCGCCAACGTTCGACGGCGGGTTCATCCTGGCCGGCCGGACCACCTCCTCAGGTGCAGGCAAAACGGACGGCTGGCTGGTAAAGCTCGATGAAAACGGCGACACCCTTTGGCAAAAGACCGCCGGATTCCACAGGAATGAGGAATTCAACGATATCGTCCAGACTGCCGACGGGGGCTTGCTGGCGGTAGGCTCCATTGAGCGGGCCGAAGGCAAGACCGACATGTGGGTGTATTGCGCCTATCCGGACGGCACGGTCCGCTGGCAGCAAACCTTCGGCAACCGGGGCGCCGACGAAGCCCGGGCCGTTGCCGAAACCCAGGACGGCCATATCGCCATTGCCGGGGTGACCTCCCAGGGAAAAGGCGGCCGAAACATCTGGTTGTTCATCATCGATAAAAACGGCAAACCGCTCAACCATCATATTTTCGGCTCCCGCATGTATGAGGAAGTCAACGGCATCGTCGCAACCATGGACGGCGGCTTCGCACTTTCCGGATTTGCGAAAACAAATACGGAAAATGAGGGCCGGGGCATGAAAGACGCCTGGCTCATAAAAACCGCCGCTGACGGGGAGATGGTCTGGCAGACTACCGTCGGGGGCAGAAGTAACGATAGTGCCTTCGGTATGACCGAAACGACAGACGGCAGTCTGCTCCTAGTAGGTTATACCTTTTCCCATCTCATCGGCGCCAACACCTCGAACGCGCTGATCGCCAAGGTCGACTCCGCCGGGAAACTGATCTGGCAAACAGACGAATACGGGGGCAAAGCCGACGATGAGCTGACGGCGGCGGCGCTGTTGCCTGACGGCAGTTTCGTACTCGCCGGCACAACGGCTTCGCGGCAGGAAGAGGCCCGGGAGGAAGATATCTGGGTGATGCGGCTCAACCGGGAATACGATTTCAACACCACCGTGCCCACGCAGCTGGCGATATCCGGCCTTCAACTGCTCGATAACGGCGACGGCATACTGGAAGAGGGAGAGGAAGCGTGGTTATCCATGACCGTAGAGAACAAGGGCCGGCAGGATGCCTACGACGCCGATCTCGTTATTCAGGAAACCGGGCAGAACAAGTTCCTCCAATTCGCCGGTTACCGGAAGATCGGCTTCCTGGCCCCAGGCCGGTCCCGCCGGGTGTTGATCCCGGTCAAAGCCCTGGAAGGGGTTGCCCCTGGCGACGCCGCATTCGAGGTATTCTGTACGGACGCCAGCCGGACCAGGACCCAGCCCGCTACTTTGAGTTTCACGCTGAAGCCCCTCAACCTGCCGTCCGATTACCTCGACATTCAATGGATGTGGCCGGCAGCCGGCAGTAAACCCGGCCGCGAGCTGCAGGTCGAGGTCAAACAGCCCGTGGTCTCCATCCGGGTGAGAACCCGCAGCGACCGCAAGCTCAACAAAAGCCATTTTACCATCCTGCTGAACGGACAACCCTATAAAGTCGGGCAGAAAGCCGGCGAAGCCAACCTGGCCGACAAGGGCAAAACCCGGGATATTTTCACGTATGAATACGTCAACCAGGTCGAGCTGACTTTGGGAATGAATACCATTGAGGTGGTAGCGGAAAACGGGTCGAAAAAGGCCGTCACCCCGGCCATCCGGGTGGAATACAGCAACAAGCCCAACCTGCACGTGCTGGCCGTCGGGATCGATCACGACGACCTGAAATACACCGCACGCGACGCCATGGATTTCGCCGCCAGTTTTGCCGGACAGGACGGCAAACTGTTCGATAAAGTATACATGACGGCCCTGGTGAGCGGCAGCAAGACCCGGTCCGGTGTTTTCCAGACCGACGGCGACGTGGTCAGGAAAGCGTTCCGCGACCTGCAGGACAAATACCAGTACACCATCTACGAACAGGACCTGCTGCTGGTCTTTGTTTCTTCCCACGGGAAGACGGTCAACAACGAATTCAAGATCATCCCGACGGATTTCGGGCTGACCGGCGAAAAAAGCCTGATCGATTACCGCCAGGACATCATTGACCAGCTCACTCCCCTGCCCTGCCGCAAACTCGTATTCATCGATGCCTGCCACAGCGGCAGCTTTGACCTGGATGAAGCTTCCGGCACGACCGTCGGCACGGAGGGGCAGGACAATGCGCAGTCAAAGGCGCTCATCGGCCTGAGCGACGGATCGGCTTATGCCAGTACCCTGGCGTCGTGCCGGAGCGACGAATCGAGCTGGGAGGATGCGCGTTGGAACAACGGGGCGTTTACGGAGGCTATCCTCGGGGCATTTCACAACGAGCCTTTCCGGGACGGTCAAGGAGTGTTCTCGCCTACCGACGACGACCGTACGCTCACCATCGGCGAACTCTACCGGTACATTTCCAGGCGGGTTCCGCAGATGCTGCTCGATGCCGGCAAACAGGGCGCGCAACACCCCTACCTGTCGCAGGAACAATACGCCAGGGTAAAGGATATACCGGTTTTTGAAGTGGGCGGCAATAATTGACTGAACTGGGCGAGGTCAAGGCTGCCCGCATAATCATGCAGTTTTTCCGGCCGGCCCATGCCCCTAATTTTGCCGCAGATTATTCAACGAACATTCAAAAAATCAAATTAAAGATCATGAAAAAGGCACTTATCCTGTTATTTGTCAGTCTCGTTTCGATGCCGGCCGTATTTGCGCAAAGCAAGCGCGAACAGAAGATGCAGGCAGCCATTGATGCCCTGATGACCACGCAATTCGTACAGAAATACAAGGAATACAAGGAATTGGTCGAATTGACGGGTTCCGATTTCAAGGCCATTTCGCCGAATTATGACAAAATGGAGGTGGACCGCATCCGGTTCAATTACGAAAGCAGTCGCGCGGCTTTCGACAAGATCCTTTCCGGAGTCAAAAAGGACCTGCTGGATAAGACAACCCGCGGATACATCGCTGAAAATGCCGACCGGTACACGCAATTCGTAGCCAGCGAGTTGGAGATGGCCATGAACAACTATCAGGAAAGCGTCATTTACAAGATCAACCTCCTGACCGGCCAGCAAACCGTGGGGTTCGGGATCACGGACCTCAAGCTGATCCTGGATCTGGTGTTCGACGTGGTGGGCGTGATCAGCAGCATCAACAAGGAGCTGGAGCGGATGAGCGAGGAGTACCTCGACGCCAATTTTACGAATTTGCTCAAGATCCGGTCGTGGGATGAACTGGGCATGGCGCCCGCAGCCGGCCAAATGAATACCTCGAGCAATTAAGAGACGCTGTGTTAAGGACCGGTACGGATCAAAATATCTTTAAAAGGGAGTTGGCAATCACCCGGCAGGTTTATTCTGCCGGGTTTGCTTTTTGGGCACTTCGCAACGTTCCGTCCGGGGTTTCTTCCGGAACGAATAATTTCCTCAAAATTGCTATTTTTGCTGCAAGACAGGTCGGATACCGCCCGGTTGAAGACCGCATCAGATGATGCCCGCAAATAAACACCAAGAGTTGCCGTCGTACCGATTAAAGTATTTAGCAGCAAACACTATGAGGGGGCATTCCTGGTACAACACAAAACTACTGCTTTCCCTGCTTTGCCTGACGGGGTTAGGGAGTAATTGCCTTTCCGGTCAATCGGACTATCGGATTGACAAATTCAATGCACAAAACGGCCTGCAGGAAGACCACTGGGTGAGGAGTGTTCAGGTAGATTCCAGCGGGTTGATCTGGCTTTCCCTCAACAAGGGCGGATTGGCCTGTTTTGACGGCCAGCATTTCATTAATTATCCGTTGCCAAAGGAATGGGAAGCAACCGGCAGGCGCAGCGAGGTCTTCCGGCACCGGATTGACGGCCACAACAAGTTCTGGATCCAATATTTCGACGCCATCGGTTTCTTCGATCCGCAAACGGGCGTTTATACCCTGCCGGAAACCCTGGGCGATATTCCGAATAAAGGCCTGGTAGGCATGCAATGTACCCGCTCTGGCAGCATTTCCTTCAGGTCCATTGAGTATTTGTACATCGCCCGCCCCGGCAAAAACCCGGAAGTTGTCGGGATTTCGCCCGATGTCGACCATACCGGAATCGGCGTTTACGGCGTCAGCGAGGACAGCAAGGGGGCGTTCTGGCTGGTCACCAATATCGGTTATTTCCATTATGCCCGCGGCTCAGAAACCCCGGAATTCCTGGGCTTCAACCACACGCCCGACAATCCGATCCCGCCCATTGACCGAGCGGACACCAAAACCGTCATGCTGCCATCGGGATATCTGTGGGATGTTTACGGCGACCAGCTCAGGAAAATCGACCCTGCCGGCAAGATCGTCGAATCCTACCGTTCCCAGGAGTACAAGTATTTATACGATGTCCTGGAAACGGGCGATATCCGCTGGTTTGCTACTTTTGACGGGTTGACCAAGCTCACATACCGCAAACACCGTTTCAAATCCTGGCTGGATGTGCCGTACGACCTGATGAGCGGCCCGGTAACCGGGATCAGCTGCTACGGGATCCTGGAGGGTGAAGACGGCCGGATGATCATCACCACGGCCGTCCCCGATACCATCTTTGAGATCTTTCCGGACCAACCCGGCAAGGCGAAAGCCATCCCGATGCCCGGCGTCCATATGTACGGCTCGGGAACTGACCGGCAAGGCAGGATCTGGATTACCTCCAACGGCGATCCCGGCTATTTTGACCGGTCGATGGCCGCTTATACCCGGTACCGGCGCGATAAACTGGGGCCGCATATCCTGAGCTACCTACAGCTCAGTAACGGCGAGATCTGGTTTGCAGGCGCCGAAGGGATTTACAAAATGGATTTTGAACAGGAAAAGCGGGTCCTGATCACGCCCGAGAACAAGTACTTTGTGTGGCAACTTCACCAAACATCCGACGGCGACCTGTGGGCAGCCACGCGTGACGGCATCCTCAGGCTTCGGGAGCAAAACGGCGCCTGGGAAATCATCCGGCAATACAACAAAAGCAATACGCCGGGGTTGAAGGCCGAAGAGATCAAATCCATTCACGAACAAGGGGATTTCCTATGGTGCGGTTCGACCAACGGACTGGTTCGCCTGAATAAGACCACCGGCGAGGCCTTTACCATTACCAAGCAGCTCGGATTGCCGGACGACCTTGTCTATTGCGCCATACCGGCTGAAGGCTACCTCTGGGCGCCAACCAACAACGGGCTGGCCCGGATTACCTTGTCGTCCGTCATCGCCGGAGCGCCGGAACACCCGGAAATCGCCATCTTCAACATCGACGACGGCCTGCCTCATTTTGAGTTCAACTCGCAGGCTTTTTTCCAGCGTAAAGACGGCAAAATCTGGTTGGGCACCCTCAACGGGGTCATCTGCTTCGACCCCAAGGAAATGGCCAAAAGTAATCCGTCCGGTGACAAACCGGTCGTGCTCGTGGAATTCAGCAGGTACGATTCGCACGAAGGCGCTCCGGTGAGCGTCAACATGCTGAACCCCGATCCCGCCAATCCGCTTATTCTGCGCCCCCGGGACCTTTACTTCACGGCGAGTTTTGCACTGCTCGACTACCAGAATCCAAAACTCAATCAATACAGTTACAAACTGGAAGGGTTCGACCCCGACTGGAACTATGCCGGCAACCAGAATACGCTGCGCTATACCAACCTCCCGGCCGGGAATTACACCCTAAGGATCCGGGGCGCCAACCCCAACGGCGCCTGGAGCGCCAAGGAGTCCGCCACAGAGATCCGCGTACTGCAGGTCTGGTATAAAACCTGGTGGGCCTGGGCGATCTATGTCCTTTCAGCCTCCGGCCTGTTCTGGTTGGTCTACAAGGTCCGGTTGCGCCAGGTCAGGCTGGCCTACGCCCTGGATATGGAACACCAGCGCTCCGAAAACCTGAAATCGCAGGAGGCGTTCAAAAACCGGTTTTTCACCAATATCACCCATGAATTCCGCACCCCGCTGACGGTCATCCTGGGGATTGCCGACCAACTTTCCGCCCATCGTCAGGCCCATTCAGCCGAACCCCGGCAAAACCAGCTCAAGCTGATCAAGCGGAACGGGGAAAACCTGCTTCGCCTCATCAACGAGATCCTTGACCTGGCCAAACTGGAGAGCAATTCCCTGAAAATGGAGTACATACAGGCCGATATCCTGCCCTACCTGAGGTATATCGCCGAAAGCCTCCATTCGCTGGCCAACGCCCAGAACATCCTCCTGCGCGTGGAAAGCAGCGAGTCCGGCATCGTCATGGATTACGACCCCGACCGGATCCTGCAGGTGGTGCACAACCTCCTGTCCAATGCCATCAAATTCACGCCGTCGGGCGGCAAGGTAACCCTTACGGCCGACCTGGTCCGCGACAAAGACCGGCCCTGGCTGAAATTAAGGGTTTCGGATACCGGCGTCGGGATACCGGAGGCGGAATTACCCCACATTTTTGAACGCTTTTTCCAGGCTTCCAATCAGGGAAATGCCCGGACCTCAGGCGCCGGCATCGGCCTTGAACTGACCCGCGAACTCGTCAGGGCCATGTCAGGGGAAATTGCCGCGGAAAGCCGGGCCGGCGCGGGAACCGTTTTCACGGTAACGCTTCCCGTCCGGAATGAGGCCGAACCTGGCGGGATGCGCGGATGGGAGGATGCGGGCCCCACTTCCGCAACGCCACAACTACACCAATCAACAACCCCGCAACCCCACAATTCCCCCCATTTACTCCTGATCGAAGACAACCCCGATGTAGTCGAATACCTCGCCGCCTGCCTGGACGGCCAATACAACCTGGATTTCGCTTATAACGGCCGTGCGGGGATCGAAAAAGCGCTTGAATCCATTCCGGACCTGGTCATTTCGGACGTAATGATGCCGGAAAAGGACGGCTTTGAGGTGTGCGACACCTTGAAGAACGACGAGCGCACCAGCCATATCCCCATTGTGCTGCTGACCGCCAAGGCGGACGTGGAAAGCCGGCTCGCCGGTCTGCGGCGCGGCGCGGACGCCTACCTCGCCAAACCCTTTCATCAGGAAGAACTTGAAATTATCCTGCAAAACCTGTTCGAAATCCGGAAGAAACTGCAAGCCAAATTCGGTGATCTGAGCCGGAATGCTGCTGAAACCGCCCCAAAGCCCACAGCAGCGGCGCCGGACCCCGAGGATCTCTTCCTGCAAAAATTGAGATCAAAAATAGAAAGCCGCCTGTCCGACGCCGGATTATCCGTTGACGACATCTGCCTGATGATGGGCATGAGCCATTCGGGCATCCACCGCAAGGTCACGGCGCTGACCGGGCGTTCGCTGGTGCTGTATGTGCGCGCCGTCCGGCTCAACAAGGCCCGGCAACTCTTGTCCGAAAGGCAGATGACCATCTCCGAGGTCGCTTACGAAACCGGCTTCAACGACCCGAAGTTCTTCAGCCGGGTGTTTTCAGAGGAATTCGGCATCCCGCCAAGTCAATTCAAACAAAATTATAATTAACTGAATATCAATTATTTAAAAATAAAATAATTCGCATTTCAATAATAATCCACCTTTTTGGCAGGATATTCCACCTGCCGGACAGGATACTCCAACCTTTTGACAGAATAGTGGGCCTGTTTTTGTCCGTCGGGCCCCCACATTTGCATCAGTTGCCGGGGCAGTCATAACAGCAACCGAACATCATCCTGCCCTGATGACCGTGCCGCCTGGCACTATCGCAATCCATTTATTCAAAAACCATTTAAAAAAATGAAACGGACACACATCCTTCAGCTCATTGTTTTCATCTTGTTGTGCACGGCTTCCGGCATCAACGCCCAAAACTGGGTAAAATTAAACGCAGGAGCGCCCATCCCTTCCAATGCTGTCATCGGCGGTTTGGAAAACAATATGACCTTGTACGTAGCCCGCGGAAAATTCAACGGAACCTGGCATCCCGGAAAAACCTGGGCCGGCGCCGGAAAATGCAATTTCGGCTGGGGTAATGCCGAAAAGGCGGCTACCGATTATGAGGTGCTGACCGCCCCGCAGGGGTACTTCACCTGGGTGACCCCGTCCGGTAATACGCTTCCGGCCAATGTGTTCCCCGGCGGCACCGACGGCAATCTCACCACCTGCCCCTGCCAGGGAAAAGTGGCCAACGGCTCCTGGCACCCGGGCAAAACCTGGGCCGGCGCCGGAAGGTGCAACGTCGGTTACGGCGGCAAGGAAGTCGTATGTACCGAATATAAGGTCCTCGTGACATCGGGTACGCCCCCGCCCAATACCACCACAGGGCCCGATCCATCACCTTCGACAACTTCTCCCTCGGCCGTCGGCGCCAAAATGATGCCGTTTGTCAATGACGGCACCAAAACCGTCACCATCTACAAGACCTCCGCTACGGCTAAGGGACCAAAAGTAACCGACATCACCAACCAGGGAACGGTCAATATCCCGGTTAAGATCGGCGACCAGTTCCTGGTGGAAATCGACGGCAGGACCGACCTGCACCCCAAGGTATTCATCACAGACCTGGATAAGGGCGGTATCATCATCCACGGCAACTTGCCGGTCGTCGAGTACAAATCGGCAGGACCGATCACCTACGAAGTACCCGATTATTACCCCAACCTGGTCGGCATTGACCTGACCATACTCAACCCGCGCGACCTGGTCAGCACCATCAACAAAGCCAAGATTTTTGAAGCGCTGGACCCCGCCAACGGCGTGGATTACTTCCATATCGGCAACAAACTGGTCAAATACGGCTTCCTTTATTACGGCCTGAGTACAGCCAGCGGCAGCAGTTCTGTGGATATGTCTTACGGATTCAACGCCTTTTCCAGCAGTTACAGCGGAAGCGTCGGCGCGGACTTTCCGCTTCCCAAAGGGATGTCCGGTTCGCTGAACGTGGGTTTCAACAACTTTTCCAACGAGGAAAAAAGCTCCACCAGTGTATACACCTATACCAGGGAACAAAAACAGGTGTTCGGGGTAGATGTGGATCCGATGGAAGCCCGGCTGGATTCGAAATTCAAACTTGACGTCCTGCAAGTGAATTCGGTACAAGATGCCAAGAACATCATCATCCCAAAATACGGCACCCATTACCCCAAAACCATCGTCTACGGCGGCGACCGTTCGGCCTACATGATCATGACCAGCGATCAGTACAGCAAGGTGAAGGGGTATGGTGTCGACGTCAAGGCATCGGTAAGCAAAAGCGCGCTTCAGAAGAACGGCTCCAAGGAGAATTTCAACAGCAAGGGTAAAAGTACCGGCTCGTCCGATTCGTACGCCTCCAGTAACGTCGGCTCAGGCTCGCTGAGTTTTGCCTACGAACAGAATGAAGAAGCCCGGAGCGTGCTGGAGAGCACAAAATCCAAATATCGCCAGGTCGGCGGCACAGGCGGTTTTGACAATTCCTGGGAGGTAAGCGAAGGCGATGCCGCGCCGGTGGGAGTGACCCTGGGCCTTATCTCTGACCTGATCGACATCAAGATCTTCAAGGACGCGACCACCGCCGCACAGCTTGCGCCCAAAAAGGCCTATATCGAACAGGCCATCAAGGAGTACCTGCAGGGGATGGCCAGTGTCAGCGAACCCCCGGCCGTCCCGGTCGTCTACTCCGTAGAAATGTCGACCTTCAAGGTGGTCAAAGCCAATGATGACGGCAATCGCGGCCTCAAAGGCAGGGTTGATGCCTACTTTCAGGTCGGTAATAATGCAGCCGTTCAGCTCACGCCGTGGGTAGTGGCCAACTACTATGACCCCTGGTCGGCCATGTGTTTCTGTCCTGACCACGGCGACCACCAATTCTCCAGCCTGGGCGGCAAGAAGGTCTATTTCACTCAGGTACCCGAATCCAACGGGGCCCTTGCCCCGATCAAGCTCAACGTATCCGCCTATTACAGCGAGTTTGACGATAACCTTGCCGATAATTCCGACAACCTCTACGGCAGCACCGGCCTTTTCGACATCGGCAATATGCAGGAAGGCGCTACGATAACAAAAGAGTTCTACGCCTACCACGACGGCAATCCGGGCTGGAACAGCATACTGGTCAAATTCAAGGTTACCAGATTGCCTTCCGACTTTTCAGACCTGGTCAGCAATAACGGGTTCTAAAACCCTTCGGCTTACCTCGATCTCCCGCAGATGCCGCTGAATCCGGCGCCGTCTGCGGGAGAACTTACAACCGGCCGGGCGCCTTCATCCCATTCAACCCTCTCCACCATGATCACAATAGGCATTATCGAACAAAACAACACGCTGCGCCGCAACCTGGTGCACTTTCTCAACGGCCAACCCGGATTCCGGTGCGCGCTCGATGCTCCCAAAACCGATCATTTCTTTGAACAGGCCGGCCAGGAAGCCCGCTTTCATGTTGTGCTGCACCAGTTTGACGGGAAACGCGAGACGTCCGCAAAAGAAATTTCCCGGTTGAAGAAAACCTGGCCCGATACCGAGGTCATCATCCTCTCCCAACAGGAGGATTCGGACACGGTGATGAAAGCCTTTTACGCCGGTGCAACAGGCTACCTGACCAAAGGCACGCCCCTCACCCGGATCAAGGAAGCCATCGAAGAAACCCACCAGGGCCGGTCGGCCATCTCCCCTTCCGTCGCCCGACGGCTGGTAGAACACTTTGCGCCCAGAAAAACAGCCGCCCAGGCCGGGGTTGAACTGACGCCGAAGGAAAATCAGCTGGTGCAATGCCTCGTCCACGGGCTGAGCTACAAACTGGCGGCCGACCAGCTCAGCGTCAGCATCAACACCGTTTTGTACCATGTCCGGAACCTGTATCGAAAACTGGGGGTAAACTCCAAGTCGGAGGTGGTGGCTATGCGGTTGCGGGGGGAGTGTTGAGGGGGTGAGAGGGTGAGAGGGTGAGAGGGTGAGAGGGTGAGGTGAGGGGGGTGAGAGGGTGAGAGGGTGAGAGGGGGTGAGGGTTCTGGTTGGGAAAAATCCGCAACAAATATTTTCCAAAAAATCGGGTATATTTGTTTGCGGATTGGAACACAGAAACTATGAACAACCATCATGAAAACCGGCTCACAGAAAAAAATGAGCCTTAGGGGCTGTTGGCTACTCCTCTCGTGGTTTTGCCTCCATTTGGGCGGGTCTTGTTTCGGCCAAACGAGCGAACCGCCTTTCTTTCAGTTCGAAACTGAACGCCTTTCCATAGAAGAAGGTCTTTCCAGTCGCGATGTCCGGTCCGTGATCAAGGACCGCCAGGGTTTCATCTGGATCTCCACCCAGAACGGCGTTGACCGGTTTGACGGCTACGAGTTTCTGATTTACGACAACTCGCGTAAAAATCCGCATAAAATTCCCCGCAACAACCTTTTTGACCTGATGGCAGATACCCGGGGGAATTTGCTGCTCCTCAATTTCCTTCACGATACGCTTGATGTCCTGGATCCGGTGAGCGGCAAAGCAGACAGGTTGCCGTTTGATGCCTCGAAAGGCTACCAGGGCATCCATGTGCTCGACGTACAGGCGAGGGACGGGCAGATCTATTCACTGGCCAAAGCGGACAACCAATCCGTGATCCACCGGTACGAGCCGGGGTCCCGCCGGTTTGAGGTATTGTTCAAAGGGTTGAGGTGGATCGATTCGGGGGTTGATTTTCTCTATTTCACGCGGGCGGCAGACGGGACCTTTTGGGTGGCTTATGATGGGACCGGCCACCTTGTCATCCACCATGCCGACAGCACCGGTCAGGTCCTGCACAGGTATACCGACGCCGACTTCAATGTGCCGCTCTCGCTGTCCAATAAAGGGGTTAAGCTCTATGAAACGGCCGACGGCGTCATCTGGATCAGGGTGTTGGAGGACGGCCTGTTCACTTTCGACCCCGAAAAGGATCAATTCATCGCTTATCCCGGCCTGCCGAAGGGCAATTATGACCTTTTTCAGGATTCAAAAGGCAACCTCCTGATCTTCAAACAGGCCCGAACGGGTGAAAAACCGGCCTTGTTCAAACGCACCGACAGCGGTACGCTTCAGGATTATTCCGCACTGCTCCCGGGGTTGCCGCAAATCACCGCCGTCTTCAGTGATGATTTCGACTCCTGGGTCATTGCCGGAACGACGGACGGCATCTGGAAATTCAACTTCAACCGTACGGTATTCGAACATTATCTGGCCAAAAAACTCGAAGGCGCCAGTTATGGCATGAGCATCCGGGGAATGACCAATGATCCCTTGGGGCGCATTGTCATCGGCACCGAACTGGCAGGCATTTACGACCTCGACCCCGCAACGGGCCAGTTGTCCAGACCCGGAGACCGGTCGCCGGCGCTGGCTGCAATGAATACGCTCACCTATACCCGCAACCTGGTCCGGGACGGCGACCTCATCTGGATACCCCACCATTCGGGGTTGCTGCGGTACAACCCTGTTAAAAATACGGCCGACAACTTTGAAATCGGCGGCGAGCCGGAAGGTATGGCGATCGGAGAGGACGGCAAACCCTGGCTGGCATTGTTAAACAACGGCCTGGTGCAACTGGATCCCGCCACCGGGACTATCAGCGAATTCAGGAGCCCGGACGGCAGCCGGCCCTTCGGCGGCCAACGGCCCACCTACCTTATCCGCGGCCGCAACGGCATCCTCTGGGCGGGCCTTGCAGGGGGGTTGGCGCGGATCGACCCTGTAAGGAAAACGTCCGTCATCTTTCCCAATCCGGAACAGGTGACCTGCATCAGCGAAACCCCTGAAGGCTTTCTTTGGATCGCTACCCTGAACGGCGGCCTTAAACGATTTGACCCGGATAAAAACGCCTTTTCGGAAACCTATACCCGGGAAGATGGTCTGGGCAGCAACCAGATCGCCGGTATCCTGCCGGACCGCGAGGGCAATCTATGGCTTTCCACTTACAGCGGGTTGTCCTGGTTTGAACCCCGTACCCGTACTTTTCTCAACTTCTTCAAAGGGTACGACTTTTCGCATTACGAATTCAACCGGCATTCCTTCTTTTACGATAAAGCTTCCGACAAGTATTATTTCGGCGGCATGAACGGGGTGAACGCTTTTGCGGAAAAAGACCTGTTCCGGAAAAAAAACCTGGGTGCGGTGCTCATTTCCGAAATCGGTCATTTCGACCCAGCCGGCAAGGTTTGGATCCGGCAACAGGACGGTTTCAGCGGTCCGGTTTACCTCCCGCCCTCCAACCGCAGCCTGATCGTCCGGCTGACCCTCACGGATTACGAAAACCCGAAATCCAACCAGTTCAGCTATATGATCCGGGGTCTGGACGAAACCTGGAAATCGATTGGTCAAAACCGCGAGATCAGACTGGACTACCTCCCGTACGGGAATTACACGCTGCATGTCCGGGGCGCCGACCCCTTTGGGAATTGGAGCGGCCGGGAGGGGGCGCTCCAGATCACCGTGGGTCGGTTCTGGTACCAGCACTGGTGGGTCTGGCTGCTGCTGGCAACCGTGGCCGGTTATGCGGTTTATTACTTTTACCGCTTCCAGCTGGGCCGGCGGATTGCCGAAAAAGAAGCCTTGCGACTGCAGGAGCTGGATGCCTTCAAAAGCCGTTTTTTCACCAACATCACGCATGAGTTCAGGACGCCCCTGACGGTCATCCTGGGCATTTCCGAACAATGGTCGGCCAATGAACAACAGTGGCGACCGGAAGAAACCGGAAAAAAGATGGGATTGATTCGCCGAAACGGGGAAAACCTGCTACGGCTCATCAACCAGATCCTCGACCTGGCCAAACTCGAAGACCATTCCCTCCGGTTCAATTACGTCCAGGCGGATCTGTTGCCTTACCTCCGGTACATCGTTGAAAGCCTCCATTCGCTGGCCAACAGCCGCAACGTCATGTTGCGCGTCGAGACCCGCGAAGCCGGCCTCGTCATGGATTTTGACCCCGAAAGGCTCCTCCAGATCGTGTACAACCTGCTTTCCAACGCCATCAAATTCACGCCTGACGGCGGCAAGGTCATCCTTAAACTGTCAAAGATAGCGTCGGGCGCTGCCGGGGCGCAGGCCGTTATCGCCGTATCCGATAACGGGATCGGCATTGCCGGCGAAGAATTGCCGCATATTTTCAACCGCTATTACCAGGCGGACAACCTGGAAAAATCCAGGACCGGCGGCACCGGCATCGGCCTGGCGCTCACCCGGGAACTGGTCAGGGCCCTCGGCGGCGACATCGGGGTGGAAAGCGAAGTGGGAAAGGGGACGACCTTCACCGTGGTGTTGCCCGTGAAAAACGAAGCGGAAACAGGATGGGAAATTACGGGACTTGGAGGGTTAGAGCCGGCCACACATCAACCGGCGGCCATTGTCCTCCAGGGCACCGGACAACGCAGCCGGCAAGGGCAGCAGCAGGACACAACACCCCAATGGCCCCATCTGCTCCTCATTGAAGATAATCCGGATGTAGTGGAATACCTCACAGCCTGTCTGGAAGGCAGCTTCAGGCTGGATTTCGCCTACAACGGCCGCGCAGGCATCGATATAGCGCTTGAGCAAATACCGGATATCGTCATTTCAGATGTGATGATGCCGGAAAAAGACGGATTTGAGGTCTGCAACACCCTGAAAAACGATGAGCGGACCAGCCATATCCCCATTGTGCTCCTGACGGCCAAAGCGGATGTGGAAAGCAGGATCGCCGGATTGAAAAGAGGAGCCGACGCCTACCTGGCCAAGCCCTTCCATCAACCCGAACTGCAGGTTATCCTGGAGAACCTGCTGAGCATCCGCAAGAAACTGCAATCGAAATACGCGATCCCGGGATCACCCGCCCCTGCCTCTCCGCAATCGCACCCGGATCCGGAAGACGCTTTCCTGCAAAAGGTCCGTTCGCTGGTAGAGAACAACCTCTCCGACCCGGACTTCGAAATGCTCCGCCTGGAGCGCGGCCTGTCGATGAGCCGCAGCCAGATCTTCCGAAAGGTCAAGGCCCTCACGGGCAGGCCGCCGGTGCTCTATGTGCGCTCGATCCGGCTGCACAGGAGCAAGGAATTGCTGGCCGAGGGCCGTCTGAACGTTTCTGAGATCGCCTATGAGGTCGGCTTCAGCTCGCCAGTTTACTTCTCCAACGCCTTTCTGGAAGAATTCGGCGTCAGGCCGTCCGAATGGCGAGGGTAGCCTATCCAGGGTTGGTCCAATTGGTCGCATGCAACATTCAACACCCTTATAATCAGCCATTTAATCCATCCTCCTTTCTATCCATGCAACATCAGATTAAGGTTTTTTCCGGTTCCTGCAACGCCATGTTAATCCGTTGACCGATCAGATAAAGGGCTTTCAGGGCGCCTGCCCCCACTTTTGCAGCATCGCCTGAGGGTTTGTTCAGGCAGCTGAAAAAGGATCTATTAACCATTAATTTCTTAAAACCATGAAAAGCCATCTCATTCTGCTGGCAGGCTTGTTGATATTCATTTCGGGGTCTGTGAGCGCACAGACGAACCAATGGATGTATTCCCCTTCCGGTTCATCCTCCTATCAAAACCTGGCCTTTGACGCCGAACCCATGTCCAATCTGCGTTTCGGCGACTTCAACGGCGACGGCAAAACGGACGTCTTCAAAAGTACCGGCGGCAAGTGGTATTATTCCCCCGGAGGTGCGGGCAGTTGGGTTGTACTGCAGTCGAATGCCAATACAGTGGATAAACTAGCCTTCGGAGATTTCAACGGCGACCACAAGACCGACGTCTTCTACGTGCTGGGCGGGCAATGGAAATACTCCAGCGGAGGCGTTGCCGCCTGGACCAATATCGCACAGGCCCCGGGGTCGTCGGTCGAAAACCTGGCCTTCGGCGATTTCAACGGCGACGGCAAAACCGACGTCTTCACGGTCACCAACGGCCAGTGGAAATACTCCTCCGGCGGCGCAGGCAGCTGGCTCAACCTGGCGCAAGACCCTTCCGTAAGTTTCAGTAACCTGCGCTTCGGCGACTTCAACGGCGACGGCAAAACCGACGTCTTCACCGTCATCAACGGCCAGTGGAAATACTCCTCCGGCGGCGCAGGCAGCTGGCTCAACCTGGCGCAGGATCCCTCCAAATCCATCGGCGACCTGGCCTTCGGCGACTTCAACGGCGACGGCAAAACCGACGTCTTCGCCGTCACCAACGGCCAGTGGAAATACTCCTCCGGCGGCACGGGCGGCTGGCAGAACCTGGCGCACGACCCCTCCAAATCCATCAGTGACCTGGCCTTCGGCGATTTCAACGGCGACGGCAAGACCGACGTCTTCATCGCAGGCGGAAGCAATGCGGCCGCCGCAGGCAATTCTTCCGCCAATAATACCAACAACGGAACAGGCAGCAATACCGGGGCAGGCGCGCCGACCGTCAATACAAGCGGCAGTTGGCAAATGCCGTTTACCAACTCCGGCACAAAGGATGTTGAAATTTACCGGTCGAGCCCTACGGCCATCGGCGAGAAGGTGACGACCATCGTCCAGGGCAATACGGTAGATATCCCCGTTAAACTGGGGGATCAGTTCGCGGTTAAAATCGACGGCCGTTTCGATCTGCACCCCACCGTTTTCATATCCGATCCGGAAGCCGACGGCATTGAGGTGTTCGGTAATTTGCCCTATTCTGACCTCAAATCGAACGGCATCACGTACAATCTGCCCGATTATTACCCCAACCACATCGGAATCGACCTGCGGACCCTTAATCCGCGCGACCTTGTCAACACCATCAACAAGGCCCAGATTTTTGAAAGCCTCAACCCCGTTTCTGACGTGGATTATTACCATATCGGGAACAACATCATCAAGAACGGCTTTCTGTACTACGGTCTTCAACTGCACAACGGCAGCAGCGAAACCAAAATGGCCTACGATTACAGTTCTTTTTCCAAGGATTGGAGCATAGGCGTCGGAGGGGCTGCAACCGTTAAAGGGGTAAGCGGATCCTTTGACCTGAATTACAGCAGTTTTTCCAATACGGAAAGAGCATCTGAAAGCATCTACGCTTATACTCGCGAACAACATTCCGTATTCGGCGCCAGCGTGACTCCGGAAAAAGCGCAGCTGTCAACCGCTTTCAAGCAGGCCGTGAAGAAAATCACCACCAAACAACAGGCCCTGGACAAGATTGTCATGGTGTACGGCACCCATTACCCCAAGGCCATCACCTACGGGGGCGACCGGTCATTATTCACCAAGATCACCAAAAACGAATACAATCAGGTCAAAGGTCACAGCATCGACCTCAAGGCTGAGGTCAGTGCAGCCAATTCGAAAATGTCGGATTCCAAAATCATTAAAAATGCTACCGGAAAACAAGTGGGCTCCGAGGCCACTTCGTCCAGCACCAAATCGCTTGGCGGCTCCCTCAGTTTCTCCCAATCCGAGAACCAGGAGGTCAGGAATATTCTTCAGAACACTTCCATCAAATATAAAATGATCGGCGGGAACGGCGGGTTCGACAATTGGGAAGTGGACGAAGGGACCTCCGCGCCGATCGGGGTTGAGCTGGGATCCCTTGCCGACCTGATCGATATCAAAGTATTCAAGGACGGAACAGACCCCGCCTTGCTGGCCCAGAAAAAAGTGTTGATCCAACAAGCCATTGACCAGTACCTGGCCGGTTTCCCGACCGTCGGGGTTTCGTTACCCACCCCCGTCGTTTATTCGGTAACCTTCAACAAGTTCAAAATAGTAGAATCCGATGTTGACGATACCTGCGGAGAAATGAAAGGGGTTTTTGACGTAGATTTTTCAACCAACGGGGTTGAAACCCAGGTTTACGCAGCGTTCAACCCTTCGCCTTTATGGCAGCAAACCGATTGGACCGATACATACTGGTTCAGCGAAGGAAATGAATACCCCATCAATGCCAAATGCATGGTGGTCCATTACCCGGATGCAGCCGGCAATTTTGCGCCTTTGAAGGTCAAAGCGGCTGCCGTTTTTACCGAAGACGACTGTGCAGCCAACCCCGATGATGTCATGTCGGGAGAAACCACCTACTTGTCAATGGACACCCAGATCACCGCCAGCCAAGAATACTATTTTGAATGTATTCAACCGGGGTATCCGGACAGTCAGAAGATACGGGTAACCTTCACTGTCACGCGGGAACCTTCCGACTTCCCCGCTGAGCTGGTAAGTCCGAATTAAACGTTGATAGGTCCAATCCGGGAAGCAAAAATTCCCCTTTTCCGCCGGGTCCCCTCCCGGGCTGACCCGGCGGTTTTCTCTTCTAAAATAATCAGCCATGATCTCTGTAGGCATTATCGAACAAAACAACACGCTGCGCCGCAACCTCGTCCATTTCCTCAACGGTCAGCCCGGAATCCAATGCGCACTGGACGCCCCCAAAACCGACCATTTTTTTGAACAGGCCCGCCAGGAAACGCGCTTTCATGTCGTGCTTCATCCGTTTGACGGCAAACGCGACAACTCTGCCAAAGATATTTCGCGGTTGAAAAAAACCTGGCCCGGCACTGAGGTCATCATCCTTTCCCAGCAGGAAGATTCCGAAACGGTGATGAAAGCCTTCTACGCCGGCGCAACCGGATACCTGACCAAGGGTACCCCGCTCAACCGGATCAAGGAAGCCATCCTGGAAACCCACCAGGGCCGGTCGGCAATCTCTCCGTCCGTCGCCCGCCGGCTGGTAGAACACTTCAGCCCCAAAAAAGCCAACACCCCAAACGGCATCGAACTGACGCCAAAGGAAAGCCAGCTCGTCCAATGCCTGACCGACGGGCTGAGCTACAAACTGGCCGCCGACCAGCTCAGCGTCAGCATCAATACCGTGCTGTACCATGTCCGGAATCTGTATCGAAAACTGGGGGTAAACTCCAAGTCGGAGGTGGTGGCTATGCGGTTGCGGGGAGAGGTGAGAGGGTGAGAGGGTGAGAGGGTGAGAGGGTGAGGGGTGAGAGGAGTGAGAGGGTGAGAGAGTGAGAGGGGGTGAGGTCTCGATTCCTCGATTCCTCAGTTCCTCGATTCCTCAACTCCTCGGCTCCGGTCTTCCCATCATTTTATGCGGTTTTCCGCCGTTCCCGGCGCATCTAACTTTGTCGGCAAAATGGACATTCATCCAATGCGGCCTTTAGGACAGCCGCAGAATTACATGGTTTTCAAATAGTAAAATCATGAAGGCACTACCTTTAATTTTGAAAAAAGCAGCAGCCCGTACAACCGGTTTAAGGTCTGCCCGGCGCAACAGCCTGATCCTGCTAGCATTTGTTTTTTCCGGTTTTATACCGGCAGTGTACGGATCGCCGGATCCATCGAATGCATGCGATCTGGATTGCCCCAGCAATATTGTAGTGGTGACCGATCCGGGGACCTGTACAGCCGTGGTGAATTATGTCGTTACGGTTATCGACCCGGGAAGCTGCTCCGGAGGCGTTAACCAGGATCAGGGATTGCCCAGCGGCTCCGCTTTTCCCATAGGAGAGACCCTGAACATTTATTCTTTACCGGATGAAATAGCCTGCTATTTTACGGTGACCGTTACGGACAATACGCCGCCCGATATCTATTATTGCGGCAACGACCCGGACTGCGATCCGCCGGAAGGGACCTGTCCGCCCGATCAAACCGTGTCCACCGACCCCGGTGAATGTACAGCTGTGGTCAACTGGCTTGAGCCGATCGCCCTTGACAATTGCGGAGTGGCCAGCTTCGGTCCGGACTTACCCTCGGGGTCCCTCTTTCCACTGGGTGTGACGGTGGTAACCTATTCCGCTTCGGATAATGCAGGAAACCTTACGACCTGTACGTTCCAGATCACCGTTGAGGATACCGAACAACCCGAAATCCTCAACTGCCCTCCCAGCGTAGAAGTGTTCACCGACCCCGGGCAATGCTCGGCGGTCGTCAGCTGGCCGGCTATCCTTGCGACTGATAATTGCGGCCTGCCAACCGTCAGCCCTTCCCACAATTCAGGTGATGCCTTTCCTGCCGGATTTGTGACCGGCGTTCTGATCGTTACAACGGACGGGGCCGGAAATAACGGATTTTGCCTTTTCAGCATTACGGTCCTGGAGAACCAACCGCCGGAGATCAGCGGCTGCCCGGCCGATATAGTTGTCGGAACCGATCCGGGGCTTTGCGAAGCCGCCGTCAACTGGACGCCCCCTACTGCAACCGACAATTGTTTTATCGCCCTGGATGAAGATTTCATCAGCACCCATAACCCGGGCGACTTATTTCCGGCAGGCATCACCCCTGTCACCTATACGGCAACTGATCTGGACGGTTTTTCCAGTCAATGCCTGTTTACCGTTACTGTAACCGATACTGAGATCCCGGTTATCGCCGATTGCCCGACTGATGTTGTCATTAACCCCAACCCCGGCACATGCCAGGCGCCCGCGAACTGGATTGCGCCCTCAGCGTCTGATAACTGTACAATTGCCGGTTTTTCATCCACACATGATCCCGGGGATATTTTCTCAGCAGGCATTACCCAGGTGACCTATACCGCCACCGACGGCGCGGGATTGACAGCCGTTTGCCAGTTCAATGTCATCGTGACCGATACCGAAAATCCAACCATCACCGGCTGCCCGGCCGATATTTTTGCCGACACCGATCCGGGCGAATGCCAGGCCTTCGTCAACTGGACACCGCCCGTCGCCGATGACAATTGCGCCATCGCTTCATTCGTTTCAACCCACAACCCGGGCGACAGCTTCAATACGGGCTCAACCCTGGTCGCCTATACCGCCACCGACGGCGCGGGATTGACAGCCGTTTGCCAGTTCAACGTCATCGTGACCGACAACGAGCAACCTGAAATCGTCAATTGCCCTGAAAACATAGCCGTCACCCCGGTATCCGGTCAATGCCTGACGCAGGTGTTCTGGATACCGCCCACGGCTACGGACAATTGCACCAGTCCGGTGCTGACGGGCGACCACATACCCGGCGACCTGTTCTCCCTGGGTACCACGCTGGTGACCTATACAGCTGAAGACGAACAGGGAAATACGGGCGCCTGCGCCTTTACCGTCATCGTGACCGAGAACCAGGAGCCCGTCCACCTGACGGCGGACATTTGCGAGGGAGAAACCTATACCCTTGGGAATACGACCTTCAGCGCAGCGGGACAATACGAGATCGTCCTGACTTCCGCCACTGGCTGCGACAGCGTCATCAGTTTGACTTTGACCGTCTTACCGCAGTTGTTTTCCAGCCGGACGGCAGAGCTTTGTCAGGGAGAAAGCTTTTTTGCCGGGGGCGCACTCCAAACCCAGGCCGGCATTTACCTGGATACCCTGACCGCTTCCGCAGGGTGCGACAGCATTGTTCAAACCGAATTGATCATTCATCCAAATCCAAATGTTCAGATCATGGGGCCTTCTACCCTTTGCATCGGATTCAGCGCTTTGCTGAGTGCGGGCGCTTTTCAACATTACCTCTGGTCGCCGGGCGGGCAGATCACCCCGGAGGTCACCGTAACGTCGGGCGGGGTTTATGGTGTGACGGTCGCGGACGCCTACGGCTGTACCGGAACCGACGAGATCGCCATAACCGAAACTTTGTGCAACACGGTCACCGCCGGGTTTACGGTCAGCCAGGACACAGCCTGTGCGTGGCACTTGGTGCAGTTTGCCGACCAATCTTCCCCCAATGCCGTTTCCTGGTTCTGGGATTTCGGCAACGGCAGTTTCAGTCACGAGAAAAATCCCTACACGGTATATCCCTTCCCGGGCGTCTACACCGTCCGGTTGGCGGCAGGCGACGGGATCTCCACGGATACCTCCGAAATGCAGATATTCGTCTATCCGAAGATCAAAGCGGGTTTCACGGCCTTTACGCCGGATGAATGCCACCCCAAATCCAAGGTGTTCCAGGACCATTCCACGGGTACATTCGGAACCGCCTCCTGGCACTGGAATTTCGGCGACGGCGCTTACGGGAACGGGACTATTGCTGCCCACACCTATACCAACTACGATACGGTTAATGTAAGCTACGCGGTTACCGATCTTTACGGATGTACCGACAGCCTCAATAAGGACGTGATCATTGTCAACCAGGGGCCCGCTTCGCCGCCGGTCCATATTTGCAGGGCCCTCTGCACAGGGGACAGCCTCGCGGTGGGCGGTACGGTTTTCAACAGCGCCAACCCCACGGGCGCCGTAACCCTGACCAACGCTGCGGGGTGCGACAGCACCGTAACTGTTGAACTGACCTTCATTCCTTTGGAAAGCTTTTCCCTCGGCGCTGACAAATCCATCTGTGAAAATGACCCCGTAACGCTGAATGCAGGTCCGGGAACAGGCTATCTCTGGACTACCGGCGCAACCACCCGGGAGATCTCCGCAGCACAGCCGGGCGAATACCAGGTCACCGTTACCAACGATACCGGATGCCCGAAGGTGGGATTTATCCAGGTGGGGCAGGATCAGATTCCCGGCGAAATCCCGGACGCCGGCGCCGATATCCAGGTTTGTGAAACGACCTCGATTGTAGCGCTGAACGCGCTTCAACCCCAGCAGGCAACCGGCACGTGGAGCACCCCGGGCATGGCGGCCATCAACAATACCGCCAACCCGGCAACCACGGTCTCCAACCTGACGGCCGGTCTGAACACTTTTATCTGGACACTCAGCGCCGGGGCTTGCCAGGATTATGCAGCGGATACCGTACTGGTGGAAGTAATTCCGAAAGCAACCGAAACTGCCGATGCCGGCGACGACCAGTCCTTTTGCAATACGGTCACCGATGTGCGCCTCCAGGCGGGTAACCCGGTCCAACCCGGACTGACCGGCACATGGACCCAACCCGGTTCGCAGGCCGATCTCGGGATTATGATCGAGGATCCGGCCAATCCCGGCACAAGGGTCAGCGGGCTTTCGCCGAATAACACTTACCTGTTCACCTGGACGCTGACCAACGGCGCTTGCGGCCCGGTTTCGGCCGATAATGTGCTCGTCAGCACTTATGCCGGTCAATTGCCGCCGGCCGATGCCGGAGATGACATCAACCTGTGCAGCGATTCCGAAGCCCAACTGACGGGCAATCAGCCGGCCGGCACTTTGGGCGAGTGGGCTTCGGTCGGCAATCCGTCCGTTTTCATCGGATCTCCAAACAGCGCCGCTACGCCGGTCGGCGACCTGGCGCCCGGAGTCAACGCCTTTGCCTGGACCCTTTCCTCATCCGATTGTCCGGCCTATTCTTCGGACACCGTGCTGGTTTTCCAAAGTCAGGGGCTTCAGGCGCAGCCCGACGTATATTTCAACCTCGGCCAACCCCTGGTCAACCTCGACTTCCTGGCCAACGACGAGATCCCCGACCGGAAAGCAGTGGTCTTCCGCTTCCTGTCCACCCCGCAATACGGCAGTCTTCACGCCAACGCCGGCGGTACCTATGATTTCACTTTCGGCCAGGACACCTCCCGGAATATCGACTTCGCCTACGAGATCTGCCTCAGGGATTGCCCGGAAGTCTGTTCGGAATCCAACGTTGTTATCCTTTCCAGTTCGCCCATACCGGTACCGGCCATCCAGAAACCGGCCAACGTCATGACCCCGAACGGCGACGGAAAAGGCGAAATGCTTTCCATCCCGAACTATACCGAAATCCCCCCGCCCATCGACCTGACCGTGGTCAACCGATGGGGCGATGTCGTCTACCGGATCAAAAACTACCAAAATGACTGGGACGGCCGCAACCAGAACGGAAAACCCCTGCCTGAGGGTACTTACTACTTCCTCATCAAAGGCGGCGGCAGCGAGGTGAGCGGCCCCGTGACGATCCTGAGGTAAAGCTACAGTCACCGGGCGACGAAGCCCATGGCGAAGTTGCTGGGCGGAGCAACAATAAACAATCATAAACAACAATAAACAACAATAATGAAAACCCTCCCAATAACAGCCCTTTTCCTATGTTTTGCCATCGCAGGCAGGGCCCAGCAATTGCCGTTGTTCACCCAATACACCGAGATCCAGACCTATCTCAATCCGGGAAATATTCCGGTGGATTACCTGCAATACGACATGGACCAGTCGCTGGGACTAACGTACCGGCTGCAATGGCTGGGCGTGGATGATGCGCCGAAAACCGGTCTGTTGCGGTATGAACACGTCCGGGAGGATCAGAACCTGACCACTTTCGGCGGCATGCTCCTCAATGACCGGGTAGGCCCGTCAACCGTAACGGGCATCTACGGGAAGTACGCCTATCAGATCCGGCCTACGGGCAGCGGAAATCTCATTATCGGGATCGGATTAACAGCGGGATTGCTCCAATACCGGCTCGACGGGCGGGAACTGGAATTCGAACCCGGCGACCGGTTGCAGGATATGCGGCAAACGAGCTGGTTGCCCGATTTCGGGTTCGGCGCTACCCTGACCAGCTATCCGGAAACCGGAACCAAATACTATATCGGCATAGCCGTCCCGCAGACCTTCGGGCTCAGCGCCCGCTTCCAGACCGGGTCGGACGGGGAGATCTCCATCAAACGATCATTTCACTTCTTCGGCAATGCAGGGGCCATTTTTGCCGTCGGGCAGCAGGGATTCCTCGAACCTTCCGTTTGGGTAAAATACGCCCACAATGCCCCGGTGAACATCGATTTCAACCTTCGGCAAAAATTCGTCAACAACTTCTGGATGGGGCTGGGTTACTCAACGTCCAACAACATACACCTGGAAACCGGCATGATCCTCAACGCTCTCCTGGGCCTGAAGGATGCCGTACTGCGCATCGGTTACGGATTCGATTACAGCCTGGCGCCCTACGGCAGCACGTTAGGGACCACCCACGAGATCAACATCGGTTATGCCTGGAGCAAATAAGCAAACCCTATTGATCCCAACTGAACCGATAACTGCCCGATCCTGCAAGGTCAGATCGGCAGCCAGGGCGCTCAGAATCCGGGGGGTGATATTGAGGAATTGAGGAATTGAGGAATTGAGGAATCGAGGGATTTTTTTTGATTACAGGCTTCAATTTTCACTGCCAAAAACAAGCGCCAGGTGTTCTTCATCCGGCTTCCGGCCGGCTGTTCGTTTGCTAACCAGGATATACACGACCAGGGAAAGCAAAAAAGCCGGGAAGATCTCGTGGACCTGCTCCATTCCCGCCACAGAAAAACGGATGCCGAAGCGCCAGATCAGGTTGACCGCAACCCCCGCAACCATAGAGGAAATAGCGCCGAGGTCCGTTCCCCAACGGAAATAGAGCCCGCCGAAAATGGTTGGGAAAAAACTGGCGGCAAAGACCGAACCGGCAAAAGAAGACATTTCCACGACGCCCGCAGGCGGATACAGGGTGAAAAGAAATACGATAACGCAATACAACACCATACTGACCTTCGTCCGGTTGACCATCGCCTTGTCGGTCATCGGTTTCCAGACATGCCAGATATCCCGGACAATGGACGTACCCGCAATCAGGGTTACCGAGGCCAATGAAGACATTCCGGCGGCAAATAACCCCATCATGCAGATCCCGCTGACCCATGGGTTGTTCAATTTCGCAAACATCACGCCCACTACTTCGTCCGTATGTCCGATCAGATAAGCGGCCTCTTCCTGGCCGACCATGCCGTGAACAAACGCCCCTACGCACATCACGCAGATCAGGGAAACCCCCAAAAACACCGGCGTCCAGATCATGGCAAACCGCATGCTGGCCTTGTCCCTGATGGAATAAAAGCGGATGATCAGCTTGGGATCCGAGATCTGTTTCATCCCGATGGAAAATCCGATGGCTAAGATATAGAACAGCGTCGCCAGACTGCCCATGACCAGCATCCCGTCCCCAATGGGGCTTCCTCCCTTGTCCGGGTGTTGAAGATCAGCCAGCCGCACCATCATTTCGTCCCATCCGCCGACATAGGCAAAAGGCGCCCATAACATCACTACCGCCACGCCGAACATGAGGACTCCTTGAACCGCATCCGTCCACATTACCCCGTACATGCCCCCGGCAATGGTATAGGCACAGGTAAAAAAGATCAGAATAAACGCGCCGGCGCCGTAATCCAGATCGAGAACGGAATGGAGCAGGTGGGCACACCCTTTTGCAATACCGGTCATATACCAAAGGGTGGCAAACAGGATAATGGCTGAAGACAATACCCGGATCCCGCTGGAAAAGTTGCTGCGGTAGCGCAAATGGAAATAATCCGGCACCGTCAGGGATTGCAGCCTTATGGATTGCCGGCGCATTCGGGGGGCCATCAATTGCCAGGAAATGATGCAAAATACCACCCAGATCAACGCGACATAAGCCCAGGACAAGCCGAACCTGAACGATTCTCCGGCCTGCCCGATATAGGTACTCGTGCTGATGAAGGTGGAAAAGAAGGCCAGCGAAACCACCCATCCGGGGATCTTTCGTTCCGCCAGGTAGTATTCCTTCACCCCTTTGGAGGCTCTTTTCCGGAACACCCAACCGATATAGATGATCACACCGACGTAAAGGGCGATGAACAGGAGCGTAATCCCGTGCTGTTGCAAATAGGACATGCAGTTTCAGTTGTCAGTAGCGATGGAAGATTTTCCGTCGTACATATCGTCACATAAATTTATTCCTCCTGTTTTCCATCCCGCCGGCGCAGGGCCAGCCAGGTATTCAGCCCCAACAGGACAAACATGAACCAGAAAGGGAAAACGATCCAGAAGTTCATCTCTTCACGATTTGGTGCCGGGCAATATATCCCGGAACAGCTTTTTCACTTCGCCTTTGACCACTTTCCCCATCGCATTCCGGGGCAGGTCGTCAGGCAGGGTAAATCTGCGCGGCAACCGATAAGCCGGCAGCTGTTCACGCAGCCAGTCCTTCAGGTTATCCAGATCAAAACCCGGTACAACAACGATCGCTGCCGCAACAACCTCTCCCCATTCCTCATCGGGTAATCCCGTTACGGCGCAGTCCCTCACCCCGGGGTATTGACGCAGAACCTCTTCGATTTCGAGCGCGGAGATCTTGTATCCGCCGGATTTGATGATATCCACCGAATTGCGTCCGAGGATCTTGTAGTATCCGTCTTCCAGAACGGCCACATCCCCGGTCCGGAACCAGCCGTCAGCCGTAAAGGATTCCCTGGTGGCCTCCGGTTTATGCCAGTATTCCAGAAAAACGTTTCCGCCTTTCACCTGGATCTCCCCGGGTTGATCTGTCCCGACCGGTTGATCTTTTTCATCTGCCAGCCGGATGTCCACACCGGGCAGCGGCATGCCGACAAAACCGGGGCGCCTTTCGCCATGGTAAGGATTACTGATCGCCATGCCGATCTCCGTCATGCCGTATCGTTCCAGCAGGGTATGGCCGCTGATTTTTTTCCATTTTTCGAGAACGGAAACCGGGAGCGCCGCCGACCCGGAGACCATCAGTCTGAAATTCCGCAGGCATGCGCTGATGTTTTTCTGTCGTTGCACGGATTGTACCTCCCACCAGGCGATCAGCTTGAAATAAATCGTGGGTACCGCCATGAAAACATTGATCCTGCCGGCCTCAAACGCCTCAAAGACGGCTTCCGGTGAAAAAGCAGGCAAAAATTCAACGCAGGCTCCGGCCCACAAGGCGCAACTCACCACATTGATGATCCCGTGGACATGGTGCAGCGGCAACACGCAGAGAATCCGATCCCGTTCCGTCCATTCCCAGGCGTCAATAAGCGCAGCGATCTGGTTTTCCAGGTTTCCGTGCGTCGTTACCACGCCTTTGGGCAGATTGGTCGTCCCGCTGGTGTACAGGATCATGGCCCGCCTTTCCGGTCCGATTTCAGGGAGGGATACCGGGATTTGCCCTTCTTCTTCAAGCGATATCCGTCGCAACCCGCGTTCGGCGATCACGGGCGCCAACTGATCGGCATAGGCTCCGGAAGCAACCAGGATCTCCGCTCCCGTATCTTCAAGGGTATAGCGCAAGGCGGGCAAGGGGTGGGTCGTACACAGCGGCACCGCAATACCGCCTGCCAGCCAGATCCCCCATTGGATCCGCACATAATCAAACCCGGGATCTGCCATAAACGCAACCCGGGCTTCCCCCAGATCAGGCCGCCCTTCGAGCAGGCAGCCGGCAAATCGAACCGACTGGTCCAACAATTCACCGTAGGTGTATGCCCGGTTGCCGGCTATGATCGCCGTTTTATCGGCTGTCTGTCTTGTATTTTTGATCAACTCCATAGGATGATCATCCAAATGGTTACCAGCTGAACCGGTAGGTACCCGATCCGGCTTCCATTTCAAGAACCCCGTCCTTCACGCCGGTCACTTTCAGACCCGATACTTTATTCAGCGGCAGGTCGCTTTCCATCACGCTCCCTTCTGCCGTTACCGGCAACAGGATCCTGGCGGTGGTATTGGCCGGAATGTTGACGTCGAGCAGGGTTTTGCCGCCCTCCAGCCTCCAGGCTGAGCCGACGGCGCCGTAATAGGTTTTGAGCTCGGCTGCCGCCTGGGTGAGGCCGCCGCCGATATGGGGTTCTATCCGGATATGTTTGTACCCGGGCCCGTCCTCGTAGGTATCGATGCCCGCAATGGCGCGGTACATCCAGTCGCCGATGGCGCCGTAGGCGTAGTGGTTGTAGGAATTCATGCCGGGAGTCTGGAATGTGCCGTCGGGCTTGATGCCGTCCCAGCGCTCCCAAATGGTGGTGGCGCCCATTTTCACGGGATAAAGCCACGAAGGATAGGTGTCCTGCATCAGCAGGGCATAGGCCACGTCGGCATGTCCGAACCGGGTGAGGACATGGCAAAGGTAGGGCGTCCCCAGGAAGCCGGTGGTCAGGTGGTTGTTGTAGGCCTTGATGTTGTCGACGAGCCTTTGGGCCGTTTCCGCCCGCAGGTTTTCCGGCAACATATCGAAATTGAGGGCCAGCACATAAGCCGTCTGGGTACTCGAAAGCAGCCTGCCGTTCGGGGTCACGTATTCTTTCAGGAAGGCGTCCTTGATCCGCTTCAGCAGGGCGCCGTACCGGGTTTCTTCCGCTTTTTTGCCGAGCACCCGGGCCGCATTGACCAGCAGCTGGGTGGAATGGGCATAGAAACACTGGGCGATCAGGTATTTGTCGGTCACAGCCGAGCGGCCGTCGTTGTCGTCAAACGGCCGGTAGAAGAGCCAGTCGCCGAAATGGAACCCCTTGTTCCACAGGTCGTCCGTGCTGTTGGCGGACATGAAATCCACCCATTTTTTCATGCTGTCAAACTGGTTTTCCAGGATCTTCTTGTCCCCGTAAGCCAGGTACATGTTCCAGGGGATGATGGTAGCGGCATCGGCCCAGCCGGCAGAGGCCACGGCGCCCTGGCCCAGTACGTTGGGGATCACGAACGGCACGGCGCCGTTATCCAGTTGGTCGGCGGCGACGTCCTTGAGCCATTTGGCAAAGAAATTATGGACCTGCATATTGAAGGTGGCCGTACGGGAGAAGGCCTGTGCGTCGCCCGTCCAGCCCAGTCGCTCGTCGCGTTGCGGGCAATCGGTAGGCACATCCAGGAAATTGCCGCGCTGCCCCCACTGGATGTTGTGCTGCAGCTGGTTGAGCAGGGCGTGGTTGGAGCGAAAACTGCCGGTCGGTTCCATGTCCGAATACAGGGCGACGGCGGTGAAATGCTCGGGTTTCAATTCACCCGGAAAGCCTTCGACCTTGATGTACCGGAAGCCCTGGAAGGTGAAATGCGGTTCAAAGAATTCTTCCCCGCCCCCTTTGAGGATGTAGTTGTCCTGCTGTTTGGCGGCGCGGAGGTTTTCGGTATAGAAATTGCCGTCCTTATCCAGCACTTCGGCGTGGTAGATCGATAACTTATCCCCCGCTTTGCCGGTAATGCGCAACTGGACCCATCCGACCAGGTTCTGGCCGAAATCGATCACATGGTCGCCTTCCGGGGTTACGGTGACGGCTACCGGTTTGAAGGTCTCGTGTTTCCGGACGGGCTCGTTCTCAGTAGCCACCAGCGCAGATACATCTTTACCTGCGGTCTTCACCCCCGACCAGCCGGAATCGTCATAACCGGCCGCATCCCAGCCGGTCTTTTCTTTGCGGGCGTCGATCGTTTCACCGTTGTAGATCTCGGACAGCTGAACGGCGCCGGTGGAGGATTTCCAGGTCCCGTCCGAAACGATGGACTCGGCAGAGCCGTCGGCGTATTGGATATCCAGCTGGAGCAACAAGGCGATATCCTTGCCGTAAAAATTCCGCTGGCCGGAGAAGCCGATATAGCCCCGGTACCAGCCGTTGCCCAATAGCGCGCCGACGGCATTGGCGCCCTGCACCAGCATCGGCGTGACATCATAGGCCTGGTATTGCAGGCGGTTGTTGTAGCTCGTCCAGCCCGGCGTCAGGCAGGCGTCACCCACCTTTTTGCCGTTGATGCGGGCTTCGTACATGCCGTGCGCCGTGACATAAGCGGTAGCCCGGCTGATCTTTTTGCGGACACTGAAGGCCTTCCTGAAATACGGGCTCGCCTGGTTGATGGTATCTTCCTGATAACCGGGGCCGATCCAGGTCGCCTTCCAGCCCGCCGGGCCCATCAGGCCGGTCTGCCAGTAAGCGGGCGCGCTCCATGCAGAGGTATTTCCAAGATTATCCCAGACCCGCACCTGCCAGTAATAGCGCTTTCCGGGCAGGACGGCCGGTCCGCCGTAGGGGGTCATCACGGATTGAGCGGAGGCCGTTTTCCCGGAGGACCAGGTGAGCTTTTTCCCCTTTTGAAGGTTATCCGCATCTTCGGCCACCCTGACCTCATAGGCCGTTTGCAGCACGCCCCTCGATTCGGTTTTCAATTGCCAGGTCAGGCGCGGAACCGCTTCATCCAGTCCGATCGGATTGATTTTATTTTCCGTCATCAGGTTGGAAACCGATAATTGCGCCGTTGCAGCGAGGGTATACAGGAGGCAGGCCCCCGTCAGGATGGAAAGGGAGAGTCTTGTCATTTTGTTGGTTTTGTCGTAAAAGTAAGGATTTATGGCATAAATGAACCCCAATGAGGTTCAGGTTAGCCCATTAATCCACCGCCCCAAGATACACCGGCCGCTCAACTGCGTCCAGGTCCGCCAGCCACGGGATCAGAGCAGCCGGAAAAAAGCGGGCTTCCTGCAATCTTTCCAGCGGCAGCCAGTCAATCCCGATCTGGTTTTGATCGGCGCCCGGGCCCATCGCCGGTTGATGGCCGGGCAGCAACCGGCAGCGAAAAAAATGATCGATCTGGTGGAACGCTTCGATCCCTTCGCAATTTTTCAACCGGGTATTGATGTACTCCCGGACGAACAGCATTTCGCCGGCCTCAACCGCGCAGTTGATCTCTTCCCGGCATTCCCGGACCACGGCTTCGCGCAGGGTCTCCTCTTTGTCCTGGCCGCCGCCCGGCAAGGCGTAATGGATCCCTTTTTCATTTTCGTAAACATTGACCAGCAAGCGGCCTTCGTGGATGATGATGGCTTTTGCAGCAGAACGAATCGACATGTCGGATTGGATTTGAATAGGGGATAACGCCGGCCTCCCCCGAAAAGTTCCTTCCGTTCAGCGGTTTTGCAAACAGGGAAAAAAATAACGCTCCTCCCCGCAAAACGGGAGAGGAGCGCTGAGATAGTTTGAAAACTGCTAGTTCTTTATTACTTCACAATGGTAATATCACCTCTGTAGATCACACCCTCTGCAATGTTGAGGCGGAGGATGTAATAGTAGGTTCCCTGGGGCAATTCCTGACCGCTTTCGCCTACGCCGTCCCAATCGTTGTGGTAGGGTTTGGCCTGGTACACGATATCGCCCCAGCGGTTGAAGACGATCAGCTCGTTATCCGGAAACTGGTCCGGCGTACTCGTGATCAGGTCGTCAAAGACAAAGAAATCGTTGAGACCGTCGCCGTTGGGCGTGATCGTGTTCGGCGTTTCCGGCACGTAGCCGTCATTGTTGATGCTGATGGTCACTTTGGCCGTCGCGCAAAGGTCGGGACAATCCAGGTTGCAGATCTCGTAATTGAGGATCACCTGGCCCGACGCGCCCCTCGGAACGCTGAAGAACAACTGACCGTTCTTTAAACTGTCAACAACGCCGATCTCGGGTTGGTTCAATAGGGTCACTTCCCATTGACCGGCATTGGTCAATACGTCGTTGACCACCAGGTTGACGGCGCCCGTGCGCTTGTCGGCCGGAATGGTCAGGATATCGTCAAATGCGGCCGGCGCTTCCTCTACGACGACGCTGACCTCATCGCTGCTGTAATCGGGGCAACCCGGCGCGGAGAGGGTCCAGACGAACTTGTTGTCGCCGCCTTCCAGGTCGCTGGCGTCGGTTTCATTGGCCGATGCGGAACCCAGCGTCGCTGATCCCGAAGTCGTCCAGGCGCCGGTCGTCCCGGTCGGCAGGTTGGCCGACAACAGGGCCATATCGCCGCAGATGGACTGATCCGCGCCCGCGTTGGCGGCCGGCGGCAACAGGAGGTTCACAACAACCGTATCGCTGTCCACGCAGCCGTTGGCCGTATTCGAAATCGTCAGCAGGTAAGTGCCCGCCGCGCTGATGGTCGGCGTCAGGGTATTGGCCGGGGTCGGGTTGGCAGCGCCGTTCAGACCTGTCCACTGTATGGTGAACTGGCTGGTGGACTGCGATCCGTCGAGGGTGCCGGTCTGGCCGCAGTTGAGGTCAACATCGGCGCCGGCATTGGCAACCGGCGTATCCTGATCGGCTGCAACGACGACCTGCTGGGTGGCTTCGCAGCCGTTGTCCGCGCGTTTGACGGTCAGGGTATAGGTGCCGGCCGCACTGACGGACACGTTCAGGCTGCCCGTCGCCGGGGTGATCGTACCGCCGTCAGCCGTAGTCCACACAATCGAGCTGAAATCAGCCGTGTTGCCCGTTCCGGACGCGTCGATGGACACGGTTGAACTGCTGCATTTGAAGGATTCCGGTGTAACGAACTGGATCACAGGCGGATCCTGCAGGTCTTCTACGGTAACGGTATCCCTGGATTGGCAACCGGTCAGGTTATTGACGACCAGGATCTCGTATTTCCCGCCTGTAGTAATGGTCGTTTGCGCCGTATTGTTCGGGGTCGGCGTACCGCCGTCCAGGCCGGTCCAGGTAATGGCCAGGTCTGTACCTGCGGTGGTAATGGTCGGGTTCAAGGCAACCTGGCCGTTGGCGCAGTCAATCGCGTCCACTGTGCCGAAGGTAACCTCGGGCGCTTCGTTGTTCGCCTTCACCTCGATCTGGTCCGTTGCCGTACACCCGTTATTGGGGTCCGTAACCGTGAGGGTGTAAATGCCCGGGGCGGTCACGTCGACCATCGGCTGGGTATTGCCCGGCGCCCCGACATCCGACCATTCTACGGTCACACCTGCCGTCGAAGCGGAGGCATCCAGCGTTACGGTCGGTGCAAGACAGGTCAGGTCGACTGATGCCGGGCCCGCTTCAGCGATCGGCGGCGTCTTATTCTCATCCACGATCAGTTCGGCGGTACCCGAACACTCATTGGCGGGGTTGGTGACCGTCAGGGTATAGGTGCCTGCCATGTCGGCTGTGATGCTCAATTGGTCGGCAGCGCCCACGATATGGCCGCCGTTGGAGGCCGTCCAGAGGATGGTGAACTCCGGCGCCAGGTTGGAAACCGCAGCGGACTCGGTAACTGTGGTGCTGTCGCAGGTTAGGGTACGGGCCGTGATGGCCAGGCTGACGTCCGGCAGGTTAGCCGGTGCATCCACCATAACGCTGTCGATTTTGAAGCAGCCGTTCACCTGGTCGGTGACCTTCAGGAAATATTTCCCTGCCGAAGAAACCGTAGTTTCCAGGGCCGTTCCGACAACCATGCCGTCTTCGTCCGTCCATTCATAATCAAAAGCGCCTTCGGAAGACCCCGCACCGCTGAGCGAGGCTGTACCTTGGGTACAGGTCAGGGTAGCTGCTTCCCCCGCTTCAGCGTTGGGGGTATCCATATTCTCACCGACCGTGAGCGTCATTTCCGTCGTACAGCTATTGTCCACGTTGGTAACGGCAACGGTGTAATCCCCCGCGGACAACGCGACCGGCGTAAGGCTCATTTCCGTTCCGGGTTGCAGCGAGCCGCCGTTGGCAGCCGTCCAGTTGACCGTGAAGCTGGTAACCTCGGGTGCGACCGTGGCGGATAACCCGACCTCGCTGAGGATGCAGGTGATGTCATCCGCCTCCGCCAGGTTTACTTCCGGATAGTCTGCGTTGGGGTTGGCGTACACCGTATCCATCGCCATGCAATTGGAAGTCTGCTCGGTCACGATCAGGTAGTATTCACCCAGCGTGTTCGTAGAGAAGGAGGTGCCGTTGCCGACGAGGTTGTTCTGGTTGTCGTACCATTCGTAGGTGACGTTCAGGCCGTCGTTGTTGAAGACGTCGGCCTCGAAGTCAGCCGGCGTACCGATGCAATCCAGCAATTTCTCACTTTCCACCGCCTGGGCGGAGGGTATGATCCTGACGTCGTCAATGACCACCGTATCGAGGGCGATGCATTGGGTGACGGTATATTTGACCTGGAGCTGGTACATGCCCGGCTCGGTTACATTCGGGGTCAGCGTAGTTTCTTCGCCCGGCACAATAGCGCCCGACCCGATCGGCGTCCAGAGGTAGCTGACGGGTTGGTCGTTGGAGCCCGAGCCGGTCAATTGCACCGTCTCGCTCTGGCAGGTGAAGTCCTGATCCGTACCGGCATCGGCATCGGGCAGTACCGGCGGCGTCACCATGATGGTATCCGCTACCGTACACCCGGTTGAATCGCGGGTGACTTCCAGGATGTGGGGACCGGTCGTTACGGCCACCACGTTTTTGGTGCCTTGTCCAAGCGCGATCTTCTGATTGTTGGCAATATAATACCATTGGTAGGAGTGCGTCGCCTCATCCGATCCGCTGCCGTTCAGCAGTACGGTCGGCGGGTTGCAGCCCAACACCTCATCCATGCCGTCGTTGGCCAGCGCTACGGGAAGGTCGGTTGTGACCGGCACTTCCACGCTGAACTCGTCGATCAGCACCGGATTGCTGGTGTCGAACAACCGGAAATTGACCGTTCCCGGGCAGAGGTTCTGCGCCATGAGCGGGGTGAAGATCTGCGGCTGGGTCAACCAGGTGGTGCCGACGAAGCCATCTCCGCCGGAGACGACCAGTTCTACCTTCGCATCGCAGGCGTCGGGGCAGGAAGCCGGGGTAATGATCACATCTTCGATGATGAACTTATCGTTGATGCAGATCTCGCCGTTGTCGGCGATCAGGCTGCCCTGGCCGTTGGCTGTTTGCACGGTAGCTGCCGGGGTCTCATTCACCGCGACCGGGTAACAATCCTTGACCGGCCCGATGAGTTTGAAACAGAGTTCCAGGACCGTAGTGGAATCCGGGATAGCCGTCGGAGAGCCGCCGTTCCAGTTGACCGTCAGCAGGCCGACCGGCGTATTGTCCGTAATGTTGGCGGCGGTAAGCCCCGGCCAGGCGCCGGTATTGTTGTAGTTGATAAATTCCAGCGAACTGGGATCCCAGTTGATGCTGAAATTGGTGGAGACGATGTTGTCAAACGAAGCCACTTTGATCGGAATGCAGACCGTATCCTGGCGATCCCCTTCGATCTCCGGAATGATGACGCCGTAGCCTTCGGGGAAAAGGGTGCAGACCTCTCCATTGCTGGAGATGATGCCGATGTTCTCGCCGTTGGAGCCTGCGCTGATGGCTTCCGTGATCAACGGGAAATCGACGATGAGGAAGTCGTCGCAGGTTTGGGGTGGCCCGACCGGCTGGAGACAGACCCTGAAAATGACCTGATCATCCGGTAGGGTAACGGGGGTTCCACCCGGTGCATCCCAATCAAAGAAAAGCGATCCGCTGCCGGAACCGCCGGTATTGAAATTGGCCAGACTGCCGCCCGGGATGTTGATGTCCCGGATATCGATAAAGTTGAAGTTGGCGATATTGTCCCAGGCCATGGAGAACTGGAAGTTCGTGATCTCTTCAAAATTGGCCACGCTGACGTCCACGCAGGCTTCGCCGTTGGGTTCGGCGGCGGCATCCGATACGCTGAGGGCTACGCCCGGCGGCTGTATGATGTTCACCGCGCAGTTGGACGGGTTGATGCCGATGTTGGGGCCGTTGTTCACCCGGGCGATGGCCGGTGTGGTGATGAATATGGGTGCGTCGCCGCCCAGGCCGATCACCTTGAAACAGACGCGGAACAGGGTTGAACCGGGAGTTCGGTTCTGGCCGGCCGAAATTTCATAATCGACCCCCAGGATGCCGTTGGCCGTATTGTTCGTGATGAAGTCGCCTACGCCCCAGGTGGGCGCGACGGGTTGAACGGACACAAATTCGATGAGGTTGGTATTCCAGTTGATCAGACACGAAAGGTCGGTGATGTTCTGGTAGTTATTTCCGACGTTGATGTCAACGCAGAATTCGTCATTGATCTGGACCGGCGCGCCGCAATCGGCCACCAGTTGAAGGCCGGTCGGGGTACAGTCGTTGGCGATGATGCTGCCCGACTGGAACGAGGTCGGTATGCTGAAACCGGCTTCCACTTCGTTGGTGACTTCCACCGGTGTGGGATTGCCCGTGATCTGGATGGCGGTTGCCGATTCGCAGGGTCCTGTTATGAGGAAGCAGGCCTGGAAAAACACCGTCCCGTCGGGTAAGGTAACGGGGGGTTCTCCGGGTATGAAATAATCCCATGATATGGTCATGACCCCGTTGGGCAGGTTGGGCGGCTGGTTAAAGCCGTACCGTCCGATGCCGTTTCCGGGGATATTGTCGTTGGGAATCACGCTCTGGATCTGGAGGACGTTGGGGTCCCAGTTCAGGGAGAACTGCATGGTGCGCATGGCGTCGAAGCCGCTTACGGCGACGTCTACGCAAACCAGGTCGCCGGCGTTGCCGGTCTCATCCGAAACCTTGACGGTCAGCGGGCGCACATCGACTGCCAGGAGGCCGTTTTGGCTGAAGGCGCCGATGTTGTTGCAGGCCGTATTGACCCGGGTGACATGCGGAGTAATCGTGGGATCGAAGCCGATGGAGGTCAGCCCGCCGTAGGCGCCGGTGCTCGTAAAGCAGATCTGGAAGATGGTTTGCGGGTTGGCGCCCATCATATCGTCGAGGGTGACGCCGACGGTACCGGACTGGCTGCAGTTCTGCGGGTTGCCGTTGACGAGGTTCGACCAGTTGAGCCGGATCGAGCCGTTGGCGGCGTTCGACAGGTCAAAGTCGCCGGCGTCCAGGTCTTCGAGGACAAACCCCGAGAGCTGGGAAAAGGAGATGATGGCCGGATCCCATTTAATGGTGATGTCCATGGACAAAATATCGGTGAAGTCAATGACTTTCACATCGACGCAGGTTTCACCGGTGGTCGAAACGGCGCCAACAGGAAAGATGACGGTTGGTTGCGCCCAGGCGGTGAGGTGAGCTACCAGGCCGAAAGCCAGGAAAAGCCAGATTTTTTTCATAGAAATGAAAGCTTTGGGAATGGTGGACTGCACTTTCATGGGACTATGGCGAATTTTTTGGATTAACGTTCAAAAGAAAAAGTAAGGTTGATCTCGTGGGTACTGCCGGCAGTGGGCCCGAAAGAACTGAAGGAGTAGTCGAAGCCGTAACCCACCTTGATGATATTGTCCAACCCGGCGTTATCGCCCAGGAAGAAACCGGCGTCGAGGTGGAAGTTACTGCCTGTAGAGACCCCTGCACCCAGCCAAATGCTGCTTGGCGTCTGGTAGCGCAGGTTCAGGTCCGCGTTGATGGGAGCGCCGCCGGCGTACTTCAGCCACATGGAAGTTTCGAGGTAGCTGTCGTTGTCGAAGAACTTATAGTAACCGGCCATGCCGTAGATATGTTGCACCCGTTTGATGAAGAAGTCGCCGTTCTCGTCCTGAAAGGTCAGGTCGAGGCCGAAGACCTGGGGAACGGAAAGCCCCGTGTAGAACATATTGCCGTCGCCGACCGTCTGGTAGTAATACACGCCGAGGCCGACATCGGGGAAAAGCTGGGTTTGATCCTGGCTGCCGACCACGTCGCCCGGATCGCGTAGGGACACCTTGTCGGCATCTACCCGGAACTGTACCAGGCCGCCGGTCAGGGCGAAAGCCAGGCCGCTGTACTCGGGGTCGCCGCCGATGATGCCGCCGATGCGTCCGTAGAGGCCGGTAAAGCCGGTAGGGCCGGTGCGGTCATTGATGAGGTGGCCGCCGGCGAGGAAGGTAACGCCGCTGAATTCAGTGTTGACGTAAGAGCCCCGGAAGGTCTGTGTCCGGGGGCCGCCGCTGAGCCCTACCCATTGGGCCCGGTAAGAAGCCCCGAAGGTCAGGTTGCTTCCTGTGGCGAGGAAGTCGGATTCCATGGCGGCCGGATTGATAAGGGTTGCGTTTTCCCGGTATTGGGTAAACAGGGAAAGCTGTTGAGCTTTCATGCCGAAAGCGGCGAGCACAAGGCAAGGGAGTAAACACCATTTATTCATGGGACGTGTTTTTGAGACCTGCAATTTTAAGTGTGCCAAAAGCTGCATATGCTACAGTTTCAGTTTAATCATAAGGACTTAACGACCAAATGTTGCAGGAAACAACACGACACGTTTGGACGCTGAAAGGCTACACCGGAGACAAAGCCGCCGGCAGCCCGGTAATACAGCATCCCGGACGTGGTAGGTCGTCTTTTCAACGAATGACTCGTTAATGATTTAGTGCCAAAATACTTCGTGGAATTGGCGCCTTTGAAGCCGTTTTAATCCATCTCCATTTTAATTCAGGCTGTTCATTGAACGCCGTTCAAGGCTACAGGCGCAGTAACCGACAGTTCAAACTGCCGTGTCGGTTGCTTTATTGCATCCGACGGGCCGAAACAACCCTTTGGTGGTTTTTGGGGGTAATTGCAATTTGAACCTGGAGGTTGGAAAATCGGGGCCAAAGTTAGAGCTTTCGTTCGGAAACATGCCCATATTTGCTAAACTAATTTCAAACGGCAACCGACAAAATTAGCAAATGGTCGCTGAACAGGTGAAAATGGGGCGTTTTGAGCGGGAAATGGGAAAAACCTCATTTTTGGATTGATCCGATTCTTGGATTGATCCGATTCTTGGATTGATTCGATTGATTCGATTAGGGCGTTCGTCGGTTGGTCAGGCTGATCGGACCAATTGACCAATCAGCTTATTCGATCCAATGCATGGTCCGGGTTTCCGGAAATAAAATAAAATTCGGAGATTTGTCGGATGGCAAGGGAGTGGGGCTTCGACTTCGCTCAGCGCAGGGCTTCGACCTCGCTCAGCGCATTGCGTCCGACTTGCTGATTTTGCCCGGTAGTTTAGTTTGGGCGTTTTAACACGAAACTGCAGCATGCTGCGTTTTAAACCCGGGAATAAGAAGAATCAATGTCTGTAAAAGTCAGTCAATTAACCAAGACCTACGGATCGCAGCGGGCTGTCGATGAGATCAGCTTTGAGGCCCGGCCCGGCGAAGTGCTCGGCTTCCTGGGGCCCAACGGCGCCGGAAAGTCTACCACGATGAAGATCATTTCCTGCTTCATCCCGCCGACAGAAGGCGAGGTCAGCGTGTGCGGTTTCGATATCGCAGAAAGTTCGGAAGAAGTGCGCAAGAATATCGGTTACCTGCCGGAGAACAACCCGCTGTATGTGGACATGTACGTCCGGGAATACCTGGGATTCATCGCCGGCTTGCATAAATTGTCCAACGCGGGCCAACGGGTCGGCGAGATGATCGCGCTCACCGGGCTCGAACGCGAACAGCACAAACCCATTCGCGCCTTGTCCAAAGGCTACCGTCAACGGGTGGGGCTGGCCCAGGCATTGCTCCACAACCCGCCGGTGCTCATCCTCGACGAACCCACCTCCGGGCTCGACCCCAACCAGCTGGCCGAGATACGGGCACTGATCAAGGACCTGGGCAAAGAGAAAACCATCATTTTTTCCTCCCATATCATGCAGGAGGTACAGGCCATCTGCGACCGGGTGGTGATCATCAATAAAGGCCGCATTGTGGCCAACGACCCGATCCGCAACCTGACCTCCCGGCTCCAGGGCAGCCAGTCCGTGATGGTGGAATTCACCGGGAAAACGACAGCCGACAAATTGCAGGGGATTCCCGGGGTGATCAAGGCCGTTTCCGTGGGCGGGACCAAATGGCGGCTTGACGCTGCCGGCGACCAGGATGTGAGGCCCTCCATTTTTAATTTTGCCGTTGAAAACAAGCTCATCCTGCTCGAAATGCGGATGGAAGAGCTGGAAATGGAAGAGGTCTTCCGCTCCCTGACCGCCGAGAAAACAGCTCCTGCAAAGGGCAAAAAAGAGGCTAAGTGATGCGACTGCTTTATTTCATCTGCCTGTCGGTTTTGTGTCTGCAAACCGTGACCGCTCAACCGGACAGCGTCCTTCTGACGGACGATTACCGGTTCAAGGACGGGGTCTATTTCGGCTTTCGCGAACTGTGCGCAGGTCAACCGGAAATCCCTGTTGATCAACTGGAAGGCCGCATCGTCACCAACGCAGAAACGCTGATCACCAAATCGGATTACCTGGCCGTTAAATCGGATACGGGCGTCGTAGCCATCGACCTGGGCCGCATCTGGGCGCTTTGCCTCGACGGACTGGTGTACCTGCCCGTCCCCGTGCAGGATCACGCCTTTGCCGCTTTTGCGCAATTGCGGACGGTCGGCAGGCTCGGTTATTTCGAATTCGAAGAAAAGGTGGACCACAAAGTGACGATTACAGCCTATAATCCGCTGACCAAAATGCCTTTCCGGTCGGCCGACCTGTCCAGGCCGAAATGGGAGACCCAAACCCGTGTGCTGGATTTCACCACCGGGAAGATATCGCCTGCCGATGCCGGCAACCTGAAGCGGCTGACCGCGGGCGATGCGGAACTGCAAAAAGTGCTGACCAACAATACCCAGGCCCTTACCCCGGAAGCGGGATACCGGTTGATCGCCGCTTTCAACAAACGAAATGCCTTGTATTTACCCAGATAACCCAACCCAGCAATGTGGAGTATTTATAAAAAAGAGATCAACGCATTTTTCAGTTCCCTCATCGGTTATATCGCCGTCGGGGTTTTCCTGGTGATCCTGGGGTTGGTCATGTTCGTCTTTCCGGATACCAGCCTGCTGAATTACCGGGTCGCCACACTGGAGCAGTTGTTCAATATGGCGCCGCTGATCTTCATGTTCCTGATCCCTGCCGTCACCATGCGGTCGTTCGCCGAGGAAACCCAATCCGGCACCATCGAGTTGCTGGCCACCCGGCCGATTTCCGATACATCGATCGTGATGGGTAAATTCCTGGCCTGCCTGACCCTGGTGGCATTCGCACTGATCCCCACCCTGCTGTACTACATCACCGTTTACCAGTTGGGCATTCCGAAAGGCAATATCGATTCAGGCGCTACGGCCGGCTCGTACCTCGGGCTGTTTCTGCTGGCGGGTATCTTTATTTCCATCGGCCTGCTGGCCTCCTCGCTGACCAGCAACCAGATCGTGGCCTTTATCCTGGCTGCATTGCTCTGTTTCCTGATCCATTACGGCATGTACTATTTCAGCCAGTTGCCTGTTTTCTACGGCAAATCCGACGACCTGATCCAATCCTTCGGCATCGACGATCACTACCGCTCCATCAGTCGCGGCGTGGTGGACAGCCGGGATATGATCTACTTCCTGTCGGTAACCGCCCTGTTCATCTACGCGACCGTGGTCTCCCTCGGCCGCCGAAAATGGTAACCCCACTTTAACCTTTACACTTTAACCTTTATCCTTTAACCTTTATCCTTTATCCTTGTCTCCCGTAATTTCCATCGACCTGGGCGGCACCGCCATCAAATACGGCATCCTCGATCCGGGGGGAAATCTGTTGTGGAACCGCCAGGCCCCTACGCCGACCAGTTCAAAAAATGCAGTTATTGAAGCCCTGACTACTTGCATTAGGGAAGCACTGGAAAGGGAGCCGGATGCTGCAGCTGTCGGAATCGGCACCCCCGGACTGGTGGATTCGGAAACCGGCCTGGTCAAGGGCGGCGCATTTCAATTGCCCGAATGGGAAAACCTGCCGTTGGGCGATATCCTGAAAGAAAGGACCGGCCTGCCGGTTTTTGTCGACAATGACGCCAACCTGATGGGACTCGGTGAATTCCGTTTCGGCATGAAGGAACACCTTCGAAACGCCGTTTTCATCACGGTCGGTACCGGCATCGGCGGGGCGATCATCATCAACGGCGAGTTGTACCGGGGGCATTTTTTTGCGGGCACGGAGTTGGGGTGTTTCCCGTTCTCATCCGAAGGCCGGCAGGGATATTGGGAAGATTTTGCCTCGGCGGCTGCGCTGGTGGATCGCTACAAGCAATTATCCGGAAAAACGGAAGATGAATCCGTGAACGGTAAATATCTATTCAAACAGGCCGCCCTGGGCGATCTGCTCGCTGTCGATTGCATTGGGTACCACACCCGGGTACTGGGTCAAGGGATCGGCGGCTACATCAATGTATTCAATCCCGAAATGGTCATCATCGGCGGCGGACTGTCCGAGTCCGGACCGGCCTATATCGAAGCCGTCCGCACCGAATCCCTGAAATGGGCACTGCCCGATTGCAGCCGCAGCGTCCGGATCGAAGCGGCCGTGCTGGGCAACCGCGCGGGTTTGCTGGGGGCGGGGTATTTTGCGCAAACGCAAATGGAGCGGTAAGTATCCGGTAAGCGCCAGGCGGGTGGTTTTTTCGCAAGTCGAAGACAGGGTAGCCGCTGCGAGGCGGAGCCTCTGGCGAACGGAGTCGGGGCAGCATCACTCTCCCACTCTCCCACTCTCCCACTCTCCCACTCTCCCACTCTCCCACTCTCTCACTCTCTCACTCTCTCACCCTCTCACCCTCTCACCCTCTCACCCCCTCACCCCCTCTCCGAAACCGCTTCCACATCCCCCATAATAGTCAGATCCCCGTGCAGCCAAAGGAACGACGCCGGCAGTTCGGTCGTCACTTTTTTGGTAAAGAACCGGTCCATAACCGCTCGTTTAGAGGCGCCGCTGACCAACAGGAGGACCTTCCGGGCGTTGAGGATCTCGCCCAGGCCCAGCGTGATCCCGAATTCCGGTGAATAATCGGTTGAATCGCCGATCATGGGGTGATTTTTGCTGCTTTCCGCCAATGCGATTTTATGTGCAGACGGGCGGAGGTAATCATCCGGTTCGTTGAAACCGAGATGGCCGTTGACACCGATACCGAGCACGCAAAGGTCGATCGGTCCGTTGGCAGCCAGCCAATCTTTGGCCCGGTTGATCTCCAGGTTTTCATCCTCAAATCGGCCGTTGAACAGGAAATATCCCGCCAAATCCAGGGGCCGGATGAGTTGTTGCGTAAGCTGATAACCGCCGCTTGCCGGGTGTTCTGCAGAAAGACCGACCCATTCATCCAGGGAAAGCAATTTGAAGGGGTTTCGATTCCCCTCCTCTGAATAACCCTTCGCCATGAGTTCATAGGCCTTCCTCGGCGAATTCCCGGATGCCGCACACAGCACCGATCCCGGCTTTTCAGCCAGCGTTTCCCGCATAAATTCCGCGGCCGCCCGGCTCATCTCATCGTAGTTCGAAAATATTTTCAGGTCCGTTTTCATTTTTTCCTCTGCGATTTTTGAATTAAATTTGATGCCGGAGTAGTGTCTGTCCGGCGCTATCCCGTAAAGCTAGGATTTTTCCCAAAATCCACCCCGTTTACAGCGAATTACCAACTTTAACACGATCCGAAATGAAATACCTCCTGACTCTTGCCTTCCTCTGCGCACTTACCTTTTTAAGCGCCCAGGATAAATGGCAATCCCTGTTCAACGGAAAGAACTTCGACGGCTGGACCCACGTGGGCGACGGCTCCTTCACCATTGAGGACGGCCTGCTGAAGACCCAGGGCGGCATGGGGCTGCTCTATTACAACAAGAAAAAGATCGGGAACGCCAGGATCCGCGTCGTCTACAAAGGCGCCGACGCCAACAATGCCGGCGTGTTCATCCGTATCCCGAAAACTCCGAAGGAAGCCTGGATGCCCGTCAACCGCGGCTACGAGGTCCAGATCGACGACCGGGAGGACGAATACCACAAGACCGGGGTACTCTATTCCCTGACCAAAGCCAAAGCCCAACCCGGCAAACCCGGCGAGTGGAACACCATGGAGATCACCCTGGACGGCAATCGCACCATGGTCCAGGTCAACGGCGTCCTGGTGACCGACTACACCGAGGGCGAGCCCGTTCCGGCAAAGGTCCACGACTGGGAACCCGACCGCGGCCCGCGCAAGAAAAAAGGCTATATCGGCCTGCAGAACCACGGCGGAGATGACGTGATCCTGTTCAGGGAGATCAGTGTTCAACCGTTGAAAAATTAATCCGATTGATCCGATTGATCCGATTGATCCGATTGTTTCGATTGTTTCGATTATACTGACCAACCGACGAATTGCAAAATCGAACCAATCGATTCAATCCCAAAATCGGATCAATTCAACAATTTCAAGATGCCCGACCAAAATACCACCTTCGACGCCATCGTGATCGGCTCCGGCATTTCCGGCGGCTGGGCAGCCAAAGAGCTCTGCGAACAGGGGCTCAAAACCCTTGTCCTCGAACGCGGCAGGGATGTCAAGCACCTCAAGGACTACCCGACTGCCAATATGCGCCCCTGGGAATTCAAACACCGGGGATGGATGGATCGCCAATTCCGGGAGGAAAATCCGTTGATCACCAAAGCAGCCGGCTTTGGAGAGGATACGGCCCATTTCTTTATCAAGGATGCCGATCACCCTTATGTGCAGGAAAAACCCTTCGACTGGATCCGCGGCTACCAGGTGGGCGGGAAGTCCATCATCTGGGGACGCGCCTGCCAGCGGTGGAGCAACCATGAGTTCGCCGCACCGCAGAAAATGGGGTACGGCATCGACTGGCCGATCCGGTATGACGATGTTGCTCCCTGGTATTCCCATGTGGAAAAATTCATCGGGGTTTGCGGCAACAAGGACGGGATCGAGGCCATGCCCGACGGTGAATTTCTCCCGCCGTTCGATATGAATTGCGTGGAAAAGGATATCAAACAAAGGCTTCTCGATCATTATGGCAATCGCCACGTCGTGCAGGGGCGCTGGGCGCAACTATCCCAGCCGACCGAACTCCACCTGCAGCAGGGCCGCGGCAAATGCATGGCCCGCAACATGTGCATGCGGGGATGCCCGTTCGGCGGATACTTCAGCTCGGTATCCTCTACCCTGCCCTGGGCGGAAAACACGGGCAACCTGACCGTCAGGCCTTTCTCGGTGGTTCATTCCATTCTGTACGATGAAAAGACAGGCAAAGCGTCCGGCGTCCGGGTGATCGACACCAATACCCGTGAGGAATTTGAATATTCAGCCCGCGTCATATTCCTGAACGCTTCCGCCCTCAACAGCACCCTGATCCTGTTGAATTCCAGATCGGATCGTTTTCCCAACGGCCTGGGCAACGACAGCGGCGTGCTGGGCAAATATGTCGCCTTCCACAACTACCGGGGCTGGGCCGGCGGCGATATCGACGGGTACCTCGACACCTATTTTTACGGCCGCAACCCGACGGAGCTGATCCTGGCCAATTACCGGAACCTCGGCAAGCAGGACACGGACTTTGTAGGCGGGTATACCATCTTCATGGGGGCTTACCGCAGCCGTAACGGAGAGGCTCCTCCGGGCGTTTCCATCGGCGCAGCCTACAAGGAAGCGCGATCGGTGCCCGGCAATTGGGCGGTATATATGTATATGCAGGGTGAGACCATCCCCAAGGAAACCAACCGGGTTTACCTGAGTCCCGATAAGAAGGACCAATGGGGCATCCCCCTGCTGGTAACCGATGTCGGATACGATGACAACGACGAGAAAATGGTGACCGATTTCCTGACCCAGGCCCGTGAAATGCTGGAAGTCGCCGGATGCAGCAACATCCACACCAACGACAGCCAACAAGCACCCGGGCTGGACATCCACGAAATGGGCGGCGCCCGCATGGGTCGCGACCCGGCCACCTCCATGCTCAACGAATGGAACCAGCTGCACCATTGCAAAAACGTCTTCGTCACCGACGGCGCCTGCATGACCAGTACCGGCAACCAAAGCCCCTCCATCCTGTACATGGCCCTGACCGCGCGCGCGGCCACCTACGCCGTGGAACAGGTAAAGTCAGGTATTTTGTAAGTTGTCAGTGGCCAGTGGCCAGTTGTCAGTTGTCAGTTGTCAGTGGCCAGTTGTCAGTGGAGGTAAGGCGATGGGGTGATTTTACAACGGCAGCGCGGGCCGTTAGGTCCGCCATGTCGGTAGCATCCGGGTGGCCAGTTGTCAGTGGTCAGTTGTCAGTGGGGGTAAGGCGATGGGGTGATTTTACAACGGCAGCGCGGGCCGTCAGGTCCGCAATGTCGGTAGCATCCGGGTGGCCTTTTTACGTCTCCGGCCTGTAGGGCCGGTATGTGATTGCTCCGGCCGGGCAGAAAATGAGAAGCCAGTAGCCGCATCGGGGCGCAGCTCATAAACGGATCCCAAAATCATCAATCATCAATCATCAATCATGTAATCATCAATCATCAATAAAAAACCCACAGGTCCCTAGGACCGGAATCCCGTAACAAAAAAAGGTCCGTAGGACCGCAATGTCTGTATGGAAAAAAAAGTCAAAATCGGCCTGGTAGGCTCCCAATTCGTCACCAGCATCCACGCGGAGGCCCTGAAAATGGTGCCCGACGCCGAAATCGTCGCCGTAACGTCGCCGACGCCGGGTAATGCCCGCAATTTCGCCCTTAAGCACAACATCCCGAACCATTTCCAGGACGTGCACGACATGCTCGCCATGCCCGACCTCGACATGATCGTGATCGGCGCCCCCAACCGGTTCCATTGCGAGATCACGGTTGCGGCCGCCAAAGCGGGAAAACACATCGTGGTGGAAAAACCGCTCTGCATGAACCTGGCCGAAGCCGACACCATGATCGATGCCTGCAAGACTGCCGGCGTCAAGCTCATGTACGCCGAAGAGCTGTGCTTCACCCCGAAATACGTCCGGCTCAAAGGCCTCCTCGACGAAGGCGCCCTCGGCGATCCGGTGCTGATCAAACAGGCCGAAAAACACGACGGCCCGCATGCGCCCCATTTCTGGGATGTCGAACAGTCCGGCGGCGGCGTGACCATGGACATGGGCTGCCACGCCATCGAGTTCTTCCGATGGATGATCGGAAGGCCCAAGATCAAATCGGTTTATGCTCAGATGGGCACTTACCTGCATACCGACAAGACCAGGGGCGACGACGACGCCATCATCATCCTGGAATTCGAGAACGGGGTGGTCGGCATGGCCGAAGAAAGCTGGCTCAAACGCGGCGGCATGGACGACCGGGCCGAAGTGTACGGCACCAAAGGCCACGCCTTCGCCGATGTGCTGCGCGGCAATTCCATCCTCACCTACAGTTCCGTCGGCGTTGGCTACGCGGTTGAAAAAGCCGGCGATACGAAAGGCTGGAGTTTTACCATGTACGAAGAGATCTGGAACTACGGCTTCCCGCAGGAATTCGCCCATTTTGTGGATTGCGTCAAGAACGACAAACAACCGCTGGTGACGGGCGAGGACGGCCGCGCCGTGCTGGAAGCCATCTTTGCAGCCTATGCCTCCGCCGGCTCGGGCAAGAAGATCTATCTCCCGTTTGAGACCGATGCGAAGAAACCGTATGACCTTTGGAAAAAAGATTGATCCATCATGAATAGAAGAGAAGCCATGACAACCGGCGCCCTGCTGACGGGCGGCGCGATCGTCGGACTGCAAGCCTTCCTGTCCGGTTGCAAACCCACTGCAGCCGTAGCGGAGGAATTGTTCACGCCGGAAGACGTCGCCTTCCTGGATGAAGTATCGGATACCATTTATCCGGCTACCGGTTCCACACCGGGCGCCAAAGAGGCCGGGGTCGGAGAATTCATGAAAACCATCGTAACGGATTGTTACGAGGAAAGCGACCAGGGTGTTTTCAAGGCCGGCATGACGGATATCCGCGACCGGTGCAAAGCCGGATTCGGAAAATCCTTTATGGAAATTTCGCCGGATCAACGGCTGGAGCTCCTGACGGCCATCGACGGAGAGGCCCGTGCGCACAGCGAATCCAACACAGACGGCCCCGAGCATTATTTCAATATGATGAAACAACTGACAGATTGGGGATATTTCACCTCCCAACGAGGCGCCACCGAGGCCCTGCGGTATGTAGAAATTCCGGGGTATTACCAGGGGTGCATCCCTTATACTGAAGGCGAACGGGCCTGGGCGCTCTAATCCTCCTCCACGATCTCCTTGACCCGCCCCACCTCGCCGGTATCCAGTTTGACCTTGATGCCGTGCGGATGCGAGGGCGAATTGGTGAGGATGGCCCGGACAAACCCTTCGGTGAGCTCGCCCGTACGCTGGTGGTGTTTTTGCACGATCCGGACCAGCAGGCCGACCTGAATATTTTTGCGGAGCGTTCCTTCCATTGTTTTTTGGGGACAAAGTTAGCGATCCGGCCGAAAACCAGCCGGATCGCCGTAATGCAATCGATGGTTATTATTTCTGATTGATGTGGCTGCCGCCGTCCACATTAACGGCAACGATGGCCGGATTGCCGTCGTATACCAGTTTGGACTTGCCGCTCAGCGCGCCGGTGAGCTTGGCCGTAACGGTCACGTGGACCTCATTCTGCCCCGAAAGGTTGATGTCGCAATCCTGGATCGAAAAATCGAACGCTTCCACATCGGTTTTACCGGAGATCTTCACGTCGGCCGTTTCGCATTGCCCGCTCAGGTAGATGTCGTTTTTGCCGGAGGTCTTCAGTTCAAGGTCGCGGCAATCGACTTCAGCGTCGAAGAACTGGTCGCCTTCCAGTTTGATCTTCATGTCGCGGTTGCCGCCGTCCTCAAACCCGGTGATGTTGGTATGGCCCTTCCCGCTCATTTTGATGTAGGTGATCTCGGGTAAGGTGATCGAAATGCTGATCTGGTCGTGGGTGCGGTTCGGGTGGCGATACTTGCCTTCCAGGCGGTCGCCGGAAATGGAGAACTGGTAGTCGCTCACGTCGTTCAGCGGGCCGTCGAGGACTACTTCGAATGCGCCTTTGGAGATCTGCACCTGCAGGTCGCCGGAGAGTTCGATCTCTTCAAATCCGGAAAGTTCGGGATTCTGGGTAACGTCCGGGCCGTGAAACTCTTCGCAAGAGGTCAGGGCCAGGGCAAAGACAGATAGGACAGACAGGAATCCTGTCAGTTTGAACGTTTTCATTGGTCGGATGATTTTAAGGTTATAATTATCGGCACAAAACTAAGGGTAATGCCGCCGTTTGCGCAAACAGTTTGGGACGTACTGCCCTAATTCAGGAGATGATCAGTCGATTTGGCCGGATGAAATGCACTTTTCAATACCAGGCGCTACCGGATGTTTTCAAGTATTTTCCCGGCGATTTCCCGGGCGTTCATTCCGCCGGTTTCAATGACCAGGCAATCCTCCCGGTCAGTTGCGTAGCCTTTTGCCCGGTCGTAATAAGGCAGGATGGCTGCAATAAACCGGCGGATATCCCCGGCTTCCAGGGCTGCAAGACACCTCAAACGGGTATCGGCCGACAGGTTTTTCCGGATCTTATCCAACCCCGTCCGGGCGGCTGCCGGGGTCATTGCCCCGTAAACGGCAACCAGATTCCGGATCCGCTCATCGGCCGGCAGGGTTAACCGGATCTTCCGGGCCGTTGCGAATTGCCTGAACAAGCCCTCCGGTACGGACAACGCCCCGAGGGTGGGGCCCTTTTGTTCGAAAAAGATGCGCTTTTCGGGGTTCAATGTGCGAAGTTTATCCTGCAACAAACGGCGAAACGCCTCTTCATCCGGCTGGTTTTCATTGGATTGCACCCCGAACACCGACCCCGTAGACCCCGCGAGGGCCTCCAGGTCGACCACCTGTTCACCGCAATCGCCCAACGCCTTCAACACGCCGGTTTTGCCGCTGCCGGTGAGGCCGGTCAGCAAATGCACCTGTAACGGCCTGGCAAAAAAACGGGCCTGTTCCTCCCTGTATCCATTCAACCCGCCTTGCAGGAAATATCCCTTCACCCCCATTTCAGCCAGGTACGAACCCAGCAGCCGCGAACGAACGCCCCCATCCTCACAATAAAACAGGCAGGCGCCCTGAACGGACAAACCATTTAGGGCCGACCGCAGATTGCGGGCATTTTCGATCAGGTCCGATGTTCGGGCATCCCGAGCAGATAACAGGCGGTTTTTCACCTTTACCGGGTCAAACAATACGGGAAGATGGACGGCGCCGGGAAGCCGGCCCTTTTGGAATAAATCACCGGGACGAATATCCGCCACGGCAGCGGAGGGAAAGTCCTCAAGAAAAGCATCGAAAGAAACGAACCGCATAATAATTACATCCGGTATTGGACTTGAAATTTCCTTGTGGTACTCAAACAGCGCATCTCCGGATGACCACGTCTTAAAAAAGGTCAAATCTTTTTCGACTTCTTTTGCCTTTAAACTCGTCATTGATATTCGATAGGTCCAAGGTACGCATTTCCCCGAAAATGCACCCTATTTTTTGCGTTTAATCCACTCCACCTGGTCAAATTTCAACCCGCTGTTCCCTTCTCCTTTGCCCAGGGTCTTTTTGTATCCGAACCACCTGATGATCTCGCCGTTGTACCAGCGGGTCCGCTGATAACTGCCCGTCACCCTTGCGCCGGCCCGGGGCACTTCTTCCTCGTGGACGAAATAAGGCGCCAGTTGCTTGTCGGCTTCGGGGTTCACGTACGGGCTGACCTCCGCGTCGGGGTCATAGCCGAATCCCTCGCGGAGTATCCGGGTCCGTGGCCTGACCGGCAGGCGGGCGCCGTCGAGCATCCTGGGCATGGAAGCCCGTTGCAGCTGAATGGCCCTGTTCTGACCATCCAGGTGGATGCTGATGAAGGGAATCCAGTTTTCAGGAACCGTGTTGCCGAGCCGGTATTGCAGGACGGCTTCCTCTGCCACCGCTCCCGGGTCCGCCTCATCCGGCGTTTCAAGCCAGGCGGCCAGTTCGGCGGCTGCCTTGTGCCCGTCCATGCCGGCGCTCAGCAGGTTGTCGATCTTGTTCTCAACAGCCCAAACCATATTCGCGGTTTCATCGCGCAGGAACAGGACCTCTTCCACCGGTGCGCTTTCCTGGATCTTCGGCACGGCCGGCGGCAGGAAAATGCGCGTGTCCGCCGCTACGGCGCCCGATTTTTGGGCATCCCATGCCGTCAGGTTGAACATGCCCCAGCCCGACCAGTCGTCCGATTCGCCCTGGATGGCGGCCTCCACAAAGGTCTTCTGGCCGAAGGTATCCGTTACGACGATCCCTTTGACCGCCGCCAGCGAACCCGTCCGGAGCGGATACGGGATCAGGAACCAGTTGTTCCCGTAGATCATGGCGTATTCCACCACGATGATCCTGGAAAGGTCGGTGGTATCGGCGGTGATATTGCCGAGGTCGACCTTCCCGTCCTCGAATTCCCAGAACCGGTTGACGGGCATGCCGCCGTATCCGGCCGGCGACGGGATGAAAGAAACCACCTTCGATTCGATGGCCTGCTTCCGGTCATTGGCTGTCGCCGTCAGCAGGTCGCCGGCTGGTACCGACCGGGTCTCCGCGTCAAAGGAATGCCAGTCGAGCCGGCCGTCGGTATATTCGTTGGCCGCCAGAACGGTGTTGTTCCCGCTTTTTTCCGGCAAAGCGCATTTGACCTGATAGGCCAGCTGGGACGAGTTCCAGGCGTTCTCCTCATCCGGAATATCGGGGAAGGCGGATCCGATCCACGCTTTAAAGGCCTCGGCGGCCTGCCGGACAAACCCCGAATGAGCGGCATTCAGCCTGACGGCGTTTACAAAAGCCGCCATCCCAGCATTCAGGTTGCCGTACAGCAGCCACCCGTCGGGGACCCGCCCGGCGAACGACCGCACAAAATTCATCATCCGGCGGTTGCTCATCAGCCGGGCGCTCTGCGCGTGCAGCTCGGGGGTGGATTCGTTCAATTCAGGCGTTTCCAGCGGAAAAAGGTCCAGCACGCGGGTTTTATAGGCGGGTTTATCATAGGCGGGCTGCGCCGGCTGTTTGGTCTGGTTGAACGCCGTTCCGAAATGGTCCAGCAGCTTAAGCCAATAGGCCCCGGCCTGCACCCGGTCCCGATATCCGGGCATGCGGGTTTGCTGCTCCACCTTTGCTTCCAGCGGCCATTCGTCGGCATAGGCCTTGACCGGGCCGGCCAGCGGCTGGTATTTGATCACCCGGGTCGTTTCCACCAGCGTCCTGGCAAATACCGGCGAACCGGTATCCTCCCCTTTGAATTCCCCGAATTGCCACTGCCGGGTCAGGTTCCACAACGGATCGTGGACCTCGGCCTTCAGGGTCTGGTCAAAATCGTACCTGCGCGGGCGTTGCTCCAGGCGGTTCCAGGCGCGGAACGGTTCACAGGTCCTGTATTCGATTCTTGCCATGCGGATCAGTTATTTTATTCCTCCACGGGAGGTAAGTTATCGAGATAATCCAGCACCACCTGGGTGCCCAGCGGGTTGGAAAACTGGTCTTCCCGGAGTTGCGGCGGCACCACTTCCGACACGATCGCCGGCAGCAGTTGTCCGAATGCGCTGCCTTCCAGATGGTCGGGTTCTACCGCCCGGTTCTTGGCCAGTTCCAGCGTATCGATCAGGGTGTACAGCAGGTCGTCCCAATCCCACTTGCCGGTAACCTTCGGGGTAACCGCCAGCAACAGGGATTGCGGCGCCGTAGCGTCAGGCTGGTCATAGTTGAACGCGATCCCGGTGGTTTCTTCCAGGTTGGGAATGATCTCCGTCCATTCATCGATCACCAGCCCCACCCGGTTGGCGGTCTGTCCGATCAGCCGGTCGGGATTCACCAGCACAAGGGACAACTTGTCGCCGGAGGGCTTGTGTTCCTCCGGATACGGCAGCCCGAGCCAGTAATCGCCTTCCGCAAACGGCAGTTGCACCGGCAAAAACGGCGGCGCCTCGCGGCCTTCAGCCTCCGCGATGGTCCGGTACAATTCCAGCGCCGACATATTCTTCCTGACCCCTGCGACGCCGTACAACCAGTTGTCCAACGGGAAAAGTTCGCCGGTCCCGCCCATTTTCAGGGTAGCGGCCTGCCCGGCGAAGTTGTCCTTATCCTGGAATTCAAATTTCGGCAGTACAGCGAACGCCCGCCCGAAAACGGCGTTGGCGATATTCTTCCATGTCCGGACCTGTTGCGCCGTCGTCAGCTCGCCGGCCGGTTCACCCAACAAACCGTCAATCTCCCCTACCCGCTTGATCAGGTTGCCGGAAATGACCTGAAGGCGTTTCAACCGCACGGCAGCATTTTCCTCCGTATTTTCCAGTCCGGCAGCCGACAGCGCGTTCGGGATCCCGAAATAAAAACATTGTTTGAGCCAGTCCAGGGTCTGATCGAAATCGGATGGCGTAAATACCGGATCGGGATGGCTGTCCGTAAATCCGGCGATCGCGGCCGACAGGGCAACCATGGCGTCCCTGGCCGGTTCGACCCTTGCCGTCAGCTCAATGAGGTCCTGAGCCCCCGGGTTGTCCTCGTCGGGGTCTTCAATTGGCAGGGTCAGATCGGTGGCGGAAAGGGCCAACGCCCCGCTGGTCATTTCCTTGATCTGCGCCATCAGCGGCTGGAGTTCGTAAACCGTTTTAACCTCAGGCCCCCATCCGGCATCCCGTCCCTCATAATCCACTTCGATCTCGACGGCATCCGCCAGATGTTGCTGCTCGCGGACTGCGCACCGGATCCAATCCGTCAGTTCGCCGTTGGGATTGTCCGGGTCGGCGCTGATGAGGAACAACAGATCCAGCGGGTGCAGGGCAAAGTCTGCCAGTGAATAGGGCGCAGCGCCCGACCCCGCATCGACCAGGAACCGGATATCCGCCGGGTCGCCGAGGGATTCCCCGATCCAGTAATTGAGGGTGGGTTCGGCCTGAGCCCGGAGCGTAAAGGCCTGATCCCAGCCGGCAGGAGCTATCAGGTTGCCGGCCATCACGGGTTCCATGCAAACCGCCACCCGGTGATTGACCAGGATGCCCGTCCGGGGCGTATCGGCGATCAGCGGGGCGGGGATCGCTTTTCCGGCGCCCAGCGCTTCGACAACGGCTGCTGCCCGCACATGGTTGCCCTGTACGATCTGGTATACGCTTTCGGACAGGGCCAGGTCGCCGAGCGCATCGAAGGCGTCGGCCATATGATCGATCTCCCTGATGACGGCGGTCAGCTCGGCGTCGCCGCCGCCGTTGCCGGTCACCAGGTCGCTCAGCCAATCCGGGCAGTACAGGAAGTGGTCGCGGGTCAGGACGTCGTACAGGGTGGATTGCGCCGCAAAATCCAGCGTCTCCGTCGCCTCAAAAAGTTTATTGAGCAGGTCGAGTCCGTTCACCACATTGGATTCGATGGCATCCGCCGTGTCTTCGAGGTTGATGTCTTCGGCAACCGGCACGGTCAGCGGGAAAGCTTTCCGGAAGGGCTGGATGAACTTGTCCAGTTCGACCTCCAGGTACCTTTCGTGGAGGCCTTTTTCGAACTGATATCCCAATATTGCGCCCAATTCCTGGCCGTTGGCGATCCCTTCGATCAGGGACAATGCCTTGCGAACCCTGAACGAGGAGAGGTTGACGGCAAACTGGTTATTGAGGTCCTCTTCACCGGCGTTGGATTTGTACCCGCTCCGCAGCACCGCGGCGGCAACCGCCTGGTTGAGGGATTGGGCGTGGATGAACCCCTGGTTTCCGGCATCGGCATACACATCCTCGCCTTCCTGCACCAGTGCGGCGGGAACCTGTTTGGCCGGGCTCCGCTCACCGCCCGGACGCAGGTTTTCCACCCAGCAAAACGCGCCGAGGTGGATGCCTTTGGGGCGTGCAGCCCGCTGTTCGGCCAGCCGTTGGTTGGCCAGCCCGGTTATCCAGGCGTCCAGCCTGTACGTGCAGAGGTCAAGGTGTTCGGGCAGCAGTTGGTTGAGCTTCCTGGTTGAAAGGGTCGACAACCGGTCGAGGTCGCTCCTCATCCGGTCGATCTGCTCCAGAAAGGGCTGGTGCGCGGGAAAAAGTCCCTGTGCGGCATTGTAGTACAGGTAAGTGGCCAGCGATTTGGCGTCGGCGCCCTGGTTGAGGTATTTGAAAAACGCATTGTCGGCGATCAGGGCGGGGCCGGTATCGAAGTCGAAATTGGCGGCGAAATTGGCGTTGCTTTGCGCGTAATCCAGGGTAAAATCCAGGAAAAGGTACGACCATTTGGTCCGGAATTTTTGTTGCGGGCTCATAAAATGGTCGCTGCTGCCGATCATGCGGCGGAAGCCGGTTGAAAGGAAACCCTCCTGCTCAATGATGTCCATCGCCGCATTCCGGTAAGTGAGCAGGATGGCCTGGCGCAGGAGCAGGTACAGCACGGACCTGGACGGGAACTCCGCCGGATTATTGTCCTTCAGGATCTCATACAGGTTCCGGTCGAGCAAGGACCGGATATAGTTCTGTCCTCCCTCGCCCGGCAGGAGCTGAAGGTCGTCGGATGGGATCTGGCTGTCGACGGTCTCGCCGGAGATGGCGGCATTGTCGGTCAGGTAGCGGCTGCGGAAGGCGCGGGACTTCTCGAAATGGCCGTTGGTGCGGGCAATGATCTCGTCGCCGAACTCGCCCTGATCCAGCAAGGATTGAAAAATGTAGTACAATCGGGTCGGCCCGAACAGGTCCTCCTCCGCGTACTCGCCGATGAATCCGGAGCTGGCCGAGGCGGCGCCGCGGTACGCGATGTTCACGCCGTAGCGGTAATAGGCTTCCGCAGAAACAGGATGCAGGCCGAGCATTTCCACAAAATCCCCTTGCGGGTCGCTGCTCTCGCTGATCTTTTCGGCATTCAATACCTTTGCTTTACGGATTTCAGTCCAGGAATCGTTCAGGATATCCAGCGCCTGCTTGAGCCGGATATTGAAGCGCAATTGGAGGTTGGATTCGCCGGAAGGCGGCGGCAGGTTTTCGGGGTTGTGAACGGGGTCGAAGGCGTACCTGGAAAATGCCGAAGTTGTCAGGATCCCATAAGGCTGTGAGCCGATCCGGACAGCCGGCAGTACCCCCCGGCCGGCGACGAATCCGGTAAAATAGGCCGTTACCCGCCGGATATTGTCGTAGGTGAATACGCCTTCCATCATTTCCTCCATGAAATCGCGCAGCGTAGCCCACGACAGGACCCGGTTGGCCAGCAATGCGTCGCTGATCTCGGTTCCGTCGGCATTTTTGATGTGCTGGAAATGTTCAGGGTCAATACCGAGGGCATCGGATATCCGCTTTCCGTCGGCAAAATCCGAGGGATCAACTGGCGCGGGGTCAAATTGATTCCCGCCGGTCTCGCGGGCGTAGGCTCCTTCATAATCCGTATCCTGGGAAGAATAGGCCGAACTTTCATCCGAGGTATTGTTCGTCGGGGTTCCGGTTTTCAGGACTTCCATCCCGGTCGGGCCGTAGTGGTGGTTCCGGATCAGGCCTTCGATCAGGGCCTGGTTTTCAAGCGGCTTTTTGTCCGCGATCCCCAGGACAAACACCTGATCAAAACCGCGTGCGGCCTGTTCTTCGGTCAGGTTCAGGATAACGCCCATGCCTTTTGCGACGGCTTCCTCAAAATCCGTCATCCAGCGTATGCCGGGTTCCACGATGAGGTTGCCGGATGCATCGTATTGGTACGGATCGTCGGCGCCGGTTTGATCAAACAAGGCCGGGTCCATGCCCAGTGCAAGGTTTGGCGGTACCGGGTTGCCGACGACGATATGCTCGAAAGCATCGCCGGTCCGGGTGATGACCGCAAACCGGTCGGGCAGGACTTTGGAATGGGGTGTCGCTGTCCAATCGGAGGGTTTCAGGTCAACTTTCGGGAATTCGAACGGCAGTTTGGCAGACTGGACGTACTGCTTGCCGGAAACCGGCTTCACAGCTGATAAATTGGCTTCCAGCTGTTGAAATTCCTTCGGCACCTGCAGCAGGTTGACGGCTTTGCTCGTGGTGACTTTGGCGTTGAGGGCCGGCCGGCCTCTTTCCTGAGGAGCGACCAGGGTTTCGAGTTTGGTGCGGACGGTTCTGGCCAGGCCCGCGCATTTGGCAACGGCCGCCTGGGGTTGGGGTTTGCCTTTCAGGGCAGCCAGGCGTTGGTTGGCCTGTTTCAGGCGCGTAAGGATCTCGTTGACCGGCAGCGTATTGGCAATGAGCTGGATTTTCGCTCCCGGCCCGCTCGCTGACCTGGCTGCCCGGGCGGGTTCCTGCAGGGCCTCATTGATCCAGGTCAGGTCGGCGGCGGTTTGGTGCAGGCTATTGGCCGGTTTGTTCTGAAAAGCCTTCTTGTTACCGGGCTTGTCGGATTTGGCCGGGTCGAGCGCTTGTACGATCCACGCCGCCCGATTGACGCCGAAGCGGGCGCAGAGCATATTCCAGGCGCCGAGCGGCAATTCCGGGTCATCGCCGGCGAGCCAGGCGGTGGTCCAATAATCCTTGCCCGCCGCTTCCTCATCCTCAGTGAGCGGTTCTTCGTGGGTATGCACAAACAGATCGTCGGGATAGATCCGGACCCACAATTCATCCCGGATCTCGGTCAGGGGAATGACGGTAATCTGCTCTTTCCCGAACTTGTATTGGTTGAGGGTATCGGAAAAATCGGGAAAAAAGGCCTGATCAACCGAATGTTGCAGGTTGGTTATGCTGTTTTTGAGGGCCAGTTTATCCTGCGATTTCAGAGAAAGTTCCTGAACCTGTTTCAGGATGCTGCCGAAGGCATCCGTCAGTTGATCCTGCTTGCTGCCGATGAGGTGCAACCCATCTTTTTTGCCCGACTCGAGTTGTTTGTTCAACTGGGCCAGGATCGGGTCAATTTTCACTTTCGGCGTGCTCTTGACGGCGGTCAGCTGGGAAAGCAGGCTCAACCCTTCGAAAAAATCCTGATCGAAACGGTACAAGGCGCCGATCTTGTCCGTTTTTGCGGCCGACAGATCCGGGTCATACCCGATCTGCACCTGGTTCGGCAACAGGTCAAGGTCGGTCAGGAAGGGCAGGACGACCGGTTTGGCGGCGGCCTTTCCGGACAGTTGCTCCATCAGCTTGGCCGCCGAAAGGTCCAGTTCGCGCCAGGCGGTTTTCAGCAATCCGTATTGAGCTGCCTGGGCATGGATGAGCTTCCGGTTGCTGAATATGAGGTTTTTGACTGCTTTTTTCAGCCGCTTGCGTGCGGCCGGGCCGTTTTCGGCCAACCCTGCGGGGTTGATTTCCATCGATTTGAGCGTGACCAGCAATTGCAGATTCCGGTGAAGCAATTCGTCGGCAAAAATGCCGTCCAGCGCGGCAACAAAGGCCAGCCGGTTGAGGACCCCGGATTCAAAGTGCTGAAAAAAAGGCGATTCTTCTTCAATCTGTTGCCGGCGCGCCTTGACAAAAGCCTGCCAGTTTTTATCCTGGTGGATCGCCTGCAGATTTTTGAAGGCTTTTCCCAATGCGGCTTTAAGGTTGTTGTGGGCTTGTCTGATGGATTCAAACTGGGCTTTTTCCATGAACCGGATCCGTCCGGAAAGCGCTGTGACCTCCCGGTAAAGGCGATCCGCATCGTCGATCAAACGGCCGATAAATGCATACAATCTTTTTTTGTGGACCGGCCGCCGGAAGGGGATCTTGTTGTCCCGGATATGCAGGATGCGGAGTTCCAGCATATGCAACCGGTCGAGCATGCCGGCTGCGGCGTTAAAAGTCCCTTCAAAAGGCGGTTTATCCTTGGCCAGTTTTTCGGTCAGTTTGTTCAGGCCCGATTTGACGGCCTTCAGTTGTTCCTGGTCGGTTTTGGCCGGCGGCAGCTTGTTCAGGCCCTGGCGGATATCGTCCGCGTAGCCTGCGATCCAGGTCCTTTTCGCCCAGGTCAGGGAAGGCAATAGCTTATCCGTCTGGCTTTGGGTTTTCGCCAGCCGGGATTGCAGATTGGTCAGCAGGTTGCCGACCTGCTGCTTGTTCGCGTTTGCAAAATCCTGGCCGAGCAAGACCCGGCTCTCCGCCAACCGGACCAGAATGCTTTCAAGGCCGGCCGGTTGGTTCAAAGCGGCCTCGGTCGGCCGTTCGGCTTTCATAAAACGGGTTTCCATCCGCACGGGCAGCAGCAGGAAAGGGACGCCGTCCGATTTTCCGGCGACGGTCTCCCGGACGGATTGCAGGTTGGGGTCGGTGTAGTTGGCCTGGATTGCGCTCATCGGTTTTCGTTTGAATATTGGTTTTCGGATCGGCGGTTATAACATTTCGGCGGCATGCCGGGCGAAGATCACCGGGTGCTGGTACAGGATCGAGGCCATATCGGCGGAGTTGTTGGCCCAGACCGGGTTCGGTTCACCTGCAGGCGGGTCGTCGATCTGAATGCCGGCGTCCAGGTCGATGACGTACGCATCCAGGTCCGCCTTCGAGGCCACGAGGTATTCCCAGGCCAGGTCGTTCCACGTTGCCGGGTTGCCTTCGGGCATGACATCGGCATTGCCGAATTCGTCGGTGTAATCGTCCATGCCGAATTTGATCTGGCCGGGCCGTTCCCTGAAAACGAAGAACCACCCCGGGTTTTTGCCGGTTGTGCCGGCATGGCTGTCGTAGATCCGCTCCCCTTCGGCCTCCACGGTTGTCAGCGGGAATCCGAACAGGAAAACGTCGGGTTTTAATGCAGCGGAAAAGGAGGGAAACAGGGTATTTTCTTCGGAGATGTCATCCGGCAGCAGCCTGGGCAAGGTCGGGTCGGAAGGATCGTAGGCGGCCTTCTGCGCGTAGATGATGGTATTGGGGTATTTCAGCAGCAGGTCGCCCCGGATGACCAGTACCAGGTTGCCCGCATCCGGGTTGGGCTTGTTGCGCCCCAGCGGCGCCTGCCACTTGTGCATTTCCTTGATGTCGAGGGTCATTTCAGGATCTGTTTCAAAGGCGTTGTCGGAGGCGTCCCAGAACTGCCGGAAATACGATCCCCGCTGGTCGGTGGGGTATTCCCGCCAGAGCAATTCCCGCGCCATTTCGTGGTTCAGCCCCGCCATATACGACTCGATGAACACCCGGTTGGTTTCCAGGATGGTCATGGAGTTGCGGGGCAGTTTTTCGATGTTGGGCAGGATGAAATTCTGGGATTGTTTGCTCAATTCCGCATACATGGGTTCCTCGAACTTTGGATACGCCATGATGGGTTTCATCGCGGTAACGGACTGAAAGCGGCCGTCCTTCCAGACCTTGATCCTGCGGATCACTTTGGCCGGCAGGGTCGTTTCGGGGTCCAGGGCGCTGCGGATATGGCTGAAAACCCCGTTGAGGTCCCCGATGGGGAGGCGGAGTTGCGGTTGCACAAAAGCGGGATCGGCGTTGATGGCCGAAAACCCGGCAAACAGGCCTTCGTACTGTACGATGTCCGCCAGGGTGGTTGCTTTTCCTACCCTTTCGATCTCCCCTGTTGCCAGTTCGCGATAGATATAGACCTGATTGTGGAGTTTTCCGCTGGGCGGGCTGCCGGGTGCGTCGCTTTCTTCCTGACCGGCAAAAAGGGTGTTGTAGGTGTCTTTTTCCAGTTTCACCTCAATTTGTGCGGCGGTTTTGGCGTAGGCCTTAATCTGGTCGATGGCCGATTCAACCTGGCTTTTGATGCTACCCCACCTGACCGGGTCGGCAATGCGGATGGTTTCGTATTCGCCGGTCGAGAGGTCGATCTTACTCTTTATGACCGATTTGTTGAGGGTAGTCAGGTCGGCGGTTTCGATGGAGAAGAACAGCAGGTCGCGCACCAGGTAAATATCCTGCGTCAGGTAATTGGATTTGGCTGAGCCGATAGCTGCCGTAACGGCTCCTGCGGACATGGCGCTGGCCCCCGGTTGTTTGAGCCGTGCGGCGGTCACCAGCGGATCGGTGAACGCGTCGGCGCCGGTGTTGAAATTGGGCACGGCGTCGGTGTGGATGCCTTTCCCGGCAGCGGCAGCCTGGTTTAAGGCCCGGGTTGATTTCTTCTCCGGGCGGGTGATGCGGGTAAATGCCGGGCTTTTGACGGCTGCGGGCACCCGGCTCAGTTTGAATTCCTGATTGACGGTAACGCTGCCTTCAGCATTGCGAACCCGGCTGTGCGCAGCGCCGGTGATCCGGGTGAATTTATCGTCGGAGGTATTGACCAGGTGTTTTTTGAACAGGGCCCGGTTGGCCATTTTAGCCAATTCCGCTTCGCGGATCTGCTGATTGGCCAGGTTGACATCGCCGACCTGCTGCCAGGCCCGGTTCATGAGGTCTTCCTGACCGGCCTGTACGGTTTTGGTTCCCAGGCCCGCCGCGCCCCGGTACCTCGGATCCAGGTTCAGCTTTTCGATCCAGGACGGGTTACCCGCGTTTCCCAGTTTTTTGATCATGGCGTGCCAATAGCCGTAAATGGGCGGCACGATCATGGGGTCTTCCACGAATGGGGCGGCGTAAAACGGGTTCTCAGCCGAGTTGAGGGCAACTGCGTTGTCATTCTCCACGGCATCGACCGCCAGGTTGAGCAGTTTTTTCAATTTGGTGCGGAAGGTCTGGTCGCCCGGTCCGTCGGGGAATGGGTCGGAGTTATAATCGGGCGGCTTCAGCGCGCCTTCAAACCCGATGACCTGGGAAGCGGCAACGCCGTCCAGGTCGTACCCCGGGTTCTGGATATCCATCGGCATTTTGCCCGATTCCGGGTCGGTGGGAAAGGGTTTGAGGACGGCGACCAGCGATTCGAAATCGCCGAGCTTGCCGGTCCGGAAGGTCCAGGAATAGTAGAACGGAAAGGAATGCTGGTTGAAGCCCTCCACCTCGGCGATGGTAACCTGCCCGCCGGTTTTGGTCCAGGCCGGTTGCTGGGCCTTGATGCCTGTGGTCGGCTTGCCCAGTCCGGCAATCCGGCCGGTTTCAAAAGCGGGAATGAGAAAGGCGGTATAGTCGCTGCTCTGCTGCAGTTTCCGGGGGCACAGGAGGCGGGAAATGCCGATATCCGGGTCGGTTGCCAGGAGGTTGTCGACTTCGCCGATCAGCCCGGTGCCGCCGGTCAGGGACTGGTTCAGGTGTACGTGCGCCCAGGCCCAGGTTTCGTCGTGGTCGCAAAATACCTGGTTGACAGCCTCGGGGTGGACGGAAAAAGACGGCAAACCGGCGCCGTTGTCGCGCAGGTCGAATTCACCGGCCTTGAGAACGATCAGCGCGATCCAGGGGCGCAGTTTTGAGCCCGCCGGGCCGACCGGCGTGTACCGCCAGGGAAAATCCTCCTCGTAGAATTCGATATAGGCCAGCAGGTTGGCTTCGAAGTTATTGACATTGGCGGCCGGCTCGGTGCGGAGAACCGCCACGGGATTGACCCCCGCAATATCCCCCGGCCCGATCAGATTGACCGTTTTGCTGACGGAATCCTCGTCCGATCCGCCGGAAATGCGATCATAACCGACGACGAGCTCCACGTTCAGCCGGGCGCGTTCGTCGGCATAGCCGGCGCCGGTCACGTTCGCCCCGAGCGCGTCGGTCTCCGCGATCTTGTTGGCCAGTCCCCGCCGGAGCCAGGGTATGAAGGAATAGTGGGCTAAGGGTTCGGACATGGGTTTGTGATGGTTTATGATGGTTTATGGTGGTTTATTTTGGTTTGTGATGGTTTATTTTGGTTTGTGATGGTTTATGGTGGTTTGTGGTGGTTTATGGTGGTTTGTGGTGGTGTTATACAAATTGTCTTCTCATTTGAGACTGTTCAAAACAGTATTTTCACAAAAAGACACAAATATCTGATTTTCATTAAGTTGCGCATGCTAAAAATCCGGTTGACACAAAATTCTGAACGGTCCCACCGGATGTCGCCAGCGTTTATGCGCCAATGAAACACTCGTCAGTGGTCAGTCCGGGGTAAGGCAATATTCCGACTACCCGACGGACGCCAACCAGGAAACAAGGAAACCAATTACAGCTCATTCCAACTCATATTCAGACACCACCTGCACCTTGCCCTTCAACCCCGGCTCATTGCGGAGCAACTGGTCGAGGAGGCTTTCGGCTTCGGCCTTTGACGCGCCCGTCAGGTTTGCCCCGGCATAAACGCTCAGGTCTTCGGTGCTGGCGATGGTAAAATATTCGGCGGAAAGGTCAACGGCTTTGCCTTCCAGCTTGAAGCTGCCGGTGCGCAAACTCCTGGAAAGGACTGAATTCATGGCAACTGCGTTCCCGGCCAACCGCGTAAACAGTTCGGTATCCGGGTCCTTGTACCTGCCCGGTTTCAGGAGGGTCCGCCCCAGGTGGTACACCTCGCCGGAATCATTGTCGAAGTCCGAGACCCGCACTTCGTATTCCACCGTATGGTTGATGCGGTAGTCCAGGTCCAGGTCATCGGCGTCCTGTATTTGCACGCCGTTCTTTTCTTCGGTATAGGACGGGGCGCTCAGTTTTTCGGCGTTCTTGAATTCCTGGAAAGCTGCCGGCGCAAAAGAGCCGAACACGTCGGTCGCATTGACTTCAGTCCCTTCCAGCAGGAGTCGGTCGATCCAGGCTTTGCTGATATCCGACGGGGTATCGTTGCCGAACCGGGTCAGGATCATGCCGAGCGGGAAGATGTCCTCGCTGACGGTGAAAACGCCGGATGAGTGGAGCAGGATCTCGCCTTCCGCCAGCTCGGTTTCCCGGAGGCTGACCATCAGGAACTGGTCGGCGGGGATGATGCTGGTCCAGCTGCTGTCCTGTTCGAAAGCCTCCAGCAACATGGGCAGGACAGCCACTTTGGGCAGGTCGATCTGGTTGGTTTGCCCCCATTGTTTGGTAAAGTTGACGCTGACCTTGATGCCCAGTACCTTGAACTCGGCGGTTCCCTCTGCGATCCACGGCGTCGGGCCCTGCAACCCCAGGTCCAGGGTGATGGAAAGCAGCACCTTGTCTCCCTTTTTGACCGAAACGCCCGCCTTGATGCCGACGGTGAACCAGAACGGCGAAAACTGGAACAGGGCGTCAAACCCGAGATAGCCGACGACCTTGAATCCGCTTTTCTCGTAGTAAAAGTCGATTTGCGCCCCGAACTGGACCGTATTGGAAGTGATGGCGAAATACGCGCTCAGGGCCAGGCTGGGGTTGCCGCTCAGCAAACTGGCCGTCAGGCGTTTCATCGTGCCGATCTTCAGCGCGTTGGAAGGCTTGAACGACGGATGAAACCCGCCGACCGACAGCAGGAACGCCTTTTCTTTCCCCCAGAACAACCGGAAGGCCATATCCCCTTCCAGGGTGATGGTCAGCAACCGGGAGTTGTAAATGCTGGCGTCGAAGGACAGGTATTCCGCTTCAAAATCGAGGATGCCGGCAAAATTGATCTGCAATTCCAGGATCGCATTCTCCGGATCTGGCAAAATCGCCTTGACCACCCCCAGGATGACGATCCGCCAGGGATTGTCGAATTCGACGATCAGTCCGAAATCGGCGCTCAGGATGGTAGGGCTGCCGAAGGTGATCCGCGCCATCAGGCCGAACATGAACTGATCCTGTTGCGGCGGGAAGATCTCCCGGATATCGGTAATGATCTGCTGGATGTTCTCCACCACATTTTCCGGGAACAGAATATGGTCGACGGCATTATTCTTGACCCCCTCCCGCAACGCATCGGTGTTGACCGTACGGTGGATGCCGATCAGGCCGCCGAGGCCGCCCAGGAAAAAGCCCATACCGAGCGGAATGCCCGGAGCAAAGGCCACGCTGACAATGAGGAGGAGCGAATAGTTCTTGGAGCCGTCGGCATTGTAAATGGTGGAAACCAGGCCGATGGCCGTGACCGAAAACTTATCCACGATGCAGATCTCCAGCGCTCCGCCGTATTCCCCCTTGACCGGATCGAAAAACAGGTATCCCCCACCCCTGACCACATCGGTTTCCAGGGAAAGTCCGATCCCGGTAGGCGGTTTGAAGCCCACGGCATAATCCACCGGGCCGAGTTTGCCGCCCTGACCGGGGAAGGTCAATCCGGCATTCAGCCCCATATTCTCCACGATCCCGGCGAAGGGGCCCAACTGGAATTTCAGGGTACTGCCCAGGCCCAGCAACAAGCCGCCCGCTTCCGGGGTGAGCGACAGGGAAATGCCGCTGATCTCGATCGGCCCCAGCTGGATATGCGTGGAAAAATGGATCTCCAGCGTACCGGTACCCGCGAAATAAAAGCCGTTGGCCAGCGAATATCCCAACGCCAGGTCGAAGGTGGTCTCGAAGCCGCCAGGGACGATTTTGGACAACAAGCCGTCGGAGTCCGATCCGAGGGCTATGGCGAGTTTGAGCGAGCCGAGTTGCATCTCCGCCCCCAGGTCTGCATTCCGGACGAACAGCAGGAAACCCAGGTCCTCATACGACAGGTAACTGGCGTCGGCAGTACCGATGACGATGACCGGCCCTTCCGCCGTTTTGCGGGTAAACGCCAGTTCGAGGTTGAGGTTGGTGGAGTTCTGGGGTGTTGAAAACAGGTCCTTTTTAACCGACAACCGGGCAGGCGGCCGGATCTCCAGCCCCAGGCCGCTGCCCATATCGGCGCTGCCGGTGAGCGCAACGTTCCAGTCCTCGCTGATATCGCCGTCCAGCGAAGCGCCGCCGAAAAAGTAGGGGTAGAGCAGGAAACCGGCTTTGTCGCTCCCTTGGGCCGGTATGGGCGAGAGGTTGAGGTCGATCTCCATCCAGTTCTCGCCCCAGACGCCGGCCTGAAAGAGGGGCATGCGAAGCTCCTGGTCGTCGGGGCTGTGGCGCCCCAGGTTGGCCATGATGGTATCGGTCTGTTTGTAGATCCCGCCGGGGATGCCGAAGCCGCCGAGAATTTCTTCGAATTTCAGGAGGAATTTGGCGCTGTCAAAGTTGGATTCCCAGTTGTAGGCGGTATTCAGAAAACCGATAGGGCTGCTGAACAGGTCGCCGAGTTTTTCCCAATGCACGGTCCGGACGGTTGATGCCCCGTTTTCGGTCTCTTCCACCAATCCCAGCAGGTAGAGCGGGCCGTACGCGCCGGGTTGGTATTCCTCCAGGTAGGCGGCGACCAGGTAGTCAACGGCTTTTCGCACCACGTCATCGCCGTCCGGGATAGCCGGAACAGCCGAAGCGGCTGCGTCAGCGACGGTCTTGAGTTGGGTGATGACCGTTGCGCACTGGTCCAGCAAAACGAACAGGGCCTCGATCCGGTCGCCCTCCGCTTCCGCGGCGATCATGTCCGTGATGGCGGTCACGAGATCTTCCGCCGCGTTGACCAGCGGAACGGGATTGACGGCGCCCAGCGAGCCCGTGACCTCCCAGCCCAGGTCGCGCAGGAAGGCCTTCACCTTGTCGGCCGTGGTCAGGCTTTTGAGCGGCTCCAGGAGGTTGCCGGTCTCGATGGCGAGTATTTCGGGGATGGTGTTGGTCATTGGTTACGCTCGGTTAAGGTTTCATTAGTCGGTTTTGGGTCACGGGTTCAGCAATACTACATTTGCGGGGTTGAAGTTTCCCGCGTGCAAATGGTCATTATGGGCTGCATTGGAGCCGTTGGCGCCGGCCAGCCAGTTCTGTTGGGTCCCCCTGATGATATTGGTAAAACCCCAGGAGCTGTAGGTATTGATCATGTTCTGGTCCCTTTGGTCAAAGGCATTTTGATTGAAATACCGTTGGTCGATGCTGTCGCCGTTGGGATGTTCGAGGCTGGGATAGCTGGTTGCGTCACCGAAGCACATGCCGGTGCTTTGCACCCCTGCCAGGCTCAGTTCGGCCAGCACTCCGATAAAGGCTGCGTAGCATTCCGGGTTGCAGAACCGGCGCTGGGTATCGTGAAAAGTGTAGGCGATCAGCAGCGCAGGGGGGCCTGCGTTATTAAAATTGAGGGCGTCCGGCATTCTGATGAGGGTGACGAGGTCATTCACATTGGCGGTAGCCCGGTACCGGATGATTCCATAGTCTTTGTTAGCGGCATTGATGTCATCGATGGTTATGATGTCATCGTACAGATGGAATTCCGGCTTGACCTGGTTGTCGTTGGCATAGTAGTAGTTGGTAAAGGCATCTCCGCCGACGGGCGCGGGTTGGGAATCTTCCCAGCCGGCAGGCACGTTGGCCACGTTCGAGGCATTGAACAATTTTACCCCGTTTTGCCTTCTCCTCACCCGCGACAAGGAGCCTGTGGCAATGTCGTGTTCATTGTCGTTGATGTCGTTGTAATAGTAGTTTGCCTCCATCGGCGCCAAATCATTCTCGATCTTGTCGATGTAGATGTTGGCGGGCAGCTCTGAAAATAAATTCTGCCGATGGTAGACTTCGTAGAATTTGAGATTCCTGACCGTAAACCGGTCCGCCTGCAATTTCAGAAAAACGCCCCCGCTGTTAGAGGCAATTTCTTCGAATTTCTCCTCGCCGTAGAAAACATAGAGGTCGTTGGTGGGCGGTTGAACAACGTGAACGACCAATTCCAGCGGCGCGACATCCCCTGCATTGTGCATATTCTGCGCCCAGAGATCAAAAACAGCCCTTGCAGACGGGCGAAGGTTGACCTTGAGCAGCGCATTTTGCGCAAAGGTCGCCAGGTTGGTAAACGGCGTGGCGCCGGCGTTATTCCTCAGGGCATCCGTATTGCCTTTCCGGAGCCTGAACCGCTTACGGGTCCCCGCCGTGCTGGTCAGTTGGAGGGCTTCCTTTTTTTTCCCGGTCAGAACATCATCGTGTGCTAGTACGATACAATCCATTTCCTGGTTCGCAGCCAGGTCTTGCGTTTCAATGCGGACAAATGTTTTTCGGCCGAAAGCTCTGTCATTGATCCGGTCAAAGCTAACGCTCCAGGTTCCGTTGGCGCCGCCTGGTACGGCCACCTTTTTCATAAATAATGCGCTTTTGACCCTGGGGCGATTTGCCTTGTCAAAATAGGCGACCGTGAATTTTTTATCATCTTCCAGTAAAAAGGAATAGCCCGTATTTACGGGTTGCTCTTCTTCTTTCTCCGGCCCGTAAAAGGCGAATATTCCCCGGTCCTTGGGCTGAATTCTCAGCTCGAGGCGTGCCTTTTTTTCTGCGCTGTTCTCAATATTTTGCACCCATGAATCATAGGTTGCCTCCTTGTCGGGACGAAGTCCGATCTTGATGATCGCCTTGTCGGCAAATTCGGCCAGGTTAGCGTATTCGTCCTTGCCGTGTTCGGCATCGAATGCGGCCGTATCGCCGACCTTACCGGTGAAAACCTTTACAGGCGTATCTTCGGAGATCAGCTTGAGCGTTTTTTTGAGCGATCCCGTCAGTATGGTATCTGCCGTACGGACAGCGCATTCGATCTCTTTTCCCCGGAGGTTGGCAGTTTCAATGACGATATATTCCTGGTAAAGCAGTTTGCTGTCATTGATCCGGTCAAATCTTACCGAAAGCGCATCGCCGAGCTCCGTAACCACTTTGCGGGCGAAATAGGCATCCGTGATCCTGGGAGCGTTGGTCTTGTCGGCATAACTGAAGCTCAGGATCTGGTTAATGTAGGACGACCAGGCTTTTTTATGAACCTCCCCTGTGACCTTCCGGTAATCTAGGGCGCCGATGTCCGTTTGAGGGCCATCAACATATTCGTCCAGCCAGTTCTTGAGCAGGTCGGGAAAATTCTTAAGGTCCTCCAAGACCGCATCCTTCCATTCCTCCCGGTCCTCATCGCTGCCTTTGTAGTTTTCGCAATTGAATTCTTCCTGGGCTTTGTTCAACAAATCCTGCAGCATCAGGGCGCAAACGACGAAATTGGCCTTGGGGAACCGGGCATAGTTGAACAGATCGGTTTTTTCAGCCAGGGCCAGGGCGTTATAGTCTTCGAACAATTCCGCCTCTTCAGTATCTCCGTCGATTCTTTTGAACGGGGTTTCTTCCAGGGTCATGGAAAGGAAGTGCGGCTTTACATAGCATGTCCCTACCAGGTTTTTGCGTTTCTGCTTGAACAACTGCAGCAGATTCTCGTTCAGCGATTCGTAGTAGGTCTCATTTATCCGGTGATAAACGTCTTTTTTTCTCGCCGACCTGGAAACCCGGTTGTAAAAAATGGTCAGGGGAATGTTCATAGGCACATTGATGCTCTCGTTATCCCACTGCGGGTTATAATTAAAAAAATCCCTGAAAAAATTGGCCGAAACCTGTGTAGCGTAAGGATTGCCGCCGATCGCGATCGGGTGACCTCCATCGATATTCGATTCATAGTTTTCCGACAGGTCGTCAAAAGGCGGTTCAATGGTGTGCTCAAGGGTAACATCAGTCGGCGTTCCGGCGGCGGTGACCCTGCATTTCACCCTGAGTTTTTTAAAGGCCGGCAATTGATTGATGTCAGGACTTATCTTCCTCGAGTTAAAATCGTAAATCCCCTGAAGCTTATCAGGATCGTCCTCCGTATACGTACTGAGCACAGCCCCCGTCTCCGTCAGGTAATCAATCGTCCAGTTGTAGGTAAATACGGTGTTATCCGGGTATTTTGAGCCGTCGATGAAGAGGACGTAGCGGTTGATGATGCGTTCGACGGGGTCGCCGAAACGAATGACCCCGGGCAGGTAGCTGATCAGGCAAAAATCGCCGTTCAGGGCGGCGTGGCCCAAAACCTTGGCGTTTTCAATGGTGAATCCTCCCGGAATTCTTTTTTCCGTAGCTGATATGGGCATACTGAAAATTGATGATCTTCGATTAGGTGTTGTCAAACGGAACGCCCCTGTGCCGGTCATCCTGGGTACGAAAAACGCTTACCACACTGCTGGACAAAATGAGCAGGAGTATGGACGTATACCCATCGGGAGTACGCACAGTGGACCGGGGCCGCTGGTCAGGCCGGATTATTTTTTCATGAAAGCATAAGTCTGTCCCGGAGGCTTACTGAATGGGTTAAAATAGCAAGTTGCACGGTCGGTCGGGTGTGATCAACAAGAATATTGACTGGACAAATATAGCGCTGCGGGGGCAATTTTGCAAATAGTTGACGGGGCAATTAACATTCCGCCGTGTTAAAGTATGCCTTAAAAGGTCCATTTTTATATTTTTGCACACGAGCAATCTGAATTCTACAATGTCTACCTTGCACTACGCGCTGCTCGCCGTTGCCTTTGCCGGCATATCGGCGAAAGTTTCCGCCCAGCTTCCGGCGGAATTTTACGACGAAAAATTACCGCTCAATTTTTCCTTTCCCACCGGCCTGGTTTTCGATGAGGACGGCCGGATGTATGTCTGGGAGAAATCCGGCAAGGTGTATATCGTCGACCAGGAAGGCCAACGCCTGCCCGATCCGCTGATCGACATCAGCGAAGAAGTGACCAACTGGAAGGACCACGGGCTGATGGGCTTCACCCTGGACCCGGGTTTCCTGATCAACGGCAATTTCTACCTCTATTACGCCGTCGACTGGCATTACCAACGATATTACGGCACCCCATCCTATTCACCCGACAGCACGGTCATCAACGAGCCGACCTTCGGCCGGATCACCCGGTATACAGCCGACCCGGCCACCGGATTCTCCACCACCCTGCCGGGCAGCCGGAAAGTGCTCCTGGGGGAAGAACCCGGCACAGGCGTACCGCTGCTGTACGAATTCCACGGCTTGGGCAGCCTGATCGCAGGCGAAGACGGCACCCTGCTCTTCTCCTGCGGCGACGCCACCAGCAACGCCGGTACGGACATCGGCGGCGACAGCCTCGGCACCATGATCACCAGGGCCCTGGAGTACGGCATCATTACGCCCGACCAGGATGTAGGCTCCTACCGCGCTCAATACCTCAACGCCTATAACGGCAAAGTGCTCCGGATTGACCCGGAAACCGGCGACGGATTGCCGTCCAACCCGTATTACGACCCTGAAAATCCGAGGTCCGTCCGGTCGAGGGTCTGGGCGCTGGGTCTCCGCAATCCTTACCGCATACAGCTGCGGCCGAACACAGGCAGCCACCTGCCTTCCGACGGCGCCCCGGGCATCATCTACGTAGGCGATGTCGGCAACGGCGGCTGGGAAGAGATCGACGTCGTCCGGCACGGCGGCCAGAATTTCGCCTGGCCGATCTACGAAGGGTATCACATCATGTGGGCCTTTTATGTCAATGACGTGCCGCCCAATCTCATGGCGCCCAATCCGGCCTACGACCAGGGGCTTTGCGACGAACCCTGGTTCAATTTCAGAGAACTGCTCCTGCGCCCGAAATCCGAAACGGATACCCTGGTGCCCAACCCCTGCAACCCCGGGGAATTCATCCCGGCCACCTCTTTTCCCATGGTGGAAAGCCTGCCGGCAATTGCCTGGAACAATTCGGCCTGGAACCCGCCGACCCGCGCGCAAACCGGCCAGTTCGACGGCAACGGGTACGTCAAAGGCTGGACCCTGGGCGAGGACGACGCTCCGGTTCAGGGCGAGTCGTTCGACGGGTATTCCAGCCTGGCGGGGGTCTTTTATGAAGGCAACCTCTTCCCCGAACAATACCGCGGAAAATACTTCGGCATCGATTTCAGCGGGTGGATCAAGGTCTTCGATTTTGATGAGAATCAGCAATTGAAAAGCGTTGAACCCTTCCACAACCGGGCGGAGCAGATCATCCACCTGGCGCAGAATGTCAACGACGGCTGCCTGTACTATATCAACCTCATGGGACAGATCCGCAAGATCAGTTACGGCGGCAACCCGCCGCCGGTAGCCGTCATTGAAACCGACCAACAGTTCGGCCCCAGCCCCCTGAGCGTCGAATTTGACGCCGCCGAGTCGGAAGAAGGCAATGCGCCTATCGTAAAATACGTCTGGGATTTTGGCGACGGCGCCACCGGCGAAGGCGCTAACCTCCACCATGAATACGCCGTGACAAACGGCGACCCGGCCAGCTTCATGGTCAAGCTTACCGTAATCGACAGCCTGGGTGAATCCGGCTCATCCGAACAGATCATCTCCCTGAACAATACGCCGCCGGAAGTCCATATCGCCAGCTTTGAGGACGGCGACCGTTATCCCCTCACCGGGACCAGTTCACTGGAATTGATCGGGGAGGTTAAAGACAAGGAGAGCAAGGATGAAGACCTGACCTACGAATGGTACGTCTATGTTCAGCACAATGAGCATTTTCACCCGGATCCCCCGCTATTCGAACACAAGACCCATACCCTGATCAGTCCGCTGGGATGCATCGACGAGTTGTACTGGTACCGCATCGAACTGCGGGTGACCGATCCCTCCGGCCTTCAGGGGGTGGACAGCCGTTCCATTTACCCAAACTGTGATCCGCCTTTTGTGGATTGGACCCAGCTCGACGGCCAGGCCACGGACAAGAGCATCCAATTGTCCTTTCAAACCGGGACGGAACAACAGGTGGCCGTTTATGAGATCCAACGCGGCCGGAATTTCTTCGATTTTGAAACCATCGGACGGATAAATCCCGGAGAAACCGGGCCGGACGGCAGCTACCACTTCGAGGACCCTTCGCCCATTATCGGCACCAACCTGTACCGGATCAAGGCCATCAGCGAAGACCGGGCCTTTGCCTATTCCAATATGATCAATATCGATTTCCCCAGGACACCCGACCTGAAGATTTTTCCAAACCCGGCAAAGGATGCCGTCTACCTCCAGCTGAAAAAAGCGCTGGCCGGCAAGATCCGGTTTGAGCTGTTCGACCTGGCCGGCAGCCGATTGTACACAACCGACTGGACGGCGGAGGTAAACAAGCCTTTTGAAGTGGTTGTGCCGGTATCGTCCCTGAGCGAGGGTTGCTACCTGTACCGGGTCACCAATGGGAAACAGCAGTATTCAGACGCGATCATTTTGACCGACTGATGCCGGACAGGTCAGCGGTCGCCCCGCATGCGCCGCCCGCCCGGGCCTTCCCACGGCCGGATCTCACCGGCCTGGAATCGGCCGCGACCGGTCATGACGCCCACGAGTTTGATCTTTTCTCCCTTTTCGAGCAATACCACCGGGGCGATCCAGGCGCTGTCGTATTGTACTGCCCAGTTTTTGCCGTTGAAATCCCTCAGATCGAACCGGTCCGGATCGATTTTCAGGATCTCTCCGGCCAGTTGTCCTTCTTCCGGCATGGACCAAAGCCGGATCTTTTTATCCTGAATGCTGTCGTACAGGCTGACCCGGACGGCAAAAGCGTGTTCAAGCCATTGGGCGCCGCCGGTAATGAAGAACGCCGTACCCAGCAAAAGGCTCAGGGCTGCGCTGTATCCCGCACGTCTGGCCAGCGTGAATTTGTACCCCTTTTTCGAATGCCGTATCCCGTAATTCGCTGCGGTAAGGGCCAGGATCAGACAAGCGATCCACAGCAGCGGCAGCAAGCCCAGAAACAGTTCCAACCGGGAGTGGGAAAGGTGCCCAAGCACGTTGAAATCGGTCTGTTGAATGGCAAATAAAATAATGGAAAAGGCCAGCGCACCCAGCGCAGCAGCTGCCAGGAAACTGCCGGTAAAAAGGACTTCTTTCAACCGGAATCGCCATTCAGGCGTCGGCCGGATATCTTTTTCGCGGATTGCGGAGATCAATTTTTCTGAAGGATCCATTGTCGGCAATTTAAGATTCAGCAAAAACGGAAAATCCGGCAGCCATTCCGGACAATGCCTTTTTGGCCCGGTTGATCCGGGCGGCCACGGTGCCCTCCGGTATTTTCAGCACATCAGAGATCTCGGCGTAGCTCATATGCTCCAGGAACTTCAATACGAGGACCTCCTTGTAATTCAGCGGAAGCCGGTCCAGCAAACTGAAAAGCGTTTCCTCATCCATTGAGGTTTCAGAAGGAGAGTCGGGAATGCCGGCATACCGTTGTTCGTCCCATTCCAGATCCGGTTTTTTGCCGTATGCCGTCTGCTTCCGCCAATGCGAAACGGCCTGATTATGGACGATGCGGTAAATCCAGCTGGATAATTTGAGGCTGGGGTCGAATCCGCGCAAATTCTTCCAGATACTGATGAACGCATCCTGCAGAATATCCTCCGCTTCCGCTTCCGACACCCGGGTAATGCGCCGGATATAGCGGAGCAACTGCGCTTCGTACCGCTGGTATAAACAGGAGAAATAATCCAGCTCCTCAAGGGATTTCCGGATTATTTCCCTGTCATTAAAACCTTTGCACTTTTCTTTTGATACAACCATGGCAGTGGCAGTGGTCAAAAGCTTCACAGGCTGTTGCACCCTTAATCCTTTCTTTTGATACAACCATGGCTAAAGTGTTTTTGCTTTGGTTTACTTAGTTTTAAAGTCAAAATTTCGGATCATCAGCCGAATGTGCTCGAAGGATGCAATATTGACCAAGCGCTTGAAATTTTGCCCTTCGCAAGGCACTTTGCCGGCGCCCATTTGGGGATTTCATCCGGCGAATATATTGTTCTTTCCATTGCTCATCATCGTAACGGTAAATTGTACGAGCACGTGTAGACCTGGTGCATTTTTCCCTTATTGGGCAATCCTGGCATTGGGTTCCCTGGTAACGTACGGCTTTGCGCTGTCCTTTAGTTTCGTATCCTTTGCGCACCAACGGCTTTCCTTGCGAACAGGTATATTGATCAAGTTGAACATCATAGGTAAATAGGATGGGTTGACCGTGTTCATCTGTTCCTGTCCTGCCTTCAGCATTTTTCGGTATGTTGCAATAACAAATGGTTCCTAAGGCTTCCAACTGCTGGATATCCGGGATATTAAAATAATCGGAATCGGCCCGGGCAATTTCCGGTCGAACCCCATACTCAGCTTCGATTTGCTCTACCATAGGTTTAAGGTTGGATCGGTCATTAGCCTTAGCTGTAGTCTGGCTACACAGGATCATTTTATATTTGTCGCATACAGCGCTTTGTATATTGTGTATCGGCATACAGCCATCCCGGCTGTGGCTCAAGGGCGCATCCACATCCGTGAAATTCACCTTGTTTTTAGGATCTGTTTCTATGTATGCTTTTTTTTTAACAGATCCTGGATCTCTTCATGCAACTCAGCTATGCGCTCAATGCTCTCTTTTTCTTTGTCCGCTAAAGCGTCCAGTCTATCCAGTCGGTCATCTACTTCATCATTGTAGTTCAGTTGACTGACATATTTTTCCAATTCCTGGTCCAGGCGTTTTAGTCGGTTTTCTATTTTCTTGATGCCTAAGGCTCCTCGATTCGCATTAGCCTTGGCCGCATCCCATCTATGCTGACTTGCTTGCCTTCCAAATACCCACCGCTCTTTAAAAAGGCATTAAGCTGTTTGAATAACCTTCGGATAGACTCCCCATGATCCCGCCTATAATCCGCTATGGTCTTAAAATCCGGTTGCAGACCGCCTAACAGCCAGATCATTTCTATATTCCGATGTGTTTCTACCTCCAGCCGTCGGCTACTGCTTATTCGATTCAGGTAACCGTATAAGTATAATTTTATCAGCGTCCGGGCTCCATACGGCCGTTGCCCGATCTGTGATTGCCCCTTTTGGCTATAGGACTCTTCATCCGCACTTACCGCCCTTTCTACAAATTCATCCAGCAGCCGGATATAATGCTCCTGGTCTACCAAGTCCTCCACTAATCCCAAGGCTAGTTCCGAACGCGATGATGGCTCTTTATAACGCATCTTGCTTTTTTTCTCTAAAGTCCGACACCCGGGTAATGCGCCGGATTCCCCAACAACTGCGCAGCCTGTTCAGGAGAAATAATCCAGCTCCTCAAGGGATTTCCGGATTATTTCCCTGTCATTAAAACCTTTGCACTTTTCTTTTGATACAACCATGGCAGAAAGCTCAGTTGTCGCCCGGTGGCCGTAGCTTCAGCGGAGGAGGGGTCAGTCTCCGCCCGTCAATTCCTCGATTCCTCAATTCCTCAATTCCTCAATTCCTCAGTTCCTCATCAATTCCTCCCGTTACGGTTCTTACAATTTCCGTTGCCCTGGCCCTGGCCCTGATTGGGGCAATTGCCGCAAAGACCGGGGCCTGTTTCCATGGAGCCTGCCAGGATAGCTTCAAAGGCTGCCGCACTGAGGTAGACCGGCTCATAGGTAGCGCCCATATTTTCCAGGTTGGTCATAAAGGCGCGCAGGTGATTGCGGGAGCCTCTTGCCAACTCGCCGAAAACCGCCTGGATATCCAGGTTATCCGCTTTTGCCATGGCCTCCTCCAGGTCGGACAGGTCGAGGTCTTCGATTTTTGCCCCCACCTTCAGGGCCGCAACCGGGCTTGCCAGGCCTTCGTTGATCAGGGTATTGTACAGGGCTGCCAGGGTTTCGTTCCCGAATACGCCTTCCGCGTTATTCCCGACGGGGTCCGTCAGGCCGTATTTGTCGATCAGGTTCCCGACAGCGGCCATGTGCCTGCTTTCCGATTGGCTGATGTTGTTAAACACCTGCAAACCCCATTTATCGTACATCTTGACGTAGACGTCATGCGCCAGTTTTTCCTCTTCGCGCATGAAGATCAGCGCGTCGGTCTCTGCTTCCGACAAAGCCTCAACCGGGTAATTGGCCGCAATGCAGGCGTACGGGTTGGTATCATTGACAACCGTGTTGTCGGCGCCGTTCACGCCTCCTTCACATTGGGTAAACACCAGGGCAAATCCCAGCAGGAAAATCCCGCGGCCGATGCGTTTCAACAAGTTCTTTCTCATGGCTTCCGGTTTTATAGTTGAAAAAAGTGGTTTCAACCTATGCTACGCGGAGGGGCCGGTTTTCTTTCACCTGGCGTGAAAAATTTATTTGCAAGCAATATATCTGGAATCCCGGCGGGATTCCGCATCATCAAACCTATTGCGACCTTTTGTTTCTTTTGAGGTTCATAAAAAAACACAATGGTTTCCGCAGTAGTTAATTTTCGTTTGCCGAATTAAACAAATCAAATGTTCAGAATATCCGGATACCGCCATATTGAAAAGCACTCAATCCGCAATTTCCCGTCACCATTTGGTTTGGCCCTATTTGTCGGACATCGAATACGGCGTCGCGCCCTTGCCCGCAGCCCATTCCTTATTCGGTTTGCTGCCCATTTGCAGGTCGAGCGTGCCGCCTTGCTGCAGTTCGTCATGACCGATCCAGGTACGGGAAAAGGGCTGGCCGTTCAGTTTGGCGGAGTGGATATAAACCTGCCCCGCTCCGTTATCGCCGGCCCGGATCTCGAATTGTTTGCCGTTTTCGAACGTAATGGTCGCCTTCCGGAACAGCGGGCTGCCCATCACGTATTGGGGCGTACCCGGGCATACCGGATAAAAACCCAGTGCGCTGAACACGTACCAGGCTGAGGTTTGTCCGTTATCCTCATCCCCGCAATAGCCGTCGGGGGTCGGGGCGTAGAGTTTTTTCATCACTTCCCGGACGTGTTGCTGGGTTTTCCAGGGCTGCCCGGCGTAGTTGTACAGGTAGATCATGTGCTGGATCGGCTGGTTGCCGTGGGCGTACTGCCCCATACCCATGATCTGCATTTCGCGGATCTCGTGGATGACAATGCCGTAGTAGGATTCGTCAAAGACCGGCGGCAGGGTGAAAACCGAATCCAGTTTGGCGGCAAACCGCTCCTTCCCGCCCATCAGCCCGATGAGGCCGGCCACATCCTGGAACACGGACCAGGTATAATGCCAGCTGTTGCCCTCGGTGAAGGCATCGCCCCATTTGAACGGGCTGAACGGGCTTTGAAAGGCGCCGTCCTCGTTCCTGCCCCGCATGAGGTGGGTGGACGGATCAAAGATATTGCGGAAATTCTGCGCCCGCTTTTTGAACAGGTCGATCTCTGCCTGCGGTTTTTTCAGCGCCTTGGCCAGTTGCCAGATCGCAAAATCGTCGTAGGCGTATTCCAGCGTACGGGCCGCATTTTCGTTGATGCCCACATCGTAGGGCACGTACCCCAGCTTGTTGTAGTATTCCGCGCCGTAGCGGCCCACCGAGCTCAGGGGGCCTTTACCGCCTGTATTTTTCAGCACCGCTTCGTACAGGGTCTCAATATCGTAACCCCGGATGCCCTTGATGTACGAATCGGCGATCAGGGAAGCCGAATTGGAACCGATCATGCAATCCCGGTGCCCGGGGCTGGCCCACTCGGGCAACCAGCCGCTTTCCTTGTAGGCATTGGCCAGCCCTTCCATGATATGGCTGTTCAACTCGGGGTACATCAGCGTAAAGAACGGGAACACCGCCCGAAAGGTGTCCCAGAAACCGTTATCGGTGAACATATACCCGGGCAGTACCTTGCCGTTGTAGGGGCTGTAATGGACCACGGCGCCCGCCTTGTCCATTTCGTAGAATTTCCGGGGAAAGAGGAGCACCCGGTACAGGCAGGAGTAAAAGGTTTTGATGTTCTCCTCGTCCGGATCCTCTACTTTTATCCGGCTCAATTCCTTCTGCCAGGCGGCCTGCGCCTTGGCCCGGGTATCGTCGAAAGCGTCCTTGCCGAGCTCCCGTTCCAGGTTGAGCTGAGCCTGTTCAAGGCTGATGAAGGACGAGGCCACCCGGACGCAGACCTGTTCTCCGGCACTGGTTCTGAACCCGATCACGGCGCCGGCGTGTTCACCCTCTACCGTCAGTTTATCTTTCATCAGCATGGTATCGCTCCAGGTATAGGCCAGGTCGAAGGGGCGGTCAAATTCCAGCACAAAATAGTTGCGGAAATTGTCCGGCACGCCGCCGCTGTTGTTCCGGCAATAGCCTGTTATTCTGCGTTGGCCGGGCTGGATCTCCACCCTGGAACCTTTATGGAAGGCGTCGAGCACGATGAAGGCCGAGTCGGTCGCCGGAAACGTAAAGCGGAACTGGGCCGCCCTTTCCGTCGGCGTGATCTCGGTGGTCACGTTATAGTCCGCGAGGTACACCCGGTAGTAATCCGGCCGGACCACTTCGGCCTTGTGGGAAAACCAGGAAGCGCGGTCCTTTTCCCTGAATTTAAGGCCGCCGGTGACGGGCATCAGGGAAAAGGCGCCGTAGTCGTTGATCCAGGGACTGGGTTGGTGGGTTTGTTTGAAGCCCCGGATGAAATAGGCGTCGTAGGCGTAGGTCCAGCCGTCGCCGTTTTTGGCGGTTTGCGGGGTCCAGAAATTCATGCCCCAGGGCACGGCGATGGCCGGATAGGTATTTCCGTTGGACAGTTTGAACTCGGAGTCGGTCCCCATAAGCGGGTTGACCAGGCTCACAAGGTCGGCGGATTGCGCATTCAAAAAGACGGTTGCGAAGGTAAAAAGCAGGAAAATTGGTTTTTTCATTTTGTAAAGCACTTTTAACAGCTACGAATATGAGGAACAGGTCGAAATATAGGCCAATTTTCCGGTATGGCGGGCGATGCGTTCTCCGGTCAGGATTTTTCAGGAATGATCCGGAGAATTTTTGGCAGACTAAAAAATGAGGCTTATCTTGCGGATAAGGCTCTTGCCGAAGACCGGAATTTCAGCAAATACGCATTCTTGTACCTATGTAGTTCAATCATCATTATTGATTTAAACCCTATAATTCATGAAACCGATTTACTGTCTGAAACTGACATTGTTGTTTCTTCTCCCTGCTATTGCCCTGAATGCCCAGGATTGTTCCAACCCTTATGCGTCTTTCGAGTTTGTGCCGGCCAATACGACCTTTTGCGAAGGCCCCAACGGTGTGAACATTACCGTTGATATTACAGTGGATCAGAATAACGATCCGGCCTGCATCCAATCCATGGAGGTCACCTGGGAAGAAGGCGTGGTCGAGTCCGTGGCCAATAACTATTTCGGCAACCTCAACCACACCTACATGTTCACCGATTCAGCCGCCTGCGCACTCGGATCGGAGTTGGTGGAGCTGGAGGTCAAGCTCCGGATCGTGTATGTCAACGGCACGCCCAACACACGCAGCCAGACCGTTCTGGTCAAGCTCCTGCCCCGGGCTAAGATCGCCACCACGGGCAGCCACTGCGTCGGCGAACCCGTCCAGTTCGGTTTGACCCAGGATTGCTACATAGACGATATCCTCTGGAATTTCGGCGGGGCCAACGACACCTCGAGCCTGGAAAATCCCACGTTTATCTACAATACGCCGGGCGTTAAAACGGTCAACGTCTGCGTGTCCAACGAATGCGGGCAGAAATGCGAATCCACCCAGATCTTCATCCGCAGCAAGCCGGTTATTTCGGGGATCGCCACCTCGCCCGCCGACCCGTCGGGTTGTCAACCGCTGACCGTAGACTTTAATCCGAACGTACAGGGCGCCGACAGTTTTGAATGGTCGGTCTCCCCTTCCTGCGGCAACTGTTACACCTACGTCAACGGGACCACCCCGGATTCCCTGAGCCCGGTCATCACCTTTTTCCGCGACGGCGACTATACCGTATCCCTCATCGCGCACAACGAATGCGGCAATGACACCTCCTCCGTTGTGGTCCACGCCTACGATATACCCGGGGTAACCATCACCCCGCCGCCCGTGGGCTGCCAGGAACTGACCTTTACGCCGAATGTCACCTATTCAGGGACCATCGACAGTTATATGTGGTCCTTCCCGCTTGGAGAACCGGCCACTTCCCAGGACTCCATCCCGGTTGGCGTACACTACGAGGTCGCTCCCGGCCAAAGCGTCTTGCAGGATACGGCCGTCCTCACCATCACGGGGCCCTGCGGCATGCAGCAAATCCATAAATTTCCAATCACGGTTTACGGCGACGTGACGGTCGTTTTCGGCGACATCCCGACGCTTTGCAACGGCGACGGGACCTTCCAGATCCCGGTAACGCCGTTTCCCGGCGGTACGTTCTCCAGCCAGCCGCTTGGAAATGCCCTCAGCCCGGGCGGGCTGCTGACGCTGACGGGTTTGACGCCCGGCGACTACCCGGTCGACTATGATTTTGCGCCCGCGGGCGCTCCGCCCGGCTGCACTTCTGCCGGCAGTACTGTGATCACGATCAAAGCTTCTCCTGATCTTGTGCTGAACGTCCCGGCGCAAGTCTGCGAAAGTGAGGACCCCGTTGCGCTGTCCGCCAATCAGATGCCGGTGGTCTGGAGCGGTCCGGGCATCACCGATACCCTCAACGGGGTCTTTGATCCCGGAGCGGCCGGGGCAGGATTTCCGCAGATTACCGGCATGTACACGGATTTGAGCACCGGATGCGGTGCGGAGCAGTCGGCCGGCATTGAGGTGGTGGCCACCCCCGCGCTGGCGGCGCCGGATACCGTTTTTTCCTGTGCCGTCATGGGAACCGTCGACCTCAACGCGCTGGCATCGCCCGTTTTTTCACCAGGGGGCGGCAATCTTACCTGGTCGGATCCGGGCGGCCTGGTCGATCCGCAAACCGGGGCATTCAGCAGCAATACGATCGGTTTTTTTCCGGTTTCCGCAACCTATTCGGTGCCGCCGGGATGTGATTCCACCGTCAACTTCATCGTCCGGGTGGATACCTTTGTCAATGCCGTGATCCTGAACGCCGAACCGGTGATCTGCCGGAGCGTCGGCTCGGTTCAATTGCAGGGCAGCCCTTCCGGCGGCAAATGGAGCGGCCCCGGCATCGATGAAATGACCGGGGTGATCAACCTCAGCCTGGTCGCACCCGGCCCCCAGCCCTATACCTATACCATCCGGGCAGGCAGCCCTTGCGAGAGCGCCGATATGGTCACGATCCAGATAGAGGAAGAAGGGGCAAATGCCGGTCCGGACCTGTACGTTTGCGCAACGGAAGCCACCGTAACCCTTCCAGGCGGCACGCCCGAAGAAGGCGGGTATTCCGGCCCGTTCGTATCGGAAGGTGTCGTCCAGGTATCCTGGCTTCAACCGGATATGGGCTATACTTACCTGTACATCGCGCCCGCACTGCCGCCGGCCTGCAATACCGATTCGATGACGCTCTATATTGTTTCCCCGCCCGATCCCGGGTTTTCACTCGACCGGGACACCGCCTGCGTAGGCCAGACCGTGACCCTGACGCCCGTTGCGACCGGCGCGGTGAACTTTACAGTCGATTGGGGCGACGGCACAACCGGATCCAACCTGACCCATGCTTTCGGAGCGCCCGGAACCTCAACCATTCAGCTGACCGTTACCTCGCAAAACCCGTTGATCCCGGGTCAGACGCTTTGCTCGGCATCAAGCAGCGCCCAGATCCATATCCTGCAGCCGGCGGAAGCCGCCCAGGTCGGGGTCATGCCCGGCGACACCATGGGGTGCGGACCGCTGGAAATCCTTTTTACCAACCAGAGTCAGGTGGAGAACGGTCGCTATACCTGGGATTTCGGCAACGGGCAGACCTATTCGGGATACCAGCCGGGTACGATCACTTTTGAATCCGGCGTGGAGGATACGGTCTACATGGTCAGTCTGATGATCGAAAACGGATGCGATACCCTGTTTGAAACCCGGAAAATCACCGTACATCCCCAACCCAAGGCCGCTTTCGGCATTTCCTACATGGACCCTTGTTCCGGCGCAGAGCTGGAAGCCTCCGTGCTCAGTGTCGGCAACCCGGAACAAAATGTTTTCTTCACCTCCATTGACCCGCAGGGCGTACCGGGCTATCCGGACCAAAAGACCGTTTTCCGGTTTTATACCGGTTCCGAGCCCGATACGGTCGGCATCTGGCTGGTGAGCAGCAACCAGTGCGGGGTGGATACGGCCTACCGGGAAGTCATCGTGAATCCGACGGACGTGGTCGCCCTGATCGGCCTGCCGGATACCACCTCGATCTGCCAGGGCGCCGCTACCCCGTTCATCAACTATTCCACCACCGGCGCACCTTTTTCCTGGGTCGTTTCCGACGGAAATACCTACCTGGGGGATACCATCCTGATCAGTTTTCCGGATCCGGGCGATTATGAGATTGCGTTGTACGCTTTCGGCTGCGGATACGACAGCGCCAAGGTCTCCATACACGTACTCGAACTGCCTACCCTGGAGGTAGACCACGATCTGTTCCGCTGCCCGGGAGACCCGGTCGATTTCAGCGTGCTCTCCAATGCGGAAAGCGTCCTGTTGTGGTACGGCGACGGCGATTCCACCAACCAGAAGATCTCCAGTCATTTGTTCGACCTGCCCGGGATTTACCTCCCGGCTGCGGCCGCGGTTTCGGTCGACGGCTGCACCGCAGCATGGCAAGGCAGCCTGACCATACTGATGCCGCCCACCGCCGTTATCGCGGCCGAAGATTCGCTTTGCGCCGGCGAACCGGTGTTGTTCTCCTCTGCCGGCAATCAACCGAATACCACCTGCATTTGGGATTTCGGCGACGGCAATACATCGGATGATTGCCAGGAAATGCATGCGTATGAAGACCCCGGCCTGTTCGGGGTCGTGCTGACCGTTATTTCACAGGAAGGTTGCCGGGGCGCCGATACCATGCCGGTTTATGTCCGGACCAAACCCGACGCAGCCTTTGCGTATACGATCCTGGAACCCTGTTCGCCGGCCCGGGTCGCCTTCCTGAGCCAGGCCACCGGGGCCACCGGACTGGAATGGAGTTCCCTGGGGACCATGATCAGCCAGGCCGCCTCATTTGAGCAGATCTTCCCCAACGGCGGGGACATTCCGGTCCGGCTCATCGCCACCAACGAAGGGATCTGCTCGGATACGGCGGAGCAGATCGTAAAGGTATTCCAGACGCCGGTGATCGGGCTTGAGCTGGACATCCAGTGCGAAGCCCGGGACGGGACCGACCTGATCGTGGACACGGACCCGGCCAATTTCATCGTGGTCACGGGGCCCGGATATCAGCAGAACGGCGACTTTCACGAGGGCTTGATGACCGGAAATTACGGGATCCATGTGCAATCTCCGGACGGGTGCGAGAAGGATACGAGCCTATTCCTGCTGCCTGTCGACGAATTGCTGTTGCAGGTCGCGCCGGACACCGCATCCGTCCGCCTGGGCGATTCCATCCGGTTGCATGCGACGGTCAATCAAACCGGGGTGATCTTCCAGTGGACGCCGGACATCTACCTGAACGACGCGGCAATTGCCGATCCGGTATCTACGCCGTTCAAATCCGTTTTGTACGCGCTCAGCGCCACCGACGACCGGGGTTGCCAAAAGACGGATACCGTGCGGATCACTGTGCGGATCGACCGGGATTCCGGGTTGTACATCCCCGATGCCTTTACGCCCAACAACGACAATGTCAATGACATTTTTTATGTCCGGAACAGCAACCCGGCCGTCATTCGGTACGAGTCGTTCCAGGTTTTTGACAAGTACGATGAGAAGGTCTTCGACGCCGCGGAGATCTCCGGAAGTTCACCGGCCACGCCGGAAAACCCCGTATTCGGGTGGGATGGGCAGTTCCGGGGCCGAAAGGCCGAAATGGGCGAATACCGGTTTGTGATCGGCATCCGGTACATCGACGATATTGTGCGCTATTTCACAGGAACCCTGCATTTGATCCGCTAAAACCCAATCCAATGAATCGATTTATTCCAATTATCCTGTTTATTCAGTGTTCGTTTTCCACCCTGCTCGCCCAGGATCTGCTGTTTGCCCCGACCGGCGCCGGACAGCAGATCCTCAATCCGGCCATCACCGGCAGCCTGACCAGCCAAAAGGGCTCACTGACCGCTTTCTATCAGGGGCTTTGGGACCGGCCGGGCACAGGTAAGTCCTACCAGGGTGCGGCCCTCGTGGCGGATATGCGGTTTTGCCTGCCCAACCTGGAAGACGGCAACTACTTCGCATTCGGCCTTGTGCTCCAGCACGACTGGAACCCGCAGGGCGGTCTGGCCAATTCATGGGCCCGGTTTTCGGGCGCGTTCCACATCAGGCTGACCGAGACCGTTCATGCAAGCGTGGGCGGCTACGCCGGCGCCCTGAACTACCGGCTCAATCCCGACGGATTCCGGTTTGATGCCCAATACCAGAACGGCAACTACAACCCTGCCGCTTCCAACGGCGAGACATTTTCGGGCAACGGTTCAACCCAGCTCGACCTGGGCAGCGGCCTCTCCTTTTACGACGGCGAAGGCCGTTGGTCGGCCGGTCTGGCCTGGCACCACCTCAACAAGCCGGCCTATACCCTGTTTGAGGACGAAGCCAACCGGTTGGGCATCGGGTGGGCCCTGCACGCCGCTTACGCTACCCGAAAACTGACCAACGGCAAACCAGCTGCGATCCTGCGCGGCGTGTACCGCAGGCAATCCTTCACCGGCTTGGACAGCGAACAGTGGCAATCGATGGCGGGCATCTTTTACCGGGGGTCCGTAAAAGGGACGGCGCCTTCCTTTTTCTACGTCGGGATTTATGTCCGGCTGGGCGGGGCTTCCGGCCGTTCGCCCAACCTCAATTCCCTGGTGCCAGCCATTCAACTGAACGGCGACCGTTTCGGCTTTTCGATGTCCTATGATGTAAACCTGGTGCGGACGCGATCGCGCCTTCCGGGCGGCATCGAGCTTTCGCTGAATTACAATTTCGGGGAAATGGGCAGGTGCAATATATGTCCGTTCCTTTGACGTTAAAAAGCCGCAGGTGATGAGGCTGACTTTCCAAGCCGGTTTTCCTTGCACTTTCCGGACCTTTGCTGCCCCCGGCATGCCAAATGCGGGCTATCCTTTGTACCTTTACCCCACAATCAAAACCGCCATGAAAAACCGACTTATCCTTGGCTGGCTGTTGTTGGCAGCCGCCGCACCTGTCTTTGCCCAGGATTTTCCGCTTCAATCGCCGGGCAAGGTCAACCAGATCACGGTACACGTTGCCGACCACCTGTCCATCTCCATTGCCCACAAGGGTCAGCCGGTCACGGACCATTCGCCGGCCTCCATCACCATCGACGGGCAAACCCTGGGCGAACGGCCCAAGGTGCAAAAATCCGGTACGCGATCGGTGAACGAGCAGATCCACCCGACGGTGCAGATCAAACGAGCCGAGATCAGTGACGTCTATAACGAGCTGACCATCCAGTTTCAGGGCAACTACAGCCTGGTTTGCAGGGCCTACGACGACGGCGTGGCCTACCGGTTCGTCACCGCCATCAACAAGGAGGTCACCGTCAATAAAGAGGAGGTCGCCTTCCATTTTGTGAAGGACTTCCCGGGCGAATTCCCGATGGAAGACAGCTATTTCAGCCACAGCGAACGGGTATATTTCCACAAGGACATCAGCGCCTTCCCCACCGACAGCGTTTGCAGCATGCCGGCCATGGTCAACCTCGACAACGGCATGCGCGCCGTGATCACCGAGGCCGACCTCTGGGATTATCCCGGCATGTACCTCACCGGCAGCGGGGTTAAAGGCCACCTCAAAACGGCTTTCCCGCAATACGTAAAGGAAGAAAAACAAACCTCCGACCGGGACGTCATGCCCGTTGCCCGCGAGGATTTCCTGGCCAGGACCAACGGCGCAAGGAGCTTCCCCTGGCGGGTCATGATCCTGACCGACCACGACCGCGAATTGCTGGAAAATGAACTGATCTACAAGCTCGCCGCGCCCAATCAGCTGAAGGAAACCGGATGGATCAAACCCGGCAAGGTAGCCTGGGACTGGTACAACGCCAATAACCTTTACGGCGTGGATTTCGTATCAGGCGTCAATACCCCGACCTACGAGTACTATATCGATTTTGCTTCAACATACGGGCTGGAATACATCATCCTTGACGAAGGCTGGTACGACATCAAGACCAGCGACCTGCTCCACGCCGTCCCCGAGATCGACCTGGAAAGGCTGGTTGAACACGGGCGGCAAAAGAACGTCGGCATCATCCTCTGGGTGACCTGGAAGGCGCTCGAAGATCATATGGATGCGGCCCTGGATCAATTCAAAAAATGGGGTGTAAAAGGCATCAAGGTCGATTTCATGCAGCGCGACGACCAGTGGATGGTCAATTACTACAAGCGCGTAGCCATGAAGGCCGCGGAACGGCACCTCCTCGTGGATTTCCACGGCGCTTACAAACCCACGGGGTTGCACCGCACCTACCCCAATGTCATCAGTTACGAAGGCGTACGCGGGCTGGAATGGAGCAAATGGTCGCGCCAGGCCGAACCGGAGCACAACCTGCAGATCCCGTTCCTGCGCATGCTGGCGGGCCCGATGGATTATACGCCCGGCGCCATGCGCAACGCCACACAAAGGACCTTCGCGCCGTTCTTTCCCCTGCCGTCGGCGTTGGGTACGCGATGCCATCAACTGGGGATGTACGTGATCTTCGAAAGCCCGCTGCAGATGCTGGCCGATTCACCGTCCAATTACCTGCGCAATGCCGAATGCATGGAATTTCTGGGGCCAGTCCCGTCGGTATGGGATGAAACCAGGGTCATTGACGCCCGGTACGGCGATTATGCGCTGACCGCCCGCCGCAGCGGCGCCGATTGGTACGCCGGCGGCATGACCGACTGGACCGGCCGGGAATTCACCCTGGACCTGTCCTTCCTCGGCGACGGCGTCTACGAGGCCACCATTTTCCAGGACGGCGTCAATGCCGATAAAATGGCGGAAGATTACAAAAAAGTGGTCTTGAAGGTCAGGTCGCAGGATAGTCTTGAGGTCAAAATGGCCCCGGGCGGCGGCTGGGTGGCCCGGTTCCGGAAGCTGTGATAGAGGATGAGAGTGGGAGAGAGGGAGAGGGAGAGAGCGAGAGTGGGAGAGTGGGAGAGAGCGAGAGGATGACAGAGTGTGAGAAGCAACGCCTTCACGCTCTCATCCTCTCACTTCCTCTCATCCTCTCACTTCCTCTCACCCTCTATCAATTCGCCCATCGAAACCAGAACGTCTCCATTTTTGCCTTCAGGGCAACCGCCCGGTCGTGGTAGGTATGGTCGGGATTGCGGATGATGGCGTCCAGTTGTTCCTGGAAATTGCTGCCGAACTCATTCCTGCCCAGTTTGGCCAGGAGGATGTTCCATTCTGCATTTTCGCGGTAGTTCTTGGCGGAAAGGGGGTCCGGGTGCATCATTTCCACAAGGGCCAGGACGTTATTGAAAGTGCCTTCTGCATCGAGGAACTCCTTGCTTTTCATTTGTTGGTGACCTTTTTCAAAGGCGATGACCAGCGGGTTGGTGGTGGAAGTATCCTGTCCAAGGGTTCCCCCGAGGTTGGGTGTACTATAGAAGTCATCTTCCAGGGCCCAGCTGCTGAAGCGGCTGTCGGCATACCAGTTCAGCCCGACGGCCGCCACCAGCAGGATGGAAGCTGCCGCTGCGACGCGCAGGAAGATCGTCCGCATCGGGACCAGCTTGCGGGTTTTTGTCCGGACGGCCTCGGTTTCCCAGGCCCTGAGCCGGCCGGCGAACTCTTCCGAGCGGATGGCTTCAAAGCCGGAAGCCAGTTTTTGGTGCGATTTTACTTTCTCTTCAAATGCGGGGTCGGTTTTGAGGCGTTGGCTGACGCGTTCGCGGTTTTCGGCGGAGAGGTTGCCTTGCAGATAGGCTTCAATGAGGTCTGTTTCATCCGTTGCGGTCCATTCCTCATCCCAGGTGCGGAAATCGGCCAGCAACTGCGTTTCGCGCAAGGATTGGAAGCCGTTCAAGATCGCTTCCACCTCGCTGACTTCCGCTTGCAGGGATTCGTCTTCTGCCAGCCGGGCGCGGAAGGCATCGCGCTCGGCAGCCGGCATGTCCCCCTTCAGGTATCGTTCGATCGTTTCTATGTTCACATTTTCCGTTTGCATTTCTCCGGGTTTTTAAGGCGCCTTAACCAGGTCGCGCAATTTTTGCAGGCAATCAAATTTTCGTTTTCGGGCTGCTCCTTCTGAAGCAATACCCATCTCGGTGGCTACGGATTCCATTGCGTAACCTTTAATATAAACCAGGGTCAGAATTTGCCGGCATGGATCGCCGATGCGTTCCAGCAGGCTTCGGACAAGGGCAGCTTGCGCTTCCTGTTCAGCCCGGTCCTCCACTTCGGGCAGGACGGGCATGTCGGGAATGTCGTCATCCCAGTCGTACGCACCGGAATGGCTTTTTTTGAACACCAGTTTGCCGATACCGAACAAATAGGTGCGCAAAGCGCTTTGCAGGGGCGGGGTCAGTTTGCCTGTGGTCACATTGCGGTGAAAAACCACCATGGTCTCGTGGTACAACGAAACCGCCTCTTCCGGGCTGACGGCCGAATGCCGCATGAAAAAGGCCCGGAAAGGACTCCTCATATCGTCATACCACAATTTCCATTCTCTGTTATCGCCCGTGGCAAGGCGTTTCAGGCGTTCTTCATCCTTTTGATACACACTCATTGATGCAGCGATTTTAGGTTTTGTTACCTCGGAGATGCCAAAAATAACGGAGTTAACGCTATGATCGGAAAATTTTTCGATTTTTTCAGGGAATGGGGTAACGCAAGGAAAAACGACGGTATAAAAGGGTAAAGTGTATAACCGCAAAAAACCAAAACACCAAATCCATTATAATCCCTGAATGACCGGGAGATAGCGCTATCTTCAAAACCCCGGCCCGCCGTTGCGCGGGCTGGGGTTTTTCTTTTTCCAGAAAATGCACCGGATTTTATTAGGAAAAAAAGTTTAAAAGATTTATCTTTGTTAGGTTCCACCCAATATGGCAGCGACTTTCGCATCGGGCAAACTTCTTTTCAAGAGGCGCCCTCCTGGCCTATGATCTAGATCTTTACATTGTTGAAAAAACAAACGGCAAACGATCCTTCCGGATGCTGTGCCGGCTTTGTACCATTGGTCGGTTTTTGGATTGTTTTGATTGTTCGATTGATCCGAATATGCTGACCAACAGACGGGAGCCAAAAATCGTATCAATCGAACCAATCGTATCAATCGATCAATCGTATCAATTGAACCAATCGTATCAATCGATCAATCGTATCAATTAAAAATACGCGTATGGAAACCTGCATCTTTTGCAAGATCACCAAAGGCCAAGCCGACGCCAGCGTCGTTTATGAGGACGACCGTTGTACGGCATTCATGGATATCCAGCCCATCAATGCGGGGCATGTCCTGATCGTACCCAAAACGCATGTCGAATCTTTTCAGGACCTGGATGAAGACCTGGCCGGCCACCTCTTCAAGGTCGCCACCCGCATAAACCGCGCCATCCGGAAGTCCGGGGTCGAATGCGAAGGCATCAACTATTTCGCCGCCGACGGAGAGGCCGCTTTTCAGGAAATATTTCACGCCCACCTGCACGTGTTCCCCCGTTGGCGCGGCGACCGGTTCCGCCTGAAATTCAGCGATACCTACCTCAAGAAACCGGCCAGGGAAGAACTCGACCGGATCGCGGGCCGGATAAGGAATGTTTTTTAAATTTTGCTAAATTGCCGCCTCAATTGACCTAATCTTTTATTCATGTCCCGCAACACCCTATTCCTGGCCCTATTATTGCCATGCTGGCTGGCCGCCCAAAAAGTACCGAACCTTTCCCCCCTGACCATCGAGCAGATCATGCAGGGGGAAAAATTTGTCGGCTATTCACCTTCCAGCATTTTCTGGAGTGAAGACGGCAAAACCATCTACTTTTCCTGGAATCCGGAAATGGATACCCTGAGCAGCCTGTATAAGATCGGCGTCGCGGGCGGACGCCCAGAAAAGGTCAGCCTGGACGAACAAAAAGCCCTGCCGGGGCCCTTCGGCGTATACAATACCGACCGGACCCTCAAGGCCTACGTCAAGAACGGCGACCTGTTCCTGCTGAACCTCGCTAACGGCGCCACCCTCCAGATCACCAATACCATCGACCGGGAAAGCAGTCCGCAGTTTTCAGGCGATTATCTCGTCTACCAATCCGGCGGCAATGCCTTCACCTGGAACCGCAAAACCGGCGCAACCGCACAGTTGACCGATTTCAGAAGGGGCTCAAAACGGGAGGACCGCAAAAAAACCGGAAACGAAAAATACCTGGAAGACCAGCAAATGGAGCTGTTCGACGTGCTCCGCGAACGGAAAGCGGAAAGCGACCTGCAGGATAAACGCGACAAAGCCCTCGACCCCGACCGGCCGATGGAATACTACTACGGCGACCGCAACCTCGGCGCCATCGCCGTAAGCCCCAACCTGGAATTCGTCACGTTCAGGCTGACCAGACAGGCGCCGGACAAACATACCGAGGTGCCCAATTACGTTTCCGAATCGGGATACACCGAAGAGCTTCGCAGCCGCGACAAAGTCGGCTCGCCGCTCGATTCCTATGAATTCGGCATTTACGACGCCGCCCGCGATACCGTTTACCTGTTGGATACCAAGCAGATCCCGGGCATTTACGACAAGCCGGAATTCCTCCGCGAATACTACAAAGGCGACGAACCCTACAAAGATCAATACGACAAACCCCGCGAGGTCATGGTCGCCGGGCCGGTCTTTTCCACCGAGAGCAAAGCGGTTGTCGTCGTCCGCTCCCTGGACAGTAAAGACCGCTGGATCATGCTGCTGGACCTGCCGACGGGAACCCTGAAACTGCTCGACCGTCAAAGGGATGAAGCCTGGATCGGCGGCCCCGGTATCGGCTGGTCCGCTTCGGTAGGCAATATCGGCTGGATGCCTGATCAGAAACGGATCTGGTTCCAGTCCGAGGAAACCGGTTTTTCGCAACTCTATACCGTGGATGTGGAAACCGGAGAAAGGAAAGCCCTCACCTCCGGAAAATTCGAGGTGCTGGACGTCAATTTATCCAACGACCAGCAGACATTCTACATCACCGCCAATGCGGAGGGCCCGCATGAGGTCCATTTCTACCGGCTGCCCGTTGCCGGGGGCAAACTGGAAAAGATCACCGGCGCAGTCGGCAACAACGAGGTGACCATGTCGCCCGATGAGCAATACCTGGCCGTCCGGTATTCCTACAGCAACAAACCCTGGGAACTATACCTGATGGACAACCGGCCCGGCGCTGAGATGAAACAACTGACCAGCTCTACTACCGCCGCATTCAACAAGTACAAATGGCGCGACCCGGAGATCGTCTGGTTCAAAGCTTCCGACGGCGTGCAGGTGCCGGCCCGGATATACCGCCCGGCCAAACCGAAAAAGGGCGGCGCTGCCGTAGTTTTTGTACACGGCGCCGGATACCTCCAGAACGTCCATAAATGGTGGTCGAGCTACTTCAGGGAATACATGTTCCACAACCTGCTGGCCGACAACGGCTATACGGTGCTGGACATTGACTACCGCGCCAGCCAGGGTTACGGTCGCGACTGGCGGACCGCCATCTACCGCTACATGGGCGGCAAGGACCTCAGCGACCAGGTCGACGGAGCCAAATTCCTGGTGGATCAGTACGGCATCGACAAAAACAAGATCGGCATTTACGGCGGGTCCTACGGCGGATTCATGACCCTGATGGCCATGTTCAACAGCCCGGGCACCTTCAAGTGCGGCGCGGCCCTGCGCTCGGTGACCGACTGGGCCCATTACAACCACGGCTATACCGCCAATATCCTCAACCAGCCGCAGGACGACAGCATCGCCTACTACCGAAGTTCGCCCATCAACTTCGCCAGCGGCCTCCGGGGAAAACTCCTCATGCTGCACGGCATGGTGGATACCAATGTCCATTTCCAGGATATCGTCAGGCTTTCCCAACGGCTGATCGAACTCGGCAAGGACAACTGGGAATTAGCCGTTTTCCCGGTAGAAAACCACGGCTTCGCAGAACCCAGCAGCTGGACGGATGAGTACAAGCGGATCTTCCGGCTGTTTCAGGAGAATTTGCGGTAACCCCCCAGGCAAGAGCGGGAGAGAGAACAAAAGCACGGTGCGTTTCTCTCTCCCTCTCCCACTCTCTCCCTCTCTCCCTCTCACTTTCTCACTTTCTCCTCACTCCCCTCTCCCGCTTTCTTCCGGTAATAATATTTCCTGGCCTTCACCTGACTGCCGCAAACCTGCATATCGCACCAGCGGCGGGTGCCGTTTTTCGAACCGTCCAGGAACAACCACCCGCAGGCGTCGCAGCTTTTGACCCGGTGGAGCTTGTCGCTGAGCAGCAGGGATTCGGCGGACAAGAGCACTTCCCACACGGTCCGGTCAGGGTGGGTATCCCTTCTGGGGAAATGGCGAAAAACGCCCTTATCATCCCATCCGATTTCGGAATAGGTATAGGCGTCCAGCAGAAGACCGTTGAACAGGTTGAGGTTTTCCTGGCTGATCGTCCGGCTTTCAATCCAGTTGTTGAACACCCGGTAGACAGCTTCCCGCACTTTCAGGGCGTATTGGAGGGAATGATCCGCCTTGTCGCCCGGAATCTTGTACAGAAGCTGCTCATCCTCCTCCGGGATCAACCCCAGGCGCTTCGACCATAGGACCAGGCTGGAATAGGAATCCAGGTAATCCCTGAAATTATCCGCGTTTTTGCGGTCGCTGACCGTATTGATAAAATCCAGCGCGAGCCACCCGCCCGACAATGCAATTTCCAGAATTTTATTTTGCGTCATTTTTTACCAGTAAAACTTGCTTCAATGGTAACAATAGCCTATTTTTACCACTGAATTTGATTTTGATGGTAAAAATACATTTTTTCACCGATAGAAAGACCCGACTGTTATGTTTTTAAAATCCTACCTGACCGACACCTTTCGGTTTAACGACCGGATGAACCGGCAAATGCTTGCCAAAATAGCCCAATTGCCCGACCCGGCAGCCGCCGTCCGGCAATTCAGCCATTTGATCAACTCCCAGAACAAATGGTTGGCCCGCATCCTCCAGGCCCCGGATGCACCGGCCATGAGCTGGTGGGATCCCGTTTATCCTATTGATGAATTAGCGGAAAGATGGCACAAAAGCCTGCAAACATGGCTGGATTTTCTGGATGAAAAAACGGACCAGGAGATCCGGGCCGAGGTGGAATTCACAGGATACGACGGCTCGCGCTGGATAGCCGCATTATCGGACATCGCGCTGCAACTCAATTACCACGCCATCCACCACCGCGCCCAGATGCAGGTCGACATCCGCAACCAGGGCCTGGAACCGGACTTCATTGATTATATAGGTACCAGGTACAGGCGCGTTTCCGCCGATACGCCCTCCAACCACAAGGTCCTGGAGCTCGTCGCAAAATTCGAGGAGATCCGCAGCGGAACCCCCTGGTACGGCGACAATTTTCAAAAGATCACCGCCGCCGTTACCCCCGCCCGCGCCCTGAACCCGGACCACAGCAACAATTCCATCATCCAGATGGTCTGGCACATGATCTACTGGAGAAAGCCGCTTATCGAACGGCTCAAAGGCAACCTCCAATTTCGCGGCAGGATCGAAGACCCGGACAACTGGCACAAAACCCGCACCTTTGCTGAAACCGACTGGCCCGCAGCCCTGGAAGCCTTCGAGCAACAACACGAGGAACTGCTGACCCTCCTGCGCGAAAAGGACGACGCCTACCTGACCACCGGTTACCGCGACGGCAATACCATGGCGTGGTTTATTGAGGGCGTCCTACAGCACGATATTTATCATTTGGGGCAGATTGCGGCTGTAGGTTTAAAGGTGTGAATGGGTTGTCGTTTTTGTTAACCACTCAGGGCACTCAGATCACTAAGGCATATTGGTTTCAGCTTAGTGTCCTTAGTGTACTTAGTGGTCTCCCTCCAAACCTTTGTTAACCACTCAGGGCACTCAGATCACTAAGGCATATTGGTTTCAGCTTAGTGCCCTTAGTGGTCTCCCTCCAAACCTTTGTTAACCACTCAGGACACTCAGATCACTAAGGCTGATATTACCCGCGCATCACAACTCCAGCTCATACCGATGCTCATACAACGGCTTCCCAAACGCTGTCGACGGCTTTTCCTCCACCAGCCTGAACCCGTGGCGGGTATAAAGCGCTGCAGCGGCAGGCAATTCATCCACGGTGAGGAGGTAGGCCGACCGGTAACCGCAGGCCCGCAGAAAATCCATGAAAAGGTCCATCAGCTTCTTGCCCAACCCGATGCCGCGGTATTCCGGGAGGATGACAAAAAAACGCAGCTGGGCCGCCTCTCCCCGGTTCATCAGCAGGAGAAAGCCGACCATCCGGTTGAGGTGTTCGCAGACCCAAACCCGCTCGCGGGACGGATCGTATTTTTGGTAGAATTCGCGGACGCTTTCCGCCACGTAGATCTCGAAATCCGGAATATACCCGTACTCCAGGCCGTAGATCCGGCCGTGCAGGTAGATGACCGAACTGAGATCGCCGGCGCGCAGATCCGTTCTGATCCGGATATCTTCAATGCTGATCTCCTTTCGCCAGGTGTGGTCCAGGGTATGCCGGAACTGGTCGATGGTAAGCATCAGGCCGGCCAATTGGGCCTGATCGAGGTTGGCGATCATTTTTCCGATCTCCTGCTCCGAAGACCGGTTGAGTTTATCGAATTCCCGGCGGCCTTTCTCCGTCAATTTCAACAGGTAGGCCCTGCCGTCGTCCGACGACTGTTGCCTGCTGACCAATCCAAGGCGCTTCAATTTGTTGAGGGTGCGACTGAGGTAACCTTCATCGATCCGGAGCCTTTCCATGATCCCGCGGGCCGTGATCTCCGGGTCGGCATGGATCTCGAACAAAATCCGGGCCTCCGTCAATGAATACGGGCTTTCCAGGATATGGCTTTCCAATATCCCGATCACATTGGTGTAATACCGGTTGAATGCGCGGATCTTTTCGATGTACGGATGAAGGTCGGTCATGGTGCAAATTAAACAGAATTACTTGACAAAGGCAAGTTTTATTGGGTGGTTTGTTGATTACTCCCTTCGGTCATGTACTTGTTGATTTGCCGCCTTCGCCGAGGCTACGGCCGCCGGAGGGTGATCTGGCCTGCGACGCGGCACGCGAATCGGAGGAATCGAAAAATTGAGGAATCGAAAAATCGAGGAATCGAGGAATCGAAAAATCGAATCAATCGAACAATCGACCACGCCGCGGCGTGGCGAATCAATCGAATCAATCAAAAAATCGGATCAATTCACAAGATTGTTTCTTACCTTTCAGGGTTCATCCATTCATCACCAAATTCATCCGACACATGAAAAAAACATTATCTGTTCTGGCCATTTCGGCCCTCATCACGGCCATCGCAGGTGGGCAGGACGCCCCGCTCTGGCTGCGGTATCCGGCCATTTCACCCGACGGCAAAACGATCGTATTCAGCTACGAGGGCGATCTTTACAAGGTGGACGCCGCCGGCGGTGACGCGATTGTGCTGACCCTGCACGAAGCCCATGATTTCATGCCGGTCTGGTCGCACGACGGTAAGTCCATCGCCTTTGCCTCCGACCGGTACGGGAATTTCGACATTTTTGTCATGCCGGCAACGGGCGGGGCGGCTACACGGCTGACCTACCACTCCAGCAGCGAATACCCCAGCGATTTCACCCCCGGCGACGATGCCGTGCTGTATTCGTCCAGCCAGCTCGATGCCGCTTCCAATATGCAGTTTCCCCTTGGCGCATTGCCGGAACTGTACCGCATTTCCGTCAAAGGCGGGATGCCCCACCAGGTGTTGACCACCCCGGCTCAGGATGCCCGGTACAATGCCGACGGGTCAGTCCTGGTTTTCCACGACCGCAAGGGGTACGAGGACGAATTCAGGAAACACCATACCTCTTCCATCACCCGCGATGTCTGGAAATACGATTTCAAGGCCGGAACCTACACCCAATTGACCTCGTTTGCCGGTGAGGACAGGAACCCCGTATTTGCACCCGACCAGCAGCATCTCTATTACCTGAGCGAGGAAAAGGGCAGTTTCAATGTCTTTAAAATGGACCTTGCCGACCCGGCACACAACACGCAGGTGACTTTCCTGGATAAAAATCCGGTCCGGTACCTGACGGCCAGCAAGGACGGGCTGCTTTGCTTCAGCTACGACGGCGAACTCTACACGGTCCGGGAAGGAGAAACGCCCAAAAAAGTAGCGGTCCGCATCGCCGGCGACAACCGGTATAACCCCGAGAAGATACTCCCCGTCAACGGCGATGTCACCGAGATGACGCTCTCGCCCAACGGCAAGGAAATCGGCTTCATTTTCCGGGGAGAAGTATTCGCGGCTTCGGTAAAAGAAGGCACTACCCGCCGGATCACCAACACCCCCGAACAGGAACGCTCGGTCAGCTTCAGCCCCGACGGCCGGTCCCTGTTGTACGCCTCCGAACGCGGCGGCAGCTGGGATTTGTACCGGACAGCCCTTACCCGGGACGAGGAAAAATACTTCTTCAATTCCACTCTACTGAAAGAAGAGGCCCTGCTTTCCACTCCTGCGGAAGAATTCCAGCCTTCCTGGTCGCCCGACGGCAAGGAGGTGGCCTTTCTGGAAGAGCGCACGACCCTGAAAGTATTGAACCTGGCAACCAAAAAGGTCCGGGAAATCCTCGGCGGCGACAAGAACTATTCCTACTCCGACGGTGACCAATACTATACCTGGTCGCCCGACGGCAAATGGTTTCTGGTGGAATACCTCCAACCCCGGCAATGGATCTCCCAGGTCGGACTGGTCAGCGCCGCGGGCGGTCAGGAGCCCGTCAACCTGACCCAAAGCGGTTACAACAACCTCCAGCCCAAATGGGCCATGGACGGCAAAATGCTGACCTGGTTCTCCGATCGCGACGGCATGAAGAACGACGCCAGCTGGGGCGGCGAACTGGATGTATACGGCATCTACCTGACCCAGGAGGCCTTCGACCGCTACCGGCTGGACAAGGAGGAATTTGACCTTCAGAAGGACAGCGAGAAAAAGGACGATAAGAAAGAGGCGGAAAAAAAGGACGAGGAGAAACCCAAAAAGACCGAGCCCGTAAAAATCGAGCTCAAGGACATTGAAGACCGCAAAGTCAGGCTGACCCTGCATTCTTCCCGCATGGCCGATGCCATTTTATCCAAAGACGGCGAAAAGCTGTTTTACCTCGCCCGTTTCGAAAAAGGGTTCGACCTTTGGCAAAACGACCTCCGAACCAAGGAAAGCAAGATCCTGCTCAAACTCGGCGCCCAGAATGTCGGCAACCTGCTGATGGATGAAGACGGCAAAAACCTCTTCGTCCTGGCCGACGGCAAGGTTTCAAAAGTGGAGATCGAAGGCGGCAAGAAGGAACCGGTCAACATCAAGGGTGAGATGGTGCTCAATGAAACCGAGGAGCGCGCTTACCTCTTTGAACATGCCTGGCGCCAGGTGGTGAAGAAATTCTACCTGCAATCCCTGCACGACGTGAATTGGGATCTTTACAAAAAAACATACGCCCGCTTCCTGCCTTATATCAATAACAACTACGATTTTGCGGAGATGCTGAGCGAAATGCTGGGCGAACTGAACGCTTCCCATACCGGCGCAAGATACCGCCCCAAAGTGGAGAACGGCGACGAAACCGCAGGCCTCGGGCTTTTCTACGACGAACATTACAGCGGCAACGGCCTGAAGGTCTCCGAAGTCATGGAAAAAAGCCCGGTGGTCAAAAACGGTTCAAAAATCAAAGCTGGCATTGTGATCGAAAAGATCGACGGTGAAGCCATCACGCAGGAAACCAACTACCACCGCCTCCTCAACCGAAAAGCCGACAAGCCCACCCTGCTTTCGCTGTACAATCCAGCCGACGGCAAACGCTGGGAGGAAAGCGTCAAACCCATTACGCCGGGTGAGGAGAATGAACTCCGCTACCGCAGGTGGGTGGAGCGCTGCCGCCATATGGTCGACAGCCTGTCCAACGGCCGGATCGGCTACGTCCATGTCCGCGGGATGAACGACCCGAGCTACCGCGTGGTCTACGAGGAGGTGCTGGGCAAAAATGCCGGTAAGGACGCCATTGTGGTAGATACCCGATTCAACGGCGGGGGATGGCTGCACGATGACCTCGCCACCTTCCTCAGCGGTAAACAATACCTGACCCTCATGCCGCGCGGACAAGACCTGGGCCCGGAACCGCAGTTCAAATGGACCAAACCCTCCGTCGTCGTGATGAGCGAAAGCAATTATTCCGATGCCCATATGTTCCCCTATACCTACAAGGCCCTCGGCGTCGGCAAACTGGTCGGCATGCCGGTCCCGGGAACAGGCACGGCCGTCTGGTGGGAAACCCTGCAGAACGGCATGGTCTTCGGCATCCCGCAAGTGGGCATGCTCGGCACCGACGGCAAATTCCTGGAAAACACCCAGCTGGAACCGGATATCAAGGTGATGAACGCCCCCGGCGAGATCAGCAAGGGCCGCGACCAGCAGTTGGAGGAGGCGGTGAAGGAATTGAAGAAGGTGGTCAGACCGTAGCCAGTTGTCAGTTGTCAGTTGCCAGTTGCCAGTTGTCAGTTGTCAGTTGTCAGTTGTCAGTCGGGGTGGGGCAACCTTTCGACTTTGCAACGGCAGCGCGGGTGCGACCGATTCCGAATCGCCGGCTGTTAAATCAGTAGGCTCAAAACTGCCCACTGGCAACTGACCGCTAATATTTCCTAAATTTGTCCAAACCAACCAAGGAACCCGATGGCCTTTTTCCAGAAAATGTGGGCAGCTGTTCAAAGAATTCCGGGTTCCATACCCCGGGAAAGACTCCGGCATTTCGGAACGGGGTTGAAAAAATACTTCAGCCTGAATAGCGCGGAAGCCCGGCTGACTTCCCTGGTTTCCTTCCTTTTCCGGCTGGGCGCCCTGCTGTTGATCGTTACGGCTGCCGTTATGATCTGGCGCATTTACCGGAATGAGGGCTATACCATCGAATCCTTCAACGTCTGCAAATCGCTGGAACAACAGGGCTTTGACGGTGTGGTCATTGCGCGCCAATTGCAGGATGAATACCAGGTAATTAAAAAAGCGGCGGCTTCCGTCAAGGTGGATTCCATCAAAATGAGCGGCGGAGAGGAAGACCCCGAGTTGAACGTGGCCGTACTGGGCGTCGGCTTTTCGCTCAAAAGCATCAGCTACCACCTTCGCGAATTGGTAGGCCGCCAGAACAACCTGATCCGGGGCGAGATCACCCGGGCCGACAGTACCCTGGGGCTGACCCTCCGCATGACAGGCATAGAACCGGAAACCTTCATTGAAAAGCTGTCAGGCGGTGAACGGCAGGCCATCGGGCACCTGCTGGAACGCGCGGCCGAAAAAATACTGGAAAACACCGATCCCTACCGGCTGGCGATTTATTACAACAAACAAAAACAATACGACGACGCTTTGCGGGTAGTCCGGAAAATGCTGATCGAACGGCCGAAGGAGCGGCATTGGGCCCTGTTTGCCTGGGGAGTGATCCTGACCGAACAGGATGATCCTGAAGGGGCCGTCGCCAAATATGAGGCGGCCTGCGCGGTAAAACCCGATTTCCCGCTGGCATACCTCCGGCTGGGCGATTGCCTGCAACGAACCGGCCGGGTGGATGAAGCCATTGCCGCCTACCAAAAGGGCATCGGTTATGACCCGGGAGAAATCTGGTATTACAATTCTTACGCTTTTGCCTTGAACCGGGCCGGCCGACGGGAAGAAGCGGATGAGATCATGGCGAAGATCATCCGCGAAGATACCGATCCTCAACGGCAAACCGCCTGGATGCTCAATTGGGCGGAGATGAAGGCCAACCGCGGCGATGAAAACGGCGCCCGCGAGGTTCTCCGGAAAGTTGCGGACCGCAAAGACGATTTTACGATCGAACACGCCATTGCCCGCCTTTTTCTCGCCTATCTCGAACGCGATACACCGGCGGTCGTGGCCGCAGCCAACGATGCCCTGATGATCGACCCCAACAACGGATTCGCCCGCCAGTCGGCCATGCAGATCTTTTTTTTCCACAAGGAATACGACAAAATGTTCGCGCTGGCCAGAGGGCTGCAAAGGTCGCCGGAAAACTACGGGCAATACCAGAACATCCTCAACCTGACCGCTATGGCCTTCAACGCCGTAGGCCGCCATGATTCGGCTTTCGTGTATGCCAACCGCTCCATCGCCGAAAATCCAGGCGAAGGCGCCCCCTACTCCACCCTGGCGGAAACCTGCGCTTTCACGGGCGACAAAGCGGGATTCTACCTGAACCTGGAAAGGGCCTTCCAGAAAGGAATGTCCGTTGCGGTGATCAACCCGGATGACCGGCCTTACAATCTTTTTTGGAAAGAGCCGCAATACCAGGCCCTGATCGAAAAATATCGCACCCGGAACAATGCAACAAACGGCACAGTGGCCGAAAATTGATCGTCGCCGCATGCATTGACCACAACAAAAAATGAAACGGATGAAAAAGAATGTCCTCTTTTCCTTACTGCTGCTGACCAGCGCCGGCGCCTTTTCCCAAAACCTGAAAACGCCGTCGGTCAGTCCGCCTGCCAGGTTGGACCAGCAGATCGGTCTGACCAATACCACCCTGATCTACAGCCGGCCGGGCGTCAAGGGGCGCAAGGTTTTCGGCGAACTGGTCCCCTTCGGCCAGGTCTGGCGGTCCGGCGCCAATGAAGCCACCAAGATCCGGTTCGACCGGCCGGTCTTCATCGACATCAACAAGCTCGACCCCGGCGCCTACGGGATCTATTCCATCCCCGGCGCAGCCGAATGGACCTGGATCATCAGCCGGGATACCGCGCTCTGGGGCGACCGGGGCTATAATCCCGACCACGACCTCCTCCGCTTCAAGGTCAAACCCGAATCCCTCGGCGAACGGGTCGAAACCCTGGAATTCCGCTGGATGAACATTGCGACCGAACGCGCCGAACTCGTCCTGGAATGGGAATACACCCGCGTGCGGCTTCCCGTCCGCTTTTACACCCAGGACCAGATGGCCCTTTTGATCGAAAGCCACCTGGGCGATCAGGCCAAAGGGCAGGATTACTACCAGGCCGCCCGGTACTACCTCGACAACGGGCTTGACGGCATGCAGGCCCTGCGGTGGATCAATAAAGCCATAGAAATGAACGGCGAACAAGCCGGCATGCTCCGCTACAAAGGCCTGCTGGAGCTCAGCCTGAAGGATACGGCCTCAGCCGTTGTCAGCCTGAACAAGTCCCTGGACCTCGCACGGCAGATCCCGAACGCCGATTATATCCGGATGAACGAGTTCAGCCTCCAAAGCCTGTCCCGGACCCCGGCGCCACTGCCCGCGCAGGAGATCCTCGCCCGCAGCATCGCCTGGCACGACCCGGGGCACAAATGGGAAAACGGCAGCCTGTCGCTGTCCCTCTACGAATCCAGGCCGGGCAACGGCTACCGGCTGTCGGACATCCTGATCGACAACGAACACGGCGTATTTGAAATGACCCGCCGCCAGGAGAAGGAGCTCATCTACCGGCGCAGCAGCCCGGAAGGCTGCGAGGTCATGGTCAACGGCGCCGAAAAATTCTTCCCGCAGGCCGAGGATATCCAAACCCTCCGGTGCAAGGACAATGCGCGTTATTCCAACTATTATTCCTACCTCTGGGGGCTGCCGATGAAGCTCAAGGATCCTGGCGCGATCGTTGCGCCGACCGCTTACGTCCGGGATTTTTACGGTCGCCAGCTGTACGAGGTCCACGTGACCTACGCCGAAGGGGTGGGTTCCGACAGTTGGTATTTTTATTTCGATCCGGTGAATTTCGCTTTGTCCGGCTACCGGTTCTACCACAACGAAAGCGCCGGCGACGGTGAATACATCCTCCTGGAAGGCGAAACAGAGGTCGACGGCTTCCGCATTCCCTCGAAACGCCATTGGTACACCCATCAGGGCAGGGCTTACCTGGGAACAGACGAGGTGATTTTGAAGAACTAGTTGTAAGTTGTAAGTCGTAAGTTGTAAGTCGTAAGTGGTAAGTTGTAAGTCGTAAGTTGTAAGTTGTAAGTCATAAGTCGTAAGTTGTAAGTGGGGATCTCCTGAGCGTAGTCGAAGGATAAGTCGTAAGTGGGGACGGAAAATTACGGTCGCAAATGCAATGGCAGCGCTTTCTCATACGGAAAACCTTATTTCAAGGGGACTTTTGAATGAACAATCATTTTTTTTACCCCATGAGGCAAATAAGTTCACATAAGTTTTTCATTGCAGTTGCGCCTTGAGCAATTGCAATGCCTCTTTTTATGAGTCCTTATGATTCTTATGTGATTAAGATACACAAGCCGAACCAGAATGGTTTGGCGGTCGGAAGGACTTTACGGCCTCTTCCGAAAACGAATTCGGTCGGGATCAATTTTGGGCATGCAGGTGGGAAAAATCAAGGCGTCGGTTCAAGCTGAAAAGCAGAATATCGCCTTCGTTGCGAAAGTCTGTCTACAATACAATTTAACCAATCATGAAAAAATGAAAATAATCCTTTCCACCTTATTTTTGATCGGATTCGCTTGCCCTGTTTCAGCCCAGGAATTGACCGAACCGCAGAAAGCTGCTGTCGACGGGATCATGGCGGAATACGACCAGGCGGGGCATCCCGGGGCGGCCGTCGCCATTGTGCGGGGCGGAAAAACGGCTTATGCCCAAGGATACGGCCTGGCCAACATCGAAAACAACATTCCGTTCACCCCGGAAACGGTCTCCGATATCGGCTCCGTCGCCAAACAGATCACGGCGTTTGCCATTATCCGCCTGGCGCAGGAAGGAAAGCTGGCCCTTGACGACGACATCCGCAAATACCTGCCCGAGGTACCGGACTTCGGCCGGCCCATTCGGATCGTCGACCTGATCCACCATACCAGCGGCCTCCGGGAGATTTACGGCGCCTGGGCCATCGCCGGCGGGCGCAGCGGTGACGGCATCCTACAGGAGGACGCCCTTTACCTGGCTCAACGGTCAAAAGAACTGAATTTTCCGCCCAATACCCGGCATATGTACTGCAATACGGGCTATATGCTGCTGGCCGACATCATCAGCCGGGTCAGCGGGATGCCGTTCGAGACCTGGATGCGCACCCATATCTTTCAACCGCTGGGTATGGACCACACCTTCATCATGGATGAACGCGGCGAGGTATTCCCCGGGGCTGCAACATCCTACGAAACATCGCCGAAAAACGGATTCCGGCAGATCTTTGACAACAGCACCGTACAGGGAGCCGGCGGGATCTACACCACTATCCCCGACCTCGTAAAATGGCTCAACAACTACCGCGACCCCAAGATCGGCGGTCAGAAAGCCGTCGAGCAGATGCTGGAACGCGGTGTGCTCAACAACGGCGATACCCTTGCGTACGCTTTCGGGCTGACCGTCGGGCAATACCGCGGCCTCCGCCTGATCCGCCATACCGGCTCCAGTGCCGGCTACCGGGCCGTTTTCACGTGGTTGCCGGACCAGGACCTGGGCATCGTGGTAAAGAGCAATTTTGCCGGATTCGCCGGGTCCGACCTGAGCAACCGGATGATCGATCTTTTGTTGGGGCCCGTTTTAGGGCCGGCGCCCGCCGCAACCGGTGAAGAAGACGAGGACGGGTTGTTCAGCTTTGTGGATACCTCACCGGAATACCTGAACGCCTATACGGGAAAATATTATTGCCCCGAACTGGAAACCGTGTATGAGATCCGGATGGAAAACGGCGGGCTCGTTGGAGGCAACTGGCGGCACCGCAACCTGCCGCTGAAATTCCTGGGTGAGGATTACTGGGAAGACACGGAGGGGCCGTTGGGCGAGATCCGGTTCGAGCGGGATGAAAAAGGGCGCGTTACGGGCATGCGGGTGACCGGCGGCGGGGTGGTGAATTTGTGGATGGAGAGGGTGAGGGGGTGAGAGAGGGTGAGAGGGGGAGTGAGAGGGTGAGGGGGATAAAAATTGAACCATTAGGGTGAATTTAGCACTGTCTTAATGGGCCTTAATGGGAGATTGTTCAAAACAGTGTTTTCACGCAAAGACGCAAAGACGCAAAGATCTGATTTTTAGCAAGCTGCGCATGCTAAAAATCCGGTTGACACAAAATTCTGAACGGTCCCCTTAATGGTTTAAGAAAAAGAGATAGCGTCAAAACCTGTGCTACATAAACGTCTCACTCAAACAGCGACTCAACGAAAGCGCGTTTGTTGAAGACCTGGAGTTTGTCGATGCCCTCGCCTACTCCGATGTATTTGATGGGGATCTTGAACTGATCGGAAATGCCGATGGCGACGCCGCCTTTGGCCGTACCGTCGAGTTTGGTGAGGGCCAGTGCGGTCAGTTCGGTGGCTTCGGTAAAGTGGCGGGCCTGCTCGATGGCGTTCTGCCCGGTGGTAGCGTCGAGGACGAGCATCACTTCGTGGGGGGCGCCTTCCAGTCTTTTGCCGATGGAGCGTTTGATCTTGGTCAGCTCGTTCATCAGGTTGATCTTGGTATGGAGGCGGCCGGCGGTATCGATGATGGCGACATCGCAGTTGTTGTCGATCGCGTATTGGACGGTTTCATAGGCCACGGCGGCCGGGTCGGCGTTCATGCCTTTGCTGAAGAAGTCGCAACCCACGCGTTTGGACCAGATCTCCAGCTGGTCGACAGCGGCGGCGCGGAAGGTATCTCCGGCGCCCAGCACCACTTTTTTCCCTTGCAGCTTGAATTGGTGGGCCAGTTTGCCGATCGTGGTGGTCTTGCCCACGCCGTTGACGCCGACGACCATGATGACGCATGGTTTCTGGGCGGCGGGCAGGGTATAATCTTCGAGGTCTTCGCTGTTGTTTTCGCCGAGGAGCCGGACGATCTCATCGCGCAGGATGAAGTTGAGTTCTTCCGTATTGAGGTATTTGTCGCGGGCAACGCGTTCCTCGATGCGTTCGATGATCTTGACGGTGGTATCCAGGCCGACGTCGGAGGTGATGAGGACGTTCTCCAGTTCGTCGAGCACTTCCTCATCGACGGTGGATTTGCCGGCGATGGCTTTGCTGAGCTTGCCGAGGAAACTGGTTTTGGTTTTTTCCAGGCCTTTATCCAGGTCTTCTTTCTTCTCTTTGTTGAAAAAACGGGTAAAAAAGCTCATGGCAGCGTTGTTGATTTGGATTGGGATAAACAGCGACCCAGCTGGTCAGCCTGGTAAATGCGGAGAATGCGAAGAGGCTTTTCCAGGTCAGTAGAAAAGCCTCTTCGAAGCAAAAGCCATAAAACCGGCGGATTATTTCTTGGCCAGGAATTCCTGAACTTTGTCCTTGTGGACCATGACTTCCTTGTAAGAATATTTCCCGGTTTTGGGATTCTTTATGCTTTGGACGATCTTCACAAAGTCACGACCGGAGCCGGCGTTAGCGGCACGTTGGGCGACCCTTGCGTTTTTTGAAACCTTTGCCATTATGGTTGATTTTAAAGGTTATGCAATTCGTTAACGGCCCAAAAATAACGGAAAGCCGTCAAAAATGCAAGTTACTTGATTTCGCGGTGGAGCGTTTTCTTCTTCAGAATCGGATTGAACTTCATCAGCTCCAGGCGGTCAGGCGTATTCTTCCGGTTCTTCTGGGTGACGTAGCGGGAAGTGCCCGGCATGCCGGTCTTCTTGTGCTCGGTACATTCCAGAATGATTTGGATCCGGTTGCCTTTGCTCTTCTTGGCCATTGTTCCTTAATTGTTTTGCTTGAATTCAAATTAGAGTTTCACACCGGTATCAACGCCTTGCTTATGCAATTTCTTCAGATAAGCGTAAAGGCCCAGTTTGTTGATCGTGCGCATGGCGCTCGTCGATACCTTCAGCGTTACCCATTCTCCCGTTTCGGGCATGAAGAAACGCTTCTTCTGCAGGTTGGGCAGAAAGCGGCGGCGCGTTTTGCGGTTGGAGTGCGAAACGTTGTTCCCGGAAATCGGGCGTTTTCCCGTTAATTGACAAATCTTCGACATGGTACTGCGTTGTAAATGTGACTCCGGCAGGATTCGAACCTGCAACCTCCTGATCCGTAGTCAGGTGCTCTATCCAGTTAAGCTACGGAGCCTGTAAAAAAGTATGTCAAACCTCCGCAGCATTCGAACCTGAAACCTTCCCGACCAAAGTCGGGATGCTCTATCCAGTTAAGCTACGGAGCCTGTAAAATCGGTATTTCAACCACTGAGCAAAAGACCTTTACTCAAATGCGGATGCAAAGGTAAGGCTTTTCTATGAATGTGGAAACAATTTTACAAAAAAATAGTTCCCGGTTTTTTCCCTGTGAAAGCCCGGCCGTAATTTTATTCGCCCCGCTTTAAGACCTCCTTCTTTTTTGTTTTTGATTATCTTTACCAGACCGCATAAACCAACACCTATCGGCATGAACTACCCAAGTATCTTCAACGACGTCCTCGGCCCGGTCATGCGCGGCCCATCCAGCTCGCATTGCGCGGCCTCCCTCCGCATCGGGCGCATTTGCCGCGACCTGATGGACGGCGACATCCAAAACGTTGTCGTACGGTACGACCCCAACGGTTCGCTGGCCACCACCCACAAAAGCCAGGGTTCCGACATGGGGCTGTTCGGCGGGTTGCTGGGCTGGGCCGCCGACGACGAACGGTTACCCCATTACCAGCACGGCATTGCCGAAGCCGGGATCGATATCCGGATCCTGATCGAAGATATCCGCGCCGATCATCCCAATACGTATAAGGTCGCCCTGTTCAACGACCGGGAAATGCGGGAGCTGACCGCCATCTCTACCGGCGGCGGCATGATCGAGGTCGTCGAGATCGACGGCAGCCCGGTTTCCATGGCCGGCGACTTTTTCGAAACGCTGGTCTATACCGAATCCGCCGCCAAAGTGCTGGCCTACCTCAGGGCTACCGTGGATTGCGACGCCCTGGAAGTGAGCGCGGGCCGGACCCGGTTCATCGAAATAAAATCACAGGCTTTCCTGCCGGATAATATCCGGAAGGAGTTGCTGGCCATGGAGGAGGTCCGGTTCATCAAGCAGCTCAACCCGGTCCTGCCGGTCATGTCGCGGAAGAACCTGCGCGTCCCGTTCATCACCTGCGCCGAAATGCTGGAATACAACCGGGGCAAGGACCTGGCGCTGTGGCAGCTGGCCGTCCATTACGAAAGCGCGCGCGGGAACCTTTCCCATGAAGCGGTTTACGAACGCATGCGCGACCTGGTGGGCATCATGCGCACCTCGATCCAACAGGGGCTGAAGGGCACCCGGTACGAAGACCGTATCCTGGGCTGCCAATCCGCCGGTTTCCAGGCTAAAATGGACAGCGGGCAATTGGTCGGCGGGGACGTGCTCAACCGGATCATCCTGTTTGTCACCTCGATGATGGAGATGAAAAGCTCCATGGGCGTGATCGTGGCGGCGCCGACCGCCGGCGCCTGCGGCGCGCTGCCCGGGGCCGTATTGGGGGCCGTGTCGGCACTGGGCTTGTCGGAAGACGATTCCATCAAGGCCATGCTGGCGGCCGGCATGATCGGCGTATTCATCTCCGCACACGCCACCTTCGCCGCTGAGGTGGGCGGCTGTCAGGCCGAATGCGGGTCCGGATCGGGAATGGCGGCCGCGGCGATTGTCGGGCTGGCCGGCGGCAGTCTGGACCAGGCGCTCTCGGCTTCGTCCATGGCGCTGCAGAATTCGCTGGGCATGATCTGTGACCCGATCGCCAACCGGGTGGAAGCCCCCTGCCTCGGCCGGAACATCATGGCGGCGTCCAATGCCCTTTCCTGCGCCAATATCGCCCTGGCCGATTACAACGCCCTCATCCCGCTGGATCAGGTGGTGGAAACCATGGACCAGGTGGGTAAAAGCATCGCCCACGAACTGCGGTGCACGGCGCTGGGCGGGCTTTCCATTACAAAAGCTTCATTGGAGATCGAGGCGCGGCTGAACGCCCTGTCCGGAGCGGAGGAACTGGACCTGGCGGCGCGGAAGTTCAAGATTTGCTGATCTGCAATGAAAATTCCATTAATCTTCCTATTCCTGCTTCTGAGCATAGGCTGCACCCGGCAACCGGAAGCAGGAGTGTACAAGGATGAATCCTACACCCCTGCAACCTACATGGAAAAGGGCTGCCCGCCGATTGACAAAGCCTGGGATAAGGAGGATTTCAAGGCATTGACGCTTACCCTGGAGCAGATCAGGTCGGAAAATAAATATGCCTTGCCGAGAAAGGGAAGCCCTGCCTCCGGCGCCTATTTTTCGAAGATGCTCGATGAAGGTCACTTTGCATTCATCACCGATTCAACCGTCAATGATCTTTCAAAACCGGAGTCCTTATTGGATCTGATCGACTACTGTTCTGCGTTGTATTACCTGTATCTCGAAGGCGATCAGCCGTTTCAGGGGTTCAGCCATGAAATAACCGCCGTCGATATTTTCCTGAACAGGATGTCCAGGGCCAGCCTTCAGGATGCTACACGGGTCAGGCTGCAAACCGAAATGCTTCAGGAGAATTATAATGATGTTGCTGCGCTTAAGGAACCGAATGAGCAAATGGCCCGGGGATGGGAAAATATGGTTGCCGGATTATTCCAGAGCCTGAGCTCGGATCTGGGCAAAATCGGAGAAGTCTATCTCCATTATGAGAAAGAGGACATGATCCTGCTCGCAAAAGAATCCGCTGACCTGCTTGCATTGAGCGGGAAATATTTTTCTGCTGAACAAAAATCAGCCGTACTGGGGCAGTTGGAAAGGATGGAAAAAGACCACCCCTATATCGAGATCCGGAAGATCATGAAAACGGCCGCGATGAATTTACACAAACCTGAATAATATGCATTGGAAAACGACAGGTACGCTGTTTTCGGTCCTTTTCTTCACCTTCTTCCTCCATAGTCAACCCTCTCCCCTGCTGAATTCATTCCAAACCTGGCAGGCCTCCAAAGCAAATACCCTGTTCCACCTGCAATGGATCTCCGCCGGGCCGGTGGTGAATTCCGCCCGGGTGGAAGCCGTCCAGGCCGACCCTACCCACCCCGGTACGATATATGTGGCCTTCGGGTCGGGCAACCTCTGGAAAACGGTCAACAACGGCCTGACCTGGAAACCCATATTCGAAGACCAGCCCGCTCTGGGTATCGGGGATATCGCGCTGGCGCCGTCCAACCCCGAGGTCATTTACGTGGGTACGGGCGAGAGCCTGCGCAAGAACCGCAACTTCACCATGCCGGGCACGGGCGTTTACCGGTCGGATGACGGCGGTAGCACCTGGCGGCGCCTGGGGCTGGAGGATACCTGGCATATCGGCGAGATCGCCGTTCACCCCACCAATCCCGACATCGCGCTGGTGGCGGCCATGGGCAAATTCTGGACGCCCAGCCGGTCCATGGGCATCTACCGGACCGACGACGGCGGCAAGACCTGGCAGCGAACCCTTTTTGTGGATGAACATACCCGAGCCAACGATGTGGTCATCTCGCCCTCCGATCCGGATATCGTTTATGCCTCCATGTGGGAAAACAACGACAACCCGAATATCAGCGAAAGCGTATACGGCCCCAACAGCGGCATCTACCGGAGTGCCGACGGCGGCAAGTCCTGGCAGCGACTGACCAACGGCCTGCCCCTGACCCCGAAGACGGGCCGGATCGGGTTGGCGGTTTCCTACACCGACCCCGACAAGGTTTACGCCCTCATCGACAACCGCAACAACCTCGCCGGGGATGCTTCGGAGGTGTATAAAACCGTCGACGGCGGAAAGTCTTGGGTCCGGACCCATACCCAACCGCTGATGATCTTCCCCGGTGTAGGCTGGTATTTTGCCGATATTTATGTAAATCCGCAGGACGACGAGGAGATTTTCGCGCTCGGCGTGCGGATGGCCCACAGCGTCGACGGCGGCAAGACCTTCGACCTGATCGGCGGCAAGGTGGAGCACCTTCAACCCAGCATGGCGCAAACCCTGCACCTGGATCAATGCGAACTATGGATCGACCCCGCCAATCCCGACCACCTCCTTTCGGGCAACGACGGCGGCTTGTACCAAAGTTATGACAAAGGGGCTACCTGGCTCCACCTCAACAATATCCCGGCCGGTGAATTCTACCAGATCGCACTCGACAACCGGCAACCTTATCTGATATACGGCGGCACCCAGGACGACGCCACGGTGTACGGCCCGGCCCGCGAATGGGACAACACCAGCAAAGATCCCTGGAAATACCTCTGGATCGACGCCTGGAGCGGCGGCGACGGTTGCTATTCGCAGGTCGACCCCGATGACCCCAATACAGTCTATTTCAGCATGCAGGACGGCGCCGCCATGCGCAAGGACCTGGCTGCGGATACCTCTGTCGGGATCTCTCCCCGGAATAACCGCCTCTTCCGGAACAAGCTCAAGTATAACTTCGTGGCGCCCTATATCCTGTCGCCGCATAACCCCCGGACGATCTACCACGGCGGCAATTACCTGGCGAAATCCACAGATCGCGGGGATACCTGGACGATGATCAGTCCGGACCTGAGCGTGTCCGCCGATTCGATGAAACAATCGGTAGCGGCCGGAGCGGTGGAGGAATCCAGGCTGAAGGCCGGTTTGCTGTACGTCGGGACCGACCACGGAGCGTTCTGGACCAGCCGGGACGACGGCGCCAACTGGACGGAACATTCCGACGGGTTACCCATGGCCTATATCCGGAGCATCTGCGCCTCAAGGCATACCGAATCGAGGGTATATGTGGCCTTGACCGGCCTGAACTACGACGATTTGAGTCATCATTTATTCGCATCCGAGGATTACGGCGCAACCTGGACTTCCATCGCCTCCAATTTACCGGATGAGCCCGTGAATGTCATCCTGGAAGACCCCGTGTTTGAGGACATTCTTTACGCCGGCGTTTACCGGGGCGTTTATATTTCCACAGACCGGGGAAAATCCTGGCAACGGATGGGCGAAAACCTGCCCGGCGCCGCTGTGGCCGACCTGAAGATCCAGGAAAGGGAGCATGACCTGATCGCGGCTACCCATGGGCGGGGGATCTGGTTCGTCAACCTCGACCCGGTCCGGGAAATGTACAGGCACGTCCAGACATCGGCGGAAAACAAGGTATTTCCGATCCCGGCGGGGCGATATCCCAAATTCCGCGATACCCACCGCGACGTCGATGAAGGTTCGTTGACAAAGATCCCCATCAGCTTTTGGTTGAAAGCCGCGGAAACCGTTCAGCTTTCGGTGGTCAATGAAAAAGGCGAGATCGTCTGGCAGGATGCATGGGAAGGGAAACGAGGCCTCAACCAGTTCCGGTGGGACATGGTGACCGACCGGGTGGCGAGCGACCTGCCGTATTTCATCCATTACAAGCGGTATTTGCGGCGGGGGGCGTATACCTTCCGGGTGAAGACGGCTGAAGGTCATTTGGACGGATTGCTGACGGTGGAGTGACTTCGGACTGCCGGCGGTAAAGCTGACTGCGTTCAGTTTATCGAGCATGCGAACGGCAGCAGCCGCGCCAACCAGGATTGGCGGGTAGCTGAAGCCCCATGCGTTTTCTTGAAAGTTTCTCCCTATCCCCTACCCACGTAGGGCATATTTGTCGCCATCACTGTCATGAAGAGCACATTGGCCTCCAGCGGGAGATTGGCCATGTACACGATCGCCTCCCCGACGTGATCGACTGACATTGTCGGTTCAACTGCGATCGAGCCATCGGCCTGGGGGACGCCCGTCTTCATCTTCTCCGCCATATCTGTGGCAGCGTTGCCGATGTCAATCTGACCACAGGCGATGCGGTATTTACGGCCGTCGAGTGCGGTGGACCTGGTGAGCCCCGCGATGGCGTGTTTCGTCGCTGTATAAGGCGCTGAATTGGGGCGGGGCACGTAGGCCGAGATCGAGCCGTTGTTGATGATGCGCCCTCCCATGGGATCCTGGGCTTTCATCAACCGGAAGGCTTCCTGCGTACACAGGAAAGCGCCGGTGAGGTTGGTGTCGACCACCGCCTTCCACTGCTCGAAGGTAAGTTCTTCCAACAAGACTCCCGGCGCACTGATGCCTGCATTATTGAACAGGAGATCAAGTCGGCCGTAGGCCTCCCGGGTTTTGGCAAACAGCGCCCGAACGGATGCCGGGTCGGTGATATCTGTGGGTACAGGCAGCGCTCGGTTCTGCACTGCGCCTGCGGCGGCGACGGTTTCCTCCAGGGCTTCCCGGCGGCGGCCGGCCAGCACTACCGCATACCCTTCCCGTAACAGCGTCAGGGCGGCGCTGCGGCCGATGCCCGAACCGGCGCCTGTGACTATAGCGATTTTCATGGCAGCGTTGTTTTTACGTAACATCAATCCAGTTCTTCCTCCATAAATGCCTCAATGATTTCCCGCATCGATTCATCGCGGTGGAAGCCCAGCTCCAGCGCACGGGTCGGCTCGAAATGCGGCGGCCAGGTCAGCACAATGCTTTGGATGAAGGGATCCGGTATCCAATCGATGAGGGCCGTGGTTTCGGGGCCCGCGATTGCTTCCAGGACCCTGACCATTTCCGCCACTGATGTGGTGATACCCGGCAGGTTGATCATCCGGTTGGCGCCCAGCGCGTCGGCCGGCAATTGGGCGGCATGGATGAAGTTTTCGGTCACCCGTTTGGGCGAAAGGATCCACACCTCAGTGTCGGGCGCCACCGGACATACGGCCCGCTGCTTTTGCAGGGGTTCCCGGATGATGGAGCTTACAAAAGAAGAGGTGGCGGCATTGGGCTTGCCTGGCCGCACTGTGATCGTGGGCAGTCTCAGGCACCGGCCGTCGACAAAACCCCGACGGCTAAAGTCGCTGATCAGCAGATCGGCGACGGCCTTTTGCGTGCCGTACGAACTACGGGGCATTGAAGCGGTATTATCACGGATCTGGTCGGACAGCTCACCGCCGAAAACGGCGCAACTGCTGGCAAATACCAACACGGGTCGGGTCGGCAGGTTGCGACAGAGTTCGAGCAGTTGCAGCGTAGCGTGCAGGTTTACCGCCATGCCAAGATCAAAGTTTTTCTCGGCCTCCCCGCTCACAACGGCAGCCAGGTGAAAGATGACGTCGGCCGGGTCTTCCAGCAGAGATCGGACCCGGGCCGGGTCGCGGATATCGCCGACGACCATTTCGAGGCGGGAGTCGGCAGGCAATCCAACCGCCGCTACGTTATCGAACAGGGCCAGTCGGGTGATCTTCCGGGGGGCATGTCCGCCAACGGAAAGCTCTCCTTTTTTCAATAATTCCCGGGCAAGCTTTTTACCGAGAAAGCCGGCCCCACCGAAGATGATGATTCGCATAGGAATGGTGTTTGACATTGAGGCGTATGGCTGAAGTCTTCAGTAGTCTATAAATTTATGGCTTTGTGGATGGCCGGACCGTCATTTCATCGGAATCAGTTGGGAAAACAGCAGCAGCTGCAACAGTCCCACCAGTCCGATGACGCCCGTGGTCAGTGTCCAGGTTTGCAGGCCTTCTTTTTCCGTGAATCCGCTCATCTTGGTGACGACCCAGAAACCGCTGTCGTTCATCCAGCAGACGAACATGGATCCGAATCCCACGGCCAGAAAGATATACACCGGGTGATAGGGCAGGTCGGCGCCGGTTCCAATGATGGCAAACATGATACTGGAGGACGTGATCATGGCCACGGTGCTGGAGCCCTGAGCCGTTTTCATCACAGCGGCGATGAGCCAGGCCACCAGGATATAAGGCAGGTGGAAGGACTCCATGGCCTGTTCGATCGACGGACCGATGCCGCTGTGCTTGATCATGGCGCCGAAGGCGCCGCCGGCGCTGGTGATCAGGATGATGACCCCGGCGATCTCCAGGGGCTGGCTGACCGCTGCCCACAGCGCGGCCGGACTGAGTTTCCGCTGACGCGCCCATAACCAAAGGGCCAGTACCGTGCCGATGGCCATGGCGACGTTTTTATTGCCCCAGAATGCCATCCAGACCGGCAACTTTCCGGAGAGCACCTCCGTTACGGACGCCAGGCTGATCAAGGCGATGGGAACCACCACCGGCAAAAGGGACAGCAACAAAGAAGGCGGCGTTTGCTCCACATGGGTGTGGCCGAAAGCCACCCGCAGCGGTATCTGGAGCCGGCGGTCCAGCCTTTTTCCCATGAACAGCACAACGAAAGCGGGCAGGATACCCGCCGCCAGGCCGGCCAGGATCGTTATCCCCAGATCGATCTTCAGGGTTTCCGCCATGATAAGGGGGCCGGGCGTAGGCGCCACCAGGCAATGGGTAATGACGGCGCCGCCGGCCATGGCAATAATGTAGAGCACGTAATTTTTGCCCGTCTTCTGCACCAGGGCAATCGCCAGGGGTATCAGCAGGAAGAAAACCGTGTCGAAAAAGACCGGGATGGAAAGGACAAAGCCGCTGATCAACAGTGCCCAGGACGCCCGTTTTTCGCCCAGGCTGCGGATCAGCCAGTTGACGATCTGTCCGGCCGCGCCGCTTTCCATCATCGCGGATCCGATGATGGCGGCCAGGGCAATGACCCAGGCGATCTTCCCGGCTACGCTGCCGAATTCCTGCATGGGAAGTTCTACCGCCCGTGCCAGATGCGGAAGATCGCCCATGGCCGGCAGTTCCGCCGAGACCAGGCCGACCAAAACGGCTGCGAGCATCAGCGAGATAAAGGGGTGAATCCGGAATACCGAGATCATCAACACGACCGCGACCATGCCCAGCAGGAGCACAATAAACGGCCAGTACGTAGCGTGGAGGATATTATCCATAAGCATTAGGTTTACGCTGATTTGGAATAGATGTAGCTGTAATAATAAGTATAATATCACAATTCCGGGCGCAGGAAAAGCAGCACCTGAATTTCAATTATTTGGCTAACTTTGGTAGGCGTATAAAAACACCGTCTTTTGAAACCCGCCTTTCGCCTGACATTGTACCTGACCCTTCACCTGTCCGCCTGTTTGCTGCGCGGGCAGGCGATCAACGAAGTGCTCTATTTCAGCACGCTGAAAGAGGAGGGGGTCCCGACCGTACTTTCCAGCATTTTTGAAGACCATGCCGGCTACCTCTGGTTTTGTGCCCCTGACGGATTATTCCGATATGACGGCACGGACGTCAGGAAATACAAATCCAACCCCCAGGATGTGAATTCGCTCAGTGCTTCCTGGGTCAACTACATGGCGGAAGACCCGAAAGGCACCTTCTGGATCAGCACCTACGGCAGCGGACTGAATGCCTTCGACCCGTTGGCCGAAAGCTTTGGCCATTTCTATCACGATGAACAGGATTCGACCAGCATCTCCGATAATAACCCCCGCTTTCTGGAATTTGACCGGGAAGGACTGTTGTGGATCGGCTTTGACGGCGAGGTAGGGCTGAATGAATTTGACCCGGCTACCGGAAAAGCCCGGCGGTTCCCGGTGAAGAGAGGCCGGGCCGGACAATTACAGGGACGCGTACTGGGCAATATCATTGCCGATGGCAATCGCATCTACCTGGCGACCACGGTGGGCTTCGAATACTACGATAAAGACAGCAGGCTGTTCCGTTTCGTTCCCCTGCTGGATGAAAAAGGGGATACCGTCTGCTACCCCCTCAACTCCATTTGCAAAATGAAGGACGGGACGATCTGGATGGATATGCCCGGAGAAGGGCTGCGCCGATACGACCCGCGGTCCGGCGCTACAACGGTATTGGATCTCAAAACCGGGAAGGGACTGCACAACCCGAAACCGATGCGCATCCTGGAGGGAAAGGACGCCAGACTTTGGCTGGTCACCCCCGAAGAATTATGGTCCTTATCTCCCGACAGGCTTCAACTGCAAAAACACCAGCTCCGGTTTTATGAAGAGGAGCCGATCAGAAAATATACCGGTTTGCGATGTGCGTTCGTGGATCACTACGGCATGTTGTGGATCGATAATAATTACTTTGATCCCCGAAGAACGCTCTTTGATTTTCACGAGGTTCTCTCCCCGGAAAACAACGCTCCTTTACAGGTAGGAAGGATATGGGAACTGAATGACACTGTCCTTTTCCTCTCGACGCCTGAAGGTTTTTATTCGTATGACCTGAAAAACAGAACGCCCAGCCCGGTTACTTTCGGCGCCCCTACCCCCATCGGAGAACATACATTTTTTCCGGATCAATCCGGTTGGATTTTCCTTAACCTCAATAATTCCTTGGCGATTTATGACAACCGGTCCGAAAAAACATTCTATCTCGCTTTGGAAAAAAATGGGGAGTCGTTCCCGGTAAACCCAATGGTCCCTATGGGGGTCGCTTTGGATAAAAAGGAAGATCTTTGGATGAATACCTGGGGACAAGGTCTCATCCGGATAAGAAAGGAGATATGGGAAAAGGCAAAAGGCCCCATCCGCGATTTTGACGAATGGCTGCCCGGAGACCCTGAGCGGCCGTTGCCCACGAGGAACCTGCTGGGCATCCTGGTGGATAGCCGCAACAACAAATGGGTGGCCGGCAGTTTCGGCGGCCTTTCCCGAATTGACGGCCGGGATGAAAGCATCCGTTTCTTTGATGTTAAACAAGGTACGAACAGCATTTCCTCCACGTATGTGTTCACGATGGCGGAAGATTCGATCGGGAATATCTGGATCAGCACCAACAATGCCGGCATCAATAAATACGATGTGAAAACCGGCCGGTTCACCGTCTATGACGAACATAAAGGCTTGATCAATGACAATTTATTCAACCTCTTCCTTGATGACGAAGGCTATATCTGGGTCAATCATGGCGCCACACGTAAAGGCAGGTTCGGAATAAGTTGCTTCAATCCGCAAAAGGAAACCTTTACCTTTTACAATGAAAACGACGGACTGGTGTCTGCTGAATTGAATGGCTTCTTTTCTGAAAAGACCGGCCGTTTATATTGGGGTGGGATGAAAGGCTTTCATGTTGTCGACCTCGGTAGTCTGAAAAACCGGCCCACTCAGGCTTCAGATATTACACTAACCGCTGTCGAAGCATTTGACCCGGAAAACAGGCAGCTCCACCCCATACTCCCCAATGAGTGGACAGATCAAACGCTGGATTTTTCGCACCTGCAAAATATTATCCATATCCGCTTTGCCGTGCTGGATTTCAGGAATTCCGCCAAACACCGATACCAGTATGCTTTTAACCAGGGCGGGGCGCCGAATTGGATCGACCTGAAATCGGAAAACCAGGTAACCCTCAGCCAATTACCGCCGGGTACTTATTTCTTTCATCTCAAAGGCTGCAACAGCGACCAGATCTGGACGGAAATGGCTACGCCATTAAGGATCGTGATCCATCCGCCTTTCTGGGAAACGAGCTGGGCCTATATCTTATATGCCCTCATCCTGGGTGGGGCCGCTTATTATCTCTACCGCCTCGCCCTCACCCGCCAACTGGCGAAGAACGAGGCCAGCCAGATCAAAGCGCTCGAAAGGCTACGGACCCGCTTCTACACCAACATCACCCATGAATTCCGTACGCCGCTGACGGTCATCCTGGGTATGGCCGATGCGCCGGCCGATGTACCCAAAGCGCTGAAGCTCATCCGCCGCAACGGGGAAAAACTGCTCAGGCTGATCAACCAGCTCCTGGACCTGTCCAAACTGGACAATAACAGTCTGCAACCCCGGTACCACCAGATCGAGATCGTTTCTTTTACGCAGTACCTCGGGGAATCTTTCCAGTCGCTGGCCGAAAAGAAACAAATTCAACTGACCGTCAACAGCGAGGTCCGGGAATTGTGGCTGGATATGGACGAGGAGATCTACAGCCAGATCGTATCCAACCTGCTGTCCAATGCGATCAAATTCACACCTGAAAACGGCCGCATCAGATTGAATCTGGAAGAAAAAGACGATCAATTGATCCTCGGGATCCAGGACAACGGCATCGGGATACCGCTTAAGGACCAGCCCCATATCTTTGATCGCTTTTACCAGGTGGATGCCGGTGCGCCCCGGGGGAACGGACGTATTGGGACTGACCTCCGGAACGGGGCTACCACACCCAGCGAAGGAACCGGCATCGGCCTGGCCCTGGTCAGGGAAATGGTCGTTTTATTGGGCGGGCAGATTGAAGTGGAGAGTGAAATGGGCCGCGGGACGATCTTTACCGTCAGCCTGCCCATACGGCGGAATACCGACAAAAAAACAGCGGCTTTCGAGCCGGTCCGAACCGACCGGACGATCGCCGAACCCATGGCGCTGGAGCCGATGGCCGGCGACGACGATCTGCCCGACCTGCTCATCATTGAAGACAACCCGGATGTGGTGATCTACATTCAATCCCTGTTGCACACCCGGTACAACATAACCATAGCCCCGAACGGCGCCGCCGGCATCGAAAAAGCCCTGGAAACCATCCCGGACATCATCATCTGCGACGTGATGATGCCTGAAAAGAACGGCTTTGAGGTGGTGGAAACCCTGAAACAGGACCGGCGCACCAGCCATATTCCCATCATTCTGCTCACTGCCCGGGCCACGCAGGAGGATCGCATTGCCGGCCTGCAATACGGCGCCGATGCCTACCTGATGAAACCCTTTGACAAGGTCGAGCTTTTAGTGCGCCTGGAAAAACTGGTGGAATTGAGGAAGGCGCTGCAGACCCGGTATGCGCAAGCCGTGCAACCGCAGCTCGTTTTCGATTTTCACCCAAACGGCGACCAATCCGTAGCGCCTACCCTGGACGATCAATTCCTGCAAACCATCCGCCGCATCATCGATGAAAGGATCGGAGATGCAGAGCTGGATATACCCTACCTGTGCAAAAAGGCCGGCCTTGGCGCTACCCAGCTTTTCCGGAAGATGAAGGCGCTGACCGGAGAGGCGCCGATCACTTTTATTCGAAAAGTTCGCCTGCACAAGGCCAAAGAATTGCTGAAAACTACCGATCTCACCATTTCCGAGATCGCCTATGATGTGGGCTTTACGGACCCGAGTTACTTCTCCAGGGCTTTCAGCAAGGAATTCGGGTGCTCGCCCAGTGATTTTCGTATCTGATTTCAATGATTGATGTATTGATTTTCCGGGCATGGAATTTTTGTCCGGGGATTTGGAATTTTTGTGCGGGCCCGGCGCCTCCTTTTCCAGGAAATTTGGAATCAAACGCGCCCGGCATTTGGAGACCGGATGATCGACACAGCCGGCGTGCGATTTATTGACATCTTAAATACCATTACCATTAGAAACAATCTATTCTTGCTGTTGGAAAATTCCTTATGGCCATGACCTGTTTCGTTCGCTATGTTTTTTAAAGTGTATTTTATTACTTATTTTTATTTTTATACAATTAGCTTTATTTCAATTTTTTATAAAAAATAATTGAATGTTTTTTTTTAAAAAAAACTGATTTCGATAAAAAAATGCATTTGCAAAAATAGGAACCCTGGGCTACTATTGTATGAGAAGGGAAGGACAAACGCGTTTCAGCAGTAGATTCATAAGCACTCCAGAGCATCGTACTTTTTCTTAATACACCTGCAGCGCTGCTGAAGCAACCGCCAAAACCCAATATGATGAGTCTGCAACTTTCCAATCTCTTAATCCACCGCCTGATAACCCGCTATCTGAAGCGGTTCCCCATCCTTCTCTCCCAAAAAGAAATTTTTCTGCGAGAATTCATCGGATCATTTGCGATAGCATCAAAACTGATCCATTCGACGTGCCCACCCAGGTGACTTACCGCATCGTCGCAAAACCAATTTTTGTCTGAACTGCCGGCGGGTTGCTCCGTCGGTCATTTGACCTTACCCCGTCTACCATTCTCAGCCGATCTTTGGTTATTCGCATTAACCTGCTTGTTTTGAACAGTGATTAACCCCTTCGCAATGGCCCGGATCAAGATCATATTTTTTAGCGCCGGCGTTCAAGAAATCCGGCTTGACAACTACCTGTTAGCGGAAACGGATATGGTCATCTTTCCTTTGGGCTTTAATTTGGGTAAAAGGGACGTCAAAAAGAAGAAAACCATTGTCATCCTTTGGTATAGTCCGGACGATCATAAAGTATTCAATAAAATTAAATCGCTCCGTCAAAATTTCACCCACCTGCCCATTATCCTGATCGGGGAGAACCCCACGCCTAAAGATCTTTTAGAGGTTATTGAATTGAAGGTTGACCATTTCCTCACCTTACCGCTGAGCAAGGAAAAACTGCAGGATACCCTTCAAAAATTAGTCCGCCCTGTTTCCGGTAAGTATTTCCCGGACTTATCCGGATTCCGCCAAAAGGCAAAAATGCTTTTTCAGCGATTAATGGATTTCAGGGCCAAAAATAAAAACGAGCTGCCGACCAAATCGTTGGGCATCATCAACCCCAGTTATTCAGGTTTTCTGCCTGCGCCGAAACCGGACAAGGGTAAATATTATGACCTGAACGTGCTTTTTTTCGATGACATGAAAATCATCAGGGATGGTAAAACCTTACCGGCCATAAAAGGAAAGAAAAATAAGGCTCTTTTAGCCTATCTATTGTATCATCACCATAAACCCGTTCACAGAGAGGTCCTGATGGACAAATTCTGGAGTGATGTATCTCCCATATCAGGCAGAAACTCCCTTTACGTAGCCATCTGCAATATTCGGAAATATTTTTCCGACTTCTTTCAAAGCCAGGAGGTCATCCTGTTGGAAAACGACTGTTATGCGATCAACTCCGAACTGGAGATCCTGACGGATTTTGATCAATTCAATTTTTTCTATGAAAAAGGGAAGTCCATTGAAACCCTGCAGGGGCTCAAACACGCACTGGGGGCTTACAATAAGGCATTAGCGCTGTACCAGGGGGATTTCCTGGGAAGGATGCGATACGAAGACTGGTGCGAGCCCATCCGGGCCAACCTCATGGAAACCTACCTGTTCATACTCAACCAGGTGTGCACCTATTTTTACAACCAGAACGAATACGATGCCTGCATTAATATCAGCAAGAAAATGCTGTTGAAGGACAACTGTCTGGAAGAAGTGCACCGAAAATTGATCCGGAGCTACCATGCTCTCGGCTTCAACGATCTTGCCATCCGGCAATACCTGAAATGCAGGGAAACACTGGAAAAAGAATTGCAAATCCAACCTTCCAGTCAGACGCAGGAATTGTTCCTCCAAATCCAAACAGGCGGGGTTCAATAATGCTCCAATATCCCGATCAAAGTCGTTGCTTCTCCTTACCTCCGCCTTTTGTTCCAAAAGAAACTGACTGAAGGCAAGCGGCCGTAGGTGATAGGCAGTTTAAATTGCCTTTCAACTTGCCGGTCCGACCTATTGCCCTGATTTTTAAGGACATTTAAGAAGAGTTTAAAATCTGATTTAGACTTTTTTAAGACCCTGTTAAGACCTTGAGGCCACCTTTGCAGCAACAATAATTCATTTTTTAACCGTGATCGGTTTCTCCTAAAATCCAATGGAAACAGATCAGCAAAAATCAAGATTATGTCTATTGCACGCTTTTCCAGGCCCGTGGTGACCTTCAACCAACCTTTAACCCTTACGGCCTTTTCTGTGGACATGTTATTGGATCAATCGACCAACCCGGTAACTCCCGCCGTCCAAAATGCAAATAAGCATATAAGAACGAATCCTGCGCTACCCGGCCATGCTTCAAATGATCCAATTATCATCAATGCATTAAGTGTTAACGGTAGTCCTCACACGCCTCAATCCCTCTATGTTGAGTTTCTGTGGGACGTTACCGGAAGCGAGGCCGATGCAAAGTTTTTCTGCCAGGTTAATTTAGAGGAAATCGGCGGTAGCGGACCTTCCAAGGATAAAAATGTCTCATCTGCTGCCGTAAATTTCGTCCATTTGACAGGGCTCTACAAGGATGTGGTTTCAATCCCTATCGGCACTGGAGCCGCTGATCTTCAGCCGGGCCTGTATACGGTCACAGCATTGCTGTTCGTGGAAGTCAACGGACCGACTACAGGAAGCCGAAACAAAGGATTGGGCGCCTTTTTGGAAGTAGGAAAAATCATGGTTGCATAAGATGCCGGCCAACATAAACAGGGATATCGGAATGATGGCAATCCAGCCTTTCCGGTATCCCTGACATCTGGAATACGATCTGTTCCAAGACACACTTCCTTATCGAGTTCTGAACTTCATTGCTCCAAAGAGCCTAACCTTTTTCAATTATTGATCATGACCGGCCAAAAGACATACCGGCTTCCGGGATCTTCTATCTCCGGAAATGCCGGCTTTGAAATGTTCAAAGCTAAAGACGACGGCCTTTATTATTTTCACTTTAATGATGCTAAAGGCCAGGCGGTATTGTTCAGCAAGAGTTATGCCACCGCCAGAACCAGGACCGCCAGGTGCAATACCCTGCGCAAAAGAATGTCGATCAGGAGCAGCTATGTAAAAAAGGCTGTAAACGGGTCGTATTACATCGCAGTGCTCGGTGAGAACCGGGAAGAACTGGCCAGGAGCAAGGCATTCGAAACCCAAAAATCGAGGGATCTGCTCTTTGAAAAACTCCAAAAAGGCGACACCGCTAACGGAGCTGCTAAAAGGGTGGATCTATCGCCCAAAAAGCCTGGAAAACCAACCCGAAAAAAGGAAGAACAAGATCCTGAGCCTCCCAAGGATAAAAATGCGCAACAGGCCAGGTATCGATTCAACATCACCTTTCGAAAAGCAGCCGATAAAACACCGCTTTCCGGTGAGATCCAGTTTCCGATATCCGAGGAAAAATCCTCTTTTCAAGGGTTTGATCTCGACACGATCCGGCAATTCATCACTCAACACCTTCCCGACGACACTTCGGCATTCTCAAAGGACCATCAAAAAGAGATCGACGCAATAAAGACCGAATGGCGCCAGGCCATTCAGACGGGACAAGAAAAAGCGGCTAAACAGGCCGAAGAACTCAACCAAAAACTGAAAGCGGCCGATAAGCGCGAAACAGAACAGCAAAGAGAATTTGAGGCGGATACCAAGGCATTAAAGAAACAGTTTCAGTCCCGGATATCCGATTTAGAAAAATCTTTAAAGGCCGCTCAAGGCCGGATAAAAGCCTTGGAAAAAGAAATTGAGGAGCTCTCCCTGCCGCCCAAAAAAGAAGAACCCGTTACGGCAAACCCGGCTGTTCCCAATCAACCGCCACCGGCGCTTCGGCAGTTACTGGCCCAAGAACAGTCCAAACTAAGCAAACCCATTGTGCTGATGGTTGGCGGCAAAATAACAGAAAACCTGAATTTGCATAAAACAAACCTGCCCATCGAATTCCTCCTGAAGATTGATGAACCGGAAGAACAAGAGGCCTTTGAAAGCTATCGGGCCATTTTTCAAATCAAATCAATGGAAAACGGGCAAATTCATTGGGCGGTCCAGTTCAACGGAGATCTGGGTCAGCGAAATCAAATCCTTTTATCCGGCAATAGTTTAAGCTCTTGCGCCCCGGGCCTGTACCAATTGATCCTCCGGGTTTTCCCTTTGGATCCTTCCGCTCCGGATTGCGAAATTGAAGGAAAAAGGGTGGTCTTTGTTTTGTAGTTGAAGCAATTCAAATTAGAAAAATTAAACATTTTGCCGGAAGAGGCGGAGGTAAAAAGCCAATGATCACCCCCGCCTCATCCGACGAAGCCTCCGGCCTCCGGACGACGGAGTCGGGCGCTCCCCCGCACGCTCTTGTATTCAGGTCCCATCATCGAGGGATTGGTCAGGTACATGTTCATCGCATTCACCATCGGTGCGTTGGCCAGGATCACTAATTCAGCCGAATTTTCCGGTTTCTTCGCGTTCTGATACCGCTTGTTGATCTGACTGCCGCCGCCCATCATCCCCATGATGCCGGCATTGGTGGTCTCTCCCTCTTCGGCAGCCAGCCCGTTGATCTCTTTGGGGAGGGCTTCGGCAATCTGAAGGGCCAGTACGTTATCAATCTCGTTGATCGCATCCTCAGTTCCTCGATTCCTCGATTCCTCGATTCCTCATCATCTCACTTCCCCATCCAAACCTTGAAATCATTCACCCGCTCCCGACTCACGGTTACTTCCTCCGCCGACTCCGGCTTCAGGTACAATTTCAGGCGGTTGTTGAAATACGGATGGATCTGCTGGACGGATGGGATGCTGACGATGAATTGCCTGCTCACCCGAAACCAATCCCGGGGGTCGAGCATGGTCTCCAGGTCCTCCATCTTGTAATCGACGATGTATTTCTGTCCGCTGTGGGTGCGGATGAAATTGACCCGGCCCTCCGACCAGAAATAGGCGATTTCCGTAACGGGCACAGAGACGAAACGCTGCATGTGCTTGACCAGGAAGCGGGTCCGGAACTCCCGGTGCTTATCGGCCTGCCCGCCAAGGGTTTCCAGCAGGCGTTGCAGGTTGAATTCCCGGGCAGGGGGCTGTTTGTACATTTGCCCGAACTTGGCCAGCGCTTTGGCCAGGTCTTCCCGCTGGACGGGCTTCAGGAGGTAATCCACGCTGTTGACCTTGAAGGCCTGGAGGGCAAATTCGTCGTACGAGGTCACAAATATGACCGGGCACGTCACATCCGCCTGCTGGAAGATCTCGAAACTCTGCCCGTCCGACAGTTCGATGTCCATGAAGATCAGGTCGGGCGCCGGGTTTTCGGCCAGCCATTCGACGGCGCCGGTGATGCTGCCGGCATGTCCCAGGATCTCAAATTCCGGGGCTACCTCTTCGATAAGCCGGGTAAGTTTCTTTACGGCAAGGGCTTCGTCTTCGACAATAAATGTGGTGCGATTCATGGTCTGTTTCGGTTAAAGCACAGGTAAAAATACGTTGAAGAACCGGCCGTCCTCCTCAATGGAAAAGCCGGTTTGGCCGAGCAGTTCGTATCGCTTCCGGAGGTTCTCCAGGCCTACTTTGTTGGACGGGGCCAGGGTGGGCCGGCGTTGTATATTGTTCCGGACGAGCAATCCGCCGGGAGAAGAACTGATCTCGATATGAAGCGGCTGCGAGGGCCGGGTCTGGTTGTGTTTGACCGCGTTCTCCGCCAGGATCTGCAGGGCCAGCGGCGGCAATTTCATTTCCTGGAAAACGGCGCTCACCTGGATATCCCAGGCAATGCCCTCTTCGTACCGGGTCTTCAGCAGGTGAAAATACGACCGGATAAAGCGCAACTCGTCCGCAACGGTTGACAATTCGTTCTCGTTGTTGCGCAGCAGGTACCGATAAACGTTCGACAATTCGTCGACGAACTTCTCGGCCCGTGGCGGATCCTCCCCGATCAGGGAAGACAGCGAATTGAAACAATTGAAAAGAAAATGCGGATTGAGCTGGTTTTGCAAGGATTCAAACTGGGATTCCAGGTGGAGTTTTTCCAGCGATTCGCTCTCCACAATGGCCGCTTTCCACTTCTTGAAATAGAGGAAGCTTTCGTGGATGGAAACCCCCAGCCCCGTGGACATGACGGCAAACAGCGTCAGCGCCCACACATGGTTCCAGGAAAACACGAGGTGTTCGTAGTTCAGCCGGCTGACGATATAGTACGTCAGCAATCCGATGCCGATATTGGTCATCAGGTAGCAGGGCACGCTGATCGTGACCCGCAAGCGCCAGTCGGCTGCATCCGGGAAGCGGGCGGCGATGGTGTACATGAACCAGTTGTCCGCTCCGGCTACCAACACAGCGCTGAGAAACCAGGGAAATACGGTGCGTATGAAACTCCATGCAGATTCAAAGACATAGTCGCCGTAAAGGAAGTAACAGACCCCTACCATGATCGGCGGCACGAACAGGAAATCCGCCAGGTATTTCCGGAAGATCTTGCCCAGCAACCTGAAGCCTCCATGGATCATTTGTCCGGCCGATGTGCTGAAGGTCATCATGTCGCCTGGATTTTTTCGTGCAGCTGGATGCGGAAGCAGAGCCGGCCTTCGGCAATCTCCGGTTGAACGGCGGCCCATTCGCCGTCCTGGGCAGTGCCTGGGTTCGGATCGCGGCGGCTTACCAGGACCGACCTCGGCTGGTGCATGCAGCTCAGTGCGAGGTCCTCCCCTTCCGAACGGATGTCCAGGATCAGGGGCCGGTCGGCGGCAATGACCTGCGTTCGGGTCACCCGGTCGGCAACGGCTTGCAGGCTCAATACCGGCAGCCCTTTTTTCAGGACGGCATCCAGCCCGGATTCCCTGATCTGAAAAGCGCCGTCGTACCGGATATTCAACAAAAAGGCATAGGATCGCAAGAAATGGAGTTCATCTTCCAACGGGACCAGCACCTGCCAATTGGCCCGCAAAAGATACCGGTACACCTTGGACAGCTCATCCACGAACCGTTCGGCTGTGCCGGCATCTTCCGGGATCAGGGCGGAAAGCGTGGTCAGCGAATTGAACAGAAAATGCGGGTTGACCTTGCTTTTCAGCGCAGCCAGCCGGTGCTGGGCCCTTTCCTTCTTGATGTGCTCGGTGCGCATCAGGGCTTCCCGGTAATTCCGGAAAAAGTAGGTCGCCTCGAAATACCCGCCGATCATCGAAATGAAGAACAAGCCGATGCCGAAATTGATCAGAAACGCCTTCAGGGTCAGCACCGGCCCCTTCATGAGGTGCAGCAGATCGGTTGCCCAGAGGATTCCCGCGTGCAGGACGGCCAGCAGGATGATGTAGAGGGACAAGGTCGCCAGGACCCGTTTCGGCGTCTGGTCGACACCTTGAAACCGCTTCCGGACCCCCAGCAGGATCAGGCGGGCGACCTCCCAGGTCAGGCTGGAGAGAATGGCGGCCATGATGCAGAACTTCCACCAAAGGTCCCATCGGCCCGGAAAAAATATAGGCATTTGCGCCGTGACGGTCAACGCCACCAGCAGGGGAAGCCCCCAGATACGCAAATGCCGGTCATTCAATTTTTCCATGGTTCAGGATCAGCTCCCAAAATTAAGGAACCCGGACGCTCGTAGATCCGGCAAATGTCATGAATTGTGAAATTCGCAGCATGAATCGTCACTCACCCTCTCATCCTCTCACCCTCTCACCCCCTCACCCCCTCACCCTCTGATTACCTCATCCCACAAAGTACATATCGATCTCACCCTTGTTCTTCGCCTGCACCTTCCCCCGGTAAGAACACGGGAAGTCGTCGCCGACCAGATGGTAGGTATCCCCGGAGATGTTGATCCGCCCCGGCTGCCCGCTCGACTCCATGCGGGAAGCGATGTTCACCGTGTCCCCCCAGATGTCGTAGGCGAATTTCTTCCTGCCCACCACGCCGGCCACCACCGGCCCCGTATGGATGCCGATGCGCGCTTCGAAGAAGGGTTCTCCTTTTTGCCTTTTTTCTTCCTGCCAGTTGTGCAGGAATGCCTGCATTTCCAGGGCGGCCTGCACGGTTTTGGCCGCGTTGTTGCCGTTGGCGGCAGGCAGGCCGCCGGCGCACATATAGGCGTCGCCGATGGTCTTGATCTTTTCCAGGGCGTATTTGCCGACAATATTGTCAAAGGCCTTGAAGCAGTAGTCCAGTTCATTGACCAGCATCTCGGGCGACAGGGTCTCCGCTATTTTGGAGAAATCCTTGAAATCGCTGAACAGGACGGATACATTTTCATATCGCCTGGCTTTGGAAGCGCCGTATTGTTTGAGCTCGCCGGCCACCTGCGCCGGCAGGATATTGAGCAGGAGTTCTTCGGATCGCTCCTGTTCCTTCCGGATCGCTTCATTTTTTTGGGACAGCAGGCGGTTGCTCTTCTTCTGGCGGGTGAATCCGATAAACAGGAAGAAGGCCAGCAAAAGCGCCCCGCCCGAACTGGTCATCATGAACTGGCGGTGCACTTTTTGCCGCTCCAGTTCGGTTTCGCGCTGCCGGATGTCCAGTTCCTGTTTTTCCAGGTTGATGGAATCGAGGGTATGGAGGTACATCAGGGAGTCATACTTGCGCTGGTAGGTGGTCAGCAGCAATTCTTCCCGGATGTCCTGGGGCGCCATCTTGCCGATGCGCTCCTCGTTTTCAGAAAAACCCTGTTGGATGACCTTCAGTTGGGTGGGCCACAAGGTCTTCATTTCGTCGGTGACATGGGCCACCACAACGCCTGCTTCGTCCGGGGGCGGCAGCGGCTCGATCAGTTCCTTGGTCAACCGGTCCATGTTCAACTGGACGATCTTCTGGTACATCTCCTCTTTTTTCCGGCTCCGATGGGGGTCGCCAAAGACCGGAGGTGGCGGGCCGGGCCGGTCGGGATCGTCCGGCGGAAAAAAATCCCGCCCGTCAACCGACCATTTCCCGAGGTTGATGTGCACCGAATCAATGGCCGTTCTCATGGCCTCCCGGGTATCGGCAAACTCGACGGATGAAACGATATTGTCTCCGAATTCTTCCAGATAATCCAGGTTTTCCTTTTTCAGAATGGGGTCCAGCACCTTGCTTTCCGCCAGCAGCTTCAGGCTTTTTCTGAATTTCTTCCGCGCTTCGGCCTTTTCCTCCTTGCCGGCGTCCTCCGATTTCAGGATAGCCCGCGCCTCCTTGTTCAGGGCCGTAGCCATAAAGGATTTCTCATTGTACTCCTCCGCTTCTTCGTACGCTTCCGAAGCGAGTTGGGCGGCCTTTTCGTATTCGCCGTTCTTGAAATACAATTCCGACAATTGGATGGCGATAGCCGCTGAGCCGATGCCTTCGCTGGTTGCCATGCTCCGTTGAAAAGCCTGGATCTGCTCGCATTGGACAACCAGTCTTTGGGCTTCCCGCATCTGCTTGTCCAGGCCCAGGGCAGCCGCTTCGCCTATGACCGGAGCGGCGATCCCGGATGCTTGCCGGTATTCCTCCCGGGCATAATGATCGCGAGCCTGCTGCAGATTCTTTTCTACCAGCTGTATTCTTTTATCCCGTTCCGACGCTTCCGGGGTTTGTTCGGCCGACCGGTTCTGGGCCGCCAGGCAAAACGGCAAAAGGACAAAAAGGGAAATAGCAAGGTATCTCATAGCATATCTCTTTTGGATGTTGGAACGGAGTCGCCCCCAGTTGATCAAAATTAGGCAACCCGTTTCTATAAAAATGCTTTTTTGCGAGAAATATTGGAGCGGGCGGGGAGATGAGAGCCCGACCTATACTCAACGGCAATAGGTTTTGTGCATTTACCGGCGCCCGCCCCTGCCCCCTTAAGCGGGAGACTACCCGGAATGCACAAAACCTATTACAGCACAGTATAAGCGGATAACCGCAGGAGCAACCTGCCACTGGTATGACCCAACGGCTCCTTTGGAAACTTTCTGCTAGGATTGGTCGACTTTTTGTGCGCATTCGGGAGAACCGCCCATAATTTTGGCCTCCGAAATCACCGACCCATGATCGTAGGCATTCACCCGTTTGTACCCGCGCTGTTCGTCGGCGCATTGCTGGCCACCCTGGCGCTGTTCCACCTGGCGGTCCGCCGAAACTGGAAAATAACCGCCGGCCTGGCCCTGTGGGGCATCCTGCAGGCCGCCGTAGCCTCTACCGGCTTTTACCTGGTCACCGATTCGGTACCGCCGCGCTTTATGCTGATGATAGCCCCGCCGTTACTGACCATTCTGATAGTGTTCCTGACCAGGCGCGGGAAAACCTTCATCGACAGCTTGAGCCTGAATTGGCTGACGTGGCTTCACGTGGTGCGTATCCCCGTAGAAATTGTACTGTTCCGGTTATTCCTGTTCGGCTACGTGCCGCAATTGATGACGTTTGAAGGACGCAATTTTGACATCCTTTCGGGGCTGACGGCGCCGGTCGTCGCCTGGCTTTGCTTTCGGGGCGGACAGGTCAAATACCCCAAGGTTCTCCTGGTCTGGAATTTCCTGGCGTTGGGCTTGTTGCTGAACATCGTGATCAATGCCGTATTGTCGGCGCCGTTCCCGTTCCAGCAATTTGCCTTCGACCAACCCAACCGGGGTGTATTGTATATGCCGTTCAACCTGCTGCCGGCGCTGATCGTACCGGTGGTATTGTTCAGCCATCTGGCAGCTATACGAAAATGCTGGAGAAATTGATCCGATTGTGCCGATTGTTCGATTGATCCGATTATCGGCGGTCGTTAGTCGGTCAGCCCAATCGAACCAATCGATTCAATCAAAAAATCATTTCAATCAACAAATCCGACACCCCATACCCTGATCCCTTGAAAACCGCCCCTTGTTGCAAGTACCTTTGAAAAGTCAAATGAAAACCATATCCTGAAATATCTGAAATCACCTGTCATGAAACCAAATGTAAGCAACGGCGTCATCATTTTTTATCTGGCGCTTTCCCTCGCAACCGCTACCTTGTTTGTCAACAGTTGCGCCAACATGGTCAAAGCGGATCCTGAACCCGTAGCCGCCACTGCCGCTCATTCAACCGCCCCGGATGCGGTTAGGCCCGGCAGCTGACGCCCGGCGACTGACCCGAAAAACCAAATGAATCTGAAATCTTCAAACCGCCTGTCCCCGCAGGCAAAAAATCACACGACCAAATGAAAACAATGATCATGGAAACGCCTTCGCGCAGGGTACTCTACAACCCTTCCATCAAAGACAAGATCACCTTCATCCGCACGGCTGAAGAAAGCCATGACGCGATCACCGAAATCGAGGTGGAACTGGCTCCGAAAGGCGGCAACGGCCTGCACTACCACAAGAGCTTCGACGAAGAATTCACTGCGATCGAGGGCAACCTGGGCCTTGAAGTGAACGGCCGGAAAATCACCCTCAAGCCGGGCGAGACCGCCATCGCCAAAAAGGGCGAGCATCACCGGTTTTTTAACCCGAGCGACACCGAGACCATCCTGTTCATCGTCCGGATCACGCCGGGGAACACGGGCTTTGAGAACTGCCTGCGCATCGCCTACGGCCTTGCAAATGACGGGAAGATCGGCAAGAGCGGCATGCCCGGCATTCCCGTCATGGCCCTGCTGATGGAAATGGGCGACACCGGCGTTACCGGCGGCATAGGCGCTGTGGTGAAGCCGTTCTTCAAACTGATCGCACGCCGCGCCCGGCGCAGAGGGCTGGAACTGGAATTGTTGAAAAAGTACGTCTTTTAAGCCCGACTCCCATGGAAACGACCATTGCAATTACCGGCGCCGGCATTGCCGGACTGGCCACTGCCATAGGCTTGCGCAAACTGGGTTACCGGCCCGTGATCTTTGAAGCTGCGCCCGCGATCAAACCCCTCGGCGCCGGCCTGACCCTGGCTGCCAACGCCCTGAAAAGCCTGGAAAAGATCGGCATCCGCGAACAAACGGTCGCTGCCGGTCAAATGATCGATGAGCTCAAAATATTGGACGGCAAGGGCAAACTCGTGTCGCATGTCCATAAACCCGGCAACCCGGACCTGGACATCCTGGCCATCCACCGGGCCGACCTTCATCAGGTACTGCTCGACCAGCTTGATCCCGGCAGCCTTTGCCTGGGCCAGCAAGTCACAGGCGTAAAAAATACCGGCCGCAAGGCCATCCTTGAATTTGCCAACGGGTCGGAATTCGCCGCCGACCGGGTACTGGCCGCCGACGGGATCCACTCCCCCATCCGCCGGTCATTGCTCCCCGATGCGCAACCGAGGTACGCAGGCTACACCTGCTGGCGCGCCATTTCGGAAGCCGGCGACCTGGAAGTGAAAGCCGCCACCGAGACCTGGTCGCCCGAAGGCCGTTTCGGCATCGTTCCACTCACCGGCAACCGGATCTACTGGTTCGCCGTGGTGAATGCACCCGAACAGGATCCGGATCGGAAAAACTGGACCGTCCACAGCGTCCTCGGGCATTTCAGCCGTTTCCACGACCCGATCCCGGCTGTTATCCGCCGGACGCCGACCGACCAATTGATCCATTCCGACATCTGCGACCTGAGTCCGCTGCCGCGTTACCGTTTCGACCGGGTACTGCTCATGGGCGACGCCGCGCATGCCACCACCCCCAATATGGGACAGGGCGCCTGCCAGGCCCTGCAGGATGCCGCCGTGCTGACCGATATCCTGGAGAAAAATGCGGATTGGGACGCCGCTTTCGTCCAATTCGAAAAAAGGCGCTTGTCGAGGGCAAATCAGGTGGTCAATACGTCCAGAATGCTGGGACGGATCGCCCAAATGCAGCATCCGGTCTTGACCGGCATCCGCAACAACCTTTTCCGCATGATGCCGGACAGCGCCGGACAAAAACGCATGAAAACCCTTTTATCAACCGATTTTTAACCTGTTAATCACCCGTATTACCAATGAAAACATCCTTCAAATTCAAACCCATTGTGCCTGTTTTTGCCATGGGTCTGTTCCTCCTGCCCCTGATGCAGGGATTCAAGGTCGCCCGCCAGTCAGAAACCCGGCTTTTTGAAGCGCTGGGCATGGAAGAATTCGCCGCTAAAGGTTTTATCTGGACGAGCTTCGAAAGGGGCTACCTCTACTACGGTTCCAAACTGGAAACAGCCAAGAAAATGTCGGCTCCGGAAAAGGAGGCTGTCGCCCGTGAGCTGTGCAACTATGTCAAATCCTACTTCGAATCGGACGAATTCCTGAGCAATTACCAGAAATGGCGCGAATCCTACCGCCCGCAAACGGCGCCCCAACCCATGGACCCTGCGCTGAAGGCCATGCAGAAGGAAAACATCGAATCCGTCATCAAACAGTTTGAAGAATTGATGACAGACCTGCCCGACGACCAGAAAGCCGCCTACCAACCGGCCGTCGACGCTTACCGCCAAATGCTGACCGATCTGGATGACCCGAACCCGGAATTGACCAAATGGAGCCGCGAATACCCCGATAAACCCGACCAGCTGATCGCACAGCGCCTCCGCCAATTCCTGGAGATCGCCGAATCGGTCGACTACAACGCCCAGCTCAAGGACGGGCCCAAAGGCAAGAAATTGTTCGTCAATCCGGCGTACGAAGCCCGTTCCAGGGAGTGGAAATACTGCTTCCGGGCCGGAAAGGACGTGATGGGGGTGGCCATACCGTTTGTGAAGGCGTGGTTGGGGGAGGTGGAAGAGGGGTGAGAGGGTGAGAGGGGTGAGAGGGGTGAGAGGGGTGAGAGGGAGAGAGGGGTGAGAGAGGTGAGAGAGGTGAGAGGGGTGAGAGGGGTGAGAGGGGTGAGAGAGGTGAGAGGGAGTGAGAGGGGTGAGAGAGGTGAGAGAGGTGAGAGAGGTGAGAGGGGGTGAGAGAGGTGAGAGAGGTGAGAGGGGGTGAGAGGGGGTGATTTTTTATCATTTGTAAAAAGGATTCTCCGGCTTGCTTCGGAATTTTGCCTCCGGAAAAAAGCAGGACATGAACTGGTTGATCTTGGTTATTGCGGGGTTATTCGAGGTCGTATTCTCCTATTGTCTGGGCATGGCGCGGGAAGTGTCGGGCCCGAAGTCCTATATCTGGTATGCGGGTTTTCTGGCGGCCGTAGTGGTGAGCATGGGCTTGTTGATCAAGGCGACGCAGACCCTGTCGCCGGGCACGGCGTATGCGGTCTGGACGGGCATCGGCGCGGTGGGCACGGTACTCGTGGGCATTTTTGTGTTCAAGGATCCGGCTACGTTCTGGCGGCTGTTTTTCATCGGGCTGCTGATCCTTTCGATCGTGGGGTTGAAGGCGGTGTCGCATTGATAGCGCGTATTTTAAAAGATCCCTACAAAGGCTGGATCTCATACCGCGAAGCCTGGACATCCACTGCCACATCGAATTGCCGTTCAATCCCTAAATATTGGCTTGCGAGTTGAACGGCCTTCGGGAAGGTTCCAACCGGGTTCGTTATGGAAGTTCCTTCAAGGAAGGTGATCTTTCCCTGGATGAACAATTGTCTCAATTCCTCCTTATCCGTTATCGTCCAGTTTTTACCGGGTCCTTTCGTGAGCCGCCTGATATTGCGTCGGGCTTCCTCCCAAAAGGTTGTATGGTCCTGTTTGTTATTCCAAAAACCCACATAGGTATGCCCCTGGATCAGCACAACAATTGAAAAAATTCCGATATGTTCCATGCAACTGGCCAGCAAGATGGCCAGGTCGTGGCAGGTACCCCGCAAGCGTTTAATCACCTCGTCGGGCGGGCGAACCCTTTGCCCGCTGGGTATAGCTTCCCCTGGTACAAAAACCCGGACAGGCGGTGGCGCTATATATTTGATTTTGAACTCGGTACGCAGGCAATTAAACAGGGCTTCCACCTGCCGGGCCACATCCTCGGTATTCCCCGTTTGGTAGCCGGAAAAGGAACTGGTCGGGGTTGCCAGGTTTTTCAGAACGGCATCCGCCTTGTCAATCACATCCATGACGCCTTCACAGAACGGGTTGACAAATGCCGGAATATAATGCCAGGTATCGGGTTTGTCGAGCCATTCCGTCGCTTCCATCCATAAAACGGATCTGGTCGTTTCAGCGAGCAGAAACCCCGCATACTGGCAGGAAGCTGTAAAATTGATCCTCCGCCTGGAAACATTTTCCTGGATCAACTGGTACAAGATCGGAAAGTTAAACACTTCAATGGGAATCGGTTGCCGTCCGCGCTTCAGGTTCATAGTCAGGCGGACCTTCGAACTTCCGTTACCGGTATCGCACGTAACCGAAAGGCCTGCATTCGGCAGTTCCCGATCCGGGGTCACAGCCAGATTGACGATTACCGGCCGCCCGTTTTTCAGCAGGGCCGGATTCAACCAGGCCTGCGGTTCAAAATCCAGTTCAATTTTAGGAATTGACTGACTTTCATTCAAAAAATTTTGGTTGAATTCATAAAGCGGCGCCGTTTCGAAATGATAGCCGGTTCCAGCGGCTTCCTTCCGACCTTTGACCGGATCAATAATGGGTTGCGACAATTGCTCGAGATCAGTTGCCCAGAGAACCGGTAAGCCCAGCAAGGACGGTCTGGCCATTCGCTCGAAACCGATTCCTCTGGTCATCGATTCGGGGTTCTTTCTTTCAGATTGGAGTGTTTTATACGATCGGAAAGCATCCAGCACGGATTCGCCCTCCAGTAATAACCGGTTATAAAAGAACAACGAAAAATCATATGCAGCCTTGTCGTACACCTGATCATACCACCCCAGCACAGCGGTGTTCAATTCCCGGGTGATCAAGCGCAGGACGGAAATGCCGCTTTCCCCTCTGCTCCCATGACAGGAGTTTAATACAACCAGATCAGGGCTGAAATCCAGCGCAGATAACCGGCTCAAAAATTCGGGAACCTGTATCTTTTCAAGGTCCTTATCTCCTGAAATGATCAATTCCAGGTTTTCTCCCTGGAATTCGATCCCTGGTGGAACAAGGTGCAGGAAGACCGGTTGGATAGCCTTGCAGGCCTGAATGAGTTCGGCGGGACTGGGTTCAAATAACACCCTGATATTGATATCTTCTCCTAAGGCCACCTGTGAAAGGGCGTTGAGTTCATCCTGAATTGCCGGGAGATCATACCAGGGTTTGCCCGACCAACCGGCAGCCAACATCCTGGATTTGTCGTTTCTTTTCTTTTTGGCAACATGCTCCTTTTGTTCCAACAGCCTGACGACGGTCACTGACGGCCATTGAAACAACTCCGGCAGGTATTCCCAGGGAATACTGTCCATTTCGGGATTGACCGCATCGACCGCAAGGATACCCTTCGCGGGCTGATCGAGTACCCATTGTCTGATGTCCCTGACCAATGAAGGCGGGAGCAAGTCCCTGATATGGCCTTCATCCTCAAATAAATTCTTAATCGTGAAAGGTATTTGATGGACAACACCCGGCAAATTCTTACCGTCGCGCGTTATTTCGTAGGTAAGGGTACCCGGGATGGCCCCGTTGACTTTGAGCACGACAACATTCATGATCATTCCATTTTACGAATTCACGCTCCGGAAAAGAATGGGAACGGAGAAGCATCCCATCCGGGTCCAATTTTTTTGATTTCCGGAAATTTTGGTAATGCTCCATTAACAAGCGCCTAATTTATTACTATTTTGAAGCATTTTATCTGATTGTCAGCGTTTATTCAACCACTTAACAGAAACTTACATGAAACACCTCACCATCCTCTGCCTCGTCGCCCTATGCCTGTTCTCATCCCCATGCGCCCGCGCCCAAACCACCGCATCCGCCAACCAAAAGCTGGACGCGATGATCACAAAAGGCATGGCCGACTGGAAGATCCCGGGCCTGGCGGCCGTTGTGGTCAAGGACGGGCAGGTGGTCTTCCAAAAGGCTTACGGGGTTAAAAACCTGGAAACCAAAGCGCCTGTCGACGAAAATACGCTCTTCAATATGGGCTCGACGACCAAGGCGGTGATCTGCATCGCGTTGGGCATGCTGGTGGACCAGGGGAAACTGCAATGGGAGGACAAGGTCCGCAAATACCTGCCCGCTTTTCAGCTGTCTGATCCTTATATCACCGAGGAAGCCAGGGTACAGGACCTGCTGACGCACAACCTGGGCATCGACCAAGCCGACCTGCTCTGGGTTGTCGACAGCACGTCCACTGAAGAAACCCTGGCGCGCTTCCGGTTTGCGGAAAAGGCCTACCCCATCCGCGGCGGCTTCATCTACAACAACCTGATGTATGCCGTGGCGGGTGAGGTCATCCGGGCCGCCAGCGGACAGCATTGGACGACCTTCGTGAAGGAAAACATCTTCAAACCGCTGGAAATGACCCATACCGTAGCCAAAGCGGCCGACCTGTTCAAGGGCGGGAATTACGTTACCCCGTATGTCGACGATATCGAAGACGGTCTGGTGACCGCCAATTACAACCTGTCCGACCAGATCGGGGCGGCCGGCATGATCTGGTCCTGCGGGGCCGATATCGGTCATTACCTGACCTTCCTGGTCAACGGCGGCGTCTACAAATCGGATACGCTGCTCAAGCCCGCCACCTTCCGGTATTTGTTCGAACCCCATGCTTTTGTCAACAAGGAAAGTTTCTATCCCACCCAAAACCTCACGCACCCCAACTGGATCACCTACGGACTCGGCTGGTTCCAAACGGATTACCGCGGGGTCAAGCTGGATTTCCATACGGGCAGCATCTCGGGGCTGATCGCGATAGCCGGGGTCATGCACGACAAGAAAACAGCGGTTTATGTGTTTTCGAACCTGGATCACGCCGAATTGCGGCACGCCATCCTGTACAAGGCCATGGACCTCTACGCCTTTGGCGACGACAGCCGGGACTGGCACCGGGAGATCTTCGACCTGTACATGGGTTTTCGCAGGCAAGCGGCGGCCGGGCTGAAGAAACAGGCAGCCGCCAGGGTACCGAACACGAAGCCTTCACTCGATTTGAAAGCCTATGCCGGGGTATATGCGCACGAAATGCTGGGCACGGTCGAGGTTTCCGTGGAAAATGACCGCCTGATCATCCATTTCAATCATTTTTTAACGCTGCAAGCCCATCATTGGCATTATGACACCTTCCAATCCGACAAAAACAACCGGTATAAGGATGCAATAATGGTCAATTTCAACCTGGATCAACAGGGCGCGGTGGAAGAAATGGAGGCATTCGGGGAGCGGTTCCGGAAAACAGCCCGGTAACAAAAGGAGCGCAGGCTGCAAAAATGAAAAAAGCCGCAATCAAGTCAATCGATCAATACCTGAAAGGCAGCCGGATCAATGCCTTTGACGTCGGGGCCAAAGGCGGCGTTTTTGCCCTCAAAAAGATCCGGCCGTTTGTCGACTATTTCGGGTTTGAGCCCAATCCGGATGAGTTTGGGAAACTGGATCAAGCGGCTCATATCCAATATTTCCCGTTTGCCCTGGGCGATCAAAACGGGGTCCGGAATTTTAATATCACCCGGCACCCGAGCTATTCCTCCTTTCTGCAACTGGACGATCAAAATTTTGAAAAACATTTCGGGTTGATGAAGGACGCCCACCTTTGGAAGGCGGGTATGGAAATTGAGCGGACCGTCCCGGTAGACGTCCGAACCATCGACCATATCCTGGAAGACTACCAAATTGACCGCATCGACTTTTTGAAACTGGACACCCAAGGGACGGAACTGAACATCCTGGAAGGTGCAAAAACCGCGCTGCACCAAAAGAAAATCGGGGTCATCTACAGCGAATTCAGTTTTATAAAAACCTACAAAGGGCAGAACTCCTTTTCCGAACTGGACCAATACCTCAACCGATCGGGCTACGAATGCATGGACTGCCGATTCTATCCGGAGGCGGTGCAAAAACCGGGTTTCCGCCCTTTTGGTAAAAAGATATACGACCCGTCCAGGTTTTCCATCGGCGGAGATGCCGTGTTCATCCCCCGAACAGACCAGGTGGATTTTGACGAGAAAAGCCGGTTCAAAACCGGGCTGATCCTTGCGCAGTTGGGGTACCTGAGCGTTGCAAAAAACCTGTTTGCTGCATCCGGGTTGGCTGAATTCGAAATTCAGGTGTTGTTAAAATATTTCCTGCCCCCTGTTTTCAGGAATTGGGTGATTGACCTCGTCCCTCCATTGATCTATCGCTGTATGAAAACCATGATGAAGGGCTTTCGTAAAACAAGGTACTTGGTATTCCTTTAAAACAGGCAAAGACGGGGATAAGGAG
>JACJYC010000011.1 GCA_020636325.1 Lewinellaceae bacterium
CAGAAAATCAAGACATCATCAAATAAAAATCAAATACACCCCTTGATTTAGCAAGTCAAGCAGCAACGGCAAGTTGCTGCTTGGCACCCTCAAACCAGGCTACAATAATATAACTTTATCCACCTACCCCATCACTGCCCAATCACAAACTCAAACTCTCCCGATCCCAGCTCAAAAACCAGGCGATCACCCGCTTTGGAGAGGTATTTCACCCCCTTTGCTTTCTTGACTTTTTTGCCGCTTTCCCGCACCTGTTTCACCGATCCGGCCGGCAGGTACAACCGGGCGGAGGTATTGGGCGGCACAGTGGTTTTGTACGTCAGTTTCCCGTTGTCCATACGCCACTCGCTGGCAATCCGGCCGTACATGGAATCGTAGTATCCTTTGGCCCAGGTCATCCGGCCGGTAGGGTCTGGGGTGGGTTTGAGCACAAAGCGCTTGAACGCCGGTTGTTCGGGGTCCCGCTGGATGCCCAGGGAATAGTTGTACATCCAGGAGGCGACGGCCCCGAAGGCGTAGTGGTTGAAGGAGTTCATACGGTTGTTGCCCCCGAAGCCGTTTTCAATGGTATAGGAATTGAGCCGTTCCCAGATGGTGGTGGCGCCGTTGACGACCGGGTACAGCCACGAGGGATAAGTCTCCTGCTGAAGCAACCGGTAGGCCAGGTCGTCCCTGCCGTTTTCGGATAAGGCCTCTCCGATATAGGCCGTACCGATGAACCCGGTCATGAGCGAATAGGCGGGGCGCAACATCCCTTCGTCGTCGGTATTTTGGCGGGTAACAGTCTCCGCCAAGTGCTCGACGGCGCCCGCCCGGGAAGCCTCGTCAAACACGCCGAAGGCCAGCGGGATGGCGTAGGAAGCCTGCGTATCAATGGGTTTTCCCTCCACCGTCGGATCGATGGCGGTAGGCCGCATAAACCCCGTGCTCAAAGCCGAACTGATGGTCTTGTGCGTACCCTTATCCACAAAGACTTCGTTGAAAAACCGTTTGCGGTCCGCATAACGCTTCCGGAAAAGATCCGCATCCTCCTGTTTGCCGAGCAGGGCGGCCGCCTTGGTCATGATGTCCAGGTCGTACAAATGGTAGGCCGTCCAGATCTGGGTGTCGTTGTTTTTATTGTTCTCCGGACTCAGCCAGTCGCCCAGCGGGCCTTCGTTCAGCAGACCGGTTGCGCTGTCGATGCGCGTGTCCAGAAAGGTCATATACGCTTTCATGGCCGGGTAATGGTCCCGGAGCAGGCTCAGGTCCCCGTATTGCTGATAGGCCTCCCAGGCCACGGTAATGCCGGCGCTTCCCCACAGGATCCCGCCGAATCCTCCGCCGACCGGGGCCACATCGGTAAATTTGCCGTCGGCGCCCTGCATATCCCGCATCGCCAGCAGGTGGCGCTTGAAAAACTCGTTGACATTGGCCAGGTAGGTGGAGGCCCGGGAAAAAACGCTGATGTCTCCGCTCCAGCCCATGCGTTCGTTCCGGGCTGGGGTATCGGTGGGGATGGACAGGAAATTGCTCCGCATCGACCAGCTGATATTTTCCCAGAGCTTGGTAACCAACGGATTGGAGGTCTCATATTGCGAAGCCAGCTCGTAAACGGAACTGAGCACCTGGCCTTTCACGTCCTCCGGCGCCAGGGCCCTGGGGATGCCCGTGATCTCCACAAAGCGATAACCGTGGAAGGTAAACCGGGGCTGGATGGTCTCATCTCCTCCCTTAAGCACGTACAGGTCCTGGGTGAGGGCAGCCCGGATGTTCTCGATCATGATCATGCCCGTGTTTTCCTTGTATTCGGGAAGGTCGGGGTACCTGACCTCCGCGTAGCGCAGGGTGACGGTATCGCCCCGGTTGCCGCCCCTGATGCTGAGCGTGGGAAAGCCGACCATGTTCTGGCCCATATCGTAGACGAAGATGCCGGGGCGCACCTCTTCAACGCTTTGTGCCGTCATTGTTTTGACGATCCGGACATTTTCGCCGATCTGTCCGACCAGCTGCTGCTGATCGTAGTTCAGTTGGATGTCCCGGCCGAGAAAATCCTTGAAGCTGCCCGTAACGGCGGTTCCTTCCAGCGGGATGCGGACGGCCGTTTCCCAATGCCGGTCGTCAAAAGACGAGGTCGACCACCCGGAAACAGCGGCCTCTTTGGTGGCGTCATAGACCTCTCCCTGGAAAAAGCTCCCGTACCGGATAGGGCCGTCGGCGGTATATTTCCAGTCCTGATCATTGGAAACAATGACCTTCTCGGTGCCGTCGGCGTAGGTAATGACCAGTTTAGCCAACAGCGATTGCCGGTCGCCGAAATAGTTCCAGTTCTCGCCGCGGTAGGTGATGTTCCCGCTCCACCAGCCCTCGCTCAGCCAGGCGCCCAGGGCATTGCCGCCGCCGCGGTTTATCCCGTCCGTCACGTCATAGGTCTGGTACATCTGGGTCTTGTTGTACTGCGTCAATCCGGGGTTGAAATAATCATTCCCGACCCGCCGGCCGTTGAGGTACACCTCGTAGATGCCCCGAGCGGTCACGTACAATCTCGCTTTTTTAACGGCCTTATCCGCTGTTTCGAACTCGGTCCGCAGCATGGGAGCGGCATTTCGGCCTGGGTCGGCGACCGCAAAAACGCCGTCGCCGGCTCCGCTGACCACATAGGCTCCTTCGGCGACCGCGAACTTCCCGTCGCGCTTGTCGAGGAACGGCCGGAAAATGCCGGCATAGGCCTCGCCCGGGGCCGTGGATTCGGAAAAGATGACGTTGGAAGGCCGGCGGTAATGCCTGACGCGGATATCCGAAAACCGGGCGGTCTGGCCTTGATCCGCCACAAACCCGATATCGGCCAGCATGGGAAAGGAGAGGTAATCGCCGCCGGGGCCGTCGCCGTAGGGGTTGAGCATCAGGCCCGACAGGACAAAGGGCGAATCCTGTGCTCCGCTCCGCGTGATCTTATTGGCTTCTTCGCTCCCGTCCATATAAATGTTGAAGACCCCGAAATTGCATTCCACATAAAATTGGTGACGGTCGTATTTGTTGCCGTCATTGACCAGGGTCGTAGGGATTTCATAGCTTTTAAAGGGCTGATCGGCGCGGTCACCGGGCGCGTATCCGACCCGGTAAATGTTGAGGCGGGCTTTTCCGTCCTTTCCGGCGCCGAGACCGGAGATATCGAGCTCAAGGGCCATATAACCCTGATCTTTCTTGTTTTGCATGCCCAGCAGGTTCCGGTTTTTATCCAGCAGCCGGCGGTCGTTGGCGCCGAAGACAAACGCGGCACGGGTGCTGCCGGATACCTGATCAAGCGCCAGGCCGTACTGCAATCTGAACATCGACAAATACTGCGCGCATAGCGGCAGGTCCTCCTGGGTGGTCCCTATCCATTGCGCCCCGCCCCAGGCGGCAGCATTGGGGTTGGGGTCCATCAACCCGGTCTCAAACCAGGAAGAACCGGTGTATGGCTGCCCCTCCCGGTCCCATACCGTCAGGTTCCAGGCGTACCTCGTCCCGGGGTTCAGCGGTTTTCCCTGGTAGGCGATGCCCAGCGCGAGGCCGGAACCGACCTTGCCGGAATCCCAGACCCGGTTATCCTGTTCATCCGACACCACAATCCGGTAAGCCTCCTGAACCAGGCCTCTCCGGCCGTCGGCAGCCGTCATTTTCCAGCTGAAATGCGGTTTATCCACGTCGATACCGATCGGTTCCCGGAGGTATTCCACCCGCAGATCCCCGATATCCGGGCCGGAAAATCCCCGGGCAGGGCCGGCAAGCATCAGTAAAGTCAGTATTGGCAGGATCAGGACCTGAAGTTGAGGTCCTTTGGTCGGATTAGACATGATCGGCGATAACAATTTTATAGGTTAAACTGGAAAGAATTGCACAGGCAGCACTACCGGTCAAATAAGCCCAAAAACCAGGATGGCCGAAAGCAAAATTCAGCGCTTTCGGCCCAAAGGTAAGATAAAATGCAAAACCCGGATGGTTCTTCTGATTTCGGCCCCGACCGGGAACGAATATTCTATCCGGGCTGAACCGGCGCGCACAAAATTTTCCCTTAAAAATTTCCGGATTTTCCATCGGGTAATGAAAATTTTTCTACTTTTATGATAACGTTTGCATAAATTAACACATTTACAAGTTGTAATTAATTAAAAATCAATTGTTTAAATCATGTAAACGTTTTCATAAATTTACATTTTTATGGCAAGCCTGAAAGATGTAGCAGAAAAAGCCGAAGTTTCCATAGCCACCGTTTCGCGTGTCATAAACGGGAACAGCCACGTACAAATGGACACCCGGCACAAGGTGCAAAAGGCCATCAAGGAGCTGAATTACCGGCCGAGCAGGGTGGCGCAGCGGCTCCGTTCAAAAGGCAAGGAGAGCAAGCTGATCGGACTGGTGTTGCCGGATATCGAGAACCCCTTCTACGTCGACATGATCCGGGGCATTGAAGCCACCGCCTACAATCAGGGCTATTCCGTGATCATCGGCAATTTCTCCCAGAACAAAGCCCGGTCTGAAATGTATATCGACATCCTGAAATCAGAAGGGGTCAACGGATTTATCGTCGCGCCGGTGAACAACGAGGACCCCAAGGTCAGGGAACTGATCAAATCAGGCTACCAGGTGACGTGTGTGGACCGGGACATGGAAGGCGTCGAGGTCGATTCCGTAAAAATAAATAACGAGGAAGCCGCTTACGGCGCCATAAAACACCTGATCAACCTGGGGCATAAGCGCATCGGCCATGTCGGCGGGCAATGGGACATCCCCACCACCAAATCCAGGCTGGCCGGCTACAAACGGGCCTTACTGGAAAGCGGGCTGCCGATCGAGGAAGAGCTGATCATCACCCGGTCTTCCGATTTTCAGAACGGCGTTGAAGCCACGACCGCCCTCCTGGACCTGAACCGCCCCCCCACCGCCGTATTTACCGGCAATAACCTGCTGACCCTGGGCGCTCTGCGGGCCATCCACGCCAGAGAACTGAAGATCCCGTCCGATATCGCCATTGTCGGATTTGACGACATGTATTGGTCGGAGTTGCTCAACCCGCCGCTCACCGCCGTTCATCAGGACGGCTTTGAGATCGGGAGGAGAGCTACCGAACTGTTGCTGAGCCGGCTGGTAGAGCCCAATCGCCCCTGCATCAAGGTGATCCTGGACGCCAAACTGAGGATCAGGAAATCGTGCGGCGCCGCACAGAACGGCCGTTTATCAACCGATTTATAGACCATTGTCATGACATCATTATCAAAATATAAAGGCGTCATCGTCCCGTTGGTTACCCCGCTGACGAAAGAAGGACGCCTGGATGAAGCAGCCCTGGTCAAGATCCTGGCCAATGTCATTGAAGGCGGCGCCGCTCCTTTTGCACTCGGCACCACCGGCGAGGCCATGTCTTTTTCGCTGGAGGAACGTATGGCCTTCATGCGCCTGGTCAAAAAACACGCGGGCGATGCGGTGACCTATACGGGCATCACCTGCAACAGTTTTTCGGACACCCTCCGCCTGGCCGGTTACGCCGCCGAGTTGGGGTATGACGCCATTGTACCGCACCTGCCCACCTGCTACCCGCTGACCGAGCGACTGATGATCCGATACTACCTGCAACTGGCGGAAGCCGCTGAGATTCCCGTTTTCCTGTACAATATCCCGGTCACCACCGGCATGTCCATTCCGCTTTCCGCCATCGAAGAATTGAGCCGGCACCCCGGAATAATCGGGCTCAAGGATTCGGAGTCGGGGGAAGAGCGATTGCAGCAAAACCTCTCTCGCTGGAAGGACAGGCCGGATTTTCGCTTTTTTCTGGGCAGCGCGGCCTACGGCGCCAAGGGAATGCTGTACGGCGCGCACGGCGTGGTCCCCAGCATGGGCAACCTCATCCCGGCCCATTACCGGGCGGTGGTCGACTACGGGCTGGCCGGAAACGCCGAAATGGCCCTCTACTACCAGGGGATCTGCGATGCCGTATCCGATTGCTGCCAGGCCGGCCGAACGGTTGCGGACGCCATTCCGGCCCTGAAATACATGCTGCACCTGGCGGGATATTGCGATGCGGAAGCAGCCGTACCGATGCAGCAACCTGATCCGGCAAATAAAAAGGCCATTTACCTGGCCTTTGAGCCGCTGATCGAAAAGTACCAGTTACAGATCAGCCTGAATGCGGCTGAGGGCGTCCCGGCGGGCATAAAGGATTGAAACCAGAACCATTATTATTCAACCATGGAAAAACCTGTTATCGGCATATCAATGGGAGACCCCGCGGGCATCGGACCCGAAATCATCCTGAAGGCCTGCAGCGCCCCGGAGACCGGGGAGATCTGCAACCCGGTGGTGGTCGGGGAACAATGGGTGCTGGAAGAAGCCAACCGATCAGTCGGCGCGGAACTGACCCTACGGCCCATCACCCGGATCGCGGAAGCCCGGTTTGAGCCCGGCATCCTGAATGTGCTGAACCTGGGCGTATTGGAAAAAGCGCCCCTCGAATACGGAAAAGTAAAGGCAGCCTACGGCCACGCGGCTTTTGAAGCCATTAAAAAGAATATCCAACTGGCCATGGCCGGTGAAATTGACGCTACCGTTACAGCCCCCATCCACAAGGAGGCCCTGAACCTGGCGGGACACCAATTCGCCGGTCACACGGAAATATACGCCCAATTCACCGGCTCCGGCAAATACGCCATGATGCTGGCGGAGGAAAATTTCCGGATCGTTCATGTGTCCACGCACGTATCGCTGCGGCAGGCCTGCGACCTGGTGAAGAAGGAAAGAATCCTCGAAGCCATAGAGCTGGCGCACCACGCCTGCCGGCAACTGGGCATTGGGTCGCCCAGGATTGGCGTTGCCGGCTTGAACCCCCACGCCAGCGACGGCGGATTGTTCGGTTATGAAGAAGCGCAGGAGATCATACCGGCTGTAGAAGAAGCGACAAGCAAAGGTTACCTGGCCGAGGGGCCCCTGCCCCCCGATACGCTTTATCCCAAAGCTGCAGGCGGTTATTACGACTGCTGCGTGGCCATGTACCACGACCAGGGCCATATCCCGTTCAAAGTGCTGGGATTTTCGTGGGATAACCAGGCCGGCAAAATGAAAAAAGTAAAAGGGGTGAACATCACCCTGGGGCTGCCCATCATCCGGGTCTCCGTGGACCACGGGACCGCCATGGAAATCGCGGGCCTGAACGCGGCCAGTCCGGAAGCCATGACGCTCTCCCTGAATTATGCCGTACGATTCTGTCAACAACGAAAAACGGTTGCGTAATGCATATTGTCATAGCAGATGATCTGACCGGCGCTGCGGAAATCGCCGGCGTAGGACTCAGCAGGGGCCTCAGGGGGATGGTCTCCACGGCGATCAGCCCCGAAAACAATATCGATCTGTATTGTTTTGCGACGGATACCCGGTCTTACGCCAAAGAGGACATCCGGCATTGGATCATCGACTATACAACGGCCCTGAAAGCGCTCAAACCCCGGATTTTCTATAAAAAGATCGACTCCACCTTCCGGGGGAACGTCATGCAGGAATGCGAAGCCTTTGCAAAAGCGCAAGGGTTGGATAAAGTCCTCATCCTGCCGGCAAACCCCAGCCTGAACCGGATCGTGAAGGACGGAACCTACTTCATCAATGATGTGCCGCTGGCTGAGGTGAGCTATTTCAGAAGGAAAACCTCCTCCAGACTGCTCGACCTGATCAACCCGGCCTATCAGCACCAGACCAAGGTGATCAAGGAACTGTCGGAGCTCAACGGACCCGGCTACTATATCGGTGAAGTGGAAAATTACGGCGACCTGCTGAAGTGGGCCTCCCTTTCCAATGAGCCCGTTGCCTTATGCGGCGGCAGCGATTTTTTCGACGCTCTGCTGCAATTCAACGGCTACGAACAGCGGGAGAACGGTCAGGCGGAAATCGGGTTCGGCGAACGCCACCTGATTATCCTGGGCAGCGCCAATCAGGACAAGGATATTTCCATCAACCGGTTTTCCGACCGGCGTTTTGCCGTTTCCAATATGCCCCGGAAGATTTTTACCGACGCCGCGTTTTCCCCGGAAGAAACCGGCCTTTGGGTCAGGGAGATCCTGGCGCTGTACCAGACCGCCGACCGGGTGGTCCTCACGATGCACTATCCGGACCTGCCCTTTGAGGAAAGGCCGCACCTGAAAATGGCGCTCGGGGAACTGATCCACACATTATTGGAACAGATCTCCATCGATGAACTCTTTGTAGAAGGCGGCGCGACCTCCTACGCCATCCTGAAGCGACTGGAAGCCGACCGGCTCATCCCGGTACAGCAACTGGCAAGGGGCGTTACCCGGATGGAACTGGACCGGTACGAGTCCCTGAAAATGACCGTTAAGCCCGGAAGCTACAAATGGCCGGAGACGATCTGGCCGGAGGTAAAGAAAATGATCCTAAAATAAGCGAAGACCAGCACATGAATAATCTGCACATCATTGATTATATCATTATCGTTCTGTCCCTGCTGTGTTCACTGGGAATAGGGCTGTGGTTTTCTGCGAAACAAACGGATGCGAAACAATATTATACGGCCGGCGGCAAGCTGCCTTCCTGGGCGGTCGGCATGTCCATTCTAGCCACCCTCATCAGCAGCGTTACCTTTCTGGCCTACCCGGGAGAAGGGTTCTCTTCCAACTGGATCCTGCTGGTGCAGGGCCTGATGGTCCCGGTTGTGTTGCTGCTGATCATCGGGTTCATTGTACCGCTGTACCGGCATGTGATCAACCTGAGCGCCTACGAATACTTCGAAAAGCGGTTCGGCGTATTTGCCAGATTGTACAGTTCGCTGGCGTTTATCCTGGCGCATTTCGCCAAAATGGGCACGGTACTCTACCTGGTCGGTCTGGCGATCTCGGGCATGCTCGGGGTCAACATCATGACCGTTGTCTGGGTATTGGGGATCTGCGTCGTGGTGCTGACCCTGTTCGGCGGCATAGAAGGGATCATCTGGCTGGACGTGTTCCAGGGCATCTTGCTGATCGCGGGCGGGCTGGTTTCCCTCATCATCATCGTGAATTCCATTGACGGCGGGATATTCGAAATATACAGGGTCGCCTCGGAACAAAACAGGTCCGGTTTCGGCCCCTATGATGTGGATTTCTACCACCTGACCTTTATCGTTATGGCCCTCAACGGCGTGTTTTACGCCCTGCAGAAATACGGCACCGATCAATCGATCGTACAGCGTTACCTCACGGCCAGGTCTGACAAGGAAGCCATCAAAGCCTCCCTGATCGGCGTCCTGCTGAGCGTGCCGGTATGGGCCCTGTTCATGTTCATCGGCACAGCGCTGTTTGTGTATTACCAGATATCACCGGAAGCCTTGCCGGCAGGCGCAAAGCCCGACCAGGTGTTTCCGCATTTCATCCTTTCCAGTTTGCCGGTGGGCGTTGCGGGTTTTGTGATCTCGGCGTTGATTGCCGCAGCCATTTCGAGCCTGGATTCCGATCTGAACTGCTTATCGGCCGTGTTGGTGGAGGATTTTTACCGGCGGTTCAAACCGAAAAGGCCGGACAGCGCACTGTTCAGCGCAGGCCGGTGGATGGTGGTCATTACCGGCATATTGGCTATTCTGGTGGCCACACTGTACGCAACCGCGGGCGATAAAGGGATCCTGGGAACCGTCTTCACCCTGTACGCCATCTTTTCCGGCGGGATCATCGGGATGCTGTTGCTCGGCTTGTTCACGACCAGGACCAACAAACAGGGGTTGTACGTCGGGGTCTTTGCCTGCGTATTGTTTACCGCTTACGCCGTGCTGACCTCCACACCCATCGGTGAGGACAAAAGGCTGCTGCTGGATCTGGGAGACTGGAATTTCAGACAGCACAAATATATGCTGGGGGTTTACAGCCACCTGGTGGTGTTGATCGTCGGGTACCTGGCCAGTTTCCTGTTCAAAGGGGCGGAAACGGACCTGGCGCTGACCTATTACGGACGCAAAGGCAAACGCGCCTGACGACTTGATCGCAGATTCATTTTATTTTTCATATGGTCATTTGGAGAAGTGCAAATGGCAGGATTTCTTAACATAAAAGCACCAACAATGCAAAACAATTACCTTAAAATGTTTTTTATGGCTTGCTGCATCTTGCTGGCAAGTCAGGTGGATGCCCAGTTCAGGTTCAGCACCAAGCCGAGCGTCGGACAGACCACCGACATTAACACCGAAACGGGCATTGCCACATTTCTGATCAACTTCAACACGGACAAGCCCAACAGCACCTGGACGCAGGATACCTCCGGGATCACCATCAGCTTCCAGAAATGCCAGACCGACCGCGGTTTCCAATCGGAAGTCTTCACGGCTGACACCGTGGGCGCCCCGACCGTTCTAAATGACGACTTCAGGATCCGCCGCTGGAACAGCAACGAAAACCCGGTCCACATGGCCAGCATCGATTCGCTGACGGCCATCCTGGCCAAATGGTCGGAAAAATACGCCGGCACGGCCGATACGGCCAAGAACATCATCTGGAAACCGTCAGGCTGCCTCTTTGACGTAGACGGCGACGACACCAACCAGGCGTTCGGCACCCACCCCGGCCAGTACAAGAAGGTGGAGTTCGGTTTTCAGTTCAGCTTTTCGGGTACGGCCGTCACCTCGGACATCACGTTCGAAATGGACACCTACGACCTGGGCAATACCGGGTTGTCGGCAAGTTATACCCTGCAGGTCGCCTTGGGCAGCGAAAGCAACATCGTGGCCAGCATCGACAGCTTCTACGTTACCGGTCAACCCAAGAAAACGGTCAACCTGGCGGAAGCCATCGGCATGACGCCTTCGGACTTCAGCAACACCAAAGTATACTTTAAGCTGAAAACGCTGGGAACGGGCGCAGCCATCGCCATGGACAGCTTCGACCCTACCGTCGTGTTTGACAACATGACCGTTTCCTACCAGCTCCCGTCGTGGATCGACCCGCCGGCAGGGGCTGCAGCCAACAGCATATTTGACAATATGACCACTCCGCTGGTGGCGCTGCTCGGCGAGGCCACTCCGGATTCCCTCCACCTGCAGACCTTATCGCGGTACGGCTCACTGACCATTACCAACGATCTTCAGAACCCGTCTGTCCAGAATATCGTCTTTCCGGACACCCTGGGGCTGAAAGCCAAGGACGCCAACGGCAACTACACCATTGAGGTACCCTATACCATCACGCCGGGCGTATTTGACTCCGGTACCCAAACCTGGTCGAAAGCCAAAATCACGGTGGCCGCACCAGCCGGCGGCGGAGCCGTGAATGACGACATGATGTTCTATTTCACCGCCGCCCCGTCTTCCACCAACCTGCATTTCGCCAGGCTGGAACTGAATTCCGGAACCCGGATCTGGTTTGACTATTATATGAAAGGCATCGATGCCGACAAGCACCTGCTTTACGTCAGCGCACGCGGGCCCGACCAGCTCATCCTCAGCGATTCCGTTTCCATCGCACAACTTGAAAATGCCGGGTATTCCGTTACGCTTGTCGATGACAACGACGTAAAAGACGGCGGCTATGACTACAGTCCGTACAAAGCCGTGGTCTTCGGTGAATCCTGCAGCTCCAGCAACGTGGTGGCCTTCGGCAATACGGACCACTACCCCATTCCTTGTCTGATGATGGAACCCCTTTCCGTCCGCACCGACAAGTGGGGATGGGTCGTGAATCCGGATCCGGGCACTTTCGGCAACAGCGACTACCCGGGCTTCAAACAGGATAACAACTGCCTGCCCGGCACCACCGAGTTCAAGATCATCAACAACACCCATTACATCACCCAGGATTATACCCAGGACACGGTCGTAGCCTGGAGTTCAGCCGTATGCGGAACACCGGAAGTCGTCTTTGCGTTCGGATTCAACCTGAACCAGGATATGAGCGGCGCTTACCCGCTGGTGAAAAACAACAGTGAAGGCATCACTGACGCCAACCTCTGGGCCGTACCCGCCGGAACCACCGTTACAGGCGGCACGGTGACCGAACACCGCACCGTCATCCTCGGCATTCACGAACTGGGCCTGTACGGCAAGGACGCCGACATGACCGAATACGCCACCGAGGATTTCTACCGGCTGATGCTCCGTTCGGTCGAATGGATCCTGGGCGCCGGCGACGATGCACCGCTTGTAGGCACGAAGGAGCCGGTGATCTCCAGGAACATTTCGGCTTATCCCAACCCCGCAACGGGCCAGGTTACGCTGAGCTTTGACCTGCAGGGGCTGGAACAGGGCAGCCTGTCCCTGACCAACATGATGGGCCAAAGGTTTGACATCTTCAGGAACCGTCAACTCTTCCAGGGCAACAACCAGGTAGACGTCGACCTGAGCGGTTTTGCCGCCGGCATGTACATGTACCAACTGGAAGCAAACGGCAAAATATTCGTCGGCAAATTGGTAATTACCAAATAATTATCTATATTTCATGAATTCAAACGTAGATCATTCCGGTTTTTGATGAATTGCTTAGGATAAACCGGAATGATCTGCGCCTTAATCTTTTAAACCTTATCACCATGCGCAACTTTACACTTATCCTTTTCTTTTCGATTATGCTGTTTGGCTACGGCTCCGTATCCGGTCAGCTCGATGACGGAACCGGCGTCACCTGGGGGGAATTAAGCCCGGTTGAACCGCTGGTGCTGGATGAGAATTTCCAGGGATTCCAGTTCTTTCATACCGACGCCAATTCTGATATGGGCAACAGCGACAACGCCTATGACGGAAACGGCGGCATCATCTACGGATACAAAAACGATACGACCTTCGTACCCGTTATCGGCGAACCCAACCTGAAAATCTGGTACTTTTTCAAGCAGTGCGCGTTTGCGCCGGAGTGGAAGGCAGCCTACGCCTACAGGGACGGGGTGGAAAACACGGAAAACGTATCCGACGGCTTTGTGGAGATCAGCCGGGACTACCCTTCCGATCCGCCCGCCGTCAGGGGTGATTTCATCGTAGACCTCCGCGCGCTGGATTTTGTAGAAGTCATCCAATGGACGCACTCCAGCACGGGCGGCAACAAAAGGGGCGTCATGTGCGAGATCTCCCTGGACGACGGCGCTACCTGGGACACCCTTCGGTACCAACCGGGGACCAACTGGGCGGCCAGCTTTACGAAAGACCCGGTCACGGGGATAAAAACCTCGAACGGTTATCGCTGCCAGCCATCCGCCTACGGGATGACCTGGGAGGACGGCATCTACACCAGCAACGTCATGCTCAAATTCCTGGAAGCCGGCGGCCAGACGCCCAGGATCCACGACCTGAAGGTCTACGGGACATTTACGCCGGTCACTGCGGTCAAAGATATTTTTGACAATGATATTGAAATTGTTCAGGTGAACAGGCGGATATCCGTTTCCGAAACGTCAGACCTGGCCATTTTCCGCACCGACGGCAGCCTGACCAGAACGGTATCGGATGCCGACCAGGTTGATGTATCCGATCTGCCCTCCGGCATCTATATCGTACGGGCGCAGGCCGGCAAAAAAGTGAAAACCGAGAAAGTTTTCCTTTGGTAAATGAAAAGAGGCGCGCTCTTAATCCTATCGGCTTCTCTTAAATCCAAGAAAATGAAAGTAAAAGCATTCCATTTGCCGACAAGAGAAATTGCATCAATTTCTTTGTTACTCCTTGTCTGCATGCTTTTCCCGCTATACGGAAATGCCCAGACTGCGGGTAAAATAACGGTGTCCGGTCAGATTAAAGATGAAGCCGGTGAGACCTTAATCGGAACCAACATTCTCATCAAAGGGACCTCAACGGGTACCGTAACCGATTTCGACGGGAAATATGAACTTTCCGTCGGGGCAAGCGATACCTTGTCTATCTCCTACACCGGATATGTGAACCAGGAAATCCCCGTAGCGGGCCGGACGGTCATCGATATTGTCCTCACCGCCGATGTCACCGGTCTGGCGGAAGTCGTCGTGATCGGTTACGGCCAGGTGAAGCGGGCCAACCTCGTCGGTTCGGTCACCAGCCTGTCCGCCGATGAGATCGAGGATATCCCCGCGATCAGCATGACCACTTTGCTGGAAGGCAGGATGCCCGGCGTCCATGTTTCGCCCGCCCAGCCGACCGGCAACCCCGGCGCTGCGACCCGGGTGCGGATCCGGGCGGAAACGACCTTCGGCACAGCCGGCGGCGGCGCCAAAGATCCGGCCCCGCTGTACATCGTCGACGGCTACGAAGTGACCCAGGAGGAGTTCGATGTGCTCGATCCCTCCCAGATCGAAAGCTTTTCCGTGCTGAAGGACGCCTCGGCGGCCGTTTATGGCAGCAAGGGCGCCAACGGCGTGGTATTGGTGAAAACCAAACGCGGAAAACCGGGCAAATTATCCGTTTCCTATTCAGGCAGCATCGGTGTCAGCGACGCCACCCAACAGACGGAAATGCTCAGCGCTTACGACCAGGCCCGCATGCTCAATGCCATCAATATCGACAATCCGAATTTCATCCCCGTGACCGACGAAGAGCTCGAGGTGATGAAAAACCTCAACTATGACTGGCTGGGCGAAGCCTGGAAACCCTCCCTGCTGTCGAAACACTCCATCAATTTCTCCGGCGGGTCGGAGAAGATCCGGTATTTTGCCGGCGGCTCCTACACCTATACCCAGGGCAACTTCGATAAAATGGACGTCGGCAAATATTCCTACCGCATAGGCTTGGATGCCCAGCTTACGGACAACCTCCTCGTATCCGCCACCGTGGCGCTGGACAACAGGCGCTTCAAGCGGCCCTACCTCAGCGGTGCGGACATCAATACCATGGAAGGCCTGTTCCGCCAATTGTTGCAAGCCCCCCGGTGGACGCCGCCCTATATCGACGGGCTCCCGGTCTACAACAACCTCGAATTCAACCCGCTGGCGTTATTCAGTTCCGACAGCTACCGGGACGACCTGGACAAGGGCAACAACCTGAACCTCCAGCTAAAATACGACTTCCCGATGATCCCGGGCCTGTCCGCTTCGGCTACCTTCAGCCGCCGGGAGGGCTACAGCTACACCAAGGAATACAACATCCCCTACACCCTGTACGAATTCCAGCCCCAGTACAAATACGTGCTCAGCGACCAGCTCATCTCCGAACAAACCATCAACAACAAGAACCGCATTTCCGAGTCGTTCTCTGAAAAAGACAATTACCAGTTAAACCTGAGCCTGAACTATAAAAAATCCTGGAAGCTGCACCAGCTTTCCGCCTTTGCCACCTACGAGCAGATGGAAGGCAAGTCGGCCGGCTTCGGCGCGCTGGCCGAAAACCTGTTGATCTACGGCGTCGAAACGCAACGGGCTTTCGATTATCTGTCGGCTACCAGCCAGGGATCGCTGTTTGAATCCGGCGACCTGGGCGCAGTCGGCAGGCTCAATTACTCGTACGCGGATAAATACCTGCTGGAATCCACCCTGCGGTATGAGAGCACCGTGAAATTCGCCCCCGGGGAAAGGTCCGGCTTCTTTCCGGCTGTTGCCGTGGGCTGGGTGGCTTCCGAAGAAAACTTCATCAAGAGCGGGCTGCGCTTCATCGACTACCTGAAGTTCAGGGTATCCGTCGGGTTGACCGGTTACAGCTCCATCGGGTCGTATGAATACAATTTGCGGTATGCGCCATCGGGGAGTTATTTGTTCGGCGGATCCACGGCAGCCGGCGGCCTGGCCGTTTCCGGCAAAACGGACGTAGTGAGCAGCGGCGTGAGCTGGGAAAAATCCCTGATCCGCAACTTCGGCGTCGATCTCCGCCTGCTGAGAGGGCGGCTGAGCATCACGACCGACGTATTCTACACCCGGCAATACGACATCCTGGACCAACGGACGGTCGAATTCCCGCAAACCTCCGGGATCGGCGAACTGCCCAGCGAAAACCTCGGCGAACTGAAGGCATGGGGTTATGACGCATCCATCGGGTACCGCGGCGATATCAGCCCGGATTTCCATTGGAACATCGGCGGCAACTTTGCCTTTGCCACCAACCGCATCCTGGCGCGGCCGACCCAATGGGCGCCCAACGATTACCGATACCCCATCGGCCAAAGCACCTCAGCTGCCGGCCGCGAAGAAGGCTATTTTACCGAAGGGATCATCAGAACCCAGGCCCAACTGGATGCCATCAACGCCCAATGGGTGGAGAAATGGGGCCACGTGTATACCATTGAAGGCAAACCGGCCGAAGTCGGCAGCTTGTTCTTCCAGGATATCGGCCGGCCGGGCGACCCCTCCAAAGGCGAACCCGAAACCGTTTTCGAACCAGACGGGAATATCCACTCCATCCACGATAAAACCTATCTCGAGCGGGTCAACGATCATTTCGTCTGGAAAAACCTGCTGCCGACCAATATCACCCTCGGCTTCAGCTGGAAAAATCTCCAGTTCAGCACCCTCTGGAGCATGTCCTACGGCATCTCCAATCAGGTGGTGGACAAGCTGGCCCGGACCGTACCCACCGAAACGGAAAACTCCCCGGCGTTCTGGTCGGATTTCTGGACCCCCGACAACCCGAATGCGGCCTACCCCAATCCGAAATTCGGCAGTTACAACCAATGGGTTTCCAGCTTCTGGATGCGGGACGTCTACCAGCTGCGGCTGCAGAACCTGAACATCTCTTACCGGATCTCCGGCAATTCCAACCAGACTGCGGGCATACGCGAGCTGCGGATATTTCTCAACGGGACCAACCTGTGGTCGCCCATCAGCACTTTCGATTACAAGGAAGACGCCATCTCCCGGTACAACACTTACCCCTTGCTGAGGTCCGTAAGCCTTGGGTTGAATGTTAGAATCTAAAGTCGATGCTTTTATAAAATCGCTTGAAAATGAACAAGATAATCAATAAATGGCTTTATACGGTTGCCGTCTTGGCGATCCTGCTGTCCGGCTGCACCAAGGTCCTGGACAAACGCGACCTGAACGTGGTGGACGACGGGATCTGGGAAGATGAAGGTCAGGCGACCCTCTACGTCAACAACCTGTACGAAGACAATATGCCGCCCATGTCCTTGGGAACCAACGAATCGTACGTCGATGAGAGCTATTCTTCCTCCCAGTCGATCACCGACCTGATCTACGGTTTTCTGGGCCCGAATGACATTGACGCGGTCAAGGAATTGCACAAGGACAATTACCACCTCATCCGCCAGATCAACATCTGCATTGAAGGGCTGGAGAATTCCTCCCTGGCCGAAGAGCTGAAAAAGCCCATCCTCGGGCAGGCCCTGTTTTTCAGAGCCTGGCGCTACTGGCAAATGGTGAAGCTGTACGGCGGCGTCCCGATGGTCAACCGTGTGCAGGACCCGTTCTTTGAAACGGATCTGAACATCCCGAGGAGCAGAACTGCCGAATCCATCGATCTGATCGTCAACGACCTGGACCTGGCCATCGAATACCTTCCCGTGGATTGGCCGCTGGACAAGGATAAAGGACGCATCAACAGCGGGGCGGCAGCGGCGTTCAAAGGCCGCATTTTGCTGACCTGGGCCAGCCCTTTATTCAACAGAAGCGACGACCAGGGCCGCTGGCAACGAGCCTATGACGCCAATACGCAGGCCGTGGACCTCCTGGCTCAAATGACCGTTCCGCGGGCCTTGTACCCCGATTTCAGCGGCATCTTTACCACTAATGTCCTGAGCAATCCGGAAGCCGTTATTTACAGAAGGTACGACGCCGGCGCCGGTTCCGACTACACCAGCTCCTGGGAAGGAAGGGTGCGCCCGACGTCCGGCGGCGGAAGCGGCTTGTCTACCCCAACCTGGGAATTGGTGCAGGCCTTCCCCATGGCCAACGGGAAGCACATCAACGACCCGGGATCGGGATACGACCCGGACAGATTCTGGAACAACAGGGACCAGCGCTTCTACGCTACCGTGGCCTACAACGGCAGCGACTGGGAAATGAACGGCCGGGACATGGCCAAGATATGGACCTATTTGCGCAGCATCCACGAAAATAACCGGACCCCGGCCACGGGCTTCTACAACAAAAAGGCCACCAATCCCAGCATCGCCGAGAACAATGTGTCCCAGACCAGCACTTCCTGGATCGAGCTCAGGTACGCCGAGGTCCTGATGAACCTGGCGGAATGCGCCAACGAACTGGGTAACCAAAGCCAGGCCCTCGAGCTGATCGGCCGCATCCGGGAACGGGCAGGGATCGATGCGGGCGGCGGTACTTACGGCATCCCTTCCTCCATCAGCAAGGAAGGGCTCCGGGAGATCATCATGATCGAGCGGCAGGTCGAATTCGCCTTTGAGAACAAGCGCTACTGGGACCTGAGGAGAAGACTCATGTTCAGGACCGACCTGGGCAATTATGCCAAAAAACTGAACGGCACCCAGCGGCACGGCCTCGATATCCGTCCGGCTACCCCGTGGGACAAGGTGATCACCGACGCCGCGTCTCCCTACAAGGGTTGGAAAAGGATCGACACGGTAGTGCTGCTGCACCCCATCGATATCGAGGATGTGGAAAACTATAAAACGTACTTCACCACCGCCCTCAAAACGCTGGAAAGCACCATAGGCGGTACGCAACAGAGTTTCAACTACCCGGAACTGTACGACTTTTTTGCGGTACCTTCTTCCTTTTTGCAAACCAGCCCGGCGGTAGAACAGACCAAAGGTTGGGTTAACGGCACGTTTGATCCGCTTCAGTAAAGGACAAAAGCGGGAAATCAATAAAAAAAACGAAGCATGATCCGGAAGATTAAACAATACCTGGTCCTGGCGGCTTTATCCTCCCTGACCTTCACCGTTGCGGATGCGCAGGTGATCGCCTTCCCCGGCGCGGAGGGCTACGGAAGATTTGCCACAGGCGGCAGAGGGGACGGCCTTACCAATCAGGTGATCGAAGTGACCAACCTGGAAGACGACCCCGTGAACCCGCCCGAGGGCAGTTTGCGCTGGGCTTTCACACAAGCCACCGAAATCCGGATAGACCCGATACTCGGGCCCTACACGGTCAAACTGCCCATGACCATCGTATTCCGGGTCGGCGGAGTGATTAACCTGCAGGATGAATTGCGGGTGAACCGGAACAACATGACCATAGCCGGCCAGACCGCGCCCGGCGACGGGATCTGCATCCGGGGCGCTACCGTTAATTTTTCCGGCAGCAAGAACCTCATCCTCCAGCATATCCGCTTTCGGCCCGGCGACGAACTGGGGCTGATCACCTCCTCTTTCCGGATCGAAAACGGAGAGAATTTCATTGTGGATCACTGTTCCATGAGCTGGACCATCGAGGAAACGACCCACTTTTCCAGCAACAAGAACACGACGGTCCAATGGTGCATTCTCAGCGAATCCCTCTACAGGTCTTTCCACCCGAAAGGGAGCCGGGGGTACGCCACCCAATGGGGCGGCCAGTACGCCAGCTACCACCACAACCTGCTGGCGCACCACAACTCCAGGATGCCGCGCATCAACGGCTCCAACGGAAATGATGTCGAGGCGCTGGTGGATTACCGCAACAACGTCAACTTCAACTGGGGGAGCTCGGGCGCCTTCTACGGCGGCGAATTCGAAGGCACCGGCGGCCAGGGTTTCTGCCATACCAATGTCGTCAACAATTACTTCAAGCCCGGCCCCGCCACGGGCGGCTCCCCGGTTTTCGCCCGGCCTTCGCTCAACCGGGACGGCGTACCGCTGGACGGTTATGCCGGTTGGTATTTTTCGGGCAACGTCATGGAGGGCAATGCCGCCATTACGGCCGACAACTGGCTGGGCGTAGACGGTTCAGAAGTGGGCGGCAATGCGAACATCCGGTCCGATGAGGAATTTGCCCAGTCGGACGGCGCACTGGAACAATACGGCCATTATACCGAATCGGCGGCCGGCGCCTACCAATCGGTGCTCAGCTATGCGGGCGCTACCCTCCCGAAACGGGATACCATCGACGCCCGGGTAATTGCCGAAGTAAAGGGCGAAATTCCCGTCATCCGGTACGAATACCTGGCGGGCGATACGCTGGAAACACCCGTAAAAGGCATCGCCTCCGGCATCATTGACACCCCGATGAACCTCGTGCCCGATTCCCTGCAGGACGAGATGACGCCCTGGGATGTTTACACCACCTCCTACGACGCACCCGCCGATACGGACCACGACGGCATACCGGATGACTGGGAAACCGCCAACGGACTGAACCCGACGGACTACAATGACGGCCGGACCATCACAGCCAACGGATACAGCAACCTGGAAAATTACCTGCACGGGCTCACGCTTACGGCAACCGAAGAAGCGGAAGAAAACCCATCCGGATTGAAGGTCTACCCCAATCCGTCAACCGGACAATTCACGATCGAAAGCGATCGGATCATCATCCGGCTCGACGTGGTCAGCCTGTCCGGACAGCTGGTCCGCTCGGTAAAAAATGAAGCGGGCATTCAATCCGTCGACCTGGAAGCATTGCCCACCGGCCTGTACGTGTTGAGGGCGGTCAGCCGGACCGGACAATCGGTTTCCCGGCAGGTGGCCGTACAGCACAAATAGGCCGGTTCAACCATCGCCACTTATCTGTTTATATAAATCGTGCACAATGTTCAATGTAAGAAAAACAGCTCTTCTCCTCCTCGCCAATTCAATGGCAATCCTCGGGTTTGCCCAATACCCCCAGGTACCGGACAGCATCCAGGCGGCTACCGAGATCATGATGAAAGCCGCCTATGCTCATTCAGACAGCATGTGGCAACGCGCGCTTCCCACCATTGAAAAGGAAGCGGCGGAAAAAGGCAGGCCGTACATCCCCTGGGCCGCCAGACCCTATGACCTGCCGCAGGCCAGCATCCCGGCTTTTCCAGGGGCAGAGGGCGGCGGCATGTATGCTTTCGGCGGCAGGGGCGGCAAGGTGATCGTGGTCAACAGCCTGGCCGACAGCGGCCCCGGCACCCTGCGCGAAGCCTGCGAAACCGGCGGCGCACGCATGGTGGTGTTTAACGTCGCCGGCATCATCCGGCTCAAATCGCCCCTGATGATCCGTGCGCCTTATATCACCATCGCCGGGCAAACAGCCCCCGGAGACGGGGTTTGCGTAGCCGGCGAAAGCGTCTGGATCGACACCCACGACGTCATCATCCGCCATATGCGCTTCAGAAGGGGAGAGACCAATGTGGGCAGAAGGGACGACGCCATCGGCGGCAATCCCATCGGCAATATCATGATCGACCACGTTTCGGCCAGCTGGGGCCTGGATGAGAACATGTCCATCTACCGGCACATGTACGACGACGGCACCGGAAAACCGCAAATGGAAAAATTGCCGACCGTCAACATAACCATTCAGAACTCCATCTTTTCGGAGGCCCTCGATACCTGGAACCATTCTTTCGGCAGTACCCTGGGCGGCGAAAACTGCTCCTTCATCCGCAACCTGTGGGCGAACAATACGGGCCGCAATCCGTCAATCGGTTGGTACGGCATTTTCAATTTTGCCAACAATGTGGTCTTCAACTGGATGCACCGCTCCATCGACGGCGGCGACTACCGGGCCATGTACAATATCGTCAACAATTATTTCAAACCGGGCCCGGTGACCGATCTGGAACATTCCATCAGCCACCGCATCCTGAAGCCTGAATCGGGCCGCAGCAAGCTGGGTTACCTCACCTTCGGACGCGCTTACGTTTCCGGCAATATCGTGGAAGGGAACGACCGCGTAACGAACGACAACTGGGACGGCGGCGTGCAAGTGGAAGACATGCCCAATACCGGCAAATACCGGGACGAGATCAAGTGGGACAAACCTTTGCCCATGCCCGAAATGACCATTCTGGATGCAAAATCGGCCTATAAGTTTGTCCTCGAAAACGCCGGCGCCACCTTGCCTAAAAGGGACCCGGTGGATGAGCGGATCGTCAGGGTGGTCCGGACCGGCAAAATTGAATACGCGCCGGATGCCCAACCGATCGTCCCGCAATTCAAACACCGCCGCCTGCCCCCGGATTCCTACAAACTGGGCATCATCTCAGAACCCAGCCAGGTCGGCGGCTACCCGGCCTACGCGGGCAAACCCCACAAAGACACCGACATGGACGGCATGCCCGACGACTGGGAATTGAAATACGCCGACCTCGGATTGAATCCCAACGACCCCAAAGATGCCCTACTGGACTGCAACGGCGACGGCTATACCAACATCGAAAAATACATCAACGGCATCGACCCCACCAAACAGGTGGACTGGAGCAATACCCTGAACAATCACGATACGCTGGCCGAAAGCCGGAACTGCTGTTCCAATTAGCGATTGGCGTTACGTGTCGGACCCATCGGAGGTGTCCGACACGTACTGAATGCTTAAAATAAGTTGCGATCATGCGGGATAGAGCTCCCCATAATTTTCTAAAATCCGGGATCTGCTGGCTTGCAGTCCTTCTCCCTTGCCTGACCGGGGCACAACCGGAGACTGCCCCGTCGCTCCTGCCTAAAAACGGCGTACTTGCCTCCGCGCCGGATACGCTGGGTAACCAGATCCCGAACTTTTCTTTCTGCGGTTATGAAGCATCCGATTCGGCAATTCCGCTTGTGCCCGCGGTCGCCGTGGTGCGGCCCATGGAAGGGGATGCCACCGCCACCCTGCAGCAGGCCATTGACTATGTCGCGGCGCTGCCCCTCCAGGCCAATGGTTTCCGGGGGGCCGTGCTCATCGAAAAAGGCCTGTACAAACTTCAGGGCAGGCTGACCATCCGCCAATCGGGGATCGTTATCAGGGGGCGCGGGCGGGAAACCATCCTGGAAGCCTCGGGGATTGACCGGGAGACCCTGATCCGGATCGAGGGAAAAGATGACCGGCAATTATCGCCGCCGGTCCCCATCATGAGCAGTTATGTGCCGGTAGGCGGCCATCAGTTGGAGGTCAGTTATCCTGTAATATTTGAAGCGGGAGACGAGATCCGGATACAAAGGCCTTCCACCCAGGCCTGGATCAAAACCCTGGAGATGGATGCATTCGGCGGAGAAACGGGTTGGTTGACCTGGAAACCGGGTGAACGGGATATAACCTGGGAAAGAACCGTGACCGACCGGTTGGGGAACCGGCTTACCCTGGATGCGCCCCTTACCACGGCCCTGGAGACCCGGTTTGGCGGAGGGTTGGTCTCAAAAGTCGTATGGCCCGGCCGGATTGAACGGGTGGGCATTGAAAATTTACAGCTACAATCCCAATACAACCCCGAGAACCTAAAGGACGAGGATCATTGCTGGAACGCTGTTTCTTTTGAAAATATGCGCAACGGCTGGGTGCGAAAGGTGCATTTCAGCCATTTTGCCGGTTCTGCGGTCGCCATTTACGCCTCCGGCAGCCGGATTACGGTCCAGGATTGCATCTCAACGGACCCGGTCTCCGAAATTGCGGGAGAACGGAGGAATACCTTCTTCACGGAAGGGCAGCAAACCCTGTTTTTGCGCTGCTATTCCGCTTACGGCATGCACGATTTCGCGGCGGGTTTTTGCGCCGCCGGCCCCAATGCCTTTGTGCAATGTACGGCATACCTGCCTTTTGATTTCAGCGGTTCGATCGACAGCTGGGCATCCGGTTTGTTGTTTGACAATGTAAAAATTGACGGTCAGGCCATCCGGTTCGGCAACCTCGACCGGGGCAGGCAGGGCGCCGGCTGGAACGCCGCCAACAGCATGATCTGGCAATGTTCGGCCGCCCTGATCGAATGCGCCCGCCCCCCGGGCGCCTTCAACTGGGCTTACGGCGTCTGGGCGCGGTTCAAGGGAAACGGGCTCTGGTATGAAGCCAACAGCCATATCGATCCGCCGAGCCTGTTCTTTGCCCAACTGGCTAAACGGACAGGCAAAAAAAGGGGGGCGTTTGATGACCAACTGCTCACCTACGAAGGCGCTTCAACCAGCAAACCGAGCCATGAAGAGGCGGCCGCAGCCTCTGAACTGGCCAAACTGCCGGCGCCCGACCTGTACAGCTTCATCGAACAACGGCCCTTTCCGGATGCTGCGGATCAGGACCTCTCCGCATCTGTACGGATCGAACCGGTTGCACCGTCAGGCGATGGGCCGAAATCGCCAAAGGCCGCAGGGATCGAATTGAGAAACGGACTGCTGACGAACGGAGGGCGACTGGTCACCGGGCGGCAAATGGACGTGCCCTGGTGGCGGGGCGACGACCGGCCTTATGAGGCTGCGAAATCCCAACCGGCCGTTACGCGGTTTGTACCCGGCAGGAGCGGACTGGGCTATACCGACCGGATCGATGAGGTGGTCAACTACATGGAGCAAAATAACATAGCCTTGTTGAACCACAACTACGGCCTTTGGTACGACCGGCGCAGAGACGACCACGAAAGGGTAAGGCGGATGGAGCCGGACAGCTGGGCGCCTTTCTACGAACAACCCTTTGCCAGAAGCGGCCAGGGAGAAGCCTGGGACCGGCTGAGCAAATACGACCTCACCAAATTCAACCGGTGGTATTGGCGGCGCTTAAAAAGCTTTGCGGATGCAGCCCTCGACAAGGGTAAGATCCTGATGCACCAGCATTATTTCCAGCACAATATCCTGGAGGCCGGCGCCCACTGGGTGGATTCGCCCTGGCGACCCGCCAACAACATCAACGATACCGGCTTTCCGGACCCGCCCAACTTTGCGGGCGATAAGCGGATATTTTTTGCGGAGCAATTTTATGACGTTACGCATCCGGTCCGAAGGGCGCTGCACCGGGGATATATCCGGCACTGCCTCGACGAATTCAAGGACAACAGCAACGTGCTGCAAAGCATCAGCGCTGAATTCACCGGCCCCCTGCACTTTGTGGAATTCTGGCTGGACGTCATCGCCGAATGGGAAACCGAAAACGAAAACCACAGCCTGATCTGCCTCAGCGCCACCAAGGATGTGCAGGACGCCATACTGGAAAATCCGGCATACAACCGCCTGATCGACGTCATCGACATCCGCTATTGGGGATACCGGGAGGACGGCTCCCTGTACGCGCCTGCGGGAGGGGTCAGCCTGGCGCCGCGCCAAAACGACCGGCTGGAGTCCGCCGGGAAAAAATCCTTCCAATCCGTTTACCGGTCCGTATCGGAATACCGGCTGCGCTACCCCGGTAAGGCCGTCATTTATTCGGAGAACCAGGACCCCCGATGGGGTTGGGCCGTTTTCATGGCGGGCGGTTCGCTGCCGCCGGTCACGCCGGATCTTCCCGGGGGCTTTTATGCGCTCGCCGCCGGCATGCGGCCGGTGGATACCGGGGGAAAAGGCCGTTTTTATGCGCTTGAAAATGACGCTGCGGAAAGGATAATCTACGCCGAACCCGCGGTCGAGATAAGCTATGAACTGAACGGCGGCAACTACTGGGCAAGCTACTTTACGGCGGGCGGAAAAACGATCAGGCAGGAGCGGTTGAAGGGAAAGAAATCACCGTTTGCCTTCAAAAACAACACCGCCGAACCCATCATCATTTGTCTTCACAAAAACGCCTGGGGTGAAGACCGATAAATGAAAAAGGATCAGGTAAAAAAGCATTACTGAATGAGATATCATCTACCGGCATGGATTTTCCTGGCTTGCCTGTTTTGGGCATGTCAGTCGCCCGTTGAGCCGGAAGCAACCTCGGTTGAAATGCCCGCGCTGCACGTTTCCGGGAACCGGCGATTCCTGGTGCAGGAAAACGAAAAACCTTTTTTCTGGCTCGGCGACACGGGGTGGCTGCTGTTTTCGGTGCTGACCCGGGAAGAGGCGGACCAATATTTATCCAACCGGGCGGCACACGGCTTCAATGTCATTCAGGTCATGATATTGCACGAGCTGTTTGATGACAACGCCTACGGGGATTCCGCCCTCGTCAACCTGGACGTGACCCGCCCCCTCACCACGCCCGGCAATGACCCTGCGGATCCGGAGGCTTACGATTTCTGGGATCACGTCGATTACATCGTCGACCTGGCGGCCGAAAAATCGATGTACATGGCCATGGTGCCGGTATGGGGCAGCATTGTCAAAAAAGGAGGCGTAACCGTCGAACAAGCCGATGTATATTCCAAATGGCTGGCCGACCGGTACAAAGACCGCCCGAATGTCATCTGGCTGAACGGCGGCGACATCCGCGGGTCCGATTCCACCGCCGTCTGGCAGATCATCGGGGAGAACCTTAGAAAATACGATCCCAATCACCTCATTACGTTTCACCCGTTCGGGAGATCCCGTTCCTCGACCTGGTTCCACAACGCCCCGTGGCTGGATTTCAACATGGTACAGACCGGGCACCGCCGCTACGACCAGGACGATTCCGAACAAGCCTACGGGCAGGACAACTGGAAATACATCCGCGATGATTACAGCCTGGAGCCCGTCAAACCGACCGTCGACGGGGAACCTGCCTACGAGAATATCCCGCAGGGACTACACGATTTCACGCAGCCGCTTTGGCTGGCGCCCGATATCCGGCGGTACGGCTACTGGGCTGTTTTTGCCGGCAGCTTCGGATTCACCTACGGGCACAACGCGGTCATGCAAATGCACAATCCCAATTCCAAAGACCCCAATTTCGGGGTAAAGGAAAACTGGTGGGATGCACTGGACGCTCCGGGCGCCGTACAAATGAAATACCTCAAACAGCTGATGCTGAGCCGCTCCTTCCTGGACCGGGTGCCCGATCAGTCATTGATTGCCGGGGACGCCGGGGAAAAATACGACTACGTCATCGCCACCAGGGGCATCGATTATGCCATGGCCTACACCTACAACGGGAGGCGTTTTGCCGTCAATATGGGTAAAATAAAGGGCGAACAAGCGAAGGCCTCCTGGTTTAATCCGCGAAACGGCCGGACGGAGGCAATCGGCACGTTCCCCAATCAGGGCATAGTTGAATTCGATCCGCCCGGGGAGGTGGAAGACGGCAATGACTGGGTGCTGATCCTGGACGGGGTGTAGTTTAGCGCGGTTGAAGAAAAAAACATGAATAACCATTGAAGACATACGCCTTTCATATTGCTGTGCTCATGCTCCTGGTGGCCTCCTGCAAACCGGCTCAAAAGGTATATATGTTCAGCACCTTTCGGGAGCCGGCGGATCAGGGGTTATACCTGGCGTACAGCTATGACGGCTTGCGGTGGAACGACCTCGGCGGGCCCTGGCTTGCGCCGCAGGTAGGCGCCCAGAAGGTAATGCGGGACCCATCCGTTGTCCGGGCGCCCGACGGGACCTTTCAGCTGGTGTGGACGTCTTCCTGGCGCGGTGACCTGGGTTTCGGGTACGCGCATTCAAAAGACCTCATCCACTGGTCGCCGCAAAAACTGATCCCGGCGATGGCCTTCGATACCGCCACGGTCAATGTATGGGCTCCGGAATTGTTCTACGATCAGTACCAAAAGGCGTACATCATCATCTGGGCTTCGACCATACCCTACAAATTCGAAAAGGGCATCGAGGAGGAAAACAACAACCACCGGATGTACTATACGGTCACCAAAGATTTTGAAACCTTCAGCGAGACCAGGCTCTTTCTGGATCCGAACTTCAGCGTCATCGATGCCGTGATCGTGGAGCGCGGAAAGGAGGATTACGTGCTGGTGCTGAAAGACAATACCCGGCCGGAAAGGGACCTGAAGGTTGCCTTCGGCCCCTCGCCGCTTGGCCCCTTCACCCATATTTCACCGCCCTTTACCGAAAAATTCACCGAAGGCCCTTCCGTGCTCAAAAAAGACGGCGCCTGGTATATTTTCTACGACGCCTACCAGCAAAAGCAATACGGCGTCAGCAGAACAACGGATTTCATCCATTTTGAGGACGTCTCTTCCCAGGCGCATCTGCCCGAGGGGCATAAGCACGGGACCATCTTTGAGGTAGATCAACCCGTGCTGAAACGGCTGATCAGGGAATCGAAAAAGCGAAAAGCGCATGATTAAAAAGCTATCCATATTCCTGTTTTCATTCACCATCCTTTTTTCCAACTCCATTCAAGGGCAGGACGGCGTTTTTTATACGGGCGACACCAAAGTCAATGTCGACTACCACCACGGACAATTGCCACCGGCCATGGGTGTGCACAACATCCAGGTGATGCGGGCCGACCGCGAACACCCCGAAACGGCAGACGGACTGGGCTGGACCTACAACCACGCGCCCATGCTGGCTTACTGGAATAACCGGTTTTATCTGGAGTACCTCAATGATCCCGTCGGTGAGCATATCGCACCGGGGCGCTCCATGTTGGTGACGTCAGAAAATGGGTACGATTGGTCCGTGCCGGTGACCGTTTTTCCGGAATACCCCATTCCGGACGGCACCTTCAAGGAAGGGGCGGAGGATGTTCGCGCAAAGAACCAGAAAGCCGTGATGCACCAACGGATGGGGTTTTTCGTTCCCGGATCCGGAGCAAAATTATTATGCCTCGGCTATTACGGCATTTCCCTCAACGAGGACGACAGCCCCAATGACGGCAAAGGAATAGGCCGGGTGGTCCGCGAGATCCGCAAGGACGGCTCCTTCGGTCCCATTTATTTCATCCGGTACAACGCCAGGTTCAACGAGGGCAACACCATTTATCCCTTTTATAAAAAAAGCGCAGACAAGGCGTTTGTAGCCGCCTGCGACGAACTCCTGGCCAATCCCCTGATCGTGCAGCAATGGGTGGAAGAAGCGGACCGGGACGATCCCATTATTCCCCTGAAACAGCAATACAAGGCATTTTGCTACTATCACCTGGACAACGGCGATGTGGTCGGCCTGTGGAAACACGCCCTCACAGCCGTCAGCAAGGACGAAGGCAAGACCTGGACCCAACCCCACCGGGGCAAAAGTTTTGTGAACAGCAACGCAAAAATTTGGGGGCAAAAAACAAGCGACGGCAAATTCGCCACCGTCTACAACCCCTCCGAATTCAGGTGGCCGCTGGCGATCTCCGTCAGCGATGACGGCCTGAATTACAAAAACCTGCTGCTGGTGAACGGCGAGATCAGCACCATGCGCTACGGCGGGAATTTCAAATCCTACGGGCCGCAGTACGTAAGGGGTATCCTCGAAGGCAACGGCACACCGCCCGACGGCAACCTCTGGGTCAGCTACAGCATGAACAAGGAGGATATCTGGGTTTCCAGGATCCAGGTACCGGTCGTGGCGGAAGCCGTCGAACAGGTCAACGACGTATTCTCTCAAATGCCGGAAGGCCGGGAACTGGCCGAATGGAACCTTTTCAGCCCGGTCCGGGCACGCGTCCGGATCGAAAAGCGGGGAGATGACCGTTATCTGGCGCTCCACGACAAGGATGCTTTTGATTACGCCGTCGCCGACCGGCTGTTTCCCCCGTCCGGAAACGTCGCGGTGGAATTCGAGATCACAGCGGCGCAGAACGACCGCGGCATGCTGCAGGTTGAATTGCAGGACCGGCAGAATGATCCGGCTACCCGGTTGATCTGGGACAGCGACGGCTATCTGAAATACAAGGACGGCTACCGGGTCAAGAACATCGGGCCCTATCAAAAGGGCGAGCGCTATAAGATCAGGTGGGAAGCCGACGTGGAGAATCGCTTTTGCCGCTTGTCCGTCAATGACAAGCACGTAAAGGATTTTCTTTTTTTCAATCCGGTCCACAGTTTGCAGCGCATCTTGTTCCGAACGGGCGAGGTGCGCCGTTTCCCGGATGCGGACACGCCCACCGATCAGGATTTTGATGCGGATCAATCCGGCGCGGATATCAAAGAGGCCGTCTTCTATCTCAAATACCTGAAAACCATGCCCGTCGGCCAATCGGCGGCGGTTTTAAAGGCAGATGACTACAAGACATACGTGGATTATTTCAACCGGATGGAGGACGAGAACATCGTACAGGCCATTCCCAATGACCAGGCCTGGGATTGGATGAAGGAAAATATCCCGCTATTCGATTGTCCGCAGGATAATTTCCGGGAGATGTACTACTACCGGTGGTGGACCCTCCGGAAGCACATTGAGGAAACGCCGGTCGGCAACGCCTTCACCGAGTTTTTGGTCGAGCGTTCCTATGCCGACAAATACAACCTGATCGCCTGCGCGGTCGGGCACCATACCTACGAATCCCGCTGGCTCCGGAATCCCGGTTACCTGAAGAGCAACCTCAGGGTCTGGTACCGGGGCAATGAAGGCCGCCCGATGAACAAGCTGCACAAGTTCAGCAACTGGAATGCGGACGCGGTCTACAATTATTACCTGCAGTCGTCGGATACCAGTTTTGTGGTCGACCTTCTCCCTGATCTGGTTGCAGATTTCGGCAAATGGGAGGAAGAACGGCAATTGAAGGGCGGCCTGTTCTGGCAGGAGGATGTAAAGGACGGGATGGAAGAGCAGATTTCCGGCGGCCGGAAGGTCGAAAACCGTCGCCCTACCATCAACAGTTACATGTACGGCAACGCAAAGGCCATCTCGGAAATAGCCGGATTGGCAGGTGAACCCGCACTGGCCGAAACCTACGAAAAAAAGGCGATCCGGCTGAAGGAACTGGTATTGGACAGCCTTTGGAACGACGAAAGCGCTTTTTTTGAAACGGTCAGGGAAACGGGCGGTTTTGCCGGCGTGCGCGAGGCCATCGGCTACATTCCCTGGTATTTCAACCTGCCCGACCAGGCGCAAAGCATCGCCTGGACGCAGGTGCTCGATGAAGCGGGCTTCAAGGCCCCGTTCGGGTTGACCACCGCCGAACAGCGGCACCCGGAATTCAGAAGCCACGGATGCTGCAAGTGCGAATGGGACGGCGCCGTCTGGCCCTTTTCCACCTCGCAGGTACTGACCGGAATGGCCAACCTGCTCAACAATTACGACCAGGATATCATCCACAAGGCACAATACTTCGACCAGTTGGAAACCTATGTGGAATCCCAATATTACCGCGGCCGCCCATACATCGGCGAGTACCTGGATGAATCGACCGGCTACTGGCTGAAAGGGGACCAGGAACGCAGCAGGTATTACAATCATTCCACCTTCATCGACCTGATGATCACCGGCCTGGTCGGGCTTCGGCCGCGGGCGGATGATGTGGTCGAGGTCAATCCAATGGTTCCTGCGGATCGCTGGGATTGGTTCTGTCTGGACAACGTACCCTACCACGGTCAAACCCTGACGATCATCTGGGACAAGACCGGGCAGAAATACCGCCGGGGAAAGGGGTTGACCGTCCTGCAGAACGGACTGGTGGTCGGCCATACGGATGAACTGGGGAAAATAACCTGTGCGATAAAGAACTGACCGATATGAAAGGCCTAAAATTGATGATCATCCTTGCCGTTTTCCAATGCTATCAATGCGCGGCCCCTTCCGCTGTCCGGAAGGCGGCTGCCCCCGATTTCAGGACCGGCATTGTCAGCGAAGAATTCATTTTTGAAAAAGCCCCCTACCCTTCCTGCCACGCGGCCACCATTGCGGAAACCCCGGAAGGTCTGGTTGCAGCCTGGTTCGGGGGCACCCGCGAACGGCATCCCGACGTAGGCATCTGGGTATCCCAATACCGCGACGGGTCCTGGACGGAAGCCATAGAAGCGGCCGACGGCGTCCAGAATGACACCCTGCGTTATCCGACCTGGAATCCCGTACTTTTTCAGGTCCCGGCCGGTGAATTATTGCTTTTTTATAAAGTGGGGCCGAGCCCTTCCACCTGGTGGGGCATGGTCAAACGCTCAGCCGACCATGGCCGGACCTGGAGCGAGGCCGTCAAGCTGCCGGACGGCTATATCGGGCCGGTCAAGAACAAACCCGTTTTGCTGCCCAACGGCAACCTGATCTGCCCGTCCAGCACGGAGGGCGACGGCTGGCGGGTGCATTTCGAGATCAGCCCCGATTTTGGGAAAACCTGGCGCAAGGTGGGTCCTATCAACGACCCTGCCGTATACGACATCATTCAACCCAGCATATTGCAACACCCGGACGGGCGGCTGCAGATCCTGTGCCGGAGCCGCAACAGCGTGCTGGCCTCCGCCTGGTCATCCGATCAGGGCGAGAACTGGTCATTGGTTCGCGACTCCGGGCTGCCGAACAACAACTCCGGCACCGATGCGGTCACCCTCTCCGACGGCAGGTTCCTGGTAGCCTATAACCATGTAAAAACACCGGTCGGCGCCAGAAAGGGACACCGCACGCCCTTGAATGTGGCCGTATCAAAAGACGGGAAACACTGGGAGGCGGCGCTGGTCATCGAAGATTCCGAGATCGGTCAGTACTCCTACCCCGCCGTCATCCAGACAGCCGACGGGATGGTGCACCTGGTGTACACCTGGCGGCGGGAAAGGATCAAACACGTGGTCATCGATCCGAAAAAACTGGTCACGGCCCCGATCATTTATGAACAATGGCCGGAGTGAAACATCGTTCCTCCCCCATTCCCAGATTAAAAAAACTTTCTTAGTGCTATAACCATTTTTCCAATGAAATTCCAATACCTGCTCCTGCTTCCGCTTGTTTTACCCGGTTATCTCTCCAGGCCCTGCCCGGCTCAAACGGACCCGGGTTACAAAGTCGCCGTCTGCGACTGGATGATCCTGAAAAGGCAAAAACCGGGCGCTTTCGACCGCACAAAGGAGATCGGCGCAGACGGCCTGGAGCTGGACATGGGCGGCCTCGGCGACCGGCCGACCTTCGATAACCAATTGCTCGACCCGATCCATCGCAAGGAATTCATGGATGCGGCTGATCGAACCGGACTGGAAATCGCCTCGATCGCTATGTCCGGGTTTTATGCCCAGAATTTCGCCACCCGGGAAGGCATCGAACGGATCATGGACGATTGCATCAATACCATGAATTTGCTGGGCGTGAAAACGGCCTTCCTGCCGCTGGGCGTGCAGAATGACCTGACCAAATACCCGGAACTGAGACCCGCCGTGGTGGAGCGGTTGAAGCTGTTCGGCAAAAAAGCGGAAGCTGCGGGCGTGGTCATCGGCATCGAAACCGCGCTTACCGCCGCCGAGGAGGTGCAATTGCTGGATGAGATCGGCTCCGACGCCGTCCGGATCTATTTTAATTTCCAGAATCCCCTGGAAGGCGGCAGAGACTTGTACGAAGAATTAAAGATCCTGGGAAAGGACCGGATCTGCCAGATACACGCTACCGATACGGACGGCGTATGGCTGGAGAAAAATACCCGCATTGATATGGACCGGGTGAAAAAAGTGCTGGATGAGATGGGGTGGAGCGGCTGGCTGGTCATCGAACGTTCCAGGGATAAAGACAATTCAAGGGATGTCATCGGCAATTACGGCGCCAATGCCCGTTTCCTGAAATCCGTTTTTCAAAAATAAGCTGATCCGACATGAATGCCAAGCTGATGATCGCCGCCGTTTTATGGCTTTTTTCAGGGTTCAGATCAACCCCCGCACCGCCGGCTCAACCCGCAACCATCTGGGTGGCGCCGGATGGAGACGATAAAAACCCCGGGACCAAAGAATCCCCGCTCGCCTCCGTGGACATGGCGCAGCGCAAGGCCCGCGAATTGAGGCGGCTGAACGATGCGTCCGTTGCCGAGGGGATCCAAATTATTTTGAAGGGTGGGCAGTATTCCCTGGCGGAACCGCTGATCTTCAGGCCGGAGGATAACGGAACGCCCGCCAGCCCGACCCGCATTATAGCGGCGGAAGGCGAAAAGCCCGTTCTCAGCGGAGGCGTCAGGATCGAAAACTGGCAACCGGTCAGGGGCGTGCTGAAGGGGCTTCCCCAAAACGCGAACGGACACGTTTGGGCAGCGGATATTCCGGTGATCGGCGGCCGGCGGCTTTTATTCCGCCAATTGTGGATCAACGGCAGCAAAGCCGTTCGGGCGAGCACCCTGAACGACGGAAAATTGCCCAGGATACTGTCCGTCGACAAATCCGCGGAGGAAATGTGGATCCCGGTTCCCGGCTTCGACCCGGAAAATATCGGGCAGCTGGAATTCGTCATTCATCAATGGTGGGCCATCGCGATCCTGCGGGTCAAGTCGATCCGGGTCGAAAAGGATAAGGCCCTGGTTAAATTTCACCAACCCGAAAGCCGGATTGAATTTGAACACCCATGGCCGGCCCCCTTTATTGATGAGAAAAAGGAACTGAACGGGAATTCCGCCTTCTATTTCACAAATGCGCTCAGCCTGCTGAATTCGCCCGGCGAGTGGTACGCGGATCTGAATGGCGGAAAACTTTACTACTGGCCCCGCGAGGGAGAGGACCTGAATGCCGCTTCGTGCATCGTGCCCGTATTGGAGGAGCTGGTCCGGGTTGAAGGAACGACCGATCATCCGGTTAAGCATATTGCTTTCCAGGGGATCGCTTTCGGGCATTCCGCCTGGTTGCGGCCTTCCGTAAAAGGGCATGTCCCCTTGCAGGCCGGCTGGTCGATAACCGAGGCGTACAAATTGAAGATCCCGGGGACGCCGGACAAGGCAGGGTTGGAAAATCAGGCCTGGATCGAAAGACAGGCGTCCGCCGTTTCGGTAAAAAACGCGCATGACATCCGCTTTGAAAAATGCAGCTTTGAGCACCTGGCGGCAACAGGTCTGGATTTTGTGACCGGCACGCACCACAACCTCGTCGACGGATGCCTGTTCAGGGACATCGGGGGTACGGCCATCCAGATGGGATTCTTCGGCAGCCCCCAGGTAGAAGCGCATCTTCCTTATGACCCGGCCGATGAGCGGGAGGTCTGCCGGTTTGAAACCATATCCAACAACCTCATCACCGATTGCACCAACGAGGATTGGGGATGCGTGGGCATCAGCGTCGGTTATGCGCACGATATCGATATTCAGCACAACGAGGTGAGCTATATCAACTATTCCGGCATCTGCATCGGATGGGGCTGGACAAAAACCGTCAATTGCATGAAAAACAACCGGGTTTTTGCCAATCAGATCCACCATTTCGCCCGAAACATGTACGACGTCGGCGGGATCTACACCCTTTCCGCCCAACCGAACACGGAAATCAGCGACAACTATATCCACCACCTGGAAAAAGCCCCTTACGCCCATATTCCCGAGCATTATCAATACATATACCTCGATGAAAAATCCTCTTTCATCCGCGTGATCAACAACTGGACGGAGAAGGAAAAGTTTTTCTCCAACTCCCCGGGCCCCGGAAACCATTGGGAAAACAACGGCCCCGCTGTCGCGGATTCGATCCGCACAAAAGCTGGCCTCCCCGAGCCCTATCAATACCTGTTGAAATGGTAACCCTGAGTGCCCTGAACGGTCAAACCCAGCTTATCAATCCGCCTGCGCACAGGCTTACCCCGGCTTAATAATCTGCCGCCCCTGAGTGTCCTGAGTGCCCTGAGTGGTCCAAACAACCCCAAAACCCCTGAGTGCCCTGAGTGCCCTGAGTGGTCCAATTAACCCCAAACCCCTGAGTGTCCCTGAGTGCCCTGAGTGCCCTGTCCAATTAACCCCAAAACCCTGAGTGTCCTGAGTGCCCTGAGTGGTCCAAATAACCCCAAAACCCTGAGTGCCCTGAGTGCCCTGAGTGGTCAAACCCAGCTTATCAATCCGCCTACGCACAGGCTTACCCCGGCTTAATAATCTGCCGCCCCTGAGTGCCCTGAGTGCCCTGAGTGGTCCAATTAACCCCAAACCCCTGAGTGCCCTGAGTGCCCTGAGTGGTCAAACCCAGCTTATCAATCCGCCTCGCACAGGCTTACCCCCTTAATAATCCCCCTCTGAGTGCCCTGAGTGCCCTGAGTGGTCCAATTAACCCCAAACCCCTGAGTGCCCTGAGTGCCCTGAGTGGTCCAAACAACCCCAAAACCCTGAGTGCCCTGAGTGCCCCAGCTTATCAATCCGCCTGCACAGGCTGGTCCAAATCTGCCCCAAAACCCCTGAGTGCCCTGAGTGCCCTGAGTGGTCCAATTAACCCCAAACCCCTGAGTGCCCTGAGTGCCCTGAGTGGTCCAAACAACCCCAAAACCTCTGAGTGCTCTGAGTGGTCAAACCCAGCTTATCAATCCGCCTACGCACAGGCTTACCCCGGCTTAATAATCTGCCGCCTCTGAGTGCCCTGAGTGCCCTGAGTGGTCCAATTAACCCCAAAACCTCTGAGTGCCCTGAGTGGTCTAAACAAAATAAAAATTCAACAACATGAAATCAATTCCCACAATCACCGCAATCCTCTTCTTCCTCCTCGCAACCCCGTCCTTCTCCCAGGAAGCCTTTGACCCCGCCAAGATGGACCCGGCCTACACCAACACGCTCGTCAAAAGAGTGGATAAATTCCTCGTCGACCTGAATATCCGGGACGAAGCGCAGTACGATCGGGTCCGCGACATGGTGGTCAGGCAATACCAGGAAATCAACTGGCTGGAGGAAAATACAGAGGCTAAAATAAAAGACCTCAAAGCCCAAACGGAAATGGAAACTGTCCTTCGGGATGCAAAAACTGACGCCGTAAAAAGCAAGCTGGAGGTTGAATTATTCCGGCTGCACACCCGTTTCATCGCCGGTTTGCAAACCGAGCTTACCCCGGAACAAGTAGATAAGATCAAAGACGGCATGACCTACGGCGTCCTGGAAAGGACCTACAACGGCTACCTGAATCTATTGCCGGAATTGACTCCGGAACAAAGAAGGTATATCCTCGGCAACCTGCTCACCGCCCGCGAACTGGCCATGGACAAAGGCTCCTCGGATGAGAAACACGCCACCTTCGGAAAATTCAAGGGCAGGATCAACAATTACTTGTCCGGGCTGGGATACGACATGAAAAAAGCGGAAATGGAGGCGAAGGAACGGGCGAAGGTGGAGAAAGGGAAAAAAGAGTAGGACTGTTGTTTTTCAACCTGTTTACTTCCCTATCCTTCGCCAAAAATCCTCAGCCGATTCCGGTACAGGGAATTCCCAGTCTCTCTCAACCATTCCGTCGGGTAATCCATCCCCACCAAAACAGGCATAAATATATTCGACCAAATCCCGCTTGTTGAATGTCATCCGGTAGGCGGGCAAAACCTCTTCGGCGCCAGCCATACATACATTGCCATCCGGGTCCTGCTCCGCGAAAGGAAGATCCATTTGCCGGCCCAATTGCCTGGCGGCATCCACATTTACCGTCAAAGCATAAAATTGCTTCCCGGCTAACCCCATTCTTTCCGGCATTTCAGGAAAAACATCCTCGATTTTCATGCGCTTCATTCGCTGTTAGTTTACTTGGCCAGGTCCATTTTCCCCACAACGAACGCTCCAAAAATGAACGTCCGCCACTTTCAAATTTTACATTTTTTCTTTTGCATTTTGCATTTAACCAACAAGTCAACAAGCAACGGAAAGTCGCTGCCTGCCCCCACCTCTTTTCAACCCTAATGATAATCATTTTTTACCTTTGTGTTAATAACAAACTTTATGGCTCTTACAGGCCCAGCAAATAACTACCTTTAGCCCATCCATTAAAACCAACAACCATGCGCTTTTCAAAAATCCTGCCGGCGTTTTTCGCCTTTCTCCTGGTTTCAGCCCTGGCCTACGGGCAAAAAGCCCCCAAACTGGTGGTCGGCATCGTGATCGACCAGATGCGCTACGATTACCTCTACCGTTTTCAGGGCGACATGAGCGAGACCGGATTCAAACGGCTGCTCCGCGAAGGCAATGTCATCCATGACGGCCACTATGCCTACGTCCCCACCCTCACCGCCCCCGGGCATTCCTGCGTTTATACGGGCACCGGCCCGGCATTGAACGGGATCATCGGCAACAACTGGTATTCCCGGCCCGAGAACAGGGTGGTCTATTGCGCCGAAGATTCCACCGCCAATACGGTCGGCTCCGGATCCGTAAACGGCAAGATGTCACCGAGAAGGCTGACCTCCACTACGCTGGCCGACCAGCTGGAACTGGCCACCAACCGGCGCTCGAAGACCATCGGGATCTCCCTCAAGGACCGCGGCGCCATCATGCCGGTCGGGTACCTTGCAGACGGCGCTTACTGGTACGACGGTTCCAACGGCTATTTCATCACCAGCGATTATTACCGGAAAAGCCTGCCGGATTGGGTCAACAAATTCAACGACCGGAAGTTGCCCGACCAATTCCTGGATCAACCCTGGACAACCTTGCTGCCCCTGGATCGCTATGACGAAACCCTGCCGGACGATCAGCCCAAGGAGCGGCCGTTCCTGAATACGGAAAAACCGGTCTTTCCCTATGATTTGAAAAGGATCACCAGCGTCCAGCGGTTCGGCGTCGGGGAATCCAGATACGGCATCCTGATGTCCTCCCCTTACGGGAATTCCCTGACCCTGGAAATGGCCAAAGCGGCTATCGAAGGCGAGCAACTGGGCCAGGATTCCATCACCGACCTGCTGGCTGTCAGCTTTTCTTCCACGGATTATATCGGCCACCAATTCGGCCCGCAATCCGTTGAAATACAGGATATTTATCTGCGACTGGATCTCACACTCAGCAACCTGTTCCAGTACCTGGATTCAAAAATAGGGTTAAACAACGTACTGATCTTTCTCACAGCCGACCACGCTGCTGCGGATGTACCGGGTTATATCTCCCCGCCCGCCGGATATTTCAAAGCCGGAGATTTTGAGGAAGGCCTGCGACAACACCTGGTGAAAAAATTCAAAAAAGACCCCGTTGAGAGTTTTATCAACGAACAGATCTATTTCTCAAAACCGCTGAGCGTCGACAAAGACAAGCTGGAAGCGGAAGTCCGCGCTTATGCCGCAGGATTTCCCGGCGTATACGGCATTATCCCGCTGGATGATTTCGGGAAATGCATCACCGACCCGTCAGTCTGCGAAAAGATCAGAAAAGGCGTCATGCCCGACCGGAGCGGCGACCTCTACGTGCAACTCTACCCAGGCTGGATCGCGAGTTACTACGAAAAAGGCGGCACCACCCACGGCAGTCCTTATGCCTACGACACCCACGTGCCCATCATCTTTTTCGGCTGGGAAGTCCGGCATGCCGACAACCGGCAGCGGGTCTGGGTGGAGGATATTGCGCCCACGGTTTGCGATATGCTGCACCTCACCCGGCCTTCGGGTTGTACGGGGGCTGTTATTCCGGGGGTTTTGTTTAGAGGGTGAGAGGGGTGAGAGGGTGAGAGGGGTGAGAGGGTGAGAGAGTGGAAATAGGCATCGTTATTCCTTGACGAAAGTGGATATTTTCACATCCCGGCGGATATGTTTAAATTTGAAAAATGAATATCAACTTCACCGGCGGATTGTCCGAAATTCGGCCGGTTAAAAAACGAGAACCATAAATCAACCAACTTATGAAAAGAAGAAATGCCATTTTGAACCTCGCGCTCGGCGTGGGCGGTATCACCATGGGCGCCCAGGCAGCCAATGCGCGCGGGGCCGGCAACCGTTCCAATCAAAAAATGCAAAACATGGATATTCTGACACCTGATACCTCGAACGGCAACATCAACCACTCGGTTTGCCGGTGGTGCTACGGCAGCATCCCGATGGAAGCCTTCATTGAGGGCGTCAAGGAAATCGACGGCTTGAAGTCCATCGAACTGACCACCGCCGAGGAATGGCCGCTGCTGATCAAGAACGGCCTCACGGCGGCATTGGGAACCGGCCCGTTTGCCAGCATCCCCAACGGCTTCAATGACCCGAAAAACCACGAAAAGCTATACGACCCTTATATCGACCTGATCAATAAAGCCGCCGAACACGGCATCCCGAGCGTCATCGTATTTTCCGGCAACCGCAGGGGGATGGACGACAAGGTCGGCCTGGAAAACTGCGCGGTCGGGTTGGACAAGATCGTCAAGCACGCCGAAAAAATGGGCGTAACCGTTGTGATGGAGTTGCTCAACAGCAAGGTGAACCATAAGGATTATATGTGCGACCATACCCCATGGGGCGCCGAACTGGTGGAAAAGATCGGCTCCGACCGGTTCAAACTGCTGTACGACATCTACCATATGCAGATCATGGAAGGCGACGTCATCGCTACCATCCGGAAATACAAGGACCATATCGCCCATTACCATACCGGCGGCGTGCCCGGCCGGAATGAGATCGATGAAACGCAGGAACTGTACTATCCGGCCATCATGAAAGCCATCGTGGAAACCGGCTACAAAGGTTACGTCGCCCAGGAATTCGTACCCAGCTGGGACGACAAGCTGGCCGCCCTGCGCCATGGGGTCAAGACGTGCGATGTTTGATTGCCTGGAGGAATCGAAGGATCGAGTATTTGAGTAGTTGAAGATATGAGGATGCGAAGGCGCCGTCCCGAAATGGCGGAATTCCTTTACATCCTCATATCCGCTCAAACCAACCAATCAACAAATCAACAGTTCCTCGATTCCTCCTCCGACCGCCATAGCCTTGGCGGAGGTGGTAGTTCCTCCTCCGACCGCCATAGCCTTGGCGGAGGGGATAATTCCCCCCTCAATTCACCTCCAGCTCATCCTTGGCCGGCAATTTCGGGAACGGCGCGTGCGGCTCGGCCTGGTACCAGAATGCAACGGAGGACACATCGCTCTTCTGCGGCAGGTAACGTCCATCGCTGCGCCAACCCAGGTCCTGAATGGTCACCCGCAGGTCCTTTTCAAACCGGATGGGGTCGGTGATATGCCAGCGGTAGAGGCCGAAACGCTGCTGGGACTTATAGGTGCCGTCCGGGCGGATCACCTGCGGCAGACCTGAATAGGCGGTGGAAAATTCGGTATACTGCCCGTTGCGGTCGAAATTGTAGGAACCGCAGAAATAATCCTCCGTACCGGTACCGCAGATGGTCGGGAACTGGGTATCGCCGTCCATGAAGAATTTGATCTCGCCTTCGCCCCACCAGCCGTTGTTGTTCACCTGCCAGGCCAGATAGGTACCCACGTATTGGCCTTTGCCTTTGAGCCCGTCCATAATGGTGATATCCGACTTGTAAGGATTGGGATTGGTGCGCCTGAATTGTGCGTGAAAATAACCCGCATCAGCAGGCACATCCGTCAGGCAGTAATCCACCTGGTAATACAGCCGCATGGCTTTGGTATCGATGTTTTCCATGGTGATCCGGCATTTTTTGCGGAAAGGCATCTGCCAGTAGCAATTGAAGGCGCTGCCGGGATTGACGCAGACGGCCAGCGAGTTGAGGTGCGCGTACTGCCCCCACCCCATGCCGAAGAAGTCGCCGACCGGGCATTCCACCGAGGGTTCGGTTTCGTCGTCCCAATAGAAGCGCAGGATGGAAAATCGCCAGTTGCCGGTCGGCGTCATCCAGATATGCTGAATGGAACCGGGGCCGGTGATCTCGGCCAGCGTGAAGGTCTTGCCGGCTTCAATGACAATGAACGGGTTGACCTTCCAGCCTTGCCCCAGTTCACGGGCGGCATCAGTAGCAGAACCGTCTCCCAGTTTGGCCATGCCGCCTTTTCCCTTTTCGCCCGTAAAATTCTCCGGGCTGATGGACCGGGTTTTGGCGTCGGACAACCGGAAAAGATTGCCCATGTCGGTCCCCAGTCCGTTGAATTTTTCCTGGGCCGTCAGCGTGACCGCGGCGAACAGCGTTGCAGCGAGTAATAGGTAGTGTTGGTTTTTCATACGAATTATTTAGTTGTAAGTAATTAGTCGTAACGGGCTTTTCGCGTATAAAAACCCGGGCTTTTTCCACCTGCACGCTCCAAATTGATCCTCTTCGAATTCGTTTTCGGTCGAGGCCGGATTTTTAAGACCTAAAGTCCATCCGATCGCCAAACCATTCTGGTCCGGCTTGTATTTTACCACAACTTGTCCCGCAAGGCGGGATCAGGCACATGAGTTCACATAAGTTTTTCATTGCAATTGGGCAAAAGCCCAACTGCAATGGGCCCTTCTTATGTGTTCTTATGATTCTTATGTGGTTAAAAAATTTGAACAATGGTTTTGAAAAACCATTGTTCATTCAAAATTTCGTTGCTACCAATTATAAAGTCTTCTCCTCTACTCATTTTGTCCGATAGTGCGGTTACCAAAAAGCGGATGCCGGCCAATTCCATTTTGACCTAATATTGAGCCTTAGCCGCCGGGAAGTAAGTTTTTTCTTGCGCGAAAGCCCCGTAATAAGTCGTAATTTAGGGAGCTGAGCATGGTCGAGGTTAGATCATTTCATGGATTGCTGATTCACATGGGTCACTCCGGATAAATTTAGGGGAATTTTCAGGAAATTTATAGTTTTGAATGTCCACCGCATTTCATTCACCAGCTGAACACAGCGATCCAACCTCTCCCGTTTTATGAAGCCATCCATCAACCTCCTGTTTTGTATTTGCCTCTTGGCTGCTGCCGCCATTCCTCAATCGGGAATGGGCCAGGATCCCGACCTACCGACACCCTGGGTGAGTTACCCATCCGCCAACAATACCGCCTACGGGGTTTACCATTTCAGAAAAACATTCGACCTGGCAACAGTCCCGAAGTCGCTTGCAGTCCACATTTCGGCCGACAACCGGTACGAGTTGTTCGTCAACGGCAGCCGGGTTTGTTTCGGGCCTGCAAAAGGGGACCTCATCACCTACAAGTACGATATCATCGACCTGGCCCCGTTTTTGAAACCGGGAAAAAACCTGCTGGCAGTCCTGGTTTTTAACCTGGGGCAGGACAAACCCATGGCGTTCATTTCGGCGCAAACGGCCTTTTTGTTCCGGAGTGAAGCACCGGCATTCGCATTCCTGAATTCGGATCAGAATTGGAAGGTTTACCAAAATCCGGCCTACGATCCGATCGGCTACCGAGAGCTGAAACATTGGGAATGGGTAAAGGGGTATTACGCCTGCGGACCCGGCGACGAAGTGTTTGCCGATCGCTATCCCTGGGGGTGGGAACAACCCGGGTTTGATGATTCGGGGTGGCGGGCGCCGGAAATCCTGGCCTTCGAGAATGCGCCGCCCTGGAAGCTCGTACCGCGCAACATTCCTTTCATGGACACCCACCCTGAAAAACCCGGTCGGATCAGAAAATCCACCGGCGTGGAAGTTCCTGCCGGATTCCTGGAAGGCAAAACCAGGTTCACCATTCCGGCAGACCGGAAAGCGACCGTTTTGTTCGATTACGACCGGTTTACCATGGGATATCCCGAGCTGACCACCGACAAAGGCGCAGGCAGCTCGATCAAAATCAGGTATGCCGAGGCCTTGTACACCGAACCGAACGTCAAGGCCCACCGCGATTCCGTCAACGGGCTGACCATGTACGGCGTGTTCGACATTTTCCACCCGGACGGTCAATTGCGCACTTTCAGGCCGCTGTGGAAACGGGCTTTCCGGTACATCGAACTGGAGATCGAGACCGGCAACCAGCCGCTGGAACTGGTTGCGCTGCAAAGTCAATACTCGGGCTACCCCTATCCGGATATGGGGACGTTTCACAGCAACGATCCCCGGCTCAATGCCATTTTTGAAACCGGTCTGCGCACCCTGCGCATGTGTTCGGGCGAGACCTACTACGACACCCCTTATTACGAACAACTCTGCTACGGCGGCGACAACCGGCCCATTTCAGCGATTTCCCTGTACAATTCCACTGACGACCGCCTGTTCCGGGAGGCCATGCGGCTGTACCCCCAGTCGGCCAATCGCGAAACCCGGCTGTTCAAATCCGCCTACCCATCCCGGTTCGATTTCGATATGGGCACCTGGAGCCTGGCCTGGATCCAAAGCCTGTGGGATTATTACACCGTACGCGGGGATTCCGCATTCGTGAGCCAGTTTGCACAACCCATTGAAGAGGTACTGGATTTTTTCCAGCGCAGCCTGGATGAGTCAACCGGATTGTTAGGGCCGATGCGCACCCAGAATTTCATAGACTGGAGTATCGACAGGGGAAGCCTGCCCTACAATGTCGTTCCATGGGAAAAAGGACAGTCGGCCATTCTAAGCCTGTATTTCGCCCTATCCCTGGATTCAGCCGCCCAATTGTTCCGGCATACCGGCCGCATGGACCACGCGGAAAAATGGGAACGGATCTCCGCCGGGATCAAAACCGCGGTATACGCCCATTGCTGGGACGCGGACAAGGGGTTAATGGCCGATTATCCGGACAAAAGCCGGTACTCGCAGCATACTTCCATCCTCGCCATTCTTTGCGACGCAGTAGCTCCTGCCATGCAATCCGACCTGCTGGACCGCTTATTATCGTACCCCGATTTTGATGAGGTAGCCAGTTCCTACTTTTCGTTTTTCCTGTTCAAGGCCATGCAGAAAACGGACCGGGAAGATCTGATCGTGAATCATCTCGGCTTTTGGGAGCATTTTCTGGACAGAGGGCATACGACATTTGGAGAGACCGGTTTCCCTTCACATGACCGGTCGGACTGCCATGCCTGGAGCGCCCATCCGTCGTATTTCCTGCTCAGCTCCGTTTGCGGGATCAAACCCGGGGACATAGGGTTTCACACGGTGGTCATTCAACCGCACCTCGGCAACCTCACCGAACTCGAAGCCTCCATGCCGCACCCGTTGGGGAGGATCTCGGTCAGTTATCGCAAAAACGGCAAAAGCTGGTCCGCTGAAATTGAATTGCCGGAGGGGATGACCGGGGCGTTTGTTTATGCGGGGAAGCGGTATTTGCTGCGCGGGGGGAGGGAGAGGGTGAGAGGGTGAGAGAGGGTGAGAGTGAGAGAGAGGGCAGGGCAACCACATAATCTATTTCCACATGTGTAAATTGTTGATATTTTAGTAAACCACAACTTGTCCCGCAAAAGGCGGGATTAGAAACATATGGACACATTAGCTAAAAGTAATACAAAGGCGCCAAAGGCGTCTTTGTATCGTCCTGCTTATGTGTTCTTATATGCCTTATCCCGCCTTGCGGGACAAGTTATGGTAGAAAAATTCATTTTGTGCCATGCTGTACGCCTGATATTCAAGCGTTACACATAAAAAATATCATGATGCGTTTGCCCTGGAGGGAGAGGGGTGATGATTCGACTTCGCTCAGCACAGGGAGAGAGAGTGGGAGGTTCGGCGCTGTCATTCTACGGTGGTTGGCTACCCGACAGCGGGCTGAGCGGAGCCGAAGCCGGGACCGATCAGAATTTTGTGTCAACAGAATTTTCAGCCCCCACAGTGTGTTGAAAATTAAAACTTTGCGTCTTGGCGCGAAAACACTGTATTGAACGGCCTCCCGCCTTCGCAACGCCTTCTGCGTCACTTCGGCGGATGGGCGGAAAATAAAACTCCCGCCAGGTCCGTCCTGGAGACTGACCGGCGGGAGCATTTGATTTTACCGATAAATCACTAAATTCCTGTCAAGGACAGGTTTCCACTTTCACTATTGTGGAACGACTTCTCCTTCACCCGGGCCGTCAACCCAGACATAGGGCGACTCGTTGAGGTTAAAACCCGGATATCCCTGATTCTGGTTGATCCGTCCTTGCGCGTTGGCGTTGATGGCTGAAGCCGGTACCGGCCAAAGCACGTGCCAGGCGCCCATCGTATAGGTGTAGTGGGGGGCGACTACGCCGTTCTTATAGAAAATATTTTTGGACATTACGCGGTCATACCAGTAGTTGTCGGTTGAGAAATTGGCCATGGTGTAGGTCTTGCCGTTCTCGGCCGTTTTGCCGGTTTTGGCGAAGATGAAAGACACCCGGGTGAGTTCCGTTTTGCGCGGCTCTTCGTAGTAGAGTTCGCGGGCCCTTTCGTCAAAGATTACGCCCATGTTGATCTCGCCGGGGGCATAGGAAGCCGCTCCGGCGCGGTTGCGTACCTTGTTCAGGTCGTTGGCGGCATTGTTCAGGTCGCCTTTCCAGAAATAGGCTTCTGCGCGGAGCAGGTAGGTTTCTGCCAGACGGTAGAGGTACCAGTCGCCGCGGCCGCCGTCAGGCGTAAGGTCCGTCGGGTCGGCGATATACAGTTTGTAGAACGGCCAGCCGTACCAGGAACGGATCGTGTCCGTGCAGAGCAGACCGCCGTTGTCGTCGCGCAACTGCAGGTGTTTGCCGTAGTACGGGTCGTTGGCGGAGATCAGGCTCGGGTGGTTGTACACCAGGTCTTCCATGTCCATCCAGTTGCCTTCAGCGTGGCGGAGGTCATTGGGATCGGTCCAGATATCGGTATGTCCGTAGGGCGTGAGCCGGCAGCGGCCGATACCGCGGCCGAACGGCGTAACCTGGTCGATTTCAACACCTGCAGCCCCCAGCGGCTGGTCGGAAGTACCCGCCCGGCCGGTCGGCGTCTTGATCTTGCCGGTACCGCCCCAGAACGGAACGCACTGGCGCATGATGGAGATCCGGCTGTTTTCGTCTTCCTCAAAACCTTCGCGGGCAACCATAACGTAAAGGCGCTCGGTATTTTCCGGCAAGGATTTGTTCTGCGCCTGGTGAAGGTCCCAGATCACGTTCTTGGTCGGGTCGTCCTTGTCGATACCGAAACGCTCGGTCATCAGCTTGTGGTAGCCGTCGTCGATTACGGCAGAAGCGGAAGCGATGGCGTCGTCAAATTCGCCCAGCGCCAGGTTCACCTTGGTCAGCAGGTGGAAGACCGCGCCGCGGGTAACGTCGCCGATCACATTGGTCTCGTTTTCCTTCTTCACCCACTTGGAGGCGAATTCCAGGTCGCGCTTGCACTTCCTCAGGATGGTCTCGCGGGTAACGGAGTGGTAATCCAGCCTCGGCTCGGTGGTTTCACCCAGGATCAGGGGCACATCGCCGAACTGGTGCACCAGGCGGTAGTACGTACGGGCAATATGGAAATAAGCTTTGCCGAGCACGTCGTTGCGCTCCGCTTCGCTGCTGTACTCGGCCTGGTCGATCCGGGAGACCACCACGGAAGCATAGCGGATCCGGCGGTAGCCTTCCAGCCAGTACCATCCGATGCGGTTGCAGTCCGTGCTGTTCAGGCAGCCATCGGGGAGGATCTGCGCGATCATGTCCTGTGCAGGCCCGGTTTTATCCGTTGTACCTTCCACGGCTACTTCCGAGAAGATGTTTTCGGTGATCATCGGGTTGCCGTCGCCGTAGAATTCGTGACGGGTATTCCTGAGGCAGGCCACGAGGGCGGCGTTGAAACCTTCCGCATTCACAAAGGCGTTTTCCGGCGCAAAGAAGGAAAGCGGGTTCGGCTCCAGGAATTCTTTTTTGCAACTGGTACTCACAAAGAAGAGAACCAGCGAAAGACCTGCGTATAAAGTAATTTTTTTCATTTTCATCATTTTTAGGAATGCTTGGATAAAATCCTGCGGGATTCCGGATTAAAGCGTCAGATTGATTTTGAATGTGTAATAGGTGGGCGTATATCCCTGGTTTTCCGGATCCATCCAGGACCATTGCGGCGACCAAACGTACGGGTTCTGGGCAATAGCCGACAACCGCAGGCGCTGCAGGCCGATCCGCTTCAATGCCGACGTCGGCACTTCGTAGGAAAGGGCGATATTGTCCAGGCGGATGAAGGAATTGCTCTCATACACATCAAAACCGGTCTCGAAGCTTTCCACCCGCGCCCATTCGTTGCTCGGGTTTTCCGGCGTCCAGTAAGGCGCGTTGAAGGAGGTGCCCCGGTCATAGAAAACGTCGTTGTTCTTCTTGTGGTTGTTGATGGAATAATAGCCGAGGTAGGAATACAGCTTGATGGACAGGTCCCAGTTGCGGTATTGGAAATCGTTCCTCAGGTTGATGCGGAATTGCGGTTTGGTGTATCCCTGGAAAATTTTGTCATCGTTGGTATAGAGGCCGTCCCCGTTGCGGTCTTCGAGTTTGAAGTCGCCCGGTTCGCGGGAATACTTCTGGGCTTCGTCGGCTTCGCTTTCCTGCCAGATGCCGAGTACATTGTAGTCCCAGATCTGATCGAGGGCGTGCCCGATGAACCACTTGTTGGTGATGTCGTCGGCTTCTTTCTGGCCGATGACGTTTCCGTTGGCGTCCTTAACATCCACCATATCGCCGTAAAGGTGAACGATCTCGTTGCGGTTGTGCGCCAGTGCGAAACCGGAGCGCCATTCCAGATCCTTGGTATGGACGTTGACGGTGTTGATGGTGATTTCGAAGCCGCGGTTGTCCACTTGTCCCAGGTTGGTGGTTACGTTGCTGTAACCGGTCACGTCGGGCAAGCTGCGGGAGATCAGCAGGTCTTTGGTTTGCATGTAGTACACTTCGAGGTTACCGCTGACCCGGCCGTTGATGGCGGAGAAGTCGACACCGAAGTTGTAGGCGCCGGTCCGTTCCCATTTCAGGCCCGCGTTGGCCAGGCGGTTGGAATAGAGCTGGGACACGTACTGCGGCTGGCCGTTGATGACCTGCACATAGCGGCCCGTAGCCAGGTCGGAAAGGGCTGCGTAGTTGCCGCCGATATCGCTCTGAAGGAACCGGTTCCCGTTCGTACCGTAGGAAAGGCGCAGTTTCAGCAGGTCAAGCCAGGAAACGTTGAAGAAATTCTCTTCGCTGAGCACCCAGCCGAGGGCGATGGAGCCGAAATTGGCGTGCGGGTTGGACTGGCCGAAGGCCGAATAGCCGTCGCGGCGGAACGACCCCGTGATCAGGTACTTGGAGGCGAAGGTATAATTGAGGCGCGCCAGGAGGGCGTCTCCGGTGGAGTACGTATCGGTATTCGTGATGGCAACGTCCTGCGTAGCGGCGCCCAACTGGTGGTAGCCGAGGATGTCGCTGGGCTGGAAGTTATTCCGGCGAAGCTGCTGGTACCAGCTCTGGTATTTTTCCGCGTTCTGAACGAACGTGAAATCAAGGGCGTGGTTGCCGAATTCCTTGCCCCATTTCAGGATATTGTTGATCTGCCATTCGTATACGTTCGTATTGAGGCGTTCGGCGCGGCCGCCTTCGTTCTTCCATTCCGGGTGGTCGGAGGACCAGTGCTGGTACTGCACATCCCAGCCGACGCGGGGAATGAATTCGGAGGTAATGGAAAAACCTGCCGGAAGATCTACAGTTGCGTACAATTTGCTGGCCAGGGAGTTCAACTGGTAGTACTGCGAGCGGTAAACCAGATCCAGCCAGGGGTGACGCGAAGCGGAGATGTTGCCGCTGGGCGCATAAGTGATCGTGGTGCCGTCTTCCTGATAGAATGCAGAGTAAGGCGTAACGTTCAACAGGTCGGTACTGGAAGCTACAGGCGACTGGTCCTTCACGGCGAACTGGGTGTTCAAACCTACTTTCAGGAAGTCGGCTACTTTGGTTTCCAGGTTGAGACGCGAACGGTAGGCCTGGTATTTTTCATTGTAAACGAAGCCTTCGTTGTTGACGTATCCCAGCGACCAGTAGTAGGACAGGTTGTCGGTGCTGCCGGACACGCTGATGTTGTGGTCATTCCGAAGGCCGTTCTGGAATTCGTAATCCGCCCAATCGATGGTATTGCCGGCTTCATAGTTCTCGATCTCGACCGGGGAGAAGCCCAGGCGGTTCAGCCAGATGCTGGTCAGGTCGGAAGCGCCGGAAGAGCCGTCATAGGCTTTCCATTGGTCGACGGTGACGCCGGAAGGCAGTTTGCTCGGGTCGTCGTAGTAACCGGGCTTGCCGCTGCCGTCGAGCTGGTGGCGTTCGTTGGCTTCAAACCCGGCGATCCGCCAGTCGATGAACTGCGGACCGTTGAGCGCGTCGTAGCGGGCGCCGGACAGCGTTGCCAGGCCGATGCTGGAGCTGACATTGATGGTCGGCCGGCCTTTTTTCCCCTTTTTGGTGGTGATGATGATCACGCCGTTGGAGGCCCGGGAGCCGTAAATGGCGGCAGAAGAGGCGTCCTTCAGGATATCGAAGGTAGCGATGTCGTTGGGGTTGATGTCGGCCAGGTCGCCGGAGTAGATCATCCCGTCAACGACGATCAGCGGGGCGTTGGCGGCGGCGCCGCGGACGTTGGTGGAACCGCGCACTTCGAGGTTTTCGGCGCTGCTGATCCCCTTGGCGGAGGTATTGAACCCGACGTTAAGCCCGGGAACGTTAGCGCGCAGGAGGTCAGTGATGTTGGCGGTCGCTTCCGTTTCGAGTTTTTCGGCATCGATCTGGGAGACGGCCCCGGTGAGGTCCTTTTTCTTGACGGTACCATAACCGACCACGACCACTTCTTCAAGGCCTACGACGTCTTCCCCCATGGTCACGTCGATCACGGACTGGGTACCGACTGTAATGTCCTGAGCTACATAGCCTGTGTAGGAAATCTGCAGGACGGATTCCGGTCCGGGCACCTCAAGTTGAAAGGCCCCGTCGGCATCCGTAACGGTACCGAGCCCTGTGCCTTGCACCAGGATGTTAACCCCGATCAGCGGTTCACCGGCGTCATCTTTGATCACGCCGCTTACCCGTTGCTGGGCCATTGCTGCTCCTGCCGAGAGCAAGAGCGCTACTGCACAGCACAGAAAGGTTTTAAAGTTTTTCGTCAGCATAATAGTTAATTTTGGCAGTAAGTGTAACAATATGAAAGTGAGTTGATTTTGCATTAAAAAATATACAAATAGATAACAGGCCTCATTTCATGCAATCGATTGCGTTGATACACACAAAAAAAATCACGCTGATTTGATCTCCTAAAAAGTTTTTTCCGCGCAGGGTTTGATAGTTCAGGATTAATCAGGGTGAAAGAAGTAAAAAAGATATTGGTAATGGAACAACGGTAAAGAAACCTTACTGTCCGCCATGTTTCTGTAAACAGGGCGTGCGATCTGATCCTTTGAGGTTATGGGGTTCTGCCGGAAGAATGATCCGGCTTTCCTCTTTGAAGGTGCAATATATGCAATTTCCACAATTGATCGTTCATCTTTTATGGATATTTCTAAATAAAAGTACTGTGGCGGGGGGATATTCGCAATAAAATTTGGAAATCTGAGAGGGTGCAAGGGACTGTTTCAAGGTTAAAGGATAAAGCAGAAAGGATAAAGTAGCCGATTGGCAGCGGCGGTGCGGGCCGTCGGCGCTGACAAATCGGTAGCACCCGGTTTGAATAATTGGATCCGGCCTGCAGGGCTGGAATATGATTGCTTTGGGCTGGTAATAGTTGTGTCGGTCTATTCGGAATCGATACGTTTAGAGCTTGTTTGGATTTTACCCGCCATTGCAAATTTTCATATTCCGCCCCCACAGGCCGGCGGCTCTTGTGGTTACGAGGTGTTTATCGTTGACCGTCCGGGCAATTCGGGCGAGAAAAGAGCTAAAAACGAAACCGGATGATTTTTTTAGCTTGTCTTTTGAGTCCGGGTTTGGTTGCCGGTTCTAAAATTTCAGGAACCTTATTACATGTTGCCCTGAATCTTCCGTCTGGATACACAGCAGGTAAATGCCTGGACGGATACCGTCCAAGGGGATCCGGATGACTTTATCATTCTTCAAAACATCCATTTTCTTCAGGTTTCTCCCGATAAGGTCTGCAATTGTAATATCCTTAATAAAGTGATTGGCCTTGTTATAAAGCGACAAGGCGGTTGAAACAGGTTGCGGAAAAACCGAAAAATCCTCATCGGTTATCCCCTTTCCCGGTTCGGTAATGGGCGTAACGGCGTCAAGATTTCCCTTCCATTTATAAACGCCGCTCTTGAACCCCGGCAGTAGTTGGCCGCCGCCAAACCCGGTTCCGGGGGCTATAAATCTCAGGCTGGCCATTGAAGGCGGCGCCTCGATATTATACCAATGCACCCCCGAATCAGGCGTGTAAATAATTTTCGGGGATGGCGTCCAGGTGCTGTGGGCAATGTAGCCTCCTCCGCTGCCGGGAATATGTTCGATCGAAACAGCTGAAGGCACATCCGGTACAGGAATTTCCGACCATGACTCCCCGCCGTCCTGGGTCAAATAGGCCCTTGTTGCCCATTCATACGGGTAATTGTCCGTCAAAAAAATTCCTTTGGAAGCGCTTTCAAATGCCAGTGAATAGATCAGGTGGTGGAATACCCCGATCGAAGTTGAAGTCCATGATTCACCCCGGTCAGTCGATTTCAAAATCCTGGTATCAACCGGTATCCAGATCGTATCGCCTATGGCATCAAAGCCGTTCGTGCCGGAGGGCGTATAACTGAATAAGTTGCTTAACGGAATGGGTAAGGCCGGATCCGACAACAATGCCCAGGTATTCCCGCCGTCAATTGTCCGATAGATCACCATTCTGTATTGATCCGTCACGTTATTTCCCCAGCACAATCCTACGTTCTGATCAAAAAAATGGATCCCTCCTGCTTCATAGATCACATTTTCGGCACTCCCCAATTTCTCCACCCACTTTTGTCCTCCGTTGGCAGTATAAAATACCTTTGTTTTTCCTGTTCCGTTAAATTCTTTACTGCCGGCCAGGAAGCCTTTTTGCCCCGACAGCATTGAAAATTTGGCGGTAAAATAAGTCGGATCAGTATCCACCAGAGCGTTTTCCCAATGATTCCCGCCATCTGCGGAATACGTAATTTCCAGAGGGTTATAATTCAAAGTATTGCTAAGGGGGATCGCCCACAGGGTATCTTCATGGCTGGCCGCCAGGTCATAAATGATCGTCTGGTTCGGGTCCGGTTGTCCGGCGCCGAGGGCTTCCCAGTTTTCGAATTCCGCCAGGCCGGTCATTCCGTTTTTATCCCATGAATAAAAGTCATCGTAAAAATACAAGTTCAACAGATAGGAACTTCCCCCGCCTATGTACGCCTTACCTTCATGGGTCGTGCAAAATGAAAATATCCTGCCGGTCCGCGGGCCGATCATTTCTGTTGCAATGCTCCATCCCTTCGATTGCGGGTCAAACTCCCAGATTTTGGTCCCGTAGTTGGCCAGGTAAAGGTCTTCGGCCCCTTCTCCGACATATCCCTTGCCGCCAAGTGAAAATGCAAAACAGCCTATGACCAGATCGTTCGGGAAGTTGGAAACATACGACCATCCGTCAGTCTGCGGATCATACATCCAGCAATCGGTATAGTCTTTTGTACTTTCGCCGTAATGGCTGCCTCCTCCGACATAGGCTTTTCCGTCAAGGACGAAGGCAAAAGCGCGCCATCGAGCCAACCCGGGGAAAGAGCTGACCTCCGACCATTCCTCCGTTTGAGGGTCGTATTTATAAAAATCTTCGAAATAAACCGACTGTGTGCCGCCTAATCCTACGTATCCGTTTCCTCCGATCGAAAAAGCCACAACATGTGACCGGGCCGGTCCCGGAAAATCCTGGAGTTTTTCCCAATGGTCAGCAACAGGGTCATACCGCCAGAAGATCTTTTGGAAGGTTTCGCCGTTGTGCCCGGTAACGATATAACCTTGTTCTCCAATCGAAAATCCGGCAGCATTTCTGATTTTTCCACCGGGAAATGGATTCTTTTCGGTCCATTCTCCTGTCTTAAAATCGTAGGCCCATACATCATTCTCATTCTGAGAAACATCGGTGAGCGCATTCAAGCCCCGGCCGGAGCCGACATAAATTTTATCACCGATCGTAAAATAAAATGTCCGTTCTCTTCCACCTGGCGGAAAAGAATTCAGTTCAGTCCACCATCCCTGGCCGGAGCTCTCAGTCGAACTGAACAGGTACAGAACGCTTGCTAAGATTAAGGATAAAGCTTTCATCTTTATGGGTTTAATGCGTGAAAAATCGCCATCAGGGAAAAATATAGGAGACCTCTATTTCGAATTTGACCTCCGGATCATCCAGTACAATAAGACTTGGGAACTCCTGCCCCGCCAGGTAAGGCGTAAAGGTGATCGCACCCAACAGCTCGTCGCCGGGGCTGTAGCTGCCCGACCCTTCATCGCTGTACAGGGCAATGCTATAAGGCTTGGCCGGTGCGGTGAGGCAACCGTCGGCGCCGTTTTCCAGGGTAAAAACAGCCGGGAGCAGGTTATTGTGGCCCGCCTTCACCCCGCCGAAGGCATGCTCATCGATGCCGTCAAAAAAAGGCGACAAGGGGGAGTTCAGCCGCTGGAGCCGCAGCAAGAGGTCCAGTGGTTGACCGCCCGCTTCCTCTTTTCCAGCTGCCGCTTTATATTGGAACTCAGGCACCAGGGTAACGGTCACCTTTTCAACGCAAACCCGGATCGGAGCGATCTCGTTGGTACAGGCGGGGCCGTCCCAGCCTTCCTCACAATGGCAGAAGCCCTGGCCGCAGGTACCGTGGGGGCCGCAACCGATTTGTTCACAGGTAAGCGTATTGCATCCGGAATAAAAGAACGGCAACAGAAGGATATAGGCCGCCAACAGGTTGGAAATGGTTTTTGAAGGTGTCATAGCTGAGGTTTTTAGTTAAAGTTGCATCAGACTCATGTCAATCGCAACCGGCAATGAACAAAGCCGGGGCTCAAACAAACGAGGCCCCGGCTTTTGAGAAGGAAATAAATGGGTTTAGTTTTATTTCGAGGTCCGGAAGGCGGTTTTAATCAGGCGCCATTCACCCGCATTACAAAATTAGGGGTGACCGGGGCAAATTGCCTTTCACAAATGTTTCGATCTTTTGCACGTATGTTCAGGGGGTTTCACTTATGTTCCAAAAATTAGCACTTATGTTCCAGTTATTTTATAAACTGTTGATTTTAAAATAGTTATACAATTACGCACTAAATCTGATTTCGGCAAAAAATTGCCGTTTTGTATTGCATTCCAGCAGATTTTTGATTATTTTTGTCAAATCAACCCACAGATTCCTACCACTACATTTTCTATCTTCCTGTATTCACGATTCAATTGATATCCTAACCTCCCAATTGGGCTAAACCTGTTTATCATGAAAAAACATCTCCTCTTACTCGCATTATGCACCGGTCTGCTGCTATCCGGCCGCCTTGAGGCGCAACACTACAAGCCGGCCCGGGTCTTCAGGCACAACCAGGCCGATATCTGGATGGGCTACGGCATGTTTCCCACTTATTCCAAGGACGCCTCCCGCATTTCGGTCCCGCCGGTCAGCATCGGGCTCGACTGGATGTTGTCCGACCAGTTCAGCCTTGGCGCCTCCACCGGGTATTCCCTCTACCAGATAGAAAAACTGTGGAAGGGGGACTCCACGGTCCGGCATTATGCCACCCACACGCTCCAGATCATGGGAAGGGCAGCGGCCCATTACACCCGGACGGACAACCTGGATATTTTCGGGGGCATCCAGGTGGGGGTGCAGCACGTGCGGATCAGGTCGGATGAAGGTCCGTTCGGCAGGATCGAGGCGCTGCACGGCATGAAACCCAATCGATTGCGTATGGTATACGGCGCCTATCTGGGTGTGCGGTTTGCCGTCAGCCGGAAATCGACGATTTTGGGGGAGTTTGGGACGGGGGTGTCGTTTGCGCAGGTGGGGTGGGGGGTGAAGTTGTTTTGAATGATGGTTTGACGGCTACCTGTTCTTTTCCCGGAAATCCCTGGGGCTGCAACCTTCCATTTCCTTGAAGACCCGCGTGAAATAATGCGGCAACTGAAAACCGCATTGGTAGGCGATCTCTGAAATATTCAAATCCGTGGTCAGCAACAATTCCCGGGCCTTGACCAGGCGGATCCAGCGGATGTATTCGGTAGCGGATTTGCCGGTCAGCGCCTTGAGTTTGTTGTGGAGTTGGGTGCGGCTTGTTGCCATTTCCTGGCAGAGTTGCGGTACGTCCAGGTCGTAGTCCTCCAGCCGGCGCTCGATTATGCTCCGTATCCGAAGGATGAATTCATCCTCCAGAAGGGTAGCAGGTTCTGCCGGTTTCCAATCCTTTTTGGCCGCAAATTCAATGGAGCTGTACCGGGCTTGAAGGGTCTTTCGCAATTCCAGCTGCTTTTCGAGGATTACCAGCAATTCCTCCTCGTCAAAGGGTTTGGCCAGATAGGCATCCGCCCCCCTGCGCAGGCCCGAGATCCTGGAAGCTGCATCGGCTTTGGCGGTCAGCAGGACCACCGGGATATGGCTTGTCAGTCTGTTGTGTTTCAGGGTGTCGCAAAGTTCAAAGCCGTCCTTTCGCGGCATCATCACATCGCTGACCACAATGTCGGGTACCAGTTCTTCCGCCTTTTCGAAGCCTTCCTGTCCATCGCGGGCAACCGCCAGCCGGTAATGTCCTTCCAGGCAGCCCGACAGGTAACGCACGACATCCTCATTGTCCTCTACGATCAGCGCCAGAGGGCGGTCTTCATCCTGACCAGTGTGTACTAAATCCATTTTTTGTCCGACTCCGGCAGGGGTATCCGATAAGTTTACCTCGACCTCCGGCATTTCTCCGGACAAAGGCGCTTCATGCCGTACCGGCAGCCAGACCATGAACACTGAACCCTGCCCTACCCGGCTTTTCACCTCGATCCGGCCGTCCAGCAGTTTCACCAGTTCACGAGTCAGTGCAAGGCCGATACCAGTACCTTCGCCCTGCCGGGTAGCCGAATCATCCGCCTGGTAGAAACGATCGAAAATATACGGGAGCTTTTCCTCGGGGATGCCGGCGCCGGTATCGCGGACCTGGATGGGGAGATCACTGTTCTCCTGTTTTCCTATCTGTAAATAGACCGAGCCTCCCGCAGGGGTGAATTTCAATGCATTCGACAGCAGGTTGGATACGATATTCAAGGTTTTATCAGGATCGTAGTCCATGACCAATTCCTCATGGTCTGAAATAAAATGAAGGCTCACTTCTCTGGATTCGGCAAAGGAATGAAACGACTCGGTCAGGTATTTGAGGTAAGCAATTATATCCCCCTGGATCAAGTGAACAGGCATGGCGCCGGATTCAAGTTTGGATAGGTCCAGCATCTGGTTGACCAGACGAAGCAAATTTTGACCGTTCCGATGAATCATATGGAGTCCTTCCTCAAGCCATCTTTGGGTATCCGTGCGGATATTTTTCACCATTCCCAAAATCACGGTAAGCGGGGTGCGGAATTCGTGGGTGATATTAGTATACAGCCTTGTTTTTACATCATCCAGCTCGCGGAGTCGAAGGTTTTCGGCTTCAGCCAGCCGGCGCTTGAGCTGGAAGCGATAAATTCCGTATAGAACAGCTCCCAGGATCAATCCATACAGAATTTTAGTCGGCCAGGACCAATACCAGGGAGGCGTAATTGTGATTTTTAATTCGGTGGGGATTTCGTTCCAGAAGCCGTCGCCGTTTGAGCCTCTTACGCGGAGTACATAATTACCGTAAGGAAGATTTGTGAAAGAGACCTGCCGTTTATTACCCAAATCAACCCAACTCTGATGACTCCTTCTAACTGGTACATATATTTATTAAAGAAGGCTTTCCATAGCTTAAACTGGCGAACTCAAAAAAGAATGAGTTTATTTTGCCAATATTTTAGTCGCACATATTTTTTATATTAATTCCTTTGATATTTTTCAATTTAAAACTCTTCCCATCCTTTTCCTTTTCCAAATACTGACAATTGGCGATTACCACTTTGGGTAACACTTTATTTTCTTTAATACTATCCGGGTGAAAACCGTAAATCCGTTGATGCCGCCAAAAAAAAAAACTCCCCTGTTCTAGGGCTCTTGTAGTAAGAATCATCGTTAAATTCATTACTTTGTAATCCATCTTCAACGGTAAAGTTCCGAATTTCCTAACAGCAGGATCATAACAAGAAATTCCTTTATTTGTACTCATCCAAAGCCTTCCGCAATCATCTTCTAAAATCCCATAAACGTACTCATTAGGTAAACCATCCTTTACATGAATTTGGAAAAAGAATCGGATTTTCGATCCAGAAGGTTTACCCCATTCGGGGTTGTAACCCAAATCTGTCCGTTTTGATCTTCAAGAATAGCGTGTATAAGACCATAGCTCAAGCTATTTGGATTATTCTGATCAGGGAATAATGAAAAAAGTGCCGGCTGTTGGATCAAAACGCATTAATTCGCCCAATGTGCCAAGCCAAAGGTAACCCTGACTATCTTCAAGAAAATGGGTAATATTATATGGGCCAAGGCTGTTCGGGTCATTGGGGTCATGTCCAAAATATTTTTTAACACCAACTTCCGGGTCAAACAAAGTTAAACCTAACTCGGTTCTCATCCAGAATGTACCGTCTTTTTCTTAGGTATGGCCGCCATGCTGTAGGATTTTTTACTTGGTTTTTAAATTTCGGTCCTGGAAAATATTCATTTACCGCATTTCTATCCGCGTCAAATAAAAAAAGTCCTTTTCCTCCACAAATCCATATTCTTTTCTTATTATCTTCAAAGATTCCCATCCCAAAATTGTTAATTATTTCTTTTTTGACATTGGTGAAATACAGGAATCAGGCAGGACACCGGTTTTCAAATCTAATGGAACAACCTGAGTACGGGTTTTTTACCCATAAAATACCAAACTGATCTTCAAAGAAACTCCAAACAGTTTCTTCCGGCAAGGCATGCGGGTCTCCATATTTTGCCCCATAATGGTGGAATTGATTGTAATTAGGATCATATCTAAACAGACACCTTCTGGTTCCAACCCAAACTCCTCCCTCTGTCAACCTCTAATTGGTAAATGGGAAATTTATCACTTGGGGTTGGCCATCCATCAAAAGTGGAATATGCTGTACAATTTTATCGATTTCTGGATCAAAAGCACCAACTCTCCGCTAAAGTTATCCAACCAAAAATTATTGTCCGGGCCTTCTTTGATTGTCGTAATAACGGTCATTAGTGAATTCGACGTATATTTTGTTTTCTGGAGAAAATGAATAAACCTGTTTTGATCCGGATCATATCTATCCAGAAATTCCTCCGATCCATAATACACCTTCATTATCTATCAGGAGTGAACGCACATTTTTAAAAAGAAATGGAAGAATCATCATTGGGGTCATTTAAAAACCTTTTAAAAACTCCGGTCTTAGTGTCCAGACAATTTAATCCATTCGTAGTTGCTATCCAAAGTTTTCCATCTTTATCCAGGGCGAGAGCATTGATGGTATTGCTGCTCAATCCTGTTGAATTGTCAGGGGAATAGGAATATTGACAAATCGTACCATCATAAGGATCAAGATAATTCAAACCATCCATCCAAGTCCCCACCCAAATTTCTCCGTTTTTTCCAGTAGTTATTGAAGTCACTTTATTGCTGGAAAGACTCCCAGGGTTTTCGGGATCATGTTGCCACCGCCGGAAGGTCTCTGTATTTGGATCAAAACAATTCAAACCTCCAAAGGCAGTCCCTATCCAAAGTTGGCCACGTTCATCTTCCGCTAATGCGCTGATGTTATTGTCGCTTAGACTACTCGTATCATTTTGTTGATGATTATATACCGAAAAAAAGTATAACCATCAAACTTATTCAAACCGTCTTCAGTACCAAAACCACATTAATCCATTACTATCCTGGAGTATGCAGAACACATAACTTTGAGACAAACCGTCCTCAATACAATAATATTGAATCCATGCGGTATTGGTTGCCCGTCCAGGCGATAAAAATAGCAAATAATTCAAGAAAATAAATTAAAAATATTAATCTATTATTATTCATTTCTAATTTATTTACATCTAACTGTTCAATAAAACATTAATCTTCTGCAATCCAACTTATTTTTAATAATAAAACCAGCGATGGCAGAGCCCCTAAAATCTGCCATTAATACGCTAATCTCTGAATTTCTTTTGATTTTTTAAAAATATCACGCTAAATTACTATCTTTTACAAACCAGATGATTTGGTTATTCCCTCACTCCCTACCCGCCGTCACCCCCAACCACCCATCCGTCCGAAAAGGCCCCATCGGCAAACCCGCGCCATTGTATACATTCGCGTCGTCCGGGTTGTCGGCCCAGGCGTAGCGGACGGCCTTAGGGCTACCAATGTCCGGGTGCCAGACGATGATCCGGTTGCCGTCGATGCGGGCGGGCGCCCAGTGGAAGACCTGATCCTCGCCGGCGATCGTGAAGCCTTTGGGGTAGCCGTAACGGCCTTTGGCGTGCATGCCTTCCGCGTGGTCGAAGGTGAGGACGACCTCGCGGCCCTTGAATTCCACATTTTGAGGTCGGACCGCTGTCAACAACGGCCTTTTGCCGTAGGTGCGGTTCAGGGCCAGCAGGGCGAGACGCAGCCCCACATCCTGCTTGTTGCGCGGGTGGATGTCGGCGGCCTCACCAATGTCGATGGCGAGGGCCTGGCCGGTATTGGGCAGCGACAGGGTCATGGACTGGGCTTCCCGCAGTTCGGCCCATTCGCTGGCGGCGGGCGGATCTTTCAGGGCCGCGAAATTGGCGAGCTGCACCCAGTAGAAGGGCATCTCGCGGCCCCAGCGGCTGCGCCAGTCGCGGATCATCATGGGGAAGATGCGGCGGTATTGATAGGCTCGCCCTGCATTCGACTCCCCTGGTACCAGATGGCGCCCTGCAGCGCGTAGGGGATCAACAGGTTGATCATGCTGTTGAAAAGCAGGCTTACCCGGTTGTTGGGGTTCATGGCGGCGGTTTCCACCTGGAAGTCGACCGGGCTGATGCGGTAGCGCCATTCGCCGGCCAGCGGGTAGGACTTTGCCGCCGGTTTCGAGGTACATGGCCTTGGGATCGCCGTACAGGCCTCCCCCACCCTGGTAATCCTCCACCCGGACGGCAATCACGTTCCTGCCGGCCTTCAGTACACCGGCGGAGATCTTGTACAGGCGCGGTTCGTTGTATTTGTTGTCGGTCCGGCCCACTTCCCGGCCGTTGAGCCAGGTGATGTCGCTGTCGTCAATGGGGCCCAGGCTCAGGGTGGCCGTTTGCCCCGCGGCATCGGCCGGCAGATCCAGTTCGAAGCGGAACCAGACCACGCCGTTGAGCCCTTCCAATCCGGCTTGTTCCCAAAGCTTCAGCAGGGTCATTTTTCCCCATTTGCCGGCATCCAGATCGGGGCCTTCCCATTTTGCCATGCTGCCTTTCGGGATGTTTTCCACCGGACCGGCCTGGTTAAGAGCCGCTTCCAACCGGGCTTTGCGGTCGGCATTCATCTTTTCAAAATCCATTTGCCGGGTGGCTTCCAGTTCCTTGGCAAAGACCGGGATCTGCCGGATCGAATCCTCGCTGATCCAGGTTTCCACCTCCGTGCCGCCCCAATTGGTATTGATCAACCCGATGGGCACATTCAATTCCTGAAACAGTTTGCGCCCGAAGAAATAACCTACAGCCGAGAATGGTTCGGCGGTTTGCGGAGTACAGACCTGCCATTCGCCGCGCGGGAAATCCTTCACCGGCGAGGGTTCCGTGACATGCGGCAAGGTGATCAACCGGATCATCGGGTATTTGGCTGCGGCCACCTCCGCTTCGGCGTTGTTGACATTGGAGAGCCGCCATTCCATATTCGACTGGCCGGAACAGATCCAGACCTCTCCGACCAGCACGTCCTTGAACAGGATCTTCTGTTTTTGCCGGCAACCGACAGCTCAAACGGACCGCCTGCAGGGCCTTTCGGCAGATCGACCCGCCAGGAGCCGTCCCTTCCGGCTTTTACGGTGTATGACTCGTCCTTCCACATGACGGTCACTTTCTCTTTGGGCGCCGCCCAACCCCAGACCAGGATCGGCTGATCGCGCTGCAACACCATATGGTCGGAGAAGATCCGCGGCAGGGAGACCTGCCCAAAACCCCGGAACCCGCCAATACCAACAGCAGCATCGTAAGGGCAATCCTCGTGGTTGCCCAACCCTGGCAAATCCCTTGTGGTTGCTGCCCCCTTCCCTTGATCCTTGTTGGTTGCCCAACTCTGGTTTGCAATCCCTTGTGGTTGGCCCAACCCTGGCAATCCCTTGTGGTTGCCCAACCCAATATGCAACGAAAAATCCTTTGTGGTCGCCCAATAACCCCTGGCAATCCCTTGTGGTTGCCCAACCCTGGCAACCTTGTGGTCACCCAATATGCAACGAAAAAAAAGATGGGTAAAAACACCAAAAAAGGCGGGTCATGGTCAATCGTTTTGTAAAGTTGGTCAATGCTTCAAATGTAGCAGGATAAATGCAGAATTCAAAATGAAAAGCAGCTTCATCCAGGTATTGCCTCATCAGCTCAAGATACTTGCCGGCGGTTGTCCATTCTTCGTTCAACAGGTGGACCTTCGCGCGGACATTGGCCCGGTATAGTTTGAAATAGAGGAGGATATCCTTGTCGGCATCGTTGCGGACAGCGGGGAATTCGCTGGAATAGGCGTCCAGAAAGATCGATTCCAGGTCGTCGCGGCCGTAGAAATTGAGGTCCATGCAGAGGAAGGCTACCTCGTTGAGGGCATCGACCCGGCGGAGGTGTTCATTGAATTCAATGCAGTCGAATATAACGGGTTCATCAAGCAGAAAGATGTTGTTGGAATGGAGATCGCCGTGACCGTCCAGGAATAACCCGGAGCGGATCCTTTGTTCCAGGCGGTCGGCATGGGCGTCCAGAAACCGGTCGGAAAAAGTAACGGCCCGGTCGAGCAACTCAGCTGCAGGCCGGCCAAACGGACCTCCACCGTTCTCCTGACCTTGAGGAATATCCTCGAAATCGGTCTGTGCGGCGGCCTTGTCAAACGGCGTGCGAACTTTATCGGTGAAGGTGTGAAAGACGGCCAGTTGGCGGGCAAGTTGCTGCATATCCTCCGGTGTGACGCCGCCCGAACGGAGCAGGCGGCTCATCTGGCGCCGGTTATCCAGGCGAACCATCTGCACGGCGTAATCCGTTATTTCCCCCTCCGTTCCGCCGATCCGGCAGGCAGCTCCGGATAACCTGACCGGGAGGACGCCCAGGTAGATCCCTTCGGTCAGGCGATTGTTCAACCGACCTCGGCCTGACAAAATTCCCGTCGTTTTTCCAACGTAGAAAAATCCAGAAAGGGAAATTGGACGGGCTTTTTGACCTTGAAGGCGTATTGCGGCGTCAGGATCACCCAGGAAATGAGGGTCTGGACCAGCTCGGCAGGACCTTGACCTCCCGGAAAGGCGTGGTTGTGGATGATCTGTTGGATTTGGTTTTGGTTCATGGTTTGACGGTGGACGGTGGACGGTGGACGGTTGACGGTGGACGGTAGACTGGGTTCAACGGGATTGGATTTTGAAAGGGCTTTTCGGGAACGGCCGGCTGAATTTCCATAATGGGGATGGGATCGCAGGTAAGATACATAAAACCGGGATGGGTGGAGATGACGGTGGTTTTTGGGTGGGGTGATTGTGGTCATTTTGTATTTTGTTTTTTGGGGGTTACCACTCAGGGCACTCAGGACACTCAGGGGCGGCAGATTATTAAGCCGGGGTAAGCCTGCGCGTAGGCGGATTGATAAGCTGGGTACCACCAGGACACTCAGGGCGGCAGATTATTAAGCCGGGGTATGCGCGTAGGCGGATTGATAAGCGGGGTTTGACCACTCAGGAACTCCACTCAGGGCGGCAGGCGGATTGATAAGCTGGGTTTGACCACCACCAGGGCACTCAGGTAACTCAGGGGCGGCAGATTATTAAGCCGTAGGCCTGCGCGTAGGCGGATTGATAAGCTGGGTTTGACCACTCAGGGCACTCAGGACACTCAGGGGCGGCAGATTATTGCCGATTATTAAGCCGGGGTAAGCCTGTGCGTAGGCGGATTGATAAGCTGGGTTTGACCACTCAGGACACTCAGGACACTCAGGGGCGGCAGATTATTAAGCCGGGGTAAGCCTGCGCGTAGGCGGATTGATAAGCTGGGTTTGACCACTCAGGACACTCAGGACACTCAGGGGCGGCAGATTATTAAGCCGGGGTAAGCCTGCGCGTAGGCGGATTGATAAGCTGGGTTTGACCACTCAGGACACTCAGGGGCGGAACCAACATAAACAACCATAAACCAAAATCCCATTTCCTGACCAAGGTCAACCCGGCAATTGATCGGTATCATTTCGATCCAGGGGGCCGGCCTTTAATTTTGTAGGCGGTTCTCCCCCATCGTGGAAGGCCGAAATCATATTGTTTAACCAAAAATATCGTGTCATGTTATTCACGAAATAGTAACCGCGACGGTGATTTTTTTTCAATCTTCCATACGTTAGGTTATATTTCGGAAGCCGCTGGTGCGGCTTCCGTTTTTTTTAGTTTTGCTGACCGGCCCCCAATAAGAAACCGGCCCCAAAGAGAGGCCGGTTCGAACAAGCTTAAATTACAACGGTTCATTTAGAAAGAGAGCTGGGTTACGCTTCTGCGAGACCGTTTTAATTTGCAACAACGTGTTCGGTTTCTTTTGCGGCGAGAAATTTTTCGAGGACATCCGGCATTTTTTCAAAGGCGGCCGATAACCCCTTGCTTACCCTGGTCGGAACAAAAGAAATTTCACTTCCTTTGGTGACCAGAAATCCCAGCGGATCAACGCCGATACCGGCGCCGGCGCCCGATCCCTCGCCATGGGCGTGTTTTGCATCTTCCCCTTCACCGCCGCCATAACCGAATCCCAGGCCTACCCTGATCACCGGTACGCAGGTGAATTCGCCGAGTTTGAATTCGTTGCCGACAACCGTTTCCGTTCTTGCTTCGGTTTTAAGGAATTCCGTCACTTTGGACAGTACTTCATCTACATTGGTCGTTTTCATGGCTTATTTCTTTTAGTATGAAAAAATGACCGCAAAAAAGCCCATCCCAAACGAAGGGGCCTTGCTTGCAGCAGGATTGAGGCCTCCTGGCGACCGAGGAAATTGATGCGGACCCTGTATTTGCCCCGGCTGATGATGGTGGAACAAGGGATAAAGCCAGGCATTGACCACATAATCATCTGAATCCCAATCGATCCGGAATCGTTTGACCCGGATAGCGGATAACATGCCTCTGGCGATCTGGATCCCTTGTTGTATGGAAAAGGATCCTTTTTTCTTTTTTTTGGTTTTTTGGGGTTCGGGTTTTCTCTCTGTTTCGACGCGTGCTTGATCCCGGCCCAATTCCATTTCCCAGAAGAGAACCCGGATAAACCAGCGCCATTTTTCATCGGCCGGCACCGCCCTGAAACGGAGTAGACCGGACCATTTTGCCTCGTAGATCTCTTTTTCAGTGGCGATCTCAATTTGCAGCGGCAGCCAGAGCAGAAGGATGATCAGGAAAAGCAAGCCGGCAAGTATGGATAGAAACCAGATCATGGCGAATGGTTTTCAGGTGCAAGTTGCAGATAAATAGGTCGAAAATGCACTGATTACGGTCATGAGAGGGGGTGAGGGTGGTCACCACGCTGAGGCGTGGTGGATGCTGGTCTCTGGACACTGGCGACTGCCAACTGCCAACTAAAAGAGACGGTTCAGAATTTTGTGTCAACCGGATTTTCAACACACGCAGTGTGATGAAAATCAAAGCTTTGCGTCTTTGCGCAAGAACACTATTTTGCACAATCCCGGGCCGCACCATCCGATTCCTCACTTCCTCGATTCCTCAATTCCTCCCCCGACCGCCGTAGCTCATCAAGAGCGAAGGAGGTAGTTCCTCAGTTCCTCGATTCCTCAGTTCCTCAGTTCCTCGATTCCTCGATTCCCCAAAACTGATCCAGATCATCCCAACCAGTGACCCCGGCTCTTTCAAAAGTCCTTTTAACAGGCGATTTTTGGAAGGTGAAGGACTTTTGACTCAATTTTCATTACCCCCTCAATACCAGGAAGATGACGACGTTCAAAACAGCCATGGCCGCCCTCGATCTTACACCGAATGACGAGGCTTTGCTCACCTTTTCCGGCTACCTTTCCAGGCCATTCCAAATGGAAAAAATATACTTCCTCCACATCATCCCGGATTTTACGCAACCCGGGGAAATGGACGAAGAACTCCGGCAGATCCTGCAGCCTGTCCTGCCGGTGGACGAACAGATCAGGGACCGGCTCAAAAAAGAGGTTGAAGCTCATTTTGGCGAACCTTCCGGCGTTGAGCAATTTGTCGATGTGGTAGAAGGCAAACCCTACCAGAAGATGATCCATTGGGTGGATGTCAAGAACGTTGAATTGCTGATTGCCGGGAACAAAAAAGTGAACAAGGGAGCGGGCATTGCCGTTAGAAGAGTAGCGCGAAATGCCCCGTGCAATGTCCTTTTCGTACCCGAGAACACCCGCCCGTCCATCCGCCGGATCATGGTACCGGTAGATTTTTCCGATAATTCATCCAGGGCCCTGCGGGTAGCGACAGACCTTAAAAAAAACCTGCCCGATGTGACCGTCACAACGGTTCATATCGTACCTCAGCCCGCTGCCGTTTACTACGCACCTGAATTCAACGACCCTCGTTTCTCCAAACTGCTCATGCAGACCGCCCGGGAATCCCAGATCAGCTTCATGCAGAAAAACCGGATCGCAGAAGAAGGCGTTAAGGAGGAATTCATCGAAGACACCTACGCCAATATTCCAAGGCATATCGCCGAATACGCCCAGACCCACGGATTCGACCTCATCATCATGGGCGCTACCGGGCATTCCGCCTTCAACAACCTGTTTTTCAGCAGTGTGACGGAGTCCATGATCGAGCGGTGTAAGGAAACGCCGATCCTGGTGGTGAGGTGAAAAGGGAGGAACTCCTGCCGACCGGCAGGCGGGGAGGAATTGAAGAACTGAAGAATTGAAGAATTGAAGAACTGAGGAATTGAGGAATTGAAAAATTGAATCGATTGTTGGAATGATTCGAATGTTCCGATTAAGTTGACCAACCGACGGACACCATAATCGAATCAATCGACCACGCCGCGGCGTGGCGGAACAATCGAACCAATTGAAAAACCGCCGTGCCAATGAAACCGCTGCAAAACCTGATCGTTGCCCTGGATATGAGCGCTTGCGACAAGTGCCTTTTCCGGTTTGCCGGGTATTTCGCCGATATGCTGAAGCTTCGGCGGGTCTATTTTCTGCATGTCATTCCGGAATCTTTTGGGCACCAGGCGCCCGGAATGATAAACCCGCAAGTACTGTCACCGGTGGCCAGCCCGGTCGGGATGGTCAGAGAAAAAATCCATAAGGCGATCAAGCGCCATTTCAAAACCGCGTATCGGCCCGAAATCATCGTCGAAGTGAAGGAGGGAGATCCGCTGAGGGCTGTGATCGAAAAGACGGAAGAACTGGAAGCAGACCTGCTGCTGCTGGGCAAAAAAAGATGTCAGGCCGGATCGGGCGTTACCGCACGCATGATGGCCCGCAGGGTGATGAGTTCGGTATTCTTCTTCCCGGAGCATTCCCGACCTGAATTTCGCCATATCCTCGTTCCGGTTGACTTTTCGGAGCCTTCATTTTCCGCCCTGCAACTGGCCTGCTCGGTCTGGGGCGGGCAACCAGACATCAAAGTCTCCTGGATCCATGTTGCCGATCCGGCTTTTGACCAACAACAGGACTGGCCGGACAAATTGCGCGGGGTCTTTGACCGGATGTGCACCCAAAAAAAGGTCAAAACAGACCGGTTCAACCCGGCTATTGTATTCAACAACCAACGAAACGTCGCAGCGCATATCCTTGAGTGGGCCGTGAAAAATAAAGCCGACCTCATCATTATGGGCGCCAAGGGGCACGCAGATGCGCACGAACTCCAGCTCGGCAGCGTTGCGGAAAAACTGGTTACCCTGGCGGAAGACATTCCGGTACTCATTGTACGCTAATTCGCAAATCCAAAATATCCGACATATGAAAAAGCTAACCGGCATTTGGCTCGACTATAAAGAAGCGGTAATTGTCGACATGACCGACAGGGAGGACCCCAAGGTCCACAAAATCCGGTCGGGCGTGCAAACCGGCAGCGTCAAAGGCGGTTCCCGTACCGGCGGCACGCCCTGGGGGCCGATGGACGCTGTATCTGAAAGCAAACAATTGAACCGCCGCAAGCACCAGGAAGAGGCATACTTCCATAAGATTTTGCACGCCATTCAAGAGACGGACGAGGTTTTGATCTTCGGCCCCGGAGAAGCAAAAGCCGGTTTGGTCAACCTCATCAAGGACGATCACACGCAGATGCACGCACGGCTCAGGGGTGTGGAAACAGCCGATTCCATGACGCTGAACCAGAAGGTCGCCTACGTCCGTCATTTTTTTGAATGATCCGGACGAAATCGGCAAAGGCCGTATGAATTCATTTGAATTAAAATAAAAGTTATGAAAACGCGAATCCTTTTTATCTGCTTCCTGCTGACCGGAACGGTTGCCTGGGCGCAATCCGGACAGGATCTGCTGAACCAGATCCTGGAGGAAGAAAAAAACACGGTAGACGCCCTCGTGCTTTACCCGGAATCGACCCGCATGGCCATCCTGGAGGCGTCGCTCTATCCCGAGGTCCTGGTCAAAATGGAAACCATGCAGTCCAACACCAGCAACGCATTCACCGCTCTGATGGAAGGCTATCCCCGGGAAACACAGGAAAAACTCTGGGATCTCACCCGGTACCCCGACCTGATCAACCGGCTGGCTGCCGGCGCCGAACCGCCTGAACAACTGAACAGGATCCTGGCTGATTATCCGGAAGAGATCCGCCAGACGGCCCGGATGGCCCAGGTGGATTATTACGACCTGCTCCACAGCATGCATAAACTGATGGACCAGTCGGAAAGCGCTTTCAATTCACTGATCCGGGAATACCCGCCCAAAGCGCAGACTGCGTTTCAACAACTGGTCGACCTGCCCGAGGTCCTGACCCTCCTGACCGGCAATATCCGGTTGACCGTCATGGTCGGCGACCTCTACCGCCGCGAACCGGAATGGCTGACCGGGCAGCTGGACAGTCTTAACCTCGTCGCCGCCCGCGAGCACGCCAGGGAGCTGGAAGACTGGAAAACCAGCCTGGACAATGACCCGGAGGCACGCGCCGAATTGGTCAATACCGCCAATGAGTTTTCCAAAGAATATTCGTACGACGACGAATACTACGATTACGACGAAGCCGAACCTGCCGTTGTGGAACACCACTATTATTACCACTACCCCTATTGGTTCGGCTACCCTTCCTGGTACGTATATCCGCGTTGGCGCCGCTACCCGCTTTGGTACGAATGGGGATTTTACACCGGTCCGGGCAATACCGTGGTCATCATCGACCTTCCGTCGTTCTACTTCACCAACTGGTATTTCCACTATCCGGTCCACCACTACAGGTACCCCGGCCTGTCCGCCCATTTTGCCGATTTCTACTACTATCACCCCAGGTCCGGCGGCAGCATTACCGTCAGCGTCAACACCTGGCGCAAGCAAAACCGGGATGTGATCACGGATGATTGGTTGGACAAAGCCCGCAGGGACAGGAGCAAGTTCAAAGAATTCGGCCAATTCGAAAGATCCCGGGAGGACTACAACCGCTCCCATGCCGACAAACAACTGACGCAGCGGGAATACCTCGATAAGAATACCCGGAAATACCCGGATCTGGCCAAGGAGGCGCCCAGGGCCATCCGCCAGACGGAACCTGCGGGTAAGACCGTTTCCCCAAAACAGCCGGCAGAACGGCCGCGTACCACGGCGCCGGAAACCGCGAAACCGCCGGTCACCAGAAAGAAAAATGAGCCCGCCAAAACGGTCAATCCGCCGGTAAAGGAAACCCGCCCCCGGACGGTCCCCAAGACCAAAGAGATCCCCAAAGTGGACAAGGCTCAGGATTTCCACCGGCAGAAATGGGAAAAAAACCAACCTGAAAAAACCGGAACAGCAGCCAAAACTCCCCCGCAGAGGACAAGATCGGATACCAAGGCTCCTGTTGAGAAAAAGGAAACACCCAAACGGGGAAAAAACGGGAACTGACAACTAACCCTCCGGTCCGAGCAGCACGCCCAACGGCTTCAACGCTTCAATCCGGTCGGCCAGTATCTTGAGGATGGCAGCCAGCGGTACGAACAGGACAATCCCCGCGCCGCCCCAGACAATGCCGCCGACAATGATGGCGATGAGGGTGGCCAGCGGATTGATCTTGAGCTGGGCGCCCACGGCAAACGGGAAGATGACATTGGCCTCCAGGTATTGCACGATAGCGAGGATGGCGACAACTGCGGCGGGGTAGAAGAGCGAGTCATAGGTCGTCCAGGCCACCAGGACCGCCGCTGCCCCGCCGATCATGATGCCGACGTAGGGAAAAAAGGTCAGCACGGCCGCCAGGACGCCGAAATAAACGGCGTTCGGCAAACCGATCAGCAGGAACCCGATGGAATTCAGCGCGCCGACAATGAGGTAGACCAGCGCCATACCTTTCGCGAATTTGAAATAGGTGGTGGTCGTTTCGTGGATGGTGGCTTTGAATCCGGCGACGTCATTTTCCGGTACGATCATCAGGGTGAATTTCACCAGGATCTCCCGGTAGTAGTAGATAAGGGATACGAATACCGGGATGATCAGGAGAATGGCCAACGTGCCCGCGGAAAGCGAAATGGTATCCCGGATAAACGGGAAGGTGCCTTGCAACAGATTTTCGTAAGTGCGCTGGATCAGGGTTTCCTGCTGCTCCGGGCTGATATGGACCATGGAACCGAGGTTCCTCAACAGGTTTTCACCCAGGGTTGTCACCTTGTCGCCCGATTCCGCAAACTTTTCCTGGACGACCGATATGCTGTTCGATAACAACAGAAAAAGCAATATGCCGAAAAGGGTCAGCAGCACCAGGCAAACCGCAATAGCCGGCCCCCTGCCGGCCCGCTTCTCGATACGGATCCCGACCGGATAATAGATAAAACAGATCAGGAAGGCAAAACTCATGGGAATGAGCAGCAACCGGGCGTAATACAGCAGAAAAAAGGAAAGCGTGATAAACAGCAGGGTGAACGTATACAATTTCAGGTAGTAATAGGCGGATTTTTCTTTCATCGGTTTGGATTTAATTGGCTTAAAGTTACAGCCGCAGCTTTGGGTTGCCGAGAAAAACAGGTTTTATTTTTTGGCGAATTTCAATTGCTTTTGAGGCAATATTTATATCTTCATCCGCATAAAAGTCATTAAGAGCTTGTTTGGATTTTGGTCGCTATGTCGAAAATAGTCAATTTTTCGCTTAGGCAAGGCGCAGGTTCGGGATCATAGCCTAAGCTATGAAGCCCGGTTCTGCAACGCAGCATAAGCGGAAAAGTGACATTTGCAGACCAGTTACTAAAGTCCAAACAAGCTCTAAACCAATTCAAAATCCAAATAAGCACCTATGGAAACCCTTGAAATCGTCATCGGTCTCATCTTCATCTTCTTATTGCTGAGCCTCCTGGCCACGACCGTTCAGGAATTGATCGCCTCCGTCATGGGGTTGCGCGGCAAGATCCTCCTTAAAGCGCTCGCCAAACTGCTGGAAATCGATAATGACGAAGCTGCCGACAGGATCGCCAACAGTAAAGCCGTTCAGGAATTTAAGGACAAAATTCTCAACAGCAAGGTCTACCGCAAATACAGCGGCCGTTTTTTGTGGTTGAAGCAACTGCCCTCCTACCTCTCTGCGGACCAGGTCACGTCCATCATCAATGACCTGATGTCCTCTGAGGAGGAAGCCGCGCCTGCCGCTGCCACGGGCGCTCGCGGCGGCCTCGAAAGCCTGACCGGCACGGAGGGCCAACCGGCAAAACCGGCGCCCGCCAACACCGGCGGCATGCTGACCAAAATGAAACAAAGCGATATGCGCAACAACCTGGCGGTCATCTACAGTTCCACCAAAACGCCGGCTACCCGCGGCGGCGGTACAGGCGCAAGGGGCTTTGCCACGCTGGAGGATCTGCTGGACGACGAGGTCAGTGCCGCCAAGGAAAAAATAAAGGCCACCGCAGAAAATATCGAGGATGCGGTTGAAAAGGCCAAAGCCAATTTCAAAAAGCAATACAACGAGATCATGGACCGCGCCACCGGCTGGTACAAGCGCAGCGTCCAGTTCATCCTGCTGATCATCGGGTTGGTCATCGCCATCAGCTTCGATGCCGACACCTTCAAGATCTACAGCAACCTGACCTCCAACCCGCAGGCGCGGCAGGAATTGCTCAGCCTGGCTGAAAATTTCGTCAACGAGGACAAGATCAGCGTCTATACCGCCGGCGCGGATACGTCTGCCGTTGCGGATACCGCTGAAGTTTCCCGGCTCAAAGGCCTGGTGGACTCCCTCCTGTACAACGAGATCCAAAACGTACCCACGCCGCTGGGCTTGGGTTGGCAGAGCCCGCTTTCAGCCCAGCTCAAGGCAGCTCAGGACGGCGGACAGAAAGCCTGGCGGTTCTACCTGTACAAGATTTTCGGCTGGATCGTCACCGCACTGGCCGTTTCACTCGGCGCCCCATTCTGGTTTGACATGCTGCAAAAAGTGATCCGGATCCGGAATGCAGGGAATAAGCCGGATGAGGGGGAAAAGGCGGGGAGTTGAGCGACTCGGGACCGTTCAGAATTTTGTGTCAACCGGATTTTTAGCATGCGCAGCTTGATAAAAATCAGATCTTTGCGTCTTTGCGTCTTTGCGTGAAAACACTGTTTTGAACAATCTCAGCGGCTCACCCCCGCACCCACTTCTCCCCCTCCACCCCATGAAACACCACCGAAGAAACAACCAAACAGATCGCCAGCTCCGTCAAGGTCAGCGCCTGGGTGGAGAAGATACCCTGCAAGAACGGCACGTAGATGATGGCCAGTTGCAGGGCTGCGGTGAGGAGGACGGAGCCCATCAGCGCCGGATTGGAAAAGAAGCCTTGCCGGAACAGGAAGAACCGCTCGCTGCGCACGGCCAGCACGTGCCCCATCTGGCTGAAGGTGAGCACCGTGAAGACCATGGTCTGCCACCGCGGATTACCGGTGTGGATGGCCCAGGCTTGCACCCCGAGGCATACGGCCCCCATCAGCAGGCCGACCCACAGGATATGCCGGCCCAGGCCGCGGGCGAAAAGGCTCTCGCCCGGCGGGCGCGGAGGCCGCGACATGACGTCCCGTTCGGCGCGCTCGCCGGCCAGTGCCAGACCGGGCAATCCGTCAGTGACCAGGTTGACCCAGAGGATCTGGATGGGCAGTAACGGGATCGGCAATCCTGCCAGCGGGGCCAATAGAATGACCCAAAGCTCGCCGCTGTTGCCGGTCATGATATATCGGATGAACTTGCGGATATTGTCATAGATGCGGCGGCCTTCGCGGACGGCCTTGACGATGGTGCCGAAGTCGTCGTCGAGGAGAATGAGGTGGGCGGCTTCCTTGGAAACGTCCGTGCCGGTGATGCCCATGGCCACCCCGATATCCGAAGTGCGCAGGGCGGGTGCGTCATTGACCCCGTCGCCGGTCATGGCGATGTATTGCCCCTGGGCTTGTAACGCCTTCACGATGTCCAGCTTCTGGCGCGGCGATACGCGGGCGTATACCCGGATCCGCAGGACTTGCTGTTCAAAGGCTTCACGCGGCATCTTATCCAGTTCTGCTCCCGTCACCAGCAGGTCGGATTCCGCGGTCAGCAGGCCGATCTCTTTGGCGATTGCACGGGCCGTTACCGGGTGGTCGCCCGTGATCATGACCGGAATGATGCCCGCTTCCCGGCATTCCGCCACGGCTTTGGCCACTTCCGGGCGGGGCGGATCGATCAGGCCGGCCAGACCACAGAAACGGAGATCTTCTTCCAGGTGATCGTCGCCGTCGGGAAGGTCGGACAGGGTTTTATACCCGAACGCCAGTACCCGCATGCCTTGAGCGGCCATTTGCTCTCCTTTCGACAGGATCCTTTCCCGGTCCGTATCGGCACACCGGTCCAGCACGGCCTCCATAGCCCCTTTGACCGCCACGAGGTAACCGCCTTCCGGAGACCGGTGGACCGTCGTCATCATCTTCCGGTCTGCATCGAACGGAGCCTCCCCTACCCTTGGGTATTTTGCCGGCCAATCAGTGCTGTGCATCGGCTGGTCCCCGGCAAATTGCAATAACGCCACTTCGGTCGGGTCGCCTGAAAGATGGCCGTCCTGACCGGGTTGGGTGTCGTTGTTGAGGGTCATCAACAGGAGGAGTCGCATAGCTTCCGCGTCCGGGACCCACACCTCACGGACCTCCATCTGGTTCAGGGTCAGCGTCCCGGTTTTATCCGTGCAGATATACGTGACCGACCCCAGCGTTTCCACCGCGGGCAGCCGCCGGATCAATGCGTTTTTCCGCACCAGCTTTCGCGCCCCGAGCGCCAGCGCGATCGTGATCACAGCCGGCAGGGCTTCCGGGATGGCCGCCACGGCCAGCGATATGGCGGTGAGCAGCATGTTCATCGGCTCCTCGCCTTTCAGCAGGCCGAGCCCAAGCAGAACCGCACATATGCCCAGAATGACCCAGGAAAGCTTTTTCCCGAAATCGGCCATCCGGCGCTGGAGGGGTGTCGTCGACTCCGATTCCTGGAGCATCAGGGCAATGGAGCCGATCTCCGTGTGCATCCCCGTAGCCGTCACAAATCCGGTTCCCCTGCCGGTCGTCACCAGCGTGGTTTTGTACGCCATGTTGGAGCGATCGCCCAAAGGTGCGTGCTCTTCTTTCAACTCGCGGGTGTTCTTTGCAGCCGGTACCGACTCGCCGGTGAGGGAGGATTCGTCTATTTTGAGCCCGTGGGCCTCCGTCAACCGGATATCGGCGGGCACCAGGTCCCCCGCTTCCAACAGCACGACGTCGCCGGGAACCAACTCCGAAGCCGGGAGTTGGACAACGGCCCCGCTTCTCCGCACCCTGGCCACGGCCGGCGCCAGCTTCTTCAGCAGTTCCATGGCTTGTTCCGCCCGGTATTCCTGGATAAAACCCACCGCAGCGTTGAGCCCAACGATCACCAGGATCACCAGCGTGTCTTTCATTTCTCCGATCAGGCCGGAAATCAGCGCGGCCGCCAGCAGGATCAGGATCATCACGTTGCTGAACTGGGCGGCAAACAGCTTCCACAGGGATCTCTTTTTCTTTTCTGCCAGCCGGTTCGGACCGTATTGCAAAGCCCTCGCCGCTACCTCCTCAGCGGTCAGGCCGGAAGCGCGGGCGCCGAGCAATTCGGCTGTTTCGCGGGTATTGAGGAGGTGCCAGTTCATTTTTTACGGTGGACGGTGGACGGTGGACGGTCAGCGGTTCACGGTCCAGGCACAAGGTACTGGATTGCAGGGTAAGAAGAGCGGATTCCGGTTGGTACAGGCACTGATTTTAATCATTTCGCCAGGCTTTGCATGACAGAAATCATTTGATTCCCCTCCGATCGGCCTTAGCTTTGTAAGGAGTTTGGGTTGCAGAGCATACGTTTTTTAGTTGTAAGTTGTAAGTTGTAAGTGGTAAGTCGTAAGTGGTAAGTCGTAAGTTGTAAGTCGTAAGTCGTAAGTCAGGTAGTAAAGGCGACTCGCCGACCCTGCAACGGACCACCAGCAATTAAACCATAAAACCATGGAACCACCCAACCAAAAAAACCTCATCCTCGTCGCCGGCCTGCCGGGTACCGGAAAGACCACCTTTGCGACCAGGCTGGCCGAGGAGATCGGAGCGGTCCACCTCAACAGCGACAAGATGCGGTTCAGGATGGGCGGTATGGGGCATTACGATCCGGGCGACAAAGAGGCCGTTTACCGGGCTTTGCAATCCGAAGTGCGCAAGGGTTTGCTGGCGGGGCATACGGTGGTCGTGGATGCCACTTTTTTCAAGGCCGCCTTGCGAACGCCATTTGAACAACTGGCCGAGGCTTGTCAGGCTCCGGTCTGCTGGATTGAGATCCGGGCGGAAGAATCCACCGTCAGGAAACGGGTTGCCCGAAAACGCGCCTTTTCCGAAGCCGATTTTGGCGTTTACCAGAAAATCAAATCAACATGCGAACCTTTGGACATGGACCGCCTTATCCTGTGGTCCGACCACATGACGCCGGAAGAAATGGCCGCAAGAGCGACAGCCCATCTGAACGAAAAAAAAATGCCAACAAAATAGACATGGAAAAGGAGGTGCGCATTCTGGTCGTTTCTACGGAGGAAGGGGATTTTAACCGGATTTCCGACATGTTGGGTCAGGCCAACTGGTGTTGCTTTTCCACCGGTTGGGCCGCTACTTTTCAGGAAGGTATCCAGACAATGCTCCGGCGCGGGCACGACGTCTATTTTGTTGACTACAGCCTCGGGGATCAGAACGGGCTCCAGCTCATTCACCGGGCCCTCGACGGCGGTCACCCTTCCCCGTTTATCCTGCTGACCGACCGGGAAGACAGTGAACTTTTCAACAAAGCCGAATCCACCGGAGCAGCCGACTTCCTGGTCAAGTGGCAATTTACGCCCGATGAACTGGCCCGGACCATTCGCTATGCCATCAATCATGCCAGGGACCTGGCCAAAATATGGGACCTGAACGCCGACCTGGAAAAAAAGATCCGGAAACGGACGGCATCGCTGAACGAGACCGTAGCTCAGCTGAAAGAGCAGATCCAGGCCAAAGAGCAGGTCCAGATCGAACTGTTGTCCTCCCAGAAAATATTGAAGCAGCTGATCAGAGGCTACGGCGTCGGTTCCTTCAGCATTGTCGACCGCCATTACCAGTACGTCCTTTCCGGCGGCAAATCGCTCCAGTTGGTGGAATCCGCCGTTGCAAAGCCGGCCGGGATCCGGCTGTTCTCGCAACTTCCGGAGGAGGATTGGGAAAAGATCCGGTGCGAATTTGACCAGGTTTTCGAAGGCGCCGAGATCAGAGACCTCAATATTCCGGGGACCTGGGACGGCCGCTTCTTCACCGTCGACGCGTATCCGTTGCGCAACCTGGACGGCACCATCGAAAAGATCGCCGTCATGACCCGGGATGTTACCGACCTTCGAAATGCCATTGAAAAAATGGAAAAAGCGCTCGAAAGCGAAAAAGAGCTCGGTGAGATGAAAAGTAGGTTTGTCAGCATGGCCAGCCACGAATTCCGCACCCCGCTGACCACCATCGCCTCCTCCGCCTTCCTGATCGAATCCTACGCAGACCGGCAGGATACCGCCAGCATCAAAAAACACGCTGCCAGGATCCGCCAATCCGTTGACAACCTCAACACCATTCTCGGCGAATTCCTTTCCCTCGGCAAACTCGACAACGGCCGGATCGCCAGCAACCTGGTCAACCTCAACCTGCGCGAACTGGTCGAGGAAGTCTCCCTGGAATTGAATCACCTGCTGAAAACGGGGCAGGTAGTGGAATATTTCCACGAAGGTCCGGAACATATCCTGCTGGACGGCAGCCTGTTGAAAAACATCCTGATCAACCTGCTCTCCAACGCCGTCAAATATTCTCCGGAAAATTCCATCGTCCATGTATTGACACGCATCTCTCCAGCCGGTGTTGCCATCACCATCCGGGACGAAGGGATCGGCATACCGGAAACCGATCAACCCAAACTGTTTACCCGGTTTTTCCGCGCAGCCAACGCCGGGAATGTCCAGGGGACAGGGCTTGGGCTTTACATCGTCAAAAGATACGTCAATATCCTGAACGGCGCCATTACCTTCCAAAGCCAGTTGGGCAAGGGGTCCGTATTCAGCGTTGAATTGCCGGCGCTACCAGATCCCGGCTTTGATGAGCAGGGTGAGAAACGGCAGTAGCCGGGCTTTGAGCTTGCGATAGGTGCGCCGGTTCGCATGGATCTTCCCGTCCATATCAACGGTTTCAACCGAGCCGTCCGGCAATTGATTCAGTTGGTCAAGTTCTTTTTCCAGGTCTGGAAAAGCGGAATGCACCAGGTGGCTAAGCTCGGCGGTTACCTTTTCCAGGGTAGTTAGTTCGCTGGAGCGGCAAGCCAGTTTGCTGATGGCTGCCAACCTGAGGAATGCATGCGCTTCCTGTTTCCAGTAGCGGACTTCTTCCGTCCATTCGGCAATCTGCCCGGGCGGAGCCGACACCTTGGCATAAGGCGGATTGTATGTTACTTCGCTGGTCATAGTTAGGGATTTTGGAATCAAACACCAATGATTTCAGATTGATCTTCTTGTGATCCGGTTGGATAACCCAACGGCCGTTCAGTTCGGCATATTTTGCAATTTTTTAAAATTCAATATTTTAATGCTATGCTCTGTGGTATCAATCAACTGTTCGTCTTTAAAATCGGAGAGGGTCCGGATGACGGTTTCCTTGGCGGTTCCGGTCAGCGAAGCCAGGTCCTCCCGCAATAAATGGATTTCTTCTTCTTTTCCGTTCGAAAGCTGGACCAGGGTATTGGCAACCCTTTTCCGCACCGAATCGTAGGCCAGGTTGATCAGCAGTTCTTCCTGATTGGCCACCAGGTTGGTCAGGAGGTGAACGAACATCACGGCCACGTCCTTATTGTTGTACACCAATGCTGAAAATTCTTCCCTGGGTACCATGGCAATTTCACACTCATCAACCGCCATAGCCGATTCGATGTACGGGGTGTCGTTCAGGATGCAGAGATAGCCCATGAATTCCCCCTTCCCGACGATCCTGGTAATGAACTCCTTACCCCGGTCATTGGTCTTGAACAATTTGACCTTGCCGCTTTGAATGAAATATAACCAGCGGGGGTAATCGCCTTCCATGAAGATGGGATCCCGTTTCCGGAAGCGCCGCAGCTCCCGGTTGCCGGCCAGGTTCTGGATGGCCTTCATGGCCAGCGACTTGTTAACGAATGCCGGGGAAGCGCCGGGATCCGGTTGCGCCTTCAGGTTAAGCCGCTCGCTCTTCTTGAGGCGCGCTTCGATGGTGGCCAGCAATTGAATGTGATCGAACGGTTTGGGGATATAATCATCCGCGCCAAGGGTCATCCCTTTCCTGAAATCTTCTTTATCAGCTTTGGCGGTCAGGAATATAAACGGGATATCGGCAGTTGCGGGCGTACGGCTCAGGATATGCAGTACGCCGTAACCGTCCAACTCCGGCATCATGACGTCGCACAAAATAAGATCTGGCAATTCTTTGAGGGCGGTCTCCACGCCGGTCTTGCCGTTCTCGGCGGAAACAACCTGATAATTGGCCAGCATGAGGATCTCTTCAAGGTTTTCTCGCACGGCTTGATGATCCTCAATGACGAGGATTTTTTTCATGGTTTTGCAATTGGTTAGTAATGACGACCTCTCTTTAGCAATACTTTTTCCCACGTTCAATTTACTGGTCCTTGCTGCCGAAACCGTTGACCAACCTCCTCATGCCGGATGATTTTTGTCATTGCTGTTAATTGGTTCCGCCGCCCGCAATAGCTTCAGCCTCCGGACGACAAAGTCGCCTGCGGCAGACGGCGTCAGCGAAGGAGGGGATTGGGCCGATTTTGGGCGTCCGTCTGTTGGTCACGTTAATCGGAACATTCGTTTCAATCGGAACATTCGATCCAATTCAATCATTGGATCAATGGTTAAATTTTGCAAAAAATACCCGCTTAGTCGTTTCAGCCATTATGCCGTAGAGCAGTGCAACCCCGATCATGCCGGCCAGCAAGGTTGCGGGCAAGGCTTCAAAACCCAGGAAACGGCCGATGGATAAAAACGGCAAGGCCGCCGCCGTCATGGCAACCAGCAACCCCGCCCAGACCAAAAAACCGGCCGGGCGACTTTTCCAGACCGGGTGAACCGTTCGGATGATGAACAAAATGATGATCTCCGTCAGGACCGATTCCAGGAACCAGCCGCTCTGGAACCGGCCTTCATCAACATGGAAGACCAGCAGCAGCAAACCGAAGGTCAGGTAATCGAACAGGGAACTTTGCAAACCGAAAACGGTCATGAACCGGCGGATCAGCTTTAGATCCCACCGTTTGGGGCTTCGCAACTGGTCTTCGTCCACCCGGTCGGCCGCTATGCCCAGGGCCGGAATATCCGAAAAGAAATTGAGCAGCAGGATCTGTTGCGGCAACAGGGGAAGCCAGCGGAGGAACAGGGAAATGCCCGCCAGACTGAACATATTGCCGAAATTGGCGCTGGTGGTGACAAAAATATACTTTAGGGTATTCAGATAGGTTTTCCGGCCTTCCAGGATGCCCGACGCCAGCACATTGAGGTCCTTTTCCAGCAGGATCATGTCGGAAGCTTCTTTGGCGACATCCGCGGCGCTGTCGACAGAAATGCCGACATCGGCCTGGCGAAGGGCGGTTGCGTCATTGATGCCGTCGCCCAGGTAGCCCACCACATGACCCGCACGCTGAAGCGCCCGGATGATGCGGTCTTTCTGGTTGGGTTCGATCTCCGCAAAAAGGTCGGACCGCAGGGCTACCTCGGGAAGGGCTTCATCGCTGATATGCCGCAACTCAGCTCCCGTTACCAGGGAGGGTTTTCGAATGCCCAGGGTCAGGGCGAGGTGGCGCGCCACCAGGTGATTGTCGCCGGTGATGATCTTCAGCCCGATCCCGAGGTCCTTCAGGAGCCGGATGGTTTCCGGGATATCCGGCTTGGGCGGATCATACAGGAAGATGAACCCCAGGAAGGTCATCCCGCGTTCATCGGTCTTGTCGATCACCGGATCGCCCGTCACATCCTTCCAGGCTACCGCGATGGTCCGGAAACCTTCGGCAGAGTGGATCTTGAAATTTTGCATGATCAGGTGGCGAACCTGGGCCAGCGGAAAAACATGCCCTTCCTCGTCCTCGGCAGCATGGCAAACTTCCAGTACGTTCAGGAGGGCGCCTTTGGTGATCATGATATGCCTGCCGTCCTTTTCCACAACCACCGAAAGGCGTTTCCGGATAAAGTCGTAAGGCACTTCGTCCAGTTTGAGGTAATCGTTGAGCTCCATGCCCTCCATGCTCCGGAGCGCGTCGTCCAGCGGATTGTAAAACCCGGTTTCAAAAAAGGCGTTCAACCAGGCGAAAAGGCGGGTTTTACCGGAAGGGAGGTTGTTCAGGCCGTTGGCGGCAAACACCTTGACCTCTCCGGTTGTGAGGGTGCCGGTCTTGTCGGAACAGAGAATATTGACGGCGCCCAGATTTTGGATCGCGGACAGCTTTTTGACGATCACCTGCTTTTTGGCCATCCGCTCGGCGCCGGCCGACAACGTAGCCACCAGGATGATGGGCAGCAACTCGGGAGCGATGCCGACGGCCAGGGCTAGTGAGAACAGAATGCTCCCCGTCACCGGTTTGTGCAGGAAAAGGTTGAAGATCAGGATGCCCGCTGCCAACAGGAAGGTGAGCCGGATCAGGAAATAGCCCAGTTGGTCGATGCCGCGTTCAAATGCGGTGGCTTCAGGTTTCTGCCCGAGTTTTGCGCTGATCCGGCCCAGTTCGGTGTCCGCTCCGGTCCGGACAACCAGGGCTTCGGCCTCGCCGTTCACGACATTGGACCCCTGGAAAACGACATTGGTCCGTTGCTGGACGGGGGCGTCCGCAGAAGTTACGCCGCAATGTTTTTCCACCGGAAAGGATTCCCCGGTGAGCGCCGCTTCGTTCATGTGCAGGTCCCTGCAGGTCAGCAATACGCCGTCTCCGGGCGGGAGGTCTCCGGCTGCCAGACGGATCACATCCCCCGGGACGATCTCTTCGGATAAAACAGAAATCCATTTCCCCGCCCGGCAAACCAACGCGCGGGAATGCACCAGTTGTTGCAATTTACGGACGGCCTTGTCCGCCTTGTAGGACTGCCAGAAACCCAGCGTCCCCGACAGCAACAGAATGGATAAGATAATGATCGAATTGGACAGGTCGCCCAGCGACGCCGACAACCCTACGGCAAAAACCAGCAACAGGATCAGCGGGTTCCTGAATTGGGACAAGAAAAGGACAAGCGCGCGCCACCAATTCGGGCGGCGGCGCTTCCAGTTCAGGCGGCGCTGCAGCCGCTCCCTGGCCGTCATCGCATCCAGCCCCTCCTTCCCCGATTCCAATTGATCAAACAGGCTATCCTGATCGTATTGCCAGAATCCGGATAGCAATTTCCCCGGATCCGTTTTTCCTGATATGGTCTGATCCTTTCCCATTCCCTTCAAAAGGTAAGTTCAATCATCGGCAACCGCCTGGGATTGGGGATGAAAGACTGTATCGATCTCATTTTCAAATGAATTCAATTAATTTATATATAAATACATCTGCAAAGATCCCCCTCCCGGAGCAGAAAAAAAATGACCCGGATCATACCCCGGGCTGATTGAGGTTTCCGGAAACCGGGCAAACTGAAAAGGGGGTGCATGCGTTTTATTTATATGGAACTCAAGGAAAAACAACTCCTTCGCCGGCAGGCTTATATCAACGGCGAATGGACAAACGCTTCAAATCAGAAAACCTATCCTGTTAAAAATCCTTTCGACCGATCCGTTTTGACCGAAGTCCCGGACATGGCGGCTTCAGACGCCCGAAAGGCCGTTGAAGCCGCGCACAACGCCTTTGCAGTCTGGAAGAAAAAGCCGGCCAGAGAACGCGCTGAGTTGCTGCGAAAGTGGTTCTTGCTGATGACCGAGCATGAACAGGATCTGGCGCAGATACTGACCCTGGAACAAGGGAAACCGCTGGATGAAGCCCTGGGTGAAATCCGTTACGGCGCCTCCTATATCCAATGGTTTGCCGGGGAAGCCATGCGCAACTACGGCGATGTGATCCAGGGTTCGGGGCCCGACAAGCGCATTCTGGTCATCAAGCAGCCTGTCGGCGTAGTGGGGATCATCACCCCCTGGAATTTCCCCAATGCCATGATCTCCAGAAAATTGGGCGCAGCACTGGCAGCGGGCTGTACGGTGGTCATCAAGCCCGCTGAAGCTACCCCCCTTTCGGCATTGGCCATGGTCTGGCTGGCGGAACTGGCGGGCTTCCCGCCGGGTGTGGTCAACGTCATCACCACCTCCCTGCCCGGTCCTGTGGGCAAGGAACTGACGACCAACGAACTGGTCCGTAAGCTCTCTTTTACCGGTTCCACGCAGGTTGGGAAACAACTGATGGAGCAATGCGCCGCCTCGCTCAAAAAAGTATCCCTTGAGCTGGGCGGGAATGCCCCCTTTATCGTATTTGAAGACGCTGACCTGGATGCCGCAGTCAAGGGGGTGATCGTTTCCAAGTTCAGGAACGCGGGTCAGACCTGCGTTTGCGCCAACCGGGTATTTGTCCAGGATACCGTTTACGACCTGTTTACGGATAAACTTCGCAAGGCTGTTCGCAACCTGAAAGTCGGCAACGGCCTGGAAGCCGATGTTGCCATAGGCCCGCTCATCAACGATAAAGCGCTGGAAAAGGTGGAACGCCTGGTCGGCGACGCGGTGAAAGAGGGGGCCGGATTGCTGGAAGGCGGCAAACGGCATGCCCTGGGCGGCTGTTTTTATGAACCGACCATCCTGACCCGCGTCAGGCACACAATGGAGATCTGCCATCAGGAAATCTTCGGTCCGGTAGCGCCTATCCTCGCTTTCAGCTCCGAATCCGAGGTCATTACCATGGCAAATGATACACCGTATGGACTGGCTGCTTATTTTTACAGCCGGGATTACGCCCGGATATGGCGGATCTCGGAAGCGCTTGAGTTCGGCATGGTGGGCATTAACACCGGCATGATCTCAACGCCCGTCGCACCGTTCGGCGGCATCAAGGAAAGCGGCTTCGGCCGGGAAGGTTCCAAATACGGCATGGATGATTATCTGGAGATCAAGTATTTGAATATTGGGGGGGTGGAGGCTTGAGGCTGGATACTAGATACTAGATACTGGATACTAGATACTGGATACTGGAGGCTGGATGCTGCCAACTGAAAGACTGCCAACTGAAAGACTGGCATGCTGCCCGCCGTCGCCTTGGGGCTATGGCGGACGGGGGAGGCTTGAGGCTGGAGGCTGGATACTAGATACTGGAGGCTGGATACTGGATGCTGCCAACTGAAAGACTGCCAACTGAAAGACTGGCATGCTGCCCGCCGTCGCCTTAGGGCTATGGCGGACGGGGGAGGCTGCCACGCTGAGGCGTGGTGGATACTGGAGACTGGAGACTGGATACTGGAGACTGGAGACTGGTTGCCGGCAGCATTATTCGAGAGACGGCTCAGCATTTTGTGTCAATCGGATTTTTAACACGCGCAGCGTAATGAAAATCAAAATTTTGCGTCTTTTCGTCTTTGCGCGAGAACACTATTTTGCACAGCCTCGCCGGAATCGGGAATTTGCGACGTAAAATTTTACGCCGCTGCTTACGACTTAAAATTTACCACTTATGACGATAAAAAAATACCTTTTGCTGCTGTTAACGATCGGATTGCTGGCGTCCTGCGACAAGGGTTATGACAACCGGAAACTGGAGGCCCTTCAGGCGGAGTTGGCTTCCGCGAAATCGGATCTCGACCAGATGCGGACTGATTTTGATTTCATCAAGTCGGCCCGGAAAAAGGCGGGACTGAGCGGGCTGGTCCATCAGGTTTTCTTCAAGCTGAAGCCGGGTATTTCAGCGGAAGACAAAGCCGCTTTTATCGCCGAACTCAAAGGGCTGAGCGCTATCGAACTGGCGCATAACCTGACGGTCGGCGAATTTGAAGACCTGAAAGACCCGCGAGCCCTCGCAGGGTACGGCGTCTCTCTTTTAATGTCCTTCGACAGCCAGGCGGATTACGAGGCTTATCAAAGCCATGAGATCCACCTGAAGTCCAAGGAAAACACGGCCAAATACCTGGGCGGCCCGCCGACGTCCTACGATTTTATGGCCAAATAAGCCGATCCATGGAAGAAGTCAAGAAATACAGCACGGTACACTACAAGAACTACCTCGGCCTGGATAAGATCCTGGGGGCCCAGCATCCGCGCAGCGCCGAACTGGGCGAAAAAACAGCGCACGACGAAATGCTGTTCATCATCGTCCACCAGAGTTACGAACTTTGGTTCAAGCAGATCGTCCACGAACTGGAATCCGTCATTACCATGTTCAACCGGGATGAAGTGGACGAAAAGAACATCGGCATCTCGGTAGCCAGGCTCAACCGGGTCATCGAGATCTTCAAATTGCTGGTGGAACATATCCGGATCATGGAGACCATGACCCCGCTCGACTTTCTGGATTTCCGCAATTACCTCTTTCCGGCTTCCGGGTTCCAGAGTTTTCAGTTCAGAAAGATCGAAAACCTGCTGGGATTGCTGGAGAAAGAGCGCATGACCTACGGCGGCCACCATTACGCCGCTTTTTTTTCGGAGGAGGAACAGCGGCAACTCCGGGAGATCGAAGCTGCGGGAACCCTCTTCGACGTGGTGGAGGACTGGCTGGAACGAACGCCCTTTTTGCGGCTCGGCAATTTCAAATTCCTGGAACATTACCGGAAGTCGGTAGAACGCATGGTGGCCAAAGAAGCCGAAGCCATCCAGGCATCCGATTACCTGAGCGACCGGGAAAAGGCCATGCGCCTCCGCATGATGGGCAATACGGACACCTGGTTCGAATCCATCCTCGATCCGGAAGTCCACCGGCAATTGGTGGCGGAAGGCCGACAGCGGCTAAGCTACGAAGCCACCCTGGCCGCCCTGATGATCAACCTGTACAACGAAGAACCCCTGCTCCAACTCCCCTATCGCTTCCTGATCTGCATTGTGGACATCGACGAGCTCCTGACCACCTGGCGGTACCGCCATTCCCAGATGGTGCTGCGCATGCTGGGGCGGAAAACGGGTACCGGCGGGTCCTCCGGCCACGATTACCTGCATGCCACAGCCGTGAAACACCATATTTTTACCGACCTGCACAACATCTCCACCCTGCTCATCCCGCGGTCTGAATTGCCCGAACTGCCGGAGGAGGTAAAAAAGGAATTGGGCTTTTATTTTTCTTCAAGGCAGGACAGCCCCGGAGGAGCCTTCAAAAATTAACAGAAGGCATTCAAATTTTTTGAAACGGCCTTTCCAGGCGGAAACAGGTTGGAAAAAGCGCAAAATTGGTTATTATTACCCTATAATTTCCATCAGCCTGCGGGGTAAAATGAGCAGAGCGGGTGACCGGGGAGCGGGAGAGGGATGCAAAACAAGGCATTCTCCCGCTCGCTCCATCCCTCCCTCTTTCCCCTGAATGGGAAAATGTCGATTATCTGTAAACACACCAATTCCTCATGGTAATAACCGCCAACCGTCTGCTCTTTTCCATTTGCATCGCCTGCCTGCTGCTGCCTTCCTGCCGACCGCAACCGCCCGAAGCGGAGAACCATCGGCTCAAACTCTGGTACGACCACCCCGCCGCCATTTGGGAAGAAGCCCTGCCCATCGGCAACGGCAGGCTCGGGGCCATGGTGTTCGGACAACCGGCGGCCGAACAGCTCCAGCTCAACGAGGAAACCGTATGGGCAGGCGAACCGGGCAACAACACCATCGAAGGATTCCGGGAACTCCTGCCGGAGATCCGCCGCCTGATCTTCGAAGGCAAATACAAGGAAGCCCAGGACCTGGCCATGACCCGCCTCGTCCGGCCGGCGCCCGAAACCGCCGATTACGGCATGCCCTATCAACCGGTCGGCGACCTGCTGATCGAATTCCCGGGGCACGAAAATGCGACGGACTATTACCGCGAACTGGACATTAAAAATGCCGTTACCGCCGTGGAATATACGGTCGACGGAGTGCGTTTTCACCGCGAAATGCTGGCCTCCATCCCCGACCAGGTCATTGCCGTGTTCCTGACCGCCGACCAACCCGGCAAACTGGATTTCAGCCTGAAAATGAACAGCCCCCAATTGAAACGCCAGGTGAGCGTCGAGGGGGAAACCATCGGCCTGTCGGGCACAACAGGCGACCACGAAGGCAAAACAGGCCGGGTGAATTTCCAGGCGCTGGTCCGCCCGGTCCTGGAAGGCGGCCAATTGACGGCCACCGACTCCTCGATCACCGTCAAAGGCGCCGACAAAGCCACCCTCTACCTCTCTATCGGTACCAATTTCGTGAACTACCGCGACCTCAGCGGCGACGCAAAAGCCAAAGCAACCGGCTTCCTGCAGGCAGCCCAAAACAAGGATTTTGACCGGCTCAAAAAAGACCATACCGCCGCCTACCGCAGTTATTTCGACCGGGTTTCACTGGACCTGGGCGGAAACGACTCCATCCAAAAACCCACCGATGTACGGCTGGCCGAATTTGCCGCCTCCGACGACCCGGACCTGGCGGCCCTCTACTTCCAGTTCGGCCGCTACCTGCTCATCTCTTCCTCCCAACCCGGCGGGCAGCCGGCCACTTTGCAGGGCATCTGGAACGACAAGGTCAGCCCGCCCTGGGATTCCAAATACACGATCAACATCAATACCGAAATGAACTACTGGCCGGCGGAAGTGACCAACCTGCCGGAAATGCACCAGCCCTTGTTCGCCATGTTGAAAGAGCTGGCGGTTGCCGGGCACGAGACGGCTGCCGCCATGTACGGCGCCCGGGGTTGGGTAGCTCACCACAATACCGACCTGTGGCGGGTTGCCGGGCCGGTCGACGGCGCGTTTTACGGACTTTGGCCCATGGGGGGCGCCTGGCTCAGCCAGCACCTCTGGCAACATTACCTGTTCACCGGCGATGAGGCTTTCTTGCGGGAAAATTATCCCATCCTGAAAAGCGCCGCCGAATTTTACATGGATGCCTTGCAGGAAGAACCCGCACACGGCTGGCTGGTGGTTGCGCCCGATATGTCGCCTGAAAATGCCCACCGCAGCGGGGTCAGCATGGCCGCCGGAGCGACCATGAGCAATCAGCTGGTTTTTGACGTATTCTCCAACGCGGCGCAGGCCGCCGCAATCCTGCAGTCGGATGCCGGTTTTGCCGATTCCGTTATGGCCCTGCGCGACCGCCTTCCGCCGATGCAGGTCGGGCAATACAGCCAATTGCAGGAATGGCTGATGGATTGGGACCGCCCGGACGATACCCACCGGCACGTTTCGCACCTGTACGGACTCTATCCCGGCAATCAGGTTTCGCCCTATGCCCAGCCCGCCTTGTTCGAAGCGGCCAAAAATTCGCTGATCTACCGCGGCGACGTTTCCACGGGCTGGTCCATGGGTTGGAAAGTCAACCTCTGGGCCCGGTTGCTGGACGGCAACCACGCCTACAAGCTCATCCACGACCAATTGACGCCCGCCATCGGCCCCGACGGCAAGCAACACGGCGGCACCTATCCCAACCTGTTCGACGCCCACCCGCCGTTCCAGATCGACGGCAACTTCGGTTGCACCTCAGGGATCGCCGAAATGCTGGTACAGAGCCACGACGGCGCGATATACCTCCTGCCTGCCCTGCCCGATCAATGGCCGGGCGGTAAAGTGTCCGGACTGCGGACCCGCGGCGGCTTCCAGATCGATATGGAATGGGAAAACGGCCAGGTGAAAAACCTGCAGGTCACCTCTGCGCTCGGCGGAAATTGCCGGCTCAGACTGGCCGCACCGCTGATGGGGAGCACTCCGCTCAAACCGGTCGCAGCAGGCGCTGCAAACCCCAATCCTTTTTTCCGGACCGCGACCGTAAAAGATCCGGTGATCAATGAAAAGGCAGCAATAAACGGGCTGGAAATACAGAATACAGCCTTGTTTGAGTTTGATACGGAGAAAGGGAAATCTTATCGTTTTGAAAGAAAACCTTAGTTATTCCCTAAGATCAAACCTTAAAGTGGTCGGCTTGTTTTCTTTTTTGAAATACCACCTTCCGAAATTGATTCAATAGTGAAATTTCTCCATTTTACGACGCTATGCCGGTTCGGTTGCCCATCCAAACACCCGATTTTTTGGATAATATTGCTGATTTCCGGCAGCATGTACGCCCAATCGGCCAACATCCCGCAGGATACTTCCTATACGATCTATTCCAACTGGCAAAAACTTAAAAAGCATTACCCGGCCGTTACCCCCATTGCGCCGGAAATGCCCAAAAAGGTCCAGGCCCGCTGGGATGTGGTTTATGCCGACATCAACGGCCGGTTGCTGCATATGGACATCTTTTACCCCAAATTGAAGAAACGGAAGAAATATCCAGGCGTGTTGCTTATTCATGGCGGCGGTTGGGCGTCGGGTTCGAAAGCACACCAGGTACCGATGGCGCAACAACTCGCCGCACGCGGATATGTTACAGCGGCCGTGGAATACCGGCTCAGTCCGGAAGCGAAATTCCCGGCCGCTGTCCTGGATCTCAAAACAGCCGTTCGTTTCCTGCGCGCTTTCGCATCGGATTACGGACTGGATACCGCGCGGATCGCCGCACTGGGCGCTTCGGCAGGGGCGCACCTGGCCTCCATGCTGGGCGCCACCGCCGGCGTCAAGGACTTCGACGGGCCGGCATACCCGCGATATTCCAGCGCCGTGCAAGCCGTTGTCAACATCGACGGGATCGTGTCTTTCATCCACCCGGAAGCGGCTTCGGAAGGCAGCTCCGCCGGTCGCTGGCTGGGCTCCCGCGAAGAGGCCTGGGACAATTGGAAGGCCGCCTCGCCGCTCGAATACGCGGATGAACAAACGCCGCCGTTCCTGTTCATCAACAGCTCCATGCCCCGGTTTCACGCCGGCCGCGACGACCTGATCAAGCTGCTGAACGGATTCGGCACCTATACCGAGGTGCATACCATCCCGGATTCGCCCCACTCCTTCTGGCTGGTGCACCCGTGGTTCGAGCAGACCCTCGCGTTCACTGCCGCGTTCTTGAAAAAAGAGCTTAAAAATTGAACCGATCATGTCGATTGGGTCGATTGATTCGATTAAACTGACCAAACAACGGACGTGAAAATCGGATCAATCGGATCAATCGGCGCCCCCTTCAAATCAACAAATCACCAAGCACGAAGTACACGACCGAAGGGAGTAATCAACAAATCAACCTCCGACCGCCGTAGCTTCAGCGAAGGAGGTAAATAAACGCATCAACAAATCAACCTCTGACCGCCGTAGCTTCAGCGGAGGAGGTAAATAAACGAATAAACACATCAACAATAACCTTCCTTTCCATGCCATACAAAATACTTACATTCCTCGCCTTCATCCTCCAACTGCAAGCCGCAACAGCCCAGTACAAAACCGAACTGTACGTTGCCCTGGACGGCAGCGGCGATTTCACCAGCATCCAGGAAGCCATCGACAACGCCAAGGCCTTCCCTTATGAGCGGATCACCATCCACATCAAGAACGGGGTGTACCGGGAGAAGGTCAAAGTGCACGCCTGGAATCCGATGATCACGTTGGTGGGTGAAAGCCGGGAAAAGACCGTCATCACCTGGGACGATTATTTCGACAAGATCGCACGGGGCCGGAACAGCACTTTCCATACGTGGACCCTCCTGGTGCAAGGCAACGATTTCCGGGCCGAGAACCTGACCGTTGAGAACACGGCGGGGCCGGTAGGGCAAGCCCTGGCGCTTTCCGTGGAAGCCGACCGCTGCGTGTTCATCAATTGCGCATTCAAAGGGCGCCAGGATACGGTATACACGGCGCAGGAAGGCGGGCGCCAGTACTTCAAAAACTGCTATATCGAGGGCACAACCGACTTTATCTTCGGCGAAGCAACGGTTGTTTTTGAAGATTGCGAGATCCGCGCGCTGACCAACTCATTTGTTACGGCTGCCTCTACGCCGAAAGGAACCGCGTACGGCTACGTTTTCCTCCATTGCCGCCTGACCGCCTCCGACGGCGCTCAAAAGGTCTACCTCGGCAGGCCCTGGCGGGCGCATGCCCGTACGGTGTACCTCTATTGCGAACTCGGGGCGCATATCCTGCCGAAAGGTTGGGACAACTGGAGCTCAGCCGGGAATGAAAAAACGGCTTTTTATGCGGAATACCAGTCGACCGGCCCCGGCGCCGCACCGGATCAGCGCGTTGCCTGGTCGCACCAATTGACCAAAAAAGAAGCCAAACGATACACCCTGGAGCGGATCTTCAGGGGTTGGCAGCCGTAAAGGCAATTGTCCGTCACTCGACTACTGGACAAAATGAGCAGAGTGGGAAACTTAGAGGGTGAGAGGGTGAGAGAGAGGGAGAGGGAGAGAGAGGGTGAGAGAGGGTGAGAGAGGGTGAGAGAGTGAGAGAGAGTGGGGGAAGGCATTGCTTTTCCCCCACTCTCCCCGGCTTCGCCCATTTTGCAAAAGTCCGTCACTCATTCCGCAGCGACTTGACGGGGTTGGCCAGGGCCGATTTTACGGATTGAAAGCCCACCGTCAAAAAAGCGATGGCCAATACGGATACCGCGGCTATTGCAAAAACCGACCAGTGAATATCGATCCGGTACGAAAAATTCTGCAGCCATTCGTGCATGCCGTACCAGGCAATCGGCGCAGCTACCAGCAAGGCGATGCCGACCAAAAAGAGGAAATCCCTGGAAAGCAGGGCCACCAACCCGCCTGTTGTTGCCCCGAATACCTTCCGGATGCCGACTTCCTTGGTCCGCTGAACGGCGGCGAAGGTAGCCAGGCCCCACAAGCCCAGGCAGGAGATCAGGATGGCCAGGCCGGCAAAGATCTTGAACAACCCGTAAAGCCGGCTTTCCGATTCATAGTAATGTTCGATTGCCTGCTCCAAAAACCTGGATTCGTAAAGGTGGTCCGGGAAGAGTTTTTCCCAGGTCGCCTGAACGGTGGCGAGCGCAGCCGGCAAATCGTCGCCCGGTTTGAGCTTGATGCTGGCCTCCGTTTCATGTTCCGGGAAAGGCGACATCATCAGGGGTTTGATGTCCGTGTGCAGGGACGAAATGTTGAAATCCTTCACCACGCCGACAATTTCTACCCGGTAATTGTTGTATCCGGTGTAGAACCGGCGGTGGAGGGCCTGTTCCGGGGTTCCAAATCCCATTTCATGCACCAGTTTTTCATTGACCAGGACCCTGGGAGAGCGCTCAGCCTCCGGAATGGCCTGGCTGATGAAATTGGTATCCTTGTCTTCCGTCAGCCGACCGGCCAAAAGTTGCAGCTTGTATAATCGCGCATAATTTTCATCCGCCCAGATGATCCGCACATTCTTGCGGTTGGGGTCATTCAGATCGGTTTCGTGCATATTCGTCGTCCAGGTGCCGTCGCTGGCCGGAGAGCCCATCGAAAAGGCCACATCCCCGACCTGGGGAATCGCCTCCAATGCAGCTTTGAAAACGCCGTTTTTGGCTTTGTCCGGCATGTAGACCGTGATGATATTCTCTTTGTCAAACCCGAGGTTCTTATGGTGGAAATAGTCCATTTGCCGGGACATGATCAGCAAGGCGATCAGCAAAGCGGTTGAAATGGTGAACTGGGTGATGACCAATCCCTTTCGCAAAAAACCGGAGGCATGGTCGCTGGTAGAAAAACGCGATTTGATCGCGGCGGCGGGTTGGAACCTTGCGATCAGCCAGGCCGGGTAGATCCCGGTCAATAACCCCGTCGCGGAAATGAAGGCCAGAAACGCCAACATTCCGCCGGGCGCGTACAGCAAGTCCATGTCGATGCTTTTATCGATCAGCCGGTTGATAAGGGGCAGTGTCAGCCCGGTCACCAGGACAGCCAGTGCACTGGAAATACCGATCAACAGGAATGCTTCGCCAAGAAAATGAACGACCAGTTGTCCGCGGTCTGCGCCGATCGCTTTCCGGATCCCGACTTCCCTGGCGCGGGTCAACGCCTGGGCCGTAGACAGGTTGACGAAATTGATGCAGGCCAGCAACAGGACCAGGATGCCGATACCGCCGAAAAACCAAAGCCACTGCGGGTTGATCGCATTTTGCCACATGCCGCCGCCGTTTATATCCGGTTCGAGGTGAATGCGGGAAAGGGGTTGCAATACCGCATAACCGATCTCGGGCGATTCATTGCCTTCGTTGATATGCAGGTCGTACATGGCCCGTATCCGGGGGAGCAGGCTCTGCGGGTCGGTACCGGGTTTCAATAACGCAAATACCGAGGCGCCGTACGACATGCCCCAACTGCCCATGTTATTTTTCAGCCAGCGTTCGTGCGGAAAGTTGGACATCAGCATGGAAGCCCGCAGATGGGTATTTTTAGGCGGATCGGCAATGATGCCGGCCACGGTGACCGTCACCGCATTATCGAACAGAAAGGTTTTGCCCATGGGGTCTTCCCGGCCGAAGAATTTTTCCGCGGTCGATGCCGTCAACAACGCCTGATTGGGTTGCCCGAGCGCCTGATGCCCGTTCCCTTGCAGAACCCTGAAATCCAGGATGTTCAACAGATCCGGATCGGCCATCAGGATATGCTCCTGCTTAAAGCGCTGCCGGCCGTTGATCTCTATTACCCGTTGGTCCAAGGGATAGGCCATCGCCGCATATTCTACTTCAGGTATCCCGGTCCGCAGGGCTTCAGCCAACGGCCCCGGAGCGTCGTAATACACATGTTTGACCCCGCTTTCCTCCCAAATCTGGTTGACCCGGTATATCCGGTCGGCATTCGGGTGGTAGTTGTCAAAAGATAGTTCGTGCCGGATGAACAGGCCGATGAGCAGGCATACGGTGAGGCCGATGGTCAGGCCGGTGATGTGCAGGCCGGTGTTCACCTTTTGTTTGGCGAACCTGCGCAAGGTAAAGCGGAATTGGTTGAGCAGCATGTCCATATTGAAGTTAGGTGATTTCCTTTTCTTTTGTCCCCTGATGGTAGCCGGTGTGAAAAACCTGAGAACGTCCCAGATAAATTGCCTTCGTGCGCGTCTTAACCCCAATTCCCGGGTATTCCGGACAAAGGATTCGTACAGGTCGCCCTCGATCTCTTCCAGCAGGTCGGGCGCACAAAACCAGGTCAGCAACCGGTTGGCCCATTTTGGTATATCGGGTCGGCGGATTTCCATATCAGAAGTTGAGCTTGGGCAGTAGTTCCCAGATGCGCGTGCGTTCATCCTGGATCTGCGTGATCATTTTATACCCGTATCGCGTTACCTGATACAATCGTTTGCGCCTGCCGCCCCGTTCCTGGCTCGAGCCGCCCATCCTGGAGGCGGTGAACCCCTTTTCTTCCAGCCGGCGCAGGACCGTATGCACCGCACTGAGCGAAATATCCTGCCCGTATTGTTCGGTGAATGCGTCCCTGACGGTAATGCCGTACGCCTCTTCGTGTACGAGCATGACCATGAACAGGATCATTTCTTCCAGATGTCCCAATCGGTCGTTCATATCGAATTTACAAGTATTTAATAAATATTTGTAAAACAAATCTACGGTTTAAGGTCCGGATCTCCAAGTCCAATCCGAAATTTTCAGGAAAATCTATCCGCTTGAAACGGCATTCGACCGGCCGCCAACAGGTCATTTACCTTCTTTCCGGTAAACCCGGACATAGTCCACCTCGTACCGGACGGGGAATACGGTATCGGCCGGGCTGCCCCCGTTGTCGCCGCCGAGCGCCTGGTTGATCAGGATATAATGCGATTGGCGGAACGGGTTCTTCCCATCCGATTCATTGATCGTGACCGACAGATCCATTTCATTGAGCAACTCGCCGTCCAGGTAGATTTTCATGGAACCCGCATCCCAATCCAGGCGCCAGGTATGAAATTCACTTGCCCAGTTTTTATTGAATGAGGAAACGGGAATTTTGACGGAATTCCAATGGGGCCTGAATCGTTCCACACCGCCCCAGGCGTAATTGGCCAGGATCACCCCGCGATAGAATTCCATGATGTCCACCTCCCCGTTGCGCGGCCATTCGCCCGCAACGCCAAGTGTCCAGAAGGCCGGCCAGCTCCCGGGCCGGATATCGATCCTGGCGCGGATCTCCATTCGACCGTATTGCCAGGCATTCGACCTCCGGGTATTCATGCTGGCTGAGGTATAATCGATCCATTGGCGACTTTTCTTCCAATCCGGGCTGCCCTTCACGAAATTGGGATTGAGTTTGCGTTCTTTCCTCGCTTCGATGACAAGCAATCCGTCTTTGCAAACCGCATTTTCCGGCTGGTACCACTGATCTTCGTGGTTGCGCACAAAGCCGTGTTCAAACGACCAGACGGCCGTATCCGGCGCTCCGTCCACATTGAATTCGTCGGACCAGACCAGGCGATATCCGTCTTGTTCCTGCCCGTATGCACCGGAGGCGATCAGCAATAACGACCAGACTGCTAAAATTCTGCTTCTTTTCATAGTAAGGGCGTTGTAATGCAAAATGTAAAAGTTGTAATGCAAAATGTAAAAGTCCCGTTGCTCTTTAACCTTTATCCTTTAACCGTTATCCTTGAATTCCCTCACTCCTCGCTCCCCCACCAATGCGGATCAGGCGCATAATCAGGCGCAAGATACCGCAGCCGTTCCGCTTCCTTTTGCGGCCACAGTTCGGTCCGGATCTGCTCCATTCGCGCTCTTTCCCGGTCTTCGGAATAGTCCGGGTCGGGAATCGGGCGCCGGGCCCCTACCCCATTCAGCCAGGAATCGAGTTTATGCCAGAGCTGATCAGCGGTTTCAATGTACCGGGCGGAAAGGTCTACTTCTTCCGCGGGGTCAGCCTCCAGATCGTAGAGTTCGTTGGTATCGGTTTCCCAATAATGGATCAATTTCCACTTCCCTTCCCGGATGATGGACGAAGGGTCGCCGCCCTGATTGCCGTAATGGGGGTAATGCCAGTACAACGGTCGGTCAGGAATAGTGCCGCCGGTCAGGAGGGAAACCAGGCTGATACCGTCCTGGTGCTCCTCCGGGCGGAGCGGTAGGCCCAGCAGATCGAGGATCGTAGGATAAAAATCGGTGTTGACGGCCGGAGTGGCGCATTGTTTGACCTGATCCTTGAGCCAGGGCGCTTTTATAAAAAAGGGTTCCCGGATACCGCCTTCCCACTGGTACCCCTTGCCGCCGCGCAGGGGAAGGTTGCTGGTCGAATAAGCATCTCCGGAGGCGACGCCCCCGTTGTCGGAGGTAAAGATGACCAGGGTGTTTTCAGCAAGCCCCAGTTCGTCCAGTTTGCGGAGCACAACACCGACGGCATCGTCCATGGCCTCCACCAATCCGGCGTAAACCGGGTTGTCTTGTACCTGGCGGATGGGAAGCCGGCGTTCCATAGCGTACCCGTGGTCGGCAACACCCCGGCTTTCGGCCTTATCGCGGTATTTCTTCCATTTTTCGCGGGTAGTCTGGATGGGGCCATGGACGGCATAGAACGAGAGGTAGGCAAAAAAGGGTTGCCCCTGGTGATCTTGTATGAATTGGGCGGTTTCGCGGGCCAGGCGCATGGACAGGTTTTCTCCATTTGGGCCGTCGGCCAGCTTGGGGTTTTCATAAGGAGAAAAATAACCGCCGTTTGGGCTGCCCGCCTTCCAGCCGCCTTTATTGATGTCGAACCCGTGGTCTTCCGGGTAGGAACCGGTATCGCCCAGGTGCCATTTGCCCGCCATAAAGGTGGTGTAACCGGCTGACTTAAGCGCTTCCGGCAATATGGTGTATTCCAGCGGCAGGTGATCGCCGTAGGCCGGCGGCAAAAGCCGGGTTTGCCGGCCGAGCCTGCTCCAATCGGTTCCGGTAGCCGCTCCGATCCAATCGGTGATGCCGTGGCGCGCCGGAAATTTACCGGACAGGATGCTGGCCCGCGACGGGCTGCACACCTGGCAGGCGGCGTAGCCCTGGGTAAACGCCGTACCTTCCCGCGCGATCCGGTCGATATTCGGGGTTTCATAAAAGGTGCTTCCGGTGCAGCTCAGGTCGTGATAGCCCAGGTCGTCCGCCAGGATAAACAGGACGTTAGGCGGCGAATCGGGCTTTCGGTCGGATGATCGGCAGGAAGCCGCCGTCAGGGCCAACATCAGGCAAAGGCAGATCGGGAACAGCAAGGTACGCATGACAGATTCCGGATTTGGTGGAACAGAATGATCAAAAGGCGTAAGGCAATAATACCAAACTTTTGGGAAGGCAGGGAAAGGTAGAATGGAAAGCAATGAAATTGGCCGGCCGATCAGCGGCAGGACCTGGGGCTGCAGCCCGGTCTTGAACTCAGCATAAGCGCGTACTTGAAGTGTTTGCTGCTAATATCATGCTGGCGGCATTGCAAGGTTCATTTTGCGCCCACGGCTTACCAATCCCGGCTCGCGCCTGGGCTCGATCGCGGCTTGGTAATCCGGTCACAGCCCCTTTATCCACGCCTTCACCGCTGTCAACCGCCCGTCGGCCCAATACTGGACGGCATACCGCCCCGGCGGCCAGGCCCCCAAGGTAAAGATATAAGTAGCGTCCGTTTCAGCAGCAGGCGCCTCCTGCAGCACCCGGCCGAGCGGGTCGATGAGCCGGAAAAAAGCCTCACCCGCCGGCTTGGGCCCGGAGAGGTACACCGCCAGCATATCTGTTGCCGGATTGGGATAGACGAGCAATTCCGAAGATGCGGGGTGATCCGGCTCTTCGGTGGCTACCGGCCCCTGGCAGCCCGGCACCAGGCAGCCGTACTGGTCCGTTTTCAGGAGCCAGCCTTGAAGCGTAGGCGTGTAGTCGACGGTATCCACCGGCTGGCGCACCTTGCCGCACATGATGTACCCCCCGTCCGGGCAGGGTTTTATGTCATAGATGTATTGCTCATGGTCAATCGTATCAACATAAAAAAGCCTCCTGGACCAAAGAATTTCGCCTTCGTCGTTGAATTTCGTGAGTAAGCCTGCTGCGCCGTCTTTATAAGGTATGAATGTTTTTAAATAGGCAAATCCCGCAGCGATATACCCCCCGCCGTCGGTTGCGGGGATGATCTTGGAGGTTTGATTGAAGGGATGCCGGTATTCGTCAAAGAGCTGGAAGGCCCAGGTCCGCTGGTGGTCGGCGCCGAGTTTCATGATCCAGGGTTCTTCCACTGCCAGGGAAAGGCTGTCAGTCGGTCCGTTTGGATAGTTGATCAGGTATTCCCGGCTCAAACCGACGAGTATGCCCCCATCATCCGAAGGCAGGATTCCGTAAGGGTAATTCCAGCTCTCATTCAAGGGCGACAAATATTCCCAGGTTTTCTGCCCCAGGCTGTCCAGTGCAAAAACATGCAGCTGAGAAGTGAAATTGTAGCCGGTCAGGTTGATGTTGTATAGGTTTTCCGCGATGATTAGTTTATCCCCTTGGAAGCACATACCGCCTGATATATTGTACCAGGGATGGGAAAATACCCGGAAGCCGGACAGGAATAAATCCTTATTAAATCGGAGAATTGATAATTCGGATGTAACAGGAGAAACTGCATTTCCAAGGTTTGGGTTGATAAAAATATTGTCTCCTTTAGTAATCATACCGTTAGCCAATCCGTAGTAAGTATTTTGTCCCAATGGGCTTTCAAATTCTAGTTTACGGATGGAATCCAGTGCCGGAAAATACTCAATGATCAATCCCCTTCTGGGGTTGGATGTATAACCGGAACCAATGAACGAATGGTTATCCGTAGGAATAAAATGTTGGCTCCAGGCTTCATATTTGATCAGAGAGTCCCTCAAAATATGTTCTCTGATTAATTGTCCGTTTAGATCGAAGGTTGTCACTGATGTACCGGTATAATAATAGGGTACTGAATCAACAACGATCCCGATTACGTAAATTGCCGAGTCGGTAACACTTAGTCCGTTAAAAAGGGTATATACATGATTGAAAGCGTAGCGGTGATTGAAGGTAGCCTGGGCATTCATGCTGCCCAGGCTACCTGCAAAAATTAAAACAATGAGGAACTTCAGACCAGTTTTCATTTTTTACCGGTTAATGACCAATCGGGTCCGGAAGAGGGTACTTCCGGAAGCGGAAAGCTGCAGGAAATAGAGCCCGCTTTTCAGCCCGGAAAGGTCAACAGCAATATTATTATCGGTCAAGACACAAAAATTAACGAAGCAAAGGCCACGAGCTCAATCCGCCTTTATCCACGCCTTCACCGCTGCCAACCGCCCGTCGGCCCAATACTGGACGGCGTACCGCCCCGGTGGCCAGGCCCCCAAAGTAAAGATATAAGTAGCATCGGTTTCAGCAACAGGCGCCTCCTGCAGCACCCGGCCAAGCGGGTCAATGAGCCGGAAAAAAGCCTCACCCGCCGGCTTGGGCCCTGACAGGTACACCGCCAGCATATCCGTTGCCGGATTGGGATAGACGAGCAAACCCGGCGGTGCGGGGTGATCCGGCTCTTCGGCGGCTACCGGCCCCTGGCAGCCCGGCACCAGACAGCCGTACTGGTCTGTTTTCAGGAGCCAGCCTTGTTGGGTGGGGGTGTAATTCACGGTGTCCACCGGCTGGCGCACCTGGCCGCACATGATGTACCCCCCGTCCGGGCAGGGTTTTATGTCATAGATGTATTGCTGATGAAGGACAGTATCTACATAAAAAAGCCTCCTGGACCAGAGGGGCTCGCCTTCATCGTTGAATTTCCTGAGCAAGCCGATTGCTCCGCTTTGTCCCGGATACGGCAGATAACCAACCCCCGCAGCGATATACCCCCCTCCGTCGGTTGCCGGGATGATCTTGGAGGTCTGATTGAAGGGATGCCGGTATTCGTCAAAGAGCGGGAAAGCCCAGGCCCGCTGGTGGTCGGCGCCGAGTTTCATGATCCAGGGTTCACTTGCAGGAAAAGCTATCAGTTGGTCCTCGGGTAGTTGATAGGTATTCCCGTCAACCGAAGACCCCGTCATCGGCAGGTCCGAGGGAAATCCAGCTTTCATTAAGGCGAAATATTCCCTTTTTGCCCAGCTGTCCTGAAACATGCAGCGAGGTTGTAGCCTGTCAGGTTGATATTGTAGCTTTCCCAAGATTAGCTTATTTGAAGCACATCCGCCTGATAATTGTACCAGGGTGGGAAAATACAAACCGGACAAAATAATCTCACTAAATCGGCCAGAATTGAAATTCGAGGCAAACATTTGGATTAAATAATCTGTCGCTCGATAGCCTCGTAAAATGAACACCAAGGGCTTCAATTTCACTTGAATCAATCCAGGCCGGAAAATATTCAAGGAACATCCTGGAAAGAGGTATATCCGGACCGATAAAGAATTAGGAACAGGTTATAACCCAGGTTCATACCATCGATCTGGTTCACGACTTTCCCGTGTTCACCTTGTGTTGAAACCATAGAACGCAACAAATGTAAGGAACCGATCTGTGAGATTCCTATGGTATAATAAGCGAATCGGTCACGCACCCCGGTAAAACGGTATTGATCCGGTTAAAAACATACCGATGATTGAGTAGCCTGGGCATTCATGTTGCCCAGACTACCTGCAAAATTAAAACATGAGGTACTTCAGACCAGTTTTCATTTTTACCGTTAATGACAATCGGGTCCGGAAGAGGTACTCGGAAGCGAGCTGCAGGAAATAGAGCCCGCTTTCAGGCGTGATAAGTTAAGCGAGCACTGCAGCGATCGCTTAACGGGTGGCCGCAGAGAGGCAATCCGCCTTATCCACGTTCACCTGCCAGCCTGTCGGGATCCCAATACTGGACGGATCAGGTATTCGCCCCGGTGCTGCCAGGCCCCAGGTAGAGATGAAGTAGCATCGTTCAGCAGCAGGCGCCTCCCGCACCCGGCCGCGGGTCGAGCCGAAAAAAGCCTCCCAGCCATGGCATCCGACAGGTCACCGATGCCAGCTGATACCGTTGCCGGTTTCATTCGAAGATCGCAAGCATCCGATGATCCGCAGGGTTTGTTCGCCTGCCGGTGGCTACTCAGGCTGGCTCAGCCCGGCACCAGGCAGCCGTTGGTCCTGATTTCGGCCAGCCGAAGGTAGGCGAAATCGACATCGTAGTCACTGGGATTGGCTCACCTTGCTGCAAATGCCGTATCCCCGTCCGGCAGTGGTTTTGATGTCAGGTATTGCGAGCAGGACGGTTCTTATAAAACGCCCGGACGCAATGTTCAAAGGCCTCGGCCTTATATATGATTTTGGCCTGATCATGATTGTTCACATTCCATATGATAACCGCCCCGCCAGCGTATACCCGGCCGATATCGTGGTTCGCCAGGTGATCTTGGGCAAAACATTTGGGATGGAAATTCGGAAGAAAGCAGATGCCGGAATTGGTAAGGATCGCTTTAAATCGCGCCGAGTTTCTGATCAGGGTATCATTCCACCCAGAGCTGATCAGTAGCGTGCGTTGGGTGATAAATGGTATTTCCGCTAACCGAACAGTATCCCTTAGTCCATCATCCGATATCGAGGCAGGATCTGCCCGTCGGGTAATTCCAGCCGTTCCTATCCATGGGCGATACAACCATAATCCCAGGTTTTCGCCCAGGTGTCAATTGACAAAACACAGCTGGGAAACTGAACTGTGAAGGTCAGGAGTGGTTTTCACGCTTCCTTCGATGATCAGATTTCACATCCCGAGAGCTTATTCACTAAGAATACCAGCTCTGATCATTGAGATAAGGGTATGTTCAGAATGGTGAAATACCGGAAGCCGGATCGGAAAAATCCTTGAGATGATCCGGAGAATAGATGATTGTATTGGATGTCAGAGAACTGCATTTCGGCAAGGTGGGTTGATTCAATACTTAGTCTCCTTTGTACGATCATACGTGGCCATTCACGTGTAGAAGTACTTTTGCCCCATGGGCATTTTCAGAATTCCAGTTACGCTGATGATCCAGTGCCGTGAATTCAAATATCGCATCCATTCTGGGACCCGTAAGTATGGATGATAACCAACACGTATGAACCGAATGGTTATCCGTAGGAATAATGTTGGCTCTCCTAGGCTGTATACATATTTGATCAGAGAAATCCCTGCCGAAAATCGGATGTTCCTGATGCTAATCTGTCCGTTTAGATCGAATAAAAGCGGTATGTCATGACCATGTCCGTTGTAAAATACATAGGGTTGATACGATCCCGATGATTGACGAAATAGGGCTCGATCGCGTAAGCAGCAGTCCGTTTTCAAAACGGTGCATATCAGACGACAATAAATATCGAAAGGTAGCTTCGAGTGCCATATAAGGAATCATCATGTTTACCGGTTCACCGCAATAAAGAATGGGATCTTCAGCCAATCGGGTCCGGACCAAGGTACGCCGTTTCATTTTGTAACGTAATACAATCGGGTCGCGGAAAATAGAGGTTACGCTAAGCTTCGAAGCTGCAGGAAATAGAGCCCGCTTTTCAGCCCGGAAAGGTCAACAGCGATATTATTCTCGGTCAAGACACAAAAATTAAAATAGCAAAAATATTCATTTACCCCTCACCCAATCACCACCTCCTCAAAACCCGCATTTACCTCTACTTCCTGAAAATTATGCCTGGAATAGGGAAACTTCCGCTCTTTGCCGTCTACCGAGATGACCGTCGGCCGGAAAGGCAGGCCTGCAACCATCAGCCTGAAGGTTTTACATGGGGAATCATATTCGCCCTCCATCGTATGCACCAGGGTTACCCTTCCCTCCTCCATCCGGAGTGAAAACCGGTGAAGCCGGTAAGCGCCTTCCTCGTGGTCGTATCCCTCGCCGGCGTCTTCGTACCAGCGGCTTTCCAGTTCGGGTCCGCAGAAGACCCTGAGCGTCACCTTGTCGATCGTTTTTTCGCCGGTGAATTGCTGCACCGGAAAATTGGGAATGACGGCCCCCTCGCGGGCATACACCGGGATACGGTCCGGATAAACCCGGAAATGGTGTTTGTAGCCGCCGACATGCAACCGGCCGGTGAAATAATCGTACCAGCGCCCCGCCGGCAAATAACAGGTCTCCGTTTTCACACCCGGCAACAATACGGGCGCGACCAACAAATGCTCCCCAAACAGGAATTCGTGCTCCCGCTCCAGAGCCTGCGGGTCGTTCTGAGCAAAAAAGGAGAGTGACCTGATCACCGGTTGACCTGTGGTGCAATGATCGTAAAAAGCCGTGTACAGGTACGGCAGCAGCTGGTACCGCATTTCGATGGCCTTCCGGGCAAAGGTGGTATGCGGTTCGCCGTACGACCAGGGTTCCTGATCCAGCCGGTTATGGCTTTCGCTTTCCAGCACCTTTTCATTATCCACCCCCGAAGCGCCGTCTTCGTTATTCCCCATGGAATGCACCCTGAATACGGGGTGAAAGACGCCCAGTTGCAACCAGCGCACCATTAATTCACCGTCCGGGGCACCCGCAAATCCGCCGATATCGGTGCCTACCAGCGAAAATCCGGACAGGCTCAATCGCTGGCATTGCAGGTTGGCCAGGCGCAGGTGTTCCCAGGTGGAATAGTTGTCGCCGGTCCAAAGAGCAGCAAACCGCTGGCCGCCGGCAAAGGTAGCGCGGGTCAGCAGGAAAGGGCGTTTCTCCGGATGCAGCCGCTTGAGCCCTTCCCAGGAAGCGCGCGACATCTGCATGCCGTATACATTGTGGGCTCTGCTGTGGTCGCCGCCTTGCCCTTCGTAATGATGGGCCACACTCAACGGAAAGGTCAGCCTGGAGATCTGGAAAACCGCCGGTTCGTTCATATCGTTCCAGAATCCGTCAATCCCATGATCCAGGTACAGTTCCCGGTACAGGTCGCCCCACCATTGGCGGACTTTCGGGTCGGTGTAATCCGGCCAGACGCACTTGGGCGGCCATACCGGCCCGGTCATCAATTCACCGCTGGTGCGCCGGCAGAACAGGTTTCGTTCAAAACCGTCCTTGTAAACCTCATAATTCTCATCCACCCGGATCCCGGGGTCGATCATGACGACTGTCCGGAATCCCGATTCCTTCAACCCGGCGATCATAGCTGCAGGATCCGGAAAATGATCGCGATTCCAGGTAAAGCACCGGTAGCCGTCCATATAGTCAATATCCAGATACAGTGCGTCGCAGGGGATATTGCGCCGGCGGAATTCGGCAGCGACCTCCCGAACCCGGGATTCCGGATAATAACTCCAACGGCATTGGTGAAAACCCAGCGACCACAGCGGCGGCAATTCCGGGAGACCGGTCAGCCAGGCGTACCGGCGCGCAACCTCCGTCAAGGCCGGACCGTAAATGAAAAAATACTCCATTTCCCCGCCCCAGGCCCCAAACCGGACCTTGCCATCGTGCAAAGCGTTGAAATCGAAATAGCTGCGATAAGAGTTATTTAGAAAAATACCGTATCCTTTACCTTCGCGAAGACCGTAATAAAATGGAATGGAGCGGTAAAGCGGATCCATATCCCGGTCGAAACCGAAACTGTCGGAGCACCAGTTTTCCTTGCGCTGGCCCCTGAGGTTGAGGTTGCAGGTCTTGTCGCCCAGACCGTAAAAATGCTCTTCTTCCCCGCATTCCCGCGTCACCATGATCACTTCGCGCCCGTGCATGGCAGAATTGCGGGCGTAAAACGGTATGGCGTCCCGGCAGATCAGATTGCCGTCTTTTTCATCCAGGAAAGAAGTCATCAACCCATGTTTGGCCACATGGCATTGTATAACTCCGGTGGAAATGATCCATTCCTCGTCCGTTTCCTCGGCCAGGGCAGCGATCGTTTCCTTTTCCAGTTCCGGATCAAGCGCATAAGGGCATTCTTCATCCGTTTCAAGCCCGACGTCGAATTTGATCCGGATGACCTCCGCCGAAAAGAGTTCGATCTTCAGCCGTATACCGTTTCTGGCCGTAAAGACCCAGGATTGGCCTTCCGGATAAGCGGTCATATCCGCCAGTTCGTCCGGGATCCGTTCGGTGTGAATATCGGCGTATCGCCGGTGCGGTTCAACAGCCGTCGAAGGAACGGAGCCCGCGGGCGGTGCTAAATAAAAAGGTACCATTGTCAATTGTCAGTAGCGACGCAAGATTTTGCGTCGCAATGAGCAAGATTTTGCGTCGCAATGAGCAAGATTTTGCGTCGCAATGAGCAAAATTTTGCGTCGCAATGAGCAAAACCTTGCGTCGCAATGAGCAAAATCTTGCGTCGCAATGAGCAAAATCTTGCGTCGCAATTAGTTTGAGGTGCAAGGTTAACCAAATTAACCGTAACGGGTTGCTTTTACAGGAAAATCAACAGGGCAATTCCCAGGAAATAACCGGTAAATAGGTAAATCGCCAGGCGTTTATTGTTGTTGTAAAGCCCCTTGAAATTCATGCCGTCCTTTGTTGCGGCCTTGTTGCCGGAGAGCATGACATTCAGGATGACCGCCGCAATAAGCAGGTAGGAGAGCAGGTAGATCTGGTCCATCAGCACCATATAACCGACATCCGGCAGGGCAGAGCTGTAGGACTGTTGCAGAAAAACGCAGCTCAACAATCCGCCGATCGGCAGGGAGATCCGCGCGTCGATATAGCTTGGGTAGATGAACAGCGCGCCCAGGCTGGCCAGGATGACCACCAACAGGGGCAGCATCAGCTTCAGGGCGAAGTAGCTCAACGGCCGCTTCAGGTGGATCAGGAAGGTAAAATTGCTGTAGGCCGACCTGGCGCCGGTAGGTTCTCCGAAATCCGTGCTGTAGGCATTGGTGTGACTGGCCGTTTCCGCTTTTTCAACTTCCCAGCCCGGAATGACAAAATCCTCGCGCATCAGAAATCGGGAAGTATCCGGGAGGTAGATCAGCGAATCGATCGGATAATCCGTATTTTCCAGCTGGATAACCAGTTCATGTTTGTCGAGCGGAAAACGGTTGAGGGCGAACGGATAATAAAACCGGCCTTCGATGCGCATGCCGTTGTACATCCAGCCGCCGGCCAGCTCCTTGGGCTCTTCCGAGAACATTTCGGTCGTGAACCCCCATTTTTCTACCGAATTGACAAATTCGATGCCGCTGGGATCCCGGTCGCCTTTCCATCGAAACCAAATGTAGAAATCGGCGTAAAACGAGTATTCGTTCACGTTGAGGTCGTAAAGGTTCATCAGATAAACCCCGGTAAAGACCTGTTGCTGGCCCGTAGCGGCTTCCTGTGCGCACAGGCCTGAAAGCTGGGCGGACAAAACCAGGATAAACACCGGTTTCATCCAGAAATTTCGTTTAAACATGGGTTGGCTTCCGCTTGTTATGAATGCGGATGCTAAGGTAGGTTTTTGTTGGTTATTTTGGTTTATCTTGGTTTATCTTGGTTTGGATACCAACAACAATAAACAACAATAAACAACAATAAACAATAATAAGCAACAATGAACAACAACAAACCACAATACCCCCAACATCCGTATCTTTACCGTTTTTGTTCAAACAAGGTGCCGTAAGCATGAAATTCCGATTGGTTGATCTCGAACAGTACACCGGAGAGAAGGCGCTCCTGCAGGGCGAAGCCTGGTATGCTGACGGCAAGGTCAACCATTTGCGCGAGCCTGAGCGCCATTTGTGGACGGCCCTGATCGAAACCGGGAACGGCCCCGTTGAGGTCGAAGCGGCCATTTCGCCTACCCGGTTGAAAGCGGCCACCTGCGAATGCGCCGCCTTCCGGGAATCCGGGGAATGCGGCCATGTTACCGCGCTGTTGTTTGCGATCCGGGCCCGGCAGCAAGCGGAAAAAGAAAAAAAGGCCCAACGCCAACCCAGGAAGAAAGGCAAATCGCGGCTCACCACCGATACGATACTGGAACAGGCCGACCCGGATGAGCTCTCGGAATTCGTCCGGCATTTTGCCCGGCATAACCGGCCGTTCGCCCTGGCGTTGAAAGCCTGGTTCGCACCCCAGGTCACCCTGCCGGGCCACGAAACCAAATACCTCGAATTGCTGGAATCCGCCATTTCAGAATCCCGGACCAACAGCGGCCGGATCAGCGTCAGGGGCAGTAAATTGCTGTACCGGCTGATCGGCGATATGCATTTGCAGGCCAGGCGAAACCTGGAACTGGGTCACTATTCCGAAACGGCCGAACTGTGCTTCGCCATTATTGAAAAGGTTTCCCCCCTGCTTCGGAAAATGGAGGACGACGACCTCCAGTTCCTGCAGATCATTCGCGAGACTTTTGCCCTTATCCAATCCTTGGCCGCCCTGGAAATCCCCTACGATCTGCAACAAAAACTATTTGGCCTCGCCAGGGACGAAAGCCGGAAACTGGTGTACCGGAACCTGCAGATCGACCTGCTCTTTTTTCAATTCATGGCAGATATCGCTTCCGACGGCGAGCAACGGGAAATATTGAACAGCGCCCTGGAATACCAGCTGGATAAATATTATTACGAAGGCCGGGATCCGGTCTCGCTCTTGTTGCTGAAATTTAAACTATTGGGCCCCGAACCCGCTGAAGAGGAACTGCGCGCATTTATCCGGTCGCTCAGCGGATTTTCAAAAGTGCTGTTGTCCTTTTGCCGGCGACTGAAAGAACTGGGGCGGCGGCGGGAAGCCGGATTGATGGCGGAAATAGCCCTGGAGCAGATCCGTTCGCCGGAAGGCAGGATCGAGCTCGAGACCCTGCTCATGGAAACCTCGGAATATTTCGGCAATCGCAAAAAAGCCGCCGAATACGCCCGTTCCGTTTTCCAGGCCACGCTGGATATCGCGTTTTACAAAAAATACGGCGAACTCGGCGGGAAAACGGTGAACCTGCTCAAATGGCTGTACGACGGCACAAGCGACGTGGCCAAACGCCGGGCGCTGGCCGATATCCTGCGCGAGGAAAACCGCCGGGAAGAACTGCTGGGACTGCTGCAGACCTTTCCGACCCTTGAATTTCTGGGGGCCTACGGCGCCGCCGCTGCCGACGGTTATGAGGACGAGTTGTTCGCCCTGACCGAAACCACCTTGTTGAAACACTTGCAATCGCACCTGGGAAAGGTTTCCTCCCACCGCGTCCGGGACGTATTGATCCGGCTCCGGCAAACCGGGGCGGAAAGGCTGGCCGAAAGGCTGGCTGAAGCGCTCAAGTCCGCTTATCCGGAACGGGCGTCCCTGTTGGAGGCGTTGAATCAATTGTAGGTTTTTGACCAATCGGATCAATCAATTATTGAGGAATTGAGGAATTGAGGAATTGAAAAATTGGACCGATTAAGTCGATTAATCCGAATGATTGGATTAGGCTGACCGACTGACGGACGCCCCAATCGGATCAATCGAGGAATCGAGGAATCGAAGAATCGAATCAATCGAAGAATCGAATCAAATCAATCGAAAAATCGAATCAATCGAAAATCGGAACAATCGAAGAATCGAATCAATCAATCAATCGAATCAATCGAATCAATCGAAGAATCGAATCAATCGAAGAATCGACCACGCCGCGGCGTGGCGAATCAATCGAATCAATTAATAGATGAAAGTAGAATTCTGGGTAACGGGAAAAACAAATGAAGCCTACCTTGAGGAAGGGATCGGCATTTATCTCAAGCGGGTGGTGCGGTACCTGCCGTTCGGAATGGAGATCCTGCCCGACATCAAGCAGGCCAAAAACCTGTCGCCGGCCCAATTGAAGGAAAAAGAATCCCAGCAGGTGCTGTCCAGGCTAAAACCGGAGGATTGCCTGATCCTTCTCGACGAAAAAGGAAAACAATTCGGCTCCGAACAGTTCGCCGGATGGCTGGACGGTCAATTGCAAGGCACGGCCAGGCGGCTGATTTTTGTGGTTGGCGGCGCATATGGTTTTTCCCCGGCATTATACGATCGGGCCAATTCGATGCTTTCCCTCTCCGGCATGACTTTTTCCCACCAGATGGTCCGCCTCTTTTTCCTCGAACAACTCTACCGCGCAATGACCATCCTGAAGAACGAGCCTTATCACAACGCCTGAACCGGCGCAGAATTTTTCCTGATATTTAAGAAATTTGATGAAATAAGATCAATGGACTATTTTAAAAATAGGGTATAAATCATTGATTTTCAGTAATTTAAAAATTTGGCACGGAATTGGATCATATTGAAGCAAATAGCTCAATTGTTCACCCAAAACACGCTTCATTATGACTACCACTGAATTTGTAAGAAACTTCCAGAGCATTGAGAGTACGCTATTTGCTTTTGCCCTCAAAATTACCAGAAACCACCAGGACGCGCTCGATCTGGTTCAGGAAGCCGGATTAAAAGGTTTCCGGCACCGCGACCGGTTCGAGTTGGGTACCAATTTCCGCGCCTGGATGTCCACCATTCTCCGCAACACGTTCATCAATCAGTACCGCAAGCAACGCCGGGCAAAGATTGTAAGCGAGCCGGTTGAAAACCTGGCTTACGCGCTTGAGAGCTCCAGTTCCATTCCCAATCAGGGAGAGGTAAATATGGGCGTACAAGACATTCAGGAAATGCTCAATGCCTTGACGCCTACTTACCGCGTGCCCTTTCTGATGCATTTTCAGGGATACGAATACCAGGAAATAGCAGACCACCTGGAAATCCCGATCGGCACCGTAAAAAGCCGTTTGCATGAAGCCCGCAAAAAACTTCAACGAATGGTGGATAGTAGGAAATAATTCATCCATATACCGGCCGGCAGGACTACCTTACCGGCCGGTTTTTTTTATTCCACTTTTCCACCTTCGTTCAGCTTCATGCGTCAAGTGGCGCGAAATTTAAGTAACACCATAGTTTCGGGAGGCTATTTTTTCGACAGGCAAGGCGCGAGAAGGGAGCATAGCGGGACTCTGTGACCGCCGAGCAACGCAGCATGTCGGAAAAAGAGGCCGCGAAACTTGTGTGGTATCTAGATTTCGCGCCACTAGGCAGTGCGGTCCATTGAAATTTGGTTATTTTTCGGTTCTGAAACCTAAATATTTTCGCCATGTTCATCGGACATTTTGCTGCCGGCCTTGCCGCCAAAAAGGCAGCCCCTGCCGTTTCTTTAGGCATCCTCTTTTTAGCCGTTCAATTTGCCGACCTGTTATGGCCTACCCTGCTGCTGGCCGGTGTCGAACAGGTGCAGATAGTCGCCGGCGCCAAACCCATTCCGCTCATTTTCACGCATTATCCCATTTCCCACAGCCTGCTGATGGCGGTCGTCTGGGGGATTCTGATCGGCGGCGTCTATTGGCTGGTTCGCCGCGACAGGCGCGCTGCGTTGGTCGTCGGGCTTTGCGTATTGAGCCATTGGGTCCTTGACCTGATTGTACACGTTCCCGATTTGCCGCTATACCCCGGGAGTCCGGTGTTGCTGGGCTTCGGATTGTGGAATCAAACCGTTTTGGAGCTGGTGATCGAATTGCTTATGTTCGGGCTCGGCATTTACCTATATTTGGGCGCTACTAAAGCCAAGAACAAGATCGGCTCCATCGGTTTCTGGGCCCTCATGGTATTCCTGCTGGGTATCCATGTTGCCAACATTTTCGGGCCGCCGCCGCCGGATGTCAAGGCCATTGCCTGGGCCGGCCAACTTCAGTGGCTTTTTGTGATCTGGGCGTTTTGGGTTGATCGCAACCGGGAGGCCTTAACTGCTTAAATGATGTTGAAGGAAGCTTTTATCATCGACGGCGTACGCACGCCCGTCGGCAATTTCAGGGGAAGCCTCTCTCCGGTCAGAACGGACGATTTAGGGGCTCTGGTCATCCGGGAAATCGTGAGCCGTCACCCGGAAATCCCCGCGGATGCCTATGAAGATGTCATCATGGGTTGCGCCAACCAGGCCGGCGAGGACAATCGCAACGTAGCCCGCATGTGCCTGTTGCTGGCGGGGCTCCCCTGGAGCGTACCCGGTGAAACGGTCAACCGGCTTTGTTCGTCCGGCATGTCGGCTATTATCCAGGCCGGCAGAGCGGTCAGATCCGGTGACGGCGGCCTGTTCATCGCCGGCGGCGTAGAGCATATGACGCGCGGCCCCTGGGTGGTTTCCAAGGCGTCGGAAGCCTTCGGTCGGGATTCGGAAATGCACGATACCAGCTTCGGATGGCGATTCATCAATCCGCGCATGGAGGAGTTGTACGGCGTGGACGGGATGGGAAACACAGCCGAGAATCTGGTGGAAATATACGGCATCAGCCGGGCGGACCAGGACGCTTTTGCCTGGCGCTCCCAATTGAAAGCGGCCGAAGCCCGGCAATCCGGCCGGCTGGCGGAAGAGATCGTACCGGTTGAGATCCCGCAACGCAAGGCCGCTCCGCTGATTTTTGATCAGGACGAATTCATCAAACCGGATACGACCCCGGAGATCCTGGCCAAATTGCGGCCGGCATTCAAACCGGCTGCAGCAGGGGGGACCGTGACCGCCGGCAACTCATCGGGCCTCAACGACGGGGCAGCTGCGGTCATTGTCGCATCGGAGGACGCGGTCAGGCAGTACCGGCTGAAACCGCTGGCCAGGATCGTCTCATCCGCGGTTGTCGGCGTCGAACCCAGGATCATGGGTATCGGGCCCGTAGGCGCTTCCCGCAAAGCCCTCGCCAAAGCGGGCCTCACCCTGGATGAGATCGGCATCATTGAGCTGAATGAGGCCTTTGCCGCACAGGCCCTGGCTTGCACCCGGGAACTCGGTTTGGCCGACGAAGATCCCCGGATCAATCCGAACGGCGGCGCCATTGCGATCGGCCATCCGCTGGGCATGTCGGGCGCCCGGATCACCTATTCTGCTGCCCTGGAGCTGCACAGACAACAAAAGCGTTTCGCGCTGGCCACGATGTGCGTAGGCGTGGGACAGGGATACGCCGTGGTGCTGGAGCGGGTTTGAGGGCGGTTGGCGGCCGTTGCAAATCTGCAACGCCGGTTGAAATCCACTCTATTCATATTTAAAGGAGCCGGTTCGGAATCCACCGACGCAGATGTTGCCGGTCCGGGTTATTTGCCCAACTTTCCGTCATTTCCTGAATCCCCACTTGCCAACCCAAAGGTCCGTTCCCGCAAAAACATCAGTAAAGCCTTTCTGTCCCGGATCGGCTCCATTTCGTCAAATGAAATGGGTTCCCCTACGGTCACCCGGATGGTTGTCCCCATTTTATTCCGCATTTCATTCAACAGCAAGGCCAGTCGCAAATTCAGGCTGAACTGGCTGACGATCTGGAACAACCGGCTGTTTTGACCGTGAAAGTACATCGGCACGACCGTCGCCCGGGCTTCCCGGATCAGTTTGGCCACAAAGACCTTCCATTCCAGGTCTTCTGCCCTGCCCCACCAGCTCCGGGAAGTGGCCACACCGCCCGATGGAAAGATCACGACCGCCTCCCCGTTTTTCAGCCTGCGAATGGCTTCCTGCCGGGTAGCAATATTGATCTGTTGCGCCTCACGGGTTTCCCGAAAATCGACCGGCAGCAAAAAGGAAGCTATCCGGTCGTTCCGGTTGAGCACTTCATTGACCAACATGCAAAAATCCGGGCGCAATCCGGCAGCCACGGCGCCCATGATCAGCCCGTCTATCACCCCGAACGGATGGTTGGCCACCAGCACCAAAGGGCCTTCCGCCGGGATGGCGGCCAGTCTGTTCCGGTCCAGGTCGACCGCGACCCGCAATTTCTCCAGCGCCAACGACCAAAGCCGGACAGCCGGAGCATCCGACGCCTCGATTTCGTTGTACAACCGCTCGATCTTCGGCCGGCCCGATACCAGCTCAATCCCCTGGATCAGCCGCCGCTTCCATACGGGGTCCCTCGGATCGGAATAGGTTAGTCTGACTTTCATACGTCTTTATTGTTCACCGTTTTCATCCATTTGCCCCCAGGAAAGGAATTTTTTCCGGGTAGTTGGTTATCATTGCATTTCCTAATGGCAAACCGGACAACTCGTGCAGCCGACAAAAATAAACATCGCCGTATTTATTGTCCCTTTTTCCCTCCTGCTGTTTTCCATCATCTTCAGCCAGGCAGACCCCGACGGTTTTCTCAGCGGCATGCGGCAGGCCAATGACTGGATTCTGACCCGTTTCGGCTGGCTGTTCTCCTGGTCCACATTGCTGTTTCTTGTGCTTTGCATTGTTGTATATTGTTCACCGCTGGCCCGCATCCGGATCGGCGGGAAAGCGGCAAAACCGTTGCTCTCGAAATTTCAGTGGTTCTATATCGCCCTTTGCACCACAATCGCCATCGGCATCCTGTTCTGGGCTACGGCAGAGCCGGTCTACCACCTGCATGAACCGCCGGCCCGGACCGGAATTGAGCCGGATTCCCCCGCCGCGGCCACATTCGCCTTGTCAACCTTATTTCTACACTGGACCTTTACGCCTTACAGCATTTACACCCTGATCGCGCTGCTGTTTGCCCTGGTCTATTACAATTACCGGCAACCCTTCAGCCTGGGTTCCTTGCTGTATCCATTGACCGGCAAGCCGCTGAACGCGCGTTGGGGGCAGGTCGTGGACGCGGTTTGCCTGTACAGCCTTGTAGCCGGCATGGCCGCTTCGCTGGGCGCGGGCATTCTGACCCTTTCGGGCGGCATCCGCCAATTTGCCGACCTCGGCGATTCTCCGTTCATCCTGCCGGCCATTGCCGGGCTGATCGTCATCACGTTCATCATCTCATCGGTCAGCGGCCTGATGAAAGGGATCAAAACGCTTTCGAATATCAATTTTTACGCTTTCCTGGCCCTGGGCGCCTTTGTGTTGCTGGCAGGCCCGGTCGGGTATATCTTCAGATCGGGCGCGGAAAGTCTGGGCGACTACCTCGTCCATCTCGCGCCGCGAAGCCTGGGCATAGGCATCGACCGCGAATGGTCGGAAAGCTGGACGGTCTTTTACTGGGCCAACTGGCTGGCCTGGGCGCCGGTCACCGCCGTCTTTCTGGGCCGGCTGGGGGTCGGATACACCGTCCGCGATTTCATCCATTTCAACCTGGTTTTTCCCGCGCTGTTCTCCATGCTCTGGATGGCGGTTTTCGGCGGAACAGCCATTTACATTGATCATATTTCAGGGACAACCGACCTTTATGCCGTTTTGCAGCAACAGGGGCCTGAAAGCACGATCTATGCCGTGCTGAACGCCTTGCCCTACCCCAGGTTGACAGCGGCCGGTTTCCTGTTCATCGCTTTCATTTCCTACGTAACGGCGGCCGACTCCAATACATCGGCCATGAGCGGCCTTTGCTCCTCCGGCATTTCGCCTGACAGCCCCGAACCGCCCGGCTGGATCAAGATCGTCTGGGGCGTTGTCGTCGGGACCGTATCCTGGGTGATGGTATCCGGCGCCGGTATCGACGGGGTTCGCATGGCGTCCAACCTCGGCGGATTTCCCGCACTCTTTTTAGGGTTGGCAGCCGCAGCCGGGATGCTGCGATTGTTGTTGAAAAAGGCCATAACCGCTGAAATAAATTGAGCCAAAACTGATTTATGAACCGAATACTTACCATCGTTCTTTTTATGCTGACCTGCTGGAATGCGGGTAAAACCCAGCGTTCCGAAACGGACTCCCTGAAAATGGAATGGTTCGGCGACGCCAAGCTGGGCATCTTCATCCATTGGGGCATTTATTCCGTAAAAGGTACCGACGAAAGCTGGGCCTTTTACAACCATAAGATCAGCCATGCCGATTATATGGCTCAGATCAAAGGGTTTACCGCAGCCCGTTACGACCCGGAATACTGGGCGCGCCTCATCAAATCATCCGGGGCCCGCTACGCTGTGCTGACCGCCAAACACCACGACGGCGTAGCGCTATGGGACACCAAAATGAACGACCTCAGCGTGGTCAAACAAGCTCCCGCCGGAAAGGATGTCCTCACCCCGTTTTACCGGGCCTTGCGGAAAAACGGCATCAAGTGCGGCGTTTATTTCTCCCTCATCGACTGGACGCACCCCGATTATCCCGGATTTTTGAAGGACAGTTCAAAATACGACCTGGCGGAACACCCCGAAAAATGGGCGCGTTTCCGGACTTTCTTCCAGGGACAGATCCGGGAACTGATGACCCAGATCAAACCCGACCTGATGTGGTTTGACGGGGATTGGGAACACAATGCCGGGGAATGGGAAGCCGCCAAGGTCCGGAAAATGATCCTGGACATCAACCCCAACACCATCATCAATTCGCGCCTGCAAGGTTACGGCGATTACGGCACCCCGGAACAGCATACCCCGGTTATTCGCCCGAAGGACAGGTACTGGGAGCTCTGCATGACCCACAACGACAACTGGGGCTGGCAACCGCAGGATACCGCCTGGAAAACGCCCTATGAGATCATCACGATCTTTGCCGATGCCATTGCCAACGGCGGCAACCTCCTGCTGGATATCGGACCGAAAGAGGACGGTACCATCACCCCGCAGCAGGTCCATATGCTGGAAGAACTCGGCAAGTGGACCGGCAAGCACGAAGAGGCCATTTTCGGCACTGTCGGGGGCTTACCTTACGGCCATTTTTACGGCCCTTCCACTTATTCAAAGGATTCCACCAGCCTGTATCTCTTTGTCCCCGCAAAGGGGAGCGGCCCGATCGTCGTCAAAGGGTTGGATAACGCTATCCGGGAAGCCTCGGTAGTGGGTACCGATATCCGGCTTTCGCCAAAGATCGTCGGCAAGATCAGCTGGAGCGCCGTCCCCGGTCTGGTCTACATCGATATTCCGGAGGAAGCCAGAGATGAATATATGACCGTCGTGAGATTGAAGCTGGATGATCCGGTGAAGCTGTACCGGGGTCACGGCGGGTTTTAACCGGTTTGATTACGGAAATTCAGGCGAGGGTATTGCCTTTGGGCTTTTTTGGGGGTGCCAAGGGGCGACTTCCCGTTGCTTTTTGACTTGCTGATCAAATGCAAAATGCAAAAGAAAAAATGCGAAATGTAAAAGTGGCAGCCGTGCATTTTTGGAACGTTCATTGTGTGGAAAACATTCCAAAAATGCTGATATGGCCGCTGCTCCTGACAGCGTGCGTCCAGCTGTTCGGGCAGCCGATTCTGATCCGGGGACAATTGGTCGATACCAGGGGTACCCCCATTCCCTTTGGGACGGTCGAGATCAGGCACCCTGATCACGGCACAGGGGTTGCTGCAAATGAATCGGGTGAATTCGCATTTTCCGTCCCCCCGGAAAGGACGGCCGATACCCTGCTGATATCCGCCCTCGGTTTTGATCCGAAAAAGATTCCGATACGGGAAGTCGTCCGCAACAAACCGTTGAAAATAGTCTTGGCCGCCAGGATCTTTGAAATGGAAGAGGTAGTTGTCAGACCATCGGCCTCCAAAGGGACAATGGAACTGGGGCATTCCAGGATGACGCCTGAGATTTACGGCGGCATGCATGCAGAGCAACTTACCCAGATCGGCGTATGGATGGACAACCCGGCCGGACAGTCCGGCATGCTGCAAACCATCAGTTTTTTCATAACCCGTTCGGGGAAACCCAGGAGCCCGTTTCGGGTTCGCATTTATGCCGCTGAAGGCGATCCCGTTACGGTTGGAGAGGATATGCTGACCGAAAGCCTGATATTCGAACCGGCAAAAAAAGGCGCCTGGAATACCCTTGACGTTTCCGGGTACCGCATCCCGTTTCCTGAGAAGGGGCTGTTCGTTGCCATAGAGTACATTTACACCAAAAAGAAATTCGAATATAAAACTGTCATAGGTGACCATATTTATGCCGATTACGGCGTTGTGCTGGGTTGCACCTGGGAATATGCCATCCCCAGGTCCTACCTGAACTACCTGGGAAAAGGATGGAAACTATGGTACGACCCGGGCACACCGTTCGGACTTCCCAACCCGCGGAACGCCTTGATCAAGATAACCGTTTCCTATTAAGGCACAGTGATCAGGTAATTCTACCCGGTTCTCAAAACAGGTAAAAACACCCTTGCGGCCGACCGGATAAAATTGTATTTTTGTCAAACATCAATATTACACCTGATACCTATGTCTCATCTCAAACTGGATACAGCCGTCATCGGCGGCGGCGTATCGGGCGCATACAGCGCATGGCGGCTCCAACAGGCCTACGGCAAAACCCAGAAAATCGGCCTTTTTGAATACAGCAACCGGATCGGCGGCAGGCTTTATACCGTCACCTTGCCGGGGTTGCCCAACGTGAAGGCCGAGGTCGGCGGCATGCGGTATATCCCCACCGAGCACAAGATGGTGGCCAACCTGATCACGCACCTCGGCCTGGAAACCAAGGATTTCCCCATGGGCGCGCCCGAACCCGTAGGTTCCAATTGCAACCTCTTCTACCTGCGCGGTAAACACCTCCGACTGCACGAACTGGCCGACCCGGCAAAGGTGCCCTATAACCTCGCCTGGTCGGAACGCGGCCTGGGACCGACCAACCTGCAGGTCCAGGTGATGAACTACCTCTTCCCCAACATGCAGAACCTCAGCCTCTGCGACCAAATGAAAATCAAGGTATTCGGCAAAGAACTCTGGAAATACGGCTTTTGGGACCTCATGTTCCGGGTGCTGAGCAACGAAGGTTACCAGTTCATGAAAGACGCAGGCGGCTACGATGCCAATGTGGCCAATGCCAACGCCGTTACCCAGCTGCCGGCTACCGAATACAGCGACAGCACCAAATTCCTCACCCTGAAGGACGGCTACGACAAACTCCCGATCCAGCTGGTGGAAGAGTTCAATAATATCCTTCCGGGTGTGGTACCCAACGGCCAACGGGTATTCATGAACCACCGGCTGGCCGTGATCCTGCCCAGCGACGACAAAAAATCCAAATACAAGCTCATCTTTGAACCCACCGTTACCACGGACGCCAAGACCCGGGTGGACGCCAAAGCGGAAAAGGTGGTGGTTTATGCCGACAAGATCATCCTGGGCATGCCGCGCCGCTCGCTTGAACTCATCCAGGGACCGTTCTTCGAAGACGCGTGGTTGAAGGCCAACCTGAAATCCGTGCTGATCCAGTCGGCGTTCAAGCTCTTCCTGGCCTACGAGCGGCCCTGGTGGCGGACGCTGGGCCTGGTGGCCGGCCGGTCGGTCACCGATCTGCCCATCCGCCAGGTCTACTATTTCGGTACGGAAAGCGAACAGGCCGGCGGGCAACCCTGGCTCAATTCCCTGCTGATGGCCTCCTATAACGACATCAGCACCGTTCCTTTCTGGAAAGGACTGGAAGACGGAGAACCCTTCGAAGGCCACCGGCCGAGCTGTATCGAACCGGGCGTCCGGAATATGGTCCCGAACCTGGAATACCAGCCGACCGACGAAATGGTCTACGTTGCCAATAAGCAACTGGCCGAGGTCCACGCCCAACAGGAGATCCCGCAACCCTATTCAGCGGTTTACCACGACTGGAGCGGCGATCCCTACGGCGGCGGCTGGCACGAATGGAAAGCCAATTACCGCCTCGACGAGATCATGTGGAAAATGCTCAAACCCGTTTCAGGCGACGACATCTTTATCGTCGGCGAAGCCTACTCCATCGGCCAGGGTTGGGTGGAAGGCGCCCTGGATACCGCCGAAACCATGCTGGAGGAGTATTTCAAGCTGGAACGCCCCAAATGGCTCGATCCGTCCTACGCCCTGATGCCCGTTCCGAAAGGCGGCTGCGGCAAACTCGACGGGTGCATCCCCGCTACCGAAATGGGCGCTACGCTCGATTCGATGACACCCAATTGTCTGGACAAAATACAGGAAGGCTGAAATAATTGTTTGGATTTTTCGATTGGGCTGGCCCTGAATTCGACTCAATCGAACAATCGCATCAATCGAACAATCGACCAATCGACTCAATCGATTCAATCGTATCAATCGAAAAATCGAAAAATCGACTCAATCGACCAATCGATCAATCAAATCAACATGTCCTATACCGTATCCAACTATATTCTGGATCGCCTCAAACAGCTGGGATTGGAATACTTCTTCGAAGTGCCCGGCGATTACGCATCCATTTTCCTGACTACCCTGGACAGCTATGAGGGCATCACCCGCATTCCCAACATCAATGAACTGGGTGTAGGGTACGCCACCGACGGGTACGGCCGCTTCAAAGGGGTCGCGGCCTGCAGCGTCCAGTATGGGGTCGGTACTTTTTCCGTACTCAACGGATTTGCGGGCGGCTACGTCGAGCGCGTACCGATGGCCCTGATCGCCCCCAGCCCGAGCACCAATGACCGCGTGCTGACCCGCACCGAAGGCATCCTTTTTCACCACAGCACCGGCAACCTGACCGCCGATAAAACGGTGTTCGAAAACGTGACGGTCGCCGCGGAAACCATCTCGGACCCGGCAACAGCCCCTTCTCAGATCGACAGGGCGCTGACCGCCATGATCACCCACCGAAGGCCCGTGTTTATCGAAGTGTTGCAAAACATCTTCGGGGCAGCATGCGCTCAACCGGTCGGCGAACTGAAACCTACGCCCCTCGTCAGCGAAAAGCCTTCCCTGGAAGCTGCGCTGGAATCCGCCTGGAACCGGATCCGGAAAGCCCGCCTGCCGGTCCTTTGGGGCGGCGTGGAGATCCAGCGGTTCGGGCTCCAAAGCCTGTTTCAGGAAATTGTGGATGCCAGCGGCATGCTCTTTACCACCACCAGCCTGGGCAAGACGGTACTGGATGAAAGCCAGCGGCAATTTGCAGGCACCTACGCGGGTCCCGCCTCCCCGGCCCTGACCCGCGCCGTAATGGCCAAAACCGATTGCCCCATTGCACTCGGCGCCATCATCACCGACGATTACCTGGACATCATGGCGGCCGATTACGGCGACCTGATCAACGTCAACGACGAGGTTTGCCACGTCGGATATGAGCACTATCAGGGTGTAGTACTGAAGGATTTCCTGACCGGGTTGCTGGCCAGGTTCCAGACCGACCCGGCCTTTCCCAGAAAATACCGGCGCCCCGGATTCAAACCCGATCCGCGCCCCAGGTACCGGTCAGGCGCCCGCCTCACTTACGAGCTGTTCTATTACGAAATGGGCAACTGGCTGATCGGCAAAAAACAGATCGAAAGGAGCAAGCTCATCCTGGGCGAGAGCACCAGCCTTTATGTGTTCGGCAACCTGTTCGGCATGCCGCAGGAATCATTCGTAGCGCAGGCTGCCTGGGGATCGCTGGGGCACGAAACGGGTTGCGCCCTGGGTGTGGAACTGGCTACGGGCCATCGCCCCATCGTGGTGGCCGGCGACGGCGGATTCATGATGATCTGTCAGGAGATCTCCAGCCTGGTCCGGCAAAAATCCAATGCCGCGATCTTTGTGATGTCCAACGGCGGTTACGCCATCGAGCAGGCGTTTGTCGACATCAAGGCGTTCACCCCGCAGGGCAGTTACGCCCCGTTCGACCTGCTGCCCGACTGGGATTACCCGGCCCTGGCCAAGGCCTTCGGAGCCCGGGGGCACATCGTGGAAACGGTCGGCCAATTGCGCAGCCTGCTCCGGAAACTGGAAAAGCAGGACGGCGTACCCGACCTCGTGCAGGTGAAAATCCCGCTGAAGGACCTCGCGCCCCAATTGAAGCGGTTGGCCACGACGCCCTGAATTTCTTTACACCAGATTGGTTTTTGTTTTCCTATCTTGACCCGGGAAAACAAAAACCGCCGCCTTGCTGTTCATCACCGGCATCCTGATCGTCCTTGTACTCCTTGCCCTGATCCTGAGCAAGGCCACTTCAGCTTTGACCGCGCTGATCCTGGTGCCGGTTGCGGGTGCGCTCATCGCGGGATTCGGCCTGGACACAGCCAAATTTGCGGTCGAGGGGATCAAAAACATCGCGCCGGTGGCGGCCATGTTCATCTTTGCCATCCTTTTTTTCGGCGTGCTGACCGATGCCGGCATGTTTGACCCGATCATTAACCGCACACTCCGGATGGTGGGGCACGACCCGGTTCGCATCGCCATGGGAGCGGCTGTTCTATCCATGGTCGTCCATCTGGACGGGTCGGGGGCGGTCACCTTTCTGATTACCGTACCGGCCATGTTGCCGCTTTTTGACCGGCTGGGCATGGATCGGCGCATTCTGGCGGGCGTAGTGGCCCTGGGAGCAGGCGCCATGAACATCGTCCCCTGGGGCGGGCCCACCCTGCGCGCTTCTTCCGCACTGGAGATCCCGGTGACCGATCTGTACAACCCGATCATCCTTCCCCAACTCGCCGGATTGGCTTTCGTCCTGTTTGTGGCCTGGCGAATGGGCAAAAGGGAAGCAGCCCGACTCGGACTGGATTCGGGTGTACAAACCGCCGCCTTCACGCCCCCTGAGCAGACGGAAGCGGAAAAAAGCCTGCGCCGCCCGAAGCTTTTCTGGGTGAACATTGCGCTGACGGTCCTTACGATCGCCGTCCTGATCTCCGGCAAGATCGCTCCGGCGCTGGTCTTCATGTTGAGCGCCGTTTTGGCGCTGATGGTCAATTACCCGTCGTTGAAGGACCAAAAGGAACGCATCGACGCCCATGCAAAAGCCGCCCTGATGATGGCGGGTATCCTGATGGCGGCCGGCGTATTCACCGGCATCATGAAAGAATCGGGCATGATCACAGCCATGGCCCGGGAAGCCGTTGCCGTGATCCCTGCCGGCATGGGCGCCCATATTCCGGTGGCGGTGGCGGTATTGAGCATGCCTTTAAGCCTGGTTTTCGACCCGGATTCCTTTTATTTCGGATTTCTGCCGGTCATTGCGGAAGTGGGCCAACAGATGAACGTCTCTCCGGCCTCGGTGGGGCAAGCGGCCATTCTGGGGCAAATGACGACCGGATTCCCGTTCAGCCCCTTGACAGCCACCACCTTCCTGCTGACCGGCCTCACCGGCATCGACCTGGCTGATCACCAGCGGTTCAGCATGAAATACGCCTTCCTGACTACCCTGGTGATGACCCTGGTTGCGCTGTTGCTGGGTGTTTTCCCGGTTTGAAGCAGTTAAATGTGATCACGCCCATTGTGCCCTTTAAGTCCGGATAACAGTCGAAATATTGCCCGGTAACTTTTACATTTTGCATTAACAAATTGATTATCAATGTAAAATGTAAAATTAACAATTTAAAAGCTAGAAGTGCAGAACAACCACAAACCAAAATAAACAACAACAAACAACCACAAACCAAAATAAACAACCACAAACAACCACAAACCAAAATAAACAACAACAAACCAAACAACAACAAACCAAAACAAACAACCATAAACCCAAATAAACAACCATGAACCAAAAAAACCTCCGCATCGGCGCAGGCGCAGGTTATTCCGGCGACCGGATCGAACCCGCCGTCGAGCTGGCTGAAAAAGGCCGGCTGGACTACCTCGTGTTCGAATGCCTGGCGGAGCGCACCATCGCCCTGGCACAACAACGGCGGGCCCGGAACCCGGAAGAAGGTTACGACCCGCTGTTGGAGGCCCGGATGACCGCCTGTTTGCCCGCCTGTGCGCAAAACGGGATCCGGGTCATCACCAATATGGGCGCTGCCAATCCGGTAGCCGCTATGAACAAGACGGCTTCGATCGCCGCCCGGCTGGGGATCTCCGGGTTGAAGATCGCGGCCGTCACCGGTGATGAGGTTTCCGGCCAGATCCGCGACATGGACCTCCGCCTGATGGAATCGGGAGAACCGCTCGGCACGCTCCGCGACGTACTGGTTTCCGCCAACGCGTACCTGGGGGCCGAGCCCATCGTGAAAGCCCTTGAGGCAGGCGCTGATATCGTGATCACCGGTCGCGTGGCCGATCCGGCTCTGTTTGCGGCGCCTTTGATCCATGAATTCGGCTGGTCCTTTAGCGATTTTGGACGCCTGGGAAAAGGCACGGTACTGGGCCACCTGCTCGAATGCGCGGGACAGGTCACCGGCGGTTTTTTTGCCGATCCGGGTTACAAGGAGGTCCCCAACCTGGCCAGACTCGGATTTCCGATTGGGATTGTTTCCGCTGACGGCGATTTTGAGCTGACCAAAGTGCCCGGTTCCGGCGGGCGCATCACCCTGGCCACCTGCAAGGAGCAGCTTCTGTACGAGATCCACGATCCCGCACGCTACTACACACCCGATGTGGTGGCCGATTTTACCGGCGTTCGTTTTCATCAACTGGAAGAAGACCGGATCCGGGTCACCGGCGGCTCAGGCAACCCCAAAACGGGTTTATTGAAGGTATCGGTCGGGTACCTGGACGGATTCATCGGCGAAGGGCAGATGAGTTACGGCGGGCCCGGCGCGGTCAGGCGCGGACAACTGGCGCTGGACATCGTTCGGGAAAGGCTGGGCTTCCTGGGGATCGACACTGCCGATGGGCAATTCGACCTGATCGGGGTAAATTCACTGTATGGGCCTACCCTGCCGGTCGGCGAACCGGCGGAGGTCAGAGCGCGGGTTGCCGTCCGGACTGCCGACCGGTCGGTGGCGCAAAAGGTAGCGGACGAGGTGGAGGCCTTGTATACCAACGGCCCGGCCGGCGGGGGCGGCGCCGTCAAATCGGTGCGTGAGGTGATGGCCGTTCAGTCCGTCCTCATCCCCGCCGAACTGGTTCGAACCGAAATACATTTTCAAAACAGCTGATATGCAACTCCGGGAAATAGCCCATTCCAGAACCGGCGACAAGGGCAATATCGCCAACATTTCCGTGATCGCTTACCGCGAATCGGACTACCCCCTGCTTGAAAAATACGTGACCGCCGAACGGGTAAAAGCCTTTTTCGGCGACCTGGTCACCGGCGAGGTCATCCGCTACGAACTGCCCGGCCTGGGGGCGCTGAATTTTGTGCTCCACGGCGCACTGGCGGGTGGTGTCACCCGTTCGCTGCGGCTGGATGCGCATGGAAAGTCGCTGTCCTCGGCGTTGTTGGGGATGGAGGAAATGTTTTTTATCGAGGCCTTTGAATAATGTGTTTTCGCGCCAAGACGCAAAGACGCAAAGTTTTAACTATCAACACGCTGCGCGTGCTGATAGTACTGTTGACACAAAATTATGAACGGTCCATTTCAAAGCAGGTAAAATATGCTGTAGGTCATCCCCAGATTAAATCCTGCGTGACAAAATACAGCCCCCAATAACGAGCCGGTCCATTTTTCCAGTTTGATTTGCTTTCAAAACCAGCATAAATCTTGGAACACAGAGCAATACGATCAGAAAAAGTCCAAACTTCCAATCGAATTTGAAGAGTCTGTTCCATAAGGGTCTTAGAGCATGTATACCAATATCCATTTGGCAAATTAGCGTTCTTCAAATGACAGTCTGTTTAATTGATCATTTTCCAGTACCCGGTGTGAGAAACTTATTGACGTCCAGCCAATGGATAAAAGCATCGAACCATCGATTGCTTGTCCGGTTGGGGTTTCCGAGGCCAAAACCATGGCCGCCGTTCTGGTAAAGGTGAAATTCGACGGGTATGCCCGCTTTGAACCAGGAATCGATCACACCAAACTGTCCCCGGAAAAGGAAATCATCGGAGGCTATAACATTGAACATCGGCGGTGCGTCCTTCGGTACCTCAACCGGGCCCATACCTCCATAAATAGGACCTATAAAGGCCAGCTTCATGGTCTTTGAATTGAGCGTTGAGTGCATGGTAAGGCCGGCGCCGGCGGAGAAGCCGATCATGCCTATTCTGCTTGTATCGACGCCCCATTCCTTGGCCCGTTTGAGGATCAGGGCGTAGGCAGCCTCTGCATCCTTGAGCTGATTGGAAAGATCGCGCTGCGGCGGACGCGGCGTTGTTGCGCTTTGTGTGGAGTCGGTAGTCGCCGGCGGAGGCGTACGGGGGCGATTCATCCAGGCTGCAAAGTCTTCGAGCGACTCTGTAGTTGGGAAGAGCCGGTATTTGAGCACAAAGGCTGCAATGCCTTGCCTGGCAAGCGCCTCTGCCACTTCCCACCCCTCGTTGCCCATCGAAAGCCACATGAACCCGCCTCCGGGCGCCACGATTACGGCAGCTCCGTTTGCCTTTCCCGGTTCAGGAAGGAAGGGTGTGAGGGTAGCTGTAGAGATGTTACGAGCCATCGGATCGCCCCATTGGCGAAACCACGTCTCTTTTGCGGGTTGATTATCGACACCGCCGGTACCCAATGGAATGGCATTCGGCTCAGAAGGCGTTTCGAGCGGATAGATGGTCCCGTCCTGAGCAGTTGCGGTGAAAGCCAGGCAGCATACGGCAATCAGAATGACCAGTTTATCCAGGTTAATGAGGGTACAATGCATAGTGTCTTTTTTATGCGATTAAAGATATGAAATTAATTGAAATAGTCCGGACTTCAGCGAAATCAGGCATGCTGAGCGCCAAGGAAAGGCGCTTATTGTAAAGCTAAAAATACCGCCCGGGAAAAATATTCCTTTAAATTTACGCTGGGTCCGGTTCCGGGCCGACGCAGAGCCCCGCATAATCTCGATTTACCAACTTTAATTTCAATATCCATGAAAACAGACCATCATCTCCAGGTCACCCGCCGGCAATTCCTGGGTACGGCCGCCGCCCTGACAGCGGGCACTGCCCTGGGCGCTCCATCCCTGATCAACGCGCCGGCAATCCTCCGGTTCTACAACCGCCCGGACTCCGTGATCAAAGGGGTCCAGATCGGGGTCATCACCTATTCTTTCCGGAGCATGGCCGACCAAAGCGCTGAAGCTACCCTGAAATACATCAAAGAAGCCGGTCTCAGCGCGACCGAACTGATGGGCGACCCGGCGGAAGCGTTTGCCGGCAAACCGGAAAATCCGGTGGATATGCGCCGATTTTTTGGTCTGATGCGCAAACAGCGCGGCGGCGAAACCCTGACGGAAGCCGAACAAAAGGACGCCGATACGCTGCGCGCTCATATGGAGGAATACAACAAGCAAGTGGCCATGTGGCGGGCAACGGCCTCCATGAAACCCTTTGCGCAACTGAAGAAAATGTACAAGGCGGCCGGCATTAAAATCTATGCCTTCAAACCCAATACGTTCGGCAAGAACAACTCGGATGCCGAGATCGAATACGGGATGCGCGCGGCCAAAACACTCGGCGCAACCCACGTCACACTGGAACATCCCGGCGACGACGGCCATACCCTGAAACTGGCCAAACTGGCGGAAAAACACAAGATCCATGTGGGCTACCACGGACACGAACAGCAAACGCCCACCCTATGGGATACGGCCCTGAGCCAATCCAAGTACAACGGCATGAACCTCGATGTCGGCCATTACGTCGCAGCCGGCAACCCCGATCCGCTTGAACTGCTGAGGGCCCGCCACGACCGCATCCTGAGCATGCACGTCAAGGATCGCCAGAATCCCGAACACGGCAAAGCCAACCTGCCCTGGGGCGAGGGGGACACCCCGATCGGTCCGGTCCTCCAGCTGATGAGCACCCGGAAATACAACTTCCCCGCCACCATCGAGCTGGAATACGATATCCCCGAAGGCTCGGACGCCGTGGCGGAAGTGCAGAAATGCCTGGAATATTGCAGGAAGATGTTGCAGGGGTGAGGGGGTGAGAGAGGGAGAGGGTGAGAGGGTGAGGGGGTGAGAGGGTGAGAGGGTGAGAGAGGGAGAGGGTGTCATCCTCTCTGCTTATTTTGTCCGGCGGGACCGTTCAGAATTTTGTGTCAACCGGATTTTTAGCATGCGCAGCTTGCTAAAAATCAGATCTTTGCGTCTTTGCGTCTTTGCGTGAAAACACTGTTTTGAACAATCTCTTTGATGCTGATCCTGCCTTATTGGACAACTTGCGGTAAAAAATAAGCACCAATCATAAATCAACTAATTATACATGATAAAAAAATAAATATTAATGCATGGTCAAAATTCCGGACATTTCGGAAACCTTAATTCATTTTCCCGGGTCTATATAATAAAACACCGTATTGAGTGTAACCGAATGTTGTTATCTGCATTATAGCTTAAGCAAATTAATAGAATCGTACGCAAGTTATCCCGATCCTAAACTTTTACCGTTCCAACTGCTCGTCATTATCTCTTAGGTTTCAAAACTGCTTTCCAGATTGATCATTGACTGCTCAGGGCGCATTTGCGCCGGGAGAAGAGTATACCCTTTTAAACTTTCGCCATGCCTCGTGATCGCAAATATTCCTTCAGGCAGCTTCGGGCGTCGGGTTGGTTGTTGGCCCTGTGCTGCGCCTGCGTTCCAATCTGCCGGAAACAAGCGCCGGCCGGGGTCACCCACGGTTTTGCCTATATCCAAAAGGATGAAAAAACCGCATCTGCCAACGCCGGTTCTGCCGGCGAGATCAGCGCTTATAAAATACAAACGGCCCGGGCGGTATTCCAGGCGCTGGTGGATGCCCGCGGAGATCTGCGCCTGCAACGCCCTGCCCTGGCGCTGACCCGGAGCGAGTCCTTTGCCGCCTGGGTGGACCCTGACAACATAACGGTCTGGCTCGAAGAAAAGACCTACGACCTCTGTACCGGGTTCGGCCCTGACTCGCTCAATGCGCTGGCCGCCATCCTGGCCCACGAGCTCATCCATTATTACGAAAAACATGAAGGGAGGGGAAGCGCCGAGGAGGAAGATGCCGACCATCTCGGCGGGTTTCTGGCCTTGTCCGCGGGCTTCAACACAGCGGGAATCATACCGGAATTGCTGTCCAGGATTTACCGGCAATACGACCTTCCGGATCATTTGGACGGCTACCCGGGCCTGGCCGAGCGGATCAACCTGGCCAAAAGCGCAGCCGATAAATCGGCCGACTTATACGAGGTTTTCGAGATAGCTTTATATCTAGTTGCCTTTCAACGGCATGAGGAAGCCGCACTTTGTTTCGGTACCGTTTTAAAACGATTTCAAAGCAGGGAGATCTACAATAATGCAGGGGTGAATCTGGTGTTGAAAGCACTGTCGCATGTTCCTGACCGGGATCGGCGGAATCCGCTGGAACTGGACCCTGAAACCCGCATTCCCCGTGCGAAGCCCCTGTCCGTTTCGTACGACGCCCGGAAAGACCCGGACCGGGAAAGGGCCTTCATCCGGGAACAATTGCTGAATGAGGCCATCCGGCTGTTCGATCAGGCGTCGGCCCTCGACAGAAACTACGCACCGGCCCTGCTGAATAAAGCGGTCGCTTATGACCTGACCGGCCAGCAACGCCGCGCGCAGTTCTGGGCTCAGGAGGCCTTGCTGCCGGCACAAGACCAACAGGGCTACCAAACCGCCTCCGATGCCGGGATTTTGTTAAACGACCTTCAGGCCGCTGCCGATAACCGCCCGGATCCGGTCGTTCCGCCTGGCAACGGCCTCCCGGATCAACCGCCGAAATCATTCAGGGAGCAAATTGAAGGGATCGACCTGGACAAGCGATTTTCAGGCTTGCAGGCGGACCAAGTGGTCGGGATCGGGCAGGACCCGGCTTCGGGCTCCAACGCCGCGCTGGCCGTCAAATACTATACCGGTTCAAAACTGATGGTGCTCAGTCAACAATCCGGATCTCTCCCCGGAGGAAGCGCCATTCTCATTCACCTGACCCGGGAAAACTACGGCGGTCAGACCGCAACCGGCCTCCGCATCGGCGACCCGGTCGGGAAGATCACTCCCATATACGGCATGCCCGACCGACGGATCAACCTGACCAACGGCGCATTGCTCATCTATCAATCGGCGGGATTGGTTTTCCGCACCGCACCGGGCGATCTTATCAAGGGCTGGGCAATAGTGCTGATTGAAAAAGCGGCTTCGAGGGTTTGAGGAAGAGGGTGAGAGGGTGAGCCCGCCTTCGCCGGAGGCTTCGGCGGATGAGAGAGGGTGAGAGGGGGTGAGAGGGCGTGGCTTCCTTTTTGGGACCGCTGAATCAATAACTGTTGGGGTTGATCCTGCTTGTTCAGGCGTAAATTACATTAACCGAAATAGTCTTCAAAATAATGATGTCAGCCCGCTGCCGGTTTTACCGACGGCTAAAGGTATTAAAGCCTTTCAGACCTGGCGTTCGGGACCGTTCAGAATTTTGTGTCAACCGGATTTTTAACATGCGCAGCTTGCTAAAAATCAGATCTTTGCGTCTTTGCGTCTTTGCGTGAAAACACTGCTTTGAACAGCCTCTGGCGTTCCGTTTCTCCAATCCTGACAGGTATTTTTTTCGGCGACCCTATGCCAATAGATAATATGCAGCTATGTCGCGCATGATCCCGTTCCTGAATTGATCATTCAAAAATTGACACCCATGAAATATCCAGATTTTAAAACCGCCCTGTTCCTGATCTGCAGTCTGAATTCCGCACTTTCGGCTCAGGATCTCCACATTTATTTCAACGCTGCCCCGGACAACGGGAAAAACCTGGTATATGTCCTGAACGGAGATACCCTGACCCACCCCAAGGTCCGGAGCGGAAGTCAGATTTTTTTCCATGTCGACAATTTCAACAACTACCTGTTCAGGCTTGAAGTGGGTTCCAACAGGGAAGAAATCGATTATGGAGATCAAACCTCGTCCGTGGCCGACCTGATGGGGGCATCATCGGCTGCTTTCATCCCTGCCGAGCTTCCAATCGACGGCATTGACGGGCTCAATCCGTTCCCCGGATTCAACCTGACGGGAATTCGAAACGCATTCCGGACCGAAGGCAATCTCAAGGGTTATGCGTATGCGGACAATATAAAACGGATCGAAACCGGGATTGCGGAGATCGAAACCATCGGGGATCGCGTGTCGGCCATTGAAGAAGAGGTGACCGAAATCCTACAGTCGAAAACCCTGATTGAACTGGCCCGGGCCGACCTCGAAGCGGTAATGCATCACCCGGGCTGGAAACCGGCTGAGATCAAAAAGCTAGCCGGAAAATACATGAAACAGGTGTTCAATACCGATAATCCGAATGACATCGATGCCAAAACCATCCTGAAGAGGAGCCGGATCAAAAACAGGTTGCGCGAAAAAATGCGGATGCTGTGCGAGAACCGGAAGGCCTTTGCATACCAATCCGGCCAATTGACCGAAGAAGCCGCCGTGCTGGATAACATCCCGGTGAAAGACAAAAAGCTTTTCGAAGTGTCCGAATCGCTTTCCGGATTGCTGGATGACATCCCCGGTCTTGCCGACCACCTCGACCGCGAGGTTGCCGGCCTGGACAGCCTGGCGGAAGAAGCTGAAGACCTGGATATGACGGCTTTAATCCAGCTGCAACGCAATGTGGAGGGCATCCTGAAAAACAACTTTTCCTACACGTACCGGACCGTTGCCGAAGGGGATTTTACGCGGATTTCCGCCAGCCTCACGCCCAGAGCGTCCACCGACCCGGAAGGTGACCGGGTGCAACTGGCACAGGTCAGGGTGCCCGTTTACGGCGGATTCAGGGTCAACGCCAGCGTAGGCGTCAGTTTTGCCAGGTACCTCAACCAGCCCCGGCGGTACTTCATCCAGGACGGCTCCATACGCGCCGAAAACGAGGACCAGTTCTCCCCGGTGCTAACCTCTTTTTTCCATTTCTACTGGCAACGGTCCGGCAACCTTTCCTTCGGCGGGTCGTTCGGCATGGGGCTGCCCCTCGTTGGGGCCGGTGAGCGGCAATCGGCCTGCTTCTTTTTGGGACCCACCATTTTCCTCGGCCGGAAGGAAAGGCTTGCGCTCACGGCAGGCGTCATGGGCGGGCGCGTGGAACGGCCGGCCAACGGATTGCGCCCGGGCGACACGCTTGACGTCGGGGAGGGGGTATTGCCGACCCACAATCCCTATGAGGCGGGGTTCTTCCTGGGCATATCCTTCAATATGTTCGGAGAGGGCAAATAAATCCGGGATTTTGTCCAATTATTACTATTCTCCTAAAGGCCATTTCCGGAGATTTGAATTTTCAAAATCGCTGTTATGAAAAACCGGATCGTTCAAAGCCTCTTCTTTGCAAGCCTCATCGCAATTTGTTCCAATACCGCCCTGGCCCAACCCGTCAACCGGGGTGAACAGGTCAATGTGGCCCTTTTTGTCCCTTCCGGCGCCGAGCTCCTGGATTTCGCCGGCCCCGGCGAGGTTTTTTCCAATGCCGACTTCAATACCTATGTGATCGGCTTTACGGATGAACCGTTCACCAGTCAGGGGTTTATGAAAATCGTCCCTAATTTCAGCTACAAGGATTGCCCCAAACCGGATATCATCGTCATCCCGGGCGGCGGCGGCAGCCAGTTCTATAAGAACCCCGAGGTGATCGACTGGGTTAAGGATCAGTGCCGGGACGCCATGCTGCTGACGGTCTGCACCGGCGCGCTGATCGCAGCCCGGGGCGGCATGCTGGACAATCTCAAAGTAACCACCCACTATTCCGCCTACGACAACCTGGAAAAATCATGTTCCAATTGTGAAGTCCTGCGCGACGCCCGTTTCGTGGACAACGACCGGATCGTGACCACCGCCGGCATCTCGGCCGGCATCGACGGCGCCCTGCATCTCGTAGCCCGGATCAAGGGTATGAAGGCTGCAAAAGGCGTCGCCGAATATATGATGTACGATAAATGGGAGCCAACCGCCGGACTCGTCAGCAAGCCCGCGCCTTTCATCGAATACGCCGAAACCAACGGACTGGAAGCCGCCCGGCAGCATTTCGCAGCCGACCTGCAAGCCGGGAAAAAGCCGTTTGCCGGCGAACTCAGCGCGCTTGCCGCCGACCTGGCGGCCGCAGGAAATTATTCCGCAGCAGAGGCGGCCATGGATTTTTGCCTGAAGCTCTACCCCTATGAGGTCAGCATGTACGAAGAGCTGTCCGACCTGTACAAAGCCCAGGGGAAATTCGCACCGCCCGCCCAGGAAACCTTCATCGATATGCTCCTCAGCGACAAAACGGCCGATGCCGTCGCCTTGTTCGACAAGGTGAAAGCCGCCTACCCCGGATGGGTCCTGTTCAAGGAAAGCGCGGTCAACTGGGCCGGTTACGCCCTCGGCAGCCGCAAGCGCCAGGACGACGCCATCAGGGTCTTTGAAATGAACGTCCGGGCCTATCCCGATTCCTTCAACGTGTACGACAGCCTGGGTGAAGCCTGGCTCAAAGCCGGCAACAAGGAAAAAGCAGCCGAAAACCTGAAAAAATCCCTCGCCCTCAATCCGGAGAACAAACACGCAGCGGAATTGCTGGACCAGTTGGGTTCGGATGACAAGTAGCTTATATTCCTGCCGGGATACCAGGCGGCATTAAGAGGTTGTTTGGATTTTGGTCGCTATGTCGAAAATCGTCAATTTTTCGTTTAGGCAAGGCGTCCCGCTGACAGCGGGAGGATCATAGCCTAAGCTATGAAGCCCGGTTCTGCAACGCAGCATAAGCGGAAAAGTGATCCCGCTTTTGAGCGGGACAGACCAGTTACTAAAGTCCAAACAAGCTCTAATGGTGATCGACAAAAAAATTTCGTGGTGACTATACTATTGCGATAGGTTCCCGATACGGGTCACCTTATATTTTAACTTCATCAAGGTTCATGGTCATTTCGTCTTGGCAGGTATGATTTGCCATAAAAATTTCTCGTTTTCAACCACAAAAGGGCACATTAGTTTTATTTGATCCGAAAGCCCAGCGGGGTTTCAGATCATAGCTTTTGCGGTCTTTTGTTTTTTTTGCGGTTCATAAAATTAAGTATTAAGGATTCCCCTTGTAATAGCGAAGGCTTATCTATTTAACGGCAGCCTGCTCTGTCCGGAAAACAGGCTGCCACAGCGGAAATACGGAATAAGAGGAATCCGCCGATATGTCAAAACCGCCGCCCGGAATTGCTCCACTTTGCAAATTGCCTCGCTTTTGTCTTGCCTGAAAAGATTTTTTGTCTAAATTTGGACTTTCACCACAACAGTATTGACGAGTCAAGCAAAACGAAAAACAACGAATGACCTTCTTTTTACGCAATCGATTGTGTTTTTTCCTGGCGTTGGCCCTGACTGCCCAGATGAACGCCCAGGAAAAAGCCGTGCTCACTTTCGTTGCCTCAGCCGGCGATTTCGACCGGTTCGACAGCCCGGTATCGGCGTCCCTGGAGGATGTCCCGATCGCCGGACCGGATATGGGCTTCCGAATGGCTGAGCAAACCCCTGGCGGGGAGGTTCCGGTTGACTTCCAGTTCGACGGAAACCGGATCTGGTGGCAACTTTCCGGCGAAACCCCGGCGGGCGCCGACCGGATCTACCGGCTTTACCGGACAGACGGGGCCCCGAAGGCGCCTGCCGGCAACCTGACCGTGAGCCGCGAGGACGGCGCCATACTTTTCCAAAAGGGCAAAAAGAACATTCTGCGTTACCAGTACAAGGAGGAGATGCCGCCTGCGGGCAAGTCTCCCCTGTACCGGCGCGGCGGTTTCATCCACCCGCTCTGGTCGCCCGGCGGCGAGGTCCTCACCCGCATACAGCCCCCCGACCATACGCACCATTACGGCATCTGGAACCCCTGGACCCACACCACCTTCGAAGGCCGCCACCTGGATTTCTGGAACCTGAACGAGGGCCAGGCAACCGTACGGGTAGTCGGCCTGCCTGTATTCCAGCAAGGCGCTGTTTTCGGGGAAATGTCCGCCCGCCACGAGCATGTCGACCTCACCGCCCCCGCGCCGGAAGGTTACAAGGCCGCCCTGGAGGAAGGCTGGAAGATCCGGGTCTGGAACGCCGGATCGGAAAAAGGCCCCTGGGTGGTCGATTTCACATCGACCCTCAACTGCGCCACCGACAGCGCACTGACCATCGACGCTTACCGCTACCAGGGTTTCGGTTACCGCGGTACGGAAAAATGGGATGATCAGACCGCCAGGCTCCTCACCTCCGAAGGCAAGGACAAATCCGACGGCAACGGCACCCGGGCCCGCTGGATCGACGTGCGCGGGGATTCCGGCCCCGGCAAATCCGGCATCCTGTTCATGACCAACCCGCAAAACCACAATTTCCCGGAACAACTCCGGATCTGGCCGACGGGTACGAACAAGGGACAGGAGAACGTATTCATCAACTTCAATCCGGCGCAGGAACAGGATTGGGTGCTCCATCCGGGCAAAACCTATACCCTGAACTACCGGATGCTGGTGTACGACGGCACGCCGAGCCCCGAACTGATGGATAAATACTGGCAGGATTACGCCCATCCCATTGAAGCCAGGGTAGCGCTCAATCAGTCGGGCGGGCCCAAACGGGTCCTCGTGTACACCAGGAACGGCAAAGGTTACATACACGAAAACCGCGCGGCCAGCGTAGAAGCCATCAAAAAACTGGGGGCCGAGAACGGATTCATCGTGGATGCCACGGAGGATCCGGCCTTCATCACCGAAGAGAACCTGAAAAAATACCAGGCCGTCATCTGTTCGAATACCAACAACGAGACCTTTGATACGGAAGCCGGCAAGCTGGCGTTCCAGCGCTATATCCAGGCCGGCGGCGGCTTTGTGGGCATCCACTCGGCCAGCGGTTCCGAACGGCAATGGCCCTGGTTCTGGAGCCTGCTCGGGGGCAAATTCCGGCGTCACCCACCGTTGCAATCCTTCGACGTCAAGGTCATCGATCCGACCCATCCCTCCACCCTGCACCTGGGCAAGATCTGGAAATGGGAGGACGAATGTTATTACCTGGAGCAGTTCAACCCCGGCAACCACGTCCTGCTGGCCGCCGATCTCACCACGGTTGAAGACGATAAAAAGGCCGAATACCCCGGCGTCATCTTCGGCAACTACATTCCGCTTGCCTGGTGCCGCGACAACGGCCCCGGCCGCGCCTGGTACACCGCGCTCGGCCATAAGCCGGAATATTACGCCGATCCGAATTACCTGAAACATCTGCTGGGCGGCATCCTCTGGGTGCTCGACGGGACCGATCGTCTGGATTATTCCCGGGCAACCGCCGTGCTGATGAATGATTGATTTTTACGTACGAACCGAATCCGATCGATTCCTCGATTCCTCGATTCCTCGGTTCCTCGGTTCCTCAATTTTTAGATTCTTCGATTCCTCAACTCAATAAAATCATGTCAAACAAAAAGATCACCAACAAAAAAGGCCTATCCCGCCGGGAATACCTGAAGACCGCCGCGGCCGGAGCAGTAGGCATGTTAGCGGTACCCACTATCGTACCGGCTTCCGTTTTCGGGAAAAGTGCGCCCAGCAACCGGATCCAGATCGGCCAGATCGGCTTCGGCCGGATCGCCAAGACCCACGACCTGCCCGATACCATGCGATATGACGTCGCACGGGTAATCGCCGTTTGCGACCTGGATGAAAATCGCGTCCAGGACGGCAAACAATGGATCGAACAGCAGTACAAAAGCAAGAACAAGCCCGATCACGAGGTCAAAACCTACGGCGATTACCGGGAATTGCTCATGAACCCGGAGATCGACGCCGTCATCATCAGTACGCCGGATCACTGGCATGCCCAGCCCGCAATGGACGCGGCGATGGCCGGCAAACATATCTACATGCAAAAACCCGCCTCCCTGACCATTGCGGAAGGCCGGGCCATGAGCGACACCATCCACCGCACCGGGGTCACCTTCCAGGTCGGCAGCCAGCAGCGCTCAGCCAGCCCGTGGCCGCAGTTCAAGCGGGCCTGCGAACTGGTGCGCAACGGCCGCATCGGCGAGATCAAGACTGTGAAGATCGGCCTCCCCGGGGACCCTTCAGGCGACGAGGAACCGGAAATGCCCATCCCGTCCAACCTGAACTATGAAATGTGGCTGGGCTCCACGCCTTATGTTTATTATACCGAAAACCGGGTACACCCGCAGAAAGGGTACGGCCGCCCGGGCTGGCTGCGCTGCGAACAATTCGGCGCCGGCATGATCACCGGCTGGGGCGCTCACCATATCGATACCGCCCACTGGGGTATGGGTACGGAATACACCGGCCCGATCGAGGTGGAGGCCAAGGCCGAATTCCCGAAAAGCGGGTTGTGGAATGTCCACGGCGACTTCCTGGTGACGGCCAGGTACGCGAACGGCGCCACCATGCTCGTGAGCGGCGAATTTCCCAACGGCGTCCGCTTTGAAGGCACCGAAGGCTGGATCTTTGTCTCCCGCGGCAACGTCGGGGTCACCGCCAGCGACCCGGCCAATGCCAAGAACAGCGACGCCTTCAGCGCCAGCGATGCCAAAATCCTCCAGTCGGTCATCGGCCCGGATGAGATCCATCTCTACGACAGCCCCGACCAGCACGGCAACTGGCTGGATTGCATCATCAGCGGCGCCCAGACGGTCGCACCGGTAGAAGTGGCCCACCGCTCCTGCTCGGCTTGCCTGGTCTTCCATACGGCCATGAAACTGCCGCGCAAACTGTACTGGGATCCCATGCGCGAACGGTTCAAAAATGACGACGAGGCCAATGCCATGCTCTCCCGCCCGCAACGGTGGCCGTACGGCACGGAGTATTCTAGGCCTTGATTATTGTTGTTGATTGTTGTTGATTGTTGTTGATTGTTGTTGATTGTTGTTGATTGTTGTTGATTGTTGTTGATTGTTGTTGACTGTTGTTTATTTTTGTTCATTGCGGTTTATGGTGGTTTGTTGCTGTTCCCGGAACAATAATCAACCATCATAAATCCGCCTCCGCCCTGCAGGCTATTGCGGACGGAGCCATCATAAACCCGCCTCCGCCAAGGCTATGGCGGACGGCGCCATCATAAACCATCATAAACCATCATCAACCATCATAAACCATCATAAACGATCATCAACCGTTACAAACCAATAAAATGACCAGATTTTCGCCCTTTTTCCTCTGCCTCTTCGCAGGCGCCCTGCTGCTGACATCCTGCAATAACAATATGAGCTCAACGGAAACCCAACCGGAAAAGGTCCGCCTGATCACCCTGGATCCGGGCCATTTCCACGCCGCGCTGGTCCAGAAGTACATGTATGACGACGTCGATTCGGTCGTCCACATCTATGCGCCGGGCGGCAGCGAGCTGGATGGCCATATGGCCCGCATCAACAGCTACAACAGCCGCGCCGGGGACCCGACCCGGTGGCAGTCCGAGATCTATACAGGGCCGGATTATCTGGACAAGATGATCGCGGAAAAAGCGGGCAATGTGGTGGTGATCGCCGGCAACAACGCGCAGAAGACGCAATATATCCTGTCGTCCGTTCAGGCGGGTTTGAACGTGCTGGCCGACAAGCCCATGGTCATCAACCGGCCCAATTTCGAGGTCCTGAAAACGGCTTTTACCGCCGCAGCCGGCAACCATGTGCTCCTGTACGATATCATGACCGAGCGCTATGAGGTGACCACCATTCTGCAAAAGGAATTGTCCCATACACCCGCGCTCTTCGGCGAAATGGAGAAAGGTAGCGTCGACAACCCGGCCATCACCAAGGAGAGCGTACACCACTTCTTCAAGTACGTCTCCGGCTCGCCCCTGATCAGGCCGGCCTGGTTCTTTGACGTGGAGCAGGAAGGCGAGGGGATCGTGGATGTATCCACCCACCTGGTCGACCTGGTATTCTGGGAGTGTTTCCCCGGGCAGATCATCGACTACCAGACCGACCTCAACCTGGATCAGGCGCGTCGCTGGACGACCGACCTGCATCCCGCGCAGTTCAACCTAGTCACCGGCCTGACCGGCTACCCGGATTACCTCAGCAAATATGTCATCCAGGACAGCCTCCTGAGCGTGAGCAGCAACGGCGAGATCAACTTCACCGTCAAGGGCATCCACGCCAAAGTATCCGTGATCTGGAATTTCCAGGCGCCCGAAGGCGCAGGGGATACGCATTTCTCCATCGTGCGCGGTACCAAGGCCAATATGGTCATCCGCCAGGGCGCCGAGCAGGGATACAAGCCCGTGCTGTATGTAGAACCCGTCGATCCGTCGATGGCCGCCACCCTGGAACCTGAATTGAAAAAAGCATTGGATGGCTTGTCCGACCGCTACCCGGGGCTTTCCTATCAGGCCTCGGCAAACGGCTGGGAGGTCCTCATTCCCGAACAGTTCAAGGAAGGCCATGAAGCCCATTTTGCGCGCGTCATGGAAAAATACCTGCAATACCTGAAGGAAGGCAAACTGCCGGACTGGGAAGTGCCGAACATGATCGCGAAGTATTGGGTGACGACGGGGGCGCTGGAGATGGCGCTGGGGGGGAAGGAGTGAGAGGGGTGAGAGGGGTGAGAGGGGTGAGAGGGGTGAGAGGGTGAGAGGGTGAGAGGGTGAGAGGGTGAGAGGGGTGAGAGGGGTGAGAGAGCGGGCTTCTTGGAATCCATTGTGCGCATTGTGGTAAAAATTCGATGAACGCTGCGGATTTCGAGCATATGCAAAGTCTGCAATGGCGGCCGGCATCGGTGGGACCGTTCAGCATTTTGTGTCAACCGGATTTTTAGCATGCGCAGCTTGCTAAAAATCAGATCTTTGCGTCTTTGCGTCTTGGCGCGAGAACACTGTTTTGAATAGTCTCGCATCGGTATGCGGCTTTTGCAATTTCTCTTATCTTTATACCCGAATCACCTGAATAAACACCATGCATAAAACCAATTCAAGACGAGCATTCCTCGAAAAGGGCCTCAAACTGGGGCTCATCCTTCCTTTTGCCGGCAGCCAACTCCTCGCTTGCAAACCCAAGGCCGCCGAAGAAGAGAACGGCAAAAAGCTGAAGATCCTCATCCTGGGCGGGACCAGCTTCCTCGGGCCCCACCAGATCGCCTACGCGCTGCAACGCGGCCATACGGTAGCTACTTTCACCCGAGGGCACACCGAGCCCGTTATCTACAAGGACCTTTTCGAGCAGGTCACCCAACTGACCGGCGACCGGGCAACCGACCTGTCGGCACTGGAAAACGGGGAATGGGACGCCGTGATCGACAATTCCGGGCAGCGTGTGGAATGGACCCAAAAATCTGCCGCGCTGCTGAAAGACAAGGCAGACATTTACCTGTATACCTCCTCTACAGGCGTTTTTTATCCGTATCTGGACAGCAATATCAGGGAAGATCATCCTTTGGTGCTGACCGAACCCGAGGGCATCGATGACGAGGTCATTCAGCTCGAATACCGCTACGGGGTTATGAAGGCCAATTCCGAGATCGCCGCCAGGGAAGCATTCGGCGACCACCGGACCATTGTCGTACGCCCCACCTATATGATCGGCCCTGCCGACAAATCCAACCGCTTCATCCACTGGCCTGTCAGGCTGGCCAAAGGGGGAGAGGTCCTGGTGCCCGGAAAGCCGGCCGACCCCGTCCAGTACGTCGATGTCCGGGATGTGGCCGAATGGATGATCCGCCTGATCGAAGAGAAAAAAGCCGGCACCTACAACGCCGTCGGGCCGCAGCAGGCGCAAGGGGTGGCCGAATTTGCGGCGGAAGCTGCCAAGGCTTTCGATGTACAGACGTCCTTCATCCAGGTCGACGATTACGATTTCCTGAAAAGCCACCAGGTCACGGACCTCGTACCCTGGATCATGCCGGAAGGGAACAACGCCGGTTCTGCACTGATATCAAACGAAAAAGCCATCCAGGCCGGACTGACCTTCCGGAGCCTGCGCGATTCCGTTAAAGACACGCACGACTGGTGGTACTCGGACAACCTGACCGACGAACAACGCAACAAGTTCGAGCAAAATCCGGAGACCGTTCTGGCCCGGGAAACCGAAATCCTGACCGCATGGGCAGCATACAGCCCGATGAAATAGCGCCATGAAAGCATTCTGGGACGAACGATACAGCCACTCCGAATACGCATACGGGGAACAACCGAATGAATTCCTGAAGGCCCAACTGGAAAACTTTCCGGTGGGCGCTATCCTGTTTCCCGCAGAAGGCGAAGGCCGGAATTCGGTGTACGCCGCCCGGTCGGGTTGGCAGGCCAGCGCATTCGACCAGAGCGTGGAAGGGCAGAAAAAGGCGATCCAACTGGCTGAAAAAAACGGCGTGACCATTGATTATATCGTCAATTCCTTTCAGGATCTGCCCTATCTGCCCGGCCAGTTTGATGCCGTCGGGCTGTTTTACGCGCATTTCCCGGCGGAAAACCGGCGGGCATTTCACCGGCAACTGGCGGATTTCCTCCGGCCGGGCGGCGTGGTCATCCTAGAGGGGTTCAGCAAAAAAAACCTGGAATACCTCGCCCGAAACAGCGCCGTCGGCGGCCCCAGGGAAATTCAAATGCTGTTTTCAACGGACGAGATCCGGGCCGATTTCGACGGTTTTGAAATTTTGCAGCTGGCGGAAGAGGAAGTCGAATTGAATGAAGGATTGTACCACAAAGGGACGGGGAGCGTGGTGCGTTTTGTGGGCAGAAAATGAAGCCTCCCCGTCAACATCCCGAATTTTGGGATTGTCGGTTTATCCGGGCCAACTGACGAAGCGCCATAAAAAAGGTAAGAATATGGCCATTTTTTGCATGCTTTTCCAAAGAGACTTCAGTTAAACTGCCGAAAAACACGAATACCCCGGTTGAACCCTGAATTTGTCACCAAAATCATTCCTGCTTACATTGAATCGATCAGATCCTGCACAAGGGTCTGGGGTTATATTTTTTTTCACCAAAATCACCGACTCATGTACCGCACCGCACTGTATTTCGGGCTGATCGCAGCCACCTGCCTGTTTGCCGCCGGTTTTTCGGATCCGGGTACGCCTGCCGAAGCGCCTTCCCTCCCATTCACAACGGCTCAGGACACCTTCGACCAGTCAAAAGCGCTCGCCCTGCTCCGGGAGGAGATCAAAGGGAAGGAAAAACTCCCGGCGGAGACCGTGTTCAAAAACATCCAAACGCTGAAAGGAGTCCCGGCAGGCCGCATCCTGGCCATCATGGAAATGGGCTACAGCCGGTCGCTCGGCGTCACCTGCACGCATTGTCACAATCCGGAGGCCTGGGACAGCGAAGAAAAACCCGCCAAGCAGATCACCCGGGAAATGGCGGCCATGGCCAAAACCATCAATTCGGAATTGCTGGCAAAAATCCAGAACCTGGAAAGCGCCAGTCCGGTCGTCAATTGCACGACCTGTCACCGCGGACAGGTGAAACCGGCGACTTCCCTGGATTGATCCGGCAGGATTAGCCGTTTTGTTTTATCTTTCAGGATTCAAAACCGACCTATGAAGGCGCTGTTTCGTTTCCTGATCATCCCGTTTTTACTGTTCCGGTTCGCGGCTTATGGCCAGGATGGACCTACCTACCTGTTTGCCGGCACCTATACCGACGGCCACCCCGATAAAGGCATCTATATCTACCGGTTCAACCCCCGGAACGGCAAACTCAAACTGACCGGCCACGGCGACGGGATCACAAATCCGTCCTTCCTCACCTTGTCGCCCGACGGCCGGTTCCTCTATGCCTGTACGGACACCAAAATGCCCAAACCGGGCAGCGTAACCGCCTTTTCCATTGATCCGGCGAAAGGGCGGATCACCCCGATCAACAAACAATCGGCAGGGGGAGAGAATCCCGTATATGTAGCCGCAGACCAAACCGGCCGTTTCGTGGTGGAAGGCAATTATACCGGCGGCAGCGCATCCGTTTTCACCGTCCGGGATGACGGCGGCCTCGACCCGGCTGAACAATTCCTGCAGTTTACAGGCAGCGGCGTCATCGCCGACCGGCAGGAAAAATCACACGTCCATTCCACCGTTTTTTCGCCGGACAACCGTTACGTTTTCATGCCCGACCTCGGCGCCGACAAGATCAGGGTTTTCCGGTTTGACCAGGATGCGGCCCTGCCGTTGCAACCGATGGAAGACCTGGACATCACCGCAACGCCCGGCGCGGGTCCGCGTCATTTCACTTTTCATCCGAACGGAAGATTCGCCTATTGCGCAGAAGAACTGTCCGGCACGGTTTGCGCCTACGGCTACCGGGATGGGAAACTGGATTCCCTCCAGCGGGTTTTCGCGTATTCCAAAAAGCAGGATATTTACAGCAGCGCCGATATTCATGTTTCACCTGACGGAAAATTCCTCTACGTTTCCAACCGGCTGGACCAGGAAAATACCATAGCCGTTTTTTCCATTGATCCGGCATCCGGGAAACTATCGCTCGCCGGGCACCAATCCACGCTGGGCGACACCCCCAGGAATTTCACGCTGGATCCGACCGGCCGTTACCTGCTGGTGGCCAACCAGGCGACCAACAATATTTTTGTTTTCAAACGGGATCCGGCCACAGGGCTTCTCACCCGGACCGGGAAGGAGGTCAGGGTGCCTGCACCTTCCTGCCTGCAGATGCGGACCTACGGCCGGTAAATTACTGCGCCGGCCATATCCGCAAAATTCTATACTTTTGGTCATTCACAACGGACAACCATGCAAAAAAGACACATCCTGCTTTTGACCTTTGCGCTGTTCATGGCTTTCTCTGCCTCCGCTCAGGTCACCCAACGCAACTTCACCCATCAGGACACCCTGCGCGGTTCCATCACCCCGGAAAGGGCCTGGTGGGATCTGCAGCATTACGATCTCAATTTCGAGGTCGACCCCGCCGGCAAAACCATCAAAGGGGTCAATACCATGCGCTATAAGGTGACCGGCCCGCAAAACCGGATGCAGATCGACCTGCAACCGCCGATGCAGCTCACCAAAGCCGTTCAGAACGGCCAGGAGTTGAAAATCGAACACGACGGCAACGCCCATTTCCTCACGTTGACCGCTCCCCAAAAGGAAGGCGCAACCCTGGAAGTGGCCCTCTACTACGAAGGCAGCCCCAGAGTGGCGCGGCGGCCGCCATGGGACGGCGGGATCACCTGGTCGACCGACGAGAACGGCCTGCCTTTTATCGCAACCTCCTGCCAGGGACTCGGCGCCAGCGTCTGGTGGCCCTGCAAAGACCATATGTACGACGAACCCGACCAAGGCATGATGATCAGCGTGGAAACGCCGGAAAACCTGATGGACGTCTCCAACGGCCGCCTGGTGAAGACCGATTCCAACCCAAAGAAAAAAACCAAAACCTGGCATTGGCAGGTCGTCAATCCGATCAACAATTACGGTGTCAACATCAATATCGGGGATTACGTGCACTTCGGTGAAAAATACGACGGCGAAAAGGGCCCGCTGGATATGGATTACTACGTGCTGCGCAACGACCTGGAAAAGGCCAAAAGCCAGTTCAAGGACGCCGTCCGCACCATGCAGGCCCTCGAACACTGGTTCGGCCCCTACCCTTTCTACGAGGACAGCTACAAACTGGTGCAAACCCCCTACCTGGGCATGGAACACCAAAGCTCGGTAACCTACGGCAACCGGTTTGGGAACGGCTACCTGGGGCGCGACCTCAGCGGTTCGGGCTGGGGCCTGAAGTTCGACTTCATCATCATCCACGAATCCGCCCACGAATGGTTTGCCAATAACGTCACTTACAAGGATATGGCCGACATGTGGATCCACGAGAGCTTCGCCAACTATTCGGAAAGCCTGTTTGTGGAATACCACTACGGCAAGGACGCCGGCAACGCCTATGTGCGGGGCACCCGTTCCGGCATCCGCAACGACCGCCCGATCATCGGCCCGTACGACGTCAACAAGAGCGGCTCAGGGGATATGTACCCCAAAGGCGGGAACATGCTGCACACCATCCGCCAGATCGTCAACGACGACGAAAAATGGCGGGCCGTGCTCCGCGGCCTCGGCCAGGCATTCTACCACCAGACCGTAACCACTGCCCAGGTGGAAAATTATATCAGCGAAAAATCGGGCATCGACCTCAGCAAGGTCTTCGACCAGTACCTGCGGCAATCCGGCATCCCCATCCTGGAATACGAAGTGAAGGACAAGACGCTTCGCTTCCGCTGGAATGAAGTGGTGAACGGCTTTGATATGCCGGTGAAGGTCAGGGCGGCGGGCAAGGAGATCTGGCTCCACCCTACCCCGCAATGGGCGGAGACCGAACTGGATTCGGACCGGACCGACGTCGTCATCGACCCCGACTTTTATGTAGCCGGATTGAACATCACCGGGCAATAATTTCAATTATTCCGATTATCCGATTATTCCGATTGATTGGATTAGCGCCCCGCCCTGCGGGGATTGGGTTCATCATCAAAGGCAGAAACGTTTACTTTACCGCTCTTTTAAATTTTCTTCCAGGATTCCGGAGTAGTCACCTTGGTTCAGGCCCGTAGGTTGAAGGAACGCCTTAAACGCAGCCCGGATTGCGGGGTTTTGGCTTTTAGCTCTGGTAGAAAGGTCAGGAATATTTACAGCCGGCCCCTTTTCACCAGCCAGTCGCTGTTTGCGCAGATAATCCAACCGGGCCTGGAAAAGTCGGGCAATTTTGAGGAATTCGTCTGCGCTCCTTTGCGCCCGCAGAGCCCGAAGTTCTATGGTCCGGGTTTCATCAGGGGTTTCCGGATTCGGATTATAGGATCGCTCAACATTGAGTGCCTGGTATTTCTGGGGTTTGCCCGAAGGGGGCTCCCTGAATTCTTCAGTATAGACCCTGGACCTGATCCCCTGCGCCAGCCAGCAGCATTTTTCCATGGCTGTTTCTCCACCCAGTTTACCGGCATCAAAATCCTGAATCACGCGGGAAAATGCCTCCCGGTTGCCTGCAGAAAGGTGCGCGATCATGGGTGAATTTACCGGGTCGTGCTCCAGTGCCTCCAGGGCAACCGCATTGTTGGCCAGATCTACGATAAAATCCCTGAAAAGTTGATCCATCGTTACCTGGTCAGTGACGGAAGAGTCAAAGGTGCCCTGCAATCCGAGGTGAATATGGCCGCCCCCGGCCGCAGCATCGGCACGCAGCCCCAGTTCTTCGGCCACATCGAAAATATCGGTTTGCATGCGTTGGGCCTGTTGCTTCTGAGCAGCATAGGTCAGGGTCATCGGTTTTGTTTGTAACTCCAGGCAGGAAACATCAAGGGAAACCTGGTACCACCACCCGTCACTATATTCGGCCCGAAAAGCTGTCAATCCTGATTTCTCGTCTTTTACCGCTGTTACCTTTACCAGATCAGCGAACCTGCCGCGCCCTGTTTTCATTTTATCCCGCCATTTCCGCTGCATGGCTTTGTTTTCGGGCGTAATCATGAGGGTATCCGGCGCTACATCGTCCTCGGAATCCGCTTCTTTTCTCCTTGCCGCTTCCTTCAACGGGGCATTGATAAGTTCTTCATTGGTGAAGGTAAACTCTGTTCCGATGAGCAATTCTACGGGCGGGGACTCATCAAAGGCTTTACCTGCCGGATTTACATGAAGCTCAAAATCAAAGGTATTCTCCTCCTGGTCCTTGACTGTTATCGTGTAAATGCCTGCTTTGGTGATATCCGGAATCGTGAATCCCTTTACAGTGATGCCTGCCTGTTGGGAAAGTTCTGTCCGAATGGCATTGGCAGTCACTTTTTTATCAGCCTTGACAAATATCCGCACGTTCTTTTTACCGTCAAAGGGGTTTGTATTGGCAGCAGTGGCCTCCAATTTTTCCCTGTGCACGGCCGCAGGCGGGGCCGTTTTCCTCGCAGGGTCTTCACCAGGGTCTGCCTGGGGCGGCACCGGGCTATTGGCCTGCTGATAGGCGGTCATCTTCGGCCCCAATCCGGGTACGCCGACTCCTGCGTGAATATCGATCAGGATGGGTTCAAGGAGCATCTTGATCTGATCGTCCGTGATTTTTTCTGCCAACCACGATCTCATATTCAGAACCCCTTTTTCAGATGCCGGTTTATTGTGCTTAACAATTACACAGGCGTCCAGCAAACAACTGCCGTCCGAGCGGGTTTTCACATCCGAAAGGGCATATTTCTTATCCGCGTCCGTATAAATGCCCTCGGGCGCTTCCTTCAGGACGACAAAATGATTCCCGGAAAAAAGTAAGCGGTTATTTTCATTGCCTCCATTGACTTTGAGGGCAAGTCTGAGCGCGCCACCCGGACCCGCAGTATAGATATTGAAGCTGATGCCGAATTCTATCGCCAGAAGAGAGGCTTCCAATTCGTTTGCATAGGTTCCAAGATCCTTGATATCCTCCCGGTAATCCGCAACCATCTGAGCGGTAATATTGACCACACCCCCGCCGGCAACGGTAACCGAAACAGGAGGAGGCTTGCTCTTTGCCGGCGCGGAAGCCGAAGGGTCTGCCGCTTGTGAACCACCAAAATCCACCCCCGAAAGGTACTGGTCTGCCAAAAACGCCTCCTCTTTGTTCATTTTGGCGTTTCTGACATGCTTGTGATGAATAAAGATTTCTTCACTGAGATGGTCCAACTTGATCCGGTACTCCTCCCCTGCCGCCTCGAGAACAACCCCTCTTTCATCTCCATAAAGATCCACCAGAACGGCATCCCCTTTTTTCAACCCCCTCTGGCGCTGCACTACGCCGGATCCGGCCTTTCCGGCAGCAGCATATCCATGTCTTTGCGCTTGTTTTCCCGCTAAATCGGCCATCTCCTGAAACTGCATCATCAACGCGGCTTCCGGCCTGTTATCCGAAAAATGCGGATTGTTCACCGCTAATCCGTCGTTCGATGGCCGGACTCCGGCAGCGGGCACAGTTGTGTTGATGGACCGGTCAGGGGCAGATCTTTCCATTTTACAGCTTTGTCCTCCTAAAGATAAAAAAAGCCTTGATATTGAATGCTACCTTGGTCCAATACGATAGATCCTTGAAATCATCATTTATCCGGCAACGAACACGTTTCGTATAAAATACGCCGCCATACTGATGGGCGAGCACGTTTTTTATGTGGTCCCCAAAGGGAAGGAGGCGTTTCTGGACGGGTACGGCAAATTCTCCAATCTCTGGAAAAAAGAGAACGGAACCTGGAAAATGTCCCGCATCTTCAGTTATGACCACGGGGCGGCAGTTGAGAAGCTGAAAAAATAAATTGACGGTTTTAAACGCTATAATATATAGCCAACCGTCAATACCATGCTTAGAAAAAGAGAGAAAAATCCCGTTCCCGAATTCCGGATCACCAAAGATCACACCCACAACAAATTCAGCCGAAAGATCCCGCCGGTGCTTACGGTTCCTTCCGGAGCGGTCATCGAGGCGTTTACCAAAGATGCATTCGACGAACAGATCAGCCTGCATTCCGTTCAGGAAGATCTGGAAACTACCGATTCGGATCGCGTTCACCCGCTGACCGGCCCCGTGTTTGTGGAAAACGCCCACCCCGGAGATGTGCTGAAGGTAACCCTGCATACCATCGAAGTAGGCGACTGGGCCTGGAATGCCGTCATCCCCGGCTTCGGCCTTTTGTCAGAAAAAATGACCAAAGGGTACCTCAAGACGTACAAATTGGACCCGGGGCAAACTTTTATCCGCTTCAATGACAAGATCCGCATCCCGTTGCAGCCCTTCCCGGGCATCATGGGTGTAGCGCCGGATACGGATGAGATGCTGTCTACCATTCCGCCCCGCGCCAACGGTGGCAATATGGACGATCCGAACATGACCGAAGGAACCATCGTCTACTTCCCTGTTTTTGTGGAAGGCGCCCTTTTCTCTATCGGCGACGGGCACGCCGTACAAGGCCAGGGCGAGGTTTGCGGTACCGCCCTCGAATCGCCCATGCGTTTTGTGTATCAACTCGATGTGCTCAAGGACCGGACCATCGACGAACCGCAATACGAAACCCCTGAGTTCTACGCCGTAACCGGCTACGGGACAACCCTCCACATCGCTACCCGGAAAGCGGTCGGTTTTATGATGGAATACCTGGTGGAACAGCACGATCTGTCGGAAACCGAAGCCTACACGCTCTGCTCGCTTGCCGGCGACCTTAAGATTGCAGAGGTGGTCAATGAGCCCAATCGCCTGGTCACCATGCAGATCTCCAAGGCCGTATTGGGTATGTCATAACGGCGGGTCGGCCGGGGCGGGATGCCAAAAGTCACCCCGGAGTTACCGGCAGATTGCTTAACTTGGCAGCAAAACGAACGACCAATGAAAAACATCGCTGTTCTGTTGCTGGCAGGTCTTTTTTTCACCGCCTGCACCGCGCCCCAGGAAGCGCCGCAAACCGATACCCAACCGGTCTTTTCCGCCGAGGGCAAGACCGCCGGCATCTTCACCACGGCCGACAGCACGGACCTTCGCCTGGCTCCGACCGGCAATCCGGCCTTCAAGCCGACCGGCCAGCCCGTGGAATCGGAGGTCTCCGTATTTGTCAACCCGGCCAGGACCTTCCAGACCTTTATCGGGATCGGCGGCGCCATCACCGACGCATCAGCTGAGGTGTTCGCCAAATTGCCTGCGGACAAACAGCAGGAATTCCTGAAAGCCTGCTACGACAAGGAAACCGGGGTCGGTTACACCCTGGCCCGCACCAATATCCATAGTTGCGATTTCAGCAGCGGCAGTTATACCTATGTTTCCGATGAAGATCCTGAATTGAAAACGTTCAGCATCGATCACGACAAGGCATTCCGGATCCCGATGATCAAAAAAGCCATTGAGGCCGCCGGCGGCTCGCTGTTGCTGTTTGCCAGTCCCTGGAGCCCGCCTGCCTTCATGAAAGACAACAAGGATATGTTGCACGGCGGCAAATTGCTGCCGGAATTCCGCAATTCATGGGCGACGTACTTTACCAGATTCGTCAAGGCCTACGAAGCCGAAGGCATCCCGGTCTGGGGGATCACCGTGCAGAACGAACCGATGGCCACCCAGCGTTGGGAGTCGTGCATCTTCACAGCAGAGGATGAGCGGGACTTCCTGAAAGGCTTCCTCGGGCCCATCATGGAAAAGGAGGGGCTCGGCGATAAAAAGATCGTGGTCTGGGACCACAACCGCGACCTGATCAACTACCGCGCCAATGTGATCTTCAACGACCCGGAAGCTGCCAAATATGCCTGGGGGATCGGTTTCCACTGGTATGAAACCTGGGCCGGCGGGCAACCCATGTTCGGCAATGTCGCCCAGGTGCACGAATCCTACCCCGACAAAAACATCCTGTTCACGGAGGGTTGCGCGGAAAGCTTCAATCCGGATCATTACCAGTACTGGCCGAATGCCGAGCGGTACGGCCGCTCAATGATCAACGACTTCAACGACGGCACGTCAGGCTGGACCGACTGGAACATCCTGCTGGACCAGACCGGCGGCCCCAATCACGTCGGCAATTTCTGTTTTGCGCCCGTCCACGCCAATACGGAAACCGGAGAACTGATCTATACCCCGGCCTATTACTATATCGGGCATTTTTCCCGGTTTATCCGGCCGGGCGCCAAACGGGTGGACACCGTTCCGAGCCGAAGCCACCTGCTGGCGACCTCATTCCTGAATACCGACGGCACCATGGTCACGGTGGTGATGAACCAGTCCGACCAGCCGATCGCCTATCACCTGTACGTCGGTGACCAGGCAACCGACATTACGATCATGGCGCATGCGATCCAGACGGTTGTTTATTAACAAAAAACACAATATTCCACCTTTTCGAAACAATAGTGGACGCAGGCAGGCAGGTATTGCCCGCATCTTTGCAGTATACAAATGATCTGAAAGATGCAATATCTGAGACCGACCGAACCTGTACTCCTTCATACCGAAGGCCTATCGAAAAAAAATGTAAAATCCTGCAAAACCGACAACACGCTGCAAATAAGCGCCCTGTATCGGGAGTACGCCGGAATGGTGTTCCAGAAATGCGTATCCATGCTCAACGACCCCGTATTGGCGCAAGACGCCGTTCAGGAGATCTTCACCAAAATATTCCTGAACCTCGAAGGGTTCCGGCATGATGCCAAACATTCTTCGTGGATCTTTTCCATTACCTCCAACTACTGCATCGACCTGATCCGGAAAAGCAAACGGCAGGCCGCCAAGTTGTCGAGGACGCTGGAAGCCGCGCAATTGCTCACCGATGAAGCCGCAAGCGAACCCCTCCCGGAAATGGATGTGGCCCAATTGAAGAAGATCATGGAAAGCATCTCCGACGACGACAAGGACCTGCTCGTGATGAAATATCAGGAGGATCTGCCCATCCGGGAGATTGCCGCCCGGTTGGACAAGTCGGAAAGCGCCGTAAAAATGCAGTTGATGCGCGCCCGGAACAGGGCCCGGAAAATGCATTTCGCGATGGCGAGTTAGTCCCGGTTCACCCCATTGACCGACACCTCATTGCGCCGCATTTGACGAATCGCGAAGTTCACTTCATTTAACTTCAGCGGCCGTCGGATGCGGCGCAATATCGTTTATGCGACAGGTAGGATATCTTATTTATTTCCGGGATCTATCGGCTTGCATTGTCATTTGTAGTAAAATCAGGATCTGCTTACGCGAATTGGCAGTCATAAATAGTAAGTTGCAAACCTGATGAAAGGGGGCTTGCCATCCCTGCGGCGCCTCCCCGAGACTATTCAGCATTTTGTGTCAACCGGATTTTTAGCATGCGCAGCTTGCTAAAAATCAGATCTTTGCGTCTTTGCGTCTTTGCGCGAAAACACTGTTTTGAACAGTCTCCGCCCCCCCAAACATTGAACCATTATTCAATCACAAGTCCGGGATAAACCGCCTTATGGCGCCCCAGCCAACGGGCCGCGACTTCACATGAAACCCCGGCGGGCGCAGACTAACTTCGACTTCGCTCAGTTCCCTTACTTACACCCGACTTCCCTTGAAGCTACCTCGGACAAAGACTGACCACTGACCACTTACGACTTACGACTTACAACTTACGACTTACAACTTACGACTTACAACTTACAACTTACGACTAACAACTATTATCCCTATATTTGCACCCAAAAAACAAAAACATGAATCGCGTTCTGACCATCGCACTCGCTGTAATTTTCCTGACGGCCGCCGGCTGCCTCAAGCAGGACCAGATCGACTACGCCAAGCAGGATATGGAACTGATCGAACAATACATCGCGGACAATAACCTGACCGCTACCCGCCACGATTCCGGCATTTATTATATCATCGACGAACCCGGCAATTCGCAGCATCCCGTTTCGAGCTCCAAGGTCACGGTCCGCTACAAGGGCTATTTCATCAACGGCACCGTTTTTGATCAGACCCAGGGAACGACCACCACCACCTTCACCCTTTCCGGGTTGATCCCGGGCTGGCAGATCGCTATCCCGTTGCTGGGCAAAGGCGGCAAAGGCACCTTCATGATCCCTTCCGCCCTGGCTTACGGCTCTTACGGTTCAGGCCCCATTCCGCCGAACACGCCGCTGATCTTTGATATTGAATTGGTGACGTTTGAGTAAAATTCCGGTTGTTAACGGGCAATAATTGAGGCGGATTGGAGTTTGTCGGTGGAGGTTCAGTTCTTCGATTTTTCGATCCCTCGATTTTTCGATTTTTCAGTTCCTCGATTAAATTGCAGATCATGGTTTTGAGGCGCCTTAATTTCTTTTCACGCAAGGATTACCCCGTAAGGATTTACCCGGGCTTGATCCTATTGATAACGCTGGTCTTGTTATCCGGCAGCGGACTTTCGGGTCAGGTGATCCGGACCGGGTCGTTCCTGCCCTACCAACCGGGCGATACCTTGCAATACCAATTGCTCAACGCGCCTGCTGATGCGCCGCCGGCTGTGGTCCATTATGCCCTGCACGATTTCCGGGGCAACCAGGCGCTGAAGAGCGAGGACAAGACCGGCTTTTTCCGGTTGGAATCCCATTCGCCCGCCGGATGGACCTGGTACCTCATTCACCAATCCGACGGCACGGAGGTGCTGCCGGACAAACCGCTGCTGGTCTTACCGGCGGATGCGGAAAAAGGGCAAACGTACACCGTTTCACAGCCCTGCACCTTCCTGAAGGACGGGCAAAAGACCGGCCGGGGCAGGATCACCGTCGCCTTTACGGTAGACGGGATCGACTCCGCCCGGATGCCGTTCCGCAATTTTGAGGATTGCCTCACCCTGACCCAGCAGTTCAAGCTGGAACGCGGCAGCATTGTTGCGCAGCAATACGAAGAGAAAATGTGGTTTGCAGAAGAGATCGGGCTGGTCAAAGGCGTCCGGCAGATTCCGGGCCGCAAAGGCGGGAAGCCGACCCGGATCCCCTATCAATTGGCAGGCGGAAACATCGGCGGCAAACCCCTTGACGGCCGACGTCCGTAGGGGTAACCACAAGGGTGGCCCCTACAGTTTGACCGCTTCGAAGCAATAAGATTTCATCGGGATCTTTTCGCCCTTAATCTCCAGATCGGGTTCGGTGAACGCCCAGCTGTTGGTAAACCGGAAGTTGTTGGCCTCCACCACTTTTTTCCATTGTTCCGGCTCGTAGCTTTTGAATCCGTAGCGGGTAAACGGCATTTTCCCGAGGGTTTCGGGGGTGCGAACCGCGGCGTAAAACCGCCCGCCCGGCTTGAGTACCCGGTGGATCTCCCGCAAATGGTCGACCGGCGCTTCCCAGAAATAGACCACATTGATGCAGAAGGCCTGGTCGACAATGCCGCTGGCCAGCGGGATGGCCTCGCTGCTGCCCAGATACAGCCCCAGTCCGCCCGCGTCCAGCTTCTGCCGGTTGAGGCGTTTGGCTTCCGCGAACATTTCGGGTGAATAATCCAGGCCGTAGACCTGTACGTCCCTGGCTTTGGCGTGGATCTTCTCCAGGAATTTCCCGTTGGCGCACCCGATTTCCATGATCACCTGGCTGTTGAGGATGTCCATATGGTCCAGTACAAAGTTGTACAACCCCGCATTGCTCTCGTTCATTTTATTGGCGACCTGCAGGGCCATTTTTCCTGACGGTTTGCGCAACTGCGCAGCGATATCCTTGTCGGTCGGACCGGAGCGGAAGACTGAGAGCAGGCGTTGCATAAAGCTTTGGTTTTCCATACTTTATTTTGGTTTGTGGTTGTTTGTGGTTGTTTGTTGTTGTTTGTTGTTGTTTGTTGTTGTTTGTTGTTGTTTATGGTTGTTTAGGGCTCCTCGATTCCTCAGTTCCTCGATTCCTCGATTCCTCCTCCGACCGCCGTAGCCTTGCGGAGGTGGTAATTCCTCAATTCCTCAGTTCCTCAGTTCTTCGATTCCTCAGTTCCTCAGTTCTTCGATTCCTCAGTTCCTCGATTCCTCACTTCCTCCTCCGACCGCCGTAGCCTTGCGGAGGTGGTAATTCCTCCCTTCCTCCCTTCCTCGAACAAAAAAAGCCGCCCCCCGGACGGCCTTTAGAAAAGAGACAATCAATTTTCGGAAAGGACGCAAGAAGATTGAATTGATTTGGACAATTAATCCGAATATCCCGATTTTGTTGACCAACGGACGGACGTCTCAACGCAATCTATCGCGAATTTATCGTGTTCATTGAATCATTCAACCAATAGGAAAATTGAATCGATTCCCGGAATGATCCAAATCTGTTGACCAACGACGGACACCTCAATCGAATCAATTGAATTCAATCAAACCAATCGAATCAATAAATACATCAGGCTTGCGCGGTCGGCGTATTGAAGTTCATCGGCGGGAACGGCGGTTGCTCCGTCTCGGCGATCAGCCCGAATTGGGCTTCAAACTTGTTGATGTTATCTGCCAGTGCGCGCAACAGCCGTTTGGCGTGCTGCGGCGTCAGGATGATCCGGGATTTGACCTTCGCCTTGGGCACGTTGGGTGCAATGCGGATGAAATCCACAACGAATTCGGAATTGGAATGGGAGATGATCGCCAGGTTGGAGTAAATGCCTTCGGCTACTTCTTCCGACAATTCTATGTTCAGTTGATTGGGCGCTTTTTTTGATTCTGCCATGGTCTTTATTTTTTCTTTCCTTTTGATTTTGTCGCTTTGGGGGCGAAGGCGCCTGGGATCTCCGCCTCGATGAACGATTTGACCTGTTCAAGGGTCAATTCGGCTGCGGACTCCTGCGTAACCTTTTCGCCGTCAATTTTAGGGATTTTCACAAAGTTCTTGCCGAACCGGATAAAGGGGCCCCATCTGCCGTTTTCGATGGCGATGCCTTCCTTGTCCCATTTCTGAATATAACGATTGGCTTCCTTGTCCAGTTTTTTCTCCACCAGTTCAATCGCCTGTTCGAGGGTGATATGATCCAGTGAAATGGCCCTGGGCACATTGGCGAAGGTATCGTTCCATTTGACAAAAGGGCCGAACCGGCCTTTGCCTTTGGTGATCGGGAAACCCTTGAAGGTGCCGATCGGCGCATCTTCCGCCTCTTTCTGGGCGATCAGTTCCAGCGCCCTTTCCAGGGTCACTTCCAGCGGATCCTCGCCCTTGGCCAGTGAAATGTACTTGTCGCCGAACCGCACATAGGGGCCGTATCGCCCGGCGCCGACGGCCACTTCCTGCCCTTTGTGCTGCCCCAGGGTTTTGGGCAACTGGAACAGGGTCATCGCCTCTTCGAAGGTGATGGTTTCCAGGGATTGCCCGCGCAACAGGTCGGCATAACGGGGTTTTTCATCCGGCAGCAACTCTTCCGGTACGCCGATCTGGACAACCGGCCCTTTGCGGGTCATCCGCGTGAGCACGGTATAGCCCGAATCCGGGTCTTTGCCCAGGATGCGCTCGGCGGTCGGCCTTTCGGCGGTTGCCAGGGTGTCTTCCACAACCTTATGGAACGGATCGTAGAATTTGCGGATCATCTGGGTCCAGTCCTTTCCGCCCCCCGCAATATCGTCGAACTGCTTTTCGATGTCGGCGGTGAAGCTGTAATCCATGATGTCCTCGAAGTGGTTGTCGAGGAAATCGCTGACCAGCATCCCCATATCGGTAGGGAACAGGCGGTTTTTTACCGCGCCCGTCGTTTCATTCTCAACAGCGGTGCTGATCTGGCCTTTTTCCAGTTTCAGCACCCGGTAATCCCGCTTTTCTCCCTCGCGGCTTTCCTTCACTACGTACCCGCGGCTCTCCTCCATGATCTTGGTAATGGTCGGCGCATAGGTACTCGGGCGGCCGATGCCCAGTTCTTCCAGCTTGCTCACCAGGCCGGCTTCGGTAAAACGGGCGGGCGGGCGGGTCCAGCGCTCGGTAGCCGTCATATTGTTGAGCGGCAACTGCTGGCCGACCTTGAGCGGCGGCAGCATGCCCTTGGTCTCCTCTTCGTCATCGTCGTCCTTGGACTCCAGATATACCTTCAGGAAGCCTTCGAACTTCAGCACCTCGCCGACGGCTTCCAGTCTGGTGTCCGGTACGGTTGAGATCCCGATATCCACCGTCGTTTTTTCGAGCACGGCGTCCGCCATCTGGCTGGCGATGGTCCGTTTCCAGATCAGTTCGTACAGCCGTTTCTCATCCGAGGTGCCGGGGATGGTCTGGTTGCTGATATAGGTTGGCCGGATCGCTTCGTGGGCCTCCTGCGCATTGGCGGCCTTGCTGGCAAAACGGCGGGTCTTGACAAAGTTGGTTCCGTACAATTGCTCCACTTCCTGGGCGATGCTTTGCAGGGCGAGTTCGCTGAGGTTCGTGGAGTCCGTACGCATATAGGTAATGAAGCCGGCTTCGTAGAGTTTCTGGGCAACCGACATGGTGCGATTGACCGAAAAGCCCATTTTCCGGCTGGCTTCCTGCTGCAGCGTAGAGGTTGTGAACGGCGGGGCCGGCTTGCGGTACACCGGCTTCACGTCGATATTCCGGATGGTAAACGTGGCCGGAATGCACCTTTCCAGGAATTTGCGCGCATCCTCATCGGAGTCAAACCGCGTAGGCGATTCGGCCTTCAGGGCAACGGACTTGCCGGTTCCGCCGGCGACATCAAAAATGGCCGCGATCTTGAAATAGGGTTTGGATTCGTGGCGCTGAATATCCCGTTCGCGCTCGACTACCAGCTTGACGGCCACCGATTGAACGCGGCCGGCGGAGAGCTGACCTTTGATCTTTTTCCAGAGAATGCCCGACAATTCGTACCCCACAAGCCGGTCCAGCACCCTGCGGGCCTGCTGGGCATTCACCAGGTTGATATCCACCTTGCGCGGGGATTGAATGGCCTGCTGAATGGCCGGTTTGGTGATCTCCCGGAAAACGATCCGCTTCGTGTTCCGCTCATCCAGCCCCAACACCTGGCAAAGGTGCCAGGAGATGGCTTCCCCTTCGCGGTCTTCGTCAGTTGCCAGCCAAACCTCGTCGGCCTTTTTGACGTTGTCCTTGAGTTCCTGTACTACTTTGCGTTTTTCAGGGGAAACGACGTACTTGGGGTGAAAGTTATTCGCAATGTCAATAGCGTCATCGCTCTTCTCCAGGTCGCGCACATGACCGTAGCTCGACTTGACAGTAAAGTCCTTACCCAGAAATTTTTCTATGGTCTTGGCCTTTGCCGGCGATTCCACTATGAGCAGGTTCTTGGGCATAATTCCATTTTTAATTTCAACGATTGTTAACGCTTAAGAATGCATTTGGGTTGCAAAACCCCGTTTTTCTTTGCGATCAATTAAAGAAGTGCAAAGGTATAAATTTTGGGAAGAGTGGGCATCCGGGAAAAAAAATCAGATTACTCAGCGGAAAATTTGGCATTGACGGAAATTCAACGTACCTTATTCCAGGTCTTGTTTTTCGCAATACACTTCAACTGCAATGATGATCCGCGAGGCCTTCTTTCCCGTTGTTCCGGTCGACTGCCTTGGATGGGCCCGAACAAACTATTGCACGCTGCAGCCATAGATTTAAACGCAAAAAGATTGTACTGTTAAAACATACCTTCAACCCGTGACTTTAACCGGGCAGCAGGTCAATGAAAGTAGCGCAGGAGCGGATCAGCGGTACCTGTCCGCCCCTCCGGCATTTTTCAGATCACAATACGAAACTGAAGATCAATCAAATGAAAGACAATCGCCAAAGATTAACCGGCCAGACCGCCGTTGTGACCGGCGCCAGTTCGGGCATCGGCATGGCCTGCGCCGTTGCACTGGGGCGGGACGGCGCCAACGTGGTCGTCAATTACGCCGGCAACAGCGCGGGCGCGGAAGCAACGGTCAGCGCTATTGCGGAAGCCGGCGGCAAGGCCTTTCCCGTTAAAGCCGATGTCAGCAAAAAAGACCAGGTAGAGGCCATGTTCCGGCAAGCGGTCGACACCTACGGAACGGTGGACATCCTGGTCAACAACGCCGGTTTGCAGAAAGACGCGCCTTTCACCGAAATGTCGCTTGAAGATTGGCAGTTCGTGCTGGATGTCAACCTGACCGGTCAATTTCTTTGCGCGCAGGCAGCCGTACGGGAATTCATGCGCCGCGGATTCCGGGAAGAGGCCTCCCTTTCACTGGGCAAGATCATTTGCATGAGCTCCGTGCACGAGCTGATCCCCTGGGCGGGTCACGTCAACTACGCCGCGTCGAAGGGCGGCGTGATGCTGATGATGAAATCCCTGGCGCAGGAGCTGGGCCCGATGAAGATCCGGGTCAACAGCATCGCCCCCGGGGCCATCAAGACCCCGATCAACCGGTCGGCCTGGCAAACGCCCGAAGCCGAACAGCGGTTGCTGAAACTGATCCCTTACAAGCGGGTAGGCGACACGTCAGATATCGGCAACGTATGCGCCTGGCTGGCATCCGACGAATCGGACTATATCCACGGCGCCACCATTTTTGTGGACGGCGGAATGACCCTTTACCCGGGGTTTGAGGATAATGGGTGAGACGGTGGACGGTGGACGGTAGACGGTGGACGGTGGACGGTGGACGGTGGACGACGATGCATGATTTACGACGCATGATCATGCGTCGCTACATATAACTAACGCATGGCAAAATCCAAGGAACAGATCCGGATCCGGGAAACCTACGACCAGGGTAAGAACTGGCTGAAATGGGGCCCCTACCTCAGCGAGCGGCAATGGGGCACCGTACGGGAAGACTACAGCCCCGACGGAGCGGCATGGGATTATTTTCCGCATGACCACGCACGGTCCCGGATTTACCGTTGGGGAGAAGACGGCCTGGCGGGCTTCAGCGATGAACTGAGCCGGATGTGTTTCGCCCTGGCCCTCTGGAATGGGAAGGACCCGATCCTGAAGGAGCGCATGTTCGGCCTGACGGGGCCAGAGGGCAACCACGGAGAAGACGTCAAGGAGGTCTATTTCTACCTGGACAATACGCCGACCCATTCCTACATGAAGCACCTGTACAAATACCCGCAGCACGCTTTCCCGTATGAAGAGCTGGTTGAGGTGAGCCGGAGCCGGTCCAAGGAAGAACCCGAATACGAATTGCGCAATACCGGGGTATTTAAGGACGGCGCGTACTTTGACGTGTTCACCGAATACGCGAAGGCGTCCGAGGAAGATATCTGCATCCGGATCACGATTTTCAACCGGGGCCCGGAGGCGGCGGATCTCACTGTGCTGCCGACACTGTGGTTCCGGAATTACTGGTCGTTCATGCCGGACCTGGAAAAACCCTATATCCAGACGGAAGAAGCGGGAAAGGTAAAAACCTGGCACCCCGAAATGGGCGATTACCGGCTCCATTTCGAAGAAGCCGACCGGTCCTTGTTCACTGAAAATGAAACCAACAATGAGCGGTTATTCCAGATTCCGAATGCCGCCCCGTTTGTCAAGGACTCCTTTCACCGGGCAGTCCTTGAAAACGACTTCGACTGGCTGGCGGATAAAAAGGAAGGCACCAAGTTTGCCCCGCTGTACCAATTGAGCCTGTCGCCCGGCGAAAAAAGGGAGATCAGGCTGCGGCTCACCCGGGAGGATCACCTTTCCGACGCGCTGGGAAAAACCTATACCGCCGCCTTCAACGACCGCATCCGGGAAGCGGACGAGTTTTACCGCCCGTTCAAGAAGGGAGATGACGACGACCTGGCCAACATCCAGCGGCAGGCCTTTGCCGGCATGCTCTGGAGCAAGCAGTATTACCATATCGATATTCCGAGATGGCTGAACGGCGACCCCGGCCAACCGCCGCCGCCGGAATCCAGAAAAACAGGCCGCAACCACCAATGGTGGACGCTCAACAATGAAGACATCATTTCCATGCCCGACAAGTGGGAATACCCCTGGTACGCCGCCTGGGATCTGGGCTTCCACTGCGTGCCGCTGGCCATGATCGACCCCGGTTTTGCCAAACGCCAGCTCATCCTCTTCCTGCGGGAATGGTACATGCATCCCAACGGTCAGCTGCCCGCCTATGAATGGGCTTTCGGGGACGTCAACCCGCCCGTCCACGCCTGGGCCTGCCTCCAGGTCTACAAGATCGAACGCGACCGGTTCGGCCGGGATGACAAGCTTTTCCTCAAAAGGGTGTTCCAGAAACTGCTGATCAATTTCACCTGGTGGGTCAACCGGAAGGACCACAACGGCAACAACGTTTTCGAAGGCGGCTTCCTGGGGCTGGACAATATCGGCATATTCGACCGGAGCAGCTTCATTCCCGGCGGCGGTTACCTCGAACAAGCCGACGGCACCGCCTGGATGGCCATGTACAGCCTCAACATGCTGGAGATGGCCCTGATCCTGGCCGAGGACGAGATCGCGTATGAGGATGTCGCCACCAAGTTCTTTGAACATTTTGTCTATATCGCCTCCTCGCTCAACCGGATCGACAAGGACTGGACCGGCGCCTGGGACAAGGAAGAGAGCTTCTTCTACGATATCCTTGCCCTGCCCGACAACCGGTTCATCCCGCTCAAAGTCCGGTCGCTGGTCGGCTTGTCAACCTTGTTTGCGACCCTGGTGCTGGACTGGGAAAAGCTGGAAAAACTGCCGCAATTCTATTACCGCCTCAAGTGGTTCCAGAAGTACAGAAAGCGGCACCAGGCTTACATGGTGATCGAAGACCTGCACGACGGCAAGGACCTCCTGCTCTCCCTGGTCCCGAAACAAAGGCTGGAAAAACTCCTGGCCGCATTGCTCGACGAACAGGAATTCCTGGGCCCGGGGGGTATCCGCAGCGTATCCAAAAAACACGAAACGCCGTACGTGGTCAACATCGACGGACAGGAATTCGGGCTGCAGTACGAGCCCGGTGAGTCCACCACCGGCCTCTTCGGCGGCAATTCCAACTGGCGCGGCCCCGTCTGGATGCCTATGAACTACCTGATCATCCAGTCACTGAAAACCTTTCACCAATACTACGGCGACGAATCAAGGGTAGAAGTGCCGACCGGATCGGGGAACTGGGTGTCTTTGGGTGAGGCCGCAAAAGAGATCGCCCGCAGGCTGACCTCCATTTTCCGGCGGGATGAACAAGGCAAACGGCCGGTACACGGCGATGACGACCTTTTTCATGCCGACCCGCATTATCGCGACCTGATCCTGTTTTACGAATATTTTCACGGGGACAACAGCAGGGGTGTCGGTGCATCCCACCAAACCGGCTGGACAGGCCTCATTGCAGACCTGATCGACACGGACTGCTGGTAGCCTCCAAAAATCCAAAAACCATGTTTCGATTTGACCACCCCGATTTTGAAGAAACGACCGCCAGGGAATGGCTCGTCACCAACGGACTGGGCGGATACGCCTCCGCAACCCTCTCAGGCGCCAATACCCGCCGGTATCACGGCTTGCTGGTGGCTGCCCTCGATCCGCCGGCAAACCGAAAGGTGCTGGTCTCCAAAATCGAAGAAAAACTGAACGGATTCCCGCTGAGCGCCAACCGGTTCCCCGGCGTGATCCATCCAGAAGGCCATCAATACCTGGAAAGTTTCGAGCGCGATCCCCTTCCCAGATCCGTATACAGGATCCCGGAAGGTTGCCTTTCCAAAACAGTCTTCATGGTCCACGGCATGAACGCCACCATTGTTTCCTACCGGAACGAGGGCCATTCGGCCGTCCACCTGGAACTGATGCCCCTTCTGGTGTTCCGGGATTTCCACACTTTATTCAAGGCCGACCCCGAATTCGATTTCTACACGGAACAAACCGGCACAAACAGGCTCAAGGTCTATCCCTGCTATGGCGCTCAGCCCTTGTTCATCGGTTTTTCCGATGGTGAATGGGCCGAAAAACAGGATTGGTACCGCAATTTTGAATACGGGGTCGAGCAGGAACGCGGGCTGAATTTCCGGGAAGACGCGAAGAGCATCGGCGCCGTCAATGCCAGGGTAGAACCCGGAGAGGCGGTCCACCTGGTCTTCAGCCTTGACCAGCGGGCATTCGACCGGACTCCCGAAGCCTGGAAGAAAACAGAACTCAGCCGCCTTCAGGAATTGCGCCCCAAAGGCGCTGCCGACCCGTTCCTGGCCGACCTGCTGACGGCCGGCGATCAATTCATCGTCAGCCGTCAATCAACGGAAAGTTATTCCGTCATAGCCGGCTACCACTGGTTTGCCGACTGGGGCAGGGATACCATGATCGCCATGCGGGGGCTGACCGTCGCGTCGGGGAGGCAGGACATCTCGCGGTCCATCCTGCGCACCTTCCTCAAATACCTCGACGGCGGCATGTTGCCCAACCGGTTCCCCGAACAAGGCGGGAAGCCGGAATACAATTCAATCGACGCCTCCCTTTGGTTGTTTGTCGTACTGTATGAATACCATCAGCAATTTCGGGATACCGATTTTCTGGAAGAGGTTTTCCCGAAACTGACCGATATCCTGGAAGGCCATATCCACGGCACCCGGTACCGGATCCATGAAACGGACGAGGGCTTGCTGTTCGGCGGCGAAGGACGTTCCCAGCTGACCTGGATGGACGCGCGGGTGGGCGATCACGCTGTAACGCCGCGTCAGGGCTGCCCGGTGGAGATCAACGCCCTTTGGTACAACGCCCTGAACATTTACCTGGAATTTGCCGGGGTTTTGAACAAAGAGGTATTCGGTTTCGATGTTCTGGCGAAAAAAGTCCGGAAGGCTTTCCGGCAATATTTTATCAACGAAAAGGGCTACCTGAACGACGCGGTGGTCCCGAATGAATCCATCGACGACACGATACGCCCCAACCAGCTCTACGCGCTGAGTCTTCCCTTCGGTTTGCTGACGGAAAAGGAAAGCCGGTCCGTGATGGCCGTTATCGAGCAACAGTTGTACACCGGCCTGGGTTTGCGCTCCCTGTCGCCGGATCACCCCGATTTCAAGGGTATTTATCAGGGTGATCAACGGTCGCGGGACATGGCTTACCACCAGGGGACCGTCTGGGCCTTTTTGTGGTCGGAATATGCGTTGGCCCGGCTTAAGCTGGACGGGTATTCCGTGAAATCACAACAGGTGGTCCGGGATAAAATGGCTGCGCTGAAGGCCCATTTCTACGAAAGCGGATGCGTATACGGCATCGCGGAGATCTTCGACGGCGCCGATCCCGGTCCGGCAAAGGGTTGCATTCAGCAGGCGTGGTCGGTGGGCATGCTCATCAAAGTGTTGCTGGAAATGGCGCAAAAGGGCGCATCGGCAACCGGTCGGAAGCCGGTAATAAGAAATTCCGGAAGAAAAGCGAAAAACGCCGCACAATGACCGGCTGAATTTTGTTAAAAAGGTGGGTTATCTTTCCTGCATTTAAAACTCATAAACAAAGAAATGAACGTTAAAGTACTGATCACCGGCGCTTCCGGCAATCTCGGCACAGCAGTCGTCGAAAAACTCATGAAAGCAGGCTTCGGGATCCTGGCGGTGGCCCGCGATGCCGAAGGATTGCAAGGCGCCGTTGTCGCCCCGGTTGACCTGACGGATGAAAAAGCCGTTCAGGAATACGTCGCAGCCATTACGTCAGGCGGCCACCGGATCGGGGCAGCCGTATTGCTGGTAGGCGGATTCGCCATGGGCGCCCTGGCCGAAACAGACGGGGCCGCGATCCAGAAAATGATCCGGCTCAATTTCGAAACGGCCTATCACGTGGTGCGCGCCCTGACGCCGCATTTCGAACAAAACGGGGGCGGGCAATTCATCCTGATCGGCTCAAGGCCGGCCTTCACTCCGGCGGACGGGCAGCATATGGTCGCCTATGCGCTGTCAAAGTCGCTTGTTTTCCGCCTTTCGGAAATCATCAACGAAACCGGAAAGGGAAAGGGGATCTCGTCCGCCGTAGTGGTCCCCGGCACCATCGATACCCCGGTCAACCGGAAATCCATGCCGGATGCCGACTTCAGCGCGTGGGTCCAACCGGAGATTATTGCCGATGCCATTGCGTTCATGCTGAGCCCTGCCGGCCGGCAAACCCGCGAAACCGTACTCAAAGTCTACAACCAATCATAAACTGTGTAATTCAAAAACCGATAAAACCATGAAAGAGATCTCATTAAAACCAACCTTTGCGGAAAACTCGGCAGCGATCGAAAAAATCACCAACTGGAAAGAAGAGATCCGCTTCTGGATAGTGGAGGTGAATGCCTTTTTGAACGTTACCGCTATGTTCAAACTGAACTGCAAACCACGGGAAAAGGACGCGTTGGAGGAAACGGAAATGAAAATGACGGTTTTCCAGCGGCAGATCCTGCCCGGTATTGAAAGCTCGGTAAAATCGCTTGAATTGGCCGTCGCCGGCCGGTACACCGGCGGTTTGTTCCGGGAGGTGGAAACAAAAATCGAAAGAGGCCGGAAAACTTACCGCGAAATAAAAGCCGGTTTATTGCCTTTTTTTCCGAAATTCGTCCACGTTCAAATCTGGTAAAGCCTGATTTCCTGACAACCCTATTCTGCTGATGGCACACCTGTTTGTAAATTTATTTTATCTGTACCTTGGCGCAGGGCTGGCAGCAGCCTTATTCCTGCTGTTCGGCGGCCAGGTGGAAAAAATAGACCCGGCGATGAAGGGCGCCTCCTGGAAAGTCCGCCTGTTGCTGGTACCCGGCGCAACCCTGCTGTGGGTCGTTTTATTGGCCCGGCTGATAAAATCCCGGCAACATGGTTCCTGAGTTGCGCAAGCGCCATCGTCAGGTATGGCGGCTGATGGCCGTTGCGCTGCCCGCAGGGTTCATGCTGGCGGTCCTTGTGCTGCCCCGGCGCAATTATCCGGACAAATTGCCGGCGCCTGCCGGTCAGGCCTGGGAAATGGCCGGTGAATCCCTGGAAACCGAAGAATTGGCCGTCAATCTCCGAAAAAAGGCGGGCGCCCCTGGTCAACAGCTGGAGATCACGGTGCGGAAGCCCTTTAAGGCGCCCGCCGCCAGGATCTATTGGCAGGATCAGTTTGTCGGCAGCCTCGGCGCCAGGGGGATCCATCGCTATTACCTGGACAGCACCCTCTTTTCTCATCCGCCCTTTACCCTGAAAATAGTCGACCCCATCAATGAGGTCGTCTTGCAAAAAATGGACTTCCCGCAATGAGCGTTCAATACTCCACCGTTCAATGGAACCGCCAGAAGCGGCGTTACGACCGGATCATGCTGGTCTCCATTGCGGTTTACCTCGCCCTGTTCGCGGCCCTTCAACTGGCCTTTTACCCCACCGTCAGCCCGGAAACGCTGATCATCCGCGCTACGGGGACGCTGGCGCTGATCATGCTCCATTTCATCCTGGCCATCGGGCCCTTGAGCCGGATCGACAGCCGGTTTATGCCGCTGCTGTACAACCGGCGTCACCTCGGCGTGACCCTGTTCCTGATCGCCGCCGTACACGGCCTATTCAATATCATCCAGTTTCACGGGTTGGGCAATGAAGACCCGTTGGTCTCTCTATTTACGTCCAATACGCGTTACGGCTCGCCGGGCGATTTCCCGTTTCAGGTCCTGGGTTTTTTCGCCTTGCTGATCCTGTTCCTCATGGCGGCTACCAGCCACGACTTCTGGTTGAAAAACCTGCACCCGAAAGTTTGGAAAAGCCTCCACATGATGGTTTATGCGGCATACGCGCTGCTGATCCTGCACGTCATGCTCGGGGTTGTGCAATTGGACCAGTCCCCGCTTTGGATCGGCCTGGCCGGACTGAGCATGGCTACCGTTATCGGGCTTCACCTCCGCGCCGGGCGGCTTGAAAAAGCGGGTCAACACCACCTGGAAAATGCCGATCAGGCCGGTTTTTTTCCTGTTTGCACGGCCGATGAAATTCCGGAAAACCGGGCAAAAATCGCTTTGGTTGATGGTCAGAACATAGCTATTTTCAGGTATGACGGAAAGATTTCGGCGGTCAGCAACATCTGCCGCCACCAACACGGTCCGCTGGGAGAAGGCAAGGTCGTCGACGGGTGCATTACCTGCCCCTGGCACGGCTATCAGTACCTGCCGCACAACGGTCAGTCGCCGCCGCCTTATACCGAAAAGCTGGAAACCTACGATGTCATGATCCGGGACGGCATGGTTTGGGTCAACCCGCAACCCTACCCGGAAGGAACGGAGCGGCCGCCTGCGCTTTGTTGATTTACCGCCTCCGCTCTTTTGGAGCTACAGCGACCGGAGGGTGATTTGGTGATTTGTTGATTTGTTGATTTGATGATGCGTTGATTTGGGGATTTGACTTAAGACTTATCCTTCGACTACGCTCAGGAGATCCCCACTTACGACTTACAACTTACGACTTACAACTTACGACTTACAACTTACAACTTACAACTTACGACCAACAACTTATGACCAACAAAGAATTCTACATAGGCTGGGAAGATCGCGCGCCGGCAGGCGTTGCCGCCAAAACCAGGCAGGTGGTCCTGGTCCTGGTTGCACTGGCCGTCGTTGCCGGAGCTGTTTTTATTTTCGGCCAACGCCAATTTGCCAATTCTACTTTTGAATTGGGCCAACTCCGTACGTTGGAGGGGGTATTGTTCACTGACCCCATCCCGAGTCTGAAGATCCTGGCGGGAAAGGACGCCTCCGGTCAGAACCAATTCCAGCGTGTTTTGCTGGTCGGGTTCGGCAAACATTCGGCCCTGCCCACCCTGACGGCTATTCAGGAAGCGCAAGGGCAGGAAATCGACGGCAAAGGCGTCCGCCTCGAAGGGCAGCTGATCTATTATGACGGTTTGCTGGCCATGGAACTGACCAAAGGAGAAGCTGCCTTCAAAGGTTTTACCGACGCGAATCTGCAGGATTACTTCACCCTGCCCAAGGACCTGGGGTCCGCCATCTTCCAGGGCGAGATCATGGACCCCAAATGTTATCTCGGCGCTATGCGACCGGCAGAAGGAAAACCGCACCGTTCCTGCGCCATCCGGTGCATAGCAGGGGGCATTCCGCCCTTGTTCCGTTCGGCAACTGCGGACGATCAGCGGCAATATTTTTTCTTGCTGGGGTACGACGGCCGGGCCATCAACGGGGAAATCGCCGAATATATGGCCGACGACATCCTGTTTTGCGGCCGCATGGAAAAATGGGACGATTGGCTGATCGTCAAAATGGATACCGGCAAAGGCATTCACCGAACCAACCCCTGGTGGAAAAAGGACACGTCCATCCCGATGTGTGGAAGTTAAAATAAAAAGTAGGGGTTTTTGAAGATGCCTTGTTCCAAAGCAAGGCGGGGCAGGCTGACCTCATTGATCACCTTGTCGTTGACGACTGACCATTAAAATTACCTTACCTTTGCCGCAAAAACAACCATGCTCAACGCCATTTCGCCTGTTGACGGCCGGTATGCTGACAAGACGGCCCCCTTGCAAGGCTATTTCTCTGAATTTGCCCTGATCAAATACCGGGTGGACGTCGAGGTCCGGTATTTTACAGCGCTTTGCAAGCTACCGCTGAAACAGCTCAAAGGCGTGACCGACGAACAACTGGCCGCACTGAGCGACATCACCACCGGATTCACTCCCGAACAGGCCGAACGGGTTAAAGCCATTGAAAAGCAAACCAACCACGACGTCAAGGCCGTAGAATATTTCCTGAAAGAAGCGTTTGACCGCCTGGAAATGACCCAATACCGCGAATTCATTCATTTCGGATTGACTTCCCAGGACATCAACAACACGGCTACACCGGCGCTTCTTCGCGACGCGCTGGAAGACGTTTTTTATCCGGCGTTCCTGGACCTGATCAAAACCCTGGAGTCCCTGGCCGAAAAATGGAAAACCATCCCCATGCTGGCCAGGACCCACGGCCAACCGGCCTCCCCTACCCTGCTGGGCAAGGAAATCGAGGTATTCCAGGCCCGGCTGCTGGAACAACTGCGCCAGTTGAAAATCGTCCCGATCCGGGCAAAGTTCGGCGGCGCAACCGGGGGCATGAACGCGCATTTTGCCGCGTATCCGGATATTGACTGGCACCGTTTCGCCACGGGTTTCGTCCTATCGCTGGGGCTCGAACGGGCCTATCCCACCACACAGATCGAACACTATGACAACCTGGCGGCCGTTTTCCACGCACAATCCAGGATCAATACCATCCTGATCGACCTGTGCCGGGACATCTGGACCTATATCTCCATGGATTATTTCAAACAGAAGGTCGTTGCCGGCGAGGTCGGCTCTTCCGCGATGCCGCACAAGGTCAACCCCATCGATTTCGAAAATGCGGAAGGCAACCTGGGCATCGCCAACGCCCTGTTCGAACACCTGGCCGCCAAACTGCCCGTCAGCCGCCTGCAACGCGACCTGACCGACAGCACCGTGCTGCGTAACGTCGGCGTTCCATACGCCCATACCCTGATCGCCTTGCTATCCCTGAAAAAGGGCCTGAGCAAGATCGTCCTCAACGAACCCGCCCTTCGCAACGACCTGGAAAACAACTGGATGGTCGTAACGGAAGCCATTCAAACGGTTTTGCGCAGGGAGAATTATCCGGAGCCCTATGAAGCGCTCAAACAATTGTCGAGAGGAAACGCGTCCCTGGGCGAACAACAGATCCGGGAATTCATCGAATCCCTCGACGTCCGCCCCGAGGTCAGGGAAGAATTGCTGGCCTTCAAACCCTGGAATTATACCGGCCGCTGATGTTGACGCATGAACGTATGCCTTATCGACGCATGATCATATGCCATATCGACGCATGATCATGCGTCGCTACTTATGACTTAAGACTTACCACTTATGACTATTTAACCTAAATTTGCGCCAAAAAACCACAACATGCGTCGTCTCTATTATTTGTTATCCCTTTGTCTGTTGTTCCCGGCACTCGTCTGGGCCCAAATCCAGATCAAGGTCACCTCGATCCCGCCGACTACGCCGGCCAACTCGAACGTCTACATCGTCGGCAGTTTCAACAACTGGGCGCCGGGTGATCCGAACTACAAGCTGACCGCCGGCTCGGACGGGGTATTGTCCGTAACCATCAATCCCGCTCCCGGCACGGTCGAATACAAATTCACCCGCGGGAACTGGGATTCCGTCGAAGGCAATTCCAACGGCGGCTACCTGCCCAATCGCACCTACCAATACGCCGGGGGCGAGCAAACCCTGTCGCTGACCATTGCCAGTTGGGAAGATATCGGGGGCGGCAATCACAGCTATGCCTCCAACGTATCCATTGTCAGCCAGGATTTTTACATGCCTCAACTGGACCGCAACCGCCGGATCTGGTTGTATCTGCCGCCGGATTATCAAACCACGGGCAAGCGCTACCCCGTCCTGTACATGCACGACGGTCAGAACATTTTCGATATTGCGACCAGTTTCTCCGGGGAGTGGGAGGTTGATGAATCGCTGAACGACCTTTTCAATAACGGCGATCCGGGTATCATTGTCGTAGCCATCGACAACGGCGGCGCTGAGCGGATCAATGAGCTCACGCCCTGGTCCAACCCGCAGTACGGCGGCGGGCAGGCATCGGCTTATGTCGATTTCATCGTGGAAACGCTCAAGCCCTATATCGATGCCCATTACCGGACACGCCCCGAACGGGATTATACGGGCATCATGGGCTCCTCGCTCGGCGGGCTGACGTCCATGTACGCCGCTATCGAGCACCAGGATGTTTTCAGCAAGGCGGGTGTATTTTCACCCTCGTTCTGGTTCTCTTCCCAGGCGTATACCCATGTCACTCAGACCGGCAAACAGGCCGATATGCGCATCTACATGATCGCCGGGCAGAATGAAAGTGCGACCATGGCCAGCGACCTGAACAATATGTACAATACCCTGCTCGGCGCCGGCTTCCGCCAGGATGAGATCAAGAAAGTCATCCACCCCGACGGCGCGCATACCGAGTGGTACTGGGCGCGGGAATTCCCGGCTGCTTACCGCTGGTTGTTTGCAGACGCCGGTCCGACCAACACGACCGACACGGGTGTTCCGGTCTTTACGATCAGCCCCAACCCGGCTGACAGCGTGTTGTACCTGGAAAGCACAACGACCCTGAGCGACCCGCGATTGCTGGTCTATACCATGGATGGGAGGGCCGTAAAACCGCCGACTTACCTATCCGGGCAATCCTGGGATGCGAGCATTCTCAGGTCCGGGGTTTATATATTCCGTGTTTATGACGGGAATAAGCTCATCGGCAGCCAGCAGGTGGTGATCGGGCATTGACAGTCTTTGCCAACACAGCTGCCGCACAGCAATGAGACCATGAAACCGGGAAACAGCCGTTAATTCCGCTGGCCGTCCGGGTTGTAAAAATTGGTGAACTCCGACTCGCCTAGTCTTGCGCCTTGTTTTTCGAGTTCGGCCAAGGAAGTTTCGGGCAATCGATCCAATTCGGGCAGGCTAACCTGGGCAACCGTTTCCGATTCGGGTTCTTCCAGGAAGCAAACCCGATCCTCCAGTATGGCCAGCCGGTGGCCGCGAAAATGCCGGACCTTTATCTGGCTGTTGCGAACGGCGCAGATATAGGTCCGGTGTTGTTCGCGATAAATCAGGATGAGCGCATCCCCCTTCCAGGCTATGAGGTGAATGTGGATGCCGTACCAGAGGTTATAACTTTCGGGGATCCAGGAAAAGATTTCCCTGCGGCCGTCGGATATTTTCAGGCAATAGTAGATGTAGTCGTCCGTTTCAATCCAGGCCAGGTGCGTATCATCCGGAGCGCGGGCGATGTGGTAGTCGCTGACGCGGATGCTTTTTTCCACTTCGCGCCAGACCACATGGCGGATGTTGAGTTCTTCCAGGGGTTGTTCAATCCTGTAGGATATCCCGGCGTGATCGAGGTAGGCCGTCAGTTTTTCCAGCGTTGATTTCATGATTTGAAGGTAGGGAAATTCTGACTGACGAGGATGGGGAGGCGCATCAAATAAATCAAATAAAAAAATAAGTGTTATTTATTTGTACTTTTAAACAAATCAGTTTATATTTGCAAAGTGATTCATAAGTCCGGGGTGACAGCTGGGCAAAAAACGTACATTCCTTGCGCAATGGATTTGGAGACTTAGGCTCTGAGAGGAGCCCTGTACGCATACCCGTGAGTGGTGGTGGAAGGGCGGGCATTTTTATCCCCACCCATTACTATATATCAACATATTACTAAATAAGGGCCGCCGCCGGCCGCTTCTTCCGACCATCTGCCGGCCATCACTTCCATTCCTGTTCATCATCCTTCCTACCGCCTTGAAATCATTCAAAACAATAGCAATTCCACAGCCATGATCCCATTTCATTCCTTCCCATCCGCCGGATAGACCAGGCCGATCTCTTTCCGGATCGCGTCCAGCAATCGCATCAGGTCAAGGCTGAAAGATAACGGCAACAGGTCGCTTTCCGGTTTTCCGGCATCCAGGCAATGCATGCACTCCTCCGCTTCGAATTGATACCCGTTGCCGGCTGTTTCAAAATACACGTCCTGCGGGCGATCTCCTTCGGGGATCAGGGATAGATTCCCGGGCCGGAACCAATGCGGATGGAAATGGATCACCCCTTTTGTTCCGTGGATGAATGCCTCCGTTTTGGTCCGGTTGCGGATCGTAGCGTGGATATGCCCCATCTGACCGGCGGGATATTCCAGCGTTGCCGCCACCTCATCGTCAACCCCCGTATCGCTGAAATGCGCTACAGCCGTGATCTTTGAAGGGTATCCCAAAAACAGCAAATTCAGGAACGCCGGATAAATGCCGATATCCAGCAGAGCGCCGCCGCCAAGGTCGGGGTTGAATAACCGGCCTTCCGGATTCATCGGCGCGGGAAAGCCAAAATCCGCTTTTACCGAGATGACTTCGCCAATGGCCCCTTCCGAGATCCAGTCGGCAGCTTGCCGGATCTTGGGCATGAACCGGGTCCAGATCGCTTCCATCAGAAAAACACGGCGCCGGCGGGCTGTTTCGATCATTTTTTCGGCTTCGGCCAGGTTCATGGCAAACGGCTTCTCGCACAGTACCGGGATTCCGGCTTCGAGGCATTTGATCGTATATGCGCAATGACCGGTATGAGGAGTAGCGATGTACACAATGTCCAGATCAGGGCACTCCAGGATCTCCTCATAACTGCCGAAAACGTGTGAAGCGCCGTATTCGCCGGCAAAGGCCTGCGCCCGTTCAAGCGAACGGCTGGCCACGGCATGCAACCTGGCATTTTTCAATCCGGTCAGGTCCTGTGCGAACTTATGGGCGATTCTCCCGGGGCCGATGATCCCCCAATTGCAGGTTTTGGACATAGTGCTGGTTTATGCCTGGGCAAGATAGGGAAAAAGAGAGAGAGTGGGAGGGTGAGAGGGTGAGAGGGTGAGAGGAGGGCGCCGGTCAATTCTTCCAGAGGCGCCCGGCATTCCGGTTGTATCCGTCGGCGGCATCGGATCCTTCGAGGTAATCTCCGGACCGGTTTTCGCCGAGGGCGTTTCGATACAGTTCCTGCTGCCATTGCGGGTTGTTCAGCTCACCGCGGGCATTGGAGTGCAAAAGGCGGTAGTCGCCGGGAGCGAGGGACCGGTTGTAGAAGATGAATTTGACATTGCTTTGGCCGGTAGCGGGGAAGTTGTTATAGGTCCAGATCTCATAGGGCGGCGCGCTGGGCTCTTCTTCCTGTTGTTCGATATCATCGGGGCGGCCGTATTTGAGGAATACGTACCCGCGATCGGTTTCAAAGCCGTGCCGGAACCCGGATTCAAACAGGTTGTTCACCGCTTTGGCGACTTCCATATAAGCTTTATAGCCCTGTTCAGGGTTGGCGGGATAGCGCTGGGTCCAGTAGGTGAACAGGTACATGCGCTGTGCGTTGGCATTTTTGGCCTGCAGCATCATGTTGACGGCTTCAACGTCCGTTTGCGGGATTTTGGGCCCCAGTGCGCGCAGACCGAATTCCAGTTCCTCCGGCGTCAGTTGCTGGACGAATTCATTGGAGATATCGGTTGCGGCCAGTTCTTCCTCGCTCTGCCACAGGTAAGGATTGCTGCGCTGGAAAAAAACCTGTTTCCGGCTGATCAGCTTTTTGTAGCGGTCGCGGATCTCCAGGGCCAAATAATAGTTGCCGGAGGGGATCTTGGAGATATCCAGCTGCATCAGCACCGGTATGACTTCGGCAGGGCTATGCTTCTTGTGCCCGATCAGCATGGTTTTGGTTTCGCCGTTCTGTACGGCTTCTATGGTATAGGTAAGCACAAAGTCTTCGGGCAGGTATTGATCCGTATGGTAAATTTCCTGGTAAAAGGTCAGTTTGTCTACGCCTTTACCCAGGAAATTGTAGGGCGCCGGTTCCATGATATACCCGTTTTTCTGGAAAGCGGAAGCTTCCTGGCTTTTCTCCACGCGGGCCAATAGGGCAATATCGGATTGCTCTACCGACCCGCCGTTGAAATCGACTTCCACAATGGTCTGGTAGGTACGCGCGTTACCCTTGCGGTTCATGTCCGAGATCTCGACGGAGAATTGGTATTCGCCCGAATCCAGCGCGTAGCGTTTCAGGTCGACGAAATCCAGCGGATTGGCCGTCATTGGGCTGTTGAGCTGGAATTTGTCGAATTTGACGACCTGGCTGTCCCTTTCAAACAGGATCAGGACCTCCACCCTGGCCTGGTAAAGGGAATCGTTCACTTTGGCAAAAGTGCTGGTGGAACCTACGATGTGCAGGTAAACCTCGATATAGGGCTTTTCCGAGCTTTTGAAAACAGCATAGGAAACACTGGCATCCAATGCGGATGCGCTTTGCCAGAACAACAAAGCCAGAAGCGTAACAGTCAACAGCCGGCGCATAAGGGTAATTTTACCACAATTTACACGAATTGGGCGTCCTCTCCAAAAAATATCCTGCAAAAGTCAGTTTTCCGCTATTTCTCCATCACCACTTTCGACATCGTGAACCTGAAGGGGTAATTGCTGATCGTCGTGGTCAGCACCATCGCTGTATCTGTCAGACTTTCAATGGTATAATCGGTCTGAATGGGGCTTTCCCGCTGTTTGATCAGGTTTCCTTCCACGACATAAGTGGCGGACTCCATATTGGGCAGGTTGGTACGCATGGTACCATCCTCAAAAAATTCAAAGTACAATTGATCGAGGGTCCCGGTTGGTTGGCCGTTTCTCAACGCTTCCCGAACGTCCCAGCGTCCGATCAGATCGGCAGCATCCAATTCCTTGGCTTCCGAGCCGCAACCTGCCGCTAAAATAACCGTACAGAAGAAAGTAGTTTGAAAAATTCCGCTGAGCTTCATTTCCAGATAGTTGTAAAATGGTTTAAATTAAGAAATGTGTGTAGCCAGTCGGGGTGAACACAATGAACAGGGTCAGTTTGCCGGTTTCAGAGAAACGATTTCCTTCCTTGTTACATATTTTTTAGCCTGGGAGGAATAACATTCAATGGGTGTATATTCAATAACAACTTTCTTTCCTTTCAGTGCGCCGGGGTTGCCTTTCAGCAGCTCCTCTCCTTCAAAGGGTCGCAACCACAACAGTCTCTGCTGGCTGCCGTCGGCTTCTTCAAGGATAATATAGGTCAGTTCAGTACCTTCAACCTGCTTGAAACTGCCCTCTACCGTAGCGATGTTATCCGCGCCTTTGTCCGTGGCGGTCGTAGAAGAAACGACCTTCATCATCTGTTCCGGGCATTTGGCAACCATTCTTACGCCCACTTTCTCACCGAACGCCTGCATGGAGGCCTGGTTGGTCAGGTCAAGGCTTCCGCCCATCTCTTTCTGATGGGTCCCCAGACTGCCCATCATGCAGATGCCCAGCTCTACCTGGAGCTCTTCCGTCGTCATTTTGGAGACATCTTTATCCTTGATGCAATCGCAGGTTTCCTGGGCGACAGCGTCAAGCAGCTTTTCGCTCTGGGCATTCAGTTGAACGGTCAAAAATCCCATCGAAAGGAAAAAAACGGTCTTTTTCAAAATTTTCATATAACATTGGTTAGTGATCAAAATCTGGCAATTCTTCGCAAAAATAGGAACTTTCGCACGCCGTTCGCGCAAAAGCATATACATACCCGTTATTTTTGGCTCATATGCCCCGATCCAGGGATTTGATCCAGAATCTCAACGGCTTTTCCGTCTCCTCCGCACCATCGATATCCTTCCACCCGATCCGGGCAAACAGATCCGTAGGCCCAAATCCGCGCTTTTGCCAAAACCGGTCCAGCGGGACATAATCCGCAGGCCGCAACGGATGGCCTTCCGGCCGGACCACCCCGCAAAAGGCCAGCCAATGGAAACGATCCAATTGCCTGGCATGTTGTTCCCTGTAGTGAAAGAACGCTACGCCGATCCCCTGCCCCCTGTAAGCGGGCTCCAGCACGGATTCCCCGAAGTAAAATACCCGCTCAGGGTCATACCCCCCTGCTTCCACCGGCCCGGCAATGTTCGGCGTTTCCGCCGCCAACGGCAACCCCGTAGAAGCGCCGACTACCCGGCCTCCATCCATCGCCAATACCAGCACACTGTCTTTTGACGTCACAAATGCCTCCAGGTAATCCCGCTCATACGCCATATTCCCGTCGTATAAATACGGCCACTCCCTGAACACACTGATCCTCAGCCGTCCCAGCGCCTCTATATGCGCCCTGGCTTCATCGCCCTTTACTACTTTTATCTCCATGTCGATTGTTAACTCCCTCTCTCACCCTCTCACCCTCTCACCCTCTCTCACCCTCTCACCCTCTCTCACCCTCTCACCCTCTCTCACCCTCTCTCCCTCTCACCCTCTCACCCTCTCACCCTCTCACTCCCCCCCCACCATCCGCACCCCCTTCCCCGGCGCCGTCCAGGCCAGAAAAAAACGCCCGTCCCGCGCCGCCAGCCTGGGGAAACCGCTGCTCCGCGCCGGATCGAAATCGGCAACGCGGTCTTCTGCGAGCAGCCGCCCCGACGGGTCAACTACCGACAACCGAAGCGCGCCCTTGCCGCCTTTCTCCCTTTCAACCCAACTGACCAGCGCCCTTTCGTCGTCCAGCAGCTGTACGTCAACGCGACCTTCCGGATTGCCTTTATCGATTTGTACGGGTTGCCCGAAACTGTCTCCGCCGTCCTCCGACCAGACGAGAAAAACGCCGGGTTTTTCCTCAGCTGCCGTAAACCAGGCCACCGCCAGGCGATTGCCGGAAGCGGCCACTGCCGGCCCGTTCACAGGGCACCCTTCAATGGTCCAGTTGTCGGCATGTACCAGCCGGGGTTCCGACCAGACGCCGTTCTGCCGTTTCACCAGGGCAATATCCCGGACTTCCGCCATGGACCGGTCCCGGTAAACGACCACTATGCTTCCGTCGGCCAGGGTAGCGGCATCGGTCTGGCAACAGGAACAGGTCCGGCCGTCCAGTTCAGCTTCATCGCTCAGGTTGCCCTCCCGGTCGACGGCGGCAAACCTCAGGGTCATATCCGCTTCCCCGCCTTCGGGGGTCCCGCTCTGGACGGCATATTTGCGGCCGTCGAGCCAGGCAAGCCCTATCCGGTCGTCCGGCAATGCGGTCATGGAAACGAACCCGTGCTCAGTGGCTGTATCGTCCTTGTGCGGTATCAGCGGCCCTTGCCAGGTTTGTCCCGCATCCGGGCTCAGGTACAGGCCGATATCGTAGGCATAAACCCCGCCTTCGCCATGCCGCATTAATACGTAAGTGGCCAGAAAACTGTCATTCCTGGCAAATACCGACGGAAAATCCGCCCAGTTGACAAACCAGTCAGGGTCCGATGCGATTTGTACAGGGACCGACCAGCCGCTTTCCCCCAGGCCGGCGATCATGAGCCTGCTCAGGGTATCGGGCTCATGCAGCCACGTTTGCCATAATTTCCCGTCGCCGCTTTGAAACAAAGAGGGAAAAACAGCGGCAACATCCGCCGGATTGCCGGTTTCCGACCAGGTAAGCTTCCATTCCGGTCCGTCCGGCTTGCAGGCGTTCAACCCCAGCGTCATCCCGGCCAGGATCAGGGCAGCTGTTTTTTTCCGTCTTCCGGCAAGAAAGGACGCCCCCGCCGCAAGGCACAATCCGACGCCCCAGATCAGCCATCCGGGTTTGCCGCTCAGCGGCACCTTTCCGTCTTTGCCGTTCATGACCATACCGGCCCAGTAGCTCGGCATGGCCCGCATCTCGGGCGCGGATTCGAGGTAATCGATTTTGGCCTGCCGCAGCGCGCCCGCACGGGTATCGCCGCCCTTGATCAGGGTGTAAAAACGGTTGAGGATCTCCGCGCTGGCCTGCGGTTTCACCTGCCAGAGACTGGCCATCAGACTGGCTGCGCCGGCATAGGCAAACCCCCGCGACAAACTCATCACGCCCTCTCCCCTGGCCAGCTGACCGATATTGGTCTCGCAGGCGCTGAGGATCACCAGGTCGAAAGGAAGGGTGGTTGCATAAAGTTCCGGCAATTGCAGGAGCGAATCGATGAAATAGATCCGGGGATGGTCGCCGGCTTCGGCATGGGTAAAGAAATGCAGGATCTCTCCGCCTTTAGTCCAGTTATTCAGCAAACTCCGGCGGGCCTCCGCACCGGTAAAAACCGTCATATTGCCGTTGTCCTGCCCGGAAAATCCGTCAAAAGGCAACGGCGCCTGCCCTTGTTCGCCCGATGCGAATCCGGGAGCCAGCAGGTAGTTCGTATTGGTGCTGTGGCCCAATTGTTGCTGACGGACCAGCACACCTGCCGAAAAGCCTTGCTGCAAAACCTGGTGCCGGGCCAGGTAATCCAGCGATTTCCAGCCGCCCTGTCCGGAGGCGGAAACCAACAGGGCGTCAAACGGGATGTACCCGAGTTCGCCGTCCGGAATGATGATCACCTGGCTGTCGTCCGGCGAATAGACCGGGCGGTAGATCTTGTCGAAGAGGGTCGAGGCTGTCAATCCAAAGATATCGGGTCGCATATTCCAGCGGTTGGCCGGAGAGAATTGCTGCAGGTAGTCCCTGAGCGTGTTCCTCAATGCACTGTCGGCCGGCACGGAAGTCAGCCCCGGCTCGCCCGACCAGGGCAACCGCAGGGCGTACAGGTGGGATTCTCCGTAAAAGTAGACGATCAGGGATTTTCCTTCGGTCAATAGTTCCATCCGGGCGGTCTCCAGCCCAACCACATCGGCGTTATACCGGGCGTTGTGGTACTGGGGATAGGACTGGCTGAGCTGTTTCAAAAAATCGTTGAGGGCCCTTTGGGCATCCAGCAGGTTTTGTCGGAGGTCGGGTTTTCCCGGATCGGCGGCCATCGCTTGCTGGGCATCGGCCAGCCTGCTCTTCAAGGCGCTTTCTTTTTGGCTCAGGCTGTCGGGAATCAGGTTGCGGGCCCGGTTGGCCAGCAGGGCATCGAGCAGCAAAACCGCCCGGCTTTTTTCCATGAAATAAAAAGCGCTCGCGGCATCGCCGATGGCGAAACAGCTTCTCAGGGCGTTTTCAAACATGGCTCTCGACTGTTCCAACCAGATCAGCCGGGATTGATCGGCGATCATTTCCCGCAGGATCCGGTCCTGGTACGCCACCGCCTGCCGGTACATGAAGATGGCATGCCGGTGGTGGTCAGCGTTTTTTTCGTGAAATCCGAGCAGTTGCCAGCCTCTGGCCTTGGCCTTCAGGTAAGCCAGCACGTAGTAGGGTTCGCCCAGGATGAGGGTGGTATCGTTTAGTTCGGGGTCCTGTTGCCAGTTCGCACTGCGGGTAGCGGGGATCACCTGTTGAAGCGCTTCGTGATAATGCCGGAGGGCATCGGTGTAATGCTGGTTCGCCGTGTCGACATCACCCAGGTTGACAAGCGGTTTGGCGTATTCCGGGTCGTATTGGGCTTCGAAAAGGGTTTTGAAATGCCCGAGGGATGTTTCCAGGTAATTTTTTGCTTCTTTGAGCTTGTTTTGGCGGGTCAGCGTAAACCCCAGGTTGCTCTCGATAAAGGCCGCTCTTTCGCTTTGCTGCGTTTTGCGGGCCAGGTCAAGCGCCTTATGGTAATATTTCAGGGCGTTATCCCAATCCCCGAGGTCGTCGTAAATATTGCCCAGGTTCTGATAACAAAGGGATTGCTTTTCCTCTTTTTCGTCCGTCAGGGCAAACAGCTCTTCAGCCTTCAGATAGCAATTGATTGCCCGTTGAGGCTCATTCGCGCGATTCGCTACATTGCCCAGCGACAACCAGGCCCCGCCGGCATTGAGGTAATAGGCATTGTTTTTTTTTGATTGGCTGTAAAAACCCAGAGCCCGGTTGAACGCGCTGGCTGCTGCGTCAAAATCCCCCATGGTTTCGTACAGCCGGCCGATCTCAAACCAGACCCGGCCGCTCAATAACGATTCCTTCCGCTTTTCCCGGATGCCGGCTGAATACTGGAAGTAGCCGATGGCCTCTTCGTACCGGCCCAGGCTCCGGCAGGCAATTCCCATATTGTTGGCCGTCAGGGCGGCGTCGAGGTTGTTTTCATCCAATGACTTCCGAATGGTCAAGGCCAACCGGTAGAGCTCCAGGGCTTTTTCAAACTGGCCGTCATTGTGGTACATGGCGGCGTATTTGTGATAAAAGTACCCCAGTTTGGATTTATCCGGGAAGGTTTCAGGGTCGATCGCTTCAGCCAGCAAACCGGCCCGGCGGATCGCTTCTTTCCGCGTTTCCGAATTGTCATAGAGGAGCGCCGCATCCAAAGCCGTTTCCAGGTAATTCCGGAGGTTTTCCTGCTTCCAGATGGCGGCAGCCTGGTCGAGGTATTCAGCGGCCTTTTCGCGGTCACCGGATTCAGCTGCGGCATCGGCCGATTGAACCAATGCACGCGCGCGAAGCGTATCCGCGCCAAACAGCCAAAGCGGCGCCGTCAACAAGACAGCCACCGCCGGCAATATTCTTTTTAAATGCATAGATGCCCCCTTTTGCACAAAGTTAATCACCGCTGCTTTATCGCCACCTCCCTGGCCCGGAAATGCGCCGACTCCATAAAAACAAAATACGTGCCGGCCGGCCATTGCTGACCGTCTATTCCAATGGTTTGCATACCGATCGCCGGAGAAAGATCCTGTTGCAGGATGCGCTGACCGACCGCATTGAATACAGTCAAACGGACCGTCTCATTTTCAGGCCACTGGCATTCAACCCGGAAATCGCCGGAAAACGGATTTGGAAAGGCGACGATCGGGGTTTCCTGCTTTGAAGCGGGTTCCTTTACACCGACAATGCAATTGGTGAAATCCTGCAATAAACCGCCGCCGATCTCCGAGATCTTTTGACCGTCATTGTTCAACAGAAACTGAATGGCCTCATTATAGGTTGCCGTCGGATTGGCAGCCTTGAACAGCACAAGTTGCCTGGAAACCGCAGCTGCCGCCATGGAGGTCCCCGATTTGATGCCGAAACCATGATTATCCGATTGACCGGGGATAGTACTCAGAATGCTCACTCCCGGCGCCGCGATGTCCACTACCTGCCCTTTGTTGGAAAAATTAGCCAGGCCGCCCGCCAGATCGTCGAAAGCCGCCACGGATACCACATTGCTGCCCGTGCCGCTGAACTGGCTGGGGTAATGCGGGAACATATCGTTGTCCATCCCTTCATTACCGGCGGAAGCCACAATGATGACGTTTTTCATCTTGGCATAATCGATTGCAGCCCGGAACATGCTGGATTCTTGTCCGACATATCCGGCGCTGTAATTGATAATGTCCGTTTGCTTGTCGGAAGCGTAGTAAATGGCGCACAACGTATGAAACAGATTGCCCGCACCGCTTTGATTCATCACCTTGAGGGAAATAAATTCAACCCGGGCGCAGGGGATCAGGGTCAGGTCCTTGACAATAATGCCTGCGATATGGCTGCCATGTCCGTTATCATCCTGCGGGATCGTGCCGCTGTTGACAAAATTCTGGCCCTTGTCATCATAATCAAAACAGTTGCCGTCGTCGTCAGGTGACAAGGGATCCGCTTCCTCCTGGTCATTGGTCCAGATGGAAGTACTCAGGTCGTAATGAGGGAAATCGACACCGGAGTCGATAATGGCTACCCTGATCACCTCCCCGTCAGTCCCCTGGCCGGCCTGTTCTCCCGGTGTTTCCCCTTCATCCTTGGGCCTGTCGAGTTTCACGATATAATTGAACCCGGTATCCTCAATCTTTGATTCGCTTGAAGCCTGGTCTTTGACCCCTTCAATAGTGATCCCGTTACCCGTGAGATCGACATCCCATAATTCAAGTCCAGGGTCGCAAAGACATTTATCCGTCAGGACCGCATTGTATTTGTTACGGATTACATCCTTTTCCGAATCAGTCGTTCCGGCGATAAATTTCACGATCAACTGGTTGCCGATATAGGGCCCGCCCAACGTATCCGTCCCGATTGGGCAAGGCGGCAGTTCGACCAGATAGGTATTGTTCAGCAACACGGAATCCCCGGTCGCATTCACCTGAAACTGGAGCACGTACCCGGTATTGTCCCCCAAATCAATATTGAGATTCACATGGGGAAACGGATCATAGACCCTGGTCTCGCCGGGTTGTAGCGGCGGTGAGTAAAAACCGTTAAAAACGCTTGAAGGCGTGCCGTTCAGGGTATATCTGTATTGAAACTGGGTAATGGCTGTTTGGCCGTAATTGGTCAGCACCAACTTTGGCGATTCATGGTCGGTAAGCAGGCAAGGATCGAGAGGTTGAGCGATCCCTGCAATGCCGATGTCGGTATTGGGCAGGCCGTCGGTTATCAGGATATCGTCAATGATCCAGAAAAACAGATTCCCCTGAAACCGGAATCTGATCTTGACCTGCGGAAAACCGGCTGCGTAGGAAGTGATATTCAGGATTACCCGTTCACCGTTGAGTGTTTCCTGCAAGGGCGCCACCGTGTTATTGATGGGGATGCCCGTCCAGCTCGCGCCGTTGTCCGAACTGATATCGACGCTGGTGATGGAAGACAAATTGTGGTAATACTGCTGGAAGGTGAGGTATACGTCAGCTGCTCCCGAACAGTCCAGTACCGGCATCTCAATCGCCGCGTCCTGGTAATTATTGCTGACGGGGGAGTAATAAGCGTCCGAGTTGAAGATGAACGCCCCCGGTCCGGAATTGCTGTTAATCGGGCTGCGATTGCCCCAATGCGGGCCGGTTTTTCCGGTTCCGTCCGCTGTCCATTGCCAGACCTGCCCCGGCGCATTCGGCGAAGGAACCTGGGCCCACCCGGGGGGGTTGGAATTGAAGTTTTCCTGAAAGATAATGCCGGGTACCTGAGCTGAAACAAATGAAAAAACAAATAAGGCTAAAAGGGTGATCAGGCTGGATTTTCTCATGGTGCTTGGGCTGGTTTTGAAGTAAATATAGGATTTTTCTGACATTGTGGGTTGGATTTGAAAATGTTTCGGGTTTATATCAGCCGTTCGCGCGATTTGTTACCGCCAATGGCCGGATAAATCCGCTTCTTTTTGATAAAAGGCCGGCAACAGTTCTTATTTTTACGCTGAACAGGTCTGAACACTGCTTATGAACCGACGAGAAGCCATCACTAGAACCGCCGTTTTGCTGGGAGGAGCCGTCAGCGCTTCCACCATCGCCGCTGTACTGTCCGGATGCAAAACCGGTCCGATACCGCCGTCCAGCACCTTCCTCACCCCGGAACAGGAATCGCTTGTGGCGCAATTATGCGATCTGATCCTGCCCAAAACCGGCACCCCCGCCGCCACCGAAGTCGGGGTACCCGGATTCATCTATACCATTTTGCAGGAATGCACCCCGGCGGAAGACCGCGAAGCGTGGACTGCCGGGCTGATGCAACTGGACGCTGATGCCGGCGGGTTGCTCCGGCTTCCGGTTGATCAGCAAACGGCATTCCTCAAAAAACTCGATGCGGAAGCCCGCGAGGCAAAAGAACCGCTCACCCCGCCCCAGGCTGCCTGGCGCAAATTAAAGGAACTGACCCTCATCGGCTATTTCACCTCCGAAACCGGCGCTTCGGAGGTCCTGGAATACATCCCCGTGCCCGGCAGATTCGAAGGATGCATACCTTTACCTCCCGGGCAGCGCACCTATGTTATTTAACCAGACCCCCCGGATTCTTAAGCCCGCAGGGATTGAGAAGCCGATCAGAAGACAATCACCCCTCCGGATTCTTAAGCCCGCAGGGATTGAGAAGCCAATCAGAAGACAATCACCCCTCCGGATTCTTAAGCCCGCAGGGATTGAGAAGCCAATCAGAAGCCAATTAATACCTTACGACAAAGCGACGCGTGATCATGCGTCGCTGCAAAACAACTGACCATGGAATACGATGCAATAGTCATCGGCTCCGGCATCTCCGGCGGTTGGGCCTGCAAGGAGCTCACCGAAAAAGGCCTGAAGGTCCTCTGTCTCGAACGCGGCCGCCCCGTTGAGCATGTCAAGGACTATCCCACCGCCATGAACCCGCCCTGGAAGGACCCCTACCGCGGCATGGATACGGAAGCCACTCTTGGCGACTATCCGATCCAATCGAAAAATTACGCCTTCAACGAAGAGACCAAACACTTTTTTACGAAAGATACCGACCACCCTTACACCCAGAAACGGCCCTTTTACTGGATCCGCGGCTATCAGACCGGGGGCAAGTCCCTCATCTGGGGAAGGCAGTGCTGGCGGTGGAGCGAACGGGATTTCGAGGAAAATGCCCGCGACGGTCACGGTACAGACTGGCCTATCCGGTATTCCGATATCGAACCCTGGTACAGCTATGTCGAAAAATACGCCGGCATCAGCGGCCTGGCCTCGGGCATTCCGCAGGTTCCGGACAGCCCCCACTTTCTGCCCCATATCCCGCTGAATTGCGTGGAGGAACACTTCAAAACCGAGATCGAAAAGAAATTCCCGGCCCGGCGGCTCACCCCCGGCCGCCCCGCCCACCTGACCGACGATACCCATAAGGAACGCGGCCGTTGCCAGTTTCGCAACCTCTGCCCCCGGGGATGCCCCTACGGCGGATATTTCACCAGCGTGACCTCCACCATACCGGATGCCCTCAAAACCGGGAATCTCACCCTTCGCAACCACAGCATTGCAACAGAACTCCTCTTGGATGAAACAACCGGCAAGGCGACCGGCGTCCGGGCATTGGATGCCGAAACCGGCGAAATGCACGAATTCCGGAGCCGGATCGTCTTCGTCTGCGCCGGCACCCTGAACACGACCTGGTTGCTGCTCAACAGCTCAAGCAGCCGCTTCCCGGATGGGTTCGGCAACGACAGCGGCGTCATCGGTAAATACCTCATGGATCACCATTTTCAGGTGGGGGCCACCGGCGAGTTCGACGGCTTTGAAGACCGCTACTACTACGGCCGAAACCCAAGCCTCTTCCTTATCCCGAGGTACCGCAATATCGGCGACGACGTGCAACCCAATTACCTCCGCGGATTCGGCATGTTCGGCAGCGGATGGCGGCAGGGTTGGGGAGAAATAGCGGCCATGAAGGAAGTGGAGCTCGGCTTCGGCGCGGCATACAAGGACGCCGTCAGCAAGGCTGAGAACGGGAAATGGGTCATCCAGATGTTCCCTTTCGGGGAATGCCTGCCTTATGAATCAAACCGGGTATCCCTGGATGCCGATCACAAGGACAAATGGGGGCTGCCGACCCTCGCCATGGATTGCGGCTTCGGCGAAAACGAACGCGAAATGACCAAACAGATGCTGTCCGACAGCGTTGAACTGCTCGAAGCGGCAGGCGCCAAAAACGTGGCCACCTACCAGGGGGATACCGCCATCGGGTTCGGCATCCACGAGATGGGGACCGCCCGGATGGGAAAAAACCCGAAAACCAGCGCGCTCAATGCCCATAACCAGCTCTGGGCCGCGCCCAACGTATTCATTACCGACGGTTCGTGCATGGCCTCTTCCGCCTTCCAGAATCCGTCGCTGACCTATATGGCGCTAACCGCAAGGGCTTGCGATTACGCCGTGAAAGAACTGAACCGGCAGAATATTTAACCATCAGGAAAATTCATCCTCCAGAAACAACATATCGCCGCCCGCATCAATCACGCCGACCGCGGCTGCTTCAGCGAACAATCGCGTTACGGCCGATTTCCCCCGGTCGCCCAGGTCCCGGGTAAAGTCATTGACGTACAACCCGATATGCGCCATCATGACCTCATCGTCCATAGCCTGGGCGTATTGCCGCACGTAGGGCATCGGCGCCTCAGGATGATCCAGGGCATGGGCCACCGAACGCGCCATTACCCGGTTGATCTTTTGCCGCAGTTGAGGCTCCAGATCGCGCCGGACGGCAATCCCCCCGAGCGGGATCGGCATGCCCGTCCGGGATTCCCAGTATTCCCCCAGGTCGGCAATTTTCACCAAACCCTTTTGCTGGTAGGTAAACCTGTTCTCGTGGATGATCAGTCCCGCAATCACCTCTCCGTTCAGAACGGCATCCTCGATCCGGGAAAACAGCATTTCCACCTTGTTCAACGCTCCGGGATATGCCAGCCCCAACAGGAAATTGGCCGTCGTCCAGGCTCCCGGAATGGCGATAGGCCCGGCATGGATCTCAGCTTCCGTCAGCGGTTGCCGTGCAATGACCAAGGGGCCGCAATTGTTCCCCAGCGCGCTGCCCGCATCCAGCAGTACATACCCCGACCGCAAATGGGCGAAGGCATGGTAACTCAGCTTGGTCATATCCAGGCCCCCCCGGGCAGCCAGCTTGTTCAATTCCTCCACATCCCGGATGACGGGCTCAAATGTCAGTCCCTCGGTGTCGACCTTGCCGTGCAGCATGGCGTCGAAAATGAAGGTGTCGTTCGGGCAGGGCGAAAAGCCCAGAGAGATTTTCATATCTTTGCGGTCTTTTCGACTTAACACGCAAATGCAGATAACAGTTTTATACGAAGACAATCACCTCATCGCCGTCAATAAACCGCCCGGATGGCTGGTGCAGGGCGACGCCACAGGTGACCGCACGCTCGCCGATTGGGTGAAGGCCTATATCAAAGACCGGTACAACAAGCCCGGCGATGTATTCCTGGGCATCGTTCACCGCATCGACAGGCCTGTAAGCGGCGTGGTGGTCTTTGCCCGCACCAGCAAGGCCCTCGAACGGATGAATGCCCTTTTCCGCGACCGGGAGGTGGAAAAGAATTACCTCGCCGTGGTCGAAACCAGGCCGGATCCCATTGTCGGCAACCTGGTACACTACCTGGTCAAGGACGAAAGCCGCAATATTGTAAAAGGGTACGACAAGATCCCCAAAGGGGTGAAGGATACCAAAAAAGCGGAACTCTCCTACGAACTGATCGGTGAATTGGGAACCAAACGCCTCCTGCTGGTCAAGCCGCTGACAGGACGCCCCCACCAGATCAGGGTGCAGCTCTCCAAAATCGGATGCCCTATCCGCGGAGATGTGAAATACGGATTTGACCAGCCCAACCGGGACGCGTCAATCCACCTGCATTGCCGAAGCCTGAGCTTTGTACACCCGGTATCCAAACAACCCGTCACCATTACCGGCGACCCGCCGGACGAACAGATCTGGCGGCTGTTCACGCTGGAGTGAGGGGTCAGGAGTTCTGATAGATGAAGTAAAGCAGGATCAACAGCGCCAGTGTGGCAACAACGACAACTGTCATGAACTTCTTGCTGTCGCGCTTGTCGAGGCGTTCATAACGCATTTCTTTTCTAGACTTCTTGGCCATTTTACTGAGTTTCGATTACCTAATATCCTGTGTCGAACGCGGAATGTTCGATTACAAAATTAAAAATTCCCAGGATTTAATACCCTTACCCTAGAAATTTCTTTCATAAAATTCCACAACCCGCTGATCCACAAGTATGTCCGAGTACCGGAGGGGCTGCCGCAGCACGATGCCCTCCAGGGTCCGGCAACGGCTGAGGGCCACATAGGTCTGGCCGTGTTCAAAAGCCCCCTTTCCCAGATCGATGATGACCTTTTCGAAGGTCTGGCCCTGCGCCTTATGGACGGTGACCGCCCAGGCCGGCTTGACCGGAAACTGCACGAAGGAGCCCAGCGGTTCCGCCTCGATCCGGTTGGGGTCTTCCGGATGCAGGCGATAGCGGAGGATCTCCCATTCCGCCTGCCCGACCTCCACATTGCGGCGGCTGCCGTCCGATTCCTCCACGGTCACGGTGATCTTGTCCGTTTCCAGCTTCACCACCCGGCCGATGGTGCCGTTGACATAATTTTTCTCGGGGTCGTTCTTCACAAGCATCACCTGCGCATTCAACTTCAGGGCCAGCGCCGGGTCCACCGGGTATTGGTTGGCCGGGAAATCGCCTTTTACGATTGCTGTATACACCGCCGGCGGCAGGGGGATCTTGTCCATCTCGGCCCGGTTAATGGCATCTACCCGGGCATTCCGCGCAGAAAGGGTAATGAAGAATTCCCCCGCCTCAAAATCGGGGATGCAGCGCTCGTTCAACTCCATCAGGTCGTCCTGGTCGATCTGGTTGAGCCGCACGGCATCCAGCAACCGAAGGAAACGCCTGTTCTCCTGCCGGTACACTTTCCTGAGTTCGACCATTTCCATGGCAAAGGTCGGGTCGTTGAAGACCTGCGCGGAAAAAAAGTACGGCGATTCGTAAAAAGAACTGAACAACCCCGATTCCACCTCCGAGGACACTACGGGCGGCAATTGGAACAGGTCGCCGAAAAACACCACCTGCACCCCGCCGAACGGCATCGGGTTTTCCCGGTTGATGCGCAGGAAATAATCGATGCTGTCCAGCAGATCCGCCCGCACCATCGAGATCTCGTCGATGACCATCACTTCAAGCCGTTGGAATAGCCGCCGGTTGGCCCGTTTTTTAATATCCTGGCGGGTAAGCGGCCTCGGCGGAAACCCGAAAAAGGAGTGGATCGTTTGCCCTTTGACGTTCAGCGCAGCAATGCCCGTCGGCGCCAGTACCACCGTTTTCTTTCGGGTCGTATTCCTGAACAACTGCAGCAGGGTGGACTTACCCGTCCCTGCCCGCCCGGTAATGAACAGGTTTCCCTTCGTGTTTTCCAAAACATCGAGGATATACTGAAAATCGGCATTCAGCTCCAGCGGCGGTCGGTCCAGGCTCATGCCGGCCAATATCGGGATTTTTGATGTGCATTGTGCATTTCCGGCAGAATTTGCGGTTATCCGCCGGATTTGATGATGCAGGAGATCGGGCTTGCTGTTCGTGGGAAAGTGATCAATTTTTCAATCCCGGATCAAGGATGAGCATGTTGGAATCCCGCTCCAGATAAAAGGGGATCGGATGTTGATCGCTTTTTATGGCCGCCATCGGGTAATGTGCATTTTTCAACCGGATATAATCTTTCTCATCGATCCAGAAATAGGCGATATTATCGGTATAGAACATAACCTCAATGGGCTGGGTCGTATTAAAAATCAGATAGCCCGGCGGAATTTTAGATTTAAAATCGCGTAAAATTTTTGCATCCTTTATACGATCAATTCTTTGAGGTCCATAACCAAAATAATTCGGTTTATTTCTCGCATGGTAACTTTCGATTTTCCAGTGCCTGAAAGTAAAGAAGCCGGTTAATGCCAATATCACCCCGATTAAAAGCCGTTTAGCCGATAAGGGTATTTTCAGGTCGAACAATTTCTCTTCTAAAAACAAAATACCGGAAGCCATAAAAAGAAAAATGAACGATGAAACGAATACGTAGGAGACAAATTTGGATTGAGCTATTGTAAAAAAAAGATAGATGATAAATACAGAGGTGAGTATAGCGCTTTTCAATATGCTTTTCCTTACAATAAATGCAAACGCAATTACCCCAAGGATCATTAAAACCCAGTTCCAGTTTCCGTAAAGGATGTAGTTGTTCTTGAAATAATAAAGCCAATCTCCGGCATGTCCTTCGATGGGTTCAAAAATATGCCTTCTGTTGAATTCGTATTCGTATGCGCTTTCCGCCGGAAATTTTGACATGATATACAGCTGCCAAGGCATAAAAACCATAATGGCCATCAAAAAAGCTAAAAGAATCCTTTTTAAATTCAACCAAAAACCTTCTTTATGCATTGCTGCGCCGGCAAACCACCCCGGAAAGACCATTAACCCGACCAACCATTTATTCAAAACCGCAAAACCGGCGAACAGACCGATCAGGATTAAAAAGATGGTCCTGGGTTTGTTTAAATACGCCCCAAGGCTCCAAAAACTTGCTGTCAAATAAAAGAAGAAAGCTACATCATTATGCTCCCTGCCCATTGATCCGGACACCTGCTCCAACGCAAAATAACTCAATGCAGACATCAGCGCCGCAATGTATCCCAGTTTTTTATTGTGCACCAATACCCCGATCCTGTACGTCAGCCAAACCTGCAACGTATTCAATAATAAACTGGGTATTCTGACGGCAATTTCATTTACCCCGAATATTTTCATGCTCAAAGCCATTTGCCAGAGAAACATGGGTTGTTTATGCAGCCAGATATAATTGCAACACCATTCCTTATAATTATAGGGAAGAACGGCTTCAGGCCAGAGTCGGGGTACCAAAGGACGGCTCATCATATTTTTAGCGACCAGCGCATGGTATCGTTCGTCCCATTCATTCAAAAACGGATCCAGAATGATCATAAATATCCTGAGCCCCAACGCCCCCAATAACAGCAGAAAAACGGCCGCCCTGGTTTTATTGATCGTATAGCAGAAAATACTGGCCAGTATCAGGATAATTGAGGGAATTAAAATGGCCAATTGCTCACCGGAGAAGCTGGTATCTATGATTTTCATACCTTTTTTATTTCATCAGGAGTAATCCAAAACGGCTTTTAATTAAATGCGCTGAAGACCGTAATGGTAATTTTATTTTATCTATTACTATTCGTATAACTAATAACACCGACTCGTGCCAAAGGTAAATAAGGAAATTTGAATTCCTCGCTTAATTTCATTTATTTTCCCTTGAGGGCAGCAGGTACTTTTACCCTACTTTTAAATTCCGCATTTTAACTTTTACATTTTGCATTCCTTGCCCGGATACAACCAATCAACCTTCCCCGCAATCTTTTGTTTGTTCAAAAAGGTATAAACCGCCGAATGCAAATGAAGCAATTGCTGTTGATATTGATCCCGGGCTTCTTCATGGTAATCGCCCAGCCGCTCCGGGGTCAGATTTTTGCGGAGGAATGGAAGGAATTCAAGTCCGTTGAAGGCGCTTTTCGCGTGATGGCGCCGGGTGAGATCACCGAAAAGAACGATACCGTTCCCACGGCGCTCGGAGAATTGATCTACCACACCCTGTTCAATCAAACGCCGGGGATCCCGGAAGGCAACCTGATCTATATGGTCAGCTACTGTGATTATCCGGAAGGCGCCGTCAGTTCGGATTCAACCGATCTGCTCAGGGATTTTTTCGACGCCACGGTGGCCGCTGCAGCCAACAGCGTGGCCGGCGAGGTGGTTTACCAGGCCAAAGATGAGGTCCAGGGCTTCCCGGGGCGCCGCTGGCGCATCGACTATATGGGCGGCAAAAGCGTCATCCGGACCCTGGCATTCGTGGCCGGCAGCCGGTATTACGCCGTCCAGACAGTAGCTCACCTGCAGCGCAACACCAACGTAGATACCGATCGGTTTTTAAAATCCTTCCGGTTATTACCCGCCAAGGGATGACCTGCTTTCATTTTTAGCCGTCGTATTATGCCAGTAATCAGACCAATCGAATTATTTGAAATCATCAAATAATTCCCCGACTCCCGTATCTTTGCCCCTCATAAAAAAAGTGCAGCATGCCGCTCGTATCAGAAAGGGGGCAAAACGCCCCATTGTCACCGTTCAGGAAACTGGCGCCCCTTGCCGAAAAAGCCAAAGCTGCCGGTAAGAAGGTGTACCACCTCAATATAGGCCAACCGGACATCCCGACCCCGCCCAGTGCGCTGGAAGCCGTTCGCCGTTCAGATAAAACCATCCTGGAATACAGCCCGGCGGAAGGCTACCTGTCCTACCGGCAGAAATTGACCGCCTATTTCCGGAAATTCGAAGTGGAGACCCACCCCGATGATATCATTGTCACCACCGGCGCATCCGAAGCCTTGCTGCTGGCATTCCTGGCCTGCCTCAATCCGGGCGACGAAGTGATCGCCCCTGAGCCGTTCTACGCCAATTACAACGGCTTTGCCCTGATGGCCGGCATCCATATCCGGCCGATCACGTGCAATATCGAGGACGGGTTCGATCTGCCGCCCGTGGAGGCCATTGAGGCCGCGGTCGGTCCGCGCACCCGCGGGGTACTCATCACCAACCCCAATAACCCTACCGGGAGCTTTTATTCGAAAGAATCCCTGGAAGCGCTGGCGGATGTCGTAAAACGCCACGATCTTTTCCTGTTTGCCGACGAGGTTTACCGCGAGTTTTGCTTCGATGGGCAGGAGTTCTATTCGGTATTGCGGCTCCAGTCGATCCGCGACCACGTCCTGGTGGTGGATTCCATTTCCAAGCGATTCAGCGCCTGCGGCGCACGGGTGGGCGCCATCATCGCCTTCAACCCGGCCATATTGGAAGCCATCAACCGGTTTGCCAAACTCAGGCTCAGCCCCCCGGGGTTCGGGCAGATCCTGGCCGAAGCCGCCCTGGAAATGGACGACGCCTATCTCGACGAGGTCAAGGAGGAATACGACCGCCGCAGGAAAACCGTATTCAACCGCCTCCGGAAAATGCCGGGCGTGATCAGCTACCTGCCCGGCGGCGCCTTCTATTGTTTCACCCGCCTGCCGATCGACGATGCCGAAATCTTCTGCCGCTGGTTGCTCGAATCCTTTGAATACCAGGGCGCCACGCTGATGATCTCGCCCGGTCAGGGCTTTTATGCCTCCCCCGGCCTGGGCCAGCAGGAAGTCAGGCTCGCCTTCGTGTTGAACACCGCCGACCTGGAAAAGGCAATGGACTGCCTGGAAAACGCCCTGGCAACCTATCCCGGCCGGAAGGAGGCCGAAATAAAGGCGGCAAAAGCGGGCGCTACGGCACTTTAATCCGGCGCTCGTCAGGTGCATCGCAACATAAGTCGAACAGAATTGCAATACCTTCGGGCAAAGTTGTAGCTTTGCCGCTGTTTTTGAATTATTAAAAATTGAATGGACAGGAATACAATAATCGGATTTGTCCTGATTTTCGTCCTCTTGATTGTGTGGCAGCGGTTTATGATGCCTTCCGCTGACGAACTGGAGCAGCAAAAACGGATTCAGGATTCCATCGCTATGGCGCAGGAAGCGCTCAATGCCGATACAGCCGCCAACACGGCAAATTTCTCCCCGGCTGCCGACACCCTGACCGCTTTGGATGACTCGACCAGCCTGGTCCGCCAAAGTGCAGCATTCGGCCCCTTCGCCCCCGCTTCAACCGGTTCGGAAGAGCTCATCACGATCGAAAACGACCTGATGAAACTGGTCCTGAACAGCAAAGGCGGCCGCATTAAGGAAGTTGAGCTTAAAAAATACTTCAAGATCCAGGAGGATACCGAAGGAAACGAACTGAAATCCAACCTCAAACTGCTGGAGGATGTCCACAACCGGTTCGACTATTTCCTCCCGATGGCCAACCTGCCCTCGGGCGGCGTCAATACCGGCGACCTCTATTTTTCTTCCGACAAAAGCGGTCAATCGGTTACGTTCAGGGCGCCGACCACGAACGGCGGTTATTTCGAACAGAAATATACGCTGACCGACGGCACCTACGCCATCGATTACGATATCAAACTGGAAGGCCTCCAGCAAGTCCTGGCAAACGACGCCCAGAGCTTCAAACTGACCTGGCTCAATAACCTGGATAAACTCGAACGGAATACGCGCTACGAACGCAACTATTCCACGATCTACTACAAACCCGTTGAGGACTCGCCGGACTACTGCTCCTGCACCTCCAACGACGTCGAAGAGATCAACGACAAAGCCCTGAAATGGATCAGCAATACCAACCAGTTCTTCAATTCGTCCCTGATCGCCGAACAGGCGTTCAAATCGGCGCGGATGGAAGTCCAGGTGCTCGATCCTGCCCAGGATAACCTCAAAACCCTCCGGTCGGATATCGATATCCCTTACGGCCACAGTCCGAGCGAATCCTTCGCGATGACCCTCTATTCCGGGCCGAACGAATTCAAGCGCCTCCGCGATCTCGGCTATGAGCTGGAAGATGTGATCCCCTTCGGCTGGAGTTTTTTCGGGACGATCAACCGGTGGATCATCCGGCCCATTTTCACCTTCTTGTCCAGCTTTATCGGCAGCGCAGGCCTCGTCATCCTGGCCCTGACCCTGCTGGTGAAAATGCTGCTGTACCCGCTCACGTACAGGATGCTGTACTCCCAGTCGAAAATGGGCGCGCTGAAGCCCCAGATCGAAAGCCTGAAAAACAGGTACAAGGACGACGCCCAGCAACAGCAACTGGAAACCATGAAGATGTACCGCGAACACGGCGTCAATCCGCTCGGCGGCTGCATGCCGATGGTCCTGCAGATGCCCATCTGGTTCGCGCTGTACCGCTTCTTCCCGGCATCCATCGAGTTCCGGCAAGCCAGCTTTCTGTGGGCCACCGACCTTTCGTCCTATGACGTATTCTGGCGGCTGCCCGTCGAACTTCCGCTGGGTTTCGGTTCGCATATCAGCATGTTCACCCTGCTGTGGGCCGTTACTACGCTGGCCTATACCTATTACAACACCCAGCACATGGACTTCGGCTCCAACCCCATGATGAAATACATGCAGTACATCATGCCGGTCATGTTCCTCGGGTTCTTCAACAGTTTCGCCTCAGGCCTCACCTGCTACCTCCTGTTCAGCAACATCCTCAATATCGCCCAAACGGTCGTCACCAAGAATTACATCATCGACCAGGATAAGATAAAAGCTGAAATGGACGCCTTCCGAAAGAAACCCAAAAAGAAATCGGGTTTCCAGGAACGGCTGGAAGCCGCTATGAAGGAACAACAGCGGCAAAGAGACCAGAAGGACCAGGGTAAGAAGAAGAAATAATATAGTTGTTCAACAAAAAACAGGGCTGTACGGATGCGACCGTACAGCCCTGTTTTTTGTTGTTTATTTTGGTTTATTATAGTTTATTTTGGTTTATTGTAGTTTATTTTTGTTTGTTATTGCCGGCCCACAACAAACAACCATAAACCACAACAAACAACCATAAACCACAACAAACAATCATTAACCACAACAAACAACCATAAACCAAAATAACCGTCAAGTCCTAGGCTGAATCTTGAACCGTACCGGCAAATTAAAGATCACCCGTACCGGCACATTCCTTTGTTTACCGGGCGTCCAGCGTTCGGGCAAGTCGTTCATCAGTTCCACTACCCGCATAGCCTCTTTGCCGCACTCGCCGCCGATATCCTTCAGCACTTCCAGGCCGGTGATCCTTCCGTCTCTTTCTACCACAAACTTGACCAGGACCGTGCCTTCGATACCGTTGTCCACCGCAACGTGCGGATAACGGATATTGTCATAAATGAATTCCAGCATCTTTCGGTCGGCACAGGCTTTTTTCTCAGCTGCCGTGCCGGCCATGTCCTCACAACCCGGGAAACGCGGGAATTCCTCAACGATCTTGAAGATCTCATCCACATCCACTTCTTCTGCGGGAGGAGGAGGAGGAGGCGGCGGAACGAATTCTCTTTTCCGCTCGACCACCGGCGCCGCGATCACCTCTGTTTCGGCATCTACCGACTGGTCGACAAAAGTCACCGGGTCCTCCAGGATCATTTCATCCGGCACCTCTTTGATTACGGAAGGCGGCGGCGGAAGCGGCGGCGGCGGCGGCGTAACGGTACTCCTCGGGATCTCGATCTCGATATCTTCATCGATGGTGGCGACAAAATTGCCGGCTTTGGCCGTTTTCTCGGTGGAAGTCCAGTTGAAGAACGTGACCGTCAAGGCCATCGCAATGGCCAACCCGAAATAAAATCCCGTTTTGGAAAATTGGAAGACGTCCACCTCCGGGTATTTATTGCGGGCCTTCAGCGCATAGCTTCGGCTCCTGCCTTTGTTCAACTCTGTAAGCGGCAGGTTGCTCTGTTTTCTGATGAACCAGCGAAGGGTATAGATTGCTGCAACGATCAGGACAAAGGCCCCACCCATGGCGGCCAGTATTGCAGCAGGACCGAAAGCGTAACCCGTATTCATAACTCTTTGGTTAAGGTGAATAAATAGTTCATGCTAGGTATTGCAATACTACCCTCTTTAAAAAACAAAACCAGCGACTTTCGTCAGTGGAAATCGCTGATTTTAATCAGAGGAACCATTATTTGACCGGAAACCCTACATCGGCGAATCGAATATTTCCATTCCGGGAATTTTAAATAGAAAATTTCCAAAAAAAGGGATTTTTCGTGTAACCAGATGCGTTATTAGGATTATAATATTTATCTGTCACCTATTTTTCAACCTAAACCATCTCCTTATGCGGATTTCAACCCCTCTCCTTTCATTGGCTTTACTGGCGGTTCTGAACAGTTGCCAGTCCGGCAATCCGGATACCGCTCAAAATGCAACCCTCAATCCGGCCCCGGTACAAAAACTGGCTGTAGCGCCGCCAAGCCCCGGAATTGATCCGGCAAACACCTATTTCACCGTTCCATCGGATAAAGCCCACACCATTCAGCTGGACAACGGCGGGTCCATCGAAATTCCCGAAGCAGCCTTTGTCTATGAAAACGGCGACCCTGTCACGGAAAACGTTCAATTGTCTTATCGCGAATTTCACTCCCCGGCGGAGATCATCGGCTCCGGCATACCGATGAAGGTGCTGGCCGAAAACGGCGACCATGCCTGGATGCAAACCGCCGGCATGTTTCAGATCGAAGGATCCGTGAACGGCCGACCGGTATTTGTCGCCCCGGAAAAATCACTCACCGTCAATATGGCCTCCGAAGTGGACGGTGAATACGATTTCTGGCGCTTTGAAGACGAACAAGGCAACTGGGCCAACCTCGGCAGCGGCAGCCCGGCGCCCAACCCTGCCGCTCTTGCCGGCAAACCCCTGAAACAAACGCCGCCCGTTCCTCCGGGCAAACCCTCAGCCGTCGACAAGAATAAACCCACCCTGGATTTTGTGATCAACTACGACAAATTCCCGGAACTGCGCCGCCTGCGGGGAATCGTCTGGCAATACGCCGGCCAATCCAAGGACGATGATCCGGCCAACAATGCCTGGATCTTTACCGAACCCTGGGATGAAACCAGCCTGACCGCAACCGACCGGGAAGGGATCTACCAGCTGGCCTTGTCCAGCCAGGAAAAAGACTACAAAATCCCCGTCAGGCCCTGCCAAAGCGGCAAGAACCTGGAAGAAGCCATGGCAGCCTACGAGCAAAAAATGGCCGAATACCGGCAATTCCTGGCCGCCTACCAGGAAAGGGAAGCCCTTGAAAAGCGCCAGGCTCAGTTCCTGCGGTCCTATTCCATCAACAATTTCGGCATCTACAACTGGGATGTAGTCTGGAAAATGAAGGAAAATATCCCCCTGGCCGCCGATTTCTCATTCGACGGGGTATCCATTCCCAAAGACATGATCACGGTTTACCTGATCACCGGCGAACGACGGGCCGTTGTCGCCTTTCCCTATAGCGATTGGGAAAAATTCAGCTTCAATCCCGAAGCGGACAACCGCCTGGTTGCACTGCTGCCCGGCAACAAGATCGCCGTCTTCACCCAGGAGGATTTCAAAGCCAACCGCGAACAGCTCATCAATGCCGGCAAAAGCGGCTTTACCTTCCCGATGAAGGTCAGGGATATCGAGGTGGAATCGGTAGCCTCCCTGAACAAGGCGCTGGCGGATCTTGGGTGATTGAGTCGTAAGTTGTAAGTTGTAAGTGGTAAGTCGTAAGTTGTAAGTTGTAAGTGGTAAGTGGGGATCTCCCGAGCGTAGTCGAAGGATAAGTGGTAGGTGTGGTGGAGAAGGATTATTAAGCGCGCCCGGCCCAAAAGACGGGCCGATTGATAAGCCGTATTCCTTTCAATTGGCTTCTCAATCCCTGCCTTCGGCTACGGGCTTAAGAATCCTAGGCTACTTACGACTTATCACTTACGACTTAAGACTAAAATATTCAACCCCAAATGAAAAAAATCCTCCCTCTCCTCCTGTTCTTGATCCATCTCGCGGTGGCGCTCCCGGCTCAGGTGAAATACCTCTACCCGGTCAAGGTCGGGCATAAATGGGGGTATATTGACCGTAAGGGGAATATGGTCGTGGCGCCGCAATACGATCAGGTAGGGCAATCGGACCTGCCCCTGCACGGCGATTTCCATGCGCCCAGGTCCTCCGGTTTCCGGCTGGTCGAGGTGGATGGAAAACTCGGATTGGCGGGTCGGGATCGCCAATTGGTCCTGGCGCCGGATTACCGGCAGATCAGGGTCCTGTCCGGCAATTTTTTTGCCGTCAGGAAAGGAGATAATTTCGTTTTGATCGACCGGACGGGGCGCGAACTCTTCAGTACCGGTTATGAGGATATCCGGTTGCTGGACACCTCCGATGTGCGGACGGCGCAGTACTTCAAAGTAGGCAAAAACAACCTGTGGGGTGTCCAGGCCGCCACCGGCGAGATGGTGCTGCCCATCCGGTACGCCAGGGTATTTCCGCTGCGCAACGGCAGCGCTCTTTTCAAGGCGCAGCTGCCGGGGAAACCATGGCAACTCCTGAAACAAGGCGGAGCGCCCTTGCTGCCGGGCTACTACCAGGATATCCGCTCTTACCACCCCGACTTCATCGCCGTACAGACCGGCCCGAAATCGTGGGAGACCTATGACAGTACCGGCAAAGCGCTGTTCAAGGATACCTGGGCGGTCGTCGAGCCCCTGAACCGGTTTTTCCTGGAGCTGCGGGACTCCGTCCGGTACAAACCGCGCCTGTACAGCTTCGCCGCCAAAGACACTTTTTCTTTTGAGCTGTTCTATATCAATTTTTATCCGTTGGATGACCGGTACGCCGCCTGCGAATTGAGCCGCAACCGGGTCGGCATCATGGACAGCCTCGGGGCGATCGTCCTTCAACCCGCCTACGACAGCATCGCCCCCTGGACGAATTCCGTATTCAAAGTAAAAAACCGCTATTGGGGTTTGTACGATATTGATACGGGGGCCGAAATCCTGCCCTGCGAATATTCCTGGATTTCCGGCATGAACAACGGGCTGGCCCTCGTCCGGAAAAACAGGGAAATGGGCGTGATCAACCGGAAAATGGAAGAGATCATCCCCCCGATGTACGAGGACATCCGGATCGACAGCCTGACGGTGAAGGCTTACCGGGGGCGGGAAGTATCCCTTTATCAGGTGGACTCGACAGGCCGGGTCGTCAACGTGGACGACTACGGCGGCGTTTTCACGCTGCGCATCGGTTTTGAAGGGCAAAACCTGGCCTGGCAGGAAGCCGGCCGCCAAAAATCGCGTCCGAAAGCAGCCTCGATCAGCTTCGTCGACCGGTACCCATCCATGGGAATCCCCGCCTCCGGATGGCTCTGGTCATTCGACAACCAGTACACCCGGCTTTGGGGGTTGCGGCAAACCGGCAACCTGGCCGACAGCGCCTGGGTACTGCCGCCCGCGTTCCGGCAGGTGAAACATATACTCGACCCCGGCCTGACCATGGTATTCAGCGGCGATCAGTTCGCGGTCAACGACTTTACGGGAACCGTCGGTGTAGCCGACGACCGCCTGTGCCTCCTGACCCTGTTCAGTCACGAAAAAGGAAAAATGATCACGCCGTTCGCATGGCTGGGCATCCGAAGACACGATTTTGAACGCGGATTCCCCAACGCCGCTTTCATCGGTCAGGATGGCGCATTCGGCCTCACCGACCGGAAAGGGCAGGCCAAAAAAGGACCGGATGGCAAGGACCTTCGCTTCTCCTATATCGGTGAATTTGTCAACGGATATGCGCTGGCCGTCACCGGCGGCAAAATCCGGCAGATCCGGGATGCCAACCAGCTCAAATATCAGCTGGAATCCATTTATAACCTGGCCCGGAAATTCTGCCTGACGTCCGTGACCAACCAGACCTGGCGCGACAACCTCCTGATGCTTGAAGCCGATGACCGCGGCGCCCCCAGGTGGGGGTTCATCGATACCAGCGGAAATTGGGTCATCCAACCCCAATACGATTTTGCCGAAAATTTCGACGACAACGGGTTTGCCGAAGTAACGAAAGGCGGGTTGTCCGGCATCATCAACACCAACAACGAAGTGATCATCCCGTTCCGGCACCTCAATGTCACAGCCTTTCACCATTTCTGGAAAACCACCGACCGCGGGCAGACCACCCTCCTGTTCAACCGGAAAGGCTGGGGGCTCAACAGTACGGCCTATGACCGACGCGGCGATTTCCGGGAAGGTTTCTGCAAGGTGATGAAGGATTCGCTCTGGGGATTTGTCAACGAACCCGGCGCAGAGGTCATCCCCTGCCGGTACGAACAAGTCCACGATTTTTCGGAAGGGAAAGCGGCCGTCCTCCACAACGGACAGTGGCATTTTGCAGATACCCTGGGCAACCTGCTTTTCACGGCTGCGGCAGATACCTTACCCATCGACACGGTCTTCGATTTCCACGACGGCCTATGCCTGTTCAGGAGCCGTTACCATTACGGCTTCCTCGACGCAACCGGCCGGATCAGCATCCCGCCAGTCTATTCACGCGCCTTCGATTTCCGGAACGGCGTAGCCCGCATTGTGGACAAAGCCAGGACCGGTCTCATCAACATCCGGGGGGAAATCATCCTGAAGCCCGGCAGGTTTGAACGGATCTACCCCTTCAATGAACTGGGCGTGGCGCCTGCCATGGAAAGCTTCCGTTCGGGCCTGCGCTGCCTCATCAATAACCGCGGCGAGGCTTTGAGTCCGGTAAAATACCGCGAGATCGGCGATTTCAGGGAGGGTTTTGCCGTGGTCAGGACGGGCAAACAGTACGGCTTGATCAACCGGTACGGCAAGGAGGTGATCCCGCCTGTTTACGAAAGGCTCGGCGACCTGTCCGAAGGGCTGATCGCCGCCCGGGCGCCCAACCGGCACAACTGGATCTTTCTGGACACCACCGGGAAGCAGGCCTTTGACGGCGCTTTCGACTGGATCTCGCCCTTCAGCGGCGGCATGGCCTTTGTCCAAATCAACAATTTTGACGATAAAACCCGGGTTATGATCACCCCCGACGGACGGCAATTGCCCCGTCAGAAGGACGGCATCCTCTTCTATGAAAACGGCATTTTCGGGAAACGGACCGCCGAACCGGAGAAAAAAGACCTCGACTGCTTTTTCGCCGATGCAAAGGGCGAGAACCTGTTCGACCGGTTCTTCCAGGAGATCGAACCGTTTGATCATGGCGTAGCGGTGGTCAAACAAGCCTGGCGAAAGGGCATGATCAACCTGAACGGCATGAATGTCATCCCGTATAAATACGCCTCCCTGGAAAAACTCAACGAAGGGCTGTACGTGACCCGCCCTCCGGGGTTCGGCCTGCTCCGCGAAGACGGCTCCCCGTTCCTGGCGCCGGAATACGACCTGATCGAACTGATGGACGGCAATCTTTTCCGGGTGGAATCCGGGGAGAATGTCGGCTATGTGGACCTGAAGGGGAACTGGGTTTGGCGGTTGGGGAATTAGGAGAGGGTGAGAGAGGGAGAGAGGGAGAGAGGGTGAGAGCCCGCCTTCGCCTGCTCCGTCTGCCATAGGCGACTTAGTCGTCCGGAGGCAGGAGGCTTCGGCGGATGAGAGGGTGGGTTGGGGAGAACGTTTATCTTTGATTCAGCCTGATCACGGACGATGGTTTTATGGTTGGGCGCTCGTAATAGAGGCTAAGGGAGAGTGTCCATTGTCCGGCCGGCATGCCGCCTTTTATCATCAACTGACCACTGACAACTGCCTACTGCCAACTGCCAACTGTTACCTACCTGGGCGCTCATTGTCCAGCCGGCATGCCGGGACCGTTCAGAATTTTGTGTCAACCGGATTTTTAGCATGCGCAGCATGCTAAAAATCAGATCTTTGCGTCTTTGCGTCTTTGCGTGAAAACACTGTTTTGAACAATCTCGGCATGCCGCCTTTTATCATCAACTGACGACTGCGACGGCCTACTTCAGCGCGTACCAAACAACTGGATTTTTCGAGCATGCGCAATAGCTTGCTAAAAATCAGATCTTTTGCGTCTTTGCGTGAAAACACTGTTTTGAACAATCTCGGCATGCCGCCTTTTATCATCAACTGACGACTTACGACGGCCCTTTCGCGTAACAAAAATGGACTTCTTCGATTTGCATTCGCAATACGGATGCCTTTACCCCTGATTGAGCTGCCCAGTACAGCGGTCCGTTAGGATCGCAATACCTGTAGCACCACGGCAACGACATAAGCCACCGGCCTGTAGGGCCGGTATATGAAGATCTGCGACGCCTGTTGAAATCCATTCTATCCATATTTAATGAGGCCGGTTCAGAATCGACCGATACGGATGTTGCCAATTCGGAGCGATCAGATACCGGCCCTACAGGCCGGGAACCCAATATTCAAACCGAGCGCACCAGATATCGCGGACCTAAAGGCCCGCACAACTGTTTTGTCATGAAGGAAGGATTTCCTTACGCGGAAGCTGCGTTACCACTTACAACTTACCACTTACAACTTACGACTTACGACTTACAACTTACAACTTACGACTTACAACTTACAACTGTCAACTACACCTCACCGTTACTCGGCGCCAGCCGCTCGAAATGCGGATTGCCGCCTTCAATCGGATAGGGCCTGCGGCCTACCAATCGTTCGACGTCTGATTTGTGGAGCACTTCTGTTTCCAGGAGGGCCTGGGCCAGTTTTTCCAGGTCTTCGCGGTGTTCGGCCAACAACTGTTTGGCGCGGTCGAACTGGCGGTCCAGCAGGCGGCGCACTTCCTCATCGATCATCGAGGCCGTTTCATCCGAGAACGGCCGCTGGAAGGCATCCTGAGACAGGCTGTGGAAAGAAACCTGGCCTACTTTCTCATTCATGCCGTAAATGGTTACCATGGCATAGGCCATTTTGGTCACCTGGTCGAGGTCGTTCTGGGCGCCGGTGGAAACCTTTCCGAACACGATGGTTTCCGCCGCGCGGCCGCCGTAGGCCATGCAGATCCGGTCGAGGAGCTGTTCGGTACGTGTGATGTATTCTTCCTTGGGCAGGTATTGCGCAAAACCGAGTTTATCGTTGCGGGGTACGATCGTCACCTTCACCAATGGGGAGGCGTGTTCCAGGAACCAGCCGCAAACGGCGTGGCCGGCCTCGTGGTAAGCGATCACCTCTTTTTCACTCGGCGAGATCAGTTTGTTTTTCTTTTCCAGACCGGCAATGACGCGGTCCAGCGCCGAGTTGAAATCATCCATATCCACCGCTTTTTTCGACCGGCGGGCGGCGATCAGGGCGGCTTCGTTGCATACGTTGGCGATTTCAGCACCGGCGAATCCGGGCGTCATTTCGGACAAGGCGGCGGCATCGACGCCGGGCGCTTTCTTGATATTTTTCAGGTGAACGCCGAAAATGGCTTCCCGTCCGTTGAGGTCGGGCAGGTCGATGCTGATGACCCGGTCGAACCGGCCCGGCCGCATCAGCGCCGTATCCAGCACATCCGGGCGGTTGGTGGCCGCCATCAGGATGACGCCTTTGTCGGTGCTGAATCCGTCCATTTCCACCAGCAATTGGTTGAGGGTATTTTCGCGTTCGTCGTTGCTGCCCTGGAAATTGGCGCGGCCGCGCGCGCGGCCGACGGCATCGATCTCGTCGATGAATACGATGCAGGGCGCTTTTTCGCGAGCCTGCCGGAACAGGTCGCGCACCCGGGAGGCGCCGACGCCGACGAACATTTCCACAAAATCGGATCCGGAAATGGAGAAGAAAGGCACACCGGCTTCCCCGGCAACGGCTTTGGCCAGTAGGGTCTTGCCGGTTCCGGGAGCGCCGACCAGCAGCACACCCTTGGGGATCTTGCCGCCGAGGGCCGTATATTTTTTCGGCGTTTTCAGGAAATCCACGATCTCTATCACTTCTTCCTTCGCTTCGTCCAGGCCGGCTACATCGGCGAAGGTAAGGTTGACCTTGCTCTTTTCGTCAAAGAGCGTGGCTTTCGATTTGCCGATATTGAAAATCTGGGTACCGCTCCCGCCGCCGCCGCCCGTGATCCGCCGCATGATGAACAGCATGACCAGGATCAGGATGATGATGGGCAGCATGACGCGGATGAAATCCTTGAGCAGGTCCTGCCGGGTTTCGTTGATGGGATACACCCAGGCGTCGCGCGGGATGTTGTTCTCGGCCTGTACGTCCCGGACCATTTCCGTAAAGCCCGGTCCGACTTCCATCCAGTAGTGAAAACCCTTATTGCTCCAACCGGGTTTGGCGGCGTCCTTGTAGGCCGGTTCTCCCAGTTTTTCCGGTTTAACGGTGATCTCCGCCTTTTTTTCATTGACGACAACGATCTTTTCGACGGCGCCGTCCACCAGCATGGCCACCAGATCTTTCGGCGTTTTTTTGGTCTCCTTGGATCCGCCCATGGCGAAAACAAAGGTCAGAGCCAGGAAACAGATGGCGATCACCCCGTAAATCCAGAAAAAGTTGAACTTCATTCCGCCACCGGAATTCCGGTTGTTTTCATTCTCCATTTAATGCTAAAATTTTAGGCCATGGGCTGTTTACAGCGTTTCGAATTCGGTGAAACGGGCGTCGCTCCACAAGTGTTCGAGGTCATAGAAGCCTCGGGTCTCCCGGTAAAAAACATGCACCACCGTAGAAAAATAGTCGATGCAGATCCAGTGGGCGTTCTTTTCCCCCTCGATATGATTGGGCATCAGCCGTGCCTCTTCCTTGACCCTGCGGTGAATATTGTCCGTGATACCTTTTACCTGGGTGTTCGATTCGCCCTCGCAGATGATGAAGAAATCTGCGGGGGCCTCTTCTATATGCCGAAGATCCAGCTGGACGATTTTTTTTCCTTTGATGTCCTGGATGCTGTCAATGATCAGATCATTTAATTTTGCCGAGTCCGCATTTGGCTTCGGCTTGCTCAGTCTGGCTTGCGTATTCAAAATTTCGCGCTAGTTTTGTGAACAGATACCTCCGTGCCGCCGGCGGCGAACCGGCTGACCGGGGAGTTTTACTCGATCTCAATAATTCAATAAAATTATAAAAAATTCCATTCTTGGCTGCAAACGATGCCCTTTTTATCGGAAAAGTTATCCACCGTTTTGAAAAACTGCCTTCCACCAACCTCTATGCTGCTGAATTGCTTGCAAAAAGCAGGCCAGCCGAAGGAACTGCCATATCGACCTTTGAACAATGGGACGGGCGCGGACAAATTGGCAGCGGATGGGTAGCCGAACCGGGAAAAAACCTGACGTTAAGCATCATTTTGTACCCTGCCTTCCTGCCCGTCCGCCTGCAATTCCGGTTGAACCAGGCCGTTGCGCTCGCTGTTTACGATTGTGCCGAACATTTTCTCGGCCGCGGCGTAACCATCAAATGGCCCAATGACATTTATTGGCAGAACACGAAAATTGCCGGGATTCTCATCCAGAACGTACTGGCCGGCGTTCATATTCAAAGTTCGGTCATCGGCATCGGGCTGAATGTCAATCAACAGGTCTTCCCGGACCACCTGCCGAATCCGGGCTCGCTGAGCCTGGCCCTGCAAAACCGGGAACTTGAGCTGGAAGCCGTCGAAAACCGCCTGTTCGGGGCGCTCGAAAAACGGTACCTTTCCCTTCGGGAAGGCCGCTTCTTTGCATTAAACGAAACTTACTGTCAAAAGTTATACAAACTGCAGGAACCCGCCCGGTTCGAAACGCCCGACGGCAAAGCCTTTTCCGGCGCCATCCAGGGGATTGACGAAACGGGAAAACTGATCATACATACCGAACAGGACGGCGACCGCCATTTCGATATCAAACAAATCCGATTCATACACCATCCATGAATGTCCATATCATTACCGTAGGCGACGAAATCCTGATCGGCCAGGTGGTCGACACCAACTCCGCCTGGATGGGGCAACGCCTCAACCTGATCGGCGCAAGCATCGAGCGCATCATCTCCATCGGCGACGACCACGACACCATTGTCAGTACCATCCAAAGCTCCTTACGGGAAGCCGACGCGGTCCTGATGACCGGCGGCCTGGGCCCGACCAGGGACGACATCACCAAGAAGGCCATTGCCGGCTATTTCGGTGTGAAAATGACCTTCGACCAGGGCACCCTGGAGCGGGTCGAAAAGGTGCTGGCCCGTTTTAACCGGCCGATGACCGAACAACTGAAAGAACAATGCTACGTGCCCGAAAACGCCGTTCTGCTCCACAACAAGATGGGGACTGCGCCCGGCATGTGGTTCGAACAGGATGGGGCGGTGCTCGTGTCCATGCCCGGCGTACCCTATGAGATGCAGTACCTGATGGAGAACGAGGTGCTCCCCCGGCTGAAAGGCCGGCTCAACGGAAAGCCGATCGCCCACCGGACCGTCCTCACCTCCGGCGAAGGGGAGTCCTTTATAGCCGCGCGCATTGAAAAATTTGAAGCGGATCTGCCGGCCAATGTCAAACTCGCGTACCTCCCTTCCCTGGGTCAGGTGCGTTTGCGGCTCACCGGCCGGGATGCGGATGAGGACCGGCTCAACCGCCTGCTGGATGACCTGCAGGCACAACTCGTTGCCCTGATTCCCGACCTCGTTTTCGGGTTCGGCAGCAATACCCTGGAAGCTGCCGTCGGCGAATTATTGCTGGACCGCGGGTTATCGCTCGCCACCGCCGAGAGTTGCACCGGCGGGTATGTGGCCCACCTGATCACCTCCATACCCGGTTCCTCCCGCTACTTCAAGGGCTCGGTAGTAGCTTATGCCAATGAGGTCAAGCAAATGCGGCTCGGGGTGAAACCGGCTACGTTGGCGGCCCACGGCGCGGTCAGCGAGGAGACGGTCCGGGAAATGGCCGAAGGAGCCCTGGATGCGATCGGGGTTGATGTGGCCGTATCCATCTCCGGAATTGCCGGCCCGGACGGCGGGACGCCGGAAAAGCCCGTCGGCACGATCTGGATGGCGGTAGCCGACAAGAAAAGAACGGAGGCGGTGAAAATACTGGCCGGCCGGGACCGGGCAAGGAATATCGATTATGCCGCGGTAAGGGCGCTGGACTTCCTGCGGCGTTTTTTGGCCGGGCATTACCCCTTACCTGGAAAATCTTTGTAAGGCTCCCGGATTTACGCTATTTTTGCAGCGAATTTCTTCAGGCGCCTTAGTGAACCCGGAGAAAATACAGGCCTGAAAGGGCCATTCAAGTAAAACCAAATTAAACGCGGACTGGTCCTGTACCGGCCCTGCACTTCAATGCAAAGCAATGGCTAAAGTAGATCTGATCATGCCCAAAATGGGCGAGAGCATAATGGAAGCTACCATCCTGAAATGGAACAAGCAGGTGGGGGATACGGTGGAAATTGATGAGACCGTATTGGAGATCGCTACGGATAAAGTGGATTCTGAAGTACCGTCGCCCGTCAGCGGAAAAGTATTGGAAATCCTGCATCAGGAAAATGACGTTGTGGGCATCGGTCAGGTAATTGCCGTGATCGCCACCGGGAACGGAGAAGAACAGCCCCTACCCTCCCCCGCCGTAGCCGAAACCCCATCCGCAGAACAACCCGTGAACGGCCGGTCCAAGCCGGAACGCCTCGAAGCGGCGGTGCATGAAGCCGCACCGGCAGCAGTGCAATCAATGGGCGAAAGCGGCCGGTTTTATTCGCCGCTGGTGCGCAATATCGCCAAAACCGAAAACATCGGCATGGCAGAGCTGGAACAGGTCAAAGGTTCCGGGCTGCACGGCAGAGTAACCAAAAAAGACATACTCGCCTATGTGGAAAGGCGGGAGGAAAAACCGGCGGCCGTTCAGCCGGCGGCGCCCGCTCAACCGGCGGCAAGTTCAGCGCCGGCAGCGGTCAGTTTGTCCGGCAATACCGAGATCGTGGAAATGGACCGGATGCGGAAGCTCATTGCCGACCATATGGTCAATTCCAAACGGACTTCCGCACACGTCACGTCCTTTGTTGAAGCGGATGTCACCAACCTGGTCAACTGGCGCAACCGGGTCAAGGACGAATACCAGAAGCGCTACGGCGAGAAGATCACTTTTACCCCCATTTTCGTTGAAGCCGTCGCCCGCGCCATCCGCGATTTCCCGATGATCAACGTATCGGTTGAAGGCACGAAGATCATCGTCAAAAAGGATGTCAACATCGGTATGGCCGCCGCCTTGCCGACGGGTAACCTCATCGTTCCGGTCATCAAAGGCGCCGATCAATTGAGCCTGGCCGGCCTGACCAAAGTCGTCAATGACCTGGCAGATCGCGCACGCTCCAATAAGCTCAAACCCGAAGAGATCCAGGACGGCACCTTCACGCTCACCAATGTCGGCACTTTCGGCAATGTGATGGGCACCCCTATCATCAACCAGCCGCAGGTTGCGATCCTGGCCACCGGCGCCATCCGCAAAAAACCCGCCGTGGTGGAAACCGAATACGGCGACCTGATCGCGGTACGGCAGATGATGTTCCTGTCCCTTTCTTATGACCACCGCGTGGTGGACGGGTTCCTGGGCGGTTCGTTCCTGCGCCGGGTGGCGGATTATCTGGAAGGGTTTGATGCCGGTCGGCAAATGTAAAATGCTGAATGCAAAAGTTAAAATGTAAAGGTGAAGTGTCGACTTTTACATTTTGCATTAACCCCTTTTACATTTTGCATTTCACACCTTCATCCAACGGGGTACGCGCGCCGAGTATTCCCGCCATTCCTCCGGAAACCGTTTCCGCATTTGGGGCTCTTCATAGTACAGCACCCGCAGGTGAAAGGCCGCCATCAGAACCAGCCAGTAGGCTGTCATAAGCCAATAGCTGGTGAGCAGGCTCCAGCCCAATACCATGACCAGCACGCCCACGTACATCGGGTTGCGGGTATACCGGTACAGGCCCACTGTGACCAGTTTTTCCGGCGGCGACCAGGGCGCGAGCGTCCCTTTGCCGGCCACATAAAAATCGCGGACACACCACAGCAGGATCCCCAACCCGATCAATAGCACCGACCATCCCCAACCGAACGGGCGGATAGAGCCTTCCGGCGCCAGCAACCAGGGCACCAGGCCGGCCACTATGCCGGGGAGGAGTAGGAAGGCCAGGAGGGATTTTAGGAAGAGCATGGATTCGATTGTTCGATTGATTCAATTATTGGATTGATCCGATTGGGTTTGCCTTCAGTTCCTCAGTTCCTCGATTCCTCGATTCTTCAGTTCCTCGATTCTTCAGTTCCTCGATTCCTCAATAAATGATTGATCCGATTGATTTCACCGGCCGCATTCAACCCCATGGAAATGGCCGTTTATCATTGCAACGATTTTGGGTCGGATTAGTTTGGAGTGGTGCAGGGTTCGACTTTAATAAAGTCAATAAGCACCGGTATTGTGTCCGCATTTAATGCCCTCCCATTTTTATCCGTCTGACCATGAAAAGCGCCGATCCCGAGGTAATAGGGTTTAAAGGGATAACTATAAATTTTTCCCGTTGTTGCCTGAAAACCCTCCCAATCCTCATTTTCTTTGAATTGAAATTCCATTTGCCGGTTTTTCAGCATTAACCTGAAATGAACCGTATCCGAGCATATCGATGGTCTAAATCCTGGAAAACATAAAGCTGAATTATCAAAAAAAATAATCTCGCCATTTTTTTGAATAGCTACCTGAAAGCCTCGTACTTTATCAATCTCTTGGAAATCACGGTTTTCAGGCTCCCAATAAGAGTAAACCAATCTGAGATTGTTTTCTTTGGGTCCCTTTTTACTCATTAAGATAATTCCAGCTTGTTGATAATTCTGATAGGGATAGAACTGCTTAAACTTGATGGTGATCACACAACACTCGCAATCCAAACGCCGGTAAAGGAAGTTAGGAATAAATCGCTCTTCACCGGGTTTAACCCAGAAATCGCCCTTCAAAGTGTACATGGTTAAATATCCGGTATCCACTAACTGCCTGGCAAAATAAAGGGAGTCAAAATTCCAAAATTTCCAGCCTGCCTTTTCAAGCCCGGCCTTGGAATTATCTTTGAAATCTTCCCGCCAATTTTCATAAGGGCTTGGCCATTTTATCAAAAAAGCCATCGGAAAACCGACGATAGTCAACAGCAGCAAGGTGGAATATTTCCAGTTAAGTCTGAACACTTGGAACCTTTGCCTTTGGCCCCTCCCAACCCTCGCACGTGTTTGGTCCGTCTGAGCCCCCTTTTGGAATTCATTCAAATCGTCTTCGATATACCTATTTATTGCATCAAGGAAGTCTTTTCCGAAAGATGGGAGTTTCATTTGATTCGGCGGACAAACCGAGGGATCTGTATAATAAAACAGCTTTCGAAGTCGATCAAGTCCCAAAGAACTCTCAGCATCAGGCACAACACGAAGGATATCTGACCGAAGTTCTTCATACCCTTCTTTATAACTGGTTCCTTTTACCTCCCTGGAACCGGATAAGGCCCTATACTTATTTCTCACTTTGGTTCTTAGTTCGGCCAGTTCACTGGGTGATAACCTTGTTGTCCGGGACATGATCAGTTTTTGGATCGTTTAATTCAATATTAAAGGTAAGCAAAAGAGCGGAATAAAAAACGGAACAAATAAAGGAAGAGCGGAATTTCAAGCCTGAAAAACAAAAGAACTAAGTTCGCAAAAAAGCAAATTCTATGAAAGTTTCTACCGTTTTAACGTTCCTGGTTGTCTTGCTTGCTTATCAACTTTCAGGCCAGATCGAAAACCCAACATTCAGTATTCTTTTCAAGGTTAAACCTGCATTTCGACAGGATTGCTTTGCAAACCGGATCAATGTTCCCATATTAGAAAAAGCTATTAAAAACTTAGCCCCTGTCGAGATCATCCGGAAATTCCCCAATGGATACCGGGTTAAAAATCAAGCCAACGATATTTCATTAATATACGAGGTGCGCTATGCCAACCCGCTGCCCCCTGAGATTGCTGCCGCTGCGATAAAGGCCACCGGTTCAGTGGAATATGCAGAACCTAAACCCCAGCTGAACACTTTTTATATCCCCAATGATTCCGAGATCGGGAAGCAATACGCGCTAGGGTTGATCCAGGCACCGGAAGGTTGGGATATTGAACAAGGAGACTCTTCGGTCGTTATCGGAATTGTTGATACCGGGGTGGACTGGGATCATCCGGATCTTATTGGTAACGTAGCTTACAACTGGGCAGACCCTGTTGACGGCCAGGATAATGATGATGACGGCTACACGGATAATTATCGAGGCTGGGACCTCTATTACAACGACAATGACCCGGTATCCGTGGGTTTCCACCACGGCACCTGGATTGCAGGCCTTGCTTCTGCTGCGACAGACAATGGCGCAGGCATTGCCGGTGTCGGTTTTCGGTGCCGGTTCTTGCCAATTCGGGTTACCCGCGACAATTCCGGTTTGACCACTATGGGATACGAAGGCATCGTCTATGCAGCGGATCACGGGTGTCAGATCATCAACTGCTCATGGGGAGGTCCAGGCATCGGGAAATTCGGCCAGGACGTTATCAATTATGCCACTTATGAACGAGGCGCCCTGATTATTGCCGCTGCGGGAAACGAAGGGAGCGATCAGGTCAATTTTCCAGCCGGCTACGAAGGGGTCATCTCTGTTGCATCAACCGACCAGGCCGATAAAAAATCAACATCCTCGAATTGGGGAATCAGCATTGACCTTTGCGCTCCGGGGCAGGCTCTTCATACTACAAATGCCGGAGGTGATTATACCGGTTATGGCGACAACAGTTTCTCCGGAACCAGCCTCTCCGCTTCTCTCGTATCAGGGTGTGCGGGTTTGTTGCGAGCCCATTTCCCGGACTGGCTGCCAGAGCAAATAGGCGAACAGATCAGGGTCACAGCTGATATAATTGAGGAAATACCTGCCAACACACCCTATGCCGGTCTGCTTGGTGGGGGTAGGCTTAATGTATACCGGGCACTTACCGAAACAGGGCATCCATCCGTCAGATTAAAGAACAGGTCGTTTTCAGGAACAAATATCCCTTATTTCAATCCGGGGGACACCGTTAACATTCTGGGAGATATTATCAATTACCTGGCTCCGGTTTCGGGAATGAAAGCCACTATATACAGTGCTTCTCCGGATGTTGAAATCCTGAACGCTGAGTTGGCGATCGGGTCATTAGGCACGCTTGATACGGTTCACCTTACAGAAAATAAATGGCAATTCAGAATATCTCCGGAAGCCCCTTCCAAGAGTACAATTCGTTTCAGGATCTCCTATGCAGGCGATGATTATTCAGACCAGGAATGGTTCGAAATCGAAATCAGTTCAGGATTCAGGAATGTTGAAATCAACCGTTTGAAAATTTCCTTCGGATCAGCAGGAAGAGTCGGCTTTAATCGGGATTTTTATAAAGATGGTATCGGCATGTCGTTTGAAGACAGGCAGCTTATTTATTTTAGTGGAATGGGGTTATTGTTGGGCACCGGATCCTCACGCGTTTCCGATGCTTTTTATAATAATTTCAACACAAGCGAAGACTTTACTGCGTCCCAGTTTATTGAGCACGACAATGAAGGTTCCGTCAGCGACCTTGACCTGATTACTCGCTTTGACGATAAGTCCTTTGCAACCGGGCTGCAGCTGAATGTAACCCTGAAAACCCATACCTGGACTGATGAAGGGTATGATAATTTTCACATTCTTGAATACATCCTTCGAAATGACGGATCTACTGATATTTCATCCCTTTACGCAGGTTTGGGTACCACCTGGTATGTGGATAATAATTTCAACAAATCCTCGGCTGATCCGGGGGTAAGCATGGGTTATGTATATTCAACTCTGTCAGACCCGCTTTACGCCGGGATTAGCATATTAAATGAAAATGCCGGTTTCCACCATTATGCGATCGATTATGAAGGAGACGGTTCGTTTGGCGGTCTCAACGTGCTGGATGCGAACGGCTTTTCAACAGCGGAAAAATATAAAGCCCTATCCTCAGACCGGTACGAAGGGGGAGTACTAAATCCGAATGGAAATGGCGTAATTACAGTGACCAGTAGCGGTCCTTATGCCATACCTGCCGGAGACTCTATCGTTGTAGCATTCGCTGTGCTGGCCGGGAATGATCTTGAGGAGTTACAACAGACTGCAAGTTATGCCAAAGAAAGATATGACGGCTTATTTGTGGATACGGATGAGCCGATTGCCTCAAAGACATCTTTTCAACTTTCTCCAAATCCGGGGAAATCTTTTCAGGTTTTGATCAATGCAACTGTATCAGGAAAACATGTAATAACTATAAATGATAATAGCGGCCTGCTTATTAAAAGAGAGTCCATAAACCTTGAGGAAGGCCGATCCATTTGGGAGGGCCCGGACCTCAAGTATTTACCAGCTGGAATTTATTTCATCTCCCTAAGAAAACCAGATGGTTCCAGTGTGACGAAAAAATGGATCCGGCAGGAGTGATTGAGGATACTTATCGGTATTTCCTTTCATTTTAGCAAATGCGATTTATCACGGTGTAAAAGAAAAATTAAAATGGCTAAGCTTAGGGGTAAGAAATTCACCCCTAAAGGTATTCACTTGTTGATGCTAACCATTAGGCGGCAATAGTTCTGATGGTTAAATGACAATTATTTAAACATCCACTCTAAAATACTTAAAATGAAATCTCCTAGGTTCTGTATTATCTTACCTTTCTTGATCTCCTTGGTGCATGCTCAAAACAACGCAATAGATTTTGACGGTATTGACGACAGGGTAATTGGCCCCAGCAGCCCTGCATTTGAACTGGAAGACGGCACGGTAGATATCTGGGTGAGGCCGCAATCGAAACCTACAAGCCAAACGTTTCTTTGTTATCGGGATGCCACAGGCTTTCAAACAAGGTATTTATGGAATTTCCTCGGCAACCTTTCGGGATTAGGTTTTTGGAACGGAAGCGCCTACTCCACATTAAGCCATCCATTTACCTCGGGACAGTGGGTTCGTCTCACTTTTGTAGATGATGGCTTTGAAACCAAAGCTTATGTAGACGGTAGCCTGATCGGGGCCTTTCCCATCCAATTCGGAATTGCATCTGGTTCGGATCTGAACCTGGTTTTAGGGTATGATATTCCTGGCTCAGAGTATTTTCTGGGGCAAATAGATGAAATCAGAATCTGGAACAAAGTTTTGACCCAATCGGAAATTCAGGATCAAACCTATTGCGAGTTAAGCGGAGCTTCGTCCTGCCTGGTTGCATACTATCAATTCAACCAAGGGACCAGCGCAGGAAATAACCCTTCAGAGACAGTTTTAACAGACAACTCAGGCAACGGATACGACGGCTTTTTGGAAAATTTCACCCTCTCCGGAAGTGCTTCCAACTGGGTATCCTCCGGTACACCATTGTTTAACACATGCCTGATCGACAATGCAACCTGTAATGTACACTATACTGTGCAGCCGTTTTACCTCATTACTTCGGATTATTCACTCAGCTCAGATGAATATGTCGCCATCGTTGACGCCATGATCGAGATACAAGCGTGGTATCAGGTCGCTACCGGAGGCAAAACTTTTGACTTATCTAATTTCGGAACGCCTGTTGTTATCAATTTACCCAATAACGCAGCATACTACGAACCGGATTATTGGGGACGGATTATCCCGGATCTGGCTGCCGCAGGTTATTCTCCGTTTTCTTCCGGAACTGTAAACCTTCTTTGGATCAAAGGCGGAGGCGGGGTTGCATTGGGCGCCCAAGGTTGTGGCGGAAATTGCGGTCTTGCCATGGTAGGTATGGACCTTTTTCCTCAATTTAACACCGGCCAATATTTTTCGTGTCCAAATGCCCCCGGAGGGGTTGCTGCATTTCCCTGCATACCAGTTGGCGCTGCAGCCCATGAGTTAGGGCATTGTTTCGGCCTGCCCCATCCCGTAGATGGTCCGGCAACCAGTATGGATGCAAACCATAGCTTGATGCAAACCCACTGGAATTATCCTTACACTTACGCTCCGGGAAATGAAAGCCCGTGGAGCTTGTTGACCCTCGAAAGGCAAACCCTGTTAAACAATCCATTCTTCCTCACCGATTTGGATATAATTCAACCCTTCGAGCAGGTCCCCATTTTAAACCTGCCGGTTGCCGGACCAATGCCAATTGCCGGTTTTTCATATTCCACTAATGGCCTGACTGTCACTTTTACGAATAATTCACTTGGTAACGACCTTAATTACTGGACATTTGGCGAGTCCAATGTTTCAAATGAAACAGAGCCTGTTTTTACTTTTCCTGATTATGGTAATTATACTGTGAGGTTAAGGGTTTCCAATTCTGATGCCATGATGGATATGCAGGAAACGACCATCTCCCTTTCACCGCCATTGCCTTTGGAATTAATCGGTTTTTCCGTTTCTAAAAAAGAAAAATTCAACCAATTAAACTGGACGACATGGAATGAAATTGATTTTGATCAATTCGAAATAGAAAAAAGTTTTGATGGAACGATTTGGTATACTTTGGGGTCAGTAGCCGCACAAGGGAATCATACTGAGCAAAGAACAGAATATACGTTCAAAGATGAATTACCAGGTAAAAGGAAAAGTTTTTACAGACTAAAAATGTTGGACGTCGACGGTTCTTTTCAGTATTCAAATGTTTTGGTTATTTATTCCGCGTCGCCGGAAGATCTCATTTCACTGACACCCAATCCTGGCAATTCTTTTATGAAGATAAATGCTGATGGCGACCTGAAAATAAATACGATTCGAATTTTAAACTCCATCGGAGAGCCTATGTTTGTCACTTATTTGGATCAAAACACAATCGACGTTCAAAGTTATCCCTGTGGAATTTATTTCATCGAAATTACCGCCTTCGGGAACAAAACTATAAAGAAGTTTATCAAATCCCGGTAAACCGGCCCTGGTGCAACTTGGCCATAAAACGAGGGAAGTCTTATTTATGATCCTTTTCTATCTTTGCCCCAAAACCACCCAACCATGGATCAACTGGACGCCCTCAACCAGGTCGCCGAATTTCATCGCACGTTCCACCACCCGATTGAACCGCAGCCCGTCATCCCGGCGGAAGACCGCTGCCGGCTCAGGGTCAACCTGATCGCGGAGGAACTGAAAGAACTGGAAGAAGCCATCCAAAACAAGGACATCATAGAAGTGGCGGACGCGCTTTGCGACATCCAGTACGTCCTGGCCGGCGCCGTCCTTGAATTCGGCCTGGGCGAGAAATTCCGGGCCCTCTTCGATGAAGTCCAGCGTTCCAATATGAGCAAAACCTGCAAATCGCTGGAAGAAGCCGAAGCCACTGCACACTATTACAAAAAAGAAAAGGGGTTCGAGTGTTATATCAAGCAGTCCGGCGAACATTTCCTGGTTTACCGGGCGGATGATCACAAGACGTTGAAGTCGATCGCTTATTCGCCGGCGGATCTGGAGGGGATATTGAGGGAGGGTGAGGGTGAGAGAGTGAGAGAGTGAGAGGGTGAGAGGGTGAGAGAGTGAGAGAGTGAGAGAGAGGGTGAGAGGGTGAGAGGGTGAGTGAGAGGGTCGGGGCTGTCATTCTACAGCGGTTGGCTACCCGACAGCGGGCTGAGCGGAGCCGAAGCCGGGACCGTTCAGAATTTTGTGTCAACAGAATTTTCAGCACGCGCAGCGTGTTGAAAATTAAAACTTTGCGTCTTTGCGTCTTGGCGCGAAAACACTATTTTGAACAGTCCCTGGCTAACCGCCAGGCGGCGGAGCGGAGTCGAAGCCCCGGTTTTCCTTCCGCCACACGATCTTCAGGCCCGACCATTTGTCATCCACCGCGCAAACCTTGACGTCTACCAGGCCGTGCGCGAGGGCAAAATCCCGGATGACATCTTCATTCAAATCCGTGGGGATCTTCGCGCTTTTTTTGTACCAGGATACCCATATCATTCCGTTTTTCCGGATCAGATCCTTTGCCGTCAGGAAGTTTTGCTCAAATTCCACCGTATCCTTGCAGAACAGGTGGATCCAGTCTGCCTCCGGCGTTCCCATCGGCGCGTTGCGGATATCTTCCGGCATTTCACCCAGCAAATCGGCGTAGTTGTCCGGCGGTTGGTATACGGAGATCACCATGCCCGATTTCAGGCCGAGTTTTTTGACGAGTGGTGTTCCGGAGTAACCGTGCGGCATGGGTCAAGGATAAAGGTTAAAGATTTTGGGACCGGGGTTAGAGGGCGAGGTGGCGGGCGTACTGGTAGCCGGCATCCTCTTCTATACCCAACGTACGGTAACCCAATTGCGCTGCGGCGTCATCGCCATAAAGGAAATTCAGGATCAGGGCGTAGTTGTCCGAATCCCGGTTGGCCTGATAGAAAGCCTGGGCATTCCGGCTGCCGGGGTAATGCCGGGCGGTACCGGCCATCCGGGCAACGTAGGCTTCCTGTTCGATATGGTCCTCCAGCGTTTCCGGGTTGTTGTGCGCCGACCGGTAGAGGGTACGGAATGCATACTCGGTTACCCTGGTCCGGATCTTTTCGGGGTGGTATTCCTCTCCCGTCCAGAAGACCGGCGTGCAAAAATGCCTTTTCACCAGCGGGCCGATCCTGAATTTTGAGGCGTGGTCGGTGGTGAACCGGTTGGTCCAACCGCCTTTGAGGTCGTCGGCAAGCGAGAGGACCACTTTGAATCCGGTTGCTGTGCCGGATTGAAGCCGTCCATTGAGCTCAGTCAACACCGCAGCTGCAACGGCTTCCGCCTTCAACGCCCTGAGTTCGTCCAGTTTTTCAAGTGCGTGTTCCTTGGCCATGGGGTTGAAATTCCCGATCGGCAGTTCCATATCATCCCTGGAATCGCCCATGAGCAGGGCCAGGTATTCCTTGAACCGGTGGAAGTCGCGCGGCTTCTCATACAGTTCGCGCATTTGATCGAGGACGGGCAGGAGTTGAAAGGGCATGGGGAAGGGTGGTTTGTTGATTTGCCGCCTTCGCCGAGGCTACGGCCGCCGGAGGGGGGCTTTGTCGGTTCATACATTCCGGCTTGCAACTGCGGCATCATTCCGTTTGAAACTGCTTCAGGCAATCAGCCAGGAAATGCAGATCGGCTTCGGTATGGGCGGCATTCACTACGATCCGGGTGACTGCATTGTCAGCTGGTCCGGGATACGGGAAACTGGAGATTAAGATCTCTTTTCCCTCCAGATAGGGGGCCAGCCGGTTATCCGGGGTATAATAAACCGGATAATCGGGAAAAGCTGAAAAAAGTTCCCGGTCGGGTATTGCGGATTCCCATAACCGGATATTTTCCCGGAGGCGAAGGCGCGCCTGCCGGTATATCGACTGACCGTTGACAAAGGCATGCAGGTACCCCGGCGGCGGAGGTGAAGCGCCGCCGAACATGGGGGAATCCCACAAACCGGCTATCCGGTCAGGATTGCCGAGGATGCAGCCTGCCGGCATCCCCATCGCTTTGCCCAGGGAGCTGATGACGATCAATTCATATCCGTCCGGCAAAACAAGATCGCTGTAACTGCCGCCGCCTTCGCGGCCCATTATTCCCAGGTAATGCGAATCGTCGATGACGATCCTGTAATGAAACCCGGGCGGCAAGGCTTGCAGCCACTCTACCGGCGCGGGTTTTGCCAATAAAGGGTCCATGCGGTTGAAGACCAGGGTAACCGGTTTTTTCCAGTTAGCCGCCTCGCGTTGCAGGTGATTCAACCAATTTTCCCAATCTCCTGCCGGACGAACGCCGGGCAGCAGCAGCGCAGGATGGGTGTTGGGTGCAAAATACAAATGATCGGTAGCGGCAAGGGAATGGACCAGCAGTTGTCCGGCAAGGGTGCCGCCAGACACGACGAGGGCGGCCTCGGCGCCCGTGGTTTTCGCCACCAACCGCTCGGCATCTTCAAAAACCGGCAATCGCAGATTGGACCGCCTGGAGCCGCCGAAATGGGCGCCCCATCGCGAAAGCCCTTCCGACACCAGATCGAGGAAATCCCGGTTGGTCTGGAGGCCCAGGTAATGCGTTCCGCTGAAATATCGCCAGGTGAGGCCGTCGATCTCCACGGTCCGGCCGTCGAGGCGGCGGGCTGAAACGGTGCCTTTTTCCTCCGGCAAGTTCAGAATAATTGAGTGAATATCAACACGGAGAACAAAGCCACGATCAGGAAGATCACGATAGCGCCGATCACCTTGTAAAGCTGTTCCTTTTCCTCGGCTTCGCCCGGTTTGGGCGTCTTGCCGTCGAGGATGTCCGACATAGCGGTCAGCAACTGGTTGTGCACCACATTCAGCTGCTCAAAACCGGTGGTCCCCAGGTTCTTGTCTTCGAGGTATTGGCGGAAGCGGGCTGAAAGGCGGGTCAGGTCCGAATTCCGGGGTTCGGCATTCACCATCAGCCGGATAGCGCCCTCCAGGTCGCCGCTGACCAGCATTTTCCTGGCTTCCGAACGGTAATCCTTCATTTGCGGTTATTTGTTGGTGGACAAAATGGCGTCCCAAACCTTTTTAAACGTATTGGATGAGATCGCCGCGGCGGGCGCATTCAGTTTTTCCAGATCCAGTTTTGTGACCGGCGTACCCAGCCGGTAATTCTTGTCGCCGATCCGGATCAGCGGCTTCAACCGGAGGGTATCCGGTGTTGTGACCGGCTTGGCCACGCCGATGTTGTACCTGGCCAAAACCTCCTTGGACAAAACCGGCTTTTTGACCTGGACCGCCGTATCCATTACAATAACGCCGACTTTGAGCAGGCGGTCGGCAGAAACTTTGAAAGAACGGGTTTTCAACTGTACAGCGCCCAGCGAGGTGGTCGGCGGGGCATCCGTCAGCAAGTCGGCAGCCATCGTACCGGCCTGCGTTTCGACAGCCGGGTTGAAGGCCAGCTGGATGGCTTCAGGGTTGTAATAAACAGCTGAATTTTTGCCGTTCCAGTCCGGGATCAGCGCCCTGGCCTGGGCTTCGCTGATCTTTTTCTGCTCGCCCCATTCAAAGGCAACAGCGGTAAGCCCGCCCGCCGCCAGGCCGCTGCCGATCACCGTGGACAGGGTCTTGGAATCCTTGGCCACCACCACTACTCCGCGGCCGACATAAGCAAAGACCTGGGAATTCCTGACGCACCCGGTCATGGCAAACCATCCGGCCAGGCATCCGGCAACCACAAATCGCAATTGGAATTTTCGGATCATGGGAAATGCATTTTCAACCCAAATATAACAACTATTCGGGTACATCCGGCGGCGTGAGTTCCGCCAACTTGTCCAGCAACCACTTTTTCCCGTAAAATACAGGGGCGTCGGTCAGTTCTGTTCGCCATTCCGACAGGGCCTGCAACACGCGCCGGTCCCGAACCGGCCGTCGTTTTTGTAAAGCCTCCATGGTCTCCGGGCTTCCGGTGGCCAGGCGGAACAATTTCCGGACGGCGTTGAGGAACAGCCGGTAGGAAGCCACTTTATCCGCAGCAATTTTACGCTGCTGGTCAAAGATGAACTTGGAGAAGGTGTTCAGAAAATTATCCAGTGCATCCCATTCCCGCAATTCATAATAAATGACCGCCAGCAGGCTTTTTTGTTTCAGCTTGTAGTACACGTCATCCGGGTTGGCCTTTTGCAACAGCTCCAGGGCCTTACCGTAATTGCCGCGGTGGTACTCCGCCTCCGCCTTGTTCTGGAGGTAGAACGCTTCGGTCATTTCCAGCGGCAAGACCTTGCGGCGGTTTTCTTCCAGAAAGGATTCCGCCCATTCGAACCGGCCGAGATTCAGCGCCAGCGCAACAATATTGTGGAAGACGGTATGGTGTATTTTCCCGTTGCTGAAAAACAACCCAAGCTCCAGTTGCCGGGTATACAGGTCGAACAATTCCTGCAGGTATTCGTCCAACCTGAAGTTTTTCTTGGCGGAATTCTCCAGAACGGCAAAAGCGCCCCGCAGGTCTTCATCCGGTATCTTGCCGGCATGGGTTTCGGTTTTTGCTTTCAAAGCAGCGTACAGCGATCGATCGGCGGGCGTTTTTTGCAGCGTCAGTTCCGCAGAATAGAGATCCAGCAGCGGCCACTGTTCCAGGTCCTGCTGCGAAAGATTTTCCAGCAGCGCTTCCAGCCAGGTCAGTTCATAATCCAGCTGCACGACCTTGCTCCGGCCGATCATATGGTTGAGCAACCGCAGTTTTTCGGCCAGAAAAAGCCGGTCCTGCCATTCGTTCAGCCGTTGAAGGTTGATGTCGCCGGTGCGCTGATCCCGCTGGCCGGACCAGGAAGCCAGCGCCTGTTCGATAGCCGATTGCCGCCTCAGGAATTGAATATCCCTGACGGTACGCCCTTCCTGCAGTTTGTTGAGCTGGCGCAATTTGGCCTGAAATAAACGGTCCTGGAGGGATTCCTGGTAATATTCCAGCAATTGGAGGTCCTGCGCGAATTCGTCGGCGGTAAATCGTTCCACGGCGAGGAATTGTTCCGCATATTTGAACAGTTGGGAAGAAAGGCGGTCGACCGCCTGCTTCTGGTAAACCTGCCCGGGGAACAGGTGCGCAAAGGCCGCTTCCGGTTTCAGATCGGGCGCCGGATTTCCGGTCAGTGATTGGCGAAGCCATTGGAATAACGCCGCTACCTGCTCATTTTCATTAAAATAAGGCGACAGGAGAAACTTCTCCAGCCCGCGCCATTGGGCCGAAGAAAACGATTGCAGCAGGTCCGTCAGCTTCTGGTGCATATAACCTGAAATCAGGGAATAAAGATATCCAAGTTGCCCGGAATTATTAAATTTGTTATACCTTCCCTAAAACCGGACCGCTTATGACAGCAAAAGGAATAACGGCCATGTGCGCGATATGCTTCCTGGCGTCGCTGCAAATCCACGCTCAGACGCCTTCCTGCGACGCTTCCGAACTCATCCTGAGGAATTACCAGGCACTGCCCCCCGACGCGGCCCTGCTGACCCTGGAAATCACCCCGCAGGCCGGGGCCGAAAGCTACCTGATCCGGCATGAATTCCAGGTGGACGGCACGCCGCAGGTCGAGGTTTTTCCGGCAGAAAGCCTGCTCTTCCAGACCGAGCTTTTCCCGACCAGCAGTCCGCATACCTATACCGTGATCAGCCTGTGCGGCGACGGCCTCAGCCATACCGGGGCCTCCTTCACCTTGCTGCCCGGAGAGTCGGGCCAGAAATGCCCGCCGGTTACCGGCCTCCAGATCGGGTCCCTTGCTTTTGACAACACCCTGAATCGATTCACGGTGGATTTTTCGTGGGATTTCAGTTCCAGCGCCCCTTTATATACGGTGGCCTATTCAGCGGCCGGCAGTTTTGTGGACCTGCAGGCTACGACGTTGAACACCCATTCGGATACGCTGGTTGCGGATGCGCTGATCCACACGTTTACCATTGTCGCCGTTTGCGATACCGTTGTGGATCCGAGGTTTGCGCTGTACAGTCCGCCTTATCAGTTTTCGATCATCACGGTAGATGACATCAAGGTCTTCCGGCCGGCTACCTGCGATATCTGCCTGGATTCCTGCATGCAGCATTCATATCAGGTCATCTGTTCGGAACACGGCGATTTCGGGCAAAATCACGAAGCATTTGCCATCCTGCACGACTCGATCTGCGCGGCCCGCTTCGGGTTCGACTGGCAGGTTTATCACGACTCACTTTGCCTGAACTACGACAGCGCCTGCATTACGGGGCTGATCAATCCGGTTCAAACGCCGGTTGATCTGGTGGAAAGGCCGATGGTAGTTCCCAATCCGGCAGGTTCAACGGCCTATTTGGAAATGAACCTGGCAACGGCTCAGCAGGCAAGGATGAAGATCGTGGACCTGCTGGGCAGGGAGGTGGCCGGGGATCTCGGCATACGGCGGGTTACGGCCGGCAAACAACAGGTTCCGTTGCCGTTGAATGGTCTGCCGCCTGGGTTGTATTGGGTGGTCCTGAGGTTTGAGGCCGGGGAGGTTTATGCCATTCCCGTGACCATTAAGGATCGTTGAATTAATAAGTGTCGCTTTTGATAGGTCAGGCATTTTGGTCCTAGCCAAGGCATGGGTTCCCGACCTTAGCCAAAGCTAAGGGAGGCGGTTCCATAACGCCGGATAGGGGCAAAAGGCCTCCTAGGAAAGTGGACAGTTATTATTTCAGCGGTCCTAAACCATGAAGTTTACCCCCCAAACAGCTCGTCCAGTGTTTTTTGCCTGAAAGCGAAAATCTCTTCCACCTTTTTTTCAACAAACAGCTTATCCGCTATGGTTCCGATAATGCCGTAGGGGATTTTGTAATGCAGGATGTCCTCCATTTCGACGCCGCCGTCCACTTCCCTGAACCGGTGCTGGTGATGCCAGAATGCGTAAGGGCCGAAGCGCTGCTCATCGATAAAATAGGTCAGGTGCTGCACCTGGGTAATTTCGGTCACCCAGTTCATCTTGATTCCGGCAAACGGCGTGATCTTGTACCGGATGATCATCCCGGGATACATGGTTTTCCCCTGAAGGTCGGTGAGGATTTCGAAGGACATATCGTCCGGGGTAATGGCGTTAAGGTTTTCCGGTCTGGAAAAAAAATCCCAGGCATCAACCAATGAAACAGCCAGGAACTGCCGGTACGTTTTTTGTCTGACCTGCATTTTTTTCAGTCTTAAACTTGAATGCCGGCGTTTGGTTCAAAAAATGAGCATGAATTTATTCCGACCCGCGATTTCGGGGATAAAATCACTATCCTGGAATTCAAAAAATCCCCCGCCGGAAAGCAATCATATGTAATCAGCTGCCTGGTAAAATAATAAACATTACACAAATAAAAATATAAAAATTAACCTATTGCTTCTTTTCAATTATTATTCAATTCCCTTATATTTGTCTTGAGTATTTTATACTCTTAAGGTACAAATTATAATCCGTTATCCCTTAAACCGCATAATCCCATGACGGCAAAAACAACAACTCAAAGAGGCGTAGCTTTTCTTAATGCCTATCGTATAAATCCTTTATACGACAATTTATCTCGCAGTTAAGTTTGGTTTTTCATCGACGGGCTTTTTCCGGCCGGGCGCATTTTGTTACCTCACAGTAAAAGTTGCGTCCTAAGTTTCGGAAATCCGGCAAGTCAAAATTTCAACCATGCTGAACTGGATCGAGAATAAAACTCTTCTGGTCGCCTTTTGGGGCGCCTTCGCAGTACCGGCCGCTGCTCTGGCAACCGGCGGTAAGCGCTGCGATATCACCCTGTCCGGCGAACGCTTCAGTATGATCACCTGGACCGACCATCCGGCCGTCGTGCCGCCTCAGGTCCAATCCACTTGCAATCAGCCCGTCAATTTACAATATAGCGATACCTATTTCCCGATCGGATGCAGATCCGCGGGATTGGAAGGATATTTTGCGCCCGCCCGATGGGCGCAGGTCAAGACTATAGGTGACGGTGGGGTAGATGTCACCGGAGTCCCCAAATCAGTACCGGTTGAAGGGGCCGGCACTGCTCACCGGGAAGTCGGTAACCTCAATGGCACGCAATTCACAATTGTGGCGCCTGCTGACGGTTATTTTTCTTTCCGGATGCGAACACTTGGGGGCTCCAATCATTTGGAGCAGCCGGTAGCCATCCTTGTAGATGGCCAGCCGGCTCTTTTTTACGAACCTGACATTTTCTCTCCGTTCGTTCGCCAGGGGGATACCTTCACCCTGGAATTCCCGAATGCCGGAGACGAACTTGCTCAACATATCGAAGGTTTCCAGTTTATCACGGATGCGGTCGGCGTGGTCCAGCGCGACTGGACGGCCAGCACCGACCTCGCTACCGGCAATTTCCGGCAATTGTACGCCCTGACCAAGCCGACACTGGCGGAGGTCGTATTGCCCGCAGCATCGCTTTCCAAGCCCAATCCGGAAACCGGTGAAGGCATGCCTTTCATCGACCGGGACGGCGACCTGGAAACCCAATCGGATCAGTCAGCCCTGAACGGACATGACGGCATTTTCTCGGTTGAATGGACGGATTTCTGGATCGATTCCAATGAAAACGAACGCATCCTGGTCCGGAAATGGATCATCTCCGACCTTTGCGCCGATGTGATCTGGGAAAAAGATCAGCCGCTTCAGTGGTTCCGCAACGGCGAAGAGATCATTCACGCTACCGGGCCGATCCGTTTTTCGGACCTGCCCCAGGGCAGCATTGACCAAATTAATCTGCATCACAACGGTTGGCCCGGCGATCCCGGGTTGTAATACCGTAAAGAATAAGGTTTGTAAAGGGTTTCTCATTCTGAGGCAGGGGATCTAAGATCTCCTGCTTTTTTTATTTATCCGCACCGAGGTTGTCCACCTGATATCCATCGGCATAGGTCCGGTTGCGCATGCGGGTCAATAGCCTCGGCGCCCGCCGGGCCGGGAGAACCCGCTGAAAGAATCCCCGCGCCCTCAGCGAACCCCGCACCCACCCCTGAAGCCAGGCCGGCGCCGGTTTCAGCCCCACCGCCTGCAACAAGGGCCGATCGATCAGGGCGTGCAAAAACGGCGCGCCGACCGGCCACAGCCATTTCGGCAGCACCCAGCCGAGCATGAGGTTGCGGGTAGCGACGGCCAGGTCATGGTTATCCTTTGCAAATTGGAAATGGGTCCGTTCAAATGCCAGATTGAACCGTTCGAAATCTTCATAGCTGGCTGGTATATCCCGAATAGCCATTCGCCTGCCGATCTCCCGCCACAGGAAATAGGAGGATTGCTTTTCATGGTCGGTCAATTTGCGCCAGCCGAACTTCGCATTCCAACGGATGGGTTCAAAAATGAAGGTCGAGAGGGTATACAGGTATTCGTCTTGGGGAATAGCGTAGCGGTTGTGCTGGGTGTTCATCCGGCGGAGCGCGGCCTTTCCCCGCTCGCTGTCATAGCCGTTTTCCAGCACCTCCGAAAGGATGAGTACGGTATCGTCGTAACGCTTTTGCGTACGGCGGATGAATTCGCCGGTCCGGACGAGCAGGGGCGTTCCTTTGGCCACGCCGAAGACCCGGAAAAGCGCAAACTCCAGTGAGCGGGTCGTATCCCAGGGGAATTCGCAGCAAGCCAGCAAAAAACCGATCTCCTGGCAGTCTTTCTCCGGGTCCAGGGTCCGGATATACGCGCGGCGAGCCTTGCGCGAGCGGGTGTACAGGATGGATTCCGGGATCTGTTTTTGAATTTCGGGGACTTCTTTTGTCGGAACTTCAAACATCGTTTTCATGGCCGTTTTTGCTTTTTCACAAATTTCGGAAATGAAAATGGTCATTCAAAATACCAGATCCTGCTCAGCGCTTGTTCAAACGGAAATAAAAAAGCGGTTCGAATCCCTGTTTCAGGATGCAAACCGCTTCGGAGGGTGAATGACCGGATTCGAACCGGCGACTTCCAGAACCACAATCTGGCGCTCTAACCGACTGAGCTACACTCACCGTTTATGCGCTTTTCAAAAAAGCCGTGCAAAGATAACAATCGTTCAGATTCTGCGCAAGTGTTTTGCTTCAAAAATCTGATGCCGTCCGTTGCTTCTATAAAGAAACCGTATCTTTAGGCAAAAGTTCCCAGATGAGATCCAGAATTCCTGTTTTTTTATTCATCGCCGGTCTCTTCTCCGGCTGCCTAAGCGACAAACCGGGCGGCGAGAACGATTCGGAAGTATACAAGGTGAGCCTGGTGTGCGAATCGCGGTCCGGTTCGACGGAGGAAACGCCGGCCGCCGGGGTGTTTGCCATCGTGAATGCGAACAAGACCAAGATCGCCAACGTTTCCGTTTGCGACAGCCTGACGACCGCCAATTTCCAGGATCTGGCCATTCCGCAGGATGCCCTTACGGCCGTCGGCGGCTGGTGGGCCGGGTCGGGCGATTATTTCTATGCCCGCCGCGGAGAGGAGAACGAGATCCTGTTCTACCACGGCGCCATCGACGAAATGTCGGAAACGCCTTCGCCCGATTATCAGGTGATCGCTACTTTTTCCAACGGTAAATTCTACTTCCCGGAGTAAAATCCCAATAAAAAGCAAAGAGCGTTAATCCTTCGACAAAAGGAGCGCCAACGGTTTCCATTCACCGCCGAACATCCTACCTTTGCTGCCTGACAATGGAAAAAATAGCCTGAATGCTGAGATTTTGGTGTTTTTTAATGCTGCTTGCTGCGCTCTGGAGCTGCGCCACCCCTACCCCGCCCAACGGTGGCCCCAAGGACGAAACGCCGCCCAGGATCGTACAGGAAAAATCCACGCCCAATTTCCAGACGCGGTTTCAGAAACAGACCATCGAGCTGACTTTTGACGAGTGGGTGCAGCTCAACGACGTATTCACCCAGGTGGTCATTTCTCCTCCGCTCGACTCGGTTTACGATGTAAAACTCAAAGGCAGAACGGTCAGGTTCATATTCGACCCCGACGAGGCGCTGCGCCCTAACGCGACCTATACCATCAATTTCGGCGATGCGGTAAAGGACCTGACCGAAAGAAACCCGGCTGAGAACCTGCGTTTTGTCTTTTCAACCGGCGATTACCTCGATTCCCTGAGCCTGGACGGCCGGATCTACGACGCCTATACCGGGCAGGTGGTGGAGAATGCTTTGTTCATGCTGTATGACAACCCAACGGATTCTGTCGTCTACCAGGAGCGGCCGTTCTATTTCGGCCGGACGAACAAGGAAGGGAAATTCAGGATCGATAACATCAAATACGCCGACTTCAAGGGGTTTGCCCTGAAGGACGCCGACCTCGACTATAAATACAGCCAGAAAATAGAACCGGTCGGTTTTCCCGACACCCTGATCCGGATGCAGGACACCACGGTAAAACACCTGGTCATCCGCCTGTTCAGCGAAGAGCCCGTAATCCGGGTGCAGGATGTGGATACCAGCCGGTTCGGGATCGTCAAGCTGGAATTCAACCGGTCTCCGGAAAAAATAGAGGCCGTTGCGGAAGGCCTGGACGGAGGGCTGATCCCGGAGGTGGTCAAGGACTCTCTGCGGATCTGGTACAATACCTCGCGCGAATGGACGCTGTACCTCCGGCAGGACACCCTTTCGCTGGATACCCTGGTGATCCGGCCGAAAAGCGGCGGCAAATTCTCCAACCTCGTTCCCGACGGCGGAGCGCGGTCTAAAGTACCGGTGACCGCCTTGCCGGGAGAAACGGCCAAAATTCACTTCAACAGGCCGCTGGCTGCTTTCGACACGGCTTTCATCCGGCTTTTTCAGGATACCCTTCCGGCTCCCATCAGCCTGGAATTGGCCGTCGATACGGTCCCGCAACGCGACCTGCTCCTGTCCCAACGCTGGAAAGAGGGCAGCTCGTACCGGCTGGAGATCCTGCCCGGCGGGCTGACCGACTGGTACGGGAACGCCAACCGGGATACCATCACCCGGACCATCAAGGGCGATCTGCTGAAAAACTACGGCAACCTGATCCTGACGGTGACCAACCTCGACAGCACGACGGCCTATTTCATTGAGGTCACGACCAAGGACGGGACGCCGGTCCATACCTATCAGGTGAGGGGACAATCCGCTGACACGCGGTCCTTCCTGCGCATGAAACCCGCCGACTATACCGTCCGGATCACCACCGATCTGAACGGCAACGGCCGTTGGGACACCGGCAATTACGACCTGAAACGGCAACCCGAGCCCATTGTGCGGCAGGTTCTCGAACAACTCCGGGCCAACTGGGACCTGGAAGCCACCGTGGACCTCAAAACGGTCCCGATGTTCGAGGAGCCGAAGAAGAAAGAAACCGAAGGCGCTAAAGGGCCGGGGGCTGCAGGCGGGCGGAACCGGGGCGGGGGGTAGGATGGTTGTTTATTCGTTTATTCGTTTATTCGTTTATTCGTTTATTCGTTTATTCGTTTATTCGTTTATTCGTTTATTCGTTTAGCCAAAGCCTATGGCGACGGCACGCAGGCAGGCTCAGTTCCTCAGTTCCTCAATTCTTCAATTCCTCCCTAAATCAAAACAAGCTCAGGTATCCGAAATGCACCTTGGGTGAGCCCAGGTCGAGCGGTTCACCGGTGCGGCGGCCGAAGGCGAGGCTGATGCCGAAAATCCCGGCTTTTGTTTCGAAGCTGAACCCGGCGCCGAATCCTTGCGGGTAATCGTCCGGATCAGTGCCGGGAGGGGTTGAGGCGGTTTGGGCGTTGACCCAGGCCTGGTCGAAGAAGGTGAACAGGTAGGAATTCTGGGCCAGCAGCAGGCGGTATTCCAGGGTAAAAACGGCAAACCGCGAGGCGAAAATGAATTCCTCGTCAAAGCCGCGCAGCAACCGGGCGCCGCCGATCCTGAATTGTTCGTTCACGAGTATAGGTTCTTTGGCCAGTAAAAAGCCGCTTTGCACGCCCGTTTTGACGGTGCTCCTGCTGAAAACCGGCAAAAACGCCTCCGCCTGGGCTTCGATGCGGTATTGAAAACTCTTTTCCGGGAGGCCTGCGTACGGATCTTCGATGGGCAGGCCGGTGATCAGGTTATTCCGAAGGATCTTTTTGGTACCGGCGCCCGCCTTGAGGGCAAAAGCGAACCCTTTCCTCGGGTTGTTGCGGTAATCCAGCCGTTGTACGGCGGCAGCCAGGCCGAAGAACGACCGGTTGACATCGAGCGTATCCGGGAGGCTGCCCGTCCTGACGATTGCCGCGGTATCCACATTCAGCAGGTTGGTCCTGAAATTCTCCGCAAAGGCCTGGATATAGTCTTCGCCGCCGGAGAGGTAGGAAACCCCCAGTTTGTACCCCAGGTCGATATAGGAAGTATCCCGTTTGTAGAGCGAAAAATTGCCCTCCAGCCCGAAAGGCAGGTCGAGCAGGTACGGATAATTCATCTCCAGCCTCAGTGACTGGGTTTGCGGGCGCAGTTGTTCGAAAGCGGCATAAATCCGTTCTCCCCTTTGGAAAGCGTTGCGCCATTCGCCTTTGAACGAACCGGTGACCAGCAGTTTGCCGGATTGATCGCTGTTGGGCAAAACGCCGATGAGAAAATCGAACCTGCTGGCCTTTTGGCGGCTCAGGTCCAGCTTCAAGGTCGCTTCATCGCGGTTGAACGCCACTTTCGGGTCGGCCTCCAGTTTGATATAGGGCAATTCCCGAAGCCGTTTGCGGGCCCGGATCACAGCGGAACGGTCGTACAGGTTGCCTGCCTCAATGCCCAGGTAGCGGGTTAAAAACCCGGTGCTGACGGGTTGTTCCCGAATCAGATCGATCCCGGAGAACGAAACCAGCGGCCCCTGGTCAAGGTGCAGTTTGGCGCCCAGGGCCCCGCCCTGAAACCGGAGGCTGTCCAACCAGATCCTGGCGAACGGGTACCCGTTATTCTCAGCGTAAAGGAGCAGTGATTCGCGCAGTTTGA
>JACJYC010000012.1 GCA_020636325.1 Lewinellaceae bacterium
CTGCGTATCTTTCTCACCCTTTAGCGTAGTACCATGCCCGGCACACCAGAGATCGCGGGCCTAACGGCCCGCACAACGGTTTTGTCATGAAGGAAGGATTTCCTTACGCGAAAGCTCCGTTACGACTTAGGACTATAGCGACGCAAGATTTTGCGTCGCTACCTTCTATAACGGCAAAAGCCGGCCTCTAAACAGGGGTCGGCTTTTGCTTTTTTCGGAAAAAAGGACTCATTTGTCTATTCACCAACCATTTTTGACGTCTGCCGTTGTAATTTCATGGTCTATTTACGGATATTCGCACTCCTTAATCAAGAATAATCAAAAATTCTATGAGAAGTAAGCTTTTTTTGATCGTTTTATTCAGCCTCGGATTGTTGCAAACCCAGGCGCAAATGAACCGGATCCAGTTCACGGAATACGAATTGGATAACGGTTTGAAAGTTCTGCTCCACCAGGACAAAAGTACCCCGATCGTTGCCATTTCGGTCATGTACCATGTAGGATCGAAGAACGAAAAGCCCGACCGCACCGGTTTCGCCCACTTTTTTGAACACCTGCTGTTTGAAGGTTCGGACAATATCGGTCGCGGGGAATACGACAAGTATGTGACCCAGGCCGGCGGCACCCTCAATGCCAATACCTCCTGGGACCGCACCTACTATTACGAGATCATGCCTTCCAACCAACTGGAGCTGGGGCTCTGGCTGGAATCCGAGCGCATGCTGCACGCCAAAGTCGACATCAAGGGCGTTGAGACCCAGCGCCAGGTGGTGAAGGAAGAACGCCGCCAGCGGATCGATAACCAGCCTTACGGAACCATTCTGGAACAAGTCTTCAAACGCGCCTTCCAGAAGCACCCCTACCACTGGCCGATCATCGGATCGATGGAGCACCTGGAAGCCGCCAAGGAAGAGGATTACGTGAATTTCTATCACGATTTCTACGTGCCGAACAACGCCATCCTGTCCATCGCCGGCGACATTGACATCGAGCAGGCCAAAGCCTGGATCAAAAAATACTTCGGCAATATTCCGACGAGCAAAAAGCCGGTCTACCGCCCCAATGTGGTTGAACCGGAATTGACCAAAGAGATCCGCGACACGGTGCTGGACAATATCCAGCTGCCCGCCGTCATTCAGGCTTATCGCATCCCGGCGCAAGGCACCAAGGATTTCTACGCCGTGAGCATGTTGGGCCAGTTGCTGTCGCAAGGGCAAAGCTCCCGCCTGTACCGGGCGTTGGTCGACGACCAGCAAAAAGCCCTGTTCGTCGGCAACTTCCCGATATCCATGGAAGACCCGGGCCTGTCCATCGCTTTCGGCATCACCAATATGGGTGTTTCTCCCGCCGACCTTGAAGCCGCCATGGACGCCGAAATCGGAAAAGTGCAGAAGGACCTGATCTCCGATGACGAGTTCCAGAAACTGCGCAATCAGGTGGAGAACGACTTTATCTCGTCCAACTCGACCGTTGCCGGTATCGCGGAGAGCCTCGCCAACTACGAAATGTATTTCGGCGACGCCAACCTCATCAATACCGAACTGGACCGCTACCTGGCCGTAACCAAGGAAGATATCCGCGCCGCGGCCAAGAAATACTTCAACAAGAACAACCGGGTAGTGCTGTATTATATGCCCAAGCCGACGCAACCTTAAATATGAGGAATCGAGGAATCGAGGAATTACCGCCTTCGCCAAGGCTACGGCGGTCGGAGGAGGAATCGAGGTTGATCTGTTGATTTGTTGATCTGTTGATCTGTTGATTTGAAAAGACAGATTGCCAGGCCCGGATGAAAGGAGGGATCGGTAAGCTGTTTTTTCGAGTTGAAATTCAAGTTAAACCATAAAAAACAAACATAATGCGACGCATTCAATATATTTTGCTCCTGGCTTTTGTGGTCCTGGTACAGGGACTTCAGGCGCAGGATGATTTCCGAAAGTCCGCTCCGGCGGCAGGGGCGGCCCGGCCCATTGAACTGGGCCAATACCAGTCGGTAGCCCTGAAAAACGGCCTGACGGTGATCGTGGTCGAGAATCACAAACTGCCGCGGGTCTCCTTCCAGGTCACGCTGGATCTTCCGATGATCAAGGAAGGGGACAAGGCGGGCGCCGCCGAATTTGCGGGCGACCTGCTTGCCACCGGCACCACTTCCCGCTCGAAGGCCCAGATCGACGAGGCCATCGATTTCATCGGCGCCTCCCTGAATTCAAGTGCGGGCGGCGTATTCGGCGCTTCCCTGACCAAACACAAGGACAAGCTGCTGGCCATCATGACCGACGTGCTGTTCAATCCGGCTTTTTCGGAGGAGGAGTTCACGAAATACAAGCGGCAGTACCTGTCCAATCTCGCCACCAACAAGGATGATCCCAACGCCATTTCCGGGAACGTGACCCAGGTGCTGCGCTACGGCAAGGACCACCCGTACGGCGAGATCACGACCGAAGAAACGGTCAAGAACCTGACGCTTGACGACTGCAAGGCCTTCTACAATACGTATTTCAAACCCAATATCGCGTACCTGGTCATCGTGGGCGACATCAAGTTTGACGACGCCAAAAAGCTGGCCGAGAAATACTTCGGCGGCTGGAAAACAGGCGACGTCAAAATGGAAGAATACGCCATGCCCGAGGCCCCGGAAAAGACGGAAGTGGACTTTGTCAACAAAGCGGGCGCCGTACAATCCGTTGTGAACATCACTTATCCGGTGGCCCTGAAAACCGGCGACACTGACGGTACCGCCGCCACGGTGATGAACGCCATCCTCGGTTCCGGCTCTTCCGGCCGTTTGTACAAGAATATCCGCGAAGACAAGGCGTATACGTACGGTGCGTATTCCAGCCTTTCTCCCGACCGGTATGTGGGCTCTTTCAGCGCCAGCGCCAGCGTCCGCAACGAAGTGACGGACAGCGCGATCGTGCAGTTCCTGTACGAACTGAACCGCATCCGGGACGAAAAAGTGGCGGACGAAGAATTGAACCAGGCCAAAAACGTGATCGCAGGTTCTTTTGCCCGCAGCATGGAGCGCCCGCAAACCATCGCGAATTTTGCGCTGAACACCTTCCGGTACAAGCTGCCGAAGGACTATTACAGCACCTACCTGAAGCGCCTGCAGGCCGTAACGGCAGCCGAAGTGCAGGCTGCCGCCAAAAAATACATCACGCCCGATCGCGCCCATATCGTGGTGGTCGGCAGCAAGGACGACGTTGCCGAAAAACTGAAGCCGTTTGCCACTTCCGGCGAGATCAAGTACTTCGATAACTACGGCAACCCCGTCGACATGAAAGGCAGCGTCATCCCGACCGACCTGACGGCGGCCGACGTGATCGACAACTACCTCAACGCCATCGGGGGCCGCGAGAAGCTGGCCTCGGTCAAGGATGTGACGGTCACGGCAGGGTCTTCGATCCAGGGCCAGGCGCTGAAAATGACCGTTGCCCAGAAATCGCCCGGCAAGCTGCATATTCTGGTCAGCGCCGGCGGTTTCACGGTAAGCGAAACCAAGTTCGACGGCGAAAAAGGCGTGGTTTCCCAAGGGCCGCAATCGGAAAAAGTGACCGGTGAAGACGCTGAGAGCCTCAAAGAGCAGGCGATGATCTTTCCGGAAACCAAATACGGCGAGGAAGGCTACAAGCTGGAATTGAAAGGCGCCGAGCCCATAGAAGGCGCTCAGGCCTACCGCATCGATGTGACCACCCCCAAAGGTACGACCAAGACCGAATACTACGATACCAAAACCGGCTTCAAGATCCGGGAGGTGGAAAAAACGGAAAACGGCCCGATCACCAACGACTGGACGGATTACCGCGAAGTAGACGGCATCAAGTACCCGCACAAGATGACGGTAGTGGGCATGGCGCCGTTCCCGCTGGTCTTTGAAGTGGAGAGCGTAGAGATCAACAAAGGCCTTGATGATGCGACCTTTAAAGTAGAATAGAAAAAATTGTCCGCTCCCATTGCGGAATAAACGCAAAGTTTGTACTTTTGCGTCCGCTTTAAAAAAATCCGAAGGGATTTTGGGAGCAGACAATCGGGTGTTTAGCTCAGTTGGTTTAGAGCGCCGCCTTGACAGGGCGGAGGTCACTGGTTCGAATCCAGTAACACCCACTTTGGATGAGGAATCGAGGAACTGAGGATTTGAGTATTCGATGAGTGGTGGATTGACCGGGAATCTGATCGTTTTTTTCTGAATCCATATTTTTTATCGCCGTCGCTAAGGCTTTGGCGATCTGAGCGGGGTGTAGCTCAGCCCGCCACGCCAAAAGCGTGGACGTCTGGGGCATCCTTTAGTTCTTTTTTTTCGGGGTGTAGCTCAGCCCGGTAGAGTACACGTCTGGGGGGCGTGTGGCCGCAAGTTCAAATCTTGTCACCCCGACAAAAGGCCATCGCGCAAGCGATGGCCTTTGTCTTTTAACACCTAAAGCGCTCAAAAATGACAACACCAACCCACAAAGTCTACATCCTCCGCAGCCTTAAAACGAACCGTTTCTACACTGGCTGCACCGACAATCCCGACCGCAGGCTTGAATTCCACAACTCCGGCACGACACCTTCCACCAATTTTAAACCCCAGGTCAACTGTCTATTCCCCAAACGCCCACGCCTCCACCCCCTCATACCCGCAATCCGCCACCACAAACAGCCGCCCCGCCAAAGGCTGCTGCGCCAGTTGCTCCTCAGTGAGGCCGACCCTGGCCGTGGTGATGTACAGGTCCCGGAAATCCGCTCCCCCGAAGGTGCAGGAGGTGACGCGGGCCACCGGCAACGGGATTTGCAGGAGTTGCTCTCCGGTGAGCGGATCCCAGCGGGTGACCTGCCAGCCGTCCCAGTGGGCGATCCAGAGCATGCCGTCGCGGTCGATGGTCATGCCGTCGGGGAAACCCTGGTTTTCGGGGATGGTGATGACGGTGCGCTTGCCGGCAATTTCGCCGGTACGGATGTCGTAATCATAGGCGACGACCTCCATGGTCGGGGTGTCGATGTAGTAGAAGGTCTTGTGATCCGGGCTCCAGGCCAGGCCGTTGGAGATGCTGACGCCTGCTATTTTCCGGGAATGCGACAGGTCCTTTTCGATCATGTACAGGCTGCCGGCGCCCGGTTCTTCGGACAAAGCCATTGTGCCCACCCAAAACCGGCCGGCGGGATCGCATTTGCCGTCGTTGAAGCGGTTGCCGGGCAGGTGGACTTCCGGGTGGTGCAGCATTTGAACGGCGCCGGTATCCCGGTTCACAAAGGCCAGGCCGCTTTTCAGGGCGGCGATAAAATGGCCGTTGGTGCGCAAGGCAACCGCCCCGACCATGTCGTTGACCTGAATTTGGCGGTACGTGTTCCGGGTCGGGGTAAATTCATGGATATGGCCGTTCAGGATATCCACCCAGCAGATGCATTGGCGGTGGGCGTCCCAGACTGGACCTTCGCCGAGCAGGGCGGGTTCGGTGTCGATCACTTTCAGCGGGCGGTTCAATTGTTCCGGCATGGCATCTAATTCTTGTCAAAATTGGCTTTTTCCCTGATGTTCCCTGCGGATTGCACCTTGCGCAGTTTGATCCTGAGCACCGCGCCGTCGGCCGGCAAGGTGGAATGGTACAGCGCATCGCCGTTCCAGATCCGCTCGCGCACCCATTGGTCGCCTTCGTACCGGCCTTGTTCCACCAGCACATACTCGGCGGCATTGTAGCCCGAGCCGAAAGCCGGCCGGAAGGTAAATCTGGCGTCGAATCCCACCAGCAGGAATTCGTCTTCTGCCAGTTGCCCGATCAGTGCGCGGCCCGTGCGGTCCGCCCGGTTTTTGTACGTCGGAAAGCCGAAATTGAACAGGACGTCGTACCCTTCAAGCCGGATCAGTTGCTCGGACATACCTTCCTCCTCCCCTATCGCGACCAGTTTGCCTGAGCCTTGCAACCGGGTGATGGGCGAAACGGCCTTTCGCAACAAGCGGTAATTCCGGGCAATTCCGTCAAAGCGACCATCCAGGTTCTCCTTGTCGCGCTGGTCGTGCGGGTCGACGTGGAACGGATCAATGCCGTAGGGCGCCACGCCGATGGCATTGAAATTGCCCAGGGCGTAGAACTGGAACCGTGCGAAGTTGTTGCCGTTGCCCATTTCCGGGATAAATAACGGGTTATCCGGCCGGTCGTAACGGTCGCAAAGTTCGTTGAATATGCCGGGGTTTCCGTGGTAAATGTCCAGCGCCAGGAGGTCGAGATGGGGCGCCGCTGCCTTCCACATTTCGATCATATTGGAAGTGGGGCCGCCGCTGGGGTACTCGCCGGGCCGCTGGAAGGCGTTTTCCCGGATCCAGACGTTGGTGTACATGGGCAGGTTGTACATCCGCCTGCCCTCCGCGGCGATCTCATCGATATAGCGGGCGATGCAATAGGCATTGAAGGATTCGGGCGCATCCACACCGAATACCTCCGGCCAGGATCCCGGCTTTTTGCCCAGTTTTTGGATGATCTCACCGGGTACCTGCTTTTCAAAAACCCGATTGGCGGCATCCGAATAATCCCGGTCGGTCCACATGGAGCCCGGTTCGTTTTCCACCTGGATCATGATCACGGTGCGGCTGCCCTCATCGATCCTTTTGATGCATTTCATCAGCTCGGCGAATGCCTTTTTGTCCGCCTCCAGGTTGGTCCGGGAAACCGCCGACAGGACGTAGATCTCCTGCCCGTTGCCGTCCTTCATCCGCGGATATTGCTCCGTATTTTCCAGGACCCAGGGCGGCGCGTATTGCGACCGGCCGTTCTTATAGGATCCGAACCAGAGCAGGATGAGCTTAAGGTTTTGTTCGCGGGCGCTGAGGATGAGGTGTTCGAGTTCTTTGAAATTGAACTTGCCCGGTTCCGGCTCGATGTTTTGCCAATAAACGGGCGCTTCAAGGGTATTGCAACCCAGTTCACCGGCCTGGTTCCAGAATTGGTCGGTGATGGCGGGCCAGGCGCTGCTGTTCCACAATTGGGCGCCCAGAACGATGAAAGGCTCGCCGTCTACATAAAAGGTGTATTTCTCCCCCGCTTTGCGTATTTCCGGCAACGGCGGCTGGGCAGTCAGCAGGGTGAGCTGCCAGGAAAGGAAGAACAGGATAAAAACTGCTTTCATGGTTTCGGTCAGATGAATAACCCAAATGTCTTCTGTAACGCTTGTACGATACGAGAGATAAAGATATTTAAAAGCACCAAACCGAAGCGACATTGTACCCCGTAAGGGAGTCGCAATCCGTTCAACCTATTCTTCAGCGTTGAACCTCCGTAACAGGGTCTTTATCCTTTCCCCGGATTATTCACAGGCAAACAGCCTCTTTTTTATACTTTTACCTGAAACCTTAACAACTATGAAGCCGAATTGTAAATAGGTCCCTTTCAAATATAGGTTAATCCTTGCCGATTTTTTGCCGAAGCCTTCACCGTGCACGTGTCGGACACCTTCGAGGTGTCCGACACGTGCACAACCCGATGCGCGGCCATTCATCAAAGAACCAATTCCCGGAAAAGCCTGTCGAGCGCGGCATCCAGGTCCGCTGCAAATCCCGGGTGCGGGCGCGAGGTTTGGACGGAAGCGCTTCGCACAGCCGTGAGCCAACGGAAACGTTCTGGCGGGGGCAATGCGGCGATCGGTCCGCCGTCCGGGGCGCCGGCGGCAATTTTTTCCAGGGCATCCAGGTTGGATTGCAGGAATTCCAGGTCCGCCTCGGGCGCCAGTCGCAGGATTTTATCCCGGTCCAATTGCACGCGCACCTTGATGAAACCGCTGCGCTTGCAAAACAGGATCACCCCCACGTTGATGAACTCTTCGCGTTCCACCCGGGGCACGTACCGGATCACGGCATATTCATAAAGGTGCTTCTCTTGCATGCAGCGCTTCTTTTACAAAGATATCGGAATGGAGGATCCTTTCGTTCAGAAACCGGGCATAGCCTTCCCTTAGTGCTTCGGGCGTTTCAGCGGTATCCCGCCAGTGCAACCAGTCGTCGGGGATAGTCCGGACGATCTCCCGGATCTTTTCGGGCGGCAACAAGGCTTTCATTTCGGCATCTACCTCTGCTACCCGATCCGCCCGCCAGATAAACACATGCCCATTGATCTGGCTGAACGGGCTGCGGATGGCCTGTTCCATGCCGGCCCAGTTGTGGTGAAAATACAAGGAGGCGCCATGGTCGATCAGCCAGAGTTCGCGGTTCCAGAACAGCATATTGGTATTCCGGACGGTGCGGTCAACGTTCATCAGCAGGGCATCCAGCCATACGATCCGGGAGGCGGTCAACGGGTCCGCCTGGTGTACGACCGGATCAAAGGTAAAGGACCCCGACAGAAAGTGCAAACCCAGATTGAGTCCGCGGCTGGCCTGCAGCAGGTCCTGGATCTCCTCGTCGCCTTCCGTGCGGCCGAATGCCTCGTCCAGGTTGATGAAAACGATCTCCGGCACGCGAAACCCCAGGGTCCGGGCGATCTCCCCGCCGATCAGTTCGGCAATGAGCGCTTTGGTCCCCTGTCCTGCCCCGCGGAATTTGAGCACGTATTTGAATTCGTCATCCGCCTCCGCCAGGGCCGGGAGCGAGCCTCCCTCCCGAAGCGGGGTGATGTACCGGGTGACGTTTACGGTGCGTAGGTCCATGGTCGTGGTTTGGGGGTAAAGATACGGGGATGATTGGGAATTGATTGATGATTGATGATTGATGATTGATGAATGATGATTGATGAATGATGATTGATGAATTTTGATTTTTGTTTGCTATTGTGCCGTTTATATTGAGACTGTTCAAAACAGTGTTTTCGCGCCAAGACGCAAAGACGCAAAGATCTGATTTTTAGCAAGCTGCGCATGCTAAAAATCCGGTTGACACAAAATGCAGAATAGCCTCTTTATATTTCAACAACGGCTCTCCCTTTTTTTAATCCAATACCGGTTACAGAACATTTCGCGCCCGTTACCTTCTCCGGGATGCAATTTACCGGGATCTATCCGCTTATGGATTCTTCGTTTATCTATATTTGGGTTGAATTACATTTTTTAAAAACCAACCATTAGACATGAAACCTGAAATCCACAAAATGACCGGCAATACGGACCGGCAACCGAGAACCCGCCTATCTTATACCAGACTGGCTTCCTTCTTCAGTTTGATCCTGTTCTTTCTCATCACCGGACCAGTGAACAACCAGGCTCAAAACACGCGCCGCAGTGTTTCCTTTTTAGCTACCGGCGATCCGCAGATCAGCAATCATGAGGCAGGTGGTAATCAAGTATTTTTGCAAGTGAAAAACTTGGTAGCTGTAGGAACCATGAATAATCTGGTCCCGCAGCTTGGCAGAACCGACAACAGGATAAGAGGCCTGATCATAGCCGGTGATCTCACGCAGAACGCCCGCAGATCGGAATGGGATTATTACCTGAGGCTTATTTCCGGAAAGGAACAATGGGTTTACGACGGGAGAGGCAATCATGACTATGAAGACGAATGGGTTGCCGGGTCTTTTGCCAATGTAGACGTATCTGATAAAATACTTGAGCATGTCCGCAGAACTTCCAGAAATAGCCCCATTACCTCTGTTTCAACTGCAGGAAACTACTCCTGGGATTGGGATGATGTTCACTTCGTGCATTTGAATTTATACCCGTGTGAATCGTTTTCAGGAAGATCAGCGCTGACCCAAAAACTGAACGGCCATTCCTGCCTTTTTGAATTGAGCTTTTTAGCCGCTGACCTGAAAGCAAACGCAATAACCGGGAAACCCGTTGTTTTAGTACAGCATTACGGATTTGATTCCTTTACCACGGGGTCAAATGACACCAAGCAAGAATGGTGGACCGAAGCTGAGCGGAAGGCCATGTGGGATGTAATTGCCCCGTATAATGTGATCGCTATCATTACGGGTCACCGGCATACGCCGGGAGATCCCTGGAATATCCCCTGGTATCGACCTGCCGGATCGACTTCCGGACCGCAATATATCAATACCTTTGTAGCCGGCGGAGCAAGAGACGGGGGCTATTACCTTGCGTTCAATATTTCTGATAACAGCATGTCTGTACAACAGTTTCAAATAACCGATTTATCGGCTAAAAACGCAACGCTTAAAAGAGCCCGGACTTTTTCTTTACGAGCGCCTGAGAATATTGCCCTGGGTAAAACGGTTACGTCTTCCTCGGTTGCATTTGGCGGGGTGCCTTCGAGAGCTGTTGACGGCATTACCTATGGCGAATACGACCGCGGCTCTGTTACCCATTCTGGTACAGAGCAGGATCCCTGGCTACAAATAGACCTGGGGGCTGTTTATGACATTGAGCATATCCGGCTTTGGAACCGCACTGATATTTGCTGCGATGAATGGCTGGATAATTTTTCTATTTACACTTCAATAAACCCCATACAAAGGCCGGATTTGGATGATCTTTTCGGAACGGCTTTCCGTATTAAAAACCGCAACCTTAAAGGCAGTCCTTATGATTTTTATCAGTCCACCCAAGCCCGCTATATCCGGATCCAGCTAGAAGGGCCCGACAAAACCCTTGTCCTGGCGGAAGTAGAAGTATTCGGGCCGTTTCTTGAAAATCTGGCCCTCGGCAAATCCGCCACTTCTTCATCAACCGGATTCGGAGGGGTACCCTCCAGAGCGGTAGACGGCAATACCGATGGTGAGTATAACCATAATTCCGTTACCCATAATTCATCTCCAATTAAACCCTGGGTGCAAATTGATCTTGGCGCGGAATATGATCTTTACAAGATCCGGCTTTGGAACCGTACCGATGATTGTTGCAGGGATAGGCTGAATAACTTTACCATTTACACCTCTACGACCCCTATAGGAAACTCAACGACCAATGCATCTGCCTTCCGCGGAAGAAGAAATATTCCTTTTACGGATCTGACCGGCAACTCCTTTGAAATTTCCACACCTACTGCTGTAAAAGCGCGGTATGTACAAGTTCAAATTGAGGGAAATAACGGAATATTACACCTGGCAGAGATACAGGTCTATGGAACGCCCTTAAACAAAGCGCTCGGCCGACCCGTCACTACTTCCGCTGTTAACGCTGGCGACGGAGAAGGAACACGCGCTACAGACGGCATGACCAGCGGCAATTTCTGGGATTATTCCGTTACCCACTCCCAGGGGGAAAGCAATCCCTGGCTGGAAATCGATCTTGGGAAAGTCAGAAAAATAAAAAGGATCAAGCTTTGGAACCGTACCGACTGTTGCAGTGACCGGCTGGATAACTTCACCATTAAAACCGCTACAGGTTCTATGCAAAACACCGTCCTTTCTACCGCATCGCCCTTCGGCGGAAGAAGGAATATTCCTTTCACGGCATTTAATAATTCCAACACCTTTGAAATATCCGTACCAACTGCTGTGGAGATGCGGTATATACAAATCCGGATAGAGGGGAATAGCCCGATCTTGTCGCTGGCAGAGGTGCAGGTTTTTGAAGAATAGGGGTAAGCAATTCTGAAGAAAAGCGGACTGGATCAATTATCCCGGAAACCTGCTGGACTACGGTAACCGTAAGAATTCGAATGCCTGGATTGCAGAATAAAAGGTATTTTTATGGCGCGTTAAGGACCGCTGAAATAATAACTGTCAGATTTTCCAGGAGGGCTTTTGGCTCTACCCGGCGTTGAGGAACCGGCTCACTTAGCTATGGCTAAGCTCACGAACCCTCGCCTTGGTTAGAACCAAAATCCCTTGCCTGTCGAAAGCGACACTTATTAATTCACCGATCCTAAGGGTTTGAAAATTAGCACTCCATAACCGCTCTACCTTAAATAAAATTTGATCCAAATGAAAAAGCCGCCCATTTTATTTTCTGTCCTCTTATTCCTGGCTGTTTCAGGGTGCAACAAAACAGCGGAGATTGTGGCGCCTGTTCTTGAAGGCCAGTATGCCGGTACCTTTGAAAGAAACGGAACAATCGCCAATGTCGAACTCAATCTGAGCAATCTGGATTTCACGGGTTCCAGCGAGACGGATAAATTTCCGGCCATCTGCAGCGGTCATTACACGGCAACCGACGATTCCATCCATTTTGAAAACACCTGCATCTGGACCGCAGAATTTGACTGGACGTTGATCCTGGGCGAATCCTGGCATTATGTGCTGGACAATGACAAACTGACGCTAACCCGGTCTAACGGGGATCGATATGATTTGCAGAAACAATAGGTGATGATGCCGGGTTGATTATTCTTTTAAACCTTGGCTGAACTTTCCTAAATTCACCCGGTATTTTGACGTTTGGGGCGGTGCTTACGTTTACGAAACCCCGAAGGTTTCGCAAACGCGGCGGGCTTGCAGACGTAATCCAAACAACGCCATGCACCCATTACCCACCACCGATACCGTTGATCAGATCGCGGGCGAAAGCGAGCCCGTACTCCGCAACCTGCGGATCACGCATTGCTATTACGAGCTTTCTTCGGCGATGGCCGCCCGTACCGGCCCCGGCGCCAACTGGTGCACCTTCGCCACCTGGGCTTCCAAACAGGCCGGACAAACCATCCGCAAGGAAGACCTTTCCCGGGCGCTCGAACGGCTCATCCAACCGCAAACCGGCGGCGAACGGGGATTTGAAGACCTCGATCCGGACCTGCTCGGCGAAGACCCCGCCATGGTAGAAAAGATATGGGAGTTGTTCGACCCCGTCCGGATCCAGGACCGGTCCGCCGAAGCGGTGAGCCGCGGCAACCGGAAAGTGTTTGCCGAGATCGGCCGCGAATTCGCCCGGTTTCTGACCGAGTGCGGCGACGACCCGGCTTTCGATGAAGACCAGATCAACGCCTTTTGCAATAGCCTCCGCCCCGGTGATCCGCCCGACGGCCAGCAATACCTCCGACAGGCCTTCCGCCGGTATTATACCGCCCTTTTCGAGCCGGATGGAAAACAAAAAGCCGAGCTCATGCTGCTGGCCAATCTCGAGATCGGCTTTCACGAGCAGAACCGCCTGCAGCCCGAGATCGCCGCCGGATTGGATGCGGCCATTCCCGCTGCCGGAGAGCTCACCAGCAGTGTGCTGGCAAGTTTATTTCCATACCGGGGATGGATTCTTCAGCTGGTCTTTCCCATTATGCGATTCATCGGCCGGCCGCTCGAAATCGACCGCGCGCTTGAACGGTTGATCGCGAGGGCCCGTAAAAAGGTCCGCCTCTTGCTCACCAAACACCTGATGGTGCTGGGTATGCCGGAAGGGCAAAGCCTGCGCCTGGGCAAGGACCTCAATGGCGCCTTTCCCGAAGCGTTGCAGCAGGTATCCAACCCGGAATTGGCGGCTTTGCTCCAACGGATTGATCCCACCCCGGACAGCCTGATCGACACCGGCGCAATAGACTGGGCCGACCTGCCCGACCGGATGCACTATATCGGCGATCTGTTCCGGTCGCAGCATTTCAATGCACGGTTGCTGGAAAGTCCGTTTTCAGAGGAGCAGACGGCAGTCATAGGGGCCGGACAAATACCTGATGGTCGTCTTTAATTCAACCTTAGGGTCATTCCAAGGCCTTCACCAACGCCGTAAATCGCGCATCCGATCGCAAGGAATCCAGGTCCGGGTCGTGTTCGTATGACTGCCGGTTGCGGTATCCGTATTGGACGGCCTGTTCCAGGGCTTCCATGGCTTTATCGACATTACTCATTTTGGCGTAAGCGCATCCCAGGTTGTAGTAATCGCCGCCGTTCGGGCCCATGGCCAGGGCTTTCTCGTAGAATCCGGCAGCTTCCCGGTTTTTGTCCAGCACCAACAGGGAATACCCCAGGCTGGTATACGAAGCGCGGTCCATCAGGCCGGCTTTGACAGCAGCCTTCAGGTCGGTCTCGGCTTTTTCCTGGTTCCCGCCTGCGTAATCAACGATGATCTTGCCGGTTACCGCGGCGGTATTTTTCGGATCAAGTGCCAGCAGGTTGTCGTATACCTGTTCGGCTTCTTTGTACCGGTTGGCGCGCATGAGCTCTCCGGCGTAAAGGTTAAGGGTCTGGACGTCCTTTGGGTACTTTTTGGCCATATCGGCCAGGAGGGGCAACGCCCGGTCGCGATCGTAGCGCAATGCGGTCATCATGGCCCGGCCGTCCTTGTAATCCAGGTGGTGCGGCGGGACGGGGTCGAGTTCGTTTTTCCAGAAGGACAGGGTCTCTTTCAGTATCCTGCGGGCCTCATCGGTATCGGTGTAGGTATCGAAGGCATGCGGCATACCCGACCCCATGCGGATGGTCCAGGGGGCCTTGTTGAGGAGGACCTGTTTCCAGATTTCGTCGTAATTGTCCTGGCGGACGTCGCTCTCGGCCACCACGAAATAGACCGGCAGGTCCTTGCGGTAGGGGCCGCTGCCGTAAGCGCCGTAGTACAACACGGCGGCCTTGATGCCGTCATAGGCCTCTTCGCCCATGAGGTAGTTCAGTGCGTTGCCCACGTTGGCGGAAGCGGCGTATACCCCCAGGCGACCGGCATCGATCTGGAACTGCGCGCCTTTTGCCGCCAGAAAGTCAAACACACCCTTTATGGATTCCATCACATGGTTGGGGTCGCAGTCCATCGAAATGCCGATATACCCGTTGGCGGCCACCAGCCGGGGCCAGGTAGCGTAAACACCCCAGCTCTTCAGTTTTCTGGCGCCCGGGCGGTCCCCGATCGCGTTGAGGAATACCACGGCCGGCCTTTTTTCATCGGCAGCCATGCCCGGCGGCAGGTAGATGTCCAGGTCGAGGTTGCCGTTATCGGTTTTCAGGTAGGTCACACCCGGTTTCAGGGCCACCTTTTCCATATCCGGATGTTCGAGTACAACCCCGAAATTCAGCTGATCCGCAGGGGAAAGGGGTTCGGAAGGCTGGGCCGCAACCAGAACGGCATTGGCCAGCGCGAGGCAAAAAAAGAAGGTTTTCATGTCAGTCGGATTTTTCAGCAATGGTAGGCGTCAAAACGCGCAAAGACTACCGAACCGATCGATCCGGGACAATTTTACCGTTTTTTTGCGCTGCTCTGCGGAATTCAGACGGGGTACGGCCGGTTATCTTCTTGAAGGCGTCATTGAAAACGGACAGAGAGTTGAAGCCGGCGTCGTAGGCGATGTCCGCGATCTTGAGCCGGCGACCGAGGGGCGAGCCGAGCATTTTACCGGCCTCTTCCACCCGGAGGTTGTTGATGTAGTCGAAATAGGAAAGCTGGAGGCGTTCGTTCAGCACCTGCGACAGATTATGGCGGTTGGTATCCAGCCTGGCGGCGAGTTTTTCGATGGTCAGGTCGGGGTCGGTGTAGATCTTTTCCCGGTCCATCAGGCCGGATAAAGCGTCGGCAATCCGTTCGGCTTCTTCCGCTTTCAGGGTCGACCTGGCGTATTTTTTCTCCGGCTCCCGGTGGTCTGCAAGGGAATCATTTACGCCAAAGAGCCGGGGCGATCTCATGACCCAATAACTCACCCAATAGATGAAAAAGGTGAGCAGCGCGAATCCGAACCGGAGCGCGGCATATCGGGGGTAGGTCTCGTGCAGCAGCGTCAACAGGCAACTGACCGCCGAGGTGACGCCCCATGACAGCACGACGAACCGACGGACCCATTGCCAAAGCACCTGACGCCCGGCATCTCCCTTTGCCAGGCGGCGGCCGGTGAGCCGAAGCGCGAAATAATGGTAGACCGCAATAACGGCCAGCTGTACAGACATGCCGGACCATCCCCTGTACAGCAGATCGTACCAGGGGAAATGGATCCCGTTGAAAAAGCCGAGCGAAATGCTCAAAGCTCCGCCCAGAAACGGCAGAAAATGGAGTGCGGGAAGTCTCGGCGGATGGTTCTCATCGGCGAGATACCGGACGAACAGCCATACCAGGGGGCCGTACAGCAGCGGCAACTTATAGCTGATGTTATACGTGATCAGCAAATGGTTCATCAACCACCACTTATCCAGGAGCTTGAAGCCGATCTGGCCCAGCATGACGGCCAGGTACAGGACCAGGAACAGATATGCCCGAAACCAGGCCTTCCGTTGCAGCAACAACAGCCCCAACAGGAGGCCCTGAATGCCGCCGAGCAAGAGCAAAAGCACACTGCCGTACAATACCATTTCAGCCGACTATAATTGAAGGTAACGACACCTGCACCCCCCTGAAGGTTGCACCCTCTCACCCTCTCTCACCCTCTCTCCCTCTCACCCTCTCCCCCTCCCCTACCGCCTAATCTTCAACACCAACGTATAAGCCCCCTCCTTCAACCCTTCCGCGCCCACAACCCCGATAACCACCTGATAAGGATTGTTGATGGCCAGGATATCGTGTACCGACCGGGTATGGTCCTGGGTTTTGCCGCGAACCTTGTAATCCCACTTGTGGTCAGCTTCGCAACGGATGCAGCTGCTCAGGCGGGGTACGGTATTGTTGGCCGCTACCTGGCCCACTTCGTAGGCATACAAGCTGAAATTGGCGCTTTTATCCGCGGGTACGACCTTGATCTCCATTTCGGAATGGTCGGGAAGGTCAAGGGCGTAGAGGACGTGGTTGCCGGTAAATTTGCGCGCCTGGGTGGCCGGAAAGCAGGCGACAGAGCTGTTCCAGGCCCAGGAAAGGTCTTCCATCGGGGCGCCTTCGGAGAGGTTGCCTTGCACCGTGAATTCTTCATTTACGGGTACTTCCAACCATTGGGGTTGAAGGTCGGTTTGGGCGAATATACCCACTGCGCCTACCGTGAAAAAACAACAAAGGATTTTGGATTTCAACATAGCGTTTTTGAAATTTTGCATTGACCGAAACGGCCGCCAGTTGTTGGCAGAACCGTCCGGTGTCTTAAAAGATCCAAATATAAGGACGATATGTCAATCGGGACCCACCCGACCGGGTGAATTCAAGGCGGCGTAATGTCGAATTTCCGGGTATAAAAAAAGCAGGACCCCACCCTGGCGCCCCGCTTTCAAAATTGGTCGAAATAGCGCTAACCCTTATTCGGGTAAATCTGCTTCAAATGTTAAAGGAATCTCGTCTTTGGGTCCTTCATCCGTGAAATCAAAAATTCTCCGGTTCAATGAGCCGCTACCCTTTACGTGCCTGCCTTCCAAAGTAAAAGTCAGCTCAACCGGCCTGGAAATCCCCTTGATCGTAAAAACGGCCTGGGTCTTAAACTGATTCTCCCCGGCCGGTTCGGCGCCATTGATCGTCACGGTAGCCTCCGGGAATTTCTTCACGAAAAAGTACTCTTTTTTCTTCCGGACATTCTTTTCAAGTTCTTTCCAACCAGTGGACAAAGAACTCGTCCTGATGGCCAGTTCTACCTGAATGTCTTCCACTTTGCCTTCCGTGTATTCCACTTTTTTAAAAGACCAATCTTCAAATGTGAATACCTGGGGAGACCCTGCATCCGCTATGAATTCAATGGTCCCCGGCGGGGTCGGAAAGGGCGGTTTTTCCGATTGGTCCCGGAGGCTCAACCAGGCGGTAACGGATGCAAAAGCGAGCATGATAATCGTTTTCATAATCCTCTCATTATTGGTTATGGTAATATTAGCCGTTCACTTGTTCCATAAAGAAGCTCGCGAAAAAAATCATCGTTTCCCGTGCCGGCGCAGGGCCATCCGGGCCTTCTATTCCAAAATCCCGGGTAATGTTCAGCGAAAATTCCGCCTGCACCCACAACAGCAATTCGTTGCCGCCGGATAATACCGGCAAGATCCGCGCATTGATGTCCACCTTCTTTTTCCGGTTCATCAGGACAAATTCCCCCGGGATCACCATGAGGGTTTCCCGGCCTGTTTGAATGGGGGGTAACTGCTGAAGTCCGCCGAAGGTGAATCTGGCGCCGGGGAATCGGGAGGCTTTGATGTATTTTTTCAACACTTTTTCCGTCAGATCGCGGCCGCCCATGGTCAGGGAGGAAGTTTCCACCTCAAAAGTCCCTTGCCGGATCCCATGATCCTTGCCAAGCATTAATTCGCCCTTCACCCCTGAAAACTCCCCTGCATACCGGTCAAGCGGTTCTCCAAAGCGAAACTGGAGCGTTGGCGTTTCCGGGTCCGCGGGACCCAGTATCCGCCATTTTTCTCCGATATTGCGGGTTATCAGCTCCGCCTGGGCCTGAGTATTGTCAGTCTGCGGCAACCCCAATCCAAGATCGTCCCAGGTAACAACCGGCGCTGTTGCGGGGACCGGGGTAAAGGCATCTCCGAGTTCGGAGTGTTCCATGATATCGGCAACCGCCTGGGCCATCTGACCGGCCGTCCGTTCGAACAGCCCTTCATAGTCTTCCATTGTCCCGGTAAAGGGCTCCTTGAGCCAGGATGCTACGGGATGCATGCAATCAAACTGGGAATAAATTTCTGTGGAGAGGAATACTTTGCCCGCCTGATCCAGATAAGGGTGGAAGTCCAGGTAAAATCGCCGGTCGGTGCGCTGAAATACAGCTGACGGCAACTGCTTGTAATCTTTCAACCCTTTCTGTATGGCGTTCATCGCCGCCTTTCGAAATGCCTGCTGATCAAATGCCGACGGTGGGTACCCAGTCAGGTCTGTTACCTTGAGTTTGACGGCGGTTTGCGCCCGTCCATTGGACCAGACCAGGGGATCGTCTTCCTTCCATTCTCCGGTTTGCTGGGGCAGGGAGCGAAAAATCCGTATAAAATTCTCTATGGTGCCGAATTCGGCGTATCTGCCTGAATAAACAGAGCGCCCGCGGTCGGTCTGCCAAACCAGCACAGGGGTTGTAGTGAGTTCAGCGGGGATCCCTTCTGAAGGGGATTTTTCCAATAACGGGATTCCTTTGTCTGAGGAATAAGCCCTCAGCAAAGGCAGGCATTGCGCCGCGAAATCCCGATCGGAATCCGGATTGTAAAAAACAACGAGCCGGCCCGAATCCACAGGCGCCCGGCCGGATTGCAACGGCAGCCCGGGGAGGAAGAGGCCTTGCAAATAAAAATACAAAATACTGATAATCATTTTTTTATTTATTTTCAGTCTTTACATTCCGGGGGTCATCGGCATATTGGGTGTTCACCGGTCAGGGGGTTGGCGTCATTTGATTTCGATTTGCGAATTATGGTAGTGATCCGAATGGACCGAACGCTCATTATCAGGGTCCAGTACCCAAACCCCGTCAACCACAAATTTATAGAGGTAGGTCCCGGGCTTGATGTCAACCGGGCAAACCCAACTGCCGTTTTCGCGTACGCAGGGCAGGGAACGGGCATTCCATTGGTTGAATTCGCCTGCTACCGCCACAAAACGGGCATTGGGGTAGTCATTCAACCTGAACAGGGTATTGCCGGCCGCTTTTCCGGTCAGTCTCCCGATCAGGCCGTCAACCTCAGGGTAGTCGGGTTGGAGTTCCAAGGTTCGTTTAAAAGCCTGAACCGCTTCAGCCGGATCTCCGTCCAGCATACAGGCGAACCCGAAGTCCCGCCAGGCTGCGGGGTTCTCAGGATGGGCCTGCAGGTTGAGTTTGAGGAGTTTCCTGGCCGTTTGCGTTCTTCCGAGGTCCAGTAATCCGTTACCGGCCCGGGAAACGACCTCAAACGGTAATTTTTCGGTATCCAGCGCCTCTTTACCCTGTTTGAGAAACGGCAGGAGGACTTTTGAAAGATCTTCGGCCCCGTTCAGGCTGCTTACCAGGCCAGCCACGGCTTGCTCCACAGGGTCCTGGATCAGCCCCCTGACCGGCAATTGCCGGATTCCCATCGACATACGGATGAAATCATCGCTGAGGTCAAGACCGTTGGAGGAATTGGTCAGGTAAACCAGGCCTTCCCTGGTTTCGGGATCAAAGATCAGGTAGGATGTATAATTACCGAAATCGCCCCAGTGCCAGTAAAGCCGGCGATCACCTATTTGCTGGACCCCGAGGCCGAGCGCCCAGCTGATCTTACCGTTCATTTCCGGAATCTCTAACAGGTCCATTTGTGGGTCAAAAAACGCCTTGAAACCCTCTTCTTTGAGCCCTTTCCGGTCCATCAGGGCCATTACAAAACGAGCATAATCCGAACAGGTGGTGTACAGCGAAACACCTGCATGCGCGTTCACCGATCGGAATCCTGGCAGAGCACGTCCGAGATAATCATGCGCATAGGCCATGTCTTTGTCGAACTTATCCTGCCAAACAAAACCCGAATGCGACATGCCGAGCGGTTTGAATACCAGCTCTCCGGCCAATTCGTCCAGCGGTTTTCCGGTAAGCTTCTCTACCACCTGCATGAGATACAGAAAACCTTCGGAGGAATACTGGAATCCCTGACCGGGGGTGAATTGAAGATTAAGGGGCCCTGACCGCCAGACCGGCAGGCCTGACGTATGGGTGAGCACCATCCTGGCCGTGATGAGCTTATACAATTCCTGGCTCGCCAGCGCCCTGTTTTCCAGGTAGGCATAAAGGGGCATATCGAGGTCGATGGTCCCTGCTTCCGCCAATTTCATCACCAGAAAGGCAAAAACAGGCTTGCTTAGGTCTGCCGATGCAAAAACCGTTGATTCATCGACCGGTCCACGGGTATCGATGCTCCTTACGCCGAACAGGCCTGAATAGGCTATTTCCCCGGCGCGAATAAATTCAACGGCAGCTCCGGGTATCCTGTATTGCGCCATCAATTCCGGAATTTCTTTGTCCGGATTAGAGACAGTCGGAGGGATATCGGTCAGAGATGCCTGCCCGGATAGTGGTGCGGCGTGCGATACGATCAGCAGGAAAATGAATTGCATTAAAGCGGCAAGTTGTTTCATGATCTTGATTTTTGGCGTGGAAACAATTTCTAAAGGTCGGGCGGAGGAGTAGGCAGTCCTGCAAACAGCTCGGCCGGCAGTTGTTCTGCGTCTTCTCCGATTCTCCGCAGGAGTTCTGTCCAGACCTCCGCCCAGAATGCGATCTGTTGCGGTCTGAACAGGTGTTTTTTGTATTCACAATAGATCTTTATGCCGTTTTTTTCTTCCACTATGTGCAGATCCAGGTCAAAATACCCGATGTGACGGCCACCTTCCAGGTGTTTTCCGGCAAAATCCCGGATGAAGGTCATTTGGTCCTCGGTTGTATTTGGCATATTGACGAAGATCTTGCTGACGGCGGAAAAAGGCAGATCCAGGTCTTTGAGGACTCTTTCAAAGGGATAAAATCCGAAATCAAAGGCTTCCATAGTGTCCCAGGCCATCCTGGAGAGGTTTTCCAGGGTGGAATCACCCGTTTGAACCAAATTGCGGACCAGGACGGTATTCACCATGAAGCCGATCATATTCCGCAGGGCGTCGTTATTCCGCATGGCCATATTGACCCCGATCACCGAATCCGGGTTCCCGGTCAGGTGAAATACGGTCAGGTGCAGCGACCCGATCAGGAGTTGAAAAAGGCTGAACCCGCCCGCCCCCGCCAGCGTTTTGAGCCGGCGAAGTACGCCATGGGGGACAGCAAAATAATAGACGCCGCTCTCTTTCATTTCGACCTTGCCGATCACGCCCAGGAACATGCGCTCATACCGGGCCTCCATCGGCTTGAGGTGCGCCCGAAGCTGGGCGATCAATTCCCCTTCATAGGAGTCCGATGGCCGTTTTGATCCGCTGAACAATTCCGTCAGGTCGGAATCCGGGATGCGGGAACCGGAAAACCGGAACCAGTACCGGCGGAATGCTTCGGGCAGCATCCCGGTATACAACGCGCGATGCCACGCCGAAAAATCCCTGAATTGGACAGGCGGTTCCGGCAAGGGATCGGCATTTGCACTGACCAGGACCTGATAGGCCGAATACAGTTCCTGCCTGATGATGTTGTTGGACCAGGCATCGGTCAACACGTGGTGCATATTGAAAAGTACGACAAAGCCCCCGGCCGCTTCCACAATTTTCACATAGAAAAGGGGGCCTGTGCGGAAGTCAAAGCGATGGTCCCGGGCTTCCGATTCAAGCGCCTTGACGCAATCGGCTACTTTTTCGGGACTTTTAATTTTGGTGACAGCGCCTGCGAATTTTTCCGCCGGATGAACCACTTGTCCCGGCTCGCCGTCGATTTCCCCGAATGTCGTCCGGAATATCTCATGGCGGCGGATTACTTCCATCACCGCCCTTACAGCCAGATCCGGGTCCAGGACGGGCACTTCTTCCGTGAACCAGGAATTGAAAGGCCCCGGATCCGGCAGGAACCGGTTCATCAGCCAGTTGCCCATCTGGGCCTGTGAAAGCGCATAATGGCCGGCATCGGGCACTTTGGGGATCTCCCCGAGGAAGATCAGGCGCCCTGCGGCGGTATTATTTTCTACTTTATCGGCGGGTTGCATAGGCTTGTTTTAAATATACAGCGTGTTTGAACGGACCATCCTGAACAGGCGGTCATAGGCACTGTTCATGCGGTTCCACGACCAGTCGGTCAGCATGCCTCTTATACGAAGCTGATCCCAGGCCTCTCGCTGATGGGAATACAGGTCTGCCGCTGTTTGAATGGCGGAGACCAGACCTTCGCGCGTATACCCGGGGATATGAAACCCCGTTGCCTGGTCAGGTTGTGCATAAAAGTCAATTACGGTATCTTTCAGTCCGCCGGTCGGGCGAACCAGCGGAACGGCGCCGAAGGACATGGCATAGAGCTGGACCAGTCCGCAGGGTTCGAACAGGGAAGGCGCCAGCAGCATGTCAGCACCTGCGAGCATCTGGTGGGCTTTTTCATCGGAATATTTCCAGTCGTAATAAAACCGGCCTTTGAATTCTTCACCGGCCTGAAGGAAGTATTTGTGAATTCTTCCGGAAAGGCCGCCGCCGGGATTGCCGAATACCACCAGGTTGACGCCTGTGCGCAGCACATTTTCCAGATCGCAAAAGGCTTTCTCCGCCTGTTCGCGAAAGTCGAGAAGAAAGGAGATCCCTTTCTGGTGGGTCAACCTGGCCATGAACAGCAGGACCGGCGCCTGGTCAGATGCAAATCCGGCATCCAGGCAAAGCTGTTTTTTGTAAAAATCCTTGGCATGGGCCGTATTTTCATCGTAGTTCAACACCAGATGCGGGCTAGTGGCGGGGTGCCAGAGGCCGCGGTCCACGCCGTTCGGCAGGCTTTTAATTTTTTTTTCCTTGCCTTCCAGAAACTTGAAACCGCTGTGCGGGAGGTGTTTTTCGCCCAGCTCACGGGCATAATTTTCGCTGACCGTAGAGACGATATCGGCGTACTCAAGCCCCAGGCTGAGCAAGGTGACCGACCCGAATTTCCTGTTTACCGCATCTACCCGCTCTTTAGTTTCGGGATCCATACAGGAAAATACATCCGGAAGGATATCGCCCTGGAACTCGAAATTGTGAATCAGGAGCATGGAAAGAAACGATTGCTTTTTTTTGAGCTGGTCCAATTGTTCGGGAAAGCCGAAGATCCCGCAAACATGCCAGTCGTGAAGGATCAGGAATTCGAAAGAGATGTCCAGCATCCGGATCATGGTGAGAAAGGCTTTGGCAAAATAAAAATAGGCCATGATCGGGATGGCGGCCACATACGGCGCGTCGCCGTTTACGGGCTTATTCGAATTTCCCGCCTCCGAATCGCTGAAAATATTTTCGTCTTCCAGGTTGAGAAAATAGAATGTAACCTCGCCCTTTATCACTTTGTAATAATAACAGCGATAGTCCACGCCGTGGATCTCCATGAAAAATTCCTGTCTGGGTACGTCCTCAAGGTGGTTCATCCTATGCTGATAAAAGAAGGAGATGACGATATTATCGTACTCCGCACCAAGGTTATACGGCAAGCTGCCGACGACATCAGCCAGACCGCCTCGCTTGTAGAAGGGCGCGACCTCGGAAGTGAGATGAACAAGGATCTTTTCTTTTTTCATCAGGACATGGTTTGATATAAGAGGGCTTTGGCCGTAAAAGGAGGCAGGAAACAAGCCCTGCCCGTATGGGGCTGACCGGTAAAAGGATCCGTGAGCCCGTTCAGGGTTTCTTCCGGTATGGGCAATGCGACCCGGTTGCGGCCAAAATTGAAATAGAAAAGCAACATCACTTTCCCCAATTTCCTGGCTACTCCGAGGGTGCCTGCCGTTTCTCCGGTATGAAACACGGAAAGTGCGCCTATTCTGAAGACGGCCGGAAACGATTTCCTCAGCCGGATCCAATTTCTGATCTCGCCGATCATCTCACTTTTGCCCGGCACTTTCGGCCAGTCCATGCAGGCCCTGTTTTCGGGGTCGTGCAAGCCTTCCATACCTAGTTCATCCCCGTAGTAAATGACCGGCGTACCGGGAAGGATGAAACTCAGGGCCAGCGCAGGTAAAAACTGGTCCTTGTTTCCGAGCAGGGAATTGAACCGCGGGGTATCGTGGTTTCCCAGGAAATTCCAGGAATCGGATGCCTGGAGGGTCGGCAACAGCCAGTAGATCTCCATGAATCGATCGGCCAATTCGGCAACCGAAATACTACGGTCGGCGAAAAAGGGAATCAGGGCGTCCCAGTAGAGGGAGAAATTGGTGATTCCGGACAATTGCCCTTTTTCAAGCGCCTGGGCTGCATTCAGGTTATACCAGCACTCCCCCAATATCAACCCGTCGGGCGCCAGAGACCTGACGGTTTCGGTGATCTCCCTGAGCAGGTCGGGCGGAGCCTCCGTGCACACGTCAAGGCGCCAACCGTCTACCTGGTAATTTTCCATCCAATAGCGGATGGTGTCCAGCAGGAAACTGCGGACTTCAGGGTTATCCAGGTTGAATAAGGGCATTTCCTTGTATCCGTTCCAGGATTGGTAGTTGTGAATATCTTCCACGCTGACCGGGAATTTCCGGATAAAAAACCAGTCGCAGTAACGCGATTCCTCCTGCTTCTCCAGGATGTCCCGGAACTGTGGCAATTCAGTTCCGCAATGATTGACGGAAATATCCAGGATCACTTTTATGCCCATTTCATGGGCTTTGCCGACCAGGTTGCCAAACTGCTGATTGGTACCGCATACGGGGTCAACCAGCCTGTAATCGGAGCAGTTGTACCGGTGGGCGTCCTTGGCATAAAAAATGGGATTGAGGTAGATGAAATCGATCCCGAGGTCGGCCAGATAGGGCAATTTTTCCTCGATACCCAACAGGTTGCCGCCGAAAAAAGTATAATGAGCGGGCGGGCTTCCCCAGGGCTGTAAGTTTCCGGATAGCCGGTACCCCGGCGAACGGTGGAAGGCATCCGGATAGATCTGGTACCCGGCGTTGAGCCCCGGATCAGCGGGTTGACCGGCTTTTTTCGCGTCGGCCGAAAAGGCATCTGAAAAATCGGGATCGGCCCGCCTTGCTCCGCTCAGGTGTTGATACCGGGCGGGGCGGTCCCCGCCTTCGAAGCGGAGCAGAAAAGTCACTGCGCCTTCCGACCTGAAGCGGAGGCGCCAGTATTTTTTGTTTTTATGGGTATAACAAAGCCTGAAGGGCCTGGATTCTTCGGGAGAAACCCAATAAAGCCGCTCGATCCAGCTATGGTGCGTGATGGCCTTGAGTTCCCAATTCCCGTCGCCCAGGTAATTGATGAACCGGGGATGGCGGCCGAATTCCAGGGGACAGAAAAATTTTGATTTGAGCAGCACCGGGGTCCGGTTCAAAGCATCCTGCCCCTCGCTTGCCTGACTGAACGCCGGCATGGGCGATATGAAATTCTCATTTTCAAAGAAGTGAAAAAAGGATTTGCCCATCGGCAGGTCGACCTCAGCCCGAAACACGCCTGGCCCGGAATATTCCATTTTTTTAATGAAGTATCTTCCGACAGCGGGGAAAACACCCAGGTGAACGCTTTTCACCCCTGCGTCGTGGGTTGTGTACACGAATTCCTTTTGCATAAGAACGGATTATGCTTCTCGGGCTTGGCAAAAGACCGGAAAATGGGAAGTAATGATGAATAAATGCGCAGAACGCAGGGAGTTCCCCTACCGCTCCTGAGATTGGTCAATAAAGTCTTTCGGTGAAAGTCCGGTAGCGTTTTTGAAAACCCGGTTAAAGGTTGCCTTGGAATTGAAACCGCAGTCCAGTGCAATGGATAACAGGTTAAACCGATCGTTTTCCGGGTTGGCGACGGCCTCCTTGAAGGCTTCTACCCGGAAGTCGTTGACGTATTGATTGAAGTTCTTTCCAAAACCGGTATTGATCACGTTGGAGACCAGGCTTGCGGAGGTATTGAGTTTGGATGCCACCTCCCGGACCGTGAGTTCGGGGTTGAGGTAGACCTTGTCTTTTTCCATCGCCAGCCCGATCCGTTCCTTCCACAACTCCAGTTCTCCGGAAGGAAGTTCGGCGCCGTTTCCGGTTTTTTCTTTGGGTTCGTAATGCAGGTATATGGTACGGGGCTGGAAGTAGCCCTGCTGGCCGATGATGTAGAGCAGCACAGCCAGGAAGAAATACTCCCACCAGTTCTGGGTAAAGCTGAGGTTGACGCCGAAGCTGTTCAACGCGTTGAAAACCCAGGCAAGCGTGATGCCGAAGGAGAGCAGGTAAAGGTAGTTTCGATACCAGTCCAGCCGGATCTCATGGGTATTGGAATAGGCGGTTTCGATCCAGTCCCTGTACCTGTGATAATGCCGGATGGCCATGAACAGATAGACGTAATTTGAAACCAGGGTCGCAAGTTGAAAAAACGGATAAACAAACGGAAGGTCAATGTTGGAAATCCAATATTGGACAAAGGCCTTCCCCTTGAAAAAAACCGCCAGATGGTAGAAAAAATACACCCCGAAGGGAATCAGATGCCGGATATGCCCGAGCCGGAAACCGAAATCCTCGTTGGTTTTGCTGACCAGGTAAAAGTACAGGACCGGCCCGATCAGCAACCCGGGGTCATATGGAAAAAACAACAGTTCGTCCCACATGATATTGATGCCCATAAACCCCAGGGTATAAGGCGATATCAGCAGGATCATCAAAAACAGCAACAGGCTGAACAACCGGTCAGACAATCGATTCTGCCGGATGCCCCGGATCAGGGAGAGCGTACCGAAAACCATCCCCTGAAAAGACCCGATCAGCAAGGCGACGGAATAGATATTGAAGGTAACGGCCAACCACATAAAAGGCAATTATCTTGTATCCGGACCGTTGGACATTTTTTCCCAACCCGGCAGCGAGCATTGTTTACCTGAACAAATTTACGGTTTTTCCATCGGAGGCCGCCTCGATTCTTACCAGCATCCGGGTTTTTTCGCCGGATTTGTCCACTTCATAGATCTCCGTGCCAACCGGAAAATACTCTTTCTTGCCCTGAAATCCCATGAAACTGGTCCCGTAACTGAACCTTCGTTCCTCCGGCCCCTGGATCACGACATCCACTCCCGACATCCGGTTATTGCGCACCTTTACATTGACGTACTGAATAGCGGGCGCCGCCGCGTCTGCATTGCCCGAGGCCTGCTGCACCACGCCTTCGGACGTATTGAGGTCAATTTTGGGCGGGTTGCCGGATATCTCCACCTTTCCCCGGCCGGTCACATAGCCGCCGACGCTTTCCGTTGCGTATATTTTGGCCGTACCCCAACTCGAGATCTGGACCAGGGCTTTCCCCGCGATCAGGCCGGCGGCGTCCACCGAACCGGTAGCCAGGTTGACATTCAATTCGCCCGCTTTGCCTTTCAGGGTCACTTTCCCGACAGGGTTGACCAGGTTGAAGGCGGAAACGTCGATGCCCGTGACGGTATAATTCCCATAACCGCCGGTTTCCAGGTGATCGATGTAGGCAGCGCCGATCTTGATCGAAACCCCTTTGGAAGGTTCAATCCAGCCTTGCTGGGAGATCGACAGCTCCCCCCCGGATTCGGATACCTCGATTTTGTCCAGGATATTCTTGTCGGTGGTGATCTCCAGAAATGGAAAGCTTTTGCAAACCACTTCTACTTCGGCGGGGAAATTCACCGACACGGCAGTAAAAATCCCCATCGACCTTTTCGAGGTCTGGATATTGCCGTCTCCTTTGACCAGGCCCGAGGATTGGGCCGGCAGGGCCGCCAGAAAGGTCAGCGCTGCGAGCATTACCAAAATCTGCTTTTTCATAAAATTTTATTTTGTTTTCATTTGGCTTCCGGGGTCATCCCGGCAGCATTATTTACCGATCCTGTTTTGTTCGTCCTGGCTGGCGCCATCGCGTTTGCGTTCGGCTTTTACGTTCTTGTTCCCGAAGTTCCAGCTGAAATTGACCATGAACTGCTGACTTTCCCAGGTACGGAGCACATTAAAGTCCATGGGTCCGAAATTGACCTGGCTTTTCCAGCGCTGGGTTCCGAAAATATCGTTGAAACCAGCCTTGAGGTAGCCGTTGCCCCCGAGGACCTTTCTGCCCAGGGCCATGTTGAAACTGCCCGAGCTGCGGTCATTGAAGATGACACGTTTGGTAGCGGAATTGAAAAAGCCGGATAATTCCAGGTTCCAGGCTTTCAGGTTGAAGTTATGGCTCATATAGCCGTTGACCCCCCATTGCCTGGCGGTGTAGGATCCTTCCTGCAATACCCCGGAGTAATGGCTGTAATATGGCCCGATCCAGGTATAAACGAACCACCATTGCATAATGGGGGCCGGCAGACTGATGTTCAGGCTGAAATTATCGTTGACACCCACATTCTCAGTGGTGATGTACGTTTTTTGCCCCTCCTGATGGGTGACCTCCTCAAAAACGTTGTTGGTACGCGCATAGGACAGCGAAAAGTTGGCCGCCTGCATCAGGGTATACGTCAGGTCAAAGCTGTTGGTATATTGGGGTTGGAGGTAAGGATTCCCTTTCTGGCTGGTGAACTGATCCAGAAAGAACTCAAAGGGATTCATGGCCTGGTAGTTCGGCCTGGTGATCCGTCGGCTGAATGACAACCGGACCTGGTTGTTGGGGTTCAATTCGTAGGTCACGAAAGCCGAAGGAAAAAGGTTCAGATAGGAAGTATCGGGCCGTTCGATGCGGGCGCCGGTCATGCCGGTTGAGACGCCCGCCACTACGGTATTCTCAGCCCGCAACCCGGCCTGGAAGCCGAACTTGCCGACGTTTTTGCTGAAGTTGAGGTATCCCGCATAAATTTGCTCCTTGTATTCGAACAGGTTGGATTGCACGGGGTCTACAACGGGGTTCTCGCCGTCGTTGACGATGCTGACCAACAGGTCATTGTCGGTATCGACGAAGGAATATTTCACCCCCGCCTCCAGTTTGGCGTTCTCGGCAAAGGACCGGATATAATCGGCCTTCGAGGAGAACACGCGGATCCCGGTATCGGTATTGTAATCGTTACCTGTATTGCTCAGGGGATTGCCGGCGGGGTCCTTCAGCTGGTTGCGCAGCCGGCTCAGGCCGTCCCGGTTATAGAAATAATAATCCGCGTCCATTCTGAACTCATTCCCCATTGTATCGAGATACTGGTAATTGAGGTTGACCGTGTTGTGGTTTTGGTCCACGGGCGACCTGTTGGAGGAATTGAGGCTGGAATCTATGACCGATTGCGCATTCCGGATAAGGGTCTGGCTGTTGTTTTCACTGTTGTTATCCGACCAGAAGCCGGATGCCAGCACCCCGATGGTATGTCTGGAGCCCAGGAAGAAGTCGGCGCCCAGCCTGAAATTCGGGCTGGTCCAGTTATCGAGGTGGACATCCTCCTGGTCAAAGGTCTTTTTCTCTTCCCCGGGCAGGCTGATCGTCCGGTCGATCAGGTTGGTTTCCTGCCACTTTCCCTTTGACAAGACAAGGGCGCCGTACAGGTTCATGTTTCTCGTACGGTGGTTGAGGTTCAGGGAGGTGTTCCAGTTGGGATTGATGTCCTTCTGGAAACGGGCCTGAAAGCTGCCGTTCGTACCCAGGTTCTTGTCCTTTTTCAAGCGAATGTTGATGATGCCGGCGGTCCCTTCGGCATCATACCGCGCCGAAGGATTCGTGATCACCTCGATACTCTTGATCGTATTGGCCGGGATGGAATGCAGGACCATGGCCAGGTCGCGACCGCTCACCTTGCTTTCGCGGCCGTCAACCATAATGGTCACTCCCGAGTTGTTGTTCAGCTTGACCTGATCGTCACTGCTGACCACCACGCCCGGCGCCATCTTCAGAATTTCCATGGCATCGTTGCCTTCGGCCATCACGGAACCTTCCACGTTGAGGACCAGCATATCGGGTTTTTGCTGCAACAGCGGCCGCCGGGAGGTAACGACCACCTCCTGGAGCTGTTCATTCCGGGTTTCCAGCCGTATTGGGCCGAGGGACTTGTTTTCACCAGCCGCGATGGTCAGGTCCGGGATGAACAGATCCTCAAAGCCCAGGCTGGAAATAAGGAGGAGGTACGCACCGGGTTTGATCCCGTCGATTTCGAATTGTCCGTCATCGCCTGCAATACCGCCTTTCAGTAAGGTGGAATCGGAAGTCAGTATCTTGATCACCGCAAAGGGAACCGGAGCTGCCTTTTCGTCAATTACTTCGCCCTTCAACCGGGCCGGCGCCACCTGTCCCTGTGCGTGGAAGGCTGCGATCATCAAAACGGTAAAAAGTAAAGCTAGTTTTTTCATTTTCCTCGGTTTGAAATAACATGAATTCGAGTCCAAAAATACCGTGCGGGAAGGGGCGATATCGACTCAGAAAAGATTGAGACGTCTCAAATCAGCTATTTGAGACCATTCCGGCCTTTTTTTCCTTTCCCGCAGCCTTTTGGTAGAGCAGTTCTTTCTCGCCGTAAAGCCGTTCGGCGATCCGCCCCTGCGCCTCGCAATGCGCTACCAGTTTGCCGGAGGCGATGATGGGGTTGGATGTTTCGGTGTATTGAATGCTGCTGATGAATTTGAGCCACGGCTCCATACCCATGGCATAGACATAAACCTCCTGAGGATCAAAAATCTCCACCAGGCCCATACCGCGTTCGTAATTGGAGCCGGCCAACCGGCGCGAGCCGTCCTTGTCCCTGGGCAATTCTTCCGTGAGCAAGGGGCCGTAGAGCCAGGTAAGCGGAGCCCCGTCGCATTCCATTCCCAGGAAGAGTACATCAACCTTGCCGGTTATGGTTTGAATCCGTTCGTAAAGGGCGTTTTCCACGTTGCAGGAATCCGCGACAAACAGGATCCTGAAATCGCCTATCCGGACGTGGTAACAGAGTTTGGACTGGATATTGAGGTCGCTGTGCTCCCCTATGAACGGGATCCCCATGATGTCGCAATCGCGGAAGGCCACCTTTTCCATGTCGCCCAGCTCGATCACGTTTTCGAACCCGATATGCCGGAACATCAGCTTTAAATTGGGGTCCTGCAAAGCGCCCGAAGTGGTTCGCGGCACGATGATCTTGCCGATTTTGTGCCGGAGCGGCAGCAGGGTTTCAAAGAGGATATGATCCTGGTGGTTATGGGTGATCAGGACATAATCGATCCGGTCGGGAAGGTCGACGTCCGAAAACCGGTCGACCTCATGAAGATAACCGTAGTAGCTGATCAGCGGGTCGACCAGGATGCTCACCTCCCTGGTCTCGATCAGGATGCAGGCGTGTCCGAAGTACCGCATCCGGATATTCGGCCCTTCGTATCGTTGGTAGGCCGGCGGGACTTCGGCGGTAAACAAGGACCTGAAGCGTTCCTCCTGCCCGGGATCGAGATCGATCATGCCCCTGATTGCTGAAAACGGGGCGGGATTGCGCTTCATGCTGCCGAGCTTGTCGATTACCGGATGATCAAAAGGGACCTCCAGGTGCAACACCTCCGGGGAATCGAGGCGGGGCGTGCTCAATACGAAGGGCCTGTCGTCGTTTTCGGTCACCCACAAGGCAATGCTCTGCGAACCGGTATCGTAAAACCCGGTTTGGTACAGCAGCGGTTCAAAAAAACGATACCCGGGGTTGTTATTCAGGTCGTATACCAGCTCGACCAGCCCTTTGAGGAGGTCCGGCACTTTTCCGTAGGCTTCCTCGAGCGAATGCCCGCGGGGATGGGCCTTCAGCATGGCATCCAATTCCCTGATCGCGGCGCTGAAATCAAGCTGGTCCTTCTTTGTCCGAAGGGTTTTTTCCTTCAGTTCGCCGACCTCCTTAACCTTTTCAGGCGGGATATCCATAAACGGCCCGCCCAGTAATTTGGGGTTTTTCACGGCGGCGGCGTGGATATGCGGGGCCTGGATGAAAGAATTCATGATCTTGAGGTGCCGCCCTTCGATGTTCATAGCGGCGGTTGCCGGAGAAATGAGGTGAGACCACGCGTACCAGCGATCAACCAGCGGTTCGATAACGACGTTGGGCTTGAGATATACCATAGATTCCATGAAAAGAAAGTTGATTAAAGTATTCAAATCTGGCTGAGGTACTTATTGTCCGTCAGCGCCTTCAGGAATTCGACGATGTCGTCAATTTCGGCATCGGTCAGCGGGCTGGGTCTGGGGAATTTGACCCGTTCATGGGCCGTGCTTTTCCTGAGTTTTTCGAAATCATTGTAGAATTCAACCACTTCCCGCAACGTTTTTACCGATCCGTCGTGCATATACGGTCCGGTGACCGCAACATTGCGCAGCGAAGGCGTTTTGAATTTCCCCATATCGGCTTTGGAATGGGTGAGCCGGAACAAGCCGAGATCCTCCGGGTTATCAACGCCGATACTGACAATAGAGTCCTGACTGAAATCGGGGCCGGAGTGGCAGGCGTCTATGCCGCAGGTGCTGCCCCTGTAAAAGAGGATCATCCCTCGGATGGCCGATTCGCTCATGGCCTTGTCGTCTCCTGCCAGAAACCGGTCGTAAGGCGAGTCATAGGCCTCCAGGCTGCGCTCAAAATCACTGATGGCCTGCAGCATCAATACCGAATCGGGCGCTTCATCGTAAACGGCGCTGAAAGCCCGCCGGTAGAAATCCGATTTTTGCAGGCGACTCACCGCCAGGCCGACCGAAGAACCCATTTCGTCGGGGTTGGAAATGGGGCCTGCAGCCTGGGCTTCCAGGGAAGGCGCCCGCCCGTCCCAGAAAAACTGCGTTCTTTTGGTCATATAGACAATGCTGGGCGTATTTCGGAAAGTGTGCGCCATACCGATGCCCATGCTTTTTGCCGTATTATCGGCGAAAGCGAACTCGGGTTTGTGGCAGGATGCGCAACTTACGGTAGAATCACCGGACAGTATAGGGTCCTTGAACAACAATTCCCCCAGTTCGACCGGGTTGTCAGGCAGGTCCGGCCCCGGATTTCCGGCAGCTATTGCCAGAAAAACAGCCAATCCCAGTCCTGAAAACAAGAATGGATAATGCAGTTTCATAAATTCGGCATTTAGGTAGGAAAGGAAAAAAGGCAGCTGTCAACGTTCGCGCGCGGGCAACCGCTGATCGAAAAGCCATTGGAAAAAATCAGGTGCGTCCTCAAGCAGGTGATTCCAGCATTTTTTACCGGTTGCGGGAATTTCCCTGGTTTTGACCGAAACGCCGTTGAGCCGGAGGTCGAAGGTCATGATGCGGCGTTGTTCACGGGTGATCCATTCGTCGGCTTCACCCCAGGTCAGTTGAACGGGAAGTTTAGACAACTGGCTGGCCGATTGTTTGGAAAACCGGTAGTAGCCCCCGAAGGAAGCCAGTGCGGCATACCTTCCGGGGTCGTTCAGGGCCAGATCAAACAAGGCGTCGGCGCCGATATCTATGCCGACCAGGTAGATCCTGGAAAGGTCGATGGGGTATTTCTCGCAGATCTGGTCCATGATGTCTTCGCAAGCCTGAAGGGACCAGGTGAATGCGAAATTGAACTTGGCTTTCCAGCGTTCTTCCGAGGCCGGCAATTGGGGGGCAATCACAAAACAGGGGTGGTCCCGCTGAATTTCAGGTTGGGCCAATTGCCATACGAATTGCCTCATCTGGTTGCTGTTGTCGCCTCCCCTGCCCGTATAATCGTGAAGGAACAAAATGAGCGGATATTTTTCTTCGGCTTCAACCCTGGGCGGTTCGATCAGCCTGAAAGGGATGGTGTCTCCTTGGCGGGTGGTAAAATCAAACGGTCTTGCCAGGTCATCCCTTCCATACAGGGCATTGTAGTTCTTATTCGACGCCACCCGCCCATCCAGGACTACATTTTCCTGTTCTTCTATTTCAACAGACTGATTATCAATAAATTTCACATTTTCCCCGGCAAAAACAACGGGGTCATTGCCACGGGATACAAAAAACCGGTTGCCGCGGACCTCAATGTGCTTCACCCGTTTAAGTGCGGGTCCGGCCGGATAATTGAGGGCTACCGCCGGGTGATCGGAGAACCTGTATCTGGCGTCAAAACCGTCAAAGGTCATCCCGTCCTCCGTCATGAAATCATTTTGCCGGAAGTTGTCGGTAGGTTGGTCATTGATCCGGCATCCGGCGATCACCGCATCGGCTCCCGCGGTAAGGTTGATGGTCCCGGCCAGTTTCCAGGGCCATCGTTGCCAGTCGTGGCCCGCTGCCGATTGCACGGCGGTCGGGATGGACGGATCCGGTACGGCCGCATTGTTGAGGTGCAATCCGAGCAACAGCACACGACTGTGCAGTTCCTTTGTCTTCAATTGATCGACAGGTTGCCCCAAGGGGGCGTTGCGTAAATTGATGACGGCCCGATTGATGTCGAGGTTGACCAATCCGAAATTCTTTTCCGGATCAAGCCCGGTAAAAATGGATTTTTGTTCCGCTACGGCGGGCAACACTTTTACCGATTCAGCAGAGGCCGTTCCCCTGCCGTCGATCTCCATGATCGGGAAGACAAACCTGGTGGGATAGACGAGGGGTGCATCGGGCTGCTTTTTACCTGGCACGGGGTCGGCCCCGCGAAGAACCACCCCGCTTCTGAGGCGTATGCTGCCGGCAAAATAATACAGGCCCTTTTCGAAATAAAGGACCCCGCCGCCGGCATTGCTCAAGGATTGCATGACCGAATCCAGTCTGGCAGAATCCACCCTGGATCCGGCGGCTACCAGGCCGGGCACTTTCAGGGCGTCAACCCGGTTGTTCCATTTTATCCTGGAGGTCCAGTGTTTTCCGGTTTCGGGAAAAGCTGCGGCATACGGGTTATCCGAAGGGATCTGGCCGTTTATCTGTGATGCGGCTGCGAACATGCAGGCCAACGCCGCTATCTTCAGCATGGTGATTTTCATGATTTTCAGCTTTAATGGTGGGAGGCGAAAGCTTCAGACAACCTGACTGCAGTACCGGAGCCTGGATGATATATGTTGCATGATGGCTTCGCTATGGTCAAAAATGAAAAAATGATTGCCGGGAAATTCAAGGACTTCAACGCCTGCGTTTGTTTCCCTGGACCAGGCCATCGCCTGGGTCTCACTGATCTTTTCATCCGTACCGATCAGTACATCAATCGGAATATCAAAGGGTGCGGAGGTTTGGTAGACGCAGGTTTCGGCAGCGCAAAAGTCAGCCCGCAGGATCGGCTCGAAAAAGACCGCCATCTCCTCGTCGGCAAAAACGGCTGAAGGGCTACCGCCCATGGCCAGTACCTTATCAAAGAACTGGTCCCTGGGCAGGAGATGCCTTTCGTTTTCCTCATAGGGTATGGATGGCCCGGCCCGGCCGCTGAAAAAAAGGTACAGCGGCAGCGGCTCACCGGCTTCTACCAGCTCCTTTACCAGATAAAACCCCAGCAACGCGCCGAGGCTATGCCCGTAAACAGCATAAGGGCGCGTAATGGCGGCCCGGACCCTGGGCAGCAGATCCCCGACCATTTGCCGGAGGTCGGTCAGCAGAGGCTCCCTCAGGCGCCTGCCCCGTCCGGGTAATTCCAGCGGGATCAACCGGAGGCCGGAAGGCGCATGATCCGCAAACGGTTTGTAGGAATATGCACTGGCGCCTGAAAATGGCAGACAAAAAAGATCAAATTCCGTTTCTCTCATAACGCATTGGCTCGTCCGTAAAATCGGTTTTCCGGTCTTCCAGCAACTTGCCGTCGTGGAAGGTGATCAGCCTGTCGGCAAAATGATAATACCGGTCGTCGTGGGTGATGGCAATGATGGTCTTGCCCAATTCCTTCATATGGCCGAGGACGTGGTGGTAAAATACCGCCCTGTAGCCCGGGTCCTGCTCTGCGGCCCATTCGTCCAGCAGCAGGCATTGCTTGTTTTCCATCAGGGCGTAGATCATCAACAACCGTTTTTGCTGCCCTTTCGAAAGGTTGGAGTTCGCCAGATTCCGGGAACCGTCCACCTTTACAATGTCGTTGAGCCGCATCAGGCCGGTAAATTTCTCCCATAGCTGGTGCGACAGCCGGATATCGTAATTCGAATACTGCTCGGAGAAAAAATGAGGGTCTGCAAAAATGGAAGAGAACAAGTTGCTGTAATGCGGAAGGGATTCGGGATCCACAGGGTGGTCGTTGATATAAATGGTTCCGCTATCCGGTTTGAGCAACCCTGCCAGCAACAGGAGGAAGGTGCTCTTTCCGCTCCCATTCTCACCGATTATGAAAATGGTCCGGCCGGTCTCCAATTCCAGGTCGATCGGTCCGAGGGTGAATTCGCGCCCCGACTGGTCGTGTTTATAGGTATATGTGACCCCTTCAAGCCGAATGTTCCTGACCTCATCCACCTTCAATTCTTTGCCGAAATTGTTACTTCCGGTCACGGCGCTCAGATCCTGATAAAATTGCCCAAGGCGATTGAATGCGATCTGCATCCTTGATGCTGTGGAAAAGGAATTGATCAAAAAGGCCATCGGTCCCATCAGGTACAAGATGACCAGGACAAAGGTCGTTTGCTGTGCCAGGTCCGCTACCTGTAAGGCGGGCAGGAGGAAGATCACGATCCCCAGGATCACATACCAGCTGTAAGACCCGAACAATTCGTTGTCCAGGTATTTTCTGGCTGTCGTGGTTTCCAGGGATTTGACTTCCTGCCGGTTCTTTTCGAGAAATTTCCGGTAAAGGTTCTCATTTTTCTCCACACTCATCTTCACTTCCCTGAATCCGTTCAGCAAATCCTGGAGGTAGCGGTAAAAATCGTTTTCCATATTCCTGATCCGGTTGAGGTCCCGGACAATGGACTGGTTCCTGACCCAGTAATAAATGGAGAGCCCCGTCATAATGGCCAGGACGATCAGCAAGGAAACCGGGGAGATCCAGAGCAGATAACCCAGGGCGCAGACGACTACCACTGCATTATTGATCAGGTCGACAAAAAAACGGGGCAATTGCGCAACGACCTTGGTGTCGCCGATTGCCGTGTAAACCTTTTGCGACCCCAGTTTCCGAAATGACTCGAAGGTGGCAAAACGGACCTTATCGAGCAAGGAAAGTTCAAAATCGAACAGGATGTTGTTGGTGAAGGCGATGAGGTGATTCTGAAAATAGCGCCTGCTGAAAAACGAGAGCGCCATCAGCCCCGCGAAAAGCCAGGCGAGGTGCCGGTCCATCCAGCTTTCCGCGGTCCCGGTGCGGAGTCCCTGATTGATCATGATGAGCAAACCGCTGTACATCACGCTGTTGACGAGCCCAAGCACAATGATCAATGCAAAAAAGGTCTTGCTTTTATTGAAGAGTTTGAAAATATCCATATCGAAGAGGTAGCAGTTATGGTCCTCACAATTCGACCCGGGCGGGCCTTATTCCGAGCGATTTGAAAAATTGGCCTGGTAAACAGCCGTTCTCATAGGGCGGGCCAGTTCCGTCATGGCGGCAACGGTTGCACTGACGACGTCTTTCATCGTCTTCAGACTGGTTCGTTGGAGCGGATCATCCTCCTTCATGCCGCGTTCAAGATTGCGGTTTCTTCCCGTTGTAATGAAGACTGCCGGGTTTTTGGAATACCAGAACGCCGAATGGTCGCCGTCCTGGGACATAAAGGCATCCTCACCGTATCCCGGCACCCGGATCGGGAGCACCTGAAGGCCGGGTGCAAATGCATGCGCTGATCGTTCGAAAAGCAACCCCAAGGCCAACGAATTCGGGTTGGCGATCAATCCGGTGAAACTCCCTCTTTGTTTCTCTTTCAGCAAGGGTTTCCCGTAATCGGGTACTAAATCCTGGATCAGCGGCGGGATGAGGTCGGGATCCAGGTCTTCGGCGCCGATCAGGTCGAGGTAAAATGCCCCCAAAACCTTTTCGCCCCATTTCAATCCGCCGTGATAGATATAATGATTGCTGCCGATGTATTCATAGGCGGCCATATCAAATGCCGCCCCGACTACGGTATTTTCGGTTTGATACCCGGCGAAAACCGCCATAATCTCCAGTACACCCGAAACGCCGGTGGTATTCACCAGATCGTCTGTATTATCCCGGACCGCGTCGTAGTGCGAAAGGGCGATGACCTTGCCCGGCGCCGGACCGGAACCTTCTATTTGTCCCAACACATTGCGGCCGGTCATTCCGCCGAAGGTATAGTCCTGGGTCAGTGTCTGAACCCCCTGCCTCGTCAAAAAAGCAGCAAGGGAATCCCGGATGCCGGGCAAATTTCGCTGCCCTTCTTCAGATTCATGGTCGCGGAGGATGGAAAATTCCACCAGGTGCCGTTTCATCCGGCCGGTATCTACCTTGGCCAGCAATTCTTCGGCCGGCACCGGGCGTTTGTCCCAGACCACGATCCGGAATTTTGCATTATCAGGGTCCATTTCCGCATCCCGGAACCGCCAGGTGATCGACTTGCCCGGGCCGGGTGCAACGGATGGTCCGACATCCCCGGATACGGTCGCCGGTTGGGGTTGAACAAATCTGCCCTGCCGGTCGGTGACGCTGAACCGGATGCCGATGGATGTTTCGTTTTCATCCAGGGCGTCGAAATCTATGCGGGCCACCCCGGCAGCGGCGTCGACCGTTGAGGAAACGTTGGAAATGACCGGTCCCGGGGGTTGCGCCCCGGCAACGGCATTCATCAGCAGAAACAATGCGGGAATATAGCAACGGATTACCATGACTATGATTTTTGTGTATTGAAACAAGGACAGGACTTATGGTTACGCCAGCAATTCTTCTGCAACTGCGCTCTTTTGGTCGATGTGGGCAGCCAATTCCCTGATGGTTGGGAAGGAGAAAATTTCGCGCACGGAAAGACCTATGTTCAAGGTCTTGAACAACCGGGCCTGCATTTTAATCGCTTTGAAAGAATGGCCGCCGACCTCAAAGAAGTTGTCGTCCCTTGAATAGCTTCGGCCGCCGAGTATTTCTTTCCAGATTTCGGCCACCGCCTTTTCGGTTTCGGTCGTTAACTCATCGACTTCTTCCGACCCGGCAGGCTTGTGCTCAAGTATAGGCGACGGCAGCGCCTTGCGGTCAATTTTGCCGCTGGCGGTCAGGGGGAATTGGTCCAGTACGATGAAGCGGCCGGGGATCATATAGGCCGGCAAATGCGTTGCGAGCAAATGCTTCAACTCAGCCGACTCAAATTCTGCGCCTGACTTGAGGGTCAGCCAGGCCGCCAGTATCTTTCCGCCATGCGGATCGTCCCATAGGGCTGCGATCGCCTCCCGTACGGCGGGAATCCGGTACAGGGCCTGTTCAATTTCGCCCAGTTCAATCCGATGTCCGCGCAGCTTGATCTGTGCGTCCCTCCTGCCCGCAAATTCCAGCCACCCGTCGTTGGTCCACCGGCCGATATCGCCGGTGCGATACATGGTTTCACCGGGGAAGAACGGGTCCGGGACGAACGCGGCGGTTGTTTTCTCCGGATCGTTCACATACCCGAATCCGACCCCGGCACCGGCGATGAAGATCTCGCCTTTTACGCCGGGAAGGCAGATGCCGCCGTAAGGGTCAAGGACGTAAATGCGGCAATTGCGGACCGGTTTGCCGATCGGAACAGGCGGGCGGGGCGGGCAGGTTGTCATGATGTGATGGGTAGCGCCGTCAGCCGTTTCGGTCGGGCCGTAGGAGTTCACAAACCTGGTATAAAAGAACTTGTCGAACCATTTTTCGGTCAATGCGAACGGCAGCGCTTCTCCCACGGTTGACATACACCTGAGCCGCCTGAACAGGTTTGGCCCTTGCCAGTTGTCAATCGCTTCCATCAATTCGGCCAGATAGGAGGGAACGACCTGGAGCACCGTAATCTCATCGTAGTCCACCTGCTGCATTAACCGGACCGGATCTTTCACCACCTCCGAAGGATAGACAACGGTACACCCGCCGTGGATCAATGCGGACAGGGACTGCCAGATGGAAATGTCAAAACTTTGGGTCGCCGTTTGGGCCACCACGGCATCCTCATCCATTCCGCAATCCTCCGCTTTGGCGATCAGGTGATTGAGCATGGAACCGTGGCCGATCAGCGCGCCCTTCGGAAATCCGGTGGAGCCGGAGGTAAACAACAGATAGGCCGGAGCCGATCGGTCCGGTTTGTCCGTTAAATTATCAGGCGGGTGAATTTGCCAGCCCGTGGTGATATCGGCGGTCCGGATCTCATCAAAAACGCCTTCGGGAAAATTCCCGGCAACAAGCGCCAGTTTCACACCGGCTTTGCCGATCATGTATCGGATCCGTTCGGGCGGCAACTCAGGATCCACAGGCAGGTAAACGGCTTTGATTTTGAATAAGGCGAGCATCCCTGCGATCAGCCACTCGGAGCGCGGAAGGCAAAGGGCCACCTGATCCCCCGGTTGAACGCGGTGAACCGCTTTCAGCCATCCGGCCATCCGGTTGACGGTTGCATTCAGCTCGCTGTAAGTCAGGGAATTGTCTTCGCAGCGCACGGCCGCGTACCCGGGGCGCTGCGCCGCATGCCGCTCCAGGAATTCAACGATGGAGCGCTCCGCCGGCCAAGGCGAAAAGGTATCGTTCATCTTCATTAACCACCGCCTGTCTTCGGCCGCATCCGACAGCGGAACAGCCCAGAGCGGCTGGTCTTCGTCCCTGGCGACAGCCTCCAGCAGTTTTTCAAAATATCCGGTTATGCGGTTGATCGTTGCAGCATCGAAAAGGTCGGTGTTGTATACCAGATGTCCGGTCAGTGTTTCGTCGTATTCTGTGAAATACCATTCCAGATCGAATCTGGATGCATTGTTTCCGCCCGTCGACAGGTTCTCTATGCCGCCGGCAAGCCCGGGTTCGGTTGCCTGATTGAAAAGATCGATCTTCTGATGGGTCAGTATGACGTCAAAAACCGGCGTTCTGCTGATATCGCGCAGTACGGACACCTCATCGACCAGGTAATCAAAGGGATAGATTTCGTGCCGGAATGCCTCCAGTACCGTTTCCTTTACCCGGGCCCCCAGACGCCTGAGGGTATCCTCCGGCTCAAAGGTGGTCCGCAGGGGCAGGGTGTTGGCGTAATACCCGATCTGGCGTTCCAGGTCCGGATGTTGACGGCCCGAGATCAACGTACCGACCACAATGTCCTGTTGGCCCGAGAGGCGGCTCAGAAGGGCTTTGAATGCCGTGATCAGGGCCATAAACACGCTCAGATCCTGCCTGCGGCAAGTTTTCCGCAGTTCATCCAGCTGTTGTTTTCCAATCATGAGGCTGCATCCGGCGCCCTTGTAGGTTTTCACCGGAGGCCTGGGGCGATCCGCCGGTAAATCGAGAACGGGAATATCTCCGGCAAAACGCGCTTTCCAGTATTGGCGGTGGGTATTCAGGTTTTCACCCGTCAATTGCTGCTGCAGCCAGGCCGAATAGTCCTTATACTGAATGGCCAACGGCGGGAGGGAAGACATCTTGCCTTGCTCCAGGTCGTGGTAAAGCAAGGCCAGCTCATTCAGCAGGTTCTGCATGGACCAGCCGTCGGCAATGATGTGGTGCAGGGTGTAGATGACAATCCGTTCGCCGGACGGCATGCTGACAAATTTGATCCTGAACAGGGGTCCGTTTTCGAGATCGAACGGAATTTGGGCCTCGCCTTCCAGCAGGTCGGCCAGGCGTTGGTCCGCATCCGGAGTTTCCGACCAGTTCATCCGCTTTTTCTCCACCCGGTCGGGGTGCGGCGGATGCACGCGCTGCCGAAGCTCACCGTCCCGGACCAGGAAGGTCGTCCGGAGAATTTCATGCCGCGCAGCCAATTCATCGACGGCAGCCGCCAGCAGTTCAGGATCCATCGACGGTCCGGCGCGGAAAGCGCCCGGGATATTGTATACAACGGAGGCGCCATCGAACTGGGTCAGGATCCAGGTCCTTTTCTGGGACGGTGAAGCTTCGTAATCCGCTGTAGTTTCAACGGGTCGGATCGGAACATAAGTTTCTGCCGCCGCCTCGAAAATAAAATCCAGCAGAGATCTCACCGTGGGGAAGTTGAAGACGTCATTGACGCCGATCTTCCGGCCGAATTCGCGATAGATCCTGGAAACCAGTTGGGTCGCTTTCAGCGAATGGCCTCCCAGGTCGAAAAAATTATCATCAAGCCCAATCTCGTTTTTTTCCAGCACTTCTTCCCATAAATCCGCCATTTTCAATTCATCCGGGGTTGTCGGAGGGCGGTATTCCGTCCTTTGGGATTCCATTTCCCGCCCGGCAAGGTTCATCAGCGCCTGCCGGTCGACCTTTCCGTTGTGATTCACCGGAAATGCCTTCAACATCACCCATCCTGCCGGGATCATATATTCCGGCAACAGGGTACCCAGAAAGCGCCTGATTTCCCGGGGACCGATTTGCAGGCGGGTACAAGTGAAGGCCATCAGGACAGTGCTTTCGTCCGGCATCTGTATCGGCAGTACCAGGCTATCCTCCACGCCCGGAAATTTTCTTATTGAGGCTTCTATTTCCCGTGTTTCAACCCGGATCCCGCGGATCTGGACCTGTTCGTCGAGCCTTCCCAGAAATTCCAGTTCTCCGTTTTTATTCCACCGCCCGAGGTCTCCTGTCCGGTATAATTGGGTATAGGCCGGGGATTTGCTGTAAGGGTCAGGGATGAATTTTTCGGCAGTCAGCTCGGATTGCCCGAGGTAGCCCGATGCCACCCCGATCCCGGATACGCCGATCTCGCCCTTCCATCCCGGCGGAACAAGCCGCTGGTACCGGTCCATAACGTAGACCCTGGTATTGGCAAAAGGCTGGCCGATGGGAATACCCTTGCGGGAAGCGTATTCGTCGCTCCTCCGGGGATCAACTTTATGGAAGGTCGCCCCGATGCAGGCCTCGCTGGGGCCGTAGCCGTTATACAGGGACAAAGTAGCCGCATGGAATAACGATTCGCCGAGCGCAGCCGCTTCTCCGGTCGAAATGACGAGCCGAAGGCCGCCAAGGGAGATTTTACCGAACAGTTTCAGGTAGGCGGGCGGCAGGATCGCAATTGTTACCCCGCTCTCCCGGATCAGCTTCAGCAGAAGGTCGGGGTTTGACTTTACCTGCCGGTCGGCCAGTACAAGCGTACCGCCGGCTGCCAACGCCATAAAAATCTCTACGAGAGAGGCGTCAAAATTAAGCGACGCGAAATGGAGGACGCTGTCCTGATGCGCTATGCCCAGGAAATCATTGTGGTACTGGATCCTGTCCGAAATGCTCTCGTGCCGGACCGGTACGCCCTTGGGTTCGCCGCTGGTTCCGGAGGTATAAATGATATAAGCGATGTCTGCGGGTTGAAGGGGTTCGGGCTCGGCCGGTTCGAGGCCTGCGATCATTTCCCATTCGATGTCAATGACCGTCAGCCAGCCGCTGAAATCCGGCAGGCTGAACATCAAATCCGATTGGGTGACCAGCAGGGCGGCGCGCGAATCCTTTAAAATCCGCTCCAACCGGGCAGCCGGTGATTGGGTATCCAACGGCAGATAGGTCCCTCCGGCCTTCCAGATCCCCAGAATGGAGACGACGGCATGGACCGAACGGTCAAGCATAACCCCCGCCACCTGTCCGGGGCGAAATCCGCACGATTCCCGAAGGTACCCGGCCAAACGGCCGGCCGCCTGGTCCAGTTCCCGGTAAGTGAGGGTCGTTTTCCCCGACTGCACTGCGGGCGAATCGGGGTTTGCCGCTGCCATGGCCCGGAACAGACCGGGAAGAGCATCCTCCCGGTAGCCTTTGTCATAACCTGCAAATCGCTCCAGCTCCTGTATTTCTTCCGGCAACAGGATATCCAGTTGGCCGATGGGAATCGCCGGATCGGACACCAACTGGTCGATCAGGTATTCCATCCGCCGGGAAAGCCGCCGGATATCCTCCTCCTCAAAAACCTCCGCATTGAAGTTGAAGCGGAATAAGAGGGCTTCGCTGCAAGTGGCGTGGATGCTGAAGTCGTAATTGACCTGTTCAAAACTGCGGACCTGGGAAACATTCATCTCTCGGATGGCGGAAACCTGACTTTCCGATTCCCGGACATCGTACAATTGTTCCGCCCCCGGATAGTTGCCGAAGACTACCACATGGTCGATCAATCCGTGTTTCACCCGGCTTGCCGCTTGTATTTCAGCCATGGAAAAATGCTGGAAACGCCCGGTTTCCGCGTTGAGGCCCTGGACCAGATTCAGCAGTTCTTCAAAGGGTTGATCCGGCAAGGCGGTCACCCTCATGGGAACGGTATTGATATACAGTCCGACAGAAGTTTCAATTCCTGCAATTTCCGAAGGCCTAACCGAAACGACCTTCCCGAAAACGACGTCATCGGTATCGTTCAGCCTGCCCAGCAACAAGCCCCAAACGGTTTGAATGAAGGTGCTCATGGTTACGGTCAGCCGCTGCCCCAGCAGGCGGACGGCTTCTGTTTTTTCCGGGGAGATCCATAGCCGGATTTCAGCATTTTGGTACCTGCCGCCCGCCAACCGGTCCTTTTTGCCGGGAATGCCGGTCTGTCGTTCAAATCCGGCCATGTATTGCTCCCAGAATGCCCCGCCCGCAAATTTATCCTGGCGTTCCAGCCATTTGATGTATTGGTGATACTGGACGGCCGGGGGCAGCGACGGTGTTTCCCCGGCCTCGAGCGCCTCATAAATGCGGTTGAACTCTTCGATCAGGATTCCCTGGCACCAACCGTCAAAAATGATGTGGTGGTGGCTCCAGATGAGCTCGAATTCCTGATCGGCGATCTGCAAAACCGCCATCCTCATCAACACGTCTTCCTTGAGATCGAACTTTCTGCGTTTATCCTCCCGTTGCCAGGCCGCTACTTCCTTTTCCCGCTGCTCCGGCTCAAGGTCGCGCAGGTCCCTGAATTCGAAGGCAGGCCTGCGGTCTTCCAGCACCACCTGATACATGCGCCGAAGCCCTTCGTATACAAAGGCGGTGCGAAGGATATCATGGCGTTCGAACAGGGTTTCCAGGCACCTCCGGACGATATCAATATCCATTTTTCCCTTCATCCGGTACGAAACCTGGACGAAATACGCATCCGAATTCTTATCCGCAAGGTATTGAAAAAACAACCCCTCCTGGAGCGGCGACAGCGAAAAGATATCCTTGGGCCGGGTCTTCGTCATTTCGGTCAGTAATTAAAAAGTTGATTAATGGCTTCCAGGTCTTCCCTGGTCAGATCTTCCGAGCTGTATTTTCCGGAACCATTTCCGCTTTGCTCGTCAGCGGTGCAGTAATCTATGATCTCCGTCAGGGCCTCTGCATAGGCTTCCCGCAACCGGTGAACGGCGGTTGCCGGAAACAGGTCGGGGTCAAAACTGAACGATACCCGCAGCCGGCCTTCAGCGACAAGGGAGAGCATATTGATGCCGGATTCCGGTTTTTGTCCGGGGTCCTGAAGGGATCCCATGGATTCGGATGCCAGCCCGAAGGCGCTTTGGCTGACCTCCTGGTCGAATTGCCCCAGGTAATTGAATGCGATTTCAGGGCGACATGACTCGATCCCGTCTCTCCATTCGGGCGGGGAGAGGTAGCGCAAAATGCTGAAGCCGATGCCGTTTCGCGGAATCTGCCGGATGGCATCCCGCATTCGCTCGATCTGCCGGGTCATGGTCCAGCCCGCCCCTGATTCAAGCAGGACGGGGTAGAACGAAGTGAACCACCCCACCGTGCGGGTCAGTTGGATGTCCTCGAAAAGCTCCTCCCTCCCGTGCCCTTCCAGCATGACCCAGGCATGGTTTCGCCCGAAGGTCTGGTAAACGGCCGTCGCCAGGGCGGCCAACAACAGGTCGTTGATATGGGTTCCGAATGCCTGGTGCGCGCTTGAAAGCAATTTTCCGGTACGGTCCGGGTCCAGCAGGATCTCCGGAACAGCCAGGCTGCCGGGTTGCCGTTCTTCCGGGTGGTAGCCGGGCACGAGGGGTTCGCAACGGCGGGCAGCCATCCGGCGCCAGTATGCGGTTTCGGCCTTGAAGGATGCAGATCGGGCAAACGCCGCCAACCGGGATGTCCATTGTTGGAAACTCGCTGTTTTTGCCGGCAGAATGGTCTTCCTTTTTCCGGCAGGCGCTTCATAAAGGACGCTCAGGTCTTCGATCAGGATCCGCCAGGAGACGGCATCCACAACCAGATGGTGCGCGGCGATCAGCAATCGGTCGCCGTCCGGCATCCGGAAAAGGCCGAATCGTATCAGCGGCCCTTCTGAAAGGTCAAATCCCTTTTGAAAAGCATCCGCCTCCGTTTCAAGCCGGGTGACAGGGTCCTCTTGATCTGAAAGATCCCGGACGAGGAACCCGACACTAAGGTCGACATCTCTGTTCTCCTGGATGATCCCGCGATGGTCAGACCGGAATACCAACCGGAGGGCATCGTGATGGGTTTGCAGTATGCGGAAGATCTCCGCGAGTTCGCCGGCATCCAGGCGGCTCTCCGTGGCGAACATGACGGCCTGATTGTAGTGATGGGGCGCGGCCAGATTCCGTTCAAAAAAAGCGTGTTGGATGGGGGCCAGTTTTACCGTTCCGGTCACAGGCCCCTGATCGGCAAAGGCCGCAACAGGCCGGATGCGCCGGACCATCTGCCAAAGGACAGGGGCTTCGAACACATCCCGGACCTCCAGTTTGAAGCCCAGCCTGTACAGGCCTGAGGCAACTTGCATGGCGCGAATGGAGTCGCCGCCCAGCGCGAAGAAATCCAGATCGAGATCCTGGATATCCCTGCCAAGGACGCGGGTAAACACCCTCGCGGCGGCCTGCTCCATTTCCGTTTCGGGTACCCGGTTACGCTTCTCTTCTGCTGCCTGCCTTATATCGGGCAAGGGCAATGCCTTCAGATTGGTTTTGCCGTTGGCGATCAGGGGGAAGGCCTCCATAGGCATAATAGAGGCGGGTTGCATATACTCCGGCAACCGCTCTTTCAGGAACCGGGCCAATTCCCCGGTCTTCGGTTGATCGTTAAAAATGACATAGGCGACGATAACGGGGTCCGGTTTTCCGGGGATAGCGGTTACTGCAGCGTCCCGGGTCTCCGGAAAACGCCGGATGGTCTGGTCGATCTCGCCCAGTTCGATCCGGTACCCCCTGATCTTCACCTGGAAGTCGATCCGGCCGATGAATTCGATCTGACCGTCGGGCAGCCATCGGGCCAGGTCGCCGGTGCGGTACATCTTTTTGCCGGGTTCAAAGGGGTTGGTCACGAATTTTTCCCGGTTCAGGTCGGGTTTGTTCAGGTATCCTTTAGCCAATCCGATACCCGATATGCAAAGTTCGCCGGGAATGCCGATACCCACCTGGTTCATACCCTTATCCAGAATATAGATCTTGTGGTTGCGGATGGGCTTTCCGATAACTGTACCCTGGCAGGCCTCTTCCCAGGCCTCTCTATCCTCAGGGCCGGCAAGGCTGAAGTACCGTTGAACGATGCCTACTGTCGCTTCGGTCGGACCGTATTCATCCATGAACCGGGTCGGATGAGGATGATACCGGACAAACCGGCGGACATCATCCATCCGGATTTTCTCGCCGCCCAGAAAGAGGAAACGCAGGCGCATATGTCTGCCGCCGGATTCAAACCGCGGATCATGTACGACCAGATTTAGGACCGTCGGCGTCAGATTCAGGATAGTGATGCCGTTGTCGATCAGGAGACGGATCAGCTCCGCAGCGTCCAGATAGGCATTCTCGGGCAAAATCGTCAGTTCGATGCCCGCAACCAGCGCGGGCCAGAACATGGCGTAAGCATGGTCAAATGCGAGTGAGGACAGCAGGATAGCGCGATCCGAAGGCCCGATTTCGTACCGGCTCACCATCATATCCGCATAGTGAGCGAGCGAGAGATGCCGGATCTGCACCCCTTTAGGCGTACCGGTTGAACCGGAAGTGTAAATGGTATAGGCGATATCCTGCGGATATACGGTTGCGGGCAAAGCCTTCAAAGGTTCGTCTTCCAATTCGTATTCGCGGAAAGGTCTGGCCGGGCACGGCAGGTTTTCGTATCCGGCGACCCACTCATCCACCACCAGCAATGGCGCAGCACAGTCGCTCAACATGAAACGCATCCGTTCAAGCGGGACGTTCCGGTCAACGACCAGGAAGGAACTGCCGGTTTTCAGAATACCCAATATAGTCGCTACGACCCAGGGCGATCGCTCCATCTTCAAGGCGACGATGTCTCCCGCCTTCACACCGCACCTCCGCACCAGGAAAGCGGCAAACAGATCGGATTCGCGGTCCAGTTTTCCATAATCCCATCGCATATCCCTGAACCGGATGGCAGGCGCATTCGGATGCTTGCCGGCATGAGCCCGGAAAAAGTCCAGGACCGTACCGGGTTTGAACGGGGCTTCGGTCCGGTTGACCTGGCGCAAAAAGTCGATCTCCGGTTCGGTGATGACGGATAAGGAATCGACCGGTTTTTCGGGGCCGGTGGCCGCTTCTTCCGCCAAAGTCATGAAATGCGCGGCCACCCGCCCGATGAACTCCTCGCTGTATTTTTGCCGGTCGAATTGCAGTTTGACCCGGATGCGGTCAGTGGGAACCACTACCACGCTCAGGTCGTAATTGGTGTGTTCATAGCTCTCCGCGTCTTCAATTTCCCAGCCGACAGGGTCTTCTCCGGCCGCTCCGGAGGCGGTCACTGCGGGCAGGTTCTCAAACACAAAAACGTGGTTGATCAGTTTCTGCCGGGGCACTGAAAGCTGCTGGATTCCGGACAGAGAAAGATGGTGGTGGTCTGTTGCCGTCAGCGCTTCCGCCTGCTGCTGTCCGACCAGCTCCCCAAAGCGCGTTTCCGGCGAGAAGGATACCCGGACCGGGACGGTATTGATAAAGAGGCCGGTCATGGATTCGATCCCCTCCACCTGCGGGGAACGGCCTGAAACCGTCAGCCCGAAAACGGCATCTGCCCGGTTATTGTATTTGCAAAGCAGAATCCCCCAACAGGTCTGCAGGAACGTGCCCGGCGTGATGCGTTTGTCGCGGCAATATCCGTATATCCGATCGGTGCTTTCCCGGGAAAAATGGAAAACGGATGATGCCATATCAGGATCGCCATCAGGATCCGGGGCCGCCGTTTTTTCGGTCAGCCCTACGGGGGTTTCATACCCCTCCAGATAGTTCTTCCAGTAATTTTCGGATGCTGTCCGGTCCTGTGCAATCAGCCACCTGATATAATTGCGGTATTGGATTACGGGCTGCAACACAGGAAGGTTGCCCGCTTTCAGCCCACTGTAGATCGCCTTGAATTCGGCTGCCAGCAGGCCGAAACACCATCCGTCCATCAGGATATGGTGGCTGCTCCAGATCAAAAATCCCGTATCGGTATCGGTGGTGACGAGCGCCACCCGAAGCAAGAGATCAGCAGTCAGGTCAAACCCATTCGCCCTGTCGTTTTCCAGGAAATGCCGGATAAACTCCTGACTGACCGCCATTTTGCAGGCCGCGCGGTGAATCTTCAAGGTTCGTTTTTGAAGGACGACCTGGATATTTCCGGAGGCCAGCCGGTGATTGAATACCGTGCGAAGGATATCGTGCCGGCTGATCAGCCGGTTCAGGCTTTCCTCGATATAATCCGGATGCAGATCACCCTTTATCTGGTAAACGACCTGATAGAAATAGGCTCCCGACTGCGGGTGCATCAGGTGGTGAAAAAGCATTCCCTCCTGAAGCGGAGCGAGCGGGTAAGCGTCGCTGACCTGCAGTCCGAGGTCTTTGTAATGGTCCACGACCGCTTCAAGTTCTTCGGCGGGCATGCGCTCCCAGGTCAGGTCGCTCGGGGTGAGAATCCTCCGGTCGACACCTGAAAGTAACCCGTCCAGATCACCAAGTCGCTGCTGAAAAGCCCGGGACAGGGATTCGACATCCTCCGGTTGGATAACAGCGCCGTCAAACCGCAGATGGACCTGCAAACACCCTTTATCCACCGCTGCCGAAACCGACAGGGCAAAGGGCGGTTTTTCAACGCCGCTGTCCGAAAGGCCGGTATATTCATCCACTTCCCTGGGTCCGGATGGATCGGTTTCCTGCGCTTCGAACCGACCGAGATAATTGAACAGAATTTCCGGCCCGGAAAATCCGGACCAATCCGGTTTGCCGGCATACAAGTGACGCGCCATCCCGAATCCGATGCCGTTGTCGGGTACATTTCTGAGTTCGTCCTTGATGGAGGCGAGCAATTTACCCGGATCGCCTGCCGGGATGTTTACCATAACCGGATACATGGCCGTAAACCAACCTACTGTCCGGCTGATATTGAGATGCGGCAGGATATTTGCCCGGCCGTGGCTTTCCAGCATGACGGAGAAGCCGCTACTCTCCCAGACGTCCCTGACCGACAAGGCAAAGGCGGTCAGGAGCATTTCCGCCGCGTCCGCGCCGTAAACGCGCAGTCCGGCGGCAATCAACCGTTCCCACAATGCCGGATCAATGGTAAAGGTTTCCACCCCGTTGGCTGAGGGGGCGCCGTCCATTTTTGGCCAGGGCGGATTCAGTCTGAAACGCTCCAGGCGCCATTGTTCCAAACCGGAGGTGAATGCGGCTTTTCCCACATGTTGCACCAGGCCTTCCGCCCAGGCTTTGTAGCTGTCGGTTTTCAAAGGGAGCGTTAAAGGTGAATTTTGCTGCCAAAGCTCAAACAGGGTGTGCAGGTCTTCCAGAAGGATGCGCCAGGAAATACCGTCGATGACCAGATGATGGATGACCAGCAACAGCCGGTCTTCCTTATCTCCGATGAACAAAGCAGCGGCCATTAACGGCGGCCGGTCCAACCGGATGCTTTGCTGGATCTCGTCGCAAATGCGGTCGCGCCGCGAGGCGGCTTCCGGGTCTGACCGCAGGTCGAAGACCTCCAGCCTGGGTTCGAGATCTTCGGGGTGGATGATTTGCCGGATGCCCCCGCGGTTGTCTGTTTCGCAGGCGGCCCGGAGCATATCGTGGTGGACAAGCAGTTCTTTGAGTATGCGCCTGACCGCTGCCTCCGGAACCGGATCGGGCAGCAGGAACATAGCGCTGTGGTTAAAGTGGTTCGGGTCCCGAAGGCCCATTGCAAAAAATTCGTGCTGAATGGGGGTCAGGGGTACTTCGCCTGTAACGGCATCCTGAGGGATTGAAGCACGGAGCGGTTTCATTTGCAAGGCCATCTCCCCGATCACCGGGTGATCAAAAACATCCCTGACCGTCAGGTCAAAGCCGTTTCTGTAAGCCCTGGAGACCAATTGAATCGCCTTTATGGAATCCCCGCCGAGCGCGAAGAAATCGCTGCCGGCGGTCGTGTGCTGCTTGTTCAGTATTTCGCCGAGCAACCCGCAGAGCAATTGTTCAGCAGGTGTCAAAGAGCCTTGCCCTTGTATTCCCACATCGCTATCCGGGTCGGGAATGATCAGTTTACGGCGATCCACTTTGCCGGCGGCATTCAACGGGAAAGCGTCCATGCGAATGAAAACAGCCGGCACCATATATTCCGGCAGGGCAACGCTGAGCTGTTTCCTCAAGGTTGTCGCGCGCAGGTGTTTGTCCCCGGTCCACCAGGCCACGATCTGTACCCGGTCCTCTTTTCGGACGGCTTGCACAAAGGCATCCTCGACTCCGTCGACACGGCGCAGTTGCCATGCGATTTCAGCCGGTTCCACCCGGATTCCCCGGATTTGCACCTGGTCGTCCATTCTGCCCAAATACTCCAATTCTCCGAGTCGGTTCCACCTGCCGAGGTCGCCGGTCCGGTAGAGGGTTTGCTCGAATACATTCCTGGCAAACGGGTTATTCACGAATTTTTTTGCGGTCAGGTCCGGATCCTGGAGGTATCCGTCCGCAACGCCGATTCCGGCTATGCAGATTTCACCGGTGAATCCGTCGGGCACCAATTCCAGATATGGGTTGAGGATATAAACAGCCGTGTTTTCAAATGGCTTTCCGATCGGGATTCCGGATTTTTCCCGGTATTCTTCCAACCGGCCGGCTTCAAGCCGATGGAAAGTGGCGCCGATGCAGGATTCCGTAGGACCGTAGCCGTTGAAAACCGATCTGGCACTCAATAACTTGGCGGCATCTTCCGCAAGGACGGCCTCTCCTGTAGAAATGATCTTTTGCAAGGCGGGAAAATCCGATTCCTGTGCGATGAGGCGAAGCATGGCCGGCGGGAAAATGGCTGCCGTAACACCATGGTTTTCCATCAACTGCGCCAGTTTGGACAGGTTCTGTTTGACTGCGGCAGGCGCTATGACGATCTGGCCGCCGGCCGCCAGGGGCATGCCGGTTTCCACCAGGGAGGCATCGAAGGCCAACGCAGCCATGTGCAGGACCCGGTCCTCTTTTCCGATACCGATATAGCGATTGTGAAACAGGATCCGGTCGGCCAGGCTTTCGTGCCGGATGGGCACCCCTTTGGGGATCCCCGCCGTACCGGAAGTGAAAATGATATAGGCCGTCGAACGCGGGTCGGCCTGCGTGTCAACAGGAGAATGATCCTGGTCGATCAGGTCTTCTACGGCAACCGCCAAATCAGGCAAAACCGTACCTGAGGTCAAAAGGGCTTTGGCGGAGAGTATTTGTTTCAACCCTGCGGCTTCCGCAATGTATGCGATTCGCTCCGCAGGCAATCCGGGCTCAATCGGCACATAGGCGGCTGCGGCCTTCCAGATCCCCAGCATGCAGGCGACCGAATACACGGAGCGGTCCTGGCATACCCCCACCCTGTCTCCGGGTGAGATCCCTCCGACGGATTGCAACCAACCGGCTATCCGTTTCGACAAGGTATCCAGACCGGCGTAGGTGTAGTTTCGCCCCATGTCAGTCACTGCGGTTGCGCCGGGATATCTTTCGGCGTTTTGTTCAAAAATCGTCAGGAGGTGCAAGGGTTCCGGCCGGACCAATCGGGGCGGATTCCTTTCGAGCAGGTCCTTTCGTTCGGCCCCGGTAATCAGCGCGACAGATTGCAGGGGCAGCAACGGGTCGCGTACCGACTGCTCCAGGATGTGTTTGAAATGCGATCGCAGCGCTTCTATCTTTCCGGCTGGAACAGACCGGGCATTGAAGTTGAATTTTATGGTAATGTCCCGGTTGGGAAGAACGATGAGGTTGAAGTCGTAATTTGTCTGGGAGAAGCCCGAAATTATTTCGGCGTCCGGCAACGCCCGCCCCCCGGCAGGGTCGGCTTCCGGTTCTTCTTCCGGGTTTACGCCGGGGAAATTCTCGAATATGAACAGGTGGTCGATCAGGCGCGCTCCATCATTCGGGAGGGATAATATTTCAGACAGGGACAGGTAATTGAAGGACTCCTGGCGGAGCTGATCACTTTGCAGGCCTGCTGCCGTTTCCAGGAAAGAGGCCGACTGAGCGAACCGGATCCGGACCGGCAGGGTATTGATGAACAAGCCCATTATCCGTTCGATGCCGGGCACTTCTGCCGGCCGGATGGCGACGACCTGCCCGAAGGCGATATCGTCAGATCCGGTTAATTTGCCGACCAGGATGCCCCAAACAGTCTGCAACCACCTGTTTACCGTGAGTTTATGGAAATTCGCGGCATTGCGAAGCCGGTCGGAAAAATCCCCACCCAGGTTCAGTTCGAGTTCTGCGTTCAGGTAATCCCCATTACCGGCGCCTTCGGTGAAAAGTTTGCTGCCGGGCTCAATATCCGCCAGGTAGCCCCGCCAGTAATCCAGCGCCGCATCTTTGGATTGATTGCCGATCCAGTCGATGAATTTCCGGTAACCCGGCACGGCAGGCAGGTCCGGTGAAAGGCCTTCAGCCAGTTGTTGATAAATAGTGATGAATTCCTGAAGCAAGGTATTGCCGCACCATCCGTCCAAAATGATATGATGGTGGCACCAGATTATGCCGTATTCCCCGGGAGCCAAACGGAAAGCGGCCACCCTGAGCAAGGCATCCCGGCCGAGGTCGAAATTCCGCTCCCGGTCGCCGGCCGCATATTCGGCCAGGCGAGCCTCCGCCTCACCTGATGCCAGTCCTGCCCAGTCCTCAAAATGGAATTCCGGCTCCCTGGTCCTCAGGACCGCCTGGAGCAGCACGTCGGCTTTTTTGTGGTTGAAGACAGTCCGCAGCGCTTCATGCCGCTCCATGAGCAATCCGAGCCCCTTGCTGAGCATCGGAACCTTCAGCTCACCCTTCACTTTGAACACTTTCTGGCTGATATAAGCAGATGAACCCGCTTCTGACAACGAATGAAAGTAGATCCCCTCCTGGAGGGGTGAAAGGCGATAAATATCCTGAATATTTTGGGTCTTTAACATAAGATTACGGTTCGGCCTACTCAAAAAAATCCTGGTATTCTTCCAGTGAAAGCCCTTTATACCCCAGATCGCTCGGCGTTAAAGCCGGGCCTTCCTGTGCCATGCAGTGACGGATCAGGTCGGTCAGGGTCTGGTGATAATGCCCGCTGAGCGCCTGGATCTCCTCGCGGCTGAAGCAAGCCGTATCGAACCGGATCTCGATTTCCAGTCGTCCTCCCCTGACCATGCCTGAAAAAGCAAGGGCAAAATCCGGCACTTCATCCGGATGGCGCGTATCGCCATGGTATTCGTCCAGTATCGAAAATTCGGACTCCATTTCGGGTTGCTCAAACTGGCCCCAGTAATTGAAGACGATATCCGGGCGGATTTCAGGCGACCACTGCAACAGGTCGGGGCGCAGGTAAGCGGCGATACCGAAGCCGACGCCCCGGTTGGGCACGCTGCGCAGCATTTCCTTGGTAGTCACCAGTACGCCGGACAGATGGGTGTTGTCCGTCCCTCCGTTCAGCAAAACGGGAAAGACAGCAGTAAACCACCCCACGGTGCGGTTGATATTGAGGTCTTTGAGAATGTCTTCCCGTCCGTGTCCTTCCAACATGACCGCGAGTTTGTCTTCGCGGAAAGTGAGCCGCCAGGCCGCCGCAAGCGCAGCCAGCAGAAAATCGTTGATGTCCGTATTATAAACTTTATGGACCGGCCCGATCAGTTGCTTTGTAGCGGCCTCCTCCAGTTCCATAAATAAATGATCCCGGGCCCCGGAGGCTATTGATGATGTTTTATTGGCCGGGGCTTTTTCCAGGTCGCCGCAGATCTTCCTCCAAAATTGAATTTCCTGTTCGAAATCCCGGCTGCGACTGTACCTGACCAATCCTTCCGACCACGATTTGAAGCTGTTGGTCTTCAGCGGAAGCGACGGTGTACGGCCTGCGACGGCGTCGGCATAAAGGCGGTTGAGGTCTTCCAGGAGGATCTGCCAGGAGATGCCGTCAACCAGCAGGTGGTGGATAATCAGCAGAATCTGATCTTCCTTCTTTCCCTTGAAAAGGATGGTGCGCATCAGCGGCGGTTCTCCCAGCAGCAGGCTTTCCTGGGCCTTGCCGGACTCGCCAAGCCGGATCACTTCCGGGTTATCGGCGTCTTTCAGGTCAATGGTCCTGAAATGAGGGCGAACGGCGTCCCCGTAGTTGTATTGCTTATAGGTATCCCCGTCCGGTACGAACCCCAACCGGAGTGCGTCGTGGTGGAGCAGGAGCTGTTCCAGCACGCGGTACAAAATACCGGGATCCACCGGAGTGGCGGAGCTGATCAAAACCGAGTGATTGTAATGATGGGGAAAGCGCAGGCCGCGTTGAAAAAAGTCGATTTGTATCGGCGTTAGCGGCACGCGCCCTTCCACGATTCCCTGTGAGGGCAATACCCTTACCGGCCGCATGCACCTGGCCATTTGTTCGAGGACCGGGAAAGCGAATACTTCCTTCACATCCAGCTTGAACCCCTGGTTAAACAACCTGGAACAAAGCTGGATAGCCTTTATGGAATCTCCGCCCAGCCAGAAAAAATCCTCCTGGCCGGACAAAGCGGTCTTGCCCATCAATTCGCCGGCCAGTTTGTATAATATTTTTTCCTCCGGAGAACCTGTCTGGTCGTCGGCTGATGCGGCGATAACCGGTGCGAATACCGGAGGCAAACGTTTCCGGTCGATTTTCCCGTTAGCGGTAAGCGGCCATTCGTCCACCTGGATGAGATGTCCCGGCGCCATATATCGGGGTAATTGCCTGCGAAGGAACGACTGGATCGCTGAGGTGTCCATCCGCTCCCCGGCGGTGAAATACCCGACCAAGCCCTGAAATCCTTCCTCCCCGGCGGCCACGACCACTGCGGCATGCTGCACCCCGGGATAGGCTTTCAGCATGTGTTCCACCTCGCCGGGCTCTACCCGGTAGCCGTTGATCTTGACCTGATTGTCCTTGCGGTCCAGGAACTCTATTTGCCCCCCCGAAAGGTATCTGACCCGATCGCCGGTCCTGTATATCCATTCCCCTTCCCGGAAGGGGTCTTCAACGAATTTATCCCGGATACCCGCATCCGTATATCCCAGTGCGAGGCAAAGGCCGCCGACACAGAGTTCTCCGGGAACGCCGGTTCCGCAAGGTTGGAGGTTGCCGTCCAGCACGTAGACGCGGGTGTTGGCGATGGGACGGCCGATCACCGGTCGTTCGGAGAAAGCTTCCAGTTTCATTCTTTCAAGATCGCCGGTCAATTCGCCGCCCCGCAACGAGAAGGATTGGGTCAGCACTCCGATGGTCGTCTCCGTCGGCCCATAGTGGTTGAGGAAGACCGTATCCTTGGGTCCGAACCGGTAGTATCGGCTGATATCTTCCGGTCGGATCTTTTCACCGCCCAGCACCACCAGCCGCAATTTCAGGTCGGGCGCCAATTGTTCGAAACTGAGGTCATCCGTGAGCAGGTAAAAATGGGAAGGCGTCAGTTTGATGTAGCTGACCGACTCCCTTACAAGCAGTTCCAGCAGCGCTGCAGGATCGAGATAGGGATCTTCATCGCACAGGTGCAGGCATCCGCCGTTCAACAGGATGGGCCACAGGGCCGTATAAGACAAATCATAGGCGATCGAGGAAAACAGTACCGATTGGTCGTCAGGCGTCAATGCGTGTTTTTCGGAGAACCAGCTGACATAGTTCACCAATGCGCGGTTGGGGATCCTTACCCCTTTAGGAACACCCGTTGATCCTGAGGTGAAAATCGTGTAAATCACGTCTCCCGAACCTGCCGTATCCGGCGGGTTGGAGAGGGGGTAATCTTGCAGGTCGGCATCCCCCGGGATCAGGACCGGCAAATCACCAAAACCATGGTCTCTGTTATCCGTGATCGTCAATGCAGGCTGTGCAGCCAGAAGCACGGATCGTTTTTTATCCGTCGGAAAATGGACGTCAACCGGCAGATAACCCGCTCCGGTCTTGACGACTGCCAGCAGGGTTGCCAGCAATTCCGGCGATCTTTGGATGTCGATAGCAACCAGCTGTCCGGTCGAAATGCCGTATTTATCCGTCAGAAAATGCGCCAGCCGGTTGGCTGAACGGTTGAGCGCTTCATAAGTAACTGCGGCATCTCCGGACTTAATTGCCGGCAATTCGCCATAGGCTGCCGCCGTGGACTCAAACCAACGCTTAACCGTGTTTTCCAATTCCACCGGACGGAAAGCCCCATTCAGTCGATCCTGCATTTCCGATTTTTCATTTTCATCCAGGTAATCCAACCTGGCAACAGGGGTTCTGGGCTCCGCGATAGCCGCCGCGATCAGGCGCCGCAGGTGGCGAAGGAGGCTCCGGATGGTCTCCGCTGTAAAAAGATCGGTGTTGTAGTTCAATTCCATCTGCAACCCTTCGGCGGTTTCGGTAAAGTGAAAGGTCAGGTCGAATTTGCTGAGCACATTGCCCACCGGGAATTCGCCGATCGCAAAGGGCAGCGAAACCTCCCGGTCGGCTACCGCATCGAGGGTATTGTTGAGCACGATCATCACGTCAAACAAAGGCGACCTGCTCAGGTCCCGTTTCAATTCCAGTTCATCCACCAGTTTGTCGAAAGGATATTCCTGATGCTGGAAAACGGAAAGGGTATTTTCCTTGATCAGGTTCAGCAGTTCCCAGAAATTCTGGTCGGGTTCAAACCGGGTTCGTATGGCCAGGGTATTGAGGAACAGGCCGATCTGGTTTTCGAGATCCGGGTTTTCCCGCCCTGCGACAGGCGTGCCGATGACCATGTCCGATTGGCCGCTGTACCGGTACAACAGGGTGGAAACCGAGGCCAGCAGGTTCATGAACAAGGTCGCGTGGTTTTTCTTGCCAAAGTCGTAGACCTTATCCAGCAGTTCTTTTTCCAACAGCAATTCAGCGCTGCCTCCGGAATACGTTTTGACCGGTTTTCGCGGAAAATCATACGGCAGGTTCAATACGGGTATTTCTCCCTCGAACTGCCGGAGCCAGAATCCGAGTTGTTCGGCAAGCCGCTCTCCTTTCAGGCGCCCGTTCTGCCATGCGGCAAAATCCCGGTATTGGATGGACAATTGCGGCAAGCCGGCATCGCGGCCTGAGGCGTGGGCGGCGTAGAGCGCCATGAACTCCCGGAACAATAGATTGAGCGACCACCCGTCGGCAATGATGTGGTGGATCACCATTACGAAAATATAATCCTCGTCGCCGGTCCGGAGCAGTTCAACCCTGAACAGCGGGGTGGCGGCAAGGTCAAATGGTTGGGTGGAAATGTAGACCGCCCTGTCGCGCGCCATTTTTTCGGGGGACTGGAAACTTCTGATGTCCAGTTCATTTACCTTAAATGGAACTTCCGAGGCCGGCAGCACCTTTGCCCGGGGTTCTTCACCCACCTGTACAAAGGCCGTCCGGAGCGATTCATGCCTGGTCAACAGGTCCCGGAAAGCGGATTCCACGATCCGGCTGTCCACCGGTCCGGTCAGCCGCCCGGTATTGAATATATTGTAAACGGCGCCGGAGTCGCTCATTTTGTTCAATATCCACATCCTGCGCTGGGCATGGGACAGCTCTGCGAATTCCCGCGGAGGGGAGGGCGGTATCGATTCGAATTGGTCGACCTTGGCTTCCCTGATCACCCTGGTCAGGTCTTTTACCGTTGGATAGGTAAACATGTCCCGGAGGGTGATCTTGACGCCGAATTCCCGGAAAACCTCAGCAACGATCCGCCCTGAGGTCAGTGAATGCCCGCCAATGTCAAAGAAATTGTCTGAAGTACTGATCCTTTCTCGGGAAAGGATTTTTTGCCAGATCTTCAGAAGCCTCATTTCCAGCTCGCTTTTGGGCGCTTCAAAGCCCAGGTCTTTCTGCCGCACGATCTCCAGTTTCTCCAGCTTTTTCCGGTCAATTTTGCCGGTGGAGGTCAACGGCAGTTTATCCAGCACGACAAACGATCCGGGTACCATGTGCGCGGGCAGGCTGGCCAGGAGCTTGTCCCTGATCCGCCCTGAAAGGTGGACATTGTATTCCAGTTTCCACGGATCGGGAAGCGACTTCCTGTTGATCTTGCCGTTTGAGGTCAGCGGCAGGGCCGGCATCCAGATAATATGAGCCGGCACCATGTAGGCCGGCAGTTTTGCGGCCAGCATGAATTCAACATCATGGCTGTGCAAACTGCCTTCTTTTTCAGCCACCAGATAGGCGCAAAGGAATTTATTCTGCAGGTGGTCCTCCTGAACAATTGCCACGGCATCCTTGATCCCGTTGATTGCCAGAATGGCTTTCTCCACCTCTTCCGGTTCAATTCTGAATCCGCGCACTTTGACCTGGTAGTCCTTTCTGCCGTGGAAAAGGATCTGCCCGTCTTCCCGGTATTGGCCCAGATCGCCTGTCTTGTACATCCGGACTTCCCGGTCCTGCCGGAATGGGTCCGTCACAAAGACATCTGCTGTTTTTTCGGCTTGATTGAGGTACCCTCGTCCTACGCAAATACCGGAAACACAAATCTCACCCACCGTTCCGGGCGGGCAAAGATTCATGTTCCGGTCAAGGATATAAATAGCAGAATTTTGAATGGGCGTTCCCAAAGGGATGACATCCGTTTGCGGGTCGGACTCCATAAAGTAATGGGTAATGTCATCGGAGGCTTCCGTCGGGCCGTAGGCATTGACCAGGGTCACGCCCTGGTACGCCGAGAACCACCTGCGAACCAACCCGGGTTTCAGGGTTTCGCCGGTGATCAGGAGGTGTTTCAGACTTGCGGGCGGCGCGTACTCCGGGTGATCGCTGTAAATGTCGAGCAACACCGAAAGATAGGAAGGCACCAGTTCCAGAATGGTAGGTTCGTCAACCTTCAGGCGACCGGCCATCCCTTCGGGATCCTGTACCAGGTCGTCGTCATAAATAACGACCGTACCACCGACCAGGAGCGGGGCCAACATCTGCCAAACAGATATGTCAAAACTCTGTGAAGCATTCTGAATGACCACCGAATGTTCATCCATTCCCAGGCTGTTGATCTTGGCGTATACATGATTGATCATTCCCGCGTGTTCGACCATGGCCCCTTTGGGTCGCCCGGTCGAGCCTGAGGTGAAGATCACGTAAGCCAGATTAGCTCCCGATACCTGGGCAGCCGGTCCGGGTTTGCCCGTCGGGCCAACGGTTTCCATATCTATAATCTGACATCCCGGGAAAAGGGATTTTTCTCCGGGAAACAATTTCTCCCGCTCCGCCAACGTAGCGGAATTCGTCAGTACGATCCGGGCCCGGCAATCCTCCAGGATATTCCGGATTCGGTCACCCGGCAATTCCTGGGATACCGGCACATACACGCCTCCGGACCTGAACAGGGCCAAAACGGCAATTATCCATTCTGGGGAGCGACTGCAAAAAACCGGCACGCATTGTTCCGGTTCAAGCCCCTGATCCTCCAGGAAGGATGCCAGGTCCTTTGCTTTGGCCGACAGTTCGCGGTAGGTAAGCGCCTGACGACCGAAACGAACGGCTGTTGCATCGGGGTTTCTTTCGGCGGCCTTTTCAAACAGCTCAAAATAACCGAGGGAATCCGGGAATGGCCGGTCGGTCAGGTTGATCCGGCGGATGAGGTCAAGATCCTGATCCGAGCAGGGTCCTGCAATACCCAATTCATCGCCCGCCGGCAAGGCGCCGCTGGTTGAGGGATTATTTTCCAGGTCAGCCGTTTCTACCTCTTTTTGTACGAGATAGGCCGCCAGTTTGACCTCGGGTTCCTTTTGGGTCACGACCACCGCGACTTCTCTGACCTCCTCGAATTTAAGGATGGCGTTCTCAATTTCGCCCAACTCAACGCGATAACCGTTGATCTTGACCTGGTGGTCCCTCCGCCCCATGAATTCGATCTGACCTTCGTGGGACCAACGCCCGATATCGCCGGTTTTGTACAATTTGGGGCCGCCGTTGCGGGCATAAGGATTATCCAGGAACCGCTCCCGGGTTGTCTCTTCCCGGTTGAGGTATCCTTTCGCCAATCCTATCCCCGAAATGCAAATTTCCCCCCAAACGCCCGGCGGCACAAGGTTAAGGTACTTGTCGACCACATGCAACTGCACACCGGCCAATGGCCGGCCGATCGGAACGACCGGGTCGGAAGCGCCGGTTTTATAGTAGCTCACGATTACGGAGGCCTCGGTAGGCCCATATAGATTCCAGAGTTCCGCCTCCAATATCCTGTGATGTTTTTTCACTAACTCAGGCAACAGGGCTTCGCCTGCGCTGAACACATAACGGAGTTGGGACAGTTTGGAAATGGTTTTATCCGTCAGGTTATCCAGAATGGTGTTGTACTCCGACGGCGTAGTGTTCATATTGGTAACGCCGAAATTTCCGATGGCCAGGATCATCAGGTACTGGTTGCCGATGATCTCGTCTTTGCACATCACCAGGCGGCTGCCGCGGCAGAGTGCCAGGAACAACTCCAGGATGGAGACGTCAAAAACATAGTTGGTCCGTTGCAACATCACATCCCTCTCGTCAATGGCAAAGAAATCCCACATCCACCGGATACGGTTGACTAAGCCTTCATGCTCGATCAGAACGCCTTTCGGGATGCCGGTAGACCCGGAAGTATACAGCACGCTGGCAATTGGAGAAGGTTCGTATGCTGTGCGTTCCGCCGGCTTACCGACGGTGTTGAGCCGGTCCATTAACGGTTCCAGAAATACGAATTTGCGGTCTCCCAGGCTGTATTTTCCCAGAAACTCGGGCCGTTCAACGATGAGCGCTCCGGCGCCGGCGTCGTCCAGCATGAAATTAATGCGATCATCCGGATAGGAGGCCAGGACGGGTACATAAGCGCATCCGGCCTTGAGCACGCCGAGCAGGGCGACGATCATATTAAAGGAACGCTCCATCAACACCCCTACCCTATCGTGCCGGGCAAGTCCGACCTCTTCTCTCAGGTACCGGGCCAGGCAATCCGCCTTTTCGTTCAGTTCAGCGTAGGTCAGCAGTCCTTCATAAGCAATTAAAGCAGGTGCATCGGGTGTCCGGACGGCCCATTCCTCAAACAGCTGCTGAAGCGATTCCGCAGGCGGGTCCGTTTTCTCTCCTACGCTGAAATGGTCAATGATCAGATTTTTTTCTACTGAGGAAAGGTAATCCACCAGGTCCACTTTTACCGACGGGTCATCCAGAACGGCCAGTGTAAAACTGACCAGATGGCCCAGTAACTGTTCTGCCGTTTTAGGCGTAAAAAGATCGGTATTGTAGACCAAAGAAAGTACGGCAAAATCCCCGCCGTCGAAAAAGGAAAAGTTCAGGTCAAATTTGCTGACCCCGATTTCCCGGGCATAATCCCGGAAAGTCAGACCGGCTACCGTCGTATCCTCGCTCATTTCCTTGCGCTTGTAAATGGCTAGGACGTCAAACAACGGAGAACGGCTGAGATCGACATTCGGGTTGAGGTTATCAAAAAGCAGGTCCAGGGGATAGTCGCTGTGATTTTGGCAACGGAGCATATTCTCCTTCACCGAATCCAGCAGTTCGGCGAACGAGGCCCTGCCGTCAAAAGTCGACCGGATGGCCAGCGTATTGGCAAAAAAGCCCACCTGCTTTTCCAGTTCCACCTCGTCGCGACCGGCAACCGGAACGCCAACAATGATGTCGTTCTGGCCGGAATAGCGGTAAAGCAATCCATTGAGCGCAGCCATAAACAGCATGAACTCGCTGCATTTGTGCCGACGGCAGAGCAGGCGGATTCGGTCAACCTGATCCGACTCCAGCAACCTGTAAAAACTGCCCCCGTTGTACGTCTTTACTGCCGGTCTCGGAAAATCAAGCGGCATTTCCAACACAGGCAGTTCACCGGAGAGTTGACCCATCCAAAAATCCTTCAAATCCGTTAACCGCTGCGCATCCAGGCGGTTGTTGGACCAGACCGCATAATCCCTGAACTGCAGGGAAAGCGGAGGCAAAGGATCAGGTTGACCTTGTATGAAGGCCTCATAAAGGGCAAGGATTTCTCCTGCTATCCGTTCCATGGACCAATCGTCAAAAATCAGGTGATGAACCTTGACCAACAGTAAATGCCGGTCCTTTTCCAGCTTCAGCAGGCGAGTCTGGAACAACGGTCCGGTTTCCAGGTCCAAAGGCGCTTCCTGCATAGCCGACAGCAGGGTTTCGATATGGTCAGCTTGTGCGGGCAATCCGGTAAAATCTTCGACCTCCATCTGCTTTTGAACCGATTCGGCCGGCAATATCAGTTGAACGACCCCTCCGTCGCGGCTGACAAAGACGGTCCTCAGTATTTCATAGCGCCGGACGATCGCCTGCAGGGATTTTTCAAGCGCCTGCACATCCAGGGGCCCTTCCAGTTTGTAGGCATTCAATTCGGTATAGGCCAAAGTCCCCTCAGGGGTCTGGCAAAGGTTCCAGAGCCGCTGCTGCGCCCTTGAAAGCGGATAGTATTCCCGGTCGGGTAAGCGCTGCAAACCCTCCCGGCGCCCGTCCTGGCCGGCAGTGAGCCTGTCTTCCACGAAGGAAGCCATGGCGCTGATCGTAGGATAGGCAAAGAAATCTTCAAAATTAACCGAAAGATCAAACTGCTTCTTGAGGCGGATCAGGATCTGGTTGGCCAGCAAGGAGTGCCCGCCCGCTTCAAAAAAGTTTGTTTCAGGGGTCAGGTTTTCTTGTCGCAGCACTTCTTTCCAAACCATGGTCAGTTTCTGCTCCGTATTGAGTTGCCCTTCCACAAGGGTTGCAAGATCCCGAAGCACGGGATAGTCAAAAATATCTTCAAAATCCAGGGTTAATCCGCAGGCTGTTCGCAAGCGCCTGATGACCTGAGTAGCCTTGAGCGAGTCGCCGCCCAACCTGAAAAAGTGGTCGCCCGGAGCTACAGCAGATAATTCGAGCGCAGCCTGCCACGCTTCGGCCACTATGGCCTCGGCAAAGGTCAAACCCGGTTCGGGCCGGGAAACCGAAGTACTCAGGAAAGCAGGTACGGCGCCGGTTTCCAGTTTTTTCGGCGTTTCCCTGATCCAGCAACGGGAAGGCGTGAAAGCGTACCCGGGCAGGTTCAGTTTCCGCGGTTCGTCAAAATGAAGGAGCAACGGAAAATCAAGTTGATGCCCTTCCAGGTATAAGGCGGTCACCAAACGCATCAGGCTGTGCCACGGATCGGAGGATTCCACCTCAATGACGGCGCCGCGTTGTCCCGCATCAGGTACGGACAGAATAGCCTGAAGGATCTCATTGTCCGGATTGGCGCCTAAAAAGACCGTTCTTTCTCCGGAGTTGGTTCTTTTCAACAGCGCCGAAGCCCTGGTTTCCAGGTCGGACAGGGGCTGCCGGACGTATTGATCAACCTGATGGAGCGCATCTTCCAGTGAGAGTTTACCGGCAAGAAAATCAGCTGTTATCTTTCCCGCGCCCGATCCCACAGCTTCCACAAAGGGAATGCCAGCTGCCTGGAGCTGCCTGACCCAACCTACCTGAAAAGCAAAATTGCAATACCTGGCTGAAAGTCTGTCCTCGCCGTTGCCGGCAGCCGACATGGTATCGAATGCTTCTAAAAAAGTGGGAAAAGCCTGCCCCCAGTCTTCAAGCGTCGCCGGATCCGCCGTTTCTCCGTCGGATAAAACGAATAATATCTTTCCGGGTTCCGGCCAGTGACCGGCGGCGGGGTGATCCTGGTCCGGTTTCCATTCCGATAAGGCCTTCCGCAACGACGGCATATCCCGGACCGCAAATGCCGTGCGATATGGATGATGCTCCCGCCCCATGCAAAGGGTATAGCTCAAGGCGGGCAGGTCCGGATCGCTGAGATTCAGGGTTTTCCGGGCAAGGGCTGCGATGGCTTTTTCCAGGCCTTCCCTTGTGGCTGAGGAAACCGGGACGAACCAGGTTTCGCAGGAAGTCCGGGCCTGACCAATTCTTCGTTCGGCGGGCTTCGGGGCCTCCTTCAGTACAACGTGGGTATTGGTGCCGCTGAACCCCATGGAACTTACGGCGGCAAAGCGGGGGCGGTCTTCTTTTCTCGACCAGGGCAGCGCCTCCTCGTTGATATACACCGACGAGGCGGAAAAATCGATCAAAGGGCTCGGTACGCCCGTATAATAAGCCGGGTATATGACCTCTTCCTTCAGCGCCAGCACAGCTTTGACCAATCCCGACAGTCCCGCCACGCAGCGGGTATGTCCAATATTGGCCTTGATGGTTGAGACGGGGCATCTTTGACCGGCCGGAAGGCGGCCTTCAAATGCCAGATCCAATCCGCCGACCTCGATGCTGTCACCCAGTTGGGTTCCGGATCCGTGGGCTTCCACGAACCCGATCTCGGCGGGATCTATGCCGGCTTTTGCCCATGCCTTGCGGATCACCTCGGCCTGGGCAATGCTGTCGGGAGCGTTGAGGCTGGCAGCGCGAGCGGCATTATTGTTCACCGCGGTGCTGAGGATCACGGCGTGTACGGGGTCGCCGTCTTGCAAAGCGCGGTCAAGGGGTTTCAGCAAAATGCCGACGACGGCCTCCCCGAACGCCATACCGTTCGACCGGTCGGAGAAGGGGATCGAATATCCGTCAGGTGAATCCACGCCCATGGCATCGGGCTCGTCCAAAAACGGGAACAACTCCAGATTGACGCCGCAGACCAAAGCCTGATCAGAATGCCCCAGAACGATATCGTTGCAGGCATTGTGCAAGGCAACCAACGCGGAGGAGCAGGAAGTATCGATAACCGCTACCCCGCCGTGAAGGTTGAACTGGCGGCTGATCCTTGCTGCCAGGAATTCCGAACCGTTTCCGTTGGACAGCAAAGCGTTGTACTCATCGGCCAGGTAATGATAATCCAGTTGCTTGTGCGCAACATAGACGGCGGTATTTGAGCCCGCAAAATCATTCCGGGATATGCCCGCATCGTCGATCGTTTCCTGGACGATTTCCAGCAAAAGCCGTTGATGCGGATCCATGCAGATCGCCTCTCCCAACGGTATATTGAAATAGGCATAATCAAACTCATCAATCCCGTCCATGTATGATCTTACCTGAAAAGCTTTATCGGCAGGGAGCGTGGTTTTCCGGACCCGTTCGCCGGAAATAGGCCCCATGCTGCATTTACGGGCAAGCAGATTCTCGTGAAGTTGTTCCAGGTTTCGGGCATCGGGAAATCGCCCGGCCATGCCGACGATGGCAATTTGGATCTGCTGATTCATATGAAAGGTATTGATTGAATGAATGGATTCGGATGCCGGTTTCGGCATCCCGGAGGTCGATTTCAGACCATTTGGGATTGGGATGCATTGGCGAGCTGCCAAACCGGAATCATTTCTTTCCGGCGGTAGAGGGTACCTGAGCACCAGACATAATTGACCTTGTTCCAGGCGGTTGCCGAGTGGACATCCGGAAAAAAGCCGCACCCGAGGTGATTGGCGCTGGTATTGCACAACAGCGGCACCCCGGTCAACGCATAAAATGCTTCGATCAGCTCCGCCACGACGGGATTGTCGTTGTGGTTGACGGTCTGAAGCCGGGCTGTACCATCCAGATGGCATACAGCCGGTATCCTTGCCGACCATTCCGGGCGGACCAGGTGATCAAAAAGCATGTAAGGGTCCGGCGTTCCCGGGTTGAAAATATCGGGTGCATGCGCTTCCAGACAGATCGGCGATACGGGCCGGTACGGTTCTCTTTTCTTGACCTGATTGAGGATGTCCTTCATACCCGGAGAAAACGGAGATGCCAGAATGCTGCGGTTGCCCAGTGCACGAGGCCCCAATTCAGCCCGACCGTTCAGAAAAACCACGGGTTCTTCGGATTCCTGCAGCAACAAGGCCAGTTCTTTAAGCGTGCAAGGGCGGGCTTCCCAGTTACCGGCCGGTTCGCTATCCGCAATTTCCGGTCCGGCATACACGCTCCAATCCAGGGCATAAACGCCTGTATGCATAAGCTGCCCCACACAAGCCATTCCTATTGCGCTGCCCGAATCATTGGGAAACGGCGGAACGTAAACCCCTTCAAAGAAACCGGTGTCGCGGATTCGCCGGTTCCATTTAATGTTCAATGCGCATCCGCCCGCGAGGCAAATATTCCGATAGGGCCGCGGATTGCGCTGGATCTTCTTGACCAGTTTATGCACCAATAATTCCTCCAGGTATTGGTGGAAGGAACGGAGTATGTCCTCATCCGAATAGGAGGTCCCATCGATCCGTTTAATGACCTCTTTGGCAAAAACATTGGCAAACCCCATCGGAGTCTGGTAATGCTTGATGTACACGTCATCGAATATAGGGAACAGTTCCTTGCGCACTTCTCCCAACGCGATATAGGCCATTACCTTGCCTGCCACCGAGAGGTTGTCTTTGGCAAAGCCGCCCGCTACCTTGAACGGACCGAAATGCTGGGCGAAAATGCTGTATATATTGCCGATCAGGAGAAAGATCGGCCCCAGGTTCTCTATCTGCCTGGCAGAAACGTCAAAATAATATAAGCGCGGGTACATTCCCCCGTCCCAGACCAGGATGTAGGCGCTTTCCCCACGGGCGGCAAACGGACTTGTTGCGTAAGTGCCCATGACATGGCCGGTCACATGAAGGTAACTGGTATAACGAAAGCTGTGATCGCCGATCAACAACGGGCCCGACGCGTGGCCGTTCAATATGCTGTCTTCCAGTTTTTTCTCCCGGTATTGTGAAATTTCCAACCGGTAGGGCTTGCCTTCATTTTCGGCGGTCAGGTAATTAAAGTCGGGTCCGATTTCCAGGCGGGGCTGGATAGCCAGCGCATCCTGATCGAAACCGCCCCATCCGTCCAGGACAAAATGATCGATATCCCGCAAATCGCATCCGTTTTGCCGGAGAATACCCGCAATTTCCGCTGTATTCTCCAGGCTGCTGTATCGCGGATTGTTGTTAATTTTTTCGAGCTCTACACTGAAGCGCAATCTGCCGTTTTCCACTACTGCGACCGCGCCGTCGTGGGTGAGTTTAAGACCGCAAGTAACCATAAATTTTGAATTAGAAAGGTTATGGGGCTGTTTCAACATTCGCCCCGGTTGGTTTCCACTGACGTGCTAGAAATCGTGAAACAAGACCTCGGCTGTCGCATCCGTCGCGGGTTCCGGTTCGGGAGCGATCAGCTGTGCCAACTGGCCGATCGAGGGGTTGCTGAATATTTCGTGGATTTTTATCCTGCCCGGATATTTCTCCTCAATTGCCGCAAAAGCGGTGACCGTTTTCAGGGAGTCCAGCCCGAGGGTAAACAGGTTCTCCCGAAGTCCGGGTTCCGTCCCACTGAGAAGGGGTTGAAACACCAGGGCCAGCCAGGTTTCCGTTTCATTGGCAGCCTTTGAAGGGGTAACCTTCCGCCACATAAACCGGTTGTCCGTTCCAGCCAGGGCTTCCAAATCGGTTTTGCCGTTTTCATTGAGCGGTAAAGCCGGCAGTTTAAAATAAAGTGTCGGTATCATATAGAGGGGCATCCAGGCCTCCAGTTGGAGCCGCAGGGATTCAGGGTCGGGAATCTCCTCACCGGTCAGATAGGCGGCGAGCTGATGGTCGCCTTCGGCGTCGCGCCGTGCAATTACACGGGCTTCCCGGACCCCGTTGATTTTCAGCAATTGCTGCTCTACTTCACCGGTTTCTATCCGGAACCCACGGATCTTGACCTGATCGTCGCCTCGCCCCAGGTATTCAATCCTGCCGTCGGGCAACCATCTCCCCAGATCGCCGCTCTTATACATGCGGCTCTCCTTCTCGCCGACAAACGGGTCGGGCAAAAACCGTTCCGCGGTCAGTTCGGGTTGCTTCCAATAACCTGACGCCACACCTTTGCCGCCGATATAAATCTCACCTGGCACGCCATGCGGCAGCAAGTTGAGGAAAGCATCAAGGATATAGATCCGCGCACCGGCAGCAGGTCTGCCGATGGTGATTTTGCCCGTTGCTGAACGGTAGGTCTCGACCGTGCAGCCTACTGTCGTTTCGGTGGGGCCGTACTCGTTGTGCGCCGCTATGTGCCTGTTGAGCCGGAACAAGGTTTCCAGCTGGTCGGCCTGCAGCGCTTCGCCGCCGATGATCACACTTTCCATGCCGCTGGCGGGTAATCCCGTCCGGTCGAGCAACCGGATATGGGAAGGGGTAAGCTTGACCGCCTTTACAGGTGATCCGGGTTCAAAAATTGTGGTCAGTATCGTTTCAGGTGTCCGGTCATCTGGAAAAACGTGCAATGTATCTCCTCTGAGCAACGTACCTAGGAGGCCGGTGAGCGACAGGTCAAAAGCCAGCGAAGTAAACAGCCCAAAAGGAAATTCCGCCCGGTTTTCATAGTAGTAGGCATTGGCCCATTCCAGGTAGTTCAACAGGCTGCCATGGCTGACCGACACGCCTTTAGGCCTACCCGTAGAACCGGATGTGTAAAGAATGTAGGCAGGAGCCGATGGGTCGATTGTTTTATGGAGCCGGTGGTTTTCTGTTTCCGGCAGCATATCCGCCGATATGAGTTGTCCCCGATAATTGCCCGGCGTCCGGAACAGCGTTTCTGAGTCCACCACCAGTGCAGCGGCGGCTGAATCTTCGAGGATGTACGCCAACCGCGACCCCGGGTAAGCGGTATCCAGCAGCACAAAAGCGGCATGCGCTTTGAGTACGCCCAGTACACTGACAACGGCGTGAACGGATCTGGGCAGCAAAATGGCAACGCGGTCCTCCGGTTGAACCCCCGATTCGATCAAGGCTCCGGCCAGTTTATCGGATCTTTCATCCAAGTCCTTGTAACTGATGGCTTCGTTTTCGAAAATCACAGCCACTTTGTCAGGATCGGCTGCCGCTTTTTCCCTGAAGATCTCCACGATATCCGCCCGTTGGCGTAGGCCGATCATCTGTTGATTGAAATTTTCGAGTATCTGACGGCGGTCTTGTCCGGTCATTATGTCCAGGCTTTCCAGCCGGATATCCGGTTCAGACAAGGCATGGGTCAGAAATACTTCGAATTGGGCCGCCATGAAATCGATACGCTCTTCTTCAAAGATATCGCTATTGTATTCCAGCAGGAATTCAAATTGATTCCCGTTATCCAGAAACCGGAAGGAGAGGTCAAATTTGCTGATGGAGAATTCAATGGGCACAGGCTTTAGCGCAAGTCCGCCGATACCGGTCCCATCCAAGGCATTCAGCTCGGGTCCAAGGTATTCGACCAATACGTCAAAAATCGGATTTCGGCCCGGTTGTCCGGCGTACTCAGGTCTTTGGGTCAACCAGTGAAAAGGGTACTCCTCGTGTTCGAGCGCTTCCGTAAAGCGCGCGCCGGACGCCCTGAGCAGTTCCCGGAAAGACATACCTGGCCTGATCTTTTGCCGCAGTGCAAATAAATTGACATAAAAGCCGATCTGGTGTTGAAGGGCGGCGCGATTTCGCCCGGCCGAGGTCGTACCCAATACGACTTCCTCCGTGCCTGTGATGCGATAGAGGAACGCCTGGACGGATGCGAGCAGGCATTGAAATACCGACAAGCCCATCTCCCCGGCAAATCTGCAGGCTGTCGTTCCATTCAGGACCCGACGCACACAACCGCCCCGGAAAGCGCGTCTCGCAGGCCGGAGATGATCCGGCAAGAGATTGAGCGATGCGGGTTTCTGTCCGAGATGCCGTTGCCAGAACATACCGCTTTCGAGCAATTGTTCCCCCGCAGCCCCGGTTTGGTGCCAATAGGCAAAATCCTTGTATTGGATATCCGGCGGGTTGTCGTGCGGCGCGGCGCCCGAAACATAACCGGCATACACCCGGGAAAGGTCGTTCAGGAAAACTTTCACCGACCAGGCATCGGCAATAATATGATGAATTACGAACCCTAACAGTGCACCTCCGCCGGCAAGGGGCGCTACCTTCATGCGGAACAAAGGGCCCATTTCAAACTGGAACTGGTATCCAGTCGCCCAATGAGCCAGGTTTTTCTCCAGAATACGTTGATCTTTTTCCGAAGGATCTTCCATTTCCAGGACATTCAGAGACTGATCAGCCGGCAGTATAACCTGGACCGGTACGCCGGACGACAGGCGGAATACCGTTCTAAGGATCTCATGCCGGCGAATGACCGCATCCAGCCCTCGTTTCAGGGCGTTCGGATCCGGGATTTCGTCCAGATGGAAAACGGATGGTATGTTATAGGCCACCGACAGTTCCGGTTGCTGGCAGAGGAGCCAAAGCCGATGTTGGGCCGGCGAAAGGGGGTATTCCTCCAGTGAAGGGGCCTTGGGGAGGATGGCGTCAAAATCCTTTTCAGCCGTTTTCAGGAAGTGCAGAATCTCCGGTTTCCTTTCCCGGATGCTGTTCAGCGTCAGGGGATCAACCGGGTCTCCTGCCGTCCTGACCGCAAGCTGGTCACCGCTTTTCAGGGTGAGAAAGATCTTTCTGTCCTTCAGGTTCTTAATGAATTCCAGGATGGTCATATCAATATTTCTTCCTGGCTGCCCGAGGTTTCCGCCGTGCGGATTTCTTCGGCCAACACCAGGGTTTCCAGATAGCTTGACAATTCTTCCAGGGTAGGGTACAAAAACAGGTGACGAAGGCGAATGGGGATCCCCATTTCATGTTGAATGCGGGCGGCGATCTGCGCGGCCAGCAGCGAGTTACCGCCGGCCTGGAAGAAGTTCTCATTCAGGTCCAGGGACTCCAGGCCCATCAATTTGCAAAAAACAGGCTCCAGGTTGCGTTCCATTTCGGTAACGGGCCGCTTCCCCGGTTCCCGGTCCCGACGATCAGAATCGGGAGGCGGAAGGGAACGGCGGTCTATCTTTCCGTTTGCGTTCAATGGAAAGGCGGGCACCATAACGAAAGCGGCGGGTTGCATATAGTCCGGCAGGAAGCGCATCAGGTGGTCCCTCAGGCCGTCCGCCGGCTCATCGCCCGAAGGGATAAAATAAGCCGCCAGTTGTTTTCCTTTGGAGGGGTGTTCCCAGACGCTGACAATGCCTTTTTCAACCCCTTCAAAGGCGTTGAGCACCGCTTCGATTTCCTGCAATTCTACCCTGAATCCCCGGATCTTGACCTGATGGTCCCTGCGGCCGAGGAACTCCATGTTGCCGTCGGCCATCATGCGCCCCAGGTCGCCGGTTCGGTACATCATCCCGCCGGGTTCAGGAAAGAAAGGATCCTGTAAAAAGGCGGCCGCCGTCTTTTGCGGTTCATTCATATACCCCATTGCGACCCCTGCTCCGCCGATGTACAGTTCACCGGTAACACCCTGCGGAACCGGATTCAAACCCGAATCGAGTATATAGAAGCAATTGTTTGCAATGGGCTTCCCGTAAGGAATGGAAGTCCAGTCTTCCTGCATTTTGCCGATCGGGAAGAAATTTGACCATACCGTACCTTCCGTGGCTCCGCCCAGGCTGATCACCGATGCATTGGGGAAACATTTCCGGGCGTTGTCCGGCAATCCGACAGGTATCCAGTCGCCGCTCAGGAAGGCCAATCTCAGGTATTCCTGCCTGAAATCGGGTTCGTATTGCCGCAGCTCGCCGGTCAGATAGTCCAGCGTGGAGGGTACCGTATCCCAGAAGGTGATCCGCTCTTCCACCATGAGGCGTTTCAATTCACGGAAATCGGTCAACTGATCCCGGCCGGCGATCACTACGGCGCCGCCGCCGGCCAGCATGCCGAATATATCGTACACCGACAGGTCAAAGCACATGGAGGTCAGCAACAACAGGCGGTCCCCGGCGCCTACCTCAAAGGTCCGGTTGACCCACTGGATCAGGTTGACGACGGCATGATGCGCAATCATTACACCTTTGGGGCGACCGGTTGATCCGGACGTATAAATGACGTAGGCCAGGCTTTCGGATGAAAGTCCAAGGTCCGGGTTTCCGGCATTGAAATGGGCATAAGCCTCGGTTTCCTGAATTGCCAGGCACGGGACGGCAGGCAGTTGCCGGTGGACCTGACTTGCTTTTTCCGGCGTATCGGTCAGCAGCATGGCGACCTCCGAATTGGCGAGTATGTATTCCTGCCTTTCGAGGGGATAGTCCGGATCTGCGGGGACATAGGCTGCGCCCGCTTTCAAAATGGCGATCATTCCCGTAATCATGGCCATGTTCCGGTCTGCAATCAACCCTACCCGGTCACCCGGCCGAACTCCCGCGGCCATGAGGCGCCGCGCCAGCCGGTTGGCCTCAGCGTTTAATTCACCGTAGGACCTGCTGCGGCCTTCGTGTCTCAAAGCAACGGCATCCGGGTGCAGCGCCGCCTGTTCTTCAAACAGGTTATGGAGCATTTTTTCTCGCGGATAGGGTATAGCCGTATCGTTGAAATCCCGCACCCACCGGTCATATTCCGCGACGGTCAGGAGCGGCGGCCGGACGATTGCTGCCTCGGGTTCCTGGACCATGCCCGTTAAGAGGGCGCTCAGGTGATCGCCCATAAGCCGGATTCTTTCCCGGGTAAACAAGCTGATATTGTAAGCCAGGCTGATATCGAAGCCGTCGTCGGTCTGCCGGTAATAGAAGGTCAGGTCGTATTTGTTGCCCGAACGGTCTACCGGATAATTCCTGATCTGCAATTCTCCGGCCGCTGCTCGCGTAAAATGGTCGGAAACCGGCAATTCGAAATCATTCGAAACCACCAGTACATCAAAAAGCGCCGACCGGCTGGTATCTCTGACAGGCTGCAGGTCATCCACAATACGGTCAAAAGGATACTCCTGGTGTTCATAAGCCGCCAACAAGCCGGATTTTATGGCCCTGACCAGTTCCCGGAAAGATATATGGTCGCCGACCGCGCAGCGAATCGGCAAGGTGTTCAGGTAGAGCCCGACCTGGTCTCTCAGCAAATGGTGATTCCTTCCGGCCGAGGGCGTGCCGATGATCAGGTCTTCCTGACCCGAATACCGATAAAGAAGCCCCGCAACAGCGGCAAAAATCACCGTGAACGGGGTAGTCTCCTCTTCAATTGCCAGCGACCTGATCTTTTCTGCCGTCCAGGCGGAAAAATGCATTTCTACATTGCGGCTTTGGAAGGTTTTTATCTTTGGTCTGGGGTAATCGGTCGGCAGTTGCAGCACCGGCAATTCACCCGCCAGGCAAGCCTTCCAGAATTTACCCGCCTGATCCAGTGCCCGGCCGCTGAAATTTTTATTCTGCCAGTGAGCAAAATCCTTGTATTGGACCGGCAACGGCAAAAGTTCAGCCGGCTTGCCCGCCGCAATATTTTCGTAATAATGAAAAAGCTCACGCGCCAGAATTTCTACCGACCAGCCATCTGAAATCAAATGATGAACGGTAAAAAGCAAGATGGAACGCGTCTCTTCCATGAGCAGGAGCCTGACCGACAAAAGCGGGCCGGTTTCCAGGTCAAATACCTGATCCGCCTGGGCCTCGGCGAGCATGCGCGCCGTCTCTTCCCGGTCCGGATCGCCGTATAGATCAATTACCTCAAAAGGAACAGGCCACTGGTCGGCCGGAATGATGACCTGCATGGGTTCGCCTTCTATTGCGGCGAAAACCGTCCTGAGGCTTTCATGACGATCTCCAAGCGCTTTTATCGCACTTTCCATGGCAGTTGGATCGGCGTTTCCGGCGATCTCACAGGCCGCCGCGATATTATAGGCAGAAAGCTCCTCCTCCATCTGGTGAATTAGCCAAAGTCGTTTTTGAGCGTATGAGGTCTCATAATAGGTGCGTTCGCCGACCGGAACAATAGACGAACCGGTTTTGACCTCAACCTGTTTTATCCGGGCAGCAAGGCTGCTGATCGTCGGGTATTCAAACACGTCGTTGAGGTCCAATCCGGCTCCGGTCTGCTCCTGGATCAGCATCAGCATTTGTACCGCCCTGAGAGAATGCCCGCCCAATTCAAAAAACTGGTCGTGGACTGAAATGTCCGCTATGCCGAGCACCGTGCTCCAAATCCTTTTCAGGGATCTTTCCAGGTCGCTTTCCGGGCGTTCAGGTTCTTTTTCCTTTTCATTGCGGCGGGAAAGCCAATGCTCCAGCAACCGGCTTTTGTCCGCTTTCCCATTGTTATTGAGCGGAATCCGATCGACCGGAACCCAGTGCCCGGGCACCATATGGCCTGGCAAAACCCTGGCAAGGGACTTCATCCATTCACTTTCCCGGTCCGGGCTGCCGGCAACAACAAAGGCAATCAGTTCTACCGCCCCGTTTACCCATTGCGCGATTACTGCACAATCGGCGATGTCTTCAGTTTGCAGGACAGCGGCTTCCACTTCGCCCGGTTCCACGCGGTATCCCCTTATTTTCACCTGTTCATCTATCCGGCCCAGGTACCGAAGCCGGCCGTCGAGGCCCCATTCGGCGCGGTCCCCCGTTCGATAGAGTACGGGAGCGCCTTCGATATCAAACCGGGAGGCCACGAATTTTTCCCGCGTCAATTCCGGTTTTCCACGGTAGCCGGAAGTAACCCCGGCCCCGCCGATGTACAATTCTCCTGCATAAGCGGGCGGGCAAATGTTGCCTGAAGGATCAAGCACCAGGGCAATCGTCCGGTCGATAGGCCGCCCGATGGTGATCTCGTCTTCCGGTGCGGTCAGGCGATCGACCGTGCATCCGACCGTGGTTTCGGTAGGTCCGTATTCATTGTAGACCTCCATTGCCGGGTTCAGGGCGTACAATGTCCGCAGGTGGGCTTCGGTCAGGGGTTCGCCGCCTGCAATCAGTTTTTGAATGCCGGAAGAAGTCATTTCAAGATGGCGCAGCAACAGGATATGCGAGGGCGTCAGTTTCACGGCGCGCATGCCGCTCTCCGGGTCAAAAATGGCTTTCAAAATGGCGTGGACCGGCATTTTTTCGGGGAATACATGAACCATGTCGCCCCGCAGCAAGGTGGAAAAAATGCTGGTAACGGTCAGGTCAAACGAGAGGGACGTAAACAGCGGCATGGGCCATCCGCTTCCGGCATTGAAATAATATTGGTTGGCCCAGGTCAGATAATGGGCAAAATTGGATTGCATGACCTCCACCCCCTTGGGTTGGCCGGTGGATCCGGAAGTATAGATCAGGTAAGCTGCATCTGAAGCGCCGGGACGGAGGCCAGGTTTCTGAACAGGGCCGTTTCCATCCGGAAACTCGTCCAACCATGCAACCTCCAGTTCCGGGTTTTGGGATGACAGATCAAAAATGCGGATCGAATCGGTAACCACCACCGAAAGGCCGGCATCCTTGATGATATAATTCAGCCGTTCCGAGGGATAGGCGGGATCGAGCGGCAAAAAGGCCGCTCCCGACTTGATGATGCCGAGGATGGCCGGTACCAGGAGTAACGACCTGTCAGCCAGTATGCCGACCAGGTCCCCGGGTTTTACGCCGAATTCACGGATGAGCCGTTCTGCAAAAAAATCGGCTCGCCTGTCCAGGGCCTGATAGGTCATTTCATGGGATTCAAACCGCAGGGCAATCCGTTCCGGATATTGCGCTGCCGTCGCTTCGAACTGGTCGGCGACAAGCGGACATTCTCCGGGGTTGCGGTAAACTCCGCCCCATTCCATCAAAGTGCGCTGTTCATCGCCGGTTAGAAGGGTTTGGTTGCCCAGGGGCCTTTCCGGCGTCCGGATGAGCTTTTCGGTCAGGGTCTTCCATCTGTTACAAAAATCCGAAACGGCTTCCCTTGCGTAAAGGTTCGCATCAAATTCTACCTGAAGCGTCAACCCGCTGCGACGCCTCAAAAACCGGAAGGCTATCCCGAATTTGGGGCCCGGCGGTTCAACCGGCAAGGGCGTGATTTCCAGGTCGGGTATGCGAAAATCCTCCGCCGCGTTGATCTCTCTGTCAATGAGTTCAACAATGGCTCCGATCAATCCGGAAAAGCCGGCGGTCTTACCCATCTTCAATTCATCCAACAATTCTTCCACGGGGTAATCCTGGTGCTCAAAAGCTTCCAGCATCCGATCCCGCATCTGTTCTACGAGTCGGGTAAAGGTGATTTGGGCGTCCATGCGCACCCTCAGCGGAAGAACGTGTACGAAGAAGCCGATCAGGTCATCCAATTCCGGTACCTGGCGGCCTGCGACCGTAGCGCCCAGGATGAAATCTTCCTGCCCGGTCAATTTAAAAAGGGAGGCCGAAAAGGAAGCGGCCAGCCCCATATAAAGCGATGCGTTGATATCCTGAAGCCAGGAAGTCAGGGAATCTACAAATTCAGGGTCCAGTTCAAGGACCAATGTCCCGGATTCCTGGTCCGCCGTTTTTGGTTGCGGCAGGTCAATGTTCAACCTCGGCAATTCCCCGGATAATTGGTTCTTCCAATATTCCTTGTGTTTATCAAGGGCGCCGGCGGTGAGCATTTCATTCAACCGCCAGGCATAGTCTTTGTATTGCAGGGGCAAGGATTCGGGTTGGCTATCCTGATCTCTTTTCCGGTTGAAATAGGCGGTCAGCCACTCCCGGACAAATATCCGGAGGGACCAGGCATCCGCTGCAATGTGGTGGATGTTGATCAGCAGGCCCCAATCCACATCGCCGAGTTGCCATACTTTAACGCGCAACGGCAATTCGTTTTCCAGATCAAACTTTCGCCGGATCTCCTCATTTGCCGCCATTGGCCAGGTCTGTCCGGGCGCCGGATCAGACCGAAGGTCCGCCCATTCTATACCGAATCTGAGGGTATGCACAGGTTGGACGAACTGATTGAATTCGCCCCCTGTGAAAAAATAGTTGGTCCGCAGAATCTCATGCCGCTCTACCATCTGCTGGAATGCCGATTCGAAAGCAATCCGGTCCAGGTTACCTTTGACCCGGAACAGTCCGGGCATGGAATAAGCGGCGCTGGACTGATGCAGAAAATTCCATTGCAAGAGTCTTCGCTGACCGGGAGAAACCGGATAATAGGGCCTTAGCGGAGCTTTCGCCCAGTCCGTTAGTCGGGCGGCGGGCGCGGTGCTGATGTATCCGGCGAGTTCACCGGCTGAAGGATGGCGGAAAAAATCCCTGAACCTGAGATCCACACCCCATTCGGCCCTTACCCTGGCGATCACCCGGATGGCCTTAAGGGAATTGCCGCCGATATGGAAAAAGTTTTCGTCAACGCCGATACGCCTGATCTGCAGTACCTCCTGCCAAATTCCGACCAAACGATGTTCCCAAAGCGTAGCCGGGGCGGCGTAGCTTTTTTTATGCATTCGGCCGGCCGGTTCATCCCCGGTCTGCGGCAGTGCTTTTCGATCTACTTTCCCGTTGGCGGTGAGCGGGAGTTCGGCCATGATCCGGATCTTTTCCGGGATCATATAGGCCGGCAGCCGCTCCTGCAAAAAACGCCTGATTTCGCTTTCAGGGGTTGCCGGATCGGTCACTGCAATATAAGCGGCCAGGTGCTTTGAGGATCGGCCCGGGCTCTCCGCAGCCACGACGGCACAGGCCGTCACCCCGGGATGGGTCTGCAGCCGGGCTTCTATTTCCCCGGGTTCTATCCGGAATCCGTTAATTTTCACCTGATCGTCGCGCCGTCCGAAGAATTCGATCCTCCCGTCTCCGAGATACCGGCCGACATCGCCGGTCCGGTACATCCGGTCTCCATTTTCGGAGAAAGGATCCCGGATAAAGGCGCGACCGGTAGCTGCGGGATCGCCGAAATAACCTCTTCCCACCCCGACGCCTGCGACGCAGATCTCTCCTTTGCCGCCGATCGGCCGCAGGTTCCGGTTTTCGTCCAGGATATAAATGCGCGTATTCTGAACCGGATACCCGACCGGTACGGATGCGCCGGAAGGCGGTCCGTCCATAATGAAATGGGTGATGTCGTCCGACGCCTCGGTCGGCCCGTAAGCATTGACGAGCGTCAATTCCGGAAACCGGGCAAACCACTGACCTGCAAGGTCTTTGCTGAGGGTTTCGCCGGTCACCAACACGTATTGAAGCCGGGACCAATCCGGAGCAGCCGGCCACGACGGCCAGAGCTCAAGTATTTCCGTCAGATAGGAGGGCACCATTTCCACCACGGTGACTCCGCCTTCAGCTATTGCGGCCGCAAACCGGTGGGGGTCCATGACCAGGTCTTGCCGGAGTATCAGGGTACATCCTCCCGTCAGCAATGCAGCCAGCGACTGCCAAACCGAAATATCAAAGCTGATGGAAGCATTTTGAACCACAACCGAACGCTCATTCAATTCCAGGTCCCGGATTTTGGCAAACAAGTGGTTCATCATCCCGGCTTGTTCGATCATCGCGCCTTTGGGCTTACCTGTGGAACCCGAGGTGTAAATAATATAAGCGAGTTGTCCGGGTTGTCCCCGTTCGACATCCTCCGCTACAGGGTCTTCTTCCAGCTCTGCCGACCTGCCGGTCAAAGAAAAAACAGGACAAGGACAATCCGCACCCGCTTCGATATCCCCAGCCGTGATCAGAACCGCCGCGCCGGATTCGGAGAGCATTTTTTGGGCGCGTTCCCAGGGCAGCCCCGGGTCTATCGGCAAAAATGCGGCCTCAGCCCCCAAAACGGATAATAAGGCCAATAGATAGTATTCGGACCGGTCCATCATGATGCCCGCTACTTGTTCGGGCCCCAGGCCGAATTCGCGCCGGAGACATGCCGAAAAACGACGTGCGTACCGGTCGGCTTCAGCGTAGGTGACCCGGCGGTTGCCGCATTGAAGCGCGGTCCTTTCCGGAGTTTTAACCGCCTGTTCACGCCATATTGTCGAAAAGGTTCCGTCCGGTATCGGGATAACCGGTCCCTTAAAGGATTTCAGGATCAATTCTTTTTCACGATCCGGCATCGATTCCAGGTCTTTTACAAGGCGTTCAGGGTCGGATAGGACAGCCTCAATCAGGCGCTCGTAGTGTTCGAGCATCCGCCGGATGGTCGATTCATCAAATAGCGCTGCATTATAACGACTGATAAGGCTCAGCCTTTCATCGGTTTCGATCCATTCCATGCTGAGATCAAACCGGCCTTCCTTACTGGACAGTTCCTGAAAACCCAGGGTCAGCTCGCCCACTTTGATGCGCGCCCCTTCATTGCCGGGCACCAGCAGTTCATTCAACCTGTGGTATTGACTTTGGGATTGCAGGTAAAAAAAAGATTGGAAAACCGGATCAAAACCGGGATCCGGGTGAATTCCGAGGCTTTCAACGAGTGTGGGAAAGGGGAAATCCTGGTGTTCTACGGCATTCAAAACGATTTGTTGAAGCCCGGCCAGGTATTCGGTGAACGGGCGGTCTTCATCAATATTTGAGCTGATCGGCAAGGGGTTGACAAAATAACCGACAACCGATTCGAACCGGGGGTCCTGCCGGTTGGCAGCCGGAATACCGATCACCAATTCCTTTTGACCGGAATATTTGAAAATCAAAACCTTATATACAGCAAGTAACAGGTTGAACAGGGTTGCATGCTGTTCTTTTGCCAACCGCGACAACCGTTCGCTAGTGCTTTTGCCGAGGTGCAGGACAGATTCTCCGCCTTTTTCAGAACGATAGGCTCCCCGGGGCCTGTCCAGCGGAAGATCGGTAAGGTGATTGTCCAGCCCCGGCACGTCCTTCCAGAATTGCCGGCACCGCTCACCTTCCGGACCGTCAAGCCACTTTTGCCGGTTTTCGACAAAATCGCTGTACCGCCACAAAAGCGGCGCCAGGGTCGGCTGTTTTTCTTTCTTTTCAGCGTTGTATGCCTCCAGCAATTCGCCCAACAGCAAATTGACGGACCAGCCGTCGCATACGATATGGTGGATTGAAACCACCAGGATGGACTCATCATCCTTTCTGCGAAACAACCGCGCCCTGAACACCTGCCCGTCTTCCAGTCTGTGCGGCCGGTCGAAAGCTGATTTCACCGCACTGTTCAATTCTGCAGGATCAAGCCCAAAAGCGTCCGCAACAGCAAAATCAACGGATTGATAACCCAGAACCTCTTGTACCGGCAACCCATCCCGGAAGGCGAACCGGGACCGAAGGGCTTCGTGCCGGTCTGCGAGCCGCTGAAAAGCGCGTTTGAGCGCCACCTCATCGGTTTTGTCCAGCAATCTGACGGCGAAACCTTCATTATAGGCAGTTGAATCCGGTTGATTCAGGTACAGGAACCACAGGGCTTCCTGCCCGACGGACATCGGAAAAACCTTCCGCACGGATTCCGCTTTCCTGATCAGCAGGCTCCTGGCCAGTTCTTTCTTTTGTTCGATGGTCATTTCCGAGGCGGTTGAACTCATTCCGGAGACGGAAGCGCCGTTCTTATTTTTGAGGTCCATACTGAATGTCATTTAAAGCGTCAAGGATTGACCCGTTCTTCCGGGCTGAAATCCCGGATAAGGGCGTCCAGTTCCTCTTCTGAATAATGGTCGAGATCGAGGATTTTTTGGCGGGTCAGCAGTTCCTCTTCGGGCACTGCACAGTGTTGGGGTTCTTCATTTTGCGCGTTGTCGCCCCCGCCCGGCGCGGTATTCGCCATGGCCAGCAGGTCATCCAGGAATGCGGTCATATTCGGGGATTGCATCAGCCGGATCACGCTGACGCCCAGGCCCAGTTCTTTTTGAATGCGGTTTCGAACTTCAATGGCCATCAGGGAATCCAGGCCCATCTGGCTGAACGATTTCTGCAACTGGATCTTATCGCGGCCGGTACGCAGGATATCGGCCAGTATTTTTTTCAGCGTTGATTCTATTTCCTGTTTCCGTTCGGTTTCCGGAAGCTGTGACAATCGCTGCGGGAATCCGGGTTCAGCGCTTCCCAAGCGGATTTTTCCCGTTATCTTGCTGAACAATGGTTCCGACGCCAGGCGTCCGTTCACCCCGATTGCTTTCTTCCAGTCAATGCCGGCGATGCAGACCTGGCCGCCGGTCCACCCCAACAGCTGTTCAAGGGTATGGAAGGCCTGGTCCGGATCGAGAGAGATCATTCCTTCACGTGCTGCAAGTTCATGCGCACGCCGGCCGTAATCCGTGGCGGCATGACCAACCGCTGACCAGGGGCCCCAGTTGACGGCCAACCCGGATTGCCCGTTTTGAACCCGGTACTGGGCCAGACTGTCCAGGAAACTGTTTGCGGCGGCATAGGCTCCCTGCCCGGGTTGCGCCACCAGAGAAGAAAGCGAAGAAAATAATACGAAGTGGTCCAGGGGATGCGATTGTGAAAGGAGATGGAGGTTCCAGGCGCCCAGACTCTTTCCTTCAAGCGATCTGTTGAACTCCGCCCAGGGTTGGCTTGCGATCATCCCGTCATCCAGGATTCCGGCCAGGTGAAATACGCCTTTCAGCGGTTTCGGCCCGGATTCGATATCGGAAAAGACTTTCCGCATTGCGTCCCGATCGGAAACATCCACCGGCAGGGCCCTGACCCGGCATCCTTTTTTTTCCAAGGCGGCGCACAGCTGCAAGGCCTCATCTGAAACCCGGCGGCTCAGGAGCCAAATCGCTGTAGCGCCCTTGGCGGCGAGCCATTCCGCACATTTGCCGCCCAGGCCGCCCAGGCCGCCGGTGACCAGGTACAGGGCTTCCGGGTCGATCAGGGGTCCGGAGGTCGGGATCCCGGCTTCCGGAAGATCAAAGGGTTCCAGCCTAAGGTTCCAAAGTTTTCCTGTGCGAAAGGCCAATTGCATTTGTTTCGGCGAGCGGGTCGGCAGGGCATTCAACAGCCCCGGCGCATCCGCTGAAAGGAGCATTTCCTCAATATCCACAATCCCGTCAAATACTTCAGGGCATTCAACGGCGGCAACCCGGCTCAGCCCCCAAAACGGCGATTGGATCACGCCTCCAAGGGAATCCGCCGGGCCGGTCTTTTGCGCCTGACGGGTAAAAATCCAGCAGCTGATGCCGTTTTTTTCCTGCAAAGCACCTAGTAAGGCTTTTGCTTTCGAAAGGTTCAGCGTCCAGTATTCCCGGAGATCCGAAACAGCGGCATTCGCCTCGCCGGGGGCATCCAGGGAACTGAAAAACAGCACTTTTGCCGCCTTTTTCTTCCCCAGTCTATTTTCTATCCAACGGATCATTTCACGGTACTCCGAAGGCGCTGCAGCGGGGTCCGGGCGTGGGTCCGGCGCCCATTCGATCACCTCCCCTCCCCTTTCCCGGAGCTGCCGGGTCACCGCTGCGGCAACGCCGTTTTTATCCGGGATGGAAATCCAGAGCAATTCCTTTATATCGTATTCTCCGGCAACCGGATCGGCGGGTTCCCATTTGGGCAGATAAGCATTCGCAGCGCGGGACTCTTCCTCCGGGGCGGCTTCCAGGCGGATCTTCCTGAGCGTCAATTTCCCCAGGGTCAACAACGGGGCGCCAGTCTCTTCAAACAAGCGAACTTCGGCGTGCAGCTCCTGGTCGCCGGAGTTAGAATAGTCTGCCAACCGGACATAGGCCCAGATCGGGCCGGAATATTCGTTCCCGGAAGACCAAAGGTCTTGAATCCCGGCAGGGAGGTAGGCTTCGTTCCGAAAAGAGCCTTCGGGGAGGGTGCAAGCCGTTAATTGAAAGCAGGCATCCAGCATAGCGGGATGAAAATGCAACTGCTCATGAATCGTTTCCCGGTCATTGAGTTTTCTGACCAGGCCAAGCGCTTCCCGGTCTCCCAGCAAGATCTGTTCCAACCGGCGGAATGCAGGTCCGAGTTGAAGCGCATTCGGTAAAAAATCGCGATAAAACTGATGTGGTTCCAGGGAACGGCGGCACCGGGTCCTGATTTCTTCCAGGCGGTCAGGATATTTTTTCGGGGCGGTCAGTGGTCCGGGTTTCTCCGCTGGTTTGGGAAAAGACCCTGTTTTTTGTTCCACTGAAGGCCGTAAGGCCCCGGCCAATTCTTTAAGGGTGTTTAAATGCGGAAGGTGCCGAAGGATATCTGAAGATTCCGGCCCGAAATCCAGCAGGCAGGCCAGTTCATCTACGCCGGCGCCGGCAAGGGCTTCCACCAGGGGCAGGCAGGATTCCGGCGTACCGATAAGTCCCCTTTCGGTGGCAAATCGTTCAAACACAAATTCAAGGAATTCATCCAGGTCTTTCTCCGGAAGTTCATCAATATTCAGGGTATTGCCCCTGCTGGAAGCGAAACCTTTCAGCAGGGCGGTATTGGATTTCAGATAATTGCAATATGGGGCCTTGACTTTTTGCAGGGTCTCCTCCAGGTCCTGACCTATGAAGGTATGCAGGAGCACGGTAACCTCTCCCGAGGCGGGGTCAAAGCCTTTATCGGCCCGCGCGGCCCGGTAAACCGCAATTTTTTCGGCCAGTTCCGGAATGGATTGGTCATTGGTGTGGGTCAGCAGGTTAGCGCCCATTTCTCCGGCCATCCGGAAGGTCTCCGGACTGCTGGCAGCGGTGATCCAGATGGGCAATTCGGTTTGAACCGGCGGCGGATAGATCCGGATATTGATGTCCCGGCCGTTTCCGCTTTTTGCCGCTATCGTCCGGCCTTGCCACAGATCCCGGATGGTTTGGATGCCTTCCGTCATGATTTCTCTTCGGTGGGCATATCGTTCGGGGAAGAAAGCGAAATCGTCGGGATTCCAACCCGGCGCGAAAGATATGCCTACCCGGCCGCCGGATAAATTATCCACCATCGACCATTCTTCGGCGATGCGGATCGGGTTATGCAGCGGCACCACCACGCTGCCGGCCCGCAGCTTGACCTTGCTGGTGATGGTCGCCAATGCGGCATGCAATACCGCCGGATTCGGGTACAGGCACCCGAACGCTGTAAAATGCCTTTCCGGAACCCAAATGCTTGAAAAGTCATGCTGATCGGCAAACTTCGCGCTCTCCGTGATCAGCTCATACCTTTTGGATTGCTCCAGGGTTTTTTCCGTACTTGCAAAGAATATCAGTCCGAACTTCATAGGTTGACGGGGCGAATGAATTGATGAATTGCCTGCCCGCAGGTCAGAACATTTGGATGGATGCTTCAGCGTTCAATTGCCAGTGCGGCGCAGGGCCTTCGGGACTGCTGTAGACCTCGAGGCGCGCACTGTGATCGTCCTCCAGGGTCAGGGTGGTCTGCAGGAGCACTCCGCCCGTTTCCGGCAGGATGAGCGCATGGGGAAGATCCATTGAACGCAATCCGATGGACCTTTTTCCTGTTATTTCCCGTACGGCGGAATGGGCAAGCTCGATGTAGAGGGAAAAAGGCGCGATGGTTGCGCCTGCGACCCGATGGTCCGAAAAAAAGGCATGGGAATCCCGGCCCAGTTTATTCTGCCACCAGGTCCGTTTCCCGGCTTTTGCGGTTTCAGGCAGCCGATTGCCCAGCAAAGAGCGTTCCCCCTCCGGTCGGATAGGTACGGCGTTGCCGGTTTCCAATGACAGGTCGCCGGGTATCATCGGCCTGGGGTTATGGAAGAATAGCGGCAGGTTAATGCGACCATGGTCCCCGGCAGGATAGAGGGTTTCCCACCGGATGTTGAATCCGGCCTCATAAAGTGAGGCGATCCCGCGAAAAAACTGCCCGATTTCGGTTTCTCCGGACCGAATGCCGGGAATAATAACGCCGTCTTCCGGCATCCCGGGCAGGGTCCGGGCCAGGTTTGCGCAGGCTGTCCCAGGGCCGCACTCGGAAAACGCCGTAATGCCCTCTGACAAAAGTGCGGTCAAGGCCTGATGGTATAAAACAGGTTGCCGGATATGGCGAACCCAATATTCCGGGTCGGTGAGTTCTGAATCGGCGCGTTTTCCGGTCACCGTTGAATAGATCGTTTTTGTTGGGCGGTAAAAAGTTACGCCGTCCAATACTTTCCTGAAGTCCGCCAAAACAGGCTCCATGAGCGGCGAATGAAATGCATGGGAAACCTGTAAAAAACGGAGCGGAATCCCTGGTTTTTCCAGCAGGTCGCCGAGGCGTTCCAATTCGTTGGCATCTCCTGAAACCACGAGGTTCTCCGGCCCGTTATGAGCGGCGATCGCCAGTTTGTCCAGGCCTTCTGACCGGAGCAGTTCCCGGAGCTGCGCGGGCGCCATCTTTACAGCGGCCATACCGCCTGGTTCGGGAAGGGCCTGCATGAGGCGCCCCCTTTCGAGGATGATGGTCATACCGTCCTGCAACGAAAAAACACCGGCCAGGCAGGCCATGGCGTATTCCCCCACACTGTGCCCCAGAAAGGCTTCAGCGGAAAGACCGAGTGCGTCCCAGAGCTTTCCCAGCGCATATTCAAAGGCAAATAAAGCCGGTTGGGTAAATGCCGTCTGATGGATCCGGGTATCCGGTTCAAAAAGCACCTCCAGCACGGAAAAACCGCCGAGTTGGCGTGAGAGCGCATCACATTCATCGATCGCTTCCCTGAAAACCGGAAACATCCGGTACATTTCAGCGCCCATTCCGGGGTATTGTCCGCCCTGGCCGGAAAACAACCTGGCCAACCTTGGAGCGGAACTGACCGATACCGGCAACAGGTCCGCCTTATTCAATTGACGCTTCAGGTCTTCAAGGTCCGTAAAAACCAGGCAGGCGCGATGATTGTAGTGCATCCCGGCCGTATTCATCCGACCACATAGTGATCCGGCGGTCTGGTGAAGATTGTGCCCCAACCAGTCGGCCATCTGCCGGATGCCGCGCGTCCAGCCGCCTTCCGATTTGGCGGAAAGGCAGATCAGGTTTTCAGGATACGCGGTGGGTTCAATCGGTTTTACAGCAGCAGCGGGGCCCTCTTCTACGATCAGGTGGACATTGGCGCCGCCGATACCGAAAGAGCTGATGCCGGCTCTGTGCGGGTGGTTACCAGGCCACGGATTTAATGTCGCATTGATCTCGAACGGACTGTTTTCCAAGCGGATCATGGGATTGAGGCGTTCAAAATTGAGTGAAGGCGGCAGTTGCCCATGTTCCAATGACAGGATCACCTTGATCAGTTGGGAGATTCCGGCCGCCGCCTCCAGGTGACCGATGTTGGATTTCACGGAACCGATCCTGCAAAACCGGGTTTTATCGGTGAATTTTCGGAAGGCGCGCACCAAGCCCTCCACTTCAATGGGGTCGCCCAACGCCGTTCCGGTGCCATGCGCTTCCACGTAGGAAATGTCTTCGGCGGACAACCCGGCCTTCCTGATGGCTGAAGTGATCAGGGCCGCATGCGCTTCAGGGTTGGGCGCCGTCAGGCCGTTGGCAGCGCCGCCGTGGTTGGCAGCTCCGCCGCGAATGACCGCCAGCACCTCATCGCCGTCCGAGACGGCCTTATCCAGGGGTTTCAGGATGACCGCCCCGGCGCCTTCACCCAAAACGATACCGTTTGCTTCGCTGTCGAAGGCCTTGCAGCGGCCTTCCGGCGAATGGATGCGCATTTTGCTCATTCCGACGTAGTATTCTGGGGAGAACAGCAAGTTGACCCCGCCCGCAACAGCCATCGAGCAATCGCCGGACCGCAGGCTTTCGCATGCCGCGTATACCGCCGAAAGGGACGAAGAACACATCGTGTCTACCAGGATGGACGGCCCTTTGAGATTGAAGGTATAAGAAACCCGGTTGGGGATGATGGCATTCTGATTGCCCAATGCGGCAGTATGATCGCCGTCGCCCAGGTAAGGCTCTATCCGCCGCAGGAACCCGTTGAAGCTGGACCCCGCAAATACGCCGGTATCCGAGCCTGAGATCCGGCCGGGCGAGTAACCGGCATGCGCAAAAGCTTCGTATGCCACCTGCAGGAAAAGACGTTGTTGGGGGTCCATGGTCAGGGCCTCCCGGGGAGAAATATCAAACAGATCGGGGTCGAAATCGAAGACATCGTCTATGAAACCACCCCATTTGGAGTAGGTCTTCTTAGCAGCTTCAGGGTCGGGATCGAAATACTTATCGATCTGCCAGCGGTCAGGCGGGATCTCGCCGACAGCATTCCGGCCGTTTTTCAATAGCGCCCAGTAAGCTTCGGGATCCGCAGCTCCGGGAAAACGGCAGGCCATCCCGATCACGGCTACCGGCTGCCACGCCAGGGCGTTTGAAACAGTTCCCTGTTTCAACTTGCGGATCTCCTTGTAGGCTTCAATCAGCAAAGCCCGCATTTCTCCAGGCGCAGTTGTAATCGATTCAGCCATATTACCTTGCTTTAGAATCCTGTCCTTGTAATTCACGGACGATCATGGCAGCGATCTCTTCCTCAGTCATATCTCCCAGCCCATCTGCCGCCACCGTAGAAGTGCCATTCAAAATTTCATCCAGTTTTTCGGCTAAAGCGTTGATTGTCGGCGCTTCAAACAGCATCGTCGGCAGCACTTCGATCCCCAGTTTACGGCTCAATCCAGTTGCGAGCCGGATGGCCTTGACCGAGTTCAAACCCAATTCGCGAAAACTTTTTTCGGCATTCGGAAGGGCGGGGCCGGATCTTACAAGCTGAGATATGATCTCCGTAATCAAATGCCGTAATCGGGGGAGGTTATAGTCCTGTTTTTTTCCCTCAAATGCAAGGATCGGCAACTCCGGGTCGGATTGGTCAACCGACGGCATTTCCTCCATGGGCTGCTGAAACAGCCCATTGTGCCGGGTCGCTTTTTGCCCGCCGGGCGCGGGGCCGGCGCCCTTTATCGGCATGGACGCACCCGTGCCGCCGGCTGTAATTCTTAGCCTGTCGAGGTGTTCGAGATGTTTCAGGGTTAAATCCGATGGAATGCCGAAATCGATCAGACAGGCTATTTCATTTACGCCCGCAATTTTCAGGGTACGCACTGTTTCCAGGCAGGACTCGACCGTCCCGAAAAGCGCTGTTTGCCGGTAATACCGTTCAAAAGCATAGTCCAGCAGGGTTTCCAGCTCGCCGTTCTCGGCATCCCGGAGGTCTTCCAACCGGTTCTTCCAAAGGTTGATCGAACTGGCGAGGTATTCCTTGAAGGGTTTTTCAACTTGCCGGCGCACAAAATCGCGGTCGTCGCCAATAAAAGTATGCATCATCAGGGTCACAATACCCTGTTCCGGTTCAAATCCGTTTTTGCGGCGGGCTTCCCTGTATACCTTTATTTTATCCGCCAACTCTTCGGAGGTCTGAAAAAGCAATGCCGTCAGCACGTTCGCGCCGATAGCCCCGGCTTCGGCAAAACGCTCCTCTCCGCCGCTGCACGTAATCCAGGTTTGCAGTTCGGGCTGGACCGGCAGGGGAAAGATCCTGAAGGTGAACGGCTCGCCGGCCCCGTTGCTTCGTTGTACGGAATGACCGGACCACAATTTCCGGAGCTCCTGCACGCGTTCAAACAGGACTGCCTGGTTATTTTGAAAGGTTTCCGGAGACAATACGAAGTCGTTCGGGTTCCATCCTCTGGCAAATGCCATATCCACCCGTCCGCCGGAAATATTATCCACCACAGACCATGATTCTGCTACCAGGACCGGGTCGTGCATCGGCAATACCACACTGCCGGATCGCAACCGGATCCGGCTGGTCTGACCCGCAAGCCAGGCCGCAAGCACCGCCGGATCGGGGTACAGCCCGCCGAATGGGTGGAAATGGCGTTCGGGCAACCAAACCGCACTGAAGCCCCGCTGGTCTGCAAACTTTGCGCTTTCAGACACAAGCCGGTATTTATTCTCTTTGAACTCCGCTTCGTTGCTCGAAAAATAGAGCAGACTGAACGCCATACCGCCGGTACCGGCTTTCGCAGGTTCAAAGGACTCCTGCAATTTCGCCGGACTGTTATCGGCGATTATTTCCAGGTTGCCTTCCAGCAGTTCGTGCTTACAGGCCTTTCGCCTGACCTTGCCGCTGGAGGTGCGCGGAACAGCAGACTTCCGCACCAACACAACAGCGTATACTTCCAATTCGTGATCGGCCAGTACTTTCTCCGCAATCCTGTCGCATGCATGGCGAAGTGTTTCCGCAGATTCCTGGTTTGCATTGCGGTGGGTTTCCTGGACGATGACGATCCTTTCTATTCCTTCCACCTCAATGGTAAAGGCCGCTCCGATGCCGGTCAGGAACGATACGCCTGAGTTGCGCACCGTAAATTCGATATCCTGGGGGTAATGATTTAATCCGTGTACGATAATGACATCCTTCAACCGGCCTGTCAGGTACAGGTCTCCCCCATGGACGAACCCAAGATCGCCTGTACGCAGGAAGGGCCCTTCGCCGTCCGCAGTGCGGGCCCGGAAAATCTCTTCTGTCGGCTCCTCCTTTTGCCAGTAACCCTGGGCTACCGTCCGCCCGCCGATCCAGACTTCACCGACTTGTAAAGGCGGGCAGGGCACGCCGGAGTCTGGATCTGTTATCAGGATGCGCGTATCCATGAGGGGAAGCCCGCAACCCGTGACCGTACGCCGGTGGCGGGTATTTTCGGCTGCAAACCGGATTTGCCCCCGCGTCAGGTCCTCTGCGTCCACGTCCAGGTAATGGATACCCGAACCCGCGGCGGATATGACCACCTTGAGGGTGGCTTCCGCCAAACCGTAACCCGCCGTCAGCGCTTCAGGGCGCAGGCCGAAAGGCTTCAGGAGGCTTTCCATTTGGGCAACCGTACCTTTCCTGACCGGCTCGGCCGCATTGCACATGAATCGGACGCCGCGGAAATCCATACCTTCCAGATCAGCGGGTGAAATCGTTTCAACACAAAGGTCGTAGGCGAAATTGGGTGCAATGGTATGAGTGCCTCCGTAATGCGAAATGGCTTTCAGCCACAGGATGGGCCTGGAGACAAAATTGACGGGAGCCATCAAATAGCCGACGGCCCCGGAAAACAAAGGGGCCAGTATCCCAAAAATCAGCCCCATATCGTGAAAAGCGGGAAGCCAGGACACAAACCTGCTGTTTTCATCACAAAGTGTTGCCAACCTGAGCGCTTCCAGATTGACTGTCAGGTTGTCATGGTTCACCATAACGCCTTTGGGCAACCCGGTCGACCCTGATGTGTACTGCAGAAAAGCCAGGTCCCCGGGCTCCGGAAGCGGGAATTCCCAATTTACGCCGGTCGCCGGCATGGCGACCATTTCGGCATGAGCAGTTAGTTGCAACCCCGGGTCGGCAAATAATTCGGGAAAATTATGCTGAATTTTGATTTTCTCTTCGGCTGTGGTCAGGGCGCACGCCGGCCCGGAGTCTTCGATAATGGCGTTTATGCGGTCCGCATGGGCATTTTTTCTGGGCGGATAGGCCGGCACCGCAATGACCCCGGCAAAAAGACAGCCCAGAAACGCTTCGACGAATTCCAGTCCGGGAGGAAACAACAGGATGACCGTCCTGCCCTTTAGGCCGGAACTGGCCAGAAAATGACCGATTCGGGAAGAAGCTTCGTAAAGGGATTGCCAGGTGTGGGAATCGATGACTTCCGCATGCTTATCGAGGAACTGAAGGACGATTTCATCCGGTTGCCGGCGGGCGAAATGCCGGATAGCGTGCAGGATCGTAGGGTATGCAGGATTGGTCATGTCGGAGAAAGGTTAATGTGCAAGTCCCCAATCGGCCCGTTCCTCGACGGACCACAATTGCGGAAAAAAGATGATGGCATGGGAAGACGGATGCAGGTATTTGCTCCAGTTGGTGCCGCCGGTAGATTCAAGGCCGCCGGGCCGGTCATTTGCCAGGGCTTTGAGCACTACCTTGTAATGGGCAAACGGCCACCCGACATTGGCCAGCTGGTCGAAGGTCCGGAGAGCCTGTACAATGAATTCGCTGTTGCCGGATTTCTCATAGAACCGCCGGAACATCTGCCATAAATTGCGGTGCTTGTAATCTTTGAGCTTTTGCAACAACAAGGCGTTGTATTTCATTTCAAAATTGGTCAGGGTGACTGATTTTCGGCCCGACCCGACATGTAGCGCCCCTTTTTTCCAATACAATTTTTCGAAAATTTCCCGCAGGGGAAGGTGTTCCGGAATATTTTCCCTGATCTTGCGCGGCATGAGGTTGAAGGCATCGGTCGAGCAGATTTCGATCACCCGGTATTGCAAGGATTGAAATCCGCTGCCAGGAAAAAGGGCTGTCCTGAATTTCTGGAATTGGGCAACATCCAAACCGTCTGACATGATATCAAACGACCGGATGAGTTGGCGGTAATACCGGTTCAGGCGGTTGATCTTATCCAGAAAAAGTTCTTCGCCAAGCATTTCCACAGGTACGGTCAGCTGTTCCAGCTCCCAGAGGATCATCCGGAAATACAGTTCCGAGATCTGGTGAAAGAGGATAAATACCAGTTCGTCCGGGAATCCGGTTCTGGGCTTTTGAAGGGTGAGCAGGGTTTCAATACTCAGGTAATCCGAATAATCCACGCCTTTGTCATACAGCAGCTTTTCAAGATAACAGGAAAGGTTTTGGCCTTCGGCCGCAAATTTTTCCTGCAGATTGGCAAGCTGTTGGTGTAAGGACTCGTCTAACAAAAGCAGCTGGCTATCCGGATGCTGGGAAGGTATCATACGTTGACTGAGAATTTTGAGGGTATTATGAACGGAGATGACGCGTGCGGTGGCGGGGATATCGGGTTAATCCAGAACGGTCCCGCATTGCTCCCTTTCCATGGCTTTGAAAAAACTGGCGCCCACCGCAATATCGAAAACGGCCATTCCCATCGGATTGAACATCACTGGCATTTCGGGGGCAAGAGCGGAAAGCGCATTCCCTGCAACCACCTCCGGCAAGCTTATGGTCTGTTCTTTTCGGAGTCCCCGTTCCAGGTGCATCATTTCAATATCGGTTTTTTCCCGGCATACTTCTTCCCAATCATCCACGACAATGCCATGTTCAAAGTAGGGCATGACATCGGTTTTGTAGTCCCTGAGGGAAACATTGAGATGAAGGCTTCCCGGGTTGGGCGGCAGATCGATATAGGGCGCCTTTGAAACCGTGCAGGTGATGAAGATATCCGAGTTGAGGTATACGTCCGACCAGGACGCCGACTCAATGACCGGCAGCGTACCGGCATCCACGCCTTTAAGGTCGAATACGCGGGTGCAGTCCAGATGGGTCCCGAGCAATTCGCGGCACATTTCAAAATGAGCTTTTCCGATCGGCCCCCAGCCGATGATGCCCAGCCGGATTTTGCCGGACGGCCTCAAAGCCAGGAACTGCCGGATCATCAGGCCGCTTACGCCGGCTGTGCGGATCACGCTCAATAATGGAGAATTAATGATGGCGAGCGGCCTTCCGGAGGAGGCTTCGTTCAGGATCACTACGCTGTGAGCCCTTGGCAGCCCCTTTTCCAGGTTGTCCGGAAAACTGGCGATCCATTTGATCCCCGCCATTTCAAAAGGGGCGCCTGCATAAGCCGGCATGGCAATAATGCGGTTGGCCGGATTCTGGTAGCGGAGATAAGGTTTGATCGGTTGGGCATACCGCCCCTGGTGGAGGCATAACACGGCATCGTGCAGCGTGTCGATAACCCTGCGCCAACTGAAAGGAAAGGTACTCAGTTGGCGGTGGCTGATGTAGAAGGTCATTCGGGAAGACTTTGAGTATCAAAGAATACTGATTCCGGTTATTTTCTGGCGCCAGGTCGCATTGTAGATGGTATCAAAGTACTTTTCGCCGCCATCCGGAAAAATAAGCAATGCGTTAACTTCGCCGATGGGCGGGTTTTGTTTGAAATATTCGTGCACTCCGGCATAAGCGGTACCGGACGATCCGCCCAGAAAAAGATAATGATCTCTGAGCAGAGACAAGCAACTCTCTATTGTTTCCAACTCTGAAATATGAACGGCTTCATCGATATGTGCATCATTAAGGATCTCCGGACGCATGCTCGACCCGATTCCGGGTATGTTACGCTTCTGCGGCGGCATACCGAAAATTTTTGAACCAATCGCATCAACGGCTACAATCCGGATGCCGGGATACCTTTCCCTGAGTTTTTTGGAAAGCCCGGTTATGGTCCCCCCCGAGCTCACGCCGATAAAGGCATAATCAAGGTGTTCAACCTCATTGCTGATCTCTTGTCCGAGCGTACAGTAGTAGGTTTCGGCGTTCCATTTGTTGGCATATTGATTGATCCAGTACAGGTCTTTTCTTTCCACCAGCAATTCCTTGATTTTTCTGACCCGGTTGAGCAGATAACCGCCGCCTTCATCGGGTGTATCCACCATTATGATCTCCGCTCCGTAATACAGGATCAGCTGCCGGTTGTATTCAGAAATATAGGGGTCCGCCACACAAATGAAATGGAAGCCCATTTTCTTACAATAAGCCGCCAGTGCAAGGCCGAAATTCCCGGAGGAGGATTCGATCACGGCATCTCCCGGTTTGATGATCCCTTCGTCAAAGGCCCTCCCAAGAATGTATCGGGCCGGTCTGGCTTTGATGCTGCCGGTGGGGTTCATCCCTTCCAGCTTGGCGTACAGATTGACTTTATCATTATCCGGCAGTTTGAAATTCAGCATCGGCGTATTGCCGATCCTGTCCAGGATATTTTCCTTTATTCCTTCCTGTATGGGATTTAGGAAATGGGCGTTGACCATAGTTGTGAAGAATTGGTTACGGTTAGCAGATATCCGGCTAACCCGGATGGGTGGTCAGGAGGAAAAAAGGGCCGCCTGATCGATCATTTTTATCTGGATGAGCTTCGAAGGAGTATCTGTAGCCAGGCAGCCGATATATTCGGGAAAAGGGCTGAGTTCGGTCAGAAACCAAACCCGGTCTTTCAGATAAGCCTGATCGCGGTTGATCTCGATCTGATCAATGGGTTGAAAAAATCCCTCGCCCTCGGCTTTTATGACGGCTTCTTTCTGGGTCCAGATGGTGAAAAACCGGGTTTGCGGTCGTTCTGCCGACTGGATCGCCTCCCATTCGTCTGGCCTCAGGATTTCCTGGAACTCAGACAAGTCAACCGGGATGATTTTCTCAATATCCAACCCTACCCGATTAGAAGTCGAAAAAGCGCAAGCCACCAGGTCGCCGGAATGCGTTATATTGAAGTCGGACCCGCCGGGTATGAACGGCTTCCCGCGCAGAGTGAGCTGGAGTTGCTGTAACGCGCCGGGGTCCATACCAGCGTCTTTCAGTCCTTCCCGGACCAGAAGTTTGCCGGACAAACTGAGGTGGCGATCGGTATTATTGACCAGGGCGAGGATCTGATCTCTGCACAATTGCGGCAATGTTTCCAGTTGATGATGAAATTCCCCGCGCGGCAGCAGCCGATTCAGCACCATGCAATAGATTCGGATCATTGAAAAGGATATCAGGTAATGACAGAGGGGCTTAGCGATAACTCCTTTCCTACCAGCCCGCAGTCCATATGTATGGTCAGGGCCTGGCGGATATCTTCCAGCAACACCGTGATCATTTGCCGGTTGCCCTCCTTGATGAGCACGCCTTTGAACCCGGTAAATATGCCGCTTTTAATGACGACCCTGGTACCTTCCGGTAATCTATTCATCGGTTCGGCGCGCATGACGCGCATATCCTTCCGGGCAAGCAAATCCCTGATTCCGGTTAATTCCTGCTCATTTATGGTGGCCAATACGCCGTCGAATTCCAGGAAGCGAATCAATTCCGGATTTTGCAACAGGGAAAAACGGGCTGATGGGTTTGTCCGGATGAAGATATAGGAGGGGAAAAGCGGTTCTTCAATTATTTTTTTCCGGTCGCTCCATTGTCTTGTGACCTTGTTCAGCGGCAGGAAGGTTTCTACCCCCCTTTGGGTCAAAGCCCGGTCGAGTTTTTTCTCACACTTCGGGCGAGTATACCCAATGTACCAGTTCACCTTTTTGTGCTCCATTTACAATAAATTATTAGGCTACACCTTAAGAAATGACAATACAAATGCCTGCTCCGCGCACTGCCCGGAATTCAACGTTACTACCCGGGCTTGTTTCAACGCACCCGGGCCCATACTCGATGTAATTGAGAAATTTAGCGTGTCGGGGATGATCTCCGGCAATTGAGATCAGGCTCGGCCTCCGGATCAATTACATCCAACTACCGAAAAAAATCGACATGGCGAGATAAATTAAAACCAAACCCGCTTGTCAGGTGGAATCGCGGATAAATCATGCTCAGCCGTTTTCTCTTTTTTATGCGTGGAAAACGGGTGCGGATCACTGCTTGATTCCGCATTAAATCGGGTGTTTTTATCCTTCAGCTTTTTTGAAAAATAGTCAAAACAGTCTTCTAAATCTTTTTTATCAAAAATTTCGTTGCCCGTTTCATATTGGAGGGAAGCAAATTCTCCTCCGGAAAGGTTAGAAATTTTAAGGATAAAATTCATAAGCTTGGATTGATCCTGTTAAACTGATAAAGGATTGAAAAAAGTGTGGAAATAAATCACGCTATGCGATTAAACAAGGCTTCGCCTCAGTGGCTCCCAGCCACTTATACATAATAAATAGAAAATAGTTGAACATCTGGCGAGTCAACAAAAATTCCGGGGAAAAAATTGAGAGTGGTTATTCAAGCAAGTTTTTGAAATGTTTGGATATGGTATCTTAAATAACTCATAGGCAAAAATAATCCTTTATCACCTTCAAGTAAAGGCCGTCATCGGCTTTTTTGTCCAAAATTCGGCATAATTCAAACAATCCTGATTATTATTAAAAAATTTTGTGGCTTTGACGTGAACAGGTTGCCGTAAATCTGTGTTCTCCCTCCTGCCGTTTACGTTTTCCGGAAGGCGCGTAAACCTGCCAAAAGCGATAAAGTCAAAGTTCAGGATTACTTTTATTCAATTGATTGTTAAATTTGCAGTACCCGATTGGTTTGAACCCCCAGGTGAAGACCTGATCATGACGTTTTACGCCCTTGCAGTGAGTTGCATGCCCGAATAGAATAAGCCAAAAACACCCAAAATTCATTAGTCATGATTCCTTTTGTTCCAATCGCAGTAGTCATAACGGGCCCGGATAAGCAAATTTTATGGGTTAATGACGACTTCTATCAAATCTCCGGCTACCATTTTGAGGAGGCTGTTTCCAGAAAGCCTGGCGAGATCCTCCAAGGTCCCAAATCAGAACGGGAAGCCATCACCCGGATCCGGAAAGCGCTGAACGAAAGGGTTTCGATCATGGATGTGGTCACAAACTATCATAAGGACGGCACTTCTTTTCCATGCAGGGTGATCATCCATCCCATCTTCAATACCCGCAATGAACTCACCAATTTCATCGGATTTGAAATAGACAACGACAAACTCCAGGAAGATCAGGACCTGGACCCAATATTGAAGCTTGGTGAACGATACCGGACAAGCAGCCTAAAAAAAGTCGATGAGATCAAAATGTTCACCAGGTTGAAAACCCTGGTAGAAACTGAAGAGCTCTACCGTGATCCGAATCTGACGGCAAAACGGGTAGCGGAAAGATTAGGCACCAATATAAAATACCTCTCACAGGTGGTCAATAATGTGTCGGGACAAAATTTCCAGCGCTTTGTCAATACCTATAAAGTGGCCGCTGCCAAAAAAGCACTTCGCTCAGACTCCCTGGAAAACCTCACCCAATTCGGCATTGCACTGCAATGCGGATTCAAAAACAAATCGACATTCTATAAGGTTTTCAAGGAATTCACAGGGCTTACACCCAGAGAATTCATCCAAATGAACTGAACGGAGCCTGAGCCCCGCGATCGATTAAGGGCGGGCAGAATCCGGCAATTTGCCGAATTCCCTGACCGGCGGTTCATGCACATCATCATCCATTTGCTCGGAATAAGTGTGCAGGATAAAACTGCGGCGCTTGCGGAGTTGCTCGGTCGAAGTGCGCCCGTTAAGCTGAGTATCGTAAACGGTTTCTTCGGAAAGCATTTCCTCCTGGACATCATGAAGGGAGGATTGGACATCTTGCCAGAAAGTCTCCTTAATGGCGTCAACATTCTGCCGGGCCCGGCTGAGCAGCTCCAGCCCGATGCATACGAACAAACTGATAATCACGAACACGGTCATGCTTTTGTGTCTTTGCGGGCAAATTGCCCATTGGGTTAAAAAAGAGTGAACACCAAACCAAAGACTGTGCCACTCATTAAACAGGTAAACCCTGCCTAAATATTTTTGTGTTGACCATGTTTTTTACAAAATCCGGGTAAATTTAACAAAATCAGCCGGATATCGCGCGTTTCAGCAGGTTGGTGATATTATTTTTTGAATAATCCGCCCGCTTCAGGATGATTATACGGCGGGGATGGAAATTGGTTGCACTTGTAAATCAGTTGTCAGTAGCGACGGAAGATTTTCCGTCGCCTCAATCGCAATCATCATTCATAACAGCCCGCTCTGCCATTCGTTCTAAGCCAGATGGCCCGACAACGGGCGCCGGCAATGAAGCCAATCCAACCATCCAATCACCCCGCCCGCTCAGCGAACTCCCGCTCAAAATCCGGGCTTTCCGTTCCCAGCCACTTGTCCCAGAAGGTGAAATACAACCCGTAATTGAAAACGTGATACCGGTGATGGTGGCTATGATGCGTAGCGCCGATCAGCCATTTGCCGACCGGGTGCCGGGCAAACCACTTCGGGTAAATTTCGATATCGAGGTGGTTGACCACGCTGGACAGGGTCATCAGCGTCAGGTAGATCACTACGGCGTACAGGTGCATCGGCACCACCGCGAGTATGAGCGGCAGGATCAAGCCTTCCAGGAATCCTTCGATGGGATGAAAGGAGAATGCCGTCCACGGAGAAGGGATGCGGCTGTCGTGGTGCACCTTGTGGACCCACGGATACACCTTCGGGTGGTGCATCCACCGATGGAGCCAGTAATAAGCCGTTTCATGCAGCACCATGGCCACGCCGATAGCGGCAAAAAACCAGACCCAGCCGTACCGGCCCGTATCTTCATAAACGGCCAGCCAGCCCTTTTGCCAGGCCACAGCCGTACCCGCACCGATAAAGGCGAAGATCAGGGAGGTCATCATCGACCAGTTGATCTCCTTTCTCAGTTGGTGTTTCGGCCAGGCTTTTTTTCCCACTTTTCTCGACTGCCATCTCGACGGCCTCCAGGAATAAAAACAGAAATGAAATAAACCCGCTACCAACAGGTACCGCAGGAATACCACGATGAAAACAACAGCAACGGCGGACAGGAAATAGAACGGCTGGGTAAAATCAATCAACGGCATTCCGGCGATATTTGGTTTCAAAGCTAAAATTACGATTCTTGCCGGTGTGGAAGAATCAAAATGATTCATCTCTTTTTTCAATGCCTTGCTTTTCCCTCTTGACAAAAATCACCGGCCTGCCGGACAAAATCTCATTGTAGCCCTGTCAACGAAAACTTACCTTGAAGGCATCATCCAAAAACCCGCCCGTCATGAACATGAATAACATCCGAACCGGAACGCTGTATGCCGTAGCCGATCAACTTCTTCAAGACGCCGAACTGGAAATGGACCGTTCAGCTGAAGACGTCGTCACCCACCTGGTATGCCGCAATTCCCGGCAATCCATCGAAAATTATCTAACCGGCTATCTGCTGGACAAGCTCGTCAGTCTCCCCCACCCGATCACGTTGGCCGGCCTGCTGGAACATTGCAAGACGGTGGATTCCCGGTTTGCCGACCTGGATTTCACACCGATCCACTGCCGCTTCGAAGAAGAGGATAAGGATTATTGCCTGGCAACGGAAACGGTCGAAACCTGCCTTCGCATTGCCAGGCACGCAGAACAACTGGTAAAAGGATAACCTCAGTTTTTCTGGCTGTCGGTCACAACCACCGAATTATCCGCGCCAAACGGTGAGGGAACGTATTTGTCGGCCGACCAGTCATTGGCCCATTTCTCGTTGTCGATCAGATAGCGGAACTGGTATTCGGCGCCCGGCGTCAATTCGACCGAAGCCTTGAACGCTCCGTCCTTCAGCTTCATCTGAACGCCGTTTTCGGGATCCCAATCGTTGAAATCACCGAGCAGTTTCACTTCCCTGGCGCCGTCTGCAACGGTTTCCGGAAGCACGAAAGTCACCTTGTACAGGTTCTTGGTTTTGATAAATTGCTTTTGAAGACTCATGGTACCGGTTTTTATGGGTTAATAATCGATCCAAATTTGCGAAAATCAGGATAGTTTGAAAATGACCGGGGTCAGGCCCGCCGATGATGCGAAACGGGTGAGGGATGTTTTATTGTTTCATTGTTGGGGATTTGCCTTTGAACTTCCGCGTTGGATTTTACTGAAGGATTTGCTTCTAATGTCTGATGATTGAATGGTTTAATGGTTGGGCGGTCCTTGTAGCTTCGACTGCGCTCAGCTACCCGACTGACAACTGACCACTGACCACTGACCACTGACCACTAACTACAGGCAGCTCTATTTTTTAACAAAATGCAGCGGAAGCTGTTCGCTGGACCGGGTGATCAGCCGCAGGAAATACGACCCGGACGGCAGGCCCGACAGGCTGATCTCCTGCTGATTGCCGTTGACCTCACCGGAGCCGACCACCTGGCCCAACCCGTTGAACAATTGCCACCCGGTTAGTTGATCGGATAGACCCTTCCATTGGATCCGGACAAAATCTCCGGCGGGGTTCGGATAAAGCGCAGCATCCGCTCCGAAGGCCGGTTCCCGGGTACCGACAATATCGCTGTGTGCAACCGTATTGTTTTTGGACAATAACCAAAGGTCCGGGTCAAACAGGATCGTATCTACCGCAAACCCGGCCGGCACCTCGAACAATTCACCGTTGAAAGCGTGGTCCAGCCGGATCAGGGAGTCCTTTTCTGCCCCCCGCAGGACCAGCGGCACGGGCATTTCAAAGAAGTCGACGCTGTTATTGGACGTGGTCTGATCGATCTGGACAAACACCTTGTTCCGGCTGTTCTGTTCCCATTGCACCTGGTAAGACGGGTAGCCCTGGCCCTGGAACCAATCCGCGAAAAAGCCGGTCAGGTCCTGGCCGGAGGCGGCTTCCAGGTGGGCTTTCAGGTCCGGCGTTCTGGCGTATTTGAACCGGCGGTCGGCCAGGTAATCCCGAACGCCCTGAAAGAAGTCCTCGTCGCCCAGTTTCCAGCGCAGCATATGCAGTAAATAGGCGCCCTTGCTGTAAGTGAGCCGGCTGCTGAAAATGCGGTTGACGCTGGTGGTATCGTCCACCATAACGGAACCCGAAGGTTGCGAGGTGGCGGTGGCAAGGTTATTGGCCTTCCAGCTGTACCAGGTGGCGGGGGATTGGAAGCGCTCGCGGGTCAACCCCTCCAGGTAGGTGGCAAAACCCTCATTGAGCCAGATATGCTGCCAGCTGCCGCAGGTGACCATGTCCCCGAACCATTGGTGGGCCAGTTCGTGCGCCAGTAACCCCCAGCCGAAATTGATCACGTAGCTCATCGTCTGGTGTTCCATGCCGCCGCCCCAGCCGAACTGGGCGTGTCCGTATTTTTCCTCGTAAAAAGGATAGCTGACGAAGAGGCTGTCATAAAACTGGAGGACCTGCACCAGGTCGGCCGTACCGTTTTGTGCCTGGGTCAGGTTTTCAGGATATACATAATTGAGCATCGGGAGCTGAACGCCGTTGGAAAGCGGCACCATATCCGTGTATTGTACAAAATTGGTCACGGAAATGGCCACCAGATAGGGTGCAATGGGATATCGGTGATGCCAGTGGTAGGTCATATGTTCTCCTGAAGCGTATTCTTGCACCAGGAGGCCGTTGCCGGCGGCCCGGTATTGGGCAGGGGTGGTGACGAAGATATCCAGGCTGTCGATCTTATCGTCCAGGCCGTTTTTGGCGGGCCACCAGTCCTGTGCGCCGTAGGGTTCCGAAAGGGTCCACAGGGAGGGGGTCCCGTTGTGCTGGGACTGGATGAATGACCCGAAGCCGCTGGACGGCGGCGCGCCTGAATAGGCGATGGTCAGGCTGTCTAACCTACCGGCAGGCAGCGCGGACGGCAACGGTACGGTCAGCAGGTAGTCGCCGCTTTGGGTCCCGGTGACCGGTTGCCCGTGGTAGCGGATGCTGTCGATGCCCAGCTGGCTGGAGAAGTCGAAATGGATTTCACTGAAGTTATCGGTCAAGGTCTGAAAGTACACGGTGGCCTTGCCGGTGATCTGGTAAACCGCCGGATCGATGTACCATTCGAACCGGTAGTATTTCAGGTCGAAATCCTCCGTCAGCGGGTTGGTGAGCACCGGGATTCCGGTAAAATTCCGCTGGTGGGCTTCCTGTTCCTTGCAGATCAGCAGATCGATATCGTCGGTTGTGATTTGCGCGGCGAGGCCCGACCAGATCAAAAAGAGGGCCAGTGTGGAGAACGTGTTTTTCATTAAATTGCTATTGTGATGAACGGCGCCCGCATGCAGCATGGGAACGCCTGCGCAAAAGTAGCCCATCAGCCGGGTACCTCAATGTCATGCTTATGACGGACAGCGTTATTTGATAAAAGTCACCCTTTCTGACCGGAAAAAGTAACTTTGTTTTCAGACCCTTATACCATATCGCTCTTTCGGTACTTCGAACCTGCCTTCCGGGCGAATTCCGCAAAGCCAGTGGGTCAGGCTGTCCACGTAATGATCGAGGTGGGTGATCTGTTGTACGCCATGTTCGACGATCGGGTCAAGGGTAGTTGCCATGAGTACGCCGCCATACTGCCGGGTTTCCCAGGTGATGATATCGCCGTCCGGTTTCCGCTGGATGACGGCCGCCTGATCCGGGATGGAAACGTAGGCGCCGTGGGTATGCCAGCAGGAATGCCGCTTGCTCAGTCCGTTGTAAACCGGGTGGTCAAAATCCGTTTCGCTGACCGGCGGATTGTGCGGGTCCGTTACCCACCAGTAATTGTTTACAGGGCGGTCTTCCCATACCGCATCCAGCCAATCGGCGGTGGAATCGCCCTCTGCGAAGACCTTTTTTCCATGGGCCAGAAGGTTGTAGATCACCGACCGCCGCCGGCCCAGTTCGGTCTGGTTGGATTGGAAAGGAACCACCAGGGCTTCCAATCCGTCGACTGTTTCATCCGTCAGTTCATGGATGTAAATCAACCGGTAAATGTCTGCGTATTTGGGCGCGGTGGCGAAGGCATAATGGCTCCAGACGCCGTTGAACACCAATCCGATCTTATGCATATTGCCGTTTTTTTTCTGCCAGTTCCAGGAGGTTGCTGTAAAAGCGGGCCAGGTCTTGTTCCGATGATTCGTCGTCTGTAGTCTGACCGGTAACGTCGGCCAGCGGGCCGCTGGCGGTCAGCAACAGGAGGCCGTTGGTGGTCGTCTCGTCCAGCACGATCATCGGTCTGTTCCAGGTATCAAACATGACCACATCGGCGCCGGGCGCGGGGTCGATATACCCGCAGGCCCACCATCCGCTGATGCCGTGCGAAAAATTGAGGGAGCGGATATCGACGCCGCTGAAGAGGTCGTACCGGTCCGTCCCTTTGAAATACCGGATATCAATGGTTTTCCTGGTGTTGTCCATATACCATTGGTTGCCGGGTACCCAGGCTGTAAACCAGCCGTCGAAACAGAACAGGGTTTTGCCGGCATCCAGGAAGGATCGGATTTTATCCCGTATCCTGTACAGGGCGATATGGTCGCAACCGTTGGGTACGACCAACAGGTCAAACCCTTCGAGATCCGGATTAAAATCCGATGTGATCTCCAACCAGCGGTAATCTACCCGGTCGTTGGATTGAAAATAATAATGAAGGCCGCCGAGGCCGTTGGAAATAACAGCTGCCCGAATCATTCAAGTTTGATTTTGGAAAAAAGGCCGGTGCTGCACAATGAGCCGGCAATTTCATAACAAGCTGTAAAAGGCAAGGTGCGCTAAAATTAAGATAAAAACGGGAAAGCCCGCCGGACAGGACCGTTTTTCCTGCCGAAGTGTTTCCATCCTTACAAAACAATCGACCATTAAGGATCGGGAAAACTAAATTTGCCGCCTTCTGTTAATTATAAAAACCGCAAGCCATGCCCGCATCTCCCGAAACCGTCAGCCAGGCCATCGAAGCCCTTAAAAAAGAAGGCTATACCGAGGATTTCAACCTCCGGCAGGATTGCCTGGAGTGCCGCAACGGCCGGTTTCGCGTATTCCACGATGAATTTCACATCGACAAATTCTACCGCTTTGAAGGGGATAGCGACCCGGGGGACGAGTCGATCGTATACGCCATTTCCTCCGAAAAACACGGCTTGAAAGGTGTTTTGGTCAATGCTTACGGCATCTACTCCGAACCGTTGACCGATCAGATGCTGGAAAAACTCAGATAAAATGAAGAAACTGTTCTTACTGGTATTCACATTATTCACCACAAGCGTCGCCCTCCAGGCTCAAATTGACGCCATTCCCGCCAAAAAAGGCAACATCATCCTGGAACCGATCACCCATGCCACGATGGTATTGAAATGGCATGGCAAAACCATTTTTGTCGATCCGTACGGCGGAGCCGATAAATTAAAAGCCTTTCCCGCCCCTGACCTGGTGCTGATCACCGATATCCACGGGGACCACATGAACCTGGAAACGCTGAAGGGGCTCGATCTGTCCAAATCAACCCTGATCGCTCCGCAGGCGGTGGCCGACGGGGTCAAGGAGATCAGATTCAAAAAAACGGTCGTGATCGGCAACGGCGGATCCACCAAATGGAAAGGGATCAAAGTGGAGGCATTGCCCATGTACAACCTCCCGGAGACCGACGATTCGCGGCACCCAAAAGGCCGAGGTAACGGTTATGTGCTCAATATGGGCGGCCAGCGGCTCTACATTTCAGGCGATACGGAAGATATCCCCGAAATGCGCGCCCTCCAAAACATTGATGTCGCTTTTGTGTGCATGAACATGCCCTATACCATGACCGTAGAGCAGGCCGCTGACGCCGTACTGGCCTTCAAACCCAAAGTAGTTTATCCCTTCCATTATCGCGGACAGGGCGGCCTCAGCGACGTGGATCATTTCAAGGAGCTGGTCAATAAAGGGAACGAAGGCATAGACGTACGGCTCCGGAACTGGTATCCGCAATAAGATGCGGAATCGGTTATGCTAGTCGCCAACCATTATCGCATCCATTTATCCGGAGCTGCCGACCATGCGCCGCGGTCGCCTTGCCCGTGAAGGGTATTGAACGCAACGGCCATTCAAACCACTTCCCGGGCAAGCATCCCGTCGCCTTCCCCCACCTTTTCCATACCCGTCATCAGGTGGAACCGGTTGGGCTCCTGTTCGTCCCACCCGAAGCGGATGGGCTTTTCGTTGCGCAACAGATCAACCATGATGGGCATTTGCTGGAAATCCAGGAACGCGTAAAAACGCTGTCCGTAAGTGGTCGGTGCGGTGGCGTGGGGCAATTCGCCGTCCTTGGCAAAGGTCAGCATCGCGTAAAACCCCTGGCCGTATAACTGCAACCCACCGTAATAATCGCCCTGCCGGCTGCCTGCAGAGGCTTTGTAATCGGTAATTTCAAACCATTTCCATCCCATGATCCTGTTATTTAGGGTTAACAATGATTCCGTACCCCTCTCTCACTCTCCCACTCTCTCTCACCCTCTCTCACCCACTCTCACCCACTCTCACCCTCTCTCACCCACTCACCCTCTCTCCCTCCCCCTCACCCCATACCACCCCGCCCCCAACAAAGCAGCCTCCGGGTCCAGGATAACCTTCACCGAAACCGCTTCCATGAGGTCTTTGAGCCTTCCGGCCCGTATAAAATGAGCAAAAAAGTCGCTGTCTTTAAGGGTTTCCAGCATTTTGGGCACGATCCCGCCGCCGATGTAGAGCCCGCCGGTAGCTTTGAACTTCAACACCAGGTTGGCCGATTCGATGGCCAGGTATTTGATGAACAGGCTCATCGTATTCACGCAGATGAAGCAATTGGTTTGCGCGGCTTCACCGATGGCTTTAGCCGGATCCCCCTGCTTTATCCGTTCAGCCAGTTCCGGAGGAATGGCGTGCCCTTTTACCTCGTGCAGGAACCTGAAAATATTATGGATGCCCATGCCGGAAACCACGCGTTCCCAGCTGACATGGTCGTAATCCCGGTGGAGGAATTGCAGGAATTCCACATCCAGCGCCGAGCGGGGGCTGAAGTCCGCATGCCCGCCTTCCGTAGCGAACGGGTGATAGCCCTTTCCGTCCCAGAACAGGCCGGCTTCACCCAGGCCGGTGCCCGGGGAAATTATGGCCGCGTTGCCGGGCACATCCGGGTTGCCGGAATTGACCGTAAAGAGTTTTTCAGGGTCGAGCGCAGCCAGCCCGTAGGCATTGGCTTCCAGGTCATTGAGGAGGTAAACTTCATCAATGCCGAATTCCCGGCGGAGCGCCCGGGCATCCACCTCCCATCCCAGGTTGGTGGCGCCGGCCTTGTCGTTGATCACCGGGCCGGCTACCCCGATGGACATCCTGTGGGGCAGGTCCGACCCGCGATGAAAATGCCGGACCATTTCCCCAAAGGATTCGAAATCCGCCGACTTATAGGTGGTCGACCGGATTCTGGTAAGATCGGGACCATCCGTTCGAAACAGCGCCAGATTGGTTTTGGTCCCGCCGATATCGGCCGCCAGGATGATCGTTCCATCCGCGGCCGGTTTTTTATTTGGAAATGCAACAGGGATTGCTGAAAGGGATTGGGTCGTCATGATACAGATATTTTATATTCGTCCTTCACCCCGGGCGAGAGGGCCAGGAGGATGATCCCGAGGCCGACCGCAAGATACAGGGGTTGGAAAATGAGTTCCTTCCAATAGCCGATCATGGCAACCTGAACCAGGATCCACACGATCAGGGCGATGCCGGACAGGAGGGCCAACGTCCACCCCCATTGCCGGTCCCTCCATATGGGCAACACGGCCAACGGCCGCCGGGTTCGTTTCAGCAACAACCCGACAGCCGCCAGCATGGGCAATAAACCATTGAAGATCAATAATATGATACCCGGTATCAAAAAATCCTTGAACGGGCTTCCCGCCAGCAGTTCAGTATTCATGCCCAGCGACCGGCCGCCGGCGTCCGTTATCAAGAGGATGCCGCCGAAAAATGCGCCGCTCGCATTCAGGAGCAACAGCAGGATGAGCAGTCCTTTCGCAGCCGTTTTCATAGCCCGTTATTTGTCGTGATCAGTACAACCTTGCGCCGGCGCCGGAACCCACGCCCTTAACCCCGCCGAAATAGAACTGAACACCGAGCGCAATATCAAACTGATTGGTTCTGGAGATCGTCTGGGTTTCTACCCCATCCATATCCGTATGGAATTTGGAGCGGGAATAATGGTATTTGAACAAGGCTTCGATGCCGATGCCGTTGTCGGCGTAGATGGTAAAACCGGGCCCGAAGCCGAAGGCAAAGATATTGGTCCGGATGCTCTGGTTGCCGGCAGCGCCGGTCTGCTGGTCGGAAGAATGCCCGAACCCGAAATCGGCGCCCAGGAAGAAGGCCATATTATCATCGACCGGATAGTAGTAGCGCCCGAACGGCCCGAATAAAAGGTCGCTGTCGTCGGTCCGGTCTTCATTGGGCTCTTTGAGGCTGCTGAAGGTATACGATGCCCCCAGGCCGACGGCTATCTCGTCGGTAAGGAAATAACCGAGATTGGGCGCCAGGCTCAACTGAACGGAGGACGGCCCTTTGCCTTCGGCGTCGACATCTCCCGCGATCTGCGCTATTTTGGAATCGGCCGTCGAAAGGCCGATGGTGGAACCCACCAGGAAATTGCCTTTGTTCAAAACCTGTCCCGGCAGCGCCATCGGGATCAACGCCATCAATATGATCAGGATCTTTCTCATGGCTACAGGATTTAAGTTGAAACCATATCCGCTTTACGGCCTGAAACCAGGTGGTCGGCCGCATTTACTCCTTAAATTTAACGTAGAATCCGGAGGAAAACAATGACCCCGGTAGGTCCAGGGGATGACCGGAGTCATGCCTGAGGATTAAGGCCGGCAGGGAGTCCGGAGCCCGAAGCGATCCGATCCTGCCGGCCGAAAGGATGATCCGGTTATTCGTCGTCTTCGTCGTGCTCCCCTCCGGCTGCTGTACCGTCAGGCTGCATTGAAGCGGCAGTCCGTATCTCGGAGTGGCGGATCTGCCCCCCCAGGTATCCTGTCCGGGCCATCGTTCCGAAAGCTATAACCGACAGCAGGGCAGAAACGAGAAAAAGCGTTCTGGATAAGCCCGAATTACGCAGGCTTGCCAACAAACCCAGCAGGGAGAACACCCCAAGCGCTTCCATTACCCAAATCGCCAATTCAGCGGCTTCCTCATGGCGGTGGATCATGGTCTCAGATACCCCGGCGAGCTCTTCCACGGTTTCTTCTGCGGGTTCACCGGTTAAAAAGACAGGGACGGCAATTGCCGCCATGATCACCCAGATCCATAAAGCAGCTTTTTTTGCTTCGTCCGATCGGCGGACATATCCGAATAGTATAACCCCTATGCCGATCAAAGTGCCGACAATGGGAAAATGGTTCAACACCAAATGCAAATGCGTTGCGTTCATGATTTGATTTTTGTGAAAACAGGAAAAGGGCGCCTTAAATGCCCGGAAAGCAAGGGTAAAAAAGAACGCAATCACTTCGGCGGTTGCCAGATATCGGCATAACGGATCAGCGAATACGCCTTACGGAGGTGGACCGGGCGTGCATAATCCGGTTTGACGCTATAAAAAGGAACAACCGGGAACGGGGAAATCATCTCCATTTGCGCCGGAGCGTGCAGGTGATCGGCAGGAACCTTTAAAGGCAGGTTTGAGTGATCATGTGTTGACTGATGGGCGGAGAAAGCCTTTTTCTCATAATGGAGCTTCAGGAACGCCCAAAAAGTAAGGTCCGAATATTCCGTCCGGTGTTTAGCGAAGTGCTTGATCAGGACCGGCAACCGGGCAAAGTCCTCTTTGGCCTGTAATGGCATCACAGCTCCAAACAAAAAGATCGGCAATAATATAATGACCGTTACTTTCCTCATCAGTGCAAGCAGTGGTACAAAAATAGATCAAGTACGGCTGAAAAACGGTGATATTTGTCACTGTTGGCGTATTTGCGCCAGAATCGGGGCAATGGGCTGAAATGTTTTCGGGTCATACCCCTCCGTCGTTTGAAGGCATTCAACCCAAATTCACTGCCAGCACAAAAGCGCCGTATCCGATGCACAATACCGACGACAGCAGGATCAGCCCGGATTGAAGTCCGTGTTTCCCATGCAGTTTGCGGGAGAACGGCAGGCTGAAAATCCCCGCCGCCACCAACATCCCCGCAATGGAGCCGACCCCGAAAATGGCCAGGTACAGCAGGCTGTTGAAACTGCCCTGGATCTCCGTCATGACCAGCAGGATCATAGCGCCGCTACCGGCCAGGCCATGGACCAACCCGACACCGTAGGCCAGGTGGTGGTGGTGATGATGATCCATCAACGGGTGGTGCTCATGATCGATATGGCGGCGGTGCAACTTTCGATGCCGGAAAAACTGGAACAACCGGAAACAGCCCAACCCGATCAGCATGAACCCGACCAGGGCCTCAAACCAGGCAAAGACCGTTTTATCAACGGCCACCTTGCCCAATATGACCACCAGGCCGATCAGGAAGATCATAGAGGTATGGCCCAGCCCCCAGAAGATCCCGTCCTTGAGGGCCAGATTGAGCTTATCCCGCTTGGTGACGATGTTGCTGACCGCAACCAGGTGGTCTGCCTCAAACGCATGGCCGAATCCGACCACTGCTGCAAACAACAAAGGAAAGGTGGTTTCCATATGGCGATGTGAATTTTGTTATGTCCCTGAATCCGGCCGCTTACCACTCACGACGGCCCTTTCGCGTAACAAAAACGGACTTCTCCGATTTGCATTCGCAATACGGATGCCTTTCCCCCTGATTGAGCTGCCCGGTACAGCGGTCCGTTAGGATCGCAATACCTGTAGCACCCCGGCAACACGCAAGCCACCGGCCTGTATGGCCGGCATATGAAGATCTGCGACGCCCGTTGAAATCCTTTCTATCCATATTTAATGGGCCCGGTTTGGAGCAATCACATACCGGCCCTACAGGCCGGGAACCCAATATTCAAACCGAGCGCTACAAATATCGCGGACCTAAAGGCCCGCACAGCTGTTTTGTCACGAAGGAAGGATTTCCTTACGCGAAAGCTGCGTTACCACTTACGACGGCCCTTTCGCGTAACAAAAATGGACTTCTTCGATTTGCATTCGCAATACGGATGCCTTTCCCCCTGATTGAGCTGCCCGGTACAGCGGTCCGTTAGGATCGCAATACCTGTAGCACCCCGGCAACACGTAAGCCACCGGCCTGTAGGGCCGGCATATGAAGATCTGCGACGCCCGTTGAAATCCTTTCTATCCATATTTATTGGGCCCGGTTTGGAGCAATCACATACCGGCCCTACAGGCCGGGAACCCAATATTCAAACCGAGCGCTACAAATATCGCGGACCTAAAGGCCCGCACAGCTATTTTGTCACGAAGGATGGATCTCCTTACGCGAAAGCTCCGTTACGACTTACGACGGCCCTTTCGCGTAACAAAAATGGACTTCTTCGATTTGTATTCGCAATACCGATGCCTTTCCACCTGATTGAGCTGCCCGGTACAGCGGTCCGTTAGGATCGCCATATCTGGTGTGCCGGGCATGGCACTACGCTAAAGGGTGAGAAAGATACGCAAGTATCGGACAAGTCCCAAGGGGGCCAACTGACGGGAACCCCATAGCCAAAGCCAAGGGTGTCTCGGGCGACCGGGAATCTGAAGGAAGGCGGCGGCAAAGTCCAGGTGCGGACGAACAGAAACTGAATAGTAGGCCTGTTGAACTGGGGAAGCGTACCAGAGAGCGCCTAATCCCAACAGTCAGTCGGAGGTTCGACGGGTAAATTCAGCCGCAGCGGACGCAAGTGTAGTGTCTTACCCCGGGAGGCCTGGCGCTGGGGCCATTGTCGGAGGTACGAGCGAGTACTGAAGAAATCCAAGCAGCCAGGAGTCAGCAGAGGGCGTAGTACCGAGGCGAAAGCCGAGGGAAGGCCTGAATTCTCAAACCAAGGAAGCAACCACCAAATGAGTAAAGACGACAAAGAGCCGAAACAGAGCCGAAGCTACAAACAAGGGAACTTGTTTGAGAGCCAGGGCGGCGCATGGGGCAAAGCGGAAGGCGGTACCAACCGGAGTGCCATGCGGGCAGAGCTGTCTTCTCGTCTGGTGGCGCAGCGAGCCTTGACCACGGGGATCGTGGACAAAATATCGGAACATGGGTCCTTAGCAAAAGCCTTTAAGGAAGTGAGAAGCAACCAAGGAGCAGCAGGCATAGACGGAGTAAGCCTGGAGGAATATGAGCGCCGTTTGACGGAGCACATAGGACATCTACAGGAGGCACTACGCAAAGGCACATATCGCCCCCAAGCGGTAAGGGGAGTAGAAATACCTAAGCCGAATGGAGGCAAGCGCCTATTGGGTATACCTACGGTAGAAGACCGGGTGGTACAACAAAGCATTCAAAACGCTCTGCAAATCGTATATGACCCCTACTTCAGTGAATACAGTTACGGGTTCCGCCCGGGCCGCTCGGCCCACCAGGCGGTAGAACAGGCCGCCTGTTACGTCATGGAAGGCAAAGTGTGGGTGGTGGATATAGATCTGAAAAGCTTTTTCGACGAGATCAACCATGAACGATTAATGAGTCGTCTAGGGAAAGTAATCTCGGATGAGAGGCTTTTGAAACTAATCCGCCGCTACCTGAAAGCCGGCATGATGCAGGATGGACTGTGCAGCCAACGAATAGCAGGAACGCCGCAAGGCGGGCCGCTATCGCCGCTGCTGTCCAATATAGTACTGGATGAACTGGATCGGGAGCTGGAAGCAAGAGGGTTAAGCTTTGCCCGTTATGCCGACGATTGTAACATCTTCGTGAAGAGCCAACGGTCAGCCCAGCGCGTACTGGCGTCGCTAACCCGGTTCATCGAAGAGAAGCTCAAACTGAAAATCAACCGCGAGAAGAGTGGAGTAAGGCGCTGCGATCAAGTCAAATTCCTGGGCCACACCGTGGAACAGAACGGCAAGATAAGGATCGCCGATGCCAGCATCAAACGGTTGAAGATGAAGATCCGGGAAGTAACCAAACGCAACCGAGGGCTATCGTTCAGCCGGGTGATAATGGAAACCAACCGGGTCATCCAAGGATGGGCAGTTTACTATCGCCGATGCAACACTTGGCTGTCAAGACTCAAAGAACTGGATGGCTGGATACGCAGGCGCCTACGGTGCTACGCGCTTAAACAGCACCAAAAGCGCTACCCAACCTATCGCTTTCTAAGAAGCCTGGGCTTAGGTGAAAACCAAGCCTGGGCTGCGGTAATGTACCGGAAGTGGTGGCCAATGGCCAATTACCCACCGATATTGAAAGTGATGGGCATCCGATGGTTTGCAGAACAGGGGCTTAAGTCCCTGGCAGAGGTCCAAGCGGTTAAACGTTAGAGGAAACCGCCGTGGTACGTTAAAGCGTATGCCCGGTGGTGTGGGGGGGACGGCGGCGAAAGCCGCTTACCCATCCCGATTAGCACCCCGGCAACACGCAAGCCACCGGCCTGTAGGGCCGGCATATGAAAATCTGCGACGCCCGTTGAAATCCATTCTATCCATATTTAATGGGCCCGGTTTGGAGCAATCACATACCGGCCCTACAGGCCGGGAACCCAATATTCAAACCGAGCGCTACAAATATCGCGGACCTAAAGGCCCGCACAGCTGTTTTGTCATGAAGGATGGATCTCCTTACGCGAAAGCTGCGTTACCACTTCCGACTTATCCTTCGACTACGCTCAGGAGATCCCCACTTACGACTTACCACTTACGACTTACGACTTACAACTTACAACTTACGACTTACGACTTACGACTAACGACTTACAACTTACGACTTACAACTACCCTAACAAATCCGCGGCAATTGCTCCCCGACCAGCATATTCACCACCCGTTTGCCGCCGATCCGGCTGGTCATCACCACCTGCCTGGGGTGGGCTTCCGTTACCTGACCGATCATGGCGGCATCCTTCCCGCCTTCAAGGCCGCGCAGGCGCCGCACAAAGTCATCTGCGATCTCCGCCCTGACGACGGCCAGAAAGATCCCTTCATTGGCCACATACAGGGGGTCGAGGCCCAGGAGCTCGCAGGCGCCGGAAACCGCATCGTCAACCGGGATATCCTTTTGAAAAAGGTCAATGCCGAGGCGGGTGTCCCGCGCGATTTCCGTCAATACGGTAGCTGCGCCGCCCCTTGTCGGATCGCGCAGCAGGTGGATATCTTCGCCGAACTCATCCAGCAGGTCCCGGACCATGTGGTTGAGGTTGCGGGTATCGCTTTCGAGGGCGGTTTCGAATTCCAACCCTTTGCGGACCGACAATATGGCGATGCCGTGCGCAGCCAGGTTGCCGCTGACGATGACCTTGTCGCCAGCCTGAATCCTGCAGGCCCGGATATCAGCCCTGGGGTGGACCTCGCCGACCCCGGTGGTGTTGATAAAGATCTTGTCGCCTTTACCCCGTTCCACTACCTTGGTGTCGCCGGTCACAACCTTTACCCCGGCTTTCTCGCAGGCGTATTTGATGGACACCAGGATGTCCCAGAACGCCTTCATGGTCAGGCCTTCCTCCAGGATGAAACCCAGGGAGAGGTACCTGGGGATAGCGCCGCACATGGCCAGGTCGTTCACCGTTCCGTTCACGGCCAGCTCGCCGATATTGCCGCCTGGAAAGAAGATGGGGGATACGACAAAACTGTCGGTGGTAAAAGCCACTTTTCCGTTCAGGTTAAGGGTGGCGCCGTCGTGGCGTTCGTCCAGCCATTCGTTGCTCAGCAGGTCGAACACGCCGCTGTCGAGGAGCCTGTTGGTCAGCAAGCCGCCGCTGCCGTGTCCCAGGGTGATGACGTCGAAGTCGAGGGCGGGCATCGGGCAGGAAAGCTGCATTTTTATTTTTTCGTGTGTCATGGCAATACCTGTTTAAGCAACCGTTTCCAGGTCCTGGATGGCCTGATGGAAATGGTAATAAGCCGCACAAGCCCCTTCCGAACTCACCATTGGTGCGCCCAGGGGCGATTCGGGTTTGCATTTTTTGCCGAATTGCGGGCATTCGCCGGGTTTTTTAATGCCTTTCAGGATCAGCCCGGCTATGCATTCCTCGCTTTCACGGGCCTTCCCGATGTTCACGCTGAATTTCAGGTTGGCGTCGTAGCGTTCAAACCCGGGCCGCAATTCATAGCCGCTCATCGGAATGGAGCCGATCCCGCGCCATTCGCGATCGCCGGTCCGGAAGACCTGCCGGATCACCTTTTGCGCTTCGGGATTGCCTTCAGGGCGGACCACCCGGCTGTACTGATTTTCCACCCGGGCCTCTCCTTTCTCCAGTTGCCGGACGGTCATCAGGATGCCCTGCAGGAGGTCGACCGGCTCGAACCCGGTCACGACGATCGGAATGCGATACCGTTCCGCCAACGGGTGGTATTCATCAATGCCCATAATGGCGCAAACATGTCCAGCCGCCAGAAACCCCTGGATATGGCTCTCCTCGTCGTTCATGACGGCTTCAATGGCCGGGGGCACCAGCACGTGCGAAGCCAGGATGGCATAATTGGACACGCCGGCCCGGTGGGCATGCAACACGGAAAGGGCGTTGGCGGGCGCGGTCGTTTCAAAGCCGACGGCAAAAAAAACGACTTCCCTGTCCGGGTTGTCCTGCGCCAGCTTCACAGCCTCCAGCGGCGAGTACAGGATGCGGACGTCGGCGCCGGCGGCCTTGGCCTCCAGGAGGCTTTTGCCGGAACCCGGCACGCGCAGCATATCCCCGAAAGAACACAGGATCACGCCCTTTTCTTCCGCCAGGAACACCGCCTTGTCGATCAGGTTCAGGGGCGTCACGCAGACCGGGCAACCGGGGCCGTGCACCATGCGCACCTCATCCGGCAGCATGTTCAGAATGCCGTTCTTGACCAGGCTGTGGGTCTGGCCGCCGCATACTTCCATGATGGTCCACGGACGGGTTGCGGCCTTGTTGATCTCGTCGAGGTACCTGGCGACCAGGTCGGGATCGCGATATTCGGTCAGGAATTTCATACTGCTGAAATTAAGGAATAGCGCCCTGGTCATCGGTCTGGCCCAATTCCTCCAGATCACCGATCTCTTTGAGGTATTGGAAGGTCTTCATCGCCTCTTCTTCGTCCACCAGACTGATGGCTACCCCGACGTGCACCAGCACATAATCGCCGACGGCCGCCTGCGGTACCATTTCGAGGCTGGCTTCCTTGACAATGCCGCCGAAGGAAACTCTCGCCATCCTGAAAAGGCCTTCAAACCGGTCCTCAATCGACACGATCTTACCTGGAATCGCTAAACACATGGTTATCGGTTTTATCTTGTACAATGGATTCCTTGCCCGCCCTGATCTGATACCAGATCAGCTGGCCGAAGGATACGCATTCGTCATTGGGTGACAATTCCCTGTGAAAATAAAGGTCAAACCTGGTGTCCAGGTGAAATATGATAAGGTCAACAAGCAGGCTGTTCTGGAAAACGCCGCCGCTGAAGGCAATCTTGTTGATGCCCTGGCGGACGGCCGCAGCTTCGATCAATTGCACCAGCGAATAGTGAAATCTGGCCGCAATCCGGTCTTTCGGCTCTCCTTTGAGCAGGTCCCGGATGATGCCGTTCATCAAAATCCGGGTCGGAGCGACCGGAAAGGCGGATTCTTCGGCAAAATATCCGGCGTCAAAGTGTAAGCCATTCCTTTTACAATAACCCTCGGCAAGCCGTTCCAGTTGCGAGGCGGCTTCTCCTTCGAAGGTCTGCCGGTCCATGAGGCCCAGCAGCGAGGCAACGGCATCGAATATCCGGCCGACGCTGGAGGTTTTCAACGCGTCCTCGTTGGCCAGCATCCGGCGGTACAAATCCCATTCCCGCCGGGTGAATTTGGGGGCGAGCAGTTCCTCCGCCTCCGGCAGGCCATGGCAGGCTGCCAATGCGGAGATCCGCGGCTCTTTCGGCATTTTATCGCCGAGGATAAAGCCGAAGTACTCGAATTGCCCGCAGCGCCGGAACACGGATTCTTCGTATTGAAAAAATTCACCGCCCCAGATCTGACCGTCATCCCCGAGGCCGGTACCGTCCCAGATCACGCCGAGAACGGGCTCCGAACAGGCGGTCAGGTCGTTTTCAGCCAGTACCGCGGCAAAATGAGCGATATGGTGCTGAACCTGTTCTGCGGGGATCTCCAGGTCGGCAGCCAGCTGCAACCCGTATTCCGTCGAGGGGTACCCCGGATGTTTATCGGTCAGGATCAACTCAGGGAAGGTATTGAAAAGCTGAAAGAAATGCTGTGCGGTATGGCGGTAATGCTCCTGGGCATCAAATGCTTCCAGGTCGCCGAGGTATTGGCTGACAAAGGTATTGCCCCTGTGGAAATAGGTGAACGTACTTTTGAGCATGGCGCCGGCGGCCAGTATGCAATCTTGCGGCAAATCCGGGCTTTTGCCTGCATAATTGGGTGCAAACCCGCGCGAACGCCTCAGGACGATCCGCCGTCGGTTAAATGAGGTGAACCGGATCACGCTGTCGTCCTGCGGGATGACGATCTCACGGTTGTTGACCAGCACATGCCCTGCGATTTGCCGGAGTTCCTCCAGGGCTTTATCATCCCGGTACACGATGGGTGCATTGCTGACATTGCCGCTGGTGGCAACAATGGGTTTGCCGAACGCGTCCAGCAGCAGTTCATAAAGCGGCGTGTAGGGCAGCATGACCCCGATCCGGTCCAGGCCGGGCGCAATGGCATCAAACGCCGTTGAGGCCTGCGTTTTCCGAGCTTTTTCCACCAACACGATGGGGGCGGCAGGCCGGGTCAATTCCGTCCATTCAGGTCCGGCAGGCGCCAGGTCGCGCTTCAGGGCATCGACGCCCGGGTACATCAGCGCAAACGGTTTGGACGGCCGGTGTTTCCGTTCGCGAAGCAGAGAGACGGCCCTTTCATTTGCCGCATCGCAAGTGAGCAGGTACCCCCCGATGCCTTTGATGGCCACAATCCCGCCGGCAGCCCAGAGCCGGGCTACGGTTGCCGGGATCTCACCCTGAGGGGTTTCCAGCGGCCGGTCATCTTGTCCCCAAAGGGCAAGGGTTACGCCGCACGCCGGGCACGAGTTGATCTGGGCGTAGTAGCGCCGGTCGAGCGGATCGCTGTATTCTTTCGAACAGACCGGGCACATCTCAAAAGGCCCCATGGCCGTATTTTCCCGGTCGTAAGGCAGCCGGCTGATCACCGAATAGCGCGGCCCGCAATGCGTGCAGGTGGTAAAGGCGTAACCTTTCCGGCGGTTCCCCTCCCGGTGCAGATCAGCGGAACAGGCGTCGCACAGGGCAAAATCAGGGGTGATCAGCAGGTTGGCAACGCCGGAGGATGCGCTGGAAATGATCCGGAAATCAGGAAAATAACGGGATTCGACGCGCCCGATCCGGTGCCGGGTAATGCCCGACAGCCGGGGCGCCCGGTCGATCAGGGCCCTGTAAAACCGGTGGACGTATTCCCGGGGGCCGTTGACCTCCACATGCACACCGTCGAGGGCATTGTTGACCGTCCCCGTCAGGCCGAATTGCCTGGCCAGCATATAGACGTGCGGGCGAAAACCGACGCCCTGCACCTGACCTTCTATATGGATATGCCATGTGGTCACCCTGTTTCATTTTCTCAGGTAATCGTTTCCAGGCTCAAAGACCGGAATTTTGTCCCCTTGCCGGTTACCTCCAAAATTAAGAAAATAAACCCTGGCCTGCAAAAAATCAGTGATGATAAACAGCCGGGAAACCGGTGATTTTTAGCCGTTTAATCGAAGATTGCAGGTTGATTTTCAGGAGAAATTTTCACCGGAGGATACAGATTTCAGGCCGGGTTCCCCATATTTTTATAATTTAGTGCCATTACCCCGCATCCGAACCGGGAACCAGGATCCAATTCGCTGATGGAAAAAATCGAGACGCTGTTTTCTTCTTTCGAAACCCTGCTGGACGAAACCATTGAAAAAACATGGGAATCGCCCAGGTATGCCGAGGCCCTTTGCGACGGGCTCCGGCAACTGCAGCAATCTGTTATCGACCTCGGAGAGACCCATGCCGGGCGTCTTTCGGCCGGCGCAAAGGGCGATACTGCGCTTTTCGGCTCTTTTATGGTCATTTTCTCCTGGGTAGAATCCGCAAAGTCCTTTCTGATCCTGTGGCGGGACGTGTATTTCCAACAATTAAAAGCCCAGGTGCTGAAACTGGACAAATCGGTCCGGCCGGATGACCTGAAAACGCTCCGCGAGCAATCCCGGCAAACCGTCCTGTCCGCGGCAGGCGCCCTGAAAGACATGCCGAAGAAGGAAGCCGCTTATATCCGCTCGCAACACAAAGGGATCAGCCGGCAGGTCGAACGGTGGGAGCGGCAGCAGTCGCCGTGGCCGACGTACAAGGCGCAATTGGAGCGCCTGCCGCAGCAATGCGATCAGTTGACCGAGCAATACCGGCAGCTTCGGGGCGTTTCGTCCACTTTTCAAGATATCCGGGCGTTGACAGCCCGTACGATTGCCGGTTTCCACCGCGAGCTGGAGCAATTCCAGACCACCGCTCACAATGCCGTCGATTTTATCCGGGACAATATCCAGAATAAGCCGGGCCGGATCAACAGCCACCTCGAAGCCCTGGAAAAAGAGATCCCGGCTACCGGGCCGCTGGTCCTCTACCAGGAGGAACTCGACAGGGAACTGCCGGATCTTCCGCTCAAATTGCAACCTGCCGTCGGAACGGAAAGCGGCATGATCCTGTACCGTGAGCTCAATCTGAGGCGAATCGCCCGCCAATGGATGGAATCGGAGATCCTGCCCTTGCTATACGACAGCGGCGAATCGATCGAACAGGTGCGGAACATGTTCAAACTGTCGCTGGCCAATATCCGCAACCGGGCCATCCTGCTGGCCAACGACAGCCCCGAAGACCGGAAGACCCACCTGGCTTCCATGGATATCTACCAACCAATGGAAGGGTTCAGGCAAAAGCTGGCGGCCTGGAAGGCCGAGATTGAAGGATTGGACCGGCAGGTAAACACCCGGATGCGGGCCGCATTCCGGATATCCGGCATCTATGACACCTCTGCCGAGTTCCTGGCCCTGACGCTCCAGTCGTCCATCAACCAGTTGAAGATCAACCGGAACCAGTTGCTGACCCGGATCCAGGACCAGTATGCCCAGGTGCTCCAGCGGTTGCGCAGGTTCAAAAGTTCGGTTGAACAGGAGGAAGCCCTGAGCCTTTCGGAAAAACTGGTGCGGTTCATACAGATCCGGACCGCCGACCCGGAAAACAGCCAGTATTCCAGCATTTTCCTGACCAAAGGTTATATCGGCGAATCGTTCTGGGTGGGGCGCGAAGCGGAGTTGAACCGGATTGAAAAACTGATCGGCCAGTGGCGGAACGGTTTCCGGGGGGCGGTCTGCCTGACCGGGCAGCGATTTGCCGGAAAATCCCTTTTCGGCGACCTGGTAGCCCACCGCTATTTTGCCAAAAATACGATTGTCCTGACCCCGGACACGACCATCGCCTTCCAGGGGCGGAAGTTCACGGTAACCCATAACCTGGGTGAAGCGCTGGAATTCATCCGGAAATACGCCATCCAGCGCAGACCGCTGGTCTGGATCGACGACCTGGAGCTGTGGCAGGATTTTCACGCCAATATGCAAAAGCTCCTCCGGTTCATCGACAACCACTCCGGCAGGTTGTTCGTCATGGTGGCCATGAGCAACTGGCAACACGCGGGCCTGAACCGCATTTACGATATCGGCAAGTACTTCCAGGCCAGGATCAACCTCGACCGGATGGGGGTTGAAGATATCCGGCAGGCGATCCTGATCCGGCACGGCGCCACCCACAAAACCCTGTCGGATGCGGAGGGGACGGAGATTTCACCGGGTCAGTTTACCAAAATGACGGAGGTCATTTACCGCGTTTCCGGCGGGAATGTGGGCGAGGCGTTGAACCTTTGGTCGAGTTTTACCCGAAAACTGGACGACAACAAGGTCATCCACCAGTACCGGCCGGGGTTCCCGATGCCCGATTTCATCAATCCTGACAACGGGATCCTGCTCACTTCGGTCATGATGGAAAAACATACGACAGAATACCGGTTGCGAAAGCTTTTCGGGCCGGCCTTCAGCGATAAATACAGCTACGTTCTGCAGCGGCTGCTGAACGTCAAATTGCTCATACGCAGGATAGACGGACAGGTTGAAGTGAACGAAGTAACGGCCAACGAACTGGGCCGGCTCCTGGAAAGACATAAATTCATAACCTTTCAACAATAGATGGAAGCATTGCTGACCAGCCGGTTTACCTGGGGGGAGTTGCTGTCATCGGCGCTCCTGGCGGGGGCGGTTTACCTGCTGCTCCGGTTTGCGGCGCGCCTGCTGGAAACAGCCCGGATCTCGGGTTATTTCGGGCCGCAGATCAACCGGTGGATCCGCAAGGCCCGCTTGTTGTACGAACCCGCCGCACTGGTCTTTCTGGCCAGTCTTTTTATCCTGATCAATCCGGTTTTCCACGGGCTTATGGCCTTGCTCGTACTCCTTACCGGGTTCAACCACATCCGGAATTACCTGAACGGCCGGATAATCCGCTTTACCAATGCCGTATCCATCGGAAAGAGCATCCAGACCGCCAACCTGCAGGGTACCGTTTTTGAAGTGGGCAATTTCGGGGTGCAACTGAAGACCAACAAAGGCGCCCATTTCGTTCCGTACGGGCTGCTGCTGAAAGACGGCTTCACCCTCAAGTCGGCGGAGGCCGGCGGCGGCTTGTACCATTTGATCATCGAACCGGCGGGCGCCGACCAGAAAGCCAATTCGCCGGCCAGGTTCCTGGAATTGCTGCGTTCGGCGCCTTATCCGGACTGGGCTCACCCACCGGAACTCTCCGCCGTTGACGACTCCGCCGGAGCATTCCACGTCAGAATCCTGGTTCGGGAAGAAGGACACCTGAACGACCTCATGGCCTTGATCCGGGAGTGGGGTTATTCCTGTAAAATCTCAAAAAAATAAGCCTGCATGACAGATATCCTAACCTCGTATAATGTCATCATTGAAGTATCGGTCATCGTTATTCTGTCCTTCCTGTTCAGCGAGATCTCGCGGAAGACGAATATCCCGGCCGTCATCATGCTGATCGCACTGGGCATTGCCTTGCAGATCGGGTTGCAGGCGGCCGGATTGCAGGATCTCGATTTTTTGCCGCTCCTGGAAGTGCTGGGCATCATCGGGCTGATCATGATCGTGCTGGAAGCCGCCCTGGAGCTGGAGCTCAAACGGGAGAAATACGTCCCGATCGCCAAGGCATTCGTCATCGCCCTGATCGGATTGCTGGGTTCGATGTGGCCGGCGGCCCTAATTTTGCATTACTCGATCGAAGGGATGACCATGAGCGCGGCATGGCTGTACGCTACTCCGCTGTCCATCTTGTCGAGCGCGATCATCATTCCCAGCGTTTCGGGGCTGAAAACGGACAAAAAGGAGTTTCACATTTACGAAAGTACGTTTTCGGACATCCTGGGGATCATGGTCTTCTACTTCCTCAGCGGCCAGATGGATGCGTCCGAAGGGAGCCACGGGGTAGCGGGATTCGCCGGAAATGTGCTGCTCACGATCGTGGTTTCGCTGGTCGCCAGTTACATTATCCTGGTCATTTTCCAGAGCATCCGGAGCAATACCAAGTTCTTTTTGCTCATTTCGGTGCTGTTGCTGCTGTATTCAGTTGGGAAGATCTACCACTTGTCGAGCCTGATCATCATTCTGGTGTTCGGCCTGCTGATCGCCAATATGGAGTTGTTTTTCCGGGGGCGGCTCAGCAAACTCCTGAAGCTGGAATACGCCAAACAGATCTACGAAGGGCTGCACGTAGTGACCATGGAAACGGCATTCATCGTACGCACTTTTTTCTTTGTGATCTTCGGCCTCACGATTTCGCTGGCCACGCTGGTCAGGGTGGATGTTGCCGTGATCAGCCTGTTGATCATCCTTTCCATTTACCTGGTCCGGTTCCTGATCCTGCGGGTTTTCATCGGCCGGGACATCCTGCCGCAGGTATTCGTCGCCCCCCGCGGATTGATCACCATTCTCTTGTTTACCAACATTCCGGAAGAGGCCCAAATTGCCGGTTTTCAGCCGGGCATCCTGTTGTTCATCATCATCGGCACCAGCCTGATCATGACCTTCGCCATGGTCAGCGACAAACGCCGGACCTCAGCGGCCGTTCGGAAGGCGCAAAGCAAACCGGTGGGGTTTGAGCGTTGGAAGGCGCCTGCGGTTACGGAGGTGCGGGAAGAGTAGGGTGGTTTTATGGCTGGGCGGCCGTCGAGCTTCGACTGCGCTCAGCTACCCGACTGACCCCCTCCTTCGCTGAAGCTTCGGCCACCGGGCGACGAAGCTTTCGGCGAAGTTGCCGGGCGGAGACTGACCCCCTCCTTCGCTGAAGCTACGGCCACCGGAGACTGACAACTGACAACTGCCAACTGACAACTGCCAACTGACCACCTAACCCCTCCTCCGGTACAATTTGTACCCCTCAACCCAGAACACCGAAATGAACGCCGCAACCAGGCATTTCCATTGCAGGTCCAGACCGATGAACTCCAGGCGGAACAGGGATTGTACGGCCGGGACATAAAGGGTGGCTGCCAGGACACCCAATGTAATGACAATAATGAGCGGGACCAACCGGTTGGGATAGGTCATGGTGCGAAAAACAGAATAGTAGAATGACCGGTTGACCAGTGTAAGGAAGATATTGCTGAACAGGATGGTTGAGAAAGCGACCGTGCGGACCTGGGCTTCCGTGTAGCCGGCGTTCATGGTGTAATGGTAAAGCAACAACACGCCCGCTGTGATGACCAATCCTTGTATGATGCTGATGGTCAGTTCATTGACCGAAAACAGGCCGGCTCCGGCGCGGTGCGGGCTTTCCCGCCGGAGGCGTTCCTCCATGGGTTCATTTTCAAAAATGATCGAACAGGTGGGCCCCATGATCAACTCAAAAAAGATGACGTGGATGGGCGAGAAGATATTGGCGTAGGTCCAGCCCAGCAGCAAGGGCGTACTCACCGTGAGGATGATCGGAATGTGTATGGAAATAATGTATTGGACCGCCTTTTTGAAATTCGAATAGATCCGCCGGCCGAGCAGGACGGCGTCGGCAATATTGTCCAGGTCGTCGTCGATGATAACGATGGAGGCCGCCCGTTTTGCGGTTTCGGTGCCGCGGGTGCCCATGGCTACGCCGATATGAGCCGATTTGAGGGCGGGCGCATCGTTGACCCCGTCGCCGGTCATGGCTACGATCTCCCCGTTCGCTTTTTCGGCTTCGATCACGCGCAATTTGGCTTCCGGAAACATGCGGGCAAACAGGTTGGTCTTTTTGACGGCTTCCCGCAGTTGGGTTTCGTCCATTTGCGCCACCTGGGCGCCGGTCATCGGGTTATCCGCCCCTTCGAAACGGGTTTGGCGGGCGATGGACTGCACGGTTTGTAAAAAATCGCCTGAAATGATCTTCAACCGGATGCCGGCATCATAAAAACGGCGAAAGACCTTGCTGATGTTGGGCTTGGGCGGGTCTTCGAGTGCGATCAGGCCTTCAAACCGGAATTTAAAATCCTGCTGCCTTGCCGGAAAATCGTCGCCTTCCCATTGGGTGCTGCCCACGCCCAACACCCGATAACCGCCGGCGGCCATTTCCCGGGCTACTTCCCCTACCCTCTCCGCCGGGCCTTCCTCCAGGCCGGATACGCTCACGATGGCTTCCCACCCGCCTTTGGCTGCTATTACCCTGGCGCCTTCCTTGTTTTTGTAGAGGTGGGTCATCATGGGCGGGCTCCCGCTCAGCGGATATTCATGAAACATTTGAAAATCCGGGCGAAGGTCCCTTTCTGCTGATTCCTGATAAGCTTTATGGATGGCCTGTTCCATCGGATCAAACGGATTGACCTCACTCGACCACATGGCGTATTCCACCACGCGCCTGCAACCCGCTGACGTACATTCCTGAAGGCCGGTTATCCGGTCCTCGGCAAAACAGTACACCCTGGTCAGGGTCATCCTGTTTTCGGTGATCGTGCCGGTTTTGTCGATGCAGATGACCGTTGCAGCTCCCAGGCTCTCAACGGTTTGAGGTTGCTTGGTGAGCACCCCCATCCGGATCAGCCGCCAGGCTCCGAGCGCCATAAAAGTGGTGAACGCTACCGGTATTTCCTCGGGCAGGACCGACATGGCCAGGGTCAGGCCGTTCAGCAATCCGCTCAGCAGGTCGCCCGATTTCCAATAATTGATCCCCCAGACCAGCAGGAAAGCCAATACCCCGAATGCAGCCATCTTTTTGACAAAGGAGCTGATCTGGAGCTGCATGGGCGTTTTGGCGGATTGCACTTTTTCCAGAGACTGGCCGATCTTGCCCAGTTCCGTCAGGCTGCCGACCCCCGTAACCCTGCCGACCGCCGAACCGGACACGACCAACGTACCGTAATAAATGGCCGGGTTTTCCGATTTTTCGCTTTTTTCAACCTGAAAGGATTCGCCGGTCAGGATGGATTCATTGAGCGCAAAGTCATTGGAATGGACGATATCCGCGTCGGCGGGCACCAGATTGCCTTCTTCCACGATGATATAATCCCCTTTCACGATCTCCTGGGTCGGGATTTCCCTGACCGCCCCATCCCGGATCACTTTGGAATTCGGCTGGGTCAATTTCTTCAGGGCTGCCAGCGCATTCCGGCTGCGGGTTTCCTGGTACAGCGATATGGCGGAAACGAAGATGATGGCCGCCACCATGATGATGCCGTCCGGATATTCCCCTGCCAGAAAATAAATACCGGCTGCGACCAAAAGGAGCACGAACATCGGTTCGGTGGTCACATCCTTCAATACGGTCCAGAATCCGCTTTCTTCCTTATTCTCAATGGAATTATTGCCGTATTTTTTACGGGATTCGGCGACTTCGGCGGCGCTCAGGCCTTGGAAATCGGTTTGGAAAGAGGATAGATCGCTGCCTTGGTGCATGGAATTCCGGAATCTTTAAGCAATCCAGGCCCAATTATACATATTTTTTCTCAGTCGTCAGCCCGCCTGCCGGATTCTTAAGCCCGTAGGGATTGAGAAGCCTATTGTAAGTGGCAGTTCCCGTACCTGGCGGGCAGCACCCTGTCCGCCATAACCCCAAGGCGACGGCGGGCAGCATCCAGTATCAGAGACTATTCAAAACAGTGTTTTCGCGCAAAGACGCAAAGACGCAAAGATTTGATTTTCATCACGCTGCGCGTGTTAAAAATCCGGTTGACACAAAATCCTGAACGGTCCCAGCACCCCCCGTCCGCCATAACCCCAAGCGACGGCGGGCAGCATCCAGCATCAAGCATCAAGCATCAAGCATCAAGCATCCAGCATCCAGCATCAAGCATCAAGCATCAAGCATCAAGCATCCACCATCCAGCATCAACCTCATCCAAACCTCCCCGCGAACATCCGCATCATCTCCGCCAGCACCTGCACCCCATCCAGCGGCATAGCGTTGTAGATGGACGCCCGGAAGCCGCCTACCGTGGGAAAGCCCTTGATGCCGACCACGCCGTTGCGCTCCGTGTATTTCAGGAATTCCTCTTCCAGCCCGGCGCGGTCGGTTCGGAAACAGACGTTCATCACTGAGCGGTCTTCCTCTACCACGCTGCCCTGAAAAACCGGGTTCCGGTCGAGTTCGCTGTACAGCACGGCTGCTTTTTCGGCGTTCTTTTCGGCCATTTTTTCAAGACCGCCCATCTTCTTGATCCACCTCAGGGTGAGCATGGAGACGTAAATGGGGAAAACCGGCGCCGTGTGGTACAGGGATTGTGCGGCCATATGCGTTCGGTAATCGAATATGGTGGGAATGACCCGGTTGGGCGGCGTTTTCATCAGGTCTTTCCGGATGACCACGCAGGTGACGCCGGCCAGGCCGAAGTTTTTCTGGGCGCTGGCAAAAATGACCCCGAATTTTTTGATCGGAATAGGCCGGGTCAGGAAATCGGAGGTCATATCCGCGACGATCGGTACCGGCAGATCGGGAATTTCCCGGTATTGGGTCCCGTTGATCGTCTCGTTGGTCACCATATGGAAATAGCGGACCCCCTTGGGTAAGGTCCAATCCCTGGGAATGCGGTCATAGCCGGTAGCCTCGGAGGAAGCCACGACCTCGACTTTGCAGATCTGCTCTGCCGCCTTGATGGCTTTGGTGGCCCAATACCCCGTATCGGCAACGGCTATGGCTTGTTTCGGATCGGTCAGGTTCATCGGCGCTACCGCCAGCTGGGAAGATGCCCCACCCTGCACCCAGATCACTTCATAGTCGCTGTTCAACCCGAGCAATTCCCGGATCAAAGCAGAGGCCTCTTCCACAATGCCCATCACTTTGGGGCTGCGGTGGCTCATTTCGGCAATGGACATTCCGGTATCTTCAAACTGTACCAGACTTCGGCTTGCCTCCCCTAATACAGACGGCGGGATCACAGCGGGTCCCGGACTAAAATTGTAAATCTTCATTGCGTGTTTGTATTCAACCGGGGCATGGTATCATCCTAAATCGGTTTCATCTTGCAAGACTGTTCAAAATTGTGTTTTCGCGCAAAGACGCAAAGATTTAATTTTCATCACGCTGCGCGTGCTAAAAATTCTGTTGACACAAAATACTGAACGGTCCTCATCATGCAATTAACGCAAATTTCCGGCATTTATTCCAAAACTCCCAATGTCCGCTCTCTCACCCCCTCTCACCCCCTCTCACCCCCTCTCACCTCCTCTCACCCTCTCACCTCCTCTCATCCTCTCCCCCTCTCCCCTAACTACCCCACACTCCCCAGCCAAACATAAATCGCCAGCGTCACGATCGTCAGCGCAATGCTCAATCCTTTGGCATACTTCCACTGCTTCATGTCCACCACGCCGATATCCCGGATCGTGAAGGCCTCCCTGGGTGGGTCAAAAGCCGAAACCAGGTGCATCACCGCTATGTTCAACACGAACTCAATGCCCCAGATATGCACAAAATGCAGGTTGACCTTCAGGACCATAAACATCACAACATAGAAGACCAACCCGAATGCCAGCCCTGCTTTTGCGCCGGAAGCAGACACCCTCGGGAACAAAAAACCCGCCAGGATGACCGACGCCATCGGGATGAAAAAGATCCCGTTGAGCTGTTGCAGCAACTGGTAAAGCCCGGCCGGCGCATTGGCCACAAAAGGGGCAACCAGAATGGCAAAGACCGCCAGGACAGCCGAAGTGATCTTGCCCACCCTGACCAACTGGGTGTCCGAGGCTGATTTGCGGATATATCTTTTGAACAAACCCAGGCTGAATATGGTTGCCGCACTGTTCAGGGCGCTGTTGAAGGTGCTCAGGATAGCGCCCATCACCACGGCGACGAAAAAGCCCGTCATCCAAACCGGCAAAATGCGCTTGATCAGCTGCGGATAAACCGTATCCTGGGCGTTGTACAAGCTGTCGCCGAAATAGTAGAACCCGATGATGCCCGGCAGTACGATGATGAGCGGCATTAAGATCTTGAAGATCCCCGTGATCAGCAACCCTTTCTGGGCTTCTTTAAGGCTGACCGCCCCCAATGCCCGCTGGATTATGGACTGGTGCATGGCCCAGAAGTACAGCTGATTGACGATCAACCCGGTAAACAGCACGCTGAACGGCAATATCGCATCCCTCGCGCCCGGGCCGACAGAAGGCTCCCGGCTGACCACATTGAACTTTTCCGGAGCATGATGAAAAACGGTGGAAAGGCCGGTCAGGATATTCCCGTGGCCGATGTCCCACAGCGCCCAGATGGGTACCAGCAGTCCGGCGATGAGGAGGCCGTAACCGTTCAGGGTATCGGTGTAGGCCACCATTTTCAGGCCGCCGAAAATCGCATAGACAGCCCCGATCACGCCCACCACCAGTACGGTCAGCCAAAGCCCTTCCGCCCGGGTGATGTGCAGCAATTCCGATATGCCGAAAATGCTCTCGATATTGATGGCCCCGGTATACAACACGATCGGCAGGAGGGTGGACACGAAAGAAATGATCAGCAGCAGGCCGATGATGGTGCGGGTCATTCCGTCAAAACGCTTTTCCAGGAATTCGGGGATGGTGGTCAATCCCATTTTCAGGTACCTGGGGATGAAGTACAACGCCGCGACCACCAGCGCCAGGGCCGAGGTCACCTCCCAGGCGATGATGATGCCGCCGTTCCGGTAAGCGGAGCCGTTCATTCCCACCAGATGCTCCGTTGAGATATTGGTCAGCAACATAGACCCCGCTATGATGACGCCGGTCAGGCTTCGGCCGCCGAGAAAATAACCGTCCTTGGTCCTGAAATTGTCCTTGCGCAGCCGCCAGGAAGCATAGCCGGCCACAAAAGCCGTGAAGGCTACAAATACGAGGAATTGTTGCATGGTGTCGGTTTTTCGTCAATGAAGCTAAAATCAACACAATAAAAGTTTTTTTCGGGATTTTCAAAAATCCATTTTGTAACCTTGCATGCTGGAATCTTTCCCCTGCCATTAAAAATGCCGCCTAATGAATTTAGATCTGATCCTGAACCGGTACGGGCTTTCCGCAGCCGACCTTTTCGTATGGCTATTCGTACCCTATAAGATCACGGCTGACGGCCTGATCAGCGAATTCTACGACGACCCGGATACCCGGGCCGAGATGGCCGCCGCGTTCGCAGACCTGGGCCTCGACTGGTCCTGGACGCCCATCACCATGGATAACCTCGAATCGACCGCGGCCGGCTTGCAAAGCCCCAACGACAACCGCCTGCACCTGGTGTTCAACTATTGCGACGGCGACGAGATCAACGGCTACCCCGGCCTCTCGGTGGTCAGGTTGCTGGAAGAGCTCGGCATTCCCTTTACCGGCGCCGATTCCGCTTTTTATCATATCTCCACCTCCAAGCGGCTGATGAAGGAAGCGTTCATCGGGGCAGGCGTACCGACGGCGCCGTATCATTTCATCGATGCACCGGATTCAATCCCGGACGGCGTTTGCAGCAAGGTGGGCGCTCCCGTCTTCGTCAAACCCTCCGTTTCGGGCGGCAGCTTCGGGTTGACCTGGGAATCGGTGGTCCATAACGACCAGGAGCTGCAGGTCCAGACCGGGCGCCTGTTCCGGGGTTTGCACGGCTGCGACTTCAGGGAAGGCGGCATTCTCGCCGAACGGTTCATCCTCGGCCGGGACTTTACGGTGCTGATCGCCGGCACACCGGGTTATCCGGACCATTGCACGGTATTCCCGGCATTGCAGATCGTCTACGACGGGCGCCTTCCGGAAGAAAGGCACCATTTCGTTTTCGACATGTGGAAGGAGCAGATGTATACCACAGCGATGGCGGCTCCTGAAGAAAGCGAGCGGCTGAAAAAAGTGGCCTGGGCCGCCTATGAAGCCGTCGGCGGAACAGGGTACGGAAGGGTCGATATCCGCTGGGAAAAACACACCGGCGAATTGTTCGTCCTGGAAGTAAACGCCAACTGCAGCATCTCTTCCTGGGTGGAAAGCGACACCATCTGCGGGAAGATCCTGCAGGCGCACGGGTATACTTTCAGCCGCTTCATCGGTGATATCCTTGCGGACTGCCTGGAAAGGCACTTCCGGCGTTCGGGGGTCAACCCTTAAGCTTTATTTCACCGGAGAAAAATCCGTCGGCCACATGTAGATGGAAACGACCTGGGTGGTCAGGGATCCGCCCGCTGCTTTCTCCGAATCCTCCTTGGCTTTGATCCATTTCGGATCAGCGCGGAAGGCGTCGAATGAAGCTTTGCCGGCCTTTTCGGACTTATGGGTCAGCAGGTAAAACAACATATTGTCGCGGCCCTGGGCTTCATCAGTCGGCGTCCAGTAGATCTTATTGGTGATGCCGTGTTTTTTGAACAGCTTCACTGTGTGATCCCTGAACCGGCTCAAGAGATTCGGCAGATGGCCGGGCGTGGTGGTGTACATGCGCAGTTCCCACACCTTTCCGGGCTCGCTCTTCAGGTTGTTCGGCGAGAAATCGGTGGTCTTCAGGAATACGCTTTCCACTTTGGTGACAATTTTTCCGTTGGCCTCGCTTTCCCTTGCGACCCGCTGCCAGGTCGTATCCGCGCCGAAAGCCTTCCAGGAAGCATCGCGGGCTTCCCGGCTGGGATAGGACATCAGGTAGTACAGTTTACCGTCCGGGTTGTCCAGCGGCGTCCAGTAGCCGACGTTGGTCATGCCGTGTTTTTCGAACAGGGCCATGGTGTGGTTGCGAAAGCGCTTCAACAGGTCGTTGAGCTTGCCTTTATCCGTGGTGTAAATGCGGAGCTCGTAACAAAGCTGGTCCGCTTTCTGGGCGCCGGCCGCGGGCAGCAACGCCATGGCCGTTAACAGGATGAGAAGGTATTTCATGATCCGATTCAGGGTGAAAATCAAGTTGGTGGACAAATGTAAATAAAACCATGGGATTTGGGCTATCCTACCTTGAATTTCCCCTTCAGGTAAGCGATAGCCAACGCATAAGCCTCTTTGGTCAGTTCAGGATCGTGTTTGGGGTTGGAAGGATTGGCAAATCCGTGAACGCCGTTGAAGATCCTGTACTCCAGTTTTTTGCCTGCCGTCTTCATATTGGCCGCAAATTCTTCGATCACTTGTTTGGAAATGCGTTCCTCGGTGGCGAAAAGGCCCAGTACATCGCATTTCAGGGTCTTCAGCCGCTCGATATCCCGGACCGGCATGCCGTAGTACATCACCGCGCCGATGGATTTTTTACCGTTGAGCAGCGCCGATTGCAGCGAAAGACCGCCGCCGAAACACCAGCCTACGTTGGCGATCTTCGCCTTTTTTCCGGCAAAGGCGGATGCGCCGTTAATGATGCTTTCCAGCCTTTCCTGCTTGACGGATGACATGATCTGACCGGCTTCCTGCGGATTTGTGGTCGATCTGCCGTCGTACATATCCAGGGCAAGAACGTTGACCTCACCGTTCAGGTCGCCATAGAACGTGTCTGCTTCGCGGCGGATATAATCATTCAGGCCCCACCATTCCTGGTAGACAAACAGCCATTTCTTCGATTTCTTTTTGGCCTTAATGACGTAAGCGCCGGCGTCTTTACCGTCGGGAGTGGCAAACCGGACTTCTTCGCCCATCGCCTTATACGCCAACGGCAGCGGGCTGGGATGCAGGGCCCAGAAGGCCGGGTCATTGGCAAAGGCATTCATGCTGCCGTCCGGGTAATCCGTATGGCACATGACCGGTTGGGCCGGCATTTCGTACGTGGTTTGGCGGCCGGAGTCGATCTGTTTTCCGGCCATCAGCAACAAAGCAACAGATGAGGATAGGACCAGGTAGTTCATGTTCAACGGTTTAAAGGATGATTAATGAATTGGGTGCAGGTTATTTTTTCAATTTCCACTTGTATTTCGCGGCACGCCCGTCGCTGATCACGCCTTTCCAGTTCATGCCGAAGCCAAAATCGTAAACATGCCCTTCCGAGTCCGTATGGCATCGCATATCCAGGGGCATATCCTCCGCCTGCCGCTCTACGGTCGACATATCGGCCGGCATTTGCATAGGCAACAGGCCGGTCGGTTCGGCTTTGCCCGACAGGATATCCAGCATCGCCTGATCCTGTACGCCGAAGCCGACCAGAATGGCATCGGCCTGGCTTTCAAATTCCTTGAACACCATGGGGTTGCTCATATTCACGATGACGATCACGGGTTTGCCCTTCATTTTGGCCGCGGTTTCGGTCACCATCGACAGGTCGGTGATGTTGACGGCCTTAACGGTTTTCCCTTTATAGGACCGGTTCGTGAAATCCTCCATCGGATCGCCGCCGGCCAGACTGGTTGCCCTGGCTTCATCGGCGGTATATTCGCCGTATTGGAGGCTGATGGGGAAGTAGCCGTTGCCGCCGCTTTTAAGGTCCGCAGCCTGGTAACCGTTTCCCGTATTCGGGTTTTCAATGAACACCAGCGCAAAGTCGCTTTCGTCCGGGTTATCCGAGGTATTGAAGTACTTTTTTGCGATATTCATATTCACCGGGTACTCCAGTTTTTCCGGGATTTCCATCCCCAGGAAATTGCGGCCGGCAGGGGTGTATTTTTTGGGAATATAGGCTGTTTTGCCGCTTGCCAGGGGCAGGGCGTTGTTCTTGTTCTTCAACATGACCACCGATTTCAGCTGGGCGGCGTATCCTGCGGCCATGAATTCAGGTTTGCCTACCGTTCGGCCGGTTTCTTCGGGGTTGAGGTACGGGTTTTCAAACAGGCCGACCCTGAAAATGTTTTTCAGCAAACGGACGGCTGATTGTTCCATCCTGGCGCGCATCCAGGCTTCACCATGCGCTTTAACCCCCATGGCGTAGGCTTCCAGCACGGGCCCTGCTTCGTTGTTGCCGCCGAATTGGTCGACGCCGGCCATCAGCACCTTGTAATGGCGCTCGGCTACGCTGAGTTTTTCCACGCCCCAGGGTTTGCCTCCGACAAACAGGTCCAGTGCCGTTTCATCTGCCGTAATGTTCCAGTCGGTGCAGGCTACGCCGTCGTATTTGTATTTTTTCCGCAGGAGGTCGTTGATGATGTAATGATTGTAGCTGTTCCCCACATTTTCACCGTTTTTAGTATCCTGGTTCCAGGAAATCGTGTAATAAGGCATGACCGCAGACGCCATTTTGGTTTTCCCTTTCAGTTTTAAACCGCCTTTGGTAAACGGGATGAAATGGGTGGTAAACTGCCCGCCCGGATAAACCGCGAATTTGCCCATGCCGTAGTGGGCGTCCCGACCGGCTTCACCCGATCCGCCGCCCGGCCAGTGTTTGATCATGGCGTTCACGCTGGTATACCCCCACCCGCCGGCGATTTCCTGATCGCCGTAGGAAGATTGAAAACCGTCGCAATAAGCGCGCGCCATATCGGCCGCCAGTTTGGGATTCTCTCCGAATGTGCCGCTTACCCGGTTCCAGCGCGGATCGGTAGCGATATCGATCTGGGGCGACAAGGCCGTGGCGATCCCCAACGCCCGGTACTCGGTGGAGGCAATCCGGCCGAATGCTTCCACGACAGCAGGGTCAAAGGTAGCAGCCAGCCCTAACGACCCCGGCCACATGGAGATCTGCCCGCCGGCGCCGGCATTGAACTCGGCATTGGAGACCGTGCCGTTGCGCGGGTCGGAGCTGTTATTCGCCGGAATTCCCGGCGCGATGCTTTCGGCCAGCGCCTGCACCTTGTTGTTCCACCCGGCGGCAATCCCGGGCGACTGGACCGTAGTGATCAGCACGTGGCGGAGGTGGTCTTTGGTAATGAATTCAATCTGCTGGTCGGTCAGGTCTTCGGGTTTCGCGCCGCTCGCGGAGAATACCTTTCCATTATAGGTGCCCGCAAAATAGCCGTTCTCCCGGGCAGGTATGGATTGATGTTTGCTGTAGAGCATCAGGCCGGCAATCTCTTCGATGGTCAGTCTGGCGGCCAGGTCCTTAGCGCGCACATCGGCGGAAAGCCGCCAATCCTCATATTTATCCAGTTGTCCGTTCCGGTTCAGGTCTTTGAAGGCCAGCCCGTCAATCGTGAGGATCTTTACTCCGGAAGCGGGAGAGTAGCCCAGTGTCTGTCCGCCGGGATTGGTGATGAGCGCGTGGTTTCCCATTGGTTTCTCCGTCCATTTCTGGGCGGAAAGAGCATTGAGGCCGACTGCAAAGGTCAGCAATAAGATTGTCGCTTTTTTCATACTGTTTCTGTTTTTACCTGACGCGCCCCCTTTTACCGGGTGGCTTCAGGCCATGTTCCTGCAAGCTCAAATTTACCATTTTCCCGGGCAAATTCCCGCTTGGATTCGCATTCCATTCCAGGGGTTTTTAAAACCCTTCCCCTGACTCACCCGCCGGCGGGCCTTTTTTCTTTTGCTGGTGCAGGCGATAGCTCAGCGTAAGGTTGACCTGGGTCGGTCGCCGCTGGAAATCGCTGTACGTATAAAAATTATCCCCTTCGGTAACGGACCGGAACCGTTGGGTGTTGAACAGGTCGGACACGTTGACGGTGATGGTGGCGTTATCCTTCAGGAAATCCTTGCTGGCCGCCAGATCGAGGTACCAGAGCGGTTTGCGGTAGCCTTGGGGGGTCTGCATCCTGGCCTCGTAGTTGCCCCTCGCCTGAAGGTCGGTATTTTTCCAGAAGGTAAATCTGGAGGTGAGGCGGGTAAACCAGCTGTACGTATCGCTTTGAAACCCGGCGCCCAGATTGCCGCCGTCGGTCATAGCCCTGAAAAAATTGAAATTGCCGTCGGTCTTCCACCACTTGAAGGGCGACCAGGAAGCCGTTATTTCCAATCCGTAGGCGTCTTCTGTCGACAGGTTTTCGGGCTTGGTGGCCGCATTGCCTTGGTCGTCGACGCGGCGGATCCGCTCGATCTTACCGGTGGTATGGCGGTAATAAAGGGAGGAGCTGAAAGAGGCATTTTCCATGTATTTGACATGCCCCAGTTCGAAGGAATTGGTGAATTCCGGTTCCAGGTCGGGGTTGCCGCTGAAGTAGTTGCGATCGTCAAAATAGGTTACGAACGGGCTCAGGTCATTGTAGCGCGGGCGCCGGATCCGGCGGCTGTAGCTGATCTGAACGGCGTTTTCGGCAGGCAGGTCGTAGGTGAAATGAACGCTGGGGAAGAGGTTGGCGTAGTTTCTGGGGTTCACCTCATTGGTTTGTTCCAGGCGCGTACGCACATCCGTGATCTCCGCCCGAAGGCCGAACTGGTAGGAGAACTTCCTGATCTTGTTGCCCAGAATGGCGTAGGCGCCGTGGATATTTTCGTCGTAGAAGAAGTTGTTTTCCAGCCCAGGCAGTTTTTGCCATACGCCGTCGTTCAGTTCCTCCACGAGGTAGTCATTGGTCATATCCCTGAAATTGCTCCTGAGCCCCGTTTCAAATTTGCCGTCCTTGCCGAAGGGCTTGACGTAATCCAGCTGGAACAGCAATTGTTTTTCCGTTTCAAAATTATAGGAATGCTGCAGGAGGTCGGGTATCCCGGAAGGGGAATAGTCGGCCAGGAAGTACTGTTCTGAAAAATCCTGGTCGGAATCCTCCCAGTTGTCGAGGTAGCGGACCTCGGCGGTGAGCTCGTGGCCGTCCCGTTCAAAGAGCCGTTTGAAATTGACGGAGTATTCGGCGTTGGGTTCGACCTCTGTTTCATCCTGCGAACGCACGTTGATGCCCGTCAGGTTATCCGCTGTGAAAAGCGCGTCGCGGTATTCCAGGGTGGAATTGCGCTTGCCTTTGCTGATGCGCCGGGTGTAGGCGGCGGTGAGGATGTTTTTGGGATTGAAATAATAGTCCAGCCCGCCCCGGATGCTGTTGTAGAAACCGGTTTGGCTGCGATCGCTGAACTGGTTGTAGATGAATGCGGTATCGTTGCGATAGGCCTCCTGGTAGGTTGATCCCTCGCCTGGAATATCGCGGTAGGTGACGCCGTAGTTGACGAAGAAATTGAGTTTCTGCTTGCGGTAATTCAGGTTGACGGCGCCGCCGAAATTGGCGGGATTGCCGGCGATGAGGTCAAAGGCGCCGTTCAGTCCCTGGGTGCGTTCCTTTTTGAGGATGATGTTGATGATCCCGCCGACGCCCTCGGCTTCATAGCGGGCGGACGGGTTGGTGATGATCTCCACGCGTTCGATCAGGTTGCCTTGCAACTGCTGCAGCCCGGCCGACCCTTTGAAACTGACCAATCCGGAGGGTTTGCCGTCGATCAGGATCCGGACGTTGCCGCTGCCCCGGAGGCTGACATTTCCCTCAACATCCACCGATACGGAAGGAATGTTGCTGAGGATATCGGCGGCGTTCCCGCCTGCGTTCGCCAGGTCCTTTCCGACATTGAAGATCCGCTTGTCGAGCGACATTTGCATGGTGCTCTTTTCGGCCTGAACCACTACTTCATCCAGCATGGCGGATTCCGGACGAAGGCCGATATCCCCCAACTCCAGGGTCTTTATTCCGTCTTTCAGTTCGATCCGGTCCAGGAATTCAGGCTCATAGGCCAGGAACTCCATCTTGGCATAGTACATTCCAGGTTGCGCCTTAAGGGAAAATTGCCCCTTATCGTCGGTGATGGTACCGTCGACCAATGCGCTGTCCGGCAATGAAAACAAACTGACCGTAGCATAGGCCAGCGGGTTGCCTGTTCGGGTATCCGAGACTTTTCCGGTAAGGGTTTGAGCACCGGTGGGTTTTGCACACAGCAATAAAAAGGGTAAAAGGAGGAGCGGTAAAAGTTGGCGTTTCATTCAGCATTGTATTGAATTGATACAAAGGTCAATTAAAAAATGCGAATGAAATTTGAAGATATTCTGAGGAAATCGGTGGCGAGGGGCCCTTAAGAGAAAAGCTGGATGCTATATAATATACCCTCCCCGAAATCAATATCAGGGAGGGCTCAACCATTTCTATACCGTCATAGCCGCCTGTACCGAATCCCCGAGTTTCAGCTCGGCAAAACTGGTTTCGTAATCCTCCGAATGGATCTCGAAACCCCGTTTGCGGAACATATGCAACATGATCGTATTGGCTTTCAGTACGTTGGCAAATACCCGCGTGATGCCGCGCTCCCGGGCAATTTCCAGGATATAATCCATCAGGATATTCCCGATACCGATTCCCTGCCACGGGTCGGCCACAACAATGGCGAACTCGCCTTCCCGGTTGTTGATCCCGGTGATCATACGGACCACGCCGGCAAACAACTTCTCGCCGTTTTCTTCCATTTCCACCACGATGGCCATTTCGCGGTCATAGTCGATCTGCGTGAAGCGGGTCAGTACATCATGGGTCGGATGCGGCATATACCCGAAGAACCGGAAATGCTGGGTTTCTTTCGAGAATTTCTGGATCATTTCCTTTTCCATCAGCTCGTCCTCCGGCTTGATGGGCCGCAACAACACGGTCTGCCCGTTCTTCAACGCTACCTCCCTGACGTATTTCTTCGGATAAGGCGACAGCACAAGGTGGGAATACGGTTTGATCTTGTTAACGCCCATTGCCGGGTCCAGCACCACCTTGGCGTCGAGCACTACCCCACCCTTTTCATCTACGCCGTACGGGTTGATGTCGAGTTCCTTGATCTCGGGGAAATCCACCAGCAGGTTGGCGAATTTGCACAACTGAAAATTGAGGTTTTCGATGTCCACCGGCGCCGACCCCCGGTATCCCTTCAGGAGCTTGTACACTTTGGTCTTTTCAATGATCCGCTCGGCCTGGGCCATATTGAGCGGCGGCAGACCGATACTGCTGTCCTTGAACAGCTCGACGGAAATGCCGCCCATACCGAACAGGATGATCGGACCGAATACCGGGTCCCGCTTGGCGCCGATGATCAGTTCCAGGCGCTTTTTGTCCATTTTTTCTACCAGGACGCCTTGCAGGCGGGCTTTCGGGAAAGCCGCCTTGATCGAGTCCACGATGCTTCGGTAAGCGATGCGGGCCGATTCCTCATCCCCGATATTGAGCAGCACGCCGCCGTGGTCAGACTTGTGCAGCACATCCGGCGAGGAGATCTTCATGGCAACCGGGAAGCCGATTTCCGCGGCGATCCGGGCAGCTTCGTCGCCTGAAGTGGCCAATCCGCCCGGGGCGATCGGCAGTTCGTAGCAGGCGACGAATTTCTTGGCTTCGTATTCGGTCATGGTCGTCCGGCCTTCAGCCAGCACGCCTTCCAGGATCGCCCTGGCTTTTTGGGTATCGGCCACGTATTCGCCCGGCGCGTCGGCAGGCGTCTGGTACAGCAATTTGAGGTTGCGGTTGTAGGTGTACATCCGCAGGAAGGTATCCACGGCGCTTTCCGGGAAGCGATAGTTGGGTATTTTGCCGGCTTCCAGGATCTTGCGGGCTTCCTTTACATCCCGCTCGCCGAGCCAGCTGGCAAACAGCGGCTTGTCGGGATGGGGATCCAGTTTGGTCAGGGCCCGCGCCACCTCGCTGGCGTCGGTCGTGGCCACCGGTACGAAGATGGCCAGCACGCCGTCGACATTCTCATCGGCCATGGCCAATTCAACGGCCTGGCGGTAGCGTTCAACGGTGGCGTCCCCGAGCACGTCCACCGGGTTGCGGTGGCTCCAGACGGCCGGCATCAGTTCGTTGAGCCGGTTGAAGGTCTTTTCGGAAAGCTGTGCCGTTACCCCGCCGTTCTGCATCAGGTAGTCGGTTGCCAGGATGGCCGGGCCGCCGGCATTGGTGACGATGGCCAGGCGGTTGCCCGCGGGCCGGTTTTGCATGGACAGGGTTTGGGCGCAGTGGAACAACTGGCCCACTGTTTCCACCCGGATCACGCCGGAGCGGCGGAAGGCCGCGTCAAAAGCCGCGTCGTTGCCGGTCAGGGAGCCGGTATGCGACAAGGCCGCTTTGGCGCCTTCTTCGCTCTTGCCCGCCTTGAGGACGATAATGGGCTTGGAACGGGAAACCGCCCGGGCCGCGCTCATGAATTTGCGGGCGTCGGTCAGGGTTTCCATATAGATCAGGATGGAAGACGTGTTCGGGTCGTTGCCCAGGTAATCGATCAGGTCGTGGAAGCCGACGTCCACCATCGAGCCGATGGAAACGAAGTAGTTGAAGCCCACGTTCTGGTCCATTGCCCAGTCGAGGATGGCCGTACCCAAAGCGCCGCTCTGGGAGATAAAGGCCAGTTTGCCGGCCGGCGCCATATGGCTGGCAAAGGAGGCGTTCAGTTTGCTGCCCGGATGGATGACGCCGAGACAGTTCGGCCCCACAATGCGGATGCCGTATTTGCGCCCCAGTTTTTCGATTTCTTCGAACGCGCGGTTACCTTCTTCACCGGCTTCCTTGAAACCGGCTGAAAGGATCACCATCCCGGTAATGCCCTTTTTGCCGCATTCGATGACCACGTCAGGGACCGTCACCGCAGGGGTAGCCACGATGGCCAGGTCGACCGGACCGGGGATCGCCGTTACGCTTTCGATGGTCTGGAGGCCGCAAATGATCTGTGAGCGCTTGTTGACCGGGTAAATGGGGCCTTCAAAGCCGCCTTCCACCAGGTTGTCCATCACTGCAAATCCCACGCTGCCGGCCCGCCCGGAGGCGCCTACAACGGCGACAGACTTGGGTTTGAAGATCTTATCCAATGAATTTCTCATCGCTTGAAATTTTGTCTTTTTTTAAAGTTACCAATGAAATCACAGATCCCGCAGCTGTTTGTGGTTTCACCTGAACTGTGAAAATCTGCGCCTTCAGCGGGGGTTGAATCAGAATTTCCAGTAGGGCGACAGCGCCTTCACGCCGGTACTCACCCGCCGGTCGTATTCCTCCCGGATCAATTTTTCTGTTGTGGTTGGTTCCTGTTGGTAGGGCATTGCTATTCCGTTGACGCCTGCCGCGAAGTTACGGATGCATTTCGGCAATTGCTCGATGCTGTATCCGCCTTCGAGGGTGGCGAAGATATTTTTGAAGTTTTCCCGCAGGATCTGTCCGATGGCATAAAAGCTGCCGGCCGTTACGCGCAGATCCAGCAAGGGGTCGTACAAGTGGGCATCGAACCCGGCGGAAACAGCGACCACATCGGGTTCGAACTGCAGGGCCACCGGCAGGAACGTTTGCACGGCGTCCATGAAGACGTCGTCGCCGCTGCCGGCGGGTAAGGGGACATTGACCGTAAAACCTTTTCCGGCGCCTTCACCGATCTCATTCACCCATCCGTGCCCCGGGAAAGCCGGGTATTGGTGCAGCGACCAGTACATGATCTGGTTCTGGTGAAAAAAGATATGCGAGGTGCCGTCGCCCAGGTGGCCGTCAAAATCGAAGATCAGCACCCGTTTGCCGTCGCGGGCCAGTTTGCGGGCTGCGATGGCTACGTTGTTGAACAGGCAAAATCCGCTGGCGTGGCCCGGATAAGCATGGTGGCCGGGCGGCCGGACCAGCGCGAAATCCCCGTTGCCGGCGGCTTGAATGGTGGCCGCAACGGCCTGGACGGCGGCTTCATAGCTTTGGGGCGACGTTGCCGTATCCGGGTCCAGGTGCATCCCCTGGCTGCAGGCGTATTTGACGGATTCGATATAATCCCGGGTATGAACCAGCTCCAGGTATTCCTCGCCGCCTTCGAACCGGCCGGCGGGCAGGTCCGCAAAAGCGCTCAGGCGCTTCGGGCTTTCCGGGTGCATGCCGGTGTCGTGTTGGAGGAAGATTGGGTGGTAGAGGAGGTTCATGGAATTGGTTCGATTGTTCGATTGATACGATTGTTCGATTGATACGATTGTTCCGATTGATTCCACCGCCCGCCGAAGCTTCAGCGAAGGAGGGGATTGATTCGATTATTGGCGTCCGTCGTTTGGCCAGGATAATCGAAACATTCGGGTTAATCGATTGATTCGATTCAATTAATTTTAATTGTTTTGTTCGTAATACAATTCCTCGGAATGGCCGCCCTTGCGGTTTTGCTCGGCGAGCGTCCAGCTGTCGGTGGCGGAGGTTTGGAGCCAAAGGTTGCCGGATTTCCGGAAGACCTGGGCATACAACCCGTATTTATCCGCGAACTGCCGCTCGAAATTGGCTACCGTGAATTGTCCGTTAAAGAAAAAATCACCCGTTTCGTGCACGGTGCGCACTTCTCCTACCGACTGGTCATCGGGCAACTGCTGCTGCGCCGGAGAGCCCTGATTTTTATCATGGGGCGCGGCGTAGAATTCCAGCTTCAGGTGCGGAAACGCCTCGTGGAATTCCTCTTTGATGACTTTCAGCGATTTGTGATCAGAAATCCTCATAACTGCTGGATTTTGGGTGCAAGTTCCGACGGCCCGGAGGAAAAAAGGGTTGGTTTTGTCATTGCGGGGGGTGATTTTTGTTAATAACCCTTCGAATTGATCATTTATTTTCAATTCAAGGAACTTTTCCGGGGCATTTTAAATTCTAGGATACATCAGATGACAACCCACCAAAAATAAGCCTCATTTGCCAACCGGCGGGGTAAAGTTTATGTTAAAAATCAATGAATGCCTCTAAAATAAACGAACATTCATTTATCTTTGCCCCGACATGAGAACCAGAGACGAAAACAAAGAGCAAGCCATCCGCACAAAGGCGGTGGAAATGGTGGTACGGGATGGTTTTGACGGGCTGAGCATGCAAAAGCTGGCGAAGGCTGCCGGCGTCTCCCCCGCTACCATTTACATTTATTTCAAGGACAAAGAGGACCTGATCATCCAGGTTTGCCATCAATTGAGCGCAAGAATGGCGGACGCTACCCTGGCAGATTTCGATCCGGACATGCATTTCGATGAAGGCCTCAGGCGGCAATGGCTCAACCGCGCCAGGTATTGCCTGGAAAATCCGGTCGAGATGCACTTTCTGGAACAGATCCGGTATTCGCCTTTTAACGAGAAGTGCCATTCCAAAACGGACATGCGGTTCCGGAATGCCATGAAGCGGTTTGTCCATAACGCCATCGACAGAGGAGAGCTCCAACGCCTGCCGGTAGAGGTCTACTGGTCGGTTGCGTTTGCGCCGCTTTACCAGCTGGTCAAATTCCACATGTCGGGCCGGGGCCTGGCGGATGCGCCGTTCGAGATGACCGAAGAGACCATTGACCGGACGCTGGAGGTGGTTTTGCGGGGGCTCAAGCCTTAACTCAGTTGACAGTGGTCAGTTGTCAGTTGTCAGTTGTCAGTAAGGATCCAAACTGTCAACTTACGACTTACAACTTACAACTTACGACTTACAACTTACGACTTACAACGACTTACAACTTACGACTTACAACTTACAACTTACGACTAATCGACCTATATGAACAAAGAAAAAGCATTTACCTCCTACGAGGTATTCATCATCGCGATCCTGGCGATCCTCCAGTTCACGATCATCCTGGACTTCATGGTCCTGTCGCCGTTGGGCGCGCAATTGCTCGGCGAGTTGAACATCAATACGACGCAGTTCGGACTGGTGGTTTCGGCCTATGCTTTCAGTGCGGGCATATCGGGATTGCTGGCGGCGGGTTTTGCCGACCAGTTCGACCGGAAGCGGTTGCTCCTGTTCTTTTACACGGGCTTCATACTCGGCACCTTTTTATGCGGGCTGGCGCCGAACTATCATTTCCTGCTGGGCGCGCGGATCGTGACCGGGCTGTTCGGCGGCGTGATCGGGTCCATTTCCTTTGCGATCATCACGGACCTGTTCAAGATGCAATACCGGGGGCGGGTGATGGGCTTTGTACAGATGGCTTTTGCCACCAGCCAGGTATTGGGATTGCCGGTGGGTTTGTACCTGGCCAACCATTGGGGATGGCATAGTCCGTTCATTCTTATTGCCAGCCTGAGTATCATCGTTTACCTGGCCGTCGTCCTAAAAATGAGGCCGGTGAATGCCCACCTCGCGCTGCAAAAAAAAGATCAGAACCCGTTCGGTCATTTGTTCCGGACCTTGTCGCAAAAGCAATACCTGAAGGGATTCAGTGCAACCACCCTGCTGTCGACCGGCGGATTCATGCTGATGCCCTTCGGTACGGCGTTTGCGGTGAACAACCTGGGCGTTACGTTTGAGCAGCTACCGTTGATCTACCTGATCACGGGGATCACTTCCATGATCGGCGGGCCGTTGATCGGCAAATTCAGCGATACGGTCGGTAAGTACAAGATCTTTGTGGCGGGCTCGATCCTTTCGATGATCCTTGTGCTCATTTACACCAACCTGGACGTCACGCCGTTGTGGATCCTGATCCTGTTGAACTCGGTGCTGTTCATCGGCATCACCTCCCGCATGATCTCCTCATCGGCCCTGATGACCGCCGTTCCGGAGCCGGCCGACCGCGGCGCCTTCATGGGAGTCAACTCGTCGTTGGCGCAGATCTCCGGCGGTATTGCTTCGGCGGTCGCGGGCATGATCGTATTCCAGAATCAGACCGGCTACCTGGAGCATTATCCCGTTCTGGGTATCGTGGTGGTGTCCACCATGGCCATTACCATCGGGATGATGTGGGTGATCAACCGGTATGTGCAGAGCAAACCGGCTGAGACGGAGATGCACCGGCCGCCGGTGGCGAGTGAGGAATTGGCGGTGGTGAAGGAGTAGGGTTTAGCCCGGCTTTGGTTTTTTGGGGCGAAATGTTCAAAATACCTTAATTCCGTACCCCACTTGTATAAACGAGATCCCTGTCCCGAATTCACTCCAGACGACGGATTTCCGGCTCACAGCAAATCGAACGCCGAAAAAAGCGCCGTACTGCATCCGGAATTTTTTCGGTTTGATCCCATGAAGTTCCTCCATCCGGCCGAAGGGACCGTTGAGCGAGTTGATCAGGGTAAACTGTCCGCCCAGCTGGATGCCTCCGTATAGGTCGAGGTTGTCCGCACGGGTGTAATGGGCGGCGGCCCTGCCCATTATTTGCAGGGTTTGGGTTGAATAGCGCCGGATTGCCGTATCGCCGGGCCAGAGTTTTTCGATCTGATAGAACGAATAGCCGCCGGATGCGCCCAGGCTGAACTGATCGGAAACCAGCCAATCGAGCCCTATGCTTACAGGAAGTACAGAAATCCGGGAAGCGTCCTTGGTATAGGTCGGCAGCAGGCCGACGCCCATCCAGGCATCTGCCTGATCTTTTTTAAAGATGCGGGCCGGCTTGTAATATTGGCCGCAGAGTGACGTCGTACAATGCAAAAAGCACAAGATGAGTAGGGCATGCAGAAGTTTCATAACCATAGCATTAGGGTGTAACAAAAGGTTCGGCCCTGCAGCAATTGCGTTTTTTCTTGAAACACCGGGGTTTAGTTCCAGAAGAGGCTTAGCCTTATTCAATGTTCAATATAAGGGTAAAACCGCCGGGAAGCCAGTCGGAATGTAGGAGGCCCGCTTCTAAAAGAACGAATGGCCGATTAGGGGGTACCGGCGTCAATGGTATGGCAGGAGCATGGATATTTGTGTCCCGGTGGGAGCGCCCTGGTTATCGGTAAGATCTTCCACTGAAAAAGTAAAGGTCATTCCGGTGCCCTTGCTCAGCAGCGCCAGCCGTTCCCTGTTGATCTCCATGGCGTGGGATTGGTGTTTTCGGCCTTTTTGAGCCTGGATCGCCGCTGCTTTCTGGCGGCCGATCCCATTGTCGCGAATGATGCATTTCAGGCATTGGTTATTTTCTTCCAGGATCTCCACCTCTACCCGGCCTTCTCCTTCTGCCTTGGAAGACAGCCCGTGCACAATCGCATTTTCAATAAAAGGTTGGATGACCATGGTCGGTACCTGGACCTCGAAAGGGTCCAGTTCCTCACTGACCCGGATATCATAGGAAAAGGGAATTTTGAGCCGCATGCCTTCCACTTCGAGATAAAGCCGGATCAACTCTATCTCTTCTTCCAGCGCCACAAAGGGTTGACGGCTGAAATCGAGGATCATGCGCATCAATTTGGAAAAACGGACCAGGTAATTGCTGGCTTCCGTGGTCTTTTTCCCGAGGATAAATCCGTTTATGGAGTTGAGGCTGTTGAAGATGAAATGAGGGTTCATCTGGGCGCGAAGGGCGGCCAGTTTGTTCTCTGCCACCCGGGTATTGAGCTGTTCCTTTTCCCTGACCCGCCATATCCAGAGGAAGAAGAACAGGGAAACCACCATAAAGATGCCTGTTCCAACGAGGGTGCGAAACCACAAGGTTCGCCAGTAAGGCGGATCGACGGTGATTTTGAGCAGATAGGGATCCTTTGCCCACACGCCGTCGCTGTTGGCGCCCAGGATCTGAAAGGTATAGCTTCCCTCCGGCATTTTGGGGTAGCGGGCAAAGCCGGGGGCGCCTTTTTCGAGCAGGACCCAATCTTCGTCAATGCCATCCATTTTGTATTTCAACTGGGTGGAAGTGGGGTCGCTGTAGTCGATGGCGACGAATCCGAAGGAAAGGGTGTTGTCATCGTAAGTCCGATGGATATTTTTCAGCTCAGTCAGGTTGGTCGCCCAGGTGATCTCATCCTGAAGGCCTTCAGGGGGCAAGTCGTTGATCCGGATATCGGTGAGCTGGACAATGGGCGGTTCCTGGAGGAAATGGATCTGGTCGGGCTCTACGATGGTGATCCCGTTGTTGCCGCCGAACCAAAGGGAGTTGTCGGAATATTTCATGGCGGCCAGGGCGTCGAACTGGGTGGATTGGATGCCGTCGGCTAGGGTGAAGTTGATGAAGCGTTCCTCATTGACTATGAATTTGGACAAACCATTCGTTGTACCCATCCAGAGATTACCCTCCTTATCGGAAAGCAAACTTCGGATGAGTTTACTCTTCAAGCCATTTCTTTCTGTAAAAACAACCGGATTTGCCTTTAAGTCTGTTTTATCCATTTTGACCAATCCTCCTTCAGTAGCAATCCAGAGCGTTTTATGATTGATATCCTCATAGAAACCGTTAACAAGTCCGGGAGCTGAAAATTTGCCATTCTGGAACAGCTTTCTATCCTCATATCTGAATACAATTAATTCCGAATAGCCGTTCAAAATATAAACCTCGCCCGGCCTGCTTTCATAGATATAAGTAAAAAAATCCGAATCATTTTCCGGAGGCAAAATTTGCTTCATTTGAAATTTTGCATTATTTTTTTCGATCCTGAATATTCCATCCCTGAGCGAACTTGCCATCAGGTCGCCATTATTTAATTGACATAAAAAAGAGACACTTTTAACAGCTTTACCTTTTTCATTAAAAACCGCCTGAAAACGCGACCTCCCTGCGGGCAGAACAGCTAAACCCTTGGCAGTACCTATCCATATATTTCCATTTTTATCAATCAGCAGACTATAAATCTCTTTATCAATAAGGTGATCATCTCCTGCAAGATCCGGGTGAAATGAACGCGTCACCCGACCGTATCTATCCAGCACAAGAATACCGTCGTCGAAGGTACCGCACCATATTCTGCCGGAATGGTCTACAACAAAATTCCGGAACTCATAATTTTTTGAACCGTTGAATAAATTTGCTTTAGGCAAAGATTTAAATTTTGGCTTATTTAAAGCGGCAAACACGCATCCGGCATCATTATTCTCTACCCATAACGTTCCTGAACCATCATAGTAAGGTTGCTTCAGCAGCACATTTAAATCCGTATCGGGGTCGTCCACCAGCCCTGCAAATAATTTGGTGAATTTCCCATTACGCTTATTGAACCAGAATAAGCCGTTTTTAAAATCTGACAGGATAAAGCGGGATTCGCCGAACGGAGTTATTTTTTTGGGGGTTTCCGTCCCAAGGAGGAAGGACTCCAATTTATTATGTTGCAGGTCAAACCTGAAGAACCCCGAATTGGCAGCCAACCAAACAGCCGTATCATTATCATAGAATACCGTGTGAATGTTTAGAATGGGAGAATTGGATGCATGGCCATCAAAGTAAAGTTCATGCCCTGTCACAGAACGCTTGTCATCAATAGATATAATTTCAAGGCCCGGGCTTTTTGACCCGTCAACCCCGAAAAAATATTTTAATCTGCGCGACTCTTTATCATAGCCGGGAAATATATCAATATCAAACAGGAAGGAATCAAGCGGAGGAGTATTTCGGTCCGAACAAATATCATACCTGAACAATTCTTTATCTCTGGCCAATACCCACAAAATAGTATCTTTTTCCAAAAAAAGCGCCTGATAAGTATTTTGAATAACACGATCATATTCATCTTTGACATAGAACCTGGAAAAATCATCGGAAGATTGATTGTACCTCAAAACAGCAGTTCTCGGTTTAAAAAAAATCAAATACGACGTTATTCCAGCATTGGGAAATCCAGGATGACGTCCTTTGAAATAAAACGATAAATGACGTTCATTGACATACAGGGTAAAAGATCGAATACCTGGCGGACCTTTTCCCAGAGGTTTTTCTTGGTTTTGCAGTAATTCCATGCCTTTTGAAAGTATTGGTCAGCATGTTGAGCTATTTGGTCCACTAAAAATGCCAACATCATGAGGATGGCAAAGTTAGAAACCAGATATTTTTCACCATGCCCGTAATTATGCTCCAGATTGTAGCCTTGGTTCTTGAGGGTGTTGAAAGTTTCATTCTCTACTTTCCATCTGGATCGGGCTGTGGCCACCAATTCGGGCATGATGTCTTCGCTTAGAGGCAAATTCGTAATCCAGGAGTTGCTGTAAAGCGTTTTTCCGGTTTTACTGTCCACCTGTTCAAAGTGGAAATAATTGACCGTCAAATCCTGGTGGGCTCCCGAATGGATCAGGTTTTCCGCCCACCACACCTTGCAAAGGGTTTGTCCCTCTTCCCAGGAATAGGTTTTCAATTCGCCGTTTTGGGCCATTTTTTCAGCCTGGATAAGCACATAACCTTCTTTGATGGTGATGATAAAACTGCATTGATGTTCCTTAAGCAGTTTCAGGCACGGCCCGCTTGGATAAAGGGCATCCATCAATGTCAAAATTTTAGCGCCGGCAGCAAGACTTCGACCCAGCCTGGGAATCAGGCGTTTGGCTGCATTTTGTTCACAGTCATTCTTGGACTGGCCGTCCTGTTTCTGGATGGGTTCGGCATCCCAGGGAAAAACGGTGGCCTGACCATGATGAACCTGAACAGCAGCCAGCATTTGATGGTGATAGTTCTCCTTACCGGTGCTTCTGGTCTTGACCAGGCAATGTTCACAAGCCTGATTGGAGGAACAATAATATCCCGTTCCATCTATGGATATGGCCAGATGATTACCAAGTACCATCCGGTCAGACCACAAGCCTTTTTCCTCCACCAATTTCAGAATGTCCTGAAATTGAGCCTGTAAAACTGACGGAGAAACCCCGTCCAGGGTTTGTCGAAGGGCAGTGTCTGCCGGAACGGCTTTAACCTGATAAATTCGCTTGAGGTTTTCCCAGCGTTCTTCCAGGCGCTGCCGGAACACCAATAACGAAGGATCTTTAAGCGAAAACATCGCATAGGCGCTCATCAAAACATCGCTCAGTGCGTAGCGAAGATTACCGCCGGGCATACGGTGGTCCTCAATCCGGTCGAAACCTTGCTTTACCCTGTTTATCAATTCGTCTATCATCCAACTTTTTGAACGAAAGATAGGCTTTTCGCCTTCATATATTGGATTTTTTTAAACCGAGAACCGCTGACCTCAAAATGGATTGATTGGAAGAAAACCAAATATCATTATCGCCGTCTTCAAACAGCAAACCGGAAATGACATCGCTATCGATGGACCTGGGGTTTTCCTTTTCAGCATAATAATATCTGACTGAAGCGCCATCAAACCGGCACAATCCCCCCGAAGACCCCAGCCATAAGAACCCGCGGGAATCCCGAAAATAACTAAAAATAGAATTGGAAGGAAGCCCGAATTCTTTTTTAAGCGAATGAAACCAAATTGTTTTATTGCCTTGTGAATAGCCTGATAAAAAACATAAGGATAACAAATAAAGCGCTATATCTTTCTTATTTAAAAGAATAGCTGTCATTTTATGTGGAATTAGTAAATAAATCAATCCAAATTCTTAAAAAAGGGCAATGATGGGGCAAAAAGGTAAATACCGCCTCTGTATGTAACCAATTTCCGGGCTTTACTAAAAATTATCTTTTCCCCGTTTTTATTGTAATAGGGTCTATCCTGATAATTTTCATCCATGATCAAAGGGTCATGAGCATCATTAGGGCCTAATTCATCAAAACCATACATACGGTTATTGACCAACCGCTCGAACTGTTCTTCAATATTTCGCATAAATGCCATAAAGAACATCCCTTTTCTTTCCACCTCAATTTCATTGTTGAATTCATTTTTATACCTTTCTTCGTAGCTCATGCTTCTCCTCACAATATTTGACTCTTCAAAGCCTTGCTTTCTTGGATTGGCCTTTCTGATGTGCGCGTGAAAAGGGCATTCCCTCCCTTCGTTGTCATTCAAATAATCAAAATAATTCAAAAAATTAGCATCCGGATCCCCTTCAGGTTGCTCATTTTCCGGGTTTAAAGGGTCTTCTGAGCCGGTAACACCCTCTATTGATTGTTTTGAAGCTCTTTCAGGTATTTTTTTTCGAACCAACGGGTCGCCGTCTTTATTTCGCCCTATTAACAGTCCGGCAGCCTCCTCTGCGCTTATTCCCATTTTACCTGCCAGTTCGTCGCAAAGGATTTTAAAATTTTCTGTTTCTTGCTGGAGTTTTAAAAACACGAGAAAACTACCATAACAATTGCGCTCTCCCCCATTCAGATCTTCCTTCAACACAATATGCATAGGTGCATTTCCAGGTATGGGTTCCTTATACCGGATGTGCATCTTATCCAATTTGCTGGAAAAAAATTTCGGATTACCCATACCTTCCCGAAAACCAAACCAATCCTGCGTAACTTTTAATTCCTTAAAATTTAAAAAGGCTGTTTCAAAAAAAGATTTGGACAAATCAACGAATCCGCTTACGCTAATCTTAAATTCATTTATTTTTTCATCAAAAGAAATTGAGTCATCGTCAAATGCCTCTAATAATACCAGATGCGGTTTGGCATCATAACGCTTGTCCCTAAATTGTCGTCGATCATTATAAACCGTGCGTTCTTCCGGCCCTGCCTTAAAAATGGAAATACCGCATTCCGGAATGAGATTGGAAGGAATATTTAAAAATTCATACCCTTTGTAAGTTAAATAAGCACATCGGATTATATCAATCTCATCCCTCTTGTTCATTTGGTCAAAAGCAGATGTCAATTTCAGGTTTGCCAACCACTGCACAACCTCTGATCTTTTATTCTCCTCAAAATTTAAAAATGAATAAATAGCAAATTTTTTCTGGTGATGCCACAGGATATTTGCCTGCATTTTTTTTAAAACAGGTTCAAATTTATCTTTTTCATCGCTTTCGGTTCTGCTGTGTAAAAGATCTTTTTCATCATTGAAATGGTCAAGACTTCTTATCCTCAAACCTGGTCTGTTTCTTTTCTTGTTTTTACTGTCCCGGACACCAACCACAAGTTCGTCTGACCATTCCTCCTTTACCTTTAGTCCGTCTTTTTTGGTCACGCCTACAAGAAATTTCTCGTCCTCGGAAGTCAAAAAAGAGGAAGGGTTCTTTGGATCTTCAATACTGCCTTCTACTATTTTAATTTCCACCACATTGGGGTCATTCAAAAGTTTTTCCACATCTGCGGCATAATAATAGGTTATTTCCCGGCTTGGATCAACAACTTCAGGCCTGGCTTGAGATTGAGGCCCATGGTTAGGCTTAGGCTTAAAATTTTTTTTCAATGCCTTTATACGTCCCATTATTTTATTAAATTAACTTGTTGTTTAAAATAAATTTTATCCGCTGAGCTTCTAAAGCTCATGGTCAGGCAGAACATGCCCGGGTAACACCGGAGAGATTTGGTGATAATATGGCGGCCATGGTCCTACCGCCAAATTTTCATACCCCAATGATGAAGTATTCGGCATTGCCAGCACTTTAATACGAAGTGGATCGGAAGAATTGTATTTGCTCGATTTCACTTCGATATTTATAGGAACCAGACTCTTAATTTGTTCTCCCGAAGCTATTATCATATCTTCTTCATAAAAGATCACATCGGGACCTTCATAATCGGCGCCAGTTTCTTCAAACAGTTTTCCGTCACTATGCTTTTTGATGTTATTTCCTGAAAGGTCAATGAGCGGCATAATTTTTCATTAATTAAATGTTACGCCTGAAATTATCACAACCGGAACTTTATCTTGCATCGAATGTATGAGATGTAGATCCGGATTACCGGAGTCCCGTTTTTGTTTAACGAACCATGTTATAGGTCCTTTAACCTATCCAACACCGCATCCCGTTTATTCCGCGAAATCTCCAGCAATTTGCCGTTTACCAGCTTCAAACTGCCGCCATCCTGGCGCAGGTATTCCTTGACGTGGTACAAATTCACAATATGGGAGCGATGGACCCGCATGAAGCCGTTGGGTTCCAGACTGTTGTCGTAGGTCCCGATGTTTCTGGAGATCAATTGATTGGTGCCGTCCGCAAAGTGGAAGATGCAATAGTTCTGCGCCGCTTCGATCCAGAGTATCTGCTCCATCGGTACGAACATGATCTTTTCTTCGATCGGCAGGGTAATCTTGTATCGCTGGTTGTCCCGCCCGTTACCGTTGCGGCCCCTATTGCTGTTCAACAGCGATACCATCATCTGGAACTGCTCCAATGTCTTGTCGCGTGCGTTTTTCTGCTCAACCTTGCCGACAGCGCGTATCAATTCTTCCGGCTCGATGGGTTTGAGCAGGTAATCCATCGCGCTGAGCTTGAAGGCGCGTACGGCAAACTCATTGTAGGCGGTAATGAAAATAAGGCCGAACCTGAAATCGGGGATCTGTTCGATCATTTCCAAACCCGTCATGCCGGGCATCTCAATGTCCAGCAATACCAGATCCGGATTGAGGGTGCGAATGGCTTTTAATCCTTCCAGGGCGCCGTCGCATTGGGCTACGACTTCGACATTCGGACAGTTTTCCTTCACCTGTGCGGCAACAGCATGAAGGCTTTCCACCTGGTCATCAATGATAATGGCTCGGAGCATAGCATCTCGGGTTTTGTTCTTACAAAAGCATAAAGGGTTCAATTACACCGGGTCAATCCAGCTGAAATCAATGCTATACATTTGGCTCTGAACTACTTACTCTGAAAAGTGAAGGTTTTGATGGGTACCCAAATATAAACAACTTTTGACTGATTCGCTATAAGTCACCTGATTTTTTTTCAGGAATCAGCTATATTTGACCGGTTTCAAGACCACGCTCTGCACAATTTTCATCAAAACCAACATTTACACATGAAAAAGATCCTTAGATACACGCTCATTGCGCTGGCGGTCCTGCTGGTCGTCATCCAGTTTATCCGCCCGGAAAAGAACCTTTCCGGGGACGAAACCAACGGCATCGCGACAAAGTACCCCGTTCCGGCCGATGTACAGGCCGTGCTGAAAGTCGCCTGCAACGATTGCCATACCAACAAAACCGAATACCCGTGGTACGCCAATGTCCAGCCTTTTGCCTGGTGGATCGGCAACCACATTGAAGACGGCAAGCGTCACCTCAATTTTTCCGATTTCACCTCCCGGCGGATCGCGATCCAGAACCACAAACTGGAAGAAGTGATAGACGAAGTGAAAGAACACGAAATGCCCCTGGCGTCCTATACCTGGATCCACCGGGACGCCGTGCTGACCGATGCCCAGCGCGAATTGCTCATTTCCTGGGCCGAAGGGATCATGGATAACCTGAAAGCGACCTATCCGCCGGACAGCCTGGTGATGCCCAAACGCGGGCCCCGCCCTCCGGGAAGGGATTGATTTTTATTGAGGAATCGAGGAACTGAGGAATCGAGGAATCGAGGAATCGAAGAACTGAGGAACCGAGGAACTGAGCCTGCCGGCGTGCCGTCGCCATAGGCTTTGGCCGCCGGAGACCGGCAAGGCAGGCTCGGTTTCTCAAAAACAACAGCCATGCGATCCATATTCATCATTCTCCTGTCTGCCGCCGCACTGACGGCGTTCTCCCAGCAAGGCATCCTGAAAGAGAGCCTGACGGTCAAAAGTTCGATCCTGGGTACCAACGTGGAATACAGCGTTTACCTGCCGTCGGATTACAATGTTTCCAACCGGCACTATCCGGTGCTGTACCTCCTGCACGGTTACACCGACGACGAAATCGGCTGGACCCAATTCGGGGAAGTGGACCGGATTGCCGACCGCACGATCAACAGCGGTGAGGCGCCGCCGATGATCATCGTGATGCCCGACGCCGGGGTGAGTTGGTATATCAACAGCGCCGACGGGAAGGTCAGGTGGGAGGATTTCTTCATCCAGGAATTCATACCGCATATCGACGCCGGCCTGCGCACCCGCCCGACGAAGGAGTTCCGGGCAGTCGCCGGATTGTCCATGGGCGGCCACGGCACCCTGATCATGGCCATGAAACACCCCGACCTGTTTACAGCGGCCGCCCCGCTGAGCGCCGGCATTTTTACGGAAAAAGAACTGATCAGTCTGCCCGATGATACCTGGAAAAATGTATTCGGACCACCCTACGGCGAACACACCGGCGAAGCCCGCCTGACGGACCACCTCAGGCAAAACTGGATCCTGAGCATCGTTGAGAACGCCAATGCCGATGAGCTCAAAAAGGTGAAATACTATATCGATTGCGGCGACGGCGACTTCCTCATCAAAGGCAATATGGAACTCCATGCCCTGCTGATCGACAAAGGTGTTCCCCACGAATTCCGCGTCCGCGACGGCATCCACAACTGGGATTACTGGCGGACCGCCCTGCCGGAGGTACTGAAGTTTGTGGGGGATAGTTTTCGTCGGTAGTTGTAAGTTGTAAGTCGTAAGTTGTAAGTCGTAAGTTGTTAGTCGTAAGTTGTAAGTTGTAAGCTGCTGAATAAAGGGCACTTACGACTTACGACTTACCGCTTACGCCTTTAATTCACCAGAATCTCATTGTGCGGCAGCGCGTACTCCCGGGCCATCGTGATCAGGACGATATGATCGCCGGGGGCGCATTTGGCCATGATGTCCTGAATATCGGCTTTGACAAACGTCTCGCCCGAATACATGGTCAGGGTACCCGTGTTCTTATCCCGGATGGCCACCTTGAATTCGAGTTTATCCTTCGGAACGGACCGCTCGGGAGAAAGGTCGGCGGTGCAAACGGTCAATTCGCCGGTTGCTTTCTGCGACAGCACGCATTTGCCCTCCGGGGTGTATTTATCGACCACTATTTTACCGCCCAGAAAGGCGGCAGCGCAGTTGCTGAATTCGCTTTGCGCAATTGCGGAGACGGCAACGGTCAGGAAGAAGATCACTAAAACATTCGCTTTTTTCATAATTACATTTTGAGATGTGAATGGAATGCCGCAAAGCTATGGGCTTCTTTTCCCCTTGCGGTTAAAGGGGTGTAAAACAGTGTAAACGAAATGTAAAAGCTGCCGGCAGCTGGATAAAAGGCCTTAATTTTGGGCCATGCGCTATACATTATCCCAACATCTGACGTTCGTGGTCGCCTGCCTGGTCTTGGGCCTGTTCCTGGTCCAGCAGATCCGGTTCAAACCGGCCGTTAACCAAGCCACCACGGATACCTATGCCGACAAGGTCAACCTCGCACTTCGGCTGACGGCCAACCTGCTGCTCAGGCAAGAAGGGGATTCCACCTCGGCCATTCCTCCTGTCAAAATTTTGGCATCCAACGTTTTCCTGTTGAAACTGAACCGTAATTTCGACTACGACAGCTTGCCTTATTTTCTGGATCGCGCCTTGTTCAAACACGGGATCAACGGGGCTTACGACGTTGCCGTTTTGGATTGCGAAACCCAGGAACTGATGCTTGGTTATACCGCGGATACCCGGAACAGGGAAGACTGGGAGCCTTGCGGCGGGCGGTTGCGCGAAGGCAAGTGCTTCGACCTCAAATTCACCGCCCCCTTGCCGGTTACAACCCATACGGCTGGTATTTGGCGATGGGGTATTCCATTGGTGATTGTGGCATTATTGGGCGGATATATCGCTCTTTATCTGACAGGGTTTTTCAGGCCGAAGCCGGATCAGCCCGTCCATTTCGAGGGCATTCCCCTCAACGGCCATTCCCGAAATGGAAAGGGGCTTCATCGCCTGGGCCGATTCACCTTTGATCCGGACAATCAACTGTTGATGCTGGGGGCCGGGCGCCAGGAACTGACCTACAGGGAAAGTAAATTGTTGCGCTATCTGTGCCTCCATTCCAACCAATTGCTCGAAAGGGATCAGATCCTGAAAGATGTCTGGGAAGATGAAGGAGTCTTGGTCGGGCGCAGCCTGGATGTTTTTATCTCCCGTTTGCGAAAGAAGCTGAACGGCGATGAGTCGGTCCGGATCACCAGCGTCCATGGGGTGGGCTACAAGCTGGAAATTCCTGCTGTAAATGCATTTTCGGGACTGAATTAAAGGGGCCCGTCCCTGGCGCCAGGTTCCGCTGCAGGCCGATGCCGCCAGGTATGTGAAATACCGGATAATTGGAATACTTCTTATATTTACCCCCTGCCTCCTTTGGACAAACAGAAATCCATTTCAACATGACCAACGCCAACTTTAAATCCTTCATCGGCCGGCTGATCCTTGCGGCTGCCGTATTGCTTTCAACCGTTTCAAATGCCCAGATCCCGATATCGTCCGGCGATCCCAACCAGGCCCTGATGAATGAACCGGTGGATATTTCAGGCGATTTCCGCAATTTTTCCAACACCTATTATCTGGCCGACAGCCTTGGGAAGTTCGACCCGGCCACCGGCAAAGGAGAGATCGTTTACGGCAGGTACGAGTATGTCACCCGAATGGCGTTCGACAATATCCTGGGCGGCCTGCAAAGCGTGCCCGCCAACGAATTTCCGGGCATCGAATACGCCGGCGCTCCATCCCTGCCTTTTTCCGTCGAATTCGTTTCCCCCAGAACCATCCGGATCAGGGCCCGCACAGGTACGGAAGTCGGCCCCGACCAACCCTCGCTGATGCTGGCCAATGGCACGGCGCCGCAGGATAAATCTTCCTGGAAATACAGCAAAACAACGGACGGCCACCGGTACACCGGTCCGTTCGGGTCGGTCACCATCACGCAAAACCCGTGGCATATCGAGATCCGCGACAATGCCGGAAAACTGCTCACCAGTACCAATCACAACCGGGATAATGCCGGCAAGACCTTCACGCCGGTATTGCCGTTCTCCTTTGTCCGGCGGGCGGCCGATTATTCCAGGAGCATTTCGGCGGCCTGGTCGCTTTCACCCGACGAAAAGATCTTCGGATGCGGTGAATCGTTCACCAATTTCAACAAGCGCGGCAGCAAAGTGGTCCTGTGGACGGACGACTCCAACGGGGTGATGAACGAGACCATGTACAAGCCCATCCCGTTCTTCATGAGCAGCCGGGGGTACGGCATGTTCATGCATACTTCCTCACCCATCACCTGCGACTTCGGCAAATACATCGCCAGCGTGATGTCGCTCATGATCGGCGACGAAGCGTTGGACCTGTTCGTATTTCTGGGCGATCCCAAGGATATCCTGGACGAATATACCAACCTGACCGGGAAATCGCCGATGCCGCCGCTGTGGTCCTTCGGCTTCTGGATGAGCCGGATCACTTATTTCTCCGAAACGGACGGCCGAAAGGTAGCTGCGGATCTTCGCCGGTACAAGATCCCCGCCGACGTCATCCACTTCGATACCGGCTGGTTTGAAACAGACTGGCGGTGCGATTACGAATTCGCGGCCTCCCGGTTTGACGATCCGGCCAAAATGATCAGCGACCTGAAGGATCAGGGCTTTCATATCAGCCTGTGGCAGTTGCCGTATTTCGTACCCAAAAACCGGCTGTTCCCCGAAATCCTGGAGAAGAAATTGTACGTCCGCAACAACAAGGGCAATCTGCCCTATGAAGACGCCGTCCTGGATTTTTCAAATCCGGCCACCCTGGATTGGTACAGGGAAAAGATCGGCAATTTGCTGAAGCTCGGCGTAGGCGCCATCAAAGTGGATTTCGGCGAAGCGGCGCCGGCCAACGGGCTTTTCGCTTCCGGCAGAACGGGCTTTTACGAGCACAACCTTTACCCGCTGCGCTACAACAAAGTGGTATCCGACCTGACCCAGGAGATCCACGGCGAGCGCATCATCTGGGCCCGGAGCGCCTGGGCGGGCAGTCAGCGGTATCCGCTGCATTGGGGCGGCGACGCGGCCAATACGGACAACGCCATGGCGGCCAGCCTGCGCGGCGGGTTGTCCTTTGGTTTGTCCGGCTTCTCGTTCTGGAGTCATGACATCGGCGGGTTTGTCCAGAAAACGCCGGAATCGCTTTATCGGCGTTGGGCGGCGTTCGGGTTGCTGCTGTCACATAGCCGGGCGCACGGAGCCCCGCCGAAAGAGCCCTGGGAATACAGCCCCGAATTTCTGGAGCTGTTCCGGGAGGCCGACAACCTCCGGTACCGGTTGATGCCGTATATCTATGCCCAGGCCAAGGATTGCAGCGAACGCGGGTTGCCGATGGTCCGGGCGCTGTTTGTCGAATACCCGAAAGATCCGGGGTCATGGCTGGTCGATAATGAGTATCTGCTGGGTTCGGATCTGCTGGTAGCGCCCCTGTTTGAGGAGGGAGAAAGCCGCCAGGTCTATCTGCCGCCGGGGCAATGGATCGACTATCAAAGCCATTTGACCTATACAGGGGTTGGCACGAGATCCGGGCCGGTAAGATCCCGATCGTGGTGCTCGTGCGCAGCGGCGCCGTTATACCCCATATCCAACTGGCGCAAACGACCAAGGACATGGACTGGAGCCGGCTGGAGCTGATGGTTTTCGGCAATGCGGACAAGGCCTCGGGGTTGGTGTATCTGCCTGGCGGGGATAAAGTCCAGGCTGTTTCGGTAGTGAAGCGCAAGGGAAAGTACCAGGTGGAAGGGGATCCGTTTAGGGGGAAGGTGAGGATGGAGGTGAAGGGAGCGGAATGATTTTAAAAATAATCGTGTTTATTTTTTTATTTTTAAATATTATTGTTTATATTTGCATTGTGGTTCAATATTAAAAAAGTCATACCCACCAGGGTATACTATTCATTAATTAATACGCGTATTAAAGGCTGGAAATGAGGTTCCTGACCGGACCTTGTACGCATACCCGTGAGTGGTGGTGGAAGGGCGGGCATTTTTATCCCCACCCATAATAACCAATAGAAGTAATAGTAAAGAATAGCCGGGCCGCCGGCCGCCGATCCGAAACCAGGGATCTGCCGGGCCGGCATATCTGTCGCCAGCCTTATGGTGCACTCCTGGACAAAATGAGCAGCGCAGGCGAAGGCTTTACCACCCACACTACTGGACAAAATGAGCAGAGTGGGGAGACTTAGAGCGGGAGAGAGCGGGAGAAGGCATTGCTTTTCACCCGCTCTCTCCCGCTCATCCGCTGAAGCCTCAAGCGAAAGCGGGCTCTCCCCGTCTTTGCCCCTTTTGCAAAAATGTCCCGTAGTATGTTTACCACCTCACTCACCCCCCTCCGGAAAACCCACCCCATAACGCTCCCCTACCCTCCTCAACGCCGGCTCAATGGTCGGGTACAGCTGCACGCCGTTCTTGCGTTGTTCTTCCCGCATCCTCAGCGCCCGGTAGCCGGGTAACCGCACCGGTTCACCGCCCGGTTTCAGACCAGATGCCAGGCTCTTTTCCACCAAAAAATCCATCTGCCGTTTCAACGCCGCTTTGCCGCCAAAGGCCTCCGGGTTGATCACCTGCAAAAAAACGGAGGCGCCCCATTTTTCCGGTTGATCCGCTCGTCCGTAACCCGCCAGACCACTCGTCAGCGCTTCAACCAACAAACCCAGTGCAAACCCCTTATAACCCGCATCCAGGCCGCCGAGCGGGAGGATCGTTGCCGGTGGATCGGCGAACATCGCGGAAGGCTCAGCGGTCAGTTTACCGGTTTTATCCATCAGCCAGGGATGGGGCAATTGTCCGCCTTCCTTCCGGGTCCGGGCCACCAAACCGTTGGCGGTCGTGGAGGCGCTGATGTCGATGATGATCGGTTCTTTTCCCGTTGGAATGCCGGCTGCAATGGGGTTCGGACTGTAAACGCCATCTACCCCGCCAAAGGGGGCTACGGTGGCGTTGCGGGGGTCGGAACAGGAGAGCAGCATCAACAGCCCCCTTTTGGTTGCCCGCTCCGGATAGGCGGCCAGACAACCGATGTGGTGGCTGCACCGGATGGCGGCCGTTACCGCCGGATATTTTTCGATGCGGTCCAGCGCCTGATCAATGGCTTTGTGCACAAGCCATGGCCCCGGCAGGTAGCGCCCGTCCCAGGTGAATGCCGCACCGCTGTCGTTCAATAGGTCCGGATCTCCTGATTTTTCCATTTCGCCTTTTTCCAGGGAGGTCAGATAGGCCGGCAACAATTCCAGTCCATGCGTGGAATGCCCCATCAGGTCGGCTTCCACGAGGGTTTCGGCTACGACCCGTGCTTTGTCCGGCGGCAATCCGGCCTTTTCCATTAGGGCTTGGGCAAACCGGATAAGCGATGCCGGGGAATATTTGGGTGAGGATTGCATATCAGACGAAAAGTTGAACATTCGGCATGGTAAAGTGTGCCTATTAGGAACGGTGTAAATTTTTGACCAATATAGAGCAGAATTCCGGGAAAGGCAAAAAGGGGGCGTCAAAAAGTTATACACTATATTTCATGGCAGGTACCTTGGCCTGATCATTCGCATTACGGAGTGTAATGCGAAAAGCTTCGATATCTCTGCCTGGTGAAAAGAGAAAAACCGGGGTGATTTTGTTCCCAATCTTTCGCCTTTTGTTCTATGGAAGGCGAACGCACGAACACTATCACGGAGAGTGTTCAAATTAACCTTTATCTTTTTGCTTCCCTGTTTTGTCGAATTAACTGGAATATTCGTCACTCATAATACTAATATTGAATCAGTTACTAATCAAATCCATTGAATTATGCCTTTTCTTCAATCCGCTCTTGCAGGCTTTGTTGCTGCTGAAATAGCAGGTAAAGTATCCGAATCAAACGGTGCAGATAACCAAAAGAAAGAACTCACAAAAGCTGCCGCATGCGCAATAGTAGGTGGTATCACTGCGGTAGCGACCGTAGATCCAGTTGGTGGAGCTGTGGTTGCAGTTGAAACAGCTACCCACTTAATTGCAGCAGCAACTGACACAGAAATGCCTGATTTTTTCCCAGAGCATATATTTAGGTAGCAATATCAACGAAAGTAGATCAATTAAGGTGTAATCGCCAAAACTTAATCTGACATCTGTCCTGCAAAAGTGATCAAGAAATATCCAACAGATAACGCGACCAAACAGGGGACATAGAGGAAGTGAGAGAAAAGCAACGCCTTCCCCCGCTTTCTCCCTCTCTAATTTCGTGCTGAGCGATGCCGAAGTATCTCCCACTCTATGTTTTTGTCCAGTAATTTGGGCCCCGAAATCCCCCCTTTTTCACCTCATCAAAGTAACCGCCATCAACCCGATCACCACGTCGTTGGCCAGGGCGCGCAGGGTCATCGATTGCAGCGCTTTCTCGGGGTCCAGTCGCAGGTCGAGCACAATGGCTGCGCCGCCGTCGATGCCGAATTCCGAAAAGCCTTTAATCGGAGTATACTCCTTGAACTCCCGGGTGATCAGCCCTGTTTTAAGGGCGATCCGCGGCGGCCGCGGCTTTTCCAGGCGGAACGCGTAACCGTCGACATAATAATCCTGCTCGATCGGCGCCCAGGTTTCCGGGTTGCGCAAGGTCAGGGTATCGCCCGTCCCGTCCTGGTATGTCACCACAATTTCGCCGTTGTCAAACCGGCTTTGCATCGGGTTGGTGGTGCCCGCCATCAGAAAATAGGCGTGCCGGGCAGATCCTGAAAGGGGAATGACGGCTGTTGCGGGAAAATTATCCCACTGCGTTACAAACAGTACGTCTTTTTGGCCGGGTTGCCCGGAAACGGCAAACGGAATGCCTTGGGGCAACCCGATCCGGTTGTCTTCACCCGCTAAGGCCTTCAGCCCCGAATCATCGATCTCCGGCTGAATGAAAGGGTAAGCCCAATTGCCGATTCCCTGCAGCGGGAGTTGGAGGGTCGGCGATGCCGGACGCGGGCTCCGGTATTCATTTTTGAAAATATTCGTCAGCCGGTCGTTGAAATATGGGGTCAAATCCGGGAAAACCCATTGAGCGCCCGGATCCGCCTGAGCGTCCCAATCGGTCAATGTCAAGGGCCGGACCCCGGTTCCTCCGGAAAATTGAGCAGTATTGGCGCCGGGTTCCAACACCGACTCCGGGATATGGATCACAGATGAATAAGCGACCGGTTTCAGGTCCAGATGCTGCGCAAAACCGCTTGCGCCCTTGTTCACGACCCATTCTCCGCTGATCGCACCGGCGGTATTGTTTTTGAATCGCACCGAAAGGCCGCCCCCCGGTTTTCGCTCAATTATTTCCCAATCCACCGGCGGCTTGACCTCCAAACAAATAGGCGCCCACCATTGCATTCCGCCTTGTTCCATCCGGACAAAAACCGTCGGGTTCCCCGGTTTTCCCTTTACCTTTGCCGTCAGTTTACGGCTTCGCAGATCCGGTTGATCCAAAACCGCCTGCGGGTCGAACAATTCCAGGAATTCCGCCTTTTGAGCCGTCCATTCAACGGCATCCCCGTGCGCAACCGCCTGCCGGTACATCGGCGTTTCCGGCTCATCACCCGACCAGGTGACGGCCACCTCATATCCCGGCGCAAATCCTGTTTCAATGACCACAACAGGGCTGCCGACGGCATTCCGCTGCAACGTCCACCCGGCGGTTTGTCCGTTCACAATGACCTTATCAATCTTACATTTTCTGGCTTTCAATACAAGCCTCAACCGGACCGGCGCCGGCAATTGCGGCACAATATTGTAATAATCCGCCGATTCGCTTTGGTTGTAAAATACAGCCAGGTCCGGCGTTGCCAATGAAGCGAACGCCCATTCGGCAGGCCAGCCGGGTTGAACGGTCAGCACGCTGTCGAGCGCATCGGGTTGGACCCCGAACAACCCTTCCACCAGGGTCCGGGACGCCATGCCGACAGGGTCTGCAAAATCCCGGTATAACTCGCCGCGGATGGCGTCGTAAAAGGGCAACTGCCCGAATCCGCCCGGGCTCGAACTCAGGTACATGCTTTCCAACAAAGCGCTTTTCCAAAGCCGGAAGGCCTCTTCCGGTCGGCCGCCCTGCCAATAAGCCAGGCTTGCGTGGAGGTTTTCGGCCAGGGCCACATTGTTGACCGACCAGGTATAGGGCATCCAGCCGGAAGTCGACAATAAATGGTAGTCCCCGCCGGGAAGCCCGTTTGCTTTCACCGGGATATGCGGGATCTCCGTGTCGATATAGCGCAGCGACTGGTATGCCTGAAAGGGGTCGGCCACTTCCGAATCCAATGTGTGGTAAATCGTCCAGATCGCCGGTGCGTCGTGTACTTTTTTCAAACCGGACAGGTCCCGGTATTCGCCGTACCAACCCTTTTCCGGCAGCCACAAATCGGCATTCAACGCCAAAAAGATCCGGTCAGCTTCTGCCTGGAAGGGTGCGGGATCCTCCCCGATCATTTCTGCCAGCCTGGCCACCATATTGAAAGCCCAATAATTGTAGGCTGAGGAATGGGCCACGCCGCCGCCGCTGTACTGCACCCCATCGCTGGCCCATATGCAGCAATATGCGTCAAACAGGCCGTCTCCGTCCGCGTCGAAGCACCGCTTTTCCCAATCCAGGTGACGCATCAGCAAAGGCCACATGTCGCGGACAAAACCCAGGTCGCCGGTCCACAGGCAATGCCGCAGTAACTGGTCGACGAACACCAGGTTCATGTCGTAATGGTGGGGCTTGTTCAACTTGCCCGGATTCCGGCTGATGTAGCCGCTGGAAAACAGGGCGTTTCCCTCCACTTCACGCTGACGGGCCAGATTGCGTTCGGTGTCGGGGTCGTTTGGGCCGGAAGGGGGTTCGGTGTACTGGGCCTGTGCATAGGCGTTAAAATGCCGTTCCGCCCGGTCGTGCCACCCCAGCCAATCGCCGGCAAAGGCGCCGCGCCATCCGGGAAGCCGCATCCGCCAGGCAACAGCGCCGTGCAAAAAGCTGGGATCTTCCCAGATTGCATCCGCCGCCACGGCCAGCGCGCCGCCCATCGCATTGATATACGGGTCAGGGGTATTGACGACAATCCGACCGGCCAATAAAGACCTGGTTCGTTCGGCCTGTTCAAAAAGACCCGGCAATTCCTCGTACCGGAATGCAGGCTTGGAAAGCGGATTATGGAGCGAAAAATAGCATGTTGATCCGGATTGGAGGTCCGCTGTTCCGCCCAGCGCCGGTGCTTCTTCATTTTCCGATAAATAAAAACCCACCGGATCATCCTGCATGGAAGCGCTGCAGGTTTTCAAGAATGAGCCGGGCGGCATCAACCCGGAAATGCTTCTTTTGGTACGCTCCTCATCCTCAGGTTTAGGGATATAATCATTGCGATATCTGAGCGCTTCAGGCAAGGAGCCTGCTCCGTAATAAAGGGTAAAGGCATTGCTGTCAACGGCGTAGAAATTGTCCCGGCAATTCTCTTGTTTCAGGTAAAAAACGGATTCCGGGTCGGCGCCGATATCTCCGTCCCGGCTGAATTTTTTACCCGTAGCACCCCCGAATGCCCAGATGAGCCGGACGCCTTTCAGGTCACCTTCTACCGTAATTTTCAACAACATCCCTTCCGCGTCATCCATGGCCAGCAGGGTCAATTTCAATTTGCCGTCACCCAAAAGGCTGTCCCGGATTTCATACATCAGGCTCCCGGGTCGGTAACGGGTAACAACGGAATCGGCCGCCGTGAGCCATTTGGATTTGCCGGCGACCGCGATGCCCAGTTTGAGATTACCGCCCATCCCGGGCATGTACAAGGCAAACTCCGGCAGGTCGCCGCCTTCAACCCGGAATCCGGTATGGGTACCGTAAAGGGCGCGATTGAAACGCTTTTGGCCGTTGGCGATCACAAAATCGCGACCGTCGGGCTGATACCGTACCGACCGCTCAATGCCGTGCCAATACTGATCCGGTTGGCTGAATCCGGGCGGTTGAAATGCGCATAAAAATCCGGTAATCAAGAGCGCGTAAACATATTTATATGCCCTCATCGGCCTTCCGTTATGGCTACAGGCGTCAAGGTCACCGGTCCGATAAGGCCTGATGGCAGCGGCGCCCATTCCGAGGCGTCAAAAAGGCCGTTTTTCCGGTTTTCGGGCAGCCGGGCCGGGAAATTGACATTGTAGAATTTCTTCCAGAATACGCCTCGTTTGTCCAGGTCGGCAATGCGATTGGCCATCAGGTTGGTTACCCGTACTTCGAGCGTGTTTTGTTCTTTCAGCAAGTCTTTATCCAGGACCATTGAATAAACAGGCCCGATCAGCGCGCCGGCCTTTTGCCCGTTCACCCACACCGTTGCACTGACTTCAACCTGCCCCAGGTCAAGCCGCCATCCGGCAGCCGACGCCGGCAAATTGGGCAGTTGAGTGGAATAAGCGACCGTACCTGAGAAGATTTTGAAGGCTTCTCCATCCAGTTCTGTCCAGGATTGGAGGCGGTTCAGGTCCGTTTCGGCGGGCAATTCCGGTCCGCCCGCCAGGAAACGCATATGCCAGGGTCCGGCCAATTCAAGCGGTTGCCCTGCCGGCTCATAATAAGGGAAGGATTTAGCTGAGATTTTTCCATCAAATGTCTGAACAATAATGGATTGGGCTGTATCGAGCTGCAAAAAGACCTCCAGTTTCCCATCACCGGAAATCCGGGTCCGGGCCAAACCGTTTTGACCGGTAGCCGGATCAAACAGCAGGGCAGCCTCCCCGCCAACGGCCAACGGCGTCCATCCGTTCACCCTTTGTACCCCCTTGTTCAGGATGAAATAATGTCGCCCGCGCTCATGGGACCGGCGTGTGAAATGCAACCCCGCATCCGTCATATTCTCCCGGTCTACCCCGGCCTTGGTCAGCAATTCCTCCAGGCCGGAGCCGAGCAGGACCGCGCCCTTGCCGACCTTTGCCGCCCGGACGCCGGTCAGTTCCGTTTCAGAAAAGCTGATCCGGGCTTTCAAATCATCGAACTGCTTTTGCCTGTTCTCCCAATCCTTCCATCCGGCTACATGCACCGGCAGCCGGTTTTGAAAGATCACCGTTGCCCCGCCTTCGGCCAGGTTCACCAGTTTTTCAAAAGTGGTCAGCGGCATATAATCGCATTCCGGCACAATGATCGTTTTGTAGGATAGGCCGCCGGTCAGCAACGCCTGTTCACTGCCGGTCAGTTCCAATGTCTGACGGTCAGAAATATAGTCGAACCCGTACCCCCCGGCCTGCAATTCGGCGCCGGCGGCTTTGAATGCCGAACTGTCAAATCCGGGTCCTCTCAACTCAAAGTGCTCGATCAGGTATCGTCCGCGGTCGGCAAACCGGTCATAGGCCGGGAAATAGAGCAATACGTCGTTATCGGGTTGTCCCATTTGCAGGAAGGATTGCACCCGCGCCGCATACCCGTTCAGGGCATCAAAATCCGTCCAAAGGGGATTTCTCGGATTCAGGTGGACCGCCGCATAAAAGAGCCGGCCGGGCCAGGCATCCTCATGCGGACTGTAGGCGGTGCCGTGGTACAGCACATGATTGACCCCGCCCAGGAAATAATTCTCCAGATTGGCCTTTACATCGGCCAGGGAGGACAGGAAATGCTCGTTCAGCCAGGTAGCCGATTCGGAGGAAGCCAGGTGTTTACCCGTCACATGGGCGGCAGAGGAAGCGAATTTTATCCCCAGCAGGTCGGTTCCCTCTGTCTCAGGGATATCGCTGGCGGCGTACAGGTCCAGGATATTCCCGGGCGAGCCGTGCGCCTGATTCCTGACGATGGCGCCCTTCCCGTGAGCCCATTCCTTCCATCCGTCCGTGAATTTTTCCAAAATGAGGTCGGAAAGCGTTTCCCGGTAATCGCTGAGGATGCGCGCATCCCATTGCAGGGAGTCCGGTGAAAACAAGGCGGGCAAGTGTTGACGCAAATCATACCCTCTTCGCGACTCGAATGCCGCTAAAAATTCCGGTGTCCAGTCGGCATTGCCCAGCGCGTCATCCACCTCGTAGGAATCGTTGAAAAAGCTGCGCAGATAACTGATATCCCGCCCCGCAAAGGCGCTGTCGAACCTGGACAGGTAATGCCGGATCGCCTGACCGGAAAAATGGTCGATGGTGTTGCCTTCGCCGCCGGGTGCAGCCCGTTCCACCATCTTGCCGTGCCAGCCCTGGAAAAGGGCGTAAAGCGTCCATTTCCCGTCCGGAGCCTTCCAATCGAGTTTGCCGTTTTTGTCCACTTTATCCGTCAGGTCAACGGCCGTTCCGTCATGGGAAAAGGCCATCAGCGAAATCAGGGGCAGTCTTTTCTCAAATTTCACCTGATCCAACGCCAATCCCTGCAAGTCCTTATTGGCGGCAACCGGCTCCGCGAGGTCTTTGATCGACACCCGGTGTTCCCGGTTGATCTCCACCGGATTTTTTATCGATCCGGCCAACTTTTCTCCCTCATTGCGGTAAATGCCGAATAGTTGGTACAATTGGTTGCGCACCGCCCGGATATATGGCTTCTGGATATATACGACCGGCTCCTTCAACGATTCTCCGGCCGCAAGGGAGTAGGTTTGGCAAACCAGGTTTTTGGGCGCGTTGTCTTCCCCGATCCAGGGCCCGCCGAACGGCCAGCCCGTTCCGGTAGCCATATCCATGCCCAACCCGAGCCGCTCGGCTTCCTTCAGGGCAAATTCAAAACGATCCATCCACTCCGGCGACAGGTAATCCAAAAAATGATCTTCATCGCCGATCACCCCAAAAATCGGGGTCAGCTCCAACCCGCCCAGGCCGGCCGCCTTATAGGCTTCCATTTCCAACCGGAGATTGGCGGTATCCACACTGCTGCCGTGCCACCACCACCGCGCCCACGGCCTGGTTTCATTGGATATTTCCGGCCACTCCGGCGTAATTTCCTGCCTTGAGGTGCAGGCCCCACCCCATACAACGATCGCAAGGATCAACAGATTAAAAATCCGGTTATATTTCATCTATTCGGTTTTTCGTCATCTCACCCTCTCTCATCCGCCATAGCCTCCTGCCTCCGGACGACTAAGTCGCCTATGGCAGACGGAGCTGGCGAAGGCGGCTCACCTCTCACCCTCTCACCCTCTCACCCTCTCACCCTCTCTCTCACTCTCTCACTCTCTCACTCTCTCACCCTCTCACTCTCCCTCTCACCCTCTCACCCTCTCACCCTCTCACCCTCTATCAAGGCATCCGCCTCAACCCCTCCCACCGTACATTCCACGTCCCGTCGTCCGGAAACCCGGGATTCGGCCGGTCCGGTCCGTTGTCCCATCCTGCAGCCATCATGGCCACTGCGGTCAGCAGTCCGCCGTTGCCGGGCAGGTAGATCCGCAGGCGCTGATCCTGGTAATTGTGTCCGTTCTTAAGATAGGTGTTTTTCTGCACATCCATGAACAGCGCATCCAAGGCTTTTTCGGGTTGCCCGAGCCGGGCCGCCGTCATGGCCAGCATGGGATAATCCCAGCCCCAGGTCGTCTGCCAGTTCCATTTCCGCATGATCTCGTTAAAGGTATTGGCCATTATGGCCGGATCCACCATCGATGTGGCGGGCAGCATGCCGTAGGCGCCGGTCACCACGGGGTGATCACGCCGGAAATCATCATTGACATACGCATCCGGGCAATTGGCGTCGGGCAGGTAAAGCCCATCCCGTACGGCCAAAGGGGTGAGGTTATCGATCACTTCCTGCCACCCGGCATCCGGTTCAAGCCCCAGCCGTTTGCGCCATTCCTGGGCCGTACGCAAGGCATAATGCCAATACACCAGCTCAAACGGCGGATCCTGGGTTTGTTCAGCCGGAAAAATTTCCTGGGCCGGGATCAGTGGGGCCGCCAGGTGGTATTTTCCATCCTTACCCTTACAGGCATAGGACGCCATGAAATTTGCGGTTTCAAATACCACGTCCTTATACAGCTCCAGGGTGGTCTCATCCGGGTTTTGCCGGTACATCAACTCCGCGAAATAAATGGGATGCGGTTGTTGCCAGGCCAGAAAAACGCCTACACTCGACGGACTTTCCCGTCCTTGCGGATCGGTCATCTTGGGCCATCTCACCCCCTCATAGCCTTGCCATTCTGCCGTTTTACGGGCGTTTTCCATTATTCCGGGATACCATTTGAGGCTGTTTTCGAGAAGGTCCGGCCGCCCCCACAACGGAAAATGGACGCCGTGCCACCAATGCATTTCCAGGTGGAATTTGCCGTACCAGCTGTTGAACGTCAGTCCGGTCTCCTGCGGCGGCAGATTGCCCGAGCACTGGACCTTGGTCAGGTACTCCGACAGGATCACGCGCCGCTCCAGTTCAAACGCCCGGGGATCCGTGCAGGCTGAAAAATCGACGGCGCCGCCCGATTGCCAAAAGGCAGGCCATTGTTGCTCATTGTTCTTTTGGGTTTCTTCAAACACAGGAAATTCGAAATTGATCTGCTTTGCATTGAACAGGACCGATAGTTCCAGCTCTTTTTGATCACTTCCGGGGACAAATTCGAAGACATGGTCCTTCGTCCGGTTCAGGACGCCCTCCGACCATTTTATCCCGACCAGATAGTGAGTGGAATCCAGGGTTCTCTGGATCATAGCCGAATAGTCAAACGGTTGGGATAACAAGGTTTCATGTTTTTCCGGATGATCCCAATCATACCCGGGGCAGACATGGCAATCCTTTCCGTAAGGGAACCGAAACCTGACCTTCAATCTGCCCGCTTCAATCAGCGGCGATTCCACCCGCACGGCAATCACATCCTGATTTTGGTGGCAGTACAATTCCACCCTGACCGGCTGCCCTTCCACTTCGTACCGGCTTTCGAGCTTGCCGGTCCAAAGGTCCAGTTCCTGCCGGATGTTTTTCAGGTCCTGAATACCGGCTTCCGTACCGTCGCTTTTGGTGAAAACCAGCCCGATCAGCCCCAGGTGGAGCCGGTGGGGGTTGCTGCGCAACCAATTGGTCGCTTCTCCGGCGCGGCCCTCCTTGTGCTGCGGCGCGTAAGGGACTTCCCGGCCGTCGCAGGCAGCAAAGGTCCTGGCCGCATCCTGCAGGGTATAGTCGCCGGCATTCGGGAAACTATGCCAGCCCCAGTTGGATTCGGTGCCCAGGGAAACGCCGTTCTCGTAGTAGTCCGGAAAGCTTTGCAGGCCCGAAACATCCGCCGTGAAGGCGAAATTCCCGTTGCCGACCGTCAGGGATTCCAGGGAGTCGATCCCGGTGTTGACCACGTTGTGCCGGCTGACCAGCGCATGGCGGTCAATCGGTCCGCCGGTTGCCGGTTTTTCGCCGGCCGAGCAATGGATATTGGCAAAGATCGAGCCGGCCAATACGGCGATGATCAGGTTCCGAAAGGTCATTTTACCAGGTTAATTTCAACAGCGAAACCGAATGCCGGGGCATTTCCGCCCGGATGGAAGTTTTTCCGTCTTCGGTGGTTATCCAGACCGGCGCTTCCAGCTGAGCCAGCTTGCCTGCGGCTTCCAGGGCCTTAACCTCCCGGGAAGCGGGATGTTGGGGCGACCCCATTTTTTGCCAGGCGCTGTAGGCATTGCTGTGTTGTTCGTCGATCCGGTAATGTTGCAATAAGGCTTTTCCCGCAGGGATCCCTTCCAATCGGATGTCCACTTTCCGGTTGGGCGACGGGAGGTCGTCGTCATGGTAGTTCCAGACCAGCAAGGCCGCCGAATGGTCATCCTTTACCGCCAGAATGCCGATATCCGGCTGCGCTCCCCGGACGCTTGAGTCGCGGATGGTCTGATAATCGTACGCCCAGTCTCCCACGACGTCAACCCGGCTGCCGCTCATCATCCCGAACATCCGGAAGACATTGAGCACGGGTTTGTCCACTCCGTTGGTGGCCAGGTCGCGGAATCCGTCAAACCAGCGCTGGTCTTCGAATTCAAAAGCCCAGGTCACCGCCCCTTTGAAATGGACCCCGAAATGATCCGCCAGGTCGATCTTGCGCGCAAAAGCGGCCGCCGTGTACGATGGGTACAGGGTTCCGTTCCGGTAATCATTGTTGGGATACACACTGGCCGGACAAGCGGCGCAGCCCTCCGGGTCGGACTCGCCGATGATGATGGGCAACCGCCTGAATTCCGGATAAGAAGCCACGATCTCAAACCCGCCCGAAATATCCCTGAGCTGGGCGCCGAGGTTCATCCGGATATGGTCGGACGCCCATCGCGGGGCGCCTTTGGCATGGAAACCGATATAATCCAGGGGGGCGCCGGTTTTTCCGGTAGCTGCATTTTCTCCATGCAGACAATGATCGAGAAAGGCGCGCAGGAAAGCAGCCGAAACATCCCATGAAGGGCCGGTTACATGCGGGCCCCCGATCCGGGCTGTAGGCAAAGCGCGTTTGACGGCATCGGACGTGAAGTCGTACAACTTGATGTACTCCTCCGTGGTCCCTTTCCAGTAGCCGATATTGGGCTCGTTCCAGAGTTCCCAATACCAGGTTTCTACCTCAGTTTGTCCGTACCGTTCAACAGAATGCCGGACCCACCGATAGACCAGTTCCGCCCATTTGCCGTAATCTTTCGGCGGGTAGGCCCACCCGGTGTAAATATCGTTATAGGGGTCGCCGGGTTTCCAGTGATGGCGATAGGGTTCCGGTTGCGAAGACAAGGCTTCGGGCATAAAGCCGATCTCCATCAGGGGTTTCAGTCCACGAGATACATAAGTGTCCACAATGCTGTCCAGCAACGTCCAGGTGTAAACCGGTTTGCCTGCGGCGTCTTCTGTATACACATTGGTCGACCCCCATTTCAGGGCGGCCCGTCCGTCCCCTGAATTCAGCAGGCTATGCGTGCGGATATAAACCGGCGCCGGGCTCAACTCAGCCAGTTCAGACAACAATTTTCGGCCGTCTTTCATATAGGTATAATTCGGCTCATCGTACCCGAACCACGCCCAAACCGGGTCGAACGGGCCTTTTTTCTTGTTCAGATCTACTGTAAACCGGACAGGTTTCTCCGGCAGGACCTCCTGGCCGTTCTGTAAAATAAAATGCGGGATGATCATGCGCCTTGCCGCTTCCGGGTCGATATACCGTTGCAGGTCGTTCAACCCGATCACCGTAAAGTTTTGGTCCTTCAGGTATTCCATATAGGTTTCAAACAGGGCCGGCGGAGTGGTGACCCAATCATGCGCCAGATCGGGAACGCCGTGAATGGTAAGGACAACAATTTTGCCGTCGCGGGCCTCCTTCAGGGCGCCCAGGATCTGATCCTTGTTGTCGCCGGTAGTGCTGTAGCTGGGAATCAGATACGGGTGGTCCTTCAAAGGGTCATAAGGGCGACTGCCGCCGATCCTGGCAAATTGATAGCCCTTGTTCCTCAGGGTCGTATCCACCCCCGGCCGGACGGCATAAGCCGGGTAGGCGAAGGTGACGGGCCGCGGAATGCCATTGGCGGCACACCGGTCCTCGATCGTTTCCAGCTCCCGGGTAAAATCCGCGTCATCGACCTCATCCACATGCGTATGCCGGCCGGTATGATTGGCCACTTCAAACCCCATTTCGCTGAGTTGCCGGATCTGCGCCCAGGACATATACTTGGTTTTATCCTCAAAATCGGGCGGGAATTCGCAGACAAAGAAAGTAGCGCCGAATCCGTACTTTTTTAACAGCGGCGCAACGTAATCGGCGTGGGTAACCGCCCCGTCATCAAAGGTCAGGACCACCAGCCGGTCGGGGATCGGCTGCCGGAGGATCTGGGCCGGAAGCCGGACGGCAACCCCGAGAAATACCAATATAACGACTAGAACATGCCATTGCCGACGCCAAAATTGGCCCGCCTCATCCGTTGATGTCCAACTGCATTCCAAGGCAAAAACGGATTCGGCGGGCTGAGGAGAAAGCGATGTACTCATTCTTTCAACGGCTCTTTCCCGCCGCCGGCGTGCAGTTTCGTTTTGCCGATTCCCCGGCCGGCTGCTGTTTGTAGCAGGAAAAAGCATGGTTGTTGTGTTTTTAAGCTGATTGTCAGCGCTTGCCGTGTGTGGGTCCTTCCCAACGGTCGGTCCTGAACGGAACCGCCGGCAAGCAAGTGTCATTGCTGAGATTCGGATTTTCCGGGTTGTTGTTGAAGGCGTACCGGACCGCCACCGGGTTGGACACTTCATCCGAGCGAACGATCACCTTGTCCTTACCCTTGATCCGGGCCTCGGCCCAATGCCATTTCCGGTCAGCGCCGGCAACAGCGAATTCCTTCAATTCATCCCCCTGGCAAATCTTCAATCCTTTACCGACCTCATCGAAAACCAGGATCATCTTCCTGCCGGCCTTTCTGGCTGATTTGAAGACCGGGCCGGATTTTGTCAGGTCGGCCTTATAGACGTCGGCCATGGCCCAAAGATAACAGCGATGCCCCACATCCAGCTTATTGGTGGGATGGATATCAGCAGCCTCCCCGACATCGATGGTGACGATCAGTCCGGTTTGAGGGGTGTTCAAAAAGGTCATCCGCTGGGCATCGCGGACATGGCTCCAGGCCTGATCCTCCGGTTGGACGGACACCGCCCTGAAATTGGGCAACTGGATGATGCCGAAAGGGAAATCGCCCTGCCCCCATCGCTCGCGCCATGCACGGATCATCACCGGCAACAGGAGCTCGTATTGTTCGGCCCTTTCTTCATTCGATTCGCCCTGGTACCAAAGCGCCCCCCGGATGGCAAACGGGATGAGCGGCCCGATCATATTGTTGTAAATGGAAGCCGCTATGCGGTAATCCCGCAAGGCATCGGGTACGCGGGGTTGCCTGGGGGCCTGTGTCCCGTCGGCCCTGGCCTTTTCGGCAGCAGATCGCCACTCGGCCATGTCGCTGTCAAATCTGGCCTGAACGGCGGGCCGTTCCGCTGCCCAGATCTTTTCGCGCTCAATACAGGGTTTGAGGTCTTCGGACGCGGCCAGGTATTCAACGGGCGTCCAGGCTTCGGCCTGTGAACCGCCGTAAGATGCGTTGATCAGGCCGATGGGGATGCCCAGTTTTTTATACAATTCCAGTCCGAAAAAATACCCGATGCCCGAAAATTCGGGAACCGATTCCGGGCTGCAGGCCTGCCACTCCCCGATAGGGCCCGGTTTGCGTTTGAAGCTCCTTTCCCGGCTGACGTTGAATAACCTGATCTCCGGGTAGTCGGCGGCCTGAATGGCTTGTTGTCCGCCGTCGGATTCCAGCAGGCGCCATTGCATATTGGATTGCCCGGTACAAAGCCAGACCTCCCCGATCAGTATGCCGGTCAGCCGGATCTGGTTTTTTCCCGTGATGGTCATATCGGCCGGCTGCGCGCTGGCTTCCATCGGATCAAGGACGACCTTCCAATCTCCGTTCCCGTCAGCGGTCGCGGAAAGCATCATGGACTTGAAGCCGACCCGGATCTTCTCGCCGGGGTCGGCTTTTCCCCAGACCGGTACGGGCTGTCCGCGCTGGAGCACCATATTCGACCCCAGGATATCCGGCAGGCGGATTTCCGCGGATACGGGGCTGCCCGCCAGGGTCAGGGCCAGGCTGAGCAAGGCGATAAATCCTGCGGTTCTTCCGGATTTCTCTTTCATAAGTTTGATTTTGTTGACTTAGGGTCGTTCAGGATCACTTAAACCGGATATTCACAAAAATGTCCATTTCGCTGTTACCGCCGGGATTCACCCATAGGATTTTGCTGTCCCCATCGTAATGCCAGCCGGGTTGATCCGTTGCTGTGCTCATGGCCAATGGTTTCATCCCGGCAGCGACGGATTGCGGCGCCGACGGCGTATGTATTTTCAGGCGGTAAGTCCTTTTGGGCAGTTGATAGGCCCCGTTCGGTTTATCGATCTGGACGTCCAGGCGGTCCTCCGTTTGCTCCGAATGGATGACGGTAGCCGCGAATTTCCCGCTTTGGTAATCCAGGCTTTTGCCGTCGTCGTCGTACAGCGTGAATTCGGATGATCCGCCGGGGAACAGGTCGAAGGTGATCCGGTCGACCGGCTTCTGACCGACATAATCCATAGCTTCCTGCATCGGGATAATGGCGCCTGCCTTCACCAGAATGGGGATCCGGTCCAGCGGCGTTTCCACCTGGATGTATTGTTTTCCGGCATATGACCTTCCGGTCCAATAATCGACCCAGGTTCCTTTCGGCAGGTAGATGACCCGGGTTTGCGCCCCTTTCACCGTCACCGGGCAAACCATCATGCTTTCACCCAGCAGGTATTGGTCCATGATATCGTACACGTTCGGGTCATCCTGATATTCCAGTACCAGGGCCCGCATGACCGGCATGCCGGTGAGGTACATCTGGTAGGAATGGCTGTACAAATACGGGATGAGGCGGTAACGCATGCGATCGTACTCCCGGAAGATCCGAAGCCCGTCCTCGCCGTAATTCCAGGGCTCCTTGTAGCCGGGATGGTCCATACCGAACAGGTGCGCCACCGGGCTGAGCAGGCCGAACTGGCACCAGCGAATGTACAATTCAGGGTCTGCAGGGTGCTCGAATCCGCCCATGCAGTGGGCCCAGTTGCCGACACCGGAAATGCCGATGTTCAATCCGGCTTTGATGACCGGTGCAAAGTACTGCCACTCGCTGGGCCAGTCGCCGGCAAAAATAAACGGGTAGCGTTGAATGCCGGCATAGCCTTCGCGGGTATGGTTCATGCCGCGAATACCGTTGAATTGCTGAAAATGCTCATACGGGGCCTTGGCATAAGCGATGGGGAATACGTTGTGAAGCTGTTCGATGGTTTTACCCGTAGGGCCGACCTTGTCGCTTTCATTGGCAACAGCGCCGAATGCGCTGCCTTCATCCGTTTTCAGGAATTTCGCTCCGATGGAAGCCACATTCATCACCCCGTTTTTCCACCACCAGTCGACCGCTTCGGGGTCAAAGAAGTTGACGAATTCGCCGGGGTTGTTATCTTCCGGATACACAAATCCTTGCTTGCGGGCCTGATCGAGCAGGCGCAGCTTCTTGCCGTTGTCGAACCGGGGCCGGATGTGTACGCCTGCCAGGTTGATGTGCAGCGCGTACAAGCTGTCGAACATGGCTTTGGGGTTCTTGAAGGTCTCCCGCCATTCGAACGAAGTGGCCCCTTTGCCGCCGTTCTCTCCGAAGATGCGCCAGGTCGAATCCAGGTGAAGGATATCCAGCGGGATGCCGAGCTCCCTGAATTTTTTCACCAGATTGACCACATAATCGGTCGAGGTGTTGGCTTCGTACCCCCATGTGCCGCCGCTGTAAGTGCCCACCTGCAAACCAAGCGCAAACCGGGGCATCAGGGGCGCTTTCCCGGTGACACCGGTATACTGATTGAGCATGGCCGGAAAACCGGGGCCATAAATGAAATAATAATCCAGCTCGCCGCCGGTTGCTTTAAAGGTGTAACCCGCCGGATCGGAAGAGCCCATATCCCAGCTGGTGGCAAACGAATTATGGAAAAAGATGCCGTACCCTCGGGTGCTCATGAAAAAGGGTACAGGGCAATAATTGGCCTCCAGGACGTTGTAAGCGCCGAGGATATGCGGCCTGGCCGTCCCCCGGCCGACGTTCAGGTCCACTTTCTTGCCGCGGCGATCCAGGAAATCCATCCGCTCGCCGAAGCCGAAGAAATGCTCGTCTGCGAAAAGGGTTTTGCGGCAGCCTACCGCACCTTCCCCTGTCCAGGGTCCGCCGTTCAGCTCCGGATTTTCTTCCGACAGGACCTTCCCGTCCGCGGCCGTTACCGCAATGGCAAACGGCATTTTGGAGACCGTAACCTGCAGGCTGCCCGTCTGAATGACGAATTTGTCCGGTTCTTCCCTGGAAATTACCCGGACCTGCGGCCATTCATAACGCGAAACCATCCACGGCTCATCGGCGGCAAAATCGCCGGTCCAGACATAGCGAATCCGGAACATGGATTCCGTGCACCATTCCAGCCGGACCCGGGCCTGATCGCAGGTGAAGGAGAAAGTGTTGCCCTGCTGTTCAAAACCCGACAGGTAGTTCCCTGCTCCGGACTGAGCGTTCGTCAAACCGTTGAGGAACACGGTAAAAACCAGCAATATAATTCTTTTGGCTGAAAAGCTCATCTGTGTTGCGATTGGAAAGTCATGATCAGAAATTGGGCTATTGGGCAGCCCGTTGAAAAACCATATTTTTTTTTGAAAAGCCCTGGTATTTGAAATATAGTTTCACAAATTTAGGTGACAGGCATAGAAAAACTGTTCTGCACTGTTCTGGACAACAGGTAATAACTGTTCTGGACAATTCTGCCCCAAGACCGGATCCAAGGAAAAAAACCTGCGCTCTGCCGGTCAGGTCGCACGCCGGTCGTCATTTCGGGTAGTTTTTCGGTCGTTATCAGAAAAGTACGGAACAGTTTTCCGGTAAATTGCCGATACCTTGGCTGCGTGCCGGAATCGGCGGGTTTTCAGTTGGTGAATAATTGAAGCGAACGTGTGATTTTTTGAATTCCTAAACTGGCTATACAATGCGTTTCCCTTTTTCCTTTCAAATGCTGTCCTTTCTGGCCATTGTCGCTGTACCCGGCACGCTGGGCGCCCAGGACACCCAACCGGCCAAAGAAGTCCTTTTCCTGTCCGGAACGGATAAAGACCATACCGTCCCCTGGGATTTTATCTGCTCCGACGGGCGCAGAAGCGGGACCTGGACAACAATCGAAGTCCCCTCCTGCTGGGAGCAACAGGGGTTCGGCAGCTATGATTACGGCCGGAACTATCACACTTACGGAAAAAAGTACCGCTTTTCTGACGAAACAGGCACTTACAAGCACAACTTCAGCGTCCCCTCGGGCTGGAAGAACAGAAGGATTTACCTTGTTTTCGAAGGGGTAATGACGGATGCGGAAGTACAGGTCAACGGACAACCAGCCGGAGAGCCCCACCAGGGCGCGTTCTACCGCTTCCGGTACGATGTTACCGGAAAGATCCGCCCCGGGGCCTCCAACGACCTGGAGGTCAAAGTGAGCAAAATGTCCGCCGATCCGTCGGTGAACAGGGCCGAACGCTATGCCGACTACTGGATCTTCGGGGGCATTTTCCGGCCGGTTTACCTGGAGTCCTTCCCGGTCGAACACATTGAACGGGTAGCGGTTTCAGCCGGCGCGGACGGCAGTTTTTCAGCAGATGTTTTTGCGAAAGGCCTTCAAGGGCCCCGGGAAATTACCGTTACCGTAACGGATCGCCTGGGCCGGATTGCGGGCGAAAGCCGGATCAGCATGGCAAAAGGCCAGGAAAAGGCCGTCCTGAACCTGAATGTACCCGCACCGGACCGTTGGACAGCCGAAACGCCTCATCTGTACAAAGCCCGGTTCGTCCTTTCAGCGGGTCAAAAGACCTTGTTTGAAACGGAAGAGAAATTCGGATTCCGGACCATCGGGATCCGGCACGGGGACGGGGTCTACCTCAACGGGGTTAAAATCAAATTCAAGGGCGTCAACCGCCACTGTTTCTGGCCTGAATCCGGCCGTACCCTGAGCCGGGAAATCGACCTGATGGACGTTCGGCTCATCAAGGAGATGAACATGAACGCCGTCCGCTGTTCTCACTACCCGCCGGACGCCGGTTTCCTGGATCTCTGCGATTCCCTGGGCCTCTACGTGCTCGATGAACTGGCGGGCTGGCAGAACGCCTACGATACCGAGGTGGGTGAAAAGCTGGTCAGGGAAATGGTGATCAGGGATGTCAATCACCCATCGGTCATCTTTTGGAGCAACGGCAACGAGGGCGGCACCAACAAGGAGCTGGACGACGATTTTGCCCTGTACGATCCGTCCGACCGGCCGGTCATCCATGCCCACCACCGCCCCGGAAACGACTTCAACGGCATCGAAACCAACCACTACGAAAACTATTACAGCACCCGGAATATCCTGAATGATTCCCTGATCTACATCCCGACCGAATTCCTGCACGGCCAGGATGACGGCGGTGCAGCGGCCGGACTGTCTGATTTCTGGGAGCTGATGTGGCGGCATCCGCGATCGGGCGGCGGTTTCCTCTGGGCCCTCCTGGATGAAGGCGTTGTGCGCACCGACCTCGGCAACCGGATCGACGTCAACCGGGTTAACGCACCGGACGGGGTCCTGGGTCCGCACCGGGAAAAAGAAGGCAGCTATTATGCCCTGAAAGAGATTTTCTCCCCGGTGAAAATGACGACCGGAACCATGGGGCCGCCCTTCGGAGATGAGCTCCACCTGGAAAACCGGTTTCACTTTACCAACCTGCGGCAATGCAGCTTCCGCTGGGTGACAGTCAATTTTGCCCGACCCGGGGACCGGTCCAACGGTCATAACACACGGCTGGAAGGTATTGTGAAGGGTCCGGATATTCGGCCAGGCGAAAAAGGCCGGTTCAGGCTCGGCGTTCCCGAAGAGGAGCTCAGGCGAGCGGAAGGGCTTATGGTCACGGTTCAATCCCCCGAGGGCGAGGATATATTGACAAAATCCTGGCTTCTTCACCCTCCAAACCCGGTCAGAACAACCGGCGAGAATGCCGCCGAATCCGAAGAATCCGATACGACCCTGACCCTGAAAGCCAACGGGATACGGGTGACCTTCGACAAACGGACGGGCATGCTGGCGCAACTGGGAAACGACCTCAGCCCCGGCCTTTCATTCCGCAACGGCCCTGTAATGGCCGGCGGAGCGGCGGCAATGACCGCATTCCGGCATCTTCCGGACGACAAAAATCAGGTCCTGGAGGTCGATTACGAAGGCGCCCTGCAATCCGCCCGGTGGACCCTGTACCCCTCCGGGTGGCTGAAACTGGAATACTGCTACAGGCTCGACGGCGAAACGGCATACGCCGGCATCAGCTTCGACTACCCGGAATCCCGGATCATCAGCGCCCGCTGGCTGGGCAAAGGCCCGTCGAGGGTCTGGAAGAACCGGCTGAAAGGCGGGGTTCACGATGTCTGGGAAAACCTTTGGAACAATACCCATACCGGCAGCGCACCGTGGATCTACCCCGAGTTCAAGGGCTATTTCGCCGACATTTCCTGGATGGAATTCAACACCGCCGAGGGGAAGTTCCTGGTGGCCGCCGACCAACCGGGTTTGTTTGTCCGGCTCTTTGATTTCCATGGGCTTTCCGGGCCGGTTTCCTACCCCGCACTGCCGCCCGGTGATATTTCTTTTCTGGATGCCATCCCGCCGATCGGAACCAAACTTGCCCTGGGAATTGAAAACCGCGTCAGCAACCTGGGGCCGGAAAGCGAATTAAACCGGCTGGAAGGTCCCATCAGCCGGACCCTGTATTTTTATTTCGGCTTACCCGAGTAGCCGGCTGAAAACAACCAACCGATAACCAATAAAATTCACCAACAATGCATCGACTCAATTTACGGCAGATACTCCTGGCCTCTCTGACCATCTGGAGCCTTATCCCGGCCCAATCCGACGCTCAAAGTCCGGTCACCGCCGGAGAAAGCCTGGAAAAAATGCGGCTGGCCAACAACTATTTCATGGACAAATGGCCGGATGCGGGCCAGCGGATCGTTACCAATATTTCCAGGGCCAGCAATATCTGGACCCGGGCCGTGTATTACGAAGGCCTCATGGAATTCTGCAAGCTCGACGAGGACCCCGCCTACCTGGATTACGCCGTAAAATGGGCGGAATTCCACGACTGGAACCTGCGCGACGGCCAGACCTATACCCGGAACGCCGATAACCAATGCGCCGGCCAGGTTTATATCGACCTTTACCGCCTCGACCCGAAGCCGGAGAAGATCCGGTATATCAAAGCCTCAATCGACAGCATGATGCGCACCGGCAAAATTGACGACTGGAGCTGGATCGACGCCATCCAGATGGGCATGCCGGTATTCGCCAAACTCGGCGCAGTGTATCATGACAATGCCTATTTTGAACGCATGCACGAAATGTACCGTTTTACCCGGGACCAGCACGGCGACCATGGCCTGTTCAACAAAAAAACGGGACTGTGGTGGCGCGACGGCGATTTCGACCCGCCTTATGCCGAGCCGAACGGAAAGGATTGCTACTGGTCGCGCGGCAACGGCTGGGTGGTCATGGCCATGGTCAGGGTACTGGAAGAACTGCCCAAAAACGGCCCGCACCGGAAGGAATATGTCAATATGCTGAAAAAAATGTGCAAAGCCCTGGCCAGGGTTCAGCGCCCTGACGGCTTCTGGAATGTCAGCCTGCACGATCCCGGTCATTTCGGCGGACGGGAGGCCACAGGAACGGCCATGTTCGTCTACGGCATGGCCTGGGGCGTCAACCAGGGCATCCTCAGCAGGAAAAAATACGAACCTGCGGCACGCAAGGCCTGGAACGCCCTTATCCGCGAGGCCGTTCACCCCGATGGAGCCCTGGGTTATGTGCAGGGCACCGGAAAGGAGCCGTCGGCCGGGCAACCGGTGACCTATGACAGCGTTCCCGATTTTGAGGACTACGGGCTCGGAGCATTCCTGCTGGCCGGCACCGAGATGTACAGGCTCCTGAATACCCGTTGACCGAACCCGCCGTCTCTTGGTCGCTGTAACATATTCATTTCAAAACAAGGATAAAAAGCGGATTCCACCTATATTTGTATTCAGGCCAAATGACCCATATGAATACCAATGAAGTAATTGCGCAGATCCGCGAATTGGTTGAATCCGACGAATTGGAACAGGCGATTGCTGTTTTCCGCCAACACAAGGACATCCTGGACATCGAAGACCACGAAGCGGAGATCATCAGTTTTGTTGCCCGTTTGAATTCGCTTTCCAGGGAACATCGCCTGGGCATCATTGATGCAGACCGTTACCGGATTGACAAAAACCAGATCCGGCTGTCCATCATCGAACTGCTGTTGTCCGTTGAAAAAGAAGTCAACCTGAAGCCGCCGCCCCCGCCGCCGGTGCCGGAACAAAAGCGTCAGCCGACTGACGGGGATGAGCTGATCGAACAGGCGACCACCCTGTACAGCAACGGCAAATACAAAGAAGCGGAGGTCCTGATGAAAAGGGCCCTCGCCTCCCCCCTCAAGGTTTATCCCATGGACGAAGCCTTTACCATACTGGGTAACATCTACAACCAGATGGACCGGTTCCAGGAATCCATCGAAGCGCACCAGAACGCCCTGGAACTGAACCCGGATTCTTTCCGGGCCTGGACGAACCTGGGGGTCGTATACAGGCTTACCGCCCAATACGAAAAGGCCGAAGAGTGCTACCTCAAAGCCCTGAAAATCAACCCGGATTACGCTGAAGTGCACGCCAGTCTGGGCGCCTTGTACATCACCTATACCATGGAATTCGAAAAAGCCATCAAGCACCTGAAGAAAGCCATCGAGCTGGATCCGGGGCTGGCAATCTCCTATTCCAACCTGGCGCTGGCACTGGCTTCGGTCGGTAAATTTGACGAAGCCGAAAAGAACCTGAAATTGGCCGTTTTGAAGGGCTATACGAATGCCGAAAGACTGAAAACCATGATTGACAACCTGAAGAGCCTGTAGAAGAGATGAAACTGTTTTTAGTATGAATGTCAGACCGCTTTTTCTGATTTTATGCCTTTTCGCCTTCATTGGAAAAAATCAGGCGCAGAAAGACCCCTCGCTTGTATCCGGCAACCTGATCGTCAGGTTATCCGAAGGGATCACGCCCCAGGCCTGGCTGAAATTGAGGTGGCCGGGCAGGCAATTCCCTGTTCCGATTACCTGGCAACGCGCATTGGGCAAACGATTTAACATCCACCTTTTTGCCATTCCGGAGGCTTTGACCGGCGACGAAAACTGGCTCGACGATCTCCGCCGCGACCCTGCGGTTGTTGCCGCCCAATGGGATTTCAGGCTGGAATTCAGAGACACCCACCCGGACGACCCCTACTACCCGGAACAATGGGACCTGGACCGGATCGCCCTGCCCAAAGTCTGGGACATTACGACCGGCGGATTGACGGCCCTCGGCGATACGATTGTAGTCGCTTATCTCGATTCGGGCTTCAATGTCGACCACCCAGAACTCAGGGACAACATCTGGCATAACCAGGGGGAGATTCCGGGAGACGGCATCGACAATGACAACAACGGCTATATCGACGACTGGATGGGCTGGAACTACATCGATGCAGGTCCGGTTCACCGCGTCCATTTCCATGGGCACCAGGGCGCATCCATCGTCGGCGCAACCGGAAACAACGGGTACGGAATCGCGGGCATCAACTGGCATGTGAAACTGATGCTGTTCGATACGGAGTTGATCAGCCAGGCCATCGAGGCCTACCAATACGTGATCGACCAGCGTTCGGCATACAATCAAACCGAGGGCGCGGAAGGGGCGTTTGTCGTAGCGACCAACGCATCCTTCGGGTTCGGCCGCCGGTTTTGTTCTGATGCGCCGATCTGGGGCCAGATGTACGACCCGTTGGGAGCTGCCGGCGTATTGACCGCCGCCGCCGCCGACAATAAAAGCTATGACGTAGATGAACTGGGCGACCTGCCCGCCACCTGCCCGAGCAAGTTCCTGATCGGTGTCATGAACACCACGGTTGAAGATAAACCTTCCCAGCAAACCGCTTTCGGGAAAGAAAACATCGACCTCGCGGCGCCGGGCGACGGTTCCGGTTCCGTCAGCGTAGATGGGGAATTCGACCTGTTTGACGGCAATTCAGCCGCTGCACCCCATGTCACCGGCGCTATTGCCTTGCTGTACAGCCTGCCGTGCGAGGCGCTGGCACAGGATGCGCTCAAAACCCCGGAAGGGACCGCCCTCAAAATACGGCAGGCGATCCTGAGCGGTGTGGACGTGCTGCCTTCCTTAAAAGGCAAAAACGCAACGGAAGGCCGGCTGAACGTGTTGGGCGCCGTGGAAAAACTGCAGGCCGGCTGCGGCTCCACCACCGGACCCCTGGAGATCATGTTGTTGAACCCGAACCCGGTCCGGGATCAACTCGGCATCACTTTCGAAAGCCCTGATTTTGAGGATTTTCAAATGGAAGTCTTCGATGCGCTGGGCAGAAAGGTACATATCCGGCCGGTCAACCCGCCGCGATTCGGCGAAAAGAAAGTATTCCTCGACACCACACCGCTTCCGGCCGGAACCTATTTCCTCCGCCTGAAAAAGGGGAAGGATACCTTTTCAGCCAAATTCATCAAGATCTGAGCCGCACCGGAATTCAATCCAGCAGCAGCATGGCGGTCGGGTCTTCCAGCAATTCCTTGACCTTCACCAGGAAGGTCACCGATGAGCTGCCGTCGATCACCCGGTGGTCATAGGACAAGGCCAGGTACATCATCGGTCTGATCTCGATCTTGCCGTCAACCGCTACCGGCCGCTCCTTGATGGCGTGCATGCCCAGGATGGCGGATTGCGGTTCGTTGAGGATCGGGGTGCTCATCAGGGAGCCGAAGACGCCGCCGTTGGTGATGGTGAACGTCCCGCCGGTCATTTCATCAATGGAGAGTTCGCCGTTGCGGGCCTTACCGGAGAGTTCCTTGAGCTTATATTCGATCTGGGCGAAATTCAGGGATTCCACGTTGCGGATCGGCGGCACAACCAGGCCGTTCGGCGTGGAAATGGCGATCGAAATATCAACGTATTTATGGTAGATCAGGTCGTTTTCTTCGATCATGGCGTTCACCTCGGGCATTTCCAGCAGCACTTTGGCGCAGGCTTTGGCGAACAGCGACATAAAGCCGAGCTTGATGCCGTATTTGGCGACAAAACGGTCCTGATATTTGGCGCGCAGGTCCATGACGGCGGTCATATCCACTTCGTTGAAAGTGGTGAGCATGGCCGTTTCGTTCTTGGCGTGCACCAGGCGGTTGGCGATGGTGCGGCGCATGCGGCTCATTTTCTTGCGCTCGGTCTCGCGGCTGAAAGAGGCCGGCATGTCCATGGAAACGGAAGGAGCGGCCTTGGCTTCCGGTTTGGCATCCGCGGGTTTGGCGGGCGCCTGTGCGGGTTCAGCTTTGGCGTTGCCCGAAGCCGCCTCCAGGGCATCCGCCTTGGTGATGCGGCCGCCGCGGCCTGTGCCGTCTACTTTATCCGGGTCAATTTTGTTTTCCGCCAGGATTTTAGCCGCAGCGGGTGAAGGGTGACCTTCGGCGTATCCGCCTGTTGCGGAGGCCGGTTTTTCGGTTTTGCTTTCCTGTTTGGCCGGCGCTTCCTCCTTTTTCGGGGCCGGCTGGGCTGACCCGCCTCCGTTGGCGGCAGCGCTGGTATCGATCTTGGCGACAAGGGCGCCGATCTCGAGGTCGTCGCCTTCTTTGGCCACCCGGATCAACCGGCCCGAAGCCTCGGCGGGGAATTCAAGGGTAGCTTTATCCGACTCGAATTCACAGATGGACTCGTCCTGATTGACGTAATCGCCATCCGCCTTCAGCCATTGGGAAAGGGTGACTTCCGTTATAGATTCGCCGACAACCGGCACTTTCATTTCTACTACGCTCATAGATCCTTTTTCTGAAATTGAACTGCAATATTCCGGCAAATGGTTCATATAAGCAATGATTGAGCGCGGAAATTGTTCTATGCTCCATTGCATTGCTGCAATATTTAATGAAATATTGACCTGTAAGTCCTTGATTTGAGGCATGTAAGTTCACTTAAGTTTTTCATTGCAATTGCGCAGAAGTGCAATTACAATGGGCGCTTCTTAAGTGTTCATATGATTTTGATGTGGTAAAATGCAAATCGAACCAGAATGGTTTGGCAATCGAAAGAACTTGACGATTAACTTCAGCTACGTTCAGTTACCCGACTTATGACTTACAACTTACAACTAAACACCTACGGCCTGGGTTTCCGCGCCTTCTCCACCGTTACGTCGCCGAAGGTCACGCTGATGGTCACGGCGGCTGCCATGCCTGTCGAAGGTTTGATGTGGATCTTTTTGAATTCCGGGTTATCGGCTTCCATGACGGCATTCAACAGGCTGGGCGTATTGATCTTGCCCTGGTTGGACGACAGGGAATACGTCAGCAATTGCGGGTTGGGATGGTAAAAAAAGACGTCGGAATGGTCGGCCGAGACGTTGAGCCGCAGGAAATCATCTTCGGCGAATAGCCGGACGGCGCCGTACTGGGCGTTGATGTCAAAACTGCCCCGGATATGGTTGAGGAAAAGATCCGAACGGCGGCTGAAGATGTTGACCTGCCCGTCCAGGTAATCGCCGAACAGGTCGCCGAAACGGGTGTCGAGGCCGACTACGCCTCGGATATTATTCAACGTGATTTTGCTGAACTCGCTGTTGATGCGCAGGCGATTGACCAGGTTCTTGACCTCCGTTTCTCCAAAATAATTCTTGATGTATACCGGACAGGCCTCCGGCAATTTGACGGTATAGACCACATCGAACAAAGATTCCGGCTTGGGGTCCTTTTCATCGCCGGACAGGTAGTTGCGCAGATAGATCTTGGCTTTGACCTTGGTCAGGTCGTACTGCATGGCTGCCAGATCGCGCTCCGCAACGGCTTTTTCAGGGTTTTTAGCCGTAATTTCAACCAGGACGGCAATTTCCTGGCGGTCCCAGCTTTCTACATAAACTTCGGCTTTTTCCCCTTCGATATTCACTTCATAACCCTCTTTGTAGGGGAAGCTTTTCTCAATCCGCTTGGTGACGGTCTGGAGCAAAACCTGGGCCGAAAGGCAGTTGCCGGCAAACAGCGCAAGGAATATGACCAGCGATATTTTTTTCATTTGTATTGACCCATTAAACGGTTACGGTTAAATCATTTCCGCCATTTTTTTCACTACGGTGGTGCGTTGTTTCTCAATATCAGACAATTGCACAGTCAGTTGCTCGTCATTCCGGCCGTACCGGTCCATCATTTGTTGAACTTCCGCTTTGGCATCGTTCAACGCTGCGAGCTCGGTACGCAGGGCCTTGAATTCGGGGAATTCCGCTACCTGGGATTTGCCGGCTTCTGCCAACATGGTTTTGATCAGCATTTCATCCTGTTGGTCCTCATCCGGCTGGGTCTGGTAAACGGACACTTCTCCGTAAGTGATCGTATATCCCGGCCCGGCTACCCGCTCCCGGATCAGCCATCCGGCAACGGCCAGCAAGCCCACGGCCGCAGCGGCGCGCAAGGTCCTCAAAACCCGCAGCCTTGTGATGCCGGTCCGGACAGGCTTATCCAGTTGCGCCTGGATTTCATCCCAAACGGCGGCGGGCGGGTTGTAGGCCGGCAATTCGGCCAGCGCTTCCTGGTACGCCGTTTCCGCATCCAGCTTTTCGGCAATATTGGCCCATAAGCCGGCCGCCGGCCTGTATTGCGGCAGGTCCGCGATTGCGCTCAACAATGTTTCCCGGTTCTTTTCTGTCATCGTTCCTGGGTTTATACGTCCAGCCACTCGCTTAGAATGCGGCGCAGCCTTTTTTTGGCATGAAACAATTGCGATTTCGAGGTGCCGGGAGAAATGCCCAGCATATCGGCCGTTTCCTGGTGGCTGTAGCCTTCCACTTCGATCAGTACAAAGACGGCCCTGTACCCTTCGGGCAGCGATTGTATGGCTTTTTCCAGGTATTCGGCGGTCATGAAATCCCCCCAGTCCACCCAATCCTCGGATGCGGCAGACGGGAGTTCTTCAAATGACGGCTCGCGTTTCATCCTGGAAATGGCCGTCCGGATGATAATGGTCTTGAGCCAGGCGCCCAACGTGGATTCCTTCCTGAATTTGGGCAACGCCCGAAAAGCTTTCAGGAAACCTTCCTGTAAAACGTCTGAAGCCAGGTCAAAATCGTTGGTGATCCGGTAGGCAATGGTGTACATCGCCTGGCTGTACCGGTCGTACAGCGCCTTTTGGGCCAAGCGATCATTGGCCAGACAGCCTTCAATGATCTCTGCCTCGGTCATGCTAAGGGTCGTTGGCATGGGTGCACCCGGATTTTAACTTAAGGTGTACCCGGCCGGGCTATTTGGTTGTATGACAGTTTAAAATATTGCCGGAACCGCTGGGGTTGCCGCTGCTTTGGGCAACCACGAGGGTTGCCGCTACTGGTCGGATTTGACGTCGAAACGGTAAATCGTTTTGGTATAATATTTTTGCCCGGGCGCCAGCGTTGTGCCTGGAAAATCCGGGTGATTGGGCGAATCCGGGAAATGCTGGGTTTCGAGGCACAGGCCTGTCCGGTGGGTGTAAACCTTGCCGCCCTTGCCCGTGATCGATCCGTCGAGGAAGTTGCCGCTGTAGAACTGGACACCGGGTTCAACGGTCCATACCTCCAGAATGCGTCCGGAAAAAGGATCGTATACGCTGGCGGCAAGCTCCATTCCGGCGCCCTGGCGGTCCAGAACAAAATTGTGGTCGTATCCCAGGCCGCGCCTGAGCTGTTCGTTATCCTCGCCGATGCGTTGCCCGATGGCGGTGATCCTGCGGAAATCGAATGGCGTGCCTTCCACCGGCGCCAGTTCTCCGGTCGGGATCAGGGTCGCGTCAACGGGCGTATACCTGGAAGCGTTGATCTTGAGCTGGTGCCGGAGGATGCTGTCCCTGACTCCGCCCGTGAGGTTGAAATAAGCGTGGTTGGTGAGGTTGCAGACCGTTTTCTTGTCCGTGGTAGCGGCGTATTCCATGAGCAGTTCGTTGTCGTTGTTCAACGAATAGGTCATGGTCACATCCAGGTTGCCGGGATAACCTTCCTCCATATCCTTGCTCAGGTAATGCAATTTCACCCCTGTAAAGGAATCGGATTCGACCGGCTCGGCGGTCCACAACACCTTATTGAAGCCCTTCACCCCGCCATGGAGGTGGTTCGGCTCGTTGTTTGTGGCCAGGGTATATTCCTGTCCGTCGAGACTGAACTTCCCCTTGGCGATGCGGTTGCCGTAGCGGCCGACAACGGCCCCGAAATACGGATTGTCGCCCACATAACCGTCGACGCTGTCAAACCCGAGTACGATATCTTCCATTGCGCCGGTCCGGTCGGGTGTCAGCACCTTGACGATCGTTGCGCCGAAGTTGGTAACGGCCACTTCAAGCCCGTTTTTGTTGCGGAGGGTATACAAGTCGGCCGGACCATCGGGTGTGTTGCCGAAAGGGGCTTTTGAAACGCTTAATCCGGATGCTTCCATCTCAGGTTCGTCAGATTTAGGAGTATTCTTGCAGCCGGCAAGAAAGGCCGCTGCCGTTAATATCAACATTGTTTTTTTCATGATCTGAATTTTTGAGCGGTTCACCACAGGGAATCCGCAGCAGCATGCCGTGTCGGGTACCCCGGAGGCATCCGGCACGGCATGCAATCGGTAATTTTATCTCGAATGCCCGCCTATCCGTTAAAATACAGATAAGCCGCCAGGATCAGCACGATCACCAGCGCGGAAGCGATCACATCCTTTTGCGTCCAGCTGGCCCGGTTTTGGGCGCGATCATCCTCGGAAAGGGTTGAGAAGGTCAGGCCCGCCACTTTCGGGGCAGCCGGCGCTTCGGTAGCATAACTGACGATGATCATAGTCGCTGCGCAGACCAGGAAGATCAGCAGGCTGTAATATTGGAAAAAGATGCTGTTGATCAGCCAGAAGAAGGAGCCTTCCTCGTAGGCGAACCCTTCCGTAAGGGCCACCGGCGTATCGATGGCCAGCCGGAACAGGCCCATGGCAAAACCTACGCCCAATGCGGCAAGGCAGCCCTTGGCATTCAGCCGTTTGTTGAACACCCCGAAGAAAAAGACCACAAAGATCGGCGGCGCCAGATACCCCTGCACCGATTGGAGGTAGTCGTACAAACCGCGGCTGCCCTGAATGACCGGAATCCATAACAACCCGATGATCACCATCACCACCGTAGCAATCCGGCCGATCCGAACGAGGTTCTTCTGGGAGGCATTCGGGTTGAATTTGGAATAGAAGTCCATCGTAAACAAGGTGGAAGAAGCATTGAACACCCCGGCAAGCGAACTCATCAGTGCGGCCAGCAGACCGGCTACCACAATGCCGCGAATTCCGGGAGGCAACACGCTGGCGACGAGCAGCGGGAAAGCCTGCTGGGCATTGGCCCGGATCAGGTGGCCGTCGGCATCCATCATCTGGCTGGAAATGGATTGCATCTTGCCGCTGGCAGCCAATGCGAAACAGATCATACCCGGGATGATGAAGATGAACACCGGCAGCAACTTGAGGAAAGCCGCAGCGATCGTTCCGCGACGGGCTTCCGTGAGGTTGGCGGCGCCCAGCGTGCGCTGAACGATATATTGGTCCGTACACCAGTACCACAACCCGATGATCGGCGCACAGAACAGCATGCCGACCCACGGGTAATTGGTGTTGAAATACCAGGCCATCTGGGTATCGGTCTTTACAGGCGCCCAGGTGCCCTCCATGCCCGCAGGTACCAGGGGTTTCCACAGGTTGAACATTTCCGATCCGCAGATCGCCCGCAATTCATCCCAGCCGCCCAGCGCTTTCAGACCGTAAAAGGTCACCAACACGGAGCCGATGATCAGAATTACGGTTTGAATGGCTTCGGTATAGGCTACCGCTTTCAAACCGCCCAGAATGGTATACAACCCCGTCAGGATGATCACCAGGATGGATCCGAACCAGAAGCTGTTCATGCCCATGAAATGCACGTCCGGCAGCAAAACGCCGAAGACGATGCCGCCCGCGAAAATACCTACCGCTACCTTGGTGAGCACATAGGCCACCAGGGAGATCAGCGACAATACCCAGCGGGCTGTCGGAGAAAAGCGCCGCTCCAGGAATTCCGGCATCGTGAACACGTTCGAGCGCATGTAGAACGGCGCCATCACCCAGCCCAGTACCAGGAGGCACCAGGCGTGAAGCTCGTAGTGCGCCAGGGCAACACCGTCCGTTGCGCCGGAACCGGCCAGGCCGACCAGGTGCTCAGAGCCGATATTGGAAGCGAAAATCGAAGCGCCGACGATGAACCAGCCCAGGTTCCGGCCGGCCAGGAAGTACTCGTCCGACGTGTTGTTCTGTTTTCTGATTACCCGCCAGGCAATGCCCAGGATGAGGGCAAAATAGGCAGCGATGAAAATCCAGTCCAGTGTAGTTAATACGGTCATGATGCTTGTTTAAAGTTAGTATACAGTTGTCAGTTGTCAGTCGTAAGTTGTAAGTTGTAAGTTGTAAGTTGTAAGTTGTAAGTCGTAAGTCGTAAGTTGTAAGTCATAAGTTGTAAGTTGGGTAACTGAGCGTAGTCGAAGTTAAGTCATGCGCCGGTATGATTGAATGCTGTCAGTCGAAGATTGCGTCAAATTAACGCGTTTTTCAGGGCATGGGCGAAATTATTACAAAAATTTCAACCCTCTACCTCAAAAATATACTGTGCAGGCGGTTATTTGTCCATAATTTTACAACCGATTCTGCCCGCTTGGTAGAAATTTACCTAGGATTGATCGAATCTAAGTAACTTTTGCCCCGAAAACAGGATTTTTTTGTAAAATAGCCTCAAATTCGCAAGTTCAATATGGCATCCGTTTTTAAAAATATCAAGTCGCTTTTTGTGATCGAGGAGGAGACCGGCGCTCAAAAACCGGAAGCCAAAACTCCCGCCGCCCCGGAAAAACAGGAAGATCCGGCGCCGCAAAACGCCGAAGGGCCAAGACAAGCCGCTGCCGGCAAAGTCACCCAGCAATTTACGGAAGTGCTGTTCAACGCTATGGAGGCCAACAACCTCGAGGGCTTTGATTACCTTGAGTTCAAGCAGTCCCTCCGGTCTTTGGAAAAGATGCCGATGGATGAAGCTACCCGCTTCCGGTCGGCTTTCGCAATGGCGCAAACCATGGGCGCCACGCCGGATAAACTGGTGCAGGCTGCCCAGCATTATATCAACGTGCTGAAAGAGGAAGAGCGCAAATTCCAGGAAGCGCTCGCTACCCAGCAGGACAAACAGATCGGGGCCAAGGCCCGCCAGATCAAAGACCTGGAATCGGTCATTCAGAACAAGGCCGGACAGATCAAGAAACTGACCCAGGAGATCGAACAACACCGGGCAGAACAGGCCCAGTTGAAACAGGATGTTGCCGACGCCAGTGAGAAGGTAGGCGCCACCAAAAACAACTTTATGGCTTCCTTCTCCGCTGTGACGCAGCAGATCACTGACGATATGGAAAAAATGAAACAGTTTTTGAAATAAATTAAATTCAACCTGATCGATGGATACTTTGCAGAACGAAATGAAGCCCAAATCCTTCTGGAAACGACCGGAAGGAATGACCGGCCTGATCTTTTTGGCAGGACTGGCCGCGCTGGCCGGTTATCTGGTGATTGCGCTCCCCTGGGCCACCATTTTTGCCAATACGCTTTATCTCGCCGGAACGCTTCTGGCCCTGGGCGCCGTCGTTTATCTGATACTCGACCCCAAAGTGCGCAACCTGGTGTGGTACATGTACAAAAGCGTCATGCGCTGGCTTACCGGCCTTTTTGTACAGATCGACCCGATCGGCATCCTCAAATCCTACGTTGAGGACCTGAAGGACAACCTGCGCAAGATGAACAAGCAGATCGGCCAGTTGCGGGGCCAGATGCACAAATTGCAGGAGATCATCGTCAATAACAAAAAAGAGATCCAGAGCAACCTCGCCCTGGCCAGCAAAGCCAAAGACGCCAATAAACAGGCCGTCATGGTGCTCAAGTCGCGCCGCGCCGGCCGCCTCAAAGACAGCAACCTCCGCCTGGAAGACCTCTACCGCAAAATGGAAGTCCTCTACCGCGTGCTGACCAAAATGTACGAGAATTCCCAGGTCCTGATGGAAGATATACAGGATCAGGTAGCCGTCAAGGAACAGGAACGCAAGATCATCCATACCAGCCACAGCGCCATGCGGTCCGCTATGAGCGTCATTTCCGGCGACCCCGACAAACGCGCCATGTTCGACATGGCCATGGAAGCCGTGGCCGAGGATGTGGCCAGCAAAGTAGGCGAAATGGAGCGCTTCATGGAAATGTCCTCCAGCTTCATGGATTCCATCGACCTGCAAAACGGCATCTTCGAGGAAGAAGGCATGAAAATGCTGGAAAAATGGGAGAAAGAGGGCGTATCGCTCCTGCTGGGCGAAGAAAAGAACAACCTGCTCACGCAGGCCAACAACGACAGCGATATCCTGGATCTGGACGCGCCGATCAAAGTGCCGGAAAAGGAAGGCCGGTCCAATCAGTACAACAATTTCTTTGATTGATTATTGTTGTTTATAATTGATTATTGTTGTTTATAATTGTTTGTTGTCGTTGTTTGTACTTGTTTATTGTCGTTGTTCATTGCTGTTGACAGCGCTAACAACCATAAACCACAACAAACCATAACAAACCACAACAAACCAAAATAAACCATAACAAACCATAACAAACCAAAATAAACCACAACAAACCACAACAAACCAAAATAACTTCATAAACCACAAAAGCAAACAATGGCAAGGCGTTTAACGACTTTTTCCAAATTCATCATTACCCTGCTCGTTGTCGGAGGCGTGTTCTTCGGCGGCCGCTATCTGCTGAACAACGGCTATCTCGGCGATATCGGCAAAAGCAGCGGTAACAATACCAAGGACAACACCAAGAACAGCGGATCTTCTTCCTCAGACGGCGACGTGATCCGCATCGGCGTGGTAACCTGGGGCGGCTACGCCGGCGGGCAGTATTTCAACGAAGGGTTTGCCGCCAGCGAACAATCCCGGTTTTACAAAGAATACGGCATCAAAGTGGAATTCCGGGTGCTCGACGACTTCGACGCTTCCCTCAATGCCTGGAAAAGCGGCGATATCGACCTCCACTGGTACACCATCGACGCATTCCCGACCATCGCCAACGGGCTGAAAGACTTCGACCCGGTGGTCCTCTGGCAGGCCGACTGGTCGAGGGGCGGCGACGCCATTGTTGTGCGCCGCGGCATAAACTCGGTAGCCGAACTGAAAGGCAAATCGGTCGCACTGGCTGAAATGACGCCTTCGCACTCCTTCCTGCTGTACCTGCTCAACGCGGGCGGCATGACGGGCAAGGATATCGCCGTCAAACCCTACGCGTCGGCCATCGACGCAGCCGACGCCTTCAAAAGCCAGCAGGTGGACGCAGCCGTTGTCTGGAGCCCGGACGATGAGGCCTGCGTGCGCGCCGTCAACGGCTCCAAAGTATTGCAGAATACCCGCACAGCTTCCAACATCATCGCTGACATCTTCTTCGCCAAACGCGAATATGTAGAGAAGAACCGCGACAAACTGCAGAAACTCTACGAAGGCTGGATGAAGGGCGCAGCTGAGATCAATTCCGACCCGGCTGCCAAACGCAAGGCCATCGGCATCCTCTCTGAAGGGCTAGGCATCCCCGAAGGTGATGCCGAAGTGTCCATCAACAATGTCCGCCTGGTCACTCACGGCGATAACCAGAACTTCTTCGGCCTGAATTCAGGCTTCCAGGGCATAACCGGAGAAGGGCTGTACCGGAGAATGACCACCGAATACCAGTCGCTGGGTTATGCCGATAACAATGTGCCTTCCTGGCGCCAGATCGCCTACCCGCAGCTCGTACAGGCTACCAACCTGAGCGGCCCCAACAATGCAGCGGAAGGCCAAAAGGAATTCACCCAGGTATCGGATACGGAAGGCCGCGAGAAAGAATCCATCGCCACCAAACAGGTGAGCATCAGCTTCCGCAGCGGTGAGTTCAACCTGGACGAAAATGCCAAATACATCATCGACAAGGAATTCGTGGATATCGCAAAAGCTTTTGCCAATTCCCGTATCCGCATCGAAGGCAATACCGATAATGTAGGCAGCCGCCAAAGCAATATCTCGTTGTCCAAAAAACGGGCCCAGGCCGTAGCGGACTACCTGGTCCGCGAACACGGCATGTCGCCCAACCGGTTCATCATTGTGGGTAACGGCCCGGATAAACCGGTTGATTCCAATGATACCGATTCCGGCCGCTCCAAGAACCGCCGCACGGACTTTGAGTTGGTGAAGGATTAAACCGCGTGAGCGGGAAAGGGGGTGAAGGGATATGCCTTTACCCCCTTTTTCGTTGGCTGCATCCCCAATTTCCGCTGTTTGGGCTGACCTGTACATCGATCCGTCAGGATCGCCTTACCCGTAGCACCCTGGCTTCTTTATCCATTTGCATCTCCCAAAAATAGTCCGGTGAACCAAAGGGGGGGTACTTTCTTTTGGGCGCCAAAAGAAAGTGACAAAACTAGAGGCAGAGATCAAATGCAAAATGTAAAAGAAAAAATGCGAAATGTAAAAGTGGGAGCCGTTCATTTTTGGAACGTTTGTTGTGCGGAAATCCGGGAATATCCTGGTTGAATGAGCGACGGAGATCGCCAGCGAGGGCCCGGCATCAGCAGATGGGCCGTTAATAAATTGGCCGGAATGGAGTGGCCGCACAGAATACTGTTTGAGCCCGACCTAAGAAATTAGGGCAAAAAAGGAGTGTCAGACAATCCAAAACACCAGGCAAAAGTCAAGATCTAAAGGCGAGTTTATTCTGTGCAACGGAATGCAGGGCAATTTTAGGCACAGCTGCGTAGCCGGAGCCTTTTCTTTGGTTACTTTCTTTTGGGCGCCAAAAGAAAGTGACAAAACTAGAGGCAAAGACAGGAAGAAAAAATACGGAAGTGAATGGGTTGCTTTAGGTCTTTTCATTGATAATGCATTGATTTTATGATCATTGCGTATGAGCTTTGTCCCTTTTTTGGCATTGCCCCAAAAAAGGAACCAAAAAAACGCTAGGACAGCAAACTCGGGCTGCGCCTTTGGTCCACTGGACCAAGCCGAAGGGCCGCACAGAATACTGTTTGAGCCCGACCTAAGAAATTACAAAAAGGAGGTCGACAATCCAAAACACCAGGCAAAAGTCAAGATCTAAAGGCGAGTTTATTCTGTGCAACGGAATGCAGGGCAATTTAGGCACAGATGTAGCCGGGGCTTTTGTTACTTTTGGCGCCAAAAGAAAGTGACAAGAACAAAGGCAAGGAGCAATCCAAATGTAAAAGAAAAATGCGAAATATAAAAGTGGCGGCCGTTAATTTTTGGAACGTTCGTTGTGTGGAAAATCCGGGAATATCCTGGTTGAATGAGCGACGGAGATCGCCAGCGAGGGCCCGGCATCAGCAGATGGGCCGTTAATAAATTGGCCGGAATGGAGTGGCCGCACAGAATACTGTTTGAGCCTGACCTAAGAAATCAGGGCAAAAAAGGAGTGTCAGACAATCCAAAACACCAGGCAAAAGTCAAGATCTAAAGGCGAGTTTATTCTGTGCAACGGAATGCAGGGCAATTTTAGGCACAGCTGCGTATGCCCGCGTGAGCTTGGTCCGGTGGACCAAAGGGGTGGTTACTTTCTTTTGGGCGTCAAAAGAAAGTGACAAGAACAAAGGCAGAGAGGAGCAATCCAAAATGTAAAAGAAAAAATGCGAAATGTAAAAGTGGGAGCCGTTCATTTTTGGAACGTTTGTTGTGTGGAAATCCGGGAATATCCTGGTTGAATGAGCGACGGAGATCGCCAGCGAGGGCCCGGCATCAGCAGATGGGCCGTTAATAAATTGGCCGGAATGGAGTGGCCGCACAGAATACTGTTTGAGCCTGGCCTAAGAAATTAGGGCAAAAAAGGAGTGTCAGACAATCCAAAACACCAGGCAAAAGTCAAGATCTAAAGGCGAGTTTATTCTGTGCAACGGAATGCAGGGCAATTTTAGGCACAGATGCGTAGCCGGGGCCTTTTCTTTGGTTACTTTCTTTTGGGCGTCAAAAGAAAGTGACAAGAACAAAGGCAACGTGCGGAATGCAAAATGTAAAAGAAAAAATGCGAAATATAAAAGTGGCGGCCGTTAATTTTTGGAACGTTCGTTGTGTGGAAAATCCGGGAATATCCTGGTTGAATGAGCGACGGAGATCGCCAGCGAGGGCCCGGCATCAGCAGATGGGCCGTTAATAAATTGGCCGGAATGGAGTGGCCGCACAGAATACTGTTTGAGCCCGACCTAAGAAATTAGGGCAAAAAAGGAGTGTCAGACAATCCAAAACACCAGGCAAAAGTCAAGATCTAAAGGCGAGTTTATTCTGTGCAACGGAATGCAGGGCAATTTAGCACAGATGAGCCGGCTTGGTTACTTTCTTTTGGGCGCCAAAAGAAAGTGACAAGAACAAAGGCAACGTGCGGAATGCAAAATGTAAAAGAAAAAATGCGAAATTTAAAAGTGGCGGCCGTTCATTTTTGGAACGTTCGTTGTGTGGAAAATCCGGGAATATCCTGGTTGAATGAGCGACGGAGATCGCCAGCGAGGGCCCGGCATCAGCAGATGGGCCGTTGCGATATTGGCCGGAATGGAGTGGCCGCACAGCATAACCCGAGAAATCAAGGCAAAGACAGGCAGCCAGGCAATCCATAACAGCTCGAATAGGATACTCGGTTAATATTGATACTGATTTGTAATTTTCGCCAGTCCCCGGCCGGCCAAAAACGCACGACCGAAGACTGGCGAACTGTTTACCTGAAAATTTATCTGCCTACGACAAACTTCCGCACCACGCTGCCTTCAGCAGTGGCCAGGTGCATCAGGTAAATACCCTGAGGAAGGTTGCTGACATCGAGCTGGGTGCGTTGGTCGCCCATATCGGCCATGAATTCCTGGCGGCTGATCGTTTTGCCGCTCAGATCGGTAACCGTCAGGCGAACCTGGGCGGCTTGTTCCATGGTATACGTAACCGTCATCTGGTCGAATGCCGGGTTCGGGAAGAGGTTGATGTTCTTCACGAATTCGGACAGCTCTTCCCCTCTTGCCTGGCCTGGCCCTGCCGTTCTGGCGCCGTTCAGGCAGCCCGTGATCACGACATCGTCGATGTACAGGCGGTCGTCGTCTGCGGAGGCATCGCAACGGATGCGCAGGCGGGTATTGGTCGTGAACGGACCGGGGATCACCACCGTTGCCGTTCCGCGGTTGTTGTTGGTAAACTGCACGTTGTAGTTGAAGTCGCCCACCGTGGTATAGCTGCTGCCGCCGTTGGTCGAGATCTGCAACCAGAAGTCCTCGTTGGAGTTGTCAAAGCTGACCGTAATGTAAGAGAACTGAACGGTAAGCTCATCATAGGAAGACAGATTCTGGTTGGACGTCGTCATCACGGAGGAGTTCGTATTGTCGCGCAGGCGCACGCAATATGTGCCGCTGTTGGCATAAGCCGCATCCGCTGAGCTGCGCTGGCAGTCGGTGCCGCCGTCGGCCCAGATGCCCCAGCCGGATTCAAAGTTCTGGCTGTTGAGGGTCACATAATTGCAACCGCCGCCGCCGCAAGGCGCGCAGGAGCCGCCGCAGTCCACACCGGTTTCATCGCCGTTCTGGATGCCGTCGTTGCAGGTCGGGCAAACCGGGCAGTTGGCGCCGCCGCAATCCACGCCGGTCTCGTCACCGTTCTGAATGCCGTCGGTGCAGGTCGGGCCGCCGCCGCCGCCGACGCAGAAGGCAGTCGACTGGGAAGTGCCAAACTGGCCGCCTGTGGCGATCACGCTGTTGTTGGCGTCTTTCAGCGTGTAAGAGCCGCTGCCGTAGGAGCAGCAGATGCCGTCACCGTAGCTGTCGTTGATGGTAAAGGTATAGTTGCCGGCCGTACCCAGCGTGATCGGAATATTGATCGTGGAGCCGTCGGGCTGCGAGCCGTAGGTGCCGCCGGAGGCCACCGTGGTGTTGCTGGAATTCTTGACGGTCCAGCTGGTTTCTTCCGGATAATTATCGAATGTGATGGTCAGGGTCAATGGGCTGGCGCTGCACGGGCAGGGTTGGCAGCTGGAACCGCCGCAGTCCACACCGGTTTCATCACCGTTCTGGATGCCGTCGGTACAGGTCGGCGGCGTAGCAGTACCGCACGCCGGGGAGGTCAGCAGGCTGGCCCGGGCGCCGCCCGGCTCGAAAAGCGCCCGCATGCGGGCAGTCTGGCCGGCGGTAAAGAGATTCATGCACTCGTCGTCCGAGTAGTCCATATAATTCTGGAACATGTCGGGCTGGTCGCCTGCACCTGTATTGCAGGTATTCGGGCCGGGGAAGGCGCAGGGATTGCCGGTGTAGTTGGCTGAACCGGCTACCGGCGTATCCGATACGAAGTCATCCACGGTGCAACCGCCGTCGCCCCAGATATGGCGCAGGTTCAACCAGTGCCCGACTTCGTGGGTAGCAGTCCGGCCCAAATGGAAAGGCACCGTTGCCGTGCCGATGGTACCGAAATACTGGTAATCGATCACCACCCCGTCGGTGGAAGCGCTGCCGCCGGGGAACTGCGCGTACCCCAGGATGCCGCCGCTGATATCGCAAACCCAAAGGTTGAGGTAGTTGGCTGCGGGCCAGGCGTCCTTACCGCCGGAGGAGTTGAATTTGACCTGGTCGTTGGTGCCGAAAGAGGTCCTGGTGGTCGAGGTCCGCGTGATCCCGCTGGTCGGATTGCCGCTGGGGTCCACGGACGCCAGGCAAAACTGGATCTGCGGATCGGAAGCTACGCCCAGGAACATGGAGGGCGTATTCGACGCATCGGCGTTCAACCGGCGGAAATCGGCATTCAATACATCGATCTGAGACTGGATCTGGGCAGCACTGACATTTTCGGCAGTGGTGTTATATACAACGTGTACTACGACCGGGATGGTAACCACCCCTGTAACGGCTCTCGAGGCCTGACGGCTCAATACTTCGTTCGTGTGACGTTCGATGGCTTCTTCTTTCAAAGCGCGTTTCGGATCTTTAAGGTACTGGAATTCAAGGTATTCCATAGATCCGCAATTTCTTTGGGCATTTACAGAAAAGCCCAGGCAACAAAGTAGGACAAACAACAGCGTGGTCTTCATACTGTTCATAAGCAGAACGAATTAGGAATTATTTAATCAGGTTAATAAAAAAGCTGCATGCCCGACGCGGCGCATTGGCCTGACGGGAATATTTTAATCCGGGAGAATTTAAATAATTGTTGTTCTGCGTGTTTGTTACTGCTCCATTTTTTATTTTGGGGATAAAAGCCGGAACAGCACGGTATTCGGCGGCAAATTACAATATAAATCGGTATTTCAAAATAGTAAGCGTTTTTTTTATATGTATGCTATTTTTTCAGGCTTCTTTTCAAGGTATCCCCCAGGCGGGAAAGGTCTTCTTCCGTATTGTAAACATGGGGCGCTACGCGGATGGAATCCCCCCGGAAAGATACGTGGATCTGTTGCCCTGCCAGCTCGGCCTTCAGGGTATCCGGATTTAAATTCTCCGGGTCGAAACGCAGACCGAAAAGGTGTCCGCAACGCAAGCCTTCGGGTTCGACCTCAATACCCATGCTGCGGCAATCATCGGCAAAGGGCGCCGAGATCCCGGTACAGTACTCCTGAATCTGCTCCACTCCCCATTCCAGCAATTGCCCGATTGCCGCAGTCAGCATCGGCAGCAACACGAAATTGCTCTGCTCGCCGATGGAATACCGGCCCGCCTTGGGCTGGTACTCATCCTGGTAGTCGACCAGCCGCCTGAAGTCTTCGCTGTTCTTGCGGTTGATCCAGTTTTCTTCAATGGGAATACCCTGGTCGAATGCCGGGCCGTAATAGCCAAGTCCAAGCGAATAAGGCCCCAAGAGCCATTTGTAGCCGGCTACGATGAGGGCATCCGGCCGGATTTTATCCACATCAAACGGCAAAGCCCCGACCGATTGGGTGCCGTCAATGATGAGAAGCGCACCGCATTGCGCCGTCTTTTCCCGGATGGCCTCCAGGTCGAACCGGATGCCGTTGGCCCAGTGGACATTGGCCATCGCCACGAGCGCTACCTCTTCGTCGACCGCCTTCAGCAACTCGGCATTCCAGGCATCGGTCAGTGATCCGGACTGCGGCGGCGGCACGATCTCAATCCGCGCGCCGGCTTCCCGGGCGATCCGCTGCCAGGGGTAGTAATTGCTTGGGAACTGGTCGCCGGCCACCACGATCTTCTGCCCGGGCTTCAGGCGAATATTCCTGGCCACATTGGCCAACCCGTAGGAGGCGGACGGGATCAGGGCCACCCGCCCGGGGTCGTCGATACGGACCAACCTGGCAAACTGGTCCTTGAGGCGGCGGCAGGGTTCGAAAAAGTCTTCCACCTGGATGGTCCAGGGGCGCGATTTGCGCTTCATCATTTCAATACCCAATTGCTCCACCGCATTCAACTGAGGCGACATATAGGCGCAATTGAGGTAACTGACTCCCGGGTCGATACTGAAAAGGTGCTTTTGGCAGGATAACATGAACGGCGTTATTTGCCCTAAAGGTAGATATTCCCCGGCATTATCCTCCGGAGAATTCAAAGCCTGCCGGGGCCGGATCCGAAGCCGGACAAACTCAGAAACGGTACCCCATAAAGAGCTTGAGCGACCTGTTGGGCAACCGCACGTTGTCCAGCAGCAAGAGGTCGTTGACCCCGTATTGGTATTGAAGCCCCAGGTCGGTCCGGGGCGAAAAGGCATAGCGGACACCGACCAGCAGGGCGATATCCAGGTTGCTCAACACCTGACTGGAAACGCCGCCGGAGCTGCTGCTGGCCGCCAGGATCCTGGTATTGGCGTATTGCAGCGCCTCGTTCTCGTCCGGGAGAGCTTCCCAATTGCTGGGCAGCAGGAGTCCGACCTTCAGGCCGGATTCGGCGGTCCACCGGGAGGATAATTTCCTGCCGGCCGTGAAGTATCCGTCGAGGTAAAAGGCGTTGATCCGGGCATTGCTTTGGGCGATGATTCCCAGGACATACTGGCTGGCGCTGACGGAAGCCGCCTGGTCAAGGGTAAAGGTATCAAAGTTGGAATACAGGTTTCCGGGCGACACCGAGCCGTTGCTGTCCGCCTGGGCAAAAGCCAGTTTTTCCTGACCGTTCCGCGCCAGGCTGAGCGGGATCGCCTGTTTGCGCATTCCCAGGCCGGCATACAGGCGCCAGTTGCCCGACCGGAGTGTCTTTTGCCAGGTAGCGGCCAGGGTAAAGCCGGCCAGGCCGGTTCCGGTGTTCAGCAAGGCGCCGGCCTCGAGGCCGAAATGGTGGTTTGGGGTTCTTACCGGTTTGATCTCCGGAGAATACGCGGCCGGGGCCATTTCCAGGGGCGTTATTCCGGCTGTCAGCGACGCGAACGGATTGAGCCGTTCAACCGCTGCAGGGGCTGTTTGAATTTCAGCTGCACCGGCGATTACGTCATTTCCCGGGGTTGCCGTTGCTTGTCCGGGTCCCTCCTCCGAATTGATGGCAGTTGAATTATCCCGGACAGCGGCTTGGGTTGTCCCGGAGTCAATCCCGGCAGTTGTACGCCTTTCACTTTGAGCGTGCGCGTTTTTTGGAGCCGTTACAGCGGCGGCTTCGAACCGGTCTGCTTTGGCGGGCCGTTCCTCCTTAATGACCATTTCGGCGGGCCGGATTTCGGCCTTACCGGCTTTTTCAATTTGTTCGACGCTCGCCTGGGGCAAGGGCTTTTGGAGTTTTTCGGGGCCGGGGTTCATCCAAACCAGGGCGTATCCGGCGCCCAGGCAGCCTGCACCTAGCAGGAACCACAGCCAGATCAGCGGCCGTCGCTTTCGTTGGGGCATTTGTTTGTCCAACATTTCCCGCATGGCATTCCACCCCCGGTCCGCCAGCAAATCCAGCTTGTCCTTATCCTGCATGGTAGTTGGTATTGTGGTAATATTTTTCAATCATTTTACGCAATTTTTGCCGGGCCATCGACAGGTGCCATTTGGAGGTGCCGTCGCTGATCCCGAGCCGTTCCCCGATTTCCGCGTGATTATAGCCTTCCACGGCATAGAGCCAGAAAACTTCGCGGGTAGCCCCGGGGAGGCGGTCGACCAATTGGATGATATCCTCAAAAAACAGACCGCTGATGGCGGCGGCTTCCACCGGAGAATCGCGGTCTTCCAGGTCGACCTTTACACCGGATTCTTTTTTATACTTTCTGAAATGATCCGAGAGGCTGTGAAAAACAAGCCGCCTGATCCATCCCTCCAGCGAGCCGGCAAAGGAGAACGTATCCAGCTTCGTGAACACGCGCAGGAAACCCGTATTGAGGATTTCCATGATGATTTCCTCGTCCTGGGTATACCGGCGGATCATTCTGTACATCGTGGGAAAGAAACGCCGGTACAGGAGCTCCTGGCTGATCCTGTCATTGCGCAGGCAGCCTTCGACCAATGCTTTATCGGAAATTTCCTCCGGTTTTTGCTTCATTCCCAAATTCGTCTTTACAGTAAAAGGATCGTCAGAAAACCAGACCGAACCTCAGTGTCAAACGCCGGTAATTGACATCCCTTTTCAGCAAATCACTGTTAAAGATGACCTCTTCGAAGTACGCGGATTGAAAGGCGTATCCCAGGTCAAAAACAATATTGGCGCCTTTTGAAGCGCCTATCCTGACCCCGACAGAGGGGTGAAAATAATAGCCGCCCTCTCTTTTGAGGGTTTCCACATCGGGGTTGCCTTCAATGGTATTGTCGCCTTTATTCTTGAACGGAAATCCGTATCCGCCCAGAATGGAATAATAAGGCGAGGTTGTTTTTTTGGACAGATAGCCGCGCAATTCCAGGGACGGCGTGAAAAAATTGTCGGTCCCGTCAAAAAATGCGTAGCTGTTCAAGCCCAGATTGGCGCCGACCCCGAACAGGCGGTGGAACTGGTAGCCCGTTGTGAAATCGATCCCCAGCCCGACGGCGAGGTTGTCATCCAGCCGGCCGTTTCCAAGCGCCAGGGTTGTTGAAAAATACAGGCCCTTTTCTTCAAAGGCATAGGGCTTTTTCTGCCTGATTTTGGGTTGCCCCGCAGGCAAAGGATATGATTCCTGGACGATCTTCTTGATCTCATCTTCCATGAAGGTCATTTCCATGCCTTGCGACAGCTCAAAGACCAGTTTGCCGCCCCGCTGGATGTCCTTGATCCGACCGCGGAGGACGCTACCGTCATTGAGGTAGAGCACTTCGTATACCGCGGGGGCGCCGCCTTGGGGCATGGTCCCGTTGCCCAGGAAAAAATTGCCGGATTGCTCCGACCAGCCGATATGTTCGATCTGGCGGTAAGGCACCTTTCTGCGGACGCCGCCCCGGGTGAGGATGGCAACGGACTTGTTCTCGCGGTAATCCTGGATCTTTCCGGTGAAAGCCGTTCCGTTCTTCAACCACAAGGTGTCGATATAGGTCTTTTGGGCCTGCAGGCCGGCTGCCAGAAGGAACAAGGTCAAAATCAGGGCTGGTTGTCGCATAATCTGGTTAATTAACTTGGATAAAAAAACAGCGGGTTGCCTCGATCGATCATTTCCGGATCTGTTGATCTGCAGCATGTTCCGGACGACCGGATCAATTTTCATGCAGCTATTTTTAACCTGATATTCACCCGGACATCCTGCATCGGACCGGCTGCGACCAAGTGCAACCCGCATAGTTCTTTATCGTTGAACCTGGATTACACTCAATTGCTTCAGATCAGCAGGGTTAGTGGCGTCAAACTGGTACAATCCGTCCTCTCCGATCACCATCGCAACCGGTTTGTTTCCGGACAAGGCAATGATGTCAAAGGTAGTAAATCCCGTCAGATGGGCCAATTCGCGGTCGCCGATTTTCTTCCAGTCGGAGGCGTCGAATACCTTTAATCCGTATTTGCCTTCGCAGATATACAGGTTATCCCCGACCTTGGATAAGCCGTGGGGGTTCTGCATGGGCCAGGATTTGAGCAGTACGGGGTTGGAGAGGCTTGAAATGTCCACCACATCCAGTTGGTTGTTGAAGGTTTGGCAGTCGGTGCCGTCCCGCAGGGTGACGTAGGCCAGGTTGCCGTCGATGAAGACCGGGTCACAGGCATTGGCGTGGCTGAAGGTCGCGATATGCTGCGGGTTTACGGGGTCGCTGATGCTGTAAATGTGCATGCCGCTGTTGGCCCCGAAGAACAATTTGTCCTCATACGGGAAGATGGTTTCCATACCCCAGCCGAGCTGAATATTGCCGGCCAGTTCTGCTTTGGCGGTATTCTTCAGGTCGAATATCTTAAGGTCCCAATCCCGAAGGGCGTAAAGGTAGCCGTTGGTGATGGTAAACCGGGCCATTGAGCCGCCGATACCAACCTGATCGGCCACACTGCCCTGGTTGGCGGATTCGGCCACGGCCAGCACGTCGTATTGTACGTTTACGCCGCCCTTGAACCAGAAAAAGTCGCCGCCGGCCCTGGAATCATTGCAGGACACTTCCATGGTTTCCTTGGTAGGCACATAATCGACGAGGTACCCCAGGTCGGCATAGAAGCCGAAATCCCAGAACACATTTTCGGTCCGGGAAATGTATTGCGGATGTAACGGGTCAGCAATATTTACAGCCACGAGGTCGACGTAATTATCGGCGTAGAGGATATCATTGCGGATGGCCATATTTCCATTACCGCCTATTTTAAGAAATCCGACAGGAGCGGGACTTGCCGGATTGGAGTTGTCGATGATATGAATCCCTTCGCTGGCTTCGTTGATAAAAAGATAATCTTTGTAATAGTATATCCTGCCCGGGCTTTTGAGCGCCCTGGCCGCCTCCATCTGGATGGGTTTCCTGAATTCCGCCGGTTGGGCAAAAACAGGCTGATAAACCGTATAGGTAAGGGTTGCCTGGCATTCGTCCTGCAAGCAACCGGTGAGCAGAAGCGCGCTGAACAGGGAAAGAGCCAGACCGGTGAGTAACCAATTTTTCTTCATGGCAATTGTTTTTGGAAGGTAAGACGGATAAACGGGCAGATGGGTTGGGTTTTAGGGTGAAAAGTTGTCAGTTGTCAGTTGTCAGTTGTCAGTTGTCAGTTGTCAGTGGTCAGTGGTCAGTTGTCAGTTGTCAGTGGTAACGGAGCTTCCGGGTAAGAAAAAAAACTACTTCCCGGCGGCTAAAGCTATTCCAACATGAAGTCAAAACGGAATTTCCCGGCATCGACCTTTTGGTAACCATCCTACTGGACAAAAGGAGAAGAAAAGAAGACTTTACAATTGGCAACACTGCAATTTTGAATGAACAATCGTTTTTTCAAAACCATTGTTCTTTTTTTTACCACAACTTGTCCCGCAAGACGGGATGAGGCACATCAGTTCACATAAATTGCGCAAGGGCGCAATTGAAGTGGGTCTTCTTATGTGTCCTTATGATTCTTACGTGGTAAAAATACAAGCCGAACCAGAATGGTTTGGCAATCAGAAGGCCTTTATGTAGCGGCGCGAAATTTAAGCGGCATTTAGATTTCGCGCCACTATTGGGGCGAAATGACCGTCGTAAGTCGAGTGATGGAACGGAGTCGAAATTAATCGGGTGTGCGGGCCGTCAGGTCGGCCATGTCAAGGTTAAAGGTTAAAGTAGAAAGGTTAAAGAGGCCGAACGGCGGCTGTAAAAAAGCACCCATGTTTAATGGCTGCGAGCCCAAGGTTAAAGATTAAACGGGACTTCCCAAGCCCGGGCTGTCAGGTCCGCCATGTCGGTAGCAACCGGGTTCAATGGTTGGTTCCCGGCCTGTAGGGCCGGTATATGGTCGCTTCGGATAGGCAGCACCCATGCCCGCCGATTCGGAATCACCTTGATCACCGGTCAACGAGATGGATAAATTCAATTACCGGACGGGGATTTCGGGTCCAGGACTTCGGTGAGGCTTTCGCCCAGCAGGTTGAAGATCATCACGGTGGCGAAAATGGCCAACCCGGGAAAGAGCGCCAGCCACCAGGCGGCAAAATTGGAACGGACATTGTTGAGCATGCTGCCCCACGAAACCGCTTCGGGCGGCAACCCGATGCCCAGAAAGGAAAGATAAGCTTCCAGCAGAACGGCGCCGGCAATGCCGAAAGCCAGCGCGATCATCACAGGGCCGATTCCGTTCGGGATAGCGTGACGGCTGATGGCCTGCCAATGGCTGTATCCCAGCGCCCTGGTCGCCTCCATGTATTCCATTTTCCGGATCCGCAGCAATTCGGCGCGCAGGAACCGTGCGATACCCGTCCAGCGCAGCAGCCCGATGATCCCCATGACGTAGAATATGCTGCGGTCCTTGATCACGGCCAGGGCGGCCAGGATGAACAGCAATGCCGGAATGGAATTCATGATCTCGATCAGGCGCATCACCAGGTTGTCGGCGGGGATAAGCACTTTCTTCCTGCCGATGCCCAGCCGTTTCAACAGGGCGGCTACCCCGTAAAAGGCGGCAATAACCCCGGCAAAGATCAGGAGGCTGACGATCAGTTCCAGCCCCAATTTCCCTTCTGAAAGTTGATAGGAACGGGAGCTGAAGGCCCAGAAAAACCCGAGTAAAAACCCGATGACGACCAGGATCAGGCCGGCGCGGGAAACCCTGAGCCGGTCGTCGCCGAAATAACCCGCAACCGCGCCGAAGAACAGGCCGATGATAAAGGCGATGGACATGGCCACCAGGCCGACCAGTATGGCCGTCCGGGCCCCGGCCACCAGACCGGCGGCAACATCGTGCCCCAGCTGGTCGGTACCCAGCCAGTGGCGAAACCGCCAGGAGGAGACGTTCTGCCGGTCGAACGGGCTTTTGTAATTGCTGTTGGTCAGGTCGATGCCTTCCGCGCTGTAGGGGATAAGCGGCATGATCACCCGTTGGTAGGGCTGCTGATCCCAGTCGGTGGTCAGAAAACGCGTTTCCCATCTGGCAACCCCCAGATCGACCAGGTATTGATGGGCTACCGGGAACCAGGTCCGGCCTTCCACAACGCAGTAAAGGGGCTTTTCGTTGGCCAGAAAATCACCGAACAAGGCAATGAACAACAGCACATTCAACCCGCGCAAAGCCCAGCGGTTGACCGCACTGGCATTGACCTGGCGGCGAATAGCCCTGAAGCTCAGCGGACGATGGGTCAACTGGTCAGCAATTTGCCGTTCACGCTTCAATTTGGGTATCATGCTGCAAAGAACGCAGATCGAAGCGGTTTTACATAATTCCGGTGCAAAATCCTATTTTTGTCCGGATTCACAACCTGAAAATTCCGGACCATGATCAACCGATTTTCGGCCTTTTTGCCGGTTTGCCTGATTTGCCTGGGCGTTTCCGCCCTCTGCCAACCCACCTATTTCCCCGGCCCGGACGCCGACTGGGAAAAACGCACGCCCGAACAGGCCGGCATGGACGGCGCCAAGGTGCAGGAAGCCATCCGGTTCGCCATCGAAAACGAGAACCCCGCGCCCCGCAACCTGGAGGTCGCCCATTACCAGACCTTCGGCCGGGAACCGTTCGGCGACGGGGTCGGGCCGTTCAAAGAACGCGGCGAACCCACCGGCGTCATCCTCCGGCACGGCTATATCGTCGCCGAATGGGGCGAACCCCTGCGCGTGGACATGACCTTCAGCGTCAGCAAGAGCTTTCTGTCCAGTACCGTAGGCGTGGCCTATGACAAAGGGTTGATCCGGAACATCGCCGATCCGGTGGGTCCGTATATGGCGCCCATTGTGCCGGTGAGCCAACCCGGCGGCGACAAGGCCGATTTTATGGGAAAATCCAAACTGATCGACCTGTTTGCTACGGAGCACAACCGTAAGATCACCTGGGACGACCTGCTGCGGCAAGTCAGCGACTGGGAAGGCACGCTCTGGGGCAAACCGGACTGGGCCGACCGGCCTTCCGGCGAGCCGTCCACCTGGATGACCCGCGACCGCCACGAGCCCGGGGCCGTATATGAATACAACGATACCCGGGTCAATGTCCTGGCCCTGGCGGCCATGAACGTCTGGCGGCGCCCTCTTCCGCAGGTTCTCAAAGAATTCGTGATGGATCCGATCGATGCTTCACCGACCTGGCGCTGGTACGGATACGAGAATTCCTGGGTGGTGCTCGACGGCCAGCCCATGCAGGCGGTGAGCGGCGGCGGCCATTGGGGCGGCGGCATGTTCATCAGCGCCCGCGATCAGGCCCGTTTCGGCTACCTGACCCTGAACAGGGGCAAATGGAAAGACCGGCAGATCCTGTCGGAAGCCTGGGTTAAAATGGCCCTCACCCCTACCCCGGCCAAAACCGACTACGGCTTCATGAACTGGTTTCTGAACACCGGGAAAGAAATGCTGCCCAGCGCGCCGGAAACCGCCTTTATGCACATCGGCGCCGGCAACAACATCATTTACGTGGATCCCGAACACGACCTCGTCGTGGTGGCCCGGTGGATCAAGGGCGGCCCGGCGCTGGATGGATTGATCGGGCGGGTGTTGGGGGCGGTTCGGTGATGGGAGGTTTTGCCGCCTTCGCTTTTGGGGAACTACGGCCGCCGGAGGGTGATGCGGGGGTTTGAGGCCGTTCGAGACTATTCAAAACAGTGTTTTCACGCAAAGACGCAAAGATTTGATTTTCATCACGCTACGCGTGTTAAAAATCCGGTTGACACAAAATTCTGAACGGTCCGGCCGTTCTTCAAATAAACAGATCAGCAAATCCACAGATCCACAGATCAACAGATCAACAAATAAACAGCTCAACAACAAACAAATCAACAATAAAAAATCCCATTTGCGGGTTAAAGCGTTCAAAAATCCTATTTTTGCGCAAAATTTTAAGATCATGCTTGATCAATGGGTGAGCAGCGGTAAAAAAGCGACGCGCGACGGGTTCGGCGCCGGATTATTCGAAGCGGGCAAACAACATCCCGAGGTGGTGGCGCTCTGCGCCGACCTGGTCGGCAGCCTCAAAATGGAAGCCTTTATCGAGGCTTTTCCGGAGCGATTCTTTCAGACCGGGATCTCCGAAGCCAATATGATGGGAATTGCAGCCGGCCTGGCTACCGGCGGGAAAATCCCGTATACGGGCACCTTTGCCAATTTTTCCACCGGCAGGGTATACGACCAGCTGCGGCAATCCATCGCCTATTCCGATAAAAACGTCAAGGTTTGCGCCTCTCACGCAGGTTTGACGTTGGGTGAGGACGGCGCCACCCACCAGATTCTGGAAGACATCGGCATGACCAGGATGCTGCCGGGTTTTACGGTGATCAACCCGTGTGATTACAACCAGACCAAAGCGGCCACCATGGCCATCGCCGAACATCACGGCCCGGTCTACCTGCGCTTCGGGCGGCCGTCGTGGCCCGTGTTTATCCCGGAAAGTCTGCCGTTCGAGATCGGCAAGGCCTTATTGCTGAGCGAAGGGACGGATGTCAGCATCTTCGCGACCGGCCACCTGGTCTGGAATGCGCTGGAGGCAGCCCGTTCGCTGGCCGGTGAAGGCATCAGCTGCGAGGTGATCAACATTCATACCATCAAGCCGCTGGACGAAGAGGCCGTGCTGGACTCCGTCAGCAAAACGCGCTGTGTCGTGACGGCTGAAGAACACAACCGGTTCGGCGGCCTGGGCGACAGCATTGCCCAGGTACTGGCCCGCAGGTTGCCGGCGCCGCAGGAATACGTTGCCGTCAACGATACCTTCGGAGAGAGCGGCAAACCGGATGAATTGCTGGACAAATACGGACTCGGTATCAAGGATGTCATCGCCGCTGTCAAAACGGTGCTGGCCCGAAAGCAATAAGCCCCCATGGTCAGGGAAACTATTCTGGTGCTGATCAGCATACCAACGTATGCCATCGTTATCGGCCTTGAGATCCTGTTGAGCTCATACCACAACTGGAAAAGCTACACTTTCCGGGATACGCTGACGAATATCTACCTGATGGTCCTCAACAGCGTCCTGGATGTCACGACACGGGTGTTCACCTACGGCGTCCTGGCCTGGCTTTACGCGCATTACCGGTTTTTCACCCTTGAACCCAACTGGTTGTATTTCACCACATTGGTGCTCGCCGTGGATCTGCTGTATTACTGGCTCCACCGGGCCGACCATTCCGTACGGTTCCTTTGGGCGGTACACGTTACGCACCATTCCTCGGAGTATTTCAACCTGACCACCGGGTTCCGGTCCTCGGTATTCCAGCCGCTTTACCGGTTCATTTTCTACTGTCCCCTTCCGTTGCTGGGTTTTACCATGCCCGACATCGCCTTCATACATTCTGCGTTGCAGATCTTCGGCATCCTGGTGCATACGGAATATTTCAACCGGATCCCGGTGCTGGAGTATTTTCTGGTCATGCCGACCCATCACCGGGTGCACCACGCCTCCAACGTCAAATACCTCGACAAGAACCTGGCCCAGGTCTTCATTATCTGGGACCGGCTGTTCGGCACCTTCCAACCCGAAGATCCCAAAGACCCGCCGGTTTACGGACTGACCAAACCGCTGGAGAAACGGGATGCCTGGAACATCGTCATGCACGAATGGAAAAATATTCTTTCAGACCTGAAACGCCCCCTCCCGATCGGCGTCAGACTCAAATACCTGCTCTGGCCACCGGGCTGGAGCCATGACGGGCGGAGCAAGACTTCTGCGCAGTTGCGGAGGGAGGCGGAGGATGGTTTATGATGGTTTATGATGGTTTATTATCGTTTATGGTGGTTTATGGTGGTTTATGGTGGTTTATGGTAGTTTATGATGGTTTATTATTGTTCCGGGAACAGCAACAAACCATCATAAACTACCATAAACAACAACAAACAACAACAAACAACAATAAACAACAATAAACAACAATCAACAACAACAAACAAGAATTAACAACAATAAACCAGCTTAACCCCGCCTGCGCGCTTATTGCCTCGGCGGGCGGAGCCAAAATAAAACCAGATCAATGAAATTCGGAACAAAAGCAATTCATGCAGGGGTTGAGCCGGATCCTGCGACCGGGGCGGTGATGACCCCCATTTACCAAACCTCGACGTACGCGCAGGAGGCCCCGGGCGTGCACAAAGGCTACGAATACGCCCGCACGCAGAACCCGACCCGCACAGCGCTGGAAGCCAACGTGGCGGCATTGGAGAACGGCGCCCACGGCATCTGCTTCAGCAGCGGAATGGCTGCCATGGACGCGGTTATGCGATTGCTGAACCCGGGCGATGAGATCATCGCGACCAACGACCTGTATGGCGGCAGCTACCGCCTCATGGTGAGGGTATACCAGAAATTCGGGATCAAGGCCCACTTTGTGGATATGACCAACCCGGCGGAGGTCAGAAAGGCCATCAACAAAAATACCCGGTTATTCTGGATCGAGACGCCGACCAACCCCATGCTGAATGTCGTGGACATCCGGCAGATGACGGAGCTGGCGGCGGGTCAGAACATCCTGGTTTGCGTCGACAATACTTTCGCTTCGCCTTATTTGCAAACACCGCTGGATCTGGGCGCCGATATTGTTGTCCATTCGGCAACCAAATACCTCGGCGGGCACTCGGATACCGTCCTCGGCGCAGTGGTCGTGAAGGACGATGAACTGGCCAACCAACTGCATTTCCTGCAAAACGCCGCCGGCGCCGTCCCAGGCCCGCACGATTGTTTCCTGGTACTGCGCGGCATCAAGACCCTGCACCTGCGGGTGGAACGCGCCTGCAAAAACGCCAAGAAGATCGCCAGGTTCCTCCAGGGGCACCCCAAGGTGAGCAAAGTATACTATCCCGGATTCAAGGACCATCCGCACCACGAAACGGCCAAAGCCCAGATGAGGGCCTTCGGGGCAATGGTCTCCTTCGACCTGCAGAAAGACACATTCGAAGACGCCAAGCGGGTACTGAGCAATACCCGGTTGTTCATCCTGGCAGAATCCCTGGGCGGCGTCGAATCCCTGATCGGCCACCCGGCCAGCATGACCCACGGCTCCATCCCGCGCGAAGAACGGCTCAAGGTGGGCCTGACCGACTCCCTGATCCGGTTGAGCGTAGGGGTCGAGGACGTCGCTGACCTGATCGAGGACCTGGAGCAGGCGATGGTGAACCTTTGAAGGTTTGTTGGTTTGCCGCCTTCGCGCTTGGGCGCTACGGCCGCCGGAGGTTGATTTGAGAATTTGTTTTTAAAAATTTTTGTTTAAAATATTTTGTTTTTAAAACAAGGCTGTTTTATATTTGTCTTCCGGCGCAGCAGGAGATGATCTGATCTGTCACAAATAATGCCTGGCCATGAAGGAAGAACAAATAATCAGCGCTTTATGGGCATTTCTGAAAAGGAATGCATTCAAAATTTTCATTATTGTCGTGTTGTTGTTTTTGGCTGGAAGGAAAGAGTTCAGTTTTTCCATCAACATGAACGCTCCGGACCGAAAGCCTGTAAAAACACAGGAAAAGGTCAAGGAATCCTATACCGAGAACCGGGTGCCCCAACAGGAAGCAGCCGTCACCGACCGACTGGAGCTGCCCAACTGGTGGAACAAAGGCGGCTCAACGCCCTCAGCTCCGCCGCAGCCCGACGAAGCCGCCGTCACCGCCTATATCCGCAGGTTTGCCCATGTCGCCGAGGAAGAACAGTCCAAGTTCGGCATACCGGCCTCCATCACCATGGCGAATTCGCTGTACCAGAGCAATGCCGGCCAAAGCGATCCCGCACGGGACGCCAATAATCAATTCGGCCTGCCCTGTACGACCGACTGGCTGGGCGAAACGGCCAAATACCAGGGCAATTGCCTGAGGAAATACGAAAATGCCTGGACAAGCTTCCGCGATCACAGCTATTTTATCACCACCGGGCGTTTTGCGCCGCTCAAAAGCCTGAATGACAAGGACTACAAAGGCTGGGCCAGGAGCCTGGAAAAACTGGGCTACAACCAGCAGAAAGGCCTGGCTTCTGAACTGATCAGGATCATTGAAAAATATCAGTTGAATCTGTTGGATGAATGAGGAACTACCTCCTTCGCTCTTGATGAGCTACGGCGGTCGGGGGAGGAATCGAGCCTGGAGGGAATTGATCCCCTGCCACTGGGGTTTTGACCATCCTAACGGAGCCTGTTGGAATACGACAGGAAAATCAAAGGGGAATGTTGCCGTGTTTTTTCCTGGGATTGCGCACCACCTTGTTCTCCAGCATGGCGAAGGCCTTGATCAGCTTGCGGCGGGTTTCTGCGGGGTCGATGACCTCGTCGATGAAGCCGCGTTCGGCGGCCAGGTAGGGGTGTGCAAAGAGTTCCTGGTATTCCTTTTCCTTCTCCAGGGCCATGGCAGCGGGGTTTTCCGCCGACTGGATCTCCTTCTTGAAAATGATCTCGGCAGCGCCTTTTGCGCCCATTACGGCGATCTCGGCAGAAGGCCAGGCGTAATTCAGGTCGGCGCCGATATGTTTGGAGTTCATCACGTCATAAGCGCCGCCGTAGGCCTTCCGGGTGATGAGCGTAACCCGGGGCACGGTAGCCTCGCTGAAGGCATACAGCAGTTTGGCGCCGTTGGTGATGATCCCGTTCCACTCCTGGTCGGTACCCGGCAGGAAACCCGGTACGTCCACCAGGACGAAGAGGGGAATATTGAAAGAATCGCAGAAACGGACAAACCGGGCTGCTTTCCGCGAGCTGTTCACATCCAGGACGCCGGCCAGGCTCATGGGCTGGTTGCCGACAATGCCGATGGAGCGGCCTGCCAGGCGAGCAAACCCGACGATGATGTTCTCGGCAAAATCCGGGTGGATTTCCAGGAACGACCCTTCATCCGTTATGCCGTTGACCACCTCGCGCATGTCGTAGGGCGACTGCGGGTTGGGCGGGATGATCTCCCGCAGGCCGGGCCTGAATTCATCCCCGGTTTCAAAAGGCCGGTGATCGGGTTTTTCTTCACAATTCTGGGGCAGGTAAGCCAGCAGCCTTTTGACTTTCTCAATGCAATCCAGGTCGTTATCGGCCGTCAGGTGGGTCACCCCCGACTTGGAGGCGTGGGTTTGCGCCCCGCCCAATTCCTCAGCCGAAACCTCCTCATTGGTGACGGTTTTGACCACATTCGGACCGGTGACGAACATATAGGAGGTGTGTTCGACCATGATGGTGAAATCGGTCATGGCCGGCGAATAGACCGCGCCGCCCGCACAAGGCCCCATGATGGCCGATATCTGCGGGATGACGCCGGATGCCATTACATTCCGGTAAAAGATATCGGCGTATCCGCCCAGGGAGCGCACACCTTCCTGGATGCGGGCGCCGCCGGAGTCGTTGAGCCCGATCAGGGGGGCGCCGTTTTGCATGGCCAGGTCCATGATCTTGCAGATCTTTTCGGCGTGGGTTTCGGACAGGGAGCCGCCGAAGACGGTAAAATCCTGGGAAAAGACGTAAACGAGGCGGCCGTTGACCGTCCCGTAACCGGTCACTACGCCGTCGCCGAGGACTTTTTGTTTGTCCATGCCGAAGTCGCTGGTCCGGTGCACCACCAGGCCGCCGATCTCTTCAAACGATCCCTCATCGAGCAGCAACCGGACGCGCTCATGGGCGGTCAGTTTCCCTTTCTTGTGCTGGGACTCGATGCGATCAGTTCCGCCGCCCAGTTTCGATTCAGCTATTTTGTGCCTGAGTTTGTCCAGTTTGCCGTTCATATTGTGGATTATTCCGTTTTACCAGGCCGTTCAGGCCCATGGTCGTCATGTCGGGATCATTTCAATTTAGCCGCCGCGTCCCTGTACCGGGTGGCATTGCCGGAGTCGCCCAGGAGGTCGTAGATGGTAGCGGTCAATTCATACCCTGCCTTGAACTTGGGGTTGTACTGTACCGATTGCTGGGCGTATTTCAGGGCCAGGGTAAGGTCGTTCCTGCGTTGATACAGCAGCGCCAGGTAATAATGTGCAATGCTGATCTCTTCGTTCACCTCGATGATGCGCTGGAAGGAGGCCAGGGCTTCCGGTTCCTTGCCCTGGTTGAGTTGGGCAATGCCCAGCGCGTAAAGCCCTTTTTCATCGTCGGGCGCTATTTTAAGGGCTTCATTGGCGGCGGATTCGGCCAGCGGGTATTTGGCCTGGCTGTTATAGGCATTTGCCAATCCGATCCATCCCAGTTCGTCATCCGGGTGATCGGCGGTCGCCGCCTGAAAATGCTGGGTGGCCCCGGCCCAATCCTGTTTGGCCAGTGCAGCTTCGCCGGCTGCAGCATCCTTGGTTTCATCGCGTTCGATTACGGTCAGCGGTACGCCGTTGGCGGTAATTTCGCCGATTGTCCTGCTGGTCGGCCACTTGCCGCTTCTCAGGTGGGGGCCGCGAATGAAGCGGGTCGGGAAAATGCCGTAATCCCAGGCTTTGGTATACCGGCTGCCGAAGCGGACGTATTCCACTTTGACCTTGCCCGAATAAGCCGGATCAAGGCTTCGAATGACATTGTAATAAAAGTGCGTACCGATGGTGATGGTATCGGTCATCCCGGGGCTGAGGATTTTCTGGTCTTCCATCCACTCCACAGCCTGTTTGACGCTCACGCCCCAGTAATCCGATTCATATTCACCGAAAGCGCCTTTTTCTCCACCGGCAAGCGGGTTGAAATAGGTATAGGAATAAAAGGGATTCCGGACTACAAACAGCGTTGCATCCAGCAGGCTCAGGCCGAGCACGGCCCAAACGGCAATTGCGGCGATCTGTTTGCCTGCTGTCCGCCTGACCAGCATTTCCCAGAAAAGGGCAGCAGCGATGAGCAGCAACGGATACACGAACAGAAGGTGACGCCATCCGTCATAGAGCGGGGCGTGTTTGGCCACAATGTAGACAACCGGAAAGAGCCCGGCGAAAAGGACCACGATCACGTTCATCGGTCCGAATCGTTTCATCAGGCTTCTGATCAGCGCCAGCGAGCCCAGGATGCCCGCCAGCACGCCCAATGCGATGGTAATGGACATCCACCTGGGTGCGTAGTACGCCGGCACGACGTTGGACATGATATTCGACCCTTCAAACAGCACCCGGATCCGGACGTCGAATTTGGAGAACAGGGCCAGCGCTTCCAGGGTATGTTTGACCGGCGATTGGAGGGCGTACGGCCAGAACAGGATGGCCAAAACAAAAGCGACAACGCCGGCGCCGAGGCCGAAAACCGCATAGCGCAACAGGTTATTCCGCCATTCGCGGTCAAAGCTCAGCCGGTTGCGGAGCAGGAAATCGATCCCCAGGAACATGGCCGTATAGATCAGCACGAGCAAGCCGCCTGCACGGGTGCCGATGGCCAATGCGGCGCCCAATATAAAACCGATGATCTCTTTATTTGAAGGTCTGGGCATGGCTTTAAGGCAGCGGTACAGGTAATACATGGAGATCACGTAGCCTGCCGCAAAGGGGATATCCTTGGGATTCATGGCCGCATGCCCCAGCAGCCGCGGCGAGGCCAGGAGCAGCAAAAAGCCGATAAACCCGGCGCGGTATCCGCCCAGATCCCGGATAAACAAGCCGGAAAAGAGCAGGATCAGGATCCCCAGGCCCGCGTTGAAGAGGTGCCTGACATGCTGATACCCGGGGTCTTTGGGTTCAAAACCAAGGGACCGGTTGATCAGCCCGGTGGTCAGGTCAAAAAAACCGCCGTAATACTTGACGTATTTTTGGTAACTCTCCTCTTTTTCATAAAGGACTGCCGTATTCTTCCCGAAAGAGAGGTAATAGTCGACCAGCTTTTCCGAATACTCATCGTGGAATTTCTCATCGCCGTTGATGCCGGTTTGAGGGGCCGTAAACAACAGGAATGCCGACAGGAAGACGAACATGCCCCAGAACAGGCGTTTGAACAGGAGCTGGTCTTCAGCGGGTTCGGCGCCGTAAAGCTGTTCGGCGGATACCCCCTGCACGGCTTTGGCAGGAGCGGCCTGCGCCGCCTTCGGGCGTTTCGCTGATGAAGATCCTTTTTTCCTGGCGGGCTTATTGGACATAGAAATCGGTTTAAACTTCGGCGTCTCCCCTACCCTTCCTTCCCGGCAATGCAGTAGACGCTGACGCCGAAGGGAAACCGGAGATACCGGGTGAGTACGTTTTCAGTGCGGAGCAGCCCCAACAAAACGCGGTTGACGATGGCCGGCGACGGCTTGAGATCGGCATCCGGCGATTCCAGCCGGCCGAGTTTTTGCAGGGCTTTCCGGAGCAAACGGTAAAACAGTATCGGCAAAAATAACGTAAAGTTCCAATACCCCTGGCGTTGAACGGTAAAATGTGCGTCCAAAACCTTGCCCGTCAGTTCTTTTGACGTATATCGCCTGAAATGATGGTTGACCACGTCATGCGGGCTCCAGAGGAACATATAGGCCGGAACAAAGAGGATGAGCCGCCCTCCGGGTTTGAGCAGTTTTTGCCAATTGTCCAAGGCCCGGCGGTCCTCATTGAGGTGTTCCAGGCAATCGGAAGCGACGATATAATCGAAGTGGTTTTCCGGCAGTTCGATCCGGGTTGCATCCATTTTATAGACGTGGTCCAACCCTTTGGCCTTGCAGGCCGCTATGGCTTCATCGCTGATGTCCACCCCGTAGACCTGCCCGGGTTCGGCGCCGCTGTCGATCAGTTCGCTCAACAGGAAGCCGGAGGAACAGCCGATGTCGAGGTATTTTTTCCCGGGGCCAATTTCCATCAGGCTGATCACTTTCTTTCTCCGGGCCACAAACCAGAAATGCGTTCGTTCGAGTTGGTGGTACTGTTTTTCGTAGGTTTTATCCATTTCAACGCGTTACTGGGGGCAAATATAGGGATTGTTCAATTGATTGGATTGATTGGATTGAATCGATTGGGTCGATTGAGTCGATTGATTCGATTGATTCGATTGATTCGATTGAGTCGATTGATTCGATTGAGTCGATTGATTCGATTTTAAATGTCCGTCGGTTGGTCAGGTCAATCCAAACATTCGATTCAATCGGCTTAATCGATTCAATTCCCCGATTCCTCAATTCTTCAGTTCCTCCCCCGACCGCCGTAGCTCATCAAGAGCGAAGGAGGTAGTTCCTCACCAAAAAAAGCTCCGGAGGAAAATCCCGCCGGAGCCATATTTTGAGCTAATCCGATTTTGGGGCTATTCGAAGATTAGAGCTTACTGATCTGTTGGCCCCCCAGGAACTTGCCGGCCTTGTCGTAGATGTACACGAACAGCAGGCCTGACGGGGTATCCGCCGGGATATGGAGGTCGAACCGGTTTTCACCAGGAGCGATGGATTCGGACTGGGCGCTGACCAGTTGGCCGGAGGCATTCCAGACCCGGATCAAACCGTCAATCCCGACATTGGAATTCACCCGGATTTGGGCTTGCTGATCGCCGGTAAGGGGGTTGGGGAAAACGGCGATATCCTGAAGCAGATTCAAGTCTCTGGTCCCGGTCAGGTTGCCGCGCATCAGGGTCACATCCGACCCGTCGGCGGGGGTTTGGTTGCAACCGTCGGAGACAACGACGCGATGGTAGAGGGTGACGGAAGCGCCGACCGATACGCCGTTGGCAGCCAGCAGAGCATCGACCGTAGCGAAATCGGTGATGAAAGTCTGGGCATTGCCGACATTGGTCTGGAACAGGATCGTATTGAATTCCGCATCCAGGGCCAATTGCCAGATGTAGACCACTTCGTTGCCGTCGGGATCGGCGGCGGGCAGCCAGGTGGCCGCAAATTCGGTGGTCGGCAGACCCTCGATGGCAATGGCCGAACCGGCTACCGGGGTCTGGATCAGGGCGTCAGCTGCGGGAAAACGATTGAGGTCTTGCAGGACCTGGCTCCGGATCTCACCCGGGTTATTGGTGGTTGAATGGATATTGGCGTAGAAATTGCCGCTGTACAGCGCATCAAGCTGATCGGAGGTCAGGGCAAAGGAATTGTCGGCCGCGGCATAAACCCCGGCTTTCAGGTCGCCCGAGACCGTTGTATTCAGCGGTACGGAGATGCCGCCTGTACCGCCGGGGCCGCCGGTATGGAGGTGCGCACCGCCGCCGATATTGGCTGCAAAATCGCCCTGGAGGCCGGCAAAGCTGCCGGTTACGGTCAATTTATCCCCGATCAGTTCGAGCTTGAGCGCGCCTCTGGCGGAGGAAGCCGTGGGTTGCACCTCATTCAGGCCTGCGAGTGATGCCGTAAAGTAGGAATTGGCCAGGGGCAGGACCTGCCCGCGCAGTTCTCCGCCCGCATGGGAAGCCGAATGGATGTTCACATAAAACAGCCGTTGACGGAGGGTGTCCAAAATGCCGGATGTGATCGGGAAGGTATTATTAGCGGCCATGAACGTACCTGCTCTTAGGGAGCCGTCCACGGTAGCTGCTATCGGGATCTTGATCCCTCCGTTGGTGCCGGCCAGGCCGGTATGGATATGAGCGCCGCCGGCTACATTAGCCGCGAAATCGCTTTCCAACCCGGAGAACGACCCCGATCCGATGACCTGTTGCCCGTTGACCTCCAACATAACGAGGCCTTTTGCACCGGTCCGTATGGGATTGCTTTCACCGGCCCCTGATATGATGCTTGAAAAATAGGTCATGGCATCCGGCAGCAATTGCCCGCGGATTTCCCCGCCTGCATGGGTAAGGGTATGCAGGTTGACATAACAACCTCTGGTCATCAAGGCTGCGCGCTGGTCGGCGGTCAGCGTAAAGGTATTGAGGTCCGCCATAAAGGCGCCGCCGAGCGAATCGGCATCCAGGGTCGAGACCAACGGCAGGGCAATAGGGCCGTTCGTGCCTGCCATCCCGATGTGAATATGGGCTCCGCCCGCCAGCGCGAGGTTGATCAGGCTGGTCAGGTTGTCATAGGAACCCGAAACCGTCAGCCGGTTGCCGGTCAATTCCGCCTTGACCAGGCCCCTGGCCCGGGTTGAGAAACCAGCCAATTCAAAATTGCTGGACATGAATGCCGTAAATACCGCCTGGCTTTCCGGCAGCAGTTGCCCGCGGATCTCGCCGGCAGCAAAATTCATAGAATGGACATTGGCGTAAAACCGCCTGTCGTACAGGGCAGCTTTCTGTTCCGAGGTCAGGACATACCTGTTGGAGGTCGCCTGGAACTTCCCGCCCAAATTATTGGCATCCAGATCGATGTCCAACGGGATGCTGATACCGCCGTTGGCGCCTGCAATGCCGGTATGCAGGTGTGCGCCGCCGGAAATGGCGGTATTGACTTCAGTTCCCAGGTTCCCGAAAGAACCGGAGACGATCAGGGTATCGTCAATCACTTCGGCCACCAGCAATCCCCTGCCGGTGGTGGTCACGACGCTTGATTCGTCTGAGCCCGCGATATGGGCCCTGAAGACCGTTTGCGCCCTGCCGAGCACCTGACCGCGGATCTCTCCGCCGGCATTTGTTGAGGAGTGGATATTGGCATACATGTTCCGCGCCTCCAAAGCTGCCCTTTGCTGAGAGGTCAGGACAAATTTGTTATCCGCGGCCTCAAAAGTACCGCTCTTCAAATCGGCATTTATGGTGGAAGTCAGACTGATGGAAATGCCGCCGTTTTGTCCGGCGATCCCCGTATGCAGGTGGGCGCCGCCGGCTACATTGGCCGCAAAATCACCGGTTAGTTCGGCAAATGATCCGGACACCACAAGGGTGTCTTCATGGACCTCCAGCACCAGGGCGCCGTGGCCGTTCGTAAGGTTGGTAGGCAATTCGTTGTTGCCAAAGAAATTGACGGTGTAGTAATCGTCCGAATCCGGCAAAAGCTGCCCGCGGATCTCGCCGCCCGCATACAGTGTTGTATGAATATTGACATACATTCTGCGCTCCTGCAAAGCAGTGATCTGATCCGTCGAAAGGGTAAACGTATTCAGGACAGCCAGGTAATTGCCGCCGTGAAGGTCGGCGTCGGGTGTGGCCACCAAAGGGATCTGGATCCCGCCGTTCTGCCCGGCCAATCCGAGGTGGATATGGGATCCGCCGGCAACGGTAGCGTCAAAAAGGCCTTTCAGCCCGGAAAACTCGCCGGTAACCACCAGCGTATTGCCGGTCAGCACCGCCTCAATTTCACCTTTGGCTGCGGTTACCGTCGGCATTACTTCGCTGCGACCGGTGAGGTGCGCTTTGAAAGTCTGTTGCCCGAAAGCCGTTGAAAAAATCAAAAGGGAGACAAGTAATAATGTTGGTCTCATGTGAGGATATTTTAGGTTAAGTAAGAAATCGCTGCCCGTCCAACAGGTGCTGGACAGTAAAAAGGGTCCCTTTTGGGCTGATCAAGGCAGGTAAAAAATCGAGCGAGGCTTCGACTTAAAGATATGTCACTATCGAGTTATGATAAACAACCCCAATATAGCGAAGTTGTTCACTCGGTGGGTTGGAAAAGTGATTATGGTCGGGGATTTGGCTTATTGTTGTTTGTTGTTGTTTGTTTTGGTTTGTTTTGGTTTGTTGTTGTTTGTTGTTGTTTGTTTTGGTTTATTGTTGTTCGCGTAACAACCACCATAAACCACCATAAACCACCATAAACCACCATAAACAATCATAAACAACCATAAAACCGGGGTTTAGCAAAGGGGTAATCAGTTATTAACCGAAGGGGTCTGGATCAGGGAGCGGTCATTTTCAAAATCATATAATGTGAGTCGTCGCAGGTCGTAGTAAGCCAGCCAGAAATTGCGCAAGGCGGCTGTATAACCCTGGCGGGCCGAGGCTTCTTCCAGGATGGCCAGGTTGAGGTCGGTGATCAGGATATTGCCGATCAGGTAACGCTTGCGGGTCATATCCAGCCTTTTCAGGGCGATCTCATGGGATCTTTCGGCGATTCTCACCTGGCTGCGGACGAGGTCGAACTGCTGGACCTTCACCAGGATCTCCCGTTCGAAGTTCACGCGTTGCTGATCGACCTGGAGGCGGGTCAGGTTGGCGTTGGCCACTGCGGTTTCGACGGTAGCCTTTGATTTCCCCCAATCTACGATCGGCACGTTCATGCCCAGGGTGACCAGTTCCTGATCCAGCGGGTTGCGCAGGGCCTCATTGAAGGTCGGCGCCGTTTGCGACAGGCCGAAGGACAGGTAAAAATCCATGTTGAAACCGCGATTGGCGCGGGCCTGCGCTACGTTGCGCTCCGCTTCTTCCAATTGGCGTTGGAAGTTGATGGTCTGGGAACGGTTGGCGCGTCCGGAGGTCAGGGCTTCTTCGGCATCGATCTGGAAGGTCGGGATTTCGGCCGGCGGGTCAAGCTTGAAATAAACGGCCTCGCGGATGCCCAGGAAATCCCGGAGGCGCTCGGTACTGGTCTGCAGCGCCAGCATATTCGATGACAGGTCGGCGTCGGCGCTCATGACCCGGAGTTCGATTTGCAGCAGTTCGGTTTCCGCGATCCGGCCTACTTCGAAGCGGCCTTTGGAAATGGCGTACAGCGTATCGGCGTTCGCTTTGTCCCGGCGGGCGGCTTCCAGGTTCAATTGGGCGATCAGTACGTCAAAAAACAGGTTCGCTGTTTGGTAGGATACCTCTTCCATATCTTCGGAGTAGCCCTTTTGGGATTCTTCATACCGCAAAGGCTCAATTCGTTTGTTCCATTTCAGGGAGTTGAATCCGAATATCGGTTGGATAAAGCCGAAAGAAATGGGGTTGACCAGGTAGGAAACCTGGCCGCCGGCGGTCCCGGAGGAAAAAATGTCCAGTCGCTGCAATTGGGTACGGGCAAAAATGCGTCCGCCGGTCAGGCCGATCCCTTGTTGCACGCTGACCCCCAGGCTGTTGTTCATCAGGGAGCGCGGAATGAATTTCTCCTGTCCGTCAGGCAGGATAATGGACTGGATGGAGCGGTTGATGTTGGGAAAATCGCCCTCCAACTGGATGATCGGCTTATAATCGGCCTGGAAGGACCGGAAGCGCCAATAACTGCCGACAAAGGCCGTTTTGGCGATTTGGACGTCGGGCGCGTCTTTGTGGGCCAGGGCAATGGTTTGCTCAAGGCTCAGAAAAAGCGTATCGCTGGCGGCCTGTTGCGCCGATAGCGATACCAGGCTGCAAACGAATAAAAGGGCTAAGATCAATCGCATAAGTCAGGTTGTTGTGGTTTGGTGATGTGTTGGTTGGTTGGTTTATTGGTTTATTGGTTTATTGGTTTATTGGTTTATTGGTTTATTGGTTTATCGGTTTATTGGTTTATTGGTTTATTGGTTTATTGGTTGGTTTCCCGCCTTCGCCGAGGCTTCAGCCTCCGGACGACGAAGTCGCCTATGGCTGACGGAGTCGGCGGTCGGAGGTTGATTTGATGGCCGGTTCCTCAGTTCCTCAGTTCCTCGATTCCTCAATTCCTCAATTCCTCGATTCCTCAATTCCTCCCCGACCGCCGTAGCTCATCAAGAGCGAAGGAGGTAGTTCTTCGATTCCTCCCCTTCCGATTAATCCGACCGAAGGGCCTTGATCGGGTCCTGAATCGCGGCTTTTCGGGCCGGGAAGATGCCGAATACCAGGCCGATGGTTGCGGACACGCCGAAAGCAAGGGCAATGGACCAGAACGAAACGATGGTCGGGATGCCGGAGGAGGCGGATACCGTTTTAGCGGCGCCGACGCCCAGCAAAACGCCGATCAGACCGCCGATCAGGCTGATGAAAACGGCTTCAAAGAGAAATTGCAGGATAATATCCCGCTGGTTAGCGCCGAGGGACCGGCGCACGCCGATTTCCTTGATCCGTTCCAGCACGGAAGCCAGCATGATGTTCATGATGCCGATGCCGCCGACCAGCAGGGAGATGCCTGCGATGGCGGCGAGCACCATATTGAAGGTTTCCTGTGTTTTTTGTTCCTGTTCGAGGAGCAGTTCCGGCACTTCGATCTCAAAGTCGATGACATCGAGGTGGCGGCGTTTGAGTATGCGGGCCACCAGGTCGGCGGTAGCCTGCATGGTTTTGCTGTCGTTCACGCGCACTACAAACCGGTCGATCTGGTGGTAGTTATCGTCCGATTTGTTGTTGTCCTCGTTGTCGTTGTTGCCGATCTTGTCCTTGGTGATCTTGGCCCGGTCCTTGAACCGGATCAGGGAGGTGGAAACGGGGATGTAGATGTCGTCGTTGTAGTCGCGGATACCCAGGTTTTGCAGGCTTTCCTTGGAGGCCTTGCGCTTTTTGAGGATGCCGATGATCGTCAGCCAGGTATTGCCGCATTTGATCTGTTTACCGACGGGGTCGTCATTGGGGAAGAACTTGGTCTGGATGTTCTTGCCGATGATGCAAACGGGTCGTCCGTATTCGATATGTTCGTGATGGAAATACTGGCCTTTTTCCAGTTTCATCACATTCAATTCAAAAAAGGCATTGGTCACCCCCACGCAACGGGCCTTTTCCTGTTTGGCGGATTGGATCACGGTAGTCGGCAGGACGATTTCGGGGCTGATCTTTTCCACATTGGGCAAGGTGCCTTCAATGGCCTCTACGTCCAGCAGCGTTAGGCCCGGCGAATAGGGTTTTTTATTCTTGGTATTGGCCGATCCCGAGCTTTGTTGCCCCTGGTCGTCGTCGTCGCCGGTTTTGACCTTGGACTGGACGACAATATTATTGGCGCCGATCAGCTTCATCTGGTCGAGGATGGATTGTTTTGCACCGGTTCCGATGGCCAGCATGGCAATTACCGCCGCTACGCCGAACACAATGCCCAGGCCGGTAAGGAAGGAACGAAGCTTGTTGGCGTTTATCCCTTCTATGGCCAGTATGAAGTTAAAGATTACCCTTTGCATGGAACAAGGTTAAAGGATAAAGGTTAAAGGTTAAAGGATAAAGGGGGGAGAGGGGGTGTTGAGTCGCCCGAACGTCCCTGGATTTTGAATGCCCTTTTCCCTTTAAAGATTAATCCACTATAATGAAGAAATCGCCGCCGCCGCCGTCGGGCGAAGGTTGGGAGACGCCCTGCATTTTCTTTTTCAGCTCCATGGCATGGGCTTCGCGGGCTTTTCGCTCCTCTTCCTGTTTTCTGGCAATTTCTTCCTTGACTTCGGCTGGCAGGAAGACCCACTGCGCTTCATCGCTGCCTTTGGGTACGTTGAGAAAGACCTCATCGTTCTCTTCCAGGCCGTAATCGATGATCACGCTGTTGGCATTGCTCAGGCCTGCGATAACTTCCTGACGGACGATCTTGCCGCCTGCCCTTTTGTAAACGAAAGCCAGGCTGTCGAGTTGGAGGGCTTCCAGCGGAACGGATATGACATCAGGGATCACGTTGGTGACGATCTCGTTGCTGGTGGTCATAGCGGGCCGGAGGATGGTATCCGTGCCGATCAGCTGGACGATGACCTCAAAGACTTTGGTATCGTATCCGCGGAGCTGTTCGCCGATATTGGCGACGGACAGCACGTTGCCTGCGTATTCTTTCTCCGGGAACGCGTCCACTTTAATGGTCACTTCCTGGCCGACCTTCACCTTGCTGATGTCCACTTCATTGACGAATGTTTTGGTGATCATATCCGTCAGGTCGGGCAGTTCGGCTACGATGGGGTCCCAGGTGGAGATGCGGGAGCCGGGTTCTTTTTTGCCGTTCCAGGTTCGGGCGTAGATGACCATGCCGGATTCGGGCGCATTGATGGTGAATTCGTTGGACAGGTCCACGTATTTCTGCATTTTATCCTGGTGCTGTTTCAGCAAGGTGGTGATCTCCAGGATTTTGGCGTGAGCCTGTTGTTGTTTCAGCTCATATTTGACTTCAAGCTGGCTGAAATCCCTTTCGGTTCGTTCCAGGTCGAGCTGGGTTTGCTGGATCACGGATTGGGGTTCGTATTTGCTTTGTTCGACCTTGAGCAATTTCTCCTTACGGGTGAAATTGAGGTTCACGAGTTGGTCGCGGATATCCCGGAGGTCGATCGCGGTATCGATTTTGGCCTGATCCAGTTGGGTTTGGGCCTTGTCGATTTCGGTCTGGGCGTCCCGCATTTTGGTGGCCAGTTCGGTCCGGTCGAGGGTAGCGACGTACTGGCCGGCGGTCACGAGTTTGCCTTCCGGAACGAGATCCGTAATCGTGGTTTCCCAGATATTGGCGGTTCGCATGCCCTGCGGGGCGCGGATCTTGACGGATTTTTTGGCCTGGAGTTCCCCGGTTGCGGTGACGGTAATTTCGAACTGACCTTTTTTAACGACCGCGGTCAGGTCCTTGACTTGTTCGGCAGTGGAAGGTTTGAAGACGAAATAACCGATCGTTGCGATGATTGCGAGGCCCAACAGGCCGTAAAGCAATTTTGAAAGCGCCATAGGAGCAGGGTTTTAAAGATGACAGGAGATATTTGGATGATTGATTCATACTAGTCGGATGCGGTAACCATAATGCAAAGAAGCACTTTTGGTACACTTTCTCAAAGACTTTAACAACTCTTAACAGGTTGCTTGTGCGGAAACCTGAAAATTTAACACCGGTTTCCGTTACCTAAACGCAAATATCCGGATGTTGCCGGCCGGGCGCCATTTCCTGGACAGCACATACGTCAGTATAGACGGTTGCGGATTGAATTTTGGCGTATGAGGGTGCGGAAAATGATTACTATATGCTCTTTTCCTTGGGTTATGTATTACGCGAAAAAAAATATCAAAAAAGGGTAATGATAATTTGCATCGAAAGGCATTTTTTATGACCTTTGTGACCCTTGCGGAATTATTTACGTGCGACTTATAAAGAGGGGGAAAACACCAGCGTTTAACAACACTTCTACGACGCTTCCGTTTTTCTATCAATTGCCTAACTTACTGATACTCTAGCAATTTTATCATTTTTTGTTGGATTAAGTCATTGACTTAATAGCCTAACCTGTAAACTGTTGTAATATGACCGTATTTACTTCAGTATGGGATAATTGTCTGCAGACTATTCGGCAGCAGATACCCGCTAGAAGTTTTCAGACCTGGTTTGAACCGATAAGGCCCGTCAAACTGGAAAACAATGCACTGACCATCCAGGTGCCTAACCGATTTTTTTACGAATGGTTAGAAGAACATTATGTAGATTTGTTAAAACGAACCATCCGCCAGCAGTTGGGAGACAAGGGGCGGCTGGAGTATCAGATCCTTATGCCAACCGCCAACGGACATAAAAACGGACGAACGAACGGCGCCAAGGGCAAACCTGAGCCGGATGCGCTCGGGCCCGGCATGATCGATGCGGAGCATATCAAGAATCCGTTCATTATTCCGGGGATCAAGAAGCTGCGGATCGAACCCAACCTCAATCCGAATTACACGTTTGACAATTTCATCGAAGGGGATTGCAACCGCCTTGCACGGTCAGCAGGTATGGCGATAGCCAAGAATCCGGGCAAGACCTCCTTTAACCCATTGGTGGTTTTCGGCGATGTCGGCCTGGGCAAGACCCACCTGATCCAGGCTGTCGGCAATGAAGTGTTGAACCGCTTTACCAACAAGTCGGTCCTATACGTTTCCGCCGAGGAATTCACCAACCAGATCATCCAGGCCATCAAGAACAACGCCATCAACGACCTGGTCAACTATTACCAACTGGTGGACGTGCTGATCGTGGACGATATCCATTTCCTGGCCAACAAGATCAAGACCCAGGAGATCTTCTTCCACATTTTCAACCAGCTTCACCAGACCGGGCGTCAGATCATCCTGTCGTCCGACCGGCCGCCCAAGGACCTCGAGGGGATGGAGGAGCGCCTGATCTCCCGCTTCAAGTGGGGATTGTCGGCCGATATGCAGGCGCCCGATCTGGAGACGCGCATGGCCATCCTGGAAGCCAAAATGAACCGCGAAGGCATCGAGATCCCGATGGATGTATCGGAGTTCATCTGCTACAATGTCAAGAACAACATCCGCGAACTGGAAGGCGTGCTGATCTCCCTGATCGCGCAATCTTCCCTGAACAACCGCGAGATCGACCTGGAACTGGCCAAGGACGTGATCAAGAACTTTGTCAGCGAGCTCAACCGGGAGATCACGGTTGAATATATCCAGCAATTGGTTGCCGAGCATTTCGGCGTAGCTGTGGACAAACTCCAGGGCAGCACCCGCAAGCGCAAGATCGTGATTGCGCGGCAGCTCTCCATGTACCTGGCCAAGAACCTGACGGACAAGTCGCTGAAAACGATCGGCGAGGTCTTCGGCGGTCGCGACCACAGCACGGTGATCTATTCCATCCGCACGGTACAGGACCTGATGGAGACGGATACGATGATCAAGGATGCGGTATCGGAGCTGGAGAAGAAGATCCGGATGAGTTTGAATGAGAAGTGATGGTTACTGCCTGCGCCGAGGCTACGGCGGTCGGGGGTTGATTTGCCGGCTACGGTGGTCAGCGGTTGAATGGATCGGTAGCTCACAACAGCGATGGGGAACTTTCCATTGGCGGGCCGTGTTTTGAAGTAGACTTTTTTCGCCATAGGGGTGCACAATTGAGATAAAGTTTTATCTTTGCACCCGCAAAATTATTCAGCCAATAATCAACGGTGAAGTGCCCGCCTTCGCCTACAGCTTCGGCGGACGGAGGGTGAGTGGCTGAAACCAACTTAGCGAAGCGTTCTCAAGAGCGTTAGCGAGTAATCACGCAGAAGGCGTGACTAAACTGTCGTACTGGGAAACTTTTTTATTCAGCCTTTATATTAACGGTGAAGTGGGTGAGTGGCTGAAACCAACAGTTTGCTAAACTGTCGTACTGGGAAACTGGTACCGCGGGTTCGAATCCCGCCTTCACCGCAGCTAATGTGAGTTTTCAGTGAGGAGTGGGTGTTAAACAATGCGTTTGCACCCACGTTTGTGGATCCGGCAAAGTTTTTTCGGGATGTAGCGCAGTCCGGTAGCGCACCTGCTTTGGGAGCAGGGGGCCCCAGGTTCAAATCCTGGTATCCCGACTTGATTATGAGAGAGTTATGAGTTTGGGCTTGTAACTCTTTTTTTTTGGTGTGCAAAGGGTGTGCGAGGGATTGCATTAAATATGCTTAATCTATTTCATAGATTGCGGTGCACTACTTGAAAGCCACTACTAAAAGTTAATTCGCCAAAAACCCAAGGGAAGCCACATTAATATCCCAATTTCAAGTATAAGGAGATAGGTTTTTGCATCAACT
>JACJYC010000013.1 GCA_020636325.1 Lewinellaceae bacterium
AAGTCGTAAGTCGTAAGTTGTAAGTCGTAAGTTGTAAGTCGTAAGTTGTAAGTCGTAAGGTGTAAGTCGTAAGTTGTAAGTTGTAAGTCGTAAGTTGGGTTCCTGAGCGCAGCCGAAGGATAAGTTGTAAGTTGTAAGTCGTAAGTTGTAAGTTGTAAGTCGTAAGTCGTAAGTTGTAAGTCGTAAGTTGTAAGTCGTAAGTTGTAAGTCGTAAGTTGTAAGTCTGGTAACTGAGTGCAGCCGAAGTTACCCCTCTCACCCCCTCTCACCTCTCACCCCTCTCTCACCTCTCACCCCTCTCACCCCTCTCACCCCTCTCACCCCTCTCTCTCCCGGTACAGCCCCCGAATCAGCGCAAAGGTAAACAAAACAGAAATGATGACGAGCGGAATAGAAGGCGCCGCGGGTGTGTCGGGTTTGGCTATTTCGGGGTGTTCGCCGGCCAGATAGGCCCCTGCGACCTGCCAGCCGTTAAAAACGAAGTGCAGGGCGATCGGCGCCCACAAGCTGCGGGTCCATACCAGCGTATATCCCAAAACGCCGCCCAGCAGCATCCGGGCGAAGAATCCGGCAAACTGGAAGTGGATGGCGCTGAACACAACGGCCGTGATCCAAACAGCCAGATGGGTGCGGCCGGTTTGTTTTTCCAGTTGATTCTGGACCAATCCCCGGAAGATCAGCTCCTCTCCAACGGCGGGGACCAGTGCCGCGATCAGCAGATTGAACGCCAGCTCCCATCCGCTGTCCATCAGCATCATCCCGGCCACCATGGCGTCGGTTTTGGATTCCTGGCGGACCAACGCCTCAGGCAGGGGGATTTGCTGGTTGAGCCAGTACACGGCTTGCGCCAACGGAAAGATCGTCAGGCCCAGCAAAGCCGCACTGAGCAAGGCAACCGGTTTGATACCGGCAGAGAGGCCGAACTCCCGGCTCCAACCCCGCCGGAAGACCACGACCCCGATGAGTATGCCCGACAGGGTAAACGTGCAAAAATGGGCGGTCAGGTTGAACAGGCGCATCAGGTTGCGGTCCTTCAGCGGGCTGTCTTTCCCGAAAGACCGGATCAGGGCCTGGCTGTCTGTGTCGGCCAGTGTGGCCCAGATGCCGTTGAGCGCCGACCCCAGCAACCAGCCGACCCCCAGGCAAAGGATCATGGCAATGAGTTTCCACGTCCAATCCATTCGCAAAGGATCGCCGAAATCGGTTTTGGAATCGTAGTTCATGCCAAAAATTTATGCAATACTACATGATATTAGTTTAATTTTGCCAAAATTTCTTTAATTATAAGACCATGTTAAGCACGTTGCCGCTTTCCCGGAGAGTTCTGGAAATGGAGGAATCCTCCACCTTGTTAATGGCCAAACTGGCGCGCAATATCGCCGCCCAGGGCCATAAAGTGATCAGCCTGAGCCTGGGCGAACCCGATTTCGATACGCCCGAGCATATCAAGACGGCTGCCAAGGAAGCCCTCGACCAAGGATATACCAAATATACCCCCGTATCGGGTCTGCCGGCCCTGCGGGAAGCCATCTGCACCAAGTTCAAACGGGATAACGGACTGGAGTTCACGACCAACCAGATCGTTGTGTCCAACGGCGCCAAACAATCCATTGCCAATATTTGTCTGGCCTTGCTCGACGAAGGCGATGAAGCGATCATCCTGGCCCCTTATTGGGTTTCGTATTTTGAGATCGTAAAATTTGCGGGCGGCGTGCCCGTTGTGGTGCATGCAGGCATCGACCAGGATTACAAACCTTCGGTTGCTCAGATCGAAGCCGCCATCACCGACCGGACCAAACTGATCATTTTCTCGTCGCCCTGCAACCCGACCGGCTCCGTATTCACGGCCGATGAGTTGAGCGCTATGGCGCAAATGCTGGGCAGGCATGAGCAGGTGCATATCGTGTCCGACGAAATTTATGAGTACATCAATTTTACGGGCAAACACGTCAGCATCGGTACCTTCGATGCCGTCAAGGACCGCACCATCACCGTCAACGGTTTTGCCAAAGGATTTGCCATGACCGGCTGGCGCCTGGGCTATATCGGCGGCCCGGAATGGCTGGCACAGGCCTGCGACAAGATCCAGGGGCAAGTGACTTCAGGCGCCACCTCCTTCGGCCAGAAAGCCGCCGCCCACGCCCTGCTGTCGGATATGACGCCGACCTGGAAGATGCGCGACGCCTTCCTGCATCGCCGCGACCTGGTGATCGGCCTGCTGGAACAAATTCCCGGCATGAAGGTCAACCGCCCGCAAGGCGCTTTCTATATCTTCCCCGATATCAGCAATTACTTCGGCCTCTCCGACGGCCAGACCACGATCAATAACGCTGACGATTTCAGCATGTACCTCCTGGAAAAAGCCTATGTGGCCACCGTTGCCGGCACCGGCTTCGGCGACAGCAATTGCCTGCGCATTTCCTATGCCGCAAGCGAAGAACAATTGAGGGAAGCCATCGGCCGGATCGCAGAGGTGGTGTCGAAATTGAGCTAGTGGTCCTACTTAAATTTCGCGCCATTAGTTGCCGGTTCTTACTATCTGAGAATGGAAATTTGCGTATCGAACAGCCCGCGCTGCCGTTATTACGGGATGTGGGAATTCTGGTGCATGCGACGGAAAATCTTCCGCCTCTGCGGACACCCGACTTATGACTGGTAAACAATCAAGCGCCCGTCGTAAAGCCGAAACATCGCCCTACCCCAACTTACGACTTACGACGGCTCTTTCGCGTAACAAAAATGGACTTCTTCGATTTGCATTCGCAATACGGATGCCTTTCCCCCTGATTGAGCTGCCCAGTACAGCGGTCCGTTAGGATCGCAATACCTGTAGCACCCCGGCAACACGTAAGCCAACGGCCTGTAGGGCCGGTATATGAAGATCTGCGACGCCCATTGAAATCCATTCTATCCATATTTAATGGGGCCGGTTCGGAGCAATCAGATACCGGCCCTACAGGCCGGGAACCCAATATTCAAACCGAGCGCTACAGATATCGCGGACCTAAAGGCCCGCACAACAGTTTTGTTATGAAGGAAGGATTTCCTTACGCGAAAGCTGCGTCACGACTTACGACTTAACTTCGGCCTCCGGACGACGAAGTCTTCGCCCTATGGCTGACGGAGTCGGCTGCGCTCAGTTACCAGACTTATGACTGGTAAACAATCAAGCGCCCGTCGTATAGCCGAAACATCGCCCTACCCCAACTTACGACTTACGACTGACGACTTACGACTGACAACTGACAACTGACACCTGTTATCTAGTGAGCCCCTCAAACAGCCAGTCCGCCAGCAACTGCCGGTTCTTCATCAGCACGATCCGTTGCTGGTCGCTGTAATTCCGGATATTGGCCAGTTCCACATAGACCGACAGCGGCTTGAGCTCTCGCAGCATGTGCAGGTCGCGCCCTTTGACCGAGCCTTCGTATTGGCCGGTCTTCCGGTATTTCTCGTATTTCGACTGCATGGTGGTCAGCATCTGTCTGGCCAGTTTTTCGCCTTCCTCGCTGCCGGGGTAGTGGTAAAAGAACAGGTCGGTGCGTTGGCCGTGACTCCTGGAATCGACATGGATCATGATGGCGGTCTGCTCGGCTACGCCCTGGAGTTTGTGCTTTTCATACAGGTCGTTGATGATATCCGAGCGCTGGAACAGCCGGCTTTTCTGGGCGTAGTTCATCTTGACATTGCCCCAGAGCACTTCATCCTCATCGCAGTCGAGGTATTCGTCGTCGCGGATGCCGTCATTGGGGTCGCGGTTGATGATATAGGCGGTGGCGCCGTGCGCGATCAGGTTGCGGCAAAGCCGAAGGGCTACGTCGTAGGCGTATTCGTCTTCACAAAGGGAATGCCCGGCCCGTTTGCCAATGGCGCCGGGATCGGGGCCGCCGTGTCCGCTGACCACATAGAATACCTTGCCGCGGAGTTTGGTGCTGGCCAACGGGGTTTTGGCGTATTTGGCGCCGAAAATGGGGAAAATCCGGTCGCCGGTCATGGTTTCCACTTCTTCGGGGGCCTCGCTGACGGGTGCGGCGACTTCCACCTTTTCATCCGGACAATTCAGGGCGTGGTAGGGCACCCAGAGTTTTTTGTCTTCTTTATAGGAAACGGAGCGCAGCGCATTTTCCAGCATGGATTCGTTGTACTTCTGGATGCCGACCGCCAGGTTCCAATCGTCGACGCCGATGCTTGAGCGGATGGTCTTCCCATTGAAGTCGTACAGCATGATGGGCAATATATAATCCCGGCCAGCACGCAGGTAAGCGCCCTTTTTCAACTTATTGAGGGCGTAGAACTGGTCAAAATTGCAGGGATATTCTTCCAGTTGGTACCGGCGCAGCATCGAATAGATGCCGTCTCCAGGCATAGCTTTGACTTGAAGGTAATCCGGGGCGGCCAAACTTGAAATTCCGGTCATGCTCCAGACGAGCAAGCCTATGATGTAACCTCTCATATTTCCACAGTGATCCAATCAGGGCTAAAATTAAACATTTCACACAATTATGACGATGCCCGGCCGGTAGTATTTGCAGGTAATCACTACTTTTGCCGTCATGAACGCACTGGGCGAGATACTGCATTTGCTCCGGAAAGAGCTGTTGCTCGAATGGCGCACCCGTTACGCCATCGGCGGCATCCTGCTGTACGTTCTGTCAACAGTCTTCATCGTCTACGCGGCCTTTATCCGGGTTGAACCCGCCACCTGGAATACGCTTTACTGGGTCATTCTATTGTTCGCCGCGGTCAATGCCGTGACCAAGAGCTTCATCCGGGAAAACAGCGCAAGGCAGTTGTATTATTACCAGATGGCGCATCCGCTCCACGTGCTGGCCGCCAAGATCATCTACAATGTCGGGTTGCTGGCCCTGATCAGCCTGCTGACCTGGGGCGCCATGGCCTGGCTGACGGGCAATCCCGTGAAGGATTACCGGCAATTCATCCTGGCGCTTTGGCTGGGCAGCGCCGGCTTTGCGATCACCTTTACCTTTATTTCGGCCATTGCCGCCAAGGCGGACAACAGTGCGACCCTGATGGCGATCCTGAGCTTCCCGCTCGTTATCCCCATCGTGATGACGCTGACCAAATTGTCGGCCAATGCGCTGCGCCTCATGAACGATTCGAATACCGATCAGGATATACTGGTCCTGGTCGCCATTGATATGGTTTCCCTGGGAATGGCCATCTTGCTGTTCCCGTTTTTATGGAGAGATTGATTTTTAAGGAACCGGGGAACTGAAGAATCGATTCCTCAATTCCTCGGTTCTTCAGTTCTTCAAAGACAACTTATGAACAAAAGCTGGTGGAAAATCACAAGCATCCTCATCCTGGTCTACGTTTTTATAGCCGGGATGCTGGGGCCGCTTAAACCCGGCATTATCCGGGTAGATCCGCAAACCGTCAGCACGGGGCAGGAGCTCGTATTGCAGGTGGAAGGGTACAATTCCCACTACCTGGAGGCCGGCGACGCCATCCGGGCCTGGCTGAAACTGGACGATGAACGCGCCCTGGGGGCCACCTCCGTTCAATCAAAATCAGAGACCCAACTGGAAGCTGTGTTTGCCATCCCGCAGTACCTGCCGGTAGACAAGCGATCGCAGGACTTCGTCCTGGTGGTGGACAATGCCGTTGACGGCGTATCCCTGCTGCCCTCGGCCGTATTTGTCCGGCAGGATTCCATCGACCCCGATATGGGCCTCAAGGTGTGGAAAAACACCCCGATCGAGGGGCTGCATTACCTGAAGCGGCTGACCTTCCCGTTCAGGAACATCCTGCAGGAAACCATCCGGAATACCTACTTCCATGTAGCCTTGTGGCTGGCGATGGTGACGCTGTTCATGGCGTCGCTCTATCACAGCATCAAATACCTCAGGAAAGGGTTGCCGGACAATGACCGCTGGGCCGTAGCCTATACCACGGTGGGCTCGTTTTACGGCGTGCTCGGGTTGGTCACCGGCGCCATATGGGCTACCAGCGCCTGGGGCAAGCCCTGGAGCTGGGATGTCAAACAGACCATGACGCTCATCGCGCTTTTCATTTACCTGGCCTATTTCGTGCTGCGGGCGGCTTTTGAGGACCCCGAAAAGCGCGGGCGGCTGTCGGCGGTTTACAACATATTTGCTTTTGCAGCCCTGATCCCGCTGATCTACGTGATCCCGCGGCTCACGGACAGCCTTCACCCCGGAAACGGCGGCAACCCGGCCTTCGGCTCGCAGGACCTGGACAATACCATGCGTATGGTGTTTTATCCGGCCGTCATCGGCTGGACCTTGCTGGGGGTATGGATCGCAACCGTTTCGTTCCGGGTGGAGCGCCTGCATCAGCGGATGTTGGAGGGGGATTGAATTGATGGTGGATGGTGGATGGTGGATGCTGGATGCTGGATGCTGGATGCTGGATGGTGGATGCTGGATGCTGGATGGTGGATGGTGGATGGTGGATGGTGGATGCTTGATGCTGGATGGTGGATGCTGCCCGCCGTCGCCTTGGGGCTTTGGCGGACGGAGGATGCTGCCCGACTTCGCTCTTGAGGAGCTATGGCGGACGACGGGCGTCAACCATAAAACAATCCAACCAACATTCCATCAACCGATTTTAATTTTGGATTGAATATTAAACCGGGCCGGCGGATCGATCCAAAAAATTTTGTGCGGCGGTCCGGAAACAAAATTTTGACTGGAAAACAAATTGCAGATATGGAAAATTTACGCGACTTTTGCGGCGGCAAATCGAGTCTGTTCATGAAAAAATGCCTGGCCTTGTTAGGCCCGCTGATGCTTACCGTCCAAGCGCACGCCGATTCAGGCGGTCCTGACTTTTTCCGCAGTATTGGGAAAATTTATGTGGTGGTAGCCGTTATTGTGACGGTCCTGCTCGGTATCGGCATTTTTTTGATGTATCTGGACAGGCGCCTGACCAAAATTGAGAACCAAATTAAAGACCATGATTGAAAAGCAGGAAAAGAGTTTTTATCAGAGTGTGATCGATTTCTTTGATAAAGCTGGAGCCCATACCGGAATTGACCAGGGTATTCTGGAACAGATCAAAGTATGCAATGCCGTTTTCCAGATGCAGTTTCCGGTCAAGATCGGCAACGAAGTGAAAGTGGTGGAGGCTTACCGGGTTCAACACAGCCACCACAGGACACCGACCAAAGGCGGCATCCGCTACAGCAACCACGTCAACCAGGAAGAGGTCATGGCGCTGGCCACCCTGATGTCGATCAAATGCGCGATCGTCGACGTTCCTTTCGGCGGCGCAAAAGGCGGGGTGAAGATCAATCCCTGGGAATATACGCCCGATCAACTCGAAAAGATTACCCGGCGGTATACGGCAGAACTGATCAAGCGCAACCTGATCGGGCCTTCCATCGACGTACCCGCCCCCGACTACGGTACCGGCGGCCGGGAAATGGCCTGGATCTACGACACCTACCGGACCTTCCGCGGCGATGAGATCGACGCCGCCGGTTGCGTAACCGGCAAACCGGTTTCCCAGAACGGCGTTCGCGGCCGCGAAGAAGCAACCGGCCGGGGCGTTTACTACGGCATCCGCGAGGCCTGCAACTTTGAAGAGGATATGAAAAATCTCGGGCTGACGCCCGGGATCAAAGGCAAGACCATGGCCGTGCAAGGACTCGGGAACGTGGGCTCGCACACCGCCAAAGTAGCGCAGGACGAAGGCGGCGCCATCATCGTAGGCGTAGCTGAAGTGGAAGGTTGCATCTACAACGCCAACGGCATCGACATCCACGATCTGCTCCAGTATCGCAAGGAAACCGGCAGCATCCTCAACTACCCGGGCGCCACCAGCTACGGCAAGGAAGATCGCCGCAAGATCATGGAGTTTGAATGCGATATCCTGGTGCCGGCTGCCCTGGAAAATGAGATCACCTACCGGAATGCCCCCAACGTTAAGGCCAAGATCATCGCCGAAGCCGCCAACGGCCCGATCACTTCCTCCGCTGAAGAGATCCTGCTGGCCAAAAATATCCTGATCATCCCGGATGTCTTTCTCAATGCCGGCGGCGTAACGGTTTCTTATTTCGAATGGCTCAAAAACCTGTCCCATATCCGCTTCGGCCGCATGGACAAACGATTCAACCAGAATATCCACTCCGAGATCCTGGATGTGATCGAAACGACCACCGGAAGACCCGTCAGCGAAGGTGAAAGGAAAATGATCGCCCGCGGCGCCGACGAGATCGACCTGATCCGCTCCGGCCTCGAAGAAACCATGATCAGCGCCTACAACGAAATCCGCAGGATCTGGAAAGAAAACCCGGCAATCGACAGCCTGCGCACCGCAGCGTTCGTCAACGCCATCAAAAAGATCAGCAACGACTATCAGAACCTGGGGATCTTCCCGTAATATAGTTGTCAGTCGCCAGTCGTAAGTCGTAAGTGGGCTATTATGACATCAGCTTGCTTACGACTTACCACTTATGACTTACGACTTACGACTTACGACTTACGACTTACCACTTACGACTAGCCATAAAATGCCATTTGGCAGCTCCGCTCTCCCAAGGGCCTCCAACAAAAAAAATTTCAATAAAAGCTACTATCTTTTGTATATATTTTGTTTTTTTGCAAATCGGCCAATATTAGAAGGCCGATTTTTTTGAATATAGTCCTAATTCTGAACGAACAAACCAACTAAAAACCTTGTATAATGTCCGACAAACTCGATAAGATAGACCTTAAAATCCTGAAGATTCTGCAGGAAAGCAGCAAGATCACCAACCTGGACCTTTCCAAGAAAATCGGACTTTCACCCGCGCCTACCCTGGAACGGGTCAAAAAACTGGAACAAACCGGGATCATCGAAAGTTATCACGCCCAAGTGAACCCGCAATCTATCGGGTTGAATGTCAAGACTTTCGTTCAGGTCTCCCTGGCCTGGCAAAAAGAAAACGCCCTCAATAACTTCCTGGACAAGATCAAGGAGATCGAGGAGATCGTCGAATGCTACATCATCACCGGTGAAGCCGACTTCCTGATCAAGATCGTTTGCAAGGATATTCCTACCTACGAAAAGTTGTTGTTCAAAACCCTTTCCCAGATCGAGGAGATCGAAAGGCTCAAAACCCTGATGACCCTGTCGACCGTGAAAGACAGCAAAGTCCTGCCTTACAAGTACGATTAGCCCTTGCGGTTGTTTCGCCTAAATATCCGGCATGAACCGACGCAAGACTACCCTGTTCTGGAAGCTCAAACATCCCGGTTCAGGCTGTATTTCCTTTTTACTGGGCACACGGGATCGCCTGCCTGCCGAAGCCTTTTCCCGCCTGGAAAACCGGCTGACCGGCCTGCCCGTCCGCAAGGTCTGGTACCTGATCCATGAATTCCCGGCCGAAACGGCGCACTGCCGGATGCCGGACGGAATCACCCTCGATCACCTGCTTTCCAACAGACATTTTACGCGCATTTCCGCCATTTTGAAAAAGACCTTTCAGGTTGACCTGGAAACCCTCAACCATTTTTACCCGCTGGCCGTGAGAGAACGGCTCATCAATCAGATCGGGGCGCAGGCAAACCTGACCTCGCTCCGGGATCGTCTGCCGCAAATACTGCCCGGTGCGGAGCCGGTATTCCATTCCCCGGAGGATTCCGGATACGACGCGATCCCCATCCCCTTCCAACTCCGGCAATTGCGCATCCTGGCTTCCAATCCCGCCCGCTTCCGCCTAAAAGTGGAAAAGGATCTGCTGGAAAGGAACCTGGATGACCCTGCCCTGATCCGGCGCAACACCCGCGAACGCCTGACCGGCGCCGAGCGCAAATACCAATCGGCCCGCAACGCCGGCGCCGCTGACCGGATCATTGCGGAAACGCGGGAAACACCCGGTCTGTTTCTCGTGGATGCAGCCGGTCTGGCGGGGGGCAAAGGTATCCTTCACCGCCTCAGGGCCGCCGGTTTGCAGGTGTTGCCCATCCGCTGAAGTTATCCCTGTTTAAGCGCTTCCCGCGTTTTGATCATGGCGTCCCTGACCTCCACAATGCTTTCCCATTCGCGGCCTTCTTCGCCGTGTTCGATCCCGCAAAAGCTGTGGTAACCCGCGTCGAGGACGATTTTGAACATCCGGTTGTAATCGAGCGGCGACCGGTTGCCCTTGTCGTCAAATACCATGGTCTTGACGCTCACCCCTTTGGCATACGGCATCAGTTCCTGTACGCCCAGGTAGGCATCATAGGTGACCATGGGCTGATTTTCCGGGCTGGCGATCCTGAAATTGCCGAAATCGGGCAACGTGCCCGCATGAGGATGGTCGACCCTTTGCATCAGTCCGGCCAGCCACCTGCCGTTGCTGGTGAAGCCGCCGTGGTTCTCGATGATGACATTCAGGCCGTAGGGAGCGGCAAATTCACACAGGCGGTGCAGCCCGTCGGCCACCAGTTTCTGCGATTCCGTGAAATCGCTTTCCGAGGCGCTCCAGCCGATGGAGGAATAGGCGTTCACCCGGATGGAATGACACCCCAGGAATTTGGCCGCTTCTACCCATTTTTTGTGGTTTTCCACCGTCTGGAGCCGTTTGGCCTCTTCAGCTTCGCCCAGATTGCCTTCGCGGTCGCACATGATGAGCACAGAGCGCACCCCTTCGCCGTCGGCCCGCCGCTTCATCTCAGCCAGGTAGTTTTTGTCCTCGGCCTTGTCCATGAAGAACTGGTTGACGTACTCCACCGCCTCGATACCGTGCTTTTTGGCCAGGATGGCAAAATCCAGGTGGTCGATCTTCCCTGCAAACAACGGTTTGTTGATCGACCATTCGGCCAGGGAGATCTTGAATAACGGCTCTTCTCCAAATCCGGAGGCTTTGGCTGCCAGTCCGGTCACGCCGATAGCTGCCGAAGCTATCGCGGTCTTTTTAATGAAATCTCTTCTTTTCATAAGTCAGTTATTCGGTTGATATTGTTCGCGATCAGATAAGAGCCCCGTCAGCATATCCCGGTTCCATGGTAGGGGATCCCGCCTACTTGTCCACCGCATAATCATCCCCATAATATTTGCTGGTAATGCCCGTATGGAATTTGATGGCCGAAACCGGCTCGTATTTTACGGGGGTCAGTCCCGGCAGGACTTCGAGGGTCTCTTCCTCCCACACATAGACAGCCATCGGGATCGTGATCCGGGCCTCGCCCAGCATGCGCCCTTCGCGGGGTTTGCTGACCCGGTGGGTCGTCGACGGCAGGCGGTCGTTGGTGATGCGTTGCATATAATCGCCGGTATTCAGGATAATGGACCCCGGCGCCGGGTTGAGGCGGATCCACTTGCCGTTGGCGCGGTTATAGACCTGCAATCCGTCCACTTTCTGGGCAGGCAGTATGGTGAACAGGTCGACGTCCTCGTGGCCCAGCATGCGGCCTGCGCCGCTGGCCCGGTCTTCATCCGAAATGGGCGGATAGTAATTCAGCCGGAAACCGAAATTGGTGGCGGCGAGCTTTTGGTCATACAGGCGCGGATCGCACCCCAGGTAGGTCAGGATGCTTTGCATGATGGGCAGGATCAGCGCTTCGTGGGCCTGGACGACCTTGCGGAAAACCGGCTCAAAACCGGGCTTCGGCCAGAAATCGGATTCACGGTAGTCCTCCACATCCGGCAAATTGAAAGCGCGGCGGCAGAACACCCATCCTTCCACCAGGTCGGGATGAATGATGGTGGTCTGCTTGATCGGGAAATAGCCCTGATTGACGGAGCCGTGCCGTTTGGCTTCGTACACCAGCCGCTCCTCCAGGGTGGTGGTTTCAAATAGTTCGGCTACCTTTTTTTCAGCTTCCAGGTACAGATCCGGCGGCACACCGTGGCCGGTCAGCACCGCAAATCCGATCTCTTCGAGCGCATGACCCAGGTTCCGGGCAAATGCCGCCCGGCCGGCTTCCCCTCCCTCAAAGTATTCGCGCATGTCGCAGGTCCGGATCACGAATTCCTCGTCGAACTGATCCTTTTCGTCATTTTCGACCAGGTAGTATTCATGTCCTTTATTGACGCCTTCGTATTTGTTGAACGCCTGGTTGACAGCGCGAATGCCGTCCTCCTGATTTGAAGCCATGGCAGTATGGTTTTTGTTATAAGAGCTTGTTTGGACTTTAGTAACTGGTCTGTCCCGCTCAAAAGCGGGATCACTTTTCCGCTTATGCTGCGTTGCAGAACCGGGCTTCATAGCTTAGGCTATGATCCCGAACCTGCGCCTTGCCTAAGCGAAAAATTGACTATTTTCGACATAGCGACCAAAATCCAAACAAGCTCTAAATCCCTATTGGTGAATATCGGCAGATTTTGCAGAAAATCCAAGTATCCTCAATCATCCGCCGGACAAACTGCTGTACACGTACCCGATCAAGACGGCCAGTAAAGTCCCCGGAACGATCCACCTCAGCCAGAAGACCGCCAACCCGGCGCGACCGCTTTCCGGATCGGCAAACAGCATTTTCCGGAAAAACAACCGCCGGGCGCCCCACCACATGCCCATCACCGCCAACATGCTGCCCAGCACCTGCATGCCGGAACCGAAGACCAGGTCGAGCAGGCCGATCAGTTGCGGATAAAATGTGCTCGGAAAGGACAGCAGGAGTTGCAGCAACCCGAACCCGGTCAGGAGTTTTTTCCCGGAGATCCTGTGCCCCGCCAAGCTGCTGATGGGCACCTGAAAAGCTGCGATCAGGGACAGGAAGGCGACCAGACTGACCGACAACAGAAACAGCGAACCGATCAGGCGACCGCCCGGCAGGACGGCGAACAGCTCCGGCAGGGTCTGGAAGATCAGGGAGGGGCCGGCGTCCATTTGCATGCCCATCACCAGGGTCGCAGGCACCAGAAACAAACTGACCAACAGAGAGGCCCCCAGGTCGCCCAGGCAGGTAAATACGCCTATCCGGGGAATGTCCCGGCTTTCACCAATATAGGAGGCATACACCACGACAAAGGTGCCGCCCAGCCCGATCGAATAAAAAGCCTGCCCAAGCGCGGCAAAGACCTCTCTGGGGCCGACGGCCGAAAAATCCGGCGCGAGAAACTGCCGCACTTTCGCCAAAGCGCCCGGCAGGGTCCAGGCATAAACGATCATATAAAGGACAGCGAGGAGAAAAAAAGGCATGATGATCCTGGAAATCCGTTCGATCCCCTTTTTCAGGCCGCGGTGTGCAACATAAAGGGCCGCGACCACGGTCAGTACGACCACCCCGTACTGCAACGCGCTGTCGGCCAGCAAGGCGTGGTACCCCGGGTTATGGTCCGCGGAAAAACCCCGGATAATGGAAAAACCCGCGCTGAAAAAGACATTCGCAACTACAACCACATAATAGGAGCCGGCTACCGTGACCGCCAGGATCAGCAAATACCCGATAGCTTTCCCCCATCGGTTGCCGAATAGATTGGCATAAGCAGTAAGGGTACTCGAACCGCTGTTCCGGCCCGCCAGCATTTCGGTCAGCAAAGCCGGGAAAGCCAGCGCCAGAGTGAACAAGAGGTAGATCAGCAAAAACGCGCTGCCGCCGTACGCCCCCATCATATAGGGAAAGCGCCAGACATTGCCCAGCCCGACCGCCACCCCGATCATGGTCAGGATGGCGCCCAACCGGGAGCCGTATTGATTGTCGGTCGTATTCATTCAGGCAGGTTCATTGGTATGATTTATTTCCCTCTCACCTCTCTCACCCTCTCTCACCCTCTCACCTCTCTCACCTCTCTCACTCTATCTCACCTCTCTCACCCTCTCACCGACCCTCACCTCCAGCACCTCAAAATCCGGCGAACAATCCTCAAACCGATACCCCGCCCCCGGCGGAATGACAAAAGCATCCCTTTGACTCAGGCGGTGCGGCGCTTCGCCCTCTACCCGCAAGGTCACCCCGCCCTGCAGTACGAACCTGAAGAGGATATCGGCCCGATGGTCAAGTACCGGCGAATGGGTTGTCCCATCCGCGGGCCGGATGACAAGGACGGAGGCCAGCCCTTTGGTCGCCTCGTTTATCCCCGTATCCCGGCATTCGAAACCGGCGGCGATCCAGGGCTTCCAGACGGCTTCGGCCGCAAGATGATGACAGAAACGCTGTCCCTGGAATTCCCGGTCGGGGCGGTAGGCAGCTGTCGGCAATTCCATATGGTGGTCGATGGTGGTCATATGTTCCGCAGGGATGCCGATCTCGATCACTTCCAGGTGGTCGGACGCCTCCAGGACCCGGTGCCGGATCTCCGGCGGCTGGGTGACACAATCACCCGCGCCCAGGATAAAAGGCGGGCCCTGGTCTTCGTACACCAGCCGGACCCAACCGCGGTAGCAAAAGATCAACTGGAAGCCGATCGTGTGATAATGGACCATATCCGGCACGGGGCCGCCTTGCGGAATGCTGATATGCGAAGCGATGATGCTGCCGCCCAGGCGATCCGGGATGAGGTCGCGGTACAGCATCCCCGCCCGGCCGATCACCCAGGAATCGTTGTCCTTCATCCGGCGCACCTCGAATTTGTGGCGGGTCGGCGGCGTATGCAGGCGGTATGTTTTGGGGCGGATCTCGATCCGGGTCCCGTTGGGTGCAACGGCGCTTGATTGCCCGTTGTTAATCCCGGATGGATCATCGGTCAGCAATTGCAAAGTAGGTGGATGACCGTCGGCCGATTTGTCCAGCCGGATCTGCATGCCATGGCCGGACAGGACGGCTACGCCGGGGTCGTCGGCCGGGAAGATCCGGTCGAGCCGGAAGCCCAGGCCGGTGAAGAAGGCCAGGTCGGCGTTCAGGTCCTGTGTCGGCAGGAGGAGTTGGGCCCGGGTATCGGAAGTGGTGGTCATGAGGTCGAATATACAGCTTAGTAAGAATCCTTCCCAATTCCAATGTGCAGATCAGGGAAAGTCAGGTGATTTTCAACTGTTCGAGTCGATGAAGCCCAGCCGCCGGTTAGGGTGATTTAAACCTTTCAGACCAGTCATTCCGTTTCTCCAATCCCGAAGTTGTTTTTTCAGGGATCCTCAATGCTTCTTTTTAGCCGTAATCTCCTGTCCGCCCTGATGCAGGATAAATGACTCAAACCGGCCGTTGTCGCTTTCAATGAATTCCATCCGGGCATCCACCACTTTGAGGAAGAATTTGGTACGGGATTCCGGGAAGATCTCAAACTTTGGCTGGCCGGTTGCCTGCGCCATCAATTTGCCGTTTTCCAGCGTAACGGCGATCTCGAAATCGGGGGTCACTTCGTAGACGCCGGTATAGTTTTTCAATACTTCTTCATCCAGTTGGACCTCGGTAAGTACCGCAATGGGCTTATCCGTTTTTTTCCCTTCCGTCTTGTTCATCCGGTTGGTGAAGGAGGCGGTTATTTCGTTGCCATTTTCCCGGAACTCGATGCCGGCCAGGCTGTTTTCAAAACTAAAGGTGCGTTTGGAAGTCGGGAACAATTTTATTTTGTTGCTCCCTGTTCGCTGGCTGTACAATTGATTGCCCTCCAGGGTAACGGTTCTCGACGACCCGTCGGCGAAATCGTATACGCCCACCAGTTTTTTCAGGTCATCGGGTTCAACGGATATCCAGGATGTTTGGTCGGGGTAGGGTTTTCCGATCGCAATGGCGGCCATTCTGGTCGAAACCTGCCCAGGGTCATTGCAATCGCAGTTCAAAAACAAGGCGACAAAAACATCTTCGTCCGGCAGATAAATGGAGTTGGTCACATAGCCGAATATGCCGCCGGAGTGTTCCAAAGTCGGACTTCCGTTGATTTCGTTGATGCCCCATCCGTACCCGTAATTGGTTTCATTCCCGTTGTTCAGTTTGTAATTGGTAAAGGCCAGGTCAATGGATTCCTTCTTCACCAGCTTATTGGAACGGACGGCCCTGTTCCAGATGAACAGGTCTCCAACGGTCGACATGAGCGACCCGGCGGCGTAGGGCTGCGTAAGGCTGAGGAATTCGGCATTGATATAGCCCTCATTTTTCTGATAACCGCAGGCCCTTTTTTTGATGATCTCGGAAGTGCTTCCGTAAACCGACGACTTCATGCCGAGCGGCTCAAAGATGTTCTTTTCGATGAACTGCCCGTAAGGCTGGCCCGAGGCTTTTTCGATCACATATCCCAGGATAAAATACGCCGAATTGTTGTACGACCAGGCTTCACCCGGCTCAAAGTCCATGGGTTCGTTCTTGAAAAAATCGATCAGCTCAAGCGGCTTATAATCGAGCCTCCAGACCGGCGGCCAGTTTTCCATGGAGGTGTAGCTTTTTATGCCCGAAGTATGGGTCAGCAAATGATGAATGCTGATATGGTGGCCGTGGGTCGGATAATCTGCGATGTACTTGGTGATGTCGTCGTCCAGGCTCAGTTTACCCTGCTCCATCAGCATCAATACCGCAACCGCTGTAAACTGTTTGGTAATGGAGCCGATCTCAAATACCATATCCGGCTCCATTTTTACGTCCAGTTCCAGGTTGGCCATTCCGAATGCCTTCTGGTAAACGATCTTGCCGTTGATAGCGACCAGGGCTGCGGCGCCCGGTTCCGATGCCGGAAACATCCCGCCGAGCATTTTGTCGAATTGACTTTCCATCCCCTGGGTCGACCCAATTGCGGAAAATCCGATCACCAGGGCCAGGGCATAAATCAGCTTTTTCAGTAAGGCCATACGATTGTTTTTTGGTTGTTACAGCAATGAATATTAATAGTCCAACAGCGCGATCCCGCATACGGGCCATACATCCTACAAGTCCATACCAAAGATAAAAAAGGATAAGCAAATTACCGATAGTTTGTCGCAAACCGCCTGCTAACCTGTCGCATTTATCTCTCACGCATCGCCTGCTGACAGTCGTATCTTTGTGATATCGGATTTAATCCACACCCGATTCACCTTTTAAATTGCATTACAATGAAAAAGTCAAAGATCATCTTCTGGATAGCGACAAGCATTATCTTCTTCTGGTGCGGCATCATGACGATCGTTTTTTTCGGTTCTGAGACTTCCAAAGCCGCCATGGCGCATTACGGTTACCCGCCTTATTTCGGCCCGATGGCCAATATTTTCAGCATCATCGGCGCGTTCGGGCTGGTTTTGCCCTTTGTGCCGGCCAGACTGAAGGAGTGGGCTTACGCCGGATTTTCCTTCAATTTCATCGGCGCAGCCGTGAGCAATTGGGCGGTGGACGGATTTGGGTTCCAGGTGATCTTTCCGCTCCTTTTCTTCATACCGCTGGCGCTTTCGTATTTCCAGTTTCACAAGATGGAGAAGATGAAGGCTGCATCCTGAGTGGTATGAAGGACATGATGGTTATCATACCGGCCAACGGACGAAGATCAATAAAAAAGGTAAGAATATGGCCATTTTTTGCTTGCTTCTCCCGAGGGGGAGTCAGGAAAACAGCCGAAAATCACGAATATCCCGGGTACCATTGATTTTATTTTGAACCGCCATGCGTACCGCTTGGCAAGCTAAAAGTCATAAAAGAAAACAAAACCCACATGAGTCATCCCGGATTTTGTAACACGGTAAGCACGAAATGTTTTTTATTGAACCATAACTTGTCCCGCAAGGCGGGATGAGTCGTGGTCAAAAATCTTTCAGTGTAAAAATTTGGGATGACTCATGTTTGAACTTTTGTGCCCTTTTGTTTCTTTTGTGGTAAAAAAACAGGAAAAATTCGTGTTAGGGACCTTCCGGTCATCGGCAGCCTGATTGCCCTGAAGGAAATCCTTTGAAGCCAACAAAACAGCTGATTTGAAGCGGAAGCTTGCGGTTTCTTGCTTGTTTACGCTTCAATTCAGGCAGTTTTATTGCAGTGTTCCTGAATCCCCGGTTTCGACATCACCGGAAGACCGGATATCCCTTGAAGAGGCGCCGGCCTTGATGGTGTAGACGCCGGTTTCCAGTTTCCAGCCGGCACGCTGCTCATCCCAATAGCGCAATTCCGAAACGGGGATCTCAAATACGAGATTTTCGGTTTCCCCAGGCGCCAGATTGCGGGTCTTACCGAATGCTTTCAGTTCCTGGACCGGGCGGTCAACGGCGGAACCGGGCTTTGAAACGTAAATCTGTACCACTTCCTTACCCGCCTGCGCGCCCGTGTTCTGAACGGATACCGCAACCTTGACCGTGTCGTTTTCCAACACCGCCGCCAGATCGCCGTACCCGAAGCTGGTGTACGACAGCCCGTACCCGAACGGATAGGATACTTCCAGGCCCGCTTTATCAAAATGCCGGTAGCCCACATAAATGCCCTCTTCGTAGCGGGTATAGTCCTTGTTCCGGACTTTATCCTTTTCCGCTTTTTCGCCGCCGAACAGCATGGTCCTCATATTAAACGGCTCACCGTCCAGCGGAAAATTGGCGTTGGAGGCGTGGTCGCTGAGGTGGACGGGAAAAGTCATCGGCAGTTTCCCGCTGGGGTTGACCTTCCCGCTGAGGATATCCGCAACGGAGTTTCCGCCCTCCTGGCCGCCTTGCCAAGCCAGCAGAATGGCATCGGGTTGGTCTTTCCAGGAAGCGGTCTCGATCACGCCGCCGATGTTCAGCACGACGACCACCTGCTTGCCGGCTTCGTGAAAGGCCTGACAGACCTGGTTCAACATTTGGTTTTCCTGCTGCGACAGGAGAAAGTCGTCCGCCTCTACCCGGTCGCCGCCCTCGCCGCTGTTCCTCCCGATGGTCAGTACGGCTATGTCTGCTGCGGCGGCAATGCCTTTCACCTCATCCGCCGTGTAACTCATCTGCGGCGGATTGTACGGGTGGGTCATGGCGGCCAACCCTTCCGGCCGGACAAATGCTTCCTTATTGGCCGCTTTATGCTTTTCAAAAGCATTTTTTGCCGTTTCATTGATGCTGAAACCGGCATTTTTCAACCCTTCTTCCAGCGAAACGACATAAGCCTCATTGACGTCGCCGGAGCCCGTTCCGCCCACGATAAAATCATAGGAGGTCACCCCGAACAGGGCCACGTTTTTCGCTCCCTGTATCGGCAGGGTTTGCTCATTTTTGAGCAATACCATCCCCTCGGAAGCCGACGCCCGGGTGATGGCGGCGTGCGCCTTCAGGTCGGGGTTGTTCCCGTATTTATAGTTCTGCATCTTCCTGGACCCCAGGATCAGTTTCAGGATCCGCTTCACGGACGTGTCAATGTCGGTCATGGACAATGTCCCGTCTTCCCGGCCTTTGATCAGGGCTTTCCACTGTTTTTTGGTGCCCGGTTCCAGAAGGTCGTTCCCGGCGCTGATCTGGGCCACGGCGTCCCGTCCGCCGAACCAATCGGACACGACGAGGCCTTCAAAGCCCCATTCATTCCTCAGGATATCCGTCAGCAGGTACCTGCTCTGGGAGGTATAGGTTCCGTTCACCTTGTTGTAGGAGGACATGATGGTCCACGGCTGGGATTTCCCGACAATGATCTCAAACCCTTTGAGGTAGATCTCGCGCAGGGCCCGTTCGGAGATGATGGCGTCGTCAAAGTTCCGGTTCGTTTCCTGGTTGTTGGCGACAAAATGCTTGACGGACGTACCGACCCCGTTGGATTCTATGCCGTTGACCATAGCCGCCCCGATATTGCCGGTCAGGACCGGGTCTTCGGAGTAGTATTCAAAATTCCGGCCGCAAAGCGGATGCCGGTGGATATTGGCGCCCGGCCCCAGGATCACGTCAATCCCGTATTCAAGCGCCTCATTCCCCATGGCCGTGCCGACTTCCTGCACCAGGTCCGTGTTCCAGGTGGAAGACAGCAGGGTACCGATGGGGAAAGCCGTGCAGTAGTAGGTCCGGTCTTCGCCCTTGCGGCTGGGTTGGATTCTCAGCCCGGCAGGACCGTCAGACAAATAGACCGTCGGGATGCCCAGGCGAGGCGTCGGGACGATGGTGCCCACAGCGCCCGCGATACCTTCTCCCGGCTTGACCATGCCCATACCGGACGCCATGCCCGACCCTTTGAGCAGGTGGATCTTTTCTTCGACGGTCATTTGGGAAAGCAGGTCTTCGGCCCGTTCATCGATGGAGCGGCGGTCGTCCTCGTAGATGTCGAGGCTGCCGTTTCCGTTCCGGTCAAGGAAGGTGTAGCCGTCCACGGAGACCGCTCTGATGTCCGTATTTTCGGTATAGTCATCCTCAAAATCGAGGAAAGTGGCCTTCAGGTATTTCCAGCCGGCAAAACCGGCAATCGCCAGGAGTACGAGGAGGGAGACCAGGACGATCAAGGTCCGTTTGAGGAATTTTTTCATGCGTTTAAAGTTGTTTGTGACATTCTGACACAAATCTAGGAAAAAGAATAATTGATTGTGGCAATTCGCCACAAATATTTATTTTTGCCGCATGAACATCGAACAATTCCTGGAACGGGGCGCCGATTACTTTCTGCCCAACCTGTCTGTCGACCTGGTCATCATCGGGTACGAGGATAACCAGCTCAAGTGCCTGTTGCTGAAGATCGGCGAGAAGTGGCTGTTGCCGGGCGGGTACGTCGGCAGGGAAGAGTCGGTGGTTGAGGCGGCGACCCGGACCTTGAAGGACCGCACCGGCCTGGTCGACCCCCACCTGAAATTCCTGGCGGTCTTCGGTGAGCGCAATCGCCGGTTTACGGATGAATGGCAGGACTATCTGGAAAAACACGGGCTGAAGTGGAGCAGGGATTCCTGGTTGAATGCCCGGTTTGTATCGTTGGCGTACTACTCCCTGGTCGATATCCGGCATACCTTCCCGGCCGTCAGCAACCTGGATGAGGATTTCCGCTGGTTCGGTTTCGATGAGTTGCCCGCCATGTGGATGGATCACAGGGCTATTGTACTGGAAGCCCGGAACCGCCTGAAGGAAGACATCAAACAGGAAGAGATCACTTACAAGCTGTTGCCGGAACAATTCACCATGCCGGAGCTCCACCAGCTCCACGAATCGATACTGGAGACGAAACTGGACCGCAGCCGGTTCCAGAAAAAGATGCTTTCCACCGGCCTGTTCGAGCGTTTACCTAAACGGCAACAGGGATCGCCGGGGAGCAATCCGTATCAATACAGTGTTAAATTGGCGGAATAGTCTGCGCTTTTCAATTCTTTAGCAGGATATATCCGTTGAGGGAAGTCGCAATCAGCAGCCAGACCAGGTAGGGCAGCAAAAGGGCCGATTTCAGTTGCAATTCAGACCGGTAAAAGAAAAACATGAATCCGATCAGCAGCGTAAGCCCTGCGATGATGACCAAAGCCGCTGAAACATAATGATAATAGAAGAAGACAGGGTTCCAGCCTATATTCAGGATCAGTTGCAATACGTATAATCCGATCAATAATTTCCGGTTTTCGATGTTTTGCCAGAGATAGGCGAGGTACACCGAAAAGCAGATCATGATGGTCGTCCAGGCAAAACCGAACACCCATCCCGGAGGTGTCCAGGGCGCTTTGTCCAGTGATCCGTACCAATCCGAAGTTACGCCTTTAATGGTAAATAGCCCGCCGACTGCAAGCGCAGAAAAATTCAATACCAGGAAAATAATGATTCTCAAGATCATGACTCACGCTGCTTTTTCTTCTTATAATTCAACCATCCGGTTACAAAAAACACGAGTGCATAAAATACGCTGAAACTGCCCCAGAGAGCCGTACCCTGCACAAACTGATAACTGGCTATCAAGATTGAGATTCCTCCCAATACAAAGAGTAAAAGACCGATGTTGTTCATTTTATTTCAGATTATTTTCATTGAAATCAGATACAAAAGCAAGATCACGCCGACGATCAGGGCAATGCCGAACAGGACGGCATTCCTCCTGCGGACTACACGGTAGTTTCTAATGCGTTCTGTATTGACCGCGTTTTCTTCCGCATCCACCAGACATTCTTCCAATTGCTTTATCCTGAAATGGCCATGCCTGAGCTGAACAACCGCGCTTAATCCGTAACTCAATAGGACGCCTATGCTCAAAACTGCAATATCATCTATCTGAAAGTCAGGAATTTCCCGGTATTTCAATCTCAAATAATAAGCGGACCCGATCAAAAAGAACAAGGTGCTTGAAAACGCGCTAACATATATTGAATAAATATAATGTTTATGATAGAAATCAATATAGCCGCGAAGCCGGTCTAAAACATTTTTGCCCACTCCATCGTAAGACGATATTTTCATAAGGGAATTTATTTGCCAATACAGCCCCGATGCAGTGAGTATCGCAACAGCCAGGTTCATTAAATTCAATAAACCCTGGTTCGAAATAAAAAAGAAAAGAACGAAAGCAGCCATCAGCAGGACCACTTTAAAGGAAACATCCATGATCAATCCGGTTCTAAAAAACCCGGCCATGCTTTTTGATGATGATTGCATGAATTTGGAAATCTCCTTTCCCGAAAGACGCCTTTCATCGAAGCTTTTTTCGTTCTTCCATACGGCTTTATATTTTTCCAGGTCAACACTTTCCATTTCATTGAAGCTTTTCGATTATTTCAGCAAGTTTGTTTTTGGTTCTCACCAGTTTAACGCTCACATTTTTTACCGTGATCCCGATCGTCTCAGCGATTTCAGCATACGATTTTTCTTCAAGCCACAAAAGGATTATTGCTTTTTCTACTTTGCTTAATTGAGCAATTGCAAGGTACAATGTTTTAATATCTTCAGACGATTCCATTGATTTTTCCACATCGAAGGTATCGGCATATTGGGCCGCGTTTGCAACAACCATCCCGGGTTTTTTGGTCAAGGTGATGGCTGTATTCAGGGCCACCCGGTACATCCAGGTTGAAAATCCGGATTCCCCCTTGAATGATGGATAGGACTTCCACAATTGCAAAATGATCTCCTGATACAAATCCTCCTTATCCGCATTGCTTTTTGCATATACGAAGCAGATCTTATGCAAGATCCCCTGATGCTGATCCACCCTTTCAATAAATTCTCTTTCTATGTCGCTTGTCTTATCCACTTCTAAAGCCGGCAGATTTATGTAAATTTCAGGAAAGAAATAATGGCAAAGAATAAAATTATCCCCAAAAGCAGCAAACCCAGCAGAACTTTTGCCGTTCTTGAGCTCAAATTTCTTTCCCCCCCGCGGAACCGCTGTTCAAGCTCAATACCCAGCGTGACACCTACAGGAGTTGATGCAGCGACGGTTACCACAAAATTATTAGATAAAGCGAATACGGTAAGGGCCATTACCGATGTCAATGCAATGGCCAATAAAAGACCTGTTCCCTTGGGAATCTTGAAATTTTCGTTCGTTGGAGCTTTCATTTGAAATTCAATTTACCCTGTTAGTCGGTTGAATTTCAAAAAAACTACAAGACTTTGAGTTTATTCGGGTTTTCTATCCATTCCGGTAAAACGGCAAGACTGCGTCTATTTTTTCCCGATCAAATTCAAATTCCGGAAGCGTGTTTAAATACGCTAAGACCGCTGCAATGCACGCTTTCATGGAAGCATCCAAAATTTCGAGCCGGTTGATATTATAGTCGGTTTTTGAAGTCAACGTAAACAGGAGTGACTCGACACACCTATGATCAATATTTTCATTCAGGTATCATTTCATTGCACCGTTGTCGCATCATCTCCCCTGTGCGACTATTGTTAAAATCCCGGCGACCAGGTTGAAAACAAACCTGCCCGGGCGGCGCCCATCTTTGCATCGTCAACAAGCTCCTTAACCCTCAAAATTTAAATGACATGCAATTGATAATGAAACAACCGGGCCGCCGAATGATATACGCCGTCGCCATTCTCGCGCTTGTTTTAATCGGATTCTCCTTGGCGACTTTGGTCTGCGAAACCTGCTCGCATTACTTCGAGGCGATCGGCAATCATTTTTCCGGCATGCCACGGGCCATTGAAAGTCTTTATGCCTGCAACCCTTAATTTTAAAAAACAACAAGACGCATGGAAAATCAAAACACAAAATTGCAGCAAACCATCTGGGGTTTCTCCCTGGTACTGGCGCCGCTGTTCATCGCCATCGCACAATTCTTCTGGCGCAACGGTGTAGTGACCACTTCTGCCGGCGTGCTGCAGGTATTGTCCTTCACCTGCTGGATTTTTGCCTTCCAGGGCATGTTCCACCAACTGAAAGCCGAACTGCCGCGTTATGCCGTTCTCGGTTTTGTGGTAGCCGTATATGCTTGTATCGGCGGCAACAACTTCGGCGTGGACGGTATTTATTCCGAGGCGATGGGCCTGGAAACCCTCGACGCCGGCAGTCAACTGCACGCGCAGATCGGTGTGCCGACGATAGTATATCTTTTCCTTCCCGGCATTTTATTCCCATTGAGTCTGCTGGTATTGGGCATCCAGTTGCTGCGGAAGAAAAAGGTAAGCCGGTTGGCCGGGGCGCTGCTCTGTATCGGCGCGGTCTGTTTCCCGCTCAGCCGCATGCCTCGTATTGATCTGCTGGCCCATATCGACAACGTACTGTTGCTGGCCTCGCACGTCCTGATCTCATCGGAGCTGTTTGGTAGCCGCCGTACGGTGTCCAAAACCGCCACAACTGCTTGATTTTACCATATTCTAACCAATTTGCATAACTGTTTAATTTTCAAAACCATGAAAACAATCACTTTTTCATTCACCATTTTATTTGCAATCGCTTTTTCAAATATCCTGACAGCCCAGAGCGAATTATCCCCTGATGAAATGGCCATCCGCCAGGTCATGCATGGCATACAGGATGGCTGGAACAACAAGAGCGGGGAGCAATTTGCCGCCCAGTTCGCCGCCGACCATTCTATTGTGGTTTGGACCGGAATGTATATGCCCCATCTCACACCCGAGGTCAACGCCCAGGCGCATCAAGGGCTTTTCGACAGCGTTTTCAAAACGCATTACATGGATCTTAAAGTGGACAATGTCCGCTTTGTCAAACCCGACGTAGCAATGGTCCATGCCCTGGTCAGTACCCGGGAGGGGTCGGAGAAGGCGCCCGATTACCCCCAACTCCTGGCCACTTCGCTCCTGGTGAAAAATGGAGACAAATGGGAAATCGTTTCCTTCCTCAACCTCAATATTGAATACAACGAACTGCTCCGCAAACCGGAACCGGCCGATGAGGAAATTGCGGCCTTTGCAAAAGATCGCTTTCCGGGTTGGTACCGGTAACCACGGGATGCTGTAAATACCAACCTCCAGAATAATTTCTCGCAAGGAAGCAAAATGATTCATATTACAGGTTATTTATTAAATTTAGCAGCCATAAAACCCGGTGGCGCCATGAAAATCAGACAGCTTTTTTTCCTTCTGCTCCTTGGAAACCCGGTCTGGGCACAGTCCGGCAGCTATTTCAACCTGGAAGCCATCCGGCAGGTCATCCCGCTGGATGGCCGTTTTTTGCTTTATATAGACAGCACCGGAGAACGCACCCTCGATGAGGTTACCCAACCTGCCTTTCTGCCCCGTTTTCAGCCGATGGAGCGCCTATCTCTCGAGTCGAATGACGAAATGGCATTCTGGCTGAAGGCCTCCCTGACCAGCCGCGATTCCCTCAACGACTGGCTGCTGGTGTTCAAGGATCCCAACCACGGCCAGGTGGAAAACCTGTTTGAATACCTTGCGGGAAACCAAATGATGGATGCCTGGTTCCTTTCAAAAAACGGAGAGGAGCAACACCGCCGGACGGGCTTTCTGGTGCCGGCAAGCGAGAAGATATTTGATGAGAGCGCGCGGGTGAACGCCGTAAGGTTTTCCATGCCGGCCGGCGACAGCCTCGACGTTTTTCTTCGGGTGCAAAACGTGCAGGGCGACCCGGTCAACCTGTCCGCCGAACTGCGGGCCCCGAATATGACCTTACCGTTGAACACGGCGCCCTGGGCAAGCCGGATCTTCCTTTTCATCGGCGTCAGCGGCATCCTGGGGGTGCTGAGTTTTTTCTTTTATTTTTTTGTCCGGGATTGGTCTTACCTCCTCTTCGGCATGCTTGCAGCAGCGTTGGCGGTGCATTATACCCTCTTGCACCCGGACTGCCTGTTCATCACCGCATTCACACCGGAGAGACCCCGGTTGGCCCTTTACTTCTGGGTTATCCTGACGCATATCTTCTTTGTCTTCTTCACGTTGTTCGGCCGGTCCTTCACCGGGTTGCGCAGGCTTTCCCGGCGTTTGGACAATGCCATGCTGGCCTTGACCGGCATCATGCTTTTTTCCATGGCGGGTTCGCTGGTCAACCTGGCGGCGGGATGGGATTTTCCATTTATGATGATCTTTTTTGTTGCTATGGCCAGTGTCCTTTTGCTCGGTATCCGGATATTTTTCCTGCCTGGGCGCCTGACCAGGATCTTTGGAGCGGGCGCGGTCTGGCTGTGTTTCTTTTCAGGCCTGGGTTTCCTCTGGCAAGAAAATGGGCTGGATCTGCCTTTCAACCCCTGGCCGGTCAGTCAGATGGGGTTGATGGTCATCTATACCCTCGGCCTGGCGTACAAACTCCACCTGAATGAACAAGCCAAGGCCGACGCTCAACGCGTGCTGGAACTCGATGTCGTAAAAAGCCGCTTTTTCGCCAATATTTCGCACGAATTCCGCACTCCGCTCACGCTCATCCTGGGCCCGTTGAAAAAAGCGCAGGAGCAACTCCCGGCCAGCGACCAGGAGGTGTTTTACGAAGCCGGGAGTGAAAACATCAGCCTGCCGGCCCGCCATGTCGGCATGATGCGCCGCAACGCAGAACGCCTGGGGCAGCTCATCGACCAGCTTCTCGACCTGTCGAAGCTCGAAAACGGCAGCATGAAGCTCCAGGTAGCCGAATACGATGCGGTGCCGTTCCTGCGGGCCATGGTTTTCAGTTTCGAAAGCCTGGCCGAGCGGCAACAGATCCATTTTCAAACCGAATTCCCGGAAGCGGGTCAGTTTGCGTTTTTTGACAAGGACAAACTGGAAAAGATCATCGTCAACCTGCTTTCGAACGCCTTCAAATACACCCCCGAAAAAGGCATGGTATCGGTGAAATCGGCGCTGGAAAAAGGCCGGCTCAAGATCACCGTAGCAGACAGCGGCCCCGGCATTTCAAAGGAGGATCTGGATAAGATCTTTGAGCGGTTCTACCAGGTGGAAGGCACCGAGGACAAAGGGACCGGCATCGGCCTCAGCCTCGTAAAGGAGCTTGTGGAATTGCATCGCGGCCAGATCAGCGTGGAGAGCGCTCCCGGCAAGGGCACGGCATTCAAAGTGAGCCTGCCCGTATCAAAAGAGGCGTTTGACAGCCGGGAGGTCGCGACCGCACCCGTTGAAGCGACCGGCGCAAAAAGCGACAACCTCCCCGTTTTTGCCAAAATGCCGATCGGGGCCGAAATCTCCGGCAGTGAGACTACACCGCCGTCCGATCATCCCTTGCTGCTGATCGTTGAGGACAACCCAGACCTTCGCCGCTTCATCGCCGAAACCATGCAGGGGGAATACCAGATCCTGACGGCAGAAAACGGCCGGATCGGGCTGACCGCAGCCCTTGAACACACGCCCGACCTTATCGTCAGCGATGTGATGATGCCCGAAATGGACGGCTTCACCCTCTGCGAGAAAATCAAGACCGACGAGCACACCAGCCATATCCCCGTCATCCTGCTGACGGCCAAGGCGGGGCAGCAGCACAAGATCGCGGGCCTCGAGACGGGCGCCGACGCCTACCTCACCAAACCGTTCGATGAAAAAGAGCTGCTCGTCCGGGCCCGGAACCTGGTGGAACAGCGCCGGAAATTGCGGGATCGCTTTGCGGGCATAGGCAACCTCCGGGAGGTCCGGCGGCTGCGCCCCGACGAAATCGCCGTCACCTCGGCCGACGAGCGCTTTTTGCAAAAGGTGGCTGCAGCCGTGGAAGAGAATATGGACAACGAATTCTTTTCCGTAGAGGACCTGGCCGGCGCCGTCGCGTTCAGTCGCAGTCAGCTGCACCGCAAACTGAAGGCCCTCACCGGTGAAAGCCCGACCAACCTCATCCGGGAGTTCCGGCTCACCCGCGCCAAGGAATTGCTGGAAAAGGGCCACGGCAACGTATCGGAAGTGGCCATAGAGGTGGGGTACAGCAGTTTGTCCTACTTTACGAGGAGTTTCAAGGAGGCGTTCGGGATATTGCCCAGTGAGGTGTTGCCGTGAGGTTCGGCGGGGGCTCAGCTATCTATTTCTTCTGATAGCTAGTCAACCGGTCGGCCCCCTTCCTGATTAACATTCCTTCTTCAACGCCTTTTCTTAGATCCCTTGTAGCGGTTGCCGTTGAGATTTTAGGGAACACCTTAAGATAGTCTTTTCTGGTGAAAGCTGTCATGCCAATCTGGTCCAGGAAATAGTTCAAGCGCTCCGTTTCCGTAAAATTATCGCGTTGGGTGTCCACCAGTTCGGCCAAACTCAACTTAATCTTGCCCAATAAGTATTCAACAAATTTTGTGGATAGCCCTTCCTTATCGCACTGACTCAACACATTATAATATTCTTCCTGGCTCTTCTTTATCTCTTGCTCGACCGGCAGATACTCGAACACGGGATTTGCTTTCATTAAAATCACGGTCTGCCACAATCGCCCCATCCTTCCATTCCCATCCATGAACGGGTGAATAAATTCCATCTCATAGTGAAACACGCAACTTTTGATGATCAGGTTGTCTTGTCCTTGTTTAAGATAGATGAACAGGTTTGTCATCAAATTATCTACATTCCATCCCGGCGGCGCCAAATGCGCTATTCTGTCCCCTTGCATTACGCCGACGGAACCTGTTCTGAACTGGCCCGGCAAGTCCACCAAACCTGACATTAACAACCGATGGGCCTCCAAATAGGATTCTTTCGAAAAGGCGTCAAAGGTCGAAAGTCTGTCGTACACCTGAATCGCATTCTCTACCTCTTTAATATCCCTGGAAGGGCCAATCACGCGTTTATGGTCAATAATCGCGGTAACCTGATCTTCGTTCAATGTATTCCCTTCTATCGCCAGGGACGCCCGGATAGTCTTCACCCTGTTTTTTTTTCTAAGTTCGGTCTGGGGTTTTCTGAGATGTGTAGCATCCACAACCCCCAGCAATCTGCCAATTTCGGTTGACAAATTGATTATTTGAGGCGTTCCTTCGTAGTATTTATGAATCATTATGCGATCATTTGATGGCATCAAAGGTATGAAATTTAGCACAAACAGCCAATATCAAGTCAAAAACAGATCACAATACGTTGTGCCGTTTTACGCGTCAAGGAACTGCAGGGCTGTTGAAGCGAACGGGATCGCAGGATCATAAACAGGCACGTGGTCGCCGCCGGGAATGATCCACAATGCGGCATCCGGTATGGCGCGATAGATGCTTACCGGGATTTCAACGGGAAAAAAATTATCCCGATCCCCGTGCACAATGAGGGTCCGGGCTGTAACGGCGGATAGATCTTGCGCGGTGAAATGCATATCGTCGCTGTTTTCGGACAACGCGTTGAACTGCGCTATGAGTTGGCGGATCTGTTCGTCGCCGCGTTTTGCACACGCCCGGTACATTTCCCGCACGTCAGGGGGCATGGTGTTGAATGAAGCCCTGCGCATAATGGCTTTGGCCTGATCGGGGAAATGGGAAGTTGCACTGATCAATACCATGGCGTCGATGCGACCGGGTTGGCTAGTCGCCATGTGCAGGAGGGCCATCCCGCCGGAGCTCATTCCCATCGCCGAAAAAGTATCAATCCCCAATTTTTCGAGCAAGCGGAACACGTCATCGGCAGCTTCCCGGTGTGTGAACCGGTTCCCGGGATTGGTGGAGTACCCATGCCCGCGCAGATCCGCCACAATCAGCCGACGGCGCTGTGAGAGCTCGTCGATAAAGGGATGCCAGTTCTGCGTACACCCGCCGAATCCGTGCAGGAGCACCAGCGGCTTCCCGGCTCCGTACTCCTCGTAGTACATCTCCATGTCGTTGAACCGGACGGTATGCCCGCGAGGGTTGGTTTGGTCGGGAGCGTATTTTGTTTTCATGGGTGCGGTTGTTCGGAGGTGTAAATGTCGTGCATATGCATTCCATTTTCATCATTTAGCCGAACCGATTTGCCCGCTTTTGAAATTCACGAATGAATTTTGTCTTATAAGCTGTCAATCAGCCATTTGCATCTGACCCAATGGCCGGTCAGTTAATTGATTTAGCTCACACTACTGGACAAAATGAGCAGAGTGGGAGACTTAGTGAGGGAGAGAGTGGGTGAAAAGCAATGCCTTCACCCACTCTCTCCCTCCCTCGCTCTCCCCGTCTTTGCCCCTTTTGCAAAAATGTCCAGTAGTATGGATTTAGCTTCACAAAGGGGGCAGTATTTCAAAATCCCCGTTATCGAACTGTTTCAGAACTTCAAGCGGGCCTCTTTTTGCGCGCCAACCGAGTATTTGCTCAGCATAAGATGAGTCATAAACCCGATCAATGGAATCCGGAAACCTCCAATTCCTGTTGTCAAACTCCTTGGCCAGCAGAGGGTGCCGTTCCCGAATAACGGACTCAGGATTTTCAAACAGTAATCGACAGTCTGAATCCAGAAATGGCGTATTTCCCGAAATAACGTAAATGTCAAAATTTTTCTTTTCTTTCAGCAGGCCGGCTAATAGGTGGGCTTCTGCCACATCCCTGTAATCTACTCCTCTGTGAAGTCTGTACACGGCCATCATCTGGGCGGGCTCCGGAAAACACCTGGACATTCTGATTACGCTTATCGACAATCTATTGCCGGCGTATGCTTTTAACAGGTTTTCGGCTTCAAGCTTTGTTTTATGATAAATGGTTTTTGGTTGCGGAAGCGTTTGCTCATTCACCCAAACGGCTTTCTCCTGACCATAATTTGCATATCCATATAAAGCGGTAGTGCTGGTGAAGATAATCTGGGAAACGCCGGCCTCTAACGCAGCCTTGCATATGTTTTCAGTAGCCGACACATTGATATCATAGAAATCTTTTGCTGAAAAGATCCCAACGTGAGGTGCATGGAGGGCGGCCGAATGAAAAATGGTATCTGCACCCTCGAATATGCCTGGCAGGGAGGCATAATCTCTGATATCAATAATTTTGGAGGTAGCTGAGGAAGGCGAAATATCAATGCCGTCAACAGCATAGCTCCGGCAAAGCCTCCAGTGTAATGCACGGCCGATTCTTCCACTGCTGCCTGTAATGATTATTTTATGCATAATCTGCTCATTTTGTCCGGTGGCGTGCATATGGACCAGTGGCGGCGTTTAGCCGACATGACCATTGTATGCTTTGTTCGCTACGGCCTTCTTTCTTTTATGCTTGTGTCATTTCAATTACTTCTTTGCCGTTGAATTTCCAAAGGCCATTCCTGTTTCCGAACCAAATGTTATTATCAGAATCTTCAAGGATAAATATTATTCTATCATATTCTCGACCTTGATTTCCTTTAAAGTTTCTAAAATGTTCTCCGTCAAATACGCTGAGTGGGCTATTTCCGCTTCCTATCCAAAATTCGCCGCTATTGTCTTCAAATATCCATCGGACATTATTGGTTAAAAGACCGTCATTTGTCTTATGAAATGTTTTAAAATCCCTGCCATTATAAAGGTCAAGCCCGCCATTATAATTACCATGAGTTCCTATCAGGATATTTCCCTTGCTGTCACAATAGGCAATCCTGATAAAATCATCGCTTAATTCATTGATGTAGTGTTTAAATTCTTTTCCATCATAAACGCTAACTCCTCCGTGGCTTAGAGACGTGAACCATAAGTTGCCTTTTAAATCTTCTACTATGCTTAGTACGATATTATGTTGTTGTCCATCTTCATAGGTTTTACCAATTTTCGAAAGGTGCTGCATAAATGATTTTCCATTATATTGATATACCCCTGCCCCATTAGTGCCGAACCATAGATTTCCTTTTTTATCTTCTAAAATAGACATTACTTGATTTGGATTTACTATTGGATAAACTTTATCAAGCCAAACGCCTGAAGTGTCACTTTTGGGAATTTCAAGACTTTCAAAGCCTTTTCCATTAAATCTACAAACTCCATTTGGTGTTCCGAACCATAAATTTCCATTTTTATCCTCCGATATACAGGATATATCATCACTGCAAAGCCCTTTTTCTTTATTGTAATTTGTAAATGAATTTCCTTCAAATTTAAAAACTCCATTTCCACGGCTTCCAAACCATAAATTTCCTTTACTATCCAGGAAACCGCAATAAAAACCATTTTCGGGAAGTGGAATTTTGGTTTCGGTAATACCTGGATTAATGGTTATGGAATTTGTGCCATTCTTCTCTTGGTTACTTTGACCATTACAGGAAATAATAATCAATGAAAGAATTATGAGTGTTTCGACCCCAAAATAGATCGGACGCAGCGATAGCAAGTCTGATTTCATATCACCTGTTATGTGCTTTTTTTCAATAATTCAATTTGTGTTCATTAATTTCTGGATATTTCAGTCGCCAGTTCTTGAATTCCTTTTCATAGTTACACATATTGTAAAATACTGGTGCAATTAGGGTTTCATCAAATTTTATTTTTTCTTCAGTGATCTCTCGTATTAATTTGAGATATCGTTGTACCAGCCAATTTGTTTCTTTCTTCGTTAAAGGAAATTTGTCTCCACCAAATTGTTCTCCAAAGTTTTGTTTGATTTTATCTTCAAGTGATAGAGTTTTATTATCACTACTGGATAGTTTTATTAATTCTTCATGGTTCTTGATTTTATCGAAGTATTCAAAAAGTTTATCGCAGATATCTAAATCAATTGACTGAGCATAGAAGATTAAATTGGGTTTTGGAGTTCCTGTATCATTATAAGTCTCAAAATAGATTTGCCTATCACTTATTGTAATGAAAAAATATATGCTCGAAAATTCTGAGAAATAAGTAATTACCACTTTTCGATTTCGTTCCTCCCAATTACTTTGTGAAGCTGTATTGATACAATTTATTGTACTACCAATATATTCTGGAACAACCATAGTATTATGGATTTCTTGAAATTTCGAAGTTGTAAATTCTTTCACAGTAGTTTTATTCATTTTATGCGAGCAAGAAGCTGTCAATATGAGTAATAATATAGTTTGATATTTAATTTTCATCGTTCAAATTGCACATAACAAACAACGGTTCATTCCCATGAAGTTAAGCCCCCAACCAGGTTAAAAAACAGCATAAAAGGAGGATATTCGTGAAAATTCCACTAATCATGAACACCTCCCTTCATGCTTATCTTGAAGCCATGCGGCAATTTCCATTCCTGGCCAAACGCTCGCCTCAACAATACTTTCGCAGACCTGGAAAAGATTTTACTCGCACTCGTATCCTACATTTGGAACGAGTTGTCTGGCTCAATATTACACTCCTCAAATGTACGCTTCGCGTAGAACTTGACCAATTTTTTGACTGGCTTGACGCCCGGCAATTTTCTCCGACTAAAAGCGCTTTGGTTCAAGCCCGACAAAAGCTCCTTCCCAAATTTTTTAAGGACATGTTTATGTTCTCGGTCTCTTCATTTTACTGCTTCTTTAAAGTCCGACGCTGGAAAGGCATGCGTCTTTGGGCCGCTGATGGCACTGGTTTCCGCCTTCCTGATGAAAAATGGCTTGGCGAAGAGTTTGGGTGGCACGGCAATCAGCACAACAGAGTGCCTTCTACCAGATTACTGGCACATTATGATCTGCTCAATCAAATCATTACCGCAGCACAGTTCCATACCCGATATGTCTCCGAAACGGTGATTGCCCAGCGTTCCATCGCTCAAATTCCCAAGGATGTTTGCACCGTTTATGACCGGGGGCATGCTTCCCACACCATCCCTTTTCTGCATCAGCATTACGGCTCTCATTGCATCATCCGTATGCCCGTCGGGTTCAGCAAAACGATCATAGCGTTTGTTGCTTCGGGTAAAAAAGAGCAAATCATAACCGAAAAACTCTCGTATAAATCCAGAACTGTACTCAACGAATTAGGAATTACGGTCACCCCGCAGACCACGATCACCTATCGTCTTATACGGGTAATTCTGCCCAACGACCAGATAGAAGTCCTACTAACTACGCTGACAGACACCAAGCGTTTCAAGCATAGTTATTTCAGCGAAATTTACCGGAAAAGATGGGGGATCGAATCCTGCTTCTTTGTACTCAAATCATTTTTCCAACTTGTCAATTTCTCCGCCTATACCGTCAATAATTGCTGGGCAGATATCTTTTCTCACTTCATTTTGTACAACATTCAAACGGCACTCTTCACTGCAAAAGCTCCTGAAATCAAAAAGATTAACAAGCAACGCCTGCATAATTACAAGCCCAATCGAAACGTCACAGCCGGATTACTCAAACGGGTTTTAGTCAAAATCATGCTCCATCCTATCCAGGATATAAAAAAATGGTTGAAGGGCTTTTTCCGCCAGATGCTTCAAACTATTGAACCCGTCAGACCGGATAAAAACAAGGAGCCACGACGACGACTTATGCGGGGAACCGAGCGGCATGTCCATGAAAAAAATTATCGCCCGGCTCTGTGATTTTTTATGCCGGCTTTCCTCAAAACTGAAACTGCCCTCATTTTAATCAAGGTTTTTTGGGTGATTCTGGATCAGGGTCACCGAAAACCTTATTGCATTTTTTCAATATTTTTAATCCACCTTTTTGTGAATTTTTTCCCGTGCGAAAATATATCTTTGGTTTTTAGCTTTTTTTAAAAAGGGCCGGGCTTAACTTAATGGTGTTGGTGCGTTGTTACTATCCGTTCAATTTATTCTTTTACAATTCTTATCATTGTTAAATCATCACTTGGTATCAAACCATATTGATTTTTCATTTCGATAAGTGTTTTCTTTAATTTATTAGTGTTTTCTAATTCCCTTTTGTCTTCAAAAAACTTTGACATTATTCCTATTTGATCTATTTCGTCATATGATTTGCCATCAAAGTTTTTAAATGTATGGATTCCATCGGTAGAAATCGTCATGTCTTCTATTTCGTTGACAGTTAATTTTTCAGTTCGGGTTTGATACCAAAGATGTTTATCCATGTTTAGGTGATAGCCTATGTAATCAGGTTTATTGTCGTTCTCGTAATCTATATTTTCGCCGTTCACATGTATTAAGCCATCTCCGATTATGACAATTTCGGCTTTTGATGATGTGGTGTCAATTATTCCCAAAATCAAGGTTGAAAGAATTTCGTCAGATCTTAAGTCAAGTTGCCGATTAATATTTGACAATTCTTCGAAGAGTTTCAGAGAAACTTGTTCCAATTGATCTTTAAGCTCCTTTGTGACGTTTTTCGCAAATTCTTCATATGATTCTTGCTTTGCAATTTTCCTAAGTAGTTTCCCTATTAGCGTTGAAGCAAAATGAGAATCTGTTCCACTTGAGCAGCCATCCATTACTGCAATCAACTGCCTATGCTTTCCAGCTTCTTCAGAAACTAAGAAGTCTTCATTATAATTGACGTGGAATTCTCCAATATGACTTAGTTCGTAAAATTTCAATTCTATGCTCAATTTTTTTTTATAATGGATAGTAACGGTTAGCGCCGGCGACGTGCCCAGCTTTTGCTGGGCATGGACGCTGGCGCAGTGTTGCAGGCAGCCTTCTTTTTATGAATAAATTATCTCATCTACAAGGTTCAATATTGAATAATTTAATCTATTTTGATGATATAGAATTTCATCTTTTGGAATTAATCCATTTATGTCAGCATCTTTAATTCTTCTTCTTAAATCTCCCAATAGGGCAATCTGATTTACCTTATTTGGGTAAAAATTTTGTATTAAAGAGTTTAATGTGTCGAGTGCTTTTTTTGTATCTCCATTTCCAACCAATCCTTTTACTTCTTTGAGAACATTAACTTCCTTATCTGAAATACGTATTTCTTTTTCAATTACCTCAAAATATAAACTCCCGTTTTCAAAATGCCCTTTTTTAATTTTAAAGGTTAATTTCTCAATTAATCTAAATAACTTTTCATCTTCTAAATCCAATATTGGGACGGCATCTGCTGTATTAACACCTTTATTCGTATCCCAAATCAATATAGCTGGCAAGCTGATATTTCGCTTGCCAAGACTGCCGATAGAATTCAATATAGAATAACCGCTTCTGTTCAAGGTGTCATTCTCGGAATAAAATATATTTAGATATTGCGAAGTGAGACCATTTAAGTCTTTTTTGTATTTTTTAAAAAACTGAATTTTTTGATTTCTTTGTTCGTGAGGGTATAGAATTAGTGATGAGTACTTTGCTTTTGAGTAGGAAAAATAGAAGGCATCAAGGCTTTTTGAAACTTCTAAACCGAAGAGGTTCTTTGCTTTTTCTATTACTGTATTCTTTTTTGTTATATATCCAAGAAACAAGTTGATATTTTCTAATGAAACTTCTTCTTTTTTGTTATTGAGGTAATTGGCGATATAGTCAACCAATTCTGATTCAGCAATATTTTGGAGTGATTTCACGCCTTTCTCTCTATGCATCCATGAAATAAATTCAAGTACAACAATACCATCATACTTTGTTATTGGTTCGATACAAGCGTTTATTCCTAATTGAAACCAATTTATCATTTTATTCTTTCTTTGATTTTTTATTTATTGGTTGCCTGCAACTTATAGCCGTGCATACGCCGCCCTCACAAAAACTCCGCTTTCCCCGAAGCACTTTGGCAGGTGGCGGATACACGTAGTTGGACTGAGCCGCTTTACCCGATGCGGCTATGGGGATCGCATCATGATCTTTTTCCTGAGCAACGCAACAATCCGGTTGTAAAATAGGGCTGTTGCACTTGAAAAGCAAACATTTTTATCGGGTTTGATGGATCATTCGCAGTGAAATGTCCGAAAATCATAAAATCTTTCATTCCAGGTAATAGGAATTTTGTCCGGAATCTCCGGTTCCCGAACTGAACCATTAAACATTTTGAACCCCCGGATGCCTGTGAGGCGGCGCCCGCTGCCCATGTATATGGCCCGCATGACAAGGAATGATCGGATCAAACCTGACGGCAGTAATCAAAAGTGTACCCGGCAGGATGGCCCGCTCAATATCCGGTCGGCCGCAAGCCGGACAAACTGGTTTTTGATCCTTCATCAACAATCCGCCGATTCCAAGATGGATTTGTGGCGGCTGATAATCCAGGCTTTTTTGCAGGTCGGCCAACTTTGTCTTTCGGTTGCGGGTGGACAGAATACCGTAATAGCGGATCTTCTGGAACCCGGGCGGCAGGCAGTGCTGAAGAAAACGCCGGATAAACTCCACCGCATCCAGCGTCATGCTCTTTTGGCGACCCTGTTGCCGGTAATCCTTGTAAGAAAATGTGACTTTACCGTCAGCCACCGCCTGGATGCGCCCATTGCTCAGGGCAATGCGATGTGTATATCGCCCCAGGTAGTTGATTACCTGAGCCGGTCCGCCAAATGGTTGCTTGGCATACACCACCCATTCCTTTTGATAAAGCTTGCGCACCAGTTGCCCAAATACGCTTTTAGGCTCGAGGCGCCGGGCCTGACCGTGAAGATCCAGATCACCTGCTCCATATATCATCCGCAGTTGATGCAGGAACTTGCCCCGAAACACCCGGGATAAAACCCGCACCGGCAGAAAACACTTTTTATGGCTGCTTACCCAGCTTTGACCATCTGCGGCTAATCCGCCGCCCGGAACAATACAGTGCAGGTGCGGATGCAAAGACAGGTTCTGGCCCCAGCTATGCAATACAGCGATCATGCCCGCTTGCGCGCCCAGCCACTCCTCTTGGCTGCACAACTGCTTCACACTCTCCCATGCTGCATGGAACAAAAGCCCGTATAACTTTGCCTCGTTACTGCTCACCAGGGCATTTAACTCTTGAGGCAAGGTAAATACCAAATGAAAATAAGTGACCGGCAGCAGCTCTTCCACTCGCTTATTGATCCAGCGCTGTTGTGCCGACCATTGACACTTCGGGCAGTGCCGGTTGCGACAACTGTTGTAGGAGATCTCCACATAGCCGCAAGATGTGCAACTGTCCACATGCCCGCCTAAAGCCGAAGTCCGACAGTTCATTATCGCCTGGACTGCCTTTTGTTGGCTATGCGAAAGCGAATACTGCTCCTTATAAGCCGCCAGATGGTCCCGCAGGATATCCGCAACCTCAAAAATGGGACGCATCACCCGGCGTAATCCCTGAAAGCAGATCCGGCAAATTCTTATGTGTTTGCCCGATATGCAGGTACCTGGCTGTGGTAGACAAATGCCCGTGCCCCATAAAGGTCTTGATCGCGATCAGGTCAACACCCGCCTCCAGCAAATGGGTAGCATAACTATGCCGCAGCGTATGCACGCTCACCGCCCTGCTGATCCCGATCTGCCCTTTGGCCTTTTGAAATACTGCCTGCACCGTACGCAGCGTCAAGGCCCTGCCCGTCTGGGCGCTCTCAAACAAATACACTTTTGGCCGGTAACACCGCCAGTAATACCGCAAGGCTTCCAACAGCGATGCCGTTATCGGAACATATCGGTCTTTGTTCCCTTTCCCTTTTTGGACCCGCAATACCATCCGCTTGGAATCCACATCTTCGAGCCGCAGGCGCAGCGCCTCAGATGCTCTTAACCCCGTCCCGTAGATCAATTGCAAAATCGTCCGGTGCTTCAGGTTCGATGGGGCATTAACCAACTTCAACGCTTCTTCAGGCGAAAGTACGCCGGGCAGCCTTTTTTCTTTTCTCGATCGCGGCAGTATATGGCTGTCCCAATACCGGCCCAATACCTCCTCATACAGGATCTTCAGTCCGCTATACGTCCCATTGATATAGGCCTGAGAAAATCCTTTTTCATTGACCATGTACAGCAAATAATCCCGCACTTCTTCTAAGCTCGAGTCTTCCGGATTTTTTTTGATGTGCCGGGCAAATTGCCCAACATGCGAAAGGTAAGATTTAATCGTGCTGTGGCTGAAATGCTTCAGCTGCATGTAGTCATACATGCGTCGACGTAAGGGTGTCATAAATAATCGGATTTTGGTTAACTAATCAACCTAAATCTATTATTTATTCCGACTTATTTATTGATTACCAACAGATTGATTTTTTTACCCGAGGCACTCTACCGCTTGCGGTTTAGTTCAACGGTCTGGCTAAACGCAGTAGCCCCGCATAGGGGCTATTGCCGTTTTAGCCTTTGTTCTCTGCTGGCTTTCTTTCTTCGTACTTGATTTTAGTTTCAAATATTACTTCAAGAGGATTAAGTGAGAATTAGAATGCCCCTTTAACCAATGTTTTATATTAGGCTGAATATTCACATAATCTCCCTCTCCCAATTCGACAATTTTTTTAGTCTCATCTTCATAGATTACTTCTCCCACAATGCACAACAAAAGTGCAGGGGTTTTAGTGATATGTTCTTTTAAAACTCCATTTTCTTGTAATTGAATGGCAGTTGCAGTACCAATGTCACCTTTGAAAAGGGCTTTGGCTGAAACCTCTTTATCACTTGTATGAATTGTTTTTATATTCATTGGAAATAGTTGTGATAGGTTTGAAATGACGCTTTTAGTTCGCTAATTATTTTGTCGGCTTCTTCTTTGTTTTCCGCATCCTCCAAGGCGTCTATTAATTGTATGTGTGGGTGTAGCCATTTATGAAGTTCTTCATGGCTTTTTCCGTCCATGGTACAGCTCTTTATCAACCCACTATTTTTATTTTTCAACTGCTCGGCAAGAGCATTATAATCGTTGCCATTATACTGCAATAGTATTTGTTCGGCTTCCAAAATATAGGGTGTCATTTCCAAATTTACGCTCCATTTTTGCCCATTGTTTAGCTCTATTTGTAAAGCTTCTTGCGTATGGCTTTTGTGGGAGTTTCCACAACTTGTAGCCAATAGTGTAATATACACAGCAATAAAAATAGTGTATATTTTCATAATTATAATTTTATAAGTTTTAATAGTGAATTGATTAGTTCGTCTCCTTTTCTGGAAATGTCAAACTGGAAATTAGCTACACGCCACTTGTACATCAGAAGCCTAATACTTCCCATTATAATGTGCAGTAAATCATCTGTCTCTATGACATTTGTAAAAACGCCTTTATTTTGACCCTCCGAAATTATTGGTTTGAGGTGTTTGACTTTTACTGCCATTATTTTCAGTATTGTTTCGTTTATATTTTGGCTGGATTCTAAAAGACCGTCTGAGAAAACCGCAGTTACAAAGTGTGGATTTTGAGCAAAAAAGGTAAATTGGTCTTGAAAAATCAAAATGAATTTTTGCTCTGGGGATTCATTCTTTGACAAAGAAAAGGTGTATCGCTCATCCATCATTTTAGCCACATATTTAAGCATTGCAACAATTATTTTTTCTTTACTGCTAAAATGCCTGTAAAGAGCGGCTTCTGAAAAGCCCATTTCTTTGGACAGTTTTTTCGTAGTCAAACCGCTAACCCCAGCATCGGTCATTATTTTGCCTGCCGCCTCAATAATTTCAAGTTGTCTATCAGTTATGTTCATTTATGATAGTTTAAAAAGTCATCATTCATTAAAGTGCTCACCTGATTTTTAGCTTCTTAAATACTTATTCTGTTTGTGTTCATGCCCCTATTCTTTTAGTGGCTTAAAGTTCAAAAAAGAAATGCCCATCCAAACTACGGATATGGTCATAGATACCGCACCTAACAAAACTAAATAAGGCGGTAATCCGAGATACACCTCAGCAAGTATTCCGATTGGCATCAATAAACCCATAAGTGCCAACCAAGAAATAGTCTTGGTATTTTGAATTTTGTCTTTGAAGTGCAATAGCAAGTATCCCATCAGTATGTTAAGAAAGGCAAACAAGTTACCATGTACATGAGCTAATCGAGCTTCGAAATGTTTTCCTATACTATAAGATTCTGCCCATTCTTTGGCGTTGGGAGCAAAGTCTCTTAAATAGATTAGCAAGAAACCGTATGCCATAAAAAGCCCCATAGTTATGAAGCCTATTGCAATATTGTTTTTCCCATTCATAATTTATGATTTAAATGTAAGTTAGTATTTACTAACAAAGATAAATTAAAAAAGTTTAACCTGCCGATTTTTTCTGAAATTAATTGATAGGTAGGGTTATTTTTTTGCTTGCTTGCAGAGAACTTATAGCCGTGCATACGCCGCCACCGAAAAAACTCCGCTTTCCCCGAAGCACTTTGGCAGGTGGCGGATACACGTAGTTGGACTGAGCCGCTTTACCCGATGCGGCTATGGGGATCGCATCATGACCTTCTTCCCAGGCAACGCAACAATCCGGTTGTAAAATAGGGCTGTTGCACTTGAAAAGCAAACATTTTTATCGGGTTTGATGGATCATTCGCAGTGAAATGTCCGAAAATCATAAAATCTTTCATTCCAGGTAATAGGAATTTTGTCCGGAATCTCCGGTTCCCGAACTGAACCATTAAACATTTTGAACCCCCGGATGCCTGTGAGGCGGCGCCCGCTGCCCATGTATATGGCCCGCATGACAAGGAATGATCGGATCAAACCTGACGGCAGTAATCAAAAGTGTACCCGGCAGGATGGCCCGCTCAATATCCGGTCGGCCGCAAGCCGGACAAACTGGTTTTTGACCCTTCATCAACAATCCGCCGATTCCAAGATGGATTTGTGGCGGCTGATAATCCAGGCTTTTTTGCAGGTCGGCCAACTTTGTCTTTCGGTTGCGGGTGGACAGAATACCGTAATAGCGGATCTTCTGGAACCCGGGCGGCAGGCAGTGCTGAAGAAATCGCCGGATAAACTCCACTGCATCCAGCGTCATGCTCTTTTGACGGCCCTGCTGCCGGTAATCCTTGTAAGAAAATGTGACTTTACCGTCTGCCACCGCCTGGATGCGCCCATTGCTGAGGGCAATACGATGCGTATATCGCCCCAGGTAGTTGATTACCTGAGCCGGTCCGCCAAATGGTTGCTTGGCATACACCACCCATTCCTTTTGATAAAGCTTGCGCACCAGTTGCCCAAATACGCTTTTAGGCTCGAGGCGCCGGGCCTGACCGTGAAGATCCAGATCACCTGCTCCATACATCATCCGCAGTTGATGCAGGAACTTGCCCCGAAACACCCGGGATAAAACCCGCACCGGCAGAAAACACTTTTTATGGCTGCTTACCCAGCTTTGACCATCTGCGGCTAATCCGCCGCCCGGAACAATACAGTGCAGGTGCGGATGCAAAGACAGGTTCTGGCCCCAGCTATGCAATACAGCGATCATGCCCGCTTGCGCGCCCAGCCACTCCTCTTGGCTGCACAACTGCTTCACACTCTCCCATGCTGCATGGAACAAAAGCCCGTATAACTTTGCCTCGTTACTGCTCACCAGGGCATTTAACTCTTGAGGCAAGGTAAATACCAAATGAAAATAAGTGACCGGCAGCAGCTCTTCCACTCGCTTATTGATCCAGCGCTGTTGTGCCGACCATTGACACTTCGGGCAGTGCCGGTTGCGACAACTGTTGTAGGAGATCTCCACATAGCCGCAAGATGTGCAACTGTCCACATGCCCGCCTAAAGCCGAAGTCCGACAGTTCATTATCGCCTGGACTGCCTTTTGTTGGCTATGCGAAAGCGAATACTGCTCCTTATAAGCCGCCAGATGGTCCCGCAGGATATCCGCAACCTCAAAATGGGACGCATCACCCGGCGTAATCCCTGAAAGCAGATCCGGCAAATTCTTATGTGTTTGCCCGATATGCAGGTACCTGGCTGTGGTAGACAAATGCCCGTGCCCCATAAAGGTCTTGATCGCGATCAGGTCAACACCCGCCTCCAGCAAATGGGTAGCATAACTATGCCGCAGCGTATGCACGCTCACCGCCCTGCTGATCCCGATCTGCCCTTTGGCCTTTTGAAATACTGCCTGCACCGTACGCAGCGTCAAGGCCCTGCCCGTCTGGGCGCTCTCAAACAAATACACTTTTGGCCGGTAACACCGCCAGTAATACCGCAAGGCTTCCAACAGCGATGCCGTTATCGGAACATATCGGTCTTTGTTCCCTTTCCCTTTTTGGACCCGCAATACCATCCGCTTGGAATCCACATCTTCGAGCCGCAGGCGCAGCGCCTCAGATGCTCTTAACCCCGTCCCGTAGATCAATTGCAAAATCGTCCGGTGCTTCAGGTTCGATGGGGCATTAACCAACTTCAACGCTTCTTCAGGCGAAAGTACGCCGGGCAGCCTTTTTTCTTTTCTCGATCGCGGCAGTATATGGCTGTCCCAATACCGTAAGCGTCCGAGCAAGCCCATATTGCCGATCTCCTCCTCGCGCCTGATCTTTGCGTTAACCAAAGCAACGACCCATGCGACACACACGCGAAGGGATTAATCAATTTCTGGACCGTCAGGCGACTAGTGGCCAAACCGTGGCGGCCTTTTGCGCTGACCATGGCCTCAAGATACCCACTTTCTATTCTTGGAAGAAAAAATATAACACGCCGGAGCCTGTTGGGTCATCCGGTTTTTGTGAGCTTACGCCTGTTCGGGAGGTGTCTAAAAGGAAGCTGAGCCTGCCCAGCGGGTTGGAGTTAGAAATCACGGGATTATCAACGCGTGAAATTGCCCAACTGGTCGTGGAAATCGATCGTGCTCATGTTTAGCTTCTCCGGCTTCCAGCGCTATTTTCTGTATCGTGGCAGTACCGATATGCGCAAAGGATTTAATGGCCTGAGCGGATTAGTGCGGGCGCACATTGTGCATGAGTTACTGAGCGGCGACGTTTTCATTTTCCTGAACAAGCGCCGTGATCGCATCAAATTATTAGTCTGGGATCGCAACGGTTTTGTGGTCTGGTACAAGGTATTGGAGCAGGGGACTTTCGAGCTGCCCGCTGCGGAAAATGACACGCTGGAAATGTCTTGGACTGACATTCAACTGCTTTTGGAAGGCATCGAAATTAAATCCGTAAAACGTCGAAAAAGATATCAAAAAGTAGCTTGAAACAGGGCTCTTTTTAGTATATTTACACCAATGGAAGCAACAATATCCAAGGCGGAATATGAAGCAGCGATGGCCGAAAAAGATGGTCAAATCGCAATGCTGCGCCATGAATTGGATCAGCTTAAACGCCTGATTTTTGCTTCTAAATCCGAGCGCTTTGTGCCTGCTTTCCAGCCTGAGCAGATGGCACTGTGGGATGATAGCCCCGAGCTTGGGGCTGCTCAGGAGGAAACGGAGAAAATCACCTACGAACGCACGAAGAAAAAAGCGCATCCCGGCCGCACGCAGCTACCTGAACACTTGCCTGTCCGGCGACAGATCATCGAACCGGAGGAGGACACCAGTGGGATGGTGCGAATTGGCGAAGAAGTCACGCGCAAGGTAGACTATACCCCTGGCGTCCTTGAAATCGTCGAGTATGTGCGTCCCAAATACGCCCGTCCCGAAGGGGAGCAGGAAGAAAAGGGTGCAATCGTAATCGCCGAAGTGCCCGATCAGGTGATCCCCAAAGGTATCGCTGCGGTGGGGCTGCTGGTACAGCTCATCATCGCCAAATACATTGACCATCTGCCCTTTTACCGACAGATCGGGATGTTCAAACGCGATTTTGGTTGGACCATCCACAAATCAACTATCAACGACTGGTTTGCCACCGTTTGCACCTTGCTAGAGCCCCTCTATGATGCCTTGCAAAAAGACGTTTTGAACACGGATTATCTGCAAGGCGATGAATCGAGAATACAAGTACTGGATTGTACCGACAGCAAGTCGAAAAAAGGCAAACCGAATACCAACACCCACCTGGGTTATATGTGGGTGTTCCGCAACCCTGTGTCTGGGAATGTCATGTTCACCTATCGAAGTGGACGGGGAGCTAATGTATTGCACGAAACGCTGGGTGGGTTTATGGGTAGGTTGCAAAGCGACGGTTACTCGGCTTATAGCAGCTACATCAAAAAGCACAATGTGGAACTAGTTAGTTGTCTAGCCCACATCCGGCGAAAGTTCTTCGAAGCCCAAAAAAACCACCCCGAAAAAGCCGAATATGCCCTGGAGGAAATCCAACGACTCTACGCAATAGAACAGATCGCCCGCGAAGAAAACTTTTCCCCCGACGAGCGGCTTGGTCTGCGTAAAGTAATGGCCGCGCCGATCTACTACCAACTACTAGAGTGGGTGCACACCGAACAAGCCAACAATCTTACCAAAGGAGCCATAGGCAAAGCACTGCTGTACGCCAAAAATCATCTGCCACGCTTGGAGCACTATCTGCGTGACGGTCGCATTGAGATCGACAATAATCAAATCGAGAACAAAATCCGTCCTCTAGCCTTGGGGCGCAAGAACTATCTCTTTGCCGGATCCAATCAGGGAGCCCAGCGGGCCGCCATGATGTATAGCTTCTTCGCATCCTGCAAAGCCAACGATATCAACCCCCGAGAGTGGCTCCGTGACGTACTCATCCGCATCGGAAGTCACCCCATCAATCGCCTGGAGGAGCTGCTACCCGTACAGTGGGCGGCAAGCAGGGACTCAGACCTGTAGTTGCTCGGACGCTTACATTTATTCCGACTTATTTATTGATTACCAACAGATTGATTTTTTTACCCGAGGCACTCTACCGCTTGCGGTTTAGTTCAACGGTCCGTGTAGCTGACGTGCCGCCTTTTAGGCGGCATGGGCCGCTACACTTTGTTGTGTCCAGTTTTCTTTACTCTTTCTTGAAATTCTTCTTCGCTTTCAAAGAAATTCTTAATCGGATAATTTCTTGGAATTTGAGCAAGTTTTATTTCATCTCTTTCCATCTGTAAAGTTTTTGCATATTCCTCCTCAATCAAGAAATCACCTTGATGATAATGTAATCCTTCTTTTTTCCAAACCGTTTTTATAAAATGGTCTTTATACTTACTCAGTCTCAATTCAATTAACATTGACAAAGCTGAATCCATCACCCATACTCCATTTAAAAAATGCGATTTTGAATTTTCATTGTTTATATCCAAATTGTCAAATAACTTTTTAGTCTTTTTTATGTAAGTTGAGATTACATACTCAAAATACATGACCTCATCGCAATACTCACCTGCATATGGTTGCAAACTCGGAGCTACGGTCTGCAAAGTGAAGTAAAACTCCTTTCTATAATCATCAAGATCTTCTTTTGAGTTATCCACTATTTGCCCTATTTCTAATACATCTGTTTGAGTCAATATTTTTCTGTTTCTTATCTCTGATAGCTTTGATTGTATAGATTTATTGAATTTTTCTGTACAATCCATTAAATTATCATGATAGTCGCAAATCCCTTGAAGAAAAATAATTCTAAATGGAGTCCATAATTTTTGCTCTCTTCGATAAGTGTTATTTTTAATTATTCTATCAATAAAGAATAATTGAATTCCCAATACAATAAATCCAGCAATTAAATTAAGAATGACACTTTCCATATTCAAATAGCTCATTTACGATCCCATTTTATTTATAAACTTTTGCGGCGTATGGTTTAAAAATTTCATCTATTTGTTTCGTCTTTGGGTTGCTTTGAGAATTCTCAATCCATTTAGTTATAGTTTCAGGGTTGTAGAATTCCCAATATCTTACTCCTCCTAATTGGAAATAGTGTAAAAGCATACACATCATCCAACCTACAACAGCACCCGAAAGTTTGTTGATTGCTGTTTTGTAGGCATCTTCTGGAATTTCATTATGATTACTATTAGGTTGTTGTATTAGTAAACAATCCCATATCAACCTTAAAAAATGTTGCGAAATAAAGCCTCCGTTTCTATCTTTCATCGCTCCTATCTCACTAAATATTACCTCTTCTACTTTTAATATGTGTTTAGCTTTCATTTTGCCGAAAAATCCTGGTTTGTAGATAATGACATTTGAACAGTTGTTACACCAGTTCAGGAAAAGGTTCTCTTTGTGAATCCAGTATCTTGCATAATCGGCAGCAGCCCCTTCGTAGGTTTCTGCGGAATATATGTATCCGCAATTTTCGCACTGTTTCATATTTTTTTTCTATTTAATTGGACACAACGGTTGGATGTGCGCCCGTGCCGCCGTGCGTTGGCTTCGAGCGTTGGCTTTCGGCAGCCTGGACGTACATCCATTGTTCGATGAATTTTTATTTATAGGCTTTTAGGATTTTCATCTTGGTTATATCTTAAATACCGGAACGCAACGAAAATCCCTATTGCAATACACCAAAACAAACTAAATTCTCGCTGGAATATACAGATTTTTTTGCCCCCAAAAATCAAGGATAAACCTGCAATTGTTAAAACCCAAGCCAAAATTCTGAAAGTTAGACTGTTCTTTTCCTTTGAGGTTTGTACCCCGTCAGCCTTGTGAAAAAACAAAACGTAAATATCAATTGCCAAAAATGCAGTTACAAAAGCGATAATACCATAACCAATACTTACAATACTCGGCGTATCAGAGGTAATTTGAAAGTTAATGCTTTCATTCAATACTGTAAAGCAAGCAACTAACATGGCTGCTGAAACACCAATACTTACCTCCTTAATTCTCTTTTCTGCTTCTTCTTTTGTTTTTGCTGCCATTTTTAAGATATTTTATCAATTTCTTTATCTACATCATCGAAATCAGTTAATCCGGCTAATTTTCGAATGAAATATGCAAATTCGTTCCAAATCTGTAGGCGATTACTTTTTGAGAAAAACTTTCTGATAAAATCAACGATTTTCTGTGCAGTCCAACCCTCAATTTTGAGTAGACCGATTAACCTCTGAAAAAAGTTTTTTATCTGTATTTTATCAGCCTCACTTTGGTAATCAAATTTTTCAGAGCGGATTAAATTTAATTTTTCTATTTCTTCCGGGGTATACTGTTCATTATCATCTCCGTCTGATGGATTTGATTTGCTATCTGAAATTCCGAGGAATTTTTTTATTTTATCTATCATATCAATCAGATTTTAGGAGTTATTTTCAATCCGACCTTTGAAGAAGTCTTCGCATACTTTGTCAGGGAATACACCAATTTATCTATGTTGTACCGCCTGTCTGACGAGAAACAAACAACCTTATTTTCTATGCCCTCCTCCTCTATTTCAAAATTGTCTTTTATCGTCATTATTTTATTATATATACCTTCTATTTGCTTTTTACTTGGTTTGTTAGACTTGTAGTTCCACCGACCACCTCGTGCAGCGTCAAGTTGACTAATTCCAAATACAATTTTGGATTTTATTTCTGGATTTAGTGTTCTATAAAAAATTTGGTCGCACTCGTCTGCACTATCATCTACTCTTGTTAACCATAGAACTACATCTGCAAGAGGTAGAAACCGTTGATAGTAATCTTCTATTTTTTCCTTATGCTCTACACTTTCACAAAATCCTGGCAAGTCGATGATTGTAAACTTACCTCTGTCTTCATCCTCATAAACTATTTCTCTTGGTTCTCTTGTTGATGGTTTTCCATGATGAACGTTCTGTGGAGGAATTGGGGCAAACAGTAAATTTATTAAAGATGACTTTCCTGAACCAGTCTTCCCTGCAATGCAGATTATAAGTTCAGATTTTTCACTTTCTAAAAATTTGTAAATAAGAGCCTTGTCCTTGTCAGGGGTGCTGCCTCCTGTAAGGAATTTAAAAAGTTCATTTATTATAGTATGTATTTTCATTTTTTTTATTTTTTAGTTTTATCGAACTATTGTATCCCCGTACCACCGGGTATTGAAATCCGAACGTCGCTTTTCAATACCCGGTGGTGCGGGGATATCTCCATAAGCCACAATGCCCTTGCTTTCGGTGGTACCAAAAGCAAGGGCATTGTACGATAGGTTTCTATATAGGCCATAACAGGTTCAGTTATTACAGGCTAAGTTAATGCTATTTTTTCTCTTGCAATAACTCCCAGACAAAAATTTAAGGCTTACATTCAATTAAATATCCAAATCTTCTATCGGGCTTTTGACCTTTGCCCACCCAGTGTGGGTTAAATGCGTATAAATCTCCGTGGTTTTGCTGCTCTCGTGCCCAAGCAATTCCTGAATATACCGCAAATCCACTCCATTTTCGAGTAAATGCGTAGCAAATGAGTGCCTCAAGTTCTGATGCGATTCAGTTATATTCTTGGTTTTGATCAAATGGACAATATAGGCATCTATCTGCGCACGGGTAAGTTGGCTCGGTTTGATGTCGTCGTAATATCGGATAAATCTCCTGAAGCAGTTTTTATAACTTTTGATCGTCCGCCAACTATACCGCTTCAACAACAGCACCTGCTCCAGCGCCGGCAGCGGGGAATCAATCGATCAATCGTTTCAATCGAAAAATTGAGGAATCGAGGAACTGAAGAATCGAGGAACTGAAGAACCGAGGAATCGAGGAATCCCTGCCGGCCGACAGCGGGGAATCAATCGAACAATCGAACAATCGAATCAATCGATCAATCGAAGAATCGAAGAACCGAGGAATCGATGGCCAAACCAATTGAACTATCCTACCCGCCGGCAGCGGGGAATCAATCGAACAATCGTATCAATCGAAAAATCGATCAATCGTTTCAATTCAACAAAACACCTCCACAAACCCGAACGCCCCCACATCAAACAACCCCCGGTCCGTCATCTTCAAACTCGGGATCACCGGAAGGGCCATGAACGACAAGGCCATGAACGGCGCCTTCAGCGCACACCCCAGCCGGGACTTCACCACCTTATCCACTTCGGCGTACTGCCGGGCCACCTCGTAGCCGTCGCCAGGGCTCATGATGCCGGCCACAGGCAGCGCCAATGACCAGGTACCCTCTCCGTCGCAGGCCGCAATGCCGCCCCGGTTGCGGATCACCTCGTTGACGGCGCGGCACAGGGCCTCATCCGTCACGCCTACCGCTACGATGTTGTGGGAATCGTGGGCCACGCAGGAGGCGATGGCGCCCGTTTTCAGCCCGAATCCCCGGATATACCCCAGCGCGGGCGGCGCGGTCCGGTAGCGGTTGACCACCGCGATCTTGAGCAGGTCCGTTTCCATATCGCTCATGCCGCCGGCCGGGAAGGGCGCGGTTTCGCTTTCCGTCACGATCTCGCCGTCCAGCGCGCGGATGACGCGAACCGTTTTCCCTTTTTCCGCCACCCGGAAATCTTCCGGTTTTTTGGCGGCGGTGTTGAACTGGTTGGGCGCCCCCGACGACCGGTGCGGCAGCAGGCTCTTGCCCTCCTCAGCTACCAGCTCGCCGTCGATCCAGGTTTTCAGGACGCGGAATTCGCGCAGGTCTTCCACCAGGATGAAATCCGCCGGATCGCCCTCGCGGAGCTGGCCCACGGGCATGCGGTAATGTTCCACCGGGTGCAGGCAGGCCGCGCGCAGGACGTCGAACAGGTCGCAGCCTTTGGCCACGGCCCGGGCGGCCAGTTGGTTGATATGCCCCCGGACGAGGTCGTCGGGGTGTTTGTCGTCGCTGCAGAACATGATCTGATCCGGAAACCCGGGCAACAACCCGATCAACGCCTCGAAATTGCGGGCGGCGCTACCCTCTCTGATCAGGATCTTTACGCCCAGGCGGGCCTTCTCCAGGCCTTCCTCATAGGTGAAACACTCGTGGTCGGTGGTGATGCCCTCGCCGAAATATTTGACGGCATCCTGCCCCCGCAAACCCGGCGCGTGCCCGTCGATGGGTTTGCCGGTCCGTTTGGCGGCGGCGAGTTTGGCCATCACCTCGGGTACGTCGTGCACCACGCCCGGGAAGTTCATCATTTCCGACAAGTAATAGATATCGGGCCGTTTGAGGAGGCGCTCCACGATATCAGGCCCCATATGGGCGCCGGCGGTCTCGAAATCGGTGGCCGGCACGCAGGAGGGCACGCCGAAACAGACCTTCAGGGGCGTTTGCGCGGCGCTGTCGAGCATGTACAGCACGCCTTCCTCCCCCAGCACATTGGCGATCTCGTGCGGGTCGGAGATGGTGCCGACCGTGCCGTGCACCACCGCCATCCGGCCGAATTCGGCTGGGGTGAGCATGCTGCTCTCGATGTGTACATGCGCGTCGACAAAGCCGGGCATGAGGTAATGGGCGCCGGTACCGGGCAAGGGGCGGACGGCCTGGATGCGCCCGTTTTTTATGCGAACTTCGGCGTGGTGAATTTCCCGCCGGTGCAGGTCGACCAGGTTGGCCTGAAGGGTGAATTGGGTTGTCATGGGCTTCGATTGACGGATAAATATCCTAAAAATCCGGCACTCTTTAATTTTACCGGGGCACGGCGCGATGTTTTTTTTTGAAAATCGGGAATTGAAGGCCAACGTTTCGAAAAGGGCTGACCGGCCGGCAGGGATTATTGAAGGATATGCATTAAGATTTGGAGCGTGAAATTTGACGACGTGAAATTTAGCGACGTAAGATTTTACGTCGCTACCACTTACGACTTTCGACTGGGGACTTACGACTATTTTTCCTACCTTTGCACAAAACCAGGGGATGAGCAATTTTGTCGTTTCTGCAAGGAAGTTTCGCCCGGTCCGGTTCGATGAGGTGGTCGGGCAGGAGCACATTTCGCGTACGCTCAAAAGCGCCTTGCAAACCGACCACCTCGCCCAGGCTTTCCTGTTTTGCGGCCCGCGCGGCGTGGGAAAAACGACCTGTGCGCGCATCCTGGCCAAGTCCCTCAACTGCCAGAACCGCACCAAGGACTTTGAGCCCTGCAACGAATGCGAATCCTGCCTGGCCTTCAACCAGAACGCTTCCTTCAACATCACGGAGCTCGACGCCGCGTCCAACAACTCGGTGGAACATATCCGGGCGCTGACCGAACAGGTCCGCTTCCAGCCGCAACAGGGCAAGTACAAGATCTTCATCATCGATGAGGTGCACATGCTCAGCCAGGCGGCCTTCAACGCCTTCCTGAAAACGCTGGAAGAACCGCCGCCCTACGCCATCTTCATCCTGGCCACCACCGAGAAGCACAAGATCATCCCGACCATCCTGTCGCGGTGCCAGATCTTCGACTTCCGGCGGATCCAGATCCCGGATGCAGTAGCGCACCTGGAGGGCATCTGCAAAAAAGAAGGCATTACGGCCGAACCGGGCGCCCTGCACATCATCGCGCAAAAGGCCGACGGCGCCCTGCGCGACGCCTTGTCCATTTTTGACCGCATCGTCTCCTTTTCCGGCAAGAAGATCACCTACCAGGACGTCATTGAGAACCTCAACGTACTGGATTACGACTACTATTTCCGGATCGTGGACGCCATCCTGATGGAAGACGCAGCCCAGATGCTGCTCACCTTCGACGAGATCCTGCGGAAAGGTTTCGACGCTGAGGTTTTCATCAACGGACTTTCCGAGCACCTGCGCAACCTGCTGGTCTGCCAGGATCCCGATACGGCCATCCTGCTGGAAGTCGGCGAAAGCCTGACCGAGCGGTACGCCAAACAAGCCCTGGCCACGCCGCCAAGCCTGGTCCTGAGCGCCATCAACCTGAGCAACGAATGCGACCTGGAATACAAGATGGCCCGCAACAAAAGGCTGCACGTGGAGTTGAGCCTGATCAAAATGGCCTACCTGCAGCAAGCCTACCATATAGCGGAAAACGGTACGCCGCCCGCGACCGCAGCGGAAAAAAAAACGGCTGACCTGACCCATTCAGCCCCTGCCCCCGCCGCACCGCCGCCGGCCAAAGAGCCGGTTCCGGAGCCCGAACCCATTGAACCTGAACAAGTTGAAGCCGAGGCGCCGGCCGGCCGGGAATATCCGTTGCCGGACGAAGTGGTCGTTGAGCTGGAAGAAGAAGAGGAAGAAGAACCCGCAGTTGAGCCGGTTGAAGTCCCCACCGAAACCCCGCCACAACAACCCGTTGCCGCAAAGATCAACAAGGCAGTGAGCGGCGTATCGCTGATCAATATGTCAGCGCTGGTGGCCCAGGCGCAGGAAGACCTCGACATCAAGGTCGCCCCGCGAAAAGACCTCACCCAGGAAGATCTCGAAGCCGCCTGGAACAGCTATATCACCGGACAGGAGAAGGATTCCGTCAAGGCCATCCTCAACAACGTCAGGCTCAGCCTTGCGGAAAAGACCATCGTCGCAACCGTTTCGGGGAAAGTGGCCGAAGGCGCCATCCGGGAAGAACGCGACCTGCTCGGCTATCTGCGCGATCAGTTGCAACACCCGGACCTGCACCTGCAAATCGTGGTGGAAGAGCGCCAGGCTGCCCCGCCGCCCAAACCCAAAAAACTGCTGACCCCCCAGGAAAAATTTCTGATCATGCGGGAAAACAACCCGCTGATCCACGAACTGATCAAACGGCTGGAACTCAAACCCGATGAGGATTAAACCCGTTGGGGAACGGTGCTTTCAAGTAATGTAAAATACAAATACCGGCGCTTAAAGGCAAATGATTCAACCAAGTAGGATTGTAACTGTTTATGGTATGAATCCCAATTGACACTAAGGTAAAAAACAAGCCTTTATGAGCGGCAATCAATCCCTTTGGTACCTTGAAAATATTGACGTTGCAGGCCTCTTCTGCCCCAAAAAGATCGGGCGCGGCGACCTGGACAAACACGCCCATAAGCATTTCAAAAAAGGGGAATACATCTACCTGCCCAACGAGCACGCCGACCGGATCTACTTCCTGACGGATGGCCGGGTGAAGATCGGCAGCTACGGCGAATCCGGGAAGGAGATCACCAAAGCCATCCTCAATTCGGGTGAGGTCTTCGGCGAACTTTCCCTCATCGGCGAGGATACCCGCCGCGATTTTGCCTGCGCCATGGAGGAAACCCAGGTCTGCATCCTCACCGTCGAAGACATGAAGTCCCTGATGCGCGACCATACCGCCCTCAATATTTTCCTGCTCAAGATCATGGGCTCGCGCATGCTGGAAATGGAACAGCGCCTCGAATCCCTCGTATTCAAAGATTCCCGCACCCGCATCGTGGAATTCCTCTACCAGCTCGGCATCAAAAAAGGCCAGCGCGTCGGCTTCGAACGCGTCGTCCGCAAATTCCTCACCCATCAGGAGATCGCCAACCTCACCGCCACGTCCCGCCAAACCGTCACGACCGTTTTAAATGAACTGAGAGCCAAAAAAATACTAACTTTCGACCGCCGCCGCCTGCTGATCCGGGATATGGACAGGCTTGCGGAGGAGATGGTGGTCAGTTGACAGTCGTAAGTCGTAAGTGGTAAGTCGTAAGTCGTAAGTGGGGGTAAGGCAACGTTTCGACTTTACAACGGAGGCGCGGGCTGTCAGGTTCGCCAAGCCAAGGTTAAAGGATAAAGTAGAAAGGTTAAAGAAGCCTAATGGCAGCAGCCCTGGTACCAATGAGCCTGTGGTTAATGGCTTCGGGCCGTCAGGTTCGCCAAGCCAAGGTTAAAGGATAAAGTAGAAAGGTTAAAGAAGCCTAATGGCAGCAGCCCTGGTACCAATGAGCCTGTGGTTAATGGCTTCGGGCCGTCAGGTTCGCCAAGCCAAGGTTAAAGGATAAAGTAGAAAGGTTAAAGAAGCCTAATGGCAGCAGCGCTGGTACCAATGAGCCTGTGGTTAATGGCTTCGGGCCGTCAGGTTCGCCAAGCCAAGGTTAAAGGATAAAGTAGAAAGGTTAAAGAAGCCTAATGGCAGCAGCCCTGGTACCAATGAGCCTGTGGTTAATGGCTTCGGGCCGTTAGGTTCGCCAAGCCAAGGTTAAAGGATAAAGTAGAAAGGTTAAAGAAGCCTAATGGCAGCAGCCCTGGTACCAATGAGCCTGTGGTTAATGGCTTCGGGCCGTCAGGTTCGCCAAGCCAAGGTTAAAGGATAAAGTAGAAAGGTTAAAGAAGCCTAATGGCAGCAGCCCTGGTACCAATGAGCCTGTGGTTAATGGCTTCGGGCCGTCAGGTTCGCCAAGCCAAGGTTAAAGGATAAAGTAGAAAGGTTAAAGAAGCCTAATGGCAGCAGCCCTGGTACCAATGAGCCTGTGGTTAATGGCTTCGGGCCGTCAGGTCCGCCATGTCGGTAGCATCCCGGGTTGAATTTTACGTTCCCGGCCTGTAGGGCCGGTATGTGATGGTCAGTCGTCAGTCGTAAGTGGTAAGTCGTAAGTGGTAAGTGGGGGGTAAGGCAACGTTTCGACTTTACAACGGAGGCGCGGGCCGTCAGGTCCGCCATGTCGGTAGCATCCGGGTTGAATTTTACGTTTCCGGCCTGTAGGGCCGGTATGTGATGGTCAGTCGTAAGTCGTAAGTGGTAAGTCGTAAGTCGGGGTGTGGCAACATTTCGGCTCTACAAGGGACCGTTCAGCATTTTGTGTCAACCGGATTTTTAGCAAGCTGCGCATGCTAAAAATCGGATCTTTGCGTCTTTGCGTCTTTGCGTGAAAACACTGTTTTGAACAATCCCCTATACAACGAACGCGGCAAACAGTCGTCAGTTGTCAGTCCGGTAGCTGGGCGCAGTCGAACCTACAACGAACGCCCAACCATCAAACCATATAAACAATCATAAACCATCATAAACAACAACAAACAATCATAAACCATCATAAACAACAACAAACCATCATAAACCACAACAAACCAAAATAAACCACAACCAACCCATCCAATGTCCGGTCAAGACCACAAAGGCATAAAGCAATACAACGACGCCTTCCTCCGGGAACTCCGGCGGCTGAATCCAGCCCAACTGGAAGCCGTCGACCAGATCGAAGGGCCCGTATTGGTGCTGGCCGGACCCGGGACGGGCAAAACCCACCTGCTCAGCGCGCGGATCGGCCGGATTTTGATGGAAACGGATGCCCAGGCGCAAAATATCCTGTGCCTGACCTTTACCGACGCCGGCGTGCAGGCTATGCGCAAACGGCTGCTGGAACTGATCGGGCCGGAAGCGCGGCGGGTTCACATCTATACCTTCCATTCCTTTTGCAACCGGGTCATCCAGGACAACCTGGAATATTTCGGCCGCCGGGACCTGGAACCGCTGACCGAACTCGAACAGGTGGATATCCTTCGCAGGATGATCGACCACCTCCCGTTTGACCATCCCCTGAAACAGGGCCGAAGCGACGCCTACTTCTACGAACGCCACCTGGCCGACCTGTTTCAGCGGATGAAATCCGAAAACTGGACCGCCGGGTTCGTCCGGGAACGCATTGAGGCCTACCTCGATGACCTGCCCAATCGCGAGGAATTTGTCTACCAGGTCAACCGCGGCGCCGTCAAAAAGGGCGACCTCAAACAGGCTCAACTGGACAAAGCCCGGGAAAACATGGAGAAAATCGGATCGGGAGCAGCCCTTTTTCCCGAGTATCAACGAGCCTTGCACGACCTGCGACGCTACGATTACGACGATATGATCCTGTGGGTCCTCGATGCTTTCCGCAAGAATGAGGCCTTGCTTCGCAACTACCAGGAACAATACCTCTATTTGCTCGTCGACGAATACCAGGATACCAACGGCGCCCAGAACGAGATCCTCCGCAACCTCGCCGGTTACTGGGAATCGCCCAATATTTTCATCGTCGGCGACGACGACCAGTCGATCTACGAATTCCAGGGCGCCCGGCTCAAAAACCTGACGGATTTTTATGAGTTGCACCGGCAGGCAGTGCGGGTCGTGATGCTCAGCAACAATTACCGCTCATCACAGGCCATCCTGGATGTTTCGTCCGCCCTGATCCGGTTCAACGAAAAACGGATCGTCAACCGGCTGGGCGACGCGCCGATGGACAAAGAACTGGTCTCCAGCCACCCGGAAGCCCGGAAAAGCCGCGCAGTTCCCGTGATCGCGGTCTATGCTGAGCGGCAACAGGAACAAGCCGACATTGCTTCAAAAATACAGGCCCTGATCGAGTCCGGCGAAACGCCCGGTGAGATCGCCGTCATTTTTGCCAAACACCGCCAGGGCGCCGCCATCGCCATGCTGCTGGGAAAAATGGGGATCCCCTATTTCGCCAAACGGCACAACAATGCGCTGGACCTGCCCATGATCCGGAACTTCAGGTTGCTGCTGGAATACATCCACCTGGAAAGCACCCAACCCGGCCAGGGCGAACACCTGCTGTTCAAACTCCTGCACGCCGCCTTTTTCCGGGTCCCGGCCCGCGACCTGGCTTTGCTCGGCATGCGCATTTCAAGCGATCCGACCGGCGAACGCCCAGCCTGGCGGATGGCCCTTCAGCATGCAGCACAATTGAAGGACCTGGCGCCCAACCTGGCCGGTGTCGGTGCATTGCTGGAAGAACTGATCGCGGATACCGCCAACCTGCCCCTCCCGGAACTCATTGAAAAAGCCGCCAACCGCAGCGGACTGCTGGCTTTTATCCTGGCAGAACCCGATAACGGCCGGCGCCTCGCAGCCTTGAAGGCCTTCTTTGATTTTGCCCTCGCGGAAGCCTATAAAAATCCGCGGACCGACCTTCGCCGGTTCCTGGAACTGCTCGAACGCATGGACGCCAACCGCATCGGGCTGGATTTTCAGCAGGAAGCCGATAATGAGGGCGTTCAGCTCCTCACCGCCCACAGCGCCAAAGGGCTCGAATTCCGGCACGTATTCGTCATCGATTGTACGGCCGACCAATGGGAGCCCGGCGGATCGGCCGGCGCGTACCGGTTCTCCTTCCCGGATACGCTCACCTTCTCCGGCGAAGAAGACGCCCTGGAAGCCAGAAGGCGGCTGTTCTACGTGGCCATGACCCGGGCAAAAACCCGGCTGCAATTGTCCTACAGCCTGGCCGATAACGGAGGCAAGCCGCTCCAGCCCGCCGTTTTCATCCACGAGATCCAGCAAGCGGGCCGAATCGAAGAAACCCCGGTTTCGGTACCGGCCGAACAGGTCCGGGAAGCCGCCAGGATTTTGCTGTCCACCGGTGAAACGATCGCCGTGGAATCACCGGGCCGCGAGCAGATCGCCCGGTTGCTGGAGGGGTTTACGCTCAGCATTTCCGCGCTGAACAGGTACCTGAACTGCCCCTTGGGATTTTATTACGAACAGATCCTGCGGGTGCCGGTTTTCCAAAGCGAGGCGGCGAGTTACGGCATTGCGGTGCATTACGCCCTGCAGCGCTTTTTCGAACGGATGGTTGCGGCCCGGACCGGCATTTTTCCGCCGGCATCCGAACTGACGGCGCTGTTCCAACAAGATATGGAACGACAGAAGGCCTTGTTCTCCAGGCAGGGTTTTGCCCGCCGCCTCGAAATGGGCGCTCAATACCTGGCGCAGTATTACCGGCAGAAATACGGCGAATGGGGCAAAAAAGTCAGGCTCGAACTCCATATCCGGAATACCGAAATGGACGGCGTCCCCATCACCGGCACACTCGACAAACTCGAAGCCCTCGATGCCCGATCCTGGCGCCTGGTGGACTACAAAACCGGGAGCCTGGACGAATCCAAACTGCGAAAACCCGGCGGTAAACTGCCCCACGGCGGCAGCTATTGGCGGCAACTGGTTTTCTACAAACTCCTCTACGAGAGCTTCGACCGGAGCGGCAAAACCATCGCCTCGGCCTGCATTGATTACCTGGAGCCCGACCGGCAGGGGCGTTTCCTGAGCCGCGAAGTCGTTTTTGAACCCGGAGACCTGCATATTGTCCGGGACCTCGTGAAGGAAACCTACCGGAAAATCATGGACCAGGAATTCTATGAAGGTTGCGGCAAGCCGTCGTGCCCCTGGTGCAATTTCGTGCGGTTGAACCAGCCTTCGGACAGCTACCGGGATGAGGGGGTGGAGGAGATGGATGATTGAAACAAGAGGGTGAGGGGGTGAGGGGGAGAGAGAGAGGGTGAGAGGGGGTGAGAGAGAGGGTGAGAGGGTGAGAGTCTGATAAACCAATAGGCGGGGTCAGCTTTGCGGCAACCAGTATTATTTCCCGAGGATTGCCCGGATCTCCGCCAGTACCTTTTCCCGGTCGACGTCGGCGATGCGGTTCAGGTCGGCGAGGCCGAAACTCTGGAAATTACCGTTGTAGACCCAGCATTCTTCCACGTCGCCTCCGACTTGTACGGCGTATTTTTTCCGGGTATAATAAGGCACGTCCTCCCAGGCATCGGCATTGGCCAGTTGTTGCGGCGTGAGGCTCAGCACCAGGCCCTGAATGGGATTCCCGGGCATGGGCATCAGGAAATAATACCCCTGGTCGTTGATGTGGACCGCGAACCCCTCCAGCACCCCTGGCCGGGTGGGCGGAACGGCGTCAAACAGGCATAGCTGGACTTCCGCGTCCTTGATGGTTCCGTAGACAAACAGCTTTTCGGCAGCCGGTTTCCGGTTTTTATCCATACTTTTATCCGGTTTTTAGGACCGTAAATATCGGCACCCGCAACCAACTTTTTGCTATGACCTATATCCTTGCCCTAGATATCGGGACTTCGGCCCTGAAGGCCATCGCCTTTTCGCCCGAAGGCAGGATCCTTTTTATCCGGAAAGCGGCCTTTTCCACGGCTTTCCCCGAGCCGGGTCATGCAGAACAGAGCCCCGGCCATATCCTGGCCGCCGTTAAAAAAAATATCCGCCACATCATCCGCGACGCCGGAGAACCGCCCGCTGCCCTGTCCTTCAGCAGCGCCATGCACAGCCTCATCGCCGTGGATGAAAACGGGGGCGCGCTGACCCCTTGCCTGACCTGGCAGGACAACCGGAGCAAAGCCCTGGCAGCCGGATTGCGCAACAGCCCCGAAGGGCAGGCCATTTACCGGCAGGCCGGGCCGCCCATTCACCCCATGCTGCCGTTGTGCAAGATCCGGTGGATGAAGGAAAACCGGCCCGAAATTTTCAGCAAGGCCTTCAAATGGGTTTCCATCAAGTCGTTCGTGCTGTTCCACCTCACCGGGGAATGGGCCGAGGACTTTTCACTGGCCTCCGCGACCGGTCTGTGGGACAACAGCCGGAACCAATGGTCGGAAACAGCCGCCGGATGGGCCGGCATTGAAATCGACAGATTGCCGCCCCCCGTGCCGACCTTATACCGGTTCCCCTCCGTCCAAAAAGAAATTGCCCGGGCAACGGGATTGGGTGTACATACGCCCGTCATTGCCGGCGCCAGCGACGGCTGCCTGGCCAACCTGGGGTCGTTGGCGCGCCATGCGGAGGACCTGGTCGTAACCGTCGGCACAAGCAGCGCCGTACGGATCAACCTCACCCATCCGATACCGGATGAGAAACAGCGGATTTTTTCCTATTGGCTGGATGAAGGCCAATATGTGGTGGGCGGGGCCAGCAACAACGGCGGCGGCGTACTGGACTGGCTGATGAAGCAGGTGTTGAGTCGCCGCAAATCGGATATTCCGGACATGCTGGCGGGGACAAAGCCCGGCCCTGAGAACCCGATTTTCCTGCCGTACCTCTTCGGAGAACGGGCGCCGGTCTGGGACGCCGGTGCGCGGGCCGCTTTCATCGGAATGACGCCGCAACACACCAAAGCCCATTTGCTGCGGTCGGCCATGGAAGGAATAATTTTTAACTTGCTGGCCATAAAGAAGATCCTGGAAGAGCAGGGCCATTCCCCGAAAAACCTGATCGCCAACGGCGGATTCGCCTATTCAGGGCCCTGGGTGCAAATGCTGGCCGACATTTTCGGCCTGCCCGTCACCCTGCAGGAAAACCCGGAAGCCTCCGCATTCGGCGCCGCCCTGCAAGGCATGAAAGCCCTTGGCTGGATGAGCGATTACGCAGACGCCGCCGGTTTCGTACACACCGAAAAGACCGTAATGCCCGATCCGGAACGGCGCGCTGTTTACGCCGGCATTTTTCCGGTTTTTCAGGCCTTGAGCGAGGCGGTTTTGCAAACTTCAGCCGCAAGTCATAAGTCTATACTCCCGTAAAACTTACGACTTACAACTTACAACTTACAACTTACGACTTACAACTTACAACTTACGACTAAAAAAAACCAACATCATGCCCATAATCATCATAATTGCCGGTATTGCAGCCTTGCTCGTCCTGATCATGGCCTTGCGCGTCAACGCATTCATATCCTTGCTCATCGTTTCCATCGGGGTCGGCCTGGCGGAGGGGATGGACGTTTCAACGGTAGTCGGAACGGTGCAGAAAGGGATCGGGAATACGCTGAATTTCCTGGCGCCGATCCTGGGGTTGGGCGCCATGCTGGGCGGGCTGATCGCCGAAAGCGGCGCTGCTCAAAGCATCACCAACCGGCTGACGCATTGGTTCGGCGAAAAACGGATACAATGGGCGATGCTGATCACGGGGTTCATCGTGGGTATTCCGCTGTTTTACTCGGTAGGCTTCCTGATGTTGATCCCGATCATTTTTGCCGTGCATACTTCCACCCGGCAACCGCTGTTGTACGTGGGCATTCCCATGATCGCGGCCTTGTCGGTTACGCACGGCTTTTTGCCGCCGCACCCCGCGCCTTCTTCCATTGCGGTCATCTACGGAGCCGATATTTCCATGACCCTGCTGTACGGCCTGATCCTGGCCGTGCCGACGGTGATCATCGCCGGGCCGGTGTTCGGCAGGACCCTCAGGAAGATCAACGTAACGCCCCGAAAGGACCTGTTCAAACCCACGGAGACCGCCCCCGATAAATTGCCCTCGTTCGGGATTGCCGTCATGACCTGCCTGATTCCCGTACTCCTGATGGGAACGGCGGCGATCGCCAAACTGACCATTCCCGAAGCGGCGGCGGCGGCCAAATTCCTGGCTTTCATCGGCGACCCGATCATTTCGCTGCTGATCGCCGTCCTGATCGCCACCTATACCCTGGGCGTCAGCCGGGGTAAAACCCTGACGCAGGTCATGGAAGGGCTCGGCGATTCCGTCAAGGCGATCGCCATGATCATGCTCATCATTGCCGGCGGCGGCGCCTTCAAGCAGATCCTGACCGACAGCGGCGCAGGGGATTATATCGTGGAAGCCCTGAAAGGCAGCGCGCTTTCCCCGCTCGTACTGGCGTGGTGCATCGCGGCCGCCCTGCGCATTGCATTGGGTTCGGCCACGGTAGCGGCCCTCACAGCGGCCGGGATCGCCGCGCCCCTGGTCGGCGCTACCGACGTTTCTCCGGAACTGCTGGTGCTGGCCACCGGCGCGGGCAGCCTCACTTTTTCACAGGTGAACGACACCGGATTCTGGCTGTTCAAGGAATATTTCAACCTCTCGATCACCGAAACCTTCAAGTCCTGGACGGCGATGGAAACGATCGTCTCCATTATCGGGCTGATCGGGGTCCTGTTATTGGATGCGTTTGTTTAATGCCATCGATTGATTGGATTAAGTCGATTGATCCGATTGTTCGATTGATCCGATTGGGGCGTCCTTCAGTCGGTCAGCCTAATCCAATCATTCGGATTAATCGACTTAATCGGTCCAATTTTTCGATTCCTCAATTCCTCAATTCCTCAATTCCTCGATTTTTCGATTTTTCGATTCTTCGATTTTTCGATTGAAACGATTGAAACGATTGAAACGATTGATCGAATTATTTAAAAACCCCATATCTGACCTTTGCCGCACGGGAAAGGGCCACTCCCGAATAATTAGGGGCCCGTCCAAAAACGACGGCAAACTGCCAAACTTTTTACCGGACGGCGGTCGTTTTATTCGTAACGCTTCAAAATTCTCATTTTTCCTACCCAGTAAATAGACCTGAAAACGTTGAATAGATATGAAATCGGCTGAATTGTCGCACAACGGCAATTCCGGCCCGGTCTTGCATTGAAAATCATTGTATTTTAGTTATTTAACTCTTTTGGCAATAACGGTATAACCATAAGTTCTCAAAAACGACAGAGATGAGTAATTCGACTACCCTTACTTACCCGTTGTCCGCTCCGCCGGTCGTATTATCGGGGCTTGAGCCCTATTCAGGCCCGTGGGAATACGAACAGGCGGCACATTTGCTGCGGCGGACCACTTTCGGCCCAACCCGGGCCGTCATCCGGCAGGCCGTCGACCAGGGATTGGCGGCCACGATTGAACAGTTATTCGACGACCTGCCGATGCCGGAACCGCCGGTCAATCCGGCATACGACAGCGATCCCAACGTAGCCATCGGCGAATCATGGGTGGATAAAGGCTATTCGTCGCCCAATCCGCCCGATGAAATGGAATACCGCGAACGGAGCCTTTTCGCCTGGACGATCGGACAAATGATGAACGAAGAGATCTCCATCCGGGAAAAACTCACCTTGTTCTGGCACAATCATTTTCCGATCGCCGCCATTGAAGACCCGCGTTACATGTACCGGTACATCACGACGCTGCGCGCCCACGCCTGGGGAAATTTCAAGGAACTGGCCAAGGCGATCACCATCGATCCTTCCATGCTGATCTACCTGAACGGCAACCGCAACAGTTTCGAAGCGCCGAATGAAAACTACGCCCGCGAACTGCTGGAGCTGTTTACCATCGGGAAAGGCCCCTCTGCCGGCCCCGGCGACTATACCAACTACACCGAACACGACGTACGCGAGATGGCGCGCGTCCTTTCCGGTTGGGAGGACTACGGCTTCACTGCGGAGGAGCCCGACAGCGAGGTCGGCGCCGAATTCAAGCCGGAAAAACACGATACGGGCACGAAGACCCTCTCGCACCGGTTCGGCAACAAGACCATCACCAATATGGGCGAGGACGAATACAGCCACCTGATCGACGTTATTTTCGAGCAGGACCAGGTCGCCCGCTTCATCGCCCGCCGGCTGTACATCTGGTTTGTCGATTACAAGATCGAAGAAGACGCCGAAACCGATGTGATCGGCGCCATGGCCCAGATCCTGATCGACAACAATTATGAGATCAAACCGGCCTTGCAGACGCTGTTCGGCAGCCAGCATTTTTTTGATATGCGCAACAAGGGCCTCATGATCAAAAATCCGATCGACTTCCTGTTGTCCATCTACAAACCGCTGGAGATCAGCCTGCCCGAGCCCACCGACCAAAAATACGACGCCTGGTACCGCGTATTCGGATTTGCCGATGAAATGAAGATGAGCTATTTTCAGGTGCCCGAGGTAGCCGGCTGGGATTCCTACTACCGCGAGCCGCTTTTCTACCGGCTCTGGATCAACTCCACTACCCTGCCCATCCGGATGCGGATCTCGGAAACGCTGATCATGGAGGGGTATTTCCCCTTCGGCGCCAACGGTCCCAAAATGCACCCGGACCTGCTGGGCATCATCGCCACCTTCAGCAATCCGACCAACCCGAATGTAGTGATTGACGAATTCGCACAGATCCTGTTGCCGATGCCGATCACCGACGGGCAAAAAGCGGCGCTCAAGGAGCTGTTGATCCCGGGTCTCCCGGATTTTGAATGGACCCTGGAATACGGAGAATACGCCGCCAATCCGGACAATTCCGACCTGGCCAACGCCATTGACGAGAAGGTCAGGATCATGGTCAAGACCATGTTGTCCATGGCGGAATTCTACCTGAGCTGATCAACAGCCCTATTTGTCATCCTTATTATTATCTCCCTCATTGCTGAAAAAATGAAAAGAAGACAATTCATCAGAAATGCCGGCGCTGCCGTCAGCATACCTATGTTGTTAAACGGATTCCGGTTGTCAGCCCTCAGCAAGCCCTTGCTGTTCAACGGCGTCAATGACGAAACGGACCGGGTGCTCGTCCTCATCCAGCTCAACGGCGGCAACGACGGCCTCAACATGGTATTGCCGCTCGATCAATATGCCAGTCTGCATATCGCCCGTCCCAATATCATCATCCCGGAAAGCGCGGCCCTTCAGATCACGGATACCGTAGGCCTGCACCCGGAAATGACGGGTATGAATTCGCTCTATCACCAGGGCAAACTCGAGGTCATCCAAAGCGTAGGCTATCCCAACCAAAACCGGTCCCATTTCAGATCGATGGAAATATTCTCCACCGGATCGCCCGCCGACGAGTTCTGGAATACCGGCTGGATGGGCCGTTATTTCGACGACAACTACCCGGGCTTCCCGGAAGGATATCCCAGCGGAGAAAACCCGGATCCGTTCGCGATCACCATGGGCTATTCCGTGTCGGCTACCTGCCAGGGACAGGCCGCCAACTTCAGCATGACCCTGAATGACCCCTTCAACCTCAGCCAGATCCCCGAAAATGACGGCAGCGAGATCCTCGACACCCGATACGGAGAAGAACTGGCCTACCTGCTGGCCATCATCCGCCAGACCAACCGGTACTCCGAACGGATCGAACTGGCCGCCAACAACGGGCACAATATGGCGCAATACCCGTCGACCGGCCTCGCCCGGCAGCTCAAGAACATCGCGCTGCTCATTTCCGGCGGCCTGCAGACCAAGGTATACGTCGCCAGCCTCGGCGGGTTCGATACGCATGCCGGTCAGGTAGAGGACGGCGATCCGACCTCCGGCTCCCATGCCGAACTGCTCAAAACCCTGTCGGACGCCGTAAAAGCCTTCCAGGACGATCTGCAGGCGCAAGGCCTCGAAGAACGCGTCATCGGCATGACCTTCTCGGAATTCGGCCGCCAGATCCGGTCGAACGAAAGCCTGGGTACCGACCACGGCACGGCTGCGCCGCTGATCATGTTCGGCTCCTGCGTCAAACCGCAGGTCTACGGCGACAACCCGGAGATCCCGTTCAACGTCGATGTGCAGGAAGCCCTGCCCATGCAGAATGACTTCCGGGATGTGTACGGGTCGATCCTGATGGACTGGTTCGGCGTGCCCGAAAGCGATGTGCGGACCATGATGCATCCGGAATTCACCCCGCTGCCCATTGTCAGTTGCAGCCTGATCTCGGACACGCGGTCGCCGGAAACGGACGACGGGCTGGCCGTCAGGAATTTCCCGAATCCGTTCCAGGATTGGTCGACGATTGCCTTTACTTCCCCGAAGGAAGACTGGGTGCGCCTGAGCGTTTTTGACGCCTTCGGCAGCGAAGTGGCTGAATTGGTGAACAAGAAATTAAGCGCGGGCGAGCACGAGGTGCGCTTTGAGGGCAGGAACCTTCCGGCCGGAAGTTATTACTATCGCCTGATGATCGGCAATACGCAGAAGACGAAATTGATGATCAAGGCGAGATGATCGGCAGTCGGCGGCCGTGAAGGGGCGATCCCGGATACCGGCTGCCGACTGTTTGCATATGCGGCGGGATGCCGGGAAGGGCGATATGCGGGTATATTGAACCAAACAGCGATTTAATCCGTATAAATTATATAAGTCTCCTCTCCGGATTCCGCTGCATGAGATCTGTATAAAAAAAAAGTGAGCGAACCGGGGGGGGAAAAATGGTCCGCTCACGAAAAAATGATAGATTGTAATGATAATCGTTCAGGCCGCTGACCGGCCTTTTATTTTATTCCGGCACGTCAAAAAATCCTTGTCCGTTCCTTTCGAATTTCCTGACCGTGAGTCCGTTGTTATGAAACTTCATTCCCCGCGCCGGGGCGACTTCGGATTCAAAGGCATTGACGAGCAATAACCCGCCGTAGGCCTTGACCAGGAATTTGCCGCTTTCGAAAACAGCGGCGATCTCCCCGACCGGGCAGCGGTCATATCCGAAATCATGGGCGTCAAAGACCTGTGCGTCCAACAGCACCATTTTCCGGTCGCCGATAAAGCTGAAAGCGCCGTTGAACGGCCGGGTAACGGCCCGGACGAACCGTTCGAGCTGATGCACATCCAGGTTCCAGTCGATGAGGCTGTCATCCGGCGTTCTTTTCGGGTAATAGGTCGGCTCAACGGAGGAATCCTGGGAGGTGAGCGAGAATTCGTTCCTGACCAGCTTTTCGATGTTCCGCTCCACGAGGTATTTCATGGCCAGCGTGTTCTTGAAATGCATGGTCTCCGCCGTATCGCGAGGGGTGATCTGAAATTTGAAGGTGTCTGCGATATCCCCCGAATCGACGCCGGGGTCGTACCGGAAAAGGTTGGTATAAAAGATCTGCCGGCCTTCGATGATCGACCAGTTCATGGGCGAACGCCCGCGGCCCAGCGGCAGGTTCATGGAGCTGCCGTGCATGCCGAACGCGCCGACCGTCAGCCCGGACAATACCTCGGCAGGTATCAGGCGCTGCCAGCCGATCACAAAGGCGATATCGATCTTCAGGGACCGGATATGCGCCTGGTCGTCGGGATGTTTCAGGGAATAGTAGCGGGCCTGGTACACTTCGATCCCCCGGGCTTCGGCCGCCGCTTTAAGGTCACAGTAGTCGGCGACATCGTGCTTTTCGCCCCCCGCCGGATCAATGGTGATCAGGTAGCGGATGGGGTGAGGGATGTTCAGGTTATCAAGCAGGAACTGCGTGGTGGCCTTGCAACCGAAGACCGCAATTTGATCAAAGACTGGCATAGACTTCCCGGAAAGGGACGCAATTGTTAAAAAATTCGGATTTCAGGAATTCCTTGCGCTGGTTGTAATAGGCGACCAGCTTGTCGGTATTGCTGGCCCCGTCGACCATCCACCAGACCGGGTGAATGAGCACGTGCAAGGATTGTTTGGCGGCAAACTCAGGCGATTCAAACGGATGTCCGAACCGCCATACCCCCGTTGAATCGGAAAAGTATTTGACCTCCTTGAAATACTTCGTCTGATACGTATGTTCAACCCCCATGATGGGCGCGTCGAACTGCAGGAAGAAATCATTCGGCCGGTGCAGGCTGATGATGTCCACCCCCGTAGCGAAACAGGCGTCGAAAACTGCGATTTCCCGCTTCAGCCCTTCGTGAAAATCCTCATAGATCACCGGATCGAAGTGGATGCTGACCGTATGCCCCAGTTCGCGGATCTGGAGGACGTTCTCAAAATCCTGCGGCGAAAAGATGTTGTAAAAGTGGGATCGCAACAGGAAAAAATAGGTCGCCTTGATCCCCAGCGCGGCTTCCGTACGGGCGGCCTCCAGGGCAAAATGCGTATCGAAATCGATATCGTGCCGCAAGGCAAGCTGGCTGCCGGCCTTGTCCATTTCCTTGAAAAATACAAAATCGTAACCCTGGCGCAGGAACCCTTCCAATAGGGTATGGTACGAGCCCAGGTGATTCTTGACAGAACTCCCCATGTGCAATGATCAATTAAAAGAGCGGAAAAATTACTTGCTCCTTACCCGTTTTAGAACAACATTGTAGATAAACCTGGTGAGGTAGCGGATATCCGTACCCAGCGGATTGCGGTCGTAAGCCTGGAGGTAACGCCGTTCGATCTCCACCACGTCATCGATGGTTTTCGGGATCTCCACGTAAACCGGCGGGATCAGCCCGGGTTTGAACTTTTTGCGGAATTCCTGAAATTCCTTCGGGTACAGGCTCATGTAGTGCTGGCTGATGGGCCGGACGCCGAAGATCTTCAGGTCGCCCCTGATCAGGTTGTACAGCATGGGCAATTCATCGATCCAGAATTTGCGGAAGATATGGCCGACCGTGCTGATGCGCGGGTCGTCTTTCAGTTTTCCGCCGGATTGAAGCCCGTTTTTGCGGTACACAAAATCCTGGATATACTCCGAATACGGGTGCATCGTCCGGAATTTGTACACCTTGAAGATCTTGCCGTTCTTGCCTACCCTTCTCAGGCGGATCAGCGGCCCGTAGGAGGCATCGGTATTGTAAGCGGGAACACCTTGTTTCCGGGCGGCAAAATAGAGGCGTCCGTCGGCATAGTGCGTATCCTCCAGTTTGAAGCCGCAGGAATACAACCGGCCGTAGGTCTCCATTTCTGAGATGACCCGGTTGCGCCCAACCGTGAGCATGAAATAATACTTTTTCAGATACGGCAATTTGGGCCATACCCTTTTGACCAGGAAGTCAAAAAAATAATAGAACCAGTTGAAGGGCCAGGTGTACTTGGCGAGCAGCCTTTTCTTGCGCAGCTCGGAGGTTTCCACGCAGCCGAACAACAACCCGTCGTGGCGCAGTTTGGCGTTGACGGATTCCAGGAACTTGTTGACATACCGGATATCGTTCAAACGCTTCAGGTTGATGATGCAACCCATCCCGTTGTCATAATACCCGTTCCATGGATTGAGATTAATCAGGTTAACGGTCGAAGACGTTTCCAGAATGGCATGGTCTCCGACCTCATCCAGATCGGTAAATTCTTCGATAAACTGGACTACTTCATCTGGTACTTGTTTTGTGAGCGCCTCACGGTAGAGGTCGCCCTGTCGGAGTGCCTGCCGCAACACTCCGGGGGTTGGCGTAACATTAACTGCCATGTTTTGATAATTTTAATGTGACCTAAAAAAAACATACCTAAGCAGGAGGGTTGAAACGCAAAAGGTTGTAAAGGGAAGTGGATTGATGGGCAAGCGGATGTGACGGCCGCCTGCGGTTTCATGTTTTGATTGTTGCTAATTTGTTGTACGTACTCAATCGGCGGAAGTTTCGGATCCGGGGGGTGATCCGAAAGTAAATAAGTAAAGGGTAATGAAAATTTTCGCGTAAAATTTATTTCGACAGTTGCTATTGCCTATGCGGGTGAAGGCCTGAAACGGATCAGCCAGTACTTCACGCTGTTTTTCAGGGTTTGGACCTGCTTTTCGCGCAACCAGAGCAGGTAGTCATCCGTCCACCGCTGCGGGTGGAAATTGATCATGACCGACTGCGGTAAAGCGCCGCGATCAATACAGTCAATGATTTCCGGCGTGCTGTGGAAAGACAGGCCAAAATGGTTGTCTACCTTGTCCCGGACGCTGACCTTGTGCCCGTCCCAGCGCCGGCCGGTATCCGTCAGGTAGAAGATCTTCCGGAAATCGAGGTCGAAATAGGGCTCTCCCGTCACGCCGTAATCCTGGTAACGATAGTGCCGCCAGACATCCTTGTTGTCGTATTTCGACCTGGGGCTGCCGTGCATGCAGATGGTGCTGACCGGTACGACCGACCGCAGTTTGTCCAGGTGTTTTTCAAACAGTTTGATGGCTTCGTGCGGATCGCCGCCGGCAAAATCCATGTCCTCATAATGATAGCCGATCTCGTGGCCCATATCGTGGATCTCCCGGATCACCCCTTCGTCATAACTCTGGGGGACCATGCGGAAGTAGTAGGTCCCGACTATCCCTTTATCGTGTTGAAGCCGGGCAAACGCCAGCGAATGCAGCTTGCGGTCATCTACGTCGTGACGCAGCATGATCACCTTTTTCTCCGGTGCGCGCAGGTATTGGGCGAACGTTTGGAACCGGTAGCCCGCCCTGAGCAGGGCATCCAGCAATTCGGTATACACTTCGACTGAAAAATCGCGCATCAGACGTCTTGTTTTGATTCAATGAGATCGAGCGCCTTGTCAACGGTCAGCACATCCAATTGCCGCCTGGCGCATTCAGCGACGACCGCCTCGAAATAAGCGGGCGAACATCCGTATTCGGACGGCTCATCCGCTACGTCATGGGTGTAAAAGACGAGCCAGGCCCGCTGTTCGGCCGCTTCGTCCATGAGCCGGAAGATCTCCTCCAGCGGCATCCGGTTTTCGTACAGCTTTACGGTTTTCAGGTTGTACAGGTCGGTTTCCCCGACGTTCAGGCCGTGACCGATCCCCCGGGCGCTGCGATAATGCTCGCTCAGGTACTTTTTGACCGCCCTGGTTTGCGCCCCGAAGGGATAGGAAAAATTCTTAAACCGGTTTCCGGGGAGCAGGTCCATGAGCTGCTCCTGGTTTTGTTCGATATCCCGAACACTGTCCTCAAATCTTGTCTGGCTCAGGTCGATATGGCCCCTGGTATGACAAGCCAGCTCGTGCTGCTCGATCAGGGCTTTTTTCATATCCTGAAGGGTAAACCGGTTTTCGGCTTCTCTGCCGTCCATAAAGGACAGGGCGAGGTAAAATGTCCCCATAAACCCGTACCGGGTGAGGATTGCCCTGCCGTTCTCAAATGCGGAAACGGGCACATCATCAAACGTGAAGGTAACGACACACCGGTCCAGCCGGACGGTAATATGCCGTGCAAAGCTCACATTAGCCCATTTGCGCTTTATGTATTTTATGTATTTGGTCATGCTGGTTTTAGTTGTAAGTTGTAAGTTGTAAGTCGTAAGTTGTAAGTCGTAAGTTGTAAGTTGTAAGTCGTAAGTTGTAAGTCGGGTTCCTGAGCATAGCCGAAGGATAAGTTGTAAGTAGCGCCGCATCATCATGCGTCGATCAAAGTGTAAACAATAATTCATATATCGGTCAAAGCATCCAGGATCAACCACGCCTCAGCGTGGCAGCATCAAGTATCAAGCATCAAGTATCCAGCATCCAGCATCAAGTATCCAGCATCAAGTATCCAGCATCAAGCATCAAGCATCCAGCATCCAGCATCAAGTATCCAGCATCCAGCATCAAGCATCAAATCACAAACTCGCCGTCAGCAGCGGCCGGATCTCTCCTATCAATTTTTTGGTAAAATAGGTGGATCCCTGCCGGTTGAGGTGGTCCGGGTCGATGAAAAAATCGGGATTCCGGATCATGGTCGTATCGTTGCTGTGGATCAGCAGCGGGATCTGGTTGGACTTGGCAAAATTGCGCAGGTAATTGATCGTCGGGGTATTGTCCTCGTATACCTGGTAGTTGGGCGAAACCACGATAAACAGTCGGCTGCCTTTTTCCTTGAATGTTTTGGCGATATGCTCGAATTCGGCAACGGCGCCCTCATTCAGGGGTTCGGTATCCTTGACGATCTCGGTGGTATCCCGCAGGAAAATTTCGTGTATCCTGCCGTCGCGGGGTTTCCAGCCCTTGTCTTCGCGCCGCCCGTCCAGCCCTTTGATCAGGTACGGCCGCAGCAGGTAGTAATAGCTCGAATTGTAGGAAAACAAACGGAGCCGGTTGTAGAATTTTTCGAAATAGGAGATCTCGTTCAGGATCGGTTGAATTTCGGGATGGCCCTGGTAGAACGGCCGCAGAAAACCGGCTTCCGCCAGGAACCGGCGGTGCTCCAGCATGCTGCCTTCAATGTTGAGGATCACGATCTTGGGGACATACCGGTTGAGTATGCCGTTCTGTATGGCGTGGAAATAGGGCAAGCCCTGCCCGCCGCGGCTGGCATTCCAGGCCGTCACCTTCAGGGAATCCTCGATCACGAAGGGGTTGTAGTTCATTTCGCCCCGGGAGCTGCCGATGATCACAACGTCCTCGTCGCTGGTTTCCAGGGAGTGTTTGGTTTTGTAGTACCTGCCGTCGGGCGACTTGTCCCGGCAAAGATCCAGAAACAAGCCGGCCGCCTGGTCGATGATCAGGAAACATACGGCAATGACTGCGAGCTTTTTGATGATAGTAACCATATCGGGTAATGCTAGAATTGGAAATAGATGAACTGGCTGCCGTCAAAAACGCCGAGTCCGACGATATATACCAGCAGGAACACGATGGTGGCAAAACGAACCGCCGGATAAGGGTTGTGCAGCAGCCTGAATTTGGGCCTGTATTCCTGTACATAGTCGTTGGCAAAAAGAATGCCCATGCCCAGGATGGAAAACGCGAACATGCCCTTGTCGCCGAAATACAGGCTGGTGCCCGGCCGGGTAAAAATGGTCTGAAGGATGTACATGGCCTGCCCGATGTTCACCGCCCGGAAAAACACCCAGGCAACGCAGGTGAACAGGAAGATCAGCGCTACCTTGAGCACGTGGGGCACCTTGATGCGAAGACCGTCGAGGAAACCCTTTTCAACGCATTGAAACGTACCGTGCAACGCCCCCCAGGCCACAAAGGTCCAGTTGGCGCCGTGCCAAAGCCCGCTGACCGTAAAGGTGACGAAAAGGTTCAGGTAATTGCGGGCTTTCGAAACCCGGTTGCCGCCGAGCGGGATATAGACATAATCGCGGAACCAGGTGGACAGCGAAATGTGCCAGCGGCTCCAGAATTCCTTGAAGGTAGCCGAAAAATAAGGCCTCCGGAAATTTTCCATCAGGTCGAACCCGAACATCTGCGCGCAACCGATGGCGATCAGGGAGTAGCCCGCAAAATCGCAATAGATCTGCACGGCAAAGAATATTGTTGCCACCGCAAAGGAGATCCCGGTGTGCAGGTCGGAATGGCCGTAGATCGTTTCCACGTAGATGGCCAGCCGGTCGGCCACCGCAACCTTCATGAACAACCCCCACAGCATTTTCTTCAGGCCGTAGGAGACCTCGTCATAACTGAATTTCTTGAGGTAATAGAATTGCGGCAGCAGGTGCGCAGCCCGTTCGATGGGCCCGGCTACCAGCTGCGGGAAAAAGCTGACGAACGCAAAAAAGGCCAGGGCATCCCTGGTCGGTTCGATGTTCTTCCGGTATACATCGATGGTATAGCTCAGGGTCTGGAACGTGTAAAAGCTGATCCCTACCGGCAGCACGATGTTCAGCGTACGGGCGTTGATCTCCGAGCCGAAAAAGGAAAAGGCTTCAGTAAAGCTCTCCGTAAAGAAATTGAAATATTTGAAAAAACCGAGAAAGCCCAGGTTGACGATCAGGCTCAACCACAACAGGCGCTTTCGTTTGACCGGGTCTTCCAACCCGCCCATTTTCAGCCCCACCAGGAAATCCACGACGGAGCTGAACGCGATCAGGGACAGAAATCGCCAGTCCCACCAACCGTAAAAAATATAGCTGACGAGAATCAGAAAGGCATTCTGCAACTTCAGGTTCCTATTGGTGACAAACCAATAGAGGACAAATACGATCGGCAGGAAGATCGCAAAGTCAATTGAGTTGAATAACATGGTTTGTGTCGTGTTGGGATTGCCGCTTTCCCGTGCGGGGAGCCGGACAATTCCCGGTTAATCTATCATTTTGGTGACTGTCCGTTGCCGTACCGGTCGTTGACAAAGTCGTAGAGGTAACGGGTAACGTTTATTTTTTCTGAGAGCAGCTTGTTGCGCCTGTCGCGAAACACTTCGCGGTCTTGTGCCAGGATCTCATCTACCAGGGAAAAGACCCGGGCCGAATCGCTGGTATTGTACACCAGGCCGAACCGCTCCTGGTCCTGGCAATAACTCCGGGCGATGGTATTGATATAGATGGCCGGCGTACCCAGCACTCCCGCCTCAGAGGCAATGGTGGCGCCCTCGCTCACGACGATGGTGGCGAAACTGAGCGCATGGTGCAGTTTTTCCGGCAGTATCCTGATGCGGTACGGTTGCAGTTCCGGCGGCAGGGTCGCTTCGGAAGTGATGAAGACCCTGACCTGTTTGGACAGTTGTTCTACCAGCTTCACCTTATCCTCATTGGTAAGGCCCTTATGCCCCACATCGTGGGTGGCGTTCCAGGAAACAAACCGCACGATGGCATACCGTTCGCCCTGTTCCAGCCCCAGCCATTCGTATACGGAGGGATCCGGCTTGAAAAAATCCGGATGCAGGTAGGCGATCTCGTGGTACCCTTCGTAGCGGATCTGCTTATCGCCCAGTTGTTCCGGCAGCACATCCGGGGTCAGGATGGCGTCGGTAAAGGGCCGGTACAATACGATCTGCTCCATATTGCCGGAATCTTCCAGCGACAGGTGCTTGCGCCGCAACAGGAAGGCCGCGTGGGCGGCGTAGATCGAGCCGTGGCTGATGAACAAACCCGGCCGGAACCGCAAGCCGGTGAGGAACATCTGGAGGTCGAACTTGACCAGCCCCCAGATCTTGCCGGAAAGGCTTTTGTAATGCTTGCCGAAACTCTTGAACCGGAATCCTTCAGCCTGTAAAAGTTCACGCTCGAATTCCTTTTCCCGGAGGGTAAACAGCACCTTCACGCCCTTGTCGGCCAGCATTCTGGCCAGGTTCTTGAACAGGTGCACGTGCCCCGGATGTCCGATGTCAATGATTACGCGATTCATGTCAGTTTTTGATATACCTGGATTCCCAATTTGCCGACCGTATAAAGCGGTTTGTTCAACACCATTTCGTACCGGCCGTAACAGACTTCCTCGCCGCCGAAACGCGCCTTGAATTCGCGTACGCCGTAATCCTGGTCCGGTTTGCCGGCGCCCATGAAGTCGAAATGGTCGAAGCCGTTTTGCAAACCGTACTCGATCGGCGCCCAGGTAGCCAGCACGCTGGGGTGCACCCCTTTTTCCTGGCCGTCTTCCCCGCATACGTACCATTCGTAGATCACCTTGCCGGCATACACCGGGCAGGCGATCCCGCCCACGATGCGGTCGTTGTACCGGACGAGAAAGTACCGGAAAGCGCCCGTTTTCCAACCTTTGATAAACAGGTCGGGGCCTGGAAGCGGCTTTTTCACCTTTTCCTTGTACAGTTTGCGGAGGATCTCATAAAACGCCGTTATATCCTGCTCATCAGCAGGCAACACGATCTCGGCGCCGGCTTTCAGCGACGACTTCACCTGCCGCATCCGGCTGCTGCTCATGCGTTTCTTCACATCGGCTTCCGTGTCGGTTTTGACCAGATAGTTGAGGTGGGGGCGATACTTGTAACCGGCTTCCAGAAAGGTCGCCCGCAGGTCGGCGGTATCGAAAAAATTCCGGAACTCGACAAAAATAGCCTGCCCGCCGGCGCGCTTCTTCAAAGCCGACAGCACACCGGAAGCGATCCGCTGCGCCTCTTCGGGAGCGCTTTCCCGCACCAGCGGGCCGCCCCATACGATCAGGCGGCGCGACAGCCAGGATTTGATCCCCGAGCCGTTGATCTGGAAAACGCCCAGCAACGAACCGGCAATCCTGCCGGAATCATCCACAGCTACCAACTGAATGGGCCGGTATTCGCGGACATCCTCCATCAGTTTGAAGAAATCCGGGCTCTGAAAAAAACTCCCCTGGCTATGGTCCAGCACAAAGGTTGCCAATTGAGCGGCATGCCCGTCCTGGTCAAGCCGGTCGTATTGCGTGTAACATTTTATCTTCACAGGATCATTTTTTGGGCTTTGCAGCCATGTTTTTGAAAAAGCCCCATACGCCGCTGGCTTTGACCACCAGTTCGTCCATATTGTCGGTATCGTTGACACTGAGCCGTTTCAGTCTGAACAGATCGGAGTCCAGGGTATTGAAGCCGTAATCTACGGTCACGGCGCACGCATAACCCGCTTCTCTGGAAAACCGGACCTCCCGCTCGCCGTAGTCGCCGTTGGGATAGGCCAGGGCGTGTACGTGCAGGGCGTAATCCGATTCAAGCATCTGTTTTGAAAGGGCGATTTCCATTTTGGACTCTTCATCCCCGCAGGTCGGGAGGCAGGGGTGAAATACGGTATGGGCCTGAAAATCGATGTATTTTTTCATTTCCTCGATCTCCGCTTTGCTCAGGGCCTGCCGGGTCTCGAAATCCTTGTCGACCTCGAATCCGGTACGGCTCAGGATGCGGAGTTTTTCCTGATTGGACACCTTCTTCAGTTCCGAGGAATCCAGATCGGGATGCTTGCGCGTGAACCAGTAATGGCGATTGGTGCCGACAATGCCGGAGCAGAGGAAAATGGTTGCCGGCACCCTGTATTTTTCCAACACGGGTACCAGTTCGTAATTCCGCTTGTGGCCGTCGTCAAAAGTGATCACGGCAGCCCGGGGCGGAATCAGCGCCGCGTTCCGGGTTCTGCAAGCCCGGATATAGGTATCGAGGCTGATCAGGTTGTAGGCCTGCGTCAGGTACCGGAACGACCGGTCGGCGGTCTGTGCGCTGATGTCGTGAAACATCAGGATGGTGACCTTGTTCCGTTGGACCAGTTGCCTGAACAGGAACGGCAATCCGCTGTAGCGGAGCAACTTGAAAAGCAATTTGTTCATTGGTCGGTCAGCGCCTATTCGGCATATCGGGGGACCCGCACCTCAGCCGGAGAATCCACGAATTGGTGGAACCAGTTTTCGAGGTGGATCCATTTCCAGATGAGTTTGGCGTGGTTGCCTTCCCGGTTGACGTGCTTCCGGTAAATATCCTGCACCTTTTTGACGTCCATAAATCCGCGCGACGCAAAGGGCTTCGAATAGATCAGGTCTTCGATGTATTCCCTGAACACGGGTTTGCGGAACCATTCGTCCTGCGGCGTGCCGAAGCCGATCTTATCCCGCCTGACGCGGATAGCTTCGGGCAGCACCCCTTTCATGGCCTCCCGGAGGATCTTTTTGGTCATGCCCTTGTCGATGATCAGCTTATCGTCGAGGGTGAGGGTCCTTTCCACCAGGCGGTAATCCAGAAACGGCACCCTGGCTTCGATGGAAAACCACATGGAGTTGCTGTCTTCCCACTTCAGCAGGTGTTCGAGCTTGTACTCAAAGTGGTTGATGAGGGCCTCCTGCAGGGTTCGGGACCCGTACAGGTCGCCGGCGATCACCGTGGCGTTGGCGGCGTGATCCTGGTAAAATCCGGGATCGAGGTAGCCCTTTTCCATGGCCCGCAACCGGGTGCGCATGGCCAGGGGCGACAGGAAGAACAACAAGCTCTTCAGCCCGTACAGGGACCGGTGTTTCCGCAGGTACTGACCAACCTCCGAGGTCAGCCGCCCGATGCGGCCCGTCAGCAGCAATTCCTTGAAATAGAAGCCGAAAAAGTAATGGTAACCGGCCAACGCTTCGTCGGCCCCTTGCCCGTCCAGGGTCACGGTCACATGCCTGCGGGCAAGTTCCATGACTTTGAACTGCGCATAGGGCGAGGTGCTGGGCACCGGTTCTGCGTGGGCAAAAACAAAGTCCGGAATATCCTTCAGGAGCATGTTCTCATCCGGCCGGATATAATACATCCGTTTCAGGTCATGCCGGTACAGGTCGATGAAGGCGGATTCATCCCCTTCCTTTCCTTCACCGTAAACGGCCGAAAACGTGTTCAGGTCGGTTTTGCCGAATTGCTTCAGCAGCGTTGAGGCGATGGCCGAAGAATCCAGTCCTCCGCTCAGGCAAACCCCCACCGGCACGTCGCTGCGCAGGCGGAGATCGATGGAAGACTGAAACATTTCCCTGAACTCGTCGGGGTCCTTGAAAGGCTCCTTGAGCTCGTTGCGCAGGTCGTACCATTTAACGGGCTCCGGCCGCTTTCCGTTGAGCCGCCCCGAGGCAACGTTCAACTTCAGGTAATGCCCGTGCTTGAGCTTTCTGATCTCCCTGAAAAAGGTGTTGTCGGTCTGATCGGTGCGATCGAAGACCAGGAAATCAAAAATGGAAGCCTCATCTGGCGTCGGCTTTTTATCCAGTACCTGGAGGATGCTCGGGATCTCCGATGCGAAGATGAACCGCTCGCTGTCCAGGTAATAACAAAAAGGTTTCACGCCGTACCGGTCGCGTGCTGCAAAAATGGTTTCGTCCCGACGGTCGTAAATGACCAGCGCCCACATGCCGTTCAGTTTATGGAGCATATCATGGCCCCATTCCCTGTAGGCGGCGAGCACCACCTCCGTATCGGTTTGCGTTCTGAAAGTGTGTCCCTTTGTTTCGAGTTCTTTCCTCAGTTCGAGATAATTGAACACTTCGCCGTTGTAGATCATTACATAACGCTCATCCGGCGAGAACATGGGTTGGTGGCCTGCGGGTGAGAGGTCGAGAATACTCAACCGGACAAAACCCAGGCCTACACCTTTCTCTGTAAATATGCCATCGTCGTCAGGGCCGCGATGTTTCATGGCATGCATCATGGCCCGCAAGGCTCCGTCGTCGACGGGAATGCCTTCGAAATTAACAATTCCGGAAATACCACACATTTTACGAGGATTGAAGTTATTTGGGATGAATACAAGTTCACGGTAATAGATTTTTAACTGACGGTAATCTCCGAAATTAGTCTACTGCTTGCAATTGTCCGCCGATCTGCGGCGCCGTTGTTCCGGCCCGCACCCGGTTTCCCGGCGGCCCTCCCAGTGTATCACGGTAAATTCCATTCAGTTTTTGGGCTATTGAAACGGAGTCAAGTCCAAGTTCCAGGATTCGTTTTCTGCCTTGGGTTCGCCCTGCCGACTCGCTGAACGCCAGCGCTCCGGACAGTTGACGGGCAAAATTTTCGGGGTTGTGATCCGAAACGAAACATCCGGGCGTATCGCCCAATACCCAGGCTACATCGCCGACATCAGTTGCCACCACCGGGCAGTTGCAGGTCATGGCTTCTTTCACCACATTGGGCGAACCCTCTGAGAAAGAGCATAATGTAAAAACGTCGGCGGCGTTCATATATTTGACGACCGTGTCGTGATCCGCATCAAAAATATTGACCAGCTCCACATCAGGGCGGTTGAGCAAACCGATTGCCTGCCTGACCAGGGCTATATTCTTGTTCAGGTCTTTCGGGTTGCCGAGGAAAAGGACGTATTTTTTGTCCGGCCGCATGCCAAGTGACCGGCGGTTTTCCTCGCCCATCAGCTGAAACTGGTCCAGCCGGACGCCGTTGGGCACCAGATAGGCTATTTTCCGCCGGTGGATCGCCCCCAGCATATTGGGCGCCTTGTAGATGATGGCATCCACAAAAGGCTGGACACTCCGCGTCAGCAACAGCAGCAACCTGCTCCTGAACGACCGCTGCTCCCGGCTGATGAAACTGCCCCGGGCATCGTCGCCCATCAGCGACAGCACGACCGGAAGCCCCGGCCGGGCCAGGACCGCCACCCATCCGCACAGCGAATAATGGGCATGGATCAGGTCGAAGTCATTCTTTTTCAGGAACTTTCTCAACTGCAGCGCATTGTGGATGTAATGCATCGCCCCCTTGCCGCGCACGCTGAAATAGCTGACCTCCACCCCTTCTTCCAACAGGGCTTCTCCCTGGGATTTGATGAAGGGCGCTATGTCGTAAAATCGCGAGTTGCCGCTCGCAACAAAAAGAACTTTCAAACTTTTTCGAGTTAAATGGTTGGGATAGAATTGACGGTTATTTACCTGCCATTGCAAGGTGATCCGCTGCTATGGCCCGGTTTTCGCCGAGGATTTCCATAAAGTGATCCAGCCGAAGCAGGAACGAGGCAAACCGGTTGAAATCGCCGGGTTCGAACACCCATTCGCCGTCCCGCATCCGGTACCGGCCGGGCCGGCCGTCTACCAGCATTTGGTAAGGGTCCGACTGGCCGAAGGTGCATTGCATCTCATTGACCAGGTACCGGCCGTCGGGGCCGATAAAGATATCTACGGACTGCGACCAGAAATCCTTCAGGTCGGTGATCTTTTTTACAAAATCGAACAATTCCAGGGGCGGGTTCTCGTATCCTTTGAGGAGGGTCCCGCTGGCTTTGTCGCCCCTGACAATTTTCTTGTGGGCAAAGAAGGAATCGCCGATGCGCACGACACGCCACTCGAAATCGTGCGGAATGAACTCCTGAAAGATGGCGAATTCCCGTTGCAGTTCCGAGCGCTGGGTGCGGTATTGCTCCAGCTTGCCCTTTAACTCGGCCGGCTTCAGCAGTTTTCTGATCGCCCTTTTCAGCAGGCCTTTTTTCTTCCAGTTCGGACCGGTGCTCCTGGCCGGCCCTTTCCCCGAAAAAATGTCTTTGACGTATTGAACGGCCTCTTCGCGGGTCTTCAGGATGCTGACACCCCGGCCCGACGCGCCGACACTCATCTTGCCGACCACCGGCAGCGGCGTTGAAGCGGCAAAATCCAGGGCCTCATTCCGGTTGTAAAACACTTTTGTGTCCGGGTGCGGGATCCCGTTGGCCGCCAGCCAGTACGAGAGGTACTTCTTGTTCTCGTAGATCTGGATCTCCTCCATGGAGGGATAGACCGGCAGGCCGAGAACCGTGTGCAGGATATAGACCCTTTCGTCGTACATCGTTTTCAGCGCCGAAGTGATCCCCGGCGGCATCGCCAGCAACCCGTCATAAGGCCTGGCCTTCACGCATTCCAGCCAATCCGTCCGGGTAATGTCGATCACGTCCCAATCTACGCGGTCCTGCCGTTCCCGGCAAACGTTTTCCCACTTGAGGTAATCGTCGTCGAATTCGGTCCGGAGTATCGCGAAAACAAATTTTTCCATCAGGTCGAAATTGAATTAATCAGCATGTTGGCAGGCCAAAGCGGAAATCGTTCAACACCAGAGAAAGCCCTCTCTCACCCTCTCACCCTCTCACCCTCTCACCCTCTCTCACTCTCCCTCCCTCTCCCTCTCCCAGTTCAATGGGTCAGAGGCCAGATCTTGTCGTAATAGAATTTCTTCAAACCGGGGCTTTTTTTCATCCTCCGGTGGATATTTTCCCTGAGCGTGGACTTCAGGATGAAGGGCAGGTTTTTCTTGCTGCTCACCAGCACCTGGTGCAGGTTGAGTTCCTTGTTGGTGAATTCGTATTTGTACGGTTCGGCGCCTTCGCCGAAGTCCATTTTGGTCAGGCCGTTTTCCAGCATCCACTGGCTCACATGGAAGATCATGGCCTTTCCCGGGCTCATTTTATGTTTGGTAATATCGTAGGTGGTGGAATGCCGGATCAGGGTATCCCCCTGGATCAGGCAGATCCACAAGGCGATTCTTTCTTCGCCCAGCTTAAGGGAAAACCGCACCACTACCTGATCTTCTATCCAGGCGTTGATGCAATCCCGGAGCAAAATCCGCTGTTCGGCATCGACGTATCGCGAAGGCGTATGGGTATTCTCCCAGCGTTTCACATGCAACCGGGTAAATTGGTCCACCCAGGCATCCAGGTCTTCATTGCCGCGGTAAACTTCCAGCGCGGCGCCTTTTTTGGTCAGCTGGCCGGCTTTGCGCCGGGGCTCCGTGGTTTTGTTCAGGCTGGCCACCAGGTCAATCGGCGACCGTTCTTCCAGGATCGGACACACCGAATAGCTGCTGGACTTGACAAACAGCTTGCTGGATTTGCCGGCATTGATGAATTCCTCCATATAACTGGCCCAGGCCGGTTGGTTTTTGAGCATCAGGGTCAGCTTGTTCTCCTTGACCTTCTCGAACAACCCGTTAAAAAACTCCTCCCTTTCTTCTTTCGTGCAGTCGTCGCGGAGCACAAAGAAATTGTGATCCGACTTTACATCGCTCAGGAAATGGTACACCCCGTTGTCATTCCTCAGAAAACAGGCGCCTTTCAATTCGCCGTTCGAATAGTACTGGTAGACGGCCGAAGTCCCTTCGAATTTTTCAGCCAGTTGCTTCAAAAAACGGGGTGACTGGAAAACGGACCGGTAAAGGCTTCGGTGCCACAGCAACACGTACAGGCACCAGAACCCTTCCTCCATTGCATTAAATTCAAATAAAGGATCCATGTTAAAATGTCAGATTGGATGAGAGAAAATAAATACTATCGCGTTTGTTTGTTTTCTCATGTTTGTAGTCTTTCAGGCAAAAATCTGGAACAACTCGCCTAACATAAATTCAGCCGCCATGGATACAATAATCTGAAAATTGAATCGCTTGACCCGGTGCATCATAGGTTTGATCTTCTCCCGGATCAGCCGGAGCAGCGCAGGGTTGTCCTTGACGCTCTTCTGCAATTTTGCCTTGATGATGAACGGCAGATTCCAGTTGCTGGTAATAAAAATCCGGTTCAGTTCCTGTTCCCTGGTGGCGAAATTGTATTTGTAGATATCATCTCCGTCGCCGAAGTCGAAAACCGTCATTTCCTGCTTTTTCATCCATCCGGCGATTTGATGGATCAGCAATTTCCCGGGGCTGTAGGTCCTGTATTCCGCATCGTACGTCTGGGCATGGCCGATAAAGGATTTGCCCTGAATGAGCCCGAAGTTATAGGCGATCCGCCTGTCTCCGATCCGGATGGAAAAGCGCGCCAGCACCCCGTCCTCCACCCAGGCTTTCAGGCAGCCTTTCAGGATTTGCCTGACCTCAAGGTTGGTGTATTTGGACGGTGTCGGGGTGTTTTCCCACCTGGCAATATGCATCTCGCAGAAGCCGTCGATCCATTCATCCAGTTCGGCGGCGTCGGTAAAACTTTCAAAAACGGCATTTTGCTGCTTGACGATCCGCCTGCACTGGTAACTGATCTCTTTGGAGTGGGTCAGGGTTTCGTACAATTCTTCGGGCGTATCCTTTTCGATGACCGGACAAACGGCGTACCTGGCGTTCACGCAGAACATATCGCTGGAATCCGCCTGTTTGGAAAAGATCTTGTAATATTTGGCCCAGACCGGCTTTTTATTCAGGACAAGGGTCCACCGTTCTTTTTTGACCTCGCGAAAGAAGGCTTCAAAAAAGCTTTCCACCTGCTCGCTCGTGCAATTCTTCCGGAGGATGAAGAAGTTGTGGTCTGCCTTTACATCCGTCAAAAACCGATAGGTTGCGCCTTGCTTTCGGAAGAAGGCCAGGCCGATCAGTTCACCGCCTTCGCACGCCTGATAGATGGCCAACGAACTTCGAAACCTGTTGGCCAGGCTTTTCATGAGATTAGGCGATTGAAAAACGGAAGGATGCATACTGTTTTTCCAAAGTGTAACATACGTATTCCAGAATCCCCGGTCGGGGTAGGAATACACGATCTTGGCAGTCATTTTCGAGAAGTTTAGGTAAGGGTAATATGTTGTTTGTACGGGTAGACGGCAAAAAAGTTCTCTCTGAAAAAGCTGCTAATTTTCATTAGCACGGTCATAAAATAATTCCGTCGATCAAGTCGACGAATCCGATGAGCCCGGGAAGGAATATCTTAACGATTTTGTGGATGATCGAGGAATTGGACCGGATGAGTTTCCGCATCGTCTGATTTTTGCTGAGGTTTTTCCGTAAGTTCTTCTTTACTTTATTCTTGACAAAAAACAGGTAGTTGCGCTGACCGGAAATAAACACTCTGTTGAGGATCAGCTCTTTATTGGTGAATTCGTCTTTGTAGGATTCGGCGCCTTCCCCGAAGTCGAGGCAATTCAGCCCGCGCTCCGTCATCCATTCGCTGATGTACAGCAGCAAGGCTTTCCCGGGGCTGTACTTGCGGTATTCGGCATCGTAGGTCGTAGAATGGTGGATCAGCTTGTTGCCGTCAACCAGGCAGATGACGTACCCGATCCGCCGCCCGTCGATCAAAACAGAAAACCGGGCAAGCGTCCCGTCCGTGATCCAGGCCTGAAGGCAGGACCTCAGGATTTCCCGGTTCTTTTCCATCAGGTATTTCGAGGGGTTGGGCGTTCCCTCCCAGCGTTTGATGTGCATTTCGCAAAAGCCTTGTATCCATTCCTCCAGGCATTCGTCTCCGGTGAGCACTTCAAAAACAGCGCCTTGCTGGTTGACCAGCCGGTTGACCCGGTAACGAAGCTCCCTGGATTGCTGAAAATGCTGATGCAACGCCTCGGGAGAAGCCTCTTCCAGCACTTTGCAAACGGTGTGGTCGGAGATCTCCCAAAGCAACCCGCTCGATTTGATCTCCTCCAGGAACTGATCCATATAGGGCGCCCAGGCCGGCTTGTTTTTCAGCATCAGGGTCCATTTTTCCCTTTTGACCACCCTGAAGAAACTCTGGAAGAAATGCTGCTTTTCCGCACACGAAAGATTTTTGCTCAGGATAAAGTAATTGTGGTCCGCCTTGATGTCGCTCAACAATCGCCGGACACCCCGCTCGTTTCTCAACAGGATAGCCCCGATCAGTTTTTTGTTCATATAACACTGGAAGATCGCAAGCTCATCCTTAAAAATATCGGCAAGCCCCCGCAGGTTGTTAGGGGATATGAACGGTGACCGGACAACGGCATTTTCCCAAAGCTCAGAATAATCTTTCCAGAACTCCTGCCCGGGTAAGGTATACTGAATTTTAGTCGTCATTTTCGAGGATTGGGATGAATTCATAAATTAACGTACCGGAATTTCTTCCGCCGGCTGGTGGCAGACTGCATGCCATCCGTATAGAATCGAATACAATTTAATCCATTTTTCGAAATATTTGCCGCCGCTGATCTCGGAAGGCGCGCCGGCCAACATGGCCCTGATTTCAGGCGAAGGCATTTCCGCGGCATTCCACTCCCCGGAGATGGCCCGGTGGTACCGGCTGAAAAAAGCATCCACGGCATTGTCGTCCGCAAATTCCTTTTTCAGGTACTTGCGGGTCAGTACGCCGCCGGCCAGCATAGGCATCCGCCACGGTTCGTACACGTCGGCGGGGCTATACCCCTTGGTGGTCGGCAGGGTATACAGCAGCCGATCGGCATGGCGCAGGAACGTGGCGTAAAACAGCTGTCCCTTCATCCGCTTGCTCTTCATTTTCTCAAACAACCGGCTGTGCACCCCCGACCAGATGGTCTGATTGAGGGCTTTGAAAAAATGCAGGTTCAGATAAGGCGTCCTGTTGTTGAGAAAATGACTCTGCATGATCAGTTCCGGACCGAAGTATTTCCGGAATATCTCGCCGAATACAAAAATGTAAAAACGGTGGTTCGGATCCATGCCTTCCGATTGCCGGAGGTACGCTTCCAGATCGGCAATCAACGCGTCTGTTTCTTCGGCAAAAGTATCGCGGCCCCATATCGCCGTTTCAGCCCTCAGGATGTCCTTCCAGCTGTCATCCGGCGCTGAGAACACATCGATCAGCGGCCGGCTCATCATCACCCCCGGGATATGAAGCGCGCGGAACAGCTCACTGCCGAAATTGCCGGTGGCGATATACCGCGTTTTTTCCGACAAGGCCTCCGCCGCGTACCGGTAATGCGGTCGCCCGAGGTTGCCGTTGTATTCCGTCAGCCGCATGAAGTCTTCGGCGGAATCCAGGGCATGGCGATCCAGGTATTGCTCGTCCAGCGTTACCGGATGGTAGGGTATGCCCAGGCGCCGGCTCTGCTTTTCAGGGGTTGCGACATCCGGCGCGCCCGGCCGGCCGAAACTGTAGGTAAAAAAGGATTTCCCCGCCTTCCTGGCAGCAGCGGCCAGCGTACGGCCGTCGAAACCGCCCGTCAACGAAACGGCGAAAGGCTCCTTCGGAAAAAAAGCCCGGCACTCCTCCTGGAATAGTTCGGCCAGCTGCGCCAGACTGTCCCTGGAGGTATCTTCCGGCGCGCCGAAATAACGCTCCAAAGCAAAACGGCCTTCCGTTTCGGCCCGGTTGCCGGAAAGGTGGATATGCCGGTGAGCTTCCAGCAGCCCGATGCCATGCCACCAGGTCGACCCGAAAAAAGGATAATTGAAGAGCAACCGCTCCAGCAAATTCCGCTTGTCGCCCGGTTCGGCGCCCGTTCTGGACGCCAGAAACACGGACGAGGAACACAACGCGATCCCGTCCGGCGTCTTGTGGTAATAAACCGGGAATATGGCGCCGAATGAAGACCCGCAGCGCAACCCGTCGGGGGTCAGCCAAAACCAGTAGTAGTGGCCTTTTATCTGTTCAAAAAGCCGGTTCTCATCCGGCAAACCGTCCTCGCCGAGAATGCTCCGGCCGCTCACCACCGGGTCGCCCATCAGGATCAGCCGGCTCTTGTTCCCCGTTTCAAAGGAAATCACCTGCTGCTTCCCTTTATTGAGAAAAAGGGCGTTCGGCCGGATGAATGCTGGCCGGTCATGACCTTCATCCAGGATCACTTCAACGGTCTTCGGCTGGGCAAATGCCCTTTCCAGATAAAAAAACATCAGCTCCTTTTCAGCATTTTATTTTTGAAATGATTCACCATCCAGACGGCGTAATAGGGTTGGCGCCGGTAATGGCTGGCGATCTTGAAGTGAAATTTCTGGCGGCTCACCCAGACCGAATTCTCAAAGTCGGCCGGGATGCGCGGAATCCGGTCCATCTCCCGGGCTTCCCCCGTCAATTTGCCGGATGTGGTCGCCAGATAACCCGCGGACCGGGCGATCTTATGGGCTTCCATGCTGTTGTCGCCATGCGGCCAGCAGAGGAATTGGACCGGTTTCAGCAGGTTTTCTTCAATGATGGCCTTGGAATCGATAACCTCGTAGATCACCCGCTCCCGTGCGGCCTCTTCACGCTCCAGACCGGCGCAAAGCTTGCCCTCCATTTTATACCGCTTGTATACCTCCACCACGGCTTCTTCATAAGCCGGTCGCCGGGCAGGGTCGGTCAGGTCGAAACCTGCTGCCACCGCCGCCGCCTCTTCCATGAATTCCGGACTGATCACCGCTTTGCGGGCAATCACCGCGGAACTTTCCTTGAACAGCGGCGTACCCAGCGGCAAACGGCGTTCGAACAGCGCATCGGCCATATACCGGGGTTTGATCCCCGGGTTGGCATTCCAGATCGGATGCAGCCCCTTGAATCCGCCGTAGTAAAACCCCGTCATCACCGGGGCAGAAATATATTTGGCATGGCTCATGGTGTGCGACTGGATGTCGACCACGCCCGAAGCCTGCATCTGTTTCAATTCCTCCCAGGTCAGGTAGCCGCGCGTTTCCAGGTCTTCTTCCCGGCATTTGCCGTTCCACACGTCCTTGAGGGTCGGCCGCACCACCGGGCGGGGATCCACGCATTCCGGCGAAACGAAAAGCGTAAACCGCACCCCGTATTTTTCGGCCAGCGGCCAGGCGTAAACCCAGTTATCGAGGTAGCCGTCGTCAAACGTGAGGCATATTTCGCTGCCTTCGGGCCGGGCCTCACCCTGGCGAAAAGTCAGCCATTCGTCAAGGAAGATGGTCCGCAGGCCTTTCGATTCGAGGTACTTCAACTGGTCCTCGAATATCGAACTTTTTAAGGTCAAGCCGTTGAGCACCCATTCCGGCGACCGCTCCGGAGCGACGGAATGGTAGTAGAATACGGGCGGACTAAAGTTTTTCATAGATGGCGGTTATTTGGGAGAGGTGCGACGCAACCGAAAAACGGGCGCCCATCTCTGCGGACAGCTCATAGGCCTTGTCTGCCAGCTCGGGGTAGTGATCCAGGGCATGGAGAAACCGGCGTTCCACTCCGGGATAATCCGACGGGTCGCCCAGGTCGAAAGCGCCGTCGCCGCCGTGTATTTCCCGGAAGGCGGGGACGTTGCTGGTCAACACCGGCAAACCGGTCAGCAACGCTTCAGCCACTACATTGCCGAAGGATTCGTAGGCGCTGAGGAAAACGAAGAGGTCCATTTCGCCGTAAAAAACGTCGATATCGCTGACAAAGCCGTGGCAGGTGATCCGGTCGGCGTACGGACTCTCCGCGCACCGCCGGTCGATCTGCTCCTTCAGGGGGCCTGAGCCGGCGATGTGCAATTCCAGTTCGGGCCGGTCGGCTGCGGCTTTTTCAAACAGCCGGACGACCATATCCACGTTTTTGCCGGTTTGGAGCCGTCCGATATAAGCCATTTTCCTGAGCGCTTTCCTGCGGGAACGGCGGGCGATGAACCTGCCGGTATCGAATCCGTTGTAGACCTGCCGGGTATCCGCCGGGAACACCTTGTCCTGAAATACGGAGGCGCTGTAACCCGAATTGGCGACGAAGGTCACCTTGCGGAAAATCATCAACAGCCGGACGGCCCACCAGGAAGCCTTCAGATAGATCTTTTGAACCGGGGTTTTCCAGTAAATGGTGCCATGGATATGGTAAACCGGGTTGACGACGCCTGCCAGCAAGGTCAGCAGCAGGATGACCGGTCCGCCGTTGTTGAGGTGGAAGACCGCCTTGCGGTATTTCCGGCAGTATTTGAAATAGTTCAGATAAGCATTGCCCGGCTGGAGGCCGCCTTTGCCGACCAGGATCCGGTTCTCGTCAAAAACCCGGTTTTCGCGGGCCTTGATGCCGTAAACATACAACTTCCGCCCCGGGCCGAAATGGTCGATATAGTGCAGGATGCCCAGTTCCATGCCGCCGGGACCGAGATCCCAGATGACATAGTGCACCGGCGCTGATCCTTTATCCGTCGATTGCTTGTTCACCGTCATCTTTCGGGGTGTTCAGGGTAAGTTGATAAGACAGCGCCGCCAGGCTGAAGAAAGCGGCCTGTATGATGCCGGGGCCCGGAAACTGGTAATAGGAAAACTCCTGTTGCGAAGAAGAGTGAATGATAAACCATCCCATGAAAAATATGGGGCAGAGCAGCATCACATCCCGCATCAGATGGTCCCTGGGCAGCGTCAGCCACCGCATCGCCTGTTTCAAAATGAAAAATCCGATGAAAATGGCCATCAGCAAGGCGCCGATGATGCCGGAATGCATCAGTATGTTCTGGTTGCCGACGTGAAAATCATCGGACTCCATAAAGCCGTTTGAAAATCCCCAGCCGGTCAGCTTCGATTGCGACCATTTTTTCATCACGCGGGGGCCCCGCTCGGTCAGCCGGATCAGCGTACCGTCAGCCGTGGCGTCGCCTTCCGCCAGCGCCTCCAGGGTCAGCATCCGCCTGACGGCATTGTTGACCTGCGTGCGGAGGATCGGAACAGACTGGGTGCCGATGATCGCAACGATCAGCAAGGCAAACATCGCCGAGAGGCGCTTTTTATCAAACTTGATGACCAATGCGAAGGACAGCGAAAGGATGAAGACCGAAAAGATCGTCCACCCCCGGGTTGCCGAAAGGAAGACGGAGGCGAAGTTGGCCCCCAGTACGGCGAACAGGTAGATGTTCCTGAAAAAGAATTTTTTGATCGCCAGAAAATACAGCGCCCCGAAATAGGTTATGATGATCACGTTGTCATTGTAGAACCCGCGGTAGGTTTTCTCCGAGGAGACCTGAATGGCGAACCAAACCTTTTCCTTGATCCCGAAAACCTGCATAGGCGACCGGCCGAGCATGATCGTGAATAGCTGGGCGCCAAGCGTCACAAAAGCCATCGGAAACAGGTAAACGAACAGTTCCTTGTACTGTTCCACCTCCTTGAAAAGCCTTGGCACCGAATAGAAAAGCAGCAGCGGCGTCAGCCATTTGAGGATGCGGAACTGGACATTCAACTCCATTTCCACGCCCAGTACGTAGCCCTGCACGACCAGGAAGATGAGGTAGATCCCCATCACCATGAGCGGAGGCCAGTAGAAAGGCTGGTAATCCGCCTTGATCGCCCGGGCCTTGATCACGCTCAGGATGATGTACACCTGCCCCAGTTCGATAGGCGGCAAGCCCGGCAACAGGCTGATGACGGCCTCATACAACCCGAAAAAACCGAAAAAGCCGTCGGACAGCAGCAGAAAGTAGGCCATCCAGAAGGGCTCATCCTTGGGTTTTGCCCGGAAATAAGCCACCAGCGTCCCCATATGGAATACCCAACCGATGATCGGGGGCACATAGTAGACGGCGATAACGGCGCAAATGACCAGGCCGAAAAACTTGGCTAACTTCTCTATCATTTTTCAATCTATCACTTAAAATACGGGGCCTGAACAAGCATGCAGCGCTGAAAGGCTGCCATGCCCGACGGCCCTCAATGCGCTTTTACCTTGGTGCGCATGCCCATGGTTTCCGCGATGAAGGCCGCATTGCCTTCAACGGAATGCTTTTCCGCGACGATCTTCTGCATATACCGCACCATCTCCTGGCGCTTGTCCTCGTTGTTGAGGTAAAAGGCCGTCACTTCGCGGGCTTCGTCAAAACACTTGATGGCAGGCACATCGGCGTCGCCAAAGATCTCCGCTACATTCTGCTGCCATTCCATCACCGGAAGGGCGCCGGCGCCGAGCGCTTCCACCCACCGCCAGTGCAGGGCATTGAGCAGGCCAGGGTTGGCGTCGACCGGTGCGATCTTCGTCGCGTTGTACATGTCGTTCAGCCGTTCGACGGTGATGTGCCCGCTGCGCGGATAATAGCGTTTTTCCAGCTCGGGAAAATAGGAGAACCACTTCGGCCAGGAATCATCGCCGTGGATCTGCAGGTCGAAATCCGTAAAGCAGCTCAGGAATTTGGCCTTTTTGAAACCCCAGCTCGTTTTGTAGCACATCCCTACGTACAGCACTTCCGATTTGAGTTCCTGATACGTCGCTTCCGGCAGTTCCTTTTCATAAAAATCACCGGCGGGCGTATGCGGGTAGAGGTAGTGCATGTTCTTAAGCCCAACCTTGGTCAATTGCTCGATCCAGAACGTATCATACGTGTAGATGGCGTCGGCATAATAAAGAATGGGCAGGAAATGGCGGCTGGTCGGCGTGTAGTACGGGCAATCACCCAGGAAAAAGCCGATTTTTGAATGCCGCTTGAAATGAGCCAGGGTCTCCGGCAACAACAATTCATTGTTATAAATAAACACGATATCCGGTTTTATCCGGTTGTATTCCTGCAAATAGAACTGATTGACCCGATTGTAGAAGTAGGATTCCCAACGCAGCCTGAGCTTGTCGGGGAACCGAAACATCTGGGTATTCACTTTGCTTTGCCAGCCTCTGACAAGGTGGCTGTAGTCGATCGTATGGATTTCGCCGCCGAGCGATTCAAACGTCTCTCTGAACGATTGGTGAAATCCGTACCGTTTTGGGACAAGAAGTAGCACTTTCATGTTTCCGGAAAATTTAGAGTTGGGTGAAAACCTTTTTGACGGCCGCCGCCACTTTTTCCATTTCGCCGTCCGTAAGGCTCGGGTAAATGGGCAGGCGAAGCAACCTGTTAAAAAATGTCATGGATCCCGGGAAGTCGTCATCGGTCCCGAGGTGTTCGTAGTACTTATTCCGGTGAAGCGGGGTATAATGCACATTGGCCAGTACGCCTTCCGCGCGCAGGGCGTCCATCACCCAGTATTTGCGGGCGGGCGGTACCAGAATGCCGAATAAATGCCAGTTGTGTTCGACGCCTTCCGTCAGTTTCAGGAAGTCGAGCTGCGGGATGCCGGTCAGTTGATCCAGGTAATATTCCGCAATCTCCCGGCGGCGGGCGTTCATGGCCTCCAGCCGGTCGAGCTGGGTGATCCCCATCGCGCCGTTGATGTTCGATTGCACGTAGCTGCTTCCTTTGTTGACGTACTCATAGTAGCCGCGGGTGCGGTTATCGGTCAGGAAAGCGTATTTGTCGGTGCCCTTTTCGCGCATGATCTTGATGAGGTCCGCCAGTTCGTCGTCGTTGGTCACCAGGGCGCCGCCTTCGCCTGTGGTCATGTTCTTGGTGCCGTGGAAGGAGAAGGTGCTTGCATCTCCCTGATTGCCCGTGTACCGGCCTTTGTATTTCGAGCCGATCGACTGGGCGGTATCCTGCACCACATACAGGCCGTGTTTTTTGGCAATAGCGTTGATCTCATCCATTTCCGGCGGATTGCCGGCGTAATCCACCGGGCAGATCGCCACGGTTTTTTCGGTGATGTAGGATTCCAGTTTTTCGACATCCAGGTTGCCGTTGTCGGGTCGCACATCGGCGAGCACCACTTTCAGGTTGTTCAGGATCGGCCCTAATGCCGTACTGGTATAGGTAAAGTTGGGGACGATCACCTCGCTGCCGGCAGGAAATCCCTTGGCCATAAAAGCAAGGTCAAGCGCCACTGTACAGGAGGTCAGGAACAGCGCGTGTTTCACGCCGAGATAGGCCGCCAGCTTTTTCTCGAATTCCCTGCAAGCCGGACCGTCGCCGCTGACAAAAGTGCTCCGCATGGCTTCCGCCACCGACCGGACATCCTCATCCGTGATGGAAGGTTTGTGGATCAGGACAGGCTCCTTGCTGATCGGTTCGCCGCCGTCAATGGCCAGTTCGGGGTGTGTAATCGTCATAACGTGTTTGTTTGAATTGGTGATTTCGGAATAGGGTTAAGACCATTATTTATTTTTATTGATTGGATTGACCCCAATCGAATCAATCGAAAAATCGTATCAATCGAAGAATCGAAGAATCGAATCAATCGTATCAATCGACCACGCCGCGGCGAATCAATCGTATCAATCGAAGAATCGAATCAATCGTATCAATCGTATCAATCGAATCAATCGAAGAATCGAAAAATCGTATCAATCATTTCTCACTCGTTCTCCACTTCCGCCGGTTGGTGGTGTTCTTCATACCACCGGATGGCTTCCGCTACGCCTTCCCGGAACGGCACTTCAGGGCTCCAGCCCAATAAACGGGCGCCTTTGCTGCCGTCGACGGTCTTATAGGCCGCGCCGTCCGGTTTGGTGGGATCCAGCCGGATTTCGCCTTCGTAGCCCGTAAGCTCCCGGATCAGTTCGCACATCTCCAGGACCGAGATCCCCTCGCCCACGCCGACATTGATGAATTCGTCGGTCGGCTCCAGGCCGATGCTCCGGATCATGGCTTCGGCGCCGTCATCCACGTGCAGCCATTCCCTGACGGGCTTGCCCGTTCCCCACACCGGCACGAAAGGCGCGTTGGTCCGGCGGGCCTCCACAAATTTCATGATCAGGGCGCCCAGCGCATGCGAACGCTCTTCCTCAAAGTGATCCTCCGGCCCGTACATGTTCGACAATACGATGTTGATCACATCCAGGCCGTGCTGCCGGGCGTTAGCCCAGGACCCCACCCAGAAGGCCTTGCGGACAAAGCCGTAAACCATCACGGATTCATGCATGGGGCCGTCCCAGATCTCCTCCTCCCTGAACAGCGTAGCCTTGGCCGGATAAACGCAATTCGAAATGGGATTGACGATCCTTTTCACCCCCGCTTCGCGCGCAGCCCTCAGCAGGTTCACATTCATCAGCAGGTTGTTCTCGAACAGATCCGCCGGGTACTTGTACCCAAACTGAATGCCCCCGACAAAGGAGGCGCAGTTCAGCAGCACATCGGGCTTTTCCCGCTGGAAGAAAGCGGATGTTTGCGCATAGTCCCTCAGGTCTACCCCCAGGCTCAGCGAGGTCAAAACCGGGTTTTCTCCCCGCTCGCGCAGCTTTTTTACCAATCGTTTACCCAAAAAACCGGTTGCTCCGGTGACCAGGATTTTCATATTACACTAGCTTGTTTTTACAGATGTTTTGGTCCTGCAGACCTTCTTCTCACCCTCTCTCTCACCCTCTCACCCCTCACCCCCTCTCACCCTCTCTCACTCTCCCCCCTCTCACATCAAATCCTCCACCTTGTTATGGATCAGGAATCCGCCGTTCTTCAGGTGGTGGTTGCGTTTGACGAGTTCAACATCGCTTTGCACCATTTCGGAGACCATTTCTTCCAGGGTATGCTGCGGTTGCCACCCGAGTTTCGTTTTCGCCTTGGTCGCATCGCCGATCAGCAGGTTGACCTCCGTAGGGCGGAAGTAGAACGGGTCGACCTGGATAAGCTCCTGGCCGATATTGAGGTGGTCCGGTTCGAGCCCGGTCTGGCTTTCAAAAAGGTCGCGGTCGATACCGGCAATGATCCCTTTTTCGTCGGCTCCCTTTCCGGTGAAATCCAGCATAATGCCCACTTCATGAAAGGCCATCCGGACAAAATCTCGGATTGCGGTGGTCCGGCCTGTCGCGATCACAAAATCTTCGGGTTTATCCTGTTGGAGCATCAGGTACATGGCCTCCACGTAATCCTTGGCGTGTCCCCAGTCCCGCTTGGCATCCAGGTTACCCAATGACAGCACCCCCTGAAAACCGAGCGAGATATTGGCAACGGCACGGGTGATCTTCCGGGTAACGAAGGTTTCCCCGCGCACCGGCGATTCGTGGTTGAACAGGATCCCGTTGCAGGCGAACATATTGTAGGCCTCCCGGTAGTTCACCGTGATCCAGTAACCGTACAGTTTGGCTACCCCGTACGGACTGCGCGGGTAGAAGGGCGTTTGCTCTGTTTGCGGCACTTCCTGCACCAGGCCGTACAGTTCCGAAGTGGACGCCTGGTAGATCCGGGTCTTCTGGGTCAACCCCAGTATCCGGACCGCCTCCAGTATCCGCAGCGTACCCAGCCCGTCGGCGTTGCCGGTATATTCCGGCGTGTCAAAGCTCACCTTCACGTGCGACATAGCCGCCAGGTTGTAAATTTCATCCGGCTGGATCTCCTGGATGTATTTGATGATGTTGCTGGCATCCGTCAGGTCGCCGTAGAAGTAATGGAATTTAGGGTTGCCTTCCTGCCGGTCGTTGGCAAACAAGGCGTCAATCCTGGAAGTATTGAAAGAAGAACTCCTCCGCTTCATCCCCCAGACCGTGTACCCCTTCTGCAGCAGATAATCTGCCAGATAGGAGCCGTCCTGGCCCGTGATCCCCGTAATCAATGCTATTTTTGACATCTTTTGCGTTTTAGTCGTAAGTCATAAGTAGCGACGTAAAATCTTACGGCGCTATATCATAAGCCCTCTCTCTCACCCCTCCCATCCGCCATAGCCTCCGGCGAAGGCGGGCTCTCACCCTCTCACCCTCTCACCCTCTCTCACCCTCTCACCCTCTCTCTCTCTCTCTCACCCTCTCCCCTCTCTCTCTCCCCTCTCACCCCCTCCCCCTCACAATCCGCATCGCCTTAGGAATAAAAACCACCCGCAACAGCCGCATTTCCTCGGTATGCGCCAGGTAATGCCCGCCCAGGTAAAAAAGTACGCCGAACGCGGTGCCGCCGAGCAGGTAGGTAAGGTCTTCTGCGGTGATGTAGTTCTGCATCAGCACAACGATCACCCCCATTGCAGCGCTGAAGGCCAGACTCGGCAAAACATCCCGGATCTGGGCGCCCAGCGGATAGTTGAGGTATTTGTCGGTATAGTAGGTGTTGATGAACAACGCGATATAATTGGAGATCACCTGACCGGCCACCAGCCCGAAAACCCCGTAGGTCAGGCCGCCGGCCGCAATAGCGATCAAGGTGACTGCTTTTTTAATCACTTCCAGCCGTAGGCTCAGGTCAACGCGGCCCAGCACAAGCAGCAGGTCGATGTTCACCGAGTTGATGTGGTAGGTCACGCCGGCCATGCAAAGCAGCTGCAGGAACGGCACGGCATCGAGCCATTTCTCGCCGACCATCGTCAGCAGGATCGGCCTGGCGAGCACGCCCATCATGACCATGATCGGCACGATGATGAAGGAACTCATGACGATGATCTGCCGGTAGGCTTCCTTGAGCTTCACGCGGTCGTCCTGCAATTTGGCCAGCACCGGGTAGGTCACCCGCTGGATGGATTGCTGGAAGGTATTGGCCGCCATGTTCACAAAATTGTTGGCCTGGGTAAAGAACCCGAGAATGGCGGTCGTGAAGAACCGGCCGATCAGCACCTGTACGATATGCCGGAAGAATTTATCGATCAGGGCTTCAGCCAGCAATTTCGAACCGAATCCGAACAACTTCCTGAACGATTGGCGGCTGAACCGCAGGCTGATTTTCCAGGGATTCACCACCCACAGAAAGATAGCGCTGGCCAGCTCCATCAACCCGATGCGCGCTACCAGGCTCCATACGCCGAACCCTTTGTAGGCCATGACAATCGCAATCCCCCCGGAAATGAGGACGGCCGCGAACCTGACCTTGGCCTGGGTTTTGAAATCAATGCGCTGGGTCAGGATGGTATGCTGTATGATGGCGGCCGAACTGATGATCAGGTTGAGCCCCATCACCCGTACGATCTGCACCAGAATGTCCTGATGGAAGAACCGCGCGATGGCCGGCGCCGAAAAGAACAGCACGATATAGAAAAATATCGCGGTCAGGAAATTGAAGATAAACGTAGTGGACTTGTCGATATCCGAAATTTCCTTTTCCCGGATCAAAGCATAGGAAAACCCGCTTTGAATAAAGGTATTCGACAGCTCGAAGAAGATCATGATCATGGCCAGCAACCCGAAATCCTCGGGCGTCAGCAACCTGGCCAGGATAATGGCGACCAGAAAATTGGCGCCGCTGCTGCCCAGCTTGTCGACCAGGACCCAGAAAAAAGCCGTTATGGAACGATCGGTCAGCGACATCAGTTCTCGATGTAGTACCCCTTGCCGTAATAACCGTTCTCCTTGCTCAGCTTCACGTCGTTGAGCACGATGAACGGTTGGGGCAATTTGTTCTTTTTGGCAATGTCCTCGATGATCTGCAGCTGGTTTTTCGGCGTATAGGCCGAGCGGACCACATACATCGTTACGTCGGCTACGTCGCGCAGGTGCAGGGCATCCGCTACCAGCCCTACCGGCGGCGTATCGATGACGATGAAATCATAGCGTTCGCGCATTTCCTCGATCAGGCGGCGCAGGCGTTCCGACAGGATCAGTTCGCTCGGATTCGTCGGTTTGGGGCCGCAGGAAATGATGTCCAGGTTCTCGTGGGTCTCCCCATGCCGGATGATCTTTTCCACGCCGATCTTCGGATTGGCCAGGTAGTCGACCACCCCGGTCTGCTGCTCTTCGCCGTTTGCCGGTTTGCTGGGTTTGCGCAGGTCCAGCTCCATCAGCAGCGCCCGTTTGCCGGCCAGCGCCTGGGTCATGGCCAGGTTTCTGGCGATATAGGATTTACCCTCGCCGGAAATGCTGGAAGTGACCATCAGCACTTTGAAGGTGCGCCCCGGGGCAATGAACGACAGGTTCGCCCGCAACAGCCGGAACATCTCCGCCGCTGCCGTAGCGCTGTTTTCCTTGATGGCAAAATGTCCGTTTTTCTTGCTGTGCGCCAGAATCCCGGCTACCTGCACTTTGGTGGCTTTTTCAATATCGTTCTCGGTCTGGACCTTGTCATTCATGGAGGAAAGCAGGAAAATCAGGCCTGCCGGCAGCCCCAGCCCCAGGAAAAAAGCCACCAAAGCCGCCTGCGCGGGCTTGGGACTGATGGGGTGGCCCGCTTTCGGCGGTTCGATTACTTTTCCGGCGCTGTCGGTGATGGCCAGCGAGATGATGGCTTCCTCCCGCTTTTGGAGGAGGTACAGGTACAGGCTTTCCTTGATATTCTTATCCCTTTCGCGCTCGACCAGCTGGCGTTCCTGGCCGGGCAGGCTCTGTATCCTCGATTCGAGGTCATTTTTAAAGGCGACATTGGCGTTCCTCGACAATTCGAGGTTGTCCTTGATCGTCCGGATGCTGGCCACGATGGTCTGCCGGAGGTTTTGGATCTGCTTGTCGATCATTTGCACCTCGCTGTGTTTCGGCCCTTTCACCGCCCGGACGCTGACCCGTTGCCGGAGCAGATCGTTGAAGGCCTGGAGCTGACCGGGAAGCGTCTGATCGCTCAGGTTGGGATAAGTGGGTACAAATTCGAACGTATCGCGGTTTCTGGACAGGTAGTTCTCGATCGTGTTCAGGATCTGGAGCTGGATGTCCTTTTCGTTGATCTCCTTGCCGAAGTTGGTCAGTTCCTGCATCAGCAGGTTGCCCTCCTGGCTGAGTTCGAGGGTATTGTTCTGCCGTTTGAAGGCCGCTACGCTGAACTCGGCCTCAGCCAGTTCGCGCGAAACCAGGTCGATCCGGTCATTGATCAGGTCAAGGCTGTTTTCGTAAACCCTGTTCTTGTCCTGAATGGACTGGATATTGTATTCTTCAAACAGGGTGGAAAGGACCTCTTCCGCCCGTTTGGCCACATGGTCCTGAATGCCCACCTGCAAGGTGCTCGATTCCTGCCCCATGGCCGAAACGCTCAGCTCTTTGGCCAGCCCTTTCGCCATATCGGCCGGCGGCAGAATGGTAATGACGATGGGTTTATTGAAACTGAAACGCGTATCGCGGGTCAGGTTGAGGTACCCCATCGGCAGGTGCAGGTCTTTGCCGAATTCTCCGAGAAACTCCGTTTCTTCCAGTTTGTAGTCCTTGTAGGCCTTTTCATCCAGTTTGATCCGGTAGCCGCCGACCTTATCGACGCTTATGGTGGCCATCAGGGCGGAATCCGGCCATTCCGGTTTCCAGTCCACCACTTTCAGCGGCGATTCCTTGTACAGGTCGCGATTCATGAAGCGGCCTTCTTCTGCAAAATTGTACTGGATATTCAGCCGCCTGACCACTTTTTCCATCAGGGGAACCGCCCCGAGTACGTGGATCTCGTTTTCCAGCTTCTTGCTCTTCTTGTTGATGCCGAGGTCGTTGAAAATGGACTCTTCCAGCAACTGGCCGCCGCGTTCTTCGTCCTTGATGAGCAGCATGGCGTCGGCCTGGTACAATTTCGGCGTGGACTTGAGATAGAAATACGCCCCCCCCACGGCCAGCGGGAGAAACAGGGCGAACAGGTACCAATACTTCAGGGCCAGGGTGAATATCCGCCTGAAATTGATTTTATCTTCGTTCATGGGACTTTTTATTTAATGGATAAGCCGGCAATGAAAGTGATGAGGCTGACAACAGGGAAAAAGATGCCGGAATACCGCTGGAAGAAATCGCCCTGCGTAGCATATTGCTTGGCTTTCAGCGGTTCGACATAAACCACGTCGTTGGGCCGCAGATAAAAATAAGGGGACTGGAACAACGTAGGGTCCTGGGTATTGATCCGGTTGATCTCCCTGACCTTGTTCCGTTCCCGGATGATCAAAACATTATTCCTTTTGGCGTAAGGCGTAAAATCCCCGGCCATGCCGAGGGCTTCCAGGATGTTGAGCCTTTCATTGGGAATGGTATAGACATTCGGCCTGAGCACTTCCCCCATGATGGTGATCCTGAAATTGAGGAAGCGCACCTGGACGGTGGCATCGGGGTAATAATCCTTGATCTTGGTGGAAATTTCTTCCCGCAGATCAAGGACGGTTTTACCTTCCGCATGCACGGCGCCGATATAGGGAATATAGATATTGCCCGCTTCATCGACCCGGTAGCCGTCTTTGACCCCCAGCGCCTGTTCTCCGGATGAAGCCGATTCCGCTTCTTTCCCTTCCTGAAAAGAAGCATTGGCTTCCTGCACCTGGCTGGAAACAAAAACGCCCAGAATATCGTCTGATTGGATTCGGAGGACCGGTAAGCTGTCAATCGGGCCCACTTGGTTTTGAACGTTCTGCAGCATCAACATTTCAGCATGTTTGACGCCGCCGCAACTGCTGAGCAGCATAGCCGTGAAAACGGCTGTCAGAAAGGTTAATCTATCATTCATTTCTATCATTTTATGAAGGGAATCGCAGCCTCCCCCCCGGGCGCCCGATCATTCCCTGTTCCCATAGTTTTTTCAATCATTTGCCGGCCGAATTGCCGTGGCCGGGCATCAATAGCGATTTTGAAAAGCGGTGAAGAAATTAGTTGACTGTTGCTAAAGCAGTTCCGAGTTGTGGTAGGCCTGGGCATAACTCACCTTGGCCAGGTACTGGAGCTGCTTTTCGTTGTGAATATCCGTGCCGACAAACTCGTACCAGTTGCGGTCCATGATCGCACGGGCCCGGTCGCCGATATACCTGCCGTAATAGCCGGCCGGCGACAGGGCATTCAACTGAAAGTAGCACCCCTGCTCCTTGAGGGCTTCCAGGGCGCTCCAGTTTTTGAAATAGTATCCATAGCGTTCGGGGTGCGCCAGCACGGGTTGATATCCGCGCCGCTTCAATTCGGTCAGGATCTCTTCCAGCGCCGGAAAGAGCTGCAGCGGCGACATCTCGATCAGCACCAGATTGCCGTTGATGGCCAGGAGGTTGTTGTCCTCCAGGTGCTTGATGAATCCGTCGTCCAGCATATATTCCGCTGCCAGGCCGAGTTCGACATTGATGCCGGCGGCCTTGACCGCTTTTTTGAATTTGGAGAAGACCTTCCCCAGCTTGATCGGGTCATTGTTATAGTGGTCGGCCTTGATGTGCGGCGTAGCCACGAGCTTGCTGTATCCCAGCTCCACGAGTCCTCTGACCAGGGAGAGCCCTTCTTCTTCGGTTTGGGCGCCGTCATCGACACCCGGCAGCCAATGCGCATGGATATCGACTTCCAGTTGACGGTTGACTGCGGCCAGTTGGTTCCGCTTGGGGAAGAACAGGTTTTTGAGATACTGAAGCCCGCCCGTTGGGAGCAGGGAAGGAATCGGATCTATTTTGAAAGGGGGTTTCATAAACTTTTGGCTTTTGAATGTTCACAGATGGATGACCGACCCCAGCAGCGCCTCCCGGTTGAACGGATGCGGGCTGAGGGGAAGGGCAGCCAGCGGGTGGCTGTTATCCTGCAGGCCGGTTGGCTCGGCCTTTCTCATGTCAAATGCGGTCTGGATGGCTTGCTCGGCCGCTTCAATGCCGAAGCCGTTTCCTTCCAGGACACCCTGGTAGCTGAGCGTGTGCAGGTCGGTGAATCCGCCGCTGAACTCGATTTCATGCCCGTCGACGGTGATGGACCGGTAAGTCCTGGCGCCGGTGAGCTTCACCTGCTCAGGGATCGTATCGTAATTGATGCTGAGGAACCACCTGACCCGGGCCCTGGCAAACCGCATGTAGCCCGCAGCCCGGTCGTGGGTATGGAGGTGCACTTCATTCTCCTGCAGGTCGCCGAAGATCCAACCCAGCATATCAAAAAAGTGGATGCCGATATTGGTGGCAATGCCGCCGGATTTTTCCGAATCGCCTTTCCAGCTGGTGTAGTACCAGTTGCCGCGCGACGTGATATAGGTCAGGTCGACGTCATAGACCTTACCGGCGGGGCTGTTGTCCACTTCATCCTTGAGCTCAAGCAGGGCCGGATGCAGGCGAAGCTGCAGGATATTGTTGATCCGTTTGCCGCTTTCCTGTTCGATATCCCGGAGCGCATCCAGGTTCCAGGGATTGAGGACCAGCGGTTTTTCGCAGATCACGTCGGCGCCGAGCCGAAGCCCGAAGCGGATATGAGCGTCATGGAGGTAATTGGGCGAGCAGATCGAAACGTAATCGACAGGGGTGCCTTCCCGTTTGAGGCGGCTCACGTGGCGGTCAAACCGCTCGAATTCCGTGAAGAAAGCCGCTTCCGGAAAGAAGCTGTCGATTACGCCGATGCTGTCATTCTTGTCCAGGGCCGCCACCAGGTTATTGCCTGTGTCCTTGATAGCCCTCATGTGGCGAGGTGCAATGTAACCGGCTGCGCCGATCAATACAAAATTCTTCATGCCACGTTTTGTTTAGATGGTTGTACCTTGGCAAAAGTATAAGGCTCCGCCTCCGATAAATCCCATAGGGGAGTATTCCGAAACCTGAAAATTTTATGACCATGTTTTCGGCCGGTTGAAGAGGTTGCTTCACCTCAGCTCCAGGTATTCAACCGGTCCTGGACTCCTGCCGAAAGCTTTTGCCTCCCTTTCGTCAGGAACCGTAAAAAAAGTGTGGCCGGAGTTGCCCGGCAAAATATTCCGCGGATGCCGCCTCAGACAGCGCCCGCTGCTTTCCGGATCGGCCTCAGCATGGCAGGTTCAACCTGTATGCGAAGCGAGTAACCGATCTGATTAAGTTCGATGACAAAATTCTTGTTCTGATCCGTGGCCTGCAAAATGCCTTTGACCCCCGTCAAATTCCCGCCGATGATCTCGACCTCGTCGCCGACGCGGTAACCGTTCGGCTCTACTTCCACCTCAATGCCCTGCCCGACAACGCGCTGCAGGATCCGGATCTCATAATCGGGAATAGCGATCAGATTCTGGGAAAACTTGACGAACCCGACGACATCCAGCGTTCTCAGGACCGTGACGTATTGCGCCTTGGTGATGCGCGTGAATATATAGGTCCCGATCAATGGAAGCTCGACGGTCCGGATGCGATTGCCGTACCGGCGGGAAAGGGTGATGATCGGCAGATAGGATTCCACACCGCTCTCCGTAAGCCGCTTATGAACAAGCTTTTCCCTTTTGTATTTGGTATAGACGGCGAACCACCTCGGCTCGGTGGCGCTCAAATGATTTTCATATGTTCCAGGGGTATCCATCTCGAAAAGTTTTTGTTCAGAATAAAATTGGATTCCTGCAAAATTATTCTTGTGGACAAATGTTTGGATACCGGAACCGATGTGTAAAAGGTGGGAAATCAGGATTGGTGCCCCCCTTCAATAAGTAGCAGATACTGTTCATGTTCATAGTGTTTTTTACGAACCAAGTTTGATAAAATTACCCGGGTATAGTTTCAGTTAAATCATTACAAATCAATCAAATGAATTATGACAATCTACCAATGGCAATCATTGGAACATTCAAACACAAATAAGCATACAAAGAGGGCTGCACAAGGATTGTCTCCTTGCGCAAAGCGGGGGGTGGATGTACAAAATAGTATTTTGTGTTTAGGTTAAGGTTCTGCTATGGAATTAATCCATGAACCTGATGGGTCAGGAAAGAATGATGAACTACTAAAATTGAATTTTAGTACAGACGTTTGGGTAGAAATCAAATAATTGGAGGATCTGTGTAAAATGTCTGGAATCAACTTAAGGTAAACGCAGTAGGATAAGTAAGGTACTTTAAATCGGTTCCGCAAAATTACTCAAGATTCCAAGCTTAAGCAAATTTTTTTATAACTTTTTTTCTGATCTGTTCAAAATCAGGCAGGCTCAATGGTCCGTTTTACGATGACGATTTTCAAAAGTTTCAGACCGGGTCCGAATTTTTTGAACTCATGCCCGTACAAAAACCTCCGGAGCGCTCAGATTCCCGCTTCGGCCATGCGTATCCCGCTTCAAAATCAGCGATCTAACATTATCCTGCCCCAAAGGCCGGGCGGGCAATTTTTATTCCTCAAAGCCCCCTTTTGCACCAAACTTTCTTTGTGCAAAAAGCCGCTCCGGATAATCCGCCGCCCGAGGCCCCTCCGGCTTTTGATCTAACTCACTGTTATTCAATCGCTGCACTGCAAAAAAATTTTAATCCTGTTTCTTTAAAAGGCGCAAAAGAATTACCTTTGCGCGGCCTTTAAAATCAGGACACGTGAACTTCAGATACGCCTTAATCTTTACAGCATCGCTCTTCATTTCGGCTTTCAGCTTGCAAGCCCAGGACCATGGTTCTTCCCATGACCAGGATCACAGTGCCCTTTCGCATGAAGAACACGGGGATCACGAAGGTTCCTGCTGCGGCCAGGAAGAACACAGCACGGAATACGATCCGGTAAGCACGGTCATGCACCACATTGCCGACGCCAACGAATTCCATATCTGGAAGGACGTACACATGCCGCTGCCGTGCATCCTTTACGCACCCGGCCAGGGCTGGTCTTTTTTCATGTCCTCCAAATTCCATCACGGCACCCTGGCCCTCGACGGGTATGTACTCAACCACGGCCGGGTCAACCGCGTTGCCGATCCTTCCTTCCCGAAGGGAGAACAGCATATCGACGGCGTTTGCCATGAGGCCAGGATGGTCCTGGATGCCAAAGGCGCCGAAACCGAGAAGGATTTCTACTTTGTCTGCCTCGACGGCAAACCCTACCAGCTTGATCCGCCGAGTACGCTCGACGGCGGCGTGCTGGGCGGCGGGCTCACGTCCTTTTATGATTTTTCCATCACGAAGAACGTCTTCGCCATGATCCTGGCTTCCATCCTGCTGATCCTGGTGTTTTCAGCCGTTCGCAAAGGTTATGCCCGCAATGAAGGCAAAGCGCCGTCGGGCATCCAATCCTTCTTCGAACCCTTTTTCCTTTTTGTCAAGGATGAGGTCACCCTGCCGATGATCGGCGAAAAGCACTACGAGCGCTTCCAGCCGTTCATCATGACGCTGTTCTTCTTCATCCTGTTCTGCAACCTGCTGGGGCTGATCCCCTTCTTCCCGGGCAGCGCCAACATCACAGGCAACCTCGGGGTAACCCTTACCCTCGCTGTTTTTGCCTTTATCATTACGAACATCAACGGTAATAAAGATTACTGGGAACATATTTTCTGGATGCCCGGCATCCCGGCATGGGTCAAGTTCATCCTGACCCCGATCGAGATCCTCAGCGTGTTCATCAAGCCCTTTGCCTTGATGATCCGTTTGTTTGCCAACATTTCAGCCGGTCACATCATCATTCTGAGCCTGATCGGCCTGATCTTCGTTTTCGGCCAGAACGGCGAGAACATCGGCGGCGTATTTGCCGGCGGCATCGTAGGCGGCCTTTTCACCGCCTTCATGAACCTGATCGAATTATTGGTGGCCTTCCTGCAGGCATTCATCTTTGCCATCCTGACGGCCAGCTATATCGGCGCCGCAGTGGAAGAACACCACCACGAGGAGGCGCATCATTGATTATTTTGGTTTATGATGGTTTATTTTGGTTTATGATGGTTCATTTTGGTTTATGATGGTTCATTTTGGTTTATGGCGGTTGTACACAAACAAGAATAAACAACAACAAACAACCATAAACAAGAATAAACAACCATAAACAAGAATAAACAACCATAAACAACAAACAACAATAACAATTTTTAACCATAAATTCATTACAAATGGGTGCTATTGGAGCAGGTATCGCAGCATTGGGCGCAGGCCTCGGAGTAGGTCTGATCGGCAGCCGTGCAATGGAAGCCATTGCCCGTCAGCCGGAAGCCGTTAGTCTTATTCAGCGTAACATGATCCTTACCGCAGCTCTTGTAGAGGGCGCCGCACTGTTCGGCATCGTGGTAGGCATGTTGGCAAAATAATTCTTTGCTGCAGAAATAAAGTCGGAGGCGCTGCGGTTGGCAGTCGCTTCCGACTTTGCAAAATGATATTGATTCACAAAGACAATATATCCAAGCATGTTTTTTCTGGTAGATTTCAACGTCATCAAACCCGATCCGGGCCTCATTTTCTGGACCGCTTTGATCTTCCTCCTCGTTTGGGGTTTTCTGGGCAGAACAGCCTTCCGCCCGATTCAGAACGCTTTGAAAAAACGCGAAGAGGATATCCAGCATGCACTGGATGAAGCCAAACGCGCACGCGAAGAAGTTGCCGGCCTCAAAGCCGACAATGAAAAGCTCCTGGCCGAAGCCCGGGAAGAGCGTTCAAAGATCCTGAAGGAAGCCAAGGAAGTCAAAGACGCCATCATCAAGGAAGCCAAGGAGAAGGCCAAGGAAGAAGCGCAAAAGATCGTTGTCAACGCCACCCAGGAGATCGAAAATCAACGGATGGCTGCCGTCACCGATCTCAAAAACCAGGCCGGCCTGATGGCGCTCGAAATCGCCGAAAAACTGATCCGCAAGGAACTGTCCGGCGACAGTGCCAACGAAGCCTTCGTGAAAACGCTCGTCAACGAGATCAAACTGAATTAATTTTCGGCGCACCGCCTGCTCAAAGGCCGCGCTTGACTGACACATAATCCGCGATTCATGTCGGTACAAAGAATTACTTCCCGCTACGCCAAGTCGCTTATCGACCTGGCCATCGACCAAAACAAGCTCGACCGGGTTTTCGAGGATGTCAAGTCCTTCCAGGCAGCAACCAAGGTCCGGGATTTTTACATGCTGCTGAAAAGCCCCGTCGTTTCCACCGGCAAAAAGAACGAGATCATCGACAAGATCTTCTCCGGCAAACTCGATGAGCTGACGATGGCCTTCCTCCGCATCCTGGTCAACAAAGGCCGGGAATCCTATTTGCCCGAGATTGCTTCCGAACTGATCCATCAATACAAGAAACTGAAGCATATCTCCACCGTGAAGCTGACCACCGCAGCGCCGGTCGGTGCGGAAACCGTCAAAGCCATCCAGGCCGAATTGGAGAAAAGCAGCGTCACCGACCAGTTCGTCGAAGTTGTCACTGCCGTGGACCCCGAACTGATCGGCGGGTTCACCCTGGAACTCGAAGACAAGATCTACGACGCCAGCGTCGCCAGCAAACTCGAAAAACTGCGCAAGGACTTTACCTCGCGCAACCTGTTTATCTCGCAGGTTAGCAAAAAATAATTCGCCCCCACCGGGCGAAACAGCAAAGACAATTATTTGATCATCGAAAATATCTATAAAAAATGGTTGACGTAAGACCTGATGAAATCTCCGCGATACTGAAGCAGCAGCTTTCCGGTTTCACCAGCGCCACCGAGTTGGAAGAATACGGGACCGTACTGCAGGTCGGAGATGGTATCGCCCGCGTTTACGGCTTGAACAAAGCCCAGGCGGGTGAATTGGTGGAATTCGAAACCGGCGTTCAGGCCATCGTACTTAACCTCGAAGAGGACAACGTCGGCGTTGTACTCATGGGCCCCGGCGATGGTATCCGCGAAGGCTCCCGGGTACACCGCACCAGCAGGATCGCCTCTATCGAAGTCGGAGAAGGTTTTGTAGGTCGCGTAGTCAACCCGCTCGGTCAGGCCATCGACGGCAAGGGCGAGATCGCCGGCGACAAATACGAGATGCCGCTGGAACGCAAAGCCCCGGGCGTTATCTTCCGCCAACCGGTGAACGAACCGCTCCAGACGGGCATCAAGGCCATCGATGCCATGATCCCCATCGGTCGCGGTCAGCGGGAATTGATCATCGGCGACCGCCAGACCGGCAAAACGGCTATCGCCATCGATACCATTATCAACCAGCGCGAGTTCTACGACCGCGGCGAACCGGTTTACTGCATCTATGTTGCCTGCGGCCAGAAAGCCTCTACCGTAGCCAACGTAGCCAAAACGCTGGAAGACAACGGCGCACTGGCCTATACGGTCATCGTTTCCGCTTCGGCCTCCGATCCCGCTCCGCTGCAGTTCTTCGCACCGTTTGCCGGCGCCGCCATCGGCGAATACTTCCGCGATACGGGCCGCCCGGCGCTGATCATCTATGATGACCTGTCCAAACAGGCCGTTGCCTACCGCGAAGTATCGCTGCTGCTCCGCCGCCCGCCGGGCCGCGAAGCTTATCCGGGCGACGTATTCTACCTGCACTCCCGCCTGCTGGAACGCGCCGCCAAGGTGATCGGCAACGACGAGATCGCACGGAATATGAACGACCTGCCGGAAACCCTCAGAAATGCCCGCGACGCGCAGGGTCAGCCCCTGGTAAAAGGCGGCGGCTCCCTGACGGCCCTTCCGATCATCGAAACCCAGGCCGGCGACGTTTCGGCTTATATCCCGACCAACGTGATCTCCATTACCGACGGTCAGATCTTCCTCGAATCCAGCTTGTTCAACGCCGGTATCCGCCCGGCCATCAACGTAGGTATCTCCGTGAGCCGTGTAGGCGGTAACGCTCAGATCAAGTCGATGAAGAAAGTTGCCGGTACCCTGAAACTCGACCAGGCTCAGTACCGCGAACTGGAAGCGTTCTCCAAGTTCGGTTCCGACCTCGATCCTTCTACCCTCGCCGTCCTCGAAAAAGGCAAGCGCAACGTAGAGGTCCTGAAACAACCGCAATATTCGCCGGTTCCGGTAGAAAAGCAGGTCGCCATTATTTACCTGGGCACCAAAGGCCTGCTCAAGGATGTTCCCGTTGATAAAGTCAAAGAATTCGAAGAGCTTTTCCTCACTTCCATGGAACAGCGCCTGCCGGATATCCTGAAGGAATTCCAGAAAGGCAAGCTGGAGGATGCGTCTCTGAAGCAAGTTGAAGGTTTGGCTGCCGAACTCGCAGCTCAATTTAAGAAATAAATTTCCGGATGCCGGAGGGTTTTCCGCCCTCCGGCCCGGCGCCAAGCATTAGAATAATGGCTGGTAACCTAAAAGAAGTACGCGAACGGATCCGTTCGGTCCAGAACACGCAGCAGATCACCAAAGCTATGAAAATGGTGTCGGCGTCCAAACTGCGGAGAGCCCAGATGGCCATCCAGCAGATGCGCCCCTATGCCGACAAGCTCGATTCCATGCTGCGCAACATCCTTTCCAACCTGGACGGCGGTTCCGATACGGTTTATAACCTGGAACGTTCGGTCAACCGCGCCTGCATCGTTGTCGTAACCTCCAACCGGGGGCTTTGCGGCGCTTTTAATACCAACGTGATCAAGGCTGCGCTCCGGCTGATCGAGGAAAAATACGCCGACGTCCGGAAAAACGGCAACCTGACGATGATCTTCATCGGCAAAAAAGGTTACGACTTTTTCCGCAAACGCTACCGCGATATTCGCCTCGTCAATGACTACGTCGAACTGTTCAACGACCTGACCTTCGACAACGTCTCCAAAGTGGCAGGCGAAATCATGCACGCGTTCGAATCCGCTCAGTTCGATGCGGTCGATGTGGCCTACGGCCGGTTCAAAAACGCTGCCATGCAGTTCCCGACCACCGAACAATTCCTGCCGGTGCCCAAAGTCCAGACAGAAAGCGGCGATAACAACAAACGCGCCGACTATATCTTCGAACCCGATCAGGAAGGCCTGCTCCAGTACCTGGTGCCGAGCATCCTGAAAACCCAGTTCCAGAAGTTCCTGCTCGATACCCACGCCTCCGAACACGGCGCCCGGATGACAGCCATGGACAAAGCTTCTGAAAACGCCGAAGAAATGCTCAAAGAGTTGCGGATCACTTACAACAAAGCCCGCCAGGAAGCCATTACCAAGGAGATCCTGGAAATTGTGGGCGGCGCCGCAGCACTGGAGAACGGATAAGTTTATTGAGGAACTGAGGAATCGAGGAATCGAGGAACTGAAAACCGATTCCTCAGTTCCTCAGTAAAAAAGCGTTCAACACGCAATAGCAGGAGGGAATTTTCCTCAACAAGCCTGCAACTTGTCATGTCCGTTTCTTTGAAACGGGCTATTGCTAACGGAACAATGCTTGAAATGTCCGGAAAAAGATTATTCAACCTCGTCAACAACGAGGAGTTGAAACAGCGCATGCGCTCCAGCGATCAGCTGCGGACCACGCTTTCCTTTTACAAGTACTGGCAGATCGCCGATCCCCATCAATTCCGGGATCAACTGTACATCACCCTCAGCAAGGTCAATGTTTACGGCAGGATCTACGTCGCCTCCGAAGGCGTCAACGGACAGATCTCGGTGCCTTCCGACCAGCTTGAGGCCTTCAAGGCCGCACTCTTCAGCATTCCATTCCTGAACGGCATCCGGCTGAACATCGCTATTGATGACGACGGGAAATCCTTCTTCAAACTCAAGATCAAGGTCAGGGATAAAATCGTAGCCGACGGCCTCGACGACGCTTCTTTCGACGTCACCAAACGCGGCAAACACCTGAGCGCTCCCGAAGTCAACGAAATCATGGACCGGCCAGGTACCATCGTGGTCGATATGCGCAACCACTACGAAAGCGAGGTCGGCTATTTCGAAGGCGCCATCCGCCCCGATGTGGAAACCTTCCGCGAGGCCCTGCCCGCAGTTGAAGATATGCTTTCCGATAAAAAGGACAGCGAGATCATCATGTACTGCACCGGCGGCATCCGCTGCGAAAAAGCCAGCGCCTATTACCTGCACAGGGGCTTCCGGAATGTCTTCATGATCGACGGCGGCATCATCGAATACACCCGGCAATGCGAAGAACATGACCTGCCGAACAAGTTCATCGGCAAGAATTTCGTGTTCGACGAACGCCTCGGCGAACGGATCAGCAAGGACATCGTCGCCCATTGCCACCAATGCGGCAAACCCTGCGATACGCATACCAACTGCGCCAACGACGCCTGCCATATCCTCTTCATCCAGTGCGGAGAATGCGCCGAAAAGCATCATCATTGCTGTTCGGATGCGTGCAGCGAATTCATCCAACTGCCGGAAGAAGAACGCAATACCCTCAGGGGAAAGGTCGAATTCAACGGGTCGAAATTCGGAAAAGGGCGGTATAAAGCATTCAACGGGAAAACCGGCTCTCTGGCCTGATCGCCGCAAAAAGGTCTTCACGGTCTTTGCCAACAGGGCCGGCAGCCCGGGCCGACAATCATCGCCCGATCCGGCAAAACACATTATAACAATGTATTCCCATTCACCCGGAGCCGGCGGGGAAAAATTTTCCTAACTTTTTTCCAAAATTATTTGACTCCTAAAGCGTCTTGTCTTAACTTTGTATTTACGTCTTATGAATTTAAGGCAACACTCCCATTGTTTGGACGGCTTTTTTCCTTACCGTCCGGGCATAGTGAACTACAACTACTTGGCCAACACCGTCAGAGCGACCTAGCGGAGTTCCATTTTGGAATGGATCCCCGGACGACCTTACCTGCTGATAACTTCGCGCTGACCTTCGAACATGTCACAAGGGACTGTTCTGGTAAACGGTACAACGTACGTTCTGGAGAATAGTCCCGAAACAGCCATCTGAACCTAAGAACTTCTAAACACAGACCGTGACCTTTTCCAATTGGGAAAGTCATATCAGTGCATGTTCGCCCAACAAAAGAGCGCCATTTTTTGATATATCTTTAAAAGACAGCGAGATGACCACTATGCACAAAGCCATATTCTGCGGGAGGCTGGAATTTGGCAACGAGCGAACCTTTGAGCAGGCCCAGAAAATGTTCGATCATTGGCGGGAAAACCATTACAGGGGTTTGATTCTCTTTAAAGGCGAAGACGTATTTTCTTCTGAGCAAATGTCTCTTGACATTCCCAGGCTGATTGCCCAATCCAATGACCGTCAGTGGCTTAACACCGTCAACCTGCTCCGGCAGGTTTCCGAATACGCCATTGCCGGCGACGTATCGGCCTGGCTGTCCGAAACCGGTCATATCCTCAAATACGCTGTCATCGAACCCGAAGGCGACAAAACAGCCACCCAAAGCTACCTGCAGGGCCGCAAGCTGGTCTCGGTAGAAGGCAAGGAAGCCGAAGCGCAGGCCGCCCTGAGCCGCGCCATCGAAAAATTTGAGCGGCACGCCCTGGCTTACGAACGCCGCGGGTACGTCAACTACCGGCTCCGCAACTACAAGGATGCCCTCTACGATTATACCAAGAGCATCAATATCAACAACTCCCTCCCGAATCCCTACTATGGGCGCGCATTGGTCTGCATCGCCCAGAATGACTTCGAATCCGCTGTCGTCGATCTGGATTATACCATCGAAAAAGCCATCGCCCTCCAGCCCATTTACTGGACTGCACGCCGGCTCAAGGCGGAATGCCTGATCAATATGGGTAAACTTGCCGATGCCGCCAAGGAGCTGAGGTTGTTCACCTCCCGGAAATTCCTCAAAGAAGATCCCAATTTCGCCTGGCGCCGCAAAGCCACCTACCAATACGCCAAGTGCCTGATCGCCATCGGCCAGAAAGATGACGCTCTGAAGGCGCTCCAGCAGGCAGCAGCTCTCCCGCAGGGCGAAGGCAAGATTTCCAATGAGGACATCCAGGAACTGATCGATCAGCTCCCTTTAGGTAAAAAGGCGGCTGCTGTGGCCTGATCCGGGTAAATCGGTTTTCCGGACCTTATAAAAGGCCCAGCGGGTCGAACCGGTGCTTCAGGATGGACACCGGGTCCGCTTCCAGCCATTTGTTCAGTATTTCGGCGTATACCTGCCGGAAGTCCGTCTGGTATACCAGGTCGTCATTGTCCAGGTTCGCCAGATCCGGGCTCTTGCTGTAACACCCCGCCTGTTTTAAGCCGCCTCCGAGCAAGAAGATGTTATTGGCCGTACCGTGGTCGGTGCCCCGGCTGCCGTTCTCGCGGGCGCGACGGCCGAATTCGGAGAAGGTCATGACCAGCACATCATTCAACAGTCCGTTGCTTTTCATATCCGATACAAAGGCTTTCATGCCCTGAGCATATTGCTCAAGCAGTCGCTCCTGCCGGCCTTTCTGGTTGGCGTGGGTGTCAAACCCGGTCAGGCTTACGTAAAAGATCCGGGTATCCGTATCCGCCAGGATCAACCCTGCGATCTGGCGAAGGTCCTGCCCGAACGCCGTAGGCGGGTAATCCCCTTCCGCACGGCCCATACCGGCCTGTTCGACCAGGTAATCGGCGGAGGCCTGGGTATCTACCAGGGTTTTGTAAAGGTAGGCTGCGCTTTCGTTGTCGTGGTTGTGCACTTCCTCGTATTTCGCGAGGGCTTTCAGCAAAGCGCCGTCCGTGTTCTTGCGAAGCTGTTCCGGGCTGCTCATGGCAAACCCGCTCCGGTGCTCGCCTTTGAGGGCCAGGCTCAGGCCGTCGTCCAGCTCCAGCGCGTGATAGGGCCGTTCGCACCCGGCGCATTCACTGTCGAGATAGCGCCCCAGCCAGCCGGACTGCCAGTATTCATCGCTGCTGCTGCCCGTATGCCAGATATCCATCGACCTGAAATGAGAACGGTCCGGATTGGGATAACCTACATTGCCGAGTACCCCCAGCAAGCCGTCATCGTACAAGGATTTGAGGTCGGTCATGGCAGGGTTGAGGGCCAGTTCGTCATTCATGCGCAAAACCTCCGCCGACGGCACGGCCAGGTTAGGCCGCAGGTTGTAGTACAGGTCGTTGCTGTAAGGGATCACCGTGTTCAACCCGTCATTCCCGCCGGAAAACTGAACAACGACCAATACCTTCCCCGCACGGCTCGCATACCGCCTGGCCGGCGGGAAACTTTGCAAAAATGCAGGGGCCATCATGGCGGTTGACGCCAGCGCGGAATGTTTTATGAAGGATCTTCTTTTCATGGTTGATTATTGTTGTTCATGGTTGTTGATATTGGTTTGTTGTTGTTGATATTGGTTTGTTGTTGTTGATAATGGTTTATTGTTGTTGATAATGGTTTGTTGTTGTTGGGGTTCAACCACCATAAACGATTACGAACTATAATAAACCATCATCCTCTAACACAGCTGATACTCCGGAAACGACATCAGGGCCGCCACGGCTTTTTTGAGGAACAGGGTTTCATCGGTTTCCTCAAGGGCGTCAGCCAGTTCAGCCATGCCGAGTTTGGGTTGCAGGGAGAGCAGGTAAGCCGACAGGGTTTCCAGGGCGGCCTGACGGCTCTTGCCCTGCGTGAGTTGCAGGATGGGGCCGAGGTTGGCATCCGCGGACAGGCGCTTGAAGGCTTTTCCCCTTTCCGCCGCTTCCGGGTCGTCTTTCAGGCGTAAATTGACCTCTTTGGAACTGAGCGCAAAGGCCCCCAGGTTGAGGCGCAGCATCAGGGTTGCGTTGTCGATCCATGCTTTTCCGCCGGGCCAGCCTGCTACGTTGGGCGGATGGAACAGCAATTGTCCCAGGCTACGCTGAATGAACGCAGGCGCCATGTCGTTCTGGAATTTCAGCTCCAGCGCGCGCATGATGCCGGCCATCAGCGTAACCGGTGATTTGATCTTGTTGCCGGTATTGGCCGGTGCGTAAAACCAGTCGGCGGTGAAAATGTGCCGCAACAGGCGACCGGTATCGTAGTCGGAGTTGTAATAAAGATCGGCCAGGTCATTGATCACCATTTCGTCGGGCTGATCATTGACAAAATAGCGATAGATTTTCCGGGTCAGGAACAGGGCGGTTTCCCGTCTGTTCAGCAGGATATCGATGATGTCTTCGCCGTTGAAGTTGCCGGTTTTGCCCATAAAGGTCTTGCTGCCGTAGTCGTGCTGTCCGCGCCGGAAGGTATACTCCCCTATGATATTGCTCGACCAGCCGGTAAAGGCCCTGGCGGCTTCCCTTACGTCCTGTTCGGTGTAATGCCCCCGCCCGATGGTGAACAATTCCATCAGTTCGCGCGCGAAATTTTCATTCGGCTGTCCTTTCCGGTTTTGCTGGTTGTTGAGGTAGCGGATCATGGAGGGGTCGCGCGCAACGGCCAGCGCAAGTTCGCGAAAAGGCCCCAAAGCGTGTTTGCGCAAGGTATTGAGCTGATTGACGGCCAGCGTGTACACCTTCGACTCGCAGGCGAAATGCCCGTGCCAGAACAGGGTGACCCGTTCGAGCAAAGCGCTTTCTGAGGGAGAAGCCATCCTGCCTACCCATTCGGTCCCGAGCGTAGCTACCTTCTGGCCTTCTTTCATCAGGAACTGGGCCACCTTGGCGCCCTTTTCCTTGCTGTCGGGCATGCTCATCATATCCGGCAGCTCATCGATCTCGTTCTCAACGGGCAGCGCACGAGCCGATCTGGCGGCATCGAACAGTTCATCTACGGCGCTGGGTACCGTCCAGTCCCGCTTTTGCTGCCATTCTCCCGGGCTGAGGCCGAACCCCGCCCGGTTGTGAAGATGCTTGATTTTTTCCATTTGATCCTGGATTTCGGTTGGTTGGACTGTTTCCGGGGAAGATGGTTTAATGGGGTGTTTTATTTGGACCACTCAGATCACTCAGGGCAGTTGGGGCGGGGGACCACTCAGGGCACTCAGATCACTCAGGGCAGTTGGGGCGGGGGACCACTCAGGGCACTCAGATCACTCAGGGTAGTTGGGGCGGGGGGACCACTCAGGGCACTCAGATCACTCAGGGTAGTTGGGCGGGGGGACCACTCAGGGCACTCAGATCACTCAGGGTAGTTGGGGCGGGGGGACCACTCAGGGCACTCAGATCACTCAGGGTAGTTGGGGCGGGGGGGACCACTCAGGGCACTCAGATCACTCAGGGTAGTTGGGGCGGGGGACCACTCAGGGCACTCAGATCACTCAGGGTAGTTGGGGCAGGGGGGACCACTCAGGGCACTCAGATCACTCAGGGTAGTTGGGGCGGGGGGACCACTCAGGGCACTCAGATCACTCCAGGGTAGTTGGGCGGGGGGGACCACTCAGGGCACTCAGATCACTCAGGGTAGTTGGGGGGGGGGGACCACTCAGGGCACTCAGATCACTCAGGGTAGTTGGGGCGGGGGGACCACTCAGGGCACTCAGATCACTCAGGGTAGTTGGGGCGGGGGGACCACTCAGGGCACTCAGATCACTCAGGGTAGTTGGGGCGGGGGACCACTCAGGGGCACTCAGGGCAGTTCGGGGGACCACTCAGGGTCAGTTAGTTGGGGCGGGGGGACCACTCAGGGCACTCAGATCACTCAGGGTAGTTGGGTTGGGGGGACCACTCAGGGGATCACTCAGGGTAGTTGGGGCGGGGGACCACTCAGGGCACTCAGATCACTCAGGGTAGTTGGGGCTGAGGGGGGACCACTCAGGGCACTCAGATCACTCAGGGTAGTTGGGGCGGGGGGACCACTCAGGGCACTCAGATCACTCAGTTGGGGCGGGGGACCACTCAGGGCACTCAGATCACTCAGGGTAGTTGGGGCGGGGGACCACTCAGGGCACTCAGATCACCAGGGTAGTTGGGGCGGGGGACCACTCAGGGCACTCAGATCACTCAGGGTAGTTGGGGCGGGGGGACCACTCAGGGCACTCAGATCACTCAGGGTAGTTGGGGGGGGGGGCACTCAGATCACTCAGGGTAGTTGGGGCGGGGGGACCACTCAGGGCACTCAGATCACTCAGGGTAGTTGGGGCGGGGGGACCACTCAGGGCACTCAGATCACTCAGGGTAGTTGGGGCGGGGGACCACTCAGGGCACTCAGATCACTCAGGGTAGTTGGGGGGGGGGACCACTCAGGGACAGATCACTCAGTTGGGGCGGGGGGGGACCACTCAGGGCACTCAGATCACTCAGGGTAGTTGGGGGCGGGGGACCACTCAGGGCACTCTCTCACTCAGGGCTCTCCCTCTCTCTCTCTCTCTCTCACTCTCTCACCCCTCTCTCTCTCTCCCTCTCTCACCCGCTAACCTTGCACACGTCCCATAAAATCCCGAACTTAGCGGTCCAACAATCAAGATACCTTTTCAATTATAGGACCATGAAAAAAATCACCTTGATTATTTCCTTTCTGGCGGCTGTTGTGTCGGTGCAGGCCCAGGGCATCGAATTCTTCAAAGGCACCTGGGAAGAAGCCGTAGCTGAGGCGAAGAAACAGGATAAACTGATCTTTGTAGACGCCTTTGCCTCCTGGTGCGGCCCCTGCAAGGCGATGGCCCGTAACGTGTTCCCCGATGAACAGGTCGGCCAATATTACAATGCCAATTTCATCAACATTCAATGGGATATGGAAAAGGACCCGGAAGGCGTCAAATTCCGGAAGAAATATCCGGTATCCGCCTTCCCGACCCTCTACTATATCGATTATACCGGCGAAGTGGTGCAGAACATCCGGGGCGCACAGCAAATCGACAAGTTCATCGAACTCGGGCGAAACGCACTGGCTAAAGTGGACCGCAGCGGCCTGTTCGCAGCCGAATACGAAAAAGGCAACCGCGACCCGGAATTGGTGCTCAATTACGTCAAAGCCCTCAACAAGGCCGGAAAACCCAGCCTGGCGATCACGAACGATTATTTGCGCGACCAGCAGGACCTGACCTCCGTCACCAACCTGCGCATCATCCTGGAAGGGACCGCTGAGGCAGATTCCCGGGTGTTCGACCTCCTCATCGAAAACCGCAAAGCCATCGCCAAACTGGCCTCTGAAGACGAAATTCAGCACAAGATCCTCGGCGCCTGCCAAGCCACCGCCCAAAAAGCGATCTCCTTCCAGAGCCAGGACCTGCTGGAAACTGCCAAAAGCCTGATGAAAAAACATTATCCCGCCGAAGCGGCCGATTTTGCCATCGAAGCGGACATGGACTTCGCCCTGGATCAACGCGACGCCAAAACCTTTCTGGCCGCCAGCAAGGACTATATGAGCAAAGTAGCCGATCACAAACCCGCGGAATACGTCAGGTTATCCAACGTGATCATGGCGACCTTCCCGCGCGACAATCGCGCCGTCAAACAGGCAGAGGATTTCGCCAGGGAAGCCGCCGAACGCAGCAATGCCTACGAATTTTACTATACCTACGCTCAATTGCTCAACAAACTGGGCAAAAACAAGGAAGCCCTGGATGCCGCCAATAAGGCGCTGGACCTGGCCAAGGACAAAAACCAGGCTGCCCAGCGCATGATCGAGGCGTTTATTCAGCGGTTGCAGGAAGGGTAGGTCAGTTGGCAGTTTTTCAGTCGGCAGTCTTTCAGTTGGCAGTCGGCAGTCCAGCATCCTCCGTCCGCCATAGCTCCTCAAGAGCGACGGCGGGCAGTATCCAGCATCAAGTATCCAGCTTTCTTCATTTTTTTCAGAATTCACTGAAAATTCCCAATCCCCGTTCAACCGATAAATGCTATCTTTGTTTTCACTTTACATCACCAAAGCAACAGGGATATGCGCACCGATGATCTCCTGCAAAAGGCACTCAATCTGGAATGGCTCAGCGCTGAGGAAGGCGTCTTCCTTTTCGAAAATGCAGGCACGGCCGAATTGATGCACGTCGGCAACCGGCTGCGGCAGCACCATGTGCCGGGCAATATCGTCACCTGGATCATCGACCGGAATTCGAATACGACCAATGTATGCGTCGCCAATTGCAAGTTCTGCAATTTCTACCGCCGGCCGGGGCACGGTGAATCCTACATCACGAGCATCGAAGAATACAAGCAGAAGATAGAGGAGACGTTCCGTTTCGGCGGCGAGCAACTGCTGCTGCAGGGCGGGCACCACCCCGACCTGGGCCTCGACTATTACTGCAACCTCTTCCGGGAGCTCAAATCGCTCTTTCCGCGCCTGAAACTGCACGCCCTCGGCCCGCCCGAAGTGGCGCACATCACCAAACTGGAAAAATCCACCCATTACGAGGTCCTGAAAGCCCTGCACGAGGCCGGCCTTGATTCATTGCCGGGGGCGGGGGCCGAAATCCTGGATGACCGGGTAAGAAGGCTCATCAGCAAGGGAAAATGCGGCGCTGACGAATGGCTGGACATCATGCGGGCAGCGCATCAACTGCACATCACCACCTCGGCCACCATGATGTTCGGCCACGTGGAAACCAACCTGGAACGCATGGAGCACCTGGAAAAGATCCGCCGGGTGCAGTCCGAAAAACCGGAAAAGGCCAAAGGCTTTCTCGCCTTCATTCCCTGGCCCTTCCAGGACGAAGATACCATCCTGAAAAAACTCAAACGCGCCAGAAATACCTGTACCGGCGACGAATACATCCGCATGATCGCCATGAGCCGCATCATGCTGCCCAACGTGACCAATATCCAGGCGAGCTGGCTGACGGTCGGCAAGGCCGTCGCGCAGATCTGCCTACAGGCCGGCGCCAACGACTTCGGTTCCATCATGATCGAGGAAAACGTTGTTTCTGCGGCAGGCGCCCGCTTCCGGTTTACCTCCAACGGCATCCAGGATGCCATCCGGGAAGCCGGCTTTCAACCCCAATTGCGCAACCAGCAATACGAGTTCCGGGAGCTGCCTGAAGAGATCGAGCAACAACAGTTGGATAGAAAGGCGTTGATGGTAGACTAGGCTGGTGGCTGGATGCTGGTGGCTGGATACTGGTGGCTGGATACTGGTGGCTGGATACTAGATGCTGGTGGCTGGATGCTGGTGGCTGGATACTGGATACTAGATGCTGGTGGCTGGATGCTTGTTACCAGCATCCAGTATCCAGGCAGCGTGGCAGCATCCAGATCCTTACCGCTTGAACAAGCTGCCGATAAAGAGAATGACGACCGCTCCGATGACGCTTGTGACGATCAGGTTGACGGTTGGGCTTCCCAGGTTGATGTGCACACCGAGCTTGGCCAGCAGCCATCCGCCGACGAAGGAGCCGACAATACCGATGATGATATTGCCGATGATGCCGAAACCGAAGCCTTTCCAGATCTGGCCGGCCAGCCACCCGGCCACGGCGCCGATAACAAGGATGTAAAGCAAGTCCATACGTTTTGATTTTATTTGTTAATATGGAATAATGGCACAGCCTTGATGTTCGATGGGAATTGACAGGAAGGGGATGAGAGATGATATTGCCTGATGCAAGCTACGCTATTTTTCCGAATTAAGTTGCTTTTCGCAGGTGGTTATTTGAAAAGCTACCTTTTCCCGGTTGCCTGCACTCCAAAGTTAAAACATTGTTAAAGTGGGGGCATTACCTCCATACATCCTTAAATTTGTATAGTTATTAAGGAAAATTATTTGTGTAATTGCGCTTGGAAAGCGGTGCTGAAATGAAAAGCCTGTATGAATAAAAAGGCAATTTGGGCGATTATCGGGTTGATGACCATATCGGTGGTCTGCGTTGCGTGGCTGCAATGGGGGCTTATCCGGACGGCCATCAGGGTGAACGAGGAAAAGTTCGACAAGACCGTATTCGGCGCGCTGGCAGCCGTTGCCAACCGGCTGGAAGACGAAGAGCGCAAGGAAGCCATGAACTTTTACTCCAACGGCTACCTGGCCCGCTTTATGGAACGGCAGAACAGTTCCGGCAATGTGTTGGACAAACAGCTGCTCGAAATCGAATTCAAACTGAAACAAAATCGCCCGGGGATTCCCGCCAGTTCTCTTGCTTCGGATATTTTCGGACAACTGACCGCGGATACGTGCAAGTGCTACAACTGCATGCTCCGGCGGGAAAACAGCTACGAAACCGCCATCATGGCCTATACCCTGCAAAATACCTTCCAGCCCCTCGAACAGCGGATCAACGCCGAAGGGCTGGCGGAGATCCTCGACCAGGAGCTGAAGAACCGGGGCATCGATACCCAGAAGGATTTCGGCGTTTTTTCCAATTTGCAGAATGATTTTGTCATTGCCAACGGACATTACCTCGTCAGCGCTACCCCCGGCCCGGAGTCCGGCCCTTCGTTCAAGGACATTTTTGCATCCAAATACAAGGTGACCCTGTTCAACCAGGACGAAGTGTCTCCCGGCTTGCTGATGGTTCATTTCCCGGCAAAATCCAGCGTCGTCTGGGGGTCGGTATGGCCCAACCTGCTGGGCACCATTGCTTTTGCCGCCATCACCATGCTTTGTTTCGGTTACACCATCAATGTGATCTTCCGCCAGAAGAAGGTTTCGGAGATGAAAACCGATTTCATCAACAACATGACCCACGAGTTCAAAACCCCGATCGCTACCATTTCCCTGGCCGCGGATTCCATCACCAGTCCGATGATCCTGGGGCAGGCTGAAAAAGTGCAGCGGTTCGCCAACATAATAAAACAGGAAAATAAACGTATGAATAATCAGGTGGAGAAAGTCCTCCAGATGGCGCTGATCGACCGGCAGGAAGTCAAGCTGAAAGCAGATGAGGTCAACGTCAACGATATCATCCACCACGCTGTTGAAAATATTTCCTTGCAGGTAGAGAAAAAAGACGGCACCGTCCAATACCGTCTGGAAGCGGAAAACCCCGTCATTGAAGGCGATATGACGCATATTGCCAACGTGATCAACAACCTGCTCGACAATGCCAACAAATATTCCCCCGAAAAGCCGGATATCACCGTCAGCACCCGCAATGTGCAGGGCGGCCTTGAAATTGTCATTGCAGACAAAGGGATCGGGATGAACAAAGAGGCGCGCAAACATATTTTCGACAAATTTTATCGCGTTCATACCGGTAATCTGCACGATGTCAAGGGGTTTGGGCTGGGGTTAAGCTATGTCAAAGCCATGATGGACGCCCATAAGGGCACCGTGGATGTGAAGAGCGAGCCGGGCAAGGGAAGCAGTTTTATTCTTTATTTTCCTTTCCGTCAGGAGGCTAAAATCATGAATTAATGCGTTATTGTTAATAACATATTGATAAGCTCCTTAAAATCCTTTCGGATTTCAAAACCGAAGAAATGGCGAACAGAATACTATTAGTTGAAGACGACCAGAATTTTGGCGATGTGCTCCGCTCTTACCTGGAAATGCATGACTACGATGTGACCCTGGCTACAGATGGAATGCAAGGCTTGGAAAAATACCGCAAGGGCGAATACGATCTTTGCATCTTTGATGTGATGATGCCCAAGAAGGACGGCTTTACCCTGGCTAAGGAGATTCGGGAAAAAGACGCTGAGATGCCCATCATCTTCCTGACGGCAAAGGCCATGAAGGATGATGTCCTCCAGGGACTCCGCCTCGGCGCCGACGATTACATCACCAAACCCTTCAATTCGGAAGAACTCCTGCTGCGGATCCAGGCCATCCTGAAGCGCAGCCAGGGCAAACCCGACCCGAAAGAGGACATCAAGGAATTCAACCTGGGGAAATACCATTTTAATTTCCCGCTTCGGGTGCTTACCTACGGCAAAGGAGAAAAAGACGACGAGAAGATCAAACTGTCGCCGAAGGAAGCGCAATTGCTGCGAATGTTTGCCCTGCATGCCAACGATATCCTGCCCCGCTCGGACGCCCTCAACAAGATCTGGGGGGAAGATAACTACTTCACCGCCCGGAGCATGGATGTATTTGTGACCAAACTGCGCAAGTACCTCAAGCACGATGAGAACATTGAGATCGTCAACATTCACGGCAACGGCTTCCAGTTGCTCATCAAATCGGCTGAGGAAGCCTGAACCGGCCGAAAACGGGGCTATATTTTTAGCTCCCTTTTCAACCAGAGCTGTTTTATTTTTGTTGTTTTGTTTAAAGTTTTTTATCTTTACGCCCTAATAGCTCTAAAAAGCTTGCAACAGCCTTAACAGGCTTTTACATAAGATTAGTTTTTGGGATTATGATTGCGGCTGGGTAGCTCTTCGCTACCCGGCTTTTTTTTAGCCGATATGCTGTACCGGAATTTTCTAAAGCCGCTGTTGTTCCTCCTTTCGCCTGAAAAGGCGCATGGCGTAACGGTGAGCGCCCTCCGATTCCTCCTCGCTATTCCCGGTATCGGCGCCCTGATCCGGTGGAATTTTCGAAAACAACATCCCGGCCTGGAACGTGAGGTCTTCGGCCTTCGCTTTCCCAATCCGGTCGGGTTGGCCGCTGGTTTCGACAAGGACGGCAAATACTTCAGCGCCATGTCCGCACTCGGTTTCGGCTTCATCGAAATCGGAACGGTCACGCCCAAAGGTCAGGCCGGCAACCCCCAGCCAAGGCTGTTCCGACTGCCGCAGGATCACGCCCTGATCAACCGGATGGGATTCAATAACGAGGGTGTCGAAGCGCTCGTCAGCCGGCTGAAAAAAAGGCGGTCAACCAACCTGATCATCGGCGGCAACATCGGGAAAAACAAGGATACGCCCAATGAAAAGGCCGCAGAGGACTACCTCATCTGTTTTGACCGGCTTTTCCCATATGTAGACTATTTTGTGGTCAACGTCAGTTCGCCCAATACCCCCAACCTGAGGGCCCTCCAGGAAAAAGAACCGCTGATGCAGCTGCTGTCCACCCTCATGGCCCGCAATGAAACCCATGACCGCCCCAAACCGATCCTGCTCAAGATTGCGCCTGACCTGAGCGAAAGTCAACTCGACGATATCCTCGAAATCGCCAAAGCCACCCGGCTATCCGGCATCATCGCAACCAATACGACCATCTACCGGGAAGACCTGACCACGCCGGCCGAACAGGTCACGCAAATCGGCGCCGGCGGCCTGAGCGGCAAACCCGTCAAAGACCGGTCCACAGCCGTTATCCGCTACCTGGCCCGGGAATCCGGCGGAACCCTGCCCATCATCGGCGTCGGCGGCATCGAAACACCCGAAGACGCCCTCGAGAAACTGGATGCCGGAGCTGCCCTGGTCCAGGTTTATTCCGGCCTGGTCTATGCCGGCCCCGGCCTGGTCAAAGCCATCAATAAGGCGGTTGCGGAGGGTAGTCGTAAGTCACAAGTCGTAAGTCGTAAGTCGTAAGTCATAAGTCTTTACGCCCTCTCTCACCCTCTCACCTCTCTCACCTCTCTCACCCTCTCACCCTCTCACCCTCACCCCCTCACCCCTATCCCATCAACGACTGCAACTTCAACGCCAGTCCCATATCCCCCTTGATCTTGACCTTACCGGTCATGACGGCCATCATCGGATTGAGGTCTCCCTTCCGAAGGCTGTTGAAGGTATCTATGGAAGCGATGATCGTGGTATCCGCATCCTTGTCTTCATTGGTAACAACCGGGACACTGCCCGTCATATCGACATGAACCACTCCTTCGTCAAATTGAAATTTCAATGCTTTTCCGAGCGATGGGGCCTTCCCGGCCGTGCTCCGGATTTGCTCTGTTATTTCTGCTAATGTCATTTTGGTTTATTTATTTTTCGATTGATTCGATTGGTTCGCCACGCCTCAGCGTTGCAGCATCCCCCAGGAGCGACGGCGGTCAGCTCCTACCTGAAAAACAAAGCATTGCTGAACAAAAACTTGCCGTTTTCCCAGAACCCTCTGAACAAGGGGTTGTCGATCATATAAACGACACTGCCGCGGCCTTTATCTTCTACGGCAAAGGAAACGGTATTTTTTAAATTTTCGCCGGCTTTGCTGCCGATAAACCCCGACGTCATCCATTTGTTGCCCAGGGTGATCACGTTCCAGGCGCCCCGCAGGTGCGGATAATGCATGGTGCCGGTTTTGAGTGAAAAATAGTAGTCGGGCAAGCCGTATGCCAGCGGGTGGGTGTTGTCGACATTATTTTTGACGATGGCGCCCGGCAGGGAATTGCTGAGGTATCGCCGGCCCTGACCCTCAAAATCAAGCAGGCGGCTATCCAGCTCTTCCCGCTCGCTGTTCTTCTCCGCCAGTTTCTTGTCATCAGGTGTGGGGAAAGCGGTGAGGGCAAACCCTTTCTTTTCTTCCAACGCGCCGTTGGCGTCACCAATGGCGATCAAGCGGCCGCCGCCGGAAACCCAATCAGCCAGTTTATCGGACGCGGAAGAGTCGAGCCGGTAGCGCCCTTCCGGCATGATCAGGATATTGTAATCGCTCAGGTCCAGGCGTCCCAGGTCATCGGCATCGTAAATATCGATCGGATAATGCAGGGATTGTTCGAAATAGTACCAGACCTGGCCGAACTCATTCGGAGAAGTCTGTTTGCCCGACAGAACGGCGATGCGGGGTTCGGCTATCAATTCCATACTGCCCGACCCCAGGTCCTGCCCGCTGTCCGAAAACCCGGTATGAACGGCCGTCAGCCCTTGCCGGTTGGCAACGGCTGCCGCCTGAACCACCCGGTCAAAATCCGGGTTCTTGCGGTTGTCGGCCCGGGTGATCACCAGGGTTCCGCGGTTGTAGGGTTTGCCTTCCAGGGTGAGCGGCGCCGTAGCAAATCGCACCACGATCCCCTTTTTCAGTACATCCGCCAGAAACCGGGCATTGTCCATGGATTCCCACACCCCAAGGTAAGCGTAGGGCATATCGCCTGCTTTGAAACCGGGCTGGTAATCCGGGAACTTATACCCTTCCGAAACCTCTACCTTCTGTTCGGTTGCGAAGCTTTCCAGGCCGTAGGCGTAGGGCAGCGACCAGGCTGTAATGTCATAGGTGTTTGAATCGACTACCTCGGTAGCGGGGTCCAGCAGAACCTGGGTCATGACCGACCGGGGCTGGTAGGCGCTGATCACGAGGTCGTTTTCCCTGATGTTCATTCCGGCGGTTGCACCGGACTGATAATCGTAACCGCGCACATTAACGGCCGTTTTGGCTTTCCCGTACCGGATGCCGTTTTTATCCAGCAGTTCGCACAGGGCCCGGATGCGGCCTTCCGGATTGGATCCTTTGATGACGTAGGTTTTGTATTTGCCCTTGGGGCTGGTCATTGACTGGGAGAAGTAATCGGAGAAGTTTTGCAACAGGCGCGCCGCATTTTTGGAGGCCATTTCGATCGTCGAAAGCGAAGTGGCGCGGTGGTGGGCTACCCGGTCGTAGAGCGTAAGCGTATCGCCGTTCATCATTTCAATGGCCCGGCCTGCGCGGCTGTGTCCGCCCTGTTCGTAGGTCATGCCGATGGCGCCGTTGAAGGTCGGGTAGGTGTCGCCGTAGCTGGGATAAAGCAGGTCAAATACTTCTTTGGTGAAATACAACCAGCCGTTCTTGTCGAAGTATTTGGCGTGATTTTTACCGATCTCCACCTGAAAGTCGGCCTGGAATTTCGTGATGAATTTATGGTACGGTTGAGCGGCAGGCGCAAAATAATAGGGGTTGTTATAGAATTGTTCGTGCAGGTCGGCATGTATCTGAGGCATCCATTTGAGGTACATGACTGCCCGTTGCTGCGATTCCACCTGGGTCTGCCAGGCCCAATCCCGGTTGAGGTCAAAGAGGTAGTGGTTTACGCGGCCGCCGGGCCAGGGTTCGATATGTTCCCTGACCGACGGATTGGGGTTCGGATTCAGGGAAGCAGTCTGGCGGTACCAATTGGAATACCGGTTATACCCGTCGGGGTTGATGGACGGATCCAGGATGACCAGGGTATTCCTGAGCCAGGCCTGGGTCTCCGGGTTAGCGGTATTGGCCAGATCGTAGAGAACGCCCATGCTGGCTTCCGACCCGGCCGCTTCATTGCCATGGACGCTGTAACTCAGCCAGACCACCGCGATTTCCAGGCCGGGGTCCGGATTACCGGGCAACAAGCCGGCCCGGCGCAGGTTGTTTTCCCGGATCGCATCCAGCCGCGCCAGGTTTTCCGGCGTGGAAACAAAGGCCATCAGCAGCGGCCGTTTCTCATTGGTAGAGCCGTATTGCGTCAATTTGACATTAGGGCTGTTGGCCGCCACATATTCAAAATAATCCACCAATAAGTGGTGCGGCGTGAAGGTTTCGCCCAATTGATGGGGTAAAAACTGGCCCGGCGTCTTAAGCTGGGCAAAGGCGTTATTTGCGATGGAAAGGACCAGAAGAAAACATCCGATCAGGCAGGCGTTTGTTTTTCTCATAATAGTAAAGGGCTTTTGTAGTCTGCAAAATATTAAAAGTTACGCTTATACCGGCTCAGGCCGGCGCCAAAAATGCAAAATCCGCAGGCACAATATAGGCGCCTGCGGATTTGTTATCTGTCATACCGGAGTATCGGGCGATTACAACAGCGGTGCAATCACCAGGGCGACAACCGACATCAGTTTCAACAGAATGTTCAGCGAGGGGCCGGAAGTATCCTTGAACGGATCGCCAACCGTATCGCCGACAACGGCCGCTTTGTGCGGATCGGAACCCTTGTAGTATTTTTTGCCGTCGATCTCGACGCCTTCTTCGAACATTTTCTTGGCGTTGTCCCAGGCACCGCCGGCGTTGGACTGGAAGATGGCCATCAGAACGCCGGAAACGGTTACGCCCGCGAGCAGGCCGCCCAGCATTTCAGCGCCGCCGAGGAAACCGACCAGTACCGGAGCGGTCACGGCCAGCAGGCCCGGAACCACCATTTCGCGGATAGCCGCCTTGGTGGAGATCTCCACGCATTTGCCGTATTCGGCTTTGCCGTCAGCTGCTTCGAAGGTCTTTCTATCGGCATCGCTCCAGGTATCCATTTCTTTGCCGTCGTTCTTGCGCATGACTTCAAGCGCGGCTTTCAGGGCCGGAATATCGGCAAACTGGCGGCGAACCTCCTTGATCATCGACATGGCCGCACGACCGACAGCCTGCATGGCCAGGGCCGAGAACAGGAGCGGCAGCATGGCGCCTACGAACAGGCCGGCCATTACCGTGGGTTTGGAAACGTCGATCGAGGTGATGTGCGCAGTGGTCATGAAAGCGCCGAACAGGGCCAGCGCCGTCAAAGCGGCAGAACCGATGGCGAAGCCTTTGCCGATGGCGGCAGTGGTGTTGCCTACCGCGTCCAGCTTGTCGGTGCGGTTGCGGACCTCTTTGGGCAGTTCGCCCATTTCAGCGATACCGCCGGCGTTGTCGGAGATCGGACCGTAAGCGTCGACAGCCAGCTGGATGCCGGTATTGGAAAGCATGCCCACAGCGGCGATGGCGATGCCGTAAAGGCCGCCGAAGTAGAACGCGCCGATGATGGAAGCTGCGATGATAATGATCGGAATCGCCGTAGAGATCATACCCATGCCGAGGCCGGCGATGATGTTGGTAGCAACACCCGTACCGGATTGCTTGACGATGGTGCGAACCGGGTAGGTGCCCGTACCGGTGAAATATTCGGTGATCATACCGATCAGCAGGCCGGCGACCAGACCGATGATGGTGGCGAAGAAAATGCCGTTGGCCGACATTTCGCGAACGATCGGGTTGTTGGCGGCGTCGCGGTAGAGTTGGTCTTCATAGGTCCAGGCGCCCGGCAGCATCCAGGTGATAATGAAATAGGAGGCAATGATCATGACGACGGACGACCCGAATTCGCCTACGTTAAGGGCTTTTTGCGGGTTGCCGCCTTCTTTGACCTTAACGAAGAAGGTACCGCCGATGGAGGTAACGATGCCGACAGCGGCCAGCACCAGCGGGAGCAGTACGGCGTTCAAACCCCCGAAATCGTTGGTGGCCTCGAATCCGGTCACGCCGATGAAGGCAGCGCCCAACACCATGGTACCGATGATGGAACCGACGTACGATTCGAAAAGGTCGGCGCCCATACCGGCTACGTCGCCGACGTTATCGCCGACGTTGTCCGCAATGGTAGCGGGGTTGAGCGGGTGGTCTTCAGGAATGCCGGCTTCGACTTTACCCACCAGGTCGGCGCCGACGTCGGCAGCTTTGGTGTAGATACCGCCGCCTACGCGGGCAAAGAGGGCGATAGATGAAGCGCCGAAGGAGAAGCCTGTGATCACGGTGATCACTTTGCCGGTGTCCCAGCCCATGCCGTTGTAGATCAAAAACAGCGTGCCGAGGCCCAGTACGCCGAGGCCTACCACGCCGAGGCCCATGACGGAGCCGCCGGCGAAAGCAACCTCAAGGGCTTTACCCAGGCTGGTACGCGCGGCGTTGGTGGTGCGCACGTTGGCTTTCGTCGCAACGCGCATGCCGATAAAGCCGGCGAGAGCCGAACAAACGGCGCCGACGATAAAGGACAAGGCGATCAAAGGAGAAGAGCCTTCGGTATTCCCGCTGATGCCCAGCAGAATGGCAACGGCTATGACAAAAACCGCCAGTACGCGGTATTCAGCTTTGAGGAAAGCCATGGCCCCTTCCGATATATTCTTGGCAATCCCTGCCATCCGCTCGGTGCCCTGGTCCTGCTTGGTGACCCAGGAAGAACGGAAAAAGGTAAATAACAGGGCTAAAACCCCAAATAAGGGGATGGCTAACGTAATTGTACTCGCCATAATGGTTAATTTGCTTTAAGTTATGACTGATGTTGTCCGCACGTTGTCCCGCAAGCAGGGTTGAATAGTGCGGAAATTTCTGTTTCGGAGCGCAAAAGTAATCCAATTTTACGTTTTGACAAATATTTGCAGGACCTACTGTTTTGGAATTCAGCAATCTATTTCCGGCAATCCCGCATTCCTCGCGTTTTATGCCGCATATCCTCGCGTTTCCCGCATAAACGGCAGATATTACGGCTTTTACAACCGGCGCAGCACTTCCGCGACAATTGCCCTCATATCCGGCTCGACCGCCCGTACCGCGTTGATCACATCCTCGGCAGTCGTCGGGACAATTGCAGAGACGGGGAGGCTCTTATTGGCGACCACCGAAAGGACAAAAACCGGCAAATCCATGTGGCGCGCCACCAATACTTCGGGCACTGTGGACATCCCGACCACATCGGCGCCGATGGTGCGCAGGTACAGGGATTCGGCCGGGGTTTCCAGATTGGGTCCTTGCAAGCCGAGATAGACCCCTTCGCGGGCGCGAATGCCCCGGTCGGCCGCGATCCCGAGGGCTATGGCGTTGAGGGCGCGGTCGTAGGTGCCCAGCATATCCGGAAACCGGGGGCCAAGGCGTTCGTCGTTGTGGCCCCGCAACGGATTTTCCGGTTGCAGGTTGATGTGGTCGCGGACGAAGACGATCTCTCCGGTCTCCATATCCTCCACCAGCCCGCCGGACGCATTGGAAATGACCAGCCGTTCGATGCCCAGGAATTTCAGGACCCGCACCGGGAAGGTGACCTGCTGCATGGAGTAGCCTTCGTAATAGTGAAACCGCCCGGCCATTGCAACAACGGGTATGCCTTCAAGACGCCCCAGGATCAGCCGGCTGCGATGACCCGGCGCCGTGGATTCCGGGAAATGCGGTATCTCACCATAGGCGATCTCTGTTTCGATGTCGATTTCGTCGGCCAGGCCGCTGAGTCCGGTCCCGAGTATGATCCCGAAGCGGGGCTGAAACCCGGATCTGGACCGGATGAAGCGGACGGCTTCCTGTATCTGATCGTAGAGCATGTTTTTTGGGGGCAAGATAGGAAGATTACCGGAGACGGGGCCCGGCAGCTTCGCCGGACGGTGGACGGATGGTTGGGCGGACGATATAGCTTCGACTTCGCTCAGCTACCCGACTGCCCACTACCCCCCTCCTCCGCTGAAGCTGCGGCCACCGGGCGACGAAGCTTTCGGCGAAGTTGCCGGGCGGAGACTGCCCACTGCCCACTGCCCACTGACAACTGACAACTGACCACTGCAAGGCGGTATCGGATCGTTAAAGAATGCTTAAAATTGCTTCCCGGATAGGCCCGCGTCAAAATAACGATTGGAAAATTACCGCCGTATAACTGCAAATCGTTTATCTTTAGCCCATCCATAAAAATTTTATTCTTTCATTGTCCAAAAAAGACAATCTAACCAACATTTGAACGACCATGAGTAAAGACTTCCTAGGACACCCGCGCGGGCTTGCAACCCTGTTTTTTACCGAGATGTGGGAGCGATTCAGTTATTACGGCGGACGGGCCATGCTGATCCTTTATATGACAGCTGCCGTTACGGATCAAAATCCGGGCCTCGGGCTTTCGGTGTTAGAAGCAGGCGCCCTTTACGGGTTGTATACCGCGGTAGTCTATATGACCAACCTGCCCGGCGGATGGATCGCCGATAAATTCCTCGGCGCGCGCAACGCTGTTTTTTACGGCGGCCTGATCATAGCCCTGGGGAATTTATGCCTTGCCATACCGGGCGGCAGAACGCCGTTCTATATCGGCCTTGCGCTCAATTCCATCGGTACGGGCCTGCTGAAACCCAACGTCAGTACCATGGTGGGGTCCTTGTACTCGAAGGACGACAAGCGGCGGGATTCCGCTTTCTCCATATTCTACATGGGCATCAACCTGGGCGCCTTCCTGGCGCCGCTGATCGCCGGCTGGTTCGGCCAGCGGGTCAACTGGCATGCGGGCTTCCTGGTGGTAGCCATCGGCATGGTCCTGGGGTTGATCCAGTACAGGCTGGGCGCAAAACACCTGGGCGACGCCGGATTATTGAAACCGTCCAATAATTCGCCGGAAGAAAATACCAAACAAAAGGCTTCCCTGCGAAACGGCCTGATCGGGCTCGTTGCCGGCGCTGCGGTGCTGGTGCTGCTGGATATGCTCAACATTTATCCGCTGACCATCAACAGCGTGTCCAACATCGTGGGTGTTCTGCTGATCCTTGTCCCATTCGTTTACTTCGGTTTTCTGTTCACTACGGGCGGCTTCACCGCTCCGGAAAAAAACCGGATCGCAGCCATTATCATCTTCTTCCTGGCAGCCGCTTTGTTTTGGTCGGCGTTTGAACAGGCCGGCTCAACCCTCAATCTTTTTGCCGACCGGTACACCAATAACAAAGTGTTCGGCGCTGAGTTTCCTTCAACCTGGTGGCAATCCGTCAACTCCATCTGGATCATTGCCTTGTCGCCGGTGTTTGCCTGGTTATGGCTGAAATTGAACAATGCCGGGAAGGAACCGTCAACCCCGATGAAGTTCACGTTGGGTCTTCTGTTTGTAGGCCTCGGCTTCCTGCTGCTGGTACCCGCCGCCCAGATGCTGAACAGCGGTGTGGAAAAAGTAGGCGTCCAATGGCTGCTGGCCGTGTATTTCATCCATACGGTCGGTGAGCTTTGCCTGTCGCCTGTAGGCCTGAGCGCTATGACCAAGCTGGCGCCGGAGCGCATCGTCGGCCAGATGATGGGCATTTGGTTCATGGGGGCTGCACTGGGCAATTATATCGGCGGCCGGGTCGGCGGCATGTTCGAATCCTTCCCGCTGAAAAACATATTCTTTGCCGTATTCTGCACCAGCCTGGCGGCTTCCGTCATCATGTTCGTCCTGATCCGGTGGATGAAGCGGTTGATGGGGGAGGTGAAATAAATATAGAGGGGTGAGAGAGGTGAGAAAAGTGAGAGGGGTGAGAGCCCGTTAATCGCTACGTACCATTTACGACTAAAAGACATGACTCAAACATTTGGCGGTTCCGTTACCAACCAAAAAACGATCCTGCAACACCCGGTCGGGTTATTTGTGCTCTTTTTTACGGAGATGTGGGAGCGGTTCAGTTATTACGGCATGCGGGCCATCCTGGTGCTGTTTCTGACCAGCAAGGTCATGAAGGGCGGTTTCGGCTGGGACAGCGCCGACGCGCTTGTGCTGTACGGCTGGTACACGGGGTTGGTCTACCTTACGCCCCTGATCGGCGGATGGATCGCGGATAATTTCATCGGCTCTCGAAACGGGGTCGTGATCGGCGCTTTGGTCATGACGCTGGGGCATGCTTCCCTGGCCATGGAATCGCATTTCTTTTTTTATCTGGGTATCCTTTTGCTGATTGTGGGCAACGGCTTTTTCAAACCCAATATCGTACCCATCGTCGGGCAGATGTACCCGGACGGCAGCCCGCTGAAAGACGGCGCCTACACCGTTTTCTATATGGCGGTCAATGCCGGCGCTTTTTTCGGCATGCTGATCTGCGGCTGGCTGGGCGAGACCAAGGGCTGGAGCTACGGATTCGGCGCTGCGGGCATTTTCATGTTCTTCGGCTTGCTGCAATTCTATTTCGGTCAGAAAATATTCGGGGATATCGGCACCAAACCGTCGGCGGAGAAAAAGGATATGACGCCCGCTGAAAAATTTGGGGAAAAGCAGGTCGACTGGACCAACAATGATTCCGGCTTTTTCATCGGCTCGCTTGCGCTGGCGGTCCTGACGGTCATCGCTTCTATGAATTTCGACCGGATCTGCCTGGCCGTCGGCCTTGATCCGTCCATGGTCTGGCTCAGGGCGGTCATGATGCTGCCGTTTATCATCCTGATGACCTATTTTGTCATTCAACGCCTCAGGAAGTACCCGCCGGTTGAACGCGACCGGCTGGGGGTCATCGCCATTTTCGCCTTTTTCGTCATCTTTTTCTGGCTGTCCTTCGAACAGGCCGGCGGCAGCCTCACCATTTTTGCCCGTGATTTTACCCAAAGGGTGCTGGCTACGCCTGCCTCCGTCAATGCATTCCGGTATGTGAGCCTGGCGCTGACCTTCCTCCCGATGGTCATTCTGACCTGGGCCATTACCCAGCTCGGGATCAAGATCGGGCGAAAATACCCGCTGACCATCCTGTTTACAGCCCTGAGCTTTGCGCTGATCTGGCTGATCGTGATCAAGATCAATGTGGAGAATTTCGAAAACACCTCGGCCGAAGTGCCGGCTTCCTGGTTCGGCAGCCTCAACGGCTTCTTTATCATTACGCTGGGGCCTTTGTTTTCCGCTTTCTGGGTATGGATGAGCAAGATCAACAAGAACCCTTCAGGGCCTATCAAATTCGGCGCCGGGTTGTTGCTCCTGGGGCTGGGTTTTGTTGGACTGGTGATCGCCTCTTCGGGCATTCCCAAGGGCGCGACGGCCGCTTCGGTCAGCATGCTCTGGATCGTTCTGTTCTATTTGTTGCAGACCATGGGTGAGCTCTGCCTGTCTCCGGTCGGCCTGGCTTTTGTCAACAAGCTGTCGCCCAAGCGGCTGATGGCCCTGATGTTCGGGGTATGGCACCTGGCCAACTTTGTCGCCAATACCTTGTCCGGGATCGTCGGCAGTTATATGGACCAGGTTTCTCAGAACAGCTCCATGTCGGGCTTTTTCACCATTTTTGTCGGCATCACCTTCAGCGCGGGCATCCTGCTGATCCTGTTGAACAAACCGCTGAAACGGATGATGCATGGAATCAATTAAAATTATTTGATTGCGTCGATTGTAAGAATGTCCCGAATGATTCGATTCAATCGGCAAAATCGAATCATTCGGATTAATTGAATAATCGAATCAATTTTTTGATGAAAAACGAATTCAAACAAACCATTCTCCTATACTGGGCCTTGCTGGCCGGACAGATCATCTTTGCCCTGGTGGTGGTTTTCATGACCAAATCCAACACGGATGCCGCTTTGAGCTGGCCGTCCGGGAGCTTTCCCGGGGTTATCGGCCCGGTCGTGGTGCTGGCGGGATTGATGGGCGCCCGGACCGTTAACCAGATGAACATGAAAAATGCGCCTGAAAACGCCCCTTTGCCGGAAAAAGTGTCGCATTTCCGCAAATCCGTCATCATGCGGTCTGCCCTTATTGAAGGGTGCAACCTGTTCATGGTGGTGCTCACCTTATTGGATGCCAATTTGTTCTGGATCCTGTGTTTTGCCGCGGGCATACTGGGGTTCTGGTTCTTTAAGCCGACCCTGGAAGAGTTTTCCGAAAATTACAAACTGACCTACCAGGATTTGCAGGAAATACAGCGCTGACCCGCAGCAAGCCGGCTGAAAATGAACGCCTTGGAAGCATCCTTCAGGCATTTTTTTTGTATTTTACCCCAAAAATGAGTCTATGCGTTTTTCTACCACAGCCGTTTTGATGTTTGCCGCCTGGTTGCTGTTCATTTCCGGCGCCCCCGCTCCATATGACAATCTGGACGAAGGCCTGGTCGCCCATTACACCTTCAACCACTGCGATGCCAGGGATGAGAGCGGACTGGGCAGCCACGGCGAAATGATCGGCAACGTGGGCTGCTGGTGCGGGGTAGAACGCAAGGGCCTGCTCTTCGACGGACGAGAAGCCTATCTCCGGTTCCCCGGGCCTGTCAATCAGTATTTCACGGAATCCAATTTCACGATCAGCTTTTATTTCAAACCCGAGGGTTATTCCCTGTTTCCGCAGAGCATGATCTCCAAACGGGAAGACTGCGACGAGTACAATATGCTGGACATCCTGTTCAATTCCAGGGACGCCCGGGTGGAAACGCTCGTCCACGAAACCCCTGAAAAATACTACCCCGAATTGTCTCCCGATCTCCAGGATAAAGGCGGATGGGTGCACTATGTCCTGGTGCGCGAAGGCTTCAAGGCGATGACCTATATCAACGGCCAACTGCAAAACGAGGGATACCGCTGCAGCGGAGTCGACCTGACCAATGAAGCGTTTTTTTCCTTCGGTAACAGCCCCTGCGTGCGCGAGGGCCGGGCCACCCGGTTCAAAGGCGTTCTGGACGAGCTCCGGGTTTACGACCGGGCGTTGAGCGCCGACGAGGTACTCGAATTGTACAACCTCCTGCCCATTGAAAATATTTTTATGGATTGCGACTCGTAAAATTCCCCTAATTTTGCCCTTCGTTCAGGGCGCCGACCCTGATTCCTTAAATTCGATCATTCAATTAAATACGCATCCCATGTTCGGCGATCTTTTTGGCCAAATGGAAGAAAAACAAAAGGCGATCAAGGAAAAATTGTCCGCCATCACCGTTGAAGCCGAATCCGGCGACGGCGCCGTGAAGGTAACCGCTACCGCTGCCCGCCAATTGCTCAATATCTCAATCGATCCGGAAGCCATCCACCCGGAAGACCCCGAAGAATTGGAGGACCTCATTCTGGTAGCCGTCAACCGCGCCCTTGAGCTGGCTGCCGCAAAAGAATCGGAGGAGTCCCAGAAATTGATCCAGGATATGCTGCCTCCGGGGTTGGGCGGGCTTTTTGGTTAAGAGCTAGTTGTAAGTTGTAAGTCATAAGTCGTAAGTGGCCATTGATGAGGACTTACGACTTACGACTAACAGACTTACCACTAACAGCCTGACCACTAAAATATCTTCCACCACAACGCGTTTATCCATTGGCAGCGGTCAGTTCCGGCCCGCCCTGATTTCAGAACGAAGCCATTTTTCCCATGAAGCATTGCTTTTCACTCTTATTTCTGTTCTCCGCCATGGCTGCATTCGGCCAGACGACCGTAGGTCTGGCAGCTTATTATAACTTCGACGGCAATTTTCAGGATGCCACCGGCAATACGGCCAACTCCGCGTTGGTCCACGGCGGCCCGGAATTTCGCTGCGGATTGGTCGGGCAGGCCGTTTACCTGGACGGCGGCGACGACCGGATCATCATCCCGGGAACCGATAACGTCAACCGGGAATTTGACACCGAAGACTTCTCCGTCAGCTTTTATTACAAACCCGTCGGAAGCGGCGGTACACCGTACCTGATCTCCAAGCGCAGCCCCGATTGCCTGGGCGAGCACGAATTCTATGTCCGGTACTCACCCCAAACCCTGACCCTGGAAACGGTGATGTACGAGAACCCGGGCCGCAATATCCGCCTCATCGAACGACTGTTCAATACCTCCTGCTGGCAGATGGTGACCGTTGTGCGGGAGGCAACCCGGGTAAAATTGTACATCAACGGCAAGTTCGCCAAAGACCTGGGTACCGCCGGCCGGATCGACATCAGCAACGACGGCGAGCTCATGATCGGCTTTTCCAACTGCGCCATGGGCAACGAGCCGCCTTTCAAAGGCCTGATCGACGAACTTCGGATCTATTCCCGCGCCCTGAAAGAAGAAGAAGTCGCCGGCCTTTACTTGTCTCCCGACAAGATCCTGAACCGCGATACGGTCATTTTCCTCGGCACCCAGGTGGACATCAACCTCAGCGTGAGCTGCGGGGTAGGCTTCAACTGGCTGCCCGCTTCCGGGGTGATGTCGCCCAATGAAGCCGAACCGTCCATCTCCCCGCTCGGCGCCGGTGAGTTCACGTATAAAGTGCGCATCAGCGATGACGTTTCCACCTGCGTGGCGGAAGACTCCATCCGGATCACCGTCATCGACCCCGACGACCTCGACTGCAACAAGCTCTACCTGCCCAAGGCCTTCACCCCGAACGCCGACGGGCTCAACGATACGTACGGCATCAGCAACCCCTTTGCTGTCGACGAGCTCATTTCCTTTGAAATATTCGATCGCTGGGGCGGGCGGGTCTTCTATACCGAAAGCCCGTTCGAACGCTGGGACGGCTCCGCCCACGGCCAGATGCTCAATCCGGGCGTCTTCCTGTACCGCGTGCGATTCAGATGCGATGGAAATGAAAAACTGGAGACGGGGAGCCTCACGATTTTACGGTAGTTTTACTACTTTTGGAACGTTCTAAACAGCTCAACGTTCCTATGGAAAAATCTACCGCCATTGTCCTGACCAACGGACTGCTGGACACGCCCAATGCCAAAACCTGCCACGGCCTCCTGCGCGGCACCGACCGGTTTGAGATCCTCGCCGTGATCGATTATCACTTTGCCGGCCAGGATGCTGGTGAAGTGCTCGACGGTAAAAAACGGGGAATTCCGATTTTTTCCAGCGTACCCGAATATTTTGCATCGGGCATGCCTCAGCCTCAATTTTGCATTGTCGGCGTAGCGCTGGCGGGCGGCATGCTCCCGGCAGATTTCCGGCAAGCCCTCAAGAACGCAATGGCCAACCGCTGCTCCCTCGTCAACGGCCTGCATACCTTTCTCAGCGAAGACCCCGAATTCATCGAGCTGGCCAGGATCGAAGGCGTCGAGCTGATCGATATCCGCAAACCCAAACCGCGGAGCGAGCTCAAATTCTGGAGCGGCGAGATCTTCTCCGTCAAAGCGCCCCGCATTGCCGTTCTGGGTACCGACTGCGCGGTCGGCAAGCGCACCACCTGCCGGTTCATTATGGAAATGTGCCGCGACAACGGCATCAAAGCCGAAATGATCTACACCGGGCAGACCGGCTGGATGCAGGGGTATCCCTACGGGTTGATCTTCGATTCTGTGGTCAACGACTTTGTCAGCGGCGAGGTTGAACGCGCTATAGTGGAATGCGACCGCGGCGCCAGCCCCGAACTGATCCTCCTAGAAGGGCAATCGGCGCTGCGCAACCCCACAGGGCCCTGCGGCAGCGAATTTCTGGTGTCGGGCCAGGCCAAAGGCGTGATCCTCCAGCACCCGCCGGGCCGGGAATACTACGAAGGAACGGAAGAATTCCACTGCCAACTGCCCAAAGTCGCCGATGAGATGCGCCTGATCGAAATGTACGGCGCCAAAACGCTGGGCATCACCCTCAACGAAGAACATACCGAAGAGGATGCGATTGCCGCCTACCAGAAAAACCTGGAGGCCGAACTGGGCATCCCGGTGGTGCGGCCGTTGAAGGAAGGCGTGGGCAGGCTGCTGCCGGCGATAAAGGCGTATTTGGGGAAGTAGTGCTCAGCCCTCCGGCGGTTCTTTTTCCTTCCCGATTACGCCTGACCGGGATCCGCGAACATTATTCTCCCACATTTTCCAAAATCAAAACCGGCGGGGCATCCGCCCAATTTACAGCCGGGTTGGCAAATTTTGAAGGCTGAACGAAATTGCCCAGAATGATATCGGGACGCCCGTCCAGATTAATGTCCCCGACGTCCATGGTTATCCACCTGCCGGCCTCCAACTCAGTCGACGAGTGGGGGCTGAAGGAAGCGTTCAAGATCCTGAAATTTATGCATGAAACCGTCTGCGGTCGGACTATGTTCGGTCACAAACACTCAAGAGCGGCGCGGACCCAATCGTAAAGGCCCGATTTATCGGGAAAATTCCCCAACCCTGTGTAACTTTTCCCGCCCATGTGTTACTATATGATTGAACCATCGCGATAACACGACATGAACGCAGCGACCAAAGAAGCCTTTCTGGCCCATTACGAGCCCCTTCACGAGCGATTTGCCCGATTCTGCGCCAGTCAGGCCTTCGGATTAATGACCGCCGAGGATCTCATGCAGGAAGCCGTTCTGGCGGCCTTGCAGGGGTTCGAACGGCTCAAGGATAAAACCAAACTGCTCGGATACCTGATCGGTACCGTCAATAATATTGTTCGAAATCAGCGGCGCAGGTCCAGGTTTACCGGCAACTGGGACGAAAAACTGGCCGCCGAACTGGAAGATCGCCTTCCCGACCCCGCAACCCTTCTGGACGTCCAGTATCTGCTGAAGGCCCTGGGGCAATTGCCGGAAGCCCTGCGCGAGACCCTGATCCTGTTTGAGGTCAGCGGCTTCACCGTCCGGGAGATCGCAGAGATACAGCAAACCTCCGAAGGCGCCGTCAAAACCCGGCTCAGCCGCACCCGCCAAACCCTGCGGGAAATGCTCGCTGAAGACGGCCGGCCGATGCCGCTATCCAAACGCCTGGCCATTTACACCTCCATCCTTCTCTGACCGTTATGCCCAAATCAATCGATACCGAACGGGCTTTTGCCAACCTGCGCCGCATGCCGGTACCCGTGGCATTCTCCACCGTTGAGCAATGGGTGTTGGAGGCTGAGATCCGGCCTGCGGGACTGGTGAGGCGGATACTGCGGTGGTTGGGGGGGAGTTGAGGAACTGAGGAATCGAGGAACTGAGGAATTGAGGAACTGAGGAATTGAGGAAGGAAGAGCCCTTTCGCATTCTGCCAAGGCTCAATTAAAAATTTCAAAACCGATTCAATTTCATTGATGACTGCCGGATGCCAGCTCTTCCGGAGGATGGAATTCTTTTGCCGCCCAGGAACTAAAACAAACAACAATATCCATGCAAACCAAAAACGAATTCATAGCCTACGCCGCCGGCCATCACGGCATGAGCCGCATGCACCTCGAGCGCTACGCCGAATTATCGACCCGAGGGCTCAGGGGCTCCATCTCACCGGTCGTGATCGAAGAACGCCCGTTGAATGTCGCTCAACTGGACGTATTCAGTCGCCTGATGATGGACCGGATCATCTTTCTGGGAGTGGGGGTCGATGATTATGTGGCCAATGTGATACAAGCACAATTGCTGTTCCTTCAAAGTGTCGACCCCAAGCGCGACATCCAGATGTACATCAACTCGCCGGGCGGGTCGGTCATCGCGGGGCTGGGCATTTACGACACCATGCAGTTCGTTTCGCCGGACATCGCTACCATTTGCACCAGTATGGCGGCCAGTATGGGCGCGGTGCTGCTGTCTTCAGGTACCAAAGGAAAACGGTCGGCCCTCCCGCATAGCCGGGTGATGATCCACCAGACCACGGGCGCCAGCCAGGGACAATTGTCGGACATGGAGATCACCTACAAGTTGTTCAAGGACCTGCAGGAAGCGTTGTACCGCATACTGAGTGAAAATACCGGAAAAGATTTTGAGCAGATTTCGGCGGACAGCGACCGGGACAACTGGATGGTGGCCGAAGAGGCTAAGGCTTATGGATTGATCGATGAGGTGTTGAAAAGATTCGATTGATTCGATTTTTCGATTTTTCGATTGAGCCAAATTTTAGCGTCCGTTGTTTGGTCAGGCTAATCGGAACATTCGACTCAATCGCATAATCGGTTCAATTGTTCGAATCTTCAAAGAAGGGTTCCCGCAGATTGCACAAAGGGGTGAATGCTGCGCAATCTGCGGGATAAAACCTACTTCTCCAGCAGGTCAAATTTATACTGTACCAGTTCCCGGATCGGAGCGCCGGTTCCAGGCGTTTCGTTATCCAGCATGATGTCCACGTCGATCGTTTCGGATTCTTCCTTTTCGGTGCTGTCGAAGGTGATGTGGATCTTGCCTTTGGCTCCGGGCGCTACGGCATCTTTGGAGTAATCCGTTGTTGTGCATTCGCAGGCGGTGACGATGGCGATGACCAGCGGCGTATCCCCGCGGTTGGTGAATTCGAAGTCGAATTCGCGCTTCTCGCCGCGCTTCACCTTGCCCAGGTCGATCACGCGTTTTTCAAACTGCATCACGGGTACGCCTTTCAGGTCTTTGACGCCGTAAAGAGAAGACATCTTGCTGACGGATACCGTATCCTGACGGGCCGACGTACCTGGCAGGCTGTTGCGGCTCTTCTGGGTTTTGGTTTCCGGTTTTTTGCGCAAGCTGGTCCGCTTGATCGTAATGGTCGTCGGGCCGGCGATGATCTTGAATTCGGTGCGGCGGTTGACATAGTTGGCCGCTTCGCGCTCTTCTTCGGTAGGCAGTGCGTCGATGAATTTCTGGGTCAGCACATCCCCGACCTTGAGGAAGGGGTTGAGGCTGGCAATGCGTTCGTTGACGGTTTGCGGGACCGTTTCGCCGTAGCCCTTGGCCTCGATCCGGTCGCGGGCAATGCCGTTGCGCACCAGCCAGCGGCGGGCGGATTCGGCGCGCGCCTGAGAAAGGCGTTGGTTGTAAGCGTCGTCACCCCGGTAGTCGGTGTGGGAACTGAGTTCGATCCGCATATCCGGGTATTGTTCCATCAGGCCGCGAACCACTTCCAGGTCCGGTTCGGCTTCCGGTTTGATCACATCCTTGTCGAAATCGTACAGGATGTTTTCCAGCACGATGGGTTGGTCAACGGAGATCGTATCAAGTTCCGGTTCCGGCGGCGGCACGGGTTTCGGTTTCAGAAAGAAGCGGTGTTCAAAAGTTTTGGAAGCCGTGAGTCCTACGGTATTGAAGGTCGTAGAATCGGGATAATATCCTTCTTTGGTAGCCACCACTTTATAGGGCTTTTCGAGTTCGAGGCCGAAGTCGAAGCGGTTGCCTTTGTCCATGGTCTTGCCGTCGGGGGTACCCGGCGCGTTGTTCACCATTTCCACGAGGCTGACGGTAGCGCCCAGGATGGGTTTTTTGCTGTCGTCGAACACGCCTACGACGAGGTCGGCGAACAACCTGGCGATCTCGAAGGTATAGATATCGTCGCAGCAGGTTTTGGACTTCAGGGAGCGGCCGCCTTCCCGGTTGGAGGTCAGGACGCCTTTGTAGCCTTCCGGGTCGAGCCGGAAATAGATATCGTCAACGCTGGTATTGTAGCTTTTGCCCATGTTCTTGGGTTCGCTCCAGGAAGACCCGTCCCAAACCGAATAGAAGATATCGAAGCCGCCGATGCCCGGATGGCCGTCGGAGCTGAAATAGAGGGTGCCGTCGTGGTAGTAGGGCGAGTATTCATCCCCTACGCTGTTGACCTTGGGGCCGAGGTTGATCGGATCCGCGTATACGCCGTCGCCCTTGTAGGTGGCGTAGTAGATGTCGAGGCCGCCGTGGCCGCCGGGCATATCGGAAACGAAGAAGAGGACTTCCTTGCCGAACAATTCGCCGACTGCGGGGTGGAGGGCGAGATAATCGCCGTTGACGCCTTGCACTTCGTTGGCGCTGTTCCAGGAACCGTTGCCGCCTTCGCTCATGTAGATCTTGCTGCTGGTCGGGATATTGCCGGTCATTTCAATGCGGTTGAAATACATGCGGCGACCGTCGGGCGAGAGGCAGGAGTTGACGGAGTGGAACCCCGGCCGGTTGATGCTCTCGTCCAGTTCGGCCGGTTTTTCCCAGCCTTTATCGCTTTTGGCAGCGGAATAGATATGGGCGTGGTAATTTTCATTTTTGCCGTCTATCACGGTCACTTCCTTGGTATCGGCCAATGCGGCGAAATACATGGTACTGCCGTCGGGTGTGAGTACCGGCGAGTATTCGGAAGTGGGTGAATTGACGTTTCTGCCCGCGTTTTCCAGTTTGACTCCCTGGGGGTTGCTGGGCATCACCTGAGCCATTTCGGCGCCGGTGATCTCGTTTTGGGCCAGCTCCTTGAGCCGGGCGTCGGAGGTCAGTGAGATGAAATCCTGGAGGGCGACGATGGCATCGTCGTATTTTTCATTCATCTTCAGCACGCGGCCGTAGAGAAAACGCTCCTGGATATACTCCTTGTTCTTGTCGCGGCGCAGCAGGCGGTCGAGCCAGCGTTCGGCCTTGACATAGTCGCGGAGTTTATAGTTCAAATTGGCGATAATCGGGATAATGGAGGCTTCTTCCTGTTCATCGTATGCTTTTTCGTACCAATCCAGGGCGTTGTAATAATCCTGGTTGGCGACAAGCTGTTCGGCCGTAGCGACCATGGTTTCATAGGAAGACTTGCTGATGGGTTGAGCTGATGCGACGACGGCCCCCATCGCCATAATAGTCAGAACGAGCCAAGTATTTCTCATAAGACTTTTTTACCAGTTTAAACGCAAATAAATGCGATTGTTGTTTGCAAATCAGAACCTCGGACAGAAAATAGCCGGTTTAACTTCGGGTTTCTTGTAGATTTTCAGGATGTAGTAGGCTGCCAGTTCAAATGCGCCGTTGAAGTTGTTGACATCGCTTTTGGAAGACAAGGTCAGGTCATAGGCCATGGCGGCGTGCAGATCCTTGTAATCGATCCCGAAAAGCACCTTGCCTGCATCGCTGAGGCGGTACCCAAGGCCGAAGTTGAGTTTGACATCCGGATTCACCTGCCGGCCCAACCATCCCTGAAGGGAGATTTCCTGTGCTTTGGACGTGGACATGAACAGCAAGGTGGGCGCGATGCTCCACTTGTCGTCGAGTTTCTGGTCATAGCGGCCGTGGAAGGTGATCTTCCTGGGGCGCTTGGAGCCGTCTCCGACACCGGAGAAACCGTATTGCGGCGTGGTGACGTGTCCGACAGCCAGGCCGAGTTCCAGCGCGGCGTCATTATTGATCTTGCTGCGCAGCATCAGGCCGCCCGTGAAATCGGTGAAATTCTTGTTCCGGTCGAAATCGGTGTTGCCGCCCGTACCCGAGCCGCCGCCGTTTCCGGCGATCACCTGGTCTTCGGTGGTCACATTGCCCTGGCCGCCGACGGACAGGTCAAACTGGTCGGCCGGGTCAGCGTCGAAGGATTTGAACCTGCGGCCGACTTTACCGCCCTGAACCCCGAAAGTGAGGTAGGTATTCCCCTTTTTATCCAGAGAAAGGTGGTAAGCGCCGGACATCCAGCCGGCATTCGTTTGCAGGGAAAGGCTGCCGGCTTTATCGCTGAAAAAAACCAGGCCTACGCCGATCCAGTCCCTTTTGCCAAAACCGCGAATAATAGGGGCGTCCAGATAAAAGGATGGGGTGCTGTACCCCTTGGCGCCTGCGACGGCAAAATCCTGGGCCCGGTAAATCCCGCCGATCCGCGCGGTTCCTTCAAATGCGCCGGTCAATGACGGGTTGAGGGAAAGCGGGGCATAGTTAAAAAGCGTATTGTGCATATCCTGACCGAAGCCGGACAGGGTCAGCGTGAGTAAACCGGAAAACAGGAGTAGCGGTTTTAGCCATTTCATAGATTTTCGGATTTTGAAAAGTTCATCTAAATGGACGTAAGCCCATTGTTTTTGGGTTGGGACTCCGGCCAAAGCCGAAAGATAGCCCTTTTTGAGAAATTGTCTGCAAATTAAGTGATAATTGGGACGGCAGCGCTATTCAGCTTTCACCAATTCTCTCTTCTATCCGACATTTAACGGATTCCGCTTGACGGGGTTGCGGAAAACGGTAGTCAGTTGGCAGTTGGCAGTTGGCAGTTGTCAGTTGGCAGTCTCCGCCCGGCAATTTCGCCGAAAGCTTCGTCGCCCGGTGGCCGTAGCTTCAGCGAAGGAGGGGGTCAGTTGTCAGACGGGCGGCCGGATCAGATCCGTAGGACCGAAATGACTGTAACCCGAATTTGCCAATTCGCGCAGCAGTATCGCCTTGTATTTCCTGGCGGGTTGGATGCTGATCCTTGCGCTGTATATGGGGGTCAGCCGGATGCGCAGGGTCAGCGGCGATCGCCGATTCGACCGGTCCATGCGCGGCGACCTCGACCACGCCATTGCAACAGCCGGATACCAGGTGCGGTTTTCCCGGTTCATGCGCTGGAACATCCTGCCGGTCGGTTTATTGTGCATCCTCGGCGTGCTGGAGAACGGCAATCCGTTGTGGGTAGGCGGCGCTTTGCTTATCGTGTTTGCCCTGGCCACCTATGCCGGCGGCGGGGAGCACAATATCTACCGTTCCCGAAAGCGGGAATTGGAGTCGTTGCGGGATAAGCTGGACATCGAAATTCCGGAGGAAATCGCATCCTGAACCCTTTTCGCAAATTTTAGTAGCTTTGACGGCGCGCCGTCCAATCGCTCCGTTATTGGGGCCCAACCAATCCGCGCCGGCTTATGGAAACCTTCAAACTCATCGCCGCCTTCCTCGTGGGCGTTTTTGCCGCTTTTATCGGCTCTATGGTGGGGAGCGGCGGCCTGATCAGCATTCCTTTTCTCATTTTTCTGGGGTTGCCGCCCCAAATAGCCATCGCTACCAACCGGATAGGCGCTGTCGGATTACAGATCGGCGCGCTCGTCCGATTCCTGAAATCGAAAGAGATCGACTGGCGTTATGTGGTGCGGTTCGGCCTATTGTCGCTGGCCGGCGCACAGATAGGGGCCAGGTTATTGCTCCAGGCCGATGATGCCATCCTCCGGCATATCATTGTAGGGTTTATGCTGGCCATGTTGCCGCTATTGTTCTTTATGAAAAACCTGGGGATCGAGAACAAAGAGGTTTCAGCGGGCAGGAAAGCAGTCGGTTATGTACTGTTGTTGCTGACCTATACCTGGCAGGCTTTTTTCGGCGGCGGGGCTGCGACCATCATCTTTTACGTTATGATGCTCTTTTTCGGCATGTCGATCAACCGGTCGAGCGCCACCAATAAAATCCCCGGCCTGCTCCTCAGCGTTTCTACATTGATCGTGTTCGTAAGTCACGGCATCGTCAATTGGGTTTACGGCATCGACCTGTTTTTCGGGATGCTGGCCGGCGGATACCTCGGCGCGCATACGGCGCTGAAGAAAGGGGATGCCTGGGTGAAGGCGGTATTCGTGGTGGTTGTGGTGGTGTCGGCGGTGAAGCTGGTTTTGGGCTAGTGGCCCGTAATCTAGATGCCACACAAGTTTCCCGGTCTCTTTTTCCGTAGAGGACGTTCGTGCGTTGACCTAAGAGCTCAACATCAACAATCATCAATCGTCAAAAAATCACCGGATCCTCCCATTCAATCCCCCGCATGCACCTGAAATGTCCCTTAGGGCATTCCCCGAACCCGATCTTAGAACAAGGCCTGCACGGCAACCCGTTGACTTCCAGCGTGGTGTTCAGGTCCATGTCTGCCGGATAATAGGGGTACATCCCGAATTCGGGGATCGTATTGCCCCAGACAGAGATGATCTTCTTGCGAAAAGCGGCGGCAATATGCATCAATCCGGTATCGTGGGTGATGACAAGCCCGGCCTGCCGCACCAGCGATGCGGACTGGTTGAGGTTGCAGCGCCCGCAGGCGTTGATGACGTGCTCTCCGGCCTGCGCTGCAATGGTTTTTCCCGTTTCAGCGTCTTCCGGGCCGCCCAGCAGCAGGACCGGCCCTTCGATGCGGCGGCAAAAATCGATGATCTTGTCGGCGGGGAGGCGCTTGGTGGCGTGGGCGGCGCCGATCACAAATGCGGTGTATGATGCTTCCGGCGGCATTTTATCCGGATTGGACACAAGATCCAGGCCCCGGGACCGGATAAAGACCCCGGCATCCAATTCATCGGCCGGCGGAATGAAATAATCCAGTCCTTTACCGTCATTTATTACCCCCAGGTGGGCAACCGCCTTCAGGTACCGGTCTACAATATGCACCTTGGGCAATCTGTTGATTTTCAACCGGACCATCAGCCATTTTTCCAGGTTGAGCTTGTTGAACCCGCGGGCCGGTACCGAAAAAAGGCCGAGCCGCACCTGCCGGGAGCGCAGGTTATTGTGCAGGTCGATGATCCCGTCGAACCGCTCGGCGCGGAGTTGCGGCAATACCTCCTTCACCTCCTTCCGGATGGTATGGATCCGGTCGACATGCGGATTGGCTTTCAGGACGGATTGAAAGGAAGCCTTGGTCAGGTAATGGACCTCAGCGCCCAGTTGCTGTCTGAGCGCCCGTGCCACCGGTGTGGTCAGCACAATATCGCCGATGGAACTGAAGCGGATGATCAGGTATTTGGGCAATGGTCTTTTTGCGCAAAGATGCAAAGAATTTGACAGACCGTTTCCCTACCCGCCGACAGCTACCCGCTGGGTGGCAACGATCCTGTCGCCGTCCCAGATCCGAAGCATGAAAATGCCGGCCGTACGCAGGTCGGGCCAGATGGTTTCGCGGTGGGCGCCCGGCTCGAAGGCCCAGCGGTTCAGGGTCCGGCCTTGTCCGTCGATCCATTCCATCCGGAGGGGGCGGCCGGCAATGCCGGTCACGTTGAGCGGGTTGCCGAATGTCACTACGGTCGGGTAGACCTGCCAATCAGCGGCATTCCCGCCCCGCATGAAGGCGGTTGCGATTTTGGAATACGTGATTTTACCGTCATAATCCTTCTGGGCGAGCCGGTAATAATTCCAGCCGTTCAGCGGATCGTTGTCGTAGGTCGCATAAGCGTGGCCCTGTTCGCTGTCGCCTTTGCTGCCGACCGCTGCGATGGGATCAAATTCCCGGCCGTCGGCACTCCGCTCCACAACAAAACCCTCACTGTTCTTTTCCAGGAACACCTGCCAATCCAGCCGGATTTTGGATCCTTCGGCCACCGCCTTGAAATCGCCCCATTCAACCGGGAGCAAGCCGTTGTATTGCACAACAAACAGGCCGTTGAGGATGTCGGAAACGATGATATGACCGGAAGGAAGGAATGGGTATACGCCCCATGCTCCGTCATAACTGCCGTAAGTGGTATGGGCCGTATAAGTGTCGTAATACCCCACCCGCTGAACGTCGTAGGGGTTTGAAATATCAAAGATCTGCACCCCGTCCTCGTAATAGGATACGTAGACGAGGTTGCCGATGATGAACGGGTTGTGCGGCACGCTGTTGGTCTGGGCCGGCGCCAGCAACTGGGAGCGGAATACGTCGGTAACAATAATTTCGGAGGGGTCGGAGGTGATGTCCGCCATCTTGACGCCGAGGCCGGTGGGCACCTCATCCGCAAAGACCATATAATGCCCGTCATCGGTCAGCCAGCTGCTGTGATTATAGCCCTGATCGGGATAGCTGGTGATCGATTTAAGGGTCACCGGGCTGGACGGATTGGTCAGGTCGTAGATGTAAAGGCCGTTGTAGCCGTGCGAACAATAGGCGATATTGTCGCGCACGTACACATCGTGGATGTACCCGCCCGGGAGGTTGACGTAAGCGATCAGGGAAGGGTTGGCCGGGTTGTTGGCAATGTTCAGCACGATCATATCATACCCCATGGGGTGGTTGATCCCTACGACGTACAAACGCCCGTTGGCTTCATCGACAAAGATATTATGGGACTTGGTGAACCAGGTGGTCAATTGCGCGGACTTTGAAACGCTGGTCGGCAGGTTGGACAAGTTGAAGATCATCAACCCTTCGCTTCCCTGGTCGGCCACGGAATAAGCATAATGGCCGTAGGTTTTCATATCCCGCCAGATGGAGTTGGCGCCGCCGGCAAATGAGTTGACCTGTACAATATCGGCAGGATCCGTAATATCGAAAAAGTGGATCCTCTGGGCCGACCCGACAATGGCATATTCCCTGCCGCCGGCGGCGTACCCCCAGCAATCATTGTAGACAACACCGCTATGGACCGGCAGGCTGTTATTATCCCAATTTCCAAGCATCGACATATTCAGCGACACCTGGCCATTCACGGCAGGAGCAAGGCCTGCCGTCACAATCCAGAAAAAAAACTTCCTGAGTGACATGATTTGTGCTTTAACTGTTCAACATTACAAACGGCGCTCAGGAGGGGGGCCGGAGCTAATCAACCGCAACGTTTTCCAATACGATACGGGATAATTCCTCGAGACTGTCTGATTCAAACAGCCGATCAAAACGGACTACGTCCCGGGAATCGCTTTTGGGTTTGAAATTGATATAGTCGGCGATCAGAAGGCCGTTGACCGGCCGGAGGTTATACGCTTGCCGGAACCGTGCGCCGCCACCGTCCACGATATAGTTATAAGCAAGGTAATCGAGCGTAAAATTGTCCTGGCGGATCCAGTAGATGTATTGATCCTGAAAATCCTTTCCGCCGTTTTCAGCGCCGAAAGTTACGCCTATTTTATGATAGGCAATGCCTTTTATAGTTGTTTTTCCCAAATATGTCTTACGCACGGCAGGGTCGTTGAGGAAATAGGGCAACAGGGCGAAGTAGATGACCGAGTTAACGCTGTTGGCGTAGGCAGAACTGTCTTTGGCGCTGAGCGGCGTTACCCGGCCGTTGACCTCCCGGGTAAGGCCTTTATTGGTCAGCACATCCCTTGTGATGGCTTTGGTGACGGTATCGGTCCAGATGCGTTCGTACTGAAACCGGCCGCCGTTGCGGATGGCGATATAGTGCCGGTCGCGGAAATCAAAGGCTATGCGGCTGGTGTCGACCAATGCCGAACCGTGACGCAGCAAGGCCTGGTCCAGTACATATTGAGCGGTATCGCTGATGGGAGGGGTTTGCGCCTGATCGGGTGCAGCGGCCTGATTGCAGGCTGCATAAATCAGGAGAACAAAGAACAAACCTAAAACAATGCGCATGATTTTTACGCGCTAAATTAGCATGAAAACTAGCTGATCTGAACTTCCCTGACCGTTTTCATCTGTTTACTTTGTTCTTTTATCGGCAGGCGGACATGCAGGATTCCTCTCCGGCAGGAAGCGCTGACCTTCTCTTCATCCACGTCTTCCGGAATCCGGAAGGTATTGGTATTAACTTTTTTTGGTTGTATAACATTAATCTGTCATCTTTAAAACAGGATACAGCGGTTGATGTTTGGTCGGACCCCTGCATTCTTGAATTTATAACCAATTGATTATCAAATAAAAAATCAATGAAAAAGGCGATCTACCTGCTTTCTTTGCTGTTCATCTTCTGGAGTTGCGGCGCCAAATTGCCTTCCGGCGGGCAGGTCATAACCGCCGATGTGGTCATTTACGGCGGCACTTGCGCGGCTGTCACGGCGGCAGTCCAGGCAGTCAAAATGGGCAGGTCGGCAATCATTGTTTCACCGGACAAACACCTGGGCGGATTGTCCGCTTCGGGATTGGGGTTTACGGATACCGGCAACAAGGCGGTCATCGGCGGGCTGGCGCGCGAATTCTACCAGCGGGTTTATCGCTATTATCAGGATCCGGCGACCTGGTCATGGCAAAAACCGGAGGATTACGGCAACCGCGGACAGGGCACACCCGCCATCGACGGCGAAAATCGCACCATGTGGATCTTTGAACCCCATATCGCCGAACGCGTTTTCGAGGATTTTATCCGGGATTACCGCATCCCGGTTTATCGCAATGAATGGCTCGACCGCAAACACGGCGTAAAAATGGAGAAAGGCCGCATTGCCTCCATGACCGCGCTCAGCGGTAAAAAATATGAGGGGGCGGTCTTCATCGACGCCACCTACGAAGGCGACCTGATGGCAGCTGCAGGCATTACCTACCGCGTAGGCCGGGAAGCCAACCGCGAATACAACGAACAATGGAACGGCGTGCAGACCGGCGTTTTCCACCACGGGCACCACTTCGGCAACCTGAACATCAGCCCCTACGTCAGGCCCGGCGACCCGTCCAGCGGCGTCCTGCCCCGCATTTCCACCCAACCGCCGGGCGTGAACGGCGAAGGCGACCGGAAAGTGCAGGCTTATTGTTTCCGGACCTGCCTGACCAACGTACCTGCCAACCGCGTCCCATTTGAAAAACCGGCCGGCTACGACCCCGCGCAATACGAACTGGCGGTCCGGGTGCTGAATGCCGGCTGGCGCGAGACCTTCGACAAATTCGACGCCATCCCCAACGGGAAAACTGACGTGAACAACCACGGCCCCTTCAGCTTCGACAATATCGGCATGAGCTACGATTACCCGGAAGCCTCCTACGAACAGCGCCGGGAAATCATCCGCGAGCACGAAACCTACCAGAAAGGACTGCTCTATTTCCTGGCCAACGACCCGCGGGTGCCGGATGACGTGCGTACCGAAATGCAAAAATGGGGCCTGGCCAGGGACGAGTTTGCGGATAACGGCAACTGGCCCCACCAGATCTATGTCCGGGAAGGCCGCCGGATGGTCGGCCTGCGCGTGATGACCGAAAACGAGATCATGGGCCGCATACCCGTTGAAGATCCCATCGGCATGGGCTCCTATACCATGGATTCGCACAATGTGCAGCGCTACATCACGCCCGGGGGTTTTGTGCAGAACGAGGGCGATATCGGCGTACACCCGCCCGATCCGTACCCCATATCGCTGGGCGCCATCCTGCCCAAAGCAGCGGAATGCAGCAACCTGATCGTACCGGTTGCCGTATCCAGCACCCATATCGCCTTCGGTTCCATCCGGATGGAGCCGGTGTTCATGATCCTGGGGCAGAGCGCGGCCACGCTGGGGGTGCTGACCCTGGATAGGAACCTTGCCGTACAGGCGGTGGATTATGCCGATCTCCGGAAACAGTTGGAAGCGGATGGGCAAGTGTTGGAAAATCGATAAACCCAAAGGATGCTGTATCGTATTTTCCTATTCACGGTAATTATCCTATCGGGATGCACCTTTAGTACTGACAACTCCCGGGAATTGTGCGGCAACGAAAAGGATCTGATGGGCCTTGGGTTGATGGGATATGACAATTGGGAAGAAGCGCTGACTTGCGCAGAAAAACTGGAAAAGCCTGTTTTTTTGATGTTTACAAACCGGAACCGTTCGGAGCAGTCCTTTGAAAGGTTCATTTATCCAAATAAAAACGTTCAGCAATATTTAACCGGCCATTTTATCCCATTGTTGTTGTTTACCGATGATAAAGAAGACGGCGAAAAAAATCGGAAAATCGAGAACGGACGGTTTCTGAAAAATACCCAGCCATTTTACATCCTCCTCGATAAAAATGGACAACCATTAACAGGTCCCTGGGAGTATACCCGGAATCCGGCTATTTTTCTGGAAAAATTTAAACTGGGAATGCACATTCTGGAGGACAGCGATGCCAGGAGATAAATGAAACAAAACCCGCCTGATCGCCGTTTCTTTAGCGATGAAGTGCCTGTCCTGCATTTTAAGTTTCTACTTTCTGATGCTGAGCCTCCTGCCCTGCACGGATACCTGCGCGTCCGAAAAAGAGGTACAGGGCGGCCGGGATCGCCTGGTTTCCGGCGAGCATTCCGGTTGCGGCCATGAACAGGAAGACGACCTTTGCTCTCCCTTCTGCACCTGCACCTGTTGCGGACAGGTCACTGCCGGATTCAAAACACCGGGGTTCCACTCCGGTAGGCTTATCTTATCATCAGCCGCTTCATTCACCTACAGAACGCCGCTCCAGCGCGAATTCCCCGACGGCATTTTCCGCCCGCCCAAGGTTGTTATGGCCTGACCTTCCATGCTCATTTCCGCATTAATTATTTGACCGGCACCGGACATTTTCCGGCCGCCCGAACCGATCCGGTTACCGGTCGGCCGATTGCGTCTGATGCCCAATAACAACCTTGTATGAAAACAATACTTCTATACGTTGCAACCTTGTTCAACCTGACCTGCCTTTCCGCCCAGCACAAGGCAACATTCCTCATTCAGGACGCTGAGTCCGGCGAGAACCTGATCGGGGCTGCGGTCCTGCTGGCCGGGACAAGCGCCGGGACAACCACCGATGAGGACGGCATGGCTACCCTGGATAATATTCCCGGCGGCAGTCATGCTTTTGAGGTCTCTTATTTGGGCTATGAACCGGCAACCATTACCTTACAATTTCCGGCCGACAACGGCAGGACGGTCCGCATCCCATTGCACCACGAAGGAGAAGACCTGGACGAGGTGATCGTTACCACTTCCCGCGGATCCCGTACCATCGCCGATACGCCCACGCGGATCGAGGCCATCGGGTTGGAAGAGATCGACGAAAAGAGCAATATGCGGCCTTCCAACGTGAGCATGATCCTGCACGAGAGCACGGGCATCCAGGTGCAGCAGACATCGGCCACCACGGCCAACGCCAGCATCCGGATACAGGGGCTCGACGGGCGGTACACCCAGCTTTTGAAGGACGGATTCGCCAATTTCGGCAACTTCGCCGGCGGGCTGAGCATCCTCGATCTGCCGCCCCTCGACTTGCAGCAGGTCGAAGTCATCAAGGGCCCGGCCAGTACGTTGTACGGCGGCGGCGCCATCGCGGGTGTGATCAATTTCATCAGCAAGCAACCGTCGGACAAACGCGTCATCAGTCTGCAGCTCAACCAGTCGAACGTGGGCGCGTCGGACCTCGGCCTTTTCCTGTCGGGTAAATCGAAAAAAACAGGCTTCACCTTCCTTGGAACCGTCAACCGCCATGCGGCTTATGATGTGGACGAGGACCATTTCACCGAAATTCCGAAAACGCTTTCCTTTTCCGTCACGCCCAGGGTCTGGTTTTATCTCAACGAAGGGAGCACGCTGAGCATCAGCAATATGGTGGTGTCCCAAAACCGCAAAGGCGGCGACCTCGACGCCATCCGGGATGAAGACGATCCGTCGCACACCTATTTTGAGAAAAACCGATCCATCCGGAACCTGACGACCGTTGAGCTTAAATCCCGGCTCTCAGAAAACAGGCAGTTGGTTGCCAGACAGAGTTTCAGCGTTTTTGACCGAAAGATCGACCTGCCGGATTACAGTTTCGCGGGCATCCAGTACAACGCCTATACCGATATCTCGATGGCGCACGGCATCGGCAATCACAATCTGATCACGGGGCTGAACGTGGTTTACGACCGGTTTGATGAAGACCGGAACCTGGGCAATACCCCCAGGGATGCCCGGCTGACAACGGTCGGCCTTTATGTGCAGGACACCTGGGATGTGAATGAAAAACTGGCTTTCGAGAACGGGGTCAGGCTCGACCACGCAGGTCGCTACGGGTTGCAACTCCTGCCGAGGATTTCCGCATTGTACAAATTGAACCCGCATTGGAGCGGCCGGATCTCAGCGGGGATGGGCTACAGCACGCCGACCATTTTCACGGAGGAGACCGAATCGCTGGCCTATCGGGGCGTACTCGGCACCGGGGATCACCTCGCTCCGGAAAGGAGTTTCGGGGGCACAATCGACGCCGGTTACAAAACCTCGGTCGGCGACCTCGTCATCACCGCCAACCAGCTCTTCTTTTATACCCGGATCAACCGCCCGATGGTCCTGACGCCGTATTCGGCCGATTTGCAGTACTACGTCAACGCAGCCCTGCCGGTCAATACATCGGGGTTTGAGACCAACCTCAAGTTCCTGCTGGAGCCGTTCAAGTTCTTCGCCGGCTATACCTTTACCCGGGCAACCGCTGAATACCTGACCGGCAACCGGAACCTGCCGCTCGTGCCGGAAAGCAAACTCAACCTGATCGCCTTGTACGAGGTGCACGGCGACATCAAACTCGGGCTGGAAGGATACTACACCTCCCCGCAACAGCTGAGCAGCGGCGCTATTTCATCCGATTTCTGGGAATTCGGATTTTTCATCGAAAAGGTATTCGGGAAGGTAGCCCTGTACTTCAACGCCGAAAATTTCACCGATGTCCGCCAAAGCCGGTTTGCCAATGTCAACGAAGGCACCCATACCCAGCCCCGGTTCGGAGAGATCTGGACCCACACGGAAGGGCGCGTGATCAGCGGCGGGATAAAATTGAAGTTGTAAGCGCTTTTTCCGGATAAGCTCTCATTTGGGCCGGATCTCCCGGCTCCATTGCTCCTCGCCGGCCGAATTGATGATCCGGATGGTCATTTTCCGTTCGTTGAGCGGGCCGCTGAATTCGAGGAGGCCGAAATTGCGCTTCACCAGCAGAGTGCCCGGCACGCGCAGGTCGTTGACTTCCTTTTCCGGGTTGCCGACCCCGGAAGTGAGCGGCGACACCGTCAGGTCGTACACGGTATGGCCGGCTGCGTTGGTGTAGGCGCTCAGTTCAGTGTGGTGCCGGTCGCCGCTGAGGAAGACCACGCCGGTAATGCCTTCCTCTTCGATGCGGTCGAGGATATAGCTTCTTTCTTCGGGAGCCAGGTTGGCGTAGGTTTCATACGCTTTGACGGTGTTCAGGAATTGTCCGCCGACGGCGATGACCTTGAACGGCGCCTTGCTGAACGCCAGCGCGTCGATGAGCCATTCGATCTGGTCGCTGCCCAGGAGGGTGCGCTTTTCAGTGATCCGGTTGTTGGGGGTGCGGAAGTAGCGGTTGTCCAGCAGGAAAAAGTCGACGTCTTCAAACTGAAAATACCCGGTCACGCCCTTCTTTCCGGGCAGGCCGTAGTTGAGGTTGCCCCAGAACAACTTAAAAACATCCAGGGTCTCGTCCTTCTGGATGAACCCCCGGTCGGAGTCGTTCGGGCCGAAATCGTGATCGTCCCAGATGGCGTAATGGTGGGTGGAAGCCAGCAGGGGTTGCAATTCCGGTAAGGACCGGGTATGCGTGTAGCGGTGTATCATGCCCGTGCGCGTGTACCAGTCCGGTTCCCGGAAATAAACGTTATCCCCCAGCCAGAGCATGGCGTCCGGGTGGCGGTTGTAAATGGCCGTCATGATCTGGTATTCGCCGCCGTAGGGCGTTCCCGGGCGATCGTATTCCGGTTCATTCACATAGAAACAACTGCCGACAGCCAGGGAGAAATCGGGCGGATCGGTGCGAAATTGCCACAAGGTCTGGGTTTGAAACCGGGTCGGATACGGCAATTTCACCGGCTGGTTATTGATGAGCAACTCGTAATCGTATTGCTTACCCGGTTCAACCTGGTCGGCGATCAACCTGGCCGTATACCCCTCTTCTTTTGCGGTTGTTTTGCTGTCGGTCAGGGTTTTTCTGCCGGTCGCACCCGTTTCCCAATAAGCGAACTGCACCATGGCCGGCGATTTGGTTTGCACCCAGAGCAGGACTTCTTTCATTTCGCTGTACCCCAGCATCGGGCCCGACTGGAGCAATTCTTTCTGGCCAAATGCAAGGGAGGCCAGGCACAATTGGAGATAAATGAAAGCGATCTGCTTTTTCATACGCGGGCATTGGATTGAAGAAAAATGAAATCGTACCGGGAACAAAGCTAGGACAATCCCCGGAAAGTGAAAAGATTTATGCTGTCGCGGGAGGCCGGCATAAAAAACCGCCGATTATATCCCGCCATCTTTTAGATTTGCACTTGTCTCTGCTACGGAGCCCCGGGACATCATATTGTCGGGGATTATCTTAAAACAAAACAAATGACCAACATGCGCAAATTTTCCACCCTTCTGCTGGCCGTTGCATTGCTGTACGCGACGGCTTGCAACAACGCTTCGCAAAACACGGACAACGCCGACCAGGAAAATGCCACACCCGCCGCAGCGTTCGGCGGTCTGGCCCTGTATACCCTGAGAGATACCCTGGCCAAAGCGCCGAGGGAAGTCCTCAAAGCGGTGGCCGATATCGGCTATAAATACATTGAAGCGGCAGGGTATGCCGACGGCAAGTTCTACGGCATGGAGCCGGTCGAGTTCAAAAATTATCTGGCCGAGGTCGGGCTGGAGCCGATCAGCTCCCACCACGGGGACGTTACCCTGGACAATGCCGATAAAATGATCGCTGATGTCAAAGCCGCTGGGTTCAAGTATTTCGTGATCCCGGTTCCGCCGATGGGGCATTTCAAGTTCGACCCCGAAACGAAGACCCTGGGCATGACCGGAGACATAGAAGAGGTCATGAGCATTATCAATACCATAGCCCAAAAATGTACGGCTGCCGGATTGAAATGCCTGTATCACAACCACAATTTCGAATTCGAGAAAAATGCCCAGGGTGTCATTCCGATGGATTATTTCATCGAACACTCTGATCCCGCCAATCTCAATTTCCAGATGGACCTGTACTGGGTCACCAAGGCCGGCGCCGACCCCATTGCATATTTCAACAAAGCGCCCGGGCGGTTCAAGGCCTGGCATATCAAGGACATGGACGCGCAGGGCCGGTTTGCGCCCGTAGGCACCGGTTCGATCGATTTTGCCAGGATTCTGGCGCAAAAAGAACTGTCTGGAATGGAATTCTACCTGGTAGAGCAGGACATGACCTTTGACCAGACCCCGATGGAAGCCATTGCCATCAGCCATGAAGGGCTCAAAAAGTTCGGCTTCAAATAAGCCGCCGGCATCCTTAACCTTTACGGGGCTTTCGACACGACCCCGGCATTGCCGGAAAAGCTGTTCAGGAATTCCCTGACCGCTGCGAAGGAAACGGTTTTGTCCCGGAAATGCTCAATAGCCTCCCGGGTTTCCTGCTCTCCCGCACCGAGGTGGTGCAGGATATTGGCCAGGTGCATTTTCATGTGCCCGCTCTGGATGCCTGTAGTGATCAGGGACCGCAGGGCGGCAAAATTCTGGGCCAGGCCGGTGCAGGCGATTATGGCCATCAGTTCTTCCGCCGAGGGGTTGCCCAGGATATCCAGCGAACGCCGGGCAAGGGGATGGAGGTTGGTCAATCCGCCGACGGTACCGACGGCCAGCGGGAGGTCTGCCCAGAACCGGAACAAACCGTCTTCGACCGTGCAATTGCTCAGGCTGCGGTACTGGCCGTCGCGGGCGGCGTAGGCGTGTCCGCAAGCTTCGATGGCCCTGAAGTCGTTGGCCGTAGCCAGCACCACCGCGTCCACCCCGTTGAAGATGCCCTTATTGTGGGTAACTGCACGGTAGGGGTCCACCTGTGCGATCCGGACAGCCTTCCGGAATTTCTCCGCGAATGCCGCCGGGCCCAACTCCTTGCAAGCGCCGGCCAGCCGGTCAACCGGGCATTCCACATAGGCCCGGACCACGCATTCGGGGGTATAATTGGACAGGATGGCCATGATGACCACCAGGTCCTTACCATCGGGTTGCAGGGCCGGGTGGGCGGCGGCAAATTCTTCCAGGGTGGCGGAAAACTGTTCCAGAACGGAATTGATGAAATTAGCCCCCATCGAGTCGCAGGTTTGAAACGCTACCCGAAGCTGGAACAGCCCCGGTTCCCTGTCCGACAGGTCGATCAACTCGATCCGTCCGACCCCGCCGCCGCGTTTTTCCATATTCTCCGTCAGGTAGGCCGCATCGAGCCGCAGGCGGGATTCCAGTTCGGCAAAAGCAAGGCGGAGCCTGGCCGGATCGCCGGACCAGGTGAAATGGACCTGCCCCAGCTTGACCGTCGACAAAACCTCGGCCTTGAACCCGCCCCTGGCCAGCCAGAACTTGGCGGCGCTGGAGGCGGCGGCCACCACCGAGCTCTCCTCGATCACCATCGGCACGGCATACACCCGGCCGTTGATCAGAAAATTGGGGGCAATCCCGAAAGGCATCGGGTAATTGGCCACGGTATTTTCGCTGAACCGGTCAAGCACTTGCTGCAGCCGTTCGTCGGCATGGGTGAATCCGGCAATCTCTCCGGCAGCCGCTTCGGCATCCGCAACGTAGTGCCGCGTCACCCAGGTCAATTTTTCCGCTTTGGTCAGTTTCGAGAAACCCGATATGATCTTTTCCTGCATGTCCCACAGTTGTTTTGGTCCGATGACCAATGTCTATTTCTTAACGCTCAGGAAGGCATAGGCCATTTCCAGTCCTTTCACCACCGATTCGGTGTAGCGAAAAAGATCCTGGTAATCGCCCCGGGCGTGTTTGAGAAACCCGGATGCCTGTCCGTAGATGGCCGTAAGGCTCGATTTTTGCACCAGATAATAGCCGTCCAGAAAATTGGTTATGCCGCCGGAGATGATCACCCTTCGGCAAGCCAGCCGTTCGCCGAGTTCCAGCGCGAGTTCATTGGTCAGATCGACCATTTCTTCGGCGCTGTGCCCGACCAGCGCCAGCGGGCCGTATATTTCCTGCATTTCCTCCGTGCTGCGCATCAGTTCGAGCCGGGCGAAATTGGTCCCTCCGTTGGCGGCAAAATCCACAGCGGCCAGCGGCAACTGCAGCAGCGCCCGGAGGCTTTCCTTGCCCATCCCCTGCCCCACTTCCTTGACGATGACCGGCATATCCCCCAGGTATTCGAGCACCGACCGGATACTCTCCAGCGGCGGTTTTTGTATCCGGTCGCCTTCCGGCTGGAGCCATTCCTGCAACGGATTGACATGGATGATCAGGCCGTCTGCCTCCAGCTTGTCAATGAGCCTGGCGATCTTTCCCAGGGAATCGCTGCTGATCAGTTCCTCAACCTGAGCGATCCCCAGATTAGCGTAAAGCGGCTGATCCGGACCGATGACCGACCGGACGGCAAAATCACTGAGGGTATCGTCGCTGTGCAGCAGCGCCCGGCAGGAGCCCAGGCCCATACCCAGGCCGAAGTCGCTGCATGCCCTTGCAAGGTTGCGGTTGATGGTACCTGCCATGGCCGTGCCGCCCGTCATGCTCGACACCCATAGCGGGGCTTTGAGCGTCTTCCCGCCGATCAGGCTGGGCGGTATGACACCGGCGGCAGGATGGCCGGACAATATCGGCTCATAGCTGAACCGGGTATCCAGCTCCGGGCGTTCCACCCTTGAGCGGAAGGCCAGTTCAATATGATCCTGCTTGCGCTCGGCAGAGGTCGGATCGTCGCCGCCTTGTTGCAATTTATCCATATCTTTCTTCAGATCCTGCATGTAAAGTTAACCAAATTACGATTCATAATCTGCCAGCTGCATTAACAAGCCGGCGCGGAATTGGTTTATCCGATGCGGGATTCCGGATGCAGCCGCATCGCCTGTCGGGCCGGGCCGGTAATTTTCGGGCACAATCCGCGCCGGAAATTCCCTGCATTCCAGAGAACTATCCATATTTGCAGCCGTTTATTTGTCCAGAGCGAATTTTTAAAATCAATTGAATGAAAAAATTACCGGCTGCCGTTCTTTTATGCCTCCTTGCGCTGGCCTGCAACCGAAATGACGGGGCAAAAAACGGGAACGGGCCCCAACCCTACTTTGATCTGAAAAGCTATTTCGCCGGCCAGATCAGCGCCCTGGAAGCCAGGTCTCCGGCCGTTAGAAAACGGATCGAGGTCAACGGCAAGACCGAAGAGAAGGACTTGCGCGATGCAGATTTTGCCGGGGAGCTCAGCATTTTCCAGCGTTATGACATCAACAAACCCGCCTGGATCGATCAGTATCAGATAGACAGCCTCTTTGAAGGCGGGCAATTGACGGGCATCCGCTATACCGCCAAAAAAGATGACCTCAAAATACGGAAAGTCGAGGTTGACTTTGCCGGAGATACTGTACAGGAGGTCAGCATTTTCAATGAGGTCCGTTCAACCACCATGAACGTGTCGCAGGAATTGCATTACCGCGCCGGCAAAGCCTACAGCATCGTCAACCTTCAAAAACTGGCTTTTTCAAAAGAAAAACGGGTGGCTATTTCCGCCGATTTCACCGAAGGTATTTGAGAAGCCCCGATTTTTTACGATCTTTCCGAAAAAGACTCCGATGACTACAAAAGAGGAAGCCGTCTGGCGAGCGTTCTATCAGGCCGCCGTTACTTTCCGAGACCTGAAATGCTGGGAGTGGATGTACGATACCGATATCTTCGGAGTCGAAAACCCGAAAACCGGTGAAATCGGTTATTGCTGCGTAATGGGCAACGCCGGAGAGGTCTTTGCCCTGGGCGTTTATACCGGCGATGAAGGCTTTAAATCCTACCTGCGGTTGTTGTATATGCCCGAAGAGATCGAAGACGAGGACCGGGTGGCCATCGGGCTGGAACAGAATATGCTGAAAGTTGAATTCGTCGACCGCCAGGAATTGTCCAAGCCCGACCTCGACCAGGTCAAGGAGCTCGGCCTTAAATTCCGCGGAAGGAACCAGTGGGTCATGCCCAGGGAATACCTGCCGGGTTATTTTCCCTGGTTTCTGACAACCGAGCAGGCCGAATGGATGACCCATGCGCTGCAACAGGCCATGGATGTAGCGATTCGCTTTGAGGATGCGCCTTCGCTTATCCGGCGCGAAGACGGCAAACTGCTCGTCAGGGTCCAGGTGCAACAAAAAGGCAAGAAAGTCTGGGTCGACGAATACCGGGAAGAGCCCTTCGAGGAGGAAAGCCCCGATATTTTTCCGGTTCACCAGGCCGATCCGGAGCTGGCCAAGGCCCTGAAGAAGAAACTTAAAAAGAAGAAGAGCGACCTCTTGTTCATGCACCAATACTTCCCCTCGCCGGTCGGCAACCAGGGTAAGCGGCCTTTCTTTTCAAAAATCAGCCTTTGGGCGACCCCCGAGGGCGTGATCATCGGGCACAACCTGAGCTTTGACAACGAGCCGTGGGAGAAATTTGAGCAAGACTTCTACCAGCAGCTGGAAACGGTCAAGTTCATTCCCAAACGGATCGGCGTGCCTACGGTCATGGCATATTATCACATCATGCCCATTGCGAAAATTCTGGGGATCGAACTGCTGCTCATGCCTGAATATCCGATCTTCGAGGAATTCCGGGAGAGTTTCTTCATGCATTTTTTCTGATGCGGAGCGGATATGATTGCTGAAGACCGCCCGTTATCAGGTTGAAAGGCCGGATTCCCTAGTGGCGATCAATCCCCGCCGAGCAGGTCGCCGAGCGGGCCCAGGATGCTCCCTTCGTCCTTGCGCTTGCCGTAATATTTGCTGGCAGAGATGATGCGATCGGCCAGGCGGCTGAACGGCAGGCTTTGTATCCAGACCTTACCCGGGCCTTCGAGGCGGGCGTAGAACAGGCCTTCGCCGCCAAATACCATATTGCGGACGCCTTTGATCATTTCGATATCGTAATCCACCTCTCGGGTGAAGGCTACGAGGCAGCCTGTGTCGATGCGCAGGACTTCTCCGATCTGCAATTCCTTTTCAATGATCGCACCGCCGGCGTGCAGGAAAGCGTGTCCGTCGCCTTCGAGTTTCTGCATGATGAATCCTTCGCCGCCGAACAGGCCGCGGCCGATCTTGCGGCTGAATTCAATCCCGATGCTGACCCCTTTTGCGGCGCAGAGGAAGGCGTCTTTCTGGCAAATGATCCGGCCGTCCAGCGCCGCCAGGTCCATCGGCACGATCTGCCCGGGGTAGGGAGCTGCGAAAGAGACCCGCTTTTTGCCGGGGCCGGCGTGGGTAAAGGCCGTCATGAACAGGCTTTCGCCCGTGAGCAGGCGTTTGCCGGCGCTGAGCACCTTGCCCCAAAGGCCTTTGTTGGCTTCCTCGTGGCTGCCGTCGCCGAAGAGCGTGGACAGCTCCATGCCGTCGTCCATCATCATAAAACTGCCGCTTTCTGCGATGACGGTTTCATACGGATCCAATTCGATCTCGACAAACTGCATTTCCTCGCCGAAGATCTTGTAATCAATTTCGTGTGAATTCATTTCTGGTGGGATGGTTATTTTGTCAGTCAAATATGCATACAAAACCGGCGGTTGTCCAATAATTTCTATCAACTGAGGCAAACAAATGATGAACGATATCCGCGTTTAGGAGAAAGCGCCATAACATTTTTCCGTAAATTTAAGCCAAAGACTTGCATGTTTGGAACAAAAAATTTATCTTTGTTCGAAAATAAAACATTTTCTGATTTCATCAATCATTTATACCCATGTCAGCAGATAAAGAGGCTAAGTTAAAGGCATTACAACTTACCGTTGACCGGCTGGAGAAAACCTACGGCAAAGGAACCATCATGCGTCTGGGCGACAAGCAGGTCGTTGCGGTGGACGCTATCCCGACCGGCTCCGTCGGTTTGGACATTGCGCTGGGCGTCGGCGGTTTTCCCAAAGGGCGTATCGTAGAGATCTACGGGCCTGAATCCTCCGGTAAGACCACCCTGGCCATCCACGCCATTGCAGAATGCCAGAAACAGGGCGGCATTGCCGCTTTCATTGACGCAGAACACGCTTTCGACCGGTTCTATGCCGAAGCGTTGGGCGTCGATACGGAAAACCTGCTCATTTCCCAACCCGACAACGGCGAGCAGGCGCTGGAGATCGCCGAGAACCTGATCCGGTCCGGCGCCATCGACATCATTGTGATCGACTCGGTTGCCGCGCTTGTGCCGCGCTCCGAGATCGAAGGCGAAATGGGCGATTCCAAAATGGGCCTCCAGGCCAGGCTGATGTCGCAGGCCATGCGCAAACTGACCGCCAATATCGGCCGCACCGGCTGCTGCTGCATTTTCATCAACCAGCTGCGCGAGAAGATCGGCGTCATGTTCGGCAACCCCGAAACGACAACCGGCGGTAATGCCCTGAAATTTTACGCCTCCATTCGTCTGGATATCCGCCGGACCGGCGCCGGCATCAAGGACAAGGACGGCAACGTTGTCGGCAACCACGTAAAAGTGAAAGTCGTCAAGAACAAACTCGCGCCCCCCTTCCGGGTAGCCGAATTCGACATCACCTTCGGTGAAGGCATCTCCAAAACCGGCGAGATCGTGGATATGGGCGTCGATTATGACGTGATCCAGAAAAGCGGCGCGTGGTACAATTACAACGGCGCCAAGATCGCTCAGGGGCGTGAAGCTGCCAAGCAGTTCCTCATGGATAACCCCGAAGTGGCCCACGAACTGGAGCTCAAGATCAAGGAAAAGATCATGGGCAGCGGTAAGTTCCGCGTCGAACCCGACGGTGACGACTCCGGCGATACTGATAGCGAGGATTGATAAATGCTCCTCGCCATAAGTGGATATGTCAAGACTTCAAAAAGTTTTGGCATATCCACTTTTGAATTTACTTTAGTAACTATCCAGCACGCCTGCGTGCTGGATAGTTACTAAATGAGAATATATAATCCCGTACCATCCCACTTTGGTGATGCTTATAACTCCCCTGCTGATAGTATCATTGAAGATCTCTTGCAACGGAACTCCCACCATTCCTATTTTATTCAATCAGTTGATGTAATTGCGCATTTGCTATACAGAAAAGAGATTCCAAAAGGAAGTTTGAAAATCTTCGGCCCACAATCCTTATCCTTAGGATCGTTGAATTAATAAGTGTCGCTTTTGATAGGTCAGGCATTTTGGTCCTAGCCAAGGCATGGGTTCCCGACCTTAGCCATAGCTAAGGGAGGCGGTTCCATAACGCCGGATAGGGGCAAAAGGCCTCCTAGGAAAGTGGACAGTTATTATTTCAGCGGTCCTTAAACCATTGCCGGAAATTTTTCAATCCTTCCACCGAAAGGTCGCAATCAACCGCAAAATATCTTCCTTGACGAAGGCGCTGACGGGCGCCAGGGAATCCGGCCTGGCTTCGGTGTTGAAGTAAAGGGCGCCCCGAAAAAAATGGCTGGTGGTATCCGTCAGGAAGAATTGGAAAGGCGAAGCCGCGGGCCCGGTGATGTTGAAGGCCATGCCGCCAACCCGCGCTTCGGGGCGACTCACCACTTCGTCCTCAATGTAATTGGCCCGTTTGTTATGCCAGTCCACCATTTCAAACGCATCTTTCTTCAACTTGTCCAGCGAGTGGTCGCGGCTGATATCGTAGTAGCTGCAGTGTATCCTGCCGTCAAATTCCGGATAATAGATATCAAACCAGCAGGGATGCAGCGGCGCCTGATCGAAAAAGGCGGTATCCTTCTGAATGCGGGCATAAACCGGCATATCAAAGGTGAACGGGCAAGTGGATTCATCAAAAGCCTTGTACGCCTTTTCCGGGTACACGACCTTGGGATATGCCCGCGGTTTGGGCGTATAAATGCGCTCTTTGCAGGCGGCAAAGATCAAGAGGAAAAGCAACAAAAACGCGGTTCTGATTCTCATATTGCAAATGTAAGCCGGGCCATGGGTTCGGGCCGGAAGTTCACCAACACTAACGCAGGATCGGCGTTATTCATTTTCTTCATCCGGAGGAGATTCAGGCAGGGTGACCTGAATGGAGATGATCCGGCGTTCATCGACGGACAGGATCTTGAAATTATAGGCTTTGATGGACACGTCGGATCCCTGTTGCGGAAGCTCGCCCTCCATTTCCAGCACCAGACCGGCCAGGGAATCCGCCTCGCCCTTTACATCGTCAAAATAGGTGGTCTTGATGTTCAGTACCCTGCAAACATCATTCAGCAAGGTCTTGCCTTCAAAAACATAGTTGCGTTCGTCGATCTGCTGGTAGATAAGCTCCGGTTCGTCGTCAAACTCGTCTTTGATATCGCCGATGATCTCCTCCATAATGTCCTCGAGGGTAACCAGCCCGGACCCGCCGCCGTATTCATCAACCACGATGGCCATGTGCAGGTGCTGGCGCTGAAAATCCTTGAGCAGGGCGTCGATCTTTTTGGCCTCCGGTACGAACAGGATGTTGGAACGGATGAGATCCTGCCAGCGGAAATCCTCATTTTCGTTCAGGTGTCCCAGCAGGTCCTTGACATACAGAATGCCCTTGACATTGTCAAAATCCTCTTCATAAACCGGTATGCGGGAATATCCGGATTCCCGGACGACCTCCAGCAGTTCCTTGTAGTCGATGCTGACATTCACGGCAACCACATCAAGGCGGGAGCGCATGATCTGGGTAACGGCCATATCCCCGAATTTGACGATGCGCTTGAGAAGGTCGGCTTCCTGTCCGGCATCCTTTTCATTGCTCACGGTCAGTTCGATGGCTTCGTCGAGGTCCTCTCTGCTGGACAATGCGCCGCCGCCCGTTTTGAGCGCCAGGCGGCCTTCCAGCACTTTGGTCCAGTTGACGAGCAGGTTGCTGATCGGCCCGAAAACGCGCATCAGCATCAGCATTGGGCCGGCCATCATCCTGGCCAGCCGGACGTTATTCTGGCGGGCGTATACCTTAGGCGCCGTTTCCCCGAAGAGGACGAGCATGAAGGTCACCCCGACCACCGTAATGGCATACTGCAGGATCACGGCGAGGTTGATATTGCCGAGAAAGCGGGCCTTTTCGGTCAGGCTGGCTGCCCATCCCTGAAAGGTAGCATCCGGGAAAAAGATCCGCAAAACAAAGGCGGAAAGGATGACGATGCCGATGTTGATGAAATTATTGGAGATCAGTATGGTGGCCAGCAGGCGCCTCGGCCGTTCCTTAAGGGAGAGGATCCGTTTGCTGCTGCTGGTATTTTCCTGATCCAGCTTTTCAAAGTCATTGACGGTCAGGGAAAAAAAGGCGACCTCCGAAGCCGATACCAGGCCGGAGCAAATCAACAGGATGACAATCCCCAGACATCCCCAAACGGCTTGGGCCAAAGGGAAAGCAGACAGTGGCAAGGAAAAAAAGTGAAACAGAAAGCTATAAGGGTCCGTCTCCAATGAACACGCTGTTAGGTGAAACGATCGGGGAGCCTGTCGTTGTCAGGCTCCGCGGTTGTTTTTAGAAAGGCAGATCGTCATCGTCACCGGCCGGCGGCTGTACATCCGGCATGCTTGAAGCTGTACTGCTCATCTTGGGTTCCGGAGAGAAATTGCCGACCGGATACTCGTCATCGGCGCCCGGAAAATACCCGCCTCCGCCGTCGCCTTCCTTGCGGCCGGAAGCCAGGGATCTGAAATAATTGGCTACGACTTCTGTGGACCGGCGGTTATTGCCGTCCTGATCCTGCCAGGTGCGGTGGGTCAGTTTGCCTTCCACATAAACCGGCATGCCCTTCTTGAGTTGCGCTTCTGCGCGTTCGGCCAGGCTGCGCCAGACTACTACGTCGTGCCATTCGGTGAGTTGCTGCCACTCACCGCTTTTATCTTTATAGCTTTCATTGGTAGCGAGCGTAAACTTTGCGACAACGGCGCCATTTTCCAGGCGGCGCACTTCGGGGTCTTTGCCCAGGTTGCCAATCAATATAACCCGATTGACCATTTAATCTTGGTTTTGATGATTTGAGAATAAATTTAGGGATTTATTTTCTAAAAACAAATCAATAATTTTTGGGAACGCAAAATTACTCAAGTTTTTTCGATTCACTGCCTGAACAGGAGCAATTATCCCTTTCGGTTCGCCGGGAAGCCGCCATTCCCAGAATACGGCCACGATCGTTTGGTGGGTCAGCGCCTGGCTGAACGGAAGCGAAACGGCATCGGGCGCCGGTTTCCGTCCTTCAAACCACGGCCATCCGAACAAGGCATCGGCAGTCTCCGGCAGCGATTCGCTTTCCACCATGGGGAATTCATAAAGGCGTTGCCAGATGTCCTTTCCCAATCGCTGCCGGATCAGGACCTGATCGCCAAACCGGACGACGAGGTAATTGAAATAGCGGGTCCGCCGCTCAATTTTCTTGGATTTTACGGGATATTGGTCCACTTTATCTTCGGCCAGCGCCCTGCATTCGGTCATCAGCGGACAACCTGCACAAGCCGGCCGCCTGGGTGTGCAGCAGGTAGCGCCAAAATCCATAATGGCCTGATTGTAAGCGCCGGGGCGCTCCTTGTCCAGAAAATACGCCGATATTTCCTGGAACTGTTTTTTCCCTTCCGAAGAATCGATCGGCGTGTCCAGCCCAAGAAAACGCGAAAGCACCCTGAACACGTTGCCGTCGAGCACGGCATAAGGCAGCCCGAAGGCAAAGGAAGCGATGGCCGCCGCCGAATAGGGGCCGATACCGGGCAAAGCCAGGATCTCGGGATAACTGCGCGGAAACCGGCCGCCGTATTGGCCGGCAATGATCCCGGCGGCGCGGTGCAGGTTGCGGGCGCGCGTATAATAACCGAGTCCCTGCCAGGCTTTCAGGACCTGGTCCTCCGACGCTGCGGCCAGATCCTGCACGGTCGGAAAATCACGCCTGAATCGTTCATAATAAGCCCAACCCTGGTCAACCCGGGTTTGCTGCAGGATGACTTCCGACAGCCAGATGAAATAAGGATCGGGTTCGTCTTTCCAGGGCAAGGGGCGCGGATTCGCTGCATGCCAGGCCGTTAACCGGGTTCGGAAAAAGCCGGCTTTCTCCGCAAATTCTTCCATTTCGGACGATTAATTTGCTCAAAAATAAAAAAGAACGGCGATGACTGCGTTCAATCATCGCCGTTGAAACATAAAAATATAGGGGGAAACTAATTCTCGCGAAGCTCCCGGAACTCTTCCAGGCTGCCGTAGCTGGCTGCAATCTGATCCTTGAGCGCTTTGCGGGCAAAAAAGATCCGGCTCTTTACCGTACCCAGCGGCAGATCCAGGTAATCAGCGATTTCCTGGTACTTGAAACCCTGGAAATGCATGAGGAACGGGATCCGGATGCCGTCTTCGAGCTTTTCGATCATGTCCGTGAGCTCTTCGATCAGGATCATGGATTCCGCATTATTCTGGATCTCGTCCCTGCCGGAATTGAGATAGTACAGATTATCGGTGGAATCCATGATGGTGTTGGCCTTCGCCCTTTTCCGGTAATTGTTGATGAAGATATTCTTCATTATGGTGAAAAGCCAGGCCTTGAAATTGGTCCCCGGGTTAAACTTTTCCTGGTTCGTTATAGCCCGGTATGCCGTTTCCTGATAAAGGTCTTTTGCATCCTCTGCATTCTTGGTCAGGTTGTATGCAAAAGCCTGCAGGACATTGGTCAGGTTGTGGAAGCGGGTGTGGAATTCAATTGAAGACATGGTCAGCGTGCGTTTAAAATTTCAAAATCGCAATCGTTAAACAAAACTACAAAATTTGTTAAACAAATACAAAATTCTATCGAAATCTATTTTAGATTTTATTTAATATAATTTTTAAATCATTAATAAATAATAACTTGAATGATTTCAAGTGTATATTTAATTTTCAGAATTTATTGAAAATAATGCCGCTCACCACACCCCTGCCGCGCCGGCACGCACCGCATCTCCCGCCAATGGGTAACACCGGCAATCCGATGAAAAATATTTTGTTTGTATTTTATATTTTTTAAAACTTTTTCATTTATATTTGCATCCCTTTTGCCTGCGGCGGCCCGGAAGAAGCGGATAGCGCATTTTCACCTTCATTGGATTTCCACTTGGAGACTGCCGGTAAAAGGCTGGATTTGTCGAAAAAATTGACGCCCGGCATAGGTCCGCACCTACTTTTGCCCGGCCACTGAAAAATTAAAATCATCCGAAATGAAAAAAATCACCCTTGCACTGACAACCCTTTTGTGGTCAATCACCCTGCTTTCCGCCCAAAATCAGGGCACAGTTTCCGGCGCAGTCCTCAACGCCGATGGAAAACCCATTGAATTCGCCAATATCCTGTTGAACAGCACCGCGGACAGCTCCCTGGTCAAAGCCGACATATCGGACGAACAGGGGCTCTTTGAGTTTCCGGGCGTAGCGGCCGGCACCTATTTCGCTCAGGTCAGCTATGTAGGCTTGCCGCTGTACAACTCGGTTGCGTTCACCGTAAAGCCGGGCGAAAAGACCGCTTTGCCCGCTTTCCGGCTCCAGGCGGCCACCAATGAGTTGAAAGAGGTCGTCGTGAAGGCCCAAAAGCCGCTGCTCGAAGTCAAACCGGATAAAATGGTCTTCAACGTGGAGAACAGCGTCAGTTCGGTCGGAAGCGACGGGCTTGAGCTCCTGCGCAAATCACCGGGCGTAATGGTCGACAATAACGATAATATCATGCTCCAGGGTAAGACCGGCGTCCGGATCTACATCGACGGCAAACCGTCTCCCCTGGGCGCTTCCGACCTGGCCGCCTACCTCAAAACCATCCAGTCGTCCGAGGTTGAAGCCATTGAGATCATTACCAATCCGTCGTCCAGATACGATGCGGAAGGGAATGCCGGCATCATCAATATCAGGCTGAAGAAGGATAAGCGGCTGGGCGCCAACGGGAACCTGGATCTCGGATATTCTGTCGGCCGGCTGGCCCGTTACAACGGCAAGATCAGCGGCAACTACCGGGATAAATCGGTAAACCTGTTCGGCAGTTACGGCTATTATGAAGGTCGCGGCCTGGAAAATTTCAACCTTTATCGCGAACAGTCCGGCCTGGCTTTTGACCAGCGCAACCGCATGCGCAACAACGACAACGGCCATAGCTTCCGCGCCGGCGCCGATTTTTTCCTCAACGATAAAAACACCATCGGAGTGCTGGCCAACGGCAGCATCAACGACTTTACCTTTGCCAGCCGGAGCAATACCCCCATTTCCATGATCGGCAACCACCCCGTCGACAGCATCCTGCGCGCGGAGAGCCTGGCCGACGGCATGCGGTCCAATTACAACTTCAACCTGAACTACCGGTTCGATGACAAACAAGGCAATGTCTGGAACGTGGATGCCGACTACGGCCTGTTCCGCAACCGCTCGGAAGGATATCAGCCCAACTACTACCTGAGCCCCGACGGCAATGAGATCTACCAGGAGAAGATCTACGAAAACAATACCCCGACCGACATCGACATCTATACCTTCAAGATCGATCACGAGCGGCCGATACTGGGCGGTCAGTTCGGCGCCGGCATCAAACTGGCCCTGGTGGAGACCGATAACACTTTTGATTTTTACAATGTGTTGAACGGCGAGCCCCAACCGGATCCCGACCGGAGCAACCGTTTCAATTACTCCGAAAATGTCAATGCCGCTTATATCAACTACGGGCATGCCCTGTCATCCAAATGGAACCTCCAGGTCGGGTTGCGGGCCGAACAAACCCACTCGGAAGGCATGCTGAAGGCCTTCAAGCCCACCGACGACGAAGAGGTCAAACGGACTTACCTGGACTTCTTCCCCTCCGGCGGACTTACCTACCAGCTCAACCCCAAGAACAGCTTTCAGTTTTCCTACAGCCGCCGCATCGACCGCCCGAGCTACCAGGACCTGAACCCGTTTGAGAACAAGCTGGACGAACTGACCTTCGAGAAAGGCAACGCCTTCCTGAATCCGCAGTACTCCCACAATTTCCAGCTGACCCATACCCTCAATTATCGCTACAATACGACCTTCAGCTATAGCCGCGCCACTGACCTGATCACGCGCATTACCGACACCTCGGGCGACAAGGCGAGTTATATCACCTGGCTCAACCTGGCGAAACAGGACAATTTTGCCCTGTCCTTCAGCGCACCGGTCCAGATCACCAAATGGTGGAGCAGCTTCACCAACCTGACAGGGACCTATACCCACAACAAAGCGGATTTCGGCGACGGCAAGGTGGTCGACCTGAAGGCGCCGTTCTTCAATATCTACAGCCAACAAACCTTTTCACTGCCCTGGGATGTGAAATTCGAATTGTCCGGATGGTACATCTCACCCTCTGTCTGGGGCGGCACCTTCGAAATGAATGCGATGGGGAATGTGGACGCCGGTTTGCAGAAAAAGATCCTGAACGGGAAGGGCTCCCTGAAGCTGGCCGTCAGCGATATTTTCTATACCAACCAATGGCGCGGCGAAAGCCGATTCGGCGACCTCTATATGCTGGTGAGCGGGAACTCGGACAGCCGGCGCATGAAGTTGAACTTCACGTATCTGTTCGGCAATGATCAGGTAAAATCGGCCCGCCGCAGAAATACCGGGCTGGAAGATGAGCAAAAACGGATCAAATCCGGGAATGAATAAAAACCAGTCGGCAGCCTTCAGTTTTACAGTTGACGGTGCTTTTTGCAATGGCAACTGTAAAACTGAAGATCGCCGGACCGACCGGTTTTACACCGTCATGATGTCTTTCTCTTTAGCTATCAAAATATCGTCAACATCCTTGGTGAACTTATCGGTCAGGTGTTGAACGTCGGCTTCCTTCATCTTGCCGCCGTCTTCCGAGAAACCGTCTTTCACCGCTTTTTTGATATGCTCCATAGCCTCCCTGCGGGAACTGCGGATGCTGACCTTGGCATCTTCACCCAGTGATTTAACCTTTTTGACCAGGTCCTTGCGGCGCTCTTCCGTCAGCGGCGGAATGGTCAACCGCACGACCTCGCCGTCATTTTGGGGGGTGATCCCCAGGTTGGCTTCAAAGATGGCTTTCTCAATCGGCCCGAGCGTCGATTTTTCCCACGGTTGGATGTTGATGGTCCGGGAATCCGAAATACTCACATTGGCTACCTGGTTGAGCGGCGTGGGCGCGCCGTAATAATTCACCAGGATGCCGTCGAGCATGTTCACGGAGGCTTTTCCTGCCCGCACTTTGATCAATTCGCGTTCCAGGTGTTCCAACGCATGGTTCATGCCTTCTTCGGCGAGCTCGACAAATAAGTTGACTTCTTCAAGGGTCATGATATCATTTTTTTCTTGCCTGAATCAGTTGTCAGTGGTCAGTGGTCAGTTGTCAGTGGTCAGTGGTCAGTGGTCAGTGGCCAGTGGAGAAAGTGGGTTACTGATAACTGATAACTGACACCTGATAACTGACACCTGTTTAATCAGTCCCGGGAGCCCAGGTACTGCATCACAAAATAAAGAAAAACGGCCAATGCCGACAAGGCGGCGGCCACATAAGTCATAGCGGCCCACCAAAGGGCGTCTTTTGCGCCTTCGTGTTCCTGTCCGCTGGTTACGCCCGATCTGTTCAACCAGGCCAGGCCGCGGTTGCTGGCGTCGAATTCCACCGGCAGGGTCACCAGGCTGAACAGCGCGGTTACGCCGAACACACCGGCTACGACCAGGAGGATGGTCGGGTTGCTGTTCACAAAGAACAGGCCGATGCCGAACATCAGGATGAACTGCTGGGCCCTGGCCGCGAAGCTGACCACCGGCACCATAGCCGAGCGCAGCCGCAGCCAGGTATAGGCTTGTGCGTGCTGGACGGCGTGGCCGCATTCGTGGGCGGCTACGGCAGCTGACGCAATATGGCGGCCGTGATAGACATCCGAACTCAGGGTCACCGTTTTATTGGCGGGATTATAGTGATCCGTCAGGAATCCTTGTCCTTCGATCACTTTCACATCCCGGATGCCGTAAAACCGCAGCATATCCTCAGCCACTTCTCTGCCGCTCATCCCGTTGCGCAACGGGACCCGGCTGTAAAAATTGAATTTGCTCTTTAACCGGTTGCTGATGATCCCTCCGATCACCGAAAAAACCAGTACAATGACAATATAACCCATTTTTGCACCGTGTTTTTAGTTTAGCAATTCAAACCCCGTATAGGGTTGCAATACCTTCGGTATAACAATTCCCTCGGGGGTTTGGTTGTTTTCCAGCAGCGCAGCAACGATCCGGGCCAGCGCCAGCGCGCTCCCGTTGAGGGTATGAGCCAGCCGGGTGCCCTTTCCGTCGCGGTACCGCAACTTCAGGCGGTTGCTCTGGTAGGTCTCGAAATTGGAGACCGAGCTGACCTCCAGCCACCGCTTTTGCGCGGCGGAATACACTTCAAAATCAAACGTGAGCGCGGAAGTGAACCCGAGGTCGCCGCCGCATAAGCGCAAAATGCGGTAAGGCAGTTCCAGGCTGTCCAGAAGGCTGCCGACATGAGCCAGCATTTCCTGCAGCGTATCGTAAGACCGGTCGGGATGCTGGATCTGGACGATCTCGATCTTATCGAACTGGTGGACGCGGTTCAACCCCCTTACGTGTGCGCCGTACGACCCTGCTTCTCTTCTGAAACAAGGCGTATAGCCGGTCAGTTTGATGGGAAAATCGCTCTCATTCAATATGACGTCGCGGTAGATATTCGTCACGGGCACTTCAGCGGTGGGGATCAGGTAAAGGTCGTCCTTTTCCACATAATACATCTGACCTTCCTTGTCGGGCAGCTGGCCGGTTCCTCTGGCTGTATCTTCATTGACCATCAGCGGGGGAATGATCTCCTCGTAGCCCGCCGCGGTGGCGCGGTCGAGGAAAAAGGCGATCAGGGCGCGTTGGAAACGGGCGCCTTTACCCCGGTAGACCGGAAACCCGGAGCCGGTGATCTTGACGCCGAGATCCAGGTCGAAAATATTGTATTTCCTGGCCAGGTCCCAGTGCGGCAAAGCCTCGCCGCTCAGTTCGGGGAGGACTTTATCCCAGGCCTTGTACACTTCATTATCGGTTTCCGAGCTGCCGGCCGGCACCGATTCATTCGGGATATTGGGCACCTTATAGAGTAAGGTTTGCAATTGTTCGCGGTTTTCGCTCATGCGGCTTTCCATCACGGCCGCTTCGTCGCGCAATCCGGCTACTTTCTGGCGGATGGATTCCGCTTCATCTTTTTTCCCGGACTGCATCAGTTGTCCGATCTCTTTGGACAGGGCGTTGCGCTCGGCCAGCAGGGCGTCCAGTTCGGTTTGAATGGATTTCCGGTTATCGTCTAAGCGGAGGATATCATCAATGATGGCCAGGTCATCTGCGGTAAAGTTCCGCTTTTTCAACCCGTGAATAACCTGCTCTTTGTTTTCACGGATATAATTCACTTCGAGCATGTTAGAGACGCTTGTGATTTTGGTAAGAAAAAAATAATCCGGCGGTCAAACTATTGAACGCGATCATGCGTTTTAAATAATGAATTCGGGTTACGCTTGAAAGCTGCGCGTACCCGGGCGCAATATTTTTCGCAAAGATACTATTTGAAATCAAAAAATAATGTATTTTTGCATCGTCGAAAGCGCAAACACCCCGCTGCTCATTTCACTTTCACACAACCTAAGCTATCAAGTTTGGCCAAGTTGTAGAGATTTCAACTCCTGCTTATTCCAAGCGCGTTGATGAGGGTTCGTAGATGTTGCAAAATTTCCCATAGTGATTTCTGAGGTTAGGGTGAGACTCGTCAGGCTATTTCCGCATTAACTTTTTGGTCTATTTGAAACTGCACTGCAATAACTTATAATTATCCGTAATCAACCATTTATCATGTTTGATATTCTGCAATTGAATGAAATGCTTGTTCCCGAGCTGAGAGAACTAGCTGAAAAAATAGGCGTTGAAGGATTCAAGCGACTCAACAAACAGGAATTAATCCACAAGATATTGGATCAGCAAGCCCTGGATGGATCGACTGCCGTTGCTGAAGAACCCGAACAAGAAGAAGCCGAAGATTCGAAGAAAGACGAAAAGCCCGCAGTTCGCAGGCGCAGAGTTTCTACCTCATCTTCTCCTTCCCCGGCGCCTCCAAGGCTTGACGCCATGCGGTCCAACGGCCGCAATGAACGCAACGACCGCAATGAACGCAACGATCGCGACAATTCCGATGATAACGACCGCAACAGGCGCAGGGTTCGCCCCTTGAGCCGCGCCGATCGCAATACCGCTCCGGAAGAAACAGACGAATGGAACGACGCGCCGGAAGATACCCCGGAAGCGCCGCCGCCGCCGCCGCAAGCGCCCGCCAAACCGGTCCAACAGGAAGAAAGAGAACGATTCGATATCGAACTGGACGGGATCATCGAAGGTGAAGGCATCCTGGAAATGATGCCCGACGGCTACGGTTTCCTGCGTTCGGCCGATTATAATTACCTCACTTCTCCGGACGATATCTACGTCTCCCCTTCCCAGATCAAGCTGTTCGGCCTGCGCACCGGCGATACTGTCAGGGGCGCTATCCGGCCGCCGAAAGAAGGTGAGAAATACTTTGCCCTGCTTCGGGTTTCCAAGATCAACGGCCTCTCGCCGGACCAGCTCCGCGACCGGGTACCGTTCGATTACCTGACGCCGCTGTTCCCCAACGAAAAATTCCGCCTGACGATTTCCAATTCAGGCAAGGATATGAGCACCCGGATCATCGACCTGTTCACGCCCATCGGCAAGGGACAGCGCGGTCTGATCGTCGCTCAGCCGAAGACCGGTAAAACCTGGTTGCTCAAGGATGTGGCCAACGCCATCGCCAAGAACCACCCGGAATGCTACCTCATTGTGCTGCTCATCGACGAACGCCCTGAGGAAGTTACCGACATGAAGCGCAGCGTAAATGCCGAAGTGATCTCCTCCACCTTCGACGAACCGGCTGAAAACCACGTGCGGGTGGCCGGCGTAGTGCTCGAAAAGGCCAAGCGCCTGGTGGAAAGCGGCCACGACGTGTGCATCCTGTTGGATTCGATCACCCGTCTGGCCCGCGCCTACAACACGGTGGCCCCTGCCAGCGGCAAGGTGCTCTCCGGCGGTGTGGAAGCCAACGCGCTGCACAAGCCCAAGAAATTCTTCGGCGCTGCCCGGAACATCGAAGGCGGCGGCTCCCTGACCATCCTGGCTACGGCCCTGATCGACACGGGCTCCAAAATGGACGGCGTCATCTTCGAAGAATTCAAGGGTACCGGCAACATGGAACTCCAGCTCGACCGCTCGTTGGCCAACAAGCGCCTCTATCCTGCGATCGACCTGACCAAGTCGAGCACCCGCCGCGAAGACCTGCTGCTTGACAAGGATGCCCTTCAGCGGATGTTCATCCTGCGCAATCACCTGGCCGATATGAAGCCGGATGAAGCAATGGAATTCCTGCTCAAGCATATCTACGGCACTACCAGTAACGAAGAATTCCTGGCCTCAATGAATGGATAAAGCCTTTCTTGAAACGCTGAAGCTTACCTTCGGCCTGGCTTCCATTACCACTGCCCTGTTGTTCCTTCTGGGTGTACCACTGGCTTACCGGCTGGCAAAAAGCAGATCGCGGCTCAAACCCGTCTGGGAAACGCTTGTCAGCCTGCCGCTGGTACTCCCGCCTTCTGTGCTCGGCTTTTACCTGCTCCTGGTTTTTAGCCCGCAAAGCGCTGTCGGCGCCTGGTTGCTCCAGCATCTCGGCCTGCGGCTGGTCTTCTCCTTCCCCGGCCTGGTGCTGGGTTCCATTTTGTATAGCCTGCCCTTCATGGTACAGCCCGTACAGGCGGGCTTTGAACGATTGAGTCCGCGCCTGACCGAAGCCGCCTATACCATGAACAAAAGCCGATTCACTACTTTCCTGCGGGTGGAATTGCCCAATATCCGGCCCGCCCTGCTCACGGGCGCCGTTCTGTCCTTTGCCCACACGGTCGGCGAATTCGGCGTGATCCTTATGATCGGCGGCAATATTCCCGGTGAAACCAGGGTAGCTTCCATCGCGGTTTATGAAGCCGTGGAGTCGCTCAACTACCAAACCGCCAACCGGTACGCACTGGTGCTGGTGGTGTTTTCTTTTTTGGTGCTGGTGGGGGTTTATGGGATTAACCGGCGGTGGCGGAGGGAGGGGGGAGAGGGGTGAGAGGATGAGAGGGGTGAGAGGGGGTGAGAGAGTGAGAGGGGGTGAGAGGGTGAGAGGGGGCTGGTGGATTAGCGGGGTAAGAGCATACCCATCGAATACAGGTCGAAGCCTTCGGCCCAGAAATCCTTTTCGGTGCTTTCCAGGGTAAATCCCATTTTTTCGTAGAAACGGTAGGCCAGTTGGGAGGTCCGCACCTGGATTTTGTGGATGTCGGGGTGTTTGCCTATTGTTTCGATCCGGTGCAGGGTCAGTTGGCGGCCGATCCCCTTGCCGTGGTGGTCGGGATGGACGAAATCCCAGGAGATGCGCGCCAGGCCCGATTCCGGAAAATAATTGATGCCCCCGGAGCCGGTGATCCGGCCGTTTTCTTCATAGACAAAATAGGTTTCTGCATAGCGATCGAGGTATTCCTCAAAGTCGGCGGCTTCCTCCGGCGCGAAATATTGGGGGATATTCAACCGGATGAGGGCGAGGAGTTGATCTTTATCGGCGGGTTGGTATGGTCGGATCATGCCAATGTTGATTTTTTTATGGTTTCAATCCCGGAGGAACGCCTTCCGGTCGGTTTTTCGGCCCTGATCACCAGGTGGCAGGATGAGCAAATATAGGCCAATCAGGCTTACGATTATTGATCGCGCAAAACAGAAAAGCCGGAAAGGCCACATGCTCATCCGAAAGGGTGCTGTGCGGATTTGTACGGCGTCAGAAAACGAACCATACCGGAAATTCGTATCTTTCCCGAAACAAAACGATGAAACCGCGATTTTCCCTTCCCGTTTTTTCCCTGTTCCTGCTATCCGCCTGCACCGGACAACCGAAACCGGACGAGGCGTCGGATGCCGCGACAACGCCGCCTGTTGAAGCATGGCAACCGCTGTTTGCCGCAGATTTGTCGAATGCCGACTATCCCCAGGGCGTCTGGTCGGTGGAAAACGGAGAGCTGACGGCAACTGAGGACCAGGCTATCTGGACGACCAGCGAATACGAAAATTTCATTCTCGACCTGGACTTTAAGAATGCCGAGGGCACCAACAGCGGCGTCATCGTGTACTGTACCGACAAAGCCGACTGGATCCCCCATTCCGTTGAGATTCAAGTTGCGGATGATTATTACAAGGAGTGGGCAGAATCGCCCAAAGACTGGCAATGCGGCGCCATATTCGGCCACCTGCCCGCTTCCGATGATAAGGAATTGAAACCGGCAGGGGAATGGAACCACTTCACCATCACCTGCAACGGACAAAATATCCAGGTGGAGTTGAACGGCAAAAAGGTGACCGAAATGGACATGAGCCGCTGGACCTCCGCCAAAACCAATCCGGACGGCAGCCCCATCCCCGAATGGCTCAGCACACCTTTCGCCGAACTGCCGACCAAGGGCTATATCGGATTGCAGGGCAAGCATGCGGGCGCGCCGGTCTGGTTCCGGAATATCCGGGTTCGGGAGCTTTGAATCCTTTGGCGCCGAATCTCTGAAAGATGCCAATAAAAGACAAAATAAGGCCGGTAACTACAAAAAGGCCGTGTCAGAGATCCGGAAAAGGGGTATCGCTGTGATGGCCGGCTTCATTGCCGGTTTTGACCATGACGATGAAAAAAGCATCGTCGAAATGGCCGATCAATTGATGGAGATCGGAATTGACGTGCCCTTCCTGAGCATTATGACCCCGTTCGCGGGTACGCCGATCTACGACAAGCTGGAACAGGAAGACCGGATCATCGAACCGAAGGACTGGGATTTTTACAACGGCTACAACGTGGCCTTCAGGCCGCTCCGGATGACTGCGCCGGAACTGCTGGCGGCGCACCGGAAACTGTGGACCAGGAGCTTCAGTTTTACCTTTTCTGTCAAAAGAATACTGCGCGCCCTTTCGCTCAACTGGGGCGCCTTTTTAATGGTGTTCTTCATGAATACCTTTTACTGCCTTAAAAAATTGCGGAAGAATTATCCGGTGGATATGGGGAAGCGGAAGGAGCGACCGCAGGCGACTGCTTCTCAGCCTTCCCTTCTCCCCTCAACCCAAACAACGGCCGCAAGAATCCCACCCGGCGGATCACGAATTCGTACACCCCTAGGCACCCGCCCAACGTGAACACCAGGGTCAGTACAAACTGCAACTGTACCGGGATCGGCAGCGGAAAGATCAGCAGGGAACCGAGGTACAAAAAGATCATGTGCACGATATACACCGGGTACGCAGCCTGACTCAGGTACCGCAGGGCCCTCCCCGGCCGGTTGAGGTACCGGTATCCGAAAGCGAACACCGTTAAAACCCAGGCATTGGATTCGATGGAGATCAGGTAGTTCGGTGCGAATTGCTGGAAGTGGACAATCCGGACGACAAATAGCGTTGCGGCCGCCGCCAGAAAAAGCCACTTCCACCGGAAGATCATCTCCCAGAACGGCTTGCCGCTGAAAACGAAGCAAAACCCCGTGAAAAAGGCCAGCAAGCCCAGGAAGAAACCATGCCAGGTCATGGCGTACAGTTCAAACGGGCGGGGCCTGACGATCAGCACCTCCGCTATGAACAGCGCGGCTACGGGCAGCAGGCCCAATGGGTGGGACAATACCCTTTTCAGGGCCCTGGCCGGCTTGCCTTCCGCATGGTTCTTCAGGTAGAAGAAAACGGGCGAAAGAATGACCACGTAGGCAAAGATATTGCCCAGAAACCAGAGGTGCCCCGGTCCGTAAGCGTAACCGGTGGGGAGGTGGTAATACTTTTGCCAGATCCAGACGTGCACCGGCACGATGAAAAAAATGCCGAAGATGAAGGGGAGCAGGATGCGCCCTGCCCGCTCCTTCAACAGTTGTTTCCAGTCTCTTTTACGAATGGCGAAATTGACGCCCATACCGGACACGAAGAACAGCAGGGGGATGCGCCATACATTCAACATGGTCATGGGAACCCACAAGGAAGCCCAGGGTTGTTTGTTGGCGATAAAGCCGATCATGGTGCCCCAGGATTGGAAGCCGATGGCTACGTGGTAGATCAGCAGCAATCCGATGGCGATGACGCGCAGCCAGTCGATATCGTGTCTTCTTGCGGTGGTTTCCATGGCATTGAATTTTTCGGTGGATGACTACTTCAGCATTTCGGCAATCACCGGCCGCTCCTGCTCCAGGTACGCGTAATCCAGTTGCAGCCCCATGGAGCCGAGGGTGGCGGCCATGATGTCATAGGTGCCCTTGGCATCGCTGAAGGGAAAGGCAACGGATTCATAGGCCGTTGCGCCGAACTTGTTGCGGATCGTTTTGTCAGCGCCTTTTTCCAGCAGCATCTTTACAATTTCCGGGCGGCAGAAGAACGCCGCGCTGTGCAGGGCAGTAGAGCCGTCGTTATTCTGGAAATTGATATCCGCGCCCGCGTCAAGGAGGATTTTGGCGGCCTCGGTCTTGCCGAACACGGCGGCGCTGATCAGCGGGCTGGAGCCGCCGAACGGGTCCTTCTCGTTGATGTTGGTGCCGGCTGCGATATGTTGTTTCAGCGCATCGAGGTCGTCGGTGAGTACAGCCGTGTGGATATCCGTTTTCGGCGGCTTAACGCCCGCTTCCGATCCGGAGGAATTGGCATCCCTGCACGCGGATGCGCCCAGAAAAAGGGCCAAAAAAAGGATGATCGCCGATAGATTTGAGGACTTGGTCCTTAACGTTTTCATGGTCTGTGTTTTTTTGATAATTTTGATGTCGCAAAGGTAGGCCGGGGCAAAAGGCCGGGCTAAACAACCTTGCGGACAAAACCGTAAAGTTTGAGGAACGCCTGTAAATTATGACGCATCAATATAAATTATGATGCAAATGCGGCCTTCAAACCGGGAAAAGCCGACCTTTTTGAGTTATTATGCCGGAACCTCGTCCTTCAGATAAAGATTTCCTAGAGCAGCTCACCTCCCTGGTGGAGGAGCACCTTTCCAATGAGCAATTCGGCGTGTCGGAGCTGGCGGAGGCTGTAAACATGAGCCGTTCCAACCTGCTGCGCAAGGTGAACAAGCTGACCAAATTGTCGGTGAGCCAGTTCATCCGCCAGATCCGGTTGCAGCGCGGCATGGAGCTGCTCCGGAAGTCCGCCAAAAACGTCTCGGAAGTCTCCTTTGAGGTCGGCTTCAGCAGCACATCCTATTTCATCAAGTGCTTTCGCGAATACTACGGCTACCCGCCCGGCGAGGTGGGCCGGAGAATGGAAGCCGGGATCTCCCCCGAAAGCGAACCGGCGCCGCAAGCCGGAAAACGCCGGACCGGCAGGCGGCTCCTGGTCTGGGGAGCGGGTATATTGACCGTTGCGGTGGGGCTGGCCGGATGGATCTATTTTTCGTCCGATTCCGCCAAAACTTCACCGGCCCTGGAAAAGTCGATCGCCGTATTGCCCTTTCGGAACGACAGCAACGATTCCACGAACCTCTACCTGATCAACGGGCTCATGGAGTCGACGCTGACCAACCTGCAGAAAATAAAAGGCCTGCGGGTGGTGAGCCGCACCTCCACGGAAAAATACCGCAATACCAGCCTGTCGATCCCCGAAATGGCGGAAGAATTGAATGTAAGGTACTTTGTGGAGGGCAGCGGCCAGAAGATCGGCGACCGCATTCTCCTGAACATCCAGCTGATCGAAGCCTCAACCGACAGCCATCTCTGGGCAAAACAATACCGGCGGGAAGCCGAAGACATTTTTGAACTCCAGCAGGAGATCGCCCGGAACATCGCCGACGAGATCCAGGTGATCATCACGCCGGAAGAGAAGAAGAACCTCGAAAAACGGCCCACCGACAACCTGGTCGCCTACGACCTGTACCTGAAAGGCCGGGATCTTTTCTTCAATAGCGAGCGACAGGATCTGCTGGAAGCGATCCCCTATTTTGAAAAGGCCATTGAGCTGGATGACCAATTTGCCCTGGCCTACGCCGATGCGACGATGGTATACTATTACCTGGACATCTACCAACAGGACCGGCAATTCGGGGAGGAGATCCGGACCTACGCGGAAAAGGCCTATCTGCTGGACCCGCAGTTGTCGGAAAGCCTCGTGGCCAAAGCCCTGTCCTATATTTACAACCAGGATTACAAGACGGCCGTCCCCTACCTGGAAAAAGCGCTGGAGATCAATCCCAATTCCGGGCTGGTGCTGCACTTCCTTTCGGAGTTTTACTACGCCCATGTGCCCAATACCGCCAAATACCTGGAATACGCCCTGATGAAGACGCGGGTGGACGTCGGTACAACAGATTCCACGACCGCCAGCTACAACTACCTGCAGCTCAGCAATGCCTTTTTGCAAGCCGGCTTCATCGAAGAATCCCTGACCTGCATCCGGAAATCACTGGACTACGACGCCTCCAATCAGATCTCCGGCTTTGTGGAAGTGTATATCTATTTTGTGAAAACCCGGGACCTGGTCCAAACCCGGGCCATGCTGGGAAAGGAAATGCAGAAGGATACAACGGATATCATGCTGTTGCAGGAAATGGGCAAAATAAGCTACCTCATGCGGGATTATAAAAGCGCCTACCGGTATTATACCCGGTTCATAGAACGCTGCCAACAACAGCAACTCGATATCTACCGGTACGAAAACCTCAAGATCGGTATGGTTTTCGAAAAAATGGGCTACCCGGAAAAAGCCAAAGCCTACATTGCGGATTTCAAGGATTATGCCGAGAACGATCATTCGATTTACAATCAGGTCAACCAGGCCATTTATTACGCCTATCTGGGCGACAAAACCAGGACGCTTGAGCACCTTCGGCAGTTCTCAAAGGAGGACAACTACTACTATTGGATCCTGTTGCTGCCGATGGACCCGGTCGTGGATGCCATCCGGGATCTGCCCGAATACAAGGAGATCATGCAGGGCATTGAAACCAAATTCTGGAACAACAACAAGGCAATCCGCGCCGACCTGGAAAGCAAAGGCCTCTTACCCCTGGATTCTTAAGCCCGCAGGGATTGAGAAGCCTTTGCCAGGTTCGGGCGACCTCTTCCAAGACGGATGCTTAAGCCCGCAGGCTTGCCTGCGCACCGTCGCCATAGGCTTTGGCAGGGATTGAGAAACCTGTTGTAGTCCTGAATGCTAACTGCTCCATTCAATATGACATCAAGAACGAACCACAACAATCCGGATAACAACGGGCATTTCGACCTGACCTATCACTACGAAATGCTGGCCGATAATGCCCGGATTCAACCGATAAAGGAAAGCATCCAACGCACCTGCAAGGGTAAGGTCGTGCTGGAAAGCGGTACCGGCTCAGGGCTGCTCTCCATACTGGCCGCGAAGGCAGGAGCAACCAGGGTATATGCGGTGGAAACAGACCCCCAAATGGCTGCCTTTGCCCGGAAGAACATCAGCAATAACGGCCTGGAAGATATCATTGAACTGATCGAAGGCGATTCCCGGAAACTCACCCCGGAGGACCTGGACCACCGCAAGGTCGATGTGATCATTGCCGAAAACCTGAGCACCTGGCAGGTCACCGAACCCCAGATCCCGATCATGAACCATCTTTGCCGATTCTTAAAAGAAGACGGTGTGGCGATCCCCGGCCGGGTGTCCAATTATTTCGAACTGGCCGAATCGAAATTCGCCTTTGAGGACAGCATAGTGTTGCGGACGCATTATTTTCAATTCTCCGGGATTCAGCCGCCCGTTCAACTCAGTGAAAAGGTCTTGTTCTCAACCCTGGAATTCGCAAGGGAAAATCCGGCCCATTTCCATGGAAGCCTCCCGGTCACCGTAAGCCGGGACGGTATCCTGAACAGCCTCCGGTTGACATCCCCGGTCCGGTTTGCAGAAGATATTGGGTTTGGTTCTTCGGATTCCCTGATGCCGCCGGTGGTCGTGCCTTTGGCGAATGACCTGCCAGTGAAACGCGGGGACACGGTCCGGGTCGAGATCAAATACGCTGCCCATTCCCGTTGGGCCGATTTTCATGCGGCTGCTTTTTTGGAAAAACCGGATGGGTGAACCCGGATATGACAGAGGTATCCGAACTTTAAATTTTTTGTATCGATGTAATAGCCGTTAGTTATGGATCTGAAAATTAATAAAAAGTCTGCGCTGTTTTTTGCCTTTCCTTTCTTCCTCTTAAGAATAGCATGCAGTTATGCTCAAGCGACCTGGACCGCCGACAACGGCAACGGCTCCTTCACCAACCCCCTGTTCTACGAAGAATTCTCCGACCCGGACCTGATCCGCGTAGGGGACGATTATTATATGACGGGCACCACCATGCATACCATGCCGGGGTTGCCCGTTCTGCATTCCAGGGATCTGGTCAACTGGGAGTTGCTCACCTACGCCGTCGACCGGCTGAACCTGGGGCCGGATATGCGGCTGGAAGACGGTAAGGATATGTACGGCCGCGGCATCTGGGCGCCCTGTTTCCGCTATCACAACGGCACTTTCTACATCTTCTCCAACGTAAACGGCCACGGCACCCAGCTTTTCTCGGCGACCAACCCCGCCGGGCCGTGGAAGCATCAACAGATGAAGGCCAACCTGCACGACCTGACCGTCCTGTTCGACGACGACGGCAGGATATACGCGGTCTGGGGGTACAACGAGGTCAAAATGGTGCAACTGACCCCGGATCTGCTGGATATAGTGCCCGGCACGGAAAAGGTCATCGTTGAAAAAGGCAGCGGCGCCGGCGAAGGCAGTCATATCTACAAGATCAACGGCCGGTATTACATCACCAATACCAATTACGACCCGGTCTGTTACCAGGTTTGTCTGCGGGCCGATCAACCCTACGGGCCTTACGAGGTGAATTTGATGAGCGCGGAGGAAAACTTCGGCGAGGCCCAGCGGCTCAGGATCTGGGACACCCGGACAGGCCCGCCGTTCGCCGTTGTCCGGTACCCGGAAAATTATGTGGGCTGCATCCCCATGCACCAGGGCGGCATCGTCCAGATCCAGTCGGGCGAATGGTGGGGTTGGTCGATGCTGGATTTCAATTCGGTGGGCCGGGTGACCGCCCTGTCGCCGGTGACCTGGCAGGACGGATGGCCTTATTTCGGTCTGCCCGGCAACCTGACCCGCAGCCCGCGAACCTGGATCAAACCCAATACCGGATTCAGCTCGCCGCCGGCAGCCCCTTTTGATCGGAATGACGATTTCGGCGGCAGCGAGTTGAAAAAGATATGGCAATGGAACCACGTGCCGATCGACGAAAAATGGTCGCTGACGGAACGAAAGGGCTACCTGCGGATCCATACCAACCCCGCGGAGGGTTTCTGGCAAGCCCGCAACACCCTCACCCAGCGCGGTATCGGCCCGGAGTCGTATGCAACCATAGAGCTGGATGCTGCCGGCCTTGAAACCGGCGACCTGGCCGGCCTGGCGCTGTTGAATCTGCCTTACGCCTGGTTGGGGATCGAACAATCCGGGCAGGGCAAGCGCCTCGTGTTTTTCAACCAGCAAACGGCCGAACGCATTGAAATCCATTTCACCAGCCCGACCATCCGGTTGCGGGTGTACTGCAATTTTGACGAGGATCGGGCGCAATTCAGCTACAGCGCGGATGGGCAGAAATTTGAAGAGATCGGCGGGCGAGTCGAGCTGCCCTATCAGTTGCGCACCTTCCAGGGCGTTCGTTATGCCCTGTTCGCCTTCAACACCCTCGGTAAAAACGGCGGTTATGCCGATTTCAACAGTATGCAGGTGGAAGAACCGCGGCACAAAGGCCTGACCCGCCCGATCCCCTATGATCAGGTGATCCGGATCACCAGCCTGGCCGATTCGACGGTGCTGGTGAACTGGCGCAACCACCTCCGGCCGGTACCGCCCAACAGTCCGTTTGCCGGCGACACCGCCGATCAGTTCCGGGTGCTGGACCGGGGCAACGGCCGGATCGCATTGCAGTCCGTTTCGAGCGGCGGATTCGTCACGGTCAAAGGAGAAGGCCTGATGGCGCAGGTCCGGATCGAAGCCGACGACCAGGGCGATGCCTCCACGTTCCAATGGCAGGATATGCTGAAGGGCGATGTCATGTTTTTATCCCTGCACAATCACCGGTTCATTGCCGTTGACCCGCATGCCGGCAGCCTGTGTTCTGCGGATGCCGCCGGAGCCAGGCCGGACCGGAAAGGCGGCGCGTGTTTTTATTGGGCGCCTGCGGATTAGATAGTTAAAAAAACTTGTTTTTGCAGATAATCGTGATCACAATCGTTTCTTTTTTGACTTATATTATAAACCAAAAGCGGCTATGAAATCTAAAATCCTGTTCTGCCTCGCCACGGCGTTCGCCATCCTGCAATCCCTTACCGCGCAAGGGCAGTTGCCCGTTATTCGGGCCGCCTCCGACCAGGTGGATATCCGGGAGGGAAAAGAATTCTACCCGGGGCAGTGGACCATCGTACCGGATGCCAGGCCTGATGTGTACACGACCAGTGTTGTAGGGGAAAACGTTACCTTCTATACCGACAAGGATTCCATCAGTTTCAGGATCGAAAAGGATGGGGTATATGATTTCGTCATTTTGTTGAACGGGAAAGATTCGGCGTATACGCAGATCAAACACGTACCATCCTATCTGGATATCCTGCAAGGGGCTTCGGCGTACAACTACGAGGACCATACCGCCATCCCGGAATTCTATTACCAGGACTCTTCCGCGGCCGAACTCAGGACCTTACGAAAAGCCTTGAACCTGGATTCGATCGCCGGCCAGGGCACCGAGATCCTGAAGATCATCAACCTGATGCACTGGATACACGACCTGATCCCGCACGACGGCAACCATGACAATCCGATCGTAAAAAATGCGATGAGCATGATCCGGGAATGCAAAGCGGGGGACAGGGGCCTTAACTGCCGCGGCCTGGCTACCGTGCTGAATGAGTGCTACCTGGCGCTGGGCATCAAGTCGAGATTTGTGACCTGCATGCCCAAGGATTCCGTTTTCAATGATTGCCATGTGATCAATATGGTCTACTCCACCGAACTGAACAAATGGGTCTGGATGGACCCCACCAATGACGCCTATATCATGGATGAAAACGGGGTTCTCCTAGGGTTGGAAGAGGTCAGGGAGCGGCTGATCAACGGAAAAACCCTGATCCTGAACCCGGATGCGAACTGGAACAACCGGGCAACGACCACCAGGGAATATTATCTGCTGGAATACATGGCCAAAAACCTGTATCGCCTGGAATGCCCGATGAGGAGCGAGTACGATTATGAAACCAGGCTGGACGGCAGAAAATACGAATACGTCGAACTGCTCCCCCTTGACGGGTACCGCCAGACACCGAAAATATCGGAAAGGAGTTACCAGAATCCGGCGGTTAGCTTCACGACCTATAAAACCAATAACCCGGATCAATTCTGGGTGCTGCCGGGTGAGAAATCGCGGAAAAGGACATCCGGCAGTAAGGTGGGCAGCAAATAGGTACCTTCTTTTGGACCGTTCAACAAAGTAAATCTGAACTTTTCAACAAACCGGCGGTTGGTTGTTTAGAGCGAAATTTGTGTCGTAAAACGATAACAAATGGAAAATCCGGAAACAACAGGTAAAACCGTACTGGTGACAGGCGGCACAGGCTTTGTCGGGATACACGCCATCCTGCAACTGCTGCAAAAAGGGCACATGGTTAAAACAACCCTTCGCTCCCTGAAAAGGAAAGGGGATGTGATCGAAATGCTCAGAACGGGCGGTATTGGTTAATTCGACCGCCTGTCGTTTATTGAGGCTGACCTAAACCGGGATGAAAACTGGGATAAAGCCGTGAGCGGTTGCGACTACGTATTGCATATCGCATCGCCTATTCACCTGCAACTGCCCAAGGATGAAAATGAAATGATCGTACCGGCGGTAGAGGGTACGCTTCGGGTGCTTAAAGCCGCGCGGAATGCCGGTGTGAAAAGGGTGGTGATGACTTCCAATTTCGGGGCGGTCGGCTATAGTCATAAAGACCCGTCCAAGCTCATCACTGAAGAAAATTGGACAGATCCGAATGAGAAGGGGCTGTCGGCCTACAATAAATCCAAGGTATTGGCGGAGCGCGCCGCCTGGGATTTTATAGACCGGGAAGGTGGAGCGCTGGAATTGGCGGTCGTCAATCCGATGGGGATCTTCGGGCCTTCGCTCGGGCCGGATTTGTCGAGCGGATTTGAGCTCCTGAGGAAGATGCTGGACGGGTCCATGAAAGCCATCCCGAATCTGACGCTGGGGATCGTAGATGTCCGCGATGTGGCCGACCTGCATATCCGGGCGATGACCCACCCCGAGGCAAACGGACAGCGTTTCCTGGCACTTGCCGGCGGCGCTCTTTCCCTGCCGGAGATCGCCGAATTGTTGAAGGAAAAAATGCCGGAAGTGACCCGTAAAATGTCCGCCAGAAAAGCACCGGATTGGCTCATCCGGTTTGCCGGATGGTTCAATCCGCAGGCCAGAGCCATTGCGCCTATGCTCGGGGTTAACCGCAACGCCAGCAATCAGAAGGCCCGGACCATGTTGGGGTGGCAGCCGAGGACCAATGAAGAGGCGATCCTGGCGACGGTTGAATGCCTGGTAAAGTACGGGGCAATTGAAATAAATTGAACTTAATGACCATGATGAAAGCCGATTCTATAACCTCCTGCTATATCGGACCGGAAATCTCGCCCGAACAGTTCATTCCGGAGCACTTTTTCCTTTATCTGATCGAAGGAAATATGACCGCTTACGACGGAAACCGGGAATACAGGATTCAGTCCGGGGATTCCGGTATTGCCAGAAGGAACCATCTGGCCAAATACAACAAGCAAAAGGTGAATGAACAATTCGAAAAAGTGGTGGTCATCTTCGACCAGGATTTTCTGAGGTCATTCAATGAAAGTCACCGGTTTCACCGCAGGCAGGCCCTATACCGACGACGCCCTGATCAAACTCGGCAAAAATCCGCTGGTGGAGCGTTTCGTTCAGTCGCTGGCGCTTTACCTGAATGAGAACGGCAATATCCAACAGGATTTTCTGGACGTTAAGCGTACCGAATTACTGCTCATCCTTTTGAAACAAAACCCGGAACTGGCCGGCATCTTCTTCGATTTCGGCCAACCCGAAAAGCTGGACCTGGAAGCATTCATGATCAAGCATTACAAGTTCAACATCAGCATTGAACGGTTCGCCTACCTGACCGGCCGGAGCCTTTCGGCATTCAAGCGCGATTTCGCCAAAACGTTCAACGACACGCCGAGCCGCTGGCTGGTACAAAAGCGGCTGAACGAGGCTCATTTCCTGATTCAGAAAAAAGGAAGGTTGCCTTCCGATGTTTACCTGGAGCTAGGCTTTGAAGACCTCTCCCATTTCTCGTTTGCCTTTAAGAAGGCATTCGGCCGGACGCCGACCCAGGTGAGACAGGAAGCCTGACGACCGGACGCCTTGTCCTGAAACAGCCCTTGTGGAGACCCCCGGAATTTGGAAATTCCCCGGATTAAGCGTAATTTTCAACTTGATTGTCTCCAAACCTGACCAAAATGTCCAAAAACCTAACTGCACTGGCCGGCAGGAAAGGCAAAGGCTTGACCAACAACCTTTTCGAACGAATTGCCGGGCTGACCGAGGAATCCGGCCCCGCTGACAAGGAAGCGCTTCAGCAACTGGCGGATGAATTTCTGGTCGGCAACGCCAATATTTATGGAACCGCTACTTTCTACGATTTCACCAAACCGGAAAACCGGGACAAGAAAGTCTATACCTGCAACGGCAGCGCCTGCCTGCTGGCCGGTACGCAGGACGCCGTCAAAACGCAATTGCTCCGGCATTTCCAACCCGAAGAGATCGGTGAAATGTGCTGCCTGGGCCGCTGCCACGAGAACGGCGCTTTCCATTTCAACGGTCAGAACTACAGCGCCCGCCAACCCGCAGAAATAGCCGATATTGTTGCTGGAAAAGCATCGAATGGCATAGACCGTTACCGGGTCGGCGCTCTGGGGACCCCCATACTGACCGCGCCTTTCCCCGAACCGGAAGCCTGCAAGCCGGCGATCGCCAAAATGCTGAACGACTCGCCGGAATCGCTGGTGGAGACCATCCGCAAATCCGGACTGCGGGGCAGGGGCGGCGCAGGATTCCCCATCGCGTTCAAGCTGGATGCCTGCCGGAAAGCCGCCGGCGAACCGCGATTCATCGTTTGTAACGCCGACGAAGGCGACCCCGGGGCATTTTCCGACCGCTACCTGATGGAAGAACGGCCTTATGCCGTACTCCTGGGCATGCTCATTGCCGGATATGCAGCCGGCGCCGAACGGGGCGTCATCTATATCCGGGCGGAATACCCCGAATCCATCGCTGTAATACAAGATGCCATCGCCGCGCTGACCGAAGCCGGTTTGAACGGCGACCGCATCCTCGGCAGCGATTTCAACTTCCGTTTCAAGTTGATCAAAGCGCAGGGCGCCTACATCTGCGGAGAAGAAACCGCCTTGCTGCAATCCATTGAAGGCAAGCGGCCCGAAGTGCGGGTGCGCCCGCCCTATCCGGCACAGGAAGGGTTGTTCGGCAAACCCACCGTGGTGAACAATGTTGAAACGCTGGCCAATCTGTACTTCGTGCTCGTCAATGGTGCAGAGCGGTTTGCAGCCGTCGGTACGCAGCGTTCCACCGGCACCAAGCTGTTGTCGCTCGACAGCTCGTTCAATAACCCCGGACTGTATGAAGTGGACATGGGGACGCCCCTTGCGAAAGTGGTGGAAACCCTCGGCGGCGGATTCCGCATTCCGGTAAAGGCATTGCACATCGGCGGACCGCTGGGTGGGCTGGTGCCGGTTGGAAAGGTCCCGGATCTGACTGTCGATTTTGAATCCTTTGCCCAGCACAGTTTCCTGCTCGGCCACGCTTCCGTGATCGGCATTCCGGAATCGTATCCGATGGTGAAGTACCTGGAACACCTGTTTGCGTTTACAGCCCATGAAAGCTGCGGGAAATGCTTCCCTTGCCGGATCGGATCGGTCCGCGGCCAGGAAATGCTGCACCAGGCGCAAACCGGTTCGTACCGGATCAATGGCGAATTGTTCAACGACCTGGTGGATACCCTTGCCAAAGGCTCCTTGTGCGCCCTCGGCGGCGGCATCCCGTTGCCGGTTCGCAATGCCCTGACCTGGTTCAAAGACGAACTGGCCCCCTATTTTGAATAACGCCGACGGTAACGAATCTTCGTCCTCCGTCCGACGAAGCCTTGGCCTCAGGACGACATAGTCGCCTACGGCAGACGGAGTCGGCGAAGTCGGAAACCGTCCACAGTCCACCAAAGATAAATTTATGATTGCTGCAGCACCCAAATCAGAAAAATCAACCGCTACCCGGGTTGCCTATATCGACGGAACCGCCTGCGAAGTTCGCCCCGGCGAAACCATCCTGGCATTCCTGAAACGCCATATGGGCGAAGACTGCGTACCCACCCTCTGCGACGCGCCCAACCTGGAACCGTTCGGCGCCTGCCGCGTATGCAGCGTGGAGGTGGCCCGGCCGGGAAACGGCGGATTGAAAACGGTCGCTTCCTGCCATACGCCCATTGAGGAAGGCATGATGATCTATCCGGACTCGGAAAGCGTACAGAAATTGCGGCGCAATATCATTGAGCTGGTGCTGACCGACCACCCGCTGGATTGCCTGACCTGCGAAGTGAACGGCAATTGCGAATTGCAGGATGTGGCGGCCCGCGTCGGTATTCGCAAGGTGCGGTACCCCGAGGGCAAGAACCACCTCGATCGCACCAAGGACCTGAGTCACCCTTATATGACCTCCGACCTGTCGAAGTGCATCATGTGTTATCGCTGCGTGCGGGCTTGTGATGAGGTGCAGGGGCAGTTTGTGCTCAGTGTCGCAGGCCGCGGATTCGACAGTGCGATCATCAAAGGAGTCAATGAATCATTCTTTGAATCGGATTGCGTGTCCTGCGGGGCTTGTGCGCAGGCCTGCCCGACCTCCGCTATTTCCGATATATACCAGTCCAAATCGATATCCTCCCAGAAGGAGGTGCGGACGGTTTGTACCTATTGCGGGGTGGGTTGCAACCTGGCGGTCAAGGTGACGGGCAACAAGGTAGCCAGCATCCAGGCGCCTTATGATGCCGAGGTGAACAGCGGACATACCTGCCTCAAAGGGCGGTACGCTTTTGCCTTCTACAAACATCCAGACCGGCTTCAGCACCCGCTGATCAGGCGAAACGGCCGGTTTGAGCGCGCTAGTTGGGAGGAAGCCTATGACTACATCGCTGAAAAGCTGACGCAGATCCGGGAAGAAAACGGCCCCGATTTCATCGCCGGGATCTCCTCCGCCCGTTGCACCAACGAGGAAAACTACCTGATGCAGAAATTTATCCGCGCTGTCATCGGCACCAACAATATCGACGGTTGCGCCCGGGTTTGCCACTCGCCGACCGCCATCGGCATGCAGCGGACCTTCGGCACAGGAGCCGCCACCAATTCCATCGCCGACCTGAAACTGACCAGCGCCATGTTGGTTGTCGGCGCCAACCCGACAGAAGCCCACCCCGTAACCGGCGCCAAGATCAAGCAGCAAGCCATGAAGGGCAAAACGCTGATCGTGCTCGACCCGAGGAAAACGGAGATCGCACGGTATGCCGATCACCACCTCCAACTCCGGCCGGGTACCAATGTCGCCGTATTGAACATGATGATGTACTATATCCTGAAGGAAGGATTGGAAGACGCCGGGTTCATCGCCGACCGGACGGAAGGGTACGAGGAATTCCGCAGCAATATCCTGAATCTGAATATCGACGAACTGGAAGCCGTTTCCGGGGTGCCGCGCGAAGAGGCGCGCCAGGCGGCTATTGCCTATGCCAAAGCCCCGGCGGCCATGTCGTTTCACGGGCTGGGTGTCACCGAGCATTACCAGGGCACCTATGCCGTGATGCTGATCGCGGACCTGGCCATGATCACCGGCAACGTGGGCAAACCCGGTTGCGGGGTCAATCCGCTGCGCGGGCAAAACAATGTGCAGGGCATGGCCGATATGGGTGTTCAACCCTATCAGGGCGCCGGATATCTGGATGTGACCAACCCCGAAATGGTACGCAAGTTCGCCGATTTCTACGGCCGGCCCGTTTCCGACAAAATAGGCTACACCATCCCCGAGATGTACGACTCCGCCCTGACCGGCAAGCTCAAGGCCATGTGGATCATCGGCGAGGACGTGGTGCAATCGGACCCCAATTCACAGAAGGTGATCCGCGCATTGGAGGCCCTGGATTTTCTGGTGGTCCAGGAACTGTTTATGACCGAAACCTCCAAATACGCCGACGTCATCCTGCCGGGGGCTTCTTTCCTCGAAAAGGAAGGCACCTTTACCAACGGCGAGCGCCGGGTGCAGCGCGTCAACCGCGTAGTGGAACCCATCGGCGAATCCAAACCCGACGGCCAGATCCTGGTGGAAATCATGAACCGGATGGGCTACCCGCAACAACCCTATACGGCCAAGGGCATGCTGGAGGAGATCTCCGCTATTGTACCTTTCTTTGCCGGCATCCGCTGGGACGAGCTCGGCGAGCAAGGCAAACAATGGCCGGTAACGCCCGAAGGCGTGGACACCAAGATACTGCATACCGAAACCTTCAAACGCGGTAAAGGCCGGCTCGTCTTCCGCGATTTCACGGAAACGCCGGAACTCGATCACGCCGGTGAATACCCGTTCATCCTGACCACCAACCGGGTGCTGGAGCACTACAACAGCGGCACCATGACCCGGCGGACCAATAACGCACGGATCGTGACCGAAGACCTGCTGCTCATCAACCCGGAAGACGCCCGCAAAAACGGCATCCGCGAAGGCGAGATGGTACGCCTGGTATCGCCCCGCGGCGAGGTCCCCAGCAAGGCGCATATCACCGATGAGGTGAAACCGGGCATCCTGAGCACGACTTTCCACTTCCCTGAACTCATGGTGAACAACGTAACCTCTGATATTCATGATACGGAGGCGAATTGCCCGGAGTATAAGGTGGTGTCGGTGCGGATTGAGAAGTGATGCTGGATGCTGGATGCTGGATGCTGGATGCTGCCCGCCGTCGCTCTTTGGGAGCTATGGCGGACGGGGGATACTTGATCCTGGATACTTGATCCTGGATACTGGTTGCTGGTTGCTGGTTGCTGGCTGGGAGGCAGATTACCAAGCCCGGAGAGCAGCGCAGGGATTGGTAAGCTTAATGCCGGATACTGCCCGTGATTTTGACATCCCACTAAAAATCAAATCTGCTGAATGATCAGGAAATACCACCCTTCGGATATTGAGGAGGTCATTGGGGTTCTTTATGACCGGTACGGGTTTAAATCCATAAAAACCCATATTCACGAAGAAACCAATAACAAGTTATTAAGCATGAAATTTGTCAACCCTTCAATGAAAGCCCATGAATAAACAACGCACCTTGATTTTGTTATTGTTACCCCTTCTGATCCTTGCCTGTAGCAAAAAAAACAACTCCGGTCCCGACCCGGCCGGGCACTTCCGGATACTCGGCTACCTCCCCGGTGACGGACAATGGGGTACTGCCATGGCCGGGGTGGATTTCACCCGCATCACCGACCTGAACCTGGCCTTTATCAATCCGGACTCGACGGGGCTGTTCCGGGATAATAACGAATTGCCTGCACTGATCGCCAGGGCGCATGAAACCGGCGTGCGCGTGTTCATGTCCATCGGAGGAGGGAGCCCGCCCGCTTTTCTGGGCGATTTGATGACGGAGGAAAAACGCTCCGCATTCATTGTTGCGATCCGCGATTTTGCGGTCAAATACCAGTTCGACGGGGTGGATGTGGACATTGAGAACGACCTGATCAATGCGGATTATGCGCCATTTGTCCGGGAGCTCGATTCCGTTCTGGAACCAGGCAACCTGATGATGACCGCCGCCCTCGCCGCCTGGAACGGGGACCTGCTCGCGGATTCCACCCTGGCATTATACGACTTCATCAACATCATGTGTTATGACCGGACAGGCCCCTGGAACCCTGCGAAACCGGGGCAGCACTCGCCGTATGAAATGGTGGAGGAAGATTTTGATTATTACCACCATATCCGCGGGATCCCGGCCGGGAAATTGCTGATCGGATTGCCGTTTTACGGGTACGGTTTCGGCCCGGGCGCGCCGGTCGGCATGCGGTACGCCGACATTGTAACGACTTACTCCGGCGCTGAAAACCAGGATGAGGTGGCATTGCCCTCCGGCGGCACGATCTACTACAACGGCATGCCGACCATTCGGCGAAAGGTGGAATTCGCGATGAAAAGCGAGGCAGCCGGGGTGATGATCTGGCAGTTGTTGGGGGATGCGGATGGGGACTTGTCGTTGCTGAACCAGATCTTGTTGGTGCGGGATGGCAAATGATGAATTATGAAGCCTTTGAATTGAACCATTAAGGCCTTAAGGGAGATTGTTCAAAACAGTGTTTTCACGCAAAGACGCAAAGAGATCTGATTTTTAGCAAGCTGCGCATGCTAAAAATCCGGTTGACACAAAATTCTGAACGGTCCCCTTCAACTCCGCCCCCCGCTCTCTCACCCTCTCACTCTCTCTCACCCTCTCACCCTCTCACCTCTCTCTCCTCTCACCCTCTCACCCTCTCTCATCCTCCGATCGTAGACATCGATTCCGTCACAGGCAGCCCGAAATTGCGGTTCCGTTCGGCCTCCCAGCCGTCTTTGGCGCGTGAATGGGTGGCCTGCAATAAAGCGTGCTGCAGTTGTTCGTCGGTAGCGCCGGCCCGCATCAGGTCCCGGAAGTTGAAGATGCCGTCGTCGTAGAGGCAGGTCTTGAGCATGCCCTGCGGCGTGACCCGGATGCGGTTGCAGGTACCGCAAAAAGTGCGGCTGTAGGCGGCGATGATGCCGACGGTTCCTTTGAAGCCGGGGATCTGATAGTTGTATGAGGTTGAGAACGGCGGATCGGGGATCTTTTCGATGGTGGGGAAATGCCTCCTGATCAATTCCAGGATGGCGCGATGGTCCCAATTCAGGCGGGCGTAGTGGCTGCCTTCGCCGTTGAACGGCATTTCCTCGATGAAGCGGACGTCAACGGCCTTTTCGCGGGCCAGTTCCACCATCGGCACGATATCATCGATGTTCTTGCCGTCCATGACCACCGCGTTGATCTTGGTGGAGATGCCGTATGCCAGCAAACCGTCGAGAGTCTGCATGACGTTGTCAAATTCATCGCGGCGGGTGATCTCGAAAAAGCGCTGGCGGTCGAGGGTGTCCAGGCTGAGATTGACCGACTTGATGCCGAGTTGTTTCAATTCAGGGATCAGCGGGGCGGTCACGGTCCCGTTGGTGGTGATGTTGACCTGCCGGATCCCCTCAACCCGGCTCAAAGCCCGCAAAAAGTCCATCATGTCGCGGCGAACAAACGGCTCGCCGCCTGTGATCCGCACCTTCTCAATGCCCATGCCTGCAACCAGATGGATCAGTCGGAGCATCTCTTCGTAGCTGAGCAGGTCCTTCCTCGGGGCATATTTGATGCCCTCCTCCGGCATGCAGTAGAAACAGCGGAGGTTGCAGCGGTCGGTGACCGCCAGCCTGAGGTAGTTGATCAGGCGACCGTGGTTGTCGGTGATCCGCATCTCAGCAGTGGTCGGGGTTTTTCTCCGCCAGTTCGGCGAACAGATCGCTGCGGTCCTCATCGGGGCGGTCCTTGCAGGGGAAATCCTTTTCGATGAGCAGCTCCAGGTGTTCTCCGTTCGCCAGCGGCAAAAGGGCTTCCATGCCGACCTGTTCGGTTCGGATCCAGGTCTTAGCCCGGGCTTCCGGCAATTTCAGGGACATGAGGTGTTCGTTGAAAGCGGCCTCCAGCTCGGAAATGCCGTGGCTGACGAATACCTGGAAAACAAGCGAGTGTCCGTTCGGGAAACCGATCGTCTCCTCGAGCGCCAGGCCCTGGTCCAGTTGCTCCAGCTCCGACTTCCTCAGTCTGATCCGGATGCTGTTATGTGTGCATCGCAGTTTCATATCAAAATTCTTTCCTGATGGGTATACAAATTAAACCGGCCGTCGCGCAGGAAACCGACCAGCGTGATCCCTTCGGCTTCGGCCAGGCTCACCGCCAGTGAGGACGGCGCGCCGACTGCTACGAGCACGGGTATGCCGGCCATGGCCGCTTTCTGGACCAGTTCGAAACCCGCCCGCCCGCTGAGGGCAGCGATATGTTTCCGCAGCGGCATTTGGCCGTCCCGCATGGCCGTCCCGATCGCCTTGTCGAGTGCGTTGTGCCTGCCTACGTCTTCCCGGACCGTCAGCAAACGGCCGGATGCATCGAACAGGCCGGCCGCATGGATCCCGCCGGTATCGGAAAACAGCGACTGGTTGCCGCGCAATTGGTCGGGCAGTTTCAGCAGGGTTTCTGCCCGGATTACGGGTTGACCGGGTTGCGGAAAATGGCAACTCACCATCCGGACCATCTCCAGGGACGCCTTGCCGCAGACCCCGCAACTGGAAGCCGTGTAAAAATGCCGGTTGAGCCGTTCCGCGTCAAATTCCACTTCCGGATGCAGCGCGACCTCTATGACATTATCAACAGCTTCGGGCGCCAGCCGGTTGTCCACCCGGCGGATTTCCTGCACCTGCTGCAAATTGCCGATGATCGCTTCGGTAAAGAGGAATCCCAGCGCCAGTTCTTCATCGGCGCCGGGTGTGCGCATGGTGACGGCCAGGCTTTGCCGCCTGCGGGCATTTTCCGGCCCGAAAACGATCCGGATCTCCAGGGGTTCTTCCACGGCCAACCGGTCGGCGGCGTCCGAGAGCCTGCCGTTCCTGTATTTGGCAACCCGGATGGATTGCATCCCTGAGGGAGTGGACTTTTGCACGTTTGAGCGGTTGTGGAGGGTAAAAATACGGAAAATGGGCGTTCCTGGAGGATTTGAGGATCTGAAGAATCCCTGCCGGCCGGCAGGCGGGGAGGATCTGAAGCTTTACGGGGCTTCCAGCGCAAAAAACGGCAATAAAAAAGACCGGCGGAGTGCCGCCGGTCCTCACCCTGAATCGGGTTTCAACAAAAAACAGTTCTTGGATCAAATCGGGTCATACAGGTGCGGTGGTGGTCATATTTTCATTTGGATTTCAGGAAAAAGCGCCGCCGGGCTATGATCCGTTTTCCGGTCATTATCGCCCGGACGGCTTCAAAACAATTGTTTTCATTTGGCAGTCGGGTATTCGGATTTTTGGGTGCTGCCTTTTTAACCCGGCAACAGGGCGAAGAACAGGGTCAATGCTGCGCAAGCCGTAATGCCCCAGGCAATGGCCAGCAGGGTGGTGTAACTTTTCATGGTCTTAGTTTGAGGATTCCCCGATCAGGTTCGACAGTTGTCCCTGCGGGGCAGGCGGAACGGGCGCGGGGACGATGTTCCTTACCGGCGGCAGGGTTTTGAGGTACGCAAAGATCGATTTGAGGTCCTCATCGGTCATGTTGCGGTATACGAACCACGGCATCGGGGGCAACAGGGGTCGGCCGCCGTCCAGGCCTTTGGATTTGCCTTCGCGGATGGCTTTCAGGAACTGCGCTTCCGACCAGTTGCCGATACCTGTTTCATCCGGCGTCAGGTTGGCGGCAAAGCTGGTGCCCCATTGGCCTACGGCAGCGGTCAGATCGGGTGCGAACAGCGCGTAATCATTCAGAACGCTCTTGTCGGCAATTTCAGCCATGGGCTGGTCAGCCGGGCGTCCGGAAAGGCGGCGTGAAAAATCGATCTCAGGTCCGTTGGGGCCAAAATTCTTCGGAGAGTGGCAGTCGTCGCATCCGATGGACTTGACCAGGTACTCGCCTCTTTTGACCTGCATCTCGGGTGTGAGGCCGGCCACTGCTCCCGGCATCGGGGTGATCACGTCGGCAGTTCCGTTCTCGTCGCGCATGCAGCCGGACAGGTAGATGCCTGCCAGTAAAAGGGTCGCGGTGATTAAAATGGTTTTCATGGTTTTAAGAAATTTTCAGGTGATCAATCGGGTGATTTCTTATCTCGTTCGATGTTGCAAAGATGCGGTCAGGAATGCCCTCAGGTAAATAGCACGAAAGGGTGATATATTCGACGGCAACGGGCATTTTATCGCATAAAATGCTGATTTGGACGAACATGCCCGCCGATGCCCCCAACAGCGGAATAATTTATACCAAAGGCGGAATCTGACCGGATCTATGCCTTGAGCGGGGCTTGCAGCCGGCCTTTGCCGCCGTATTGTTCATTTAATGCCCCGCCGGCAGAAACAAAATTAGGCCGTAAGCGCAGGGAGATCCAGTGCGGATGGACCGAACTGTCATTTTTTGGGTATGAAAAAGCAGAAAGGAGACATCATTGAACGGGCGTAAGGATACGCGAATTGCAGGAAGGGCCTCAGACGATCTTTTCCCTGAGCGCTTTAAGGACGGCTTCCGTTTTGGAATTCACCTGAAGTTTTTCGTAGATATGCCGGATATGGGAGCGCACCGTATCGACGCTGATGAAGTGCTCCTCGGCGATCAGTTTGTAGGAATAGCCCTTGACCATGCTTTTGAGGATCTCCAGTTCGCGCGGCGACAGGTCGTAATCGGGCCGCGAAGAACCGGAGGGCGGTTGTTGCTGAAAAAACTGGAGTACCCGGCGGGCGATGGTGGAGGTCATGGGGGAGCCGCCGATATGGACATCCTGAATGGCGGAGATGATCTCCGTCGGCGGCGTTCGCTTGAGCAGGTACCCCGATGCGCCGTTCCGAATGGCCTGAAAGACCTTTTCTTCGTCTTCAAATACCGTAAGCATCAGGACCTGGGTTTCGGGGCGCAGGGCTTTTACAATGGTAGCCGCATCGATTCCGGACCTGCCCGGCATGTCGATGTCCATCAGAACGACGTCGGGTTTCAATCCGGGGATCTGCATTTCCAGGTTGGTGGCGTCCGGAAAGGCGCCGGCAAATTCCAACCCCGGGGTAGCCTGCAACAAAAAGGTCATGCCTTCTCTGAGGTCGCGGTTGTCTTCATAAATGACGATCCTTATTTTCTGGTCGTTTTGCATGTCGCAAAGATCGGTGAAAATCGGGGAAATGTAAATAGCATAAAGGTGTGACTTCGACTCCGCTCAGTCACCGTGGAGGGGGGGAGGTCAAACGCGGACGGTTACGGAGACGCTGGTCCCCTGGCCCGGTGCGGACGCGATCTCCAGTTTGCCGCCGATCTCTTCGGCGCGTTTGTGCATATTGGGGATGCCGTTGCCGCCGGCGGTATTCAGGTTGGCATTTTCAAGGTCGAAGCCTTGCCCGTTGTCGGCAATGGTCATCCGGATCCAACCTTTTGACAGAGAAAGCGACAATTCCACTTCGGTTGCCCGGGCGTATTTGGCGGCATTGTTGACAGCTTCCTTGAAGATGAGGTAAAGGTTGCGCCTGACCTCCGGCTTGAGGTATTTACCGGTAAAACCGTCAGCCACGCGGGTCCTGAATGCCACGTCGCGGGCTTCCATCATCCGGAGTCCGAATTCGGTCATCCGGGCGGCCAGGTCCTCGAGTTGATCGTTTTTCCGTTTCATGGCCCAGATGATGTCCTGCATGCTTTCCGAAAGCACGCTGGCGCTGTGGCTGATGCGCTGCAGGATGGAGCTCACCTCCGGCCGGTCGCCGCCGACCTGCCGGCCGGCAAATTCGCTGAAAAAGCGGATGCTGCTCAGGGTGCTGCCCATCTCGTCGTGCAGGTCGCGGGCGAGGTTTTCCCGGAACAGTTCCAGGTGAAGGCGTTGCTGCCGCCGGTAATACCAGACGCCGGCGAAGATCAAAGCGATCGTCATCAGGATCAGTACCTTGAAGTACCAGCGCCTGGGCATGGGCGGAATCACCCTCACGAGGATATGGGCGCCGGTTTCGTTCCAGACGCCGTCGTTGTTGGCGGCTTTGACCCTGAAGAGGTAGTCGCCGCCGTCCAGATTGGTGTAGGTGGCGAGGTTGAGGCGGGTAGCGACCCAGTCGTCATTGAACCCCTCCAGCTTATAGGCGTATTGATTCCGTTCCGGTTGGTTGAAGTTGAGCGCGGCAAATTCGATGGTGAAGATGTCCTCGCCGGGCCGCACGATCAACAAGGTGTCCCGGGTGTTGCCTGAGCCCCGGGCCGAAAACAACCTCGACCACCAGCTTCTGTCCGCAATTTCGGGTATTCGCTCTTCATCCATCACTTTCATGGAGGTGATGGCGACCGGCGGCGGCGTTGCATTTCGCTGCAACCTGGCCGGATTAAAATAATTGAAGGCATTTTGAAAACCGATAAAGATCTCCCCGTCGGGCAGGATATTCAAGCCGTCGGTAATGGTATTTTTGAACAACCCGTCGGCTGTACCGTAATGCGTGATGCCCCCTGTGCGGGGATCCAGGCAATGGAGTTGATACGTGCTGTTGCACCAGACCTGGCCGAGCTGATCAATGGCGAGAAAAAAAAGTTCGTTGCTCTTCAGGCCGTTGTCGGCTCCAAACCGGCGAAGGACGCGGCAGGTGCTGTCCATCTCCAGGATGCAACTCTGGCTGTTGGCATACATGAGGCCGTTGGAAGCGATCTTGACGTCGCGCCAGTTGTCGTAGGCATGGTTTTCATATTCCACCCGGAAGATATCAGCCCGGCCTGTCCGCGGGTCGTACCGGACGGGGTATTGGTTGGTCGCCAGCCAGATGCGTCCCTGCCGGTCAACATCCATCCCGAATATCGATATCCGCTTGTTTTCCCGGTAGGCTTCTTCCGGCAGCACGATCTGACCGATATGATCGGTTGAAGGATCGTATTTGAATAAGCCGCCCCTGTTGGCGCCGAACCACATGTTGCCGTCAGGGGTTTCCAGGATGGACAACACGTTGCAATCCTCATCCAGCTGGTCGGCGTGCAGGTCATAGGACGTCCAGGCTCCGGTTTTGGGATTGAACGAATTGACGCCGGCCGTGCCGAGCCAGAGTACGCCCTTTTTGTCTTGAACGGAGCAGAGTATGCCGTTGTTCTTCAACCCCGAGTTGGCTGCAAAATAGTGCTCAAATGTATTTTCCTTGCGGCGCCATTTGAACAGGCCGCTCCCCCACATGGCGATATAGATGGTGTTTCCGGTGGGATCATTGATATCCTGGATGGCGCCTGACATCAGGCTGAACTGCCCGAAATCGCGGTCGATCGGCAGGATCACCCGCTCAAACCGGAGCGCTGCCGGAGCGTAGTGCTCCAGGCCGGCTTCGGTACCCAGCCAAAGGCTCCCGTCTGAATCATCCCTGAACAGGGTCCGGACGAGGTAATTATTGTGGGAATAAATGTCCCGTGAATTCGGCGGAAACTCGGTGTATTCACCTGTTTCCAGGTTCATCTTGAAAAAACCGTACCCCCCGCCGCCCATCCAGAAAACAGGCTCGCCTTCAGGGGTGACATCCGGGCTGATCACCGTGGTCAGCCAGTGACCGTCCGGATAATCGATCAGGGAGTCAAGGACGGGGTCGTAGGTGGCCAGGCCCCTGAACCACGAGGCGAGCCATAGCTTTCCGGAACGATCTTCCTGCATGGATTGGAACCCAGCGCCGGCCAAAGGGTTACCCGGCGCATCAACATCGAATACCCGGAATTTTTTGGTTCGGGTGTCAAACCAGGCAACTTTCCCCTGGTTGATCATCCACATTTTGCCGGTACGGTCCATGAAGGTGTACGGAAGTCCGGCCTCAACTGCCGGGATGGGAAAGGCCTCTGTGGCGCCTGTCGTCGGATCGAACGCGTAAACAGTGCGGTATATGTTCACCCACCCCCGACCGTCGGGGCCGAATACGACCTTTCCGGAGCGGTCGTTGGCCTCCAGCGAATCCAGGTTTTCGGGAAAGATCAGCTGTTTGACATCCAGCGTGAAAGGGTCAATCCGGCAAACCCCCTTGTCGGAAGAGGACCAGAGGCTGCCGTCGGGCGCCAGTGAGATGCCCCGGATATAATTGTCCGGTAACCCGTCCGGTTTCTCAGGGTCGTGGAGCAAATGGCGGAAATTGATCCCGTCAAACCGGTTGATCCCATAGGCGGTACCTACCCAGAGAAACCCCCGCTTGTCCTTAACGATATCGGTTATGTAATCGATGGTCAGCCCCTGGTCAGTGGTATAATGTACAAAGGAACTCTGACCGGGTTGGGTCCGGGAGGCAGAGCAGCAGGCCAGCAGGCAACCCAGGAGGAAGAATGATTTGTACAAGCAACGGTTTTTTCTGGTTCAAATTTAAACTTAAGGTCGAAATTTTACTATAAATTTGTTCATGTGGAGCCGGCGATCAAAAGCGGTTCATGCCTTCGGCGGCGCAAGCAGGTCCGCCTTGCCACTTTCCTGAATGATTACGACGTGATTCACCTTCCGGCTTTTCAATTTTCAAGACGATGGATACAGAACGTTTCAACGCCGCTTTCGAAAATCACCGCCCGCAATTGCGCGCTTTTCTGCTGCGCATGACCGCAAGTACCGAAGATGCCGAGGACCTGGTACAGGATACCTATCTGAAAGCGCATGCCGGATTGTCCGGGTATAGAGGCGAATCCTCCCTCAAAACCTGGATCTTTGCCATCGGATCCAATCTGGCCCGGGACCTGCTGCGCAACCGGAAGCGCTGGCCCGAACAGGTGACGGATATCTGTCGGGAAGCCGCTCTCAATAACCGCGAATTTCTCGGTGAGATGATGCAGATCAGGATGACCTCGCCGCAAGGCCAGTTTGAGATCCGGGAGCATATCGCCTTCTGTTTTACCTGCATTGCCAAATCGCTGCCGCTCGAACAGCAGTTGGTCCTGTTGCTCAAAGAGGTTTGCGAATTCAAGGTGAAAGAGATTGCAGCAATCATAGACACTACCGAAGCGATGGTGAAATATTACCTGCATACCGCCCGCCGCAAAATGATCGGCATCTTCGACAACCGGTGTTCCCTGATCAATAAAAACGGTGTCTGTCACCAGTGTTCCGAGCTCAACGGCATTTTCAACCCCAAACAACAATTCCAGGAAGAGCTTGTGAAAATTGAAATGGCCCGGGATGCGGAAAATAAAGATAAGGAGACCCTCTTTGATTTGCGGATGAATATCCTGCGGGCGATCGATCCGTTTGAATCGGACGCCGCCGAATTGCAACTCCATCACTTACAGCACAATAAGCGGGTCATAGAAGATTTCCTGGAAAAAAATTAGCGTTTTGCCTATCGTTTTCCACCGCAGCACCGTCGAAAGGAAAAACGATTAGCACCAATGGCGAAAACAACCGCAAAACACGTTCAGGGAAGAGCCGTAACAATAAGAAAAAGCTTTAGCCGTACGACTTCCGTTGCCGTCGACATCCTGGCTGATCCCGAAGTCATCTGGGAATTGATAACCAATGCTTCCGATTTCCCCCGGTGGAATTCAACCGTGGTTTCCATGGAAGGCCGGATTGAGCCCGGACAAACGATCCGATTGAAGTCCGTTCTCGATGAAAAAAGGATTTTCAAACTCAGGATAACCAATATGGCGCCCGCAAAAGCGATGACCTGGCAGGACGGTATGGCGCCTTTTTTTAAAGGGGTGCGGCAATATTTGCTTACTCCCGTTCAGGCGGGAGCAACCCGTTTCACCATGACCGAAAAAATCGGCGGCCTCATGTTCCCGATGGCCGCCAGGCATATCCCGGATTTCAACCCGGTTTTCGAACAATTTGCAAACGACCTCAAAAAAGAGGCTGAAACCATTCAAAAGGCTAAAAATTAACCACATGAAAGGTACCAAAGAAAATCCCTGGAAGCTCAAAACGCCGCCCGGCACCGGCGAATATGAAATGTACAAGGACGTGAAGGACGGCCGCGAGATTATTGTCTGTACCGTAGGTAAAACGGTACTGCATTACGACGCGCGATGCCTGGCCGACCTGCACGAAATGCTCAAACAGCACGGCGACTGGGTGGAGCTCGGCAGCGCCGACGAGCAAAAGGAGGCCAAAGCCGGTACGGTAGAAGCCTGGGGCCGCTCGGCGGACAACCCTGTCGGTGGCTGGTACGGTCTCAAGAAGGGCCTTCGGGGCCGCTTCGGCATGTATATCCCGCCGCTGATGGAAGAGCTGGGCCTGGCGGAGGTAGAGCACAACGCCAGGAATAACCGGATGCGCGCGAAGTAATCGGAAAAACACCGTATATTTCGACAACCGGGCCCCGCTATTCCAACCCGGTTGCCAAATATGAAATTAAAAGCCATCATCACCGGCGCTACCGGCATGGTCGGAAAAGGCCTGCTCCTGGAATGCCTCAAAGACCCGGAGGTGGAATCCGTGCTGGTCATCAACCGGCAACCGGTCGGGATACAGCACGCAAAGCTCAGGGAGGTCATCCACAAGGACTTTTTCGACCTGTCGCCCGTCGAACAGGAACTCAAGGGATACAATACCGGCTTTTTCTGCCTGGGCGTGAGCTCCGTGGGCATGTCCGAAGCCGAATTCCACCGGCTGACCTACGATCTGACCATTCATGTGGCGGAAACGGCGCTGCGCATGAACCCGGAAATGGCGATCTGCTACGTCTCGGGGACCGGAACAGACAGCTCTGAAAAAGGGCGGATGATGTGGGCGCGCGTCAAGGGAAAGACGGAAAACAAGCTCCTGTCCATGCCCTTCAGGGATGCCTATATGATCCGGCTGGGCTTTCTGCAGCCGCTGGACGGGATCCGCTCCAAGGTGGGTTGGTACAGCGCCGTTTACCGGGTCACCGCATTCCTTTTTCCGCTGTTACGGCTGGTTTTTCCCCGGCAGATGCTGACGACGCGGAGCCTGGGGCAGGCGATGATCAAGGTGGTGAAGCAGGGTTGTGAGCTGAAGGTACTGGGCAACTCGGATCTGAACGGGATTCTGAAGAGCGCCCCGGTTTCTTAAACTTCGAAAGTTTGAGAAACCTAAGAATCAAGAAACCAGCCGCTGATAAATTTCAAAATTCTCCTCATCAAAGCAGACAAAGATCACGGACTCCAGGTCGGACACCAGCCCGGATAAGCATTCCTTTACGGTCCGGACGGCAATTTCAGCAGCCGCTTCCTTTGGAAACCGGTAAACGCCCGTACTGATATTGGGAAAGGCGATGGACCTGACGCCGTGTTCAGCCGCGAGTTGCAGCGAATTCCGATAGCAGGCTGCCAGCAATTCGGGCTCGCCGGATTGTCCGCCGCGCCAAACGGGGCCGACGGTGTGAATAACGTAGCGGGCGGGCAGCTTCCCGGCTGTGGTGATGACGGCTTCTCCGGTCGGGCAACCGCCCCGGCGCGCGGCGATCCGTTTGCATTCCTCCAGAATGCCGGGGCCGCCCTTGCGGTGGATCGCCCCGTCGACGCCCCCGCCGCCCATCAGAGAGCTGTTTGCGGCGTTGACGATGGCGTCAACGGCAATTTCGGTGATGTCGCCTTTCTGTAAGATTATTTTCATTGATATCCAAAGATTTACCAGATCCTTCTTACTTCATACTTACCGCGGATAAACATTATCCGCCATGTCCACATCCGCCGTATAGGTGCTGCCCAGGCGGACTTCCTTGATCTTCCTGGGCGTGCGCACCTGGATCTCTACACTTTCACCGCCTTTCTCCCAGACGGCGACCGAGCGGTGCATTTTGGATTCCGAGCCGTCCTCGAATACGATGGTCAGGTCGACCGGTACCGGTTTGCTGCCTTTTTTGCGAATGAGGACGGACTTCATTGAGCCGTTATCGGTTACCTTTTCGATGGCCAGGTCGGGTACGCCGTCGTCAAAAAACCAGGCTTTCCAGAACCAGTCGAGGTTGACGCCGGACCCTTCGTTCATGCTGTAGAAAAAATCGTAGGGAATGGGGTGCTTGCCGTTCCAGGTGCGGATATAGTGGTGGAGGCCCTTGAAAAAGACCTCGTCGCCGAGGAGGTCCTTGACGTACAAATAGCCCAGGCCCGGTTTGGGGTAGGAATTGATGAACATGGATACGCCGTTCTGTTCCGTGGTCAGGGTCACGATCGGCAGGTCGGCCTCCGTGCCGGCAGCGGCGTTGTATCCGCCCATGCCGTATTCGTCCACCAGCGTGGGATCGATCATCGGCGAGATCAGCCATTCCCCGATGGTGGCCCAGCCTTCATCCATCCAGCCGTACTTGGTCTCGTTGGTGCCCATATAGAACGGGAACATGGTGTGGAAGATCTCGTGGTCGGTCAGCTCGATGCTTTCCGCCCGGTCCTCGATCGGATTGTCATTGGCCATCATGGGGTATTCCATCTGGTCCAGGCCGTCAAAGACCGTCATATGCGCATAGGGGAAGGGCCATTTGGGGAACCTGTAGCTCATCGACTCAACCGTCTTGCGGGCGTCTTGCGCAACCAGGAAATAATCTTTGTGCGCGGGGTTGAACACGGCCTCTACCCGGGTGCGGCGGCCGGATGTTTTATCCACCACCAGGCTGGAAGATTGCCACAGGTAGTGGTCGCTGACCCCGAAGGCGATATCCGTTACGTTACCGGCTTCAAACCGGAAAGTATTCCTCGGATTTTGGGCGGTGATGCCGCCTTGCCTGAGGTCGGTGCTGTCGATGATGAAACGAATGGCGTCTTCCTGTTCGGCCAGGGCGAGGCGTTCGCAGTATTTGGGCGTCAGCACTTCGGCGCAATTGAGAAGGTCGCCGGTTGCCCATACCACGAAATCCTTCGGCACGGTGACCGCCAGGTTGAAGTCGCAAAAGTCGTTGTAAAATTCCTGGGAGCCGATATAGGGATTCCGGTTCCAGCCGTCGATATCGTCGTAAACGGCGATCCTGGGGAAGAAATAGGCGATAAAGGCGGAGCCCTCGTCCACTTCTCCCGTCCGGATATGGGAGTTCTTATTGAGGGTATAGCTGTACGCGATCTCGAATTTCACCGATTGCCCGGGCAAAACGGGGTCGACGGGCACATCCATTTCCGTACCGCGGGTGCGAAGCCGGGAAGTTTTCTGCTCTTTTCCGGCCACAACCAGTTTCTGGATCGAAACGCCGTCACCGATGTCTTCCGGTGCGATATAGCTTGCGCGCGGCGATCCGGATTTGTACAGGTTCGGATAAAGTTTGAAGTGGATCGAACGGAGGGTGTCGGGACTGTTGTTGGTATATTCGATCGATTCAGCGCCGGTTATCAGGCGGGTGGCGGGCTCAAACTGAACCTGGATGTCGTACCCGGCATGGTTTTGCCAGTATTTTTCGCCGGGCGCTCCGCTCAGGCTTCGGGTCCCTTTTTCGTAAGCGGACATCAGATTGCGCGGAATGGGCAGGGTATCCTGGCTGAAAAGGCCTGAGAACAGGCAGAGGAATGCGGCAAGGAGAACGGGTGATTTTTTCATGTCAAAAATGGTATAAGCTTTAAACGCGCCAATTTAGTGTTTTATCCTGCGGCGGGCTCAACAAAATACATGTCAATTTTGCCTTTGTTCTTGGCCACCACCTTGCCGCGGTGGAGGCAACGGAAGTTTTCTTTCACCAGTTCGCAGGTGGTTTGGCTGATGTTCACTTTTCCGGCCATGCCGCTGCTTTCCATCCGGGAGGCGATATTGACCGTATCGCCCCAGATATCGTAAGCGAATTTCTTGAATCCCACCACCCCGGCTACAACGGGACCGGAGTGGATCCCGATGCGGATCTCGAATGCATGCCGGCCGTTTCGTCTCTGCTGATCGGCGTAACGCCGCATAAAAGCCTGGATTTCCATGGCAGCGCTCACCATCAACACCGCATGGGACGGGTTGGGCATCGGCAGCCCGCAGGCGCACATGTAGCTGTCGCCGATGGTCTTGATCTTTTCAATGTGATAGCGGGTTACGATCTCGTCAAAAGCCTTGAAGAAGAAATCCACTTCGGCCACCAGCTCGGCAGCGGTCAGTTTTTCAGAAATGCCGGTAAAGTCCTTGAAATCGGTGAACATCACCGTGACGTTTTCAAAATATTTCGCTTCGGCATGCCCTTTTTGCTTCAACTCCTCGGCCACTTCGGCCGGCAGGATGTTGAGCAGCAGTTCTTCGCTGCGTTCTTTTTGCCGCTCCACTTCCCTTTTTTCCCGGATCACTTCCTCCGTCCTTTTTTCTACGGTCCGTTCCAGCAGTTTCTGGCGGGTTTTCAGGTCTCTTTCCCGGCTTCGGATGTAGTACCAGGCGGCGGTTGACAGGGTCGCGAAGTACAGGAGGTAAGCCCACCAGGTTCTCCACCACGGCGGCCGGATGGTGAATGCATAATGGAATTCGTCGCTCCAGTGGCCTTCGCTGTTCATGGCTTTGACCCTGAAGGTATAGCTTCCCGGCGGCAGGTTGCCGTAGGGGGCTTCGGTCCGGTTCGTCAGGGCGCTCCAATGCTCGTCTATTCCGTCCAGTTTGTATTGGTACTTGACCTTTTGGGGGCTTTTCAGGGTGATGCCGAGGAAATTGAAGGTCAGGTAGTTGTTGTTATAGGCCAGGGTCAGGTTGTCCGGGACCGCATACCACGCGCTCAGGCTGTCAAACCGGAGGTTGTGTACCTTGACGCCGTTTCCCAGGATGATGCTGGTATCCTTGTTCCGCCCGAATCCGGTCCAGTCGATTTGCTCACTGAACAGATCGATCGAGGTCAGTTGAATATTGGGCGGTATGGTGTCGGGGAGTTCGCCTTCCGGATGCAGCACGGTGAGGCGTTCGACGGTGCCGATCCAGATGGCGCCGTCTCCGGCCTGCGCCAGGCTGTTGCTTCTGCAACTGACGCCGAGAAAGCCGTCCTCATAGGTGTAGCTTTTAAAATACAGCTCCCTTTCGCCGGTATTTTCATCGGGAAGGTCATTGATCAAACGGTTCAACCCGCTGTTGGTGCCGAACCAGAGCGTGCCGGATTTATCCTCCAATATGCTGACCACTTCGATGCCGGACAACCCTTGCTGCTCAGTAAAAATGGTAAAGGATTCGCCGTCGTATTGCACCGCACCGCCGTTGGTGGCCAGCCAGATATTCCCGTCGCGATCTTCGGCAATCCCCCGGACCGTATTGGAAGGCAGTCCCGATCGGGTGTCAAATTGGGTAAATTGATGCCCGTCAAACCGCATTACACCCTGATCCAGGGATCCGAACCAGATGTTTCCGGCCCGGTCGGGAAAAATGCACAATGCGAACTCGAAAGGGAAGCTGTCGCTGCGCGGCAACTGCCGGATGGATTTTCCATCATATGCGCATATGCCGCCGTCCGAGACGCCGGTCCAGATATTGCCGTTATGGTCTTCCGCTACGCAGTAAATGAAATTGCCGGTCAGGCCTTCCCGGGCGGTAAGGTAGGTGTAGGTGGAACCGTCGAATTTACCGATGCCGCCGCCCCAGGTCGCAAACCAGATATTCCCGAGGTAGTCCTCCGTTGTGCCCAGGACGAAATTGCGGCTGATGACGGTCCCGCTGGTGTAGTGCGTAAAGGATTTTCCATTGTATTTATTCACGCCGCCGCCATAGGTGGAGATCCAGATCTGATCGTTCCGGTCGACGCTGACCCCGTAGATCAGCTTGTTGCTTAGTCCGTCGTAGTCGTTGAAATGGGTAAACAATTTGCCTTCATACCGGACAAGTCCGCCGCTGTTGGTGCCCATCCACAGGTTGCCGTAGCGGTCTTCCAGCAGGCAATTGATCGACCGGTAGCTCAATCCGTCCGCCTCGGTATAAAAAGTGAAGTGCGTTCCGTCGAATTTGGTCAGGCCTTCGCCGGTGCCGAACCAAAGGTTGCCCAACCGGTCTTCCAGGACGGCTTTCAGATAATTGTCTCCCAAACCCTCGGTTTTGGCGTACAAGCTGAACCGGCCGCCGTCGTATTGCAATGCGCCGCCATCCAGGCAGACAAACCATAGATTGCCCCGGCGATCCTCTTTTATGCCCGTTACATTTAAAAGCCGATCGGGATCCTTACTTTTGAATTGAACAAATCGCTCACCGTCATACCGGATGATATCGCCCCGGCTGGTGCCGATCCATATATTTCCCATCCTGTCTTCGCCGAAGCTGAGGATCGACGTCCCGTCGTCGGCCAGGGGGAAATAGGTGAATTCCTTTTGATCGTAACGGATCACCCCGTTGATCAGGTTGATCCAGATATTGCCCGCGCGGTCTTCAAGCAGAGCCTCCCCAACGTTGCCGGTGAGGAGGGTATCGGAAAAATGGACAAAAGCCTTTCCGTCGAACCGGGTCAGTCCGCCCGAATCGTCCCCGATCCAGAGCCGGTTGTTCCGGTCGGTCAGTAATGCCCTGATGCGATTCGATTTCAATCCCTGTCCGGTCAGATAAGTGGAAAAGCGCTTGCCGTCGTACTGACTGAGGCCGCCTCCGGACGACCCGAACCAGAGGTTGCCGTTCTGGTCCTGCACCAGGGAAGTGATGAAATCGTTCTTCAGCCCCTGCAGCCTTTTAAAACAGGTGAAATTGTGGGAATTATGGTCCTTGCCGACGGCGTCCTTGGCAATGATCACGTCCGGTTTTCCGCAAGGGACGCTGGTGATGGCGGGGGAGAATAACCTCGGCGGTCCGGGGACGACCAGTTCGGTCACAGTCATAGGAATGACCTTCGGTTCGCCGGCGCGGGTTACATTGGTATTCGTCGGGACGACATCCAGCGGCCCCACCGGTATTTTCCGGAGCCTGGATTCGTCAACGGGAACGACCCTTGCAGTTGCCAGATCAAATGGCAGAACACGACCTTCAGCCCTGATCTTTTTGGGTGCAAAAGAGTTGGGAAGGGTTTGGTGGTCCCGGGCAGTACATCCGGCCACGACCACCAGGGCTGCAATCAGATAACAATTTGGTTTCAATCCGTTGTAATGAGTTTAGGCTACGGGCGTAAACCGATGGAAAAATAATGAAGCCGGCGCTGAAAACCAAATATTTCTGCGGTTATGATCGGGTGTCTGCCCGTCAGGGCGCCTTCAATTTAGCTACCCGCCAAATGGTTTTCTCCTTATATTTCAGCCGGAAACCGAATAATCTGCTCGAATAAAAAATCAGATCATCATGACCAAAGGAAGAATGGAAGCCTTCAGCGACGGCGTGTTGGCCATTATCATCACCATCATGGTGCTGGAGATGAAGCCCCCGCACGGCGCCACCATGGAAGAGCTCAGGCCGCTGTACCCCAAATTTCTGAGTTACGTGCTCAGCTTCGTGTTCCTGGGCATCTACTGGAACAATCACCACCATATGCTGCAAGCCGTCAAACGGGTGAACGGCCGCATCCTGTGGGCCAATATGCACCTGTTGTTCTGGTTGTCGCTGGTGCCGTTTACCACAGCGTGGATGGGCGAGAACCATTTCGCTTCATTGCCGGTGGCCTTGTACGGTGTCGATCTGCTGCTGTCCGGAACGGCTTATTATATCCTGTCCCGGGTGCTGATCGTGCATCACGGTAAGGATTCCACGCTGGCCAGGGCGGTAGGCCGCGACATCAAGGGGATTATTTCCGCCGTGGTTTATGCCGTCAGCATTCCAATGGCGTTTATCAACCCTATGATCGCCTGCACCCTGTTTGTGGTCGTCGCCATCATGTGGCTGATCCCGGACAAGCGGATCGAAAAGGTGCTGATGTCAGGAGAGAATTAAAGGGTATGGTTTCATTGGTCAACGGCTGGATCACATGAGTCAGCGCCGGCAACATTTGTGCCGGTCGATTCCGAATCGGCGCCTTTAAAAATGCCTGGAATAGATTTCAATAGACGTTTCAAATCTTCATATGCCGGCCCTACAGGCCGGTGGCTTACGCCGTTGCCGGGGCGCTACGGATATGGCGATCCTAAAGGACCGCTGTACTGGACAGCTCAATCAGGGGAAAGGGATCGGTTTTGTTACACGAAAGGGCCATTGTAAGCCCCCATCCAAGGTCACTTACGACTTACAACTAATGACTTACAACTTACAACAAGCCTCATCCCAACCTCGCCAATCGCCGGGCGCCTTCCGCCAGAATTTCCTCATCCTTGGCGAAGCATAGCCGGATGATGCGTTCATCCATCCCGTTGGAGTAGAAAACGGATACCGGGATGGCCGCCACGCCGTACTCAATCGTCAGCCGCCGGGCGAATCCGGTATCGGGTTCGTCGCTGAGGTGGCCGTAGCTGAACAACTGAAAATAAGTGCCTTCACAGGTCAGCGGCTTCAGGGCGGATTCCTGCATCGCGTTGCTGAAAAAATCGCGTTTGCGCCGGTAGAATTCGGGCAACTGCAGGTATTCCTCCGGATCTTCCAGAAACTCGGCCAGGGCCCACTGCATGGGGGTATTCACGGAAAAGACGTTGAACTGGTGCACCTTCCGGAACTCCCTCGTCAGCAGGGGCGGCGCAATGCAATAGCCGATCTTCCAACCGGTATTGTGGAAGGTCTTGCCAAACGAATAGACCGCAAAACTGCGATCGCGCAGCCCGGGATGGCTCAGGACGCCGGTATGCCGCCTTCCGTCGTAGATAAGGTGTTCGTACACTTCGTCGCTCAGTACCAGGATATCGGTCCCTTCCAATAAATTGGCCAGGGCCGCCATATCTGCCGCATCCAGGGTTTTTCCCGTCGGATTATGGGGCGTATTGATGATCACCATCCTGGTTTTCGGCGTAATAAGCCGACCGAAATCCGCCCAGTTTACCCGGTAATCCGGTGGGCGGGTCTCATAAACGACCGGTACGCCGCCGTTCACCTCTACGGACGGGCGATAGGAGTCATAGGCCGGTTCAATGAGGATCACCTCATCCCCCGGACGGATCACGGTTGAAATAGCGGTGAACAACCCCTGGGTAGCCCCGGCCAGGACGGTAATTTCCTCATCCGGATCCAGGGATATGCCATGCGTACGGTTGTACTTTTCAGCCAGGATCTTGCGAAGGGCCGGCAAACCCGCCATCGGCGCGTACTGGTTATATCCCTTTTCCATATACCGGCTGACCAGGTTGATCAACTTCGGCGAGGAAGAATAACTCGGAAAACCCTGCGCGAGGTTGATGGCGCCGTATTCGGCCGCGAGCGCCGACATGACCGTGAAAATGGTCGTGCCGGTATTGGGTAGCTTGGAATCGAATTTCATGCCTGTTGATAGCGGGAAAAGATCTTGTCAATCGCGGCAGCCAGTTTGCGGTCCCTTTCGGTGACCGTGTTGCCGGCATCGTGCGTATTCAGGTGAATTTCCACGGTGTTCCACACATTGCTCCAATTGGGGTGGTGGTTCATCTTTTCGGCGGCAAAGGCCACTTCGGTCATAAAGGCGAACGCTTCTGTGAAGTTATTGAATTTGAATACGGCATTGAGTTGGTTGTTGGATTCTGTCCACATGGTATTCGGTTATTTCATCAGGGTTATTGTTTTGATTTCTTTCACCGAATTTAATTTTACGTCGTTCGTTAAAAAGGAATCGCAGGAATTTACCAAGGCTGCAGCTATTTGAAGTGCATCCATTCCTTTGAGAAAAGGATACTTTGCGCGAAGTTGATAGGATTTTCTGGCGATTTCCTGGTTAATATCCAGGATTTGGATGCCTAGCTTGCGTAGAAATTGTTCGAATTTCAAAATAATATCAGGCCGGCCGGCTTTTTCAGGGCCAACTCCGAACTTTGCAAGCTTTACCACGCTGGATATCAATGAATCATTATTGGTAACGTATTCAAGAAATAAATCCTTTACAGGGTGGGAAAATTCCGGATGTTCTTCAATCAGGTAGATGAACGGCGCAGTGTCAATGAAAATTCTCATTAAGGCAAATGGTTCTTTGATTCAAGAATTACCGATCCTCTCTCAGGTTGGTTATATATGATTGGGGGTCAATATCCCAAATTCCTTTTCCGATCCCAGTTACTTCATCAAGAATATTTTCAACTCTTTTTTTTAAGTTGATTTTATACAATACGACTTGAAGTAATGCTTCGAGCTCGGAATAATCGAGTTGATCGATATCTTTGATTATTGTCTCGATTTTCGCCATTTTAACTGAATGTTTGTAACAAATATACAAAAATTGAAGGAACTATGTTCCAGACTATGCTGAAATCGGTTCATATGCATAGCAAACCTGAAGAAGCATAAAAAGTCCCGGCCTGCCGATGCGTTGATTTGTAATTGCACATAAAACAAATCCACAAATCACCAAGCACGAAGTACGTGACCGAAGGGAATAATCCGCAAATCAAGCTCCGGCGGCCGACTCTGTCAGACATAGGCGACTTCGTCGTCCGGAGACCGAAGAGCCCAAAGCGCGAAGGCGGCAAACCCACAAATCAACAAATCAACGCATCAACAAATCAAGGTTTGATCACCCCCTTATTCGCCTTCTGCATCGGGTTCGGCTGTTCCGCCTGTTTGTGCGACTTGAACACCTGGAACCGGCTCGGCAATTGCCGTACCGGCCAGTTGTTGTTGCTCTCGTCAATGTCGGCGGTTTCCTTATAGGGGTCCAGGCGGATGGCCTTCACTTCCTTATCCTTGACAAACACCTTGCTGAAGCGGCTCTCATTCTTTCGCCAGATCTCGGCCGGAATGCGCTGGATCTCTTTGGTACCGTCCTCGAAGGTCCACTCCAGGATAACGGGCATCACCAGTCCGCCCTTGTTGCTGAAAAAGAGTTCGTAGTAATTGTTGTCGCCGTACAGTTTTTTCTTTTCGTCCTTGCTGTAGGTCTGGTCGTACAGGTGAAAGGTGGTGGTCTGCACGGAGTCGGCGGTTTCCCAGGGTTTATAGTCGTTGTAGAAATCCCGGAGCGACGGGTCCTGGTCGACAGCAAACTTCATACCCTCTTCCCGGTTCCTGATCCTGGAGATATCGTCAAAGGGCTTTTCGACCTTGTGGGTTTGGGTATAATCCTGTTTTTCCGGATCGTTCTCCAGGTCGACCTTGAACCACTTGATGCTGTCGAGCGAAATATCAACGGCATCTGTTCCGTAGAACCAGCCGCGCCAGAACCAGTCGAGGTCCACGCCGCTGGCGTCTTCCATGGTCCGGAAAAAGTCGGCGGGTGTGGGGTGTTTGAATGCCCATCGCCGGCAGTATTCCTGGAAGGCGAAGTCGAACAGTTCGCGCCCCATCACCGTCTCGCGGAGGATATTCAGCGCGGTGGCCGGTTTGCGGTAGGCGTTGGCAAAAAAGTCCTTGATGTTGTCGCTGTTGGTCATGATGGGCTCCAACTGGTCTTTCGGCAATTTCATATAATCCACGATTGAAACGGCCGGCCCGAACCAAGACTGGTAGTTGTTGTCAAAATCGCTTTCGGCCAGGAATTGGACATAGCTGTTGAGCCCTTCATCAAACCAGCTCCACTGGCGTTCGTCGCTGTTGATGACCATGGGGAAATAGTTGTGGCCGACCTCGTGGGTGATGACGGATATGGCCGAATTCTTGGCCGCTTCCGAATAGGTGCCGTCTTTTTCCGCCCGGCCCGGGTTGAAGCAGATCATCGGATATTCCATGCCGTTGGCCGCTTCCACAGAGATCGCCGAAGGATACGGGAAAGGAATGGTGAATTTGGAATAACTTTTCAGCGTATGCGCCACCGTTTTGGTGGAATATTTCCGGTAGATCGGGTAGGCTTCCTTGCCGTAATAGCTCATGCACATCACTTTTTTGCCTTCGGAGGTGATGTGCGGCATAGCGTCCCAGATGAATTTCCGGCTGGCGGTCCAGGCAAAATCCCGTACGTTCTCGGCTTTGTAGATCCAGGTTTTGGTTTCCCTGGTCTTCGGCTTTTTCTCGGTCTGTTTCGCCTCATCCAGGGTCACGATCTCGACCGGTTCCGCGGCGTTGCGGGCTTGTTGCCAGCGTTGCAACTGCGCCGGGGTCAGCAAGGTCGCGTAATTGAGGCATTCTCCCGTCGATCCGACCACGTGATCCGAAGGCAGGGTCATTTTCACCAGAAAATTGCCGAAGGTCAGCGCGAATTCTCCGCGGCCGGTGAACTGCTTGTTCTGCCAACCCTCAAAATCGCTGTACACGCAGAGCCGCGGGTACCATTGGGTGACGGTGTACAGGTAGTTGCCGTCCTCGGGGAAATATTCGTAGCCGCCGCGAGCCAGATTGGTGGCGCTGCCGGTCTGTACCTGTCCGATATCCACCCGGTTGACCATGTAGTAATGCCACTTCACGCGGAAGGAGAAACTCATCCCCGGTTTGAGCGGTTCCGGGAGGTCCACGCGCATCATGGTCTGGTTGACGGTGTAGTGCAGCGCCGTACCGTTGGCATCCGTTACGGATTCGATCTTGTCGCCGTATTTCTCTTTTTCGCGCCAGGATTCCAGTCCGCGCATTTCCAATTCGCTCATCGCGGGTTTGATTTCACTGGGGTCGAAATACTGGTTGTCGCTTTTCGTGGAGTGCTGATTTTCGTCCAGTTGCAACCAGAGATACCGCAGGGTATTCGGCGATTGGTTGTAGTAGGTGATCAGCTCTTCGCCGTCCAGCCGCTGTTCGTCCGTGTTCAGGCTGCAGTCGATGTCGTAATCGGCCCGCTGCTGCCAGTAATCCGGGCCGGGCGCGCCGTCCATGCCCCGGTACTCGTTCGGGCCGGGCAGCATCGACCCCAATTGTTCGAATTTGTTGGCGTGGTCGGCATTCTGTCCGAAAGTGCAAATGCTCCCCAAAAGCAGGGCTGCAGTCGTGAGTGTGGTGATTCTATTGAACATGATGCAATTTTTTCTCTGTTTTTCCGGCTTCCCTAGTAGCCTAAAGACGCAAAGTTTTAATTTTCAACAAGCTGCGCGTGCTGAAAATTCTTTTGACACAAAATTCTGAACGGTCCCGAAATGGCCGGCAAATCAACCTCCGGCGGCCGAAGCTCCGCAAGAGCGAAGGCGGCAAATCAACCCCCGACCGCCGTAGCCTTGGCGAAGGAGGTAAATCAACAACAACAAACAATCAATCAACAACAATAAACAACAACAAACAACAATCAACAACAATAAACAACAACAAACAACAATCAACAACAATAAACAATCAATAATACCTCCCCATCATCGGATGTTCCACAATGGCCCGCTTGAGTTCCATGAAATCAACGGATCCCTGATGGCTCCAGACTATTTTGCCGCCGGGTTCGATCAAAGCCGTATAAGGCAGCGCGCCGTCCCAGTTCTTATCGACGGCGTCGATCAGGGCGTATTTGTCCTCTTCACTGTACAGGTAATTGGGGACTGCGGAATATTTCCCGCGCAGGAAAGCCAGCACCTTGTCCTCTTCCTGGGGCTTGTCGGCGGAGAGCGAAACGAATTCGAAGCTGCGGGCGCCGTACATCCGCTGCAGGACGATGAATTCGGGGTATTCCAGGATGCAGGGGCCGCACCAGGTTGCCCAGACGTTGACGAGGCGCAATTTGTCCGAGCCTTCGTTCTTCATCAGGTCCTGAATGCCTTTGATATCGAGTTTGGCCACGTCAACCGGCTTTTCTTCCCATTCCTTTTCCATTTTCACCTTGTATTCGGTTTTCCAGGCCCATTTGGTGGAGCAGCCGAAAGTCTTGGTAGCCGGTTCGGCGATCTCCTTGCCGGCCAAAACCGCATCAATGGCGTTTCGGAGGTCTTCGCCGTTGGCGCCGCCGGGTTTTTCCACCTTGTCGATGCGGCCGGTATAGCGCAGTTTGCGGTCTTTGTCAAAAACGTAAGCGTGCGGCGTAGCGACCGGCCCGTATTGCAGGGAAACGGATTCGTTGTCTCCGTCATACAGGTAGGGGAAGTTGTATTGCTTGTGTTCGGCCCTCAACTTCATATCCTCAAAATCGTCGCCGAGGTCGGTATACCCCAGTTCTTCATACAGCAAACCCAGGGGGCTGTTGGGCGAAATGGCGACCATGTCCACGCCCTTGCTCTTGTATTCGGCTGCGATCGCCTTCATCCTGTCCTCATAGGCCTGGGCGGTCGGGCAATGGTTGCAGGTGAACACGATGACCAGCACCTGGGCATCGGCAAAATCCCCGAGCGTGTAAAATTTGCCGTCGGTGGCGGGCAGGTTGAAATCAGGCGCCGGCGAGCCGATCGGCAGGGTTTCAACGGGTTGCTCGGGTACCGGCTGCGGGTTGGCTGTGAAAACGGCCGTTGCGGCTTCTTCGGCCCCCTGGTCCGGCGCGCCGGCCGGCTTGCAGCCCGCCAGCAGGAGGCTCGCCAATAAAAACAGGCTTTGGATCTTTGTGAATCGGATGTGCATGTCGTGTTGGTTTTTTCGAAAAGGAAAAATAGGGCAATTTGCCGGGCCTGCCAAGTTTTTGGGTAGAATGAAAGCTCAAATCCGATCAGGTTTATAAAGTTCTGACGAAATTCGCCCTTTTAACCGGTATTATCCTGCTTTTTATGCGGGAAGAATTCAAAACAGATGATTACAGTAGAAGAAGCGCTCCGGATCGTCCGCAGCCAGGCCGTCGATCTCGGCGCCGAACAGGTTCCCCTGGCCGGAAGCCTCCGGCGGTTGCTCCGGGAATCTTTAACGGCCGACCGCGATTTTCCGCCGTTCGACCGCGTGACCATGGACGGCATCGCGATCCGGCATGAAGCCTTTGCCGCCGGTCGCCGCCGCTTTCAGGTGAAAGGCATTGCCGCCGCCGGGGCGCCTCAAATGGTCCTCAACGACCCGGAAGCCTGTCTGGAAGTCATGACCGGCGCCATGCTGCCCGAACATGCGGACACGGTCATCCGCTACGAGGACGTGGAGATGGAAGGCGAGTTTGCCGTTTTACCCGGGGATATCGGGATCAAAAAAGGATTGAATATCCACGTGCAAGGCTCTGACAGGCGCCGGGGTGAGGTCATTGTGCCGGCGGGCAGGTTCATCCGCGCGGCCGAGATCGGGATTGCGGCTACCGTCGGGAAACCGGCGCTTGCAGTGTCCGGGCATCCCGGGGTGGTTATTCTGTCTACCGGGGATGAACTGGTAAAAGTGGAGGAAACGCCGCTTCCGCACCAGATCCGCCGTTCCAACAGCCATACCTTGCAGGCCGTCCTCAGCGATTGGGGCCTGCCCGCCGCTACCGATCATTTGCCGGACGACCCTGAGGTGATCCGCGAAAAACTGGCCGGTTATCTGGATACCCAAACGGCCGTCATTCTCAGCGGGGGCGTTTCGGCGGGCAAATACGATTATGTGCCGTCGGTGCTGACCGAGCTCGGCGTTGAAAACCTGTTCCATAAGGTCACCCAGCGACCGGGCAAACCCCTCTGGTTCGGCCGCAAACCGGGCGGTGCGGTGGTATTTGCGCTGCCCGGCAATCCGGTTTCATCCTTCATCTCCACCCAGGTCTATTTCAAAGCCTGGTGGCATGCTTCGCTGGGCCTGGCGCCGAAACCTCAGTACGCGGTCCTCGGGGCGGATTTCCGTTTCCCGCCCGAACTCACCTATTTTTTGCTGGTGAATGCGCAAACCGATCCGGAGGGGCAACTCATCGCCATGCCTTTTCCCGGCGGCGGCTCGGGCGACCTCGCCGGGCTGACCGACGCTACAGGGTGCCTGATCCTCCCGTCGGACCGTACGGATTTTAAAAAGGGCGCGGCATTCCCTTATGTCCCTTTTCAATAAATCCGGTTTTTATGCGTTTTGCTCTTATCAAAAAAATCAAGACCATGCGTATCTCAGCTTTGTTGATCATTTTTGCATTAGTCGCATTCTCAGGCCAGGCATACGGGCAGGAATCCCGAAATAAAACGGACAAAAAAGAGCAAAAGGACAAGGATAAGGACGGTTTCTCCTCCCTCTTCAAAAAGAAGGAAAACACCGAGGAAGCCTCCGCCGAAAACAAAAAGGAAAAAAGCGCCAGATACCAGGAAGAGGATGACGATCGCGACCTGAAAACCAAACACAAGGAAGCGAAATCAGAGGTCAAAATGGCGAAAAAGGAAAGAAAAGCCGCCGAGGCCAAGGAAAAAGCCGCCAAAGCCCGCGCCGACGCCCTGAAAGCCCAGAAAAAGGCCGAAAAAGCCGACGCCAAAGCTGAAAAAGCGGACCGGAAACTGGAGAAGGCTAAAAGTAATTAGTTGTAAGTATAAGTCGTAAGTCATAAGTCGTAAGTCATAAGTCGTAAGTTGTAAGTCGTAACGGCCCTTTCGCATAACAAAAATGGACTTCTTCGATTTGTATTCGCAATACCGAAGCCTTTCCACCTGATTGAGCTGCCCAGTACAGCGGTCCGTTAGGATCGCCATATCTGTAGCGCCACGGCAACGACGTAAGCCACCGGCCTGTAGGGCCGGAATAGGAAGATCTGCGACGCCGGTTGAAATCCATTCTATTCACATTTAGGATCGGTTCGGAATCGACCGATACGGATGTTGCCGGTTTGAAGCAATCACATACCGGCCCTACAGGCAGGGAACCTTACGCGAAAGCTCCGTCGTAAGTCGTAAGTTTATGTTGAATTCACTTACGACTTACGACAGGCAGCCTTTCGATTAAAAATTAAAATGCAGTCCGCATAACCCGCTAAAACGGGCGTCGCCCCGGTACATACGCGCGTTCAATTCTCCGCTGAGCGCCATATGGGAACTGAGCAGCCATCTCACACCGCCTTGCCCGATAACCGCCGTTCCGGAAGATTTGCCGCCTTCTCCGACCTGCCAGCCTATACCGGCTACTTCAGCGGTCCCAGGTTGAATGCGGGCCCGGAAGAAACTGAAACCTGCTCCGGCAAAAGGTTGTAACCGGCCGTTGCCGAATCGGTGCCGCAAAATAGCATCAAGGCTGAAGATCCTGCTGTTTTGCGTCAGTTGGCCGGTCACCGACCGGGATTCACCCTTCTCGGAATCGATGACCTGTACCGGAAATTCCGCGGAACGGTACTGCCGCCACCTGCTCGCCCGGCCAATGAGGTCGAGGCGGCCCGTGAGGTTGACGCCGCCCTGTACGCCGTACAGGAAACCCGAATGCGCCTGCCTGTTCGTGAATTCGCCGGGTCCGCTGAAATGGCCGAAAAAGAATTCGCCGCCCAGGCTTTCCGACAGTTTTCCCCAGGTTTCCGGGTTTTCATAAACGGATTGCCCAAGGTCTTCCATCACCGAACGGGTAAATTCATCCGGTAATTTGTAAGGCGCCGGGAAGCCTGCAATAAAGCCGCCGGTAAACCTGGGCTCTCCGAAGACGTATTCCCGCTCCCGGTTGTTGTCTCGCGGCAAAGCACCCTGTGAAGCGCCACCTGTCCTTTCTTCGCTTTCTTTCAGTTTTTGCTTGATCTTTTCGATGACCTTTTCGAGCACTTTTTGCCAAAAATCGTCTTTCCAGTATTTCTCCTGCTTACCCATTTTTTTCTTCAGCAGGTCTTCGTACAGCTTGGTCAGGCGGCGCTGATAATCCTGTTCCGACTCGCCTTCTTTTTTCTTCAATTCTTCGTCGTACCGGCCGGTTTCGGCATCGGTCATTTCATCCATCTTTTCCTGGGTTTCGCCGGGTTTGTCCTTGTTTTCCCGGAGGTCCTGCTCGATCCCCGGGACGACGTCATCCTTGCCTTCTTCGCCGCATTTCTTCCTGCGTTCCGCCAGTTTGTCCAGCCATTCCTGCTGCTTCTTTTTCAATTCGCCCAGTTTGTCGAAGTATTCGCTTTGTTTTTTGCGGAGGTTATCCTGGGCCCGTTTCAATGCGTCCTGCAATTCCCGGGTCCTGCGCCTGACCTGATCGGCCGGGCCGTGCGCTGTCGGATTGTTGAGGTAATCGGCCAGGTTCCTTTCCGCGGCGGAGCGGTCGGCAGCGGCGTCATCTGCTTCGCCCTTCCGTTTTTCGGCCTCATCCGCCAGTTTTTCAACTTCTTTTTTCAACTTATCCGCGTCCTTTCCCAGTTTTTCGCAATCTCCGGCCCTGCCGTAAAGCGGAAGCAGCAAGAAGGCCGCCGAGGCAATCAAAAGGATCATATTCAGCTTTTTCATGGTCATGTTTTTTAAAGGTTGTTGAATGTGGATCGGGTCTTTGGCCAAAACCTGGGTCAAAATTAGGCTTGCGGGAGAGGGCGCGCCATTACAATTTTCCGGCGCTTTTGAGCTGGTCGGAGCAGGCGTTTTGCTGAATTAAAGGGTTGCACCTTGAATAAGCATTTGACATTTAATGTTTTATAGAATTACCTGTTTTGGCGATTTTTTTCAGTTAGCTCCTGGTGGCGAGCTCTTCCCGCTATAATATTTCCGCCGATTGCCCCATCTTAGCGACCAGGCTCAAGCAGACGATCAAATGAACGGGAACAATAAAAGATGGCAGGTCCGGATCGATACCGGCGGGACTTTCACCGATTGCATCGGCAGGACACCGGACGGAGCAATCAGGCGGCTGAAAGTGCTCAGCAGCGGAAAATTGCGCGGTCGGCTGACCGGCCGCCTGGGGGAAGGCCTTTTTTCAATTGACTGCAAATGGCCGGCAACCTCGGAAACCCTGCGCGGCTACCGGGTCATCCGGGTCGGCGAGCGAAGGACTGTTGCCCTGGTCGCCGGTTTTGATGCGGATCAGCGGATCATCCGGCTGGATCAGGACCCGGCATTTGCGCTGCCGGTGGAGATCGAAATAACCGCCGGGGAGGAAGCGCCAGTTCTGGCCACCCGGCTCCTGACCCAAACGCCGCCGGACCGCCCATTGCCGCCCCTGGATATGCGGCTGGGTTCGACCAAAGGCACTAACGCCCTCCTCGAAAAAAAAGGCGCCGGGGTTACGTTGATCGTCACCCGCGGCTTCGGCGATCTGTTGTATATCGGTACCCAGCAGCGGCCCGGCCTGTTCCAGCTGGATATTCCCGAACCGGATTTGTTGTACGAACAGGTGATCGAAGTGGACGAACGGCTGGACGCCGAAGGCAACGTGCTGACCCCGCTGACGGAGGCGGAAATTGCCCGCGTGATCGCCGAGATCCGTCACCCAGCCGTAGCGATCGCTTTTTTGCACGCCTACCGGAACCCCGTCCACGAGAACGCCATTGCAACCGGAATTGCGGAAATGGGGACCCGCTACATATCGCTCTCCCACCAACTGTCGCCCAATATCAAGATCGTACCGCGGGCGCAAACGGCGCTGGTCAATGCTTATTTGTCGCCCGTGCTCGACGAGTACCTGAACAACGTCCGGTCCGGCCTGCCCGGGGAGGCATCGCTCCTGGTCATGACCAGCGGGGGCGGGTTGATCCCTGCGGCCAACTACCGGCCCAAGGACAGTCTGCTGAGCGGACCGGCCGGCGGAATGGTCGGCGCGGCGGCGATGGCAGCCCGCCTCGGATATGACCGTATCCTGACCTTCGACATGGGCGGCACCAGCACCGATACGGCCCGGTATGACGGCCGGTTTGATTACCGGTACCTCACGCGGATCGACGGCATTGAAATGCAGAATCCGACCCTGGCCATCGAAACGGTGGCTGCCGGCGGCGGCTCCATTTGTCATTTCGACGGGCAAAAACTGGGTGTAGGTCCCGAAAGTGCGGGCGCCGAACCGGGACCGGCCTGCTACGGCGCCGGCGGGCCGCTGGCCATTACCGACGTAAACCTGCTGCTGGGCAAACTGGCGCCCTTTGCCATGGGCATTCCGATCGATGAAGAAAAAGCCCTCGAAAAATTGCACGCGCTGCAGGCGGATATCCTGGCAAGAACCGGGATAAGGTATTCCGAGGCGGAACTGCTGGAGGGCTTCGAGCAGATCGCCGACGAGAAAATGGCGGCGGCCATCAACCGGATCTCAGTCGCAAAAGGTTTTGACCCGGGCGCGTATGCCCTGATGGCCTTCGGCGGCGCCGGCGGATTGCACGCCTGCAAGGTTGCGGCCTTGCTCGGGGTGAAAACGGTGATCCTGCCGTACGATGCCGGCCTGCTCAGCGCTTACGGGATGGGGGAGGCCCGGGTGGAGCGGCTGATGGAAAAGCAGGTGTTGCGCAACCTGGACGAATGCCGGGATCAGCTGGCGGGCTGGTTTGAGGAATTGGCGGATGGCGGCCGTCAGCAGCTGGCGGAAGAAGGATTTGCGGAAGCGGAGACCGAAACGAAGATGCGCCTGATCTACCTCCGGTTGAAAGGCCAGGAAAGTGCGCTCGAATTGGCTTACAACCCGGAAGAAGATCCTGGCGCCGGATTTAAAGCGGAATACAGGCGCCTGTTTGGGCACTACCCCGACGATGTGGTGATCGAGGTGGAAAGCCTCAAGGTGTGGGTGGCAACAACCGGTTCGCCTGAATTACCGGCAGACCCGGTTGAAAAAGAATACCGTCCCGAACCCATGGCGCGCATCCCCAACCGGATCACCGGCCTGGAGATGCCGGTTTTCAATTGGGACGACCTGGTGGAAGGCGCCGTAATCGCCGGGCCCGCCGTGGTCGCCAACCCGACTTCCACCACCTTTGTCGCACAAGGGTGGGAAGCCGTTTTTCGGCCGGGACTGCACCTGGTCATGACGAGCCAGGGCGGACAGGCCGGAAGCCGTCCTGAAAAGGCCAAAAAGGCCGTCGAGCTGGAGCTGTTCACCAACCGGTTTACGGCCATTGCCGAAGAGATGGGCGCTCAATTGCAGCGAACCGCCTTTTCGGTGAACGTCAAGGAGCGGCTCGATTTTTCCTGCGCCGTGCTGGATCCGGCGGGTCAGTTGCTGGTCAATGCGCCGCATATCCCTGTCCACCTGGGCAGCCTGGGCATTTGCGCGCGGCTTTCCCTGGCGCACACCCCGGTCGGACCCGGCGACGTGCTGCTGGTAAATCACCCCAAATACGGCGGGTCGCACCTGCCCGACCTGACCCTGCTTTGCGGCGCCTTCACCGACGACGGCAGGCTCATCGGTTATGTGATCAACCGGGCGCACCACGCCGAGATCGGGGGTAAACGTCCGGGGTCCATGCCGCCGGAAGCCAGGTGTCTGACAGAAGAAGGCGTGGTCTTTCCGCCGACCTATCTGGCGCGCAAGGGCGAGGTCAGGTGGGATCAAATCCGCGAAATGCTGACCTCGGGGCCTTTCCCCTCCAGGGCGCCCCGGGAAAACCTGGCGGACCTGAATGCGGCCCTTTCGGCGCTCCTGTCCGGGGTGGCAGCCCTGCAACAAATGGAGCGGGAATACGGCCTGGCTCGGATGCAAGCCAACGCCGCCGCTTTGCAGGATTACGCGGCCCACACCCTGGCGGAAGCGCTGCGGGCGTTGGAAGGCCGGTCGTTTGAAGCGGAAGAAAAAATGGATGACGGCAGCCCGATCCGGGTGAAGATCCGGGTGGAGGCCGGGAAAATGGAGATCGATCTCAGCGATTCGGCACCGGTCCATTCCGGCAACCTGAATGCCAACATCGCCATTGTGTACAGCGCGGTCATTTACGTTTTGCGCCTGCTGGCGGGGAAAGACATTCCGCTGAACGAGGGCCTGATGCAGCATGTCCGGATCAAACTCGGGAAGAACACCTTCCTGCACCCCGATTTTTCCGACGACCCCGAATTCTGCCCGGCTGTGGTGGGGGGCAATATCGAGACCAGTCAGCGCCTGGTGGATACCCTGCTCAAAGCGCTCGGCTTGTCGGCCTGCAGCCAGGGGACGATGAACAATTTCCTGTTCGGCAACGACACGTTCGGGTATTACGAGACCATCGGCGGCGGAGCGGGGGCGGGGCCTGGCTTCAACGGCCGCTCCGGCGTACACCAGCACATGACCAATACCCGGATCACCGACCCGGAGGAAATGGAGCGGCGGTATCCGGTCCGGTTGCGGCAGTTCGGATTGCGCAAAAACTCAGGCGGCGACGGCCGTTGGCGGGGCGGCGACGGCCTGGTCCGCGAAGTCGAATTCCTGGCGCCGGTGGAAGTGACCGTGCTGACCCAGCACCGAAAGGAAATGCCTTACGGTATGGCGGGCGGCGCCCCGGGGTTATGCGGCCGCCAGGTATTCATCCGGCCCGGAAGCGAAACGGAAGAGCTCCGCGGTATCGACAGCCGCAGCGCGCAGCCCGGCGACCGGGTGGTGATGTATACCCCCGGGGGCGGGGGATGGGGTGAGGCGGGGGCGGGGTGATGGTTGGATTTTACTTCGGGGCATTCAAATCCGGGGGCTATTGGCTTTGGCGAGTTTACCCTTTTTGCTCAGGTTCCTTGTTGATGGGCAATGGCCAGTTCATTCTACCCTTCGCAATAGATAATCGATTGCAGCCGGTTACAAACGGCATTAAACGGCTGATAAACGGGTATTGATTGGTATAGGGGTTAATTTGGGGGTATTGTTGTTGTTTGTTGTTGTTTGTTGTTTATGATAGTTTATTGTTGTTGGAGAGCAGGCATTTAAGTGCTGATCAATTTGGAAAAAATGGAAATACAAACCGCGCTCATTGAAGTAGAGAATGCCAAGAGAATAGCTGTTCGCAATCAGGCATACGATCCGGATATTCCCGGCAAGATGAAACAGATTGCGGGGGCCCGGTGGTCGCCTGAACACAGATGCTGGCACTTGCCGTATGCATCCGAGAGTTGGGAGCAGTTCAAACGATTGTTTTCGGAGGCCCAAATTATCATTTCGGTCGAATCCGGGTTATCGGGGAATGAAAATTGCCAGAGTGGAGCAGTGTTGGAGGTGGGAAAAACGGATATAAATACCCAGGACCGCATTCAAGTTTCCAGGCATCCGGATAAACCGGGCGTTTTGCTGTTGCAGGTTCCAAAAAGCCTGTTGCCGACCCACCTGAGCATTGTAAAGAACATGCATGGACGCAGGTGGAATCCGGAGTTGTTATCGTGGGAAGTGCCGTTGACGAAGATTTCGGTCCGGTTTGTAGAGAAATACCTGAAAGATGCGGCGGATTGGACGTTTGAACCGGGGGCTGATTTGCCAGAACGTGTGGAAGTTCCAAAAAGGAATTTCTCTGAAGATAAGCAACGGTTTGAACCGGCGAAATACGAGGATGCAGTGACGGCACTGGAACAGGTGCTGTTGTTGAAGCGGTATAGTTGGCGGACGGTGAAGACCTATAAAAGCTGTTTCCGGCAATTTATCAGGTTCTATAATGATGTTGAGCCGCGAAACATTACGAGGAATCAAATTGACGGTTACGTATTGCACATGATCAAAACAAGACAAATTGCCGAATCCCACCAAAATCAGATCCTGAGTTCGATCAAAATGTACTATACGGAATGTGCAGGGCAATTAGAAAAGGTCCGGGCACTCATTCAACCCAAAAGAGCCAACAAATTGCCACATGTTTTGACAGAAGAGGAAGTGAGTCGGCTTTTGAGGTCAGTCGACAATCTCAAGCACAAATGCATCCTCATGTTGATCTATTCCGCAGGATTACGGCTGAATGAATTGGTTCAATTGCGATTGGCTGACCTTCAACCTGAGCAAAAACGGCTTTTTGTTTACGGAGGAAAAGGTAAAAAGGACCGGTGTACCCTATTATCGCCGAAGGTTTGGGGACGCATACAGGAGTACATTGAGGTTTTTCAGCCGGTTGAATGGGTATTTGAGGGGCAGGACGGCGGGCAGTATAGTGGGAGGAGCGTGCAAAAAGTATTTGGCGCAGCAAAAGAAAAGGCAATGATTAACCCATATGCTACGGTCCATACTTTGCGGCATTCATTTGCTACGCACCTTTTAGAAAAAGGTGTGGACCTGCGGTACATCCAGGAGCTTTTGGGGCATGAGAGTTCCAGAACAACAGAGCTATATACTCATATTACAAAGAAGGGTTGGAACAAGTTGGAAAGTCCGATTGATGCGCTTGAAATTTGAATTAAACCTGCAAAATTTCTTGGATTATTCTTGGAACGGGAGTATATTTGGCGAGTTAACCTGGCCTTATATATAACCCACAATGCAAGGAATTCATCATAGCTAAAGCCCCTTCCGGAAGATGCTTTTTCTTCCGGAAGGGGTTTTTCTGCTATTGGGTGCTTATACGAACCAGGGTTTATTTAGGGTGAAGTACGTGTTTTGAATAAACGCTGGTGCGTTTGGCAATAAGTTG
>JACJYC010000014.1 GCA_020636325.1 Lewinellaceae bacterium
AATTTTTCCCCAATCCGGCGCCGCCGCCAGGCAGGCGATCATTCTTTTTGTTTTTTTCCTCCTCAGCACCTCCTGAGGCACAAGGCTTAAATCTTACAACGGCTGATTTTCAGGAACAATCAGGTCATTGATCTGATCTGTAAGCGTTTCGTCCGAAGGAATGCATGAAGCGACCATCGCGGCGCTTCTCACCGTTCCGGGCGCTGTATCGCCATGATATGGTCAGCCGAAGGCTTGTTCGCACTTATTGCACCCCAAAAAAACTAAAAATGAAAAAGGTTCTTAATACCTTGATCGTCAACCCGGAAACCCCGCAAATCGACCACCTGGAAGGGCTCCTTTCCGTGTATTGTCCGGACATCCGGGTCGAAGCGAAAACCCATGAATTGGATTCGGCTCCCGGCCTGATCCGCAACCATTCTCCCAACCTCATCATCATCACCATTCCCGAAACCAATTCCGCAGTTTTTAATTTTCTGCGCCTGATCAGCGATTTTAACCTGGCGTTCATCATTATCGCCAAATTCAGGGATATGGCGTTCGAGGTCATCCGGTTTTGCCCGGCCGGATTTGTGGTGAACCCCATAGAACCCCGGGAGTTGCTGTCCGCTGTTCAAAAAGCCCGGGAGCGGGTCCGGGAAAAAGAAGAATACGCCTATGCCCGGAAGTTGCTGCTGGACGTAAATAAAAAGCTTACGGAGGACGAAATGTTCGGTATCCCGACGCTGGAAGGCTACGATTTCATCCGGGTAAGGGATATTATCCGGTGCAAGGGCCTGGAGCGGTGCACCCAGATCGTCACCGTTGAGCGATCCAATATCGTCAGTTCCTACAACATCGGGGAATTCGTCAGATTGCTCGAACCGTTCGGGCTCTTTTCCCCCCATAAATCCCACCTGATCAACCTGGCCTATATGAAAAAATACCGCCGCGAAGGCTATATCGAAATGGCCGACAACGCCCAGATCCCGGTATCCAGAAGGCGGCGGGCGGATTTCATCAACCTGATCCGGCATATTTAGCCCGCCGTTAATTACACGCCGTTTACCGATAGATACCCCGCTCCTGCCGTTGGTAGGACGGGTATTTATCCCCGCCCGTTCCCGCCATAAATTGCAGGAAATACCAGCCCTGCGCTGAATGAAACAGGCATCCGACGGTCCGCTTTCCGATATCAACAGAAACAATTATGGAATATGAAATCAGGCAAATTCACCTTTCTGTTGAAAAGCTTGGACTACCGGACATCAATTACGGGGAAGAAAATACGGACGTTATCGTCGAAATGACCGACGGCAATCTCTACGCGGCCTCCTTCTACAGCTACGGCAACCTCGATAAGGTAATTGCCCGGCACCGGGCAAGCGGCGAATTCCTGGATGGCAAGTACTTCTGGGTGGAGGGGATGGTTTTTGTCCTGAACTGCGAAATGAACACCATCGCCGAGGTGGTCAGGTACCTGATCGACGAAGGTGATTTCGACCGGATATTCAAGTTACTGTGACCAGACAAGTCAGACCATTTTTTATTAAACCAAAAAATCATTAAAATGGCAATCACAGCTATCGGACCTACCGCCGCAGGCGGGGTCCAGCCTATTGTTAAAGACGGATACTCCCTGACCTATTACCCGGATGTAAATAACGACGCCCTTCAGAAAGAAGGCAAACCGCCTGTGTTCTACTACAAGCCGATGGCCGTCGAAATCGCCAGAAAGGACGGCCGCGAGGACGGCGACCTGATGTTCAACCTGATCCGGTTCGCCGGCGTGCAAACAGGCGATACGACGGTCGGCGTTGCAGCGGGCGATCAGCGGGAAGTGGCCGGCGGGGTCTTGTCCTTTACCGTCACTTCGGCCCCGCCGAACTATATCCTGGAGAACGGACAGCAACAGATCATCGACATGTACCAGGGCAAATCCGATTTCTTCTGGGGCATCCGCAGCAACGTCAGGCCCGTTTTCCGTCCGGTGCCGATCGTTTCCAATGTCACGATGGTCTCCAATCTGTCGCCCGATTCCGACGGCTCGGTCCCCATGCCGGAAAATTCGGCAACCGCCGGCGGTACCGCCGAAGGCCCCGACGGGCAGCGTGCGCGGTACGCCCTGCAAACCTTCCGGAATTACCCGGTCCCGCCCATGATCACCCGGCGGGGATTCAGCGCCCGGAACTTCGGCCGCACCCGAAGCGGCGAACTCGAACCCTGGTTCTGGAACCTCCAGGGACAGGGCAACGGATCCATCGATCCGATGGGGCGCAACGCCTATTCGGCCCTCGTCGGCGCCTACCCGGCCGCGATCATGTGGCAGGCCTTCCACGGCGCCTATTCGCCCATTTTTGTGCAACAGGCCCTGAAGATCAAATTCTGGGCGCCCCTGGTGGAGATCAAGATAAAGGGCAACTGGAAACGGATCTTTGACCACTTCTCCGCCCACGCCACCGGCCGGTATCTCTGGTTCTCCGGCGATATCAAAGCCGAATTCAACAACCTGCGCATCAGCGGCGACATCGAGGTGGAGGTCAACGTAGACCCTACCATTCCCGGCGCCCAGGATATGAGCGAGTACATCGAAAAAAGAACGGAACTCGTTTACAAAACCTTCGAAGAACAGGCCAAAGGCGCCATTTTCGGCCCGGCCCCGGAAGTTGAGGCGGCCCAGGCTTCCTCAGGCGGCGGGTTGTTCGGCATCTGGGGCGCCGGATTGGCCCTCAAATATCGCCGGGATCAGGCCAGCGTCAACCTCTCCTACCACGAGAAACGGCAAATGGCCTACCTCCAGGATGATGTCATCGGCGGAACCCTCGAAGGGATCTACGACGCCATCCAGGACAATCCGGCATCCGAGCGGAAATACTTCACCTCCGTGTACCTCGACGACTGGCCCCGCAAGATCGGCAGGGTTATCAAACCCGTCGTCCGCTGGCCGAAACCGGAACAGAACTGGGCCGGCGAACCCGTGGCCTTTGTATCCGCACAGGTGGGTTACCCCAATACCAAAGGGGAACTCATGTGGGTAGGCAAAGAATTCAACAAGTCCCAACCCACGGATTTCAGCTGGAATTTCGCCATCACCCAGAAAGAGGAAGCAGACGTCCAGAATCCGCCCCAGGGCTGGAAAGCCGACAAGACCTATGTCAAGCGCAAGGTCCATATGATGGAAGCCCCCGACCAGGCCGAGAATCCCTTCGTTCAGATCCAGATCGAGGAGAACGTGATCGACCTCGACCCGGGAGATCACGGCACGCTGATGGACGATGTAACCCTGGAGGTCCGGGCGGATTCCGCCGGAAAACTGCGGATAGGCCCCATCGACATGACGGCTTACCTCGAAGATTCGAAACAGAAAGTGGAGGTTACCTTCAAAGCAGTCGATGAAAGCGGAAGGGACATCAGCAGATTCCCGCCGGTGAAACTCGCCTGGAACTACGACGATCAGGAAAAACCGCGATTCTGGTCCATTTTCTCCGGCGACGATACGCTCATGCCTTACTTCAAGTACCAGGTCAGGTGCATCGTAAAAGGCAGCTTCTTCTCCAAAGGGATGGAATGGACCGGCCCGTGGGTGGATGGCGCCGGCAACGGCCCGATCTCCATCTTCCTGCCTTATCCCGACGACGAAGGCGTAACGGTGAAACGGACCTACAACCCGGAAATCACCTCCCCGGCCCAACCGGCCTCACCGCCTGCCGGAACCATCGATACGCCCCCCGCGACAGAACCCGCAACCCCGGCAGCACCGGCCGACGCACCCCCTGCCAGGGGTAAAAACCAGGCAGACGACGCAGAGGAAGTGTTCGAAATAGGGACCTGGAAGCTTGAGGGCGCCACCGACGCCGCCGGTTCGGCCAGGAGCGCCTCCAAAGTGCCGCCGGCCGCCGGCGCTGCAACAACCGCTCCGCCGGCCGATACTGCCAGATCGGCGGGAGAGAACGAGGAGATCGAAGTGACCAACTGGAATTTGGAATAATACCCGTGAATCCGGGGGACCGCAGCGCAATGCCCGTCCCCCGGCCATTCCATTCATTCATGTTTAACGCCACCTTCATGGATTCCCAGGACAAAACAACCCAGAAAATCAAATTCGAAAAGATCACCGGTCAGCAGGGCGATACGTATTGCATAATGCTCGTACCGGCTTCTCTGCAATCCGGAGTTGCGGGGTACCGCTACCTGTCGTTCCTGCCCAGGGCCGTATGGAATGACACCCGGCCGGAGCAATCATCCGGGTTCACGCTGTTCCTGGAGCGAATGCCGGTTGCGGAAGATCAGCAGGTGCTCCAATTGACGGAAAAAGGCAGCCTTGAGCTTGTTTTGACCCACGCGCTCCCTGCGGATGCGCTGGATCGGCTCCAACAAAAAGTCGATGGTCCGCTGGAACCGCTTTTTGTCCGCGGACTCCGTACGGAACTGATTGCGAAGGATAAAACGGGCGGTACCGCAAGCCTGAGCCGGGGCGAATTTGTCGGCCAGGAGCCCGGTGGATCCATATCGGCTGCGCTCAACAGGGATCAGGCTGTTGCCCTGGTCCGGATCTTTCAGGGGCTTTCCCCGGAGTACGGATTGTTCTTAAAAAGCGTTGCCGTTTTTTACGACCCTGCGACCGGCGAAGAGCGGAAATTGCATGCCGAATTCCCGATGGCCGCAGTCCTGGGCAAAAATTTCCTTGAAAACAAACTTACCACTCCCGTTTCCCGGATCGAATTGAAGTACTTCGACGCCCGCGAGGGACAATATCTGCCGTGCCCTGTAAAGGTCCGGTTGCGCGCTGCCCGGGCCAGAGCCGGGAGTTCAGCGGTAGGATCGGTCCTCACGGGCAATATGGTCGCCAGCCTGGCCCAGTTCACCAACCCGGGATACAACAAGCCTGCCACGCTGAGCGTCGTACTGGCCAATTCAACCGTGTACAAACCCTACGGGAGCATGTGGCAGATCCAGAACATGCAGCTGGCAACCGCCACCAACCAGAAACCCAAATCCCTGCCGATTGTGGACAGCTCCGAAAGTCCGGTTTGGCGGGATATCGAAGACAGTGCAAAAATCTGGTACCGGCCCCAAATCGACCTTGTGCCGCCCGATTTGGGCCAGTCGCCCGACGGCAATAACTTCAAATTCCTGTTCAGAAAGATCGGATCGGACCTGGGCGGCAATCCCATCCTCGAAGGGGAAGTGCGCCTGAAACTGAGGTTTTCAAAATCGAAAGCCACCCAGGATGCGCTCAGCGCTATGGGCGCCGGAAGAACAGCCGTACCGGTCCATTTCACCCATATCAACTACCACCTTGAGATCCCGTTCCTCGACCAAAGCGACGGCTCTCCCAAAACGTCCCTGATCCAGGCCTCGGAAGTGCAAACCCTGAATCCTGAAACGGTAATGCTGACGTTCCGGCTGACCAACGACTGGATCAGAGCATGCTACGGGGTCATTTCCGTTGAGGATTTCCAGCCCGGCAGAAAATTGCTGTTGAAAATATCCTATTCCTTCGACGGTTATCAACGAACGCTCTCCACCAATTTCGCCGTGATGGCGGGTAACAAGCAGACCGGCCTGGCCACCCTGAGCAATGCCAGGTCGGCGCCCGGAGAGATCGACGTTTTCTTCGATTCAAAGGAGAACAAATTGGTCCTGCCCGACGGGGATTTCATCTTTAAGGACCGCGGACCGGCAAAAAAATCCGGGACCCGGGCTGCGCCATCCGCCATCACCCTCAATGCGGCAATCATCAATAAATACACCCATTTGTCGGGAACCCTGACGCCGGTCGCTCAGACCAACAAGCTGGCTTCCCTGTTCGCGCAATATTCGTATTCCGTTTCCACCTATGTTAACAAAACGGAGGTGGAAGTCTTTTTCAATTGCGCTTTGTACAATGCGTTTTATGTCGAAGAGAACAACGGCATGGAGAACATCGTAGGGTGCAAGGAACCCTATCAGCTGGGGAAAATCCCTTTCATGTTGTACCAGGAGATCCCTGAGTTAAGGAACGACTACCTGACGGTTTACAAATCGGCGCAGTCGCCCAATCAATTCATGGCGCTCCCGAAAAAGTATAAGATAACCCGGTTTGCGGACAATGAGGAATTGGTGGATCCGGAAAAGGCCTACCGGCCCTGCATCCTGCTGTATTCCAATATCGATGCGGTAAATCTCAACAACAGCAAGTGTTTTGTGCACATCACGCTGGATCCTGACATTCCGGAATTTGTGCTGGAAGCCTTGAAAAACGACCTGCGCAGTTACACCGCCTACGAGCCGTCCGTACAGATGATTTCTGAAATCCCGCAGGATATGACCTTCCAGTGGTCGCTTCCTTCGGCCATCACCGTCAGCAGCTGTTACGCATTCTATCGCGGCTTCCAGGCTTCATTCAGCACCGATATTTCGTCCCTTTTGCTATTGAAAAGCATCCTGGAGAATGGTTCGCTATCCGGCTCGGCGACCTTCAGGCTCAGTGACGGCATGATGGCATCCTCATTGCTCTCCGCCGACCTTTACCAGGTTATCGGCCCGCCCGGACAAGGCCCCGTCAAAGTGGAAAAAAATGGCGATAAACTGACCCTTACCAATATGATCGACAAACCGGTGGCGGTCTCGAAAATCAGCAAGTACGCCCCCGGCCACGTTCATTCCGGCGATATCCCGGTTGAACAAAACCTGGCCAAGGGCGAATCCCTGGAAGTATCCGATCCGGACACCGGAATGACCTATTGCCCGGTTTACCATGCCGCCGGCCAGGCCTCAACGCTCCAGGAGATCAGGAGCTACATCGAAGACATCAGCTGCCAGGTGATTTTCCTGGCCCCTTTCAACTTCCCTCCGCTCGGCGTGGAAAGGATCGAGATCTATGCCCGGCTAAAAGGGACCGGCGAGGACCAGGCGCGAACGCTTGTGCTGGAAGAAGACGCCCAGAGCGGAGAGGTCAACATCATCATGCCCCTGACAAATTACCTGGCCTCCAGGATAATCGAATACAGACCCCTGGTGTACATGAAAAACCAGGGCAGCCCCACCATCCACGACTGGCAGGAATGGTCGCTGATGGACAACGGAAACACCGTACAGTTGAAATCAAGTGATTTAATAGAACAATTAAAATAATCGAAAAATGGCAAAAGGTATTTCTTTGCATATCGGATTGAACTACGTTGATCCGGATGCCTACGGCGGCTGGGACGGCGCCCTCGCCGGGTGCGTCAATGACGCCAACGACATGAAAGCGGTAGCCGCCAGCAGGAATTTCAGCACCACCATACTGACCAATGCCGAAGCTACTTCAGCCAAAGTCATCAGCGAGATTTCAAACGCGGCCAAAGCCCTGCAGAGCGGCGATATCTTCTTCATCTCCTACTCCGGCCACGGCGGCCAGATCCCCGACGAGGAAGGAAATGAATCCGACGGTTTTGACGAAACCTGGGTGTTATACGACCGGGAAGTGATCGATAACGAATTGTACCGGCTATGGTCCCAGTTCAAAACAGGCGTCCGGATCATTGTGATCTCGGACAGTTGCCACAGCGGAACCATCGTCAAAATGTTCCTGCGGAACCGGCGCAACCAGGCCGCCGCCAAACGGACCGTACCTTCCGGCGATTTACTCGATTCTCCGGAAGCCAATGCCGTGATCACCGAATTGCGTGCCCGGTCGGAAAGCATGATGCGCAATTATCCCGGCAGCGGATCCGGTTCAAAAAGTGCAAAACAGACCGGTCCGGCCCTGAGGTTTATCCCCTTTGAGGTCAATATGAAGGACTATATGGACCGGAAAGACCTTTACGCCACCGTCCAGAACCTCTGCGGCAGCAAGGCGCAAAACCCCATTGACGCCAACCTGATCCTCATTTCCGGATGCCAGGACAACCAGTACAGCTACGACGGCGACGATAACGGTTATTTCACCGGCAAACTCCTCCAGGTCTGGAACAACGGCGCATTCGGCGGCAATTACCGGAGTTTCCATGAGGAAATCCTGTCCCGGATGCCGGAATATCAAACCCCCAATTTCATGAAGCTGGGGCCCTCCAATACCGATTTTGAACGGGAAAAACCCTTTACCATCGGAACGGCAACCGCTTCCGGATGCGATGACGGCGACACAGCTCCGGCCCAGGACACTACCGACCCCAACCCCAACGTCACCGGCCCGAACTCCTGGGGCAGAAACAGCGAAGCCCCTACCCTTTCCGTCTACAAAGGGGCCAACCCTTATTACTACGTCGAAATCGCCACGGATAATTTCCTGTTCGATTACCAGGCCAACGGCGGGCAGCGCAACGCCAATAATTTCTACGCCACCTGGAACGACGCCGCCGTCGGCAATAACGGACGGCTGACCCAGAACACCTTCCAGCTGCCGGACGCGGTCTGGCAAAAACTCAGGAGCAAAAGCCGCCTCTACTACCGGATCGGCACAACCTCCAGCCTGACGAAATGGGAAAATTTCATGATCACGGTGGCCAACACCGCTTATGCCTCCGCGCCGTATATCAGCCTGGTCGACAATTCGGGATCCCAGGGCGGAACGCCGCAAAGCAATCCCGTGGTCATTTCCAAGTCGGTCGGAAACGGCGGAAACAATGGGAAAACGGATGTGAAAAAGGTCCAGCAAGCGCTGAACAGCGTCCCCTCCGGTGAGGGCGGGCCCAGTCCGAAACTCACCGTCGACGGGCTCTTCGGCGAAAAGACCGGCGCCGCGATCAAAAAGTTTCAAAGCTATCACCAGGTCGACACGCAGAGCAACGGCCTGATCCAGCCGGACAGCGCAACCCTCGACAAGCTCGGCCAATACGCCTGATCAGGGCGCCTGCCCAACCTGGGTCCTGAAATTGCGGGCTTCGGAAGCCCGGCCCGACCGCAAGGTCGTCAGCCGGAATTTCCGAAGCCCGAATGTTTTGATTGGTCAGAATTTGGCGCCAACCGATACCACAAAGCTCCGCCCGTCCGACGGCAAAATGCCGGGCCCCGGATAGCCGGTTGCCCGCCGGGTATAATAACGCTCGTCCGTAATGTTGTTGATCGAACAACGGATGCTGTAGCTGGTGAGGAAACGCCAGGTGAAACTCAAATCCGTCAGGAAATAAGCGGGTACCACGCCGTTCACGCCCGTAGCGGTCGCCTTCGTGTTCAGGGCATCCGAATAATTATCGCTGACATAACTCCCCTGCAGCGTAGCCGAGAACTTCTTGTAGCGGTACGTGATCCCGTTCCGGCTGATCCATTCGGGCACATTTTCCACCCGGTTCCCGTCGATATCCCGGTTTTCGCCGGCAACGGAAACCGTACCCCGGGTATAAAAGGCCGAATTATAGGCTGTTGAGGTGAACAGCGACAGGTCGCTCGCACCGGAATGGTTGCCGGAGAGGTTGAGCGGATGGAATTCCAGGTAAAATTCCGCGCCCTGGTTGACCATATCGCCGATATTGGTATGGAAGAAATAAGGGCCGTTGGCGTCATTGAGGATCAGCGTGCCGATGCGGTTGTCGTATTGCAGCCTGAAATAGTTGACATCGAATTGGAGGACGTCCCTGAGGGTCCCCCGGATCCCGATCTCGCTGTTATTGCCTTTGGCATCCTCCAGGTCCGGATTGATCCGGTCCAGGTCCGTCGGCGGGATCAGGTCGGAGTGGAGCACCGGCCGGAAGTTTTGCGTGAAGTTGGCGTAAGCCTCCATGGAATGGCCGAGCTGATATCCAAGCCCCAGGCCGAACAGCGGTACGTTCCGGTTCAGCTTATAGGGCAGGTCCAAACCGGGAAGGTCTTTGATCACGCCGCTCATTTCCGTTTTGATCACCTCATAGCGCAATCCCGGGGTAACCGAAAAGCGCTTGGTCAGGTTGAATACGTTCTCCGCAAAGAACGCATAATTCCAGGTCCGGAAAACCAGGTCGATCCGGTAGGGTTCGATCAGCGAAAGGTCGAAATCCGAACCGGTGGTCCCTTTACCTTTTTGTTTGCGCACGGTCCGGCTGTTGCCGTATTTCACGCCCGTTGAAAAATGGCTCTCGCCTTTCAGGAGCTTATAATGTTGCATCAGCCGCAACTCCCCGGCATAGCTGTGGTAATAATCCCGGTCAACCTGGCGCGGATTATAGGCGTCGGTAGCCGCGTTGATGGTATCGTTGACCGTGGGCAGGGTGATGAACTGAACGCTGTTCCGTTCGCCCAGAATAGCGGAAGTCCTGGCCGTGATCAGGGTATTTTTGGCGATTTGCCAGGAATAGTGAAGCGCGGGCACGTAGATCGTCGGGTTGAAGTAGTTCCTGGGGCGATTGGACTGGCGGGCGTCGGCCTCGAACATCTCATCGGTCAGCCCTGCCGCAAAGTGGTTCACGTAGGTCATATGCGACATTTCGGCGCTCAGGCTCATTTTCGGCGCAAGGTCGTATTTGAGCGACACGTGCCAGGCGTTGAAATGGTAGTCGCTGTTTTCGCGCCAGCCTTCCGACCGCCGGAAATCGTAGTAGCCGTAGTAGGTCAGTTTGCCCACCTTGCCGCCCGCCGCGTTGAAAGAGCTGAACAGGCCGAACGATCCTGCGCTTTGCGCCGTTTCCAGGGAAATTTCCCTGGTCGTATCGGGTTGCTTGATCTCGTAATCCAGCAATCCGCCGAACTGCGGGCCGTATTGCAGGGCGCCGGACCCCCGGATCAGCCGGATGGCTCCCACGGCTTCCATCGGCGGGTTGTAATGACTTTCCGGGTAGCCGAAAAGGTCGGAATTGGTCGTGTTGCCGTTTTGTTGAACGTGAAGTTCCCAGGAGCGGTGCGGGATGAGTCCGCGCGTCGCCACGCCGACCTGATTGCCGGTGCCGTCCATTTCCCAGACCATCATGCCCGGGGCTTTGGAGAAAATGTGGCGCGGCAGGTTTTCCGCCAGGTCGGCGTCGAGCCCCTGCAGGTTGATCACCTCATTTTTTTTGCCGGCGAAGATATTGGTCCCTTCAACTTCGGGCAGCACGCCGTGCGTTTGGAAGGTGCGGTTGCCCACCACTTCCACATCACTGAGGTTCTGGAGCGCCGGCGCCAGGGTCAGCTGCCGGGTGACGGTCTCATCTTTCCCAACGGAGACGTTCACCCGTTGTTCCTGAAAAGACAGGTGAGAGACCACCAGAACGTAACGGCCCACCTGAACCCTGTCGAATTCAAATCGCCCGTCGGCATCAGTGACAACGCCTCGCGTCAAAGGAGATAACAATATGCTGACATTTTCAATCGGCGATCCCTGCTGGTCGTGGACCGTCCCGGTAATGCGGCCGAAGCCGGCCTGAGCGCGGCCGCCCAGGGTTAAAAACACAAAAAGCACGATAAGGTAAAAAGTGTTGGCGAGTTTCATTATCAGGTAAAATTTTGCCAATGCGCCTGTCATTGGAGGTGAATAAAATGCCCCCGGCCAACGGGCCTGAAGGCAGCAAAAAAAGAAACCCCGCAAATTACGACTTGCCGCCTAAAATGAAAACCGGACGCCCATAATCCAACGCTTTTACCCATTGTTACCCCTGCCGCATCCCTAATATTAGGTACCGGCTGCAAGCCCCCGGGCTGCCTTCCATTTTGAAATATCCCGCCTAACCCTTAGATTTGCCATAAAACTCAACACATCCTATGGATGACGATCGCGTGATAAAAATGGCTCAGAAGCGGGTGAGGGCCAAAAAGAAATTCTACAAACACTTCGGCGCCTTCATCGCTGTCACCGGGTTTTTCCTCGCAATGAATGTCCTCACCTTTGATGAGTCCGGTAATTGGTGGTTCTTCTTTCCCGTGCTCCCCTGGGGCGTAGCCATCCTCATCCACTATTTTAACGTCTTCGGGCTTCCGGCCTCCAACAACGCCCTTACCCCTGAATGGGAAAGCGAAGAACTGGAAAAGGAAATCAAACGCCTCCGCAGCGAATTGCACATCCGGATGGAGAAACAACCCGAAGGCCTGGACCTGAACGAACAAATGGAGCTCAAAGAGCTGGAAAAAGAACAGGATAAACGGTGGAAGGAAGAGGATTTGGTTTGAGGATTGCTGGATGCTGGATGCTGGATGCTTGTAACTGGATGCTGGATGCTTGTAACTGCCACGCCGAGGCGTGGTGGATGCTTGTAACTGGATGCTGGATGCTGGATGCTTGTAGCTGGATGCTAGATGCTGGATGCTTGTAACTGGCAACTGACAACTGGATACTGACAACTGACAACTGACAACTAGTCCATATCAAATCCGCAAAACAAATCCAACGCCGAACCGCCTTGAAAGGCCCACATTCTGCCCACCCAGCATAAAAGCGCCGTTGGCATACAGGCCGAAAGCGGGGGTGATCGTGAAATACAGGGTTCCGCCCGTCCGGAGCCAGTCAGAACCCTCTCCTGCGGCCAGGGTCTGGTCAATTCCGTTGGACAAGGTATTGTAGTATTCCAGCCAGGCCTCCGCAAATACGATGCGGCTGCCGGCCCCTGCCCTGAACAAAACCGGGATCGCCTGCCGGACGGTCGGAATGATCTGGAAATCAATGCCGCTCTGCAGGTGAAAAAACACACCGAAGGGCGCCTGGTACTGAACCACCAGCCGGCCCTGGAAATAGGTGGCCTTCTGCCCGATGGGGTTGCTGCTCATCGTGGGATAATCAGCGATCGGAAAGCTCAGGCCTACGGCGGTCGCCGTGGTCCATTTGGCCGCCCCGGACTCCCGGTAGCCGTTGCGGTATTTCAACCAGACGGACACGTCCTGGAATCCGCGGTCATCGGCATCCACCCAAATGTACGGCGCGGTGACGATCAGGCTGGTATGGTCCCGCAGGCCGTGTTCCATAAAAAAGGAAACGGACCCGGAGCGTTGCACCGCCTCGCGCGGCTCGTCCCCGAAATTATACCGGTCGAAACGCTCATCCGCCAGGGTCAGCGCCAGGACCGTTTCGCCGCCTTCCGGGAAAAAGCCGGTAACCGGCCCTTGCGCGCTCAAATGGAGCGGAAGCAACCCCAGGGGAATAAAAAAACTCTTTATATTCAATCGCATATTATTGTACAGGGTTGGTCGTTTCAAATGTGCGGCTTGTAGAAAAAAAGGTTATTGCCGTTAAAACGCAACCTCTAAAAAACAATTTTCTGCGTTTTAAAGTTAAAATTAGCCTATATTTGGCGCTTACGAAGTAACTTGAGAACAACGCGCAATGTCCTGGTCTCCCTATGAGAGGGGGTTCGGTTTCCGTGCCCGATCGGCAGAAACAGAGCCTGATCCCCGGGTAGAGCGCACTAATTGATCGAATACTTGGCTGAAAATCTGGTTATCATTCCAACCTACAACGAGCGGGAAAATATCGTCAAAATGATCGAGACGGTATTCGCCCTGGAACGGCCATTTCATTTGCTGATCGTAGATGACGGCTCTCCGGACGGAACCGGCGCCATCGTCAAGGATTGCCAGAAAAGGTATCCCAACAAGCTCTTTTTGATCGAACGGTCCGGTAAACTGGGGCTCGGGACAGCCTATATAGAAGGCTTCCGCTGGGGCCTTGAGCGATCCTACGATTATTTCTTCGAAATGGATGCCGACTTTTCCCATAACCCCAGGGACCTGGTCCGCCTGCTGGAAGCCTGCGAGAACGGCGCCGACGTCGCCATAGGTTCCAGATACGTCCGCGGCGGCAAAATGGAAAACTGGCCCTTTGACCGCAAATTCCTCTCGCTGGGCGCTTCCATTTACGTCCGCTGCGTGACCTGGATGCCGGTCGCCGACCCAACTGCCGGTTTCATTTGTTATAATCGAAAAACGCTTTCCACCATCGACCTGGACAAGATCCAGTTTGTCGGTTATGCGTTCCAGATCGAAATGAAATTCGCGGCCTTTTCTTTAGGTTTCAAAATAAGAGAAATTCCTATTACCTTTACAGACAGGGTCGAAGGGATCTCCAAAATGTCCAAAGGAATCGTCAAAGAGGCCATTCTGGGCGTTCTGGCCATGCGGTGGCGAAGCTTTTTTTACAGCTATGCCCTGCAACCGGGAACTTTTGAATAACATTACCTGTATTTGATTATGAGCAGGCAGCAACTTTTTCAGCCGTAATATCGTATTATTAATTAGGGTTTTGTAAATATCCCAAACCATGCGTCAACTTAAGATTACCAATAAGATCACCACCCGGGAAAGCCTGGCGCTGGATAAATATCTCAGCGACATCGGCAAGATCGGCATGCTTTCGGCAGATGAAGAAGCCGAAATGGCACGCCGCATCAAACAGGGCGATGAGGAAGCATTGGAACGGTTGACCAAATCTAACCTCCGTTTTGTCGTATCAGTAGCCAAACAATACCAAAACCAGGGCCTTTCCCTCAGCGACCTGATCAACGAAGGAAATGTCGGCCTCATCAAGGCCGCCCGCAGGTTCGACGAGACCAAAGGTTTCAAATTCATCTCCTACGCCGTATGGTGGATCCGCCAGTCCATCCTGCAAGCCATCGTAGAACATTCCCGGATCGTTCGCCTCCCGCTCAACAAGGTTGGTTCCTACAATAAGGTCAATGAAGCCTTTACCCACTTCTACCAGGAGTTCGAACGCGATCCGACCGACGAAGAACTGGCCGACCTGCTGGAAATGACGCCCAAAGAAGTCCAGAACATGCTCAAAGGCACCACCCGGCATGTTTCCGTCGACGCACCGCTCAGCGGCGAAGAAGGCGACTCCACCATGCTCGACCTCATCACCGGCGACAACGACATGAGCCCCGATTCCCACCTGATGGAACAATCCCTCCGGGAAGAGGTGCAACAAGGCCTGTCCATCCTCTCCCCGCGGGAAATGGAAGTCCTTTCCGCCTACTACGGGCTCAACGGTCAGAAAGCGCTCACCCTCGAAGAGATCGGCGAGCTGTTCGACCTGACCCGCGAAAGGGTCCGCCAGATCAAGGAGCGCGCCATCCGCAGACTCCGCAAATCGTATAATCGCAATACGCTGAAATCATACCTCGGCTGAAACATGCTGTTCCGGCCCGCAAAATTCCTCTTTCCGCCCATGGGAAGGGGATTTTTGTTTTTTACCTTTACAGCTCAAAATTTCTCCCCGGACATCCGGAACCAAAGAAAGCCGTCGCCATGATCATTCGTCGCAATGCCATTTTGTTGCTGCTCCTCCCCTTCCTGGTTGCTGCCTGCGGAAAAAAAGCGGGCCAGGAAGAACATTTTGACCTGACCACCGTCCGGAACGGAGTCCTGCTCCGGGACGCCCCTACCCTGGATGGGAAAAGCCTGCTGGAATTGAAGGAAAATACCCCCTTGCGGGATCTCGGTCAGGTGAGCGACAACCTCACCCACCTCGAATACCAGGGTGCTGCGTTCGACGAACCCTGGATCAGGGTCGGCGGCCCCGACAGCCTGGAGGCCTGGGTGTATGGCGCTGATGTGATGCCGATCGGCGCTGACAGTTCCGCCGTCAGGCGTTTCCGGCAGGATAAATCGCTGCAGGCCCTGCTGGGCGCCGGTTTGCTGGACAGCCTGCAGCAATTCAACCGGACCTATGAACAAATCCCCGATGCCGCAGGCCTTGCTGCCGCTTACCGCGAAGGGGACAGCCTCCGGTTGGCCATTTCCAATGCATTGGGCGCCAAACTGGTGACCTTTCCCGTCCCGGACATTACCTTCATGCGCGAACGCATCCGCGGATACCAACCCTTGTTGGTCGCCGAAGGGACGGCCTGGTACCTGTTCAATGACTATACCCAATGGCTGACCGCAGCCCGAAAGACCCCGGAGCCGGAAGACGACGCCTTCATCGAGGTCATGATCGCCTGCTTCCCGGAAGACAGCATCGAATATTTTTATCCCGTTTGGTTCCTGCAAACCTGGGATTACGGCGGCAAAAGCCTGCTGGGTCAGGGACACCATTTTGAGATCCTGGAAAAAGCGGATGCCCTCTTCGCCAAAAACAACTTGTTCCATCCCGAACTCAACGACCTGAAAAAAAGGATACTCGACGATATCACCGACGTCAATGTCAGCTATTGGGAAGATGCCCCGACGATCCGGCAGGAGTTGGACAAAATCCTGACCCGGAAATGGGCAATCCTGTCCGAAGCCGATCTGGGGGTGATCCGGATCCGGCGGGCGCAATTCGACGACCCGGAAAAGAACGGCATCCAATACAACGCCCGCTCAGGTGAGGAGTAACGCTTGTGAAAGACGAATATAAAACATTGAAGGAACCTTGCCTGGGAGAATTCCGCGACCGCGGCAGCAAGTTCCTGGCCTACGGGTTCCCCATCCGGTCGGAAGAGGAATTCCAGGAGCGATTGGCGGAGGTGAAAAAAGAACACGTCAAAGCGCGCCATCACTGCTACGCCTGGCGCCTCGGCCTCGACGGCAACGCCTTCCGCGCCAACGACGACGGCGAACCCAGCGGCACGGCCGGCCGGCCCATTCTCGGGCAGATCGACAGCTTTGAGCTGACCTATGTCGGCATTGTGGTCGTTCGGTATTTCGGCGGCACGCTGCTCGGCACCTCCGGCCTGATCAACGCCTACCGCCAAAGCGCAGCCGACGCCCTTTCGCAAGCAGCGGTCATCACAAGGATCGTTGAAAATACCTACCGCATCAATTTTGATTACGCCCTGATGAGCCGGGTGATGAACGGCCTGTCCCAACTTGAGATCAACATCGTCGCACAGGATTTTTCCGAATCGGCCGGCCTGGAGATCGCCATCCGGCAAACGGAATCCGAAGCCAAATTGCGCCAGTTAAAGGCCGTCGTCGCCGATGTTTACCTGGAAGAAGTGGACGGGCTGGAGGCGATTCCCGGATTTGAAATTCTGCACATCGAAACGCGATGAGGCGTCCTTCGCAGTTTTTTTTGTTTCTTTTGCGGTTAAATAAAAAATCACCCGGGAATAAGCCTGTTTTTCCAAAGCTTAGCGCTTCAACACGGGCTTGCCGAATAAATACCCGTTCCACTCAAACGCCAGCCAATACAGCCCGGCAGGAAGGTCCTCCCGGATCAGTTCCAGCGTATTTTCTCCGGGAAAGACCCGATAAACATCCCGAACTACCTGTCGCCCGTCGGCTGCCGTGAGTCGCAGCTGCATTTCTCCGGCGGTTTCGGCATCAAACCGCAGCCGGAGCCGGTCAGAAAACGGATTCGGACTGACGGACAACCCGGAAATACCCGGCGGCAGGTCCCGCACAGGCGTCATGCAATTGGGGAAATTCGGGTTGTAGGTGATCGCCCGGGAATAGCTGCCCTGGCATCCTGTCGCCAGATCGGTGATGACGACCGCATACACGCCGGTCTGGGCGATGCAATACTCGGGATCGTTGGCGTCGGCAATCTCCACGCCATCCAGTTGCCATTGGATGCCGGCCTGTTCCGGCAGGATTGAAAGGTCGAAGATCGAAAGCAGGTTGTCCTGGTTGACAAAAACGACATTTTCGATGGCAGCGCCGAATTGGATTTCCGTTTCGGCTGAGGTGCTGATGCACCCGTCCGGTGAGGTGTACGTAAGCCAGTAGCGGCCGTTTTCCGATACCGGGAGCAGGGAGTCGGTGGCCTCAAAAATGGCGCTGCTGTCGCGGTACCACTGGATATGGTCCGAAATATCGGCAACGAGGGTCAGCAGGTCCCCTTCGCACAGCGGCCCTTCCGATTCGTAGGCAATCACCGGCGGATCGGGCTGGGCAAATACCCGGACGGTATCCGCCGAACGGATCGTGTCCACCTGGTGGAAAATATTCAGGGTGACCTTGAGCTCGTCATTGGTCAGCTGACCGGTGGTCGTCTTCGTAAAATTGACGATCCCGCAATTGTCGTCCGCGCCGTCGATGCCGTTGTCGTCATCCACGACCTGGAGGGAATAATTGCCGTCTTCCAGTTCCAGGGTAAAGGTATAAAACAGCGGTACCTCCGCGTTGTCCACGATGGCGGACAGGTAGATCTCGTCCCCTGCCTGGTTGAATACCCGGACTTTCAGATCGGGCTTGCCGCCCAGGAAATCGTTGCAGCCGACTTCATCAACGGATACGCCGAAGAGGAAATACCCGGCCGTATCCACAATAGCCCGGTAATTGACCGGATATGCGCCCGGTTGGCCGTAAACCTGAGGATCCGGATTTTCGTCAAGGGAGGTTGTGCCGTCGCCGAAATCCCAGTGGTAGGCAAACCCGCCGGATCCGCCGGAAGGGACCTGGTTGAGGAACGACACTTCCACCTCGCCGCAACCAGAGGCATTGACCATGCTGAATCCTTCGGTAACCGTTTCAGCCGGTTCGATCACCATGGTCAGTCCGAAGGAAGTGGTCTGGGAAATAAACAAGACCTGTGCGGTAATGAATACCTGGACCTCAAATACCCCCGGTTGAAGGGGCGTCCCGCAAACCTTGACGCAGCCGTCGGTCTGTACGGCAGGGTCAAATTCGGTCTGGCTCGCCTCCCACCCCAGGCCGGGCGGCAGGTTGACCACGGAAGAGATCGTCAGGTGGGAAATGGTCAATCCCGCCGGCACGCTGGGGTCGACGGCATGGACCGGATCGGTCGTTTTCGGCAACCGGAAGCTCAGGTCGCTGTCGTAAAGAATCCCGGCCCGGCCGGTATCGGCGGCGGACAGAAAGACCGTATCGGCAGCCAGCCCGCCGGGAAGCCCTATCTGGCAACCCGGGCATCCGGATTGGGCAGTAAGCGTTCCGCCGCCCAGAACGATTGCGGCAAAGAAAAGGATTTGAGATTTTCTCATAGAAATGACGGCCTTCATGGTGAGTAGGCTGTTAGGAGTCAGATAACGGGCAGTTGGCAGTCCTGCAGTACGGCTTTAAAATAATGGCCGGGCTACTGCAGGACTGCCAACTGAGCACTGAAGACTGAAATTATCTTCTGCTCACCAGCATTTTTCCGCTGGTGTAGGCCTTACCATTGTCCAACGCGTAGAGGTAGAAGCCTGCGGGCAGGTTGCCGGCGTCAAAGCTGATGATGTTTTCACCTGAATTGATGTAAACGGGCTTCTGGTAGACCGGTTTGCCGAGCAGATCCGTTACGGTAAAGCGGAACTGGCCGCTGGTGCGCGCATCCACCACGATCTCCGTGTAGTCGTTCAGCGGATTGGGGCGGTTGTAGGCAGTCAGGCTGCCGGCGTATGGTTCTTCAACGCCTACAACGGTACAATTGGCCGATCCTTCCGGTTTGACAAACAGGTAATAGTGACCGGTTACGAGGGTCCCGTCAGGCAGGGTGAAAGGCAAATCAAGCGTCGACCGGATCGTAACATTTACTTTCAGGTCGTATGTTCCCTCTTCCCCGGCCTGGGCCGTACCGTACAATGCGATGCAACCGGTCGTATTTTTCAGGAATTTACAATTGGGCGGGTTGCAGACATAGCTCATGGAAGCGGGCTTATTCAAAACGCCTCCGGTGGTCGGCACTTCAACCGAGTTGATCGGGAAGGTACCGAACTGGGTGACCACTTGTTCCGGAATTTTAAACTGGATGACCGTTTGAAACGCCGCGTTCACGCAGGAAGTGTCCAAAATACCGGACCCCGCAAGTGTATCCAGATACGGTAAAGGGTACACAATGGCGGAATCGGAGAGGTTCGGATCCGGCATGCAGTTTTGGGCAGCCAGTTGTCCAAAGAAAGAGGTCAGAACAGCAAAGCAGAGTAAAAATTTCTTCATATTAAAGGCGATTTGGTAAAATACGATCTTGGAATGGCCCGAAAGTTAGGCTATTTTGGCTATTAATAGATGATCGAAAGCGTTAAAATTAACGCCAAAAGACTTCCGAAGTACAATCCGGAGCCTGGTCCGATCCAATAATCATCTGATTATCAGCAAGCAAGATTGAAACGTTAAAAAATACCCGTCCCGTTTTCACATTCCGAAAGATTAAATACACTAATTTTACAGCGGCAAGCACCCTTTTCACATCGCGACTTGGATCAACCGGAAGCACCGGTCGTTTGTACCGCGCGTTTCCTCACTGCCTGATCCCATAAACAGCTACATTTCTCCGGCCCTGTATTTAATTGACCAAATATTCAAATTGCAGGTATGAACCGACTAAAGACCTATCTCAAGCTTTGCGCTATTCAAAGCCTATTCGCTGTTTCCCTTTTTTCACAGAATGCAACCGTTTACGGCGTGGTGACCGACCAGGGCACCGGCCTGCCGCTGCTGTTTGCCAATGTTCAATGCGGGCCGAAAGGCGCTGTAGCCGATCTGGACGGCACCTACAAAATCGAAATCGATCCCGGTACTTTCCAGGTGGTTTTCTCCTATGTGGGTTATGCGCCCCATACCGAGTCCGTCTCGCTTGCCGCCGGCGAATCCCTCGAATTGAATATTGCACTCTCTGAGGAAGTCAATGTACTGCAGACGGCTACGGTAACCAGCGGCAAATTCGAGAAACCGCTTGGGGAGGTCACCGTCAGCCTGGAAGTGCTCAAACCGGGCCTGATCGAAAATACGAGCAAGCCGACCCTGGACGAAGCCCTTCAAAAGATACCGGGGGTCACCGTCATCGACGGGCAGGCCAATATCCGGGGCGGTTCCGGCTTTTCCCAGGGCGCCGGCAGCCGCGTATTGCTGCTGGTCGACGATGTGCCCATCCTGCAGGCCGACGCCGGGTACCCCAACTGGGATGACGTCCCCATCGAGAACATCGAACAGGTGGAGGTGGTGAAAGGCGCCGCTTCTGCACTGTACGGATCTTCGGCCCTCAACGGGATCATCAACGTCCGTACGGCTTATGCCAAATCCAAGCCGGTGACCAAATTCTCGGCCTTCCATACCACCTATTTCAGCCCCGAAGACGAGCGGCTGAAATGGTGGGATAAAGCGCCCTACGCCACCGCCGTCAGCGGCAGCAACCGGGTTAAATTGGGCAAGCTCGACCTGGTGACCGGGCTTTTCCTGTACGATCAGCAAAGCTTCAGAAAAGACACCTACAAGAAATTCGGCCGGTTCAACTTCAACACGCGTTACCGGTTCAACGACCGGGCCAGCGCAGGCCTGGCTGCCAATTTCAACCTCGGCAAATCCGGCAGCTACTTTTACTGGCTGACCGATACCATGGGTTACGTCGGCGCGCCCAGCACGATCACCTCCCGCGAGCGGTTCCGCTTCAATGTCGACCCGTTCGCCACCTTTTTCGACAAATCGGGCAACCGCCACCGCGTCAACGGCCGGTTCTACTACGTAGACAACAACAACGACAACATGCAGTCCAACATGTCGTTCATGTACTACGGCGAATACCAGTTCCAGAAGCGGTTTAAGGGCTCTGATTTTGTCATATCGGCGGGCCTGGTCACGCAAGGCACCCGCGTGGAAGCCGAATTGTACGGCGATACCGTCTTCACCTCCCGGAATTTTGCCGGATATGTCCAGTTGGAAAACAAGCTGTTCGACCGGCTGAACCTTTCCGCGGGCTTCCGGTTCGAGCATAACCTGCTGTCCAATCCCGGGTTCACCTACTCATTCGGCGATGTCCCTCCGTCAGAGGAAAAGGAATCCAGGCCCGTTTTCCGGATCGGCGCCAACTATCAGGTGAGCGACTATACTTACCTGCGCGCCTCCTGGGGCCAGGGGTACCGTTTCCCGACCGTAGCGGAGAAATTCATCTTTACCGATGCCGGCGGTTTTTACATTACCCCCAACCCTACCCTGACCTCCGAAACGGGCTGGTCCGGCGAATTCGGTCTGAAACAGGGTTTCCGGTTGCTGAACATGCAGGGCTTCTTCGATGTAGCCGCGTTTTACATGCATTACCAGGATATGATGGAATTCAATATCGGCAAGATCTTCAACCAGTTCCAGTCCCAGAACATCGGCGGAACGATCATAAAAGGCATTGAGTTCACCATCGTGGGCCAGGGCAAGATCGGCAATGTGGAGACCAGCATCCTCGCCGGATACACCTATATCGATCCGCAGTTCCAGGAATTCGACACCTCTTCAATCCCCGCAGGTGAAACCGGCACCTTGGGGCAACGAAATGCCAATAACTCTTCCTCCGAGCTCAACTTTTTGAAATACCGGTCAAAACATACCGGCAAACTCGACATTCAGGCCACGTACAAGCGCCTGACCCTCGGCCTTGAAACCCAATACGCCAGCCGGATTGAGGCCATCGACGCCATTTTCGAATTCATCGTAAACGGCCTGGCGCGCTACCGGATGACCGAAACCGGCTATGCCGTTCACAGCCTCCGCGGCGCCTACCAGATCACCGATGGATTGAAGTTTTCGCTGATCCTGGGCAATGTGACCAATGAGCTGTACGCTGTCCGCCCAGCCCTGCTGGATGCCCCGCGCAACCTGACGGCGCGGCTGGATTACAAGTTTTGATTATAACTCCGGAAGAAAGGGAATATCCATTACCTCAACAGGGTAATATTCCCTTTCTTCCGGAAAGTCTCCCCGTTCCAGCAGGTCAGTTCCAGATAAAAACCGTACACGTCCGGCGGGAGTTTTTCACCTTTGAAGGTACCGTCCCAGGTATCGTCCTGCGACCGGGTTTCGAATACGCGTTCGCCCCACCGGTCGAAAATGGTCAGGTACAGATCCTGGATGCCTAAACCCCTCACAGCCAGCACGTCGTTCGATCCGTCGCCGTTCGGGGTAAAAGCGTTGGGGATGAAGATATAGGGCTCCTCGCATTCCGGCAGCAATACCACGATCAGGATGGCGGCCTGGTTCGAACAGCCGTCCTTGTTGCGGATGGTCAGGCTGAATTCCCGGGTCGCCGCCAGGTAAGCCTCCGGATCGGAAATATCCAGTGCGCTTAAAGCCGGATCGGGCGTCCAGGCATAGGTGTATTCCGGGTCTTCCGTTGCATTCAGCTGCACCTCTCCCGGTCCGACCAGCGTGTCCCGGTCCGCAGTGACAGCGAGGGGCGGTCTGAAATTGAATACATTCACCTCGACCAGCGTATCCAGCACGCATCCGAATTCGTTGGAAACGTGCAGGGAAATATCCGAGGTTGCAGGCGGACTGACCAGCACCGAAGCGCTCCCCTGCCCTTCCAGGATCGCCTCCGCAGGCCCCCATTGGTACATCGGTACAAAGTTCGACAAATTCACCGCCGTCAACCGGGCCGTATCGCCGACACAGATGGTTACGCCGTCCACTTCCAGTTTGATCCCCCGGTTGAGGATCACCAGGCTGTCTTCCACCGAACATCCGAAGGGATCGGTCAGCCGGACAAAATACGGATTCAATTCTTTTACGGCTTGTACCGGCAGTGAATCTCCGGTACCCAACACCGACTGGAACTCCGGATCGGTTGCCCACGTTACCGCCAGATCCTGATTGCTCAGGGCAAACAACAGGAAATCCTCTTCACAGATCACGCCGTCCTGCGCCAGCTCATAACTGATCGAAGGCGGAATATTTACATAGGTCGACCGCATGATGGAACAAAGGCCGGCAGAATCCGAAACCATCACCTCGTATCCGGTCGGCACATCGGGGGTTGCAACCGGATTGGGGGATGAAGGGTCGTCGAGGCCCGCTGCAGGACTCCACACGTAAACGAGATCCGGATCTCCCCCCGGATTCAGGGCCACACCGTTCCCGTTGCAATTGGCCAGGGTATCCGCCAGGGTGAGCTGGATCAGGTTTACGGGTATGACCTGCCGGGCGGTATCCCGGCAACCATCCGCGTTTTCCAGGGCAAGCGACACCTCAAGGTTCTGACCGGCAGTCAACACGATCGAGGTGTCAGGCGACTGGGCTTGTACGCCGTTGTCCAGGTCCCAGTTCCAGCCGGTAATCCCGCCCGGACCGCTTTGCGAAGCGTCGTGAAAAGCAATCTGAACGGAATCCGAGCAATGGGTGATCTCCCAGGTGAAATCCGCCATGAAAGCGGGTTCGCCGAGATTGACCGTCCGGAAGATGGTGTCCCGGCAAGGGGCTTCTTCGGATAGGTAGATCATGACCTGGTAGGTTCCGGGGCCCGGATAGGTATGGCTGGCGTCCGCCCCTTCTGCCCGGGCATCCGGGTCTTCAGGGTCGCCGAATGCCCAGATATAAAACGGACCGTTTACGCTTGTGGTGTTGAACATCACCTCGTACCCCGCGCACTGCACCTCGGTGAAGGTGGCTTCCTGGGGCCCGGTATCAATGACGGCCAACAGGATCGAATCGGTCACGGAGCAGCCGAATTGGTTGGTGGCCGTCACGGTGAACAACTGCTCGCCGGGCGTCTGGGGCTTCACCACTACGGCATAGCCCAATGAGGATAAGATAGGGCCGGACGGCGACCACTGGTACGTCAATGTATCCTGGGGGTCCTGGTTGGCAACGCTCAGGACGGCGTTTGCGCCCAGGCAGATGATGTCCGGTTCGTTGGCCTTCAGGTTGACGCCGTTACCGGTGATGCCGATGCTGTCGATGACCGGGCACCGGAATTCGTCGAAACCGCGGACGTAATATTGCTGGTATCCCAGCGGGCTGACGAGAATATCCGGTCCTGTACCGAGCAGCGGATTAAACCCGGGGTTGGTTGCCCAGCTGACCTGCTGAAAGCCGGGCAAATGAAGGCCCAAAGAAACCTCCGGGCTGCAGGTCACGGAATCCTCAGGCAACAGGTCGGGGTACGGCGGCACAATGACCGCCACCTGGGTTTCCAGCACGCATTCCGACCCCGGGTCTGTAACCGTTACCTGGTATACGGTACTTTCATCCGGACTGGCCAGCGGATTGGGACTGCCAGGGTCATCCAGGCCGGCAGCAGGCGACCAGTTGTAGGTATAATCCGGGTTGAAAACCGGATTCAGGTTGGCTTCATCGCCGGGGCAGATGATAACCGGCTCGGCCGGAAACAGGTCGTCGATGAGGTTGACCGGGATATTCACCGATTTGTAGACCTGACATCCGTTGGCGGCCGTGACCAGCAATCCGACGCTGGCTGTTCCTTTTTTGGTCAACGGGATCAGCGGATGTTGTTCATGGAACACAAACCCGCCGGGATTGACCGTCCAGGTCCATTCAACCGGCGTGGAAACGGCATCGGTACTCAGGTCGGTGAACTGCACCCATAAGGTATCGCTGCATCCGGTTGCTTCATACGAAAAATCGGCGACCAGGGAGGCCGGCAGCAGGTGGATGGTCCGCTCAAACGTATCGCGGCAATTGCCCGCAGGGTCAGCGATCAGGGTGACGGTATACAAACCGGTATCGGCGTAAGCGTAGGCCGGATTTTCTTCCGTGGAAGTGGCGCCGGGGTTGGCCGGATCGTTGAAATACCAAATGTAATCCTGCCCGCCCTGGCTTTCGTTCAGAAACTGGACGGTCAAGGACGTACACTGGATCTCAGGTGCAAAAAAGGCGGCGGTTGCCTCGCCGCATACGCCCACATTGTATTGAAAATCCCGGCGGGTCGTGGAGATCAGCTCTCCATCCCGGTATTCTTCCACGCAAATGCCGACGACAAACTGCCCTACCGTATTCGGCAACCCGGTCAGCAATCCGGTGTGCAGGTCGATCTGCAGGGGCTCGCCGCCGGGCGATCCGTTCAGCATATTGGATACCCCGTAGGGCGGGTCGATCCAGGTAACCGGGGCGTACGGCGGGTTGTTGGGCGGCTGCGGTTGAGGGTTCACCTGATCGGCTCCGGTCAGCGGGGTGCACAACCGGTACACGATGCTGTCGCCGTCGGCATCGATGGCCGATTGGTCGAAACTGATGGGCTCATTGGCGCAGATGTAGATCGGCGGCCATTGCTGGAATTTGGGGTTGCTATTGCATTCCAGCAGGGCTTTTTCCGAAATTTCAACCATATAGGTTGCACCGGTTGCCAGCGGATCTATGATATTGGCGAGGGTCTGGTTGCGGCAACACCGTTGGTAGGCGATCTGGTAGCCACCGATGATGGGCGGCAGGTTGACCACGGTGCGATAGGTCGTGGTGTGTACGCAGACATTGGGCGGGACCACCAGGCACGGATTGCTCAATACCGGGCTCAGGGTATCGTCGCCCATCAGCGGGATCCTGATTTCCTGGAGGAGTTTATTGGTCCGGTCGAAGATCCCGATGGATGCCGGGTCGTCGAAATAGGCGTTGGGGCTGCCGTTGTAACAATCCCGGAATACGACCAGGGTGATTTCGTACTGGTTATTCCCCAGGCAGGTGTAGTTCAGTTCACCGCCCACGATATGGGTGGCGAAGGCCGAACCGGCCAGGGCACAGAGCAAAGCGATCAGATAGAGTTTCCGCATATTGTTGGCTTTATCCGCATTGTCATTCAGCATTCCAGGTTAAAGACGGCCGTCCTGACCCGTTTGGTCGGGGTTCCATCGGGAAGATCTTCTTCCAGCACGAGCCGTTTGGCTTCCTCCAGGGCAAAAACCTCCGCCATATTCCGGATGCGCCCCGCCGGTACGCCGTTGCCGTCAAGCCTGGCCATCAATTCCTTTCTGGTAAAAGATTTGAAAACAGGGGACAGGATTTCCTGCAATTGCCTCCTGTTCCTGACCCGTGCAGCATTATGTGCAAATTCCGGTTGTTGCGGCAGGTCGGGCAGGTTCACACACCGGCAGAGGGCTTCAAAATGCCGGTCGGTACCCACCGCCAGGACCAGGGCCTTGCCGTCGGCGCAATAAAACACTTCTCCGTATGGTGCAATATTGGGATGGAGGCTGCCCATGGGTTGCGGGATATGCCCGGCCATCAGCCAGTTGGAAGCCTGGTTGGCCAGGGAGGCTATAGCCGCATCCCAAAGCGATACCCGCACAAGGGCGCCGCGACCGGTTCTCGTGCGGTTGAGCAAAGCCACCAGCACCCCTTCTTTCAATTGGTGAGCCGCCAGGATATCGATCAGGGCCACCGGCAATTTCGCGGGCAGGCCACCCGGGTCTCCGGTCATGGACATAAATCCCGTTTCTGCCTGCAGGACGACATCAAAGGCGGGGCGCTCATCCTCCCCTCCGAAGCCTTCAACCTGCGCGTAGATCAGCCCTGGGTTATCCGCCGCCAGGGAGGCGTAGTCCATACCCAGCCGTTTGGCAGAGCTGTGTTTGAAATTGGCGACCACGATATCGGCCTGCCGGATCAGGGCCGATACGGCTTCCCGGTCCGCGGCAGACTCCAGGTTGGCGTTGATCGTCCTTTTACCCCAATTCACGCCGGCATAATAGGCTGAGACGGGCGATGCCGGGTCTTCAGACGGCAATTTCCATTTTCTGGTGATATCGCCGCCCTGATCTCCGTTTTCCACTTTTATGACCTCAGCCCCCAATTCAGCGAAGAACATCCCGACTGCCGGTCCGGCCAGCACGCCGGCAAGTTCCACTATTTTCATCCCATGAAACAAGGCGATCTCGTTTTTCATTTATAATATTGCCGGAACATTTCCGTTTTGTGATCCAATACGCAAGGTATGAAACTATTCAATGCCGCACAAATCCGCCAATGGGACGCCTATACCATCCAACACGAGCCCATCGATTCCATTGATCTGATGGAACGGGCTTCCCGGGTTTTTGCCGCCTGGATCGAAAAACAGGCGCCCGACCGAAAGCAGGTAGCGGCCTTTTGCGGTCCGGGCAATAACGGCGGAGACGGACTTGCCGCATCGAGAATGCTGGCCGAACGGGGGTATCAGGTGAGGGTGTATTGCTGCCAGGAAAACCAGGATCGTTCGGAGGACAACCAGATCAACCTGGACCGGTTGCGTTTGATACCGGGCGCAGGCGTTCATTTCATCTATCCGGGTGATCCTTTGCCGGAAATACATCCTGATTGGCTTGTACTGGACGGCCTGTTCGGGTCGGGCCTCAACCGGCCTTTGAAAGGATTCTGGGCCGGTGTGATCGAACACCTCAACCGGGCCGGAGCAACCATCGCGGCGATCGACATCCCTTCCGGGCTTTTCGCCGACCAGCCTTCCGAAGGTCCGCATATTCAGGCTGAGTGGACGCTCAGTTTTGAAATCCCGAAAACGGCGTTTCTGATGGCGGAAAACCAGGATGCGGTGGGCTTATGGTCGTTCAGGTCTATCGGATTGGCGGCCGGCTTTGCAGCGGAAACGCCGTCGAACAATTATTTCAACCTGCGCCGGGAAATAGCGGCACTCCGGAAAAAACGCCGCAAACACGACCACAAAGGGACTTTCGGACATGCCCTGATCATTGCCGGCAGTTACGGCAAGATGGGCGCCGCCGTACTCTCGGCCAAAGGGGCGTTGAAAGCCGGCGCGGGATTGGTGACCGCCCGGATCCCGGAATGCGGATATGCTGCCATGCAGACGGCTCTGCCGGAAGTCATGGCGGACGCGGAGCGAAGCGCCGATATACTGAAAGGCCCTTTTCCGGATGCCGGTTACCAAGCGGCGGCCATCGGCCCGGGACTGGGGACAGCGGAAGAAACCGGCAATGCGGTCCGAAGGCTCATCCAGGAGGCTGAATTCCCCATGGTGCTGGACGCTGACGCCTTGAATCTCCTGGCCAGAAACCCCGGCTGGCTGGAGGGGCTGCCGGCAAATACGATCCTCACACCGCACCCCAAGGAATTCGAACGCTTATTCGGGCCGACACCAAATAGTTTCGAACGGCTGGATCTGCTGCGCAACAAGGCCCGCCACCTGGGTATTTATATTGTATTAAAGGGAGCGTTCACCTGCATTGCCACGCCGGAGGGGAATTGTTATTTCAATTCGACCGGCAACCCCGGTATGGGTACCGGCGGCAGCGGCGATGTGCTGACAGGCATCCTGGCGGGCTTGCTGGCGCAAGGGTACACTGCCGGAGAAGCCTGCCTGCTGGGCGTTTATCTCCACGGCCTGGCCGGCGACCTGGCAGCCGCCGAATTGAGCCAGGAGGCGCTCACGGCCGGGGATATTTGCAATTATCTGGGCAAAGCCTATCAGTTATTGGACCAATGATGAAAAAAATCGCAGTGTTGTCCGGCGCGGGCGTCAGCGCCGAAAGCGGAATAAAGACCTTCCGGGATGCCGGCGGGTTATGGGAAGGCCATGATGTGATGGAGGTCGCTTCTCCGGACGGATGGCGCCGCAATCCGGCCCTTGTGCTGGATTTCTACAACCAACGGCGGCGTCAACTGCTTACGGTTGAGCCCAACGCCGCCCACCTGGCCATTGCGCAACTGGAACAATACTTCGATGTCACGGTCATCACCCAAAATGTGGATGACCTCCATGAAAGGGCGGGCAGCACCCATATCATCCACCTCCACGGCGAGTTGCGCAAATCGCGCAGCACCCGTTACCCCCAAATGATCTATGATTGCGACGGCGATATCCTCCTGGGTGACCTGTGCGAAAAGGGCGCCCAGCTACGGCCGCATATTGTCTGGTTCGGTGAGATGGTGCCGATGCTGGAGCCTGCCGCCGAAGCGGTTGAACTGGCCGAGACGGTCATTATAGTGGGCACTTCCATGCAGGTCTATCCCGCGGCAGGCCTGGTCGGGTTCGCGCCGCCTTTCGCCAGGATCTATTACGTGGATCCCAATCCTTCCATCAATTACGAATTGTCCCTGATGGGCAACCTCAGGGTAATCGCCGAGCCCGCTACCACCGGCATCCCGAAAGTAGTTGAAGAGTTGATGGCCCGGCAGTAGGAACAGGCCGGATTAAATTCAGCCTTGGGCCGACAAAACCGGACCTTAAAAACCTGCCAAAACATCCATTGTAGTTAACTTTGTCCACATTTTCAACAAAACCGACAACAGCCGATGATTCGAGTGATCCAAACCTTATTGCTTCTGGCATGCACCATAAGCGTCTTCTCACAGTCAACCGAAATTACCCCATGGGCCTCTTCCCAGGAACCGGCACAACAAAAAAGACGGGTGATTGTGCCCAATATTTACCGAACTGTAAAACTTGACGAATCCGATCTGCGGTCCTTTCTGGCCAATGTCCCGCAGGAATTTTCCGGAACAGCCCAATCGGAATGGCCCGTCCTCGGCCTTCCCAAACCCGACGGCAGCATCGGCAGATTCCGCGTATGCGAATCCCCGATCATGCAGCCCGGCCTGGCCCAACGCTTTCCGGAGATCAAAACCTACCTGGGGAAGGGCATCGACGACCCGACCGCCTACATTCGTTTCGACCTGACGCCCAAGGGATTTCACGCCATGGTGCTTACAACGGAAGGCTCCTGGTTCATCGATCCTTATTACTTCGAACACAGCGATTACTATATCTCCTACTTCACGCGGGATTTCACGGGCAACGATGAAGGATTCACCTGTGAATTCAAGCCGGAATCCACTGATTTTTCCGGGGAAACCACAGCATTCTCGCCGCTGACCGGAGAAACCCTCCGCATTTATCGCCTGGCCCAGGCCGCTACGGGCGAATACACCAATTTTCAGGGCGGTACCGTCAACCAGGCCCTTGCAGCCATCACCACCACGATCAACCGGGTAAACACGGTATATGAACGGGAATTTTCCGTGCGCATGATGCTGATCGACAACACGACCCAGGTCATCTTCACCAACGGCAGCTCTGACCCGTACACCGGGGGAAGCGCCAACAAAATGAACCAGAACCAGGGCGCCTGCGACAACAATGTCGGCTCTGCCAATTACGATATCGGTCACGTTTTTGACGTATCCGACGGCGGTATCGCCAGCCTGGGTTCGGTTTGCGACAATACCCGGAAGGCACGGGGTTATACCGGCACCTCCAACCCGGTCGGCGACCCCTTTGACATCGATTATGTAGCACACGAAATGGGTCACCAGTTCGGCGGCAACCATACCTTTAACAGCAATATGGGTTCCTGCGAAGGAAACCGGAACTCCGGAACGGCCTTTGAACCGGGCAGCGGATCCACCATCATGGCCTATGCCGGGATCTGCGGGTCGGACAACGTACAGCTCCAGAGCAACGACTATTTCCACGGCGGCAGCCTTTCCGAAATGACCAGTTATATCATCGCTCCCGCAGGCGCCAGTTGCGCAACCACTTCGGTTACGGACAATACAGCCCCCGTGGCGGAAGCCGGCCCGTCGGGCATGGTCATCCCCATCCAGACCCCGTTTGAATTGACCGGCTCGGCCACCGATGCCGAGGACACCGGACTGAGCTATGGCTGGGAAGAATACGATACCGGCGCCAGCACGGAGCTGGGCCAACCGACGGGAAATGCCCCTCAATTCAGGTCCTATCCGCTTGCCAATGTGCCGGTCAGGGTATTCCCCCGCTTGTCCAACCTGCTGGCCAATACCGGGAACATTGCCGAGATCATGCCGTATTACAACCGCACCCTGCGGTTCCGGCTCTCGGTCCGGGACAATCACGCCGGCGCAGGCGGGGTCGATTGGGACAATATGCAGCTGACCGTTTCCAATGCAGCAGGCCCGTTCAGGGTACTGAGCGGCAATACGCCGGAGACCTGGACGGCCGGTTCTTTCCAGTTTGTGCAATGGGACCCGGCCAATACCGCCGCCTCTCCCGTCAATGCGGCCAATGTGGATATCTACCTCGTCAATACCGACGACTTCTACAACCCGATCCTGCTGGTCGGCGGCACGCCGAATGACGGTTATGAAATGATCACGGTTCCGGAAGGCATCAGCGGCAATAATTACCGGATCAAGGTCAAGGGCGCCGGCAATGTTTTCTTTGACCTCAACAACGCCAACATCACCATTAATGACCAGGGCGCTCCGGGCGTAGCCGTCACGGCAACGACACCGGCCATGGTGGTCTGCGGCGGGGAAAATGCCGTCTATGACCTGAATATCGCCCCGCTCCAGGGATACCAGAATACGCTCAGCATTGAAGGGGATAACCTACCGTCCGGGCTGAATTTCTCAACCGATCCGGCCGATTTTATGCTGCCCGCATTCCCGACCCTGACCCTGACCGGCACCGAAAATCTGCCGACCGGGGATTATACCCTGAATTTCAACATCACGGCCGCCGGTTTCGGACAGCCGTTCAGCGTCGACCTTCGTGTTTTTGACAGCACGCCGGAGAACATTCAGGTGCAAAGCCCGGCTGATAACGCCAACGGTGTTCCCGTCGATATCGCCTTTGCGTGGGATGCCAATACAAATGCGACCCTTTACGATATTGACATCGCCACTGATCCCGATTTTACGCAGATCGTCGCTTCCGCCACCGACCTCACAGACCCGTTCTTTGAGCCGGAATCCAACCTGGCGGACAGCACGCGGTATTACTGGCGGGTCAGGGGCAGCAACCCGTATTGCGGCGCCGGCAGCTACACCCCAACCAATACTTTCTTTACGGAAATTGTGCGCTGCGACCGCTTTTTCGCAACGGATACGCCGAAAGCATTCAACGCCGCTCCGTTCATCTTTTCCAGAGTGACCATTCCGGACGATCTCTTGATCCGGGACATGAATATCGTCGAGATCAAAGGCCAGGGCAATCCGCTCGGGAACCTGAGTTTCCGGTTGACCGGCCCGGACGGCGCCAATTATAACCTCGTCGGCGCAGCAACCTGCAACGGCAGCAGTTTTGATTTCAACATCGACAATGAGGCGCTCCCGGGTCCGCTGCCCTGCCCGTATAACATCGGCGGCACCTACCGCCCGCTGGACTCCTTTGCGGGTTATTACGGCGGCAGCGCCAAAGGCGAATGGCGCTTATTCGTTTTTGACCAGGGCGCACCGGGGCAACTGGCCAGCTGGGCCATCGAGGTTTGTTATCCGAAGGCGCCGGATGGTGTGCGGGAAGAAATAGCGGCCAACGGCGGCACTTTTGCCGTTTTTCCCAACCCGTCAACCGGCGAGGCTACGTTTACCGCTGACTTGCCGGCCGGCGCTGATTTGAGGCTCCGGATCACGGACCTGGCCGGTCGCGAAGTATACGGATTCAACCCCGGCAAGCTCAGCTCAGGCGAGCACCGGTTCCAGGTCTCGCTGGCCAACCTGCCGCAGGGCATGTACCTCTACCGCTGGCTGGACGAGCAAGGCGGTCTTTGGGGCAGCGGAAAGGTTGTGAAGCAGTAATTTCGATTGCGGGTTGCGCAAAGTTTCATCCGGCGTACAATCCGGTGAGCTTTGCGCAACCCCGCCTACACCGCACCATGCCGGATGTCAAAACGCATTTCCCGGGCTTTTTAAACAGGTTTTCAATCCGGAATCCTTTCTATGCTCATTTCCTGTCGGGACTGCCGGTATCCACCTCCGGCCAGATCCCGGATATCGCCCTGGGAGAAAGCCCGGAGTATCCATTGAGCATCTGGCTCAATCCCGCATTCGGGGATCGCCTGGCTTCCGGTTCGCCAGAAGCTTTCCAATTATTGGAGCACGAGGCGATCCACCTGCTGCTCGGCCATTTCGACAGAAAGCCTGAATATTCCAATACCCGGATCTACCACCTGGCCGCCGACCTCGTGGTCAACCAATATGTCAGCGCCGTTCCGGCCGGTGCGATCAGCATTAACGATTTTCCAACGCTTCACCTGGAACCCCACCGGGAAATCGGGTACTACTACCGGCGATTGGAAAGCGCCTGGGAGGCCTTTTTGCGGCGAGTTGCCATTTTGGGCGACCGGGAAACCCTTGACCACCCTTTCACCCATTATTTTCTTTCGGCTTATCCTGCGATGGATCGCCACCGGTTCTGGCCGGGCCCGGCGGCGCTTCAGGCTTATATAGAACGGCGTCAAATGGCCGCCATCGGCAAACTCCAGGACTGGTTGCGAAACAAAACCGCCGACGCACTGGCCGGCTTGCCCCTGCCGGTCCGGGATAGCCTTGAAGCATTACAGCGCGGATTTAATCCGGATATTCGCTGGAAAATCCTGTTCCGCCAATTTGCCGCTACCAGCCGGAGATCGACCTTAAGGTATACCCTCCGCCGGCCGTCAAAGCGATACGGGACCACACCGGGGCTAAAACTCCGCAGAAGGCGCCGGCTATTTGTCGGTGTTGACGTTTCCGGCAGCGTGGATGATCGGTTATTAGCCGCCTTTTTCCGGGAAATCCACCGCCTTTGGAAAACCGGAGCGGATATCCATATCCTGGAATTCGACCGCGTTATTCAGCAACGATACCGGTACAACGGCAAGGCGCCGGAAACCGTCACCGGCCGGGGAAATACCGACTTCACACCGGTGATCGAAGCGGCCGGGGGGCCAAATCCGCCCGATGCCCTGATTTTGTTCACCGACGGCCTGGGCGCGGCGCCGGTCGTACAGCCGGCCACCCCCTTGCTTTGGATCATTGCAAGGCCGCGAAACAGCCCGGTCCGGGTCCCATCTTTTCCGGGAAGGACGATCACCATGGAAATTCCCTAAATTTGCGGTATGCCGAATGAAAAGCAGTACGATTACCAGTACCAGGGCGCCAGGGTCGGCCCCCGGCGATTGATCCGTTTTCTGGAGTATACCCTCACCCAGCACCTGGCTCTGGGGCTGAAACGGCCGATCTGCATCTGGGGGCGCCACGGCATCGGGAAGACGGAGATCGTTGAAACCTATGCCCGGGAAAAAGGCTTTCAGCTGCGGTATATCGCCCCCGCCCAGTTCGAGGAGATGGGCGACCTGACGGGCATGCCCGCCATTGAAAACGGCAGGACCGTGTTTCGCCCTCCGGGTTGGGTACCGGCCGAAACCGGCCCCGGCATCCTGCTGATCGACGACGTCAACCGGGCGGATGACCGGATCCTGCGGGGGATCATGCAATTATTGCAACGCCACGAACTGGCCGGCTGGCAATTGCCCGATGGCTGGCAAATCATCCTGACCGCCAACCCGGACGGCGGCGATTATTCCGTGACCCCCATGGATGACGCCATGCTGACCCGCATGCTCCACATTACCCTGGAATTCAACCCGGACGACTGGCTCCGGTGGGCGGAAAATGCCGGAATAGACGACCGCTGCATCCGGTTTATCCGGGCTTATCCGGAAAGCGTAACCGGCGAAAAGACCACGCCGAGAACCCTGGTCCAGTTTTTCGAGGCCATCGCGCCGATTGAACAGTGGACCGATGACCTGGAACTGGTGCAGACCCTGGGTGAAGCCTCGCTTGATCTGGCGACCGTTGCGGCCTTCCTGCATTTCATTCAACACGGAAATTCATCCTTGCCCTCGGCAGAAGCCATCCTGAACGCGGATAATTTCAGGACGGATATAGCGCCCGCCCTCCAACTAAAAAGGGCCGGTACCGATCATCCGGTCGGGCAACTGCACCTCCTCGGAAGGCAGGTAGTTGCCTATTTGCAAAAAGCGGAAGACATTACGTCGTTACAGGCAGAGAATTTCAGAAAATTCCTGACCGTTCCGGGATTCCCGGCGGATATCCGCCTGAAAGTTTTACAGGAATTGAACCACCACCCCCGTTTCGACCGCCTGACCGAAGGCGATTTTTTGAACCGGGTATTGCTGAATAATTTCGAAAACTGACTTAACATTACCTCATGATCAGAAAAACAACCTTACTGATTGCTTTGCTTTCCGGGCCCTTTATCGGCGCTTTTGCACAAGCTGACCTGCCGGAAATGCGGCTGGATTCCAAAGAACTGGAAGCCGACATGCGTTTTCTGGCATCCGACCAATTGATGGGGCGGCGCACCGGTTCCCCCGGCAACAATACAGCAGCCCTCTACATCGCGTCGAGGCTTGAGGCTTACGGATTCCAAACCGTACCGGGAGCTAAGGGCTATTACCAGGAAGTGCCGTTTGAAGCCGTCAAACCGCCGCAATCCGGCGCGCTGACCATCGGCAAATCCGATTACACCTTCGGGGATAATTTTCTGATCCTCTCCGGCAACGCCGCCGACCTGCAGACAAGCGGGGTCTATGCCGGTTACGGCTGGGTAGATGAAACTACCGGTCACGACGATTATAAGGACCTGGATGTCAAAGGAAAGGTCGTTTTTGTCATATCCGGCATACCGGACAACCAGGATCCCATCGCCACCTTCAAGTCCTTCCGCACCAAACGAAAACTGGCCAGTGAACGCGGTGCGGCCGGATTGATCGAGCTGTACCGGTTAACCTTTCCGTGGCGGTTTTTCCGCAGTTATTTCGGCAAGGAAAGCCTTGTGCTGGCCAATACCGACGGGGACAGCGGCGACGACAACCTGGTCTACGGCTGGATTCAGGAAAAGGACAAAACCGACCTGGAAAACATTCAAACGGATAAAAAGACCAAAATTCACCTGCAATCCGGCGGTTTCTCCAGGCGGCCGGTCCAATCCCAGAATGTGATCGGCGTGCTGCCGGGTACCGACCCTGTACTGAAAGATGAATACGTCGTGCTGACAGCGCACTATGACCACGTCGGGACCGGCAGGGACGGCGGCGGCATGTTCACTCCGCAGGACAGCATCTTCAACGGCGCGCGCGATAACGCTTTCGGGACCGTATCCCTGCTTGCCGCAGCCAAGGCCTACAGCCAGGCGCCGACCAAAAGGTCAGTGGTGATCCTGGCGGTCACCGGAGAAGAGATCGGATTGCTGGGTAGCCAATACTACGCCGAACACCCGTTGATCCCCCTGGAAAAAACCATTTTCAACCTGAATACCGATGGCGCCGGCTACAATGATACGGGCGCTGTTTCCATCATCGGCTACGGCCGTACCGGCACCAACGACCAGCTGAAAAAAGCCACCGATGCCTTCGGTCTGCGGATCATTGCCGACCCGGCGCCGGAGCAGGGCCTGTTCGACCGGTCGGATAATGTCTCCTTTGCGGTCAAAGGAGTGCCTGCGGTCTGTTTCAGTCCGGGCCTGACGGAATTCGACCAGGAAATCGCCAAATATTACCATCAGGTCACCGACGGGCCGGAAACCATCGATTATCCCTACCTCGCCAAGTTCTGCCAATCCCTGACCCTGATGGGCCGGTTGGTAGCCGATATGGACGGAAAGCCGACCTGGGTGGCCGGCGACAAATATGAAGAGGCCGGGAAGAAGTTGTATGGCAGGTAGCGGCGCATGATCATGCGTCCTTAAGTCGTAAGTCATAAGTCGTAAGTCGTAAGTAGCGACGCATGATTATGCGTCGCTAAGTCATAAACAGCAACGCATAATCACGAGTCGACGAGTCATAGAAACGAGGATAAATACCAGATGCCATGAAAGAGAAGTTAATGCCCGTATTTGTGCTTGCCGCAGCGGTTGGATTGTTTACCACCTGCAAGGAAGAAACGGAGGATCCGAATCTGAAAATGGGGTACGAATATTTCCCGCTTGAGCAGGGCCGGGTTTGGGTTTATGCGGTGGATACCATCGTGTATGACCCGGCCGTCGGCGGCACAGCGGTCGATTCGGTACGGGTGTATTTCCGGGATGAGGTATTGGATTCCATTGCGGCGGAAGACGGGGAGGTGCAATACCGGGTCGACCGGCAGATCGGCAACTCGGATACCGGGCCCTGGGCGCCGCACAACGTCTATTACCTGAGCCGCAACGACCGGAACGCTTATCTCACGGAAGACAATCTCCGGTTCAACAAGTTGATCTTTCCGCTGCAACCGGGTAAAAAGTGGAACGGCACGGGGGCTTTTGAGGAATTCAAAGAGGTCGAAATTGCCGGCGAACGGCTGGAAATGTTCAAAGGCTGGGAATCCAGGACCGCACCTGTGATCCCTTCGCTGGTATTGGGCAATCTGGCATTCGAGAACGTCCAACCCGTACAGGTAGCGGATTATGAAGCCATCATTGAGCGCCGGTACGGCCTGGAATATTACGCCCCGAACGCCGGTCTGATCTACCGGGAGTTGTGGATCCTGGATTCCCAATGCCAGGTCTGCTGCAACGGCGACCTGGGCGCCTGCGACGGCCTCCCCTGGCGGGACAAGGCGGAAAAGGGGTTTATTTTTCGGCAACAACTCATAATTAATTGAACCGATTGCAGGATTGGTTCGATTGATTCGAATCAATCGGCTTAATCGAAAAATCGAATCAATCCCTGCCTTCGCTGAAGCTACGGCGGGCGGTGGACTTAATCGTACAATTCACAATGGAAAGTTGGGTAGAAATCGGCAAGACGGGCAAAACCCACGGGCTCAAAGGGGAATTAAAGCTCGCGGTTGATGAATTCTTTCTGGAAGACCTGCTATCGGCCAAAGCTTTGTTTGTGGACATCCGCGGGCGAAAAACGCCCTATTTCATCGAAGCCGTCCGGGGCGGCGCCGCGATCATCATCAAGCTGGAGGAAGTCAATACCCTGGAGGAAGCGACCCTTCTGGCCAATAAGGCGGTTTTTCTCCGCGAATCGGACGTTGCCGAACTCCCCGACCCGGAGGATGAAGGACTGGAATACGGCTTCCTGGCCGGCTTTGCGCTATACAGCCCAACCGGAGAAAAACTCGGTGCAATCGAATCCATTGAAGCATATCCGCACCAGGAGATAGCCGTGGTCCGGACCAAGGACGAACGCGAGGTGTTGATCCCGCTGACGGAGCAATTCATTGTAGAGATCCGGGAAAAGGAGAAAACGGTTGTGATGGATCTGCCGGAGGGATTGATGGAGATGTGAGGGGTTGATTTGGTGATTTGGTGATTTGAAAGCGCCCGCTCTCGAATCACCGTGACTATTCAGCATTTTGTGTCAACCGGATTTTTAGCAAGCTGCGCATGCTAAATCAGATCTTTGCGTCTTTGCGTCTTGGCGCGAAAACACAGTTTTGAACAGTCTCGAATCACCAAATCACCATCATCAGGGCCGCGGCGGAGGCGGCATTTTCGCCTTCTGCGGTTCTTTCAGTTCCAGTGATTTCTGGTTCTTCTTCATTTCCTCGCCCAATTGCTGGGAAGCGGTGAATGAAGTGACCATGGTGCTGAGCATATCGCTGGCGGCGGTGGGCGCATTGGGCAGCAGGATCAGGCTGCTGTTGTTGTGCGAGCCCATAGCCTGGAGGGTATCGTAGTGTTGGGTGACCACGATCAAAGCGGAAGCCTCCTGGCTGTTGATCCCCACCTTGTTGAGGATATCCACCGATTCTTCGAGGCCTTTGGCGATCTCCCGGCGCTGGTCGGCGATACCCTGGCCCTGGAGGCGCTTGCTTTCGGCTTCGGCCCGGGCCTTGGCCACGATCCGGATCCTTTCAGCTTCGCCTTCGTATTCGGCGGCGATCTTTTCGCGCTCGGAGGCGTTGATCCGGTTCATGGCGTTTTTCACCGCGTGGTCCGGGTCAATGTCCGTAACGAGGGCCTTGACGATGCCGTAACCGTATTCGTTCATGGCGTCTTCCAGCTCGCGGCGGATGGCAACGGCGATATCGTCCTTGCGTTCGAACACATCGTCGAGTTTCATTTTCGGAACTTCGGCGCGGACGGTATCGAATACATAAGCCGTGATCTGTTCGTACGGATTTTCCAGCTTGTAGAATGCATCGTAAACGCCGTCCTTCAGCACCATGAACTGGACGGAGACCTTGAGCTTGACGAAAACGTTATCCTTGGTCTTGGTTTCCACCATGACGTCCAGTTGCTGGATCTTGAGGGACATTTTACCCACGACCCGGTCGAGGCCCAGCGGGAGTTTGAACTGAAGCCCTGGATAGCGAACACTGTGGAATTTACCAAAGCGTTCAACGATCCCGATGGACTGTTGCTTGATGGTAAAAATTCCGGAAAGGATAATCAGCGCCAATAAAATCAATGGGGTGTAAATCATGAGTTCCTGCGGCATTTTGGTTATTTTAATCTACCTCACAAGTTAAGCAAAAAAACAAGGTTTGTCAATAAAAATAGGATGAACCGGCCCAAATCATCGAACAATCAAAGCGTTTTGATCTCCGCGACCAATTTGGTGAGGGTATCCTTGGCGTCGCCGAAAAGCATCCGGGTCCTGTCGTGGAAGAACAGCGGGTTCTCAATGCCCGCATACCCTGAACGCATACTCCTTTTCAGGACGATCACATTTTTGGCTTCCCACACTTTCAAAACCGGCATGCCGTAGATGGGGCTGCCCGGATCATCCTCTGCTGCGGGGTTCACCACGTCGTTGGCGCCGACGATCACCACGATATCGGTGTTCGGCAGGGCGCTGTTGGCGTCTTCCAGATCCAGCAGTTTGGGATAGGGCACGTCGGCTTCGGCCAGCAGAACGTTCATGTGGCCCGGCATACGGCCCGCGACCGGGTGTATGGCGTATTTGACATCGACCCCGTTGGCTTCCAGCAGGTCGTCGATTTCCTTACAAACCTTTTGCGCCTGCGCCACCGCCAGGCCGTACCCCGGCACGATCATCGCCGACTGGGAATAGTACAGCTGGATGGCTGCGTCGTTCATGGTGACTTCTTTCACCACCTGATCGCCGGTTGCTTTGGCTGCGCTGGTACCGCTGGTTCCGAAACCGCCGATCAGCACATTCAGCAGCGACCGGTTCATGGCATTGCACATCAGCACCGTCAGGATCGTACCGGATGCGCCGACCAGGATACCGCCGACAAGCATCAGGTTATTGCCGTAGATCAGGCCCGCCGCAGCGGCAGAGAGCCCGGAGAACGAGTTCAGCAGCGAAATCACTACCGGCATATCCGCGCCCCCGATCGGAGCTACAAAAGAAAAGCCGTAGATCAGGGCCAGGATACCGACGACGATCGGCAGCGTGGTTCCGGATTCCTTGCCTTCGACGCAAAGCCAAACGCCCAGTCCAACCGTAACCAGCAACATGATGTTGTTGACGATATTGTGGCCGCGGAAGGTAACTTTCCGGTCGTCCACGAGGCCTTCCAGTTTGGCGTAAGCCAGCATACTGCCGGTAAAAGCCACCGCACCGATCAGCAGGGTAAGCAGGATAATGACCAGCCCGCCGGTGTCGAGCATGCGTTTGCCGTGGTAAAACAGGTAGAGTTCCACGCCGGCCAACACGACCGCGCAAGCGCCGCCAAGGCCGTTGAAAATGGAGACCATCTGCGGCATAGCGGTCATTTTGACCTTTTTAGCCGCCAGATAACCGACAATGGCGCCTACCGCCATTGCACCGACGATCCATCCGTAGTTGTTGGCTGCGCCTTCCATAGGGGCAAACAGGGCCGCTATGATGGAAAGGCCCATGCCCAGGCCGGCGATAAAATTGCCTCTTCGCGCTGAGTCCGGCGAGCTGAGCAGGCGAAGCCCCCAGACAAAGCCTACTGCACCGAGCAGGTAAGCCAGATTGACGTAAAAATTATATGCCATCGGTTCTTATTTCTTTTTCTTTTTGAACATTTCCAGCATGCGGTCGGTCACAACAAAACCGCCGGCTGCGTTGACCATCCCCAGAACGACGCCCAGGAAACCCAGGATCAGCGAGAAATAATCATCCGGGGCCGATTCCCGCACCAGCAGGATAGCGCCTACAATGACCACGCCGCTGACTGCATTGGCGCCCGACATCAGGGGCGTGTGCAGGATCGTGGGTACTTTGGAGATCACCTCAAACCCCAGGATAATGGTAAAAATGAGGAGGTAGATGAGGATCAGGTTGGTGTTGAAGAATTGATAAAATGTTTCCATTTATTTCAGTTTGAATCGCCTGTAATAAAAGCGCCCCTGATGATCTCATTGCCGAGATCCAGGTTGATCTGGCCGTCCTTGATGAGCATCTTCAGGAAGTTAAGGGTATTGTTGCTGAACAGTAGGCTGGCGTCCTGGGGCATGAGCCCTGCCAGGTTGGAGTTGCCGATAATGGTCACTCCGTGAACGCTGATCACTTCGCCGTCCTTGGTCAGTTCGCAATTGCCGCCTGTTGAAGAGGCCAGGTCGACGATCACGGCGCCCGGTTTCATCTTCTCTACCGTTTCCTTGGGTACCAGCAGGGGGGCTTTCCGGCCGCGGACCTGCGCCGTGGTGATCACGACGTCAGCCTTGATCGCACGGGCCTGCACCTCGGCGCGCTGCCGTTGCAGGTATTCCTCCGACTGCTGTACAGCGTAACCGCCTGCGCCCTTGTCATCCTTCGCGCCTTCCACTTCGACAAACTTGGCGCCAAGGCTTTCCACTTCCTCCTTGGCGGCTTGCCGGGTGTCGAAAGCTTCAACCATGGCCCCCAGGCGGCGCGCGGTCGCAATGGCCTGCAAGCCCGCAACACCGGCGCCCAGGATCAGGACCTTGGCCGGCTTGATGCTGCCCGCCGCCGTGATCATCATCGGGAAATACCTCGGCAGGTGGGTAGCCGCTTCGAGAACCGCCCTGTATCCGGCCATGGACGCCATGGAGGACAGTACGTCCATCGATTGGGCAAGCGTGGTCCTTGGAATCATGTCGAAACTAAATCCCTGCAATTCCTTGGATTTCAGCTTGTTTGACACCTCGCCGTCAATAAATGGTTGAAACTGGGAGAGTACCGCAGACCCTTTTCGCAAAAGGTCCAGCTCGGTATCATCCGGCGGAAGGATGGTGATCAGGAGATCGGCCTGAGCGAAAACATCCTTCCTGCTGAGGGAAGCGGCGCCGACCGCCTGATAATCTTCATCGGAGTAGCAGGATTGCGCCCCGGCGCCTTTTTCAAAAACGACTTCCACGCCCAGCGCTTTGAGTTTGGAAATCGTTTCCGGCACCAGGGCTACCCGCTGATCACCGGATTCTTTTACGATGCCAATTTTCATATCTTCTTTTTACGAAGTGCGAAAAATAGGCATTTGGGTAATAAAGATGAAATATTTTATCAAAAATCGGAGGTGAATTGACATATATCACCAAACGGGTGGAATTCCGGTCTATTCCGTCATCTTTTCCCGGAATTGCTTCCTGGCCTTGGCCACTTTCGGGCTGATGACAAACGTGCAATACGGGTTTCGGTCGCCCACATTGCGGTAATAGTTCTGGTGGTACAGCTCCGCCGGATAAAAGGCTTCCAGCGGACTGATCTCCGTGACAACCGGATCCGGCCAAAGGTCGGCGGCATATCCGCTTTTGACCTTTTCCGCCGTCAGGCGCTGGTCATCATCGCTGTAAAAGATCGCCGACCGGTATTGCGGGCCGACGTCGTTACCCTGGCGATTGAGGGTTGTCGGATCGTGGGATGCAAAAAAAACTTCCAGGATTTCCTCGTAGGTTATTTCGGCAGGGTCAAATTGGACCTGCGCGACCTCCGCGTGGTCGGTCATCCCGGAGCAGACGGCCTGGTAATTGGCCGTTTCAGCGCTGCCGCCGGCATAACCCGAGGTCACTGACCGCACCCCCCGGATCAGCTGGAAAACGGCTTCTACGCACCAGAAACAACCTCCGCCCAAGGTAGCGGTCTGGAGGCCGGCATCATTTGTCATAAACGGTATTTTGAGAACATAAACACCTGAACCGTGAAATGGATCAACGCAAAGGCGCGATCGTCGGCGAAATGACGGGCAATGCCCCGGAAAAACCGATTTTTTTCAGAAAGAGGTCGAGCCCTTCCTGTTTGGGTTCATCCAGCGCGTAACTGATGTTCTCGGTGAAGTAGGTCCTGAGGTCAAACCCAGGATGCGGGTCAGGCAGCAAATAAACCAATTCCGGCACCTTGTCGATGCCCAGCGCCAGCGCCTGATCGAAAACTTCAAGAAAAGCCGGATCCACCGGCTTGTTGCTTACCCATGCCGCAAAGACAAAGGGCAAACCGGACATGGCATGCCAGGCCTCGGCCAGGTCATACATCAGGGGATACCTGGTTTCGGCTGTCACCGCGCGGTCGCCGATGATCAGGCCGCCGGTTGTTCCGCCGAGCCGGTCTTCAAATCCCGGGTAGGCCGGCAAGAGTTCGGGCTGCAGGTGCCAGTAATCCCGGATCAGGATTTTGGCGAGTTCAACCGAGGTCCTGGAATGGTAATCGAGGTAGATCCTGTCGAGTTCCTCAATCGGTTTTTCGCTGAAAATGGCTACGGTGCGCACCGATCTTTCGGCGCCGATGCAGTAGTGCGAGACCAGCCGGGGCGCATCCAGCTCCGGTATAACAGCTACCGGGACCAGACCGAGATCCGCCTGGCCGTCCCTCAGCATGCGTGCGCATTCGGACGGAATGGCCAGTTGCAGGTCGATCAGTTCGGAAACAGCGCTTTTGAAAAGGCCGTAAAGGAACGGTTTGGTATTGAGATAGCTTACCGCTACGACTTTTATCTTTTTCATAACAGGTTGATCAAATGGTCCGTAGAATTTTCCCTGACAACCCTGAACGTTTCATCCTGATACCGGAGCACCCATAACCCGGTGTTATCGTGCCTGTATTTGTTCATCTCGGACAGCGGTTCAGCCAGAAAAGCGGAGATCATGGCGCTCATGGCCCGCCCGTGCGAACAGACCAGCAACAAATTTTCCTGCCGGCGCCGGATATGGTCCACAAAAATGCTGACCCGCTGAAAGAGCTCTGATGCCGATTCGCCGCCATGGGCCCGTACATCGTAAGATCCGCTGCTCCAACTGGCTTTTATCTCTTCGTATTCCGCAATCAATTCCGGGGTGCTGGGTCTGCCTTCACGGGCGCCCCAATTCATCTCGTTGATCTCCGCAAACTGCTCCCAGGGGATGCCCGCATCCAGAAAATGCCGGACGGTTTGGTGGGTGCGCTTTAACCGGGAGGTCAGCACCGCTTCGAATTTCAGGTCGTTGTACAGGTTCCAGAACGCCCTGGCCTGCAGGATTCCGGTTTCATTCAGGCCGGCATCGATCGTACCGCCCTGGATGATGCCTTGTTTGTTGTATTCCGTTTCTCCGTGACGGATCAGGTAGATCGTCTTTGGAATATGTTCATTCATAATCCGGGCAACTTTTGGATGGCCGTCATTGGTTGGCGACAGGAAGGGAGAAATACCCCCTGAATTCCTTGTCAGACTCAAAAACGACATCGGTATAGTCATTCAATACATTGTAAAGGGTATCCCGTTCGATCGGTTTTCTGCCGACCTGGCGGACCAGTTTCACCAATTCCTCCGTGGTCATGGCGGGATTCTGCTCTTCCGAACCGGCCATGGAATAGATCCGGGTCGTATCGTCAATGGTGCCGTCGATATCATCCACGCCGAATGCCAGCGATATTTGGGCCACATCCCGGCTGATCATCGGCCAGTAAGCTTTGATGTGGTCGAAATTATCCAGGTAGATCCGGCTTACGGCATAGTTCCGGAGATCCTCAAGCACGGAAACCTCGGGAAGGTGGGACATCTGGTTGTCCTTATTCCTGAATTTGAGCGGGATGAAGGTCTGGAACCCGCCGGTCTTGTCCTGCAATTGCCGGAGCCGCTCCAGGTGATCTACCCGGTGTTCGTATTTTTCAATATGGCCGTAAAGCATGGTAGCGTTCGAACGGCCGCCCATTTCGTGCCAGATCTCGTGGATCCGCAGCCATTGATCGGCAGAACACTTGCCGCCTGCGATCTGATCCCGGATCTCAGGGTGGAAGATCTCGGCCCCGCCGCCCGGCATCGAGTCCAGGCCGGCTTCCTTCATCTGCTTCATGCCCTCTTCGTAGGAGATTTTGGCCTTCTTGAAGATATAATGGTATTCAACCGGCGTGAGGGCCTTGATGTGCAGTTCGGGCCTGTGTTGCTTGATCTTGCGGAACAACTCGCTGTAAAACGCCACGTCGTACTGGGGCAGGACGCCGCCCACGATATGCACCTCGGTGACCGGATGGCCATCATAGGCCCTGACCATGTCCATCATCTCATCCATGGTGTACTCCCATCCGTCTTTTCGTTCCTTGATCAGCCTGGAGTAGGAACAAAACGTGCAGGTGTACAGGCAGACATTGGTGGGTTCGATATGGAAATTCCGGTTAAAGAAGGTTCGGTCACCGTGTTTTTGTTCCCGGATATGGTTGGCCAGCGCCCCCAGATACCCCAGGTCGGCTTCCTGAAACAACCACGCGCCTTCGTCCGCTGAAATGCGCTCACCGCCTGCTACTTTTCCGGCAACGGCCCTGTGGTCGGCACTGAGCCGGTTGTCATCCAGCAACTGAAACAAATTCCCTCTTGACTGAAGCATTGGTCCAAGATTTTTAATCAAAAAGAAGTCAAAGCTATAACAAACTTTCGAAACTTTCAGTTTTTTTTGAAAGTGGATATTTTTTCAATTTCCTTCAGTTTAAAAAATATTTCATATTTTAGCCCTTAAATGCCCCAATACGATTATCCAGCCCCCTTGAGACAAATCAAGACTGGTCGCAAATGACAACCAAACACAAACTGCTGCTGATAGCTTCGCTCCTCTCCCTGTCGCCCGGCCTTTTATCCGGACAGCGTATGGCGGATAGTCTTTGGGCCGTGTTCAATCTCGCCCGCACCGATACGGCAAAAGTCAATACCCTCCTGCAACTCGGCATACATTACAGCGCTGCCGCCCCCGACTCGGCTTTCCTGCTATTTGACCGGGGCCTTTCCCTGGCCGAACAGGTTGCCTACCCCGAAGGCATCGGCCAGGCTCACCTGCAGACCGGTATTCTCCTGTTGAAACGATCCGACTATGCGGCCTCCATCGAACACCTCAGGCAGGCGTCCTCCCTTTTCCAACAGCTCGGAGACGACCCCAACCTGGCCCTGGCCTACAACCGGGCCGGATTGGCGTACTACCGGGTCGCTGACTATACAAACGCCCTGGATCAATACGAGAAAAGCCTGGAAATCGAAAACCGGCTGACCAACCCCATACAACTGGCCGGGTTGTTGCAGAATATGGCGCTGGTGTATGAACGCCTGGGCGACTACACAAAGGCGCTGGACCTGCTGGAGCGAAGCCTGGAGGAAAAAAAGAAAGCGGGCGACGAGAAGCAATTGATCAGCACTTATTCGGCCTTCGGTACGGTGTACCAAAAACTCAAGCAATTTGAGGAAGCCAAAAAAAACTACCTGGCCGCATTGAACCTGGCCGAAAAAGCCAACGACACGCGGGGCGTGATCCTCACCAAATACAATATCGGGACCGTTCTGGAGAAGCAAGACAATACGGACGAAGCGCTGAAACTTTACCTGGAATGCCTGAAGTTGAGCAAGGAGCTCGACTTCAAACCCTATACGCCTGCCATTCTGGAAGCCATCGGTAACATTTCCATGCGCAAGGGAAACTATGAATTGGCGGAAAGTCAGTTCAAGGAAGCCCTGGAAATGAAGGAAGCCATCGGGGATCAGCATGGCGCCGGATATACCTACCTCAACCTGGCCGACCTTTTCCTGAGGACCAAACGCCCCGGTCAGGCAGCCGCATTCACCGGGGAGGCCATGAAAATGGGTCAGGCCAGAGAAATCCTCGACCTGCAAAAAGAGGGCTATTTCATGCTGATGAAGATTGACAGCGTTCAGGGCAATTTCGGCAGCGCCCTGGCCAACTTCCGCAAAGGTCACGAACTGGCCGACAGCATGGTCAACCTGGAAGTCAAAAAAAGGTTAGCCGACCTGGCTGCCCAAAACGAATTGCAGACGGCAACACTCCAACTGAAAGAAAGCGAAAGAAACCTGGTGATCCTGAAATCCAGGGCCCAGCGAAACTGGTTCCTGGCCGTCTGCGCAACCCTCTTCCTGATCTCGACCCTGTTGCTGGCGCTGTGGCTCAACTACCTCCAGAAACAGAAGATCAACCAGCAATTGGCCCTGAAAAATACGGAGCTTCTGGAAAGCAACGGCCGGCTCCAGCACTCCAATCAACAGCTCGGTCTGGCCAATAACAAGCTCCAGCAATTCACCTTTGCCGCCTCCCACGACCTTCGGGAATCCTCCCGGGCAGTTACCAGTTTTGCACAACTCCTGCGCAGGAACAGCGTGCTGGAAGGGGATCATAACGGCTATCTGGACTATATCCTCCAAGGCAGCCGAAGGATGAACAAAACCCTGGACGACCTGCTGAGCTATACGGACCTGACGCTCCGCGAGGAATTGCGCGAACCGACAGACCTGGGCGACCTGATCAGGCAATCCATGACCTTGCTTCCGGAAGATACCCGCCAGTTGGCATACAACCTCAATATCGGGGAATTGCCGGAAGTATCCGCGAATCCCGCACTCCTCAAAAAACTGTTCATCAACCTGATCGACAACGGCATCCGGTTCGGTCAGGCAGGGGTTCAACCGGAAATTACCGTCTCCGCTTCTCAAAATGACGAGGAGACCGTATTTTGCGTGCAGGATAACGGCATCGGTATGGAGGAGCAATATCTGGAACAAATATTCGAGCCGTTCTTTCGGCTCCACCCGCGCGGGGTAAGCGGTTCGGGCCTCGGCCTGGCGGTCTGCGAGCGGATCGTTCGCCTTTACGGCGGCAGGATCTGGGCCGCTCCCGGCCGGTCAGGCGGCCTCGGCATTCACTTCACCCTTCCAGGCGCCTTTTGACCAACCACTGCAATCGCCGATATGCTGTCTGTTCTTCTACCGGTTTATAATTTTGATGTCCGGCCGCTGGCAACCCAGCTGCACGGGCAATGCCTTGCAGCGGGCATCCCGTTTGAGATCATTTGCATCGACGATTGTTCGGATGACCATTGGCAAGCCCTGAACCGCGGACTGGAGGCTTTGGAACATGTTGCATACCGGGAATTGGAGGCCAATATCGGCCGGTCGGCCATCCGGAACCTGCTGGCGAAATCAGCGGTCTATCCCTACCTGCTGTTCCTGGATTGCGATTCAGGGATCATCCGCACTGATTTCATCCGGGCGTATGCCGATCAACTGACGCCGGATGCCATCCTCTACGGCGGCCGACAATACAGCGCCCTGCCGCCGGCCGATCCTTCCATGTACCTGCATTGGCTGTTCGGGGTCCGGCGGGAAGCGCTTCCGGTTGGGATCAGGCAAAAAGCGCCCTATGACCGGTTCATGACCAATAATTTCCTGGCGCCGAAATCCGTGATGGAGCGGATTCCGTTTGAGGAAAAACTGCGCCAATACGGTCATGAAGATACCTTGTTCGGATTCGAACTGAAGCGGGCTTCGATCCCGATCCGGCACCTCGACAACCCGGTGGAACACCTTGGGCTGGAGCCGGCGGAGGTTTTTCTGGACAAGACCCGCAAATCCGTTGAAAACCTGGCGGTTGTTCACCGGTTGCAACCCGAGCTGGAAACCAGTTTATTGAAGTGGGGAAAGCGTTTTCACCTCCTATCCCCGCCTTCTGGCGTAAGCCGTCAACTGCTCAGCAACCTCCGGCAGCGGCTGATTTCCGGAAAACCGCGGCTTTTTTTACTGGATGCCTATAAGCTTTTGGTATTTTTGAGCATTCCCAAATAAGACCTGACATGCGCAATGATTTTTATGTTTTTTCCATTTTATCCGTCCTCATCATTTCCCTTACCGGCTATTTTTTATGGCATCCCGCCTACTGGTTCTTCGTTGTCATTATCCCGCTCATCCTGCTGGGTTTCTACGACATGATCCAGGGAAAGCACGCCATTATGCGGAATTTTCCCATTCTGGGCCGCGGCCGTTACATCATGGAGGAATTGAGGCCCAAGCTCTACCAGTATTTTATCGAATCGGACACCAACGGCGCGCCCATCAGCCGGATCTACCGTTCGGTGGTTTATCAGCGGGCAAAGCGGGAACTGGATACTTCTCCGTTCGGCACCCAGCTCGACGTTTACCAGGAAGGGTACGAATGGATGAACCACTCCATCGGCGCGCTGGATGCCCACCGACTCGAACAGGATCCGCGCGTGGTCATCGGCGGCAAAGACTGCCGCCAGCCCTATTCCGCCAGCATCCTGAACATCTCCGCCATGAGTTTCGGTTCGCTCAGCCCGAACGCTATCAGAGCCCTCAACGGCGGGGCGCATATCGGCCGCTTTGCCCACAATACCGGCGAAGGCGGCATCAGTGCCTACCATCTTGAACATAAAGGAGACCTGATCTACCAGGTGGGAACCGGCTATTTCGGTTGCAGGACCAAAGACGGCCGTTTTTCACCGGAGAAATTCGCGGAACAAACCGCCCGGCCCGAGGTCAGAATGATCGAGATCAAACTCAGCCAGGGCGCAAAACCGGGCCACGGCGGCATCCTGCCGGCAAAAAAGAACACGCCGGAAATCGCTCAGATCCGCGGCGTGGAACCCGGGACGGAGGTCGATTCCCCGCCTTTTCATTCGGCTTTTTCCACACCCCTTGAAATGGTGGATTTCATCGGCAGGCTGCGGGAGGGTTCCGGAGGCAAACCCATCGGGTTCAAGCTTTGCGTCGGGCAAAAACACGAGTTCCTGGCCATCTGCAAGGCTATGGTCCAAACGGGCATTCACCCCGATTTCATCACCGTCGACGGAGGCGAAGGCGGTACCGGCGCCGCGCCGTTCGAGTTTTCAAATACGGTCGGCGCGCCGTTTCTGGAAGGGCTGGCTTTTGTCCGGGACGCCCTCGACGGGTTCAACCTCAAATCGGATATCCGGATCATTGCCTCCGGGAAAGTGCTGACAGGTTTTCATATTCTCCGCGCCCTGGCACTGGGCGCCGACACCGTCAACAGCGCCAGGGGCATGATGCTGGCACTGGGCTGCATTCAGGCCATGGAGTGCAACAAGAACACCTGCCCGACCGGGGTGGCCACCCAGAACCCCGAGCTGGTTGCCGGCCTGGTGGTCAAGGACAAGAAAGTGCGGGTAGCCAACTACCATCGCGAAACCGTGGAATCTTTTGTTGAATTACTCGCAGCCGCCGGACTGGAATCGCCGGCCATGGTCAACCGCAGGCATATCAACCGGCGGATCAGCATGCAGGCTACCCGCCGGTACGACGAATTGTTTCCTTACCTGCCGCAAGGGTGCCTGCTTCAGGAAAAAGACGTACCGGCGGATTGGCTGGCTGACTGGCTGGAAGCCGAACCCGAAAGGTTCAGGTAGGTTTTATTTCCCCTTGAATGCGGGCGGTCTTTTTTCAATGAAAGCCTGTGCGCCTTCCCTGAAGTCTCCGGTACCGGTTGAGGCGCCGAAAGCGCGAAGTTCCGTATCAAAGCCGTCTTCGTTGTGTTGGAAAAAGGCATTGACCGCTTTGATGACGTTGGCCACGGCCAACGGTCCTTTTGATCCGATCTTTTTCAGCAATTCCCCGGATTTGGCCACCTCTTCCCCGGAAGGAACAACGTGGTTGACCAGCCCCAGCCGATGGGCTTCGGCGGCGTCGATCATATCCCCTGTCAGGAGCAGTTCCATGGCTTTGGTCTTGCCGATCAGCTGAACAAGCCGTTGAGTGCCGCCGTAACCGGGGATCAAGCCAAGATTGACTTCCGGCTGTCCGAACCGCGCATGCTCACCGGCAATCCGGAGGTGGCAGGCCATAGCCAGTTCGCAACCGGCGCCCAGCGCAAAGCCGTTGACAGCCGCGATGACCGGTACAGCCGAACGTTCGATAAAAAAGAAGACATCCTGGCCTTTTTTTGCCATCCGGCGGCCGGTTTCAGCGTCCATTTCGAGGAACTCCTTGATGTCCGCACCGGCTATGAAGGCTTTGCTGCCTGCTCCGGTAACAATGATTCCGTGTACGTCCTTTCTCTTCGGCGCGTATTCGCCGAAAAAATGGCGCAGTTCTTCCATGGTAGCCGAATTGATCGCGTTCATGGACTTTTCGCGGTTGACAGTCAGCACAAGGACTTTATCCCCCTCTTCCACCTTCAGGTTGTTGTAGATCATATTTGGTTATTTTGGTCAGATCAATCTTTTTACCCGGGTTGCAGCTTCCAGTTTGAGGTCGGGCCCCAGGTCCAGCAGGTTCAACCCGGGCGTTTTGCCGGGTTCCAGGCTGCCCAGGTCGGCTTCAAAACCCAGCGCTTCGGCGCCGTTCAGGGTGGCCCACCGCAATAATTCCCCGAACGGCACATAGGACTGGTATTTTGCAATGGCCTTCATTTCCTCCAGGACCGACAATTGCCAGTTGGACGTCAGGCTGTCCGTGCCGATGGTCATTCTGGCGCCCGCATCCAGGAAATAGCGGTAATTGGGCAGGCGGTTCTCGATGTACAGGTTGGCGTTGGGGCAGGTTGCCCAATATACGTTCGGGCTCCAGGCGTTTGCCGCCGCGATATCGTCCGGCCCGGTCGTGGTATTGTGTACAAACAAGGTGCGGCAGGCCGGGTCCATATTCTCCAGCGCGTAATGGATGGCTTTTTTGCCGCTGGGTCTGAATTGGTCCAGCGGTATGTTGAATGACCGGTAGAATTCGGTAAATCCGCCGGTACCTTTCAAAAAGAGCTCATTCTCTTCCGGGGTTTCCTGGTTGTGGATGCTGATCGTGGTATTGCCGGGCGCATTCAGCGACCTGACCTTGGAGAAGAGGTTCCTGGAAACGGTATAGGGGGCATGGGGCACCAACGATTTGCGGTTGTGATTTGCCGTACTCTGGCCTTCAAAGACCGGCCTGTACTGTTCATAGGTCTTTTCCGCCCAATCCTCCTGCAGGAAATCGAACATTTCGACAAAAGTGTAGTACCGGATCTTGCTGATGTCTTTCCGGGCGGCGGTATCCAGTTTGTTGGAAATATCACCGACCGCAACGATGCCGGCATCGTACATTTCCTGATCGCCCTTTTCAATGGCATCGAGGATCTCTTCCATCGGGATCTCCCTGAAGTTGACCACCGTCTGGAGGAAAGGCAGCAACCCGGTACCGGTATCGGCCCTGCCTTTCATATGGGACAATTCGAGATGGCAATGGGTGTTGATGAACCCCGGCGTCAGTACGCCTTTGTGCATTTCGAGGGTAGCCGGATCGTGCTGCCGGCGGCTTTCAATTGCCAGGATTTTACCGGCCTCGTCAACAATGACGACGCCTTCCGCTACCGGGGGAGCGGCGACAGGGCAAACCAGATCCGCAGAAATCTTTCGCATCTTACAGGCTTTGGCGCGAATATAGGACAGTTTTCAAAGAAGCCTGCCTTCGGGGCAGCAGAATTGCCTATATTTATCCGGACATCCTACCGAAAATATGAGAATCCTGATCGCTTCCGATTCCTTCAAGGACGCCTTATCCGCCACACGGGTATGCCGGGCCATCGGCAGGGGATTGAAAAAGGCCGGGCATGGATTTTCAACGCAATTATTCCCACTGGCCGACGGCGGCGAAGGCACAGCGGAGATCCTGGCGCACCATCTGGACGGGCAAATGCGGGAATTGACCGTCAAAGATCCGTTGTACCGGCCCCATACCGCAAGATACCTCCTCAGCCGGGACAAACAGGTCGCCTTCATCGAAATGGCGCAGGCGGCGGGCCTCGACCTGCTGAAGCCCGCAGAGCGAGACCCGCTGGAAACCACGACCTGGGGGGTAGGCGAACTGATCCGGGATGCCGTTGAAAGCGGCGCTGAACGCATCCTGCTGGCCATCGGCGGCAGCGCCACCAACGATGCGGGAACCGGCATGGCTGCCGCGCTCGGGTACGCATTCCTGGACAAAACAGGCCAGGCGCTTGAGCCTTCGGGCAAAAACCTGATCCGCATCCGGACCATAGTGCCGCCCAAAGCGCCCCTTGCGGGGAATTTGCGCGTTGAGGTGCTGTGCGACGTCTCCAACCCGCTTTTCGGTCCGGCCGGCGCCGCTTTTGTTTATGCGCCGCAAAAAGGCGCGGATCCGGAACAAGTCCGCGTCCTGGATGAAGGATTGCGGCATATCGGCGACCTTTTTGACCGGGCGTCCGGAAAGTCAATTGCAGCAATGCCCGGGTCCGGTGCAGCAGGCGGATTGGGCGCAGGCGCGGTCTTTTTCCTGGATGCCGTCCTTCAGCCAGGCGCTGAGACCATCCTTGAGCTTTGCAGATTTGATTCGGCTTTGCAAACCGCCGACCTGCTCATCACCGGCGAAGGAAGGCTGGACGACCAGACCCTGAACGGCAAGCTGATCGGAACCTTGTGCCGGAAGGCACGCCTGCATCAAATACCCGTTGTCGCCCTTTGCGGCGACCTGCAGCTCACTGCCGAAAAGCAGGCCGCAGCCGGGTTGACAGCCGCTTTTTCCATCGCGCCGGGCCCCATAAGCCTGGAAGAAGCCCTGTCGGGCACCGAACGGAACCTGGAAAAAACCGCGGAAGACATCGGTCGGCTGCTGGCAATTTCCGGGATCGGCCGTTCGCCGGTTGGTTAAAGTCCTTTTCTTAACTTCCCTTTACTTCAAAAAACAGTAAATTGGGCCCATATTAGGTCAACAATCCCAAAAACGATTGAAAAATGTCTGCACGCTTCTTCCTGTTTTTCGGTTTGCTCCTTTCCGGAAAACTGATCTGCCAGCCTGAAATTTCAGGCGTGATCAATCAATATGCACGTTATCAAGGCACCGGTTCTTGTCCGAATTCCATACTGGTCGACCAGCCGGCGTTTTTCCCAGAGGGCTCAGCGCTCCTCATCATCCAGATGCAAGGCGCCTCCATTGAAGAGGACAACGATTCCGGTTTCGGAAACGTAACCAATCTCGGCGGCGCCGGCAATTACGAGATCAACCGGGTCTTTGCTGTCAACGGAAACGAGTTGGTGCTGGAAAAGAACCTGCTCGGGCCCTATTCAACCGGCGGAAACACACAGGTTGTCCGGGTTCCGGAATACGACGACGTGCGGGTCGCCGGGCCGGTAACGGCCATGCCCTGGAACGGGCAAACCGGCGGCGTGATCGCCCTCAACGTATCGGGGACCCTGTGGCTGGATGCCGGCCTGAACGCGTCCGGCGCCGGGTTTCGCGGCGGCGCCAGCATTACGGTCAACTCCAATTGTACCTTCCTGACCGCTGCCAATCGCTATTACTACGAGTCGGGCAACTGGCGGGGCGCGCCCAAGGGAGAAGGCATTGCCCCCGTCATTTCCGGGAAGGAACTCGGCAGGGGCGCCCAGGCCAACGGCGGCGGCGGCGGCAATGACCACAATTCAGGCGGCGGCGGCGGCGCAAATGTCGCCGGCGGCGGGCAAGGCGGTGAAAACGACGAACCCTCCTTCGGCGGTTGCGACGGATTTTATCCCGGAAAGGGCGGCAAAGGGCCTTCACTGACCAATACCGCCCTGATCATGGGCGGCGGCGGCGGTGCGGGCCACCAGAACAACAATGCCCCGTCGGCAGGCGGCAACGGAGGCGGCATTATTGTCCTTCAAGCGGGTACGGTTGTCTTTTCCGGCGGTTCGATCCAAAGCAATGGAATTTCCGCCCAGACCGTCATCGGTGACGGCGGCGGCGGCGGCGGCGGCGGCGGCAGCATTGCCCTCGGGGTCGGATCATTCTCCGGTACGCCGTCCATTGAAGCAAAAGGCGGAAACGGCGGAAATGTCGATAATTCCGGCGACGATCGCTGCCAGGGCCCCGGCGGCGGCGGCAGCGGCGGCAGATTGATTTCCAGCCAGACCGTTTCAGCCAACCTCGCAGGCGGCGGCGCCGGGCTCTCCACCAATTCGGGTTCCTGCCCCGAAGGCCCCAACGGCGCTGAAGCGGGTAACCCGGGTCAATCCATAACAGTGGCTGAACTCAACCAGAGTGAAGCGTCTCCGGCGCCTGCAATCGCCGGCCAGCCTGCCGATACGTCATTTTGTACCGGCTCGCCCCTGGTATTGACGGTAAACACAACCGGACAGGGCCTTGCTTATCAATGGCAGATCCAGGTCGCCGGCGGAGGATTCCAGGACCTCGCTTCCGGGCCGGATTTTTCCGGGGTCCATTCAGCCGCACTCCAGATCAACAACCTGCCGGGTCAGACCGCCGCATTCCGGCTCGTACTGGGCAATGATTGTTTCGGATACATCACCACTGAACCTGCAACCGTGACCGCGGCCCCCCAGCCGGCAGCCGGATTTGATTTCACCGTAAACGGCTTGACGGTCCAGTTCAATAATACCTCCCAGAACGGTTTGACCTATTCCTGGTCCAGCCCGCAAGCGCCGGGTTTCGCCAGCACAGACCCCGATCCGACATACACTTTCGCCGCTTCCGGGGTCTATGAAGTGGAACTGACCGCGACCAATGCCTGCGGATCCGATCAATTCGTACAGACGATCGCGCTGGGACAAAATCCGAAAGCGTCCTTCGTCCTGTCAGGCCCCGGAACGGGTTGCGCGCCGTTGACCGTTCAGTTCCAGAACCAATCCACGGGCGCTTATGACCAGATCCTATGGGAATTCCCGGGCGGCGCCCCCAATTCATCCGCCGAAGAGAATCCAACGGTTACCTATGCTGAGCCGGGCAGTTATGATGTAAGCCTGACCCTTAGCGGGCCTTTGGGAGAAAGCACTTCCACCCATGAAGACTTTATCGAAGTAGCGGCCCCTCCCCTGCCCGATTTCCAATGGAGTTCAGCCGGCCTGACGATCAGTTTTGAAAATCAGTCTTCAAACGCCACAGCCTTCAGCTGGATATTCGGCGACGGCCAGAACAGTTTTGACAGCAATCCCGTGCATACCTATGCCCAGCCCGGCATTTACGACGTCACGCTCAACGCGCAGAACCCAGGCTGCGGGGTTTCGGTCACCCACAGCGTTTTGCTGCAATCGACCGGCGTACAGGCCCCCGTTTTGCAGGAGCTCGTTCTCTTTCCCAACCCGACTGACAGCGGTGTAAATGTCGACCTGAAATCGGGCAACCCGGCGCCTTTCCGGTACAGGTTGATCAACCTACTGGGCGCAACGGTACAACAGGGCGAATTGACTGCGCCTGGCTATATCCCGATGGAAGGGTTACCGCAGGGAACCTATGGTCTGGAAATTGAAATCGAAGGCCAAAAAAGGGTCGACCTGATCCTGAAAAATTGAGGTCAGGACCAGGGCGCAATTGAAGTTATCGTTCAAATTTCAGCCAGTCGACATAAAACAGGTCATTCGGAATGTGAGCGCCGCCATGGTTGATCTCGTAGGTCTGTTCCGCCTGAAAAAGCAGGAATAAGTCGTGTTTGCCGGCAACTGCAACCGGCAGGACCACCTCATTCCAGCCCCCGGAAGGGTCATCGAGCGCCTTCAAGGCAACCGGCTCCGCATTCGGGCGGTCCAGGTGCACTGTCACCACCGAGGTCGCATCATTTCGCATGCGCAGCTTTAACAGCCGAATGCCGGTGAGGTCGATTTGATTCAGGCGAATATATCCGTTTGCCTTGAGGTTGACCTGATTTTGGGCGCCTCCCGCGCTGCCCGAGGGTATGTACCCCGAATAGATCTCCGAGGCTGTTTCAGCCTGAATGAACGGGAACCTGAGGATATTCACAAGCCGCCCCGTCTGCGGTTTGGCCAGCCGGTTGCCGAGGTCTTTGTAGGCCGCGCTCAGCACATAACCGCCGGGACGTTTGCGCACCATGCCTTCGCCGGCCGGTATCATGGTTAGAAGGTCCGTTACATGCTCCTGCAAGGCAAACTGCCCGGACAGCGGCCGGTTATCCGCCTGGTCCAGCGACAGGATATAGCGAACCATCGAGCGGGTCGTCTCCAGGTCGAGTTGCGGGTGAGCCGACATCAGCCGGTCGCCCCAGACGCCCCCGCCGCCTTGCTGGACCTTGACGGCCAGTCGTTCGACGGTTTGTGCGTCGTCGTCGTATTTTTTGGCCACATCGATATAAGCCGGTCCGACATTCTCCTTTTCCAGGTGGTGACAGGTGTAGCAATCGCTGTTTTGAATCAACCGGGCGCCTTCGACATACCGGAGCGGGCCGTCCGGCAATTCAGCTTCCCCGCTGATGAGGCTTTGCAGGTAATTCGGGTCGGATACGTAGGCAAAATGGACAAAAGCGCGCTCAGGCGCAATGCCGCCGGCGAGTTCGTCCTCGGGGTCGGCAATCCGGATCTGGTAGGGCCAGACCTCGGCCTCTTCGAAATAGAAGGTCTGGTTCAGCGGGCTCGTCAGCGAGATTGCCGGCGGCGTGTTGCCGACCTCTATGGAAAGGGAAGTTTCCGATTTGGCGCCCTTCAGGTCCGTCACCACCAGTCTGGGTTTATACGCGCCGTTTTCGAAAAAGGTATAGTCGACGACCGGGCCCGCAACCGGTTGCTTTTGCCCTTCAAAATACCAGGCGTAGGTCAGGGAATCGCCTTTGTCCAGGTCGGTTGACTCTTCGGCGGAGAACCGGACTTTGAGCGGCGGCGCGCCGGCTAACCGGTCAGCTTTGGCCCGGGCGACCGGCGGCCGGTTGTTTTTGGCAAATTCGATCTTGACCAGTCTGGCGTCCGGATTGTTCATAAAGTACATATTGCCGTACTCCAGCAAATACATGGCGCCGTCGGGTCCGAATTTCATTTCGATGGGTTTGCTCAGGGGCATATCCGGCATGAAATCCTCGATCTGGACCGGTTGCTGGTCCTCATTGAAGGTAATGACCTTGATCCAGCTCCTGGCCCATTCGTAGATGAACCACTTGCCGACGTAGTAATCGGGGAATTTGATGCTGGACAGGGGCATCAGGTCGTCGGTGTAGTAAAACGGACCCGCCATGGCTGCCCGGCTGCCTTGCCCGAGCAAGGGAAACTCCCTGGAAACGCCGTACGGATACCAGATCATGGCCGGTTGGGCCGGCGGCAATTCCCGGGAGCCGTAGTTATTCGGCGAGTCGTTGACGGGGTGCAGCGGGTCCTGCGGCAATCCGACGCTGTCGGTTTCGAAGTTCCGGTCAGGGTACGCCTGGTTGTCCCCTACAAAATAAGGCCAGCCGAAATACCCTGCGGCCCGCGCCTGGTTCCATTCGTCGTAGCTTTGCGGGCCATAGCGCCCGTCGGCTCCGACGTCGGGCCCCACATCCCCCCAATAAAGGATGTTGTGGCGCTGGTCGATGGTGATCCTGAAGGGATTTCTGCAACCCATGGTATAGATCTCGGGGCGGCCGCTGGAGCCGTCTTTCGGAAACAAATTGCCGTCGGGAATGGAATAACTGCCGTCGGGTTCGGGTTTGATGCGGAGTACCTTGCCCCTCAGGTCGTGGGTGTTGGCGCTCGATTTCTGGGCGTCGTAAGGCCCCCTGCCCGGTCGCTCGTCGATGGGCGTATAGCCGTCGGAGGCTTTTGAGCTGGTATTGTCGCCGGTGGACAAGTACAACAATCCGTCAGGTCCGAATTCGACAGACCCGCCCGAGTGGCAACAGGTTTCCCGCTGGACTTTCACCTTCAGCATAACGATCTCTGAATCGAGCTCCAGGACCTTGTTCTCGAATACGAACCGCGAAAGGTATTGGTAGGGCGTATCGCAAGGCGGCGAGTAATACAGGTAGAGGTAATGGTTGTCGCGACCGTAGTTGGGGTCGAGCGCCAGGCCGTGCAAACCGTCCTCGTAGTTGCCTTCGGTGCAAACCGGCATCTCCGCTACCACCTGAGTGGCCCCCAGCGCGGGGTCATAGAGTTTGATCTTTCCCCGGCGTTCCAGGAAAAGGACCTCCCCGAACGGCAGGATCACCATTTCCATGGGCTCGTAAATGTCATCATCCAGCACGGTGCGGGTAAAACGGTTCCATTCCGGCGCCATGGGGGATGCCTTCAGCGCCGGATCAAAGGCATTTTCACCGATGACAAAATCAAGTGCCCCGGCAATAGGCGCCTGCCAATCGGTGAGTGAATCGACGGCGGTGGAGTCATTCCGGGCCACCCTTCCGCCGCCGTATTGGAGGAGTTCAAGCGGGCCCAGGACCGAGTCCGGCCGGATGGTGTCATTCAGCATCCGGTCGTACCAATGCCAAAGGTAAGGCGTCACCTTGTGATCGTCAATGACCAGCATGCCGCCGCCGGCTTCGAGATATCGCTCCAGGGCGGTCCGCTGCCAGGTTTTGACGCTGTCCTCCAGCACATCCAGAAAAACCACGGCGCTGACCTTGGCAAGGGTATCCTCATCCAGCCAGGTATAATCGTCCAGGATTTCGATCTGGTAGGCCGTATCCCGCGAGAGGGCCTTGATGGCTGAAAGAGCCGCTTCATCCCGCAAGCGCGTGCTGTCAACCGGGGTTTGGAAAACCAGCACGGTTTTCGCGCTCCTGACATACCGGGTCGGTTGCTGATTATGCTGGCAAGACCATAAAAGCAGTAATCCCCAGACGGGGAGGATATATCTCATTCTGCCGGTTTTTCGTTTTAGCTTGAAATCTGATGTCCAAACATACGGTTTTTCAGAAAAATCGCATCAGATGAAATCGAATACGCGAATTTTTGCGAATTTCACCCCAGGATATCCTGCACCGGCTTATACGGGCGATTGTTTGGATTTTCTTTACATTTAAGGCTAAAAAATATCAGACCTATGTTCAAAAATATATTGGATGCCATTGCCGAGCTGTTCGCTTCCATTTTCGGAAGGAAATCCAAACCCGCGCCCAAGCCGACTGTAAAGCCGACACCGGCACCCATAGAAAACATCCCGGAGGACGGTTCGGAAATCAAGCCCGACACCATTGTCCTGATCGCCAATGAGCTGGATCATGTGGATGTCAAGCCCAACGCTCCGGACGTCGAATTCGAGCACGATATCTTTGATCAACCCGAAACGCCCGTTACGCCGGAAACGCCGGTTGTGGAACCGCCCGTAGTTGAGCCGCCGGTTGTTGTAGAGCCGCCCCACACGGAAACGCCGAAACCAAAAGGCCGGTTCATGTGGTGCCTGGACAACGGCCACGGTAAGAAAACCCCCGGCAAACGGTCGCCCATCTTTGACGACGGCGCCACGCAGCTGTTCGAATACGAATTCAACCGCGATATCGTCCGCAGGATCAAGGAACAACTCGACAAAAAAGGCGTCAAATACTTCATCACGGTTCCGGAAGTCGACATCGACGATTTCCTGGAAGGACGCGTCAACAGGGCCAATGCCCTGCAATCGGACCTGCCGAAGATCTTTGTCTCCATTCACTCCAATGCCGCCCCGGCCGCAACCGCCAACAGTTGGGCGGCCGACAGCATCAGCGGGATCGAAACCTGGTTTTTTCACGGCAGCCAACGCGGACAAAAACTGGCTTCCATTTTCCAGCAGCACCTGGTGGACAATACGGGGTTCAAAAACCGGCACCTCAAGTCTAAACCGGAAGGCCAGTTTTATGTTATACGTAAAACCAAAATGACGGCAATCCTGACCGAGAATGGTTTTTACAACAACAAAAAGGAAGCAGCGGAATTGAACAAGGACGCAGTTCGCCAGAAAATCGCCGACGCGCACGTAGCGGCCATCCTGGAAGTAGAGGAAAACGGCCTTTGATTTTCTGCCGTCCCATCACATCGGTTCAATTCACTTTTCAGCTAACCGAAAAACACCTATCTTGGCCCTTTTGCCGGATAAACAATGAATATGCAAAATAACGGGATGCCGAACGAGCAACCTGGGAATGCCGAGTTGCGCAATGCCATTTTCATCAAAGGCGCGCGGGCTAATAATCTGAAAAATGTCGACCTCAAGATCCCCAAAAACCAGCTGGTGGTCGTTACCGGCGTATCGGGATCAGGGAAATCATCCATCACCATGGACACGCTCTTCGCCGAAGGGCAGCGGCGCTATGTGGAGAGCCTTTCCGCATACGCCCGACAGTTCCTCATGCGCATGAAAAAGCCGGATGTCGACTACATAAAAGGCATCTGTCCGGCCATCGCCATCGAACAAAAGGTCAGTACGGCCAATGCCCGCTCCACGGTAGGAACCCTCACCGAGATCTACGATTTCCTCCGCTTGCTGTATGCCCGCGTCGGCAAGACCTTTTCGCCCATCTCCGGCGAACAGGTCAAAAAACACGAGGTCGCGGATGTCGTCGATCATATCTTGTCGTTTCCCGCCGGCTCCAGGGTCCAATTGTTCATCGGGCTGCCCTACAAATACAAGGATCGCGAATTGGGCCAGGAGCTCAAATTGCTGCTGCAAAAGGGGTATACCCGCCTTCAGTCGGGAGACGAGCTGATCCGCATCGAGGATTTCCTCGAACAGGAAAAGAAGCTCATCGCCAAAAAACTGCAGGATATCCAGGATAAAAACCTGCTGATCCTCATCGACCGGTTCAGCGTTGAGCCTGACGATGAGGCCAATACCCGCCGGATCGCCGATTCGGTGCAGACGGCCTTTTACGAGAGCGAAGGCGACTGCCTGGTAGCCGTTGAAAACCACGAACCCAAGGTGTTCAACAACCGGTTTGAGCTCGACGGCATGTCCTTCCTGGAGCCGACCCCGCAGTTGTTCAACTTCAACAACCCCTACGGCGCCTGCCCGCATTGCGAAGGGTTCAGCATGGTGATGGGGATTGATGAGAACAAGGTCATCCCGGATCCGGGCCTGTCGGTATATGAAGGCGCCGTTGCCTGCTGGAAAGGTGAAAAATACGGCCTTTGGCTGGAAGAATTCCTGAAAGTGGCCCATAAGTTCCAGTTCCCCGTTCACACACCCTACCAGGAACTGACCAAGACCGAAAAGCGACTGTTGTGGACCGGCAACGAGCATTTCTACGGCATCAATGCCTTTTTTACCGAACTGGAGGAAAAGACCTACAAGATACAGAACCGGGTTACCCTGGCCCGGTACCGCGGCCGTACCGTCTGCCCGACCTGCGAGGGCGGCCGCCTGCGCAAGGAAGCCGGTTATGTGAAGATCGGCGATAAATCCATCAGCGATCTGGTGCACGTACCGATTGACGAGTTAAGGGACTATTTCGAATCCCTGGAATTATCCGATTTCGACCAGAAGATCGGCAAACGCCTGCTCCTGGAGATCCGCAACCGGCTCCGGTTCATGTGCGATCTCGGCCTGACCTACCTCAACCTGGGCCGCATCTCCTCCACCCTGAGCGGGGGCGAAACCCAGCGCATCAACCTGACCCGGACCCTGGGCAGCAACCTGACCAGCTCGATGTACATCCTGGACGAACCCAGCGTCGGGCTCCACCCCCGGGATACCAACCGGCTGGTTGAAGTGCTGAAATCCCTGCGGGACCTCGGCAACACCGTAGTGGTAGTGGAGCACGAAGAGGATGTGATCAAAAATGCGGACTACCTGGTGGACATCGGACCGGAAGCCGGGGTGCACGGCGGCGAAGTCGTGTTTGCAGGCCCGTACGAACAGATCTTCGACGAGGCGGCCACCAGCCTGACCACGCTTTATATGAGCGGCCGGAAGGTCATCCCCCTGCCGGATGTGCGCCGGAAGAGCGTCCGTTCCCTGCAACTGCAGGGCGCCCGCCAGCACAACCTCAAGGGGATTGATGTCAAGATACCGCTCAATACCGTTACGGTGGTTACCGGCGTTTCGGGGTCGGGCAAAACCACCCTGGTCAAGCAGATCCTCTACCCTGCCCTGCTGCGGCATTTCGGCGAATCGACGTCATCACCCGGCTATTACAAATCGCTGGGCGGCGATCTGAAGTTGCTGACCAGCGTCGAAATGGTCAACCAGAATCCGATCGGGAAATCTTCCCGGTCCAACCCGGTCACCTACGTCAAGGCCTATGACGCCATCCGGAGCCTGATGGCCAACCAGCAGCTGTCCAAAATCCGGGGGTTCACGGCCGGCTTTTTCAGCTTCAATGTGGACGGCGGGCGGTGCGACACCTGCAAGGGCGAAGGCGAACAGGTGGTCGAAATGCAGTTCCTGGCCGACGTGCGCCTGGAATGCGAAGAATGCGGCGGGAAGCGCTTCAAGCCCGAAGTGCTGGACGTACAATACAAAGGCAAAAATATATTTGAGATCCTGGAGCTCAGCGTCGAGGAAGCTTTGGCGTTCTTCCGGGATGCCCGGGAGGTCGTCAACAAACTTCAACCGCTGTACGACGTAGGTTTGGGTTATGTCAAGCTCGGCCAATCCTCCAGTACCCTGTCCGGCGGGGAAGCCCAACGGATCAAACTGGCCAGTTTCCTGACCAAGGAACGCTCCTCCGATCATATCCTGTTCATATTCGACGAACCCACTACCGGGCTTCATTTCCACGACATCAACAAGCTGTTGACGGCCTTTAACGCGCTGGTCGACAAAGGCCATTCCGTGCTGATCGTCGAGCACAACATGGAAGTGATCAAGTCAGCCGACTGGGTGATCGATCTGGGACCTGAAGGCGGCAAGGACGGCGGCAATCTGCTGTACGAGGGCCCGCCCGAAGGGTTGCTGAAGGTAAAGGATTCCTACACCGGCAAATTCCTGAAAGAGAAACTCAAGGCCGGCTGATCACCAGAGAAAGTGCACCGGGTTGCGGATATGATCGTCGTAAACCTTCTGGATAAAGGACATATCATCAGCCGTCAGGCCCGGTTGGTCCGCGGCTTTCACGTTGGCTTCCAGCTGTGCAGGTTGTGAAGCGCCCGGAATGACGCAACTCACCGCCTCCGACATCAGGATCCATTTCAGGGCCAATGCCGCCAGGTCTGTTCCGGCGAAACGGTCTTTCAGCACCTCAACAGCCTTCAATCCCGTTTCATAGTTGACGCCGGAGAAGGTTTCTCCCTTGTCAAAAGCGCTCCCGTCGCGATTGAAATGCCGGTGATCGCCCGAGGTAAAGACCGTATCGCGGGCGTAGCGGCCGCTGAGCAATCCGCTGGCCAGCGGCACCCTGGCGATGATGCCGATATCCCGTTTTTGGGCCTCCCGGAAAAACAATTCGGAAGGACGTTGGCGAAACATATTGAAAATGATCTGGACGGTTGCAACATTCGGATATTCAACGGCCTTCAGGGCTTCCTCCACTTTTTCTACGCTGACGCCCAGGTTCAGGATTTTGCCTTCTTCCCTGAGCCGGTCGAACAGCTCAAAAATCTCCGGCCGGTAATAGACTTCGGTAGGCGGGCAATGCAGTTGGATGAGGTCCAGGCAATCGATCCCCAGGCGGTTCAGGCTGCCTTCAACGAAGGCCCGAAGCGCTTCCGGCGTATACCCCGCATTGACATGGGGGTTGATCCTGCGGCCGCATTTGGTGGCTACGTAGATCCTTTCGCTCCTGGAGCGAAGCAGGTGGCCGACCGCTTTTTCACTTTCTCCGTCGCTGTACACGTCGGCTGTATCGATGAAGTTGACCCCGCGGTCGACGGCTGCGTTCAGCGTTGCGGAGGCTGTTTCATAACTGAAGTCGTCGCCCCATTTTCCGCCGATCTGCCAGGCGCCGAGGCTGACTTCGGAGATCATGAATCCGGTTTTGCCTAATTTCCGATAATGCATTGCTGATAAGGTAAAAATCAAGAAATAAAAAAGGGGCAATCCCAGCATAAAACAGCGGGAATGCCCTTTTCTTTGTTAGCAAAGGATCTTTGCGCAGTCCTTAAGCCAGGGTGGTATCGTCTACCGTGGCGTCGGGCGCGTTCTTCTGTACGGATTCGACGCCGTTTTTGCGGCTTGCTTCGGATTCGTACATTTCGCTGGTGCCGATCACCTGGCCGTTGGTGGCTTTCAGGTTGAAGAAAAATTTGCCGTTTTTGGAAGTTTTCAACTCAAACCGGCTTTCGACTGCCGAATTTTTGCGAACAGATTCGATTCCGTTCTTGCAGCTGGCTTTTGAGGAATAACCTTCGCTGGCAAGGATCACCTGACCGTTGCCTGCTTTCAGATTAAATTGAAATTCTCCGTTCGTTCTCTTGGAGATTACAAATTTTCCCATGGTTAATAGTTTAAATATTTAATAAGGATGTTTCGTGGTTGAAAGAACGCATATGGTTCAAGCATTCAGACGAAATTTAACCTGAAGGTCACACCGCAATAACAATCTCTCTACAATTTTGTGGCTGAATTCTCAACCATGGCCAAAATTATTGTATTATTGTCAGGAATCCAAATCTGATCCGGGATATGACCTATGAAAACTTTGTCAGCAGCCTTAATGGGAACGAAATCCCGAATCAATTTAGTTTGGCGCTGCAAGTTCTTTGGTACCAAAAAAAAGGCCGGTGGGATCGTTCCCATGAAATCGCACAGGATATGAACACCCCCGAAGGCGCCTGGCTTCACGCATTCCTCCATCGCGACGAAGGCGACAACTGGAACGCCGGATACTGGTACCGCCAGGCCGGAAAGCCGGTGCCGGCTGTTTCCATTGAAACGGAATGGGAAGACCTGGTCCGGTATTTTCTGGAAAAGGACCGAGAATAGCGGCTCAATTCCTCGATTCCTCGATTCCTCAGTTCCTCGATTCCTCAGTTCCTCGATTCCTCAGTTCCCCAATTCCTCATTTAAAAAACCTCTTCCACTCCACCGTTTTACCTGTTTTGGCCGCATGCCTGGCTGCTTCCAGGATTTTCACCACAATCTCGTTGTTTTCGGGTGAGGACAGGTCGAATGGCCGGACTTTGACCTTGCCGCGGACGACCTGCTCCAGGTAAGCGAAGGGGTCATCGACCGACTTTGGGAGGGGGTCCGCTCTCAGGGGCCACGGGCCGGTTTTCTCATTTTCCATAACGGACATCTGGCGGCCGTCGCGGCAAAAGACGTAGCCGGTGGTGCCGTAGATTTCGGCGTCCTTGCGCCCGAAGGGCCAGTTCCAGGAGGCCTGTATGACCACCTGGGCCTTGGGATAATTCAACAGGATGGTGGCTTCGTCCTCCACTTTCGGATAAAGGTCCGGTTTGATCTGCCGGGTGAGGCAGGTGACGGATTCGGGCTCCTGCCCTTGCAGGAACCAGGTGGCCAGGTTGGCGCCGTAGCAGCCGAAATCGGTCAGGGCGCCGCCGCCGTTCAGGACGGGGTCCGTCAGGAATTCGAGGAATTCCGGGTTGCAGCCGATCTCGATCGGCCCCTGGTGGCCGTGGTGGAAGACCATCTTCCGGATTTCGCCGATGGCCTGATCCTCATGGACCAAACGGTAGGCTTTTGCATTGCTGCCGTACCAGGTCGTTTCGTAGTTGGTCAGCAGGTAAATGCCGTTCTCGCGCGCCAACCTGATCATCTTTTCAGCGTGATCATAACTCACGGCCAGCGGTTTTTCCACCATGACGTGTATGCCTCTCGGCGCGCAATATTCCACGGTTTTAAGGTGGTCAAAAATGGAATTGAACGCGGTCACGGCCTCCGGTTTGGTCTTTTCCACCATTTCCTCCAGGGAAGGGTATACCAGCGACATGTCAAAACCGTGTTGTTCGGCGAACCGTTCGGCCAGCTCCCGGTTGGGTTCAGCTATGCCAACAATTTCGATATCGCCGCGTTTTTCCCGGCCCAGGATCCAGTGTACGTGGGCATGGGTCAATCCGACAACACCGACCCGAAGCGGGGCGGCCGGGCCGGAAGCGCCCTGGGCATATGCCGGTTCAGAAAACGGTAAAAAGCAGGCGATCAGGAGGATTCCCAGTGTTTTCATATTGACACAGTTGGTTTTCGAATCAGCATGCCGGCCGTCTTTTCATTACCGGCCGTTATTCAAGTGTCAATATACAGCAAACATTTGGAAACCCCGGATTATTTCAACCGCCAGAGCCTGACGGTATGATCATAGCTGCCGGTCAGCAGCATCGATCCGTCCGGAGAGACATCCAGGGTATGAACGGCATCGCGGTGGCCTTCAAAAGTGCGCAACAACCGGCCGGATTCAGACCAAAGCCGGGCCTTCTTATCGCTTCCGGCCGTAAACAACCCCGATCCGTCCGGAGTGAAGCCGACATCAAAGACTTCACCGTCATGGCCTTTCAGGGTCGAAACCTGCCGGCCGTCCGCCGCCCAGAGGATGGACTTCCCGTCGCGGCAGCCGGTGAGCACCCTCCGGCCGTCCGGCGAAAAGCAGCCGGCATTGACCGTCGCGGAATGCCCCGCCAGTACGGCCAGGGTTTCGCCCTTCAGGTTCCAAACCCTGGCTGTATGATCCCTGCTGCATGTCAGAACGAGGTCTCCACCGGGCGAAAAATCAACATCCTTTATGGCGTCCTTGTGCCCTGTAAAGGTTTGGAGGACCCTGTTTTCGGCTATACTCCACAAGACCGCACGGCCGTTGTAATAACCGATCAATGCGGTGGTATAGTCCGGCGAAAACCGGATGGAGGTCACCAGGTCATCCCCCGACTTAACGGCATAGAGCGGCGCCCCGGATGCATCCCAGCATTTCAGGACACCGTCGGCACTCCCGGAGAGGATCGTGCTGCCGTCCTGAGCAAAACCGGTTCCAACGATCATTTCCCTGTGATCTTTGATCCCGTTCACCCACTCGCCGGTTGTCCGGCAATAACCAAGTCCGCCATACCCTGAAGCGGCAAGGAAGGAACGGCCGTCGGGGCTAAACGCGACGGAAGTCACATAATCATCGAAGTAAAAGGACCTTACGGGTTCGGTATAATGGACAAACAGGGAAAGCAGAAAAACCAGCGCTGTCAGCGACACCTGCCAGGTCCAGTTGCGCCATTTCCACGATACGGCCCGCCTGGTCTGTACAACATTCCGGATGCGGTCCGATAGCAGGCGATCCAGCCGCGATTTGCGGTTTTCCCGGTATTTGACCAGGAGCGCATCCCGGGTTTGTCCGGCCAGCAACAGGCTGTCCAGTTCCGTTTCCAGGTTCCGGCGGCGTTGCCAGCCCGGTTTTTGCAAGAGCTCGTTCAGGACGACCTGGACGCGATGTCCGTTCCAGGCAATACTGCCCACGGGGGGCAGGTTTTCTTCCAGTTCCAGGATTTTTTGCCATTCATGGCGGACTTTCATATCCAGGTGAGGATGGTTTTCCTCCAGCCAATCCAAGAGGGCGCCCCGAAATTTTTCCGGGATCTTCCCTTCCTCGAACCAATTCAACCGGGTCATATTGAACAGGTGATCGGCGGTCAGGAACGGATCATCGGGATGCGACAACAGTTGTCCGATGTAAAGGGTCCAATCCCAGAACAGTACGGGCGATACGGCGCAAGCGGCAATCCATTGCAAAAGCCGGTCGTCCGATTCGCCGTTTTCGGTCAGGATGAAATTTACCTTCAATTGAGCCAACGCGTCCGCTGCCCGGTCGTTTTCGCCGATCACAACCGGGTGCATCTGTTCAGGGGATGCTTCGATCCACTGCCGGTAGTCCGCCGGTTCAACCGATTCCAGGGTTTCCATCAGCTGGGCCAGGCCGGCCGGCGTTGCAGGCAGGATGCTGAATTTCCCGGCCAGTTCAGCTTCCCGTTTGCCCCAATTCACCGGCGATACCGTCGAAAGAAGGGCTCGTTGCCGCCAGGCTTCAAAGACATCCGTACGGGAACCCTGCGTGCCGGATCCCGCCATCCAGGGATACCCGGGGCTCACCACGATCAGGTAACGGTTGGCATATTTATGCGCCAGGTCCCGGAGGGGCATTCCCTGCGGGAATCGGTCGTTCCAAAACTTGCGGCCCTCCCGGTCAAAGAAGAAGCGATCAATCTGGATCTCATTCTCCCTGAAATTACTGATCAGCAAATCAAATAATCCGATCCGGAGGTTATCCGGGAAAGTGTCATCAAGCAAAAAGAGGAATTCCTTGTTCCTGAGCATGGGAGCATACTGGAAATCAACCATCCCTCCCTTTCCGGCGATCGCCCTAACCGTACGCGGGACATCCAGGCGCCGGTGATTCGACTCATCTCTTCGCCGCATTTCATTTACCGCCACCTGAAACCCGTCGTTCATGGTCACTGTACGGATATAAGGAATCCGGATGGTCCATCCATAAGGCGGTTGGGTGTCCGGAAAATGTTCCAGGATCAGTTTTTTCCGTTTCATTTTGAACCACCAGCCCACCAACAACAGGCTGATCAATACGATTCCGACCAATGCGCCTTTAGCCGGCGAAAAATAGGCATGCCCCGTTTCCACCCGCCAGGCGGAAGAGATCCGGGAAACATACCTGCCCGGCGAGTTCTTCAGGCCGCTGCCGGCAAACGGACCGGCGGTGGTATCCAGGGCTGTAATGCCCTCAACAGGAATCGGTTCAAAATGCGCGGTGTCGGCCCCCGTTGCCGGTAAATCCTTTGCAGATGGCAGGATTTTCATATCCTCGCCGCCGGCATAGATCTCCGGCGCCGTTTTGTCATAATGCTCGGCCCGGAAGACGGCTTTAAAGGTGAAACATTTTCCGGAAGAATTGCAGACTTCAAAGTCGACCGTTTCCCGCCCTGGGGTTTCGGCACGGTAGTTCAGGCAGATCAGTCCGTCCGACGTGATTTGACGCTCAACCTTCACCAGGCCGGAAGACCGGTTTACGATCCGGATCTTGTTGGGATCGCCCCATTCCCGGGCCACGGTAAAACAGGCTTGTGCCGGATCGTCGGCAGTAATTTCCACGGGAATGAACAGGATCTGATTTTCCTCTACCTGCGGGTGACGGCTCCCGCCCTGAAAGTATTGAAAGCCGGCATAACCTGCGGCGCCCAGGAAGAGCGGCAAAACAATCCAAAGGACTATATTTTGCCGGAAGCCGCTCAGGCTATGCCACCAATCATTCAGCGCCAGGAACGGCTCTCTGTTTTCCATCCTGCGCCTGCTGCGCGACTCCTTCCGTTGCAGGTCCGCCACCCTGTGCAGGTGATCGGCATGGTGGCGGGTAATCCTTGCCAGGGTCTCATCAAAAATGCGGTAGAAATCGTGCTGGCTTTGCGGATCGCTTACCAGCAGTGGCGCCAACAGGGTTTTCAAATCCCGGAGGTCGGTTTCCGGCGGCAATTGCCGGATCATATTTTCCAACAGAAGGTATTGGTCGACCCCCAACTCATGCCCTTTTGCCTGCCAGGCAGTAAGGAGGGAGGCAATGAAAAGTTCCCGGTCGGGACGGCTGTTCTGAATGCGGTTTGCCACGTTGTTAACCATTTTAAGCGTTGGTCAAAAATCAAATCCCCGGTCCTGTTTCAATTCTTTAGCCGGGATGCGATCATGCTCAATCGCTTATGTCCCTGCCGCCCTGCGGTTGCTAAGGATCGGTGAATTAATAAGTGTCGCTTTTGATAGGTCAGGCATTTTGGTCCTAGCCAAGGCATGGGTTCCCGACCTTAGCCAAAGCTAAGGGAGGCGGTTCCATAACGCCGGATAGGGGCAAAAGGCCTCCTAGGAAAGTGGACAGTTATTATTTCAGCGGTCCTAAAGATATTTCAAGAGATCCAGGTCTTCCTTGTTTTTCGCCAGTACGGAGTATGAAGTCAACAAAAGGAGGCGTTCTTCGGAGGAAAGCGGGCCGTCCAGTTTCCGGATCGGGAAATTCAGCTTGTGCAGCAGCAAGGTCCAATAGATCAATTCCGCGGTGGACGGCAGTTTTTTGAGTTTCAATTCGCGTATCTTGTTGAAATGTTCGATTACCTTTCGCAGGTCCGAGACGTTCATCTGGTCGGTTTTCCGGGTCAGGATATACAGGAGTTCATCCGGCGTCGGGAACGGGATATGGAAATAAACCACTCTGCGCATGAAAGCGTCCGGAAGGTTTTTTTCCGAATTGCTGGTCATAATGATGATCGGCCTCGATTCGGAATCCGCCTGGAATGTCCGGTTGATCTCCGGCACGCGAAAGGTCAGGTGTTCGATGGCAAAGAGGATATCGTTGGGCAAATCCCTCGGCGCTTTGTCGATCTCATCGATCAGGACGACCGTGCGCCTGTTCCTCCGGATGGCCTCGCCCAGTGCGCTGTATGTTATGAATTTTTCCTCCAGTTCTTCCGGAGCGAGTTGCTTGCTGTTGTTCTGGTTGTACTGGAAATGCCCCAGGGCATCGTATTTGTAAAACAGGTCCGTAGCGGTGGAAGAGGTCTGGGCATTGAATACAAGGGGTTGGCCCAGATCAAAGAAGCAGGCCAAATGATAGGCCAATTGGGTTTTGCCGGTTCCGGGTTCTCCTGTCACGAGCAGGGGTTGGCCCATCATCATGGCCACATTGACGGCATCGACGAGGGGCTGGGAAGGAACGTACCGTTCCGGGTTGTTGAGGAAAGGATTGAGCTCAAATTCGGGAAGGGCGGCTTTGCCTTCTCTTTTATACAATTTAAGGTTCATCAATTAAACGGGTTTAAGTTCAAATCCGGGCCGGAGTCGTTTTGTTACCGGGGTTATTACAAAAATAAAGGAAATCGGGGGCCTATTATTGCTTCGGATCGGCATATTGCACGTTTTTATCGAGGGATAGGGTGAAAATTCAGACCAACTACGATCAAAGCTATGCAACCTTTTGCCCCCTTGGGGTCACTCATCTTCAAATGGATCGGATAACGGACCTGACAGACCGGGCGCTCGTCGAGATCTTCCATCGACCCGATTGCCGGAGCCCGAAACCAACCCTTTCTACCCGGAATCCCGTCTTCCAGTAAAAAAAGAAGGATTCCATGCAAAAGATTTCCAATTTGTTCCTGCTGATCGCCGTGCTGGCTTTCGCCGGCTGTGAAAAAGAAATCAGCCGACCCGACGACAATTACGATCCCACGTTGATCGATTTCCAAAACCCAACGGTGGGGCAGACCAATTATTACCTGGGTTATACCGGCCAGTGCGGCAACGTGATCCTTACCGGCGATACCCTCGTCCTCAGGATTGCGGAAATCAAAAGCGACAGCCTGTTCTTTGAGGAGGATTTCACTCCGGGCTCCAACAGCGCAAGACTGGAGCCGCTGAAATTCGGCGCCAAATGGAGCAAGGATATGCTGGAAATGGCGCCCGAGACCCGGCAGAGCAGTTCCCTGTTCTATTTTTACGGCTCAGACTCCCTGCGGCTCACCCAATCTCCGGTCAAAACCCTGAAACAGGAAAATTGCCTGGTCTGGGACGGCAGCCTGACCTTTACCGGCGATTATATCGGCAAGGTAGATCAGTTCAAGGTAGGCGTTTCCACCTTCAAGGATAAAAAGATCGTCTCCTGCGTACCGGTTATCTTCGGTCTTGACGGTTACCTGGTCTATGACCGGCACAACCTCTACACCTCTTTTACCTCCAGCCTGAGCACGTGCTGCGGAGCGCCGCCGCCCACGAATCCCAACGTCCAGGCGTTTGCGTTGCTGACGGCAAAATAATTTTAGCGGGCCCCGTCATTGCTGCATTCCTCATCCAGGATCTGAAGGGTGCGGATGAAATAGGACCGCGCTTCTTCCTGGGTTCGGCCGATGCACACCATGCCGAGCTTGCCGTATTGGGACAGGGCTCCGATCATGTGGAAGGTAACCCCGCACTGGGTAGCGCCGTCGTATTGGATGCGGTGATACATGGCGATATCGATCAGGTCGCAGGGAGCAAGCCCTTTGTATTTGGGGTCTTCCACATTGTCGGAGGCGATATAGCACCTCGTCTGGCCGTTGGGCATTTTATACACGCCCTCCTCGCCGTTGAACTCACCGCCGGTCAGAAACTGGAGCATCAGGAAAGGGTGGGTGGTGCCGCCTTTTCTCAGGTTGATCTCAATGGCGTAATGGTTCCACCCCTGTTCGTCCCGGACGGAGATGAAATCAATGCCGAACCGGCCCAGGACCCCGTATTTGCATAATTCCCGGGCCACCTGCATGCCGATACCGGCGATTTCGCGGTGGTATTCCGGATTGGCGGGAAATGTGGCGCCGATAAAGACCTGACCGTCGTCGCCGCCCAACAATTGATCGTGGGTGGAGATCACTTCACAACCGCCCAAAGGATTGATCCTGCACTGCACAGAGGGAGATTCCTTGGTTTTCCCATCAATGAAGGCCTCCACAATTCCGCCCATCCGTGTAAACTTCTCCATGAAGACCTTGTAGGAAAGGCCTTTTGCCACGATATTCAACCGGTCGGGCAGGTTCTTCAGGATCTCAGCCGCAGGATCATCCGACATGGTTTCGCTGCCGGTGTATTTGTAAACCGCATTGCCTTCTCCTGAAAAACCGTCGTTCATTTTCACCACTGCCTTTCTCAATTCCGGATCGGCCGATTTCAGCCTGGCCAGCGCATCGGCCACTTCTTCCGCTGAATGCAGGTCTTCTTCGCCCGGAGGCAACAACAAGCCCAGTTGCCTGAAAATTTGCCGGCTGCCGGTTTTAGTGCCCAGGATCTCCAGCTTCGGATCGCAGCCGTAGACCGGCGTACCCAGCCGCATGGCCAGGTCTTTTTCCGCCTCCGTTTCATTGAAACAGACCATATGGGTAAGATCCGGGTTCTTGATATGGTCTTTGATCCTTTTGATCAGCCGCGGCCGCTGCAGGATCTTCTCGGTGAGGGAAACGCTGGAGGCGTCATAACAGCTCAGTAAGGTCAGCCTCCGCCGGGCGTGATATCCGGTGATGCCGGGCAACAGATGGAGGTAGTAATCAATGATGGTATCGTCAATGGGGATGCTGGTGACGTAAATAACCCGCGTGCGCGGCATGCGCAGCAACATCAACAGGCAAAGCAATCGCTCTTCATAGTGGATGGCCCCTTTGAGGGTTTTCAGGATCCGGCTGTCCAGCGTAAGACTTGGGATAATGATGACCGTTTTCTCTGCCAGATCGTTGAGAAATATATCCTGGAAATGATCGACGAACCGTTGCTGGAGCAGATCAAAGCCGGCATCTGCCTGAATATTCGTTTCTTTTCCCATGCGCTAGGTTGGCTAATATCAGTTGATCCGGCAAATTAGCTCATTTTGCGCCCGGGATCCAATGACAATCGTCATAGAAAACGGGTAACCTTTTGCACTCACAATCAATCGGATAGCGCGCCACGATCAATAAAAAAACCGGCTTCAGTCCATTTATTCTTCCATTCATGCCAGGCCGAGCGGGCTTTTTCCGGGTTCGCACCAAATTTTTCAACCGTCAGGCCGAGGGCAACGGAAACTTCCGCTCCTTGCTGTAAAACGGACAAAAAATAAAACTGCGGCGCCAACAAGGTAAAAATGCCGATCCGGTAATCCTTGCGGCAAAAGGCAACAAAATGCCGGTCCGGGTCCGGCACATCGGCTTCCTTGCCTTGCGCCACTGCCGTATAGTAGCCGCTGACCGGAAACCGGTATTCCCGCAGGAAAATACAGGGTTGAAGACCGATCCGAGCATCCGGAACCGAAAAGGCGGCATAGGGCTTGCCTTCGTGGCCCCGGGCATCAAAAACCCGGTATAAATCCCATTCGAATCGGGCCAGGTCGACCATAAAGTCGACCCAGGGTTCTTTTTCGCCGGCATCCCTGTCGGGCCGGGTCTGTTGAAGGTAATCGGCAAAGCGCTCACCGAGGTCGGAAAGGGTCGGGCTTACAGACGGGCATTCCCGCAGGTAGGCGCCCGCAAAATCCTGGAAAAGCGGCGGCCCGAGGGTGCTGCACAGGACTTTGAACTGCCCTTCCAGGCATTGCACCAAACGGGCGTAGTACCCGCGCTGATAAATGGCCAGGCGCTGGCGGGGCGACAGGGCTCCGGAAGGCAATACCAGCCGGTCTGCATCCCCGGCGGCGGATAGATCCTCCGGGTGAACCAATGCGTGTTGCATCCAGGCCTGCAAGTCCGCCAGCGAATCGTTTTTCTCTTCCATGTCCATTATTCGTCCCGGTGGCTGAGCAGCACCTCGGGTACCAGAAAATCGATCGGCGTTGACAAAGCGGGTTCCCTTTCCTCCGGCCTCACGTCATCGAAGGCCAGATCCGGATGCGCTGTCATGAAAGCTTTTGCCTTATGCAGCTCGTCCAGGCAATCCTCAAAAGGGGGAATGTTGCTGTCCCACTCCAGCAAGGTTGATACTCCGCCCGTCCGTTGCCAGGCAAGGCTGAACAGTTTCCAGACCTCCGCCACCACCGGCCGGTCATGGGTATCGATGATATGCGTACCGCAGTGCTGATGGCCGGCCAGGTGGATCTGTACGATGCGATCATGCGGCAGCGATTCGATATACGCCACCGGATCATATCCCGAATTAAAACAGGTCACGTAGCAATTGTTGACGTCCAGCAGCAAACCGCAACCTGTTTCCCGGGTCAGCAGGTACAGAAATTCCGGTTCGGGAATGGTGGAGCCCGCAAAGCTCACATAGGTGCTCGGGTTTTCCAGTATCAGCGGGCGTTCCAGGAAGTCCTGCACCTGTTTGATCCGGCCCGTTATATGGCGCAGGGCTTCTTCCGTCAAAGGCAACGGCAACAGGTCGTGGGTATTGGCGCCCAGCACGCCGGTCCAGCACAAATGGTCGCTGATCCATTGCGGGCCGACCTCACCGGCCAGGGTTTTCAATTTCCGGAGGTATTCCAGGTTAAGGGCTTCCGTACTGCCGATGGACAGCGAAACGCCGTGCAACACGACCGGATAACGCTCGGCCACCCGGCGCAATACGTAGCGGGGCCGCCCCTGAGAATACATGAAGTTCTCTGAAATGGCTTCAAACCAGGCAATTTCCGGCCTGTTTTCGAGGATATGGTCGAAGTGAACGGAGCGCAGGCCCAGCCCCAAGCCCAGGTTGGGCATGGCCGTTACGGCTGAAGCATATTTGTCATTGGTGTACATCGCACGGATTATATGCAGCTCCCTCCCCCGCTCATGCCGCTGGCGCCGCAGGCGGTATACTCGGGGTCATAGTTCTCCTTGAGCCAGGCAGCCGTAGGGCCGACCGGCGAAGGGGACGCCCCGAATTGGCGGCCTGTTTTGGTCATTCTTTTTTCGAAGAGCTCGCGGGCCCTCAGCCAGACCCCTTTGCCCTGGTTCGGCCCGTCGGTGGAGAAACGCTCGGCATTGATCGGCACGGCGCAGGATCCCTGCCAGGCGCAGGGGTTTTCTCCGGGATGATTCTGCTCCTCACCGGTGCCGTAGAGCCCGCAGCCGCCTTGTCCGCGGCAGTCGTTGAGGGTATGGCAGGTATGCTGGGCGGCGGTGGCGCAGGCGCCCGTGCCGGCGCAGTCGTTGGTGCCGAGCCTGTCGTGGCCTTTGCAGGCGTTGAGGCCCATGCAAGCGTGCAATTCGAGCGGAATATTAGGTGTACTCATGGTTAATCGATTTGAACATTAATAAACACTGATGCCGCTAAAAACGGACATGTCCGTCGGCGCCGACATTTACATCCGGCAGATCCTTGATCCGGGGCAGGATGTTCGGGTTCAGCTGGAGGGAAGCGGGTACGGCCTCGCACAAAGCGATCAATTCCTGTTTGGCGGTCGCCAGGCTGTTGAACTGATAATTTTCAAAGGTGGGCGCCAGCACCTGGCCGTCCTTGTTGTTGAGGTACAGGTAGCGCATGCCGCCGAGTATTTTATCCAGAATAAAGATCATGCCCTTGTGCATGCCGATATAGAACATGCTGTACTGGGCGTTGCCCCTGAGTCTGAAGCTGGTTTCGGTGAGCAGGAACAAATAGGAATAAACGGCGTTGGCCAGGTCGACCAACGGATAGAATTGGGACGGATAACCCGCTCTGGTCGGGTTGTCCGGAAAGGGATGCACGATGCAGGCGAGCTCGCCTTTGCTCAGGGTCTGGATCTGCTTATAAAGTTCGTTGTATTTGTACCAGTGGGAATCCTCGTTCTTTTCCGGATCATCGGCTTCGTGTTCCGGGTCGGAAGGGTACCCTTCGCCCTGGTGAGAGATGATCTCGATGGCCTTGATGGCGGCCGCCTTGTTGTTGACGATCATCAATTCGCCGCTGTCGTCATTGTTCGGGTAAACCGCCTGGCTGGCGCCCCGCGCCACGGGGTCATGCGGGTTTTCAGGTTGCCTGATGTAGTAGGCATCCTTCGGATAAACCGTATCCACGTTATTGGATGCGTAATACCCTTTTTTGCCGATCTGGGTGTCTTCATGCCGGAAGTCCGCATCGGTGGTATGATGGATGATCACCTCCTTGATGTAATCGTAAAACTGACCGATGGTTTCCCAATTGTCTCCCTGGGGAGGAGCCCCTTTCTTTTCGGGCGCCTCGATACCGAGGAACAGGTTGAGCTGGTCGGCCGTCAGCTTCGATAATCCGACGGAAAAACCGGCCTTGTGGTGCGGCAGATTGGTCGGATAAGCGCCGGGGGATTTGCAATACAGCGCAGGCTGCCCGCCAAGGGATCGCAGCAGGTTGCAGGCCAGCGACATGTGCAGCATTTCTTCCACGGCAACGCTCATGATCAGCCCGCCGGCCCTGTTGGCAAAAGTAGCCAGCTGTTGCCCGTTTTTGAAATTGTCGCTGCAGTCCGGAACCCGGTTGATGGAATAATACGTGTAGAGGTAAATGGGAATGGTGCTCAGCTCGATCTCCACGGCGGTCTGGAGATGCGTGAGCAGGGTTTCACGTGTTTTGTCAGTCATGAAATACGGATTTTGAATTATGATTCAAGAAAAAAATTCGGATAACTAAAGGGGAGGGACTATTTCATGCCTTGATCTGACACCCGTGAAGGTAAGCGGATTTTTTGAAATGCGAAATATCTGGGATGAAAATAACTTCGTTCCCGGCCGGTTGCCGTACAGGATGAAACAAGCGGCGGCGGAGAGCAGCCGCTTGATAAAACCGACTAAAATGATCGGGCTACCTGACTTATGATCATAAAAATTCGCTCAACCAGGACAGCGTGGCTTCCGCGATCCTGCCGTTGAAATTGCCTTTCAGGTATTGGCGATCCCGGAAATGAGCGTAAGCCTCCTGCCAGTCGGCGCTTTTCATCATGAAGTGGTCCAGGTCGGGGATCGTCACCCAGGTCGCCATGCCCGGGTGGGCCTCATTGACCGTTTTCTGGATCATCAGCGGCTCCACCAGGGAACATTGTTCGTAGTCGGCGCCGCCGTGCAGCACCAGTACCGGGCAGTTCACTTCCTGCCAGCTTTGAGCCAGGTTGACGGAATCAAGCTGCTGCCAGAAACGCCAATGGCGGCCCCACATCTGGTCGTTTCCTTCGGCATAGCCCATTTCGGATTCGACCAGGGGGCGGTATTCCGGTATTTCATGCAATTGAGCCGGCGTCTTTTTCAGCCGAAAGAATTCGTAATAGATCTTCTGGATGCCGCGGACAAAATCTTCGGTTTGCCGGTAGGTCAGGTTTTCCATCAGCGGCTTTTGCACCCGGTGCATCTCCAGCAGGAATTCGCTCCATGGCCGGAATACGCAGGCGAACACCATCACTCCCCGGGGGCTGTGCCTGCGGGCCACCTCCGGTGCGATGGTGCCGCCCATCGAATGCCCCCAGATAAAGAGGCGGTCCTTGTCCGCAAAGGGGAGTTTCTCCATGAATTTATACCCTGCATCGAAGCTTTCGATGTCCGTCCGGAGGTCAACCTCATTGCAGGGAGCGCAGCCGTCGCTGTCGCCTACTCCGGATTTTTCGATGGCGACAACCGCGTAGCCGTTCTTTACCCATTCCGCGATCAGTTTGCCGTTGTAGGACGCGCTGTAATTTTCAATGCTGCCGCAACCATACCCGGGAATGAGGAGGATGCAGGGCAGGTGATCGCCGGTCTTGGGCCGCCAGGTCATGGTCCGCAGATAGCCGTTCCTGAATTTCACCCAATCGTAGAGCACATAGGCGTCCTGATCGGATTCAAAAGGGCGCATCACGGCCGTTCCCGACGATTCGGCGGCTTTTCCGTTTCGCGTGTACGCTACCTTGACGGCGTCCCCCGTCCGCAATTGCCCGGCAACCTCGTAATAGGCTTCCTGGGTGCTTGTCTGCCGGCCGTTGATCGACTCAATGATGTCTCCTTTCTGTAAGGACAAGGCCGCAAAGGTGCTTTCGTTCACCACCGAATCAACCTGAATCCCGGCGTCAACCGGGTGGCTCAACACGCCCAGCCAGGCCTTTCGCAAAGGGGTTTGGGCTTCCGTTTGGGCCAAAAGCCCCAGTAGAAGGAAGAAAATGACGCCGTAAGGAGCCTTGATCGCAGGGTGCGTTGATTTGTTGTCGGAGGTGTGCATTGATGTTGTTTTTTTGTTTCCGCTGATCTTGCCGGTCTTCACACAGGTCACCTGCCCAGTATTTTTGCATCCTCAAGCAGCTGTTCCACTGCCTTTTGATCGTACCAACGGGCGCCCTTCATCACGCCGCTGATGGACCGGGTGTTGCGGATATTTTCCAGGGGATTCTTGTCCAGCAGGATAAATTCGGCGGCTTTTCCTTTTTCTATGCTGCCTTTGCGGTTTTGGAGCCCCAGGTATCCTGCCGGGTTGACGGTAGCGGTCTGCAGGGCTGCGAACGGCGTCAGCCCGCATTCAACAAACATTTCCAGTTCATCGTGCAGGGAAAATCCCTGTACCTGAAACCACTCCGGCGAGTCGGAGCCGGCCATCAGCGGCACGCCTGCCCGCCACAGTTCCAGGGTCATCTTTTTGCGCAGGTCCACGTATTTTTTCAGGCTTTCCACCGGGATATTCATTTTGCGGTTGTGTTCCTTGATCTGCCATTTCTCGGGCAGTATGGCCGCCGGAATATAGGCGTAATCGGGGCGCTGTTTGTACACTTCATCACTGGGGCGCGTCCCGAAGCAGGAGACGAAAAAGAAGTTGGTGGGCGTCACATAGATCCCGGCATCCCTGACCATTTTTACCAGGCCGGGTATTTTCCCTTCGTCCAGGTAAGGGACGGTCGCCCAGGCATTCATCCGCCAGAGGTTCATATCCGAAACGCTTTGCCCGTGGTTATAGGATGTATCCGGCAGGAGCATGTCGATGAATTCGTCCATATGCTCGATCTGCTGGCCTGCTGCCAGGGCGGCCGGCAATTTGACCAGCGGACCGACATGACCGGTGACCTGGATCCCCTCTTTTTTCGCCGTCCGGATAACGGCATCATAGGCCTCCCGGTTGACCATAAAGGTGATCTTGATGGCGTCATATCCTTCTTTTTTGAACCGTCTGACGGCCGCAGCGGCCTTTTCCGGCGTATCGACGATCTCGTAATTTTTGGGTTCCTCGTCCCAAAGCCATTTACCCACCAATTGCGGACTGGCGATCAGCAGGTCGGGGCCTGCCCAGTTGCCGGTTTTGACCCGTTCGCGGGCGTCGAGATAAACCGGATGGCCGGCCAGTATGCGCACGGTCGTCATGCCCGTAGCCAGCATCATTTTCAATTCCGTTTCACAGGTGTTCTTGTGCTCGCCCTGTTCGTAGAAAAAATGGGCGTGCATGTCCATCAACCCGGGCATCAGGTATTTGCCGCGTCCGTCGATCACGGTGGCGCCTGCCGGGATCTTCACCTTCCCCGCGTCCCCGATCTTCCGGAGGATTCCGTTTTCGATCACAACGGTCTGATCGGGCAATACCGCGTCCCGGTTCATCGGGATCACCGAGACGTGGGTGACGGCAAACCGCTGGCCGGAAACCGCAACGGTCAAAACTGACAGGCAAAACAGCAAAATCGATCTTCTCATAGCGCAAGGTCTTTTTGGAAAAACTACCTTTTCAGGCAATACACGGCGCCTTCCCCGGTTGTCACGATCAGGTAGTCCTTTGTGATCGCGGGTGTGGAAAAAATGCCGCCCAATTCAAATTCCACTTCCAGAAATTGTTCGTTGGATCGTATGATGGCATAAATATCGTCCCGGTAGGCGTCGTCCTGCTTGAAGTATTTGAGCCGGTTTTGGAGGTAACCGTCGGTGGTATACGACCAGCGCTTTTCCCCCGTTTTCCGGTCGATACCGTGGAGTTTGCCCATGGTGGTCCCGGCAAATAGCATGGAATCCGTAAAAGCGAACCGGCCGAAGATCAGGAATTCCATTTTCCGGTTCCAGAACTCGCGGCCTGTTGCGGGGTCGGCGGCGACCAGCACCCGTTCGTCGGCGCCTCCGGTATAGAGGACCGAATCCTGAATTTGGTTGACCAGCCCCCACCCTCTTGTAAAGGCTTTGTTCCAATGGGCAAATCCCTTTTCCTGGTCGAGGGCGTAAACATTGTAGTCGCGGGCGCCGACGAAGACGAGGCCGTTGAAGGCGGCGGGAGAGCCCTGCACCTCTCCTTTCGGGAAATAGCGATGGCCTACGGTCTTGAATTTCCAGATCAACTCGCCGGAAAGGGCGGAGAGGGCGTAGACGTAGCCGTCAAATGATCCGAAAAAGACGCGGCCGTTATCGACCGCCGGCGTGGAATGGACAACGTCTCCGGTTTGAAAACGCCACAGCGCCTTTCCATTCCGGGCGTCGACAGCGTACAAATGCCCGTCGCCGGAGCCGAAATAGAGGGCGCCCTTGTGGAAAACGGGTGAAGAATGGTGGTAGTCCGCAAAATCGTATTGGCGTTCTCCGCCTGTTGCGAATGTCCAGCAGGTTTTTCCGGTAACCCTGTTCAAAGCGTACAGGTTGCCGTCGCCGCCGTTCAGCACCAGGGTATCGCCCAGGATCAGCGGGGTGGACCGGATGGGGCCGCCCGATTTGAAGGTCCAGCGGGTTTGGCCGGAGTCGATATCCAGGGCATACAGCACGCTGTCCAATCCGCCGAAATAGACAAGCCCCTGACCAACCGCGGGAGAGCCGAGGATCGGGGCGGCGGTCTGGAATTTCCATTGGCGGACGGGCGGTTGTTCAAAAGCGGATGGCGGCGCCCCGGCCGGCAACTGGCCGGCCAGCATATGGACCTGCAATAGGGCGATAATCAGAAAAAACGGGTATTTCATCGGTCAATCGGCGCCGGTTTCATAATACAGTCGGGTGAATCCAAAAAAAGACTGCGGCAAAAATGGGGTGAATCGGCGGAAAACCGTTTGTCAAAACCTGCTAATTCTCAGGCAGTCGGAGGGCGGGCAGCCGTAGAATTTCTTATAGGCTTTGCTGAAGCTCTGCACGTCGGCAAAGCCGGCTTCCAGGGCGGCTTCGGACACGGAATGCCTGCCGCCCTCCAGCAATCGCCGGCCTAAACAGAGGCGCTTTTCCCAGAGGTAGCGATGGGGCGTCGTGCCGAAAACGCGCCGGAAAAGTCGAAAAAAATGAAATTCCGAAACATTGGCCGCCCGGGCGACATCGGCGACCTGGATATCCGTTCTGAAACAATCATCGATGAAATTGCGCCCCTGCACCAGGCGCCGGAGCATATCCTTGCGGGTGGAATCCTTAACGGCAGGAATGGCCATCAGCCGGTCGCGGGTCATGAAACTGTCGGCTGCGTACAATTCCGCCAGTTGGAAAAAGAGAGCCGGATCAAACGTTGCGGCGGACGGTTCCTCGCGCCGGAACCACCGGTCGAGCTCGCCCAGGAGGTTGCCGAGCTTGCTTTCCGCGGCAGAGAACATAAAATCAGTGAACAGCGGCTCCCCTTCCACCGGGTCAGGCAGGGGGTCGCCGGGTCGGCGGAGCGCCGCAAAGGCATTTGCGATCAGGTCGGGCATCAGATCGATGCAAAGCCCGCTGACCGCACCTTCCGCCATGGAATCCGCATGGCCGACAGCGGGATGGGTGAGCAGGTATTGGCCGGAACGAACCCGGTATTCCCGGTTGCCGATCTGGTAAAATTCCGTCCCCGCAGCCACATAACGGATGGAAAAGCCCTGGAAATTGGACTTCACCTCAAAGGGGCGCTCCAACCGGAAATGGTTGATGATGTGGCCGGGTTGGCGATCCCGGGCCAGCAGGTTGAGGCTTCCTTCCGTCAGGTGGTTGATGTTGAACATTGTAGTCGTATGTAGCGACGGAAGATTTTCCGTCGCAAAAGTCGTCAGGGTTTCCAGTCTAATGACACGAAGATAGGGAATTTGGATGCGCGGTTCCAAATCTTCCGGCGCGAATATGTTGTGGTCAGCTATAGGTTGAACGGTTAGTTTTTCATCACCTTGCCGGCGGGGTTCGAAATTTGCACCAGATAGAAGTCCGGGGCAGGTTAATTTCCATGGTCCTGTGAGTTTTGGCGTTGAAAATTGTTGGTTATGCGCATTAGGGCGTTACCATTTAAATAGTCTGTATTCACCGCCAATTGCGAATTGCAGAAAACCTTTATTCCATTGTTCGACCCCACAGTAGCTGCATGAAAGAAAGGTAGAGAGTTTGATGCTCGCCTGGTTACTGAGCTTGTACCCAAATTTCAATTTTCCGCCCATATGGACGCGGCCTTCATTTCTATATATACGATCTGATGTTGACGTTACCTCGCCCATAATCTCTGTGGTTTTGGAAATCCGTTCCACTTTGGAAATTACATAAAGAAACAAAACACCTAATTCGACCTCCATTTTTCGGCCTATTCTATGCCCCAACAAAAGGGGAAGACTAATATTGTCATAGGTATAGTCGCGTATTTCGGAAATGATCGTACCGATTCGTTCCCGCGGCTGGGTTGTTCCCGGAAACATGTAGATAACCTCTTTATATACCGGAACATTCGCCCAAATATGTTCGCCATTTAAGCGATTATATAAAAGTTCTGCCCGCAAATAAACGCCTGGTCCGGATCTGATGACCGTAAACACTCCAGCGTCAAAACTGAAAGAATAGGTGTTTTTATCATACTTATAGGTATTAAAGGAAACTTTACTCTTCCCAAAATCCGAAACTACCCCAAATTCTCGAAGTTGTCCGAAACCCTCAATGAAGAATAACAAGGTGAAAATTCCTGTAACAAATAACCGAAGCATCATCTTAGTTTTTAATAAATTGTTTCTTTAAGCCGATAACGAACACCAAAATAAGGAAAATCAATTGAAATCGCCAACGCCAGTTTCTGTCTGCTCTTAATCCGGCATTCCTGTTCGGCTCCACTGCATTGGACCAGGCGATAAAGACGTCGGCCATGGGCAAGGTCCCGAACAGGTATTTCTTCTTTCCCCGCCAGAAAAAGCCGCATCCGAAAGCCTCAATGCTGTTGCGGAGCGCCTCGCGTTTCGTTTCTCCAAATCCTGACCGTTATTTTTTCTGCGCCCCTTATTGTTCCTCAATACCCTCATAGTTCATCATCAAAATAATCGGTCCCCCCTCCGGCCCCTCCCATTTTTCCCGCGCATTTCCTAATTTTACCCCTCAAACAACCCGTCGACCGACATCGAACAGCCGCTTTCCATATTGAAACAACATTGGGGATTCGACGCCTTCCGCCCCCTGCAGGCCGAGATCATCCAGTCCGTGATGGAAGGGCGCGACACCCTGGCCCTGATGCCTACCGGCGGCGGCAAATCCCTCTGCTTTCAGGTACCCGCACTGTGCATGGACGGCATGTGCCTGGTCATTTCCCCGCTCATCGCCCTGATGAAGGACCAGGTGGAGAACCTCCAGAAACGCGGGATCGCAGCCGAAGCCATCTTTTCCGGCATGGCCTACCGGGATATCGACCGGATCCTGGACAATTGCGCGTACGGCGGGGTCAAGCTGCTCTATTGCTCACCCGAGCGACTGAAAACCGAACTGATGCAGGAGCGACTGAAGCGCATGAAGGTCAACCTGCTGGCGGTCGACGAGGCGCACTGCGTCTCCCAATGGGGTTACGACTTCCGGCCGCCGTACCTCGAGATCGCCGAGATCCGGGAGCTGATACCGAAAACGCCCATCCTGGCCCTGACGGCGACGGCCACCCCCGACGTGGTGAAAGATATCCAGGACAAACTCCTGTTCAATAAAAACGGCCAGGTATTCCAAAAGAGTTTTGCGCGGCAGAACCTCTCCTACGTGGTCTTCCGCGAAGAGGGCAAAGAAGCCAAAATGCTCGACATCCTGAAAAAGACCGGCGGATCGGCCGTGGTGTACGCCCGCAACCGGCGCCGAACCCGCGAACTGGCGCAATGGCTGGTCAAAAACCGGATCAGCGCCGATTTTTACCACGCCGGACTATCCCCCGACGAACGGAGCGCCAAACAGGAAGCCTGGACCCAGAACCGCCGCCGCGTCATGGTGAGCACCAACGCCTTCGGGATGGGCATCGACAAACCCGACGTGCGGGTGGTGGTGCATATGGACCTTCCCGACAGCCTGGAAGCCTATTTCCAGGAAGCGGGTCGGGCGGGCCGCGACGGACAAAAAGCCTACGCCGTCCTGCTGTACAACGACAATGACCGCATCAGCCTGGAAAAAAGCTTCGAGATTGCCTACCCCGAACTGGAGGAGATCCGCCGGACCTACCGGGCCCTGGGCAGCTACCTCCAACTGGCCGTGGGCGCCGGCGAGGGCGAGGCCTTTGACTTCGACCTTGCCGAATTCGCGGGCACCTACAACCTCGAACCCCTGAAAACGCTGAGCGCCCTGAAAAGCCTCGAACAGGCCGGTTGGATCATCCTGACCGAGGCGGTTTATATCCCCTCAAGCCTGCTGATCAAAGTGGACAAAGACGAACTCTACGACTACCAGCTGAAACACCCAAAAATGGACCGTATCCTGAAAAGCATCCTGCGGTCGTATCAGGGCGCTTTCAATATCCCCATCAAACTCAAGGAATCGCAACTGGCCAAATTTCTCAAAATGCCGGTCCCGGAATTGCAACAGGCCCTAACCATGCTGCACCAGGAAGGCATCGTGGAGTACCGCCCCGCCAAGGACCAACCGCAGCTCATTTTCACCAAGGAGCGGGTGGATGCCGCCAACCTGGCCATCGACCGGGAGATGTACCATTTCCGGCGTGAACGGCATCGCGAAAGACTGAAAAAAGCCCTTGCCTACGCCGAAACCCCGGCCTGCCGCAGCAAGCAACTGCTGGAATATTTCGGCGAAAAAACAACCGGAAAATGCGGAATTTGCGATGTTTGCCTGGGGAGAACATCCGAAGGCATTTCCAAAGAAGAGTTTGACCGCTTCAAAATCAAGATCGAACGGTTGCTCAAAAGGGAAGCCCTGACGCTGGACGAACTGGTGCAAAGTTTTTCCTCCGTTCACGAAGACAAAGTCCTGGAAGTGATCGGCTACCTGATCGATGAAGGATTTGTGGATAAAGTGAAGGAAAAGTTGGTGCTGACGGACAGTGGACGGTAGACGGTAGACGGAAGACGGTGGACGGTGGACGGTGGACGACTTACGATGGAGCTTTCGCGGTAGGAAATCCTCCCTTCATGACAAAACAGTTGTGCGGGCCGTCGGGTCCGCGATATCTGTAGCGCTCAGTTTGAATATTGGGTTTCCGGCCTGTAGGGCCGGTGGCTTACGTCGTTGCCGGGGTGCTGCAGGTATGGCGAATCTAACGGACCACTGTACTGGGCAGCTCAATCAGGGAAAGGCATCGGAATTGCGAATGCAAATCGAAGAAGTCCATTTTGTTGCGCGAAAGAGCCGTTACGACTTACGACTTACAACTTACGACTTACAACTCAACTTACAACGACTTACAACTTACGACTTACGACTAAAAACCTAAATGCAAAAATAATCCTGACCGTCACCAACGACCTCTCCTATGACCAGCGGATGATCAGGATCTGCACCACGTTGGCGGAAGGCGGTTATTCGGTCCGGTTGGTCGGTCGCAGACAGCGGGCATCCGCGGCGTTGCGGCATCGGCCGTTTGAACAGGTGCGCCTGGGCTGCTTCTTTGAAAAAGGGAAGTTCTTTACGCGGAATACAACCTCCGCCTGTTCTTTTACCTGTTGTTTCACCGGTTTGACCTGGTTTGCTCCATCGATCTGGATACCCTGATGCCCGGCTATGCGGTTGCCCGGCTGAAGGGCAAACCCTGCGTGTACGATGCCCACGAGTATTTCACGGAAGTCCCGGAAGTGGTTCGGCGGCCGAAGATCCGCTGGTTCTGGAACCGGGTAGCCGGCTTTTTCATCCCCAGGGTCAGGCATGCCTATACGGTAGGGCCGATGCTGGCAAAGGAGATGACCAGGCTGTACGGTATTCCCTTTGAGGTGATCCGGAATGTCCCCTGGTTGAGCGCCCAAAACAGCCGGCCGGCCGGGGATGGGCCGAAAATCATCCTCTACCAGGGTTGGTTGAACGAGGGCCGCGGACTGGAAACCGCCATTTCCGCGATGTCCTTTCTGGAAGATTGTGAATTGTGGCTGGCCGGCGAGGGCGACCTGTCTGAGGAACTGCGCGAGCTGACCCTGAAGATGGGGTTAACCGACAAGGTCCGGTTCCTTGGTTTTTTGCAACCCGAGGACCTCCGCCTTGTTACCCTGAAAGCGCACATCGGGCTGAACCTGTTCGAAAGAAAAGGGCTGAGTTATTATTACTCATTGGCCAACAAGACCTTTGATTATATCCAGGCCGGGGTGCCTTCCGTTCAGATGGATTTTCCGGAATACCGTCATTTGCAGGATGCACACGGGGTGTTCTGCCTGATAGCGGGCCTGGATCCCCGACAACTGGCGTTCACCATTCAGGGTTTGCTCGATGACCGGAAGGAATACGACCGGATCCGGCAAAATTGCATTGAAATAAAAAAGGAACTTTGCTGGGAAAAAGAAGCGGAAAAATTGTTATTATTTTACAGAGAGATATTTTCAGGCGAGCGACCGGATTAAGGATCGGTGAATTAATAAGTGTCGCTTTATATAGGTCAGGCATTTTGGTCCTAGCCAAGGCATGGGTTCCCGACCTTAGCCATAGCTAAGGGAGGCGGTTCCATAACGCCGGATAGGGGTAAAAGGCCTCCTAGGAAAGTGGACAGTTATTATTTCAGCGGTCCTAAAATCCACTGCATAAAAACCATCCAAATGAAAGAACCGATTTTCACTGCCCAACCGATCCATTCCGCCGACCAGTGGTCGTTCTGGATCGCTGCCGCAGTAGCCGTAATGGCGTTGCTGGCCATGTGGAAAGTGTTGAACGGCGGGTTCGGCCTAGAACGCAATCGCGCCAAGGTGATCAGCATGCTGCTCTTTTTCGCTTTTATGATTGCCGCCAGCACGGCCTTTTTCAGTTTCTGGTCCATGCGCAAAACCGGGCCCGTACGGATCTACGCCGACGCCATCGAGACGCCGTACGGCAAGGTAGCCTTTGAGGACATCGCCGACGCCCGGATCGAGACCATCCGCCGGCCATCCCTTGTGGATCCGGCCCAAAACAGGGAAAAAAACGTAAAGGCGCTCGTCATTGAGGAGCGAAACCGGAAGATCCATTACTTATCGGAGAAAAACTACGATATCAATGAGATCATGAGCCGGCTGAAAGCAGCCGTCGATGCCGATTGATCAGGCGGAAAAGGAAGTGCCGCAGCCGCAGGTGTCCTTGGCATTGGGATTGTTGAAGGAGAATCCGCGGTTGTTCAAGCCGTCCACCCAGTCAATTTCCATGCCGAACAGGTAAAGGCTGTGTGCCCGTTCCATGAAAATGGTGATGCCGTTGATCTCAAAAACCTCATCATTTTCCTTTTGCTTGTCAAAACCCAGCACATAGGAAAACCCGGAACAACCGCCCCCTTTGACGCCCACGCGCAAACCGTGGGATTCGGGAATTTGTTGTTCCTTGCGGATGGCCTGCAACTGACGCACGGCGCCTTCGGTCAATGAAATGGGCTCAACTGTTGTGAATTGGCTCATTGAAAGGATTCTTTTTGAATGCAAATGCAAAAATACAATCTTTCAACACTTTTTGGTACCCTTTGGTTGCGCCCTTTTACGCCGGCCAATGTATTTTTGCGCCGATTTGAAAATTCCATCAACAAAATCAAACCAACATTATGCCCGTCTGGCTGTCCACCCTTCTGGAAATCATCAAAGTAACCGTACCGGCACTGATCGTCTTCCTGACGGTCTATTACCTGCTCAAACAATATACGGAAACCCAGCTCCGGCTGAAAAATGCGGAAGTGGCCGAAAGCCGCCAGGGCAAGACCCTCCCGCTCCGCCTGCAGGCCTACGAGCGCCTCTCCCTCCTGTGCGAACGGATCTCCATCCCGAATCTCGTGCTCAGGACCCCCAAGGACGGCCTGACCGCTTCCGAATTCAAGGTCGCCCTGATGATCGCCATCCAGCAGGAATTCGAACACAATATCACCCAACAGGTCTACGTGTCCGAACAATTGTGGGAGATCCTCAAGATTTCCCGCGATGACGCCGTCAATTTCATCGGCCTCGTAGCAGAAAAAGTACCCGCCAAAAGTCCGGCCCGCGAATTGGCGGAAGCCCTGCTGCAATACCATTCCAGCCGCGAAACCTCCGGCATCGACAAGGCGCTGCTGGCCATCAAAAAAGAAGCCGGGGTACTCCTTTCCTGATTTTCTCGCGGATTTTTTGTACTCTTGTAAATCGTAAATTGCAATGGCGATCCAAACGGACCGCTGCATGCTGCGACCCAAACTGAAGAAAGGGGCGGTATCAGGACGGCAGCGTCCACTACGCCTCAGCACCTGGTCAAAAAAGTGTGTCCGCGCAAAGACGCAAAGGTTTTTATTTCAATCACGCTTTGCGTGTTAAAAATCCGGTTGACACAAAATTCTGAACCGTCTCAAACCAGCATCTACCGCGCTTCAGCGTGGCAGCATCAAGCATCAAGCATCAAGAAACCAGTATCAAGCATCAAGCATCAAGAAACCAGTATCAAGTATCAAGCATCCACCACGCCGCGGCGTGGCAGCATCAAGCATCCAGCATCCAGAAACCAGCATCCAGAAACCAGCATCAAGCATCCAGAAACCAGCATCAAGCATCCAGCTCATGTCAAACCGCCGAAAATTCATCACCAAACTGGCCGGCCTCACCGGCGCGGTCACCCTTTCATCCTATTTCCAAAGCCTGCAGGGCCAGAGCTTGCTGGCCTCCCTCGACGAAGCCCGCAACCGGCCGCTGGAGGACCTCGTACAGGATGAGACCTTCTGGTACCAGGTCAAACAGGCCTATACCGTGTCGCCGGCCCTCCTGAATCTGAACAACGGCGGCGTATCGCCCCAGCCGCTGGTGGTGCAGGAAGCCGTAGAGCGGTACAACCGGCTGAGCAATGAGGCGCCGTCCTATTATATGTGGCGGATACTGGACCAGGGCCGCGAACCCCTCCGCGAGCGATTGGCCGACCTGGCCGGCGTATCTCCCGACGAGCTGGCCATCAACCGGAATTCTTCGGAAGCCCTGGAGACCATCATCTTCGGATTGCGCCTCAAACCCGGCGATGAGGTCGTGCTGACCAAACAGGATTACCCCAACATGATCAACGCCTGGAAACAGCGGGAACACCGCGACGGGATCGTACTGAAGTGGATCTCCTTCGATTTCCCGATCGAGAACGAGGAAGAGATCGTTAAGAAATATGCAGAGGCGTTCACTGAAAAGACCCGGATCGCCCACGTCACCCATATGATCAACTGGAACGGACAGATCATGCCGGCCAGGGCCATCGCCCGGGAAGCCCATAAACGCGGGATCGAAGTGCTCGTTGACGCCGCCCACACCTTCGCCCACCTGGATTACAAGATTCCCGACCTGGAATGCGATTACTGGGGCACCAGCCTGCACAAGTGGCTTTGCGCGCCGTTCGGATCGGGGTTGCTGTACGTCAAAAAAGAGAAAATAGCCGAACTGTATCCGCTCTTCGCCGCCGGTGAACCGGAAAGCCCGGATATCCGCAAGTTCGAAAACCTGGGTACGCGGTCGTTCGCCATCGAGCAAGGCATCGGACAGGCGATCGATTTCCACCTCATGATCGGCCCTGCCAGAAAGCAGGCCCGCCTTCAATACCTCAAGAATTACTGGGTTGAACAAGCCGTACGCAACCCAAAGGTAAAGGTCAACACCTCGCTCGATCCGCGGTACGGCTGTGCCATCGCCTCCCTGGCCGTGGAGGGCAAAACCCCGAACGAGGTGTCGGACTGGCTGTTCCGCAACCACAAGATCCATACCGTCGCCATTACGTGGGAGAATATCGTGGGCGTCCGGGTGACGCCTAATGTGTACACCACAACCAACGATCTGGACCGCCTGGTCAGGGCCATTGCCGAGATGATGGCCTAAATCGTATAGACGCCCCGTATCGTGATCATCCGGTTGAACAATTTCGGCCGGGCGTCGTCGTTCTGGAAGCTGTTGAAGCTTTTGGAATACTGGAGGTTGACGCCCCAATGGTCGTTCAGCCGCAGGGTTGCGCCGAGGATATAATTGATGGTGCCGGGTTTGTATTTTTCCAGATCCGTAATGTCCTCCCCGATGAGGCTGATCGAAGTATAATTGATCAGCCTGGCGTAGGAGCCTCCGGCGGTGAACACCATTTTCCAGTCCTGAAAATGCAGCAGCAGCGGGGCCTCCACATAATTCAGCCGGATATTGTCGTATGGTCCGTAGGGGTCAGCCTTGGCCCGGTTGCTGCCCTGCTGGCTGAACAGGAATCCCAGGCTGAAACTCCACTGTTCGCTCAGGTTGGTGGCCACCTGGGCCCCGGCGTTCACGCCGATCCGGTTGTACCCGACCATATCATCCCCGTCGATCTGGGTCATGTTGAAGCCTGCCAGAAGGGAGGCCTCGAAAGTCTGGGCTTTACCGGCAGTCGCGCCGACAACACAAAAAATGAGCGCAAACGGGATACCTTTCAGGAAATGTGTCATGTAAACTTGCTTAAATTTTATCTTTGCAAAGCTAAGGCTTAAAATATGTTCAAATATACCAAACACAGCTTGAAAAAGCTGGAAACCCTTTTGGAGGAGCTCGAATACACGGTCCGATATGAAAAAGGAAATTTTCAGTCCGGCTATTGCATCGTGGAGCAAAAAAAAGTGGCCATTGTCAACAAATTCTTCGATACCGAAGGACGGATCAACTGCCTGCTGGAAATATTGTCCCAGGTAGAAGTCGATGCGCAAAAGCTGGATCCTGCCAGCGCCAAGTTCTACCAGCAGATCAATTCCCTGACCGGCGAGGAAGAGGAGGAAGTCGAAACCAATTAATTCATCCGATTTGAAAGTCACATTTCTAGGCACAGGCACCTCCCAGGGTGTTCCGGTCATCGGCTGCGACTGTGAAGTCTGCCTGTCAACCGACGAGCGCGACAAGCGGCTCCGCACCTCGGCCCTGCTGCAATCCGGCGATCATAATTTTGTGATTGATTGCGGCCCGGATTTCCGCCAGCAAATGCTGCGCGCCGGGGTCAAAACCCTGGACGCCATTCTGCTGACCCATGAACACAACGACCACGTGATCGGAATGGATGACGTCCGCCCGTTCAATTTCAGCATGGGAAAGGATATGCCGATATATGCCGCTCAACGGGTCGAGGCCGAATTGAAGAAGCGGTTTGCCTACGTTTTTGACAGCAACCCCTACCCCGGCGCACCGAAGCTGCAGCTCAGGCCCATCTCCAAGGATCAACCCTTTGAAATTGAAGGCGTACGTTTCCTGCCGGTGGAGGTTTGTCACGGAAATTTGTCCGTTTTAGGATTCAGGGTAGGCGATTTTGCCTACCTCACCGATATGAGCGGCATTGCGGAAACCGAACTGCAAAAACTGTCGGGCGTACGCACCCTGGTGGTCAACGCCCTTCACCATAAACCGCATTATTCCCATTTCAACCTGGAACAGGCGATAGATTTCATCGGCCGCGTCGGCCCCAAGCAAGCCTACCTGACCCATATCAGCCACCGCATGGGCAAATACGGGGAGGTAATTCTGCCGCCGGGAATCGCCCTGGCATACGACGGGTTGTCCTTCGAGGTAAAGGAGGATTAAGGGGTGGAACTAAACGCCCGCCGCCTGGGTTATGTTAAGAAAAAGTGAGGAAAATGCCGCCTCATCCAATATTTTGTTAATGATTGTTAAGTGTTTGCCCAATTGAGGTTGGGTCCTTAATTTTACTGCCGTACCCAATTCAACCCTTACAGCTCATGAAGCAATGGATACTCATCCTACTCCTTGGAATGGTGAGCCTGCCGGCCTGCAAAAACGAGGCCGGTGCAGGAAAACCCGACACAGCCCAAAAGAACGAGGAACCTTCCGCAAACACTGAAATTCCTGAAAACGAAGTAGCTGCCGGAATGACTGAAGACTACCTGAACATGGGGCGTCTGGTCTGGCAAAAGCCCGAAGTGGTCATGCGGCTGATGGGCGATGTGAGCAATAAAACGGTAGCTGATATCGGTGCAGGCCGGGGATTCTTCGCCCTGCGTTTGGCCCCGATGGCGAAAAAGGTCATCGCACTGGACATCTATCCGGAATTCACCAATTACCTGGACAGCATCAAGGTTTACGAGCTCCCCGAAAACATACAGAGCAGGCTGGAAACCAGGCTGTCCGAGCCGGATCTGCCGAAATTAGGCCCCAATGAAGCCGATGTCGTGCTCATTGTGAACACCTACATGTACCTGGCAGACCGGGTGGACTACCTCAGGAAACTAAAACCTTGCATTGCCAAAGGCGGGAAACTCGTCATTGTCGACTTCAAGAAGAAAAGAACGCCCAGAGGGCCGCCCAACAAATACCGCGTACCGCTTTTCCAGGCGGAGGAAGAATTGTACCAGGCGGGATATACCAACATCATCACCGACGACACGTCGCTTGATTATCAGTACATCATAACAGCGGAATGAAGGGACCAGGCCCTTCATTCGTTTTTGTTTCTCGATAAGCTTTCCGGCGTACGGGCAGAAACCAGGTTTAACTGGAACTCGGACCGGCTTCAGCCCGTACGGACCATAAGGGTTTACCGGATTACTTACCTGTGATGTCTACAACAATCACTTTGTTTGGGTAGAGGCCAAAAGCAGCCTTCGTTGTTTGGGTAATGGTCAACATGAGTCTTGCAGTTTTTGTGTTTTAAAAAATTAAATCCGAAACTGTTTAGACTCCCTCAGCTCTAATTGTGATCCAAAAGATAAAAGCAACAGTATACCCGGACAGGCCGGATATTCATTTTAGTGTTCCAATTAGTGCTTGAAAAAGATTCTTCTCCGGGTCCCAAAGTCCCCTTCAGATCCACGGAATAGATCAAAAGGTCCTTATGTCCCGGCACGGTAAGTAAGGAAATTCTAAGTAAGGAAGTAAGGGATGATTATGACTCTTTCGGTCGGTTCGGGAGAAAAATAGATAATGGCCTGACAATAGCCATTGTTTGTTTTAAGGTGAGTATCCGGCTAATTGCCGGTGTGTGAGTTCATAGATACCAAATATTAACGCTAAGGTATAAAAAAGGTTGCAAAAAAAGAAAAGAAATATTATTTTTTTCTATTTGTCTTGAAAACAGGCAAAAAAAAGGCCGGGACAATCATCCCAGCCGGCGTATATATTAGGTACAACCATCTTTTCCAAGACTAGAAAGAAGCAAGATCCAGGGAGAAAATCTGCTCCCTGGTTTACTTGCTTATATCAAAACATGGTCACATTAATGTCTTTCATCCGGGGCGTTCCGCTTTCGGATAGGCGCCCGCTTCAGTTGCATCCTGGCAAGGGCCGGACAGAATCGGACTAAATTTTGCCGGCTCTTGCAGGAATGAATCATGAACTGATCATTTTGACGATTTATGGATTGCATTCATGACCTTACAAAGGTAAGGGTTAATTGCTTCCAATTTTGGACAGCACTGCGCAATCGACCCCGCCTTTTTTTACCTTATTCTACGCCGTTTAATTCATTAAACAACTGATTTACATTTATTTATGAAATAAAAAAAGGCCGGGACATTCATCCCAGCCGGCGTATATTAGGTACAACCATCTTTTCAATTTGAGGACCAGACAGAGCAAGTTGCAGGGAGATTAACTCCCCTGCGAACTTGCCATAATCAAAACATGGTCACATTTTTCTTATGGGGTAAAATCCTATTGAAGTTGGATCAGATCTTTATTTGTTTGGGGCAAGAACAAGCAGGCGTTTGCCCGCCCGTTCCTGCAACTGAAGGCCATATAAAACCAAATGTTCAAAGGACTATGCAACACCATTCAAATGTTATTGCAAATTTATATGCGAATTATCCAAATAACAAGGACAAAAAGGCAGATCCGCCCCCAGTGATTATCAGGCATTTACAGCAGCAGATAAAAAGTAATTAATTGATATTCAATTAATTGTCTAGTCATAATTTTTAATACTCCCCCTACCCTATCCGGCATACTTGCAATTTTTTTTTCATTTTTCAGGATCAGGAAAGCGTTCCTCTCAGGCCTGCGGCATTTCCCGGCCCGAATTTGCCGTGGAATTGGTTGTCAAAGGTGCCGATAGCGATTTTCCAAAGATCTTCGTAGGGAATGATCTCAATTTCAGCGCTTTGCTGGGCCATATCCAGCGGGTATTTCTGCAACCGGTCCAGGTACTTCTTGGTTTTTCGCTGGATGGCTACCCTGTGGTAACGGGCTCCGGGTATTTCAAGCAACATTTTCAAGAAGCAGTTGCTTCTGTAGGTATCCCCCTTGGTCAGGTAGCGGGAACAATATTTCTTGATGCCGTCGGTCCGCATGCTGGCCACATCGTATTGGTGCCGGTGGATGAGGAACAGGATCTCAATGATCAGGATCGGTATATTCATCCCGCGTTTATCCTTTGCGAAGATGGAGGTATCCGTATCGAGTTTCCGCTTCTTGAACGGTTTGTCAAATCTTTTCTCACTCAGGGCAACCTTCAGCAATCCGACCGCATGCAGGTAGTGCAGGTAAGCGCTGAAAATGGTCCAGGTCTCCTTCACGTTATCCGGCAATCGGTTGAAATTCTTGTGGCTGACCGTCCGGCTGAAAACCGTATAGGCCTGCTGGTACTGACGGGTGTGCATGGAGAGCGTAAAATAGAGCTCCTGGTATTTGAACCAGTTGAACGAACCGTCCTCCATGATGCTCAGGCATTTTTCAGCCGCTTCCTTTCCCTTCTCATACGCCTTCAATTGGGTGAAGCACATGATGAGGTGGTAATAGAACACCTGCAAAGGAATATGGGCCGCATAGGGTTTGGCTTCAAAATACCGGATGGCCGCTTCGCAGATCTTTGCCGTTGCACTGTAATCATTGACATAGGCGTGGATCTTGATCAGGTACCCGCTCAGGTGAAGGCGGTAGGTATCGTACTCCCCCATCGCCCGTTCGATCTGCTTGTAAAATTCCTTGGCCCTTTGGGTAATGACCTCATTGACCGCGCGGTTGTTCACATAATTGATCACCAGATTGGTGTACAATTCCTCCGCCAGGTCTTCCCACTGGTTGATCCTGGCGTATTCCTTGTACATATTGTTATAGTGTTCGTATTTCTTACGGTCGGCGTATACCGAGCCGTAAAGGACGCGCAGGACCTTGGCGATGTCCATCGTGATTTCGGTGAACTCGTATTGCCTGGATTGCTTGAGTAACAACGTGGCCAGGGGGGTGCCGATTTGCTGCGCATTCTGACCGAAAAGGATCTTGACCGCCGCCCAATGCCGGTTGCAGTCGTAATAAGCGGCCTGCAGATCGGTGGCTTTGCGTTTTTTCAGATCGAGAAAAAACAGGTGATTCAGCAACGCGTCCTTCAAACCGGACTTCAACCTTTGGTAGGAGGAGTGGTTCTTTGTACTGTTATACAACAATTTGGCCGCGTCATCGTCGGTTTCGATCTCATTATTGAGGAGGGCGCAATAAAACTCCGAGGTTTTGGACTTCCCCTCTTCGTCCAGCAATTCAATCGAATTCAGCCTGTTCTCATGGACAAATTGTGCTAGTTCCTGTAACCAAATCATGACCAGTCTTTTTTAATGATGGTGTCCTGTTGTCGCAACTGCATCATCCGGGATAATGCGGCTGCACAGCATAAAATGCCTCCGTACCAGAAATCGGTTAATTGACACAGCGTTTCAGCTTCCCGCATAGGAAACAAAAACGATGCCATTTTTCAGATGTAGTTTTCTAAAAATTAAGATGTGACCTGTTGGAAAGCCCTTGATCGGCAAGCGGGCTTTGTGCAAATAGAAGAAAATAAATTGTGTTCCGATAGCAAAGTTAATCATTTTTCCAATTACCGCCAAAATTATACAAGTTCTAATTAAGGCCCGGAATGACGTTTATCCATCACGGAATAACCAAAATATGCCTATATTGGCTGCCGCTCTAACCAGATCCGCCATGAAATCAGACATCGAAATCGCACAGTCCGTGCCCCTTCAGGGTATTGACAAGATTGCAGCCCTGCTTCGCGTCCCTGAAGATCAGCTCGAATATTACGGCCGCTACAAGGCCAAGCTGCCTTTATCCCTCATTGATCGCGAAAAAATGGCCGCGGCCAGGTTGATCCTGGTGTCGGCCATTTCCCCGACGCCGGCCGGCGAAGGTAAAACGACCATGTCCATCGGCTTGTCACAGGGCCTCAACCGCATCGGCAAAAAATCGGCGGTGGTCCTGCGGGAACCCTCCCTGGGCCCGGTTTTCGGCATCAAGGGGGGCGCCGCAGGGGGCGGATATTCCCAGGTACTTCCCATGGAGGAGATCAACCTCCATTTCACCGGTGATTTTCACGCCATCGAAAAAGCCCATAACCTGCTGGCGGCGCTCATCGACAATAACCTCCAGAACAAGGCCTCCACCCTGGGCCTTGACCCCAGGACGGTGGTTTGGAAACGGGTAATGGATATGAACGACCGCGCCCTGCGGCATATCGTCATCGGGTTGGGCGGCACTTCTTCCGGCATTCCCCGCGAAACCGGCTTCGACATCACCGCCGCTTCCGAGATCATGGCCATTTTGTGCCTGTCGGATGATCTGGTCGACCTGAAGCGCAGACTGGGTAATATTTTCATCGGCTTTACCTTCGACAAACAACCCGTTTACGCCCGCGACCTCAACGCGCAGGGCGCCATGGCGGCGTTGCTCAAAGAAGCCGTCAAACCCAACCTGGTCCAGACCATCGAGGGTACGCCCGCTATCCTGCACGGCGGGCCGTTTGCCAATATCGCACAGGGCACCAACTCCATCATCGCAACCCGCATGGGGCTCTCCCTTTCGGATTATGTGGTCACGGAGGCCGGTTTCGGATTCGATCTGGGCGCCGAAAAATTCCTGGACATCAAATGCCGGACAGCCGGGCTCAGCCCCAACGCCGTGGTCCTGGTGGCCACCATCCGGGCATTGAAATACCACGGCGGCGCCGACCTGAAGAACCTGACTACCCCGGATACGGACGCCCTCCGGCGGGGGATGGTCAACCTGGAAAAGCACCTTGAGAATGCCGCCCTGTTCGGCCTGCCCACCATTGTAGCCATCAACAAATTTACCGCTGATTCGGAGGAGGAAATCGCCCTGGTCCGGGAAAGATGCCGCGAGCTCGGCGCAGCCTGCGAAATTGCGGATGTCTGGGCCAAGGGCGGAGAAGGCGCAGAAGCCCTGGCCAGGACGGTCGCTGCCGCTGCCGATTCCAACAACACGCCGTTTACGCCCTTGTACGACTGGCAATGGGACGTCAGACGAAAAATAGAAACCATCGCTACCCGGTATTACGGCGCCAAAGCCGTGGAATACGCCCCAAAGGCCAAAGCGGACCTGCGCAAGATCAGCTCCCTGGGGCTCGACCATTTGCCGGTATGCATTGCCAAAACCCAGAAATCCTTTTCCGACAACCCGAACCTGATCGGCAGGCCTACCGGTTTTACGGTCACCGTCCGGGAGATCGAGATCGCCGCAGGCGCCGGATTCCTCATTCCCATCACGGGAGAGATCATGCGCATGCCCGGGTTGCCGTCAGTGCCGGCAGCTGAAAAGATCGACATCGACGCCGACGGGAACATTTCGGGGCTGTTCTGATCCTTATCAAAATATTAAGGACTCTTAAAAAGTCGTTAAACAACGCCGCCTGCCGTAGGGGGTAAGGGACGCTTCCGCATCTTAAGTGCAAAAGCATTTCCTTATTCCCTTAAAATCTGAAGAACCATGAAAAAATCGGCTGTTATTGCGTTTATCCTCTGCTTGTTCGCGGGTTACGCCGTGCAGGCTCAACGCGAAGAAACCCTTATCAACAACGGCAGCGCCAGGTTTTCCGGCATTTGGGGCGCCTTTTCCAATAACTATTCCAGCTTCGACAACAACTGGATCTATAACCGGGGCGGTTACGGCGGTTTTGAATTCGGCCGTACCGTATTCATCGGGTTCGGCGGTTACCGCTACCGCGAAGATGTCAACCTGGAAAGCGGCGCAACGCCGTTCAAAATGAAATACGGCGCCTTTATCATCGGCGTTTCACCCAATTCGCGCAAAGCCATCCACCCCCGGATCAATATCCTGACCGGCAGGGGCCGGATCTCCTCCGCGTACGAAGGCTCCGACCGGATCTTTGTCGTTCAACCCTCGGCAGGCCTCGAGCTCAACGTTTTCCAATGGTTCAGGGTAGGCCTGGAAGGCGGCTACCGGTTGGTGCTGGACAGCGATATCCCCGGGTTGGAAAACGCCAAGGTCTCCGCGCCGTTTGCCCAGCTTGATTTGCGGTTCGGGGTTGCTTGGGGGAGGTAGTTGGCAGTTGGCAGTGGGCAGTGGGCAGTGGGCAGTTGGCAGTTGGCAGTTGGCAGTTGGCGGCATGGAATAGGATCCGGCACTGAAAACAGGGATAAAGCCGGGTGAATATTGGCCAAAATTCCCTTTGACTAATAGACCGGCTTGTTCTATCTTTGGCCCAAAGCTGATTTTAGATCAAACCTGATTAAATGTCCCGAATCCTTCATCCCGCTGATTCCTGGTCGTTTTACTGGCCGGCGGAAGAAAACACCCTGATACAGGCGATTGCAGGCAAACACAACCTGCTGGACCTGGCCCGGCTCGACAATGCGTCTCCCGATTTCGCCTATAAATTCATCCTTCAACTACTGGGGTCTGCCCCTGACGCGCTAACCTTCAACCCTGGTTTTGAAGCGGGCCGGACCCTGACGGATCTCTATTTTTCGGAAAGGAATCGCGAAAAATCTACAGGCCGGCGCCTGTTGGGGGTGGGCTATCCGTTGGTCGCTTTCTTTCAGGACAATGAGATGATCACCGCCCCCCTCTACATTTGGGACGCAACGCTTGAACCGGAGGTAAAGGGATCGAACGAATGGACATTGACCCCTGATGCCGGGCAAAAACCGGCCTGCAATCCCTGGCTGATCAATTGGCTCCGTACGGGCGGGAAACAGGAACTGGCGGAATGGTATACCGGTTCGCCCGACCGTCAGGGTTGGAACGCGGCCGCTCTTTTTGCCGTTTGCAATGAATTTTGTCTGGGCGCAGCGCTGGAGAACCCCAGCCAAAGCATCGCCAGCACCGCGCAGCCCAACCTCGTCCAATTGGATGAACTGGCGTCCAAAGGAACCATGATCTGGTCGGCTTTGCTGGGTTCATTCAAACGGGCTGAGTTCAGCAGGCCGGCTGAAAGGCCGGAAGCCGGTCATAAATCTCCGCAGGCTCAAACACCGCCGTTTTCGCTGATCGACATGGATCCCTGGCAGGCGGCGGTGCTGGATTTCGGCAAGGCCTCTCCCCTGTCTGTCGCTGAAGGGAATGCGGGTTCCGGCAAAACCCATCTCCTGCTCTCCTTCCTGATCGATTCCCTGGCCCGGGAAGAGCGGTGCCTGGTGGTTTCGCCCTGGACACCGGTACTGACCGCCGTCAAAAACCGGCTGGGTCAGCTGGGTTTCGGGGAGCTTTCTTTTGTACTTCGCCATCCTTACCAGGACCTGGCCGCCTGGAGCGGCGCGTTTCGCCTGGCCGGCAAAAAAACGGCCGGAGATGCCGCCAAAGTCAACGACCAGCAAATCTCCCTGCGTTTTGAACAGGTTTCCAGGGAAAAGAACCGCCTGGACCGGCAATACCGCGCCCGTTCAAAAAAAGTATTCGGGGACAAGAACTGGACCGAGACTGTCGGCCTGTTTCTGGCTTCCAACCGCATCGAAGGCAAGGAACTGCTGGGCAACCAGCTCAATACCCAGGATTTCTCCTTCTCGCCGGATAACTTTGACACCCTCAGGGATGCCGTGGCCCGTTGCGCCATCGCATTCGATAAGATCAAGACCCTCGACCACCCGCTGAACAACCTCAATGCAGGCATTTTTGTCCATCAGTCCAAACAGGAAAGCCTTCAATTTATCCAGGATCATATCGAATCCTTTTTGCAAAAAGCTTCCCAGTTCCAATACCGGTACATCCATACGCAAAATGAATACGGCGAGCGGCTCCGGTCCTATTTTGATCATTTCTATTTCGAGGTCCACGACCAGATCACCCGCCTCAGCGAACGGGTGAAGGATACGGTAACCCTGTACGGAAAAGACGTGCTGAAATCCTCCAAACCGACGCTCAAGCTTTACGGCATTTTTGCGGAGAAATACAAGGCCGCGCTCAATGCCCGGGAGGAGATCGCCGTCCAATACCAGAGCCTGAAGAAAAGTTTTCTGGATAAACAGCTTTTTGACCACAACTTTGCGGATGAAAAAGAGGCCCGTTCCCTGCCGGTCCTGCGCGACAACCTCGAAAAATTAAGCGACGGATTGGAGGAATGGCGCAATCGCATCAGCCCTACGGTACAGGAAGACCTGACCCGGCTGAGCGCCAAGACGGCCCATCCCGGACTGGGTTTTGCGAGCCAGATCGAGTCGCTGGAAGACGGCCTGGACAGCCTGATCGACGAGATCAACGGCAGCGGCCTGTATCAGCTGCCCTTCCAGAACAATATGCTGACCTTGCCCAAAAGGCAGAAGCTCCTGGAAGATATCATTCACCAACTGGAAGCGACCCAGCTCAATCTGCGGGATTACGGCGCTTTTTACGATTGGCAGCGGTTGTGGTTCAGCCTGCCTGAGCATGCCAGAAAGATCATCCGTTCCATAGTCAAGGTAAAGCCCAACGATTGGGTGGCCGCTTTTGACAGCTGGTTTTTACACCAATGCCTGGAAAGCGCATACGACCCCGCGCTGCCCATTAAGGCGTACAACCTGGAGCCGTTCGCCAGTGACCTCGATGCCGTCCGGGATCTCCTTCGGAAAAAGACGATTGCTCAGTGGAACAACCTGAGGGCTGAATCCATCAAGCGGTTCCGCAAGGATAAAAAAGCGCTGTTCGAAAACTTTGTCGAGAGGTCCGATTTATCACTGAGCGCCGGACAGATCACGGGTAAAGCCTTCCAGGAGGTTACGGACTGTTTCCCCATACTGATGGCAACCCCTGGCGCAGCGGCCGACCTTCTGGCGCACCAATCCGGCGTCTGGGACCGCGTTATTTTCCTGTACCCGGAATTCCTGCCGGGCGAGCCGGGGCTGATTGGTTTGGGCAGGTCGGCGCTGGGCATAGGCGGACAATTCCCGGAAATCCATCCGCGCTCCATGTCGGCATTGCTGCTGGAAAACGGGGCGAGCACTTTCCCGCTCGAGCAGATTCACCGCTATTTTCCTGGAAATCTGTTCAACCCGCATCCTTCGGGAGCGGAAACAGGACAAATACTGTTCGAACAGGTGGACGGCCGCTACGACGAAGGCGCAGAGACCAACGAGGAGGAAGCCCGCAAAGTGCTGGACTGGCTCAACAAGATCGAGCCGACCAAACAGCGCACGTTGCCATCGGTGGGAATTGCCTGCATGACCACGGGGCAGCGCAACCTCATCCAGGAATACCTGCTCCGGATCAAGCAAAAGCGATTGCCCGGGGTTGAAAAGATCCAGCAGCTGGAGCGAAACGGCCTTGCCATCTTCCGGGCCGACGAAACCAGCGGTCAGCAATTCGACGTCCTCCTCATCAGTTGCACCTTCGGCCATTCCAATATCGGTGGCGCCCTGACGCGCCATATCCTGCGCTTCAACCAGCCGGGCAGCCAAACCGCCCTGATCCAGCTGATGAGCGCCGGCACGCAGGAACTGCGGGTGGCCAATTCCATACCGGGAGATAACCTGGACCAGATGATGCAGGCCCCGGCCCAAAAAGGGGTTTTCCTGCTCGGCTCCTGGGTCAGGTACCTGAAAGCCCGCTCGGAAAACGATGAAACGGCCGTACAAAGGGTGATCCGCGCTACCGGCGCCGTCTACGGCGGGGAAGAAACCGCCAACAACCCGCTGGCTGAAGAAATCGCCTGGCATATTGCCGGCCGCATGCGCACCGACCGGATCCAGATGAACGTACCTTTCGGCGAGCTCAAGCTCCCGCTGGTCATCCTGCCGGAAGAACCGAAATACCCGTCATTGGTCATTCAGCCCGATCATTTTTTCGCCCAGGCGCAATCCACTGATTTTATCTGGGAAAACCGGCAACGGCAGGACCTGGAAAAGGCAGGCTACCGGATCATTCCGGCCTGGTCGGTGCAATGGTGGAAAAACCCGCGCAGGGAAAGCGCTGAATTGCTGAAGGCGATCCAGGAAGCCCCGCCGGCTGTTGAGGAGGAGGAATAGTTTTTATTAGTTGTAAGTCGTAAGTTGTAAGTCGTAAGTCGTAAGTTGTAAGTCATAAGTGGTAAGTCGTAAGTGGTAAGTGGTAAGTCGTAAGTGGTAAGCACACGGATGTCCGCAGAGACGGGAGATTTTCCGCCACATTTTCCGCCACATGCACCAAAGTTTTCACATCCCATTTCAACGACCGCGCGGGCCGGCAGGTCGGCCATGTCAAGGTTAAAGTTGAAAGGTTAAACAAACCGCGGGCCGTCAGGTCGGCCAGGCCAAGGTTAAAGGTTAAAGTAGAAAGGTTAAAGAAACCGCGGGCCGTCAGGTCCGCCATGTCGGTAGCACACGGGTGTCCGCAGAGACGGAAGATTTTCCGTCGCATGCACCAAAGTTTTCACATCCCATTACAACGACCGCGCGGGCCGTCAGGTCCGCCATGTCGGTAGCACCCGGTTTGAATATAGGATTTCCGGCCTGTAGGGCCGGTATGTGATGGCTTTCCAATCGGCAACATCTGTATCGGCCGATGCCGGATCGACGCCTCTAAAAATGGATGGAATGTATCTCAACCGGCGTTACAAAATATCATTCGCCGGCCCGACAGGCAGGGGGCTTACATCGTTGCCCGGCAGCTACGGATTTGGCGATCCTGGCGGACCGCTGTCCAAAAAGGGAGACTGTTCAAAACAGTGTTTTCGCGCAAAGACGCAAAGATCTGATTTTTAGCAAGCTGCGCATGCTAAAAATCCGGTTGACACAAAATCCTGAATAGTCTCCAAAAAGGCCAACCAATGAAGTCCATTTTTATTCCGCAAAAAAAAACCATTGCAAGTCGTAAGCAGTTGACTGCTTACGACTTACAACTTACGACTTACAACTTACGACTTACGACTTACAACTTACACCTTATAACTTACGGCTTGACTTACTGCACAACAAACCGGCTCATCAGCCGCGCCTTATCCGTAATGACGCCGTAAACATACGCGCCGGCCGGCAATTTGCTCAGGTCAACCGTTTCATTCTGCTTGCCCGGGGCCTGGTAGCCCTTGTCGATCCGCTGAAGGAGTTTGCCCTCGGTGGTATAGATATCGATGGTGACCTTGCTGCCCTGTTCCAGATCGTAGCTCACCAGGATATCGTCTTTTGCCGGGTTGGGCGTTGCCGGGTAGATGCGCAGGCCGTTCACGTCGGCAAAAGGTTCCGATTGGGAAGCGACCGGGTCGAATTCGACCACGGCGCCAAGCAGGAATTCAAGTTCGAGCTGCCAGCCATTCTGGTCATCAATGGTATGCCAGGTATCGTCCTCCCATTTTTCCCAGGCATTGGCGCCGTCGCCGCAGCCGTCCTCTGTAGACCAAAGGGCTATCGTATCATTGGTAGCGTAGAGGCTGGAAATGTCAATACCTACAAAAAAATCGGGACCTGTAACTGACGGGGCCGAAGCAAAACTGAAAATGGTGGGCGGCAGGCCGGTGTCGCTGGTCGCTACATTGCTGACCGAAACGTTGGAGCTGGTCCCTAATAACGTCCCCGGAGCGCCGTTGCCGGCTGCGCTGTAAACCTTTGCACGGAGGGCGCCGTTGCCAACGGAAGCTGCATCGGCAAAAAAGCCCCAAACTTCGCGAACCTTGAAATTGCTGCCTTCTCCCAAAGTCAGCGATTGCGCTTTTTCCTTGTCCAGATAACCGTTGTTTCCGGCGACATAGCCCCAGTTATCCGAATAATAACTGATGATGTTATCGCTGCACTGCAGGCTGAAAGCATCGCCCAGCAGCGTATCCATATCCACCGGAGCGCGATCATTTTTTTCGGAAACCGGCGAAATAAACCGGGTCCTTTCCAGGCTGCCGGATGTGGTTCTTTGGGCGTACGTAATGGTTGTCATCAGGCTCAGAAAGAGCGCGGGTAGTAAAACTTTCCTGATCATTGCGATTGGTTTTTTGTATAAAAAAAAAGGTTGTTGCTTAAAAATACAAGCCTACGGGGTAAGGTGTTGCTTTTTTAACATAGATTAACTTTATTTGGCAAGGGGCGTACAAAATGCTCATTTCCCTTTGAATCGGGCCGGCCGTTTTTCCAGAAAGGCAGCAACCCCTTCCCGGTAATCATCCGTAGCGCCGGCTTCGGATTGGAGCCGGTCTTCCAGGATCAACTGTTGGTCCAGGTTGTTTTCCAGCGACCCGTTCAGGGCTTTTTTGGTCAGTGCCAGGGCTCTGGTCGGCATTTCCGCCAGACGGCCGGCCAGCTTTAAAGCCTCCTCCGCAAACGATTCGTCCGGCAAAACCCGGTATAACATCCCCATGCTCAAGGCCTCCCGGGCAGCTATTTTGTCTCCTGTCATCATCAGGGCCGAAGCGCGCTGCCAGCCGATCAAACGGGGCAGATGATAAGTACCGCCGCTGTCGGGTATCAGCCCGATCTTGCTGAAGGCCTGTATAAAAGAAGCCGACTCGGTTGCTACCACAACGTCGCAAGCCAGGGCAATGTTCGCTCCGGCGCCGGCAGCCACTCCGTTTACAGCGGCAACCACCGGTTTTTCCAACGCCCGTATGCGGGTGATGACGGGGTTGTAATGCTCCGACAGGATCACCTTGAGGCTCGGCCCGTTTTCAGATACGACTTCCTGGAGATCCTGTCCGGCGCAAAACGCTTTGCCGGCGCCCGTCAGGAGGACCGCCCTGATCCCGTCATCTGCGGCGCACTGGTCGAGGCGGGATTGCAGGGCAAGCGCCATTTCCCGGTTGAAGGCGTTGTAGACTTGGGGCCGGTTCAGGGTAATCATCCCCACCTGGCCGATCAGTTCGAATTGTATGCTTTCCATATGCATTTGGGTTCATCAGCGATAAAAGACCCATTCCACCACTTCGTCTTTTTTGCTCCGGCTGATGGGAATTTTGAATTTTTCGATTTCCAGCATATTGCCGTTGAGGGACTGTACCTTGTCCTTGGCAACGATATAGGATTTGTGGACCCGCAGGAAGTTGCCGGCGGGGAGGATGCCTTCCAGGCGCTGGAGGCTCTCGAGGGTGACGTACCTTCCATCCGCGCAAACGATGCGGACGTATTCTTTCAGCCCCTCTATGAACAGGATCCTGTCGAAAACGATCTTTACCAGCTTGCCGTCCACTTTGGCGGTAAAATAGTCTTTCCCCGCCTCTGGGGTGTCAGCCGGACTAACCGGCGGCATTTTCCGCACTTTCAGCTGCTCCCTGGCTTTGCCGACCGCCTGCAGGAAACGCTCCAGCGAAAAGGGCTTGAGCAGATAATCCACTGCGTTCAGGTCGAAAGCGTCAACGGCAAAATTGCTGTAAGCGGTGGTAAAAATAACTACCGGCGGTTGCCGCAGGGTTTTGAGCAGGTTGATGCCGCTCAGGGCGGGCATCTGAATATCCAGAAACAGGAGGTCGACAGGCCGGCTGTTCAGGATTTCGACGGCTTTGACCGGGCTTTTCACCTTGTCCACAATTTCGAGATCCGCCACTTCGCCCGCAAAATTCTCCAGCAGGTTCAGGGCCAGGAATTCATCGTCCACCAGCAGCGTTTTGATCTTTTCCATTCGTTTTCATTTTGAGGTCATACCCATCTGATGAATCGAATCAATCGAATCAATCGAACCAATCGAATCAATCGAATCAATCCAACCAATCCACATCATTCCGGCATTTCCAGCCGTTTTCCCAATTCTTCCAGCCGCGTAGCGATTTCTTTATGACTGGCAAATAATTTTTCCAACTGCTTTTCCTCTTGTTCCAGCAATTTGTCAAACTGCGCGAAATACCCCTCTATGCGGTCCTTGAGCCGTTTGATGTACACTTTCAGGTTTTCCGTCACCTCATCTCCGATGCGGACCCGTCCTTTGGCGATCTCATTCCGGTAACCTTCCACCACCTGGCGGCGTTTGATGCCGGTTGAAACTCCGGCAAACAACAGCCCGATGGCGGTCAGAATCCCTCCGGTGATATCGAACACCATGCCGTTGGTCACGGTCATGATGATCACGCCGATGGCGGCCAGTCCGCTGCCGGTGGCCAGGTTGGGCGCCAGATTTTGCCGGGTGGGGAAGAGGGAGGCGTCGCGGAAATTGTCCGATTTGCCGATAAAACCGGCGAAGGTCTCCTGGAGGTCGCGCAGTACATTGCTCCGCCGTTCGGCGATATCGCTGAACAGGCCGTAATCGTCCTTGAGGATGGTCCTGCTGCTCCGGATCTTCAGGTCGATGATCTTGGCCATTTGCTGTATGCTGTCGGCCACGTCCACTACCCCGTCGTTGAGGCGCTGCTGCAGGTTGGCATTGAGGTCGCCTTCCAGCCTTTTGGCCAGGTCTTCGAGCCAATCCTTAGCGGAGGATTTCCTGCGGAAAATGCCGGCCACCGAGCGCCGCAGCAATGAAAAGAAAGAAAGCCCGGCGCGGAGTTCATCCTCTCCCTCGCGGGTGGTCCGGTCATAGGCGGCCAGCAGGTTTTCCACGAGCATGTCGACCTGCTTGTCGCTTTTCACTGCCTGATCCTGAAGGGTCTGGTGAATATCCTTCCGGAAATCCGTATCCGCCACCCATTGTTTTTTTCGCAATTCGATGCCTTCAAGGATGCGTTGGTTGACCTGACCGGCCGTTTCGACGCTGTTGCCCAGTTTAAGCCTGGGGGCTTTTCCGCCGGTGATGTTCTGCCGGATGAAAGCCCGAAGCCCGTCGAATCCGCTGCCGGCGGCATCGCCCTCCATTTCCTGTTTGGCGGAAACGGCAAAAACCTGCGGCGACCTGACGCCTTTGCTCTCCGCATGGCCGTATACCCCCTTGACATTGATCTCCAGGTCGGATTCGGGCATGAGGTCCTTTTGCTGCAGGACAAAGATCACCTTGCGGCGCCATTCCGCATTGATGAAATCGAAGAATTCCCAGGAGGATTGCCGGTAGGGATTTTTTGCTTCGAACACGAAAACGATCAGGTCTGAGAACGGAATGAACCGCTCGGTAATTTCCTGGTGGTGGGCGACGATCGTGTTGGTGCCCGGGGTATCCACGATCGCAATATCCCGCAGTATTTCCACCGGAAGGAATATTTTCTTCAGGTGGGGGTTGATCACCTCGGTGGTTTCTACCTCCCCGTAAAGGATTTGCTGCACCGTATCGGTCATGGGCTGGGGCGCTACCCTGGCGATTTCCTTGCCGGTGCCCAGCAAGGCGTTGATGAAGCTGCTCTTGCCGGCTTTGACCTCGCCGACAATAACGAACATAAAAGGTTCGTGCAGGCGGTTGCGGAGGTTGCTGACCATTTCAGCCAGTTCTTCATTTCCGGTCAGATTGGCCAGTTCATTCAGGTCCTTGACCGTTTCCTCCAATTGGGAACGGATCGGCAGCAGATCCTTATTCAGTAATTGGTTCGTCATGTTCGGTATTCTTGCCAGGCGACCCCGGCGGAGCTGACAGCATGGATTTCTCCAATATGCCCCGGGCTCCCGGGCCGCAACAAAAAAGAAGGTCCAAGATACTCAAATTGGGAATAAACCCGAACCGTTCCTGAAAAACCTGCGAATAGGTTGCAGGAGAAAAATCAGGGTCCGGCGGGCCTTTAAGGGAAATCCTGTTGCGGAGATCCGCTATTCCCGGTACGGTAACCGTTGCAAGGTAAGATTGGGTGAACGAGATCCCGATATCCAGTTTCATCAGCCGGATCAGGGTTTGAAGCAATTCCAGATTCAGCTCGAACAGGAATGCGTGTTTCTTGGCAAAAACGGCCTGGAATTCATCCCGGTAATGAATGAAAAACGGCGAATTGCCGTAGGCCGATTCGATGCTCCGCCAGTGTTTCTGGCGCCAGGGGTCGGTATAAGCTATCCGGACCTCCCGGATGGGTTGCTGCTGGTGCTTTCCGCCTTCCAGCGGTACAGATAGGCGCAGGATACCGTTGGCCGTTGCAATGGCGCATTTGTTCCGGTAGCTGCCCTTCTGGTAATTTTCCGCTCCCTCGATCATCAGGTCGGGGTACCGGATCAAATGGGCGAAATACTGCACCGAAGGAAGATAATGCAATTCGATCAACGCTGTTTCCAATGACATCTCCCGGCCGGTGCGATTGATGTTGACTATTTTTTCTGGCGATGGCGGCGGCCTCAGTTGGACAGCGATGAGAAATGGACCAGATGCCCTTCGTTTTCAAATTTCGCGCCCTTCGATTTGTCGCCCGCGATCCCTTTATTGACCTCGTTCATTTTCAACTGGATGGCCTTCTCATTTCCTTTGGCTTCGGCACCGTAGGTAACCGCTTCGGTCACATAGCTGTGGAGCAAGGACGGCAACTGCCTGCGGAACAGGTCGGGATGACCGAAAACGTCCACCGCCATGATCCGGTCGCCGCTGATGGCCATTACGCCGACGGCATTTTCCAGACCGTCAAATTTACCGGCGAAGAAATCCAGGTAAGCGTCCCGTTTGTTCGTATAGTCGTCCGCCGTTTCCAGGCCGGTATAGGCTTGGGTAGGCGTTGTTACGCTGTGGGCCGCCCGGAATTTGTCGACTTTTGCCCACACGGCTTCCTGGCCTTCGTTATCCTGGAGGGTTTTGCGGATGTCATTGGCGGCAACGTGATAATACCCGCTGAAGGCAAATATTTTCCTGCGCTGCGTTTCGGAGGCGGCGGCAACTACCTCATCCGGTTCGTTATAGCTCCAGCGGCTGTGTTCCACGCAGAAAACCGGCACGTCCTTGATCCGGTTGGCGGCGATCACCTGATCCTCGGCAATTACCCGGTCCTGGCGCCCGCCTTCAACCACATCGCCCGACATCAGGAAAACAGGCTGTTTGAGCTTGTTCTGGGCCGTCAGTACACTGCCGTGGTCGGCAAACCGGCCGAAAGGCATCTTCTCGCTGATCCTGAAATAATATTCTTTGATGGCCTCTTCCATTGTGAGGTAACCGGCTGCGGCGGCATTCTGGCCGATAAAGGCCTGGTCGGCAACTACCGGCACCAATCTCAGGTTCTCATGCGTCCATTCGGGGTTGGCCTGCACGAGGGCGGAGAGGGCTCCCGGTGCGGGCGTTTCCGGGGTCTGGGTCCCTGTTCCTTCGCGTCCGCAGGAAAAAAGGGCTGCAAGCGTCAGAACGGATAAGATCAATCTTTTCATGCTGAGGTATTTACAGGTATTTGGAATGACAGGGTAATGCATAGGCCTACAAATATAGGCATATATTCATGAATCCGCAAGGGGCTCCCCGTGTTCGTCCGGATTTGCACGAGTGGCGCGAAATTTAAGTGGCGCCTACCGGATCAGGCTGACCGAACCGGTGAATTCGCGTTCCGCGCCGTCGATGAACACGATTTGCATCCGGTAAACGTAGACGCCTTCCTGCTCATACCGGCCGCTGCTCTTTCCGTCCCATCCGGCGCCCGCAGCATCCGGCGCCAGGTCCTTGCCCTCATATACCAGGGCGCCCCAGCGGTCGAAAACCTGCATGAGGGCAATGCGGTCCACCTGGAATCCGTCGGAAAATGCGTTCAGCCGGTCGTTGATGCCGTCTCCGTTGGGTGAAAAGGCGTTGGGTACGAATATGCGGTAATCCTTGATGACACCGACGCGTACCGAATCCACGGCGCTGCATCCCCTGTTGTCGGTGACCTTCAGGGTGTAAACGGTCGCATTCACCGGTGAGACTTCCTGGGCGGGGCAATCGAGGCAACTCAAGCCCGATGCACCCTGCCACGCGTAGGTCAGCCCCTGTTGCCCGGTATACGGCCGGAGGCGCACCGAACCGCCGAGTACAACCGCGGTGTCCGGCCCCAGTTCCAGTTCGACCGGCGAGGGATCCTCCACCGGGATAAATTCCTCCAGGCGGCACCCGAACCGGTCTTCGATCACCAGGTTGTAACTGCCGGCGCTCAGGCCTTCAATAATGCCCGGGGCCTGAACCACCTGATCATTCAGAAAATACCGGTAAGGGCCGTTCCCCGGGGTGGTGAGTTGGAAAGCGATGGATCCGTTCTCATCGCCTGGGCAAAAAGGCTGCTCCACCTTGATGCTGGCTTCAATTCCCGGATCTTCCACCACGGTCAGGTGCAATTCGACAATACTGTCGCACCCCCGGCTGGAGATCAGGTTTTGGGTGTATACGCCGGTGCGGTCGTAGACCGAACCGCCCAGCGCGTAAGTGGCCCCTTCGCAGATGGTATCCGTTTCCATGAAGCGGACCGGCAGGACTTCGATTTCGTGAAGGCTGGAGACGACCCTGCATTTTGTGTTTTGCAGGTTGGCAGCCGACCCTGCCAGGAAAAACCGGAACAGGTACCGCCCTTCCTGCAGCCCGGGCAGGTTTTCCGTTGCGTGGGTAGCGCCCTGGATATCCGTCCAGGTCTGGCCGTTATCGGCGCTTAGTTGCCATTGATAGTGGTGTTCGTTAAGGCTTGAGTTAAGGACCTGCGCTTCCAGGTCGACCACGCTGCCTGTGCAGTAATATTGGTGCGTTTCCGGTCCTGCAATCGCCGTAGGGCCGCAGGCGCGAAAGGAGATATTGTCGAGAGCGAGGTCGTTGCCGCCGCCGCCGGGCGCATTGTTGCGGATGGAGAGCTTGACGGTATTCTCATCCGGGCCGGTGGTGAAGGTAAATCCGAAAGTATGCCATTTTTCATCCTGGGAAATGCCGCCGGAGCTGAAAAAAACCACATCGTTGATCAGGAAGCTGATATCGGGAAAAATGTGATTGGTCACGCCGGTTTTCACCATATTGATCACATCGGCGCTGAACTCGTACAAGGTATTGGTGCACAACCCGGAAATGGTCTGCTCATAAAAAATGCCGGGGGCATAGCTGGCGTTCACCACCATCATATAGCCGTTGGGGTCGGAGCTGTTGTCGCGGATGCGGACCCACGAACTGTAAATATTGCTCCAGGCGCCCGTATTGTTGGTCAGCACATAATAGCCGTCGGAAGGCGGGGTGGAGGTGGTGTAAATGTAACCCGGTGCGATATGCGGATCGGTCTGAAGGATGGTAGCGGCGCCGGAACCAAAATCGCCGTCGGTAAAGATGTTCTCACCCAGGCTGCCGGAACAGCCGCCGGTGACAAAAAAAGTCCCGTTCTTATTCTCCGGCAGCTTGCCGGCTGTTAAAAAGCAGCTCGCAAGCGCCAGAACACCCAAAGCGGTCAGTCTAACGGTCGCCTGTGTTAAAAACGGGTATCTGATCATGGCGGAAGGCCGTTTCAAGGTAGTGAACAATCGTTGATCTCAGTCCGGGTTTTCCGGTTTGCGGTAGCCGTATGGGCAGTGCCGGCAACCGCTTTGGCAGCAATAGCCTCTTTTTGACAAAAAGTAAGCCGTAAAAACCCAGCGCCCATGCTCAATATAATAATCCCGGCCTTCTACCAGGGGTTCGGGCTCTTGGTCTTCGCCCATCAGGCGGCGGGTTGCAGCCGCGGGAACCGGTAAGCCAGGAAGGCATAACCGCCGAACAGGGCCCCGCAATAAAAGAGGTCGCCGAGCAGCGTATTGCCGAAGAAAGGCAAGCCGGCCGCATAGGAGGCCATCAACCCTGTAAGATCCCTGGCGTAGACCGGATCGGATAACCAAACTCCGGCGTTGGTAACCAGGAAGAAGATCACGGAAGCGGCCAGGCTGCTGCCCAACAACCTGCCCCAGCTGAAGCGGCGCAAAACAGCCATGCCCAACAATGCGATCAGGGCGAAACTGGCGTACACCAACGCGCTGCCGCCCCAGACAAATCCGTCGTAATAAGCCGAATAAAGGATATTGTTCAGGGCCAGATCGCTGAGCCACATAGCGGCAAGGGGCAGCACAAAGGCCAGCCAACGTCTTTCGAAATGCGCCGCGCCAAAAAGCGCCATGGCGCCGATCGGGGTGAAGTTGTAAGGGTGGGGCAGCAAGCGGCTGACGGCCGCCAGCAAAATCAGCAGAAACAGGATGCCGGTCCGAAGGGTGATTTTATTTTCCATTGCGTTTTTTTTCATTTGAACAGCAAAGTTACAAAAGTAGCGGTTTAAAGTCAAAAGCATCTTCCCGGCAACTTTCATTTTGTCCTCTTCGAAAAATGCCTTTACTTTGGCTCCTGACTCATAGCAACCAATTCCTTTTTCATGAAAAATCCAAAGCGCTTCTTACCCGCATTTTTAATGCTTTTCTCTGTTTTTTCAACCGCTTCCGGGCAACCGGACCGGTGGCAGCAGCGGGTATATTACCACATGGACATTGATTTCAATGCCGAGACCCACCAGTTCGCCGGCAAGCAACGGCTGGTCTATTCCAATAATTCTCCGGACGATCTCAACCGCGTTTTTTATCACCTGTATTTCAATGCCTTCCAGCCCGGCAGCATGATGGATGTCCGTTCGCGCACCATCAAAGGCGGGGGCGACCCCCGTGTGCGCGACCGGATTGCCGGCCTTTCACCCGGAGAGATCGGTTACCACCATATCAAATCACTTTGTCACAACGGCAAACCGGTCGAATTTGAGGTCGTGGGCACTATCCTCGAAGTCCGATTGGATGAACCCATACCCGCAGGCGGGAGCGCCGTATTCGACATGGAGTTCGAATCGCAGGTGCCCGTCCAGATCCGGCGTTCCGGCAGGGACAATGCCGAAGGCGTGGCCTATTCCATGGCCCAGTGGTACCCCAAAATGTGCGAATACGACTACCAGGGCTGGCACGCCAATCCTTATATCGGCCGGGAGTTTTACGGCGTCTGGGGCGATTATGACGTGAACATCACCATCGACAAGAATTTCCTGATCGGCGGTACGGGCTACCTCCAAAACCCCGATGAGATCGGATACAACTACGGCGAAAAGAAGGACAAGGATCGCAAAAAGGATAAAACCCTGACCTGGCACTTCTTTGCACCCAATGTTCACGACTTCGTATGGGCTGCCGACCCCGAGTACACCCACGACACCTTCACCCGGGAAGACGGCATGGTCATGCACTTTTTTTATCAGAAGAATGACAAAACCGAAGATGCCTGGTCGAAATTGCCCGCGATAATGGACAAAGCCTTCGGGTTCATCAATAAAACCTACGGGCATTACCCTTACCGGCAATATTCGTTCATCCAGGGCGGCGACGGCGGCATGGAATACCCGATGGCCACCCTGATCACGGGCAACCGAGGGCTGCCCAGCCTGGTCGGCGTAGCCACGCACGAACTGATGCACAGCTGGTTCCAGATGGTGCTCGGCACCAACGAAAGCCTTTATCCGTGGATGGATGAAGGGTTTACCAGCTTTGCAACCGAAGAGATAACGAACTTCCTGCGCGGCCAGGGCCTGATCCCCGGCACGGCAGTCGCCAATCCCCATACGGGTACGGTCAGGGGGTATGCCAATTTCGCGCTGAGCGGCAATGAGGAGCCGATGAGCACCCACGCCGATCACTTCATTACCAACCAGGCTTACGGGGTGTCCAGTTATACCAAAGGGGCCTTGTTCCTGGTAGAATTGCAATATATACTGGGGAAACCGACGTTTGATAAAGCGATGCTGCAATACTTTGACACCTGGAAATTCAAACACCCCAATCCCAACGACTTCATCAGGATCATGGAAAAAGCATCCGACCTGGAACTCGACTGGTTCAGGGAATACCGGGTGAATACCCTCCATGTGATCGATTACGGCATAAAATCCGTAGCGGATGCTGATGGAAAAACGAAGGTGACGCTCGTAAAAACGGGCGGGATGCCCATGCCGCTGGATGTATTGGTCACCTACAAGGACGGAACCGCTGAAATGTTCAATATCGCGCTCAGGATCATGAGAGGGAATAAACCGCAGGAGGATGCCGCCGTCAAATATACGGTGCTGGAAGATTGGCCATGGACCAATCCGGAGTACGAAATGGAGTTGCCGGTCGGGAAAGACCGGATCAGCAAAATCCAGATCGACCCAAGCGGCCGTTTGGCAGATGTGAACCCCGGCGATAACACCTGGGAGCAATAATTTATCGCAAAATTGATATTTTTGCCCCTACAAAGCATCAGCTATGCGATAAGGTTTGTTATCCCTATCTGCCCTGGCGCCGGAAAAATAGCCTTGCATGAAAATTCTTCAACTTTGCAAAAAATTCCCGTTCCCGCTCAAGGACGGAGAATCCATCGCCATAAACGCTCTCAGTCGCTCTCTTCACGCCCTGGGCTGTGAACTGACCCTGCTGGCCATGAACACCAGCAAGCATCGATACAATGAAACCGAATTTCCGGAGGCGCTCGACCATTACCAGGAAATCTGCATGGTGGATATCGATAACCGCATTAAATTCACTGAGGCCTTTTTTCACCTTTTTTCCAATAATTCCTACCAGATCTCCAGGTTCGTTTCCGATCATTTCAAGCATAAGCTGATCAGCCTGCTCCAAAGGGAATCCTTTGACCTGATCCAGTTGGAAACCCTCTACCTGGCGCCTTATATCCCCGCGATCCGCCAATATACCGATGCGCCGATCGCCATGCGGGCCCATAACGTAGAGCACAAGATCTGGGAAAGAATTCACGCCAACGCCAAATTAGGCCCGCGAAAATGGTACCTTCGGCACCTCGCCCAAAGGCTCAAACAATACGAGATCCAGCAATTGAATGCCTATGACCTCATGGTCGCCATTTCTGAAAAGGACCTTTCGGAATTCCAGGCCTTCGGTTTTGCCAAGCCGGGCATCGTAACGCCGATCGGTACCGATATCGACCATTACCTGCCCGAGTACCGGGTCTTTAAAAAGGAAATTTCGCTTTCCTTTATCGGCTCGCTCGACTGGATGCCCAACCAGGAGGGATTGGTGTGGTTCCTGGACAATATCTGGGGCAAACTCCACCGGAAATTCCCGAACCTGGAGCTGCATGTCGCCGGCAGAAATACGCCGGACTGGCTGATGCAGCTCAATAAAAAGAACGTCCATATCCATGGAGAAGTGCCCGATTCCGCCGATTTCATCAACCGCCACAGCGTCATGATCGTGCCCCTTTTGTCGGGCAGCGGCATGCGGGCCAAGATCATCGAAGGAATGGCCCTGGGCAAGGTGGTCATCACCACCAGTCTGGGGCTGGAAGGCATCAACGCCCAGCACCGGTCGGAGGTCCTGGTGGCGGATACGCCGGAGGAATTTATCCGCAGCATAGCCTATTGTTACCGCAAAGGGCCCGAGCTCGAGAAAATGGGCCGCAAAGCCCAGGAGTTTGTAGCCAGAAACTACGACAGCCTGGAAATTGCAAGGAAACTGCTGAAGATTTACCAGGATTTGTTGATCCCCGCCGTCTGAGATCATGCTGTTCCTTTTCCTGATTGCCATTTTCACCCTTTCGCTGGCCGGCCTGGTCCACACTTATCTGTTGTACCCCCTGATCCTCCGGATCCTGGCGCCTGATAAATCGAAGGTCAGCCCGGATGAACCGCAGGAGTGGCCCCTGGTGTCCGTGCTGATGGCCGTTTATAACGAAGAAAGGGTCATCCGCGCCAAACTGGAAAGCCTCGACGGGCTGGATTACCCCAAGGACCGGCTGCGGATCTTTATCGGTTCGGACAACAGCGCCGATCAGACCAATGACATTGTCCGGGCCTATGCTGCTGGACGTCCGGCTATCCGGTTCTTCCCTTTCCCCAACCGGAGCGGCAAACCAGGCGTGATCAACCGGCTTTCCGAACTGGCCCTGGCGGAAACGCCGGCATCCCCGGGCCATCTTTTTTTCATGACCGATGCCAACGTCCTGTTTGACCGGTCGACCCTGAAAAACCTGGCGCGCCATTTCCGCAACCCGCAGGTCGCGCTGGTAGATGCCAAGGTGATCCACACCGGAATCCGGTCGGCGGGCATTTCCCGGTCCGAAAACCAGTATATTTCGGGCGAAGTCTGGCTGAAACACCGGGAAGGACAGGCCTGGGGCCGGATGATGGGGCCTTTCGGCGGCTGCTACGCCCTGCGATCCGATTTTTTCACCCAGGTGCCCGGCAATTACCTGGTGGACGATTTTTATATCGCCATGCGGGCCCTTGAACAAGGCGGCGCAGCGATCAACGACCTGGAAGCTTTGTGTTATGAGCCCATTTCCCACGACTGGCGGGAAGAGTTCAGGCGAAAATCCAGGATCTCCGCCGGGAACTTTCAGAACATGAAAACCTTTTTACATTTATGGTGGCCGCCGTTCGGAACGCTGGGGTTCGCCTTTTTCTCCCACAAGGTCCTGCGATGGCTGGGTCCGTTCCTGATCGGCGCCATGTGGCTGAGTGCCGTATCTTTGGCCTTGTGCTTCCACAACTTCTTTTGGGCAGTTGTGTTTTGCAGTATAACCGTTGCATTTATACTGGCCATCGGCCTCGACCCCTTATTGAGAACAGCAAGCCTGCAGTGGCTGCCGGCAAAAAGCCTCAGGTATTTTGTCCTGATGAACATCGCGTTGCTGACAGGCTTTTTCAAATATATTAAAGGGATAAAAAATAATGTCTGGGAACCTACCAAAAGAGACCAAAACATACCGGCTTGACGCCATCGAGGATGCCATTGCGGCCATCAAAGCCGGTGAAGTGATCATTGTTGTCGACGACGAGGACCGCGAGAATGAAGGCGACTTCATTTGCGCCGCTGAAACCGTTACGCCGGAGATCATCAATTTCATGGCTACCCACGGGCGGGGGTTGATCTGCGCCCCGGTCGACGAAAGGCGGGCTGACGAGCTGGACCTCAACATGATGGTGCCGGCCAATACCGCCCTGCACGAGACCGCTTTCACCGTTTCCGTCGACCTGATCGGGCACGGGTGCACTACCGGGATCTCCGCCTACGACCGGGCAACCTGCATCAAAGCGCTGGTGAATCCGAAAATGAAAGCTGCCGATTTCGCCAGGCCCGGCCATATCTTCCCGCTCCGGGCCAAAACCGGCGGGGTATTGCGCCGCACCGGCCATACCGAGGCCGCCATCGACCTGGCCCGCCTGGCCGGTTTTTATCCGGCAGGCGTCCTGGTTGAGATCCTCAACACCGACGGCACCATGGCCAGGTTGCCCGACCTGGTCGAGATTGCCGCCCGGTTCAACCTCAAGGTCATCGCCATCAAAGACCTGGTGGCCTACCGGATGCGAACCGAAAGGCTGATCCGGGAGGAAATGCGGACCGAGCTCCAGACCCAGTTCGGCCAAATGGAAATCATCGCTTACCGGCAATTAACCACCGGCGACCTCCACCTGGCCATCAAAAAGGGGACCTGGTCGGCCGGCGAACCGGTGCTGGTCAGGGTGCATTCCACCGAACAATGCGACGATGTGCTGAGCACCCTGCTGAATTCCGGTGAATTGAACCGCAAATCGCTGGAACTCATCCAGGCTGAAGGCAAAGGGATCTTCCTGTATATGCGCCACAAGGAAAAGGCTGATAACCTGCTCCTGCGGATCCAGGAACTGGAAAAAGCTTCCGGAAACGGGTCGCACGACCTGTCCGAATCCGCTCAATATATGGAACAACGCGACTTCGGGGTCGGCGCGCAGATCCTCCACGACCTGGGTGTCCAGAAGATCAAACTGATCACCAATCACCCGAAAAAACGGGTCGGCATCACCGGGTACGGGATCGAGATCGTAGAAAACGTCCCGCTCTCCTGATGCGGTACGAAAGAAAATACGTCCTTCCGCTGAATGGGGAAGCCATGCTGGAACAAGCCCTGCTGCTCCATCCGGAAGCATTCCACCAGCCCTATCCCGACCGGAGGATCAACAATATCTATTTCGATACGGCAGCCAGGGATTGCTATCTCGATAACCAGCGCGGGATCTCTCTGCGGAAAAAGGTGCGGCTGCGCTGGTACGGCGCTCCGGACGGCGCCATCGACCATCCGGTCCTCGAAGAAAAATTCAAGCGCAACCACATGGGCTGGAAGGAGATCCACCGCCTGCCTTCCGGGTTGACCCTGGACGGGATCCTGACCGAATTAAGGGACAATCCCGTCATAGCCGCGGCGGAACTGGAACCCGTGCTCAACAACTCCTATCAACGTTCCTACCGGGTGTCCGCCGACGGCCGGTTCAGGGTCACGATTGATCAGCAGCTGGCTTTCGGAGCATACGAACCGCAGGGGTTCAGCTGTCCGTACCCGTTTTCAGACCGGATCATCGTAGAATGGAAATACAAGAAAAAGGACCTGGACAGCGCGGAGGATTTTGCCCGCTACTGGCCGTTCCGGGCCAAAAGGTTCAGCAAATATTCCACCGGGTTGGAAATGGTGGCGGATCCGGCGATCTAGTGGCGGCTGGTCCTTCCCAATCCAAAGCGCCGGACGGATTGCTCACCCGCCCGGCCGTTCAATTTTCCAGAATGCATTGGTTTTATTCCAGTTTCAGCCCCTCCAGGTCCTGGAACCGGGCCTGGATGCCCCAGCCTCCGAAATTTTCCGTAACCGCCATCCAGATCTCATTCCGGCCTTTTTTGAGGGGCAGGTAAACCGCGTCGAAATACCCGATGGAGCCCAGGAAACGGTAATCGCGCGACGTGAAGGCGTCATTTCCCTCGTAAAGGATCTGGTCATTGCAGAATACCCGCACATAGTCGCTGAAGCCGAAATCCAGCCTTTTCACCTGTGCTTTGTCGGATATTACCGTGACGGCGGCGACGACGGTCGTTGCATTTTCACCGATCTGCGCCATCCTGGCCAGATTAGCCACCCCGGAGTATTCCACCCCCATTTGCCCCCATTGGAGTTGGCCCTTCCAGCGCTTATCCAACGAAACCTTGCCGTCGATCTCCTTTTCGGCAAAGGCCTGGGAAACCCGCCATGCCGGTACGGTGAGCGGGTCGAGAGCCGGAATTTTGACGGGCGCGCTTTTCAGGGCCGGGTTGTCCGACGGCTCAAAACTGAAATTGGCGAACCAGGCGCCGCCCCGATTGGTCCAGAAGGAGATGCCGCCGGCCGCAACCATTCTTTTCAGGTCGAAGGCATGCAGCAGGGGCTTTTCCATATCGACCAGAAAGACCTCCATCCGGTTGTTGTTGATCACCAGCCGGACGTGCATCCACTCACCGAATGTATACGCTACCGGGACCGAATACCCGTCGCCGAAATACAGCTGCCAACCGGCAAGGCCGTTGAAAACCGGCGTGTACTGGGTAGCGTCCGGGTTGCCCGACTGGTGGGGCCTCAGGTAGAAGTCCTCGGTATTGCCGTCGTCCTGCCGGCGAAAGTGGATGCCGACAAATTTCCGGCCGCTCTCAAAGGCCACGTCAAAGTCGATGGTGCCGTTTTTGAGGCTGCCGGATTTCAATACCGCTTCGCCGTTCTCCAGCGCCAGGGCCGGGTGCCCTTTAAAGGTTTCAAAACGGTATTTGGCGTCCTTGAGGTCCCAATGCGCTTCGTCCATCGGGACGCTCGTTTTTTGTGCGAACACCAGCAGGGGCCATACCGAAACAAACAGGAGTGATTTGATTTTGCGATTCATATTTTTTTTCCGGCAAAATAGCGCCGCACAGGCCGGAAAACCCGTACAAAGGCGGTACAATGCTGTACAATCTCGCTACTGACCGGAAATGAGCAGAACAGGAATCAGTTGACCGGGATCAGGTCCACACTCACCGCACTGTCGCCGGATTGGAAGCGGGCGGAATGAACCGCATAAGCGCCCTGAAACCGGTAGGTCACGCCGACAACTTTGCCGGGATCGGAGGTCAGATCAGCGGTATAGGCCGGTTTGCCGTTGACGACTGCAATCACCCGGCCGTCACGGACCTTCAGCTGCAAATGGACCCAATCGGAGAAATCTACGCCGAACCCGGACAGGTCGTGGGTCCGGCCGCCGATCTCCCGTTCGTCCAGTATCAGCCCCAGTTCTCCCACGCATCCGGGAATGCTGAACGGGATGATATATACCCCTTTGGAACACCGGATCAGGACGTGGACGAATTGGCATACGCCGTCTCCCCGGCTGAAATCGCTCCTGAACTCGGTATCGAACGCAAAATCGAGGGCTGATAATTCACCGAGATCTTCCACATAGTTCAATCCGGTACGCGGCGCTGAAAGCAGGGTATCGAAACCAGCTTCAGCCAGCTGATGGGCTGAGAACGCGATGCCTTCCCGCGTCTCCAAAACGCTCTCGGGATAATAGAGCGGCAATCCGTCCCTTTCCACCGTGCCCAGCCAGCCGCCCGACCGGATATAGAGGTCGTGTTCCCGGACAATGCTGTCATTCAATACCAGTTTGGCCCTGAAGTATCCCGGATAATAGTAGGTAGAGGCATAGGTATGTCCGTTTTTATCCACCCGGAATCGCAGCCGGTCATTCCAGGACTGCTGTATGAACACGCTGTCGGCGTTGGAGTGGGCAGCGTCGTAATGAAAGACCACGGTATTGGGCAGCCCTTGCGTCAGGGGGTCGCTGCTGAAGGCAATATCGCTGTAAACAAGGGGGGCCGGGGTTTTGCCCAGGCCGAAAATAAACAGGAAGCCGATCCCGGTCAATCCGAGCAGGGCGGCAGGCCACCTGAGCGCGGATAATTTGCCTGCAGCCGGCCGGACATCGGTCGGGGGCTCGTTCTTTCGGCTGTGCGGATCTGCTGAAAAACGGCAGGTGAAATCCCGCCAATGCGGGTACCCGGCAAAGCGGGCAAGGGTATCGAGGGTAGCCATGGAAGGAGAGGCCGTATACCGTACGCGCCCCCATACCCGTTTGAGGGTGGTATGGCTCAATCTGACACCCGTTTCGCGGAAGATCTGGTCGGACAAATGCTCAAAGTCCCGGTTCTGCCACCGGGCAGGGCTTCCCCAGTCCAGTTTCTGCTCAATTGCGGAGAGGCAGGAACGAATTTGTTCTTTTGTATTCGGGTGATGCATAGGACAGGCCGTTTAATGATTAACGCCGGGCCCCTGAAAAAGATGTCAGTTCTGGCTGACTTCGAAACTGGCCGTATGTTCAAAATCCCGGAAATCGACGGGACTGACGCCCGACACCCCTTGCTCGGCCATATAGACCCCGTAGATGGTATCCACGGCGGCCATGGTGAGTTTGTTGTGGGTGACGATGATGAACTGCGAGTCGGTGGAGAACTTCTTGATGATGCGGTTGAATTTGTAAATATTGGCATCATCCAGCGGCGCGTCCACCTCGTCGAAGATGCAGAACGGCGCCGGCTTGAGCAGGTACAACGAAAAGAGCAGCGCGGTAGCCGTCAGGGTCTTCTCGCCGCCTGAAAGCTGGCTGATGGTCTGCGGGCGCTTGCCTTTAGGCTTGGCCACGATCTCGATCTTGGATTCCAGCGGATTTTCAGGTTCCAGCAGGATGAGGTCGCAATTGTCGTCTTCGGTGAACAGGCTCCGGAAAACGTCGATGAAATAGAGCCTGGCTTTTTCGAAAGCTTCCAGGAACTGGATGGTGGCGGTTTCTTCGATTTCCTTGATCGTTTCCAGGAGGGATTCCTTGGCCTGCCGGATGTCGTCGCGCTGTTTGGAGATGGAATCGAAGCGCTCCTTCATTTCATCGTACGCCTCAACGGCCATCGGGTTGATCTCCCCGTAGCCTTCGATGCGGCTTCTGACCCTGCCGACCTTGATTTCCAGTTCATCCAGGTTCTCCGCCGGTACCGGATGGGAATTGATGATATCGTTGATCTGGATATTGAATTCGATGCGCAGGCGTTCGGCGATGGAGGAAACCTCGAATTTGAGGTCCTGCCGTTTTTCTTTCAGCTGGTTGACAAGGATCTGTGCGTCCTGGCGCAGGCGGTTGACCTTGCGCAGTTCGTCCTCCATTTCATTGATCCCGCCCCTGGCCTGGAAATAACCTTGTTCGGCTTCGGTCAGCAGGGCTTCGCGGGTTTTGCGGTCCTGGTAGGCCGTCTGCAGCTGTTGCTCGAACTTGTCGATGGTTTCCTGGATGCCGATGATCTCGCCGTCGCTGTCGATCAGGTTTTTCTGGTTGTTTTCCAGGGTATGGCGGGTTTCTTCGAGTTGCCGTTCGCGGAAATTCATTTCCCGCTGGATGGCGGTCACCTTGTTCTGCTGGCGGATGAACTCGATATTTTTCTCGTTGTAAGCCGTTGAGGCCCGGCTGAGCTGTTCGGCTGCATCCCGGTAGGAGCCGTCCATATTGGCGATCTGCTCCTTGACGGCCGCGATCTCGCCGTTCTTGCCGTTCAGCCCGGTTTCAATGGTCCGGTTCTGCTTTTCGAGCTCAACGATCATTTCCCTGAACCGGTTCTGTTTGGCTTGTTCTTCGGCTACGAAGTGGTCATAGCTTTCCAGGCGGGTGGCCACGCTGACCCGCTGCTGCTCGATCTGGTTGAGTTCGTGCCGTTTCTGCTGGATCTGGGAATGGGTACGCTGGGCCTTGAGGCCTTCCAGGCGGTTGCGCAGGTTGTAATATTCCGTTGACAGGCGGTTGGCTTCCCTTTCGCCTTTTTTAATGGCGTTGTCCAGCACTTCCAGGTTCTTCTTGCGGCCGATCCGTTTGCCTTCAAACAGGCCCACCGACCCGCCTGAAATGCTGTACCGCCGTTTGATGAACCGCCCGCTTTGCGCCAGCAGCACGACGCCTTCTTCCAGGCTGGAGGCCGCCAGTTCGTCATTTTGGGTGACCAGCACGTTTTCCAGGAGGTAGCTGACCAGGTTGAAATAGGCGGGCTCGGTCTGGACCATATCGATGGCCTGGACGGTATCCGGCAGCAGGCGCATGGGCGCCGAATAATCCCGGAAAGCGTCCAGCATGAAAAAGTTGGCCTTGCCTTTCTGGCTTTTGCCCAACAGCTGGATGGCGTTGGCCGCCTCTTCCAGGTTCTGGACCACGTAATAGTTCAGGTACGGCTCCAGGTAGTTCTCAATGGCCACCCGGTAGGCTTCATTCACATAAATGATATCGGATAGCAGGGGCGTTTCCTTTTTCCACTCCTTGCTGCCGCTGAGGAACCGGATGGATTCGGGGAATCCCTCCAGGTTTTCGATCATGCTCTGGGTCAGCTTGAACTCGTTCCGTTTGGCATCCAGTTCCCGGTTGAGCTTGGAGATTTTGCCGTTCAAGTCCTCTACGGCGGCTTCGGTGGTCTGGAGGTCCTGCTGTCTTTTCTCTTCGGCCTGTTCGAGTTCGGCCAGTTCAGCTGTTTTGGCGTCCAGGGCTTTCTGCAGTTCGGCCAGTCTTTCCTGGAAGCCGCCGGCCTCTTCGCCCCTGAGCTGAACGGCCAGTTCGCTGCGTTCGATCTCCTGGGTGTAATTGGCCGACTGGTTGAGGTTGACGGCTTTTTGCTTTTCGAGTTCGAACAATTCGCGTTCGAGCCCCTGTTGCCGGCTGACGATCCCTTCCAGTTCGGACTTGATGGAGCCGTGGCTGACCTTGATCTGTTCGAGCCCTTCCTCGGCCTGGATCAATTCCTGTTCGAGGCGGGCTTCTATGCGTTTTTCGAGGTGGAGGTCGGAACGGAACTGGTCGATATCGGCCTCAAAGAGTTCGATCCGTTTTTTGGCGGAGGCGATATCGCTGTTGAGTTTCTCCTTGTTCTGGCGGATGAAGTTCTCCTTCTGCTGCAGGATCTGCTTGTCGTTTTCCAGTCCGCGGATCTGGCCGATCAGCTGATTGAGGTCGCGCTGCCGGTCGGAGAGGGCCTTTTCCTTGTCCAGGTTTTCCTTTTTCTCGGATTCCAGTTTGGATTCCAGTTGGTGGATCAGGACTTCGTGTTGCCGGAAGGCGTCCTCCTGCTGTTCGAGCTGGGCGCCCAGGGTTTGCTGCCGTTCCTTGACCATGCTGATCTTCAGCACGGCCATATCGATGCTGAGGGCCTTGTACTCGGCTTTCAGTTCCAGGTACTTTTTGGCCCGTTTTGCCTGTTTTTCCAGGGAGACCAGGTTGGTATTGATCTCGTAGAGGAGGTCTTCCACCCGGTCGAGGTCCTCGGAGGTGCTTTTGAGCTTGTTGAGGGTTTCCTTTTTCCGGATCTTATACTTGGACACGCCGGCGGCCTGTTCGAACATGCGGCGGCGGGAGTTGTCCTTGTCGGCCAGGATATCGTCCACCATGCCCAGGGCGATGATGGCGTAGGAATTGGAGCCGATACCGGTATCGAGGAAAAGGGAGGTGATGTCCTTGAGCCGGCAGGGCACCCCGTTGAGGCGGTATTCGCTTTCGCCGGTGCGGTAGAGCATCCGGGTGATGGAAACCGTCTGGTACTCGGTCGGCAGGAGGTTTTTGGTATTCTCGAAGGTAAGGGAAACCTGGGCCAGGCCGGCGGCCTTGCGCTTTTTGGCGCCGTTGAAGATCACGCTGGTCATCTGATCCAGGCGCAATTCGCGGCTGCTTTGTTCGCCGAGCACCCAACGGATCGCGTCAACGATATTGGATTTGCCGGAGCCGTTGGGCCCGACAATACCGATCACATCCGCGTTGAAGTTGATCAGGGTTTCGTTGGCGAAACTCTTGAAACCTTTTATTTCCAGGCTTTTTAACCTCATTTAGTATCTGATGTAAGCCACCTCTTTAACTGCTTTCACAATCTTTTCGGCGTTCGGCAAATAGGCATCCACAAAAGGTTGGGAATAGGGCAGCGAAGTATCGGCTGCGTTCACGCGGGTTACCGGAGCGTCGAGGTAATCGAAGGCGTACTTCTGCACTTCGTAGGCGACCTCGGCGGAGATCCCTGCAAAAGGCCAGGATTCGTCGATCACCACCAGCCTGTTGGTTTTCTTGACAGATTCAATGATGGTATGGTGGTCCAGCGGGCGGATGGTCCGCAGGTCGATCACTTCGGCGGAGATCCCTTCGGAGGCCAGGAGTTCGGCCGCTTCCAGGGTCGGGAGCATCATTTTATTGAAGGAAACCAGCGTAACGTCGGTACCGGGCCTTCTGACGGCGGCTACGCCGATGGGCACCAGGTATTCGCCTTCGGGAACCTCGCCGGTATGACCGTAGAGGATCTCGGCTTCCATCATGCAGACAGGGTCGTTATCGCGGATGGCCGATTTGAGGAGGCCTTTGGCGTCGGCGGGGTCGACACAGGAAATGACCTTGAGGCCGGGCGTATTGGCCATCCAGCTTTCAAAGGTTTGCGAGTGCTGTTGCGCCAGCTGGCCGGCAGACCCTGAAGGACCGCGAAAAACGATGGGGCAGTTGAATTGCCCTGCGGATTGGGACAAGGTCTTTGCGGCGTTGTTCACGATCTGGTCGAAGGCCAGGATGGCAAAGTTCCAGGTCATGAATTCAACGATCGGGCGAAGGCCGTTCATAGCGGCGCCTACGCCGATGCCTGCAAAGCCCAGTTCGGCGATCGGCGTATCGATCACGCGCTTGGCGCCGAATTCTTCCAGCATCCCTTTGCTGACCTTATAGGCGCCGTCGTATTCCGCAACCTCCTCTCCCATCAGGAAAACCGTTTCGTCACGGCGCATTTCTTCGATCATGGCTTCGCGCAAGGCGTCGCGAAGAGCAAGTGTTCTCGACATTCGTTTCTTTTTTGAAACCGCAAAAATAATAATTCCCCGGGATATGGGTAACGGTTCTTTTCATTGTTGCCCTACAAAAACTTAAATATAATCCTTACCTTTGCGCCTTGGATCAACAATAAACCTTTCCGGGTTTGCGTTGTTGCATTTATTCGGTTTACATATTAACAGAAACTCCCATGAGAAATCTCAGGCATTTAATCACTGCATTCTTACTTCTGGCATTTGCCGCTTCTATGTCTTCCTGCAACCGCGGATACGGCTGTCCGAGCAAATTCAGCGTTCAGCCCGTCATTCAGGTTGTACAAACGGCTATCCAAGCGATCCGATAGATCAGATTCCTGGGCCGGGATTTCGCCGCCGGAAAAAGTTCAACAAACCGTTTCCAGATGGGCAGCAATGAAATTTTCACCACCCAGGATGGATCCCATTCCGTTATCTCTCCGGTCTACGGAGTCAGTTATCACTCCCGGTACGGGGCCATTCAGGAATCCAGGCATGTTTTTCTGGAATCGGGCTTGTATTACCTGTTGCCGCAGAAATCCGGGGTGGCCGTCCTCGAAATGGGTTTTGGTACCGGGCTCAATGCACTGCTGACCCTGCTGGCTTCGGCCAATCGCGGGGTTAGCGTCCATTACACGGCCTACGAGCTCAATCCGCTGGCGCCTGACGAGGCCCTTTCCCTCAACTACCCTACCCTGCTCCAGGGGCCGGAGGCAGACTCGTCATTCCGCGCCCTTCACCAGTCGGACTGGGAAAAAACGGTTGACCTCCTGCCGGGATTTCAACTGGAGAAACGGAACCGGGATTTCCGGACACTGGCGGAATCCGATCGCTATGATCTCGTGTATTACGATGCTTTCGCTCCGGAAGCGCAGCCCGAACTCTGGACGGATGAAACCCTGGAAAAAGTGGTAAAGGCCATGAAGCCGGGCGGGGTGTTCGTCACCTATTGCGCGAAGGGCGCGCTCAAGCGGACGTTGAGATCGCTGGGCCTGACTGTGGAATCGATCAAGGGCCCGCCGGGCAAGCGGGAAATGACCCGGGCGATCAAGCCTTAATCGCCGCGTTCTTTTTCTTCCCCTTTTTTGGTCTTGAGCACATTGATCTTGCCTTCTTCTCCGTACAGCTCCCTGGATTTTTTGTTGTAGGCAATGGCGGCCTCTTCGGCGGTGCTGAACATGCCGATATGGATGGACTTCCGGCCGACGGAAATGACGGCGCGGAACCGGTTGTTTTCCTTATACACTCCGGTATACCCCGCACTGCTGCTGGTCTTTCGCTTTCGGCTGGCGACGGATCGGGAGCGATAGATGAGGTTTTCCAGCCGACAGTCCAGCTTATTGCCGTTTTTAGCCCCGACCAGGTTCCTTTCCCTGGTCCGGGTATCGTTCAAAAATTTTTCGGCAACCAGTTTGTGGAGGTAAATGGTTTCGGTCTTGTACCCGCCGTTCGCCTTTTTCCAGGTTTTTTGAAATACAGCACATCCGCTGGAATGTTTCCGCAGATTGTTGATAAAATCAATTTTAACCAAATAGGGATCGGTGGTAAGATACTCATAGACCTTATCGTCCAACAAGACCTCATCGTCGGCGTTTTTCAACTTTATCTTGTATAAGGCCATTTGAAGGTAGGAATGTTCAAAAAATGAAGAAACTCCAGAATTGCTATAAATATAAGGTAATTTTGCTATTTATGCAAATCGGGCTTCAAAAATCTGCTGTATGGATGAAGGCTTCTTCATGAAAAGATGTTTTGAACTGGCGCGCGCCGCCGGGTCAGCCGTGTTGCCGAATCCTCAGGTTGGAGCTGTATTGGTTGCGGGCGGCCGGATCATCGGAGAGGGTTTTCACCGGATGTACGGGCAGGCCCATGCCGAAGTCAACGCCGTGGCATCCGTACAGCCGGAAGACCGGCCGCTGATCCGGGAAGCAACCCTGTACGTGTCGCTGGAGCCTTGTTCGATATACGGCAAAACGCCGCCCTGCACCGATCTGATCCTCCGGGAAGGCATCCGCCGGGTGGTGATCTCCTGCATCGACAGGACGCCGGGGGTAGACGGCGCCGGGGTGGCCCGCCTGCGCGCTGCGGGGGTCGAAGTGGCAGCAGGATTGCTGCGGGAGGAGGGCGAGCAACTGGCGGCGACCCGGAATACTTTTGTCGGTATGGAACGCCCCTACATACTGTTGAAATACGCTGTTGACCGTCAGGGACTGGCGGCAGCGGCGGGCGGGCGGCAGGTCTGGATCACCAATCCGGTCAGCCGGCGGCTCGTGCACAAATGGCGGAGCGAAACGGGGGCCATCCTGGTGGGATCCCGAACGGCTGCGCTCGACGACCCGGCCCTGACCGTTCGTTACGGTTTCAACCGGCAACCCGTCCGCATAACCATTGACCGACGGCTCAGGCTGCCGCGCTACCTCCAGCTGTTCGACGGCTCAGCCCCTACCCTCGTTTATACCACCCATACAGGCCCGGCGCCTGAGTATCCGGAAACGACATTTGTCCGGGCCCCCGCGGAGGCGCCTTTGCTGGATTTTATCCTGGAGGACCTGTACCGACGCAAAATCTCCCACCTCACGGTTGAGGGCGGCCCGGCATTGCTCTCCCGGTTCCTGGATGCCGGCTGCTGGGATGAAGCGCGGGTTTTCACCGGAGAAACGGACCTGAAATCGGGCATTCCCGGCCCGATACTGCCTGCCGAAGCCTCCCGGGTCCTCAACGTCGGGGGCGATATCTTAAGGATTTACCGCCGGGAAACGCCGTTTAGTTAAACTTCTATTAAAGTAGCCCGGGGAAATAGGAAGATGTGCCTGGAAATTGTTTTTCAGATACTAATTTTGTACGGAGAAAATGAAGAAGGGCATGAAATATAGTTGGCTGTTCATATTTGTCTTAGCAGTAAGTCAATTATGGGGACAGGGTAAAGGCGCCGGCATCCAGTGGATGAGCTGGGAGGAAGCCCAGACGCGGCAACAGCAGGAAAAACGACTGATCTTCCTGGATGTATACACCAACTGGTGCAGCTGGTGCGCCCGCATGGATGAAACCACCTTCAAGGAAGGGGCCATCGCCAAATACATCAATGAAAAGTTCTATCCGGTCCGGTTCAACGCCGAAAAAAAGGAATCCCTTGATTTTCGCAACCAGGCCTACGGGACCGTGCGGATCGGCAAAAAAGAATACCACAAACTGGCGGCCGAATGGCTCGGCGGCCGGATGAGCTTCCCCACCCTCGTCTTCCTCGACGATGAATCCAACCTCATTCAGGCCATTCCGGGTTACCGCTCCGCCAAGGAACTGGAGGTGATTGCCACCTATTTCGGCAGCGGCGAATTCCGGAATACGCCATGGTCGGTGTATGAGAAGAACTATCAGCCTACTTTGGTGACGGATTGATTTTGCGGCCTTCGCCGGGAACGGGTCAGGCGAGGAGGAATTCGATGTCTGAACGGGTGAAATCCATTTTTCCGGTATTGCCGATGATGTCTTCTGCCAGTTGGCTTTTCTTTTCCTGCAATAGGACGATCTTTTCCTCGATGCTGTCGCGGGTGATGAACTTGACGGCGATCACATTCTTTTCCTGGCCGATGCGGTGGGCGCGGGCAATGGCCTGCTGTTCGGTGGTCGGGTTCCACCAGGGGTCGAGAATGAAGACGTAATCGGCGGCGGTCAGGTTGAGGCCGGTGCCGCCCGCCTTGATGGAAATGAGGAATGAAGCGACGGCCGGATCGGTTTCGAACCGGCGGACGGCTTCCTTGCGCGCGGCCGCCGTCAGGTCGCCGGTCAGCCAGGAGAAGGGCTGTTTTTCGTGTTCGAAGGCCTTTTTGAACAGCTCCAGGTATTGTACAAAGGAGCTGAAGAACAAGGCCTTGTGACCGCTTTTCCGGATCAGGTCCCAATGTTCGAGCACATCCGTGAATTTCCCGCTTTCCTTGTTGTAATCGTCGTGGACCAATTGCGGGTGATTGACCAGCTGCCGCAACCTGGTCAGGGTCTGGAGCACCTGCAGGCGGTATTTCGGGTCGTTCAGGCTGAATTGCTCCAGCAGCTGGTTCCGGGCGGCCGATTTTTCCTTTTCGTACAGTTTTTTCTGATCCGCCGTCATTTCCGAATAAAAGATCTTGGTCGTCAGCGGCGGCAGGTCCGGAGCCACTTCCTCCTTGGTGCGCCTGAGCAGATAGGGGCGCACGAGGCTTCGCAGGCGCACCTTGGTATCCTCGTCGCCGTGCCTTTCGATCGGGGTCATGAACTCCCGTTTGAAAAACTGGAAGCTGCCCAACAGGTCGGGATTGATGAATCGCATCTGGGACCAGAGGTCGGAAAGCGAGTTCTCGATGGGCGTACCGCTCAGGCTGACCTTGTGCCTGCCCTTCAGCCGGTTGACCGCATGAAAAAGTTTGCTCTCCTTGTTCTTGATCTGCTGGCTTTCATCCAGGATGATGTACTCATATTCCAGTTTTTCCAGCAGGTCCACGTCCTTCAGTGCGGTTTGGTAGGTCGTCAAAACCATATCGAAGCGGGAAATGATCCGGATATCCTGGTGCCGCCTGGGGCCCGTATGATTGTACACGGTCAGGGCCGGCGCAAATCGCCGGATCTCCGCTTCCCAGTTAAAAACGAGGGAAGCCGGCATGATGATCAGGGCATTCAGGGGCTGCAGAAAGCCGATGTCGGAGGCCTGTTCAAACAGGTTGAGCTGCCCCTGCCCTTTCGGGTCGCCGGAAGCGGCCGCGGGCCGGGTGTCCTTGGCATGGGTCAGCACGGCAATGGTCTGGAGGGTTTTGCCAAGGCCCATATCATCGGCCAGGCAGGCGCCCAATTGCTGGGAGGCGAGTTGAACCAGCCATTTTACGCCGTCCACCTGATAGGGCCGCAATTCGGCCTGGAGCAGGGAGGAGGGTTTGTATTCGACGTCCTCTATTTCCGCAGCCAGGGATTCCCCGGATTCGATGTTCAGGTTTTCCAGCAGGGTGTACTGGCTTTTGGCCAGTTTGAGCCGGTTGCGTTCAAAGCGCGCGAACAGGGTCAATTCCCGGTAGCGGGTCATCCACTCCAGCGGGATGAGGAAAAAACTGCCGTCGGGCAAAGGGAAAAAACGGTTGCCTTCGCGGATGTAACGGGCCAGGGCCATAAAAGGGAAGACGTGCTCCCCTACCCTGATCTGTCCGTGGAGGTCGAACCAATCCTTTTCCGGGCTGGCCTGGACTTCCAGTTCCGATTTGTAGAGACTGACGGTTTTACCTTCTATTTCCGGGCTTTCCACTTCAAATCCCTCTTCTTCCAGTTTCTTGCGCCGGGCGGATAGCCATTGGACGATCTGATAGGGGTCATCCGACGGTTTTGCCGCGGCGAAGTAGCTGCCGTCGGAAGCGGCCAACCCCCATTTTTTCAATTTGGCGATGAAAATGGACTCTGCTACCTTATCGCGTTTTACCCGGAGGATGCGAACATTTTCCTGGTCGTCGATTTCGAGTGCGAGGCGCTGGTCGCGTTTGTCCGCCCAGTTGAAAAAGGCCTGGTGGTAGCCCATCTGGACGGAAAGCACCCAATCCTTTCCAAACAGGTGCTGGACCGGCGACAGCCTGCAGATCCGGATCCGGTTGAAATCGAGCATTTCAAAGCCTTCAGCCTCGAATTCAACCTTGGCTGCGATCCGGAGGATAAATTGCCGGAAGTAGGCGTTCACATTTTTTTGCGGGATGAGGACCTCGTCCTTTTTCAGGAACGGCTTGATCATATTCCCGTTGATATGGGCCAGGCGATACAATTTATGTTTGCAAACCAGCCAGGCGTCGTTATTGGTCAGTGGGATAAAGGGCTGTTTACTGATGGTCCAGCGTTTCGGCCCGCTGCGCAGTTTGAGTTGATAGACAACGTTTTCCGGGTTTTTCTTAAAGTAAAGTTCCGGCTCCAGCGGATCGGGCACGTATTCAAGCAAGTGATCCTTGACCAGGGTTTTGCGCTCAACGCCCCAACTGAGCGGCAGCTGGTTGCGCACTACGAGCTGGAGCCACTCGTGCAACAGCCGGTGGATATAATTGCGGACCGGCGCAGCGGTTTCTTCCTGGGTGAGCAGGGTTTCAAGCGGGACGGCCTTTTTTTTGGCGGGGGTATATTTTTCCTCCAGGGTTTTGGGGAGCAGCAGTTCGTGAATGGCAAAAAGGCGTTCGCGCACCACGTTCATCCGCATGGAAAAAGCGCCGATGGTGGTATCGAGGGCTTTCTGCTGGATATAGGTCAGCAATCCGTCCGCATCCACGGTGACGATATGCGCATTGGGCAAATACACCCCGTCGGCAAATTCGTACAGATTGTAAACGACATCAAAACCCTGGTTACTCTTCATCATTCAACGGACGATCCTTTGGTAAACATTCGGCGGTGCAATTTTAAGGCTGTACGGGAGATTTTTCCGCTATTTGGCCGAATAAAAATTGGCTTTTAACCCAATTTGGGTATTTTGCGGCCCAAATAAAAGCTAAATGCTGGACTGGCTTTTGTCGTTGAAAGGTTTCCAGCCCAATTGGGGCGACCACATATTGTTCTTACTGCTTGGCGTCATTCTTCCATTTCGTTCGACCCGTGCCCAAAAGGGGCTTTCTTCCATTCGGTTCACCTCCAATCTCCGCATCCGTCTTTTCCTGGCCAACAGCCTGGGTTTGTGGGCCATGGCGATCATCGTGCTGGTCTATTGGTGGATGATGGGCCGGCCGCTCGGGGGGCTTGGGCTCGGATTTCAGGTGAGGTCTTCCTTGTTGGGTTGGACGGCCTTCGGGATATTTGCCCTGCTGTACCTGATCGATTTCGCGGTTGTTTTTGCCACCCGTTCGGGCATGGAAAAATTCGAGAACAAGTTGTCGGGCGAATTGGGGCTATTGCCGCGCAACCGGCGGGAATACCTGTATTTTATCCCGCTTTCACTGAGCGCCGGGGTTTGTGAAGAGATCGTATTCAGGGGTTATTTTATCGCCTATTGGCTGGGCCTGACCGCACCTTTCCAGCTTGGGTTTTGGTCGCCTTTCATCGCCATTGTCCTGCCTGCGGTCATCTTCGGCATTGTCCACCAGTACCAGGGAAACTGGGCGGTTGTGCGGATTGTCCTTATGGCGGTCCTGTTCGGTGTCTGTTACCTCGAATTCGGCGTGCTCTGGCCGCTGATGGCCCTGCACTTCGGGATCGACCTGGTCGGCGGTGTTGTCGGCCTGTGGTTTCCGGAAGCGCCGGAACCGGAGCCTTTCCACGATTTCACCTGGGAAGAGGAATAGATCCGCCCGCGGAAAGTTAACTATATGTGATCTTTTCCGCAACGGAGAAACCCCCTTTCTGGGAATTGAAGGAAAAAGACGTATTTTTGCGGGTCTTTAAAAACGGGGGAGGTATGATCCACTACTACACCAAACACGGAGGACGCTTGCGGGAACTGGAGGGACCGGAAATAGGTTGCTGGATGAATATCACCCCTCCTTTCAGCGAAGAGGAGCTTGAAGAGGTAGCCCAAAACCTGGACATTCCCCTTGATTTCCTGACCGACTCTCTGGACGTTGACGAACGTTCGCGCTACGAAAGGGAGGAAGAAACGCGGTTTATCCTGCTCAATTCCCCTTTCCTGAATACTTCCACCGAAGAGAACGATACCATCTATGTCACCATCCCGATCGGCATCATCATCACCATTGATACGGTGGTGACCATCTCTTCCGAAGAAAACCCGGTCCTTCAGCTTTTTCTGGACGACAAGGTGAAAAACTTCGATCCTACCGACGACTCCCTTTTTGTGCTCCAGATCATGGAACAGAACGTATTCCGGTTTCTGACCTGCCTTAAAAAGCTCAATCAGCGGCGCAACCAGATCGAAAGAGAGTTGTATGATTCAAGCCGGAACGAGGAGCTGAAGCAACTGCTGAGCATCGAAAAAAGCCTGGTTTACTTCATGAACTCCCTGAGCAGCAACGAACTGCTCAAAATGAAGATGAAGCGGGTCGATTTTCTGCACATCCGGGAAGATGAGGATAAATCGGACCTGTTCGAGGACATCATCATCGACAACAGCCAGGCCATGGAAATGGCCAAGGTGTACGCCGACATCCTCAACGGGACCATGGACGCCTATGGGTCCATCATTTCCAACAACCTCAACCTGACCATCCGGCGGCTTACCCTGATCACGATCATTTTGATGGTGCCTACGCTGATCGCCAGTTTTTACGGAATGAATATCCAGCTTCCTTTCATGAACAACCCTTACGCCCTGGTGGGCATTGTGCTGTTGTCCATTCTCCTGAGCGCCTTGCTGGGCTGGTATTTTCAGCGCAAGCGCATGTTCTGACCAGTGTCAATCCTTTTTGGTAAGATCGAGCGACCGGATCGCCTGCAGGTAGGTTTTGGCCAATTGCGGCTGACCGGAATAATCCAGTGAATTGAACGGGAAGTTAAGCCGGCTGTACACCGGTTTATGGCGGTCAATGACCCGGGTGACGGCTTTTTTGATGTTCCGCTTGTTAAACCCGCCGGTTTCAGGGTCGTGGTACGGCGAGGGGATGCCGAGGGAATCAAAATAGGCCGGCTCCGTAAACCTGAAAAACAGTTCCAGCAAATCGCGGTCCGGTTTGGGGGGCGCGTAGAGGAAGAGGCTGTAGCTGACGATGAACCCCGGTACGGCCATGGCAATTTCGGCATGCCCGTTGTCGAGATACCAGTCCATCTGGTGCAGGTTGGCGTCGATCATGTCCACGATCCGGTCGTGGCCGACGGGTATGGTGATCCCGAAGGTAGCGGGCACCTGGTACATTTCCTTGAAGAACTCCTCTTTGGATCGTTTGATCAACTGGCGGAATTCCTTGCAGATCTCCTGGTTGAGGGCCGCCATGCTCTTGTTTTCTTCCTTGGTGGAATACAGGCGGTTGATCCGTTCCAGGGTTTCCATCATATACCCTTCGGGTTTGACCAGATAGTCCAGTTTGTAAACAAGGTACAACAACAGGTAAGCGATGCCGGTGGCGTAATGATCCCGGTTGAGTTTGCCGCTTTCAATGATCTCCAGCACCTGATTGATCTGCCGGATGGTGAACTGGTACTTGGCCTCTTTTTCGACATCCGGGAGATGGATGAGGTGGTTGACCTCAACGGGCTGAAGGGCTTTTGTGAATTCGTCGAGGAGCAGGTCATCCTGCTTATCCGCCTTGGTGGCCATTTCCTTGAGGGCGTGGTAGAGCTTGTAAGGCGAACCGTCGACGAGGTAAGTATCGAACACGATGGTCAGGGTATCGGCGTGGTCGAGTGCGAAGCGGCTGTATTCGAGCTGAAAATTCAGTTCGACGAGCTTGCGCATGAAGTTTTTTTCCAGCTGGCGGGTCTGGGCGATCTTGGCTTCGGCTTTCAACTTGGCGTCATTGACAAAGCCGCAGATCTTCTTGGAGCCCTGGTAGATCTCGAATTTCAGTTCCTGGTCTTCCACCCAGAACCGGACGTTGTCCTCCTGATCGTCGCGCAGGTATTGAAAAAAAGCTTTGTAGGCTTCCATAAATTCGCCTGACTCAAAAGCTTCCAGCGCCCTATCCCAGGCTTCGTAGTTCTGAGGTTTTTTGTAAGAATCGCTGTACCGCCCCAACCGGACGGGGAGTTTCTCATCTTCCAACTCGCCGTTGCTGCCGAAAAGGCGCTCAAACCAACTCATGATATTATCCTTTTTTGGACCCCGCAAGATAGGGCTTTTTTGTCAGCCCCGATTCATTTTGGAATGTCCAAATTTTACTATCCTGCCTGATTGCGGGGTCTTAATTTTACAGGGTTGCTAAAAATCGGGTCATTAACCGCTCCTCCCGGCCAGTGCCGGAACGCGGCGCTTTGACCCCGACAGCCGGCCGACTGTATTATTTGGCTGAAAACCCGGCAAAGCGGCACCCCTTTCATGATTTCCGGGAGGTTGCACCGGGTTTTCTTTTTCCATTTGGTCAGTCGGCCTGCCGTTCTGCCATCCAGCTGCGCAATTCGAGGAAGGTCTGCTCCAGCTCCTCCATTTCTTCCGGCGGGCTGCCGAAAACACGGCATTTCCTGCGGAACACTTCCAGTACGTCGAGGTCTTCCAGGCTTTCGGAAAGCGCGGCATCAACGGCCTTTACCGCTTGTTTGCGATGCAGGCGGATGCGCATCAGGACCAGGTTCATTTCCGCTACAAATTCCTGCAACTCCACGTCCAGTTGCGGGATCACCTGATCTGTTTCAACGATGACCTCCACCCAGGGGGTCAGCTCACGGTCTCCTTTCCGGTCGAAAGCCAGGAGTTTTTCGCGCACCTCGTCCAGGGTGCCCTGGATGGTTTTCAGGCGTCTGAACTGCGGCACTTCCACGGTTTCGGCCCGGGCGATGCTGCGGCCGTCAAAGTCGAGGAGGCAGACGGATTTGACATCGGCGGTTTCGCTGAAGCTCAGCGGTATAATGGAGCCTGAATAGCGGATATGGGATTGGCCGCCGACGGCCTGCGCCCGGTGTATATGGCCCAGGGCAATATAGTCGAACAGGTCCGGGAACTGGTCCGCGTCGATGTTCTCTTCGTTGCCGGCGTAGATATTGTTCTGTTTTTCGCTGGTAGTCGCGCCTGTGGCGTACAGGTGGCCGGTGGCGATGACCGGTACGTCCTTTGATCTTTCGGCGGCCAGCAAACCGGCCAGCGCGTGATAATGTGCGGAAATGGCTTCCTTGACCTTAGCCTGGCGCTGGAAACTGCTTTCGCCGGCCTCGCTGTAGCGGAGGTCGCGGTCGCGCAGGAAAGGCACGGCGGCGATGATCGCTTCGGTTTGCCCGCGGGCATCTTTCAGCCGCAGGATCTCGTCCTTCAGCTCGCCGGGGAAAGCGCCGACCACATGGATATTGAGGTAGCGCAACAGTTCACCCGGCGCATTCAGCATAGCGGGCGAATCGTGGTTGCCGCCCACGATCACGACATGGCGGCAGCCGGTGGCCAGGAGGCGGGTCAGGAAGTTGTAATAAAGGCTGCGGGCATAATGGGGCGGATTGCCGGTGTCAAAGATATCGCCGGCCACGATCAGGATCTCTGCGGCCCGTTCCCTGACCAGGTTCAGCAGCCAGTCCAGGGCCAGTCGGTGTTCCTCCTCCCGGTCGAAGGCCAGCAAACGCTGCCCCAGGTGCCAGTCCGACGTGTGTAAAACCCTCATTTTCCGGGCATTTCCGGCCCATTATTTTTTATCGACTTCATAAAATTCATATGCCGCTCTTGCGGGGGAAAGGGCGGCCGTTTTGTCCCCTTCCGCGATGATGTAGTATTGAATGCCGTCGGCGGGTTCGAGGTCAAAGGCCCAGATCTGGTCGGAATTCTGCCCGCTGTTATTGGCCATTTCCGACCTGGTGAAGGGGCCGTATTTCCCCACCCGGTAGCAAAGGTAGACCTTGTCGGCGCCGTCCACTTTGGCGCTGATGTTGACGCCCTCCGCATTCTTGCGGTGGATCACTTCGCTGATTTTCGGGGTATCCTTCTGGAACAACGGGTGTTTTTTCAGAAAATCCGCCCGTTTGCTCATCAGCTTGACGACGCCGACGATGGGGGCATTGTCCGCCTTGACCGTTTCGTGGATGTTTTTATGAAAGGACTCCATGTCGTAGAGCCGGTTGGTATCCTGTTCGACCAGGGGCTCGATCATTTTCACGATAGCGGATATCCTTTCCAGGTAATTCCCGTTGGTGAAGTTCTCTTCCAGGATGGTCTTCATGTGCGCGATATAGACCTTCCGGAACAGCGGCACATTCAACAAAGCCATGATGAGGGGCCGCTTCTCGTTTTTTTCCTTGAAGTGGGTGAACGGGCTGAGTTCCGTCATCTGGGCGTCGGACAGTGCCGGCCCCAGGCCGGTATACCGGAATCCGCCGAAACAAAGGTTCATGTCCCACACCAGCGGATGAAACTGGCCGAAGGTATCCTGGTACAGGTAATAATTGTGGCACAGGCGGCCGATATAGCTGTCCAGGTTCACCAGCACATTGTCGAAAGCCAGCATCCAGAGGGCCATATCGACATCCAGGATCGACTCCAGGCTGTCGCGGTGTTCGGTCAGGATGCGGGTCAGTTCGATGAGTTTGGCCCAATGGCCCTTTTCTTTGAGCTCGTAGAGCGATTTGTAACAAAGCGAGTCCTCGCCCAGGTACATGAGCGAAGCCTTATCGCTGATCGGGCAATCCGGATCCTGTTCCTCATCCCAGTACGGGTCGCATTTGATGAACGGGCCGGTGTTTTCGTTGAAGTAATTTTGGAGGAAGAACTCGTCAATGGATTCCGAGCAGTTGTAAAGGCCGAGGTATTTGCCGTCGGCGTAGACCTTGGCGAAATTGGCTTTCGGCGCGGGCATGTACTTCCCGGCGATCTCATAGGCCAATACTTCCCGGACAAAGCTGGGATCCCGGAACACATTGGACAGTTTCAGGGTCGTCACGCCGCCCGGCAGGCGCAGGTCCTTGTCGGTATGGTTGACCTTGATGTTGAAGGGCAACTTGCTGGATCCCAGGTTCCTGACACTGAAGTAGGAGCTGTTGCCTTTGTACCGGACGCCTGAGCCGGGATATTTCTTTCCATCCACTTCCACATCGGCAACGAGCCGCAATTCATCGCCCTCCTGTTTGAGGGAGTCGAGCTGGCCGTCCCAGTTTTCCTCCAGGAATTTGATCCTGACCTCTATGATATGGTCAAGCTTGTAGATATCCTGCGCCGAAAGGCCCAGGCAGCAGATAGCCAACGAGGCGGTGAATAAATACTTCATCGGATCGGGATTTAAACCTTTAACGGCAAACGGCCGTCAATTATTTAATTCAGCAAGGGTAACCATACGGTGTTCGGTCGTGTAATGGGCCGGCATAAAGCTCACCAGCTTGGCGTTTTCCGCCATGACATAATACTCAAGCGCATCGGTACCGCCGCCCGGTTTGATGGTTATGCCGAACAAGCTGTCGCCGGCCTGATCGTCATTGCTTTTGCCGTCGTCCATCATCTGGGCTTCCATGAAGGGCTGGTCGGGTGAATACCGGTAATAGACCACCACTTTTTTGGTAAACCGGTCGACCCTGGCCCTGACCTTGAAATCGGTCACATTTTTGCTGGAGAAGCGCTCTCTTTTCTCAACGGACACATCCGAAATTTCGGGCGGAGCGATCCTGAAGATCTGCTGGGACTCCACCCAATTTACGCGGCGGCTGACAAAATCGGCAAGGCCCGGAATCCGGCTTTTCTCCCCGATGATGGCGGTCAGGCTCTTGGAGAATTCCTCCATGGTGTAATATTTGTTCTCATCCTTTTCAAGGGTTCCTTGGATGAGGGCCTGAAGGGCTTCGGCGCGTTTGGTAAAGGCGTCGTCCTTGAAATTATCCTCCAGCATCTGCCGCATGGCGGCGTAGTATTTTTTGCGCCACAGCTCGTTGCCGAGTATCCGGACGATCAGGGGTCTGGTGGGTTCGTTGTAATGCAGGTCCAGCGGCATGGTCATCATTTCCCGGATGCCGAGGTCGGAGCCGTTTCCGGTATTCTTGTAGCTGCCGAAGCCGAAATTCAGGTGGGTGACGATCGGCGCGAACCGGCCCTGGCTGTCTTTGTACAGGTAATAATTCGGGCTGAACTGGCCGGTATAGCTGCTCAGGTTGACGGTCAGGTTGTTGAATGCGAGCATCCAGATGGCCTTTTCGACGTCCAGCACCGAGTCCATTTTCTGGTATTCCCGGTTGAGGACGTGGATCATCTGCATCAGCCCGTCCCAGTCATTGCCCTGAACGGCTTTGAAGTAGTGTTGGTAGCAATAGAGGCTGATGTCCTTCTGCAGGGAACCGAAAACATTGCTCATGCACCCATCCGGTTCGTCATTCACCATGCTCGGATCACTGAGGAACAAGGCTCCGGAAGCCGATCCGAAATTCCGTTCCAGGAATGCGGGTCCGACGGGTTCGATATTGACGAACAAGCCGTAGAAGGCATCATTGATAAAAACCCTGGCAAAATTGGCTTTGGCCGCGGGCACGTATTTTCTGAGGATCTCCAGGCCGAGCACTTCGCGGACCATACTTGGGTCCCGGATGGCGGAGGACAGATCGACATTGAAATAGCCCTGGTAATGCTGATCCGGGTTGACCTTGTTCAATTGCAGGAACAGGCCGTTGCGTTTGGCGCCCGGGGTGTGGCCGCGGCCTTCCCGGTAGCGGACGCCGACATCTTCCAGTTTGGCGCCGTTGATATCGGCCGTACCGAGGAGCAGTTCCTCGCCGTTATAGCGAAGCGAGTCGAGGAGGTACCGCCAGTTGTCCTGGGTGAATACGATCCGGATCTCCTGGATGGTATCGGTCGCATAGAAATCTTTCTGGGCCTGGGAAGACAAGCTGAACAGGAATGCCGCAACAGCCCAAAGTAAAAATTTTTTCATATTTTATCAGAGCGATTTTTTGATTCGAGGTTGAAAATTGCGTTGCAATATTAAGAAATAAAATTTAGACGGCTTTGACAAATGACCGCTAAAGACCACTTTTATGGAAATGGTCATTTCAATTTAGTTTCCGGTGTTTTCTGATGGGTTGATCACGGCTTGACCACTTGCCTGAAGCGTCGTTTACCGCGTGCGTAGTACCGCCAGACGATGCTTCCGGGCAGGATGCCGCAGCGGTTCATGGGCCTGCCGCCGGACAGGTTTGCAATCAATCCGGCGTTCTCCCTGCGTTTTCTCCAGGTTTTCGCCAGTTGGCGGTAGAAACTGCCGTGCGCCCGGAAGATGGAAATGATATGGGCGAATTTGCCCTGGCTCAGGAACAGGAGGCCGGCCACCCCGTCGAGCAACAGCCTGACGGGCAACAGCCAAAGCAGTTTCGGCAGGGGTTCGTTCTTGAAGGAGGTGAAAAGGGTATTCCTGAAGTTGAGGTAGGCCTTGCGCGGCGTTTCGTAAGCGAGGGTCCCGCCGCCGACATGAAAGACAACGGACCGCGGCTCGGCCATTATCTTGAATCCGGCTCTTTTCAGCCGCCAGCAGAGGTCTATTTCCTCTGCGTGTGCAAAATAATTGGCGTCAAACCCGCCGATGCGGTGAAAGAGATCCGCCCGGATGAACAGGGCGGCCCCGCTGGCCCAGAAGATCTCCTCCGGCTCGTCGTACTGGCCGGCATCCGTTTCGGTTTCCGCGAAGATCCGGCCGCGGCAAAAAGGGTAGCCCAGGAAGTCGATCCAGCCGCCGGCCGCACCGGCGTATTCAAAGCGGTCGCGCCGGTTATAATCCAGGATCTTGGGTTGAACGGCTGCGATCAGGCGGTCATTTTCCATCATTTGCACCGCGGGATCCAGCCACCCGGGCGTTGTTTCCACGTCTGAATTGAGCAGGACGTAATAATCCGCATCGATCCGGTCAAGGGCCCGGTTATAGCCTTCAGCGAAGCCGTAATTCTTTTTCAGCGGCACTTGCCTGATCGCCGGAAAATGGTCGGACAACCAGCTCAGGCTATCATCCGACGAAGCATTGTCGGCGACGTAGACCACCGCCTTTTCTCCGGAATCCCGGATAACGCCGGGCAGGAATTTTTCGAGCCAGGCCCGGCCGTTATAGTTGAGGATCACAACAGCCAGGTCAGACCGGCCGGCTTTTTTTTTTGACTCCTCCGATTCGACCCTGGCCAGGAGGGCCTGGACCTGCTCGCGGTCCCGGGTCAATTGCATTTTCAGCCGGTCCAGGTTCTCCATCCGGGCGTCATGGCGGATGAAGCCGACGAATTCGATGCGGATATCCCAGCCGTAAATATCGCGGTTGAATTTGAAGATATTGACCTCGATGCGCTGTTCGCCTTTACCGGGTACGGAGGGGCGGTTGCCGATGTAGAGCATGCCGTCGAAGGATTCATCGCCCAGGTGGACCCGGACGGCGTAAATGCCGTCGGAGGGGATGAGCTTATTCCCCGCGTCGGGTTCCACATTGGCGGTGGGGAACCCCAGGCGGGTGCCGATCTGTTCACCGTGAACGACCTTTCCGGTAAGGGCGTAGGGGCGGCCCAGGAGTTTGTTGGCCCCGGCCACATCGCCGCTTTTGATGCAGTTGCGGATCTTTGTGGAGCTGACCGTGATCTCATCGGCCTCTCTGGCCCCGATCTCCACCACTTCGTATCCGGCGGCCTCTCCGTGCCACCGCAGGAAACTTACGTCGCCCTGGCGGTTGAGCCCAAAGCGGTGGTCATAACCGATAACGATGCACCTGGGATGGAATTTTTCCACGATGAAATTGTGGATGTATTCATCGGCGTTGAGCTGGGAAAACTCTATGGTGAACGGGACGATGACCAGGTTGTCGATGCCGCAGGAAGCGATCAGCCGGATTTTCTCCTCAGGGGTTGACAGCAGTTTTATCGGTTCGTCCTGCGGATAGATCACCTGACGAGGGTGCGGGTGAAACGTGATCACCACGCTCTCACCGCCCGTATTAAGCGCCAGCCGCCTCAATTTTTCAAAAATAGCCTGATGCCCCAGGTGAACCCCATCGAAAGAACCGATCGTGATGACGGCTTCCCGGAATGCGGGCAGGGACTGCAAATCGGTAAAGACTCTCATGACGCTGCAAAAGTAGTTTTTTTGGTTGTAACTTTGCCGGCTAACAGAAAAACTAGCTCATGATCGATAAATCGGAAATTGCAAAAGCCCTCAGCAAGGTCACGGACCCCGGCAGCGGCAAGGATCTTGTCACGGCGATGCTGGTCAGCGACCTCTCTGTTGACGGAAATAACGTGAATATCACCCTGGAATTGCCCGATGCCTCCGGCAATTACAAGAGCGACCTTTCCTTTGCCGTCATGCAGACCATCCAGGAAGTCTACCCCTCCGCCGAGGTCAACGTCCATACCATTTCCAGGACGCCCCAGGCCACGCAGGAAACGCCGGAGGTGCTGCCTCAGGTCCGGAATATCATTGCTGTGGCCTCCGGCAAAGGCGGGGTCGGAAAATCTACGGTTTCGGTCAATCTGGCCCTGGCCCTGAAGCGGACCGGCGCCAGGGTGGGCATTATGGATGCGGACCTTTACGGGCCCTCGATGCCTACCATGCTCGGCCTGCAGGGCCAGCGGCCGAAGGTAGAACAAGTAGGCGGTCAGCCGAAAATAATCCCGCTGCAGGCCTACGGCATGCCGGTCATTTCCATCGGCTTCATCATTGAGCCGGAGCAGGCGGTAGTCCTTCGCGGCCCCCGGTTGTCGAGCATCATCAAACAATTCGTCAACGATTGCGTCTGGCCTGAACTGGATTACCTGGTCGTCGACCTTCCGCCGGGCACGGGCGACATTCAGCTCACGCTGGTGCAGACGGTTCCGCTCACGGGCGTCGTCATGGTGACCACCCCGCAGGAAGTAGCCGTAGTGGATGCGGTAAAGGCGATGAATATGTTCTTCCTGCCGCAGGTCAACGTTCCGATCCTGGGTGTGGTGGAAAACATGTCGTGGTTCACCCCGGCCGAACTGCCGGAGAACAAATACTACCTGTTCGGGCAGGGCGGCGGTCAAAAACTGGCCCGGATGGCCAATTCAGTCCTGCTGGGGCAGATCCCGCTGGTACAGGGTGTCCGGGAAGGCGGCGATACCGGAAAACCGATCATACTTGACGAATCCGGGAACCCGGCAGCGGAAGCGCTGACGGCAGCCGCCAAAGCATTGACGCACCAGGTATCGCTGCGGCATCAAACGATGGGACCTACGGTTCGGACGCGGTTGGAATCCTGATGCTTGCCGGAGGCAGCTTACCAAGCCCGGAGTGTAACGCTACTGCGGTCTCAGTTCCCCGATTCCTTTTCCCGTTGTTTCATCTCGATGATCTTGTCCATGACCTCTTCGATTTGTTCGGCGGCGATGCGCTTGGTTAGGATCTCCTTGTTGCGGTCGAGGATATAAATCTGCGGTGTGGACTGGATGTCGTAGATCTGGGCGTAGCGGGAGCGGCCGGTCGGGTCGACCGTATGGAGCCAATCCTGGATTCCGTTTTCATCAATATATTCCCAGCACCCGGGGATCTCATCCTGGTATTTGGTGCATACGGCGATGATCTTGACGCCCTTATCCTTGTATTTCTCGTAGAAATCCTTCATGAACGGCGTGGATTTCTTGCAGTGGCCGCAATCGTACCGCCAGAAGTAGAGCACGGTATATTCCGAGTCCACTTCGTGCAGGGAGATGGGTGTGCCGTCTCTTTTCTGCAACCTGATGTCCGGAGCGATCTTGCCGATCAGGAGCGGCCTCAGGGTATTGGCGTTGTCAATGATTTTCTTGAGTTGATCCGGATCGGTCCAGGAAGCCAGTCCTTTGGCGTAGTATTGGTCGACGAGGTGAACATATACCGCATCCATACCCACCAATTTGGAGCGGGCAAACGAATTCAGGTAATGAATGAGGTAGTAGCGGAACATTTCCTCTGATTTCTGCATGGGTTTGAGCACGTCATCAATGGCCAGTGCAATGGTATCGGGGTGCTGCACGACCATTTTATTGACGTAGTGCTCCAGGCGCTGAAAGAGGAACGGCGTGCGCAGCATCCGGGGGTCGCCAAGGTCGAGGTTGTCAAAATAGTGGTGTTGGGTATAACGCCATTGCTGGACTTTCAGGTCATCGCCCTCGCCTTTGAACTCCGGCATATCGATCGGCAGGTTTGCGCGAATGATGGCCGCGGTCATGGTGCCCTGATTGTCGGCGACGACTTGTTTCTGGTAATCGCTGACTTCTTTATTGAGGCTATCCAGCTGCTGCTGGAGTTTGGCGGTTTTCTTCTGGTCGTCCTTTGCGGCTTCGAGCTGGGTTTTCAGGTTCTCGGCAACCGGGCGTTTTTTTTCGAGGTACTGGAGGTACTGAAAAAAGAGGGCGTTGTCTTTTGAACCGGTGACCTTCATATGGTCATTCGGATTGTCCTTGGCGGTTTTGAGTTCAAAGTGCTGGTCGTTTTCATCAACGACAAATTGAATAAAGTCGTTATTCGGCTTCATGACCGCCAGGTAAACGCCGCCCGCCAGGGGCTCGTCGCCGGCAAAAACAAAATGACCTTTTTCGCCTTCAGCGGCGATGGTAACGGTATCCTTGATGTATTGCTTGTCGCCGTAATAGTAAGCGAGGTAGAGCTCATCCTCTTCATACCCTGAAATCTGGATCTTGATTTCGTAACCCTGCGACCAGGAAAGATGGGCGAAAAAGAGCAGTCCGATAACGGAGAAAAAAAATCTAGTCATGCCGAAAAAATTTTGTCAGGAGGCACAAAAATAAGGCCTTCGTTCCATTTCTGACGGTGAAAAGCCAAAAAGGAAACGGTATTAACAAAATTTTATTATGCTGGGCTTACCACCGGTCAATCATTTCCGCCGCCGTTCTTCTTTTTATCCAGTTCTGCCTGAAGGCGTTGAAGCTCTGCTTCGGCAGCTTTGATTTTGGCCTGGAGGTCGGCAAGATTTTTAGCGCCCTGGTTATTGGACTGTTCGATTTCCTTCCGCCTGGCGTCCGCTTTGGCCTGTTCGGCGGCAATTTGTTCGGCGGTTTCGGATTTGATCCTGGTGATCTGCTCGTTGGCGGCCTGGCGCGCCTTATAGATTTCGTCGGCCAGTTCTTTTTTGGTATTGTTCAATTCATCCAGGAGGGTTTGGCGTTCCTGTTCTGCCTGGCTGAGGATCTCCTTGCGTTTGGTTTCGGCTTCTTCGCGGGTTTGCTGGATGGTGACCTGGGCCTGGTCGCGGGCTGCCGTCACGTCGGTTTTAGCCTGATCTTCCGCCTGGCGAACTTCCTGGGCCAGGGCCTGCTTGCGGCTGTCGGCTTCCTGGCGGGCCTGGGCGATCTCCTCGGTAGCTTTTCTGCGAATGGCGCCTACTTCAAGGGCGGCGCGTTCCTGGTGTTCGGCGATGGCCTTGGCGGCCTCTTCGCGGGCTTTGACCACTTCGAGGGCCTGGGTTTCTTTTTCTTTTGCGGTTGTTTCCCGGGCTTCCTTGATGGCGTTGGCGGCATCCTGTTTGGCGGCGGCGACTTCAGTGGCGGCGCGTTCTCTGGCGGCGGCGACCTCATTGGCCAGTTTTTCCCTTTCTGCGCTGCCGCTTTCGCGGGCTTTCTGCACGAGGTCGGCTTCTTCCTGGCGGGCCTTGGCAACGGCTTCGGCGGCCGACCGTTTGGCTTCAGAGACCTGGTTGGCGGATTCCTCCTTGGCCCTGACCTCCTGCTCGCGCGCTTCCGCGATGGATTTGGCCACCGCTTCCCGGGTCGAGGTGATTTCCTGAGCCCCTTTCTCCCTGGCGGCTTTCACTTCCTCGGCCGTTATGTTCTTGAGTTCGCTTTCCTTGGCCTTGGCGTCGGCGATGGATTTGGCGGCCTCTTCCTGGATCTCCTTGATCTTATCCTCTGCGGTCTGGCGGGAGGTAGCGACTTCCTTGGCGTAATCGTCCTTGGCTTTGCCGGCCTGCTGATTGGCTTCCTGTACCTGGGCGGCGGCCGTTTCGCGGGCTTTGCGCACTTCCTCTTCCGCTTTTTGGCGGGCTGCCTGCACTTCCCTGGCGGAGTTCTGCTGGATCTCTTCCTTCTGTGCCTGAACCTGCGCCATGCTTTGCTGCAATTCGGTCTGGATCCGGGTCAATTCCTCTTCGGCCCTTTTGCGGGCATCGAGCACCTGTTGCGCGATGGCGTCCTGTTCGGTTTTGGCCCGGTCGCGCGCTTCTTTCACCTTGGCCGCTTCTTCCGCATTGATCTGGGTGATGGTCGTACCGGCCTTTTCGCGGGCGGCGGCGACATCAGCGGCGGCGGCGGCCTTTTCCTCGTCGGATTTTGTCTTGATCTCTGCAGACATTTGTCCGGCTTTTTCCTTTTCCGCCACGACCTGATCGCGGATCAGCTTGATCTCTTCGGCGGCCTTCTGGCGGGCCTGGGCCACTTCTATGGCGGATGCTTCCTTTTCCTTGGCTACATTCTCCTTGGTTTCCGCTATTTCGGAGGCCGCACGTTCCTTGGTCAGGGCAACCTCCTCAGCGGCCTTCCTTCTGGATTCGGCAACTTCCTGCGCTGATTTTTCCTTTTCCAGGACGGTATTTTCCCGGATCCGGCCGATCTCGGTGGCTGTTTCCTCCTGGATCTTGAGGATCTGTTCGGCGGCGGTCTGTTTGGTGGTCACCACCTCGCCGACGGTCTTTTCCTTTTCTTCCGAGGCTTTGGAGCGGGCCTGCTGGATCAGGTCGGCGGTTTCCTGCCGGATGCTCGTGATCTCGGTGTTGGCCGTTTCCCTGGCGGAAGCGACCTCGTCCGCGTATTCCAGTTTGGCCTGATCGAGTTTTTCCTTGGTTGCTTTCAATTCCTGGGCTGCACGTTCTCTGGCGGACTGGACCTCCTGGGCCGACTCCAGCTGTGCGTTCTTTATGGCGTCATTGGCGCGTTGGCGGGCGTCGGCCACGTCCAGGCTGATGCGTTCTTTTTCCGATTCGGCTTTCTGTCTGGCTTCCAGGACTTCCGTTGCGGAGGCCTGTTGGGATTTTTCGATCTCTTCCTGCGCTTTTTTCCGGGCTTCCAGCACTTCATCGGCGTACACTTTTTTCTGGTTGGCCGCCTGTTCCCTGGCGGAAGCTACTTCTTCCTGGATCGATTGTTTGATCTGGTTGGCCCGTTCCCGTTCGGCGGCGATCTCTTCTTTGAGCTTATCCTTGACATCGTGCAGTTCGCGCCGGAGGTCAGCCAGTTCCTCGTCCGTCATCTGGCTGGGGTCGACGTTCCTTTTGGCGGCGGTGGGCGTAGAGGAAGTGGTGGCGCTGACGGGCTTGGAAGGGTCCGATTTGGGCGCCGGGTTTTCCGGCAGTTCCACATCCACCACTTTGGATTTATCCAGTTTTTCGTTGAAGCAAACGGCCAGTTGCCTGAATTCCTGCTGACGGCTGGTATTGACCGTAAATTTCCGCATTTCCTTGTTGATGTTGTTCTTTATGTACAGCACCAGCAGGTCGGAGGTAGCGAACCATTGGACGGCTTTGAGGTCGAGCTGGACCACGTTCATGTGGATGGGCGTACCCCGGTCCATGTTCATTTCCCCCATTTCCACAAACCGGAAGCTGCGCCGGTTCTGGTTGATATCCATAAAGATGAGCTCGTCATCCTGGTTGAATTCCACGCCGCCTTTGGAATAGATCTTGGCGGTGATCCCCTTGTCGCTGCTCATCAGTTCGAGGGAATAGGTATAGCTGCCTCGGACGACCAGGGTAGCCGGATGCGATCTGAGCAGGTGAGCTCCGCCGATGATCTTGTCCTCCGCAATCAATGCGTCGCAGGATTGACTGAAACCGGTGTAGAAAGCTCCGAAAAGCAAGAACAGGGAAAGTCTCAATCGCATGGCAACAGGAATTTTAGAGGTAATTTAAGGCCTTTTTCAGTGTTTTCCGCCGATTCCCGCTGGTTTTTTGCCGCCGGGCAACAAACCGGGCACGGATATGGCTGGGCTTACCAGCAGGCAAGCGGCTGAAAATCAGAATTTTGATAATTTGTTTACGGCAAAAAGCGTGTCTGCGAACTAACGCAAGAACTGTAAAAAAAATTATATGCGTAAGCGGTTATCGTCCACTGGCCAGTAAAAAAAGGACCGCCATCCGGACGGCCACGCCGTTTTCCACCTGCTGAAGGATGATGGAATGGTCGGAATCGGCGACATCACCGGTGATTTCCACGCCGCGGTTGATCGGGCCGGGGTGCATGATCACGATGGGTTTATCGAGGCTGTCCAGCAGCGGCTTGTTGATGCCGTAGTACAGCGCGTATTCCCGGAGGGAGGGGAAGTATTTGAGGTCCTGCCGTTCGAGCTGGATGCGCAGCACATTGGCGACATCGCACCATTGCAGGGTTTTGCGCAGGTCGTGTTCGACGGTTACGCCGAGTTTTTCGATGTATTTGGGAATGAGCGTCGGAGGGCCGCAGACCTTTACCTGGGCGCCCAGTTTGTTGAGGCAGAAAATATTGCTGAGTGCGACCCTGGAATGCAGGATATCGCCGAAAATGGCGATTTTTTTGCCGGCCAGGTCGCCCACTTTTTCCCACATGGAAAAGGCGTCGAGGAGGGCCTGGGTGGGATGTTCGTGGGTGCCGTCGCCGGCGTTGATGATATTGGCGTCGATGTGCTGGGCCAGAAAGTGGTGCGCGCCGGGTGCGGGGTGCCGCATCACGACCATATCCACCTTCATGGAGAGGATATTGTTGACGGTATCCAGCAGGGTTTCGCCTTTTTTCACGGAGGAGGCCGAAGCGGAGAAGTTGACGATGTCCGCCGACAACCTTTTTTCGGCCAGTTCGAAGGAAATGCGGGTCCGGGTGGAGTTTTCAAAAAACAGGTTGGCAACGGTAATATCCCTCAGGGAGGGGACCTTCTTGATGGGCCGGTTGAGGACCTCTTTGAAATTGCGGGTCGTTTCGAAAATAAGGTGAATGTCCTCCGGTTCGAGGTACTTGATGCCCAACAGATGATTGGTGCTTAATTGTTGCAAAGTCGCCATGCGTTAATCCGCAGCTTGTTTTTCAGAAAATAAGATAATCTGATCCTCTCCATGGATCTCTTTCCAGCATACCTTGACATAGGCTTCATCGACCGCGTCGACGGTAATGCCTGTGAAATCGGACTGAATGGGCAGATGCCGGTTGAACTGGCGGTCGACCAGGGTCAGCAGTTCCACCCGGCGCGGCCTGCCGTAGTGGTTCAGGGCGGTCAGGGCGGCCTGCACGGTCCGGCCGGTATACAGGACGTCGTCCACCAGGATCACGTTCTTTTCCTCCACCAGGAAGTCCATTTCCATGGGGCTGGCTTTGAGGGGTTTGTTCCGGGTGCGGAAATCGTCCCTGTAGAATGTGATGTCCAGTTTACCGTATTCCAGGGGAAGGCTGCCCATGAGGGCGGTGAGCCGGCTGAATATCCTGTCGGACAGGGGTACGCCCCTGGGTTGGATGCCGACCAGGCAGGTACCGGCAAAGTCATCGTACACCTCTACCAGTTGCTGGCACATCCGGTCGATGGTGAGCGAGAAACGTTCTTCCGTCAAGATAATTCTTCCCTGGCTCATTTGGCTGACAAAGATAAATGCCTGTTCAGATATCAGCGCACAAATCGGCGACTTTCTTTATTTCAACCGACGGCCTTTTTTGCTTTCAGGATCTCGGATAATTTTTCAACCACCGCATCCGCTTCCGCCCGCGTATTGAAATGCGAAAAGGAGAACCGGACGGTTTTGCCGGGCGAGTCGGGTTTGATGCCGGCGATCACATGGGAGCCTGCGTCCGCGCCGGAGCTGCAGGCGCTGCCGCCTGAAACGCTGATGCCGGCGATATCCAGGTTGAACAGCAGCAGGTCCGTTTTCGGGGAAGGCGGAAACTCCACGCTAAGGATCTTGTAATGGCCGTTTTCGCAATCGCCGTTGACCGAAATGCCTTCAAAGCGGTCGGTCAGTTCACCCAGGAAATAGTCCCGGATATCCAGTATGGCGTCCCGCCTGGCGTCCATTTCCGCATAAGCGAGTTCCAGGGCTTTGGCCATGCCCAGGATGCTGGGCAGGTTTTCGGTGCCCGCCCGCATATTGCGTTCCTGTGAGCCGCCGTCGATGAACGGCCTGATCTGGTTGTCGCCGGAGATATAAACGAACCCGACGCCTTTCGGGCCGTGGAATTTGTGGGCCGACCCCGACAGAAAGGAGACCCGCGTTTTGGCCAGGTCAATGGGAAAATATCCGATCGTCTGCACGGTATCGCTGTGGAACCAGGCGCCCGCTTCGGCGCAGATCTCCGCGACCTCATCCAGGTCGATCATGGTCCCGATCTCATTATTGGCGTACATCAGGGACACCAGGGTCGGGGCGGAATCCGCGGCCAGCAGCGCCCGCAGCTGCCCGGTGTCGAACCGGCCCAAGGCATCCGGCTGCAGGCGGTCTACCCGGATCTGCTGGTATTTTTCCAGGCTTTCCAGTGAATGGAGCACGCAATGGTGTTCGAGGGGCGAACTGATGATGCGCCTGACCCCCAGGTCGCGCACGGCGCATTTGAGGGCCATATTGTTCGACTCGGTACCGCCGGAGGTGAAAAAGATCTCGCCGACGGAGGCGTTCAGGCACCTGGCGACCGTTTTGCGGGCCTGTTCAATGGCCGCGCGGGCCGCCCTGCCTTCCGCATGAATGGAAGAAGGGTTGCCGAAATTGCCGGCCAGCGCCTCCGACATAACGCGGATCACCTCCGGGTGTACGGGCGTGGTGGCCGCGTTGTCGAAATAGATGCGGCCTGGATGTTGTCCTTCGGGTCGGTTCACGGTATGGCTTTTGGTCCGATAATCTTGGTTAATCCACCACGTGAAACTGCTCTTTCGTGGGTTTGGTCAGCAGGTTGATCGACAGCAGCATGGTCGTGGAATTGTATTCGTACTTGGGCGTGCCGGTCCAGGCGATCTCTGTTTCCGCCTGGTTGGTCTGAAGCTGGAATTCGAGGTCTTCGGCATCGTTGACCGAATCCAGCGCCAGGAAGGTCTTGCCGCCGTTCTGGTAAACCAACCAGCTTCCGGGCGCGCCGTCTTCCTGCCAGTGACCGGATTCAAAAGAGCCGTCGGGTTTGAATTTGTACCAGCGACCCCGGTTGAATTTGCGGGCTTCCGGATCGTCGACATAATACTTTTCCCACACCCAGTAATTTTGCTGGAGGAGGACCTCAAACTGGCTCGTTCCCGGAGGATGGGGGGGAGCTGCCGATCCCTGAGCGGATTTCATGGGCGCGCCCTGGGTAGCCGTAGCCGTATCGGTCTGATCCGTGTTTTTGCACGCAGCGGCAAAGGCCACCAGGGCCGTCAACAAGGTAAGTTGAATGATCTGTTTCATGGTCATTATTTGAACGGTATTTCCGTTTGGGAATTTCCTTTCAACCGCACTTTGGTCCCCAGCACCTTAACATCCAGGGTTCCGTCAGCGTGGTTTATCAGAACAACACCCGAACGGGTTACTTTGGTTTCAATAAAAAAGCCGCGCCAGCGAATTTTGAAGCTCAGGGTCTCCCATTTTTCGGGCAGGAAGGGATCGAATTCCAGGATATCCTTATGAACGCGCATTCCGCCGAGGCCTTTCACTACGGCCAGCCAGGTGCCGGCCATGCTGGTGATGTGGAGGCCGTCCTCGGTGTCGTTGTTGTAGTCGTCAAGGTCCAGCCGGGCCGTACGCAGGTACATTTCGTAGGCCTTGTCGCGCTTGCCCAACCGGGCTGCCAGGATAGCGTGCACGCAGGGCGAAAGCGAGGATTCATGGACGGTGCGGGGCTCGTAAAAATCGAAATTCCGGCGCAAGGTCGCTTCGTCGAATTTATCCTCGAAGAAATACAGGCCCTGCAAAACGTCGGCCTGCTTGATGAAGACCGACCGCAGGATCCGGTCCCACGACCATTTCTGGTTGATCGGGCGCTGGTCGGCCGGCAGGTCGGCTACCGTCAGGAGGTCCTTATCCAGGAAGCCGTCGTGCTGTACAAAGACGCCCAGTTTCTCATCGTGGGGCAGGTACATGCCGGCAGCGATCTTTTTCCAGTTCCTGGTTTCGTTCTCCTCGTCGAACCGGGCCTTGTTCGCAATGGCGACCAGGGCGGTCGGGTTGGTTTTCCTGACATGCGCGAGGGCTTCTGCCGTGTATTTCAGGCACCAGACCGCCAGGTAATTCGTATACCAGTTGTTGTTGACGTTGTTCTCGTATTCGTTCGGGCCGGTTACGCCGTGGATCATGTATTTCTTCCTGCGCTGGGAATAATGGCAGCGCTGGGCCCAGAACCGGGCAATGCCGATCAGGACCTCGAGCCCGTATTCGGCCAGGTAACCCTGATCGCCGGTATAGCGGATATAGTCGAAGATGGCGTAGGCGATGGCGCCGTTGCGGTGGATCTCCTCGAAGGTGATCTCCCATTCGTTGTGGCATTCCTCTCCGTTCATGGTCACCATCGGGTACAGGGCCGCGCCGTTGGAAAAGCCCAGTTTGCCGGCGTTCTCTATGGCTTTTTCGAGGTGTTTGTACCGGTAAACCAGGAGGTTTCTGCCCACGTGCTGGTCGGCGGTCGCCATATAGAACGGCAGGCAATAGGCCTCGGTGTCCCAGTAGGTGCTGCCGCCGTATTTCTCACCGGTGAAGCCTTTGGGGCCGATATTCAACCGTTCGTCCTCGCCGGTGTAGGTCTGGTACAACTGGAAGATATTGAACCGGATGGCCTGCTGCGCGGCCACATCGCCTTCGATGAGGATGTCGGCTTCGTCCCACTTGCGCTGCCAGGCGGCTGCCTGATCGGCCATCATCTGGTCAAAACCTTTTGTAAAGGCCCTGTCGACGGCTTCCTTGCATTTTTCGTAGAGGTCTTCGTTCGGGTAATTCAGGGAAGAGATATTGGCCGCATACTTGTAGACGACGGTTTCCTGCCCTTCCTTGCATTTCAGGTCGACGGTGCAACCCGCGTATTTTTCTTTCTGGATGCGGAGGGACGACGGGAAATCGATCTCCTTTCCTTCGCGGTGGATGGCGAATTTCATCCCCGTACAGACCTGGAAGCCGGTCTTTTTGGTTTCGGCCAGTACGTAGGCTTGTTTTTTCTTGGTTTTCACCATGATTTCCAACCAGAATTTCTCATCGTAGTTAGAGTCCTGGTTTTTGACGTCCGCGCTGATGTAGGGGGTGATGGTCAGTGTTCCGGAGAAGTTCAGCGGGGTGACGGCATACCGGATGGCGGCGGTTTCGTCGTCGGCAATGCTGCAAAACCGGCGGGCGGCCACCTTCACCTTTTTGCCGCTTTTCGTCAGTGCGGTAAAGGAGCGTTCGAGGTAACCCTCCCGCATGTTGAGTTCCCTGCGGAAAGCGGACACCTGACAATCGGCCAGGTTCAGGGTTTCGCCGTCGAAATCGATCCTGATGCCGATCCAGTTGGCGGCGTTGAGCACTTTGGCGAAATACTCGGGGTATCCGTTCTTCCACCACCCTACCCTGGTCTTATCGGGATAATAAACGCCGGCGACATAGCTGCCCTGGAGGGAATCGCCGGTATAATCCTCCTCAAAATTGGCCCGCTGCCCTATGCGGCCGTTGCCGATGCTGAAGATGCTTTCGGAAATGCGGTTATATTCAGGGTTAAAGCCCTCTTCAATGATTTTCCATTCGTCGTGGAGCAGGTAATTTTTCATGGGTATTGGTATAAGCCTTTATTTTGATTGGATGAACAGCATTGCATACAAGACGTCCGGGCGGTGTCGATCACCGCAGGAGGGCCGTCAGCCCCGGCCAGGAATAACCGCCGAGGGACGGGATCACCGCGTCGGCGGCGCCCAGCACTTCCGGGCTGCCGATCCCGATGACATGGAATCCGCCGCGCAGGGCAGCTTCCACCCCGGCCTCCGCGTCTTCGAACACCAGGGAAAGACCCGGTTCCACCCCCAGGTCATCGGCGGCTTTCAGAAAAACCTCGGGGTCGGGTTTGCTCTTGCTGATCCGGTTGCCGTCGACAATGGTGTCGAAGAACGAACCCAGGCCGATGCGGTCGATGATGGTCATGGCATTTTTGCTGGACGAACCGATGGCCATTTTGATGCCGGTCGCCTGGAGTTCTCCCAGAAAAGCCGTTACACCCGGCAGAATTTCCGCGGGCGTCATTTCCCGGATATAGTCCAGGTACCAGTCATTTTTCTTGGCCGCATAGCGGTCCTTTTCCGCCTGGTCAAGGGAGATCCTGCCCCAGGCGAGTATCCGGTCCAGGGATTCCATCCGGCTGACGCCTTTGAGTTGTTCGTTCTGTTCTTCCGAAAAATCGAAACCCAGGGAATTGGCCATTCTTTTCCACGCCAGGAAGTGGTATTTGGCCGTATCGACGATAACGCCGTCGAGGTCGAAGATAGCCGCTTTCAAGTTTTTTGTCATAGCTTGTGAAATTCGGTGCAAATTTTAATTTTTTTTCTGATATCGTTAAACCTGCAAGGGATATTCAGGTCTAATCGGTGCCATTTTTAGCATACCAACACCATTTTTTCACCACAAAATGCTTGCTTATGGACAGAAGAGCTACACTGACCAGGCTCTTTGGACTGACTGCGGCGGAGCCGGTTGCAGCGGAGGCCGCCATGCCGGCCATGGCGCCCGTTCTCCTGGGGCTTGAGCCTTACCAGGGTCCATGGAATTTTGAACAGGCGTCCCATATACTGCGCCGTTGCACCTTCGGCCCCACCCGGGAGATGATACTGGAGGCGGTCGAACTGGGTTTTGACGGCACCGTTGCCAAACTCTTTGAAGACCTGCCGGCCCCGGCGCCGCCCGTCAACCACACTTCGGACGAGGATGCCAACGTACCCCTCGGCGAAACCTGGATAGACGCGCCATACTCCGTGACCGCCAACCTGAGGGCCTATCGCAACCAGAGCCTGCGCGCCTGGACCCTCAAGCTGATGCTGGAGGAAGGCATTTCGCTGCGTGAAAAAATGACCCTGTTCTGGCACAACCATTTTGCCGTCAGCAACGTCAATGACCCCAAATTCCTGTACCGGCACGTCGAACTGCTGCGAAACTTTGCCTGGGGCAATTTCCGGGAGCTGATGAAGGAGATCACCGTCGATCCGACCATGCTCCGGTTCCTGAACGGCAATCAGAACACCCGTACGGCGCCCAATGAGAACTACGCCCGCGAACTGATGGAACTCTACACCCTGGGCAAGGGCGACCTCGCCGGCCCCGGGGATTATACCACCTTCACGGAAGACGACGTGATCCAGATGGCCAAAGTGCTGACCGGCTGGCGCGACCGCGGATTCAACACCGTCAACCCCGATGTGAACGTCGAATCCTTTTTCACGCTCAACCGGCACGATACCGGATCCAAACAACTCTCCCACCGGTTCAACAACGAAGTGATCACCAACCTGGGCGATCAGGAATACGCCCACCTCATCGACGTGATCTTCAAACGCGAGGATGTGGCCTTGTTCATCAGCCGCAAACTGTACCGCTGGTTTGTGTACTACCCCGTCAACGAGGAGGTGGAAACCAATGTCATCCGGCCGATGGCCCAGATCCTGATCGACAACGATTACGAGATCCGTCCGGCCCTGGAAGCCCTGTTGCGCAGCGCCCATTTCTTCGACATCCTGAACTGGGGCCCGATGATCAAGAATCCCCTTGATTTTATCGTTTCCACCATCAAAACCACCCAGATCCCGCTGCCGGACGACGAATTGCTGCGGTACCGGGTCCTGTACCGCGTGTTCCTTTTCACTTCCCTGATGGAAATGGAATACTACAACCCGCCCAACGTAGCGGGCTGGAAAGCCTACTACCAGGAGCCGCTGTTCTACCGCACCTGGATCAACGCCACCACGCTGCAGGCCAGGATGGGTTATTCCAATATCCTGACCACAGCCGGATACAACTTTTTCGGTTTCAGGCTTCGCCTGCGGCCGCTTGACCTGATTGCGACCATCGGCAACCCGATGGATCCCAACACCGTCATCACCGAATTCGCCAAACTGCTGTTCCCGATGCCGATCACCGATTCGCAGGTGGTCGCCCTCAAGGAACTGCTCCTCCCCGGCCTGCCCGACTACGAATGGGCGCTGGAATTCGGGGAATACCTCGGCAATCCGGACGATGTGACGCTGGCCAACGCCGTAGACGCCAAACTGAGGGCCCTGCTGACCGCCATGATCAGCATGCCCGAGTTTTATTTAAGCTAAAAAACCTGAAATCATGAAAAGAAGGCATTTCATCCAAACCGCCGGCAAAGCCGTCACCCTGCCCATCCTGCTCAACGGGATGAAGCTTTCGGCCATGTCGCGCAGCGCTATATTCAAGGGCGTCAACAACGATTCCGACCGGGTGCTGATCCTGATCCAGCTCAACGGCGGCAACGACGGCCTCAACATGGTCATCCCCAGGGACCAGTACAGCGGGCTTTCCAACGTGCGGCCGAATATCCTGATCCCGGAAACTGCCGTCCTGCCGCTCAACGACCTCGTGGGGGTCCACCCGGTCATGACCGGCGTCAAAAGCATGTTCGAAGAGGGCAAACTCGGCATCGTTCAGGCTGCCGGCTATCCCAACCAGAACAGGTCGCATTTCCGTTCGACCGACATCTGGACCAGCGGTTCGCCGGCCGAGCAGTTCTGGACCACCGGCTGGCTGGGCAGGTATATGGACGGGCTGTACCCCGGGTTCCCGGACAATTACCCCAACGACGAATACCCGGACCCTTTCGCCATTACGATGGGCAATGTGGTTTCGGAAACCTGCCAGGGCGTCTCGGCCAATTTCAGCCTGACGCTGAATGACCCGTTCAACCTGCTGTCGCTATACGAAGGCGAGCCGGGCGAATTGCCGGATACGCCGTACGGGGAGGAACTGTCTTTCCTCCGCACGGCCATTGCGCAGAGCAACGCCTATTCACAGGTAGTGGAAACAGCGGCAACGGCCGGCGCCAACCTGGTTGAATACCCGGCCGACAACCGGTTGGCCCAGCAGTTGAAGAACGTGGCCTTGCTCATTTCCGGCGGATTGCGCACCAAGGTCTACGTGGTCAGCCTCGGCGGGTTCGATACCCACGCCAACCAGGTGGATACCGGCGACCCGACCGCCGGCGACCATGCCCAGTTGCTCGAAACCCTGTCGCAGGCCATGGCCGTTTTTCAGGCCGATCTGATGGCGCAAGGCATTGAGGAAAAAGTAGTCGGCATGACCTTCTCGGAATTCGGGCGCCGCATCCGGTCGAACGACAGCCTCGGCACCGACCACGGCACCGCGGCGCCGCTGATGGTCTTCGGCTCCTGCGTCAACGCACAGGTGCTCGGCGAAAATCCGGAGATCCCGACGGACGTGGACGTCCAGGAGGGCATTCCGATGCAATACGATTTCAGGGATATTTACGGGTCCATCCTCATGGACTGGTTCGAGGTACCGGAAGCGGACGTCAAAAGCCTGTTGCACGAAGGGTTTACCCACCTGCCGATCCTGGAGGTGTGCTCGCCGGTTTCGACGGCCAACCCCGTCGTCAGCGAGGAGATCCGCCTGACCAATTTCCCGAATCCGTTCCGGGAATCCACCATCATCGAATTCTATTCGAAAGGCGAACAGGCCCGGCTCAGCATTTTCAACAGCATGGGCGCCGAGCTGGAAGTGTTGGTGGATAAAAAGTTGCCGGAGGGGGTCCATCAGGTGGAATATCGCCCCAAAGACCTGCCGGCCGGCAATTATTACTACCGGCTTCAGCTGGACGGGCGGTTCAGGACGCGGCGGTTTGTGAAGATTTAAGTCGTAAGTCGTAAGTGGTAAGTCGTAAGTGGTAAGTCGTAAGTGGGGGTAAGGCGATGTTTCGACTTTACAACGACCGCGCGGGCCGTCAGGTCCGCAATGTCGGTAGCAATCGGTTTGAACATTGGATTTCCGGCCTGTAGGGCCGGTATGTGATGGCTTTCCAACCGGCAATATCTGTGTCGGCAAACCACGGGATCGGCAAGTGGCGGCGACCGCGCGGGCCGTCAGCTTGTCAGTAGTTGCGCTCAAAAAATTCCTTGTAGGCATCAATGTTCCGGGTCGTGATGATGGTCCGGTAGTTATTCTGGGAAACCGGCAGTACGTCGAATTTGTACTTGCCGGCATCCAGAAAGTCTTTGGCGTTTTTACGCACTCCTTCATAATAGCGCATGGATTCCTCGGCATTCTTGAAGCGGCGGAGGACCAGCACAGGAGTCTCCTGTTTTTCTCCCATATAAATATTGGAGATGCGGAGCTTTTCGAGGCTGTGGTATTTTTCATTGTAATCAGAAACCGTGAATTTAACGTCATTGAGGTTAACTTCCTGTTTGAATACAATGATGATATAGTGTAATTCGGAAGGATTGTAGGAATAGCCGGATTCCTCTTCGGCGGCCTGGCCCGGCAATTTGGCTCCGGCGCCGCCCAGCATGCGGAGGATCTCCTTGGCTTTGCGCTGCTCGTCGGTATCCGGATAGAGGGCGACCACTTTCTGGAGGTCTTCCACGTAGGCGTCCTTGCCTTTCAGGTTGCCGGTGCACATGGCCATGAGCAGGGCGTATTTGGCCTTGAGCGGGTGTTTGCCGAACAACTGGGCGACGGCCTGCTGGCCCTGATCGTAAGCGTCCTGGAAATTTCCGCTCTTAAAGGATTGGTAGATCTGGTCATAGCGTCGGCTGCGCTGCTGTTCCTCGCTCATGAACTTGGCGGCGAAATCCGGGTCCTGCAACAATTTGGCGTAGTTGGTGGTCGGGTATTTCTGTACGATCTTGTCGTAATATTCCTTTGCCCTGGCCGAATTGTTCAGGTCGGTATGGTCGAGGTACAGGAGGTACCAGGAATCCAGTTCGTAATTGCTTTCCGGGAACCTCGAATTGAGTTCTTCCAGGACGTCAACGGATTTCGGGTAATTCTTCATCCGGTCGCGGTACAGCGAGCCGAGGTTGAACATCGCTTCGCGGATCTGGATCTTGAACTCTTCGATCTCCTGGTTGGTCTTGGGAAAATCGCCCAGGTATTCCGACAGGTTCTCGGGGTCGATGGGAACGGCTTCCGGTTGGGTTTCCGCACCTGGTGAGGCGGCATCCGCGATGGTATTCTGGTTGGAGCGGCGCCAGTCATCTTTCAGCGGCCGGTCGCCCCATTTGCGCTGGAATTCCCGGATGCCTCGCTTGAGGGCCTTGTCATTGTAGGCGAAGAAATCGCTTTTGACCAGTGCCGGCGCGCCGCCCTTATTGCCTGCGGTCGTCTGTTGGGCGGCTTTTTCCTGAGCGGCTTTCAGGCGGGCGTCGTCGCGTTCTTTTTTCACCTTGCCTGCCAGGGCCAGTTTCTCATCGTCCGAAAGCTGGGCGATGCGCAGCAGGCTGTCCTTCTCGATGATCACCGTCAGGTTTTCGGCGATCTCGGTGAGGTTGGTGCTGTAGCGGCGGACTTCGTCGTAACGCTCGTCGGTGGAATTCATCCGGTCGAGGGTATTGTCGAAGTAGGATTTGGCTTCCACGAAACTTTCGTCCTCAAAGGCCATTTTGGCCAGGCGGTAATACACTTCCGCTTCGAGGGCCCGGTTGCCGGAGGTATTCTCGATGACCAGGAGGAGGTCATTGCGGCCCTCTTCGCGGTTGTTCTGTTCGAAAGCGATCTCGGCCAGCGCGTAGTAGATCTGGTCCTTGTACTCCGCATTCTTGGGGTCGCGGAGCATTTTTTCGAGGTTCTGTTTGGCCTCTTCGCCGGTTCCTTTTCCGGTCCGCCAGGCATTCTGAGCCAGGCTCAATTTGGCGCTGAACTCCATTTCGTAGTTGTCGGTATATTTCAACACCTCTTCAAAGGCCTGGTAGGCGGCCTCGTTCTGCCCGAGTTTCTGGTGCAGCTGGGCCTTGATATAGCTGAAGCGGGCCTTGGTCGGGCGATTGGCCTCATCGATGGCTTTGTCGAGGTAAGGCAGCGCCTCGCTGTATTTTTTCTGCTGAATATAGGAATAGGCCATTACTCCGGCGGCTTCCCGGCCGATGTCCTTAAAGGTTTTGGGGTCCCGTTCCAGTTGCCCCAGTATGCGCATGGCGGCATCGGGGTTATCCCTTTCCACGTAGGTTTTGGCCAGCCAGAGCAACCCTTCCTGGTAAGCGGGCCGGTGCTTGAGGAAATAGCTGTCAGGGTCGCTTTCGATGGCTTCCGAGCCGGAATTCCCCAGGCTGATGGTGGTCGGGACAGCTTCTTCGGGCGTGTCGGCAGGCGTCGTTACCGGGTTGGTTGCGGCGGGCGTTTCGGTATTTTCCCCGGGTTTCGGTGTTGACGGCTTTTTGCCTTTTGAGCTGCTGCTTTTCTTTTTCTTTTTCTTCAGCTCGCGGTTGTACTGCTTCCGCTCCTTTTCCTGTTGTTTCTTGGATTTAGCGACTTCTTTTTTGGAGGGCCGTGCGTTGCCGGTCCGGCCGGAGGACGCCCGCGAGGAGGTCCGGCCGCTACCCTTTTTGGTTTTCGTCCCCGATTCTTTCCGGGCTTTTTCCTTGGACGGCTTGTATTCATCCGTCATGAAGCGAAGGGTTTCCTCCGCGCTTTCGTAGTCTTTTTTGAGGAACTGGGCTTTGCCGAGCAGCAGGTAGCAGTCGTCCGTCCAATGGCTGCGGCGGTGGAGCTGGGCCACAACGGTCACCTTTTCGATGGCCTTGTCGAGGTCGGGGGCGACTGCCTGCGGGTTGTCGGCGGCGATGTACTCATACATGGGCAGCAACTGGGTGTAGTTGTCGTGGTGCTGGTCATCCAACTGCACGATACTGCCGGCCAGCAGCTCATCGGCATTGAAATAGCCGTTGTACTTGGCGGTTGTGTTGTGGTATAACTTCCCCAGCATCGACAGGTCTTCCTGTTTCTTCTGGGTGGTACAGGCCGAAATAGCGCCTACAATCAGCAGCATGGCGCCCATGCGTTTCATTTGAACCAATATTGCAGTGTTAAATATCATAATCATCTGGGTTGGCCGGTTGCCCGGTCTTGCAAAATTTATCTACCTTTGCATTCTTATTAACGCCGGGGTGCAAAATTATTTTATTCCCCACACACTTTCATAGCGCAAAAAGCAAAATATTCGTATTTGACCGGCGTTTCTTAACAAAATGCCTTATGGATAAACAAGGATTTTGGAAGAGGTTGCAGGAAAGGCTACAACATACCTACCGGCTGGTCGTCATGAATAATGAAACTTTCCAGGAAGTAGGCTCCTACAAGCTGAATTTGCTCAATCTGTATATCCTCCTCAGCAGCTTTGCCGTTGTTTTCGCCGTTGTGATCTGGATGCTGATCGCCTATACGCCCCTGCACAAGTACATGCCCGGGTACGGCAAAGGCAGCAACAACGAGGAGGTGCAGGGCCTGCTTCGCAAGGTGGATAACCTGGAAAAGGAACTGACCACTTACCGGGTCTATTCCGAAAGCATCCGCAAGGTCCTGGTCGGGGATGTGACCACGGAGGACGATGTGCCGAAAGCCAATCCGGTGATTCAGGACACCCTGGGGGCAATGTCCCTGGATCCTTCGCAGGAAGAAGTCGCCCTGCGCGAGGAGGTCGAGCTGGACGAGATCGGCGAAATCGCCCGCGAGCCGCGCACCACCAACCTGCCCGGCGCCAATGCCCGGCTGGAGCAAATGTATTTCACGCCGCCCGTCAACGGCGAGATCAGCGCCGATTTCATGCCCGACAAGAAACACTACGGGGTGGATATCCTGGCCGCCAAGAACACGCCCATCAAGGCAGCCATGGACGGATACGTCTTTCTTTCCGACTGGACGCTCGAAACCGGCAATACCATCGGCATCCAGCACGCCAACAATACCATCACCTTTTACAAGCACAATTCCGAATTGCTGAAAAAAGCGGGCAGTTATGTCAAGGCAGGGGAAGCCGTCGCCATTATCGGCAATACCGGCACCATGTCCAACGGGCCCCACCTCCACTTCGAGCTCTGGTACAAAGGCAAGCCCGTCAACCCTACGGAGTACATCGATTTCTGAATACAGCCGCCCGGAACCAAGCCGGAACCAAATGTTAAATCTTTGTAAATTGACTAAAAAAAGGCGGCCGTTTATAAATTAATTCTTGAAAAAGTAAAAGCTTGTTAAAGAATTGATATAATTTTGCCGCTTCAAAAAAGAGGACTGATTAAGATGATTGAGCAGAATGAATCCAACGGCTTGATTGCCGCTTTCAATGAAAAGGGAGAATCCATCAGCCCGCTCCTGCCGGAGACGGTCAAAAACTTTCTTATAGATATCGACGGTACCATCTGTGACGACATCCCCAACGAGGAGCCCGAACGCATGTCGACCGTCCTGCCTTATCCAGATGCCCTCAAGATCATCAACAAGTGGTACGAGGAAGGTCATGTGATCACGTTTTTTTCTTCCCGCACCGAGGAACACCGCGAGATCACCGAAGCCTGGTTGCGCAAACACGGCTTCAAATACCACGGCCTCCTGCTGAGCAAACCGCGCGGCGGCAACTACCACTGGATCGACAACCACATTGTAAAAGCTACAAGGTTCAAGGGCAAATTCACCGATCTCATCGTCAGGACCCATGAGATCGAAGTGTTCAAGCCCTGATTTGTTTTGCTGATTTTTACACCATATTCCGACCTCAATCCTGCGCTTTCAGCCCACCGCATCCAGGTGAACGGGCGACCTGTGCCCGCTGCGCACCGTACCGGCTTTTCCACCGGCAGTGAACCATCTACTGCCGGCTCGCGTTATAATAGTATGCAATACTATACAAGTTCCTTTCTAAGCGTACTTCCAAGGCGACGTTCATTCAGCCATTTCTCTCTCCCGTTCCGATGAACGGCCCCGACTCCTGAGCTGTAACAGATCGCTTCATAACTTCTACCGGGGACACTCCGTTTCCCCGGCGACAGCTTTTTCTCCCGCGAAGCAAGCTGCTATTTTATTTTTTCAAACCAGTCAAAAATGGAAAAGTCCGATTTCTTTAAACCTGCCCTCGAATGGGCAAAACGCAGAGGCCTGAGCAAGATCAAGGCCAATTTCACCGATTACGAATCTCCCGTTCATTTTACCCGCAGAGACGAGGAACAATCCTTTGTCCCCGATATCACGGGCTACCGCCTTGGGGTCAAGCACTATGTCGAAATCGCCACCAAGGAGGAAGATGTCCCCAAAAAGGTATCCAAATGGAAACTGATGGCCAAGCTGGCCGGCATGAAAGGCGGCAGGCTCTTCCTGCTCGCACCCAAAGGGCATAAGGCCTTCGCCGAACGCATCGTCAAGCGCTATAACGTAAACGCCAAGGTCGTTTACCTACAATGATTTTTCACCATTCAAAATACAATTAATGCTCATTATCGAAGTAAAGGACAACGAGAGCATCGACCGCGCTCTCAAACGCTACAAAAGAAAACATCAACGCGTCAAGCTCAAGCAGGAGCTCTTGCGGCGCAAGCATTACACCAAACCATCTGTAAAGCGCAGAAACGAATTACTCGATGCCATCTATCGCGAACAGAAAAAACAGGATCAGGATTACTAAGGGCCGCCTGACCGGCTTGTTCTTCCTGCTGACCTGGTTGTGGGGAGCGCCCCTTTCCGGAGCGCCACCCGCAACGCCGCGATTCACCAATGATCAGGGCCTGGTCAGCGAATCAGGCTATTTCAAACTGATCTGGGCGACAGGCAAAGAGCCGGCCGGCGTCGATAACGCACCTGAATTCCTTTTGCAGCAATCGACCGACAGCAACTTCGGTTCGCCGGTCGTTTTGTACCAGGGTCCGGACCTGGCCACCTTCATCTCCGGCCTTGAAAACGGAACCTATTACTTTCGTTTGAAAGCCATCGACCCGCAAACCCGGGAAGGCAGCGCCTGGACGGCGCCCCTGACGGTCGTGGTCCGGCACCATCCCCTGGCCCTCTCCCTCACCCTCTTCGGTTTGGGAGCCATCGTATTTCTGGCCACCTTGGCCATCGTCGTTTCGGGTGCCAGAGCCACCCGGGCAAACCAGGAAGCATAATATGGAACACCACCAATCAGAAATCCTGAATCCGGCAACCGGCTGGATTCTGATGGCCCTGCTCAGCGCCCTGTGGATAGGCCTCGGCATTTATTGGGGCAAAAAAGCGAAAAACCTGGACGGCTTCATGCTCGCCGGGCGGAATGTCGGGCTCGCTTTCGGCACCGCCACCGCCATGGCCACCTGGGTAACGTCCAATACCACCATGCTGGCCCCTCAATTTGCCCTTCAGCTGGGGCTCTGGGGCATGATCGCCTATTCCATGGCAGCCTTCGGGCTGTTCCTTTTCGCACCGCTCGCCCGCCGCATCAAAGACCTGATGCCCAAAGGCTACACCAGCGGAGATTTTATCCGCCTGCGATACGGCAAAACCGCCTGGCGCGTATTCCTGGCCATTTCCATCTTTTACAGCTTTACCTGGCTGATCAGCATGGGGATGGCCGGCGGCATTTTGATGAACGCCCTGTCCGGCATTCCGTATGCGGTGGGCATGACGGTCATCCTGGGCGTGTGCATCACCTATACCCTGTTCGGCGGCCTGTATGCCGTGATCGGTACCGACTATATCCAATCGGTGATCATCATGATCGGGGTGGTGGTGGTCGGGATCGCGGTGCTGTCGCATGTCGACCTGAGCGGCGTTTATTCCGAGCTGGAGTCCAACCGGCCCATGCTGGTCAGCGTCCTGCTGCCCGCCTCCCTGATGGCGGTATTCAACAACCTGCTGTTCGGCATCGGCGAGGTATTTCACAGCAACGTATGGTGGAGCCGGGCATTTGCCATGCGCAAGGGCATTGGTTCGAAAGCCTACACGATTGCCGGCATTTTCTGGCTGCCCGTCCCGATCGCGGCCGGTTTCATCGCCCTGACCGGCGGGTCGCTGGGGGTCAACATCACCAGCCCCGATATGGTGGGCCCGCTGATGGCCGGAAACATCCTCGGCAAGGCCGGCGCGGTGGTCGTGTTCGTGGTGTTCTTCTGTTCGCTGGCCTCCAGCATCGACAGCCTGCTGGCTGCGACCTCCGACCTGATCCTGGAGGACATCTACAAGAAAATGATCAACCGCAAGGCCAGTGAAGCGCGCCTCAAACGGGTATCCACCCTGATCATCCTCGGCCTTGGGTTGTTTGCGTGGCTGGTTTGCCTGCCCCGGGTCGGTACGCTGGCCACCGTATTGTTCTTTGCAGGCCCGATGGTGGCCAGCACGATCTACCCCATCGTCACGGGGTTGTACTGGAAAACGGCAAGCGCCGGAGGAGCCATCTGGGCCATGGTACTGGGCTCGGTATCGGGCCTGATCGCTTACATCGAAGTCGGCTGGTATACCGGCTCGCTGATCGCCGCCACGGTTTCCATCCTGACCACGGTGCTCTTTGCCCGTTTTCAACCGGATAATTTTAACTGGAAAGCCCTCGATGAGTCGTTGCCGGCTCCCGGATCGGTTTCCAATACCTGAAACAGCATATGCATTTTTCATTGTCATTTTTCAAAATACTGATCCTGGCCGCTATCGGATTGATGGCAGTCGGCGCTGTCACCTTGATCGTTTTATGGCTTAAGGATCTAAAAACCAAGGAAATATGGTAACCGATAAAATCAAAAGGAAAGCTGCGGCAAATCCTGAAAAACCTCCCTTGTACTCAGAGGGGTTGTATCCGAACCCGAAAAAGCTGATCGCGCAGGACACGATCGACATCAACAAGCTGAAGGGGCTCGTCGGCAAATCCATCCTTTCCATCGACCAGTTCGACAAGGACATGGTGCTGGAGATCTGCAAATTCGCCGCCCTGCTGGAAACCACCACCATCGCCGAATCCCACCCGCTGGACGGCAAGATCATCATCACCGCCTTTTTTGAACCCAGCACCCGGACCCGGCTGTCCTTCGAAAGCGCCGTCCTCCGGCTCGACGGCAAGATCATCAGCATTCCGGAGGGGCAGGCGACCGGCGTGGCCAAGGGCGAATCCCTTTCCGATATCGGCGAAATGTTCAACGCCTACGGCGACCTGGTCGTCGTCCGGCACACCGAAACCACGGCGGTGGATGAGCTGCTGCACAACCTGCGCCTGCCGCTGATCAACGCCGGCAACGGCTCGGGCGAACACCCCACCCAGGCTATGGCCGACTGGTTTGCCATCCTGAAATGGAAACCCAGGCTCAAGCAGGACGTCATCGCGCCGGAAGACCGGATCCACCTGGGCATCCTCGGCACCCCCGGCAGCATGCGCGCCGTCAACAGTTTCCTGCGGTTGTCGCTCCTGTTCAAGGCCGGCATCCGCCGGATCAGCATCGTGTCCGACCTTGCCGACCCGCTCGGGCCCGAACTGGAAGAGAGCCTCAACCGGTCGGGCATCCGGTACGACATCACCAACGACATCAATACGGTCCTCTCCGATATGGATGTGGTCTATATGAATTCCATCGCTTTCCTCGGGGACAGCTACAAGACCCTGGATTCCCGGTTCAAACTCGACGCCGGCAGCAACCTCAAGGAAGATGCCGTGGTATTGCACCCGCTGGCCAGGCTCGACGAGCTCGACCCCACCCTGGACGGCACCCACCACAACCTCTACTTCACCCAGGCCCACGGCGCCGTATTCATCCGCCAGGCCTTGCTCATATCGGTCCTCAACCGTTTCGACCGAATTCCTCCGGCTACGCCGGGTATTGTTAAATCTTAGAAAAAACGTTCATCAATGTGTGGAATCACCGGATTTTGGAGCCTCGGCCCGCTCGAGAAAAACGCCCGCGAGGTGCTGGCAAAAATGACCGCCAGCATCCGGCACCGCGGCCCCGACGGGTTCGGTTACCATCTGGATGCAAAACGCGGAATGGCCATGGGGCACGCCCGGCTGTCCATCATCGATATGCATACCGGCGACCAGCCCCTGTACAGCCGCGACAAATCCCGCGTGCTGACCGTCAACGGGGAATTTTACGACTACAAGCGGATCCGGACCCGGCTGCGGCTCCAGGGATTCTCCTTCACTACCAAGTCGGACAGCGAGATCGCCCTGCCGCTTTATGAAAGGGAAGGCCTCGATTTTGTCAGGCACCTGCGCGGAGAATTCGCCTTCGCCCTGTTCGACAAACGCAACCAACGGCTGGTGCTCGTCCGCGACCGGTTCGGCATCAAGCCGCTGTATTATTATATCGGAAAGGATACCGTGTACTACGGTTCCGAGATCAAGGCCATTTTCGCCAATCCCTACCCCGAAAGGAAATTCTCGCCGGCAGGTGTGATGCACCAGCTCATGCACACCATGGTGCCCGGCACAACGGCCTTCGAAGGGGTTCAGGCCCTGCTACCGGGGCATATGCTCATCATCGAAAAGGGTGAACACGGGTTTTCGGTACGGGATCAGCAATACTGGGATATGGACTTTCCGAAAGTGGATGAGCGGGATCGCAAGCTGACCGCCGCCCACCATATCCAGACGGTCCAGGAGACCCTCCAGGAAGCGGTTGCCCATCGCCTGGAAGCCGACGTGCCGGTGGGTTGTTATCTTTCCGGCGGCATCGACAGCTGTTCGATGCTCGGGCTGGCTTCATCCATGCAGCAGCAACCCGTCAAGGCCTTCACCATCAGTTTCGACCACCAGGCTTACGACGAGTCGGTGATCGCCCGCGAGATGGCCAATGCCGTCAAGGCCGATCAGGAGGAAATCAACTTGTCGTCGAAGGAACTTTACGGTCAAAACTACATCACCACGATGTGGCATGCCGAACGCACGTTCTACAACACGCTCGGCGTGGCCAAATGGTGCATGAGCAAACGCGTCAACGAATGCGGCTACCGGGTGGTGGTCACCGGCGAGGGTTCCGACGAGCTCTTCGGCGGATATCCGGCCTTCAAGCGGGACATGCTCAAGTACGCCCAGGGCGACAACGCGGGGTTGCTGACCAAGCTGGAGGATTCCAACAAGATCTTCAAGGGCGCCATACTGGCTGAAAACGCGGTTTCGCACCCCGCGCTGGAAGCAGTCTGCGGGTTTACCCCGTCATGGATACAGCCCTGGATTCAGACCCTTGCCCTGGCCAAACCCCTGATGAACGAGGACCTCCTGGCCGATCTCAGGGATTACGACCCGATCGAGGCCATTGCGGACGCTTTCGATCCATCTCAGCTCGACGGCCGCCATTTTCTGGACAAGGCCCAGTACACCTGGATCAAGACCATGCTCGAATGCCAGATCCTGAACTGGGGCGGCGACCGGGTGGATATGGCCAACTCCATGGAGTCCCGGCCGGCATTCCTGGATCATTACGTCGCGGAAGCGGCCAAAATGATCCCGCCGAAATTCCGCATCCGGGCGGGCACCGAAAAGTGGGTATTGCGGAAGGCCATGCAGCAGATCCTGCCCAAGGTGCTTTACCAGCGCGAGAAATTCGCCTTCATGGCGCCGCCGGGCCATACCTCCGCCGACAAGCAGACCGCCCTCGACAACCTGATCGAGCGGTTCCTCAATCCGGAAGCCCTCCGCTCCGCAGGCATGCTCAACCCGGGCACCGTCGGTGAATTCCTCCAGCGTTACCGCCAGGATAAAAACCCGGTGTCGCTGGTGCGGAAGGACGCCATCCTCAACCACCTGCTCGGCATACAGATCCTGCACGAGCAATTCATTCTGAACCGGCAACCGGAGGTCATCCCGGCCTGAAACCGGCGGTGAGGTTGCCTATTTCTTAACCAAAACACGTTACAACTGCCATGACCAAAGATTACCAGGCTTACCAGTTGCGCAACTTCCGGGAAATTCCCGAAGTGGATCGTTATTTATCCGAAGAGGATAAATTCGCCATCGAAGTGGTCGGCAACATCCTGCCTTTCAAAGCCAACAATTATGTGACTGAAGAATTGATCGACTGGGAAAACTTCCGGCGGGATCCGATCTATGCCCTGACCTTTCCGGCAGCGGAAATGCTCGAACCGCAACATTTCCAGGAAATAGCCGGGCTGCTGAACGCCGGCGCCGGCAAAGCCGAGATCAAGCTGACCGCCAACCGGATCAGACGGGAGCTCAACCCCCACCCTGCCGGACAAATGGAGCACAACGTCCCCGTGCTCGACGGCGCCCCGCTGACCGGCATCCAGCACAAGTACCGGGAAACCCTCCTGTTCTTTCCCAACCAGGGGCAAACCTGCCACGCCTATTGCACGTTCTGCTTCAGGTGGCCGCAGTTTGTGGGCATGAACGAGCTCAAGTTCGCCATGCGGGACACGGACCTCCTGATCCGCTACCTGCGGGAACACCCGGAGGTGAACGACGTCCTGTTCACCGGCGGCGACCCCATGATCATGAAGACCCGCATCATCGCCCAGTACATCGACGCCCTGATCGAAGCCCGGATCCCCAACCTGCGGACCATCCGGATCGGCACCAAGGCCCTGGGGTACTGGCCGCAGCGGTTTGTCACCGACGAAGATGCGGACGACCTCCTGCGCCTGTTTGAACGGACCAAGGAAGCCGGCATCCACCTCGCCTTCATGGCGCATTTCAACCACCCCAGGGAACTGGAAACGGACATGGTCAAAACGGCCATCGAACGCATCCTCAATACCGGCGCGGTGATCCGGACCCAATCGCCGATCATGCGGCACATCAACGACAAGGCGGAAGTCTGGTCGGACATGTGGCAAAAACAGGTTGAACTGGGTTGCATACCTTATTATATGTTCGTGGCCAGGAATACCGGCGCCCAGCACTACTTCGCCATTTCGCTGGAGGCCGCCTGGCGGATCTTCAACCGGGCCTACCGCAAGGTCAGCGGCGTAGCGCGCACCGTACGGGGGCCGAGCATGTCGGCGATGCCCGGCAAAGTGCAGGTGAACGGCGTTGCGGAGATCATGGGCGAAAAGGTTTTTGCGCTGGAGTTCCTGCAGGCGCGCAACCCGGAATGGGTCGGTCGCCCGTTCTTTGCAAAATACAATCCGGACGCCATCTGGCTGGACGACCTGGAACCCGCCTTCGGCGAACAACGCTTCTTTTATGAGGTCACCCGGAAATCGGGCCAACGGCCGGGTACGGTGGCTGGGGTCGATCTGGCGGTTTGATTGTCCTTCAATGGGTGTCCAGGCCAAACGGTTTCGCCTGGATTTCCTGTCAGCAAACTGCTCGGGGCCGGATGTCCTGCCCCGGGCCCGGCGTGGCATCCGGTCGCCGGGTTGCAAGCGCGTAAGATTAATTCATCGTTAAAAATTTAATGTAACCCTACCGGTTTTCCAAATATTGAGTAATTTTGTTACTCAATTCATCCCATGATCGAAGCATTGATCTCGTCCAAGACCAGGATTAAACTTTTGCTGAAATTTTTTCTCAACAGCAAAACAACGGCTTATCTTCGCAGCCTGGAAAGCGAGTTCGGGGAGTCGTCCAATGCCATCCGGGTAGAATTGAACCGCCTTGAAAAAGCCGGCATGCTCACTGCCCACCAGGACGGAAACAAGAAACGCTTTCAGGCTAATACCCAGCACCCCCTTTTCCGAGAAATCCACAACATTCTGCGCAAACACATCGGGTTGGACCACATCCTCGAAAAGGTCATTCTCCGCCTGGGCAAGGTGGAAAAGGTCTTTTTAATCGGCGATTTTGCCCGGGGAGTGGACGGCAAGGTCATCGACCTTTTGTTTATCGGGCCCGATATCGACCGCAACTATTTGGTGGAATTGATCGTAAAAGTAGAATCGGCCATCCATCGCAAGATCCGGTTTCTCATTTTTGAAAACGAGGATTTTGACTGGGGTCAAATCGAAACCGAACCGCTGTTGCTGTACGCAAAGGACAACTTATAATCTTATAATCTGAGCCGGATGAAAAATATCCAAATGGTCGACCTCAAAACCCAGTACGAAACCATCAAACCCGAAGTGGACGCCGCCATCCAGGAGGTGCTCAACTCCACGGCCTACATCAACGGCCCCCAGGTCCGGCAATTCCAGGCTTCCCTGGAGTCCTACCTCGGCGTCCGCCACGTGATCCCGTGCGCCAACGGCACCGACGCCCTCCAGATCGCCCTGATGGCCCTCGGCCTCCAGCCCGGCGACGAGGTGATCGTACCCGCTTTCACGTACGTGGCCACGGCCGAAGTGATCGCCCTGCTGCAACTCAGGCCGGTGATGGTGGACGTCGATCCCGATACCTTCAACGTTACCGCCGACCTCATTGAGCAGGCCGTTACGCCCCGGACAAAAGCCGTGGTGCCGGTCAACCTGTTCGGACAGAGCTGCGACATGGAGCCCATCATGGCCGTTGCGGAAAAATACAGCCTTTTTGTGGTGGAGGACAACGCGCAGGCCATCGGCGCCTCGTACACCTTCGCCGACGGAACAAGCGTCAAAGCCGGCGCCATAGGGCATATCGGCTGCACGTCGTTCTACCCGTCCAAAAACCTGGGCGCCTACGGCGACGGGGGCGCCATCTACACCAACGACGAGGCCCTGGCGACCGCCTGCCGCAGCATCGCCAATCACGGACAGGCGTCGCGCCGTTATTACCACGACGTGATCGGGTGCAACTCCCGGCTGGATTCGATCCAGGCCGCCATCCTCAACGTCAAACTGGCGCGGCTCGACCGGTTTGCAGCCGCCCGCCAGCAAGCAGCCGCTTATTACGACCGGTTCTTTGCCGGCGTACCCCAGCTGCAGGTCCCGGCCCGGCAAGCCAACAGCACGCATGTTTTTCACCAGTATACGCTGATCGTCCGGGAAGGCGACCGCGACCGCCTGCAGGAATTCCTCAAGGAAAAAGGGATTCCCTCCATGATCTATTACCCGGTGCCGCTGTACAACCAGGAAGCCTATAAATCCTCGGCCCCGTATCCGGATTTCAGCCTGCCGGTCACGGAATATCTTTGCAAAACCGTCATCTCGCTGCCCATGCATACCGAATTGGACGACGAGACCCTGGAATATATCTGTCAATCGGTACAATCATTTTTCAATTAACCTGAAATACCCTTCGAAACCATGTTCAAGGAACTAGAGAAGAAAGAAAAAGCCATTTCCGTGATCGGCCTCGGCTATGTCGGCCTGCCGCTGGCATTGGCATTCGCCCGCAAATTCAAGGTGATCGGATTCGACATCAACGAACAGCGCGTAGCCATGATGCGCAACGGCGAAGACCCCAGCAAAGAACTTGAATCCGATGCATTTGAAGGTTGCGACATCACCTTCACCGCCAACCTGGAAGACCTCAAAAAAGCCCATTTCCACGTGGTTGCGGTCCCGACCCCGGTAGACGAACACAATGTTCCCGACCTTAAACCCGTTTTGAAAGCCTCGGAAAGCGTCGGCAAGGCGCTCAAAAAGGGCGACTACGTGGTGTATGAATCCACGGTCTATCCGGGCTGTACCGAAGAAGATTGCCAACCCATCCTGGAAAACCTGTCGGGCCTCCAACTCGGCAGCGGCTTCAAAATGGGCTATTCACCCGAACGGATCAACCCCGGCGACAAGGAGCATACCATCGAAAAGATCCTGAAGATCGTTTCCGGCAGCGACGCCGAAGCCCTTGAGGAGGTAGCCAAGGTATACGGCGCGGTCATCCATGCCGGCATTTACAAGGCCTCCTGCATCAAGGTGGCCGAAGCCGCCAAGGTGATCGAGAATACCCAGCGCGACCTCAACATCGCCTTCATGAACGAACTGTCGATCATTTTCGACCGGCTGGGCATCGATACCAAGGAAGTGCTCGACGCAGCCGGCACCAAATGGAACTTCCTCCGGTTTACGCCCGGCCTGGTCGGGGGCCACTGCATCGGCGTCGACCCGTACTACCTGCTGCACAAGGCCAATGAGCTGGACTACAACGCCCAGGTCATCACCAGCGGGCGGCGCATCAACGACGAAATGCCGGCCTATATCGCCAAGCGGCTGGTGCAGTTGCTGATCCAGAACGGCAAGAACCCGGGCGCTTCCAAGGTCCTCGTGATGGGCGTCACCTTCAAGGAGAATGTGGCCGACATCCGGAACTCCAAGGTGGTCGACCTGATCCGGGAGCTGATGCAGTTCTCGGTCAACGTCCACATCACCGACCCGTACGCTTCGCCCAACGAGGTGGCGCATGAATACAAATTATCCCTGGTCGACGCGGTTTCGAACGACTACGACGCCGTGCTGGTCGCCGTCGGCCACGAGCAATACAAAAAACTCGATTTCGCTTATTTCCGCACCATTACCAGCGGCGATAAGCCGATACTGATGGACATCAAAGCCATGTACGCCAAACCGGAAAACAACGGCTGGGTGTACTGGCGATTGTAAAAACCGAATATGAAGTCTGCTGGACAAGAGAAAGTCAAGGAACAGATAGAGAACCATTTGGACGAGAGGGAGGCGCGGTGGTTTGCCGTTTATACCAGGTTCAGGCGGGAGAAGCAGGTGCTTCGCCGGCTGACGGATAAGGGTGTACACGCTTACCTGCCCCTGCAATCGTTTACCCGCCGGTATACCCGCAAGGTCAAACAGGTAGATCTGCCGTTGATCAACGGGTACATTTTCACCAGGATCACGAAGAAGGATTACGTCCCCGTGCTGGAAACGCCGGACGTGGTCAATTTTGTCCGCTTTTCCCGCAACCTGATCTCCATCCCGGAAGCCGAGATCAACCTGATCCGGCGCATCCTGGGAGAAGGCATCGATGTGGAGGTGAGCATGGAGGCCTTCCGCCTGGGCGACGAGGTCGAGGTGATCGCCGGCCAGCTCACGGGGTTGAAAGGGCGGCTGGTGCGCAAGGAAAACGAAAAGAACTTTCTCGTCGAGCTGGAAACCCTGGGCTGCGGCCTGTGCATGTATGTGGAGCCCGGATACCTCAACCGTTTGAAGGAAAACCCGGGGTGGAAACCGGAGGAAAAAGGCGTTGGGATCTGGGGGTTGTAGGATTGATTCGAATCAACAAATCAACCTCCGGCGGCCGAAGCTCTAAATGAGCGAAGGCGGCAGATCAACAGATCCTCAACTACTCGTATTTATAAAAAAGCGTACCAACGCTGAGAGGTTTATCAAGTCCGATCGCATTTAATTTCGTGAAAAGTCCCTGCGACCTTTCAACGGCGAAGCCTTGTGTTTTTAATTGATCCGCCACGCCGCGGCGTGTTCGATTGATTCGATTGTTCGATTCTTCGATTGTTCGATTGTTCGATTGTTCGATTGTTCGATTGATCCGATTGTTCGATTGATTCGATTGATTCGATTGATCGATTTTGGGCGTCCGTCGGTTGGTCAGTTTAATCGATTCATTCGACTTAATCGGTTCAATTGTTCAATTTTTCGATTCTTCGATTCTTCGATTTTTCGATTCTTCGATTGATCCGATTGATTCGATTGATTCGATTGATTCGATTGATTCGATTGTTCGATTCTTCGATTTTTCAATTCTTCGATTGATTCGATTGATTCCGCCGCCCGCCGTAGCGTCAGCGAAGGTGGGGATTATTCGATTTTTCAAATCCTCAACAAACTCCCATGCCCTACATTCATCCTACAGCGATCGTTGACGAAGGCGCCCGGATCGGCGAAGACAGCAAAATCTGGCATTTCTGCCATGTCATGGGCGGAGCCGTCATCGGCCGGGGTTGTTCCATCGGCCAGAATGCGTTTGTGGCCGGCGGGGTTGTCCTGGGCGACAATGTCAAGGTGCAGAACAACGTCTCCATTTACGAGGGCGTGACCTGCGAAGACGATGTTTTCCTGGGCCCGTCCATGGTGTTCACCAACGTCATCAACCCGCGCAGCGCCGTCAACCGGAAATCGGAATACCTGGCTACCCGCGTAGGCCGCGGCGCAACCATCGGCGCCAACGCCACCATCGTCTGCGGGCACGATATCGGCGCGTTTGCCTTTATCGGGGCGGGCGCGGTGGTCACGAAGACCGTACCGGCCTACGCGCTGGTGGTCGGCAACCCGGCTCGCCGCATCGGCTGGATGAGCGAACACGGGGCGCGCCTGCACTTCAACGACCAGGGGGAAGCGATCTGCCCGGGCAGCGGCGAGCGGTATGTGCTGGAAAGCGGGGAGGTGCGGAAGGCTTAGGCGGCAACTTCCCGTTGCCCCCTAAGTTAAAAACCCCAAGGCATCGATCGACCTTATCGGCAGGAAAAATAATTCAGGCCGTAACCCGAAGTTACCGCCTGAAGCCGCGCAACCAAAAACCAGATTTCACGTACAAAATAAAAACCACAAAACCTTGAAAACCTTCTCCCTCATCGGAGCGGCCGGTTACGTAGCGCCGCGGCATATGCGGGCCATCAAAGACACCGGCAATACCCTCGTAGCGGCATTCGACAACAACGACTCGGTCGGGGTCATCGATTCTTATTTTCCGGAGGCCGATTTCTTCGTCGAATTCGAACGCTTCGACCGCCACCTGGAAAAGCTCAAACGCTCCGGGACCCGCATGGACTATGTCAGCATCTGCTCGCCGAATTACCTGCACGACGCCCATATCCGGTTCGGGCTGCGGCACGGCGCCGACGTCATCTGCGAGAAACCCCTCGTGCTCAATCCCTGGAACATCGAAGCCCTGCGCGATATCGAGGAAGAGACCGGCCGGAAGATCTATACCATCCTCCAACTCCGGCTTCACCCCGCCATCATCGCCCTGAAAAACGAGATCGACAACGGTCCGAAAGGCAAGCTGCACGATATCGAACTGACCTATATCACGTCCCGCGGAAAGTGGTATTACACCAGCTGGAAAGGCGCCCTCGACAAATCGGGCGGCATCGCCACCAATATCGGCGTCCACTTTTTTGACATGCTGCAGTGGATCTTCGGACCGGTGCGGGAAAATACCGTCCATGTCGGCACGCACGACCGCGCCGCCGGTTTCCTGCAACTCGAAAAGGCCAACGTCCGCTGGTTCCTCAGCATCAATGCCGATACGCTGCCCGAGGAAGTCCGCGCCAAAGGCGGCAAAACCTACCGCTCGCTGCAAATGGACGGCCGGGAGATCGAATTCAGCGAAGGATTCACCGATCTGCATACCCTGAGCTACGCCCAGATCCAGGAAGGCCGCGGTTTCGGGCTCGACGCGGCAGCCCCCAGCGTGGAGATCGTCCACGAGATCCGGGGCGCCCGGCCCATCGGCCTCGACGGCAACCACCACCGGCTCGCCGCCCTGCCCCTGGCGCCGCACCCGTTCGAATCTTCGAATATTTCACGATATAAAAACAACGCGACTTGAAAATCCTAGTCACCGGTACCGCCGGATTCATCGGTTATCACCTGGCCAACCGGCTGATCGCCCGCGGCGATGAAGTGCTCGGCCTGGACTGCATCAACGATTACTACGACCCGCAGCTGAAATTCGACCGCCTGGCCACCGCCGGCATCCGCCGCGAAGACATCGCCGAGGGCCGGATCATCACCAGCCGGACGCACCCCAATTACCGGTTTGTCCGCATGCGCCTGGAAGACAAGGACAGCATCGCCCGGTTGTTCGCCGAAGAGCAATTCGACGCCGTTTGCAACCTGGCCGCCCAGGCCGGCGTCCGTTACAGCCTCATCAATCCCGGCGCCTATATCGAGAGCAATATCGCAGGCTTCCTCAATATCCTGGAAGGTTGCCGCCACAACGGCGTCAAACACCTGGCCTACGCCTCCAGTTCAAGCGTATACGGCCTCAACGAAAACATGCCGTTCTCCACCTCCGATAACGTCGACCACCCCATATCCCTGTACGCCGCCAGCAAGAAGAGCAACGAATTGATGGCCCATACCTACAGCCACCTCTTCGGCGTGCCCACCACGGGCCTCCGCTTCTTCACCGTCTACGGCCCCTGGGGGCGGCCCGACATGGCCCTGTTCCTGTTCACCAAAGCCATCCTCGCCGGCGAGCCCATCAAGGTGTTCAACTACGGCAATATGGTGCGCGACTTCACCTACGTCGCCGATATCGTGGAAGGCGTCATCCGGGTCATCGACCACCCGCCCGCCGGCAACCCCGGCTGGAACGGCGCCGACCCCGACCCGTCGTCCTCCCGGGCCCCCTACAAGATCTACAACATCGGCAACAACAACCCGGTGAAACTGATGGACTTCATCGCCGCCATCGAAAAACGCCTGGGCAAAGAAGCCGTCAAGGAAATGCTGCCCATGCAACCCGGCGACGTTCCGGCTACCTCCGCCGACGTTGCCGACCTCGTCCGCGACCTGGATTACAAACCGGAAACGGGCGTCAAGGAGGGGATTGACGGGTTTTTGGATTGGTATCTTGGGTATTTTTGAGGAACTGAGGAACTGAGGAATTGAGGAACTGAGGAATTGAGGAACTGAGGAACTGAGGAACTGAGGAATTGAGGAATTGAGGAATTGAGGAACTGAGGAATTGAGGAATTGAGGAATTGAGTATTCGTTTATTTCAGAAAAAAGCAAACCTGCCGCAGTCTTTCGGTTTTCTGAAGACCGACCTGCATTCCCATATCCTGCCGGGTATCGACGACGGGGCGAAAGACGTGGAAGAAAGCCTGGAACTGGTCCGGGGATTGCATGCGCTGGGGTACGACCGGTTGATCGCTACGCCGCATATTCTGATGGAATTGCACCCCAACAGCGCGGCGACCGTCCTGCCGGCGCTGGAGCAACTCCGGTCGGCCGTCCGGGAAGCGGGGTTGGACGTCCGCATCGACGCGGCGGCCGAATACATGATGGACGACGGCTTCGAACCCGTCCTGGAAGCCGGCAACCTGCTGACCCTGCCCGGCAACCGCGTGCTGGTGGAAATGGGCTTCATCAACCCGCCGCCCAGGCTGCACGACTACCTGTTCCGCCTCCAGACCAAAGGCTACAAGCCCCTGCTGGCGCATCCCGAACGCTACCTGTTCCTGAAAGACCGCTTCGGCGAATACCAGCGCCTTCGCGAGATCGGCTGCGAATTTCAGCTGAATCTGCTTTCTTTGCACGGATATTACGGCAAACCGGTGCGCGATACCGCCCAGAAATTGCTCAAACACAACCTGATCGACTTCCTCGGTACCGACCTGCACCACGCCAGGCACCTGGACAACCTGCAAAACCTGTTAACCGATTCTGCCGCCATGAGCCTGCTCCAACGGCACACTTTTAAAAACACCCAGCTGTGAGGAGATTATTTTTGTTTGAGGAATTGAGGAATCGAGGAATTGAGGAATTGAGGAATCGAAGAATTGAGGAATTGAGGAATCGAAGAATTGAGGAATCGAGGAATCGGGGAACCGAGGAATCGGGGAATCGGGGAACCGGGGAATCGGTGCCGAACATTTTTCGACGAGTGGCGATGCGCCGGTACGTGTGGATTGCGCTCATGGCCGGCCTGAGCTCCTGCGTATCCCATGACGACCTCATGAACCTCAACCAGGGGCCCGCCTTCCCGACCGCTCCGGTGGATATCCCCCGGCTCGAACCCCTGAAGATCCAGAAGGGCGACCTGCTGTACATCCAGGTTTTTTCGCCCGGTGAAGGCGCCGCCGCCCCGTTCAACCTGCTCGGGCCGGAAGGGACGGCCTCCGATGAGGCTTCCACCTTCAAGGTCGACGAAAACGGCATCGTCGAATTGCCGGGACTGGGGCCGCAACCCCTCGCCGGGCTGACCCTGGCCGAAGCCCGCGACACCATCAAAAACGACCTCAACACCTACCTCAACGACCCCATTGTCCATATCCGCTTCCTCGATCTCCGGTTTTCGGTGCTCGGCGAAGTGCGCAGCCCCGGCACCATCACGCTGCCCGAAGAGCGGATCACCATCTTCCAGGCCCTCGGCTTTGCCGGCGACCTGACCAACTACGGCGACCGCACCAACATCCTCGTCGTTCGCGAACGCGACGGCAAACGCGCCTTCGGCAACGTCAATATCCAGGACCGCAATGTCTTTCAATCGCCATACTTTTATCTCGAACCCAACGACCTGGTTTACGTCTACCCCACCAAAGCCAAAGTCGCCACCGTCAGCGATCAGGCGAACAAGGTGCTGCCCTGGGTTTCTGCCGGTGCGGTGCTGTTGAATTTGGTGATTATATTGTCCCGGAGGTAGGTTGGGTTTTTGTTTATTTTTGTTTATTTTTGTTTATTTTTGTTTATTTTTGTCGTTGTTTATTTTGGTTTGTTGTTGTTTATTGTTGTTAGGTTATGGCGACTTTTAAGACATTCAGGGACATAGAAGCGTGGCAATTGAGCCGGGAATTGGCCGGCAAAATATGGGATTTGTCGCATCAGGGAACCTTTGCCAAAGATTTTGAACTCAGGGATCACATCAATAAAACGGCCGGCTCCATTATGGACAATATTGCGGAAGGATTCGGCCGGGGAGGGAACCGGGAATTCATCCAATTCCTCTGTATATCCAGGGGTTCTGCATTTGAACTGCAAAGCCAGCTTTGCCGCGCCTTTGACCGGAAGCATATTCCTTCAGCAGAATTTGATGCAGTTATCCTGCAAGCTGAAAAACTAAGCCAAAAAATACACAACCTCCTGACCTATTTGCTTAAATCTGCGGTTAAAGGCCATAAATTCAAGGAGCCCGCAAAACCTTATTCTTCCCCGGATGACGAAACGCCCGAACACTTCGAAGAACTACTTGAAACCTATCTGGCCCAAATCCGCTCCTCCTGAAAATTACCCCGACGAGCCTAACAACCATAAACAAACAACCATAAACAACAACAAACAACCATAATCAACCCACATAAACAACCATAAACCACAACAAACAACCATAAACAACAACAAACCACAATAACCGGCCCTCCCGGTACACCAACATGAACTCCAACTTCGATCCGTTCCTTGAAAATGAAAAACCGGTTGACCTCAAGCGGCTGCTCTACCAGTATGTCCTCCGCTTTTGGTGGCTGTATTTCACCTGCCTCCTGATCGCACTGGCCGGCGCCTGGGTCTACCTGCGCTACGCCACCCGCCAGTACCAGGTCAAGAGCACGATCCTGATCAAGACGCCTGAAACCACTTCGGGGGAGATCTCCCAGGATTTCATCCTCACCGAGCTGGGCATCAGCAACCAGGTCAGCAACGTGGAGAACGAGATCCAGATCCTCAAATCGCGGACCCTCATGATGGAGGTCGTCCGCCGGCTGCGGCTCAATGTGATCTACGAACAGGAAGGCCGCATCAAAAAAGGCGAACAATACCTGCGCAGCGTCGTCCTCGTGGATACCTTCGCCCTGGCAGACAACGTCAAAAGCCTTAACCTGGAAGTCCGCCCCGAAGCCGGCGACTCCAGCCGGTTCAGCCTCCTGTCCGGCGAAAAATCCGTGATCGAAGGCGCCCGCTTCGGCGATACCCTCGATACCCGCTGGGGTTTGCTCGTGTTCAGCCGCAACCACCAGATCAGGGAATGGCCCGACGGCCGGGTGCTCATCGGCTTCCGCGAACCCGAATCCATCGCCGGCCGCTATTCCGGCAGGCTGGCCATCAAACGCGTCGGCGAATGGTCGAGCGTGCTGGAGATCAGCCTCAAGGACCCCGTCCCGGAAAAAGCCGCCGACATCCTCAATACCCTGGCCCAGGTGTACAACGAAGCCGCCATCAAGGACAAGAACAAGGTCGCCGAAAGCACCTATAATTTCCTCAACGACCGGCTCCACATCCTCACCGGCGAACTCTCCGAGGCGGAAGGCGCCGTCCAGGATTTCAAAACCCGCAACACCATCCCCGGCGATATCCTGCTCAACGTCACCAATTCGCTGGAAGAGTTCAAGGCCAACGACGCCGAACTCTCCCGGCTCGAACTCCAGTCCGATATCCTCGACAATATGGAAAGCTACCTCACGTCGGACAACAACAACCGCGACGTGCTGCCCGCCAATTTCATCGTCGAGAACGCCGACCTGACCCAGCAAACCGCCCAGTACAACAAACTCCTCCAGGACCGCCGCCTCCGCCTGCGCGACGTCAAACCCGACCACCCCGACATCATCGCCTTCGACCAGCAGATCGCCTCCCTGCGCGTGGTCATCCTCAGCACCATCCGCAGCGCCCGCGGCACCCTCAACCGCCAGATGAAGACCATCCGCGACAAAAACGAACAGCTCAACAAGCAGATCCGCGGCCTGCCCGGCATCGAACGCGACCTCATCGAGATCACCCGGACCAAGAATATCAAGGAAAACCTCTATATCTACCTGCTCCAGAAACGGGAAGAAGCCTCCCTGTCCATGGCCGTCGCAGCCTCCAACGCCCGCGTCATCGACGAAGCCCGGCCCGGCGGCGGCCCCGTCGAACCCAAGAAACAACTGGCCTACGCCCTGGCCATCCTCCTGGGCCTCGGCCTGCCCATCGGGACCATCCTGGTGATCGACCTGCTCAACGACAAGATCCGCTCGGTCGAGGAGATCAAACAAACCTGCACCGCCCCCGTACTCGGCCAGATCGGACACAGCCGCTCCGAGGGCAATATCGCCGTCAAACCCGGCAGCCGCAGCGCCATCTCCGAAATGTTCCGCCTCCTGCGCGCCAACCTCCAGTTTGCCCGCACCGGCGAAGGCAGCCAGGTGATCCTCATCTCCTCCGGCGTCAGCGGCGAAGGCAAAAGCTTCATCACCCTGAACCTCGGCATTACCCTGGCCCTGTCCAACACCCGCACCGTCATCCTCGGCCTCGACCTGCGCAAACCCAAACTGACCCGCTACCTCGAACTGGAAGGCACCGGCCGCGGCCTGAGCACCTACCTCATCGGGGAAGCCTCCGCCGAAGAGATCATCCAGCCCTCCGGCGTCCACGACCAGCTCTGGTTCATCTCCAGCGGCCCCATACCGCCCAACCCCGCCGAGCTGATCCAGAACGGCCGCCTACAAAAACTGATCGAACAACTCCGCCAGGATTTCGACTATATCCTCATGGACTCGCCGCCCCTCGGCCTGGTCAGCGACGCCCTCTTCCTCAACCAAATGGCCGACCGAACCCTCTTCGTCGTCCGCTTCAACAAAACCAAGCGCGCCTTCCTCCAGGTCCTCGAAGAGCAGATCCAGCAAGGCAAGCTCAATTCACCCTCCCTCATCTTCAACGGCATCAAAGCCGGCCGCGGTTACGGCTACGGCTACGGCGGATACGGCTACGGCTATGGATACGGCTACGGCTATGGGTACGGGTATTATGAGGAGGAGGGGAAAGGGAGGAGGAAGAAGGAGAAGAAGGATAAAGGTTAAAGGTTAAAGGTTAAAGAGGCGAAATGGCTGCGTTGGAGAAAGCAAGGAACAATAGATGAATGGCTGCGATCCCGGGGTTAGGCAACCGAATAGCTCCGCCCGCGCGGGCCGTCAGGTCCGCCATATCGGTAGCACCCACGTTGAAGTTGAACCAGCGGGCCGTCAGGTCCGCCATATCGGTACCAGCACCCACGTTGAATTGAACCAGCGGGCCGTCAGGTCCGCCATGTCGGTACACCCACGTTGAAGTTGAACCAGCGGGCCGTCAGGTCCGCCATCAGGTAGCACCCACGTTGAAATTGAACCAGCGGGCCGTCAGGTCCGCCGTGTAACACCCAGGATGAATTGAAACCAGCGGGCCGTCAGGTCCGCCGTGTAGCAACCCAGGATGAATTGAAACCAGCGGGCCGTCAGGTCCGCCATGTCGGTAGCACCTAACCGGGATAATTGAAACCAGCGGGCCGTCAGGTCCGCCAATCGGTAGCACCCAGGATGAATTGAAACCAGCAGCGGGCCGTCAGGTCCGCCGGTCGGTAGCACCCACGTTGAAATTGCAGCAGCGTCGTCCGCCATGTCGGTAGCACCCACGTTGAAATTGAAGCAGCGGGCCGTCAGGTCCGCCATTCGGTAGCACCAGGATGAAATTGAAACCAGCGGGCCGTCAGGTCCGCCATATCGGTAGCGCTGGAGCCACGTTGAATGCGCTGAACCACGGGCCGTCAGGTGCCATCGTAACCGGGATGAATTGAAACCAGCGGGCCGTCAGGTCCGCCACGTCGGTAGCACCCACGTTGAAATTGAACCAGCGGGCCGTCAGGTCCGCCACGTCGGTAGCACCCACGCGAAGACACAAAGACGCAAAATTTTGATTTTCAACGCGCTGCGCGTGCTGAAAATCCTGTTGACACAAAATTCTGAACGGTCCCGCTGAAACATAAACGTGGAAGAAACCAAACGAGATCTGGCGGAGCGGCTTTTCAAATTTGCATTTGACAAAGAAACTTTATATCTTTCTTCACCGTTCTAATTCAAATATTCTTTAATAATGTCCAGTTTACAGCAACCCTTATCGAATGTTCAACTAGAGTTGTTAAAAGCCTTTTCTCATCAGCTCAAGGAGGAAGATTTAATAGAATTGCGCAAATTATTGGCTCAATTTTTTGCTCAAAAAGCAATTGCTGCTGCTGATCGAACCTGGGAGGAAAGGGGTTGGAATGATGAGGAGGTAAACCAACTTTTAAATACAAAGCTTCGTAAAAGAAAATAAATGTTCAGGATTGTTCTGGACACAAATGTTTTACTGGTCAGCATTTCCTCGAAATCCAGGCTACATTGGATTTTCCGAAAATTAGTAGCTGGGGAATTTTTTCTTTGTGTCACCACTGAAATTTTATCCGAATATGCAGAAATCATAGAACGCTATATGGGCGAAGAAGCCAGTGTTGCAACAATGGGTGTATTAGAAAATCTTCCAAACCTCGTTTTAATCACCACTTATTTCAGGTTCAACCTTTTGAATGACGAAGACGACAATAAATTCTCGGATTGTGCAGTCGCCGCCAATGCTGATTTCATTGTGAGCCATGATAAGGATTTCAAAATTCTAAACTCGGTTTCTTTTCCAAAAATCCAAGTGATTGATACCATTACATTTGAATCATTTTTGATGACGCCTTAATGAATCTCTGGATCAAGAAGAGAAGAATCGGGAAAAAGAGTTTAAAGATAAGTATGTTCGAGTGGATGAGCCCAACCGGGCGGGAACCAGGCAATGCCACCCCCATTCTCTCCCTCCCTCACTCACCCCCCTCTCAACCTTTAACCTTATAACTTGACCAACTGGACCATCATAAAACCCACCACCGGGTGGAAAATGATCGACTGGCGGGAGCTGTACCGCTACAAGGACCTCCTGTATTTCCTGACCATCCGCGGCATCAAGGCCCGGTACGCACAGTCGGTGCTGGGCGTGGGTTGGGCCATCATCCAACCCCTGTTCACCACGCTGGTGTTTACCGTGGTGTTCGGCAACCTGGCGGGCATCAGCTCCGACGGCGTGCCGTACGTCATCTTCAGCTTTGCCGCCATGGTGCCCTGGAACTACTTTTCCAATACCCTGACCGAATCGTCGAACAGCCTGATCCAGAACGCCAACATGATCAGCAAGGTCTATTTCCCCAGACTGGTGCTGCCCCTGTCGGCCGCCCTGTCCAAATTGCTGGACTTCATCATCGGCATGGTCGTCATGACCGGGTTCATGGTCTGGTTCCGCTTTGCGCCGTCCTGGAGCATCCTGGCCCTGCCCCTGCTGATCCTGATCCTGCTGCTGGCCTCCCTGGGCCTGGGCATGATCCTCTCGGCAATGGCCGTCCAGTACCGCGACGTCAAACACGCCGTCAGCTTCGTGGTCCAGCTGCTGATGTACGCAGCCCCCGTGGTCTACCCGACCTCCAACGTCCCCGAAGCCTGGCGTTTCGCCTACAGCCTCAACCCCATGGTCGGCGTCATCGAAGGGTTCCGCGCCGCCCTGCTCGGCACCCAACCCCTGCCCTGGCTCTACATCGCCACCGGCGGAACGGTCGCCCTGTTGCTGTTCATCGGCGGCGCCTTCTATTTCCGGCGGATGGAGCGGGTGTTTGCTGACGTTGCGTAGCAACGTTAAAGGTTAAAGGTTAAAGGTTAAAGGTTAAAGAGCCCAAATGGCGGCGGAAGTGCAAACAAGGAACAATAGATGAATGGCTGCGATCCCGGGGTTAGGCAACCGAATAGCTCCGCCGGCGCGGGCCATCAGGTCCACCATATCGGTAGCACCCGGTTTGAATGATTGGGTTCCGGCCTGTAGGGCCGGTATATGATTGTTCCGGACCGGCATCGGCTGAAACATAAACGTGGAAGAAACCAGGCGAGATCTTGCGGAGCGGCTTTTCAGATTTGCATCGAACGCAATTTTGGCCTGTCGGGAATTGCCCCAGGCCCCAGAATACAAGGTAATTACCTATCAATTGATAAAATCGGCTTCCTCAGGTGGGGCAAATTACGAGGAAGCACAAGGAAGCGTTTCATCAGCTGATTTTTCAAATAAAATCGGGATTGCCCTTAAAGAAATCCGGGAAGCCAATTACTGGATCCGGCTGATCATCGACATCTCTGCCCCCAATGAAAAATGGAAACCCCTTTTGCAGGAATCTGAAGAATTGAAAAAAATCCTGGGCGCTATTTATTCCAAAACCTCCAAACCCCGCTAAGCCCCCCCCTAAACCTTCTTTAACCTTTAACCTTTATCCTTTAACCTTCCAATGTCCGACACCGTCATCAAAGTCCAGAACCTCTCCAAGCGGTACCGCATCGGGCTGAAGGAGGAGCGCCACGACACCTTCACCGGCCAGATGATGGCCATGCTGAAAGCCCCCGTGCGCAACTTCCGCCAATTGCGCGGACTCAGCAAATTCAAAGGGGAGGACGAAAGCGTGTTCTGGGCCCTGCGCGACATCAACTTCGAGGTCAAACAAGGCGAGGTGCTGGGCATCATCGGCCACAACGGCGCCGGCAAGAGCACCCTGCTCAAGATCCTCTCCCACATCACCGAACCCACTACCGGCGAGGTACACCTCAAAGGACGCGTCAGCGCATTGCTGGAGGTCGGCACCGGCTTCCACCCCGAACTGACCGGCCGCGAGAACATCTACATGAACGGCACCATCCTCGGCATGACCAAAAAGGAGATCGACCGCAAACTGGATGAGATCGTCGACTTCAGCGGGGTGGAAAAACATATCGATACGCCCGTCAAATTCTATTCCTCCGGCATGAAGGTCCGCCTCGGCTTTTCCGTGGCCGCCCACCTCGAACCCGAGATCCTCATCATCGATGAAGTGCTGGCCGTGGGAGACGCGGAGTTTCAGAA
>JACJYC010000015.1 GCA_020636325.1 Lewinellaceae bacterium
CGCCCGGCGGCGTCCAATATGCCATCCAACCCGCCCATTCAACCATTCACCTGAATTCGCTGGCGTTTTAGCGGAGGGCAACCCAACTTTGCACCATCTCTTGATCAAAAACCCAATTGTAATGAAATCCATACGTTTAACCTTTGCCCTGTTTTTGAGCCTGTTCGCGTTCCAGGCATTTGTCAACGCGCAAACCCAGACTGTCCGCGGCCGGATCATCGACCAGCAATCGGAGGCGCCCCTGATCGGCGCCACGGTCGAATTGCTGGAAAGCGACCCGATGCTGGGGACCGTTACCGATATCGACGGCAATTTCACCCTTCAAAACGTCCCCGTCGGCCGCCAGGCGTTCCGGGTATCTTACCTGGGTTATAATACGATTACGGTACCCAATATCCTGGTCACGTCCGGAAAAGAGGTGCAACTGAGCCTCGGCCTGGAGGAAAGCATAACGGAGCTGTCGGAGGTGGTCGTCAAAGCCGATGTCAATAAGGACCGGCCCATCAACGAAATGGCCACGATCAGCGCGCGGCAGTTCAATGTGGAAGAGGTACAGCGCTATTCAGGCGGCCGCAATGACGTAGCCAAACTGGTCGCCAATTTCGCAGGTGTGGCTGCCAACAACGACCAGCGCAACGACATCATCATCCGGGGGAATTCACCGACCGGCGTGCTCTGGCGGCTGGAGGGCATTCCGATTCCCAACCCCAACCACTTTTCCACCCTCGGCACCACCGGCGGCCCGGTGTCCGCCATCAACCCCAATATGATCGGGAATTCGGATTTTCTGACGGGCGCTTTCCCGGCGGAATACGGCAATGCGCTGGCCGGGGTATTCGATATCAACCTGCGGACCGGCAACCGGGAGCGGTTTGAAACGACCGTCCAGCTGGGCGCTTTCTCAGGACTGGAAGCCATGGTCGAAGGCCCGATGCTCAAAAAAACAGGCGGCTCGTTCGTGGTGGCCTACCGGCATTCCTTTACGGAAATAGCGGATGCCGCAGGGCTGAATATCGGCACCAACGCCACGCCGAAATACAAGGACCTCACCTTCAACCTGGATTTCGGACAAACCAAAGCCGGCAAGTTCAGCCTGTTCGGCATCGGCGGGTACAGCAATATTGACTTCATCGCTGCCGAACTGGATTCCACCGACCTGTATACCAACCCTAACCAGAATTCTTACAATGTATCCCAATTCGGCGTACTCGGGCTCAAGCACAGCCTGCTCCTCAACGATCATTCGTATTGGCGGACCGTGCTGTCCGTTTCCGGTACCGGCAGCCAGTTCTATGCCGACGATGTGGAGATCGACGAAGGCAATCCCTTCCGCGTGATCGATGTGAACGACGATATAACCACTTACCGCTTATCCTCCTACTACAACAACAAGATCAACAAACGGCTGACCGTCAGAACGGGGGTCCTTCTGCAGCAACAAAACCTCAAAACCAAAGTGGAAACCCGCGAACATACCCCGGATCTCGACGGCGACGGCATACGCGACTGGTTTACCGACCGGGATTTCGACGGCAGCTTCAATCAGGCCGAAGGTTTTGCCCAAGGGTTGTACCGCCTTTCCGAAAACCTGACAGTGAACGCCGGCCTCCATGCCCTTTATTTTGACCAAACGGAGGATTTTGCCCTCGAACCAAGGGTTGCGCTCAACTGGAACTTCGCCCCAAAACACAGTTTCAACCTGGGCTTCGGCCTGCACCACCAGACCCAACCCCTGCCGGTATTCCTGTTTCAGGAACGGCAACCGGACGGCACTTACGTCAGATCAAATGAAAACCTGGGCTTCACGCGGAGTCAGCATTTCCTGGTGGGATACGATTTCAAACCGGCTTCCGACTGGCGCATCAAGGCCGAAGTGTATTACCAGCGCCTGACCGACGTGCCGGTTGACGCCTATGCCAGCAGTTTTTCGATGCTGAATACCGGCGCCGATTTTGTATTCCCCGACCGGGCAAATCTTGTCAATGACGGGACCGGCTTTAACCGGGGCGCGGAACTGACGGTGGAAAAATTCTTCAGCAAGGGGTATTACGGGCTCCTTTCCGTCAGCCTGTTCGATTCCAGGTACAAAGGCTCAGACGGGATTGAGCGCAGTACGGCTTTTGACGGGGGATACGTCCTGAACCTGCTCGGCGGCAAAGAATTCACCCTGGACAGCAAGGGGCGGCGGGCACTAACCTTCGACACCAAAGTCACTTTTGCCGGCGGACGTCCGTACACGCCGGTCAACCTGGAAGCATCGCAACTGGCCGGAGAAGAAGTGTTGTACGAAGATCAGGCCTACAGCTTGAAATACGACGATTATTTCCGCTGGGACGTCAAATTGGGTTTCCGGATGAACAGTCCGACCAAAAAGTTCTCCCAAACCTTCTACCTTGATTTCCAGAATGTCACAAATAATGATAATATATTTGCTATGCGATACAACGAAGGGACGGGCCGGGTCGGCAGGATCGACCAGATCGGATTTTTCCCGGACGTGTTGTATCGGGTGGAGTTTTAAAATTGAATCGAATGGTTTAATTGATCCGATTGATCCGATTCGGCGCGCGCCAGCCAATCGGATCAATCGAACCAATCAAAAAATCGGATCATTCAAAGAATCGAAACCTTCGTGTAATTGAAAGATGAACAAAAACGCCTGCATATTAGGGTTTGACGATCGATGGTTCAGGATCATCGGCATGCCGCTGGTGGTCCTGATCAGCCCGATCGTATTCTTCAACGACTCGATCGACGGGTGGGACAGCTATTGGCGGCTCGCACTTGCAGGCATTGTTTTTACGGTGTTCATCTGGGAAGGCAACCGGCAGATCTTTATGGCCCTCACGCGGCGGTATCCGGATTATCAGGACTGGAAGAAGCGGTTGAAGCTGCTGTTGTTGCTGTGTTTCCTGTATACGCTGGCCATTTGCCCGATCATCAACTGGGGGTTTTCGCTCACGCCGTTTGAAAAACCGCATATCTCCCAGGTCGCGGGCTACAGCAGTTCCTATTTTACGCTGTTGATGGTGGGCGCGATCTATGAAAGCATCCGGTTTTTCCAGCTGTGGCGGTCTACGACCGAAGAGAAAGAAGAAGTGGAACGGGCGCATTTGTCGAGTCAGCTGGAAGGGCTGCGCAATCAGGTGAACCCGCATTTCCTGTTCAACAGCCTGAATACGCTGACCTACCTGATCCCGGAGTCCCCGAACAAGGCGGTGGGTTTTGTCCGCCAGCTCAGCAAGGTGTACCGGTACGTGCTGGAAAGCAGGGATACCAAGGTGATCCCGCTGTACGAAGAGCTTGCCTTTCTGGACGCCTTCGTGTATTTGCTGCGGGAGCGGTTCGGCGACAATTTCACGGTAGACATGCGCAATCTGACACCTTACCGGAACATGGCCATCGTCCCGCTTTCCCTGCAGATCCTGTTGGAGAACGCCATCAAGCACAATATCATTTCCACTGAAAAACCGCTGTACGTTGAGATCTTCGCCGAGAACGGGCGCCTGGTCGTACGCAACAACCTGCAGCGAAAGAACCAGGTGATGGATTCCACCGGCGTAGGCCTGGAAAACATCAAGACCCGGTACCGCATGCTGAGCGGCAAGGAAGTGGAGGTGATCGTTTCCCAGCAATATTTTACTGTCGCACTCCCATTGATCGAATTGCAAACCGTGTAATCATGAAAATCCTGCTGATCGAAGACGAACAGCCCGCAGCCCGGCAACTGACCCGGCTGATCCATGAATACGATCCTTCATTTGTTGTGGTGGACACGCTGGACTCCGTCGAGGGGGCGGTGAGCTGGCTCAAAACCTTTCCGGCGCCGGATCTGATCTTCATGGACATCCAGATTGCCGACGGGCTCAGTTTCGATATTTTCACCCGGATCAGCGTGGAATCGCCTGTCGTTTTCACAACGGCGTTCGACCAGTACGCGGTCCAGGCCTTCAAAGTAAACGCCATCGACTACCTGCTGAAGCCCATTGATCCGGCTGACCTGGGCAAGGCGATCGACAAGATCCGGAAACAACCGTCGACGGCGCCTTCCGCCGACCTGAGCGAGCTGATCCGCCTGTTCAGGAAAGACAATTTCAAGGATCGGTTCCTCGTCAAATCGGGCAATAACCTGGGCTTGCTGCAAACAGAGGATATCGCCTATTTCCTGTCCAACGAAGGGCTGACGCAGGCCTTTACCTATAACGGCAAGAAGTATTTCATCGAACATACCCTGGAAGAGCTTGAAACGCTGATCAACCCCAGGGATTTTTTCCGCATCAGCCGGAATATGACGGTCCACCTGAAATCGATTGTCCGGATCTCGCCCCATTTCAACGGCCGTCTCAAGCTGGATCTGAACATTTCTTCTGAGGCGGAAGCTTTTGTCAGCCGCAACCGGGTCGGGGATTTTAAGGTTTGGCTGGGAGGGTAAAATGTGAGAGGGTGAGAGGGTGAGAGGGTGAGAGGGTGAGAGGGTGAGAGAGTGAGAGGGTGATGCTTCGACTTCGCTCAGCACAGGGGGAGAAGATGAGAGCCAGCCTTACGACTTATTACTTACGACAGCCCTTTCGCGTAACAAAAATGGACTTCTCCGATTTGCATTCGCAATACGGATGCCTTTCCCCCTGGTTGAGCTGCCCAGTACAGCGGTCCGTTAGGATCGCCAGATCTGTAGTACCCAGGCAACGACGCAAACCACCGGCCTGTAGGGCCGGTATATGAAGATCTGCTACGCCCGTTGAAATCCATGCTATCCATATTTAATGGGGCCGGTTCGGAAATGTTGCCGGTTTGGAGCAATCAGATACCGGCCGAACCCAATATTCAAACCGAGCGCTACAGATTTCGCGGACCTAAAGGCCCGCACAGTTGTTTTGTCTTGAAGGAAGGATTTCCTTACGCGAAAGCTGCGTTACGACTTAACTTCGGCCTTCGGACGACGAAGTCTTCGCCCTATGGCTGACGGAGTCGGCTACGCTCAGTTACCCAACTTACGACTTATGACTTACGACTTATTACTTACGACTTATTACTTACGACTTACGACTAATTTATATATTGCCGAAATTTTGAAAAAAACCATGCGCCATCTATTTTTTCTGATTTCAGGCCTGTTTTTCGTCACTGCACTTACAGCACAGTCGGAGTATTCCATTGAAAGTTTGTACAAGCTCATCAAACGGGAATCCATTCACCGGATGGAGGTGGATTGGGACAAGGTCGATCAGGCTTTTCGCGGGCAACTGATGAAGGCGAAAACCCGAAACGACTCCATGCGGGCGTTTGTAACGATTTTCAAGGAAATGAAGGATCCGCACAGTTCCATTTATTGCGAGGCCGGAACGATAGCCTTTTTCAATCCGGTTGACGAGGCGACCTTTGACCGGTTGACGCCGATGATGAACCGCTCAAACAGCGAAATGGGAAGGGTCAAAACGGCTTTTTTGGAAAATAAATACGCTTATATCCAGGTACCCGGCTTTTTTGCCCGGGCAGAGATGGTCGACTCGCTGGCTCAAATGATCAGCGACAGCATCAGCCGGTTCGATCCTAAAAAAACGAAAGGGTTCATTATCGATCTGAGGCTGAACAAAGGCGGCAGCCTTTATCCTATGCTGTCTGGATTAGGGGCATTGCTGGGTGACGGGCCCATCGGGGGTGAAACGGGGGTTGATGACAAGGTGGTCCGGAGCTGGGCCATTGAAAACGGGAATTTTGTCCAGCAGGGTACGCCCCAAAGTTCGATCCGGCATGCCTGCGGCGACGCGTTCGTCAAAAAGCCAGTGGTCATCCTGACCGGTCCGATCACGATCAGCTCCGGGGCTTTGGTGGCTGTAGCCTTCAAAGGCAGAAAAAAGACCCGGATCATCGGTGAGCCGACCGGCGAGGGTTACACGACCTCCAACGGGTGGTTCAAATTGGGGCCGCGCCTGATCCTGAACCTCGCTTCCGCCTACGTCAGCGACCGGGACGGGCATATTTACCGCAACAATGTGACGCCCGACGAAACCGTGATCGGCGGGGATAATTTCAACAACCCGGACAAGGATGCCAAGGTGGCGGCGGCCATCAAATGGTTGAGATAGGGTTCAGTTGTCAGTGGTCAGTTGTCAGTTGTCAGTGGTCAGTTATCAGTGGTCAGCAGGCAGGCAGGTGGTCGGTGGTCAGTTGGGATAAGGCGGTGTTTCGGCTTTACAACGGCTGCACGGGCTGTCAGGTACGTCATTTCAAGGTTAAAGGATAAAGTAGAAAGGTTAAAGAAGCCAATTGGTAACGACAGCACGGGCCGTTAGGTCGGTTGCATTCCGGTTGCATTTTTACATTTCCGGCCTGTAAGGCCGGTATGTGATGGCTCCGGCCAGGCAGAGCCCGTCGGTCGGCCCATGGCGCAGTCGGGTGTCCGTCAGGCAACGGGTGCGATATCGAACCCGGCTTCTTCCACGGCTTCCACAACGGCCTCCGGGGTAACGTTTCCCTGTACGGTGAGGATTTTTTCCGGGTTATCGATGTCGACTTCCCAATGTTGAATGCCGGGTACGTCATTGATAAATCCGGTAACTGAGCGGATGCAGCCGTTGCAGTTGATATTGGTTTTGAATTGCAGTTTGTTGTCCATGGCGGAGATATGATGATTGTATAACAGTTATATGCAGGGATTGGTTGTCGGTTTGCACCCCCGGCCGGGCATCGGCGGTCAGCCGGAAATTACAAACGATTGGATGTTAAATCATTATTGGCTGAGGCAAATATATGGAAATTTCTTTGGCGCAATTCCTTGCGAAAGAACGAAACACTCCGTATCTTTGTGCCCGCATTCGGCGAAACCTGGAAAATAAGCAATTCCAACGGGAATTTTTTTCATGCCCAGGTCGTTTGCATCTCAAAATGGTCGGGTGGCCGAGTGGCTAGGCAGAGGTCTGCAAAACCTCGTACGGCGGTTCGAATCCGCTCCCGACCTCAAACCTTTCCCAACCCTCTTCGCACAGCGAAGGGGGTTTTTTATTTTCTACTGAATGCTGAGCTCGCTCAAGCATTCAGTAGAAAATAAAAAACTCAGGCGCAGCCTGGGTTGGGAAAGGTTTGAAGCGCCCCCCTCACCGGAAAGGCGAAGCCCATCCGCTCCCGACAACAAGGCTTACCAATCCTCTCCGCCCGCGGAGCCTCGCGCAGGCTTGGCAATCCGGTGAAAAGGCGCAGCCTGGGTTGGGAAAGCCAGCGTCTCCGGTTATTTCCATCCCCATCGCCAGGTTTTAAACCTATCCTTCCGATTAAGCGTTTGAATTTCTTAATTTCGCATCATGAAAACAAGGCGATAGGCTGGGTGCAAAGGGAAGGTGGACCCATCGAGGAAATCCGCCCCGGTGATGTGGTTTGGTTTGAACCGAATGAGAAACATTGGCATGGCGCTTCTCCCAACAAAGCCATGAGCCATATGGCCATTCAGGAAGAGCTGGATGGTGCGGTGGTTACCTGGATGGAGAAGGTTTCGGATGCGCAATACGCAAAATAAAAAATCCCGGTCACTGATCGCTCAATGCCGGGATTTAAATCCCCCGTATGGGTTTCCTACCGGTCGGTCAGGACCAGTTTTTGTATTATGGTTGTCCCCCTCGCATTTTTTACCCGGACCAGGTAGACACCCGCAGGGCGACCGCTCAGGTCCAGGTTGATGACCGGATCAAACAATGCATCCGGTTGTATGGTGAGCAGTTGTCTGCCGAATTCATCGAAAACCGCGACTTCCAACTCCGCCTGACCGGCCTCAGCGTCTGCCCAGGCGCCGGTCAGTTTCAGCATGACCGCCCCTGAAGCCGGATTGGGCCAAAGTTCGGCTCCCGGCGCTGCTGAATCAGGCAGGTCCGTAACCTGCGGAATGACCATCCCCCGCTGTACCGTTGCACCGAACGGCGGATCGATCCCCACGTGGTCGAAGGTCGCGGTGACCGCGCTGTTCGCGTTCGTTCCCCAGGCGATGAGGCCGACCTGGATGCAGTCGTCCATCGGTACGGTGACCGCGAAGGCGTAGGTCCAGGTGACGCCGTTGACCGAGTGGTACCCCCGGAAAACGTTCCCTGCCCGGACAATTCTCAGCCACCTGGAACCCGGCGTGTTGATGTACGACGGGTAAGCCGCTCCGTTTGTGGCGTAGCGCACGTATCGCGCAATCGCATTGACGCCCTGGTAGGCCATGGCCACTTTCTTTGCGCCCGGCGCTTCCGATTCCCGCATCACAATGCCGGCAAAGCCCGGCAGGGTCAACCCGGCGATATGGGCGGTAATGGACCCGTCGCCGCAAAGCCGGTAGTTGATATAACCGCTTTCGTCGGAGGTCGCACCCGGCGTATAACAACCGGTCGCCATCATGGTGAAGGTCCCGTTCTGTGCATCATAATCCACATCGTTGCCGTTGGTGCAGCCGATCCCGTCGGACATTGAGGTCCAACCGCAGGGCAGCCCCTCAACCGTTACATGCGCGATGCAGGAAGCCGTATTGCCGCTTGGATCCCGGACCGTGACAGTCACCGGCAGGGTCTCACCCAGATCGGCGCAGGAAATAGACGGCGGATCGGCCTCAAACCCGGTTACGGCGCAGTTGTCGCTCGCCGTTGCCATACCCTCCGGCTCCAACGTTAAGGAAGCTTCGCCGGTAAAAGAAACCGTAATGGCCGAGCAATCCACTTCCGGGTTGATATGGTCCTCAATTGTAACACTTGCCGTACAGGTCGAGGTGTTTCCGTTGACGTCCGTGACGGTCAGAGTGACCGCAACCGGCCCCGGGTCGGTGCAACTGAAAGCCTCCTGACTAAGGACGACAGACTGGACCCCGCAGGCGTCGTTGGAGCCGTTGTCCACCGCAGCGGCCGTGGTGGATGCTTCGCCGTTCTCGTCGAACTGGACGGTGACGTTCCGGCAAAGCGCCGTCGGGGCTACATGGTCTTCCACGCTAACGGTTGCCGTGCAGGTCGAAGCATTGTTATTCACATCCGTAACCGTCAGGGTCACCGTATTCGCCCCCACATCCGAACAACTGAAAGACTGCCCACTGAGGACTGCGGACTGGATCCCGCAAGCGTCGTTGGAGCCGTTGTCCACTGCGGCCGCTGCGGTGGAGCCGTCGCCGTTTTCATCCAGCTGTACGGTTACGTTCTGGCAGAGCGCTTCCGGCGCAACCGGATCGACAACGGATACGGTTGCCGAACAAATCCCATCGTTCCCGTTTATGTCCGTCGCCGTGAGGGTGACCGATACATTGCCTACATTGTTGCAGTCGACCTTGGTCTGATTCAGCTCAAGCGTCAGAATGCCGCAGGCATCCGATGAGCCGTTATCCACCTGTTGAGCCGTGACTTCTCCCTGGCCGTCCCCGTCGAGCAGCACCGTGATGTTGCGGCAAAGCGCAACCGGGTTGATGTCATCCTCTACGAAGACGGTTGCCGTACAGGTCGAAGCATTGTTGTTGACATCCGTAACCGTCAGGGTCACTGTATTTGCTCCCACATCCCCGCAGCTGAAAGACTGCCCACTGAGAACTGCCGACTGAATCCCGCAGGCGTCGCTGGAGCCGTTGTCAACCGCGGCGGCCGAGGTGGAACCATTGCCGCCCGCATCCAACTGGACGGTCACATTCCGGCAAAGGGCTGTGGGCGCTACGTTGTCTTCAACCGTAACCGTTGCCGGGCAGGTCGAGACATTGTTATGGATATCCGTAACCGTCAGGGTCACTGTATTTGCTCCCACATCCCCGCAGCTGAAAGACTGCCGGCTGAGAACTGCCGACTGAACCCCGCAGGCATCGCCGGAGCCGTTGTCAACCGCAGCTGCCGAGGTGGAGCCGTTGCCGCTCGCATCCAATTGGACGGTCACATTCCGGCAAAGGGCTGTGGGCGCTACGTTGTCTTCAACCGTAACCGTTGCCGGGCATGTCGAGACATTGTTATGGATATCCGTAACCGTCAGGGTCACTGTATTTTCTCCCACATCCGAACAACTGAAAGACTGCCGGCTGAGAACTGCCGACTGAATCCCGCAGTCGTCGTTTGAGCCGTTGTCGACGGCTGCTTCGGAGGTTGTCCCCATACCATTGGCATCCAGCTGAACAGTGACGGGCCGGCAGATCGCTGTCGGCGGCACATCGTCAGCGGCAGCCGTACCGGAACAATCCTCGTCAATGCCGTTGCATACGTCGTCGATCGCGTTCGGGTGAATATCCGGATTATTGTCGTTGCAATCGCCGCCGGCCGGTGCATACCCCTCCGGTTGGGTGCAGGAAACCTGACTCACCCCGGAATCTCCGTAGCCGTCGCCGTCCGAATCCAGGTACCAAACCTGGCCGGGTTTTTCCGAAGGATTATTATCGTTGCAATCGGTATTATCAGTAACATATCCGGGAGGCGGGGAACAGGATTGCTGGCTGACGGCCGGGTCACCGAAACCGTCCTCATCCTGATCGCGGTAATAAGTCCCCAATACGCCTTCATCGATCGCATTGTTGCAGTTGTTGTCCACACCGTCGCAGACCTCCGAAGCGCCGGGATGGATGGCGCCGTTGTTATCGTTGCAGTCGCCGGTAGTTGCCGTCAGTTCACTCTGCGCTTTGTATCCGCCCGGTCGCTGGCATTGCGTAATAGTGGCGGCGCCTGTTGCGGCGTAGCCGTCGTTATCTGAGTCCTTGTACCAGACCTGGCCGGGCTTTTCCAAAGGACTGCCGTCGTTGCAATCGGAATTATTGGATACATATCCCTGCGGCGGAGAACAGGCCTGCAGGCCCATCGCCGGATTGCCGTAGCCGTCACCGTCCTGATCGCGGTAATAAGTTGCACCCACGCCTTCGTCGGTCATGTTGTTGCAGTTGTTGTCCAGACCGTCGCAGATTTCGGGCGCTCCCGGGTGGACGGAATTGTAATTATCGTCGCAATCGGTGTTCAACGCTACCAACTCGAAAGCCAGTTTATATCCGATTGGCCGGGCGCACTGCGTGATCGGGCCTGAAAAAGCATCGCCGTAGCCGTCGTTATCCGAATCCTTGTACCAAACCTGGCCGGGTTTTTCGAGGGCATTGTTGTCGTTGCAGTCGTCACAGTTCAGGTAACCGTCGTTGTCGGCATCCACGGCGCCCAGGGTAACCGTAAAATTGAGGGCCCCGTTATTGAAATGGAGCGTCGCGGAATAGACGCCGGGCGTTGAGGATGAAATCGTGGTTTCATCACATGCCGGACAGCTGAAGGACAATCCCGGCGAGCCTGTCCAGCTGAATGTGCAGGGATCGCTCCCGCATGAAATCATGGACGGGAAAGTAGCAACTTGCAGGGAAGTCGAACAAAGCGGGATCGTAAACTGCGCCTGACTGTCCAGACTGCCCAATACAAGGAGCGCGGTAATCAGGAAAGCGGTTAATCGTGTTCTGTTTGGGTTTTTGAACACCCCGGTGAATACCTTGGTAAACATTGGAGCCATAAAAGTGCAATTTTAAAGGGTGATAAACTGGTCTGGCGATGTACTGCAAAGGTCGGTGTACACAGGCTGGAGGCATTCTCATTATTGTTGCAAATGGGTGGAGTATTGTTGCATGGGAGGGTGAGAGAGGTGAGAGGGTGAGAGGGGGTGAGAGGGTGAGAGAGAGGGGGCCTCAACGGTCCGGGATGGATCTGGCCCTTAGCTCGCTCGGCGGGAAACCGTAGGCTTCACCAAACAGCCGGCTGAAGTACTTGGGGTCGTTGAAGCCGGTCTGGAAGGCGGCTTCGGAAACGTTCAGCTCACCGGCGAGGAGGATCAACCGGGCTTTTTCCAGCCGGAACGCATTGATGTGCTCGGTAGTGGAGCGGCTGGTCAGGGCAATCAGTTTGCGATGGACCTGGGTTCGGCTCATGGCCATTGCCCGGGCCAGGGCTTCCACCGAGAATTCCGAATCGGCGTAGTTGGCTTCCAATACGGTCAGCATTTTTTGCATAAAACTGTTTTCGGGGATCAGATCAGCCTGATCGGGCTCATCTGCCTTTTGTTCCCGGTTGCCCGAAAAGTAGGCCTGCAGTTGTCGGCGGCGGGCGATGAGCTGTTCGATCCAAACCAATAATTCCTCTTCCCGGAACGGTTTGGCCAGGTAGGCGTCGGCGCCCCTGCGCAAGCCGGAAAGCCGGTCGGGCATCGATGCTTTTGCCGTCAGCAGGATGATGGGGATATGACTGGTACGCTCATCATGCTTCAAGGTTTCCACGACCTGAAAACCGTCTTTTTCCGGCATCATGACATCGCTGATGATGAGGTCAGGCACGATTTCCAGGGCTTTTTCGATGCCCGCTCTTCCGTTGTAAGCAAAGGTCAGCGCGTATTTTTCCCGGAGGCAGGATGCCAGATATTCCAGTACATCGGGGTTGTCTTCGATGAGCAGCAATTGCGGAGCGGTTGGGGGTTTGCCGCCTTCGTTCTTCTGGAGCTGAGGCCTCCGGACGACGAAGTCGCCTATGGCTGACGGAGCCGGCGGTCGGGGGTTGATTTGGGGCCTTTGCGCTTTGGGCGTCACGGCCGCCTGAAGGTTAGTTATTGATTCGATTCCTTGCCCCACTGGTTCCCCTGTGTGTTCCTGAATAGGCAATGTCACGGTAAAGGTCGAGCCAATCCCGGGTTTGCTGTCAACCAGGATCTCTCCGCCCATGGCGGTTACCAGTTCGCGGGTCAGGGCCAGGCCGATCCCGGTCCCTCCGGTGGTGGCCTTTTCCAGGTTATTGGCCTGATAGAAGCGGTCAAAAATAAAGGGCAGTTCTTCGGGCGGTATGCCGACGCCGTTGTCGATGACGGCCAGTTTCAGCATGGGCGGATGCCGGTCGTTTTCGCGGCTCACCCTAAGGATGATCTTGCCGCCTGAAGGGGTGAATTTGATCGCATTGGACAGCAGGTTGTACACGATTTGCAAAAGCCGTTCCGGATCGTAATCCATTTTGACCTCCGGCTCCTGGCTCTCTATCCGGACCATCAGGTTCTGGGCATTGGACAGGGAATGCAGGCTTTCCGCAATATAGCGCAGGTAGGGCAATACATCGCCCCACACGTAATTAATCCTGATCGCCCCGGACTCCATTTTGGACAAATCCAGCAGCTGGTTGATCAGGCGCAGGAGGTTTTCCCCGTTCCGGCTGATGAGATGAAGCGGACTATCCGGGCGGGGATCCTGCTGCTGCAATTTTTCAGCTACGCCGAGGATTACCGTCAACGGTGTCCTGAATTCGTGGGTGATATTGGTAAAAAATCGATTCTTGAAGTCGTCCAGCTCGCGGAGTCGCAGGGTTTCCTGGGTTTGCAACCGTTGCCGGAGCTGATACCGGTACAGCCGGAAGATGAAAACGGCCGCTCCCGTAACGTACAGGAGACCGGCCCACCAGGACCGCCACCAGGGCGGCCGGATGGTGAATTGAATGACGGCCGGTTCCTGGCTCCAGGTCCCGTCGTTATTGCTGCCCATGACCTTGAAGGTATAGGTACCGGATTGCAGGTCGTTGAATTGAACCGAGTTCTTGTTTTTCAGCGGTGTCCAGTCCTGAATTTTACCATTGCCGAAAAACCGTTCGCGGATTAACTGGTACCGGTATTGATTCTGAGCGGGGTTGGAAAAATCCAGCGCTGAAAAATCGATCCCGATGAGGTTCTGGCGATGGGTGAGCGCTATGGGCATATCCCCGGGAATGGGAATTTTCTCGTTGTTGACGGTGAACCCCACGATTTGGGTATGGGGTATAAACCTGTTGAACCCAAGGCTGTCCGGGTGGAAAACGGTGAGGCCGTTGACGCCGCCGAAAACCAGTCTGCCGTCCTTCATCTTCAGATAACTGCCCTGGTTGAATTCGTTGCTTTGGAGCCCGTCGGCAGCCGTAAAGTTCCTGACCGAAAAATCCTCAACATTCAACCGGCAGAGGCCTTTGTTGGTGCTCAACCAGATTTGCCGGTCGTTGTCCGTAAGAATGCCGTACACCACATTGTCCGGGAGCCCTTGTTCGGTTTTAAAATGCCTGAACTGACCGGTTTGCTTATCCATCCGGTTCAACCCGCCTCCTTTGGTCCCTATCCATAGGAAGCGATCGGGGGCTGCTGGGTCATCGGCCGCGCAGAGTATGTCGTTGCTCGACAGGGATTCCCGGTCGGCGGGATTGTTCTTAAAATATTCATACCGGAAACCGCCGTTTTCAGGGACCGCTTTGATCAACCCTTTGAAAGCAAAGATCCAGACGGCGCCCTGCGCATCTTCATACAAGCTGTGGTGATAAATAAAAAAATGGGGATAGGTCTCAGGGTGGCCGAAAGGAAGTAATCTGCCTTCCTCTGTTTTGGGGTCGAATTCCGCCAATCCTTTTTCCGTTACCGAGATCAGTTTTCCGTTTTTGCCGGCCAGGAGCCCTGCGCCTTCCCAGTCAAACGTCCTTGCTGTCCTCGTTCGGGCATCTACCCTGAACAGCTTGCCGAACTGGTTATTTCCCCAGCAATTCCCGTCCCGGTCAAAGACCATTTGCGCGTTAATGGCCAGGATCCCCAATTCACCCAACCAGGCATTGGATTCGATCTGCCCGGCCCGGCCGGCCGGGTACATGTACGCCGGAAAGGCCGCCGGCAGCAGGTTCCCCTCAGCATCTTCCACCAAACCGCGCTGTGAATTATTGGGGTAGTGGCTGACAAATTTGGGCTTCGAGGGGTTGATTTTCACGGCCCCGAAGCCACTGGTTCCCAGCCAGGCGATCCCGGACCGGTCAAAATTAAAGGCTGAAAAATAAAAACCCGGCGCCTGGGCGAACGATTCCCGGCTGGTCCATCTGAATTCCGGTTCGCCGCCGGCCGCCAGTGTTTCCGGTCGCCATTTTTCCAACGCGGCGGAATACAATATCCACAAAAAGCCGTTCGCATCGAATTTGCTGAGCTTGGAAAATTCGCGGGTAAACGGAATTTTCCGGCAAGCTCCGGGGTCTCCATTCCAAACCCAGATGCCGTCTTCGAAGCCGGCTTTTTTCATTTTTTCAAAATCAAAGAACGTTGAATACAGATGGAACAGGGTCTTGCTCATCGATTTCAGCCACACTTCGCCCGAATTAGACTCCTCAAATATCCGGACCGGGATGCCCTCCAAAGCGATCAGTTCTAACCGGAGATGGTCGGTATCCAGCCTGAAAAACCCCTGGAACGTACCGACCAGCAAGGCGTTGTTGCGCTTGTTGTAGCGGACGGACAGGAAACACAGGCGGGTTCCCCGGTATAGCGTGGAATTTCCCAATTCACTGACAAAGGGGTGCAATATGCCGTCGCCGGCGGTCAGGGCGGATTCGAAAGCACCCGGCGGAACCTCTATCCGAAGGAGGTTCCCCAGATCGGTGACCCAAAGGACCCCGTCCGGGGTTTCGGTAAAAGTTACTTCCGAGCCGTCAAAATCCGGCAATAAATCCTTGTCGATATGGAAAAATCGCCCTGACCCGGGCATGAAAACATCTATTCCGCCGGGATAGCTCAGCCACAGCCTGCCGAGGCTGTCTTCGTAGATCTGCCAGATCTCATTGCTGGCTATCGAAAAAGGATCAAAGGGGTCATGCGTGAAAATCCCGAACCGGTAACCGTCGTATCGGTTCAATCCGTCTTTTGTAGCCAGCCACATGAAACCGTCCCGTCCCTGCAAGACATCAAACACCATGCCCTGCGACAGTCCTTCATTGACTGAAAGCAACACAGTATTATCCGGCGCCTGCCCCCACAGGCGGGTGGTGAAAATTATGAACAAAAGGGCTCTCAAGCGCATTTTTCCCTTTTTGCAAACATTGCCCAAAATTAGCATTTCTCACTGAAAAACAGATAATAACAAACCGAAAAAACATTAAATTCACCTCATTGTACGGGCGGTTTCGCCGGCATTTATCCAATCCGCTGGTCTTCAATTATCTGCACCCGGCCAGAAACCGGTTATGCCGAATTTTCACCCCAATTCATCGAAGAAATCCCTCATTCCCCCGAAATAATCGTATATTAGGACCCTAAAATCAAAAAAACCATGGGATTTGTAAATGATATGAAGAAATTGCTTTTCGGCGCCAAGGCGGTCACCAAATCCGCTGCCGACAAAGCGGTCGATGCCGGCAAGGAAGCCGGTGAAGAATTCATCGAAAAATCTTCCGAACTCTACCATAAGGCCAAGGATAAAGCCGGAGAATACGCCGATACCGCCAAGGAAAAAGCCTCCGATCTCTGGGATAAGACCAGGGACAAGGCCGAAGACCTCGGCGAAAAGATCCGGGATGTGAGCAGCGATGTATGGGAAAAGGCCAAGGAAAAAACGTCCGACCTTTGGGATGACAGCGCCATCGCCCGTGAAACCATCAACGACGCGGCCATGGATGAAGGCGAACAACTCTACGGCGCTGCCGAAAAAGCCAGCGATACCGTCAAAGACGCAGCCGATACCCTGGGAGAGAAAACCCTGAACCAGGCCGAAAAAGTCAGCGGCAAGGTCATGGAGGTGGCTGAGGACCTCGGCGAAAAGATCTTTGACGCTTCCGAAAAAGTCGGCGGCAAGGTCATGGATGTAGCCGAAAACCTGGGCGGCAAACTGATGGACGTCGGCGAAGACGTCTGGGACAAAGCCAAGGACCTCGGCAGCAAGGTCAAGGACAAAGCCAACGACATGATGGGCAAGGTGGAACGCGCAGCCGAAATGGAAGCCAAAAAACAAGATACCACCCTGGACGACACCATCAAGCGCGCTGAAAAACTGGGCGAAGACATCGAAAAGCGCGCCCGCGAAACCGAAAGCCGTTTCAAGGGTGAATCCGCTTCCCCCTCAACCGACGACAGTTTCCTGAACAAGCATGAAAGCTTCTTTGACCGCGCGGCCCGCTACGCGGAAGGGGATTACGCCATGAAAGGCGCCAAAAACACCCCGCCGCCCCCCGCCGACGAGGAAGAATCCACCCTGGAGCTCAAGCCCATCGAGGATTTCAAGCCGAAACCCAAGAAGGAAGGCAACGTGCCCGGCTTTGAAGACCATGACGGCGACGGCAACGAGATCATCGACGACGCGATCATTGACGATGATGACGATAATCCGGATGACAAGGTGTGATGCCCGTTTTCGGAAGCCCAAATTCTAGCAACAAATGGTTCATCCTCAATCCGAATGGCAACGGGTTCGCTCCGAATCCGGCCCCGACCTCAAATTGTTCAAAGCCCGGTTCGACTGGATGCGCAACCCCCGCAACGGATTGGAAGAAAGGATGATCGTCCTGGAAGGGGCTGATTCGGTCAATGTGGTCGCCCTGACCGCAGATGGCGGCATGTTGTTTGTCCGGCAGTACCGGTTCGGCATCGGCAATTATACCCTTGAACTGCCCGGCGGCATCGTAGACAAGGGAGAGGCCCCGGGTGAGGCCGCCAGGCGGGAATTGGTCGAGGAAACGGGATATTCAGGCGCCGACTGGATGTCCCTTGGAAAGGTCCCCTCCAATCCGGTATTCATGGATTGTTACATCCACCACTGGGTAGCCCGGAATGTGCAGTTGACCCAGAACCAGGTGCTCGACGACGGCGAAGAGGTGGAAATCGTACACCTCGAACCGGATGATGCCCTGGACATGCTGCTCAACGGCGAATTCAGCCATCCGCATACCGTGAACGCCCTGCTGCTGTTCTTTGCGGACAGGTTGCGCCGCCGCTAACGGAATTCCTGAAAATTAGTCGCAATGCTGAGCTGGGTGGCCCCGCCCGCCAAATGGTAATTGGTCCGGCCGAAATCGATCCGGAAGCGGTTGACTTTGATGCCGGCGCCGAATGTGAACCCGGCCAGGCTCCGGAGATTTTCGATGGAGAGTTCTTTCCGCATCAGGTGATTGTATCCGAATCGCAGCCTGAAATTCTCTCGTTTCCCCAGCAGGAACTCACCGCTGAAAATGAAATGCCGGAAGAAGTTGTCGAAAAATTTCGCGGTCGGGCTTTGCTCGGTTTGCACGTCGCCGAAGAAGATGGTCTCATCCTCGGCGGAAGGGTCGTCATACCGTATGCTCCACTGGTCGAAATGGTGGTAAATAATGGAAAAGCGAAAGGGCAGGTGTTCCAGTTTTTTGGACAACCCCAGTTGCATTTCAAACGGCACGGGTTCGAAATTGCCCTCCCGGTAAGCGGTCAATTGCCCCCCGATATGGTGCATGACCAGGGAAAAGGTCAGGTTTTTGGCCGTGTCCCGGTACGTAAAGGCCAGGTCGGCCAGCAGTCCCATCGAGTTATAGCTTTCCAGCCTGGAAGTGACCCACTTGAGGTTGGCTCCGACGGTGAGCCGGTCATACGCCTGGAACCCCGCGCCCAGGACCACTGCATAATCGGCTGCCTTGAAGATGCCCTGGTTGGCGCCGAACTCATCCGTCAGGTCGAAGGTGCCGTAATTGGCAAACTGGATGCCCCCGTGGAAGGTGGTCCGCCATTTCTCCACCGCATGCGCGTAGGAGGCGTATCCGGAGCCGACCCCGTCGACGAGGAAATTGTAGTTGAATCCGATCTGCTGGTGCATGGACGGGTTGAGCAACGCGGGGTTGGCGTAGGCCAGATTGGCGTCGTCGTCCTGAACGGAGATCAGGCTGCCGCCCAGGGCCGTGATGCGCGCCGAAACGGGCAGATCCAGGAAGGCGTATACCTTGCGGCCGCCGAGCTGGGCATTGAGCAGGCTTGCAGCCGACAGGGAGAGTGCGAGGAGGATGGGTAGTTTTTTTGGCATGCGGTTGGTTTGAGTCGGAGTGCAGTCCGGTGCGGTCAGAGGCCTTGGACTGAAGTCCAAGGTTAGTCAGCTTTCCAGATAGTGCGGCAAACGCCGTGCTGGCAGTTCATGGTTTTGACCAGCTCGCCGTTTTCGTTGAACATTTTGAGCAGACCGTGTTCGTTGTCGCCGTTCATGTAAAAGCCTTCGGTCTTGACATTGCCGTTGGCATAATATTCCTTAAAGGGACCGTTTTCCTCGTTATCCTGGAAATTGACCACTTCCATGAGCTCGCCCGTTTCGTAGTATTTATGGACTTCGCCCTCCATCACGTTGTTGACGTAGTTGGCTTCCAGTTCGAGTTTGCCGTTTTCGTAGTAAACCCGGTAAGGGCCCTCGAACCGGCCTTTCTTATAGGTTTCCACGACGTTGGTATCCCCGGTTGCCTCGTAAAAGATGACGCGGTTGCCGTCCAGTGTGTCGTTTCGGTACCGGGCGGTTTCCATAAGCTGGCCGTTCGGGTTGAACTTGGAAAAAATGCCGTGCCGCGCAAAATCGGATTTGCGCCTGGAATACCTTTCCAGGTTGCCGTAATTATCCTCCCGTTCTACGATTTCGGTTTGGGCCCCGCCCGCATCGTCTGCTGCCTCCTCCGCATCGGCTTCTTTTGGGCCGGCTCCGCTGCTACAGGCTGTCAGGCCGATCGTTGAAAGGAATAAAAGGGTCAGATAGAATGTAATCCGGTTCATGTTAAAAAGCTTTCAAAGAAGAAACGCAAAATCATGCGATTCGGTACATCCTCAACGCGGAATTGAAGAAGAAACCTCTTTGGAGACCTTTTCACGACCGATGCTTTCGTAGTAAAAACCCGATTCCCGAAGGCGATCCAGGTCGTACAGGTTGCGCCCGTCGAAGATGACCGGCTGGTTCATCAGCTCTTTCATCACCTGGAAACTGGGCGTCCGGAATACGCTCCATTCGGTGACGATGGCCAGGGCGTCGGCCCCGATCAGGGCTTCGTACTGGTCGCCGACCAACTGGATGCGGTCCTTATAAATAGCGCTGACATTGGCCATGGCTTCCGGGTCGAACGCCTTGACGACGGCGCCTGCCTCCAGCAATTTGTCGATGATGTACAAGGCCGGGGCTTCCCGGATATCATCCGTATTGGGTTTGAAGGCCAGGCCCCAGACGGAGATGGTCTTGCCGGCCAGGTCGCCGTCAAAAAAGCGGCTGATCTTTTCGGCGAGGACGACGCGCTGAACGTTGTTGACCTCCAGCACGGCGTTGAGGATCTGAAACGGGTAGTCATGGTCGCGGGCGGTTTTGGCCAGCGCCTGGACGTCCTTTGGGAAACAACTCCCGCCGAAGCCCACCCCCGGGAAGAGGAACCGCTTGCCGATGCGGGTATCCGCGCCGATCCCCAGGCGGACATGGTCCACGTTGGCCCCTACCCTTTCGCAGAGGTTGGCGATCTCGTTCATAAAGGTGATGCGGGTAGCCAGGTAGGCGTTGCCCGCGTATTTGGTCATTTCGGCCGAGCGTTCATCCATGAACAGGATGGGGTTACCTTGCCGGACGAAAGGATCGTACAGCTCCTGCATGATCTTTTTGGCCCGGTCCGATTTGGTGCCGACCACCACGCGGTCGGGCTTGAGGAAGTCGTCCACCGCCACGCCTTCGCGCAGGAATTCCGGGTTGGAAACGACGTCGAACAGGTCGTGACTGAGGTTCCTGACCAGGATGGCCTCCACCTTTTCCGCAGTGCCAACCGGCACCGTACTTTTGTCCACGATGACCTTGTAATCCTCGATCAGGTGGGACAGGTGTTCGGCTACCTGAAGCACGTAGGAAAGGTCGGCCGAGCCGTCGGCGCCGGGCGGGGTGGGTAAGGCCAGGAAGATGACCCTGGCTTTGGCCACTGCCTCGGCCAGGTCGGTGGTAAAGTGGAGCCTGCCCTGGCGGGTATTCCGTTCGAACAAGGTGTCCAGGCCCGGCTCGTAAATGGTGATCTCGCCATTCTTCAGGCGATTGACCTTGTTGACATCGATATCCACGCAAATGACATGGTTGCCCGTTTCAGCAAAACAGGTGCCCGTCACCAATCCGACATATCCGGTACCGACTACAGCTATATCCATATATTTGTTTTTAAAGCGCCGCAAAGTTAGTCAGAAATAAAAGAACAACCCCACTTTAGTGCGGGTTCAATCCGATCAGGTCCGACAAATCCGGTCGAATCCGGATTTCCATACAGCTTTGCGTACCTTTGGGACGTTAGTCATTCAGGACCCGGTTTTACATGAGAAAATGGCACCGTGACATATTTTACTCTTTCCCGCTCCAACTGGTTGTGTTGCATTTGCGCAACCACCTGTTCCTGTTGGGCATATGGTTGTTTCTGGCGGCCATGATCTCCGGCCACCTGGGCCAACGCCTGGGCTTGCCGTATCTCTTTCTTGATCCCGAATACCTGGACAAGGTCAATTTCTACAGTTTCTATTTTCTGGGGTTGGCGTACGGCAGTTTCTTCATGAGCTGGAACCTCACGACCTACCTGCTGACGGCGCATTATTTCCCGTTTCTGGCATCCTTGTCCAGGCCGTTCACCAAATTCTGCATCAACAATGCGGTGATCCCCCTGGTCTTTTTCCTGTTCTACCTGATCACGATGATCCGGTTTCAGGCGCATTTTGAGCATTTGCCGGCTTCGGTGATCCTGTTGAACGTGCTGGGCCTGATCTGCGGGGCCCTGACCATCATTTTCCTGTATTCCTTCTATTTCCATTTCACCAACAAGGATATCTCCCATTACCACAAGAAGAAAAGGCCCGTTTTGCCGCCCAACCTGGATCCGGCGATCGCCCCGGGCAGCCGGAAAGTGGACCTGGACTATATCAAACAGGACCGCAACCGTTGGAGAGTGGCCACGTACCTGACCGAAGCCTGCCGCCCGCGCATCGTCAGGAGCGTAGCCCACTATGACAGCAAGCTGCTGATGAATATTTTCCGGCAGAACCACCTGAATGCCCTACTGATGCAACTGATCACGATGATCCTGCTGTTGTCGCTGGGGTATCTGATCGACTACAAGCCTTTTCTGATACCGGCCGGCGCCAGTGTTTTCATTATGCTGAGCGTGTTTGTGGCCGTAGCCGGCGCCATCGCGTACTGGTTCACGGGTTGGCGGGTCACGATGATGGTGGTGATCCTGCTGGCGGTGAATTTTTTTACCCGGTTTGATACCTTCAAGCATCCCAACCGGGCGTACGGCATGGATTACGAGGCCGATCCCGCGCCCTACACCTACGAATCCCTGCAAAGCATCTGCTTTTCGGATCAGGTTGAAAAGGACAAGCGGGCAACCGTTTCCATACTCGAAAACTGGAAAAGAAGGGTCACGACCCAACCCGGTGAGAAGCCCAGGATGGTGATCCTTTGCGCCAGCGGCGGCGGACTTAAAGCGGCAGTCTGGACGATGAAAGTAGCTCAAACGGCGGACAGTCTGACCGGCGGCAAACTGCTGGATCATACCGTGCTGATCACCGGCGCATCCGGGGGCATGATCGGGATGTCGTACCTCCGGGAGCTCTACCGGCAAAAACAACTGGGCGAGCAAATCGACCTTTACGATCCGGCTTACATCAACCATATTTCAAGGGATCTGCTCAATTCCATTGCTTTTACCATCGTATCCAACGATTTTTTCCTGCCCTGGTCGACTTTCGAATACAATGACGAGCAATACCACAAAGACCGGGCCTATATCTATGAAAAGCAGTTGAACGAGAACACCGGCAATTTGCTCGACAAACCCCTGAAGGCCTACCGCGAGCCGGAGGCGGAAGGCAGCATTCCGATGCTGTTCCTGACCCCTTCGGTGGTTAACGACGGGCGCCGGCTGATCATTTCCCCGCAGGGCGTTTCCTATATGATGATCCCGCCGGTGGGGATGATCCGCCACAATTCAGTGGAAGTGGACGCGGTGGACTTCGGCTGGCTGTTTGCCGGGAACGGCGCTCAGAACCTGCGTTTCCTGACCGCCCTTCGGATGAATTCCACCTACCCGTACGTATTGCCGAATGTGCACCTGCCGTCCCGCCCGGAAGTCGAGGTCATGGACGCGGGCTTCCTCGACAACTACGGCATCACGTCGGCCACCCGGTTCATACAGGTCTTCAAGGACTGGATCAGGGAGAATACCAGCGGTGTGGTGCTGATGCAGATCTGCAGCTCCGAAAAGATCGAAAAGATCAACCCCAGCGGCAAGAAAGGCATCATCGAATCGCTGTTCAACCCGATCGGGATTGCCGGCAAGGTGCTGGTCCTGCAGGAATTTGAGCACGACAACAGCCTCGGCTTCATCTACGACCTGCTGGGTACGGAGAATTTTGAAGTGCTGCGCTTCCTGTACCACCCGGGCGAGGAGAACAAAATCCAGGCGTCTGTTTCTTTTCACATCACGAAGCAGGAGAAAGAGAACGTGCTGGACGCGATTGAGATGCCGGATAATCAGGGGAATCTGGAGGAGTTGAAGAGGATACTGGGGGGTGGATACTAGATACTGGATGCTAGATGCTGGATGCTGGATGCTAGATGCTGGATGCTGCCCGCCGCCGCCTGAGGCTTTGGCGGACGGGGGATGCTGGATGCTGCCCGCCGTCGCCTGAAGCTTTGGCGGACGGGGGATGCCCGCCGTCGCTCTTGGGGAGCTATGGCGGACGGAGGATGCTGGGGGTTGGATGCTGGATACTAGGGGCTGGATGCTGGGGGCTGGATACTAGTGGCGCGAAATTTAAGTAGCACCATAGTTTCGGGAGGCTATTTTTTCGACAGGCAAGGCGCGAGGAGGGAGCATAGCGGGACCACGCAAAGCGTGGCAAGCTTCTGTGACCGACCTGGCGATTGCCCAAAGGCGCAATTGCAATAAAAACTGATGTGAACTTATGTGCCTAATGTGGTAAAATAAAGCCGAACCTGAATGGTTTGGCTATCGTAAGGGCATTATGAATGTTTGGCACTGTTCAGAATTTTGTATCAACCAGGTTTTTAACACGCGTAATATATTTAAAATCAAATATTTGCACATTTTTGTCTTTACATAAAAGCGCTATTTTGAACAGGCTCACTATTTACCCTCGCCTGGAGCCAAGGCGGCTGATGGGGGTTTGGGTTTTCTCAATTCCTCCACCGGTTGCCATTGTCCCAGCACAAGTGGGACGAAGGAGACAATTCCTCAGACTTCGATCCAACAGAAATACATCAAGCATGGAGGTCAATATCCGGAAGGCGACGGTTGAAGATTTTGCTGCGGTTCATCGACTGATAATGGAATTTGCGGTATTTATCCGAACACCGGAGAAAGTGACCATTACGGTCGAGCAAATGATAGCCGAGCGGGAATCCTTCAATTGCCTGGTGGCGGAAGCGGACGGCCGGATCATCGGGTTTGCCACATTCTTTCCGGCATATTACTCCTGGACGGGCAAGGCCATCTACCTGGACGACCTTTACGTGCCGGAGGCGTACAGGGGCCGGCAGGTCGGCGCCCGGTTGTTGGAAGCGGTGATCGGGATCGGCCGGGAATCTGGATGCAAGAAAGTGCGCTGGCAGGTATCCAGGTGGAATGAACGGGCAATTGACTTTTACCGGAAGCGGGGCGCGGTGGTGGATGATACCGAGATGAATTGTGATTTATTTTTGGAATGAGGATTTGCTTTCTCCGGTTCGTGATTAAGTTTTGGATCCACACTTGGTTTTCGAGGTTTGCTTCATTTGCTTATGCTCCGGCAGCCCGCGGGGGGTGGATTCTTCCATTCTTCAGTTCTTCGGATCCTCTGGAATTTTTGCGTTTCTTTTGTAGGTTTGACGTTCGGTTCTTCGATTCTTCCGGCTTCTTTGGGGAGTTGCCAGCCGGACAAAGCCGGGCTAAAGCCCGGGGGGCGGGAACCCACCCGCCGGCCTGCCGACCTCGATGCCGGTTGTTTCCCATCAGTGCAAGGCATAGATTGCCCGTTTTCAACCCGTTGGCTGAATGCACAGGAAAACTCAACAACGGCTTAATGACCGCGCTTTGCCGGCAAAAAATTGGATGATGACTTCGATGACGGCCCGGGAATTCGGGTAGATCGACGAGGATTAAATAAAGATAAGCTACTTCGAATGCACAAATATAAAAAATAAGTTTTTAAATTCAAATATTTTAAACTAATTTTTATCAAATCAGATTTGCCACACATTCCCCGATCATGTCCAAAGCTATCCGGATCTCGGCCAGGTGGGTTCTGAAACTGCAAACGGCGCAGCGGATCCAGAACCGGCCGTCAACCTGGGTGGAGGAAAAGAATACCCGGCCGTCGGCGTGGAGGAGGTCCATGAGCTTGCGATTGAAAACCTCCGGGTCCTTGCCAGGATAGCGGAACATGGTGACGGACAATTCGGGAAAAGGGCCGGTTTCGAAGCCCATTTTTTGGATCTCTTCGTGGAAGTAACGGCACAGCAACACTTTTTCCCGCAAGGCCGCCCTGAACGGCTCAACCCCGTGCAAGTGGAGGGGCAGCCACATGCGCAGTCCGCGGAAAGGACGGGAGAGTTCCGGACCGCAATCCGCCGGGTTGATCTCGTCGAGGCCGTAAGCGTCCTGCATATAGGCCGCCTGGTGGGTATTGGCGGCGATGAGCTTTTGCGCGTCTTTCAGGAGCACGGCGCCCGAGCCATAGGGTAAAAACATGCCCTTGTGGGGGTCCATCACGACAGAATCTGCGCGGTCGATTCCCCGGAATTTCTCCCTGTATTCATCCAGCAGCAGGAAAAATCCGCCGTAGGCTGCGTCAATATGGTACCAGGCGCCGTATTGTTCGCAAAGACCGGCTACGGCATCCAGCGGATCGATGGCTCCGGTATCGGTGGTACCGGCGGAAGCGATGACCATGAACGGGGTCAAGCCGGCTTCCCGGTCCTTTTTCATGGCCACCTCCAAGGCTGCCGTGTCCATTTGATAGTGATCGTTCATCGGGATGACCCGCTGGATGGCCTCGTGGAGCCCTGTAATGCGCAGCGCTTTGTGGACACAATGGTGGACCTGGGCAGTGAAATAAACCGCAGCCTGCCGCACATTTGCGGAACAGATCCCGTGGGCATCCCGGGCCGCCTGAATCGCAATGAGGTTGGCAATGGAGCCGCCGGAGGTCAGATTCCCGTGGGCCGTGGATGGATATCCGACCAGCGAGCACAGCCACCGGATCATCTGGTTCTCGATCAATACGGCACCCGGGCTGGCGTAAAAGATGCCCGCATAGCGATTGGTGGCGGCGGCCAGCATATCCCCGACCGAACTCGCCCACAACCCGCCCCCGGGAATATAGCCGAGGTGGCAGCCGGAAGCGGGGTTGATGCCCGCGTTATTGACCTCGTCGCGCAAAAGCGCCAGAAGCTCTTCGAAAGGCTTGCCTTGTTCGGTGACCTGGAGGGCCGACAAATTGGGACAATCCGCCTGGATAAAACCCGGTCTTTGCGCCAGGGATTCGATGAATTGGCCGGTGTATTCGAAAGCCTGGTTTTGTATTTCGGATCGGAGATCAGCGGTTGGTTCGAGCGTGCGGGCGACGGCCTCAAGTTCTTCCAGTTGATCGAGCATTGGTGGATTTTTGGGTAAAGAAAAGGATTTTTGGTGTTTTGGGGATTTGTTGATTTGTTGATTTGTTGATTTGTTGATTCGATAATTTGTTGATTTACCTTCTCCGTCACGCGGATGGCGTGACTACGGCGGCCGGGAGGTGATTATTCCCTTGAGGCTGTGCAAAATAGTGTTTTCGCGCCAAGACGCAAAGCTTTGATTTTCATCACGCTGCGCGTGTTAAAAATCAGGTTGACGCAAAATTCTGAACAGTCTCATTCCCTTTAGTCATGGAGACTTCGGCTTTGCTCAGTCTATCCCTTCGTACTCGTTAATTTGGCCTGCCACGCGGCACGCATGGTTGATTCGAATCCTCGAATCTTCAGTTCCTCAGTTCCTCAATTCCCCGGTTCCTCAATTCACCCCAATTCCCTATCTTGCAGCAACCTTAAATAACAACATGAACCGATACGGATTACACGGAAAATTGAAAGCGACGGCCGGTAATGGCGGAAAACTGGCTGATATTTTGCTGGAAGCTGCAGCAATGGTTGCTACTGCAAAAGGCTGTCGGTTGTATGCCATCAGCCGGGACGACAGCGAACCGGACGCCGTTTGGATAACGGAGATCTGGGATACCAAGGAAGACCACGACAACTCGTTGAAAGTACCGGGTGTCCGGGAATTGATCGGGCGGGCCATGCCCATTATTGACGGTCCGCCGCAAAGAGGCCAGGAATTGACGGTCATTGGCGGGTTCGGGATTTGGGAAAATACTTGAATGGGCTTCCCTGCCTGACCGGTCTCCGGCGGCCGAAGCCTATGGCGACGGCGCGCAGGCAGGCACCCCCTTTATCCCCCGCACGCTGTCGCAGAAGCTTTAGCGCAGGCGCCTGGCGGGATTTTCCACCCCCTTTATCCCCCGCCGGCGGGGGAAATAGCTCGCTTGGGACGGTTTGGTAAATTTAGAGTTGTGTGCTTACGAATCGGCATAGTGCCCAAATTGGAATTTCAGGCGCAGGAGTTCCCAACAGGAACAATAACCTTTTATTTTATTCCCATCCTGCAAGTGAGCGTTTCCCCCTCAGGAGGAGCCAGGGGGAGGACACACCGCTCTGAAGGGGGCAGGACAACCCCTTCCTCATGTTTCCAACCAAGAGCTTCCCGCCATACCTTCGACTTGTGTCCATTGCATCCTTAGACTTCGCTGCCTGAAGGTGATGACTCACCAGCATTCCCATCAATCCATTCGCCAATCATCACTGCTACATTTGCCATTCGGTTCAGGACCTCCCAGTTTGAAAAACGGAGGACAGTGAATCCGACTGCTTCCAGGTCTTTATCCCGTTTTTTATCTTTCATTTGGGCCGCTTCACTATCGTGTATAATGCCGTCCACTTCGATAATGAGGAGGAGTTCCTTACACATGAAATCGGCGATATAGTTCAGGACAGGGCGTTGGCGGCGGAAGGCGTAGCCCTTCATTTTTTTGTTGGACAACAAATACTTCCACATGCAGGCTTCGCTTTTTGTCATCCTCTTTCGCAGGCGATTGGCGAACGGTTGCAATTTTTTGTTATAACAATAGTTGTTTTGAGCAGATGCGCGTTGAGTCATGGGGTTGGGTGTTTGGTGTTTTCAAAAATAAGGAAATTTGAGGATTTCCGGGTTTTGAATTGGGGATAAAGGAGGTTTTCCACCCCCTTATTCCCACGCACGCTGTCGCAGAAGCTTTAGTGCAGGCGCCCGGCGGGATTTTCCACCCCCTTTATCCTCCGCCGTCGGGGGAAATAGCTCGCTTGGGAGGGTGTGACAAACTCAACGTTGTGGATTTCCGGAGCGGCATTGTGCCCAAATTGGGGTTTCAGGCGCAGAGGTTCCAACGGGAATAATGGCAGATCATTCTAATTCTCAAGTTGCAAGTGTACGTATCCCCCTCGGGAGGAGGCAGGGGGAGGACACACCCTCAGGAGGGGGCAGGGGAGGATCGTCCCATTTAAAGGCCAGCCGCGCAAAAAAAAACCGGCAGACCCGAAAAATTCGGGTCTGCCGGTTTGGGGGGGGCAACCACAAGGGGGGGCAACCACAAGGGTGGGGCAACCACAAGGGTTGCCCTTACGGCAATTAGCGCTGAAGGCGCTAATTGCTGTTGTCGGAACCCACGCGGTTCTTCTCGTCTTCGATGCCGGTCTGGCGTCGACGCGATTGCTTCACATTCTGGTTGCCGAAGCTGTAGCTGAAGTTGGCGCGCAGCTGGCGGCTTTCCCAACCGCCGCTGGCATCCATATAGAGATCGCCGAAATTGTTGACGCCGCGCCACCTTTGGCTGATGAAGATGTCGGAAACGGAAACCTTGAACCGGCCACGGCCCTGCAATACCTTGGCGCTCAGGCCGGCATCCATAGCCCACATGGCGTCGGAAGCGAAGTTGCCGCCCCAGATGCCGGGGGAGTTGTACCAACCCGACATTTCAAAGGTCAGGGCTTTGGACAGGGTGAAGGTGTGCTGCTGGTAGATGTTGAACGAGGTACGGGATATGTCCACGGTCTTGCCTTCTTCGAAGTAGGCCTTGTTGGTGGTGTTGTAAACGGAGGCGTTGGCAAACACGTTCCACCACTTGGCAATGCTGAACGGCGCGCTGAAATTCAGGCTGATCACCTTCTGGTTGTCCAGGTTTTGCTGGCTGATGAAGGCCCGTTTGCCGGACAGGGTATCCGTGATCTGGCTCATCAGGTCGGTGGTGTAGGCGTAACTCAGCGTGGTGTTGAAGCGGTAGTTGAACGTATGGGTCAACTCCACATTGTGGGTGTATTGCGGCCGCAGGAACGGGTTGCCCTTCTGGAAGGTCAGCTCGTCGAGGCGGAATTCGAACGGGTTGAGGTCCTGATAGCGGGGCCGGTCGACGCGGTAGCTGTAGCCCAGGCGGATGCTGTTCTTGGGGTCGAGCTGGCGGCTGATACCGGCGCTGGGGAACAGGTTGACGTAGTCGCGGGTCACCTTGTCGTTGCCGGTTTGCTGCTCGCTGGTCAGGTCGCCGATGGAGTGGGTGTGCTCCAGGCGAAGGCCGGCCTGCAGGTTCGTCTTTTCACCCAGTTTGCGGTTGTACTGCGCGTAAACGGCGTTGATGTTCTCGGTGTATTCAAACCGGTTGCTCAGCATCGGGTCGTACTGGGATTCGCCGTCGACATAGTTGTAGAAACCGAAATTGTTGTCGGTCACGACGTAGGAGACCTTGGCGCCGGTGGCCAGCTGCCCCCCCCAAAGCGGGCGTTCGTGGTCCAGTTTGAGCGACATCAGGTCGATATCCGTAGGCGATTTGATGCCGAAGATGACCTCGTCGAGCAGGTTCTGGCCGGAGGGATCGAAATAGCGGTTGGGCTGGTAGCTGTCGCGGGTATTCCGGAAACGGGCGTAGTCGGCGTCCACATTCAGGGTCTTGCCTTTGCCGTTGTCGAACCGGTAGTTGGTGTTCAGGTTGATGTTGTTGTTGTCGCCGGCGTTTTCAGAACGGGCAAGCAGCTTCTGAAGGTTTTCACCTGTCGTGTTGTTGCTGATGTCCGTAGAGCTGTTGCTGACGGAGGTAAAATCGCCGATAAAGCCGGTGGCCAATACGCCGATGGTATTTTGCTTGTTGATGAAAAAGTCGGCGCCGGCGCGGAAGTTGTGGTTGGTCCATCCCCAACGCTGGCGGGCGTGCTGTTCGAAATAGGTATTGTTCTGGATCCGGAGAAAATCCTGGAAACTCATGTTGTTCCCTTCGTTGTAGGAATATTTTCCGAACAGGTTGAAGTCCTTGTTGCGGTGGTTAAGACCGACAGAGCCGTTGTACCGGGAGTGGATGGCGACATTGTACCCCAGGTCGAGGTTACCGTTGGTACCGAGGCTCTTATCCTTTTTCATCCGGATATTGATGATGCCGGCGTTGCCTTCGGCCTCGTATTTGGCGCTCGGGCTGGTGATCACTTCGATGGCTTCGATCTCGGTGGCCTGGATGTTACGCAGGAACTGTGCCAGGTCCGACGAGCTCAGCGGCGAGGGTTTGCCGTCGATGAAGATGCGGACACCGCTTTTACCCAGGAGCATGATGTTGTCATTGTTGTCGACGACCACACCCGGGGCGCGGCGCATCAGCTCAAGGGCGTCATTGCCGACCGCGTTTACGGCGGCTTCCACGTTGAAGACCGTCATATCCGGCCGCACTTCCACCAGGGGCTTTTTAGCCGTTACGGTCACTTCGGACAACTCGGCAGAAGCGGCTTTCAAGGCGATCTCCGGCAGTTGCTTGTTTTCATCGGCAGCCAGCACAAAGGATTCCGATTTGAACGTCGGCAGGCCCACGTAGCTCACTTCCAGCCAGAATTCGCCGGCCCGGAGGCCTTTCATGGCATAAGAGCCGTCTTCTTTGGTGTATTCAACCTTAACGATCGAGGAGTCGGTGGCGGCGTGGAGGATGACGTTGGCGTAGTCAACCGGTTTGCCGCCGGCATCTTTGACTGAACCCTGGAGGGAAGCTTGGGAAAAGGCAAAGGTAGCGGCCGCCATGGCCACCAATAGGGTGAACAATTTTTTCATAAGTCAGGTGATTATTCTATTAAATTTAAGACCGTACAAAGGTAAAGGAGGTTACACGGCCCCACCACTTTTTTTCGATAAACGGCCAAATAGGCCGACAAATGGCGGGAAATGGCTGTTCATCCCCGGGTATGGCGGTTCGTCGGAATTTGCTGGGATGATCACCGGTATTTTCGCAACTTGCAGGGGTTATGGCCGGAAATCAGGTTAATTATGAGGATGCCCGCATACTTTCAGGATGTGAGGGGCTGCAAAAATGCCGTGATCTTCGACCTTTCTATGTTTCAAAAGAATGAAATTGCACATCAGCATAAAACGCCTTTTCAGTGTCGAGCATTTGCTTTTGCTCGGCTTTTACTTTGTGTTTGCCTTTTTTTATTTTTTGGCCATCCATTGGTCGACGGGCGAATCCGTGGGCGAGAGTTATTATAAATGGCAGATCGTATTGGATTACAGCCTGAAGGGAGCATTCACCTGGCTCATCTGGCTGTTGTTGTTCCGGATGTTGAAAGGGTGGCCCCTGTGGCGAAAGCTGCTGCTGCATCTTGTGCTGGCGCCGCTTTTTGCAAAGGGATGGCAGCAGGTTTATTACCTGTGTTGCCGGGCGTTGGGCCTTGGACATTTATGGGGTTCGGCGGAATGGTGGGACATTTACATCCCTACCCTGTTCTACGTACTGGAATTCGGCATTTTCCATGCCTACGATTATTACCAACGATTGCAAACCGCGCAGTTGCACCAGGCTGAATTGCGGGAGACGGCTCTTCAAAACGAGCTTTCGGCGCTGAAAGCCCAACTGCATCCCCATTTCCTGTACAACGCCTTCAATACGATCAATGCTTCGGTGCCTCCCGGGCATGAAGCCACCCGGGAACTGGTGGCCAGTCTGGCCGACCTGTTCCGCTATCAGGTATGGGCTTCCAGGCAGGAATTGGTACTGTTCCGGGAGGAGTTGAGCTTTGTCCGGCAGTACCTGAAGCTGGAAGAAGCCCGTTTCGGCGACCGGCTGCGGGTCCATTTTGACATCGATCCGCTGGCGGAGGATTGTCCGGTACCGCCCATGCTGTTGCAACCGCTGCTGGAAAATGCGGTCCGTCACGGCATCGGGCCGTTGGTGGAAGGCGGCGATGTTAAGCTGTCGGCACATCTGGCGGGCGACCAGCTGGCCATTGAGATCTCCGATACAGGAACCGGCATACCGCCAGATAAACTGGAAAACCCTAATGGTACGGGCGTAGGCCTTTACAATACAAGGCGAAGACTGGCCCTGACCTACGGGGTCGACCTCCATATTTCCGATGTAAAACCGCGCGGCACCCGGATCACGTTTAGCATTCCAAATCACCCGACTTATGCAAAAAGTAGTGCTCATTGACGATGAGGCCCCGGCCAGGCAACTGCTCAGGGAATACCTGGGCGACTATCCCGATCTGATCATTGTCGGCGAGGCCAACAACGGTGTGGATGCTATTCGTGGCATCCGGGAGATGCGGCCGGAGATCATTTTCCTGGACGTTCAAATGCCGGGACTCTCCGGGCTGGAGGTGTTGGCCCATCTGGAAGAATTGCCGCTGGTCATTTTTTCGACCGCCTTTGACAAATACGCCTTACAGGCATTCGAGTTGCACGCTGTTGACTACCTGCTGAAACCCTATACCAGGGGACGGTTCAGGGAAGCTATACAACGCCTGCTGAACAGGTTGCCTCAATCTCAGAACGGATTGCGCAACCTCACGCAGCAGCTGGTGGATGAAGCTGCCGGCGGGTTTCCCAACAAGATCCTGGTCAGCAAGGGCAACCGGCTGGTCGCCATCAATGTGGCCGAAATCATCCAGGTTGCAGCCGACGGCGACTACTGCCAGTTGATCACCGGGAAAGGCGCATTTCTCAGCCAATACGGCATCGGCCAGCTGGAAGCGAAGCTATCGCCGCGACAGTTCATGCGCGTACACCGGTCAACGATCATCAACCTGGATGCCATTGCCGAGATTTTCCGGGAGGGCCACACCTTTGATATCCGGCTGAGCAATGGGGACACGGTGCATGTTAGCCGGGGGTATGCGGGGAAGGTGAAGGAGATGATTTTTTGATGCTGCCCGCCGTCGCTCTTGGGCGTTATGGCGGACGGGGGAGGCTGGTGGCTGGATACTGGATCCTGGATGCCGGAGGCTAGATACTGGATGGCGCCCGCCGTCGTTGAGACTTCGGCGGACGGGGGAGACTGTTCAAAATAGTGTTTTCGCGCAAAGAGGCCGGATATTTGCAATCAGTCAATTTTTCGCGACCTTTTCGGGAAGGCACAGGGTAATCGTCTCTTTGTACGCGTGCGCGGAGGAACATCCCAGCCCCTTTGAACAACAAGGTCTTTGTAAGACGCAAAGCTTTGATTTTCATCACGCTGCGCGTGTTAAAAATCCGGTTGACACAAAATTCTGAACGATCCCGGACAGCGACTGGAAACAGGCAGGGTTCCTGGAAGGTTTTGAGAGGACGGGAAGGTGATTTTATCAAGCGAAAACCTCATGGATGTTGCCTGAAGTAAAACTTTTATCAAACTTTTTAGCTTAAAATTTTTATTTTTAAAAAATATAATTTATATTTACACCGTATTAAATTCCATGAACATAACGGGTTTATCAACCTGAACGACAATTATTGCATTCCGCGCGCTGGAAATAGGAACTGACAGGCTCTTACCGGGGCCTCGCACGTATACCCGAGAGTGGTGGCGGAAGGGCGGGCATTTTTTCCCCACCCATATTAACCAATAAAAGTAATACTAAGAGCTTGTTTGGATTTTGGTCGCTATGTCGAAAATAGTCAATTTTTCGCTTAGGCAAGGCGCAGGTTCGGGATCATAGCCTAAGCTATGAAGCCCGGTTCTGCAACGCAGCATAAGCGGAAAAGTGACATTTGCAGACCAGTTACTAAAGTCCAAACAAGCTCTAAAGAAGGGCCGGCCGGCCAATCTCCCAATCCCAACACCGGCCGACAACCAAACCTATGCCCTTATTTTTTCATTTCTGCGATCGGCACTTTCGGCGCCAGCACCTTGTGCACTTTTTCCACTGCGATTTCCTTGGTCAGGCCAAAATCCAGCGTTTGGCGGATATCCGCTGCCGAAGCGCCGAATTTCACGGCGTAATTCCCGGCGGCGGCTACCCAGGCCGACCGGTCTGTATCAAATGAGGCCAGATCTTCCGGCCGGAGCGTAAACTTCAGCGTTTGCTTCTCACCCGGTTTCAACAGCCGCGTTTTGGCAAAGGCTTTGAGCTCTAGCGCGGGCTTGTCCAGATTGCCCGACGGGGCGCTGATATATAGCTCAACCACTTCCTTGCCGGCTGTTTTACCGGTATTTGCCACATCAACGGAGACTTCCATATTGCCCTTGAAATCCGAATTGCTCAGTTTTGCACCGCTGTACCTGAATTGGGTGTACGACAGTCCGAACCCGAACGGGAAGGCCGGCGCTACCCCGAAGGTGCTGTAATACCGGTAACCGACGTAAATGCCCTCCTCATAAACCACCTCCGATTTTTTGCCCCGCAGCGGACTTTGGGGGGCGCTTCCGGGATTATCCTCCGGCAGTTCGCGACCCGGGAAGTTTTTGGCAGAGGGCACATCCTCATATTTCACCGGAAAGGTGGTGGCCAGCTTGCCCGACGGATTGACCTTGCCGCTCAGGATATCCGCCACCGCGTTGCCGCCTTCCTGCCCACCCTGCCAGGCCAGCAGGATCGCGTCTACCTGGTCGCGCCAGGAGGCTGTTTCGATCACGCCGCCGGTATTGAGGATGGCGACCACTTTTTTGCCGGCAGCATGGTAGGCTTTCGAGACCTCCCTGATCAGGGCTTGCTCCGCTTCGGTCAGCAGAAAATCGTCCTCTATTTTCCGGTCCTGGAATTCCCCGGCGTTGCGGCCGATGGTGATAAACGCAATATCCGTTTCCTGGACGGCCTTTTCAATGGTCCCAACGTCTACCGGCATTTCCGCGATCGGCGCCGGCAATTCGAAAAAGAACCGCGTCGGCGGGCGTTTGGCCTTGGCTTCCGGAATATACGTTTCGTACTTGTTTTTCAGGTCCGCATTCATGACGTACCCGGCATTCGACAATCCTTCGGCCAAAGAAACGGTGTATGCCTCATTCACGTCGCCGCTGCCCGTACCGCCCGCGATGAAGTCGTACGAAGTATTGCCGAAGGCGCCCACCCTGGTAATACCCTTGGCCAAGGGCAGCGCCTGCCCCTCATTCTTGAGCAGGACCATACCCTCAGCCGCAGCTGCCCGGGCAACCGTGGCGTGCGCCTCCAGGTCGGGGCGATCGGAAAAAGGATACCCCTTCAACGTGGGCAATTCCATGAGTACCGCCAAGATCCGGGCTGCGTTCTCATCCAGGACTTTTTCGTCCAGCCGGCCCGACCTGACCGCGTTCAAAATCGTGTCTACCTGCGGAGGGGTGCCCGGCATGATCAGGTCATTTCCGGCCTTCATCTGAGCGACGGGGTCGGTGCCGCCGAACCAGTCGGTCATCACCAGCCCTTTGAACCCCCATTCATCGCGCAGGATCGTAGTCAGCAGTTCCGGGTCGTGGGAAGTGTAAACCCCGTTGATCTTGTTGTAAGAGCTCATCACGGTCCAGGGTTCCGATTTTTTGACGGCAATTTCAAACCCTTTCAGGTAGATCTCCCGCAGGGCCCGCTCGCTGACGACGGTATTGATGGTACTCCGGTTGGTTTCCTGGTTATTGGCGACAAAGTGCTTGACGGAAGTGCCGACCCCATTGCTTTCAATACCGTTGACCATGGCCGCGGTGATATGGCCGCTCACAACAGGGTCTTCGGAATAGTATTCAAAATTCCGGCCGCCGAGCGGATTGCGGTGTATATTGAGGGCGGGCGCCAACAGGATATCCACCCCGTACTCCCTGACCTCATTGCCGATGGATTTACCCACCTGTTCGACCAGATCGACGTCCCAGGTTGAGGCCAGCAAGGTGCCGACAGGGAACGCGGTGGCGTAATAGGTTTTGGTGGAATCCTCACCGCGGAAGGGCTGGATGCGCAGCCCCGCCGGACCGTCAGCCAACACGGCATTGGGGATGCCCAGCCGTTCGACGGCAAACGTGGTTCCCGCGGCGCCGGGCACCTTGTCCAGGGTTTGGCCCACTACCGGGCCGGCGCCCATATTCATGCCGGGCATCCGCATGCCCATCCCGACGACCATATGGGCCTTCTCTTCCAGGGTCATCTTGCTGACCAGACCCCGCGCTTTGGCCAGATCGGGTTGTTGGCTAAAAAGAATAAAAGGAATAAATAAAGCGAGTGTTGGGAGCAGAAATGATTTCATGGTTGCTTATTTGGAATTGCCAATAAGCACAAAAATAACAATTTATCATTATGATACAATGGGAATTATTCAATAAATTCACCCACGTTGGAAGGGGCCGTACAATTAGATGCAAGAACGGGCGGTGGTCCAAAGGCGGGCCGGTGATCAATGCAGGTAACCGGGAGTCGGGCGCTTGTCCAGCCAGGCGACTTCAGCGGGCTGATCATCCAGGTCGAGGAAAAAGGTCTGCGTATAGATGAAATTGAATTCCAATTGTTCGCGCAGTACCTCGAACTGGCCTTCATTCTCGACATAACCGGCGATCCAGTCAATGGCTTCGAGGCGGGTTTGGAAGTACTTTTTCATGGTCCTTGGTTTTGGGTCAATCTAAATTCTTGACGGCAAAGCGGCCATTTCTTTCGACGAGGCCTAGGCCGAACTAGACGCTTCTACCTATTTGATGCCGCAACCCAGCAAAAGATTACCGTTGACCGCGCCATTTAACATAAGTTTAGGAAGGCAACCGACGATTGGTTAGGGTCGTGTTAAGATAATCAGCCCTTCCGAACATTTTGCATTTAAAAAACCCCTCCCAAATCCTGCCATCCGCGTACCGAAGCTGCGCTCCGATCCTGCCGCTCCAAACCACCATAAATCAAAAATGATTCGACCGCCATTTCCCCGGCGACATGTTTTTCAAAAAATTGCAGATTGTCAAAAAAAGATGCATTAATGGTAGCTGCTGATTTAATCTCCGCAGCTATAATTTTACCACTTCTCTCGGTCAGCAAGTCGATTTCATGCCGGTTACTTTCCCGCCAATAATAAAGATCCGGCGACCAGTCCGTTTGGAAACGTTGTTTTACGATTTCTGCGATGATAAGGTTTTCAAACAGGTTTCCTCTCGCAAAATGGGCAATTAAATCATCTGGCGTAGCAACGCCCAGCAAATTGGATGCAAACCCGACATCATAAAAATAGAGCTTAGGCGTTTTGGAAATCCGTTTGGCGAAATTTCGAAAATAGGGCGGCAAAAGGAAAATAATATGACTAGTTTCCAGGATGCCTATCCAGGCCTTGGCAGTTACCGGCGAAATGCCGGTATCTGAAGCCAGCGTTTGATAATTAAGCGGCTGCCCGATCCGTCCAGCGCATAACCGCACAAAATTCCTGAACAGACGGAGGTCCTGGACAGCCGTCAATTGCTGAACATCTCTTTGGACGTAGGTCTCCAGATAATTGGGATAAAAATCGCGGGGAAGCAACTGCTTATCATACACCCTGGGGTAAAACCCTTGAAAAATGGCCTTTTCAAGCGTTTTCGGCATTAGATCAACACTCCTCAATTCGGAAAACGAAAATGGAAACAGCTTAAACAGCGCTACCCTGCCTGCCAGGCTTTGGGTAATCCCTTCCATTAAAAGGTAATTCTGTGAACCCGACAGTATATATTGCCCTGTAATCCGGTCCTCATCTACCTTTCCCTGCAGGTAATTGAATAAATGTGGAACGCGTTGCACTTCGTCAAAGATCACTTGTTGATCATAGGTGTCCAGAAAACGGCGGGGATCCTCCAGTGCAAAATCCTGCAAATCCGGATTTTCCAGGGAGACATACCGGTAATCCGGAAAAAGCTCGCGCAAAAGGGTAGTTTTCCCCGATTGTCTTGGCCCGGTAACGGACACGACCGGAAATTTTTCGCACATTTCACGGATCCGGACTTCTATTTGGCGATGTATAAACACGATAAATAAATTTCATGCAAATATAAAATTCAATTACGGATTTGCATAAAATTAATTGCTACTCAAATTTAACCAATAAATTCCTCAATTCGATAACTTTGCCCATATGCGCAACAAAATCACCCTTAACCATCCGATCATGAGTATTCGACTGTTCTTTTGCCTTCTCCTTGTAACGCTTTTTTCCTGCAACTCCGCACCAGAAACCGGCACCCAGGACTTCAAAGTCCCCTTCGAACAATTCACGCTGCCCAACGGCCTTCAGGTCATTTTCCATATCGACCGGTCGGACCCCGTGGTGGCCGTGACCCTGACCTCGCACGTCGGTTCTGCCCGGGAGAAAGCCGGCCGCACCGGGTTCGCGCACCTGTTTGAGCACCTCTTGTTCCTGGAATCGGAGAACCTCGGCAAAGGCGGCCTCGACAAGATGAGCGCCCGAATCGGCGGCTCCGGCGCCAACGGCTCTACCAGCCGCGACCGGACCAATTACTTCCAGACCGTACCCAACGATGCCCTCGAAAAAATGATCTGGGCCGAGGCCGACAAGCTCGGCTGGTTCATCAATACCGTTACCGACCCCGTGCTCGCCAAGGAAAAGCAGGTGGTTAAAAATGAAAAACGCCAGGGTGTCGACAACCAGCCCTACGGCCACACCTCTTACGTGATCGACAAGAACCTCTACCCCGCCGACCACCCCTACAACTGGGAGGTGATCGGTTCGCTTGAGGACCTCGACAATGCAACCCTCCAGGATGTCAAGGATTTTTACCGCCGCTGGTACGTACCCAACAACGTCACCCTGGTCATTTCCGGCGACTTCGATACGGCGCAGGCCCGACAGTGGGTTGAAAAATATTTCGGAGAGATCAAACGCGGCGAGGATGTGCCGCCGCTGGAAAAAAAGCCGGCCGTACTGTCCGAAACCAAAAAACTGTACCATGAAGATAACTTCGCCCGCCTGCCCGAGCTGACCATGGCCTGGCCCGGCGTGCCGCAATACCATCCGGATTCCTATCCGCTGGAAGTATTGGCCAACTACCTGTCGCAAGGCAAAAAGGCGCCGTTCAACCAGGTGATCGTCGATGAAAAACAATTGGCCGCCCGGGTAGATATGTACCACGACGGATCAGAGCTGGCCGGAGAATACATCCTCAGCATCCGGGCCTACGAAGGCAAGGACCTCGACGAGGTGATGGCAGCCGTGAACGAAGCCTTTGCCCGGTTTGAAAAGGACGGCATTTCCGATGACGACCTGGAGCGGATCAAAGCGGGCCAGGAAACAGCCTTTTACAACGGCCTGTCCAGCGTACTGGGCAAGGGCTTCCAGCTGGCTCAATACCAGATCTTTGCGGGCGACCCGGGCTTTATCAACCAGGATGTCAAAAATATCCTGGCCGTAACCAAAGAGGATGTCCGACGGGTATACGATCAGTACATCAAAGGGAAGCATTTTGTCGCTACCAGCTTTGTACCCAAAGGGCAGCTGCCGCTCGCACTGGAAGGCTCCGTCAAAGCGGATGTGGTGGAGGAACCCATTGTCGAAGGCGCGGAAGAAGAATTCGACCTCAGCCAGGAGGTGGCTTATGAGCGCACCCCGTCGAGTTTCGACCGGACGGTAGAGCCGCCGTACGGTAAGGCGCCGGAGATCACCGTGCCCAATGTCTGGGAACAGGCGTTGCCCTCGGGCCTGCGCGTTTACGGTATCGAAAACAACGAGGTGCCCCTGGTGCAGGTCAGCATGGTGATCCGGGGCGGTCTGCTGCTGGAACAACCGGATAAAACCGGCGTGTCCAACCTGCTGGCGGAAATGATGACCAAAGGCACCCAGACCAAAACCACCGCCCAGCTGGAAGAAGCCATAGAGAAACTGGGCGCCGCCATCAGCGTGAACGCCGGCGAGGAGGACATTACGGTCCGGGTCAGCACCCTGGCCCGCAACTACGGCAAGGTGATCGCCCTCGTCCAGGAAATCCTGCTGGAGCCGCGCTGGGATGAAAAGGAATTCGAACTGGCCAGACAAAGCGCCGTCAGCGACATCCAGCAACAGGCCTCCAACCCCAACAGCATAGCCGCCAACGAATACAGGCGGCTGATCTACGGAGCCGGCAATATCCTGTCCAATAACCCTTCCGGCACAGAGGCTTCGGTGAACAGCATTACGCTGGACGACCTCAAAAAATATTTTGACGCCAACATCTCCCCTACCGTCACCACCATCCATGTAGTCGGGGATATCAGGCGCGAGGACGTGGTTTCGTCGCTTTCCGCGCTCGACGCCAATTGGCCCGCCAAACCGGTGACCATACCGGAAGTCGTTGTACCGGCGGCTCCGGAGCATTCCGTCGTTTATTTCTACAATGTGCCCGGCGCCAAACAGTCCGTTCTCCGCTTCGGCTACCCCGCCCTGGCCGCCACGGATGCGGATTTCTATCCGGCTACGGTGATGAACTACCGGCTCGGCGGCGGCGGGTTTGCCAGCCAGCTCACCCAGCAATTGCGCGAAGGCAAAGGCTACACCTACGGCATCAACTCCCGGTTTGAAGGATCCGCCATCCGGGGCCCTTTCACCATCTCAAGCGGTGTACGGTCGAATGTGACCTACGAATCCGCTGCGCTGGTGAAGGAAATCCTGGAAAACTACGGCAAGGATTTCAACGAGAATGACCTGGAGGTCACCCAAAGCTTCCTGATCAAAAGTCAGGCCCGCAGCTTTGAAACGCCGGCCGCCAAACGGGGCATGCTGGAGAACATCAGCGCCTTCGGCTGGCCGTACGACTATGCCCGGCAACGCGAAACCGTCGTCCGGGACATGACCCTCGACCGGATCAGGGAACTCGCCGGTCAATACCTCGATCCCAACCGCATGTACTACCTCGTAGTGGGCGACGCCGCCACCCAAATGGAAAAACTGAACAAACTCGGATTCGGCAAGGTGGTGCTGATCAATGAGCTGGCGAATTGAGGGTTTTCGATTCGGCCGGTCGCCACATGTGTCGGACACCTCCGAGGTGTCCGGCACATGTGGCAGCACAACCGCCGTTCGTCGAAAAAATTAATTGGTAAAATACTATAAATCAATTTTTTATAAAAAAAATAATAGTGTCGCTATTTTTTTTCTTGCACAAATAAAAATTAATTATTTATCTTGCATTAGCGGCTCGAAAAGGTTGCAAAACATACAACACGCTTTCTTCCGACACCCCACTCGATTTTTTATTTTGAACTGATTTTTTCGGCTTTTTCCATTTTATTTTTTGTTCAACTGTATAGCAGAACAGGGATTGGTTATTGTCCATAGGCAACTATTTTTAACCATAAACCTATTCTTATGTCCACAAACCGCAAGATGCGCAATTTGTGCCGCATCGCCTTTATGCTTGCTGCATGCACCGCATTGACTTTCATGACCTCCTGCAAAAAAGAAGAGGTCAGAGACCAGGGCGCCACCATCCCTGACGAAGTCATCAACCGCCTGCAGGTCATCGGCCTCGGAACGGATGACATCCAGGTCGATCCCGAAGGCGGATACCTCGTCGAAGGTTGCCTCCACATGACCGAAGAACAGATCTTCGAACAATTCACCGATCTGACCGTTGACGGCGGTACCGAACTGGAACAGTACCGCACCTACAACCTCGTCTCGGTACCGGGTTCGACCCGCACCATCCGGGTAAGGGGTTCGACCAACCTGTCCACCAAAATGTCCAACGCGCTGAATACCGCCATTGCCCGGTACAATTCCGAAGGGCTCAAACTGGTTTTCCAGCGGGTCACTTCCGGCAGCTACGATATCCTTGTACGCCGCAACGGCACCAGCACAGGGGCCAGCGCAGGTTTCCCCACTTCCGGCGGCAATCCGTACAATACGGTCAACCTGGGCAGCGGCCTCAACAATATCCAGGAAAATACCGTAGCCAGGGTCATCATGCACGAAATGGGTCATTGCATCGGTTTCCGGCATACCGACTGGTTTAACCGCAGCCTGAGTTGCGGCACCGGCGGCAGCGAAGGAGCCGACCCCTACGGCGCCGTCAATATCCCCGGCACGCCGACCGGCAACGACGCCTCCTCCGTGATGCGGGCCTGCTTCTCCAACGGTCAGGCGCCGACGTGGTCAAACTACGACCGGACCGCCCTGAACTACCTCTATTGATCATTTTCCCCGCAGATCGCGCCGATCGGTTCAGCCGGTCTGCGGGGATTGCGTTTTTTTTAATGATTATTGACCAGTAATGAACGGCGCAATCCGGATCGCTTTTCTCTTTGTTGCAAACCTTCTTCCATTATTCACCGTTTGCCAGACCGCCCCTGTTGTGATCCTTTCTCCGGCACTGCAGGGCAGCCGGGCAACGCGATCCGGCTGCAGCGTTCTGTACTGCCGTGAAAAGGCCGTTCCAGAAACCGATGATCCGATCCGGCCTGAAATCCGCTTCAATGCGAACATGCCCGATGAAACCGGTAAGCCGGCGCCCAACCCGGATGCCGGTTTCATTGAGGTTTTCCCGCCCGACATTATTGAAGAGACCTCCGTCAAAAGCAAGGATTTTTACCTCAACCTGATCAGCCCTCTCGCGGCGCTGTACCCTGAACTATCCGGAACTGCCGTCGCCGTTTCCGTCAAGGAACTCAACGCGGACCCGAACGATCCCGACCTGACCGGACGGATCCGGCTCATCGATCCCGCCGTTGACCAATCGGACCATACCACTGCCATGGCCAGTCTCATCGGCGGTTCGGGCGCCACCTCCTATTTCGGCCGGGGGGTTGCACCAGGCGTCCGGATCCTTTGCACCGGAAATCCCCAGATCCCGGACTCCATCCCGGTTTATGCGGAATACGGGATCAGCGTGCAGAACCACAGCTACGGCGCTACGGATTTTGAACCTTATTACGGGGTCCGGTCCGCCGGATTTGATGCAACCGTCAACGCCCTGCCCTACCTGCTGCACGTCATGTCGGCCGGAAACAAGGGCGATACCCGGGATGAAAGCACCGAATACCTCAAACGGGGATTCGGCAATATCACCGGCAGCTTTAAAACAGCTAAGAATATCCTGGTGGTCGGCGCTCAGAACAACGACGGCTCCATTGCCGGCTTCAGCTCCCGGGGGCCGGCCTTCGACGGACGGTTGCTGCCGCACCTGGTCGCACACGGACAGGGAGCATCCGAAGCCGCGGCCCTCGTGTCCGGTTTGAGCCTGTTGCTGCAGGAACAATACCGCCGGCTTCACGACAACCGCCTGCCCCCCGCCGACCTCATCAAATCGGCGCTGATTGCCGCTTCCGACGACGCCGGTCCGGCAGGCCCCGACTTCAAAAGCGGCTACGGCGCCGTCAACGGCCTCAAGTCCATGGCGGTTATTTCCACCGGGAATTTCATCATCGACTCCCTGGAAGCCGAGGGGGAATCGATGGACTTTATGCTCCAGGTACCGGCAGGGGCGGAAAAGCTAAAAGTATCCCTGGTCTGGAATGACCCGGCCGCCGCCCCCCTGGCGGCAACCGCCCTGGTCAACGATCTGGACCTGACCCTGACCACCCCCGCCGGACAAACCATTCTTCCCTGGACCCTCAACCCCCATCCTGATTCGCTGGAACAACCGGCCAGGCGGGGCGCCGACCACCTCAACAATGCGGAATGGATCACGCTGGACCAGCCCGGCCCGGGGCAGTACAAGCTTGTCGTGAAGGCTACCAGGCTGCAACAGGGAACGGCGCAGTCTTTTTCAATCTCCTGGTCATTCGACCGCCCCGAAGACGCACGCTGGGTGTTTCCGGATCGCCGGAACCCTTTGGTCGGCCGATCGGTCAATGCGCTGACCTGGCGTGCAACGGCGACCGCCGAACCTGCCGCCCTGGAGTGGAGCCCTGACCTGGGCCAAACCTGGCGAACGATCGCCGCCGGTGTTTCACCCGCTGCCCAACGATTTTTCTGGGAAACGCCGGACACGCTATGTCCCGCCCTTCTGCGCCTGCGGTCGAACGCAGGCAACCTGGTTTCCGACACGTTCTTCATCGCACCGGCCTGCAAGCTTCAAACCGGCTACAGGTGCGGCGACTCCCTGGAATTGCGCTGGACCGACCTCGGTCCGGGTTTCCGGTATCAGTTGCAGGTACTGGAAAACGGTGAAATGACACCCTGGAAAAACACATCGCTGCCCTATCTGACCGCAGATGCGAATGAGTTGAATGGAAAACCGGTGGCAGTCCTGCCGGTACACCAGACCGTCCATGCAGGCCTGCATCGCTCCCCCCTGCTTTACGGTCCGGAAGCGTTTTCGGCCCCCTGCTATCTGGTGGATTTCCGGGCGGAGGTCCGGGAAGGGAGCATACGCCTGACCATTGAGCTCAACAGCACACGCGGCATAGCCCGGTTGGTCATCAGGCAGTCGGATGATTCTTCCATCCTCTTTTGGGAAAAATCCGACCCAGATCCAGATGCGTTTTTTATTGAAATCCCGGATCCTAACCCCTACCAGGGGGTGAATGTCTACCGGTTGGAGATCTATACTGACCAATCACCGGAACCCGTTTCCGCAATTGCATCGGCGATTTTTTCCGGCGAACATCCTTACCTGCTCTTTCCCAATCCGGCCGACAGCCGGAGGCTGATTTACCTCATAGACAGAAAGGGGTATTTTGATGCCGGCACCCGGCTGGAGATCCGGGACCTGACCGGCCGGCTGGTTTACCGCTCGGGGGAGATCGATGCCTACCCATTCCCGGTGGCGCTCCCGGAACTGTCGCATGGCCTTTACGTTTATGCCGTTTATTCAGGCGGCGCGATCTCGGACCACGGGCGGCTGTTCATCCAGAAATGACGGCAGCCGGGTTGGGCGGCTGTTTCGCCTGGAATATCCTGATGATCGTGTTGCTGTACCGGTTTTGGTCGGTGGAAAACCGCATTATGGCAAAGTAGTCCGGCGTTTTCCCAATATTCTATCGCCGGAAGCGCATTTTTCAATTTATCTCACCCAAAACTAAGCCGAACCGAATGATATTTGACGTATATTTGAAGTAACCAACTTACACCTATGTACCTGATCGGTTATGATATCGGGAGTTCATCTATCAAAGCCGCCCTTATCGACGGTGAGCGGCAAAAAGTGCTGGCCCAATCCCAATATCCCGATCAGGAAATGGACATGATCTCCCGCCAGAGCGGTTGGGCGGAACAACAGCCCGAAGTGTGGTGGCAGGATTTCTGCATGGCCACCCGGAGGCTGCTGGACAAGGTCGCGGTGGACTCTGCAGAGATCAAGGGTATCGGCATCGCCTACCAGATGCACGGCCTTGTCCTTATCGGCAAGGATCAGCAGGTCCTGCGCCCCGCCATCATCTGGTGCGACAGCAGGGCCGTTTCCATTGGGGAGCAGGCTTTCCAGGAGATCGGAACGGAGTATTGTTTGAAGAACCTGCTCAATTCGCCCGGTAATTTCACCGCTTCCAAACTGCGCTGGATCAAGGACAATGAACCCGAAGTCTACGCCCAGATCCACAAGATCCTCCTGCCCGGCGACTATATCGCCATGAAACTGACGGGGAAGGTAGCGACCACCATTTCCGGTCTGACCGAAGGCATCTTCTGGAACTTCAACAAAAAGGCCATCGCCTCGGAGCTGATCGATTATTATCAGTTGGACGGTCACCTTTTTGCGGATATCGTGCCGACGTTTTCCGTTCAGGGGTGGGTCACCCGGAAAGCCGCAGAGCAAACGGGGCTGGCCATCGATACGCCTATTACCTACCGGGCCGGCGACCAACCCAACAATGCCCTGTCGCTCAACGTATTGCATCCGGGGGAAATCGCAGCCACCAGCGGCACTTCCGGGGTTGTTTACGGCATCGTCGATCATCCGGTCTATGATAAAAAATCCAGGATCAACGCCTTTGGCCACGTCAATTACGAAGAGAATTTCAACCGGATCGGCATCCTTCTATGCCTCAACGGAGCGGGTATCCAGTACAGCTGGATCAAGCACCAGGTTGCCCGCGGCTCCCATACCTATCAGGATATGGAACGGATGGTCTCTTCCGTCCCGGTCGGTTCGGAAGGGCTTTGCATCCTGCCTTTCGGCAACGGAGCGGAACGCATGCTCGGCAACAGGACCCTGAACGGGCATATCTTCAACCTTCAGTTCAACCGGCATACCCGCGCACACCTTTACCGCGCGGCGCTGGAAGGGGTGGCCTTTTCCTTCGTTTACGGGATCAATATCCTGAAAAAAATGGGCCTGAACGTGGATGTCATCCGGGTCGGGAACGACAATATGTTCCAATCAAAGACCTTCTCCACCACCATGGCCACCAAACTCGGGAATCATATTGAGGTGGTGGAAACCAACGGAGCCATCGGCGCGGCCAAAGCCGCCGGCGTCGCCTCCGGCATATACCGATCGCTGAAAGAGGCGCTGTCCGATATCAGGCCGGCCATCGTATACGAGCCGCAATACAATAAAGGTCTCTGCGACCAGGCCTACTCTCTTTGGCTGTCCTGCCTGGAAAGATCTCTCAACCAGGAAACAGGCGCCGACCTTCTGAAGAAGAAGAACTACAGCCTTGAAAGGGAACTGAAGAACAAAAGCCGCAAGATCGCCTCCACCGCGCTCCAGGCAGAAGTGAACAATGACTTTCTTCATGAACTGAAAAGCACCCTCAATGACGTTGCGGATTCGGATGACCTGACCGAGATCAAACGGTCGCTGAAGGCCCTTTCCCGGAAGGTCGAATCCTTTCTGGACCGATCCGGCGACTGGCAGACCTTTGAAGAGCATTTTGACCTGCTCCACAGCGATTTTTTCAAGCGCCTTAAGGATTCCTTCCCAGGATTATCGGTTCCTGAACTCAAGATCTGCGCCTACCTGAAGATGGGATTGTCCACCAAGGAGATCGCAGAAAGGATGAACATGTCGGTGCGCGGAATGGAAACCCGCCGTTACCGGATGAGCAAAAAATTCGGAATCAGCCCGCAAAACTCCCTGTCCGCCTTCATCGAACGGTTCTAACCGCCCCTCATGACGTAGTTTTGACGTATTAATTTTTTATTTCGACGAAATTTTGAAGTAGGCCATTTTTTTGACCTACACCTTGATTTACCTTTCTTTGTTTTGTCAAATTTATTATACACATAATTTTATTTGACACTCATCATTTTTCGCCATAAATAATATTATGGCGAATTTCCTTCAGCGCTCGGTCCAACAAACTGCGGCAGCAATCATGGTTATTGCACAGGCTTAACCGGCAAATTGCTGTTCAGCGCCCTTAAACGCAGGATTCCATCAGGAAAAAACAATGCAGTTTTTCCGACGACTTTTAGTTTCATAAATAGTCATCACGACGCCTGCTCTTTCAGGGTCGGGCGTCGGATTTGCATTCAATTCATCCAAATCATATTACCAAACTTAACGCTCAAAGCATGAGAATTTCAATTTACACTCACGGCAGGAAGACACCTCCATAAGATGGTCGAACGAAACGGGATATTTTCTGATTTGTTTCTTTCAAACTTGAAAATGTATGCGAAAAAGACATTTATTACAAAACATTAAACGGTCAGGGCCAGGGTTGCTCATCTTCCTGTTTGCCCTGCTGTCCGTTTCCGGAACGGTGGCCCAGTCCATGACGATCAAAGGCGTCGTTACCGATGAAACGGGCGCCGGTTTGCCGGGGGTCAACATCCTGGTATTGGGTACCGCCAACGGCACCATCACCGATGTGGACGGCCGGTATGAGCTGGCCGCAGAAAAAGGGGCGACCATTCAGTATTCCTTCACGGGATACTCTACCCGGTCGGTCGTTGTCGGCAACAGCTCCTCCATTGACGTGGCCATGGACCCCAACGCCGAGATCCTCAGCGAGATCGTCGTTACTGGTTATTCCTCGCAGCGCAAACGGGACATCACCGGCGCCGTGGCCGTGGTCAGTTCCGAAGACCTGAACAAGGTATCGGCTACCAGCTTTACGCAAAAACTGGAGGGCCGCGCATCTGGCGTATCCATTTCTTCCTCCGGCGAACCGGGTGAGGGTACTACCGTGCGGATCAGGGGGATCAGTTCTTTTCAGAACAACGACCCCCTCTACATTATCGACGGCGTGCCCGTCCAGGATGCGTACAGCACGGGCTTCAATCCAAACGATATCGAGAGCATCCAGGTGCTGAAAGACGCCTCAGCCGCGTCCATCTACGGCGCCCGCGCCAACAACGGCGTCATCATCGTAACGACCAAAAAGGGCAAATCCGGAAAAACGCGGGTAACCTACGATGCCTATGCCGGGATACAAACGCCCATCAGCAACATGGATTACATGATCAAGGATCCGCTCGATTATTCCGCTTACGTCTGGGCCAAGCACGAGAATGCAGGCGCCGTCGTGGATGCCGCCAACCCTTACGGCATCGGCAAGGGCAAACTGCCGGTTTATTCGTATCCGGCCGGTGTCAGCAATGTCGACGAAAGCGCTTATTCCTACCCGGATAACATCATCATGAAAGCCAATCCGAACGGCACCAACTGGTTCGATGAGGTGTTCAGGCCGGCCGCGGTCACAGAGCACAACATCGGCATCGCCGGCGGCAACGACCATGGGAAGTATTACTTCTCTACCAGTTATCTGGACCAGAACGGCACCATGATCACCAACTATTTCAAACGCATTTCCCTTCGGGCCAATACCGAGTTCAAGGCCGGCCGGTTCATTTTCGGAGAAAATGTAGCCCTCACCCGCTCCAATTCGGTCGGACAAGACCGGGTAGGCGGCGGCAACCAGGACGAGCAGGGGGTCATGACCTGGGTTACCCTGATGAACCCGCTGACGCCTGTTTTTGACATCCAGGGGAATTACGCAGGCGACAAGGCCCAGGGGATGAGCAACGGCAGCAATCCGGTGAGCAGGCTCAATGCCGGCAAAGAAAACCAGGGTACCTTCTACCGGGTACTGGGTAATGCGTTTGCCGAACTCGAAATCTTCGACGGACTCAAAGCCCGCACCAGCTTCGGCACCGATTTTTACAGCAACTACACCGGCGGCTTCAGTTACCCTACCTGGGAAAACCGCGAATTTTCGTCCTCCAACGGCTGGAGTGAGAACTGGAGCAACGGCCTGACCTGGACCTGGACCAACACCCTGACGCTCAATAAGACTTTCGGCGGGGCGCACAACCTCCAACTGTTGGTCGGATATGAAGCCATCAAAGGCAAATACCGGAGCATCGGCGGCGGGCTGAACGGCTACTTCAGCACCAATATCAACGGATGGTACCTGAATACGGGCCTGGCCGACCCAGGCTCCAGGAACGTGTTCAGCAACGGCTCAAATTACGGTCTGGCCTCCGCTTTCGCCAAGCTGGATTATGCCTATCAGGACAAATACCTGGTCAGTGCGACCATCCGGCGGGACGGTTCCTCCAATTTCGGGGATGAAAAATACGGTACCTTCCCGGCCTTCAGCCTCGGATGGCGCGTTAGCAAAGAGCCTTTCCTGGAAGGCAACAGCTGGCTCAGCGACCTGAAACTGCGCTTCGGCTGGGGCATCACCGGCAACCAGAGCGTCCCGGGCGGCAACGCCTACGACCGGTTCGGCGGCGGCACCGGATCCACGTTCTACGACATCAACGGCGCCCAGACCTCACTGGCAACAGGTTATGCCCTGACCAACCGCGGCAATTCGGCTACGAAATGGGAGGAGAACATCTCTACCAACGCCGGCCTTGACCTGTCGCTGTACGAAGGCAAGGTCAATTTTGTCGCCGATATCTACAAGCGCAAAGTGGACGGCCTGCTGTTCCCCGCTGCGCTGCCCGGTACGGCCGGCACGGCTGCACCCGCTTATGTCAACATCGCCAAAATGGAAAACAAGGGGATCGACCTGGGGCTGGATTACCGGAATAAGATCAGCGGCGACTTCGGCTATGACGTCGGCATTACCTTCTCTTCCTACCGCAATGAGGTGATTGACATCGACGGCAGTTCGACCTCCTTCTTCCCCTCCGGGTTTGACTCCCGGATCGGCCTGGTCAACATCAACCAGATCGGTTATTCCATTTCCTCCTTCTACGGCTATACCGCCGACGGCATCTTCAGGTCGCAGGCCGAAGTGGACAACCACGCCACCCAGGACGGCGCCGACGTTGGCCGGATCCGGTTCAAGGACATTGACGGCTTCGACGACAACGGCGAACTGACCGGGAAGCCCGACGGCAAGATCGACGACGCGGACAAAGGGGTGATCGGCAATCCGCACCCCGATTTCACGGCGGGTCTGAACATCGGACTCAATTACAAGCATTTCGATGTTTCGATCTTCTTCTTCTCCTCGGTGGGCGGCCAGATTTTCAATTACAACAAGGTCTTTGACATTTTCGGCCTGTTCAATTCCAATGTCCGCCAGGAAGTGTTGACCAACTCCTTCAGCCCTGCCAATCCGAACGGTACCCTGCCGATGCTCGACATTGACGATACGTACAGCCAGCAGCCCAGCTCCTTCTATGTGGAGGACGCGTCCTACCTGCGGCTGAAAACGCTTCAGATCGGGTATACCCTGCCGTCGGGCGTGTTGGGCAAGGTGTTCAGCAACCTGCGCATTTACGTTCAGGCGCAAAACCTGTTCACCATCACCGGATACTCGGGGATCGACCCCGCGCCGTCCAACTTCAGCCCGCAAAACGGCCTGAACGGCGATTTGTGGACGGGGTACGACTTCGGCAACTACCCGGCGAACAAGATTTTCATGCTGGGTGTCAATGCGGGTTTTTAATTGAACCTGCCGACCAAACATCAACTTTAAATTCATTTTGGTATGAAAAAAATAACCTATAGCCTGCTTCTGATCGCATTCAGCGGAGTCCTGTTCTTCGCCTGCTCGGAAGATTTCCTGAATGCCCCGCCGCAAGGGTCGCTTGACGAGGGCACGCTGGGGAATCAGCAAGGCGTGGAAGCTGCCCTGATCTCCGCCTATTCCATGCTGGATGGGTGGAATGACGATTGGGGTACCTTCAACCCGCCCTGGGGCGGCGCCGGCAGCAACTGGATCTGGGGCAGCGTCCCGTCTGACGAAGCCTACAAAGGATCCGAGCCGGGCGACCAGCTTGAAGTGCAACTGATCGAGCTGTTCCAATGGGCGCCGGGGAACAATTACCTCAACGTCAAGTTCCAGGCCCTCTACGAAGGCATCGCCCGTTCGAATGCGACCATCAAGCTGATGAAAAAAACCGAAAACATTACCGAGCAGGAGCGCATAGAGGCTGAAGCCCGATTCCTGAGGGCCCATTTCCATTTCGACGGCTGGAAATTGTGGAAGAACATTCCGTATTACACAGAGGCCGATGAGGATTTCAGGAAACCCAACTCGGAGGACATCATTCCCAGGATCGAGGAGGATTTCCAGTTTGCCATCAATAACCTGCCCGTCACCCAGGTCGCAGTCGGCCGCGCTACCAAAGGCGCCGCCCAGGCCTATCTCGGCAAGGTTTTCCTGTACAACGGCGAATATGCGAAAGCCAAAGAGCAGTTCGACGCGGTTGTGAGCAGCGGCAAATACGCCTTGCTGCCCTGCTACCACGACGTGTTCACCCAGGAGATGGAAAACGGATCGGAGATGATCTTCTCCATCCAGGCATCCGTAAACGACGGCACCACGGAAGGGCAGAACGGCAACTTTGCGGACAGGCTCAACTTTCCCAACGGCGGCGGCACTTTCTCCTGCTGCGGATTCCACCAACCGTCCCAAAACCTGGTGAACTCGCACAAGGTGGACGCCGGCGGCCTGCCGATGCCTGAAACCTACAACGATCTGGATGCGACAGCGGCCGATGTGATGGACCCGCGTGTCGACTGGACTGTAGGCCGCGACGGGGTGCCCTTCCTCACCTACGGGACCCACGGCCCCGAATGGATCCGGGCACGCGCCTGGGCGGGGCCATACAGCGCCAAGAAATTCATCCATGACCCGGGAGAAAACGCGGCCAGCAGCTGGAGCAACCAGCAACTCAGTACCATCAACATCCCGATCATCCGGTATGCCGATGTGCTGTTGATGCTGGCGGAATGCGAGGTCGAACTGGGCAATCTCGAAAGAGCCCGCGAACTGGTGAACATGATCCGGCAGCGCGCAGCCGGTTGCGCCCAGGGCCCCGACGGGACTGCCGATGACAACATCAAGGATCCGGGAATCACCTATGCCAAATACGATGTCGGAACCTACAACTCCGCCTGGACCAACCAGACCGCCGCGCGTGAAGCAGTCCGGTTTGAGCGCAAACTGGAGCTGGCATTGGAAGGTCACCGGTTCTTCGACCTTCGCCGCTGGGGTATCGCCAAGGATTACATCAACAATGAGTATCTTGCTGTGGAGAAAACCAAGCGGACCTACCTGGAAGATTCCGGCGGATTTGAAGACCGGCACTGGCTCTACCCGCTGCCGACCGTGCAGATCCAGCTGAGCAAGGTGGACGGCGTTCCGCAGTTGAAACAAAATCCCGGATATTAAAGACTTGTTTTGAGTTGTATTACCAAGTGAGTGTAAATGTCCGCAAGAGGCAGCCTTAAAACTGCCTCTTGCGCCTTTTATCCGGACGAAATAACCAACATAATGCCGAAGTACGCCTACCTGCCCTTCGTGTTCTGCCTGGCAACCGCCTGCACCTCCACTACCGTCCATCCCGACCCGGTTCCGGACGGCGGCGCTTTGTTCACCAGCATGCCGGCCGACCAAACCGGCATCGACTTCGTCAACCAGGTAACGGACGGCGAACAGTTCAATGTGCTGACCTACCGCAACTTCTACAACGGCGGCGGCGTAGCCATCGGGGATATCAACAACGACGGCATGCCCGACCTCTACCTGACCGCCAATATGGGGCCTAACAAACTCTACCTCAACAGAGGCGACTGGAAGTTTGAGGACATTACCCAAAAGGCCGGAGTAGCCGGCAAAGGCGGCTGGAGCACCGGCGTGGCCATGGCGGACGTCAACGGCGACGGCTGGCTCGACATCTACGTCTGCAATTCGGGCGATATCGCCGGCGACGACAAGGAAAACGAACTCTTCATCAACAGCGGAAACGCCGCAGAAATTGCCTTTACCGAGCAGGCGGCGGCTTACCGCCTCAACGACCCGGGCTTCACCACCCACGCTTCCTTTTTTGACTACGACCTCGACGGCGACCTGGACTGTTATATCCTCAACAATTCCTACAAGGACCCCGAACGCATCGACGCCTTTAACCGCACGCGCGAAGAAAAGGATCCGCTCGGCGGCGACAAGCTGTTCAGAAACGACAGCCCGGAAAACGCCGAACCCGGAGCGGCCGTCCCATTTACCGATGTAACCGAACAGGCCGGCATTTACAACAGTCCCATCGGATTCGGCCTGGGTGTTTCCGTCAGCGACCTTAACGGGGATATGCGGCCCGATATTTACATCAGCAACGACTTCTGGGAGCGGGATTACCTCTACCTCAACCGCGGCCCAGTCGACGGAAAAGGCACGGTCTTCTCCGAAGAACTGACCAGCCGCATCAGCCTCTGCTCCGTTTCCAGCATGGGAGCAGACATCGCCGACCTGAACAACGACGGCGCGTTTGACGTATTCACCACCGATATGCTGCCGGCCGACAATTACCGCCTGAAAGCCACCACCGTCTTCGACCCCTTTCACCTGGAGGATTACAAATACAGGGTCGACTATCACTATCAGATCCTCCAGAACTGCCTCCAGCTCAACGACGGCGAAGCCAGTTTCCAGGAATTGTCCAACCTGGCCGGCGTATCGGCCACCGACTGGAGCTGGGGCGCCCTCATTTTCGACTTCGACAACGACGGCTGGAAGGATATTTTCGTTTCCAACGCGCTCTACAAAGAGATCATGTACCTCGATTTCACCAATTTCATCAACGACAAGGACGAGGTCAAAAAGATCGTGACCGAAAAAGGAAAATTCGACTGGCGGGATTTTGCCGCTTTCCTGCCTTCCAACCCTTTGTCCAACTACGGGTTTGTGCACCAGGCAGGCAATTCGCCGATCCCGCAGTTCAAAAACATGGCCCGCGAACTCGGCCTGGGCGAACCCGGATTCTCCAACGGCGCGGCCTACGGCGACCTGGACGGCGACGGCGATCTGGACCTCGTGGTCAACAATGTGAACATGCCCTGTTTTGTCTACCGGAATGAAACCGATAAAAAGGCCGGCCGCCATTACCTCAAGATCCGGCTGCAAGGCAACGGGAAAAACCCCTTCGGAGTGGGCGCAAAGGTAGAGATCCGGCAAGGCGACCGGGTGCAGGCCCTGCAGCATTTTCCGCAGCGCGGGTTCGAGAGCAGCGTTGAACCCGGGTTGCTGTTCGGTTTGCCCGACAATGCAGAAATCGACCGCCTGGAAGTGATCTGGCCGGATAAGAAAATGCAAACCCTGGAGCACATCAGCGTGGACCAAACCCTTGACCTGCGGCAGTCGGATGCGGACCGGCCTTTCTCAGCTGCGCCCGTAACCCGCGACCCGTTATACCGGGATGCAACAGCGGAGCTTCTTCGCGGCAATATCCGGCATCAGGAAAACCGGTTCAATGACTTCAACTACGAGATCCTGCTCCCGCGGATGCTCTCAACGGAAAGCCCGAAAATCATCAAAGGGGACCTGAACGGAGATGGGAAAGAAGACTTTGTACTGACCGGCGCGGCGGGCGACCCGGACAAGATGTTCATCCAGCAAAACGGAACCTGGCAGGAGGTCACCGGCTGGCAACCCGAAGCGGACCGGGCCCTGGAAACAACCTGCGGCCTGATCTTCGACGCGGACGGCGACGGAGACAACGACCTTTTGCTGGGCGCAGGCGGTAACGAGATGCAGCGCGGGTTCGCCAATTTCCGGTTGCGGTACTACGACAATGACGGGAGCGGCCGGTTCAAAGCCGTTGAAGGGAAAACGCCGCCCGCAGCCGGCATGGTTTCGTGCATCGTACCCGGCGATATCGACCTGGACGGGGACCTGGACCTGTTCATCGGCGGCCGGGCGGTACCCGGCAATTACGGCCTGATGCCGCGCAGCTTCCTGCTCCTCAACGAAGGCGGGGGCCGGTGGGTGGATGTCACGCGGCAGGAACTCGGCAATTGCGGTATGGTGACCGATGCCTGTTTCACGGATACCGACAATGACGGTGATCAGGACCTGATCGTGATCGGGGACTGGCTGCCGGTCCTGCATTTCGAGAACGACTTCGGCCGGTTCGTTTTTTCCAAAAAGCAGACGGCGCAGCCCTATTACGGCTGGTGGACCTGCCTGGAACCCGCCGACCTGGACGGCGACGGCGACCTCGATTTCGTACTCGGCAACTGGGGGTTGAATACTAAACTGAAGGCGTCGAAAGAGCGGCCGGTCACCATGGCGGTAAAGGATTTTGACAACAATGGAAAGTCCGAACTCATCCTCAACTGGTACCCGCCCAACGACGACCAACCCTGGCCGTTTGCCGGAAAGATGGACATGACCCAGCAGTTGCCGTTCCTGAAGAAAAAAGCGCTGAAATTTGAGGATTACGCCCACCTGACCTACGAGACCATGTTCGACCCTGCACAACGCCAGGGCGCTGTTGCGTATACGGCCAACTGGCTGCAAACCTCGGTATTGTGGAACGACGGCTCCGGTTTCCGGCTGGAAGCGCTGCCGCTGGAGGCTCAGGTAGCTCCCGCATTCGGCATCATTGCGCAGGACCTGGACGGGGACAACCTGACGGACATCTGGCTGGGCGGCAATTTTTACGGCCTCAAGCCGGAAGTCGGTCGCCACGATTCAAGCCGGGGCGTTTTCCTGCGGGGCGACGGGAAAGGCGGATTCACCTGCCTGCCCCCCGCTGATTCCGGGCTGTTCGTCAAAGGCGAAGTCCGCGACGCGGCAACCTTTCAGACAGCGAACGGGCCGGTCATTCTCGTGGCGAGGAATGATGCGGATGCGTTGGTTTTTAAACCCGGCATGGCGAACACCCAGCTGCGTTGATTTACAGACTTACTTTAATTTTCCCTTTCCCTGTGGGAATTATTTTTTAACAAATTTGCCTATCAGGGCAGGTTGACCATTTTGAATCCAAAAAACGAAATAGATACCGGAGGGCCAGTTATGGCAGTCAATGGTTTCGAATTGATCCCGGGTGGATTGTTGGTGAATAATTTGCCCTGAGAGGTTAGAAACACTCAGCAAGCCCTCCATATTGCCCCTTATCGCTGCCGGTATGTAAAGATTCAGTTTATCCGATGCAGGATTGGGTGACATTGTGATATCATTCCGATTCGGAATCTCTTGCAAAGCGACCAAAGTGAATGAATTTTCAATAATCAAGCCTGAGTACCCGGCAATCCAGACTTTCCCGCTTTGATCAAAAGCAATATCCGAAAGTGAAACCCCACTGAAAGGGTGGTCTTCCCAGGTAACACCGCCATCGGAGGTTTCAAGAATTGCAGATCCTCCTTGACCGTTCCGTCCGACAGCCCAGCCTGTATTTTTATCAACAAACCGTACTTTAAATATACTGAAATTCGATTCCGGCAGGGTTTGGGGTTCCCAGCTCAATCCACCATCCTCAGTTTTATACATAAAACTGACTGGAACAAAACCGCCGTTTGGTCCTGATACCAGGTCCGATCCCGAAAGCCAACCTGTATTCTCATCAATAAAATGAACATGATAATAATTATGATTCGGAATGGTCTGCAGACTCCATAAATCTCCGCCATTTTCTGTTTTCAAAAGGGTGCCGGTAGCGCCAACGGCCCAACCAGTATCCCTGCTGGTAAAAAATACGGATGCCAGATCCCGGGTTGAGGGAACCGATTGAAGAGACCAATTTTCCCCGCCATCAACAGTTTTAAGGATTGTTCCTCCTTTTCCGGCAGCCCAACCTGTTTCGGCATCATAAAAAAATAGAGATTGAAGCGTATTAGCGGTTGGAGAGTTTTTCGGAAGCCATTCAGAACCTCCATTAGTGGTTTTGAAAACGGAGCCGTCATCACCTGCAACCCATCCTGTATTCAGATCCGTGAAAAAAACTGCATTGAGATATTTATTAAAAGTTATGGTTTGTTTATCCCAACTTTCGCCGCCATTCGTTGATTTCAAAATAATCCCGCTGCTCCCTGTCGCCCATCCTGTTTCTCCATCCACGAATTGAATTGCAAACAAGGCCGTTGCAATCGGCAGGTTACTTTCTTTCAAAGTTTTCCAGTTGTTTCCGCCATTAACTGTTTTATAAATTACTCCATCTGATCCACCCAACCAGAAACTGCTGTTATCGTATAAACTAATTGTCTTTACGGTTGATAAAGAAGGTAGGGAAATTTGATTCACCCAGGTTGTACCGCCATTCGTTGTAGAGATCACTTCCCCATTCAGACCAACTGCCCAGCCGGTATTGCTGTCCAAAAATTCAATTTTCAACAACCAATTGGTAGTCATGGAAGTCTGTGCGGACCATGTTTCACCGCCGTTCCCGGTATGCAGGACTTTTCCGCCGGTGCCAACGATCCACCCATTATTCTCATCCACAAAATAAATTCCGCTTAAAGTACTCGTGACCGTTGAATTCTGCAATACCCAGGTTGTACCCCCATTTATTGTTTTTAAAACCCTTCCGGAGCCTCCAACTACCCACCCTATATTGGGCGTCACAAAAAATACACCTTGGAGGGAATAAGGAATATTCGAATTCTGAGCCTCCCATGAATCGCCTCCATCGGAGGTATGCAAGATGGTTCCGCTTCCGCCAACCGCCCAGCCATTGTCCGCATCAGCAAAAAAGATGGAGCTCAGTGTTTGTTCTGATTGAGTCGACAAATTTATCCAGGTAATACCACCATCCGTTGTCTTTAAAACTGTTCCGCCAAAGCCTGCAGCCCAACCGAGGTTTGCATCTAAAAAGAACAAATCCAGCATGGAGAGGTCGGCCGCGTATAACAATGTCCATGATTCGCCTCCGTCCTCTGTTTTGAAAATAAATCCTCCTGCATCCAGTCGAAACCCGTTATTCTGGTCCATCATTTTAAGGCTGACAACATCCGTATGTTGCTGCCTGATTTGCCATTGTCCATGAAGAAAAACACCGGGAAAAATGAGGAGGAAAAATAGAGAAAGCCGTACGGTCTTCAGAAAGCACAGTTTTTTCATCGGAATTAAGTTTTAAAATTATTAACCTGCAAGATTGACAGGCATTTTCAGAAAGGCAAAGGTATTATTTTCAAAAAAAATAGTTCTAATTATAGTTCATATTATTTCATTTTTTGTTCTGCAATTAATTCTCATTTACAAAAGATGAAAGTATCCTGCCCCGGCTCAACCCAGGCAACGCAGGTTAAGGCATTGCCGGATAAGGCCAGAATAAACAAGTTGGGCGACCGGTAAGGATCGGTGAATTAATAAGTGCCGCTTTCGACAGGCAAGGGATTTTGGTTCTAACCAAGGCCCCGCCGAGGCGGGGCGAGCTTAGCCATAGCTACGTGAGCCAGTTCCTCAACGCTGGGTAGGACCAAAAGCCCTCCTGGGAAATCTGACAGTTATTATTTCAGCGGTCCTAAACGGGATCTGATCGCCAGGATTAGCGGGCCGAAAGCCCGCTAAACTTTTTCCGCTTTCCGGTATGTTCACCATAGTTCACGTGTTCAGAAATCCCCGGTAAGCCGGGAACGCCTTATGTTTTTCTTTCTGCGCCGAATCGATCCCTTTAGACTGGAAATACTTACCTTTATTCCGACATTCTCATCGTGCCATTTTGTAAAACACCTTATGACGCCAACCGACATCCTACAGCATGCCCTTAAGGAAATCGCAGGGATTGACGAAAAATCCTTTAATTTATCCAGGGGGTTCTGGCGCGAAAAGGACTTTAAAAAAGGTGAGTTTTACAACAATTTCCGACAGGTTTGCAAGCACCTGGGTTTTGTGCTCGACGGGGTATTCCGTACCTATTACATCGATGACAAGGCCGATGAAGAGAAGAATGTGTTTTTCTTTTCAACCCACCAGGTGGTTGTATCCTTTCAGAGTTTCGTTAACCAGACGCCCTGCAACTATTTCACGGAAGCTGTAACGGACGCCCGCGTGGTCTATATCCATATCGACCACCTGTACCAGTTGTACCGCCAATCCCACCAATGGGAGCGCCTGGGCCGGCTGATCGCCGAAATGGCCTTCAACCTGTCCATGAAGCGGACCGAGAGTTTCCTGTTCCTGTCGCCGGAAGAGCGCTATCTCGATCTGATCCAACAGCATCCGGATATTTTCAATTCGGTTCCCCTTTACCAGATCTCCTCCTATCTCGGCATCCGCGGGCCTTCGCTCAGCCGGATCAGAAAAAGAATTTCTCAAAAGTGATCGATTTTAACCCAGGTTAAAGTTTTTGCCCCCGCCGCACCCTCATCTTTGTGGTATCAGCATTGATAACAACCTTTAAAAATTACAACGATGAAATCGATCCAATCTAAAACCGTGGTATTCATTACCGGTGCATTTGTCAGCCACAACGGATGGCAGGAATGGCAAAAATATTTCGAATCCAAAGGTTACAAGACCCTGGCGCCCGCATGGCCCCATAAAGACGCCTCCGCAAAGGCCCTCAGGGAAATGCACCCCAACAACACCGGGTTGGCCGACCTGACCCTGACCGAACTGGTCAACCACTACGCCGCCATCGTAAAACAACTGCCGGAGAAACCGATCCTGGTCGGGCACTCGCTGGGCGGTCTGGTCTCCCAGATCCTGTTGAACCGGGGCCTCGCCGAAGCCGCAGCCGTATTGCACCCGGTTCCGCCCCAGGGCATCATCCCATACGAATTCAGCTTTCTGAAATCGGCTTTCGGCGCCTTGGGCCTGTTCACCTCGCTGAAAAAAACGTACCTGATGCCGTTCAAAACCTGGCAATACGCCTTCACCAACGGCATGAGCCTGGATGATCAGCAGGCCGCCTATGAGGCCAATACCATACCGGAATCCAAGCGCGTAGCCAGAGGCGGGCTGACATCTGCCGCAAAAGTGGACTTCAAAAAGCCGCACAACCCCTTGCTGATCATTTCCGGCAGCACGGACAACATCATCCCGGCATCCCTCAATTACCGGAATTTCAAAAGGTACAAGCAGAACGGCTCGGTCACGGAATACAAGGAATTCAAGGGCAAAAACCACTTCGTCGTCGGTTTGCCGACCTGGCGGGAAGAGGCCGACTATATCCTGGACTGGATCAACCGGCAGTGACGCCGATCTGCCTGCAAATGAGGTCGGATGGTTAAAGATAAAAAGAAACAGCCGTTCCGGCAGAACTGGGGAACCAATCTGACCGGAACGGCGTTTGTCTTTCCGTCCCCTCTCTGAACAAAGTCCCGGTTGCCGCCCCAAACTCTTACTGATCAATCCGTTTACCGGATATTCCTTTGTCTAAACTTTCCGTACATTTGCAGGCCGAAATCCATCACCCGAAAGACGCCCTAACTGTATTCATGTATGAAAAAAGTCCTGTTTTTCCTCCTTTGTCTGCCCAGCGTAATCTGGTCCCAAAACGGCCCCGGATCCGTCCTTGAAATCAGGAAAGCCAAAGGCGAGATCGTCCTCGACGGTTTGCTTGATGAACCCGACTGGCAGGATGCCGATGTAGCCGACAACTGGTACCTGAACTACCCGGTGGACGACAAGGCCGTAAATTTCCAGACCGAAGCCCGCCTCACCTTCAACGACCACTTCCTGTACGTTTCCTTTGTCTGCCATGACGATGAAAGTCCGGACATGATCAATTCGCTGCGCCGCGATTTCGAATATGACCTCAACGACAACGTAGGCATGGTCATCGGGCCCTACAACGACCGGCTGAACGGCTTTTTCTTCGTCATGACGCCCAAAGGCGTACAAATGGAGGGAACGGTTTCCAACGGCGGTTCGGGCAATGACAGCTGGAACATATTCTGGGACAACAAATGGTATTCCAAGGTGGTGCGCTACCCTGACAAGTGGATCGTGGAAATGGCGATCCCTTTCAACAGTTTCCGGTACAAAAGCAACCTGAGGGAATGGAACATCGCCTTCGACCGGCTGGATAAAAAACGGAACCAGAAATCTTCCTGGATCCGGACGCCCATCCAGTTCAACACCGGCGCTTTCGCCTATTCAGGGCAGTTGCGGTGGGTAGATCCCGTACCGCCCGCCAAAACCAATATCTCCGCCATACCCTATATCGCCGGCAACACGGCAAAGGACAGCGAGGCGGAGCCGGACAGGAAAACCTCCGATTTCCAGGCGGGTTTCGACGCCAAGGTCGGCGTCACCCCGTCCATCAACCTGGACCTGACCGTAAACCCGGATTTTTCCCAGGTGGAGGTCGACCGGCAGGTGCTCAACCTGACGCGTTTCGAATACAGTTTCCCCGAGCGGCGGCAGTTCTTCCTGGAGAACGATGACCTGTTCAGTACCGCCGGTTTTCCGGAAGCAAGGCCCATTTTCTCCCGCCGCATCGGCATTGCACAGGACACCAACGGCATCCTACAGCGGGTACCCATCACGTTCGGCGCCCGGCTCAGCGGCTCCATCAACGAGAAATGGCGATTGGCGGTCATGGATATGCAGACCAAGGCCACGCCTTCGCTGGGGCTTCCCGCCCAGAATTATGCCGTAGCCTCCGTACAAAGGAATTTCGGCGAACAATCCAGCCTCTCCTTTATTTTTGTCAACAAGGAAAGCCTGGGCGTCGGCGACACGGACACGTCGCGCTTTTTCCACCCCAGCATTTTCAAAGAGGAAGTCCTGGACGGGAAGAAAACCCTCATGAAGAACACCTACAACCGGGTGCTGGGCGCCGACCTGGAAATGCTCAGCGCCGACAACAAATGGTATGTGAGCGGGTATGCAGCCCAGTCGTTTGACGATTTCAACAAGAATGCCAACCTCACGGGCGGCGGATTCCTGCGGTATTCCGTGCGGGCGTTCAATATATTCGGCGGCAGTACCTATATCGGTAAAAACTTCAACGCGGAAGCGGGCTTCGTGCCCGGCAAGGGCGTTTACCCCGGTCAGATCAATTATTTCATGGGCGCCGAATACCGGATCTATCCCAAAACCGAATCGATCGTATACATGGGGCCGGTCCTTGAACTGAGGCATACCAATACGCCCGCGGGCACCCTAACCGACAAGGCCTATTCACTTGGCTACAAGATCAATTTCCTGAGTTCGGCAACCCTGGAATTCGGGTATGGGTACAGCTTTCAGCACCTGACCCGCGATTTCAGCCTGATCGATCCGGATAAATACACCTCCTTCCACGAAGGCGAAGAATACGATTGGCATGCGGTCGGCGGCAGCTTCCAAAGCAATACCCGGCAGATTATCAACTTTGAACTGGGCCTGGTTTACGGCGGATTCTACAACGGCACCAACCTCAACATCAGCGGCCAGCTCAATGCCCGTTACCAGCCCTACGGCAATATTTCCCTGGCATTCGACTACAATGACATCAAACTGCCCGACAACTACGGCAAGGAAAAACTCTTCCTGATCGGCCCCCGCATCGACCTGACCCTGACCGACAAGATCTTCCTTACCACCTATTATCAATACAACAACCTGCAGCGCAACATGAACCTCAATGCCAGGTTTCAATGGCGCTACCAGCCTGCTTCCGACTTTTTCATCGTGTATACGGAGAATTATTTCCCGGAGAATTTCAGCAGCAAGAACCGCGCCCTGGTGTTCAAGGCGACGTATTGGGTGAATCTTTGATCTGCCGCCTTCGCCGAGGCTACGGCCGCCGGAGGGTGATTCGAGGTTTCAAATCAACACATAAACAAATCAACACATAAACGAATCAACACATAAACACATAAACAAATCAACAAACAAACAAAAAACCATCACCCCTCCTTCGGCGGCTTACTCCCCCACCAAATGGCCAGCGAGGACCCCGTAATGTTCATCATCGGGCCGAAAACGGCGGGCGCCAGGCCGACGGTGGCCAGTTTGCCCATGGTCAGGGCGAGGCCGGATGCAAGGCCGCCGTTCTGCATCCCCACTTCCAGCGCAACGGTGCGGCAATCCTTCTCCGACATGCGGAAGGCGCGCGCGCCCCAATAACCCAATAAATAGCCTGTAAGGTTGTGGACCAGGGTGGCCAGGATGAGCAATGGGCCGATCGACATGAGGCTGTCCCGACCCGCAGCGGTGATGATCATGATGATAACGGCGATGCCGACCATGGAAACAACCGGCATGGCGGCGTCCAGCCAGGGGGTTTTGCCGTGCAGAAAATGATTGAAGACCAGCCCCGCGATGATGGGCAGGATCACGATCTTGGTAATGTCCCACAGCATCCCCAGGGCGTTGACCTCGATGTATTGGCCGCCCAGCAATTTCATGAGAAACGGGGTCAGCAGCGGCGCCAGCAGGGTCGCTACGGCCGTCAGGCTCACCGACAGGGCCAGGTTGGCTTTGGCCAGGTAGGACATCACGTTGGAAGCCAACCCGCTCGGGCAACTGCCCACCAGGATAATGCCCGCGGCAATCTCGGCCGGAAAGGCAAAGATCTTGGTGACCGACAACCCTACCAGGGGCATAATGGTAAATTGGCACAAGATCCCCACCAGGATCCCCTTCGGCATCTTGGCGACCCTGGCAAAATCCTTCCAGCTCAGCGCGGTGCCCATCCCGAACATGATGATCTGCAACAGCGGCAGGATCAGCCTGGACAATTTGAAATCGCCGATCTTCACGAAATATTGCGGGAAGGTAAGGGCCAGCGCTACCCCGGCAAAAATGGAAAACGTAAAGGAAAATCCTTTCAGCAGCGGGTACCCCCTTACGCCGATGCCCATCAGCAGAAAGCCCAGGATCAGCCCCGGAGCGATCCAGTCGGCGGCGCCGGCAAACCAGGCAACCAAAGCGCCGGCAAAACAAGCGCCGGCCAGTATGATCAGGTTTCGATAGGTTGAAGTCGTCGTTTGAGTCATCAGGTGTCGGTCTTTCGTCTTCAATGACGCAATATAGCCAAATTAGTGTAGCGACGCATGATCATGCGTCAATGAATAGCGACGTAAAATCTTACGTTAAATTAATAAATCCCCAGTTCCTCAATTACTCAGTTCCTCGATTACTCAAAAAAGGGCACCCCAGGGGTAGCATACTTTCGCATCCCCTCTTCGTTGATCTCCACGCCGATACCCGGTTTTTCCCGCAGGGTGATGAAGCCGTTCTCCACCATTTCGCCGTCAAAGGTGACGATCTCCTTGAACATGGGGTCGGAGTGGAAATAGGTCTGCCATTCCAGGATCATGAAATTGGGAACGGAAGCGCAGACGTGGCACGAAGCCATCGCGCCCAGGTAGGAAGCCACCATATGCGGCGCGAACGGCACATAATAGAGGTTGGCCAGGTTGGCGATCCGCTGGCCTTCACCCAGGCCGCCCGCTTTCTGGAGGTCGGGCATGATGATGTCGACGGCGCCCATTTCCAGCAAGGGGCGGAAGCCGTGCGCCAGGTAATGGTTCTCTCCGGCGCAAATGGGTGTAGTGGTCGATTCCGTGATCTTTTTGTAGGCATCCGGATTTTCGGCCGGGATGGGTTCTTCCAGCCACATGAGGTTGAGCGGCTCCATCATTTTGGCGACCTTCTCGCCGGTGACGGCATCGTAGCGGCCGTGCATATCCACGCATACGTCGATATTGGGGCCTACGGCCTGGCGGGCGGCTGATATCTGGTCGTACATCCGCTGGAGCTCCGCCGGGCTTGCGGTCCAGTTGTACCAGTCGTACTTATTGGGGTCATTGGCCTGATCGACGTCGAATTTGACGGCGGTAAAGCCCATGTCGACGGCCTTTTTGGCGGCTTCCGCAAATTCGGCGGGCTGCGGCAACCGGCTTTGGTACAGGGCCGTATCCATATATACCCGGATCTTGTCGCGGAATTTCCCGCCCAGCAACTGGTAAACCGGTAAGCCGAGCGCCTTGCCGGCGAGGTCCCACAGGGCTGTTTCCACCGCGGTCAGTACGGCAACGTACATGCCCGATTGAGCGCCTTCAAAAAAACCGGACCGCCGGATATCCTCGAACAACCGGTGCACATTCAGCGGGCTTTTCCCTTTGATGCGCTGGCCGAACATCTTGACCAGGTGGTACGTGCCGGGCGTTGCATCTACCCCTTCGCCGCATCCCCAGATGTCCTGATTGGAATAGATCTTGACGAACAGGCTATGCCCGCCGCGGATGTACCCGCATTTGATGTCCGTGATCTTCAGATCGGAAGGAATGGAATGTTTCGGCGTTTGCGCAATCGATTGCTCCAATACGCGTCCGAATCCGGAAAGGGGTGCGGTGGCCAACGCAGCCGCCGCGGCGGTTTTGGCCAGGAAATTCCTGCGGTTGTGATTCATGATGGTTGATTATCGTTGGGGCAACCCTTGTGGTTACCCGGGCAACCACAAGGGTTGCCTGTTTTGGATTTTCTGGTTGGGCAACCACAAGGGTTGCCTGTTTTGGATTTTCTGGTTGGGCAACCACAAGGGTTGCCCCTACCAGGTGCGTTTTTTCAAATATTCCTGGATCTGTTCTTTGGGTACCGGCAATTCATCGATATGATCGGCGAGCCATTGGGAAAAATCCTTTTCGATCTCATCCGACCAGCGCGAATCGATTTGCCCGGGGGTATATTTCTGTTCGCGCAGGCGCTGGTGGCCGAACATATCGCGCAGCCGGACGATCTCCGAAATGGTCACCACCTTTTCCGCAAGGTGGGGCGGTATAAAGATCACGCCGCCGTCCCTGCCCAGGACCACGTCGCCCGGCATGACGGTAGCATGGCCGATCCGGGTGGGCTGGTTGATCCCGACCAGGGTGGTGTTCAGGTCGCCGTCGGGATTGTTCAAATGGTGGGAAGGGTGATAACTCCGGAAAAATGAGGTGAACGAGCCGATCTCCTTCAGGCCGTTGATATCCCGGATGGCGCCGTCATAGACAATGCCGTTGCCGGTTTTGGCAAAGATCGAATTGCCGAGGTTATCCCCGATGGTGGGGCCGTCGATATGGGCGCCGAACTGGTCAACCACATACACGTCGCCCTTGGTCAGCAGGTCGATGGGCCAGGAATTCTGCGACTTGATCCGCCCGTCGCGGTTATGCCCGCGGTCGTCGATCACCCGGTGGATATCCGGCCTGCCGGGCATGAAAATGGCGGTGACGGCCCGGCCGACCAGCACACTGTCCGGGTTGATGGTCTGCCAGCCGTCTTCGTACTGGTATTTGTAGTTCTCGCCTTTCAGGACCGCCCAGGCCTCTTCCAGGGTAACCAGCCGCATCCTTTGCAGGACCGCGTCGGGTACCTTGGGCCGACCGTCAGGGAACCGCTCGCCCTTCCACTCCGGGGTAAGGAAGACCAGTTCATCTTTGGAGATCTGCTGGGCCCAGGCGGCTGAACAGACGAAAAGGAGGATTAACCAAACGGGTATTCGGTGCATGCTAAACTGATTATAGTTTGCGAAACCTTTGGGGTTTCGTAAATCAATTCTTTTGTTGCAGCTCATGGCAACTTCATGGGTCATGCAAGGGTTCACAGGTTGGGGCAACCACAAGGGTTCACAGGTTGGGGCAACCACAAGGGTTGCCCGTACGGTTAGCTCCAGAGCCTGTCCCAGGAGCGGATATTGTCCCATTCCGGTGTCGGCTTGAAGTAGCTCTGGTCTTCCGGGTCGAGGTGTTTTTTCACCTCATCGTCGTTGAGTTCGATGCCGAGTCCCGGCCTTTCCGGCACAACGGCAAATCCCTTGTCGATCATAGGAACGTCCGTCGGTTTGACCAGGCTGGTCCAGTAATCCAGATCGACCGAGTGGTGTTCGAGGGCCACAAAGTTCTGGGTAGCTGCCGCGCAGTGTACGTTGGCCATGAAGGAAACCGGCGTCCCCGCAAAGTGCATGGCCATCGCCACGCCGCGTTCTTCGGCATAGTCGCCGATCTTCTTGGTTTCGAGCAGGCCGCCAGAACTGGCCAGATCCGGATGCACCAGATCGACCGCCCGGTTGTCGATCAGTTTGATGAATTCTTCTTTCAGGTAAATATCTTCCCCCGTCAGGACCGGCGTCTCGATGGCCTGGCGGATCTCTTTGAGTTGTTCGGTATACTTCCAGGGGATGAGGTCCTCCAGCCAGGCCAACCGGTAGGGTTCAACCGCCCGCCCGAGCCGGATAGCGTTGTTCATGTCAAAATGGCCGTAATGGTCGGAGGCCAGCGGAATCTCGTAGCCTACGGTATTGCGTACGCCGGCTACATATTCCATCATGATATCGAGCCCCTTGTCGGTGATCTGGATCTGGGTAAACGGGTGTTCGGTGCCGCCGTAGGTCATCTGGGAATTGTCCCATTGGCGGCCGACATCCCAGAAATTGCTGTTGGCCAGCGTACCGGGGATGCCCTTCAGCGACTCCAGTCCGAAGTCCATTTTCAGGAAGGTGAAGCCTTTATTCTCCACCCGGTCTTTCATTTTGGCAGCAAATTCTTCGGGAGAGTTTGCCCTGGGCGTATCGGCATAAAGGCGCACTTTATCCCTGTACTTGCCGCCCAGCAGTTGATAGGCGGGCACCCCGTAAGCTTTCCCGGCCAGGTCCCAAAGCGCCATTTCCACGCCGCAAACGCCGCCGGCCTGGCGCCCGTGGTAACCGAATTGCTTGATGTGTTTGAAGATCATCTCCACATTGCAGGGGTTCATCCCCAGGATGCGGCTTTTCAGGAAAAGGGCATAACGCCAGGTAGCGCCGTCCCTGACCTCACCCAGGCCGTAGATGCCCTGGTTGGTATCGATCCGGATCACGGGGCAGCGTCCGCCGCCGTTCATCACCACAGCATAGCGCATATCCGTGATCTTCAGGTCGGTGGGCGCCGAGGCGCGTTGTACCTTCTGCGTGGTATATTCCAGGGTCTGATCGATCGGCGCCCGGAAAAAAGCCCCGATGGCCAACCCGCCGAGTGCGCTGTTGCGGATGAAATCCCGCCGGCCGGTGCCCTGTTGATTGTCGGGGGCGGACGAATCGGTTACCCCGAGTTTTTTCAGGAAGTTGTACGAAGGAGTGGTCATGATATGATGTTTAAAATTCACCAATTACGTTCTTTCATGAAGGCGTCCAGTTCGGCGCGGGTCATCGGCAGTTTGTCCGGATTGGCATTGATCCAGGACAGGAAATCGGCCTTGATCTCGTCGGTCCATTGCCGGTCGATCTGTCCGGGGGTATACTTGCCTTCCCGCAGCCGCTGGTGGCCGAACTGATCGCGCAAGGCGATGAATTCGGCAGTGATCACCACCTTTTCCAGCAGGTGCGGCGGGATGAAGATTATCCCCCCCTTTTTGGCCAGCACCACGTCCCCGGGCAGGACGGTCGCCCGCCCGATCCGGATGGGATTGTTGATGGAGGCCAGCATCATTTGCTGGATGTAGGAAGGGTCGTACCCTTTGATCCAGGCGTTGAACCCTTCGATCTTTTCCAACCCTTCGATATCCCTGACGGAACCGTAAAAGATCACGCCGTTCTTCGATTTGGCGTAGATGGAATTGCCGAGGTTATCCCCGATCAGGGTGCCGTCCACGATCTTGCCGTAGCTGTCGGCGATGTACACGTCGCCCGGCGCCAAAACGTCGATGGGCCAGGAATTGGTCCCGCCGATCCGGCCTTCCGCCTGTCCTTTTTCCTTGATCAGCTTATCCCATTCCGGGCGGAGGGGCATGTATTGCGCCGTCACCGCCCTGCCGACCATGACCTGGTCGGGACGCAGGATCATCCAGTCGCCTTCAAAGGCATTGTTGTAGCCTTCATTGCGCAAAATACCCCAGGCTTCTTCGAGGGAAACATTCCTGAGGCGTTCCAGCAGCCGATCCGGCGTTTTGGGCCGGCCGTCCGGGAATCGTTCCCCTTTCCATTCCGGGGTCAGGGCGATGATCTGTTCCGGCGTCGGCGTAATTTGCTGGGCTGCAGCGCCTGCAAAGGCGAATGCGAGCAGAAAAAAGGTCAGTAACGTGCTTCGGTTCATCAGTTGTTCTGTTTAATGATTTTGTCTTTGGTTGTAAGTCGAAAGGGAGCAACCGGGACGTTCTCCGGGCACGGCCGATCTTATGATCCGGGGTCGAACTTGATTTTACGGCCTTCCGGTTTGAAATCCTCGGTTATAGGCACCCAGAACTACCCACTTACGACTTACAACTTACGACTTACGACTTACGACTTATGACTTACGACTTATGACTTACGACTTATGACTTACGATCGTGCATCGCTATTTGTCCCACCAAACCTTCGTATCGAGGTCGTCGGGCCCCATTCGGGCGACGGCGGCCTTCAGGTTATCATTGTTCACGGAAATCTCGGAATTAGGGTATGTCAGCCGGTGGATGAAATCGCCTTTGATGTCTTTGCCCGGGAACGGATTCGGGGCCAGCTGGGGAAATCCCGACCTCCTGAAATTGGCGAAAGCTTCGGGCCCGTTCAGGAATGAAGCTACCCAATATTGCGTATTGATCTGTTCCAAAGCCTTGCCGGCGATAAAGGGATTTGCGCTAAGGTACGCATCTATATCCGATGAGGCAATCGCAGAGTTGGCTGAATAGGCCGCCATTTGTTCCATATGCGCCCTGACGCCGGCGTTGTACAGGGTCTCGGCATTGCCGTTGATCCAGCCCCTGTTGGCCGCTTCAGCCAGCAAAAGCTGGTTCTGGGCGGCGGTCACCAGGAACATGGGCGCCGCTACGCTTACCACCCGGGTCCGGTCCGCCTGGGTGAAATCGTAAAAGCTGGCCAATCCCAGGTTAGCCGCTACCATGGCGATGGTGTTGTTATCGTTCCCCATAGGCATCCCGATCTGGTCCGCCGGATCGGTTGAAGCGATATCCCCTTTTTGTTCCGGCCCTGACTTGGCGCCCACATACCGCACAGCGATGGCCTTCAGCCGGGGGTCGTTATTGTCTTTCAGGAATTTCACAAAGGGCTCGGCGAGGTAGAAGTTGTTGGCCTCCGTCGAATTGAGCATAGCGCCGTTGGCATTCTGGTAATTGTTGTCATGGCGGATCACGCAATTGTCGGCGTTGGCGGTGATCACCCCGCCCTGGAAGGCCTTCTGCACGGTTTGCTGGGCCGTTCCCTGGTCGATTTTCGACAACCGCATGCCGGCCCGGAGCAACAGCGAATAACCCAGTTTCCGCCATTGATCGACATTGCCCGCGTACATGACATCAGCCGTTTCGATGGCCTGGGCGCCGTCGAGTGCGGCGGTAGCTTCCGTCAGTTCCTTGATGATATCGGTGTAAATAGCCTGCTGTGCGTCGTATTTCGGCAGGAAAACCTGATCCGAAAACCCCTTGCCGGCATCTGAATAGGGCACATCGCCGTAGGTATCGGTCATCACCATAAAGGCATAGGCCTGCCAGATGCGGGCCATTTGAATGAGGTTGTTCCGCCCGGGCAATTGTCCGGCTTCGGAGATCACCACCCGGGTATTTCCGATCACCGACTGGTAATACCGTTGCCACATGGTCTGGGTGGCGTTGCGGTTGTCCTGGTTGTAATTAGCGCCCGTCAACACGCCGGAGTTGGGCGAGATGAGCTGCTGGACAATCCCCATTTCATATATGGCCGTACCGGTGGTGAAGGAAGTGTTGATAATCGCGTTGTTGAGCAGAAACGCAGGGTTGATGGAGATCGGCGACGTTTCGTTGGTGTTCAATTCGTCAAAACCGTTGTCGCAAGCCGAAAAGAACAGCAGGGAAACCGCGATCGCACTATATTGGAATAACTTTTTCATGCCTGGTCAGATTAAAATTTAACATTCAGGTTGAATCCGAGGCTCCGGGTGGAAGGCAGGCCGGTCGATTCCAGGCCAACCAGGTTATCGGAGCTGTACCCAAAGGTCTCGGGGTCGATATTGGGTACCCATTTTTTCAGAATGAGGACATTGTTGGCTACAAAACTGAGCCTTGCCGACTTGATCGGGAAATTGTCGGGCAGCAACTTGCCCAGGTCGTAACCCGCCGTGATCTGGCGCAATTTCCAATAGCCGCCGTCATAGATGATCGGCTCAACCAGGGCTTGTGACCGGACCACTTCCCAATACGGCTGCACACCGGCCACTACCGTATTGACCTCGCCGGCTTCATTGACCCCCTCGCCGACCACACCGCCTTCGCGGCCGTCCAGCGTCATCTTGTGAAGGCCGTGGCGCACAGCGTTGAAATTGGTGCCCGACATCATCATATTGCCCAGTTTGAAATCGATGAGGAAGGAGAACGTGAGGTCCTTCCAGGCAAATGCGTTGTTGATGCCGCCCACCCATTTGGGCAGGGCGCTGCCGAAGGAGATCAGGTCGGGCGTCCGCAAGGCGATGCCGTTGCCGCCGAACACTTTCCGGCCCTGGGCATCCCTTCTGAAACCGAAACCGTAGAGCTGGCCCATTTCCTCGCCGACCACCTGCCGCAGTTCGCCGTTGAATACGTGGGTGCCCACCGTGATTTTCTCGCCCGGCGTATCCGTCAGGAGGCTCAGCACCTTGGTGATGTTGTAGGAGCCGTTCAGGGTAATGCCCCATTTGAAGTCGGTCTGTTTGACGGGAACCAGGTTGATCAGGGCTTCAACGCCCCGGTTGCGGCTCTTTCCGCTGTTGATGAGGGTGTTCACAAACCCGGACGCATCGGAGATCTGGGCCGAAACGATCTGATCGGTAGTGATCTTTTCGTAAACGGCCATGTCCAGACCTACGCGATTTTTGAACATTTTCAATTCCAGGCCCACTTCTTTTTCAGCGGTACGCATGGGGCGCAGGCCCGGGTTAGGCACGGTATTCCCAACGATGCCGCCCACCGGCTGAAGGGCGCCCGACGGGTTGCCGAACAAGTTGGCATTGATGTTGTAGAACAGGACGTCTGAATAAGGCGGCACGTCCGTATCGCTGCCCACTTCCGCGTAAGCCGCCCGGATCTTGCCGAATGTCAGCCAGGAAGGCAGGGATTGCATGGCTTCCGAAAAGACGAAACTGCCGGAAACCGACGGATAGAGAATGCTGCGGTTGTCGGCCGACAGGGTCGAAAACCAGTCGTTGCGCAGGGTGCCGTTGAGGTAAAGGAATCTTTTGAAGGAAACCTCGGCGGATCCGTACAGGGAGTTGACGCCCCTTTCCGAAAGGGCATAGATCGGATCTTTCACCCGGCCGTTGGTAACGGTATACAGCCCCCGGACGACAAAATCGGTCACCTGGACGCTGTTGAGATCCGAGCGCCGGTACATTTTGTTGCCGCCGGCCGTCAGGTCGATGCCGAAGTCGCCGAACTCGCGACTGGCCGACACCAGGATATCCGCGTTCACTTCGCGGAACCGGCGGGTATCCTGGGTGTATTGCCCGTTGACGAAGCCCACCGGGGCCGGGCCGCGGGAAGCCTGCCCGGTCGGGAAGTTGTTGTAGTCCTGGTCGCGCGACCAATAGTCCTGGCCGATGCGGCCTTGCACCGACAGCCAGGAAAGTATATTGTAATTGACGGAGAGGCTGCCGAAAACGCGATCCCGGATGATGTTCTGGAACTGTTCGGCCAGGGTAAAGTACGGGTTGGTCCGGTTGCGGAACCGGGAATAGACGAACTCATCGCCGTTGGCGTCGTACTTTTTCTGGTCCAGCAGGTCCAGCGGCATGGAGTTGGCCATGTTGTACAGCGCGGTCGGGATGGAGTTGTCCTGGTTGGCGATGTTGGGCGGATTTTTGTTCTCTTCGTTCGAATAGTTGATATTGCCGGAGAAGCTCAGTTTTTTGGAGAGGGAATAACTGAAACCCAGGTTGACGGTTTTACGGGAATAGGTATTGTTCGGCACGATGCCCTTGCTGTCGAGGTTGGAAAGCGAAAGATTGAACCCGCCCCGGTCGCCGCCGGAGGAGAGAGAGAGCGTGTTCGTCAGGTTCTGCCCGTCGCGGAAGAAATTCCGGATGCGATCGTACACCGGTTCGTAGGGTACGACGACTCCGTCAAAAAGCACCTGGGTCATCCCCGGCTGGAATTTTTCGCCGAAGGACCACTGGCCCGAAGTCGGGTTGGGGCTGGTCGGCCGGACGCCGTTCTCACCCTGGCCGTACTCGTACTGGTAATCCGTAAAATCGAGGGGCGTTTCGTTGGTGTAATTGAGGTTGTAGGTCACACCGATGCCTTTGCCTTCGCCGCGGGTCTTGGTCGTGATCATGATGACCCCGTCCTTTGCGCGGGAGCCGTAAAGAGCGGCGGCCGTAGCGCCTTTCAGGATGGTCATGCTTTCGATATCGTCGGGGTTGATGCTCGACAGGCCGTCGCCGCCGTCGGAGGTATTGCCGCCGCCCCGGACGCCGATGGAGTTGTCGGAGGCGCTGTTGCCGGGATTGGTGCCGAAGTTGGTATTGTCGATGGGAATGCCGTTCACCACGATGAGCGGGTTGTTCTGGCCGGAGATGGACGATTGCCCGCGGATCCGGATCTTGGAGGTGCCGCCGGGGCCTGTACCGAGCGCTGAAATGTTGACGCCGGCGACTTTACCCTGGAGGGCGTTCAGAAAATTAGGCGACCGGTTGACCGCAATTTCATCGGCGCTGACGTTGGACGTGGCGTACCCCAGCTTCTTGGATTCTTTTTTGATCCCCAGGGCCGTGATGACCACTTCATTGAGCTGTTCGGCTTCCGGTTCAAGGGTGATGTCAACGGTTGAACGGTTGTCAATGTTCACTTCGGCCGTTTTGTAACCGATATAGGAAAAGATCAGGATGGTGGCGTCATCCGGTACGGACAGTTCGTAGGCGCCTTCAAAGTCGGTGGTGGTCCCGACGGAAGCATTCCGGACCAGGACGTTCACGCCGGGCAGCGGGGTGCCGTCAGTAGCGTCGGTGACCTTTCCGCGAATGGTTTTGTCCAGTACTTTTACCTTGAACGACCTGTTGCGCGGCGAGAGCGGCTGGAGGCCGGTCACCGGGTCGGTCTCGGCGTACTCCGATTCTCCTTGGGTGCGACCGCCCGTATTTCCCGTTCGTTCGTCTTTTTGCAAGTCCTTCTGAATAATGGCGTAATTGCGTACGCCGATCTTCTTGTAGGTCAGTCCGGTATTCCGGAGCAGGTTGCGCAATTCGGGTTCCAGCTGTCCTTCGTTGTTTTTCCCGGACAGGGAAACCTTCTTGTCTGCAACGACCGAAATTTCATAGGTAAAAAAAACATAATACTTCCGGCTCAGTTGTTCCAGCGCATCTTCGAGCTGGACGCGGTCCTTGCTGCGAAGGACGGTAAGGCCTTTCTGGCCGTCTGCCGAAGCCATCGCCATGTCCTGTGCGGAAAGGGCATCGGGAAGGAAAGCCGGCAACAGGATGGCGCAAAGGATCAAATAGATTGGACCGAGTTTCATAAAAGGTGTTTTTGATTTTAGGAAAAATTCTGCTCCGGCCTGCAGCCTGCCAAGTCGCTGCGGGACAACGCCCAAAAGTCAAAGGCCGGTTTCGGACTGGTACGTCATTGGTCAGTTCTTGTCCGGTTTCGGATTTTTCTTCGGTTCAAGCAAGATCTCGTTTCCGGAGAGGGTGGCATCAACCTCGAAGAGGGTTTCCACCATTTCCAGAAATTCATCCAGGTTATCAGTGGGTACAGCCCCACGAATCGTTTTTTCAAGCAGGAGGGAGCCGGAGATATTGACCTTGAGGCCGTAGGTCGATTGGATATCCCGGATCACTTCAGCGATGGTCGCTTTCTCGTAGATCAGGTAGCCGTCCTTCCAGGAGGTATACGGCTGGGTCTGTTGCAATTGTTGCTTGCTGAACCGGCCTGTCTTCGGTGAAAAGCTGGCCAGTTCGCCCGGCGCCATCAGCACATCCGGGGCGGATCGCATTTCGCTGGCCTTCAGCCTGACCTTTCCTTCTTCGAGCAGGACCTGGGTATTCTCTGTGCGGGTATTGACGTTGAACTGGGTTCCCAGCACTTCGATTTCAAGGCCGTCGGTATGTACGGTAAATTTGGCGCCGGTAGCGGGCTTCTTTTCCACTTTGAAGTAGGCTTCGCCTTTGAGCCATACGTGGCGGTCGCCATTATCCCAATCGCGCCCGAGGCGGAGCTGCGAATTGGCGTTCAGGTCGACCTGCGAGCCGTCGGGCAGGGTTACCTGCAAGCGTTCCCCGAAAGCTGTCCGGTAGACCATGTCTTCCGGTGCGCCGCTCCGAAGCAGGAAAAACGCTCCGGCGACTACGAGCGCCCCGATCGCCGCAGCGGCTGACCAGACCATCCGGCGCCTGGTCAGCCTTTTGGCGTCCTTACTGACCGCCGACATGATCTTGTCGTGCAGGAATTGTTTCCTGACGGGGGACAGGCCCGGCTCAGGGGTCAACCGATGTGCGATCTGCACCAGCCGTTGGGCGGTCCGGACCTTGTCCAGTTGCGCCGGATGATTTTCCACAAAATCCTGCCAGAACAGGAGATCTTCCGGATCGGGTTGCGTTACCCAGCGCTGGAAATCCGGATCAGCGGCTAGTTGATCAATCGTGAACCTGGAATATGGGCTTTCTTTCATGGAGCGTCAGAAGGTGTTTTTCGTTTTGTTATGCATATTCACCACAAAGACGCAGAAAGCGGAAGTTCATAACCTCCGATTCAAAAAAAAATTTCAACTTTTTTAAAAATAATGAAACAAGATTCAGGAAAACAGGAAAAATAACAAAGAAAAGGAAAGCCAGTCGGAATAATGCCGGGAAGCGGAACGCAACTTGAGGACGGCCCGGTGGACCATATTGACCGCCACCTGTTGGCTGACTTCCATGATCTGGGCGATTTCCTGATAACCGAAGCCGGCGTAGTATCGCAGGTAGATGGCCTGCTTCATTCTTGCGGGCAGCGCTTCCACCGATCTTTTCACCAGGTCGGTTTCCAGGGAATGGATCTCGGATTCGATCAGTTGCTGTTCAGGCGAGGATTCAGTCGCCAGGTCTTCATCGCGCAAATCTTCATGCAAAGCGCCTTTTATTCTCCGGAAAGCATCCGTTATCCGGTTTCTGAGCGCAGCGGTCAGGTAGGTTCTCACGCTGACGATATCCGCGAGTTCGCCGCGCTTTTGCCAAAGGTGCAGGAACAGGTCCTGGATGCAGTCTTCCACCGTTTCCCTGTTGCGGCACAACAGAAATCCGTAGCTGTAGAGGCTATCGGCGTACAGCAGGATCAGTTCTGACAGCGCTTTCTCGTCTCCTTTTTTAAGCGCTTTCCACAACTGTTCATTCCTATGGTCGGTCGATTGTTGCATTAAAGTTGGCGGCATGCAGTTTCAGAGGGTTAAAATAGGGATAAACAGGAAATGAGCAAAATTTTTTTTGTTTTCCGGCCTATTCGTTGCATGCCAAAGCCATTGGATATTTATGGAAAGGAAGTTTTTCGGTCAGTTAATAAGAGACCCCGGCTTTTGACCGAACCGGTCGGTGAATAACCGGCTGAAGTACCCAACATTGTTGAATCCGCATTCGAGCGCCAGTTCGGACACGGTTCTGACCCGGTTGTTTTCCAGTAATTGCCGGGCGAATTGAAGTTTCAGCTCCTGGAGGTACAGTTGCGTGGACAGTCCGGTAGCCTCCTTGATGCGGCGCAACAGCTGGCGGTCGCTCGTGTACATTTCTCTGGCAATTGTACTCACCGTAAGTTCCTGTTGGTTGCGGAGCATGCGCTGTACGGTTTCTTCCAGGGACTCCAGCCAGGATTGCACGGCCAACGGCGATTCGGGGGCGCCCTCAGCAGGGTTGGCAGGAGGGGTTGGGGGTAAATAGCTCAACAGGTGTTGCACCCTTGTTTTCAATTCTTCCGCTACGAACGGTTTGGTGAGGTAATCGTCGATGCCGACGCGCAGCAGATTAAGTTTGGTTGCCAGATCATGGCGCGCCGTGAGCACGATGACGCGGGTGCCCGCAAGGTGATCCGATTGCTTGATCCGGGCTACCAGCGTTTGCCCGTCCATTTCAGGCATCATCAAATCCGTAACCACCAACTGGTAGGGCGATTGCGCCTCCGACGCCTGCTGAAGCAGCTGCCAGGCTTCCTCGCCGTTTGAGGCGGCGCGGCAATTATAGTCTGAAAGAATATCCAACAAAAAAGATCGCAGCTCGGGATGGTCTTCAACCAGCAGGATGGAATTTCCGGCAGCATAGCCATTAAGGGGTTGAGCTGCCGGCACAAAAGCCGGCTCTTCCGCAGGAGCGGGCATTACCGGAAGTTCCACCCGGAAAATGCTGCCTTGTCCGGGTTCGCTTTCCACCTGAATATCACCGCCCAGCAGGCGCGCCGACTCCCGGGCCAGCGCCAGCCCGATTCCCATCCCCTCCTCCGCCCGGGACCCGGCCTGAAAATAGCGGTCAAAAATGCGGGGGATTGCGGAAGGTTCGATACCGGGGCCGCTGTCTGCGACGGTCAGCAGGAGGCTGCCCTGTTCTTGGTTAAAATGGGCGTTGAAGTTTACGTATCCCTGTTCCGGCGTGAATTTGAGGGCATTGCCCAAAAGGTTGTTTATGATCTTGGCCAACCGCTGCAAGTCGGTTAAGATGGACTGTGCCGGCCCTTGATAATTAAACTTATAGTCGATCGATTTTTCCCGGGCCAGGGAAACGAAACTGTCAAAGTACTGCCGAAGGTCGGCCGGTAACGCCACGTTTTGCTGCGTCACCTTAACCGTACCGGCTTCCAGCTGGGCCAGTTCCAACAATTCTTCCACGAGCTGCCGCAAGGTATCCGCATTGTATTGAACGCGCTTGAGGCTTTGGCGCAGCTCCGGTGAAAGCGCAGGTCCGTCACTTGACAGCATTCGTTGGAGGGGGCTGATGATCAGGGTGAGCGGGGTGCGCAATTCATGCGAAATATTGGCAAAAAAGCGATTCTTGGTTTCGGCATTACCGGCCAATTCCGCTGCCTGCCGGCGGATCAGTTCCCGGTCGGCGGAGATTTGGGTATTGCTTTCCCTGAGCAGCCTGTTCTGGCGGTAACGCAGCCTGCTGACCCGGTAGACCAGCCAACTGATGAGCGCGAAAACCAGCATGCCGCCCAGCAGCAGCCAGCGCCAGCGCCTGGCGCGCTCAGCCTGATTGGTGAGCTTAAGCTGTTCGGCCTCCGACTTCGCCAGTTCCTGCTCATATTGAAAGCTGGCTTCCATCCGGGCGATCTCCTGCGCATTCTCCAGGCTGAAGATGGAGTCTTTTACGGCAACATAGTTTTCATAAGCGGCCAGGGCTTCGGCAGGTCGGCCGACAGCCTTGTAAGCCTCATAAAGGCATTTATTGCAGTCCAGCCCGGATTGCCAGTTTTCATTCTCCCGGGTTATCCGGCAGCTTTGCTCGCACCATTCAATGGCTTCCCGGGGTTGCCCGCGCAGCAAGGCCAATGTCCCCAACTGGCTGAGGGAGCGGGCGGATTCAGCCTGCAGGTTGAACCGCTGCTGGATTTCCAGGGCTTCCCGGAAGTATGCTCCCGCCTCATCGTATTTCTTCCATTCCAGGTAGATATCGCCGATATTGCCCAGCGTGTTGGCTATGCGCTGATCATCGCCCTTGGCGCGCTTCCTGGACAAACTCTCCTCATAATATTGAATGGCGGCGGCATAATCGTGTTCGCGGGCGGCTACCAGTCCCAGGTTGTTGAGGTTGCTGTAGATGCCGTTTTCCTTGTTGATTTTGCGGTGCAGCGCCAGGCTTTCCTGGTATTTGGCCTTGGCCAGGTCGTAGTTGTGCAGGTCAAAGTACAGGTTTCCCAGGTTGTTGAGCGCACCGGCCAGATACGGAACCCCTTCTTCCCCCAGGGCCTCCGCATAATCGATGCTTTTCTCACCCGCCTGCAGCGCTTCTGCGGTCCTGCCGGCCTTTCCAAGCACAAAGGAGAATTCCCGGTACGATTCCGACAGGGCCCGGTACCGTTTATCCTGGTCGTAGGTGGCGGTCTCATAAGCCTCGATACGCGCTTCATTGGCTGGAATGGCCGACCGGTAATCCCCGATGGCCGTATAGATCTGGGCCCGGTAGCGCAACGACCTGCGGATGTAAACGCCGTAATCCCCCTGCTGCGCGAGGTCCAGCATCCGGCCTGCGAAGAGCAATGCGCTGTCCGGCTGTTTCAACCAAAAAACCTTTCTGGTGAGGCTGTCCAGCATGCGGAGCCTGAGCGTATCTTCCACCGAAGGATTACGCCAATCCGGGTTTCCCTGTGCGGACAAGCAAGGGATCACACCCAAAATAAGCACTGGTAATAAGAAGCCGATTAACGTCCTCATGGTCAGCTGTAAAAGTCGCAAAAAATGGTTGAAATTTCACCGGGTCCCTGATTTTCGATGCAAATCATTTGCCAATCCATCCTTATCCTCCAACAGCCTCGGGCAGGAATATTCAAAAACCTGCAGCCGGCGGAAGAAACAGGTGGTGAGCAGCGCTCAAGGCATGCAAATGTCCGATCTATGCACTTCAATGTCCGATCTGTGCAACGCCGTCCGGCTTACCTTTGGCACTGACACCATTTATCACATGACAGGTCCGGTCAGGGGCGACCGGCCAAACCGTAATCTTATGAATTGCTTTACTCGGACGACTTTAAGAACTGTTCCATTCCGGATATTTTGTCAATGCAGCTTACTGCTGTCGGGCATTTTGCTTACGACCCATACGGCGGTTGCGCAGACAAACCTGAACGATAACGGAGCAGGGTACGAAATCTCTTACACCGGCGCTTATGAAGACTATCTGATTCCCTCCGATGCGGAGACCGGGATTCTTTCTTTTTTCCTGCAGGGAGCCGACGGCGGCAGCCGCAACAGTTGTACCTCAAATGGTAAAGGCGGGCAAGGGGCCGAGGTGGAGACGTTCTTCCGCGTCGGTACCGGCGACGGAGACTTGCAACCCGGCGGAACCATCCGCTTCGTCGTTGGCGGAAAGGGAAGCCAGCAGAACAGCGATGGCGGCGGCGGCGCCGGCGGCGGCGGCGGGACAGCGGTGCTTTACCACGCGCCTGGTGCGACCCTGGCAAACACCAATATCCCTTCGCTGGATATCGCTGATGCGGATACCAGATGGATATTGCTGGCGGTGGCCGGCGGCGGCGGCGGGACCTTCGGCATAAAAACCTTGGGCTCCGTGGTCGGCGGTTGCGATGAGGAAGAATCAAAGAACGGAACCGGCGCCAACGATGCGACCAACGGCACAGGCGGCGGCGGCAACAATGCCGGCGGAATTGACGGCAACGGGGGCCTGGCCAATGTCGGCGGCGGCAACGACAACGACGGCGGCGCCGGCGGCGGTTATCTCACCAACGGCGGGCCTTCAGGCTTCTCCCTGGGCGGCAGAATGGGGGGCGTAACCGGCGGTAACGGCGGCACAGGCGGTATAGGTGTACAGTTCGGCGGCTGGGGCTACGGCGGCGGCGGCGCCGGTTTTGATAATGACGGCGGCGGCGGCGGCGGCGGCGGCTTCTCCGGCGGCGGCGGCGGTAATGACAACGACAATGAGTTCAGCAACAACGGCGGCGGCGGCGGCAGCTTTGTCAACAGCGCTGCCATAGAAGGATCAACCATCATCATTTCCAGAGGCGCAACCCAATTCCCGGAGAACGGATATATTATTTATGCGTTTCCCAAAATGAATACCACCGGGGCGGTCCGGAAACTGGACCTCGTCAATAGGGTACAGGATTACGTCATTCCCGAAGACCTGGATACCGATGTGGTCGATGCCATTACCTTTACCGCACGCGGCGGTGACGGCGGCAGAGCCCGCACAGGAGGAAGGAAACATACTACAGGCCTTGGCGGTGACGGCGCCATGATCACGGCCAGTTTTGCCATCGGCAACGGCCTGCAACAACTGCAACCCGGCGGAACATTGAGATTCATTGTCGGCCGGGCCGGAAACAGCATGACTGCTGATCAGCGCTTAGGCGGCGGCGGCGGCGGCGGCACTGCCGTCCTCTACCGCCCGCCCGGGGTTGCCCTCAACGGAGATTGTGTCGTGAACGGCTCAGGCGGTGAAACTCAGCCGGGGCCTTCGCTGAATATTGACGACGAGTGCTGGTCCATACTCCTGGTGGCCGGCGGCGGCGGCGGCGGTTATCATACGGGGTATGACAGCAGCAATGAGGGCCGGAACGGCCTCGATGCAAATACAGGAGTTGATGGAACCAGCAATGGCGATACCGGTGACGGCAATCCCGGCACCGGAGGCAACAGCGGAGAATCGCCTCCCGGTAACAGCGGCAATACGGTACGGTCCGGCGGCGGCGGCGGTTATTTGCCGTTGTTCCCGGAAGGCAGCACAGTTCCCCATCCCGCTCAGGGAAGCCCCGGCAATTTCACCGGCGGACCCGGCGGTACGGGGAATAATCACTTCATCGCCGGCGGTTTTGGATACGGCGCCGGCGGAAGCGGCCGGATCAACAGGAGCGATGGTTTGCACGGCGGCGGCGGCGGCGGCGGCTTTTCCGGCGGCGGCGGCGGCCAGAGCGACCCCGGCGGCGGCGGCGGCAGCTTTGTCAATTTTGGCGCACTTATTCAGACCATTGAAGAAGCACCCAAGAGCAACGCCTCGCTGGATGGTTGTCTGAGCTATCAATTCTATAAGCGAACGACAACCGGCCCTGTCGCCAATTGCACCTCCACCATCACAGTAGCCATCCAGGGGGACGAGGAATTCGTACTCACGCCGGACATGGTGGATGCCGGCAGCTACGACCCCAACGATCCGGATGCGGACCTGGATCTTTCGTTCTGCGTACCCTTCGGGCCGGAAACGCTGTGCGACATCCCGCAGATGAGCTTTATCTGTGAGAACATCGGGCAAACCTTTACAGGCCGTCTCCTCAAGGTATCCGACTCCGTAAACGAAAACTATTGCGCTTTTACCATCAACGTAATAGCCGGAGATGTGGGCACGTTGACCTGCCCCGACCCGCAAACCGTCGTGCTGGCCCCCGTGGGGTGCACGGCTGACCTGCAGGATCAGACTGAATACAACGGGTCATTCTCCATTTTGAAAACGCTCACCCGCCCGACCTGTTCGGACGACCTGACCTATCAGATCATCGACCCGGATCTCAACCTCACTTCGGGCACGGGTGAATTGGAACAGTTTACGTTTCCGTTGGGTACCAGTACGGTAACCTACTTCAGCAACTATCTCGATGAAGGAGGCGAAGCGAGCGGGCAAAGCTGCTCGTTTACCGTCACCGTAGAGCCATTTGCTTCGACGCCTACGATCCATTGCCCGAATGACCTTACCGTCAGCATCGATGAAGGCGGAATTTGTGATTTGCTCGTTGAAAACGGCAGCGGTACCCGCATCAGCCCCTTCCCGGCGTTCGATGGTCCCGGCGACCTGAACTATCATATCGTGGGGCCCGGCGATGACCCGACGATCACCGATGGTTTCGGGCCCTTGTCTGACTTTGATTTTGAGGTCGGCACGAGTACCGTTACCTATACCGCCACCTGCGGCGCGCTGGAACTCACGAGTTGCGCCTTCACCGTAACGGTTGAGAATGACTTCAATGCCCCGCCCTCTTTAACCTGCGTGGATACGGAAGTGAATCGTCTGGTGCTGGACATCAGCGCGGGCGCTGACAAGCAACTGATCATCGACCAGATCGTGGTTTCGGAAAGCGATGACTGCGGGATCACCAGCAGGGAGGTAGAATTCCTCGACCTGGGACCGATCCAGTTGGAAGACTTCAATTGTGCGGACGTAGGGGAGAATTTGCGCGCTACCGTAACGGTTTACGACGCGCAGGGCGAATTCGCCAGCTGTGATGTCCGGATCACCGTTGCCGACAACCTGGGGGTCACCTGTCCGCCGGACGTGACGGTTGTGGCCAACCCCGGCGACTGCAGCGGCACGGTTTCGGCTGATCTTCTGGAAGCTGCTTCCACTTATCTGTGCAACACAGCCCTGGATTATGAAATTTCCTTCAGCGAAGGCGGCAGCGTCACCAGCGGCAGCGGCAATATACCCGCCCAGGTCCTGGGAGCCGGTCATACCTACGTGGCCGTCTACACGGCCGAAAACAGCCTTGGCGCCACCTCGAATTGCAGTTTCAATATCAGCGTGGTGGATGATGAGGCTCCGGTAGCTGTTTGCAACGATATCGACATCGACCTGACGGATGATCCGGCCGCGGCCGCAGCTGCCGTAGGCGAAGGGTCGACGGATAACTGCACAATCGCGAGCTACAGCCTGGATCTGGACATCGCTTGCGAAAATGTCGGCTTACAATCAATCGTATTGACGGTCACAGACGCCGCCGGCAACCAGGCGGCCTGTTCTGCCCTGGTCCAGCTGAAAGACAGTTCGGTGCCGGTCATCGGCAATTGCCCGGTTCAGGTTTTGGTCGGCATGAACGAGGGAGCCTGCAATTTTACCGTGCCCGATCTGACCCAGAGCTCCTTCATCCTTTCAGGGCTTACGGATGCATGCGCCGGTGAGATCACCCTGACCCAAAGCCCGGCAGTGGGCCAGCTGGTCGAAGGAGAAAGTATTGAAGTTTCCCTCTACGCCGCTGACGAATTCGGCAACGAAACCGAAAGCCCATGCGTAGTGACGGTAACGGGTCAGGACAATCAAGGACCTGTCGCCCTTTGTCAGAATGTGACCATTCAACTGGACGCCAACGGCAACGGCTCCACTACTGCAGCGGCCGTAAATAACGGTTCAAGTGACGCCTGCGGGATTCAGTCCGCAGTGCTCAGTAAGCAATCCTTCGGTTGCGCCGATGTAGGGTCCAATACGGTTACCTTGACGGTAACAGACGTTAATAACAATGCTTCGACCTGCACGGCTACCGTTACGGTTGGAGATAACATAGCACCGACAGCCCTCTGTCAGAATGTGACCGTCCAATTGAATGCGTCAGGCACAGGTTCCACCACGGCAGCTGCGGTGAACAACGGCTCCTCGGACGCCTGCGGGATTCAGTCGGCAGTCCTCAGTAAGCAGTCTTTCAGTTGTGCCGATGTGGGGGCGAATACGGTTACCTTGACAGTAACCGACCCCAGTAACCATGTTTCAACCTGCACGGCTACCGTAACGGTTGAAGATAACGTTGCGCCGACGGCACTCTGTCAGGATGTAACCGTCCAGTTGAATGGCGGCGGCACAGGTTCCACCACGGCGGAATCCGTGAACAACGGCTCCTCGGACGCCTGCGGGGTTCAGTCGGCAGTCCTCAGTCAGCAGTCTTTCAGTTGCGGGGACGTCGGCGCCAATACGGTAACCCTGACCGTAACCGATGTCAACGGCAATGTTTCGACCTGCACGGCTACCGTGACCGTTGAAAATAGCGCGGGCCCATCCGCACTTTGCCAAAATGTAACCGTCCAGTTGGATGCGTCAGGCAACGGCGCTACCACGGCTTCAGCCGTTGATAACGGCTCCGGAGACGTCTGTTCAGCTGCGTCGGTCAGTCTCAGCCTCAGCCAGACGGATTTTGATTGCAGCGACGCAGGCGAAAATACCGTCACGCTGACCGTCACGGATGAGAACAACAATGCTTCGACCTGCACAGCAACCGTTACCGTAGCGGATAACGTTGCGCCGACCGCACTTTGCCAGAATGCAACCGTTCAGCTGGATGTGTCAGGCAATGGCTTCACTACGGCGGCGGCGGTGAACAACGGCTCCTCGGACGCCTGCGGGGTTCAGTCCACAGTACTCAGTCAGCAGGCCTTCAGTTGCGGAGACGTCGGCGCCAATACGGTGACCCTGACCGTAACGGACGTCAACGGCAATGCTTCCACCTGCACAGCAACCGTTACCGTTGAAGATAACGTTGCGCCGGCCGCACTTTGTCAAAACGTGACCGTCCAGTTGATCGCAGGCGGCACAGGTTCCACCACTGCGGAATCCGTGAACAACGGCTCCTCGGACGCTTGCGGGATCCAGTCCACAGTCCTCAGTGAGCAGTCCTTCAGTTGCGGCGATGTGGGCGCCAATACCGTCACCCTGACCGTAACGGATATCAACGGCAATGCTTCAACCTGCACGGCGACCGTGACCGTTGAAGATAATGTTGCGCCGACCGCCCTTTGTCAAAATGTAACCGTACAATTGGATGCGTCAGGCAACGGCGCTACAACGGCTTCAGCGGTCGATAACGGCTCAGGAGATGCCTGTTCAACAGCGCCGGTTGGTCTCAGTCTCAGCCGGACGGATTTTGATTGCAGCGACGTAGGCGAAAATACCGTCACGCTGACCGTCACCGGCGTCAATGACAATACTTCGACCTGCACAGCAACCGTTACCGTTGAAGATAACGTTGCGCCGACGGCACTATGCCAAAATGCAACCGTCCAGCTGGATGCGTCAGGCAATGGCTCCACTACGGCGGCGGCGGTGAACAACGGCTCATCGGACGCCTGCGGGGTTCAGTCCGCGGTACTCAGTCAGCAGGCCTTCAGTTGCGGAGACGTCGGCGCCAATTCGGTGACCCTGACCGTAACGGATGTCAACGGCAATGCTTCGACCTGCACGGCAACCGTTACCGTAGAGGATAACGTTGCGCCGACCGCACTTTGTCAAAACGTGACCGTCCAGTTGAATGCAGGCGGCACAGGTTCCACCACGGCATCGGCGGTGAACAACGGCTCCTCGGACGCTTGCGGGATCCAGTCCACAGTCCTCAGTGGGCAGTCCTTCAGTTGCGGCGATGTGGGAGCGAACACCGTCACCCTGACCGTAACGGATGTCAACGGCAATGCTTCAACCTGCACGGCGACCGTTACCGTTGAAGATAACGTTGCACCGGCGGCACTTTGTCAAAACGTGACCGTCCAGCTGGATGCCAACGGCAACGGTTCCACGACTACGGAAGCGGTGGACAACGGCTCTAACGATGCCTGCGGGGTCCAGTCGGTAAGCCTCAACCGGCAGTCCTTCACTTGCGCCGATGCAGGGACCAACACCGTCACCCTTGCCGTTACAGACCAGAACGGCAATGCTTCCATGTGTACGGCAACCGTGACCGTTGAAGACAACGTTGGGCCGACGGCTTTGTGCCGGCAAGTGACCGTCCAGTTGGATGCCAACGGCAACGGCGCTACGACTGTGGAAGCGGTGGACAACGGTTCCAATGACGTCTGCGGAATCCAGTCCGCAGTTCTCAGTCAGCAGTCTTTCAGTTGTGCCGACCTGGGCGCCAATAGCGTAACTTTGACCGTAACGGATGTGAATGACAATGCTTCGACCTGTACAGCAACGGTAACCGTAGAAGACAACATCGACCCGGAAATTGAATGTACGGACATCACGGTTGATTTTAACGGCGAAGAGGCCCTCAATCTCGATGCGGCTGAAATGGCGACAGCCTCCGATAATTGTTCGATAATGAGTTTGGAGGCCGGCGTCCTGTCGGTTGATTGCGGGCAGATAGGAGAAACCATACCGGTAACGGTTACGGCTACCGACCCGGGCGGCCATTCGGCTGCGTGTTCGTCCAACGTTACTATAACGGGCCTGCCCTGCGGTTGGATGTCGATGCCCGACGGGATCGGCTGCACCAACGGCAACAACGGGGAATATGATCCGGATGCGGAAACCTTTACGCTGATGGCGAGCGGTTGCTACACGCCGAGCGCCACCGCCGACGAAAGCGGATACATCAAGTATGCACTTTGCGGCGACGGTTCCATCACCGCCCATATTGCAGGGTTGACGTTGCCGGGTTATGCGGGCATTGTCATGCGGGAATCGGATGCCCCCGGGGCCAAAAAAGTGGCCATGGCCTACCAGGGTGTCAATGCGCTGGCCCGCTATGTGCGCTATACGGACAACGGACCGGCTTATCCCTCCTATATCAATACGCCGGGTTCCCGGTGGCTGAGGATTGTCCGGACCGGCAATACCTTCAGGGGATATCACTCCGTCAACGGGATCACCTGGACCTACGCCTTCGCCGTCACCGTACCGATGAACAATTGCATTCAGATCGGCTTGATCGGATGGGGAACCAACGCGAACAGCGCAGTCACCGCGACCTTCGACCATGTTGTTGTTGACCCGCCTTTCGGGGAAGTTGTACCCAGACAGACCGGCGATAACCGCCTTCCGGAAACCTTTACAAAACAATTCCCAACGGCTGAAATCTGGCCAAACCCGACAGGCGGCCCGGCTACCTTGTACCTGGGCGGCAACCCGGATACCGAAATAAATATTGAGATCCGGGACGAATTCGGACGCCTGATCCGGAACCTGACGGTCGATCAGGCACAAGGGCCGGTCGTTGATCTCGACCTGAGCGGGCAGTCGCCGGGGATTTATTTCATCAGGGTGACCGGCCGGGATGGCAGGATGACCACGCTGCGGCTTATCGTGGCACGGCCTTGATGCGAATCTGAAACGGCGTTGCCAATACAAAAAGGAAGCCCGGAAAGCAAGCGTTTTCCGGGCTTCCTTTTTCTGCCTTCGGCCAGTTGATATTTTATTTTATGCCGCTTACCAACCACCGCTGAATAGGGGTCCCCTACCCTTTTTATCATCTTAAGACCGGAATGCATGGACGCATACCCGACAATCAATCCTTCACGTCATCAAATCTGTTAGAAATGAAACGAAATCTGATTTTGCCATTCCTGATCATCAGTTTCCTCGCAGCAAACACCGCCTTTGTTAACGCTACGCCCGGCGAGCTGACCAAATCCTATTCCGAAGAATACGACATCACCCCCGACGGCACAACCACCATCAGCAACCGCCACGGAAAAACCGAGATCAAAACCTGGAGCCAGAACAAGGTCAAAATCGATGTGACCGTAACGGTTGAGGGCAAGAACAAGGAAGTCACCCAACGGATGCTGGACGCCATCAACGTTGATTTCGACCATTCCGGCAGCAAGGTTTCCGCTGAAACCAGAATTGACAATATGCGCAACTGGAACAACGGCAACAATACAAAAATGGAGATCAATTATATCGTCTACCTGCCGGCCACCAACCACCTGCGCGTACGCCACAGCCACGGCCGCGTTTCGGTAGATGACATGCAAGCCGGCGTTGAAATCGACATGCGTCATGCCGACCTCAAAGCGGGCAATTTCAACGGGGATTCCAAGATCGACATGGCCCATGGCCGCGGGTCGATCGGCAATACCGGCAACCTGAAACTCGATCTCGCCCATTCGGAGCTGCATGCCGGCCAGGTCGGCAGCTCAGACATCAATATAGCCCACTCCACTTTTGAGGCGAGCGATGCGGGAAACATCACCAGTTCTTCAGCCCATAGCCATCTCTTGCTGGGAAACATAGGCGGCTTCACTTCCAACAACAGCAGCCACGACCAGATCAGCATCCTGGCAGCCAAATCAGTCAGGGTAAATTGCCAGCACTCCAGCGTGCGGATCAAGGAAGGCGCTGACAAGGTTGAGGCCAGAATGCACCACGGCAGTTTCCAGTCAGGTCTTTCCAGCCAATTTTCTGAAGTCGACATCCAGGGCGAACATACCGATTTCGAATTCAGGATCTCCGGTAATCCGAAGTTCAAAATGGAAGCCACTTCCGAACATGGCGGCATTAACGTTCCCGACGGTATGAACGTCAATTACCGCGTGGAAGACGGCGCCCGGAAAACCATTAAAGGCTATTTCGGCGCCGATACCGATGAGGCTATGTTCAAAGCCTCCCTGCACCACGGCAACCTGAGGGTCGGAATGCATTGATCTTCTCAGGTACAAAAATCCCGGACCTTGACAGGCTCAAGGTCCGGGATTAACCGGTAAATCCTCCCCTGTTTTATCGGTCTGCCACAACCAACCGGAGCAAGGCGGCCTCCCCATCCGTACCTTTTACCCGTACAAAGTACATACCCGGCGCCTGCCCGCTCAAATCCAGTTCCGTGACGGATTCCGCTGCTGCATCCACGCGTTTGCGGATCACCTGCCTGCCCAGATCATCCAGGACCTCAATTTCATTTTCTCCGCTTCCCGCAAGCTTCAGCATCGCAATGCCCGAGGTGGGGTTGGGCCAAAGCTCAGCCGCCGTTTCCTGTGCGATGGAAACCGGCTGAACGGAATTCCCGGGGGCGCCTTTCTGCATCCCGCCGCCGTATGGCGGATCGATGACCACGTGGTCGAAGGTCGCGGTGACCGCGCTGTTCGCGTTCGTTCCCCAGGCGATGAGGCCGACCTGGATGCAGTTGTCCATCGGCACGGTGACCGCGAAGGCGTAGGTCCAGGTGACGCCGTTGACCGAATAGTAGCCCCGGAAGATGTTGCCGGTCCGGACAATGCGCAGCCACCTGGCGCCGAATGCATTGATGTACGACGGGAAAGCACCCCCGTTATCCGTGTACCGGACATACCGCGCGATCGCACTGCCCCCCTGGTAGGCCATGGCTACCTTTTTGGCGCCCGGCGCATCCGATTCCCGCATAACGATTCCCGCGTATCCGGGCAGGGTCAAACCGGCAATATGGGCGGTTATGGTTCCGTTGCCGCAGAGCTGGTATTTGATGTAGCCGCTTTCGTCGGAGGTCGCACTTGGCGTATAACAACCGCTTGATAGCAAAGTAAAGGTTTCGGCGTCAGGGTCAAAACTCCCTTCGTTGCCGTTGGTGCAACCGATCCCGTCAGGCATGGACATCCAGCCGCAAGGCAGGCCCTCCACGGTCACATGCGAAGTGCAGGAAGCCGTATTGCCGCCGGCGTCCTGTGCGGTCACGGTTACCGGCACGACCTCACCCAGCGCATCGCAGGCGATGGACGGCAGCCCGGCTTCAAACCCGGTTACCGCGCAGTTGTCGCTCGCCGTGGCCATGCCTACAGGGTCCAGTCCGATGGAGCCCTCGCCATTGAAGGTGACAGTGATATCCGAGCAAACCACTTCCGGGTCCAGGTTATCTTCGACGGTCACGGTAGCCGAGCAGGTTGACGCATTGTTATTCACATCCGTGACCGTGAGGGTAACGGTATTGGCGCCCGCATCCGCGCAACCGAAAGACTGCCGGCTGAGGACTGCCGACTGGATCCCACAGGCATCGCCGGAGCCATTGTCCACCGCTGCTGCGGTAGTGGAACCCGCTCCGTTTTCATCCAACTGTACGGTGACGTTGCGGCAAACCGCGTCGGGCGCCACATTGTCCTCCACCGTCACCGTTGCCGTACAAGTCGAAGCGTTATTGTTCACATCCGTAACCGTCAGCGTGACGGTGTTTGCCCCCACATCCCCGCAACTGAAGGACTGCTGACTGGGGACTGTGGACTGGATACCCCCGCATTCATCAAAGGAGCCGTTATCCAGATCATCGCCGGTCAGGATCGCTTGCCCGGCCGGATCCAGCTGAACGGTGGCGTCCCGGCAGACGGCGGTCGGCGCAATTGCATCCTTTACAGTGACCGTTGCGTTGCAGGACCTGGAATTGCCGTGGTTGTCGGTCACGGTTACCTGAACCACGTTGGGGCCGATATCATCGCAATCAAAATCCGTTTGACTGACCGACCTGGACTGGATCCCGCAGGCATCAAAGGCACTGAAAATAACCTGATTGGCCGTAATTTGCGCCTGGCCGTTCTCATCCAGCGATACGTTGATATTCTTGCAACTCACAGCGGGACGCGTATTGTCCACAATGGTTACAACCGAGGTACAGGCGCCGGTATTGCCGCTTGCATCGGTATAGGAAAACACCAGGTTTTGGGTGGTTCCGACATCGCCGCAGCCGAATTCAACAAATTCAAACGGGGGAAAGAATGCTCCGTCGCAGTTATCCGCCCCCCCCTGGTACAACTGGTAAACGGGAACCGATTCAACACCGTGCAAATTCTCAATACTCACCGTGAGGTCGGAGCAGTTTAAAACCGGCGCTATGTTGTCTTCCACCGTTACGGTTGCCGTACAGGTCGAAGTATTGTTATTGACGTCCGTAACTGTGAGGGTAACGGTATTCGATCCGACATCCGCACAACTGAAGGACTGCCCACTGAGAACTGTGGACTGAACCCCGCAGGCGTCACTCGAACCATTGTCCACATCATCAGGCCCAATTGCCGCATTGCCTTCTTCGTCGAGCTGTACGGTAATATCCTGACATTGAGCAACCGGGGCTACCTTATCCTCTACGGTAACCGTTTGGGTACAGGAAGTGGAATTTTCATGAGAGTCTTCCGCCGTAAGCGTCGCCTGGAAAGAACCTACATTCGCGCAATTCAGTATTAAATTCCCGGTCGATAACAGCACGCCGCCGCAATTGTCAGACTGGGAATCCATCAGGGTCGCAGTGTTGAATACTTTGAATCCGTCGCTATTCAATTGTATGGTCACATCCTGGCAAACCAGTACCGGCGGCAGATTGTCTTCAACCTTCACAGTCGCCGTACAGGTCGAAGCATTGCCGTTGACATCCGTGACGGTCAGGGTGACGGCAGATGGGCTGTCGACATCGGAGCAATCGAAGACGGTAATGTCTATTCCAAGCGATTGAAGGCCGCAATCGGCCGTACTGCCGTCATCTACTTCGTTAGCCGAAAGCGAGCCGTTTCCGGATGCATCCAGTTGAACGGTTACATCCTGACAAAAGGCTTGTGGCGGAGTGCAACATGGGTTATCATCATCGGCAATCGTCACAGAGGAAGTACAGGTTTCGGCATTGCCGTTGATGTCTGTTACGGTCAGGGTCACGATGTTAACGCCCACATCCGCGCAACTGAAAGACTGCCGGCTGAGGACTGTCGACTGGATCCCGCAGGCATCGGAGGAGCCGTTGTCAATGTCGCTGACCTGAATGCCGGCTGCGCCGTTTTGGTCCAGTTGGGCTGTAATATCCCGGCAAAGCGCCGCCGGCGGATCATTTTCGGCAACCGTGACATTAAAAGAACAGGAAACCGTCTCCCCGCTACTGGAGGTGATCAGGTGCCGCACGACAAAGTCGCCTGCCGGAAATTCATAGGCGCTTAAGATACCCGGGCCGGCGTCGAAAGCCTGCTCCGTTCCCCCGACGATCCGGTTGATCTGGAAAGACAAACTGGAGGAACAAGGTCCGCTGATGTTGAGCGGAACGAGGCCGGTCGCAACCGCAACGGTACATTCTCCCGCCGGCAGGGTGATATTCTTATCCCCTGGACAGAACAGGTACTGGATATTGTTAGCTTCAACCACACCGACGTTCACCGCACACTGGCCGGTATTGCCGCTGTTATCCGTTACCGTAAGTGTAACGGTCTGGGCGCCTATATCCGCGCAGGTGAAGACCGATTGGCTCAGTGTTTTGCTGATGATTTCCCCGCAGGCATCGGAGGAACTCTGTTCCAGGTCCGCAACCGAGAGCTGGAAGTCATCGAAAAGGCCGACCGGTGCAACCAACCCGCCGAAAACGTCCTTGCATGTCACAACCGGCGCCACATCATCTTTTACGGTCAGGGAGAAAGTGCAGTCGTCGTGAGCGCCGCTGGAGCTGACGAGCCGGAATACGCGGTTCTGTACCCCGATATCGGAACAGTCAAAGGACAAGGAAGAGACCGGGAACTGGACGCCGCCGACGGTTATTCGAAATCCAAAGACGTAATCCTCATTGGGTTCAACGCTGCTGCCGTTATCCACTTCGGGGCCTTCGAGCGTGTACGCACCGTTCACCAGGGTGACGGTCACATCCTTACATCGGGCTATCGGGCCTGCGGAGCTCCGGTAGGCGTACTTTACATATCCGTCCTTCGGGTTGCCGGTATTGCCGAGGTTTTCTAAAATGCGATAGGCCCCGACATCATCTCCATTAACGAAGCTGCCAGCACCGCCGCCGTTGTTGGCATATCCGGAGCCGTTATTGCCGCCGCCGCCGCCCGAGTAACCGCCGCCGCCGCCGCCACCGCCGTTGCCGCCGAGTTTACCGCCGCCGCCGCCGCCGTAACCGAAACCGCCGTTGACTACATTCGAACCTGTTCCGCCGTTACCGCCGGTGATCCCGCCCATTTTGCCGTTTTTGGTGGTCGCAGCGTCATTGTCGCCGGCCGTCAGGTAGCCGCCGCCGGCGCCGCCATCCCGGGTATCATTGCCGGTCTGGCCGCCGTTGCCGCCGGTCCCGCCGTCATTTGATCCACCACCGCTAGTGCCCGAAGTCCCCGTAGTCGCGCCATCCCCTGCGTCCTTTTCGCAGGTATCGCTACCATGGTCACCCGGGGCATAATACCCCTGAGCGCCACCGCCGCCGCCCGCTACACCCAGCAGGATCCAATGCGTATTCTCATCGGAAAAAGAGTTTGAAGGCGTTGAAGGGGGAGACGATATGCCAGGTTTGAGGTAAAGTACAGCCGTACCGCCGCCGCCGCCGGCCCCGCCGGACGAGCTTGTACTGCGTCCCTGTTTGCCGACTACAAACCGGATCGTACCGCCGGGTTGCAGTTGATTCACGCCGTTTCCGACCCTGAACACCATGGTGATCCTGGCGCCGTCGCCGCCGTCGGCATTGCAGTTATTATCGCCATGAAAAGTTCCGCCGTCGCCCCCTTCCAGGATAAACTCAAGCATATCCAGGTTGGGGATATTCGCCGGCAGCATAAAATCCTGGGCACTGCCGTTCGAAATGGAAGATCCGTTAGCAGAAACAAGGTGGAGTTTACCGTCTGTGGATAAGTTATTCTGCGCAATAAGTTGTCCCGTCAGGAGTCCGAACAGGACAAAAAAGCAATATGACCCGCGTTTCAGGTCAGCCCTCAATCTTGTGTCCATTTGCAAAAAATTTGATCTGCTGCAAATGTCCGGGCTAAGCCCGAAAGGCGTTTAGCGCATTGTTCTTTTGATTTATAACATTGTTCTTTTCACCGGTCAGGAGCGGGTATGGCTCGGCGATTCGCCGAATTCCTGCTGGTAGTATTTGGAGAAGTTCTGGACATAGCTGAAGCCGACCTCGCAGGCGATCTCCGAGACCGTCTTGCCGGTGGTCAGCAACATTTCACGGGCCAGTTGCAGGCGGAGAAACCGGATAAAGAGGGTCGTGGATTTCCCGGTCAGCGCCTTGAGCTTGTTGTGGAGCGGGGTGCGGCTGATCCCGACCGCCCGGCACAGTTCCGAAACGCCGAAATGCTCGTCGCTCAGGTTTTCGATCAGCGCCTGGCGCACCTTCAGGATGAAGGCGTCTTCCATAGCCGCTGAAAGATCCTTATCGGGTTGTTGTACTTGTTTTGAAAATTGCCAGTCGGCATACCTCTCCTGAAACTTTTTCCGCAATTCCAGCAGGTTTCGGATATTTAGCAGCAACTCTTCCTTGTAAAAGGGCTTGGCCAGGTAAACATCGGCGCCCCGTTGAAGCCCTTCGATCCTGGAGGCCACATCCGCTTTGGCGGTGAGGAGGATGATCGGGATATGGCTGGTTCGTTCGTCGTGCTTCAGGGTGTCCACCACCTCAAAGCCGTCTTTGAGGGGCATGATCACATCGCTGACGATGATATCCGGTACGGTTTCGAGTGCAATTGCAATACCATCCTCCCCGTTTTGTGCCACCCGGAGCCGGTAAAGCCCTTCAAAACAGGCGACCAGGTACTGCCGGACATCCGGGTTATCTTCAATAACCAGGAGGGTCGGGCTATTGCTATCCGCAGGATTGATCTTGTGCTGATCATTTATTGCGTCCGATATGGGCGCCGGTTGCGATAACCTATCCGCAATTGAATATCCTGCTTGAAAACTGTCGGCATCCTCCGTTACCGGAAGCAGCACTTTGAACTCCGTCTCCTTACCCGGAATGCTCCTGACTGCGAGCCCTCCGTTCATGAGGGTTACCAGTTCTTTTACCAGGGCCAAACCGATACCTGTTCCTTTGCCGGGTTGTACTTTCTGGTCGTTGCTGCCTGAAAAGCGGTCAAAAATACGGGGCAGGGCCTCCGGATCTATTCCCGGGCCGCTGTTCACAACTGAAAGAGATACAAATCGACTGATCTGAAGATCCGGCGGCGTCACCGCGATATAAAAATCAGCCGGCAATTGGGGTCGCCATTCCCGGGTTTGGGTCAAACGGATCAGAATTTCACCATCAGGCGGGGTAAACTTTACGGCATTTGATATGAGGTTGGTCAGGATGGAATTGACTTGCTCCTGATCGAAAGCCATTTCCAGACGGTCAATATCAGCATCATATTCCCAGTTGATCCGCTTGGCATCCGCCAATGATTCAAAACTACCGGCCAGGTTGCGAAAGTGAGCGGCGAAGTCTGCCTTCACCCTGTTCAGTTTCAAAGCTCCCGCTTCCAGTTTGGCCAGGTCGAGCATCTGATTGATGAGCCGGAGCAGAGCCGAGCCGTTGTTCTCGATAAGCCGGACGGCCTTTTGCCATCGCCCGACGGGTTGTTGCTGATCGGCATCCTGGATCTCCCTGGCCATTCCCTGAATAACGGTCAGCGGCGTACGGAATTCGTGGGTGATATTGGTATAAAACCTGGATTTGAAGGCGTCCAGTTCTTTCAACCGGTCGGCCTCATTTTTTTCCATGTCCAATTTATATTGCAATTTTTGCCGGTATAACAGAAAACGGAATATGCCGTAGGCTGCAGCCGCGATCAGCAGCGAATAAAGGAAATAAGCAGGGTTTGATCGGTACCAGGGAGGGCGTATCAAGATCTGAATGGAGGAAACATCATTGTTCCAGACCCCATCTCCGTTGGCGCCTCTGACCAGGAAAGTGTACCGGCCCGGTTGCAGGTTGAGATAACTCGCCCGGTTTTCAGTGGATTCATGGGCCCAGGGCGGTTCGGCGCCTTTCAGGTAATATTCGAATTTGTTTTTGGTCGGTGAAGAGAATTCGAGCCCAGCAAATTCCAGGGTGACATTATTGAGCGAATAGGGCAGCCTGATCCCCGGCGCGTATTCCATGGACGCGGACAAAATCCCGGTGGAGTCGCCGAAAATGATCCTTTTATTATTCACTTCCAACCCGGTAAAGCACACATTCGGCACAAACGGGTTATCCTGGAGGAAGTCAGCCGGATCGAAAACGATCAAGCCTTCCACACTACCGAAAGCGATCCGGCCGTTTGCGCCTTTGGTAAAGGCCCGGGTGTTGAATTCGTTGGTCGGCAGGCCGTCTTCGGCGGTATAGCTCCTGACGGCGCCCGATTGGAGGTTATACCGGATGATCCCTTTATTGGAGCTCATCCATAAATTGCCGAAATCATCGGGGAGCAGGCCGTAAATTACATCGTTGGGGAGTTTACCGCCGCCGGGCAGAAGCGATCTGTCCATGTTGAGGTATGCAAATTCCATGGTCCTGGTGTCCAGTACGCATACCCCGCCGCCTTTTGTGGCGACCCAGAGATGATCCGGCCGGGAAGGGTCCCTGAACAGGGCGGAAACGTTGTTATTCGGCAGGCAATTTTCCTGATCCGGAAGAACGGCATGGAGTTTGAATTGGAAATCGTCCTTTTGCGGGACGGCTTCCATCAATCCCTCCTCCGTGCCGATCCACAAATGTCCGTTTGGGGTCCGGCAGATATCCGTTACCCGCGTCAGATCGCCTAACGGATAGTCTAGCGCATAATTGGAATGCGTCCCGTCCTCCGGCCGGTAGCAAGCCAGTTGCCTGGAATTGGCAATCCAGATATGACCTTGGTCATCAATCGTGAAGGTGGCCCAAAAGTAGCCGTCCATTTTAAGGGAAAAACAGGCGCTAAAGTCGCCGGATGCATCCGATTTCAACAGGATGACCTCACCAGTAAGAAAATTGTGGGTGAGGAGCCAACCTTTCTTTTGCCGGTCAAATTCAAATTTAAGGGTTTCTTCCACCGGCAATTCTGCTATAGCGCGGGAGGGGTTTGAAGCGAAAAACATGCCGAATGTCCCCTTCAATACGCTCCAGAAAATCTGCCCTTTTTCATCGATAAAAGGGGCGTAATTGATGGATTTTTCGGGAAAATAATGCTTGAACCGTTGTTTTCTCGGATCGTATTTATACAATCCATAACCGGAAGTGCCGCACCAGATCACGCCGGACCTGTCAATAAAAATTTTTCCGACTCCCTTTTTGGGAATGGTAATAACCGTTTGGGCATCCGCCGCTCCAATCACCGGTTTTTCCGGAAGGTCTCCTTCAAATTCAATTACCCTGTTTTGATCCCTGAACAGTTTTCGGTTGTTTTTTTCCGACCAGACCAGCTCCCGAACCGTAAATTCAAACGTATTTTTTTTCCAGCTGCGGCCGTTATAAAAATAGGCCTTGTTCTCCTTGGATAACCAGACAGACCCCTGGTCCGATGTTCCGAATGCCAGCGTCCTGGCGCCGGGATCTTCATCCGGCCAGGGTACCTCCTCCCATTTGACCGGATCCAGCGCTGACCGGAATAATTTCCCGCTACGCTCCTGCCAAATGGTTTGTCCGGTTCCATCCAATACGAATTGAAGGCTCTGATCATCCCCGATTTCAAATACGTCCCCGTCGACCTTTATCCCCTCATCTCCTTGAATATCAAACGGTTTACCCTTGATCAGCATCCTCACCAGGCCTGCTTCTCTTGATGGCAGGCGCGCCATGAACCAGATATCGCCCCGGGCATCTACCATAAAATCCCGCACGATGGATTCGGACAAAAAGGGATCCGGAATCTGTTCGGACCAGAGCCTGTGTACCTGCAGGGTTCTTTTATCCAGGATATTCAACCCGCGATTCCCCAATCCGATCAGGATATAATCGCCGTATTCGCACAGGGACCTTACCCAATCGCCCGAAAGGGTATTGTGTTCTTTCAGCGGAACCGGGGCAAAAACCTTGATTTCGTGGCCGTCGTACCGATTCAATCCGTTTTTGGTGCCGATCCAGAGAAACCCCTGGCTGTCCTGCAGTAATGCGGTGATGAATCCCTGAGAAAGGCCGTTGTTAATTCCCAGGGATTCAACGTGCGGAACGGGCTGGGCAGAAAGGCAAAAAACAAGTATTCCTGTAAACAAGCAGGTCATAACCGCCTTGGTCGGGAGCATTCCTGAATTCGGTGTGATATGCAAATCTGCCTGCACGCGCTGTGGATATAAGCTGTAAATGCAACAAAAATAAGCCATTTAAAAAAATGTAGGACAAATAGGGGGCCGGCGGCATAATTATCATCTTCCACCATAGTTTACATCCTATTTCATCCGAACCTGCACAAACCGACTTTATGTTCAGCAATTTCTTCAAGCTCGCCTGGCGCAACCTGCTCCGCAACCGCAGTTACAGCATCATCAACATCCTGGGCCTGTCCATCGGCGTGGCCTGCTGCATGCTCATCCTGCTGTGGGTGGCTGACGAACTGAGTTATGACCGCTGGAACGAGAAAGCCGACCGCACCTACCGCGTTGCGGCCGAGATCAATTTCGGGGGTTCCCACCAGGACTATGCCGTGTGCCCGGCCCCGTTGGCAGCAGCCCTGCGCAGCGACTTCCCGGAAGTGGAGGCCGCCGTCCGGTTCCGCGATTACGGCGCTTCGCTGGTCAAAACGGACGTGCAGAATTACAAAGAGCAGAATATCCTGTATACGGACTCCACCGTCTTCGACGTATTCAGCATCGAAATGACCCAGGGCAATCCCAAAAACGCCCTGGCGGCGCCCAATACCGTAGCCATTTCGGAATCCATGGCGCATAAATATTTCCCCAATGAGAGCCCGATGGGCAAAATCCTCACCTTCGACGACCGCACCAAGCTGACGGTAAACGGGGTTTTCAGGGATATGCCCCACAATTCCCACTTCATCAGTGATTTTCTGGTCAGCCTCAACGGCGTGGAGGAAGGGGAGAATATGATCTGGGTGAGCCATAATTTCCCGACGTATTACGTGCTGCGGGAAGGCGCGGACCCCAAAGCCTTCGAGGCCAAACTGTTTCCGCATTTGCTGGAAAAATACATCGGCCCGCAGGTCCAGGCCATGATGGGAAAATCCTACGAGGAGATCGCCCAAACCGGGGCTTTCATCCGCTATCATTATCAGCCGCTGACCAGCATACACCTCCATTCCGATCTGGTGGCCGAACTGGGCCCAAACGCCAGCATCCAATACGTGTGGATCTTTACCGCGGCGGCCATATTCGTTCTGCTGATCGCCTGCGTCAATTTTATGAACCTCTCGACCGCCCGTTCGGCGCAACGGGCCAAAGAGATCGGCTTGCGCAAGGTACTCGGTTCGATGAAGTGGGACCTGATCCGCCAGTTTCTGAGCGAATCGCTGTTCATGGCGGCGGTCTCCTTCCTGCTGGCACTGGGTCTTGCCTTTCTCGCCATGCCGTATTACAATGACCTGGCGGGTAAAACGCTCCGGATCCCGTTGGGCAATCCGTTTTTCTGGACCGCAAGCCTCGCCGGCATCTTTATCGTGGGCTTGCTGGCGGGCAGTTATCCGGCCTTTTACCTCAGCGGCTTCCAACCCATCAAGGTATTGGCGGGCCGGCTGATGAGCCGCACCAAGGGCATCAGCATCCGCAGCGTCCTGGTGGTTTTCCAGTTTTTCATCGCGATCGTGTTGATCCTGGGCACCATGACCATTCGCAAACAACTGGGTTTCATCCAGCATAAAAAACTGGGCTTCAACCGCGATCAGGTGCTCGTCATCGACGACGCCTACGCCCTGGGCAATAACCTGCAGGCCTTCAAGGAAGAGATGCTCAAAAACGCCATGTTCAGCGAGGCGACCATCAGCAGTTTCCTCCCCACCCCTTCCAGCCGGAGCGATAATCCCGTCTGCAGGGAATCCAGGCTCGGCGAAGACGTATGCGTGTCGATGCAAAACTGGCGCGTCGACGAGGATTACGTACCCACCCTGGGTCTTGAAATGGCAGCCGGCCGGAACTTTTCCCGGGACTTCCCAACCGATTCAACAGGGCTGATCATCAACGAAACGGCGGCAAAACTGTACGGTTTTGACGAACCGATAGGCCAGATCCTGTATGTCCCTGACGATTTCGGCGAAGGCGGCCCGCACATGGTACCCTACCATGTCATCGGGGTAGTCAAGGATTTTCACTATGAATCGATGCGCCAGAACATCCGCGCACTCTGCCTCATCCAGGGCAGGAGCAGCGGAGCCGTTTCCATCAAATTGAACAGCGGCGACGCAGCGTCAGCAGTCGCCGCAGCGGAAAGGAACTGGAAAACCATGGCGCCGGGCCAGCCTTTCAACTACTACTTCCTCGACGAATCCTTCGACCGGGTATACCGCGTTGAAAACCGGATCAGCAGGATCATCGGCATCTTTTCAGGGCTGAGCATCCTGGTTTCCTGCCTCGGCTTGCTGGGATTGGCGGCATTTGCCACCGAACAGCGCATCAAAGAGATCGGCGTTCGCAAAGTATTGGGCGCTTCTACAATGGGCATTGTCGGCCTGTTCTCACGGGAATTCCTGAAGCTGGTCCTATTGGCCATTGTGATAGCCACGCCCCTCGCCTGGTGGGGGATCAACCTGTGGCTGCGCGATTTTGCCTACAGCATCGACACCAGCCTGGTGAGTTTTCTGCCGAGCGCATTGATCGCCGGCCTGATCGCCGTACTGGTGGCCGGGCTTACGGTCGGGTTCCAGAGCGTGAAGGCCGCCCTGGCCAACCCGATTGAGTCGCTGCGGAGTGAATAGGTTTGTGGTGGTTTATGATGGTTTGTGGTGGTTTGTGGTGGTTTATGATGGTTTATGGTGGTTGCGGGCGTCAACAACAACAAACAACAACAAACAACAATCCCCCTACCCCATCCGTTGCCGCAGCGCCTCATACAGCATGATCCCCGCGGCAACGGATACGTTGAATGAATCCAGGTCGCTTTTCTGGGGGATGATGAAACGTTGGTCGGCAAGGCGGGCTACGGCGGGGCTGATGCCCGTTTCTTCGGAGCCCACAACAAAGGCGAGGGGTACGCTCAGGTCGAGCCTGAAGATCGGATGATCGGCTTTGAGGTCGCTGGCCATGACCTGGACGCCCGATTCCTGCAACCACTGGATGGTGTTCACCAGGCTGTTCGTCCGGCATACGGGGAGGCGGGCAAGGGCGCCTGCGCTGGCCTTCATCGCCTCCGAATTGATCTGGGCACTTCCTTTTACCGGTACCACAAGGGCATGCGCCCCGCAACACTCGGCTGACCGGGCGATGGCCCCCAGATTGCGCACATCCGTTACCCCGTCGAGGAGTATGATCAACGGGATTTCAGACTGCTCATAAACCAACGGCAGAATATCCTCCAGGTCGGCGTAATCGATCAGGGAGACCAGCGCGGCCACGCCCTGGTGGTTGCCGCCCGCCAGCTTGTCCAGTTTTTCCCGCGGGATCACCTGCAGGTGAACGTTGTGCCGCTTGCACAAGTGCCGCATTTCTTTTTCCAATTCACCGCGAATACCTTGCTGCAACAGGACCTTGTCGATGGCCATGCCCGCTTGAACCGCTTCCACCACGGGGTGGCGACCGTAAATGACCTGCGTGTTCTTATCTTTGTTTTTTTGCATTTCTAGTTGTAAGTCGTAAGTTGTAAGTCGTAAGTTGTAAGTTGTAAGTCGTAAGTTGTAAGTCGTAAGTTGTAAGTTGTAAGTCGTAAGTCGTAAGTTGTAAGTCGTAAGTTGTAAGTCTGGTGACTGAGCGAAACCGATTCCGTCGGCCATAGGGTGAAGACTTCGTCGACAGGCGCCCAGAGGGCAGCATGCCAGTCTTTCAGTTGGCAGTCTTTCAGTTGGCAGTCTTTCAGTCGGCAGTCTTTCAGTTGGCAGTCGGCAGTCCCAGCATCCAGTATCAAGCATCCAGTATCAAGCATCAAGCATCAAGCATCAAGCATCAAGCATCCAGTATCAAGCATCCAGCATCAAGCATCCAGTATCAAGCATCCAGCATCCCCTATTACATATACTTCCAATTCCTGGGCTTGCCTTCTTCCAGCCATTCCAGGGTGGTAGCGATCCGTTTCCGGCGGGTAGCCTCGGTTTTGGCTTCCGTGATCCATTCGAGGTATTCGCGCTTATGGGACGGGCTGAATTTTTCGAAGGTAATGAGCGCCGCTTCGTTTTTTTCGAGTGCTTCGCGGAAATAGTCGGGCACTTCGACCTCTTTGGCCTGATCGGGCTTTTTTTTCGGCACCTTGACCCCTTCGTCGTTCAACCGCATGGCTTCGCGGATGTAGGCGATCATGACCTCGTCCGACGGAAGGTCCTCCGCCGAAGTGATGCGGCCCAACTGGCCCATGGCTTTTTCCTCCGCTGCGCCCAGAATGTTCTCCGGGTCGGCCATCACCGCGCTTTTCCAGAAACCGAAAGCGCAGTGGGCCTTGAAGGCGGCCATATTGGCCATCTGACCTTTATATTCGAAATTGGGGAAACTCCATTTCATCTTTTCCTCCACCTCCGGACAGGCCCGGTGCATCAGGCTTCTGATGTGGACCAGGATCGGCCGGGCAAATTCCTGCGCATCGGCGATATAGGCATCAACTGCCGGATTTTTCCTACCCATTATTCTTCTGGTTTTTGACCCAGGCTGAACCAATTGCCGGAATCGTCCATGAAATACTGCAAAAATAAAGAAAAAAAATGCCGCATTCCATCCGAAATGCGGCATCCGTGCCTGATTAAGGGTCGGTGAATTAATAAGTGTCGATTTCGACAGGCAAGGGATTTTGGTTCTAACCAAGGCGAGGGTTCGTGAGCTTAGCCATAGCTAAGTGAGCCGGTTCCTCAACGCCGGGTAGGGCCAAAAGCCCTCCTGGAAAATCTGACAGTTATTATTTCAGCGGTCCTAAGCAGGCGGTTGTCTACTTGATGATATAGCCGAGGCTGAGGATGCCGATGGGCAATACGCCGTCGCCGAACACATCCACGCTGTCTTCATAATTGCCGGTGATCAGGCCGTAAGACGGGCCGATGCCGACCTCAACCGTGAATTTCTGGCTGAAGACCCACTGGTAGCCGATGATGGCGCCGAGGCGGATCAGCGTGTAGTTGAACTTGTCGGAATTGTCCTTGAATCCGATAAAGCCTACGCTGGCAGCCGGGGCCACATACAGGCCTTTGGGGCGGTCATTGTTCGACAGGTAAAAGCGGAACTGACCGTCGAGGCCAAGGCCGCTGTATTTGATGCCGATCAGGTTCCTGGAATAGAAAGAGGCGCCGACATACACCGAGCTCTTATCGTTCAGGAAGGTCTCGTAACCCGCATTCAGGCTGCCGAATGCCAGACCGATGGGGTTCAATTTGATAATGCCTTGCGCCTTCGCAGGGGTGGCCAATGCACAAAAGACCAATGCAGACAACAAAGCCAAAAATTTCATCTTCATAATCGTTAGGTTTTGGTTAATAATAGGATTAGGGATGCAAATATGATTATAAATTGTATATTTCTCCGAATTTATGTTTCGCATAATCCAGAAAATATTTCATCGTCAGCGGTTCGCCGGTAATTTGCCGGCATAATTCGGCAGCATCGTACCGCCTTCCCTGGCTGTGGATTTTTTCCCGGAGCCAATGCAGCAAAGGCGCCGTATTCCCCTCCGAAATGCGATCTTCCAGGCCGGGGATGTCCTTTACAGCCTGGGCGTAGAATTGCGCGGCGTAGAAACTGCCCAGCGAATAAGTGGGAAAATATCCAAAGCTGCCGTGGGCCCAGTGGATGTCCTGCAGTACCCCTTCCCGGTCGTCGGCGGGCGTCAGGCCGAGATAGGTCCGGTAGGCTTCATGCCAGGCCTCGCGCAGGTCCTTTACGGCCAGGCTGCCGTCGATCAGCGATTTTTCGATCTCGTACCGGATCAGGATATGGAAATGGTAGTGCAATTCATCCGACTCCGTCCGCACGGGCGAGGGCTCGATCCGGTTGATCGCGCGGTAAAACTGCTCCAGCGATGTGCCGCCGAGCTGCTTCGGGAATTTTGCCTGCAGGGATTTGTAGTATGCTTTCCAGAACGGCAGCGCCCGGCCCACGTTGTTCTCCCACAGCCTCGACTGGCTTTCGTGAATGCCCAGGGAAATGAACCGGCCGATCGGTGCGCCGTAGGCATCCGGCGGCAGGCCTTGTTCGTAGAGGGCGTGCCCCGCCTCATGGATGCAGCTCCACACCATCTGGGCTATGCTGTATTCATCGATCCGGGTGGTGATCCGTACGTCTTCCGGTGAGAAATTGATGGTAAACGGGTGGGGCGAGATATCCTGCCGCCCCGCTGCGAAATCATAGCCGATGGATTTGAGCAGGTCCAATCCGAAATCCCACTGTTCCTGCTTCGGAAAATATTGTTTCAGGCAGTGGTCGTCAATGACCGGCTTTTCACGGATGGCCCGCACAAAATCCGCCAGTTCGTTACTCACTTCTTTGAAGAGAACGTCCAGTTCGCGGCAACGGAGGCCGGTTTCAAACTCCTCCATCAGGATATCGTAGGGGTGTTCGTCGTACCCCAGCATTTCGGCCTTTTCGCGTGTAGCGCCGACCAGCCTGTCCAGCGGTTCCTGAAAGATGTTGAAATCATTGGCTTCACGGGCTTCAAGCCAATGTTGGTAGGCATCCGAAACCAATTCTGAATAGCGGATGACAAACGGCGTGTCGAGCTTCCGGATCCGGTCCAGGTCCATCCAGCTCAGGGCGATATTCCGCTTTTCATCCGGCGTCAGCGCTGCGCCGTCCTGGTGGAGTTCGCCTACATTGTCCACAAAGTCGGGCGCCGTGAAGAGCTCGTGCGCCAGGCCCATCAGTGTGGCCATCTGCTGGGAGCGAAAACGGGCGCCTTTGGGCGGCAGATTCACCTCTTTATCCCAGCTCAGAACCGCCATGGCGTTCTCCAGGTCCTTGATCTTGCGCAGGTGGGCAAGATATCGTTCATAGTTTCTCATAGTCAATCTTCTTTGCGGACATACTTTCCGTTTTCCTGGAAGGTAGCCAGAAAGAGCGTCAGCCACCCGGAAATGAAAAGTAAGCCGCCGATCGGCGTAATGGGCCCCAACCACGACAGGTTCAACCCCAGCCAGTCACGGACAGCCAGAAAATAAAGGCTGCCGGAAAAGCACAGGATCCCGGCCATCCACAGCCAGCCGGTCCATTTCATGAGGCTGGTCTGTTTGAAATAGAACCAGATGCCCAGCCCCATTAAGGACAAGGCATGATAGATCTGGTATTTTACGCCGGTTTGAAAAACATCAAGGCGATCGGGGCTGATTTTGGACGAAAGGGTATGTGCGGCAAATGCCCCCAGAATAACCGCGGTCATAGCAAGAAGAATAGCTGCTCTTAAGAATAATTTTCTCATAGTGATTTGCTTGGGACTTAACTGGACAGCAAAGTTAGGATTTATACCCGATTTACAATTAATTTGTATTTGATTTTACCCCTAAATGACTGATTTCATGCCGAATAAAAATAAGTTTTCATTTGCAGTATTGGCATTGGCGCTCCTTTTAGCCGCCATTCTGGCCGGCATTTTCTTTTTCGGCCGAAAGAATATCTGGCGCACCGTCCCCCAGGGCGCAATTGCTGCGCTCTATTGGCCGCAAAAGGACCGGATACCCGCCGATTCAGCTGCCCTGGCCCAAACCTGGCCGCCCTCATTGTGGGAATCCTTTCCAAATACAGCCGAAGATTGGCGTTTTTTCTCCGGACTGTTCGCAAAACCGGAATGGCAATCCCTGCTCAAAGGCGCCGGAGCGGGACTGACCCTGGTCACTGCCGGCCTGGACCGGGATGATCTCACGCTGGCTTTTGCGCTGAGGAATGCGCCGAAAAAAACCCCGGAAAGCTTGTTGGGTAACGTATCATTCCAGGTATCCAGGTTCCGGGGGACTGACATTTATCAGGCCGGGTGGTCAGAAAACGGCAAGGAAAACGCCATTGCCCTTGCGATCGCCAAAGGGTTCGTCCTGCTGGCCCGGAATCCGCTGCAGGTGGAAGAAATGGCCGCCCAACTGGCGGATGCCGCCTGGTTTTCGCCGCCCGGCAAGGCGCCGTCAGCCGATGCGGACTACACCTGCTGGCTGCTGCCCGCCGGAATGGAAAGACTTAAAGCAAGCTTACCCGGAGGGGCCTTCGGGTTCTGGCCCGGCAGCGGCCAACCGGTCCTGCAGTTTGCAGCGCCCCTGTTTCGGGATACGTCAATAACCCTATCCGGAACGGCTTCCGGCATGGCCAATCTGCGACCGTCGGGCAAGCGCAGCGACGGCACGATCTGGAGCCTGGCGCCGGGCAATACAGCCTGGTTCTGCAGGGTCCGGCAACCGTCCTTCCGGACCTTCAAAGGAAATCAGAACGGCATAAACCTGTTCGACAGGTACCTGGCGCCCCGGGCCGGCCACGAGATCATCCTGCTGACCCTGGAAAGTGCCCTGCCCCGGCAGGCCCCCGTCCTGAACCTCGCCATCCGCTACCCCGACCGGTCGGCAGCCGAAAAAAGCCTGGGCGAACTGACCGCGGAAACCGGCCTGTCCGAACGGCGCAACTACCTCAACTACGAGCTTCAACACCTGATCTCCGACGGGATATTCGCCCCGCTGGGTGTGCCGAAAAGCCATTTCCGCAACCCCTGGGCCACCATCATCGATTCCTATCTCGTGTTCAGCGAGAACCCCGGCGACCTCCGCCAATGGATCGACCGCTTCATCGTCGGCGACGCCCTGGCTGCCCGGGAATGGGCGCTTGACCTGGAGCGTCCCGATGACGCCGTCACCTGGTTCTGGGATCCCGCGCGGCTGCCCAAGTCAGGCGTCATGGCCGGCATCCTGAACCAAGACGGACCGGCGGTGATCCATATTTCGCCCGAGGGGACAACCTGGCAATGGACCGGCCAATGGCATAAGGCCGCCGAAGACAACGGCCCCGCCAATCTGGCCTATACGGCGCAGATCCCCGGCGAGATCGCAGGCCCTCCCGGTTTTGCGGTAGATGAGAACGGCAAGGCCCGGGCGCTGGTCCAGGATGCCGGCTGGAAGGTATACGCACTGGATGAGAACGGAAAGATCCTCTGGATGCAATCGCCGGAGGCGCCGATCCTGGGGCGGCCGCAGGCCGTCAAGGGTTTTCGCGACAAGAACTGGTGGGTATGGAGTACGCCCAACGCCCTCTACCTGACCGATTTTGAGGGCAACCCCGCCGAAGGGTTCCCGCTGGCGCTCTCAGCCCGGGCGGTTGCAGCGCCCTTGCCTTATTATTCCGCCGCCCTCACCGACTATTTTTTCTTTGTACCGGCCGCAACCGGAGCCGTTTACGCCTACCGGTCAAACGGGACGCCCGCCCCCGGTTGGAACCCCAAAGCCGACCTGGGCATTTTGCACCAACCGGTAGGGCATTTCAGGTTCGACAACAACGACTATTTTGTGGTCGTCAACGAACAGGACAACCTCATGGCGTTCGGGCTGGACGGCGAGGCGCGGTTTCCCGTCCTCGGGCTCGGAAGCGGTCTATGCCGGGTAACGGGGTTCCAGGATCTGCCCGGCGACCAGCGGTTGATCTTCGGCGACAGCACAGGGCAGGTTACGGTGGTTCGCCCGGGCGGCGAGCATTTCACGCTGGCGATTCCCGTCAATGAGAACCGCTCCGTCAGGGTGGCGTTTGAACATATCCTGGGCGATGCCCGTACGGATTACCTGGCCCTGGAAGGCAACGAACTCTGCGCCTACAGCTATTCCGACCAGGGATTTACCCGGCAGTTCAGACAAACCTACCCTTTTCGCCCCGATACGGTCTGGACCGTCCATTCGACAAGACTCAACCAATCCTTCATCGGGCTGCAGGACCGGACCCGGGAACAGATCTGGCTGCTGGATGCCGACGGCAACGTCCTGCCTGGATACCCGGTCGCAGGGAAATATGCGTTCTTCCCGGCCGAGTCGGAGCAAATGCCGGCGCCGCTGATGATCAGTGCGCGCGGGGATAGGGTTTACGGATATTTGTTGGGACGGGGGACGGGGGACGGTAGACGGTAGACGGGGCCCGCCGCCGCTCTTGGGAGCTATGGCGGACAGGGGACGGTAGACGGGGCCCGCCGCCGCTCTTGGGAGCTATGGCGGACGGGGGTTTTACTGCTAACAAAAGAAAATGAGAGAATGAGTCTGCGAGAGCGCGAGACACGATGCTCTATCGCTCTCGCCGAGGCTTGATCTCCTTCTCTGTTAAATTTTGTCAATTGGTATGCGCTAGTGGACAGTTATTATTTCAGCGGTCCTTAATACCATATTTCGAAATTCAATTATGAATAAATATGTCTAATCTGCCAAGAATATTTTTATTTTTCTGGGGTTCCTGCGTTTCAGGCAATTGGTTTGTTGAAAAACGATATTCAATAGTTTATCTTCCAACATCCGGGCTTTCGCTTTGCAAAATTCAACCTTGATTTTTCGAAGGATCGATTTTGGCGATCGTTTCACCCAGGAAATGCTTGGGAAAGATAGTGTTCCTCTGGCAGTTGAAACGTGGAAATTGACGAAGGAAGGTACTTGGACGATGGTTGAGCGTATGGAGTTCAATTGTGATTGATTATCACATTCTCACAAAAACTAAAATCTGTCCAAAAACCTTCCTCTGGTTAAAAAGGACAGCCCCGGTCGGGCGTTAGGCCGTAAATGCGGCGTCCAGCAAATGGGCGTCTCCTTCGTTTTTCCAATGGCTTACTTTGCCCTGACCGTCGAAAGTCCAGTAAAAGGTGGCGGTGAGCCTCACGTTTTTTCCGGTCGGGACGGCCGTGACCTCCATGTACACCTCATTGATGACGGTATTGCCCTCTTCCCGGAAATTACGGGGCTGAAAATCCGAAAACCGGGTATTCTCGCCCATAATTTGAAAAAAGCGCAGGATCTCGCCTTTCCCGGCAAATTTACCGGCAAAGGGTACCAGGTCGGTATTGCCGTAATGTTCCCAAACGGCGTTGTCGGACAACCGGTCGAGGATAGCGGGAACATCGCCCATCCCGAAGGCGGCATAGATTTGCTGTACGGTTTCTAGGTTGGAAATTGCGGTTTGAACAGACATGATTTCAGATTTTTTGGTGATCAAAATGAATGGTGCAAAAGTGCACGGGTGTTGATCAGAAAATCAATCGACGGAAAAGAGGATTTCCATATCCCCGAAAAAGGGTATTTTGTGTTTGGCTATTGGAAATGAACAAGTTATTGCCAAAATTTGCCGAATCAATTCCCTTGTCATGAAGCCAGTCATACTCATCGGGATAGGGTTGTTGCTGTCGGTCCGGGTACCGGCGCAGACCAACGTGGACAGTCTGAAAGGAATCCTCCAGACGGCTCCGGCAGATACCAACCGGATTTTGACCCTGCTACAGATCGGCAACTACTACGAATACGTCAACCTCGATTCCTCCGAACGGTATTACCGGCAGGCGCTGCAATTGAGCAAAGAACTGAAAACCCCGTTTTACGAGGGCAAGACCATCAGCTGGTGCACCGACGTCCTCAACCAAAAAGGCGCATTGGAAGAGGCGCTTGCGCTCAATTTGAGGGGACTTGAAATCGGCAAACAACTGGGGCACCGGCGCCTGACCGTGGCCAGCCTGGCCAATGTGGCCAATTCCTACCAATTCCTCGCCGATTACGACAAAACGCTGGAGTACCAACTGGCGGCCCTCCCGATGGTGGAAAAAATGGACAACCCCGTTTACCTGAGCTCCCTGCTCAACAACATTTCCATGACCTATCAGATGCTGAAGCAATACCCCAAAGCCCTGCCCTATGCCGAGCGGGCCGTCAACATTGCGGAGGAAAACCAGGATGCCTACGGAAGCGCTGCTGCCGCTTCCTCCCTGGGCATCATCTACAACAACCAGGGCGATCATCTGAAAGCGCTGTCCTATTTTCAACGCGCACTGCAGGTTTCAGAGGAAAACGGCTTCATGGATACCCAGGCGCTCGCCCTGCTCAACATCTGCGAACAATACCGGCACAACGATGAATCCGCCAAAGGGCTGCCTTACGCCCTGAAAGGCATACCCATTGCGGAGGAAGTCGGCGTCCAGGAAACCCTCGCTCGGCTTTACCACAGCGCCGGCGCCTGCTACTTCGACCTGTACCGCTACCGGGAGGCCGAACCGCTGCTCGAAAAAGCCATCGAACTGTCCGGCCGGTTCAAATTCAGGGAGAACCTGAAGGAGACCTACCTCGCCGCTTCGGATGTGGAACTTGCCCTGGGCCACGACGCCACGGCCGCCGGGTACCGCAAAGCTTATACCGCCTTGCGGGATTCCCTCATCAACGAGTCCATCCTGCAACATACCACCGAAATGGAAACCCGGTACAAAACCGCGCAGAAAGAGGCCGAGATCGGCCGGCTGGAAGCGCAGTCCGAGGTGCAGCAATTGCGCCTGCAACAGCGCCAGGGCATCATCGTAGGGCTCGGGATCACCCTCGGCCTGCTGGGCGGGTTCGGCTTCATGTACGTACAGAACACCCGGAATAAACAGCGCATTACCCACCAGCAGATCGAGCTGGGGGAGCAAAAAATTCTACAACTCGAACAGGAAAAACAGCTGTCTGCCGTCGATGCCATGCTCCGCGGGCAGGAGGAGGAACGCGGCCGGCTGGCCCGCGACCTGCACGACGGTCTGGGCGGCATGCTCTCCGGCGTTCGGCAAACCTTGAATGTCGTGAAAGGTAATCAGTACATTCCCGAGGCATCCGCCAACTCGTTCAACCGGGCCCTGGAGATGCTGGATTCCTCCATCAGCGAGCTGCGCAGGGTCGCCCGCAATATGATGCCGGAAGCCCTGTTGAAATTCGGCCTGAAGGACGCCGTTGAGGACCTTTGCCACAACTTCAGCGGCCCATCCCTGAAGGTGCAGTACCAGGCGTTCGGCCTCGAAAACCGCCTGCCTGAATCCACCGAAGTGATCGTATTCCGCATCGTCCAGGAACTGTTGAACAATGTCGTAAAACACGCCGGCGCCGACCAGGTCCTCCTTCAGCTCCTGCGCGACGGCAATCGATTCCACCTGACCATCGAGGACAACGGCAGGGGATTCGACCCCAAAAAACTGGAAGAGGCCGCCGGGATAGGCTGGATCAATATCCGGTCCAGGGTCAACTATCTCGGCGGAGAAATGGACCTGCGGTCCGCTCCCGGCAAAGGAACATCGGTCGAAATCGAATTCATGATCAAACAGGACAATAAAGATGAGCGCGCCCATTAAGGTTTTTATCATCGACGACCACCCCATGGTCATCGAAGGCATCCGGGGATTGCTGAACGGCGAACCCGGAATTCAGGTGACCGGCAGCGCTACCGACGCCTTCGCCGCCATGGAGTTCCTGAAGGCCCAAACCGCCGATGTCGTGCTGCTGGACATCAACCTGCCCGAGGTCAGCGGATTGGACCTCTGTCCGGAATTAAAGGCTAACTTTCCGGACATGAAGATCCTCGGCCTGAGCACCTTCAAGGAGCGCAGCTTCATCAGCCGGATGATCAGCCAGGGCGCCTCCGGGTACGTGTTGAAAAGCGTTTCGCAGGAAGAACTCGTCGAAGCCGTCCGGCAGGCCTACCGGGGGAAGATGTACCTGAGCATGGAAGTGGCCCAGATCATGGTGCAGCCCGAGCCGGCCTCCGCGCCCGTCCCCATGCTCACCAGCCGCGAAAAGGAGATCCTCGCGCTGATCGCGGAAGGCCTGACCAACAACCAGATCGCCGAGCGGCTGTTCATCAGCCCGCTCACGGTCGACAGCCACCGCAAAAACCTCCTCGCCAAACTGGAGGTGAAGAATACGGCCGCCATGATCCGGATCGCCCTGGAGCATGGGCTGATCTGAGGCGGTCAATTCAAGGTGTCCCTCGGCGTAGTATCGATCAGGTCATTCGGCAGGACGACCTTCCACCCTACCGATTCGGCCATGAAGGTGATCACCTCAAAAACCTTGTTGCCCTGTTCCCTGGCTTTATCCAGCAGTTTGTCTTCCAACGCTTTGGTGCGGATGAATTCGCGGGCATTTTTGTTGAGCCGGGTATAATCCTGGGGCGTGAAGCTGTTGAACCAGCTTTCGTCCAGGTTGCGGTATTCGATCTGATGGTCGATGGCCAGGATCTCCGGTTCGGGCAGGTTGCTCAGGGTCAGGGTTTTGCTGGCGCTGTCGGCGGTGATCTTCATCTTTTCCAGGTCGTACCCCACCAACACCTTGCCCCGTACCTCGAGAATAGCTGTCTTTTCAAAACTCATGGTCGTCGGGAACGGCAGGTACCAGGTCGCCTGCCGGATATTGGACTCGTTGTAGATCTGGTTGACATTGCCTTCTATCGTAACGAGCTTCAACACTTCCCGGACCTTCTCCAGCATCACGGTCGACTGGGATTCGATGATCTCTTTCTGTTTTTTCTGGTAGAAATAACGGGTGATCCAGATGCCGGCGATCAGGCCGACCACCAGCAGGGCGATGGAAACGATGAGGCTTTTGCGCATGAATTGATTTGGATTTGAAACAATGATATAACGCATGAGATCGCGTACCTGTTTCGGAAGCCCAACTTTCTACGGCCATTTCACAAAAAAAGCCTTCTCCTTTCACATCCGGATTCTATAATTGGAATATCGCCCCTCTGCTGCACTTGCACTGAGGTCCGTCAGGACCGCCATACCTGTAGTTCCACGGCAACGACGGAAGCCACCGGCCTGCAGGGCCGGCATGTGTATACCTGCAACGGGATTTGAAATTTATTCCATTCATTTTTATCGTGGGAATCCGAATCAGGCGTTGTAACGTTATCAATCGGAAACAATCACATACCGGCCCTACAGGCCGGATAACCAATACCCGAGCTGAATCCCGCAGATATTGCGGTCCTATTGGACCGCAATGCCGTTTTATGGATATCTTGTCGGTCAATTTCGCCCCAAAACAGTGCGAATTTGTTCCAGTAACTGATCTCCGTCGCTGGGATAAGGCGCATTGTTCACCGCTACTTCGCCGTGTTTATCGATGATCACATAGGTTGGATAGCTCATTAACCCTGAATTAGGGTTTACGGTATCCCAGAAATCCTTGAGTACATCCTGATTCAACAAATAGTGATATCCTGTAAGGTGGAAGAATTTTGCGGTTTCCTGCCAGTGATCTACCGGATTTTTGAACTTTTCATGAGCCAAGTACAAAAAGGCAATGTTCTGACCCTTCAATTTAGCCTTTACTTCGTTCAGAAAAGGAAATTCCTCACGACACGACCAGCACCAGGTGCCCCAAATATCAATCAGAACGACCTTTTCCTGAAATTCTTCCCGATTGAGGAGATCCTTCAGACTGGTATAAGGCAGGGTGGTCGGATAGAAAAAAATACCTTCGATATCGCCGTTCTTCCGTTTTTCGAATTCGATAACTCCGGCCATCTCGGACTTGATATTCGGCAGGTAACTGCTTTCCGGATATAATCGCTCGAATTCAGAAAATACATAATAAAGGTTTTCAAAGTCCCCTTCTTTACAAGCCCGATAAATCCGATTCGCCAGCAATTTCTCAAATGCGCCCTTACATAAAGCATCCTTTCCAAGGACATATAATGGAAGATTATAATAATCTTTTACCATTATCGCCTCTATATCTGCCCTCGAATCAACATTAAATTTGCTGAAATAGGTAACTGAATCAAATAACAGGCAGGCCTGCATCTTGCGCTCCAGATGGATGGCATATGTCCCTATAAGGTGATTATAATACAGCAAATCCCTATCAGGAGGCATGCAGTCGATCAGTTCGCCAATCCGGTCATTCCCATCCATCCAGGTGTTCCTGTAGCTTTTTACATCGCGATTTCCGACATTTATGCCGAGCTGGATTTTGAGGGTCAGAAAATAATTCCGGGTTTCAGCTTCCAACATGGTGTAATTCGCAGGCGAAACCTGGTTTTTGATGCCTTCAAGAACCTTTAGGACTTTTGCCTGTTCGCCATCCAGAAAGACAAATGACTTTTCCGGATCAGATCGCATTTCCGGGTTGAGGCTCTCCAGAAGGGGGTGATAATTGCTCAATAACCACCGGTTGATAAACGCATTCTCAAGCCGGCTCTCTTCTTCAAAAGACAGAGAATTCGCTAAATCCTTGAAATCAAATTTGACAATCAGCCGTTTGGCGTCGGGATCCAGAAAAAGCTGCACTTTTCGGTCTTCAGCCGATAACTCCGCCCAACGCACCCGCTCTATCTGGATATCAATAAAAAACCTGCCCGCTCCATCTATTGTGACAGCCTTATTATCATCAGGCATAGGAAATCGGTCAAATAGCAGATTTACAGTGATTTCTTTTCCCGGATAATTAGAAATTTGTCCTTCAATGTTTATGCCTTTCAATACAGTCAATTGAAAAAAACCGGCGATCAGAAACAATATTGTTAATGGATGAATACGCATAGCTTATATTTTAACTTAACGTGAATCACGGATAATTATCAATTTAAATTATTGGCTTTTAATCACTTATAACATTATTTAATTTCATTCTATGTTACTTTTCTTTCTTATCATGACGAACAGCCCCCCCAACAAAGCTACCCCCAGGCCCATAAGTAAAAGATTGCTGTTCCTTCTACGGCCGCCTTCCGGCTCTACAATCGTCAACAGGGTATTCACAGGCTGGTTGGTCAGGATCTGTTTCTTACCGCCCACCCAAATGACATTGATTTCGTCGATGGCGGTTGCATCGCCCAGCCCGAAATGCGCAATGGTCGAACTTTGTGAATCATGGGTCGAACCGCCGCCCTCGATCTCCCGGATCATCCTGCGCCCGCCCGCGACGACCTCTACCCGGGAGCCAAGGCCGTGACTTTCTGCATTTATGCCCTTCAGCGCGATCTTCACCCAGTTGCCTTTATCCGCTATATCGTTACGGAACAGTTTGGTCCTGGACGGCACGGGATACCCCTCCAGCACGGGTCTCTGGTTGACCACCAGGATATCGAGGTCGCCGTCGTTTTCCAGGTCGAATACCACCGATCCGCGACCAACGCCGTAGTCGTTTAAGCCTGCCGCACGCGCACTTTCTTCGAATTTGCCGTCCTTGTTCACAAAATAAAAATTGGCCATCGGCACGTCATTGGGATTGAGGTCGCCGTTGGAAACGAACAGGTCCAGGTCGCCGTCCTGGTCGAAATCGGCGAAATTGGCGCCCCAACTGATGGCAAAATAGCCCAATCCCGATTCTTCAGCCTTATCGATAAAGGGCTTTCCCGGCCCCTGATTGACCATGAACTTATTGAACCGGATATTGGTCACGTAATAATCCATCAACCCGTTGTTGTCATAGTCGCCCGCGGCTGCACCCATCGCATTGATCTTCAGGTCCATTTCCTTTTCCTTGCTCACATCCCGGAATGCCTTTTTCGGATACCGGTTTTCCAGCAAAAAACTGGGTATGGCCTTGTAGCCGAAATCGTGGTTGACCAGCAGGTCCAGGTCGCCGTCGTTATCGAAATCCGTAAACAGGGCGCCGAAGCCGTAGCCCCGGTATTTCAGCCCGTAATCGGTGAACACGTCCTTGAAAGCCTTTCCTTTTTCATTGCGCAGCAGGTAGCTGGTGGCGGTCTGGTTGGCGTTCACGATCGTCGCGTCGTTGATATAGGTGAGCTCGCCGTCATAGGCCCGGAAATAGTTGCCGACATACAGGTCCGGATAGCCGTCCGCATCGAAATCCCCGAAGCTGGGCCCGGTGCTGAAGGAGTTCATCTGGTCGAGGCCGTATTCCGAAGTGACGTTCCGAAACGATTTGCCTCCCTCGTTCAAAAACAGGAGATTGATGGCCCTGGGAATGGTCTTGACACTGTCCCTGGAGGTAATGGTCGTAACGAACAGGTCCACCCACCCGTCGCGGTTCACATCGGCGGCGGCGGCTCCCTGGGTCACGTAATGCCGGGTTATTTCCAGGCCGGAGCCTTCGTAGCCGTTGCGGAAGGTGCCGTCCCCGTTATTGAGGTACAGCGCGTCGTCGTTCATGCCGCCCGTGATGAACAGATCCTCAAAACCGTCCTTGTTGAAGTCGAAAACGCAGGCGCCGCCCCCGAACATGCCTTCAAACACCACGAACTGGTGGTTGATCCCGGCTTGTTCGGTGATGTCGGTGAAGGGAGTTTGAGCCCAGACCGTCGGGAGGATTAATGCAAAATACAGAAGGGTTAATGCAAAATTTAAAAGTATGGGCTTCCGGTTGCGGTCGACGAGGATATCTGACATGGCTTTATTCCTTTTTATGTTCTCCAAACTTTCACATTTAATCTTTCGCATTTTACATTTTGCATTCCATAATCACATTTCAATCCCGCCATTTCAATCCGATCACATTCCCGGCAATGACCTTGCCCTGATCCAGGCCCACCTGGTTATCCTGCGGGGTGTGGATGCCGCCGTAAAACCGGGAATCGGCTGTTTCCTGCGCTATTTCCCAGAAAGCGTGAAAAGAGCGGATCGTAAAGTCGACGTCCCGGACCTCATCGCGGGGCCGGCCTTCGTGCGCCCGGTCGGTGATCTCGATCTCTTCGCCCAGGACCGAGGCGAGCGCAGTCGCCGCCGATGATGCCTGGATGGCGTGCCCTGAGGGGAAAGCCGGAAAGGGCGGGTCGGGCCAGAAAGAAACCCAGGTGGGGTCGATGAACCGGGGGATGTAGGTATTCGCCCGTTCGGAAAAAAAGTGGTATTTCCATTTCCAGCACTCGATGAAAGCATCGGCTACGGACATGCCGACCCTGGCATAAGTCTCCGCACAAACAATGAGTTCAGGTCGCTTGATTTTCAGCGCTTCAGTCGCCAGATAATAGGAATGCCCCGGAGGCGTGAATGTAACATCCGGGTCGTCTCCCCACCAGATCGCCGTTTCCTTCTGTTCCTGGGTCAGGGACTTATCCATTTCATAAACCGCCATAAATTGCTGGTAGTAAGGCGACCCGGCGGTAGTGTCATAAGGGATCATATACGGAATGGGCAATTCACTGTTGGCTTTTACGAAAGTCCGGTTCTCGCCCCAATGCGGGTGCAGCGGGAAATGGCTGAAGGACTGGGAATACAGCGGCGGTTTCCAGGATCCCGGGCCGGAGGGGTGGACCATGTTCTTGTCGAAATTGTGGAGGTAGCCGCGATGTCCGCCGTCCGTTTTTGACCACTCAAAGACGGCATCAGCTACCGACCTGCCGTAGGCGATCGACCGTTCGGCCACCTGATCGTCCGCGGCCTGTTCCCGGTAAAAAACCTCGATCTCATTTTCCAGCGAATCGATCAGGGCCTTGTTCTCGTCGGAAGTCTGGTTATAGAGCGCTTTCAGGATCGCCGCCTGCCCTGCATTGAGCGAAAGCAACCAGTTGTAACGCTGCCCTGCCTCCGGCTGCGGAAGCGAATCCAGTCCGTTCAACTGCCCCGCCAGCGAGCGATACCCCGGGCTGCCGTGCACGATCGATTCATACATCGTCAGGCCGGTATAGCCGAACTCCCGTGATGCATAGGTCGGCGAATTGCCCGGCGTATGTTTGGTGATGTACAAGGTCATTTCCCCCCAGGCAATCGGCACATCCTGGTCGGTATACGCTGTTTTGCTTTCCGGCGAGCAGGCCGAAAACAGGCATAAGAAAGGGAAATAAAACAGAAGCCTCCAACAGGCCACGGTTTTATGCAACCGGCCTTCACTGTTTTCCCGGACAGCTTTCACACAAACGAGGTTCATAATGTTGTTTTTAGTCGTAAGTCGTAAGTCGTAAGTCGTAAGTTGTAAGTCGTAAGTCGTAAGTTGTAAGTCCTAAGTTGTAAGTTGGCGTCATGCTGGAGACTGTTCAAAACAGTGTTTTCACGAAAAGCCGCAAAGACGCAAAAACCTGATTTTTAGCAAGCTGCGCATGCTAAAAGTCCTGTTGACACAAAATTCTGAACGATCCCTCATGCTGCCTGGACAACGGCCGCCTTTCATCAACAATCAATAATCATGTAATTATCAATCAACAATCAAAAGTTGGCCTTCAGGATGAGTAAATAACGGCCGCCCAGCGATCCGGCACCTCCCATCCGACGAAGTCAGGCACCGCGGCGTGGCAGCATCCAGCATCCCCCGTCCGCCATAGCCCTAAGGCGACGGCGGGCAGCATCCAGCATCCAGCATCCAGCATCAAGCATCCAGCATCCAGCATCAAGCATCAAGCATCCAGTATCACCTCCCCCGATAAGCCCTCACCTTCTCACGGTTTACCCCGAACAACAAGGTACCATCCGCCAGTTCCATCACGCTGCGCACATCGCCTTGCAGGTGAAACCCGGATCGGGCCTGATCGACGTATCTGAAGCGGCCTTGTCCGTCGCCGAGCAGCAAGGTACCGTAATTGGCATCGAATTTTCCCAGCCGAAGTTTGAAATGGCTGCTGTTTCCGCAAAGCAGGATATCGGGGTTGCCGTCCTTGTTGAAGTCATTCGCAGCAATGGCGTACACCGGACCGTACTGCGCCTCTACGGGCAAAGCGGCCGGTTTTAGTTTGCCGCCCGGGCCGCTCAGGAAAACGGTGGTTTCCATATGATCGGCTTCGAGGTGGCCGGCATTGGCCAGATCAGCCGGTTTGAAGATATCGGCTATGGTGGCGTCGGCATAGCTTTCGTAGGTCGTAAACCGGCGGCGCAATCCGCTCAGCTGCCGCAGCAGTTCGTCGCGGGTCACGTAGGGGTAGCTCTTGCCCTGGATATAAAAACAGAAAATCGGATCGATGGAGCCGTTGTCGTCAAAATCCTTGAAATACAGTTCGGCCGGCTCCTGCTCCGAAACCCTGAACTGGGTATTGGTCCCCATATTTCCGGCGATGATATCGGGCTTCCCGTCGCTGTTCAGGTCGGCCACCGACACGGTATTCCACCAGCCTTTGTAGGTTTTATCGAAGAAATCCGGGGTTCGATCGGTCAGTTTGCCGCCGGTCAAACCGAATACCCTAACCGGCATCCACTCGCCGGTCAGGATCAGCTCAGGGCTGCCGTCGCCGTTGAGGTCTGTCCAGGTTGCGGCGGTCACCATCCCGGGCGATTGCAGGTCGGGGGCCATTGCAGCGGTCTGGTCGGTAAAACGCCCTTTGCCGTCGTTCACCAAAAGGTAGCTCCGGGGAGATTCGGGATACCGCCCCGGCGACACCCTGCCGCCTACGAACAGGTCGGGGTGGCCGTCGCCGTTGATATCCTGCACGGCGATACAGCTCTTGCTGCTGCCTTTCAGATCCGGCAATGCATCCGCAGCGCTCCGCGTAAAGCCGCCGCGCCCGTCGCCGAGGTAAAGCCTGTCCTGAAGGTGCGCGTCGCCGGGTTCAAAATCGTGGTAACCGCCGGCTGCAACGTATACATCCTGGAAGCCGTCGCCGTCGGCGTCAAAAATGGCTGCGGCGCCGTCCACATCGCCCTGATCGGCATCAAAAACGGGGACGGCCTGTTGGACAAACTTACCGCCGGCCCGGCCCAGGAACAAGGCCGAAGCCTGCCCCCTGGCGCCGCCGATCAACAGGTCGGCCGACCCGTCGTTGTTGACGTCGCCTGATGTCATGCACGGACCGGCAAAAGAGAATTCGCTGATCAGCAGCGGCTGCCGGTCAAAATCGTTGATGACGGGCGCCGGGCTCCGGAACGATACCGGCGCATCGACCTCCGCAAACAAGGCGCCGGCAACGGAAGGACTGCCTGAAGCGCCCGCTGCGGCGTCCTTTTCCGCCAGCTCCAGTACCTGGTCGGCCTGGATGCCGGTCAATACCTGTTGTTTGCCGCTGTTCCACCGGACGGTCAGCGTATCAACGGCCGATTCGGCGCCCAGGCCGAAATGCAGCACCGGCGAAACAGCCGACAGGTACCCGCGGGAAAGGATCTGCTCCAGGCTTTGTTTTTTTCCGCTGCAGGTGATCGTCACCTTGGCGCCGATGCCCTGCGTATTGCCGCCTTCGCCCAGGAGCCTGACCTGCAGGAAATGGCGTTTGTCCTCCCGGCTGGTTTCATTCCGGTAGATGAAAGCCGGCTGGTTGATGTTGTTCACGATCAGGTCCAGGTCGCCGTCGTTGTCCAGGTCGGCATAGGCGGCGCCGTTGCTGTTGGAGGGCCGGTTGAGCCCCCAGGCCTTTGTCTTGTCGGTGAAATGCTGCCCGTTCTGATTGGCAAAAACGTAATTGACCACATCCGAAGCGGGCATATGGCTGATGATCTCCAGGACGTCCTCCCTCACCAGCCGGCCCTTTGCCTGGGTATAGTCGTCCATGTATTTGATGAAATCCAGGTTGGTATAATCCCGGAAATAGCCGTTGGTGACCATCAGGTCCTTCCAGCCGTCGTTGTCATAATCCGCCAGGAGGGCCGACCAGCTCCAGTCGGTATTCGAAATGCCGGCCAGCTGCCCGATCTCGCTGAAGGTCACGTTCTGATTGTCCTTGTTGCCGCCGGGTGTTGCACCGTTATTGAGCTGCAGCATATTGCGCATGTACTGATAATGGAACCCCGACCGGACATTCAGGTCAAATTTGGCATAATTATCCGGCGACAGGAGCAGTTTCTGGCGGTGATTGTCCTCCGGCAACATATCCAGGGTGACGATATCCGGCCAGTTGTCGTTGTTGATGTCGGCGATATCGTTGCCCATGGAAAACTGGCTGTTGTGGCCGACGCTTTCTTTTAACTGGTTGGTAAAGGTGCCGTCGTGATTATTGATGTACAGGTAATCCGGAACGGCATAATCGTTGGAGATGTAAAAATCGGGCCAGCCGTCGTTGTTCACATCCGTGATGCCGGCTCCGAGGCCGTAGGTCAGCGCCGACCCGCTGATGCCCGATTGTTCGGTGGCATCCCGGAAAACGCCGTTTTCCTGCTTGTAGAGCCTCACACCCCGCAGCACATCGTCTTTTTTCAGGAACTCGGCCGTGCTGACCTCATTGAGGATGGGCAGGTTCTGGGGGTTGTGGTTGAGCAGCAGTACGTCCAGGTCGCCGTCGCGGTCGCAATCAAAAAAATAGGCCTGATTGCTGAATCCCGGACTGGCCAGACCGTATTCCGCGGCGCGCTCTTCAAACAGGGGTACGTTGTTTGCGCTGTTTCCCTTGTTGATGAACAGCTGGTTGATGCGTTTTTCATCCGGCAAGGCGCCGGAGTAGCAGATATACAGGTCGGGCTTATTGTCGCCGTTGACATCCGCGATGGTGACGCCTGTTTTCCAGGGGCCCGCCTTCCCCGAGGCGCCGGAGATGGCCGTCACATCCCGGAATTTCATATCCCCCTGGTTGAGATAGAGCTTGTTGTCGCTCATATTGGAGGTAAAGTACAGATCGATCAGGCCGTCGCCGTTCAGGTCTCCGGCGGCAACCCCTCCCCCGTTGTAGAAATATTCATACATGAGGATATTGGTGTTCAGTCCTTCCGAAAGGGTGTTCTGAAAATCGATCCCGGTCTGTTCGGGCGGCAACAGGGTGAACAAGGGAGCCGACGGCGCTTCGTCCGTTGAAGGATCTCCCGAAGGGTTGTTGCTGCAGGCTGGGAGGAGGAAGACAGGGAGGGCCAGGAGGAGAGCGTGAAGATGAGCGGATGAGCGGATGCGAGGGGTTATCGCTGTCAAAATCACATTACGGTTCAACGGTTTAAAACGCTTAACTGCCATTATTTACGCATTATGGTTCGGGCAAAAATAAGAAAATCTGCCCCCGCGAATCCCGGGGACAGATTTTCTCGCACAAGGTTAAAATTCGAGGGATAAAGGTTAAAATCCCAAGGATAAAGGACAAAAGATCCGACATCTTTATCCTTTCTGCTTTGCACTTCAACCTTTATCCTTTAACCTTTATCCTTAAAATCCACCTTCTCAATAACCCGGGTTCTGCACCAGTTTATCGTTCCGGTTGATCTCATCCCGGCTGATGGGCCGGTAGTACATTTTATCGTTCCAGGTCCGGGTTTCGTTCTCGGTATTGTCCACCACGGTGTAGGTATAGTCATACACGGAGGTATCGTGGCGATAGGGAACGAGTGCGGATTTGCCCGGTTTAAGGGTGGCCTTGACGTTGATGGCCTTGATGCCGCGTCCGACGGTAGTTGCAGGGATCATCCACCTGCGGGCGTCGTGGTAGCGGTGTTCTTCATAGGCCAGTTCGATCCGGCGTTCGTTGCGATAGCGCTGCCGGAGGGCGTCGCCGGCGTCGGTGATGGCCGGCATGCCTACGCGGAACCTGATCCTGTTGAGCCATTCGCGGGCGGTGGCTTCATCGTTGGTTTCGATGCAGGCTTCCACATAGTTGAGCACCGCTTCGGTATAGCGGATGAACGGCCAGGGAATGGTCTGCGCGTTGGACTGGTTGTCGGGCAGCGCCGGGTCCGGGTTGATGAACTTCCGGGTATAATAGTGGGTACGGCTGCCGTTCCAGTTCTCAATAGCCGATTCGCGGGTATCGATACCGTTGATCAGGCCGCCTGCTCCGTCATCGTAATAGCCGGTTTGCACCTGGTTGACCGGGTCGAGGGCGGCTACGTCGGAAGGCCGCGGTTTCCAGTCGGCGCCGTCATACATGATCGTGCCGTAGAAACGCGGGTCGCGGTTGGAATAAGGATCGGCGGCATGAGCCGGATTGTTCCAGTCAAACTTCGAACCGTCCATCATTTCGTAATCGTCGACCAATTGCTGGATGGGGGTATTGCCCGCCCAGTTGTGGTAGCCGTTCGGGCCGTTGTTGATGCCGTAGTGGATCCCCCCCAGCGGCCAGGCATCCTCCACGGTGTACAGCGGGGTATGGGTCCGTTGGAAGATCAGTTCAACGGCGCCGGCCGGGTCGGCAACAGCGCTTTCGCCGCCCATGGCAACCGCGATGTAGTTGGCCCTGCCTTCGGCGGCAGAAACCGGCGCCGACAGGTCGAGTTTATACCCTTGTCCGGCGTCTACAACCGCTTTGGCGGCAGCTTTGGCGGCCTGCCAGCGGGCATTGCGGTCACCTGAGGGATAAGCCACCAGGTTCAAGGCAGCGGAGCCGCCCAATACGCTGGACTTGGCGGAAGCCGTAGGCCCGTCGTGCAGGTCGCTGGCTGCGTACAGCAACACCCTCGACTTGAGGGCCATAGCCGCCAGTTTGGAAGCGCGGCCGGGGGTTTCCGGTTTGCCGTCCAGGAGTTCGGCTGCCTTGTCCAGGTCGCTGACGATGAAGTTCACGCACTCCTCGTAGGTATTCCGGGTGACGGAATAATCTTCGTTCAGGCCGTACGGCTTGTCGATGAGGGGTACGCCGCCGTAATAGCGGAGCAACTGCTGATAGTAGTAGCCGCGGAGGAAATACGCTTCACCCAACAGCCTGTCGCGCAGTTCGTCATCGGGGAAGGTCGATGTCGGCAGACGGTCCAGGGCGATGTTGGCCTGGCGGATGGCCAGGAACATGGTGCCCCATTCGTAGGTGCCGCTGACCCAGGCCAGGTTGGAGGGCGTTTCCGAACCGCCGGTAAACGGATCGATGTTCCGGCCGGCGTGGGTGAACATGGCCTCGTCCGTCAGGGCAGCGAGGGCTTGTTCTTCGAAACCGCCGTAGCCCAGGAACGAGTACACGTTGAAGATGAAGGCCTGGGAGAGCGGTCCGTCCGCCCAGGTGGCTTCACTTGAAATTTTATCCTTCGGCTCCGTGTTGAGGAAGTCGCTGTTGCAGGACATCAACACCAGCAGACCGGTCAGGACAAAAAAGGATAATATTCTCGATCTATTCATGTTGTACGAAATTTAGAATGTTACGTTGGCCCCGATGTTGATCACTCTGGCTTGCGGATAGTACACGCCGTTTCCTGCGGTAGCCTCAGGGTCAAAAATTTTGTATTTGTTAAAGGTCAGCAGGTTAAGTGCATTCAGGTAAATCCTGAGGTTGGCAATTTTCACCTTGTCCATGGCTTTTGCCGGGACGGTATAGCCGACCTCAACGTTCTTGATCCGGATATAATCCTTGCTGAACAGGTAGTAGGTGTTGTTACCGAAGTTACCGCCGGTAAAGTAGGTATCGCCGCGGCTGGCCAGACGCGGGTCCGTATGGCTCGGGTTATCGATCGACCAACGGTTATCGTGGCTGTATTTGAGGAAGTTGCCGATGTCGCCCGATTCGGTCTGTACCCGGATGGAAGCGCCGGCAGCGCCCTGCAGCAGCAGGGAGAAGTCGAAGGTCTTGTACTGGATGTCGATGTTGGCGCCGAAGTTGAAGGTCGGCGTACCGTTTTCGTCAAGACGCACCTGATCGTCGGCATCGATCTTGCCGTCGCCGTTGACATCCTTGAATTTCATATCGCCGGGGATCAACTGGGACGTAACGCCGCTGTAGTCGATCTTGTTGGCTTCGATCTCAGCCTGGTCGAAGAACACGCCGTCGGATTCGTATACCAGGTAACCGCCGATCGGCTTGCCTTCCTGGCGCTGGTAGTCCGGAGCGCCGGGTACTTCATCCATGAACACGACTTTGTTCCTGGCGTAACCGCCGTTGATGCCGGCCCGGAAGCTCAGATCATTGCCTGCGTTGCCGTAGTAGTTGACGCTGAATTCAAATCCGCGGTTGTCCACCTGACCGGCGTTAACCGGCGGCAGCAGGGAGTTGATACCGGAAGAAGCCGGCGTGGAGCCCGTTTTCTGAATAAGGATCTGGTCGCGTTTGTTGTAGAAATACTCCAGCGTAAGGTCGATCTTGTTGTTCAGGATGGTGGCATCCAGACCGAAGTTCAGGTTATTGGCCCTTTCCCAGGTAAAGCTCGGGTTGGCCAATACGGTTTCGCGAAGGGTCGTGACCACTTCACCGGCGATCGGGTAGGAACCGAAGCCGTAGGTGGAGAGGTAGGCGTATTCCTGGAGCGATCCGTTGTAGAATACCTGGTCGTTACCCATCTGACCGTAAGAGGCCCGGATCTTCAGGTAATCGATGAAAGGTACCTGGAAGAAATCCTCATTGGAGACGTTCCATCCCAGCAACATCCCCGGGAAGAAACCGAAACGGTCGGATTCCGGGAAGATATAGGAACCGTCGTAGCGCCAGATGAATTCGGCGAGGTATTTCTCCTGGTAGTTATACTGGAAACGGCCGTAGTAACCGAGGCGGGCGCGTTCAAAGCCGCTGCCGCCCGTATTCTGCTGGAGCGACCCGCCCGCGAAGAGTTGGTCGACCGCTGCGGAGATATAGTTGCGGCGGAAAGCGCTGAAACCCGAGCCTTCAAACGTTTCCTTCGTCACACCGGCCAGGATATTGAGGGTGTGGTTGGCGCCGAAGGTCTGGTCGTAGCTCAGCATGGCCGTGAGGTTGGTGTTCAGCGTCGTGTAGGAAGACTGGGAGAGCCGCGGATCGGTAAAGTTGGACCGAACGGCGGGTTCGAGCTTGGGCGTTACACCATCGGCTTCATACGACACTTTATCCCAATAGTAAAGCATCCAGGGCGTCTGCCAGCGCTTGTCGCGGTTGTTGCTCTGGTCAACCGATCCGCTCAGCGTCAGTTTCAGGCCTTCTACCCAGGGGTTGCCGATGACCACGGAGCCGTTGGCCTGGAGGTAGTCCGTCGGGTTTTCCTGGTAGCCGGTGGCATTGGTGGTGATCACATACGGGTTCTGGCCGTTCTCGATGTCCGGGCCGGGTTTGCCGTTGGGCCAGACTTCCGGTTCGGTCGGACGGCCGCGCATCAGCATCCGGAAGATGGAGCCGGCGGATTCCGTCGGGAATTTACGCGTTTCACGGCGGGCCATGAGGCCGATGTTGGTCGTGATATAATCGCTGACGGTGGCATCCAGGTTGACCCTGGCGTTGTATTGCTGGTAGCTGGTAGCCGAATTCTTGTAATAGGCGTCCTGATCGACAAAGCCGAGGGAGGCCAGGTAGCGGAGTTTGTCCGTACCCCCTGAGAGTTGCAGGTTATGGCGGGTCTGCGGCGACCAGGTTTTGAACGCGTCTCCGAACCAATCGGTATTGGGATAGCCCCATGGATCGCTGCCGTCTTCATATTTCCGGACGGCATCCGGGCTGTAGTTGGCGTTCAGGGTGCTGACGCCTGCGGTCGGAGAGTCGTAGGTGCCGGTCGTTTGGATGGCTTGCCAGGCTGCTTGCCATTCGTTCACCGGGATGGTCCGGTAGATCGGCAATTCGTTCATGATCCTGGCGTATTCCGGCGCGTTCGACATTTCCGGGATCACCGTGGGTTGCGACCAGCCCTGGTTAAAATCGTAGGAGATGGTCGGTTTGCCCGTTTTGCCGCGCTTGGTGGTGATGAGGATAGCGCCGTTGGCTGCCCGGGCGCCGTAGATGGCGGCGGAAGCGTCTTTGAGGACGGAGATGGACTCGATGTCCTGCGCGCTGAGGCGGCCCAGACCACCGGCCCGGTCGGGAATGCCGTCGATTACGATGAGCGGACTGTTGTTCCCCAGGGTGTTGGTACCCCGGATGGAGATCGTGGCGCCGTCATAACCGGGTTCGCCGCTGGGCTGGATGACGACCAACCCCGGCAACCGGCCTGCCAGCGAGTTGGAGATATCAACGGCCGGCGACTTGACCAGCTTATCGCCGGACACGCCGACCACGGCCCCTGTTACGGTCACCTTCTTCTGCTTGCCGTAGGCCACCACCACGACTTCGTCCAGTATCGAGCCGCTGGCCAGATTGACGTCCATGGTGTTGCTGGCGCCTACGGTGAGTTCCTGGGTCGTGTAACCGGTATAGGAAACGACGAGGATGTCTCCTTCGGCGGCTTCCACCGAATACATGCCGTCGACATCCGTTACCGTCCCTCTGGTGGTCCCTTTGACCAGGACGTTAACCCCGATCAGTGCCTCACCGGACTTTTCATCGGAGATCTTGCCGGAGATCGTCCGTTGAGCAAACAGGGTCATTGAGCATAGCAGGAAGATTCCCGCCGACAATAACCATCTGGTTTTGAGTCTGCTTTTAGTCATAAATCCTGAGTGTTTTTCGTATTGTTGTAAAATTACTATTGCCTTGCGTACAGTTGACTTAGCCCGTTATTCCGGGCATTGAGCAGTCTCTTTGGTTTGAAATCGGGGATTGATTCCGGCGGAAAGCCGGTTCGTACACGGATTGTTATTCATGGGAAAAGAAACCGGCGCCCTTTGGCGCAACAGCAAAAAGAATGGGCCGGCCCCTGTTTCGGAGGCAGGCAGGTTTTGAAATGAGTGGACCGAAAGGTTGGTTTTGTCAATCTGTTGCCAGACCCGGTCAAAGTCTGGAAAATTGTATTTGGTCAGGACATGTATTTGTGGACTATAATCCCGGCAAATCTAGCCCGAAATACAATAACTTCCAAAATAAATTACAAAAATTTATGCCATTTCCCAATAATCTTCTATCCCGGAACGACAACAATCGTTGTGAACGCCGGCGCGGGCTGCAATTTCAAGGTTAAAGGTTAAAGTAGAAAGGTTAAAGAAGTATATGCCGGCCCGTCGTTGCCCGGTGCTACAAAGCCGGCGACCCAAACGCACCGCTGTTTAGGGCAAGCCAAACTTACGACTTACCACTTACGACTTATGACTTACGACTTATGACTTACGACTTATGACTTACGACTTATGACTTACGACTTACGACTTACGACTAAATAGAATTGATCCGTTCAAAAAACGCCTGCCGGTAGGTTTCCGAGATGGGAATGTACTGCTCGCCGATCCGGATCCGGTCCCTTTCCACAGAGTCGATCCTGGCGAGGGCCACCATATAGGATTTATGTACCCTGCAGAGGATATTTGCGGGGATTTTTTGCTCCAGCTCCGTGAAGGTCTGGAGGGTCATGATGCTTTTGCCCGGCAGGTGAATGCGGCGGTAGTTGCCCATGCCTTCAATATAGCGGATCTCATCAAGAAAGACCTTTTCCAGGCGGGACTCTGTCTTGACAAAAAGGAAAGGCTGCTGTACGACAGGTGAGGGGCTGCGGTTCAGGTTCTCCTGCGCCCTCGAAACGGCTTGCACAAACCGCTCAAAGGTGAAAGGCTTGAGCAGATAATCCGCCACTTTCAATTCAAACCCCTTAACCGCGTACTGGTGATAAGCCGTGGTGAGGATGAACTGGCTGTTGAAGGCGGAAGACTCCAGCAACTGGATGCCCGAAAATTCGCCGAGGTGGATATCCAGAAAAACAAGATCGACCTGGCCGGCGTTGAGCAGTTCCATTGCGGATAGCGCATCTTCAAAAGTAGCCGTCAGGTTCAGAAACGGCAGTTTCGACACGTAGCTCCGGGTGCGCTCCATGGCCAGCGGCTCGTCTTCAATGATAATGCAGTTAATCTTCATCCGTGCGGATCACTAGTTTCACCCTGTAAATATCGCCAATCTTTTCAACCGCAAGCTCATGCCTGTCGGGATACAACAGCTCGAGTCGCCGGCGGATCAACCCGTCCCCGAGTCCACGGTAGTCTGAATGATTCCCAGGATCAGGGTGGAACCTGTTGGAGCATTCAAAATGTACAGCGCCGTCCAGCATTGCAACCTTTACCTCAATAGCGTTATCCGTTTTTATGCCGTCGGCATGCTTGAACGCGTTTTCGACAAAGGGTATAAAAACCATGGGAGCAATCCGGGCGCCGTCCGTTTCGCCGGTAAACGAAAAGCTCACATATTTCGGGTTGAAGGACCGGATCCGCTGCAATTCGACGTACTTCCCGATATAGTCCAGCTCTTTTTCCAGGGGAATATCCTCCGTTCGCGTTTCATAAAGGGTAAACCGCATGATATCCGACAATTGGTTGAGGTAAGCTGAAGCCCGTTCGGGTTCCCGGGTGATGAGCACGTCGATATTGTTGAGGGTATTGAACAGGAAATGGGGGTCGAGCCGGGCCTTGACGAGGGCCATTTCCATGTCGAAGTTCTTTTTGGTCAGTTCTTCCTTGACCTTGATCTCGTCGTACCAGGTGATGAATCCCCGGATCACCAGGGCGATCACCCCGTGGATGGTTCCCACCACAGACAGCCACAGGATGGCGCCCGAAGTCTCCACCCAGGCCCTGAATACGCCCTGCCCTTTTCCATAAGTGAGATAAAGGACCGTCAGGGCGATCACCGAGCCGATCAGGCAGACCAGTGCCCCGCTGAGGAAAGTCTGCCATACCTTTCTCCGAACCAGGAACCGGGAAAAAACCCAGAAGTAAAACCCGTAGAAAATGAACACATTCGGCACAACGGTCAGGATCCCGACGGGCTGGGTCAGCAAGGATTGATTGTAGGGCAACGGGCTGCCCATCTGGCGGTTCATGCCCGCAAAGATGATCAGCAGCAGCAGCAAATACAGCAACCAGTAGCCCAGATGCAGGATCAGAATAACCGTTTTCCTCATCCTTTCTCCTTTTTTGCGATGTACAAAACATACCCCGCAACCGTAAACAAGGCGAAATACCCGGCTGCCCAAAGGTTCAGGTCAACCGTCCCGGCCAGCTTTTCCGCCAACAGAAACCGGCCCGAGCAGTAAATATACGGAATGGTATAACTGTATTGCCAGGACATGCCCACCAGCGAGGCGATGAAAAGCCCGATCCCGACGCCGAGCGGAACCAGAAAATTGCGGACCTGCAGGCTGATCAGGTATTGCAAGGCTACGATGGGCAGGCTGGCCAGGAACAGGGTGGCGTTCCACTTCATCACCATGGCGAATGGGAAGGGCGCATCCGGATACGGGATGGATGGGAATGCCAGTGAAGGCAAGGCTACCACGAGGTACACCCCGAGGTTGAACAAGGCAAAGAATTGCAGGAGCATGATCAGGATCACCAGCAATTTGGCAAAGAACAGGTGCGTCAGCCGCTGCGGGGCCGTATGGGTTTGTTTCCAGGTATTGTTCCGGAATTCCAGTTGGGTGATCAGGCTGGTGGCCAGAATAACGCCGAAGGGCAACAACAGGATGGCCATTTGTTTCCAACAGGTCGTAAAGACGGCGACCCAGGCATTCGGGTCGGTATGTCTGGCGGCCAGTGAATCGAAATAATAAACCCTTCCGATGAGAATGATGAACGGTATGAAAAATCCGCCGATCACCACCAGCCAGGCTGCTGCAGTGCCTTTCTTTTTGAGCCACTCGCTCCTGAAGGTATTCAGAAATGGAATATTCATGGTCTTATTTTGTCAGGTGCATGAAAATGGTTTCCAGGTCGCTTTCAGGGGTTGTGATCCCGAAAACGTCAATGCCGTCTTCTACCAGTTTACGGTTGATGGCGGCTACGGCTTCCCTGGGCAGGGCCGGCAGGAGAAGTTTGTCCGACACGACCCGGCTTTCCGGATGGGCTTCCCGGATCAGGTTTAAAGCGCGTTGGTTGTCGCTGGTCTCGAAAGCGACGGAGGCGGCTTGTTGCCGGCGAAGCTTCAATTCGTTCAACGGCCCTTCGAACAGCATATTCCCTTTGTTGATGATGCCGATATCGGTGACCAGTTTCTCAATTTCCGCCAGCAGGTGGCTGGAAATCAGGATAGTAATGCCCGATTCCCGGTTCAGCTTTTTCAGCAATTCCCGGATCTCGATGATCCCGCTGGGGTCGAGGCCGTTGGTAGGCTCATCCAGGACCAGCAGATCGGGGGTATGCAGCAGGGCCGCTGCAATGCCGAGCCGCTGTTTCATGCCGAGGGAAAACTTGCCCGCCTTCTTGGCGCCCGTACCGGCCAGGCCGACCAGTTCGAGTACCTCCCCTACCCTTTTTTCCGGGCATTGGTAGACCTTTTGCCAGATCCTGAGGTTATCCGTCGCGGACAGGTGGCTGTAGACGGAGGGCATTTCAATGAGCGATCCGATCCTGTGCAACAGGGAAATCCGGGTCCGGCTGCTGAAGGACTGATCAAAGACCCGGATCTCTCCTTGCTGCTTGCGAAGCAATCCCAGCAGGAGCCGTAAAGTAGTGGTCTTTCCTGCGCCGTTGGGCCCCAGGAATCCGTAAATGCTGCCGGTAGGGACCCTGAGGTCGATCTGATTGAGGACGGGATCCCCTTTCGGGAACCGGTAGGTGAGGTTATGGGCTTCTATTGCATTCATGTTGGATGATTTATGGCGCCGTTGGACGGTGGACGGTGTTAACATTCATTTCGCAAGTCGGAGACTTGCAGGTATCCGCGGCGAGGCACAGCCTCTGGCGGACGGTACAAAAGTAGATCGGGAAAGGGGAGCGGGCAAAAGTATTACGTGAAATGGGCGATTTGGCTTGTCAAATGCCCGCGAGGGCCGTCAGGTCCGCCATGTCAAGGTTAAAGGTTAAAGGTTAAAGGTTAAAGGTTAAAGGTTAAAGGTTAAAGGTTAAAGGTTAAAGAAGCCAGTTGGCAGCAGCGCTGCTATCAATGAGCCCGTGCTTAATGGCTGCGGGCCTTTAGGTCCGCCATGTCGGTAGCACCCGGGTTGAACATTACGTTTCCGGCCTGTAGGGCCGGTATATGATCGCTCCGGGTTGGCAGCATTTCTGTCGGCGGATTTCGGATTGACGTCTTTAAAAATGAATGGAATGGATTTCACCTCCCGTTGCAACACTTCACATGTCGGCCCTACAGGCCGATGGTCAGGACCACCACGATATATTCCTCCAATTCAGGAATGGAAAAAGCGGAGTACCCGTCCGAAACGGTCACCGGATAGGATTGCCCATCTACCAGACTGACCGCTTTGGAGAATTCCCCCCTGATCCGGATGGAGATATCCCGCATTTCAATAGCTTCTGAAAAGCCCGTGCCGGCATGGCCGCTCAGGTTGACCAGGTGCAGGTTGACCCGATCGGGGTCCGGATGCCGCATGACGGTGATCTCTACGGAGGAATGCGCATTTGTCGTCAGTTGCAGGTGATCCTCCGGAACCAGATAACGGATCAAATCGGAGACGAAGAGCCGGTGCTTGTTGTTGCTGTACAAATAATACAATCCGCCGATATCCCAGGGGATCCAGGCGACATGCCCTTTCCCCAAATCCTTCAGGATCAAACCGGGTTTATCGGTCACTTCATTCAGTACGGCTACCTTGTCGGGCGGACCGAACTGCCCGGGCGGGATCAGGGTCACCGGGGTCGGAATCGGTCCGGTTTCCAGGTAATCGCCTTCCAGGAATACCACGTCGGCAGACTGAAGGGAGGGAAAAGCGGTGTGATCCTGTATCCGGAAATAGGCTGATTTCACCCCTTCCCACAGTTTGGCCGGCGGACTGAGCTCCAGTCCCGGATGGGTGGTTCCGGCAATGAGTACGGCGCCGCCTTTTTGGATATAAGCGTCCAGTTCGGGCGGCGTAGGCCCCTCGGGGATCACCACCATATCGATATCCTTCGGATCGATTTCCGTTACCCGGTTAGTCACCTTGAAGGGAACATGCAGCTCGGTCAGCAACCGGTAAAACCCGCGGTAGGCAGGCGCTCCTTCGCGCCACGACAGGTCTTGCCGGGCGTACAGGATGACCCTGGCCGCGCTCCTTTGCCCGAGATAGTCGGCCTGATGAGCCTGGTAGAACCGAAATACGGGCCGGGCGGCATCCATAGCCGTCCGGTCGGGTTGCTCCATCCCCCCGAGATTTACGAAAGTGGGAAATGCCCCTTGAGCCATATTCTGGTACAAGAGCGCCCGAATCCCATCTCCTGAAATGGTAGCAAACCGATACCGCATTTCCTGGTACGGCATTACGAGGCTGAAGGGCATCTTATCCGGATGGGAGTTAAGCCCGCGATTGACGTGTTCGCTCGCCGTATAGATCCACTGCGGGAGGGCGCGCCATTTGTAAAAATCGGCTTCTGTGACAATCCCGTCCGTATAGTCGTCGATATAGGTCATGAACAGGGCTTTCGGCCGCTTTTCGCGGATCAGATCCCGGATCTTTTTGGCCACCGCCATCTTGCTGTCAAACATGAAGGCGTCATAATCCCGGTCGCTCCGGTCGGGAATGCTCCGGCCGAATCTGGCGCGAAAACCGGATTCACAGACGCCGCAATGGCATAAGCCGATATAGTTGCCCTTATAATCGGAGGTGATATTGCCGAACCAGTTGAAAAACAGGCCGTCCAGGTCGTACCGGCCGAGGGCTTCGGCCAGGATCTCCAGGGCCTTCTCATTGTAATATCCTCCATTGATGCAGACACTGTAGAGATCGTTGTCGTCCACCACCGGACTGCCGTCCTTTTGAGCGTAAAACCATTCGGGATGGGCGTCGTAGACCGCCTTCCGGGCCCGGCTGAAATCGAACCTGCCGATGATGCGGATCTCTGATCGATGGGCTTCATCCAGCACCTCGCCGACCAGATCCTTTCCTTCCGGCAGGTAATCGCTCCGGAAGTGGAAAGGCACATCAGTGGGGTAATGAGCCGTAATGCCGCCTACGCTGAACAGGATGGTATTGGCCGGAAATGCCTTAACCTCCCGGACCAGCTGCGCGCCGTCCAGGCCGGAATCCGTTTCCCGAAGGTTGGTCTGGATGAGGGAAATGGGCTCGGTCATCCACCAGGCGCCGGTGGCGGGTTGGCTGTTGACCGGCTGCTGGAAGAATACCGGCAGAATGAATAAAGCCAACCTCAGGTTTTTTGAAATCTTCATCAATATGGAATGGTTTTAATAGAATTAACGTGAATTTTTAAGATTGATTCGAAAAATTAACGTGAATTTTTAAGATTGATTCGAAAAATTTTAATACCTTGTCATCAAAGTTTTACAATGATACCCAGAATTTTACAATCAAAGATAAAAGAGACATTCCAGTATAAACCCAAGATTATCGTTCTTTACGGCCCTCGGCAAGTTGGTAAAACCACCCTGATCAAAGAGGTTTTGAAGGAATTGCCTATAAAAAAATTGGAGATCAACGCTGACCAGTTGAAATATAACGATATTCTGTCGAGCAGGGATTTAAGGAAATTGCAGGAATTGATCGGGGATAATGAACTGCTCTTTATTGACGAAGCTCAACGGATTCCGGATATCGGCATAAATCTTAAAATCTTGCACGATAACTTGCCCGATCTTCGAATTATAGCAACCGGTTCCTCTTCTTTTGATTTGTCCAATATCATTAAGGAACCTTTAACCGGCCGGACCAGAACATTCCAGCTCTTCCCGGTTTCCATTGGCGAGCTGAGGCAACAACAAACGCCGTTCGAATTGAAGGACCAACTGGAAAGTTTTCTGTTATACGGAATGTACCCCGAAGTATTGGAATTCAAGGGTAAAGAACAAAAGTTAGTCCACCTGGAGGAATTAACTTCCGCCTACCTATACAAAGATATTCTACAACTCTCCAATATCAAACATTCAGATCGGATTCATAAATTACTGAAACTTTTAGCCTTTCAAATCGGGTCGCTTGTTTCTATTCACGAATTAGGAAAAGTATTGGATATGAGTCACGAAACTGTCAATCATTATATCGACCTATTAGAAAAAGGTTTTGTCGTTTTCCGGCTTTCCGGGTTCAGCGGTAACCTGAGAAAAGAGGTAACCAAAATGAATAAAATCTATTTTTATGATTTGGGAATCAGAAATATGCTGATCGATAATTTTAACCCGATGGCCATTAGACAAGATGTTGGCCCGCTATGGGAAAACTTTCTTCTTTCTGAGCGTAAGAAAAAGGTGGCTTACGAAAACTCCTTTGCCAATACCTATTTTTGGCGAACGTACACGGGCGCCGAGTTGGATTATATTGAGGAGACGGGAGGTAATTTGAACGGTTACGAATTTAAATTCAAATCCAAAAAGGTAAAAGCCCCAACAACCTGGCTGGAAACCTATAAAAATGCCTCCTTCAGTGTGGTGGACAGCGATAATTTTTTAGATTTTTTACTTTAATCACTCAATACACGCACTTCTCCGGAGCGTCTTTCACATAATAGGCCTTGTAGTTCTTCGCCTTTTTGTCCATGCAACCGCAGAGATCCAGCAGGCGGATATTCCTGAAGTCGATGGGATGGCTTTCGGCCTGCAGGGCGATATAACCTTCCTTGAGGGTTGTTCCTTCCTTTTCGATCCATTGTTCGGGGTGGGTAATGCCGAAATTGGCCCAATCGGGTCCGCGCGTTTTGGAGATGAAGCCGCCGCCGATCTGCGGTTTGTAAAAGACCAGCACGGTATCGCCTTCAATGATATGGGTAATGGATTCGTCGCCGAGGACCACAGCTTCCGCGTGCACCCATTGGTCGCCGTCGTAGGTTTTAGAGGTGGAGTTGATGCAATGCGTAAAATCGACGGTGTCTTTCATCACCACGGCCGTACCGGGAGTGCAGACATTGGCTGTAGGCCGTTCGCCCTGCCCCAGCCCGCCCAGCAATTGCAGCTCAACGGAAACGGGAAAATCCTGGTCGAAATCGTTGCTTGCGGCCGATTGGCTGTGGAGCATGACGCCGCTGTTGCGGTTGTTCCACACGGCGCCGCCCGGCGTTTGCTCCCCCACGAAGCGGTAGTCGAACACCAGTTTATAATAAGAATAGGGCTCCTTGTAGTACATATGCCCGTAGTTATCCCCGAAGGAGTCGTAATTGACATAGCTGATCCGGATCATACTGTCTTCGACCAGAAAGGTGTTGAGGTAATTGTCGTTGAGCTCGTGCCCGGAGATCTTGATGTCCCACCCGTCGAGGTTTACGCCGTTGAACAGGGAGATCCATTCTTCGCTGTTGGGATCGTTTCCGGGTTCGGCGGGTTTGCAGGCGGTCATTTGCAGGGCGATGAGCGCGAGGAGGAGGAATCGGTGCATGGTGTTTAAGGTTGGTTTGGTCAAATGTAGGTTTTTTTGGCGTTTCTTTAACCACTAAGGACACTAAGGACACTAAGAATGATTTGGTGAAATTCGGTGTACTGATATCAATCCACTATCATTTATGGAAATAATTCCAAATCCAAATGAAAGAATGGAAAAAACAGGCTTGAGCCTCTTTTCGGGCGGGTCATAATCCAGTAATACGGCCATAGTTTTATTGATTTGGAACACTTAGGGCAATCTGGTAAACCTTAGTGCCCCAAGTGTCCTAAGTGTCCTAAGTGGTCAAACCAATTCACACCAGTTTCATCAAAGCCCGCGAATACCCCACGGACTCCGCCAATCCCGGCATCGGATCATCGCCGTCCTTTTCGTACTCAATGCTGACGACACCCTGGTATTTGATCTTCTTCAGCGCCTTGAACACGGAAGGCAGGTCCAGCACCCCGCGACCGAATTCGAGCGGCGACCCGTCGGATGCGGCCTTGTTGACGTCCTTGATGTGGAGGTCGTAGAGGCGGTCGGCGTATTTTTTGATCTTTTCCGCGGGGTCCTGCCCGATGCGGAGGGTATGGCCGATGTCGATGCAGAGCCCGATGCGGGGATCGAGGTTTTTGATCCGTTCGAACACGGTATCCGGGCTGGGATACACCTTATCGCCGGGGCCGTGGTTGTGGATGGCTACTTTGATGCCCGTTGCTTTCACCTTGGTTTCCACCATGGGCAGCAGTTCATGATTGGGTACGCCGATGATCACTTTGATGCCGGCTGCCTGCGCATAGCGAAAGGCATTGTGCACTTCGTCCTCCGATTTCATGTAGATCACCCCCGCGCCGTAGAGATCAATGCCCGAAGCGCGCACCTTTTCAGCGATCGCTTTAATCTCGGATTCCTCCAGATTCAGCGGCATGTGCATGTCCTTGAGGGCGATGTGGGTGAGGTTGAGCCGGTTGGCGGCGGCAATCGCCTGATCGAGGGTAAAGCTGCGCAAGGTGTAGGAGGCCAGGCCCAGATTAAGCTGTACGCTGCTTTTTTTGTCAGGCACGGCTGCGCGGCCAAGCGCCGGGGTTGCGGCTGCAACGGCGCCCGTCCCCAGGAGTTGTAAGAAGGTTTTTCGTGTGTATTGCATTTTTTATGGGCTAATATAGGGATTTGTGGTTAGTTGTAAGTCGTAAGTCGTAAGTCGTAAGTCGTAAGTTGTAAGTCGTAAGTCATAAGTGGTAAGTCATAAGTCGGTTGCAGCCCGGCATAACACCAGAGGCATTAATGCGATGAACCTCATTCCGGGATCCAGATCAAGGGTCGCGGCGTAACTTACTCATGGGGTTTTGAATTGAATGGCAATCGCACCGCATTGAATCGGTTGGTCGGATTCGGTAAATTTCATTTTTTTCACGTTCCCGGTGGCCGCATTGATCAATTCAGGATCGGTCGTTGTAGAACCCCGTTGGGTAAAACTGGCGACTGTAACATCCCCGGCGCCGGTTATGCAGACATTCAACACAACGGTTCCGGTTTTTCCGTTGATGGGTTCCATTTTTATTTCCGATACTCTTTCCCTTCTGACAACCTCCGCTTCTGCAAGCAGGCTGTCCCTTCCAAGGGTGTCCGTTAATGCCAGGCTGTCCGTGGGTTGAATCGTACCCATCTGCTTTCCCTTCGCGATCTTCAATGAATCCGATGGTGTTTGGCAAGATAAAAGGGTAGATGCGCAAAAAGCCAGTACAAATAAGGGAATGATTGTTTTTTTCATCTTTTTTCTATGTTAATCTTTTAATAATCAATCCATTTTGCAAAAAATTCCTTTAAACCCTGTCCGGTGGCTTTTTCCATCGCTTGCTGAAAATCCAGGGTAGTGACCGGCTTGCCGAAATATTGCCGGCTGTAATAACGGATGCCTTTCCAGAAATCCTCCTCTCCCAATTCTTCCCGGAGCAAATGCAAAACGTAAGCGCCCTTGAAGTAGACCAGATTGCGGTCATCCTGGCTCGGGTTGGACCATCCGTCAAAAACCAGCGGTTTATCGGCGCCCTTTGCTTTTACCTTTTCGTATACCTCCCGGAAAGCCTTGATGTTTTCCAGGTATTTCTTCCGGCCGAACCGATGCTCGTTGTAGGCCGCCGACATAAAAGTAGCAAAACCGTAAATAAGAGAAAAATAAGGGTTTAATAAGCCCCCCATCCCCCTTCAATCATCAGGCTCCGGTTACCTTTGGCGACAGACCAAATCACCTGCAAATATGCGTACCAGACGCGAATTCATCAAACTCGGCGCCGTCGGGGCAGCCATCGGTTGCACCCCCTTGACCCTCAGCGCCGTTCGGGGAATTTCCCTTTTCGGGCCGGATGAAGGCCCCTTCCTGAAAGCCTGCGCCGGCGGCGATACCGAAACCGTCCGGAAGCTGCTGGCCGGCGACCCGTCGTTATTGAGCGCTAAAGATAAAGAAGGCCGCTCAGGGTTTGCACTCGCACTTTTGGCGGGCTTCACGGCAACCGCTCAATTCCTCAGGGAATCCGGATTCCAGGCCGACCTGCACGAGGCGGCTTTGGCACTGGATTGGGACCGTTTCAATGCGCTTGCGGAAGAACGCCTTACCGACATCCAGACCCTGGTCAACGCCGACCACCCCATCGGAGGTTGCGCCATGTGGGCGGCTGCGGCGGGCGGCGCAGGATCGGGCATCTGGCGGGTTTACAGCTATTGCGGCGATCCCAATTGCAACCCGCGCAACGAACGGGGCAGCACGGCCGTTCAAAGAGCCCTTCGGCTGGGGGATCTTCCAAATGCAGAAGTCACCGCAGCAACCTTATTGAGCAATTATGCCGATCCCGACCCCATAGCCAATGCCGACCTGCCGCCCCTGCACATCGCTGCGGAAAGAGGAAGCTTTGAATTGGTTGAAATGCTGATCCGGCTCGGTGCGGATATCAACCGGAAGGACCGCAACGGCAGGACCCCGCTGCAATTGGCGGAAGCGGCCGGCCATGAGAAAACCTGGAAACTGATCAAAGCCCATGACCGGATTCCGCGTACCTGCCGAACCTCCCGCGCTGCCTTCAATGCCGACGGACAGGCCTACCGGCTGCCCGACCTGAACGGCATCGACAGCTACCGGCAGATCCGCATGGTCGGCAGTTCGCACGGCAACCTGGAATATGTGCAAAAAGAGGTGGAAGCGGACCCGCGAACCGCACACGCCGTAGCGACCACCAGCGAACGGGCCGTGGAGGCCTGCGCGCATACCGGCCGCAAACCCATCGTCGAACTCCTGCTCAGGCACGGGGCGCCCTATTCACTGCCGACGGCCGTCATGCTCAACGACACCACAACGGTCAAAAAACTCCTGGATGAAGACCCGAACCGGATCTATGAGCGCGGCGCCCACGATTTTGCACTGCTCTGGTACCCCATCATCGGCGGCGGCGACCTGGACATGATGCAGCTCCTCCTCGACCGGGGGGCCAAGGTGGAAGAGCAGCATTTCCTCGGCACTACGGCATTGCATTGGGCCAGTTCCCGGGATTCGGTCGAAATGGTGGAACTGCTCGTGGACAACGGCGCTGACTTAAACCGGGTCGGCCGGAAATTCAAGGCGGAAGGCGAACGGCCGTTGCAGATGGCGAAGAATGAGCAGGTTGCGGCGTTTTTGAGGAGCCGGGGGGCGGAGTGAGGGGGGGAGGAACTGAGGAATTACCACCTCCGCCAAGGCTATGGTGGCCGGAGGAGGAATTTAGGAATCGAGGATGCGCAGATTACTAAGCCCGGATCGAAGAGCAGGGATTGGTAAGCTGGATTTGAAACCGATGATCTGACTCCTGCAGTCCGCGGTTGATCTGAGGATCGTTTTTACTTTACTATAGGGTCAGGAGACGGAGCTTCTATGTCCGACTTATGACGGCCCTTTCGCGTATAAAAACCCGGATTTTTCCACCTGTACGCTCCAAATTGATCCCTTCTGAATTCGTTTTCAGACGAGACCGGATTTTAAGACATAAAGTCCGTCCGATTGCCAAACCATTCTGGTTCGGCTTTTATTTTTACCACATAGACACATGTGTTCTTATGATTCTGATCCCGCCTTGCGGGACAAGTTGTGGTTAAAAAATTTGAACAATGGTTTTGAAAAAACGATTGTTCATTCAAAATTTCGTTAGACCAATTATAAAGTCTTCTCCTCTACTCTGTTTTGTCTGATAGTGAGGTTACCGAAAAGCGGATGCCGGGCAATTTGACTTAATATTGGAAAAGCTTTAACTCCTTTTGTTACGCGATAGGGCCGTTAGGACTTACAACTAAAATTGCTAATTTTGGAAAATGGAATCACCGATCCGATTCAGAGCATTTTCCTTGTATCCCGAGCGCGGCGAGTTGGTCTGCCGGGAAAAGGACGGGCAGGAAAAGATCAGCAGGCTGGCGCCGCAGCCCTGTAAGTTGCTGGTGTTGTTGTTGGAACATTCCCCGGAGATCGTGAGCCATAAAAAGATCCGGGAAGTTATCTGGCCGGATGTTCAGGTTGATTACGAGCGCAGCCTCCATTTCTGCATCCGGCAGATCCGTTCGGCGCTGGATGACGACCCGGCGAATCCCCGGTTTATCGAAACCATTCCGCGAAGGGGATACCGGTGGATTGCCCCTTTGGAGAACGGCCATCCGGAGAGATCATCGGCAAAGAAGGGGAAGAACCGGGTGATTATGCTGCTCGTTCTGATCGGCGCGATTGTTTTGCCAGGCGCCTATTGGTTTTTACAATCGCAAAAAACTGCCGGGGCAGATGGCATTGCTTCCCCGGTAAGGGTAGCCGTTCTGCCGTTCCTGGATTCCATGGGGTTCAACGGCAACCTGATCGCCAACCGCCTGGTGGAATCCCTGACGAACACTTACAAAGAAACCTGCGAGGTGATCGGACCGACCACGACGACCGCCTATTACCCTGACCAGTTCACCCGGCTCATCGAAGAATACCGTATCGACTATCTCATCAATGGACGGTACACCAATAAGGCGGACAAAAGCGGATTACTCGGGGAGATCATCCGGGCCCGCGACGGAGCGCACGTCTGGGTCAGGTATTTTAGTGCGGACTCCGGTGAAGATACTGTTACAACGGCAATTCTCCTTGGGTTTTCTGAACAGCTGCCGCATTAATCCCCCATCACCAGCACCACATTCCCCGTCTTTTTTCCGGAATCTACATAACGATAGGCTTCCGCGATTTCCTCCAACGGATAGGTCCGGTCGATCACCGGGCGAAACTCACCTGTTTCCAGCAATTTCCGGATCAGCTCCAGACTCGCCTTGACATCGGATGGAATGGGAAAAATGACCCGCTTCCCGCCCCTGAGCTTTGTGATGAGCGGCAGGTAGATGTTCTGGCCGCCCGGGCCCAGCTCCGAAGACTGGTAAATGCCCCCGGGGCGCAGGATCGGTTTGCATTTGCCGAAAGTACTTTTTCCGACCGCGTCCATGACAAAGTCGTATTGCCGGTTCTCTTTTGTAAAATCTTCGCGGAGGTAATCGATCACGCGGTCAGCGCCAAGGGACCTGACCAGGTCCAGGTTGGGGGTATTGCACACAGCGGTCACGTTGGCGCCGAAATGTCTGAGCAGTTGCACGCAGGCCGAACCGATAGCCCCACTCGCCCCGTTGACCAGCACATCGTCGCCGGATTTGACCCGGATCTTGTTGATGAAATTATAGGCATAATGGGCGCCCTCCGGGCTTGCGGCCGCCTGCTCAAAGGTGATCCCGTCCGGAATAGTGAGGATGTTTCCTTCCGCTTGAATGGTGATGTATTGCGCATGCGAGCCCAGGCCGTTATCGGCAAATCCCCATACCCGGTTGCCGACCGCGAAATTGGTCACCTTTTTACCCACAACCTCCACCACTCCTGCGAAATCAGTGCCCGTACTCGCCAACCGGGGTTTGCGCAGACCCGTGAAAAAGCGGATGATCCAGGGGCGGGCCCAGAGGATGCCGCAATCCGTGCGGTTGACCGTGGCGGCATGCACCCGGACCAGCACTTCGTCGTCCTTCGGCACAGGGATTTCCACTTCTTTTACACGCAGCAATTCGGGCGGGCCGTATTGGGTTCGGATGGCGGCTTTCATGGTCTTTTTCCCGGCTTTGGGTACAGGCTTATCCAGCGTCATGACAGTTGACAGGCATTGGTAATCGAGCTAAAATAAGGAAGTCGGAAGCAGACTCGGCAGGTTTTCGGCGGGGGTGCAGTTTTTTTCGACGAGGGGGCAGGGGGTTGGTCTAATACGCCCCCATCCCTCAATTACGGTACAAAGTCGATACTTTAAAGGAGCATGTCCTGTAAACACCGAATGCGGGATGGAGGCTTTTCTACCAGAATGCGTATGGGTCACCCTTCTATTTGAACAAAAGCTGGGCAAAGGAAAACAAATCATGCCGCCAAACCGGCCAGGTATGTCCGCCTGCGTATTCACTGTAATGGTACCGGATCCCCAATTCGTCAAATTTTGCACACATGATCTTGCAATTATTGAAGGCGATGTCTTCCGGTCCGCCCATCGAGATCCACAGTTGTTCCAGATTGCCGTTTATAGCCGCCGCATTGTTTTTCATCAACTCGTATTGCGGATCCGACAGTTGCGGGTTATTGGCAAACCAGCCTGAACTGAATACCCCAAGGTAAGCGAACTTATCGGTGTTTTTGATGCCGGCATACAGCGTTTGAAGGCCTCCCATTGACAGCCCCGCAAGGGCTCTGTCCCGGGCATCGGTCTTTACTTTGTAGTTGCTTTCCACGAAAGGTATGGCTGCCTGCAGTAATTCCGTTTCGAAGCTCCTGAGCAGATTTTCATTAAAACCCGCTATGCCGCCTGGCCCGCCCATATTGCCGTCCAGCATGACCACCAACATGGGTTTGGCCTTGCCCTCGGCCAGCAGATTATCAATGATGAGATCCGTTCTGCCCTGGGTTGCCCAACCGCGTTGGTCTTCACCGCCGCCATGCAGCAGGTAAAGTACCGGGTATTTTTCGGCAGCATCATCGTATCCAGGAGGCGTGTAGATATACATTTCACGCCAGGCATTCAATGCCCTGGAATAATATTTTTTGATGCGGATATCGCCGTGGGGTACATCCTTGAGGGCATAAAATCCACCGTCTTTGTAAGGGATTTCAATACCGCTCGCCATGCGGCCCATACCGTAAAAGGTCTCACTCGCAGGGTCGGCCAAGGGTACACCGTCTATCAAAAGTGAATAATAATGAAAACCCCGGCTAATGGTGTCGGTGGTGACGGACCAATATCCGCTGGTATCTTTCACCAGGTCATATTTTTTTCCAAGGTCAACCTGCACCTTTTGGGCTTCCGGAGCTTTAAGGCGAAAGACCACCCGGTTGTCGGGCAATATCTGGGGGTATTGGGCCCTTCTTACATTGGTGATGGCCGGAGATCCCAACACGGTGTATTTCGGGAGAGCGGACACATCCACCGGTTTAAACAGGAATCTGGAGAACATATACAGCCCATTTTTCCAAACCTTGAAATCGTGCACACCCGGTTCAATATAATATACGTGCGGTACATCCTTTTCGTAGAGATAATCGTGGGTTCTTTTGCTGAAAGGGAGCAGTCCGTCCGCATCGCCGCAAGAGATCCACAACAGTTTAAGCAACTTCCTGGCGGCTTCCGGGTCGGGCACCAGTTCCTCCGGCCTTTTGGTATTCGGAGCGGAGGAGAATCCGCCTACCCAGGCAAATTTGTCCAGGTTCCCCAATCCGAAATTCAGGGACTGACCGCCGCCCATCGAAAGGCCGGCAATCGCACGGTGCTCCCGATCCGCAAGGGTCGGGTATTTTTTCTCGATGAAAGGGATCAGATCATTGAGCAGGTCCTGTTCAAAAACGGCAAAGGCCTCCACCTTGTCCCTGGCGAAAATATTGCCTACGGCACGGTCATCCTTCATGGCCCTTCCGTTCGGCATGACCACGATCATCGGCTCCACTTTTCCTTCATCATACAGGTTATCCAGTATGACCTGCGGACTGCCGCCCCTCAGCCATTCCCTTTCGTCGCCGCCGATGCCATGGAGCAGATACAGAACGGGGTATTTTTTCTTTTTGTCAAAACCCGGCGGGGTGTAAACCAGCGCCTTACGGGTTGTGCCAACGGTTTTAGAGGTATATTGTATGGAATCCAGCTTACCCGAAGCGATTCCGCTCCGAGCCTGATCAAAGCCCATGGGGGCCTGCATTTCAATATCCTGCGATTGGCTTTCACCAAGGACAGCAAACAGTCCCAAAGCCAGCAATAGGAATTTTTTCATTGTTTCAGGTATTATTTATGGTATTTGAACACGGCGCCACTTGTGGCCAATCATCCAAATGCATTCATTTGGGATCCTGTCTTTCTGATCACCACCACCTGCCCCAAGTGATAATGGATATGCTCGACGATGCCGGTTTGGCGATCTGTTGTGGAAGTTGCATAGCGTTTTTTCATGATTCCGGCAGCCTTTATCCGGAAGGGCCTATCCAAAAAGTGTGGTTTGAATATGAAATAATTGCCCGATCAACGGGATCAACCCCAGTGAAACGGCAATGAATAAACCTACGCGAATATAGTTCAATTTGCGCCACTGTGCCGTTTTCCGCATCAGGTTTTCCTCCGCTCCGGTCGAACCGGCCATTTTTTCAAATCCGATGATCAGGGGGGCGAAATAGGCCAGTGTCCAGGCTCTGACGGCAAAATGGATGCCGAACAGGACCAGGAGCCCGTTCCTGACCGGCGGCAATTTCCAGCAGAATACGATGGTCAATATGAAAATGACCTCATGGATGGAATGAAAGACCGTCCAGAAGGTTTTCAGGCTGACCCCGTTCTTATCGGCCAGTAAATTGAAGGTAAAGGGTGGCGCGGCTGTCCACCTGGGCACCAAAACGGCAGTTTCAAAGAGCTGGGCGCCGTTCATCAGGAAATAAATCAGCGTGGTGAAAAACAGCCAGCATTCCGCGCGCGTCAGGTAATCGGTCGTGATGTGTTCCATGGATCAGGCGGGTTGGTTGGTGAGTTGTTCGGTGGTTTCGCGCATGATCCGGATAGCCTCGCTGAAGTACCTTTCAATGGTCCGGATCTCGGCTTCCGAAAAGGACGCGATCAGGGCCGTCGATTTCCGGTCGAGTTCGGCAAACAGCGGCGTCATCAGCTCGGTGGTGCGGCGGGTATCCGGTACGACCATGACTTTGCGCCGGTCGGCTTTATCCAGGCGGCGTTTGACCAGCTTTTTCTTTTCCAGCCGGTCGATCAATCCCGTTACAGCGCCGGTGGTCAACCCCGTCAGGGCTGCAATGTCTCCGGCCGTCATTTCCCCTTTCTCAAGGATGAGGCCCAGGTATTTGTGGTCGGTTCCGGACAAGCCGGCTTTCCCGGCGATGGCCTCATGCATCAGGATGGACGCATCAGAGTATTGCCGGCTGATCTTTCGGAATTGGTTGATTTGCTCCGTGTTTGAAGTTTTGTTCATGCCATTTATCTTAATAACTAATTATCTTAGAAACAAAGATAAATGAAATTTCTTTGATCGTGCGCCCTTCAAGCCAATTATTTTATTTTTAAGGCTTTAACACGCCTGCATCGATCAATGCCTGAAAAGCGTCATTCATCGTATCTGATAAGGGCCGGAAAGTCATGTCCAATTCCTTTTTGATCTTTGAATTGTCCGCATTCCAGGGAATATTGATATTGTTTCGGATATACCTGCGGGTCAGGTTTTTATGTATGATACGCCGCAACTCTTATCCTTTAATGAAATCATATACAAGCCATTTGACACCTTGGTCCCAACATACGATTTGGGTACAAAGAATTCCTTTGCATCTATCAAACTGATGAGGGGATGTGCAGGCTTACCAAGGCCAAGGGTTTGATGCAATTGACTAATGGATTCAATATTTATTATCGGCATCCTTTCTAATGTTTTGTCATTTTCAAAATAGAAAACAAAGTTCCGAAAGCTTTTGGTCAGCCACTAGTGGCGCGAAATTTAAGTAGCACCATAGTTTCGGGAGGCTATTTTTTCGACAGGCAAGGCGCGAGAAGGGAGCATAGCGGGACTCTGTGACCGCCGAGCAACGCAGCATGTCGGAAAAAGAGGCCGCGAAACTTGTGTGGTATCTAGATTTCGCGCCACTAGCACAAAACGCTGATTGGAAAACACATATCGGGGATTCCTTCTTTGCGCTCAGCAAATCACTTCAACCTCGCCAATACTACCAGCCCTTTATCCGTATCCCGCTCCCGGTAATCCTCCACCAGCGTTTCAACTTCAAAACCGCTCTCTTCGAGCAACCGGCGCACGACGTCCGCAGCCAGTCCGCTGTAGTAAAAGGTTTCACCGAACATTTCGCCGGTGATCTCGCCGTCCGCTCCGCTGTGCGAAAACAGGAACAGACCGCCGGGCTTCAACCATGCGGCTATTTTAAGAAACACCGTGTCCTGGACTTCATAAGGTAAATGGAACAGGGCGTCCCAGGCGAGGATGGCGTCGAAGGGTTCCCCGTCTTCGTATTCGAGGATATCGCAGACCTCAAACCGGGCGTCCGGCAGGTGCAGGCCTTCCGCGATCCGGATCATGTTTTCGGCGGCGTCAATACCGGTCAACCGGAAGCCCCGGTCGCACAAATATGCCGCATTCGGGATGCCGCAACCGCAGCCCAGGTCCAATATCCGGGCGCCGGGCCCCTGGCGATCGCCAAGATCCGTTACCATCCGGCTTACGAATGACCTGCGGCGGTTTTCCGCCCATTGACCGGCTATTCTGTTGTAGGCATTTTTGTTGGAGATCTTTTGCATTCGGCCCATCGGGTTGGTGATCGGTTTAAAGATAAAATTTTACCTCCACGCAGCAACGGGCGTTCCCAATATACACGGCCTGCCGCCACTTTTAAATTTCGCATTTTTTCTTTTGCATTTTGCATTTGATCAACAAGTCAAGAGGCAACGGGAAGTTGCCGCTTGACACCACACAAAAGACCAAAAGCAACGCCTTACGGACGCCCGTCAATTACTAAAACGTCCTTAACGAAGACGGCGCGGGCAGCCGGACAGCAGTGCTTGAGCATTCGTCGGCTTGGTCCATTCAAACAGGATTTCTCCCGGATTTTCCACACAACGAACGCTCCAATAATGAACGGCCGCCACTTTTAAATTTCGCATTTTTTCTTTTGCATTTTGCATTTGATCAACAAGTCAAGAAGCAACAGGAAGTTGCCGCTTGACACCACACAAAAAACCAAACGCAACGCCTTACGGACGCCCGTCAACTACCAAAAACGTCCTTAACGAAGACGGCGCGCGTGGGCGGACAGCAGTGCTTGAACATTCGCCGGCTTGGTCCAGTGGACCAAAGGCGCAGCCCGAGTTTGCTGTCCTAGCGTTTTTTTGGTTCCTTTTTTGGGGCAATGCCAAAAAAGGGACAAAAACCAGAAGCAACGATCAGAAACCAAGGGTTAACCACTAAAAAGGTAAAAAACAACACCTTCACTCCGATGTCTTCTTTGCTTGGCGCTGCCTTTAGCCTTGTCACTTTCTTTTGGCGCCCAAAAGAAAGTAACCAAAGAAAAGGCTCCGGCTACGCATCTGTGCCTAAAATTGCCCTGCATTCCGTTGCACAGAATAAACTCGCCCTCAGGTTTTTGCAGTTGTCTGTTTTTTGTGATTGCCTGGCTGCCTGGCTTTGCCTTGATTTCTCAGGTCGGGCTCAAACAGTATTCTGTGCGGCCACTCCATTCCAGCCAATGTCTTATCCTTCGCGCCTTCAGGCTGTTTGAGGGGTAAATGTCCAAAAGCGCGAAGGATAATGCCGCGGCACGCGGTATAACGGCCCATCTGCTGATGCCGGAACCCTCGCTGGCAGTGTTCGTCGTCCATTCAAACAGGATTTCTCCCGGATTTTCCACACAACGAACGCTCCAAAAATGAACGGCCGCCACTTTTAAATTTCGCATTTTTTCTTTTACATTTTGCATTTGATCAACAAGTCAAGAAGCAACGGGAAGTTGCCGCTTGACACCACACAAAAAACCAAAAGCAACGCCTTACGGACGCCCGTCAATTACCAAAAACCTACTTGACGAAGACGGCGCGCGTGGGCGTCCGCTAGTGCTTGAGCGGAGCGAGTTTAGCGGACTAGCGTTTTTTTGGTTCCTTTTTTGGGGCAATGCCAAAAAAGGGACAAAAACCAGAAGCAACGACCAGAAAATCAAAACCTCATCAACCAAAAGATCAAATGCAACCCTTTTGACAAGTCAAGAGGCAACGGGAAGTTGCCGCTTGACACCATACAAAAGACCAAACGCAACGCCCTACGGACGTTTGTCAACTACCAAAAACGCCAGTAATAGAACCGGCGCGCGTAGCCCGAATTGCAAACCTGCAGACTTTGGTTCCCGTTCTCTTTCGGCCTTTTGGGGTCATCACAACTGACCGCTGATCAGTGTTAAACCCAACGCCGAACCCGCGCCCGATAATCCCTGAACGCTGCCCCGTGTATCCCATCCAGATAACCCTCCTCCAACCGGATCTTGACCGCGAGGCTGAAATAGCTCAACACCAGAAAACAAAGGCTCACCGCATTGGGCAGCATCAGGAAAAAACCCAGGTAAGACAAGATCAGGGCGGCATATACCGGGTTTCGGGAAAAGCGGTACAACCCGCCGGTGACAAGGGGCGTTTTTTCATCCTCGTCCAAGGCCAGTCGCCAGGAGTTCCCCATCTGCCATTGGGCAACCGCCGTAATCCCCAACCCCAGAAAGGCTGCCGTCACACCAGCCAGGGCGATCCAATCATGCAACAACCACGGAATGGGAACAAGCAGCGGGTAATTGGCCGCAAGGAAGACATAGTTAATGGCTACAACGGCCATCAGCAACATGCAAAACCCGGAAGTCCGGTTTACAATACCCGAAATGCCGCTTTTTTCGCGAGCCTTCAGCGGGTTAATGCCGGTCCGGCGGTAGAGCATCCAGGAGCGAACGCCTATGATGCCCCCGAAATAAGAAACGAGATAGAACAGGGCGGCAAGCTGAAGAATGGTCATTGGCAAAAGGCGGTTGGTTATTATTTTCCGATCGATCCGGTTTGCTTGCCCAAGGTATTTGCTTGCCTCCCCGCACCCGGGATTCTTAAGCCCGCAGGGATTGAGAAGCCTACTTGCAACATCCGGCTTACCAATCGGCCTGTCCTGAGGGCCAGCCTCGCTTAGTAATCCGCACCCGGGATTCTTAAGCCCGCAGGCAGGCAGGGATTGAGAAGCCTGATCCCCCGGCTTACCAATCGGCCTGTCCTCAGGGCCAGGCTCGCTTAGTAATCCGGGGGATCGGGAATGAGAAGCTATCCGGATCAGTAATTCAGATTCTTCTCCACCGTTTCGCCGGCCTTCACCTCTATCTGGAAGGTATCCTTATGGCCTTTATGCTTGCCGAGCGTGGTCACAGTTACAGAATAGGTGCCCGGCGTCAGCAGGAATTTTTTCGGATTGCTGGTTGCGGCGGTATATGTCCGGCCGCCGGCTACATTTTTGCCGGTTTTCACATCAGTGAAAAAAACAGTGGCATCCGCCAGTTCGCCGCCGCTCTTCACTCCGATCAGGGCAACGCCGGATGCAAAGCCATGGGATAGGGTCTTTACTTCGCCGGCCTTTATCTCTACGTTTTCCATTTTGTATTCGATATCGGCTCCCTCCATGGCCAGCGCCTTGATGAGCAGGTCATAGGTTCCCGGATCGACTTCCATATCCAGGGGTCTTCCGTAGGTCCTCCCGGAAGCGACCGGTTTGTTGGTCCCCTTGGCCAGGATCTGAACGGAGGCATCCCAGCCTTCTCCGTTGTTCAGGGCGGAGATCTGGACTTTGGCCCCGTCAAAGCTCACGGTCCGGTGGGTGATCGCATCCGGCAGCACCTCCACCGTCAGGGACAATGCCGAAAGATCGGTGTTCTCCAGCGGCGCGACGGCCAGGTCGTATTTGCCGGGGGTCAGGCTCAGGAATCCGGTATCCCGGTACGTCCGTACGCGGTCCGCTTCGTCCTTTGAACCGGCTTTGAAGGCGGTGACGATGGCATCAACCGGTTTCCCGTTCTTGATCGCAAATACCGAGAAGGTGGCCGGCGGGTCGTCGACGGTGGTTTCGGTAGCGACGTTCAGCACATCGGCCAGGCCGTCAGCGTCAGCGGCGTCGAAATACCGGCCGTCACCGGCTTGGGCTGCGCACTCCAATTGCGCCGATTCGCCGGGTTGCAAGCCGAATCCGACGATGTGCAGCCTGAAGTCGATGCCTTCCGCTTTGGCAGCTTTGACCACCTCGCAGATATTCCCGTCGCAGGATTCGATCCCGTCGGTCACCAGAATGACGGTAGCGCTGCTTTTGGTTGCCCTGAGCCGGTCAAAAACCTGGGTTGCCGAATAGGCCAGGGGGGTCTTTCCGAGGGGTTTGATCCCCTTCACAGCATCGGCCACGGTTTTTTTGGAAGTATTTTCGATACCCACGAGGAATTCCACGTCCTTGCAGTCGCTTTTCTGCCGGTGGCCGTAAGCCACCAGTCCGACCTGCTGTTCCTGCCCCAGTTTTTCCAGCGAACCGGCCAGCACGGTAGAGGCGATTTCCATTTTTGTACGGTCGCCCATTTTGCCCCACATGGAGCCGCTGGCATCATAAATAAAGACGATGGGTGACGGCGTGGAGGATTCCCGGGCAGTCAAAAAATTGAGGGAACAACACGCCAGAATGAAGAGGAGAAAGTTTTTCATGCGTTAGGGTTCCGGATATTCTTCCGGTTTATTTGGTTTGAAATCAGGTTATCAAGCCAAATATAACCGAAATTGCCGGTTCGGCCAAAACAGGGGTGTTTCCCGGCGGATCAGGACCGGTTATAATTCAAGATCCAATGGTTCCCGAATTGGTCGGTCAGGCCGCCGAAGAGATCGCCCCAAAAGGTATCTTCCAACGGATCGGTCGCTTGGCCGCCTTCCGACAACCGGTAGTACAACCGCCGGATCTCCTCCTCGCTGGTGCAGTTGAGGCAAAGGGAAACGGCATTCCCCCGTTGAAGCCCTTTTTCCCCGACCATGTCCGACCCCATCAACACCAGGGAATCCGCTACCAGGACGGCGTGCAGGATGACCTGCCTGAGCTCAACGGGAATATCCTCCTCCGCATCGCCGAGCGTCTGCAGGGTCAGTTCGCCGCCGAGGCATTCCTGGTAGAAGGTCATAGCCTGACGGCAGTTGCCGTTGAAGGTGAGGTAAGCGTTGATTTTGGCCATCTTGAAATTGGTTCGAATTATCTGATTGAATCGGATGAATCGATTGGGTCGAATAGTCGGTTTTCAGCGTTCGTACCTTGGTCAGTGAAATCGAATCAATCGGAGCAATCATTTATTGAGGAATCGAGGAATCGAGGAATCGAGGAACCGAAGAATCGAGGAATTGAGGAACCGAAGAATCGAGGAATACCTGCCGGTGCCCCGTCGCCGTAGCGGCTATGGCGCATAGGAGACCGGCAGGCGGGGCGAATCAATCCAATCAATCCAATCAATCGAATCAATCGAAACATCAAAAGCATGATTTTCCATACATACTGTTTTTGATCTGAATGAAACGGATTCAGACAACCGCCGCGGCAAGGTCTACCGCTTCCATAAAAAATACGGCGCCGGGGTAATGCCGGTGGCGATCAGGGGAAAAACGGTTTCAAACAGGGCGTCGCTGATGAATATAGTCGTAAGTGATCAGTCGGGTGATTTCATTTGACCATGCAAAGATGCGTGGGAATCCTACACCGTGCCGAGTAGAAAAACGACAATTGAAGGGGTTGATTCCGACAATTCAATTCTGTAAATTTGCTGTATGAAACATATATCCATTCTCGTACCCGAAACCGCGGTACCGGCCGCCATTGTCGATCCGCGGTATATGTTCACAGCGGTCAACCAATTCCTGGCAGCGGCCGGCAAGGCGCCGTTGTTCAATGTCCAGTTGGTGGCCCTGTCGAAAGAGGTCCGGCTGAATGACGGGCTGTTTGCCGTTCACCCGGACCGGCTGACGACCGAGATCAGGAAAACCGACCTGATCATCATCCCCGCCCTGAGCGGCGATATGAAAGCGGCGCTGGAGCGAAACAAGGGGCTGCTGCCCTGGATCGTACAGCAATACCGCAACGGCGCGGAAGTGGCATCGCTTTGCGTCGGGGCTTTTTTGCTGGCCTCAACCGGATTGCTGTCGGGCAAGCAATGTTCGACCCACTGGTTGTTCGCCAATCAGTTCAAGGCCATGTTTCCGGATATCGAAATGGTCGACGGCAGCATCGTCACCGAGGAACAGGGCATCTACTCCAGCGGCGGCGCGAGCTCGTACTGGAACCTGCTGCTGTATCTGGTGGAAAAGTACACGGATCGTTCGATGGCCATCCACGCGGCCAAGTTCTTCGCCATCGACATCAGCCGCAACACCCAGTCGGACTTTGTGATGTTCCAGGGGCAGAAAGAACACGACGACGAGGAAGTGCTCCGGGCCCAGCATTTCATTGAGGACAATTACCAGGACAAGATCTCGGTCGACCAGTTGGCGGGCATGTACGCCATCGGCCGGCGCAGCTTCGAACGCCGTTTCAAGAAAGCGACCAACAATACCATAGTGGAATACATGCAGCGGGTCAAGATCGAGGCTGCCAAGCGGAGTTTTGAGACGAGCCGCAAGAACATCACGGAGGTCATGTTCGACGTGGGTTATACGGATACCAAGGCTTTCCGGGATGTATTCAAGAAAATCACCGGATTGACGCCGATCGAGTACCGGAACAAGTACAACAAGCAGCCGGTCCCGGTTTAACTCCTTCCCGCCCCGGATAACCCGGCCTTCATCGAAACTTTTCTATCCCAAAAAATAAAATACGTAGCTTCGCCGCATGTCCGAAACCTCACTTTCCAGGGCTGGGCGACTGGGTTATGCCTGCGGTATGTTGGGCTGGTCCATCATGATCAATATCGTAACCGTGATGTTGATCTACTTTTACGTACCGCCCAACAATTCAAACCTTTCGGGGTTGGTGCCGCAGGTCACGGTTTTGGGCTTTTTCACCATTTTATCCCTGATCGCGGCGAGCGGCCGCCTGCTGGATGCTGTAACGGACCCGCTGATCGCCTTCCTCAGCGACCGGTCCCAACACCGCAAGGGCCGGCGAATTCCGTTCCTTCGGGCGGCGATCCTGCCATCTGTGGTCCTCGGCGTTCTGATCTTTACCCCGCTGGAATATCAGGAGAGTTACCAGAATGTGTGGTGGCTGGCCCTGATCCAGATCGGCTTTTATCTGTCGCTGACCTTTTACATCATCCCGTTCAACGCCCTGCTGCCCGAACTGGCGCACGGCCCGAAGGAGAAGGTCAACATGTCGGCCCTGATCTCGCTGGCCTTTGTTGTGGGCGTGATCGTATCATCACAGACCCCGGGCCTGGCCGACTGGATCCAGAGCGCCTTCCACCTGGAAAAACGGATCCAGGCCTTCCAGATTGCCATCGGCGGATTGTATGTGCTGGGCGGCCTGTTCATGATCGTGCCTGTACTGGTGATCGACGAGGAAAAACACTGCAAAGGAAGCCCTGTGACCATCCCCCTGAAAGAGGCGGTTAAACATATTTTGTCGCATCGCAATTTTCTGGTATTCATCGCTGCCGACTGTTCCTATTTTGTTTCGCTCACCATCATCAGCAGCGGCCTGCTGTACTTTGTGCGGGTGCTGCTCTCGCTGGAGGAGTCTATCGGCGGGCAGGTGATGTTTGTGCTGGTGATGGTTTCGCTGCTGTTCTACCCATTGGTGATCCGGCTGACCGACCGCATCGACAAACGGCGGCTGATGCTGTATTCCCTCTTCTTCCAGGGCATTCTGCTCATGGGCATCTTCTTTTTCGGCAAGCTCCCCATGCCCGCTACCTGGCAGATCTTCGGTTTTGCCATTTTTGCGGCCATCCCAGCCGCATTCCTGGGCATACTTCCCTTTGCGATCATTGCGGAGATCGCCGTGCACGACGGCCGGAAGACGGGGCAGCAGAAGGAGGCTATGTTCTTTGCCGTACGCAATTTCTCCACCAAGCTGGGCCAGACGCTCGGCATCATGATCTTCGCTATCCTGACCCTGTTTGGGAAAGACCCTCACGACGACCTGGGCATCCGGCTGGCTGCCGTATTCGGTGGCGTGGTCTGCCTGATTGCAGGTATTGTGTTTTTAAGCTTCCGGGAGGTAGAAAAAGAAAAAGTGGAAGCTCAGGAGACCGCGCTTTAGTCCAATAACTGTACATTCACTGCGCTGGGGCCCCGGTTGCCCATTTCCACCTCAAAGGATACCCGGTCATTTTCCCGGATCGGGCCGGAAAGGTTGTTGATGTGAACAAAGACACTGTCCTTGGTTTCCTGGTCCACAATAAAACCGTAGCCTTTTTCATCATTGAAAAACTTCACCCGGCCCATGCGTACCGTGTCCATCGGCGAATCATCCCTCGGCGGAACGCCCAGCACGATATCTTCGGCCTTGATGACTTTTCTCTTGGAAGGATCAGGAGGGGTGGAGGTGAGATTGCCGTTTTCATCTACATAGGAAAACATTTCCTCAAGCGTCTTGGGCCCGCTTTGCGCTTTTTCGGCTTTGCGCTTTTCCCGGCGTTCCTGCTTATCCTGATTCTTTTTCTTGCGCTTTTTTTCTTGTTCTTTTTTGTTGAACGAATCCTGAGACCTGGCCATAAATTGATTTAAGTTAAAGAATAAACCCGCTTGAAGATGAAAACTATGGCAAACAGATCCGCAAAAATGCCCAACCAAAGCCCTCAATTCAACGGTGAATTACAAAGTTAGGGAAATTTGGGGGTTATTTTGGTTTGTTGGGGGTTATTTTGGTTTGTGGTTGGTTATTTTGGTTTGTGGTTGGTTATTTTGGTTTGTTGTGGTTTATTTTGGTTTGTTGTGGTTGTATTTGCCGGCCAATTCAGATTATGGCAAAACCCGCAGTCAATTGCCACCGGTGGGCTCATTCCCGTAAACCTCCAGCATCCGGGCGCCGTCCAGCAAGGTGTAGCGCCAATCGACAGGGATTAGGAGGGAGTCCGGCGCATGGGTCAGCCAGTAATCCGAAGCGGTTTTGCCTTCCGTGCGTTTTTTGACCTCCGTCTGGAAAGGTTCGAACAGGTACATCCGGTTGTGTTCAAAAAAGAATTTGTCGAGGATGAGGTAATCGACCTGATGATCGCGGAACAGCTCCAGCACAGGGATCGGGTCCGTCGCCGTGTAAGCCCGGATAAAGTCCCGGACCGGCTCCTGGATCAGATCGTAATACCGCGTAAAATAAAGTGCGTGGCAGGATTCATCGCTGAACAGCACGGATTGCCGGCAAAACCAGGGAATCTCCGGGGTCACTTCCGTCGGTCCGGCGATTTTCACGGGGTGATCAAAACTTTTGATCTTGTCGTACAAGGCGGCGTAATCCCCATAGCGATAGATCCCCGACTCCTTCGGCGACCGGGCCTTGAAAACCGACCAGGCCGTCAATGGGATCAGGAGGATCGGGATAAGTCTGAAAGCGAGGGCCGGGTGCCGCCCCCTGCCCCCTCCAAAGGGGGAGAGTGCGCCGATGACAAACAGGAACCAGGCGCTGAGCAGGGAGAAATACAGGTAACGGTCGGGTTGGAACAGGCGCGGCAACAGCCACTGGGCCAGATAAAAGCAGGCCACGCCCGATGCCGCAAACAGGATGACATGCCGGAAGTATCGCCGATGTTGTTTCAGGAAGAACCAGCTGCCTGCAAACAACGCAGCAAGAAGGACCAGCGTGATATCCGGCAGGGGCAGCTTCAGGTAATGCCGGAGCGGGAATTTCCAGGGCTGTCCGGGGTCCATCTGAATATGGAAATCGACACGGCCGCCGGGCGCAAATTCAGGCATGGACATCAGCGCCTCCCTGGAAAAAAACGGCCCCACCAGCGGATGATGATTGAGGGTCCAGGATTTCAGGAACAGAAAACCCAGCGGGACGATAAAGCACCCCGCCAACCAAAGGAGATCCTTTTGCGGCCAGACGATAAGCCGGCTTTTCAAGGTCCGGTTGCCGGTCTGTTCCCGCCGCTCAGCGAGCAGATCCCAGGCGTAATTCAACACCGTAAAACACCCCAGTGTCAAAAACGCTGACGGGTAAAAAAACGCGCTGACGGCCGCGGTCCAACCCGCAGCCTGCTTTCGGCCGGCGTCCCAAAAACACAGGAACAACAGCATGAACGGAATGGAAAACGCCCTGGCCATGAATCCGGCCATGCGCTCCAGCGGAATATTGCTGAACATGAGCACGGCGCAAAGCCCCAATGCCCACCCGAAACGCCGTTTGACCAGGAAAAACGCGGAAAGACAGGCGGCATACAGCGTGAAGACCGGAAAAATGCGGGAAATGGTCACCGGGTCAATGAACCGGCTCAAGAGCCAGATCAGGCCGTAATATCCCCACGGCTGGAGGGCGCCGGACGTGATCACCCAGGGATCTCCGGGTTTGAAGTGCTGGTCGCGAAAGGACCAGATCAGGTGTTGCACCACGTCGTCGTTTCCCCAATACGGCGTTCCCCATACCTCGCGGTACCGGTACCAGAACAGGAGGCCCACATAGGCGGCTACGGCTGCCGCCCACCACAGGTCCGGTTTGATATTTTGCAATGCTGCTTTAATGGGGATCCGTTGATTTGTCATGCCTGGGTCCAGCAGTCGATGATCGACTTGAGGGTGATGAAAACGGCTTCCCGGCCTTCTTTGGTCACCCACTCGTCCTCTTCATCCGAGAGGGCGTCTTCGACGAAAGCCAGCAGGTCCTCCTGGGGATAGTCCTGAAAGAATACGTCAAGCCGTTCGTGGAAACGGGTGGCCTTGACATCCTGCAGCAGGGACCAGTTTTTTTCCTCGGCGTCCATGAGGTTATCCTCAGTGGCGGGGATCACTTCCCCGTTCACCCGTTCTATGGCTTTCCACAGGACGATCAGGAGGTACAGGATAAAATCGCGTTCCTGTTGACTGAAGGCTTCGAAATCTTCGGTAAACAGGTAGGCCAGTATGACAGGTTGCCGTTCTTCGAGATCCATGACAGCGGCTTCGTAAGCGCTTTCGGTGGTATCCAGCTCGTCGGCGACGGTTTCGATGATTTGTTCGGAGACAAATTTCATTATTCGGTGGAAAGGATTTTGAGTTCAATGCGTTGGTTCATCCGGCGGCCTTCCTGCGAATCGTTGGAGGCAATGGGCCGGGTTTTGCCGTATCCGCGGTAACGGAGCCGGTTTTTGCCGATCCCTTGCGCCAGCAAATAATCGTAAATGCGCTTGGCCCGCTGGGCGCTGAGCTGAATAGCGGCGGCGTGACTGGGGTAGCCGTCGGTATGCGCGCCGATCTCCACGATCAACCCCGGATTATCCGTCAGGAAGCGCACCACGCGCTCCAGTTCGGGATAGGAAGCTTCCTTGAGTTGGGCGTTGTTCGGGTTGAAAAAGATATTGCTCAACACCGTACTCCGGCCCGCTTCGATGGGAATCAGCAATAACCTGGTCTGAATTTCTTCATATCCCTTTGTAATGGCCGGCAGTCCGCTCTTGATCGTCAACCCGGTTTCGCGGTCCCCTCCCCAGGGATCGACCTGCCGTTCCTCCTCTTTGATCTGTTCGAGCACGAGCCGGTCCATTTCTTTTTGGATCCCGTTCCCTTCCAGGTCTTTCAGGATCTGAAGGGTGCGCAACTGCATGGTACTGCGAATATCGTCTCCAAGGGACTTCCGGACGAGTTCATCGATCTGCCTGCGCAAAGACCCCCTCAGTTTCTGGCGCAATTCCTTTTCCCAGGGTTCATCTCCCGCATGTTCGGGAAAATCATATGCGCCGGGATTGAGGATCACATAATCCTGGCGGACCTCTTCCTTGATCTGGGCCTCATTTTCGCGCAATCTGATCTGGGCCGCCGGGTCCACGTTCTTCTCTGTTTCACTCTTCACCTGGGGCCAGTACTCTTCCTCCATGGTCTGGACGATCAAAGGCCGGAGCACCTGAAGCAATTCCCGCCGGGTTTCTTCCAGGATGGTTTCAAAACGGCGTACGCCGTCAGGCACTTGCTGGCTTGGTTCCGCTGCGGGCGGCGGGGTATCCGGGTGGTAATACGCTTCGTATTGGCGCCGAAGATCCTGCAACTCCTGGTCTTCAGGGAGCCGGCTCAGCGAATCCCGCGCAACCAGGGTATCCCGGTCGGTTTTGGCCCGGTTGCCGGCAAAGAGGAGTTGGAAAGTGCGCAGCAAAGAATCCATAACGGGCGCCGAAAGGTTGTCTTCCGGTTCAATGTTTTTTTCCTTGACGACCTTGAGGGAGGCGTTCGCCTGGCGCCGATACCCGATCTCGGCATCCTCGATCTGGGTAAGCCGGTCCTGCAGCAGGCTGATGCGTTTGTCCCGATCCCTATAGGCGGCGCTGAAGGTGGCCGATGATCCCAGGTTTTCAGGCAGGCTTTCGGTTTCGGTATTTTCCAGATCGATCCCGGCGGGCAAATAGCCGGGGGCTGAGGCGAATAGTCCGCGCGGTTCATTCCTGGGCAGCGTCAGCCGGAAGGCGCCGTCCTGCGACAGCCGCAACCTGACCGGCGGGGCGCCGGGGTTCTTGAGTTTGACCATTTCCAAGGTAACGCCGTTGGGCGCAATGCCGGTTTCCGCCGACACCAGCCGGCCTTCGTAAACGGCAACCGGGCTGGGCTGGAGTTCCTGCGGCAGCAGCAACACCCCGATATTGAGGTCGCCGGTTTCGCTTTTGACCACCACGTAAGCTTCATCGCCGCGGGCGGTCAGGCTGATATAGGCATTGTCCTCGGCTGAATTGACATCCGGTCCCAGGTTTTCGGGTTCGGACCACTGCTGCCAGGAATCGTCCAGGCGGCGGGTCAGAAACAGGTCCAAACGGCCTCGACCGCCCAATCCGTTGCTGGCGAAATACAGGGTTCGGCCGTCGCGGGCGAAAAAGGGGTTGATCTCCGTTCCGGGCGAATTGACGGGCAGCGGCAGCGGGGTTGTCCAGGCGTCGTTATCCAGGCGAAAGGTAATGTACAGATCGGGATTGCCTTCTTCGCCGGACCAGGAGAAGAACAGGGTTTTTCCGTCCTGGCTGAGCGAATAGGAATGGATCTTCCCTTGGCGGAAAAAGGCGTCATTGGTAAGCGTTTCCGGGAAACTCCATCCGCGGCCTGTACTCGAAGCCCGTACAAGGTCGTAATCCGGACCGGATGTAAAGTACAGGGAATTCTTGTTGGGCCCCACGCTGACCGGCACATTGACATAGCGATCGTTGACGGTCGGACCCAGGTTGACGGCCCTGGCCCATTGGTTATTGGGGAGCAGGCGGCTCATCCAGACATCTTCGAGGCTTTTTTCGCCCAGATTCTGGGGATGTCCTTTCCGGGTAAAGAACAGGGCCTGTCCGTCGGCGCTGATGACGGGCACCGATTCGTCGTACCCGCTGTTGACCCCGGGGCCCAGCAATTGGACCTGGGCCGTCGCCGGGTTGAAAAGGCCGGCTGACACGACCAGAGCGACGGCCCAGAAAAGGGTTGCCGCGGCCCCCGGGTCGTTATTTATTCGCTGTATATGCCGTTCAGAGATTTTATTCATTTCAGGCAAAACCCCAATTTCCTCGCTCTTTTTTAATTTTACGGTCGGTTGCCGGCCAAATAGGTTGGTTGCAACGCCTGCAAAATTAATCAAATTTTGACCAACGTCAGCACACGCATCGCACCAACGCCCAGCGGATGGCTGCACCCGGGCAACGGCATCTCGTTCCTCGTCACCTGGGCGCTCGCCCGCGCTATGGGCGCCGGATTGTGGTTGCGCATCGACGACCTCGACGCCGATCGCATGCGGCCCGAATACGTCGAGGACATCTTCCGCACCCTCGATTGGCTGGGCATCGATTTTGACCACGGTCCTTCAGGCCCCGATGATTTCTTTAAACGCTTTTCCCAGCATTTGCGTCTTGATCTGTACCAAAAAAATCTGGAAAAACTGCGCGAAAGCGGCCTGCTCTACGCCTGCAACTGCTCGCGCAAGGAAATCCGGGATTTGTCGCCCGACGGGCGCTATCCGGGTACCTGCCGGGATAAGGGATTGGGTTGGGAAGGGGATGGTGTGGCCTGGCGGGTGAGGGTGGCGCCCGCCGTCGCTCTTTGGGAGCTATGGCGGACGGAGGAGGCTGCCCGCCGTCGCCCTTGTGGGGCTATGGCGGACGGAGGAGGCTGCCCGCCGTCGCCCTTGTGGGGCTATGGCGGACGGGGGATGCTGCCTGACTTCGCCCTGGGGCTATGGCGAACGGAGGAGGCTGGGGACCCGATGCCGGACAGGCCAATCGAACAATCGAACCAATCCAACCAATCGAATCAATCGAATCAATTAATCGAATCAATTGAACAATTGACAAGATTGATGGGCGATTTTGTGGTTCGGCAAAAGAACGGGATGCCGGCTTACCAGATCGCTTCGCTGACGGATGACCTGTTGTGGGGGATCAATTTTATCGTCCGGGGAGCGGATTTGCTGGAATCAACGGCGGCGCAACTGTACCTGGCGCATTGTCTGGGAGAACAGGCTTTTTTCCAAACTGCTTTCCTGCATCATCCGCTGGTGAAGGACGAGCAGGGCGAAAAACTTTCCAAATCAAAAGGGGCAGGAGCGTTGAAGACCTGGCGGGAAAACGGGCTGACGCCGGCGAAACTTGTTCAACAGGCGGCCGGTTGGTTGGGGCTGGACGGCGCAGGGATCGAAACGGCCAATGATTTATTAAAGGTTATCAAAGGTCAAAATCCTGACAATCAATAGTATATATTTTTTATGTTTTTTTGTCACAATCGCTTGCCCAACAACTTATACTCCTGACAACAATAGAAGTTTCCAACACCAAGGATTGAACCAGGATCAGCTCTATTGATCTTAACGCGCTTATTCCGGTTTATGCGGGATACATGGATTCACTTTGTGCGGCTGACTTCATTTCTTAACCAATTTCAATTCCGGATCATCATGAAAATCTTGACCAGGATAACCACCCTGCTGGTTATCGCCATTTTTCTATTTTCAACCGGCGGATTGACAGGGCAAGCGGACACAAGCCCTGAAAAGGCCGTTCGAACGGCAACCATTTCCAAAGATTTCATCATCCAATTACCCGAAAATCAGGAAGACCTTGCCGATGTTTATGTCATAGACATCCATGCATTGTCATTTCCTTCCAAAGAAAAACTGGAGCGGTTCTGCCAGTCATTCAGTTTTGACTTTCAAACGATCACCGGCGATTTCACCAAGCAGCAGATGAAACTGGAACTGGATCTTTCGGTCCTCAGGGCAAAGGGTATAACAAAGCAACAGGTTGCCAATTACCTCAAACTGGGCGCCAGAAGGATGGCATTATTCTTTAACAAATCCGACAATTAATCCCTCATGAGAAATTTATTACTGCTTATTATCGCGCTGCTTATCAGCATTTCGGGACAATCCCAGATCGAGGTAAGCAATTCCCTCACCGATGAGGAGTTGATCCAATCCCTGGTCGGCCCTGGAGTGGCGATCAGCAACGTTACGGTAAACGGTGCGCCGGGCGCCTATGGTCAATTCTGGGGCGGACAGAACGGCTCCGGAAATGTCCATATCGAATCCGGTGTACTGATCACAACCGGCAGCATTTTCAATGCGGTGGGACCGAACAGTTACCCTAACAACCAGACCGGGATCAATTTCTTTCCGGGATACGGTCCGCTGGAGGAAATCGTCCAGGCGCCGACCGGAGACGCGACGGTGATCGAATTCGATGTTACCGTTTCGGGGGATCGGCTTGAATTCCAATACGTTTTTGCCTCGGAGGAATATAATGAATACGTTTATCAAGGTTACAATGACGGTTTTGCCTTCTTCATTTCAGGCCCGGGGATCACAGGCACCCAGAACCTGGCCATAATCCCGGAAACGCTCGAACCGGTATCGGTCAACACCATCAACAACGGATATGATGAGGACTGCCCCTCATCCGGCGAAGGCATTGTATACAATTCTCAACTGTTCGTTGAAAATTGCACCGGCACAACGCATCAGTACGATGGGTTGACCAAAATTCTGAGGGCGCATGCAGAGGGCCTCACCCCCTGCGGGACCTACCACCTGATCCTGGCGATTGCCGACACCGGCGACTTTGAGTATGATTCCGGCGTTTTTATCGGAGCGGGGACTTTCAGCTCGGTCGGCAATACCGATTTCACGGTCGACATCAACTGTGAGGGCAATTTTTCCGTTACAGCTACGGCTACTGATCCAACCGTAACCCAAAATCACTGGGAGTTATACCAATCCTCCATAGAGGGCGTCACTTCCGGCGGCACCCTAGTCGGGCAGGCGGACGGCGGCTTATCCGTCACTTTCAGCTGGCTGGATATCAGCAAGTTTTACTATATCCGTCATTACAGCGATTTATGCGGATTGGAAACCATCAAGATCGTACCGACCTTTGCGGGAAATGCAACCTCGGATTTTCATTTTGAAGATGAATACGGTGTCGAAAAGGACGTCTTCTGTGCGGGAGAGGATATTTTCCTGAACGGGACGGCTTCCACCAACTATGACCGGTACTACCTGAATTCACGCCGCCGCCCGATCGGCGATCCGAATGCACCTTATGAAACGCATTGGGAATACGGCTGGACCCTGGCCAATTCGATCGGCGTGCTCAACCTTTCGGAGTTGCTTCCTTCAACGTTGACCTTTGAGCCGGGTTTTGAATACGAGATCCAGCTGGCGCTCGGCAACATCCCGGAATGCATTGCCTGGGTGGATGCCCGACGGACCTTCACGGTCGTATGCTGCGATGTGGATCCGGCCTTCACACTCCTTTCAGAATGCGACGGGGGCAACCGGACAGTAACCGCCCATGCCACTGATCTGACCATTCAGCATCAACTCTGGGAACTCTTTGAAACCCCGGACCACGGCCAAACCACCGGCGGTACCCTTGTGGCCACTTCCCAGGACGGCCCGACTGCGCTGTTCAGCTGGCTGGGCCACGACAAGCATTACTATATCCGCCACTCGGTATGGCTGGAAGGGTGCGCCTTTGAGGAACTCAGCCTGCCGGTCCCCGATTTCAGGGACGAGGCCACGCTGCAATATATACTGGTCGACGAATCCGGTCAGCCCAAAGAGACCTTCTGCTTCGGAGAAGATGTTTACCTGCGGCCGATCAATATCAGCAATTTCGACCGGTATTTCATGGCCATTTGGCGGCACCCGATCGGCGGCGGGCCAACTGAGTATTTCAATTACGGCTGGACAGCCGCCAACGAGATCGGCATGCTTAACCTGAGCGAATTGTTCCGGACCGGCGGCGAGGACCCCGGTGACATCTTCGAACCCGGCTTTGTATACGAGTTGCAGTTCGCCATCGTTAATCCGCCGAATTGCATTCCCTGGATCGAGGTGCGCAGACAATTCACCGTGGAATGTTGCGACAATTTCCTGTCGGGGGCATTCAGACTGGATATGATTCAAGGCAACGAAGGGCTGGAACTGGTGGTCCGGGATTTCGACCTGTACGACAACATTGGAGCTACCCATCAGTGGTTTGTCCTTTCCAGTCCAAATCCGGACGGCGGGCCGTATACCCTCGAAGCGGGTTTGAACACCGAGGCATCGGGGCCTTATACCTTGTTCGAAGAAGGCGTTTCCGGCTTGTATTATTTCGTCGTCCACTCCGTTTCCACCTTATGCGGCGATTTTTGCGTCGGTCAGCGACGTCAGGGTATTACCGGCTTTACGGACGGAACCCCGGACGACAGCGGCGAATGTGAACTCTGCGGTCCGATCGACTGCTCCGTGCTGGATAACTTTTGCTTTGCACCGGTGAATGAGTTCGTACGTTGCCGCCCCGGTTACTCCCTGAATGTCGACTTTTACTGGGATCCCGTACCCGGCGCCGATCAGTACCTGTTTGAATATACCCTGAACGATCCTAACTGCTGCGGATCCGGTGATGTTTACAATGTAGTTATTCCTACGAACTCACTGCATATGATCGGGTACTTTTTCCGGAAATACTGCTATACCTGGCGCGTAGGTACGGTATGCGGGGAACAGGTCTCCTGGACGCCCTTACACTGTGCTACCGGCTGTCATGAAATGCCCCCGGGTGAGGCAGGTGGCGGCGACGCCTTCGGCAAAAGCGCTTCAAACCTGGAATTGGATGAATTGACCGACCAGATCTCGGTCTTCCCCAACCCGGCCGACGGCGCCCTCAGCGTATTGATCCCGGAAGAACTGAACGTGGACCTGGTTACGATCATCAATTCCGAAGGCAAGACCGTGTTCGGGCAAAAGCAGCCGGATCGGCGGCTGGACATCGACACTTCGCGGTTCGGCAACGGCCTGTACATCATCCGGTTCAATCATCCGGACGGTACCCAGACCACCCAGCGCATTGTCATAACGCACTAATATTTTGATCTTGTGGTTAAGGCAGCTGCCATGCACCTTTCGTGCGTGGCGGCTGTTTTTTTTGTCAATGGGCCGCTTCGGCAGTCAGTTGGGCCGAACCCAGTTCGTTGAGCAGCCCACCCACATAGCCCTGGGTGATATGGGCCTTGCCCTGGTAATCGGGGTCGGTCATCAGCAGACGGTGCAGTTCCGGAAGGTTGTAAAACGGCACGCCCGGGTAGAGGTGGTGTTCGAGGTGATAGCCGACCTGGTGCGGTGCGATAAAGAACTGCTCCACCCAATTGGGCTTCACCGAGCGGGTGGAGGTCAGCAGGTGGTCGTAGGCCAGTTCGCCGAAATGCTCGGCCACGCTGCGGATGTACTGGAACATGAAGAAGGTTGACAGGTAAGGAACGAGCCAGAACAAGGCGTAGAATTTCCAGGCGCCGGTGACGGTCAGGGTCGCGAACAGAGCGATGAAGAACAGGACCCTCGGCCACGGGTTTTCCGGTTTGCCGGTCGATTTCATTTCCGGCGCGCTGAACCGGCGCAGAAACCAGACAGCGTCCATGATACCCTGGTACATGATCAGGTAGGAAAAGACCGTTGTCAGGAATTCGGCACGGGTTTTCGGGAAGGTAAATGCCCGCTTACCCAGTTTGGCTACCCAATCGGGGTCTTCTTCGGTGTTCAGGTGGTTGTGGTGTTTGAAATGGTTCTGCCGGTATTTCTCGATGGAGGTAAACAGCGGGTACATGGTCAGCAGATTGGTGAGCAGGTCGTTCCATTTCCGGTTTTTCAGGAAGCGGTAATGGGTGGCGTCGTGCATCAGGATGGCCAGGGCGTGCATTCGGGCGCCGATGGTGATAACCGCCAGCAGATAAGTAAAAGGATTAAAAACAAGAATACAGCCGAAAATGGTGGCAAAAATAACCGCCCAGTCGAAAGCCATGGCCAGGGCGTGCCGCCGGGCGCTGGTCTTGAACAGCGGTTTCAATTCTTTCGGGTCGATACTCAATTTCAGGTCGTTGGCATTGTGCTGTTGCATGTCCGTTGATTTATGTTATTGAATCGTTGCGCTTGCAAGATGCAGGCAAACGGAGGCGAAACGGAAGGCAGGCCGGGTAAGTGGCTGGATTGGCCGGGTAGCTGGCAGGATCGGGTCGGCCGGATGCGCGCGGTTACCAGGGCCCAGACTGGTCAGGATTTTGCGCCGGCATACACACTACTGGACAAAATGAGCTGGTTGGGAGAGAGTGGGTGAAGGCATTGCTTTTCACCCACTCTCTCCCTCCCTCGCTCTCCCCGTCTTTGCCCTTTTTGCAAAAATGTCCAGTAGTATGGTCGGCATGATTTTTGGCCCGTTGCAGGTGCTAAAAATCAAAACTTTACGGCTTCCCGCCTTCACATGAAACAAGCTTACATCCGCCGTCATTACCCATGATAATTTTTTTTTATGTTTTCAATTCCGGATTATCAATTTTGTTATCTTTACCGCATAGATAAAACCATTGAAAATTGGACTAAATAATTAAAGTATGAAAAAGCCGTTATTCAAATCCCTCGCCATTTTATTTGTATTAGCCTTGTTCTTTGCTCCTGCTGTTCCGTTGAGAAGTAATGTGGACGAAGCGGACGCAGCCGGCTGGAGCTGCAAGTGCAAGAGTACCGTTCAACCGGACGGGACCTCTACCACCGCCTGCGTGGGCGACCAATACAAAGGAAAGCCCAAGTGCACCTGCAGCAATGCATGCAGTACATCCTCAACTTCTGCTTCCTGATCGTTTTTTCATGATGTGAAATGTCCGATCGTGTGGAAATACCCTTGTATTGCACAATGCAAGGCGGTATTTTCTTTTCTAACAAGCTTTTAAAGGTCCGTGTCCTTCACTTGCGGGTGAAGGACACGGACCTTTTCATCTGATAAACTGAAAAAGCCGGCCGATGATCCCTTTTGCCCATTTCCCACGGGTCCAACACCTGGTGTTTTTCCTTGTCGCGTTTATCCTTCTGGCAGGTTGTGCAGGAGAGTCCGGTGGGGAAGAAATGCCGGAACAGGCCCCTTTCCACCTGGAGATTGAAAAAATCATCACCTTAAAATTTCCGGACTCCATTCCGGTCCCTTCCGGAAAGGTAAAAATGGTCCGCGATCAGATCTGGGTGCTGGATTACTACCGGACTTCAACCGTCTATGTTTTCGACCGCGAGGGCAATTACCTGCGGCAATTCGGCGGGGTGGGCGAAGGTCCGGAAAAATGGTCGATGAATACGGCCGCCATCGTACCCCTGGAACAAGGCAGGACCGGCATGATCGGCGCAACCGTTACCGACCTGGTCGAGGTCGACCGGAATTTCAAGATCGTCAACCGTACCGCTTTTACCGACAAAAACGGCAGGGACCTGTTGGAGGCGGAACACCTGAAAATCGCCAACTGGCCTTTTCTGGCCTTGTATATTCCCAAAGCAGGGAAGATCGTCTTCCCGCTGGAATCGGCCATTCACAGCGAATTCAGCGACGATTATTACGCCCGGCCCACCGTCGGCATTTTCAACCGGGACGGTAAGATGGAAACCGCCTGCGGGCGTTTCGACCAGATCTATCCCGACAATAAATACATCACTTACCTGAAAGATTACCCCTCCCTGGCGTTCTATCCGCAAAACGGCCATATCCTTTTCGGGCAGCAGGCGCCCCACCAATTCCAGGTGTATACCCTGCAGGGCAAACCGGTAGGCGAATTCGGCCGTAAAGGCGAACATATCCGCAACGACCAACTCTCCCCGCTCCGGGAAGAAGAAGTGGGTAAATGGCTCAATACCTACCGCATGCAGGCGTACAGCTATTTTTCCCTGGCAGTCGATTCGGTCAGCAACCGGCTTTACCGGACGTATATTCCGGACCTTGCGGCTTCAGAGGCGGATACCCTGAGCACCGGATATTATTTCAGGAAAGGGTATCTCCAGATCTACAATGCCGGTTATCAGTACCTGGGAGAAGCGGAATTGCCGCAAGAGACGGCTTTCGACATCCTGGGATCGGCGGATGGGCGGTTATTTTTCAAAAACAAGTACAACCCATTCAATGAGGATGCGCCCATCCGGGTCTATCAAATCCGGATCATTGACGGCGAAAAATCGTCCTCCGTCGGGGAGGAAGATCCGGCCCGGACAGAAAAAAAGACGCAGATGACGGGTTCCCTTGAATTCGAAACCGATCACCTGGATCTCGGTACCATTGAATTCGGACAAATCAGCCTGTACTACCTTTTCCGGAACACGGGAAAGGCGGATGTCACGATCAGTAAAATTGAAAAGGATTGTTATTGTACAGATGTGAAATTTCCGAAAAAACCTATTCCGCCTGGCAGCCAGGATACCATTTTCGTATCCTTTGACCCCTCCTATTCGGGCATTCACAGCCGGTATCTGACCGTCTACTCCAACGCATCCCCCCGCATAAACCGCCTGAGTTTCAATGCCTCGGTAAAAGAGGACGACGGTTCCTAACGCCACCGCCTAATAACGGACATGAACGGCCTTCTCAAAAGCCTCCCAATGGGCATCGGTCATTCGTTCGGGGGTAAACAGGCAGATGCCGGTCGCGCCGTTCTCCATAGCGCCCCTTACAGCTTCCCCCAACTCCCCAGGCAACAGGCCGTGCCCTTCGGGGTCCTTTTCCATTGATTTGTTGGCCGGGTCCGGGCAGATGAACAACCCGCTGTACAACGGGACCCGGTTGCCGATAGCTTCTACGCCCTCCCGGGTCACTGTACCGACCCAGGCCGGCGGCTCCAGGTAAAAATCGTTGTAAAGCATCGGGTAAAAGGCATCCAGGTTCCATTTGTCCCATTCCTGGCGGACGATCTTTTTGGCAACCGAGTTGGGCCCCGGGAAAACTGCGGCGTTGATCTCCTTGCCTTTGGCGTGGGCCATGTCCGAAAGGCGGTTGACAATGCCCGTGATCAGGTCGTACCGGAATTGTTTCCATTCTTCAACCTGGGAAGGATCCTCCACGGCTTTGATATCAATACCTGTCTTTGCCTTGAAATCCCCGACGCATTGATCGCAATAACAATAATCGAATTGCGGGTATTCGCGATCCTGGACCAGGCCGTATTTCTCCCAAAGGCCGCGGGCCAGGATCACGTCCGGAAACCGGATATAATCCAGGTGAATGCCGTCCACTTCCGGCACATCGGCGACGGCGCCGTACAGGTTGGCCAGGAAATCGTAGACTTCCGGCTTGCTGGGGCAAAGGAACTTGTAGTACGGCACGTAGGCGGGCTTGTCCAGGGCGGATTCACCGTTGCCGTTGATGGCGTACCATTCGGGTTGGATGGTCGAATCGGGGGCTTGCACCATGGTCGGGATCCAGGCGTGAAAGGCCAGTCCGGCAGCCCTGGCCAATTTGCCCACCCGGCTGTAGGTCGCGGGGTCGTGGCCGCCGTTGTACATCAGTCCGTCGATGCCGCGACGCTTGTATTGATTGAATTTGTCCGTCAGTTCCTGATCGGTGCTTTGGCCGGGGCCGCTCGTCCAGGCGTAAACGGGTATTTTGTAGGGCTCCTCCCGTTGGCAGGCGATCAATAAAAGCAAGGCAAACAGTCCGGTAAAAATTTTCATGGTCGATTTCGGTTTAAACGGTTGAGCAAAATAAGAAAATTCCCGGTACCTTTAGGTATTCATCACCTAAACAGCCAATGATGAGCAACACCCAAAACGACCAGCTTCAGGCCTGCAAAAACCTGATCGAGCAGCAGGATTTTGCCGCAGCCGTCACCAAATTGCAGGAGCTTGTCGCCCAACATCCCACCGCAGAAAACCAGGCCACGCTCGGGCTCGCTTATTTTCACCAGGAACAATACGGTCTTTCCGCCTCAGCCTACGCGGCCGCGCTGGCGCTGGACGGCTCCCGAGCGGACTGGCAGGAACTGTACGACCTGGCCGGGCGCAACGAACTGGCGGAAGTCAACATCCCGGTCCCGGACGTTTACCACTTCGACCGGGAAAAATTGCTGCGGCCGCCGACGGTCGAAGCGGGAACCCTGCCCCAACCGCCGGCCTCCCCTCCCCCGGTCGGAGCGCTCAAAAGGATCGGCCTCGCCCTGGGGAACGGGTTCGGGGAGATCGCCACTGCCGTCATGGAATTCCTGGCCTCCGCCGTGGGCAGGCTGGCCGGTTACCGCGACCGGATCTGGACCAACTGGTACCGCCGGCCCTTCCTGCTGGGCATTCTTACGCTGGCCTATATGCGGGAAAAACTGAATACCAACAACCTCAAATCGACCTATCCGGCGGGCGCCCTGGTCGGTTTCCAGGCAGCCGGCCAGACCCCGCCCGAAGGGGTGTCGCATTTCCGGACGGCCAACGGCAGCTGGAACAACCTGGAGAACCCGATGGAAGGGGCCGCCGGCACCCGCTTCCCGCGGAACGTCCATGTAGAGGCGGTGAAGCCCGAGTCCGGGGATCAGCTGATGACGCCCAACCCGAGGGAAGTGAGCCGCAAATTGCTGACCCGCAGCGGGCAGATGAAAGAAGTGCCGTTCCTGAATATGCTGGCGGCCTCCTGGATCCAGTTTGAAAACCACGACTGGATCAATCACGGCGAAAACGCCCTCAACGAACTGCTGGAGATCCCGTTGGCGGAGGACGACCCGGCCCGGTCCAAATTCTGGCAGACAAAAATACTCGTACCCAAAACCCAACCCGATCCCACGCGGCTGGCGGAAGGCGAGGAGACGCCCGTCTCCTTCATCAACGAGGTGACCCACTGGTGGGACGGCTCCCAGATCTACGGCAGCGACCAGGCCACCGTCAGCCGCCTGCGCAGCGGCTCCGACGGAAAACTGCGCCTGAATGCCGACGGTACGCTGCCCCTGAACGACAAGAAGATCGAGGAAACCGGCTTTGTCCGCAACTGGTGGATCGGTCTGGCTATGCTGCACAACCTGTTCGCCAGGGAGCACAACGCCATTTGCGACCACCTGAAAGCGGCTTACCCGGACTGGGACGACAACCGGTTGTTCAACGTGGCGCGGCTCATCAATGCGGCCGTGATGGCCAAGATCCATTCCGTGGAGTGGACGCCCGCCATCCTCGCCAATAAAGTGCTCGACAATGCCCTGAACGCCAACTGGTACGGCCTGCTCACCAACCTGTTCCACAAGGGCAGCCATCGCAAGACCGTTGCTGCGATCAACGTCCGCAATCCTGAACTGGGCGGCGTGGTCGGCAACCCCATCAACAAACACGGCTCGCCGTTCGGGCTGACCGAGGAATTCGTGGAGGTTTACCGGTTGCATTCCCTGTTGCCGGAATACCTGAACATCCGGAAGGTGAACCAGGAAAACGGGGAAGAAGTCCCCTTCGTGGCGACGCGGCAGGCCGGTTCGGGCAAACTGACCCGGCGGGCATCCATGGCGGACCTGTTCTACTCCTTCGGCAATCAGCATCCCGGGCAACTGGTGCTGAACAATTACCCGAAATTCATGCAGGAGCTCAGCATCCCGTTCAACCCTATGTTCGACCTGGGCGCGGTAGACCTGCTGCGGGCGCGCGAGCGCGGGGTGCCGCGGTACAATGAGTTCAGGCGGCAACTGGGGCTCACCGCCATCACCCGGTTTGAAGACCTGACCGATGACGCCGGGCAGGTTGCGCAACTCAAGGAAGTATACGGCAGCCGGCCTGAAGATGTGGAAAAGCTCGACCTGATGATCGGCACGCTTGCGGAAGGGCACCGGCCCAACGGGTTCGGGTTCGGAGAAACGATGTTCCAGATCTTCATCCTCAACGCCACCCGCCGGTTGCAGGCCGACCGGTTCTACACCACCTGCTACACCGAGGAATACTACACCAAAGAAGGCCTGGAATGGATCGACAAATCCAGTTTCAAAGCGGTCATTTTGCGCCATTACCCCGAACTGGCCGACACCGGCCTGGCCAACATAAAAAATGCGTTCGAACCCTGGGATACCGGGGAGCAGCTTGACCCGTCCAGGCACCCGCTGCGGGGCTGGGACAAGGAGCTGAAGAAGGACCCCTGGCGGGGGGATGCGCATCGGCAGGGGTGATTTTGCATTTGATCCCGGTTTGCATTGCAAAATGTAAAAATTCAAAGTCAAAAGTCAAAAATACGGCTGCCAACTTACCGGGCATTCTTGCAAAAAGCGCCCGGGCGCCCGACTTCGCCCAAGCTTCACCGGATGAAAAATGAGTGCGTGGAGGCGTTGCTTTTCACGCTCTCGCTGGCGCTTTGGTGCGCACCCTCTGCCCGCTTTGCCCGGAGCATGTCGCATTTTGCCTGGGCAAAGCCCTCCCAAACGAATCAAAATGCCATCTCAACGATCTTATTTTCAATAATTTGCCGTAAATTAAGCCCATAAAACTCCCTGGTAGTATGAAACACGCTATACCCATTACTTTCTTACCAAAAAGAAATCTGGTCAATTTCTTTCTTCCTTTCTTTTGGTGCATCCTTGTTTCATCATCATGCAAAAGTCAGAATCCTTACTTTGAAGAAATTCCCCATGAAAACTATTTGTGGAGCAGTTTCGTAACCAGCAGTTACCAGGACAAAAAAGGATTCCTATGGTTTGGGACAGGTTCTGGCTGTCATCGTTTTGATGGTTATGAAGTGAAATCATTTCAACCGAATAAAAATAGTCCTAATAGCCTGAGTCATCCTGTTGTTTGGAGTATTACCGGAGAAGGAGATAACATCTGGATTGGCACTGAAAATGGCCTCAATTGCCTACATGTTCCCACAGAAAAATTCACCAGATATTTCTACGATGCCCAGGACACCAATAGTATTAGCAGCAACTCCATAGAAACTGTCTTCGTTTCGAAAAAAAGTGAACTTTGGGTTGGGACAAAAAATGGCTGGAATAGAAAAAGGCCCGGTGCAAATGGTTTTACCAGGTTGTTTTTTGATGAAAAAAAACCAAAAGAGTCCAGAGGAATCCTGGAAGATAAAATGGGCATTATTTGGTTAAGTGCCGCTGATTCATTATTTAAATACAATCCAAAATCAAACGAAATAATTGCTTATGGTTTGCCAGGAGCTGAACTGCCGGAAAGTCCAGAAAAAAACCTGATCCGTGTTTTATTTGAAGATTCATTTGGCTCCTTATGGATAGGCACTGATCAGAATGGCCTTTATTGTTTGAATAAAAAAACAGGCCTAATAACCAATCATCTTTTTTATCAACCCAAAAATGAAGGCTCTTTAGGTAATAACAGGATCTCTGCACTGGAGGAGGATGATCAAGGTTTTTTGTGGATAGGAACTTATGGTGGAGGGTTGCATTTTTTGAATCTTAATACGGGGAAATTAATCCGGTGTATCGGATCAAAAAAAACAATTTTCTATGCAACTGTTATCAGGACTATTCTAAAAGATTCAGCAGGAAACCTTTGGCTCGGGACAGAGTACGAAGGCTTTTGGGTTGTAAAAAGGCATCGAAAGCCATTTCGAAATTTTAAAGCTACCGAATCGGGATTCAATACCACCAAAATAACCGGATTCTCAGAAGGTCTTAATGGAAAAATCTGGATTGCTTCCTATTCTGGCGTCCATCTTTTTGACCCTCAAACTGAATCTTTTATCCACATCTTTGACAACGCTAAACCTGAAGAGCCTTCAACAATAAAAAATATCTTCCAGATTCAGCGAGATAAAAATGAAGGGCTTTGGGTTGCTACTGACAAGGCTCTCTACCATATGAACAAAAATGGGGAATTCACCTCTATATTTGAAGGTTCAGGTGGAAATAATCCCTGCGGTTCCTGGTTAACAGCTTTTTTAATTGACGACACAGATCAAATATGGATCGGCAGTCAGCAAGGGCTTTGCAGGTATTCACTCTCAGAAAAAAAATTTCAATCTTACTTATTAGCTCATGAGCCGAAAAACTTCAATAGTAATAACTCAATTTCCAGTATAAGCAAAGATCGTTCCAAAAGGCTTTGGATCTGTACCAAAGGAGGTATAAATCTTTATATCCCCTCAACTGATACTTTTCAATATTTCCCGTATGAAAAACAGGTTCATGGGATTCATGAAGACAACAATGGTAACTTGTGGTTAAGTGCTTACCAGCAATTCTGTACAATAGATATTGAAAATAAAATCATCCGACCTTTCAATGGATTGGGAGAAAAAATTTTATTTCCACTGGGAGTCTTGTCTGACGATGACGGTTATATTTGGTTTGTAGTTTATGAGGGAGTATACAGATTTAATCCCTTAAATGGCCGTTATGTGTTTTATAATGTTAACGATGGGCTGGGAAATGGTAAAATTATGGCTGGATTATTCTACCAACCCAGCGACAAAAAGCTTTTCTTTGGTGGGATCGATTGGTTTTCATGGTTTAACCCGAAAGAAATTTTACAAAATGATTTTATTCCTTCCATCCAATTAGTTGATTTTCAGTTATCCAACAAAAGTGTTCCAATAAAAGGCTCATCATCTGACACACTAGGTTTTAAATCTCCTTTGACATATAATATTTCGTACACTAATGAAATTATCCTGACATATAAGCAGAATAATTTTTCCTTTTCATTTGCTGCATTAGACTACACCGCATCTGAAAAAAATCAATATCGCTATCGCTTGATCGGATATGACCAACAATGGGTTTATACAAATTCTGGTCACCGAATTGCAACATTTACCAACCTTGATCCAGGAAGATATACCTTTGAAGTCCAGGGATCAAATAATGACGGCAAATGGAATTTTAACAATCCAGCCACAGTCACCATTACTATCCGACCGCCTTGGTGGAAGACCTGGTGGGCCTCATGCCTCTGGGGTGGTTTAGTAATTGCAATATTGTCTTTTATTCGCAGATATGAAATACGTCGTCAAATAACAAAAACAGAGGCGAGGAGGTTAAAGGAACTGGACACCGCCAAATCCCGCCTTTACACCAACATCTCCCACGAATTCCGCACGCCGCTCACTGTGATCCTCGGCCTGGTGGACAACCTGACGGGGAAAGTATATGAATCCGGCAAGGAAAGCCTCAAAGTGATCAAACGAAATGCCCACCAGCTCCTGCACCTCGTCAACCAAATGCTGGATCTCGCCAGGCTGGACTCCAGCAACCTCCACCTGAAGCTTGTCCGGGGCGACGTCATCCGGTATATCCGATACCTGCTTGAGTCTTTCCATTCCTACGCGGCCAACAAAAATATCACGATCGATTTCCAGGCTGAAGCCCCGTCCCTGGAAATGGATTTTGATCCGGACCGGTTCCAGCAGGTCATTTCCAACCTCCTGTCGAATGCCATCAAGTTTACCCCGTCCGGCGGAGAAATAAAGGTAAGGGTCCGGGAAGCGAATAAAAACAAGGTGCGCCGGTTGCAGCTGTACATAAGGGATACCGGCATCGGCATCCCCGAGGCCAAGATTCCGTTTATTTTCGACCGGTTTTACCAGGCCGATGATTCCTCTACCCGCACGAATGAAGGCGCAGGCATCGGGCTGGCCCTGACAAGGGAACTGGTCCAACTGATGGGAGGTGAAATAACGGTCAGCAGCAAAGCGGGGAAAGGTACGCGGTTTGCCATTCATTTGCCCGTCACCCGTGAAGCTGAAAAAACGGAAGCTATTCCCTTACCGGATTCATCCGATGTTCTATTCACCCCGGAGGCTGAATCCCGGCTGCCTCCGCACGATTCCCCGGAAAAGGAGTCGGCCCTTTCCATTCTGCTCATCGAGGATAATCCGGACGTCCTCCGGTACCTTTCCGGCTGCCTGACGCCGGCCTACCGCATAGAGACGGCCGGCAACGGCGAACAGGGAATAACCAAAGCCATCCAACAGATCCCCGACCTGATCATCAGCGATATCATGATGCCCGTCAGGGACGGTTTTGAAGTTTGCGACACCTTGAAAAAAGACGAGCGCACCAGTCATATCCCCATCATTTTGCTGACGGCCAAAGCCGACCAGGCCTCCAAGCTGACCGGCCTGGCCAAAGGCGCCGACGCGTATCTGCCCAAGCCGTTCAGCAAAGCGGAATTGCTGATCCGGATCCAGAACCTGCTGAAAAACCGCGAAAGGCTCCGGCAATTTTTGCTGGCGGGGGAAAGCCTGCATCTCTACCCCGAGAAATCCCTTGTCCAGGTCAATGCCGAAAAAACAGCGCTGAAATTCATCCACAAAGTCCGGTCTGTTGTCGAATCGCATATTTCCAACCCCCAATTCTCCGTGGCCATGCTCGCCGAACTGATCCATTACAGCGAACCCCAGCTCAACCGAAAAGTCAAAGGCATCATCGACATGACGCCCGGTAAGTATATCCGGTCCGTCCGGTTGGCCCTGGCCCAACGGCTTCTCAGGGGTTCGGATCTTTCCATCACGGACATTGCCTTTGAATGCGGGTTCCTGGATCCCGAATATTTTTCAAAAGTGTTTAAACAGGAAACGGAGCTGACGCCTACCGAGTACCGAAACCTCAATGGCTGACGGTTTGCCCGCCCATGAAAGAAATTTCCGGTAAAATGAAAGAAATGGAGGGGGTGAGACCCCGGCCCCGGGGGTAATATTGTGTTGGTGGATATGTGAATTTTTAACCGCCTAAACTCCATTGATATGAACAAGACAATACGATTAATTCTTCTGGTCAGCTTCCTTCAAACTGCGCTCGCGCTCACCGCCCAATACCGCCCCGTCCGCATTTTCAAACACGGTCAGGCGGACGCCCGGATGGGGATCGGCCTGTTGCCCACCTACTCCAAGGACGCTTCCAGGGTCGTGGCGCCGCCGGTGAGCGTCGGGTTCGACTGGATGGCCGGCGACGTGCTCAGCATCGGGTTTACCCAGGGTTATTCCCATTACGAGATCGAAAAGTTGTGGAACGGGGACAAAACCATCCGCCGGTATGCCACCCGGACCTGGCAGTCCTTCTTTCGGTTTGCCGCACATTATACCCGCACTGACAATCTGGATATCTACGGCGGCATGCAGGCCGGCGGCGAATTCGTCGCAATCCGGTCCGTTGATCACGCCTTCGGCCCTGCCGAAGCATTACACGGCATAAAACCCCGGAGGTTCCGCCTGCAATACGGCGCTTTTTTCGGTACGCGGTTTGCTGTGAGCCACAAACTCCTGATCTGGGGAGAACTGGGCACCAGCATATCCTTTGTGCAAACCGGCATCGGCATGAAATTATGGTGAACCGGACGGGTTTTCGGACAAGCGCTCTCCCAAAATAAAGCTAAACCCCTCATGATCAACACTCTTGTATTTCCCCGGCGCTGATCCGCTCCTCTGCGATTGATACTTGTGTTTTACCTTGTGTAAAATCCATTCGGGTTGTGCCGTGATTTGGCACAACCCTTCAATAATCCTGTTCCCCCAATTCAGCAAACGGGTCCTCCGTCAACCCCACCCCCGCCAGGCTGGCGGCGCCGCTGATCTTCCCAATGGAAAGGGTCCAGGGCCCTTTGCGAACGGCGGCTATTCTTGCCCCGGTCTGCAAGGTTTGCCAATCCTCCCAGGCAAACTCCAGGCCGCCGACCGGCAAAATTTTCACCCACATCTTGTAGCTGACCGGCAGTCCCGATTCATCCAATAGCCATACATAGGCGTCGCCGGGCGTGACGCCGCCGGAGGCATATTCCACCATCAGGCCCTGCCGGCCGTCTTCCAGGGTCACCAGGCTTCTTTGGGTACCCGGGTCGAAAACTTTATAGGGTGCGATCAGCCACCATGAATCGTTGCAAAAGATGGCCCACGCCTTTTGGATCAACCGGTCGGCGGCCTCCCCCGACACAGCCCGGCCGGCCGTGAATGCCTTTCCCGTAACGCTCCGGGTGCGCAGCAGCACGCGGTTGTCTTTCCAGGTGACGGCAACCAGATCGCGGCTTTTATCCCAGAGATAGTCGTGGCCGCCCGGGAAGGACCATTGCAGGAACCTGGTGGTATCCCAGGCGGATTTATCAACGGCGCGCAGCATTTTGAAGGCCAGTTCGTCCGCTTCAGCAGCGGGAAGGCCCCTGGGCCGGGGTTCGTTCATCCACCAGCCGAACAGCGCTAAGCCTATGAGCAGAACGGAGAGAGAAATCCCGGTCCATTTGAGGACTTTTTTCATGGATATTGGGTTGTGAGGGTATAAAACATGTAAACCCGGGGATTTATGGAACCCAATGGTCTGGCCACAACTTCCCGGTTTTTCACTAACCCGATATCAGCAATATTGTTTAAAACCAAGGCCGGGCGCAACGGGAAATTGCACCCGGACCGGACAAATTGACCTTTCGCATTCCTTAAAACCGCCCCAAAGCCTCCTCCAGCACCCGGTCAACGCCTGCGGCCATTTCTTCCGCCGTGTTTTTTATGTACATATCGGGCGACATGCCGCGGCCTTCGCAGGATATCCCGGATATTCCCAACAACGGGCGTTCCTAAAATGCACGGCCGCCACTTTTAAATTTCGCATTTTTTCTTTTACATTTTTCATTTTCACGCTGCTTCTGGTCCCGTCACTTTCTTTTGTGCCCAAAAGAATGTAACATTAGTCATCCCGGATTTTGGCGTAGTCCAGGATTCGTGATGGCTAACATCAGGTGACCTTACGCTGACCTTCCAATCCCTTGCAGGCAAATCCATGTTTTGCAACCTATGGCATCATTTGAAGAAATACGGATTTAAATACCAAAGCATTCTGCTTTGGCTTTCCTTTTTAACCACAATAGAAACAGTAGAACACAGTAAAAAAAACACTACAATGGCGCTTGCGCGCCATTGTAGTGTCAGCTTATGTGGACTTATGTGCCTGATGTGGTTTAAACAAACCAAAACCGAAGGGTTTGGTATTTTGAAGCGTCTTATCCTTTTAAAAGAGACTGTTCAAAATAGTGTTTTCACGTAAAGACGCAAAGATGTGATTTTCAGCAAACTGCGCATGCTAAAAATCGAGACCGTTCAATAAAGTGTTTTTCACGCGAAGCCA
>JACJYC010000016.1 GCA_020636325.1 Lewinellaceae bacterium
GGAAGTTGTAAGTCGTAAGTTGTAAGTTGTAAGTCGTAAGTTGTAAGTCGTAAGTCGTAAGTTGTAAGTTGGGCCAGGCGAGGTTTCGACGGGACCGTTCAGAATTTTGTGTCAACCGGATTTTTGGCATGCGCAACTTGATAAAAATCAAATCTTTGCGTGTAAAAAAACTGTTTTTAACAGTCTCGCTAAAATGGCTGAAGCTGCCAACACAAACAACCATAAACCAACATCAACCAACATCAACAACCATCAACCAACCAACATGCAACTTTCCAACATACCGCGCCTCAAACACCTCGATGCCGGCCGCTTTTTTCTCATTGCGGGGCCGTGCGCCGTTGAGAGCGAGGCGGTTGCCTTTGAGGTCGCCGAAAAAGTGCACGCCATTTGCGAACGGCTGTCCATACCCTATATTTTCAAAGGATCATACCGGAAGGCCAACCGGTCGAGGCTGGATTCTTTTACCGGGATCGGCGATGAAAAGGCCCTGAAGATCCTGAAAAAGGTGGGCGATCATTTTGGTATCCCGGTGACGACAGACATCCACGCGGATGAAGAAGCGGCGATGGCGGCCGAATACGTCGATATCCTCCAGATCCCGGCTTTCCTGTGCCGGCAGACCAGCCTGCTGGTAGCGGCGGCGGACACCGGGAAGGTCGTCAATGTGAAAAAAGGCCAGTTTGTCAGCGCCGAGGCCATGAAATTCGCCCAGGACAAGATCCTGCAGTCCGGCAACGACAAGGTGATCCTCACCGAACGAGGCACCACCTTCGGTTATCAGGACCTCGTAGTGGATTTTCGCGGCATTCCCGTTATGCAGGCCTACGGCGCTACCGTTGTGCTCGATTGCACCCACTCCCTGCAACAACCCAATCAGGCCTCTGGCGTGACCGGGGGCAGGCCCGCGCTGATCGGCGCCATCGCCAATGCGGGTATCGCGGTCGGCGTCGACGGATTGTTCATCGAAACCCACCCCCGGCCGGCAGAAGCCCTTTCCGACGGCGCCAATATGCTGCCCCTCGATCAACTGGAAAACCTGCTGGAGCGGCTGGTACGGATTCGCGAAGCCGTACATTATTCGGCATGAAAACATTATTTCCGTTTGAAAACTTGACAATCTCGAAAAAAAATCGTAAATTGACTGCGCAATAAAACCATAAGGAGGTGCCTATGAAAAAATTAAATCTACTCTTGATTATCCTCCTTGCCTACTGTGTTAGCCTTAGCGCTCAGATCGAAAAAACGCTTGCAAAATCTTTCGACCTCGAAGGTAGCCAATTGGTGAGGTTAGATTTACCCGGAACCATTGAAGTAAGAAAATGGGACAACGACATCCTGCGCGTGCAGATGACGATCTCCCTGGATACAGGAACAGAAGCCATGCTGAAATCACTGGTCACCGCCGGCCGGTACAACGCTAAATCCCTCAATGAAGACGCCGGCATGAAGATCCTGATGCCGAATCTGGATCGCGAGTTGATGACGCGTGGCAAGACCATCACGGAACAATTCAGTTTCATTGTATTTGCACCAAAAAATGTTTCAGTGCAAAATTTGCGAGACGCGGCGAGTGTGTCGTCGCTCTAAGCGATTGTTTGGACTTTTTGCCTGAGTTTCCCTGCTCCGCTTTTCCCGCTAAAATTTTCCGGACCAATAAAAGCAAGCAGGATTGGATTCCGTTATTCGTCCGCCATGGTCATAGCCGCCTCAAAACGGCAGATTTTCCGGGATTTTCCGGAATCAACCGGATGTTGGATTGTAATGATGGCAAATCTTCAAACAAGCTTATTGATACCGCTTCAGACGGTATGCCGGCCGCGTAAAGGCCAGGCTAAAAACGGTTGGGCCGCACATTGCGGCCCATTGTTTTTGCAGGAAATAAAAAATTGCGGTTGCGTTCAACATGAAATTTTATTAGGTTTGTCGGGAACATAATTTCCAATCCGACATGAGATCCTTCCTCTTTTGCTGCCTGATGACGTTGATCCTGCTGCCCCTTCAGGCACAGAAATCCTACGGCGACCTGTACCACCCCGAAGCGGATGCCCTGGCCGAAATAGACGGTGTGATCCAAAAGGCCGCCGCCGAAAACAAGCACGTGCTGCTCCAGGTGGGCGGCAATTGGTGCGTCTGGTGCTATCGCCTGCATGATTTTATCGAAAAGGACCAGGAGATCAAGGATTTTATCGAAGCCAATTTTGTCGCTTACCGCGTCAACTACAGCCGGGAGAACATGAACCTGCCGGTCCTGGAAAAATACGGCTATCCGCAGCGATTCGGCTTTCCGGTGCTGATCGTCCTGAACGCAAAAGGAGAACGGCTCCACACCCAGGATACCGGGCTCCTCGAGAGCGGCGACGGGTACGACCAGCGAAAAGTCCTCCAGTTTTTTCAACAATGGTCACCCGCTGCGCTGGATCCTTCGAACTATGTCAAATAAGCGCCACTAGCCATGGCAATTCCGTGATTTTTCAGCAGGAATGTTGAAAAATTGCAGGATTTGGATACCGAATTAAATTCTGCAATCGGTTGCGCTGAAAAAATAATTCCATTGCGGTTTGTTTTTTTGCTTCATCCTTTCTAATTTTGCCCCTCAGAAACGACTTGAAAAAACGCTGTTACCCTGAAAAGCCTATCTGTTTTTGCTTCGAAAAGTCATCCGATAAAAACTTTACACTGCAACAGCCTTGCACAATGATGCTATCCCTTCCCATGAAGACAAGGAAAAAAAAGATATTGTAAAACTTTGTTTTCATTAACCAAACCTAAGCGATGTATGAAACTTAAAGTCGACTATTTTTCGAAATGGTTGTTGGCGCTTTTGGCAGTTGCTCTCTGCAACTTTGCAATGGCCCAGCGTACCATTACCGGAACAGTGACTGATGCCTCGACCAAGGAGCCGCTTATCGGCGCCAATATCCTGGTCCTGGGCACCAGCTCCGGCACTGTGACGGACATTGACGGCAATTACTCACTCTCGGTGCCGGAAGGCTCCAACACCCTCGAAGTTTCTTATACGGGATATTCCAGTCAGCGATTCGAGATCGGCACTCAGTCTGTTCTCAATATTACGCTTTCTGCCGGTGAGATACTGGACGAAATTGTTGTTGTGGGCTACGGTACCCAGAAATCCAAGGAGGTGACCAGTTCGATTACTTCCCTCAAAGCGGAAGATTTCAACAAGGGTAACCTCAGCAGCGCCTCCCAGTTGCTGCAGGGCAAGGTGGCCGGTCTGACCATCTCGCGCCCCGGCGGCAACCCCAACGGCAGCTTCACGCTCCGCTTGCGGGGGTTGGCTTCCTTCGGCGCCAACGCTTCTCCGCTGGTCATCATCGACGGTGTGCTGGGCGCGGATATCAATTCGGTTGACCCGAACGATATCGCTTCCATCGACGTACTGAAGGACGGCTCAGCTGCCGCTATCTACGGTACGCGCGGCGGTGCGGGCGTTATCCTGATCACCACCAAAACCGGTGTTGCCGGCAAGACCAACGTGGATTACGAAGGCTTCGTTACAGCTGAATCGGTGGACAACTACACCCATACGCTGACCGCCGACGAATTCAGGAATTTCGCAGGCGGGCCCAACGGCACCATCAAAGGTACGGACCTCGGTTCCAGCACCGACTGGTTTGATGCGATCACCGAAACCGGCATCACCCAGGTACACTCCCTGTCCCTCTCCGGCGGCACCAAGGGCACCACCTATCGCGTATCCGCCAACTACCGCGACGTCAAAGGCATCACCATCAATACGGGCTTCAAGCGCCTCAACGGCCGCTTCAACCTTCAGCAAAAAGCGCTGAACGACCGCCTGAAGATCGATGCCAACTTTACGACCACCACCATCGATCAGGACTTCGGTTTCGATCAGGCGTTCCGCTACGCTACGATCTACAACCCGACCGCGCCGATCTACGGCTCCGGCGCTTCCTACGATATTTACGACGGTTACTACCAGCAGACCCTGTTCGACTACTACAACCCGGTAGCCATCCTCGAACAGAACGTCAACCAGGGTGAGACGCGCCAGTCCATCGCCAGCTTGAGGGGTACCTATTCCCTGCTGCCGGGCCTGGATGTCAGCGCTTTCTACTCCCAGGAGCGCAAGGATTATGTCAACCGCCAGTACTTCGACAAGAACTCTTTCTACGTAGGCGCCGGCCCCAACGGTCTGGCTTCCCAACGTAACGACAAGAACCGCAACGAACTGTTCGAGTTCACGGGCACCTATACCCTTGACCTTGGGACGACCGAAGTGAAACTGTTGGGCGGTTATTCCTACCAGGAATTCACCAACCTCGGTTTCGGATTGTCAGGCGGCAATATTATCTCCGACGCCTTCCAGTTCAATAACTTCGGCGCCGCCCAGGACTTCAAGAACGGCGTAGGTTCGGTGTTCAGCTACCAGAACAACGACAAGATCATCGCCTTCTTCGCAAGGGCCAACCTGAACTTCGGCGACGTGTTCTTCGCTTCCGCCAGCTTGCGCCGCGAAGGCTCCTCCCAGTTCGGCGCCAACAACAAATGGGGTACCTTCCCGGGCCTTAGCGCAGGTGTGAGCCTGACCAAACTGGTCGACCTTCCGGGCGTTGACAACCTGAAATTCCGCGTCGGCTTCGGCCAGACGGGCAACCGCCCGCCAGGCAGCTATATCTCGCTGCAGCGTTTCGGCCCCGGCGCCTCTTTCTACTACAACGGCGCTTATGTGCCCTCCTACGGCCCGGTTTCCAACCCGAACCCGGACCTGAAATGGGAAGTGAAGCAGGATATTAACGTCGGTGTCGACTTTGCATTTGCCGACTTTAAAGTCACCGGCTCCGTTGACTACTTCAACATCTCTACCAAGGACCTGATCTTCGAACTGGGCGTACCGGTTCCGCCGAACCTCTTCGGTTCTACGCAATTGAACATCGGTGAGATCTCCAACTCAGGTCTTGAAGCTGTTGTCAACATCAATATGTTGAAAAGCGAGAAACTGTCCTGGGACCTCAGCCTGAACGGCACCTATTACCTGGCCAGCGAGCTGAAGCAGTTCAACGAAGAAGCCGACGGCTCCCGCGACGTGGCTGTGATGGGCGCGCCCGGTCAGTCCGATATTCCCATCTCCAGGATCGAGGAAGGCAAGCCGCTGGGCCAGATCTGGGGTATTGAATACCTCGGGATCTCTCCGGAAGGCAACTGGATCTATGCCGACGTCAACGGCGACGGCGTAGCCGGCAGCAGCGACGACCGCAAAGTGATCGGTAATGGTCTGCCCAAATTCCAGGTCGGCTTGAACAACACCTTCTCTTTCGGCAACTGGGATTTCAACTTCTTCCTGCGCGGAACGTTCGGCCACGATATCGTGAATACCTTCCGCGGTTTCTACGAAGCGCCGCAATCCATTTCTTCGTACAACCTCCCGGAAACCATCAGCGACGTTCAAACGTTGGCTGAAGCGCCCAAGTTCTCCAGCCTCCACGTTGAAAAAGGCGACTTTATAAAGCTCGATAACGCTACGCTGGGTTATTCGCTGAATTTGCCGGAAGGCGCTGCCTTCAACAAGATCCGGCTCTATTTGAACACCAACAACCTGTTCACCATTACCGGCTATTCCGGTGTTGACCCCGAAGTTCGTCTGGTCGACTCCGAAACCGGCAGCCCGCTTGCGCCTGGTATCGACCGTCGGGATACTTATTTCACGGCTCGCGCTGTCACCTTTGGTGTCCAGTTAGGATTCTGATAACAACTGAAAAAAACTAAAAATGAAAAAATTACATAATCTAAAATACCTTTTCATTGCGGTATTGATACTGGGCTTCAACCAGTCCTGTACCAACCTGGATGAGGAGTTGTTTGACACCGTGACCGGTGACAACTTCTTCAAGACCGATGAAGAATTTATCGCCGCACTCGGCGCAGCCTATACCAGGCTGTACTCCATCGGCAACCACGGCGGTTACATGTCTTCCAATGAAGTTGCTTCCGACGAAGCGATGATCCCTCAGCGGGGTCAGGACTGGTTCGACGGGGGCGTCTGGCTGCGTCAGCACCAGCACACGTACAACCTGGAAGAAGGTCAATTGAACGGCTCCTGGGGTGACCTTTACGGCAGCGTCAGCACCTGCAACCGCCTGATCGCTCAGTTTGAGCAGCTGGCCAACCCCGCTACCGACCCGTTCATCGCCGAACTGAAGGTATTGCGCGGTTATTTCTACTGGCAGTTGCTGGATATGTTCGGCAACATCCCGGTGATCACCAGCTTTGCCGATGCCGATCCCAACCCGCCTACGGTTCCGCGCAAGGACGTTTATAACTTCCTGGTGCAAGACCTGGAAAAGGAAGTGGCCAAACTGCCCAAAACGATTGACGGCACTACCTACGGCCGCATGCAGTACTACGCCGGCAAAACCTTGTTGGCCAAGTTGTACCTCAATGCTGAAATTTATTCCGGCACCCCCGAATGGGCAAAGGCCGAAGCAGCTTGCGATGAAGTGATCAACTCCGGCGTCTACAGCCTGGAAAGCGACTACTTCACCAACTTCAATACCAACAACTCAGGGTCTTCTGAAAACATCCTGTCGGTTCCTTACGATGAGGTATTCGCCGAAGGCTTCAACCTGCCGATGATGACCTTGCACTATACCAGCCAGGCAACCTGGAACTTTACGGACCAACCCTGGAACGGATGGTGTACGATGAAGGAATTCTACAATTCCTACGACGATTCCGACAAGCGCAAAGGCGTTTGGGGCAGCCAGAAAGTACGCGGTAACTTCCTCGCAGGTCCGCAATACGCTTCTGACGGCGTAACCCGCCTGATCGACGACGGCGCCGAAGCCGCTGACCCGGACGGCAAGCCGGTAACCTTCACGCCTGAACTCAACGAACTCTTCCCGAATGCCTTGCGCCAGGCCGGCGTGCGGATCGGTAAGTTCGAATTCAAGAACGGCGGTCGCACCAGCCTGAGCAACGACTTCCCGATCTTCCGCTATGCCGACGTACTGCTGATGAAAGCTGAGGCACAATGGCGTCAGAACGCATCCAGCGCCACAGCCCTCGCACTGGTCAATCAGGTGCGTGCCCGCGCCGGTGTACCCGATTTCACGGAACTCACGGCTGACAACCTGCTCGCAGAACGCGGTCGTGAAATGTTCTATGAAAACCACCGCCGTACCGACCTGATCCGTTTCGGCCAGTACAATAAGGCCTGGGAATTCAAACCGGCTTCCCAGCCGTTCCGCAATATTTACCCGATCCCGAGGGCGCAGCTCGATGCCAACCCGAACCTGGCCCAGAACCCGGGATATTGATCTTGAGCATCGATTGTTCCTGAATTCGGATCATCGATACTCAACTGGTAAATGAATGATGTTAATTGAGCATGAAATGGCAAGTGTCCTCGGTCGCTTGCCATTTTATGCTTAAATTCGAAAACTTAACCCATAACACCCGAGCGCCCTAAATGGTCCGCCCCCAAAAACACCTGAGTGCCCTAAGTGCCCTGAGTGGTCCGACTCAAAGACCTCCTAAGTGCCCTGAGTGCCCTGAGTGGTCCACCCAAAAAATCTCAGTGGTCCACCCACCCCAAAAAAACTACAAAACAACCAGCGCTCAACCGCAGCCAACGTGCCTTAAGTGAAGCAAAAAACATGAATAATCGCCATCTAATCATTGTAACCGGCCTGATATCGCAAACCCTGCTTTTGTCCTGTACCTCCTCCGAAAAAGAAAACACCCTCTTTCAATCCCTGACACCCGAAGAAACCGGCATCCATTTCATCAACCAACTCCAGGCCACAGAAGAATTCAACACCTATACCTTTCGCAATTTTTATAACGGCGGCGGCCTGGCCCTCGGCGATGTGAACAACGACGGCCTGACCGATATCTACTTCTGCGGCAACTCAGCAGATAACCGCCTGTACCTGAACAAAGGCAATTTTCAATTTGAGGACGTAACGGAAAAAGCAGGCGTCGGCTGCCCCAATGTGTGGTCGACCGGGGTGGCCATGGCCGATGTCAACGGCGACGGCCTGCTGGATATCTACGTCTGCAAATCAGGCCCCCCGGGCGGCCCCAATCGCTATAACGAACTCTTTATCAATAACGGCGACGGTACCTTTTCCGAACAGGCCAAGGCCTGGGGCATTGCCGATGAAGGGCTGTCCGTCCACGCCGCTTTTTTCGATTACGACAAGGACGGTGACCTGGACCTCTACCTGCTCAACAACTCGCTCCGGTCGATCGGCACGGGTAACGACCTGAACCAGAACAATCGCGAAGTAAGAGATCCCCAGGGCGGCAATAAACTCTACCAAAATGAAGGAGACCACTACATCGATGTGAGCGAACAGGCCGGCATTTACGGCAGCGCCATCGGCTTTGGGCTCGGCGTTACGATAGGAGACATCAATCGCGACGGCTGGCAGGACATCTACGTCTCCAATGATTTTTTTGAAAAGGATTACCTCTATATCAACCAACACGACGGCACATTCAGGGAAGACCTCGAGTCCTGGATCCGCGAGATCAGCATGGGCGCTATGGGCGCCGATATGGCCGACCTGACCAACGACGGCTATCCGGAGATCTTTGTGACCGAAATGTTGCCCCAATCCGATGCCCGGTACAAGACCAAGGCGCAGTTTGAAGACTGGAATACCTACCAGCGTAAACTGGGAAGCGGCTTTTACCAGCAATTCGGCCGGAATGTCCTTCAACTCAATAATGAGGACGGCACCTTCAGCGAGATCGGCCGCCTGGCAGGCGTTGAAGCTACCGACTGGAGCTGGGGCGCCCTGATCTTTGATATGGACGGCGACGGCTGGAAGGATATCTTCGTGGCCAACGGTATTTACCGCGACCTCATGGATCAGGACTATGTGAACTTTTACTCCAATCCCGAACGCGTCCGGGAACTGATCAGGACGGAAGAAAAAGCGATTCTGAAACTGATCGACCAGATGCCGTCCCAACCTATGGCCAATTACGCGTTCGCCAACAACCATGATCTGACCTTTACCAATTCGGCCCACGCCTGGGGGCTGGATACCCCCGGATTTTCCAACGGCTCCGCCTACGGTGATCTGGACAACGACGGCGACCCCGATCTGGTCGTCAACAACGTGAACATGCCCCCGTTCATTTACCGTAACCTGTCCCGGGAGCAATCGGGCAATAACACCCTGTCCGTTGCGCTGAAAGGGGAAGGAAAAAACACCTTCGGCCTGGGCGCCCAGGTAACGGTATATGCAGGCGGGCGGGTTTTTTATCAGGAACAGGCTCCGATGCGCGGGTTCCAATCTTGTGTTGATCCCCGATTGCATTTCGGACTGGGGGCACTCACACAGGTCGATTCCGTAGTGGTGCGATGGAATTCGGGCAAGGTAAGCGAGATCGGGGTTCCGGCTGTTAATCAGCTCCTGACCGTCGAGGAATCAAAAGCCGGACAGATTGCCGGGCTATCGACGTTTCCTGAACCGGCCCCAACGGTCTTTTCCAACGCCGGCCCGCTGATCGATTTTGTCCACCGTGAAAACAGGTTTTCCGATTTTGACCGGGACCGGTTGCTCATGCAGATGGTATCTTCCGAAGGCCCTCGCCTGGCAACCGGTGATGTTAACGGCGACGGCCGGACCGATATCTTTGTATGCGGCGCCAAGGACGAGAGCAGTGCCTTGTTCGTTCAACAGGCCGACGGATCTTTTCAATCCACCAACCAGGCGTTATTTCAGGTTGACCGGCTTTCTGAGGATACGGATGCGCTGTTCTTTGATGCAGACAACGACGGCGATGCCGACCTGTACGTTACCAGCGGCGGCAATGAATTCCCATCCAGCTCCCCTGCGCTGATCGACCGGCTGTACCTGAACGACGGAAAAGGTGATTTCACCAAATCGGATCAGGTGCTTCCATCATCCCGGTTTGAGAGCACCGCGTGCGTCGAGGCTGCTGATTACGATGGCGACGGCGATCTGGACCTGTTCGTCGGCGTCCGGTTAAAGCCTTTTCTGTACGGAGCGCCGGTAAGCAGTTATCTGTTGGAAAATGACGGCAAAGGTGCTTTCAGGAACGTGACCGCTGAAAAAGCCCCCGGCCTGGAAGCCCTTGGAATGGTCACGGATGCGCTATGGATCGATTTTGACAACGACGGCGATGCCGATCTGATCGCGGTCGGCGATTGGATGCCGGTCACCTTCCTGACCAATGACCGGGGCAAACTGGTCCGCCGCCAGGATCAACCGGTTATCGCCGGCTCTGAGGGCTTCTGGCATTGCCTGAAAGCCTTCGATCTGGACGGGGACGGCGACCTGGATCTGGTGGCCGGCAACCACGGCATCAACTCCCGGATTACTGCCGACGGCGGCCGGACCATATCGATGTACGTCAATGACTTTGACGGGAACGGCAGCGTTGAGCAGATCCTGGCCCGCGACAGCGCCGGACGGTCCTTCCCCTTTGTGCTGAAAACGGACCTGGTGTCGCAAATGCCTGGCCTGAAGAAGAAATACCTTAAATTCGAGGACTATAAAAACCAGACTATCGACCAGGTCTTTACGCCCGAACAATTGGCCAACGCGGTTCGGCTCCAGGTCAGCGAAACCCGCTCCTGTTTGTTCATCAATGAAGGAAATGGTAATTTTGAAATGAAACCTTTACCCATGCAAGCCCAGTTCGCACCCATGTTCGGGGTGGCCATGGGCGATTTTGACGCCGACGGTCATGCGGATATCCTGATGGGCGGAAACTTCTCCAGGTCTAAACCGGAATTCGGGATCTACAGCGCCAGTTACGGGGTCTTTTTGAGGGGGGACGGCCGGATGAATTTCGAATATGTACCGGGAAAAGTCTCCGGATTCAGGATGAGCGGTGAAGTGCGGGATATAGAAGTGCTTGAAGATAAATGGGTCGTCATCGGTAAGAATAACGACCGGGTTGAAGTGTTTCAATACCGGTAAGGCCGAAATTGACCCGTAATTCGTAAAACAATCAAAACAGAGGGTAACTCCTCCAATTAAAAAAATTAAAAATGAAATTCGCTTTCTTTTGTGTGATCAGTATGCTGGCGCTGGCCGGATGCAAGTCGGAATACGAGCAGATGGTGGACCGCGAGATGGCCAAAGGCATACGGCAGGATTCCATTTTTCTGGGTATGACGTTCGGCATGACCCGGGATGAATTCTACAAACATTGCTGGGACATGAACAGCAAGGGGTTGTTCTTGAACTCCCCCCTGAACAACAGCGTCGAATACGATATTTCCAAATACCTCCGGCATCCGGGCAAAGCTCATTTCTATCCGACTTTTTTTGAGGACAAGATCTATGAGATGCCCGTTATGTTCATGTACGACGGATTTGCCTGGCAGCCTTCGTACAGTTCGGACACCATGATGGTGGATGTGTTGAAGATGCTGACCTCCTGGTACGGAGAATTCAAGGAATTCAGCCACCCGGACAAAGGCAACATTTATGTCAATATCAACGGCAACCGGCAGATCCGGTTGTACAAGGACAAGATAAATGATGTTATAAAAAGCGTATTTACCGACCTGTCGATCGACAAGGAAAAAGTCAGGCTGGCCTTGCAGCCCTCACTGGATACATTAAAGCATTGACGTATGATTTTTCGAATCTCAATAAGCGCTTTCCTGTTGCTGGCAGTTTGGAGTTGCGGATCAAACCAACAGGGAACCGAAGACCAGAGGGGCGCGGAAGGCCCGCAACTTTTCACCGACCTCAAACCGGAACAAACCGGGGTGGACTTTGCCAATGACCTGTCCTTCAACAAGGACTTTAATATCTATACCTATCGCAATTTTTACAACGGCGGTGGCGTAGCGATCGGCGACGTCAACAATGACGGGCTGGAAGATATTTATTTCAGCGCCAATATGCTGCCCAACCGATTATACCTCAATAGGGGTGATTTTAAATTCGAAGACGTTACCGAAAAAGCAGGCGTTGCGGGAACGCGCGCCTGGGCAACCGGGGTGGCCATGGCCGATGTCAACGGCGACGGCTGGCTGGATATCTACGTCTGCAATTCCGGAGATATAGCCGGCGATAACAAACAAAACGAACTGTTCATCAACAAGGGCGACGGCACTTTTACCGAAGAGGCCGAAGCCTGGGGCATTGCCGACCGGGGCCTGTCGACCCACGGCGTATTCTTCGACTATGACCGCGACGGCGATCTGGATCTTTATCTGTTGAACAATTCCTTCCGGGCGATCGGCAGCTTCAACCTGATGCGCAACGAACGCAATACCCGCGATCCGGTCGGCGGCGATAAACTCTACCGCAACGACGGCAACCGCTTCACCGACGTCAGCGAAGCGGCGGGCATCTACGGCAGCGTCATCGGCTTCGGATTGGGGGTGACCGTCGGCGACATCAACCGCGACGGCTGGCAGGATATCTATGTCTCCAACGACTTCTTCGAACGCGATTACCTCTACATCAACCAGCAGAACGGCGCCTTCAAGGAAGTGCTGACCGATGAAATGCGCTCCATCAGCGCCGCCTCTATGGGCGCCGACATGGGCGACCTCAACAACGACGGCTATCCGGAGATCTTCGTCACGGAAATGCTGCCGGAAAAAGACGGCGACATCAAGCAAAAAACCACCTTTGAAGACTGGAACAAATACCAGGAAAACCTGGAGCACGACTACTACCACCAGTTTACCCGGAATATGCTCCAACTCAACAACGGCGACGGCACCTTCAGCGAGATCGGCCGGCTGGCGGGCGTTGAGGCGACGGACTGGAGCTGGGGCGCCCTCATCTTTGACATGGACAATGACGGGCGGCGCGATATCTTTGTGGCCAACGGCATTTACCAGGACCTCACCGATCAGGACTATATCGATTTTCTGGCCGATGAGGCCACCCAGCGGAAGATCATTACCCGCGAGGGCGTCGATTACCGGGCGCTGATCGACTCCATTCCTGTCCGGCCGGTATCCAACTACGCTTTTCAAAACGACGGCGACCTGAATTTTACCAATGTCGCACCCCAATGGGGGCTGGCCCAACCCGGGCATTCCAACGGCTCTGCATATGCGGATCTGGACAACGACGGCGACCTGGACCTCGTAGTCAACAATGTGAATATGCCGGCCTTTATCTATCGGAACGAGAGTCGGCAAAAATTGAAGGACAGCCATTTCCTGGAATTGACCTTCCAGGGCGAAGGCAGGAATACGGCTGCTTTGGGCGCTTCCGTTACCATCAGGTACGGCGATCAGACCCAATACGCCGGCTATATGCCGATGCGCGGATTTCAGTCCTCCGTCGGTTACGTCATGCATTTTGGCCTTGGTGCGGCAACCGGTATAGACTCCCTTCTGGTAGATTGGCCCAACGGCGCCCGGACAGTCATGACGGCCGTTTCCGCGGACCAGCGCCTGATCCTGAAACAATCGGATGCCGTTTTGGAAACCGGCAACCTGGCCGATAGCAATACGCCGACCCTGTTCGAGGATGTGTCGGCCTCCTCTTCAATCCGGTACAAGCATACCGAAAACCTGTTTTCCGATTTCAACCGCGAAAGGCTGATCTATCATATGCTGTCGACCCCAGGTCCGATGGTGGCGGTCGGCGATGTGAACGGCGACGGGAAGGACGATTTTTATATCGGAGGTGCGAAAGGATACGCGGGCCGGTTGTTTGTACAAGCTTCCAACGGGTTGTTCATCCCCACAAATGAACGGCTTTTCGAAGAAAAGAAACTGTCGGAAGATACGGATTGCCTGTTCTTTGATGCAGACGGCGACGGCGACCAGGACCTCTATGTCGCCAGCGGCGGCAACGAATTCCCTTCCTCTTCCATAGAATTGATTGACCGGCTCTACATCAACGACGGCAAAGGCAATTTCTCCCTTTCCGACCAGATCCTGCCGACCACTAAGTTCGAAAGCACATCCTGTGTAAAAGCAGCCGATTACGACGGCGACGGCGACCAGGATCTGTTCGTCGGCATCCGCCTCCAGCCGTTCCTTTACGGTATTCCCGTGAACGGCTATATATTGCGCAACGACGGCGCCGGCAGGTTTGAAAACGTATCCGGCCAGATCGCACCGGGACTGGAGAAAATCGGAATGATCACGGATGCGGCCTGGAGCGATTATGATGTGGACGGCGATCCGGACCTCATCATCACCGGAGAGTGGATGCCCATCACTATTTTCCGGAATGATAACGGGAAATTTGCCAAAGTGGAAGATGCGAAAATGGGCCTGGAAAACTCCCGCGGCTGGTGGAATTGCGTCCAGGCGGCCGATTTCAACAAGGACGGAAGACCCGATTTTGTAGTGGGGAACCACGGCTGGAACTCCCGCTTCAAAGCCAGCGCCGATCGGCCGCTGATCATGTTCATCAATGACTTTGACCAGAACGGATCGCCAGAGCAGATCCTCGCGCGCTATGAGGACGGGAAATTGCTGCCGTTTGTGCGGCGCCACGAGCTTGTCACCCAAATGCCCATTCTGAAGAAAAAATATCTGCACTACAATCGTTATGTCGGACAGACGGTGGAGGATATTTTTGGTGCGGACGAATTGGCCAAATCCATCAAGCTGGAAGCCGAAGACCTGGCTTCGTCCGTACTCATCAGTAAACCTGACGGGACCTTTGAACTGAAGACCTTGCCGAAAATAGCCCAACTATCGCCTGCTTTCGGTATTTTAACGGGGGATTTTGACCAGGACGGAAACGACGATATCCTGTTGGGGGGGAATTTCTACAATGTCAAACCCGAATTCGGCCGGTACGATGCCAGTTACGGCATGTTGCTGAAAGGCGACGGCAAAGGAAACTTTTCAGGGATCCCCGGCAAAAAATCAGGCGTCCGGCTTACCGGTGAAGTGCGCGATATTGTTCGGGTCAGGATCGACAATGAAGACCATATCCTGGTGGCCAATAACAACGGGCCGGTTCAGGTATACAGAATAAACGCCGGACATCCCGGCATATGAAATAACATTGCGGACCGGCATGATGCGGAAAACGATACCGGTTGCACTGGCATTTGCGCTTAGCTTGTCGGTGAGCACTTCATTTTCACAAGCTTTCCCTTGTGACGGATCGTTTTATGTGATCATGCAAGCGAACGGCCGCAGTTTCCTGCAGAAAATCAGCCGTAATGCCGGTGGTCAGCCGGTTATATCGGAGTTGCCGCTCAATGAACCCAACCGCAGGTATTCTTGTCTCGGGATGAGCATCGAAGACCTCTACCTGTACGCCCTCGATTTCAATACGAAGGAACTGCTCCGCATTGACGCTTCCGGAAATGTGGCCGGCCTCGGAGTGCCTGAAAACCTGGACCCGGAACTGGAATACTGGGCAGGGGACGTTTCCCCGGAAGGCCGCCGCCTGGTCGTGGTCGGCCGGGATAAAACGACCGGGATAGACATTCGGGTTTATTCCATCAACCTGACCATTCCCAGCCATTATGCCGGGAGTGTAGGCGTGATCTCGGATGTGCCGACCGCGCTGACCGACCTCGCCACCGACCCCATCCGGGGCATTACCTACGGCTTCGACCGGATCAACCGGAAGATCATCACCCTGAACATCAACCAGATCAATCATTACGCCTTTCCCTCTATCGAACCGGTCATGGAATCGCTTTTTTTTGACCGCAACGGCAACCTCTTCGGATACGGATCGGCCGACGGTCAGCAGAGTGAATCACTGCTTTATGCCATTGATAAAATAAAAGGGGATGTTGCACCCGCGGGATCCGGCCGGGCAGGCGTTTTCGGCGACGGGTGTTCCTGCCCGTATACCCTCTCATTTTTTCGGGAAGTGCAGCCCGAAACCCTGATACCCTGTTCGGAATTCACCATAGAATACACCTTGATCAATCAGGCCGGTATTGGGAAAACCGGCGTCTATTTCGAGGATATCCTTCCGGAGGTTTTTACCATAACGGATGTGGTAGAGCACACGTTCACCCTGGCGGAAATCGGCAGCGGACCGGGCGGGCACACCCTGACCATCAACGACCTCGATATCCTCATCGGCAACAACACCATCCGGATCAAGGGATATCTGGACAATACGCAGGAATCCGCTTTTGAAACCCAGGCAGTGCTGGAAGGCCTCCCGCTGGGCCTGGGCAGCATCCTGTTTTCCGACGACCCGAAAACCCCGGAGCGCCGGGATCCGAACCGGAATGCCGTGATCCAAAACAGCAATTTTGAACTTGAGGACTACATTCGCTACAATTGCGCGCGGGATTCGGCAACACTGAGCCTGCCCTTTGAGATGGAAACCTACGGCTGGAACGACGGCTCCGTCGCACCCGAACTGACCATAACGCAACCGGGCATTTATTGGATAAAGGCCGGAAATGATTGCATAACCCTGGAAGACACCATCCAGGTAGAGCCTTTTCCGGAGCCGCTCAGCGTCACCCTCCGGGAAATGGGCACGATCCGAGAAGGCGAGCTTTTCAGGTTGTCGTACCAAACCAACGCTGCCGGCCTGACCGGCCTGCAGTGGACCAGCACCGGCCCGTTTGACCTGAACTGTACCGATTGCCCGTCGCCCTCCGGGACCGGACACCGGGACAATACCTATATTTTGCAACTGACCGACCAAAACGGCTGTATCGCTTCCGACAGCGTGCAGGTAAAAGTTATGCCGTTCAGGTACCTTTATGCACCCAACGCCTTCAGCCCGGACCAGGACGGGATCAACGATGTTTTTTACCTGCAGGGGACCGGCGAAATCGCCGAAGTTTCCAGGTTCCTGGTTTTTGACCGGTGGGGAAACCTGGTTTTTGAGAAGAGCGGAGCGCCGGTGAACCATTCCGGCGGCGGATGGGACGGCAGGTACGAGGGCCGGCCCGCAGCAGAAGGCATTTACATATGGATAGTTGACCTGACTTTCCCCGACGGTGAAAAAACGCAGTTGTCGGGCGATGTCATGGTGATGCGGCACTGATTACCGGGATCGCTGGATTAACCATCGGACAGATGTTATTTCAGCGAACCTTAAAGCGAGCATATGAAATTTTTTACACGACAGCGCTCCGGATACCGGCTTATTAAAAGCATAATGCCCTTGATCTTTGCTGTGTTTTCAGCCGTTTCGGGCACAGGCCAGCATACAAGGGACTCTATCATCAGGATCGGTACGCCCGAAATGACGAGCTCGGCCAGGAAAGCCGTCCTGAGCGGTCAGCTGAGCAATCCCGTCACCGGGGAAATACTGGCAGGCGCTACGGTGTTTGTCAAGGACCTTGGCCTGGGTACGGCAACGAACGAGAGCGGCCGGTACGCCCTTATCCTGCCGGTCGGTATGCACGAACTGGTATTTTCCAGTATCGGCCTGGAAGAAAAAAACAGAAAGGTTGAGCTCTATACGGACGGCGTCCTGGACATCGGCCTGGAAGAGCGGTCCTTCAGCCTGGAGGAAGTGGTGGTGAGCGCCAAACCTTCTGACCAGAATATCTCCGATGTCCGGGCCGGCGCCATCCAGATGAACATCGAGGATATCCGAAAATTGCCGTCCTTCCTGGGCGAACTCGATGTGATGAAGAGCCTGCTGACGATGCCCGGCGTCAGTACGATCGGCGAGGGCGCAGGCGGCATCAATGTCCGCGGCGGGAAGATCGACCAGAACCTGGTGCTGTTTGAAGGCGCGCAACTGTTCAATACTTCTCACGCATTGGGGCTGTTCTCGGTATTCAATCCCGATGTGGTCGACGGCTTCACCCTCTACAAAGGCAGCGTTCCGGCCCAATACGGCGGGCGGACCTCTTCGGTTCTGGAAGTGGGAACCAAATCCGGCGATTTTAACCGGATCAAATTCAAGGCCGGCCTGGGACCCGTTACCAGCCGCATGCTGGTGGAGGGCCCGATCTTCAAGGAAAAAACCTCCTTCCTGGTGGGTGGAAGGGCCTCTTATTCCAACTGGATACTGCGGTCGTTCGAACGCCCCGAGATCCGGGATAGCCGGGCCAGTTTCTACGACCTGAACGCCGTACTCACCCATCGCCTGAACCAGAACAACACCCTCACCCTGACCAACTACCTGAGTCACGATTTTTTCCGGTATTCGACGGAGTTCGGTTACGACTGGAACACGCGGTCGACCACTTTGCGATGGAACAGCATCCTCAGTCCCGGTTTTTCCTTTGCGACAACGGCGGTACTGGGCAGCTACAAAAGCCTTCTGTTCATTCCTCAGGGCGTGGATGCCTATGATTTCAGGAACGGACAGGAATATCTGCAATTCAAACAGGATTTTGCCTGGCATCCCGGCGATAAACACCTGATCCATTTCGGCGCCGAATTCGTTCGGTATAAAAACCGGCCCGACGAGATCGCGCCCCGGGGGGATGATTCAGGCATTGTTGCGCAGGAGGTGAAAAGGGACATCGGCAGGGAACTGGCCCTGTTCATCAACGATGACCTGGATATTTCGCCCAGGCTCGCCCTGTCTGTCGGCCTTCGTTTTTCGATGTTCCAGGCCGTCGGCCCCGACCGGATTTTTACTTATGAGGAAGGCGCGCCGTTGACCGAACAAAACATCATAGATACGGTCGATTACGCTTCCGGCGAGGTCATTCGCTCCTACTCGGGGCTGGAACCGCGCCTGTCCTTGCGGTACCGGATCGGGAAAAGCGCATCGGTCAAGTTGAGCTATAACCGGATGCGGCAATACATTCACCTGGTTTCCAATACCGCGGCTACAACCCCTGTGGACATCTGGCAGTTGAGCGGCAAATACATCCCGCCGCAGGTAGCGGATAACTTTTCGCTTGGGTTCTTCCGCAATTTCGCCGACAATGCTGTTGAGACTTCTGTGGAAGGATTTTACCGCAGCATCGACAACCTGGTGGACTACAAGGATTTTGCGCAATTGCTGCTGAACGATCACCTGGAAACCGACCTGCTGTTCGGCAACGGAAGGGCCTACGGCGCTGAATTCCTCCTGAAAAAGAATACAGGAAGGCTTACCGGATGGCTCTCTTACACGTATACCCGATCGCTGATCAGGATTGCAGGAGCAACCAAAGAAACCACCGTCAATAACGGCGATTGGTACCCCTCCAATTTCGATAAGCCCCACGATTTTACCCTGGCGGCCAAGCTGCAACAAGGGAAAAGCGTTTTCTGGGGGCTCAACTTCACGTACAACACCGGCCGGCCGATCACCGCCATCGTCTCCAGTTATGAGCTGGGCAGTACAACCGTGCCCCATTATTCCAGCCGGAACGCCTACCGGATACCGGACTATTACCGGCTGGATTTCTCGTTTACGGTGGTCGGCAAAAAGCTGGTAGACCGGCGCTACAGAGGGGAATTCACCTTCTCGGTCTACAATTTGCTGGCCAGGAAAAATGCCTTTTCGGTATACTATAAACAATTTCCAAGGATCCTGATCCCCTTGCCGGTGAAGTTATCCGTCCTTGGCTCCGTCATTCCGGCGCTAACCTATAATTTCAGCTTCTGATCATGAAAAGAAATAACCTGCTCATATTGGCCTTGCTCCAGCTTTTTGTTTTTCACGGTTGTATCGAAGTGATCGATTTTGATACCGAAAGGGACGGCGGCAGTATCGTTATCGATGGTTCCGTCACCGAAGGAACCGGTCCGTTTGCGATCAGGCTGCGGGAAACGGCTTCCACCGACCGGATTACTTACCCCGTTTCAGGAGCCCTCATTACCCTTTTTGATGACGCCGGGAATTCAGGCGCATATCAGGAATCAGCCGATGACCCCGGGAGATACATTCTGCCGTCAGGGGTTATGACGGGCATTCCCGGGCGGGCATACCATGTGGAGATCGAAATGCCCAATGGAAGGATTTATCAGTCCGAACCCGAAACGATGCCCAGGCTTGCCGGGGTGCAGGATTCCATTTATTTCGAATTCGGCTTCAAGGATTTTCTGAATGATATCGGCAATCCGGTTACCAAGCCGATTGTCAATGCCTATATCAACGCTGCGATCGATCAGCAACCGGGCGAGGATCTGTTCTTCAAGTGGGACGTGGAGGAGGTTTATCTGCTCTCACCGACCGACTTCCCGGATCCCTTCGGCTCCATACCGCCGCCGTGCTTTGTTTATGAATATCCCAGCGGTCAGGACTTCCAGCTGTTCGACGGCCGTGAATCCAGGTCTGCCGCCGTCCAGGGGTTGAGGGTAGCGACCCAGATCGTCGGTTTCAACTTTACGGAAAAGCACTATTTTTCGGTCTATCAGATCGGAATGACGGAAAAGGCATTTGATTATTGGAGCAAGATCCGGCAAACGGTTGCCAATGTCGGAACCATATTCGATACGCCGCCGGCGCCTGTTCAGGGAAATGTCTTCAACCCTTCCGACCCGGATGAGACCGTGTTGGGGTATTTCGGCGTCGAGGCCAGGGATACGATCCGGGCCTATGTGCTGCCGTCCGATCTGCATGTGACGGTGCTCAAGGAATGCGAGTACCGGCCCTGGGTGAATGACTATCCCGACCGCTGCCTGGACTGCCTTTCGGTACCGAACAGCACCCATAAGCGGCCCGACTTTTTTTGACAAAGAACAATTAAATGCCGATCGGTTTGAAGCATAGAATATCAGGACTGCTCGCACTAGTATTGCTCCTCGCCGGCAGTTGCCGGAAAGCAGTCCCAACCCCGTTTACCCTGAAGAACAATACCGGCATCGATTTCCGGAACGACCTGAATGAAACCGATTCCTTCAATATCATCGAATACCTCTATTATTACAACGGAGCGGGCGTAGCCGCCGGCGATGTCAACAACGACGGCCTGCCGGACCTGTTCTTTACCGGTAACGAAACCTCCAACCAACTGTACCTGAACCAGGGAGGGTTCAAATTCAGGAATATCAGTGCGGAAGCCGGTGTGAAAACGGATGGGGAATGGTCAACCGGCGTCTCCATGGCCGATGTCAACGGCGACGGCCTCCTGGATATCTACGTCTGCCAGCTCGGCGGCGGTTATAAGGGCAAGAACGGCCGCAACAAACTTTACATCAACAACGGCGCCACTTCTGCCGGCGTCACCTTTACTGAACAAGCCCACCGGTACGGCCTCGATTTCAGCGGGTTCGGCACCCAGGCGGCCTTTTTTGATTTTGACCGCGACGGCGACCTGGACGTTTACCTCCTCAACCATTCCGTCCACTCGGTTGAAAATTACGGAAACGCCGAGATCCGCACCGTCCGGGACAGCCTCGCCGGCGACCGCCTCATGCGCAACGACAACGGCCGGTTCACCGACGTCAGCCAGGCCGCCGGCATCTACGGCAGCCGCATCGGATTCGGACTCGGCATCGGCATTGCCGACCTGAACGCGGACGGCTGGCCCGATATTTACATCTCCAACGACTTTCACGAAAACGACTACCTCTATCTCAATAACGGCGACGGCACCTTTACCGAATCCCTCGAAAAAACAATAGGCCATACCAGCCAGTTCTCCATGGGCAACGCCCTGGCCGATTACAACAACGACGGCCTGCCCGATATCGTGACCATGGACATGAAACCGGAGGATGAGATCATCTCCAAAAGCTCGGTGGGCGCCGAACCCTACAATATCTATCAGCTCAAGCGCCGCTTCGGGTATTACCACCAGTTTCCAAGGAATATGCTCCAACTGAACCAGGGCATCGGCAGCGAGAATAAACCGGCCTTTTCGGAGATCGGCGAACTGGCAGGCATCGACGCTACCGACTGGAGCTGGTCGCCGCTGCTGGAAGACCTCGACAACGACGGCTGGAAGGACCTCTTCATCACCAACGGCATCTGGCGCAGGCCCAATGACCTGGATTATCTGCGCTATTCTTCCGACCGCCAGATCAGGAACGCCGCCACAGACCTCGAAATGGCCGCCAAAATGCCCGAAGGCAAAATGACCAATTATGCCTTCCGGAACAAGGGCGATATGACATTTGAAAATGTTTCCGCAGCCTGGGGGTTCGACCTGCCCGGCGTTTCCAACGGCGCCGTTTTCGCCGACCTGGATAACGACGGCGACAAAGATCTGGTCATCAACAACCTGAATGCACCGGCCTCCGTCTACGAAAACCGGGCTACCGGAGAAAACGGATTCCTCAAGATCCGGCTGGAAGGCCTGCCGCCCAATACCTTCGGAATCGGAGCCAAGGTCGAGATCACGACAGGCGATAACCATGCTTTCCAGGAACTGTTCACCGCCCGGGGGTTCATGTCGTCAACAGAGCCGGTCATGGTCTTCGGGATCGGTACGGCGCCGGAAATCGACCGGCTGAAGGTAACCTGGCCGACCGGGAAAACCAGCCTGCTGGAACACGTTCAACCCAACCAGGTTTTAACCGTCCGGGAATCGGAAAGCGTTGTCCTGCCCGGCGAAAAAGGAAGCCGGACTGCGGAAGCGGCTATGCCCGGGAGCGCGCTGGGCCTGGGTTTTGTTCACCAGGAAAACAAGTTTGACGATTTTGAATACGAAAAACTGATGCCCCATCTGCTGTCCACCCAGGGCCCCCGGATGGCGATCGCCGACGTGAACGGCGACGGCTGGGATGACCTGTACATCTGCGGGGCTGCCGGCCAGCCGGGTGCGCTGTATGTGCAGACCGGCGGTGGCGGATTCGGCCAGGCGCCCGTGTCCTTTGCCGAAAATGCGCAGAGCGAAGAAACAGCCGCCGTATTCTTTGACGCGGACGGCGACGGCGACCAGGACCTCTACGTCGTTTGCGGCGGGGTGGAATTTCCCCGGCAGTCGCCTTTGTTTCAGGACAGGCTCTATTTGAACGACGGCGCCGGCAACCTCCAATACGCTCCGGCCGCCCTGCCGGTTATCCATAACAACGGAGCGTGCGCGGTTCCGCTGGATTTCAACGGCGACGGCGCAACGGACCTCTTTGTCGGTACGCGATCCATCCCCGGATCGTACGGGCTCGACCCCCAGAGCACCCTGTTGGAAAACAGCGGCAACGGCGTCTTTCGGGACGTAACGGCTGACCTGCTCCCCGAACAGGGTAAACTGGGCATGGTGTCGGATGCCTGTTTGTTGAACCAAAACGGAAAACTTGTCCTTGCGGTAGTAGGGGAGTGGATGCCGGTAAAAATACTCACCCCCTCGAAAGACGCCTGGCGGTCGGCCGACCTCCCCGATTCGCGCGGCTGGTGGAACCGCGTAGCCGCCGCCGACCTCAACGCCGACGGTGAGGATGACCTGATATTGGGCAACCTGGGCCTGAACACCAGCCTGCGGGCCTCAGTGGCCGAACCCATCGGCCTGTACGTGAAAGACTTCGACGGCAACCAGAAAACCGACCCCATCCTGACCTGGTACCGGCAGGGCAAAGAATATGTTTTTGTTTCTACGGATGATTTGGTCGGCCAATTGCCCGCAATCCGGAAATTATTCAGGGATTATTCCGATTTTGCCGAACTTACATTCCACGAGATCTTCAAACCTGCTGCATTGGAAGGAGCGGTCGTCAAGAAGGTTGAGCTGTTGGCCTCTTGTCTGGCCCTGAGCGACGGCACGGGCGGGTACCGGTTGAGCCGGTTGCCGGTCAACGCGCAGTTCAGCCCGGTATTCGGCATCCTGGCGGATGACCTGACCGGCGACAGCCGTCCGGATATCCTGCTGGCCGGCAACCTTTCCGGCGTCCGGCCCGACCTGGGGACTTACGACGCCTCCAGGGGCACGCTTTTGGAGGGCGACGGCAGCGGCGGCTTCAGGAGCGGAGAGAAAAAACGGGCGGCCTGGCAGATCAGCGGAGAAGTGCGGGATATCAAAACCATCAAAACCCCGAAAGGCTCGCTCGTTGTGATCGCCCGGAATAATGCGGGCATGTTGGTATTGAAAAAACAGGAAAACCAGCCGGTGGAGAATTAACCGCTCTCCCGCGCTGCCTATTTTGGCCGGCAATAGGTCGCCGGACATAAAAATCCAGAAAAAATGGTATTTCGTTGGAGATCGTTATTGCTTTTTGCCCTTTTCGGGCTCACTACCTGCATCGACCCCGTTGCGCCGGATTATAATTATCTGTCCGGATTCGTCTTTATCGAAGGAGAGGTGACGGATAAACCCGGCGAAACCGCCGTGAGGATCAGTGAATCCGTGTTATCCTTCGGGCAATACAGCTTTTCCCCCATTTCGGGCGCCTCCGTACGGGTCATTGAAACGGGCGGCCCGGAACTGACCCTGGCGGAAACCCCCGCAGAATCCGGGACCTATAAGGCCCCTTCCGGTTTTGCCGGGCAGACGGGGAATGAGTACCGGCTGGAAATCGTTTTTCCGGACGGGCGGCAGTACCTTTCCACGCCTGAAATGCTGCCCAAGGCGGTTGAGCTGGATACCATAATCCCCGATTTCGATCCGGAATACGAATACAACGACAAGAAAAAGGAATTCCACGGCGCACACCGCATCCGGGGCGAGTGGCAGGATCCGCCCGGGGAGAAGAACTATTACGAATGGCGCTTCCTCGTTTACAAGAAAGCCTTGTTCTGCGCTTCCTGTTTCGGCGGCATCTACCGGAACGGCGAATGCCAGCCCGTCGCCTCCCTGTCGGCCAGCAACCGGTACGATTATCTTTGTTCCGAGCCTTGCTGGACCATTTCGCCGGGAGAATCGGTCAATGTTTTTTCCGACGAATTTGTGGACGGCAACCGGGTGACCGGCCGGGAAGTCGCGGTGCTGCCCTTTGAAAGCCGCTACCCGGCGCTGGTACTGGTCAGCCAGTATTCCATTACGCTTGATCACTACCGGTTCAAGCTTTTGCTGCAAAACCTTTCTGCCGAAACCGGCGGGCTGAATGCAACGCCGCCCGCTGCCATCATCGGGAATATTGTCAATGCGAATGACCCGGAAGAAAAGGTCCTGGGGTATTTCGGCGCCTCAGCCAACCGGAGCAAATACGTGTATATCGACCGGGTGAACACCCCGGGGACGCCTTTCGGCGGGTATACCCCGAATTTCGAACCGCCGCCGCCGCCGCCGGCTTCCACGCCTACCGCGCCGTGCATGGAAACCGAAACCCGTACCGGCATCAAACCGGAAGGCTGGCCGAATTGATCGTCCGCCCGCTGAACCCCGGATCAAAGCGAAAAACAACAATAAAACAAGGAAAATGCACTGGAAACTATGGCCTGCTCTGCTCATCAGCGCACTCTTCTCGATGGCCGGCGTTGCGCAATCCTATCATCTCGAACTGCAAATTGCCGATAAGGAAACCAACGACCCGCTGCCCCTGGCCTCCGTGAAAATATTGGGCGTCAACCGGGCTGAGGCGGCGGATCTGAACGGCGTTTTCCGAAAGCTGGTCCCGGCCGGATTCTATGAAGTAACCGTCGATTACGTCGGCTACAAAGCGGAGAGCCTCCTGGTCAGGCTCAACCGGGATACCCTGATAAAGGTCGGCCTGGAAAGCGAAGCCACGGGCCTTCAAACGGTGGAAGTGGTGGGGAACAACAGCGCCGCCGCCATGTCGCAGCCGATCATGGGAATCGAGCGGCTGACCACCCAGCAATTGATGGTAGTGCCCGCTGTGCTGGGCGAAGCGGACGTGCTGAAAGGCCTGCAAATGCTGCCGGGCGTCGGGTCGGCGGGGGAGGCTTCCAACGGCATAAGCGTTCGCGGCGGCTCCCTTGATCAGAACCTGGTGCTGCTCGACAACGCGCCCATTTTTAACCCTACCCACCTCTTCGGCCTGTTTTCCATTTTTCCGCCCGACGGATTGGCCGGCGCCGATCTGTACAAAGGAAATGTACCCGCCCGGTTCGGCGGAAGGGCAGCTTCGGTGCTGGATGTGAGAATGCGCAACCCGTCGTCCAACCGGACCACCCTGGCCGGATCGGTCGGTTTGGTGTCCAGCCGGATCAGTATGGAAACACCGGTTGTTAAGGACAAACTGCATGCCCTCGTAGCCCTCCGCGGCGGGTTCAACGACTTCTGGTTCAAGGTGGTGGAAAGGCTCAAAAATACCCGCGCCAATTTCGGGGACGCCCTGCTGAAACTGCGCTGGCGGGCCGGCGAACGGCATTCCTTATCCTTTACCGGGTTCTACAGCCGGGATATGTACCAGATCGACCTGATCAATAATTTTAACGGCGTCGTTTCCGACAAGAATATATACGAATACAATACCCTCAACGGGACCCTGGAATCCCAATACAGCCTCAGCGATAAAACCTTCCTGCAAACCACCCTGGTCAGCGCCGATTTCAACCCGGGCATCCGCTTCCCCGAGGTCCAGTCCTCCAATGAAGTGGTTTATCGGTCCCGGCTGCACTATCTCAGCCTGGGGTCCCGGCTGTTCCACCAGGCTTCAAACGATGCGCTGATCTCGGGCGGAATCCAGCTTAACCGTTACGATAACCGGCCCGGCGAACTGGACCCCGGGCAATCCACGGTGGTCAATCCGGTGACCTTGCCCAAGGAGATCGCTTTTGAATTGGCGGCCTACGGCGACGGCGAGTGGTCATTGGGCGAAGACTTTTCCTTCTCGGCAGGCCTGCGGTACGCCCTGTACCTGCAAACCGGCCCGCTGGCGGTGAGGAGCTATTCCTCGGACTTACCCGACGATGACGAGGTGGTGGACGAAACCGTTTATCCGGCCGGCAAGGTCATCAAAACCTACAACGGCCTCGAACCCCGCTTGGGATTGCGTTGGAGCCCGGGCAGGAAAGTATCGCTGAAAGCCGGGTATACGGTTATGCGCCAATACCTGCAGAATATCTACAATACCTCTACCCCGTTGCCGACCTCCCGCTGGAAAACGGCCGGCGAATACATCAAACCGCAATACAGCCGCCAGTTTTCCGCAGGGGTGTTCCTTTCGCCGGGCGCCCAATACCAGATCAGCCTTGAGACCTATTACCGGTTGACGGATAATATACTGGAATACAAACCCGGCGCCGATTTCTTCCTGAAAAAGTACGTGGAAACGGACCTGCTCCAGGGCAAGGGAAAGGCATACGGCATCGAATTCAGCCTGCAGAAGACCGGCGGGAAAAACACCGGATGGATCAATTATACCTACGCCCGGGGCTTCAACCAGGTGACGGGTGCGGATTTTGCCAGCCGGATCAATGACGGCAAGCTTTATCCCAACAATTTTGACCGGCCCCATACCCTGAATGTCATCTACACCCTGGCAGATCAGGCCCACCACTCCCTTTCGCTGAATTTCACCCTCAGCAGCGGAAGGCCTTATACCATCCCGAACGGATACGTCGAGATCAACAATGTCATTGTACCGCTCTTTCTGGAACGGAACAACAGCCGGATCCCCGCCTATCACCGGCTGGATCTGTCGTGGCGGATCCACAACCCCAGCCTGAAAAAGAAACGCTGGACGGCCGATTGGGTCTTTACCGTGTACAATATCTACGGCCGGAAAAATGCCTACAATATCTATTACGCCCAACGGACCGGCGGCCTGGGCTACATCTTCGGCAACAGCTCGCTGGGCTCGTACCGCTTGTCCATCTTCGGTGCGCCGATCGCGTCATTGGCCTACCAGTTCAAATTCCAGTGAGCCGGATGGAAAAAAAGCGCGCATTATACCTGATTCCCAAATTTCAATTATTTTTGGGCGCATCAACCAGAAAACGACATTTATGAATATACCTGCAGATCTGAAATACACGGAAGACCACGAATGGGTCAGGGTTGAAAACGGCAATATCGCTGTTGTCGGGATCACGGATTTCGCCCAGAAAGAACTCGATGAACTGGTCTATGTCGAAGTGGAAACGGAAGGGGAAACCCTGTCCCAGGGCGAGGAGTTCGGCACAGTGGAAGCCGTAAAAACGACTTCGGAGCTGTTTATGCCCGTATCCGGCAAGGTCATCGCCGTGAACGCCAAGCTGACTTCCGACGGGGATGACGACCCTACATTGGTCAACCGGGACCCCTACGGAGACGGTTGGATCATCAAGGTTGAAATGACAGATCCTGATGAACTTTCCGGCCTGTTGGACGCGGAAGCGTATGAAAAACTGGTCGACTGAAAAAAAAATTAAAAAATGATGCGCCCCACCCGCCAAACCGGCGAAGGGTTGCATCTATGAGAACAGATAAATGCACAAGGCGTTTATTCCAGGGATAACCTGGGGGCTTGCCGTCCTCATCTTATCCACCATGCCGGGAAAAAATCTGCCCAGTTTTGACCTTACAGGGGTTGATAAGCTGGAGCACGCTGTGAGTTATTGCCTGCTGGCGAGCCTGTTCCTGTGGGGGCTGCACCGAAGCGGCAATTGGTCGGTCAAAGGCCGGAATTGGATAATTGCAGCCTGCATTTCCTACGGGATTTTGATCGAAATTATCCAATACTGCTTTTTTCCCAGCAGATATTTTGAAGTTAACGACATTGTTGCTAATATTATCGGCTCAATTGGGAGTCTGTTGTTTATCAGATTTTTTAAAAAGTAAATTTTGTCAGTATGCTATTGTTTGATGTTGCCATTGGAGGCCTTCCCTTGCTGATCAGCGTGCTGGGTATTGTGATAGCGGTCTTGGCTTTGATCTTTATCACGAGAACCCTCCTCGCCAAGCAAACGGACAAAAGCCTTTCCGAGGGCGTCGGCAGTGAATCCGGCCATACGTCACACGCAGGTCGCGCCAAGTATCCGGAAGCGGACGTGTTCCGCCTGAGCGGATCCTTCTTCGGCCTGGGTATGGCGCTTGCGCTGGGCTTATCGGTACTGGCATTCGGCTGGACGCAATACGAGAAACAAATTGATGTGTCCAAATACCTGGATACCCTTGACGACGAGATCGAGGTTGAGGATATTCCAAGGACGGCCGAACCGCCTCCACCGCCTCCGCCTCCGCCGCCCCCCATCATCCAGGAAGTCCCTGAAGAAGAAATCCTGGAAGAGGAACAACCCAAATTTGTGGACCAGAGTGTGGATGAAACCACTGTGGTAGAACAGGTGAAGCCGACACCCGGCCCGCCGCCTCCGCCTCCGCCGCCTCCGCCCCCGCCACCCGAGCCCAAGGTCGAAGAGATCTTCAAAGTGGTGGAAGAAATGCCTCGCTTCCCGGGTTGTGAAGATGCCGGCGGATCGGCCGCAGAGAAAAAACAATGCGCCGACAAGAAAATGCTGGAGTTCATCTACAAGAACATCAAATATCCGGCCATCGCCAGGGAAAACGGCGTGGAAGGCAACGTGGTCATCACCTTCGTCGTTGAAAGAGACGGCAAAGTGACCGACGCCCAGGTCCTCCGCGATATCGGCGCCCAGTGCGGTCAGGAAGCCCTTCGGGTGGTAAACCTGATGAACGAACAAGGCATCAAGTGGATTCCAGGCAAACAAAGGGGCCGCCCCGTGCGCGTCCAGTTCAACCTGCCGGTCCGCTTCAAACTTGAGTAGTACTGTTTTAATAATATCATTGCGGTTTGCCCGGTTCGGGCCGGCTGTGATGACGTCGCTTGGGTCGCTTCCGGTCATTCCGGAGCGACCCAAGCCGTTTTATTCGGAATGCTTTCCCCGAGAAGCAACTTTTGCCGGTCAAACTCGTTTTTATTCCATGGATTGTTTGCCTCTCCGCAGGTGATTTGTTCTTTCTGTCTTATCGAATGGTGTTACAATGAGAAATGTTATTCCACGCCTACTGAAAAAAGGCTCCGCCGGCCGGTTGGGCCGGATGCTCGCCACTTTGGTGTTTTTTACGGTCGCCGTTTCGGCTTTCGGGCAGGACGCCCGGCTGGCCCAGCAATATTTCCAGAACGGCGAATACGAAAAAGCAGCCGTGCTTTTTGAAAAGCTGTTTGACCAGAACAACAAGAATCCCTATTTCTTCGACCGCTATGTGGATTGCCTCCTGGCCCTGGAAGATTACGACAAGGCGGAAGTCGCCATCAAAAAGCAGCTGAAACGCGAGCCGCAAAACGTCAACCTGTACGTTTCCTACGGCAAATTGCTCGAAAGGCAGTACAAGGATGAAGAAGCCCAGGCCCAATACCAATTGGCGGTGGATAACCTGCCGGCCAACCAATACGAGATAACCCGCCTGGCCAATACCTTCATGTCGGCCACGAAATACGAACTGGCCATACAGGTGTTTGAAAAAGGCGCCGAACTGCTCCGCGATCCCCAGATCTTTTCCTACAACCTGGGCGATCTGTACCGCCGCAAAGGCGATACTCCGAAGATGGTGGAAAATTACCTGAACAGCCTCGATGCCATGCCCGAAAGGCTGGAAAGCATGAAAGTCCTCTTTCAACGATTCCTCCTGCCGGAAGAATACCGCGAGCTGCAGACGCAATTGTACGCCCGCATCCAGAAGAATGACAAAGCCATCTATTACAACGAGATGCTGACCTGGGTTTTTATCCAGCAAAAGGACTATAAAAACGCCCTCAGGCAGGTGAAAGCGCTCGACAAACGCCTGGACGAGAACGGCGGCCGGATCTTCAACCTGGGCGATATTGCCGCCACTGACGGCGCGTACGACTCCGCCATCGAAGCCTTTGATTACGTGGTGGAGCAAAAAGGGCCTACCTCCAGCTTCTACATCGATGCCAAACGGGAAAGCCTTCGCTGCCGCCGGCTGCGGCTCACAGAAGGATACGATTATACCCGCGACGACCTCCTGCAACTGGAAGGCCTGTACGAGGGATTCCTCAGTGAGTTCGGCCGCTCCAAAGCTACGGCTACCATCATCCTCGAACTGGCTGAGCTGGAAGCCCTCTACCTCAATAACCTCGACAAGGCCATCACCCTGCTCGATGAGATGATCCGCTTCCCCAATGTGGAACGCAATACCCTGGCGCTCGGCAAGATCAACCTGGCCGATTACTACCTGATGAGGGGCGAAAGATGGGAGGCCACCCTGTTGTATTCCCAGGTAGACAAGGCTTTCAAAGAAGACATACTCGGGCATGAAGCCCGGTTCCGGAACGCCAAACTCTCCTATTACAACGGCGATTTCCAGTGGGCACAGTCTCAATTTGACGTGCTGAAAGCCTCAACCTCCAAACTCATCGCCAACGACGCGCTCGACCTTTCCGTGTTCATCATGGACAACCTCGGCCTGGATTCAACCGCTACCGCCCTGGAAATGTATGCCAAGTCGGAACTGCTCGTTTTCCAGAACCGGTTCGATGAAGCCTTTGCCAAGCTGGACAGCCTCCTGGCCATGTTCCCCGAACACAGCCTCGATGACGACGTGCTGTACCTCAAAGCCAAAATCTTCGTCAAACAGCGCCAATACGACAAGGCTGCCGAAAACTACCAAACCATCATCGATAAATACAAGGACGGCATTCGGGCCGATAACGCCCTGTACGAGTTGGCTCAACTCTACGAACACCAGCTCAACGACGTGGAAAAGGCCAAGACCTTGTACGAAACCCTGTTCATCGATTTCTCCGGCAGTACCTTTGCCGTGGAAGCCCGAAAGCGATACCGGGTTTTGCGGGGCGACAAAGTACAGTAGAAGCGCGGCGGGGCAGGTGCAAAATTGAGCGGTGGTTTGCTATCTTTGCCCAAACCGTCAATCTTACCTTCATGTCAAAGTTCACCACCCTTGTCAAGCCGGAAGAGCTTGCCGCGCATCTCAATGATCCGGATTGGGTTATTGTCGATTGCCGTCACGACCTCGCTGATACAGAGGCGGGCGCACGCGCTTATGCCGGCAGCCATGTTCCGGGCGCCCGGTTCGCTCATCTGGATAAAGATCTCTCCGGCCCCGTGGTTCCGGGAAAAACAGGGCGTCACCCTTTACCGGAAATCGATCAGGTCATTGACCGCTTTTCCAGGTGGGGAATTGACAGCCGTACCCAGGTGGTGGCTTACGACGACAAGGGCGGCGGCATTGCTGCACGGTTGTGGTGGATGTTGCGCTGGTTGGGGCACCCGGCCGTTGCGGTACTCGACGGCGGCTGGCAAGCCTGGCAAAGCGGCGGATTTCCGGTGACGGATACCCCGCCAGCCGTTCAACAGCGGACGTTCATACCTCGCCTCCAGCCTGGGTGGACAGCAGATGCAAATGAGGTCGAATCCCTCCTGCGGGACCCCGCATACCTGGTAGTTGATTCCAGAACCCCCGAGCGTTACAGCGGAGCCGTTGAAACCATCGATCCCGTAGCCGGGCATATCCCCGGAGCAGCCAATTTCCCGTTCCCTTCCAACCTGGAAAACGGCCGCTTCAAATCCCCGGAGGCCCTCAAAGCCCAATTCGAGGCCCTTGCCGACGGCAAACCGGCCCGAAACACGGTGTTTTACTGCGGCTCCGGAGTAACCGCCTGCCATAACATCCTGGCCTGGGCCCACGCCGGTCTGGGCGATGCACGCCTCTATCCGGGCTCCTGGAGCGATTGGATCACGGACGCCGGACGCCCTGTTGCCAACGGGGAGGATTCAATGATTTGAAAATTCGAACAATTCCTCGATTCCTCGATTCCTCAATTCCTCAATTCCTCAACCTATGCCCTCCCCAAGCTACTGGGAACGCGAAACCTTCTTCAAAGACCTCGATGTCGTCATTCTGGGCAGCGGTATTGTGGGCCTGAGTGCGGCCATCCGGTTGAAGGAGTTGGAACCCAGGCTCAACGTGACAGTCGTAGAACGCGGCGCCCTTCCGCTAGGCGCCAGCACCCGCAACGCCGGTTTTGCCTGCTTCGGCAGCGCCTCCGAATTGCTCGATGACCTGGAAACGCAACCTGAAGCCGCTGTTTTTGAACTGGTGGAACGGCGGTTCCGCGGGTTGGAAAACCTGAAAAGGTTGTTGGGGGCCGGGAAGATCCGGTACGAACACCTGGGCGGGTACGAACTGTTTCGCACCGGAGAAAAAGCCAGGTTTGAGGCCTGCGCGGGCGCGTTAAGCCGCTTTAATGCGCAGTTGAAGGGCATCACGGGCCTTTCCGAAACTTATCAAATATTGGACCCGGCCGACACCGGATTCGGGTTCGCCGATGTTCGCGGGGTGATCTTCAACCGGGGCGAAGGCCAATTGCATACCGGCAGGATGGTCGACGCGCTGCTGGAAAAGGCGCGCGCTGCCGGCGTCCGGGTGATTACCGGCCTCTTGATTCAGGCTTTCCATGCCGGACCGGACCGGATCACCTTCGAAACGGCCGACGGCTGGACCTTCGAATCCCGCATGATGCTCCTGGCCGCCAACGGGTTTGCCGCCCGGCTGATGCCTGAGTTGGCCGTTCGGCCCGCCCGCAATCAGGTGTTGGTCACAAAGCCGGTACCCGGGCTGAAGTTCAAGGGCAGTTTCCATTACGATCGCGGCTATTACTATTTTCGGGACATTGACGGGCGCGTATTGTTGGGCGGCGGTCGCTGCCTGGATATCGAAGGCGAAACCACCGACCAATTCGGCACCACCGACCGCATCAGCAACGCGCTGACAGGTCTTCTTCAGGAAATGATCCTGCCCGGCACCCCATTTGAAATTGACACCTGGTGGAGCGGCATCATGGGGATGGGAGATGAAAAGAAACCGATCATCCGGAAACTGGCGCCCAACCTGGCGGCGGCGGTCCGCTTCGGCGGCATGGGCGTGGCGATCGGGACGTTGGCAGGGGCGGAAGCGGCGGAGATGTTGCTGGATGCTGCCATTAGTCCTCTTTAACCTTGACACGGCCCTCGCGGTCGCCGCCAATTGCCGTTCGCCAGAGGTTTCGCCTCGCCGCGGATACCGCGTGATCCGGCATTTGCCGACACAGATGTTGCCGGTTGGAAAGCGATCACATACCGGCCCTACAGGCCGGAGACGTAAAAATGCAACCGGGATGCTACCGACATGGCGGACCTAATGGCCCGCAGCCATTAAGCACGGGCTCATTGATAGCAACGCTGCTGCCAACTGCCAACTGACAACTGCCAACTGATCACTGACAACTGACAACTGATCACTGATCACTGACAACTGACCAAAACTGCCATCTTTCTTTTTCTCCAAATTTTCCCTTTCAAACAGGAAAAAACCTGCAACTTTTTCATCCTACTTATGTCTTTGTGTAAAATTTCACTTCCTAAAACAAGTGCCTTATGAAGAAATTTACCCTTATGCTGTTGGGGCTGGCTTTATTTGCAGCTCCATTGTCTATTCAGGCCCAGGAAAAAATGGAGGGCCAGCCTGCCGCTGTGATCGTCAAAAAAGTGACGACCAGCGACGGGGGTATTACAATCGTTAAAGAGACCGTTCCTGAAGGGCAATCCGTTATCCATGAGCTGAAAGACCTAAAAGATCTGAAAGGGGAAAATGTAGAGATCCATATCCTCAACGACGAAGGACTGGAGATCAACCTGGATCAGAAAGCCGAAACCGTCCTTTATATCCGCAAGGCCAAAGAGGATATGGATCGGATGAAAGGCGACATGGAGAACATGCAGAATGAATTCAAACAGCTCAGGATCTACATGCACGACAATCAGGAGCTGGGCGAAAAAATGAAGGAGCTGGGCGAAAAAATGGGCAGCTTCAACGCGGTCTCCGTTTCTGATCAGCGTCCGCTTCTGGGCATTTACCCCGATGAGAACCGCGAAGGCAAAGGCCTTGCCATCGGCAGCCTCGCCGGTGAAGAAGGCGCAAAAGCAGCCGGAATGCTTTCAGGCGACGTCATTACGGCGGTTGACGGTCAGGCGATCAACAGCACCTCCGACCTGCGCAACGTATTGAGCGCTCACAAGGTCGGTGATTTGGTGAAAGTGAACTACGATCGCAACGGCCAGGCCGCCGAAACAACGGTGAAACTGAAAGGCTCGTCCTATAATTATTCCTATAGCTATAGCTACGAACGCGATCCGTGCAAAGTATTCATCGGCGTTTATGTCGGCAGCACGGGCGAGAACGGCGAAGGCGTACGCGTGAACGGCATCATCCGCGGGACTTCCGCTGAAAAATACGGCATCCAGGCCAAGGACGTGATCCTCGCACTGGACGACGTGCCCACCAACTCCTTCTCCGAGCTGCACCGCGAGCGCGACAAGCACCAGCCCGGCGAATGGTACACCCTGAGCATCCTCCGCAACGGACAGCGCATGGAGATTGACGCCCAATTCAAATCCTGCGAGAAAACGGCTGAAGAAGTAACCGAACCGGTTGAAGAGCCCGTTGCAGAAGAATTGGTCGAAACGGTGGAAGAAGTAGCGCAACCCGTCGTCCAGCCGGACTTCGAACTGCAGCCCGAATCCTGGAAGATCTACCCGAACCCGACGTTCGGCAGATTGCAACTGGAATTCCAGGCTGAACCGCTGCCGACCACCATCCAGATCCAGGATGTCAGCGGCAAAACCGTCTACCGCGAAGCCCGCAACCAGTTCGACGGTTATTACAACGAAACCATCGACCTGAGCAGCGCGCTGCCCGGCCAGTACCTGCTGTCCGTACAACAAGGCGATAAGATCAAAACTGAAAAGATCGTGCTGATGCCGAGAGCCTGATACCGGATTCGGTTCGGCAATAGATTTTGCAAATAGAAATCATCCATATTGACCTTGGCAGTCTTGCCCGTATCGCGGCAAGACTGCCGGTTTTTTATACGGGAAGCCCGTTACCGCCCAATGATGAAAAGCTTTACCTTTGCGCCTAATGCATTGCCCGCACGATGAATATTCTTGAAAAATTACAGGAGAGGTACATCCAGGAATTTGCCGATAATATCCCTTTCGACGAATTCCTGCTCAATATTCTGGTCACGGCCCTATTGGTGGCAGTGCTCCGTTGGTTCTATATCCGCTACGGCTATTCCGAAGCCGGTCGGCGGCGTTTTGCCAACAATTTCCTGCCGCTGGCACTGGGCACCCTGCTGATCATCATGATCGTCAAATCCTCGATCGCCTTGTCCCTGGGCCTTGTCGGCGCCTTATCGATCGTGCGCTACCGGGCCGCCATCAAGGACCCCGAAGAGCTGACCTATCTGTTCATCGCTATCGGCATAGGCCTGGCCGGCGGCGCCAATCAACCGGTGCTGGCCATCGTCGCCTTCGCCTTCATCATCGGCCTGCTGTACCTCGGCAAACGCCTGTCAGGGCGCCAATCCAACGCAAAAGAAGGGCGGCTGCTGGTCCATATTCATACCGACAAGGAAAGCCTGGAGGAGATCGCCGGTCTGTTGACCTCCATCCTCCCGTACGCCGAGCTCCGCAGGATGGATACGCTCCGGCCGGGATTGAAACTTTCCTTTGTGTGCAGAGCGGACAACCTCGAACAACTTTCGCGGCTGAAGGACGCCGTGAGCAACCTCTCTCCACAAACCCAACTGTCGATTGTTGAACAAGTTGACCTGACCATATGATCCTGGGGGACGGAAAAACGACCCGGCCTTTTCAACTGCCGGACAAGACGCCGGTGATCATCTTCCTGTTGCTGTTTTTGCTGATCGCTGCGGCCTTGATCGTTCGCCGGGGGCATCGCGGACCGTCCGCAACCGCCGCAACCGGCATATTGCTGGACGCGGAAAGGAATTTTCCGGGCGTCGATGCCCATTTCATCAGCGATGAGGCGGCCCATACCGGAAGCCATTCCTACAAAATCCCGGCCGGCGACGGCCCCCAATACGGCCCCGCTTATGACCTGGAGCCGGTTCAGCCCGGGGAAGTTTACCGGATCACCGTCTGGCGGCAGCGCAATTCCCTCAACGAAGGCAAACTGGTGGTCAATGCTTCCGGCGGCGGCAGCTTTTACCTCGAGACCGCCGACAAGACCGGCGCCGACGAAGCCGCCTGGGAAAAACTGGAACTCTATTTCCATATTCCGTTCGAGACGCCGCCCCAAAGCCTGAAAGTCTATATTTATACCAACGGCTACCTGCCGGTCTATTTTGACGACCTCCGCATCGAAAAAGTGGATGTCTGGCAAAAAAGCCGGTTTCAACCCGTTGCCATCGGGCTGGAAATCGGTGCAAAAGCCCTCCAAAAACTGGAAGAAAAACGGCAGCAAGCACTTCGGGAAGGCATCCTGGTCACAGCGGACGACGACTGGGTAAATGCCAGGCTAACCGATACCTCAGGACAGGAAATACCGGTGGAGATCCGCCTCAAAGGGGACTGGCTCGACCACCTGAACAGCCGCAAATGGTCGTTTCGCGTCAGGGTGCGCGACCCCTACAGCTGGCGCGGCCTCAAGACCTTCTCCCTCCACACCCCCGCTGCACGGTATTTTCTGCACGAATGGCTCCTCCACCAGTTGTGGGAGCGGGAAGACGTGCTGACCACCCGCTATGACTTCGTCGAACTCCGGCTCAACGGCCAAAGCCTCGGCATCTACGCCTTTGAGGAACACTTTGAAAAACAACTGATCGAATCCCGGAAACGCAGGGAAGGCCCGATCCTCAAATTTTCCGAAACCGGGATGTGGACGGCCATCCAGCGACAACTCGAAGGCCCGGGATATACACGGCCCGGCGCCACCCATTCGGCCATGGACGCCGACAATGCACCGGTCGAAGTCTTCAGAGAGGGCCCTACCCTGGCCGATTCCACCCTGGCCGGCGAATGGCGCGAGGCCCTGCATGCCCTGGAGGCTTTTCGGACAGGCGAAGCGCCGCCCGCCCAGATTTTTGATCTGGACAGGCTGGCCAGGTACTACGCCGTCGCCGATGCGCTCAACGCCTACCACGGGATTGCCTGGCACAACCAGCGCTTCTACTACAACCCGATCACCGGCCTGCTGGAGCCCATCGGCTTTGACGGGTACGGCGAACAGCCCCCGCGCCAATACGATATTCTGGGACAGGGCGGCCTCAATCCTTTCTCCCTCGACCAGAATTCCCTTTTTTCGGGGTTGGCCCAGGACAGCGCTTTCATGGCCGCTTACGTCCGGGAACTGGACCGGATCACCTCACCCCGGTATTTCCCGGGGTTCATCGATTCGGTCCGAGAGGAATGGACGCCGCGCCTTGAGTGGCTGCAAATGGAAACGCCGGATTACAAACCGGATCTGACCGGGTTTGAGGCGGACGCCGCCTACGTCCACTCCCTGTTGCTGCCCTATCCCGGGGAAAGCCTCCGGGCTTATATTCAAACCAGCAAGAACGGCCTCCAGCAGGTGGCGGTCAGCAACCGGCATACCCTGCCCGTTCGGGTAGTGGGATTCGGCAAATCGGCTAAAACGATGACCATACCCCTGGACGAACCGGTATTGTTGCCGGGAGTGACGCCGCGCCGGTTCCGGATGAAGCTGAAGCGGGACAGCCTGATCCGGGACTTTGCATCGCTCCGTTTTCAGGAGGAAGCCGCCATGCAGCAAGGTCCGCCGACATACCGTTTTCTGGAGGTCGGCGGGCAGGCGGATTTTCTCTTTTTTCAACCACTGGGGCTGGATACGCTGATGTCGGCCCCCCTGATCCCGTCGGCATTGCCGGAGGGGTTGGCCGCTGCACCCGCGACGTTTGCCCGGGCTGAACTGAAGCGGAACGGCCCCTACCTGGTGAATGGCCGCCAGATCGATTTCCCGCCCGGCGATCATGCCATACGAGAGGATATTGTTATACCGGCCGGGTACGCCGTCCGGTTTGCCGCAGGTTCGAGACTGAATCTGCTGAACGGCGCCGCCTTCATCAGCCGTTCTCCGGTGGAAATGGCGGGGGAGCCGGATAATCCGGTGGAGGTCAGGTCGGATGACGGGACCGGGAACGGGTTTACAGTGCTCGAAGCCAAAACGGCATCCGTCCTGCAACATGTGGTCTTTGATAACCTCACAACCCTCAGGCGCCGCGACTGGCAGTTGACCGGCGCGGTCACGTTTTATGCCTCCGCGGTAAAACTGTCCGATTGCACCTTCCGGAAAAACCACTGCGAAGATGCGCTCAATATCGTCCGGTCGGAGTTCGATATGGAATCCTGCCATTTTTCCGACACGGCGGGCGACGGGTTTGATACCGATTTCTGCCGGGGCGAGATCCGGCGTTCGGCCTTTGTACACACGGGAAATGACGGGATGGATTTTTCGGGCTCCGTTATTGTGGTCCGAAACTGCCTGTTGGAATCTAACGGAGACAAGGGCATCAGCGTAGGCGAGGAAAGCGACGTCCACGTATTCGATACGGAATTTGCCCATGATCCGATCGCTATCGCCTCCAAGGACCTTTCCATGGCCTACGTTTCCAATGTCACCTTGTCGGATTGCGATCAGGGGTTTGCGGCCTACCGGAAAAAGCCCGAATTCGGCGGCGCCGACCTGATTGTGGAAAGCTATAAGGCTACCGGCATCCGGCGATTATACCAGGCGGCTGAAGGAAGCAGGATCATTTTCAAGCAGGAAAAATAAAAAAAGCTCCTACAACAGGGGAGGCAATTCGGATGTAGGAGCCTGAACATACTATGAGAAAACTACACAGTTGTAAAGTTAATTCCTTGATATAACATCGAATCCGGATAATTACGCAAAGGGCGCTATCCGGCCCCCTGTGGTAGGTTTGAATTAGAAAATGGAAACTGGGGGAGAAATGAGGTTTTTAAAGTGTAAAATTTTGGCAATCAGTTCTTTAGTCGTAAGTGATAAGTTGTAAGTCGTAAGTCGGATAACATGATGAACCCACTTACGACTTACGACTTACGACTTACGACTTACGACTTACAACTTACGACTAATCTAGTCTTTCACCACCCTGAACACCTTCTGTTCAGCGGCAGATTCCACACTCAGCAGATAGATGCCCTTGGGCAGGTTGCCCAATGAGAGGGTTTCCGTAGCGAAATCCACCTGACCGAGGTCGCGGTTCAACACCGTTTGGCCAAGGCCGTTGAGCAGGCGGAGGGTTGTTGCCTGGCCGGCGAAGCCCGTGAGATTGACGTTCAGGTCGTCGGTTGTCGGGTTCGGGAAGATGTCCACTTGGGTAGCGTTGGTATGCGTGTCCGCAACTGGCCGGTTGGGAATGCCGCCGGTTACGCTGACGTTGGTGAATACGCCCGTCGAGATATCGACATGGTTGTAGCTCTCGGTGTACATGCCCATTTCGATGCAGGAGGACATGGTCACGTTGACGCTGAAGGCGAAGTACCAGGTAACCCCGTTAGGAGAGGAATAACCTGAGAAATTATTGCCTGATCTGGTGATGCGCAGCCAGTTTCTGCCCGGAGGAACAGACGTCAGGGAAGTGGTGCCGATGCCGTTGGTCGTGGAGCGTATTTCGCGCCCCAACTGTGTCAGCAGTTTGGTTTTCAGCCCTACTTTCTTGGAGCCTGTGGCGTTGGTTTCGCGCATCATGATGCCGGCCCAGCCTTGTGGCGTTACACTTTCCACTTTGACGGTAATGGAGCCGTCGCCGCAAAGCGGTTGGTTGACAAAGAACAGCCCGTCGACGGTCAGGGTAGTATTGCCGTTGGTGGCCAGGATATAGGTCGGCTCGCCGCAGGAGGGAAAGGTAGCCGTGCCGTGGGCGCTGCCGATACTGCTGGCGTCCCATTCTTCGGGCAGGTCGCCGCCGGCCGCAACCGTTACGGTCTTGGAGCAGGAAGCGGTGTTATTGCTCCCGTCGGTGGCCGTTACGTTGATCACCTGAGAGCCCAGCGTAGCGCAGGAAACCGTAGCGGGCGAATAGGAAATAGTGACCGGACCGCAGGCGTCGGAGGCGCTGTTTACCAGTTCGTTGCCGCTGAACGTGTAGGTGCCTTCAGGGCCGAGTTGTACGCTCACGGTACCGCTGATGCAAGTGATGGACGGATCCGTATCATCGGGATTGCAGGGGTCAGCGCATTCAACCGACAGTTCGTAGGTACCGTTTGCTGAGCTGAAACCGTGGACCAGGATGTAGTAGGTCACGCCGTTAGCGGTGTTGAAGTTGACCGTTGAACGAAGACTGCTGAAAGAGCAGGAAGTATCGTCATCATTACCTGCGGCACAGACCAGGCCGCCGCAACTGCCGGTATATACCCGGATCTTGGTGTCAAAGCTGGTGCCTGCATTGCAAAGCGAGAGGGTAGCCGGCAGGCCGTTGCCGACCAGTTTGTACCATACGCCGCCGCCGGTGCCGTCGGAGGTGCCGCAGAAAGGCGCTACATCGGCCGTCGCATTTGCGGTGCTGCCGGAGACTGTTTGTCCGCAGGTCACCGTGATAGCGCCGGAGCAGAGGTCGTTGGCGGGCGGCGGTGAGGGCGGTGCGGCGCAGGTGGCCGTCAGCTCAAAGTTGCCGGTTGATGCGCTGAAGCCGTGTACCAGCACGTAATAGGTGACAGCGTTGACAGAGTTGAAGGTAACCTTGGATCTCAGCGAACTGAATGAACAGGCAAAATCGTCATCATTGCCGGATACGCAGACCAGGCTGCCGCAGGAGCCGGAAAAAACGCTCAGTTTGGTGTCGTATCCCACAGCAGAGCAGGTGGACAGCGTGATGCCGGCGCCGGTGCCGGTGATCTTGTACCACACACCTGGCGCTGTGTTGGAGACGGAGCAGGAGCCTGCATTGTCAAACGTAGCGTTTATAGTCGTACCGCTCAACGTCTGACCGCAGGAGATGGCGGTGGCGTTGGCGCAAAGGTCGTTGGCCGGTTGCGCAAAGGCCGAGTAACCCATCAAGGTGAACACGAAAAATGCCGCTCCGGTGAGGAGACTGCTAAAGGATCTGGTAAAATTCGATTTCATACGATTTGATTTAATCAACTTAATTGGTAATACCTATCAGGACATGCAGGTGCATGATCATGAATCCTTAAGAAACTGAATAATAGACAATAAGGTGATCAACGATCGGCTTGGGAAGTACGGTTTCTATTTGTTAATCTTGCTGTCTTACGGATAAGTACAGTGTAGTCAGAGAAGAAATGCGTTGATGAATCCTCAGAAAAAACGAGTGGGCGCACAAGAAAACAAATGTCCGCTAAAATTTGCTCAAAGCTATAGAAATTACGCAGGGAAACGCCTTCAAGGGACAAATATAGGAATATTTAGATATCAACAAATTTTTTAAGCGTTTTTTTTTAATGCATTGAGCGGTGACTTGGATCAGTGCCGGCGGCGATAATAAGCCTTTGTATGGCGCTTTTTTCGTAACATTGCCTCAAATTCTGACCACGTATGGAACTGATCATGCCCAATCTGGCCAGCCCCGAAGTATGGCTCAGCCTGCTGACGCTGACCTTCCTGGAAATAGTGCTGGGTATTGACAATATCATCTTCATCTCCATCGCTGCCGGCCGGCTTCCGGACAAAGACCAGGCCAAGGCCACCAATACCGGGTTGCTGCTGGCCATGGTGCTGCGCATCGGCCTTCTGTTTGGGATCACGTGGATGGTGGCCATGGAAGCGGCCTGGTTTCCTGTCGACTGGGGGTGGTTCAAAGGCGACTTTTCAGGGCAGAGCCTGATCCTGATTGCCGGCGGGTTGTTCCTGCTGTATAAAAGCACGACGGAGATCCACCACAAGCTGGAGGGGGAGGAAGGTGAAGGCGGTGTAAAGGGCAAAGGCGGTTCGTCGCTCGGCAACGCCATTCTGCAGATCACGGTGATCAATATCGTATTCTCCTTTGATTCCATCCTGACGGCGGTCGGGATGACCAACGGCGTACACGGCGCCCTGGCCATCATGATCTTCGCGGTCGTGCTTTCCGTGCTCATCATGATGCTGTTCGCCACACCGGTAGCCCGGTTCGTCAACCGGCACCCGACCATCCAGATGCTGGGGCTGTCCTTCCTGCTGCTGATCGGCTTCATGCTGATCGCCGAGGGCGCCCACCTGGCGCACGTAGAATTGGCCGGCGCTTCGATCGGGGCCGTCCCCAAAGGCTACCTGTATTTCGCCATTGCCTTCTCCCTGTTCGTGGAATTCCTCAACCTTCGGTTGCGGCGCAGGCAAAAGCCGATTCAGTTGCATGGGGTCAAGGAGGAAGCGGTGAAGGAGGGGATAATCGAGGAACTGGAGAACTGAGGAATCGAGGAATCGAGGAACTGAGGAATCGAGGAATCGAGGAATCGAGGAATCCCCACCTCCGCTGAAGCTATGGCGGGCGGCGGAATCAATTGGAATAATCGAATCAATTGGAATAATATGCAATGTTGGAAGCCGCTCTTGTTTCTGGTGCTGGCGGCGGTAGCGCTCCGTTTTTTCAGTTTTTTCCCCAGCGTGATCGACCACGATGAGTCGACCTATATCGTAATCGGCAAAGCGCTGCTCGACGGACAGACCTATTTCGTGGATGCAGCGGATACCAAGCCCGTCGGTATTTTCCTGGTCTATGCTTTCTTTGAATGGCTGACCGGCAACTCGATCTTCCTGATCCGCCTGCTGACGGCTGTTTGGGTCGGCCTGACGGGGTTCTCTTTATTCCTGCTGTCCGTCAGGGTATACGGCCGGGAGGCGGGCGCCCGGATCGGATGGGCTGCCGGGATCATGTACCTTTTCCTGACTTCCATATGGACCTTCTTCGGCCTGAGCCCGAATACCGAATTGTTTTTCAACCTGTTCAATATACTGGCGGTCTGGATAGCTTATAAACAGCCGGCGGCCTGGCGGTATGCGCTCGCAGGCATATTGTTAGGCGTCGGGTTTGTCATCAAGTACGTTACCTTGTTCGACGCTGCCGCGCTGGGCTTTTTTATGATCTGGACGGCGTGGCGCGACAAACAACCGTTCCTGCCGCTTTTCCTGCGGCTGACGGTGCTCGGCGCCGCCATGGCCCTGCCTTTTTTGACGGTGATCGGTTATTATTACGCGATCGGCGAACTCGACACCCTCTGGCATTACACCTTCAAAGTTACGGGCAGTTATCCGGTGGACAAAGTTTGGTGGAAAACCGCGAAATTCCTGATCGACCTGCCGCTGCGTTTTTTCCCGCTGACCATCATGGCCGTTTACAGCTTCCGGGAGCCCGTGCAGGAGGAAAAGGATTTTCACCGCTTCCTGGTTTTGTGGATCTTGCTGGATATGGTTGTCATCGCCCTGCCCGGGAAGTTCTTCTTCCATTATTTCATCCAGGTCATGCCGGCCTTCAGCCTGTTGGCGGCAAGTTTCTTTCATCCGGCAAAACAGCAGGGCAGGTGGCTGAGGCGCTGGCCGCGCAAATGGGCTGTCGGGGCGCTCTCCGGCCTGGCATTGGCGACGGCCGTCATCCAGAAAATCGAGATATTCGACAAGCCGGACTACCCCCGGCAGGTCGCGCGGTACCTCCGCCCGCTGCTCTCGGATGATGACCGCATCTATACCGGCAATTACCACCATATCCTGTATTTCCTGCTCCGCAAACAAAGCCCCACGCCCTATGTGCACAGTTCGCTGCTTTGGGAGCCGCACCACGCCGATGCATTGGATGTTGACCTGGCGGCGGAAACGGCAAAAATCATGGAACAGCGCCCCAAATATGTCCTCCTGCGCAAAAAATACCCTGAAAACGCGCTGTCCGACGCCATCCTGAACCGGTACAGGCCGGTCCATTCCTTCGACGACGATGTGACCCTGTACGAGATCATAAATGACCCTGAGCAGGAATAAATAAAGGTACTATCTTTGCCCGATGGCCGCCAAAGTTCTCGTCGTCAGTTCATACAAGGATACCTGGAATGCCGTCAGGCCCGAAGGTGAAATGCTGATCGGCCTCCACCGGCAAGGGGTTGACATTCAGGTCATGACCCAAGGAGACGCCGACTTTGCCGCGCGCTTCCGGGAAGCCGGGATCAGGGTGATCGATTTTCATCCCCGCAAAAAATTCGACCGGGAGGCCGTCCGCAGGATCAGAGCCGAGCTGACCGGACAGGACCGGCAGATCCTCCACCTGTTCAACAATAAAGCCATCCGCAACGGCATTGCCGCCGCCCGCGGGCTTCCGGTCAAAGTAGTCACCTATCGCGGCTATACCGGCAACATCCACTGGTGGAACCCGGTCAGTTACCTGACCCACCTGAGCCCGCGCGTCGACAGGATCACCTGCGTTTCCGATGCCGTGAAGGAATCCTTCGAACGGCAATTGTTTTTCCCGAAAGGCAAAGCGGTCACCGTAAGCAAAGGGCACGATCCCGCCTGGTACGCCGATATTCAACCGGCCGGGCTTTCGGAATTTTCACTGCCCGGGAACGCCGTTGCAGTGGCGGTTGTGGCCAACGCCCGGCGGATGAAGGGAATTCCTTTTCTGATAGAAGCTACCCACCGGATCCCGCCGGGACTGCCGGTCTATTTCCTGATGATCGGCCGGGGGCTGGAAGGTGGGAAAACGGGGCAACTAGTGGCGCGTTCGCCGTTGCGCGACCGGTTTATCTTCACCGGTTTCCGGTCGGATGTATTGTCGCTGGTCAGCGCTTGCGATATCAGCCTGCTGCCCTCGGTCAAAGGAGAGGGATTGTCGAAGGTATTGCTGGAATCCATGTTTTTGGGCGTCCCGGCCATCATGACGAATATCGGCGGTAACCGGGGCCTCGCCATCCACGGCGAAACAGCCCTGGTGGTGCCGGCCGGCAACCCCGACGCTCTGGCGGAAGCGGTAATCCTGCTGGCAGAAAACCCGGAACTCCGCCGCGAAATGGGGCCCAAAGGGCGGGCGTTTGTCCGGAGCCATTTTGGTATCGACCGGTCGGTGGCGGAGATGAAAGCTGTGTATGAATCCCTGGTCGGCGGGTAGAGATTGATTTACAAACTATTGTGTAAAAATTTAGGATATGAGATCGACCCATTATGCCTTTTTCACCGGCGCAGTTGCCGTATTGGTGTTCTCCGCCTTCATGCTGCCGGGCGATGCCCAGGAGATTGAAAAGCAGTTCGCCCGGGTTAACGGCCGCCTTTATGTTCAAAAAGCGGAAGTGAGCAACGCGGAATATCAGGCATTCCTGACCGACCTGGCGAAAAACGGAAAGTGGGAAGTTGTTAAAAAATACCGGGTGGATTCCACCGGTTGGGCGCTCAAAACCGAACTGGAAGACGCCGGTTTCTGGGCGGAAAATTACCATTTGGATAAGAAATTCGGCGATTATCCCGTTGTGAATATATCCCTGGAAGCCGCCCAGGCATACGGCGCCTGGCTGACCGACCGTTATATGAAGGAGGAAAACCGCACCTTCCCCAGTGTGGCTTTTCGCCTGCCGTCGGAAGCTGAATGGAAACTGATCGCCCTCTCAGCGCAGGCCTATTCCGTTGATCCGAGGGAGAGCGCCAAGAAGAAAAGCAAGAAAAATATGACCGCCAACCTGAGGACGGGAGCAGCAAAACGAAAAGCCGGCAAAGCGCCCGTGACCATGAAGGTGGACGGCTCAAAAGCCAACAAACTCGGCATGTTCCATATGGTGGGCAACGTCTGCGAAATGACCCGGTCCGGCGCCTTGAAAGGAGGGAGTTGGGATACGGTGGCCGGGGAAAGCGCGGTTCACCTCAGCCAGAAATACGAGCTGCCCAACCCTCGGGTAGGGTTCCGGTTGGTGATGGAAATGGTTGAAAGATAGCCGACCTTATTTGAATTAAGTCTAAATAAGCTTGGTTGGCATCGGTTTTCTTTTTATTTTTGAAGCTGAATCGAGAAAGCCTGGCATATGAAACATCCGATTTCCGTTTTGATAGCTGACGAACAATACCTGGTCAGGGTAGGGTTGCGGCATTTGCTGAGCGCCCATCCTGAGATACAGATTCTGGGCGAGGCGCGGGACGAGGAGGAGTTGTTCGATATGCTGCCGGAATTGAAACCTCAGGTGGTTCTGCTGGATTACAAGCAGCCGGGGTATTTTGATGAAGGGACGATCGGCCGGTTGCGGCGGGAATTTCCGATGGTGAACATCATGGTCATCAGCGCGGACAATGAGAAATCGAGCATCTTTCAGGTGCTGGAATTCGGCGTCAACAGTTTCCTGACCAAGACCTGCGAAGAGGAGGAGATCATTGACGCCGTGGCTGCCGCCGCCAAGAATGAGAAATTCTTCTGTACCAGGATACTGGATTACGTACTGGAACGCACTTTTTCCCGCAACGAAGAGGAAAGTTGCGCCCCGACCCCGCTTTCACCCCGTGAGGTGGAAATTGTCCGGCTGGTCGCAAAGGGGTTGATCGCCAAAGAGATTGCCAGCGAGTTGCACCTCAGCACCCATACCGTATACACCCACCGCAAGAACATCATGCGAAAGCTCAAGATCAATTCTTCTCCGGAATTGGTGCTTTATGCCCTCCAAAACGGGATACTGGCCTGAAAGGGGATCTATTCCCCTTCCTTCTTCGCCTGGTTCAGCCGCTCAAGGACGATGGAGGTGATGTCGAGGCTGTCGTTGACCATCAACACCCCGGTACCCGGCCCATAGTTGAGGATATAATCGTAGCCCATTTCGTCCCGCAATGCTTCAAGGACCGCCTTGACCTTATCCTGCAGCTCATTGTTGAGGGTTTGGGTCTCCGACATGATCTCCTGGGCAATCTTGTCGCTTTCCTGCATGAGCGACTGTTGCTTCTGGGCAATACGCTGCTCTTCGGTGGCGATCTGGTTGGGCGTCAAAAGGCCTTGCTGGATTTTGGCCTGTATGCCGGCCACTTCCTTCTCCAGGGCGCGGCCGCGGGATTGAAGGCTGGCGTCGGCCTGTTGCTTCTTATTGTTCAGCGTTTCCATTTTTTCATGGAAATCCTTGAACTGGTTCAACAAGGTGTCTTCCCGTACATAAACCACGTTCAGCGCCGCGGTTTCGGTTTTGGCTTCCGCCGGAGCCGCGACGGGCTTAGGGCCCGAAAAATGGGCGTAAAACAGGTATATGACCGCCAGTAAAAGAACGGCATTGAGGATCAGGGATAAATTTTTCATGCAATTTGGTTAATTCGGCGCAAAGCTAAGGATTTTAGTTGGAAGTCATGAGACGTAAGTCGTAAGTTGGAAGTTGTAAGTTGGGTGACTGAGTACAGCCGAAGGATAGGTCGGATGTGGCGGCCTTCGTTGGTGAAATAATGTTTTCCGAAAAAATGGTTGTTATTCATTAATCGACGTTTATACGCTGCCGGAAGAACTCCTTGCGAAGGCTTCCGGCAGCTTTCAATTGCAATCGGCTTTTCTTATGTATCCTTATGATCCATATGTAGTAAAGAAATTGAACAATGGTTTTGAAAAAAAACGATTGTTCATTCGAAATTACATTGTTACCCATTATAAAGTCTTACCCTTTACTCATTTTGTCCGATAGGGTGGTTTCCAAAAAGCGGATGCCGGGCAATTCCATTTCGACCTAATATTGTGCCTTAGCTAGTGGGAAGTAAGTTTTTTCTTGCGCGAAAGCTCCTTTAGAACAAAACGGCTGTAAGGGGTCGCAGGCCCGCAGCATCGGAAGATCCAATCGGGCCTGCGACCATTCCGTTTTTATTCTCCCGACTGATCCGTGATCAATGCCGGGATATTGCGGTTCCGGAACAGCTCATTGTACGCTTTTATGTCTTCAGCGAGCAGCTTTTCCAGGTCTGCCTTGAACCCTGTCCATTGGGCTTCCAGATCAGCGAGCCGGTCGCGAACCCCTTGCGTGACCCGTGGATCCTGAGCGTCCATGGAGGCGCGCAGCGCGAAGAACTCGGCATTGAGCTTGCTGGGCCAGTTGATCACATCCTGGAAGTTTTTTTGCCGCCTTTCCACCACGTTGGCTTCCCATTCCTCCATCTTTTTGATCAGATTCTTACCGGCATCGATCATTTCCTGGCCATCAGACATTCCTTCCATGGCTTCATTGTAGCCTTCGATCTGTTTTTTGATCCGGGCCATACGATTGACGGCTCCGTGGATGTCGCGGATTCGATCCTCCACCCGGGAGAGTGTAGTTTGCTGGTTGGCCCAGTCGGTAGAACTAAAGGAGGCTCTCGGATCGGAAACGATCTCAAATGCCGTTTCAGACGTCTGGTCCTTATAGGAAAGACGGGCTTTGTACTGCCCCGGCGCTACCCGGTGCCCCTGAAAATCGCCGTAAAGGTAAGTGCCGGGTACTCCGGGCAACCCTTCCAGCCGAAAGTCCCAGGCAAAGCGATTGATGCCGGCCTGCGCCGGAATGGTTTGCGGTGGCGGCGGCCCACCCGGATAGCCTTTGAATTTTTCGTCTTTCTTGCTGGAATAGGCCCGGATCACATCCCCCTTCGCATCCAGGATTTCAAGGGTAGCGGCATTGGAATCGGCCTTTTCGGCGAGGTAATAGGTCAGAATGACCCCGTTCATCGGATTCTGGCCCAGTCCCGGCGGCATTTGATCCAGCCAGGGCGGCATGAAACCGCTGAGTCGAACGGTCTTTTTCGGCGTGTACAATTTCACCGTTTCTTTTCCAGGTACGCCGAGGGATTGCTGAAGGGCGCCCAGGTCGTCGAGTATCCAGAAAGCACGGCCTGCAGTAGCTGCCACCAGATCATTATCGCGAATGATCAGGTCGGTCACCGGGACTACGGGCAGGTTGAGCTGGAATTTCGCCCAGGTTTCTCCGCCGTTGTTGGACAGGTAGAAACCGCGTTCGGCGCCGCCGTACAACAAGCCGCGTACTTTTTTGTCCTCGCGGATCACCTTGAGGAAGTCGTCTTTATCGATCCCATCGGCGATCCGGATCCAGGTCTTACCGTAGTCGGTAGTTTTATAGGATAAGGCGGAGAAATCATTGAATTTATAGCGTGTCGCAGAGATATAAGCGGTGCCCTTGTCGTGAGGGGAGACCTCGATGGACTGGATCATACATTCAGGCAGGCCCGCCGGGGTGATATTCTGCCAGCTTTGACCGCCGTCGCGGGTGACGTGTACCAGGCCGCAATCGCTGCCGGTGTAAATAACGCCTTTTTCAAGGGGCGATTCGATCAGGTAGTAGATGGTATTGTAGTTCTCGCCCCCGGCCCCTTCATTGGTCAGCGGACCTCCGCCGTCCTCCTGTTTGGCGGCTTCATTCCGGGTCAGATCGGGGCTGATCTTCTGCCAGTTCATTCCGCCGTCCGTGGTTTTGAAAACGACGTTGCCGGCGTGGTAGATCGTATTGGGGTCGTGCGGTGACGCAACGATCGGCGCGTTCCAGTTAAACCGGTATTTCATGTCTTTGGGCTTGATCGCCAGGTTAAGCGACACATATTCCATGATGTCCTTGACCTCCCTTGTCCGGGTATCGAGCGCCTCGATAAGCCCCTGATAGCAACCGCCGTACAGGACAACGGGATTGTCGGGGTCAAAAGCGATATAAGCGCTTTCGCAGCCGGGGCCGGTGGTCCAGTCGGTCTCGGAAATGCCGAAGCTGTTGTTCCGGCTGGCGATGACCACTGAGGTGTTGTCCTGTTGCCCGCCGTAGACCTTATAGGGAAAGGTGTTATCGGCGTTGACCCGGTAGAACTGGGCGGTCGGCTGGTTATTGAGCGTCGACCAGCTGTCGCCGCCGTTGAAAGAGATCTCTCCGCCGCCGTCGTCACCCAGGATCATATTATTGCTGTTCTGCGGATTGATCCAAAGATCGTGGGTGTCGCCGTGGCCGACGTTGACATTATTGAAGGTCCTGCCGCCGTCGATGGAACGCATGATCGGTGCATTGAGCACATACACTTTTTCCTGATCATTGGGATCGGCAAACACTTCCATATAGTACCAGGACCTGGAGGTGATGTCCTGGTCATTGGACAAAAGGGTCCATTTCATGCCGCCGTTGTCGGAACGGTAAAGCCCCGCCTTGGATTTTTCCGCTTCGACGATAGCGAACACCCGGTTGGGGTTGGCCCTGGATACGGAAATGCCCATTTTGCCCACCGCGTCAGGCAGGCCGTCGGTGATCTTTTTCCAGGTTTCGCCCATATCGGTGGATTTCCACAAGGCGCAACCCGGGCCGCCGCTTTCCACTTTCCAGGGATAACGCCGGTGTTGCCAGGTCGCGGCATACAGGATCCGGGGGTTGGTCATATCCATGCTCAGGCTGGAGGCGCCTGTATTCTCATCGACATAGAGCACTTTTTTCCAGGTCTGACCGCCGTCGGTGGATTTGTAGATGCCGCGGTCTTCGCTTGGGCCGTGGGGGGCGCCTTGAGCTGCGACAAACACGATGTCGGCATTTTGCGGATGAACGGCGATATCGGCGATGTGGCGCGTTTTTTCCAGGCCGATATGGCTCCAGGTTTTGCCGCCGTCCGTGGATTTGTAAACCCCGTCGCCGAAAGAAGTCATCACGCCCCGCACGGCATGTTCACCCATGCCGACGTAAATGACATTGGGATCGGCTTCCGAAACGGCAATCTCGCCTACGGAACCCGCTTTGAAGAACCCGTCGGAAACATTATGCCAGGTAGCGCCCGCATCTTCCGTTTTCCAGACGCCGCCGCCGGTATAACCGGTGAAATAGACCTGGTCGTTGCCCGGTACGCCGGAAACTGCATTGGATCTCCCGCCTCTGAACGGGCCGATATTGCGCCAGCGGAGCGCTTTGAATGGTGCGGGATCGATCCGGGTGGTCTGGTCAACGGTTGAAGCATTGGGCGGTGGTTGCTGCTTGTTTTTCTTCTGGCCGTAACCCGGAATTACAGACAGGACTAACAGGCATAACACGCAAATGAAAGCGTTATTTTTTTTCATGTTGGCCGTAAGTTGGTTTTGGCTTCCAAGTTAATAATTACCCTGCAAATTCAGGTCATTCCGCCTCCTCAACCATACAGGCTGCATCGTAATTGAGATCAAAATTTCCGAATCAACAGGTTTAATGTTGAAATCCAGAGATGCGAAAGAGCGGTTACTCCTACCAATGCTATCTTTGCCGGATAAAACCGAAAGGCGATCAAGTTTATGGCTTTTTCTGTGGACGCATTTGACCTCCCGCCCAGTCCGGTGCAACAATTGACGTTGTCGACGGATCTGGAAAAGACCGGCGTAACCCTTTGGGTGAAACGCGACGACCTGCTCCGGTTTCCCCAGGCGCCGGAACTATGCGGCAATAAAGTGCGTAAACTCAAATACAACCTTCAGGCTGCAGCCCGTTCAGGAAAGGAGACTTTGCTCACCTTCGGCGGGGCGTACAGCAACCATATCGCCGCCGTGGCCGCCGCAGGGTTTTTATTCGGTTTCAAAACGATCGGCATCATTCGGGGTGAACCCGCTGGACCGCTCAACCCGGTCTTGCAACTGGCCCGTGAGCGCGGTATGGAACTGCATTACCTGGACCGGACGACCTACCGGCGCCGGAATGAATCCGGTTTTCAAAACGAATTGATCAACCGGTTCGGCGACGTTTATTTGTTGCCCGAAGGCGGTACCAATGAACTGGCTGTCCAGGGCGCTGCTGAACTGGTCGGAGAGACGGAACAACTACTGGGCTGGAACCCGGACCATTGGCTCCTTGCCGCGGGCACGGGCGGCACTGCTGCCGGTATTGCGGCCGGACTGAACGGAGCGGCGCGCCTGACGGCGGTTGCTGTAGTCAGCGACCCCGCTATTCCGGACGCAATCCGCGATGCTGCGGGGGGAGATGAAAAGACCGGGAACTGGTCCGTGAATTTCGATTATACCTTCGGGGGATACGCCAAAAAAACACCGGAATTAACAGCTTTTATTCAAGAGTTCCAACAGAATTATGGCATCCCGATCGAACCCATCTATACGGGAAAAGCCTTTTTCGCCGTTTTTGACCTGATTAAAAATGGCTATTTTTCGCCGGGCAGCCGGATTTTGGTTGTGCATACGGGAGGGGTTTAGGGAGAGTGAGAGGGTGAGAGGGTGAGAGGGGGAGAGGACGAGAGGGTGAGAGGGTGAGAGGGCGAGAGGGTGAGAGAGGGCGAGAGAGGGTGAGAGGGGGAGAGAGGGGGCCATTTATTTTTGAAATATGCATATGAACGAATTAGGAGGAATATACCAGCAACGGAGTGCAGCCTTCGAGAAGACTGCACTCCAGTTACAGCGCCGGTACAATCAATTATCGGTGGTCCGGTTGTTGATATTCATTGTTTCCGTAGGGGTAGCTATTTATTGCTTCAGTCTCCATTGGGGAGTGGGCGTCGGATTTGTGGCAATGTTCCTGGCAGCTTTTTACCGGTTTGTCGTCTGGCATAGCGGGATACTGGAAGCGGCGCGGTTCAACGAACGCCAGGGCAGGATCAATACCTGGGAAAATGCTGTACTGGATGGAGATTATGCTGTTTTTTATCCAGGAAAGGAATGGATGGGCCCATCGCATCCTTATTTATTTGATCTCGATATCTTCGGGGAATATTCCCTCTATCAATACCTCAACAGGGCAACCACTTCGGTAGGGCGGAAGAAGCTCGCAGAATGGCTTGCTACCCCGACGAATGAAACGGAGATAGCAGCCCGGCAGGCCGCATTACCGGAATTGCGGGATGCACTGGACTGGCGCCAGGCCTTCCAGGCAACCGGACTGGACACCAACGACAATCCGAAGCACCTGCTGGCGCTGGATGCCTGGATGGAAGAAAAGCCGTTTGTCCTGGGCAACCGATGGTTGACGGCTGCTCTTGTGCTGGCCCCCGCCCTGGTACTGACCGGTATGGTATTGTGGATATTCGTATGGCCCTGGCAAGCGGCGATCTGGTTTCTGGCCCCTTCGGTTTGGGCTTTATCCCGAACGGTCAAAAAAGTGACCAAAACCCACGAGCATACCGCTAAAGCAGCCGAGGTGCTGAATTATTACAGCCGCCTGATCCACCGGATCGAAACGGCGCCCGAATGGAAAGCGCCCCGCTTGAACCGGTTGAAAGCCGTTTTTCAGGAAGGGAACGAAACCGCCTCACGCCGCACCCGGCAGCTTTCTTATATTATCGCCCAGTTGAATGTACGGTATAATGTGTTTGCGGTTTTTCTCAATTTGTTGACCGTCTGGGATTTGCAATGGGTTTACAGGCTTGAGAAATGGAAATCAAAGGAAAAGGGCCGCCTGCCGTTGTGGTTCGACGCCCTGGCGGAAATGGAGGCTCTGGCCGGATTGGCCAATGCCTGGTACAATAATCCCGACTGGACCCTGCCGGTCCTGCATCCGGAGGCGAGGTTGTCAGCTGTTCAACTCGGGCACCCGCTGATTCACCCCTCGAAAAGGGTGTCAAACGATATCGGCCTGCCGCTGCACGGCCATATCAAGCTGATCACGGGCTCCAATATGGCGGGCAAGAGCACGTTCCTGCGCACCGTTGGCATCAATGCGGTCATGGCGTTGGCCGGTGCGCCGGTTTGCGCCCGCGAATTATTCCTGAAACCGCTGCAGGTGTATACCAGCATGCGCACCCAGGATGCCCTGCATGAAAGCGCCTCGTCCTTTTATGCCGAGTTGAAGCGCCTCAAGCAGATCATTGAATGCGTGGAAGCCGCTCAGGCGCCGGAAACCGATCAGTTGCCTGTCCTGTTCCTGCTGGATGAGATCCTGAAAGGAACCAATTCGGTTGACCGGCATACAGGCGCCAAGGCCCTTATCCGGCAGCTTATCCAAAGCCGCGGCGCAGGGCTGATCGCTACCCATGACCTGGAACTCGGCGCCCTGGAGGCCGATGCCGGCGGCGCCATCGAAAACCTGTGCATGGAGGTCGAGATCCGCGACGGCGAACTTTTCTTCGATTACAAACTGAAAAGAGGCGTAAGCAAAAGTTTCAATGCTACCTTGCTCATGCAGAACATGGGCATCCGCATCGCCTGATGCCGGTCCGGTCATCCAATGATTATCGTCCGGTCAACACAATATTCGCTGTCCTGGGCGGCCGGGTCCCTTCAATGACGGAAATGCAATAAATGCCGGCCGGCTCGCCTGTCAGGTCAATCGCGACAGGCTCTTCATGCGCATCCGTGATCTCCAATTGCCGGACGAGGCGGCCTTGCGCCGACCAGACTGCAATGTGAACGGACCCGTTGCGGCTGTGCATTCCGCTCAGATAGAACAACCCATCCGCAGGATTCGGGTATAACTCCGGCGGCGTTGAAAAATCATGCTCAACAGCCTGAACGAGGGGCGATCCAATGACTTGCGCCGGTTTGGTTTCCGGCGTCTCGCACAATCCGATGTCGCCGTTTACGCAGGTCAGCGCATCCGCTATAAACGCGAGGTGCGGTGGACCGATTATGTTACCCAGGCCATTATTGGCCAACCGCAACAGGTCGGTAAGGGTCGGATTCTTGCCCATGTACTGGAAAAGCACCGGGTGGAAATCGCATTCGAATTCGCTCAGGGGGGATTGCCCCAGACCGGGATGCAATCGCAATTCAAGGGCGAGGAGGAGCGCCTGTTCCAGCAAAGGATTCGTGAGCTGTCCGGAGGCGTTGACCGGAACCGGGCCGGGCAGGCAGTCCTCCAGGTTGACCGCGTGATGACCCCGGCGCGGAATAGCAGCTGCCGGGCCCGGTTGGGCGGGCATCCATAGCCCCAGGCAGGCTGCGGCGTTTTGGTCGATGGTCAGGGTATGGCTCCAGGCGCCCAATACAATGGGGCCCATGGCCAGCGCTTCGTCGATCATCGGTTGGATCGTCCGCGTGATGTATTGTTTGCAGGATTGCCGGTTCCCGAAAAGGTCGGCAGCTTCCCAGGTCCTTTCCGTGACACATTCCCAAGCGCAATTCCCGTAGATCAGCGAATCCGAATACAACAGCTCCGGCAACGGATCGCAGTTGTCGCTGACTGCCGGCATGCCGGTAATGTCGGGGGTGACCGGCATGCCGCAACTCCCGTAACTCGCTTGCGGACAAGCCATCGCCGGAGCCTGTTTATCCTCAACCGTGATCGTAAAACTGCAGACGGCGGTGTTGTTGCTGCCGTCTTTGGCTCTGTAGTATTCCGTGGAAACGCCGACCGGGAAGACCGCACCGCTGCCCAGTCCGGCCTCCAGCGCCAGGGTGGGGTCGGGGGCATTATCCGTTACGGTGGGCAGTTCGTAGGCCACTGCCGCTGCGCACAACCCGGGGTCCGACTCTACTAGGATGTTTTCCGGGCAGATGATGGTCGGCGGTGTGAGGTCCGGATCACTGACGACCGTGATCGTGTACTTGCTGGCGCAATTGTAGGCATCCGTGACCGTCACGGTATAGGTCCCTGAGGGGATACCTGTGAGATCCTCGGTAGTTGCGCCGTTGCTCCACATAAAGGTAAAAGGTCCGTAACCGTTGGAAAGGTCCAGGTCGATTCCGCCGTCGGAAGAACCCGGCGTACCCGGGGCTGAAACAGTGTAGGGTGTAATGGGTTCGAAGTCCGTAAAATCGATGCAGACGGTCTGCCGGTTGGAGGTTGTCCCGGTAGCGGCCGTGAATCCCCAATAAACCTCCGTAATGCCGTTGAGCAGATAGGATGACAGGTCTCCCTGATGGGAAAAGTAATTGAAGCCGTCGATAAGGAGCCGCAGGTATTTGGTGGTTGCATTGTAGGAAATGGTGATCAGGAAATCCTGCCCCGTTTCGAGGTTAAAGAGGGAAAATCCGCCGCCCAGCGCGCCCGTGTTATCTGAGTGATCGGTAATGCCGTTTTTGGTCATGCCATAATGATCGATTACGGGGTCATTGTTTTCGGGATCGGAGTGGGTGTCAAATTCGAGGGCTATTGAAGGGTTTATTCCCCCGTAACCCAATCCGCTGCCGCCTGCGCCAAGCCCCTGGCAAACAGGTTGGAGGACAAAAGCGATGCCGCCACCCCCCAGCGAGTCCTTGTCGCCGAAGTTGGCGTTGAACCGGATGGTGAAGTTATGCTCCAGGCTGATCTTTTCCTGGTACCAGACGGCCCCGGTTTTAAAGGTGGAGTCGGGGGTGAGCTGGAAGCATTCTCCGCCGAGATCGACCGCATCGCCGTTCAGAATATAGTCCTGGGCTGAAAGGTGAACAGCTGCTGGAATAAAGAAAAGGAGGGCTGAAATCAGGCAGGTGTTTTTCGAGAACATGCGTTTCGTTTTTTTAGGGATATGATAAGATTCTGAAGTTGCAAGCGTATTACGGCTTTGCTGAGCAAGGTACTTGTAAATTTTTAAATATATAATTTTACTTAAAATGTGTCTGGATTTTTTTTACAAGCGGCAAGATATTTTTTGAAAGCAGTGGAGTTACGCAGAAATACTTTAAATATTATTTGTTTTTATTAATTTTTTTTGAAAAAAATAATTTATATTTGACCAATAAAACCCATAATGAAACGCGACGATACACTCTGGAAAGGGATCCTGGAGGATCTTTTTGATGATTTTCTTCGGTTCTTTTATTCGGAAGCGGAGTTTTTACAATAAAGAACATTTTCTTATTTTTGAGAAAGAACTGGAAACGATAACCGGAAAAAACTATACTATGGGTATTGAACAGCTTTTACTGGAAAGAGCCCAGAAAGAAGGCCGTGAACAGGGGCTTAATCAAGGTCTTGAAGAAGGCCGGGAACTAGGTCTTGAACAAGGTCGTGAACAAGGCCTTGAACAAGGTCGTGAACAAGGCCTGGAGCTGGCAAGATCTCAGGTTATCCTGAATGCAAAGAAAAAAGGAATCGATATTGAAGTGATAGCGGATCTGGTTGGTTTATCTGTTGAAGAAGTCAACGGTATACTGAAGAAAAACGAATAATATCGGCTACCTTCCGATCCGATACGGCTGAAGCCCCTCTGCGATCTTCCGGTCATTGCTCAGGCGGGGGACCTTGTTCTGGCCGCCGAGTTTCCCTTCCGATTTCATATATTCCCTGAACGCGTCGCGTTGCAGCGGCCTGATGACGAGTTTACGCAGGATATTGCCCTCGATCAGGTCCTGGTAATAGATGTTCTGTCCCACCATTTTGTCATCGAGCAAAGCGGCGAAGGCATCGAGGTTGTCAGGTAATTGGTCAAATTCCACAAACCACTCGTGGTAGGGTAAGCCGCCTTCCGGTGGATTCACCTGGGGCGCCACCGTGAATTCGACGATCTTGACGCCCTGATCCCTGGCGGTTGCCAGCATAGCCTCCTCGACCTCTTTCCCGATGACGTGTTCGCCGAAAGCAGAGATATAGTGCTTCACGCGGCCGGTCACTTTGAGCCGGTAGGGTTTTGTGCTCACGAATTCGACCGTATCGCCGATATTGTAACCCCACAAGCCGGCATTGTTGTTGATGATGATGGCGTAATTGACGCCGGTTTCCACCTGCGACAGGGATAGCCGGGTAGGGGAATCCTTGAAAATTTCGTCGGCGGGTATGAATTCGAAGAAGATCCCGGAATGGGCATTGAGCAGCAGCCCGGGTTCGGTTTGGCTGTCCTGGAACGCGATGAAGCCCTCAGATGCCGGATACGTTTCCACGCTGTCGATACGGCCGCCGACCAGCTCTTCGAGTTTGGCCCGGTAAGGTTCGAAATTGACCCCTCCGTAGACGAAAACCTCATAGCGGGGGAAGAGCTCGCGAATGGTGCGCTTGCCGGATTGTTCCAGCAGCCGCTCGTAGTACATTTGTACCCAAGGCGGTATGCCGCTGATGAGGCGCATATCCTGTGTCAGCGTTTCGCGCACGATATGGTCCAGTTTTTCCTCCCACTCTTCGATACAGTTGGTGGCGTAAGATGGCAACTGGTTGGTGCGCAGCCAGGAGGGGACCTGGTGGTTGACAATGCCGGAAAGCCTGCCGGTAGGTATGCCGGCTACCCGGTCCAATTCGGGGCTGCCGGACAGGAAGATCATTTTCCCGTCGAGCCAGCCGCCTTTGCCGGTGCGGGCATAATAGTTGAAGAGGGCATTGCGTGCGGAACCGAAATGGTTGGGCAGGCTGTCTTTGGTCAGCGGAATATATTTGACGCCGGACGTCGTGCCGGAAGTTTTGGCGAAATAGGCGGGTTTACCGGGCCAGAGCACGCTTTTTTCGCCGGCTTTGATGCGGTCGATATAAGGGCGCAGATCTTCGTAATCCCGGATGGGCACTTGCGCTTTGAAGGCTTCGTAATTGCGGACTTTATCCAACCCGTGATCCTGACCAAAGGCAGTTTGGGCGCCTTTGCCGACCAGTTGATCAAATACAGCTTGCTGAGCGGCTATGGGCTGAGCCGACCAGCGGTCAATGTTTCGGGCGATTTTTTTGGCTATAGGCTTGATGACGGATGCTCTGAATCCCATACCTGTTGGTTTCTGGCAGCAAAGTTAGGGATTTTGGCGGCGACCGCCCATCAAATTATTTCTCCGACTTTTCCAACACAGACGACCTGCACTTCCAGCGATTTGTTTCCTGAAGAATGGCCGTGGAGATACCAGAAATTATCGGAATGGTCAATGAAGAGGCGAACCTCCGCGAGGGCGCCCTTTAAAGATACGATTACGGGAAACCCCCGGTTCTTGTGGATCAGCTTGAGCTTGTCCTGCCCTGACACCCAGGTTAATGCTTTGCTGTAGCTGAGTTTGGCAAAAACTTCACCGTCAATGTTTACCCGTTCGGCTTCGATTTGGAGTGAAGGAGCGTGCAGTAAAAGCTCTTTTCGGGCCTGAATGGCAAAATTTTCTGAAAAAGGCCTGTCCGCGTGCAAAAGGCTGTTCATTTGGTCCTCAAGGGCTTTGAGGCGCATTTCAATGTTTTCATTGGTCATACTCAAGGGGTTAACATTATGAACTAAATAGAAGTAAACGCTCTGCTAATATAAATCCAACCTATGCCTTTTTGGTTCAAATCCCTGTATTAAAAAAGCCCGAACTGCCGTTCCTCGGTGCAAGGATTATGGGGTCAAACCCTCAAAAATAATGGTATCATTGACTTGATCCAGGGTAACCTTCAATTTGTTACCGTCCTCGAAAGGTAATTCAAATGCTTTGCCCCAATCAATATCAGCACCGGTAACGATCAGGTTTCCGGACGTGTTGGTTTCGAAATCAATGGAAGGAGAATCTGATACATCGGAGGTATGTGTGATATCCGGGCTGCTCAAACTCTGGCCGTCTGTCATGGACAGTTGCCATTCGCTGCCGGTATACGCGACATTCAATAAAAAAGCGGGGCCGTTTCGTAGCGTGTAGGAATAGCTTGGGCCAGTAACTACGGGGTCCAGCTTAAGTGACGTATACGAGTTGCCGAAACTGATTTCGTACAACATGGTTAAAGACGTGAGGCTTGGTCCTTTTGCTACCATGATCGTTGCCATAGTGTTGAGTGTTAGTTTTGAATAAAAGGGATCTATGCGTAGTTTTATCGGCTGATCGGGGTGGGGGTTGAATCCATCTTGGGAAAGCTGCCTAACTGAACTAGTTAAACTGATTTATGTATGAAGATCATGAGGGCAAAAATAGGGTGCAAAACGATAAGCGTTTTACTATAATTTGGCCTCAAATTAAAAACCCAATTTTGAATAATTTCCGGATAGAAAGAATGGGGCTATCTTTGCCTGCACAATTTTGCTTATGAACCAGCCGGGTGCTTTATTTGAGTTGATCGCTTCAATGTCGCAGAGTGAGAAGCGCTATTTCCGCCTTTTTTCTGCCCTTCAAAGCGGTACCAAACAATATGAATACTTATTTGACGCCGTCGATCAGGCGTTGCCGGAGCCGGGTACAGCGGTGGATTATCATGCCCTGGAGCAGGTTGTCAGGCTGAAGCTGGAAGAAGGGGCGCTGGTGGCCCAAAATCAATACCCGGTTGTCAAAAATCACCTGTACAACCATATCCTGAAGGCTTTGCGATACAGCAGGGAGGACCAGCAGGAGCCCGAAGTGAGGATCACCAACTGGATTTCGGAATCCATAAATCTGGAAAAGAAAGGGTTGTTCGCTCAAGCATTGTCACGCCTGGTCAAAGCCAGAAAACTCGCTGAAAAATATGAAAACCTTCCGCTGCTGGTAGAAATCCTGGACCGGATGATCCGCCTGAATGCCCAACATCCACCTGATAAAAAGAAATGGTTTGAGAACTACATGCATACGCAACAGGAAAAAGCGAGGGCGGTAGAAAACCTCAGGTTGGAAAGCGTGTACAAACAATTGTATTTCGACCTGCTGGCTTTATACAAGTCGCGGACGGAGATCAAGGACTCGAAGGCCAGGATCAAGGCCATTTTTGAAAACGAACTGCTGACCCAGTCCGAAAAGGCCGTCACATTTAATGCCCAGATCTACCTGTATTCCCTGCTATCTTTCCGGCATTTGCTGGACGGCAACAAGGAGCGCATGGTATTTTACCAGAAAAAAGTCATACAAACCTGGGAAAACTATGACCACCTTATTGAGATTGACCCGGTCAGGTTTAAGGTTGCCATTTACAATTACCTGGTTTATAACCATGCCCTGCAAGATTTAAAAGAATTCGAAACCTATATCAACCGGTTCAAGAAATTGATGAAATCGACTTCCGGCAGCATCGGACCGAACGCCTCGTCGGAAGTGGTATCCGATTACGAACGCCTGGTCCAGTTGCAATACATCTTGTTGCTGAACACCGGTGAAATAGATAAAGCCATGACGCTCACCAGGGAAGTGGAGCATTGGCTCGCACAACCCGGCATAGAGGAAAAAATGAGACCCGGGGCTTTGATCTGGATACAGTTTGATTGCTTTATTTCCTATTTTTTCAATGAACAGTACCATGAAAGCCAGGTTCGCGTCGACAAGATCCACGCTTTGCCGAAAGCCCAGGGTAACGAGGTAAAGCTGACGGCCTCCATGCTTGAATTGATCATCCTTTACGAATTGAACATCGATGAACGCTTTCAAAGCTACAAAACCTCTTCCGCCATACACCAGTATAAAAGATCGCAGCACTACAAGGCTTTTGAAAAAATGGTTCTGAGCAATCTCAAAAAACTTCGAAACCCCAAAGGCAATCACAGAAAGAAATTATTGAGCTTTGAAAAAGCATTTGATGAGTTCGAACGCAACAGTTCGGGGCAATCCATCTCGGGTATGGGAGAAGTGAAGATCTGGCTAAAGGCCAAGGTGCAGAAAAAATCTTTGAAAACAGTATCCAAAGAATTGGCCCAGGAACAACTCAATCCGGTTGCCGAAAAGGTCTGAACGAAAAGGCCCATCGATCCAGATCGATGGGCCGTTGAGCGGGCAATGGGAATCGAACCCACGGCCCTCAGCTTGGGAAGCTGATGCTCTACCCCTGAGCTATGCCCGCTGTTCTGTGCATGCAAAATTAAGGGTATTTTTGTAACTCGCAATGGGTTTTTTAGGGTTTTACCGCCCCTGCAGTAATTCTTCCAATTCCAGCTTATCTCCCATTTTCCGCTGCAGTACTATCAGATCCTGAAAAAGTGTCCTCACTTTCTCCGCGTACTCCGGCATTTCGGCCAGGTCCTCCACTTCCAGTGGGTCCTTCTCAAGGTCGAACAGCATAACTTTCCGGAGTTTCGGGTAAACCAACAGTTTATATCCTTCCTTGCGGAAGAATCGGATAAACCTTTTCCCCCCTCCATTGTTTCGCCACTGTCTCAACCGCTATCGCCATGAAATCAGCAGCCTTTCTGATCCTTTTGTTCTGTTTCACCGGCCTGACGGCGCAAACCGCTATCATCAAGGGTACGGTAGCCGATGCCGCTACAAACGAACCAATCCCATTTGCCAATATCCTGGTGCTGGACACGGAAACCGGCGCCACGACGGATATTGACGGCCATTTCGAAATCACCGGCCTGACGCCCGGGTTGTATGCCTTGCGCGCCACCTATGTCGGCTATCAGGAAGCGGTTTTTTATGAATTGCAGGCTACCAGCGCCAAACCCCTGGTGGTCGACTTTCGGCTTGAACCCGCTGCGGAAGAATTGGCGGAAATCGTGGTCAGCGCCCCGCCGTTCAAAAAGACCGAGGAAAGCCCCGTTTCCCTCCGCACCATCGGCGTAACGGAAATTCAGCGCAACCCCGGCGCCAACCGGGATATTTCAAAGGTGGTCCAGTCATTGCCGGGCGTGACCTCTACGGCATCCTTCCGCAACGACCTGATCATCCGGGGAGGAGCGCCCAATGAGAACCGGTTTTATCTCGACGAGGTGGAAACGCCCAACATCAACCATTTTGCCACCCAGGGCGCCTCCGGCGGACCGGTAGGCCTGATCAATGTCAACTTTATCCGGGAGGTCGATTTTTACAGCGGCGCCTTCCCGGCCAACCGGGGAAATGCCCTGAGCTCGGTGTTCAACTTCCAGCAGCGCGACGGCCGCGACGACCGGCTCGGCGGCAATTTTACCCTCGGCGCTACCGATTTCGGCTTGATGCTGGAAGGCCCCCTTTCCGATAAAACCACTTTCCTGCTGTCCGCCAGGCGGTCATACCTCCAGTTTTTGTTCAAAGCCCTGGGGTTGCCCTTCCTGCCGACCTACAACGACTTCCAGGCCAAGGTCAAATACAAGATCGACAAGCAAAACGAAATCTCCTTCATCGGGCTGGGCGCCATTGACGAGTTCAAACTCAACCTCGACGCCGACGAAACGGAAGAACAGCGATTCCTGCTCGATCAGCTCCCCGTAGCCCCACAATGGAGTTATACCAACGGCCTGGTGTACAAGCACTACGGCCAGAACGGCTACTGGACCTTCGTCCTCAGCCGCAATATGCTCAACAACGAAGCGACCAAGTACCTGCGCAACGACGATACCGACCCCGGCAACCTCATCCTGCAATACAGGTCGCAGGAAATCGAGAACAAATTCCGGGTGGAACGCAATGTCCGCTTCAACAGCTTTAAAGTGATCTACGGGCTGAACTATGAACGCGTCAAGTACAACAACCGGACCTTCAACCGGATCTTTACCGGCGCCGGCCCCCAAACGGTGGATTACAGCGCTGCATTCGGGATGCACAAGTTCGGCGGCTTTATCCAGGCAGGCAGAAAATGGCTGAACGAACGCCTGACCGCCTCCGTCGGCTTCCGGATCGACGGCAACAGCTATTCTCCCCGGATGAGCAATCCGCTGGACCAGTTCTCCCCCAGGGCCTCCCTTTCGTATGCCCTTACGGACCATTTCTCCCTCAATTTCAATACCGGCATTTTTTACCAATTGCCGCCCTACACGGTACTTGGATACCAGGAAAACGGTGAACTCGTCAATAAGGAAAACAAGATCCGCTATATCCGCAACGCGCAACTGGTATTCGGCGTCGAACTCAATACGGCGGCCAATTCCAGGTTCAGCCTCGAAGGATATTACAAGGCTTACAACGACTATCCGTTCCTGTTGCGCGACAGCGTTACCCTGGCCAACCTGGGCGGCGACTTCGGGGTGATCGGCAATGAACCCGCTATTCCCAAATCCAACGGGCGGACCTACGGCCTTGAATTCCTGTTTCAGCAACGGCTGTTCAAGGGTTTTTACGGCATTGCCGCCTATACCCTCGGCTGGAGCGAGTTTGAGGATAAAAACGGCATTTTTGTCCCCTCTTCCTGGGATGCCCGGCATATCGTGAGCCTGACCCTGGGCAAAAAATTCGGCAAAAACTGGGAAGCCGGGGTGAACTGGCGCTTCCAGACCGGGTTGCCGTATACCCCGTTTGATGAGGCTTCTTCGCTGGTGCAAAGCTGGGACCGGAACGGCAGGGGCCTGCCGGATTACGACCGGATCAACACGCTGCGGACCACGGCGGGGAACACCGTCGACATCCGGGTGGACAAAAAATGGTTCTTTGAAAAATGGAGCCTCAACCTTTATATCGATATCGAAAACCTGACCGGCAACTCGGTGGGCCGCGACCAGCTGATCCTGGATCGCGAACTGGATGCGGACGGCAAGCCGGTCGGAGAGCCGGTCATCGTCAACCCGGATGCTGACCTCGCAGCGCAGCGTTACCGCTTGAAGACGATCAACGACGCCCAGGGGACCGTCATACCCAGCATCGGCCTTATGCTTGAATTTTAGGCGTCCGGGCAAAACAAAAAGGTTCCGCCGTTAGACAAAAGCGGAACCTTCCAAACGCAATGCTGCCGTTCGGGCGGTCAGGCGTTTGCGAGATTCATATCAATGACACGGGTTACCAGGTAAGAACCTATCAGACTAACCACAATTCCCTCCGTCAGGATGAACAGGCTGGCGGTAATCGGATTAAGATATTCACCTATCGGCATAGCCGCACGGAGGTGTTCCATGAACCCGGTGTCAAAGGCGAGATAAAGCAACATGAATATTGTAAATCCCAGAACGCCGACAGCGGACGTGTATACGCCCATCGCAACGCCCGAAACGTAATTATTGATGGAATCTTCATTTTGCTTCCTATATTCGCGGATCGCGTAATAGATGGCGGCAATGTGGAAAACGCCGTTGAAAATTCTGAAGAAATACCGGTGGCTGAGCCCCAGCAAGTGCATGGTCAGGAAGAACGCAACGAAACCGGCGAACATCCAAAGGCCATACTTGATAGCAATCTTTTTCATGGAGTTGATTTTGCACGGTTCTTGACAAAGATATAAAATTTTTACAAATAAGTCAAGTCTGAAATTTTGTACCGGATATATTTTTAAAATAAAAATAAAAGGATGGAACATTTGAAATACCCGATCGGCAAGTTTCAGCGTCCCGATTCGTTCGATCCCGCCCGGCTCAAGGAATGGATCATGGAAATCAGGATGCTGCCCGAAAAACTGAAGATCATTTTGGGAGAAATGACGGACGCCGAACTCGACCAGCCTTACCGACCCGACGGCTGGACCGGCAGGCAGGTCGTTCACCACATGGCCGACAGTCACCTGAACGCCTATATCCGGTTCAAATGGACGCTCACGGAGGACACGCCGACCATCAAAGCCTACAATGAAAAAGCCTGGGCGGAACTGCCGGAAGCTAAAAGCTCGCCGGTGGACGTTTCTGTTGCCCTGCTGGAATCATTGCACCGCCGCTGGTCGTTGATGCTGGAAAATATCGGGGAAGCCGATTGGCAGAAAAGCTATATCCATCCGGAATACGGCACCCACTATCCGCTGTACGTCGTGGCGGCCTTGTACGCCTGGCACGGCAACCACCACCTGGGACATCTGGGGCTGCTGATCGAGGATTGAGGCGGCATGGCCCCTGGATGGCCTCTGAATGGCCTCCGAATTCATTCGGAGGCCTCAAGGTATATGCAGGATCTTGTGGGTCTGCAGGCTCAGGCGCCATTGCGGGTGCGCCAGGCAATAGGCCAGGGTGAGCCGGGTGTTTGCTTCGGTATCGGGCCCGTCCATGGGTTGGAGGTAAAACTGGTCGAAAGCCAGCTCAGCGAACTTTTCCGGCTCGGCGCCGGACTGAGGGAACACCAGTTTGAGCTCGTTACCCGAAGTGATAACTAGCTCGGCGCCCGCCTTCGGGCTGACACAAACCCAGTCGATGCCGGGGGGCGGTACCATGGTGCCGTTGGTTTCGACCGCTACCTCAAAACCGGCGCGGTGCAGCGTTTCCGTCAGGGCTTCATCCAGTTGCAGCAAGGGCTCTCCGCCGGTACACACGATATAGGGTTTACCGCCTGCATTTTCCGGCCATAAGGAACGGGCCTTTTCCGCCAGCGATTGGGCGGAATACCGGCCGCCGTTTTCCCCGTCGGTGCCGCGGAAATCCGTATCGCAAAACCGGCAAACGGCTTCCGACCGGTCTTCTTCCCTTCCGCTCCACAGGTTGCAACCCGTAAAACGGCAAAAAACCGCAGGCCTGCCCGATTGGGCGCCCTCTCCCTGCAAGGTGTAGAACAATTCTTTAATTTTATATCGCATCGTTCGGAGCCGAAATACCAGCTGAGTTTAATTCCGCGTTATTTCAAAGTAAATCAACACTCATGCGCCGCTTAAAATTGCTGTTTGCCTGTTTTTTTCTCGTTGCCGCAACAATCGGTAACACCCAGAACGCCTTTCGGGTTGCCTTTTACAACGTAGAAAATCTGTTCGATACCATCGATGACCCCAATACCCTGGACGAAGATTTTACCCCCCAGGGCAAGCAGAACTGGACCGAGGAGCGCTACCAGACCAAACTCGACCGCATGACCCAGGTTTTTGAAGGCATGGGATGGCCCGCCTGGATCGGTTTGGCCGAAATAGAAAACGACCGCGTACTCACCGACCTGACGGGCAAAATGGGCGCCAAAGGCCCTGAATACCGGTTCGCCCATTTTGAATCGCCTGACTTGCGCGGTATCGACGTCGCCCTGCTCTACCAACCGGGTGTTTTTACCGTTACCTCTTCTTCCTTTATCCGGATGGATTTCCCGGACGATGCGGAGCCAGATTACACCAGCCGGGATATCCTGCAGGTGGACGGCCTGCTACAAAACGGCGATACGCTCCACTTCTTTGTCAACCACTGGCCGTCCAGGCGCGACGGCGAGGAAGCCAGCGAAGGGCGCCGGATCCGGGCCGCCTCCTTCCTCAAAGGCGCAGTTGAAAAATTGCAGGCCGCCAACCCGCATGCAAAGATCGTGATCATGGGTGATTTCAATGACGAACCGATCAACAAAAGTATTGCCCAGGCATTGCAGGCAGGCCCGCTGGAAGGCAAACCCGAGAACGGAAACCTTTACAACTGTTTCGCCAAAGCCAAAAAGGATGGACTGGGAAGCTATTGCTACCGCGGCAATTGGAATATGCTCGATCAGATCATCACTTCCTGCGAGCTGGTTTGCAATACAGGCTCCCTGATCGCCGCCAATCCCACCATTTTTAAACAGGACTGGATGCTGTATAAGGATTCCAGGAACGAGATGCTCCCCAACCGCACCTACGGCGGCACCCGCTATTACGGCGGCTACTCCGACCATTTGCCGGTGTACATCGATCTGGTACCGACGGCCTGGGGGATTCGGGGGCGGTGAGTTGGATGCTGCCCGCCGTCGCCTTTGGGCTTTGGCGGACGGAGGATGCTGGGGCAGATTACTAAGCCCGAAGTGCAACGTAGGGATTGGTAAGCTGGGGGCTTGATGCTTGATACTAGATACTGGATACTAGATACTGGATGCTGCCACGCCGAGGCGTGGTGGATACTGGGGGCTTGATGCTGCCCGCCGTCGCCTTTGGGCTTTGGCGGACGGAGGATGCTGGATGAGGCGTAGAGACCGTTCAGCATTTTGTGTCAACCGGATTTTTAGCATGCGCAGCTTGCTGAAAATCAGACCTTTGTCTCTTTGGGTGAAAACACTGTTTTGAACAGTCTCGAAGCGTACGATAAATAATCAACTGCCGGACTGACTTACCACTTGCGACTTACCGCTAAAACGGTCAAGCCAAACCCCTCTTATAGGTTTCCAAACACCGTTCCCGGGCCATTTTATGGTCCACGATGGGTTGGGGGTAGCGATCGGTACCGTATTCCGGGACCCAGCGGCGGATGTATCGGAAGTCCTTGTCAAATTTTTCCTGCTGGGCGGTCGGGTTGAAGATCCGGAAGTAGGGCGCTGCGTCTGTGCCGCTGCCGGCCGCCCATTGCCATCCGCCGTTGTTGCTGGCCAGGTCGAAATCCAACAGTTTCCGCGCAAACCAGGCTTCGCCCCAGCGCCAGTCGATGAGCAGGTGCTTGGTGAGGAAACTGGCGGTGACCATGCGCACCCGGTTGTGCATATAACCCGTTGCACTTAACTCCCGCATGCCGGCATCCACGATGGGGTAGCCGGTTCGGCCTTCTTTCCAGCGTTCGAATGCTTCTTCGTTATTGAGCCATTGGATCCGGTCGTATTCCGGTTTGAAAGCCCGGGTGGCCACATGAGGAAAATGAGCCAGGATCATGCTGTAAAAATCCCGCCAGATGAGCTCGTTCAGGTAAGTGGCATTCAGTTCACGCGCCTTGCGCGCCTTCTCCCGGATGCTGATGGTGCCGAAGCGGAAATGGATACCCAACCGGCTGGTGCCTTCGATGCCCGGAATATCCCGTGTTTGATCGTAGTTCTTGATGAGCCCCCGGCTGACGGAGGTCGAAGGAAATGACATCCCGGTCTGTTCAAAACCCAGGTCTTCCAGGCTGACCAGCGGCGCCGGAGCGGTTTTGTGGAAATGTTCGGAATATTGCGCAGTGGGATAGGATTGCAGGTAGAAGGAATCGTTGCCGGCATTGCCGGAAAACCCATTGTCGACCGGTGCTGCTGAATCCAGTTTGTCGCGCCATTTCCGGCTGTAGGGAGTAAACACGGTATAGGGATTGCCGTCGTCCTTGAGCACTTCTCCTTTTTCAAAAATCACATGGTCCTTGAACGTGTGAAAAGCGATTCCGCGGCCTTTCAGCAGTTCGGCTATCTTCTTATCCCGTTCCAAGGCATAAGGCTCGTAATCCCTGTTGGTGAAGACCGCTTCAATGTCATATTTTTCTGACAGCTCTTTCCAGAGTTGCTCTGGGTGGCCGCTGTACACCAGCAAAGTCGAGCCGAGGCCCTTGAGTTGGCCGTGCAGCGCCGCAACGGCGTGGTGGATAAATTCCACCCGGGCATCCTTTTTGTCCTCCAGGTCGTCCAGTATATTCCGGTCGAACAGAAAAACCGGCAGCACGGTGCGACCTGCGCGCAGTGCGTGGTAAAGCCCGGCATTGTCCTCCAGGCGGAGGTCGCGGCGAAACCAGAAAAGATTGATCTTGGACATGTGCAAACCGGTTTTTGGGGTAAACGCTGGATCGGGGAAGTTGTTCATGGGTGTTGGGGTGGGGGCATTGTTTCCTAATTGGGCTGCCCTCGAAACAGGGACTGTTCAAAATAGTGTTTTCGCGCCAAGACGCAAAGACGCAAAGTTTTAATTTTCAACACGCTGCGCGTGCTGAAAATTCTGTTGACACAAAATTCTGAACGGTCCCTCGAAACACCGCCATGACACGCGACTGCCAACTGCCAACTGCCAACTGTCAACTGTCAACTGTCAACTGTCAACTGTCGTGCGTCCATCGAAAAGTCGAAACATCGCCTTACCCCAACTGACCACTTACCACTGACAACTGACCACTGACCACTTACGACTTACAACTTACGACTTACAACTTACGACTTACGACTTACAACTCACGACTCCCCATCAACAACTACCAAAAACCTGAAACCCGGAGTATATTTGCACAAAAAAACGGATCATGAACCGGATTTTTGCATTGTTTTTAATCAGCGCAGCGCTCCTGGCACAATCCTGCCAATCGGATAAGCAAAAACTGCAACAGGAGATCGCGCAAATGGAAACGCAACTTGAAGCGGCTTCCAGTACAGAACTCGCCAATAACCTGATCGACAAATACCTGGCTTATGTGGCGGCTTACCCGGAAGATGCCGACACGGACGCCCGCTTTCTTTACCGGGCAGCGGGTGTCAACTACCGCCAGGGCCGGTACCAGATGGCGGCAGACCTGCTCGAACAAGCCCTCAAGGATTATTATGCTTCTGAGAACACTCCGGCCAGCGCCCTGTTGCTGGGCACGATCCTGAAAGAGAACCTGAAAAAGACAGAAGCCGCCACTACCGTATTTCAGTCCATCAAGCAGGCCTTTCCAGGTTTTGAGGAAGCCAAAACGGAAACGGATCAACTCGACCCTTCCCTCCCCGCGATATCGCAACGCATGGGCGCGCTTTTGCAACAGCTTTCCTCCGATTCGCTCGGCCGGGTCAACTTCCAGGCCGCCAATGATTACATATTGAATTGCGAAATGCTGGCCGTTGTCCAGCCGAATGCTGAAGAGTCTCCGCAGTTGCTGTACAAAGCCGGTGAAGTAGCCGGATCCATCGGAGCCTATGAAAAAGCAATTGACCTCTTCGACTGGATCTACAACAAGTACCCCGGTTATGAAAAGGCGCCCCTTGCCTTGTTTATGAAAGCCTTCACCCTGGATAACAACATGAAGAACATCGATGCCGCCCGGCCGGTCTACGAGGAATTTCTGGCAAAATATCCGGATAACGACTTCGCCCGCGACGCGAAGATCCTGCTGGAAAATCTCGGCAAATCGGATGAAGAGATCTTTAACTCCTTTACAAAAGGCGCTCAGGAAGGAGAGACGGAATAAAAAATTATAGCCATTTCGTCATCAATGCCCGTTTATGGGCCTCGAATTGCCGGCTCCGGTACAGGCGATTGGCCTTCTCATTGTGCTTTTCCACTTCGAGGTGCACCGCTTTGATGCCGGCTGCTCTGGCCTGGTCCAGAACGTAGTCAAGGATCACGGCGCCCAACCCTTTGCTGCGCTGTTCGGGAACGACGTAGAGCTCGTCGACAAAGGCATCCCTGCCCTTGAATTCAAAACTGTACCCGAAGGTCAGCACAGCATACCCCGCAACAGCCTCAGGGGTGCTGACCAACCAAAGCCTGCCCAATCCCGGGTCGGCGATGAATTTTTCAACATTTATCCGGGTTTCCTCCCGGTTGAACGGATACAGATCAATAGCATAAAAATCCTCCATCATGTCGAGGATCTGTTCGATATCTTCCGGGCCGGCTAATCGGAATTCGAGCGACATTTTGTCCTGGTTTAGGCCGCAAAATTACCGCTTTATGTGAAAAACAGGCAGCCGGCGATCCTGAACGTTCTCAGAACCGCCGGCTGCCCGGTCAAAGCCTTGCAAATGGCTTATTGTTTGATAAATCGTTTGTTGATCACGCCACCGGCTGTTTCCAATGCAATGAAATACATGCCGGGTTGCAGGTCTTCGATATCAATGGTCTGCCCTTTTTCAAAAGTCTTCAGGTTTTTGACCAGAGCGCCGTTGGCTGCAAAGATCCGGACGCCCAGCAGTTCATCTGTCGTATTGATGCTGAGCTCATCCGTTGCCGGGTTCGGGAACAGGGTCGCAGGCGCCTCGCTGTCGCCTTCCAGGAAAGCGTTGCCCTCAGGAACGACCTTGCCCAGTTCCTGGATCGTCTGCCGGGTCGCTCCGCCGGCCATGAATCCGGATGGGTTGGAGGCCGTCACCGTCACCGCATCAATATAAACCAGGTCGTTATTGGCGCTGGCATCGCACTGGAACCTGATCTGCGCATTCGACGGGAAGGTGTACCCGGCGTTGGTCAGGGTCACGGTTGCCACGTAGAAGGTGTTGTTGTTGAAGCTGGTACCCCGTGCATAGGCGGCTACGGTTGTCCAGGTGCTGCCGTTGTAATACCGCACCCAGAAATCCTCGCCGTTTTCCATACTGTATGCATAGAAATAGAATTCGATGTCCAGTTGGGAATAACCGCTCAGGTTGAGCGTCGGGGAGGTCATGGCGGAAGCTACCCCCGAGTTGTCCCGGATGTAGATCGAATAGTTGCCTTCCCAGGACCGGGATCCGAAATACCGCGCGCAGTCGCTGCCGCCGTCGGCCCAGCCGTCCCAGCCGGTTTCGAAATAGCTGCCCAGCAACACATCGCTGCCGCCACCGCCGCCGCTGCTCTGGGTCGTCACATTGATGGTGTTGCTTGAACCGGATTCATTCCCGGCCGCATCATACGCCGTTACGTAAATGGCATAAGTGGTAGAAGCCGTCAGGCCGCCCAATGCATAGGAGGTTGAGGCGGTATTGTCCACATTGACCCCGTCAACGTAGATGTTGTAGCCGGTTACCCCGACATTGTCCGTGGACGCATTCCAGGAAAGATCGGTACTGGTTTGTGTCGTATTGGACGCGCTGAGGCTGGTCGGCGCTGAAGGCGCTTGCGTGTCCGGACCGCCGCCGCCGCCGATCGCGATCGTATAATCCTCCACTTCGCCGTAGGCAAAGGTTTCGCACGGACCGGTAGGCGTTGCGTTGTACTTCATGGTCACCCGCATGCGGGTTGTGGTGCCCGCGGCCCCGGAGGGGATGCTGATGCTGCCGCTGACAGTAGCATTGCTGCCGCCTGAGGCATAGACCTGCTCGCCTGAGTCGGTAAAATCGCCGTCGGCATTGAGGTCGATCCAGATTTTCCAGTATTCGGTATAGGTGGAGCTCGAGAAACCCGGCGTCAGCGAAATGCTGTAGTTCTGTCCGGCATTCACGTTAACCGTCTGAGACGTGAAATTGGTATAACCGGCCGCTCCGGAACTGTTGCTGAACGAGCCGACCGTCACATTCGATATCCATTCGTAGCTGGAGTTGGATCCGGCCGAAGAACAGTAGGAAATGGTGCCGTATTCGCCGCCTACGCCCACCGCGTACCAGGCGTTGGTCGTGGCAATTTCCTCAGCCGAGCCGGCGCCGTACAGGTCGATGGCTGCCTGAATGGCGCCGTTGCGGGCGTCGGCATAGGTAGAACTCGACGACAGATAGGTGGTCAGACTCCGGTACGTGATTGCTGCGGCCTTGGTGCGGCCCACACCCGATACACTATATGAATTGCCCAGGTCGTTGGTGCCGGATTCGCCCATGGTCAGGATGTAGAACCACTTGTTCTGCACGCCCGAGTTGGTGTGTACCCCGCAATAGTCGTTGTTTTGGGTAGGCGTGCCGCAGTTGGGGTTGTACCAATAGCTGCCGCCGTAAGTATCCGGGTCGCCGTAGGCATTCGGGTTGTTCATGGAGCGGATGGCGCCGCTGCCGCCGATCCCGATATCGGTACCCATTTGCCAGTCGTTGGAACCTTCTGCGAAGTATTCGACCATTTCGCCGAAGATATCCGAGAAGGATTCGTTCAGTGCCCCGGATTCCCGCTGATAGGCCAGGTTGGCGGAGTATTCCGTAACGCCGTGCGTGATCTCGTGTCCGGTGATATCGCTGGAAACCAGCGGGCCGTAATTCACCCCGTCCCCGTCGCCGTAAGTCATCCGGGTGCCGTCCCAATAGGCATTCACATAGTTATTGGAATAGTGGACGTAGTTCCTGAGCACCCCGCCGGCGTTGTTGTAGGAGTTCCGGCCGTGGTTCTGGAGGTAGTACTTGTAGGTTTGTTCGGCGCCCCAATGCGCCTGGACAGCCGTATTATCGACGTTGTTGAAGGACGACGAACCGCTCGTGATATCGGTGGCATTGTTGTAATTGGTGCCGTTGTTGAGGCTGTAGGTCTGCACACCGCCGCCGTCGGCTGTTTGCCGCAACCTGTAATTGGAGCCGGTGAAATCAGCTGTGAAGGAAACGGTGCCGTTGTACAGGCTGGTGCCGGTGGCGGGTACGTTGGATTCGTGGATGCGTGCGAACTCGCGGACCACTTCGCCGTTGTGCGCATCGACAAAGACGTAAGCCCTGGAGATGGGCTCAACGGCGTAGACGTCGAATTTGTAGGTCAGCCTGGCGGGCAGGATGCCTTCAGGGTCGGCGAAAATGACGAGTTCGCCCTGCGGCTTCTCAAACCCGTCAAACCCGCCGGGTTGCCAGGCGTATTTGCCTGCGCCGACATGCTGCATGGCGTATTGCAGCGCCTGGTCCGGTGAAATGAACGCGCCCACGTCCAGATCGAATACACTCCTGAAATTGCCGGAAAGCGTGAGTATCCTTCCACCTTTTTCGTGCACGGTGTAGATGGCGCCATCCACCTTCACGCCCTTGTAGTACTGTTGGTAGCGGTAATGGCTGAATCCGAGATTGTCGGTATCTGTGCGTTCCAGCCGCAATTCGTCGTCCTGTCCCATTTCAAGGTAGGCGTTGAACAGGTTGTTGCGTTGGGTAAGGGGTTGGGGTTGTTCCAGTTGAACGAAGGAGGGGAATTTTTTGCCGATTTTTGGTCTCGGTTGGGCAAATAACACAATGAGCGTTGCGGGAAGCAACATCAAGGTAAATAGTGCTTTTTTCATACCAGCTTACGATTTGAAGTTTGTAAAACACCCTCGAAGGGCGATAATTATTATGAACAAGAAATTTTACGAAACTTCAAACAGTCGGATAAACATGGCGTAATACTGGCAAATCTAATATTTAAATTTTTTAAACGAAATTTTTTGAGAAATTTTCGATTATTTTTTTGTGAATTATGATAGGATTTTTTGAGAATTTAAGGTGAATTTAGCTGGGATTTAGGGTGGAATATTTAGGGATTTTAGCAACATTTTCCCAGGATAGGATCATACTTCAGGACATGGCGGGCAGGGGAGGAGAAGGTGAAATAAGGATGATCAAGGGGCGGTACAAAAAGAAAAGCAGCTTGCCGCATGGTCTCCCGCCTCCGGGGCGATTTGAACCGCGCGACAAGCTGCCCGTCAAAACATTTTTAATCCTATTGTTTTACAAATCGTTTGTTGACCACTTCCTTGTCTGTTTCTATGGCAATGAAGTAAATGCCGGGCTGCAGGCCGGAAATGTCTATGGTTTGTCCTTTTTCGAAAGTCTTCAGGTTCTGGATCAGGGAGCCGTTAACGGCAAAGATCCTTACAGAACGCAGAGCATCCGGTGTTTCGATATTGAGTTCGTCGGTAGCCGGGTTGGGGTACAACCGGAATTCCGCCTGATCTTCCAGGAAACCAGCGTTTTCGGAAATCACCCGGTCGATCTGTTCGATCGTTTGACGGGTTTCTCCACCCGCTGCAAAACCAGACGGGTTGGAAGCGGTCACCGTAACCGCGTCGATGTAGATCAGGTCGGTATTGTCGCTGGCGTCACACTGGAAGCGGAGCTTTACTCCGGAGGTGAAACTCACCTGGGCGCTGGTCAGGGTAACCGTCGCGTGCCAGAATCCGTTGTTGGTAAAACTGGTCCCTGCCGCATAAGTAGCCACCGTACTCCAGGTACTTCCATTATTGCTGGAATAACGCAACCAGAAATCTTCTCCGTTCTCCATGCTGGTAGCATAGAAATAGAAGTCAACAACGACCTGCGAATAGCCGCTCAGGTTGATGGTCGGGGAGGTCATGGCAGAAGGCACGCCCGAGTTGTCCCGGATATAAATGGAATAGCTGCCTTCATAGGACCGCGATCCGGAATACCGCGCACAGTCGCTGCCGCCGTCAGCCCAGCCGTCCCAGCCGGTTTCGAAATAGCTGCCCAGTAATTCGGTGCTGCCGCCGCCGCCGCTGCTCAGCGTGGTCACGTTGATGGTATTGCTGGCGCCGGAGTTATTGCCGGCGGCATCGTATGCAGTTACATAAATGGAATAGGTCGTAGCTGCCGTAAGGCCGGTCAGCGCGTATGAATTGGTAGCGCTGGTAGCCGTATTTACGCCGTTGACAAAGATCTTGTACCCGGTCACGCCGACGTTGTCCGTCGAAGCCGTCCAGGAAAGGTCGGTAGTGGTTTGCGTCGTATTGGATGCGCTCAGGTTGGTCGGTGCGGAGGGCGCCTGGGTATCCGGGCCGCTGGCGGCGATAGCGATGGTATAATCTTCCACTTCGCCGTAGGAGAAGGTTTCGCATGGACCGGTAGGTGCGGCGTTGTACTTCATGGTCACGCGCATGCGGGTGGTGGTGCCTGCCGCGCTTGCCGGAATGCTGATGCTGCCGCTGACAGTGGTTGTGCTTGGGCCGGCTGCAAAGACCTGCTCACCGGAGTCGGTAAAGTCGCCGTCGCCGTTGAAGTCGATCCAGATCCGCCAGTATTCATTATAGGTGGTGCCGGAAAAGGTCGGCGTCAGGGAAACGCTGTAGCCCTGACCGGCATTCACGTTGATCGTCTGGGACGTGAAATTGGTATAGCCTGCCGCGCCGCTGTTATTGGTGAAAGAACCGACCGTGACCTTGGATATCCACTCGTAGGTGGAGTTGGACCCGGCCGAGGAGCAGTAGGAGATCGTGCCGTAAGCGCCGCCTACGCCGACTGCGTACCAGGCGTTGGTGGTAGCGATCACTTCAGCCGACCCTGCGCCGTACAGGTCGATGGCTGCCTGGATGGCGCCGTTGCGGGCATCGGCATAGGTGGAGCTCGACGACAGGTAGGTGGTCAGGCTGCGGTAGGTGATGGCTGCGGATTTAGTGCGGCCCACCCCCGTCACGCTGTATGCATTGCCCAGGTCATTGGTGCCGGATTCGCCCATGGTCAGGATGTAGAACCACTTGTTTTGTACGCCCGAGTTGGTATGTACCCCGCAATAGTCGTTGCTCTGCGTCGGCGTGCCGCAGTTGGGATTGTACCAGTTGGCGCCGCCGTAGGTATCCGGGTCGCCGTACAGGTTCGGGTTGTTCATGGAGCGGATGGCGCCGCTGCCGCCGATCCCGATATCGGTGCCCATCTGCCAGTCGTTGGAACCTTCAGCGAAGTATTCGACCATTTCACCGAAGATGTCGGAAAAGGACTCGTTGAGGGCGCCGGATTCCCGTTGGTATGCCAGGTTAGCGGAATATTCCGTAACGCCGTGGGTGATCTCGTGGCCGGTGATGTCGGTTGAAACCAGCGGCCCGTAGGAGGTCCCGTTACCGTCGCCGTAAGTCATCCGCGTACCGTCCCAGTAGGCGTTGACATAGTTGTTGGAATAGTGGACGTAGTTCTTGAGGATGCCGCCGGCGTTGTTATAGGAATTCCGGTTGTGGTTTTGCAGGTAGTACTTATAGGTCTGCTCTGCGCCCCAATGGGCTTGAACGGCCGTATTATCGACGTTGTTGAAGGACGCAGAGGTGCTGGTGATGTCGGTAGCGCTGTTGTAATTGGTGCCGTTGTTGAGGCTGAAGGTCTGCACGCCGCCGCCGTCAGCTGTCTGGCGCAGCCGGAAGGAACTGGCGGAGACCTGATCGGCCGTAAAACTGACCGTACCGTTGTACAGGCTGGTGCCGGTGGCGGGCACGTTGGTTTCGTGGATGCGGGCGAATTCGCGGACCACTTCGCCGTTGTGCGCATCCACCAGAACATAAGCCCTGGAAATGGGCTCAACGGCATAGACGTCGAATTTGTAGGTCAGCCTGGCCGGTAGCAAGCCCTCAGGATCAGCATAAATGACGAGCTCGCCTTGCGGCTTTTCAAACCCGTCGAACCCGCCCGGTTGCCAGGCGTACTTGGCGGCGCCGACATGCTGCATCGCGTATTGCAGGGCCTGGTCAGGAGAAATGAACGGGTTGACATCCAGGTCGGTTACATCCCTGAAATTGCCGGAAAGGGTGAGGATCCTTCCGCCTTTTTCGTGTACGGTGTAGATTGCGCCATCCACCTTCACGCCTTTATAGAATTGCTGAAAGCGCTGGTGCGTAAACCCAAGCTGGTCCGCTTCGGTCCGGATAAGCCTGAGCTCATCCTCGGGGTTCATCTCAAGGTAGGTATGGAACAGGTTGTTCCGCAGGTTGGCAGGTTGCGGCTGCTCAAGGGAGATGAAGGAGGGAAATTTTTTGCCGGTTTTCGGCTTTGATTGGGCAAGCAATAAACCCATTGTTGCGGGAAGCAACAGAAGCGTAAATAGTGCTTTTTTCATACTAGTATTACGATTTGAAGTTTGAAAAAAAGGCTCCCGAGGGAACCCGTTATTATGAACAAATAGATGGACAAACTCCAATCAGTCAGGATACACTATTTCTTACCTGACAAATCTAAAATTTAAATTTTTCCCACATAACTTTTTTTGAAATTTATGGACGAAAATTTTCAATCCCGGATCGGCAGCGCGAAAGGGATTTGAATTCCTCAATTAAACAATCTTGCCTATCTTTGCCGCCGGACACTAAAATCCAATTGCCATATGAAGAAAATCGGAATCCTGTTCGGGCAAGAACGCTCCTTTCCGCAAGCATTTGTTGACCGCATCAATGACAAGGGCGTCAAAGGCATAAAGGCCGAACCCGTCCTCATCGATAAGGTTGTTCAGGCCGAATCCTGCGGGTATGCCGTCATCATTGACCGGATTTCCCAGGATGTGCCGTTTTACAGGGCTTTCCTGAAAAATGCCGCAGCTACCGGTACGGCTGTGATCAACAACCCGTTCTGGTGGAGCGCCGACGAAAAATTCTTTAACAACGTGCTGGCTGTAAAACTCGGGGTTCCGGTGCCCAAAACGGTCCTGTTGCCTTCCAAGGATCACCCGGAGGACACTACCTCCAACTCATTCTCCAACCTCGCTTTCCCGCTGGACTGGGAATCGATCTTCAGCTATGTGGGTTTCCCGGCGTTCATGAAACCGCATGCCGGCGGCGGCTGGAAGAGCGTATACAAGCTCAAGAATGTTGATGAATTCTTTGAAAAATTCTCGGAAACAGAGCGCCTGGTGATGATGCTCCAGGAAGCCATCGAATTCGACGCCTATTTCCGTTGTTATTGCATCGGCAGAAAGCACGTCCGGATCATGCACTATGAGCCGCGCAATCCGCACCATCTCAGGTATGTGGCCAATCACAATGTGCCCGACAGCCTGATCAAGACAATGGAAAAGTACGTGCTGGCGCTGTGTGAAGGACTGGGATACGATTTCAATACGGTGGAGTTCGCGGTCAGAGACGGCATACCCATCGCTATCGACTTCTGCAATCCCGCCCCGGATGCCGACATCAATTCCGTAGGAAAAGAAAACTTTGATTGGGTGGTCGAAATGTCAGCCGCCTACGCTATTGAAAGGGCGCAAGCCCAGGAACCCGGCAAGGACAACCTTACCTGGGGCACCTATATTCGTGAAAGTGCCGGTGCAGGCCCGGCGCCGGCGGTCAAAAAAACAAGCAGGGCCAAAAAGGCTTAGTTCAAATCTTTTAATATTGTATGAAAGCAATCCAATTTTTTTTGTTCATCCTTCTGGTCGCCTTTACAGCCTGCAAACAGGACGCGGGGACCAATTCGGGAGAAGGCGATGCCGCTGCCGCCGAAGGTGATTTCAACTGGAGCGATTCCGAATATTACCTGAATCATCCGTTCTCGGAAAACTTCGTCAGTTCAATCGGCAATTTGGGAAAATCCGCTAACGTTTCTCCCAATAAAATAATGATTGACGGCGAAGAACCGGTCGAATTTCCTTCGAACCCGGCAATCAACCGGGTTTATCACCTTAAAGGTACGCGGGATAACGTGACGTACAAGCTGGACCTGGTCCGGATCAACTATTCAACCGTGCGCTTCAGGCTGCAGATTGAAAAAGAGGGAAAGGTTGCTGAAAACTATGAAGGGGACGCGGATATCAATCCGGCTTTCTACCTGGGTTCGGAAACCGATACCGACGAACTGGATGCCATCTCCTATTCAGCCAACGAATTCAGCTATCTCAAAAACGCCTGTACCACCGTCCTGCGGATCGGCGGTACCCCGGAGGGCGAGGTCAGGGCCCGCATCAGCCGGAATTGCTTTGATGATTCAAAGGATATAGCGCTGGAAAGCTCGCCTACTTTGCGGTAGTTGTAAGTCATTAGTCGTAAGTCATTAGTCATAAGTCGTAAGTCATAAGTTGTAAGTCGTAAGTCGTTCAAAATTAAAAACTTACGACTTACGACTTACGACTTACGACTTACGACTAAAAAAACTAGCGGACAAAATCCGATACCCTGATGCCGTTTTCATCGATCAGGATGACCTGGGTCAGGGATTCATCGGGTTGCTCCACTTTCAACAGGTACTTGCCCGGCTCCAGATCACCGAAGTTGAACTTGGTGGCAAAGCCGTTGTGCTTCTTGATGTTCTTTTCGTAATAAGTCTTTTTACCATCCAGACTGTTGATGGACAGCGTGGTGGCGACCTTCTCCAGGTTGATCAGCTGGATCTTCATGGTTTTTTCGCTCATCACGGTTGTTCTGGCGATCAATTCGGTCGGGGTGGTTCCGCCGGCTAAAGCGGGTACCATGCAAGCGGCCATCAGCAGGGCCGACAGGAAAAATCTGAATTTCATAATACATCGGGTTTTTTGAATAAAAAATCTTTGATATCCTTTGTACAAAAGACACCCATCCGAAAGGTCCGGTTGCTTGGCCGGTCGCGAAAACCGATGAACCGGCGGGGAATGCGGCCCAATCGCAGCAAATATTCGATCAATGCCGGCCCAAAACCGGAAAAAACAACGAATTTTCTAAATCCGGCGCTTTTTTAGAATTTGCTATCTTTGCGCTGCTTTTGCCCTCGCTATCGCGATGCACCTGGGCTCGGCATGTATTATTATGCAACAACAGCTGACACCAATAACTATTATCGGCTTTATTCTGGCCTATTTTCTAGTACTGATTGGTATATCCTATTTTACCAGCCGAAATGCCAATAATGAGAAGTTCTTTCTCGCAGGCCGCCAGTCAAAATGGTGGATGGTGGCCATCGGCATGATCGGCGCTTCCCTTTCCGGGGTTACCTTCATGTCGGTCCCCGGCGACGTAGGCAAGAGCAGTTTCTCCTATTTCCAGGTGGTGCTGGGGTATCTGGTGGGTTATCTCGTGATCGCATTGGTGCTGCTTCCGCTGTATTACCGGCTGAGGGTGACCAGCATCTATAGTTTTCTCGAAAAACGGTTCGGTTTTTTTGCCTATAAGACCGGCGCCGGCTACTTCCTGCTTTCCCGGACAATCGGCTCGGCCCTTCGCCTTTACCTGGTGGCACTGGTGCTGCAAAAGTTCGTCCTGGGGCCGATGGGCGCGCCGTTTTTCATGACGGTAGCCGTAACCATTGTCCTCATATGGGTATATACCTTTAAAGGCGGCATCAACACCATCATTTATACGGACGTCCTCCAGACGGTATTCATGCTGGCTGCCGTCGTTCTCACCATCCTCTCGATCAGCCACGCGCTGGAAACGGATGTTCCGGGGATGATCCAGATGGTGAGCAACAGCAAATTTTCCAAAACCTTCTTCTTTGAAGGCGGTTGGGGCGATTCCAATAATTTTTATAAACAATTCATCGGAGGCGCCCTCATTACCATCGTGATGACCGGCCTGGATCAGGACATGATGCAAAAGAACCTGACCTGCCCCAACATCCGGGATGCGCAGAAGAACGTGTTTACCTTCAGCATTATCCTGGTCGGGGCCAACCTCCTGTTCCTGACCCTCGGCGCCCTGCTGTACCTGTATTCGGCCAATATCGGCATTGATCTGCCGGCCAAAGCGGATGAACTCTACCCGACCATCGCCCTGAGGCATCTGCCGCTGAGCGTCAGCATCATGTTTATCCTCGGGGTGATTGCGGCAGCCTACAGCAGCGCGGATTCGACGCTGACGGCGCTGACGACCTCTTTTTGCGTCGACTTTCTGAATTTTGAAAAACGTCCGGAGCCGGAAGAAACCAAAAAAAGATGGCGCAGGATGGTACATATCGGTTTTTCTGTATTGCTTTTCCTGGTGATCATCATTTCGAATGAGCTGGTCAATGAATCGGTTATTTACCAGGTGTTGAAAGTGGCCGGATACACCTATGGGCCGCTGCTCGGGTTGTTTACCTTCGGCATGTTCACCAAACTGAAGGTGAGGGATAATCTGGTGCTGCCGGTTTGTCTGGCCGCCCCCGTGATCACTATCCTGCTGGATGTCTACTCAGCGAGAATCCTGTACGGATTTGAATTCGGTTACCTCAACCTGGCGGTCAACGGATTGTTAACCTTCCTGGGGTTATTCGCCATTTCATACCGGGATTATACCGATCAGCTTGATCAGGCGCACAGATAGACCAACGGAATCCCCAAAGCCGGCCATTGAGAAATTTTTTGTTTCGGTGCACAAATAAACAAAACCATGTCAAAAATTCGCGCAGCTATAACTGGCGTTCAGGGATACGTTCCGGATTACATTCTGACCAACGACGAACTGTCGCGGATGGTAGATACCAACGATGAATGGATCACTACCCGTACCGGCATCAAAGAACGCCATATCCTGAAGGGAGAAGCGCAAGGTACTTCTGTAATGGGGATCGAAGCGGTGAAAGGACTGCTCGAAAAAACCGGTACCGACCCCAAAGAGATTGAACTGGTGATCTGCGCGACCGTGACCCCGGATATGATGTTTCCGGACACCGCCAACCTGATCGCCTATGGCGCCGGCCTGACCAACGCTTTTTGTTTTGATATCGCAGCCGCCTGCTCCGGATTCCTGTATGCCCTGACCACTGGCGCCAGGTTCGTCGAAGCCGGAGCCCATAAAAAAGTAATCGTGGTCGGAGGGGATAAAATGTCCTCCATAGTCGATTATACCGACCGGACCACCTGCGTATTGTTCGGCGACGGCGCAGGCGCCGTCCTGCTGGAACCGGACGACAGCGGCAACGGCATCATCGATTCCATCCACCGCAGCGACGGCTCCGGCGCGGAATTCCTCCGCCAGAAAGCCGGCGGATCACGCCACCCGGCCAGCCTCGAAACCGTTACCAATCAGGAACACTTCATTTACCAGAACGGCAAACCCGTTTTCAAGGCTGCCGTAGCAGGTATGACCGATGTGGTGGAAAAAGTCATGGCCCGCAACAACCTGACGGTTGACAATGTCAACTGGCTTGTGCCCCACCAGGCCAACCGCCGCATTATCGAAAGCGTCGGCAAAGGGATCGGCTTCCCGGAAGAAAAAGTAATGGTCAATATCCATAAATACGGCAATACAACCGCCGCAACCCTGCCGCTGTGCCTTTGGGACTATGAGTCCAGGTTGCACAAAGGCGATAACCTCATCCTGACCGCTTTCGGCGGCGGATTCACCTGGGGCGCTACTTATTTAAAATGGGCATATAATTAAATTGGCAATTGATTCGCCCCGCCTCGGCGCGGCCGATTGACGCGATTGCGCTATCTTTGCATTGATAATTAACAAAAAAACAGCATTTTGCAATGGCAAGTACTTCTGAAATCCGCAACGGAATGTGTATCGATTTCAATAATGATATCTTTCAAGTTATTGAATTTCAACATGTTAAGCCCGGTAAGGGCGCTGCTTTCGTAAGGACCAAACTCCGCAGCCTGACCACCGGCCGGGTACTCGATAATACCTTCCCGGCAGGCCATAAAGTGGATGATGTTCGTGTGGAACGCCGGAAATTCCAGTTCCTTTACTCCGACGAATCCGGATACCATTTCATGGACAATGAATCCTTCGAGCAACTGGCGCTGGACGAAAAACTTATCAATAACCCCAAGCTGCTCAAAGAAGGTACGGAAGTAGATGTGCTCTTCCATGCCACCAAAGATATTCCCCTGACCCTGGAAATGCCGCAGTATATGGTGCTGGAAGTAACCTATACCGAGCCCGGCGTTAAAGGCGATACCGCCACCAATACCCTCAAACCCGCCACAGTGGAAACTGGCGCTGAGATCAAAGTGCCCCTTTTTGTCAATGCGGGCGATAAGATAAAAGTGGACACGGCTACCAGCGCCTATATGGAACGTGTAAAACAGTAACCTTTTTGGCAATGACAACCCGGCGCCCAGGTGCGGTACGGGCAGCTCTGACTCGGAAAGCTGAAAAAACCGAGAAAACTTTTACTTTTGGAACAGGCTGACTCAAATCGTAAAATTGTCAAAGAACAACAAACAGAAGCCATGACGTTCAAAGACATCCAGGAACTCCTGAGACTCATTAACCGCTTGGAACTTTCCGAATTCAAGATGAAGGACGGTGAATTCGAACTGTCCGTCCGGACCAAACATTTTGAAAAATCCAAGGGACAGATCGCAGCGCCCGTAGTGACCGCTGCCGCGCCGGTGATGTCCGTGCCGCAGGTACAGGCAGCCGTACCGCCACCCGCGCCCGCGCCTGCCAAACAAGCCGCCACCCCTCAGGCCCCGGCTAAGGAGGATAGCGATGAATCCCGGTATATTCCCGTCAAATCGCCTATGGTGGGCACCTTCTATCGCTCATCCGGCCCGGAAAAACCGGCCTATGTCAAAGTAGGCGACGATATCCAGAAAGGTGACGTGGTTTGCATCATCGAAGCCATGAAGCTGTTCAACGAGATCGAATCGGAGATCAGCGGCAAAGTGGCCAAGATCATGGTGGAAGATGCACAACCGGTAGAATACGACCAGGTCCTGTTCCTCGTCGACCCTCAAGGTTAATGACCATGGCCCGGCACCGCCCGGGCCTTCACTTCAATTGATTACTATGTTCGATAAAATACTCATCGCCAACCGGGGAGAGATCGCGCTGCGGATCATCCGCACCTGCCGCGAAATGGGCATCAAAACGGTTGCCGTCTATTCGACCGCCGACCGGGAAAGTCTGCACGTCCGGTTTGCCGATGAAGCCGTTTGTATCGGCCCCGCTCCCTCCTCGGAATCCTATCTCAGCATCCCGCGCATCATGGCCGCCGTGGAGATCACCAACGCCGACGCTATCCATCCCGGATACGGATTCCTGGCTGAAAATGCGGATTTCGCAGAAGTATGCTCCGAATACGGCATCAAATTTATCGGCCCCACACCGGAACAGATCCGCAAAATGGGGGATAAGATTACCGCAAAGGAAACCATGATCAAGGCCGGCGTTCCGGTCATCCCCGGCTCGGAAGGGCTGCTCCGCGACCTTAAAACCGGCCTGCGCATCGCCAAAGAAATCGGATACCCCGTTATCCTGAAAGCTACCGCCGGCGGCGGCGGCAAAGGCATGCGCATCGTCTGGGAAGAAAAAGAATTCGAAACTGCCTGGGAAGTTGCCCGCAAAGAAGCCAAAGCCGCTTTCGGAAACGACGGCATCTATATCGAAAAATTCATCGAAGAACCGCGCCATATCGAATTCCAGATCGTCGGCGACCAGAAGGGAAAGGTAATCCACCTGTCCGAAAGGGACTGCTCCATCCAGCGCCGCCACCAGAAACTCGTGGAAGAATGCCCGTCGCCCTTTATGACCCCCGAACTGCGGGAAGAAATGGGCGCCGCAGCCGTTAAGGCCGGTGAAGCCATCAACTACGAAGGCGTGGGTACCATCGAATTCCTGGTGGACAAGCACCGGAATTTCTATTTCATGGAGATGAACACCCGGATCCAGGTAGAACACCCGGTAACCGAGGAAGTGATCGACCACGACCTGATCAAGGAACAGATCAAGATCGCCGCCGGCGAAACCATCAAAGGGGATAATTACGTCCCCAACGGCCACGCTATGGAATGCCGGATCAACGCTGAAGATCCCTTCAACGGCTTCCGGCCCAGCCCGGGCAAGATACTCTCCCTGCACACGTCCAAAGGCCACGGTGTGCGCGTCGATACCCACGTTTACGCCGGTTATACCATTCCGCCGTACTACGATTCCATGATCGCCAAGCTGATCTGCCGCGCGCGGACCCGCGAGGAGTGCATCACCAAAATGGAAAGGGCGTTGGATGAGTTTATCGTCGAAGGCGTAAAAACGACCGTACCGTTCCATCAGCGGCTGATGCGCGACGAGCGTTTCCGCAAAGGCGATTTCAATACCGGATTCCTGAACGATTTTCCAATTACGGAGTAGGTCGTCAAATGGGAAGTTTCCGCCGGTTGCTCAGCTATATCGGCCGCTACAAGAAATTTATCGGCCTCAATATTGTTTCCAATATCCTGACAGCGCTTTTTACGGTTGTCAGCATTCCGCTTTTGCAGCCTTTTTTTGAGATCCTTTTCAACCAGACCGGCGGCGTCACCGATCCGCCGGCAGGCGGATTCAGCGCGGTCAATATCCAGGCCTGGTTTAAGTACCGGTATACCCTCCTCATCGACACCGAAGGCAAGGAAAAAGCGCTCCTGCTGGTCTGCGGCGCTATCCTGCTGGCCTTCTTTTTCAAGAATCTTTTCCGGTACCTGGCCCTGGTGTTCATGGCGCCGGTCAGAAACGGCGTAGTCCGGGATATCCGCCAGCAACTCTTTGATAAAATGCTGGTGTTGCCGCTGCCGTATTTTTCGGAGGAACGCAAAGGCGACCTCATGTCTCGAATGACCGGCGATGTCCAGGAAGTCGAAATGAGCATCCTCAACGTTCTGGAAGCCCTTTTTCGCGAACCCCTCGTCATCGCAGGCTCCCTGGCCTATATGCTGTACCAGAGCCCGTCGCTGACCCTGTTCGTCTTCCTGCTGATCATTTTCACGGGCGTGGTCATCGGCGGCATCGGCCGCAGCCTGAAACGGTCTTCCGCACTCGTACAGGAGAAACTGGGCAACCTGGTCACGATCGTGGATGAAGCCCTCGGCGGCTTGCGCATCATCAAAGGGTTTAATGCCGAAGCCTACCAACACGCCAAATTCGGTGCGGAAAACAACGCCTACCGGCATATCCTGACCCGCTTGTTGTGGCGGCGCGATCTGTCTTCTCCGCTATCCGAATTCCTCGGTATCGCCGTGGTGGCGGTATTGTTGTGGTACGGCTCAAGCCTGGTTTTCAGCGGCAAAATGGAGCCCGACGCCTTCATCACGTTTATTTACGCTTTTTACAACGTGATCGATCCCTCCAAACAGCTTTCCAAAGCCTGGTACAGCGTGCAGAAGGGCATCGGCGCCCTGCACAGGGTAGAACAGGTGCTGGATGCTGAAACCACGATCCTGGAAAAACCCGATGCAAAACCGATCCGTTCCTTTGAACGGGAAATCGCCTTCAAAGACGTCAGCTTTGCCTACAACAAGGAAGAAGGCCATGTCCTCAACCAGATCCAACTGAACATTCCCAAGGGCAAAGCCGTTGCATTGGTAGGCGCTTCAGGGGCGGGTAAATCGACCATGGCGGACCTGTTGCCGCGTTTTTACGATGTCGAAGAAGGCGGCGTCTTTGTAGACGGCCTGAATATCAAAGACTACAAGATCAAAGACCTGAGAAGCCTGATGGGGATCGTTTCACAGGAGGCGGTCCTGTTCAACGACACGATCTACAACAATATCGTATTCGGCCTTCAGGGGGTCGCCATGGAAGATGTCGTCAACGCCGCCAGGATCGCCAATGCCCATGAGTTCATTATGGCTACCGAAAAAGGCTATGAAACGAATATCGGCGACCGGGGCAGCAAGCTCAGCGGCGGGCAGCGCCAACGCCTCACCATCGCCAGGGCCATACTCAAGAATCCGCCTATCCTGATCCTGGATGAGGCCACCAGCGCGCTGGATTCGGAATCCGAAAAGCTGGTCCAGGCCGCTTTGCTGGAACTGATGAAAAACCGGACTTCACTGGTGATCGCCCACCGGCTCAGCACCATCCAGCACGCCGACGAAATCGTGGTCATGCGGCAGGGCCGGATCATCGAACGCGGCAACCACCATGCCCTGCTGGCCCTCAACGGCGAGTACAAAAAGCTGGTGGAATTGCAGGCCATGTAAAGTCAGCGGATAATTATTAAATTTGAAACTTAATCCCCGCAGATGGGGTTTAGTGAGGATATACAGATTGCAGTACCATGCCAACCGAACATAAGCCGCCCGTCGAGATCGTTAACCGACGGGCCAGATACGAATACCAATTCCTTGATACCTACGAGGCCGGGATTGCTTTGGTCGGCACAGAGATCAAATCCATCCGTACGGGGCATGCCGACCTCAGCGATGCCTACTGCACGTTTCAGGACGGAGAGCTGTACGTCAGAAGCCTCTTTATTGCCGAATACGACTACGGCAACCAGTTCAACCACGATCCGAGAAGATTGCGCAAGCTGCTCCTGAAAAAACAGGAACTCAAAAAACTGGAAAAAAAGGTCAAGGAACGCGGTTTCACCATCGTGCCCTATCGCATTTTTATCAACGCCCGCGGATTTGCCAAGCTGGAGATCGCCCTGGCGCAGGGTAAGAAAGTCCACGACAAACGCGATGCCATCCAGGCGCGCGATCAGAAGCGGGAAATGGACCGGCTGAAGAAAATCAGGATCGGATAAAGGGTTACTTCTTCATAATATCCGTGTCCGCCTTCATCAAGTCCAGCTCCTCGATCCATACATTCCGGTACAGCACCTCATGGCCTTCCGCCTGCAGCTTCAGCCCGCCGGGCGTATCCGTGATCCCCTTTCCGCCGTCATTGCCGCCGTCGATACCTGAATTGGGGCCGCCCCACACCTGGTTGATCTGCCGGTTGGTGTGCACTTTTACGCCGTTGAAATACATGGTGACCATTGCTTTTTCGGTGCGCTGACCGTTCTCGAACCGTGCGGCCCGGAAAACGATGTCGTAGGCGTTCCATTTGCCGACGCCGTTGTAGGGATAATAAGGAGAAGCTTCCTCATTGATCACAGCTGCCATGCCGTGCGCGGTGGAGTCGCCGTCGAGCACCTGGATCTCGTACCGGTTCTGGAGATAGACACCGCTGTTGCCGCCGGGTTTGGCGATCAGGAATTCGACGTGCAGCCTGAAATCGCGGAATGCTTTTTTGGTGACGATGTCCGCGGCGCCGTATTTGCCGCCGGCGCCCGCAGGGTCGTTGCTGCTCACGGCCTTACCTTTTCCGGCCGGATTTTTGACGACCGGCCATTTGATGGGCATGGCCGCTGAAAAACGCGGACCTTCCCAGTAGGTCCAATTCTTGTGGAGGGATTTCTTACTGCCGTCCAGGTATACTTTGGCCCCTTTGGGCGCTTTGGCGCCGACCCCGATCTGGGCATGGACGAACAGGCTGAGCAGGAGAAAAGGCAGGATAAAAAGGCAGCGTGGTTGCATGTTTTTCGCTTGTTTAAATGAGCATTGTGTCGGTTTCTGCATACCGGCGCTGGATGTGAGACTGTTCAAAATTTTGTGTCAACAGAGTTTCCAGCACGCGCAGCGTGATGAAAATCAGAACTTTGCGTCTTTGCGTCTTCGCGTGAAACACACGTTATTGAACGGCCTCCCGGATGTGCGCCGAAAGCTCCCAAAAGTAACACAATATGCCGTAACATACAACCCCGGAGGGAAAACGCAGTGCACCGAACCCGCCTGTTCCGGTGGCGGAACAGGCAGGATCCGGTGGTCACTACAACCTATAAACTGTCATAAAAAATTGCCAAAACGGTTCGCAGGCAGAGAAAAAGCTTGGGAGGCCTTCGCCTCCCAAGCGGATTGTCAGACCGGCTCAAAGCCGGTCTTTGATAGTGACTACCTGCCTTTTACAAGTTTATGGATCTCAAGTACTTCGCCGCCGTTTCCGCTGATCCTTGCAAAATAGATCCCGGAAGGATAGGCCGAAGCATTCCATTCTACCTGATATTCACCGGCATCCATGCGGTCGTTGACCAGGGTGCCGATATTTTTTCCGCTTACGTCAAACACGTCGATACTGATCTGACCCGGCTCCTCCACCTGGTAACGGATGGTCGTTGTGGCTTTGAACGGATTCGGGAAGTTGTACATGACGGCTTTCTGACCCGTCGAGCCCGGTTGCAGGCCGAATGCGCTGGATTCCGGAATGCCGGGAGCGCTCACCATTTCAGGCACTACGCCGCCGCACTCGCTGTCGCCCGCCCAGGGCTCCGCCAGGTAGGGGAACGAAGCGCTGAAGGCTTTGTCATTGGCCTCAACACCGGTGGTATAGGTCAGCACGTCGAGCAGGTCCTGCGTAACGGGGTTCGGGTCGCCGGCGGTGTAGTCGTCGTACCACAAGCCGATGGCAGCCAGGGCTACCCCTGAGACGGCCTGCAATTCGATCCGGGTTACGTCATCCTCCAGTCGGCGTCCGTTGGGGAAACCGTCCATATTGGGGATGAACTGGATGTCGGTGCTCGAATTGTACGTCGGATCGGTGAGGCCCAATACGGCAGCCTGCACAATGCCCAGCGAGCTGAAATTGGGATCATTCCGCGGGGTCGGCGGAACGGCCATGTTCAGGCGCAACATATCCCCGCCGTTGGGCAGGAAGTTGTTGATGAAGGGTTTGCCTGCTGCCAGCGGGTTGCCGTTTTTGCCCGTTGCCAATTGATAGGGCGGGAAATTGGGCACACCGGTGTGGAAGATGGGCCACAAGTCGACCGAACGGGGCATACCAGGGCCAGGCAACAGCAGCGTTCCGAACACAGCGTCGTCCAGTGCGGTGCCGGCTACGGCTGCGGATCCTTTAAGCCCGTACAGGCCGTCGTGCCCGTTGCCGAAGTCGAAACCCTGCAGTGAGTTCCGCTGGATGCGCAACGGCGCCAATGCCGGTACTGCGCCGCCGAAAAGGTCGTCGTCCATGTACAGGGCGAGTTCGGGATTGTAGAAGTATTTATCGAGCAGCGTGTCCGCGAGTTCGTCGTACGGCGTGATCGAGTTCCAGTAATCCTTCATGCCGATGGGGATGACCGCTTCGTTGGTCAGCGGCATGCCCAGGCGGGATACCTGTACCCAGTCGCCGGAATGCTCCTCGCCGCCCGGCGTCAGGGTCCGGATCTGGCGGCGGCTGGCAGATGCCCATACGCCGATCACCCAGTTGCCGTCCAGAATATTCTCAGGCGCCGGTCGTACACCCTTTTTCAGGAGGTACTTGGTGGGGATCTCCAGGGCAATGGCGCTCGTGTTCATGCAGGCGAGGCCGTCGCGCGGGTCGCCGTCCTGGCGCGGAAGGTCGCCCAGGTCGAAAACGCCGCCGAGGTCCACAAAAAACGGGTCGTCAACCGGGCCGCAGAAGATCCGCTCGCCGGTGAAGGCATTGCGGAAGGTATTCCGCATCAGGGTGTTGTAGGTCCTGCCCAACCCGATCGGAGATTCGATCGACCGTTCGCCTATATTGTTTGGCGCCACAGGGCCTCCTTTCATGATCGGCAGCCAGCTTACGCCGCCGTCCACGCTTTTTTCCAGATCATATGTGGTCTTGAGGTTCTGTTTGCCCAACCGGATGTTGAAAAAAGTGGTCGGATCCTCGTTCTTGATCTTGAAGGTAAAGCGGTAGATGATCTCGTCGCCAGGTTTGGATGCGTCGTTGTCGACGTGGATCTCATACCGGATATTTTCACCGAAACCGTAGTAGTTCGGCCCGCCGTGCGGCAATTGCAACGGTACGAAAGTGGCGATCAGCACGACGCTGTTGGGGTTGCGCGGGCTCCTGAAGGCGTACAGGTCGACGTTATCGGCCAGCGGGTCGTCGGCGATCAGCGGCGCTTCCCGGTGGCTCGAAGCCTGCGCGTTATTGGGCAGGAATATCCAGGCTGCCAGGACCAGAAGGGCCGGCAGGAGGATAATTCGATTGATATGTTTCATTTTAAACATGCTTTTTTGGTTGAATGAAATGGGCGCTTATTCTCCGGTTTCCTTGCCGCTCCAGGGGGTGGCGACATATGGGAAAGCGGATTTGAAAGCCTTGTCGTTGGCGCCTACGCCGGTGGAATAGGTCAGTACGTCCAGCAGATCGGTCGTGACGGGGTTCGGGCCGCCGGCCGTATAGTCGTCGTACCACAGGCCGATGGCGGCCAGGGCTACGCCCGAAACGGCCTGCAGTTCGATCCGGGTTACGTCATCCTCCAGGCGGCGTCCGTTGGGGAAACCGTCCATGTTCGGGATGGACTGGATGTCGGTGCTGGCGTTGTAAGCCGGATCGGTCAGGCCCAGTACGGCAGCTTGTACGATGCCCAGCGGACTGAAATTGGGATCATCCCGCGGGGTGGGCGGAACGGCCATGTTCAGGCGCAGCATATCCCCGCCGTTGGGCAGGAAGTTGTTGATGAAGGGCTTGCCCGCTGCCAGCGGGTTGCCGTTTTTGCCCGTTGCCAGTTGGTAAGGCGGGAAATTGGGCACACCGGTGTGGAAGATCGGCCACAAATCGACCGAACGCGGCATGCCGGGACCCGGCAACAACAGCGTTCCGAACACAGCGTCGTCCAGGGCGGTTCCGGCTACGGCAGCTGAGCCTTTGAGGCCGTACAAACCGTCGTGTCCGTTGCCGAAATCGAATCCCTGGAGTGAATTGCGCTGGATGCGCAGCGGGGCGAATGCCGGTACGGCGCCGCCGAACAGATCGTCATCCATGTACAAGGCCAGCTCGGGATTGTAGAAGAATCCGTCGAGCGAGGTATCGGTCAGTTCGTCGTACGGCGTCAGCGAGTTCCAGTAATCTTTCATGCCGATGGGAATGACCGCTTCATTGGTCAGCGGCATGCCCAGGCGCGATACCTGGATCCAGTCGCCGTCATAGGAAGCTGCATCGCCGCCGGTGCCGAGCGTCCGCATGGCCGGCCGGCTGGCCGATGCCCAGATGCCGATCACGTAGTCCGGGTCGAGGATGTTGGCCGGCGTAGCGGCGGCGCCTGCTTTCAACAAGGTCGCAATAGGGACCTGGATGGCAATGGTGTGCACGTTGTACCGGGCCAGGCCGTCGCGCGGATCGCCGTTCTGGCGGGGCGCATTGCCCAGGTCGAAAATGCCGCCGAGGTCGACGAAGAACGGGTCGTCGGCCGGTCCGCAAAAGACCTTTTCGCCGGTCGAGCTCGTTTCGATCGCCTGTGCGATCAGGTCTTCATATACCGCTCCGAGGCCTGCGCCGCCCTCGATCGACCGGGGGCCGATGTAAGCGGGAGGCACCATGCCTTCCACCACCACCGTTTCAAAAGACTGGCCGCCGTCCATGCTCCGTTCAAGCCGGTAGGTGGTCTTCAGGTTCTGTTTGCCCAGGCGAATGTTGAAGAAGGTGGTCGGGTCTTCGTTCACCCTGGAAAAGGTGAAGCGGTAAACGATCTCATCACCGGGTTTTGAAGCGTCGTTGTCAATGTGGATCTCGTACCGGATGTGCTCGCCGAACGTGTTGTAATTCGGCCCGCCGTGCGGCAATTCAGCCGGAATGTAATTGGCGATAATGGTAATGGTGCTGGGATCGTCAGGACTCCGGAAGGCATACACGTCGGTATTGTCCGCCAGGGGGTCGTTGGCGATCAGCGGCGCCTCCCTGTGACTGGAAGCCGAAGCCTGAAAGGCGGGCAGCAGCAAGAGGCCTACGCTTATCGCTTGAATGGTTTTAAAAAAGATTTTCATCATATTACAGGTTTATTGTGAAAAATGCTTTCCAAAAAATCCCCATCCCGTACGGCAGCGCGTACAGGTCGGGCCTGCCGGAGAAAATGCCCGGCGAGGTTGTCAAATTCGGAAATCGGTTATTTTGTCCTTAGTCTTGGTTCAGCCTACCGCCCGATTCAACCCTCGTTTTCTGAGCGAGGTCGAAGAAAGCGAAGTCGACTCCGTCAGCCGTAGGAGACTTTGTCGACCGGAGGCCGAAGCTGGTAGCTGAGCGAAGCCGAAGCTAAAAGTAATAGCTCACAAACCCCCTCAGGTTGAACGGTGTACCAGGCGTAAAATGGATCTCCGTTACCGGTTCGGGCTCGTTTCTCAGCCGGGATTCCGTCTCGAACTGGGCCTCTTTCCATTCGCTGTTCAGGAGGTTCTGAATGCCGAATCCGACCATGAACTGCCTGGATCGCCATTGGAACTGCGAATCGAGCAGGAAATACCCTTTTGCGATCAGGCTGTTGTCTTCATTGGCCGGCCGGTCGGAGAGGTGGCGATAGCGGATATTGGCTTCAAAGCCGTTATCCCAACGGGCGCTCAACCCGCCGGTACTGGTCAGCCGGGGCGCCAGGGGGATATAATCCATGCCCTTTTCTTCTTCCGTGCTCCTGCCGTTTGAATAGTTGATATCCGCATCGGCGTACAGCCATTTGGCGAGTTGCAACCTGGCAGAGAAATCGACGCCGCGGCGCAGGGTCTTTCCGCTGGGTTCAACGATGCCGGCATCGCCTACGTAGACGAACTCCTGCTCCAGGCCCAGTTGCCAGTAGGCTGCCTGGAGGATGAGGGCTTCGAACGGCTTGAGGATGGCGCCGCCTTCCCAGCCCAGGGCTTTGGGGAGGGTTTCCCGGCCGTCCTGCGCCGTAACGACCCGCGTGTCATTGGAATGGAATCCCACCCCCGATAAGGCAAATAATTGAACGGCGGGTGAGAGGTTGTAGTGCAGGTTCAGTTTTGGGCTCAACGTCCGGTCGTAAATGGTGCGGGGATCGTACAGGGCGGTCAGGTGGTTGTCGTAGGAGAAAATGAACTGGTCGAACCGCAATCCGGCCTGGATCTGCAATTTATCGATGGGTTTCCATTCCGACTGCAGGAAGACGGCCGCATTGGTCTCCCGGACGTCGCCCAGGGCCAGGTTTTCCAGGGTGGTCTGCCGGTTGACGGTGTGCGACAATTCGTCGTTGCTGACCTGATCGTGGCGGATATTCCAGCCCAGGGTGGTTGTGAACGGGGCGCCGGCCAGCGTGCTTTCCTTCCAGAATTTGCCGTTATAACCCAGGATCAAACGGTCTTCTTTCTGGCGGATCTGGTCGCCGTTTTCCGGATCTTCCAGGAAAAAAGTGAAATCGGAATACAGTTCGAAATTGTATTTGGATACAAAAAACTGGTGCTGCGAATAGAGTCCGGAGTTCAGGTTGGAGAGGTATTCCAGGTTGAAATTGAGCCGGCTGGTCTGCCCGCCCTCCGTAGGGTCGATAGCGCCGAACCGGGAAATGGTCCCGTCTTTCACCGCTCTTTCGGGAACCTGGCCGGAAGCGTCCCACCGGCTGGTAAAGGCTGAAAAGGTGGCCGTGAGGCTCTGTTTGTCGTTGATCAGGGTGTTGTACTTGGTCAGAAAGTTGACGCGCTGGAATTGTTGCGGCGCATCGAAATAACCGTTGTTGTAATTCAGCTCGGCAGCGGCGTAGGCGTGTTGGTTTTTGTTTTCGGAGCGGCCCAGCAGATCTAGCGCGCCGACTACCCGGTATTGGTCAAATTGCCCGGCTTCCATTTTGATAAAGCTCTCGTCAAGGGCATTGGCCGTTTGCAGGGCTACCGATCCAGCCGTACTGAAATTGCCGGCATCGGCATAGTACGGGCCCTTGCGGAATTCCACTTTCCGGATCAGTTCGGGGATCACAAAATGCAGGTCGGCGTAACCTTGCCCGTGAGCGTGGGAGACCATGTTCACGGGTATGTCATCGACCGTGATCCGGATGTCGGTGCCGTGGTCGATGTCAAATCCCCGGAGGAAAAGCTGTTCGGCTTTCCCGCCGCCGGCATGCTGGGCCAGAAAAAGGCCGGGCACCATGCGGAGCACCTCCTGCGCGTTGTTCAACGGCCGGGTCTGTATGTCGATCGCGGCAATGGAATGCGTGAAAAAGTTCGGATCGGATTCGATCTGCACCTCAGGAAGGTCGAGACTCCGGCTTTCCAGGAAAACCTTGACCGTCCGGGTTTCGCCGTCCAGGATCTGCAGATTGGAGATCGTGTCGGGCGCAAAGCCGATGTAATTGACAATGAGCTGGTATTCGCCTTCCTCCAATCCCCTGAAAGTGAAATGGCCCAGGTCATTGGTATAGGTATTGAGCGCTGCGGGCAGCAGCGAAATTCTTGCGCCCGCCAGCTCGATGCGGGAATCTGCATCGTAAACGACGCCTTCAAGGGTGCCGGTGTGAAATGCTGATGCAGGGAGAATAGCGGCAAAAAACAATAAATGGATTAGTAAAGTGTTTTTCATGGTAGTTTTTTTAGGCAGTCATCAATTTCATGTACGAGAACTGCAGGATGAATGGATTTAATTACCCCCAAAAAAACAACCGTCAGTTTTCTTCGGTTTCCCAGCCGTCATAATATCCGCCGCAATTTTCAACCCACGCTTGAAGGCGGGCCTCCAGCCGGGCGAGCACCGGGCCCTGGGTGGCGTGGACCCCTGATACGATCAGCAAATAGGGAAAAGCCTTTCCGTCCTGGAGCTTTTCCAGGTGGACCGGCGCAAGGGCCACTTCCCGGAGGTGATGGATGAACCGGCGGCACCCGTCCTCCGTAGCGAAATAGCACCAGTGATCGGTTGTCCGCAGGGAACTGTCGGCAGCTTCCGCAGGAAGGTCTCCTTCCTTGGGGTACAGGATATCGAAATAATGCCGCCATTCCGGGTCGATGGGTGCGTGGCATTCAAATTCGTAATCCGGAAACTCGCCCATGACGGACTCGATAACCTGTTCGAAAGCTTTTTCCAAAGGGATATAAAAAAAGAAATGTCGTTTGCCGGAAATGGACACTTTTCCGGCAAACCGGCTGTTGAGTTCCTCGCGGACGGCCTCATCAAGGCGGTCTTCGATGGCATGCAGCCGGTCCAGCTCTGGGTCATCCGGGAATCCGCTGGTGAGGGGATGGATAAAAGGAATGGAAATGATGAGGACCTGCGGCCGCTCAGGATCCGGGGCAACTGCGGCAAGCCCCAGGTCAAGGCTGATGACCGCCGCTTCTGAATCGCAGAGTGTGAAGTAGGCCGACCAATTGGGCCGGTAAACACGTACTGGCATGGCATTGTCTGTTTGGAAATGAAACAATCCCCTGCCCGCTTTCCTACCGGTCGGTACAGTCAGCACACAGGGCAATCCTTTGGCAAACCGGTCCCCTTTCGCTGAAGCTGACAGCTTAGCGATCAGATACCGGTGATCCGGTTCAGGATTGCCTCGGTTGCTGGAAAAACATTACAATTCAGGCTGACGTGAAAAGGCAATCACACAATTTGATTTCGTAGAAAAACCCTCCGCAAATATACGTATTTATATTGTTATTGTCAAGTTTTTTTAGTCATAAGTTGTAAGTCGTAAGTCATAAGTTGTAAGTCGTAAGTTGTAAGTCATAAGTTGTAAGTGGCCTCAATAGTGACTTATGACTTACAACTATCGACTCTCATTTAACCAACCGCCCTGCCATTGCGCAATTGCAGAATGCGGTTTGTCTTTTGAGCCAGTTCCATATTGTGGGTGACCAGGATGAGGGTGGCGCCGGATTCCTGATTGAGGTCGAACAGGAGTTGTTCGACCATATTGCTGTTTTCGCCGTCGAGGTTGCCGGTAGGTTCGTCGGCAAAGAGTATTCTGGGTTGGTTGGCAAAGGCGCGGGCCAGTGCGACGCGCTGTTGTTCGCCGCCGGACAGTTGGGTAGGGTAGTGGTGCCGGCGGTCCGCCAGCCCGATGCGGTCGATCAGGGTTTGCGCCGTTTTTTCCGCACCCTTTTTACCCTGCAGCTCGAGCGGGACCATGATGTTCTCCAGGGCTGTCAGGGTGGGCAGCAACTGGAAATTCTGGAACACAAAACCGACAAACTCATTGCGTACGGCCGCGCGTCGGTCCTCGTTGAGATCGTCCAGCGCTATGCCGTTCAGGATGACGGAGCCCGAGGTAGCCCGGTCCAGCCCGGCGCATAAGCCCAGCAACGTGGATTTACCGCTTCCGCTCGGCCCGACGATGGACAGTGATTCGCCTGCCCCGACCTCGAAGTTGATGTTGTCCAGTACCGTCAGCGAATGGTCGGCGCTCCGGTAGGTTTTACTCAGGTTTTTGACTTGCAGCATGCGTTGGCTGGTTCTGTGATTTTCAGGATGGAAACGCTTTTGAGGGTAAATTGTTTGAATGAACTGAATGGATCGATTGATCCGATTGGTTGGATTGATCCGATTGATTGGATTGATTCGATTGATTCGATTGATTCGATTGGTTGGATTGATCCGATTAGGGGGAACCAACCGGCAGGCGTGAAATCAATTGAAAAATCGAATCAATTCATTCGTCATCAGTTTCGGTTCTTCCTCCTGCACAAAATGGCCTGCTTCGGCGCAACGGACCACTTTTGCGCCGGGCACGGCCTTTTCCCATTTCTCCAACTCGTAGGATGGGACAAATTTGTCTTTCATCCCCCAGAAAATGAGGAATGGTTTTGAGGTGATCTTCTCCCGTTGATTCCAAAGGGATTGCCACCAGTCGCCCGCGTCCATCAGTTCCAGCGCGAAGGTATAGGCGGCCCGCCGGGCTGCGGGATTGGGCAGGGCCCGCCTGTAATGACGATGGGCTTCCCGCGTCAGTTTTTTCTTGTCGCCGAAGGCCATCGGCATGATGACCTTCACCGGAAAGTTGAAGTAATGGTAAAGGGCTTTGCCGATCCAGGTTTTGAATATCTTTCCGGCGGATGCATAGTGGGCATCCCAGCGAAGGTCCCACATCCAGCCGTTGAAGATGCAGATGCGCTGTACTTTTTCCGGGTGAGCGATCGCATAACTCAAGCCGATCCCCAGCCCGAAATCGTTGGCCACCAGGTGGAAATTTTCGAGTCCGAGTCTTTCAATGAACATGCCCAGCCTTCGGGCGTGGCCCCGGCAGGTCAGGTCAGCACTTTGCGGCTTATCCGACAGCCCCATGCCGAGATAATCCGGCGCGATGCAGCGGTAACGGCCGCGAAGTTCGCGCACCAGGTCACGCCAGCCGAACGACCATTCCGGCGTACCGTGGCAAAATAGAATGACCGGCCCGGCGCCTTCATCGATGTAGTGAATGCGGTGGCCTTCAAGTTCCATATAACGGGATTCAAACGGGAACAACCCGCGGTCAACCCAATCCGTATTGCTCATGTCGGTATTTATTGATGAGGTGATCTTTCATGTCTTCCAGCGGGTATTGCTCCGGCGCCTGCAGCCATTGGATGCAGATCCCGTCGATGAGGGCAAAGAGGGTCAGCGCCTCCTGCTGCGGCGCCCGGGCGCCCAGTTTGCTGAATTGTTCCGCGAGTTGCCGGACAATAAAGCCGTTGATGGCCTCCAGCTTGGCGGCCGCTCCGACCCGGACCTCCGGCTGAAAGCGCACCATCTGCGCCAGCCGCCAGAAGGCCTCCTGTTCCCGGATCAGGATGAAGGACCGCCGGATATGATCGAGTACGGCCGCTCTTGGGTTTTCGATCAGCCGGTACCCCTCCATCGTTCCGGCAATCTGGCGCAGCCCTTCGTCCAGAATGGCTTCCAGCAAACCCGCCTTGTTTTCGTAATGCCGGAAGATGAGCCCTTCCGATACGCCCGCCTCCCGCGCGATGCGGCTGGTGGCCGTGCGGTCGTACCCTTGCGCGGCAAACAGGGCCAGGGCGGTGTGAAGGATTTGCTCTTTCTTGGTCATAAGTGAGTAATCACTTACAAAAATATGCAAATTCGAGATACCCCGTACCGTTGGCGCAAAATTTTTTGAAAAAATCTGAAGATAAGCCTGTTTGCGGCCGGCAGATTACCATGTCTCCGGGGACGGCTTATGGACGGCTGCCGTATCAACCCGGATACTTGCCGCTGCGATCTTTATTTAAACCCCTGCTCGTTCCTGAACGCCACAAACGAATACACCAACGGGGCAAGGGCGATCAGTATGACTACGGCAAGGAACACGATCCAGCGGGTGTCAGCCGGCGTCAACAGCAGCGCAGGGATCAGCGCCAGTCCGGCAAAAAACCAGAGCTTGCCGCCGAACCGGTGCGTTTTTTTCCAGACCGCGTCGTTCTGCAAGGTCCACGGTGTGCGGAATCCGATGAAATAGTTGGGTTTGACGGACTGCAAATAGTTGCCCATCAGGGGGAGAAGGACGGCCATGACCACCGGCAGAAAACTCATGAATCCGGCGCCTACCCCAGGCTGCACGCTGTGTACAATAGCCACGAAAATGACCGATAACATAACCAGCACCGCCAGCTTGATCTGCGTATACCGCGCACCCATATTGCGGAGCTGGAATTTCGGGTCGATCCGCGGAATAACGGCCAGCAAACCGTACAACCCGATCATGACCAAGGGGATCAGCCAGGCCAGCTCGGCCTTGCTGCCCATCCGGTCTGCTTCTCCTTTGAAGTTGTAGTGAAGCGGTACCTGATCCGGGATATTGTCCCACGTGATCGCCAGGTAAATGGCAGGCGCCAGGGTGATCAACCAGGCCGCCCATTCTTTTTTGATCGTGTTCATCCGTCTTTCTTTAAGGTGAGCAACCAACCCAAAATGTCGTCGATAACCGTCGTATTCAGGGAATAAAGCACAAACTGCCCCTGCTTCTCCGCCGTCACCAGCCCCGCCTGTTTCAGCAGGTCCAGGTGATGCGATATGCTGGGCTTCGAAATGTCGAAAGCGTCGGCAATTTCCCCCGCCGTCAGGTCCTTTTCCTGCAACAGTTTCAGGATCTCCCTGCGCGTCGGATCGTTCAGCGCTTTAAAGGCTTTGTTCACGGTCGGTCGTTTCTTTCTTGCAAAGATAACGGTCGCGAAAGCGGAAAGCAATAAAATGATTAAATATTTAGATAAACGTCTAAATGTTGCCGGTTTCAGGCCGGGTCTGATCGACGGCGATCCGCTCAACCCCCACTGACAACTGACCACTGACAACTGACCACTGACCACTGTCAACTGACCACTGTCAACTGACCACTGTCAACTGACCACTGTCAACTGACCACTGACCACCGGTCACTGACCCTGCATATGCACATTAGCCACCACGTATTTCCCGACCTTTTCACCCTGGGCCACACCATTGTCTATGGCCGGCCGGTAGTGAATGCCGCCGTACATGCGGCTGATCGCGGCTTCGGAGCTGGCTTCCAGGAACGAGTTGAAGTCCCGCGGATTCAAACCGAATTCTTCTTCCACATTGTCGTGGTACGCGAAATTGTCGCCGAAAATGGAGGTCAGCGCCGTGGCGGCAGCCCTGGAGATCACGCTGTGCCCGCTGGTGTATTCCGGGAAAGGCGGCGTCTGCAAAGCGGGCAGCCAGTCCTCGTCGATATAGCGGTTGATGACGGTTTCCGGCCGGATCAGGTTGCTCCGGTATTTTTCATCCCAGCAGCTGATGAACGCGTCGAACAGGGCGATGGAAGTAAGGGCGTACGCCTGGGTGCATTTTGAAAAATCGGCTCCTGCTTTTCTGCAGGCGATGGCCGTAATGCCGATCCAGTGTCCGCCCGGCGTGATCTTCTTGGTCGCAAACATCACGTGACCGGTATGGTGGGAAACGTACGGGTTGCAGTCCCAGAATTTGGCAATGGCCATCCGCTCTTCGTGGTCGCCTTCTTTCAGGGCATTGTACACCTCCATGGTTTCCTTGTAGAACTGGCTGTTCTTGTCGGTGTTGAAGGGCGTGGGCGGCGGCGGGATGAATTGCTGGGCCGAATCCAGTACCAGGGTCCGGATCTCGTTCCAGTGCGGCTCGATCCCGTCCATGTAATCCGGCGGCGTGGGCTGCCAGGTGGCGGGGTCGTCGCTGATGGAATATTTCGGGAAGGTCCGGGTTTGGGCGTATTTATCCCCTTTTGACCACTGAAGGATATGCTGGCCGACGGCATCGCCGTATGCTACAGACCGTTCGAAGACAGCTTTCGGCATCTTCAGCGCCTTGAACTCGTCCATGATCTGGGTCCGGAACTCATCCATTTTATCCTCTGAAAAGATCAGGGCCTTTCCTACGGTCAGATAGGCGGCCACGGATGCCAGCGGATAACAGTATTCCTGGCCGGCTTCCGGCTTGGGAACGTCCTTCAGTTCGGTGAGCTGGCCTTCCAGCGATTGGTACTCCGGATTGTCATTGACCATAGCCTGGTACCCCGCTACGGCAGCGTAAACATAGATCCGGCTCGCCACAGGCGGGGAGAAAATATCGTGTACGATGACATCAGTGAGCTGCTTGACGGAGCGGTGGTAGAACTCCGGATTGTGAGCCGCTTCCTGATAGTTCGGATCGACGTCCTCACAGGCGACCGTGAAAAGCAGAAGCGTCAACCCTGCCAAAAAATTGGTGAATCTCATTTTTCCTCTCATTTTGCTTACACAAAGTTAGAAAGGCAAATGAATTTCCGGCAAATTATCTAACCAAAACCTTTGGCGCCGGGCCGCCAAATCAACGCTTATCACAAGGCGGCCGGGTTGGCGAACCGGCAACTCGCGGGGATCTGTATGAATTTTAGGCTCCTGAATTCGGCTAAAAATACCGGCCGACGCGGACGCTTGCGCTCAGCGCATCATCCAAGTTGAAAAAGAAAGCGCCCCGGGCCTCCACGCCAACGAACCATGGACCCGGTAAAGGGAAATCAAGCCCGATGGATAACGGTACCCCGTAGGAAAAAGAACGCTGGCGAATGGTATGGATGTTGAGTTCGGAATAACTGGTCAGCCCGTCATCAACTTCTATTTCATAATAGGATTGATAGGCATTCACCCGCCAGGAAGCGGAAATGCCGGTCCCGGCCCGGAGCTTCGGCCCCCACCGGGGAGTCAGTAAATATTTGACCTGAAGGTCGGACCATACCGCCCAACTTTGGTGTATATTGGAGTTGCTTTTAAGGAATACGACCGGGAACGCATTTACCGGGCCCAACCGGCACTTTTTTAACAGAACCTTATGACCAACCGGCCAGGTCATTTTCAATTCGATCAAATGAAGAAGAAGCTTTTGTTTTTTGTGTTGATGCTCGATGCCTTAACGGGAGCGGCGCAGCAGGATATCCCCGTAATCGAGACACTCGACCTGGCTGCGGCGCCGGCCGGACAGGTCAGCCGCTACTGGTTGCACATGATCTCCAACGGCCTTTCGCAGCCGGTGCTGGTGCCCGTTATGGTGGCCAAAGGCGTTAATCCGGGACCGGTCCTGGGCTTGGTGGCGGCCATTCACGGGAATGAGTTGAACGGGATCCCGATCATCCAGCAGCTTTTTCAGCAGATCGACCCGAAACAACTGAACGGAACGGTGGTCGCGGTGCCCGGATTGAACGCCGCAGGCATCCTGAACGAAGACCGGTTGTTCAACGACCAGGAGGACCTCAACCGCCGGTTTCCCGGCAAGGAGAACGGGGATGTCAGCCAGCAATACGTCTGGCGGATCTTTGACAAACTCGTCCGGCATACCGACCTGCTGATCGACCTGCATACCGCCAGCTTCGGCCGGGTCAATACGATGTACGTCCGGGCTGACATGGACAGCGATACCCTCGCCGCAATGGCCCGCTTGCAGGGGGCTGACATCATCGTGAACAATCCCGGCATTCCCTCGGCAGGAGCGGGCAGCGGAGACCTGACCCTGCGCGCCTTTGCGGCATCCAGGGGGATTCCGGGCATTACCGTCGAATACGGCGATCCGCAGGTTTACCAACCGGATATGACCGCAAGAGGCCTGCGCGGCATTCAGCGGACCATGGCTTACCTGAAGATGACCCAAAACCCGGTGGCGGAACCCGAAAAAGAGGCGATCCTGTGCAAAAAATCCTATTGGCTGTATACCGACGAAGGCGGGCTGCTCGATGTTACAGTTGCCTTAGGGCAGTCAGTAGCCAGGGGAGACGTCATAGGTATCCTGCGCAATCCGTTCGGCGATGTCATCCGCACGTATCAGGCGCCGGAATCCGGGGTGGTAATCGGCAAAAGCAGCAATCCGGTGAATCAGAGCGGCGGCCGCATCCTCCACCTGGGCGTCCTGAAATGAAGAAACCGGACCGATAAAAAATTCCGGTGCGCGCTGCAACATTCCCGCATATGGCACAGTTAAATGGAGAAGATGCAGGAATAAATCGAATTTTGTTTGTTCATACGATTCGCACTTTGTAAGCCGAAGCCCGCCAGTTGAATACATATGCGACTTTGTACCAAAAACTACATGAATGGAACCTAGCATTTTAGACATCCCGCCCGATTTTGTGCAGGAAGAAATGAAAGAGCTGATCGCCGATCTGGACATCAATATCCCGCCGAAGCGGCTCGACAGAAACCTCATTATTGCCACCTGGAACATCCGCGCTTTCGGGGATCTTACCCGGGAATGGCATTCGTCCCCCACTCAAAGCCCGCGACGGGACCTGGCCTCCGTACTGTCCATCGCCGAGATCATTTCCCGGTTCGACGTGATCGCCATCCAGGAGGTGAAATCGGAGTTGAGAGCTTTGCGCGACACCCTTAAAAAGCTCGGACACAACTGGTCCATGATCCTGACCGATGTGACGCAGGGGGCTGCCGGCAATGGAGAGCGCATGGCTTTCCTGTTCGATACCCGGCGCGTGAAATTATCAGGGCTGGCCTGCGAATTGGTGGTGCCTTCGGAATGGACAACCGAGATCAAGGAGGACGCCCTGAAAACGCAGTTTGCCCGTACGCCGTACGCCGTGGGGTTCCGTTCCAATGACAAGACCTTTGTCCTGGTGACGCTGCATATCCTCTTCGGGAAAAATGAAAAAGAGCGGTTGCCGGAATTGAAGGCCATCGCGCACTGGATGGCGGATTGGGCGCGCCGCATGAACGACTACGAACAGAACTTCATCGCATTGGGCGACTTCAACATCGAAGAGCGGGGCGACCTGCTGGCGCAATCCTTCCTGTCGGAGGGGTTGTATATCCCGCCTGATCTCGAACAGGTGACCCGCAGCATTTTTGATGAAACCAAATTCTACGACCACATTGCCTGGTTCAACGGCGCCAAAGGCATACCCGAGTTGTCCATGAAATTTCTGCAGGGCGGAAACTACAACTTCGTGGAAACGGCCCTGAAGAACAAAGAGTTGACGAAAAGCCAGCTTTCCTGGCACTTGTCAGACCATTACCCCTTGTGGGCGGAATTCGCGATCAATCAATAATCTTCGGTATCCTCGTCGACAGGTTCTTCATCGAGTGAATCCAGATCGATATCGTCGTCGTCCGCGTCGTCATCATCGTCGATGTCGTCGATATCGGTATCGTTGTCATCATTGAGGGTATCGAACTCATCCAGGTCATCCTTGGGAATGCCGGATTTCTCCATTTTGAGGTCGAGGTTGGAACCCAGGTCAAATTCGCTGAGATCGAAGTCATCGTCATCATCATCTTTGGAGGGGGCTACTGGTTTGGCGCCGCCTGATTTTTTGATGACCTTGGTGATGATTTTCGGGCCGGATGATTCTTCCGTTTTTTTGACGTAGGGCGTAGCTTTGGAAACCGGCGAAATGCTTTTCTCGTCCGCTTTCTTTTGTTCCTCATTCTTGGCCATCACGCTTTTGGTCGTGGTGGGTACGGCGAGGAGCCTTCTTTTTTCGATCAGTTCGCCGGTTATGACGCAGATGCCGTAGGTTTTGTTCTTAATGCGGATCAGGGCATTTTCCAGGTCTTTGATATACTTCCGTTGGCGGATGGCCATCGTGTTCAGCATTTCCACCTCGTTATTGATGCTGCTGTCGTCCATCCAATCCCCGCCATGTTCATCGCCGGCATTTTCCGTGATTTCCAGGATCTGATCCTGCAGGGATTGCAGTTGTTCATTAGCCTGCGTCAGTTTTGTATCGACAAGCGTCTTGAACTCAATCAAGTCGTCGTCGGAGTATCTAGCCGTACCGTTTGCCATATCTCGGGCTTGATGGGTTAAAAAAAAGATAGCCGACCGAAAGGTTCAGCCGCGCAAAAGTCATTAAATTTTGATGAAAAAACCAAAAAAAGGCACAACATTTCAGCGCAAAGTCTTGCAAGAAGCTCAATTGCTGAAATAATGGCGCAAAAATAAAGGAAATGACAAAATAATACCCTTGTTGCAGGAGTGAACACAAAAAAAAATTGGCCGCAATGAAGATTCAAAGCGCTCCAATTTTTTTTGTTCTTTCAATGATTCAACAAGAAGCGAAGCGTAGATGCTAGAACAGGGAATGAATAAAGCGGCTCACGCGAAACCACCACCTCACTTTTGCCTTTACCGAAATCTTCCCGTCCTCTTTAATGGGTGCGGAAACAGCTATTCCGCTTACCGGGTCCAGGTGGAAGCCGGTGCCAAACAATCGGGATTCATCGAGAGCAACGAAAGGTTTCATTTCTTCGCCGCAAAATTCTACCGGTCCTTCTTCGTACATGCGTCGCCGGTTACTGCCTCTCAGGATAGCCATGGTAACAAAGTTTTTTAGGGACTAACAATCTTGTCCGCAATTCCGAACAGCTAGCGAACGAAAATCAACAAGTTGCTATTGTGTCCTGTTCATGGGAAAATGAAAACTGTTTGTAATATGTTCAATCTGCCTACAAAAGTAATTCGAATCTGACTTAATATCAAGTGTTTTGCAGACAATTTTACAATGAAATGCACCCTTTTTTGTTTATAAAATGTTAAATTTGAAAAAATGTTCAACTCTTCTATGCCGGAAACCAAATTTACGCCGAAAACAAGCGCCAAAACGGTTCAACCCGGAGAGTTTGAGGCCCATATGCATTGGTATCCAAAAGCGCTCAACGCGACCATTCACCCAATGGTCAACTTCTTTCTCAACCTCGACCAGGAACGCGTGATCAACAGGTATTGCCACCTCCATCCCACCGTCGACAGCGAGGCCCTCAGGCAATGGCTCAACTACCGCTGCCGGCAGTTTTTCTGGGCCGGCGCCGACCTGCTCAACGTCACCTCCGCCGGCGGCAAACGGCAAATGGTCGTTATCGAGAACAATTCCTGCCCGTCCGGGCAAAAGTCGATGCCGCTGACGGACGATAACCAGGAACAGGGCGGCTATCGACTCCTGATCGAACGGACGTTCAAACCTTTTGTCGAAAGCAAACGCACCGGCCTCAAAGGCGACCTGGCCGTCATCTATGACAAGAACCCCATGGAAGCCACCGGTTACGCCGCCGTCATCGCCGACGTATTCCAGGAAAAGGTCTGGTGCATGCCTTTTTACCAAAACGACCCGGACCCGGCGGTGTCCTTCCAGGACGGCGTCATGATGGTCAGGGATGAAAACGATGAACGGCATCCGGTCAGGGCCGTCTTCCGTTACCTCACGCAACGCCCCTGGAACAGACTGCCCTTGCATACCCGTACCCGGATATTCAATCCTGTTTTGGCCTGCCTGGCCGGCGGACGCAACAAGCTCATTGCCGCAAAAGCCTATGACCTGTTCAATGCCGAACTGGAAGGCACGGGCCTGAAGATCAACATTCCCGAAACCATCTGGGACGTCCACAAGAGCCAGGTGCCGGTTTGGGTGAAAAAACTGGGCGGCCAGGCCGTGGTGAAGATCCCCTACAGCAATGCGGGCCAGGGCGTATTCACCATCGTGAACCAGGAGGAGCTCGATCGCTTTATGGCGTCGGAATACGTCTATGACCGGTTTATCGTCCAGAGTCTGATCGGGAACTACCAATGGAGCTCCACCAGTTCCAAAGGCAAATTATACCACGTCGGGACCATTCCCAACAGCAAGGGCGATACCTATGTGGCCGACCTCCGCATGATGGTCAGTTCGACCGACCACGGCATCCGGCCGCTTTGCACGTATGCCCGCCGGGCGCTCCTCCCCCTGGAAGATCACCTGGCTGCCGGCACCGATTCGTGGGATATGCTGGGCACCAACCTCTCCATCAAGAAACCGGACGGGACCTGGGACAGCGACACCAACCGCCTGATCCTCATGGACCGGCGGGATTTCAACAAGCTCGGCATCGGCGTCGACGACCTGATCGAGGCCTATATCCAGACCGTTCTCTCCATGATCGCAATCGATAAAATGGCCCAGATGCTGCTCAATAAACAAGGGCGTTTCAGGCTCAAATACTTCAAGTCCTTCAATGACGACGAGGCTTTGGTGAAAGAAATATTGCTGACCTGATGAAGGCGGATAGGGTGAAATGGCCTACTTTCGCGGGGTTGGCAAAATAAACGATTCATGTTGTATTCCATCGTACGACCGGTTGCGGCCCTAGCCTTGCAGATCAACTACAAGCGGATTTTCCTTTCGCACGCCGATCGCATTCCGAAAAACAAGCCGGTCATCCTGGCGGCCAACCACCCGACCGCCTTTATCGAGCCCTGCGTGCTGGCCTGCTTTCTCGACCGGCCGCTCTACTTCCTCGTCCGCGGGGATATTTTCAAAAAATCGTTCTACGCCAAAATCCTGGCCGACCTGCACATGATCCCGGTGTACCGCATGAAGGACGGCGGGTATGAAAAAATCAAGAACAACTTCGAATCCTTTGATCATTGTTTCCGCGCATTGGCGTCGGACAAAACCCTCATGATCCTGGCCGAAGGGAGTACCCAGCAGGAAAAGCGCCTCCAAAGCCTGAAGAAAGGCGCTGCCCGGATCGCTTTCGGCGCCTTTGACAAATATCCGGACCTCCCGGACCTGTATATCGTGCCGACAGGGGTCAATTATACCTACCCCAACCAGGTGAGGTCGGAAATCATGATCCGCTTCGGCGAACCGATCCCCGTGAGGCCCTACCTCGAAGATTACCAGACCAACCCCAACAAGGCCATTTCCAAACTGACCGACGACCTGCGCGACCGGATGCTGGAAAGCGTAATCTCCATCGACCGGCCCCAGGACGAGCAATTGACGGAGTACCTGCTGGTGATTTGCAGATCAGAACGAACCGATCCGCTGCTGCCTCCGGTCAATCGCAGGGCAACCGGCCGGTTTGAGTGTGAAAAGCGCATCGTCGACTGGGTGAACGTTATGCCGGAAGAAGAAAAAAAGGCGCTGGAACAATCGACGCAGGCTTATTTTCAGGAGATCAGTCAATACGGGCTGAGCGACAGGGCGCTGCGCCGTTACTCACCGGGCAGGCACTTTCTGCTGGGCGCAGGCCTGATCCTGGGCCTGCCGGTTTGGGCGGTTGGTACGCTGGCAACCTGGCCGCCGCTTGCACTGGCCCGTTATGTGGTCAACAACAAAGTGCGCCATATTGAATTCTTCGAACCGGTGCGCATCGTGATAGCCCTGGTCAGTGCACTGATCTGGTCGCTTTTGTTGCTGGCGGCAGGCGGACTGCTGGCAGGCTGGAACGGCGTTGCCATAGCGGCATTGTGCATGACGGCCGGGTATTTCGCGGTCTGGTACCGCTCCTGGGCCGCCGGTTGGCGGGAGTCCGAAGCTTACCGCCGCACACCGCCGATCGTACGCAGGCGGCTGGCAAAGCAGCGGCAGGAAATTATCCGTCAAATGCCCAATAAATGTGGGTGAAACAGAGATTTACAGGTCGAAAACAGGGTGAATCCCCGGGAAATCAGAAAAAATAATGGTCACGATTTAAATTTAACTAAAAATCCTGTATATTTGCCTATACTTAAAAAAAGTAGTCCTTAGCATAGTCCCTGTTCAAAATTTTCCGTTTCTTTGCTCGGATGAAGTAGAAATTTCCTGATTCAAGGCGGCAGCCCGAAGCTGCCGATCCAAGTAAACCCCGGCAAAACGCAAACAGGACATTTTTATCTTTACATCAGAGAGAGCGCGTTTTTTGGGGCCCTGTTCCTGCTCAGGATACAGGGCTGCTTTTTATCCCTCGCTACAGATCACCTCTTGATGAATAAGGAAGCCTTGGCGGAACTCTTTTACCGGGAACTCCAAAAAGTTGCCGGCAACAGCGCATTGGAAGAAACCGGAAAGACGGAGGCGCTTTTTCAGCTGCTTCACCGCCTGATCACCGAAGTCACCCGCAAGGAACAGTTTTATTTCTCCACCTTTTTCGCCAGGCTGGCTTATGCCTGCCATACCTTTCACCTGGATAAAGACCTCCAGTTCTACCTCCATCAATTCAGACGCAAGGCTTTTACGATGAAACCCGGGGAGGCCGGCGCGGTATATGCGACCGGCCTGAAGGTGTGCGCCCTGGCGATTGAGGCGATCCTGGAAGCGCCCGTTCCGGAGGCCCTTAAAGCCATACTGGCAGAGGACTGGCCGATGCCTTACCGGCCTTCGGGGATCGACAGGTTCTTGCCCGTTGCCCGCGTACTGGTCCTGGACGAAGACCCGGAGCGGGAGATCCTGCTGGTCAAAGAGGAGAGCAGCCCGGAAGAGGTCAGACAGGTGCAGTACAATGTCGCCGACCGCAATGAACTGTTCACGCCCTCCGTGCAGGCCCTTCGCAAAGTGGTGGGTTTTCCGTGCGTCGTCAATTTGCTGGAAGTGGAAGTGGGAAAAGACGGCGTTTACCGGCCAAGGGGCTTTGTGCTGGAGCCGGATTATCTGGTGGAGGTATCCGCCATAGCCGAATGTTTCAGGGCCAATGAAACGGACCCCTGGCAATACCTCCTGGGCCGGTTCCTGCCGATGGAACATACGGCGCCCCTGCTGCTGGGAAATATCGCGAACTTCTTTCTGGACGAACTGATGACCGACCCTGCGGCGACCTACCAGGATCTGCTGGGGAAGGTCTTCAAACTCCATCCCCTGGCATTCAGCCTGTTCACCGATCAGGAGATCAAGAAATTGTCCGGCGACGCGCAGCCTCATTTTTTGAACCTCAAACGGCTGGTCGCCGGCGGGCTTGAAAAGGAGGGCATCCTGCCGGCCAATTGCAACCTCGAACCTTCTTTTTATTCCGAAATGTACGGCTTGCAAGGCCGTTTGGACGTCCTGCATCTCGCCGGGGCGGAAGGGGATTCCCCCGCAAGAGGGGCCATCATTGAACTCAAGAGCGGCAAATCCTTTATGCCCAATATTTACGGATTGAGCAGCAATCACTTTGTGCAGACGCTCCTGTACGACCTGCTCATCCGGTCGGTATTCGGCAAGGATATAGAGATCGGATGTTATATCCTTTATTCCGGCGCCGAGGACAAGCAACTCCGGTTTGCGCCGCCGGTGAAGGCTCACCAGTGGGAAGCCCTGCAGGTGCGCAATCAGATGATTGCGATCGACAGGCTGATGACAGGGTTGGGAGCGGGGGAGGAGGACCTGGAAGAGCAAGGCAGGAAATTATTCGGCCGCCTCCGGCCGGAGAGCTTTCCGGGCAAAAAAGGATTCGCGTTGCGGGATCTGGCGTTTTTCCAGGAGGTCTACCAGGGGCTGGACCCGCTTGCCCGCCGGTATTTCATCGCCTTTTCGGGGTTTATAGCCCGGGAGCAGCAACTGGCCAAAACAGGCGTTGCAGGGCTGGACGCGATCAACGGACTCGCCGCGCTTTGGTTGAACAGCCAAGGTGAAAAAGAAGCCGCTTTCGATATGCTGGCCGGCCTGGTCATCACCGAAAACCAATCTGCAGGCCAGGAGCCAGTGATCCGGTTTGCCAGAACGGAAAAGACCAACCCGCTGGCCAATTTCCGGGTAGGAGATATCGCGGTATTGTACCCCCGGTCGGCGGGCGAGCATCCGGTTTTGCACCACCAGATTTTCAAATGTACGATCGTTTTGCTGGATGCGGGTTCGGTGACGGTGCGCCTGCGGTCCAGGCAGTTCAACCAGTCGGTTTTTGCCCGCTTTGCGGACTGGAACCTGGAACACGACCTGCTGGAAAGCGGATTTACCGGCATGTACCGCAACCTGTTCGAATTTGCTCGTGCGCCCAGACTGGTGAGAAACCTGCTGTTGGGGCAGCGGCCGCCGGCAGATCCGGGCGTATTGGAATACCCGGTCTTGCCCGGCGCCACAGAGGAGCAATCGGCACTGCTGGCCCGCGCGTTGGCCGCACAGGATTATTTTCTGCTGTGGGGCCCGCCGGGGACCGGCAAGACCAGCGTTGTATTGCGCCTGATGGTGGACCATTTGCTGAAGGCCGGCAAAGAAAACATACTGGTGCTGGCCTATACCAACCGCGCGGTGGATGAGATCTGCGAAGCCATCGGGCATATCGGCGCGGGGGTCCGGGGAGAATACCTGCGCATAGGGTCAAGGTACGCCACCGATCCCCGTTTTCACGAACAGTTGCTCCAATCCAAACTGGAAAAGCTTTCCACCCGGAAAGAGCTGAAAGACCTGATCGCGAACCACCGGCTCATTGTCGGAACGGTCGCTTCGGTGGCCGGCAAGCCCGAATTGCTGAAATTGAAAAAATTCGACCGGGTGATCGTGGATGAAGCCTCGCAGGTGCTCGAACCCATGCTGGCCAGTTTGCTGGCGCAGGTAAAGCGGTTTATCCTGATCGGCGATCACCGGCAGCTGCCCGCGGTCGTTACCCAGCCGGTATCCCATTCCATTGTCCGCGATCAACAGCTGGCGGATGCGGGTTTTACGGATCTCCGCAATTCACTCTTCGAGCGCCTGTATCTTCAGTGCCAACGCCGGGGGTGGGACTGGGCGTACGGGCAGCTGAGCAAGCAGGGGCGGATGCACGAGGGGATCATGACCTTTCCCAACCGGCATTTCTATGAAGGCAAACTGGATATTTTGCCGGAAGGAACGCCGGGGCGGATCCGTCAGCTTGCCCCGCTTTCTTCTGCCGGCCAGGGAACGGATCCGGAGCTGTGGAATGCCGTTACCGGCAACCGGATGGTGTTCCTGCCTACGGAAGCGGACCCTGCCAGCGCCAATCTGAAAACCAACCGGTACGAGGCCGAACTGATTGCCAGGCTGGTGGCGGTTTTCAGGCAGCTTTACGAACAACAAGGCAAAGAACCCAATATCGGCATCATTACGCCGTACAGGGCTCAGATCGCCATGATCCGCGGATGCCTTGCCGAAAGCGGTCTGGATCCGGAGGAACTCACCATTGACACGGTTGAGCGGTACCAGGGCGGCGCCAGGGAAGTCATCCTGATTTCGCTTTGTACCAACCATTATTCCCAAATGGCGACGCTTAGCGCCAGAAATGACGAGGGGGTAGACCGCAAATTGAATGTTGCCTTGACCCGTGCCCGTGAGCACCTGATCATTCTGGGTAACCCGGCAGTGCTTAAGGAAAGTCCTGTTTATGAGCGGTTGATGGATTTTTGCAGCGCAAACCCGGTGGTTGAGCCTTAAAACTCCATTTTCACCAGTTTCAACCGATTCCTTCTTTCGCTGGGTACGATCAACGTATTGGCGGCTACCTGTACGGCATCCCTGAACCTGAGGCGGAGGTCGAGGTTGGTCGTGCTGAGGATGCTGTTGCGGTCATATTCCCCGTAGCCGTTGAGCACGTACTCGCTGATGGTATTCTCAAACCGGATCTCGTCGTTGAACAGGAATCGCAGGTAGTGGGAGGTTTTGAACAGGAAGTAGGAGGAATACACCCCGCCGTCGTCCTGTGAATACTGCTTTTTATGCAAAATGTTCTGCCAATGCGACTTCCCGTCCGGGTGTATCGAGAAAATGAGGAGTTCGTCAAAGAAATAATCTACCATATTGCTCGGAATGCCGTTGAAATAGGTTCGGTTGACGCCGCTCCGCCGTTCGAAGATATGGTTTTTTTCAGCGACCAGCAAGGCGCCGCCGTCCCGCCTGAGGATGGTTTCCCGTACGGAAATTTCGTTGAGCCAGTCGCGCCGGTCATTCTTTTTGGTGTCCAGGCTGTTGATGAGCTCTTCATCGAAGGGTATGAAATGCAGTATACCGCCCTCCGGGTCGTTGGGGTCTATGCGAAGGTAAAAATACCCGTTGGCGCGGTGTTGATCCTTTTCGCCGTAGAAACCGGTGGCCACCAGCCACTTGTTCATGTTGTCATAGGTATAGTGGGCGTCGTAGGTCAGCCTGCCCTGAAACGGGACCTGGAAGTGCCTGAACTCATCGGAGGCGAAACGGTATTCGAAAATTTCGTGGTAATGCTGTTTCCGACGGTTTCTGAAGTTGTCTTTCTGGAGCATCAGGTAAAGGTTGCCGGCATTATCGACCGCCATCTGGGAGAAGTCTTCCGTATAGTAAAATTCTTCCGGCGAGAAGCTTTTATCCCAGAGCAATTTCATGCGGTTGATATCGAATACCTGCGCCCGGATGATGGATTGTTTTTCGATGTAGTAAATGAGGGCTTTGGAATAATCCTCGGAGCGGACGATCTCAAAATCGGGCGTAAAGAACAGGAACCCGAAATTGTGGACGGTCGAGGAGTCCTTCAGGTTGGCGGCCGGGTCGAATTTATCGGCCTTGAGGATGGTATTGCCTTTGGACCGGAAATAATAAAAAATCGTGAAATCCTCCTGGGAAGGGATGATGCCCAAGATCTTGGCGGATCGGTGATCCAGCTTCAATTCCTTGCTCCAGGACATGTGCATTTGTTCGTCAAAGGCCTGAACCTCAAACTCTGTTGTGCGGTTGCGAAACAGGAGCGTACGGCCTTTCAGCTCACCGATCAGCTCGTAGGCTGCTTCGCTGCGCAGGGGGATGTCTTCGGAAACGGTGATCTTTTGTCCGGACAGAAATAGAGGGAATAATAATATGATTGTGCAAAGACTGATCTTCATCTTGCCTTATTTTTTTTCCAATTCCTAAATTTACGGCAAATTTTGATAAAACTCAGGCATTTTATCCGTTAAGTCGGCTTGATGCCCAACCGAAAATTTAGTCCAAAACACAGGGTTCGCTTTGTATGGGAAGAAAGAACAAACTGCAGAAATTTCTTGAATTGTCGACTTTTTCTAACGTGTATGAGAATTTTGACCCCCGCGCTCCCGGGTTAATTACCGCCGGCGGCGTACCGGTGGACTTGAAGGGAAAATGGAGTCAAAGTCATTTCGGTAACGACCAGCCCATCACACTCGAACTGGCATGCGGCAGAGGCGAGTATACCTTGGGGCTGGGCAGGATGTATCCGGAAAGAAATTTCATCGGCGTGGATATCAAAGGCGCGCGGATCTGGAAAGGCGCGCGGATTGCCCTGGAGGAGCAGTTGACCAATGTAGCTTTTCTCAGGACCCGGATCGAGCAGATCGGATTGTTCTTCGACCCGGGGGAAATATCGGAGATCTGGATCACTTTTCCGGACCCTTTCCCGGAGACCGGAAAGATCAACAGGCGACTGACTTCACCCCGCTTCCTGGAGTCTTTCCGCAAAATCCTGCAACCCGGCGGGCTTATGCACCTTAAAACGGACTCTGATCTGTTGTATGAATTTACCCTGGAAACCTTGTCAGGCATGCCGGATACTGCTTTGGCGTATTCTGATGACGATATTTACGCCAAACCCTTGCCGTTGCCGGAGCTTGACCTGAAGACCTACTACGAAAAAATGCACCTGGCGGAGGGCAGGACGATCAAGTACGTGCGCTGGCGTTTGTAGCAAAGTTTGGTTTATTTGCGGTATTCAGCCAGGATCTTGTCTACCGCTTCAACCGGGATATTGACCAATTGAGCAATGACTCCCTTGTCAATTCCTTGTTCGTGTGCACTCAGCACCACTTGAATTGTGCTCTCGATCCGGCCTATCTCTTTTCCTTCCTCCCGTCCTTCCTGACGTCCTTCTTCAATACCTACAGCTCGTCCTTCTGCTCTTCCTAATTTAAACCCCTGCTTTTTATATTCTGCAGCAAGCTGTTCCTTTATTATTTCTTCGATTCCCATTGGTTGTGTTTTTTCAGTTAACTGATCTAATGCCAGTTCAAATTTATCATCTTTTGTATAATCTTCAAAACGCACATAAAACCTTAAAAAGTTCATTAATGCGTGGATTTTCGGTTTTGAAATGCTCTTCGATAAAAGTTGCTTTGCAAGATCTAATTTGAGTTCAAACAATTCGCCTTCCTGAATTTTTCCCTTTTTCAACGCCAGAAGCACGGTAAGTATAATGATCGAGAATGGGTTCGGACTGGCCTTTAATTCTTCTTCCTTTTGATCCAGAACCTTAAAAGTCGTGAACGAATAACGGAGTTCGGTGCCCAGGATACCCCACTCGAAGCTTTTGGGATGGTAGTTTGGGGAGCTGTCGGAAAAAATGGCAATGGCTGCGATAGGCTTACGGTGTTTATCAAAAATACGATAGAAATAAGTGAACATCCTTTCTTCAAAATCCTTATCCTGTTGGCCTTGAACCTCTACATGAACCAGAATCCAATGATCAGGCCCATCGCGGGTATGAACCTTGACCAGCTTATCGACAAACCGGATATTCTTACCCGTTGTTCCGGGAAATAACTCATGCAATTCCTTATCGAGGAATTCAACTCCCTCATTCAAACTGAACATGAAATCAGATTGAGGAAAGAAAAATGAAAGGAAATCATCGAACAGATCCTCGATGACACCCTTCCAGAGCGCGTCGTTGCGTTTCATCTGCGGCGTTTTAGGCAGATGTAAATATACGGACCAGTTTTGTTTTAAACAATTTTAATTAAAAAATAAAAAATAAAACAAATAATAATTATTTTGCTTTTGCAGCCACCTTCACTTGTTGGAAGGCGCCCTGCTGGATCCTGACATAATAATGCCCGGTAGGCAGTTCGCCGGATTCCCAGTCAAGGCGTTGTTCCCCGGCTGGAAAATCGCGGTTGGCCGGAGTGGCGACCAGCTGCCCGGCGCCGTTGAACACCTGGATGAGGGTCCTGCCGCCGCCGCTGCTGAAACGGATGGACAGGGATTCCGTAAACGGATTGGGCCACAATTCCAACAGTTTTGATCCCGCATGCTGGTTTTCTTCCCGCGTGCTGACCGGCATGCAGTCCGGTGAATTGAAAATGGGCAGTGACTGGAAATCGTGCAGCAGAATGCCGCCGAGGTCCGCTTCCGGTATGCAGAACCAGTCCTTCAGCATGGTCGTGTAAACGGAGCGGAAATCGTATTGCATGGGCAGGTTGTCTATGGCATCGGCTCCGGGCGGAATGAACGGATTATCGCCCAGAATGCCGCCGGCGACCTGGCTGCCGAAGACGAACATGGGCGCTGCCGCTCCATGGTCGGTCCCGTTGCTCAGGTTGGAAATGATCCGCCGTCCGAATTCGGAGAAGGTCATGCCCGTTACCCGGTCGGAAAGCCCCTGCATTTCGAGATCCCGGACAAATGCTGTGATCGCGCCCGACAATACCCCCAACAGGTCGGCGTGCTCCCCGGTAGTCTTGTCTTCCGGCATGACCTGTGCGTCGTGGGTGTCGAATCCGCTGATGGATACCAGGTAAACCCGCGTTTTCAATCCGCCCGCGATCAGGCGAGCCACGATTTTTAGCTGTTCCGCCAGCACATTTTCTTCAGGGTACGCCGCCAGGTTGTTTGAATTTTCAAAAGCGTCGACAATGACCTGGCCGTAGGCATTGCTCTGCTGCTTTACCGTGCGAACGTAGGTCAGCAACTCTCCGGCCGGCGTTGCCGGAGCAGTGGAGGGTACCCCGTTGACCAACTGGTAGAATTGCGACGGATCCGCCACCGATAGCCCCATGGCAAAAGACGGACCCTGCAAGGCCAGCGACAAGGATGCGCCGATCTCTATGGACAGCGGGTCGGGCATAACTTCATTGGGGAAGCCGTTGGGATAGTTGGGGTATTCGTAGTTGAGGTAGCGCCCCATCCACCCGGAGCTGAAAACTTCAGTGGTGTTCGCTCCCGTCATCCAGATATCCGTCGACCGGAAATGCGAATAATCCTGGTTGGGGTAGCCCACGGACTGGATCACCTTCAATTTGCCCTCGTTGTACAGGTCGCGCATGCCGCTGAGCGAAGGATGGAACCCCACGGTATCCGTACCGTCCAGCCCCAGGATCTGGTTTTCGGGCAACAGGACCTGCGGCCGTACCAACGCCAAGGTGTCGTACTGGTCGAGCGGTATGACCGTATTGAGGCCGTCATTGCCGCCGTCCAGCCGGATCAGCACCAGTACGTGATCGGTTTCAACAGTTGTGTCGGACAAGAGCCGCAACCAGGGGGAAGAGGCGGTGGCGTTGACGCCGAAGCCATTCAGGAGATTGGGAATAATGACCCCGGCTGCAGAATATTGTAAAAATTCTTTGCGGTTCATAAGCGTTTGTTTAAGAGAGCTGGTACTCTTCCTGGTGAAGAATCGTGTAGAAAAACGGCAGCAGCCTGTTCCGGACAGTTTCCCGTTTCATCTCATTCGTCGGGTCATTCACATAGGCCACCCACGCATCCGTCCAGTAATAATCGCTGATCTGGCCTGAAAGCAGGATCGCCTTCAGCTGGAGGCGGAATTGCAGCGGCAGGTCAATGCTGTACATCCACTTCAATATATCGTCCACCAGTGCATTGGGATCGGCGGGATTGGGCAGCTGAGCTACCGTGCCCAGGATATCCAGTTGGGACAGGAAGTTTTCCGTAGAGATCCCCGCCCATAAAAGCCAGTCCGAAAATTGCGCCCTGCGGGGCAGCGTATCCGTAGAGATCCAGCTTTTATCGAATACAGGGGCCTGATGGTAGGCGGGCCAGCCCGAAACGTTGGGCGGGTCGCCCAGGTTTTGCAGGAACAAGGCGCCGACATAATGTACGGTCGCGTTGTGTTGATACCGGTCGATCAACATGGTCCTGTCGGGGATCGGCGTATGGAACTCGCGGTACATGCCGATCAGGTGGTCCATCGGGCCTTTGATCTGAGCGCCGTATTGCAGCATGTCGAAGAAGTGCTGACTCTTGAACAACACAGCCAGTACGGGGCGCAGTTCGTAGTTGTTGTCCCGCATGACCTGGGCGAGCGGACCGATGACCATCTCCTCCGTCAGCTCATCAATCTCGTGATAGACGAAGAAGCGGTAGATTTTCCGGCACAGAAAGAGGGCGCACTCGTCATTGGCCAGGATCATGTCCAGCAGTTCGTCCAGTTCTTCAGCCCCTTGCGAACCGGTTTTTCCCTGGATAAGCTGATTGCCGTAAAAAGATGAAAACTGCTTGTCGCCGGAGTCGTGCTCCAGGGGCTGGAAAAAGATCTCGTTGGTCAGGTAGTTGACCCGCCATCCGGTCAGGATTCTCGCAGCCTCCCGAACGTCCTCTTCCGTGTAGTGGCTGTCCGGCCCTTTCCCGATGCAGAATAACTCCTGGAGCTCGCGGGCATAATTCTCATCCGGAGCGCCTGCCGAGTTGAACTGGCCGTTCAGGAAATGCAGCATGGCCGGATCAAGGGTCATGGCCTTGATCAGGTCCCGGAAATTGCCCAGAGCGTTTTGGCGCAAGGTGTCGACATACCGGAAATTCCAGGCGGCATAGAAGACCTCGCCGAATTGCACCGGGATATGGTTGTGCCAGAACAGAATGAGCTTTTCTATGATGTTGCTCTCCTGGTCGATCAGATTACCGACCCACCAGGATTTAAGGGAGGCGATCCGGTAAGGCTCTGCCGAAAGATCGTAAAAAGCATTGACCCAGGTATCGCCGGAAGGTACGGCGGGGTCGGTAAAATTTTCCGAATTGTAATCGTTCACAGGCAGGGGCGGCGCTTCACCGGCCGTGAGCAGGGTTTCTACCGCAGTGTCCGGATCGCTTTGCAGGAAAAACTGAATGTCTTCCCATTTCGCACCGAACATGACGCGCCTCAAAAGATGGATGACCTGCGCGATTTCCCATGGCCCCGTGTAAGCCTCCAGGCCCGTTCCAAGTGTTTCAACCGGCGAAAAAACCGGATTCAATACAGAACGCCCCGGAGCAGGCGTCCGCATCAGATGTAAAAAATCCCTCCGCTTCATGGCTTTGCTGATTGTGGGATGAATAGGAATAAAGAAAGTTAAAGTTAGGACTATTATAAAGGAGAAAGACAGAAACCGTCCAATTTTTTCGACGGCTGGACTACTTCTGCATACGATTTTACGATGGCTTAACCTTGGGGGCGCCGTACCTGACGGTCAATCCACAGGGTTTTCCAATAAAGTGATCGTTCTTTGTTCGGTATCCAGAACGGACCGGATGCCGACCGGCAATACGCAGTTCCGGGAGATGTGGCCGAAGGTGAGGCCGTAAACAACGGGGATGCCCAATCCGCCGAGGCGGTCAGCCAGGGTTTCTTTCAGGGAGAGCGACCGGTCCCCTTCCTGCGGTTCGCAGTCATTGAAAACACCCAGCGCAATACCTGCCGCCTTATCCAGATGACAGGCCTGGCGCAGTTGGGTCAGCATCCGGTCGATCCGGTAGGGTTTTTCCCCCACCTCTTCAATGAATGCGATCTTTCCGGAAAAGTCGGGACTGTAATCCGTTCCGGCCATAGCCGCCAGCAGCGATAAATTCCCGCCGGCCAATTGCCCGGTGGCGGTGCCCCGGACCAGCGAATACGGAGCGGGCAAAGGGTCGGCCTCTTCTGGCGGCGCGGCGGCAATCGTGTAGGGGACCCTGCCTTCCATGAGCACGCCATGCAGGTGATCGGCTGAATACGCGTCAAACTCGGATACTCCCAGCGGACCGTGAAAACCGACCAGCCCGGTTCGGCTGTGGATCGCCTGCAACAGCGCGGTGATGTCGCTGTATCCGATCAGTATTTTAGGATTGCTGCGGATCAGGCGGTAATCGATTGCGGGCAATAACCGGCTGCAACCGTACCCGCCGCGGACACACCATACTGCGCTTACGCCCGGATCGGAAAACATGGCGTGCAGGTCGCTCAGCCGTTGTTCATCCGTGCCTGCGGTATACCCTCTTTCAGCGCGTATGTTGGCGCCGGGTTTCACCTTCAATCCGAAATCTTCCAGCCTTGCAACGGCTTTCTGCAGGCCTTCATCCGGCACAAAACTGCCCGGGGAGATCAACCCCACGGTATCGCCTTTTTTGAGGCGCGGCGGCCGGAGGGTTCTTTTAAGCCCCGGGGTTTGGGGCAGCCTGCGGGCGGCCGACCCCAGGCCGGCGAGCATCAGCGCGCTGTTGAATTGTCTGCGTTCCAAGGAGGATCAGTTTTCGGTGTGAATAAAATCGCCCGGCAAGGCTTTGATCAGGCGCATGTAAACGCCGGAAGAGTCGCTGTCGAACCAGGCTGAAGGATTCTGATTGGAATGGATGACAAAGGGCCGTTCCCGGGTGGTGTCGCGGTATACCTGGATCATGAACGGCGGATCGATCTGTTCCCCTTTGATGCTGATCACCTGTCTGGGCAGATTTCCGGCGAGGGTTTCATCGAAATCATCGGCAAAGGTCGTGCCGCTCATGTTGCGGAGGTAGTTGATATAATCCGCTACCTTGACGGAATCAAGGGGGACGGAACCGTCCATGGCCCAGCCTGCGTCGCCCTTTCTAAGGGTATAGGTATTGCCGGGATATTCAAAGTCGATCTCGTTCACTTTCATATCCGCGGTCATATGGATCAGGCTCTTGTTGCGATAGCTGTCGAACCCCTGACCGATAGCAAGCAATTGGAATCCTTCCACCGCATAGACTTCGTTGGAGCCGTCAAGCCTGATATAGGATGCGCCGCTTTGGGCCTGGGGGTTGAAATTGAACCGTCCGACAATGAAATCGGCTTCCTTTTTGTCTCCGTAGTACACTTTGACCCGGGTCCCCTGGTCATCATCCACCTCAAAATCCCGCCATTTATCGGAGCTTTTGGCGACCACCCGCTGGGTTTTGATCAGTTGGATGCTGTTGAGGAGTCCGGAGATGGAAGCGCCCGTAGCTTTGGTATTGAGCGTGCCGTTGGAGGCGATCCATCCGCTGTCTTCGCGTTTGAGCAAAACTTCGGGGCTCTCGGCCTCTTTGGGTTTGATGACAACGGAGGTGACCTTAGCGGTATCCAGTTCGATCAGATCGGCGTCAAAACTGCCGGATCGCTTGCCGCTGCACGTACGCGAGATGAAATAGATACTCAGCAAAAGCAAAAAAGCCAGGAGTAAAATCCGATTGTTCATTGTTCGTATCGTTAGGGTAAACTTAAAAAATCAAACTTTCAGAAAATCCATGAGCTTGGCAACGGCCCGACCCCGGTGGCTGATTTTCTTTTTTGCCTCCAGCGGCATTTCCGCAAAAGTGGTGAAATGGCCTTCGGGGATGAAAATAGGATCGTAGCCGAATCCGCCGGAACCGGAAGGCTCGGTAGCGATTTGTCCGTTGATAATGCCTTCAAACAAGGTTTCCTGCCCGCCGGAGATGAGGGCGATGATGGTCCGGAAACGCGCTGCACGGGTGGTCATGCCCTGCATTTTTTTCAGGGTGAGGTTGATATTGTCATCGGGGGTGCAATCCGGGCCGGCAAATCGCGCCGTGTAAACGCCGGGGGCTCCGTCGAGGGCCTGGATTTCCAATCCCGTATCTTCCGAAAAGCAATCGTATCCGAAATGCTGCTTGACGTACCGGGCTTTGATCAGGGCGTTCTCTTCCAGGGTCAGGCCGGTTTCGGCGATCTCCTCCGTGCAGCCGATATCGGGCAGGCTCAGGATGCTGAAACCCGGACCGAGCGATGCGCCCACTTCCCGGACCTTATTCGGATTGGCGGTAGCGAAGACGATGGTTCTCATGCAATTTTGTGATTTAAACTTTGGGGAAAATCTCCAGCAATGCCTTCCAGAGGGCCCCGGCGGCGCGGTTATCCCCCGCTTCCCGTTCCAGTCTGATCTTTTCCAGACTGTCGGAACACAGATAAGTCACCTCCCGGTAAGTCAATGGCCGGTACAGGGGCATATTCAACCGGATGCCGGCGCTGCCCGGAGGGATGCCGAACAGGAAGCAGTAATTTGCGTGGAAATGCCGGTTCAGGGCCGCCCAGGGAGGTATCTGTTTGTCGCTGATTTCCAGGTAAAAGGCATCGTTTTCCAGGTGAACCCCCACAGCATTCAATATTTTTTCCAGATAATCCCGGTCTGCCGGCGCATTTTCTCCGGTTTTGTAAATCACCATCAGATTTTTCTTTCCGGCGCCTTTGACCCTTTCAATGTGGGCTGAAATTTCGGAAAGGCCGAATAAAGGAATAGTGCTGAGGAAATTTTTCAAAATTTTTAATTTTTGATCGTTTAAGCGGCGGGGATTCAAAAGCAAATCAGCCCTTGCGAAAAATAAAATTTTTCCGTATTATTGTCAAAAAAATCCAATGAATCATACGATCAGCATTGAACGCACCCGTCAATCAAAATTAAATTCCGTTGACTTCGGAAACCTCCCGTTCGGCAAGGTTTTTTCCGATCACATGTTTGTTGCCGATTATGCCGGCGGCCAGTGGCAAAATCCCCGGATAGTACCCTTTGCGCCTTTTTCCATCCACCCGGCGACCATGGCCCTGCATTACGGGCAATCCATCTTCGAAGGCATGAAGGCGTCCAAAAGCCTCGACGGTCAACCGATGTTCTTCCGCCCCGAAATGCACGCCAAAAGGCTGAATATTTCGGCCACCCGGATGTGCATGCCGGAAGTGCCGGAATCGCTCTTCATGGAAGGCCTCCATGCTTTGGTCGATGTAGACCAGGACTGGATCCCGCAGGATGAAGGCAGCTCGCTCTACATCAGGCCTTTCATGTTCGCCACCGATGAATTCATCGGCGTCCGGCCCAGCGAAACCTATAGATTCATCATTTTCACCGGCCCGGTCGGCCCGTATTACCCCAAACCCGTCCGCCTTTGGGCCGAACAACAGTACGTACGGGCTATAAAAGGCGGCACCGGTGAAGCCAAAGCAGCAGGCAACTACGCTGGCGCCCTTCTGCCCGCTAAGATAGCGCAATCCAAAGGATTTGACCAAGTCATGTGGATGGATGGACGCGAATTCAAATACGTTCAGGAAGTCGGCACCATGAACATTTTCTTCGTGATCGACGGGAAAGTGATCACGCCCTCCACCGACGGCGAGATCCTGAAAGGCATCACCCGGGACAGCATCATCCACATCCTGCGCGAAGACAAGGGCATGCAGGTCGAAGAACGCCCTGTCTCCATCGACGAGGTGGTCGCAGCCCACAAAGCCGGCAAATTGCAGGAAGTCTTCGGCGCAGGTACCGCAGCCGTCGTTTCCCACGTCTCCGAGATCGCCTTCAAAGATGAATTGCTGACCCTCCCGCCGGTAGAAACCCGCAAGATCGGCAATATGATCAAATCCGAGATCGACGGCCTGCGAAGCGGGCGGATAACCGATACCAGAGGATGGGTGGTGCCGGTGAAATCGCCGGTATTTGTTGAGGAATAGGCTCGTTATCAATAAAATGAAAGACGGCGCAAAGGGACATACCGACCTTTGCGCCGTCTTCGTTTTTTGATGTAGGGTGTGGCGCGGCGAAACGGAAATTTTTCCGCCGCAACTGACCCCTTCCTCCGCTGAAGCTACGGCCACCGGGCGACGAAGCTTTCGGCGAAGTTGCCGGGCGGAGACTGACAACTGACCCCCTCCTTCGCTGAAGCTACGGCGGGCGGAGACTGCCAACTGACCACTGTTATCTACCTCACCAGCACCACCTCCCCCGTCTCCACCACCACCTCTCCGCTCACCGTCTCCAACTGGGCAACGTAAACATAAACCGCCGGATTCTGCGGCCGGTTGTTGAATTCGCCGTTCCAGCCGTGTACCGGGTCATTGGGGAAAAAATCCAGGTCCTGGAAAACCAGATTGCCCCACCGGTCAAGCACCCTGAAGGTTTGGACCTTTGCAATTTCCGCGCCCGATTGGATGTAAAAGATATCGTTATGCCCATCGTCATTGGGCGAGAAAGCATTGGGCAGGAAAACGTGGAGTTGCTGGTTGACCACCACCGTGAGCTGCGCTTCCGCCGTGCAGCCGTTCAGGTCGGCAGCCGTCACCTTGTAGATCGTGGTTTCTTTGGGTGAAACATAGGCGGAGAAACAATCCTGGCAACCGGTTGGTGCGGGTGCCCAGTTCACGCCGGTGATTTCGTCCTGGGGTTTGTTGAGCAGTATCCGAAGTTCGAGGCTGTCGCCGATGGCGATCATCGGCGGGTCGTTGGATTGGTTGGCGGCCAGTTCGATCTCCAGGGCATCCGGCGCCGGCAGGTTGACCTCAAGCGCCGTTTCGCAGCCGTTGGCGTCCATGATGCGCACCGTGTAAAGGCCTGCACCGAGCCCTGCAAACTGCGGATTGGTCTGGAATGCGTCTTCACCGATGGCATAGAGGTAAGGCGCATCGCCGCCCGTTGCGGACGTTACCGCGATCCCACCGTCGTTGGAGCCTGCACACGTCAACGGCTTGATGGAGGCCTCACCGGAAATGACGGTTATCCGGCTGTCCACTACCACCTCGTCAAAGGCAGCGCAACTGCCCGAGCTGTCGCTGACGTCCAGCCGGTAGACACCCGGTTCATCCGTGATCAGCGTCGGACCCGTAGCGCCGGAAATCGGGCCGCTGCCGGCCAGTGACCAGCTGTATTGCGTACCCGGCGCCGGCTGTGACTGGGTACCGAGTTCTACCTCGCTCACGGTGCAATCCAGGGTTTGGTCCGGCCCGGCGTTCGCTTCCGGCACCGGATTGATGACAACGGATACGCCGGCGGACGCGTCAGGGCAGACGCCGCCGCCGCTCAGCCTGTATTCAAAAAGGTAGGTACCCGGCGCTTGTCCCAAGGTCCGGAACGTGCCCGCCCCGGGATTGAATGCGCCGTTGACGGACGGCGTTGCACTGACTTCAGCCCAGTTCCCGCCCGGGTCGGCGCCCTGGAGCAGCCCGGCTAAAACGGTGGTCTGGTCCTCTCCGGCGCAGAAAACAGGGGAAGGGCCGGCAGGCGTACCCGCGTTCGGCGGCGCTGATACGGCAATGACCGATTCGTCGAATTCGGTGCAATTGCCCAGCGTGAGGGTGTAGCGCAGCGTATGATTGCCCGGCGAAACGGCGGCCGGATCAAAATTGATGACCGGATTGCCGTCAAGCGTCCAGGATCCGCCCGGTGTAGCGTCGGGACCAAGCCATTGGGTCAGGTCTGCCGGCCCTTCGCTTTGGCAGATGGATGCGGGAATGTTCAGCGCTGCATTCAGGTCGGCAACCGTAACCGTGACGGTATCGGCGGAAACACAGATCTCCCGGAAGCTGATGTCATCCAGCGCGAAGTCGTTCCCGGCCGGCGTCTGGTTGACGTTGACAATGCAGATCTCGGCAGTCGTATTGGCGCCCGATGCCCATTGCGCGTCAAAATCCTGCCAGTTGCACGTAACAGGGGAAGCCTGGAAGAGATCTCCGAGCAATTCGCCGTTGACGGAAAACTGCAATTTGGCCGGATTCTGGGAGGTGACGGACGTAACCCAGGCGCTGAAGTCGTATTCCGTATTGCTGTTCACCTGGATGGTTTGGCACCAGACATTGTTGGTCACACCGGAGGCGTTGACCACCATCATGTTGCCGTTGCCGGTATGGTCGGTGCAACCTGCGAAATGGTTGTGCGTGGAAGCGGCATTGGCGGCAATGGCATATTGCCCTTCGTTGCTCAGCAGCCCGACCCCGCCGCCCGTGCCGTAGATATAATCGCTGGTAAACCCGGTATCGCCCTGGCTGAAATCGCCGTTGACGAGCAGGTTGGTCGGCGACAGGCTGCGCACAGTCACCGTATAGGCGGTGGTCTGGCTCACTGTTGCTGTTGTCGACGCAGCGGCAGAATCCGCCAGACCGGCGCCGGGCGACCAGTTCAGGGAAAAATAATTACCGGTAATGGTGGCATTGAGGTTGGCCTGGCCGGGCGAGCAAAGGATCTGATCCTGCCCCGCATCAACGCTGATGTTGCAATTCTGGCCGTAGCTGTGATAGATGGATGAAATGAACGCCGTCAAAACGAGCGTTTGCATGCTGATTCGTCGCTTCATAATTGCCGATAATTGCGCTCAATCGGGCCGCCTAAAGATTTCACAAGACTCGCTGCCGGTTTTTCCGGCGGATAATGGAAGAGTAGCGGTTGCAAAGTTACTGGGTTTAGGGGAAAATTGCATTTATTTAACTTGTATTAACGTCCGCAAAGGGGCCTTTGTTTTGGGCTGCCCGATTTATAAACGGATGGCGGACATGCCGCCGTCGACGCCGATCACCTGGCCGCTGATCCATGAACTGCCATCATCCAGCAGGAACCGGGCCATAGCGGCGATATCCTCAGGCGTCCCGATCCGTTTCAGCGGATGCCTTTGCGCGGAGGCTTCCCGCTTCTCCGGCGTATTCAGCAACCGGTCGGCCATCGGGGTATCGGTCAGTGAGGGCGCGATGCAATTGACCCGGATATTCGGCGCCAGTTCTGCAGCCAGCGAGCGCGTCAATCCTTCAACCGCCGCCTTGGCGGTCGCCACTGAGGTATGGAAATTCATGCCCTGCCCGACCGCCACGGTGCTGAACAGGACAATCCCGGCCCGTTCAGCCCGTTTCAATGCCCCCAACGCCCCCTGAATGATGCGGACGGCGCCCAGCACGTTCAACTCGAAATCCGCCTGAAATTGAGCGGGCTTCAGCGACTTGAACGGCTTCAGGGTGATGCTGCCGGGGCAATAGGCCAGGCCGTCCAGCTTTTCGGGGTAGAGATCCGCCGGTACTTCCTCCTGCAACACATCGAAGGGGTAATGTTCAACGCCCGGCAACCGGGACAAACCATCGCTATTCCTGGAAACAACCCGGACCCCGGCGCCGCTTTCAGCCAGCATGCTGGTCAGGGCAAGGCCGATGCCAGAGCTGCCGCCGACCACCAGAAACTGTTTGTTTTTCATGGACAAAAATTTGCCAGGTTCAACAGCGATTGATCCTTTTTGTTTAACTTTTCACAAGTTCAGAAATGCATCGCGATCCGGAATCATCAGAAGATCCTGTCCCTGTATCGCCGGCTCAGAACCAGTTCCTCCCCGTTTTTCAACAGCACCCGGTAATCTCCGTGCGACCGCGGCAGGAGTTCCCTGATCCAGTCCAGGTTGACGATATGCGACCGGTGGATCCTTGCGAATCGGGAAGGGTCCAGCTTGTTTTCCAGCCCGTCCAGCGTGGCGCGCAGCAAATGTTTTTTACCGGAGGTGTGGAGGTTGACGTACTTATCCTCTGATGAGATGTACAGGATTTCAGCGCAGGGGATGAAAAGGTGTTTTTGCCCGACCGAAACCATGATCCTGTCCAGGAAAGCCGGCGGGTTTTTGATGGCCGAAAGGAGGTCTGAATAGGCTGCAGCCGGTTGGGCAGCCCTTTCCAGGGCCCGCGAGAACGCTTTTCCGAAGCGCTCTTCGTCAAACGGTTTCAGCAGATAATCTACCGCCTGCACTTCAAAGGCCTCAATCGCGTACTGGTCAAAAGCGGTGATAAAGACCACAGGCGGCATCAACGCCGGACCGACAGCTTCAATGACCTGGAATCCGGACAGGCCGGGCATCTGAATGTCCAGAAAAACCAGGTCAGCGCCGTCCTTTCTGATTTTCCGAACGGCTTCATTGCCGTCGGCGGCCTCCGCGATCTCGGCAGCGTTCGCCATGCGATCGAGGTATCGCCGGATTTTTTGCCGGGCGGCGGGTTCGTCGTCTGCGATCAGGATCCTCATGCGGGCTGCGGTTGAGGTTTTTCAATTTGGAACGGCATCCGGATGCTGACGGTAAGGCCGCCGGGGGCTCTGTTTTGCAAATTCAAAGTGAACTGATCGCCGAAAAGCTGTTCCAGCCGCTCAAGCGTATTGTGCAGGCCTACCCCTTTGCCGGCGGCGCCTGACAATCCCGGGCCGTTGTCGTTTATGTCTATCTTCAGGGCGTTGCCGACCTTGCGGGCAGTCATGCTTACCCGGGCCTTTTCCGTATGGTCGACGCTGAATTTGACAGCATTTTCGAGAATGGGCTGCAACAGGAAAACGGGTACCAGGCCGGGCAGGGTTTCCGGGTCGCAATCCAGATCAATGGTCAGTCGGTCGCCGAACCTGTGCTGCATGATCCGGAGATACCGGTTGTTCATATTCAGTTCGCTTTCCAGGGTGTGGAGGCCGGAAGGCGGTTGGTTGAGGGTTGTCCTGAGCATGTCGCTGAGCAGCGCGATCATTTTATCCGCTTTTTCCGGGTCTGAATAGAGCTCAGCCGAGATCATATTGAGCGTATTGAACAAAAAATGGGGGTTGATCTGCATTTGCAGGAATTGCAGGCGCGATTGGACCAGTTGCCGCTCAAGCCGGGCCGCCTGAATGGTTTTCTGCCGGCTTTCTTCCCACTTGCCCATCAACAGGAAGTACAGGAAGGCTACACCGAAAAAGAGGAATTGCTTCAAATACTCGTAGGCGTACCGATAGGTCAATACCCCGTAATGGCTGCCGTAATCCCCGAGGCCCAACCACTGGTATACGAAGATGCGAACGAGGTACATCAGGCTGGTGTGGACGGCGCCGAAGACGACGGACGCCGACAGGTAAATCAGGACGGTTGGCCATAGACGGAAACGATTCGCCGGCACACGCCTGAAAAACAGCCATAACAGCGGCAGCAGCGCGAAGATCAGGAAAACACCGGTGAACTCATCGACCAGGTAATGCGTCCACTGGACCGGGTTTCGCTCCGCGAGGTCCTCCGTGACATTGATCCCGATATTCAGCAAGGACAGCATTACCGCCAGGATCACCAGCAGCGGCCAGCGGATGGCTGTTGCGCCTGACCATTGAAAAGCCCCTTTGCGGGCATTTTCAGGATCGTTGCGGTTGGTTTCAATAGCCATGGTATTTTATTGAAACAGGTCGATCGTCACAATCTCCAAAGATAAGAAGCTTTGAAGAACCAGAGTTGCCGGGTGTTCAATAAGCCTTGCGCCGGCCGGTACTCCCCGTCTTCCCAATGCAAACCCTCATACAAGGAACCATAGCCGAGGTAAACCACCGTACCCGGAATATAGGTGAAGGACAGCAGGCAATTGCCGTTGAGCTGCTTCTTGTAGGCATTGTATTCCGCGATGGTGCGGAAAGAAAGGAATTTGCTGAACTGGACGGTCGTTCGCATTCTGTATAAAGTGTAATCGTATATTTTTTCGCCGGTTTCCAACTGGTAGAAGTCTGATCTTGCCCAGCTCAATCCGATGTTCAACCAGGTGCGCGGTTGCAAAACAATACCCGCATTCCAATCCGATCCCCGGCCCTGGAACGGGTGCTCACTGTCGTAGTAGATCCGTTTGCCGGACAATAGCGAGGCTTCAACAGACAGGAAATTGAAGGGTTGCGAATTGCCTTCGATCCTGACCGCATTGCGGCTGAACCGGCTCCCGGCAAAATTCTCGGTCACCAGCCGGTAGCTTGCGCTGATCTCGGTTTGGCGCGGCATGTTGACGGCCGTTCCGAGTACGTTATAGGTTTCCCATCTTTGAGCAAAATGGTCGAAGCTGTGCAAGCTCCAGTAATACGGGGTGATGCGCTGGATCACCTTCTCGCTGCGCAGGAAATTGTGGGCCGCAAAAACAGGTATGGTCGTCAGGCCGGTCCGGGTAAGGTACCCGAAATCGGCGCTGAAATCCCTGGAGACCCGGTAAAAGCCTGTCCGCATTTCCCACTCCCTGGAATTGTAGGCCCAGCTGAGGCCCAGTGCCGTCCCTTGCCGGTCGGTCTCAGCGCTGTTTCTGGAACCCAGGGCGTGCCACTCAAAGGTCGACCGGTTTCCAGACCGGAGCCTGCCGTCCGTCCCGCCGGCCAGGTAATAACGGCTTCCTTGCACCCTGGAGGCTGCGATGCCGCCGAAATAGGCATCTGCTTTTAGCAACCTGGCCAACCGAAGTGCGCCGAAATGGGTGTTTGATGGGTCGCCGCCTTCCGGCACAAACTCATCCAGGGCGTAAAGCGAGGAGATCAAACCGGACTTGCCGAGTTTGCCCGAAAGCCTGAGGCCTGCCACCGGATCGGCAATGGCGCGGGTATGGATCAACCGCTGCAGGGGGCTTCCGTCCGCAGTCGCAGCCAGTCCGAACCATTCCTGCCGCTCCAGGAAAAACGGCCTTTTCTCCGTATAGTACAAGGCGTTGCGCAGGTTGACATCGATCTGACCGGCGTCGGTCTCTACCTGTGCAAAATCAGGATTGACCGCCACGTCCAGCGTGAGACTCGAACCCAGCCCGATCTTGGCGGTCAGGCCGGCATCGGGTTTCCATTTGTCATAGGCCATTTTGCCTGCACGTTGCATGGCCTCCTGGCTCACGGTAACGGAGGGGATCAGCTCCAGGGGCCGTCTGGCGTGTACGTCCGTAAAGCTGATCTTTTGGAATTGGGTTAGCGCCGCGCCTCTATCCGGGCTGAACTCCGGGAAATCGACTTCTTCCGATTTGCGGCTGATGAAACGGGCTGCCTTGAACCCCATGACCAGGGTTTGACCGCCCGGAAACCGGAGACTGGAAAAGGGGATGGCCATTTCTACGGTATAGCCGTCCGGTGTTCGTTTTCCGGCTGATTGCCAGACCATATCCAGCAGGATATCCGTGTCGGCATTGCCGTCCAGCGTGCCGTCCATTTGTATGCCGAGCGGATTGCTCAGGAAGAAAAAGGCGCCGAGTTCGTCGTTGTAGGTATCCAGGCAAAAGGCAACCCAATCGTCGCCGTTGTTCTGATCCCGGTCGGAAAGGGTGGCTTTTACCCGGTCGGGTGTACGATCGCTGCATTGAAAAGCGACATAGATGGTCTTTTCGTCATAAATGACCCGTAATTCGGTTTTTTCCGACGGCGGCAGGCCAAAATCGGGTTCCAGGGTCCTAAAGGCCGTGAAGACAGCGGCTTCCTGCCAGATCCTTTCATCCGGTATGCCGTCAATCCGCGGCGGTTCGGTCGCCCGCGGAATTTCCAACGGCTGCGTTTGGCTGGCAAGCGGCATTGCGGCAATTGCAATAAGGATGCCGATCCGTTTCATTTTTCAGGTTTTGCCCCAAAACTAGGCGCAGATTCGGTTCCGGCCCGGGAAAATGTCGCCGGCGGGATCAGGAGGTCCGTGAGCAGGAAGGGGAGGTTTGATTGTTGATTTGTTTATATGTTGATATGTTTATTTGTTTATATGTTGATGCGTTTATATGTTTATTTGAAGCCGTTGTAAAGCCGAAACGTCGCCTTACCCCACCTGTCAACTGACCACTGACCACTGACCACTGACAACTGATCCCCTCCTCCGCTGAAGCTACGGCCACCGGGCGACGAAGCTTTAGGCGAAGTTGCCGGGCGGAGACTGACAACTGACAACTGACAACTGACCACTGTCAACTGACCACTGTCAACTGCGATACCGCTCCCGCCAGAGGTCCTTCATCCAGGCATTCACCTCCCACAGGTCGGCAACCGGCTGCCGGGTATAGGGTAGGGCAGGCATGTAATTGGGCGGGCCGAATTCGGTGGTCATGGTGAGGGTGCTGCCCGTTTGTATTTTGATCTCCACCACTTTATCCCACCAGGCCAGGTGGGCGTCCAGTGCGTTTTTCCATTCCGGGGCCCGCGGTTCGTTGATTTGGGGGCCTTCTTCGAAGCCGACCCTGGAGTGGATATGATCGGTGCGGCTCAGTGCCAGTTGAACGGTTTCTGGCTGGTCCTGCAGTAAGGATTCATGGACGTTGCACCAGTGGGAAATATCCAGGGTAAGGCGCAGATCGGGGATCTTTTCGATGAACTGCCGGGCGATATGGGCCGCAAAAAGGATGCGCGACCGGTGGGTTTCGTGGTAAATGGGGACTCCGGTCGAATGCGTAAGAGCGGTCGTGAAATCGATGAAGGCCTTGTTCTGTTCAAATGAGAAATGGTCGCGCCCGGAATGGCAGTTGATGAACAGCGGTTTGTGGGCTGCGGCGGCTTCGACGGATTTGGTGAATTGGGCAAAATGTTCCGGGTATTGCGGCGAACTGCCGGCGGCCAGAAAGCCGTATTGCAGTCCGTGTTTGGCAGTGGCTTCGAAAAAGGCCTGGCGTTGCGCCTCGGTACCGGGCAGCCAGATCTCTACGCCGTCATAACCCGAGGCTTTTGCCCTGGCGCAAAATTCGTCATAAGTGCCCTGGAACCCCCAATTGGTGGCCAGAATGATGACTTTGAAGGCTGCTGGGATCGGAAAACCGGGTTTGTCGGTCGCCATGGTCTGCATGTTTTGTGAGCCGAGCGCCAGTGCGCTGCCGGCAAGGGTGGTGTTGCGGATAAAATCGCGGCGGTTGGTCGGCATATCAGCAGGTTGAATTCAGAATAACCTCAATTGCGGGTTTTTGGCCTGCTCGTGGAGCTCCAGGTTGTAGGCAGGCCATTCCTTTCCCGCAAAGTACTGCTTTTTGGCCAGTTTGGCCTGGTTATGGATAACGTTTGCGATTTCGCCCTCTCCGCGCATGCGCTTGCCGAACCGGCTTTCGTTGAGGTTGCCGCCGTGGCAATCGCGGATCCTGTTGAGCACGCGGTCGGCCCGGTCCGGCATATTCTTGCGGATCCAGTCCTCAAAGATGGCGGCTACATCGCCGTTCAACCGGACTACCGAGTGCCCGAAGGACAAAGCGCCGTGGTCGGCCGCTGCTTTGGCCATGGGCAGGATCTCATGGTCGGTCAATCCGGGTATGATAGGGGAGAGCATGACGTTGACAGGCACTCCTGCAGCCGACAGGGATTCAACGGCTTTGAGCCGCTGTGCGACGCTTGAAGTGCGCGGTTCCAGCATGCGCCGCAGGTCTTCGTTCAACGTGGTCAGGCTGATGCTGACGTGAACGAGGCGCTGTTCGGCCATGGGCGCCAGGATGTCCAGGTCGCGGAGTACCAGGCTGTTCTTGGTGATCAGCCCGGCTGGGTGTTTGTACCGCCAAAGGACCTCCAGGATGGCGCGGGTGATCCGGTATTGCCGTTCTGCCGGCTGGTAGATGTCGGTGTTTCCGGCGAGCAGGATGGGCGTGGCGTTCCACGTTTTTTTCCGGATTTCGGCTTCCAGGAGCTCGGCCGCATTTTTCTTGATTAAAACTTTTTGTTCAAAATCAAGACCGGCGCTGTAGCCCCAGTACGGGTGCGTATTCCGGGCATAACAATAGACGCAGCCGTGCTCGCATCCCTGGTAGGGGTTCATGCTGTAATCGCCTGGAATGTCCGGGCTGGTGACTTTGTTCAGGATGCTTTTCGGGTGAACCTCAATGTATTCGGTCCGCAATTCCTTTTCCGGATCGGGGATCTCGTCATAGCGAAGGTTGTGGTAAGGGTTGGGCGGATTGATCTGCGCGCCGCGCCCCTTGCGGTATTGATCCGGTCGTTCTTCCACCAGTTGAAATTTTCACAAATTTAAAATTTTTCTAAAAATAAAACAAAAAATTTTATTAATAGATTCAAACCCCCTTCACTTCCTCACTTCCTCAGTTCCTCACTTCCTCAAATCCTCCATTCCTCCATTTCTTCCTATCTTTGCCCCAAGCAACCCAACTTTCGATGTACAAAGGAAAAAAAGTAATTGTCGTACTGCCCGCGTACAATGCCGCGCTCACCCTGGAGAAGACTTACCAGGAGATCCCCTTCGACCTGGTGGATGAGGTCATTTTATGCGATGATGCCAGCAAGGACAACACTTCGGACCTGGCCAGGTCCATCGGCATCCGGCATGTTATTGTCCACCCTGTTAACAAGGGATACGGCGGCAACCAGAAATCGCTGTACAACAAAGCCCTCGAACTGGGCGGGGATATCATCATCATGCTGCACCCCGACTACCAGTATACCCCCAAACTGATTCCCGCCATGGTGAACATCATCGGCGAAGACCTCTACCCCGTTGTCCTGGGCTCCAGGATACTGGGCAAGGGCGCCCTGAACGGCGGCATGCCGCTGTACAAGTATGTCTCCAACCGGTTCCTGACATTTGTGCAAAACCTGCTGGTCAATTACAAGTTGTCGGAATATCATACCGGCTACCGGGCATTCAGCCGCAAGGTGTTGGAAACCATTAATTTCAACAGCAATTCGGATGACTTTGTCTTTGACAACGAAATGCTGTCGCAGATCATCTTCAACAAGTTCCATATTGCCGAAGTGACCTGTCCGACCAAGTATTTCGAAGAGGCTTCCTCCATCAATTTCACCCGCAGCATGCGGTACGGGCTCGGCGTTCTGCGCGTTTCCCTCAACCACCTGCTGCAACGCTGGAAGCTGACCAATCTGGATATGTATAAACGCATGGAACCCTCCGCCAACAAGACCGGCGCCGCTGTGTCCCACTCCGAATAAGCCCGGCACATGGCAGATGCTTTAAAAACGCTGCTGGATGAGTGCGTCGACAGGTTTAACCGGCCCTCTTTCATTCCGGATGACCCGATCAGCATCCCCCGCCGGTTCAGCCGGCTCCAGGATATCGAGATCATAGGGTTCTGGACGGCCATGCTGGCCTGGGGCCAACGCCCCGTCATTCTGAAAAGTGCGGAAGAGCTGTTGCGGCTGATGGAAGGGCAGCCCTACGAATTTGTCCTGCACCACCGTGAAGAGGACCGGGCCCGTTTTCAGCATTTCAAACACCGGACCTTTCAATATACCGATACGCTTTATTTCCTGGAATTCCTGCAACGGTTTTACAGGGAAAATGAATCCCTCGAATCGGCATTTACCCGGCATTTACCCGGCGATGCAGCGCATACGGGGCCGGCCCTGAGCGGATTTCACCGTTTTTTCTTTTCCTTGCCCGATGCGCCGGCCAGGACGGTCAAGCACGTCGCCACTCCGGACCGGGGGTCTACCTGCAAACGACTGAACATGTTCCTGCGTTGGATGGTCAGATCTGACGACCGCGGTGTGGATATCGGCCGTTGGGCAGCCATTAGCCCTGCGCAACTGCTCATGCCCCTCGACGTGCATGTCGACAGGGTTGCCCGCCGCCTTGGGCTGATTACCCGAAAGCAGTCGGATTGGCTTGCCGTAGTGGAATTGACTGAAAACCTGAAGCGCTTTGATCCGGAGGACCCGGTAAAATATGATTTTGCGCTGTTTGGATTGGGTGTCCTGGAAAAAAGTAAGTCAGTGATCAGTGGTCAGTATCGCCTGACCACTGATCACTGACAACTGACCACTGATCACTGACAACTGACTTACTCCTTATCAAACCGGATTTCCTGAATCTTGGCTTCAGCACCCGAAGTTTGCAGGTAAAGGTAAACGCGGAAGGTGCCGTTGTCGGTGGTCAGGTTGCCGATGGCGTATTGGGCATTGGATTTATTACCCTGGTGAACCTGGCTGAACCCCGTAGGCTTGTATTTGGCAAAAAAGTCCTTTACAACTTTTATGGCATTCACTTTGGTGTAGACCTCCTCCTTGTCCAGTACAGATACCTCAACGGATTCGTCGAAATACTGACCCAGGGTTTCGGCATTTCCATCGCTGATCGCTTTGCTGATTCCGGCCAGACTTTGGTTCAAAGCCGGGGTAAGCGGCGCGAGCATCAGAACAAAAATTAACTGTTTCATGGCATACTGTTTTTGGAACTATTGTTCTTGAATTTGGACGGTTGTACGGCAAAAAGTAACACTTTTCGGAATTCACACGGTTATTTTGCCCAATTCATTATCCTAATGCAGAAAGCGCCAATAAGTAACGTTTCAAGGGCGAAAAAATTGTCGGGGTGATTTTTATCACCTAAAATATTGAAGGCCGTTTTATCACAATGTGAAGGCGAATACTTACTTTTGCCTCGCCATCTATCCAACACCTTTTACAAGTCTCCCTTACCATTATTATTAATCGGTTCAGGTTTATTGCACCCCCTGAATCGCTAATTTCCCATGATCTCAAAAGTATTCGGCCTATGTACAGAAGATCTTTACTCTCATTCCTGACTTTTTGCGCCGCTTTTACACTTTCCGCCCAAACGACAGACGTCCAGCATTTCCGGACCATCGACGGTAAGTTCAACAACCTCCAGCATCCCGATTGGGGCGCTGCCGGATCCGATCTGCTGATCGCTTCCGGGCTATACTACGGCGATCAGATCTCCAGCCCCGCGGGCGCTTCCCGACCCAATCCCCGACAGATCAGCAATTCCCTGTTCGCTCAGGAAGGGTTGATCAATGACCCGCTCAACCTGAGCGATTTCTGCTGGGTATGGGGGCAGTTCATCGACCATGATTTCGGCCTGACCCCTGACGGCGTTGAGCCGGCCATGATCCAGGTCCCGGCCGGCGACCACTATTTCGACCCTGCAGGTACAGGGCAGGTCGTTATTCCGATGACGCGCAATGCCTTCGACCCCGGCACGGGGACCGGCGTTGACAATCCGCGCCGGCATCCTAATGTCATTACTTCTTTCATCGACGGATCGGGGATATACGGATCCGATGAAGCCCGCGCCAACTGGTTGCGGTCCTTTTCCGGCGGCAAGCTCAAGGTCTCAGCCGGGAATATGCCGCCGTTCAATACGGTCAGCGGAGCGTTCAACGACGCCATCGACCCCGCCGCGCCTCCTATGGCAAATCCGACCGGCATCAGCAGCAAATTCTATGTGTCGGGCGATGAACGGGCCAATGAAAATCCCTTGCTGCTCTCTTTCCATACCTTGTTCCTGAGGGAGCATAACCGCCAATGCGCCATGCTGGCGAAACTGCACCCGGACTGGACCGACGAGCAACTGTACCAGCACGCCAGAAAGATGGTGAGCGGCCTCATTCAATCCATCGTATACGATGAATGGCTGCCTGTGATGGGCGTCGTCCTTCCGGAATACGCCGGATACAATCCCGATATCAATCCCGGTCTGGACAACCTGTTCACCGCCGCCGCTTTCCGGCTCGGGCATACCCTGCTGAACAGCACCCTCAGGCGGATGGACAATAACGGAGAAGTGATGGCGCTGGGGAACGTCCAGCTTCGCGACGCGTTCTTCAATCCTTATGTCATGATCGAAACGGGCGGCATCGAACCCTTTTTCAAGGGAATGGCCACCCAGACCCAGCAACGACTGGACCCGCGGGTGATCGACGACGTCCGCAACTTCCTGTTTGGCCCTCCGGGGGCGGGCGGGCTCGACCTGGCGGCCATCAACATCAATCGGGGGCGCGATCGGGGATTGCCGGATTTCAATACCGTTCGGGCCTTTTACGGCCTGGCGCCTTATTCCTACTTCCAGCAATTTACGCCGGATGCCGCGATCTTCACCAGATTGCTTTCCCTGTATGTGGACATCAATAACGTAGATCCGTGGGTCGGTTTCCTCGCCGAAAAGCCCAAACCGGGTTCGCTGTTCGGTGAAACGCTGCTCGCCGCCATGACCAGGCAGTTTCAGGCCCTTCGCGACGGCGACCGATTCTTTTTCCTGAACGACCCGGTATTGACCGCGGAGGAAAAGGACTGGATTACCCGCACGACGCTTCGCGATATCATCATGTACAACACCGGGATCTCGCTGATGCAGGACAATGTGTTTGACGCCATGCCGCACAGCGAGATCTGCGATCATATGACGGGGTCGCTCATCGGCCATATCCGGACCGAGGACGGCCTGCCGGTTCCCGGCGTTTCGGCCGGCGTTACGTTTACCGACGATGTCAGCATCAGCTACCAGACGGTGGCCGACGGCCTGTATTCCTTTGAGGACCTCCCGTCCTGCAAAGTGGAAAACCTGGGATTCTCCAAGGGCGGATCCGTGATTCAGGGGGTGACCACTTTCGACATCATTCTGCTGCAGAAACACATCCTGGGGGTCGAACACCTGGATTCGCCGTACAAGATCATTGCTGCCGACATCGACAACAGCAAATCGATCACAACCCTGGATATCATCCGGTTGCGAAAGGTCATTCTCGGGATCGATATCGCCTTCCCCAACAACCAATCCTGGCGATTTGTAGCGGCAACCTACGAATTTGAGCATCCGGATAATCCCCTCAGTGAAGATTTTCCCGAGATCCTCAATTTCGGCGGATCGCTTGCGGGGTTGAACAACCTGGACTTTGTTGCGATCAAAGTGGGTGACCTGAACAACAGCTACACACCGGTCAATGCCGGACCCGGCGATCCCTCGGCAGCAGAGCGGACGGACAGCCGGTCGCTGGCCTTTTCTGTCGAAGACCTGAATCTGGAACAGGGGCAATCTTACGAGATCCCGCTTACCGTCGGCGGCGGAGCCGATGCGGTAGGCTGCCAGTTTACGCTGCGCATAGATCCGTCAAAGTTGAAGATTACAGCTGTAAGACCCGGTGTTTCGGCCGGTTTGAGTGCCGACAACTTTGCACTCTTTGCCGAAAGCGGGTTGGTTGCCGCCAGCTGGAACAGCCCTGGTGGGCGGGAATCCCTGCAACCGGGGGCAGCCCTGGCCTATGTAACGGTAGAAGCCCTGGAAGAACGGGTAGATCTTCATGACGCCGTTGCCATCGTTGACGACATTACCGCATCCGAAGCTTATGACAGCGGTTTGAATGCCAGGCCGGTTACGCTTCAGTTTGAGGCGGCGTCAGCTGCGGCCCAACCTTTTGCGCTGTATCAAAACCGGCCTAACCCATTTGCGGAGCAGACGGTTATCCCTTTCGATCTTGATCAGACCGGACAGGTTGAACTGAGCGTGTTTGATGCCGCCGGCCGACTGGTCGTTTACAGAAAAGCCGCACTGGAAAAAGGCCGGAATGAGCTCCTGATTGCCCGGGACGAACTTGGCGAAACAGGCGTTTTCTATTACCAGTTGAAGACGGACGCCCATTTGGTCAGCAGGAAAATGATCATGGTCGATCCAGCCCGATAAACAGCACTTGTTTTATGCTCGATCCTTCCCGCGCTTACGGTGACCGGCCGTAAGCGCGGGTTGTTTTTTGGGGGAGGAGAATGAGCTGTTGCATCAACATTATCCGCCTTTTCGGATCGACTGTAAATTTTTGATTTAAAATAACTTGTCGGAAAATCACACTTTTATTCGCCGGAAAATATGGGCGAAATTCGTCAACAAATCCAGGCGAAATTCGCTAACAATTCCAAGGGAAATTCAGAAAGAAATCTGGGGAAAATTGAAAAAAAATCCGGAAAAATTTGCCTTTGTTCTTCAAAATGGATTACATTTGCCCGGGCAAATATGCGCAATCAATGATTTCAATGCCTGTCAAAAAACTCTTCATGTTCTCTAAGGTATCCTTCTTTTGCCTTGAAAGCGCCAAATCAGAAATACGTATAATGTATCCTTACCGCCGTCGTGCGGTATGTTCTCTATAATCGACGACCTGGTATAGACCTCGCGCAACGGCGTGAATCCGTGTCTTGAAATACTTGAATTTGCATCCCATCAGTTTGCTTTGGGCGGATAAGACCTGGTCTTTCCATCCAATCAATTTTGACGACAAAACGCGGTTTGACGACAACCGCCATGACAACGACCTAACTGAAAACGGTTTTGTGCCGTTTGATCCGCTTGCCTTGACCTGAGGTCTCCGGCAGGCATTATTATTTTGGAATTTTTTTATCATCTTAACAAATTGTAATCTTATGGGAAAAACGAATTCTACTTTCGTTTACCCGGGATGGACAAAAGCATTCGGCCTAATGCTTGCGGCTATCCTATGGGGAGGATTGCAAAGCGCAGTAGCGCAGTGCGATCCTTTAGTTTCCGTTTCTGCGGGCGGTATTACCGACGACGCAGCGACGATCACCTGGGTATCGGATAACGCCGACCCAGATCATGCCTACCAGCTGATCCTTCGGCAAGAAGCCGATAACGACGGCTTGGGCGACGGCCCCTGGGCTTTCATCTCCGACGTTTACTATCCGAACGGCGGCGGCCCACTGAGCTACACCTTCACCGGCTTGGTTCCCAGCGCCTGGCATCAGGTATGCGTTCGGGAATTCTGCGACGACGACCAGGGGGTAACCTCCTTCCTGTGCACGACGTTCCAGACCTACGCTACGCCGTTCACCAAATGGATCGAGGACGTCAACCGGCCTTCGTGTCCGTTTGTGAGCCCGGGGTATGTTGCCAACGGGGACTTCACCATTTCTGTTCAAAACGGCAGCTGCACAGGGACTTACACTGTGAATGCTACCCCTGTAGTCGGCTCCGGCCCCGCGGGCTCCACGCCTCCTCCGACGACGGTTGTAACCTATATCGGCTTCCCGCAAGGCAACTTCTTCTTCGGCAATGCCGGCGCCGGTCAGTACATCGTAACGGTGACAGAGACCAGCGGTTGCAACTTTGCTCCGGGCGTCAACCCGATGAGCATCACGGTAACGGTACAGGACGGTATCGACGTAACAGCTCCCCTGATCTACCTTCAGGACTGGTTCGGTAACATCGTAGCGGATACGGACGGCGGCTCGCCGGTTGGCTCCGCCTTCAATAAAGGCACGGTTACGGTACCGGAAGGCGAATGCGGCTTCGAAGAAAAATACTGGGTATTCGGCACGGACAACTGTGACGACGTATTGCTGGCTGCAAACAGCTTCTCTGCTTCTGCAGTTACGACGCCTGCCACGATCAACCCGGGCACGCAGGCCAGCATCGTAAACACGCCCAACGGCTTGTACGGTGTGACCATCCACTGGAGCACCGGTTCCAGCACGGTAACGGTAACGGGCAAAGACGCCAGCAACAATACGGCCAGCGTAACGGTAACGGCTAACGTTCCGGACAACGTTGATCCGGTGGTGACGATCCTGGGCAATACGCAAGTGACGATCCCTGTTTGCGCTACCTCCGTATCCGCGATCTACTCCATCCAGGTGGACGACAACTGCGATCAGGCAGCTGTTAACTTCAACAACCTGGTGCCGAGCTTCGGCGGTGCAACGGGTGTGCTTAACTTCACGGGCAACAACTACCGCGAGTACATTGTAACGTTCCCGAGCGCAGGCAACTACCTGTTCTCCGCTTCCTATACAGACGCTTACGGCAACGTCGGCTTCCTGGATATCGTTATTCAGGTACAGCAGGCAGCTGCCAACCAGCCTCCTGTAGTAATCGCAGCTGATGCCAACCACAACATTCCTTCTTGCCTGGATGCAGACCTGTTCTGCTACTCCTTCCAGGTAACGGATGACTGCGAAGACATCAACCCTGCCCTGCTGACGTTTAACAGCGGCGGTTCGGGCCTGACGATCACCTATACGGACGTTGACAACGCCAACAACACAGCCTTCTTCGAAGCATGCGGCAACGTAGCTCCGGGCGGGTATATCTTTACGATCAACTACAACGGTACGGTAGTCCAACCGCTGGTGAACGTTGTACAGGATGCACCTGCAGGCGCAGTAGTGACCATGCCGGGCAACCTGAACTTCACCATTCCGGTCTGCCAGCCGGGTCTGGAAACGACGTTTGCCATCCAGATCCACGATGATTGCGACTCAGGTGCGGATATCGCCGGCGCGGCTCAGTTCTTCCTGGGCGCCACGGAGATCTTCCCGAGCTTTGTAAACGCAGCCAACGACCACCAGGCTTACTTCGAATTCACCGAAACGCTGACGGCTGCCGACAACGGCAACCTGCTGGCAGCAACCTATACGGACGGCGACGGCATCCTGACGGCTACCGACGCTTTGATCACGGTAACGGATCAGCCCGACAACTGGGCTCCGATCGTGGTTTATCCTTCACAGGACATCAACGTAACGCTGGATCCGTGCGAAGACGGACCCGCGCTGATCTTCTTCGAAGTCACCGCTACGGACAACTGCAGCGGCGAACTGTTCTTCTCCACTGACCCTGCATCGGCCGCTAACCCGAGCTGGAACCTGGACTCCAACCCGCTTTCCGGTATCGGCGGACTCGTTTTCACGGATATCGGCGGCCAGACGGTTGCTGCCGCTGCTGACCCGGGCTCCTATCAAATGGTGATCACGGCAGTTGACGCAGCGGGCAACGTACGCCAGGAAGACTTCTTCATCACGGTGACGCAGGCTCCTCGTCCGGTAGACAACCTGTCGTGCCTGAGCCAGATCAACGCTACGCTGAACGGCAACTGCCAGTTCGAACTGAAAGCTTCCAACATCCTGACGGGCAACTTCGGCTGTCTGACGGACGAAGACTTCTCGGTAACCGTAGCGGACAGCGATCCGTCCAACGGCGCCATCATCGACGGCCCGGGCACCTACCAGTACACGGTCACCCTCGGCGGCTCCGGCCTTTCCGGCACGGGCTTCACCGGTCCGTTTGAAGCTGGTAACTGGACGCTGAATGCTTCCGATCCTGCGATCACTGTAAACTTCAACGGCAACACGCTGAACTTTGCAAGCCCTGGCGATCCCGTCACGACGAGCACTTCCAGCGCGGCTATCCAGATGCCGGGTGCGGGTAGCGTATCCTTCGACTGGTCGTTCCACACCAACGAATTCCCGGGTGGCGCTACCTTCGAACTGTTCGGCTATATCATCGACGTAAACGGTGTAACGACCCAGACGATCCTTGCCAGCGACGGCACGGTAGGTACGGTTGACGCCAGCGGCAACGCTTCGGGTTCAGTATCCCTGGATCTGGATGCAGGTGATATCCTGATCATCGTACTGCAGGTAGACGGCCTGTCGCCATTCGGCGCTACGGCATCGGTTACCAACTTTGCATACGACATCACGGGTGCACCGGATGCCAACTTCACGACGTGCTGGGGTACGGTAACGGCAGAAGACAAGACGCCGCCGATCGTAGCCTGCCCGCCGGACATCAACTCGGTGACGGTGAACAAGAGCGTACAGCTGATCACGGGCGCATTGGCGAACACCGATCCGACGCTTGATCCGAACAACTACTCCTGCCTGCTGGATGCGGCTAACCCGCCTGTAGGCATCCACCGCTATGACCTGTATTCGTTCACGGTCAGCAAGACCGATGTGTATACGTTCCTGATGGAATCGGCATGGGGCGACGGCCTTGCAGCGCTGTATCAGGGCAGCTTTGATCCGACCAATCCATGCGAGAACGTCATCATGAGCTTTGATGATGCGGTGCTGAACGTACCTTACGGTTTGTTTGACCCCGTAGCGCGCCTGGCGCTGCCGCTGCAAGCCGGCAAGACGTACATCCTGTACTCTTCGAGCTGGCCTGCCAACACGACGGGCAACTACACCTGGCACGTATTCGCCGACAACGGCGGCAAGATCAACGGCCTGGCTTCGACGACCGAAGCCCTGACGTTCGACCTGCTGTGCTCGGATGTGGACAACATCTACAACAACGACAACAGCTACGCCCTGACGGGTCTGGCTACGCCGATCGACAACTGCTCCGCTACGATCATTGATATCACGGACGAACTGACGGAAACAGGCGACTGCGGCCCGATCGTGATCAACCGTACGTATGAAGTAGAAGACGTAGCAGGCAACACGGCCAGCTGCACGCAGGAGATCCGTTTCCGCCGCCCGACGCTGTTTGACCTGATCCTGCCGTCGTTCACCTCGATCGTGGAATGCGACGAAGGGTACCCGGTAGACGCCAACGGCCATCCGGCGCCGAGCCTGACGGGCTATCCGTTCATCCAGACGGCATTCGGGGTATACGACCTGAACCAATCGTACTGCAACCTGGGCGCGTCGTATGTCGACCAGACGCCGATCGTAGTTTGCCAGGGCGCGTACAAAGTACTGCGTCAGTGGACGGTGATCGACTGGTGCCAGCCGGGCAGCAGCTTCTTCTACAACCAGATCATCAAAGTGGGCGACTTCACCGGTCCTCAGATCGTGCTGCCTACGTTTGACTATGACTGGAACGGCGAGCCGGACATCATGACGGTCTCCACCGGTCCGTTCGACTGCACGGCCAGCTTCCCGGTACCGGCAGTAGAAGTATCCGATCTTTGTTCGCCTGACGGCACGACGACTGAAGCCTACATCATTCCGGAAGGCTCCACCGACCCGGATGACTATATCTACCCGACGCCTAACGGTTTCTTCACGAACATCCCGCTGGGTTGCCACGTGATCCGTTATGTAGCTGAAGACGGCTGCGGTAACTCCACGGTTGCCGACCTTCCGTTCAGCGTACAGGATCTGGTAGAACCGATCGCAGTATGCGACGACGATCTGCACATCTCCATCGGCGGCCAGGGTTATGCCCGGGTATACGCTGAGGACATCGACGAAGGCAGCTCCGACAACTGCGGCCCGATCCGCATCGAGGTTCGCCGCCAGTATACGCTGGATCCGGAGACTTGCGAAGACGTACCTGATTTCTACTCGCCGTGGGGTCCGTATGTGGACATCACCTGCTGCGACGTGAACTCGACGGTTCGCATCGAACTGCGCGTATGGGACGACCGCAACGGCGACGGCATTGCCGGCAACGCTATTCCGGTGACGTTCTGCGACGGCTCGACCAAAGTGGTTGAGGACAACAAGAACATCTGCTGGCTGGATGTACTGGTAGAGGACAAAGTTCCGCCTTTCTGTACGCCGCCTCACGCAGTGACGCTGACTTGCGTTGACGTTCCTTACGATCTGGATCCGCAGAACGAGGAACTGATGAACGGCTACTTCGGTGAAGCTACGGGCGTAGACAACTGCCCGGGTGTAACGGTAGGTACGGTGAGCGTAACCGACGGACGCAATGACTGCGGCTTCGGCACGATCATCCGCCGCTTCCGCGCCACGGACGCCAAAGGGTTGAACTCGACGAACACCTGCCAGCAGGTGATCACGGTGACCGAACTGCACAACTACGAGATCCGCTTCCCGAAAGATGCCCAAGCCATCTGCGGTGAGCCGAATCCTGATACGATCCTGACCAATGAAATTGGTTGCGATATCCTGTCCGTCAACGTACACGACGACAAGTACACGGCCGACGCCGACGAGTGCTACAAGATCCTGCGCCGCTACCGGGTAATCAACTGGTGCGAGTGGGACGGCATCAGCACGCCGATCGTGATCAGCCGCGATGAGGACTGCGACAACAACCCCGGCGACGAAGCCGTATGGGTAATGGTTCGTCCGAACGGTGTAACGTATGTTGACCGCGACAACAACGAGAACAACAACAACCCGCCTGTGGGCACGAGCCGTTGCACGAGCTTACCGAAGCCGAACGGCCACTGGGCACGCAGCACGATCAACACGGAACTGACCAGCGTAGGTCACTGGGAATACACCCAGGTGATCAAGGTATACGACAACATCGATCCGGTGGTGACGTATGAAAGCGGCGAGTTCTGCAGCTATGACAACGTAGATTGCGACGGCGAAGTAGAGATCCCGGTAACGGTAGACGAGACCTGCTCGCCTGACGGACTGGAGATCCGCGTATGGCTGGATGCATTTGCAGACGGCGTACTGGACGGTGAGATCACGGCAAGCGCCCTGAGCGGTTCTTACCCGAACTACACGATCAGCGGCACGTTCCCGATCGGCCACCACAGCTTTGCGGTGACGGTACGCGACGGTTGCGAAAACCAGACGGGTGTGAACATTCCGTTCGACGTAGTAGACTGCAAGGCGCCGACGCCGATCTGTATCAACGGCCTGGCTGTTGAGCTGATGCCGGTGATCCCGGCAGCTGACGCTGACGGTGATGGTGACGATGACAACTGCGCCATGGCAGTATGGGCGGTAGACTTCATCGCCAGCCCGATCACGGATTGCACGCCGCCGATCAAATACTCGATCAACCGGGTAGGCGAGGCAGCAGACATCGACGCAACGGGCCTGATCATGACGCAGGACGATCCTGAGACGCTGGTGGTAGAGATCCACGCATGGGACGGCGCGGGCAACCACGACTACTGCGAGACCTATGTACTGGTTCAGAACAACCAGGGTCTGTGCGGAACGGGTGGCAACGGCTCGATCTCCGGTGTGATCGAAACGGAAACCAGCCAATCGGTTGAAGGTGTAGAAACCAACCTGAGCGGCAACGCAATCGAGCAGATGATGACCGGCAACAACGGTACTTATCAGTTCGCAGGTCTGCAAACGGACTATGACTATTCGGTAACGCCGCACCTGGATGCCAACCCGCTGAACGGTGTATCTACGTTCGACCTGGTATTGCTGGCCAAGCACATCCTGGGCGTACAGTTGCTGGACAGCCCGTACAAGATGATCGCAGCTGACGTTAACAACTCGAAGAGCATTTCGACGCTGGATGCTATCCAGCTGCGGAAGCTGATCCTGAACATCGACACGCAATTCTCGAACAACACGAGCTGGCGTTTCGTACCGCAGAACTACGCATTCCCCGTACCGTCGAACCCATGGTTTGAGACCTTCCCAGAAGTGATCAACATCAACGACTTGCCGGGTGAAATGGTAGATCAGGACTTCGTAGGCGTTAAGATCGGCGACCTGAACGGCAGCGTACAGGCCAACGCACTGAGCGCAGAAGACCGCAACCTGGAAGGCGTGTTCAACCTGAACGTAGCGGACATCGCTATGAAGGCGGGCAACGAATACCGGGTAGCGTTCACGGCTCCGGAGATCGAGAAGATCCAGGGCTACCAGCTGACGCTGAGCCTGAACACGGAAGCGGCAGAAGTCGTAGACATGGTTTACGGCGTAGCTGCTGAAGAGAACTTCGGCATGCGTTTCGTGAAGGACGGCATGATCACGACGAGCTGGAACGGAGAAGCCAAAGCTGGCGACGAACTGTTCAGCCTGGTGATCCGCGCCACGACTGACGCACAACTGAGCGACGTACTGGGCGTGAGCAGCCGCTACACGGTAGCAGAGGCTTATGACCTGAACGACGCGACGAAAGACGTAGCGATCAACTTCACCAGCGGTGTAGTTGCAACGGCAGGCTTCGAGCTGTATCAGAACACGCCGAACCCATTCAAGGCTTCGACGCAGATCGGCTTCAACCTTCCGGAAGCAGCGCAGGTAACGCTGACGATCCAGGATGCAACGGGTAAGGTAGTACGTTTGGTAAGGGAAGACTTGGGCAAAGGTCAGCACAACCTGACTGTAGACCGGGGCAACCTGCCGGCAGGCGTACTGTACTACACGGTATCCACGGACAAGTACACGGCAACGAAGAAGATGATCGTTGTTGAATAACCTTGGACTTTAGTCCGAGGACCACACCCTGCCCCGGGCTTCCCAGCCCGGGGCAGGCATCAAAAGAGCGGCCATAATGCGCAACAGCGCGTTATGGCCGCTCTCCTTTTTTACAGAATTTATTAAAAATCAAACACTTGTGTTTGGATTAAAACTTTATTGAAAATTTTTTTTTTAAAGGGCTTGTTTTTGTAAATGGAATTGCGCTACATTTGTAAAGTTTTTACGAAATCATTATCCCATGACGAAAAAAAAGGTACGCCCTTTGAAGCCTTTCTATTGTGTTTTATCACCTGTAACATATCGAGAGAAATCTCTTTTTTTTATCCCTGAAAGTTATTAAATCACGTTCTGGTCAACTTGCTTGCTTGGCCCAGGGCTTTTGTTGTATTAGTCAATCACGACCTAATAATACAACTGCGCAACGGCGCGGTGAAGTTTTTGACACTGTGGCAAAAATTCGTTTTCACACATGATCATACCGGGCTTTTGTCCGGAAAAATGATCCGACGACCTGATTTTTATCCTTATAGATACGGGAGTAATGACCCGAAAAAAAAGTTTAAAAAATTGAAGCTGCAAACTTCTTAAAACAAAGTCCAAAGCGTCAGTTCTTTTAAATTCTGTCGGCTTTTAGTAATCTCTAATTATTTATTAATCAATTCATTAACAAATTGTAATCTTATGGGAAAAACGAATTTTACTTTCGTTTACCCGGGATGGACAAAAGCATTCGGCCTAATGCTTGCGGCTATCCTATGGGCGGGGTTGCAAAGTGCATCAGCACAATGTAATCCTTTAACTGCTGTTTCTGCATCCGGTATTACCGACGATGCAGCGACGATCACCTGGACGTCTGCCAACGGCGACCCAGATCATGCCTACCAGCTGATCCTTCGGCAAGAAGCCGATAACGACGGCTTGGGCGACGGCCCTTGGGCTTTCATCTCCGACGTTTACTATCCGAACGGCGGCGGCCCACTGAGCTACACCTTCACCGGCTTGGTTCCCAGCGCATGGCATCAGGTATGCGTTCGGGAATTCTGCGACGACGACCAGGGGGTAACCTCCTTCCTGTGTACGACGTTCCAGACCTACGCTACGCCGTTCACGAAATTTACTTCGACAGTGAACCGGCCTTCGTGTCCGTTTGTGAGCCCGGGTTATGTTGCCAACGGCAACTTCACCATTACCGTTCAAAACGGCAGCTGCACAGGGACTTACACTGTGAATGCTACCCCTGTAGCCGGCTCCGGCCCGCAAGGCTCCACGCCTCCGCTGACCACGATCACGACCTACATCGGCTTCCCGCAAGGCAACTTCTTCTTCGGCAATGCCGGCGCCGGTCAGTACACCGTAACGGTGACAGAGACCAGCGGTTGCAACTTTGCTCCGGGCGTCAACCCGATGAGCATGACGGTAACGGTACAGGACGGTATCGACGTAACAGCTCCCCTGATCTACCTTCAGGACTGGTTCGGTAACATCGTAGCGGATACGGACGGCGGCTCGCCGGTTGGTTCCGCTTTCAATAAAGGCACTGTTACGGTACCGGAAGGCGAATGCGGTTTCGAAGAAAAATACTGGGTATTCGGCACGGACAACTGTGACGACGTATTGCTGGCTGCAAACAGCTTCTCTGCTTCTGCAGTTACGACGCCTGCCACGATCAACCCGGGCACGCAGGCCAGCATCGTAAACACGCCCAACGGCTTGTACGGTGTGACCATCCACTGGAGCACCGGTTCCAGCACGGTAACGGTAACGGGCAAAGACGCCAGCAACAATACGGCCAGCGTAACGGTAACGGCTAACGTTCCGGACAACGTTGATCCGGTGGTGACGATCCTGGGCAACACGCAAGTGACGATCCCGGTCTGCGCTACCTCCGTATCCGCGATCTACTCCGTCCAGGTAGACGACAACTGCGATCAGGCAGCCGTTAACTTCAACAACCTGGTATTCAACGATGGAGCTGCTACTTCCGTGATCAACTTCACGGGCAACAACTACCGCGAATTCGTTGTAACGTTCCCGAGCGCAGGCAACTACCTGGTCTCCGCTTCCTATACGGACGCTTACGGCAACGTCGGCTTCCTGGATATCGTTATTCAGGTACAGCAGGCAGCGGCCAACCAGCCTCCTGTAGTAATCGCAGCTGATGCCAACCACAACATTCCTTCTTGCCTGGATGCAGACCTGTTCTGCTACTCCTTCCAGGTAACGGATGACTGCGAAGACATCAACCCTGCCCTGCTGACGTTTAACAGCGGCGGTTCGGGCCTGACGATCACCTACACGGACGTTGACAACGCCAACAACACAGCCTTCTTCGAAGCATGCGGCAACGTAGCTCCGGGCGGGTATATCTTCACGATCAACTACAACGGTACGGTAGTCCAACCGCTGGTGAACGTTGTACAGGATGCACCTGCAGGCGCAGTAGTGACCATGCCGGGCAACCTGAACTTCACCATTCCGGTCTGCCAGCCGGGTCTGGAAACGACGTTTGCCATCCAGATCCACGATGATTGCGACTCAGGTGCGGATATCGCCGGCGCGGCTCAGTTCTTCCTGGGCGCCACGGAGATCTTCCCGAGCTTTGTCAACGCAGCCAACGACCACCAGGCTTACTTCGAATTCACCGAAACGCTGACGGCTGCCAACAACGGCGACCTGCTGGCGGCTACCTATACGGACGGCAACGGCATCCTGACGGCTACCGACGCCCTGATCACGGTAACGGCTCAGCCCGACAACTGGGCTCCGATCGTGGTTTATCCTTCACAGGACATCAACGTAACGCTGGATCCGTGCGAAGAAGGCCCGGCCCTGGTTTTCTTTGAAGTAACCGCTACGGACAACTGCAGCGGCGAACTGTTCTTCTCCAACACGCCTGCATCGGCCGCTAACCCGAGCTGGAACCTTTCCGCATCGCCTGTTTCCGGCCTTGGCGGCGTAGTTTTCACCGGCATCGGCGGACAGACCATCGCACTCGCAGCTGATCCGGGTTCTTACCAGATCATCATCAGAGCGGTTGACGCAGCCGGCAACGTACGCCAGGAAGACTTCTTCGTTAACGTATTCCAGGCTCCGAAACCAGTAGACAACCTGTCTTGCCTCAGCCATATCAACGCTACGCTGAATGGCAACTGCCAGTTCGAACTGAAAGCTACGAACCTGCTGACGGGCAACTTCGGCTGCTTGACCAACGACGACTTCACGGTAACCGTAGCGGACAGCAACCCGTCCAACGGCCCGATCGTTGACGGCCCCGGTACCTACCAGTATACGATCAGCCTCGGCGGCTCCGGCCTTTCCGGCACGGGCTTCACCGGTCCGTTCGCTCCCGGCAGCTGGACGCTGAGCACTTCCGATCCCGCAAACTCTGTGAACTTCAACGGCAACACGCTGAACTTTGCAAGCCCTGGCGATCCGGCTACAACGAGCACTGCCAGCGCAGCTATCCAGATGCCGGGTACGGGTACCGTATCCTTCAACTGGACGTTCCATACCAACGAATTCCCGGGTGGTGCGCTTTTCGAACTGTTCGGCTATATCATCAACACAAACGGCGTGATGACCCAAACGATCCTTGCCAGCGACGGCACGGTAGGTACGGTTGACGCCAGCGGCAACGCTTCGGGTTCAGTATCCCTGGATCTGGATGCAGGTGATATCCTGATCATCGTACTGCAGGTGGACGGCCTGGCTCCGTTCGGCGCTACGGCATCGGTTACCAACTTTGCATACGACATCTCGGGTGCACCGGATGCCAACTTCACGACGTGCTGGGGTACGGTAACGGCAGAAGACAAGACGCCGCCGATCGTAGCCTGCCCGCCGAACATCAACTCGATTACGGTAAACAAGAGCGTTCAATTGTTGAGCGGCGCATTGGCGAACACCGATCCGACGCTTGATCCGAACAACTACTCCTGCCTGCTGGACGCATTCAACCCGCCGGCCGGTATCCACCGCTATGACCTGTATACGTTCACGGTCAGCAAAGCTGATGTGTATACGTTCCTGATGCAATCTGCTTGGGGTGACGGTCTGTCCGCCCTGTACCAAGGCGGCTTTAACCCGGCCAACCCTTGCGAGAACATCATCATGAGCTCTGACGACAACCTGAGCAACTCGCCTTACGGGGTATTCGAACCGGCAGCTCGTCTGGCGCTTCCGTTGATCCCGGGCAAGACGTATACCCTGTATACCTCCAGCTGGCCTGCCAACCAGACGGGTAACTATACCTGGCACATCTTCTCCGACAACGGCGGCAAGATCAACGGCCTGGCTTCGACGACCGAAGCCCTGACGTTCGACCTGCTGTGCTCGGATGTAGACCACATCTATAACAACGACAACAGCTGGGTATACACCGGTCTGGCTACGCCGATCGACAACTGCTCCGCTACCATCGTTGATGTAACAGACGTATTGTCGCAAGTAGGCGACTGCGGCCCGATCCTGATCAACCGTACGTATAAAGTAGAAGATATCGCCGGTAACAAAGCTTCCTGCACGCAGGAGATCCGTTTCCGCCGCCCGAACCTGGGCGATATCGTTCTGCCGTCGTTCACCTCGATCGTGGAATGCGACGAAGGTTATCCGGTAGACGCCAACGGCCATCCGGCGCCGAGCCTGACGGGCTATCCGTTCATCTCGACCGCCTTCGGTATCTTTGACCTGAACCAATCGTACTGCAACGTAGGTGCATCGTATGTTGACCAGACGCCGATCGTAGTTTGCCAGGGCGCGTACAAAGTACTGCGTCAGTGGACGGTGATCGACTGGTGCCAGCCGGGCAGCAGCTTCTTCTTCAATCAGATCATCAAAGTGGGCGACTTCACCGGTCCTCAGATCGTGCTGCCTACGTTTGACTATGACTGGAACGGCGAACCGGACATCATGACGGTCTCCACCGGTCCGTTCGACTGCTCGGCCAGCTTCCCGGTACCGGCAGTAGAAGTATCTGACGTTTGTTCACCGAACGGCACGACCGTAACCAAGTTCATCATTCCGCAAGGCTCGACCGACCCGGATGATTATATCTATCCGACGCAAAACGGCTTCTTCGTTGGTATTCCGCTGGGTTGCCATACGATCCGTTACATTGCTGAAGACGGTTGCGGTAACGAAACTACTGCTGACCTTCCGTTCAGCGTACAGGATCTGGTAGAACCGATCGCAGTATGCGACGACGATCTGCACATCTCCATCGGCGGCCAGGGCTACGCCCGCGTCTATGCAGCTGACATCGACGAAGGCAGCTCCGACAACTGCGGCCCGATCCGCATCGAGGTTCGCCGCCAGTATACGCTCAATCCTGAGACTTGCGCTGACGTACCTGATTACTACTCGCCGTGGGGCCCGTATATCGACATCACCTGCTGCGACGTGAACTCGACGGTTCGCATCGAACTGCGCGTATGGGACGACCGCAACGGCGACGGCATTGCCGGCAACGCTATTCCGGTGACGTTCTGCGACGGCTCGACCAAAGTGGTTGAGGACAACAAGAACATCTGCTGGCTGGATGTACTGGTAGAGGACAAAGTTCCGCCTTTCTGTACGCCGCCTCACGCAGTGACGCTGACTTGCGTTGACGTTCCTTACGATCTGGATCCGCAGAACGAGGAACTGATGAACGGCTACTTCGGTGAAGCTACGGGCGTAGACAACTGCCCGGGTGTAACGGTAGGTACGGTGAGCGTAACCGACGGACGCAATGACTGCGGCTTCGGCACGATCATCCGCCGCTTCCGCGCCACGGACGCCAAAGGGTTGAACTCGACGAACACCTGCCAGCAGGTGATCACGGTGACCGAACTGCACAACTACGAGATCCGCTTCCCGAAAGATGCCCAAGCCATCTGCGGTGAGCCGAATCCTGATACGATCCTGACCAATGAAATTGGTTGCGATATCCTGTCCGTCAACGTACACGACGACAAGTACACGGCCGACGCCGACGAGTGCTACAAGATCCTGCGCCGCTACCGGGTAATCAACTGGTGCGAGTGGGACGGCATCAGCACGCCGATCGTGATCAGCCGCGATGAGGACTGCGACAACAACCCCGGCGACGAAGCCGTATGGGTAATGGTTCGTCCGAACGGTGTAACGTATGTTGACCGCGACAACAACGAGAACAACAACAACCCGCCTGTGGGCACGAGCCGTTGCACGAGCTTACCGAAGCCGAACGGCCACTGGGCACGCAGCACGATCAACACGGAACTGACCAGCGTAGGTCACTGGGAATACACCCAGGTGATCAAGGTATACGACAACATCGATCCGGTGGTGACGTATGAAAGCGGCGAGTTCTGCAGCTATGACAACGTAGATTGCGACGGCGAAGTAGAGATCCCGGTAACGGTAGACGAGACCTGCTCGCCTGACGGACTGGAGATCCGCGTATGGCTGGATGCATTTGCAGACGGCGTACTGGACGGTGAGATCACGGCAAGCGCCCTGAGCGGTTCTTACCCGAACTACACGATCAGCGGCACGTTCCCGATCGGCCACCACAGCTTTGCGGTGACGGTACGCGACGGTTGCGAAAACCAGACGGGTGTGAACATTCCGTTCGACGTAGTAGACTGCAAGGCGCCGACGCCGATCTGTATCAACGGCCTGGCTGTTGAGCTGATGCCGGTGATCCCGGCAGCTGACGCTGACGGTGATGGTGACGATGACAACTGCGCCATGGCAGTATGGGCGGTAGACTTCATCGCCAGCCCGATCACGGATTGCACGCCGCCGATCAAATACTCGATCAACCGGGTAGGCGAGGCAGCAGACATCGACGCAACGGGCCTGATCATGACGCAGGACGATCCTGAGACGCTGGTGGTAGAGATCCACGCATGGGACGGCGCGGGCAACCACGACTACTGCGAGACCTATGTACTGGTTCAGAACAACCAGGGTCTGTGCGGAACGGGTGGCAACGGCTCGATCTCCGGTGTGATCGAAACGGAAACCAGCCAATCGGTTGAAGGTGTAGAAACCAACCTGAGCGGCAACGCAATCGAGCAGATGATGACCGGCAACAACGGTACTTATCAGTTCGCAGGTCTGCAAACGGACTATGACTATTCGGTAACGCCGCACCTGGATGCCAACCCGCTGAACGGTGTATCTACGTTCGACCTGGTATTGCTGGCCAAGCACATCCTGGGCGTACAGTTGCTGGACAGCCCGTACAAGATGATCGCAGCTGACGTTAACAACTCGAAGAGCATTTCGACGCTGGATGCTATCCAGCTGCGGAAGCTGATCCTGAACATCGACACGCAATTCTCGAACAACACGAGCTGGCGTTTCGTACCGCAGAACTACGCATTCCCCGTACCGTCGAACCCATGGTTTGAGACCTTCCCAGAAGTGATCAACATCAACGACTTGCCGGGTGAAATGGTAGATCAGGACTTCGTAGGCGTTAAGATCGGCGACCTGAACGGCAGCGTACAGGCCAACGCACTGAGCGCAGAAGACCGCAACCTGGAAGGCGTGTTCAACCTGAACGTAGCGGACATCGCTATGAAGGCGGGCAACGAATACCGGGTAGCGTTCACGGCTCCGGAGATCGAGAAGATCCAGGGCTACCAGCTGACGCTGAGCCTGAACACGGAAGCGGCAGAAGTCGTAGACATGGTTTACGGCGTAGCTGCTGAAGAGAACTTCGGCATGCGTTTCGTGAAGGACGGCATGATCACGACGAGCTGGAACGGAGAAGCCAAAGCTGGCGACGAACTGTTCAGCCTGGTGATCCGCGCCACGACTGACGCACAACTGAGCGACGTACTGGGCGTGAGCAGCCGCTACACGGTAGCAGAGGCTTATGACCTGAACGACGCGACGAAAGACGTAGCGATCAACTTCACCAGCGGTGTAGTTGCAACGGCAGGCTTCGAGCTGTATCAGAACACGCCGAACCCATTCAAGGCTTCGACGCAGATCGGCTTCAACCTTCCGGAAGCAGCGCAGGTAACGCTGACGATCCAGGATGCAACGGGTAAGGTAGTACGTTTGGTAAGGGAAGACTTGGGCAAAGGTCAGCACAACCTGACTGTAGACCGGGGCAACCTGCCGGCAGGCGTACTGTACTACACGGTATCCACGGACAAGTACACGGCAACGAAGAAGATGATCGTTGTTGAATAACCTTGGACTTTAGTCCGAGGACCACACCCTGCCCCGGGCTTCCCAGCCCGGGGCAGGCATCAAAAGAGCGGCCATAATGCGCAACAGCGCGTTATGGCCGCTCTCCTTTTTTACAGAATTTATTAAAAATCAAACACTTGTGTTTGGATTAAAACTTTATTGAAAATTTTTTTTTTAAAGGGCTTGTTTTTGTAAATGGAATTGCGCTACATTTGTAAAGTTTTTACGAAATCATTATCCCATGACGAAAAAAAAGGTACGCCCTTTGAAGCCTTTCTATTGTGTTTTATCACCTGTAACATATCGAGAGAAATCTCTTTTTTTTATCCCTGAAAGTTATTAAATCACGTTCTGGTCAACTTGCTTGCTTGGCCCAGGGCTTTTGTTGTATTAGTCAATCACGACCTAATAATACAACTGCGCAACGGCGCGGTGAAGTTTTTGACACTGTGGCAAAAATTCGTTTTCACACATGATCATACCGGGCTTTTGTCCGGAAAAATGATCCGACGACCTGATTTTTATCCTTATAGATACGGGAGTAATGACCCGAAAAAAAAGTTTAAAAAATTGAAGCTGCAAACTTCTTAAAACAAAGTCCAAAGCGTCAGTTCTTTTAAATTCTGTCGGCTTTTAGTAATCTCTAATTATTTATTAATCAATTCATTAACAAATTGTAATCTTATGGGAAAAACGAATTTTACTTTCGTTTACCCGGGATGGACAAAAGCATTCGGCCTAATGCTTGCGGCTATCCTATGGGCGGGGTTGCAAAGTGCATCAGCACAATGTAATCCTTTAACTGCTGTTTCTGCATCCGGTATTACCGACGACGCAGCGACGATCACCTGGACGTCTGCCAACGGCGACCCAGATCATGCCTACCAGCTGATCCTTCGGCAAGAAGCCGATAACGACGGCTTGGGCGACGGCCCCTGGGCTTTCATCTCCGACGTTTACTATCCGAACGGCGGCGGCCCACTGAGCTACACCTTCACCGGCTTGGTTCCCAGCGCCTGGCATCAGGTATGCGTTCGGGAATTCTGCGACGACGACCAGGGGGTAACCTCCTTCCTGTGCACGACGTTCCAGACCTACGCTACGCCGTTCAGCAAATGGATCGAGGACGTCAACCGGCCTTCCTGTCCGTTTGTGAGCCCGGGGTATGTTGCCAACGGGGACTTCACCATTGAAGTTCAGGACGGCAGCTGCACGGGCACTTACACCGTTAGCGCTACGCCTATAGCCGGCTCCGGCCCGCTGGGCTCTACGCCTCCGTTTACCACTATCACGACCTACATCGGTTTCCCTGACGGCCAGTTCTTCTTCGGCAATGCCGGCGCCGGTCAGTATACCGTAACGGTGACAGAGACCAGCGGTTGCAACTTTGCTCCGGGCGTCAACCCGATGAGCATCACGGTAACGGTACAGGACGGTATCGACGTAACAGCTCCCCTGATCTACCTTCAGGACTGGTTCGGTAACATCGTAGCGGATACGGACGGCGGCTCGCCGGTTGGTTCCGCTTTCAATAAAGGCTCCGTTACGGTACCGGAAGGCGAATGCGGCTTCGAAGAAAAATACTGGGTATTCGGCACGGACAACTGTGACGACGTATTGCTGGCTGAAAACAGCTTCTCTGCTTCTGCAGTTACGACGCCTGCCACGATCAACCCGGGCACGCAGGCCAGCATCGTAAACACGCCCAACGGCTTGTACGGTGTGACCATCCACTGGAGCACCGGTTCCAGCACGGTAACGGTAACGGGCAAAGACGCCAGCAACAATACGGCCAGCGTAACGGTAACGGCTAACGTTCCGGACAACGTTGATCCGGTGGTGACGATCCTGGGCAACACGCAAGTGACGATCCCGGTTTGCGCTACCTCCGTATCCGCGATCTACTCCATCCAGGTGGACGACAACTGCGATCAGGCAGCTGTTAACTTCAACAACCTGGTGCCGAGCTTCGGCGGTGCAACGGGTGTGCTTAACTTCACGGGCAACAACTACCGCGAGTACATTGTAACGTTCCCGAGCGCAGGCAACTACCTGTTCTCCGCTTCCTATACAGACGCTTACGGCAACGTCGGCTTCCTGGATATCGTTATTCAGGTACAGCAGGCAGCGGCCAACCAGCCTCCTGTAGTAATCGCAGCTGATGCCAACCACAACATTCCTTCTTGCCTGGATGCAGACCTGTTCTGCTACTCCTTCCAGGTAACGGATGACTGCGAAGACATCAACCCTGCCCTGCTGACGTTTAACAGCGGCGGTTCGGGCCTGACGATCACCTATACGGACGTTGACAACGCCAACAACACAGCCTTCTTCGAAGCATGCGGCAACGTAGCTCCGGGCGGGTATATCTTTACGATCAACTACAACGGTACGGTAGTCCAACCGCTGGTGAACGTTGTACAGGATGCACCTGCAGGCGCAGTAGTGACCATGCCGGGCAACCTGAACTTCACCATTCCGGTCTGCCAGCCGGGTCTGGAAACGACGTTTGCCATCCAGATCCACGATGATTGCGACTCAGGTGCGGATATCGCCGGCGCGGCTCAGTTCTTCCTGGGCGCCACGGAGATCTTCCCGAGCTTTGTAAACGCAGCCAACGACCACCAGGCTTACTTCGAATTCACCGAAACGCTGACGGCTGCCGACAATGGCAACCTGCTGGCAGCAACCTATACGGACGGCGACGGCATCCTGACGGCTACCGACGCTTTGATCACGGTAACGGATCAGCCCGACAACTGGGCTCCGATCGTGGTTTATCCTTCACAGGACATCAACGTAACGCTGGATCCGTGCGAAGAAGGCCCGGCAGTGATCTTCTTCGAAGTCACCGCTACGGACAACTGCAGCGGCGAACTGGCATTCTCTACTACTCCCGCATCGGCTTCTAACCCGAGCTGGAACCTGGCTGCCTCGCCTGTAACGGGCATCGGCGGCATCGTATTCGCCGGCATCGGCGGCGCTACCGTAACCACGGTAGCCGATCCGGGCTCCTATCAGATCGTGATCACGGCAGTTGACGCAGCGGGCAACGTACGCCAGGAAGACTTCTTCATCACGGTGACGCAGGCTCCTCGTCCGGTAGACAACCTGTCGTGCCTCAGCCAGATCAACGCTACGCTGAACGGCAACTGCCAGTTCGAACTGAAAGCTTCCAACATCCTGACGGGCAACTTCGGCTGTCTGACGGATGCCGATTTTGAGATCGAAGTAGCGGACGGCAACCCGTCCAACGGCGGGATCATCGACGGCCCGGGTACGTACCAGTATTCGATTTCACTGGTAACGCCGGACCCGACGGTAGGCTTCACGGGCGATTTCGCACCGGCCAACTGGGCGTACCTGATCCAGAACAACGGCTCGATCAGCTTCAACGGCACGAACACGGCTGTAACGATCACGGGCCCTGACGGAGCTTTCTGCCTGGGTTGCGAAGCTTCGATGAACATCGCCATGCCGGGCGCCGGTACGGTGAGCTTCGACTATGACTGGACGAACCTGGATATCGCCTTCGGACCGTTCTACGACGCGTTCATCGCGCTGGTGAACTCCAACGGTACGATCACGATCCTGGCCAACACGGACGGACAAGCGGCCGGCTCCGGCACGGTAACGGCTGATGTGCAAGCCGGCGATGTGCTGATCATGGGTGTACTGTCAGACGACGGCACCTTCGGCCCCGGCATCGTGACGATAGACAACTTCTCCTTCCAACCGGAAGCAGCCGCGGGCGTGAACTTCACGACGTGCTGGGGTACGGTAACGGCAGAAGACAAGACGCCGCCGGTGGTAGCCTGCCCGCCGGACATCAACTCGGTGACGGTGAACAAGAGCGTACAGCTGATCACGGGCGCATTGGCGAACACCGATCCGACGCTTGATCCGAACAACTACTCCTGCCTGCTGGATGCGGCTAACCCGCCTGTAGGCATCCACCGCTATGACCTGTATTCGTTCACGGTCAGCAAGACCGATGTGTATACGTTCCTGATGGAATCGGCATGGGGCGACGGCCTTGCAGCGCTGTATCAGGGCAGCTTTGATCCGACCAATCCATGCGAGAACGTCATCATGAGCTTTGATGATGCGGTGCTGAACGTACCCTACGGTTTGTTTGACCCCGTAGCGCGCCTGGCGCTGCCGCTGCAAGCCGGCAAGACGTACATCCTGTACACCTCGAGCTGGCCTGCCAACACGACGGGCAACTACACCTGGCACGTATTCGCCGACAACGGCGGCAAGATCAACGGCCTGGCTTCGACGACCGAAGCCCTGACGTTCGACCTGCTGTGCTCGGATGTGGACAACATCTACAACAACGACAACAGCTACGCCCTGACGGGTCTGGCTACGCCGATCGACAACTGCTCCGCTACGATCATTGATATCACGGACGAACTGACGGAAACAGGCGACTGCGGCCCGATCGTGATCAACCGTACGTATGAAGTAGAAGACGTAGCAGGCAACACGGCCAGCTGCACGCAGGAGATCCGTTTCCGCCGCCCGACGCTGTTTGACCTGATCCTGCCGTCGTTCACCTCGATCGTTGAATGCGACGAAGGGTACCCGGTAGACGCCAACGGCCATCCGGCGCCGAGCCTGACGGGCTATCCGTTCATCCAGACGGCATTCGGGGTATACGACCTGAACCAATCGTACTGCAACCTGGGCGCGTCGTATGTCGACCAGACGCCGATCGTAGTTTGCCAGGGCGCGTACAAAGTACTGCGTCAGTGGACGGTGATCGACTGGTGCCAGCCGGGCAGCAGCTTCTTCTACAACCAGATCATCAAAGTGGGCGACTTCACCGGTCCTCAGATCGTGCTGCCTACGTTTGACTATGACTGGAACGGCGAGCCGGACATCATGACGGTCTCCACCGGTCCGTTCGACTGCACGGCCAGCTTCCCGGTACCGGCAGTAGAAGTATCCGATCTTTGTTCGCCTGACGGCACGACGACTGAAGCCTACATCATTCCGGAAGGCTCCACCGACCCGGATGACTATATCTACCCGACGCCTAACGGTTTCTTCACGAACATCCCGCTGGGTTGCCACGTGATCCGTTATGTAGCTGAAGACGGCTGCGGTAACTCCACGGTTGCCGACCTTCCGTTCAGCGTACAGGATCTGGTAGAACCGATCGCAGTATGCGACGACGATCTGCACATCTCCATCGGCGGCCAGGGTTATGCCCGGGTATACGCTGAGGACATCGACGAAGGCAGCTCCGACAACTGCGGCCCGATCCGCATCGAGGTTCGCCGCCAGTATACGCTGGATCCGGAGACTTGCGAAGACGTACCTGATTTCTACTCGCCGTGGGGTCCGTATGTGGACATCACCTGCTGCGACGTGAACTCGACGGTTCGCATCGAACTGCGCGTATGGGACGACCGCAACGGCGACGGCATTGCCGGCAACGCTATTCCGGTGACGTTCTGCGACGGCTCGACCAAAGTGGTTGAGGACAACAAGAACATCTGCTGGCTGGATGTACTGGTAGAGGACAAAGTTCCGCCTTTCTGTACGCCGCCTCACGCAGTGACGCTGACTTGCGTTGACGTTCCTTACGATCTGGATCCGCAGAACGAGGAACTGATGAACGGCTACTTCGGTGAAGCTACGGGCGTAGACAACTGCCCGGGTGTAACGGTAGGTACGGTGAGCGTAACCGACGGACGCAATGACTGCGGCTTCGGCACGATCATCCGCCGCTTCCGCGCCACGGACGCCAAAGGGTTGAACTCGACGAACACCTGCCAGCAGGTGATCACGGTGACCGAACTGCACAACTACGAGATCCGCTTCCCGAAAGATGCCCAAGCCATCTGCGGTGAGCCGAATCCTGATACGATCCTGACCAATGAAATTGGTTGCGATATCCTGTCCGTCAACGTACACGACGACAAGTACACGGCCGACGCCGACGAGTGCTACAAGATCCTGCGCCGCTACCGGGTAATCAACTGGTGCGAGTGGGACGGCATCAGCACGCCGATCGTGATCAGCCGCGATGAGGACTGCGACAACAACCCCGGCGACGAAGCCGTATGGGTAATGGTTCGTCCGAACGGTGTAACGTATGTTGACCGCGACAACAACGAGAACAACAACAACCCGCCTGTGGGCACGAGCCGTTGCACGAGCTTACCGAAGCCGAACGGCCACTGGGCACGCAGCACGATCAACACGGAACTGACCAGCGTAGGTCACTGGGAATACACCCAGGTGATCAAGGTATACGACAACATCGATCCGGTGGTGACGTATGAAAGCGGCGAGTTCTGCAGCTATGACAACGTAGATTGCGACGGCGAAGTAGAGATCCCGGTAACGGTAGACGAGACCTGCTCGCCTGACGGACTGGAGATCCGCGTATGGCTGGATGCATTTGCAGACGGCGTACTGGACGGTGAGATCACGGCAAGCGCCCTGAGCGGTTCTTACCCGAACTACACGATCAGCGGCACGTTCCCGATCGGCCACCACAGCTTTGCGGTGACGGTACGCGACGGTTGCGAAAACCAGACGGGTGTGAACATTCCGTTCGACGTAGTAGACTGCAAGGCGCCGACGCCGATCTGTATCAACGGCCTGGCTGTTGAGCTGATGCCGGTGATCCCGGCAGCTGACGCTGACGGTGATGGTGACGATGACAACTGCGCCATGGCAGTATGGGCGGTAGACTTCATCGCCAGCCCGATCACGGATTGCACGCCGCCGATCAAATACTCGATCAACCGGGTAGGCGAGGCAGCAGACATCGACGCAACGGGCCTGATCATGACGCAGGACGATCCTGAGACGCTGGTGGTAGAGATCCACGCATGGGACGGCGCGGGCAACCACGACTACTGCGAGACCTATGTACTGGTTCAGAACAACCAGGGTCTGTGCGGAACGGGTGGCAACGGCTCGATCTCCGGTGTGATCGAAACGGAAACCAGCCAATCGGTTGAAGGTGTAGAAACCAACCTGAGCGGCAACGCAATCGAGCAGATGATGACCGGCAACAACGGTACTTATCAGTTCGCAGGTCTGCAAACGGACTATGACTATTCGGTAACGCCGCACCTGGATGCCAACCCGCTGAACGGTGTATCTACGTTCGACCTGGTATTGCTGGCCAAGCACATCCTGGGCGTACAGTTGCTGGACAGCCCGTACAAGATGATCGCAGCTGACGTTAACAACTCGAAGAGCATTTCGACGCTGGATGCTATCCAGCTGCGGAAGCTGATCCTGAACATCGACACGCAATTCTCGAACAACACGAGCTGGCGTTTCGTACCGCAGAACTACGCATTCCCCGTACCGTCGAACCCATGGTTTGAGACCTTCCCAGAAGTGATCAACATCAACGACTTGCCGGGTGAAATGGTAGATCAGGACTTCGTAGGCGTTAAGATCGGCGACCTGAACGGCAGCGTACAGGCCAACGCACTGAGCGCAGAAGACCGCAACCTGGAAGGCGTGTTCAACCTGAACGTAGCGGACATCGCTATGAAGGCGGGCAACGAATACCGGGTAGCGTTCACGGCTCCGGAGATCGAGAAGATCCAGGGCTACCAGCTGACGCTGAGCCTGAACACGGAAGCGGCAGAAGTCGTAGACATGGTTTACGGCGTAGCTGCTGAAGAGAACTTCGGCATGCGTTTCGTGAAGGACGGCATGATCACGACGAGCTGGAACGGAGAAGCCAAAGCTGGCGACGAACTGTTCAGCCTGGTGATCCGCGCCACGACTGACGCACAACTGAGCGACGTACTGGGCGTGAGCAGCCGCTACACGGTAGCAGAGGCTTATGACCTGAACGACGCGACGAAAGACGTAGCGATCAACTTCACCAGCGGTGTAGTTGCAACGGCAGGCTTCGAGCTGTATCAGAACACGCCGAACCCATTCAAGGCTTCGACGCAGATCGGCTTCAACCTTCCGGAAGCAGCGCAGGTAACGCTGACGATCCAGGATGCAACGGGTAAGGTAGTACGTTTGGTAAGGGAAGACTTGGGCAAAGGTCAGCACAACCTGACTGTAGACCGGGGCAACCTGCCGGCAGGCGTACTGTACTACACGGTATCCACGGACAAGTACACGGCAACGAAGAAGATGATCGTTGTTGAATAACCTTGGACTTTAGTCCGAGGACCACACCCTGCCCCGGGCTTCCCAGCCCGGGGCAGGCATCAAAAGAGCGGTCATATCGCGGCGAAAGCGCGGTATGGCCGCTCTCGTTTTTGGCTGTTGCCGTAAAGCCGATTTGTCGGCGGTCAGCACAAAAAATAATGGACAATTTATTATCAGGCTTATTGATTTTTTACGTACCTTGGCGTCGATTTTTCAGCATAATCCCATGAATATGAGAATCACTACCGGAAAGCGTTTACTTTCCCTTCTATTGCCGTTAATCCTTTCTCATCTGGCGGCGACCGCCCAGCCGAAAGTCTTTTTCGAAGATCAGATTGTAGAACCGGGAACCACCTTCAAGGCCTCCATCAAGGTCAAGGATTTCACCGATATACTCGGCCTGCAATTCTCCGTCAAGTGGGACCCTCAGGTCCTGAGATTCACTGACGTTTCCGATTTTGCGTTTGATTACAACATCAACGAGAATTTCGGATTTAATTACGCTTTGTCAGAGGGGCGCATAGCTTTTATCTATGTCGATCCGGGGCTGGATGTCTTTTCCCTGCCGGACAGCACGGTGCTGTTTGCTATTGACCTGGAGGCCATAGGCGAGGTGCATGACACGACGTCTATGCGTTTTTGGGACCAGGCGCCGCTTCCAGCGCCGGAAATGTACAACGGCAATTCCCAGACTATTCCCGATGCGGGTTTTGATTTCGGGATGGTTACCCTGGACGTCGAGACAGCCACTTCTCTCAACAGCGTGCCGGAAAAAGCAGCGCTGATCGAATCCTATCCCAATCCTTTTACAGACCAGATCACTTTTGTCCTCTCATTAGGAGAGGCTGCGGACGCCGGGATCCAGATCCGGAACGTCCAGGGCCAGCTTGTTTACGCTGCTGACAAGCGGCTGAACGCCGGCCGGAACCAGCTTGTGTTCACAAAACAGCTGTTTGGTCAGGCAGGGGTGTATACCTGTCAGATCAAAGGAGCTGATTTCACCTTATCCAAAAAAGTGATTTTAGTCGACCGGTAACTTTTTTTCTAATTCATCCCAAACTCCGATAAAATGGTAAAAAGATTTACATTCCTGGTAACAGGGGCATTGCTGCTTTTGTGTACCTATGCATGGGCGCAACAGCCTACCTTTACCCTCAGCCCGGCGACCAATACGGTTACCGTCGGGCAGACTTTTACCGTAAATGTTTCGGTTTCCAACTTCACCAATATCGCCAGTACCCAGTACGCGATCGGCTGGAATGCAGCGGTGGTTGAATTTGTCTCCGTTTCCAATATCAACGGAACGGCCCTGCCGGGATTTACGACGAGTAACCTGGGAACGCCGGGTACCGGCAATGTGCCCAATAACCGCATCTTTGTCAGCTGGAACGAACCCAACTTCAACGGGGTAAACGTATCCGGCGGTACGATCCTTTTCACGATTACTTTACGCGGGATCGCTGCAGGCAATTCCAATATTGCCTTCAACACTGACCCTCCGGGAATCGAAGTGCTGAACGGCAGCTTTGTGAATGTCGGGATGACCCAGCAAAATGCGACCGCAACCGTGACCGGCACCGGCGGCGGCGGCGGAGGAGGAGGAGGAAATAACCTCGTGGTGGCCATTGCCGATGTCAACGGCCAAACCGGTCAACAGGTCTGCATGGATGTGACCGTCCAGAATTTCACCAATATTCTGGGCATGCAGTTCAGCTTTAATTACGATCCGACCAAACTGCAATTCGCGCAGGTCAGCAACCTTAACCTGGCCGGCCTGGCAGCCGCTAATTTCGGCAACCCTGCACCGGGCGCGGTGACCATGACCTGGAACGACCCCAACGTGGTCGGATTATCTGTAGCGAACGGGACCGCCATATTCTCCATCTGTTTCAATGTTATCGGAACAACAAACGCGACGGTGACCATCACCGGAAACCCGACGCCCATAGAAGTCATCGACGGCACCAATGCTGAAATCGGGCTGACAACCGATAGCGGCGTCGTTACCCTGGGCGGTGGCGGCGGTGGCGGCGGCGGAAACTGCAGTTTCTCCGGATTCGGCCTGATCATGGAAGATGTGAACGGGACAACCGGCCAACAGGTCTGCATGGATGTGACAACCCAGGGATTTACCAATATCCTGGGCATGCAGTTCAGCATCAACTACGACCCCAACGTGCTGCAATTCGCCGAAGTGAAGAATTTTAACCTGGCCGGCCTGGTTGCCGCCAGTTTCGGTAACCCCGCCCCGGGCGCGATCACCATGACCTGGAACGACCCCAACGTAGTAGGGCTTAGCGTAGGCGATGATACCGCGATCTTCACGATTTGCTTTAACGTGATCGGCAGCGCCAATACAACCGTAACCTTCACAGGTTCTCCAACACCTGTTGAAATTACGGACGGCAACGAAAACCCCGTAACGTTTAACAACTGCTCAGGAACCGTAACGCTTGACGGCGGCACCGGACCCACTTGCGGTGACGGCATCATGAACGGTCAGGAAACCGGCGTGGATTGCGGCGGCCCCGACTGCGAGCCCTGCAATACCGGCGGCACGGGTGGTACCGGCTGCCCTTCTCCGGGATGTAACATCAACGGTTTCGGGTTGGTCCTTGAGGATTATAACGCTACTGCCGGGCAACAGATCTGCGTAAACGTCTATACCAAGAATTTTACGAATATCCTGGGCATGCAGTTCAGCATCAACTATGATCCGAACGTGCTCCAGTTTGTTCAGGCCACCAATTTCAATCTGGACGGCCTGTTTGCAGCAAGTTTCGGTAATCCGGCGCCGGGCGCGATCACCTTCACCTGGACCGATCCGAATGTCACAGGTTTGAACGTGGCCGATTGTGAAGCCATCTTCACCCTTTGTTTCAACCCGATCGCCAGTACGACCACCACCATCAGTTTCTCGGGCTCCCCGACTCCCGTAGAGATCACCGACGGCAACGAACAATCCGTGGCTTTCAGCAGCTGCTCCAGTACCGTAACCTTCGGCGGCAGCCAGCCCACCTGCGGCGACGGCATCATGAACGGTCAGGAAACCGGCGTGGATTGCGGCGGCCCCGACTGCGAGCCTTGCCAGACGGACCCCAGCGGGTGCCCTTCGGCAGACTGTAACCTGCCGGCCAACGCTTTCGGCCTGATCCTGGAGGATATGAATACCGAGACGGGCCAACAGGTCTGCATTGACGTCTATTCGCATAATTTCACCAATATCCTGGGCATGCAGTTCAGCATCAACTACGATCTCAATGTGCTGCAATTCGTTCAGGCTACCAATTTCACGCTCCCCGGTCTGGCAGGCGCCAACTTCGGCAACCCGGCCCCCGGAGCGATTACCTTTACCTGGACCGATCCCAACGTTACGGGATATACCGTAACGGATTGTACACCGCTGTTCACGCTCTGCTTTAACGTAATCGGCGGGAACAATACCCAAAGCCTTGTAACCTTCTCCAACAGCCCGACGCCGGTGGAAATCACGGACGGCAATGAGCAGAATGTCGCCTTTAATTCCTGCAGCAGCACACTCTGCATCGGCAATTGCGGCGGCGGAAGCAACCAGGCCCCGCAGGTTTCCGGAACCGTTACCAACGTCAAGTGCAAAGGCGAGAGCTCCGGCTCGGTCATGCTGCTCGTGATCGGTAACGGCCCCTATACGTTCCAATGGGGTGGGGTAGCGGCCAGCAACGGCAACGTACCCACCGCAACCGGCCTTGGTGTCGGCACGGCAACCGTAACTGTTACGGACATGGGCGCCGGCGGCTTGTCGACCACTAAGACCTTTATGATCACCGAACCCACTTCGGCCGTAACGGCCCTGGTGACCAACCAGGTGAACGTATTCTGCCCGAGCGATCCCAACGGCTCCATCACCATTACGCCTGCGGGCGGTACGCCGCCGTATACGGCCGACTGGTGTTGCAGCCTGCCGGACAACGTATTTACCCAAAGCGGTTTGTCTGCGGGGACTTACAGCGTGACCGTCGCCGATGCCAACGGATGCACCAAGGTATTGAGCAATATCAATATTCAGAGCCAGAATAACCCGCTCGTCATCAACATGACGCCCGTGCCCATTCCGCAGGGCGGCGGCGGGGCCATCAACGTGAACGCTTCCGGCGGCACCGGCACCCTGGCGTACAGCTGGAGCGGCCCGAACAACTTCAGTTCGACCTCGGAAGACATCAGCGGGTTGAATACCCCCGGTGATTATTGCCTGACGGTGACCGACGCTTCGGGGTGCACCGCCGAAAAATGCGTCTTCCTGCCGCGCGAGCTGGTCATCACGAACTTCATCATCACCAAGCCTTGTCCGGGCGCCACCAACGGCTCCATCGACCTGACCATCCAGGGCGGCGTGGAACCGATTACCTACAAATGGACAAAAATGGGCCAGGCCGGTACCATCGGCACGACCCAGGATATTCCGAACCTCGGATCAGGAACGTATTTCGTAATGGTATCGGATGCGTCCGGCCAACAGATCACGGGGACATTTGAGGTGACCGTCAATAACCTGGTCATCACACCGACCATCATCCCTTCGCCGAACGGGAATGACGGCTCTATCGGCCTGAGCATCCAGGGCGGAAATGCCGGATATACTTTTGCCTGGAGCCCGAATGCCGGCTCAGGCGCTTCCATCACTGGACTGGCTCCCGGTCAATATTGCGTAACCATTACCTACCAGTCGGTCTGTTCCTTTGAAGCTTGTTACAACGTTCCGGGCCAGGCGCTCGGGTTGGCGATCAGCGGCCAGACGCCGGTAGATTGCTTCGGCGACGACAACGGTACGGTTACCGTGAATATCGCCGGAGGGACAGGCCCGTATACCGTAGAGATCGGTGAGAACAGCTATCCGTTCAATGCCGCGGGTAACTACACCATAACCGACGTACCGGCCGGCACCTACGACATCGTATTGTCGGACAGCCAGGGCGGTCAGGTGACCAAGTCGGTGACCATCTCCGAACCGGCGCCGATCGCCGTGGATGTGATCGTTGTACACGATACCGAGGATCCCGGCTGCACGGGTAATATCACCCTGGGCATAACCGGCGGTACGCCCACCTACAGCGTAGGCTGGAACGCACCCATCATGGGGCCGCAGGTGGTGGTTTGCGCCGGTAATTACAACGCCGTGATCACGGACAGCCACGGCTGCCAGGTGACCCTCCCGAACATCGTGGTCAACACCTTCTCCGAATCGGCTGTAATTGAGGACAACGACTGCGAAGACGATCAGACCGGATCCATCACCCTGAACCTGACGGGCGGCAATACGCCTTATACCGTCAAATGGCGTGAATCGGAAAACGGACCTGTGATTGCGCAAGGCGTGAGTTTGCCCAACCTTGGGGCGGGCACCTATTACGCTGAAATCACGGAAGCATCGGGCAATATCCTGCACCGGTCCTATACCATAGATATTGCATCCAACCTGCGGGTTGAAACAGGCGCCACTACCGATTACAACGGCTACGCAGTCAGCTGCGCAGCGGCTGCCGACGGCGTGCTGAAGGCTACCGCCATGGGGCAGGCCGGCACGGCAACCTACGAATGGCTGCTCAACGGCTCGGTTGTCGGTATGGACGCAACCTTGAATAATGTCGCTCCCGGGTTGTATACCATCCGGGTATTCGATAACGATTGTACCATCGAACGCCAGATCGAGGTATCGGCTCCGCCGGCCCTGACGGTCGATGCACTGAACATCAAGCCGACCGAATGCAAGGGCGAACGCAACGGCGAGATCGTCGTACAGGCTGCCGGCGGTGTGACCGTTCAACCCTATATCTACCGGTGGGACAACAATGACTTCGGCCCTGTAGCCGACCTGCTGCCCTCCGGTGAACATACCGTCTCTGTGACGGACGGCAACGGCTGCGAAATCGTGCAATCCTTCACGGTACCGGAACCCGAAGTGCTTCAGGTAACCGTTGAAACCGAACCGGCGACGGAAAAAGATTGCAACGGTACGGCCCGCGCAGTGGTAACCGGCGGCAATCCGCCCTATAACTACAACTGGCTGACCCAGAACAACGCGGCTACGGCCATTATTACAGGGCTTTGCCCGGGAGAATACGAAGTAGAGGTAACGGACTTTAACGGTTGCCAGGGTAAAACAGGTAAAGGCACGGTGGAAGACAAGCGTTTCCCGTGCCTGGAAGAACGCGTGGTCATCACGCCTGACGGCAACGGCTCCAACGATGAGTTCATCATTTTCTGCATCGGCGAACTGGTAGATAACCACCTGGAGATCTACAACCGTTGGGGACAGCTCGTTTTCGAGACCGACGACTACGACAACACCTGGGAAGGAACCTCCCAAAACGGCGAACCGCTGCCGGAGGGACCGTATTATTACATTCTTGAATATCGCGGACCGGATAACGAGCTTATTCAGGTCAAAGGGTCGATTTCCCTGCTGCGAGACTAATTTTTCACCCACTAACCGTTAAATACAATGAAAAAGTTAATCCTGATCATATCCCTGGGGTTTGTTTTCGGCCAACTATCGGCTCAAACCGAATCCATTTTCAACCACTACCTGACCAACCCGATCCTGATCAACCCGGGCGCTGCCGGTTTCAATGATGAATACCAGCTCTCAGCGCATGCCCGTCTGCAATGGACCGGCTTCCCGGATGCGCCGAAGACCTATATGGCCATGTACAACGGCCCGATCGGCAAAACCTTCGGCCTGGGTATCGGCGTATTGTCGGAAGATGCCGCTCAAATGACGCGGCTTCGGCTCCAGCTCAACTATGCCTTCCGGTTCACCATCAAAAAAGACTGGAAATTTGCCTTCGGTTTCTTCACGGAGTGGCAGAACATGGATGTCGATAACGCGATTTCTGCCGGTACTTTCTATGATGCAGGCGACCAGACCCTGGAGGATTTCCTGAACGGCCGCAGCCAGTTCGATGCCGCTATCGGCGGTTACGGCTCTTTCCGGGATGATACCTATTTCGGTCTGACCTTCAATAACCTGGTGAAGAACCGCCTGGCGGCCATTCAGGTTGCGGACAACGGTTCCTTTTTCCAGTACTATACCTTCAATCTTGGTCATAAATTCTACCTGGACGAACTCAACCTGACCCTCGAACCCTCGATGCTGCTCCGCCAGATCAGGGACGTGCCGTTCATGATGGACATCAACCTCAAAGCGGGTTTCCTCGATGACCAGTTGATCACAGGACTTTCCTACCGCTCCCTGGGCTGGCTGGGCATCCTGTTGGGTACGAAATTCAACGGCTTCAAACTGTATTACTCTTATGACCTCTCCTTCCAGCGCTTCCAGACTTTCAACACCGGCTCACATGAGGTGTCGATCGCACTTGCCCTCAAGCGGAAGAATAAGGAAGTGAATAAGGGGTATTGATTGATGCTGGATGCTGCCCGCCTTCGCTCTTGAGGAGCTATGGCGGACGGGGGATGCTGGATGCTTGATGCTGCCCGCCGCAAGCTCTTGGGGAGCTATGGCGGACGGAGGATGTTGGTGCGGTGTCCGGCGGTAAAAGTTTGCAATCACAATACGCATAAAGAATTTTATTGGTTTTTGGGATGACCTCTCTCCGTTCATTCGGGGAGGGGTTTTTTGTTTGGGTTATTGTTGTTTATGGTTGTTTGTTGTGGTTTATGCTCGTTTGTTGTTGTTGTTGTTGTTGTTGTTGTTGTTGTTG
>JACJYC010000017.1 GCA_020636325.1 Lewinellaceae bacterium
TCTTTTGTGAATTTTTTCCCGCGCGAAAATATATCTTTGGTTTTTAGCTTTTTTTAAAAAGGGCCGGGCTTAACTTAATGGTGTTGATGCGATGTTATGGTCATTTTTTTACTGTTATTCCTTTTTCAGGAAAGTCTGGATCAAATTCTACTTCTCTAAAAATGTTTTTATAGCAACTGTGGAACTGAATAATTTCTTTCTTTTCAATTTCAAAGGAATTATTGATGTGAAAGTAACCTCTAAATGCTTCAACTCCAGATCCGCAGTAACCACTTCCTCCAGAAGCAGGGTTTGAATAGGCATGGAAATCAATTATTGCATAAAATTCATTATTAATTTCTTTTGATGCTAATACCTTAATTTCCCAAAATTTATATCCATCAAATTCAGGTAGGTTAATTTTACCCATTTTCATTCCTCTTAACTCAACTCCAATATATACTTCAGAACCATAAGAAAAATCATGTTCAATTTCAATAGTCACAGGAAAACTTTGGTTCGAATTGTTCATCTTCCATTCAAATTCCTCAATGGTGCAGCAATTGTTAGAGAAAAAGACTTCTGAGTAATTTTCTAGGCTACAAGTTTGTGAGTTTAATGTATCGAGATAATCTTGAGGAACAAATAGTTTAATGAAATAATCAGTATTATCATATTTCATCGACCCTATAATTGGAAGCTTTTTTTTCTGACTTTCATAATAATACCATCCTTTTAGTTGCTTTGCTTTGAATCTATTATTATTTCCTTCACCACAAAATCCAGATTGAGTTAAATACATTTTAATTGGATATTTTTCATCGATTAAACCTTTAAAAATATAATACTCATGTTCAATAATCTCCGTAAATACTTCCCATTTTGTCTGACTTCTTCCAGACAATACAGAAATGACGATAATTAAAATTGTGATACAATATTTCATTTGATTTAACTTAATTGACCATAACGGTCTGCATAGCCGCAGGCTGCCCGTTTAGGGCAGCTTGACGGCTATGCTTTGTTCTCAACAGGCTTCATTTTTCTTATCCTTTTTCATTTATTCTTTTCCAATATCCCTCTATTTTATCATTGATATAGTTTTCTATTTCCTCAACTGTTTGCACCTTAAATACTTTTGAAGAATAAAACTCTTCAATTTTGCTGTCAATTAGGTCAAGATGTTCTTGCTCTGTTTTATCACCGAAAAAAGGAAATTTACCCCTTTCTTTCGCCAAGTTTACAAATGCTTCTTTTTTATATTTTTTGATTGTTTTGAATAGCTCCTTATATGGGTCTAAGTCTACTTGATTTTCATGTTCCTTAGCTATTTGAATTGCGATTGGTGATGTCCTAAACTCTAAATCATACGGCTCGAAATTTCCACCTGTGTATCTGCTCAACCAATCTCTCTTCATGTAGCTCAATCCTTTATAATCGTAATCTTCCGCAAAAGTTCTAACAAAAAGGTTAATGGCTATTATTTTTCCTGAAACTGGGGATATTACATTATATACTAAATTATCATTCGCACCATGAAAGAATCTGTCTTTTGCCGAAGGTTTATCACCACCGTATGACCAATAACGAAATATATCTTGTCCCATAGAAACATAATCATCTACTTTAATGAAATCTGAATAACTACCTGCTGACTTTCCTGTGGTAAAATAATGAGGATGTTCCCATAAATCAGATAATGGTCGAATCAATAATACTTTATTTGATAATTCTATATCTTTTTTTTCTTCGAATGCTTTCCCTTTAAACACTTGTGATTCGGAATTGAGGTTAGATTCAACGCCGTCATTGTCAATAATTTTCTGAATGGCTTCTCTTGCCCCAAAAACACCCAATATATTTTCCCATTCTTGTTTTTGCGAATACCTTGAAATTAGCAAATTACCGTATCCAAAAATATTATCTTTTGTTATTTGAACAGATGCTGCTTTATCAAGCTCTATTGAGTTTATTACCTTAAATATCCCATTCACTACTTCTGCTTTTCCATTTTTCACTCTATATGTAGTCAATGGTTGTGACCAATTTCGTTTTTTCATTTTTCTTTTTTTGCTTGTTGAGAACAGCCCGCCAAACGCACCACCGTTTATCCAAAACACGCATTGCACCTTTCGAATAAACCCTATTGCGTTAAAGCACCCAATAACCACAACGCCCGCGCCTCCGGCCAAAATCCGGAAACGCGGGCGTTAACATGAATGATTACTTCGTCAGATAACATCAGGTCCAATTTTACGGGTACAAGATAAACCATTATCCGGTCCTTTCAAGGCGACCGGTGTAAATTTCTCGGCAACATGGCCGTTTTGTAATTGATCATACTCAACCGCAATAGGTCTTGCGCATTTGCCGGCCCCTTCCCTTTTAAATTTTAAATTCCGCATTTTACATTTTGCATTCCCAGCAATCCAAATGAAAAATGCAAAAGGGTTAATGCAAAATGTAAAAGTTTTCCGCAGTGATCAGCAAATGCGGCAGATACCCCGCCCCGCAAAAAATCCCGGCTCAAATGCAACCCTTCTCCCCTTCCAGTCACCTAATAAGACATATCCCGATCCCATATCATCATCTAACAAACAAAACCTGATGGAACGAAAAGATTTTCTGAAAAAAGGCATGACCGCGCTCGGCATCGCCTTCGTAGCGCCCCTCGTAACCGCCTGCAACAAGGACGAAGACATCACCACTTCCGGCGGCGGCGACGGCTCCTGCACCGCCACACCCAGCGAAACGGCGGGCCCCTTCCCCACCAAGTCGCCGGCCGGACTGGTCATGACGGATATCCGGTCCGACCGCACGGGTGTGACCATGACCGTCAAGCTCACGATCCAGGACCGCAACAACGGCTGCGAACCGCTGGAAGGCGCCATCGTCGATATCTGGCATTGCGACAAGGACGGCTACTACTCCGAATACGGCGGCACCGGCATGCAGTCGGCCAACTTCACCAGCGTCCACTTTCTGCGGGGCAGACAGGTGACGGACGCCAACGGTCAGGTCGGCTTCACCACCATCTTCCCGGGCTGGTACTCCGGCAGGGCGCCGCATATCCACGTTCATATCTACGACGCCTCCGGCAACTCCCTGCTGGTCACCCAGATCGCCTTCCCGACCGACGTCTGCAATACCGTGTACACCACCGCCACCAACTACTATACCAAAGGCACACAGGATACCTCCAACGCCAAGGACAATATCTTCGCGGACTCCCTGTCGCTGGAAATGAGCGCCGTCTCGGGCAGCGTTGCCGCGGGATATGAACTGACGCATACGATTGTGGTGAGTTAATTGATTCGCCACGCCTCGGCGTGGTCGATTCCTCGATTCCTCGATTGTTCGATTCCTCGATTGATTCGATTCCTCGATTCCTCGATTCCTCAGTTCCTCAATAAATGACTGTTCGATTGCTCGATTACGGTAACCAACCGACGGACGCAAAAAATCCGATCATTCGGAAAATCCAAAAATCAACCAAATGTCTGTCCAGCAAATACAGGGCGCTATCCTCCTGGCCGACAACCGGGGCCTCACCCAAACAGATGAATACCGGAGCTGTCAGTTCTTCCGGCCTGCCGACCTTAGGCTCCAGGCCGGGGCATTGGTCAAATTTGATGAAGATACGCTGGCCGGAGGAGCAAGCCTGGCCATGGAGGCAGCCGCGGATTGCGATACGCTCCTGATCCCGCTGGTGGGCGGCGTGCATTTTGAAACGGATCAACATTCCCATTATATTGAGGCGGGGTCTTCCCTTTTGTACCGGGCCGCAGAAAACGCAGCTTTCACCGTATCCAATCCCTTTCAACAGGCATTGGTCAACTTTCTGCACATCCGGATAAAGGGAGGCCCTGCACCGTTTCCAGCCGGCGAGGTGTCGGTCAGCCGCTTCGATCTGGAAGGCGCGCCCAACCTGCTGATCGATCCGTTTTCCGGTGTCCCGAATCCAGGTCATTGGACCGCCCGGATCGGCAAATTCAAGGGGCGGGAAGAAGCATTCTACCGGCTAAATCGCCCGGATTCCGGCATATTCACCTTTGTCGTCGACGGCGCCTTCGAAGTGCAGAACCGCCTCTTGCACCCCAGGGACGGCCTCCTCCTCCGGCAACTGGACGAGCTCGAACTGGAGGCACTCTCCGACCAGGCCGTGATCCTGATCCTGGAGATCCCGCACGAAAACCAGTTCCATTAACTTGCAATACCAGGTATCCGCCCCCCCTCTCACCCCCTCACCCTCTCTCACCTCCCATCCGCCGAAGCCTCCTGCCTCCGGACAACTAAGTCGCCTACGGCAGCCGGAGCAGGCGAAGGCGGACTCTCACCCCCTCTCACCCTCTCACCCTCTCTCACCCTCTCACCCTCTCTCCTCCGGACAACTAAGTCGCCTATGGCAGACGGAGCAGGCGAAGGCGGACTCTCACCCCCTCTCTCACCTCTCACCCTCTCACCCCTCTCACCCTCTCACCCTCTCCCCTCTCACCCTCTCACCCTCTCACCCCCCCCCCTCCCCCTCACAAAATAAAAAAAATAAATGCAACCCCGGGACTCCCGGACACAGGACCCGAATTTGTCTATATTTGCGTACATGACGCGACTGTATGCGATAGTCTTGTTGTCCATTTTCGCGCTGGATGTTACAGCCGTCTTCTTCGTTTTCAAAGTTCAGCAGTTCCAGATCAGGAAAGAAGTCAAGCGGCAGATCAAAAGGGGCGTTCCGGAGGAAGAGCTGTTCAAAATAACGGTCACTTCCGAAAACCGTCATTTGCTGAACTGGCGCAAGGACCACGAATTCCAGCTCGACGGACAACTGTTTGACGTGGTGCGCAGCGAACAGCCGGACGAGGACACGACCCGCTATTTCTGCATTTCCGACCGGCAGGAAACGGTCTTATTTGCCAACCTGGACGAGCTGCTCCGGAAAAACAACGATCCGCTGAAACGCACGGGAAAAACCCTTCAAATTTTCCTGAAACTGTTCTCGAATTTCTATTTCCAGCCGTTTAAAGGCGGCGAGGCCTGTTTCGATGTAAGCCCCCGGCCCAAACCCTGGAAATTTTCCACTCCATATTCCGCTCCCTTTATCAACATCCTTTCTCCGCCGCCCAAAGCAGTTTAGCGCTTTTCATTCTCTGTTCCATTTATTTGCCAATTCAGACGATCTCCGTTTTCCGGTTGCCGAACGGTGATCTGCACCCTCATACGCAGCGGTGCGGTTTGCCGGATAATATCCGGAACGGATGCGTTTGCCAATCATTACACTCATGTTGAAAAAGATCATACTGCTTTCATTAGGCGTCCTTTGCGCCTGGTCAACTTTTGCGCAAAACGGCCGCATTTCAGGCAAAGTATTCGACGCCATTACCAATACGCCGCTTTCCGGCGCCAATATCCAGATTGAAGGCGCAGGCGGCGCCACATCCGATAAGGACGGCCTTTTCTCACTGGACTGCCGCGGTCAGGCCGAGATCTCGGTTTCCTATATCGGCTATGAATCCCTGATGCAAAAAGTAGCCTGCGGGACCGAGGTCAATATCGGGTTGACCCCGTCGGCTACCAACCTGAGCCTGGTTGAGATCACCGCAACCTCCAACCAGAACAAGTCGCTGCTGGATCAGCCCGCTTCCATCGTCAAACTGAAAGAAACGGAATTGAAACGCGGCGCCGGCCTGTACCTCGACGATGCCATCAACGCCAATGTACCCGGTGTATTCATGCAGCGGCGGACCAATTCAGCCGGCCAGCAGTTCAATATCCGGGGTTACGGCAACGGCTTGCGGGGCACCAACGGCATCAACAGCAACTTCGACGGCCAGGGCTCCAAGGTCTACCTGAACGGCATAGCCGTCACAGACGCCGAAGGGATCACCATGTTGGACGATATCGACTTCGCCTCCATCGACAACGTGGAAGTCAGCAAAGGCCCGTCCGGCACCCTGTACGGGCTGGCCATCGCCGGCGTGGTCAACCTGGAAACCGGAAAGGCGCCCGCGGGGCAAACTTCCATCGGGCAGGACGTCATGGCCGGCAGCTACGGCCTGCTGCGCACCACCACCCGCATTGGGATCGGCGGCAACAACAGCTCCCTGATGGTCAATTACGGCCACCAGGAATTCGACGGCTATATGGTCCATACCGCCGCGCACAAGGACTTTGTCAATGTCATGGGCGACGTCCAGGTGGACGACAAACAAAGCCTTAGCCTTTACCTGGGTTACAGCGACAGCTACGACGAACGCAACGGCGAACTGACCATCCAGCAATACGCCGACCTCGATTATTCCGGCAACCCCGCCTATATCAAGAACAACGCCCATTCAGCAGCCAAATCCTACCGGGCAGGACTGGCCTACCGCTACCAGATCGGAAAGGGCGTTTCGAATCGCACGTCCTTTTTCGGCTCCTCCCAGGATCTCGACAACAGTTCCGCCGGCGGCTGGACGGATAAAAGCCCGCTTACCTACGGATTGAGGTCCACTTTCGACTTCCGGTTCAACCTCTCGGACGACATCAGGCTTTCCGGTCTGGCCGGCCTTGAACTGGAAAAAACGAACACCCTCACCAACGGTTACCGCATGATCGCCGACAGCACCAACCTGTCGGGTTACAATATCGTCGGGCCGATCCGGAGCATACAGGCCACCACCAGCGGCACCTCGTCGTGGTTCACGCAATGGACCCTCGGCTTGCCGGCCGGCTTCAGCCTGACCGCCGGCCTGGGCATCAGCAATATGAGCCTGAGCCTGGAGGACCGCCTGTGGTCCGCAACCAACAACCACCCGTCGAATGACATTCCGCAGGTGTATGAAGCCGATTACAAGAACATCGTTTCCCCGATGGTGGCCCTCAACAAGAAGCTGGGCGAGTCCGTTTCCGTCTATGCCGCCTATACCACCGGTTCCAAAGCGCCGGTAAGTTCCTATTTCTACATCCCCACCACCGGGGAGGTGAATACGGGGCTGAAACCGGAAAAAGGCTCCCAGATCGAACTGGGCGCCAAGGGCAGCGTACTGGACAACCGCCTGTTCTATACCCTGGCCCTCTTCAACGCCAAATTCTCGGATAAGATGACCGCGGTGTCGGTGCAGAATCCGGAAAATACGGCCACCTTGTATTCCTATATCGTCAACGGCGGCAGCCTCAACAACAAGGGCCTGGAATTCCTGGTGAAATACGAGCTGGTAAAATCAGCCGACGGCTTCCTGACCTCCTTCCGGCCCTTTGCCAACATCACCTATTCCAACTTCAAATACGAGGACTTCACCTATCAGAAGATCGGTAAGGACGCCAGCAACCACGATATTCCGGTGACGGAAGACTACAGCGGGAACGACGTGGCCGGGGTGCCGCCCCTGGTCTGGAACCTGGGTGTGGACGCCGATACCAAAGCCGGTCTGTACGGCAACCTCAACTACAATTACCGCGACGCCATGTATTTCACTTCCGACGGCAAGAACCAGACTTCCAGTTTCGGCATTTTGAACGCCAAGGTCGGTTTCCGGAAGACCTTCAGCCATTTCGGATTGGACCTGTACGCCGGGGCAAACAACCTCACGGGGCAGCAATATTACTACATGGTGTTCCTAAACCAGTTGCCGGACGCCTATCTTGCAGCACCCAATGAAGCCAATTTCTTCGGCGGAGTGAACCTGAAATATGTTTTTTAAATAAAGCCTGAGGATGGCGCGATTATGCAACTCTCCGGAATAAAATGAGCAGAGGAGGATACCATGAGAAAAGTCGGGAGGGTGAAAAGCATTGCATTTCACCCTCTCACACCCTCACACACTCCCTCTCTGACCTGTGTCCGCCGGGGAGGCATTCGCGCCATCTTCTTCAACCACCAACCATTCATGAAAAAAATCAACTGGCTCCTGCTGTTTGCCGGCATATCCCTCGCGGCCTGCGGGCGGTTTGCCAATGAAGACGCCAAACAGGACCATCAGGAACGCATCGTCTGCATCGCCAAGCAGTACAGCGAGATCATCTACGCCCTGGGCGCCGAACAGGACCTTGTCGGGGTGGACGTATCCAGCACTTATCCGCCGGAGATCAAGAGCCTGCCGACGGTCGGGTACCACCGGGCCCTGAGCGCGGAAGGCATCCTGGCTACCCGGCCCACGCTGATCCTGCACGACAACAACATCGGCCCGGAGCATGTGATCAAACAATTGCAGGACCTCCGGATCCCCATGAAGGACTTCATCAAAGCGGAAGACCTGGACAGTACCAGGCTGCTGATCCGGGAAATGGGCGCTTATTTCCATAAGGAACCGCAGGCGGATTCTCTTTGCAACAAACTCGACCGGGACATGGCCGATGCATTGGAAAAAGCCAGACAATACCCGGACACCGTCAAGGTGCTGGTGATCCATTTCGGACAGGCCTCCAACGTATTCCTGGTCATGACAGCCCACAGCACCGCCGCCAAAATGATCGGCTGGGCCGGCGGAAAAATGGCGGTCCAGGGCGACCGCGGCATGCGTCAATTGTCCGCCGAGGTGGTCGCCGCCTCCGACCCGGATGTGATCCTGCTGACGGATTTCGGCTACGACCGGCTCGGGACACCGGAAAAGATCAAGGAACTGCCGGGCGTAGCGGGTACGACGGCCGCCAAAAACAACCGCATTTACCGCATAGAGGAGCATGACCTGGTGTATCTCGGACCCAGAACGGGCGAGAATGTCCTGATGCTGCAAAAGCTCATTCACGGAGATGCAGTCCAATAAGCGGCACGGCGGCACCTGGACGACCTTGCTGGTCCTGGTCATGGTAGCGGCCCTGTTCTCCATCCGCTACGGCGCCGTCAACATCAGCATCGGGGAAATGGTGTCCGGGTTGAACAAGTATTTCACCCATCCGGAATCCATGAGCCTCAACGAGCGGATCTTTATGGACATCCGGCTGCCGCGGGCCCTGCTTTGCCTGGTGGTGGGCGCCAGCCTGGCGGTAGGCGGAGCATTGATGCAGGCCCTGTTCCGCAATCCGATCGTAGAGCCCGGCCTGGTCGGCACGTCCAGCGGCGCAGCCTTCGGGTCGGCCTTGTACTTCGTTTTGGGCGCTACCTTCAAATTCAACGCAGGCGAATGGACGCTGCCCATTGCCGCCTGTGCGGGCGCTGTTTTTTCGACCTTCCTGGTTTTTGTCCTGTCCCAGTCCAGGGATACCGGCAAAAGCTCCATTGTGAGCCTGCTGCTCACGGGGATTGCCATCAATGCGCTGTTCATGAGCGGGGTGGGTTTTCTTTCCTACATCGCACGGGATCCGCAGGCGCGATCCATCACCTTCTGGGGCTTGGGCACCTTGTCGGGCGCCAACTGGCATTCCGTGATCATCGTCGGGATCTCCACGGTGGTTTGCCTGATCATTGCCTTGCGCTATTCGAAGCAGCTCAACGCCCTGATGATCGGCGAGGAAGAGGCCCAATTCCTGGGGGTGCGCATCAAGCGGCTCAAATTCAACGTACTGCTGGTGAATGTGGTGATGATCGCGGTGGCTACGGCCTTTGTCGGCATCATCAGCTTTGTGGGATTGATCGTGCCGCATTTCATCCGCATGCTCAACGGGTCGGACAACCGGTTGCTGATCCGGCACAGCGCCCTGCTCGGCGCCATCCTGCTGAGCGCCGCCGATTTCACGGCGAGGATGCTCTTGCGACCGGCTGAATTGCCGATCGGCATCGTGACCTCGGCGGTCGGGGTGCCGGTTTTCATCATCCTGTTACGCCGTAAAAATTACTTTTTCTGACCATGCTGACGGCTCAACACATCACCTACCAGGTCGGCGGCGGCAAAAAGCTGCTGGACGACGTTTCGGTGGCCTTTCGCCCCGGCGACCTGAACCTGATCATCGGACCGAACGGGGCGGGCAAATCCACCCTGGTCAAGGTCCTCTGCCACCAGCTCCTGCCGCAGAAGGGGTCGGTATTTTACGGCGACCGGAATGCGGCCGATATCCCGATCGGGGAGCTGGCGCAATTCCGGTCGGTATTGTCACAGAATGTCGAGTTGGCCTTTCCGCTTTCCGCGGAAGAAGTGGTCATGATGGGGCGTTACCCCCATTTCAATGCCAGGCCTGCGGAAAAGGACCGGGCCGCCTGCGAAGCAGCCATGCAATTCTTCGACGTCGTGCCGCTGGCCGACCGAAACTACCTGACGCTGAGCGGCGGTGAGCAGCAACGCATCCATTTTGCCCGCGTCATGGCCCAGATCTGGTATCCGGCCGGGGAGGGTTGCCGCTACATCCTGCTCGACGAACCGCTGACCTTTCTGGACATTCATTACCAGTTCGACTTCATGCACAAAATACTGGAATTGCTCCGGGAAAAGGACCTGGTGGCGGTGGGCGTCGTGCACGACCTGAACCTGGCCGCCAAGTTCGCCGACCGGATCACCTTGCTCCACCAAGGCAGGGTGCTCGCCGACGGCAGTCCGGAAACCGTCCTGACGACCGAAAACATCCGGACCGCTTACCGGTTGGAGCCGGTCATACACCGGGAAGGCGGAGAATTGAGGTTATTTTTTTGAATATAATCGGAATTGAAATGAGCGTTATCGACCAACTGGCATCCGCTTTTGGCCGAAGGGATGAAAAACCCAATCTGGACCTGGCTGCGAAAATCGCCGAAAGCGAGGATTTGAAAGCCGTGGAAGAGCTGGTTGCCAACCTGCAAAACCGGAACAAGGATATTCAAAGCGACTGCATCAAGGTGTTGTATGAGATCGGCGCTGTAAAACCCAGGTTGATCGAAAGCCACCTCCAGGCCTTTCTAACCTTGCTGGAAAGCAGCAACAACCGGCTTCAATGGGGCGCTATGACGGCGCTGGACTGCATTGCGGGGGTCAACCCGGAGGCTGTTTACGCTGAATTGCCCCGGCTGGCCGCGGCAGCTGACAGGGGGTCGGTCATCACCCGTGACCATTACGTCGGCATCCTGATCAGGTTTTGCGTGATCGGGGCCTTTAGCGAGTCTGCATTTGCGCTGCTCAACGAGCAACTGATGGGTTGTCCGGAGAACCAATTGCCGATGTACGCCGAAAACGCGTTGCCGGTGATCAGCGGCGATTTTGCGGCCTTGTTCCGGGAAACCCTGACAAGCCGGTTGGACGATTTTGAAAAGGCCAGCAAGCGGGCCCGGGTCGAGAAGGTTTTGAAAAAACTGGCCGCACGGCTTTGAGGTTCGCCGGGAATCCGCACCTTTGCAGTTGAAATCAACGCAACCGCATGTTATCAATCGGCGAATACCAGACCTTGACCATCAACCGGGAGGCGCAGCAGGGGTTTTACCTCAAGGATGAATCCGGCGCGGAAGTGCTCCTGCCGCGGACCTATATCACACCGGACATGCATCCCGGCGACCCCATAGAAGTATTCGTCTATTGCGATTCGGAAGACAAGGAGGTGGCCACCACCCTCAAGCCCGCCCTCACTGTGGGGCAATTCGCCTATTTGAGGATAACGGATGTCAACGAGTTCGGCGCTTTCGCCGATTGGGGTGTACCCAAGGAGCTGTTCATCCCGTTCCGCAACCAGGGCACCCGCCTGGTCAAGGGCCGCAGCTATGTGGTCACGATGTACGTCGACGAGTTCTCCAACCGCCTGGTGGGTACGACCAAACTGAAGCCCTTCCTGCGCCACGAACTGGATGCAAGCCTGGAAAAAGGCCGGGAAGTGGACCTGCTGGTGTACGCCCGCACGGATCTCGGCTACAAGGTCATCATCAACCAAACCTACGCCGGACTGGTATACGACAACGAGGTGGTGGAGCCGCTCCACCCCGGGCAACAGCTCAAAGGCTATATCAAACCCGCCCGCGAAGACGGCAAGATCGACGTCAGCCTCCACCCCGTAGGCCACCAGAGCATCGAACCCAATGCCCGCAAGATCCTGGAAAAGCTGGAAAACAGCGGCGGCTTTCTGCCCTTCACCGACAAAAGCGATCCCGACCTGATCTGGGAAACATTCGGCATCAGCAAGAAGCTGTTCAAAAAGGCATTGGGGGCGTTGTACCGGCAGCGGCTGGTGGATTTGCGGGAGGATGGGATATATGGTGGACGGTAGACGGTATCCGACTTCGCCGAGGCTTCGTCGGACGGGGACGGGATGTTGAATATTTCACCTCGCGTTTACATTCTTTTACAATTGATACGGCGCTAAAAAAGTCTCACATCGTACTTTCGTACAAACAATCAACCGTTACAACGGAAAATCTTTCGACTCTTTTCATCAGGATTAAAAAGATGATTCTCTCTCTTTTTAATCCTTTGGAAAAGCACCACCCGTCTTGATTTATTTTTCACCTGCATCAGGGCATAAAGTACCGGCCTGGGGCCAGTATGCCGTCGGGGTCAAGGGCCTTTTTGATCCTTTCATGGAGGTCGCCGGATCTCAATAATTTATCCGCATCTCCCATGTTCAGGATGTCGAGTCGCTGATGGGAATACCCCGATTGGTGGAGATAGTCGAAGATCTCGCGATGGCATAACAAGGCCTTTTCATCCTCGCCTGCCGCTTCGCGGTCAAAGATCAACTGCTGGAAGATGCGGACGTACCGGTTGTTCCACAGGAGAATGGCTATGACCGGTTCAAAGCCGCGGCCAAATATGATCCGCTCCAATTCACGGATCACCTCCGCTACCGTATCGCCGTCAAAAGGAACTGCAAAAGCGTGCCATAACAAGCCGCAGGACTGCTGATCCGGATTGATTTCGGCCGGCAAAGGCGTCTTCTTTCGCCAATACACGCTCCGGATATGCCTGTCTTCGACCCAACCCAGGAGCGGATTATTCTCCCATTTTTGAAACAGGGCTTCAAGGCTGTATTTCGTGTTTCGGAGCAACGGCCTCAACCGGGCCAGTCGCTTCATCTTATCGCTGGAGAGGACGGACCAAAAGCCCTTTCGGGCAATATGGCCTTTCAATGACCGGAATAACGCGCTGGCAGTCAATCCGGCCATTTGAGGGTGATCCTTATAAATCCCTCCGAAGGCGTACCAACTGCGATAGCGATTGGAAATCGCCCGGATGGCGGACCGTTCAAGCGGCGGATCGGGTTGGATCGACCAGGGATACTGAATGGAATTGGTCAATTGTTTGTAGTCGTTCCAGAAAGTGACCGGCGCGTCCATCAGCCTGCGGTCGTAAAGGTCTTTTAGTATATCCAGGACATTGCCTAGCGGATGGGAAGCCTCCAGGTCGAATTGGAACGAAATGAAAAAATCGGGTTTGCGGCAAAGCCAGAAGGTCATTTTTGTGACCACGCCAAGATTTGACTGGAAAAATAGCGGTTGGAAATCCGGGCCCGGACCGGTTCCGCATAGATCCTCCAGTTTGGAATACCGGACATTCCCCATGCCCAAACTGACCGTTTGCCCGTCAGCAAGGATTACTTCTGCCGAACAGACATAAGCTGCCCGTTCGGCATACGGCCCTGCACCGTCGCCGCGTTCCAATGCGTTGCCGATCAGGCTGGAATCCGGATGACCTCCGATCGCGTTGAGGAAATGCCGGTCTCCCTGTTCGCGCAGAAAATGACAAACCTGGCGAAAGGTCACTCCGGGTTCGCAACGGATGGTTCCGAATTTCGGGTCGTAGGAGATGATCCTGTTCAGGTCGCTCAGATCCAGGAGGATCTCTACGTCGGCATTGGGGACGCGGGAGCCGAAGCCCCAGTTTTTACCCGTGCTGATGACGTAAAGCGCGTACCCTTTTTCCCTGCAATAGGCAAGCAATTGACGGATATCGGCGGTCGATCCGGCCCTTACGACGGCTTGACTCCGGGTCCGGGTCGGGAAGGTGGCCCTGTTCACGGTGTCCAGGTACCCGGCATCCGCATATACCTTGCTGTCTTTCAAAAGGCCCTGCAGGTCGGTAAAATCGGCTTCCATGCAAATTAGCTTCCGGGTAAAATGGAATAAACGAAGTCATCTGTGTAGCTGAGAAATCGCTCCTTATATTCTGCCGTATTCAAGTCCGGCTTTTCGGTTGCCCATTTCTGCAAACAGCTCTGTATAATTTGGGGTTGGATTTCGCTGCTGTCAAAAATCCCGGCCGCCAGTTTTCTGGCGACAAATTTTTTGCAAAGCTCGCGGGCATCCGCCGAATGCGGGATGCAAAGGATCGGTTTACCATGGATAACCGCTGAAATCATGCTCGTGGTCTGACCGGAACTGATCACGGCGCCAATTTCCGATGATATGGCCCCCAGCGGGATGAACGGAGCGGCGAAACAATTGGCCGGCAGCGGCATGCTGCCGTAAAGATAATCCGCTCTGCCCGTATCCATGACAAACCCGGCGGGCAGCGGCGCCAACGCAGCGATCAATTTTTCCCATAGCGGCGCATCCTCAAAAAGCCGCCCGATCTGGACATAAACATTGGGACGGCCGACGGACCTGTTCCGTTCCAAAAAGTGGTCGAGCCCGATGCTGCGAAAAGCCGGCTCCCAGTAAAAACTGCCGATGAACCGGACCTGGGGCGGCAATTTCATTTCGTCGTGCAATTCCGGGATGCTCCGCAGCAAATAAACGGACCCGATCAACGGCGAATCTTCCGGCGAGCAGGCGATAGGCGGTAATCCGACGGCCGCTCGGTAGGCATTGTAATAGTCGGTTATGCTCTTTAACCGCCACAATTTAGCTTCCCCCGTTTCCTGAATGCCGGGATACAAATATTCCGAAAAACCGATATTGATATGGGGGATCCCGCGTTCTTCCGCCAGGATAAAGCTGGCAAGGGTCAGCGGGTTGGAAACGATGAAATCGGGCCGGAATGCTTCGGCAATCTGTCGCAGCACGCTGACTTCGGCCGGAGCCGATTCGCTTTGAAACCAGGACGCGGGATGGAGAAAAGGGCTGCCGTCATTGCGAACCGGCACCGCAGGCATCCCGTACTGCTGGAGCGTCAATTGAAAATCGGCGGTGGCTGCAAACAAGACCTGATGGCCGCGCTGTTGAAGGATAAGGGCCAGCCGGATGGCGGGAAACAGGTAGCCCGGGCTGGCCATGGGAATGATAAGATATCTGGCAGGCGCAACCATGCAACCAAGTTTAATTTGCGGTATTTGCCGGAACCTGACTGCGGTTGCCGTTCAGCTGGCGCCAGGCTTCCGCCTTGTAAAAATTCTCCCTGGCCGCTTCAAACAGATCCAGTTGATACAGGAATTTCCCGAGACTGATAAAGGATTGCGCTCCGGGGTTGGTTTCCGCTTCATTGATCAGACGGATCACCTCCCTGGCGATTCCCAGGTTGGAAGTTGAGATCTGGCGGTTGATCGAATAGGCGATATTGCAGCATTTGACCGCTTCCACAAATTGGCCGAGTTTAAGGTAGGTTCCCCCGAGGTTATTGTGAGCTTCCGCATTGAGGGGGTCCAGGTCAACCGCTTTGAGCAAATCCGCATTGGCCCGGCCGTAATCGTGATCCTGAAAATAGTATATGCCCCGCTGATGGAAAAGATCGGCGGCAGGTTTTTCGGCAATCTGTCTTGAAAGATCCTCGATCAATTCCCGGATATTGCCGGGAGGGTACCCCCAGTTCCAGACCAGGTTGGCAATCCGGGGGTTAAGCGCCCTGGCTTTCAGTACCAGTTCTATGCCCTCTGCGTACTTTCCGCGATACATCATGCAAAAACCCAGGCCGTTGATGGCGTCGGGGTTCTCCGGATCGTAGTCCACAGCGTTCTCAAAAGAACGGTGAGCCGCCTCAAACCGCTGGAGTTGAATATTTTTCAGGCCTTCCGCAACATAATAATTATACGTCCGCAGGTTGAACGTGGCATTTTCACGCCTGTCGAGCCGGAAGACATACATCTTTTGTTTTCCGGATGCCTCCAGGCTTCTCAACATAGCGTAATCGCCGAAATTGAACGGCGTTCCGGAAATCAATTCCACAATCTCCGGCCATGGACCCTCCCCGGCCAAAAAATCTTCGGGCGAAACATTGGCGGCATAGGTTTTCCTGTTGGGAACCAGACCTTTCCGCGTCAAATGGTGAACAACCAGGAAAGGCGGATCCGATCGATCATGACCGACCCGGTCAAACAGCTCATAGGCCTTGATCGTCAGCTGGTCCTGATCAACCGTAAAACCCAGGATGAAACAAAGGGAATGATCGCCGGTGGAGCCGGGGAGCGCAGCGGCCTCAAATTGTCCGGGGAACATGAAATCAAGGAAGGCCCTGACCGTTTCCCAGGGTTCCAGCAGCAATACATACATTACGCCTTTCGGTTTCCCGGAAACCGGAAACTTTGCATACAGCATCCGTTCGGGGAATTGCAGGGTACAAGCCTTGAATGCCGATCTCACTTCGCCGGCAATTCCGAATTTATCGGCTGTTTCGAGCAAGCGGTCTTCCTGACCGACCCCACCCAATACGACCGCCAATTCTTGCGCATCCAATACCAATTCCACATAATGCTCCAGCGCATCCGGAGACAGCAAACCAAAGAAAGGCTGCGGATCGATGCCGTAGAACCTGCTGAGCGCGCTTATTTCATCCCTGATTTTCTGCTGTGTCGTCATTTTCCTGGTTTCAGACCGTGAATTCGGTGGGCACATACATCCGGCTGCCGCTTATCATGCTGTCCACGGTATGCATGACCGGCGTAAGTTCGTACGGATCGGTTTTGATCTCATCGGGGTCGTAATCGTCCCGGGAGATATATCCTTCCATTTCCGCCTTGAGGATCAGGCGTTCGTTGATCGAGAATTTCAGGCTTGGACAAGGGAGGATGGAATCACCGGCGGAATCGCCCACATAGACGAATTTGTGGGCGCAATAGCTGGAACAACTGGGCAGGAGTTTGCAGCTTTTGCAAATCTCATTCTTGAAAGGATCGAAATTCTCCCACAGCTGGTGATTGAAATTTTGCCTGCCCAGCAATTTATCCATATCATAAAGCGTACCCACCCTTTTGTCCGGGAAGGATACGGTATCCCAGCACTTGTGCACATCGCCGCTTGGAACGATAATGTAATCGTTGGGGCGCAATGCGGAACAGATCCCGAGGAAACGCGGCGGATAGGGCATGCTGATCAGGCCTTTCCTGAAAGCATACCGGTTGAGGCGGGCTTCCAGTTCGCCGTAATCCATTTTTTTCATGGTCAGCTCCGAAACGCTGTGGCATCCCTGCGTATTGGTTTCCACGGGGCTGAAATACATCTTCAGGTTGCTTTTCCCGGCAAGGCCTCTTTCGGCGAGATCGTCGATCAGGTTCATGATCCCGTCCTTGTTCCTTTCATCGATATTCACCCTGATGCTGACAGCGATGGGCACCTCATCGATCCACTCCTTCAGGTTCTTCAGGATTTTCCAGTAGGTGCCCTTTTTGGAAGAAGAGAGGAGATGCCTTCTGGCGTCGTGGAATTCCTCCGAGCCGTCCAGGGTGATCTGTACGGAATGCAACCCCCTGTTAAAGAGCTCAATAGCCACCTCTTTGTTCAGCATAAACCCGTTGGTGACCATGGTGGCGTCGTACTCCTTATCATTTCTGATGCTGATATCGATGAGCCGGTCGGCCATATCGTAGAGCACTTTTTTGCGCATCAGCGGTTCGCCGCCATACCAGATCATTTGCAATTTCCGGATTCCGGGCTGCGTATCCAGCAACCGCTGATAGAGTCCGGCAACCCGGTCCTGCACTTCCGGCGACATCACTTCCAGCGGTTTGTCTTCACCCTGGAAGCAGTAGTCGCAGCCGAAATTGCAAGCCAGCGTCGGGCAAACGATCAGGTTGACCACCGTAGGATCGTAGCGGGCTCCATCGTACAGATTCTTGACGGTTTGGAGCTCGTTCGACTCCGCAGGCAGCACAAAGCCCTGGCCCAGCAAATACTGGATCACCCTGTTGTTGAGCAAAACGTTAACATCCTGAAGGTTCGGGATATCGCCCAGCAGCGCCGCCTCCTGCTCTTCCAGCAGGCACAAAGCCCTGGATAAGGTATTGTACAGCAAAATTCTGCCGCGGCGAAGCTTCACCCGTAGATTAAAGCGGGATTCCTTATATACTGACATGGTTCTGATTCCGGATTAAGCATAATTACCAATTGCCCCCGATGGGGATGGCTACGCAAGCCACAAGTCCGCAAAAACCGACCTGAGCGGCGCAAACGCCGACACCTTCAGCGCCCTGGGCGTTGGCGGCGCAAACACCCGCTCCCCGGGCTTCCACACAAGCGCCGGCTGCATCAGTGTCCGCCCCGCAGGCTGCCGCAGCGCAGGCCACTGCACCGCAAGCGCCGGCTCCGGCAGCTCCGATCGCACTGGCGCCCGCAGCGCTCAGCACAGCTCCGCAAAGGGAGGCAATCGTTGCCACTGCCGCGCAGACGCCGATCCCGGACACAGTAGCCACCCCGGCGCCGCCAACCGCTGCAACCACGCCGCAGGCGCCGAATGTGGAAACATCCGCACCGCAGACCCCTACCCCGTTACCGACGGCGCCGCAGAAGGAAGCTCCGCTGAACACCGAACCGCACATGCCGATCCCGGACATGACGCCCCCGCAGCCGGAAACACCCGCGAAAACACCGCCGCAAATGCTGCCGGACGAAACACCGGCATTCGCATCCACCACGCTGCCGCATTGGGGCGTCGCGCTGACCGACAATTGCGGCGAATCCCCGGGAATCGTCGTTACGGTATTGGTCGCCCAGACCGGTTGGTTGGCGGCATTGTACATCACCAGGTTGCCGTCGTCCTGCAACAGGACATGGACGCCCTTTTTACCCACCGTATTTGAAGCCCATTGGGGGTTGTGGTCCTTATCATAAAGTACAAAGTTGCTGTCGGTCTGAAAAACAACATACCCGGGGCTCTTGCCGACCGTATTGCTCGCCCACTTCGGGGAGTGATTCCAATCGTACAGCACAAGATTGCCATCCAGCTGATAGATCAGTTCGAACTTTTTATTATCGGAAATCAAAATATTACCCGGCGTAAGCACATCATTGACCATCAGGATGTTCCGGGTGAAGGGCGGCAGGGTCTGGACCGTATTCGTTTGCCAGGCCACGGATTTGTCCGCTTTAAAGGTAGCGAAATTGCCGTTGTCCAGCAAGGTCGCCGTCCCGGGAGGGTAGCCGTAAACCATGGTCGCCCAGATACAATTGTTGCTGCCGTCGTATATGCAAAAATTGCCGTCGGATTGGTATACCGTCTTTCCGGTTGATTTTCCGTTGGTGTTGCTGGCCCAGATGGCTTTGTTGGTCCAATCATAAATGACCAGGTTGCCGTCCGGCTGATAAATCATCCGAAAAAGGCCGTTGGGTGAGATCAATTCGTCGTTGGGTAATAAATGCTGGTCAGGAAGCAGAAAATTGGACCTTCCTTTGGAAGGGCTGCTTGACAATTCTGAATTGACAATGGCTTGCATATGAATTAAGGTGTTTTATCAGGTAAAAAATAAGAAACGGGGGTTGCCGTTAATACATCTTCACAAGCGGCGCTATGGCCGCTTCGTCCAGTTCGCGGGCCTTATCGTAGTACAGCTGGGCTTTCTCCCACGCCTGGATGGTTTCCTGTTCAACACAAATTTTAGCCAGGTCCTTATACGTCTCTGCGGTTGGGCTATGGTTGACCTTGAGCTCAAGGAAGGCCCATTTTTTGGCCAGCAGGATATTATCGTGTTTAAAAGCGGGGTGCCGGTCCGAAATGTCATCCAGCACTTTTTCGGCCTCTTGCGGCAAAGCGAGTTTCAGGAGGGTCTGGGCGAGGTTGGCATAAGCATCATCAAATTCACGATCCATCTTGACGGCTGCCTCAAAATCCGCTTTTGCCGGGATAAGGGCGCCCTGATAGAGCGACAGAAGGCCCCGTTTGTTGTGCAGGGCGGCAGTCGGCGCGTCCGAAATTTTGCGGGTCAGGCGATTCCCTTCGCGGGCAACCATCCAGTTGACCGCCGCAATATGCGGGTTGATGCTGTGGGCCTTTTCCGCAGCTTTTTCGGCGGCGCTGAAATCGCCGTTTTTAAGGTGCGCCAACGCAAGATCATCATAGGCTTCCTTGTGATCCGGCTCCAGTTCGATGGCCCGCCTGATATCTTCGAGTGCATGATGGACATCGCCCAGAACGGCGTAGGATTTGGCGCGAAGGAGATGGAGATCCGCTGTCGGGCCCGACTTGATTTCCCTGGAAAAGGAATCAATGGCATTTTTGATCTTATTCATACACTTTATGTGTTTTAGGTATCCTAATCAGTTAGGTTCAACATAAAACCGGCTGCAGTCCAGGAGTAAAGCTCGACGCAAGGCACAAAAAGCCTGGCCGTAAGTTGGACGGGAAACCTCAGGAATAATTTACGTAGGAGAAATGACATCCGCAATATATGCATTTTTCATTATGTGAGATGTTTTTTTGTGATTTTTTTATTTACATTTGAAACAAACAATCTTCACCCGCATGAAAAACCGCTTTTACCTTTCAATCGCCATTCTGGCCTGCTGTTCTTTTTTAACGGCACAATCCGCAAAATGGACGCCGTCGGAAATGATGAAATACAAACGGACCGGCAACCTGGATGTATCACCCGATGGGAAATGGGTCGCCTATACCGTTTCAAATGCCCGGATGGACGGCGAGAATTCGGACTTCCTCACCCAGGTCTGGGTCGTTTCTTCCGACGGATCCTCCAATCATCAGTATACCTTTGGGGATAAATCCTGCTCCAATCCGAAATTCTCACCCGACGGTCGGTTTCTGGCCTTTTCCTCAGGGCGCGGCAAGGACGGCAAGAACCAGCTCTACGTCCTGCGGCTGACCGGGGGAGAAGCCGAAATGATCACCGCCATGCCCAACGGAACCGGCGCTTTCGACTGGTCGCCCGACAGCAAACGGATCGCCTTCACCATGATCGATACGCTGCCGGCGGCAGAGACCCGGGCGCGCAAGGAGAAAAAGGACTGGGAGGTCCGGGACGAATTCCAGAAAGCCCAGTTGTTCACCGTCAGCCTGGAAAAGGACGCTAAAGGTCAATACCCGGTCAAAAGACTGACCCGCGCCGATTTCCACGTGTCCGGTTTCACCTGGTCGCCCGACGGCAAAACCATCGCCTTTTCACACCAGACCGCTCCGTGGGTGGATACCTGGCCTACAACGGATATATCGACGATCCCGGCGGACAGCGGCGCGGTTAAACCGCTGGTTACCGGACGGGGAATGGATGCGGCCCCCATCTATTCACCCGACGGGAAGTGGATCGCCTATGTTTCTGACGGAGGGCAGGTGAACTGGGCCCAGAAATCCCATATTTATGTCGTACAGGCCAACGGCGGCAGCCCGCGACAACTGGCCGCAACACCGGATGAACAACCCAACCTGATCGGGTGGACTTCGGACAATAAGCAGGTATTGGTGAGCGAATCGTATCATACCGGTTCGATCCTGTGTTCGTTGCCCGCCGACGGCACAGCGCTGAAGAAACTGGAGGTCAATACCAGCGGCGTTTCCAGCGGATATGCCATGAACCGGAAAGGCGACCTGGCCTATTTCAGGCAGAGCCCGGAAGTGCCGGCGGATATTTACCTGGCCAATTCATCGGCCATGCCCGGCAAAAAACTGACCGACCTGCACGCGGATTACATGACCGGAAGGACAGCGACCAAAACGGAGGTGATCAGCTGGAAATCCAAGGACGGCAAGTACACGATCGAAGGGCTGCTGACCTGGCCGCAGAATTACCAACCCGGCCGGAAATACCCCATGATCCTGAACGTACACGGCGGCCCTGCCGGGGTGTATGCCCAGAGTTTCACCGGTGCGGGTTCGCCCTACCCCATCCAGGCCTTTGCCGAGGAGGGCTTTTTTGTACTCCGGGCCAACCCGCGCGGCAGCAGCGGTTACGGTACCGAATTCCGGCGGGCCAACTACCGCGACTGGGGCAATAACGACTATGACGACCTCATGGCGGGCGTAGACAAGGTCATCGCCGACGGGCTGGCGCATCCCGACAGTCTGGTGGAGACCGGTTGGAGCTACGGCGGCTATATGACCTCCATGATCATCACGAAAACCGACCGCTTCAAGGCCGTCATGGCCGGCGCTCCGGTAACCAACCTGATGAGCTTCAACGGGACGGCCGACATCCCCAGTTTTCTGCCCAGCTATTTCGGCGGCGAATTCTGGGACGACCAGCAGGCATATGAAGACCACTCCGCCATGTTCAATATCAAAAACGCCAAAACCCCCACCCTGATCATCCACGGCCTGGCCGACGACCGGGTACCCATCGAACAGGGTTACCAATTGCACCGCGCCCTGCAGCGCCTTGGCGTGCCGACCAAAATGGTGGCCTATCCCCGGCAACCGCACGGGTTCCAGGAGCCGAAATTCATCCAGGACGTCGGCGAACGCGTGGTGGAATGGTTCAATCATTACCTGGGGCGGACGGGGAAGGCGGGGGTTCGGCCTTGAGGGAATGCTTGCCGGGTAAGGTATTTTATGGGAATCCTGGGGAAATTCCGTAAATAAGAGCTTGTTTGGACTTCAGTAACTGGTCTGTCCCGCTCAAAAGCGGGATCAATTTTCGACATAGCGACCAAAATCCAAACAAGCTCTAAATGGACACATTCCGTACCTACGGCACGGGAATCCTGCGTCATTCATCTGTTCTACCGACATTTTGGTCTCTAACGAGACCTTTGCCGAATCCGCATCCAGGGGCCCCAGCAATCTTCGCCCCCGGTTTCAAACCACCCCGAACCATGAACAATTCCCCAGGCCTCGTCAGCCGCCAAATGTCGGTAGCACGAATCAGACACGACGTTTCGTGCCGTAGGTACGATATGTATTCCCCATGCGCGCCGAAAATGCCGTTCGCAAACGCCGAATCCGCATTCAGGGGCCCATCAATATTTCTATCGTTCCCGGTTATAAACCACCCCGAACCATGAACAATTCCCAGGCCTCGTCAGAGGCCAAATGTCGGTAGCACGAATTGGACACGACGTTTCGTGCCGTAGGTACGATATGTATTTCCCTTGCGTGCCGAAACCAATGCCCATTTCCCATTTTGCCCCGCCGCAACAATCCCGTACCTTTACCCCAAAACCATACCAGCTCACCAGCCATGTCAAGAATCACGTTTTTTCTCGCGCTCTTTGCATCCTGTTTTACCATTCACGCCCAGAACGGTCTCAAGATCAACAGCCAGGGGTATTTCGAAATGCCCGGGCTCAATGTCACCGTATTCAGCGATATCTACCCGGACGGGCACCAGACCGGCGTCACCGTCATCCAACACGGGAGCCGGGTGGCCGCCAACGGGGACCTCAGGCTCGAAGCCTCCCCAGGCCAATGGTCGCCCGTGCCCAAAGGCGGTAAATTGACGGTGGATGAGCCCACCGAAACGATCACCCAGACCCTGTGGTACCCCGACAGTACCAAGAACCGCACCGGGTTCAACCCCATTCTTTACCCCGATCTCGTATTTTCTTATCAAGTGGAGGTCAAAGCCCTTGAAGGCAGCAGCTTCTCCGTAGCCGTCCACCTCGACAAACCGCTTCCGGCGGAATGGATCGGCAAAGTGGGCTTTAACTTCGAACTGTTTCCCGGCGAACTCTTCGGCAAAAGCTGGCAACTGGACGGGCAAACCGGCATTTTCTGCCAACAACCGAACGGACCTGTAACCGATGCCTACGGCGGCCCGCTGTCAACCGCGCTGGCAACCGGCAAAAAGCTCGTCGTGGCGCCGGAATCCGACCTGCAAAGAATGGCGGTCACCTCCCGCACGGGCACGCTCCAACTCCTCGACGGCCGCACCAACCACAACAACGGCTGGTTCATCGTCCGGGAAACGGTACCCGCAGGGGCTACCACCAATGCCATACAATGGACCATCACCCCGAACGTCGTTCCCGGATGGCAATATCAACCGGTGGTCCAGGTCTCCCAGGTCGGTTACCACCCCAGCCAGCCGAAAAAGGCCGTCATTGAACTGGACCCCAACGACCAGCAGGTCCGCGACATCCGGCTTTTCCGGCTGGGCGAGCAAGGCAAAACGCTCGTCCGGTCGGGCAAACCCCAGCCCTGGGGGAATTTCCTGCGCTACCGCTACCTGACCTACGATTTTTCGGACGTCCGCGAGCCGGGCATGTACCTGCTGTCTTACGGCAATACCGACACCCAACCCTTTAAGATCGACAAGGATGTGTTCGAACGGCATACCTGGCAACCGGTGCTGGAATACTACCTGCCCGTACAGATGTGCCATATGCGGATCAACGAGAAATACCGGGTCTGGCACGACTACTGCCACCTCGACGATGCCCTGATGGCGCCGGTAGACACCAACCATTTCGACGGCTACCTGCAAGGCCCTTCCACCCTGACCAGGTACAAACCCCTGCAGGCGGTCCCCGGGCTTAACCGCGGCGGCTGGCACGACGCCGGCGACTACGACCTCCGGGTGGAATCCCAGATCGGCACCGTCTGGAACCTGGCGCTGATGATCGAGGAATTCGGCCTGGATTACGACGCCACCTCCATCGATCAGAAGACCCGCATCGTGGAAATTCACCAACCCGACGGCAAGTCGGACGCCATCCAGCAGATCGAACACGGGCTGGCCAGCGTGTTGGGCGGCTACCGGTCTCTGGGGCGGCTTTACCGCGGCATCATCTGCCCGACCCTGCGGCAATACGTCATGCTCGGCGACGCCTCCTCCATGACGGATAACCTCACGTACGACGCCTCCCTGAAAACGGGCGAAAAAACAGCCGATAAATCCCCTGTTTTTGACGACCGCTGGGTATTCACCGAAGAAAACCCCGGGCGGGAGCTGTACGTCGCGGCGGGATTGGCAGCAGCCTCGCGCGTGCTCAAAAAAAGTAACCCGCAACTTTCAGCGGAAGCCCTGTCCACTGCCGTTACCTTGTTCAACAACGCAAAACCCGGCGAACGCACTGCCGCCAACCGGGTGATCGCCCTGGCCGAACTGCTCCTGGCTACCAAAGAAGAACAATACAGCCGGGCATTGGTGGACCTTCAGGCCGTCATCGTGGCGCAGATCCCGCGGTGCGGCTGGGCCCTGGGGCGTGTGATGCCCATGATCAAAAACCAGGATTTTCACAAAGCCGTCGACGCAGCGGTCGGAGAATACGAAGCCCGGTTGAAAAAAGAACAGGAGGCCGACTCGCCTTACGGCGTTCCCTACAAACCCAATATCTGGGGCGCCGGGTGGAATATCCAGCATTTCGGGGTAGAGCAATACTTCTTCTACAAAGGCTGGCCCGATCTGTGCGGCCCCGATTTTTTTGTCAATGCGCTCAACTTCGTGCTCGGTGTGCATCCGGGCGCCAATACTTCGTCGTTCGCGTCGGGCGTTGGCTCGCGGTCGGTGACGGTTGCTTACGGCGTCAACCGGGCAGATTGGTCGTATATCCCGGGCGGGGTGGCTTCGGGTACAGCGCTGATCCGGCCCGACCTGCCTGAATTAAAGATCTGGCCGTTCTTCTGGCAACAGACGGAGTATGTGATGGGCGGGGGATCGACGAATTATATGTTTTTGGTGCTGGCGGCGGAGAGGTTGTTTAGAGGGTGAGAGAGGGTGAGAGGGTGAGAGCCCGCCTTCGCCGGAGGCTTCGGCGGATGAGAGGGTGAGAGGATTTCGTCGCCTTTGACAGGAGGGCTACACAAATGTCGATTGGTCAGGTTTCAGGGAAGAGGGGATTCTCCTACCTTTGTCCGGTAAAATGTCCAGAATGCTGTTGCGAATGCTGTTCACCCATTCCTACTTCCTGAAATTGGATCCGAAACAGGACCAGTGGAACAAGCCGTATCCGCCGGTGATGACGTTGTTGGCGGCGGGGGTTTTAGAGGGAGAGGAGGTGAGAGGGGTGAGAGAGGTGAGAGGGGTGAGAGGGGTGAGAGAGGTGAGAGAGGTGAGAGGAGGTGAGAGCGGGAGAGGTGGTGAGGGGGTGAGAGAGGTCTGGATAAAAAATGAGGACATCCATATAGAAAATAACGCAACGCCTGCTCCCATTCACCCACTCACCCATTCACAACATCACAACATCACCTTCTTTGACACGATGTTCGCGGACGGGCCGGAGGCCATTTTCCCGGTGCTGGAGCGGGAGCGGCCGGAGGTGCTGGTCATATTTGACGACGGGTTCAATTACCTGACCAAGATGTGCCTGACCAATATGCGGGAAGCAGCGTGGGCTATGGCGCGGAAGGCGCAATCATTGGGTTGCCGGGTGGTGGTTTGCAGTTCCGATGCAACGGATCAATACCGGGCATACCTGGAAAACGGGGTGGATTTTGTCCTGCTGGGCGAGGGGGAGCAAACGCTGGTTGAATTGATCGAAGCCCTGGAAAACGGGCAACCGGCGGACCAATTGCCGGGGCTGGCCTGCAAGGTAGCCGGAGCAGTAAGGGTCAATCCGCGCCGACCGGTGATGAATAACCTGGACGCACTGCCGCTCCCGGCCTGGCATCTGGTGGACCTGACCGAATACCGGCGACGCTGGGAAGCCCATTGGGGATATTTTTCCCTCAATATTGCCACGACGCGGGGTTGCCCATTCAAATGCAATTGGTGCGCCAAGCCCATTTACGGCGATACCTATAAAATGCGCAGCCCGGAGCATGTGGTGGCCGAGATCGAAATGCTGCAGCAACTCACCTCATTTGATCATATCTGGTTTTGCGACGATATCTTCGGGCTCAAACGGACCTGGGTCCTCGAATTCGCCGAACTGATCCAAAAGAAAGGCATCCGGCTCCGGTACAAGATCCAATCGCGGGCCGACCTCCTGGTGATGGACCAGTACATCGACGGCTTGAAAGCCTCCGGGTGCGAGGAGGTCTGGATGGGGGTCGAAAGCGGCGCCCAGGAGATCCTCGACGCGATGGACAAAGGCATCACATTGGATCAGGTCCGGACGGCGACCCGAAAGCTGAAAGAAAACGGGATCAAACCCTGCTTTTTCATCCAGTTCGGCTACCTCGGCGAAACGGCGGATCATATCCGGCAGACCATCGACCTGATCATGGAGCTGATGCCGCATGATATCGGCATTTCCGTTTCGTATCCCTTGCCGGGGACCGGTTTTTACGAACGGGTCCGCTCAGAACTGGTGGACAAAGCCAACTGGAAGGACTCCAATGACCTGGATCTCATGTTCAAAAACACCTATCCGCCCGAATTCTATAAAAAACTCCACCACTTCGTCCACCAGAAATTCCGGCGGCGACATGCCCTGGACAAGCTCCGTTCGCTGCTTCAAAATCCGGCTACCATAAACCGGCACAACCTGAAAAAAGCCCTTTCCATCCTGTACTACGGCCCTTCTTCCGTATTGGCCAAACGCCGTTTAAAAGCCATCCACCACGATGCTGCCGACAGTCTTTGACCAATACGCCGCCGAATACGATACCGAATTCACCGATTCGGCCATCGGCAAGGCGCAGCGACGACAGGTATGGAAAGCCCTGGCGCCCTATCTGGACCGTTCGCCGGAAATCCTGGAGGTGAATTGCGGCACCGGCGAAGATGCGATCCGCCTGGCCCAAACCGGCTCCCGGGTGCTGGCCACAGATATTGCTCCGGAAATGATCCGGGTGGCGGAATCGAAAAAAGCGCGATCGGGGGCAACCAACCCGGAATTCCTTCAGTCGGGGTTTCTTGACCTGCCAAACCGGATTCAAGGCCGCCGATTCGACCTGATATTCTCCGATTTCGGGGGTTTGAACTGCATTTCTCCGGAGGATACCCGCACCGTCGCGGGCGTTTTCAGCCGACTGTTAAAACCGGGCGGCAAACTCTTTCTCGTGTACATGAGCAGGCATTGCCTTTGGGAAAATTTCTACTTCCGCTGGAAGGGCAACCGGCAGGTCGCTGTCCGCCGCCACGCCGGATTTGCCGAGGCCCGGGTCGGAAAGGGGAAAATCGGAACCTGGTATTATACCCCAAAAGAATTGAAAGCGTTATATGATCCCGAATTCAGCCGGCTGGATCTCAGCCCCATCGGGTTGTGCGTACCGCCGTCGTATCTCGGGGGCTGGCTCCTGAAAAGACCGCGTTGGCTCAAAATACTGGAACTGGCGGACAAATTCCTCCATTTCTCCGCCCTGGCCGATTATGCCGACCATTTTGTCATTACATTTGAAAAAAAGCCGGAAACGATCGGATGAAAATACTGTTGACACACGGCTATTTCCTGAATGAGGACCCCCGGGAGCAGGCCATCATGAAGCCTTACCCGCCTTTGGGGCTGCTGTACATTTCGGCCTACCTGGAAGAAAACGGACTGGACAACGACGTATTCGACACCACCTTTTCCAGTTTTGAACAATTAGCGGCTTACCTGGATGGTCATCAGCCCGACCTGATCGGCATTTACACCAACCTGATGACCAAGCTCAATGTGCTGAAGATTGTCGGATATATCCGGAACAATCCCGCGTTAAAGCATTGCAAAATAGTCCTCGGCGGCCCGGAGGTCCGGCACCACGCCCACAATTTCCTGGCCGCAGGCGCCGATATAATTGCCTTTGGTGAAGGGGAACAAACCATGCTGGAGATCGCACAGGCTTTCGGTCAAAACCCGGATGCCGCACCGGATCAAATCCCGGGCATCGCCTGGCTGGATGCCGACGGCGACCCGGTATTCAACCCGGAGCGCGGACTGATGAAGGAGCTGGACGAGCTGCCCATGCCCAACCGCAAAAAGATCGACCTGCAGCGGTATTTTGACGCCTGGCGGGGTCGGCACGGCTACGCGATGGTTTCGGTCAGTACGATGCGGGGCTGCCCCTACGCCTGCAAATGGTGCAGCCGGGCCGTCTACGGGAAATCCTACCGGAGAAGGAGCCCGGCCAGGGTGGTGGAGGAACTGGAATACCTGAGGGCCCATTACGATTTTGACAACATCTGGTTTGTCGACGATGTCTTCACCATCAACCACCGGTGGATGCGGGAATTCGCTGGGGTGATGGCGGAAAAGGACTGGGTGATCCCTTACGAGGTCATCACCCGCGCCGACCGGATGAACGAAGAGATCGTCGGGTTATTGAAACAAACCGGCTGCTTCCGGGTCTGGATCGGCGCGGAAAGCGGTTCACAGTCCGTATTGGACGCTATGAAACGAATGGTGCGGATCGAAAAAGTGACCGAAATGGTCCGCCTGGCCAAACAACACGGCATGGAAACCGGTAATTTCATCATGCTGGGCTACCCCGGCGAAAAAGAGGCCGATATCCGTCAGACGCTTCATTTTCTGAAGTCGGCCGAGCCCGATCATTTCACCCTTACGGTGGCCTACCCCATCAAGGGCACGGAAATGTACGAGGAGACGGAGACCGAATTCCTGACCAATCACCCGTGGGAAATTTCCACCGACCGGGATATCGACTTCAAACGGCCTTACAGCCGAAGGTACTACCAGCACGCCATGAACTGGATCCAGCGCGAAATGGCCGCGAGGCGCCTGTCGGGCATGCACGCCCTCAAGGCCAGGGTCCGGGCCTGGTCGTCCCGCCTGGGCATGCTCCGGGAAAGGGCCTTCGCGCCGCTGTTTAACCGGTCAAAAGCCTGAGGCGTGGCATCCCGGCGGATCGGGCCGATCCTGTTTTCCATCCTGGCCCAGTTTGCAGCGCCTGTGGCCAGAATCCTCCTTTCACTGGCGGTGATCCGGGTGTATTCCGGGGATTTCTGGGGCGTTTATGTGCAATATTATCTCGTGATCACCCTGGCCATGGTGGCGGTCAATTGGGGCAGCCGGGATTTTCTGCTGCGGGCGTACAGCCGGGAGCCGCAATCCGTTTCCAGGGTCCTTTCGGGGTCGATAGCCGGCAAGTTGATGATCGCGGTTGCGGTTTTTCTGATCTTATGGCTGATGCCCATTCCCTTCAACAAGCCGATACTCCTGTTGTGGCTCGGCGGGCAGCTGAGCTGGCAACTGTTCGAATCGCTGAATACCTACCGGCGGTTGTTCCTGTTATCGGCATTGACGGAACTGGGGATCACGGGTGTGCTGATCGCCGTCATCCTGTCCGTACCAGTGACCATCACCGGGCTGCTGGCCCTTTTCATCGCCTCTGAATGGGTGAAGGGCCTGGTTTTTGCCGTTTTCAACCGGACCTATCTTTCAACCGAGGGGATTGCGGTTTCATCGGGCGTCGCCTTTCTGAGGGCCGCCGCTCCGTTTTTGCTGGTGGTCCTCACCGGTGTGGCGGCCGCCCGGGGCGACCTGTACGTACTGGCCCTGAAAATGGGCGAAACCCGCCTGGCCCAATACCAGGTGCTGTCCAATTTCATCCAGTCCGGCCACCTGCTGGCCTCCGCCATTTTATTGCCGTACATCAAAAACCTGTACCGGCTGCGGCAGGAATCTGTTTTTCGGCTGGAGCGGCGATTTCTGCTGGCCGGCCTTGTAATGACGCCTCTGCTGGTCCTGTTTATTTATACGATTGTTTATTTCGGCTATGCTTTTCGGCTCTCCGCGGCAGACTATTGCTTAACGGCGGGGTTGATCCTGGGTTATTTCCTGTATTTCATCCGCATGCAGATGGCCTACCGGAAAGACCGACTGGGAGCATTGACGGTCATCCTGCTGGTCATGGGGCTTTGCAAGGTCGGATTCAGTATCTGGCTGGTACCGGCCTACGGCATCACGGGCGCGCTGATCGCGGCGATGATTTCCTATCTTGCGGGAATTGTCGGCTTTTGGCAAAGAGGTAACCGGGTTTGATCCGGGGATAATGGGTACTTTTGAAAATAGTTGGCAGTCTCCGCCCGCCGTAGCTTCAGCGGAGGAGGGGGTCAGTGGGCAGTTGGCAGTTGGCAGTTGGCAGTCTCCGCCCGCCGTAGCTTCAGCGGAGGAGGGGGTCAGTGGGCAGTTGGCAGTGGGAAGTGGGCAGTTTTTGGCCATACAACGGGCGCCAAACAGGAAACCAGGAAACCGTGAAACCAGGAAACAGTGAAACCATGAAACCATCCAACATCCTGCTCTTCAATCCGCGGGCGACGGACTACAAGGCCCGGATCCCGAACTCAGTGCTGCAAGTAGCGGCAAGTGTAGAGGGGTTGTACGATTGGGTGATCGTGGACGGCAACCTCGAAGCTGACCCCGAAAACAAGATCCTGGATTACCTCCGTACCGGTCAATTCGGCTTTTTCGGCTCAACGGTTATGCCGGGGCCTCAATTGCGGCAGGCCATTCCCATTACGCGGAAGGTCAGGGAACAGTTTCCGGGCATTACGACGGTCTGGGGCGGCTATTTCCCGGCCAACCACCCCGGGGTTTCCCTCGATTCCGGGTTTGTGGATTATGTGATCGACGGGCCGGGCGACAAGGCTTTTCCGGACCTCATCACGGCCCTGATCGAAAACAAGCCGGTCGATGGAATCCACAACCTCGTTTACCTGAAAGACGGCAAGCTCGTCCGCACGCCGAAAGTCAATATTTATCCCTACGACGAACTGCCCGACCTGCCTTACGAAAAGCTCAACGCCCTTTACCCGATGCAGCAATACCTGGGCAAAAGTTTTCTGGGCAGCCGCACCATCGCCTACCACAGCAGTTTCGGCTGCCCGTTCAAATGCGCATTTTGCGCCGTGGTGCCGATCTATCAGGCCAAATGGAACGGCAAATCCGCCGAACGGATCTACCGGGACATCAAATTGCTGAAAGAGGCCTACGGTGGGGACGCCATCGAGTTTCACGACAACAATTTCTTCGTTTCGGAAAAACGGACAGCCGCTTTTTCCAGGCTGATGCGGCGGGAAGGCATGAACTGGTGGGGCGAGGCCCGCATCGATACCGTGGACAAATACAGCGATGAGACCCTTGCCCTCATGCGCGAAGCCGGCTGCCGGATGATCTTTTTCGGGGCCGAATCCGGGAACGACAACCTCCTGGATTTCATGGACAAGGGCGGCAAACAAACCGGCGCACAGATCCTGCGTTTTGCAAGCCGCATGAAACAATTCGACATCATCCCGGAATACTCCTTCGTACTCGGCTGGCCGGCCGCGGATGAACATGAATCGCTGCGGCAGGTGGAAGCGGAGATCGATTTCATCCGCCGGGTCAAGGACCGGAATCCGGCCACAGAGATCATCATTTACATCTACAGCCCCGTGCCCACCGAAGGGTCCGAGATGTTCAAAAAAGTACAATCGCTCGGTTTTTCCTTTCCCAAAAAACTGGAAGACTGGCTGGACCCCGCCTGGGAAAACTTCGACCTGCGGAAAAACCCGCTCACGCCCTGGCTCACACCCCGCATTGTGGACAAGATCCGGGATTTCGAGGCGGTCCTGAACGCTTATTACCCCACCGTTTCGGACGTCAAACTGAGCGGTTTCCAACGCAAGGCCATCCGCAATCTGGCCGCCCTGCGGTACCGGACCGGGGTATACGGACGGCCTTATGAACTGAAACTCCTTCAGCGCTACTGGCTGAAATACCGGCAACCCGAAAAAGAGGGATTCTGATGAGGCGTTTATTCAGGCTGGCCTTGAGCCGGTTGTACAAACCGATCCTGGAGCGATACCTGCGGCATGACCGCACCTGGCGGTACAACGGATTGCGAATGAACATCGCCGGCAGCGTTTTCCACCCGGCGTTTTTCGGGAGTTCCAAGGTTTTTGCCCGGTTTCTGGGCCGGCGGGACCTGTCCGGAAAGACCTTGCTGGAAATCGGCTGCGGCAGCGGATTCCTGTCCCTGACAGCCGCGTCAGGCGGGGCGAAGGTTACGGCCGCGGACATCAACGAAAGGGCGGTGGAATGCGCCCGGCAAAACGCGATGATCAACGGATTGGAGATGACGGTGATCCACTCCGACCTCTTTGAGAAAGCGCCCCGTCAAAAATTCGACCTGATCATCTGCAATCCGCCTTATTTTCCTTCAGACCCAAAAAATCCGGGGGCTTATGCCTGGTATTGTGAAGATGACTTCGGATTTTTCCGGCGTTTTTTTGCGGCAATTCCGGCGTTTATACATCCGCATAGCCGGATTTGGCTCATTTTATCCGAAGTTTGCCGGCTGGATGCGATTTCCGCCGTTGCTGAAGAAGCGGGTTTCCGTTTAAAAAAGATCCTGACCGAACAAAGCCAGTTTGAAATCTTTATTATTTTCGAAGCCGAACGAAATACGGCGTAAAACCTGAGCCCCGGACACTGTATGCTGACAATTTATGGCCACACTCTCCGATAAGTACAGATTTGATGATTATGGTCTTGCCGGCGCCTTGATGTTCCTCCTGTTGGGCTGGTATTTTCTGATCCGGAGCGGCGATCAGCCTTTGGGCGATTTCGCCAATTACTACTATGCCGGCCGATTGCTTATTGAAGGCGATTTCAATCAGGATGCCTACGATCCCTACCGGTTCAACAAGATGATCAGCGAGCGGACGGATGAACCGGTATTCGTCAATTTCACCCCGGTTCCGCCCGCCAGTTCGGTTTTCTACGCGCCGTTCGCGTTGATCCGCGACCCGCATCAGGCCAAAATGGCGTTCAGCCTCCTCGGATTGGTCCTTTTTGCCGGGGTCTACTACCGCTTTCTGCGGTACAAGGGCATGCACCGCAAGCTGCCCCTCTTGCTGGTTCCGCTGATCTTTTATACCCCGTTGCAAAACAACATCCTGCAAGGCCAATCCTACCTGTATCTGCTGGTCTGCCTGTTGGAGGGATACCTGCAATGGGAACGGAAGAAACCGGTGTGGGCGGGCCTGTTGTGGGCCATCCCGGTCGCATTGAAGATTTATCCGGGCATCCTGATCTTATCGTTATTTTTCCAGAAAGATCGCGGCATATTGGTCGCTGTGATCGGATTCACGGCCCTGTTCTCCCTTTCGCCGATGCTGGTGGCGGATCCGGCCGTTACCACCGATTATTTCACCCAGATCCTCCCCCGGCTGCTGAAGGGCGAGATCAACGATCCATTTTCCCATTTTCATCAATCCGTTTCGGCGTTGCTGAACAAATTGCTGGTATTTGACGGGCACCTGAACCCGGCGGCGGGCCACCATAAGGCCCTGCTGTCGGTCGGATTGAGCTGGATCTGCCAGATCAGCGTACTGGCGGCCTTGCTGCATTTATGGAGCAGCCGGCAAAGCAGCCGGTTTTTCCGGTTTTCGGTTTCGTTCCTGGGCGCTTTCTTACTGGTCAATTATGGTTCGACGTACAGTCTGATGCTGTTGCTGCCGCTGTGTTTAGCCCTCTTGCTCAGCCCTTCCGCAGATGGTTTAAAGCGATTCCTGCCGGTGGTCCTCATCGCGGCGGCAGCCAATATCCCGGTCTATCTGTTGGGAGAAATGCCGGTGGTCGTACAGTTTCCCCGCCTGTTTGCGATGCTCGGTCTTTTTTTCGGGTTGGTGTGGTTGGTTCGGCCGAGGATCGAAGGCAAGGTCATCGTGTTCACGGCGCTGGTCATCCTGTTCAAAGGGTTGGCGCTCGACTTCCCCCGGGGAGCTGAAGGAGATTACTACCTGAAAGACAACCGGTTCGGGATCATCAGCAGTTATGAATTCAGGGATCACGGCCTGGTTCTCCGGCACCTGAACAGGGAAGGCGTCCGGGAAAGCGCGATCCCGGTCAGGGATACCATCTGGCAGGATGCCGACCTGACGATTTGCGACCACCAGGTCTATTACCAAAACAAGCCGCTTACCCGGTCGTCCGGCAAAAAACAGCAACCTTGCCGGTTGAACGGCGATGAGGTGATCTTTCTGTCGGATGAAAAGCGGGGCGTGGGGTTTTATACGTTGCGGCGGATGGTGTTGCCGGAAATTAAAGATTGAATAATTCCGAAGGATTGGTAATTATTCCTTAAATTGGCAAGTCTTGCCACTATCAGCTGTTTGTGATTCAGCAATTTTACCGATCTTTAATATCAGGTAGTAATTACCACATATAGATTTTTATATCAAATAGTTATACTCATATTTATCAATACCGGTTAAACCTCACCTTTATGAAAAGTTCAATATTCTTCTTATTCGGCTTTTTGATTGCAGGGAATTCCGTGACGAGCCAGTCTGCCAATAACCCGCATACTCTTGTGTTCAAGGTGAACCCCGAGTTTCGGAGCGTATGCATGGACACTAGAATTGAGCTCCAGGAACTCAACAAGGCCCTTTTGAAATTGGGTAAAACCGAACTGCGGAAAAAATTCCCGAACGGGAATCGGGTAAAAAACCCGGTCAATGACCTATCCCTGATATATGGACTCCATTATGAGGCGGATTGCTCACCTGAAACAGCATGCAGGATCCTTCAGAATTCCGGCGTACTTGTGTATGCGGAACCCACCCCGGTACTAAAGGCAGCTTATGTACCTGATGATCCGGAAATCGCAAAACAATATGCCTTGGAGTTGATCAAAGCCTTTGAAGGTTGGGAAATCGAGCAGGGTGATTCGTCCGTGGTGATCGGAATCGTTGATTCCGGGGTGGAATGGACCCATCCCGATCTGCAAAGTAATATTGCCTATAACTGGGCGGACCCTATTGATGGCATTGATAATGACAATGACGGGTATATCGACAATTTCAGGGGTTGGGATTTTTTTTATCAGGATAATGACCCCATGACAGCGGGTAACGACCATGGGACCTGGGTTACAGGGCTGTGTTCTGCTGCAACGGATAACCATACCGGAATAGCCGGAGTGGGCTTCAAGTGCCGGTTTCTGCCGGTCCGGGTTTCTGGCGACGGATCGAATAATATGACCTTTGGATATGACGGCATAGTGTACGCTGCGGATAAAGGGTGCCGAATAATCAACTGCTCTTGGGGGGGTGTCACTGAAGGTGGCCTTTATGCCCAGGATATTGTGAATTATGCCACCTTCGAACGGAACGCCCTGATTGTAGCAGCCAGTGGGAATCAGGGAGAGAACCAGACCATTTTTCCCGCCGGATTTGATCAGGTGATCTCCTGTGCGGCTACTGACCAAAATGATCTCAAAACAGGATTTTCCAACTGGGGGCCTGCAATAGACCTTTGCGCCCCGGGTATTGCAGTACATACCACCGACGCCGGAGGAGAATATAACGGATTTTGGGGAACCAGTTTCGCAACGCCCATTATATCAGGCTGCGCCGCCCTGGTGAGAGCCAGATTTCCTCAGCTTACACCCGAACAAACTGCTGAACGGCTTCGGAGAACCGCCGATCTCATTGATACCTTGCCCGGAAATCAGCCATTTTCCGGATTCCTGGGCGGAGGGCGTGTGAATTTATATCGCGCTCTTTCAGAAACCGACGTACATGCAGTACGCTCAAAATTTAAAATTCTTCCATTCCATGGGCAGGATGGGTTGCAGCCTGGCGATACGGCTAATCTGGCAGGATACCTTGTCAATTATCTCGATTCCGTTTCGGGATTAATTGTTTCACTGTCCACTTCTTCTCCGGACATCGATTTAATCAATCCTGATCTAATTATCGGGGGCTTGACAACCCTTGACACGTTCTTTTTGAATGGAAATGAATTTAAGATCCGAGTTCATCCGGATGCGGCCCGGGGCCAGACTGTCCTCATTAAAGTTTCCTATTCAGGAGATAATTATGAAGACTTTGAATGGATCTACCTCACTGTAAACTCAGGATATATTAATGTAAATGTCAACCGGTTGAAAGCAGGATTCGGGTCAGCCGGGCGAACAGGTTTTAATCGCGATTACCATCTGGATGGTAACGGATATATTTTTGAAGATAAGGGTTTGGTTTACTTTAGCGGAATCGGCCTGATGATAGGCGGCAGCCAGGTCCGGGTTTCAGATGCTTTTTATGATAATGGTTCTACCAGCCAGGATTTTAAGCCTATTGAATATATTAAGGAGGATTCTTCATCTCAAATAAGTGACAAAGACCTTATTACCCGATTCGACGACAAGTCCATATCAGGAGGAATGAACCTCGAAGTGACTTTAAAGACCCACTCCTGGTCGGATGTAGGATTTGATAATTTTCACATTCTCGACTATTCGGTCCGGAATGCCGGCGCCCTGAACGCACCACCGCTTTATATAGGATTAGGAGCTGATTGGGATTTGGACTCCAATTTAAAAGGGAGTACAGATACCGTTCTCAATCTGGGATATGTATGGTCCACACAATTTGATTCGCTATATGCTGGTATTGCTGTCCTTACCGAGAATGCCGCATTCAGGCACTATGCTATTGATTATTTAGGTGGGGACGACGAAAATTTTGGTGGAATTAACATTTTTGATCAGGCAGGTTTCTCAACCTCAGATAAATATCAGTCACTTAAAAATCAGCGGCCGGAAGGCGGAACGCTTTCGAATAACGGTAACGGAATTGTATCCGTCGTCAGCAGCGGTCCCTTTTTTTTGATGCCGGGTGATTCGGCCAATGTCGTTTTTGCCGTTATAGCGGGGAAAAGTCTGGAGGAATTGCAAATTGGGGCCCAAAGGGCCAAAGATCGTTTTAACGGTTACCTGGTTTCCTCCCTCGAACCGTATTATCAACATTTGCAAATGGAGCTGTTTCCCAATCCGGGTCGCAATTTTTCTGCCTTGCTCAAAATCTCAGATCCTGGCCTGTATTCTATGGATATTTATAACCTCAACGGCAGTTTGGTCTGGAGCCAATCCAGGAACCTGGACCAAGGGGCGCATACTTTCTATTGGCCGGAGTCCGAAACGCTGCCAAGTGGAATTTATGTGGCCAGGGTCCGGAAAAATGGATTCCGGAGCATTGTAAAAAAATGGATTAAATATTAAGAAATACCCTGGGCCAATTATCCTGCCGGAAGCGGAAAAATTTATTATTTTGCGTCCAAACAGCCGTCCACATGAAAATCGCAATTTTCCGATCTCTTTGGCTATCAGCCATGGTATTTTCTTGTTTTCTACCGCTAAGCGCCCAGATCTCCGGCTTCAGTCCGGACCAGGCCGCCGCGCAGGAAAAACTCGAAAAGCAGTTCGACGCCCAGCTCAAGGCGTCCGATCTCGACCAGTGGATGAAGCAACTGTCCTTGCATCCGCACCATGTGGGGTCGCCGTGGGACAAGGCCAACGCCGAATTCATGGCCGCACAGTTCAAATCCTGGGGGTTCGATACCCGGATCGACGAATATCAGGTGCTCTTTCCGACGCCGAAATTGCGCTTGCTGGAAATGGTGGGGCCCACCAAATTCAAGGCCGGCCTGACAGAGCCGCCGGTCAGGGGCGACGCTTCCTCCCAACAGACCGCCGAGATGCTGCCGCCCTTCAATTGCTACTCCATCGACGGGGATGTAACCGGCGAACTGGTTTTCGTCAACTACGGCATTCCAGCCGATTATGAAGAATTGGAAAAGCGCGGGATTGACGTAAAAGGCAAGATCGTGATCGCCAAGTACTACGGCTCCTGGCGCGGCATCAAACCCAAGGTGGCCGCTGAAAAAGGAGCGATCGGATGCATCATCTACTCCGACCCCCGGGAGGACGGCTATTTCCAGGGGGATGTCTACCCCAAAGGCGCCTACAAGAATGCCGACGGCGTACAACGCGGTTCGGTGCTGGATATGCCCCTGTTCCCCGGCGATCCGCTGACGCCCGGCTACGGGGCTACCAAAGACGCCAAACGGGTGCCTGTCGGAGAAGCGGAAACGCTGACCAAAATCCCGGTGCTGCCCATTTCATACGAGGACGCACAACCCCTGCTGGCAGCGCTTGAAGGCCCTGTTGCGCCGTCGGGCTGGCGGGGTGCGCTGCCCATTACCTATCATATCGGCCCCGGACCGGCCAGGGTACACCTCAAGCTGGAGTTCAACTGGGATGTCAAGCCGTTGTACAACGTCGTCGCCACCCTGAAAGGCAGCGTCTACCCCGACCAATGGGTGATCCGGGGCAACCACCACGACGCCTGGGTGCACGGGGCCAATGACCCGGTCAGCGGCATGGTCGCCGTCATGGAAGAAGCCAAAGCCATAGGCGAACTGGTCAAAACCGGCTGGAAACCCAAACGCACCCTGATCTACTGCGGCTGGGACGGCGAAGAACCCGGCCTGCTGGGCTCCACCGAATGGGCCGAAGACCATGCCGATGAACTGCAGCAAAAAGCCGTGGCCTACATCAATACCGACGGCAACGGCCGCGGATTCCTCGGCGGCGGCGGCTCGCATACCCTGGAGAAATATTTTGACGAAGTATCCAAAGCCGTCACCGACCCGCAAACCGGCCTGACCGTTTTCGAACGGCGCAAGGCCCGCATGATGGTAGACGGGCAAACCGAACCCAAATTCTACGAATTATCAGCGCTCGGCTCCGGATCGGACTATACGCCGTTTATCCAGCACCTCGGCATCGCTTCCATCAACCTGGGTTTCGGCGGCGAGAGCGGCGGCGGTGAATACCATACCGGTTACGATTCCTACGAGCACTATACCCGGTTCAAGGACATCGGTTTTCAATACGGCGTGGCGCTGGCCCAGGTGGCCGGCAGGCTTACCCTCCGCCTTTCGGAAGCTGAGGTGCTGCCGTTCGAATTCCAGCATTTCAGCCAGACCGTCAACAAATACGCCGACGAGGTGATGAAACTGGCCGACCGACTGCGCGATGAGACCGCCAAAGAAAACCGGCTCATCACCGACGGCTTCTACAAGGCCGCAGCCGATCCCACCGAAACCTTCATCGTGCCGGAAACCAAAGCGGAAGTCCCCTTTTTCAACTGGGCGCCCCTGCAAAATGCGCTGGCCGAACTCAAGAAAAGCGTGGCTGCCTACGATGAGGCCCTGAAGGCCGGGATGCCCTCCGAAAAACAACGCGACGCCCTCAACCTGGCCCTCATGAAAATGGAGCAAAGCCTGACCCGCGAAGAGGGTCTGCCGCGCAGGCCCTGGTTCAGGCATCAGATCTATGCACCGGGATTTTACACCGGCTACGGGGTTAAAACCCTGCCCGGCATCCGGGAAGCCATCGAGGAGCGGAAATACGACGAAGCCCAGGAACAGATCCTTATTGCAGGACAGGTGCTGTCGAAATTTGCCCGGGAGGTGATGCGGGCGGCAGAGTTGTTGAAGCGGGCTTAGATTTTGGTTTATTGTTGTTGATTTGGTTTATTGTTGTTGATTTTGGTTTATTGTTGTTGATTTTGGTTTATGGTTGTTGATTTTGGTTCATCGGGACCGTTCAGAATTTTGTGTCAACCGGATTTTTAGCATGCGCAGCTTGCTAAAAATCAGATCTTTGCGTCTTTGCGTCTTTGCGTGAAAACACTGTTTTGAACAATCTCGGTTCATCAGCCCTAACAACAACAAACCCGCCTTCCGCCGAGGCTATGGCGGGCAGCGCAACCACAAACCCGCCTTCGCCGAGGCTTCGGCGGGCGGAGCAAACAACAATAAACAACAATAACCACATAACCCATTTGTCGCCGATCTTGCGGGAAGAGGGAAACCCGTCATTTTTGTGCAATCCGTTTGCAAGCCATTTTTTATTGCCTTACTTTTGCACCGATGAAACGTGGCGCAGCCATATTGCTATCTCTTCTGATTGTTTCAGTATCCCTGAAAGATCTGGCCATCTATTTTTCCTTCCAGCTGAACCGGAATTATATCGCCCGGAACCTTTGCGTCAACCTGGACAGGCCCGAGGTCATGTGCTACGGCAAGTGTTTTCTGGACAAGGAATTGAAGGACAGCAACGAAAAAACCGGGGCATATCCCATGCCGGATCGCCAGGACAGGACGGTCTTCATCTTTAATGCCCTGAAGAAGCCGGTAAACCCCTCCGCAAAGGGGGAGATTTCACTGCCCTCGTTTCATTACCGGGCATTTTTCCCGAGTCCCGGCCTCGAAAGCGTTTTCCATCCGCCTCGGATCGCCTCGTTGAGTATCGGTTAAAAAACAGCTTCTCCTGCTATTCAATCCCTTGGCTTGAATAAGATCATTGTCAATAGTTTACATTTTCGTAAAATGACAGAAACGGGGAAGTGATTTTTGACCGCTGCTTACCGCCTGATTTTCCATTTACCCATTGTTAAAAATCAACATAATGGTCAGAAGGATTATTCTTCTGTCCGTGATCGGGTTGTTGGGTTGGAATGTCGCCTTTTCGTGCGACGCCTGCGGCTGCAGCATCACCGGCAGCGGTGTCGGCATGCTGGTTTCCTACCGCAACAATTTTGCAGGTCTGAGCTGGTTTTCCACGCCTTATCAGGCTTCACCCGACCATGGCTTCGGTTCAAAAGACCGTTTTCAAACGCTTGAATTTGCCTTTCGCTTTCATATTGCCTCGCGGCTTAAGCTGCTGATCAACCAGCCGTACCGCATCAACGCGCGCACTCTGGATGGGGAAACCGAGCAGGTATCCGGCATTTCCGATACCCGCATCATGGGCGCCTACACCCTATTCAGGGACGTGCGCCTGGGAGCGCGCAATAAACTGTTCCTGGAGGTCGGCGCCGGCATAAAAGCGCCCTTGGGCAGATACGATGCCCATATCCACGACCAGGAATTGCCGGAAAACTTCAACCTGGGCAACGGCAGCTGGGCAGGCCTTTTGCAGGCCAACCTGGTCGTTACCCGGCAAAATTCCGGTTTGCTGGCCGGCGGCACCTATCAGTACAATACAGCAACGGCCGCCGGCTACCGGTTCGGCCGGCAGGTTTCCGGACAACTGATCGGCTTCCGGGAGATTGCGCTGGGCCGCATGGTAAGCCTGATCCCCAACGCGGGACTGACGGCCGAATGGGTCAGCGACGACCACTATGCCAACGGCAATATCGTGCCGGGTACCAGCGGCAGCGGCCTGTTCGCCTCCGGCGGCGTCAACCTGAAATTCAACAACTTTTATCTAGGCGCATCGTTTGCCCAACCGCTGGCGCAAGATTACAGCCATGGGGAAGTGACCGCCAAAAGCAGGGTCTCCTGCCAAGTATCCTATCTTTTCTAAACTAAAATTTCATCGAAAATGAAAAAAAGCTTGTTTCTCTCGCTTGCTGTTGCCCTGATCGCCTTCGCCGCCTGTAAGGACAAGGAGGACATGGGTACCGACTACGATTACCACGCCCATATTCATTCGCCGAACACCGACGCGAAGCACATTGACGATACCATCCATATTGAAGTGGATTTTGAAAGCCATACCGGCGAAACGGTGCACCATATCAACGTCCGGATCTACAACAAGGCTACCAACGCGGAGGTGTACAACAAACCCGCCGACGCCCACGTACACGCGACCAGCGGCGAATACACCTACGAGGACGATTTCGTGCTGTCAGAAGCCAACGGCTTTACCGCCCATACGGATTGGGTGCTGGAAGCCAAAGTATGGGGCGATACCGACGGAGAGGACGAAGAGGTGTCCACGGTGGAATTCCATGTGCATCCGAAGTAGGTTTAACCAATTTCGACTATATTTAATCGCACTTCGCGCCGTTGGGTCAGCCGATCCTCCGGCGCGAAGCCATTTAAGGGGCCGTCACCGCTTCCGGTCACCCGGATGATAGGCGGCTTCCTGATGGGCCCGCACCTCCTCCGGATAAAACCACACCTCCCGGAACTGCCCTTTGCAGAACAGATCCGCCTGGTCGGTAAAGTGGGGTGAATCCGGCCGGCTGGCCTGTCCGCCGCTCACCACCGCCCTGGCCTTGAGGCGCTCGCCAAATTCCACTACGGCTACAAAACTGTTGCCGCCGCTGCCGTAGCGTTTTACGGTGCCCGGGTACGTTCTGGCGCCGAATGAGGCCAGCGACCCCCAGAGTGAGGAGGTAAACCCGACCGGGATGCTCGGCTTTTTGTCGTCGAAGGTCTCGTCGATCTTACCGGTCAGCCGCTGGAACCGGTTGACGGCGCCCCACGGCGTACGCCAGCTGCCGAACTCGCGGTTGAGCTGCTCCAGGGTCTCTTCGAACAACTCCGTCTTTTTGGCGGTGGTAACGGCTTTGATCATGTACGAGGTCAGTTCTTCGGGGCTGCGCCGGCGGCCGTCGTGGAGCTGACTGCGGACATAGGTCATCATCTTTTCACCCCAGTAAACGGCGAGGGTGGTCGCAACGGACGCCTCTCCGTAATGCAGGTCCCAGTTTTTGAGGGTTTCGGCTGCCCCCGTCAGGTCGGCCGATGGATTATGGACCTGCCCGAGAGCGGCCACTAACGATGGCACAAGCTCCTCAAACCCGGCCAGGTATGGGTCATTGGCGGCCGCGATGAGGGTGTCCAGGGTGTACACTGCGCGGCGGCTGAGGACCCGGGCAGCGTTGATGCCGCGGTAATTTTCGAAATCGGGCGCCATATAAGCCGGATAATCTTCCTTTTCAGGGCTGCTTGCGCCGGAAACCGTAAACGGGGTGGAGTTGCAGTTCTGGATCCAACCGGTAGCGGGGTTGCGCATCTGGACAATGTCCCTGACCTTGTGCAGGCCTTTCCAATCGGTGGCGGGATTGCTGCCGTCGACGGGTTCGTTCCAGTCGAAGCCCTGGTTTCGTTTCGGGATGAAATCGCCGTGCCAATAAGCGATATTGCCCTTATCGTCGGCAAAGACCGTGTTGTTGGACGAATTGGTCCGGATCTTCATCACTTTGTTGAAGCTGCGGTAATCCCTGGCTTTGGTGCGCAGGTAGGACTGGCTCAGGGCATCGAGCGGTTCGTTCATCATGCTGATGGCGATCCATTTGCCGTTCTGTTCCCCGATGATCGGCCCGTGGTGGGTGCGATAGATGGTGAAGGTCTTGCGGGCAATGCGGTCGCCGGATTTATAGGGCAGCTCGACCTGTTGTTCCTGAACCGGCCGCCATTCCTTGCCGTATTTGTAATAAAACCGGCCGTTCCGTTTTTCCACGGTTTCTTCATATTCGTCCATAGAGTCGGCAAAGCTCGAAGTATGCATCCAGCCGCAATGCTGGTTGAACCCCTGGTAAATGAAAAACTGCCCCCAGGTAACGGCGCCGTATGCGTTCAGGCCCTGTTCGCTGACCACTTGCTGTTCCGAGCGGAAATAATAGGACGTATGCGGGTTGATCAGCAGCAGGGCATTGCCCGAGGCGCTGCGGGACGGCGCTATGGCGAACCCGTTGGAGCCGGTGGGTTCCTTTTCCTGCCAGACCGGGTCATTTTCCGCACCGGATGAAGTCGAAGGGCCGCCCGTACGGCCACTGAGCGAAGTCGGATGCCTGCTGAGCGAAGTCGAATTCATGCTGAGCGAAGTCGAAGCATAAAACCGCTTCATCCGTTCCAGCGAGATCACCGTAATGTTCCCGCCGATACTGCCTTCGGTGAAGGTCAGCGGCATCCAGGGTGCAAACCGGGTGAGCAGCCTGGGTTTGACTTCCGGGTGGGTGGCCAGGTAGTAATTCGCCCCATCCGCAAAGGCCTCCAGCAGGCTTTTCATCCAGGCCGGGCAGGACCGGTAGATGGCGACAGCCTGGGTTGAATCGAGGAACATGCGGGCGCGCAGGTCGTGGAGCAACCCCTCTTCGCCCTGCACTTCCGCCATGCGGCCGATGGCGTCGATATAATTTTCTTCGACGCGGGCGAAATCGTCTTCGCATTGGGCGTAGATGGCCCCGAACACGGCATCCGCGTCGGTTTTGCCGTAAATATGGGGTATGCCCCAGGTATCCCGGACGATTTCTATGGTTTGCGCCCGCTGCTGCCAGGCGGTTATTTCAGCGGGCGGGAAGGGTTGTGCGAGGGCCATTCCCGGTACACCTAATAACGGAAGCAGTAGAAATAACTTCATTTTACATATTTTTAGGTCAGGAAATTACATTATTCGGGAGTAATAGCAAAAAAACGGCCAAAGCGCCTAAATGTACTCAACCTTAGCATTACAAAAACCAACGTTGTCGAAATTTGAAATGATCCGATGATGGAAATTCAATTATTGCTTGAGGAAGCAGCAGAAAAATACCAAACCGGAGCCTTTAGCGAAGCTGCAGCGCTGGTGGATGAAATACTGGCGTCAGATCCATTATCGGGTAAAGCTCTTTCTTACAGAGCCCACCTTTATGCCCGGGAGTATGATTTTATTCGCGCAATTAGCACGGCCCGAACAGCTTTGACCAATGGCTACAAGGAGTCTTCCCTTTTGATTTCATGCGCCTCATGGCTTCGGTCGGCCTATCTTTATGAACAGGCCATTGAGATGATCAATCAAATGGATTTCGACGGTTTCACTGAAAATGAACAAGCTCAATTGCTTTGCGAAAAAGGGAATGCATTATCCAACCTGTGCCGTTTCGAAGAGAGCCTTGAATGTTTTGAGAAAGCGCTTGAAAAAGAGCCGGACAACATATATGCCAATTATGGCAAAAGCACGGTGCTGACCTTCTTCTGTAATTTTTCAGCGGCACGCCAGGCGATTGAAAAGGCCCTCGACATCAATCCGAATGCCATTTTTCTGCTGCACCAACATGCCATTACCCTGAGCAATCTAAACTCATTCGAGGAGGCAGGAAAAATTTACATGACTATGATCGAGATGGAAGCCCTCGATTGCTATGGTCTCTCAAGCCAGGCAGAAGCCTATATATACCTTAATGACAATTCTAAAGGGCTTGAAATCTACAGGGAGGTTTTGCAGCAATTTCCCGAATATGATTATGCCTGCAGAGGCATGGGGAACGCCTGCAAAAATCTGGGAGACTTTCAGAATGCGGAGATTTTTTATGAAAAAGCGTTGAAACTCGATTCCAGGAGTTATTTCACCTTAGATAGTCTGGGATACCTTTTCATTGCAAAAGGCGATTATGCGGCAGCCATAAATTACTTTCAGCGGGCCCGGCTGATCTCGTCTACTCTACACAATGCCTGGTATGGCATAGGTCTGGCCATGTTCTACCTGGAAAGATATGAAGAGAGTAAATATGCATTTCACAGGGTCTTGCAAGTTTATCCTGATAACCTGTATGCTTTGAGATTGATGGGACAGATCCATTACGAGCTTGACCATTTAAAAGAAGCGCTGGATTATTGCCAAAAAAGCCTTGAGCTTTCCAAACCGGACCCGCAACAGTTTTTATTGCTTGGGCTGATCAGTCATAAACTGGGGGATTTTAACGCTGCAAAATCCTTCTTCGAGCAATATGTCGAGGTATTTTCTGATAACCAGGAGATCTGGCAATTGCTGGCCGAACTTTATGAAAAAGATCAGGATCAGGAAAAAATGATTGAGGCCCGAACCAGGATAAATACGCTGAACGAGCAACGATTTACCTACAGTCTGGACCCTGTTGTTGAAAAAACTGAATTGAATAGCGACCGGTCCTATTATTTCAGCATGCCTTCGAATGAAGACAATATCTTCGTCTTCTCTAAATTTCTTTCCCAGGATACGATCCTCAATTATTACGACAGCCTGTTATTAGATGGGGAAAATGTAAAAATCAACGAGGCCAAAATCATCGTGGTGGGCGCCGGCGGTGCGGGTAAAACCTCCCTGATCAAAAAGATAATCCGCCCACATTACAAGGTCCCAAATGAGGAAAAAGTAACCCACGGTGTGGAAGTGTATTTCCATCAGGCAGAATTCGGCGGTGATGCCATATCAACCTATTTCTGGGATTTTGGCGGACAAGAGATCTATCACGCCACACACCAATTGTTTTTCACGCGAGGTTCGCTTTATATTCTGGTTGTTGACTCCCGAAAAGGAAGCCTGAACCTGGATTATTGGTTATACCTGATCCAGTTTCTGAGCGGTGACAGCCCAGTCCTGTTGGTGATCAACGAGATTGAAGGCATTACCAAAGATCTGGAAGTTGAAAAACTAAAGAAACATTTCCCCGGACTGAAAGAGGTTGCTAAAGTCAACCTGGCCAACAACAAGGGATTATATCATCTCCGGGAAATTATCGGCTCAATCCTGCCCCAGATCAATGTGGTCAATCGTGATATTCCCGCTAATTGGATGGCTTTGCGGCATCACCTGGGGAAATTGACTGAGAATACCATTACTTTTGAACAATTCAGCGGGCTTTGCGGGCAGTATGAAATCCGGGGCGAGTCCATGGTTCGGTCGGTAAGCGAATTACTGCACCATCTCGGCGTTATCCTGCATTATCAGGGAAACTGGCTGCTTGACAATTTCATCGTCCTGAATATCCACTGGGCCATCGACGCGGTTTACTCCATTTTTGAAAGTCCTGAGATCATAAACGGCAAAGGCATATTCGATTTTCAAACCCTCGTCCAGATATGGCTGGCTAACGGCTATCAGCGGGAAGATCATTCAGGTTTCCTGCAACTGATCCTCCAGTTTGAAATCTGTTATTCGATCAATAACCATGAATACTTTGTAGCGCCCCAGTTTTTACCGGAACGCCCTTATCGACCAGAAGCCTTCGACGGGAAAATTATTTGGTACGAATTTCAATACGGTTTCCTTCCTAAAAACATCTTCAGCCGGCTGGTTGTTAAGATGAACAGGTACATCAATGAGGAATCCGTTTGGAGGAACGACGTGATCCTTAAACTGAATGAATCTTATGCCCATATCAACAATGACCTGATCGAAAAAAAAATCTCCATAAAAATTACAGGCCGGCAATCCAAAGAATTACTTTTCCTTATTCGTGAAAATATTTATCAGATTCATAACGACTATAATCAGATTTTTTTCGAGGAGACGGTTGCTTGCTGCTGTTCCGTTTGCAATCAGGCCGAGACCCCGCGTTATTTCCTGTTCAAAGACCTGGAAGCTGCAAAAAGGAATCATCGCCATTCACTTCTCTGTTACCAAAGTTGGGAAGAAGTCAATATCGACAGCCTATTGGAAAATATTCCATCACAGTACTTCAGCGTGGAAAAAGCCAAACAACTCATTTCCAGCAATCAGATCCTTGAATTCCTGGAATTTTTGAATGCTAATTTCCGGAACACCCCTTTTGAAGATGATATTCTGATCCTGCAAAGCCAGTACCAGAATTTGAAAAAGGACAACAGAAGCGGTATCCTGGATCCGAGGACCCAAAACCTCTTTTTAAACGACATCCGGCTCAAAGGACTTGAAATCCTTCGGGCAATTCAAAAAACCAAACCTTGAACCATGACGGAATTCTCTCTGATCCTTCAGAACATCGCCAAACACGTCCATCTCACCCGGGAGGAACAAGACTATTTCTGTTCCCTGCTGGAGCCCCGCAAATTGCGCCGTCGCGAATTCCTGTTCCTGGAAGGCGATATCTGCAAATATTCCTCTTTTGTGAACCAAGGCTGCCTGCGCGGCTTTGCCACTGACAAAAACGGCACCGAGCACGTCCTCTCCTTCGCCCCTGTCGACTGGTGGATCGGCGACATCTACAGCCTGGTCTCCGAAAAACCCGCCATACTCAGCGCCCAGGCCCTCGAAGCCACCGAAGTCCTGATGCTCTCCCGCTACAACCAGGACCAACTCTACCAGAATGTTCCCAAATTCGAGCGCTTCTTCCGGATCATCATCGAAAATTCCCTGGTGGCCAACCAGCAACGCCTCATCGACAACATGAGCCTGACCGCCGAAGAACGCTACCTGAATTTCTGCAAAAAATACCCTACCCTCGTTTATTGCCTGCCGCAAAAGCATATCGCTTCGTATATCGGCGTTACGCCTGAGTTTTTTAGTAAAATGCGGAAGGAGAGTATTAGTCGTCAGTGAAAAGTGATCAGTGGTCAGTGGTCAGTTCCTTCCCTGACAACTGACCACTGACAACTGACAACTGACAACTCTCTTCAAATCTTAATCTACATTATTGGAATCAGCCCCCGGACACCCCGACCTTTGCAGCATCAACAAAAAACAGAAAAAAATGTCCAACACCGTAAATTGGGTCGGAGACCCCGCGCACAGTGAAGTGAAGTTCAAGGTAAAACACCTGATGATCACCAACGTTACCGGCAGCTTTGATGATTACAAGATCGAGGTCCATTCCGACGGAGAAGGCTTCAATAACCCGGAGATCTCTTTCACGGCCAAAGCCGCATCAGTGGATACCAACAACGAACAACGCGACGCCCACCTGAGGAGCGCCGACTTCTTTGATGCCGATACATATCCGGAAATCACGTTCAAATCCACCAAATACGAATCGGCAGGCAGCAACGGCGACTATGTCCTGGAAGGCGACCTGACCATGAAGGACGTCACCAAAAAGATCAAGCTGGACGTGGAATTCCTGGGCGTGCATAAAGACCCCTGGGGCAACGCCAAAGCCGGCTTTTCCATCAGCGGCAAGATCAATCGCAAGGATTGGGGCCTCAACTGGAACGCAGCCCTCGAAAGCGGCGGCGTGCTCGTCAGCGAGGAAGTCAAGATCAATGCGGAAGTGCAGCTGGCCAAAGGTTGAGGAATCGAAGAATCGAGGAATCGAGGAATTGAGGAATCGAGGAACTGAAGGGGGTACAATCGATTCCTCGATTCCTCAGTTCCTCAGTTCCTCAGTTCCTCATTTCATTGTATCTCATACAATCGATACCGCCAGATCAGGCGCAACAGTTTTTCGGCGTATTCCGGGTCGGTGGCGTACCCGCAGGCCTGAAGGGTTTCGGCCCAGACCCGGTGATTCCAGCTCGGCAGGCCCGTAAACAGGCTGCGATAATACGGCCGGGTGGTGATGAATTGGCCGAAATCCGAATAACTCTCCCGGATCAGGGGATACTTGCGAAAGCATTCCCGGGCATTGTATGACTGGTATTCCCAGAATTCAACCGTCTGTTTGCAGTAGGTTTGCCCATCCCAATCGCTTTTGACCTTCAATCCGAAATGGTTATTGGCAAACCGGGCCAGCTCGCTTTGGCCCCAATCGCTCTCCAATCCGGCAACGGCCAGGATAATGGGGACCGGCACATTGCTCTCGGCGCTCAAAGGCTGGTAGAGGTAGCGATACTTGCGGATATAATCCTGTACTTTCTGAGGGCGGGTAAATTCAACCGGCGACGTAACGCTCAATGAGCCGATACCCGCCAGGATCAGGGCGAAGGACAGTAGATGTTTCAGCATGCGTAAATCTGTTAGGGTTCTCTCAAATCACAGGCGAAAATAATATATTTTTAAATTGTTTATAACGACTTTCATATTATAAACGGCATTTCTGCTCCCTTTCCCTAGCGAAAACAGACCGCTTCTCTTGGCCAAATCCGGCTAAAAGTCTATTTTTGACCGGTTTCTGCACCCGGGTCAACCGCCCGGCCACCGACCGAAAATATTTCATAACCAATCCACGCCATGAGAAAATCATCACCCGTCGTTTTTTTATTCGCTATTGCGCTGGTTATCCTGTCCGCTCAATGCCGCTCCGACAAGGCGCCGGAAGCCGAACAGCAAAAAGACCTGACCTCCGGGCTCTATCCGCAGTATATGGATACCACCGTCGCCCCGGGTGACAATTTCCAGCTGTACGTCAACGGCAACTGGATACAGGATACCGAAATCCCATCCGATAAATCCAGCTACGGCGTAATGTCCATCCTCAGCGACAATATCCAGGCCAATATCCGCGAAATCATTGAAGGAGCGGCTGAGATCAAGAGCACCGCCGGCACCGACGAGCAAAAGATCGGCGACCTGTACGCCTCTTACCTCGATACCGTCAGGCGGAATGAAACCGGCATCGCCCCGCTGATGAACGAATTCGAAAAGATCGACGCGTTGACCTCCAAAAAGGATTTACCCGCCTACTTTTCCTACGCCAACCGCGCGGGTTACACCGCTCCGTTCGCCTTTTTTGTCATGCCCGACCTAAAGGAACCGAATACCAACGCCCTCTACTGCTGGCAGAACGGACTAGGCCTTCCGGACCGGGAATTCTACCTGAGCAAGGACGGCAAATTCCCCCAGATCCGCACCGCCTACCAGGCGCATATCGCCAAAATGCTGGAACTGGCCGGCCTCAAGGATGCCGATAAAAAAGCCGCTGCCATCATGGCCCTGGAAACGAAAATGGCCGCCCAGCATATGAAAAAGGAAGAAACCCGGAATATTGAAGGGCTCTACAACCCCTTCCCCGCCGGTTCGCTGAGCACCGACCTGATGCCGGATTTTGACTGGAGCGTCTTCCTGGCCGAAGCGGGCGTCCCGCAGGTGGAGACCCTGATCGTGACCATGCCGGAATACATGAAAGCCCTCAACGGCATCCTGAAATCCACGGACATGGATACCTGGAAAACCTACCTCAAATGGAGCGTGGTCAACGCTACGGCTTCCCGGCTCAGCATGGCCCTGGACCAGGAGCATTTCAACTTCTACGGCAAGGTGCTGAGCGGTACCGAACAACCGTTGCCCATGTGGCACCGCGCCGTCGACGTCGTGAATGACAACCTGGGCGAAGTGGTCGGCAAGGTCTATGTCAAAAAACACTTCACGCCCGAAGCCAAAGCCAGGATGGAAGAACTGGTGGACAACCTGCTCAAGGCTTACGAGGCCAGCATCAAGGAACTGGATTGGATGAGCGATACCACCAAACAAAAGGCGCTGGAAAAACTCAGCAAATTCAGGCCCAAAATCGGCTACCCGGATACCTGGAAGGACTACTCCGACGTTTCGATCCGCCGCGACGACCTCTTCGGCAATATCCGCTCCTGCACCGAGGCCGAGTATAAAAAGGAAATTGAAAAGGTGGGCAAACCCGTGGATAAAACCGAGTGGACCATGACGCCGCAAACCGTGAACGCGTACTACAACCCCACCGGCAATGAGATCGTCTTCCCGGCAGCCATTCTTCAGCCGCCCTATTTTGATATGGACGCCGATGACGCGGTCAATTACGGCGCTATCGGCGGGGTCATCGGCCACGAGATCGGGCACGGCTTCGACGACCAGGGCAGCACCTTCGACGGCGACGGCGCATTGAGCAACTGGTGGACCGATTCCGACCGCGAACGGTTCAAACAAAGGACCGCCATGCTGGTGGATCAGTACAACAGCTTTAAAGTCTTTGACGACCTCAACGTGAACGGCGAATTCACCCTCGGCGAAAATATCGGCGACCTGGGCGGGCTCAGCATCGCGTTGAAAGCCTACAAAATGAGCCTCAACGGCCAGGATGCGCCGGTCATGGACGGCTTCACCGGCGTTCAGCGGGTATTCCTCGGCTGGGCCCAGGCCTGGCGGTCCAAGGCCCGGGAAGAAAACCTGCGGATGATGGTCAGCACCAACCCGCACTCGCCGGCTGACTTCCGGGTCAACGGCGTCGTCCGGAATATCCCCGATTTCTACGAAGCATTCGGTGTAACACCGCAAAACACCTTGTACCTGGCGCCCGAAAACCGGGTCAAGATCTGGTAATTTGTCAACTTAAATACGAATACCGACGCGATGAACAAGATCAAAATCCATACCCTGTTGTCCGGAATATTGCTCTCGATCTCATCCTTATTGTGGGGCCAGAACGCGGGCCGGTTCCAGGGCGAAGTGGATGCGCTCAACCAACTGGAACGCCATTTCTCACCCGATGACCGGATCTGCCTGTTCACGGGCAGTTCCAGCATCCGGATGTGGAAGGACGTGCAGGCGTATTTCCCGGAGAAAAAGGTGGTCAATACCGGATTCGGCGGCTCTACCATGAGCGACCTGCTCTATTACGCCGACGACCTGATCCTGAAATACAAACCCGCGCAGGTGTTCATCTACGAAGGCGACAACGACATCGCCGGCAAGATCCGGGCCGGCAGGATCATGAAAACCACCCGCGAGCTCATTGAAAAGATCAGGGGGCAATTGCCTGAGGCCGATATCGTCCTGATCTCGCCCAAGCCCAGCCTGGCCAGGTGGTCGATGCAGAAAAAATACCTGCGGCTGAACCGGAAGATGGCGCGCTATGCCGGACACGAACCCAATATGGCCTTTGCCAGCGTCTGGAATATCATGCTCGATGAAACGGGCGCGCCCCGCAAGGATATTTTCCTGGAAGACGGGCTGCACATGAACAAGACGGGCTACGATTTGTGGGCCGGCGTGATCGGTGGTTTCATAAAATAATGATGAAGTAACGCATCAAAGTTATTCACCATGCAAATGCCTCTTCTGCAGGATATCGCCCTGCTGCTGGGGCTGGCGGTCTTTGTACTGCTGGCTTTTCAGCGCATGAAAATCCCGACCATCATCGGGTTTCTGGTGACCGGCATGATCGCGGGCCCCTACGGGTTCGGCCTGGTACACGGCGGCCACGACGTAGAGATCCTGGCCGAGATCGGCGTGATCCTGCTCCTGTTCATTATCGGCATGGAATTTTCCCTGAAAACCCTGCAGCAGATCAAAAATGCCGTCCTGATCGGCGGCGCCATCCAGGTGGGGTTGACCATAGGGCTGACGGCGGTCCTGACGAACGTGCTGGGTTTTTCCTGGCCCGAAGCCGTATTTGCCGGTTTTCTGTTCTCGCTGAGCAGTACGGCCATCGTCATGAAGGTCCTGCAGGAAAAAGGGGAGGTACACAGCCCGCACGGCAAGATAGCCCTCGCCATCCTCATTTTCCAGGACATCATTGTCGTGCCGATGATGCTGGCTGCGCCGCTGATGGCCGGCAAATCCGCCAATATCGGCGCCGAGCTGGCCTGGATGCTGGCCAAGGCCGCGGGCGTGATCGCGGTAGTCCTGCTGGCAGCGCGGTACATCACCCCTACCCTGCTGTATCAGGTGGCCAAAACAAAGAACAAGGAACTGTTCCTGATGACGATCCTGGTCATCTGTTTTTCCGCTGCTTTTCTGACCTCCTTTGCAGGTTTGTCGCTGGCGCTCGGCGCATTCATTGCCGGGCTGGTGATCTCGGAGTCGGAATACAGCCACCAGGCTACGGGCAATATCCTGCCCTTCCGGGAGGTATTCGCCAGCATTTTCTTCATTTCCATCGGCATGCTGCTCGACCTCCGGTTTCTGGTCAACCACCTGCCGGTCATCCTGGGCTTGACCGCAGCTGTACTGGCCGGAAAATTCCTGGCCGCATCTGCAGCCGGCCTGGTGTTGAAGTACCCCGCCAGGGTAGCCTTCCAGGGCGGCCTGGCCTTGTTTCAGGTCGGGGAATTCGCCTTCATCCTTTCGCGGGTGGGGCTCGATAACGGGTTGATCAACCCGGAGGTCAACCAGTACTTCCTGTCGATCTCCATCATTTCGATGGCTGTCACGCCGTTTGTGCTGCCCCGGTCGGAATCCATCGCCTGCCGCATCCTGAACCTGCCGATCACGCAAAGGCTGAACGCGCTGGGTCAGAAATATAACCCGCTGACCAATGAGGCCGATATCCGGGAAATGGAAGACCACCTGGTGATCATCGGTTACGGGATCAACGGCCGCAACGTGGCCCGCGCCGCGCGATTTGCCAATATCCCCTATACGATCATCGAGCTCAACGCACAGACCGTGCGGCAGGAACGCGCCAACGGCGAAGCCATTGTCTTCGGCGACGCGGTCCATTCCATCATTCTCGAACACGTCAATATCCACAAGGCCCGCATAGCGGTGGTCGCCATTTCCGACCCGGTGGCCACCAAGACCATCATCGGCAATATCCGCGGCCTTTCGCAAAGCATCCACCTGATCATCCGCACCCGGACCATCGGCGAGATCAGCGACCATATCCGGCTCGGCGCCGACGAGGTGATCCCGGAGGAATTTGAAACCAGCATCGAGATCTTCACCCGGGTTTTGCACAAATACCTCATCCCGGACGGCGACATCCAGGAGGTGATCCATGAGATCAGATCCGATAATTACGAAATGTTCTGTTCCGACAAGGCCGTCCCCGCTCAGCCGCGCCGCCGGTCCCCGCTTGCACCGGTAAACGTGACCTCTCTCCGGGTTTCGCGCGAACAAGGCGGCCTGCTGGGGCGAAGCATGGCCGAAAACCGGATCCGGAACAATTACAATATCCAGGTCATCGGCATCCACCGCGACGGCGATTACCTGGAGGACATCTCCCCCGATACCCGGATCGAAATGGGCGACCTGCTGTACGTGGCCGGGAAATCGGAGGATATTCGTACCTTTGAACAAGCTGTTTGCGGATTGCAATAACCCGCAGGTATCGGTCCAAAATCACAATATTAAAAATGGAAGAGGGAAACGAATTGATCGTCAGAGACTGGCTGGCCATCGAGCGCACCAAGCTGGCCAACGAACGCACCTTTTTAGCTTATTTCCGGACGGCGATCGTCCTGTTCGGCACCGGGATGGGGATCATCAAGATCGAATTGTTCTCCGAACTGGAGGCTTTCGGCATCGCCTTGTCCATTATGGCTCCGATCATAATGGCCGTCGGCGTCGTGCGCCTGTTTCACGTCAAAAGCGTGATTAAAAAGCACTACAAGGTATAAGGCCGCCTGCCCGACCGGGCCAGTCAGAACTAATTCTTTTGTTTTATATCTAAAAAAAATCATACATTTATACGCGAAATCGGCGTCATTTTGCCAGATATAACGCCGGATACCTACTGATACGCAATAAAATAACCCGTTTATGACAAGCAAGAGAAAATCACTAACCTTGCTGGCGGCTTTCCTGCTCCTCGCAGGCATGCTTCCGGCACAATCCTTCCGTACCCTCCTCAACCGGGCCAACAAAGCCTACGAAATCCACGCTTACAACGTCGCCATCAATGATTATCTCGGCGCCCTGCAAAAACGGCAGGATGACGTGGAAGCCCTGAGCAAGGTAGCGGATTGTTACCGGCACCTCAACCAAATGGACGAAGCCAAAACGTACTACGCCCGCGCTACCCGCGTCAAAGGGGTGGCCAAGGAAGCGGTCTTCCAATACGCCCAGACCCTCAAATCGCTGGGGCTTTACGATGAGGCCAAACAGTGGTTCCTGCTGTATGCCCGCGATTACGAAGCCGCCACCGGCAACCTCTTCGCCCAAAGCTGCGATTTCGCCAAGACCCAGATGAGCGTCAACTCAGCCTATACGGTCACCAACGAATACATCAATACTTCTTCCTCGGAATTCGGCCCCGCTTTTTACGGCAACCAAAGCGTCGTCTTTTCTTCGGCGCGGACGGATATCCAGCGGTCCGGACAATTTCAGGGCAAGATCAACAACCAGTTGTTCATGGCCACGATCGGCGGCCGGGGCTACCTCGAATCCCCTGTTTTTCTGAAGAGCAGCGCCAAGAACGAGTTCAACGAAGGCCCGGTTTCCTATTCACCGGACGGGCAGTTTGTCGCCTATACCAAAAACAACTTCGTGGACGGCACCCGCCAGATCCCCTCCAGCGGCATGGAGCTGAGCATCTACCTGGCCCGCGTCGGCCCCAGCGGCGACTGGCTGGACATGCAGCCTTTCCCGTTCAACGGATCGGATTACTCCACGGGGTATCCGTGTTTTGCCCCCGACGGCAACTCCCTTTACTTTGCCTCCAACCGCCCCGACGGCTTCGGCGGCTACGATATCTATGTGTCCTACAAGGTCGGCCAGTCGTGGAGCACGCCCGAAAACCTCGGGCCGGTCGTGAACTCGGCGGGCGATGAGATCTCGCCGTATTACGACGGCACATCGCTGTTCTTTTCCTCCGACTGGCACCAGGGCCTCGGCGGTTTCGACGTCTTCCGGGCCGAATCCTCCGGCAACCGCTGGGTCAGGATCTTCCACCTGGGTAACGGCGTGAACACGCCCCGTGACGACTACGGTTTCATCTATGACAGTTTCCGCAACCTGGGTTACCTGGTTTCCAACCGTTTGGGCGGCCGGGGATCGGAAGACATCTACCGGCTCAACCGGTCGGCTGACAATATCGTCCTGCGGGTCACGAACGCTTCCGACGGCACGCCGATCTCCGGCGCTACGGTCGACTTCAGCGCCTGCGGAGAAAATGCCTACCAGACCGATGCCAACGGCGTGTATACCTTCCAGGCCGTGCAAGGGTTGAACTGCCGCGTAACGGTGACCAAGGACGGCTATCTCTCCGCCTCTTTCGACCTGAACTCCACGGGAGCGAGCCAGAGCCGGGAATACAGCGTTGCCCTGAGCAAACAAGGGGAATCCTATCCCGGAAAGATCGTGAACTACACGACCCGCGCCCCGATCGAAGGCGTACTGGTGATCGCCACCAACCGGATTACCGGCGCGCAGCTCCAGGCCCAGACCGATCGCAACGGCGACTATTTCCTGGCCCTGAGCCCCTATTCTTCCTACGACCTTCGCTTTTCCAGCCCCGGTTACAAGGAACTGAATTTCTCTGTGGACACCGAAAGCGGCCTGGACCGGACCATCCTGGGCGTGATCTCCATGCTGCCCGCAACGGCAGTTCCCGGCGTTCCGGATACCGGCAACCCGGATATTCCCTCGTCGCCGGGTCAGCCTGACCTGCAAACGGGTTTTGCCGTCCAGGTAGCCGCCATCAGTTCGCCCAGCCTCGATCAGTTCGCCGACCTGGCCAGCCTGGGCAATGTCTACTACGCCGAACAGGCCGGTCGCTACAAGATCAGGGTCGGCGTATATCCCACCCGTGAGGAAGCGGAAAATGCCCTGCGGTCGGCCAAGGCCAAAGGTTACCCGACCTCCTTCATCGTCAAGGAAGAAGGCGGCGGCCCCGGAGTGGTCAGCGGCCCGGCAACCACCAGCAAATCACCGGCCGCTACAGCGGGTTCCGGCGCCTACAAGGTCCAATTGGCAGCTTATTCCAACCCCAAGAACTTCGATCCGTCGAGGATATCCTACCTCGGTCCGATCGAGGAAGGGAAAAAAGGTAAACTGACCGTCAAGTACATCGGCGGCTTCTCCACGCTGGACGATGCCCAGCGGGCCGTGTCTGTAGCCAGGGCTGCCGGGTTTGATACGGCGTTTGTGGTGGTGGAGGAGAATGGGGTGTTGAAGCCTGTAAAGTGATGATGCTGGATGCTGGATGCTAGATACTTGATACTAGATACTAGATGCTGGATGCTAGATGCTTGATACTAGATGCTAGATACTTGATGCTGGATGCTAGATGCTGGATGCTGGATACTTGATACTAGATGCTGGATGGGGCATCGGCGTGGTGGCTGGTTGACGCTGAAGACTGCCAACTGTCCCAAAGGGATTTCTATGGAGCCAACTGAAAGACTGGATACCGGATATTTTTTGGTTGATGTTGGGATCCGGTGGTTGGATATTTGATTTTGCGCTAACTCTGAATACCTACAAAATGAGCTACAAATCATTGGAAATCTGGCGATTATCCAGAGATATTTCTATTGCCGTCCATCGGATGACTTTGGAAAAACTGCCAGATTTTGAAATTTATGAAACAGGCCGGCAAATCCGAAAATCGGCGAAAACGGTGAGATCCTGTATTGTTGAAGGGTACGGCAGGCGAAAATACAAAGGGGATTGGATCAAATTTCTGGTTTATTCCCTATCCTCCAACGATGAGACATTGGATCACCTGGAAACGTTGTTTGAGACAAGATCCCTGGACGACAAGGATTTGTACGATAAGCTCCACGAAATGATTGTCATTCTTGGGAAAAAGCTCAACAAATTCCTGCAATCCGTTGAACGCCAGCATTTGACCGGATGAATCCGAAATACCGCCGCCTCCGATCAGTTTGCCAGTATCCAGTATCCAGTCACCAGCATCCAGTCACCAGTATCCAGCATCCCCCGTCCGCCATAGCTCCTCAAGAGCGAAGGCGTGGAAGCATCCAGCTCTCACTTCCAAGGTCCTTGCATCAGATTATCCAAAATCACCGGGAACAGCACCGGTTTGAACAACAGGATCGACAGCAGGATGAAGGCCAATCCGTATACGGCGCCCCAGAAGTGGGCGTTGTGGCCTATGTTGTCGCCCCCTCTTTTGTCCATATAAGAGGAATACAGGAGGTACAACACGCCGAAGACAATGGCGGGGACGGGCGGGAAAACAAACCATTCCCAGGGCGCAAACAGGATATAGGCAAAAACCAGCGCCGAAGTAGCGCCGGAAGCCCCAAGAGCGGCATATCCGTAATTGTTGCGGTACCTGAAATAGGAAGGAAGGGAAGCCATAGCGATGGCCGACAAATAGAAAATGATATAGGCCAGGTGGCCCAGGTCGCCGAAGATGTAGTCGAACATGCCTTCGGCGATCTGGCCAAACTGGTACAATACAAACATGTTGATGAACAAGTGCCCCCAATCGGAATGGATAAAGCCGGAACTGATGAACCGGTACCATTCTCCCTGGTTCTGGATTGTAACCGGGTGAAAAAGGAGTTTCGCTTTGAACTCAGGGTTGTTGAAGGCCTGGTACGAGATAATTCCCGTCAGCACTACCAAAATGATCGTGATCATTCTCCAGCGTTTGTGATTTTTAAGGATCACAAATGAACGAATTTTCGATCAAGGGGTAAAAAAAATATGCCGTTTAGGGCCAATATTTCGGCAAGCGGCCGATTAAAGGCATCGACCGGCCGCCGCGTTTATCAGGAATTGCGGTGAAATACCACTGATTTTTTGAGGTCTTCCAGCAGCACTTCCCGGCCTTTATCCACATCGATCTCCATGGTCACGTAGGTATCTTTCAGGCGCCAGATCCGGAAGAACCGGGTCTCATTGCCCACCTGCATGGTCACATCGCCCTGGTCGCCATCCAAGTGGCTTTCCACGGTCTTCACCTCCGGGTTTTCGCGAACAGCAGCCTCAAAATTGAAATAGTAAATGTCCTCAAGGCTCCAGTTCATGACATTGAACGAACCGAACACAGCCACCCGGCCGGCGCCGTCGAAGGTAGGCAGGGTGATGCCGTCGCCGTTGTCCGCCTCAACTGCAGCGGAGAAATATTTTTCGGGATATTCGATGCAAAAATCATAACGGGCGTTGCAATAGACCTTGTTATCTTCCGCAACCCCCGCATCGCCCTGTTTGATCACAAACGGGAAAAGGGCAATCAGCAAAAAATTAATCAGGAATTTCATAAGGCTATTTTTTGGTTAGCAATAGCGCAAGCGCTTCCCTTTTAAAAGGAAAATCCCCTCGCGGATGTTCGGTTTCTGCCTTGCATTTCCGCCTGAGAAAAAAAAATTGCTTCTTTTTGAAAAAATTTTGATCCCGGACCGAACACGGGTTTTCTTTCCGGGGTTGTACAGGTGAAGATTGAAGAAAAGCGTGACTCTTTCTGAATGGATCCAATTTTTTGTTTAGGGTTTTAGGTGTAATATACATGAGCCGGCGCTTTGACGCGCCGGCTTTTTCTAACCGCCCCGGAAAGAATAATTAATGTAGCGTGTATGCAGGATTTTACACTTTTTTCTCCTTAGTGTAAGCCGAAAGGCCCGGCGTCAAATGTTGGCGCCGGGTTTTGTTTTTTTGCCCGATGAACAAATGCCAGAGCCGGGTTTCCGCCGTCCAGCACCAATAAAGGAATCGCAGCATCGCCGCTCCCGCCGGGCCCATCCCATTGTATGTTTTCTGGTAATATACCGCACTTTCCAGCCAATAGCGCTGCAACCGGGCAACCGACTTTATCTTCCGGGTCGTCCCGCCCAGGTCATGGTGGAACCGCAGGGACCGGACCAGATAATTCTTCAGGCCAAGCGCTTTTATTTTTTGTCCCATGATGGATTCTTCCCCGTACAGGAAGGTATTTTCATCCATAGGCCCCATGAGACGGAACACCTCCCGGCTGCCCAGGAAAAAGGAACCGTTCAGGCAATCCACCTGCCGGGCGCCGTGATCCCGGTCCGGAAACCGGTATCGGTTGGTCATCCCCGCCAGGTCGGCAAGGGTGTACAAGGTGCGCAGGGAGGCCAGCAGATCATCGCGGAATCGGGGCAGTTTCCAGGCTTCGTGTTTGCGGTCCTCCACGCCGCCGACCATCATGCGCGGTGCGGCAAACCCGGCTGAAGGCAATTCGCGGTAGGCTTCCACCAACCGGAGGATCAGCTGTTCGTCATCCAGCCGGATATCGTTGTTGGAGATCAGCAGATAATCGAACGGCTTGCCGGACAGGCGGCGCAGGCCGGCGTTGTTGCCGAAGGCATATCCCCCGTTGCGATGGGTCCGGATCAGGTCAACCGCCGGATCGGAGTTAAAGGCCTCCTGCAGGGCGGCGTAAGCATTATTGGGCGAACAGTTGTCCACGACGAGTATCGACAGGGAAATCCCCTGCTGGCGCTTGAGCTCCGCCACATACCGAATCGTTTCGCTGTAGGTCAGGTAATTTAGAATGAGCACATAAACAGAAGGCATTTTTGCAATTTTCAACAGGGTTAAGGTATGATCGCACCATTGATTGCAAAGAAACAAAACCCCGAAAGCCCCTTCCTTTCTAAATGCAAAATTGAAAGTGCCTTTACACTTTTAGCGCCTGGCCCGACTTCGCCATGCGGTTGTTGCCCAGGATGGAAGCCAACCACAACCCCAGCAGGGTCCAGGCTTCGACCATCAGGCAGGAAAGGACCAGTCCGCGCAGCCCCCAATACCGGATCATCAGGTAATCCGACAGGATTTTGACCGCCATTGCCGACAGGAAGACCGCGGTATAGGCTGTTTTGCGCTCGTAGGCCAGCAGCAGTTGGGTGGCCGGTACGTTGAGCAATACCAGCACCGGAACAATGAGGTAGAGCCTGAAATTATCCACCAGAAAAGCGTCCGAGCGGCCCGCAAAAACGGACAGGAGCGGTTGCGCAAAAATCACGGTCAACAGGATAGCGCCCAGGGCAGGACCGCAAAAAAAGAGGTAAGCCCGCTTTAAAAAATGAACGGCAGCCGACCACCCTTCGGCCGCCTTGCGGCAAACAACCGGGAAGATCGCCTGCGAGAAGATCACCAGCAGGAACCGCAGGGGTTGGGCCAGTTTGTTCATCACCTGGAAATAGCCCGTCAGGCTGTCCGTCGTCAGGAGATTGAGCATGAGAATGCTGTAGGAAGTATTGAATTCAACGGAAAGGTTGGACAGGAATAACCTGAAATCGGACCGGATAAAGCCCAGGATACGGCGGCTGTCAGGAGGCGTCCACGTCAGTTCGTACTGCCGCGCGGCAGCAAACACGATCCACACGCCCGCCGCCAGTCCGGCCAGCCCCTGCAAGGCCGGGATCAGGATAAAATCCTCCGGCTTCCGGATGACCGCCAGCACCAGCAAGCCATACAAAACCTTGACCCCCAGGTTGGCCCAGGCAATGACCCTGGCTTTCTGCACCGCTATAAAAAACCAGTCGGCAAACAGGACATGTCCGAGCGGCAACAGAAACCCCGGGTAAAAAACCCATTCCCTGGCCTTCAGATAAGGTATAAATTGGACGGCGATGCCCACCGCGAGGGTAAATGCCAGGCACAGCGCCAGCCGGGCGTACAGGATATTCCAAAACAGCGCGGAGAGTTGCCCGCTTCGTTCCCGGGCCAGAGCAACCAACCTGACACCGCTGATCTGAAACCCGTAATCCACCAGGGTTTTGCCGGCATTCAGAAACACCGTCACGAAAGCCAGCATGCCGTAATTGACAATGCCGACCTTACCGACAATATACGGGATCAGCAGGATCAAAACGACCGCGTCAGTCGCCTTGAGCAGGCCTAAAGACAGGAAATTGGCCAGGATCTGCCGCCAGAGGCGGTTTTTTAATTGTTCGATTTTTCGATTGTTCGATTGTTCGATTGATTCGATTGTTCGATTGATTCGATTGTTCGATTGTTCCGATTGTTCGATTGATTCGATTGATTCGATTGATTCGATTGTTCGATTGATCCGATTGTTCGATTGTTCGATTGATTCGATTTTTCGATTGATTCGATTTGGGGCGTCCGTCAGTTGGTCAGCCTAATCCAATCATTCGGATTAATCGACTTAATCGGTCCAATTTTTCGATTCCTCGATTCCTCAATAAATGATTGTTCCGATTGTTCGATTGTTCGATTGGGCGGCCGATTTGGGGCGTCATCAGTTGGTCAGCCTAATCCAATCATTCGGATTAATCGACTTAATCGATTGTTCCGTCCAATTGGTCGATTAATCCAATCATTCGGATTAATCCGGTCGATTCCTCAATTCCTCAATTCAATTTGTTCGATTGTTCGATTGTTCGATTGTTCGATTGTTCCGATTGGGGCGTCCGTCAGTTGGTCAGCCTAATCCAATCATTCGGATTAATCGACTTAATCGGTCCAATTTTTCGATTGATTCGATTGTTCGATTGTTCGATCAATTCCTCAGTTCCTCAATTTCGGATTAATCGATTGTTCCGATTGTTCGATTGTTCCGATTGGGGCGTCCGTCAGTTGGTCAGCCTAATCCAATCATTCGGATTAATCGACTTAATCGGTCCAATTTTTCGATTCCTCAATTCCTCGATTGATTCGATTGTTCCGCCGATTGTTCGGCGTTGTTCGATTGTTCCGATTGGGGCGTCCGTCAGTTGGTCAGCCTAATCCAATCATTCGGATTAATCGACTTAATCGGTCCAATTTTTCGATTCCTCAATTCCTCAATTCCTCAATAAATGATTGTTCCGATTGTTCGATTGTTCGATTGTTCCGATTGGGGCGTCCGTCAGTTGGTCAGCCTAATCCAATCATTCGGATTAATCGACTTAATCGGTCCAATTTTTCGATTCCTCGATTGTTCCGATTGTTCGATTGTTCGATTGTTCCGATTGGGGCGTCCGTCAGTTGGTCAGCCTAATCCAATCATTCGGATTAATCGACTTAATCGGTCCAATTTTTCGATTCCTCAATAAATGATTGTTCCGATTGTTCGATTGTTCGATTGTTCCGAAGTTGGTCAGCCTAATCCAATCATTCGGATTAATCGACTTAATCGGTCCAATTTTCGATTCCTCGATTCCTCAATTCCTCGATTCCTCAATAAATGATTGTTCCGATTGTTCGATTGTTCGATTGTTCCGATTGGGGCGTCCGTCAGTTGGTCAGCCTAATCCAATCATTCGGATTAATCGACTTAATCGGTCCAATTTTTCGATTCCTCAATTAATTCGATTGATTCGATTGTTCGATTGTTCGATTGTTCCGATTGGGGCGTCCGTCAGTTGGTCAGCCTAATCCAATCATTCGGATTAATCGACTTAATCGGTCCAATTTTTCGATTCCTCGATTCCTCAATCCCCATTCTCCCCCACCAACACCGCCACATGGATCCGGAACAGCAGGAAAAGCCCGGCGAGCAGGAAGCCGGCCACTGCACCGGCAACCGCGGATTTTGCCAGGGAAACGGGAGTCATGCGCGCCTTGGGCAATACCAGAAAATTGTCGATGGGGATGACGTTTTCCGGGAAGGACAGGTTGTTCTCGATCTCGGTCTTCCGTTTCATCAGTTCCCTGGAAAAATTCAGCAGCTCGTAGGCGTTCTTACCTTCTGACGATTCTACGGTGATCCCTTTTTCCGCCGGCGCCGGGGTCGTATCCCCTGCGTACAAATTGGTGAGTACGGTATCGATGGTTTCCAGTTTGCCGTCGATAAAGGTCAATTCGTCCCGCAGCAGTTTTTTCTTCATCTCCATCCGGTCGGCGGTGAACGGATTGCCGTTAAAATAGCTGGAGATTGCGGTTCGCAGGCTGTCCTCGTCAATGGCTCGCCGCATATCGACCGTCAGGATGAGCGGTTCTTTGTGCAGGGTATAGTTATTGGACAGTGGCCTCCCCCGGCTGTCCGTGACCTCAAACCGGAGGAGTTGCCCGGCTTGTTCTTCCGTCAGGCCGGTCACTTCGGCTGCTTTGCCGGTCCGGTTGTCCCAGATCAGGGCATTGAGCTTGTCGATCATATCCCCGAATATTTTGGGATGGAGGTCGCCGTATACGTAAGTGGTGGTCATGGTAAAGACTTTCGACTTCAGGTATAAGGCCCCGACGGCCAGGCCCGCGCCGACCAGCATGAGCGGCCAGCTTATCCTCTTGTACCGGGTCATCACATCCCGCGCAAAGGACAGGCTGCGGGCCGCCAGCCTGAGCCACCACAACAAATGATCCCGGATATCTTTCCAGGAAAGTACGTCAGTGTTTTCCATTTCCAGTTCGATCCGATTTTAGAAGTCCGGAGCAAATATACGGCTTTGATGGAGGTGCATTTTTCCCGGACGTTTTGCACCTTTGTCGGCGGAAGATCGGGTAATATACCTACTTTTGGCAGGAATTATCATTAAGGACCTGATGGAACGCATAGGTTTTGACAGGGCATTGACAATTGAGAATTTTTCCGTTGTCGCCTTCTTTTTTCTGAATACCGTTTTCCTTCCGGCCGGCTTGCTGTACACGACGCTGCTGACGCCTTTATTCCTGTTATTCCTGGCCAAACAGCGAAACCTGAGGGCGATCATCTGGTACCTGGCCCTGAGCCTGCCCCTGACGTGGTTTTACCTGACCCACGGAGCCGACCGGTCCAGCTATCTGCGGTCGTATTTCCTGTTCAGTTCGGCCGCGATATTCACCGTCTGGATTTATCATTTCCTCCGGCAGCACATCAAAAAGCCTGCGCTTTATTTCAGGACGATCGCCACCTACAATGCCCTCTTCACCGGGGTCGCCCTGTTGTTTTTCCTTACGGCAGCCGGCAAGCAGATCTTCTGGTCGTTGGAGCCTATTCACCCCGCCATCCCGACCATTCCCAGGCTGAAAATGCTGGTCTATGAGCCGTCCTTTTACGCGTTTCAACTGGCGCCGGTGGTGCTGTATTATTTTCTGGCCTATATGTTTTCGGAGGGCTATAAGTACCTGGCAGCGCTATGCCTGCTGACGGTTTCCCTGGTATTTTCCCTGTCTTTCGGCGTGATCGGCGGCCTGATGATCGCGGTTTTGCTGGTCATCTTTTTGCATTTTTTCAAACTGATCAGGCTTCGGAAATTGTTCTTCGCCACTTTTTACCTCGCACTTGGGCTGATCGGGCTGGGCCTTGCCGCTTTCTACCTGCTGCCGAACAACCCGCTGGCCGAACGCATTGACATGATCGCGAACGGCTACGACACCTCCGCAAACGGCCGGACCTGGGAAGCCTTCGTACTGGCCTGGAAGATCCTGGAGAAGACCAACTACCTGCTCGGTGCGGGGCTGGGTCAGATCAAGGAAGTCGGGCAGGACATCATCGTCAATTATTACAACTACGAAGGCGCCTGGGCGGATGTCGTCCGGATCCCCAATGCGATGGCCGAAACGCTGGCCACGTTCGGCATACTGGGAGCGGCGGCTCGCCTGGTGGCCGAGATCGGGCTGTTCTTTTACACCAGGGTCTACAGCAATTACTACCGTTTCGCCCTGTTCATTTTTGTGTTTGTGTACCAGTTCACCGGCAGTTACCTGACCAATATTTACGAGTACCTGATCTGGGTGCTGGCGTTTTTGCCCGTTTTTTCCCAGTTCAACAAGGAATACATCCATAATCCGGGGCGAAAATGGAAATCCTGATGCTGACCCGCCCCAACCTCACGGACGATCCCGGCGGAGACACCATACAAGTATTGCGGACGGCCGGGGAACTGCGCAAGCTCGGCGTTACGGTCGACGTCAACCCGCCTGAGCCGGATTACGCCCGGTACGATCTCCTCCATTTTTTCAACATCATCGACCCGGAGGATATCCTCGGCCACCTCAACCGGTCGGACAAACCCTTTGTCGTTTCGACCATTTACGTCGATTACCGGGAATACGACCGATACCACCGCCGCGACCTGATCGGGCTGGCCAACCGTTTTTTCTCCTACAATGCCGTTGAATACCTGAAGACCGCCGGCAAATGGATGCTGAAAGGCGAGCGGTTGAGTTCGTATGAATTCCTCTGGCGGGGTCATCGCCGGTCCATCCGGCGCATCCTGGAGCGAGCGGCCTGCCTGCTGCCCAATTCAGCCAGCGAGTACCGGCGGCTGGCCCGGGATTTTGCCCTGGAAAAGGAGCATGCCGTCATCCCCAACGCTGTGGATGCCGCCCGGTTTTTCCCGGAGGCCGGCCAACGGCGCAATTCAGTCCTCTGCGTATCCCGGATCGAAGGCCGGAAAAGCCACCTCAACCTCATCCGCGCCATGAACGGTACGGGGATCCCGCTGAAGCTGGTCGGCAATCCCGCCAGAAACCAGCAGGGGTATTACCGGGCGTGCCGGCAGGCAGCCGGCCCGGAGGTGCACTTCGAGGGTTTTGTGCCCAACGACCGGTTGCACGAATACTATCTGCAGGCCAGGGTCCATGTGCTGCCCAGCTGGTTTGAGACCACGGGACTGACCTCCCTGGAAGCCGCCGCGTCGGGTTGCAATATCGTGGTGGGAGACCGCGGCGACGTGCGGGAATACTTTGGAGAAGACGCGTGGTACTGTGATCCCGGCGACCCCGAATCCATCCGGAAAGCCATCCTGGAAGCGTGGCATTCGCCCGTCAATCCCCATTTAGCCGACCGGATACGCCGGGAATATAATTGGGAAATTGCAGCACGAATGACATTTGCGGCATACAAGAATGTTTTACTTTGTGACCAGAAAAAGTAGAAAATGCTTCGTTTCGACCTCCTCGAATCAAACAAAGAACAGTACCGCCTCGAATATTTGCTGGCCAAACCGTTTCCGCACCTGGTGATCGACGGTATTTGCGATCCGGCTGAGATCGAGGCGCTGCATGCCGAGATTCCGGAGTTGGAGACCAAAAGCAGGGACTACGTTTTCGCGGCCAACAAATTCGAGAAGTCGAAATTCTGGATGCTCTCGCCGCGGTTCCAGGCCTATTATGACGATCTGCTGTCTGATCAATTCCAGCACTTCCTGCGTTATATTACCAACGAAGGGGTCTTCATGGATGAAAAATTCCACGGCGGCGGCCTGCACCAGGGCAAGGCAGGCAGTTTTCTGGACATGCACCTCGACTTCAATTACCACCCGCTGCATAAATTCTGGTACAGGAACCTGAACATTCTCTTCTACCTCAATAAAGACTGGCTGCCCGAACACGGCGGACAGTTGAAACTTAAAGATCTCCGCTCCGGAGAAAGCAAGGAAATCGGCGTACCGTTCAACCGCCTGGTGATTCAGCAAACGAGGAATTATACCCTTCACGGTTATGACCGCATCCGGTTTCCGGAAGGCCGTTACCGCACCTCGATCGCCGGTTATGCCTACTCCCTGCATCAGCATCATATCGAAAAGCCTCGAACAACGGATTGGTTCGTCGATTCCGGCCAACCCGTCAAACGCCTGATCGCCAGGATTTACGATCCGGCGGTCAAAATCAAGAATGCCTTGTTTGGCAGCGCAACGGCCAGGAACTGATGGGCTAAACACGCGATAAGGTCCGGTTTTCGGCCCTTGCCGCACGGTTTCCATCCAACTTGCCGGTACGCGCGCCCTGCAACGGCGACGGTTTGACCAAAAGACAGGGTATGACAGAACAGAACGGAAGCCGCCGCCTGCATATCGGCATATTGGGGTGTCGCGGGATTCCAAACCATTACGGAGGCTACGAGCAATTTGCCGAGTACCTGGCCTGCGGACTTGTCCGCAAAGGCCACCAGGTCGGGGTATACATTTCCAGCCTTCACCCTTATGCAGCTGATTCCTGGCGCGGCGTCCGGCTGATCCGCCGGCAAGATCCGGAGAACCGGCTGGGCGCGTTCGGCCAGTTCATCTATGACCTGAATTGCCTGCGCGATGCCCGCCGCCGGAAATTCGATGTCCTCCTTCAACTGGGCTACACGAGCAGTGCGGTCTGGTACCCCGTGTGGCCGGCCGATGCCCGCAACATCGTTCACCTGGACGGCCTGGAATGGAAAAGGAGCAAATACAATTATCCCGTCAGGCAATTCCTGAAGTGGATGGAAAAATTGGTGGCCCGGCGGGCCGATGCCCTCATCGCCGATTCGCCGGTGATCAAAAACTATACCCGGGAAACCTACCGCTGCCACTCCGAACTGATCGCCTACGGCGCCGAAACGGCTATCCAACCCGATCTGAAGCACCTGGAAAAAATGGGATTGGAGCCCGGAAATTACCTGCTGGCCATTTCCAGGTTCGTCCCCGAGAACAACCTTGAGCTCATTCTGGAAGGCCATCGAAACAGCGATTGCGCCCGTCCGCTGATCGTGATCGGCAATGCCGGCAACCGGTACGGGGCCTGGCTGACCGGCAGGTACGCATCGCCGGTGATCCGGTTTCCGGGGCCGATTTACGACAAGCCGGTCCTGGACAGCCTCCGGGCTTACGCCGGCCTGTATTTGCACGGGCACAGCGTAGGGGGCACCAACCCGTCATTGCTGGAAGCGATGGCCTGCCGGGTCCCCATTTGCGCCCATCGCAACGATTTCAATGCGGCGGTGCTCGGGCCGGATGCCTATTATTTCCGGGACAGCCGCGAGGTCAGTCAGATCATCAGCAATTTTGAGCGCCAGGCGGCGCCTGAAGGCTGGACGGAAGCCAATTTCCGGAAGATTCAAACCGATTACCAGTGGCCGGTAATCGTAGACCGGATGGAAAAGCTTTTTTTCAAAGTGATGGACGAAAGCCGGCGATAACCGAAAACAGGTTGAAAAGAAAGAACTAATGGTACAAAAAGCAAGTCAGTGGCTGTTGGCAGGCATTCCGTTCTCGCTGTGTTTTTCGCAGCGGCTCAACGGGATGGTCCTCTTGCTTTACCTGCTTGCCGTAATCCTCCAACCCGATCTCCCGGGGAGGTTCCGCCGGGCGGTCCGCCTGCGCTGGGTCTACCCCTTTGCGGCGCTGTATGCCCTCCAGGCCATTTCCTTGTTGTGGACGGCAGACCTTCACCACGGGTTGGATGTGCTGACCACAAAAAGTGCGCTCCTGGCGTTGCCGGTTCTGATCGCCATGGACGGGTCGGTTGACGGCAGTTCGCCGGGAAAAGCGGCCGCCGGTCTGACAGCCGGTTGCCTGCTCGGGCTGGGCTGGTGCCTGATCTACGCCGGAAACGGCTATCTGGCCAGCGGAGAGCCGGCCATATTCTTCTACCATTCCCTGGGGCGTCCGCTCAATCAGTTCAACGCCCTGTACTTCTCCTTTTACCTTTTCGCGGCATTGTTGTTCCTCAAGCCGGCATCTGGGGCCCACAAAATCCTCGAAACAAAGGCTTTCCGGAGCGGAGCGGTGCTTTTTCTGGCCGCCGGTCTGCTGCTGCTTTCTTCCCGGCTTTTTCTGCTGCTGGCGGTCGGCTTTTTCCTGTTCAAACTGGCCGAGAGCCTCCTGAACAAAGGCATGCCGGGGCTGCAGCCGCTGGTGTGGATGGTCCTGGTGTTGTCGCTGGCGGCGGGGATCTGGTTTACGGGATTTTCCCGGGAGCGATTCTCACAGGTCTGGCATTCCAATTTTGGGGTATTGGAGCAGGAGCGATTTTCGTGGGATACGCCGTTCAACGGATTGACCCTGCGGTTGTTGTTCCTGCGGCTTGGGCTGGAAACGCTGGAGGACCACGGCGCCTGGTTGACGGGAGAAGGGATCGGGGACGCCCGGTCGGAGATGAACAGGATGATCGTGGACCACAACCTGTATCACGGCAATCCTTATCGGGGCGATACGGGATATCTGGGTTATAATTTCCACAACCAATTCATGGAGCTGACGGTACAATCGGGCCTTCCGGCCCTGGCGGCCTGGATCTGGTTGCTGGTCATGGCGTGGCGATCGGCGCCGTCCGGGGATTGGCGATTGCCTTTTCTGTTTTTCCTGGTTGCGCTGATCCTGTTCGCTTTGATCGAAGGGGTGATTGAGCGGCAGCGGGGCGTTGTGTTCATTGCTTTTTTCCTATCTGTTTTCATGAAAATCGACCGATATGCAGACCAGGCGCGCTCAAATACCTGAACGGCCGTTCCAAATGCCGGATGAACGACCTGCCGGCAACGGCAGCCTCGGGCGTTATGCACCTGAACCTTTTTCACCATATATGTCTCAAATGAAAAGGATACTCGACCTTTGGCTGTCCATGCTGATCGTGGTTGCCGTATTCCCCTGGTTGTTTCCGCTGTTATGCCTGCTGGTCCTGCTGGATACCGGGTGGCCGGTATTTTTTGTACAGGAAAGGGTGGGGTTGAACGGCAGGATCTTCAACTGTTACAAATTCCGGACCATGAAAACGCGGATTTCCGGTCATCCGGCCAGCATCAGCCGGCTGGGCCGCTTTTTGCGGGACAGCAAGCTGGATGAAATCCCGCAGGTCTTCAATGTATTGTCCGGAAAGATGAGCTTTGTCGGCCCCCGGCCCCATATGCTCAGCGACCACGAAGCATTTTCCAGGATGCTGGGCGAACAATACCACCTGCGGCATCTGGTAAAACCGGGCATTACCGGGCTGGCCCAGATCCGGGGGTACGAAGGCCGGATCAACACCCCCCATAAATTGCGCGGCAGGGTCAGGCTCGACCTTTTTTATATCAACAATTGGTCGTTAGGGCTCGAATTGCAGATCATTTTCCGAACGATATGGCATATCTTTAAAGGCATTTTACAATGGGGTTGAACCAGATGGAGAGATTACAACAGGAAATCATCAAAACGCTCCTGTATTTTGAGGTCTTTTCCTTTCCGCTGAACAGGGAAGAGATTGCTCGTTTCTGCAGCCTGAAGGTGAGCGGAGATGACCTGGACAGGGCGCTTGCGAAGCTGTTGGATGAAGGCTCGATCCATCGGTACGGGCATTATTTTCTGGTCGGCAAGCAAAAAAAATGGGTGGAAGAACGGGAAGAAAAGCGCGTCATCTCCAGCAGGCTGATGGAAAAAGCGCGGCGGAATGCGCAGATCATCAGCCAGTTTCCGTTCGTCAGAGGGGTAGCCATCTCCGGGTCTTTGTCCAAATGGTCGGCCGACGACAAGGCGGATATCGATTTTTTCATCATCACCCGTTCGGGCCGGCTGTGGATCTGCCGGAGCCTGCTGCATTTTTTCAAGAAACTGACCTATCTGGCGGGCCTTCAGCACCAGTTCTGCATGAATTATTTTCTGGATGAGGACGAGCTGGAGCTGAAGGACAAGAACCTGTTCACCGCCATTGAAAGCGTCACCGTGATCCCGCTTTACGGCACCCTACCCCATCGGATGTTCTTCGACCGCAACGCCTGGCTGAACGATTTCCTGCCCAATGCCTACCCGGCCATCCACCTCAACGGCGAGATCAACAACCGGCGATCCACGCTCAAACGCATCACCGAAGGGCTGTTTCCCGGGAAATGGGGCGACGCCTTCAACCGTTTTTTCCTGCGGCTCACCATCTGGTGGTGGCGAAAAAAATTCAAAGCCAGGGGCTATCCCATGGAGTTCTTCGCCCAGGATTTCCGCTCCACGACCGGCGAATCCAAAAATCATCCGAACGATTATCAGCGCAGGATCCTCAGGGCTTATGCCAAAAAGTTGAAAGACCTGGGAAGGGGGTGAGCGCGTGAGAGGATACCAGGCGCCGGCCTCAACACAATTCTGCCGCTTTCCGGCGCGCCGACCCGGCAAAATGTCCGGTTTTTGAAAGAATATGTCCGGTTTTTGAAAGTCGGACACCCGCATCTTTGCTCCATGACCTATATGATCGCTGGATAATTCCGATCAGCCTCAGCTGTTCAGCAGTCTGATGCGCTTAGCGTCGGCTGTCCTGTTATTCAACGGCCTCTTTGAAAAAGAGCGAATGCTCGAGCAAATTTCATTCAGACATGAAGCATCCAATTACAAAAATCCTGCTGCTTTGCCCGGTTTTCCTGCTTTACACCTTTATGTTGCAAGCGCAATCCAACCTGTCGGCCGACGGTTATGTCCATCAGATCGACCCGAACGGACATTTTCTTTTCCAGGGGGAAAAACAGGATTATATTATCCCTGCCGACGCCACCGGGTTGATCGAGTTTGTCATGGAAGGCGGCGACGGCGGCTATGTACACCCCAGTGATGTGGATGACTTCAGGGAAATATTATCCCAGGGGAATACCGGCAATCCGAAAAGCGGCTATGTCAAATACGTATTCAGGGGTTACGGCCCAACAGCCCGGTGCAAGGATGTCACGGTTACTCTCGAAAACGGGTCATACACCCTCACCGGTAGCGAAGTCGACAACAACAGCGTCGTAGCGCCCGGCGAAGGGAAAACAACAGGGTTTGCGGTTGGATTCGGCCCCAGCCAGCACTTTGAATCCTCCATCTCCTTTGATTGTACCAATATCGGCTTGTACACCCCTGTGTTCAGGGTCCTCAGCGCCAACGGCCTGTACGATGATTGCAACTTTGCAGTGACCGTGCTCGACGACGTGGCGCCGGTTGTGGCCTGCAAGACCGGCCCACTGGAAGTGTCCGTCGGCCTGAATCAACCGTATGCGCTTTCGGTTTCTGAGTTGGAACAAGGGTGGTCCGACGGTTGCGGAATCGTGGTCTACAAATCCCTGAGCCCGTCCGAATTCACCTGCGAGGATGTCGGCGCGAATACCGTGACCCTGACTGTGACGGATAACAATGGAAATACTTCGAGTTGCACGGCTTCGGTCACTGTTGAAGACAATATCCCGCCTGTGGTCAATTGCCAGGATATCACGGTTCAGCTCAACAGCGAGGGCATAGGTTCGACCAACCCGGCTTTTAACGGAGCGTTGGGCAGTCGGTCGGACAACTGCGGAATGGATAATTCCATTTCCTATACGGGCCCCATTTTTTATACCTGCAATGAAATTGGCCCGGCTTTTCCCATCACGGTCACGTTAGGGGATGTAAACGGAAACGAAACGCCCTGCACTTATATGGTCACCGTGGAGGACAATGTTGCCCCGACGGCCCTTTGCCGGGACGTGACCGTGGAGTTGGATGAAAACGGAACGGGCTCCACTACGGCGGCTGCGGTGGACAACGGCTCCGGTGATGCCTGCGGGGTTCAGTCGGCAGTCCTCAGCGGGCAGTCCTTCAGTTGCGGGGATTTGGGCGTAAATACCGTTACCCTGACCGTGACGGATGTGAATAACAATACTTCGACCTGCCCGGCTATCGTGACCGTTGAAGATAACCTGGACCCGGAAGTGGATTGCTCGGATATTACCGTCACCTTCAATGGCGAGGGCTCCATCCGACTGGATCCTGAAGGCATGGCAACGGGGACCGACAACTGCGCTGTGGCCGGGTTTGAAGCCGATCCGCCGTCCATTTCCTGCGATGCGTTGGGTGAGATCGTGCCGGTAACTGTGACCGTACACAACACAGCCTCCTGCACTTCGAATGTGACCGTGGAAGGCCTGCCCTGCGGCTGGATGTCGGTGCCTGACGGGATCGGTTGCACCAACGGCAACGAAGGGGATTTTGACCTGGGCGCCGGTAACTTCACCTTGATGGCCGCCGGTTGTTACACGCCGGGCGCCTCTGCCGACGAAAGCGGCTACATCAAGTACCAGCTCTGCGGGTTGCCCATGAGCAAATCGATCCTGCGACCGGCAACCTGGTCCGTTTCGATCTGAGCAACCGGCCACCGGGTGTTTACCATATCCGATTATGGGAAAAAGATGGATCGGTATCCGTCAAACGGATAGTGATCATCAAAGATTAACCGGGTTACGCGTCGGACACCTCTGCCCCATGAAGTGTCCGACGCCTTTTAGGACCGCTGCAAAAATAACTGTCCACTTTTCCAGGAGGCCTTTTGCCCCTACCCTGCGTTGAGGAACCGCTTCACTTAGCTATGGCTAAGCTCGCCCCGCCTCGGCGGGGTCGCCTTGGTTAGGACCAAAATGCCTTGTCTGTCGAAAGCGACACTTATTTATTCAGCGATCCTTATCTTTCACCTCCCCCGCCAGCATATACCCGCAAACCCGCATGCCCGCCCGGCTCAGCGTCGCCCTTGAAGCGCGGTTATGGATGCCGGTCCGGGCAGCCGGCACCCGCCCGGCCTCATAACAGGCTTTTTTCACTTCCTGGATGATAAAGCTGCCCAGGCCTTGCCGCCTGCAATCCTCACGGACCTCCATGTACAGGTCGGCAAACGGCGGGTTGTAGTGGAGCAGGAATCCGGCTGAGGCGACAATTTCGCCGTTTTGCTCCAGGATAAAGTCACCGACGGGCTCGGCCTGGTGGCCAAAAACCTGGTCATCGGGGTTTTTGCGGCGGAAAACGGCATCCGGGTGCTGGTGACTGGTGGTCGCGTGGTCTTCAAACAGCACCACTTCCGAACGGATGCCGTCAGCAAATTCGTACAACATGGCCGTCGTGAGCAGGTCGTTGGTCTGGGATTCGACGTGGGCGGCGCCGGAAGCCCGCAGCAGTTCTTCGAACAGGAGATGGGCGTATTGCCGGTAAGGCGGCAGGACGTAAAACTCGAAAACAGCGTCGCGCGCCGACAGGTCATCCAGCCCTTTTACGGCGCCGTAACCCGCGTCAATGCCGTCGATTGACAACAGCCAAAGGTCCGACCAGCCGCGCTCGTGGCAGGCGTTATAGCGGATCTGGCAGTTGGTTTCTGTCAGGTACAATAACCTCAGGTGGGATATGCCGTTGAGTTGATATTTGGAAGCCTTGATGTGCAAAAATGTTAATTTCGGGATTCCATGCCGTTATTCTTTCAGCGGTCCTAAATGACGTTCCAGGCCAGATTGGGTTCTTCTCCGGAATGAAAATCCGAAACCGGCCCGATCAGATCCCACAAATTTCCGTACAAATCCTCAAAAACGGCGACCGTGCCGTAAGGCTCCTCCGCCGGCGGCCGCACAAAACGCACACCCGCTGCGGTAAACCGGTTGTAATCCCGCCGGAAATCGTCGGTGTGGAGGAAGAGGAACACCCGTCCGCCGGTCTGGTTGCCGACCCGGCTTTTTTGCTCGTCATTGGCGGCTTTGGCCAGCAGGATGCAGCAGTCGCCCCCGTCCGGCGGCGCAACCCGCACCCAACGCTTGACCGGGCTCAATACGGTATCTTCCACAAGTACGAATCCAAGTTTCCGGACGTAAAAATCGATGGCTTCGTCGTAATCGGCTACGACCAGGGCGATATTGGCTAAAGGCATGGGAATTGATTTGATTGATCGATTGATTCGATTGATTCGATTGGTCGATTGATTCCTCACAAACCCGCTTTCTCCAGGTTCACCACCGGATTGGCGTACATCATCAGGAAATTCTTCAATGCCAGCCAGTTGTAAGGTTCTACCCGTTTATCGATCCGCCTTTCGAATTGTTTTTTCTCTCTTTCGGTATAATGGGCCATGTATTTATCCGATTGGAAGAACAGGTCGCAGGCGATGTAGTTGGACGGCCACAGTTTGTAGTTCGCATAGATCCGGCGGTCGATCAATTCGGCGAGATCCTGGAGTTTTTTGTTCTGCGGATCGTTTTGATCAGCGATCTCATCCAGTTCAGCGTTTAGAATGTTCCCGATGGCCAGGTGGATCCGTTTTTTCTGGCCGGTCAGGCCTTTCAGGATGGAATTGAAGTCCTCATTGGAGGATTTGATGTACTCCTGTTCGTAATATTTCGCCATGAGCTCCGGCATCTTGAGCTTGTCCGTTGGGTCGAATTCATAAGAAATGGAAACGGGCACGATCCGGATCTTTTTGAAATATTCCCATACGTCCTCGCCTTGGGCGCATCCCATGGCCAGCATTTTAAGGACGCCTTGCTGGGTGAGGTCGTTCCCGTCTTTGGTGCGGCCTTCGCGTTGGGCGAGCCAGACGGACCGGTTGTCTTCCACCAGGTTTTTGCGGATATACTGGGACAGGAGCCGCGAGCTCTGGAGCATTTCCCGGGGCGACAGGCTGCGCTGGACCAGGAAATTCCGGTTGAGTTTGGACAATTCCAGCAGGATAGGCTGTTGGACGAGGTTGTCGCCGATGGCGGAAGCCGTCATCACCAGGCCGTGTTCGTATAATGCCACGTTGATCAGCGTCGTATCCAGAATGATATCCCGGTGATTGGAAACGAAGAGGTAGGAAGTGTCCTTTTCCAGTTTTTCAAAGCCGCTGGTGGTGAACCCTTCGGAAGTCTGGCTCAATACCTGTTGAATGGCATTGTAAACGATTTTGCTCTGGAAGTCGTAGATGGAGTGACAATCCAGCAATGCTGCTTGTTGTTCGGCTTCCGGAAGATTGCCCAGCGAAAAGGTGAGCAGGGCTTTGATGATCGGATGATCTTTTATGTTGTGCAAAGCCTGGTTGACTTCGCTGTCAAAATAAGGTCTTATATGGTCAAAAGGTGTCAAGGTTTCATCATTTAGCTCCGCAAATGAACGAAATTCTTGCCAACTTTTTATGGTTTTATGGTTGGATGGTTGCCTGCCGGGCTGCCGTTATGCCGGCAAACTGACCCCTGACCCCCTCCTCCGCTGAAGCTACGGCCACCGGGCGACGAAGCTTTCGGCGAAGTTGCCGGGCGGAGACTGACCCCCTCCTCCGCTGAAGCTACGGCGGGCGGAGACTGACCACTGACCACTGATCACTGATCACTGTCATCAACTGACCGCCAGCCGCTCCAGTTTCAGCATGACGCGCTGAAGGGCCTGCAGCGCCAGGTTTTTGTATTCTCCGGCAACGAGCACGGAGACGTTGTTGTTGCTGCCGCCGTAGCTGACCATCCGGATGGGGATGTCCTCAAGGGCGTCGAAGATGTCGCGGGCAACGCCGACCTTTTCGTTGAGCTGGTCGCCGACGATGCAGATGATGCTCTGGCCGCTGTCGCAACTGACCTCGCCGAAGGGCGCCAACTCGCGCAGGATGTCTTCGAGGCGGGCGGGATTGTCGATCGTCAGGGAGACGGCCACTTCCGAGGTGGCGATCATATCGATCGGCGTCTTGAACTGTTCGAACACCTCAAATACCCGGCGGAGGAAACCGTAAGCGTTCAGCATCCGGCCGGAGCGGATCTTGATGGCGGTGATGCCGTCCTTGGCGGCGATTGCGCTGATCCGGCGGCCCGACGACTGCCCGGAGATCAGCGTTCCGGGCGCCTGCGGGGCCATGGTATTTTTCAGGCGGATGGGGACGTCCATCTGTTCGGCCGGAATCACGCAGGTGGGGTGAAGGATCTTGGCCCCGAAGTAGGCAAGCTCAGCGGCTTCCCGGTAAGAGACCTTGCGCACCGGGTAAGTATCCTTCACCACCCTGGGATCGTTGTTGTGCAGGCCGTCGATATCGGTCCAGATCTGGATCTCGCCGGCGTCGAGCGCAGCGCCCAGCAGGGTAGCGGTATAGTCGCTGCCGCCGCGCTGCAGGTTGTCAATTTCGCCCTCATGGTTCAGGCAGATATAACCCTGGGTAATGAAATAAGGCGCTCCTGCATAACGGTCCAGGGTTTGGGCGACAGCCCGCCTGATGAAGGGCATATCCGGCTCGCCCTGCGCATCGAGGCGCATGAACTCAAAGGCCGGAATTAATCGGGAGGGGATGGCCGAATGCTCCAGGTACAACTGGAACAATTGCGTTGATATCAATTCGCCCTGGGCGAGGATGATCTTTTCTTCTTTGGCGGTAAAAGGGGTTTCAAAGAGGCTTTCAATCCGGCCGAACTGCTGGTCGAGCAACATCCTGGCCCGGAGTTGATAGAATCCGGCGGGGAGAAGGTCTTCGGTAAAATCGAGGTATTCCGCGCGCAGTGCGTGCAGCAAAGCGGCGGCTTCACCGGGATTGCCTTCCTGAAGGGCGTTGCCGATGCGGACCAGCTTATTGGTGGTACCGGCTACAGCCGACAGTACAACCACCTTGGGCTGGCCGTCGTTGATCAGATCCGCCACTTCCCACATGCGTTGCGGGCTTCCAACCGAAGTACCTCCGAATTTCAGGACTTTCATCATCTTTTATGAATTGTCCGGCAAAATTATGGGGAGGCGTACGAATCGGGAATTTTTTGCTAAATTTGTACATTATATAACATTTTGTGAAATTTTAAACAAATGATCACTGTTGCACGCGTAGTTGAGAACCTGGTCCGGCAATCACCGTTCATTTCGGAAGCGTTGTCGGAAGGGCTGATCAATGTTTCGTCACTGGCGCGAAAGCTGCAACCGGAAGTGGAGAAAATCCTGAAGAAAGAGGTGAAGGTCGGGGCAATCGGGATGGCGGTGCAGCGGCTCAATCCGGGGGCGCTCCTGTTCGAGCAGCGCAAGTTGGTGGAATTCTTCCGGAAGGTCTCGGACCTGAGTGTGCGGACAAGCCTGCTGGATTATACGTATCGCAACTCGGAGACCCTGCCGGAAAAACAGGCGCAGCTGCTGGAACTGATCAGCCGGCGGCCCAATGTATTTTACACCTTCGCACAAGGCATTACGGAAACGGTAGTGATCGTGGCCGACTGGCTGGAAGCGGATGTCGAACGGGTTTTCCAGGAGGAAAAACTGCTGTACAAGGAGGACCACCTGGCGGGCATTACGCTGATTTTGCCGGAAGACAACCGGCAGCTGTCCGGGGTCTATTATTTTATTTTGAAAGAACTGGCCTGGGTAGGGGTGAACCTGGTGGAGGTCGTGTCCACTTCGAACGAGTTCACGATCATTGTGCAGATGAAAGACCTGGATCAGGCGTTGGGGATATTGACGGGGTTGTCCAAGCTGCGGGGGCGATGATGTTTTGGACCACTCAGGGCACTAAGCACACTAAGGGCATCAGGGTACTGGGACCACTCAGGGCACTAAGCACACTAAGGGCTATCAGGGTACCGGGACCACTCAGGGCACTCAGGGCACTAAGAAAACTAAGCTTGCATGAAGCCCAAGGTATTTATAAGATCCTGACTTACCTTCTGGGTTATTCTTTAGGGTAATTGGAAAACTGGTCTGTAACCATGGGTAACAATCCTTCTTTTGACAGATTTCGGCAGTTGAAATTTATCAGAAAACCTTTTGGCTTTTTGGCAAGCTTCAGATAGGTCAACAGTTGTGCCTCGAAAATGGGCGCTATTTGTTGAACGGATTTGCATTCAATAATAACCAGATCCTCAACTAATAAATCGATTCGCAAATGTTTTTTCAGGATTCTACCTTTGAAAGAGATTGGAATTTTTACCTGACGGGCAACCTGAATACCATGGCTTTTCATTTCTTCATACAGGCATTCTTCATAAATTTGTTCAAGCAATCCAGGCCCCATCTCCCGGTGAACGGCAATAGCGCATCCCACAGCTTCATAGGCTATGTCATTGATAATACTTTGAGAGAGCATGTAAAAAGGTTTTAAGCGTTTATATGTAAAGATATAATATTTCCAATTTCCGACTTGTTTATTTTCACCTGTTTATCACATCTTGCATAGTAATGGTCTGTTTTCCTTGTTAGGCCTTAGTGAACTTAGTGCCCTGAGTGGTCGCCTTAAGTAAGAATCACTTGTCTCCCTGATCAACCCAACAAGATTTAATAAATTCCCCCGAACACCCTACCTTCGCTCCGCAATCATCACCATGAAACAACAGATTCCGAACATACTGACCCTGCTGAATCTCCTGGCCGGTTGTTTCGCCGCGGTCGCAGCCCTGTACGGCCAACCGGCAACCGCAGTCGTTTTTTTGGCGGTCGGGTTGGTAGCGGATTACCTGGACGGCGCCCTGGCCCGCGTTCTTCATGTCCAGTCGCCGGTAGGGAAGGAACTGGATTCCCTGGCCGACCTGGTCACCTTCGGGTTCGCACCCGCCTGCCTCTTATTCGGGATGCTCTCAGGCGGAAGTGTGTTTTCCTTCCCGGCGGACCTGCCCTGGCGGGCGTTCCCCGCATTCATCCTGACGGCCTTTTCCGCCTACCGGCTGGCAAAATTCAACCTGGATACCCGGCAATCCGAAAACTTCCTGGGTATGCCGACCCCCGCCTGCGCCACCTTTACCGCAGGGCTGGCCCTGATCCGGCATGATGACCTCCTGGGATGGGGGCATGCCGTGGGGCATCCGGTTTTCATTTACGCCTGTCTGGCGGTATTGTGCTGGTTGCTGATCTCCGAAGTGCCGATGTTCAGCCTGAAATTCAAGCATTTTACCTGGGCAGGCAACGAGATTAAATTTATCTTTGCGGCCTTGGCCCTTGTGATCGGTGCAATTACCGGACTTGCCGCGCCTGCACTGGTTATCGGGCTGTATTTGCTTTATAATGTTTTCAACTGGATCAAAAGTAAACCGCATTCATGAAATTCAAGGCCGAAATCGATATCATGCCCCACAAGGAGTTGCTCGACCCGCAGGGCAAGACCGTTGCCAATAATATGGAACACGTGCACATCTACGGCATACAGGACGTGCGGATCGGCAAACACATTTCCATGAACCTGGAGGCCGCATCGGAATCCGAAGCCCGCGAAGTGGTGGAAACCGCCTGCAAAAAGATCCTCGCCAACCTGATCATGGAAACCTATACCTTTGAATTGGCAGCCGCCGAGTAATGACTCCCCGGGCTGCGCTTTACGCCTGGATCAGCGCGTAAAGCGGCTCATTATTCACTGACGGATGCTCTACCTCGTCCCTACACCGATCGGCAATCTGGAGGACATCACGCTGCGCGCGCTGCGGGTGTTGAAAGAAGTGGATTGCATCCTGGCGGAAGATACCCGCACTACCCGCAAATTACTCCAGCACTTCGGGATCGAAACCCAGCTCAGGTCTCACCACGCCCATAACGAACACGCGTCCGTAACCGCCATCGCCCGGCAGATCCAGGACGGCGCCGTAATGGCCCTGGTCAGCGACGCCGGCACGCCCGGCATTTCCGACCCCGGTTTCCTGCTGGTCAGGGAATGTGTCCGGCAAGGCATCCGGGTGGAGTGCCTGCCCGGCCCGACAGCCTTTGTGCCCGCATTGGTAGCCAGCGGCCTGCCGTGCGACCGGTTCCATTTCGAAGGCTTTTTACCCCATAAGAAAGGTCGCCAGACCAGGCTGCAATACCTGGCCTCCCTGCCCAATACCTTTGTTCTTTATGAATCGCCCATGCGCCTGGTCAAATGCCTCGAGCAACTGTCCGAGCATTGCGGCCCGGATCGGCCGGCCTGCGTGGCGCGCGAGCTGAGCAAAGTACACGAAGAAGTGAAACCGGATACCCTCGCCGGATTGGCGCAGTATTACAAAACAGAAGGTGTAGCCAAAGGTGAAATCGTGATCGTCGTTGCCGGAAACGCATAACCTCTCACCCTCTCACCCTCTCACCCTCTCTCTCACCCCCCCTCCCCCCGCTTATCCAATATCGTCGGATCCAGCTCCTTCGCCTTTTGAATGTAGGCGTCTCCCTGAGCCGCATCTCCGGCGCTGTGCCAGGCCAAACCCAGATTGAACCAGGCATCGGCGTTTTGAGGCTGTAATTTTGTGGCGATGCCGAAATACTCGACGGCTTTTCGCGGGTTGTTCCCGATGCCGTATGCCACGCCCAGCAGCCGGACTGTTTCATACTCATCCGGTCGCAGTTTATACGCTTCTTCCAGGTATCCGATGGATTTGGCCAGGTCGTGCTGAACCTCGCCGTAGAATTTGCCGGCATCGCGATAGGTGATCCCCAGGTTATTGATGGCCTCCTGGTATCCCGGATCAATATCGAGCGCGTGTTTGTAGCCGGCAATGGATTCTTCGTATTGTTTCAGATAATTGAAGGCATTGCCCAGCAGCAACCAGGCATTTTTGTAGTCGGGGTGCAGGTTGACGGCTTCCCGCAGATGGCCGACGGCCTCCTGCAGCATTTGCGTCCGTTTTTGTTCGTCCTTCTCACCGACAGACTGGGTGATCAGTTCGCCGCCGACAGCATTCCGCAATTTGGCGCTGTTGGGCGAGGTTTGGATATCCGTGGTGAACAAGGTGTAGTTATCCTTCCAGACCAGGTTTCTGGTTGCGGTCTTCAAGGCATACAACAGCGTAACGCCGGCTAAAAGGAAAATGGCCGCCTGTTGGCCTGCAACTTTCTTCCAGTTGTACAACCGCCAGAGCAAGACCGCACAGGCCAGGCTGAAACCCACCGAAGGCATATAGATCAGGCGCTCCGACATATTGGTGCCAACCGCAAAGAACAGGTTGGACACCATGGCGAATGTCAGGGCAAACCACCACACTGAAAAGGCGATCAGGCTCCTTCCGGCCAATCCGGCAAAAGCAAGCACAGCCAGCCCGGCATAGGCCAGTATGCTGAGCAATACCCCCGGGTCAGCGGCTTTCATCAGATAGATGTGCTTCGGATAATAATCATGCGTGAGGGGGTGCGGAAAAACCAGCAACCGGAGGTAGTTGCCCCAGGTGTAGACAACCGTGGACAACCGTTCTCCCGGCGTGAAATCGACCCACTGGCCATTCTCAAGCTTAAGGTACGGGTTGTTCATCAACTCCCGTGGCGGATCTCCCAGGCCCATGCCCCCCAGCACGGCAGCGCGCACAGCGATGAACAAGCCGGCGGCAACCACCAGGATGCCCAACGGCGCAATCAGGTCCGCCGGTTTGATTTTGGCAAACCAGACCAGTGCGAACGGAATGACCACCACCATGGCCAGGGCATTTTCCTTGGAAAACAGCCCCACCAGAAAACAAAGGAAGGCCGGCAGAAGGAGGACGTATTGCTTTTCCGTCACCGCCCTGAAAATGCAGTATAAAGCGGAAAGGCTGCCGAGCAGCGCCATGATCTCATCGCGCCCTTTGATGTTGGCGACTACTTCGGTGTGGATCGGATGCGCAGCGAATAAAAGCGCAGCGGCAAGCGCCGTAAAAGCAGTCTGGGCCTTACCGAATCTGGGCTGCAGCAAGCGGAGCATCAGCCGGTGGAGCAGCGCCACCGTCAGGGCAAAAAGCAATACATTGATCAGGTGACCTACCCAGGGGTTTTCACCGAAAAACTGGTGTTCAAGGGCGAACATGGCCGGGGTGAACGGCCGGTATCGGCCGCCGCTGACCAGGTTGGCCTTGCCTTCTTCTTTGAAAAAACCGTAGAAAGTATCGTTGCCGAATATGCCGGAAATGCCGGAAATGCCCTCCTGCGTGAACATATTGTCGGTGATCACGATGGCATCGTCCAGCGCGTATTTGTTGCCGCAGGTATCGATATAGAGGAGTATGGCGAAAAGCGCCAGCAGCAAGGTGTGCATCCCGGTCAGGCTCAGCCAGCGGGGAAGCGATGCGGCTTTAGGCGAGCCTGATTGGGCGGTTGATTTTTTCGGGACGTTTTTTTTCTTGGACATGGTGGCGCATTCAATTCACGGAGCTAAGTTAAGGAATGCGCCGGGATAATTCAGCCGCCAGTCCGCAGATAACAGCCGCCCCGGCCTTGCCGTCCCGGAGGATGGCCCGGCCGGGGGGTGTTTTCCATGCCTATGCCTGGTCGTTTTACCAACTTAACTTTTTTCCTTGACGGAGCAGGTGCTGAGACCGAAGGGGGCGTACAACGGGCAAAAACTGACCATGCTGGTCAGCAGGAATACGCCCGCCAGAACGAGCAGCACGATACCGAGGGTGCCGGGTATCAGATTTGTAAAAAAGAATAATCCGGCAATGACGGCTGCAATGATCACCCGGATGATCCGGTCAGCTGATCCCATATTTTTTTTCATCTTCCAGTTGTTTTAGTTTGACATAAATTGAATGAGCAGAACGATGCCGGTGACAATGGCGGCACAGGTCAGACAAACCAGCAATAATTTTACGGCTTTGTTTTTCATCGCCCTGTTTACAACAAAGGTACGGCTGAACGGAAAGGCCAGGCAGTGACTAAGATCACAACCCGGTGATTTTTATTCCTTTGCTTTGCTGACGCAGCTTTCCTTCCGCCTCCAGTTTCTTGAGCATGCGGCTGACCACTTCCCGGGCGGTACCCAATTCCTGCGCAATCTGCCGGTGGGAGATATTGAGCGGATTTTTACCGGTCAGGTTGATCTTTTCCCTGAGGTAATCATAGATGCGCTTGTCGAGCTTATCGTAGAGCAGGTGATTGATGGTGTCGATGAGGTCGGCATAGCGCTGGTTGTATTGTTGGAAAAAAAGCAGGTTGAATCCGGGATATTCCTTGATCCAGCGGCTCACCTTGTCGACGGGGATGAGCAGGGCGGCAGAGGCTTCCTCCGTTATGGCCGTCACCCGGCTGGGCTGATTGTCCAGGCCCGCCGAAAAGGACATGATGCAGCTTTCGTTTGGCCGGATATAATACAGCAGCAATTCCTTTTCCTCGTAATGCGAGCTGACCTTGACCAGGCCTTCCAGCAGCAGGGGGATGACCTTGATGTACTGGCCTTCCCGGAGGATCTCCGTGTTTTTGGGAATCTCGGCAACGGCAGAATGGGTCAGGATTTCCTCAAGGAGGTCCTTTCCGAGAAAAGCGAGGGACCGGGCGATTTGTTCTTTATCCATCATAAGTCTCCTTTTAAGGCGGCTTCCAGGCCTGTAAACCGTTTCACCGGCCGGTCGTTCCGGATCGCCATGCCGAGGGCTTTTTTACTGCCGATCAGGATGACCATTTTTTTGCCGCGGGTGATGCCCGTATAAAGCAGGTTCCGGTAAAGCATCGGAAAATGGGTGGTGTGCAGCGGCAGGATCACGCATGGGCACTCGCTGCCCTGGTATTTATGCACCGTGACGGCATAAGCCAGGACGACCTGATCCAGATCTGAGTAGTCATAAACGACATCGCGGTGGTCAAAGGCGATCACTACTTCGTGTTCCACCGCATCGATGCGCCGGATGCGGCCGATATCGCCGTTGAAGACGTTTTTGTCGTAATTGTTCCGGATCTGCATCACCTTATCGTGCAGGTGAAAGACGCGCCCCAGTTTGACCAGCGGCTGGTTGGAGGGGTTGAGCCTGCGTTGCAGCAATTCGTTCATGCGGCGTGCGCCGATATCGCCCCGGTTCATCGGGCAAAGGACCTGGATATCGTCAATCGGCGCAAACCGGTAGGCTTTCGGCAGCCGGGTATGGGTCAGCTCCTGGATGGTTTCGGCAATCTTCACGACGTCCTCTTCTTCGATAAAGAAAAAATCGCCGTCCTTCCGGTTCCGGGTGTCGGGCCATTCTCCGGCATTGATCCGGTGGGCGTTGGTCACGATGAGCGAACCCTCCCCCTGGCGGTAAATGTCGGTCAGCCTGGAAACCGGTATCGTTCCCGCGGTGATCATGTCCTGCAATACGGCGCCGGCGCCCACGCTCGGCAATTGATCGACATCGCCGACAAGGATCAGCCTGGCGGCGTCCGGCAGCGCCTTGAGCAGGTTGTACATCAGTACGGTATCGATCATGCTGGCCTCGTCTACGATCAGCAAATCGCAATCCAGGGGGTTATCGCGATTGCGCCGGAAACCGTTGATGGAAAAGTCGAATTCCAGCAGGCTGTGAATGGTGGAAGCGTCCATTTTGGTGATCTCCGCCATTCGCTTGGCCGCCCGCCCGGTCGGGGCCGCCAGCAGGATCTTGCGGGTGTGCTGGTGGGCCAGGAACAGAATGACCTTGGTAATGGTGCTCTTGCCGGTGCCGGGCCCGCCGGTGATGATCTGTATCTTTCGGGTCAGGGCGGTTGCAACCGCGTCGCGCTGTGCGGGCGCCAGCACCAGGCCCAGGGTTTGCTGCGCCCACCCGATGGCCTGCGCCGCATCCGGGACGTCGAAGGCGGCCCCGGTCATCGCCATGCGGGCCAGTTCCCGCGCGATCCCGGCTTCGGTTACTTTGAACAGCTGCAGCCAGATGAAGGCTTTGACAGCTCCTTCCCACAGCAACGGCCCGATGAAAACCTCCTCCCTTTTTACGATTTCGTCCAGCCGTACGGCCACCAGGTTGGCCTCCACTTCGAGCAATTCCCGGGCTTTTTCCAGGAAATCCTCCACCGGGAAACAGGTATGACCGTCGTTGGAAAGCTCGTACAGCACATAGGATATGCCGGCGTCGATCCGCTCATTCGCATCCGGCGCCATGCCCATTTTCCGGGCGGTCTGGTCGGCTGTCTTGAAACCTATGCCCCAGATGTCGCGGGCCAGCTGGTAAGGGTTTTCTGAAATGATCCGCATGCTTTCTTCGCCGTAGGTCTTGTATACCTTAAGGGCGTAAGTGGGGCTGATCCCATATCCCTGCAGGAAGATCATCAGTTCGCGGACGGCCTTTTGCTCGTCCCAATGTTGTTTGATCCGGGTGAGGCGTACGCCGCCGATGCCTTCGATTTCCAGCAAAGCATCGGGGTTTTCGTCGATCACTTCCAGGGTTTTGGCGCCCAGATAATCCACGATCCGCTCGGCAAATACCGGACCGATGCCCTTGATCAGGCCGGAACTCAGGTACTTTTTGAGCCCTTCCTCACTGGAGGGCCGTTCGACCTCATAGGAAGTCACCAGAAACTGGAAACCGTACTGTCGATCGTTTTTCCAGGTCCCCTTGCAACGCACCGTTTCGCCGACCTGCACAGTGGGCAGGGTCCCGACAATGGTGGTCAGGTCCGGCTTGCCTTTTTCCTGCAGGCGGGCAATGGTGTACCCGTTTTCAGGGTTCTGAAAAGTGATGCGTTCAATATGACCGAGTACTTCCTCCATATTTGGAAATGAAGCTTGATGCTCAAATGTGCTTTACCCGCCCTTTGTAGCGTTCGAACAGGATCTCGTTCTCCGTTTCATCCGTATTCTGACTCCTGTAAACCGGCAGGTCCGCTCCTTGTGCATGGGCCAGTTTCAGCCCTTCCGTCAGCAGGATATTGACAATGAACATGCCGGTAACGGAGGTCAGCGGCCCGGTCCGGATGGAACCAACCTGCATGGAGACATCCCCGGGCGGCACGCAATTGTCGATGACCAGATCGGCCAGTTCATAGAGTTTTCGGCCGCTGGAATGCCGGGATTCGTATAGCAAGCTATGCTGCATCGAGGTAACGGCGATGGTGAACAGGCCGTAAGACCTGGCCTTCATCGCCATTTCAATGGGCATGGCATTCCGGCCCGAATTGGAAATGATGATCATCAGGTCCTCCGGTGCGATGACGTGCTCATCCCAGATCAGTTCCGCCATCCCGCTGATCCGTTCTGCGGCCGCACTCCGACGCGCGCCTTCAATGGCGGTAACCGTGCTGTCGAGCATGGCGTTGACGTTTCCCAGGCCGCCGGCCCTTGTGAACATTTCTACGCCGATCATATGAGAATGACCGGTACCGAAGGTATGGATGATCCGGTCCTCTACAATGGTGCGGGCCACCTGCCTTGCCGCCGCTTCCAGTGCGGTGCGTTGGGTATCTGCCACGCGCTCAAGGTGCGCCAGTACGCAGTTGCTGTATTCAAACATCGGTGTACGCAATTAACCCAGTTTGCCGAATGCTTCCATCCAGGCTTCCGCCATCAGGTATCCTCCGGCCATAGACGGGTGTACGCCGTCGGGGCACCAGAAGGAGGCAGGAGCCTTTTCGAGCGCTTTTTCAAACAGGCTGTGCAGCGGGATGAAAACGGCCTTGTAGTCGGTGGCAATTTTGCGCGACGCCTCCCGGTAGGCCTGAAAATCCTCCCAACGCTCGTCGATGGCGGTTCCGCCTTTCACCGCAAACGGTTCGGCCAGGATCAGCTTCAACCCGGGGTTCCCGGCCAGGGTGCGGTCCAGCAGTTTTCTCAGGTCGCTTTCATAGACTTCCACCGTGCCTTTGTAGCCGCCGGTGAGCGTATGCCAGTAATCGTTGACGCCGATGAGCAGGCTCAGCACGTCAGGCCCGATCTGGAGGCAGTCTTCTTCCCAGCGGGCGGCAAGTTGGTATACTTTATTGCCGCTGATGCCCCGGTTGTAGATCCGGAATTCCCCTTGCGGGTTTTGACCCATCAGCCGCCCGGCGGTCTGGAGTACGTACCCGAAGCCCATGCCGTCGGCCTGATTGGCGAAGTAGGATTCCTTGCGGCGTCCGGCGTCCGTGATCGAATCACCCTGGAACAAAATGACGGATCCTTTTTTCAATCCTTCTGTTTTAGCGAATGACGGATTGGCGGCCGACACGATTTGCGGGATGAAGGCGGCGCCCATGGTCGCAACGGTTGCCTGCTGCATGAACCTGCGGCGATTCAAAGCTTGGTTTTTCATATTTCTCGTTTATGCTGATTTTTCAAAAAAACGCTGTCAATTCCATCGGCCGCCCGACGACAGGATGATTACCAGTACGAACAACCCATAAAACCCCAGCAATCCGGCGGGCACGGCGGTAATGATCCAGCCGACGGCGGTCAGGCCCTGTTTCATCAACTCCGGCGCTCCCCAGATGATGCCGCCCAGCGCAACAATGATGATGCTCCAAAGGGCATAAAACTTCGCGGGGTAATAGGAACCCCTGGCGGCGGATTGCAGGAAAAAAACCAGAGCGCCGAGCAGGGCCAGCAAATCGACGGACCAGCAAACCCAGAAAAAAACGGGAAGCGATGAAGCCTGCATTTGTTTCAGTTTTTTGGGCGACCTTAAATCTGCCGGTCAGCCCGGATACCCTTTTAAATTTTGCATTTCCACATTTGCATTTTGCATTAGCTACTGGTCCTTCCAACGCCACAGGTAAAGGCTCGCGTACGTCCGGTACGGTCGCCAGGGTTCCGCGATTTCCAGCATGCGCTTTTGGAGTTGCTTGCCTTTTTCTTCCACGCCGTACAGCCGCTGGATGGCCTGCTGGATGCCCAGGTCGTCGACAGGCAGGATGTCCGGCCGGTTGAGGGTGAACATCAGCAGCATTTCCACGGTCCACTGGCCGACCCCCTTGATCTGGGTGAGGGTTTTGAGCAGGTACTCGTCGGTCAGCGTTTCCCAGTCTTTTTCAAGCAGTTTGTGCTCCTCGAAAAAGGCGGCCACGTTTTGTACATAGGTGCCCTTTTGCCGGGAAAGGCCTGCGCTTCGCAGGGTTTCCATTTCCATGTTCATCAGCTGATCCGGATGGGGATAGCCGCCTTCGAACAGGGAAAGGAAGCGGTTGTGGATCGTCTCCGCCGCCTTGCCGCTGAGCTGTTGGAAAACGATGGCCCTGATCAGGCTGAAATAGGGGTCATGCGGTGCGTGACGCATCTCTAAAGGGGTGCCGGCCACCACTTTGGCCATGATCGGGTCTTTGGAAAGGTGCGCCAGTATCTTTTTATCCATAGTCGTTAATATTCGGGTTCAAGATAAGAAGTTTGTCCTGAACGGGATATATTTGTACCGATCACCAATTGACTGTTCACATGAAGAAGGCATTTCTGTTGCTGGGATTCTCCCTTTGCGGCGCCATTTTCCTTACCGGCCAGGAAAATTCCGAACGCAAGGCATATTTCACCAAACGAATCGAAGGCGCCGCCCCGAAAATTGACGGCACGCTTGACGACCAGGCCTGGGACGCCGTACCCTGGGCCGGCGATTATGTCCAGTTCGAACCCGACCAGGGGGCCGAACCCGGTGAAGAAACGGCTTTCAAGATCCTTTACGACGACGATAACCTCTACATCGCTTACCGCTGTTATGATCGCGAACCGGACAAGATCGTCAGCCGCATGTCGCGGCGGGACGGTTTCGAAGGGGATTGGGTAGAGATCAATATCGACAGCTACCACGACCTGCGGACGGCATTTTCCTTCACCCTCTCCGTTTCGGGCGTCAAGGGCGATGAATTTGTCTCCAATGACGGCAACAACTGGGACGAAAGCTGGAATCCGATCTGGTACGCCGCCACGCAGATCGATGCGGAAGGGTGGACCGGAGAGGTGCGCATCCCGTTCAGCCAGCTGCGGTTCAGCGGAGCGGAAGAGCAGGTTTGGGGCATCCAAAGCACCCGCCGGCTGTTCAGAAAAGAAGAGCGATCCACCTGGCAGTACATACCCCGCAATGACGCCGCCTGGGTAAGCCGTTTCGGCGAACTCAGGGGCATAAAGGGCATCAAACCCCATAAGCCGCTGGAAATACAACCTTATGTGGTGGCGCAGCTGGAGTCGACCGAAAAAGACCCCAAAAATCCGTTTTCGAGCAATGGAAAACAGACCCGGCTCAGCGGCGGCGTCGACGGCAGGATCGGCGTGACCTCGGACCTGATCCTCGATTTTACCGTCAATCCCGATTTCGGCCAGGTGGAAGCCGACCCCTCCGCCATTACCCTCGACGGGTTCCAGGTTTTCTTTAGCGAAAGAAGGCCTTTTTTTGTGGAAAGCCGGAACATCTTCGATTATGTCCTGACCGGCTCGGAATACGGCGGCAATTACGACAGCGACCTGCTGTTCTATTCCCGCAGGATCGGCAGCTCGCCGCACCGCAGCTTTTACAACGACCCGTCGTCCGGCTTTTACGCCGATCAGCCGTCAAACGCCACGATCCTCGGCGCCGCCAAATTCAGCGGCAAGACCAACAAAGGCCTCTCCATCGGCATCCTCGAGAGCATCACCGAGGAAGAACGGGCCAAGATCAACGCCAATGGAGAAGAGAGCGAGGAAGTGATCGAGCCGTTTTCCAATTATTTTGTGGGCAGGCTCCAGCAGGATTTCAACAGCGGCAATACCGTGGTAGGGGGAATGTTCACCTCCGTCAACAGGCGACTGGACGGTACCGGCATGGACTACCTGCCCGGCTCGGCCTACACCGGCGGGGTCGACGTGGTGCACCGGTGGAACAACCAGCGTTGGGTGGCCACCGGCAAGTTCTTTTTCAGCTCCCTGAACGGCACCCCGGAAGCCATAACGAGTACCCAGACGGCATTCGAACATTACTTCAACCGCCCCGGGGCCACACACCTGCGCCTCGATACCGCCGCCACCAACCTGAGCGGTACCGGCGGTTCGCTCATGCTGGGCCGTTACGGCAGCAAGATCCGGTTCCAGACCGGCGCTACCTGGCGCTCACCCGGACTGGAGCTGAACGATATCGGCTTCATGCTCAACGCCGATGAGATCAATCACTGGCTTTGGGTGGGCTACAACAGCCCCGAACGGTTTTCCATTTTCCGCAACTTCAGGGTCAATTACAATCACCATACGACCTGGGATTTCAGCGGCCGCAATATCTACCAGGCCATCAACGGCAATACCTGGATGATGTTCGACAACTTCTGGAGTTTTAATTCAGGCGTAACCTACGAAAACCGGGATATTTCCAACAACGCCCTGTTCGGCGGCCCTGCCCTGCGGCGCCCTAACGGCATAGCCTGGTGGGGCGGAATACAGACCAACCGCCGCAAGAAACTGTATTTCAACCTGAACTTCTCCAATGGCTGGGGCTTCCACCAGAGCGTCCGGATGGAAAACTATTACCTGGGCGCGACCTACCAGCCCACCAACGCCCTCAATATCACCGTCGGCCCTCAGCTGAACCGCCGCGAAAGGGTCGACCAATTTGTCGACCTCGTCTCCTTCCAGGGCGCCGACCGCTACCTGATCGGGCATGTCCGGCAAAATACCCTCAGCATCACCGCCCGGCTGAACTACAATATCACCCCGAACATGACCATCCAATATTACGGCCAACCCTTTATCTCGCGGGGACGCTATGATACCTTCAAGCGCATCACCGACCCGGAAGCCAGGTATGAGGACCGGTATGCGGTCTTCTCACCCGGTCAGGTACAATACGACAACGCATCCGACCGGTACCTGATAGATGAGAACAGCGACGGCATAGCCGACTACTCGATCGGGAACCCGGATTTCAACGTGGTCCAGTTCCGGTCCAACCTGGTGGCCCGGTGGGAGTACGTGCCCGGTTCGGAGCTGTTCCTGGTCTGGTCGCAGGATAATGCCGTATTTGCCGACCCGTCCGAACGCCTGTTTCCGGCCCTTTGGGACAATGCGTTTTCCAACTCGAACCGGAATATTTTCCTGATCAAGTGGACCTACAGGTTCCTGCTTTAGGCGGCAAGTTTTCCACAATCGGAAACTTTAACATATGAAATGAGTGCTCATTATCAATGCTTTCTATATCTTTGCCTCCCTGAATGAAACCCAATTCATGTCATTATGGACACACAGTCGCGTCGCGCCTTCAGGGCGCTTTTGTTCTTTTTGTGTTCTTTTTCAACGCTTTTCGCATATTCTCTCCCTCGGGGAACCCATGATACAGAACTGAATGACGAGGAAATAACCGCACGCCTGGAGCACCTGAGCCAACACATCGTAGAGGCTCGTTTCGTACCGGCGGTGAAGGGTTATATCCGCAGTTATACGATCCGCAACCGGAAAAGCGCCCAGATCATCCTGGGCCGTACGGTGCTGTATTTCCCGATCTTTGAGGCCTACCTGAAGCAATATAACCTTCCGGAAGAGCTGAAATACCTCTCTATCGTCGAGTCGGCCCTCAATCCGAAAGCCGTATCGCGGGTGGGCGCCGGCGGATTGTGGCAGTTCATGCCCGCAACAGCCACCGAACTGGGGCTGCGGGTCAGCAAGGAGATCGACGAACGCAGCGATCCCTTCAAAGCCACAGAAGCCGCCATGGTGCATTTGCAGCGCCAATACGACCGCTTTGACGACTGGTCGCTGGCCCTGGCCGCCTACAATTCGGGCTCCGGGCGGGTCAGCAGGGCCATCAAACGGGCCAGGAGCAAAAATTTCTGGCGCATCCAGCGTTATCTGCCCCGCGAAACCCGCAACTACGTGCCGGCCTTCATCGCCGCAACTTACCTGGTCGATTTTTACGACGAGCACGAGCTGAAGCCGGAATACCCCGATCTGGACCTGCAGATCACGGAAACCGTCAACGTACACGATTCCCTTTCTTTCGAACAACTCGAACAATTGACCGAGCTTCAGCCCGAGGTCATCGAATGGCTGAATCCGGCTTATATCAAAGGCTACATACCCGCCGACGAACAAGGCAACTCCCTGACCCTGCCGCGCCGCGTAATGCCCGTTGTGCGGGAATACCTGGAATCACTGCGGCCGGACAGCAAGGGCAACCTTTCGGCGAAAGTGGACCTGACCCTGCCCAAAACCGCTACCCGGTATTACAAATCGAATTACCTGGTCCTGGAAGGGAAAACACTGGCCGATATTGCCAAAGAATTGAAATGTACGGTGCACCAGCTGCGCGCCTGGAACAAGCTCAAAACCGACAAGGTGGAGCCGGGGCAGAAACTGACCATCTTCACTCCGAGGCCCTTTGAGCAAAAATTCCCGATCGCGCGCATGGAGCAGGTTGCGCCGCTTCCCGCCGACGATTTGCCGCCGATCCCGAACGATAACCTGCAACGCCTTTCCCTCAATGCCTTACAGCCCGAAACGGTTTATTTCACCGCAAAGCGCCGGATCCGGTTGTCCGCCATTGCGGATCGTTTTCCCGGCATTTCCCTTGATCTGCTGCTCCAGCTCAATGACCTGGAAAAGGACAAGGTGATCAAGCCGGGCGAGCAGATAATTCTGGATACGAGGTTGTTTGAGGACAATAATTAGGCGGATTCGCAAGGCTTCCGGAACATCTTTGGAAAATTTTTAATTTTTTTCGGCATCACGCAATAATCCGAAAAAAACCGCCGTTTTACCTTCAGTTTTGTCATCATTTGCATCTCAAAATATATCTTATAGAACCGGATAATCTACACCTGAAATCGTTATCAACCTTCGCCGATGCTGCCGCCGGAAAAATGCGGAAGCAGGCGGAACAAGTACCTTGCCAAGCATGACAAAAATTTACCGGTTGCAATTAATTCAATTCAATTTCCGGATGACCGGAACTAATTAAAACCAAGTTTTTCCCAAATTGCCAGATGGCGGATTGGTCTGAGAGAGGCCCCGCCGGATACAAAGACGCTTCAAGTGAACGGGAAGCATTGGAAAGCTTTGCCGGACGCCCAAAGTAGAACACCCCACAACCCTGACAAATCAGATTGGGCCTTGATTGTTGCAAGGCCCGCTCCAACCAATGAAAACAACCGTGCTTTTTTTTATTTCCCCGCAATCGCAGGAACAGATTCGGGGGATACCCAATGACCTCTTGTACAACCCAATAGCCAAAACATGCCGGCTTGCCGGCTGCGGGAAAAAACCGCATTCCATGAACATGTTTGATTCCATGGAGAGAGTAGTTTGAACCATGCAGCAGCGGTGAAGGCACCCAAGGGCAAAGCCTTGCCGCTGCCTTTCTCTCCGTGGAAGAAATTAACGGCAACTTGTTGCGATGCGCAGCGGGTTGCCGTTTTTTTATCAATTTTTGGGTGTAGCGTGGAAGGTGGCCAGGAAAGCCATCATCAACCGGACGCCGAAAGGGTAGGCGTCATCCAGTTCATCCGCAACCGTCCATTCCCTGGGGTCGCCTTCGAAGCGGGTGAAGACGTTGAATTCCCCGTCGGTTGAGTTGCGCAGTCCCCATTCCTCCAGGATGTTGCCGTACTTGCTCTTGAAGGTGAGTTGTTTGCCGCGCCAGGTGATGCGCCATTCCCGGAAATCGTTGGGAAACACGGTTCGGGCGGCTACGGTCTCATTATCGGCCCATAGCTCCCAGGCGTTGGGGTCGTTGGGCCATTTCTGGCGGATCTGCCCGCTGATTTCGCCGAGGCGGAAATCCCATTCTTTCCAGTTGCCGGAATCCGCCCAGCGCAACCGCAGTTCCCCTTCTTCGTTCTCATCGTCGGTGTAGATGATCCATTCGCGAAAGGAGTCGCTCCAGTAGGTCGCCAGTCCGGTAACGATTTGAGCGGATCCGGCTGAGGCCCAGCCGAGCAGGAGAACGATGGTGAAAAGTCCCTTCATGAATGATCGTTTTATGGATTTAACGCCGGCAACGGCAGGTGTGGTACAAAAAAAGCGTTCCCGCCTTATCATTAAGGAACAGGAACGCTGTGGGGGGTGATGCCAGATATACCTTCGGCGTTGCCGGGCCGGGAAGGCCGCGTCAATCCTAAAATGGCAAATCGTCGCTGAAATCGATGGTCGACGGTTCGTCGCTCGCACTTGGGAAGGAATTGTCGCCGGACGGGCCGCCGCCGGCAGCCGGCGCTTCAGCGCTGACCTTTTCGATCCGCCAGGCATTCAGGTTGGTAAAGTACTTACCGTTCCATTCTCTGCCCCGCAGGTCAAAGTGGACCTTGATCTCTTCTCCCTCGCTGAAGGAGTCGATCAGACTGCAGCGATCCTGAACCAATTGGAATTTAACCATTTGCGGGAAGTTCCCGCTGTCGACCTCGATGACAAACTCCCTCGCCTGGAAGGAGCCGGTTTTATTTTCGGTCTCAAATTTCTTGAGTAGCTTTCCTGTAACTTCAAATGATGACATGAATAGTAGCCCTTTTTGCAGCAACCAAAGGTACAAAAAGACTATGGGATATCAATATTCGCCGGATTTTTTTTCAAAGTGTTTACGAACCGGTCAGGGATGCGCGCTCACCGGTCCGGGGGCATTTACAGGTTCGGAGGAAGCAGGCCGGTCAGTTTGTATATATCGGTCGGCGTTGCGCACATGACGGCCCTGGCGCCCCTGATCGCGATCGGCGCTTTGATCATTTCCGGATTGTACCTCAGCACTTTAATCCAGCTTTCTTCGTCAAATTCGCGGCCCCGGATATGCTGCTGGTAGTAAGGATGGGCTTTATTGAGGAGCTCTTTGGGGTGGACGCCCAGGGCGATCAGGATCTGTTGCCAGCTTGTGCCGGTGGAGGGCGCCTGGCTGTAGGAATAGGACCGGATATGCGGCGCTACGCTTTGCGCATGGGCTACCGTTTTGCGGTCCGAACTGGAATCGGGATTGTAATAGATCAATAACTCCCTTTCATGCGTCTTCATAAGGCGATATATTTAATGGATAAATACTGGAATAGAAGTTCAATTTACCGCCTATTGTTCGAAATTCAAAATTTATTTTTGCACTATTTTAAATATTCAGAATATTAATATCCCTGGACGTAAACCACTGATTTTTCTTCAAAATAGGGCTCCGGAAAAAGGTCCTGGATGGGGAAAACCTCGGTATAGGCGCCTTTGGGGAGCAGCTTGAGCTCGGCCCGGATATTGCCGCCTTTCAGGGCGATCAGCCCGTTGGGGAGGGCGTGGCGATGTTGCCTTTTCAGGAGGCGGGTAGTCCAGGCAAACAGTTTGTCGAGGCCGGCTACGCCCCGGGAGATCACGAAGTCGAATTTTTCCTTTACCTCTTCGGCCCTTTGGTGGCGGGCATCCACATTGGAAAGGCCGATTGCGGAGGCTATCTCCCGGACCACCGTGATTTTCTTGCCGGTGCCGTCGATGAGGGTGAACCGGCTTTCCGGGAACAGAATGGCCAGCGGAATACCGGGAATGCCGCCGCCGGTTCCTAAATCCAGAACGTCAGCTCCGGGCTGAAAGTTCATTACCTTGCCGACGGCCAGGGCGTGGAGGATGTGGTGGGAATAGAGGTGTTCGATATCTTTCCGGGAGATCACATTGATCTTTTCATTCCATTCGCTGTACAAGGGGCCCAGTGCCGCGAATTGCGCCTGTTGGGCGGGGGTCAGTTTGGGAAAGTACTTCAGGATTTCTTCCATTGGCTGGCTTTTGTGCGATTTGAGGGCGCGGGTCATTCCGCGGCCGGGTTGAGGGACGGATCGGCTTCCAGGAAAGCGTTCCAGACCGGATCCGGGGGCAGCGGCGCCTGAATGGTGACGCGCTCGCCGGAAACCGGGTGGTCAAAGGCGAGTTTCCAGGCATGCAGGTGGATGGACCGGTCCCGGTTGCTGCGGGCGAATCCGTATTTGGTATCTCCCTTGATGGGGCAGCCGATTGCGGCCAGTTGAGCGCGGATCTGGTGGTGCCGGCCGGTGATGAGCTGGACTTCCAGCAGGTGGTACCGGTCGATGCTGCCCCGGTAGGTATAGCTCAATTCGGCTTTTTGCCCTTGCGGCAGGTCGGCGTCTTTGGCGGAGGACAGGTTCTTGCGGCCGTCCTTGGTGATGAAGTGCACGAGGGTGTCCTCATCTTTTTCCGGCCGGTTCTGTACAACGGCGAGGTAGGTCTTGGCCACCCGTCGTTCCCGGAATTGCTCGTTGATGGAAACCAGCGAAGTGCGGGTTTTGGCAAAAAGCACGACCCCGCTGGCGGGCCGGTCGAGCCGGTGCACCACATTCAGTTTGGAATGGCTATAGATCTCGGCGAGGTCGAGCAGGCTTTTACTGTCAGTTTTGTCGGGCTGTACGCCAAGGCCTGACGGCTTGTTGAAGGCGATGAGCTGGTTGTTCTTGTACAGGACGAGATCGCCGATCCGCAGTTCAGTGAATTGTTCGCTCATGATTAGTCAACTTCCTCGTAATCAATATATTCTCCTTCGTCTTTACCGCCGGCGGAGGAATTGTTTTTCAGCGGAGGCTGTTGCTCGCCCCGGTTCAGGCCCGGGGCGGCCATGACCTGCCGGTAGATCAGATAGATGATCCCGATCGTTAATAACCACTTAATCATAATACATCAATTTAAAAAAATCATATATGCCAAATAAAATTCGGGGATATTTTTTTTACCCCCTATTTTGCATTTTGACATAAGCTTGTTACCTTTGACTTAACATTGGTTTAACCGATGTAACAGCCGAAATTGGATTAGTATGAAAAAAAGGCCGTTACAGGCCGGAAGCGTTGCAGGTTTTCCTGGCAACGCTTTTTTTATGCCACCAGCATTGCGGCGCCGAAAACGCCCGCGCTGTCACCCAGGACCGGGCGAAAAAACGGGGTATCCAGGCGGGGGTTGAATACGAATTTTTTAACGGCTTCCCTGCCTTCGGTGTACAGCAGGTCGATATTGCCCAGCCCGCCGCCCAGAACGATCGCATCGGGATCCAGGATATTGATCAGGTTGGCGGTTGCCTTGCCGAAGAAGTGAATCAGGCGTTCAATGGTCTGGATGGCAGCCGGGTCATTCCAGGCCTTATATCGTTCCAGGATCTCTTTCATGACGATCTTGCTGCCGGTCAGGCTTTGGTAGTATCGTTCCAGGGCGGGCCCTGAGATGATGGTTTCCACGCAACCCGTATTGCCGCAATAGCATGCACCGCCGGAATCGTCGAGGTAGGAATGCCCCCATTCTCCCGCAATGCCCTGTGCGCCGTTGATGACCTTGCCGTCGATGACGATCCCGCCGCCGACACCCGTTCCCATGATCACGCCGAAGACCACGCGGGCGTTGGGCATTGCTTTCCGGATGACGCCCAGCCGGGCCTCAGCCACGGCAAAACAGTTGGCGTCGTTGGCCATGACGACCGGCAGGTTGAGGGCGGCCTCCAGCTCGTCCCGGAAGGGCCTTCCGTTCAGGCAGGTGGTGTTGCTGTTTTTCATCAGACCGGTGGGCGGGTCAATGGCCCCGGGGGTCCCGATGCCGATCTTCTCCGCTTTTATGCCGGATTCCTCTTCCAGCAGCCTCACCAATTTGACAATCTGATTGGCAATATGTTCGGCTCCTTTCTCCTTTTCCGTCGGTACGCGTATCCGGGCAATCGGCTCGATGGAATCCGAATCCGGGAGTACGACACCCTCGATCTTGGTCCCGCCGAGGTCTATTCCAAAAACCGGCTTGCTCATAGTTACTGCATTTGGGCGCAAAATAAGGCTTTACTGACCGAATTTTGCGATTGAGGGGTAAAAACAACACATAGAATCGCTTATTTTGTAAATTTGCGGCCGGGTTTTAATTTATAATGGAAACAACCGCATCGCATAACCCAAGCAGGGAAGAAGCCAAACAGCTGACGATCACATTAAACACGGCCGAGGACGACAACCGGCCGGTTTATATTGTGGGGAATTTTAATAACTGGCGGACCCGGGATGCAGCTTACCGCCTGCAACACAAAGGAAACGGCCTGTTTGAATTCCGGTTTCCGGACGTGCGCAAGCTTCCGGCTCCGCTGGAGTACAAATACACCCGGGGCGGTTGGGAATCGGTGGAGCTGGATGCCGACGGCAAGGAGCGGGACAACAGGGCCCTGCCGCCCAAACCAGGCAGCCACCGGGATGAAGTTCCCCGTTGGCGGGAACAGGAAAGCGATTTCAATGCCGAATTCCTCCCGATCATCCGGATCATCTCAGAGGAGTTTGAAATTCCTCAGCTGATCAAGACCCGGCGCATTGCCGCCCTTTTACCCCATGACTATGAGAAAACGGACAAACGATATCCCGTTTTGTATTTGCAGGACGGACAAAACCTGTTTGACGATTTTGCTCCGTTCGGCAATTGGGGCGTAGACAAGGCGCTGGCCAAACTGGCTGAAACCGGGAAAGGCGAGCTCATCATCATCGCGATCGATCACGCCGATGAGGAACGCATAGCTGAATTCACCCCCAGTTACCGGACGCGGTTGGGCCGGGGCGACGGTAAAAAATACGTACGCTTCCTGGCCGATACGCTGAAACCATATATCGACAGCCAGTTTCGGACGCTCTCCGACCGATTGTACACCGGTATCGGAGGCAGTTCGATGGGCGGCCTGATCAGTATCTACGCCGCCATGTTATATCCGGAAGTTTATAGCAAATTATTGGTGTTTTCCCCTTCGCTTTGGGTGACGCCCAACATCCTGCAGGCCTCCCGGCCGGAGGAGTTTTATAAAACCAGGGTGTACCTCTACGGCGGTGAAAAAGAAAGCGCCAGCATGGGCCCCAGCCTCCAGCGGTTCATTACCGCACTGGAAGACCTGGGCGCCAAAGGAAAATTTGAGTTCCACCTGTCCCTCGACCCCGCGGGGCTGCACAATGAGGCGCGATGGGGCCAGGAATTCCCAAAAGCTGTAGAATGGTTGTTTTTTGACCAGGGTGAAAAGAATAGAAACTCCCGGACCGGCTGACCCCGGCGACGCAGAAGCTAGCTTTCACCCCAAAATCGCCTAAAAACATGAAACTATCCATCAAGGATACCCAAGATCTTAATGCCGATACGACTCTGATTCCCCTGGATCAAAACAGCGCATTGCCTGAAACCCTTAACCGGCTGGCCGTTGCCTGGGGCATTGCTCCCGCCATACTGCACAAAGAGTTCAAAGCCGATAACAGCGAAGTTTTCGCCCACCGGAAAGGTGAAGCGCGTTATTTCCTCCTTGGGCTGGGAAAGGACCCCGGATATGCGGAAACCCTTCGCGCCTGCCGCAGTTTCAGCCATAAATTCAAGCAAAAACTGAACGCTCAGCTGACCGTCGACCTGCTGACCTGCCCGCCGCGCAATCCGGAGCAGGCCGCCGAAGCGGTCGCCAACGGCCTACTGCTGGGCACTTACCAGATCGGCGCCTTCAAATCGGAGAAAACGGAAGAACATCCGCTGGCCTCCGCCGACGCCGCTCTGACCCTGGTATCCGGCGAAAATATAGCAAAAGCCGCCCGGACCGGCATGGCCGTCGCCGAGACCCAAATGCGGATTTTTGACCTGGTCAACGCGCCCAGCAATAAGAAACTGCCGACGGACCTGGGCGCCTGGGCCATCGAATCCGGCCGGACCTACGGCTACCGGGTGGAGGTATGGGATAAGAAGAAGATTGTGGATACCGGCCTGCATGCCCTGCTGGCCGTCAACCAGGGCAGCGCTTTTCCGCCGGCCTTCATCATCATGGAATACGTTCCCGAAGGCGGTTCTCCGAAAGGAAAGATCGCTGTAGTGGGGAAAGGCGTGACGTTCGATACCGGCGGCCTGTCCATCAAACCGGCGGCCAACATGCACCTGATGAAAAGCGATATGGGCGGCGCCGCAGCCGTCCTGGGCGCTATGGAAACGGCCGCCAAGCTCAAACTGCCCGTCCACCTGATCGGCATCGTGCCCTCTACCGAGAATTCGGTGGATGCCCTGGCCGTGAAACCCAGCGATGTGATCGACTCCTACAGCGGCAAGACCATTGAAGTGATCGACACCGACGCGGAAGGCCGGCTCATCCTGGCCGACGGCCTCTTTTATGCGGTCCGCCACTTTCAACCGGATATCCTGATCGACCTGGCGACCCTGACGGGTAGCGCCGTGCGGACCTTCGGGTACCACGCGGCCGCACTGTTCGCCAACAATGACGCCCTGGCCGAGCAATTGACCAAGGCCGGCGACAAAGTAGGCGAACGCGTCTGGCGACTCCCCATCTGGGATGTGTACAAGGAAGACATCAAATCGGATATTGCCGACGTGCGCAACTACAGCGGCCGGCCGACCGCCGGCGCCATCGGAGCGGCTAAATTCCTGGAAGCCTTTATCGACAATCACCCCGCCTGGGCCCACCTCGACATCGCCGGCGTGGCCTTCAACGACTCCGAATTTGCCACCCAAAAGAGCGCAACGGCCTTCGGCATTCGTCTGTTGATCGAATATTTTGAAAATTTCGCCAATAACTGATACATTCGCATAAAACACCTTAGGGCACATGCTATCCTTTCTCTGCATTTCTACTTTTTTCAAAGGCGAAGCCTTTCTGAAAGCCTGTAAAGCTTCCGGCAATACGGTCTATCTGATCACCAAGAAATCTCTGGAAAACGAACCCTGGCCGTGGGAATCCATCGACGAGGTTTTCTACGTCGACCGGGACGATAACTCGCCGGAGAACCTGTTCAATATGGCAAAAGGGCTCGCCTGGCTCATGCGGAAAAAGAAGATTGACCGGATCGTCGCCCTCGACGATTTTGATGTGGAGAAGGCCGCTTACCTCCGGGAAGAGTTCCGGTTGCCGGGCATGGGCCAAACCACGGCCCGCTACTTTCGCGACAAGCTGGCCATGCGCACCAAGGCCGCCGAGGCAGGGATTCCCGTCCCGGCTTTTTGCCCGTTGTTCAACGATGAGGCCATCGAGCATTTCGCGGCTACCGTACCGGCCCCCTGGCTGGTCAAGCCCCGCGCCGAAGCCTCCGCGACCGGCATCAAAAAGATCCATTCCAGGGACGAGCTCTGGGCCGTGCTCGAAAAACTGGGCGACGACCGCCACCGCTACCTCGTCGAGCAGTTCAAACCCGGCGACGTGTTCCACGCGGATGCCCTAACGGTCGACGGCAAGGTGGTCTTTTGCCGGGTATCGCAATACCTGAACACGCCATTCGAAGTGGCGCACGGCGGCGGTATTTTCCGGACGCATATCCTGCCCTTCGGCGGCGCTGAGGACAAAGCGCTGCAAAAGCTCAACGCGCAGGTGATGAAGGGCTTCGGCATGCGGTTCAGCGCCTCCCATACGGAATTCATCCGTTGCAACGACGACGGCAAATACTATTTCCTGGAAACCTCTTCGCGCGTAGGCGGCGCCCATATTGCCGACCTGGTGGAGGCCTCTTCCGGGATCAACCTCTGGGCTGAGTGGGCCAGACTGGAAAGCGCGGTTGCCCAGGGCCAGTCGTACGAGCTGCCCCCGGTCCGGTCGGATTACACGGGCATCATTATTTCCCTTTCGCGGTTTGAAAAGCCGGATACCTCCTCCTTCAACGACCCTGAGATCGTCTGGCGGATGAACAAAAAACACCACGTCGGTTTGTTGGTCAGGGCGGATCGCCGGGAAAGGGTCCTGGAGTTGTTGCACCTGTATGCGGACCGGATCCATCACGAATTCCATGCGAGCGCGCCGGCGCCGGATAAGCCTACGCATTGATAGTTGGCAGTGGGCAGTGGGCAGTCGGCAGTTGGCAGTTGGCAGTTGGCAGTTGGCAGTGGGCAGTCGGGGCTAAAATTATAATCTGATATTGTACGACCTTGAAGGGATAGAAAGGTTATTAATTTAAGTTTGCAAACGCTTTATCTGAACTGGATAAATACTTAACAACCTAAAACGCGCAAAAAATGAGTAACTTCAGAGATTTAAAGGTCTACCAAAAGGCCATAATTCTTGCTATGGATATTTTTGAAATCAGTAAGTCCTTCCCACAAGATGAAAGATACGGGCTAATAAGTCAAATAAGAAATTCGTCCAGATCCGTTTGTTCCAGCATTGGAGAAGCTTATAGAAAAAGACGTTATCCGAAACACTTTATTAGTAAATTATCTGATGCTGATATGGAAAATACTGAAACACAGGTTTGGGCTGATTTTGCACTGGCCTCCAATTACATATCAAAAGAAGAATACGATTCATGGAACTCCAAATCAGAAGAAATTGGGCGAATGCTTCAAGGGATGATGGAAAAGCCCGAACGATTTTCTTGATTTTGCGACTCCGGGCGAACTGAAGACTGCCAACTGAAGACTGCCAACTATAAAATCAGTTCTCCCACAAAAACTCATCGCTGACCGACTCATTCTCCGGGATATCCCGCCAATCCTGGGGCTCGTCCACCATTTTGATGATGGTATGGAATTCTTTTTCCAGAGCGGCCTGGATGTCGCGTTTGCGCCGTTCGCTTTGCTCGAAGTCGGAGGTGACGCGGCTTTTGGAGGACTTGACGTTGAAGTCGTCCACGGTGCCGAGTATGGCGTAATGGAGGTTGAAAAAGCCTTTTCTGCGGGCTTTTTGCGGCTTCAGGCTCGGATCGTAACTCTTGAACCGGTTGGCGAGCACCTGCGCGGCGTTGACCTTGAGGTAGTAGGCGATTTCCTGATCGAAGGTGTGCTCGCCGCTGACGGTGAGGTTGAGGGCATTGCTCTGTATGAACATCACCGGTATGTAGATCTTCCGGTTGCTGATCTCGAAGAAATTTTGCAGGTTGGTGAATTTGATCTGTTGCAAATCCTTGATCTTGACAAAGGTGGAGAAGTTTTCCATCATTTTGAAATCCTTCAGCTCGCCGTTCACCAGGCCGATGGCGCCGAGGATGCGGAGCTTGTCCATCAGGAAATTGCCCTTTTCATCCCAATAGGCGTAGATGGCGATCTTGGCGTCAAGGTTGCCCTCCAGGTTCTTGTCGGTTAGGATGTCCTGTCCGAAATTTTCCGATTCCTGGAAAAATTGTTTGATGTTCACCTGGTTGCAGGTCAGTCGGGATACGAGGTAGGGTTCGTCGCGGAAATACATGTTGCCGTCCAGGTCGAATTCGCCGCCCATGGCCTGTGTTTTGCCCGTGATGGCCATTTCGTTGGAGATGAACTTCAGCTCGCCCCGGAAATCCTTCCCTTCGATCTGGTTGTAGTTGTACTCGTCGATCTCGGCGATAAAGGTGCCTTTGAGGAAACTGGTGAGCTTTTCGCGCTGCCGGATGCGGTCGGTTTTCAGGGAGTCTACATTGATCTCTTTTGCGGCTGCTTCGGAGGCCTCTTCCTCGTCGACCAGGGTCAGTTTCAGGAGCCGGTCCAGGTCCAGGGTTTTGCATTTTAGCCGGGCTTCGAACCCTAATTCTGCGCCTTGGGAGTTGATGGAGTCGGCGAATATGACGGGGATCACATTGAAGGCTTTTCCTTCGAAGAGCAGTTCGCTGCCGGGGCCGTCCAGTTCGAGCTGCGTGACGGCCAGTTCGTTGCCGTGCAGGGAGAGGATGCCCCGGTCGAGCATCAGGTTCTCGTCTTCGATCTGGAGGTAGGCGTCGTCGAATTCGAGTTCGCCGCCGGCTTCGACCCGGTCGATGCGGGTGGTCCGGATCATGTCTTCATAACGGCCTTTCAGGACCAGGTTTTTGACCTCGATCTTGCCGCCGCCTTTCTGGATGCGCGGGTCGCCGATAAAGCCGTAGACCATTCCGACGGGCACGATGCCGTCCATGGCAAAATCGATTTGAGGATCGTCGAGGTCGTCCACGTCCAGGCTGAGTTCGAGCAGCTGGCGGTTGAAGTAGCCTTTGAAATCCTTGATGTGGAAGGAACTGGTCTTGTTGCTGCGGTTGCGGCCGTTGTCGAAGGTAGCGTTGAAGGAAACATCCTTGAGGGTGCCGTCCATGGCATCGCTGGTGATGCGACCGTCTTCCAGGTTGATCTCGGCCTTGATCTCGGGGTTTTCCCGGTCGTTGTAAGCGCCTTTGAGGGAAGCCTTGACCACAAAATCGCCTGAGCTTTCAAAATCGGCCATAGTGGCCAGGTATTCGTCGGGCAGGAGTTTGATCATATCGGCCAGGCTGCTTTTTTCGCTGTTGAAAAAGAGGTCGAAAAAGGTGGATTCATCCGTGGTTTCGATGGATCCGTCCACGTTGAAGGTATTGGATTCGACCTCCAGCTGCACTTCCTTGAATTCGTATTTGCCGGCGTCCATATCCACGAAGATCTGCGCGTCGTACCCCAGTTTCTTACCCGGCAAAAAGCGTTTTTCACCGATATCTGCAAATCGCGACACCAGCGTGGCCTTGCTTTTGAGGTCGAACCGGGAGCTTGAAAATTCGCCGGAAAAAGAGGCGTTGACCTCTTCCGCCATGATCTCCTGTTCGGCTTTTTCGTCCTGATAGATGAGCTGCATGTCCACCAGTCGGGCTTCGGCCAGGCTGATCACGGGGCCGCTGCCGCCGTCTTTATCTTCGGTTTCGGGCGTCTCCGGGGTTTCATCCGATTTGAAGATGTCGTAATTGGCTTTACCGCGCTTGTCGACGTTGACGGTGAGGGCGCCGTTGCTCACGACGACCGATTTCACCCGGATCTTTTTGCTCAGGAGGCTGAACAGGCTCAGGCGGAAGGAGATCTTTTCGGCTTCGAGCAATACGTCGTCATTTGCGCCCATGAGTACGACCCCGTTGAGGTTGGCCGCCGCGTTGGGAAAGGTGGAGATGACCGACATGTCCACATCCTTGACCGTCAGCTCGGTGGTCAGCTGCTTGTTCAGCTCGGCGATGATCCGTTTGCCGATATCGTCAGCAAAGATGCTGGTGACAATGACCGCAAGCAGGAGGATAAAGGCGATAACAATGCCTGTGATAATCAAAAAACGCTTCAGAAATTTTTTCATGGGTATTGGGTTGACCGCAAATCGGGGTCTAAAGATAAGGGGATTTGGGGGATGGAAATTGCGTGGAGGAAGGTATTTTGTTTTATGGTTTTATGGTTGGGAGTATACTACTGGACCTTTTTAGAACGACGGACCGGATTATTAAGCCCGACAGGGATTGATAAGCCTGAGCGTATTGTTCCAGACAGGCTTAAAAATCTCTTAGGGCATTTCAATCCACTTCACATTAAAAGGTCCAGTAGTGTGGTTGAGAAGCTTTATCCGGTCGGACTGCCGACTGAAACAGGACTGCGGGAAAAAACAAAAGTCATCCTACCTTTATAAAGTAAGATGACTCTTGCGGCTTGATGACTGTATCCGGCCTAATCCTCGATAAAATCAGTAGCGCAGCGTTGGGGTTGCGGAGTCGGTTCATCGGAGCCGTCAACGATGTCTTCAACGATGTCGGTAGTGGTTTCAGCGACGTCCACGATGATTTTTCCCAATTTCTTGAAAGGATTCATGATCATTAAATTTTAAGGTTTGAAAATTTGTTTTTGTTTCGATACCTCAAAGATAGGGGTGGCGGATGGCTGAAACCGACGGGGTAGGGGTGGCCGGCAGGATTGGGCGGGTAACGGGGACGGTTGGGAAGGTAAGTGGAAAGTTCCGTCACAAGTCGTATGCTTGTTCAAGCCTTACTTACGACTCACGACTCGTTCACGCCCAGAAAGTAGATGGGATAGAGCGGCAGCCGGTTCTTGTCCTCGTCGGTCATTTGCGGGTAGAATTCGAGCCAGAGGGCGATGAGCCGTTCGAAGTTGATGAGTTCGATATGCTTGTGCGATTCGCGGGCGGTGCGTTCGGCTTCCGAGGTGAAGTGGCCGGAGGTGACAAAAAGGCCGACGTCGCCGGGTTTGCTGAGGATGCCGATGAGTTGGCGGATGTCTTCTACGGAGATGCCGGTGTCGGGGCGGTGTTTGACCTGCACTTTGATCCGGGGTTCGCGGGTGCCGAGGGGGTCGGTATAGGCGATGATGTCGATGCCGCCGTCCTTGCCGCGTTTGGCGATATGCGGCACGTAGTAACCCATGGTGCGGAGCAGGGCGGCCACGAGGTCCTGAAAATCGTAGGGGTTCTTGTTTTTGATGAAGGTGAGGATGCCGTCCATGGCCTGTTCCTCGAACTGGTTGAGGAGGGCTTTTTGTTGCTGGGTATTGTCGACGCCGGTGAGTTCGGCGCCGGCTTGTTCGCGGGCGTTGCGGGCTTTCCATTCGCGGTATTTGACCACCGCGCTGTCCAGCAGTTTCTCGGGGCCGAGTTGGAGGGCGGCCTCGCCTTCGGGCGTCAGGGTCCACACGCCTTTGTCCTTGTGGAGGTATCCGGCCTTGATGCAGTCGATGGAATAGAGGTGGAGGATGGATTCCCAGCGGACGTAGCCGGTTTTTTCATAGCGTTCGCGTTCCCATTCGGTGAACGGCACCAGTTTTCCGACCTGGTCGACGACATCGCGGCCGCGCATTTCTCCGCCCGCTTCGCTGAGGATCTCGAAGGCGGCGAAGACGGCTTTGACGGCAGTCTGTTTGGTAGGCGATGTTGTTTTGGCCATGACGGTGACGGTTGCAGGTGGAGGACGAAGCTAGGGATTTTTTGGATTTCCGCATAGCGTTTGCGAAACCTTTGAGGTTTCGTAAACGTTGCAGGCAAGTTCCTTACAATTTGATTGCGGCATTAGTCAGGGAGTCTTTAAAGGAACCGACTTGATCTGAGTAATAATTTGTCATATAGCGGTTTACAAATTTAATTATTTATTTATGTGAAAATTTGACAAAAAAATAGTCACAAAATGGCTTGGGTTTACAAAAAATGTTTTAACTTTGATATTATCAAAACAAAAAGTTCATTGATGTTTTTGCAATAGTTAACTTGGTTTGATGCCTTCTGTTGGTTCAGCAGATAGTGTTTTGGAGATGTGATTTTTGTAATTCTCGTCAAAATTATTGGAGGAAACCGGTGAAAATTTTACTTTTAGTAAATTTTTATCCTGAAATCCGAACCCAAGATGAACGAGAAACCCACTAAAACTCCTGTAAAGGTAATCATTACTCCTTGCGATCCTAAAATAGCAGAAAGTGACCGCACCAAAGAAAGATTTGAAATTTTTCAGAAAAAACTATTGCATAGAACCCCAAAGCCTAGCATTGAACTGTTTTTTAAAAATGTTGATACTTCAGAAGAAGTATTCCGCTTATTGGATAACTTTGAACCAGATTTTTTGCATTTCGCCAATGTCTTTGGCTCAGCCATTGAAAGTAAAAGAATTCGAGACAAAAAAACAGCTTCTCAATCATTCTTTCTGACTCCGAATGATATTTTTCAAATATTCGGGAATGTTTCGACAAACAGGAAAAATCACTTAAAAGGCGTAATTATTCATGGCAGTTATTCTGCTGATCAAATTGGCACGATTGCTCAATACGCAGATTGCGGTATAATTGGGATCTCGAACCGGTTGAGCACAGAATCCGCATTGCTGTTTTTAGATCACTTTTATTTAAATTTTTCCAAAATGGAAAATGTTGACGCTGCTTTTGTGAAAAGCGCCTTTGCTGTAGTTGATTCTGATCCGCATCAAAAGAATCACCTCCCAGAGTATCAAATACTTAAAAATGGAGACATTGAAATCTATCAAGGATTTGAATTAATTCAATCATTGAAAAATGAATTGGAGGAGAAAGGTAAATTAATCCGCGAGGTTGAAGGTGAACTCCAAGCCTCCAATATAGAATTGAGAGAATTAAGGAAAGATCAATTAAAATTTAACGATCACCCAAATTTAGCACTTTGGCTGGAATATAACAGGAATTGGATTTTATTAGAATTGACTACGGAAATTTTGCCTGAATACTACTTTGGTAAAATTGAAGAATTTAAGATTGAATTAGAAGCAATTATTGAATTAATCGATGGTTGTGTTGTGAAAATGCAAATGAATTTGGTCTCGGATGAAAACCTGAAAGATGTTTTTGGCGATTGGAAATTTAGAGTTCCCGTTGTTTATCACTGTAACTTGCTTAACAAGCTTTTGGAAATAATTAATAGCCAGCCTTTTTTACCTCAAGAAAAAGAATTTTTTGACGAAGTTATTTCGTCAATGACAACGACTCTTACTTTAATCGGTGTGAAAATTTAACGATAAGTATTTATTTTTTAATTTTTTTCATTTCATTTTCGATGCCTTCTAGTTGAAGTTGTATTAAGCTGATTTCTTCACTCAATTTTTTGAATTTTTCCCTGAGGTCTTGTAATTTGAGTATTAATTTTGCTTTTTTCTTTACTAATTTTTCATACTTATCCATGACTTCTTGGAGTTAGAATTTATTAAAATTGGATTCTTCTATCGGCTTAGTTTGGACACAAAGAAGGAGTGGTTTATAAACTTAAGTAATTTCTTATACGGTATTAATTAGTTAATGTTGCATTGCTCAAACTGGCGTATAACCACATATTAAGCTAGCAGAAATTGCGAAGTAACTCCTAGTGGCGCGGCTAATTTACCTTGGCCGGCCAAAGCCGGAATATCAAAAATCCAATGGAACGAATATAACCCTGGAATTGCACCATGCAATTGCAACTGCTGAGGAATTGGGGCAGTGGAATGAACAAGTGAAAAAGCTGGTGCCGGAACAGCGTTGGAATCAGATCAATTACGTGATTTTCGCGGATCAAAGCGCATCCATGAGTGACCTGAAACCGATTCTTGATTTCTTTCAACTCATCTTCCGCACCCCCTTGGAGAAAAATGGATAATTTACTATGAATAGCCCAAAATTGGGATTTTTGGGCTCAATGTAGTTCCTTTTCCAGATGTTGAGAAGATGAATGCCTGTTGATCTACATTTATTTGGTGGCAAAAAAATCGCAAAAAGGTTAAATTGTTATTTTTAAAAATTAGGGTGCGGAAGATGAGATCTATCTGACCGAAGCAGAGATTGAAAAGCTGGCCGATCTGGACCTGAGCGGCAATCCCAGCCTGGAAAGGGAGCGCGATCGTTTTCTGGTCTCCTACTGGTTTGTCATGCGCCACAGCGACAGTATAAAGGTTCGGGAAATGAACTTCTTCCAACGGGACGACCGGTACTATTACCGGAGTATCGCCCAGAAAAATGACCGGGAAATTGTCCTGCCTGTGAAACCTGACGCCCTGGCGATCCGGAAGAGGCGCAACTTCAACCTGGCCGGCGACACCAACCAGGAAGCCAACCGGAAATTGAAGACCATCGCCGCGACTGCAGGCATTGATGAAATGGTATCCGAAGGGAAAAAGACGGGGCCGAAATGGAGCTTCGTGACCACACACACAGCCAGGCGGAGCGCTGCTACCAATTTATACCTCCAGGGCGTCAGCTTGAAAATGATCGCCGATCTGGGCGGCTGGGGGGATGAGGGTACGCTTCGGGTATACCTACGGGCTAGCGGGCTGGATACGGCTTTGGTGGCTAAGGATTTGGGGGTTTTTAGGTAGAGGTAGGAGTCGCTATTTGCTACTGAAAAAGCTCTTTTCAGGAATCTTCTGAAACTACCAGGTAATTAAGGCTTTAGAAGCTTCCTTCCTATAAAAGAAATTTAATCCCGGACAGCTCTCCCTTCTCGGAATGCTCGTACGATTTCAAAAAATAATGGCGGCAGTTGGTGTTCAATGGAAATTGCTCGTAATGATGATTGGGGCATTTTGCCGGGAGGCAACAGTTCTATGTCAGTTGTTGCTATATCTGTCATTATATCCTCATATAATACAATTTTGTGCCTAGGATTATTAATTAGAGGATCCGTAATTTGTTTAAATTTGGAGTATGGAACTTCAAAATTTAATTCTTTAGCCAACCATAATTGACTTATTTCTCCCATACTACCATATTGGGTTACAGTAGAAGATTTGAGTAAAAACTGTTCGCAGTTAAAACCAAGTATTTTTCTTTCTACGCCCAAGGAATCAAACGCATTAATTTTGGATTTGGCATCAACAATAATCTGTTTCCAAATCTTAGTTTTCTCATTATAGGCAAAAAACACACCTTCTTCTAATAACCATAGCAAATAAGGTTCATCGGTCATTTTTACTAACTCTTTAGTAGGAATATGAATCACAAAGCTATCAGAAAAGAACCAGGTAAGTGTATCATGATCAGGGCTAATATTTGATGTAGTTTCATACCGGATAACACCTTGAAAATTTTGTGCAATTCCGATTGATGGAACATTTGTCAAAAAACTGGTAAGGATAAATAAAAATACAGTTGAAACTCTCATGGTTGAAATTTTATGAGAAAATTCAAATTTTGTATTGAAATTGAATATATCTTTTTTAACAAAAGGGGGTAAACCACCACCACGCTACTGGACCTTTTTACAAAAATGCCAAAAAGAGCCCGATAGAAAAGGTGAGCGAGAGCGTGAAAGCGTTTTTCACACTCTCGCTCACCCTTTAATCCGTCTCCTCTGTTCATTTTGTCCAGTGGTATGCCTAACCACACTTCTATTTTTTTAACACAATTTGACCTCTTTTCGACTTTACAAAAGAAAAGGCCTATTAGTAATCCTCAATACATCTTATTGACTCATAAGCTGCCTGCCCATATGCTAGATTTAAGGCGTATTCCTTATCTGAGGTATGGATCGGGTAGATATAATTATATGTGTCTACAAAAGCAAGAATATCAACTACGGTACATGGATGCAGGTATATACCTCCTGATTTTCCATATGGGGCTATGTTTTCAAAAACATGACCTGTTGTTGTATTGTAGTCATACCAATATTCTGCACTTCGTTTGGCAATAGATGCTGCTCCAAATAACAAGCTTTTATTGAAGGTTGTATCTGTTTCCGCCTCAAGCAGACCTATAAAATCATCTACCTCATCAATATAACCCTGAAATGATCCATATGTGTCATTAGCTATGTACTCCAAGGTAATTAGGTAGTCTTTCTCGATTGGGAGGAAGGCAGTTTCATGTTGGTCAATATAATCGGCGATCGATAAATATTGCGCTAGTGGCGCGAAATATAAATGCCACATAAGTTATTAAAAAGAAAGCGGCTTACCGTTGTAAGTCCAATTAAAAGGCTTAGCCATCGTCCGGTTAAAATAGTCGATAAACCGGAGAATTTGTTCTTTGAGGTCTTGTGTTGAAGAAAAATTGCCTCTGCGCAGCAATCGCCTGGAAAGAATGCTGAACCAGATTTCTATTTGGTTGAGCCATGAGCAGTGCTTTGGGGTGTAAATAAAATAAACCGGGTGCTGGTCGTCGGCTAGAAAGGCAGTCCTGGTTTCCTTATTTTGGAGGATACCGGATTTGCCTTTTTGGCCTAAATCAATTTGGGGATCAACCAAACTTGCCACCCATTTGACCAGGGATGCAGATTGATGGGTATTGAGTTGATCGCAGACAAAAGCCCATTTTTTTACATTGGAGTCCGACTCAACCGTTTGGCGGATATGTGCCAGGAAATCTTCTTCGGTACGCGTCGGCTCAATGGTGGGACTAATAATTCCTCCGTTGACAACATCCCAGTTGGCTGTCAGACATTGAGTTCCGTGCCGGGTGTATTCAAACTCCTGACACCGTTTTTTTCCCTGTTGCAGGGGCAAATCCGGTGCAATTCGCTCCAGGGCCTGAATGCCCGTTTTCTCATCTACGCTCAGGGTTTTTATTCCGGCATCCGCCCACTTTTGGGGAGCTGCCAGATAAGCCTCACAGATTCGGGTGCAACCTTGTGCCAATTCTTCGGGCGTGCACTTGGGATTGAGCCAACCTCTGGTTTTATGGGGTTTGATTTCGCTTTCCTTTTAAAAAAAGCCGAACCTGGTTCGAGCTGATGCTTTTGACGATTCCCCGTTTAATCGCCTCATCTGCTATTTCTTTTGACGTCCATTCGCTTATCGGACGTTCGCTCTGGGCTGGATCTTCCAGCGAAATGGCTACAATTTGACAATATTGTTCCGCACTGAAGGTATAAGATCGACCGCTTCTGTGGCCATCCGCCAGGCATTCCTTTATTTTTTGGGTCATCCGATGCCGCAAATGGCCATCATCCGGACCGGATTCCAAGGCCGCAAAAGCCGATTCAAAACTCAACCACCGTTTTCTCCACCGTTGAACCCGGTCATACTGGACTCCCAAATTCTGCGACACTTGCGTGTTGGCCAGCCCCTTGCTGATCTCCAATATGATCTGACTTCGACCAGCTTCCGACACACTGGATTTTCGTTGGCCCTGGAGCTGTTCCAATATCGATCTTTGCAACTCGCTGACTTGTATTTTCAAACTCTTCGGCGTTGGCATCCCTTTTTTCTGCGCAAGATACTAAACTTAAGCGTTAATTGAATTCCGTGCCACTAGAGTATCATGGAAATCAGTTGCCTGGTATATTCTAACACTGTCCGGTAAATAAAACCCGAGCTCTGAATAAATATAATCGAATATCTGATCCATAATGTCAATGTTGCTATGTATGGAGTCTGCGTGAATGGCCACATAATTTACCGCACCGTTGTGGATTTGACCCGCGGTATCAGGATCATATGTTCGGAAGTCCAATTTGTCATTGTTTTGCCCAGGTTGCAATTCATCATAAGAATTATTACATGAAACCAGGAAAACAGCGGCAAGAAGCAGTAAGAAAATTGGGAATTGAAGTTGGAAATTGAAATTTTTCATAACTATTTAATTTAAAGTAAAGGGAAAATATAGTTCGATAAATATTTCAAACAATCTAAAAGAATAGCTTTTGATTTGATGCTTAAATCAATCATTGATCAGAATGCAGTTGTAATGACTGTTTACCGATTTATTAATTAATGATCAGTATCGATAGGTTCAATACATTTGGATTTTTTAACTTAAATCACAGTTAATTTTCGAATAACTCTCTGCCCACCGCAAGCTAGGGCAATCAATTATATCCCTAGTGGCCAGTTATGTAACATCCACTTCCAGCGTTTCCACCTTGGCTGATTTAGAGATGTTTTGAGCGAACCATCCCTTTTCTGCTATATCATATATACTGATCTCTGAAGGTTTCACTTGCAATATAGAGGAATTAAAATTGCGTGTCAATAGATAAATTGTTAATGTTCGAAAAATTGGCGGTAATAAATATGTAAGGATAAGGGCCTAAAAAATCTGGCAACCCGAAGAGGTCATTATTTTTGAAGCGACGAAACTTTAAACGCATCTTCCGCACCCAAAAATAGAAAAGTCGGGAATTAACTGAAAAAGAGTAAACTTGTGAAATGGACACACAAGCCTACTCAAGTAAAACGTTGGATCATTTAGGCCTGGTAGCGGGTATGTGCCGGGAAATCGGGATCAGTGAAATAATCGACACCTATTGTGGGTCGGATAGCACCGAACAGATTGTCAGTACCGGCAAAGCGCTGGAGGCGATGATCCTCAACGGGTTGGGTTTTGTCAACAAGCGGCTGTACCTGATCCCACATTTTTTTCAGGACAAACCGCTGGAATTACTCCTGGGAGCGGGTTATGAAGCCGAACATTTCAATGACGATCGATTGGGTCGTGCATTGGATGAACTCTATGAAACCGGAGTAACGACGCTGTTCACCCATTTAAGTCGCCGGACTTTTCAGGTACTGGGGTATCAGCCGCAGAAAGGGCATTTGGATACGACTACGATGAGTGTTCATGGCCGGTATAACAGCCAGGAGGCAGAGACGACTGAACTTCATATCACCCAGGGGTACAGCAAAGACAATCGCCCCGATCTGCCCCAGGTGACCTTGCAATTGATCTGCGAGCATTTGAGCGGGATCCCGATGCACATGGAAACGCTGAACGGCAACAGCAGTGATAGCGAATCTTTTCGACGGACAGTACAAGATTTTGGTAATCAACTGTATAGCGAAAATGGGTTGCGAACCATTGTGGCAGATAGCAAGCTGTACAGTAAAGACACCCTGCAAGTGCTCCAGGCCAGCCGCCTGAACTGGATTAGCCGGGTACCAGGGACATTGGATGCGGTAAAAGAGTTGCTGGATAAGGTAAAACCTGGGGATTTGAAGGAACTAACAGTGGAAGGTTACAGCAGTGCCTGTTACACCATCAAGTACGGAGGAGTCGATCAACATTGGGTCGTATATCGGTCGCTCAGTGCTGAAGAACGGGAAACGCAAACCTTGAAAAGACAACTGGACAAAGAAGCCGAACAAGCCCGAAAGAGCCTGGCCAAATTACAGCGCCAATCTTTTCATTGCAAGGAAGATGATTGAATACAAAATCGAAGCCCAACTTGAGCTGGATCAGGCCGAATGGGACAAACAGATTTTTCAACGCAGTCTGTTTATCCTGGGAACCAATCAGGTCATTGATTACTGGGAAGACCAGGAGGAATTACTGCAAGCCTATAAAGAACAGCACAGTGTAGAAAGAGGCTTCCGGTTTATAAAAGATCCGAATATTGTAGCCTCTTCCTTTTTCGTAAAGAAACCGGAAAGAGTAGCTGCTTTATTATTTGTCATGACCACCTGTTTGCTGGTTTACTCGGCATTGGAATATCGTATCCGCCAATCCCTGAAAAAAGAGAATAAAACCGTACCCGATCAGAAAGGAAAACCGACACAAAGTCCGACAGCCCGTTGGGTCTTCCAGATTTTTGTGGGTATCCACGTACTGAAACTACCGGATGGAAAGCAGATTGTGCTGAATCTCAAGGAAGAACATCGAAATATCCTGCAGCTGCTTTCCTATTGGAATTTTTATTCCTGATTTTTTGAATTTGGGGTGCGGAAGATGCGTTTCAACAAAACAGGATCAATCAGGTTTACATCGCCATGAGGGGGGAAGAGACAATAGACAGCCTTGTGCTCCGCTACAAGAATTTAAGCCACCGATTCTCCGGATGCGCCGCCTTATATCCCGCATACCACCTGCAGATGAAATATAAGATCGCCACATCCACCGCATAGACCAGGTAGAGCAACCCCAGATTCCACCGGAATGCTTCCGGAATGGAAGTATAGGGTGCATAGGTGAACCAGTCGTGGTGCATGCCGCCGTCTTTGATCAGCTGTACCGCTAGGGCGCTGATATGGATCAAAGGGATATGCAGCAGATAGTAGAAAAAAGGCACCCGGCCGATGGTTTTCAATGCGGTTGCCAACCAGCCTTTCATCCGGTCAGCATAGGGGATGAGCGCGATCAACGGACCCAGGGTCATCAGCAGGAACAACTGGGAAGCGGGGTATTTGTTCTGGTTCAGCAGCCTGAACAGGAAGGGCGGCGCTTCCGGTGGAGCAGGGTTCGTCAGGGTGCGTATGGTTCCGGCGACGAGGAACAGCACAATCGCCCCGAGACCGATGCGCAGGCAGATCCTTCGCCGTCTTTCCGCATCCAGTTGCAGCACCAAGCCGAAGCCGTAACCCGCAGCCATTACCCCGATCCAGGGTACCAGTACGTACAACACCGAAACGCTGCCGAACGTCTCCAACCCCGCCGGATAAACAAATTCCCAGATCTTCCCGAATGCCGCACGGCCGGATTCAGGGACCATGAGCGGCACGTAGCTGAAGAGCTGCTGCAAAAAAATGATCCCCAGCCCGATCCAGCCGACGATTTGGGGTTTCAGCCGCACAAAGGCTGCCAGCAAGACCATACACCAGCCCAGCATCCAGATCACGCCGGCCAGGAAGAACTCCGAGAAATTGACATGGAAAGCCCATAAAAACCGGATGACCGTAATCTCAAGCACGACCAGGAAAATACCCCGGGTAACCAGAAATCGGGCCAGTTTTGCCGTATCGCCGATCTTTGCGCCGTATAAAAATGCGCTTGTGCCGGCCAGGAAGGCAAAGCCCGGAGCACAGAAATGGGTGATCCACCGGGTAAAGAATATGCCGGGGTCGGGCCCACCGGCCGGGATGCCCGAATATACGCGCACATGGTCGATGGCCATCAAGACCATGATGAGGCCGCGGAGAACGTCAACAGACTGGATGCGGCCCGTATTAGTGGGTATGGCGGTTGATTTCATAAATCCTTCACGATTAGTCGGATAATTCCTTAAAATTAGGTAAAATTCCTGTTTGTTTTCAAAATTATCCGCCATGAAAAAAGTAGAAGTCCGCACCCACATTCGCGCTACTCCGGAGAAGGTCATCCGCGCCTTCACCGACCCCCGAATGCTGGCCGCCTGGTGGGGTGTCGAACGCGCCCTGGTTGAAGAACGCCCGGGAGGCGCCTACACCCTGGCCTGGAGCATTTCGGACAAAGGGTTCGGATACGTGACAACCGGGATCGTGGCGGAATACGACCCCGGCCGGATGATCCGCATTGATCGACTCGTCTACCTCAACCCCGAAAGATCCTTTCTCGGGCCGATGAGCCTGACCGTGGAAGCCGCATCAGCCGGTGACCTCACTGAAGTATACCTCTGCCAGGACGGCTACCGATCAGGCGGCGATTGGGACTGGTACTATGAAGCCGTCCGAACCGCCTGGCCGGCAGTGGTTCAAACGCTAAAAAGTTATTTGGAATCCGGTCAGATCCCATGACCAACCACAATCAATTCCTCAGTTCCTCAATTCCTCGATTCCTCCAACCCCACCCCACCCCAAAGATCACCGCCGTACCCAGCACGATCGTCAGGTAGCTGTGGAACGGACTGGCCGCCCATTGCCAATTTCCATCGGCAAAAATCAGCGGCGACAGGCTCAGCCAGCAGATCAGCACAATACCGGCCGCTACACCCGCTACAGCGCCGCGTCGCCCGACCTTCCGGGCAAAAGCAGCCAGCAGGAACAACCCCAGCATGCCGCCGCTGAAGATGGAAGCCAGCGTCCACCACGCGTCCAGCGCGCTTTTCACATTGATCATGGCCAGCCCCACCAACATGCCCGCAACCCCGACGCCGGCGGATGCACCGTACAGGATCCGCATGGCTTGCTGTTCGGATAAGGGTGTTTTCCGGAATCGCTGGAAATAATCGGTCAGCAATACCGTGGCCGAACTGTTGACGCTGGTAGACACCGTACTCATCCCCGCCGCAAAAATGGAAGCGATCATCAACCCGGTCAGTCCCTGCGGCAGCCGATGGACGATGAAATATGGGAATACCAGATCGCTTTGGTCGCCTGTGGCCATAGCGGCCGGCAGTTCATCAGAATGGACGGTGTAAAAGGCGAAGAGCGCTGTGCCGATGAGCAAAAACAGCAGCGAAACAGGTACATAAAGCATACCGCCCCAGAATGCCGACCGTTTGGCGGCCTGGTCCGAACCGGCTGTCTTGTACCGCTGCACGTAGTTCTGGTCGATCCCGTAATTCTGCAGATTGATGAAAAGGCCGTATGCCAAAACCACCCAGAAAGTTGGTTCGGACAGGCTCGCGCCGAAACTGCCCAGGCTGAATTTGTCGTATTCGGCGGCAATTTCGAATGTTTGCGCGGGGCCTTCGGGCATGGAAAACAATAAATAGCCCAGGCAGATCAAGGCGCCCGAGATCAGCACGATCCCCTGGACGGCGTCCGTCCAGATAACGGCCTGGATGCCGCCCAGAACGGAATAGATCGTGACCGCCAGCGCCGTCACCGCGATCACTGCGCCGATCGGCCATCCCAGCAGCGCATGGACGGGCAGCGCCAGCAAATAAAGGATCGTACCCACCCGCATCACCTGAGTGAGCAGGTAACAGGCGGACGCGTATACCCGGGCCCAGGGCCCGAACCGGGTCTCCAGGTAAGCATAGGCCGAAGGGCTGTTGAGCCGCCGGTAAAGCGGCACAAAAACGCGAACGGCAACTATGGCTGCCAGCGGAATGGACAGGCTGAACACAAATGCATTCCAGTTGGATTGGTAGGCCTTGCCCGGCAGCGCCAGAAAACTGATGCTGCTCACATAGGTGGCAAATATGGACATGCCGACCACCCATGCCGGGAATCGGCCGCCCCCCAGCGTAAAGGTGTCCGGGGAGGCGCTCTTCCGGTAAAACGAGCTGCCGAACAGCAGAATGCCGGCCATGTAGATGCCGAATACGACCAGGTCCGTCAGGGGCAGGGTATGCATAGGTTAGTGATTTTGGCAGTCGGCTCTTTGAGGACCCGGAACGGGATACCGCCAAAGATATCGTTTTTCAGCGTTTATCCGGCTTCCTGGATTTATTCCAGCGTTTCCGAACAAATCGCGCTTGTTCGTGTTACAACCTTAAACGGCCGCAGGCGATTATGCCACTTTCCAGCGACCGTTCCATCCTCTTTTGCCGCTTTGGGTTGTCTGCATGAAAGCTTTTGAAATCAAGGGCCAAACCCTTAAATTTATTATCTTTGGGCCAGTATGCCGGCAAGAACCCTATCGCCGTGCAGTTTGGCTACTCATAATCTTAAAAATCGTAATTTATGAACACAACTGCAAGATTCATTTTCATCCTATGCCTCGGCCTTACCATGGCCTCCTGTGTCAGCAAAAAGCAGTATGAAGCCCTTAAACTGGAATTGGACACCGCCAATAAAGACCTGGGCAAATGCGGCGAAAGCCTCCATGACTACATGAACCAACTCCGCACCTGCAACTCCGAAATTGACCGGCTCAAAGGGGAACTCCGCAATGCCCAAAATGCCGAAAAACTTCGCATGGAACAGATCGCGGACCTCAGGTCGCAACTCGATGACGTCAAATCTCAACGGGACAAACAACTCAGCCAGGTCGGCGACCTGACCGTTTTGTCGCAAAGCGCCAGCGACAACATCAAGGAAACCTTGTCGCAACTGGAGAAAAAGGATAAATACATCCACCTCCTGCAAGCGGCCAAGTCGAAAGCCGATTCCATCAACCTCGCGCTTGCCGTCAACCTGAAAAGTGTCCTCAAACAGGGCATAGAAGATGAGGATGTGGAAGTCAAAGTGGACAAGACCGTGGTGTTTGTCAACCTCTCCGACAAGATGCTGTTCCAAAGCGGCAGCTCTACGATCACCTCCAGAGCCAATGAAGTGCTGGGCAAGATCGCCGATATCGTCAAATCCAGGCCCGACCTGGAAGTGATGGTGGAAGGCTATACGGACAATGTGCCCATCAAGAACGCCTGCATCGACGACAACTGGGACCTGAGCGTCAAACGGGCAACCTCCGTGGTCCGGGTCCTGCAGAAAACCCACAATATCGATCCCAACCGCCTGATCGCTGCCGGTCGCGGGGAATACAATACCCTGGCCAGCAACGCAACGGCCGAAGGCCGCGCTACCAACCGGCGTACCCGGATCATCATCCTGCCGAAACTGGATCAGTTCTACGACCTGTTGAACCCGAACAATGTGCCGAAATAGGACGGTTGACGGTGGACGGTGCCCGACTTCGCACGAGGCTACTTCGGACGGAGACGGACACAGGTTAGCTGTTAAATCCGCCAATTCACCAACCGCCGGTTGTCTGTTGTACGTCTATAAATAAAATGAAGGGAGGAACCCAAAAAATGATCCGGTTCCTCCCTTTCAATTGGAGGTGCAAATTATCTGAATCGCCGGCGCGGAAACCGGCACAATCTCGTTCACATGAAAAACCTGGTTCCTTTTCTCCTGTTGATCGTCGTATCGGGTTGTAAAAAAGAACAGCTTGCCGGTCCGGGCGATCCGTTCTTGATCCGGGAAATCACGGTGAACGGAAAAACCGACCAGGCATTTGAGTACAATGCCGAAAATTTGCTGATCAAGGAAAACGTATTCTCCCTCTGTGAAAACAACCCTTCCGACGAACTCAGCTATACCTATGTCAACGGCCGGGTCGACAAAATGAATTCCGTGATCAGGAGCCTGTATTCCAGTACGGAGTCGATTTGCAATCCCGCCACAGGCATACACCATGAACTTTCCTTTGAATACGACGATCAGCAACGGATCAGCCGGGTCATTCAATCGGGATCCGTTACGGAATTTGCCTATAACGCAGCCGGTTTCATCGAAAAGCAAACGATCGGATACAACGGTTCAGCCTATGTGTTTACCTATGAATACGACGGCAACGGCAACATCATCCGCGAAACCGATTCCGAAGGAAAAACGACCTTTTATGAATACGACAACGGAAAAAATCCGTTTTACCTCATAGGACAACGCCCCGCTTTTGTCTCTCCCTTCAACAAAAGCCCCAACAATGTGATCAAAGCAACCGGCAACCAACAATTCGAACGCCAACTGACCTACAACGCCGACGGCCTCCCCGCCCAGGTAACCGAAACCAACGGCCTGATCTACGTCTATCACTACCAATAAACGCCATCCTCTCACCCTCTCTCACCTCTCTCACCCTCTCACCCTCTCACCTCTCTCACCCTCTCACCTCTCTCACCTCTCACCGGCTCAACACATCCAGCATCTCCCCCAGCATATTCCCTACCTGCTCATGGATCGGCCCCGCGATCGAAGTGCCCAGGTTGATGGCGAAGAAGAAATAGCGGTTGCGATCGGGGAAATAACCGAGGTAACAACCCGCACCGATACCGCCGCCGGTGTGGCCGTATTCCACTAATCCGTTGTGGTAATCGCGATGCAGCCCCAGGCCGTAGCCGTAACTGTTTTCCGTGCCGGGGTTCCGCTCCACAATGGCCAGCATCTGGTCCATGGTGCTTTGGCGCAGCAATTTGCCTTCAAACAGCCCTTTCAGGAAAAGGGCATAATCCATCGGCGTGGCCACCATCCCGTCGTCGCCGATCATGGAAGCGACATTGATCTTCTGCATTTCGGTGCAGTTTTCGAGTACGCCGTTGCTGTATCGGTCCCAATAGGAATTGACGGCGCCGGGGCGGTCGAGGTAGTCGGCGTCATCCCGGTAAAAACTGCGGGTCAATCCCAGCGGGACAAAGATCTTCTCCCGGATATAACGGGCGTGATCCCCCGTGAGCTGGTCGCCGATCAGGGCCAACAGCTCGTAATTCATGTTGGTATACCGGTATTTGCTGCCGGCTTCAAACTGGATGGGGGCGCCGGCTATATAGTTGAGATAGTCCGTGGTCGTAAACACGTGTTCAGGGTGCTGCACCAGATAGGCAATATACCTTGGGACCATATTGTACTCGGCCGCCCCCGAAGTGTGGTTGAGCAGCATGCGCACCGTCATCTTTCCGGCGCCGGTGACCTTGTCGCTGACCTCCTTCGGCAAATAGGCCGTTATTTTTTCATCCAGGTCCACCTTCCCTTCTTCATACAACATCAATATGGCCACCGCCATATAACTTTTGGACACACTCTGCGAATATTGCAGATTGGCGGGTGTCATCGGCGTCAGGTCCTCGATCCGGGCAAATCCGGATGCGCCTTCCCAGGGACCGTCGGGGTCAACAACGGCTGCCGCTACCCCGGGAATGCCCATGGCGGCGTATTTGTCCATGATCTCCTGGAGGAGGGGCCCCCTGGATTGACCGGCGGCGATATAATGACCGGCAATAAGTACGAGAATATATAAGGTTGATTTTTTCATGGTATTAAGGTTTAATTGAAGTGAATCCGGCTTCCGGCCTGGAACAGGGAATAAAAATTGAGCGGCAGAACATCGTTGTAGAAAAGGGCCGGGACAAGCTGATAACTGACAAACGGAGCGGCATAAGTGTCGGTCTTGCGCGGATCGTACCCGGCGGAAATGCCCAGTGGAACGATCAGCTGCGATTTGCCGTCGCGGACGGTCTGCCAGGCGCCTTCCCGGAAAGCGTAGGCGGGCCCCGGATGGAATACCCGCTGCCAGCCGATCCCCAGCTTCAGTTCCGGATAAAAATCATCGGTCAATTCGGGGCGGAAAGCCGATTGGGTGAAGACAAAAATGCCGTTTCCAATCTCCCGGTTCAGGTAAAAGCCGACCTGAAATTGCTGGACCCAATTGGCTTTGTTGTCCAATTTGAATTCCGTTCCCACAAAAAATCCGACGTGGGTGAAATTGCTTTTCAGATCTCGCAGCGGCAGGGCGAAATTCTGGAATTGAATGCCCACCGTCAGCGGGAAATTGCGGTAACGCCCCATCGGGCCGCCCGAATCCTGGGCCTGCATCAGGAACGGAAACACCAGCAACGGCAGCAAGAATAACAGTCTAGGTCTCATGGTTTGAAAATCTTGTTTCCGGCAAAATTGGGCTACGCGAAGGGCCGAAAGCAAGGAAAAACCGGCTGTTTTTGGTGAAGTGTAGCAAAATCACCCGTGAAATGAATCCGTTAAGGGCGGTCAGGAATCGGTGGACAGGGTAGGGGCATCCGTTTCCGGCTCAAACCACGCCTTGAAGGCCGCCGCCCGGAGCCTGCTGACCTGCACGACTTCCGGCAAAATACCGGAAGTCGGCGTAATCCACACTTCCAGCTTTCCGTCGGCCGCTCGTTTATAGCCGGTTACGGCGTCCCGGTGCAGGATGAATTGCCGGTTGAGCCGGAAGAACCGTTCCCCCGGGAGATTTTCTGCAATCTTGTCGAGGGACCTGTCGGGCAGGTATTTTTTGTTTTCCCGGGTGAGCAGGGTGGTGTACCCTTCGTCCGTATAAAAACCGAAAATATCCTCAAAAGGGATCATCAGGTTCTGCTTGCCGTGCTTGACGCTGAATCCGCTGATCCGGACCTGCTTTTCGACTTTTCGAAGGGTTTCGGATGTCCTCAATTCGGCATAATAGTGCATCCCGACATAAATGCCGTTGATCACGAAGAACCAGATCGAAATGATGAAAAGGTCGTAAAGGTAAAAGCTCATCGGCACGGGGTGATCGGTGACGATGAAATTCAGCAATTCGGTCGTGACGATAATGACGGAGATGCCCGCTAGGGTGGTCAGAAAGAACTGGATCAGGATGCGCTTCAGCGGCCGTGCGCCGTAAGGGATTTTTTTATCGAGATAAATGACGATCGCCCGGACCGCCCACCAGGCCAGATATCCCGTCAGGGTGTCCAGGGTGTAGCGCAGCAGGGTATACCAGTCGAACCGGATATAGGTATAAGTGAGGTAATAGTTGAATCCACTGATAAAGGCAATGGCAATGAGGAAGAAAGGGATATCGCGGTATTTCGGTTGTGTTGACATCAATGGATCGTTCCCGGATCAATTCCCGTTTTTGTCCTTGTGGAATTTCTTGACCTGGTTGATCCAGGACAGGATGAAGTTTTTAACCGGATATTCCGTGATCTCATCGACTTTACCCTGGTTGATATGGGTGCGAACAAGGTTTTCCAATTCTTCAAATTCCATGCGGACCGGCTTTAGGTTGCCTGCTCAAAATTAGCCATTCGCATCAATTCCGCCAAACAAATGGAACTTTCCGAAATTCCCGTTAAATTCGGAGCTTTATTGTCAAACCAACCGAAACATGAAAAACACGTTGCCCATTTTCTTCCTGATCGCTGTTCTATCTTACAGCTGTAAGAACACAAACGAACAAACCGGCGAAGAAACAGCAACCCCGGAGGCGGGTACGTTTGCCTATGACCTTGATTTTCTGAAAAAACATACGGACGCGATCTTGCTCACCGCCCCCGACAACCCCTTTGCGCAGGTGGCCGTGTGCGGCGCCTACCAGGGGCGTGTAATGACCAGCACGGCCGGCGGAGAAGCCGGTAACAGCTACGGCTGGCTGAATTACGCCCTCATCAGCGGCGAAAAAGGCTACCAGCCGCATATCAATGCCTACGGCGGCGAAGACCGGTTCTGGATCGCCCCTGAAGGCGGGCAGTTTTCCGTGTTTTTTCCCAAAGGCGCCCCGTTTGAGTTCGACAGCTGGCAAACGCCCGGGCTGATCGATACGGCCCATTACGAGCTGATCAGCTCCACCCAGTCGCAAGCTGTTTTTCAAAAGAAGGCCGTTTTGGAAAATTACTCGGGCACACGGTTTGAAATTGAGATCAACCGGAAGATAAAGGTTATGGGCGGTGGGGAAATCGCCGCCGACCTGGGCCTGGAAGCGGAAGCGCTGACGGGGTTGCGGATGGTCGGTATAGAAACGGACAATACCGTGACCAATACCGGCCCGGATTGGTCAAAACAAACCGGTACGCTCGGCATCTGGATCCTGAGCATGTTCACCCCCTCTGACAGCACGACGATCGTGGCGCCGTTTACCCGGGCCCGTTCCAAAGAGCTCCAACTGACGGATGACTATTTCGGCAAAGTACCTGCCGATAGGCTGGTGGCCGGCGATTCGGTCCTCTTTTTCAAGGGCGACGGCAAACTGCGGAGCAAGATCGGCATCGCGCCGGCGTCGGCCAAGTCCGTTGCGGGCAGTTACTCGGCCGAAAAGGGCATCCTTACGATCGCTCAGTTCGACCTCGACCCGGCAGGCGACTACCTCAAATCCACCTGGCAACTGCACGACGACCCTTACGGCGGCGACGCCTTCAACTCGTACAATGACGGCCCCGTCGACGGCGGCGATCAGCTCGGTCCGTTCTATGAGATCGAATCCACATCACCGGCGCCCGCGCTTAAAAACGGGGAAAAACTGACCCACCGGCACCGGGTTTTTCACTTTGAAGGCGACCAGGCGGCATTGGACCGGGTGGCCAAGACGGTATTGGGGGTTGGCCTGACGGAGATTTTGAATAGTGGGATTTAAGTAAAGTTCTGATGGCCCGCTTTGTCACCGACTTATCCGATAATATAGGGAAAGGATTTTCATCAGATTGAATTTCCTCAGGTGACAGGGGGAACGGCGAGGTCCGTATTTTCAACAAAATACAACTCCAGGCTGTCCAGGTCAAAAGCGCACAAATACCCGAGCCCGGGCCTTATGCCGGCATACACGCAACCGGCATCGATGTTCAGCGCCGGCAGATAATCCAGGCTGTCGCGCTGCCGGAGGATGGCTTCCTTTGCGATAGGCGTATGGCCGTGCACCAGGATGCGGTTGCCCAGCCAGCTGCGGTCCAGTTCGTCGTACCAGTTGCGGATATAAAGCATGCTCGCCGGGTCTTTCAGCGGATCGGGCGTCCGGAAATTGAGACCGGCATGGACGAAGAAATAATCCTCAACAGATAGGTAAAAGGAGAGATTGCCGATCCATTCCAGATGCGCTTCGGGAATGCGGCCTGCATCGTAGCTGTCCATGGTAGCCTTGCCGCCGTACCCGTTCTCCCAGGTGTCATAAAACGAGGCTTCGGACAAAGCGCGAAGAAATGCGTACTCGTGGTTGCCCATAAGGCTGGATACGCAATAACCGTCGTCGGCCAACGCCAACACCGTATCGATCACCTGTTTGCTGCCCGGCCCGCGATCGATGAAATCGCCCAGCAGGTAAAGTTCGTCATCCCGGGTCAGGGCCAGTCTGTCGAGCAGATTGCGGAAGGTTTTGTGGCAGCCATGTATATCCGAAACGGCGAATCGCCTCATTCAAAGCAGAATTTGGGGCAAGATAAGTTTTATCGGGGACTATTTCGCCAACCTATAAATCCGCCAATAATTCATATTCGAAACAAGCCCGCACCAATCCGGCCGTATTCCGCGCTCCCAATTTGATGAGCAGGTTCCGGCGGTGGGTTTCCACGGTGCCGAAACTGATGAACAGTTTTTCGGCGATTTCAGTGGTCGTGTATTCGTCTACGATCATGCGGAGTACCTGCTTTTCCCGGCGCGAGAGTTTGGGAAAGGGGTTTTCCGAGACCTTGGTCCTGGCGCCGCTCAGGCTTTCCATCACCAGTGCGGAGACTTCAGGGCTGAAATACTTCTCACCGTCCCGGACTTTCCGGATGGCATCCAGGATTTCCGCTCTGCCCGCACTTTTGAGCAGGTACCCGTCGGCGCCGTTTTTCAATACCAACTTGATCAGGCTGACCTCCCGGAGCATCGACAGGATCAGGACCCGGAGATTCGGATGGGATTCCCGGATCTTCCGGCAGGTTTCTATGCCGTTGAGCCCCGGCATATTGATATCGAGAATGACCAGATCCGGTTGCAGCTCCGGCAACATGTCCAGCGCCCTGGAGCCGTCGTTCGCCTCGCCGGCGCACTCGAGGTCCGGCTCGGTGGACAGCATCAGCTTGATCCCGTCAATGACGAGCTGGTGATCGTCGGCTATCAGGATTCTGGTCATTGTTTTTGAAGTTATTTCAGCGGTCCTAAAGTTAATCAGAATTTGAAATACCGCGAATTGAACGCCTGCAACTTATAACGGAAGCTCCGCCCGCCGGAGGTTGCGCCTCGCCGCGTTTACCGCCAGGTCTCCGATTTGCGAAATGAACGTAAGGATCGCAATATCTGTAGGGCCGGCATATAGATACCTGCAACGGCAGTTGAAATCCATTCCATTCATTTTCCGAGGTGTCAATCCGAAATAGCCCGATACATGCGTTGCCGGTCCGGAGCAATCACATACCGGCCCTACAGGCCGGAAACTGCCAACATGGCGGACCTGACGGCCCGCGCTTGTGTTTTACAGGCATGGAAGCCCTTCCGATTGGCATTCCCAATATCGGCACTTACGACTCACATCACCACCACCTTTCCAAAATATCGTTTTTGTTCCATCGTAACCCGGATCAGGTAAAGTCCGGGCGCCAGGCCGTCCAGCCCGAGCGTCTGCCGGGCTTTTTGCCGCCGGATGGGCTTGCCGTCGGCGGTGAAGACCTCCAGGTCGGCTTGCCCGTAAAAGGATTCCGGCAGCTCCAGGTTGACTGCTCCGGTTGTTGCGGGGTTCGGAAATACGCTCATTTGGTTATTTGCGAACGGTTCGTCCGTTCGGGTGGGCTGATAGGTAGCCGATTCGATATTGCCGCCGGTGCCGCAGATCCAGAACCGGGTGGAGGCGTCCCATGTTACGGCTTCAAAGCCCAGGGCCGCCTGGTTGCTCATGTGCAGTTGTTCCCAGTTGGCGCCGCCGTCGGTGGTTCTGAAAACCATCCCGAATCCCGCTGATCCGCCGGCCAGGTAACCGGTCATGGCATCATCCCAGCGGATATTGTTCCAATAGGTGCCGGCGGGAGCGGTCATGTAATCCCAGGTCGCGCCGCCGTCCTGCGTGAACAGGATCTCGGTGCTGAATTTGTCCATAGCGACCCACCCGGTCTGTTCGTTCAGGAAAAAGGCCTCGATCAGCCGGTCGGTGACGGGCAGCGTGAGGAGTGTCCAGTTGTCGCCGCCGTCGGTGGTTTTGGACACGGTGCCGTTCCAACCCACGGTATATCCGTTCATGTCGTCCAGGAAGAATACCTTTTCCAGGTTGGTCGACAGGGTAACCGCAGTGGTGACCTGCCAGGTAGCCCCCTGGTCGAGGCTGCGATGGACGTTCCCGTTCCAGTCGGTGGCGTAGATCCGGTTGGGCGTAACGGCGAGGCTGGTGAACAAGGCATCGTAATCGTACAGGTTTTCCCAGGAATTACCGCCGTCGGTGGTGCGCAGGATAAAGCTCCGGCCGCAGACCCAGAGTTCGTCCTTGGAGAAAGCGTAGGCGTCGTATATATCGTTATCCAGGTCAGGGTCGTCAATGCTGATGTCGGTCCAATGGGCTCCCCCGTCGGTGGTCCGCAGTACGGTCTTGCCGTAGCCGCAGGCCCACCCGTTCTGCTGATCGGTAAACCGGATGACCCCGAGGGCGTTCTTGTTGCCCGGTATCTGATCCGTATAGGAGGCGCCGCTGTCGGTGGAATGGGCAATGGCGGTATAGGTGGAGGCAACCCAGACCTGCCCGTCGGGAAGCGCCGATACGCCGAAATTCTCATAAGAATAGGGCGTCGGCCGTACGAGCGTGACGGATACCCCGCCGTCGGCCGAATAAAACGTGCGGTTGCCCTGAGAGGCTACAAACCGGTTCTGATCGATGATCTCCAGATCGGAAATATGGCTGCCGAAAGCGGTCGGCAGCATCAGGGTCCAGTTTTGCCCGCCGTCAGTGGTCTTGAATAATTTGCGGTGGACGCCCGCGTAGCCCGTTGTCGCATTCAGGAAATCCAGGGTGACCCGGTTGTCGAGCTGTCCGTCTGCAACCTGGGTCCAGTTGGCGCCGCCGTCGGTTGTCCGGTACACCTGTCCGTTCTGGCCGCCGAGCCATCCTTTAGCCGTGTCGACAAAGGAAATGGAGGTCCAGTTGATGCCGGTAGCGCCGGCCGGCGAGACAACCGTCCAGGAGTCGCCTTTATCCAGTGATTTGAGCACCCCGGAATTGCCCGCGATATAGATCGCATCGGCCGCAGGTGTGGAAAAGTAGCGGTATCCGCCGATGGAGGGCGGATCCGGAAGGGTTTGCCAGTTGACGCCGCCGTCAGTGGTTTTATAAAGCTTGCTGTTGTTGGTTGCAATGGCCGTATTGCCCTGCCCGTCCGGAAAGATGGCCACCTTGTCCAGGGTCTGGTACGGCGGTATGTTTTCCGATACCAGCCAGTGCGCGCCGTAGTCGGTCGTGTACCGGACCGTACTCTTGTTGCCTACGGCAATGCCGTGCCCGTTCGGCGCCATGGCCACATCTTTTATAGGCTCCAGTACTTCAAATGGGTGCTGCCGGACCCATTCCTGCGCTTGCAGACGCTGAAAAGAAATCGCGGCGATGAGTATGGAAAATAAGGCGGCATTTCTCATATTGGATGAATTATGGGATGAAAAAAAATTCATCGCAATGATCGGAATACAATCCTGCCCGCTCATAACTGAAATCCCGGACCCTGAAAAAATACCGGAATTCATAGAGCTCTCCCTCTCTCACCCTCTCACCCTCTCACCCTCTCACCCTCTCACCCTCTCACCCTCTCTCCCTCTCTCCCTCTCTCCCTCTCTCACCCTCTCCCCCTCAAACAACAAACCGAACATTCACCGTAGTACCCTCCCCCGGGACGCTGTCCAGTTGCCATTCACCTTTGAGGAATTGAACCCGCGCCTCAATGTTTTTTAACCCCAGCGACTTTTTCCGGACGGCATTTGCGGGTACGAATCCGCAACCGTCGTCTTCCACCGTGATCATCATTTCTCCCTGCCGGACCAGCAACTGGATGAGCACCTCCCTGGCCTCGGCGTGCTTGAGGATGTTGTTGACCAGTTCCTGCAGAATGCGGTAGACCATGACCGACCGGGTTTGTCCCAGCCGGTCCTCGTCCAGGCCGATGGTTTCCAGGTGGCAGTCCAATCCGTTTTCGCGCACCTGTACGGCCAGGTCTTCCAGCGCGCCGGACAATCCGGACAGCATCAGGGCGCCGGGCATCATGTTGTGGGCGATACGGCGCACTTCCACACAGGCGCCGTCGATCAGATGATAGGTTTTCCGGTATAATTGCGACTGTTCCCTGGCCGGTTCGTTCAACCCGCCGAAATGGGATTTGATGGCGGTGAGCAGGCCGCCGAGTCCGTCGTGCAGGTCCTTGGCGATCCGGATCCGCTCCGATTCCTGCCCTTCGATCATGGCGTCAAGCGAGAGGAGTTTCTTTTCCTGCTCCAGTTGCAGGATACGCTGGGTTTGCAGGTGCGCTTCCTGCTCTGCCAGTTTTTTATTGGTGTGCAGCCGTTGGCGCAGCGCCAGGAATATGCCGGCCGCCAGTAGCGCCAACAGGATGGAACTGACCAGCAGCAGGTTCCTTTCCCGGGTTTTCTGGGTGAGTTCAAGCCGGTTGATGCGCAGCTCCTGTTCCTTTTTTTCGGTCTCGTAGCGCACTTCCAGCCGGTTGAGGCTGGCCTGGGTTTCGGCGTTCCCCAGGCTGTCGGCAAGCGCCTGATAGGCTTCCAGGTATTGCAGGGACGCCGGGAAATCGCCCTGCTGGCGGGCTGTCAGGTACAACTGGTGAAGGTTGCGGCCCCGGCGAAAAGCGTCGCCGGTGAGCTGGAACAGACGGCCTGCTTCGGCGTAGCTTTGCCGCGCTTTATCCGGCTTTTTTTCGGTGAGGTACAGGTCGCCCAGGTCTTCATAACAATACGCTTTGCTGAACAGGTTGCCCGACGTATCGTAATGGCTGATGGCCCGGACCAGGCGGTTTTCCAGGTCGGCTTTGTCGTCCGACAAAAAGAAAAGAAAGGATGTGTGTTCCGGGATCTCCATGATCTCGCGCCCTGTTTTTCGTCCGGCCTGCCAGGCTTCCCGCTTTTTCCGGATATCGGCCATGCGGTCGAACCGGTCATTCCGGAAATAGATCGAGAACAGGTTGAACAGCATGAATCCGTAGTCGGCCCGGTTACCGCTCTTTTCGACGAGTTCCAGGGCTTTCCACCCGTACTCGTCGGCTTTTTCAGAATCCCCTCTTTCGTCATAGAGCTGAGCCAATCCCCAGTATGGGCGCCATATGTCTTCGGTGTTGTTGTCGGCGGTGAAGGCTTTTTCAGCCGCGACAAAATAATAAAACGCCGAATCCTGCCGGAACCCGCGGCGGTAGGCGAGCGCCAGGTTCTGAAAGATCGGCCCCAGTTGTTGGTTGACGCCGTATCGCCGGGCAATCGAGAGCGCCCGATGGTGCAGCCCGATCGATTTTTCCGGTTGCCCCTTGTTGTGGTACCAGTAGCCGAGAAGGATCAATGCGCGGACCTTTGCCGTCCGGTCGCCGGTTTTTTCGGCCAGCGTCATGGCATCATCGGCCAGCACAAGGGTACTGTCGTGTCCGCGCATGCAGTAGTAGGCGGTCAGGTCCAGCAAAGGCGCCAAACGGGCTTCGAAGTCCTTCGCCTCTGCAATTGCCTGCCGGAGGCTATCCGGTGAACCGCCGAAAACCGGTATCGACCGGACTAGAAAAAAAAGCCAAAGCAGCAGAATCGGAAGAGTTTTCATGCCGTACAGTTTCCTGATCAAATCGGATTCATGCGGGTAAGGGCGAATGGCGATGCCAAAGTAAGGAGGGCTAAAGTACGGATAAAGGCAGCATATGGGAACTATGCGGATCAATAAAAATGTTATTGTGGTTAAAACGGGTTGATTTGAACAAATTTTTGTATTTTTGGATAAAATTTTGGAAATGGATATCCAGGCTGCCAAATTAGAATTGATCCGCATGATTGTTGATGTCAAAAACCAGGCACTGCTGGATCAACTGAAAGCATTACTGTTGAATCGACGAGAATCGACAGATAAAGTTCATTTTTTTGAAGAGGAAGCAAATCAATACCAGAAAAGATTATTAGAAATGGCTCGCCAGCCTGCCCCCAGGTCTATCAATCTTGAAGAGATTAAAAAATCACAAAATTATAACCCGAAACTACTTGATGATTTTTTGGCAAATCTGGATAGAAGTAAGTGGGAAAATGAAAATCTGTTAGAATTGCTTGAAATTTTGCGTAGTTAACGTTTCTTATGGTCTATCTCCTTGATACCAATATTTTACTACTTTCTTTGATTTCCACGTCCTTCGATGTCAGATTCAGAGAGACTTATAAGCGATCTTCGAATGATTTTATTATTTCTGTAGTAACAGAAGGAGAGCTCAAATCTTTGGCTTTCCAAAGGAGATGGGGAGAAGCTAAACAAAATGATTTGCAAAGAACCCTGGAAAAATTAATAATTTTCCCTATCAAAATTCAAAGTGTTATTGACGCATATGCTAGAATTGACGCCTTCAGTCAGGGAAAATTGGCTGATATGGCGTTAACCCATGGTCTCTCATCCAGAAATATGGGTAAGAATGATCTTTGGATAGCAGCAACTGCCCATGTTACCGGAGCTACCCTTATTACTGCCGACAAAGATTTTGGGCATCTTTCGCCTTACTTTTTGAAGCTTGAACAAGTCGATGTACAAGCTTATTTATAATGATAAATAAATGAAAGGGAAATTATTTCTCATACCCGCTCCTCTCGGCGAAAACGCCACCCATTCCCTCCCCGTTTATACCGTTGAAATCCTGAATAGCCTTCAGCATTTTATCGCCGAACGCGCCAAAACCGCCCGCCATTACATCAAGGCCGTATTGCCGGAGAAATCACTGCCGGATCTGGAATTTTTCGAACTCAACGAGCATACGGACGCTGCCGAAGTTGCCGGTTTCCTGAAACCTGCACTTAAAGGCCTGGATATGGGATTGCTGTCGGAGGCAGGATGCCCCGGGGTGGCGGATCCCGGCGCGAGGGCGGTCCGGTTGGCGCACGAGCTGGGCATCGAGGTGGTGCCGCTCGTCGGTCCTTCTTCCATTTTGCTGGCCCTCATGGCATCCGGCATGAACGGGCAGCGATTCACCTTTCACGGGTACCTGTCGGCCAAACGCCCCGAAATGGCCCGCGACCTGAAACGGCTCGAACAACTCTCCGCCCGCCAGGACCAGACCGAGGTCTTCATCGAGGCGCCTTACCGCAATGAGGCCGTCCTGGAAACCGCCCTGCAATCGTTGGAACCCGGCACCTGGTTCGGCGTAGCGGCCGACCTGACGCTGCCTTCCCAATTCATCCTTACCCGCAGGATAGCCGACTGGCGGAAACTCCCCAAACCCGAACTGCACAAGCGGCCGGTCGTTTTTATGGTTTATGCCGGCAAGGGATAATCGCTTACCCGGTTTTTCGTTACTTTTCCTTTGGGCTACGTCTTAAAAATAACTTAGTTTTGATTTGAAACTAAGTAAACATTTTAATTAACTTTGTGTTCTCAAATTTAAACCAAATAGTCATGAGCAGCCTGGCCGTCGCCACCAAACAACTCGATCAGAAAGGATACCTCGACCTGGAAGTGGACCCTACCCTCGATCTTTTTGAAGAGATCGAACGCCTGAAAAAGGAAAAGAACGCCATCATCCTGGCCCACTATTACCAGGAGTCGGAGATCCAGGACATAGCCGACTATATCGGCGACAGCCTGGGATTGTCCCAGCAGGCGGCCAAAACGGACGCGGACATCATCGTGTTCGCCGGCGTGCACTTCATGGCCGAAACGGCGAAAATGCTCTCACCCCAAAAGAAGGTATTGCTGCCCGACCTCAAAGCGGGTTGCTCGCTGGCCGATAGCTGTCCGCCGAACCTGTTCAGGAAATTCAAGGAAAAATACCCCGATCACCTGGTGGTCAGCTATATTAATTGCACGGCAGAACTGAAGACCCTGACGGATATTTGCTGCACGTCCACCAACGCGGTACACATCATAGAAAGCATCCCGAAGGATCAGCCCATCATTTTTGCGCCGGACATCAATCTGGGCCGCTACCTCGTCAAGAAGACCGGCCGCGACATGGTCCTGTGGGACGGTTCCTGCATGGTGCACGAGATCTTCAGCGCCGAAAAGATCGCCAGGCTCATGATGCAACATCCGGACGCGCTCCTGATCGCCCACCCGGAATGCGAGGAACATTTGCTGGAAAAGGCGCATTTCATCGGTTCAACTACCGGCCTGCTCAAGTTTACCCAACGCAGCGAGGCCAAAGAATTTATTGTTGCTACAGAATCCGGCATCCTCCATCAGATGGAGAAATCCTCACCGGACAAGGTTTTCATCCCGGCGCCGCCCAACAACACCTGCGCCTGCAACGAATGCCCCCACATGAAACGCAACACCCTGGAAAAGCTCTACTTGTGCATGGCGCACGAACTGCCCGAGATCACACTGCCCGACTGGGTGATCGAACAAGGCCGCGCTTCCATCGACCGGATGCTGCAGATTTCGGCGGAGGCGGGGTTGTAGGAAAATCCGGTTCGGAAGTGGCTGCCTCAGTTCTTCCGAAACCGAAGCACAACCAACAGCGGATTGGATCGCGCATTCATACGCGCGAGTACATCGCGGAAGCGGTCATTGAAATCACCCGCAGGTCTTCCGCCGATCTGCGCCTGGAGGTATTCGGCCGGCAAGTAGGTGATCGGGCCGGTTTCAGTTCCGCCGACTGTTTTATTAAATTCGTCATTATTCAATTAAAATAGCTGATTATCCGGCAGAATATGTGCATTCATAATGGGAGTAATACTGAAAGGTTACATTTTTAGTTTTCACCCAACGCGGATAAATCCTGATCAATAATCATCATTACTGGATTAGCGTTTGGGTCCAGTTTATCTGATATGGCTTTTAATTGGAAAAACCGTTCTAATGTTGCGTCATCAACATCCGGAAGATTTTGCGCCATCCTGGTGCAGTGCTCTTTCAAATCAAAAGCCTCCAGAAAGAAAATCATTTTATTTTGGTCAAAAGTCTTAAAATCGGTTGGGATTGGCCCAAGATCAAAATTATTAAATAGGCTCTTTTTTGCCCGGGAATAAAAGGTCACTTGACGGTTGCTTTGAGTATCAAACACATTAAAATACCCTCTTCTTTCCGTAAAATTCGGGAAAACGCAAAACAATTTGTCATCCCAGAAGGCAATATGCATGATATTATAGGTTTTACCGGATTTATTTGTTAAATTCATGCGATCTTCACCGTTCCCATGTTTGAATTTTTCCAGCCAATCATTATTTATCCATTTATCGCCTAAATCCAGTTTGTAGGCTGCTCTGAACGTCGCCGGATTGCGTTCAAGCAGATAAATGGTATCATTCAGAAATTCGTGGACCAGATAGAAGCCTCCTGGTGTTGGCGGTGAAAAACGAGTACCCATGGAAACGTTGAAATCTAAAAAGAAGGCTGGAAATGGTAAATAGGCCGCCTGGACTTTCCTGTCTTTAACGTAATTGATATTGTACATTCCGCTGTCTTGAGGAGAATTTCCAGCATAGAAAACATAATTATTATCGTCAAATTTTGCCATATTCTGATAGTTATTAGGCAGCCGGGTATCCTTTAAATAATCTCCTTTTAAATTATAAACAACAATTTTACTTTGGACAAAATCCAATAATTCAATTGTCTGGTCATCTGAATTGTACCAAATGTCGTCAATTCTTAAAAATTTCCCAGGACCTTCACCAGGATTATAAATACGGTTGACGAATGAGCCATCTGCCTTGAAAATGCTGATTTGACGGTCATACCCGATGGTTTCTATTAAAAAAAGCATTTGATCAAAAAATTTGACCAATTGGACGTTACCAATAAGAAAAGAACCATTAGTCTGGAGCGGGATATATTTGATTGCTTTAACCCATTCTTTATCAGGTAATAAAATTGATTTATTGAAATCAATTTTAATAGAGGTTAATTCGTTTTTTGTTGTTTCATCAGTTTTGCACCCGATAAAAATAAGAATAAAAAAAAATAAAATTTTTTTCATCTGGTTCATTATGATATACAGCCAAGACTGTGGCTTGCAGTCTTGGCTGTTATATGGATTTATTTTCAATTAAATTGAGGAAACTTTATTGCTCCGGCCCGCAAACCTCGTCACAAAAATATTGTTGACTCGGGTTGCAGTCATCGTTCGGAGAATAATCGCACCGCATTACAGAGCACCATTGGTTGCAACTACTAAAAGTTTCATTAAATCCAGGGACCGCATTAGCTGAATAAAATAGCCCAATAGATAGAAGTATAGGTAAGCTTAAAAGTGTTTTTCGCATGACTAAAGCTTTTGGAAATTCAGTTTTGTTTTTCATACTGAGCGGCTGTTTTCTGTGCTACACAAAAATCCAGGGTTCTACAAATTTAAATGATTTTCCGGTATTTTTAACTCCGCCAAATCCCGTATCTTTCACGCTCAACCCCACCCCCTTTAAACTTTAACCTTTATCCTCGAAATGACCGCCATCATAGTCGAAGACATGCCGCAAGCCGCCCAGGTACTTCAAAAGGACCTGGAGACCCATTGCCCCGGCGTGGAGGTCATCGGCACGGCCCAAAGCATCGTGGCGGCGGCCAAACTCCTCAACCAGGTAGATCCTGACCTCATTTTCCTGGATATCCTCCTGGGCGACGGCACGGGCTTCGACCTCCTGGAGATCCTGCCCAACCTGCGCGCACGGATCGTCTTTGTGACCGCCTCCGACGAATTCGCCATCCGGGCTTTTCGGTATGCCGCAGTGGATTACCTGCTCAAGCCGGTAGAGCCCGGCCAGTTGATCGAGGCCGTCCGACGCGCAAAAACACAGCTGCCCGGCGCCGACGAAAGCATTCACCTGCTGAAAGAGACCATACGCCGTCCCGAGGCCCTTCCCAACCGGATCTCGCTGGCCTCCCAGGAACGCATCCTCGTGGTGGAGATCGAAGAGATCGTGCGGTGCGAAGCCGACGGCAACAACACCCGCTTTGCCCTCTCCAACGGTGAAAAAGTATTTGTGACCAAAACCCTCAAACAATACGAACAACTGCTCGAACAACACGGCTTCCTGCGCATTCATCAGTCACACCTGGTCAATGCCCGCTACATCCAGGAGTTCGTCAAACGCGACGGCGGTTATATCCGCATGAAAAACAGCGATATCGTGCCGGTCTCCGTCCGGAAAAAAGCGGAAATCATGTCCTTTTTTGAAGGTTTATAGGCCGGATCCTAAAAAATGGCCCTTGCAAAAGGATAATTTTGCGACGTTAGCGAATTTTCGCTAATTTTGCACAGCCTCCGGTTGAACAGGCGCTTTTATTTCCTGTTTAAGTATTATTGACCTGACCGGAATGGCCATTCTCTTTCATAATGATCGCGGTTTCACTCCGGCCTTCGCGCCGAACCTGACAATCCGGGTGTATTTCATCACGACTTATGACTTGCGACTAACAACTTACGACTTACAACTAACAACTTACGACTTACAACTTACGACTTACAACTTACGACTTAAAACTAACAACTTACGACTAACAAATGAGCAGACGAATCAAAAAAGCAGCAGTACTGGGGTCCGGTGTGATGGGCTCGGGTATTGCCTGCCACCTGGCCAATATCGGCCTGGAAGTGCTGATGCTCGACATCGTACCCTTTGACCTGACCGATGCCGAAAAAAGCCAGCGCAGGGCCCGCAACCGGATTGTCGACAATGCCTTTCAGGCAGCCGTCAAATCCAGGCCCGCCGCATTGTACGATAAATCCTTTGCCGCCCGGATCGAAACCGGCAACTTCGACGATGATTTTGAAAAGATCGCCGACTGCGACTGGGTCATCGAAGTTGTCGTTGAACGCCTCGACATCAAAAAGCAGATCTTCGAAAAGGTCGATCGGTTCCGCAAGCAAGGTTCGCTCGTGACCTCCAATACGTCCGGCATTCCAATCCATCTGATGACAGAAGGGCGCAGCGAAGATTTTCGCCGCCATTTCTGCGGGACGCACTTCTTCAACCCGCCGCGCTACCTTCGCCTGCTCGAGATCATCCCGACTGCGGAAACCGCTCCGGAAGTCGTCGACTATTTTATGCATTACGGCGACGTTTACCTCGGCAAACAAACCGTGCTCTGCAAGGATACCCCGGCCTTCATCGGCAACCGGGTAGGGGTATACGCCATGGCCAAGATCTACCAGCTGACCACCGAACTGGGCCTGAAGATCGAAACAGTGGACAAGCTGACCGGCCCCGTCATCGGCAGGCCCAAAACCGGCACTTTCCGCCTGGGTGACCTCGTCGGGCACGATACCGCCGCCCATGTCATCAAGGGCATCCGCGACAACTGCCCGAACGACGAACAGGCCGGCACCTTTGAAGTGCCCAAATACCTGCAATTCCTGCTCGACAATAAATTCCTCGGCAATAAATCCGGTCAGGGTTTCTACAAAAAGACCAGCGAGCGCGACGAACAGGGCAAACCTGTCATCCTGTCCCTCAATCTCGAAACCCTGGAATACGAAAAGCCGGTCCGCGAAGACCTGCCCAGCCTCAAGATCGCCAAGCAGGTGGACCAACTGGGCAAGCGCATCGAAGAGATCTTCAAACTTGAAGATAAAGGCGCCGAACTGATCAAACGCTCGTTGCTGGGGCTTTTTGCCTACGTTTCCAACCGCGTGCCCGAAATTACCGACCACCTGTACAGCATCGACGACGCCATGCGCGGCGGCTACGCCTGGGATATGGGGCCGTTCGAATACTGGGACGCGATCGGGGTGAAAAAAGGCATCGAACTGGCGGAAGCGCAGGGCGAGACCATCGCCGGCTGGGTGAAGGATATGACCGCCAAAGGCTTTGACAGCTTCTACAAACGGGAAGGCGGCGTCCGGAAATATTACGATATCGGATCCGGTTCCTACAAGGTGATCCCGGGCTCCGAATCCTTCATTATCCTGGACAATTACCGCGACAAGGCGCCGGTGCACAAAACCACCGAGACCATCGTGCACGATATCGGCGACGGGGTGCTCTGCCTCGAATTCACCAGCATGCACAATACCATCGGGGAGGGCGTGCTCAGGGGCATCAACGAAGCCATCCAACTGGCGGAAGAAGGCAACTGGAAAGGCCTGGTCATCGGCAACAACGCGACCAATTTCTCGGTCGGCGCCAACCTCATGATGATCGCCATGATGGCCTATCAGCAGGAATTCGACGAGCTGAACATGGCCGTTAACTACTTCCAGCAGACGACCATGCGTTGCCGCTATTCCAGCATTCCGGTCGTGATCGCCACACAGGGCTATGTCTTCGGCGGCGGCTGCGAAACCCTGATGCACTGCGACGCGGCGGCGGTAGCGGCCGAATCCTATATCGGACTGGTGGAAGTGGGCGTAGGCCTGATCCCCGGCGGCGGCGGCACCAAGGAGTTTGCCCTTCGGGCTTCGGATGAATTCTTTGAAGGCGATGTGCAGATACCGACGCTGATCAATAAATTCAAGACCATCGCGCTGGCCAGTGTGGGCACCTCCGCGCAGGAGGCGTTCAACTACGGCTATCTCCTGCCCGGCCGGGATGCGGTGGTGATGAACAAGGACCGTAATATCGCTGAAGCCAAACAAAAGGTGCTGGAACTGTCGGAAGGGTACACCCAACCCATTATGCGGGAGGATATCACGGTACTGGGCCGGGGTGGGCTGGCGGCGCTTTATGCAGCAGCCAACGAGCTCAAGCTCGGCCGTTACGCCAGTGAACACGATATCAAGATCGCCCACAAGGTGGCCTGGGTGCTTTGCGGCGGCGACCTGACCGGCACGCAACAGGTGTCGGAGCAATACCTGCTGGATGTCGAACGGGAAGCCTTCCTCAGCCTTTGCGGCGAGCAGAAAACCCTGGAGCGCATCCAGTACATGCTGCAGAACAACAAGCCGTTGAGAAATTAATAATTAATTGTTCGATTAATCCGATTGATTCGATTGATTCGATTGATCGGATCAATCGGAAAATCGATTCATTCCAATCAATTGACACCATGGAAGCATACATCATAAAAGGTTATCGCTCGGCCGTCGGAAAAGCCAAAAAGGGCGGATTCAGGAATTACCGGTCCGACGACCTGGCCGTCGACGTGATCAAACATTTGCTGGCCCAGACGCCGGAACTCGACCCGACGCTGGTAGACGACCTGATCGTGGGTTGCGCCAACCCGGAAGGGGAGCAGGGGCTCCAGATCGGCCGCCAGATCTCGGTAAGGGCGCTGGGCAAACCGGTACCCGGCATGACCGTCAACCGGTACTGCGCTTCGGGCCTGGAAACCATTTCCATTGCTGTGGCCAAGATCCGGGCAGGCATGGGGCATGTCTACGTGGCCGGCGGCGCCGAGAGCATGAGCATGATCCCGATGACGGGCTACAAACTGGCGCCGAGCTATAAGGTAGCCAGTACCACGCCCGACTATCTGGTCAGCATGGGCCTGACCGCCGAAGCAGTGGCGAATAAATTCAAGATCAGCCGGGAAGCTTCCGACGAATTTTCCTATCGGTCGCATGCAAAGGCCGGCGCTGCGATCGACGCGGGCAAGTTCAAGGACGAGATTGTGCCGGTTTCCGTGGAAGAAGTCTTCGTAAAAGACAACAAGCGGGTTTCCGCGACCAATGTGGTGGATACCGACGAGGGTGTGCGCAGGGATACGACCAAAGAGGCGCTGGCGCAACTCAGGCCCGTTTTCGCCCAGGGCGGCGTGGTTACGGCGGGCAACTCCTCACAGACTTCCGACGGGGTAGCCTTTGTGCTGGTCGTGAGCGAAGAGATCGTCAAACAGCTCAACCTGCAGCCGATTGCCCGGTTGGCGGCCTGTTCGGTGGCCGGCGTGGAGCCGTTGTATATGGGCATCGGCCCCTGTGCGGCGATCCCCAAAGCCCTCAGGCAGGCGAATATGAAACTGGACGATATCCAGTTGATCGAACTGAACGAAGCCTTTGCGGCCCAGTCGCTGGCGGTTATCCAGGAAGCCGGTCTGGATCCGGATATCGTCAATGTCAACGGCGGCGCGATCGCCCTGGGGCACCCGCTGGGGTGTACGGGCGCGAAACTGTCCATCCAGCTGTTCAACGAACTGCGGCGGCGCAACCAGAAATACGGCATGGTGACGGCTTGTGTCGGCGGCGGACAGGGGATCGCGGGGATCTACGAGTTGCTGAATTGAAATCGTTTTTCCCGCGCAGGCCTATTGATCCAATGCCCGCCGGTATCCGTATTTTTTGAAGATTTTTTGGCCGTCTTCCGACATCAGGTAATCGGCGAAAGCCCGGCTTTGGTCCGGGTGTTTTTCCCGTCCGTGTCGCGTGATCACCATGCCCTGCGGAATGGGCCGGTAGAGGCTGGGAGAGAGTTCGACCCAGTCGCCTTTACCCCTCATTTGCGGGGCCATGACCACCGATTTGGATACGAACCCCATTTCACAGGCGCCGGATTCCACATATTGGCTGGTCTGGGCGATGCTTTCTCCAAAAACCACCTTATCCTTGACCTTATCCCACAAAAACACATTCTGCAGCATTTCGACCGTGCGCTGACCGTAGGGCGCCAGCTCCGGATTGGGAATGGCGATCTTGTGCACGCCGGTGTCGACCACCAGGGCGAGCTGTTTGTTGATGTTCAGCGGCGCGTTGATCCAGATGGCCAGGGCGCCGTAGGCGTAGACCTGTACGCTGTCGACAGCGGCATCCGCATCGATCAGCGCTTTGGGGTAGGCGGTATCCGCAGCGACAAACAGGTCGAAGGGGGCGCCGTGTTCGATCTGGGCTTTCAATTTGCCGGAAGACCCGACGACCGTTTCAACCGGGTAACCGGCTTGGCGTGAAAAACTGTCGGCGAGTTCCTGCATGACGAATTGCGCATTGGCCGCCACGGCCACGCGCAGGCCGTTGGTTTCGGCAGCCCGGTTGCAGGCCCACAGCGCAAGGGTCAGGGAAAGCGCAAAAAAGTACAATGATCTGTTCATAAGCATATTCCGTTTGTCCGCGGAGTTTGTTAAAAATTCCGGCCTTTATGGGATTAATGCGTTGCCCTTTTCCAAACTTCGGGGAATAAGGCTAATTTTAACACCAATCCAAAATCACCTGTAAGATGACGAATTTAAAGGCGGTCACCGCAAAGTTATTGATCCCGGCGTACCTTTTATGCTTTTCCTTTTCTTTATCCGGCCAATGGGTCATCCAGTTTCGGGAAGGAGACTGGACGAAATTGAACTCCTGCTCAAAATGTGCGGAATGCCAGGGCGAAGCCAGCGACAAGCTGGAAACGGCCAAAGGGCTGGAGTTTTTCTGCGGCGACGAAAGCCTGGGAAAATGGTTTGTCATCCGGATACAGTTGAAGGATTGCGGGTATGAATACTACCGCACGCTGAACAGCAATGACTACAACTCCGGGCAGACTTCTTTCCGTTTGATGGAAGATGCGCTGGCGGATATTTACCGGGAAGTGCGTGAAAGATGCCCGGGAAACAGGCAGGTTCGGGAGATCCGCAGAATGGAATCGCCGTTCTCGGAGCTTTCGCTTTCCGTCATTCAGAACTTTTACCTGGATCACGACTATTTCGACGAACCGGATACCGAACCGTTCTTTTACTTTTTGGCCGATATGCCCCGGTTTCCGGGATGTGAGGAAGCGGAGAGCGACCTCGCCAAACAGCGGTGCGCTGAAAAAAGCCTGAACAGGTTTTTTGCCGAAAATATCGAATACCCTTACAATGCCCAACGCAAGGGCATAGAGGGAAGGGCCACCATCGAATTCACGATAAGCAAAACAGGTACGGTGGATGATCCCAGGATCGTAGCATCACTGGGCGACGAGATCGATGCCGCCATGCTGCGGGCCGTATTGCTGATGAACGACAAGGGGGTGAAGTGGAAGCCCGGCATGTTCAAGGGCGAACCGATTGAAACCGTATACCGGGCCTCCGTGGTATTTTCGTTGGACAAATAGCGGATCAGTGGGCGGTCTTTCTGTAAGACTGCCCACTGCAAAACTGAGGACTGAAGCCTGCAGGACTGCCGGCTGAATAACTCAGCTTTTCCGTCCCTTGATCGAACAACCGACTGCCCGGACATCAGCCGGGTCGGGATCCTGACCTTTCTCAAGAGCGCCCACCGCTTTTTCCACATAATTGACCTTGACCGCTGACGGGTCCTGCGAGTTGTCGTCCACTGCCCCGTGGTAGCGGACCTTCAGGTTGGTGTCGAGCAGGTAGATCTCCGGCGTGCGGCTGGCGCCGTATTGCGGATAGATTTCCTGTTTTTCGTCATACAGGTACACAAAGGGATAGCCTCGGTCCCTGGCCCTCTTCTGCATGGCTTCAAAGCCGTCGCCGGGGTTGATGCCGGCATCGTTGGGTTGAATGGCCACCACAGGATAACCCATCGGGGACATTTTTTTGTGCAACTCGATGATCCGGCTTTCGTAGGCCTGGGCCACCGGGCAGGTATTGCACGTAAAGGTGACAATATAGCCCTTCGGCGCATTGCCGTTGGCGTCCTTGATGTCTTTCAGGGAATACAGCTTTTTATCCACATTCATCAGGGAAAAATCGGGCGCGGTATCGCCGACCTTAAGGCCTTCAGGTTTGAGCGCTACGTTTTGCGCCTTGGCTTCGGGCTGCGGCGCCTGGACGGCGGAAACTTCACCGGCCGGCGCTTTTTCAGCGGCGGTATCTTTGCAGGCGCCCAATCCCAGGGCTGCAACGCAGAGTAGTAAAACGGGTGCTTTTTTCATGATTATTGTTGTTTATTGTTGTTTATTGTTGTTTGCTCCGCCCGCCGAAGCCTCGGCGAAGGCGGGTTTGTTGTTGTTGGCCTCCGTATCAAAAATAAACCACCATAAACCACCATAAACCACCACAAACCACCATAAACCACCATAAACCACCACAAACCACCATAAACCACCACAAACCACCCTTCCCGCTTACGGCTACAACGGGCGAAGTCATCAGGAGCCAAAATCAAAGCAGCCCCAACACCATGGTTTTCAACTCCTCGTAGCTGGCAAACTGCTCGGGTTGGAAAACCCGGCCTTTGGGACCGTAAACGAGGGTGATGGGGATGGCGCCGCCCCATTCGGGGTCCACTTTTTCGATCCAGTCGTTGTAGCGGCCGTCGGCAAGGGCGATGACGTCGGATTGGATATGATTATCCCGGACAAATTGCAGGAGTTTGGTTGGAATGTCCTTTTTGAAATCGAGGCTGACCAGAATGATCTTCACTTTTTTTCCGGCTATTTCACTGTGCAATTGTTCGAAATAAGGAAGTTCTTCGACGCAGGGCTTGCACCAGGTGGCCCAGAAATTGATCACATAGGTGGTGTCGGTTTGGTAATGCAGAATCGGCTCGAGGTCGGCAAATTCTTCCATGACCGGGTAGGGGAGCGCCGAAGAATCAGCGGTTTTTTTGCCCGCAGGCGGCTCTGACTGGCAGGCTGCGGCGCCTAAAAACAACAGGGTTGCCAATGATGCGGATGAAAGCGATTTGAACATTTTGAACAGCTTGTTTAGCATGAAAATAACCGGATTTTTCGGATCTTTTGAACGAATTGGGCTGACTCAGGATAAATTCAGGATGAGAGGATTACTATTATAAACGCGTGTAAGGCGCTTTGGATTGCCGATTTTATAACAAAACCGGAAATTTGTGCCCGGGTTGCCTGAAATGGCCCGTATTATTCAAAAAGATTCAATTGTTCCGAGCATGTTGCACCATTGGAGGTATTTCTTTTTCGTTTCGGGGCTGCTCCTCATGGGGTGCCGGAAACCGGATCAGCATCCGGCTGCGATTTTGCTCGACGAACGGCATAAAGTAACCTTGCCGGATAGTTTGCTTGCCGCCAGGGTCATTACAACCGATACCACCTGCGGGTATTTTGATCAGGTCGGCCTGCTGGATATGTCCATTCAATTGAAGAATGATTATCCGGTATCCGTTGGCCGCGATAAAGTACTTGGGGATTATCTGCAATTCTGGAAAACGGAGGTAATGGAATTCAGCCCGGAAGAAAGGAAAATGATGACCGGCATCCTGCAGGAAGCCTGGACACTGGTATCCAGGGTCTCGCCGGATATTTTTCCGTCCGACCTCCAATTGATCAAAATCAGGGGGAATGCCTATGGGCCCGGTGTGTTTTTTACCCGTGAAAACGCCATAGTGATCCCGGCATCCGATCTGCAGCCCGACCGCAGCGGGAACCTGCTTGAGGTCATGCTGCACGAGATCTTTCACGTGTACAGTCGCCGCCACCCGGAAAAAAGAGACGCCTTGTACCGGCTGATCGGGTTCGAGAAACTGCCGGTTGCCATGGAGGAGCTTGTGATGGATTCGACGCTGAAACAGTCCTTGCTGCGCAATCCCGACGCGATGGACATCAGCTACGCCATCCGGTTGGCCCCTGAGACGGGGGATACCGTCCGGGCCATTCCCGTATTTTATGCCGAAAGCCCGGCCTATGACCCGTCCCGGCGGACCTTCTTCGAATACGCCACCTTCCATTTGTTTGCCGTAAATCCGGATGGCATGGACCGGTACGCGGTATCGGCTGCTCCGCTCAGTTTTGCCTACAACGAAGCCTACTACGCGCGCATCACGGATAATACCGGTTACGTCATCCATCCGGAGGAGATCATGGCGGATAATTTTGCCTTGCTGGCGATGTCGAAGATGCCCGGTGATTCAGGATCGCTGGACATGCTGTCGGAAGCGGGAAAAACGCTGGTGAGGCGGGTGGAGGCGGTTTTGCGTGAATGAAAGGTTTAAAATCCCCCCAGCCTCTCGTGCCGTCTCTAACAAGAAAAAAAAAGAAAAGTAAAGAAAAATACCGCTTTGGCGGTAAAATATCAATCCATAAATAAATGCATGATCCTAAAATAAAACAGGCCGATCCTGAAAAATCCGTGGGATTTTAAGCCCTCGGCCCCTCAGGACCTCCGCTTACCTTTAGACTTCTCCTTCCGCGCCTTCGCCTTGATGATCTCCTGCTTGGCGAACTTTTTCTTGTCGGACAGCAGTTTCTCAACCAGGTCTTCACGGCCCAGTTTTTTGAGTTGGTCGCGGATCAGGCCGTGATTTTCGCGTTTGTGCCAAAAGAAGAACAGGTGCTGCGCCTTGCGCTCCTTGGGTGTTTTGGCGGCGTAAACGGGCTGGAGCGTGTAAGGATGCAGTCCGGAATAATAGATCACGGTGGCCACCGTCATAGGGGTGGGGGTGAAATCCTGCACCTGTTCGAGCTTGAAGCCCATGTCCTTGGTTTCAGCGGCCAGGTTGGCCATGTCTTCGGCCTGTGAGCCGGGGTGGCTTGAGATGAAATAGGGGATCAGCGGCTGATTGAGGCCGTGTTTCCGGTTGATCCGTTCGTATCGGGCCTTGAACTCGTGGAAATGTTTGAACGAAGGCTTCCGCATGATGCGCAGGGTATTGTCGGAGGTATGTTCCGGCGCTACCTTGAGGCGGCCGCAGACGTGGCGGGTCACGAGTTGCTCCATGTATTCCTCCAGGCTGCCGTCGTTGTTCTTGTTGTAGCTGTCCACCAGCAGGTCGTAGCGGATGCCGCTGCCCACAAAAGCTTTCTTGATCTTCGGATGGGCGTCCACCTTGCGGTACAATTCGGTCATGGGTTTGTGGCTGGTATCCAGGTTGCTGCAGATCACGGGGTGGATGCAGGAAGGGCTCACGCACCGGTCGCAGATCTCCTGCACCTTGCCCTTCATGCGGTACATATTGGCCGATGGGCCGCCCAGGTCGCTGATGTAGCCTTTGAATCCGGGCATTTGGGTGACCTGGTCCACTTCTTTCAAAATGGATTCCTCCGACCGGCTGGCGATAAATTTGCCCTGATGCGCCGAAATGGTGCAAAAGCTGCAACCGCCGAAACAGCCCCGGTGCATGTTCACCGAAAACTGGATCATTTCAAAGGCCAGGATCGACCCCCTGTTCTTGTATTTCGGGTGCGGGAGCCGGGTATAGGGCAGGTCGAAAGACGCGTCGATCTGCTCTTCCGTCATCGGCGGATAAGGCGGATTGATGATGAGCATGTCGTCGCCGACAGCTTGGGTCAGGCGGCGGGCCTGGACCTTGTTGGATTCCTGCTCGACATGCTTGAAATTGGCGGCGTAGTCCCGTTTGTCGCGCAGGCATTTTTCGTGGGCATTGAGCTCCAGCGTCGACCAGGCTTTGACCACAGGCAGTTTGGCCTCCCGGGGCCGCAGCAAGGCCGTTTGCGGGATGGTGGTCAGGGAAGAAAACGGAACGCCCTTTTTCAACAGCCGCAGGATCTCGCGCAACGGCAACTCGCCCATGCCGTACACCAGCAGGTCGGCGCCGCTCATGGTCAGGATGTTCGGAAAAAGCTGATCGGCCCAGTAGTCGTAATGGGTGACGCGCCGAAGAGAGGCTTCAATGCCGCCGATGAGCACGGGTACATCCGGGTACAATTGCTTCAGGATCTGCGTGTAGACCTTGGTGGCGTAGTCGGGCCGGAAGCCGGCTTGTCCGCCCGGTGTATAGGAATCCGTAGAGCGCTTCCTTTTGGCTGCCGTGTAATGATTGACCATGGAGTCCATGCAGCCCGACGTAACGCCGAAGAACAGGCGCGGGCGGCCCATTTTTTTGAAATCGCGCAAGTCGTCCTGCCAGTTGGGTTGGGGCACTATGGCTACCCGGAGGCCTTCATCCTCGATGATCCGGCCGATGACGGCGGACCCGAACGCAGGATGATCCACATAGGCATCACCCGAGATGAGGATGACGTCCACCTCATCCCATCCCCTCATCTCTACCTCTTTTTTCGTAATCGGCAGCCAGTCGGTCAACGGGCGTTCTTCAAGCATGGTATTCAAATCATTAGGCGGCAAAGATACGGGAATTTCAACGATTCCGATCAATTCCCTGCCGGAAGCCCTATATTTACGGGAAGAACCAATGGATCAATGGCAAAAAGAGGCAGGAAACCCAAAAGTCGGAGTTCATATTACGGATCGGGCGGCTATTCATCGGGCTGGGGCTGGTATCCGCGGTCGTCAAAACCCCTCATAGAACCCGGTACGGGCATTCGCGGCAACCGCAATTACGGGACTACCTGGTGGGGACAGCAATGGCTCAACGCCTTCAACCAGATCAGCGACGAGAACCGCCTGCCGCGCGGGCGCACCTATGCCAACAACGGCTACGTCAGGAGTATCGATATCCAGCAAAACCTGATCAAGGCCAAGGTGCAGGGAAGCTACCTGTACGACATCCTGATCCAGATCCCCGAATTCACGGCGGCAGAACAAAAAGAGATCATTCACATCGTTACCGAAAATCCGGACCTGCTGGCCGGCCTGCTCAACCGGGAACTGCCCCCGGACCTCAATGAGGCCTGCCAACGCGAAGGGATCGATATCTTTCCCAGGCGATGGAGCAATTTTAAAGCCTCCTGCTCCTGCCCCGACTGGGCCATGCCCTGCAAGCACCTGGCGGCTGTCATTTACCTGATCGCCAATGAAATTGACAAGAACCCGTTCATGGTTTTTGAACTCCACGGTTTTGACCTGCCCAAAGCCCTGGAAAATGCCGGCTTTTCCGCCGCCCAGACCCGCCAGCTGCACGTCCTTAAACTGGCAGAATTGCAGAAACCGCACGACCCGGATGCTGTAATCGAACCGTTGATCGCCAATGGGGAAGACCTTGAGGATCTCGACTTTTCAACCATCCCGGATTGCAGCGCCGGCCTGCTGACCATCCTCACGGAAAAACCGGTCTTTGCGGCAAAAGGCGATTTCAAAGCGCTCTTCGGACGGGTGCTTTCCAGGGCTGCGCGTTTTGCCGAGAAAGAGACCCGTATTGCGGCCGAGGAAGCAGGCGATTTGGAAGAGAAATACGATCAGGCGGAAATTGTGGAGATCACGATAAACGCCGATACGCTGGAGCCGTTGAAATTTCAGGCCTGGGCCGCTTCGGAAGAAACGGTGTTCAAAACCGCCGGGATCATTGAATTCATTCGCTGGCTGAAAGGCGTTCCGGCCGGAAAACTGGATCATCTCGCTACCGAGTTGAAGGGCATCTGGCTGGCCTGGCGATTCGCGGAAGCCTGCGCCCGGCAATCGGCGATGGTGCCGCAACTGCTGGCCTGCGACCAGCCGGATACCTTTGTGGTCCGGTGGTTGCCCGCACTGTTGAACGAACAGGTTCGCAGCCTGTTCAAAAAAATACAGGCGCTCCTGCCCGCGGGCATGCTGCACTTTGAAAAAGGGGAGGACGATTTTGTGCCGGTCAATGAGGACTACGCATTGGGGCTGATCTCCATATTCCTGGGCCATTATATCCGGAGCGGCGATGCCCTCGCCTACGACCAGTTGCAGGAACCGGTGAACAAACTTTTCTTCTGGGGCGAGGCGGTGACGTTCGATAAATTCGAAAACCGGGAGTATGGGGCCAATATCGCCCTGTGGCTCAACCGTTTTTTTATCGCCGAAAAACAATGGATCCCGGTATTGTCCGTGACTGAAGGCGAGGACGGGAATTTCGAAATGGACCTGGCCGCCGAAAACAGGGACGAACCCCTGAAAGCGCCGGTCAGCCTGAAAACGATCTTCCAGTCAAAGGACCTGTCGCAGTGGAACCTGAGCATCCTCCGCGATTTGTCGACCATCGTCGAATTTTTGCCGGACCTTAAGGTGATCATTGCGTCAAAAGGAAAGGAAAAACTGGTGATCAATCCCGTCCGGTTTGCCGACGTGCTGTTCCAGTCGCTGCCGGTCGTCCGGTTGCTGGGCATCAAAGTGCTGCTGCCAAAGGCCCTCAACAGAATATTGCATCCTCAGCTCAGCCTGCGTTTGGGCAAAGTACCGGGACAGATCGTGGTGAAAACCCTGATGGGACTGCGGCAGATCCTGTCGTACCAGTGGCAGATCGCGGTGGGCGACCGCCAGCTCGGCCCGGATGAGTTTCTCAGCCTGGTCAGGCAATACAAAGGCCTGGTCAAGATCCACGGCGAATACGTTTATTTTGATGAAAAAGAGGTAGCGGCCCTGGTTGGAAAATTGTCCAATCCGCCGAAGATCACCGATTCGGACCTGCTGCAAATTGCGCTGAGTGAAGAATACGACGGAGCGCCCATCCAATTTACACCCGAATTGCAGGAATTGATGGACTCCTTATTGCAGGTCGGACAACTGCCGCCGCCTTCGGGTTTGAACGCTACGTTGAGGCCCTATCAGCTCAGGGGGTTCTCCTGGCTGGTCAAAAATGCCCGCCTGGGATTCGGCAGCATACTGGCCGATGATATGGGGCTCGGCAAAACCCTTCAGGTGATCGCAACCCTCCAGCAAATGAAAGAGGACGAACTGCTGAAGGAAGGCAGCCGCGCGCTGGTGATTGCCCCGACCACCTTGCTGACCAACTGGCAAAAGGAGATCAACCGCTTTGCGCCGGGGTTGACCTCCCATATTTTCCACGGCCCCAACCGCGAGCTCAAACAGGCCCTCGAATCGGATGTGGTGCTGACCTCCTACGGGATCGCGCGGAGCGATGCGGCGATGCTGAACAAACAAAACTGGCTGGCCCTGGTGATCGATGAGGCCCAGAATGTGAAGAATCCGGCGGCCGAGCAATCCAAAGCCGTCAAGAAAATACCGGCGCCCATTCGGATCGCCATGAGCGGAACTCCGGTGGAAAACCGGCTCAGCGAGTACTGGAGCGTGTTTGATTTTTCCAACCAGGGGTTCCTCGGCGGCCTGAAAAAGTTCCGGGAGAATTTCGCCGTTCCGATCGAGGGGAAACGGGACCAGAAAGCACTGCGCAAATTCAGAAAACTGACGGGACCGTTCGTCATGCGGCGGTTGAAAACGGATAAATCCATCATCAGCGACCTGCCGGAAAAAGTGGAGCAGGATCAGTTCTGTCAGCTCACGCCCGCTCAGGCCGCTCTTTATCAGGCCGAAGTGGAAAAAACGATGAAAAAGATCGAGGAAAGCGACGGCATTGCCCGCCGCGGACTGGTTCTCCAACTCATCATGGCCCTGAAGCAGATCTGCAATCACCCCGTGCAATACGCCAAAAAAGGAAAGCCGGACCCTGCGCTGAGCGGCAAATGCCCATTGCTGCTGGACCTGGTGGAGCAAGCCGTTGAAAACGACGAGAAAACGCTGATCTTTACGCAGTTCAGGGAAATGGGGGAATTGCTGGCGCCCATGCTGGCTGAAAAATTCGGCGGAGAAGTGCCCTTCCTGCACGGCGGCGTGTCGCGTACGGCACGGGATAAAATGGTCGATGATTTTCAAACCCTTCGCACCAACCGCATCCTGCTGCTCTCCCTGAAGGCAGGCGGCACCGGATTGAACCTGACCGCGGCCAGCCAGGTCATCCATTTCGACCTCTGGTGGAACCCCGCCGTGGAGGCCCAGGCGACGGACCGGGCGTATCGCATCGGGCAGAAACGCAACGTGCAGGTCCACCGGTTCATCACCACCGGCACCTTTGAAGAAAAGATCAATGCCATGCTGGGAAACAAAAAGGAACTGGCCGACCTGACCGTCACCAGCGGTGAAACCTGGATCGGGGAATTGCCGGATCAAGAGCTTCGTGATTTATTCAGGCTTGCGTGATTTCGACGTTTTTAGTCTACAAAGGTTTCTTTGAGGACGGATTTTACTTTTTTAGTGATCGGATCTTCCAGGGTTCCTATAGTTTTTGTAATCCTCATTTTATCAATAGTGCGGATTTGGTCAATGACGATCCAGTTTGTATTTCCCTCCAGCTCAAATGGTACCCGGGTCGGATAATTTTTTGATTGGGATGTGATAGGGCAAATGACCACATTCAACAGGTTTCTGTTCATTTCATCGGGAGAAACGATTACGCATGGCCTGGTTTTTTTTATTTCACTGCCGATCATCGGGTCCAGGTTCACGATGACTACATCGTATTGGGCATAGTCCATGGTTTATTCATCAGGGGTTTCGTCATCAAATACAGGATCGATCAGCAATTGATCATCTTCATTTTTTCGCATCTCAGCAAAGGCATCGTCCCAGCCTTGTCGGGGCTGCCTTACAGGTTTAATTAAAATGTATTCGCTTTCCAGAACAAGTTCCACCTTATCCTCGATCTGGTATTTCTCCAGGAGCATTTTATTCAACCTGATACCTTTTGAATTGCCGATTTGGACCACCGAGACTTTCATCGTTGAAATATTCTACCACAATGTTAATACAACGTAATTACATTTCCAAAAGTTTCTACTTTCGAAATTAAATATAATATCCGGGTTATTCCAACAACTTCCTGAAAAACGGTATCAGCTCCTCCGCCATCACCCCATGGTCCTCCACACTGGGGTGCCCGGTACAACCGCCGGCCTGCATGGGGTTGAAAAAGTGAACGGCAACGGGTTGATCCGAAGGATAAAGCGCATCCACTTTCCCTTTGACGGCGCTCAGGCAATTTTGCAGGGTGGCGCGCCGCTTGCCGTTCATCATCGGACTGCTGAGCAGGGCGATCCGCGCCTTGGGGTATTTGGATTTGACCAGTTGGACAAAATCGACATAGCGGTTGACAAAGGTCGTACTGTCAAAAGGGGGCCTGGCCTTTTTGCCGTCGCCGTTGCTCATGTCGTTGGTGCCCAGCGCGATGCTGACGACCTTGGGCGCGTAAGCGGTAAAATCCCACATGCGGGAAGCGTTGTCCTGAAAATCGGCCTTCTCATAGACCTGTGGTACCGGCGGCCCGTCGCTGTTCCAGTTGCGGTATACCCCGTAACCGCTGATGCTGCTGAGCATGAAATTGGTTTTCAGGGCCCTGGCAACCCGAGGGCCATAGGCAAAGTAAGCGTTGTGCTGATCATGGTAGACACCGCCGCCGCAGGGCGTTTCCGAAGCGTCCGAAGCGGCTCCGCAGGTGATGCTGTCGCCGATGAATTCGATCATGGGGGCATCCGGCCGTTTCAGGGCCTGCAGGTGATCGCCGGTAACGGATCGGATGAAAACGGGACCGGTATGCGCTTCGGTGGCTTTGTAGAGCCATACCGTATGGTTTCCGTCACTCGGAGCCGAAATAAGAAAGGAACCATCGGAATCCCCTGAAATTTTAATCCTTTTCTGATAGACGCCGTCGAGCTCGTATTGCAGATAATTGTGACTTTGAGGGTCTGCCAGCCGGAAGCTGATCCGGCACGCTTTCCCTTTGAAACGGAAGCCGAAATTTGAGGCGGAACTGATCAGCTCAACCTCGTCCTGGTCGCTGACCATATACCTGCCGGTGGGAAAAAGGTCCCGTCCGGTGAGGGTATCCGCCATCCGCCCGGTCTTTGTTGTGGAACAACAGATGAGGACGAGGGAAAAAGCCAGAGAAAAAAACGGATAGCTTCTGCGCATTTGAAGTTGTTTAAAGGTGGTGTGGAATAGATGGGCAAAATACGAACCCTTATGCTTTTTGAGGTATAAACAAGGCGGTTCGTGTCGTTAAATAGCCTTACTTTTAAGGATCGGCCCTGTTAAAATCAGGGTGAATATCCGTTCTAAAATCAAAAAAATGATCAAATACCGGTTTGTCCTGATCGGACTGACAGGCTGCTTCCTGGCCTGCAATCAGCTTGAAACACCGGCGAATGAACAGACCGCCCGCCCGGTGGACCTGGTTTATCCCCTGCTCGACGCCGCCAATTCCCGCTGGTTTTTCTTCAATTCGGCCACACGGCCTTTCGGTATGGTCAACCTCAGTCCGGATACCCAAACGGACGGCGCCTGGGGCAGCGGCTACCGCTATGACACCGATACGATCCGCGGATTCAGCCATATTCACGCCTGGCAAATGGCCGGACTTTCGGTGATGCCGGTGACGTTTGAAAAAGAAGATGAGGAAATAATTTTGGCCGATCATGCCTCCCCGTTCGCGCATGAAAAAGAAACGGTTGAAGCGGGTTACCACGCCGTTCAACTCGAACGCTACGGTATCCGGGCCGAGCTGACCAGCACCGTCCGGGCCGGATTTCACCGGTACACGTTCCATAATACAGGCTCAAAAGGCCTGGTGATCGACCTCGGCGGCCGATTGGGACCGTCCGACATGGTCAACGGTACATTGAAACAGGACGGCGATAGAAATCTCTTCGGACAGGTGGACAATGCCCCGACAAGAAGGCGCCCGAAGCCGGTCACCGTGTTCTTTTATATTCAACTGGATCAACCCATTGGCGCGATCCTACCGGATTCCGCCGGTAAATTCCTCATTACACTCCGGCAGCCGGGTTCGGATACCCTCCGGATGAAGGTCGGCTTATCCTATACCTCGGTTGACAACGCCCGCCTGAACCTGGAATCCGAATTGCCGCATTGGGCTTTCGACCGCGTTGTACGGGAAGCCAAAACGGAGTGGAACGGCCTGCTCAGCCGGATCCGGGTGGAAGGCGGTACGGAATCGGATCGCAGGCGCTTTTATACCGATCTCTGGCATGCCCTCCAGGGACGGCGCATCATCAGTGATGTCAACGGCGCCTACCCGGATAATACCGGAGCGGCGTTCCGGGTCGGCCAATTGCCGCTTGATGCCGGTGGGAAACCCCGGTTCAACCACTACAACTCCGACTCGTTCTGGGGCGCGCAATGGACCCTGAACACGCTTTGGGGGCTGGTGTATCCTGAAATTTATGAGGAATTTGTCAACAGCCTGCTCGTGTATTACCGCGACGGCGGGTTGATTCCCCGGGGCCCTTCCGGAGGGAATTACACGAATGTCATGACCGGAGCCTCCTCCACGCCTTTCATCGTCAGCGCCTGGCAAAAGGGCATTCGCGGGTTTGATGTGCAAGCCGCCTACGAAGGCCTCCGGAAGAACCACCTCCCGAACGGTATGATGGGGCGGGCCGGCTACGAACACGATTCCGCCCTTGGCGGCGGACTGGAAGATTACATCGAAAAAGGCTACGTGCCCTATCCCAATCCGAAGGGCAATTTCGGTTTTCACCAGGACGGCGCCAGCCTGACGCTGGAATACGCCTATCAGGACTGGACATTGGCGCAATTGGCCAAAGCCCTCGGAAAGGAGGAGGATTACCGCTATTTCCTGACCAGATCCGAAAATTACAAAAACCAGTTCGACCCCGGATCAGGCTGGATGCGGCCGAAAGACGTGGCCGGAAACTGGAAAGATCCGTTCGATCCGTACCAGTATGAAAACGGCTTCAATGAATCGAATGCCGCCCAGTCGACCTGGTTTGTGCCGCACGATATCCCCGGATTAGCCGAACTGATGGGCGGCCCTGAAAAAGCGGCCGAAAAGCTGCAGGGGCAATTCGAGACAGCTGCGGCCGCTAATTTTACTTCCGGGACTTCCCACGATCGCGGCGAAGACCCCGACCGCGCGAGGATTCCCGTTAATTACGGCAATCAACCCTCCATTCAGACCGCTTTTGTGTTCAATTACCTCGGCCGGCCGGATCTCACCCAATTCTGGAGCCGGGAAGTGATCGCAAAGGCCTTCAGCGGGCTCTCCCCCCAAACCGGCTACAACGGCGATGAAGATCAGGGCCTGATGGGCGCCCTGGCCGTGCTGATGAAGATCGGCCTCTTCCAAATGAACGGCGGTACGGAAGCGGATCCGGCTTACGAACTGAGCTGCCCCTGGTTCGATAAAGTGACCATTGCCCTGGATCCGGCCTATTATGCGGGCGGTGAAATCACCATGGAGAAAATGGGAAAAAACGGAGATGGCGATTTCTTGCGGTCTGCTGCCTGGAACGGAAAAAAACTGGACGGCCTGTCCATCCGGCATGGAGCCCTGACCCGGGGCGGGCATCTGGTGATGAACAGGTAGTCGCGCTGTTTCAAAAATACCCTTCATTTCGAATGGTCTTCTGATCAACCGGCCGTATCTTCACCCAAATTTCCGCGCACCCCAAAATGCTCAAAAAGCTCTTCCGCCGCATACGCCGCATTTTTCGCGAGCATCCCCGCAAAGCCTGGGGTGGGGTAGCGGTCGTCCTGCTGGCCTATGCATTTTGCCTGCCCCGTCCGCTTTTTGACAAACCCGTGAGCCTGGTCATCGAAGACGAGGAAGGGGCGCTTCTCGGCGCGCGCATTGCAACTGACGGTCAATGGCGATTTCCCATGCAGGACAGCCTGCCGGACCGGTTTGTCAAATGCCTGGTCGAATTCGAGGACCGACGGTTTTACTACCACCCGGGGGTAGACCCTGCAGGATTGGCAAGGGCCCTGGTGCAGAATATCCGCAACCGGGGAGTCGTCAGCGGCGGCAGCACCATTACCATGCAGGTCATCCGCATGGCCCGCGATAATCCGCCGCGCAACCTCTGGCAAAAAGCCATTGAGATGATCATGGCTACCCGGCTGGAACTGGGGTGCAGCAAATCGAAGATCCTCCGCTTGTATGCAGCCAATGCGCCTTTCGGCGGCAACGTCGTAGGGCTGGAAGCGGCCTGCTGGCGCTATTTCGGCAAACAACCGGCGCTCCTTTCCTGGTCGGAAGCAGCCACCATGGCGGTACTGCCCAATGCGCCGGCCCTCATTCACCCGGGGCGCAACCGGCAGGCCCTGCTGGAAAAACGCAACCGCCTACTGGACCGGCTTCTGGCAAAGGGCGCTATCGACAGCCTGACCTGCGAGCTGGCCAAGGAAGAAGAACTCCCGCAGGCCCCGCTGCCGCTGCCCAGCCTGGCCCCGCAACTCCTGGACCGCATCGAAAAAGAAAACATGGTGGCCGGGAAATCCCGCTTCCGGACAACCGTCAGGAAGGGACTGCAACAACAGGCCTGGTCGGTGCTCGAACGCCACCACGCCGCATTGGCCGCCAACGGCGTGCACAACCTGGCAGCCGTCATTATCGATATACAAGCCAATAAAGTGGTCGCCTACCTGGGAAACGCACCCAACGCGGGCGCAGAGCACGGCGAACAAGTGGATGTCATCACCGCACCGCGCAGCACCGGCAGCATCATGAAGCCTTTCCTTTACGCTTCGGCTTTGCAGGAAGGGCTGATCGTACCCAATAGCCTGCTGCCTGACGTGCCGACCTCGCTGAGCGGGTACCGCCCGGAGAATTTCCACGAAAAGTACGATGGCGCGGTGGTTGCCAGACGGGCCTTGATCCGCTCGTTGAACGTGCCGTTTGTCAACCTGCTGCAGGACTACGGTCTCCCCAAATTCCACCACAAACTGAAACAGCTGGGGATGACCTCGCTGGTTTTTCCTCCCGATCACTACGGCCTGACACTGGTATTGGGCGGGGCTGAGGGCAAGCTTTGGGACCTCACGAATATCTACGCGGGCATGTCTCGCACGCTGGGGCATTTTTACGATTACGACGGCCGCTACAACCCCGCCGATTTCCGGTTTGCCCGGTACCTTGCGGAGGACAAACCAACGGCCCTCGACCGGGATAAGCTCCTGGAAGAGCCGCCGTATCTGGGGGCAGCCGCCATTTATTATACCTTTGATGCGATGCAGGAGCTTGAACGGCCCAATGCGGAAGGGGAGTGGGAACGGTTCAGTTCCGGCAGGCGCATTGCCTGGAAAACGGGTACCAGCTTCGGCTTTCGGGATGCCTGGGCCATCGGCGTCACTCCGCGTTACGCGGTGGGCGTTTGGGCGGGCAACGCCGACGGAGAGGGGCGGCCCGGCCTGATCGGGGTATTGGCCGCCGCACCGGTCTTGTTCGACCTGTTCAATATCCTGCCTGCGCCGCCGTCCGGGGTGAATCGCTGGTTTGATCAGCCCTATGACGATATGGAACGGCAGGTCATCTGCCGCCACAGCGGGTACAAACCGCTGGCCCAATGCCCGGTGGATACGGTTTACGGCCCGGTCAGCGCGCGGAATTTGAAAGCCTGCCCTTATTGCCGGATCGTGCACCTGGATCACGCGGGCCGCTTTCAGGTAACCGCCGAATGCGAACCGCCTGACCGGATGCAGCATGTACCGTGGTTTGTCCTGCCGCCCCTGGAAGAGTTTTATTACAAATCCAAGAATCCGCAATACCAGCCTTTGCCGCCCTTTGTAGCGGGCTGCGACCCGGGCGGGGATTCCAACCCGATGGAACTGATCTACCCCAAACAGCCCACCCGGATCCTGGTACCCGTCGATCTGGACGGGAAACTATCCCGCACGGTCTTCTCGGTAGCACACCGCCGCCCGGAAACCGCCATTTACTGGCATATCGACGGAGAATACATCGGCTCCACGGTCACCTTCCACAGCATGGAACTCAATCCGCCTGAAGGCAAGCACATACTGACCCTGGTGGATGCCGACGGGCGCAGACTGGTGCAGCCTTTTGAGATATTGAAGAAGTGATTGCTGCCCGCCGTCGCTCTTGTGGAGCTATGGCGGACGGGGGATGCTGCCAACTGGGAACCGACCGAAAAAAAATTAAAATTCCGCCGTTTCAATTCCCGCCGAAGACAATTTTAAAAAGAATAACATTTTGAAATAAATTTTAAAAATATCGCATTTTAACAGTATTATATTCTTTAATAATTCTTAAATAAGTATTAATTTAAAATAAAATTTTGCAAATTTCTTGCCTTAGATGTGTAACGAAAGTACCTTTGCGGCGTTATAAGGGGGCCCTGTCGGCTAAAATGAAGCCGGACCGGGAAAATACATTAAGCCTTCATAACCCTTAACCACATAAACGAGAACATTCCATGAAAAAATTAATCTTTGCACTTGCGCTCCTGATCGTGATGACGATCCAACTCCCCGCTCAGTTTACCAATTTCAAGCCGGGCAACGTTGAATTTGCGGCCGGAATCGGCGTACTGCCTACTTATTTCAAGGACAAGGCAACCACCGTGGTGCCGCCGGTCAGCGCCCGCCTCGATGTGCGGGTTACGCCGGGGTTCACCCTTGGCGCTTTTGCCGGTTATTCCTCTTATACCAAGGAAAAATTGTCTGCTCCGTCGGGCACGGTAACGCATATCGAGAACGAATCGCTGATGATCGGTCTGCGCGCGGCCATGCATGCCCTGCGGGTGACCAATACGGATATCTACGGCGGGTTCCAACTGGGGTATGAAATCCCGAATGTACATACGGAGTCAACCCAGGTTCCGACGGACTCCCCCAGAGACGACATACAACCTTCCTTCAGCCGGCCGGCCGAAAACAAGCTGGTATACAGCGGCTTTATCGGCGCCAGCCACTACCTGACCAAACGGGTAGGCTTTTACGGCGAAGTAGGTTTCGGCATATCTGTACTGAATGTCGGCCTCACCTGGAAATTGAAGTGAGCCGATCCCGGAAATCCCGGGTTATAATTCTATGACGTTTCGAAAAGTCCTGGGCTTCCCATTGCGGGAGGCCTTTTTTATGGGTTCTATGACCGTATTGAAGATTAGGTTTCCGGCCTGCAGGACCGGTATGCGATCGCTTTGGATAGAGACCGGACACGGGCAATGGACAAAAAAATCCACCCTTCGTGTGCATTTTCCATAAAAACCGCATCTATAGGAAAAAACGCACGAGCCATGACCAAAAATTACCCTGCCGGGCGGCACTTCCGCCCAATTCCGATGAAAACCGTTTTTTCAACCCTGGCACTGCTCATCCTGCTCGGCGCTGTTGCCGCCTGGACAACCCCAAAAAACCGCTCTTTTACGTTTTCAGGCAAAGTGACCGATGAAACGGGCAATGGCCTGATCGGCGCTACCGTTTTGGTAAAAGGCGATAAACTCGGGACGGTAACCGATGTGGAAGGCCATTTTACCCTGAACGCGCCGGACTCCTGTCTGACCTTGATCATCAACTACATCGGTTACTTCCAGAAAGAACTGGAAAATACCTGTGCAGGAGATGAACTGGTCATTGCCATGGAACCTGCGGCCGTACTCGACGAGGTGGTCGTTACGGGATATGGGACGGAGAAACGATCGGAAGGCAGAACCGCCGGTATTGCCAGGAATGCTTCAAAAGCTCTGGCAAAAAGAGACAGGGCAGGAGCTTTTGATTATAACAGGCTGCCTCCTCCCCCGCCGCCACCGCCTCCCCCGCCGCCGGTTTACGAAATGGCCTATGTACGCACCTCCGATGTAAAAGCAAAGGGAGGCGCAGCCCCGGCAGACGGCGACATGGTCGCCTCATTTGCCGGCACGGCCGGTACCCTCACCGCCGGAGAGGTGAACGATTATACCAAGTGGGACCTGTGGTCGGATGTATCGGGTGAAGACCTGGCCGAATGGCGCCAATTCTGGGGCGTTTACCCGTCCGAACGCTATACCCTGCAATTGAGCACCCCTTCGGGCAGCCCGGCCGTCGATTATCCGGTCCGCCTGACGGATAACGCCGGAAATGTGATCTGGGAAACCCGCTCCGACAATACCGGCAAAGCCGAACTCTGGGCCGGCCTGTTCGATAAAGAAACCGGGCAGCGCGGCCGCCTCCAACTGATCGTGGAAACCCAAAACGGCCCAATGAAGGTCGACAACCCCAGCGATTTTCACCACGGCCTCAATTTCCTCCGCATTGACGACCCTTGTCAGAAAAACCAAATGATGGACATCGCCTTTGTGGTGGATGCCACCGGCTCCATGCAGGACGAGATCGACTACCTGAAAGCCGAACTGAGCGATGTGATCAGCCGCGTCAGGGATACCCTCCCGGAAATGGAGATCAACCTGGGCAGCGTGTTTTACCGGGATGTCCGCGAGGAGTACGTTACCCGCAAGAGCGACTTTAGCCGCGATATCGAAAAGACGCTCGGCTTTATCAACGGCCAGCGGGCTGCCGGCGGCGGCGATAATCCGGAAGCGGTGGAAGCCGCGCTCAAGGTGGCCGTCGAGGAATTGGCCTGGCAACCCGAAGCAACCGCGCGCCTCCTTTTCCTGGTGCTGGATGCGCCGCCCCACCGCACCGACGAGATCCTCCAATCGCTGGAAAATACCACCCGGCTGGCGGCCCAAAAAGGCATCCGCATCATCCCGGTGGCTTGCAGCGGAACGGATAAGAGCACCGAATACCTGATGCGCTCCCTGGCGCTGGCCACCAACGGGACGTACACCTTCCTGACCAACGACAGCGGCATCGGCAATCCGCATATCGAGCCCACCACCGACAAATACGACGTGGAAAAACTGAACGCCCTGCTGGCGCGCGTCATCTACAATTTCGGCTTCACGGCGGATTGTGAGACCTTCCTTACCCCGCAAGCCATCGCAGCCCGGGATACCGCCCGGTTCGATTACCCCGAGATCAAACCGGATGACGAAACCATCGCCCAGTCAGATCCCGTCAGCTTGCGCATTTATCCCAATCCCACTTCCGGGCCGATCACCCTGGAGGTAAAAGGCGACGCCAAAGAGGCTTTCCTCGCCGATTTTTCCGGCAAGATCCTGGCGAAGATCCCGTTGGAAAATGCCAGAACCCAGCTGAACATCGGCCAATACCCCGCCGGGACGTATTTCCTGAAGCTGCTGCGGGGGAAGGAGGAAGGCGCCGGGGGGCGGGTGGTGTTGATTAGAGGGTGAGAGAGGTGAGAGGGTGAGAGGGGTGAGAGGGTGATGCTTCGACTTCGCTCAGCACAGGGGGCCGCCCGCGGGACCGTTCAGCATTTTGTGCCTACCGGATTTTCAGCACGCGCAGCGTGATGAAAATTAAAACTTTGCGTCTTTGCGTCTTTGCGCGAAAACACTATTTTGAACAGTCCCGACCGTTCAGCATTTTGTGTCAACAGAATTTTCAGCACGGCAGCGTGTGAAAATTAAACTTGCGTCTTTGCGTCTTGGCGCGAAAACACTATTTTGAACAGTCCCGACCGTTCAGCATTTTGTGTCAACAGAATTTTCAGCACGCGCAGCGTGTTGAAAATCAAAACTTTGCGTCTTTGCGTCTTGGCGCGAAAACACTATTTTGAACAGTCCCGACCGTTCAGCATTTTGTGTCAACAGAATTTTTAGCACGCGCAGCGTGTTGAAAATTAAAGCTTTGCGTCTTTGCGTCTTTGCGCGAAAACACAATTTTGAACAGTCCCGACCGTTCAGCATTTTGTGTCAACAGAATTTTCAGCACGTGCAGCGTGATGAAAATTAAAACTTTGCGTCTTTGCGTCTTGGCGCGAAAACACTATTTTGAACAGTCTCCACCAGACAGGCCAGAGCAGTACCAAATTCCGGACAGGTTTGCCTATATTTACGCAAAAACCCGTTCCATGTCCGCCGAAACCCGCCTATTCCGGCAAAAACTCGCAAGCGAAGGCCTCAGCAGCAAGCTGTTTGAAGAGATACTGGCATGGGCTGAAGAGGCCCCCGTGGAACGGCTTTATTCGGATATAGCCGGATTGAGCGCAAGGTGGAACGCATTAGAAAATGATTTAAACAAGAACCTGGTTCCTTCGGACCATATGACCGTTAATAGGGACAAAATCCTGGATTCCTTACTTGGTTATCTGGAAGGACTGGATAGACAGGTAGATAAACCACAATATACCTACCGCCTCGAAGCCCGCCCCCGTTGTTTCGGCCGCCCGGACCAGGTAGAGGAGTTGATCGGTTGCTGGCTGCAAAACGGCCGGAAATTCATTCTCGGGCCCGGCGGCATGGGCAAAAGCAACCTCTGCCTGTTCAGCCTCCACGATGAGCGGGTCATTAGCCGTTTCGGCGACCGCCGGTATTTCATACGGTGCGACGGGGATGAATCCAGGGCAGCGGTTGTAGCTGAGCTGGCGGCTGCCCTGGGTATCACGATGAGCGCCAATGCCGAAAACGAGGTGTTGCACGAATTGTCTGCTGCGGAAACCGTACTGGTTCTGGATAATTTCGAAACGCCCTGGGGCAGGGATATCCTGCACTGTGAAGGTTTATTGCAGAATCTGGCGACCGTTCCCGGGCTTTCCCTGGCGGTGACCATTCGCGGGAATATGTTCCCGCCGCTGGGTTGGGAACAGCCTATGCACATCGAGCCTGTCAGCGATGCAACAGGTCGCGAGATCTTCTTGTCCATCGCCGGAGAACGCCACGCTTCAGACCCGACCTTGGATCAACTGCTGACCGAAATGGACGGGCACCCGCTGTCCATCAGCCTGCTGGCTTATCAGGCGCAGGCGGAAAATAACCTGAACCGGCTGTACCGGCGCTGGCAGAGCAAGCGGGCTGAACTGTTAAAAAGAGGGACCGGCGACCATAAAGACCTCAACCTGGCCGCTTCGATCAACCTTTCCGTAGAAAGTCCGGAGATGCAGCCTGAAGGGCTGGACCTGCTGAAAATTCTGGGGCAACTGCCCGATGGACTGGGTGAAAAGGATCTTTTAAATCTCTTTCCGGAAACTGGCGACGACGCAGCAGCCAATCTCGTGAGGCTAGGGCTGGTGATTGAAAGCCCCGGCCGGGTGCGGTTGTTGAATCCGGTACGGGAACATACCCGTGCCTGGCTTCCTCCTGGTGAGGAGCAAATGGACAAGCTCATGGCCTATTTTCTCCGGATGGCGAAAGAAATGGGGCCGAAAGCGGGTGCGGAAGGCGGGAGAGAAGCGATACTGGAGCTAAGTGTGAACTGGGGAAATATCCTGAACATGTTGGACATTGCCCTCGCGAAAGACCAACCTTTGGACGGCATAGATGCCGTTATTGCTTTGGCTGATTTTCAGGTCTTCTCCGGATTGCGGGATACCGGACAATTGTCGCGGTCGGCCGGGATTGGAGAAAAAATTGGGGATGAAATCCGCCTGGCGAATTGCATCCTTAGTTTAGGGGACCTTTCGTATCGGGAATCGGAAAACGAGGATGCGCGGGGTTATTATGAAAAGGCGTTGCCGATGTTTGAAAAGGTCGGGGACTTGTTGGGCCAGGCGAATTGCATCCGTAGTTTAGGGAATCTGGCCAGGGAAAAGAATGAGTTGGCCGCTGCCAAAAAATCATACCAGACATCGCTGGACATGTATCAGAAGATCCGGGCGGCTTATTCCATAGGCTGGGCTCATTTATCACTCAGTCAGGTCACCAAAGGCAAAGAACAAAAAGCCCACCGCGAAGCCGCCCGCCAAACCTGGGAAAAAGCCGGCTATCACCGCCTGATCAAGGAAAATCTTTCTGATGATTGAATAACCGGAAAACCTCACTTCCAACGACGCTTCAGCCTCCGGACATCGAAATCGGTCGGGCTCTCGCCTCCCATCCGACGAAGCCTCTGGCGAAGTCGGGCTCTCACACCTCTCACCCTCTCACCCTCTCACACCTCTCACACCTCTCACCCTCTCACACCTCTCACACCTCTCACCCTCTCACCCCTCTCACCCCTCTCACTCTCTCTCCACCTTCCCCTCCCCCGAGATCACCAACCCGGAATTCGGAAAATCCGCCTTGGTCAGTTCCTGGAGCGTCTTGATCGCCCGTTTCTGCGAATCGATCTTCGGGCCGTGGGTCTTTTGCTGGTAGATGGGCGTGATCTGACCTTCGGCGAATTGGCCGTCGGGTTTGATCTTGAGGGAAATGATGGGCGCGTATCCCGCCGGGCCGCTGAGGCTGAACCGGCCGTAGGTACAGAAATTGCCCATGCTGTAGATGATGAACCGGTCCTTGTACAGCTCCATGGCGCGGGTGACGTGCGGGCCGTGGCCGAATACGATATCCGCGCCGGCGTCGATGACGGCGTGGGCAAAGGCGTGTACATCGCCGCGGTTTTCGCCCACGAAGGTCTCGGTGCGCTTGGGCACGTGCTGGGCGTTGGAACCTTCAGCGCCGCCGTGGAAGGAAACGATAACGATATCCGACAGGCCGGCGAGCTTTTCCACGATCCGCTTGGCATTGGCCAGATTGCGGATATCGCAGGTGCCGCTGTTGGGCGCGAAGGCGCAGAGGCCGTATTTCACCCCGTCCTTTTCAAAAACGGCGTATTCGTCGGTACCGGCCAGACCGGCGTAGAGGATGCCGGCTTCCTTAAGGTTGGCCTTGGTCTGTTTGCGGCCTTCCGGTCCGAAGTCGCCGGAGTGGTTATTGGCGATGCTGACCAGGTCGAAACCGGCATCCACGTAATTTTGAACGTATTTGGCAGGTGTGCGGAATACATAGCACTTGCTCATGTCCCGGCAGGACTTGGGCGTACCGCCGCTGTCGAAAAGCGTGCCTTCCAGGTTGCCGAAGGTGACGTCGGCGTTTTTGAGGATCTCCCGGACGTCGGCCAGCAGGTCTTTGCCGTCGTTGGCGGGCAGGTAGCCGGTATTGGGGTAATTGGTGCCCAGCATCATATCGCCGACCCCTACGATCGTATAGAAGGTATCCTGCGGAGGGGCGGGTTGTACCGCTGCGGTATCGGCAGGCGGCGCGGTTGCCGCCAGAGATGCCGTCAAGGTGTCTTGTTTATCGCCGGTATTGTGATCCGGTTTGCAAAAGGCCAGCAGGGTACACGCCAATGCGAGGGCCATAAAGAAAAAAAGACCTCCTTTGCGGAGGCCTTTGGTGTCATTTTTTTGCCACATGAAATGAGCTTTCTCTTAGCGCACCCCAACGGGGAGCATTAGTCCATAGATTGATTTGCAGAAATTGCCGCTTTGCGCAGTTGTTCGTACTCGGCCGGCGTAAGACCGTCCGTGACATAATTGATCGGGTCAATCTTCTGGCCTTTGAAGATGACTTCGTAGTGGCAGTGCGGCGCTGTAGAAGTGCCTGAGCTGCCGACCAGACCGATGGATTGACCGCGTTTGACCTCCTGGCCTACCTTCACATCAATGCGGCTCATGTGTGCGTATAGCGTTTGATATCCGTAACCGTGGTCGATAATAACGTGGTTCCCGTATCCGTTGCCGCGGTCGGCTCTGATCACCTTGCCCTCGCCCGTAGCCTGGATCGGCGTTCCTGCGGGAGCGGTGAAGTCAATACCGGTGTGCATTTTGGGAACTTTGTAGATCGGGTGGATGCGCATGCCGAAACCGGAAAGCAGGTTAAGGCCGCGTGCGAGTTTGTCAATCCGGACCGGTTTGATGGAGGGCAGACTGGCCAGCATCGTCTCTTTTTCGTTGGCCATCCGGAGGATGGTGTCCAAAGAGTGAGACTGGATGTCCATTTGCCGGGATAGCTTGTCTACCCGTTCGTGCAAATCCGCCATTTTTTCTCCGGAGTATTCGTATTGACGCAGGTCCTGATATTTATCGTGACCGCCAACGCCGCCTTCCCAGATGCCTTCGCTGATGGGGTCCATCCCGAAAACCATGCGGTGGGCATAGGCATCGCGTTTTTGTATTTCCTGAAGAACCGTGCTGAGCTGTTCGAAGTTCTGGCTGAATCCATCGAGCTCAGATTGAAGCTGCTGGTTTTCGTTTCTAACGGATGCCAACTCGGGAGAGGGAAAATATTTGTGCGTGATCAGCATCAAAACAAATCCCGTTACAACGGCGGCACACAAGAAGCCGAAAATTCTCAGGATAGTGGTACTTAGTGGTTCTACGACTTTTTCGTAGCGTAAGGTTTGCGTGTTGTAAATAAATTTCTCCTTTCTCATGAGTGTTTATTTAGCCAACAATGGCTGTGCCTTCAGCGCTTTCACAACAAGGTAAAAGACTTTGTCAATAAGGGAGACCGGACTGAAGGCCAGCTGTTTTCTCACTCCCTTCGGAGCGGGCGTTTATTCAGATGGCCGGTCCCAAAAGTAAAATACGCTGTTTGTATTACAAAATTTTAAAATAAAAATTAGACCACTTTAACATCAAATGCGGAAAAAAGTGACTTTTTGTAATCAAATAAGTGAGATAGAAGCGGTTTGATTCCCAATTTGAAGTCAAAAATTAGCCTTCTGTTGCAAATATCCGGCAATTGAACGGTTTGTAGGTAATGCTTATTATAAATTAACATTCCATTGGCTATTCATTATTGTCTCGATTTGATCAATTAAGCCAATCAATCCCCTCCTTCGCTGACGCCGTCTGCCGCAGGCGACTTTGTCGTCCGGAGGCTGAAAGCTTCGGCCACCGCGCGACGAAGCTTTCAGCGAAGGTGCCTGGCGGTGGAACCAATCGACCACGCCGCGGCGTGGCGAACCAATCGAACCAATCGAACCAATCCAATCAATCGAATCAATCGAATCAATCGATTCAATCCAATCAATCGAATCAATCGAATCAATCCAATCATTCGATTCAATTTTTCGATTCAACATTTTTGTATCTTCGCCCCCCGTTACAATCGAGTAAAAAAATGATGACCGCTAAGGAAATTCGCCAGCAATTCCTGGACTTTTTTGCCTCCAAACAGCATAAGATCGTACCCTCCGCCCCGATCGTGAGCAAGGATGACCCCACCCTCATGTTCACCAACGCGGGTATGAATCAATTCAAGGACTTTTTCCTGGGCAACCAGACCCCGGATAACCCCCGGATCGCCGATACCCAGAAATGCATGCGGGTCTCCGGCAAACACAATGACCTCGAAGACGTCGGCAAGGACGGCACCCACCATACCATGTTCGAAATGCTGGGCAACTGGTCCATCGGCGATTATTTCAAAGCCGAAGCCCTGGCCTGGTCGTGGGAACTGCTCACGGAAGCCTACGGCATACCCGCCGACCGGCTTTATGCCACCGTGTTCGGCGGCGACGAAAAGGAAAACCTCCCCCCGGATGATGAAGCCAAAGGGATCTGGCAGCAATTCCTGCCGGACGATCATATCCTGTACGGCAGCAAAAAGGACAACTTCTGGGAGATGGGCGATACCGGCCCCTGCGGCCCTTGCTCCGAGATCCACGTCGACCTGCGCAGCGACGAGGAACGCGCCAAGGCGCCGGGGCGCGATCTGGTGAACACGGATCACCCCCGCGTCATCGAGATCTGGAACAACGTCTTTATCCAGTTCAACCGCAAAGCCGACGGACAACTGGAACTGCTGCCCGCCAAACACGTGGATACCGGTATGGGCTTCGAACGCCTGTGCATGGTCCTCCAGGGCAAAACCGCCACCTACGACACGGACGTTTTCACCCCCCTGATCCGCGAGATCGAAAAAGGATCCGGCAAAACCTATACGGCCAGCTACAACCCCGACGCCAAGTCAGATACCGCCATCCGCGTGGTGGCCGACCATATCCGCGCAGTCGCCTTTACCATTGCCGACGGCCAGTTGCCCTCCAACTCCGGCGCAGGGTATGTCGTCAGGCGCATCCTGCGCCGGGCCGTCCGGTATTATTACACCTTTCTGGACGTCAGGCACCCCTTCCTGTTCAAACTGGTACCCGTAATGGCCGCCGAAATGGGCGACTTTTTTCCGGAATTAAAGGCCCAGCAATCCCAGATCGCCAAAGTGATCGAGGGTGAGGAAGCGGCATTCCTGAATACGCTCGAACGCGGTATCCGCCGGTTTGAGACCATCGAGGTGAACAACGGGGTTATTCCCGGCGCAGCAGCCTTCGAATTGTACGATACCTACGGCTTTCCCATCGACCTTACCCGGCTCATGGCCTCTGAAAAAGGCCTGACCGTGGATGAAGCCGGCTTCAATACCGCATTGGCGGCGCAAAAAGCCCGGTCGCAGGCAGATGCCGTGAAAGCGGTCGGCGACTGGCATGCGGTCAATAGCGGCGAGGAAGTCCAGTTTGTCGGATACGATACCCTGGAAGTAGCCGACGCCAAAGTGCTGAAGTACCGGACCGTTCAGGCAAAGGGCAGGGATCAATACCAGATCGTCCTGAACCGCACACCGTTCTATGCCGAAAGCGGCGGCCAGGCCGGCGATACCGGCTGGCTGTATATCGGCGATGAACGCCTGGAAGTGCTGGATACCCAAAAAGAAAACGACCTGATCATTCACCAGGCGGATCGCCTGCCCGAACGGATCGACCGGGAAGTGAAAGCAGTGGTGGATGCCGGCAAACGGCAGGCAACCTCCGCCAACCACACAGCGACCCACCTCATGCACGCCGCCCTGCACCGCATCCTGGGTACGCATGCCCTGCAAAAAGGCCAGGATGTGAACGATCAACGCCTCCGGTTCGACTTTTCACATTTCCAGCGGACCGAACCCGCCGAATTGGAGCGGATCGAGCACCTGGTCAACGAGAAGATCCGGGAAAATATCCGGCTGGAGGAAAGCCGCGATACGCCCATCGAAGAAGCCAAAGCCTCCGGCGCCATGATGCTGTTCGGTGAGAAATACGGCGACAAAGTACGCATGATCACCTTCGACAAAAGTTATTCCCGCGAATTGTGCGGGGGCACCCACGTGCCCGCCACCGGTGAGATCGGCCTGTTCAAGATCGTGAGCGAGGGCGCCGTTGCAGCCGGTATCCGCCGGATCGAAGCGGTCACAGCCGGCAAAGCGGAATCCTTTGTCAAAGAAGAACTGGGTGAACTGGCCAAAGTCCGCGAACTCCTGAAGAGCCCGAAGGACCTCGCCCGGAGCATCACCGGCCTTCAGGATGAGAACAAGGAACTGCGCCGCGAGATCGAACGCCTGCACAATGCTCAGGCCAATGCCCTGAAAGACCAGCTGATCGCAGGCGCCGAACTGATCAACGGCGTCCGGTTCATCGGTTCAAAATTGCCGCTGTCCGACGCGAATGCCATCAAGAACCTCGCCTTCCAGCTGGAAAAAGAAGTGGAAAACCTGGTAGCCGTTATGGGCGCCGAATCGGAAGGCAAGGCCACCCTGACCATCGCCGTCAGCCGGAACCTGGCCGACTCAGGTCGCTTCCACGCCGGCAACATGGTGCGCGAGCTGGCCAAGGAAATCCAGGGCGGCGGCGGCGGACAACCTTTCTTCGCCACAGCCGGCGGCAAAGACCCCGGCGGGCTGGATCGCGCTATCGCAAAAGCAAAAAACTTACTGGATACTTGATCCTTGATACTTGATGCTTGATACTGGATATTTGATACTGGATATTTGATACTGGATGCTTGATACTTGATACTGGATGCCGGCAACTAGCATCCAGCATCCAGTGACCAGCATCCAGCATCCAGCCCCCAGTGACCAGCCCCCAGCATCCTC
>JACJYC010000018.1 GCA_020636325.1 Lewinellaceae bacterium
TCTCATCAATAAAAAGACCAAACGCAACACAAGATTACAAGTCAAGCGGCAACGAAAAGTTGCAGCTTGACAACCCCAAAAAAAACCAAACACCCCCAGACTACGCCCCCACACTTTCCATTATACGGTATTCATACGGTCCGACCACGCCAAGTACGCCATCCATGGTCAACTGCCCGCTTTGGGTATCCCGCCAGGTGATGTGCTCAGCTTTTTCCGGCAACACCACTTTGACGTCCTGCGCCAGGTGTTCGCTGTAGTTGGTCACCACCAGCCGGCGTGCCGGTCCAAGCCGCCACTCCCATACCAGCAGGGAAGCCGCGTTGGTCAGGGCTTCTGCCGACAGCTGGCGCCAGGAACCTATCCGGAAAACTTCATCCTTCGTCAACCGGCACAATTCCTCGTAAAAATGCCAGGAACACGGACAAACCGACCTGACCCAGGGTTCTTTAGGCAAGGGCAGTTTGCGCGCCGTCAGACAGCCGCACCACGCTTCAACGGGTTCGCGCCCCAGTTGTACCGGCAACCGTATCCGGCGGCCTTCCCACTGGCCGTCAAAGAAAAAGCGCATACCTGGTATGGTGGACGTTATTACCGCTGCCGCTTCGGACCTTTGCCGCGAAAAAATGCCGGCTACCCGCTCTTCATCGTGGTTTTCGAGGAACCGTACGGACCGGTCCTGGTAATCGGGTTCCGCCATCAGGTGCCAGCGGATGGGGTCCACATTCCGGGTTTTCAGGCGGTCGATCAGGGTTTTATCGTAAGTGTAATCAAAACCCAGGTGTTGCAGGCGGCTCTCCAGGTTCCAGTAAACCTCGGCAATAAAGGTGAACGATGGCGCTTTGTCCCGGACTGCCCTGATGGCCTGTTCCCAGAATTCCGAATGGGGCCAGGTGGCGTTTTCCAGTACATGCCCCCAGGTACGACCGAACACCTCATTGAGCGCCAGCATGGCCATATCGCAACGCACACCGTCGCAGACGTCGGTCAGCTGCACCAGTTGTTCGGTCATGAAACGGACGGCCTGCGGCTGGAAATAGTTGACCTGGGCCGTATCCAGCCAGGCGGCGAAATAGGGATCCTTACCGTGTGCGGTGATCTGTCCGGCGGGGTTGCGGTAAAAGGTGAAGCTGTCGGCCTGAAGCCATTCTTCGCCGGCATGCAGGAAAAGATCCGGGTGTTCTTTGTGGAGTGCGCTTTCGGAGTGAAAATGGTTGGGAATAAAATCGAGTATGAGCCTAAGCCCTTTTTTATTCAACAGTTTTCGGAGTTTGACCAGATCGGCGGTCGTCCCCAGTTTTTCGTGGATGACATACCGGTCGATGGCATAAGGCGAACCGATCACATCTTCCGGCTTCCAATCGGGTAACGCCTCTGCGTAAGCCTGTTGCAGGCCGGGTTCAAAGGCGTAGCGCGGGATGGCTTCATCGGGCGTCTGCCAGATCCCCATGAGCCATACGAAGTCCATTCCCCGGTCGGCGAGGAAATCCCAGAACGCTTCCGGAACGTCGTTTAGCCGGGCATTCGGGCCGAATCGCCGGATCCAAACCCGGGTGTTGATCTGATATAGGGAGGGATGGGAAGGCATTTGTTGATTCGTTGATTTACCTCCTTCGCTGAAGCTTCAGCCTCCGGACGACGAAGTCGCCTATGGCTGACGGGGTCGGCGGTTGGAGGTTGATTCGTTGATTTGGCCTGCTATGCGGCAAGCGTGGTTGATTTGAGTATTCAAATAACGATTCGGCCGGGTTTCGACCTGCCGGCAGGAGCGCTAAGGGTCAATCTGTTTTTTGCCGGCAATATTCCACAAATTCCATACAAAACTTCCGTGTTGCATTTTGCGCCTCGAGCATACCCATATGGCCTGCTTTCGGGAGGGTATGTACAACGGCTGTTTGCGGCAGCGTGGTTTGCAAATGATCGATTTCCCGGGGGATCACCTGGTCCTTTTCGCCCAATATGAAGAGGACGGGGCAAGCGATCCCGGACAGGACGTCCGATCGGTCGGGCCGGTCGCGCATGGCTGCCAGGGCGTTGAGAATACCCCATTCCCGGTACTGCGCCGCTTTGAAGACCATCTTGTCCACCAGAAAACCGTTTCCGGCAGCGAATTCCGGCGCAAAAAGGGTCGGGATGAGCTGCTTGACGAACAAGGGGTGACCGTGTTGCCGGATAAAGGAAATGCCTTTATCTCGTCCGGCTTTCTTTTGGTCGGTATCGGGATAAGGGTGTGAATGGAAAAGCCCAAGCCCTGCCAACCGGTCACCCGCCTGAGCCGCGACCGCTAAGGCGACGTACCCACCCAAAGAGTGGCCGATCAATACAAATTTTTTCAACTCCAGCCGTTGGGTCACCGCCAGGACAGCCCTGCCCATCTCCTCAATAGAACAACCTTTTTCCGTGATTTCAGACCGGCCGAACCCCGGCAGATCGATGCAGATGACCCGGTGGCCGCCGTCCGTCATGCCGGTGACAAAATCATCCCAGATCGTACTGTCCTCGCAAAATCCATGGAGGAAAATGACGGGAAATCCTTTCCCCTTGACCGAGTAGGCGACGGCGCCGCCTTCGTATTCAAACTGATCTTTCATATTCAACAATTAAGCAATCTTCTCCGGCAAGTGGTCAGGGCTGCAGTCAGGCTGAACTGCTGGTCAACAATAATAGATCTGCGAAGATAACCCAAAATCTTACCTTTGCAGTATTAATTCACCATATGGCAAAGTCATTCAAACCTAAAAAGGACAGATCCGGCAAACCCAACCCGCGCGGTCCCAAGCCAAAATCCGCGCCCGAACCCCCTTCAGAGGTGGATATGCGCCTGAATAAATACCTGGCACATTGCGGTGTCGCCTCCCGCAGGCAGGCGGCGGAAATGATCAAGGCGGGCCGCGTTGCGGTGAACGGCAGTGTTCAGGCCGAACCCGGGTACCAGATCCAGCAAGGGGATGAAGTGACCCTGGACGGCAACAAACTGCAGCCGGCCACCCGTATGGTTTACCTGCTGATGAACAAGCCCAAGGACGTCCTGTCGACGGTGAAAGACGAAAAGGGCCGGCGGACGGTTATCGACCTGTTGGCCGGCAAGGTCATTGAACGGGTTTTCCCGGTCGGCCGCCTCGACCGCGACACGACCGGCCTCATCCTGCTCACCAACGACGGCGACCTGGCCGAAAGAATGACCCATCCCCGGTACAAGATGAAAAAAGTATACAACGCCACCCTGAACAGCCCCCTCACCAAAGCCGACCTGCAAAAGGTCCGGGACGGCCTGGAACTGGAAGACGGGCCGGTGAAGGTCAACTGGATCGAATACCTGTCGGCGGATAAAAAACAGGAGATCAGCCTGGAGATCTCCGTGGGCCGCAACCGCATCGTCCGCCGCATTTTCGAACACCTGGGCTACGAAGTCACCAAGCTGGACCGGGTCTACCTCGGCGGCCTCACCAAAAAGGACCTGAAACGCGGCTGGTGGCGCCCGCTGACGGATCAGGAAGTGATCATGCTAAAGCATTTCAGCCGGCAGGCTTAAAAAAGGATAAAGGTTAAAGTAGAAAGGATAAAGAGGCGGTTCGGCTTCGGCATCTTCCGTTTCCTGTTTATGACGGTTGTTTCAGGATTGGACCAGGGGCAAAATCCGATACGCATCAATGGCAGTCTTTCAGTTGGCTCCATAGGAATCCCTTTGGGACAGTTGGCAGTCCGGTTCCCCAGCCCACCAGCATCCAGCCCACCAGCATCCAGTATCCAGTATCCACCACGCCTCAGTGTGGCAGTATCCAGCATCAAGCGTCCGCAATAGCCCTGAGGCGACGGCGTGGCAGTCTTTCAGTTGGCAGTCCGGCTCCCCAGTCCACCAGCATCCAGCATCCACCACGCCTCGGCGTGGCAGTATCAAGCATCAAGCATCAAGCATCCACCACGCCTCGGCGTGGCAGCATCAAGCATCAAGCCTTCCTATCCCCCCCCTGCCGCGCCAGCATCCAACCCGGGTATTCCGAAGGCAGGCGGCTGACCTCATCCAGTTTTTCCAGTTCGTCGGCCGTGAATTGAATGTCGACGGACTTCAGGTTGTCTTCCAGCTGGTTCATTTTTGTGGCGCCGATGATGACGGTCGTCACGGCTTTCTGGTGCAGCAACCAGGCCAGGGCCAGCTGAGCGATCGAAGCCCCTTTTTCTTCCGCCATGCCGCGCAGCACATCGACGATATCAAAGGCCCTTTCCTTGTTGACAGGCGGAAAATCGAAAGCAACGCGGCGGGCGCCTTCCTCGGAAGCCTCGCCTTCGCGCGTGAATTTCCCGGTCAGCAAACCGCCGGCGAGCGGGCTCCACACCATCAGGCCGACCTTTTGATCCAGCAACAGCGGCACCAGTTCGCGTTCGAGGTCGCGGCCGGCAATGGTGTAGTACGCCTGCAGCGAAACGAATTTGGACCGCCGGTTGTAGGTCGAATATCCGAGCGATTTCATAAGTTGCCAGGCCGCGAGGTTCGAACAACCGATGTACCGCACTTTGCCGGATTGGACCAGGCCGTCGAGTACGTCCATCGTCTCTTCCAGCGGGGTGAGCGCGTCAAAACCGTGGATCTGGTAGAGGTCGATGTAGTCCATGTTCAACCGTTTCAGGCTGGCATCCACCTGTTGGAGAATGTGCTTGCGGGTCAGACCGATGTCGTTGGGACCTTCGCCCATCCTGCCGCGCACTTTCGTGGCGATGATGAGGTCATCGCGCTTGAGGCCGAGATTGCGAATAGCCTTCCCGGTCATTTCTTCAGACAGGCCTTCGGAATAGACGTTGGCCGTATCAATGAAATTAATGCCGCCGTCGACGGCTTTCTTCACCAGTTCATCAACCGGTTTTTGGTCGAGCGTGCCGATGACGGTCCAGAATCCCTTGCCGCCGAAAGTCATGGCGCCGAGGCAGAGTTCGGAGACTTTGAGGCCGGTTTGGCCAAGTAAGTTGTATTTCATGAACAGTTGCTTTAGCTTCCAATCTCTCAACAGCCGGATCCGGGAATAGTTGCCCAACCGGGTTGATCACAGGAATTATTATCAAGCGCTTTACTTTATTTTAACAACAGCCGCTATCTTCAGCACGGAAAAGAAAATAAAATCTGATGCGAACAATTCTTCTTCTCGCCATGCTGGCCATCGCGGGCTGCGGGCCGCAAAATCCGGAATTCACCCGGTTTTTGAAAGAAAACGGTCATCAATTTGACCTTTTGATCCGCAACGGCGAGGTGCTCAACGGGATCGACACGATATCCGTGAAAACCGATATCCTCATCCGGGGTGATGAGATCCTGTACATCGGGCCGGTCGACACATCAAAAATAAAAGTGGATAAGACCATTCATGCCGATGGGAAATACGTCACTCCCGGGTTCATCGACACCCATGCGCACGGCGATCCGCTGGAAACGCCGGAATTTGCCAATTTCCTGGCCATGGGGGTCACCACCATCTGTCTGGGCCAGGACGGCGACAGCCCCGAAACCGAAGACCTTGCCGGCTGGATGCAGCGGGTAAACGATACGGTTCCCGGGGTCAATATCGCCATGTTCGCCGGCCATGGAACGCTCCGGCAGCTTTCCGGCGTCGGTTATGAGCCCGATCCTTCGCCGGAAGGCCTCGAAAAAATGAAACAACTCCTCCAACAAGCCATGGATGCCGGCTGCTTCGGCATGACCACCGGATTGGAGTACACACCCGGCATTTACGCCAGGCCGCCTGAAATGGCGGAACTGGCCAAAGTGGTCGGTGCGAATAACGGCCTCATCATGAGCCATGTGCGGAATGAAGACAACGACCAGATCGAAGCCTCTCTCAAGGAATTGCTGGAACAGGGCCGCTACTGCAATGTCCAGGTATCCCACCTCAAGGTGGTTTACGGCAAGGGCAAAGACCGGGCACAAGAGATCCTTGAGCTGCTTTTCGGCGGCCCGGAACGGCCCTTCCGGGTATCTGCCGACATCTATCCCTACACCGCCAGTTATACCGGCATCGGCATTGTCTTTCCGCAATGGGCCAAACCGCCGAATGACTATGAAAAGGCGGCCCGAACGCGCAGGACCGAATTGCTGAACTTCCTGCACGACAAGGTCATGTCGCGCAATGGGCCGGAAGCCACCCTCCTCGGCACCCCACCCTACCGGGGAAAGACCCTGAAACAGGTCAGCGATGAACTGAACAAGCCCTTCGAACAGGTCCTGCTCGAAGATATCGGCCCCGGGGGCGCTTCAGCCGCCTATTTTGTGATGGACGATACGCTGCAGACCACCCTCCTGGCGGACCCGCGTATCATGATTTGTTCGGACGGCAGCCCGACCATGCACCACCCCAGGGGCTACGGCAGTTTTGCCAAAATCATTGAGGAATATGTTCTCCGGCAACACCTGTTCTCCCTCCGGGAAGCCGTCCGGAAAATGACCGCCCTCCCGGCTGAAACCCTGGGTTTGAAAGACCGGGGAACCCTTCAGCCGGGCCGGAAAGCCGATTTGCTGATTTTTGATCCGGCCGCCATCCAGGCAAAGGCCGATTTCGCGGAACCCCATGCCCTGAGCCGGGGATTTGACCGGGTGATTGTGAACGGGCAGGTGGCTTTGGACAACGGCCGGTTGGCTGACCGACGCTCAGGGCGGGTATTGCGCCAATGATTCAGGTGTCGGACACTTCGGAAGTGTCCGACACCTGAATCATTGCGCCGTCCAAAAAAATTCCGCCTTTTTTCATCCTCATGCAACGAACTGCATTTCCCGCCGATTTAATAGGTAACAGCAGCTAACAGCTGTGCTTCGAAACTTTCATATTGGTTGGCGCCGACCGATTTATTTAAAAACTGCCGGCTGTTCCTCGCCGGGCAAAATGAAGTTGCAGACATGAACAAAATAAAATTCCTTTGCTTTCTGATGGCGCTGGCCTTTTTGGGTTGTCGTAAGAACATCGACGAAGTGACCGTCACGGAGACGCCTTATGTCCCCCCGGTATTGGAACAATGGGAACAAGAAATCGTTAACGTAAAAGGGTCGGTCACCGGGTTTGTGGTCGATGAAACGGGAGAGCCGGTAAAGGCCGCCAACGTCAAGTTGGGCAACCTGACGACCACTACCGACGATTACGGCCACTTCTTCTTCAAGAACACCAACCTCAACCGGAAAGGCACCCTTGTGCAGGTGGAAAAACAGGGCTATTTCCCGGGCAGCCGCCGGTTTTTAGCCCAGCAGGATGCCGAAAACCGGGTAAAGATCCAGTTGATCCCAAAATCCTTCGATTTCAGTTTTGATTCCAATGCCGGCGGCGTGGTGGAAACGAACGGCGGAGCAAAGGTCTCCTTCTCGCCCAATTCAATCCGGAAAGCCGACGGCACGCCCTATGACGGCACGGTCCGGGTAGCGGCATTCTGGCTCGACCCTTCCGACCAGCGCACCCTCGACCGTATGCCGGGCAACCTCCAGGGGGTTGACAAACTCGCCGAAGAGGTCGTCCTGCGCACTGCGGGCATGATGGCTGTGGAATTGGAAAGCGCCGCCGGCGAACCCCTCAACATCCTTAAAGGCCATACCGCGGAGATCTCCATGCCGGTACCGGCCGAACTGGCGGGCCACGCACCGGCCGAGGTTCCCAACTGGTCCTATTCAGAAGCGCACGGCATGTGGGCCGAAGAAGGCGTATCGGTGCTGGAAGGCAACAATTATGTCGGCCAGGTCTCCCATTTCACCTACTGGAACCACGACTTCAAGGACCCCCTTATCGAATTCTCCGCTACCTTTGTCAATAGTGACGGTACGCCGCTTGAAAATTTCAAAGTCGTCGTTCGCCAACCGGGTACGGGCCTTTCCGGCTACGGTTATACCAGCGACCAGGGTGTTGTGACCGGCCTGATCCCGAAAGACTATGCACTCGTCATGGAGTTTTACGGAGATTGCAACGGCGTGGCTTATACCCAGGATATCGGGCCGTTTTCCGCGGATACCGATCTGGGGGTCATCACCGTTTCTATCATTACGACAACCATAACCGCCACTTTGGTGGATTGTGACGACGCACCTGTCACCAACGGTTTGATCATTATTGAGTACGACGGCGGCAAGGTCTATGAATATACCGATGACGGAAACCTGGAGGCTTTGTTTATCTGCTATTCACCCGGCACAACCATGGATATCACCGGAGTTGACCTGACCAATCTCAAAACGGGGGATCCCGTACAGGTAACGCCGGTTGCCGGAGTAAACGACCTGGGCCAGATCAGCGCCTGCGATCAGGACCTCGAGGATTATGTCCGGTTCGTCGTAGACGGCGTTGAAGAGGTCTTTTATCCGGCCTATCTCCTTCAAACTGATTCTCTTGCAGGAAGTGGAGCAGGCACCCTGATTTACTACTATGGCCAGGGAAATAACAGTTTCAGTTTTTATTTCCTGGGAGAGTCCACAGGCGATTACAGCGGATCAGCCAACGGCCTTGACCGTCTGCTGTATCCCAATAAAGGCTGGGTCTTCGAATCCGGCTCCTTCGAAAATTTTGATGTGACCGCTTACGGAGCAGTCGGCGAGCCCGTGATCGGCTCCTTCAGCGGAACGATGTACAACTATGCAGCCAACCCGCCCGGAAACGTGAGCGTTTCGGGGAATTTCAGGATACGGCGGCAGCAATAATATTTTAGTCGTAAGTCGTAAGTCATAAGTCGTAAGTAGTCTTACTCAACTTATGACTTACGACTTACGACTATCAACTAAGTTTACGTGACCGAAAAACAGTTAATCCAGGATTGCCGGAAGGGCGTCAAATCGAGCCAGTACCTGTTGGTACAGCGATACTCGGGGATGCTCCTGTCGGTTTGCCGGCGGTATGCACGCGATGAGGCGATGGCCAGGGACCTGCTGCAGGAAACCCTGATCCGGGTCTTCACGCATATCGACAAATACCAGCCCACGGGCTCTTTTGAGGCCTGGATGCGGCAGATAGCGATACGGCGATCCCTGCAATGGCTGGGTAAGGTCCACTTTCAGCAGGAACAACAGGTGGATGCGTTACCGGATAACGAGCCTGAGGTTCCCGAAGTGTACGTCCGGATGGAGGTGGAGGAGATCATGCAACTGGTCCATTCCCTGCCGCCGGGTTTCCGTACGGTCTTCAACCTTTCCGCAGTGGAAGGGTACAGTCACCAGGAGATCGCCGAAATGCTGGGGATCTCCGAAAATACCAGCCGCTCGCAGCTGATGCGGGCGCGAAAAATGTTGCAGGAAAAAATACGCGAATCCAAAAAAAACGGCTATCATGAAGTGGCCTCTATTCGAAAATAAGATCGGAAAAGAAATGCAGGCACACCGCGCTGAAGTGGACGCGGATGCCGTCTGGGCTGCCATTGAACCGGCCGTGGACAAGATCAACAATAAGAAGAAAAAACGCAGGTTTGTCTTCTGGTTGTTCTTCGGCGCCTTGCTGCTTTCAGGCACCACTGCAGGCTATTGGTACTTTTTCCGGCCGGCTTTCCCCGGAGATACAGCAAACGACCAGATTGTCAATGCTATCGTTGATCCGGCCTATAATGGATCGGAAACCCATACCCTACCCGGCGATCCTTCCCAATCCGAAGCTGCGGAGAAAAAAGCTGAAGACGACAACAAAGCGAGCAGCCAACGGGCTGATGTTGCCGGTCACACACAGCAAAAAGTACAGGCTTCAGGTTCAGGTGTTCAATCTGTCAGGCACAGTGCGACCGCAACGCCGGAGTCCGCATCAACCGCCCCATCAAAAACGGCTCAAAGCGGTTCAAATAACGGCGTTAAGACGGGCCACCCCGCAACAGCCACCGTGCTGCCCCTGCAAGATGACTCCCGTTCAACTGTAAGCAATAATAATCATTCCGGTAACCCTAAGGCCTTGTCTGTCGACCCGGATCAAAACCAGGAAACGCGCCTCCTCCCCCCTATTGTCGCTGAACCAAACACGGATGTCAACCCCGGCCGGGATCCATCCGGCGAGCCTTTAACCATCGCTGAGCCGGAGAACACCGATGAGACGGCCGAGAACGCTTCAACCGCTCCAGAACCATCCGTTACTGATTCGGCGGCGACCGGGTCAATAGCCGATGTCCACGACGATACACCGGCAACCCCGAATTCAGATGAAAACAACCCATTGATCCCACCCGCTCCGGTTCAGCGCAAGGCCTGGCAATTTTCGGCCGCGCTGCAAGGAGGGATTGCCTTTACCGACCGTAAATTGGAACCCCGGGCTGATTCCCACGGCACGGACTTGCTGAGCCTTCGCGAAAAAACAGAACGGCCGCTCGAAACGACCCAACTGGGGGTGATGCTGGAAGCCCGCCACCGATCGGGATTTGAGCTGGCTGCAGGCCTTCAATACACCCGAATCAATGAACGCTTTCAATACCTGGGAGAATCCGTTGAAACGGACACGGTTTACGGCATCCAATTCCTGGTGAGAAACCTTTACGGGGAGATCGATACCATCTTCGGCGGGGTGCCGCTGAAACGCACGACGACTTTCCGAAAAGAATATTACAACCACATCAACCTGATCGAGATTCCAATAATGGTGGGTTACCGCACTTCCGGAAGCGATCTTTCGTTCGGGGTGCGCGCCGGGGTGTTCCTGAACCTGAAAACCACGGCTACCGGTCAGGTACTGGATTACGCATCTGCGCCGGTGAATATCGAAGATGCGGGCATCATCAAAACCAGGATCGGTTTGAGCTATTACCTGGGCCTGTCCGCTTCCTATAAAATAACGGACAACCTGGAAATCCACGTTTCGCCGTTCGCCCGCTTATTCCCCAAAAGCATCACGGAGGACAGTTATGACCTGCGGCAAAAATACCGGTTGTACGGATTGAGCGCCGGGGTCAGGTTGGGATTTTGAGCGCTTTTTAAGGTTTAAGCCTAAACGGACGGTAAGCACGAGATGTTTTTTATTGAACCACGACTTATTCCGCAAAAAGCGGGACAAGTCGTGGTCAAAAATCTTTCAGTGTAAAAATTTGGGATGACTCATGTTTCCCATTCTGATGGGATCTGAATGATCCGATCACGATTTTTTCTTCTTTTTGGCTTCTGCCCGTTGAATATCATCTTTGATCCGGAATTGAACGATCCTCGTGATCAGTTCTGCGGGAAGCGGCTGATCAAGGGGAAACTGGACGGCGCCCTTCGAGCTTTTGTAACCCAAAAACTCTTTCTGGAAAGCTTCAATGCCCGAAGACGTCGGATAAAAGCCGATATGCGCCTTATAGCCTGCGAAATAGACCAGCACCGTATGCAGCTTGTAAGCCGGCATACCGTAACTGATGACTTCTTCAGCCTCCGGGGCAGCCGCCTGGATGATTACACGGATCTGCTCAAGTTTTTCCCGGACAGGTGAGGGGAAGGCGGCGATGTAATGATTCACTTCGGGATTCATAAGTTTTCCTATTTTCTACTGCTCGAAGTTTTTATTCCGGTTACCGCGGGCTCAAAATCAACGCCATGCCCTGCTCATATTTGGAAAAATTGACGGTACCCAGCAACCTGGCCGCGTCTTCGGCATTGAGTTGGATATCGGGATATTTCAGTTTTTTAGGGCATTCATAACGGCCGGTTGCCGATACCTCTACCGACTGGACCAGGTCGAGGCTCAACACGCGGAGTTTCTGGGTAAAATACTTGCCGTTCTCGCAGACGTTGGCATACCCCTTCCTGGGCTGCAGTTCGGATGGCGGTATCCCGATCCGGACCGTATCCAGTTGGTAAGCCCACGGGCCTTCGCGGCTCAGGCTTAGGTTGCGGAGTTCTTTTGAGACCAGGTCGTCGTATTTCAGGGACGAAATTTTGGGAACGATCTCCGGGTCGGTCGGATTGTATAAATTCTGGTTCAACTTCAGCCACTCCAGAGTGCCTTGTCTGGAAAAATCCTCCGAAAAGATCTTGTCCAACAGGGTTTGGGCATCGGCCAGATCCTGTTCCATATTGATGCTGAGCTCATTTTCGCCGAATTTCCAGTGGATATCGGTGGTTTTCACCCCTTCTTTTGAAAGGAACCAACCGACCGTCAATCCGATGATCAGCCCTGCCACGCCAACAGCAATATAATACTTGGTTTTTCCTGCTTCCTTTTCCATTGTTCAATACTTCTTGCCTAGCGAGGGTGAAGGTCCAGTATTTTCGTGAAATTGCCAAAACTCCGGTTTTAAAAGGTTCGGACACCTGAGTTTAACCCACAGTTCACCGAAACTTAATACCCCGGTTCTCAAAATTGCCCTAGCTTGGCTTTCCGAAAACAACGGCAAAACCATCTTTCTCCCTATGGCTTATTATAAAATCATAAAGGGATTGGATCAGGAAGGATAGAATCGTTCACTTTTCATGCACCACCCTACCCCTGAATAAGGTCATCACGACTTCTGTATTGTAAATTTCAAACCGGGAACAGGTGAAAATATCCCGGTCCAAAACGATCAGGTCGGCCAATTTGCCGGGTTCCAGCGTTCCACACTCCGCTTCCCGAAAAGTGAGCCAGGCGCCGTTGCGGGTATATCCCTCCACTACCGTCCGGACATCGGTCAGGTGCTGGGGCGTCCAGGGTTCCCGTTCAATGCTGTCGGGGCCGCGGCGGGTGACCGCCACCTGCATGGCATCGAAGGGGTCCATGGTACTGACGTCCCAGTCGCTGCCGAAAACCAGCCGCGCTCCTGATCCGGCCATCGTACCGATGGGATATTGCCATTCACTGCGTTCTTTCCCGAGATAGGGAAAGTTGAGGTCGGTCATATAGGTGTCTTCCAAAGTCGCCCAGAGCGCCTGAAAATTGGCCGTCACATCGAGGGCTTTGAACCGGGGAATATCGCCGGGGTGGATCACGTGCAAATGGGCGATGTGGTGACGACTGTCGCGAACGCCGTTTTCCCGGCGGGCCTGTTCAAAGGCATCCAGCGTCATGCGGATGCCGCGGTCGCCGATGGCGTGCACGTGGACCTGGATACCGGCCTTGTCCAAAGCGGCAATGGCTTCATTCGCGGTTTTCGGGTCGGCATTGGCCATTCCCTTATTGTCCGGTTGGTGCGAATACGGCTCAAGCATAGCGGCAGTGGTGCCTTCCACAACGCCATCCATAAACAACTTGACCTGATCAAACCGGATGTCGGTCGCCGGTTCAGGGTTTTCTTTGAGCCTGGATTTGTATTTTTCATTCAACCGAACGACCTCCGCGACACCATCAGCTCCTTTGGAAATATCCCCGTAAATGGAAATGCTGACATGGGCTGAGAGTTCGCCCCGCTTCGCCAGTTCAAGGTAAGCCTCAATATAATCTTCTGATGCGGAAGCTTCCACCAGGTTGGTAATCCCAAGAGAATTGGCCAACTGAAGAGTGCGTTTCAGTGCGGCAACCAGTTCTTCATGGGCAGGTTTCGGGATCAGTTTCGAAACCAGGTCCATAGCATCTTCCCGCAAAGCTCCCGAAGGCGCTTTGGTCACCGGATCGCGTTCTATGCGGCCGTTGGGCGGATCAGGCGTTGCGGCAGTTATGCCGGCCAATTGCAGCGCTTTGGTATTCACCCAGGCGGAGTGGCCATCGGAAGAGGTTACGTACGCGGGTCGGTCGGGTATGATCTTGTCCAGCCATTCCCGGCGGGGATTCCCATCCGGAAAAACAGGCAGCCAGAAGTTATCCGCCCGGATCCATTCCTTTTCCGGATGGGCAAGTGCGTATCGTTCGATGACAGCAAATATGGTATCGCGGTCCAGGATATCGGCCAGGTTGCAGCCTGCAAGCGCCAATCCGCCGGAAACCGGATGAACGTGAGCGTCCGTAAACCCGGGCAAGAGCGTTTTACCCTGCAGATCGATGACCCTGGTTTTGGGTCCGATCAGGCCTTTCGCATCTTCTTCCGATCCGGCAAACAAGATCCGTTCTCCCTTCACGGCCAGCGCCTCTACGACTTCGTCCGGTCCGGACAGGGTATGGATCCGCCCGTTTTGAAACAGCATATCAGCCTGGTCCGATGCCGATGCCTGGGAAGGGCGACAGGATGAAAACTGAACCAACAACCACAGCAACACCGTACCGGCGACCAACCCTTTTAAACATCTTGCCATCAGCTGCCCATTCTATTGGTTTTCTAATCTTCCCGAAGGGATTTCACCGGATTGGCGATCGTGGCCCTCATGGTCTGAAGGTAGATCACCAATAACAACGCGGCATAAACCGAAGCAACCGCAACCAGGTACACCCAGGGAGAAATCTCGATATGGTAGGCAAAATTCTCCAGCCATTCCTTTACCCACCGGTAACTCAGCGGTACAGCCGCAGCGGCAGCTACAGCCAGCACCACCAGGTATTCCCGGCTCATCAATCCGGTGAGCGACCCCAGGTCGGCCCCGATCACCCGGCGGATAGCCAGTTCCTTCGACCTCCGTCTCAGGGCATAAGCCACCAGGCTGACCAGCCCGAGAAAGGCGATCAGCACCGCGATCAGGGCCAGGGTGCTCAGGAGCCTGAGTTGCACCCGATCCTGGTCGTAAAGCCGGTTGAACAGGTCATCCAGGAAATCGTATTCGAGGGCGTACGGAAACAGGCCGTTCCAGGCGTCTTCAATCCCGGCCATGGTTTTTTCCAGGTCCCGGGTGTCCACCTTGACGAGGATCGTCCGGAGCCAGATAGGCTCGATGACCATGACCAGCGGGTCGACCTTGTTCTTCAGGGATTCCTGGTGATAGTCCCGGATGACGCCCGCAACGGGCCCGAACGCCAATCTGTAATCGCCGATCGACCAGTTGATCTCCTTTCCAAGGGCTTCTTCCGGCGATTGCCAGCCCAATTGTTTCATCGCCGTTTCATTGATCAGGTATTGCTTGGGGCTTTCTGCCAGGTAATTGTTCACCGTCAGGTTCTCGTTGAATTCGGGGGCAGGTTTCAATTTCACCTTGGCGGTAAAGTCCTCACCCGCCTCCAGTTCCAGGCCCATCATGTCCACAAAATCCGGGTCGATGACCTGGATATCCATCATAGGCGCCTGGGTGGGGTCTTCATTGGCTCCCCTGACCAGCACGGGCCCCGAATCCCTGATCTCGGTGGAAGGCGTTTGCATGCAGGCCGCTACTCCGGTGACCCCGGGAACGGATTGCAGCCGGTTTTTGAGCGCGAGGTATTGGTCCGTTACCCTATCCGGCACGGTGGAGATGGCCAGGATCTGTTCGGGTTTGAGGCCGAGGTTGAGGTCCTGAATGTACCGGAACTGGAGATGAGCGACGATTGCGCTGCCGATCAAAACAATGGCCACACAAAACTGCACGGCGATCAGCAGCCTTTTGACGTTGATGCTTCCCGCTCCGGATCTCAGGGTCCAGTTTTGCCCCATCCGGATCACCTGAAGGGCGCGTACGGAAGCCGCCAGTACGGCCGGTAAAACCCCGGCCAGCAATCCGCTCAGGATCGCAATGCCCAACAACACCGGCGCCAAAAACAGGAGAGGCGGAAGAATGGAAATGCCCGTCAGGCGGGTGAAGGCCGGAAATACCAGCCCAGCGATCAGGGCGCCTGCAGCCAGCGCGGCGAAGCTCCAAACGATCGTTTCCGAAACGGCGCCCAGGACCAGTTGCCCTTTCCGTGCGCCCAATACGCTGCGCACGCCCAGTTCTTTGCCTCTGGTCATGGTCAGGGCGGCGCTCATATTGGCAAAATTGACCAGGGCGATGAGCCAGACAAAGAGGCCTACCCAGAAGAAGATCCGGATATAAGCCGCATCACCGTTGGGCACGATTTCACGGGCCAGGTGGGAATGCAGGTGGATATCCTTCAGGCGCTGAAACGGAAAAGTAAGCGTTCGGGTGCTTTCCGGGACAGCATGCTTGCTGATAAAATCGGGCATTTTGGCTTCCACAGCCGCAATATCGGCGCCTTCCCGCAGCAAGGTGTACACGTAGGCCCAGCCTGAGCGCTCTTCAGGCCCGCCGAAGGAAAAGAGCATATCGATAGGCAGGTGAGTATTGACCGGCAGGTCGCTGATCACCCCGGTTACCCGGTAAATCTGTTCTTCGGGCGTCCAGTTTCCCGTTACATTGATTTCTTTTCCGAGCACCTGCGTTCCGGAGAAGTATTTCCGGGCCAGGGACTCGGTCAGCACCACCGAGTGCGGTTCTGCCAGAGCCGTTTTGGGGTCTCCTTCGACCATCGGCAGGTCAAAAACGTCGAAAACGTCGTGATCTGTGATGTAGGCGTACCTGGGTTTGAACCGCTTTTCTCCGATCCGGATATATTTTTGCTCCTGGTTCTGAAAGCGGATCAATTTTTCGATTTCGGGGATTTCCGCCGGCAGGTCGTTGATATACGGCTCGGGTATTCTGGCGAAATGGACCTCAAAATCCTTTCCCGAGCTGATGTGGTAGGTCGGCCGGTAGATCCTGTCTGCTTTTTTATGGAAATTCTCGTAGGTCATTTCCTGATTCAGGTACAGGATGGACAGGATGATCACCGCAAACGCGACGGACAACCCGGCAATGTTCAGGGTATGATAAAAGGCGTGCTTGCGGAAGTGCCGGACAGCGCTTTTGACGGCAAAAACAGGGCGAACGGAAGAATTGGACATTGTGGATATGATTATGTTTATAATGCCCAATAGTCAAATGGCGGCTCTCGGCAGTTGAAAGTCGGCTTCATTTACAGATCGGGCGAACAATCGCGGTTTTTCCGCTCCTAAATATAGGACATTTTTGGTGAATTGTATCCTTCCATCAGCGATTCCCGGTAACGGCCCCCCAGAGATAGCGGATTTGATTACCTTTGGTTGGATCAACTCAAAACCGATTGCCCATGGCGCTGCCTTCCATGTCCATTTCCCGTTTTTCCAGCCTGATGCTGATATTCATCCTTGCAAACCTCCTGGCAGCTTGCACCGGATCCCGGTTCATTACCGGCAATCAGGTCGAAATAGATGCCGGCAAGTACGACCGGGATCATTCCATTGTACGGCTTCCTGCAATACCGGGGTTAAAACGCAACGCCCTTCTGGCCCTGCAGCATCCGGACAACGGGCATTTGACGCCCGTGCAGCGGAATGAGGAAGGGGAAGGCTTTTTCATACTGGACGAACCGCTTGGGCATGGTCAGAAGCGGACCTATCGATTGGTGAAACCCGATAAAAAAGCAGCCGGGGGCTTCAAGGTGGAGTCCCGGGACGGCGACCTGATCACTTCGGCAAATGAGAAAAATGTGCTCACTTATCATATGGACACGCAGCATCCGCCCCCCGGCAACCCGGATTTTTACCGGCGCAGCGGCTATATCGATCCGTTGTACAATCCGGCCGGACAGGCGCTGACCGACGGTTTCCCGCTGGGGCATATGCACCAGCACGCCCTGTTCTTTGCCTACACCAATACCACCTACCGGGATTCTTTCACGGATTTTTGGAACCAACACCTGCAGAAAGCGACCGTAGCCTTCGAAAAGCTGGAAAAAACCGAAAGCGGCCCCGTTTTTGCCGGTTTTACCACCCGCCAGATCCACAGCAGCAACCAATTCGGGCCGGTGCTGGCGGAGGAATGGCAGGTTGCGTCCTTCCAGCCCGGGGACTATTACATCACCGACCTGCGAACCACCCAGAACATCATCGGCAAGTATCCGCTGAGGATCAATGAATACCACTACGGGGCGCTGGGCATCCGGGGCAGTGCAGAGTGGAACGAATCCGACACGTTGCGCTTTACCAATCCCATGCAGGTACTGACCAGCGAAGGAGTCCGGGACCGGGAAAAGGCCAATCATTCCCGCCCGCGCTGGACGGCCGTTTACGGCAAAATAGGCGGAAAGTGGGCCGGTCTGGCCGTGCTGGACCATCCGGACAATTTCAGGCACCCCACCCCCATTCGGGTCCACCCGGACATGCCCTATTTCAGCGTATCGCCGATGGTGTTGGGCGCTTATTCCCTGGATCCGGGGCAGACTTACCGGTTCAGGTACCGGGTAGTGGCCTTTGAAGGCGAGCCGGATGCGGACCTGTTGGAAAAACTTTGGCGGGATTACGCGGAGCCGGTCCGGGCGAAATGGATGACCGGAAACAAGGATTAAAACTTTTTTTTACAAAAATTATAAAATTAAAACATATTTTGTATCTTTGTGAAGTCAAAGATGCAAATCTTATTTCTGCTCAAAGTCGCAAAGCCCGACCGGGCCATCATCGTCGAATTTCACATACTGTTTTTACCGGTAAAATGCGGTTTATGCCGCCACTCTGGATAACCAGTTTCATCTGCACCGATCAAAAGACCGGAAGGGGGAGGTGTGTTGATTACTGAGGACTGGAGGAGGAGGCGAGGTCGGCAGGCCGGAGGGTGGGTCCCACCCTTATAGGTCCGAATTACATTCATATTATATTTTTTAATATATCATTCAAAATCCGACACTGAACAACCATGTGATTCTATTAAAAACCCTATTTTTCCACCACTAAAACTTTCAACCCATGCTCCAGCGAACGATTTCTGCTTTGATGCTTATTTTTCTCAGCCTTTCAGCCTTTTCACAAGAGATCCGGTTGTTGAATCCGTCATTTGAAGGGATGCCCTATCCTGGCAAAACACCTGCTCTTTGGCGAGATTGCGGATTTGCCGGTGAAACGCCGCCTGATATCCAGCCTGAACCCACATTCGGTGTTACAAAGTCCGCTTACCAAGGCAGTACTTACCTGGGCATGGTGACCAGAGACAACGGTACCTGGGAAAAAATAGGCCAGAAATTGCCTGTACCACTGGAAATAAATCAGTGCTATGTTATAAGGATGATGCTGGCTCAGTCAGAAATTTATGCTTCCATTAGCCGGGTCACCAACCAACCGGATAACTATATTCACCCTGTCCGGTTAATGATTTGGGGTGGTCTTGATGTTTGCTCCCCTGCGGAACTGCTGGCGGCTTCTCCCCCAATTGATCATAAAGACTGGACAGAATACGCTTTCATCCTCAAGCCTAAAAAGCAGAAATATGACTATATCTTTCTGGAAGCGAGATATCTGAACACAAACGATCCGCCCTATAACGGCAATATTCTGGTCGATGCAGTGTCTGCTATCATTCCAGTTGACAATTGCGCAATTCCAAAAGAATGGGATTCCATTAAAATTGATGAACAGCTCGACACAACAGCTTATAATAACTGGCCTCAGGCAAACACACAGTTTCTGGCAATGCCGTTCGAAGAAAAAATTAACGAGCTATGCACCCAATTGGCTTTGATCAGGTTTGATGCGGCAGGTAATCCGATTGACCCCAAAAATCCAGATGAAGCCTCAAACGGAGATGTTATCCCTGAGCCTTTAAAAAAGGTAATTGCTTTTCAACAACTCCCCGGATCGTATTTATTGGTTATCCTGGTAAAAGACAATAATAAAAAGCTGATGCGGCAAAAGGTGCGAAACCTGGAACGAATCATTAAGCAAGAAACTGGGAATGCTTCATCCCATATCTTAGTCCGGAAATATTATCCGGATGATATTGCACCACAATGGCATTGCCGGCTTAGAAATGACATCTGGGCTTATCTCTTCCATTAGCGCCTACCCCGCGTCACCCCGGAAAACTGACGCCTTCGGATTGCCGACTTGCCGGTGCTCCGTCGCCGTAGCGGCTATTGCGCATGTGAGACCGGTAGGCGGACTGCCAACTGATGACTGAAGACTGCCAACTGATGACTGAAACTGAAGTCCCCAAAAGCCCCCTACGGCGTCGACACCGAAACCGGCAATATCTTCCCATTGAAGAACCGCCCCCCTTCCCTGGCAAACCAGGAAATGAATCCGCCCATTTCCTCGCTGGTCAGCGGCGCCCGGTAGCCGGGAAAGGCTTCGGCGAGCATCTCGGTCTGCACGGAGCCCAGAGACAGGCAATTGAAGACAATTCCGTCTGCCTTGTACTCTTCGGCCAGGCATTCCGTGAGGTTGGCGATTGCGGCCTTTGAGGAGCTGTAAACGGACAGGCCGGGGAACTTGCTGCTCCCCTGAAAACCGCCCATACTCCCGATGTTGAGGACATGCGGCGTTTTGCTTTTCCGCAAATACGGCAGCGAAAGTTTGATCAGCCAGGCGGGCCCCAGCACGTTCGACTCGTAGGCCATTTGCCAGTCCTCCGGTTCCATATCCTCAAACGGCTTATTCACCAGATAGCCGGCGTTGTTGATGAGCACATCCAATCCGCCGGCCTGGTCGATCAGGTCGGTAAAGGCCGATTCATCCGGCTGGGTAATATCAAAAGGCAGGGTGCGTATATTATCGTGACCGTGCATTTCCTTCGCCTTTGCGGCCAGTGCGCACAGTTTTTTGGCGTCCCGGCTGAGGGCGAGGATCGTATTGTCAGGTGAGGCTGCCAGCGAAAGAGCCGTATCGAAACCGATCCCGCGGCTGGCCCCGGTTATCATTACAATCATGCTCAGATTTGAAGGTTTCTCATGGTAATCAAAAAGCAAAGATAGCCTCCTGCGTTAAATTGCGTTAAGATCCAGGTTAAAGTTTCTTAAAATTTTTGCAACGGAACGCACTCCATTTTAATTTTGGGGAAAAGAAAATTCGGCACATAAACATGAAAAACACAATGAAATACATCGCGCTGTTCCTGGTTCTGATCACTGCTGCCTCTTGTGGCCCCAATTTACGACCATTTACCCAAAATCTTTACGATCAGTACCAATGGAGCGACAACGAATTGGAGCGGATCCAGTTTTATCTCTCTGACGATGTCGTACTCACCCGTCAATTGACCGGCGGCTCTTCCGAGATCATTTCCGGCGAGATCAAGATCATCGACGGCCGCAAAGTTGAGCAGGTGGTCATCCGCCGCGGAACCCCGGGCGTTCTGCTGTTCAAACCCAAACAAAACCGGTTTGCCATCGGGTTTGAATCCAACGCCGACGAGCGTTACCTCATCTTCGGCCCCAACCCCAAAGCCGGTGACCGGTACTCGTTGCTGGCATCCGACTGGAACCGCCGCGACGGCACCGTCACTTATGACGGCCGCAAATGGTCGGTGAATTCCGGAAGCGCCTTTTCCAGCCTGATGGTCGACCTGAAGAAGATCAACAAAGTGGAAAATTCCTCCAGGACTGCCGGCGGCCGGCGGGTGAACGGGAAATAATCCCGTCCACCCTTTGCCAGGCCATACGGTTCAAAGGCCCGTCAGCCGGTACCCCGCACTTAGTTGCAGATTCGGTATCCGGCCGTCACTTGAAGATTTTGAGTATATAGCCTGGGTGCAGGAATGGGTTCTTTATTGATATCTGTTAACTTCAAACCATTTCTATTAATCAGGCCCCTATTGTACAACAAATGAAAACTTAAGCGTCCGGCGTAAAAACGCAGGCCTAGGATCCCGCCGAAATCAATAGTTTTACTGAGGTCGAACGCCGGTTCACTCCAATTCTCCATGATTTGTTTGGACCGTTCACCGATATTGTACCCCAGGTTTATTCCGGCTGATATACCCACTATTTTTACCGGCCTGAATTCGAGTTGAGGCATGAGATCCAGATAGGTATTCCTTGTTCTTATTTTGGACCCGTCCGGGGCAAGGGTAGAAAATCCCTTTAAAGAATACTGAAACTCGTTCAGAATATTCCAGAATCTGCCGCAATCAATTGCATAATATAAACCGGCAACCGGTGCGGCCTCCAGGCCCACATCAAGCAAAATGCTTTCGACATCTTCAAGGGTACTGTAATTTACGCCGGCAGAAACACCGAGACCGGACTGGCCGTAAAGGGAAATTTGAATGGCCGTCAATAGGATTAAGGAGACCGACTTAAAGGGTGCTTTTTTCATAGCTTGACAGGTTTGTTTCCTATTAAACCTGAAATCAAGCTTCTAATTTTTGAACCCCGATCATTTAACGATCCTTAAAAATTCCTTGATACACAATAATTTATTCTTTACAAATAAATGATTTTTATTGTGAAAACCCAATTGAATATTTGAACAGGTTACCTGGAATGAATTGCCCATGCCCTGATTGATTCCACCGCAGCGTCCACCTCCTCCCGGGTATTGTAATAATGCGGCGACAGCCTGCCCACCCATTCCGCGCCTTTGTTTTCCAGGTCAATGACCGCTACAAATTTCGGCGCAAAGGACAAATTGATATTTCCGGCAATTAAATGGTCCTTCAGTTCACCGAAATGTGCATTTGGAAAGGTGAACGTGACAATGCCGCCCAATTCAGTCCCCTTATCCAATGATTTCAACCCGGGGATCTCCGCCAGCTTCCCTCTCGCATATCCGGCGAGGTCCCTGACCCGCAATTCAATGTCGGATAAACCAACCTCCAGGGCGTACTCCACAGCCGCTTTGGCGCTCACCATGAGGGCATAGGGTTTTTCCCAGAGCTCAAATCGTTTGGCATCATCCTGCATCCGGTAGCCGTCCGGCTCCGTCCATACAGCGCTGTGCAGATCCAGGACCAACGGCGCCAAACCGGATTCCAGCACCTTCGGCGAAACGTACAAAAATCCGCCGCCACGTGGTCCGCGCATGAATTTCCGGAACGTAGCGCTCAGAAAATCGCAACGGATCTTCCGGACGTCGAGCGGCAATTGGCCGGCCGACTGGCAGGCATCCACCAGGTAAAGGATATCCTGGTTTTCACAAAGTTCACCAATAGCTTCTACCGGCTGGATCAGTCCCGAATTGGTGGGAATATGGGTCACTGCAACCAGTTTGGGATCATGCACCCGGATCAATTCCGCCATGGAGTCCACAGAAACGCCGCCCCTGAGGTCATCTTCGGCCCGGATAACCTTTACGCCGAAACGCTCGCGGAGCTGCATGAAAGCGATCTGGTTGGAAGCGTAGTCGTTGATGGTGGTCAGGATGACATCGCCCGTTTGCCAGCGGATGGACGTCAGCGCCCTGTTATATCCGTCCGTAGCGCTCGACATCCAGGCGATTTGCCCGGGGTCTGTGTTCAACATCCGGCCCAAAGCCTCGTACATTCCGTTGATTTCGGACTGACGGGCGGCCGCAGTTTCGTATCCGCCGCGCCCGGCTTCCTCCACCAGGTAATCAACGGCAGCATTCAACACCTGCCTGGGCGGCAGAGCGGACCCGGCGTTGTTCAGGTGGATCTGTTTTTCAATACCGGGAGTATCTTCCCGCCATCGATGGAGGGAGTCGGAATTTTCTTGAATCATGTTTTTGGAATGAAAAAGCTAAAAAATGTCATTCACCGGTAAAATACGCAAGTTACATAAAAACAGAAACAGGAACAAATCAAGGAACCAAATCCGGTACCCCCGTGTTCTCATTTAAACAACAAATTAACATGACGCAGGATTCCATAGGGTTGACGGCCTGGCAATTCGCCGAGCAGAAAGTTCCGGTCGAGATCGTCTACCGAACGCCCTACAACAAAACTGCCGTCGAAAACGGCATCATCCGCGATGTATTCTCCTTCCAGGACAACGAGCTCCTCATCCTCGAGAGCGGCCTTCCCATCTTAATGCAGTCCATCGTCCATATGCAGGCCATGCCGGTCATGGGGTGATCTTCATTGTTTCATTGTTCCATTGCTTCATTGCTGGTCGTCCGTTGCAGAAGCGGCGTTTCCCTTTGATTCCAACTGATCACTGACAACTGATCACTGTTTCATTGTTTCATTGCTGACTGTCCGTTGTTAGGTTGAAACATAGCCATTCCCCAAACTGACAACTGACAACTGACGACTGACAACTGACAACTGGCAACTGCACAAACCCATTCCACAATTTAACCATTTAACCCTATCTTCGCGCAAATTTTGCAGCTGCAAAATCCGATTGATATGAATCCACCCAAAAGATATATCATTACTTCCGCCCTGCCCTATGCCAACGGCGCCCTGCACCTGGGCCACCTGGCAGGCGCTTATTTGCCGGCGGACATTTTTGTGCGTTTTCTCCGCCTCCGGGACAAAGATGTCGTGTGGGTCTGCGGATCGGATGAACACGGCGCCGCCATTACCATCCGGGCCAAGAAGGAAGGCATTTCCCCCAGGGAGATCATCGACAAGTACCATGAGCTCAATAAATCCACCTTTGAGCGCCTGGGCATTTCCTTTGATTATTACCACCGCACCTCGGCCCCCCTGCACCACGAGACCAGCCAGGATTTTTTCCTGAAACTCCTGGAAAAGGGCGACCAGTTCGAGGTCAAGTCCAGCGATCAATTGTACGATGAGGACTATGACCAGTTCCTGGCCGACCGCTACATCAAGGGCACCTGCCCCAATTGCGGCTTTGAGGAGGCCTTCGGCGATCAGTGCGAACGCTGCGGAACCGACCTCTCCCCGACCGAACTGATCAATCCGGTGTCCATGCTGAGCGGTAAAAAGCCGGTCCTGAAAGCCACCCAACACTGGTATTTCCGGCTCGACAAACATGAGGTCTGGCTCCGGGAGTGGATCGCTACCGGCCAACTGGACGGCGTTCAACACCACGATCCCTCCACCTGGCGGAAGCACGTCGTCGGCCAATGCCTCAGCTGGCTGGACAGCGGGTTGCAATCCCGGTCCATCACCCGCGACCTGGACTGGGGTATTTCCGTTCCCCTGCCCGAAGCCAAAGGGAAAGTGCTATACGTCTGGTTTGACGCCCCGATCGGCTACATCTCCTCCACCAAACAATGGGCCCTGGAGAACGGCAAAAACTGGGAAGACTACTGGAAAAGCCCCGATTCGCAACTGATCCATTTCATCGGGAAGGATAATATCGTTTTCCACTGCATCATCTTTCCGGCTATGCTGCACGCCTACGGCAACTATAACCTGCCGGTGAACGTGCCCGCCAATCAGTTTCTCAATTTCGAAGGGCAGAAATTCTCAAAGTCGCGGGGCTGGGGTATCGAACAACACGAATACCTGGAAGAATTCCGGGACTTCCCGAACAAGGAAGACGCCCTGCGCTATGCCCTGCTCCGCAATTTGCCGGAAAACAAGGACAGCGATTTCAAATGGGATGAATTCGTCGATTTCCACGATAAGGAGCTGGCCGATAACCTCGGTAATTTCGTCAACCGGGTGATCGTCCTGACACAGAAATACTACGGCGGAGTCGTACCGGCCCTCGATCTTGACTGGAAAGACCGCTTTATCGAAATCAGGGCCATCGTCAAAAAACTGACAGCCGAACTGGAGGCCTTCAATTTCAAACAGGCCTCCCAATACCTGATGGAGTTGTCGGCTTACGGCAATACGTACCTGCAGGATGTGTCGCCCTGGCAGATCGTGAAAGAAGATCCGGATAGTGAAAAGGTGGTGGAATGCATGCTGTTCTGCCTGCAGGTCGTGGCCTGCCTGAGCGTACTGTGCGAGCCGTTCATTCCGTTCACTTCACCGCGCATCCGCAAACTGCTGAACCTGCCGCCGGTACAACGCGGCGATTGGAATAACCTGTGGGAAGCGCTCGAAGAAGGCCGTTTGCTCACACCCGCCGGTCACCGAATCGGCGAGCCGGAGGTCCTTTTCCCCAAGATCCAGGACCGCAAGGACGATTCGCGCGCCCTGATCATCCAACGCCAGAAAGACAAACTCGACGACATCATGAACGCTGAAAAAGGCCCGGAAAGGGAACCGTTCAAACCGGAGATCCAGTACGACGACTTTGCCAAACTCGACCTGCGCACCGGCACCATACTGGAAGCTGAAAAAGTGCAGAAAGCGGATAAATTGCTCAAACTCACGGTCGACCTGGGTTCGGAAAAACGCACCATCGTTTCCGGCATTGCGCTTCAGTTCGAACCGGCCGCCCTGATCGGCAAGAAGATCGTGGTGGTTGCCAACCTCGCTCCTCGTCAGCTCAGGGGCATCACCAGCCAGGGCATGATCCTGCTGGCGGAAAATGAGGAAGGCAAGATGGCGTTCGTCAGCGCGGAAGGCGACTTCGGCAATGGTTGGGGAGTGAAGTAAGACTGATCACTGACCCCCTCCTCCGCTGAAGCTACGGCGGGCGGAGACTGATCACTGACAACTGATCACTGACAACTGACAACTGACCACTGACAATTGGTAGTTCACCCCGCGCCGATCTCCAGATAGGACGTTTTCCGGATATGCCGCATCATGGCATCCGGTTCGATGGGGATGACGTTGCCTTCGATGATCAGCGAATCCCCCCGGTCCTTGATCCGGTTGTAGAGCCACATGACGATAGCTTCAATGGCGTCATCCACGCCGAAGGTGACGTACATCCGGATGGTTTCCCGAAAGCCGATGCTGACCCCGCGGTGGTCCTCATCCATTACGATATGGGCCTTGGTGCCGGGAATCTTGAATTTGTCGCCGTAAAGCAACCAGCGGTATTGGGTGCCGAAAAGGTGGTATTTGAGGTCCTTATCCGAAGTGATCACCTCGATCTTCATCTTGTCGAATGCGAACTGGGCGCCCGGATTGAAATCACCGGAAGGGCGCTCCAACGTACCGATCTTACCCTGATACCAGGCCTCCATTTTATCGGCCAGCGCTTGGATGGCCTGGAATCGCTCGGTTGCCATTTCGCGGACGGTTTCATCCTCGAATTTCTCAAAATTATCGGGGTGGTATTTGGAGCGAATCCCCTTGAGCGCCTTGCGGAATTCCTCCACATCCATCTCTTCCAGCGGCTTGCCGAAGTATTTGAGGATCTCTTCCTTGTCGGTATTGGTGATGAAAGTTGATGTCATATTTAACGCTGACAGTTTGCGGTCAGCGAAAATTTATAACCCCTCGTCCGGCCATTTAGTTTTAAAAACCTGTCGAGACCATGCAAATTGTAGGCCCAAACCCTAAATCCCCCCCCTCTTTAACCTTTATCCTTTAACCTTTAACCTTTATCCTTTCCTTTATCCTTGAATCCTTCCACCCAATTCATCCCATACCAAAGCGCCGCATCCGGCAAGGTCATCCAGCGATGCAGGCCCGCGATACCCGCCTCATAATTTTCGGATGAGATCAACCGGTGTTCCAGCATCAGCTCCCGGGCCCCTTCCAGGATTTTAATGATATTGAGCGCCGCGATCTCAAAAACCTCATCGCCTGCGCAACCGCCGAAAAAAACCAGGGTGTTCCGGCGCGGCTTCAGCCCGGCCTCAACCAGAAAGGTCGTCAGGCGCCTGCCGACGAAGGCATCGCAGCCGATCCGGTCGTAGGACCGGCAATAGGCGTCCCAAATGGTATGGAAACCGGGCGGCGCCGGGTAAGGGGTAAACTGAGCGTGATCGTCATCCGCCAGCACAACCCTGCCGCCGGGCCGGACGGCTTTTGCCATGTGTGCAACCACCTTACCGGGTTCCGGCACATGCTCCAGCACAAACCGGGAATGCGCCAGGTCAAAGCTGCCCCATTCCCCGGCTTCCAGGGGCAGGTCCATGGCGTCGCCGTTGCGGAATGCAATGTTACTTTCCAGAGCCGATCCGGCAATCAGTTCCCGGGCGCCCGAAATCTGACCGGGATCCCGTTCGATGCCGAGTACGCGCCCGGCAGGTCCGGCGGCCTGCGCCATCAGCCGGGTAAACTGCCCCAGGCCGCTGCCCACATCCAGGATGCGTTCGCCGCCGGTCAGGTTGAGTTCTTTCAGGCAGGCCTGGTTCAGCAGGCGGTCGTTCATCAGGGAAAGGCGTTCGCGCTCCGTATCGGAGGTGCCGTGGATATAGGTCGAAGGTCGTTTGGCTGTTTCGATGGCCGTTCATTTTGGTGGAGGACAAAAATAAAAAATCGAACCGATTTTTCGATTGGCCTTCAACCACCCGATCCCTGAAATTCCGATCAACAACCTCGTATCTTTTCCCAATCTTTGCGTCTAAATGGTATAAACCCGTGCGATGACCGATCTGATGAACCGTTTGACAGGGGCGGGGATCCCCTTTATATTTGTGCTGGACTTCGACCTGAAACAACCGGTGATCCTGCCGTTGGCGGAGGCGGCCTCGCAAGGGATTTTCTACGATTTCAACGGCATGACCAACTGCGCACCAACCGGCCGGCCGCTGCCGGAATTCCAATTCAGGAAATTCCCGGTCCCTTACGAAAAATACCGGCAGGCGTTCAACACAGTTCGCGAAAACCTGCTCGCAGGCAATTCCTTCCTGACCAATCTGACCCTTCCAACCCCGATCGAAACCTCGCTCAGCCTGCGGGAAATCTTCGAACACAGCCGCGCCCGGTACAAACTGCTGTTCAAGGACCGGTTCGTCGTCTTTTCTCCGGAAACCTTTGTGACCATCGAGGGCAACGCCATCCGGTCCTTTCCCATGAAAGGGACCATCGACGCGACCCTTCCCGACGCCCGGCAACTGCTGCTCAACGACCACAAGGAACGGGCCGAGCACTTCACCATCGTCGACCTGATCCGGAATGACCTGGGCCGGGTAGCCGACCGGGTAACCGTGGAAAAATTCAGGTACCTCGACCGGGTCCGGACCCCTGAGAAGGACCTGTTCCAGGCCAGTTCCAGGATCGCGGGCCTGCTTCAACCCCGGTTCATCAACCAAATCGGCGACCTCTTTGCCGAACTCCTGCCCGCCGGTTCCGTCACCGGCGCTCCAAAATCCAAAACCGTGGAGATCATCCGGCAGGCCGAGCAATACGATCGCGGGTATTACACCGGCGTTTTCGGGTATTGGGACAACGGCCGGGCAGACAGCGCCGTCATGATCCGCTTCATAGAGCAAAACCCTGAGGGCCTGGTATACAAAAGCGGCGGGGGCATCACCGTTTACAGCGATCCGGAAAAGGAATTCCAGGAGCTCATCGATAAGGTCTATATCCCGATCGTTGCCGGGTCCGGGCAATCCGCGCGCATGCGGCCGGGAGCCGGCAGCAAAGGTTCGAAACCCTTGAATTTTTCAAACTGAGCGTATGCCCAAACTGGTTGAAAGCATAAAGGTGTCAAACGGTGTGATCCACCTGCCGGAGCTGCACAATGAACGGTTCAACCTGGCCCGGCAACGCCTTTTCGGGCCGACTGATCCTATCCGGCTGCAAGACCGCCTGAACGTACCCGAGAATGCCCGGGTCGGATTATTCAAATGCCGGGTGGTGTATGAAAAAAACATAGAAGCCGTCGAATGGCATCGTTATACCTTGCCCGACATCCGCAGCTTAACAGTAGTGGAAGCCGGTCCGGACCTCGATTATGCCCTTAAATACACCGACCGGAGCCAACTGGCGCAACTGTACGCCCGGCGCGGCGATTGCGATGAGATCCTGATCCTGAAGAACGGCGAGCTGACCGACGCCAGTTTTGCCAATCTTGTTTTTGACGACGGCGACCGGCTCCTGACCCCGGCCAATCCGTTGCTGAAAGGCGTAAAACGGGCATATTACCTCTCCCAAAACCGGATATTGGAACGCCGGATCACCATGGCCGACCTGCCCTCCTTCCAATCGGTCTACCTCATCAATGCGATGCTCGACCTGGGTGATTGCCGGGTGGACTGCGCGGACATCCGGCTGGATTAAAATGTAAAAGTGAATGTAAAACCACACTACCGGATATTTTCCAAAACGGCCAGGATTCTTAAGCCCGCAGGGATTGAGAAGCCAATTACCGGGATTCTTAAGCCCGCAGGATTGAGAAGCCAACAAGCGGGATTCCTAGTGGCGCGAAATTTAAGTAGCACCATAGTTTCGGGAGGCTATTTTTTCGACAGGCAAGGCGCGAGAAGGGAGCATAGCGGGACTCTGTGACCGCCGAGCAACGCAGCATGTCGGAAAAAGAGGCCGCGAAACTTGTGTGGTATCTAGATTTCGCGCCACTAGCCCCAGGCTTACCTGCGCGCCGTCGCCATAGGCTTTGGCCGCCGGTGACCGGCAGGCAGGGATTGAGCAGCCAATTACCGGATACCCCGTACCCGGCTTACCAATCGGCCTGTCCTTGAGGGCCAGCCTCGCTTAGTAATCCGCTTCACGAAAAAAATTCCGGTGGTGTGGTGGGGAACATACCGGCTTTTTCCGGCTTTGGCCAAACGGAGGCGCTGAGTCATTTCGATTATTTTGTTATTTTTCCAGGGAAATTTCAAAATTGAAAGAATGGAGTCTGGTAATAAATACACATCGTTGGATGGCTGAATAAATGACATGATCGCAAAACTCCACATACCCGCGCCACCGCTCGACCGGTTCGTAGAAAGCTTCTTCTACTATACCGGCTTTCAACCAGAGCACGCCGTGGATCGGTTCATACCCGACGGGAATGTGTACATGATCTTCGACCTGACCGACCAGCCCAAGTACATCTATGACAACCACACGCTGAAGGAGATCCAGTCCTGCAAGCGGGTCTGGTTCTCGGGGTTCCGGACCGAACCGATCACCATCCCTTCCGGGGCTGAGAGCGAGATGATCGTGGTGAATTTCCACAAGGGCAAGGCTTTTCCGTTCTTGTTGCTGCCGGTGGGGGAGGTGACCAACTGCGACCAGACCTTCAAACTCTGGAACCTTACAACCGGACAGTGTACGCTGACTTTCCACGGGTTTGACGATGTTATTTATACCACCCGTTTTCTGAGCGAACATGAATTTTTTCTGGGTACAGCCCAGGGAAGGCTGTTCTACTACAATTTCCACCCTCACTTGCCGGGGACTTAAGTCCCCGGCAAGTGAGGGCAAGTGAGGGTGGAAATGATTATTTCTTCATTCTGGCATACTTCTCCTTGAACTTTTCGTACAACACTTTCTGCTTGTTGTTCAGGTCGATCTCGCGGCCCTGAATGAAGGCGTGGGTGACCATATCGCTGCGGGAATCCAGCGCGTCGCCGTCACTGACAAACAGGATGGCGTCTTTACCCACTTCCAGGGAACCTGCACGATCGGCAATACCCAGTATTTTGGCGGTGTTCAGTGTAATGGCCGCCACCGCTTCTTCGTACGGCAATCCGAATCCCACTGCCTGGCCGGCCTGGAAGCTGAGGTTGCGATACTGCCAATAGCCTTCGTGGCCCAGGCAGTAGGTCACGCCGGCCTCGTGCAGAAGCCTCGGAGCCTTGAACGGCAGGTCGACATCGTCGTCGATACGGCCCGGGAGAGCCTGTGTCGACCCCAGGATCACCGCCACGTTATTGGTTTTGAGCTGTTCGGTCATCATCCAGGCATCGGCGCCGCCGACAATGACCAGCTTCATGCCGTATTCTTTCGCCATGAGGATGGCCTGGGTCATGTCCTGCGCAGAATTGGCGTGTACAAAGAAGCGCTTGCTGCCGTCGAACAGGCCGCACATCGCTTCCAGCTTCAGGTTGATCTCCTTGCCGGCGGATTTGTTTCCACAATAAGATTTGGCATCCGAAAGGAAATCCTTGAGCGATTTGATCTGCTCGTCGTACTGCGGGTTGTCGTCCAGCCCGAAGGTTGCAAAGGAAAACCGCTGCCGGTTGGGAAAACTGACGTGCACCCCGTCGTCGGCCAGATAAGCGGCGTCTTCCCAGTTCCAGGCATCCAGTTGCACAACGGAGGATTGCCCGCTGAGGACACCGCTTGAAGGTACGATCTGAGCGATGAGCACACCCATGCCGCGAACGGTCGGCGTAACCTGGGAGTCCGTATTGTAGGCGATCAGCGCCCGTACGTTGGGGTTGATGTCCCCGATCTCGGCATAGTCCTGGGTAGCGGGGGTTTGCCCGATCTCGATCAGGCCGAGGTTGGTATCCGGCGCGATGAAACCCGGGTAAACGTGTTTGCCCTGAGCCTGGATCACCTTGTATTTGGAAATATCCTGACCCGAGAACGGCGCGACAACGGTGATTTTGCCGTTCTCAAACGCGATCAGGCTGTTTTCGATGGCCTGGCCTGTTCCCAGGTGGGCCGTCGCTCCGACAATGGCAATGGGCTGCGATTGAGCCGGCGCCGGTACGGGAGCCTGTGCTGCCAACGGCCATGCGAGGACCGAAAGGCAGAGGATGGAAATATATTTGAGCGTATTTTTCATCATAATTCAATTTGAAAATGTTGATCTGGTGATTTGTTGATTCGAATCAATCGAACAATCGAACAATCGGATCAATCGGATCAATCGAACAATCGGATCAATCGGATCAATCTTAAAATCGAATCAATTTTCCGAGATTTCATCGTCCAGGTCGTCGCAGGTGTATTCCGTATTGAAACGGCGGCCGCGCGGCGCCTGGGTCCCTTCACCGCCTTGTTTGGCGGCCAGCATTTTCTGGATCAAACGGTTGCGTTCGCTTGCCACTTCCTTCTGCATTTGGGCGTCCTCTTCGCGGTCGAAGAATTTGATGCCGTCGACAAAGGTTTTTTCGGCTTTGGCATAAACCGACAGCGGGTTGTCCGACCAGATGACCACATCGGCGTCTTTACCCGGTTTAAGGCTGCCCATCCTTTTGTCGAGGTGGAGCAATTTGGCCGGGTTCAGGGTCACGAATTTCCAGGCTTCTTCTTCAGGTACGCCCCCGAAGATGACCGCTTTGCCGGCTTCCTGGTTGAGGCGGCGCGCCATTTCGGCGTCATCGGAGTTGAAGGCGACCGTAACCCCCTGGGCATTCATCAATGCGCCGTTGTAGGGAATAGCCTCGATCACTTCGAATTTATATGCCCACCAGTCGGAGAATGTGGAGCCGCCGGCGCCGTGTTTGGCCATTTTGTCGGCCACCTTGTAGCCTTCCAGGATATGGGTAAAGGTGTTGACGTGAAAATGGTGTTTTTCGGCCACTTTCATCATCATATTGATCTCCCCTTGCTGGTAGGAGTGACAGGTCACGAACCGTTTGCTTTCCACCACTTCCTGGAGGGCGTCCAGTTCCAGATCCCTGCGGTAGGATTTACCGGATTTTTTCAGGGCCGCGTATTCCTCGGCGCGGGTAAACATGTCATCAAACACCTGTTCGACCCCCATCCGGGTCCGCGGATAGCGGGTTGAAGCATCAAAACTGGATTGTTTGACATTTTCCCCGAGAGCGAATTTGATGAACCCGTCGGCGCCTTCGATCTTCATTTTTTCAGGCGCATACCCCCAGCGCAGCTTGATGAGGCCGGACTGGCCGCCGATCGGGTTGGCGGACCCGTGCAGGATCTGGCTGGCCGTTACGCCGCCGGCCAGTTGGCGGTAAATATTGATGTCTTCCGTATTGATCACATCGCCGATGCGCACCTCTGCCGAGCTGGCCTGGGCGCCCTCATTGATCCCGCGGGAAGCCGCGATATGGCTGTGTTCGTCGATCACGCCGGAAGTGATGTGTTTGCCGGTAGCGTCGATGACGGTGGCGCCGGCTGCGCTCAGGTTTTTGCCTACCTGGGCGATCTTGCCGTCGCGGATCAGCACGTCTGCATTCTGGAGGATGCCGTCCGCTTCATTGGTCCACACGGTGCCGTTTTTGATCAGGTAAGTACCGGCCTGCGGCAGGGTTTCCCGGCCGAACGCGATGAACGGGTAGGTGACCTTGGCCATAGCGCCTTCTTCTTTTTTCTCACCGCCGCCTTGCGGTCTTCCCCTGCGTTCACCGGGCGCTTTATCGGCGTTGGCCGGGGCGGCGTCTCCCTGGCGAACGGCATTCCAATCGAGCCAGGCGCCTGAAGGATCCTGCCCGCGGCCGGACCATTTGCCTTTTTCACCGGTGCCGGACAAGCGGACCAGGCCTTTTCCTTTTTCGGGTTCGAAAGACAGGGTAAGCGCCCCGTTCTTCATGGTTTGTTTGACAGTGATGCTGGAGGTATCGCTGACCACGATCTTCATATCCGGTTTTTCCGGCGTACCCGTCACATTGAGCTTATAAGCCGTGCTGCCTACCGTCAGGGTATACTGACCCGCCAGGTCCGGCGCGTCGATGTCTTTGAGGATAAACGGTTTGCCTTTCACCCAGACGTGATAGATCTGTGATTTTTCGTCGAAGACCGGGCCGCTGGTGATGAAGAAGTTGGCCAATTTGCCTTTTTCCAGGCTGCCCAGTTCGGCTTCAACACCGGCCATTTTTGCGGGCGTTTCGGTCAGTGCCCTGAGGGCCTGCTCTTCCGTCAGCCCCTGAGCGATCGCCTTGCGGACATTGCCGTAAAAATCAGCAGGACGACGGAGTCCGTCAGCGGTAAGCGCGAAGTTGACGCCGGCTTTGGCCAGGCGGCCTGCGTTGGTCGGCGCCAGTTCCCAGTGCTTCATTTGCGCCAGGGTTACGGATTGGGCTGCGAAGGGGTCTTCCACATCAAAAGCATCCGGAAAATTTACCGGTATGATGAAGGAAGAGCCGGTTGCCTTGACCTCGTCCAGGCGCTGGTACTCGTCGCCGTCGCCTTTGATGATATAGGTGACGCCGAATTCCTTTCCGATCTTGGCCGCCCGGAGCGCTTCCTGCCAGTCGCGGACCTCAAAAACCTGCTTCAGGCCCAGGTTCTTGTTCCAGGCCTCCAGGGACAGGTTGACCTCCTCATGCTGGTTCTTGTACCATTGCCCGTCGTAATAGGTTTGGCGCAAGAGGGCGATCGCCCCCATCAGGGAAGTCGGATAGGATTGCCGGGAGGTCCCCTTGTTGAAAGAGAAATGCTGGGCTACTTCTTCACTGACGATCATCTCGTGTTCCTTTTCCTCGCCCAGCAGGACGACAGCCGAGGTGCCCCGGCAGATACCGTCCATTTGATGGGTCAGCACTGCGCCGAAACCAAGGTCGCGCTCCCCTTTTGCGTCCTTGGCGCTGACGGTAAAGTTCTCATAGGCGCGGAATTCCGGTTTCAAAGCCTTGTTCCATGCGTAGGCGCCGGGTTTATCCGTTTCGAATTGTTGCGTCCGGTTGAATCCGCGCCCGCCGCCGGCGGCATCCCGGCGGATCTCAGGCGTGCCGTAGCTGCTGTACAGGTCGATAAAGGCCGGATAGACGTACTTTCCCTTGAGGTCGTAAACAATGGCATACGACGGTACGGTAACATTGGCGCCTGCCGCTTCGATTTTTCCATCCCTGATCAGCAGGGTGGCTTTCTCGATTTTCTGGTTGTACTTTGTGAAAAGCGTAGCGTTTGTAAAGGCATACAAGCCCTCCCGCTCGTCTTGTACCCCGTTGACCGGATAGGTTTCCTGCGCTTTCAGCATAGAAACCGTCAGCCCAAGGTAAAGGACGGCGAGCGATAGCCGCATCAGAACTCTCATGGTTAGCTGAATTAAGGTGATCAATAATTTCGGGGTTGAAAATGGACATTTTTTGAAACAATGCAAAGAAATAGGAGGAAATTGGTGGATGGTTTTATGGTTGACCTCCGTTGTAGCTTCGACTGCGCTCAGCTACCGGACTTCGCCCAGCTACCGGAATGTCGCCTACACCGACTGACCACTGACCCCCTCCTCCGCTGAAGCTACGGCCACCGGGCGACGAAGCTTTCGGCGAAGTTGCCGGGCGGAGACTGACCACTGACGACTGACGACTGACCACTGACCACTGTTACCAGGACCACATAAAATAATTTGCTTTGCCAGTTAAAAAAAATTAATATTGCCGGTAATTCTCCGGATTTTCAACATTCAATCTCCGTTCATTATCATTTATTGGATCCAGCCTGCTGCTAAAAACCTTGATATTTTCAGAAAATGAAACCGATATTAATTTCCTTTTTGCTCCTATCCTCTTTATCCGGCCTGAATGCCCAAACCATCAAGGCCATGACCTACAACCTGCGGTACGACAATCCCGGCGACGGTGACAATACCTGGGATAAACGCAAGGGCAAGCTGGTAGCCCTCGTCAATTATTACGCTCCCGATGTGCTGGGCACGCAGGAGGGGCTGAAACACCAGCTCGACTACATGCAATCCAACCTGAACGGATATGCCTATTACGGCGCGGGTCGCGACGACGGCAAGGAAAAAGGGGAATATTCCGCCATTTTCTACCGGAAGGACCGGTTCGACGTATTGGAAAGCGCTACTTTCTGGCTCTCCCCTACCCCCGACCAACCCACAAAAGGCTGGGATGCCGCCTTGCCCCGGGTTTGCTCCTATCTGTTGTTGAAAGACAAGCAGTCCCATAAAAAACTGTGGGTTTTCAACACCCATTTCGACCATGTCGGCAAACAGGCCCGGGTGGAATCCGCCAAACTGATCCTGGAGAAAATACAGGCCTTTACCGCGGGTAAAAAGTACCCCGTCATACTGACCGGAGATTTCAACCTGACACCGGATGAAACGGCAATTGCAACCCTCAAAGCTGGCTTGCTGGATGCGCACGACCTGGCCGGCAAAAGCGCGTACGGCCCTGAAGGGACTTTCAACAGTTTCGAGTTCAACAAAGCGCCGGAACGCCGGATCGACTACGTGTTCACCGGCAAACAGGGATTGACCTTTCTGCGCTACGCCGTCATTGATGACTTTTACGATTTCAAATACCCATCGGATCATTTGCCCGTCCTGGCGGAATTCAGGATCGGAAAGAAGTGAAGAAAGGAACTGTCCGGCCCGGGAATCCGTTCTGCTGATATGAACGATTTTACCCGAACCATCCTGGAAAAAGCCGGCGTTCCGGACTTGTTGGACATTCTGGACCGGCGCATCAGTTCCTCGGAGCTCAATTCCCTGTTATTGGCCCTGTTTGACCGCAAAACCGCCCAACTGTCGCCTGCCGACCTGATGCGGAACTACGAAATGAACCGCCTCGTCAAACCGTTTGACCTCGACCCGGTGGCGTTGAAGGCATTGGAGCTGGACCTGTTCCGGGTATTCGCCGGCGCGGGCTTTAAACCCATTGAATTGTCGCCTGTTTCACCGCTCGGCGCCTGTTCCGCGATCGGCAAGGTCGACCAGAAAAAAGTGGTATCCGGCCTTCGGGGCGCTGAAGTCATGGCCGATGCCACCAACGCCATTGCCCTGCACATCTGCCAATTGAAAAAAAGCCGCCGCCCGGGTCCGGCATTGCTTCGGTTCTCGGCTGTCGAACGGCATCTCAGGGCCCAACCGCCGCCCATGCAGGGGTTTACCGCTCATTTCAAAGCAGGTTGCCTCGTCACTTCCGGCCGGGATACGGGAAATCTGCAGTTTGAGAAACAATGCCTTACGGAGCATGTCCGAACGTGGGACGCCGCCCTCCGGGCCGTTGCCGGAATATCTGTCATCCGGGTCAACCTATTACCGCGTGAAGGGTATGCCGATCCCGGTTTCAGCGAAAAACTGAGGCTTCAGCTGGCATCGGAATTCCCGGATATTGAAATAACCCTTACCTCCTCGCCGACCGAAAACCATTACTACCAAGGCATCCAGTTCAAACTCATCATCGCCGCAAACGGCCGGGAAATCGAGATCGGCGACGGCGGCTTTACCGACTGGTCCCAACAACTCCTCCAGGACAGGAAGGAGCGCATGCTGTGCAGCGGTTTGGGTGTGGAGTTCCTGTTCAGGCTCCTTGGCAGGCGCTAGTGGCGCGAAACTTGAGTGGTATCTAAATTTCGCGCCACTAGCCTTATTTGATTTTAAATCCGACTCCCACGTTTATCAGGGAAATGCCGGTGCCCGCTTCCCCCAGAATATGGGCGCCGGGGCTGACCGCAAACCGGAAACCGAGGCAAGCGCCGTACTGAAAGCGCGTTCTTTGGGGACGAATGCCGATCAATTGCTCAATGGCCCCAAAGGGACCGTCCAGGGAACGGATCCGGACCATCTGTGTTCCAAACCGAAAGCCGCCGTAAATATCCAGGTTATCGCGCCGGGTAAAATGGGCCAGGGCCCGTGTCATCACCAGCAAGGTTTGGTTGTCGTAATGCCGCATGTCCGTTTCACCCGCGGGCAGTTTTTCCATTTGATAATGCGAATAGCCCAATTCCACGCCCACGCTGAACTGGTCGCTGACCATCCAGTCCACCCCGAGGCTGACCGGCGGAACCACCATCCTGGAGGCGTCTTTGGCATAGGTCGGCAGCAATCCGGCGGATGCCCGGATATCCGCCTGCCCCTGTTTGAAGATCCTGGTGGGCTTGTAATATTGCGCGGAGAGGTCATTTGCAATCGCCGTTGACAGGGCGAATGCTGCAAGCAGTAGACATTTTTTCATGACAGTCGGGTTTTATCTGGAAAGGGTCGGGCGCCATTGCCCGACCCCGATTCCAAATTTAATATAGGATTAAAAATGAAAGCCGTATCCGAAAAAGACGGTCTGCATGCCGAACAGGCTAAGACCTGACAATACAATGCCGGCCAGGATCAGCAGGAACGGCGCGTAGACCAGGGCCCGGACCAGGCGATTGGTCCACCCCAGGTGGTGCATCAGGGGCAACAGGGCAAAAGCCAGGCAGAGGCCGAAAAACGAGATCTGGAACATGAATATGCAGACGACCCCGAAAATGAGGGCGCTCGCGATCTCGAAACCTTGTACCGGCCAGGTATCCGGGTGGCTGCGCTGAATAAACCGCTGCCAGGATTCCTTCCACCTGCCCCGCCACCCGAGGTCGGTTGCGGCGCCGTAGTGGCCGGCTTGTTGGGTATCGCCGGTTACCAGAAATATGGCTTTACCGGAAATCATATAGGTCAGCACACCGATGGCCGACAAAGGGCCAAGCGCGGCATAGGCAGCCGTGCTATGGCTCAGGAATCGGAACAACTTCACCGGCCGGTGGGCCAGCCCTGCAATAAAACAGAGGACGGGAGCAAAGAAGGTCAGCATGGTGATGAGGAAAAAATCCAGGGAATAGATCCTTTCGAAACCTTCACCCAGGCTGAAAACCGGGAAAGTAAATTCGGTACTGCCCCATACCCACGTCAACACCTGGCTTTTGCCGAAAAAGTAGGGCAGCAACAGGTTGGCGTCCACCATGAAAAAGAAGTACAGGATGGTCAGCGGGAGGTTCAGGGTCGGGAACAGGATGTCCAGTTTTTCCGACCAGGTAATGTTCTTTGCGCGCAGCAGCCACCCCATTTTTTTGGCCAGGAATTCGCAGGTACCGCGGGTCCATTTCATGTGGCGGATCCGAAATGCCCGAACGGTATCCGGAAAATCCTCGTAACAGACGACATCCTCGATGAAACGGCCGCGGTAACCCAGTTCGCGTATATGGATCGCGTAACCGAGGTCTTCGCTCACGATCTCAGGGAATCCGCCGATCTCTTCCCAGCATTTGCGCCGCAACAAGGCGCCATGCCCCAGGAACATAACGAAACCATAATCATTGCGGAGGGGTTGGTACCATTTCCAGTGCAGGTCGATGCCGACACCCAGGTCTTTGGCCAGCGGGCTTTCCGCATTTGGGTTGGCCCGGTGGTTGGCCTGTACGAATCCGCACATCGGATCGGCTTCCATGACCGGCACCAATTTGGTGAGGAAATCGGGCGGCAGGATCTCGTCGGCATCGGCGATGGCAAAGTAAGGCTCTTCTGTCGCAACATTACCCAGACCGTAATTCATGTTACCCGCTTTGAATGCGCGGCGGTCGGGCCTGCGGACCACTTTCACTCTGCCTGGAAACCGGTTGGCGAACCGGTCAACCCGCAGTTGATAAGCGGGATCGCTGCTGTCATCCAGCATATAGACCGTGAAGTTCGAATAGTCCTGGCGAACGCAAGACAGCACGCTTTCTTCAACAAAATCGTTACAGGTGGTATAAAGCAACGCCACTGCGGGCGCCTCCTGGCCGGGGTTCAGCCGGATATTGCCTGTTTTTCCACTGTTACCCGGGGTCAGTTTATAGCCCCAGGCAAAGAACACCACTGCCAGGTTGTACAGGCCGTAAAGCCAGGCCAGATCGATGAAGAAGATGAAAGAAGCCAGTGCCAGCCAGCTGGCTGCGCTATAGCTCATATCGAGCAGGGACAACAACCTGGGCTGAAACCAAACCAGGGCTCCGACCCAAAGCACAAATACCGTGAGGTACAGCCAGGGTTTGGGTTTTGCGCGTTGCCGAACAAAAGTATGTGTTTCAACTTCCGTGCGAGGGGTTGCAACAGGCGGCCAGGGCGCGTCCAGGAAAGACGCCTGTAATCCGTTTGTTTGGTGTTTGCTTTGTACCATTTTTGCTTGTTTTGGGGCTGCCGGTCCTAATGTCCCGGCAGCCAATTGTGAGGGACCAAAAAGAGTTTATGGAGAATTGTCTGTATGCTGCTGATCAGCGGTCTTGTCCAAGCCTGAGTTTGAGGCCGAGGCTAACGGCGCTCAGGTCGTCAAAGAATCCTTTTTCATAGCGATAGGAAAACATCAGCCAAAGCGGCCTGCTCACCGGCGCCAGCGCAAGGATATATCCGCCGGAAAGTTTCCTGGTGTTTTGCTCGCCCTGGAGTTGGGCCCAGCCTGCGAGGGCGCCGGCATTCAATTCGTACCCTTTGCCCAGCTGCATCTTGCCGTTGAGCACAAGCCGGTGATCATTGCTGAAACTGGAGAGCCGGGTGAAGAAATAGGTCGGCTCAATCGCAAACCAGGAGGTCAGCGGGATATTTCCACCGCCGAACAAAACGTATTCAGTAGGTTGATCCTTGGAAAACCCGGCCATCAGCCCACCTTTGATATGTGCGTTATTGGGCAGAAAATAGAGTTGCTCCGCCCGGACGGTGAACTGGGTGTGCTGGTCGGAAAACTGCCGTACGCTGGTCTCGAGGTTTGTTCCGGTTTCCGGCGTCCAGTTGTAGTATCCGCCGAGGCTGTATACGTTTCCGCTTACGTCCCGGCTGAGCAGATCGAGGTTATCCACCGACAGCGAGCGGTCATATTTGGCGAATAATCGAAGCTGGTCAGTCACCTGGCCGGCCAGTTGTACCAGACGCAGGCCTTCCGATCGCATCTGGCCCACAGTAGAGACCCCGCCCCAGATATCTACCTCGATCGGCGTACTTTGGCGCCTGAGCAATTCGAGTTGACGCGCCGGTTCGGTCTGTTCAGGCGCCATACTTTTGGCCTTCTGGTAGGCCCGGGCAGCCTTCCCGCTTTGGCCGGAATCCCGAAGGGCGTTGCCCAGCGCGATCTGGTACTCGTAGTTTTCGGGGTAGCGGTAGGTCAGGTTGTAGAACTGACGAACAGCCGCAACGCTGTTACCCGACCACAGTGCGGTATAGGCCAGCCCTTTGGTGGCTTCTTCATTACCGGGCGATTGCCCCAGGGCAGCCTCAAAAGTATTAGCCGCTTTTCCGAATTCCTTGTTCCAGGCATAGGCGTACCCCAACCCCAGGCGGGCGTCCAGGTCTGCGGGGTCTCCTTCAATCGCTTTACCAAAGGATCGGATCGCGTCCCGGTTGGCGCCTTTCCAGGACTGGGCATACCCCAGGGCTCTCCAAACCCGGAAATCATCGGGATGGGAATTGAGCCATTGGCTGTAGACGTCCGCCGCTTGTCCGTACAGACCGGACTTCAATAGCGGTTCGGCAGATTTCAAGGGGTCATTCTGGGCCTCGGTTTGCAGGATGGCCAGCAGGGAAAAGGCGGTCAGTAAGAAGGTGTTTCGCAGAAATTCCAGTGTTCTCATTTCCTTGTGTTTTGATAGGTGCAAAGAAAGGAAGGGAACGGGCCTGGAAAAAATGTATATCACTGAATGGGAATAATGAGGAGCTGAACCGGATTCCGGGTACTGTTTACAGGAAGTTTCCCGCCGAATGCTGAAGTTCATTGCAACAATCAAACAGAATTTACGGCGCCGGACTTACAACTAAAAAACCCGCCGTTCCATAAATCAACATATATAAACAAAAATGATCTGTAACTTTTCTGCAAAAAAGCATTACCTTTGGGTACAAAGTCATAATCCCTCATCCCTGTCAAAAGCCCGGAAACGGGCGGGGTAAAATACCCACTATGAAGCGTTATTTACTCGCTACGACCTTACTTAACCTGCTTGCAGTAGTTGCAGGCGCTCAAATTACGCTGACCAACGCATCCTTCCCTTCGGTTGGCGATACCCTTTTTACTGCAACCGACAATCTTCCATCCGGTATCAGCGTCGGCGCTGCGGGAGGGCCCCAGAACTGGGATTTTACCACCCTACAGGCGCCGTTCACCCAGCAAAATATCGTCAAGCCCGCTGACCAGGGGGAAAATGCCGCCCTTTTCCCGGATGCAGACGCTGTAATGGGGTTTACTACCATCGGGGAAGGTTACTACAAATTCGACGATCAACAGATCCGGCTGATCGGCGTTGCCGGTCAGGATATTTTCAACCTCGGCCTCAAGCTCAATACCCGGTTGGCGCCTTCGCTTGTCGACCGCCGCGCGCCGGTCAATTACCAGGACACCTACAACGACCAGACCAGCATCCGGCTGCCGTTTGCCTCGGAGGATCTGCCCAGCTTCATCCTGGACTCACTGCCCATCACCCCGGACTCTTTCCGGATCCGCATCACCATCCAGCGGACGGATGTGGCGGACGGATGGGGCGCCATGACCATTCCCGGCGGGATCTATGACGTGCTGCGCATCAAAAGAACCCAGATCCAGTCGGCCCGCATCGATGCCAAACTCAGCTTCTTCGGATGGCAGGACATCACCGATATCGTCCTGCAGTTCCTCGATGGTTTCGACCAGTTCTTCGGCGATAACCTGCTCAATCAATATCTTTTCCTGAGTAATGAAGCCAAGGAGCCGATAGCGGTCGTCACGATGAACACGGATAATACCGCTCCGGCAAGCGTGGAATATAAATCCAATTTCCTCATCAATAAAATTGAGGAACAGGGCCGGTTCAGGCCCGGAGTGACCGCCTACCCCAACCCGGCCGTCATCAATGTCCGTTTCGCATTCACGCACCTCACGCCGGGAGCCTATACCCTGAGCATTTACAATGTGCTCGGCGCCGAAGTCTTTCGCCAACAATACGATATCTGGGGCGACCAGACCGAAAGGGTGGATGTATCGCGACTCAGCCGGGGCGCCTACCTCTACCGGTTGCAGAACAAATCCGGCCGAACCCTCATGACCAAACGACTGGTGATCATCCGACCGTAAAGCCCCGTACTCCAGTCGACGCCAGCGACGTAAAATTTTACGTCGACATGCCATATGTTCGGTCAAACAGCAACATGCACGCCACCGGGATAAGCGAGTCTTTGGCCGGCAGCTTCCGGTAAAATCCAGCTTGCCAGTTTCCAGTCTTTCAGTTGGCTCCATAGGAATCCCTTTGGGACAGTTGGCAGTCCGGTTCACCAGCCACCAGCATCCAGCATCCAGCATCTATTATCCAGCATCTAGTATCCAGCATCTAGTATCCAGCCACCAGCATCTATTATCCAACATCCAGCACACCTCTGCGTGGCAGTCCTGCAGTTGGCTCCATAGGAATCCCTTTGGGACAGTTGGCAGTCCGGTTCACCAGCCACCAGCCACCAGCCACCAGCATCTAGTATCCAGCATCTAGTATCCAGCATCTAGTATCCAGCATCTAGTATCCAGCATCCAGCATCCACCCCGCCTCAGCGTGGCAGCATCCCCCGTCCGCCATAGCCCCAAGGCGACGGCGGGCAGCATCCACCACACCTCAACGTGGCAGCCTCCAGCCTCAGCGTGGCAGCCTCAAAAACCAACAACCTCCCCCCTCCCGGAAACGCCACCTTCCCCCAGCGCCTCAATCGTACAGAAATAAGCCACATCGCGGTTCAGGCCCCGGAAATGGTACCGGGCGGAGTCATAAACCATGATAGCATTGTACAATTTGTCGGGTGCGATGCCGTAGCGGAGCTGGTACGCGTATGCGCCGGGTGAGGCGGCCCAGGAAAAATCCGCTTCCCGGGTATCCGCGCCGCGCTGTACCCTGAAGTCTTTCACCGGGTCGGGCGCCGGGTCGCCGGACAGGCCGAACACGCGGAAGCCCGCCACCGCAAATTTGCCTTCCGCCATGTGGACGTTCACCAGCTTCAGGTAACGGGCTTTGACGGGGCGTTCCATTTCCACATAATCGTGGGGGACATCGGTTTTGTTTTCGCTCTTATCCACCATCAATTTCCAGTTTTCGCCGTCGCGGCTGTACAGAACCCGGTACTGGTGGTAAATGTCAAATTGCTTGTCGTAAAGGTGGGCATCCTCATCCGCGTAGTTGACCTGGAAAGCATATACAGCACAAACCCTGCCCAGGTCGACCGAAAGGAATTCGCCCGGATCCGCCGATGCGGCGCTCCAATAGGTGCGGATGTTCTCGTCAAAGGCCAGTTCGGCGTTCTTCCCCGGCAAAGCGGAGGAAGATTGACAGCTTTTCCGGTAGGACAACATCATCCAGCCGGTGAAAGTGCTTTGGAGGTGATCCCGCGGGCCGGTGGGCAGGAATTGCGGATAATCCCCGAAAGCGGTATTGCAATACAACTGGCCGCCGGGATCGAAGCCGGCCGGAAACAGGACCAGCCGCCGTTCAAATTTGTACTTGATCCAGTTCAGGCCGGTGGCTACATGCCAGAAATTGCCCCAAGGATCGGGGAAAGTGCTGCCGTGGCCGGCGCCGGTTATGAATCCGCCCGGTTTGAAGGAAAAAGGGTTGTAGGGGGCATAGGTAAATGGTCCCAGCGGCCCGTCGCCGACATAAACCCCATCGGCATAAACATTGAATTCGGTTCCCGGAGCCGCGTACTGGAGGTAGTACTTCCCGTTGTGTTTGTTCATCCAGAGGCCCTCGCTGTAGGCGGCGATGGTGGTATCGCTGTTGTTTTCGCCGAACCGCTCCCAACCGTGTTCGGCGGGAAGCATGCGGACCAGTTCATGGGTCGGCCCTTTGGGAGCGTAATGCCTGGCCGGGTCCAGTTCTTCGCCGTACAGCGGATAAAAATTGCTGGAACCCCAGTAGAGGAAGGCACGGCCGTCGTCATCCTTGAAGAACGAAGGATCCCAGGCATGCGGCTGCGGGAAGGAATCGAGCAATTCCCCCCAACGGGCATTTGCGGGGTCCGTGCTGACGTACAGCGGGATATGGTCGTAATCCATATGGGAGGGCATAAAGATCATGGTATCCCCCCAGGCCCATACGCCGGGTGCGCAGACGTTGTCGTTGCTGCGGTTGATCTTGAAATCCTGCGCTGTGAAATGCCATTGCGCCATATCGGCCGTCCACCAATAACCGTTCTGATTGGTGGAGAAAAGGTATACGGTATCCCGCAGATTGACCGCTGCGGGGTCGGCCGTGGAGCGGTGGGATTCATCGCGGCCGTAATAGGTATGCCGGCTTGGGATATAGGCGTAATCCAGGTTCATGGGGTTGCAATAGGTGGTCGGGACCGCCTTCCATTCCGGACCGCGGCAAGACATCAAAGCTGAAAAAAGCCATAGGAAAAGAAGCAAACGAAAGGCTTGGCGGGTCGGCATGAGAAGTTGGTTTTTGTTTCTGTAAAAATGCAAATTATTTCAGGAATTCGCCAGAACAGGCCTTTCCGATAATAAATTTCGGATTCTGTTAATCCAAAATCGATTTCGCGGGTTTTCTTATTTTACAACAGGCCCCGTTATTAAATACGCGATCCCTGATTATCTTTGGCAGTTGATTCAATAAACCGGTTTTCAAACCCGAAAACCACGGGTTTTTGCTTTCCTAAAACTGCTCTAAATGAAGAAAAGAACCGTTCGTACGCTGTCCCTGATCCTCGCATTGGTGGTTTTTGCCGGCGCATTCTACATCTACCAGGCCAAACCATTTGCCAAAAATGCGGAGCCTGAAGCCTCCGGCCCCACCGGCGGCAATGCGCAACAGGGGTCTTTCATGGGACAGGGACCTACTCCGGTAAACGCCATGGTCATCAAAACCGGAGAGCTCCGCGATGTCATCAACGTCAATGGATCAACCGTTCCCGAGGAAGAAGTTACCGTAACCAGCGAAGTGCCCGGCAAGATCACGAATATCCTTTTCAAGGAGGGCGCCCAGATACAGCGAGGCGCCTCGCTCATCCAGCTGGATGCCCAAGAGCTGCAGGCTGAAAAAGAGCGGCTGCTCGTCCGGAAAGAACTGACCCAGAAGATCGCCGAACGGCTCAAGAACCTGTACGACCGCGAAGGCGTCAGCTTGCAGGAATACGAGATCGCCCAGGCCGAAGCCGAGCAGGTGGTTGCAGAACTGGAGGTCATCAATGTCCAGATCGGGAAACGCACCATCAAGGCGCCGTTTTCCGGGTTGCTGGGCCTGCGCCAGGTCAGCGAAGGCAGCTATATTTCCCCGGGGACCCCGGTTGTGTCCCTGGTGAGCATCAATCCGATCCATATCGAATTCGCCGTGCCGGAAAAATACGGCAATACCCTCCAGACCGGCAAGACCATCCATTTCAGTATCGACGGGATGAATGACGACTTCCTGGCGACCGTCATTGCCCGGGAGCCGAATATCGACGCCGCTACCCGGACCCTCAAGCTGAAGGCCTCCGCCCCCAACCCGGGCGGCAGGATCCTGCCGGGCGCCTTTACGAATGTCACCGTCAATCTTCAGTCCTTCGATGATGCCATCCTGGTGCCCACCGAAGCCATCGTTCCGGAACTGGGCGGCAAAAAAGTGTACGTTTATCACGGCGGAAAGGCGGATGCGGTGGATGTGCAAACCGGTATCCGCAAAGATGCCTATATTCAGGTCCTCCAGGGGCTGACCCCCGGGGACACCCTGATCACAACGGGGTTGCTGCAGATCAGGCCGGGCGCTCCGGTGACCATCTCGGAATTTCAGACTGCTCCTTGATGGGGTTTTATGGTTTTAGGGTTGGGCAGCCGCCGAAAAGGCAACCGACTGCAAACTGGAGACTGCGGACTTTTTATGGCTAAATGGTTTCAGGGCAGGCAGAGGAACATACCCGACCTATACCGGGCAGAACAGGTTTTATTCAAGCAAAACAACAAATTGAAATGAGTCTTTCGTCCATCAGCATAACCAGGCCGGTACTCGCTACCGTGATGTCCATTCTGATCATTCTGTTCGGGCTGATCGGTATGAACTATCTCGGCGTCCGGGAGTACCCCAGCGTGGATAACCCGGTGATCACGGTTTCCACCACCTATGTCGGCGCCAATGCGGATATCATCGAATCCCAGATCACGGAGCCGATCGAGGAAGCGGTGAACAGCATTTCCGGCATCCGGTCGGTGACTTCGGTCAGCCGGGACGGAGCCAGCACCGTGACCATCGAATTCAACCTTTCGGTGAACATGGAAACGGCGGCCAACGACGTGCGCGACAAGGTATCGCAGGCCGTACGCCGCCTCCCGCCGGACGCCGAACCGCCGGTTGTGTCCAAAGCCGATGCCGACTCATCGCCCATCATATTCCTCAATATCCAGAGCAACCAGCGCTCCCTGATGGAGCTGACCGAAATCGCGGAGACCGTCTTCAAGGAACGCCTCCAAACCATCGACGGGGTGAGCTCCATCCAGGTTTGGGGCGCCAAGACCTACTCGATGCGCCTCTGGATAGACCCCACGAAATTGTCCGCCTACCAGCTCACGCCGCTCGATGTGCAGAATGCCCTCCAGCGGGAGAATATCGAACTCCCGAGCGGCAGCGTAGAAGGCGCTTCCACCGAGTTGACCGTGCGCACGCTGGGCCGGCTGACCACCCCGGAAGAATTCAACAACCTGATCGTCAAATCGGAAACCGGCAGGATCGTCCGTTTTCGCGACGTAGGCTATGCCGAACTCGGGCCCGAAAACCTGCGGACCATCCTCAAGCGCGACGGGATACCGATGGTCGGCAACGCCATCGTGCCGCAACCGGGTTCCAACCATATTGACATTGCCGACGAATTCTACCGGCGCCTTGACCAGATCAAAAAAGACCTGCCGCCGGATATCAAACTCGATATCGGTTTTGACAATACCAAATACATCCGCGAATCCATCACGGAAGTGCAACAGACCATCTACCTGGCTTTCGGCCTGGTGGTGCTGATCATTTTCCTGTTCCTCCGCGACTGGCGGACGACCATCATCCCGGTGGTGGTGATCCCCATTTCGCTGATCGGGGCCTTCTTCATCATGTATGTCTTCAATTTCTCCATCAACGTACTGACCCTGCTGGGCATCGTGCTCGCCATCGGCCTGGTGGTCGACGACGCCATTGTGGTGCTGGAGAATATCTATTCCAAGATCGAAGGCGGGATGAAACCCCTGCACGCTGCTATCCTGGGTTCCAAAGAGATCTTTTTCGCCGTAATCGCAACGACGGTAGCCCTTGTCGCTGTGTTTATGCCGGTTATCTTCCTCCAGGGGATCACGGGCAGGCTGTTCCGCGAATTCGGGATCGTGATCTCGGGCGCTGTGGTCATTTCCTCGTTCGTGGCCCTCACTTTGACGCCGATGTTGTCGGCTAAGATCCTGAAAAAGCGGGCGATCGAACCCTGGTTCTACCGGTTTACCGAGCCTTTCTTCCTCGGATTGACGGGCGGTTACCGCCGCTGGCTGAACGCCTTCATGAAGGCGCGGTGGCTTGCCTTTGTGCTGATGATCGCCTCCGGGTGGATGATCTATTACTACGGCGGCCAACTGCAATCGGAACTTTCGCCGCTGGAAGACCGAAGCATGTTGCGCGGCCAGGCAACAGCCCCCGAAGGTTCTACCTTTGAATACATGGGGGATTATATGGACAAGCTGCTGGCCAGGGTCGAAGAAGAAGTGCCGGAACGGGAAGGCATCATCACCATTACCTCGCCGGGATTCGGCTCTTCCTCCTCCACCAATACCGGCATGGTCATCCTGATCCTGAAAGATGCAGACCAACGGAAAAGATCGCAACAGGAAGTGCTGGACGACCTGATGCCTAAAGTAGGCGAAATGACCGGTGCGCGCACTTTCTTCAGCCAGCAACCCAGCATCGGCGGCCGCAGAAGAGGGCTTCCGGTACAGTTTGTCATCCAGTCGCCCAGTTTTGAAAAATTGCGCGAGGTATTGCCGCAATTCCTGGACGAAGCGCGCAAGGACCCGACCTTCAGCGTAGTGGATGTCGACCTGAAATTCAACAAACCGGAGATCCGCATCGAGATCGACCGCCAGAAAGCGCAGGACCTCGGCGTTTCCGTGCTGGATATCGCCCGGACCCTGCAACTGGGCCTCAGCGGCCAGCGGTTCGGTTATTTCATCATGAACGGCAAGCAGTACCAGGTCATCGGCCAGGTACAGCGCCAGGACCGCGACGACCCGTTGGACCTCAGGACCCTTTACGTGCGCAACCGCGACGGCAACATGGTCCAGCTGGACAATGTAGTCCGCCTGGAAGAACGCACCACGCCGCCCATCATCTACCGGTTCAACCGGTTCATTTCCGCGACGGTATCCGCCGGTCTGGCCAAAGGGAAGACCATCGGCGAGGGGATCGACGCTATGGAGAACGTAGCCGCCAAAGTGCTGGACGATTCTTACCTGACCTCGCTTTCGGGCGACTCCCGCGACTTCCAGGAAAGCTCGTCGAGCTTGTTGTTCGCCTTCACCCTGGCCCTGGTCCTGATCTACCTCGTGCTGGCGGCCCAGTTCGAGAGCTTTGTGGATCCGTTCATCATCATGTTCACGGTACCGCTGGCCCTGGCGGGCGCGGTGATCACGTTGCGTTACTTCGGGCAAACCCTGAACATCTTCAGCCAGATCGGCATCATCATGCTCATCGGTCTGGTGGCCAAGAACGGCATCCTGATCGTCGAATTCGCCAATCAGCGCAAGGAACAGGGATTGAGCCGGCTTGAAGCCATCAAGGACGCGGCCGCATCCCGTTTCCGGCCCATTTTGATGACCAGCCTGTCGACCGTCCTCGGTACGCTGCCGATCGCGCTGGCGTTGGGCGCCGGTTCGGAAAGCCGGATCTCCATGGGCATCGCCGTTATCGGCGGCCTTATCTTTTCCACGCTGCTGACCTTGTTCGTGATCCCGGGGATCTATTCCTATTTCTCCAGCAAGGAGGCCAACAAGAACCTGGTCAATGTGGAAGCGATTGAGAAGGAATTGGCGGAGCAGGGGGTAGAGTGACGGTGGACGGTGGACGGTGGACGGGGGACGGTAGACGGTAGACGGTGGACGGGGGACGGTAGACGGTGGACGGTGGACGGTGCCCGCCTTCGCTGAGGCTTCGTCGGACGGTGGACGGTGCCTTTTGCTGAGGCTTCGTCGGACGGTGCCCGCCTTCGCCGAGGCTTCGTCGGACGGAGGACGGTAAACAGCGCTGCGGCGGAAGATTTTCCGTCGCTACGGACAACTGTTTGGTCCTTCAAATTTTCCTCAAATTCCTGTTTTATCTTTGCTCCGGTATGAAACTGCTGATAGTTGAAGATGAACAGGAACTAGCTGACAACGTGTCATCCTACCTTTCCAGGGAGGGGACGGTCTGTGAAACGGCCTATTCTTTCCAGGAGGCGGAGGACCGGTTGTTGTCGTTTGAATACGATATCGTGCTGCTCGATATCATGCTGCCGGATGGGAACGGGTTGAATATCCTGAAAGTCCTGAAACAGATCCGACCGGAGACCGGGGTGTTGATCATTTCGGCTAAAAATGCCCTGGATGACAAGGTAAACGGGCTGGAACTGGGCGCCGATGATTACCTGACCAAGCCTTTTCATCTGCCCGAGTTGAACGCCAGGCTCAACGCCATTTACCGCCGCCGGAAGTTTCAGGGGCAGAAAACGATCGAATTCCAGGATATCGTCATCAATCCGGAAACGCACGATGTAACGGTGTGTGACAAGCCCCTGGTGCTGACCCTAAAGGAATACGAGCTTCTTCTCTTTTTCGTTACCAATAAAAACCGGGTACTGACCAAACAGTCCATTGCCGAACACCTGTGGGGCGACAATGTGGATTTTCTCGATTCGTTTGATTTTGTCTACCAGCATATCAAGAATCTGAGAAAAAAGATCACGGCCGAGGGCGGCGCCGACAACATAAAAACCATTTACGGGCTGGGCTACAAGCTCAGCGAATCCTGACGCATGAACCTCATCACCAAAACAACGCTGATCTACCTTTTTGCCGTCCTCGTCATTCTCAGCGTAGGCGGCGTCCTGACCTACTACGGCGTTGAGAATGAGGTAAAGCGGGAAACCGATTTCGATCTGCGGTTCCATTTCCGGCAATTGTCAAAGGCGCTTGAAGAGGGCATCCCGGCCAGCATCCTGCTCGACGACCGGGTCCATATCTCGGAGGTCAGCGGACTGTCAACGCCGCAGGATACGATCCCGGTCTATTCAGATACCCTGGCGCAACACCCGTACCTGCCCCGCCAGGAGATGCAGCGCAAGGTGGTCGGGGTCAAAGAAGTGAAGGGTAAATTCTACCGGATCCAGGTAATGGATGTCTTCATCGAATCGGATGACATCTACGAAGGGGTGGTACAGGCCATGACGCGGTTCTTCCTGTTCCTGGGCGGCGCGTTGCTGTTGCTGAGCTTTCTCATTGCGCGGTTTCTGTTCAGGCCGTTCCAGAAAACCCTGGAAAAGATCCGGACCTTCGACCTGAAAAAAGATGCTCCGCTGCAGCTGACCAAAACCTCCACCAGGGAGTTCCGGCAATTGAATGCCTTTGTGGAGCAAATGGTCGACAAGGCCCGGCGGGATTACCGGTCGGTCAAGGAGTTTTCCGAAAATGCCTCCCACGAGATGCAGACGCCGCTCGCCATCGCCAGGGGAAAGCTGGAGCTGCTCCTGGAAACCGAAAATCTGGATACGGAACAAACCCGTTTGATCCAGTCGGCGCAGCAGTCCCTCGGCAAATTGTCCAAACTGGGTGAAGCCCTGGCGCTGCTGACCAAGATCGATAACAAGGAATTTGCGACCCAGGCGGAGGTGGATTTTTCAAAGATCGTAAAAAACTGCCTGGTCAATTTCGAAGACCTCGCCCAGTTGAAAAATCTCGAATTCAAAAAACAGATCGAAGAGCATGTGCAGCTCAGAATTGACCCGGTGCTGGGAGATATCCTGGTGAGCAATCTGGTCAAGAACACCATCCGCCACAACATCGAAGGGGGTTGGATCGAAGTTTCGCTTACGGGCGATCAACTCGTCATTTGCAATACCGGCGCTGCGCCGAAAGTGCAGCCGGACCAGCTTTTTGAACGGTTTCAGAAGGGCGCGGGCAGCAACAAATCACTGGGGTTGGGGTTGGCCATCGTCAAAAAGATCTGCGAGGTGAACAACTATAAAATCGATTACCAGTTCGCCGACGGTGTCCACCTGATCAGCGTCCATTTTTGAAAAATCAGAATTCCTTCAGAATTCCTACAAAAATGCCTTAGGATTGAGCCGTACCTTTGCAGCGAAAATCACCCGATTGCGCAATCGATTGAACACCTACAAGAGAATAAAATGAAAAATCACCGGCAATTTTTAGTAACAATCGCTGCTCTCTTTGTTTTTTTTAGCCTTTCCGCTCAATCCGGCCTGATCAAGGGCCAGATCCTCGACAAGAACAACGAACAAGCCCTCGGTTACGCTACCATCAGCCTCTATACCAAATCCGACAGCGCGCTGGTCAACGGCGCAACCACCGATGATCAGGGCGTATTCACCATGAATGCCGACCAGGGCAGTTATTACGCCGTAGTCAGTTTCATTTCCTACAAAAACCTCAATATCCCGGATATCGAGGTCACCGGTAAAAGCGCCACCGTCGACCTGGGGAAGATCTTCCTGGTTTCCGACGCCACCGTCCTGGCGGAAGTGGAAGTCCGGGCGGAAAAAAGCGTCATGCAGATGTCCCTCGACAAAAGGATCTTCAACGTCGGGAAAGACCTGGCCAACAGCGGCGGCACGGCAGCCGAAGTGCTGGATAACGTACCCTCGGTGGTGGTCGATGTGGAAGGCAACGTCAGCCTTCGCGGCAGCGGCAATGTCCGCATCCTCATCAACGGCAAACCGTCCGGCCTGGTCGGCATCAGCGACGCCAACGGCCTGCGCAACCTGCCCGCCAACCTGATCGAACGGGTGGAAGTGGTGACCAACCCCAGCGCACGCTACGAAGCCGAAGGCATGGCCGGCATCATCAACATCATCCTCAAGAAAGAAACCAACCAGGGCCTCAACGGCTCGGTCGACCTGAACGCAGGCTGGCCCAACCGCTACGGCGGGGCCGTCAACCTGAACTACCGCTACAAGGGCCTCAACCTATTCGGCAGCTACGGCGCCAACTACCGGAAAAGCCCGGGCCGGGGTTCCAGCTACCAGGAATTCGTGAAGAACGATACGACTTTCATCACCGAAACCGAAAATAATCGCAAGCGCGGCGGTTTGTCCCACAATTTCCGCGGCGGCATGGACTTCTATTTCAACGAAAAAACCGTCCTGACCGGATCCATCAATTACCGGATCAGCGATGAGGACAACTATACCCAAAACGAATACCGCGACTACCTCCAGAACCTGGGCAACCTCCAAAGCATCACCGTCCGCCGCGACGATGAAGCCGAGGACGAGACCAACCTGGAATACGCCCTGACCTTCCGCAAGCAGTTCCAGCGGGACGGCCACGAGCTGGTCGCCGATTTCCGGTATCAAAAAAATGTAGACGAAGAGAATTCCAATATCAGCGAAAAATACTTCACGCCTGAATTCGATGAGTCGGGCGCCCCCAATCTGTTGCAGCGCTCCGGCAATACGGAACGGCCGAAAGAGATGATTGCGCAGATCGATTATGTGCACCCGTTCGGCAAGGAAGGCAAATTCGAAGCCGGCCTCCGGTCCTCCATCCGCAAAATCCGGAACGACTATCTCGTGGAAGAATTCGACAATTCGGAGTGGGTATCCCTGCCGGGACTGAGCAACGAATTCGAATACGACGAGAACATCCACGCCGGCTACCTGATCTGGGGCAACAAGTGGGGTAAATTCTCCGTACAGGGCGGCCTCAGGGCCGAGTTGTCGGACATCAGCACCCGCCTCATCCAGACCAGCGAGGTCAACGACCGCAATTATTTCAACCTGGTGCCCAGCGCACACGTATCCTATGACCTGCCGGCCAACAACGCCGTACAGATCAGCTACAGCCGCCGCCTCAGCCGCCCGCGGTTCTGGGACCTGAACCCGTTCTTCTCCTACAGCGACGCGCGGAACTTCCGCAGCGGCAACCCGAACCTGAACCCGGAATACACCAACTCCTTTGAGATCGGGCACCTGAAATACTGGGATAATGCCTCGTTGAGCTCCTCGATCTATTACCGTCATACCGACGGACAAATCGACCGCATCCAGACCCTGGACGATAACGGCAACACCATCTGGTCGCCGCAAAACCTGGCCACGGAGGATTCCTACGGCCTGGAATTCACCTTCTCCATGAATCCGGTCAAGAACTGGGATGTGGACGGTTCGTTCAACTTCTTCCGCGCCATCACCGACGGCGGCAACATCAATCCGGACCTGTACAGCGATACCTACTCGATGTTCACCCGGTTGAATACCAAGGTGAAGCTCTTCAAGTCGGTAGATGCCCAGTTGCGGGGGAATTACCGGGCGCCCCGGGCTACCACCCAGGGCCGTTCAAAAGGATCATTCTACACCGACCTGGCCATGAGCAAGGACGTATTCGGCACGGCTGGTACGCTTACCCTCAGCGTCCGGGATATTTTCAACTCCAACCGGCACCGCTACATCACCGAAGGTCTGAACTTCTATCGCGAAGGCGACTTCCAGTGGCGCGCCCGGCAGATCATGCTGTCGTTCAATTACCGCATCAACCAGCAAAAGAAAAAGCAGCGCGGCGAGCGCGGCGAAGGCGGTGACTTCGAAGGCGGCGGCGACGACTTCAATATGAGCCCCAATAAAAAGTAATTTTTTTTGGAAAAACTGCCAAGATTCTGCCCGTCCGGTCTTGATCGGACGGGCTTTTTTTTGGATTCGAAAATCGGCTTCTCAATCCCGGCTCTACCGCGGCTTAAGAATCTGCGCCTGGTCACTTTCCGAAAATCGGCTTCTCAATCCCGGCTCTCCCAAAGGTCGAACCTGGGCTTAAGAATCCAGGCCGAGCCACCGCAGGGTGTTCCCCGAATAGATCCCTGCCTTCACGGCATCGTCCAGGTCCATTTCCTCAATGAAGGCGCCGATCTCCAGGTCGCCCAGCGGGAACGGGTAATCAGACCCCAGGCACACCTTGTCGGCGCCGGCGGTATCCAGGATATATTGCAGCATTTTGGCGTCGTGGGTGATGCAGTCGACCCAGAAACGGCCGAGGTAATCCGTCGGCGGTACCGGGTTGTCGACGGCTACGAGGTCGGGGCGGCAGTTGAAGCCGTGTTGGACCCGACCGATGGTGGGCAGGAAGGACCCGCCGGCGTGGGCAAAACAGGTGCGCAGCTTCGGGAGCCGTTCAAATACGCCGCCGAAGATCATGCTGCAGATAGCGCGCGACGTTTCCGCCGGCATGCCCACCAGCCAGGGGAGCCAATAGCGCTGCATCTCCGAGAAGCCCATCATGTTCCAGGGGTGGACGAACAGGGCCAGGTCCAGTTCCTGCAAAGCCTCGAAAATGGGAAAAAACACGGGCTCCGACAGGTTCAGGCCGTTGATATTGGAACCGATCTGGATGCCGAGCAGGCCGATCTCCCTGATGCGTTCCAACTCCTGGACAGCCAGTTTGGCATCCTGCATCGGCACGGTCCCGAGGCCCATGTAATGCGCCGGGTAATCCGCAACCAATTGGGCGATATGGTCGTTGAGGAACCGGGACAACTCCAGGCAATCCTTGGGTTTGGCCCAATAGGAGAACATCACGGGGATGGTGCACACGACCTGCACCTGGGTATTGAAACGGGCATACTCCTCGATCCGCTCGCGGGCATCCCAGCAATTGGCGAGGATCTCCCGGAACGGCTGGTCGCCCTTCATCATCCAGGCCCGGCCGGGCGCGTGGTGGTGCAGTTTGATGAAATCCCCGTACCCGAATTTTTCCGCGAAGTTGGGAAGGTGATCGGGGATGATATGGGTATGCATGTCGATCCTGGTCATGGCAGCAATGATTTTTTGACGCCCTCAAAGGTAACAGATCAACCGGTAAAGGGAAGATCAACCTGCCGATTCCCGGAATTTGTTAATTTTGGTTCAAAACCGATACACCATGTCCCGCAACACCTTACCCGTTTTAGCCGTTCTGGCCATCCTCCTCTATTCCCATTGTAAGACAGCTCAACCGGAGGCGCCCTGGACCGACCTGTTCAACGGCGCCGACCTGCAAGGCTGGGATACCTACCTGGGGCCGAAGTTCATTGTCCGGGACACAGGCGGCGTCCGTCAGGATAGTGTCCCGGTCGGCTTGAATACGGACCCTGACGGCGTTTTTTCGGTGGTTTCCGTAGACGATGAGCCGGCCATCCGCATTTCCGGTACCGGATTCGGCGGGATCTCCACCACCGGGGAGTTCGAAAATTACCATTTGCGATTGCAGTTCAAATGGGGGCAGCTCAAATCCCCGCCGCGCGATCAGGGCAAGATGGACAGCGGGGTATTGTACCACGCCGTCGGTCCGCATGGCGCCGATTACGGATACTGGATGCGCTCCCAGGAGTTCCAGATCCAGGAAGGGGATTGCGCCGATTATTGGGGCGTTGCCGGCGGCCTGTTCGATATACCGGCCACGTTGAACGCCGACAGCGCCTGGGTGTACGACCCGAAAGGGCAACTGCAGACCTTCAGCGCAGACGGCCCCAACGGCCGACATTGCATCAAAAACCCGGATACCGAAAAACCGACCGGCGAATGGAACACCATCGACCTGTATTGCAGCGGCGATACGGCGGTCCATATGGTGAACGGCGTCGTCAATATGGTGCTCTACCGCTCACGGCAATCGGATGAGGGCCGGGAAACACCCCTGGTACGCGGCAAGATCCAGCTGCAATCGGAAGGCGCCGAAGTGTATTACCGGCGGATACAGGTACAGGCTATTGAGCGGCTGCCGGCGGGGTTGGGGGGAATTGAGGAATCGAAAAATTGAACCGATTAAGCCGATTAAGTCGAATGAATCGATTAAGTTGACCAACCGACGGACGCCCAAAATCGAATCAACGAATCAACAAATAAACAAACAGAACACCTCATTTCTTCCACCCCACAATCCCGGTAAACTTCCCCTGCTTGCTCACCGAAAAACCGCCGCTCTGCACGGTCACGGTATATTCCCCGGGGTCTGCCAACGGGGCCCGCCAGCGCGGACCGGCCTTGCGCATATTCCAGAACCCCGCATTCAGGCCTTTATGAGCGGTCATTTCCCATTCATTGACGGTTTGACCTGCCGCGTCCGCGATCCGGATCCGGACTTTGGCGGTCGGTTCTTCCTTCAGGAAAAAATAGACGGTCATGCCGTTGGGTTCGTTGGGAATCATCAGGTGACGGTCGCCGTAGAGCTGGTAATTGGCGCCCAGCGCCCCTTCCCGGCGCCAGGGTTTGGGTTCGATGTCGAACAGGTAGAGGTCCTTTCCCAGGATGTTGTTCTTCCATTCCTGGAGCGGCGATATATCCGCAATAAAAATGCTGCGGCCGTAAGTGCCCGCAACCAGGTCATTTTCGCGGGGATGAACCACCAGGTCGTGGACCGGCACGGTCGGCATATTGTTTTTGAACGGTTGCCAGGACTTGCCGCCGGTCAGGGAGAGGTACACGCCCCGATCGTTCCCCAGGAACAGCAGGTGCGGATTTTTGGGGTCCTCGGCGATGACATTCACCGGGGCATCCGGCAGGCCCCTGGCGATGAGCGTCCAGGTGCGTCCGAAATCGGTGGTCTGGAACACGTAGGGTTTGAAATCGTCATTCCGGAAACCATTCTTGCAGACATAGGCCGTACCGGCGCTGTGACGGGAGGCGCACACCCGGCTCACCCACCGGCCTTCGGGGCCGCCTGCATTGGCGACGGCACTCGTCATGTCCCGCCAGTCGGCCCCGAAATCGGTGGTCAGCCAGACCTTGCCGTCGTCGGTGCCGACCCAGATCACGCCCGCCTGCACCGGCGACTCGGAGATGGTGGTGATGGTACAGAACTGGATATGCCCTTGCCCGTTGATCCGGTCGGGGTTGTTGGTGGTCAGGTCGGGGCTGATGGGTTGCCAGTGGTCGCCCTGGTCGAGCGAACGCAGCAGGACTTCCGCTCCTGTGTAGATGATCCGGCTGTTGTGGGGTGAGATGTGGATGGGCGGCGTCCAGTTCCAGCGATAGGGCGCCTCTCCCCTATTCCGTTGCGGCTCGATGGGTACCCGGTCGCCGGTCCATTGGTCGAGGCGGTGGTGGTCGCCGAACTGGGTGTTGTTGTACACCCAGCGGTTGTTTTCGGGGTCTACCTGGTTGTACATCCCGTCGCCGTTGCCGACCGGCGTCCAGTTTTCCAGGGTGATCAACCCGGACCAGGCGTTGGAGGGTCCTTTCCAGGAATCGTGGTCCTGAAGGCCGGCGTAAACGTTGTAGGGTTCGTCCGTATCCACACCCAGTGCGTACACCTCGCCCACGGGCAGGTTGTCGTAATGATCGCAGGTCTTGCCGCCGTCGTAACTGATGTGGATGCCGCCGTCGGAGCCGATGATGACCCGTTGGGAGTTTTGCGGGTCCACCCAGGCGGTACGCACGTCGCCGAAGGCGCTGCCGAAAACCTTGGTGGTGTCGGTCCATTCGACACCGTGCCAGGTCAGGCCGCCGTCAGTTGTGCTTTGCAGATTCAGGCCGGTGACGTAGACGGTCTTGTCGTTGTTGGGATCAACCCGCAGCGTGTTGAAGGAATAGGCCGCCTTGCCGCCGACATTGTCCTCCGGGCGGTTCATTTTGCGCCAGGTCTTTCCGCTGTCGTCGCTGCGGTAAACCTCCCCGCCGATCGGGCGCGGCTTTGATTCGATATTCCTGCGGCTTTCCTGTTCGATCTCGGAGGGCAGAGGGTCCCGGAGGTTCACATTTTCAATTACGGCGTACACTACATTGGGTTTGGTCCGGCAAATGTCGACCCCGATCCGGCCGATGTTGCCGGTGGGCAGTCCGCCGCCGAGCCGGGTCCATTTTTTGCCGCCGTCGGTCGTTTTATAGATGCCGCTTTGCGGTCCGCCGGCGACAAACGTCCAGGGGTAGCGGTACTTCTCGTAGGTTGCGGCGTAGAGGATGTCCGGTTTGGCGGGGTGAACGGCCATATCCACCACGCCGGTATTTTCGTTGATGTAGAGGACTTTGTGCCAGGTTTTGCCGCCGTCGGTCGTTTTGAAAACGCCCCGTTCTTCGTTGGGGGTGAAAAGGTGTCCCATAGCAGCTACATACACAATGTCCGGATTTTTGGGATGAATGATGATCTTGCCGATATGATGGCTTTCGGGGAGGCCGCAATGCGTCCAGGTCTTGCCGCCGTCGGTGGATTTGTAGACCCCGTTGCCGGCGTAGGAGCTGCGGGCGTAATACGAATCGCCGGTCCCGAGCCATACGATATCCGGATTGGATGGCGCGACGGCCACGGCGCCGAGTGCGTGGACATCCGGTTGGTGGAAAACGGATGCCCAGCTTGAGCCGTTGTTGACGGTTTTATACAGGCCGCCGTTGCGGGTAGCCGCGTACAGGGTGTACAGGTGCGCCTGCACCGGCGATTCCGGTACGGCCAGGTCGACGATCCACCCCCCTTGCCGGAAAGGGCCGATATTGCGCCAGGTCAGTTGACTGAGCACCTGATCGGCAAAGGGATCCGGGGTTTGGGCGGTCAGGCCGGTTGCGAGCAGGAGGGAAAAAAGGATGGCGGCGGATCGGATTGATGGACGGTGGATGGGCATGGTGGTTTATGATGGTTTATGATGGTTTATGGTGGTTGATGATGGTTTATGGTGGTTTGTGGTTGCTCCGCCCGCTATAGCCTTGGCGTAGGCGGGTTTATGGTTGTTGATTTTGGTTTGTGGTGGTTTATGATTGTTTATGTTGGTTTGTGGTTGCTCCGCCCGCCATAGCCTCGGCGTAGGCGGGTTGATGATGGTTTATTATTGTTACGGGCGCAACAGAGACTGTTCAAAACAGTGTTTTCGCGCCAAGACGCAAAGACGCAAAGATCTGATTTTTAGCAAGCTGCGCATGCTAAAAATCCGGTTGGCACAAAATGCTGAATAGTCACTATGAAAACGGAACAACAATAAACAAAAATAAACGACAAAGAACGAGAACAAACAACAATAAACCATAATCAACGACAAAGAACGAGAACAAACAACAATAAACGAGAACAAACAACAATTTACCGGGAAAAACAAGTATAATAGTGGCCCAAAATGATCAAAACCAACAGCATGAACCTGAAGAACAGAACAGCGATCGTCACCGGCGGCGGGCGGGATATCGGCCGGGCCATTTCCATCAAATTTGCTGAATTGGGTGCAAAGGTTGCCGTCAATTATTTCCACTCGCCGGAGCCGGCGGAAGAGACCGTGGAAATGATCCGCCAGGCCGGCGGGGAAGCGATCGCCATCCGGGCCGACCTGACCAAATGGGACGATTGTTTTCGGTTGGTTGCGGAAACCAGAGCCGCTTTCGGGCCGCAGATCCATATCCTGGTGAACAACGCAGGCGGGCTGATCGCCCGCAGGAAGCTGGCCGATATGGATGAGGCATTCTGGGATGCGACTTTTGCCCTGAATGCCAAATCAACCTTCATGATGCAAAAGGCCGTTCTGGATTTCATGCCAGCAGGTGGGGCTGTCGTCAATATGGCTTCGCTTGCCGGCCGACAAGGCGGAGGCGACGGGGCTTCGGCATACGGCGCCTCTAAGGCCGCCGTTATGACCTTCACCAGAGCTATGGCAAAAGAACTTGGACCGGCAGGAATTCGGGTCAACAGCGTGTGCCCTGGGTTGATCGACACCCTTTTTCACGATTTGAATACCGCACCTGAGGTCAGGCAGCGGATCGCTCATTCCACGCCGATCCCTCGGGAAGGCACGCCTGGAGAAGTAGCCAGTTTGGTGGCCTTTCTGGCGTCCGAGGAAGCCTCCTTCATCACCGGGGTAAATTATGATATCAACGGGGGGTTGTTGTTCTCGTAGAAGGCCTATTGGTACAACGAGGGCCGGCTGTTTCAAAAAAAAAAAATAAAAAAAATTGGCTCCACGTGTTAAGAGGTTGACAGGTACTGACTCTATCTGTTCAAATTCATCAAAATCCTTTTAACATGAAAAACTCCCGCCAGATTTTTGCTCCGATATGGTTCCTGGTCTTCGCCCTATTTTCCGGATGTGACGCAGGAATCATCCCTGATTGCTCGGATCCATCTTCCTTTAATTATTCCCCGGATGCTGCCGGATCCATTATTTGTTATGATATGCGGGGTTGCCTGGGCTACCAGCCCGGATTGGCCTACTCCGGCTCTGTCGGAAATACGTTCAATGATCCCGGGTTTGACCGCATGTTCAATGAGGAAACCGCATTACAATCCGCATTTTTCCAGGATATTCCCGCCAATGTGCTTGTCCTGTACGAGCCGTCAGAGGCCTATGCCAACTGTTATGCGACCTATTCGGGTGATATCCTGTTCGGATACCATTATTACCAAAAGACCAGGAGGAATTACGGTCTGCTTCCGCTTGCGGGCACCCTTTCACATGAATTCGGTCACCTGGTGCAATACGACGGCAAATGGAATGATTATGAGGCGCCATTCTTTCGCGAGCTGGAAGCGGATGCTTTTTCCGGCCTGTACATGGCGCTGTACAAGGCCATCGATTGGCAACATATACAGACCTATTATGCCAATGTCTACGATTCGGGTGATTTCCTGTACAATGATCCAACGCACCACGGCACCCCCGAAGAACGCCTTGCGGCGGCTCGCCTGGGCGTCGAGGTTGCCGTTGCGATAATGCAAGAAGGCGCAGCCCTCACCTATGATGAATTGCACGAGGTATTCCTGGACAAAATCATGAATACCATAGCGCCCAGGAGTACCCACCTGACAGAATACCCTGATATTGCTTACCCGACCTTAAGCACGGCCCAACGCAGGACGCTGTTCCCGCATAAATAACATAATGCATTCTATTGATCATCAACATGAACTGCAGAATAAGGCAGGCGAGACCGCTATACCCGATTCTGTACAACACCCATCAAAACAACGCAATGAAAAAATCAATCTTTTTACTGATCGTTTTCCTGGCAACCGCACTGAACGCCATAGCCCAAAAAGGCCCCAATTGGAACCTGCCCGGCGCCAATGACCGGAATACCGGCATCCATCCGCCGCAGAACACGGGGGGAAACACGCCTCCATCGACACCACCGAACAACCAGCGCCCGCCGGCATATCCGCCTCCCGGTCCGACCACTCCGCAGGTCCAGCTGACCAGCAGCACCTGGCAGTTCCAGGGGCAGGATGTCTTCGGCTTCTACGTGCTGACCGTCCGGTATTTTTCCAACAACGTGCTGCACATGTGGTGCAATCGCAATAGCAACCCTCAACCCTGGTTTTTCAGTACGACCTGGCAGCAATACGGCAATTCACTGGTTCACTCCAATTGCGGATGGTTGTCTCAAGGCACTTTTTACCTCGACAACTTCAAGCAAACCATGACTTTCTATCCCAACGGCTCACCTTATCCCATTTTTTTCAAAAGGATAGGATAAACGCTAAAATTTTTATTTCAAATAACCTTTAAATCTTTAACACCATGAAAAAGTCCTTCATTTTGACTTCCGGTCTTGTTTTGTTTTTCTTCCTTTTCGGCGCTGAAAGTTTTGCTCAGAAAAATTCCAACGAATGGGATTATCAGCAGGACGGCGGCAAGACCGGTTCGGCTCCGGAACTGACCTACTACGGTACTGCCCAAAGCCAAACGAACACGCAGGCCTTGAAAAACATGGCTGAAAATAATTACAACACCCCGCCATCGCCAAAAGGGCCGAAAAATCAAAAGCCGGCCACCCCGGCTCCGGAAAAAAAAGTGATCGTAAAGAAAAAAGATGAATTAACGGCAGGGGTCGGTAAGGTAGGTCCTGTCACCATTCCCTTTGTTTCTTATAAAAAAGAAACTATTGTAATCACGAATGAACATAAATAGCAGGATTGGTAACCGGTTAGCGGCCTTCAACCAAGGCCGCTAACTTTATAAATCCCGGAAAAGAAGTTTGAAAGAATCCGATGGCGGCATAAATTGCGGACCGGAAAGAACAGGTCGAACAAATTATCTGCCACAAACATAAGTCCCTGATCACCTTCCGGATGCCTGGCGGCGCGAAACTTGTGTGGTATATAGTGGCGCCACTAGATTCCGCGCCACCAGAATCAAAGCTCATTTCAAAACCACGCCCGGTAATGGCCATTTCAGGATTTTTCACTCCGGCTCCCATCAACCCGGGAGCGCCTTTGAAAACGAACCGCTTAAGGACATTCAGCCTGCTGACTGTTTTTTTGCTTCCCATATTTTCCGAAGGCCAAAATCTGGAAATAAAACCCCGGAACAACCCCGACGATACACTGCTGGTCAGCGGTATGATCAGGGAGGCCGTTGAGGTGGGAGAGACCGCAAATTTCCAGGAGGCCTTCCGGATCCTGGAGCAGGCACGGGAAATCCTGGTCCGATATTCCCATCAGCCTTCGTTTGCCATGGCCGAGGTTCTCTACCAAACCGGGGCCACCTGGTTGAGTTCGGGCGACAAGAATGCGGCAAGGCCGTTCCTCCGAAAGGCCCTGGATCTGTACCGGATCACCGCAGGCGAGTATTCTGATCAAACCGCCAATGCCCTTGATGCCTTGGGTGCGGGTTATCTGCAGACGTCGCGTCAGGATTCCGCCTTAATCTGCTTTCAATCTGCGCTGGCGATTCGCAAAAAAACCGCCTTAACAGATAGCAGTCAATTATTCGGATCATTTTTGAACATCGGCAACTATTATTTTTATTCCAATCGCCCGGATAGCGCAATTTTCAATTACCGGAAATGTCTTGACCTGGCTGACAAAAACCCGGATAATCCCCGAATCAAAGCGGATAACGCCCACCAAAACCTGGGTATCATTTACTCGGCGCGCAGCGACCGGGCCGGAGCAGAATATCACCTCAACAAAGCCCTCGAGCTAAGATTGGATCAGGGCAATTTTTATCCCGCAATCGGCACCTACACAGAGCTTTGTTATCTGGAAACCGAACCGGATTGTGAAAAGGCCATTCTGCTTGGCGCAAAAGGTGCGGAGCTCGCCGAAAAGATCAAGGCAGGCAACAGCCTCCATGCAGCCTATTTGCATCACGCGCTGGGCAACGCTTTCCAGCATAAGACCGACTATGATTCAGCATTGGTCCACCTGGAGCGATCGCTTGACCTGCTTACTCGCCTTAAAGGTCCGGACGATCCCGACCTGGTCCCTGTTATGATCTCCCTTTCCCTGGTAGAAGCCAGCGGACCGGAGCATACGCAGCGATATTTGCTCAAAGCGATCGATATCTGCCGGCGACATAACCTGGGCTGTTCAGAGGCTTATAACAATCTGGCCAGGAGTTATGCCCAGACCGGCAATTTCAAGGATGCTATTCCGTTTGCCGAAAAAGCGATGAGGGGGTTTTTAACGGATTTTTCTGAAAAACGGGAATACAAAATCGGTGTTGCATTTGAGAACCTGGGCAATCTTCAACGCTCGGCGGGGCAGCCCGGTAAAGCGCTCAGGAGCTACAACAGCGCATTGGAAGCATTGCAGCAATTCCCCGGTAATGCCGCAGCAAATATTGCATCGGTCTATATCGCCAAAGCGGCTTTGCAAATTGATCAGAAAGCCTATTCAGACGCTGAAGCCTTACTGGAAAGGGCAGAATCCATGCTGCAACCCGGCGAATCCGCTGATCTCAGGGTTCTATTTGCATTGAACCTCAACCGGGCACTTCTTAAAGCAGCCACCGGCAACCTCAACCAGGCTGTCCAATGCACCGATATCGCCATCCGGGCGGCAGGCAACCATCCTGGAAAATTCAACTTCAACATGACCGGAGAGCTGATCGACGGAAACGTGCTCAATGGAAATTTATATCGGTTGCTTTACCAGAGAACAGGCGAAATATCGGCATTGGAAAAGAGCGCCGGCTACTTTGATAACGCCAGAAAAACCATAGCGTGGGTTGATAAAACCACCTTGCGGGAATCTGACAGGTTCCGGCTGGCAGAAGCGCTCAGGATTATTTCGGAAGGAAGGATCAATACGGCAGCGGCGCTTGCTGAAAGCAACCCCCGGGAAACCGCCGCCTTATTCCGGATCAGCGAGGATGCCAAAACCAATATTCTTCGGTCAGCCATCCGGGAAGCCGATGTTAAAACAGCTTTGAAAATCCCCCGGGAAGCGCTGAATGCCGAACGTCAGCTCAAAGTTGACATTTCTTTTTTACAAAAAAAACTTGATCGGTTGAGTGCAGAAAACACCCCGGCCGACGCACCTGAAGCGCTTGGCATGCAGCGGCAGCTTTTTGCGCTTGAACGCGCATTGGATTCCCTGCAAACCACCTTCCGCGACCTTGACAACCGGTACCTTGACCTGAAATACGCGTCTTCAACCGAAACCGTCGAATCGGTGCAACAGGACCTGATCAAACCGGGGCAAGCGCTGCTGGAATATTTCGTCGGGGACAGCACCATCTTTATTTTCGTCATTACCCCTGACCGGTATTCGGTAAAACAAGTTAAAAAGGATTTTCCGCTGGAAGAATGGGTTGCATCGTTCAGAAATGGAATTTACGGGTATCACAGCCTGCCGGACCCTGAAAAAACCACATTGGCGGAACAAAAAACCCAGAAAGCATTTATCGACTATGGGCAAAAATTGTACGCAGCCCTTTTCGCGCCGGTTGCGGAATGGTTGCCGGAATCGGTCATCGTGATACCGGACGGCGTCCTGGGATATATCCCGTTCGCAGCGTTAATCTCCGGCCCGCCCACCGATCCTGACGACTATTTATCCTACCCTTTCCTGGTCCGGAGATTTCAATTCAGCTATTGTTATTCCGCAGGGTTGCTCCGGGAAATGGTCAGGCACAAGCACGCTGAGCAGCCGGAAATGGATTTTCTGGGATTAGCACCCTTTTTTAACGGGGATATCAGGAAGATAACCGGAAAGTATCCCCTGGAGAAATTGCTCCGGGAAGGATTGGATGAACTGCCCGCCTCCGGCGAAGAAGTCGTGATCGGCAAACAGTTCTTCGGTTCAAAGGGGAAAGTGCTCACAGGAATGGCGGCCACTCTTCAAGAATTCACCTCCGTCGCAAAAATGTACAGGATACTGCACCTGGCGCAGCACGGCAAAGCGGATAACCTGACCGGGGATTACGCCTTTCTATCTTTTGCACCTGCTACCGACGGCAAAGGCAGCGAGTTGTATGCGAAAGATATCTGCAACCTGAACCTGAATGCCGACCTGGTTGTCCTTTCCGCCTGCGAAACCGGCATTGGAGAGCTCCGCCGTGGCGAAGGCATAATCAGTCTCGCAAGAGCGTTCGCCTATGCCGGCGCCAAAAGCATGATGACCACCCAATGGCAGGTAAGCGATCAAAGTTCAGCCGGTTTAATGCGCTATTTTTACAGAGGCATTTATCAGGGCCTGGCAAAAGACGGAGCCCTGCGCCAGGCACAGTTGACCTACCTTGCCGATCCATCAAACAGCGAACGTTTCCATCCGTTTTTCTGGGCCGGATATACCCCCGTCGGGGATATGGCGCCGGTCAGATGACCTCCCGCTTAGTTATTAACCCGGGTTCGTAAACGCTTAAGCCGCTCCCGGTTGATATTCGTCGGATTGCTTTCGATAACGGCGGCCAGGCTGTCAAATCTGGCTTTGGAGGCCGGCAGATCAGCGGCAAAGCTCAAAACGGCAAACCATTGGGCAGAATATTTCCTGCTGCCGCCCACTTTTAAGAAATGATCCGCCGCGAGGTCATATTTCTTTGTCCGGAAGGCCGAGTGCCCGATCAAATAATTCCATTCATTACTGCGGAGCGTATCACCAGCGGCAGCCCTGCTCAATGTCAGGGCCTGGTCGTAGCGCCCCTCTGCAAAAGCCGACAATGCCCGGGCGTACACAGCGGTATCGGTGGAAGATGAGCCGCCGCGAATTCCCGAATCACCAGATGCCGATTCTTCATATTCCCGGACAATGCCGGCCAGTTGGCGATCCTGTTTTTTTTGCACCTCCGGATTTGTTTCCACAATTTCCTGATCCCGCCGGTCAGGTTGGGGCATTTGCGGAATGTCATCGTTCTCTTGTTCCTGCAGGGTATCAATCGGCTCTTCCTTGACCAATACCTCCTGATCAGGTTGCCGGTTGCTCCACCACCACCCCAACACGATCAACCCCGCAACAGCCGCGGCAACAGCTAAAATTCTGCTCAACCGAAACCTGGATAGTTGAAATCCAGGCCGGTTATTCCCCAAGGCTTCCTCCCGGGTTCTATCAAAAAAACCTTCTCTTTCCAGGCGGTTTCCCGCATTGGATATTTTTTGGCGCCCTTCAGCCAGCCCGATAAATCCTTCCTCCATTTCACCGGCGATCATATCTCCTTCCAGGTCGTCAAAAAAGCCCTCAGCCCGGAGCTTTTCACCTGTTCTTTGGAGGCCGTCCATCATCCGGCGCCGGTCAGCTTCCATTTGCAGAAAAGCTGCAATCTTGTTAAAGGCTTCAAAGTCAGCTTGCAATTGTTCATCCTCAGCAAGGCGGGATTCAAAAGCAAGCCGGTCATTCGGATCCAGTTCGCCCGCGTGGTATGATGCAATCAGGGTAATATTATCGATCTCTTCCATGGTTACGCTATTTCCGGTCCATGCACTCCTTCATGGCCTTCAGGGCCCGGTTGCGAATGACCCCGACCGTGTTGGCATCTGAAAAACCCAATTGATTTGCGACCTCCTCTCTTGATTTTTTCTCCACGATCAGCAAGTGCAACAGGTTTCTGCGTTTTTCATCCAGTTGATCCAGACATTGCTGCATACTGCGCAACATTTGATCCTTTTCTTCCAGCTCTTCAACCGTTTTGATCGCGGGCATTTCAAAGTCGGTTTTTATGTGCGTGAAATCCTCATTGGTAAAATTAACCGGAGCTTTTGTGCGCGCCTTGTTCCATCGCTGCCAGCTATTCAGGGCCGATAAATAGACATATCCGTAAATATTCCGGATTTCTGTGTCCTTTCCTATCACAACAAGCACTCTGGCAACCGTATCATAAAAAAGGTCCTTGGCGTCCGCCATTTCAACCGGCATTATCTTTTTGTAAAAAAGCCCGAATACCTTTCGGAAAATGCACTCAAAGGCAGAATCCCTTCCCTGGCGGAGCTCTGTCAATACTTGCGATTGGTCATCACAGTTGGTTTCTTTCATACGTGTCCGGATCAAAATCGGAAATGGCAAAAATAAAACAATTCGGCAACCGCCGGCTGACAGAGATACGTCAGTGACCAATCCCGTACTGATTCCATCCATTCCGTTAAAACAACCGCATCCGCGTTTTCATCATTCCACCACCAAAACCGTATCCACCTCATCCATTTTCTTCGGCAGTTCGATCGTCAGCCCGAATTCATCCTGCCTGAATTTCAGCGTTTCGTTGGTGCCGAATACTTTTACGCTTTTGATTTTCCCGGTGATCTCAGCGATCAGCACCGCCGGGCCGTCGGGTTCCAGCACGTGGATATAGGTCGCATTGCCTTTCCGGGTGGAAACGCCCCAGGGCTTTTGCGACATCGGACCGCCGCGGGTGCCGTAGATCGTCTCGCCGTATTTTTCCATCCATTTGCCCATTTCCCCCAGGGTTTTCACAAATTCGGGCTGAATCTTGCCGTTGGGCATCGGGCCCACATTGAGCAGGAAATTGGCGTTGTTGCCGGCCGCCTTGACCAGGTATTGGATGAGGGCCTTCGTGGATTTATACCGGTGGTCCTGCAGGTTGAAGCCCCAGGAATTGTTCATGGTCTCGCAGGTTTCGAGGGGTAATTGCCCGATTTCCGATTCGCCGCTGAAACCGGTCGTATTCCGGCCGGGCAGGTCCTTTTCGAACATCTGGAAATCCTCTCCGTCCTTGGGCGCCTGGTGGTGGTTGTTGCCGATCAGACACTGCGGCTGAAGCTTGTGGATGAGGCTGTAGGTTTTCTGCAGTCGCCAGTCGGCATCCTTCTTGTCCCACCAGCCGTCGAACCAGATGCCGGCGATGGGGCCGTAATTGGTCAGCAGTTCGGTGAGTTGGGCGTCCATGAAGTCGAGGTATTTGTACCAGTCGCCGCTATCCGGCCGGCCGGAATATTCGCCGGTACGGCCGCGCGGGTAGTAGTTGTCCTGGTACCAGTCGAGGTGAGAGTGGTAGAAAAAGAGCTTGATGCCTTGTTTGTGGCATTCGTCCGCCAGCATTTTGAGGACGTCCTTCTTGTAGGGGGTCCGGTCGACGATGTCCCAGTCCGTTTGTTTGGAATCGAACATGGCGAATCCGTCGTGGTGCTTGGAGGTGATGGTGATGTATTGCATACCGGCCGCCTTGACCATGGAGACCCACTCTTTCGGGTCGAATTCGGTGGGGTTGAAAAAGGCGGGCAGTTTTTGGTAGGTTTCCTTGTCGATATGCTGGTTGTTCATCACCCATTCGCCGTCGCCGAGCACGCAGTAGGTCCCCCAGTGGACGAACATGCCGAATTTGGCGTCCTGGAACCACTTGCGGGCCTCCAGGTTTTCGGGAGCCGGCTGGTAGGATTGGGCCGCAAGGGCAAAGGAGAGGCATACGGCGAGAAGAGTCGTGAGTTGGTTTTTCATGTTTAAAGTTGATTTTGAATGAATTGTGCAAATGAGCCGAGTGCCAAGTTATTTAAATTCGGACACTAATAGAAGTCTTAAAAGTTAATTAATTTGGCGGTGTAAAAATATATGCCCATCATGACCAACCTGACCACATCCGCCAGGCTTCCCATCAGCACCCTGCTCCTGCGCTGGGCCGGTATCGCCCTGGTGGCCACGGTCTGGATCAGCGCCACCCTGTTCGGATCGTACATTCTGGCCTTTTACGCCGGCGCCATCGCCGATGGGGAAATGGAAAAATGGAACGGCATACTGCCTCGGATCTACGAATCCGATTATCCGGCAGCAACCGCCGGCATCGGCCTGCACTTTGCCACCGGCGGCATCATTCTGGTATTGGGCTGCATCCAGCTGATGGAAGGGATCCGGAACCGGTACCCGGCCTTTCACCGCTGGATCGGCCGGATCTATGTTGCGGCTTCTGTCCTGGCCGGTATCGGCGGGCTGACCTTCATTGCGTTCAAGGGCACCATCGGCGGAACGGTGATGAATATCGGATTCTCGCTTTACGGCATCCTGATGATCCTGGCTGCAGTGCAGGCATTCCGGCATGCATACGCCCGAAGGATAGAGCAGCACCGGGCCTGGGCGTTGCGCCTGTTTGCGCTGGCCATCGGGTCCTGGCTGTACCGGATGGATTACGGTTTCTGGCTGCTGCTGGCCGACGGCGCCGGGCATACCAATACCTTTTCCGGACCTTTTGACCGGGTCATGGCCTTTTTCTTCTACATTCCGAATTTGCTGGTCGCGGAAGCCTTTATCCGGGCCAGGAAGCCGACAACCGTACCTGCACTAAAGATCGGGGCTGCCCTGATATTGGCTGGCGCTACCGCATTTCTCTGCCTGGGTACGTATTATTTCACGAAGTTTTATTGGGGGCCGGCTATTTTGGAGAGGGTGGGGATTTGAGAGGGTGAGAGGGTGAGAGGGTGAGAGGGGGTGAGAGGGTGAGAGAGGGCGAGACTGTTCAAAATTGTGTTTTCACGCAAGGACCCAAAGCTTTGATTTTCATCACGCTACGCGTGTTAAAAATCCGGGTGTCACAAAATTCTGAACAGTCTCTTATTTGCTGCCGCAACAGGGTTCCATCATCTTATTGTGTTTCGTTCAAGAAAATAAATAGATTCTGCGGTTTAGGCGTCTATTTTTTTATACCCTCTAGAAAACATTCTGACAAAATCATTAATTTCAACCTGATATTCCTGCATTCAATACAGAAATTTCAGGGTGAATGATTAAATATATCCCACGATTTGCTGAAAAAGAAATTTTAAATCTGTCCTCATTTTTTCCCGTTGTGGCTGTTGTCGGGCCACGGCAAGTGGGAAAAACATCGCTTGTTCAGGCCATCAGATCAAAGCTGCATAAAAAATCCGATATCGGTGTTTAAACAAGAATGAGTTTGGTTGAAGCCACTTCATTTGACATCCTCCATTCCCAAAATGCGCTCGATTTCCTGTTCGATGAACAGCAAGTTGATAAAAAATTACATTTTATTTTTCCTTTCCACCCGCACGTTTATTCCAAAACACCAGGTTAATAAAGTACAAAGCCACTCATTTTAAAAGGCATCCAAATAAAATTTGGCATTTAATTTTCGTACTTCCCCGGCCGCTCCGGAAAACGCAACTAATGCCCCCTGCCGTTCGTTTTAAGTATACATCCATGACCTGAAAAACATGAAAAACATAGCCAATATCCCCGACAACGGCAAACAACGGGTGGTCATCGCCGGCGGCGGTTTTGCCGGCCTAAAACTGGCCCGGGCCCTTAAAAAAAGCCGCTTTCAGGTGGTCCTGCTGGACAAGAACAACTACCACCAGTTCCAGCCGCTGTTCTACCAGGTAGCTACGGCGGGCCTCGAACCCAGCGCCATTTCTTTCCCGCTCCGGAAGGTCTTTCAGGAACAACCCGATATCCATTTCCGGGTCGCTACGCTTGACCGCGTCGACACCGAAAAGCAGGTCATTCGCACCGACATCGGGTCGTTGCATTACGACTATCTGGTCCTGGCACTGGGCGCCACCACCAATTATTTCGGCAACGACAATATCCGGCAGAACGCCGTACCCATGAAATCGCTCACCGAAGCGATCGATCTTAGGAATACCATCCTCAGCAACTTCGAGCTGGCGCTCAACGAAACGGACGCTGAAACCCGGAAAAGCCTGCTCAATATCGTCATTGTAGGCGGCGGCCCGACCGGTGTGGAGCTGGCCGGCGCGCTGGCGGAAATGAAAAAATACATCCTGCCCAAGGATTACCCTGAGCTGGATTTCAACCAGATGAAGATCTCGCTGCTGGAAGCCTCCGACAAGGTCCTGAACGGCTATTCCGAAGCTTCCTCCCGCAAGGCAAAAGCCTACCTGGAAAAGCTGGACGTGGAAGTCAGGCTCAAGGCCATGGTCAAAGACTACGACGGCAGCCAGGTCATGCTGGAGGGCGCCGACCCCCTCGAGACCCATACCCTGATCTGGGCGGCAGGCGTGAAAGCCAATTCCGTACCGGGGATGCCCGAAGAAGCGGCCGGCCGCGGCGGCCGGTTGGTGGTCAACGAATTCACCCAGGTCAAAGGCTTCGACAACATCTTCGCTATCGGCGATATGGCCCTGATGACGGCGGATAAAAAATATCCGAACGGACACCCGCAGGTGGCGCAAGTGGCCATGCAACAGGCGGCTTTGCTGGGCAAAAACCTCAACAGCGAAAAGAAGAAAGGGTTCCGGTACACGGATAAGGGCTCTCTGGCCACCGTCGGGCGCAACCTCGCCGTAGCCGACCTGCCGGGCTTGCGTTTCCAGGGCTTTTTCGCTTGGGTGCTGTGGCTGTTCGTCCACCTGATGGCCATATTGGGGGTGAAGAACCGGCTGATCGTGTTCATCAACTGGGCCTGGAGCTACTTCACCTACGACCAGTCGCTGCGGTTGCTGATCAACCCGAAGCGGAAATCCTCGGCGAAGTTGGTGGAGGAGGAGGTTTGACAGTTGTCAGTCTCCGCCCGCAGTAGCTTCAGCGAAGGAGGGTGGCAGTCTCCGCCCGCAGTAGCTTCAGCGAAGGAGGGTGTCAGTCTCCGCCCGCAGTAGCTTCAGCGAAGGAGGGTGGCAGTCTCCGCCCGGCAACTTCGCCGAAAGCTTCGTCGCCCGGTGGCCGGAGGTTGATTTGATTATTCCCTTCGGTCATGTACTTCGTGCTTGTTGATTTGGTGATTCGAAGGCTTTCGTTTTTCAAATTAACAGATCAACATCAGGTCTGCAATAATTCCATCAAAAGTTTTTTTGTTAAAATTCAGATCGGCGTGTAACCTTTCCCGGGGGTCGGCGTTTTAGTTGGGTCCTTTGATTACAAATACCACAATTTTTACTAGGCGATGTTGACAATTACCGTGTTCCTGATCCTGCGCAGGTTGATTCGCAAGGTGAAACCGGCATAAGCCCAAAGACATAAGGGGGATAATGGGTCCCAAAAAACGCGACGCTCTTTTTAAGGGGTTATTGTTGTTGATTTTGGTTTATTGTTGTTGGTTATAGTTTATTGTTGTTGCGCCCGTAACAACAATAAACTCCATGAACAATCATAAACCCCATAAACAACAATAAACTCCATGAACAACAATAAACTCCATAAACAATCATCCCCCTCCACACACCCCCATAACCACCTCCTTCAAATACGGCAATACCTCCTCCCCGAACCAGGGGTTTTTCTTTTCCCAGATCTGATTGCGCGGCGACGGATGCGGCAGCGGCAAAAAATCCGGCACATAATTTTTCCAGTTTTGAACGGTTTCCGTCAGGGTGGCTTTCCGGCGTTCGCCGAGGTAGCGTTCCTGCGCGTACTGGCCGAATAACAAGGTCAGCCGGATATCGGGCATGAGGGCGAGTAAGGGCTCGTGCCATTTCGGGGCGCATTCCGGTCGCGGCGGCAGGTCGCCGGATTTCCCGGTTCCGGGGTAGCAGAATCCCATCGGGAGCAAGGCAAAGATCCCGGGATCGTAGAACAGGGCATCGTCCACAGCTAACCATTGACGGAGGCGTTTTCCGCTGGCATCGTCCCAGGGAATGCCGGTTTCGTGCACCTTTCGCCCCGGCGCCTGCCCGATGATCAGTATCTTCGCCGCCGGGTGGACGGTAAACACGGGGCGCGTGCCGTGCGGCAGGTGGGGAGTGCACAGCGTGCAGGATCGGGCGTCGCGGATCAGTTGGTGCATGATCAATCAGCATTTTTTTGAGGTTGACCTCCGAAAATAACCGTTTTTTCCAATTTTTGGGGTTCCCTGGTTCGTAAATATAAATTTTGAATTGACAATTTCAATCTGCTTCGGTCGCTACATATTTTCCGGACCTAACGGCCCGGGCCGGGGGCATATTTTCTTGCTACATATATATCGGACCTAAAGGCCCGGGGGATTGCCGATCGGGTTGGGGCAATCCTTGGACCATGCACCGGATGCCCGACCACCGCCCGCTGTCTTCAGCTTACCAATCCTCTGCCTGTCGCAGGCAAACCCGCCGGCTTGGCAATCTGGGCCCTCCGTCCTCCGCCCGACGAAGCCTCGGCGAAGTCGGGCCCCGTCCACCGTCCACCGTCCCCCGCCCGACGAAGCCTCGGCGAAGTCGGGCCCCGTCCTCCGTCTACCGTCTACCGTCCCCCGCATACACCCCCGCATCATGCCGTTCCATCCACCGGTCGGGTTTGGCCAGGTCCGTCCAGCCGAATTGCCGGTAAAGGCCGTGCGCGTCGCCGGTGAGCAGTATCCAGCGCCGTAACCCTTGCAGGTCGGGGTGGTTCATCACTTCGGTCATCAACATCTTGGAGAGCCCTTGTCCGCGGTATTCCGGCAGGATGAAAACATCGCCCAGGTAGGCGATCGTGGCGAAGTCGGAGATCACGCGGGCAAAACCGACCTGATGCTCGCCGCAAAATACACCGAAGCACATGGCGTTTTCAATGGAGCGCTGAAGTGTTTCCAGCGGGATCCCCTTGCACCAATAGGCTTCCACGGATAGAAATTGGTGGATCATGGGGATGTCCAAACGGGATTTGTCGGTGGAGATCTGGAAGGTTTGATTCATGGGTTGCTTGTAAGTTGTATATCGGACAATTGTTTCGGCTTCACCTGGTCGTTGAGCAAAGTTGAAGTTAATTCCTAATTTTGCAATCTGGGTACATTTGTTTTTATAAACACAAAATTCGGAAAAGTCTGCCCAATGGGATCCCAACCGGAAGTGGATTACTTGAAGGGAATTGCTGAGAACGATCTTGCGGTGCTGCAGTTAATATACAGGGAGTCGCTGCCGGAGGTGATCAAATTCGTAAAAAGAAACTCAGGTACCGTAGACGACGCAAAGGATGTATTTCAGGAAGCGATTCTCATCATTTTCAGAAAGGTGTCGAACAAAGAATTGGAACTTACTACGCGGTTTCACCTCTATCTTTTCAGCATTTGTAAACGCATCTGGTTGAAAAAATTAAAAATTAACCGGAACCGGGAGGTTCCTTTTGCGGCGGAAAAGGAATTTGGTTTTGAATTACATCTGGAGGAGCAATTCCTGAAAAGCCGGAAATGGGCCCTTTTCCATAAAAAATTCCAGCAGTTATCCGAAGAATGCCGGAAGTCGCTGAATATGCTGTTCAACGGCCGGTCCAGCAAGGAAATAGCAGAAACATTGGGTTATTCCGAAGATTACGCCAAACGGAAAAAGTATAAATGCAAGCTGCAATTGGCAGAGCTGATCAAAAACGACCCGGATTACAACGCCTTGAGAGGTTGACCGACCGCCGGCCAATGCTTAGTGAATAAATTGTTAGTGTGGCATTCGACGAAAAGACATATCACGACATACAGCGCTATCTGGACCGTCAGCTCGGGCCGGAAGAAAGGCAGGCCTTTGAACGGCAGATGCAGGCCGATCCTGAATTGGCCCGGGAGGTGGAATTGAACCGGGAAATGCAGGAATTCCTGGCCGACACCCCGGAAAACGAACTGCGCAAAAACCTCCGGATGCTCAGCGATCAAACACCCGAGCCGAAAAAACGACGGCCCGGCGGAAAGTGGTGGTGGCTGCTCGTTCCGTGTCTTGTGCTGGGCGGCTGGTGGGTGGTCAGCCGGCAACCGGAGAAGCCCCGGACAGAAGAACTTACAGCTCCAGTGCAGGAGATCCCGGACGAAGAAGAAACCGCGCCCCCGAAAGCGGCCGAGGAGACCGAAAAACCGCCGGTCCGGGATCCGCAAAAAAGCCGGGAACCGGGCCAACCCGGTAAAGGATCCGAAAAACCCGCGGACAAAGGCCCTGTTGCCGCCAATTTCGACCCGCTTCCCGCACTGGAATTCCTGATCGGCAATAACCTCCGCGACGCCGATTTTCAGTGGAACATCACCGACCGGCCCAAGGATGCGGCTTTACCTTCCCCGGGCGCCGCCTTCAACTTTCGTTTTGCCGGCACGGTCGCTTCCGAAACCAACCTGATCAAAAAAACATTCAACCTCCATATTTTCTCCAATGCCCCGGCAGCCTACGAGGCATTCCGCCCGCTTTTCTCCTATCCGCTGCCATTTCAGCCGGGCTCCGAAAATGTGTACCCGTTCGATCTCCAAAAACAGCTGACGCTCCGCCCGGGCCTGTATTACTACCTGATTGAAGATACGGCAACCGAAAAAATTTACTGGACGGACAAGTTTACGGTAAGATAAATCCGGCGCGTTGGATTTGATTTATAGCCCTTGCCGGTGTTTGCGCTATTCCGGCTTCGATCCCTTTTCCTTGCCTTTGTGGCTGCTCTCCCATCTTTTACTCCTTTCCGTGTGATGGTTTAACCCTATCGACTATTCCGGAAATCCGGAATGTGTCCTGCCTGATTTCCGGGGTTCCCAAAAAAAAATGGTTTTCCCCGGTCACTTTTCCGGTTCAGGGGGAATTTGGAGGGGTAAGCCTTAAAAAACCTCGCCGACGGAGTCGGCCCAAAAAGGAGGAAACCGAAAATCCTGGAAAGAGTAGGTGAAATCAAAAATCAATATCTATGAAGAAAGCACGCTGGCTATTTTTCTGCATGCTGTACGGCGGCTGGAGCTACGGGCAATCGCTCAGCCCGGAGGTGATTTCCACCGCTGGCGATCACTTCGCCACTGCGAACGCCCAACTGAGCTGGACGCTGGGCGAACCGATCATCGAAACCCTCAATGGTTCCGGCGCCGCGATGCTCACCCAGGGCTTCCACCAGACCAACCTGATGGTCACCGCCCTTGAGGACCTGGCCGTGGATTTCCAGGTACGGGTCTATCCCAACCCCACCATCGGGTGGCTGAATGTGGAGGCGCCGGAAGCGCCGGCGGCCTTCGGCCTGGAGTTATTCGACGCGACGGGCAGGTTGCTGCGGTCTTCCCCGGTTGAACCGGAAAGGGGGTTGCGCACGCTCGATTTGTCCGGCTACGCACCCGGCTTGTACCTGCTGCGGCTGCACACCCAAGGCCGCAAAACCATCAAAACATTCAAAGTCTTTAAAATCAACTAAACATGAGAAAATTATTACTCGCTGCCTTCACTTTGCTGCTTTTCACTTTCATGGCCCAGGCCCAGGCGCCGCAGGCGTTCAAGTATCAGGCGGTTGTGCGCGATGCCGCCGGACAGGTGCTGCCTGACCAGGAGGTGGGCCTCCAAATCGAGTTGTTCGGCCAGGACACCATCTACCGGGAAACCCACACGGCCACGACCAATGCCTTCGGGCTGGTCAACCTGGAGATCGGCCGCGGGACAGCCCTTTTTGGCGATTTTGCGACCATCGATTGGAATCAGTCGATCGGTATTACGATCTCCCTGGACGCCGCGGGCGGCACGGACTACGAGCCCATGGGCGCCTCCGAACTGCTCAGCGTACCCTACGCCCTGTACGCGGCCAACGGCGGCAGCAGCGATGATGACGGCGACCCGACCAATGAAATCCAGACGCTGATGCAAACCGGCGCGGAGGTGACCCTGAGCAACGGCGGCGGTACTATCACCGTAAACGACGCTGACGCCGACCCGGCCAACGAACTCGAACTCCCGGCCGATGCCCAAACCGGCGACCTGGCCTACTACAACGGCACGGCCTGGCAACGTTTACCCGTCGGCATCCCGGGCGCAGTGCTCACCATGGGTGCTGACGGCATTCCCGTCTGGTACCGTAAGTTCCAGGAATTTTTCGGCACCTACAATGTTTCCGAGATCTGTGAAGGTCAGTCTTTCAGCTATCCAATAGTGATCGGCCCAAGTACTTCAAGCAATGAAAACGAGATCATCCTGCAAAACTTTGGGGCGTATAATCTTCCGGTAACCGGAACCCTGGATGGCAACAACCTAACCATTGATTATGTCGGTGGAGGATATACCATCACCGGTACCGGTACCTTTAACGGGGATGTGCTGACTTATACCAATACGACGAGCTTAAACGGCCTCTCCGAGAATTGCACCGGGACTGCTACCAAGCAATAAGCCGGCGGGAAACAGGGTTGAAAGGCAGCTTGAGGTTGCCTTTCAGCTTGTGGTAAAACACCTAAAACCTTTTCAATCCGCCCCCAAAACCTCACCCCCCGATCAACATATAAGCCGCCCAGAAATGCGGCGAAGCCGTAGCCGGATCGGCCAGCACCCGGAGCTTGGCGGCACGCAGGCTTTCCGAATAGCTTTGCTCCTCCAGGATATGGGTATAAAAATCCACCATGAGGGAGGCGCTGACCTTATCGTATACCTTCCACAAGGAAAACACCACATTGGGGGCGCCGGCGTACACGAAGGCCCGGTTCAGGCCCAGGAGGCCGTCATTATCCTCCGGTTTGCCGTATCCGCTCTCGCAACTGCTCAGGGTCACCAGATCGGCTTTTATCCGGAGCAGGTTGATCTCACCGGCATGCAGCGTGCCGTCCTCGTCGCCTGCTTCCAGGCCGGCGCAGGCGATACCCGAAAACCCGGGATTTTCCAGGTCGGCATAGCTGTGCCCGGCAATGTGCACTATGCGGTAAGGCGCCCCGAGGGCCGCCTTCAGGGAAGATTCGGAGGCATTCTGCCGCAATGCCAGGCGGTTGGACGCGCCGCCTTGCTGGTCGAACAACCCGATAATGCTGCTCGTTTCCCGTTCGGACTCCGGCAGCGGGGCATAGTTCCCGTCCTCATCAAAGGCCCGCAGGGCTGAGTCGGCGCTATACTCCCTGATGCTGCCCGGGGCGGCCGCCAGTTCCTGCCGGTCGTAAACGGGGGCAAAAGCATAAATACCGGAACGGGGCGGCGAGGTCGCTTTCCTGCCGGCAACAAACAAGGTGGAGGAATAATGATAGGCGATTTCGTATTTCCTGATCAGGTAGTCCAGCTCGGTGAAGGATTTCACTTCATCCGTAGGCAGCAGCACCCCGAATGGAATGACATGGGTGGGCCCGTCGCCGATGATGATCAGCTTTTTTTTGCCCGCCAGCTGTGCTTCCAGCGGTTGAATAAAGTATTCGTAGAGCTGATGACTCCATTCCACAAAATTGGCCCGGCTGCTTTCCCGCTGCATGATAGAATTACCGAGCAGTTGATTGAGCTGGTCGGCAATCCGGAAGGCTTCCTCCACCTTTTCGGGCTCCATGGAAATGAGTTCTATATACTGAGGCGCAGCGTCGCGGGCGATGATAAAGGCGCGAATGGTGCTTTTGTCGACGGAATATTCCACCAGCACCTCCTCCGCCTTCAGCGCCTGCCGGACCTCCTGCAGCGTCGCCGGTTTTGATGCGAACCGGTCTTTCCAATACCCCGGGTAATCCGCTGACAACCCGGCGATCAAACTCCGGTATGCCCTTTTTGCATGAAACAGGGAATCGTACTGCCAGGTCTCAACGGCAGCGGCATCTGCATCCTTCCGGGCCTGGTGTACCCGGTTTTCGAAGTTTTGGATAGCCGAGAGCAACATCCGCTCTTTTTCCAATACCGAATCCGGCAGGTTTTCGAGTTTTTGAGCTTCTTCTTTCAGGTGGGCCAACCGGATCTGTTGCGCTTTTAACCGTTGCAGGTAATAAAAGCCGGTCTCCAACAGGTCCGGGCCGGGTTCCAATTGCAAAAGCATATAGGAAAATCCCATTCCCGCGTCAAACGTGAACATGCTGCCTGCGATCAGGCTCCCCAGGCGCCCGCCCCGAAGGACGGCCGCTTCCTCCAGATAGCGGGAATGAAGCTTGTCGGCGAGTTCCAAAAGGGACAAGCCTGTTTTCAATGCAATGATCTTTTCCGCCTCATCGCCGAATGCAAAGGCCCGGAGCTGATGGTACCTGGCCAACTGCTTCAGGATACCGTAGGTATAGGGATGACTGATCACATCATCCGGTTCCGGAACCCGGGTTATATCGTACGTGTCAAAGGTCCGGCACACTTTATGCAGGGCCTTTTGGGTGAAATAGACGCTGGAGTCGGCATTGCTTTCGGAGGTCCGCACCCGCTGGCCGTATATCTCTCCGATTTCCATTAACACTTTCAATACCCAGCACTCCCTGACCGAAATGCCGAGGCTGTCGGTTATCCTTACGTATTCCTTATAGCAGCTCAGGGTCTTTTCATATTGGGACTGCCATTTCCAGTAATATCCGCGCATGCGGATAATTTCGGCCCGCAGCAACTGAAAGGATTTGTCTTTTCCGAACGCGGTCTGATGCGATTTCCACAGGCTGTCTGCTCTGGTGAAGGTTTCCAATGCCGAGGCCGGGTCCCCTTCCCGCATATATCCCAATGCTGTTTTCAACGATTGGCCGATCTGAATGGAAACCCGCTTGCTTTCGTCTTCCATCAGCGTCAGGCTTTTTTGATAAAGCGGCTCCACCTCGCTCAATGGTCTGGAAAGGCGGGAATACGTCTCGGCCAGCCGGTAATAGAGTTCGCCCAGGAATGCCTTGCCTTCCGCCGTCTCCGTACCCGGTGGCGCTTGTTTTTCGAGCACATAAGCGGCCTTTTGGTAATAGTCCAGGCTATACAGGTATTCTTCGGCCGTAAAAAACAGGTCCCCGATCCGGCAATAATTGCGGCAGGTGACCGGGTTGTTTTCTCCATACCGGCTGATGGCGAGGTCCATGCTCAGATTGGCGTACTGCATGGCCTTTTCAAGCCGCTGGAGTTTCTGGAAAGCCAGGCTGAGATGGTCGTAAGTTTGGGCATATTGGTCCTGATCCTGTGTTTCGGCGCCCGGTCCGGTGGGCGGGATCCCGGCGAGTTTGGCCTCGGCCATCCGGAAGAAATGTAAGGCGCTGTCCAACGGTTCCTGTTCCAAAAAATAAGCGCCACGTTCATTTAACCGGGCAATTTCCGACCGGCGCCGGGCGCCATCTTCTTGCGCATCAGTCGTTTTACCGATCCGGACCGAGGTTTGGGTGGACAAAATTCCTGGGAACGCCCCAAAGATCAGCAGGACGAAAAAAACGCGCTGAAACATAGTATTATTTGTTTTAGGTTAGTTTCAGGATAGATTGCTATACTATATTTCTTCAAAAATAATAAAATCAGCTAAGGATCGCTGAATAAATAAGTGTCGCCCAAAACTCAAGCCAGGATCTCTACCTCCACCGGCACCATAAAAAACAAGGTACACCCCGTTTCCGAACGGACTGAATGCCTGAACCCCGGCGGCGTGTACAGGTAATCTCCGGCCGACAATTCCACACCCTCGATGATGCAACTGCCTTCCAGGACCAATAACTCTTCGCCTGCCGGGTGGTTGTGGTAGGGGTATTGTGCGCCCGGATCGAATTTCAGGAGGAAACTCGGCGCCCGGCCGGTACGTTCGTCGCGCCGCAGGGGTTTGATGTAAATTCCCCGGGTATCTACTCCTTCTTCGGTCAGGGGCATCCAGGCCATTGAACGGGTGGCTGCAATGTAATTTTGAATATTCGTATCCATATTTTTTGAATGTTAATTGATTACAGATACAAATATCGCCCCGGACGGCTTCGGAAGAAATAGACGATCCTGAGAAAAACATGTAAGATCCCGTGGATTTCCTCCAGGGTCATTCCTTCCTGATCCGGCTCTGCTCCTCCTCAGGGTCATCGTTTCGCCGGGTCCTGGTTTTGAGTTGGGTATTCCCGAAACTTTGGAAATAGGTGAGCTTCAGGATCGGCGCCACGGCCGATTCGGCCCGATAGACTACATCCGCCTTTACCAGAAATGCCTCATTACCGATCGTCCCGAGGTGGGAAGTGATGCGCATGGAGCCCATCAGATCGGAAACAGATAACTGGAAACTGCCGCGGCCGTTTTTGAGTTCGTGTTTGACGCCTGCATTGAGCATACCGAACCCGCCGACCTTGACGGAGCCGTTGTAATGGCGGGAAACGTACCAACCGGAAAGTTCCAGCGACCATCTTTTAGGGAGGATGAAGGTCTGACTGCCGTTCAGGCCGCAAGCCCAGAAAGATTCTTCGACCGGCTCATGGGTATAGGATAATTTGAACCGGTTGTAACCGGCAATCAATCCGAAGTTGGCCGACCACCATTTGCTGAAATCCACCGGCAGATCCGCCTGAACATTGTAGGTCCTTTGCCAGTCTACATTCTGCGGCGAAATGATGACCAGATCGCTGCCGGCATTTTCAACGATCTGATACCGGGCTATCGGGTTATCCGTGTAGCCGTACCAGGCGGAGAAGTTGGCGGTCTTGTACTGGACTCCCCCTTTGAATTGATTGGAAATTGCCGGTTTCAACAATGGATTACCCGAATAGACGGAAATGGGATCATTGTAAGCCAGGTAGGAGGCCAGGTCGTTGTAATCCGGCCGGGTGATCCTTTTGGTATAGGAAAACCGGAGCTGTGTTTCTTCCGAAAACCGCTTCGAGAAAAACAGAGACGGAAATAATTTGCCGAACCGGCGACCCGGGGTAGTATCGTCAAATTGCTGATCCCAGTACTCGTATCTGGCGCCCAGGGTCAGGTTGGCGGACGTGCCCAGCGGCAGGTAGACCGACGAATACGCCGCCCCGATACCTTCGGTTACCCGCAAATTGGTCCGGCTCCGTTCGTCCGCTACCCATTCTTCCTGTTCCATCCTTTCCAGGCTGCCCAGGTTAGCGGATTCGGCGTAGGAACCTTTGAGACCGGTTTCCAGGCGGATGCCGGATGAAAAGGTTTTCTCCCAATCCAACTTCAGTACGCCGATATGGATGGACGTCCGGCTATGCCCTTTGATCGCTTCTGCGTACAGGCCGCCCTGCGGATAGATGGGTTCGCCGCGGCCGTTGGAATACTGGTTGCCGGCCAATGTGGGGTTCTGGTGCCGGTAGTGCAGATAATCGCCGTTGAGCTTCAATTTGGCGCCGCCGTCAAACTGCTTTTCAAAAAACACATTGGAGACCAGGTGGTTCCATTTATCCTGACCGGCTATATTGACCCGGATATTCACCATGGAATCCGGGTCGATCTCGTAGTGCGACCGGTTAAAAGCTCCGGATCCATCATTGGAAAACTGATAGGAAAGGCTGGCGCCGATGGCCGAATGGGCGGCCAGGTCGCGTTCAAGGCCGAGGGAGAATTGGTGGCTCCGCCGGATCCGTTTCGAAACGTTTTTAAAATCAAAATCCAGGTCGCCGCCCAGGGCCGGGACGATCTCCGACCCCATTCCATGCAGATCGCTGTAGGTTTCATCATAGGAAAAGGCATAACCGCCGGAAATCCGGTTTCCACCGCGCTGACGGCTCAGGTTGAAGCTGCCGGCGCCTTTGGGGCCCCAGCCATGGCCGCCCGTCAGGGAAAAAGAACCGTTGGTGCCTTCCAGGTCATTTTTTTTGAATACGATATTGATGATCCCGGCGCTACCTTCTGCGTCGTGTTTGGCAGACGGCGCCGTCAGCAATTCAATTTTTTCCAGGTTGTCGGCGCTCATGCCGCTGAGCAGGTTGACCGCTTCCGCGACCGGCAGGCGGAGCTGTTTTCCATTGATCATCAACAGGACGCCGTTTTGTCCGTTCAGGGAAATGTCGTTGTTTCGCCGGTCGATAAATACGCCGGGAGAACGCTCCAGGACCTGCAAGGCCGAGCTTCCTCTGGTCATTACGCTGCCCTCCACATTGAATACCGTCCCCTCTGCCTGTTGCTGCAACAGCCCTTTTCTGGCGCGAACTTCCAGGCCTTCCAGTTGGATGGCTTCGGCATGCAGGGTCTGCAATCCAAAATCCCGGGGGATATCCGGTCCGGCAATTTCAAACGGCTGAGAGATCCAGGTACTGAATCCAAGGTTGGAGATCCGGATCAGGTATCGCCCTTTTTCAACCTCTTCGAATAAAAACCGGCCCTCGTCATCCGTCAATCCTCCTTTTGCAAAAGAGGAGTCTGCTGCCTGGAGCAAAAGCACGTTGGCAAAAGGGATCTTTTCGCCGCCTTCAGCAGCAACCATACCGGTGATCTGGGCATTCAGCTGCTGGGTAAATCCGTAAAACATCAGGGTGATCAAAATACTTTTCATCATCATTGGTTTACAATAACCCTTTTGTCGGGTTATCGGGTCCAAATCAAGGCAGAAGGAGGAAGAGCAGGAAATGGATATGCTGACCTGCAGCAGAATATTGACGAGCCGGACATCCGGGAAAAAAACAGCGGAAAACGGGCCAAATCCGCTATTCATCAAGAATTGAAGACCATTTGTCAATTTATGGGCGCCGTTCAATTCCGGGATGCAGCCCATTGAAGGGCATTTCTTAACTTTAGCGGCGGATTCACGGTCCACGGTAGACGGTGGACGCTTTACGGTGGACGCTTTACGGTGGACGCTTTACGGTGGACGGTAGACGGTGGACGGTAGACGGTGGACGGCTAACGGTGGATGGGTGAGACGGTTTAAAATGTGGCCCAATCCGGGGATCACCTGTAAAGTATTAATCCTTGGGCCGTGGACCGTCAAACAAATAAATAAACTTGCAAGATCGACCTTCCCGATATCATTGGCTGTATAAATACAAGCTTTACCACCTGCCGTTCTGGTTGGCCTACCATTACCTGTGGTGGACCCTGCATTCCGGCGATCCGCTGGAGGCGGTCCACAGCATATTAACCACCCCGTATGTCTTCAAATTTTCCTTTTACGTGGTTTTCCAGGCGATCGGGGTGTATTTCAACCTGTATTTCCTGATCCCTCGGTACCTGGAAAAGGGAAAATATTTCCGGTACATCAGTCTGGTGTTGATGACGGTCATTTGCTCCGCCTGGCTGATCGTTATCGGGTATTATGCAGGGTCTGCCTGGTCGGGCAAAACCATGCAGGAACTATACAATGTGGCACAGGACGGTTATTTCATCCTTTTCAAAAACAATTCCTTACCCTCTACGGTAGCCGCCATGACGTTTGCCATGAGCATCAAACTGGCGAAAAACTGGCTGCAGACCCGCCGGAAACAACAATTGCTGGAAAAGGAAAACCTGGAAACGGAACTGAAGTTCCTCAAATCTCAATTTAATCCGCATTTCCTGTTCAATACCATCAATTCCATCTTTGTGCTGATCCATAAAAACCCGGATCTGGCCTCCGATTCCCTGGCCAAATTTTCCGGTTTGCTGCGGTACCAACTCTATGATTGCAACGAACCCCAGATCCCGTTGGGTCAGGAAATGGCCTACCTGGAAAACTTCATTGAGCTGGAAAAACTGCGGCAGGACTATTCTTTCGAGCTCGACGCGGAAATGCCCGTCGAAGGATACGGCAACCTCACCATCGCTCCGTTTATTCTGATGCCGTTCATGGAAAATGCCTTCAAGCATATATCCCGTTTCAAGGACCGGACCAACTGGATCAAAATCGACCTCCGGCTTGAAGGCGCCCGGCTGCATTTCCAGATCAGCAACAGCAAAACAAGCCAAAACGGTCATTCAGCGGGCTGGATGCATTACAGCGGGATCGGCTTGAAAAATGTCCAGAGAAGGCTGGATCTGGTCTATCCCGAAGCATACGAGCTCAAAATACAGGACAGCGAAGAAAGTTTCAGGGTCATGTTGCGTTTAAACCTTCAGGAACAACCGACCCCGCAAATGAAATCCGCAACAGGATGATGAATTGTGTAATAATAGACGATGAGCCGCTGGCCCGGGAAGGCATCTCCAATTATGTCCGGGAGGTGGATTTCCTGCATTCGGTCGGCATCGGCAACAACCCGGTAGATCTGATCCAGCTGCTGGATCAACAGGAGGTGGATCTGGTTTTTCTGGATATCCAGATGCCCAAGATGAACGGCATAGATTTTCTCCGGATGGCCCGAAATCCGCCATTGGTGATCCTGACCACGGCCTTTCCCAGTTATGCCCTGGAGGGGTATGAGCTGGATGTCGTGGATTACCTGTTGAAGCCGATCACGTTCAACCGTTTTTTAAAAGCTATCCACAAAGCCCGGGATCTCCATCAGTTGCTGGCGCGCCCGTCGGTGGGCGAACCCGGACCTGTCGTCGTTCCAACCGACTATTTCTTCATTAAATGTGATCAGAAATATGAAAAGATCTTTTTCAGCGATATTCTGTTCATCCAGGCCATGCAGAACTACGTCACCATTTTTACCGAAAAAGGGAAATTCATGACGCTGTTGTCGATGAAAAACATGGAAGAAAATCTCGACAACCGGGCTTTCAAGCGGGTGCATAAATCCTATATCGTTGCTACATCCCGGATCGATTCGATCGAAAACAACGAGATCCTGATCCGTTCCTTCCGCATCCCGGTCAGCCGGAATTATTATTCTGAGGTGATCGACCGGATCATCAGTGAGCGGCTTTGGCGGAAATGAAGGGGTTGTGGTTTTTACAATGGTCTACAGGAAAATATTCAGGGCCGGATTGGCAAAGTAAACATCAACCAGAACAGGGTTGAAGGCTACCTAAAGGCCGTCAAAACGGCCGGGGATACCTTGCTTCGAAACGGTTCACGCGAATATTTCTCACGCCAGGACGCTAAGATCTGATTTTCAAAAACCTGATTGGAAGCTGAGGTTAATCTGGACGCATTTGTAGGTACTGTCCCTTCACTTCAATTTAAACCGCGCTTCCTCCTGCTGTGCAACACCCGTTTTCAGCTCCCGCCACCGATACCGCTCCGACCATCGATGCACGCCGCCTTCCGCCGTGGTTGCGATCATATCCCCGATCACCGGCCCCATTTTAAACCCGTGGCCGCTGCCGCCCGAGCCGATGGTCAGCCCGCCGATCTCCGGGTGGTTGTCGATCCAGAAATGGCCGTCGAGGGTGTCGGTATAACAGCAGCGCCGGGTGTACACGATCGGATCGTCGGCAAGCGCGGGGATGGATGCCCGCAAAAACCGGCGCAAATGGGCTTCATCCGATGGGTACACGACCCGTTCGTCGCGATCCGGGTGCAACTCCAGCCCTTCGCCGTGATTGGCGATCTTTACGACCCCCGCCTTGGGGTGCAGACTGAATCCGTACCAGCCCGTATTGGAAATATCAGCCGCAAAAACGGCGAAACCGGGATGAGCAAACAGCTCCGGCCGGCTGGGTTTGAGGTGGAAAACCGGATGGCCGGTCACCTTCATGACCGGCATCAGATCCGGCACGAGGTAGGGCGTATGGTTGCCGGCGCAAACAACGGCATGTCCGGTCCCGAACCGCTCGCCCTCCCGGGTTTCCACAGCCCGGAGCCTGCCGTTGACCACCACCAGCTTTTCAGCCGTTTGCCTTTCAAACACGGATACCCCCAATTGCCGGGCATATCCGGTCAGGGCTTCCACTACCCTACCCGATTCGGCAAACCCGCCGACTGCATGATAAAAACCATCCGCATAAGCCGACGTGTCAAAAGCCGGAAACCGGCCCGCGATCTGCATAGGGTCCATGCGCTCAGGCCGAAAGCCTTTTTCCAGCAAACTCCGGTAACTGGCCGCCTCGAATCCGCCGGAGGGATCATCCAAACTGGCAGCTGAAAGCAGGACAAACCCCACTTCATGGAAGAGCGTTTCACCGAAAAAGTCGTTCCAATCCCGCCAAACCGGCATGCAGGCCGCAGCCATGTCCATGTATTCCCGGTCGGTGCCGTATTCCATCCGGACGATCTTGCTGATGTCGGTGGAGGCCGCCAACGGGTGCGGGATCTGATCCGGGTTCAATACAGCAACTTCATGCCCCCGCTTGCGCAGTTCAATAGCGGTAGTAATGCCGAATATGCCGGCGCCGACGACGAGAAAATCGAAGCCCTTCATCATGTAGAATGCAAGATGTAAACGTTAAAATGTAAAACCTTAAATCTTCAAATCTCCCCCCGTTTCAACGCCTCCACCGCATGCGAGCAGGCCCGGGCCGTCAGCGCCATATAGGTCAGCGACGGGTTCTGGCAGCCGGTGGAAACCATGCAGGCGCCGTCGGTCACGTATACGTTAGGGGCTTCATGGCACTGATTGAATTTGTTGAGCACGGATGTTTTGGGGTCATTGCCCATCCTGGCCGTACCCATTTCGTGGATGCAACTGCCGGGGATCGGGTCGCTGGGGAAACCGACAGGGTTATTGAAGCCGGTTTTTTCGAGCATTTCCACGGACGAGGCTTCCATATCCTTGCGCATTTTGAGCTCATTTTCGCCCCATTGCATGCTGATCTTTAGCATGGGCATGCCGTGCGGGTCGGTATTGTCCTTGTCGATGGCGACCTGGTTGTTGAAATCCGGCAGGCATTCCCCGTAGCCGACCAGGAACATGCTCCAGGGGCCGGGTTTGCTGATGGTATTTTTGAAATCCGCCCCGAACCCGGGTTGGTCGGCGGCGCCGGACCAACTGCTGCGCTGCGAATAACACTCATAGGCGAATCCGCGGACGTAATCCGGGTGTTTTTCCGCTACGTTCCGGAACCGGGGGATGTACATGCCGTTGGGCTTGCGGCCGAGGTAATACTTGTCGGAAAAATCGTCGGTACCGCCCCAGGCGCCGCCCGCTTCCTGGTGATCCATCAGGTAGTGGCCCAGCACGCCGCTTGCATTGGAAAAGCCGTTCGGAAACCGGTTGGAGGTCGAATTCATCAGGATGAGCGTGGAGTTCAGCGCTCCTGCGTTCAGGAAGATCACCCTGGCAAAATATTCGGTCATTTCGCCGGTTTCGGAGTCGATCACGCGTACGCCGGCGGCCTTGCCTTTTTGTTCGTCGTAAATGATGCTGTGCGCGATCGAAAAGGGCCGCAAGGTCATATTGCCGGTAGCGGCCGCGGCAGGCAGCGTTGCCGAGTTGCTGCTGAAATAAGCGCCATGCGGGCACCCCAGCGAGCAGCGGTTGCGCGACCGGCACTGGCCTCGACCGTTATGCGGTTGGGTTAGTACCGCCACCCGGGCGACGATCATCATCCGGTCGTTGTAGGCTTTGGCCAATCGCTCTTTCATTTGTTTTTCCAGGCAGTTCATTTCCAGGGGCGGCAGGAGTTGCTGGTCAGGCAGTTGGGAAAGTCCGGCATTTTCGCCGCTGATGCCGATGAATCGCTCCACATAATCGTACCACGGTTCGATGTCCTTGTAGCGGATAGGCCAGTCGGCGCCGACACCCTCTTTGGCATTGGCCTCAAAATCGAGGTCGCTGAGGCGAAAGCAATGCCGGGACCAGAGCAGGGATTTGCCGCCGGCCTGGTACCCGCGATGCCAGCGGAAAGGTTTCACCTGCTGGTACGGGTTTTCAGTATCCTTGACAAAGAAATGCTTGGTATCCTGGCGAAAATTGTACACATTGGATTGGATAAAATACGCCTCCCGGTCCGTTTGGGTGAGCTCGTTGCCGTAAGGGATCTCCCAGGGCGGCAGGTTGGCCGTCGGGTAATCCTTGATGTGTTCCACATTGCGGCCCCGCTCCAGGACAAGCGTTTTCAGCCCTTTTTCGCAGAGTTCCTTGGCTGCCCATCCGCCGGACATCCCGGAGCCGACAACGATGGCATCGTAGGTGTTGGACATTGTGGTGGTTTATGATGGTTTATCATGGTTTGTGGTGGTTTGTGGTGGTTTGTGGTGGTTTGTGGTGGTTTGTGATGGTTTGTGATGGTTTGTGATGGTTTATGGTGGTTTATGGTGGTTTGTGATGGTTTATGTTTGTTGGTTAGGAACAACAATAAACAACAATAAACAACAATAAACAACAATAAACAACAATAAACAACAATAAACAACAATCAAAAAGTATACTTGAACGCGGACACTTTCTGCCCGGGGGCCAGATCGATGCAGCCCTGGAAAGGGCCGGGATCCAGATCAAATACAGCGGCCTTGGTAGCGCCTTCCTGCGAAGTGAAATAGCCCAGCACGGTAAGGTACTTGAACATGGCGCTGAATTCCGGGTAATCGCGTTCCATCTCGGTCAGGATGCCAATTCGTTCATCCTGCGACAGCTTGCCGAAGGACTTATGGTGGCGGTCACCGGCCCGGTTTTCCACCCCTTCCAACCCCTGGATGAAGGCATTTTGTTGTTTTTCGGAATAGCAGTCGCGAACGTACAGGTCGATGAACACCTGGACCATAGCGTCGGCGGCGCCGGGGGTATCCGTTGCGGGAATGACGGTATCCGCCATGATTTCGACCAGGCTGCCTTGTTCGGCGGTCAAAAATTGGGGCGTCCACCCGGCCTGATCCGATCTGATGCGGGTACAACTTTCCAGGAAGGCGGAAGCGATTGCCGGGAAGGCGGCAGCGCCCATCATCAGGCCTGCGGTTTTGAGGCTGGTACGGCGGTTCATTGGTGTTGGTTTTTCCGTTTTGGAATAATGGGCAAGATAGGGAATTCAGGTGCAATAATCATCTAAAAACCTGGTCAGCAGCTCCGCTTTTTTACCCAGCGCCCCGCCTTGCAGGTTCCCGGCCAGCATCACCTGATGCAATTGCGGGTACAACTCGGGCAACCGCAGAATGTCCACCACCTGATCGCGGATCCATTTGTTGTAGGCGATCGGATAGGTCCGCCGGGCGATGAACAGGGCCTGGAGAAACTCCTGATACCCCTTGTACAGGCGATCGAAGGCCTGAAAATGGAGGTCCCGCTGTTCGTAAAAAGCCACATGGTCCAGGTCATGGGCGCAGGCTTCCCGCACCATTTCCAGGCGTTTTATCCTGAGCGCTTCCCCGTAATAGGGCAACCATTGCTGTCTGAGCGCCTGATAACGAGGCCCGGCCCCTGTCAACGGGACGCTGTACAACAACCGGTTGCCGACTTCCACCTCAAAAAAATCGGGGCCGCCGCCGTCATCCCAGTCCAGGGGTTCAAACCGGCCGTCGATCACATCCAGGTGGAGTTGAATGAACCGGCCGGAGCGCCTGAATTGATCATAAACCGGCTGGGCGTCCCGAAAAGCCGCCCAGGCGTTCTCCATTCCGGCAATGGCAGCCGGGTCCAATTCCAGGTTGGTCAGTATGGCCATGTCCAGGTCGCTTTGCGGCACGGCTTTCCCCCGGGCGCAGGAATTGACGACCAGAACGGTATCCGTTTCCGGCAATTGGTGAAAATACCCGGCGGCAAGGTCGGCGACAGATTGGTGCAAGGAAGTCGGAAAAACAGGCGATGCGTTCATGGGTTATTTTTCTTCTTTCTTTTTCGTTTTTTCATTCTAAGGAATGGATTTCAATGTTCTATATTTGATGTCATTATCGCAACCGCATTACATCCGACCGCATGAAATATTTCATTTTTCTGTGCGCGGCCATCGTTGCCGGCGCCTGTTCCGCTCCCCAGGCCACTTCTTACGGCCAATCGTCCGCGCGTGATTATTTCGGCATGATCCGCCCTGAAGTCACCGGCGATACGGCGTTCAAAACTACGGCTTTTGCAGAACAATACTGGCGCGTAGCCGGCAATACGGGTTTTGACGCGACCGTCCGTTACCTGGCCGAAAGGCTCGAAAAGGCGGGTTTTGTACCTGAGGAAAAAGCCGGCCCCAACGACCAACTGCGCTATCGCATCGAGAAGCGGCCGATGGAAGACCCGACCTGGGAACCGGTGGACGCCTCCCTGACCCTGGCCGGTGAAAGCGACCCGCTGCTGCAGACCTCCACCAACCGGAACATGATCGCGATGTACTCCGCCTCTACCCCCGCTGAAGGGGTTACTGGCGACGTGGTTTTCATTCATAACATGGATGAGATCAAACCCGCCAGGGTAAAAGGCCGTATTGTCTTCGCGGAAATGGACCCGGGCCGGCTGTTCAAAAAAGCCGTCATTGAAAACGGGGCTCTGGGACTGCTGACGTACGATATGCCGGATTACCTGCAACCCGAAAAGCATGTCACCTCCATTCAATTCAGGGGCATTCCCTACGACAAGGACCACCCCGGTTGGGCGGTTCCGATGTCCTATGCCGCCAAAGAAAAACTGAAGGCCGCACTGGCCAAAGGACCTGTAAATGCAACCGTAAAGATCCGGACCAAGATCTATCCATCCGAAGAACTCACGCTGGTGGCGGACGCCCTCGGAACCAAAATGCCGGATCAGCGCCTGGTCTTCAGCGCACATATCCAGGAACCGGGCGCCAACGACAATGCGTCCGGCGTAGGCGCTCAGCTGGAAATGGCGTTGACCACCGCGCGCCTGATCCGAAGCGGGCAACTGAACCTGGACCGGACGATCACTTTCCTCTGGGGCGACGAGATCATTTCCACCCAGCGTTATATCCAGGACGACAAAACCCGGGCAAAAGGGATCAAATGGGGCATCAGCCTGGATATGGTAGGTGAGAATACGGACCTTACGGGCGGTTCTTTCCTCATCGAGAAAATGCCCGACCCCAGCGCCATCTGGACCCGCGGCGCCGACAAACACACCGAGTGGGGCGCAAGTCCGATGACGCTGAAAGACATGAAGCCGCATTATTTCAACGACTTCATCCTGCGCACCTTCAAAGCCCAGGGGACATTTGCCGGCTGGGCGGTCAACGCCAACCCGTTTGAAGGCGGCAGCGACCATACGCCATTCATCCGGGCTGATATCCCGGGGCTGCTGCTCTGGCATTTCACCGACCAGTTCTACCACACGGACAATGACCGGATCGACAAGGTTTCCCAAACCACCCTGAAGAATGTGGCCACGGGCGCCCTGGCGGCGGCCTATACCCTCGTCAATGCCGACGAACAAACGGCCCTTCAAATGGTGGAAGACACCCGGCAGGCGGCGATTGACCGGCTGAACACTGAACTATCATTGAGCAAGCAGGCCGTGGCCTCCGGAAAGCAGCCGGCGGACGAAGCGAAGATCATCACCGCGTGGAAGGATTGGTACCTGGCCGCCATCGGGTCGGTGGCCGATATCCGTCCGGGACCGGCTGATTCAGCAAAGCGGGTGGACAACGCGATCCGGGAAGCCCGGCAATCGGTTGAGGAACTGGCCGACCAGTTGCTGTCGGCATTAAAAAAATGATCCCGGTCAGGGCAGGCCGACGGTGACCGCAAGTTTGTAAAAACTGTCGCTGTAGATCCCGTTCTTTGCCGAGTTGGAGCCGGCCGAAAACCGGAAAATGTACCGGTCGCTCAGGTTGAATTTCAGGTATCCGCCGAGCCATGCGTATTGGCTCCCGGTATCGCCGCCGGCATGGCGGATTCGGTCAAACCCTTCGTAATGCAGGCCCAAAGCCACCCTTTTGGATACCCGGATACCCGGCAAAATCCAGTACAACAAGTAATCTCCGGAGTTCCTGCCTTTATTGAGCAGGGCCTTATACCAGGCAAAATACCCTTCGGCTTCAAATATCCCGTCCTTGAATACGGCGACCATGGACGGCACGATCCCTTCGGCCAGGGCGCCGCGCGGACTATCGGACAACAGCCGGCCATGGGTCAGGCCGATGGAGGGATTGAGGTACAGCCGGTCGGAAAGGCCCGTAAATCCGATGCCGGCCCCGGTTTCAAGCCAAAGATCGGAGCCGTCCACGAAGGTACCGTAGCTGGGATTTGTCCAGAAAATGGCGTAATAGGTGAAAGACATACCGCTTTCCGGGTCCAGCCCGAAACTGCCGTACACCGCCGGATTGAAGCCGAAGGCGTTGTCGAGGCCAAGTACTATGCTGAAGGTTTCTGAAGCTGATGTGGAGTCTGCTGATTGGGCTAACATGCAATTAGGGGCCAGGCCGGCAGCCAGTTGAAAAAGGGTCAAGAAGGTCAACTTCATATACTGTATTTCAATTAAAGAATGGAAATAGAATTCAAAACCTAAATATCAACCAATCAGACATAAAAATCATTAAATTTGTAAAAAAGCAACCATGCAATTCGGTCATATTACATCGAATCCTGCTATCTTAGGCGGCAAGCCCATCATCAAAGGCAGTCGCATTAGTGTTCAGCTTGTGTTGGAATGGCTAGTGGCGCGAAATCTAGATACCACACAAGTTTCGCGGCCTCTTTTTCCGACATGCTGCGTTGCTCGGCGGTCACAGAGTCCCGCTATGCTCCCTTCTCGCGCCTTGCCTGTCGAAAAAATAGCCTCCCGAAACTATGGTGCTACTTAAATTTCGCGCCACTAGCTTCAGGTGCTACTATTCAGGATATTGTTGAAAAATAACCTCATTTAACTTCTGAAAGCATAAAAGAGGCAATTTTGTATGCCTCGAATTTTATGGCAAATGAAATACTTATAGAAATTGAATCCCCAATAAATGAAACTGAATGAATTTCAGCTATTGACCGACGAAAACATCAATCCAGACCTTGTTGAATACCTGAGGAAACATGGCTTTAATGTACTCGATATCAAAGAATCCGGAAGGCAGGGTGCAACGATACAGAAATCATTCGACTTGGCAATCAAACAGAACGAGTAATTCTAACTGAAGACCGGGACTTTTGTCAGATTATTTTCACTCAAAATCATGAATTTACAGGAGTTATATACTTGCGACCTGGTTCGTTTTTCTCAGCATTCCATTTTTAAACAATAGAAGGATTACTTACAGCTGACCCTGATTTGCAACCACCTTTTTTTATAACTGCCGAAAGACAAAAAAACAAAATTCGTATTAAAGTGCGTAATACAATGCCGGGGCCTTCTCCGTATTAAATTATACTTTATATTCGCCTCCCAAAGATAAAGGGCCAATTCCTTGAACACGAACACACTGCGGGATTTTTTCCGCTTCAACCAAACGCCCGTCTATTTCATCGACTGGTGCCTTTTTTCGGGCATCGGCATGGAAGAATGGATCGGAAACGTTGAATTCCTTTGCGCCACGGATACCTTCGGCGGTCTGCACCCGCGGATCGTAGCGCCAAAGTCCTTCATTTACAACCACAAGCATTCCAGTGAGGAGATCAACAACGCCCTGCTGGCCAATGCCGAGATCCGGGATCACATCCGGAGCCGGAACGGCGGAAAGGCCTTGTTGTGGATCCTGGATCAGCAAACGGAGCTGCTCGCCGCCGAAGCCGGCGTGGAGATCTGCCTGCCGCCGGTACGCCTGCGCCACTACTGGGACCACAAAGGCAATACCAACCGCATGGCCGAAAACGCCGGCGTGCCCTGCGTACCTTACCTGCTGTCGGCGCTCACCGGCTACGACCACCTCCGGCAAATTTCCGGGCATTTGGGCGAACGGCTGGTGTTGCAGGCGCCGTACGGCAATTCCGGCAGCACCACTTTCTTTATCGATAACGAAACCGATTTCGAACGGCATGCAGCCGACCTGACCAACGGCGAAGAGATCCGGATCATGCGCCGCATCGATTGCCGGAGTACGGGCCTGGAGGCCTGCGTGACCCGGCACGGCACCGTCACGGCGCCGCTGGTACCCGAACTGGTGGGATTACCCGAACTGACCATCAGCAAAGGCGGCTGGTGCGGCAACGAGCTCTATCCCGGCGCCTTTCCGAAAGAGATCTCCAGGCAAGCCCAGGCGTATACCCTTAAAATGGGCGAGGAACTGCGCAAGGTGGGTTTCCGCGGGTATTTTCAGCTCGATTTCCTGATCGACAAAAACGACGGGACCTTGTACCTGGGCGAAATGAACCCGCGCCTGTCGGGTATCACCCCGCTGATCAACAACGCCTCTTTTTCCCGCAACGGGATCCCGTTGCTGCTGGTCCACCTGGCCGAATGGATGTACCCGGATCACGGATTGAACGTCAATGAGCTGAACGAATTCTTCATGGACGAATCGGGTTGGGAGCCGCTTTCTTTCCTGCACGTCAACAACGTGACGGAGGAAGTTGCCCATGCCGTACCAACCGGGATTTACCGCCGGGCCGCAGACGGGCAGGTTCATTACGAAAGACCCGCCAACAACCCGGGCGAAATCAAGGGCGAGGATGAAATCTTCTGGTTCAGTTCGGCGGGCAGGTATTCCAGCATCGGCCGGGGTGAGGAGATCGGCGCTTTGTTCATGCCTTCCCGGGCAACGGACGAGGACGGACAGCTGACGGCGGCGGCGCGGTCGTGGGTGGCGGGTGTGAAAAGTTGCCAGTAGGGGCGACCCTTGTGGTCGCCATACCCTTGTGGTCGCCATACCCTTGTGGTCGCCATACCCTTGTGGTCGCCATACCCTTGTGGTCGCCAAAAACCTGAGCGTAGGAGACTGTTCAAAACAGTGTTTTCGCGCCAAGACGCAAAGACGCAAAGATCTGATTTTTAGCAAGCTGCGCATACTAAAAATCCGGTTGGCACAAAATGCTGAATAGTCTCGAGCGTAGGAAAAAGCAATTAAAACCTATCAAGGTGAACGCCGGAGGATCACCCCTGGAAATCCGGAAAAACACCAGCGACATCCACCTCCAACCCCGGCAACACAGCCGATTTGATCATACCCTCCTCTGCTGCAAAGGAGAACAAACCGTACCGGTCCCCTTCCAGCCGGTAAACCTCGATGCTGCAGTTGCGCGGATCGGCGATCCAATATTCGGGTACGCGGAATTGTTCGTAAAGGTCCTTTTTGAGTACCCGGTCCTTGTCCATGGTGCCTTTGGAGATAATTTCCACGATCAGATCGGGCACACCGACGATGCCGTTGTTTTCCTTGATGATGTGCCTCCGCTCGTTGGACACGAACAATAAATCAGGTTGGATGCCGGCATTTTCTTCATCGAAGTAAACGTCGTAGGGAGCATGGAAAAGCTCCCCTAAATGATTGGATTCTATGAAAGGATCCAAATATCGGATCAACTTTAATGAAACCCGTTGATGGGGAGTGTTTGGAGATGCGCGTTTCACGATTTCACCGTGTATAAGTTCATAAATAGCCGTATCGCCTTCCGGAATTTCCATTTCCAGAAAGTCGGCATACGTCATTTTTTTGGCCTGGGTTGCCATACATCAGCGTTTTGAACTTCTAAATATAACGAAATTTGCGAAAAAAGGGTTTTCAAACAACTTCACCCCGCTCTCTTGCCTGATTAAGGATGAAAGAAGCCATAAATTTCCCTCCACCGACACAATCCCGCCTTCCAACGACTAAAATTGCCCGCTTCCCATCCTGCCCGTAGTTTGCGCTAAATTTCAAAACCAAAACCAAGGATCATGAAAAAGCGCATGCTGTTATTTACCGGACTGTTGTTATTGGGCCTTTCAGGGTGCATCCCGTCCCTGCACCCGTTGTACACGCTGGATACCATCTACTATGATGCAGACCTGTTGGGCACCTGGCACGAACAAAGCGGCGGCACCTGGACCTTCAAGGCCAATAAGGACCCATCGTATGAAGTCAGCCTGGTGAACGAAGATCAAAAGGAAAGGGACACCTTTACCGTCTACATGGTAAAACTGGACGACCACTTCTTCCTCGATTTCGTCCGCAAGGACCGGGAGGAATACTTTGCCCCCTACCTGCCGACCCACTCCTTCGCCAAGATCGAGAAAAACGGTAAGGATTGGGTCATCCGCACCTTCAACGGCGATTTCCTCGAAAAACTCATCAAGAACCGCAAGATCCGGATCAAACACGAGGTGCTGGATAACGACCAGTACCTGCTGACGGCTTCAACCGAAGAATTACAGGAATTTTTCCGCAAATTTGCAACGGAACCGGAGGCGTTCGAGGAGCCGGCTACCTTGACCAGGCAATTATGAGAACCATTGCAAATATCATCCGGAACCGCGGGGTGCAACACCTCGCGTTCTGGCTCCTTTCCCTTGCGGTACTGGCCTACCTGTTTGCCTACCAGCAGCAGCCCAATATCGCCGACTGGGTTTATGCCTTGTTGTTTCACCTGAGCATTGTCCTGGCCGTATACCTCAATATCGGGTTGCTGATCCCGGCTTATTTCAGCAAGGGCCGGTATTTGCTGTACTTCCTGGCCAGCATCGGGGGGATCCTGTCAGCCACCTGGTTCAATATCCTGTTCTTTCGCTACATACCGGCCGAACAGATCGGCGGGTTTTATTTCATCGCCTACTACGGATTTTGGGATATTCTGCTGTTCATGGTCGTTTATTGGGCATTGAGCAGTTTGCTGAAGCTGTCCAAAAGCTGGTTTCTGGTACGGGAAAAGGACCGGAGGATCGAAAAGCTGAAAAAAGACCTGCAGGAGATCGAATTGCAAAACCTGAAGTCCCAGCTCAACCCCCATTTTCTGTTGAACAGCCTCAACGGGATCTATTCGCTTGCACTGGACCAGGACAAAAGGACCGCAAAAGCCATTCTGATGCTGTCCCAAAACCTCCGTTTCACGCTTTACGAATGCAATACCGAATTCATCCCGCTGGAACAGGAATTGAATTTTTTGCAGAATTACCTGGACCTTCAGCGCCTGAGGCTGGAAAACCGCGCAGTGATCGAACTGGATTTGACCGGCCATCTGGAGGACCATCAGGTGCCGCCCCTGCTGTTCCTGCCGCTGGTGGAAAACGCCTTCAAACACGGCCTGCACGGCGACCAAACGGAAGTCCGGATCCGGATCGGGTGCCGGGCTGCCGCCGATGAGCTCAACTTCAGGATTGAGAACACCACACCCGAAGCATCGCCGAACGCACCGGAAGTGGGCGGAGTCGGGTTGGAGAATGTCCGAAAACGGCTGAATGCGATCTATCCGGATCGGCACCGGTTGGTGGTTGACCGGAAGGGGAAGCTTTTTTTTGTTGATTTGGTGATTTGCCGCCTTCGCTCTTTTGGAGCTGCGGCCGCTCCAACGGAGACTGTTCAAAACAGTGTTTTCAAGCAAAGACGCAAAGACGCAAAGAGCTGAACGGTCCCCTCCAACGGACGCCCAACCATAAAACAATAACAACAATGAACCAATAAACCCATGAAACTAACCTGTTACATCCTGGACGACGAGCCCCTAGCCATCCGCATCCTGCAAAAGCATGTGGAGGCCTCCCCTATTCTGCAGCTTACCGGCCAATCGACCAACCCGGTTGCCGCTATGCAGGAATTGCAGTTCAGGCCCGTCGACCTGTTGTTCCTGGACATCAATATGCCGGAGCTCAAGGGGACCGATCTGGCACGGATGCTGAAACCCGCTCCCCTTTTTATTTTCACGACTGCTTATCCGGAATTTGCGGCTGAAGGTTTTGAGCTGGATGCGGTGGACTACCTGGTAAAACCCATCAGCCAGGCCAGGTTTGCCGTTGCCGTTCAGAAAGTGATGCGGCACTTGCAGGCGCCCGCCCCGGCCGACGAACCCGGATATCTGAGCTTTCGCGCCGACCGCCGCCAATACCGGATTCCGCACCAGGAGATCCTTTTTCTGCAGGCCATGGGTGACTATACCCGCATCTTTACTGCCGGTGAGAACTATATGTGCAAACAAACCCTGACCGCCATGATGGAACAGCTGCCGGCCGTCCTGTTCCGCCAGATCCACAGGTCCTATGCCGTTGCGATTAAAAAAGTCCGGTTTATTGAGGGCAATCAGGTCGGCATTGAGGACCAGTTGCTGCCTATCGGGAAGAATTACCGGGATGAGGTGGAGGAGTGGTGGGGGGGGTGGGGGGGGGGGGAGGGTGAGGGTGAGAGGGGAGAGAGGGGGAGAGGGAGAGGGGTGAGAGGAGAGAGGGGGAGAGGGGTGAGAGGCCGCCTTTGCATGTAGCTTCTTCGGACGGGGGGATGAGAGATTGTTCAAAACAGTGTTTTCACGCAAAGACGCAAAGACGCAAAGATCTGATTTTTAGCAAGCTGCGCATGCTAAAAATCCGGTTGACACAAAATTCTGAACGGTCCCGGGGATGAGGTCGAAATAGGGGTAGGTCCGGGATTCAGGCATCCCTATTCAAAACCATAACCGACATGAGAGCAATTTTTTCCATTCTGTTTCTTTTTTGCATCCTGGCAGCCGGTGCGGGGCAAAGTGCATCCAATACCCTGACGACCCATAAATGGGTATTGGCAAGCGACGAAATGAGCGGCGTCGGCAAACACATAACCCTGCCGGAAAATATGCGCCTGGAGTTCTCGGAAAGCGGCGCATGGTCCGCTAATCCCAGCTTGTTCGGTTCTGTGGAAGGGACCTGGAGTACGGAGAAAAACGGACAGGTGACCATGATCTTCGGCCCCAGAAAAAGGGCGACGGTCACGGAGGTCACGGCAGACCGCCTCAAAATACGATTCCGCCGGCCGGGCGCCCGCAGGGTTTTGGTGTGGAAGCCGGAGTGAGGGGGGAGGAATTACCTCCTTCGCTCTTGATGAGCTACGGCGGTCGGGGGAGGAATTGAGGGGTTCCTGCCGGTGGGTAGTTATAAAGAAAGCTGGGCTTTGAATTGTACCGATTTTCGTTCGGACAGGACAACCTCCGTTCCGGATTGCATGACGACGCTGAGTTTGCCTTTTGACAGGGCTTTTACGGCGCCGATATGTTTCAGGCTGATGATCGCAGCCCGGTTGGCGCGAAAGAACCGGCCGGCATCCAGGCGGTCTTCCACCTCGGCCAGCGAACGTTTGGCAACGGCTTTGCGCCCGTCAAAGAAGATCTGGACATAATTGCCGAGGGCTTCGATCCGTTCGATCTGTTCGATGGGGATGAAAAAGCACTTCTCCCCGTCCTTGACGAAAATTTGCTCGGGAACTGCTGCCGTTTGTCCGTTAAAACCCCGGGAAGGCAGCATTTCAAATGATTCATCCTGATCGATGTCCACCAGGGCCGGGCTCCCTTTGCGCCGGGAAAAATGATAAAAATGGAAGATCAATAACCAAATGGCATTGTAGCGGATTCCGCCTGCAGTAATATTGACCGCATTCTCCCAATAGGAAGGTTCTTTCCAAAAAAAATAATTGATCGACAGGTTAAATAACGTATAAGCGCACGCTAAAAATAATAGCGCGGCCAGGATCCGGGGTATCAGCTGAGCAATCCCCATCTGATGCCATTGATGCCGGTGGGCAAACAATTTGTACGCATGGGTGATCCCGATGCAGGTGCCTACGGATATGACCGTAACCAGGATTCCCTCCAGGGAGGGCTTTTGAAATATCGTGAAATAGGACCAATACAGGCCGGCAGTTCCCCAACCCAGGATCTGACACAACCAATATGGAGAGCGTATTCTCAAGTTGAATTTTTGGGTAAAAATACGGGATTGGATCGGAAGGTGCAATCCAGCCGGCAGTTCGGCAGTGGGCGGGCCGACTGAAAACCTGTCCGGCAACCGCCGATCCCTTCCCAACCGGGAACCGGCGTTCGTCATCGCATTTCCGCATTTATAGAAATCCGGGCGCTCACCTGGGTCGAAAGTGCCGATATTGGCGTTCTAAATCAAAACCTGATCGTATGCCAAAATCCTTTTTGTTGCTTGCCTTCCTGGCGGTCTTGCAAAACACTTTCGCACAAAATTTTCAAAATCTCAGCTTTGAGGTATTGGAATCATCCGAAAAAGCTTTGCCGGCCAACTGGGTTTTCCGGAAAGAAATCCCGGTTGCTGTCGATAATGCCGCTCCTGAATCCGGTAACCGGTCCGTGTGCCTGAGCGGCAATTTTTCGGGCAACGCCGACGGTTATTTTTACCAAAAACTGGCCTTCCATCCCAAAAGCGCCGGCAAAATCAGGATTTCGGCCTTCATGCGCTACGAACAGCTCGAAAAAGGCTTTGCGGGTCTTTTCGCCTATTCCAAACAAGGCGCCAGACTTGTTTCCTCCAAAAACATGTACGACAAACAGCTCGCCGGTACAGCGGGTTGGAAAAGATACAGCCTGGAAATCCTGGTTGACCCCACCGTAGATACGATCTGCATCGGGGGTCAGTTGGCGGCTGAAGGAAAAATCTGGTTCGACCGCTTTGAGGTGGAACCGGATCGCAGCGCCCGGGGCAAAACCCGGAGGTCTGCCCGGAAATACCTTTCGGCATTTTTGGATATTGTGGAAGAAAATGCCCTTTATAAGGATTCTGTCGATTTCAAGGCTATTAAAAAATACGCCTCCCAACTGATTAAAGGCGCCCAGACCACAGCCGATTGTTATCCGGCTATTCAGTATGTACTCACCAAACTCAATGATCACCACAGTTTTTTCTGGAACCCGGATCAGGTCAAAGCCTGGGAAACCAACCAGTCATCCGGAGATGCCGAACCGACGCCCCTGGTATACAGCCATGGACGGGTTATCGACGGCACGGTCGGTTACATTTCCATGCCTTTCTTTGCACTGGGGGACTCCCTGGCCCAGCAGGCCTTTGCCGACAGCCTGCAGAACCTGATCCGTTCGCTCGACAGCGAGGCTATTGAAGGGTGGGTGCTTGACCTGCGCACGAATACCGGCGGCAATTGCTGGCCCATGCTGGCGGGTATCGGTCCTGTACTGGGAGAAGGGGTATGCGGATACTTCGTTGCCAATCAGGCAAGGATTGATTGGTCATACCGGAACGGGGGCAGTTATTCCGGCAGTCAATTGATCCGGCAAGCCGGTATGCCGTACCAACTCCTTAAGCCCGACCCCAAGGTGGCTGTCCTTACCGGTCCGCAGACGTCGAGCTCGGGAGAAGTGGTCACGGTGGCCTTCCGCGGCCGGCCGAATACCCGGTCCTTCGGCGAGCCGACCGGCGGTTATTCCACCGGCAATCAGAATTTCAAACTCAGCGACGGCGCGATGGCTTTTATTGCCGCCTCCGTTTATGCCGACAGGGATTTGAACCTGTATGGCAAAAAGATCGCGCCGGATGAGGTGATCCCAATCGGATCAGACGGCGCCGGTGATCCGGTACTTAAGCGGGCGCTGGAATGGCTGGTAAAGCACAAGTAAGATTGCGCCCTGTTTCCAATGGACGCATAAGCTGCCAATTGCAATCCCGGTGAAGCCCTGAGATCACTTGCCGGCGGCTCTTTTCAGTTGCAGGCCTGCCACCAGAAAGTCAAACAAGCTTTGCAGGTAGTTCTCTTCGGCTTCGCGGACCCGGTTTTCGGTATCTTTCAACTCGGACAAAAGGCGTGTACCCTGCCGGAAACGCACCTGATCGGTATCGAACAGCTGACGCGCCAGGTCGAGGCTTTTCTCGGTCTGCTCGAGGGTTTGGCCGGCCAGGTCAAAATTTGTGCGGGCATTGGCCAGTTCATTGGCAAAAGCTGCGGATAGTCGCGCTGTTTCGGTCTGGCTGATCATCTGTTGCAACCGGAGATCTTCCTGCCTGAGCCGCGATTGGCGGCCGTCGTATAGCGGCATGGAGGCCCGGATGCCGATGTAGCTGTACGGAAACCAGGTGCCGGCGGCAAAGGGGTTGGGCTGATCGTGCAGTTGCACCACCGAGTAATTGCCGTAGGCGCTCACCACCGGAAGATTGCGTTGCTTTTCCAGTTTTTCTTTCCACGCCAGTACCTGAAAGTTAATGGCCTCGCTTTCCAGTTCAGGGCGAACGGTTGCCTCAGCGCCGGGATCCGATTCCAGGAAGGCCTGCCTGACCGACCGGAGGTCTTCCGCCGGTTCTACCGCCTGGTCGCTTCCGGTCTGATAGCGCAGGTTCTCCAGGCTGACTGCCAGGTTTCGCTTTGATTTTTCAAGGGCATATTTCGCGTTATCCAGGTCCAGGAGGGCGCGATCCAGGTCGTCCCGGATGGCGGTTCCGCCGGCTATCCGGGTTTTGAGCATATCGACGCGGGCCGCAACATTTTCAACCGATTGGGCTGCTAGCCGGGTCTGTTCCCGGTAAAAAACAGCGGCATAGTAGGCCTTTTCAACGGCCTGCCGGATATCAACCCTGCTGATTTCCTGCCGGTTTCGGGCAGCTTCAGTGTCCAGATCATTGATGATCTGATTGGTCTTCCGGGTCCCGTCAAAGATCTTTTGGTCGGCTTGCAGGCTGAAGGAATGATTAAACGGCGTTCCGATCCTGAATTCCCGGACCTCATCCGCAGGCACGTTGGGCAGACCGAATTCGCCGATGGGCAGCACACTGGTTTGCAATTGGGTGTTCCAACGCAGATCCCCCGAAAGACTGACGCTGGGGCGCCATTCCGCACGAAGATGTTCGTTCTGACGCTCGGCCAGCCGGACTTCCAATGTTGCCGACTTCAGTTCCGGCCTGTTCTGCTCACTCAGGGCGATGGCCTCAGCCAGGGTCAGGGATTGACCGCTTAACAGCGCGGTCATACTATTCAGGACAGCTAAAAGAAGGTATTTTCTCATTTTAAATACAATTGCTTGGTGAAAAGCGGAGATCATTGCCGGAAAACCGCAGCCGGCTCCTGGGAATTGACCCGCCGGATCGCAAACAGGCTCCCCCCGACGGCAATGAACAGGGTGATCAGGAACAAAGCCACTTCCATCGGCAGGGTAAAACTGAAAATGGAACCAAGAGAAGCCAGCAGACTGCGAAACCCTTCCACCATTACCCTGCCGATGGCATAACCGATAATGGCAAAGATCAAGGCCTGCACCACGATAAGCCGGCGTACATAGCTGTTGGTAGCTCCCAGCGCCTTGAGTGTGCCATAATCCCGGATCCGGTCGATAGCCGCCGAATACAAGGTGAGGCCAATGATCACAAAACCGGCAACGATAGCAAAAAGAATGAGGAAACCGAAGGTGGAAGCAAAGCCCCCCTCCTTGATTGCAATCCGAAAAGTGCTGTCGGAAAGGGCCTGGCCGTCCCAGGCCCTTGCAAAAGGTATCGCTGCATTGATGGTCCGCACGATCGAAGCCTTATCGGCGCCTGGAAGGGGTTCCACCAGGAAAAAACTGACCTTGTCCGGTGCAAATCCGGTTATGACCCTGGCCCGGTCAAGCGTGGTAAAACCATAGTCAACGCCGAGCCCCTGGGTCGCACGGGTCTCTCCGGCTTTGAATACCTGATGGCCATTAATCTCAAAATAGTCGCCGATCCGGACATTTTTCAGGTTTTGACTGAAAATATCCAGAAAAACAGCTCCTTCCGGCAGGAGGTCTTCACGGTGGGTTCCGGGTTGCATGTTCCAGAGTCCTGCAAAATTGGGGACCTGAACCCCGATGATGGAAAGGGCGGAGGTTTCTCCGTTGGGCAGCCGCACCGAGCCGGCGCCGACCACCACTTCATGGACCCGCCTCACGCCCTGGAAAGTCGCGACCTGACGGCCGATGCGCACATCCAGGGGTACCGTCCTGTTGGCATCCCGCGTACTGGCATCCACTACCCAGATATAACTGCTGTTGCTCTCCACCAGGTTACGGATCGAATTGGTCAAAAAGAGAAATACGCCTGCCTGCTGGCCAACCAGAAAAACGGAAAAGAAAATTCCTACCGCCGCTCCAATGGATTTCGGCTTATCGTACAGTATGAATCGAATGGCTGTTTGTAGCATAGCTGTTATTGATCAAGGGTTGTGGCAGATGTCCGTTCAATCCCTGAGGATCCATCATTCACCTCCGATATAGATGAGGCATTCTACGCGAGCGCCGAGCAGGACTTTTGAGGGGTCATCCAGTTCAACCCTCACCTCTCTGACCCTCCGATCTTCCAGGTTATTGGCACTGTCGGTAAAAAGTGATTTTTTTCTCAGGTAGGGCGATGCCAGTATCACCGTGCCTCCGGTCAGGATCTCGTTGCGGCCCTGCGGTCGGATAGTTGCCCTTTGGCCGACCTTGATCTTGTCGGCAAAAAGTTCATCGATTTCCGTAAGCGCCATGGTTTTGCCATTGGGAGCAAACTGGCCGACAACGGTATTCTCGGACAAGAATTCTCCGGGTCTGGCATCTACCGTCAGGAACACGCCATCGGCGGGCGCCTTTACCCTTTTTCTGTCTTTGAGGGTCTGGTAATAGGCGACCTCTGCCTGCAGTTCCGCCAAACGGGTTTGTTGCTCAACAACGGCAACTTTCTGGCCGGCAAGCCTGGCTTCGAGCTCCTCCAAAAGCGCACGGCTGTCCTCCAGTTCTTTTCGGGTCAGGGCATTCCCCTGTTCCAGCGTCTGGTTGCGCTCCACATCCCGGCGGGCTTTGTCTAATTGCACCTGCAGTACTGCTGCATCGGCACGCGCTACCTCCACTGATTCCTTTTGGGTGGCCGCCCTGGCATTGGCCTGCCGGAGCTGGGCAGCCTCCAGGTCATCGTCCAATACCACAATTATTTCGCCCTTTTTCACCGGGCTGCCCGCCTCAACCCGTACTTCCCGGATAATTCCGCCGGATTCGGCGGCAACCTGCACAATGCGGCCGACCGGTTCAATAACGGCAATGCCCAATACATCCGAGGGCACCGTGATCGGATCAGTCGAGGCGCTATCAGCAGCCATACCCCCATCGTGTTGATCCGCAACCTGGTCGTTTCCGTTGGTGCAGGACCAGAACAGGGGGAAGAGGAACAGCAAAATGATTAGATTTTTCATCGGCTTGTTTGCTTTTCTATTTTTCGTCCGGGCTTTCATTTTCCTGATTGCTGATGATCGCTCCGTTTTCCACCTCAAGCACCCGGTGTGCGTAGGGGATCAAGCGCGGGTCGTGGGAGACCACGGCCACCGATTTGCCGGAATCGGCAAGCCCGCGAAGTTCTTTCATCACTACCCCAAGTGAGTTTTTATCCAGTGAAGCGGTAGGTTCATCGCAGAGTACCATTTTCGGATTGGTCACCAATGCCCTGGCAATAGCGATGCGCTGCTGCTGGCCGCCGGAGAGTTGTTTCGGAAGATTTTTCCTGCGGTCGGTCATACCCACCAGTTCGAGGGCGTAGTTGACCCGCTGTTTGCGCTCTTTTCTCCCGACGCCTTGTAACTTGAGCGGCATCGCAACATTATCTTCAGCCGAAAGCGGAGCAAGCAAGTTGAAATTCTGGAAAACGAACCCAATGGCATTTAACCGTAACGCCGCCAATTCACGGGGCTTGAGCTTATTGACCTGTTTACCGTCCACCCACAAATCCCCGAAACTGGGATAAATAACGCAACCCAACAGGGAAAGCAGCGTGGTTTTACCAGAACCGGAGGGGCCCATGATCAGCAGAAGCTCACCTTCGTTCAGCACCAGATCGGTAGGCTGCAACGCCACAATCGTTTGGTCGCCGGACTTGTACTGCTTGCCCGCACCTTTCAATGTCGCGATCATGAAACAATATTTTCATACAAAACATAAAGTTTTTATTATTGTTTTGAAATCGGGAGCCCTGAGAAGTGCGGGTTGATCTGCGGGATGCAAGGAATTTTTAACCAGGATCGGGCTCAACAGGCAATTGACCTGACCCGCCTTGCGGGGCAATCCTCAATCTTGCAGCAGGCGGATTTTGATGCGCTCTGTCCCGATAACCCGGAGGAAGGAAAGAGCCAATAGGCACAAACCATGCCGAAATAAACCCGGGTGCAACCAAAAACCATTATTTTGCCGGCACCAAAACCAATTTCACATGAACTCCGCCATTGAAACCGCCATTCAACGATTCCGATCCCACTATGACGACCGGCTGGGGTCCGTCTCCGTAATTACCCCCGAGACCCCCGGATTCAAGCATACCGTATTGTTTGACCACAGCGATCTTAAAGCGGATAACGGCCCCCGCATATTCCACCATGGGGATAAAACGGCGGATGTCATCGTTTTGACCCACGGTTACACCGATTCGCCGTACTACCTTCAGGCGGTGGCCCGCAGGTTTTACGAAGCCGGATTGAATGTGGTGATGCCGCTGCTGCCCGCCCACGGCCTGAAAAACCCGGGAGAGGCTTTGCAGGACAAATCCCTCGATTCACAATGGAAGAACACTATAGACAACGCCATTGAAACGGCGGCCTTCCTGGGGGACCGCCTGTCCATTGGCGGCTTTTCCACCGGCGGCGCACTGAGCATCAACAAGGTCCTTCGGGATGAAAGCGGTTTGATCTCAGGCGGCCTTTTCCTTTTTTCGGCCGCTATCGGCCTGGGCGACCTGAATGAGGCGGCCAGCAAACTCGGATTTTTGCAAACCATCATCAAACTGATCGAAGGGGAAACCAAAGGCGAGGGCCGGGATCCGTATAAATATCCCGAGATGTCGGCTACAGGCGGCATCGAAGTCGGCAATATCGTCAATGAGAACAACCGGCGACTGGACGGCGGAAAGGAAAAAACCAGGGTGAAGATACCGGTCTTTGCCGCCCATTCCGCGCACGATAAAACAGCCAGGCTCGGCGGCCTGATCAGCTTCATGGAAGATCACGTGGACAACGGCGCTTCGGTCATCATATCCGAATCCGTCGAACACGCCTGCCTCCCGCTGGAAAAGGATATTTTGCTCAACGATCAATTTGACAATGAGCTTTCCTATCCGCCGGTGGCCAATCCCAAGTTTCAATGGATGATGGAAGGCGCCTTGTCGTTCTTTGAAAAAGAAGTAAGGAATAAATAAAATTCCATGTCCCTTTACGCTACTTTTTCTATTTTGGCCATTTCAACCAACTTTTACCATCATGGCCCGTTCCAAATCCACCCGCAGAAAATTCCTTCGCCAGATCGGCGCATCTTCCTTCCTCCTTTCAACAGCGGCCCTGAGCGACCTCGCAGCGCAGGAAACCTACGAACGCCACGTACTTGAAGCCCCCAAAAGAATCAGCGCCAACGACAAGGTCCGCATAGCCCTCATCGGAGCCGGTATTCAGGGGCATAACGACCTTCAGACCGCGCTCAAAGTCCCCGGTGTGGAACTGGCCGCCGCCTGCGATCTCTACACCGGTCGCCTCGAACGGCTCAGGGAACTTCATGGCAAAGACCTATTCGTCACCCGAGACTACCGCGAAATCCTCGAAAGATCCGATATCGATGCCGTGATCCTGGCTACGGCTGACCACTGGCACGCCCGGATTGCTGTTGACGCGCTCAAAAAGGGCAAGCATATCTATTGCGAGAAGCCCATGGTGCAGAAAATCAAAGAAGGCCTCCCCCTGGTCAAAGCCTGGCGCGAATCGGGCCGGACCATGCAGGTCGGCAGCCAGGGTATCAGCGGTCTGCACACCCAAAAGGCCCGCGAGCTCTTCCAGGCCGGCGAGATCGGCAGGATCAACTGCATTGAGGCCACTTACGACCGGCAAAGCGCCCTCGGCGCCTGGCAATATACCATGCCGACCGACGGTTCTCCCGAAACAGTGGATTGGGATCGTTACATCGCCGGCATGCCCAAATCGCCCTATGATCCCAAAAAATTCTTCTGGTGGCGCAATTACCGCGAATTCGGCACCGGTGTCGCCGGCGACCTCTTCGTGCACCTTCTCACCAGCATCCACGCCATCACGGGTTCCTACGGCCCGACCATGATCGCCTCCACGGCCGAATTGAGCTACTGGAAGGACGGCCGGAACGTACCCGACGTCATGGTCGCTGTCATGAACTACCCCGAGACCCCGAACCATCCGCAATTCCAGCTCATGATCCGGGTGAACTTTGCAGCCGGTACCGGTGGTAAAAACCAGATCCGGTTCATCGGCGACGAAGGTTTCATGGAGTACAGCGGCGGCGGTGTGAAAGTGCAACACAACATTATGCCCAAAGCGCCGGGTATCGGCGGATGGGACGCCCTTTCGACCTACCCTGAGGCCATGCAACAGGAACTGATGAAAAAATACAACGAAACCTGGTCGGAGGCCGATCGCAAGACCCCTGAAAAACCGCCCGTGGAATACGTGGTGCCGCAAGGACATAACCCCAACCTGGAACATATGAACAACTTCATGGACGGCGTCCGGATGAACAAGCCGGTCATCGAAAACCCGGAGGTGGGCTTTCGGGCCGCCGCGCCGTCCATTGCCTGCAACGACAGCTATTTCAAAAACAGGATCATCCATTGGGATCCGGTGGCGATGAAGGTGGGAAAATAGGATCTGACAATCAATAAGCTTTTTCCGGGAAACGATCCGTAATTTTGGCGCTCATCCAAGTGCGTAATCACCTATGAAAAAACTCGTTCTGATCCTTTCCGGATTGTTGCTGGCAATGGTCGCCTTTGCGCAGACCAATGTGCGGGCCTGGTATGCACAGGGCCAGGTCTGGATCATTTGGCAGACTCAACAGCCTTACCCGCAGACTTTCGGGATTTACAAAAAAGCCCAACCGTTTACCAATACAACCCAGGCTACCGTGATCGGCAGGCCTTTTGCATACGAATACTTTCCGGGGGCTTTCATCAGCCAGACCGGCAATCCCGGATTTCGGTACAAGGTTCCTCAGCCTGACGGAAGTCTGTATACGCTGGCCGAAGGGGAAGCGCTTTTTGTCGAAACCGTCATGTCCGGCGGTTCTGCCTATTATGCAGTTGCGAAATGGGGCGCAACGGGCGTTACGGCGGGCGTAAATATAACCGACTCCGCTGTGACCTATATTTACGACCCCGTCAATGACCCTGTAGCTTGTCACCTGCAGCATTCCCTGGTCACGCAGGAAGGTTTCAAGACCAACTGGTACGGCTTATGGTTACTGGGCAGACAAGATCAGGAAGCCGGTCGGCCCGATTTTCCAGTGATGGCAAATGCCTATAAAAATGGAATGCCCGCTATGTTTATTGTCAGCGAGGCCATGGCCATGGATACGACCGGCGCCAAAAGGATTCCCTGCACCAACTGGCTTCATGGCGGCGGCGGTTCGGCGATACAGCATGTTGCCGGAACCACCGATCATTTCAACATTATTCCGCTGAAAGGAATCTCCGTTTCTCACAATGATGATTTCCCTCACCTCACCCTTGAGGCCGGAGACACCCTTTTTTCTCCGGCCCGTACCCAATGGTTCGGCTGGTCAAAATTCCACAATCCATTTGATCCCGGTTATCGGGCAGATTTGGGTGATACGCTGGTCAATTACGTCCAACGCAGGATACTTTGGACCAATCGTTGGTTGATCCGAAACTATCGCGTTGACCCCGACCGGGTTGCCATACAAGGATACAGTATGGGATCAGGCGGGGCAGCCGCATTGGGCAAACTCGCACCAGAACAATTTTCGACCGTTTGCGCATTCAATAACGGATTCCGTCGGCAAGACGATGAAACCATTACCCCCGTATTGGGCACCGTGGCAGGCAACCTGCCGACCAATCTCCGGTATCCCGACGGGCTTCCGGTCCGGATCAATGAAGTCTTTGATCTGAACACGCAGATTTCCGGCGCCAGGGATCTTCCCTTATTCAGAACATGGGCAGGCAAAAACGACAATAACGGCCGTATGCACTGGGGGCCCGATCTCGTAGCGCAGTACCGGGCGGCCGACAGCCTCGGGTGGGGAGTACAGATCAGTTGGGACGAACGGCCGCATACCTACGAAACGCTTGGATTCCATTGGATACAGGGTTACCAGATCAGCGCACAAACTTTCAGGGATAATCTTGCCTACCAGGAACTTTTCAACAGTAAACAATCCTTCCCTGCATTTTTCAACCATCGTCTCGACCCTAAAAACAACGATCCGGGAGCCGGTATGCCGGGCATCAATACCGGCGACGGGGATAACTGGGGTACCTGGGGCGGCTGGCACAACTGGGATCCGGATGCCGTCATCGATGAACCGGACCGGTGGGAAGTCACCGCCTGGCTGACCGACGGCGCGCCTTTTGCCAACGACAATTGCCCATACGACCAACTGACCGCCGACCTGGCCGTCCGGAAACCGCAACAATTCAAACCCGCTGCCGGGGAAAATGTACATTGGGAAGTCATTGATCTAAACAACAATGAGGTCCTCCAAAGCGGAAATGCCGTTGTAAAAGCGGATTCGCTGGTCGTGATTCCGCAGGTCGCCGTATACCGGGAGTCGATCCGGAAGGTGCGCATTGAGGTAACGCCAATGAACGTGGCCACCTTTCAGGAACCCGGATCAAGAGTCCTGACTGATTTATCTATTGCCCCGAACCCCTCGAAAGGAGAAGCGCGGATGTCGGTTTTCGTACCGGAACAAACGGCGGCTGTTATTGCAGCAGTTTCAACGACCGGCTTGAAGGCCCTGTTCAATTATCGCCTTCTCCCGGGTAAAAATGAGATCTCCCTGGCGTCGTTCAATCATTTGCCGGCAGGCCTGTACTTCCTGGAACTGACCGTCGCAGGTGATCGGCAGGTGATCAAGTGGGTCAAATCTGATTAGCCGCTGAGTTGCTTGTCGAAGCATAATTGCGCCATTCAGGTATGCGAATCTATTTCATTTCTTCTACAATCGATTCAATCTCCGGAAGCAGGTTGGGGATGTCTTTAGTCGCCGTTTCCCACACCGTATCGAGGTCAACATCAAAATAGTCGTGAATCAACTTATCCCGCATTCCGGCAATAGCCCGCCAAGGTATTTGATCGTATTTTTCACGCAATTCCTGGCTCAAACGCTTGGTGGCTTCACCTGCAACCTCAATCTTCCGAATAATCGCGTCCTGTTTTTCTTCATCGGCCAAAAATGCCTCATAGTCTGCATCCTCCAGGTATTCGACTACCTTTGAAAAGCTCTTGAGAATGTGGTCAAGGTATATCCGGTCGTCCTTTTTCATTCGTAGATAGTGATCAGATCCTTTTCAATATATTTTCTCAGGCGAGGATTTTTCAGACTGTTTTCTGTCACTAGATCAATAGGAATTTCCAATTTGTCTGATAGTTCTTGCTCAATCTGAACCAGTTTAAGAAGACTAACACGATCTTTGAATTTGATGAGGATGTCCAAGTCACTGCCTTTTTTGTTTTCGCCTCTGGCAAATGAACCAAAGACACCGATCCTAACAGGATGGTAGGGGAGGAGATATTGCAATAGCTTAGTTTGAAGTTCTTCATCCATAGTCTGCTGAAATTCGTTCAGCAAAAATAACGGTTTTTAGTCAATTTTCGTTTCTTCTCTCTGTTGTCGAGAACTACCCCATTCCCCCAACCCAAACTATCCCAAAACCTTCATTGCAAATGGTCCTATAGTCATTATTACCCGATTCTATATAGTCGCTATTGCGCCTAAACCCCTATTCAATACACCGCCCCTGCCTCCACATGATTGGTTTCACATGAAAACAGGGGCGGTAAATTGGAGGTGTAATTATTGTTTACCCGGCAGGTGAATTAAGGATCAAAGTCTGGTAACCGTTCATATACCCCTAAGCCGCATCCATCCCCGGATTTCCGCAATAGCGTAAGACGCCAGGTCCTTATCTCCCGGTTTCCCTATTTTGCAATCGAAAATCACCAAACTTCGACTGCTATGCATTTGGGAAAATACCAGCTTGTATTGCTCCTTTTCTGTAGTTGCACCGGGCTCCACGCCCAGGTATTCCAGAATCTCAATATGGAGGGGCTTTGTACGGATTCCATCACCGGGTTATGCCATTGGCAAAAATCCTGGGGCGGAGCCAGGACCATCCGGCAGGATGAAACGGCAACCGGTAACCGGGCGATGCTCATCGAAACCAGGAACGGAGGCGTCGGATTTGCAGAACAGGCTGCGCTGATTACAGGCAAACGGGAGATGAAGATCCTGACCTTTTCCGGCCGAATCCGTACCGAAGGCGCGACCGGGAAAGGCGCCGGCCTCAACATCGGCATTTACGACAAGGAGGACCGGCTGCTGTTCAACAGGGATATGGGCTACGGATCGTTCAGTTGGATCAGCGGCAATACGGACTGGACAACCTGCACCCTGTCGGCGATCTGTGCGCCGGAAGCGGCAAAAATCAAAATCGGCGCCATCCTGTACGGCAGCGGCAAGGCCTGGTTCGATGATTTCGAGGTTGCGCTAGTGCCTGTTCGCGGCCGGAAACCCAGCCGGTTGGCGAAAACCTACCTTTCCGGCGTGATAGATACGCTCTCCACCCATTCCCTGCGCAAGGATTCCGTCAATTTCAGATCCCTGAAAAAACAGGCCCTGAAAATAGCGGGGCCCGCCCGTAACCCGGCTGATTGCCACCTGGCCGTTACCTACCTTCTTGCTGAGCTCCACGACCACCATTCCTTTTTCATGACGCCGGAAGAGGTAAAGAGCTGGGAAGGCAACGGCGAATCCAATCCAGCCGATCTGGTGTATCCGAAGTCGGAGATCATCGCGGATTGCGGGTACATTTGGGTCCCCTATTTCCACGGCGGCGACCCGAAACGGATCCTGGCGTACGCAGACAGCCTGCAGCATATCCTCCGAAACCTGGACAAATCGAACATCAAGGGCTGGATTGTCGACCTGCGCGACAATACCGGCGGCAACATGGGCCCCATGATCGCCGGGCTCGGACCGTTGTTCACAGGAGAAAAACTGGGTTGTCTTTTTGATGTGAACGGCGGTTCGGAATGCTGGACTTATAAAGACGACGCTTTTGGCTGGGATGGCCGCCGCGAGATCACCCCGACCCACCCGGTCACCTTGCCCCATGCCCGCCCCATCGCCGTGCTGATCAGCAACCAGACCGGCAGTTCCGGGGAGATCGTCGCCATATCCTTCGTCGGGAACGGGAAAACCCGCTTGTTCGGGCAACCCACCTGGGGGCTGACCACCGGCAACGGCAATTTTGACCTGCCGGACGGCGCCCGCATGATGCTGGCCTCCACCATCATGGCCGACCGGAATGGAAAGCGCTTTTTCGGGCCGGTTCCGCCGGATATGCCTGTTACTCCGGGCAACATAGATGGAAAGGACCCGGTCATGCAGGCGGCGCTCAACTGGGTCAGCCGGTTTGAAAAGGATTAATGGCCAAAAACAGGATTAGCGTAAAAATATGCGATGCCGGGCAGAAAGTACTCCGGAAGTGCTATCTTCATGCCGAAAATTTGCCCGGATTCTCTTGCACAGGATCAGCGAAAACGCCCCGCAGCCGGTTATCTGGTTGTCATTCGGCGCAGACGCTAAACACGCCGGCCTGACCTGCGAATTGAAGGGCGAAGCCATCTGCCGGAATTAAGGAAAGATGGCCGGCACTAACTGCAAAACTTAATAACACAGAAATGCTCAAATCTGTCATCGCCCTGTTCCTGACCGGGATCGCGATTTGCGGGTACGGTCAATCCAAGCCCGCCTATGTCTTATACAACAGCGAAGGGAAAAAGGTATCCTATAAAAAAATGATCAAGACGCTCGAGCGGAGCGATATCATCCTGTTTGGAGAATACCACAACAACCCCATTTCCCACTGGCTGCAATACGAGGTAACCAACGACCTGAGCAAGGTGCGCCCGCTGACCCTCGGCGCTGAAATGATCGAACGGGACAACCAGGATGAACTGGAACAATACCTGAGCGGCCAGATCACCGCAAAAGGCCTGGATACGACGGCCCGGCTCTGGCCCAACTACGATACCGACTACGCTCCGCTGGTGGATTTTGCCAAAACCAACAAGATACCGTTCATCGGCACCAATATCCCGCGGCGGTATGCTTCACTGGTGCACCGCGGCGGGTTCGAAGCCCTGGACACCCTGTCGGACGAGGAAAAATCGTGGATCGCACCCTTGCCCATCGCATTCGACCCCGAACTGCCCACCTACAAGGACATCCTCAAGATGATGGGCGACCACGGAAGCCCCAGGCTCGTGATGGCCCAGGCGATCAAAGATGCAACGATGGCCCACTTTATCCTGGCCAACTACCGGCAAGGCAACCTTTTCATCCACTACAACGGCTCATTCCACTCCGACTATCACGAAGGCATCGGCTGGTACCTGAAGCAGCAAAATCCGGCGCTCGCGTGCAGCACGGTCACGACGGTTTCTCAGGAAGATACCGGCAAATTGTCGGATGAAAACAAGGGAAAAGCCGATTTCATCATCTGCGTGGACGAAAACATGACCACAACTTACTGACCATACCAGCCATGACGGAAGACCATCGATCCATATACGTTTTTTTTGGTCCTATCCCCGCCGATCTTCAACCGGATCGCATCGAACTGTTATCACAATCGCTCTCCGGGGACGAGCAGCTCAGGCTGGGCTTTATGACGCGGCTCAAACCCAAGCTCCATTTCCTGTTCGGACGGCTGCTGTTGCGCAAAGCCTTCAATCAACTGGGGTTTGATGCCTTTCCCGACCTGTCCTTTTCGGAAAGCGGAAAACCCTATTTGTCCGATCACCCCGATTTTGGGGTCAGTCTCAGCCATTCCGGGCATCTGGTGGCCTGCGCGCTGGGCGCCGGTGTGCAGACCGGCATAGACGTCCAGGAGCAGGCTGAACCCGACCTGGAAAGCTACCAGTCGTCCTTCTCTGCCGCTGAATGGGATCAAATACAGCAAGATCATTCGCCCCAACAGGCATTCTACAGGCTTTGGGCGCGCAAGGAAGCCGTTGCAAAAGCCGACGGCGCCGGGCTGGGCATCGACTTTGAGTCGCTGGCGGTGCTGGCCTCCCCGGTAAACCACGACGACAACACCTGGGCCTGGACCGATCTGGATCTGCCGGCGGGATATTGCGGAGCAGTCGCATGGAATGCCCTCAGCAACGACCGGGCATTGGTATGCGAGGCCGTGGTTTTAGGGGAAGAATGACCTGTATTTATGCCGGTTGAAATTAAAAAAAATACATTCTTTTTTTTATCCCGCTCCGGAGAACGGCCGTTTTCAGCAAGGGAAAGGGCCGATTTCGAACATTTCCTTTTATTTAAATTTAGATTTGTTATAAATTATAGTTTGCCTTTTTGAATTTCAGTTCAATGTACTTAAATTTGGTAGTGTCAAACACGCGCTGAAAATGTCCCAAAACGCCCACCGAATCTATGTATTCACACTGGTCGGTATTGTTGTGGTGATCACAATTTACCTTTTTTACCAGGGCGTTTCTTATTACAGTACGAGTTTAGAAGAGCGGTTTTACCATGCCGACCATGCAATGCTCAAGCCCAGCGGGGTCATGGGTCATGGATTGGGAATCATCGGTACTTTGCTCATTCTGATCGGTGTTTTTGGGTACATCGCACGCAAGCGATACGGGTTTCTGGCCAGATTCGGCAGATTGAAATACTGGCTTGAATTCCATATTTTTTTGTGCACGTTGGGGCCGATCATGATCCTGTTTCATACGGCATTCAAATTCGGCGGGATCGTTTCGGTCAGTTTCTGGAGTATGGTAGCGGTGGTCGCCAGCGGGGTGATCGGCCGGTTCATTTACATCCAGATCCCGAGGACCATCGAAGGGCGGGAATTAAGCCTGGCCGAGGTCAAGGGAATGAAAATCAATATTGAATCCATCCTTAAAAACTCCTATACGCTCGACGAATCGAGCTACACGGCTATCCTGGAGTCTACACAATTGCCGGCTCGCACCGGGGAAGGCAGCTTGATGTCCGGGGTAATCAACAAGTACTTTGAAGATCAGCGAACCGTCAGCAGGTTGAAACGCAGTCTGCGGGAAAACCGGCTTCCGGAACCGGACATCCGCAAGGTGTCCAAACTGATCAGGAACGAGCTTTCGCTCAACAACCGGATCGAGCGATTGCAGTCCATGCAAAACCTGTTTAAGTATTGGCACGTAGCCCATTTGCCGTTTGCCCTCATTATGTTGGTATTTCTGGTGATCCATGTGGCTGTGGTGCTGACCTTCGGTTTCAAGTGGATCTTTTAATGTAGGAGTAAAATGTTAGCAGAGCAAACTGTTATTTATGCAGTTGCTTTCCTGTTCTGTGCCGCTATTATCTATGCTTACCTGCGCAAGCTGAAAAAAGCTTCGCAAAAGGTGGAAGCCAAGATAGAGGTGGCCCGGCAGGAAGGGCTGCACGAGCCGGTATCCTTGCATCCGGTGATCGACCTGAGTACCTGCATCTCCAGCGGGGCCTGCGTGGCCGCCTGCCCGGAGAAGGATATTCTGGGCATCGTCGACGGCAAGGCGACCCTCATCAATGCGTCGAGTTGCATCGGGCACGGCGCGTGTTTTCACGCCTGCCCGGTGGAGGCCATTACGCTGGTCATCGGTACGGAAAAACGCGGGGTTGAACTGCCGCATGTGAGCCAGAGCTATGAGTCCAACGTGCCCGGGATCTATATTGCGGGTGAGTTGGGCGGCATGGGATTGATCAAGAACAGTGTTGAACAAGGGGCTGCGGCTGTGGAGAATCTGGTCAGCAAGATGACCCACAAAGGCGGCGCTGCGTACGATCTGATCATCGTCGGCGCCGGACCGGCAGGCATTTCGGCTTCTCTCACGGCAAAGAAACACAACCTTAAGTTCCTGACCCTGGAGCAGGACACCCTCGGCGGCACGGTCTATACTTTCCCGCGTTCCAAGGTGGTGATGACCGCTCCGATGGACCTGCCCCAGTACGGAAAGGTGAAGCTGTTCGATACCAGCAAATCCGAACTGCTGGAATTATGGCACGAAGCCCTTTCCAGAAACAGCATTCTGATCCGGGAAAAAACAAAAGTGGATTCCATTACCATGGATGGCGACCGCTTCAGGGTTCAAACCCTTTACGGAGAAGCATTTGAAGCTGAAAATATCCTGTTGGCCATCGGCCGGCGCGGTACGCCGCGAAAGCTGGATATTCCCGGCGAAGAATCGGAAAAGGTCGCCTACCGGTTGCTCGAACCCGAACAGATCTCCGGTAAGGCAATCGTCGTTGTGGGCGGCGGAGATTCCGCTATCGAAGCGGCGCTTGCCCTTGCCGCGCAAAACAAGGTAACCCTTTCTTACCGCGGAGAGGCGTTCAACCGGATCAAGCCCAAAAACCGCGAGAAAATCCAGGCCGCTATAGAGGAAGACCTCCTAAAGGTCGAATTCAAAAGCAACCTGATCCGAATAGAAAAACACCAGGTAATCATGAAATTGGCGGATGGCCGTGAAATCGCCCTCCCCAACGACCAGGTCTACATCTTTGCCGGGGGTGAACTGCCGACCCAGTTCCTGCAGAAGGCCGGGGTCAGGATCACCAAACGGTTCGGGTATACGATGAAGAAGCATAGGTGAAGACGATCTGTTGATCTGTTGATTTGAGTATCTGTTGATTTGAATCAACAAATCAACAGAGCAACAAACAAAAATTAACAACTATCCGGGCTTGAAAATAAAAGGCCTGCATATCATCCCTATAGTTCTCCTGCTCGCGGGCAGGATGGCTGCCCAATTGTCACCGGGTGACCTTTCAAAGGCGCATGCCGATCTGGAGGGATTGTCCAATTGCACCAAGTGCCATGTGCTGGGCCAGAAGGTTTCCAATGATAAATGCCTGGAATGCCATAAGGAGATCAAAAGCCGGATCGACGGCCGGGTCGGTTACCACGCCTCCGGAGATGTCCAGTCAAAAAGCTGCGCCGCCTGTCACAGTGATCACCACGGCCGGAATTTCGACATGGTCCGATTCGATGAGGACAATTTCAAACACGAGCTGACCGGTTACAAACTCGAAGGCGCGCATAAAAAGACGGACTGCCGGGAGTGCCACAAACCGGACAACATTGAAGACAGGAGCCTGAAAAACCTCCGGACCACCTTCCTTGGGCTCGAACAGCAATGCCTGACCTGCCATACGGATTACCATCAGAAAACCTTGTCGAATGATTGTGCCAAATGCCACACTGCCGATGCCTTTACTCCGGCGAGCCGGTTTGATCACGACAAGGCAAAATTTGGTCTTGAAGGCAAGCACAAGACCGTCGACTGCATCGAATGCCACCGGAAAGAAGTCCGCAACGGCAAGGCGTTCCAACAATTCACCGGTCTGGAATTCGGCAATTGCAACAGCTGCCACGAAGACGCTCACAACAACAACCTGGGCGCCAATTGCAAAGAATGCCACGTCGAACAATCCTTCAACCAGACCACCGGCCTGAAGAATTTCAACCACGGCAAAACCCATTTCCCGTTAAAAGGCAAACACCGCCAGGTACGCTGCGAAGCATGCCATAACCTGGCAGCCGAACCCCTCGATATTTTCCAGGACCGCAAAGGCGTACGTACAGACAATTGTGCGGTCTGCCATGAGGATGTCCATGAAGGCAAATTCGGCAATCAATGCGCCAATTGCCATGATGAAAAGTCCTTCCGGATCGCCGGCGTGCCTGATAATTTCAACCACAACATGACCGGATTCGAACTGGAAGGCAAGCACGAGGCGGTCGATTGCAAAAAATGCCATACCCATAATTTCCTCGACCCCTTGCCCCATTTTCAGTGTTCGAACTGCCATGAGGACTACCACGACAACCAGTTTGCCGCCGGCAGGGTGGTCGCGCCGGATTGCGCCAAATGCCATACGGTCGATGGATTCGAGGTCAGCCACTACACCATTGCCGACCATAACGGCTCCAGATTCCCCCTGGCCGGGGCGCATGCGGCTACGCCGTGTTTTGCCTGCCATAAGAAGGATGAGCAGGAATGGAAATTCCGGAACATCGGCGAAAAATGCATCGATTGTCACAACAACGTACACGGTACCGAGATCGATGAGAAATTCTACCCCGGCCAGGCGTGTGAGAACTGTCATATCAGCACCGGCTGGCGGGAAAATCACAATTTCGATCACGCCGCTACGCGATTCAAACTGACCGGCGCGCATACCCGCCAATCCTGCGGCGCGTGTCACGTTACGGACCGGGAACACGACGTACGCAAATTCAAGGGCCTGCCGGACCAATGTTTCGCATGCCATGAAGACAACCACCGTCAGCAATTTGAGGTGAACGGCATTACGGATTGTACCCGATGCCACGGATCAGAGAACTGGAAGATCAGCAGGTTCAACCACAACAAAACAGCCTTCAAGCTGACCGGCAAGCACGTCGGGGTGGCCTGCGACAAATGCCACAAGGAGATCAGGGAAGCGGGCCGGGTTTACATCCAATACAAATTCAAAAGTTTCGAATGCGCCGTCTGCCACCAATAATCGGTTTGCTCGGGCTGGTTGCCAGCCTCTGCGCTCAGTCGCCCCACGGGCCTTCGCTGAAGATGGATTGTGCGGCCTGCCACAAAACCACCGGATGGGATATTCCTGCAGATTCCTGGGATTTTGATAAATTGAATTCACCCCGCAGGTCGGAGATGACCGGCGCCCTGTTGTCAAAAGATACGTTCCATTTCAACCATTACAAAACAGAATTCCCTTTGTCCGGTCGGCACAAGACCGTTGATTGCCGGGCCTGCCATGCTTCTCTCGTATTTTCCGAAGCCGGCGCCGAGTGTATTTCCTGCCATACGGACATGCACAGCCAGACCGTCGGAACGGATTGCGCTCGATGCCATAATTCCGAGAACTGGCTGGTCAATAATATCACGGAACTGCACCAGTCAAACGGATTTCCCTTGTTAGGGGCGCATGCCGCCGCCAATTGCTCGGAATGCCATGTTTCCGAATCGGCGCTGCGCTTTGAAAGGATCGGCAATGACTGCATCAATTGCCACGCCGCCGATTACGCTTCCACAAGCAGTCCGAATCACAGGGAAGCCGGCTTTTCGACCAATTGCATTGATTGCCACGACATGAACGGGTTCGACTGGTCGACCGACCAGGTAGTGCACGATTTTTTCCCGCTGACCAAAGGCCACGACATCCAGGATTGCGCCCGGTGCCATACCGGCGGCAGTTATTCAAACACCCCGAATGCCTGTTTTGCCTGTCATCAGGCCGATTATGAGGGCGCACTGAGCCCCAATCACCAGAGCGCAGGCTTCCCGACGGATTGCGCCACTTGCCATACCACCGACCCGGGTTGGATGCCCGCCCAATATACCCAACACGATACCGATCATTTCCCCATTTACAGCGGCGCGCACAACGGCGCCTGGAATCAATGCGCAGAATGCCATGCCAACGAATCGGATTACGGTGAATTTACGTGTACCACCTGTCATGCCAACCCCGAAACCGATAACCAGCATGCCGACGTCGGCGGGTATTCCTATAACAGCCCTGCCTGTCTGGCCTGCCATCCGGACGGCAGCGCAACCAACACCTTCGACCATAATACGACCCAGTTCCCGTTGACCGGAGCGCATACGACCGTGGAATGCCTGGCCTGCCACGCCAACGGATACCAGGGTACGCCGACGGAGTGTGCCGCCTGTCATGCCACCGATTTCAACCAGACGGCGAATCCAAGTCATACGACACTGGGTTTCTCCACCGATTGTGCCACCTGCCATACCACCGCGCCCGACTGGATGCCGGCCACCTTTGCCAATCACAACGACTATTATCCCCTCAACGGCGCGCACGCCGTGATCGCCAACGACTGCGCGGCTTGCCACAACGGGGATTACAACAATACGCCCAATACCTGTTTCGGATGCCACAACACCGATTACAACCAAACGACCAATCCCAACCACCAATCCGCACAATTCCCCACAGATTGCGCAAGTTGCCATAATGAATCCGGTTGGACGCCGACCAATTTCGACCACGACGGGCAGTATTTCCCCATCTACAGCGGCGCCCACAACGGCGAATGGGATCAGTGTGTCGATTGCCATACCAACCCTTCCAATTATGCGGAGGTGTCGTGTACCAATTGCCATGTCAACCCCGAAACAGACAACCAGCACAACGGCGTCGGCGGATATCTGTACAACAGTAATGCCTGCCTGGCCTGCCACCCCACCGGCAGCGCGGACAATCCGTTCGATCATAATTCTACCCAGTTCCCACTGACCGGGGCGCATATCAGCGTCGATTGCATCGAATGCCATGCCAACGGATACCAGGGTACGCCGACCATCTGTGCGGCTTGTCACATGACCGATTTTGAGCAAACCCAGAATCCCAACCACGGTGAGATCGGCATAATGACCGATTGCGTGCTTTGCCATACCACCGAACCGGGCTGGATGCCGGCTTCCATGGTCAACCACAGCGATTATTATGTCCTCCAGGGAGCCCACGCGGCCATCGCCAACGACTGTGCGGCCTGCCACAATGGCGATTACAATAACACCCCCAATACCTGTTTCGGCTGCCACAACGCTGATTACAACCAGACCACAGACCCCAATCACGCAACAGGGCAATTCCCGACCGACTGCACCGTTTGCCATAATGAAAACGCCTGGTCGCCGTCCACTTTCGACCACAATGCTACGGAGTTCCCACTGACCGGGGCTCACACCACGGTCGATTGCATAGAATGTCATGCGAACGGTTATGAAAATACACCGACAGCCTGCGCCTCATGCCATACGGCGGATTTTACCCAAACGGTGAATCCCAACCACCAGGCCCTGGGGTTCTCCACCAATTGTGCTGCCTGCCATACCACGGCCCCTGAATGGATGCCGGCTACGATGGCCAACCATAACGATTTTTACATACTGCAGGGGGCTCATGCAGCAATTGCCAACGACTGCGCGGCCTGCCACAACGGCGATTACAACAATACGCCGACCACCTGTTTCGGCTGCCATGTCGACGACTATAATCAGACGACCAATCCCAATCACCAGGCTGCACAATTCCCCACCGATTGCGCAAGCTGTCATATGGAAACCAATTGGGATGCCACCACCTTTGATCATGACGGACAATATTTCCCCATTTACAGCGGCGCCCACAACGGCGAATGGAGCCAGTGTACGGACTGCCATTCCAACCCTTCCAATTATGCGGAGGTGTCGTGTACGAATTGCCATACCAATCCGGAGACCAATAACCAGCATATCGGCGTGACCGGATATGTGTATAACAATTCTGCCTGCCTGGCCTGCCATCCGACCGGCGACGCGACCAATATCTTCAACCACAACCTGACCATGTTCCCCCTGACCGGAGCACATACCACTGTGGAATGTATTGCCTGCCACGCCAATGGATACCAGGGTACGCCGACGGATTGCGCGGCCTGTCATACCACAGATTTCAACCAGACCGCCAACCCCAATCACCAGGCCCTTGGTTTCTCCACCAATTGTGCCGCCTGCCATACCACCGCACCCGACTGGATGCCGGCAACCTTTGCCAACCACAACGACTACTACGTCCTGCAGGGAGCGCATGCGGCCATTGCCAACGATTGCGCGGCCTGCCACAACGGCAACTACAACAATACGCCCAGTACCTGCTTCGGTTGCCACGCTGCCGATTACAACCAGGCAACCAACCCCAATCACCAATCCGCCGGATTCCCGACCGATTGCGCGGCCTGCCATTCGCAAAATGCGTGGGATCCGTCCACCTTCAACCACGACAGCCAATATTTCCCCATTTACAGCGGGAAGCACAAGAATAAATGGGATCAATGTTCGGAATGCCATACGGCGCCGGACAATTTCATGATTTTCAGTTGTACCGATTGCCATGAGCACAGCAACCAGAACAAAGTAAACAATGACCACCAGGGTGTGCAGGGGTATTCCTATAACAGCATGGCCTGTTATTCCTGCCATCCGCACGGCAACTAAACGTGGCATTTCCTATGAAATACCCCCTGACAACCTTGCTGATCCTGCTTTGTTCCTGCGCAGGATTCAGTCAAACCGAAACCTTGCTGAACAAGGGCAAAGTATCCTATTTGTCATCCACCAACGTTTATGTCAAATTTGAATCGACCTTGGGCATTGAAATAGGCGACACCCTGTTTGCGCAACAAGGCAATCAGTTCTTCCCTTCCGTTGTGGTGGCCAATAAATCTTCATCGTCCTGCGTAGGTATACCGGTGCCGCCTCAAAAAGCCGCCATAGGCGAGGAGCTGGTGCACCGCAGGATCGGGAAAGCGGAAATGCCGGAACCGGGACCGGAACCGGAACCGGCGGAAGAAACTCCGGAGGCAGCAGATTCAAAACTCCCGGCCAAAGAATCCCTCCGAAGCGAACGCCCCGTCGCGGCGCCGGACATCATCAAGGAAAATATCCGGGGACGGGTATCGGTCGCTTCCTACAGCAATCTGTCCGAAACCCGGACCGACCACAGAATGCGGTATACCTTTTCCATGCAGGGCAAATACCTCGGCGATTCCCGGTTTTCATCCGATATCTATATCACCTTCCGGCATACGCTGAATCATTGGGACGAAGTCCGCAACAACATCAATAATGCCTTAAAGATCTACTCCCTGTCGGTCAGGTATGATTTCAATACAACCTCTTCGCTTAGCCTGGGCAGAAAGATCAACCCGAAGTTGTCCAGCGTAGGCGCCATCGACGGGGTCCAGTACGAACGCGCAAAAGGAGACTGGGTGTTTGGCGCAGTCCTCGGCGCCCGCCCCGATTATTCCGATTACAGCATGAATCCGGACCTCCTTCAAGCCGGTGTATATGTCAGTAAAAATGCGAATCTCAAGGACGGCTACCGGCAAACTACCATGGGCCTGATCCAGCAGATGAACAGCTTCCGAACCGACCGGCGCTACCTCTATTTCCAGCATTCGGGCTCGCTGACCCGCAACACCTACGTCTTCGGCTCGCTGGAAGCCGATCTGTTCGAGAATGTCAATGATCATCCCAGGACCAACCTGAGTCTGACCAACCTGTACGTCATGGTACGGTACAAAGCCACCAGGAAACTCAACCTGACCGTTTCATACGACCAGCGGAAGGATATCCTTTATTACGAGACCTTCAAGACCTATATCGACAGCCTCCTGGAAAGAGAGACCCACCAGGGTTTGCGGTTCAATGCCAGTTACAGGCCTTTCAAATACATCAGCGCGGGCGCCGGCACAAGCTGGCGATTCCAGAAGGACAACGGAAACCTGTCGAGAAACCTGAACGGCTATCTATCCTGCAGCAGGATACCCTGGGTGGAGATGTCGGCAACCGCAACAGCAAACCTGCTGCAAACCAATTATCTCGACAGCAAGATTTTCGATATCCGGTTTTCAAAGGATTTCTTCAAGAGCAAGCTTAACGGCGACCTTTACTTCAGAATGGTCGACTACGCATACAAAAACTATGAATACAACCTCCACCAAAAAATTGCCGGCATCAGCCTGTCAGCCCGTTTGACCCGGCAATTGGGGCTGTACTTCTATTATGAAGCGACCATGGACGACCGCGACAAAATGTACAGCAGGCTGAATACCAAAATTGTGAAAAGATTCTAATTTCAAATACATTTATAAAATCCGGAATACTATGCGAAACGCACCCTTTACCGTCGCTGCCCTATCCTTGTGCATAATGATGAGCGCCTGCCAGGGAAAACCTAAAGTGATCGAAGGCGAATCCGTTGGTGTCAGTGAAGAAGGTAATGCGGAACCGACCGCTCTTGCCCTGGCCTCCCAACAGGCCGAATCGGATATCCATAAGGTGGTGGTCGTTGAGACCCTGAACACGGAACGGTATACCTACCTCAATGTCACGGAAGACGACAAAAATTTCTGGATCGCCATTCCCCGCAAGGAAGTGGAGGTTGGCGGAACCTATTATTACAAGGGCGGCCTGTTGAAGAAGAACTTCTTCAGCCAGGAATTCAACCGGGTATTCGAGACGGTCTACCTGGTTTCGGACGTGCAGCAGCAGCCCATCAACGGCAACGGTTCGGCCCTGGATGAAGCGATGTCCAATATCCAGGTCGGCGGAACGTTGAACGAAGGCCCTATCGACGTCCAACCCGCCGAAGGGGCCATCGCCATTTCCACCCTGATGAAGAATCGGCAGCAATACGAGGGCAAGACCGTCAAGGTTACCGGCAAGTGTGTCAAGGTGAATCCCATGATCATGGGCCGCAACTGGGTCCATATCAAGGACGCCTCCAGCGATGCCGACCTCACCGTCACCACCATGGAAAACATCAACCTCGGCGCTGTCGTATCCCTCGAAGGCACCATCTCGTTGAACAAGGATTTCGGCGCCGGTTACCGGTATGACGTGATCATGGAGAGCGCGGTGTTGAGGTAGTGGTCAGTTGTAAGTCGTAAGTTGTAAGTCGTAAGTTGTAAGTCGTAAGTGATAAGTTGTAAGTGAGGTTATGTTGCGACTTTACAACGGCAGCGCGGGCCGTCAGGTCCGCAATGTTGGTAGCATTCGGGTTGAGTTTTTAAGTTTCCGGCCTGTAGGGCCGGCATATGAAGATCTGCAACGCCCGTTGAAATCCATTTTATCCATATTTAATGGGGCCGGCATATGATCGCTCCGGCCAGGCAATCCGTTGCAACCGATTCCGAATCGCCGGTCAGCGGTCAGCTGGAAAAACGGCAATATGCCGATCATCGGCCGCTGACTGCGGTCAATTGATTCATGCGCCCGAATTGCCGGGACCGCCAATAGGCCAGCAGACAAAGAACCAGGAGGCTGCCCACTGTGTAATACAGGAACGGCGGGACCGGCACCGGATCGCCGGCGGCGTAGGAATGCAATCCCGACAGGTAATAATTGACGCCGAAATAGGTCATCATCACGGAGCCCCATCCGAAGAGGGTGGCTACATTGAAGGCGTATAGGCCGCGCAAACCGGGAATAAACCGCATGTGCAGGATAAAGGAATAAACCAGGATGGTGACCAGCGCCCAGGTTTCCTTGGCATCCCACCCCCAGTATCGCCCCCAGGATTCGTTGGCCCAGACCCCGCCGAGGTAGGTTCCGATACTGATCATGAACAATCCGCCGATCAGCGTCATTTCGCTGATCAGGGTCATTTCCTTCACCACGCGATTGACGTACTGCTCGTTCTTTCGGGTTTTCAGGATCATGAAGATCAGATTGATCACGCCGATGATGGCGCCCAGCATGAGAAAACCGTAGCTGCCCGCCTCCATCGATACATGGATGGTGAGCCAATAGGATTTCAGTACCGGGACCAACGGGGTAATCTCCGGATCCAGGAAACTCAGCCCGGCAACCATCAGAATCGTCGCTGCAAGGACCGAGGTGGCCGCCAGCCCGCCGAAAGATTTCCGGGCGAAGATCATCCCGGCCAGCACGGTCGTCCAGCCGATATAGATCATCGATTCATAACCGTTGCTCCAGGGCGCGCGCCCGGAAACGTACCACCGCAGACCCAGGCCTGTGGTATGCATCAGGAAACCGAAACAGAACAGGCCGAAAACGATCCGGAATGGCCATTTAAGGCCAAGCTTCGGATTGAACACCGATACAAACAGCAGCGTGAGGAAAGCCATCCCCAAAATGGCGTAAAGCCCGTCCAGCCGGCTGAATACGTTCATTTTGTTCAACAACAATTCGGCCTTTACCTTTCTTTCGGAGGGGAGGACATGACCGCCGTTTTTCTGCTGATATTGGCCCAGCTCGACCAATAATCGGTTGGCCAGGTTCCAGTCGTTGTTGTGCACGGCATTCTGCAGGGTCGGGATATAGGCCGGGTAGAATTTTTCCATAAAACCCTGACCGGATTCAAAATTGTGCTGGTGGGGAGCGTCGGCCGGTGAGCGCCAGGTATGGGTCTCATCGCCGGCAACGGGAAAGACCTTCATGAAAGCGCCGGAAAAAACCATATTGGCGATATTCACCTTTTCATCCAGCTTCATGATCTCCTTTTCGAAAGTGCCGCGGTCCCTGGGCTCCATATTATAGGCGCTGCGCACGTATTCTTTCAACAGGTATTCCCCGCGTTCGCCGAAAAAATCGTCATAGGAAGCGTACCCGTCTGTCGAAGGGATCAGTTTCCTGATGTCCTCATGGCGCCCGATTTTGATCATCGGCACACCGTACCACTCTTCCGGGAAAGCCGCCATGCTCAGCAGGATCTGTTCCGGAATCAGGCCGTCGATCCTTTCCTTTCTGGCCAGTTTCCTCAATATTTCACCGGCAAAAGTGTTCATGGGCTTCATGCGGCCTTTGTAATCCTGGACCAGGATGCGGCCAAACTGCCGCGCGTGGTCCGCATTTACAATATGACGACCTTCCTTGACCGGTTCATACGCCTTTGCCGGCGCCGTAAAGGCCAGGAAACCGCCGATCAGCAGCGCGGGCAATGCCTTTTCGGCCTGTCGCATGCCGCTGATGGTCCGGGCCAGTTGCCGGAAACGGCTCTTTTCACTGAAAAAGGTCAGGATCATGCCCAGGGTGAGCAGGAAGTACCCCAGGTAGGAAATGCGCGTCCCCCAGGCATCGCGGTTGACGCTGAGATAGGTGCCCAATTCATCCGGATCAAAAGAGGATTGAAAGAACCGGTACCCCCTGTAATTCAGGATATGGTTCATGTAAATCCGCTGGTCCCTGACCAGGTTGCGGGAAGGGTCATTCAGGGTCACTTCGCTGGCATAGGATGAGGCATTATTGGTACCCGGGTATTTTTCCATGATGAAATCGTGCAATTGGATGGAAAAAGGCAGCATGATCCTTTTTGCACCGTAGGAAACGGAAAAACCGGAATTGCCCAGGGCCACTACCCGGGGTTCCCCTTCGACGCCCTGGCTGCCGTAGACGTAAAACTCCTTTTGCTGCCCGTCAAAATCCAGTTTGACGCGGACTCCGCCCATGCTTGAATTGGTCATTTTCGGGGAAGCGGATACGACTTCCACTACAGCATTAGGGTCGAAATCGCCAAAAACAAAGCTCTCTCTGCCGTTGGTATACAGGCTCCTCAGCAGGAGCGGCCGGTAAACGCCCGGTGAAAGCGTATCCCGTTTCTGGGTGGCCATTTGCATGTAGGAATAAGTTTCGCCGGCCATGAAGAACAGGCTGTCCTGCTGCAACCGGATATTGAAAGCCGATGGTTCTTCCGGGTTTCCGAAATTGAACAAGGTCCCGTTTATATTCACCTTATCGCCGTACCGGACGAAATGCTCCTGCCGTCCGTTCATTCCGCCGATCACCACTTTCAGGACGGGCATGCCGTCAATCGCTTCCTTCATCACTTCGGTCGGGTTGGGCATGAAATCAGTCACAGCTACCCGCAGGGTTTTATCGCCGAGCAGATAGGATCGGTTGAACGCATTGCTGCCGCGGGTGGCGAAAAGGGTCGGTTCGTCAAAAACGTATTTCTTCCCCCCATGGACGGCTTCAAAATGCAGAAAAGAGTTGGAAGAAAGAAAGGAATTGGAGGAGCTGTCCTCCCGGATATGCATCATGCCTTCGCTCCCGAAATACCGCGTTACGCCCGCCCCGATCAGGATCACGATCATCGCGATATGGAAGGTGAGAATGGCCCATTTTCGCTGGCGGATCATCCGGAACCGGATAATATTCACGATCAGGGAAATGCCGAAAAAGATCAGCAGCCATTCGAACCACCGGGTTTTAAAGATCAGTTTCTGGGCCGAACTGGTGCCGAAATCATTTTCAATAAAAGTGGCGGCACCGATGGAAAATGCGATGGCCAGTATATACAATCCGGCCGCGGATGTGGAGAAAAGGGTGTTGAATACTTTCCAGAAGCGTTTCATATGAGGACTTTTAAAAATAATAATCATAGGGGCAAAGGGCATTACCCTGAGCCGACTATCTGTAAAGTCCCCTGCGTATTTTATTTATCTCGAAAAATGCTCACTTACCGGTAGGGGTTTCCCCCAAGATGGCGTAGGTGAATTCATGGGCTAAAGGTACAAATTTCAGCCCATTTTTCCTGGTTATGAAACGATGGAATCCCGGGTTTTCATATATATTAGAGGCTTCTTGTTGAAAATCGCAGGAAACATGGAAACACCTGAGACTGATGTGGCTTCGCAATGGCCGGTTTGGCGCAAGATCGCCTTTCGTTTCTTCTTTATTTATTTCATGATCCAACTGGCGCCCTGGACCTGGTTCGACGACATCCCCGGCGCAGGCTATCTGACCCGCTATTACTACCAACTGACCGACTGGACCGTGAATGCAGGCAACCGGTATATCTTCCATGTGAAGGACGTACTGGTCCCGGTGGCCGGCAGCGGAGACACCTCCTACGGGTGGGCCCAGCTCTGGACCTTCCTTTTCCTGGCCGCGGCCGGTTGCCTGATCTGGAGCCTGGCCGACCGGAAACGGACCAGTTACCGGATCGCGGATTACTGGCTTCGGACGATGGTTCGCTATTTCATCGCCATGACGGCCTTGTTGTACGGCGTCATCAAGATCTTTGCCTTGCAAATGCCTTTTCCCAACCTCAGCCAGCTCGCCACTCCGCTGGGCGATTTCCTGCCGATGCGCCTTTCCTGGATGTTCATGGGGTATTCCACCCGGTATCAGGTATTTGCGGGGATCATGGAAGCCGTCGCCGGATTGCTGCTGCTCAACCGCAAGACCGTGACCCTGGGGTTGTGCCTGGCCGCCGGCGTATTCGCCAATGTCGCCATGATGAACCTCAGCTATGACATTCCGGTGAAGATCTTTTCCCTGCAATTACTGGCCTATTGCCTGTTTTTGCTGGCATACGAAAGCCCCCGGATCATCGATTTTTTCATCCTCAACCGGCCTGCCGCCGCAACCGACCTCTATGCCCTACCCTATTCAGGCAAATGGATGCGGATCACGCGGATCGCCCTGAAAGCCGTTTTCATCTTTATAGCCGTCGGCATGCTGCTTTACAACACCTGGAACCGGTACAAGATGGTCCGGGCCCAGGCCGACCTGCCGCCCATCCGATCGGGTATCTACGATGTAACTACCTTCGCGGTGAACGGAGACACCATTCCGGAACGCAATACGGATACGCTCCGCTGGCGGGATATCGTATTCGACAAGGGCGGTCTGGGCAGCGTGGGAAGTACGGATACGCTGTTCCTGCAGCGCTACCGCCGGGGATATTTCACCTATCAACCGGATTCGGCAAACCAGCTGATCACGTTTACCAAAAGCCGGTTCGATACCACAACCCTGGTCCGGTTCCGGTACGAAATGCCCGCCCCCGACCGGATGCAGCTCCGGACCGTCCTCCGCGGCGATTCCCTGTACGTGGAATTGGTGCGCAGCAAACGGCATTTCCAATTGGCTGAAAGGCAATTCCACTGGCTTTCGGAAGCCAACCGCTGATTAAAAATAGCAGACCCGAACAGGCTATCTCCGTGGATGTCACCTTTTTCCGCCATAGTGCCCCCCACCGGCTCCACGAAGGCGGACTCCCCTCCCACTCTCTCTCCCTCTCCCACTCTCTCACTCTCTCTCCCCCTCTCTCCCACTCTCCCCCTCCCTCATATCAACCCTCTGGCTTTCAGCTCCAGGTACTTGTTAATGGTATTGATGGACAGGTCCTGCGGCCGGGTAAGGATGGCCTGGATGCCGAACTGGTACAACTTCTGCACCATCTGGGATTTTTCCGACAGGTATTTGCGGGCGATGGTTTGCTGATAAATGCCTTCTACTGTAGCGGCCGGCATATCGGCGAAGGACCGGATCTCGGTATTCTCAAAAAAGACCACCACCAGGAGGTGCAGGTTGTTGATGCGGCGCAGGATGGGCAACACCCGGTCGAGCGCATACATGCTTTCGAAATTGGTATACAGCAGGAGCAGGCTGCGGCCGTTGACCAGTTTGCGGGCGGCGTGATAAAGGATCTCGTAATTGGCCTCAACGGGGCGCTCCTGTTCGTTGTACAAGGCGGTCAGCAAGGTATTCAACTGGGTGGGGCGGCTGTCGGCCTTCACCGTGGAGCCGACGATATCCGAGAAAGTGATCAGGCCCGCCCGGTCGTGTTTTTTCAGGGCGATATTGGAGATCACCAGGCAGGAATTGATGGCATAATCCATCAGGCTGAGCCCTTCGAAGGGCATGCGCATCACCCGGCTTTTGTCGATCAGGCAATAGATCTGCTGCGCCCTTTCGTCCTCGTACTGGTTGACCATCAGCGAAGCCCTGCGGCTGCTGGCTTTCCAGTTGATGCTCCGGTAGTCGTCGCCGCGTACGTAGTTCTTGATCTGTTCGAATTCGTAGCTGTGTCCGATCCGCCGCATTTTCTTGATCCCTTTTTGCAGGCTGACCTGGTTGAACGCGCGCAGTTCGTATTGCTTCATCTGGAGAATGGAGGGGTAGACCGGCGCCTTCATCGGAAAGTCCTCGCTGATCCGGCGCTGCAACAGCCCCAGTACCGTGGCGACAAAAACGCGCACCGATCCGAAAACGTATTCCCCGCGCGTGAGGGGCCGCAATTCGTAGTGCAAGTGATTGACCTCCCCCGGCTTCAGGGTCAGTTTCCGCTCAAAGTCCCGGATCTGGAACTGCACCGGCAATTCATCGATCACGGTCAGCCACACCGGCACGCTGCTCCGGTTGGTCAGTTCGATCCGTACCGGATTGTCATCCCCCAGCCCGAATACCTTGGGCAGCCGCCGCCGGATCTTGATGTCCATCCCCCGGTTGAACAATACGAACGCATCTACCAGCAACAGGGCCAGAAAAAGGACAAATGCCCCCTGAGCCGCCAGGAACAACGGCGGATAAGGAAAACCCAGCGCGAACAAGGCGGCCAGCAGGCCGAGCGCGGTGAAAAAGCGGTTGGAGAGGTAGAGGGTTTTGAGCATTTGGCAACACTTTATCTTTCTGCGGATTAGCATTAAAACAATAACCGTTTCCCGTCTGTAAAGCAATCCGGCCATTCATTTGTTTTCAATTTCCCATGCAACAAAACGAAGGCGGGAGCACGCGTCAAAGTTACGATTTTAGGCACAGATGCGGCGGCCGGTGCCTTTTCTTTGGTTACTTTCTTTTGGGCGCAAAAGAAAGTGACAAGGACAAAGGCAGAGATCAAATGCAAAATGTAAAAGAAAAAATGCAAAATTTAAAAGTGGCGGCCGTTCATTTTTGGAGCGTTCGTTGTGTGGAAAATCCGGGAATATCCGGGTTGAATGGACGACGAACACTGCCGGCGAGGTTTCCGGCATCAGCAGATGGGCCGTTGCGACATTGACCGGCATGCTGTTGACTTGTTTTGAAAAAAAAATAAAAAAAATCCCGCCGGCCTGCGACCTTTTCCCCGCTTCCCGCACTAAGCTATTGTAAACTGAAAATCAGCCCAAGAAATACTAAGGATCGGTTGGATACAATCCATTGCCGACCTGGAACTGCCGTGCCATTATTCATTAAACCTCTATATTATGAACCAGTTATCCATCAAACTGAACCTGGACGACTTCCTTGGTAACCTTGTCAAAAATCCGGCAAATATCAAAGGAGGCGATGGCGAAACCCCTCCCCCTCCGGGGATAATCGGCGTTGAAGATATCGTCGACGGCTAACCGACCAAAAATGTCATCCCCGGGTTTCCGTGCATGTGGAAATCCGGGATGGCTAAACCCCGGTTAGTCCCCATCCGGACAATCCAGCCTGGTCCGGATCAGCTCCAGTTTATCCAGCAACCAGTGTTTCAGGGCAACAGGCTCGGTGTTGTTCACGGTTTCCCGCAGTTGCAAAACTTTTTTACAACCGGCCGACCGCCCCATTGCCCGGAGTTTGACCAGCTTGCGAAGAAGCTGAACGAATTTCAGGTAGGCCGTTTTGACGGCCGGTGAAAACTGGGTGGTCCGCCGAAGATATTTCTCAAAACTGTCGGCGGCGGAAAGGACCATCCGGGTCTCCTCGAACAGCTCGTTGTAGTATTCATAGAAGACCCGCAATTGGAGCGACCTGAACCTGAGGTCGGCAGCCGTATTCAGATACTGGGTGTCCGCCAGCAGGGAAGAGGCTTTTTCAAGGGCTTCTTCGCGGGAAAAACCCTTGCCGGCCTGGTGATAATGCCAGTAAGCCCGGGCAATGCCAACAATATGTTCCCGACCGGATTCAGGCACCTGCCCGCAGTATTTTGCTATGAAACGCTCGCACCAGCCGAATTTTCCGGCCAGGCATGCGCAAACGACCACATTGAGGAAAACGTCGCTTTCTACACGGCCGTCCAGACTGATCAGGCCGGCTTCGTCAGCCAGGGCGTATAGCGTCCAGGCTTCAAGGCTGGCCTGAAGGTTGCTTTCGTTGATGCGCCTGAAAATATGGCTCAGCAGCAGTTTTATGGAAAAGGCCTTGTCGAAATCCTCCAGGTCCTGAAAATGACCGGTGACCAGGCGGTGAGAAGCCCGGTAAGCCTCCTCGCCGGTCGGATTGAGGGACAATTCCAGCAACTGCCGGTAAATGGCAATGAGCGGATTCCGGGCGGCAAAAAAGGCAGCTGCCGCGGTGATTTCGTCCAGCATCCGGATGGCATACTGGTGGTCCAGCCGCCGCCGGCGCTGAACGCTCTCGCAGGCATAACGGAGCTTCAGCAGGATATAGGCCTCATCCGCCGTATCGATCAGTTCCTCAAGGCTCTGATTGTCCTGGTCGTACTTCATCGATCCGGAATGAAAATAGGCCTCGTGCAGCAACCACCATTTTTCCAGGAAATGATCCAACGTCCTGACCAGGCCGGGTTCCGACCGGTTGCCCAGGCGCTCCACTTCCTGTGAAAAAAAGAAATGGTCGCCCCTTTCCCGCAGGGTCCGCACCGAGAGCCTGTCCTGAAGCGCCGGCCACGACTGCAAGGTCTCCTGTTCCATATAGGCCTCGATCAGCCGGGCCAGCCTGGACATATAAGCCCGAAGCTTGTTCTCAGCCGCTTCACCCTGCTGGAAAAGAGCGCGGCAAACCGCTTTCCGATCCAGGCCGGGGTGCGAAAGATCCGGATAAAACCGGCGGATATACACCCAAAGGTCAACTACGCGCCGGTCTTTGTTGAAATATGGCGACCGGACAAACGCCTCAACCTTCCGGAGCTCTGCCGCCTGCAACCGTCGAATAATATGGAACAATCTGGAATTGTACATTATTTCAAATATATAATTTTTCTATTTTCATAAAACAATAATCAACAAATTATTAAACAACAATAAACCCATATCATAAACAATAATACCCCCATTGATCATTGCAAAATAACATTTTTTTCTTCATACCAGGGGTTGAACAAGGCTTAATTTCAGGTCTTGAAAATCCGGATCAGACCCCGATAAACGGCAGTCAGATATTTGGAAAACCCTTAAATCATTATGCAAGTCATGAAACACATCCTTTTTTTGCTTCTGGTCATCGCCGGTTTTGCGGGTGAGCTGTCCGGCCAGGATTTTTACAGCTACACCCCCGACGGCAAGGCATTTTACCAGCTGTCCACCGAACGGATCCTGTTGCGCTTTGACCGGGAGATGACAACGGAACAACGACAGGGGCTGTTCCGGAAATGGGCTATGCTTCCCGCTTATTCCGAGGAAATGGACCTGGATACGCCGCAGGTGACCCTGGTAAAACTGGACAAACCGGCCACAAAAGAAAAGATCCGGAACATGCTCGCCGGTCTCAGTAAAACCAAAGGGATACAACTGGCCTACCCGGTATTGGTGTACAAAGACGGCGCCTCCATGGCCTTTGTCTCCGATCTGGCGGTCGGCCTCAAAGCCCCCGGCGATTTCCCGATGTTGCAGCAACGCGCCGCCGCATTAAAACTGAAGGTCAAACGCCGGGACAGCTACACCCCGACCATTTTTTATTTGCAGACCACGGCCGATTCCCCCGGCAATGCGTTGGAAATGGCCAATGCGCTGGCAGAATCCGGCGAATTTGCCTTTGCGGAGCCCGATTTCCTCCGGCTCAACACCCGCCAGACCAACGACCCGCTGTACTACGGGCAATGGGCGATCAGCAATACCGGTCAATGGCAGAATTCCACGCCCGGAGCCGACATGGACGTCGACCAGGCCTGGACCGTCACAGGCGGCAATTCCAATATCTGGGTGGCCATCCTGGATGACGGCGTCCAGCTGAACCACCCCGACCTGGCAGCCAATATTGTGGGCGGATACGACGCCACCGGCCAAGGCAGCAACGGCGCCCCCTCCCAGGCCACTGACGCCCACGGCACCAATTGCGCCGGGATAGTCGGCGCGGTTGCCAATAACGGGATCGGCGTAACCGGGATCGCCCCGCTCTGTAAGATCATGGCCGTCCGGATTGCCTACAATGAGAGCTCCAGCGGCTGGATCTCCTCCAACACCTGGGTCGCGGAAGGCATCAACTGGGCCTGGCAGAACGGCGCCGACGTGCTCAGCAATTCCTACGGCGGCGGCAGTTCCTCCTCGCTGATCAATACGGCTATTTCCAATGCCGTGACCAGCGGACGCCAGGGCAAAGGCGCCCCCGTCCTGTTTGCGAGCGGCAACAACAACAGCAGCAGCGTCAATTATCCGGCATCCAATACCCTTTGCATCGCCGTCGGCGCTACCAGCCCCTGCGATGAAAGAAAATCCCCCGGCTCCTGCGACGGAGAAACGACCTGGGGCAGCAATTACAATACCGGGCTGGATGTGTCGGCGCCGGGCGTATTGATGACCAGTACCGACCTGACCGGGTCGGGCGGATACAACAGCGAAAGCGCCAATTATCCGTTCAGCAGCGATTATTACGGCTATTTCAACGGTACTTCCTCGGCTTGCCCGGCGGCATCGGCCGTTATGGCCCTGATCCTTTCCGTCAACCCCGACCTGACCCAAACCCAGGCCAGGGCCATCCTGGAGTCCTCCTGCTCAAAGGTCGGCGGATATTCCTACTCCACCACCAGCGGAAATCCGAACGGCACCTGGTCCTCCCAATTGGGCTACGGCCGGATCAACGCTTTTGCCGCGGTGCAAATGGCACAGGGCAATTCGGCCTGCAATGCGCCGACGACCGCGCAGATCTCTGCGATCAATATCACCACCACCACCGCCCGGCTGACCTGTTCCGTCACCGGCGTCCAGGCCTACGACTGGGCTTACCGCGCCGTCGGCAGTTCCACCTGGGTCAACCTGCCCGGCAGTACCGTCAACTATATCGACCTGTCGGATCTCAGCCCCGGGACCCAGTACCAGTTTGTGGTGGCGGTCCGCTGCGACGCCTCTACCTGGAGCGAATGGTCGGATGCCGATACTTTTTCAACGACCAGCGCAACCTGTACGGCGCCCTCCACCTCCCAGATCTCCGCGACCAACATCACCAATACCTCCGTCCGGTTGAATTGTTCCGTCACCGGGGTCCAGGCTTACGATTGGGCCTACCGGGTTGCCGGCAGCTCCGCCTGGACCGACCTGCCGGGCGGAACCGCCAATTTTATCGATGTGACGGATTTGACGCCGGGTACCCAGTACCAGTTCATCGTATCGGTCCGTTGCGATGCCACCCAATGGAGCAGCTGGTCCTCCGCCAAAACGTTTACGACAACCGCCGCCACCTGCAACGCGCCGACGGCATCCCAACTTTCGGCCACCAATATTACTTCCACCACCGCCCGGCTCAACTGCTCGGTGACCGGCATGCAGGCCTATGACTGGGCCTACCGGGAAGCCGGCAGCTCCACCTGGATCGACCTGCCCGGCGGGACCGCCAACAACATCGAACTGACCAACCTGACCCCAGGTACCCAATACCAGTTTATAGCCTCCGTGCGCTGCGACGCCACAACCTGGAGCGAATGGTCTGCGGCCAAGAATTTCACCACCGGCGCACCGGCCTGCAATGCGCCCCTGGCCGGCCAGATCTCGGTCACCAATATCACCGCTACAACGGTCCGGCTCAACTGCTCCGTGACCGGAGTCCAGTACTACGATTGGTCGTACCGGGCGCTCGGCAGTTCGTCCTGGACCAGCATACCCGCAGGATCTGCCAATTATTACGACCTGACAAACCTGACCCCGGGCACCCAGTACCAATTCAGAGCGGCCGTGCGCTGCGACGCCTCAACCTGGAGCGAATGGTCGCCCGCAGGCAGCTTCACCACGGCGCAGGAAGCCAGTTCCCTGACCATGTCGACCAATATTTCGGTCACGCCGCTGCCTGTCATTCAAGGGCAGCCGGCTGCTGCCGCCTTCAATGTGGTCAACAACAGTTCCTCCGGTTTTAACGGCGAGATCTCTATCGACCTCTACAACGGCGCCGGCGAGTACCTCGGCGAAATTGCAAACAAAACCGCCCTCTCTCTCTGCGCAGGTTGTTCATTCACCAGTAACCTGACCTACAATTTCACGCTGACCGATCCGCCGGGCGACTATTTCGCAGCCGCCTGGTACCGGACCGACGGAGGCCAGTGGATCCAGGTTGAAGACGGCAATTTCAGCAATGTAGTCCCCATTACCATCATCAGTCAGGCGGTTACCAGCCTCGAAGTCAGCCCGAACGCACTCAATTTGAATGCCCTGGCCGGCAATTCCGCGTTCAACATCAGCTCCAATTGCAACAGCTGGACGATAACGGGCATTCCGGCCTGGCTGACGCTTTCGCAAAATGCAGGCGCCAACAATGCCGCCGTCAGTTTGCAATACCAGGCCAATAACAACAGCCAGTCCAGAACGGCCACCCTGACCATCACGGGATGCGGCATCAACCGGACCGTCACGGTAACCCAGGCGGGATCCGCCCCCACGCTGGAGGTTGATCCGGGCACATTTTCCGTCAATGCGACCTCCGGAAGCGTTTCCTTCCACGTCACCTCCAACTGCGCCGGTTGGTCGGTGACGGGCATGCCGGCCTGGCTGAGCGTCAATCCCGCCGCCGGCAGCGACGAAGGGACCGTCAACATTCAGTATCAGGAGAACGCCGCCGCCCAACCCAGGTCGGCGACCCTGACCGTCACCGGTTGCGGATTGACCAGGACGGTGACGGTTTCGCAGGCCGGCACATCGGTCTACCTGACGCTGAGCACACCGGCGCTCAATATTTCCCCGGGCGCCGGCAACACAACGTTCAACATCAGCTCCAATTGCGCGGGTTGGTCCGTTTCAGGCGCCCCGGCCTGGATGACGGTTTCGCCGGGTTCCGGCGCCAACAATGCGGCCATCTCCATCCAGTATCAGGGAAATGCGGCCTCCGTCCCCCGCACGGCAACCCTGACCGTTTCCGGTTGCGGATTCAGTCAGACCCTGACGGTTACCCAGGCCGGGCAAACGGTCGTTTATCCGTGGACGCCCTCTACCACCGGCGATAACCATACCGTTATCATCCCGGCCAGCCTGACCGCTACCGTCGACGGCTCACCCCTGGCGGCCGGGGATCTCATCGGCTTCTTTTACGAGACCGGCGGCACGCTCCATTGCAGCAATTTCGTCATCTGGGAGGGTGTCAACACTTCCTGCGCCGTGTACGGGAACGACGCGGACGCCGGCAACCCCAAAAACGGCTTCAGCGACGGCGAGTTGTTCAAAGTGAAGGTCTACAGAGCGGCCACCCAGGAAGAATTGACCGCCCAGGTGCAATATGCCGAAATCGGCACGGCCGGGATCGTTTCCCATACCAATGCCTATGCCGACGACGGGATCAGCATGCTGACCAATCTGACCGCCAGCAATATTGCCACCCTGAACATCCCGCTCAATCCGGGCTGGAACATGATCTCCAGTTATGTCGCTCCCAACCCTTCGGAACTGCTCCAGGTGCTTTCCCCGGTTTCGAATCAGGTGATATTGATGAAAAATTCGGCCGGTCAAAGTGCAATTCCTTCACTGGGCATCAACAACATCGGCGGTTGGGATATTGCGGAAGGTTATCAGGTCAAGGTCAATGCATCCGCTGTGCTGACCGTTTCCGGGCAAAAGGCCGACCCTGCCGCAACGCCGGTGGCCATTGCGCCGGGCTGGCAGATCATCAGTTACCTGCGGGATCAGCCGGGATCCGTTCCCGTACAGCTCGCCGGCATTGCGGGGCAGGTGGAGATCATGAAGAACAATGCCGGGCAAACCTATATCCCGGGGTTCGGCATCAACAATATCGGCAATATGGTGCCGACGCAGGGTTATAAGCTAAAGGCGACCGGCAACGCTACCCTGACCTATCCGGCTAACTTTACGGATCCGGATGAGGGCCCGGAGGTCAACCGGCCCGTGCTGACCGGGAATGTGCATTTTGTCCTGGACAGCACCCTGAATACCGGCAACAATGCGGCCATCGTATTCCCGGCGGCCACGGTCAGCGACTTCCTCTCACCGGGCGACGAGATCGGGGTGTTCAACCAGGCGGGCAGGTTGTGCGGTGCGGGCGTGTACGCCGGCGACAATTTTGCGGTCACCGTATGGGGAGATGACGCCTCTACCAGCGACCTGGTGGAAGGCATGACCGTCGGGGAACCCTACCGGTTCATGATCTGGCAGACTGCGGATGAAGCGGAAACGCCTGCGGTGGTCGAATTCATCAGCGGCAGCGCCAATTACGAAGTGGACGACCTGGCCATAGTGGGCAGCGTGGCGCTCAATCCGGTGAAGACGGCCGACCCGGCGTCGGATATGCGGGTATCCATCTACCCTAATCCGGCGAGGGATTGGGTAAAGGTGGACATTAGCGGATCGATCGGCGCAATTCGGGCATTCCAGCTGATGGATATGCACGGGCGGATCGTGCAGCAATATGCAGCGGAATGCGACAGCCGGGCCGGCTGTGCGGTTACCCTTCCATTGCCCCGGCTGCCGGGCGGGCTTTATCTGCTGCGGATCACAGGCGATGCGCAAAACCTTGATTATCGCATCATTATAGCCGGAAAATAGCACGCTTTCGCTGCCGGCTACCAAACAGGGCTGCCTGAAAAAATCAGGCAGCCCTGTTTTTTTTTTAAAAAAGTGAATTTTTCCGGTCACCTCTTTTTCCCCTGCCGCACTAACCTTCAAAATCAAACAAAATTATTCATTACAAAAATCATTCAGTCATGAAAAACGTATTCTTCTTTTTGTTCTTCCTTTTCGCGGCAACCCTGACCATGAACGCCCAATCTTCCAACAAGGCATACTGGGAGAAGCAGGCCGAAAAGCTTATCCAGAAATCCGACCGCATGATCAATCATTACAACAAACAGCTAAAAGTCTTCAGCCCCCAGGAAATGAAGATGATGAAGACCAATCCCAAGAAGTTCATCCAGGTTGCCAACGCCAAAACCCGCCGGTATGATGCGGCCATCAAACAATACAAATCGTATTACAATGACAACTGGGCCAAATCGTTCAAGGCCATGACCCCGACAACGCGCCTGGTAAAGGATCGCTACGGCAATATTTACGAAGTGTACTAATCCAACTTTCATCCTTCACCTGTCAAAATTTAAAAACATGAAAACTGTAATTTCCTTTGCATGCGCTGTATGTTTTGTTGCCCTGGCTTCCAGCCTGGCCAAGGCCCAACTTTCCGCCGAAATCAATTCTGTTAAAAGTTGGTCAGATTACAAAGAACCGCTGGAGCCGAGGACCATCCCCATGGCCTTGGTTGAGGCCGGCACCCCGATCTACCTGGTCACCCACAATGAGTTCAGTACCAAGTACATCAAAACCGGCATGACCATCTGCCTCTATCTCAAATTCCCGGTCAAGGTGGAAGGCTATAAGGTGATCCCCTCCGGCACTCCGGCCTATTGCAAGGTCACCCAGGCCGACAAACCCCACGGTAACGGGCGGGCGGGATACATCGAGATTGAACCCCTTTACATCAAGGTCAGCCCGGATGAAGTATTGCCCCTGACCGGGAACCCGCTGGTCAGCATGGGGCGCGACCGGGAAGCATTGGGGATGATCGTTGCGCAGGGCGGCATGGCGGCTGCAGGGCTGATGAACCAGGCGCAAGGCATGATCGATACAAAAAAAGAAAAACGCCGGGCCATGCAACAACAGCAAGGATATCAGGAAGCCCAACAGCAGGCCATGGCAATGGGGTTCAGCAACATCAAACTGGCCCAGCCGGCGGCATCCCAGGCTGTGCAAGGTCCCGGAGGACTGTCGCAGGTGGCGCAAACCCTGAACATCGTCGCTCCGCTGGTCGGATTGCTCATCCGGGGCAAGCATGCCGTGATCCCGCAGGGATATATCCTCAATGCTTATGCCGGGGCAGATACCTGGGTGGAAATGAAAGACTGATCAAATTCCTGCAGGGGAAATACAGCTTTCCAGGCAATCCGAAAATCCGGATTGCCTGTTTTTTTTATAAACTGTTTCCCAAAATAATTTAGGGGCCTTATTTTGTGACCGAATTTCTGAATAACTGACCCCTAAATGATAACATTCATGTGCCGTACTTTTACCGTCCTTGCTCTTGCCTTGCTCTTTTCCACCCTGATCCTCGAAGAGGCCGCTGCCCAGACCCCGGAAACCGCACTCCGGGACATAACCGTTGAAGAACTGCAAGCCCGGGCCCCGGATGCGCCATCCGGACTGATCAGGTCGCTCCTTGAAAAAAACGATCTGCACATTTACTACGCGGAATATCCGGAAGCCCTCACTGCTGTGGACAAGGCTGAGGAACTGGCTTTTTCAACACCGGGCATTGATTCCCTTTTGCAGGCTGAGGTCATGCTCTATAAAAGCTACACCTTGCGAACGCTTGGAAAACTGAAAGGCGCCAGATCCGGCTTCATCCGCACGCTGAGCCTTTGCGGAGCGGACGGCCCCGTCAAAGCATCCGCCTTGATGGAGCTGGCTTATCTGGACAGTGAATATGGCTTTGTGATCAAGCCTGACAGTTTGTTCCAGGCAGCCGAAGCCATATTGCAAAAACACCCGTATACCGACAGCAGCGATATCGTCGGTTATTACATCACAAAAGGCCACCTGTTTTACGGTAAATCCCGGAACGACTCCGCAGCGGTATACTACAGCAAGGCGCTGTCGCTTAACCGGTCCCTTCATCCTGAAGGCCACTTGTCCACAGCCATGTGTTTAGCTTATCTCGCGGATCAGGATCTCATCCGGAACAACCCGAAGGCCGCTGAAAAAAAGCTGGACGAAGCGGAAGCCATGTTTGGGCAATTGTTCCGGAAACCGCATCCGGAAATGGCCTATTTATACCAGATCCGGGGAAACCTGGAGGCGGGAGGAGAAAATTTTGAAGCGGGAAAATCCTACTACCAGAAAGCCATTAATCTTACCAGGTCCTATTTTGACGAGACCTACCCGAACCTGGCATGGCTGTACATTCAGTTATCCGATAAAACAAGCAATTTTTGGTTAGAAATTGACACCTTGATGCTGGCTGGCCGTTATCTGGAAAAGGCATTGGAATTGAACCTGAACAATTTTGGGGAAAAATCATTGCCCTGCGCATATAACCTGATGAAGATCGGCAAATGGAATTCTACCGTAGGAAATAACAAAGAAAGCATTCCATACCTCGAAAAAGCGTTGACTGTCTATAGCGGGTTGGAAGGATCGCATCCGGATCAGGTTTCTGAAATATACAGGACACTGGGCCATGAATTCAGTTTTTTAGGTGATTATAACAAAGCCCTGCTGTATTTCGACAGATCCTTTGAAATCCTGGAGGCAGAATCTGGTGACAACCAATACGCCTTGATGGATGCCTGCATTCTTCTGGCATCCGGACATCCGGTTTTTGAGAAGAAGGTTGAGTATACCCAAAAAGCAATAGAACTCGCCCGTTCAATGTACGGTGAAAACCATATCATAACAGCTACCTTCAATTTCATGTTGGGAGCATATTATCAGACGAACGGCCGGCCACGGGAAGGTATCCCCATTATGGAACAATGGATTGATCCTATCCGTCAATCCTTTATTGGCAAGGTGCCTCTGATCATGATAGCCCTGGAGTCCGTCCTTGCTGATGCCTACCTGACTGTAAACGACCTGGTAAAGGCCAGGGAGATCCTTCAAAATATAAAGAGAAATGCGGATAAATTAGACGATAAGGAATCTTTTGTAAGGGGAACCTTTACAGCGTTCCGAACCAGGCTTTACGCTCAACTCGGCGAATGGGAAGAAGCCTTGAAGATATCGGCCAACACCTTGAAAGATATCGGATACCAGCCCGGGAAACTGCAGGAATACAATTTCTCAAAAGCCAACAGTACGGTAACCCTGCTCCATTTCAGGGCCAGGGTTTTGCTGGATTACTATTTATTCCAGAAAAAGGACATTGCCTACCTCCTCGAAAGCCGGCAATTATTGATGGACGCCGAGTCCCTGATCAATCATATCCGGCAACAACTGAATATAGAGCGCGATCAGGGGCAGCTTTACGGCCAGGTATTTATGGTCTATGAACTGCTGATCAAGGTCAACCTGGAAATGTCAAAAATCGAAAAAACCGATAAAAACATCGAAGAAGCGTTCCTGTGCCTGGAAAAAGCCAAATTCTCGACCATCCTGCAGACTTTTCAGGAGTCCGGGTCGTCCTCCGTTCATGACGTCCCTGATTCGCTGATCACCAAAGAACACTGGCTCAAAAAACAGATCAAGGAATGGGAAAAACGCGGGGGCGGCGCAGCGGTCGGGCTTTCCATGGGCAGTTTGTTGCCCCAGCAGCCCGATAAAAAGGCCGTCGAAAACCTGTTCATCCTCCGCGAACAACTTGATGACCTCGTCAATACCTTCAAAAAGGATTACCCTGATTATTACCGCCTGAAAACCCAGCCCGGATTTACATCCATCCAGTCTCTCCGGGAAAAATCACTTGCCGAAGACCAGACCCTGCTGGAATATTATGTAGCCGACACGGTTATCTATGCCTTCCTGATCCGGAAGGATCATTTTGAGGTCATCCCCTTGAAAAAAGATCCCGGGTTTGAAGACCTGGTATACGATTTCCGGAAAGGGATGATCGCCTTTTTCACCAGTGAGGACAAGCCGGATACCCTCTACCAGAGTTGCCTGAAAACCTATACCCAAACAGCGCATGACCTCTACACCGATTTGATTGCGCCCTTAAAGGAAAAACTGACCAAAAAGATCATCATCATCCCTGACGCGGTGCTGAACTATCTCCCCTTTGAAGCCCTGCTGACGGAAGCCCCGCCGGTCTATTACCGGATCAACAGCTTCAAGTATTTCATGGAGGACCATATCATCCAATATGACTATTCCGCTACCTTGTTTGCCGAAGCGACCGAAGGGCCCAAGACGCCGTTTGACGCCCGTAAGCTGGCGGCCTTCGCCCCTGATTTCAAGGCAATGAACGGCGAGAAAAAGGAAGAACCCGATCTGCGGCAGGATCCATTGAAGCCCCTTAAGTACAACATCCCCGAAGCCAGAGAAATTGCCGCGCTGTGCAACGGCCAAGTCTTCACGGACACCAGCGCTACCCTGCAGCACTTCATTGCCACAGCGGATTTCTTCGAAACCCTCCACTGTTCGACACACGCCGTCCTGGACCGGAAAGGGACCGAATTTTCTTATCTCGTTTTTTATTCGCCTTCCGGCAATCCGGAGGCAGGTCTGTTGTTTGCGCAGGACATTTACGGCTTGAAGCTAAACAAAAACGCCATGGTGGTGCTCTCGGCATGCGATACAGGCAACGGCCCCCTCAGCCGTACCGAAGGGCTGGCCTCCATCGCCAGGGCTTTCATGTACGCCGGGGCCAAAACCATTATCCCAACCCTGTGGAGCATCGATGACGAAAAGACCAAGGAGCTGATGATCAGCTTTTATCAATACCTGAAAGCCGGCCTGCCCAAAGACGAGGCGCTTTGGCAGGCCAAAAAGGACTATATCGTCAACAATGCAGGGGAAAAGGCCCATCCCTATTTCTGGTCGGCCTTTATCGGTATCGGTGATATGCGGTAGTTATTGTACCGCCTTGATTTTTTTGCCGAGTTCTACCGCTTTCTCGTGGAAAGGATGTCCGGCGTCTGCTGTCAGGGCGGCCAAACCGGCATCAAATTGAGCCTTGTCCGCAGGGTATCGGGCAGCATAACACAACAGTTCATTCCATTGCGCCCGTTCATTGTACGGCGGCAATCCCGACCGGCTGATTGCCCGGAAGACCGCAGCGCTCTTGTCGTAAGCTTTCAACTGGAAAAGCGCATGGGCTTTGATCTCCTGCGCCCGGATATAATAGCTGTTGCCCTTCCCGAATTGATCCGCGGCTTTGACGGCCTCTTCGTATTGCCTGTTTTCATAGGCTGTCAACGCCTGGGCCAGCGGGTCGGTTTGTCCGTTATTGCCGGCGCCCCTGAGGTTTCCCGCATCCAGGTCTTCATAAAAATCCCCGACAACGGCCAGGTAGCGCGCATTGCCGGTTGTCGTGTTGTTCTTTTCCCTGACCGGCGATTGATCCTGTGCCTTTTCATTGCCGGTTTCCTGTTGTTGCGTTGGCGCATTACCGGGGTCGTCGGGCTGATTTTCCGCTACCGGCAGTTTGGGCGCCAGTTCGTTCGACACCGGCTTTTCAGGCGGAGCGGGCTCTTGTCCGGGAGCGGGCCCGCCGGGTTGCAGTACCGCGACCAAGGCCCATACGCCCAGGCCCGCGACGAGGAGCCCAATGCCCCAGATCCAATTGCGGTTCTTTCCCCGGGGTTTATGGTCCGGTTGCCCCTCCTCCTTCCATCGCGCCATATCCCCCCTCAGCTGCTCCTCGATCAGCACCTCGCCGGCATCCAGCTCCATTTGCTGCATTTCCACCGCCATGGCCAGTTCGGGGTTTTCCGACATCCGGCGCCTGAACTCCGCCGATTCCGCTTCGGGCATCTCGCCGAGCAGAAACCGTTCGATCTCGTAGAATTGTTGTTCGTCTCTTTCCATAGCGGTCTAATTGACCAGGTTGAGCCACCCCGGATTGTTGTCAAAAAATGCTTTAAGTTTCAGCCGGCATCGGTAATTTTCCTTTTTGGCCATGTCGGCGCTGCTCAATCCCACCTGCTGGGCGATCTCTTCCATTGAGTAACGCAAGCTGTATAATTTCAGGATCTGCCGGCAACGATCGCCCACCTGTTTGAGGGCTTCGTCCAGAAAATGCCTTTTTTCGCCTTCCATGACCCGCGCTTCCACGGATTCCTGGGCCGAGTCGTGGTGCTGTACCGTCAGCTCGTCCTGCGGCCGCCTTTTCCGGAGTTGCCCCCACCAATACCATTTGACGATCGCAATAAAATAGGTCTTCAGCGAGCTATCGCCTTTAAACCTGTTTTCCCGGATATTCCGGTCAAAGAGAATGATCGCCTCCTGAAAAACGTCCTCTCCATCCTGTTCATTACCGCCTTTCTCCCTGACGTGCCGAAGGGTCAGGTTTTTCCATTCCGGATTACCGAATATTTGGCGCAGTCCTTTTTCCCGTTCCATTTCCGATCCGGTGAGGGCTTTCAGCAGCGCCTCATCATCCCAGAGATTTTTCGACATGTCTTAGTGCGTTTTTTACCCAAAAGGTACCCAAGGGAAAGGCAAAAATAATTAAACATTGAGGCTGCGGTTCAAATCGCAGGAAGAAAAGTCGGCAGGAATGTGATTACTCCTTTTTGAACGGCACCGCCTGGATCACCTCCACCGGCTTCTGATCGCCCAATACCTCCCAGGGCGGGCCCTCCCGCAGTACGCGGATGGCTTCCTGATCGCAGGTCGGACAAAGGGAGCGGAGTACCTGGAAATTGGACAATTTCCCGTTGGGCTCAACGATGAACTTGAGTACCACCCGGCCGGCAATCGTGTCCTTCCGGACCTCATCCGGCAATTTCACGTTGCGGCGCAGATAACGTTCAAGTCTGGCATACCCGCCCCTGGGCTCGGCGGTGGGGTCGGCGCTGTCCCGTTTTTTGGTCTGGCTGAATCCCGATACCTGGACTTCGTCCAGCGCAAGCGTTTCGTCCAGTTTCACATTCAGCGGTCCGGGGCCGGCCGCATCCAGTTCTTTGGAGGCATAGCCGGTATAGGAGATCACCAGTTTCTGATCCGGAGAGTTGGTTATCAGGGAGAATTTGCCGTCCAGGTCGGTAACGGCGCCTTGATTGGTCCCTTTTGCAACCACCGTCGCGCCGATGAGGGGAAGGCCGTCGCCGGAGGTCACCGTACCTTCGACCAGGCGCCCGGCGGGCGCGCCCGCAGAAGCGTTGGCGGCCGGTTGGCTTTCAGCCTTTGATATTTCTTTTCTGGACGGCGCCGGAGGAGGAGGAGGGGGCGAAAGGTGCTCCGCGGTTTCCCTTGACCGGGCAGCACCCGGTTTCTCCGTCTTTTTAGCATTCGGCAACGCTTCGGTCAGGGCGGCATCGCTCAGGACAGACGGCTCGGATTCCTCATCGGCGGCCTGGTCCGCATTGCGCCTGGGCGCCGCTATCAGACCCGGCGGTTGTTCCGCAGGAGCGGGCTTTTTTTCAACGGTTTTCTCTTTTTCCGGGGCGCGCTCCGCATTGGCGGCTATCCGTTCGGGCGCTTCCGTGCGGGCCGGCTCCGGCTTGTCCGCTTCCTCCGCGGCGGAATCTGCGGCCGGAGTCAACAGGGTGCGCTGTTCATCCGGTTTAGCGGGTTCCTGCGCTGATTTTGCCATCTCCTGGGCCAACCCGGTGTCCTCCGGCCTGTTCAGCACCCAGAAAGCGCTTCCGGCCACCGCGAGCAGGGCCACTGCCGCCGCTACCCGGTAGAACAATACCATGGGTCGCCGCTTTTCGGGGGCCAGCCGGGCGCGCAGGCGATCCAGGCTGCCCGTGTGGTCGGCTTCCGGAAACCGGCGGTAACCTTCCATCGCGTCGGACAGGAATTCGTCCTCACGCGACAGGTTTTCCAGTCTGGATTCTTCCTTCCAGCCGGTTTCGCCGCGCAGCCACCGCGTCAGCAACGGTTTGATATGTCCCTTGGTCTTATTCAAGTTCGTCGGCTTGTTTTTGATCCATGCATTTCCTCAGGTTGCGGCGGCCGTTCTGAATATGAGACCGGACCGTACCGAGGTCCTGTTTGTCCAGTTCGGCAATTTCCTTGTATGATTTGTCCTGATAATAGAACAATTCGATACATCGTTTTTGTTGATCGGACAATCCCTTGAGGCAATCCTGCAGCCAATGAGCCTGTTCGCCATCGGGAAGATCGTCTTCATTGTTTAGATGCCTGAAATCGACAGATTGCATAAGGCCGGGGTCAAAAGTTTGCAGGATTTTTTTCCCGTCCTTCCTCAGTTGCATCAGGCAATGGTTTTTGGCAAAGGTGTACAGCCAGGAACGAAAATACTGCACATCGTGTTCGGGCAGCTTCCTGACCAGCGATTCGTAGATCTCGATCACCGCATCCTGCGCAAGCGTTTCCTCGCCCAGATATTTCAGGCAAAGACCGTAGGTCAGCTCCAGATAGCGTTCATAGAGTTGCCCCAGGAATGCCTGGTCGCCGGTTTGACGGAACCTGGCCAGCAATTCCTGGTCGGAAACAGGATTTTTACGGTTGCGCCGCAGTGATCTCAGCATCAGGCTCTTTCTTCGTCGGGCGAATTGTACCAGACCAGCACGTCCCTGGCTTCCTTGCGCCGGATATCGGGCACCATGGCCTCCTGCGCCGGATAACCGATCGGGATCAGCAGGAACGGCCGCTCGTTCTCGGGCCGTTCAAGGATCTCACACAGAAAATTCATCGGGCTGGGTGTATGGGTTAACGCCACCAAACCCACATTGTGTATGGCGGCCAGCAAAAAACCGCAGGCCAGTCCGACGGATTCGCCGACGTAATAATTTTTCCGCTTTTCGCCGCCCACCACATCGTACGCCTTCTTGAATACGACGATCAGGTACGGCGCCGTTTCCAGGAACGGTTTATGCCAATCGGTGCCGAAAGGCTGGAGGTCTTCGATCCACTCCGGCGACATCCGGCCGTTATAATTCTCATACTCCTCCTTTTCAGCCGCCTCCCGGATCTGCTTTTTGATCTCCGGGTTGGAAACCACGCAAAACGTCCACGGTTGCTTGTGCGCACCCGACGGCGCCGTTGAGGCGGTCATCACAATATTTTCGATCACTTCCCTGGGAATGGGTTTGTCGCTGAAATCCCTGAGCGTTCTGCGCTTGTCCATCGCCTGGTAAAACTCCCGGCTCCGGTTCAGCATATCCGCCTTCGGATACCGGATGCCCTTGTAAGGGACAAACGGAAGTTGCGTTTTTGACATGGTTTGATCAGATATTCAGCAAAGGTAGAATGTTTTGTGAATTGATTGAATTGATTCGATTCTTCGATTGATTCGATTGTTCCGATTTTTCGATTGATTCGATTTTTCGATTCCTCGATTCCTCGATTCCTCAATTCCTCGATTCCTCGATTCCTCGATTGTATTATTCGGTTCAATAAAATTCTCTTTTCCTATATTTGGAATGCCGTATTCACTATTTACTTGAAAAAACGCTACGATGAAACCAGCATTGATCTGTTTGCTTTTGTTCCTGGCTGCCTGCAATTCCGCGCCGAAGCAGGAAGCCCTTTCCGGCGATTATCCCATCCAGCCGGTCAACTTTACCAAGGTGCATTTCAACGACGAATTCTGGGCGCCCCGCCTGCAAAAACACGAAGAGGTCACCCTCGCCTATACCCTCGACCAATGCGATTCCACCAAACGCATCCTGAATTTCGAAATTGCAGCCGGCCGCAAGACCGGTAAGTTCAATACCGTTTACCCGTTCGACGATTCCGACGTGTATAAGATCGTGGAAGGCGCTTCCTACGCGCTACAGGTCAAAGCCAATCCGGCCCTGGATGCCCGGCTCGATTCCCTCATCGACCTGTTCGGCGACGCCGCCGAAGACGACGGGTACCTCTACACCAACCGGACCATCGACCCGGTCAACACCCACCCCTGGGCCGGGCACGAGCGGTGGGAACTCTGCTACGACAACAGCCACGAGCTCTACAATATGGGCCATTTCTACGAAGCCGCCGTAGCGCACTACCTGGCCACCGGCAAACGCAGCATGCTCGACCTGGCCATCAAAAACGCCGACCTGATCTGCAATGACTTCGGCCCCGGCAAGATCGAACGCATCCCCGGTCACCAGGTCATCGAAATGGGCCTGGCCAAGCTCTATCGCATCACCGGCGACCCCAAATACCTGAAGGAAGCCCAATTCTTCCTGGACCTCCGCGGCGGCGACCCCAAGGATCAATACCGCCAGAATGACATCAAGGTGGTCGACCAGCGCAAGGCTGTTGGGCACGCCGTTCGGGCCGGCTATATGTACTCCGGAATGGCCGATGTGGCAGCCCTGACCGGCAACCAGGCTTATATCACCGCCATCGACAGCATCTGGGAAGACGTCGTCCGGGGCAAGATCTATGTCACAGGCGGCATCGGCGCTACGGGCAACAACGAAGGCTTTGCCGAGCCGTACGCCCTGCCCAATTATTCCGCTTACTGCGAAACCTGCGCCTCCATCGCCAATGTGTTCTGGAACCACCGGCTCTTCCTCCTCCATGGTCATGCCAAGTACATCGACGTGCTCGAACGCACCCTTTACAACGCCCTGCTCTCGGGACTGTCCCTGTCCGGCGACCGCTTTTTCTATCCCAACGTCCTGGAAGCCCGCCGCAACCGCGAGCGAAGCCCCTGGTTCTCCTGCGCCTGCTGCCCGTCCAATATGGCCCGATTCCTGCCGTCCATACCGGGATATCAATACGCCGTTCGAAACAATGAACTCTATGTCAACCTCTACATCGGCGGACATGCGGAAATCGACCTGGGCGACAATACCGTCCAACTCGACCAATCTACCCGGTACCCGTTCGACGGCCGGGTCAATATCGCTGTGACGCCGGCCAGGACCGGCAAATTCACCCTTAAGCTCCGCATTCCCGGTTGGGCCCAAAACGAGGCCATCGCCTCCCCGCTCTATTGGTTCGACCAGGCAGCCGCTGCGCCGGTCACCGTCAGTGTCAACGGCAAAACGGTCAGTTACAAGGTAGTGGACGGGTACGCCGTCATCTCCCGGAAATGGAAGGAAGGCGACAACGTCAAAGTCGATATGCCGATGCCCGTCCGGCGGGTATTCGCCAATGAGCACGTCAAATCCGACCTCGGCCGCCAGGCCTTCCAGCGCGGACCGCTCATCTATTGCTTCGAAGGACAAGACCAGCCCCGGCCGGAGACCATCCATTACCTGGTCGACAAGGACGCGCCGGCCGGGACGGCATTCGAGAAGGATCTGCTCAACGGCGTTCAGACCATCACGGTACAGGGCCGTTTCCTGGAAGAAACCGAATCCGGCCCGGTTGAAACCCCGGCGACCATGAAGGCCATTCCGTATTACGCCTGGGCCAATCGCGGCAAGGACTATATGTCTGTCTGGGTACCCTACGACAAGGATTACGCCACGGCCTTACCGGCCCCGAGCATCGCCAGCCGCAGCAAGGTCAGCGCCAGCGAGGGCGTCCGGGGCAACGTCGAGGTCGTAGCCGACCGCATCAATCCGGCCGGCGACGAAAGCCCGTATATCCACTGGTGGCCCAAATTCGGGACCCGGGAATGGCTGCAATACGACTTTCAGGAAGCGGCCCGGGTGTCGTCCGTCCAGGTTTACTGGTTCGACGATTCACCCAACGGCGGTTGCCGGATTCCTGCGTCCTGGAAATTATTGTACCGGAAGAACGGCCGCTGGCAGGAAGTGCCGAACCCATCGGGTTATTCCGCTACCAAGGACGCTTTTGACCGGGTTACTTTCGACCCCGTGACTACAGACGGATTGCGGTTGGAAATGCAATTGCAGGAAGGCGTTTCTGCGGGGGTTTATGAGTGGGTGGTGGAGTGAGGGGGGAGAAATGAGGAACTGAGGAACTGAGGAACTGAGGAATTGAAAAATTGGACCGATTAAGTCGATTAATCCGAATGATTGGATTATGCTGACCAACTGACGGACGCCCCAAATCGGAGCAATCGAAAAATCGAGGAATCGAGGAATCGAGGAATCGAGGAATTGAGGAATCGAAAAATCGGAACAATTGAACAATCGAATCAATCAAAGAATTGAGGAATTGAAAAATTGGACCGATTAAGTCGATTAAGCCGAATGATTGGATTATGCTGACCGACGGACGGACGCCCCGAATCGGAACAATCGAGGAATTGAGGAATTGAGGAATCGAAAAATCGAAAAATCGGAACAATCAAAGAATTGAGGATTTGTTGATTTGAGGGTTGTCGTTTTCAGGTCAACGAATCAACCAACCGCCGCAGGGGCTCCGTAAGCGCGAAGGTGGCGGATAAAGAGCGGAGATCGAGGAATCGAAGCGCTGTACATCAGTTCCTCGATTCCTCGATTCCTCAAATACTCAATTATCCTCTATCAATACCCCGGGTTCTGCTGCGCAGCCAATACCGGGTTGGTATCCAGTTCGGACTGCGGGATCGGCCAGATGAACCGGTAATCGTCGTAAGGGATTGCGGCTATGCTCAGCGATCCCGTATAGTTGCCGCTGCCGTCGTAGGCAACGCCGGGGCCCCAGCTGGCAAAAGTGGTGTTGTTGTAACGCACTTTGGCCGGTATGCCGCCGGTTGAGAAGTCCGGGTCATTGGCCAGCCGGTGAATATCGGACCACCTTCTGCCTTCGCCGGCGAATTCGATCCTGCGCTCCCAGAGGATAGCTTCGATCAGGTCATTCTTGAGCGGGAAGGAAAGCGCCGTATACTGCAGCAGCAGATCGGTCACCGCGCGGTTGCGCACCAGGTTCAGGGCTTCCAGCGCTTCGGCCGGCTTATCGGTGCGGGCATAGGCTTCCGCCATATTCAGCAGGACCTCGCTCCACCGCAGGATCTGGTTGTAATCGTCCTGGGTGGTGATGTTGCGGTACTTGTTGGAGAACACGGCGCGACCGTTATCCTTCGTCAGCTGGCTGCGGCGCAGGTCGCCGGCTACCCACCAGGGCGAATTGAAGAGGATCGGGCTGATGGCCACCAGGGACCGGCCCGGCGATACGCTGTACATGACGGGCAGAGCGCCGTTGACGCCGGCGTTATCCGTGGCCGCATTCTCGACAGCGAAAATGGTTTCGGAATTGCCGGCGTTGTTGGCGAAAACACCTTCCGGAGCAGCCGTCAGGCTGTAGGTGTTCTTCAGCCGGAGCTTGTTGCCTTCCGTGATCACGTTGGCGTAATCGCCCATGTGCAGGTAGATCCGGGTCTTCAGCGCAATAGCGGCGCCGGCGGTTGCCCGCGTAAGCTTCTTGGAACCGTCGCGCGTTTCGGGCAGGTTCTGTTCCGCAAAGTTCAGGTCTGCCAGGATCAGGTCATAACATTCCTTGACCGTATTCCGGCCTTGGGCCGAAGCCGCTTCGACAGCAGAAGAAGTGTTCACGGCAATGGTACGGTAAGGTACCCCGAGGTGGGATGCATCGGCGGTATGCTTGTACGGCCTGGCAAAGTGGATCAGCAGTTCGTGGTGGGCCAGTGCGCGCAGGAAACGGGCTTCGCCTTCGTATTCCTTGGCCTTGGCGTCGGTGATCACACCGTCCTGAGCCGCCTTGGTCACCCCTTCGATGATGAGGTTGGCGCGGTTGATCAGGCTGTACAGCGTTTCCCAGTGGAACTGGTTGTTGGCCGTACCCGGCGTGTAGGTTGCTTCGTAGGTGATGGCATAAAAGGTAGCCACGTTGAGCATGTCCTCGCCGCGGTTATCGCCTTGTTCTACGTTGGCTGCGCCAAACGGGTAGCCGCGCACCGCACCGCCCGCGTAGAAACCGCTCTGGGCAGCGTCATAAACCCCAACCATGGACAATTCCACCCGCTCGGGGGTAGCGAAAGCCGCGGCTTCCGTGATCCGGTCGTACGGCAGCAGGTCGGTGGCGTCCTTGTCACAGGCAACGCTTACCAGGCTCAGAGCGCCGGCCAGAACGGCATATTTGCTTGCTATTTTGAATATTTTCATGTCTTTCAATTTTTTAAAGAGAATTAGAATCCGAGGTTTACGCCGAACGAGAAGACGCGCTGCTGCGGGTTACCGTTGAAGTCTACGCCGAAGCCGTTGGTGTTGGTTTCGGGGTCGGTACCCTTATAGCCGGTGATCGTCAGGGCGTTCTGTGCCTGGATATAGAAACGGAGCGACTCGATGCTCATTTTGCTGGTCAGGCTCTTCGGCATGGTATAGCCCAACGCCACGTTGCCCAGGCGGATGAAATCGCCTTTTTCAACAAAACGGGTAATGGCTACGTTCGGGTTGTTGACCCGGTTCTGCTGGTTCAGCACCAGTTTCGGGGTAACGCCGTCGCCCGGATTTTCGGGGCTTTGCCAGCGGCCCAGGATCTCGGTGCCGTTGTTGTTGAAGCTCACGTCCAGCAAATCGGCGCGGGTCCGGTTCAGGATCAGGTTGCCGCCGGAGAAACGGACGAACACGTTCAGGTCGAAATTGCCCAGCGTGAAGTTGTTGTCCAGACCGCCGAACCATTTCGGGATGGTAACGCCCAATACCCGGCGGTCGGTGGTTGCAGACAGGGTGCTGGTTTCGCCGCGCGTGCCCGGGTCAGCCGGGTTGAACACGTAGTAAGCGCCGTTGCCCAGGTCGTTCTCCACCAGGGTGCCGTCGGCTTTCTGGTAAACCGGGTTGCCGTTGGCGGGGTTCACCCCATAGTAGTCGTGGCCGTACAGGGCGTTGAGGGACTCCCCTACGCGAATGATGTTGTAGGTGCCTACGATGTCCTGACCGTTGACCAGTTCGAGCACTTCGTTGTTCTGGGTCGTGATGTTGAACGTAGCATTCCAGCGGAATTTGCCGGAGCGGATCACGGTTGCGTCGATGGTGGCTTCGATGCCCTTGCCTTTCACGCGGCCGATGTTCCTGGCGATGGTGTTGCCCGGAACGCCCACCGAAGGCGGCGTCGGCGCCTGCAGGATGATGTCGTCGTTGTCCTGGATCCAGTAAGCGAACGAAGCGTTGATGCGGTTCTGGAACAAGCCGAGGTCAAACCCGAAGTCCAGTTTCTTCTGCGATTCCCAGCGCAGCTGGTCGTTGCCGAAGTTGTTGTATGCGATACCGTTCTGCGAGCCGTACTGAGCCGAGCCGTAGGATCCGATGTACGGATAGTTGCCGATGCTGGTGTTGCCCACTTCGGCTACAGAACCGCGGATGCGGAAATCGGAAATGATCTCGGAGATCGGATCCCAGAAACCTTCCTCGGAAACGCGCCATGCGAAGGAAGCGCCGGGGAAATAACCCACCCGGTTGTCCGTCGGCAGGGATGAAAGCGCATCGCGGCGGATGGAACCGCTGATATAATACTTGCGTGCAAAGTTGTAGTTGACGCGGCCCAGGTAAGAGGCCAGGCCGTTCTCGGAGATCCCGCCGGAAACCGTCTGGTTGGCGAAGGTACCGCTGATGATGTTTTCCTGGAAGAAGCGGTCGGACAGGTCGCTCACCGTAGCCTGGTAGAAGCTGGTGCGCTGTTTCTGATATTCCTGCACGAGGGTGATGCCCAGGTTGTGGTTCTCACCGAAGGTATTGTCATAGGAAAGGATGTTCTGGTAGTTCCAGCGCAGCCCCGGCGAGAAAGCCTGGGAAACGCGGCCGTTGGCGGAGAAACCGTCGCCGTGGCGCGGGTCCTGGAACAGGTAATCATCCACATAGCTTCCGTCGATACCGATTTGGGTGCGGAAATTCAGGCCTTTGGCCAGGTGAATATCGGCGTATATGTTGCCGAGCAGACGCCAGCTGGCGGATTTGCGCTTGTCGTTGTCGAGTACGAAACGCTGGTTGGGAATACCGTTGGCGATTTCGATGGTATTGGCGCCGCGGCCCAGCGTCCTCGGGTTGATGTCGTCGAGGTTGTAGCCGGTCGGGTCGTTCGGATCGTAAACGTCCACGTTGGGGAACATCCGGATGGTAGCGAACGTGTTGCCCGAAAGGTTGTTCGACCCCGTCAGCGGGCCGTCGTTGATCTGGCGGGTAACGCCGCTGGAAAAGCCGACCTTGAGCCAGTTGTTGACCTTCTGATCGAGGTTGGCGCGGAAGCTGTAGCGGTCCATGGCGTTGCTCACGGCAATACCTTCCTGAGCGCCGTAGCCCAGCGAGAAGTAGTAATTGGTGTAATCGGTGCCGCCGCTCACAGAAAGCACGTGGTTGTGCTGGAAGGCGTCGCGGAACACCACTTTGTTCCAGTCGGTTTCCACTACGCTGCCGTCGGCGCGGTTTTGCAGGAAGGCGATGTCGGAAGTACCGCCTGCGTTGCGGTTCTTTTCGTTGTTGATCTCAACGAATTGTTCGGCGTTCAGCAGGTCGAACAGGTTGGTGGCCTGGGCTACGCCTACATAAGCGTCGTAATTGAACTTGGCTTTACCCTTTTTACCTTTTTTGGTGGTAATGAGGATAACGCCGTTGGACGCGCGCGAGCCGTAAATAGCCGTTGCGGCGCCGTCCTTGAGGATCTCATACGATTCGATATCCGCAGGGTTAACGTCGCCCAGGGCGTTGGCCGGGGTAAAACCGCCGGTGTTGCCGCTGAAAATGGGTACGCCGTCCACGACCACAAGCGGCGCCGTGCCGGAAGAGATGGAGTTGACGCCGCGGATCCGGATCTGGGGCGGCGAGCCCAGGATGCCGCTCGGCGGGGTAACCTGCACCCCGGCTGCCCGGCCGGCCAGCTGCTGGTCAAAGGCAGGCGTTGCCAGGTTGGCAAGGTTCTCACCCTTGACCTGTGAAATGGATCCGGTAACGTCCCGCTTCTGCTGGGTACCGTATCCCACCACCACAACCTCGGAAATGGTGACGATATCCGACCCCAACTGGATCTCATAATTGCTTTCAGTGGTCAGCTCCAGTTCCCGGGTCAGATAACCCGTGTAACTGATCTCGAGGGACCGCCCCCCCTGGGGCACGTCCAGTGTGAAGGTTCCGTCCAGGTCGGTAACGGCGCCGGCCGAAGTCCCCGAGACCAGGATGGATGCGCCGATCAGCGCCTCTCCCTTGTCGTCGGTTACCTTGCCGGTAATCGTCCTTTGTCCCACCAGAGCTACCGCAGCGGAAGCCAGGAACAAACACATCAATACGAGTTTTTTCATGTCGGACAATTTAAGTTAATGATTACTGTTGATAAATACAAACAAACGTTTGTTAGTTGAAAAACGGGTACAGGGAAATGCAATTCATTTATTGCACAATGAATTGGAAGTGAGGCAAGAAACTTGCCGTTTTGTTACTACTACCTATTTAGTTTGTTAAAAAACTGCAGAGAAAGAAGATCAGAAACTTTTCCCCCTTGTCAAAGATGTTTTCCGCTTTATTGAGAATCGATTCAGGCTGGTGTCCCGCTGCCTGAGCGGGTGCGAAATTCGACCAAATTACTGATCCGGGAGTTAAGATTCGACCGGATTTGCATTTTAGCCGACAAATACCCGAAATACTCGTCGAAATTTCACCGAAATAGCAGGATATACCGGAGATATTACAAGTCGGCCCCGGATCAAGGCCGGCCGACCCGGGGAATTTAAATGCGCAGGCGGTCAAAAAATCAGCCGTAAACAGTTTGTTATTTGGACGAACACCAGGGCGCCTGCACCTGAAAGGCATTATTGGCAAAGGGCCGGGGCGGGCCGTTAATCCGCGGAATATAATTGGCCTGCTTTTTAGGGTGCGCCTGCTTAACGGCGGTTTCCCAACCGGAACACCCGGGAGATATTGAAGCCGAACTGGATATCGCCCTTCAGCCAGTCCCCGGTTGTTTCACCGATAAAGCCTTTTTCGATCATGGCGGCGGCGTTGGTGAAGTGCAGCTGAAAAACATGGCCCGCGGTCCTGATGTCGAATCCGATCCCAAGCGGCGATTTCCGGTCCGCGGGGAAATAACCCGGCAGGAGGTGGTAATATTCCAGGGAAATGCCGAGCATCCGGGTCAGTTGGATGCGGGCCCCGGCGCCGACGGCAAACCAGTCGTTGGGCTGGTCGCGGTTGTCTACAAGGTTGTAATGCAGGTGGGTGGGAGAAAGCTGCAGGGAAAAGCCTTCGCCGAATTTCCTGGCGATCAGCAGTTGGTTGGCATAGGTAAATCTGGATTGCAGGGGAAGGGGCAGATCGGCAGCCGAAGTTTTCAGGGTATTGACGGCAGCGCTCGTCAGGAAAGTCACCGTTACCGGCATGCCGTCGCGCTGTTGCAACAGTTTGGCCTTGGCAAAGGCATCGAAATGTTTCCCGTAGGAACTGCGGCCCACCCCGACGTTGAGCCGGTCTGTTATGCCGTATTCAAACCCGAACCGGATGCTGGCGTGGTCGAGCCCCAGAAACTCATACAAACCGCCGTTCAACCGGCCGAACCGGTGGGAGATCAGGAATTCCAGATCGCCGGCGCCGAGGGTTTCCACCGAGTGACCGTTGATGATCCGGGTTCCGTCAAAGGTATGGGTAACGTATTCCTTTGTGCCGTCCTGAGCCTGCAGGGTATAAATGGAAACGGCGAAAAGAATTATAGTCATGATTTTCATGGACATGCAATCAGCGTTTTATACCGCTATCCGGGAAGAACAGTTTGCCCGCCCGGCAAAACCGCACCGGGTATTGCCAAGGCGGGTAAAACTAAACCATCCTTTCAAAACTTTCAACTAATTGTCAGGCGCGCCTTTATCGATCCACGCCTTTATCTTATCGATCGTACACTGAGCCAGCCGTTGCCCGGTAGGCGGCATGGCGACGAACCCGCTGCCGTGATTGACCGCGCCGAACAACCTGCCGTTGGTTGCGTAAAGCCGGACCTGGTTATAGCCTTCCAGGTTGACGCCCCCTTGCTGCGAGGATTGGCCGTGGCATACCAGGCATTCATTTTCCAGGACCGGCAGGATGAACGCTCCGTAGGAAACGGCGCTGGTATCGCAGGTCACATCCAGAAACTGGTACAGGTCCTCTTTATTGTCGAAATAACACCCGGTCAGCGCCGGCATCAGTATACTCATTATGAGCGCGTTACGCAAAAAAAAGCGTTTCATAGCGTGTTGTTTAATTGTTGGGCGCTCCGGCGTCGACCCATTTTCGGATCTGTTCGATCCGGCAATCGCTCAACGGTCCTCCCGTCGGCGGCATCGGATTGAAACCGGCTTGCCGTTGGATGGCGCCGAGCAGGGAGCCGTTGTCCACATAGCCTTTGATGTGGTTATAATCGGTCAGGTTGACGCTTCCCTGCGGCGACGTACCGCTATGGCAACCGTTACAGCTGTTCTTGATGATGGGCAGAATATCCGCTGCAAAGCCGAAATTGGCCGGGTTGCAGGCCGGATTGCAATCCGTATTTTCCGCCCCCTGGTTGATCCAGTTCTTGATCAGGTCTTTTTGTTCGGCCGTAAAAGCGTCGTACGGCGGCGGCGGCATCCGGTCGCCTCCGCCCTGCGACAATACCCGGTACAGTTTGCTGCTCGTGGCATTGCCCGCCTTTACCCGGCTTTTGACCTGCGCGTAGGTTTCCAGGATCACGCCTTCCTTGTGGCTGGCTGCGTTGTGACAACCGCTGACGGCGCACCCGGACACCAGCAGGGGAAGGACCTCCTTCTGGAAAGAGATGGTGCCTTCCGGGCAGGCGTTGGGGTCGGTCGTCACCGTTGTGGTATCCCCTCCTCCCCCACCGGGGTTGTTTGGGTCAGTGGGGTCGGAAGTATTGTCTCCGAGGTAGGGATCTGTCGTACAGGCCATATACCCGGTAAGGAAGAGAACGGCTGTCATTGCCGAGAGCGCGAAACGAGAGCGTGTATTCATAGCTGATCATTGTTTTCATCCTTCCACTTTCCGGCGGGTTTCCCGAACTGATCGGGAAACCCGGAATCTGCCGGAAAGCGGCATCAAAGAATTGCGCAGGGAACTTTCCGAGATAGAAAAACTTCTTTCATCCATTCGGATCAGGGGCCTTCATTCAGAATCAAGAGGCGTTTTACCAGTTGCGCTTCGCCTGCGTAACAGCGGACGAGGTAAACGCCGCGCGCGTTTTTTGGCCATCGGACGCGCCAAACGGCGCCGTCCTGTTCCTGCTCAATCATAAAATTTGCCGGTCGCCCCAGCGCATCGCATACCTGAACGCCGTCCAGGGGTATGCCTGCGCGAATGGTGCAATCCTGTCGCGCCGGATTGGGAAACAGTTCAACATTCGATGATTGCAGGAGATTCCCGGAAACGGCGCTCGTCTGTTTCTTTACGATGACCATCGCCGTATCGGGCGCCACAGGGTACATGTTCAGGTCCTTGTCGATGAGCAGCACGCTGTCGATCTGCATATGGAAGGTATCCCTGGACAATCCGACAATGATGTCCTCGATCACGATGGAAAACGCACCGATCTTACCGCCCCCCGGCCCCGCATTCTGGTGATCGATCCGGGTAATGGCGACTTCCGCTTTGCCGGTATCCGGATCCCGCTTCTTCAGCACCCTGGAATTCAGGCCGCCCGGGTCGATCCAGGAGCTGGAAGTTTCTTCAAATTCAAGGTGCTCCTCGTCATCGATCAGGTCGGCGTCGAAGGAAACCTTGAAGGTGATGCCGTAAATGCTTTGAACCGGGATCTGGGCGTCTCCCAGCAGTACGTTGATGTGGAATTCCTGGCCGACGTTGACCTCCGCGAACTGGGGTTGCAACGTGAGGCCGGGGGCCTGCCCCGGGACGCCGTTCAGGTATGCGTCGGGCGTTATGCCGTCATGGGTCTTGTTGTAATTATCCTTGATGGCGTCATCTTCGTCCTGGTTGTTGACAATGCCGTCGCCGTTGCAATCGGCATAGAGGTAATTGAGCCCGCCGGGAAAACTCTGAGGCCACGGGGCCGGAATATTCTGCTCCGACCAGTCACTGGTTGTTTCCGCCCTCGCCGGGCCGGTAGCGCCGTAAGCCACGCCCCAGTACAGCAGGTCGACCCCGTTCGCAATGCCGTTGTTGTTGACGTCGCCGGGCCATACCTTTTGAGCGTATTGGGTTTGCCAAATGCAGCAGCCCAATAGCAAGGAGATCATTTTTTTGTTCAAAATCTTCATTGAAGCAAGCCTTTCAGCAATTCAACGATATAAAAGTAGGCAATCCGTATGCGGCGGACAAGAACATTTTTTTTAATTTGCCGGATAAATCCATCAATGCATTTATTAAAAATCAAAGTTTTATTTTTCAATATGCACTATGAATCAATTTTTTACAATTTAAATATTAATTCTTATTTTAATTTGAATTTTATTTTTGCCGGACGAAAATAGCTCCGATCAAAGGAAAATACATGGAAAAAAGTAAACTATTGCAATTGCTCAAGAGTTTCGGGCGGCAGGAATGGCGGTCTTTTCTGGATTTTGTCGCATCTCCCTATTTCAATACGCGGACGGAATTGACGGAGCTTGCCCGGTACCTGGAAGGCCGGCTGACGGGAAATCCCGCCGATGTGCCGGACAAAAAAGCCGCATTCGGTCATTTGTTTCCCGGCCTGCCGTACGATGAAAAGATGATGCGGTATCTGCTCAGCGACCTGTTCAGGCTGGCAGCCCGCTACCTCGCCGTGAAAAGGTACGAACAGCAGGAGCGGCGCGTTCAACTCGATCAGCTGCATTGCTTCATCGATCATAACCAGCCGAAAGCCTACAGCCGGCTCAGGGATAAGGTCGAACAATCCTTATCGGAAGTCCACCTGATGGACGAAGACCACTACTTTCACCTGTTCATGCTGGCGGAGATAGAAGAGCACAATTTCACGTTGCAAAAAGTGAGGAGGAACGATCCCTTTATCCAGATGGCCTCCGACCGTCTGGACGCCTATTTTTGCCTGAAAAAGCTGAAGTACAGTTGCAACATGCTCGATCGCCAGGCCATTCTCCAGACCGATTACAACCTCACCTTTACCGACGAGATCCTCGGTTTTCTGGAGCGAAAGGATTTTCTCAACCAGGATATCCTGCGGTTTTACGGGGCCATCTTCCGGTCGTTGAAGGAAGAGAACAATGAGGCCCACTATTTCGAGCTCCGGCGGCTGCTCCGCGAACGGGCCGGCAATTTTTCGGCTGACGACCTGCGGGACATCTATTACCTGGCCATCAATTTCTGCGCCCGCAAGATCCGGAAAGGCGAAGAAGCCTTCGCCCGGGAGGCATTGGAGCTTTACCTGGACGGCATTGAACGCAAAGTGCTCTTTGAATCGGGGCACCTGTCTCCCTTCGCCTTCACCAATGTCGTAAAACTGGCCCTCCGCCTGCAGCGGTTCAAATGGATCGAAGAATTCATCCGCCGGTACTCGCCCAACCTGCCGGAGCGATTCCGCCAGAATGCGCTGCACTACAACCTGGCGGAGCTTTATTACTACACCCGCGACTATGACAAAGCGCTGGAGTTCCTGAACCAGGTCAAGTTTTCCGACCTCAATTACCACCTCGGCTCCCGCGTCATGCTGGCCAAGATCTATTACGAGACCCGCGAAGATCCGGCGCTTTCCTCGCTGCTGGCCGCTTTTACCCTGTTCCTGAAGCGAAACCGCGCCATATCGGATGAGATCAAACAGACCTATCTCAATTTTTGCGACATCCTGGTCCGGATCCTGCGCAAGGACCCCGAAAACCGGACGGAGATCAGATCCGTCGTCGAAAACACCGACCGGCTGACGGATCGAAGCTGGCTGATGAACATTCTTGATGAAGCGCAGGGCTGATAATTCATTAACTTTAAGCCGCCATGTAAAATCAATTGTATGAAAAACCTCCTCACCGCTTTTATCCTGCTCTGGGCCCTGGTCTTATCCGGCCAGAGCAGCCTCCACTTTACGGTCACCATGGATCAGCCTTCTACCCACCTCTATCAGGTGCGAATGGACATCCGGGGCTTCGACGGCCCGCTGGACCTGAAAATGCCGGCCTGGACGCCCGGGTATTACTGGTTGCTGGACCTGGCCAAAAACGTATCCGGATTCACCGCGCTGTCCGGAGACGGGCGCCGGCTTGATTGGGATAAAACCGCCAAAAATACCTGGCATATCGAAACCGGAGGCGCCCCCGAAGTAGTCGTGACCTACAACGTATACGCCTTCACCCAATCGGTGGCTCACCCCTTCCTCGACGACGGCAGGGGGTTTATCTCGCCTACGGGCATTTTCCTGCATCCCGAAGGGCATAAGGACCACCCGGTAACCGTGACGATCAAACCCTATAAGGAATGGTCGGAGATCTCCACCGGCCTGGACCCCGTCCCGGGCCGCCCCGGCACATTCGAGGCAGCCGATTACGATGTTTTGTATGACTGTCCGACGCTGGTCGGCAACCAGCAGATCCTGTCATTCCAGGTCAACGGCATCCCGCATGCGGTTGCCCTGGAAAACCCGGTGGACGATTCATTCCGGGATAAATACGTATCGGACCTGAAAAAGATCGTAGAAACGGGGTCGGCCGTCATCGGCGATATCCCCTACAAGCATTATACTTTCATCATCATGGGGCGCGGCGGCGGCGGCCTGGAACACAGCAATTCCATGGCCGTTTATTCGGGCCGCAACTACAGCCTTAGCGACGCTCCCGGTTACAAGCGGTGGCTGGCGTTCCTGTCGCACGAATATTTCCACCTGTACAACATCAAGTCCATCCGCCCGATCAACCTCGGCCCCTTTGATTATGACCGCGAGAACCTCACGCATATGCTTTGGGTATCCGAAGGTTTTACGGTTTATTTCGAATACGTCATCGTCAACCAGGGCGGCCTTATGAACCGGGAAGAAACCCTGGAAGCCTTTACGCACAACATCACCAATTACGAATACCTGCCGGGGAGCCGCGTCCAGTCGGCCACCGAGTCGAGCTACGACACCTGGCTCCAGTTCTTCAACCGGAGCGACAATGCCGACAATACGGCCATCAGCTATTACGACAAAGGCTGCATCCTGGGCCTGCTGATGGACCTGAAGATCCGGCACGAGACCAAGGGCAAAAAATCGCTGACCGACGTGATGCGAACCTTGTACCGAACCTATTTCCAGGAGCTGAAACGGGGCTTTACGGACGACGAATTCCGGGAAGTCTGCGAAAAAACCGCGGGCGTTTCGCTGGAGGAGATCTTCCGGTACGCGTCCACCACCGAGCCGATCGACTACGGCAAGTACCTCGCATACGCCGGCATGACCATCGATACGAAGCCGGCGGAACTGCCGGGCGCCTTTTGGGGCGCAACTGTCCAGGAGCGCAACAACAACCTGACCGTCACGGCCATCGAGCAGGGTTCGCCTGCCTGGCAATCGGGGCTCAGCACCCAGGACCAGTTGCTGGAAATAAACGGCCAGCCCGCTACCCGGGAATTGCTGGACAAGACCCTGGGCGCGGCATCGGCCGGGGACCCGATCACGGTGAAGGTCACCCGCCGGACCGGCGAAAAGACCATCACCTGCAGCCTGTCGAAAAAAAGCAGGCCGGGTTTCCGGATCAGCCCGCTGCCCGGTGCGACGCCCGAACAAGTGGCGATCCGGGATCAATGGCTGGCTCCCGACCGGAAATAATTGCCGCAAGTTTACGATTCATTACTTTTCCAGCTCAAAAATCAGTTTGTCACCATGATGAATCCGGTTTCAGATCACAGGCAAGGCCCCATCCGGGATCACCTCTACACCTATGCCGACGGCAAGGAATTCGAGGGAAAAACACCCGAGGAAGTATTTACCCAAATTTACCAAGGCAACCTCTGGGAAAACAGTCAATCTGTTTCCGGGCACGGCTCCACTCCCGAACAGACCGCTGAGATCCTGCGGTTGCTGCCCGGAATGCTGCGCAGGTTGGGCGTGAAAACCCTGATCGACGTTCCTTGCGGCGATTTCAACTGGATGCAACACCTGGACCTGTCGGGAATAGCCTATACCGGTGCGGATATCGTCGGGGAGCTTATCGAATCCCACCGGCTGAAATATGCGAGGGAAGGGGTTCAATTCGAACACTTCAACCTGCTCCGGGATACCCTGGGCGCCTACGACCTGGTTTTCTGCCGCGACTGCCTGGTCCACTTTTCCATCGGCGACATCCACCGCGCATTGGACAATATCCGTACGAGCGGCTCCCGCTACCTGATGACCACCACCTTCACCGGCCAGACCGAAAACAGGGATATCCCTACGGGCGGCTGGCGGCCGCTCAATTTCCAGCTGCCGCCGTTCAACTTCCCCGAACCGGTTATGCTGTTGAATGAAAAATGTACGGAGTGGGACGGGTTGTTCGGGGATAAAAGCCTGGGGGTTTGGAGGGTGGATGCTTGATGCTGCCCGCCGCCGCTCTTGGGGAGCTTTGGCGGACGGGGGATGCTGGATGCTGCCACGCCGCGGCGTGGTGGATGCTT
>JACJYC010000019.1 GCA_020636325.1 Lewinellaceae bacterium
CCTCTCACCCTCCACCACCCACCACCCAAATCCATACCCCGCCACTTCAACTTCCAGCTCTACCCTGTACTCCCGGTCCAATGTATAGGTTGCCGCCTGCCCGTCAGCGCCGGTAATCCGCGCTGCATCCGTCAATCCCGTGTAGTATAGCGGCACGCTGATCCGTTTTCTGACCGGCGTCGGCAAGGGGTTGAACACGGCCAGCAGGCCCTTTTCCTTCCCGTTGGGGTTCACATTCAGCCAGTAATCGATGTCCCGGCCGTCGGGGCGGCGCAGGTGAAGGATATCCCCCTCCAGCACTTCGCGATGGGCTTTGAACCAACTGACCTGTTCCTTCACCATCTCCCGGGTGGCGTCCGTATCGTATAACCGGGGACCGCGATAGCAGGCTTGCACACCGCCGCTCAGGTTGCAAAACAGCATTTGGCGGTAGTGATCCAGGTGTTCCGACAGCGGCTCAATGGTAGCGGCCTCTCCGCCGCCGTGGTATTCCGTCAACGGCACGAACATCCAGCCCATGGAAGGCGCTTTTTCCCAGGCGCCGTCAAAAATATTCTGTCGGGTATGGATCACCTGCTGGTCGCGCGGCAACGACCAGTTGACCTCCCGGTACCCCATTGCGCATTTGTTGGCGCCGGCCAGGTAGTAATAATCCGGCACATTGAGATAAACGCCTGTTTTCCGGCACCACCGGTAAAAATCCCGGATCAATTCGTATTGCCGCCAGCGGGAATCCGCCCAGCCTTTGTGCCCGGGATGGTGTGTGGACAGGCAGGGGTCACCCGGGTAGCTGCCGTCGTGCTCCAACAGGCTGAAGCCCGTTTTTTCATAGAAATTGTACAGCTTCCGGAAATAGTCGCGCCCCCATTCGCTTTGCAGGCAGGGGGAGTTGCCGAATGTCGGGGTCATGCCTTCCGGGAGCTCCACATCCTGTCCGTCGCCGATCTTCCGGGAAGCGAGCAGGGAGTATCCCCCGATCTCCACGCCTTTGGACCGGGCATAATCCGCATATTTTTTCATCTCCGCCAGGTATTCCGGCCGTTCATCCTCGATATTGAAGCCGCTGCCGAAGGTGAGGATCACCATTTCAAAACCGACCTCGGCGCATTGGTCGATCGCATTTCTGACGGTCTCCCAGTCCGCATACCGCACGTGCATCATCAGCGGGTTCTCGGTCGTCCAGGGCGCAACCGTGCGATAAAACCTGCGCTGGGCCAGGCCCATCCGCTCGCGGTCATAGCTGTCATAGGCCATGACATAGGTGGTAAACGTGGTCAGTTCCTCCCCTTGACCGAGATCGGCGCCGGGTCCGATTTCGGGGTACACTTTCAGCAAACAGGGCGTTTTCCGCTCGTAATGCACCTGTGAGCTATAATCCGGGTCGGGCTCCCAATGCACCGCCCATCGGTTGGCGGGCCCTGAGGCCATGCCGTTGAATGCGTAATCCGTTTCCACGTGCAGGTGCGGCGTGGGGTACGGCACGCCCTTCCCTTCTACCCAGGAAGCGTATTCGATGGCCGCCAATTGCTCGCTGACAAACCGGTCGACCCTGATCGGAGTCGCTTGCAGGTTCTTAACAGTCAGCCATTTGGCCATGACCGGAATGCCGTCGTACAGGATATAATGCACAACCACTTCAAGGCCGGCCTCGTGCGCATACCTGAATTGCAGATGAATGCCCCTCGGCGGCCAGCTTGCGTCCGGCGCATGGTGTCTCGGGCTTTTCCATTCAACGGCAGGAATTTTATCCGAATAGTTATAGTCCCGCAGGGTCATCGATCCGGGTACAGCCGACAGGTCATGCTCCCATTCAGGCCGGAAAAAGGCATAATTCGGCTGACCAGCCAGGCCGCCAACCTGGATCGTATCCCCGTTGATCACCACTTCCGCTTCCGGTTTAACCCCCCGGATCAGGGATTCGCCGGTCATCAGGTTGTCGAAAGCCGTGGTAGCGACATTGGGCGACAACAGGAATCGCCTGGCGATCAGCCCGTTGGTCAGGGTAACGGACCGGCCATCTTCGGATTTTTCAACCCTGGCGGGATACCGGCCTTTGGTGAGCAGCCAGTCGGCAGGTTGCCCGTCGGCCCACCCTGTCAGGATCAGATACAGGAGGATGTTTAAAGCGGTTTTCATCGGAATCGTTTTGCCCCCTAAAGATACGGATTGCCCGGAATGTGACGAACAGCGCCAATTTGTGACCAACCGGCTTGTGCAACTCCTTGGTTTTTAATAATTTTAGCAATCCAAAAATACAGACCATGAGATTCAAGAACACCCATCTGCTGCTGGCGCTGGCCGCCTTTTTCTGCACCCGCGCCTATGCCGGCAACTACGAAGACCTGACCAAAGACTTCGTTTACGGCGACGCCGGCGTGCAATCTATTTCCGTGATGTCCTTCGGCCCGGAAGGCATCCTGTTCCTGGGCGATTCAAAAGCCGGAAAGATCATCGCCCTCGATATGGGCGACCGTACCAGGAACGACTCCAAAGAAGCGTTCAACATGAATGATGTGGAAGGCAAGCTCGCCGCACTGATGGGCGCCGACCCCAAAGGCGTAGTCATCCACGATATGGCCGTCAACCCGCTTTCACAAAACATTTACCTGGCCGTTTCGCGCGCCGACGCCAACCAGCTCGGTTATTGGAAAATGCCCAACGACCTCGGGTACGCTACTGTCCTCCTGCGCATCAACCCGGCCGGCGAGATCACCCAGGTAGACCTCGGCAGCATCAGCCACTCCGCCACCGAAGTCCCCAGGGTGGTCAGGGAAGGCACCGAAAACTGGCGCAAAAGCGATAACCGCACCGAAGCCGTCACCGATATCGCTTATGACAACGGCCAGCTGTACGTAGCCGGACTGTCAAACGAAGAATTCGCCTCCGTGCTCCGGATCATTGATTTTCCTTTCGGCAAACAGGCCGCTTCCTATTCAACCATCGAGGTCTGGCACGTGGCGCACGGCAAGTCTGAAACGGAAGCCCCCATCCGCACCCTGTTGCCCTATGAACTGAATGGAGAAAAAGTGATCATCGCGACGTATACCTGCACGCCTTTCGTGACCATTCCGGTGAGCCAACTGAAGAACGGCCAGCATGTGAAAAGCACGACGCTCGGCGAATTCGGCTTCGGCAACATGCCCATCGACATCATCAAATACCGCAACAGCGAAGGGCATGACGGCATCCTGATGTCCAATATGTCCAAGGCCGTCATCCGGGTCAAACCGGAGGATATCCTCAAACAAAAAACCCCGCTGACCGAGCCGTTGAAGGATGATGAATATACGGTCGGGGTTCACCACGATGTCCTGTCGATAGTGGGGGTCACGCAGATCGATAACCTCAACGAAGCCAACGTACTGCTGCTGTCGCGGATGCCGAACGGGTCGCTGGCCCTGCGGTCGTATCCCACCCGGAATTTGTAAGGCTGTTGATCCCACTAAGGACACTAAGGGCACTCAGGGCACTAAGTTACAGAGGCTATAACCCCTTAGTGCCCTAAGTGCCCTTAGTGGTCATAAAATAAACCCATGAAAATACGTATCCGGTCACTCGCATTCTTGTTCCTCCTCTCATTACCCGTCCTCAGCCAATCCGATCAGATCCAGATCCGGCTCGTCGAGGATCCGGACGACCCGCATTTCGGTTCTATTCTGCTGACAGGTATTGACACGGTCATAACGGCAAAAGACATCGAATGGAAAGCGGCATTCCGGGTGTATTACCGGGCGCCGGAAAGCGATGGAGACCTGCCCATGCTGGGGAAATACCAGGTGTCCGGGCAATCCGTATTTTACATCCCTTCCTTTCCATTGGTCCAGGGCAAGGTTTATCATATACGGCTCTCTTCTCCGCTGCCCGAATCCGGATTTGAGGTAAGCGTTCCTGTTCTAACGACACCGGAAACCCCGAAAATCGAACAGATCTATCCCACTTCCGGACAATGGCCCGCCAACCAGCTCAAATTCTATATTGCCTTCAGCCGCCCCATGCGCTACGGCCAGGCGATGGAACATATCCGGTTGGAAGACGAAAACGGCAATCCCGCAGAAGCGCCTTTCCTGGATCTGGGGCAGGAGCTTTGGGACCCCGGGCAGCGACGCCTCACCGTCTGGTTTGATCCCGGGCGAATCAAAAGCCTTCTCATCCCAAATCTGGAAAAAGGCCCGCCCTTACTGCCGAATCGAAAGTACAGGCTGGTCATCAGCAAGGATTGGCAAGCGGCCGACGGGCGCCCGTTGGGCGAGGATATGACCCGGGAATTCACGACCGGGCCAAAGGACAACGACAAACCCGCACCCGGAGACTGGTCCCTGGATCCGCCGCAGGCCCATACCACGGCGCCGTTGATGATCAATTTCGGCTACGCCATGGATTATGCCATGCTGCTCGATGGAATCGCGGTTTATGATCCGGGCAACCGGCCGGCGGAAGGCCGCATTGAGATAGGCCCGGAAGAGCGATCCTGGTTATTTTACCCGGAATCCCCCTGGCAACCCGGCCGGTATTCCCTCCGCTTCAGCCCCGACCTGGAGGACCTCGCCGGGAACAACCTGGACCGCGCGTTCGATGCAGCGCCCTCAAAAAACCAAATCAGCCCGCCGGCGTTCTACGAAAGAACCATTGAAGTGAAGTAAAGCGCATGAACCTGAACGAAGCCGTCGGTCTCCTCTCTCCTCAACAAGAATGGCCGGAGCAGGCCACCCGCTGGGCCGACCTGGGTTGCGGCAGCGGGCTTTTCACTTACGCCCTGGCGCAGTTCTTGCCCCAAGGCAGTACGATCTACGCCGCCGACAAGGCGATGCCGGCCTTGAAACCATTGGCCAATCCGAACAAGGTGAACATCGAGCCCGTCCGGCTGGATTTTATCCGGGAAGACTGGCCGTTCCGCGATCTGGACGGTATTTTGATGGCCAATTCCCTGCATTACGTGGCCGACAAGCCTGGTTTTATCCAAAAGCTGCAATCCTGCCTGAAACCGGCCCACCAGTTGATCCTTGTGGAATACGATACGGAGGTTGGTAATCCGTGGGTGCCCTATCCGGTGAGTTTTAACCGTTTATCGGATTTGATGATTCCGGCGGGTTATGAGGCGGTCAGAAAACTGGCCGAACGCCCTTCTGTCTTTGGGCCCAGAATGATCTATTCAGCTTCTGCTGCTAAATGTATTTGAAGAAATCTTCAATGCCGGATTGAGATATCGGAAACTCAGGATAAGTTTCCATGAATTTCTGAAACCCTTTTTTATGCGTTTTTTGATTATTCCATTTGATTTCCAGGGCAAAACCTTTTCCGAAGCTTTCTTCTACAATAAAATCAACTTCATAGTTTTCCGAAGTTCGCCAAAACCTGATCTGCTCAATTGAATATTTACGGATCAGATGAATCCCATTTTTATCTAAAAACAAGTTGCTGCACGAATTGTCTGCGGATAAGCTTAAAGCAAAAAAAAAGCCGCGTCTGGTGGACGCGGCCTTGCTAATAACAAATCATAATCTCATGAAAAAAATAAGACGACCTAATTCTTTGGTTTATATAGCGTAATAAAACCTTCACTTTGGGGGTTCCCTGCCCCTGCAAATTAGCAGGGCAAGGAACCGATTGTTTATGGGATTATGATTATCGGACAATCATTTTTCCGGCCGCGACAAGCTGACCATGTGATGCCGCTTGAAAGGTGTAAAAACCGGCCGGCAAGTTTTGCCGATAAAATTGAAACCTGTTTCCTTTGTGGCGCTCAGACCGGACTTTTCGGCCCATGCTGTCATACACGAGCCAATCAAGCTCGTCTATCATAATCCCTTCAATCTCAACGGTTGCCGATTCTAAAAACGGATTCGGCGCCACTTTTATTGTAACCCCTTGCGGGATATTCGGACCTCCATTCAAACCAACCAGAAGAATGCATCCTCCTTCGAGGAAATCTTCGCAGCCAACTTCATGGCTGATGGTGTTGGTCTTCACCGGAGGGTAGTAGTCAAAATAGACGGCAGCGCTGTTGTTAATAATCGTCCCGACCGGATTGTTCGGTTTTTGGGAAATCTTGAATTGCACGAATCCGCGGGATGAAGCCTCCTCTGCGCTGCCGCCTGCTTGAAGTTGGATTTGATCGAAGGTGATCTTCAGGACACCGTTTTGGTTAATTTCAAAATCATAGGGATGACTGGCGGCGCCGATAATGACACTCGCCGGGTCAAGATAAAGCGGTAAGGTGTCCCTGATCACTACTCTGTCAATGGTGTCGTTTTCTACAGTATTGGCAAAGACGATGGTGTATTCAATGTCAGTGTTCGGAACGATCACGTGATCGTTATAGCCTTTGGGATGACCTCTCATAAAGGTTGACTCACCGTCTTGCACTTTAATTTCTTGTACGTCTATGGAGACGTAGGGGTCAGAATCGTTTTCAGGAAACTGCGTAACTTTTCCGGTAACGTAGTTTGATTGGCCGACCTGCGTACAACCCTCGATCGCGATGGTCGGGAAGTTGGCGCCGGGATGGCCTTCCGACTGTTCTGCGATGAGTCGGTAGGTTGAACCATCGCTATTGGGTTCGAAAGCTTCCAACTCTACGGCTTCCTGCGGTTCGAGGTCGATATCGATGGTACCTTCCCGGAAGACGATCACGTCTTCGACCACCACATAATTAAGCGCTTTGGTGGTTGGGGCGGTTCCGATATTCTTGACCTTGAACTTCAAGGAGTCGTTTTCACAAATGCCGCTGACCTGGATGCTTGACATGTCCCAATTTGGATCGGGGGGGATACAAGAAGCGTTGGGGTAAATAGTCGCATTAACCCAGGCGGCTTGTGCTACAATAACATCGTTGCAGGCAACTGCAGCTGTGAAAGTGAACTGCCCGCTCTTGGTTGAAGCAACATCGCCGATATTCACGATTACGGAGTCTCCCTGGACCGTGTAGGGCAGGCTGGCGTTGAGAAAACCGAGTTCCTCGTCCAGCTTCAACACTACTTTGGCGTCGGTTGCCGCACCCGGGCCGTCGTTGTAGTATTTCACCGTGTAGGTGGCATCGCTACAATAAACCAGTCCGAGCGTTGAGACATCCACTGTCAGCAGTGGGCAGTCGTAAAGTACTTTTACCGGAAAATCATAAACCGTCGTGTCATAGAACTCATTAAAGTCAACTGTTATCGCAATGGGATTGCAAAGATCCCAGTTGTCACTTTCCTTTTGAAGGGTTACCGTATAAAGCCCGGTATCCACCAGCATTTCATATTCGCCCAGCTCGTTGGTCACACCGTAGTAAGTGCGATCATCGCTAACCGCCTTCACGGTCCATCTCGGAAGGAGCTGGTCGGTATTGGGGTTGTACGGGTTGCATCCGTCATCGGAGCGATAAACCTTGCCGGAAATCTTGTTGGAGTTGTAATTCCCCAATTCGTCGACCTTCAGCAGGGTAATGTCATTGATGGGAATGAGCAACCCTTTTGCATTATTGCCCGTAATGACAAAACCTCCGTCAACGGTCGGGGCAAGATCCACTCCGATATCCGTTTTGTCTTCGGCCCCCAAGCTCCTCACCCAGATCGGATTCCCTTTGAAATCCATCTTGGTCAGCAGGATATTGGTGTTTTGTGGATTCGGCAAGGTTAAACCTACCGCTACCAGATCGCCGTTGTCCAATTCGATGATACTTTCAAAGAAGTCATCACCGGGAGTTGGATCAATGGTCTTCCACCAAAGGGTATCGCCCTGAAGGTTTGCTTTGGCGACCAGGCCTTCCCGGAAATTATCATGGTAACCTGTGAGCACCATGTTTCCGTCCTTGGTCGGAATCAGTTCCAGCGCCTGTTCATCGAGCCCGGAATCGTAGACTTTCGTCCAGATCAGACCGCCATCGGCATTGATCTTGTACAAGGCGATGTCGTTCTGACCGGTCTCGGTCTTGATGTTGGCGGCAAAGATGAAACCGTCTGTTGTAGCGATTACGCCGGCTGCTCTGTCTTCCTTGGTTGTACCGTAAGTTTCTCGCCACAATTCTTCGCCGTTGCCGTCCGTCCTGATGGCCAGGATATCGTCCTTGTTGTTGAGCGGGTTGAGTGTTTGTCCTACGATCAGGAAACCGCCGTCATTGGTTTGCACGAGGCCTGTGCCCCTTGCTTTGACGGATGTTTCGTAGGTCTTGCTCCACAACTTGCGGCCGCGCTTGTCGATCTTCAGCAGATAAACATGCTCCGGCTGGAAAATATCCGGCTCGATATAACCTGCAATTACCAGGTCGCCGTTGGGCATTTCCAATAAGTCAAATCCTCCTTCCCTGATACCCTCATCGAACACGTTTGCCCAGATGAGTTTGCCATCCACATCAGTCCGGATGACATATATATCAAGGTCGTTATCGTCACCGTAAGATTCTGACAGCGCCAGAATTGCATAACCTTCATCAACCGTCTGGATTACTTTCTGCCCCAGGTCTTCGTTGTTTCCACCGAAGGAAACCTCCCAACCCTGCGCTTGCAACCCTATCGCCCAGCCCCAAAAAACGATCATCCAAGCCATGCAAAGACCTGAACGGGTTTTTATTTGAGAGGCCTTACCTTGCGTCATTGGCGATTGATTTAGGTCGTTGTCTTCGTTTGACATTACAAAAGTGTTGCGATCTCATTCAAAATACAAAGACAAAAAATAACGTTTGTTGAAATAAAACGTGTATTTTTGTTTTGAAATTTGATGAGACTATGAAAGTAAATAGTTGAAAATAAAGGCTTTGAAAGCTGGATGATAGGTCGCTATTTGTTGAAAATAAACTACGAATTTCAGGTGGAAAAAAGTCAGTTGATCGCTATTTTACGGGTACTCGATGCTAAAGAGCTTAAAATTTTAAAAAAATGGCTGCATTCTCCGATTCATAATCAACGCGAGGATGTAGTTGCTTTGTTCGAATACCTCACGTCGGGCAACCATCTTGCCGAGGCCAAATTCTTATACAAAGAACGGGTTTTTCCCAAAATATTCGGCCGGTCGGCGCCCTATGATGATGCTAAAATAAGACAAACTATCCACTTTTTGCAGAAAGCCGTTGAAAAATTCCTGGTTTTTGAGGAATTGACGGCCGACGAAATCCGGAACAAGATCGCACTGGCCATCTCTTTCCGGCAACGCAACCTGGACAAGGTTTTTCAACGAACGCTCTCCGGCCTGGAGGAATCCAGGGAAACCACCGGCCAGCGAACCGACAGTTTTTTCCGCAACGAATACCTGATCGAGCAGGAAAAATATAACTTCATGGCCGACAGGCAACCTGCCGCCAAGCTGAACCTTCAGGCAGTAGCCGATGCCCTCGACAAAACCTTCATCATCGAAAAGCTGAAGCTGAGCTGCCGGATGATCTTCCACCAGGCCCTGTACAAGGCCAACTATGAGATCAGCTTCCTGGAGGATATTCTGGAGTTCATCGAAAACAAAGACCTGATCAAAGAGCCGGCCATCGGCGTGTATTATTATATCCTGAAGGCCATTACCGAACAACAGGACGACCGCCGGTATTTCGAACAGCTTCGGTCATTGGTACAGAGTTCGATCAGGGTATTTCCGCCGTCCGAACTCCGGGAGATCTACCTGATGGGGATCAATTACTGCATCAAAAAGATCAATGCCGCCGACGAAGCCTACAAACGCGAGACCTTCGAGTGGTATAAACAGGGCCTGGAAAGCAAAATTCTGCTGGAAAACAACCAGGTCACCCAAAAGACCTACTTCAACGCCGTAGCGGCGGCGCTGCTGGTCAAGGAGTTCAACTGGGCGGATCGCTTCATCGCCGGCTACAAGAAATGGCTGCCGGCCGATCAACGGGAAAACCTGAGCCACTTCTGCCGGTCCAAGCTCCTGTTCGAAAAAAAGGATTACAAGTCGGCCATGCGCCTGCTGGCCCAGGTGGAATACGATGACATCCTCCTCAATCTCAACGCCAAATCCATGCTGGTCAAAATGCTTTACGAGCAAGAGGAACTGGATTCGCTGGACTCCCTGCTGGAAAGCGTCCGGACCTTTATCCAGCGCAAAAAGGTGATCGGCTACCACAAGAACATCTACAGCAACCTCGTGAAATATACGCGCAAGCTCGTCCGGGTAAACCCCTACAGCGCCGAGCAAAAGGAAAAACTGCGGCAGGAGATCCTCGCCGCCAACCCGCTGGCGGAGCGGCAGTGGCTGCTGGAGCAGTTGGGGCAGCTGTGAGGGGGGAGGGAGTGAGGGAGTGAGGAATTGAGGAATCGAGGAATCGAGGAAGTGAGGAAGTGAGGAATTGTCTCCTTCGTCCCGCTTGTGGTGGGGCTACGGCGACCGGTGGAGACGGATACGCCGGGCATCGTTGGTCGTATCAGGGGAGAGATTGGTCAGATTTCCGGGCATATGATCCGGGAAATCCTTATTTTTGGTAGGTGCAACAACCGTATTGATTCAACTATGATTGGAAAAGTAAAAAAATGGCTGGGTATTGAGGGCGTCAAGCTGGAGTTGGTTTTACCGGAGGGAATTTACCGGTATGCAGGCGTCATTCCCGGCAAAATCCGGTTTCAATCGCTGAATCCGCAGACCGTAACCGGCATCGAAGTCAAACTGATCGAGCGATATACCCGAGGCCGGGGCAAGGAAAAACTGATCGACGAGTACGAACTGGGCAGCCTGACCATACAGAAAACGCTGGACATACCGGCCAACGAACCGGTTGAAATTGATTTTCAACTTCCGTTTGAGGTCGTGGAATCCGATATGGATGAATTCGGCAACCAGAATTTTGTGTTCGGCGGCGTCGCCAAACTGGCCAGGTGGGTCCGCGGCGCGCATTCCGAATTCCGGGTGGAGGCCGAAGCCAAGGTCAAAGGCGTTGGGCTGAGCCCGTTTGATAAGAAAGTGATTCTGGTGAAGTAGCTTCGCATCCTCTGACAAAGAGGCCCGCTTGGGGGAATTGACTGTTTGATGTTGTTGATTTGCCGCCTTCGCTCTTTTAGCGCTTCGGCCGCCGGAGGTTGATTTGATGAAGACGGCGGCCCTCAAATCGGCGAATGGCCCAATCAGCATCCCCATAAAGGTCCCTTCCGGAAAACCTTCTCATCCTCACTTCCCCGATTCCTCGATTCCTCAGTTCCTCGATTCCCCGACTCCTCACTTCCTCAACAGATCCATCACAGCGGCGGTCAGAGAGATCACGCCGGTTCGGATGCTGGGTTTGGGATCGGGAGCGAAAAGCGAAGAGTGCAGGGACGGCAGCGTCAACGCTCCCCGGGCGGCAGCTTCGATCTTTTCCTTTTCAACGACGCCGAGCCAGAACTGGCAGGTCGGGATCTTGTCGTCGGTGCGGCCGTAATAGCTGAAATCCTCGCCGGCCATGACGGGGTCAGCCAGGACGACCTTATCCTGTCCCAGGGTTTTGCGGAAAATGCCGGCCAGCCTTTCGGTCAATGCGGGTTCGTTGTAGACGGACGGACAGTATTCATTTTTCAATTTGCATTCCGGGTATTGGTCCTCCGGCAATCCCGCCGACATGGCGACGCCGGCGCAAATCCGCCTGATCTTCTCAATAATGGCATTGCGGACGTCATCCGAATAGGACCGCATGGTCAGTTCCAGTTTGACCTCATTGGGAATGATGTTGCCCTTGGTACCGCCGTGTATGGAGCCGACGGTCACCACGGCCGGTTGCAACGGCGAAATTTCCCGGCTCACAATGGTTTGCAGGTCGACGATAATGCGGGCTGCCAGCAATACGGGGTCGATGGTGGTATGCGGATAAGCGCCGTGGCCGCCGAACCCGTGGACCGTAATATCCATGAAATCCACAAAAGCAAACGCGTATTCGGGCCGGACGCCCACTTTTCCGGCTTCAATGACCGGACTGACGTGTAAGGCTATGCCGTAATCGGGCTTAGGGAAGCGGGTGTACAGCCCGTCATCGAGCATGGCTTTGGCGCCGCCGTTCCGCTCTTCGGCGGGCTGACCGATGAACACCACGGTGCCTTTCCACTGATCCTTCATTTTGGCCAGCGCCCGGGCGGCGCCCACCCAGGAGGTCATGTGTACGTCGTGGCCGCAGGCGTGCATCACGTCTACCGTCGCGCCGCTCTCATCGGTGGCTTGTACCGTACTGGCATAGGGTTTTCCGGTTTCTTCCTTCACCGGCAGCGCGTCGATATCCGTCCGGACAAGCACGACCGGGCCGTTGCCGTTGGACAATACGCCGACGATCCCGTTACCGCCTACATGTTCGGTCACTGCAAAGCCTGCCTGCTTCAGTTCAGCGGCCATCCTTTTAGCGGTTTCGGTTTCATAAAAGGACAATTCGGGATGTTGGTGAAGGTATAGATAAAGGTCGTACAGGTAGGATGCATCCCCGGAAGCCTGTTTTTCCAAGGGCGATTGCGCCAACAACAGGCGTGCAGATAAAAAAAGAAGGCAGAATAACGATCTTTTCATGGTACTCATGCAGCGTTTAAGGGGCGACAAGGTCATCGTCCGGCGTAAATATCCCGTTTTTGGGGCTCACTGCGGAATTTTGAGGACGATTTTCCCCTGATTGCGGTTGTTTTCCATATAAAGATGGGCCCGGACGGCCTCATGCCAGTCGAAAACGGAATCGATGACCGGGTGCAGTGATCCGGCATCAAATAGCTGCCGGTACCCGTCAAAAATCAACTTCCCTTCTTCAGGCCTTGGGTTTGGCAGCTGCAACAGCCGCTTTAGCCGTTGTCGCGGGTTTTGACGCGGGTTTGCAATCCCAGACCGGCTCAAAGTTCCGGTCGATCCCGTTGTACCGGCAAACCATGGCCGTTCCGCCGTTCCGAACCTGGAAGGACTTGTTGACGTATTGGCGGTTGACGGTATATTCGGCGTGATAGGCGCACTGGAGTTTGGAGCCGTCCCAGTAGAGGAAGGCCCTTTCCGTTCCGGAGAGGCAACCCACCGTCATGGTGCTGGCCTCGATCATCAGCTGCCCGGCTACCGGTCCGGGGATGGCCCGCAACAGGGGTGTAGACTGGCATTCCTCAAATACGCATAATCCGGGGATCAGCGTTTTGGCGATCAGTTGGCGCCCCTGGAGTACGCGGATCTCAGCACTGATGTCGGTGAAGGAAGTTCTTTTCTTCTGAGATACCCCCAGGAGGATCAGGTCATCCCTTTGGGCGCCGGTCAGGGAGGCATTGCGCCAGCCTTTGGCCAGATAGCCGCCCCAGATGTATCCGCGGAAGGTTTTGCCGGCGTCGTCTCTGCCGGATACCTCGTACCAGTTGTCCAGGTAGCCGTTGACTTCGGCCTGCGGAATGAACAATTGATCCCGGTAGTCGGATTCGTTGCGGACGACCGCGCCGAGGGTCAACCGGGCAACGGTTTCGGAAGACGCGGTTGCGGAAGAAAAGACGGGCGCCTCATCGGCAAAAACGATCAGGTTGGTCCCGGGAGCATACAGGTCTGCGATTTGTGAACGGGAATGGAACCACTCGTAAAAATCGGCGTCATCGGCGTTTACAAACCGGACCTGGGTCTGTGTAAAACCGCTGGAAGTAATACAAAAGAGCAATAGAAGGATTGGCTTTGGGCATTTCATGAGCTGTCAATTGAAGCGTGTTAAAAATCTGTTTCACTATCACAACAATGCACGGTCGGGAATTAGCTCCCGGTAAATTTTTGCAGTGAATGTTCGGGTAGAATTTCTATTCAAATTTGAATTTCGGACAACTCTGTTAATAATATTCTGAAAACATGCCCGGACAAAGAATTATTGCGCAACGGAATCCCTTTTTTCAAAAAAAAAGACCCCGGGACATACTCCCGGAGTCTTCAACCATCATAATTCTCATGAAAACAATTTATCTTCCGCCTGTCAGGAACTGCATAGCGAGGTTATACTTTTCGGGCATAACGCCGTATATGTCCGTCTCAGGGTGAAACGCGGACCAGGCAAACCAGTAGGTGGTGAAAGTGGGCAGGATGTCACCTGCTTCGTTGGCCGCCCAGGCGGTTTTGGCTACGTTGTCATAGGTAATGAATACGGTTTGGCCGTTCACTTCGTCGATCACCGGTTCGGAACCGTTGCTGGCCAGCAGAGCCAGCGGATAAGCGCGGGTCTGGCCGTTGATATTGACACCGAGGACCTGCTCTTTGAGCGGCAGCTTCTTATCCCTGAAATTGATCGGGAACATCAGCCGGCGGGATTCGGGGCCGAACATGGCGTACGGATCCATATCATATTGCCGCTTATAGCCGGTACGCGGCGACAGCACTCTCGTTTCCGGGTGTTTTGCCCGCCATGCGCCCCAGGTACAAACCTGAGCCGGCACCTGGGTCAGCGACTTACCGGAAGAAGAACCGGATACCGCCTGTCCCATCATCTGCGACCAGAGGGATTCCGTTTCCCAGTCGTAGAAAAGCAGGTTGTTGTTGTACAGGAGCCCTGACACGCTGAAGGTGCGCGTTTCGCCGTCGACGCCCGAGGAGAAAGCTGCTGCGCTGGCGGTCAGCGGGCTGAACGTCACCGCTACCTGCTCGTCGCCGAACATATCATTGATGACTTCGTGGTAATTCATGATCCTGACCGGGTAGGCTTTGGTTACGCCGTTCATGGTTACGCCGATCACCATTTCATCGTCCGTGATGAAGTCGACTTTTTCGCCGTTGGCAAACCGCGGGATCTCCAGCGAGGGGATGCCGTCTTTACCGGGGCCGCCCTGGAATACTTCGGTCAACGGGATTTCCAGGTTGACCATTTCGAAGCCGTTGTAGGCGCAATAAACTTCTTCCGTTTTCTGGGTTTGGGCCATCAGGCCGAAAGCGCTCAGCACGATCAATGAAACTACAGTTGAAATTCTGATAATAGTGCTCATAGGTAAATGGATTTTGAAAAAATATTGAAAATTTGTTTGGATGTTTTATTGTAAACCAAAAGCGTGCCAATTTTTTCTCAACGCCTCAAAATGGGCGATCCTGCCGGTTCTTAATTGTTGTAAATTGCATAATCAAAAGCCGCTCTGTTGCGTTTCCAGTTACGCAAGCCATGAAGACCAATAACCCGATTCTCTGACTGAAGCACAATTGAATGACCTGGTTCAAGCGACTTTCTCCGATCTTCCTTTTTCCGCTTTCTTTATTTTCCCATTCTGTCGTGGGCCAAATTACCGGGGTAATCGAAAACCCGGCCGGCGCTACCCTCCCCTTCGTCAATATCCTGATCAACGGGGACCCGCACCTGGGCGTGACGGCCGATCTGGACGGGCGGTTCGTCATCACCACTGAAAAAGTGATCCGACTCGATTTCAGCTACGTCGGCTATCAGCCTTTGCGCATGGTATTCGACCGGAGCCAACCGCCGCCACCCCAGCTCCGGGTGGTCCTGCAGCCGGCGGATAACGCACTGACTGCGGTGGAGGTCGTTGCCGGTGAAAATCCGGCCGACAGGATCATCCGGGAAGCGGTCAGCCACCGGAAATACAATGACCCCGAGAAAGCGCTGGCCGCCTATCAGTGCCGGACCTACAACAAACAGGTTTACCGGTTTCAACCGGATTCGGCGATCCTGGCGGGCAAAACGGCCAAAATGGATACCGGCCAGGTCAAACAGATCGATCGGTTTGTGCGAAGCTCAGCGGATCACGATTTTTTCATCCTGGAAAGCGTTACAAACCGGAAATTCCGCAGCCCCGGACAATTGACCGAACAAATCCTGTACAGCAAGGCCTCCGGTTTCAAGTCGCTGCCGCTCGCGCCCCTGGCGGCGGATGTCCAGCCTTTTTCCTTCTATCAGGCAGAAGTCCGCGTTTTTGAAAAATCCTACCTCAACCCGGTCAGTCCGGGCAGCGAGGCCAAATACTTTTTTTCCCTGGATGATACCCTTTACCGGGAAGCCGACACCCTCTTCGTCATCAGTTTCCACCCCCGGAAGGGCAAAAACTTCGACGGTTTAAAGGGTGTTTTGTACATCCATTCCCACCGTTACGGCATCAGCAACCTGATTGCGGGCCCCGCCGATACGACCGGCAACCTGACCTTCAGCATCGAACAGCAATACCAGCTCGTCGGCGGAGAAACCTGGTTTCCAAGTCAGCTGCACTTTGAATTCGCCCTGCCCAAATACCCCATGCCCGGCATCGGCATGTCGGCCTACGGGCGAAGCTATATCGACAGCCTGAACCTGGAGCCCGTTTTTGAAAGGAAGGATTTCCGAACCGCCGAAAAATATTCCTTTTCCGATAACGCCTTCCGGCAGCCCGATTCCCTATGGCTCCGGTTAAGGGCTGTTCCGCTTTCGGACAAAGAACTTCGGACATATGCGGTAGTGGACAGTTTCGGCGAGGTCCACCACCTGGACCGATGGATGAACCGTATCGGGTTGCTTTCCACGGGCAGGCTTCCCATAGGCCCTCTTGACCTGGATTTCCGCCGGGGGATCGGGTTCAGCGAATATGAGGGATTGCGCCTGGGCGCCGGCATTTATACCAGCGAGCGCCTGCTGCGGGCTGTGGCCTTCGGGGGATATGCCGCTTACGGATTCAAGGACAAACGCTGGAAATACGGGTTGGAAGGCACCTGGCGGATCGACCCCGACCGGGACCGGGCCTTCACCGTAAGCTATACCGACGACCTTGAGGAGCCCGCCGTCATGCCCGGTTTTCCGGAGCCGGGTTTCCTTACCCGCCGGACCTTTGCCCGCCGCATGGACCAATGGAGGGGATGGGCCGCCCGGTTGGAAGGTCAGGTTGTCCGGTCGCTGGACGCTGTGGCGGAGGTCCGTTCCGGGCAAGTGCAACCGTTATATATGTACCGCTTCAACGGCTCGCAGGAAACGGCCGGTTCGTTCGACCTGACCGAAGTGTCTGTCCACCTGCGGTATACGCCGGGAGAACTGTACACCCGTTTTTTCGGCGTCCGGGTGAGTGAAGGCGATGGAAAATATCCGGGGCTGTTCTTCAGTTGGCGGCGGGGTTGGCAAAACGGAACGGCAGCCGGCCTTGAATTCGATCAGGTCTGGGCGGGTATCGGGCACAAATTCCGGATAAGGTGGCTGGGCGAGACCAGTTACCGGTTCGAAGGCGGCGCGGTAACCGGCAATCCCCCGTATCAAAGGCTGTACAGCAGCACAGGCGTCGGGATTGCCGGCATCCGGGCCAACCACGAATTCCAGACCATGGCCTACCAGGAATTCCTGTCAGACCGGTTATTCGTATCGGCATTGCGGCACAACTTCGGCAAATTGCTGTTCAGGACGTCGTGGCTGCAACCCGTTCTATCGGTAGAGCAGCGGTTTGCTATCGGTGCGCTCGGGCATCCCGAACGGTATGAGCGCATCGAGTTCAAAACCCTGGAAAAAGGTTTCTGGGAATCCGGCATCATCCTGGACAATCTGATCCGGATCAATTACTTCAACATGGTCCATTTTGGATTCGGCGTGGCGGCTTACCGCAGGTTCGGCGCCTACCAGTTGGAAGGCGGCTGGAAACAGAACAGCGTCATCCGGTTATCCTTTTATGCAGAGACCTGAATTCCGATACTGGGTTCCTCAGATCTTCACCAATTTCCGGGTAATGGAGCGGTTGCCCACCGCAAATTCAACCAGGTAAATGCCGGCGGGCAAATGCCGGATGTCCACTTCGGGTATGCTGTGCGAGGTACCCGTCAGGGATCTCTGCTCCAACCAGTTTTTCCCGTTCAGGTCCGTGATCCTGATGTTATTGATCCCGGCGGATCCCTGATCTGATTTAAACCGGATAAAATCAGCCGCCGGATTGGGGAAGATGGAAGTTTCAGCGAAAGCGGGGGCGAAAACCGAGCTGACGGGATCTTCCTGCAGGGTCAGGGGCGGGTTGAGCCTTACGGCGCCGTCTCCGCCCGAGCTGTTGTTCAGGTTGACCGCGTTGCCGGAAGCGTAGAACCGCACGGGGCCCGAGCCCTGTTCAGGCGCCGTCCAGGGAATGACAAACACATTGGTATCGTTCGGCATGCTGTGTTCGGCGTATTGACGGTTGCTGAGGGTAACCACGTGCTGCCCTTGCGGGGCTTCTCCGAATGCGCCGCCGTTGGCATTGTCTTCTCCGATCAGCGCAACCGCCTGGTAACCGTAGGCGGCGGGGGTGCCGGTGGTCGGCGTGACAACGACCCTGAAGGTATAGGTCTTCCCCGGTTGATAGGCGGTCACCGGCAGGGTATCATCGAGGACCTGAGCCTGGATGGTGGGGGAAAACTGGCCGCCGTTGTGGCAAAGCTGGCAGGTCAGGCCGCCGCTTAGGGGCGATCCGGTCCGGTCTTCACCCTGGACGGCGCCCGGGCCTCCGGAAGAACCGGTCCATAAAATAGCGGCAAGCCCGGCAACAAAAAGCGTGTACAGCAATCGGAGATGCATAAATCAGGTTTTTGGCATAATGAAATAGTGTTGCTATCAAACCTCAAAGGAGGTTGATTCTTAGACACTCAGGTAAGGCAGGTGGTTTAACAGGCCGGCAGGAATCCGCCTGATTCGTCATGTTTCCAACAAAAAGCTATTTTCAGGAATTTTACCGATGGCGCCACGGAAAAAATCGTGTATGACCTCAAAGTCGGCATCGGCATCATCGGTTGTATAAAAAGGTTTTGAAAAAGCGACCTTCTTTCTGGACCAATCGAAACGGCACATGATGATGGGCACTCCGGCGGCCCGGGCGATATAATAGAATCCTGTTTTGAGCTTGTCAACCTTGCTCCGGGTGCCTTCAGGGGCAATGGCAATGGCAAATGTTTCGTGCCGGTTGAAAATGTCGGCCACCAGATCCACGAAATTGGTGTTTTTGCTGCGATCTACAGGGTATCCGCCGAGCCAACGGAAAATTCTTCCCAGGGGTCCGCGAAACAAACTTTCCTTGCCGACGTATTTTATATCAACATCCAGCGCACTGCGCACCATCAAGCCAAGCGGGAAATCCCAATTGGAGGTATGCGGTACCACAATGACGATGTATTTGGGCGGAAAGGGCCATTCTCCTATTTCCATTTGCCAACCCAGAGCTTTGAGCAGCCAACGATTCAAACCGCTTAACATAGAACAAGTCGTTTGTCTTTCCGGTTATACGGAATGGGCAAGATAGAATACTTAAAGCGATTTTCAATCGGAATCCTGTAAAATCGGCGATTTACATCACCTTCCTGATGACTTATCTCCATCAGTGTCGTCCAATAATCATTACGCCCTGAAGATTGCCTTCAGGCTGAGAACACCCTTACAAATCAACGAATTTCAAAAAAATACTTAATTTAACCGCTTGAATTAAGGGTGAAAACGAATTTGAGAAAACCTACTGTATTGCTTTTGGCGCTGCTGGGGCTGATTTTCCCGGCTGTTTCCGCCATTCACGCCCAGTCGCCGGAACCGACCGCAGCCCCCGAACCGCTGGATTTGCAATTCAGCCCGCAGGGCGGGTTTTATCTGCACGGCATTTCAGTGGAGCTCGCGGCGCCTGAAGGCCGCATCTACTACACCCTGGACGGCACGACGCCGTCTGCACGCTCCGAGGTGTACCAAGGCGATCCCATCCGGATCACCCATACGACTGTTTTGCGCGCCATAGCCGTTTCCGGTTCCGGAAAAAGCCGCGCAATCGGCCATACCTATTTCATTGACGAGCCCGAGAGCACATTTCCCATTATTTCCATCGGGGTCACCCCGGCCCTGCTCTTTGATCCCTCCAGGGGCGTTTTCATGCAAGGCGGCAGAGCGGTTGACACCCTCTGGTCAAAACCGGGCGCCAATTTCTGGTCGCGGACGGAATTCCCGGTCAACGTGGAGATCTTTCAGCCCGACGGCCAGAATGTGTTCAATTGCATGACCGGCTTCCGCCTGTTTGGGGGGATGAGCCGGCTGTTTCCGCAGAAATCCATTGCCCTCATGGCCCGGCGCCAATACGGCCAGAACAAATTCGACTACCCGTTATTCGGAAAAAAAGGACCGAAGGATGTCAAATTCCTCGTATTGCGCAACAGCGGCAGCGATTTCGGCAAAACCCATTTCCGGGATGCGCTCATGACCAGTCTGACGGAAGACTGGGATATCGAAACGCAGGCTTACCAGCCGGCCCATGTGTACATCAACGGCCGGTACTGGGGCATTTACAATATGCGGGAAAAGGTCAACCGTTTCTTTATTGAAGACCATTCGGACGTCGATAAGGACAGCATCGACCTGATCGAACATTACATGACCCGAAAACGGGGCAGTACTTTGCATTACCGGCGGATGCTGAAGTTCCTGGAAACCCACAACCTGGCCGAACCGGCCAATTACGGTTTCATTCATACCCAAATGGATGTCGACAATTTCATGAATTTCCAGATCGCGGAAATTTATTTCGACAATCAGGACGCCGGCGGCAACATCAAGTTCTGGCGGCCGCAAACCGCCGACGGGCGCTGGCGCTGGATCCTCTACGATACGGACTGGGGCTTCGGGTTGCACGAAAGCCACGCCTGGCGGAACAACAGCCTGGCCTTCCATACCGAAGCCAACGGCCCCAGATGGCCGAACCCGCCCTGGAGTACCTTCATCCTGCGGAAATTGCTGGAGAATCCGGCGTTCGAGGAAGCCTTCATCAACCGCTTCGCAGACCACCTGAACGATTCCTTTTCGCCTGAAAGGGTGAACAAGCGGATCGACAAGTTTTACGATAACCTGCTGCCTGAAATGCCCCGGCACCTCAAACGGTGGCAACTGGAAACCAAGGAATGGGAAGGCCAGGTAGCGCTTTTGCGCGAATTCGCCAACCGGCGCCCGGAATATATGCGCATGCACCTGATGGCCAAGTTCGATACCGGCCCGCAACGCCGGGTGAACGCCGTTGCCGGGAAAGGCGGCCATATCATGATCAATGAAACGGTGGATGTCGGAAGCAAAAAGCCGTTCTCCGGGATCTATTTCGCCCATTTTCCCATCCGCCTGCGGGCCGTACCCGATTACGGTTACCGCTTCAGCCACTGGGAAGGAATAGCCGAAAGCCGCGACGCCCGCGAGTTATGGCTCGACCTGGACAAGGAGCAGTACAGCCTGGAAGCTGTTTTTGAGCCGTTCCTGGACCCCCTGCTGGATAAGATCGTGATCAACGAGATCGGACCGAACAACAAAAAGGCCGGCGATTGGCTGGAATTGTACAACAGGACCGATCAGACCGTCAACCTGGACGGGTGGATGCTGTCGGACAAACGCCACGAATATATTTTCCCGCCGGTCACGATCGGCGCCAACGACTACCTCGTCGTATGTCAGGATTCAGTGGCCTTTCTCAATGAGTATCCCGAAGCCTATCAGGTGTGCAGCGGGCTTGGTTTCGGCCTCAACAAACGCCGCGAAACCGTCACGCTGTACTCTCTTTCCGGCGCAGCGGTGGACAGTTTCACCTACGAACTTCCGCCGATAGATTCCATTTTCGCACTGAGCCTGCTCCTGCCCAACCTGGACAACAGCCAGCAGGACAATTGGGAAATCCGCCTGGGCAAAGGCTCTCCCAACCTGCCGAACCCCTATTTTGTCGAAAGCAGCATCCGGCATGTGCAGGGGTATTGGTTGCAGATGGGCGTAGCGGCATCCATAGCGGCCATTTGCATCCTGTTGCTGATCTTCAGGCACCGCGGGATTCTGTGAGGCCGTATGTTTTTTTTAAAAATTTTCCGGATTTTGAGCATTCGCCTGTCTTAAATGCATCAGACGGGGGTTGCATTTTTTAAATATCCGCCCGCTGCCGGGATGCGGTTATTTTTTGAATAACATTTGATAAAAAATGCGCAGATAATCGCCTCCAAATTGAAGATAATTGCAAAGATTTAAAGCTACTTCCATTCCTCGAACGAAATGATGAAAAAAATACCTTATCTATTTATCCTCGCCCTGGGCCTCCTGGGCGCCTGCAATCAGGGTTCGAATTCAGCAACTTCAACTGATGCCATCAGCCTCACTGTAAAAAATCCGGCCGATTTTGCGCGAAAGGATGTTTTGCTGAAGGTGGACATCAGCCGGATTGCCGCCAAACACCCCGGGTTCGACGGGCAGGGTTACCGGTTGACGTCCGGGGCAGACCTCCCCTTCCAATTGAACGACCTCGATGCGGACGGCGCGCCGGATGAGATCGCCTTCCTCGCCGATCTGGCGCCGAATGAAGAAAAGACCGTTTCCTTTGTCCGGTTGGGGGAAGGTGAAAGCCTGCCCGAATTCAAGAAAAGGACCCAGGCCGAACTGTCGCACAAAACCGGCGGCAAATGGGAAGATCGCAAGTATATAGGCGGTGATTTCCAGAATGTACAATCGCTGCGGGTACCGCCCGAACATACCGACCACTCATTCTTTATCCGGTATGAGGGCCCCGGCTGGGAGTCCGACAAGGTAGGGTACCGCTTTTATCTGGACTGGCGGAACGCAACCGATATTTTCGGAAAGAAAACGGAGGACATGGTGCTCCAAAGGGTCGGGCTCGACGGTTTTGACTCCTACCACGAACCCGGCGAATGGGGTATGGACATCCTCAAGGTAGGCCCTTCACTCGGCATCGGCACGCCGGGCACCTGGCTGGGGGACGCCGCGCTGCGGGTAGAGACCACCGATTCGGTTTTCTGCGCCATTCCCCTAAACGGCGTCGTGGAATCGATGGTACGGACCCGGTATGCCGGTTGGAAGGCCGGCGACCAAAAAGTGGACCTGACGTCGGAACTGACCATCGGCGCAGGCAGCCGCATGACCCGGAACGACCTTACGCTGAGCGCTCCGCTGCCCAATTTGTGTACGGGCCTGGTCAAACTGGATAATGCTGCGGTATTGAAGGATGACGGATCCCGTCCCTGGGGATATTTTGCTACTTTCGGCAATCAAAGCCTGGCGGAAGACGGCCTCGGCATGGCCATCCTCTACAGGCAGTCAGACCTGATCCAGGTGACCGAGGATAAAAACAGCCACGTCGTGGTCCTGCGGCCGGATCAGAACAAGCTGACCTATTATTTCCTGGCAGCCTGGGAGCAGGAGCCCGGCGGGATCAGAACGGAAGAGGCCTTCCGGCAATACCTGGACGATACCGCGCTTGAACTGGGTCAGCCGGTCTCGATTGAGATCAATTAACCATGAATCCGGACCCCGGCAGCTGATTAAAATTCAGGCGCCATTTGTTGAACTATTCATACGAGCCGGCCTGCGGGCAAAATTTAAATCAAAACAAGCGATGCTACTACGATCAAACCAACCAACAAGAAAACCTTTCGGGTATTTGCGGATAAGCTGTTCCCTCCTGTTTCTGGCAACCTGTTTCATCACAACAACAGGGTGCAAGCAGGACCCACCGCCCTCCATCGACGAAGTCGTCAGGGCCCAAACCGTCAACATCGCCAGGGAATTGCCCTGGTCAGAACGGATGGCGCTTTCCGTGATGAAAAGAGCCCCGATTGCCTGGAAAAACGATTACAGCAAACAGCCCTCCTGGAATTACACCCATGGTCTGATCATGACAGCGATCATGGACACCTGGGAGCAAACAAATAAACAGATCTACTTTGATTACGCCAAGTCGTACGCAGATACGATGATCCTGCCTGACGGCGGGATTGTGGATTATGACCTCGACCAATTCAACATCGACCACATCAACCCCGGGCGGATCCTGTTCAAGCTTTATGAAAAAACCGGGAAAGAGAACTACAAGATCGCTACCCAAACCCTGAAGCGGCAGATCGACTGGCAGCCGCGGACCACGGACGGCGGGTTCTGGCACAAGTTGCGTTACCCCTGGCAGATGTGGCTCGACGGCCTTTACATGGGCGAACCATTCTATGCCGAGTTTGCTTTGCGCAACAACCAACCCAAGCTCTTCGACGATGTCGTCCTGCAATTTACCCTGATGGAAAAACACGCCAGGGACCCCAAGACCGGGTTGCTTTACCACGGTTGGGATGAAAGCCGCGTGCAACGGTGGGCCGACCCCCAAACCGGGTGCTCCCCCAATTTCTGGGGCAGGGCGATCGGCTGGTACGCCATGGCGCTGGTGGATGTGCTCGATTTCCTGCCTGCCGACCATCCCAAACGCCAGGAATTGATCGACATCCTCAACCGGACCCTTGAAGCCGTGGCCAAATATCAGGACGACAAGACGGGCCTCTGGTACCAGATCGTCGATCAGGTCAGCCGGGAAGGCAATTACCTGGAAGCGTCGGCGTCCTGCATGTTCACCTACGCCATGATCAAGGGTGTCAACAAAGGTTACCTTCCGGAATCGTACCGCCCGATCGCACAAAAAGGATACGACGGCATCCTCAACAACCTGATCGAGGTAGCCGGCGACGGTGAATTGCACCTCACCAAGAACTGCGCAGTGGCCGGGCTGGGCGCCGAACCTTACCGGGACGGTTCATTCGAATACTATATCGGCGAACCCGTCAGGCCGGACGACCCCAAGGGACTGGGACCGTTCATTCTGGCCAGCCTCGAGTTTGAGCGGGCCGGCAAGGGGTCGTGACAGTTGTTTGTCAGTTGGCAGTGGTCAGTTGGCAGTGGTCAGTTGTCAGTTGGCAGTTGACAGTTGTCAGTTGGCAGTGGTCAGTTGTCAGTCAGGTTCCGGTAAAATAGTCGTAGACCAGCCGCGATACGTTGCTCATGATATCGGTGGCGAGGTCGTTGTCTTCCCAGTCTTTGGACAGCAGTACGAGGACATACCGGCGGCCGTCGGGCAGCATGACCAGGGCTGAGTCATGGCTTACGCCGGTGATCCAGCCGGTTTTGTGCGCGACCCGCACCCCGGGCGGTAATTTGGCGGGGATGATCTCATTGAATTTCTGGCCTTCAAGAATGGTAATCATGGTGCGGCTGGCCTCCGGGTTGACGGCTTTTTCGCGACCGATCTTTTCGAATATCCGCATCAGGTCATAAGCGGTGGTGGTATTGCTCAGGCCGAGGTCGTAGGCCTTCTGGTCCTCCACCCCGCGCAGCACTTCGATATACGGAGCGCCCAATTGCCGCATGGTCCGGGTCACATTTTCCGCTCCGACGTATCCGATGAGGATATTGGTGGCCAGGTTGGAGCTGTAGGTGATCATGGCCGTGGTCAGGTCGAACAGGGTTGCATTCCGGCCGATCCGCCCATACAGTTCTTCTTCCGAATCCTCTCCGATCCCCATGCTGTACACGCTGCTGTCGACGATGCTGTAAAATGCATTGATCACGGGCACTGAATCGGTCATCCTGAACCGGTTGCCGGCCACTTGCCTGAAAAGTTCGATCATCACCGGGGTTTTCATGGTGCTGGCGGCGTGGAACCGGAGGGTATCATTGATCAGCAATTGCCTCGACGAGTCCTGGAGGTCGAGAAAAGCCAGGGCGAACGTGCCCGGCGACCGGGCAAATTCCGTTTCCACATCGGCCTTGAGCCGTTGCAGGGGATCGGCGGGCCTGCAGGAAAAGAGCAACAGCCCGAGGGCGGATACCAGGATCAACATTTTTTTGATGGACATGGTTGCTGTTTTTTGATCGGCTTCAAATATCCAAAATTCCAATAATTCTGCGGCAATTCCTCAACCAATTGCTACCTTGCAGGTTTTCTTGATTATAAAACTGCGATTGGTGAAGGAACTCGCCGTACTGAACAAATATTTCTACAAGTATCGCTGGCACCTGATCTGGGGGTTCATTTTTGTATCCCTTTCCAACTATTTCAGGGTCCTTCAACCGCAAATGATCCGCGAGGCCCTGGATCTTGTTGTGGATAACATCAGCATGTACCATATGTTCGGCGGTTTCGAGCTCCAAAAGGATTTTTACGGCCTGTTGGGCGAAACCCTCCTGTTCTTCGGCATACTGGTCCTGATCCTGGCCCTCGTGATGGGGATTTTCATGTACTTCATGCGGCAGACCATCATCGTGATGTCGAGGCTGGTGGAATACGATATGCGTAAAGCGCTTTTTGCCCATTATCAGCGCCTGACGCAGGCTTTTTACAAGCGCAACAAGACCGGCGACCTGATGTCCCGCATCAGCGAAGACGTTTCGAAAGTGCGCATGTACCTGGGCCCGGCCGTACTCTACGGGATCAACCTGATATCGCTGTTCATCCTGGTCATTTACGCCATGATCTCGGTCAACCCAACGCTGACCTTGTTCTGCCTTTCGCCGCTGCCCATTCTGTCCATTTCCATCTATTACGTCAGCCACCTGATCAACAAGCGCAGCGAACGGATACAGCGGCAGCTGGCGGTATTGAACAGTACGGCGCAAGAGGTGTACAGCGGCATCCGCGTGGTCAAGTCGTACGTACAGGAGCGGCCCATGGTCAAGTATTTCGCCGACGAAAGCGACTATTACAAAGCCCGGGCCATGGAGCTGGTCAAGGTGGATTCCTTTTTCTTTCCGCTGATGCTCCTCCTCATCGGCGTGAGTACCGTCATTACGGTATACGTCGGCGGCATTCAGGCTGTGCGGGGCTCTGTGACTGCGGGGAATATCGCTGAATTCGTCATTTACGTCAACATGCTCACCTGGCCGGTTACCGCAATCGGCTGGATCGCCTCGATTATCCAACAGGCGGCCGCTTCGCAAAAGCGGATCAACGAATTCCTGGAAACCGTTCCTGAAATCGCCAATTCCGCGGAGAACGACCATGCCCTTGAAGGCCATATTCAATTCGATGAGGTGACCTTCGTTTATCCGGATACCGGCATCAAGGCCGTTGACCACCTGAGCTTCGACCTGAAGCCCGGTCAGAAAATGGCGATCATAGGGCGCACCGGAAGCGGAAAATCCTCGGTGGCCGAACTGCTCGTCCGGTTGTACGATGTCACGTCCGGCGCCATTCGCATCGACGGGGTCGACATCAGGGAACAGGACCTGGACAACCTGCGCCGCCGGATCGGCTATGTTCCGCAGGATGTGTTTTTATTCTCCGATACCATCGCCAACAATATCGCCTTCGGACGGACGGGGGCGGAGCGGGAAGAAATCGAGAATTTTGCGCGTTACGCCGCTGTCTACGAGGATATCGCCGGATTGCCCAACGGATTTGACACCATGGTCGGAGAGCGGGGCGTGACCCTCTCCGGCGGGCAGAAACAACGCGTCTCCATTGCCAGGGCCCTGATCAAGCGGCCCGACATCGTCATCCTGGACGACTGCCTTTCTGCCGTCGATACCACAACGGAAAAACAGATCCTCGGCTACTTCACCGAGGCCTTGGCCGATAAAACCGCCATCATCATCACCCACCGCATTTATTCCCTGCTCCAATTCGACAAGATCATCATCCTGGATGACGGCAAGATCGTGGAATCCGGCACCCATGACGAATTGATTGCCCGGAAAGGGTACTATTTTGAGCTTTTTGAAAAACAGACGGTCGAAGAGCCCGGATAGCAGGCCCGGCAATTTCCATTCTTTTTTTCTGCTTTTTTTTGAAATATAGCCCAAATATTTACTTTTGTACGGCTATGTCCAATTTTTGAATCGCCGCTGTCCATTATTGAAATCGTAGAAAACCTGATTTTCAACTAGTTGGTCGGGCGTTTAAAATCATTTTCAAACCAAAAAGAAGATTGTGGAGAACGAGAGGAATTCAAAGCGGCTGGAGAGTGTGTTTTCCAAGAAAGTAAAAGCGGGAAAGAGAAGGACCTATTTCTTCGATGTGCGGCGCACAAAAGGAGAGGACTACTACCTTACCCTGACGGAAAGCACCAAGAAATTCGGCAGGGACGGATACGAACGCCACAAAATATTTCTCTATAAAGAGGATTTCAACCGCTTCCTGGCCAGTCTGGAGGAGACCATCAACTACATCAAGACCGAGTTGATGCCGGAGTACGATTATGAGGAGTTCGACCGCCGTCATGCTGAAAATGACGAGTACGACGAGGACATGGAGCGAAGCCCCGAAGGGGAAGAAGAAGACCTGACCTGGTAATCTCCAAATAATTGGATCTGTTTTCGGCTCCACCGTAAGCTACCCGGTCCCGGATTTGGCAATGGTTTGGGGCGCCCCGGACAGCGGAACCCTGCCACCCGCTATCGGCCCGGACCAGGATGGCGCCTATCGGGTGTTTACCTTGAGCCCATTCCATAAAGCGTTTTTCCCGCGAATGCGCAAAAAATTGATTTTCAACACGCTGTGCGTACCGAAAATCCTGTTGACACAAAATCCTGAACGGTCTCTTTACCTTGCCCGGGCAAAACCCTTGGGAAAAGACCGACCTGAACCAATCCGCCAATCGCATTGAATATGTGAATCCCCGGACGCTCTCACTCTCTCACCTCTCTCACTCTCTCACCTCTCTCACCCTCTAATCCACTAATAAGCTCCCAAATACCGCCGCAGGAACCACTCTACCGTAAGCAGGAACAGGAGCAGGAAAAAGAGCCATTTAAGGTTGATGGCGGCACGTGTTTTGGTGGAGGAGTAAATGACCTCTTTGACCGAGTTTTTGCTGCTGATCAGGTCGGGCAGGGCGCCGATCTGGTCGGGGTAAACCATTTTGCCGTCGAATTGCTCGCTGAGCAGGCGAAGCATGCCGTGGTCGGCGGTGGTTTCGAAGAGTTCGAGTTGGATGGGTTGAACGCTGAACTGGCCGCTGAACGTCAGTTGCTGACCGCTGCTGTTGGCGAACGCCTGGAAGGTATAGTTCCCGACGGGCAGGATTCCCGCGCTGAGGGTATAGGCGTTGCCGGCCTTATTGAAGGTAGAGTTGTATTCCTTGCCTTCTTCATCCCGGATCGTTATGGTGGCATCCGGGTCGTTGACCAGCTCGTAATTCTCGTTGTACAATTCGGCATCGAGTATTACGGGCTCGTTCTCATTGAAAATGCTTTTGGGCAGGCTGACCCGGAACCGGCGCTTGTCCTCTTTCAGACCGACATACTGGATGATCTTCCCGATCAGCTCGTTGGACAGGTCGTGGTTCTGGTTATCCAGAAAATCATACAGGCGCCATTTCCAGATGCCTTCCGCGCAGATAACCCCCATGCGGGTATTGTTAGGGGAGCCGAGCACGATCAGCGGATAGCGGGTATCGATACGGCCGATCCGTTGGAAGAGCAAGGGCTGCCCGGTACCGGAAGCGGCAAAATCGGCAAACGGCGCAACCAGCGGCGGAAAGCGGCTGATGATCTTGCGCAGATCCTCACTGACGGTAAACAGGTTGAAATCGGGCGCTACGAGCCCCTGAACCTCATTATTGCCCGGGCCGGACGCCTGGATGGTCACCAGGGGTTGTACCCGGTTGAGCAGGGAGAGGTTGGTTTGCGCCCCCACGATGAACAAGGTCGGGATATTTTTCGTCTGGATCTGGTTGAGAATGCCCGTAGCGTCATTGTTCAGGCCGGGCAACTGGTGCAGGATCAAAACGTCATAATCCGCCAGGTTGCCGGTAAAACCGTTGATATACCGGATATCCACCTGATAATTCTTGCTGGTTGTCAGGGCTTGTTTCAGGGCTGAGAGGTCGGGATGCGGGGCGTTGGCCAGGATCAGGATCTTCTGGCGGGCGTCCAGCACATCGATGAAAATCTCCTTGGCATTGTTGAGGGTGGTGGCTTCTCCGCTGAGCGACTGGACCGCAACGCGAAATCGCTGCACTCCTGCCTTGTCGGCATCCAGGACAATTTCCTGGGTTGTAAAAAAGTCGTTGGTCCCTATGGCAAAGGGGATATCCTGCAGTTTGCGGGCGCTGCCGCCGTCTACTTTATACACGCTGAGGACGCTGTTGGCGCCGGCGCAATTGAGGGCGGAAATATCCACCTGCACGCTGAATTTGTCGCCGAGGTAGGCGATCTTGTTGTGAAAGACGCGGCGAAGGGCCAGGTCTTTTTTCGGCGTAGTATCGCCCAGTGCAACTGTAAATACGGGGATGCCCAGCTGGTTGCCGGAATAAACGGGATTGCTGCCTTCGTTGTAGATCCCGTCGCTGGCCAGGATCACAGCGCCCAGGTTCTGGTTGCTGTACAGGTCATAGACTTCCTTGAGGAACTGGGAGATATTGGAAACCTTGTCGGTATAGGAAAAATCGATGCCTTCGCGGACCTCATCCCCGAAAGAATAGGCTTTGAGCTCATAATCGTTGCCGAGTTTGTCCTGGAGCTGCTCCATGGCGAGCTTGTACTGCTCGCGTTGTTCATCGGTCATTTCGGCGGCGATGGACTCTGAATTGTCCTGCGCTACCAGCACGATGGGTTTTTTGACCTCGGTATTCAGGCTTTTGATGAGGGGTGAGAGGAGCAGGGCGGCGATCAGGGCAATGACGATCGTACGTACCGCGGCCATAAGCCACCTGACCCAGGTCGGCTGTTCCTGGAAGGTCTGATCCCGGAAGTACAACAAGGCAGCACCACCGGCGCCCAACGCCAGACACAGGATCAACCACCAGGCCGGGTACTGAAAAGAAATTTGCTCCATAACGATTCCTTCATCTTCCAAAAACGCGCGACTCGCCGGGAAGTTGCATTTCGGATGCTAAAGGCGCGCAAGATAGGGAGTTGGCGGCAAAGATTCCGGAAATCTTTATGAATTTTGAAATCATTGGCCAGCAGACATTTAGGCGGATTCCCCCCCTGTTAACGGTCATTTACCCTTATTTTTGCAGTAATTTATTGAGAAAGCGCCACCCAAAATTCAGAATCATGAAATCCTTTAACCGTACAACTGCTCTTTTCGCCGCTCTTTTCTTCCCTTTCTCCCTGCTCACCGCCCAATCGACGACAACCGGACTGATCCGCGTGGATCAATTCGGGTACCAGCCCGGATTCAACAAGGTTGCCGTTATTGCCGATCCGCAGGTGGGGTTCAATGCCGCCGAATCCTATACCCCAGGCCCGGTGCTGCAGGTGCGCCTGGCCAGCAACGGGCAAACCGTTTTCAGCGATTCGCCGACAGCCTGGAAAAACGGCGCCACCCATGACCAATCGGGCGACCGGGGTTGGTGGTTCGATTTTTCGGGGGTCACCGAACCGGGTGAATATTACATTTATGACCCCGCCAACCAGGTAGCATCCTATCCCTTCCGGATTGCCGACGACGTTTACCGCGACGTGCTCCGCCAGGCGGTGCGCATGTTCTTCTACCAGCGCATCGGCATGGCCAAGCAACCGCCGTACGTCGACGCCAAATGGGCTGACGGCGCCGCATTTGAGGGCCCCAATCAGGACCGGGGCGCGCGCAGCCGGTGGGATAAAGCCAACCCCGAAACCGCCCGCGACCTGCACGGCGGCTGGATGGATGCCGGCGATGTGAACAAATACACCACCTTTGCGGAGAGCGCCGTGTTCCAGCTGCTGACCGCCTACAGCCGGAACCCGAACCTCTTCACCGATTTTTTCGGCATACCGGAAAGCGGCAACGGCATCCCCGACCTGCTGGATGAAGTGATGTGGGAGCTCGACTGGCTCATGCGCATGCAGGATGCAACGGGTACGGGCGGCCTGTTGCTCAAGCTCGGCGTGGATAATTTTGAAGACGTATCCCCGCCGAGCGCCGATACCCGCCCGAGGTACTACCTGCCGGAATGCACCAGCGCTACGCTGGCCGGTTGCGCCATGTTTGCCAAAGCCGGGTATGTTTTCAGGAATGCCGGCATTCCCGCCTTGAATGACTATGCCGACGAATTGATCCTGCGCGCACGGGTAGCCTGGGAAAGGGCCAAGGTATCTACCGTGAATTTCACCTTTCTGGAAACCGAATGCGACGACGGCGAAATCAAATCGGGTTATGCCGACAGAACCGAGGTGGAACAGATCGAAAGCGCCTTTACGGCCGCCGTATACCTGTACGGCATCACGGGCCTCGACGAATTCAGGGATTTTGCCGAAGGCCGGTACAACACCATCCGACCGTATCTCGATAATTGGTGGGGGCCTTACCGCATGGTGAGTTCGGAAGCGCTTTTGGACTTCAGCCAGATGTCCGGGATCAATCCGGCCATTGTCAGCAATATCCGGCTGCAGAAGGGCAACCTCAATGATGCCGGTTTTTCCGTCAATGAATTCAACAATCAGGAAGACCTTTACCGCTCCTATATGGATGATTGGGCCTACCACTGGGGCAGCAATCAGGTGCGGGCCAATTGCGGCACCATCAATATGGACTTTATTCACTACGGGATCAATCCCAATAAAAAGGAGTCCTATCAATTGGTGGCCGAGCAGTACCTGCATTACTTCCACGGGGTCAACGCCCTGGGCCTGTGCATGCTCACCAATATGTACGCCTACGGCGGCGACCACTGCGCCAACGAGATCTACCATACCTGGTTTGGCGACAATACGGCCTGGGACAATGCCCTGACGTCGCCGAAAGGCCCGCCGCCCGGGTATTTGACGGGCGGCCCGAACAAGGATTTCACCCTGCCCGATATTGTCCCGCCCGGCGGACAGCCCATCCAGAAATCCTACAAGGACTGGAATACAGGCTGGCCCGAAAATTCATGGGAAATCACAGAGCCCGCAATTTATTACCAGGCCGCCTATATCCTGTTGTTGAGCACCCTGATGCCCTCCGACCTGGTGGGCAGCGGCCCCGAACCCGAAGCAGGTTTCTATTTCACGGCCGCTCCGAACCCGTTCAGGGACCGGTTTGAAATCCGGTTTGACGCGCCTTTGTCCGACGGAACCTGGACGGTTGAGGTGCTGGACATCACAGGCAAGGCCATTGCAACCGCCGCAGCCGAACCGGGCAAGCCCACAGAAGTGGTCCTGCCGGACGATACGCCTTCCGGCATGTTTATTGCTGTACTGCTGAGGGACGGGGTGCCTGCGGGGCGGCAAAAAGTTGTTCGGTTCTAAAGTCGCACAGCAGGTTGCAGGGGGCAACTAAATCGGATTATTTTCGTTTTTGTTGGACAACCCCGCGGGCATGCAGCCTGTTTATTTAATTTAGCGTCTTTTAAAAAAATAAGAACGATCATGAAGCAGTTCCTGATTTCTGCTCTGTTTTTCCTGGCGGCTTTGGGTCCGGTCCGGGCGGCGTATATCCTGATCCCGATGGATGCCGAGTCGCAGCGCAACCACCTTAAGGCGTACGGAATCGCCTACTGGGTGCTGAACAACGGACAGGAAGCCTGGTGGTTGCTGAATTACAGGGGCGGCAGTTTCGCCTTCCAGCACAATCGCATTTTCGAGCGCGAATGCCTCACGCGCGGCGTCAGTTTCGAGGTCATCCCCGACGCCCAGTTCAATAAGATACTGAGCGATATCAGCAACCCAGAAGTGAACATGGATGCCCTCAAACTGGAGGTTGCCCCCAAGATCGCCGTTTATACGCCCGATTTCAACTTCCAGAAAGGCGACAAGATACAGCCCTGGGACGATGCGGTCACGCTGGTGCTGACCTATGCGGAAATTCCGTATGAAACCATTTACGATTCCGAGGTGATGAACGACCAGTTGCCAAAATACGACTGGATCCACCTCCACCACGAGGATTTTACCGGGCAGTACGGCCGGTTTTACCGATCGTACCACAACCAGCCCTGGTACCGCGAACACGTCCGGTTTCAGGAAACGCTGGCCCACAGCCTGGGATTTGAAAAGGTAAGCCAGCTCAAACTGGCCGTTGTCAAGCGGATCAAGGAATACGTTGCCGGCGGCGGGTTCATGTTCGCCATGTGTTCGGCCACCGACTCGTATGACATCGCCCTGGCTGCGGATGGGGTTGATATCTGCGCCCAGATGTACGACGGCGATCCTTCCGACCCGCAGGCCCAGGAAAAACTGGACTTCAGCAAGACCTTTGCCTTCAAGGACTTCCAGCTCATCCGCGACCCGCTGATCTACGAGTTTTCCACCATCGACAATACCGACGCCCGCGGCATTCCGCCGGAGCAGGATTATTTCACCCTGTTCGATTTTTCGGCCAAGTGGGACCCTGTCCCCACCATGCTGACCCAATGCCATACCCGAACCGTGAAAGGCTTTATGGGGCAGACCACCGCCTTCAGGAAGCAGTATATCAAGTCGGACGCCCTGATCCTGGGCGAGACCAAACCCGCGCAGGAAGCCCGTTATATCCACGGCACGTACGGCCAGGGGTTCTGGACCTTCTACGGCGGCCACGATCCGGAGGATTACCGGCACTTCGTCAACGAGCCTGAAACGGACCTGAACCTGCACCCCAATTCACCGGGCTACCGGCTGATCCTGAACAATATCCTGTTTCCTGCCGCCAAGAAGAAACAACGCAAAACCTAAAATAAGCAAATGAGCAAACTGACAATCCGGCTGTTACTGGCCGTAATCCTGGCAGGCGCCGGCTTCTTTGCGGGTGTTGCCTGGAAAAACGCCGATAACGCCTCCTCCCCCGGTGTGGAAGCGGATACCATCCAATCCGGCCAATCCAAGCTGGTCAACATTACGGATGACATCGACGAAGGCCTGACCGACGAGGAGATGCACAATATCCGGCTTTTCGAACGGGCGGCGCCTTCCGTATGCTTCATTACCACAACTTCGATCACCCGGGATTTCTGGACCCGGAACATCATGGAGATCCCCAAGGGTACGGGTTCCGGGTTTGTATGGGATAAGGAAGGTCATATCGTCACCAATTACCACGTAATCGAGGATGCGGACAAAGCGCAGGTCACGCTGGCCGACCAGACCATCTGGGACGCGACCCTGGTGGGTTATGCCCCGGAGAAGGACCTGGCGGTGTTGCGCATTGAAGCCCCGAAAGAAAGCCTCATCCCGATCCCGGTCGGGCAGTCCGGCAACCTGCGGGTCGGGCAGTCGGTGTATGCCATCGGCAACCCGTTCGGGCTCGACCAGACCCTGACAACCGGCATTGTAAGCGCGCTGGGCAGGGAAATCCAGTCGCGGGCCGGTACCCCCATACGGGATGCCATCCAGACGGACGCCGCCATCAACCCCGGCAATTCCGGGGGGCCGCTGCTGAATTCCTCCGGGATGCTGATCGGGGTGAATACGGCCATCTACAGCCCTTCCGGCGCTTCGGCGGGGATCGGTTTTTCCATTCCTGTGGACGTTGTGAGGTGGGTAGTGCCTGAGCTGATCAAATACAAGCAAATCCGGCGGCCGTCAATGGGCGTTGAGCTGCTCGACCAGAACATTGCCAGGCGTTGGGGGGTTGAAGGCGCTGTGATCGTGGAGGTAACGCAAGGCGGGCCTGCCGAACGGGCGGGCATGAAGCCTACTTACCGCGACCGTTACGGCCGGATCCTGTTGGGCGATGTCATCGTCGGCATCAACAAGGACGAAATAAAATCCGAAGGCGATTTTATCCTGGCTTTGGAGAAGTACAATCCGGGCGATCAGGTGGAAGTCCATATCATTCGGGAAGAAAAAGAAAAGATTTTGCAGCTGCAATTGGCCGATTGGAATTAAATTTGCGGCAAATTTAGTCTTAACAAGACCTTAACTATGGTCTAATTAACTGATTTTGAATTATTTAGAACAATAACATCCATATCCATACAACCCTCAGGGTAAAAATTGTTGTTATATAAGTGACTTGACTTCATAACCTCCGTCAAAAAGGCGTCAACTGAAGAGAAAGGCAAAGCAAAAGAGCGGCGCCGGGAAAAATGAAGAGTCAGGAACTTTGACCAACAAGATGAAGGTTTTCATGATATGAATATGGGTTTTAGGTGTTTTTTTGAGGGGGAACTCTAGGGTTCCCCCTTTTTTATTTTTTTTCTCACAAAACAGAAGTATTTAGCCGATTCCTATCAAGTTATTGTAACATTTTTTTGGATCTTCCGTGGATTATTATTAATTTTACCCCGTTACAAAACATCCATCACATTTCCTTTGCTTAGTCGTCTGCGGTTCAAGACAGGCAGGGGCTTCCCACAAATGAAGCACTTCAAGGGATATACCGGCTTTTTGGTATATGTTTTTTTTATTCTCTCAATTTAAACCGATTTAAGTATGAAGACTTTGGAGCAATTCAAAGGCCTGAATCCGGACGTGGTTCTGGATGGCAGGGAGTTGGTTGCAATTAAGGGAGGTGGAGATCCGCCGCCCTGGCAATGGCCGCCGGACGACGACGAATAGCCATCTGCCTTCAACGCCTCCTTACTGACCACTAACCATGCCCCGGACAGCAAGAAATTGAATTCGGGCGGGATAGCTGGGCGCAAGAACTGGCGTTAGTCAACCAACAAGCGCAACTGCCATCCTGCTGAGTCAGCGATGGCAGTTGCCGTTTTAACGTTTAGTCAGCACCCAACACAGTCGAAATTGATAGATCTTTATCTGTACGACCCATGAACAAATTAAACACTTTCATCCAGGTAGTTCTTACGGTTTTCTGTTTACTGGCCGTGACAGAAGGGCGCAGTGCCGAAGCCCGGGCGGGTACGTCCGCCTGTACGGATTGTGAGAAACTCTACCAACAGGCCATTGCCTGCCTCAAAGAAAACCGGGAACGGGAAGGGCTCGAATACCTGAACGCTTCCATCAGCAAGGCCGAAGCGGCCAAAGACTCCTTCTGGATTTTCAAGGGCCTTTACCGGATGGGGCGTTACCACGACTCCAACAGCCGGTATAAAGAGGCGCTGACCTGTTTCCTGCCGCTGCTCAAATTTTCGGACCGGGTCCTCCCAAATGAAGATCGTTCCAGGATTTTCGACGGCATCGCATCGATCTATTTTGAATGGGGAATGTCCGATCGCGCATTTGACTACTACCTCGATGCCGAAAAATTCTCCCGAAGCATAAAAGATTCCGTTGGTCAGGCGATGGCCAATTATCAAATGGGCCGGATCTACTACCACCAGGGCGAATACCAACGCGCACTGGACGCTTATAACAAATCCATGGAAGTCGGCCGGTTCAAGCCGGATGACCGCCGGCAAGCCATGTACCTGGCCGCACTGGGCAGCGTATATGAAAAACTGGAGCAACCGGAGCTGGCCAACACCTACAATAATCAGGCGCTTGAGATCGCGCTCAAAACCAATGATTTTACACTGCCTTATATCTATCACAATATAGGCACCATTGCCCTCAAGCTCAATCAACGCGGCCTTGCACGGGCCAGCCTGCTTTCATCGCTTGATTTTTTCAACGCCTATGAGCAGGAAAACAAAGGCGACTCCCACGCCAAAATCGGCGTATTGCTGAGCCTGGGTAAACTTGAGTCGGAAGAACAGAACCCAACAGCGGCCATCAAATGGCTGGAGGAAGGCCTTTCCCTTTCACTGAAGGAAGGTTTTGCGCGCCGGGAGGCTGAAGTGATCAAAGAACTGGCGCTGATCCACCTGAACCAGAACAAAGACAACCTGGCCGCAACGTATCTGTCGAGGTATTCCCATATTCAGGACTCCCTGTTCAACGACGAGAATCGCCGGCACCTTGAGCTGATGAAAGTCCAAAGGCAAATTGAGGAGGAAGCTGCGGAAAATGAGAAGATCGCCCTGCTGGCCAACCGGGATAAAGCCGAAGCCCAGCTCAAGTTCAAAATCTTCATGATCGTTTCCATCGGGTTGGCCGTAATCCTGGCGCTTTTGGCCTACTTCATCCGCCTGTTGCGCCGCTCCAATTCTCTGCTGGCCAATCGCAACGAACTGATCCAGGAGCAGAATCAGGCGCTGGAAGCTTCCAACCAGGCCCTGGAAGAGGCCAACCTGGAGCTCAAGCAGTTTGCTTCGGTCGCCAGTCACGACCTGAAGGAGCCCCTGCGCACCATAACCAGCTACGCCGGCCTGATCAACCGGAAATACAAGAATCTGGTAGAAGAGGATGACAAGACCTTTTTCACGTATATCCTCGAAGCCCCGAAACGGATGCAGCGACTGCTGGAAGACCTGGTCAACTACGCATCCCTGCAATACGAACAAGCCCCGGCAGAAAAGATCTCCCTCGATAAAACCCTGAATACGGTGGTGCACAACCTTTCCAACCGGATCGGTGACAGCGACGCCTCTGTGAAATGGGAAGTGAACGATCTGAACCTGATGGCTGTGCCGACCCAAATGGAGCAATTGTTCCAGAACCTGATCGGCAACGGCATCAAATTCCATGGAGAAGCCGCCCCGGTGATCCGGATAACCGCCAAAAAACTCTCCGCCGGCACCGAGGTTACCGTCAGCGACAACGGCATCGGCATCGATCCGGAATTTCACGATAAGATATTCGGCATGTTTACGCGCCTCCACGGCAAGGAGCGCTTCGAAGGCAGCGGGATCGGGCTGGCTACCTGCAAGAAGATAATCGAGCGGCACGGCGGCCATATCCGGATCGATTCAACGCCGGGGACCGGTTCAAAATTCATCCTGTTCTTTCCGGCATCGATCTGCTCCTGGGAACGGGCGGCCTATACGGTCTGACCGCATCCTTCGGCTGATGACGGCTTATGCCGCCCTTCCGTCATCACGGACGTGGCTGATCTGCTCGTCCCTGAGAATGTCCATGCGCTGGTACCGCAGAAAAAGCTGCACCGTAGCCAGCACATCCTTTTCGCAATAGAATGAGATCCGGTCCAGGTCCTTTTCTTCCCAGTACACCCGGCCCACCTGGCTGCCGTCCATATCGTCTTTGGGCGTAGGGAAATCAAGAATGGCTGACAACAGGTTGAGGGACGTATAGGCCTTATTGTCGCCGAACTTCCAGAGCTCCATGGTATCCAGGAGGTGTTTGACCTCCCACGGTTTTTTGCCGGCCAGGTTCACCGCCAGGGGCAACTTCATTCCGTTGACCACCATCCGCCGGCAGATATACGGAATATCGAATTCCCGGATGTTGTGGCCGCAGAGGTAGATATCGGTGAGGTTCTTGTAATAATGGTTCAGGAGTTGGGCGAATTCCTCCAAAACCGCGAATTCATCGTCGCCCGCAAAAGATTTTAAGCGGAGTTTCAACGTATTTCCTTCCTTATCCCGTTGCACAAAACCCACTGATATACAGATGATTTTGCCGAATTCGGCATAGATTGCCGCCCTATCCTTGTAGCTTGCGGAAATTTCTTCCGGTGACATTTCATCAACCGAACGCGTTACCTGTTTTGCTTTTGTCGTCCAAAGTGATTGTAAGGCCGGCGATAGTTCCTCAAAGGAGGATTTGCCTGAGACCGTTTCAATATCCAGAAAAAGCACTTTGCCGATATCAATATGATCTATCATGGGTGACTGGTTTTGCAGGTTTCAGGGAAAAAATCGTGAAAAAAGACAAATAAAATATTTGCGAACAATATACAATTTTCTTTTTTCAATCGCCGTTTATTCACCAATTGGCACAATGTCTCAGATTTTGTAAACCAATTTATCTAAAACGATATGACAAATCCAAGTAGTCCCAATCCGAAGCCAAACAACAATCAGCAACGCCTGACCGCTATTGCAGCTGTTGTAATCGTTGCCCTTTTAGGCGTACTGACCGTCATGCTGGTCAACTACAACAAAAGAGGCAAAATGATCGATCAGTTGTCCGCACAATATGACGAATCCGAACAACTGAAACTCGATCTGGAGAAGCAATACTACGCCGCCATGACCGAGCTGGAAGAAATGAGGGGCAGCAATACGGAATTGAACGCCCTTATTGATCAGCAAAAGGAAGAACTGGCCGCACAAAAGGAAAAAATCGAAGGCCTTCTGGCCAATAAAGGCAGCCTGAACAAGGCGCGCAAGGAGATTGAGAACCTCAAAACCCAGATCGATCAATATCTGGCCGAGATCAATCAGCTGCGCGAAGAAAACGGTGAACTCACCGCCCGCAACGCGACCCTTTCCCAGGCCAACGACTCGCTGGGCACCAACCTGGAAAGCCAGCGCATGATGAATGACGAACTGACCTCCAAACAAGCCGTTCTGGTCAGCGAAAAAGAAGCTATCGAAGCCGACCGCACCCGCTTGTCCGCCAAGGTTAATCAAGCTTCCGTCATCAAGGTGAGCGGCCTGGAAGTGAAGCCGTTGAAAATGAAAAAATCAGGCAAAGCCGTAAAACGCAACAGCGCCGACAACATCGATCAGATCCAGATCTGCTTCAATACCACCAAAAATGATATCGCCGAGGAAGGTCCCGAAACCTTCCTGGTCCGCATCATCAACCCGATGGGTGAGACCCTTGCACTGGATGAACTCGGCTCCGGCGTATTCACCAGCAATGCTACGGGCGATCAGGTGGCCTATACGCAAGCCAAAGAGATCGAATATAACCGCGACGTAACCAATATTTGTACGCTGTGGTCTCCGGGCCAGTCCTTCCAGAAAGGCAACTACGAGGTGGAAATCTACAACAAAGGCCACCTTGCAGGTTCGGGAAGCTTCAAACTGAATTAATTTTTCGCAGCTGAGCTGCTGATAAATAGGAAGATTTATGACCGGCTTTGGAACGCTCCAAAGCCGGTTTTTTTATGCGTTCAGAAAATCTGCGATCAACCGGTGGAAATGATGAACGCCCTGTTCCATCGACGGCGAAAACCTGCCGCGCTTGTACAACCGGCTTCGCACGCCCCGCTGAACGCTCAAAACCACTTCTTCATCCTCCATTTCCGTCTGGTTCAGTCCGCCGAGCGATTTAGCCTCCAGGGCATCCGGGAACCGGTAAGTGCGGAAACGAACCAGGGTCTTGTCCTTTCCCTTGGGTTCCACAACATTCAACGACAGCCCCCAGGGGTAAAAATTGAACATCAGGTTGGGAAAGAGCCAGTAATAATAGGCGTAGATCCGCCGCCCGCTGTCGGGATGACCGGCAGGGATCGGGAAGCAGGGTTCGTTTTCGCCGGCAATGCCGATCTGGAGGTTGCAGTAAGGGTAGACTTCGTATTCATATTGCGCAAAGTCGAGGGCCTGGTTGAGCGCCGGGTGTACGAACGGAATGTGCAGCCCCTCCAGGTAATTGTCGCAATACAGGGCCCAGTTGGCGTTGACGGTATAGTTGCGGGAAGACGCCGGGTCGAAGGTCATTTCCGACAAAGGCAGCCAGGCCAGGCGCTCGCGGATGGGGCGGGTCATTTCTTCCAGGTCTGCAATCGGAGCGAGCCCGGTGAACAGCATGCCCATCCAGGATTCGGCGGGTACGGCCGGCAGGTGATCTTCGGTTCCCGGGAATCCGTCGACTTGCTCAAAGGCCGGCATGCTCTTGCAGGTACCGTCGAGCCGGAAACAGCGACCGTGGTAGCGGCAGGTCAGCATGCGGTAAGTCCCGGGCTTTTCCACCACGATATTTCCCCGGTGTGTGCATACGTTGGACATAACCCGCAACGCCCCCTCTTTGCCGCGGCAGGCAACCAAAGGCTCGTCCAGGATGTTTTCCAGAAGTGTAAACGGAATAGCCTGGCCCGGGGCTGCAATTTCCGCAAGGTCGAGGGCGTAATGCCAGCTTTTTGCGAAGATCTTTTCCTTAACGGCTTCCGCGTAGGCCGGATCGCGGTAAAACGCAGCGGGCAACGTATGGGCATGCCGGATATCCGGGTGTATATTTAACGGTTTCATACCAGCAATTTATGCGATTATCCGAATTTACCCAACCCTTGAGAAAAGGCCGGCGCAAACCCAACGGCCTGAATGAAGACCTGGGCTTCGGCACAAAGATAGCAGCAGGCGGCGAAAGATTGATCAACCGGGACGGTTCCCTGAACGTCATCCGGCGGGGGAAGCGGCCGTTTGCCCCCTACCTGGCCCTTGTAGAGATGTCATGGGGCCGGTTTTTCGGGGTCATTTTCCTGATCTACGTGTGTGTCAATGCCTTCTTTGCCGGCCTCTATGTGCTGGCCGGCCCCGAATCCCTGATCGGCCTGGGTTCGGACGCAGGAGTGCTCGACCGGTTCACGCATGCGTTCTTTTTCAGCATTCAGACCTTTACCACGGTCGGCTACGGCAGCATCAGCCCGCATGGTTTCTGGGGCAATATCATTTCGGCCATGGACGCCCTGGTCGGCCTCATGGCCTTCGCACTGGCCACCGGGCTTTTCTTCGCGCGGTTCGCACGCCCCAGGGCTCAGCTCCGGTTCAGCCAGAACGCCGTCATCGCGCCCTACACCCACCCGGAAACCGGCGAACAGATGCAAAGCCTGCAATTCAGGGTCGTCAATCCCCGAAACAACAAAATCATCAACCTGAGCGCCCGGGTGATCGTGACCTGGTTTGACCAAGGTGTCCGGAAATACGCCGCACTTGAGCTTGAACGAACCCAGGTATTCATGCTGCCGCTGAACTGGACGCTCGTCCACCCCATTTCCAACACCAGCCCGTTGAAAGGGCTCCGCGAGAGCGACCTGCTCCGGGATAAGGCCGAGATCCTCATCCTGATCCAGGGCTACGACGATACCTTCGCCCAGGATGTCCACGCCAATTATTCCTACACCTGCAAGGAAGTGGTCTGGGATCGCAAATTCAAACCCATGTACCACTCCCTGGAAGGGGTAACGGTATTGGAGCTGGATAAGCTGAATGAGATGGAGAAGGTTTGAGGAGTCGTAAGTTGTAAGTTGTAAGTTGTAAGTCGTAAGTCGTAAGTTGTAAGTCGTAAGTTGTAAGTCGTAAGTGGTCAGTGGGGCAGCATCCTCCGTCCGCCATAGCCCCGGGCGGCGGCGGGCAGCCACCAGCATCCACCACGCCTCAGCGTGGCAGTATCCAGCCACCAGCATCAAGCCACCAGTATCCCCCACCCCTCAGCGTGGCAGCATCCTCCGTCCGCCATAGCTCCCGAGAGCGACGGCGGGCAGCCTACTTCTACACCGCCACATCATAATCCCGCAAAGCATTGTTCAGCGACACTTTCTTGTCGGTGCTGGCTTTGCGCTGGCCGATGATCAGGGCGCAGGAGACCTGGTACTCGCCGGCAGGAAATTGCTTGGCATAAGCGCCGGGTACGACCACCGAGCGGGCGGGTACGCGCCCTTTGTGGACGACCGGTTCCGGGCCGGTCACATCAATGATATGGGTGCTCTGGGTCAGGACGACATTGGCGCCGAGCACGGCTTCTTTTTCAACGCGGACGCCTTCCACGACAATGCAACGGGAACCGATGAAACAATCATCCTCGATGATGGTGGGTGCGGCCTGCAGCGGCTCCAATACGCCGCCGATGCCGACGCCGCCGCTGAGGTGAACATTCCGGCCGATCTGCGCGCAGGAGCCCACCGTCGCCCAGGTGTCCACCATGGTGCCGCTGCCTACCCAGGCGCCGATATTGACATAACTGGGCATCATGATCACGCCTTTTTCCAGGAAGGAGCCGTAACGCGCAATGGCGTGCGGAACCACCCGGACACCCAGGTCGGCGTAATTTCTCTTGAGCGGGATCTTGTCGTGGAATTCGAACGGGCCGACCTCAATGGTCTCCATTTGCTGCATCGGAAAATAAAGGACCACCGCTTTTTTGACCCAGTCGTTGACGACCCAGGCGCCGTCTTGATCCTGTTCCGCTACCCGGAGGGCGCCTTTGTCCAGCAATGCGATGACCTCTCTTACAGCATTTTGTGCGGGTTCGGATTTCATGTGCTCCCGGTTATCCCAGGCGGATTCGATCAGTTGGCGGAGTTGGTCCATTGTTTTTGACGGCAAAAATAAGAAAGATGGAGAAATCAGGTAAAAGGCTGTTTTTTCCCTATATTGCTCTCCATTGAACCTGTTTCCCGGGTTGCCTGTCTCCATTAAACCGAAAAACCGACCTGATACCTATGCTGCTCGAACAACGCACATTGGCCCTGTTGCAGAAAATCCTGCCTGAGCTGGAAGCCGGATTTGACCTTCCCGCCCTGGCGCCGCCCAGCGAATCCGACTACCGCAAACTGGAAGAGATCCTGGGTGAGGTTGCCGTAAGCCTGCGGGGCAACTACCCCTATTTTCATCCCTTGTATGCCGGGCAGATGCAAAAACCGCCGCATCCGGTTGCCAGGGCAGCGTATATGCTCGCCATGTGGCTCAACCCCAACAACCACGCTTTCGACGGCGGCAAGGCCAGCTCCCCCATGGAGAAGGAAGCTGTAGCCGGCATCGCCCGCATGTTCGGCTGGGAAACCCACCTGGGCCACCTCACCGGCGGCGGCACCATGGCCAACCTGGAAGCGCTCTGGGTAGCGGGAAAAGAACACCCCGACAAATGGATCGTCGGGTCCGAACTGGCGCATTACACCCACGAACGCATTTCGGAAGTATTGAAGCTCAAATTCAAAAAAATAAAAGCCCTGCCCAACGGCAAAATGGATATCGCCGACCTGGAACGCACCCTGATGGAGATCCCTGTCGGCACCGTAGTGGCTACGATGGGTACGACCGGCCTCGGCACCGTTGACCCGCTCAAGGACCTGCTGGACCTTCAGCAAAAATACGGGTTCCGCATCCATGCCGACGGGGCATACGGCGGATATTACATCCTTGCCGGTAACCTGAACGGGGATACGGCCGAACAATTCGGGTTACTTGAACAGGTGGACAGCATCGTGATCGACCCCCACAAACACGGGCTCCAGCCGTACGGTTGCGGTTGCGTCCTGTTCCGGGACCGGGAGGCTGCCAAATGGTACCTCCACGATTCGCCCTATACCTATTATTCTTCCGATGAGATCCACCTCGGGGAGATCAGCCTGGAATGCTCCCGGGCAGGCGCTTCGGCCGTCGGACTTTGGGCCACCATGCGGATGCTGCCGCCGGTTCCGGGCGGCGAATTTGCCGGCATCCTGGCTGATTGCCGGAAGGCAGCCCTGGAATTGTACGCCCGCCTGCGATCCGATGACAGGTGGATCACTATTATGCCGCCCGAACTGGACATCGTTGTCTGGACACTCAAAGGCCCGGACACCCGCACCGTCAGCGAATCGGCCAGGTCATTTTTCAAACTCGCCGAAGCCAACCAATTGTACCTTTCCCTGTTCCAGTATCCCACTTCCAAATTGCCGCCGTCGCCGGACGGCCCCATCGTCAACACCGAATACATCACCTGCCTGAGAGCGTGCCTCATGAAACCCGAGCACCTCAGCTGGATCGATGAACTATGGGAAAGGATTATGAGAACCATGGATCATCCCGATGTTAAAAAATCTTTGACGCATGTTTAAAGCTATTGTCTTCCTGACCCTGACAGCCGGCTTTTTGACGGGCTGTTCGTCACCTGCAAAGGATGCCGGCGGCCAGGCCGAACCCGAAACGCCGGTGCTGGAAACCGGATCCCAACACCCGATGCCGGAAGAATGGATCGACAAAGATACCCGGCATAAGCTGGTCAGCAGACCGGCGAACTCAAAAAATTGTACAGCGAAAAGGCCTGGCTCAACCACGTGCAGTTCTCTCCCACCGATCCCAATTTGCTGATGTACTGCCATGAAGGTCCCTGGCACAAGGTCAACCGGATCTGGACGATCGACATCCGGACGGGCCAAACCCGGCTGATGCACGAGCGAACCGTAGACCGGGAGATCGCCGGCCACGAATTTTTCAGCCCCGACGGCAAATGGGTGATCTTCAGCGCCAGTTTTGAAGGAGAAAGCCAGATCTGCGCGGTTGAGATCGCGCCGGCCGGGTAAGGAGCATCAATAGCCGAATCGCTGCAATGCCCGTTCGTCGTCGCGCCAGTTGTCGGCCACTTTCACAAAAAGTTCCAGGTGCACTTTCGTTTCCAGGAAGGTTTCCAGCGCTTTCCTGGCTTCAATGCCCAGGCGTTTGATGGCGACACCCTGTTTGCCGATGATGATCGCCTTCTGGGTGCGGCGCATGACATAGATCACGGCCATGATGCGCGCCAGGGGTTCGCCCTTTGTGGTGGTCGTTTCCTTGAATTCTTCAATGACCACTTCCACGGAATACGGGATCTCCTGTTCGTATTGTTCCAGGATCTTTTCCCGGATGATCTCCGTGGTAAAAAAGCGCTCCGCCCGGTCGGTCAGCTGGTCTTTGGGGTAATAGGCAGGTCCTTCGGGCAGGTATTGGAGGATCAGCTGCAGTAATTTTTCAGTATTGGTTTTCTGGAGCGCCGAGATGGGAATAACTTCATCGAATTTCAACTTTTGGGTCCATTCAGCGATCAGGGGCAGGATGGTTTCCTCCCCGGCCTGATCGATCTTGTTGATCACCAGAAAACGCGGAACATCCAGCGAAGCCATATGCTGGAGCGTCTTATCGTCAGGGGCGTATTTTTCCTTTACTTCCGTCACCAGGATCATGATATCGGCGTCTTCGAACGTCCCCTCCACAAAGCGGTTCATGCTTTCGTGCATTTTGTAGGACGGGTCCTTGACGATGCCCGGCGTATCCGAAAAGACGATCTGGTAATCGTCGGCGCTGAGAATGCCGATGATGCGGTGCCGGGTTGTCTGAGGCTTGGCCGTGATAATCGACATCCTTTCACCCACCAGGGCGTTCATCAGGGTCGATTTGCCGACATTCGGCCGGCCGATGATGTTTACAAAGCCGGATTTATGGTTCATGGTTGAATGGCTTCATGGTTGAATGGTTTTATGGTTGGGCGTTCGTTGCAGCTTCGACTTCGCTCAGCTACCGGACTGCCAACTGTTTCATTGTTGAGCCTCCGTTATAGGGACCGTTCAGCATTTTGTGTCAACAGAATTTTTAGCACGCGCAGCGTGATGAAAATTAAAGCTTTGCGTCTTTGCGCGAAAACACAATTTTGAACAGTCTCCCGTTATAGAGCTGAAACGCAGCCTTACTCCCAACTGACAACCTGCCGGCAGGCAGGCGGGCTGACAACTGACAACTGATAACTGACAACTGACAAATAGTCCCAGCCCCAAAACTAAATAAAATAAGCGATTCAAGGCCTTTCGGCAAAAAATGGAAAGTGCAATCGATCATAATTCTACTAGGATTCATCCGATTTTTCCTAGCATTCACTCAATTGACCTTGACTTTGGGAACTTTTTACCCCCATTTTTGCACTAACACCTGAAACCACAGATTCAAATTGTGAAATTACACTTATCATGAAAATCCGGCTTGTTTTAATGCTTTCCATCACCTTCTACTCCTTCAGCGTTTGGGCGCTCGGGCAGGCTTCCGGCGACCAATCCCAAACCAGAAGCGTTTTTGACCAATGGTATTCCGATAACGCATTGGAAGTGGTCATGAACGTAGACATGCAGGAAATGATGTCGAACAAAATGAACGACGAATACATTCCTGCACAATTGACCTTCGGAAAGGAAAGCCTCCGGTCGGTAACCCTCGACGCCAAAGTACGGGCCCGCGGCCGGTTCCGCAGGATGAACTGCGATTTCCCGCCCCTTAAAGTCAAATTGGACAAGAGCCAGTTGCGCGACCTGGGCATGAAGGATCACAACGACTACAAACTGGTCACCCACTGCGCCGACGACGAAACCGCTGCCGAGAATCTCCTGCGCGAATACCTGGCCTATGAATTGTACCAGGAGTTATCGCCCGTCAGCTTCCGCGCCCAACTGGTGAGGGTAACCTATAAAGACCAAATGACCGGCAGCCAGGAAACCCACCTGGGCATCCTCCTGGAAGATACCGACGAACTGGCCGAAAGGCTCGGCATGAAGGTATGCGACGAATGCTACGGCATGCAGGACGAACAAATCCAGCCCGAAAACTTCAAGGTGCACGCCTTGTTCCAGTACATGATCGGCAACACCGACTGGTCTCTGTCCATGTTGAGGAACCTGAAGGTGCTCCAGAACCCGACCACCGGCGAGAACTTTCTGGCGCCGTACGATTTCGACTTCTCCGGCCTGGTGAACGCCGGGTATGCCGTACCGCTGCAGCAATTCGGGCAAACCACCGTCCGCGACCGGGTCATGCTGGCCAAATATGATCCGCAATCCTGGGGGGACGCTTCGGATTACCTGTTCAAAAAGAAAAAGACCCTGATCAACCTGGTCAAGAACTTCGACGGCCTGGACAACAAGGCCAGGCGCGATATCACCCAGTACCTCAACCAGTTCTACAACCAGCTGGCGCAGGGCACGGTGGCGTACTTAGCTAAGTAGTAAGTCGTAAGTAGTAAGTGGTAAGTCGTAAGTTTGCCAAAGTCTCCCTTACGACTTACCACTTATGACTTATGACTTACGACTTACGACTTATGACTTATGACTTACCACTAATCAAAGCCATTTCTTCCACCGGAAAAAGAAAAGCGTGATCAGGGAGGAAAGCGCCATGAGGCCCAGCGCGAGGGGGTAGCCGAACTGCCAGTTGAGCTCGGGCATAAAGTGGAAATTCATCCCGTAGAGCGAGGCGATGAGCGTAGGCGGCATGAAGACCACGGTCATCACGGTGAAGATCTTGATGATCTTGTTCTGCTTCATATCGATCAGACCCAGAAAGGTATTCTGGAGGTATTCCAGGCGTTCGAACAGGAAACTCGTGTGGGAGACGAGCGAATCGGCATCCTTGATCATGACGCGCAGTTTTTCGTACTCGTCTTTGGGGAAATACTCGCTGCGCAGGATGGAGGAAAACAGGCGTTTCAATTCGCTGGTACTTTCGCGAAAGAGGATCGTGAGTTCCTGAAAATTGAAAATATCGATCAGGATGGAATCCGGCACCTCTTTTTCCAGGGCAAGCCCCCGCCCTACCGCGTAGATTTTGCGCGAAAGGTCTTCCAGAAAATCCGCCTCAATATCCACCCGGGTTTCGAAGAGTATCAGGAAGATATGATAGCCGTTGACTTGCGGCCGGCGGTTTTGCAGGATGGCGCGTTGGGCCTCATCAAAGGAGCGCAACGGTATATTCCGCTGGGTGATCAGCAGTTTTTCGCGCAGGATGAAAGAAACCGGGTCAAGCGCGACGCCGTTTTCGCGCTTGTAGATGTAGTTGAGGTTGGCGTTGATCTCCTGTTCATTTTCTGAGAATTTGGAACTGCTTTCGATCTCTTCGGCTTCCTGCCGGGTGAACAATTCCACCTTGAAACGCTCTTCCACAAAGCTTTTTTCCTCGTTGGAAGAGTTGTACAGGTCGATCCACACGACCCTGCCCGGATCCAGGGCGGCGTACTCCTCCGGATCGTCCGTTTGTCTGAGCCTGGTATTTTCCCGGTAAAAGCAGTGGAGCATGGTTGGATTGTTGATCCTGGGCAAAGGTAAGGAATGCGGTTCGGAACGCCATACCGGAACGCGGATTTGCCACATCGCCCAAGAAATCCCGGCAAGGGTTCCTTTCTCTGCCCCTGTTTTCCTACCTTTGAAGCCGGATAATAAATACGGCATGATGAACACCAGGAGAACTGATATCGCCCTGTTGTTGCTCCGGCTGATGTTCGGAGGCGGCATGATCATTGGGCACGGATGGTCGAAACTGATGAAGTTTTTCGGCGAGGAACCCTTGTCGTTTGCCAATCCCTACGGCATCGGCGAAGTGCCGTCGCTGGTACTGGCTACCGGTGCGGAGTTTTTTTGTTCCATTCTGATCGTGCTGGGGCTTTTCACCCGGCTGGCGGCCTTGCCGCTGATCTTTACCATGCTGACCGTGGTACTCGTGGTCAACTTCGGTGAGCCTTTTGCCAAAACGGAAAAAGCCTGGATGTACCTCATACCGTATATCTGCCTGGCCCTTACCGGCGCCGGGTATTACTCCCTCGACGGCTGGCGGCTCCGCCGGCGCGCCGCATAAACCACTCCATGCGCATCCGATATTTTTTTCTGATTGCCGTTTCAGGCTTGTTTTTTACGGATTGCCGCCAGGAACAGCCTGCCGATGACTACACGGTCCTCGAAGGGCAGACCATGGGTACCTACTACCGGATCACTTATCAGGACGAAAAGGACCGCGACTTCCAATCCGCGCTCGACTCCCTGTTTGTCCGGATCAACCTCCAGGTATCCACCTATATCGATTCTTCGGTCATCTCGCGGTTCAACCAGTCAGCGGACGGGCTCGACCTGGGGCCTGCGGATGCTGAAGCGAACGACCACTTCCTGGTGAACCTGGTGCTGGCCCGGGAGGTTTATGAAAGGTCGGGCGGCGCCTTCGACCCCACGGTCATGCCGCTGGTCAATTACTGGGGCTTCGGCTATACCGGCAAGGACCCGATCCGGAGCGTTGACAGCCTCAAAGTGGATTCGCTGCTGGAATTTGTGGGATTCGACAAGGTAGAACTGATCTCCCGGGATAACCGGCTGTTCCTCAAAAAGCAATCGCCGGGTACGCAACTCGATTTCAGCGCCTGCGCCAAAGGTTATGCGGTGGATGAAGCCGGCCGGTTTCTCGAAAAACACGGCATCAGCAACTACCTGGTCGACATCGGCGGTGAAGCGCGAGGCCGCGGCCAGAACCCCAAAGGCGCCCCCTGGAACATCGGGATCAACAAACCCGTGGAAGGCGCGCCCATGAACGAAATTGAAACCGCCGCCCCGCTGAAGGACCTTTCCGTAGCGACCTCCGGCAACTACCGCAATTTTTACGAGGTGGACGGCCGCAAATTCAGCCATACCATCAACCCCATAACCGGTTTCCCGGAGCGGACCACCCTGCTGAGCTCATCGGTTTTTCACCGGGATTGCATCACAGCTGATGCCTATGCCACTACTTTTATGGTATTGGGACTGGAGCGGGCCATGGCGCTGGCGGAGGAATTGCCCGACATTGAAGCCTTTTTCATTTACGCCAAACCGGACGGCGCCCTTGGGGAAGCCTATACCTCAGGCGCAAAAGCCTGGTTTGAAAAACAAACTAACTGATAGCTGATGCTGAATATTCAACTGGACCGGGAACTCGTTTTCCTCGATATCGAATCAACCGGCCTCAACGTACTGCGGGACCGGATCCTGCAAATCGCTTTGATCAAGTTTTTCCCTGATAACCGCGAACCCGAAGAGTTGTCCCTGCTGATCAACCCCGGCATTCCCATCTCCATAGAGGCCATGCTGGTACACGGCATTCAACCCAAGGATGTGGCCAACAAACCGGTCTTCCAGCAGGTCGCCCAGAAATTGTTCGATTTTATCGGCAACGCAGATATCGCCGGATACAACTCCAACCGGTTCGACATCCCTCTTTTAATGGAAGAATTCGCCAGGGTCGGCCTCGATTTCGAAATGGAACGCCGCAGATTGATCGACGTCCAGCGGATCTTCTACAAAATGGAACCCCGTACGCTGAAGGCCGCTCTCCGCTTCTATTGCGATACGGAACTGGAGGACGCCCACGACGCAATGGCCGACGTGCGCGCCACGATTGAAGTGTTCAAGGGCCAGTTGGATCGGTATGAAAACGTGGAATACATCGACGAGGACGGCAATGCCAATCCGCCGCCGGTGCAGAGAAGCGTCAAAGCCCTCCACGAATTCACCAATGACCAGCGCTTCGTGGACGCCACCCAGAAAATGAAATACGATCACGAAGGCGTCGTCGTTTTCAACTTCGGCAAATACGTGGGCCAACCCGTAGCCGAGGTCTTGTACAACGACCGCCAATATTACAACTGGATCCTGAACAAGGAATTTTCCACCCAGATGAAGCAGATTGTGAAGAAACTGGTGAAGGAGTATGAGAAGGGGAAGGGGAAGGGGTGAGGAATTGAGGAATCGAGGAATTGAGGAATCGAGGAATTACCTCCTTCGCTTCTGATGAGCTACGGCGGTCGGGGGAGGAAGTGAGGAATGGCCGCCTCCGCTCTCTTGGAGCTACGACGGCCGGAGGAGGAATCGGGTCGGCAGGCAGGCGGGGGTTTGAGAATGGGGAGGCGGAAAATTTCCTGAAGATGAAAAATAGGGTATGACACGCCAATTTCGACGGATTTGCATTTCAGTCAGCGGCAATTTAGCGGAAGGTTCCGGGCGGCAATCCGGAAAAGAGCGAGCCCGGTTTAGTGAAATCGCATTCGGCAGCCTTAGATCCATTCTGCCCCTCATCCTGCTGATCGCATGCCTGCCGGGCTGTTACGAACCCAAGGACGGCTGCATTGACGTAAACGCTTCCAACTACGACCTGGACGCCGACCGGCCTTGCCCGGATGGTTGTTGCGAATACCCGCAGTTGCGCTTTACCTTCCAGCACAAATGGGTTTATCCCGCTGCATCCTATAACCTCGCGCTGAAAGATTCGCTTTATCCGGACGCCAACGGGCACCTGTTCCGGCTGGATAAGATCTCCTTCCTTTTATCCGGTTTTCAACTCCATTTCAAGGACGGCAGGACCGTCGGCATCAGCGATTCGCTCGATGTGGAAACTTATGCGGCCGACCTTTCGCGGGTACCGGCCGTCATCACGGACGACATCCTGCTGCTCCGTCCGCCGGCTTCGACCAATCTTTCGGCCGGAAGCTTCCGGAGCAGCGGGCAGGTCACCGGGATTTCCTTCATGCTCGGCCTCAACGCCCCGGCCAACAGCGCAGTCCCCGAATCCGTCCCCGACGACCACCCCCTGCAGGATACCGCTCAGTTTGTCGACCCCGGACAAGGATATTATTTTGACAAGGTTTCGCTTTTCCGCACCGCCGAAACAACCGACACCACCCCCGTAGCGTTAAATATTGCGGGATCCGGCAGCGAAATTCCCGTTTTTCTAGCGATACCCGACGAATTCACCCTGCAACCCGGTTTCCACCTGCGACTGACCATCCAGGTCGATTACAGCCGCTGGTTCGCCCAGATCCAGGACATCCGAAACGACCCGCCTGAAATCCTCGTCCAGAATATTGTCAACGGGCTGGCACAATCATTTGAATTGAAGGCTATTGTGGCCGAAGTTAAGTAACTTTGCCGGGATTGTTGTTTGTTGTTGTTTGTTGTTGTTTGTTGTTGTTTATGATGGTTTATGGTGGTTAATTGTTGTTGAACCCCCAACCAAAATAAACCAACATAAACCCGCCTACGCCGAGGCTATGGCGGGCGGAGCAACCGTAAACCATCATAAACCAAAATAAAATGAAAAAACGCTATCTCATCCTCTTTGCAGCCGTTTTGATGTGGGCAGCCGACTGCAGGCATACCGAGCCCGAGACCGGCACCCTTGAGATCAATTTCAAAGGTTCGTTCGGCGGGGAACCGCTCATGATGTATGCCGACGACTATCCCTATCCGGACAATATGCAGGTCAAATGGCAATTGTTCCAGTTTTTCCTGTCGGATATCGACCTGCTCTCTTCAGGCGGCAAAACCGAAGCCAAAGAAGTCGACCAGGTCAATTTCGGCTCCGTACAGTCGGCTGACGCGGCGGCCGCGGGCATTACCCTCGTCCTGACCGATGTACCCATAGGCGAATATACCGGCATCCAGCTTGGCATGGGCGTCAACGAGGACCTGAACAAGACCAAACCGGCCGACCACTCCGCCAAGGATCCCCTCGGATCGGCAGCCAATTACTGGACGGACGCCGGCAGCTATATCTTCACCAAACTGGAAGGCAATGCGGATCTCAACGGCGACGGCGACTTCAGCGACGCCAAACTGACCTTCCACATCGGAAACGCCGGCGGCTATCGCACCAAATCCTGGGACAAGGCCATCTCTATCAAATCCAACCAGACAACCCGGATCAATTTCACGGTTGACATGCTGAAGGCCCTCAGCGACGGGCAAGGCAATTTCATCAACTTCAGGGAAACAACTCAGGTCCATGGCGGGAACGCCGAAATCGCCGTGTTCATCCAGGATCGCCTGCTCAATGAAAGCCTTGAATTAAAATAACGTGGGCGATGAGCGGGGCGCGGTATGGGATCGGAGCGATATGCGTTATGTGGGGGGTGTTGCTGGCGGGTTGCCATGACGGGTTGAAGGACCTGGAAGATATCCCGTTTGAGCCGACACCCTATGCCATAAAGGACCCTGCGGACTTCACCCCGATGCTGATCCCGGAAGACAATCCGATGACAGCGGAGGGCGTGGCATTGGGGCGAATGCTGTTTTATGACCCGATCCTTTCCAGGGACAGCACAGTTTCCTGCGCAACCTGCCACCATGCGGACAAGGCGTTCACGGACGGGCTGCCGGTCAGCGCCGGATTTGGGGGCCGCCTCGGAAAGCGCAGCGCGTTATCCCTCCAGAACGTCGGGTATTTCAATACGGGCCTGTTCTGGGACGGCCGGTCGGCTACCCTTGAGGAACAATCGCTGCACCCGGTGGCCGACAGCGTTGAAATGGCCTCCTCCTGGCCGGAGGCAGAGCGCAAGCTCCGGGATCACGCCGAATATCCTGCGCTGTTCAGAAAGGCGTTCGGCATTGCTAAAGTCGAGGAGATCAATCGCACCACAGTGGGGAAAGCCCTGGCCCAGTTCGAACGCACGCTGATCAGTGCGGATTCCCGCTACGATAAGGTCATGCGGGGAGCGGTCAGATTTACGGAGAGCGAACGGCGGGGCAGGCAGATCTTTTTTGATGCCGAGCCGGGTGTTTTGCCTACCGGAGAATGCGGACATTGCCACCAGCCGCCCATGTTTTCCGGGCTGGAATACTTCAACAACGGCATTGACGAGATCCGGGACCTGACAAAGGTCAAGGACAAAGGCCGGGGCGCGGTCACAGGCAGCGTGTTTGACAACGGTAAATTCAGGTCGCCTTCCCTGCGCAATATTGCCCTGACGGCGCCCTACATGCACGACGGCCGCTTCCAGACCCTCCGGCAAGTGATCGACCACTACAACGAGGGCGGGCATTACGCCGAAAATGCAAGTCCGAATGTACGACTGTTGCATTTTTCCGAACGCGATAAAGCCGACCTTACAGCATTTTTGTTAACTTTAACGGATACCGCATTCGTCCGGGATCCGCGATTTATTCACCCCTAACAGAAAGCGATGAAGCGCTCCTACCGATATTGGTTTTTAGTAGCAGGCATGGTCTTGTTGATGGGATTCGGTTGCCGGCCGGATGAAAAACCGGCGTGCACCAATTGCCCTGAAGATGACCTTATACAGGGGACGTATGATCCGACCGCTTACAACCTGGACCTTCCGCCCTGGATGGGGACGCCCCTGATACCCGCCGACAACCCCCTGACCAACGCGGGGGTAGAACTCGGCCGGTTCCTGTTTTACGACCCGATCCTGTCGGCCGACAGCACGCTATCCTGCGCCGGCTGCCATAAGATAACGCATTCCTTCACGGACGACGCACGATTCAGCAAAGGCGTGCTTGGCCTGGAGGGGACCCGCAATTCCATGCCCCTGATCAACCTGGCTTTTAACCCGAACGGCTTTTTCTGGGACGGCAGGGCCGGCAGCCTCGAAGACCAGGTGCTGGTGCCGGTTGAGGACCACAAGGAAATGAACGAGACCTGGGATCATGTGGCGGAGAAGCTCAGGGCCCACAAAACCTATCCGGCCATGTTCAGGAAAGCGTTCGGCATTGAGCGCAAAAAGGAGATCACCAAGGAGCTGACCGGCAGGGCCATCGCCCAGTTTGAACGGACCCTGGTCAGTTATCAATCCAAGTTCGACAACGTCGCACAGTTGAACCAGGGCTGGCTGACCGACAGCGAGGAACGGGGAAAGGACCTTTTCTACGTAGAGCCCAATGACCCTACGCACCCCGGTTGCTCCCACTGCCACGGCGGGATCAATTTTACCGATTTCACTTTCCGGAACAACGGCCTGGACGAGGTCAGTTCACTGGACCAGTTCCCCGACCTCGGGCTCGGCGGGCATACCGGCAACTTTTACGACAACGGCAAGTTCAAGGTGCCTTCACTGCGCAACGTTGCCCTGACGGCGCCGTATATGCACGACGGCCGCTTCCAGACCCTTGAGGAAGTCCTTGAAAACTACAGCGCCGGCGGCCATAACGTCGAAAATGAAGATGTCAACATCCGGCCTTTCCCGCTTTCAGCCCAGCAGAAACAGGACATGATCAGGTTCCTGCAGACGTTGACGGATACAAGTTACATCCATAATCCGGCGTTCAGCAATCCGTTCAATTGAGGCCGGACGGCGGCCATCCGGGAAAAATTTTCACGCCGGGGATCCGTTTTCAGCATTTTTTTTCGAAAAAAAATTTCACAACGGCTGCCGAATCAAAAAGAATATTTTCACAATGATTTCACAATTAAACAACACAAACACCTTAATATCAACAAACTAACTATTAATAGCCTTTAAAATTTTCGCAATCCATTTTTCACAACACCCGTATTTTGTCTTTGTTTTGAGGTAAAAAAGTCCTGATGTTTGTATCATCAAAAGAAAGAAAAGCCGATAAAAGAATCGGCGCAAATTTTTTGGGTATGTTTTAATGGGATTGTTGTTTGTTGAATAGTAAGTCAGGTTTTCTTTGGGGATTGTAAAATCTGACTTACTATCACAAACCTTCAAAACGCCAGATACAGGTTCGCCTGTCAAAATATATAGCATTCGCTTTTCAGGTTTTTTTCATGAGATTATAATTTGTTAAGTAATAAGCCGTATCACAAGGGTAGCGTGATGCGGCTTATTTTTTTGCCCTTTATCACAAAAACCAGGGCGTCGGTATGCCTGGTGGCCGGAATGTGTGATAAAGATGAACGGATCGCAAAAAATTCCGCCTGATCCGATAATATTTTTTCGATTTCGCGTGTTCTTAGTATGAACACTTTTGTTCATGGGATTATAATTTGCTAGTAGTAGGTCGTGTCGCATCCTCGCGGCGCGACTTATTTTTATACCGCCCCGGCTCACTTCGTTCCCAAAAATTAAATTTATATTTTTTGTTATATCAAGTTTTTTTATTTCCTTTGTCGCAGGAAAAGTTAAACTTACTATTTAGAGAGAGCCAGAACGCCCCACCGTTCTCTGTTTTCTATGATTTTTACCACTCCCTTCTATTACGGTAACTCTTGTAATAGACTTTCAAGTCTTTGTTTGGAAAAGTTAAAGGACGACTGAACGGCAGCTGCCGTTGAGTCAATCTTGGTCACATTTTGGAACACATACCAAGGGCGCACCAGCCGCTCCGGACCCCTGTTTGTCAGCAAATTATTACTAACGTTATAATCCAAGGGTATGATCCGATTTGTACAAGCATTGACCGGGGTTCCTTTTTTCCAAATTTCCCGGATAATTATGTTCGTACTGACTTTTGCATCGGCACACGCGCAGATCAATGTCAGTTTCAACGTTACCGAACCTTCCTGCTTCGGGCTGCCCGACGGCAGCATTACGGCCATCCCATCGGGGGGCGCTCCGCCATATGCTTATGTATGGAATACCGGGGCAACCGTCCAGACCCTGAACAATATCCCGGCAGGCGCCTATTCGGTTACCGTCACCTCTTCCAACGGGTTTACCGGTTCCGGTACGCGGGTCATCGCCCAGCCCGATCTGGTCGTGGTCGATTTCATCACCGAGGAATGCTCCCTGCCCCTTTCCGTTACGGCAGTCGGGTCGGGCGGCACGCCGCCTTATACCTACCATTGGAGCACAGGCGCCACAACGCCGACGATCACCAACCTGGCGCCCGGCAATTATTGCATTACCCTGACCGACGCCAGCCAGTGCGGAACCGTTGATTGCATCACCCTCGACTTCATACCCGTAAACGTTGCTGTGAATGTCACGCCCGTCAGTTGCCCGGGCGCGCTCAACGGCGCCGTTACGGCTACGGCCGCCAGCGGTGTCCCGCCGTTCAGTTTTGAATGGAGCACCGGAGCAACCGGCCCGACCATAACGGGATTGGGCGCCGGGTCGTATACCGTAACCCTGACCGACGGCAACGGGTGCACTTCGGTCGCTACCGGGACGGTTACCCAACCGCCGCCGCTCAGCGTCAACCTCAACCCCGCCAACCCCACCTGTGCGGGCTTCAATAACGGCAGCATTGCCGCAACGGCCGGCGGGGGCACGCCTCCCTATACGTACCAGTGGAGTACCGGGCAATCCGGGCCGTTCATCATCAACCTGGCGCCGGGGATCTATACCGTAACGGTAACGGACGCCAACGGGTGCCCGATATCCGGCTCAACCACCCTGACCCAGCTGTCCAACCTGACCGTCGGCGCATTGGGTACCGCGGAAACCTGTCCGGATTTCAACGACGGCTTCCTGACCGCTTCCGCCAACAACGGCGTTCCGCCCTATGCTTACGCCTGGAGCAACGGCGCCACTACCCAGGTGGTCACCAATGTGACACCCGGCAATTACTCCGTAACCGTGACGGATGCCGCCGGTTGCTCCGGTACGGCCAACGCCGCGGTACAGTCGGCCCCCGATTTTCAGATCCAGGTGCAGGGGCAGCATATTTCCATTTGCGGCGGCGCCAACGGCAGCGCAACCGTCAATATATTGAGCGGCGCGGGGCCGTTCACCTATAACTGGAATACCGGCGCCAACACCCAAACCGTCAGCAACCTCGGCCCCGGCACTTATTTTGTCACCGTGACCAATCCCAACCAGTGTGTCGCCACCGGATCTGTGACCATACTGGCGCCGCCGAACGTAGGGGTTGTAGTGGTGGGTACGCCCCTGCTCTGTCCGGGCGAAACGGACGGCACCGCGATCGCCATGCCTGTCGGCGGCACCTCGCCTTTCACTTATTTGTGGAATACCGGCGCAACAACGGCTTCCATCAGCGGGCTCAGTCCCGGAACGTACACCGTCACCGTCACCGACGCTTTCCAGTGTACTGCCATTGGCAGCGCAACGATCAACCAGGCGCCCGGGGTCAACGTGACGATCACCGGCAATCCGGTTGCCTGCGGCGAAGGCGCCACCGGAACCGCCATGGCCGTTGTCAATTCGGGTACGCCGCCGTTCACCTACCAGTGGGACAACGGCTCCACCAATGCGACGATCACCGGTTTGCAACAGGGCAACTATACGGTTGTCGTGACCGATGCCAACGGATGCCAGGGTACCGCCGATTTCACCCTTGCGGTAATTGACGACCTGGACATCAGCGTTGACCGGACCAATGTGCTTTGCTTCGGAGAAAATACAGGCGCCGCTACCGCTTCCGGCTCCGGCGGCGATGCGCCCTACACCTTCCAATGGAGCAACGGCGCTACCGGCCCGACGGTGAGCAACCTGCCGGCCGGCCCCATATCCGTAACGCTGACCGATGCCAACGGGTGCTCCGTGAGCGCCATGGTCATCCTGTCGCAACCGCCGCTGTTGCAGGCGAGCATCGCCCCCGGCGCGCCGCTCTGTCCGGGCAGCGCCTCCGGCACACTGACCGCTTCCGCTACCGGCGGGGTCGGCCCGTATACCTTCCTTTGGAATACCGGCGCCACAAGCGCTGCGATCGACAACCTGCCGGCCGGGTCCTATTCCGTGACGGTTACGGACGCCAACGGTTGTACGTCAACGGCCCAATCCACCATTGCCGCGTTTCCGGGGGTTTCGGTCAATGCGGGCGCCGACCAGACCATCTGCCCGCAGGCCGCAGCGGGTTTGTCGGCCGCAGTGGTCAACGGCACCGGTCCTTTCAGCTTCCAGTGGTCGACCGGGGCGACAAGCCAATCCATCAACGTCACTCCCGATGCAACAACCACCTACGGGGTTACAGTGACCGATGCCAACGGGTGTGCCGGCGCCGACCAGGTGACCGTGACCGTAGCGCCCGGGCTCAACCTGACCATACAGTCTTCCACCATCGCCTGCGGAAATATCGATTCCGGTTCTGCGACCGGCATACCGTCGGGCGGAACGCCTCCCTATACTTTCCTTTGGAATACCGGCGATACCTCCGCGGGCATTGACAATCTCGGGGGAGGGACCTATTCCCTCACCGTAACGGATGCCAACGGCTGTACCGCCGTCACCGGCATATCGCTGATCCAGCCGCCGGCCCTGATCGTGAACATCAGCACCCAGCAAAATACCTGCGCCGGGGAAAACGACGGCAGCCTGATCGCCAATGTCACCGGCGGCACGGGGCCGTTTGAATTCCTGTGGAGCAATAACGCCGCCACCGGCTCCGTATCGGGCCTGGCGGCGGGCAGTTACAGCGTCACGGTAACGGACATCAACGGCTGTACGGCCTCCGCTTCCGGTCAGATCGCATCATTCCCCGTTCCGGCCTGTTCGATCGAAGTGATCAGCGAGGTCATCAACGGGAACGACGGCGCCCTGACGGCAGGCGCAACGGGCGGAACCCCACCCTATTCCTTTGCCTGGAGCAGCGGCCAGTCGACCGCCGCCATTACCGGGCTGGAAGGCGGGATGTATGCCGTTACCCTTTCCGACGCCAACGGATGCACATCGGTTTGCAGCGTCATGCTGACGCCCCTCAGCGGCCTGGGCGATTTTGTCTGGGAAGACATTGACAAAGACGGCCAGCAGGATGCAGGCGAACCGGGTTTCCCGGGGATCACCGTCAAACTGAAAGACGGCAACGGCGACGTCATTGCCATGACCACCACCAATGCGGGCGGGTTTTATCAGTTTATCGGCCTCGACGCGGGTTCCTATTCCGTAATGTTCGTCATTCCGGACGGGTACAATTACACCCCGATCAATGCCGTCATGAACGACTCCCTGGACAGCGACGCCGACCTGGCTTCCATGGAAATGACACAGGTGGTCACGCTGGCGCCGGGCGAGTACAACCCGACGCTGGATGCCGGCATCTACAAGGCGCCGGAAGAGCAGGAGCTGGACGACCCTTGCCACTGTCTCAACAACGCGACCAACGAATTCAACGGCCAGTTCGGCGAGCAGATCACGATCATCAGCTATCCGGGCGAAACCTGGCAGGTGATCGAAGGCACAGGGATGTGGGACATCAACAGCCCCGAACCGCCGGGCATACCTATTCCGTTCACCATCGGCACTTTCTTCACGGAAACTTCGCCGGGTGTGTATACCTTGCCCTTCAAACTGATCGACGAGATCCCGTATTCGGCCAAACTGTCGAACGGAACCGACGTCCTGACCATCGGCAACAACTGCATTTATCCCACGATCAACCTCAGCGAATTGCCGCCTTCGGAGTTGTGCGTGTATGATCCGCCTTTCGTTCCTTCCTCCGACCCGAGCGTAGACGGCACGGTCACCTATTTCGTCAACGGCATGCAGGTGGATATCATCGATCCTTCGGTATTGGGAGAGGGTTTGTTTGAATTCGTAGCCCAATTGACGCCGATCGATCCCAACCAATGCATCGCCCGGGTGGTCAGCACTTTCTCCATCGTCAACAATTGTTTTGCCAAACTCGGCGACTACGTGTGGGAAGATATCGACCGCGACGGCATACAGGATTTCATGGAAGAAGGCGTCCCCAACGTAACGGTGCGCCTGAAAGACGCCATGGGGACGGTGATCGATTCCACGCTGACGGAAGCGAACGGGTATTACCTGTTCGACTCCCTGCCGCCGGGCACCTATTCCGTATGGTTCGTACTGCCTTACGGTTACCGGTTTACGGTGCGCAACGCCGGCAATGACGATACGGTTGACAATGATGCGGATATGAGCACCATGGGCATGACCCATATGACCACGCTGGAGGTGGACGGCATGGACCTCACGCTCGACGGCGGGATTTACCTGATGCCGACTGCCGACATCGGCGACCCCTGCAACTGTCTCAACAACTCGACCACCGACCTCGACGGGCAATTCACGGAGGAGTTCACCGTCCACAGTTACCCCGGCGAAACCTGGCGGCTGATCGGCAACGAGGGCATGTACCAGCTCAACAGTCCCGAACCGCCGGCGGCGCCCATACCGATCCCGTTGAATACCGTCATTCCGGAAGGAGATCCGGGAGAATACGTCCTGACCTTCCGGCTGGTGGATGAGATCATGTATACGGCTGTGGTGACCAATGGATTCGACACCCTGTCCATTCATAACCTGTGCAAATACCCGACGGTCAACCTATCGGAAATTCCCGCAGAGATCTGCGTGGCAGAAGGGCCGATCACGTTCACCGTCAATCCGGATCAGCCGGGAGAAACGACCTATTACCTCAACGGAGAAGAGGTCACGGAGATCAATCCGGTTGAACTGGAAGTCGGCACGGTTGAATTCACGACCGTGTTCACACCTGATGATCCCGAGGAATGCGAGACCCATATTACTACCATCATCACCGTAGTTGACGACTGTTTTGCCAAACTCGGCGACTTCGTCTGGCTGGATCTCGACCACGACGGCAAGCAGGACGCCGGCGAACCGGGCATTCCCAACGTCAAGGTTACGGTCAACGGCGTGGGCACCAATTATATGGACATGACGCTGACGGACAATACCGGCATGTACATGTTCATGGTTCCGCCGGGCACCTATAAGGTTACCTTCACCAACCCGGGCGGCCTGACGCCTACCCTGCCCAATGCCGGCAGCAACGACGCCATAGACAGCGATATGGACCCGGTGACCCTGATGGCTCCGCCGGTGACCCTTGGGCCGGATGAGATGAACCTGACCATTGATGCAGGGTTTTACGGGCCTTGTGAAAACATCACCCAACCCGGTCAGATCGGTTACAACCAGGTGATCTGCGGCCCCGGCAATGACCCGGATCCATTCGTGAGCCTGGCGCCGGCATCGGGCGGTTCGGGCGATATCGAATACCTCTGGATGATGAGCACCTCGGGCGGCAACTTCAACGACGGCTCCTGGGCGCCCATTCCGAATACCAATTCGCCGACTTATGACCCGGGCCCCATCTTTGTGACCACCTACTACGTGCGTTGCGCCCGCCGGGATGAGTGTACTGCCTTCCTCGAATCCAACATACTCGTTGTCGAGGTGGACGATCAGGCGATCGCCAATATCGGCGGCCCTGAATACATCTGCCAGGGCGACACCCATACCTACACAGCCGTCGGCGCCGGTCCGAACGCCGTCATTCAATGGAATTTCGGCAACGGGGCCATCCCTCAAACCGCATCGGGCCATTCTGCCGATGTCACCTACAGTTCATTCGGCACCTTCCACATAACCCTGATGGTGACGGAGAACGGCTGTACGTCGACAGATGTACTGACGGTAGTGGTCACGAACAGCCCGACCGCCTGCCCCAACGTGATGGGCATCGATGTGAATGTCACCGACGAGGAAAACCGGATGATCCTGGTTTCCTGGGAAATCCTGCCCGACGGCCTTCCGGTGGCTTTCGAGGTCGAACGGTCGGCAGACGGCGAGCATTTCGGGAAAATCGCCGATGTGAATACGCCTTCCGGGGTTTCCGGTCAGTACAGGCTGTACAGTTACCTGGATCAGGCGCCGAAAATGGGGCGGAATTACTACCGGGTCAGGATCCGCGACAGTTTCGGGAATACGGCTTATTCCGGGATCGGGTCGGCTGTTCTCTACGGCGCGTCCAGGCTGACGGCGCTGTACCCGAACCCTGTGACGGATCAATTGACGGTGGAATTGTTCGAGACCTTCGGCGAACCGGTCGGCATCCAGCTGATCACCGTGAGCGGCATTGTCCTGCAGAACTTCGAAGCGCCGGCTGATGCCGAGCGTATGGAGATCGATTTCAGCCCGTATCCTGCGGGAGCGTACCTGCTTCGGCTCCGGTTCGGCGAAACGCAGGTGAAGACGTTGAAGGTGGTGAAATTGGATTGAGGAATCAGGGAGTTGAGGAGTTGAGGAGTTGAGGAATTGAGGAATTGAGGAATCGATATTTCCTCAATTCTTCGATTCCTCGCATAGTCAGTTCCCCGATAAAAAAGCGAGAGCCGCTGCGGAAACCTATCCGCAGCGGCTCTTCGCATTGAAGTGCATCACCCGTTAATTCTGTCTGACTTTTTCTTTGTATTTTATCAGTTGGCGCTTCAGGGCGTCTACGGCCAGGTTGACGGAGGCTTCAAACGTTTTTTGGGTTTCTTTTACCACCAGCGTTTCTCCTGGAACATTCAGACGAACCTCTGCTACTTTGTCTTTTACCTGACCAGCGTTTTCCAGCTTCAGGGTTACATGGGCATCAATGATCCGGTCGAAATAATGCTCGACTTTTTCCAGTTTTTCCTGGACGTAGTCGACCAATTTCTGATCAGCCTTGAACTGAACGGCTTCTGTGTACACTTTCATTAGGCAATTTTTTACGGTTTAACAATAGATTCCCGGGGACTCACTCCCCCCCGGCCTTCGGGTGTGCTTGCCGGTATACTTGTTTCAGTTTTTCAATCGAGTTATGGGTATAGACCTGGGTAGCCGCCAGGTTGGCATGGCCCAGCAGTCCCTTGATCGCGTTGAGGTCGGCCCCGTTCTCTGATAAATGTGTGGCGAAGGAATGCCGGAGCACGTGCGGGCTCCTTTTTTCCAGCGCCGGTAAAATGGATAAGTACCGTTTCACAATATTATAAACCAGTTTTGGGTACATAGGTTCCCCCTTTTCTGTCAAAAAAACGCAAGGATTTGCGGATTGCGGAAACTCGGCAGAACGGGCGGCCATATACCCTTCCAGCAACCGTTGCAGCGACGGGCCGAAGGGGACCAGGCGCTGTTTGTTGCCTTTGCCCGTAATTTTCACCAGGCGGCCCTTCCAGTCGATATCCGGCAGGTGAAGCCGGATCAGTTCCGATCGCCGCAGCCCGAGGCCATAGAGCATTTCCAGCACCAGCCGGTCGCGCCAGCCGTTGTAATCCTCCGGAAATGCGGTGTTATCCAGCAGGTTTTCCAGGTCTTTTGCCTGGGTAACCACCGGCAGCCGTTTGGCCGTTTTGGGCAAGGTCACCTGCCGCATGGGGTTCTTTCCGATCACCTTGCGCTGGAGCAGAAACCTGAAATAGGACTTGAGCGTCGACAGTTTTCGGCGCACTGAGGACGGATTCATGCCGGCGTCCATCATCGACACCACCCAGGAACGGATATAAAAATGGGTTACTTCATCGAAAGATTCAAGCTGATAAGTCTCCGCCAGAAACCGGCCGAATTGCTCCAGATCGGTGCGATAAGCGTCAACCGTATGCGATGAACTCCTTTTTTCAAATTGAAGATATTGAATAAATCGCTCAACTGATGACATAAACGGTTATCCGCTTTGATTCGGAATAAATGTACAAAAAAGGGAGGTATTTGTCAATAGGCCTTGACAAAAATCAGGTTTTCCGCGTACTTTGTTCCGTTAGAAACTGATAAAAATTAGTCCCTTCTGCAAAGGCCCATGATATGAAAAAAGAAAAGACGGAAAAAAATTTCATCCATCGCCCCGAGTACCCGGGCGGAGCCGGCGCGATGCGGCAGTTTATCCGTCAAAACCTGAAATACCCGCCTGAAGCGCTCCAAAACAAGGTGGAGGGTACGGTCTACCTGACCTACGACATCGACTACAAAGGGAAGGTAGCGGATGCCAAAGTGATCGCCGGCCTGGGCAGCGGCTGCGATGAGGAAGCCGTGCGGCTGGTCAGGTCCCTCAAATTCAACGTACCGAAACACCGGGGCATCAAAGTGCTTTTCCACCAGAAGATCCAGATCCATTTCCGGCTGCCGAAAAAGAAACCGGCGGCCCCTCAGGAGGTCAGCTATCAGCTCACGAGCAAGCCCGCGCCGCCCGCCGGGAAGCCGAAAAAGCCCGGAGAGACCTATACGATTACGATTTCATTTTGAGCGGTAAAGGAAAGGATTCTTAAGCGAGCCTGCCCCTAAGGCAGGCCGATTGAGAAGCCGGGCGCGGGTTTAAAGCTGAGTTTTGGCTTCTCAATCCCTGCCTGCCGGCAGGCAAGCCTACGGGCTTAAGCATCCTTCCACTTACGACTCCTTACCGTTACGGCCATACCTGGAACTCACCCGTGGCGGTGGCCATGAAGTCGGCGCCGTTGCAATCGGTGATGCCGCCGATGCCGCCCAGCACGCAGAGCTGGTTGCAGTCCTTGTCCAGGACGCGCTTGGCGTTGTCCGCAATGCAAGGCCCTTCATCAAAAACGTAAACGGTCTGGTTCTGGAACTGGTAGGTCTTCAGGCTGGCGCTGCCCGCAGCACAGGATTGAGCGCCCAGTTTGAAGGCATCCAACTGGGTTTTAATGCAGGCCGGCAGGTCCTTTTCGCGGTCTTTTTTACAGGCCAGGGTAAAAGCCATCGCCAGGAGGACGAGAAAAAGAATGTTTTTCATAGCACAGGTTTTTGGTTTAAGGGATAACGATAATGAGTTATAAATAATTGTTTATCAGTACAATAATCAATTTAGCCAAACCTTTACCTAAGATTAACGTGAAACAATGAAAAAGTTAAGAATTAGGTCTTAGATTTGTTTCTTCATTTCTTACATTTCAGTGTATTCTCTTCAGGATTTGCCTAATCAATAAATACCAGATTTGCATCAAAAGCCTTTTTGACCGATCCATATTTTGATGGTCTTTCGAAGTTTCTTCCATTTCAAATAATACTTAAGCTTATGAAGCCAAGATCTACTTTCTATTTTTTGGTCCTTTCCTTTTTGTTTATCGGGGTTTTAATGCAGGCTCAACCTTGGAGTTACGACTTTGGTATGGGGACAGGTACACATACAAGCGGGGAAAGTACTAGCTTTTTACCCGCATCTCCAAGTGGAACAACCCGTGTCAGAGTTGGAACAGGTAACGGCAGTTTTGCTTTAGTTAACCCAGGGTTACCTAGTTTAGGATCAGAAAGTGAATTACAAATAAGCGCATCGAACAATGGTTCAGTGAACAAATTTTCAAATTACGGCTATTCCGGTGGCAATACCTTTTCAATTGAATTCAAATTAAGATTTGGTAATTCAACCGGTGGAAATACCGCCGCTTCAGGGGAATGGTATTTTTTCCAGGGCTCAGGTATAAGTTACTCAGACAATAACGGATTCACAACAGCTCATGTATTTTCAGGGTTAAGGTTTGTATTTAGTTCGGGAGGAGTCATAACTGTCAGTTATCGCAATGGGTCGAACTGGATTGTATTGTCAGATGTCAGCATTTCTCAAGGAACCAACTTGGAAATTGAAATTTACGGAAATAATTCAGCCAGTTCCGCATCCTATGGCGAAGGAAGCCAATCATTAGCCCCAAATACATTTGATCTTTGGATCAACAGGGTACTTGTTGGAGATGACCTTAATAAAGCTACATTGCCCAGCAATACCACAATTGACAGTTGGATGTTTTACGGGCAAAGCTCAACCAGCAATCAGGCTAATATCTTTCTGGATGACATTATTTACTCCAATAGCCTGAACAAAACCTTGCTCCCTGTTTCCATGGAGCGGTTTTCAGCATCACAGTATGGAAAAGGTGTATTGGTTTCCTGGCAAACCGGTTCCGAACATAATAACCAATTTTTCTCCATTGAAAGGAGCACCGACGGCGGCCAATCGTTCAAAGAGATCGGACAGGTCGAAGGTGCAGGTGATAGTGATGTTCCTTTAAACTATCGATTTGAAGATGACACCCCAGCTTTCGGCCTCAACTACTACCGCCTCCGCCAGGTCGACTTCGACGGCAAATTCACCATTCACAAAGTAGTTGCCGTAGACTTCCGGCCGGAGCAACCGGGGCTGAACCTGTTCCCTACCCTGGTCCAGGACGAACTGACGGTCCAATTGCCGCAACCCGCCGAACAACCGGCTCAGATCAGCATCTGGAACCAACTGGGTCAATCCATGGGCGCCTTTACCCTGCCGGCAGGCCAGCCTAAAATGACCCTTCCGCTGCACAATCTCGCCTCCGGACCGTATATTGTGCAGGTAAAAGTTGGAAATGACATCGTTTCCGGTATTTTTGTAAAGAACTAAGCCCAGCGATCCGGTCAAATCTGACGGCAGGCCGCAATTTGCAGCCGGCAACCATGCCGACTGCAAACTGCGGCTTGACCCCAAATAAGAAATGGTGCAGCCCATAAACCGGGACGCCCCATATTGATTGGATTTTTTAACACCTTAAACCAAAACATCATGCGCTCTTTCAAAACCGCGACCACAACGGTCGCCCTTTTGCTGTTTTCCCTTTTCCCATTCTCTCCAACCCACTCCCAAACCGTTTATTCCGCCGGCAGCGGCATCTGGAACGCTTCCGGACTCTGGAATACCCAGCCGGACGGCAGCGGGACCCCCGTCACCAACCCCGACGATCCGGCCGTCAGCGCGGTGGTGCAGGCCGGCCACGCCATCACGCTCCCCGGCAGCGCCGATTTTTCGGTGTACAACCTGACAGTGGAAAACGGCGCAAGCCTTTCAGCCGGGTCGGCCTCCAATCGCTACGTCCAGGTTTTCGGTCCGCAGGTGCTGGTGGACGGGTTGCTCGGCGGCGACGGCCTGAGCCTGGACATCGACGGCCCTGCCTGCACCATCTCGGGCGCCGGCGCCATCGCCCTTTCCCGGATCAAAAAAGACCTGGACGCCGGGGCGGCCAACACCACCAACCTGACCATTGCGGCCGACGTATCGCTGTCCTGGTCCGCTTCCGCGAGCCTGCTCAACCAGGCCAGCCCGTCAAACGCCGTCCGCCGGACGTTCAATGTGACGATCAACCCCGGCGTAACGGTATCCGTATCCGGCGACGTTTCCATTGACGGCATCAACGGCGCCACCAATAACGCCTGGAACGACGGCCTGTTTACCGTCGACGGCCTGCTGGACATTTCCGGGAACCTCTACGTCAACACCGCCAATCCCGCCGGCGGGAATATCGGCTATTCCATCGGCAACAGCGGCCGGATCATTGTCCGGGGCCAGGTGGTCGGCAACAGCGGCAGCGGCGGCGCCGCCACAGCAACGCTGACCGTCCAGTCCGGCGGCGCCTTGGAGGTGACGGGCGCAGGCGACGCATTCGCGGCTTTCGGCGGCGGGCGGGAGATTGTCAGCTTCAACAGCGGCGCGCTGGCCGACTATTCCGGGCCGGATCAGAACATCGAACCCGGTTTCACTTATGCCCGGTTGAATGCCGGCGGCGGCGACAAATACCTCACCGGCGCCACGCAGGTCAACGGAATGCTCAGCCTGTCCGGCGGTTTTCTGATCACAGGAGATTACGACCTGAACATCGGCATCGCCGGGTCCATTACCGGCGGGTCGGCGAGCGCTTATGTCCTCACTTCCGGAACGGGTCGCTTAACCCGGCAGGTCGGGTCGGCGCAGGTCCTCTTTCCCGTGGGCACTTATACCGGCTACAACCCTGTTATCCTGTCCAACGCCGGCACATCGGACCAGTACAGCGTCCGGGTTGCCGACGGGGTTTTCGGCGGCGGCTATTCCGGCAATTTGCTGACTTCGGCATTGGTCGACAAAACCTGGGTGGTCGAAGAAGGCGTGCCCGGCGGCAGCAACGCGACCATGACCGTACAATGGAACGGCTTTGACGAATTGCCCGGCTTCAATCGTTTTGCCTGTTCGCTGCACCATTTCGAAGGCGACTGGCTGCCCGGCGCTGAAGGCCCGGCGGCGGGCGGCGATCCGTACACCCGCACCCGGTCGGGCATTCAAAGTTTTTCGCCGTTTGCCGTGGCCGGCAACAGCGTCCTGCCCGTCAGCCTTATCCTGTTCTCAGGCCGGCGCACCGCGGAGGGCGTTGTCCTGGACTGGGCAACCGGATCGGAACGGGACAATGCTTTTTTTGCTGTGGAAAAACAGACCGGCCGGCCCGTCTTCCGGGAGATCGGCCGGGTGTCCGGCGCAGGCCGTTCCGATCAGCCGGTCTATTACCGGTGGACGGATTCCGCTCCGGCAAATGGCCTGACCTTTTACAGGCTGCGGCAAGTGGATCTCGACGGAACAACCGCGTATTCCCCGGTAATTGCGGTTGCGCCATCAACCGGGGAGGATGCGGGCTTCATCTTGTCGCCTTCCATCGCAACCGACCGGCTCAGGCTGGATTTCAGCCAATCTCCGGAAACCGCCATTGACATCCATATCCTGGATCAAAACGGCAGGATTGCCGGCAGGATCCCCGTTAGCCGGAATGCCATGGCGGTGAGCATTCCGGTTGCGCAATTGCAGGCCGGATTGTATTTTCTGTCGTGGAAGATCGGAGGCGTCCCGTATTTCGCCCGTTTCATAAAGGCATGAGTTTGGCCGGGTTCAGCCTTCAAACCCGTTCTTACGGTGTGTGCCGTCGCAGTAGGGTTTGTTGGCTGAACCTCCGCAGCGGCATAAGGCTGTAGTTTTGAATTTCTTTTCCTCGCGCCCGTCGGGATGCCGGACGGTCAGGTTGCCGTAGATCAGCAGCGGGCCGTTCGGCGTCACTTCCACGATGCTTTCCGCGTCGACGCGGGATTCGCCGGCCTCCTGTTCCTCATTGTACACGAAGCTCAGTGCGCCGGAAGGGCACTTGTTCACCTGCTCGATGATCCGGTCGGTGGCCGCGCCGTCCATTTGCACCCAGGGACGTTCTTTGGGTTTGAAGACCTCATTCAATTGGGTCCAGCACAATCTGGAATGCGCACAGGCATCCGGTTTCCAGATCACGGTAATCTCGCCGTTGGTATATTTTTTGGTTGTTTCGCTCATGGTCGGAAAATCGAATTTGAAGGGTGTTCAATAATGTGTAAACATACGGCTTGCCTTGCGGTTTTCATACCCTCCAAAAAAAACGCCAGACTGCTGCAGGCAGTCCGGCGTCAGGAAATATACCCCCGGAAAACCGGAGGACTTACGGCTTTACTCGTACCCGGGGTTCTGTTCGATGTCGTACACTTCCAGTTCGCGCTCGGGAATGGGAAGCACCAGTTTCGGTGAGTCGTAAGGCAGGTCCTCGACGTCTTCCTTCCAGCGCTTCTTGTCGTGGAGGCGGAATCCCTCGAAAGCCAGTTCGCGTTGCCGTTCGTCGCGAATGTCCTGGCGGGTAACGATCAGGAGCGGCGCCAGGCCGGCCCTTTCGCGGATGGTATTGATATCGCTCAGCGGGCTTGCGCCGACGCTCGTACCGGCCTCAAAATTGGCCTCGGCGCGGTTCAGGTACAATTCCGCCAGGCGAATGATCTGGATATTCAGGTTGCCGTCGCCGTATTTGGCGCACTGGATATTGCCTGCATTCTGGCCGCCTACGCCGATATAGTACATCTCGTTCACGTTGGCGATGGTAGCGGTAGTGGGCAGGTCTTCCTCCAGTTGGCCGCGGCGGTCGCCCGGTTCAAACAGATCGAAGAAAGCTTCCTGCACCTGCATATCGCCCCGGCCGCTGCCGTTGAGGCGGGCGTAGAACGTGGCCAGGCCGCCGTTGCTGGTGCCGGCATTGCTCAGGGCGGTCTGCTGGATGGCAAACACATCCTCGCTGCTGTTGGACGGCGAATTGAAAGCGCGCAGCGGGTTGGCGTTCAGGCTGTATTCTCCGGACTGGATCACCCGGTCGGCCGATTGAGCGGCCTTCGCGAATTCACCTTGTTGCAGATAGACCCGCGACAGGATCGCCGAGACCGCATAGGTTGAAATGCTGGAACCGTTGGTACCGGCGTTTTCAAGCAAGGTTTCGGCTTTGACCAGATCGGCGATCACCTGGTCGTAAACATCCTTGACCGTAGACCGGCCGATCAGGCCCAGTTTTTCGGCATCTTCAACGGTATTCACCGCCGACAGCACGAGGGGCACACCGGGGTCGGTGGCTTCCGTGCCGGTGCCCCAGGGCCTCGACCAGAGCCGAACCAATTCGAAGTAAATCATCGAACGCAAGGCCAGGGCTTCTCCCTGAACCCGGTCGGCCTGATCCTGATCGTCGGCCACATCGAGGTGAGCCAGCACGTTGTTCAGGTTATTGATGGCGTTGTAGGCCCGGATCCAGTCGTTGGCGATCAGGACGTTGGTCGTGATGACCGATTTGTTGTACAACTGGCGGTAGGTGCTGAAGGAGCCGCCCCAGATCACGTTGCCGTCGGAAGCCAGCAATTCGCTGAACAGGTTGAAATCGCCGCCGTACAACTCACCGCCGAACGGGCCGTTGAAGGTGCCTTTGATCTCCGAATAAGCTCCGGCCAGGGCTGCTTCCAGGTTGGTCCCGTTGGTGAAGACTTTTTCGGTTTCAATACTTTGACGGGGGGAAATATCCAGTTGTTTGTCGCATGACGTCCACCCCAGCGCCATGATCACAATAAGTATGATTGATAATTTTCGCATGTCTTTGGTTTTTAGATTCCGGAATCAAAATCCTGCGTTAACGCCGACGGTAATCGTCCTGGCCTGGGGCGCGGTATAAAAATCGACCCCCTGGATGATATTGGTGTTGGTCGTGGTGCGGCCGGTACCCGGCGTGCTCACCTCAGGATCCCATCCTTTGTAATCGGTAAAGGTCAGCAGGTTAAGGCCCGTCACATAGACCCGGAGGCTCTGGAATCCGATGCGCTGCATGAGGCGGTCCGGCACGTTGTAGCCCAGTGACAGGGTTTTGAGCCGGAAGTAAGACCCGTCGCTGAGGTAGCGGGACGAGTTGGAATCGCCGATATCGCCGACCAGTTCCGCACGCGGCACATCGGTGATGTCGCCGGGTTGCCGCCAGCGCTTCAGCTGGTCTTTTGTCTGGTTGTCCACAAAACCGGAAGCGTTGTTGGACTGGTATTGTCCGCCCTGATTGAAGACGTCATTTCCGTACACAAACTGCAAGAAGACATTCAGGTCGAAACCGCGATAGGAAAACGTATTGCTGAAGCCGCCGACAAAATCCGGATTGGGATCGCCGACGATCATCTGCGGAGCGGCGTTGTAGTCGTTGGTCGTACCGCCTTCTCCGTCGAAATAAAGCGCGTCGCCGTTATCGGGATCCACGCCGGCGTATTCCGGCATGTAGAAGATGCCCAGCGGCTGACCTACCCGTACGCGGTTGACGCCGGAGATGATGTCGGCATCGCTGTTCAGTTTGGTCACCTTGTTCCGGTTGAGCGCCAGGTTGAGGCTGGTAGACCACTGGAATTCGCCGACAAAATTCTTGGAATTCAGGACGACCTCGAAGCCCTTGTTTTCCATTTCGCCCACGTTCTCAAAGATGGAGGTATACCCCGAAATAGCGGGCAACGGGCGGCTGAGGAGCAGGTCCTTCGTCTTTTTCATGTAATAGTCCAGTTCCAGGGTCAACCGGTCGCGGAACATGCCGATGTCCAGCCCCAGGTCCGCCTGATAGGTGGTTTCCCACTTGAGGTCGGGGCTCGGCAGGGTGCTGGGCGAAAGGCCCGAAACGGTCGTATAGTTATTTCCGGCCCAGGTACCCAGGCTGGCGAAGTTGGCCACGGGTGCGTTACCCGTTACGCCGTAGCTGGCCCGGATCTTGAGGAAACTGAGCGTGGTGGAATTTTCCATGAACGGTTCGTTGGAAATGATCCATCCGGCGGAGGCAGCCGGGAAGAAACCGTACCGGTTGTTCTTGCCGAATTTGGAAGAACCGTCAATCCTGCCGCTCAACGACAGCAGGTACCGGTCCATGAGCCGGTAGTTGGCCCGCGAGAAATACGACAGGAAGGAGAACCCGTCTTCGGATGCCGAGGTAAAAATGGGCTCGGCAGCGCTGGCAATCGTATTCAGGTCATCGCTGGGAAAACCTTTGGACTGAATGCTGGTGATATTCCGGTCGGAACGCTGGAAGGACATGCCCAGCACCAGTTCGAGGTTATTCTGACCGAACTGCTTGTCAAAAGAAAAGAAGTTATTGGTATTGTAATTGATCACGCGGACCGAGCGGCTTTCAGCCTGGCCGCCGGGTGCGCCGTCCTGCGTCAGGCGCCCCTGATAGTTCTCTTCCTGCTGGTTGAGGATATCCACCCCGACTTCGGAGCGGAAGGACAAGCCGGGCAGCAGGTCGTATACGCCGTAGGCGTTGCCGAGGGTACGGAACGAGGAAGTCACCGACTGGGCGTATTTCTTCTCGATCAGGCCGTTGTAATAGATGGTATTCGGGTTGGGTTCGCCGTCCGGCAGGTAGGCCGGTTGGGTCGGCGCCAGGGCAACCAGCTGCATCGGTGTGGCAAAGGCGTTGTCGTTGGCCACACGGGTCAGGTTGGAACGCACCAGGTTGAGGCCCATGCCGAAACGAAGGCGATCGGTAGCGCGCTGGTCGAGGTTGAGGCGGCCGCTCATCCGTTCAAAATTGTTGCCGATGATGATCCCGTTCTGATCGCTCCAGCCGAGGGCGGCGAAGAACTGGGTATTGGCATTGCCGCCGGATGCGGAAAGGTCGACCTGCTGGAAGCCGGCATCGTTGGAAAAGGCCTGGTCTTCCCAGTTGACATCGGTTTCAAAATCGGAATTGAATCCTTCCACGAGCACATCTTCCAGGAACTGGCGGGCGTCGTTCTGGTCTTCTTCCGTCGCTGTGACGGGGTCAATGCCGAGGTAACGCAGGGTGGCTTCGGTGTAGAGCTCCCGGTATTCGGCGGCATTGAGGAAGCCGACTTTGTTGGTCGGTGAACTGATGCCTTTCTGGATGTTCAGGTTGATATTGGTCTTGCCTTCCTTACCCCGTTTGGTGGTAATGATCACCACGCCGTTGGAGGCCCTTGAGCCGTAAATAGCGGCGGCGGAGGCATCTTTCAGGACTTCGATCGATTCGATATCGGCCGGGTTGATGTCCCTGAGCGGGTTGGTCGGCTGGTTATTGTTGATCCCCTGGTCTTCGGAGGTTATGGGCACCCCGTCCACCACAAAAAGCGGCTGGTTGCTGGCGGAGATGGAGGAACTCCCCCGGACCCGCACTTTGATCCCTTCGCCGAGTTTGCCGCTGGTGCTTTCGATAAACACCCCGGAGGTGCGGCCCTGGATGGCCGATTCGAAGGAAGGAACGGGCAGCGCCTTGATGTCGTCGCCGCTGACTTTGGCAATATTACCGGTCAGGTTGGATTTGATCTGGGTGCCGTACCCGACCACTATGACTTCGTCGAGGCCGATGGCGCCTTCTTCCATCACCACATCGACAACATTCGAAGGCCCCAGGGTGATTTCCCTCGATGCGTAGCCGGTATAGCTGAAGACAAGGACATCATTGCCGGCAGGCACTTCGAGCGAATAATTTCCGTCATAATCGGTGACGGTACCGGTTCCGGCGCCCTGAACCAGGATATTAACCCCTATCAAAGGTTCGCCGTTTGAATCAGCCACCTTCCCCCGGATGCTTCGTTGGGCAAAGGCGCTCACGCACAGGCAAAGAAATGCCAGTGCTAAAATCGGGCGTTTTAGCATAACAGTCTATTTTGGTTAAAAAAAAATACCTGCGATTGTTCAGACCGGCATACAGGAATATCCTATGACAGGATATGCCGTTTCCGGGTCATTCTTCAGGAATTTGCAAGTGTAATATCACCCGAGTTAAACATACTAGTGCCGGAGATGCGGCATTTTCACGGACGGCTGTTGAATGGAAGAGGTCAGGTTGTCGGGCCTGAACCGGTTCGCTTTCTGCTTAATATGGAGACCTGGCCTCCTTTGCAGTTTAAGGTTTTACGTATAATTTCCATGGTAGAACGATCCTCCCCGGCATTCTGCTGCTTGCGGAATTGTCATGGAAATGTCATTATCATGCAGCGGGGGGACGGGCGGGAGCTGGTTAAGACCCTGGGTGCGGCTGACAATGGGGGTTGATGGGGGGCAATCATCAGGGTTGACATAGTGTTGATCAACCACGAGGGTTGACCCTACTTGCCTTTGCCTTGCAACAGAACGAAGTTGGTCAACCACGAGGGTTGACCCTACTTGCCCTTGCCTTGCAACAGAACGAAGATGGTATAGAACATGATCTTGAAATCGAGGGCGAGGGACATGTTCTCGATGTACAGGATGTCGAATTTGAGGCGTTGGATCATCTGATCGACGTTGGAAGCGTAGCCGTATTTGACCTGCCCCCAGGAGGTAATGCCGGGTCGGACCTTCAGCAGGTGTTTGTAATGGGGCGCGCGCTGGATGATCTGGTCGATGTAGAATTTTCGCTCGGGTCGGGGTCCGACGATGGACATTTCCCCTTTGAGGACGTTCCAGAACTGCGGGAGTTCATCCAGCCGCCATTTGCGCATGACGGCGCCCCAGGCTGTGCACCGGTTGTCGCCGTCAAAGCTCAATTGCGGTCCGTTTGTTTCCGCATTGACCAGCATGGAGCGGAATTTGTAAATGCTGAAAGGCCGGCCGTTGATACCGATGCGCTGCTGTTCGTACAGGATCGGGCCTGGGGAGGATAGCCGCACCCGGATGGCGACATACAGATACAGGGGCGCCAAAACGATGAGCACTACCACGGCGGTGATGATGTCGATCAGGCGTTTGACCAGGCGCTGCCACTTGGGCATCAATTCGTGCCGGATCTCGATCAGGACGGCGCCGAACACGTGGTTCATCTTCACGGTACCGAGCATGATGTCGTACATATCCGGGATGATCTTGACCAGCAGCTGGTCGCTGAAATCAAACAGGATATTGAGGATCTCGCGGAGTTTGTTGTGTTCGGAGGTTTCAATCGCGATAATGACCTCCTCGATATTGTGGTCGAGGATGATCCGTTCGAGGTTTTCCACTTTGCCGAGCCGGGGCAGGAAAGCCGCCAGTTCGTGTTGCTTCTTCCCGTTGGCGTCGGCGAAACCGACAAATTTATACCCCAATCCTTTCTTGCGGCTAGTGATCTCCTCATAGAGCTCAACGGCATTCTGATTGCTGCCGATGATCAGGGTATTATAGGCCACTTCACCGGCTTTGAGGCGCCAGGTAGCCCGGGTGAGGATGATCATCCGGACCGTGGCTGTGAAGACGAAATGGAAGGAGAACAGGGTAAGGAAGGAAGCGTAATAGGTGCGGTAATTGGTCACAAAATCGTCCAGGATCAGGGTAAAAAACAGGAACATGACCCCAAAAAAGCTCAGAAAAAAGGTACGCGCCAGGGTAGCGATCCGGGAGAGGCGGTAGATATCCTTGTACTGATCGAAAATATTGTAGAACAGGATCCAGCCGATAGGGATGATGATGATGCCGTACCAGAAATTAGGGTCCTGCAAAAGGTGCAGGGAAAAAGTCCCGCTGCCTTCCACATTCTTGCGGTAGAGAAAAAAACAAGCCCACGAGAGCATGGCCGTAACGAAGTCCGAAACCTTGTAGAGCACTGTATCCGTGCGCCGCCTTCCGCTCATGGCACTGATTAAAGGTGAAGCAGTTTGATATTATCCAACCATACTTTGGCAGAGTCCATTTCCAGTTGCCCGTTTACCTGGGGGATGAAGGCCTGCATCACCAGCTGGTAGCCGTCTGTGTATTGCGGGTCGGTCAACAGGGAACTCAGGTTAAAATAAATCTTGTTCCAGGTATCCTTCGGGGCAAACCCGGGGTCCAGGATCGGCGTTGACAACCCGGAGCCGTAACCGATCACGCCGAAAATGACCGGCGCTTCCGCTTTATAGCTGACCTCCAGGTAAACCACCGGGCTGACGGTTGTCAGGTCCTTGAACAACCGGGTCGTGGTGATCTCCTGTACGGGGTGATCCTTATCCAACCGGATCAATCCGGAGTAATCGCCTTCAAATACATCCCCGGTGGTCCGCACCAGCCCGTCGCCCCCGGAATTGAGCAACTTATTAAAAAGGAGGTTTGAGGATTCGAAGTCTTCTATAGCGGCGAATTTCAAACCTGACAAGTAAGTAACGACCGGCCTGAGGGTGTCCACCTCGCCGATTTCAAGGTCGGCAGAGGTTTCATAGATGCGGTAAAACGGATAGCTGACGGAAGTGCCGTTGATGCCGTTGTCTTTGATCCCGGCTTCGAGGAGCACATCGACCTGACCGCTTTCGAGCACAGGCACGGTAGCCGGCAAGGGATAAACGCCCAGGAAACGATCGTTCACCGAAACCCATACGTCCGTGATTTTTTGAGCGGCGCTGCCCTGGGTACCCGGCTGGGTTTCGAGTTTGAACGAAGGAATATGGATATACGCGGGTACGCCTTCATCGTCGCCGGCCAGAAAGCAACCGGAGAACGCCAGTGCACTGAGCAGGGCAGCCGGCAACCATACTTTATACTGAAAGCCCGGTAAATTGTACTTCATTGCAAAAATTTGGTGACACTTTGGTAAACGAATTAGACGGGTGTTTGTGATACCTCGTTTGGCAAATTGTCATTTTCGGGCCAAAAAAGGGGATCAACCGGCGGGTTGCCGCCTGTTGATATCGTCCAGCAATTGATACGCCAACTCCAGGGCGCGGTATCCGTCCTCAATACTCACGCGCGGCCGGGTATTTTCGAGGATGCAGGCCGAGAAGGTCTCCAACTCCATTTTGATGGCGTTGACCGGCTCGATAGCGGGCATATCCAGGTGGATGATCTTCTTCCCTTTGGGCGTCTCCAGCTCCAGGCCGCCGTTTTCAGGCGCTCCGGGATCTCCTTCGTTAAAAAGCCGGACGACCTGGGCATTCTTTTCAAGGAAATCGAGGCTGATATAAGCGTCTTTCTGGAAGAACCTCACCTTGCGCATTTGTTTCAGCGAGATCCGGCTGGCGGTCAGGTTGGCAACGCACCCGTTAGCGAATTCTATCCTGGCATTGGCAATATCCGGCGAATCGCTGACCACAGCGACCCCGCTGGCGCTCACAAACTGAACCGGCGAATTGACCAGGCTCAGCACGATATCCAGGTCGTGGATCATCAGGTCGAGCACAACCGATACGTCCGTTCCCCGCGGATTGAAGGTGGCCAGCCTGTGGGCCTCAATGAACATCGGCGCCATGGGCAGATCGCCCAGGGCCAGCAAAGCGGGATTGAATCGTTCGACATGGCCGACCTGCACCTTCACGCCGTATTGGCGGCTGAGTTGCAGCAGATCCCGGGCTTCCTCCAGGGTGCTGGTCAGCGGCTTCTCGATGAATACGTGTCTGCCGCGTTCGATCGCCAGGGAGGCCATCCTGAAATGGGATTGCGTCGGCGTTACAATGTCCACTACATCCACCACGTCCATCAGGGCTTCGGGGCTGGAATAGGCGGGCAAACCGAATTGCTCCGCCACCTGCCGGGCAGTCTCCTCGTCCGAATCGTAAAATCCGACCAACTCGTAAGATTCACCCGCCAGTTGAAGGCATTTGAGGTGGATCTTGCCCAGGTGGCCTACGCCCAGTACCCCGATTTTCAGCATAGTATTTTTAGTCGTAAGTTTTTAGTTGTAAGTTGTAAGTCGTAAGTCGTAAGTCGTAAGTCGTAAGTTGTAAGTCGTAAGTTGTTAGTCGTAAGTTGTTAGTCTGGTAACTGAGGGTAGCCGGCTCCGTCAGCCATAGGCCGACGTTAAGTTGTAAGCGGTTCGGCTGCCGGATCAATTTCCTTCACCTGGGCAGTCCTCAGTTTCAGCGGTGGCAGGCAGTATCCGAGGCAGTTCAAAATAGGATTTTCACGCAAGAGCAAAAATGTTCAAATATTTGATTTTCATTATGTTATGCGTATTGAAAATCCGATTGACACAACATTCTGAACAGTCTCCAGCATCCGGCATCCAGGTTCCAGTCTTTCAGTTGGCAGTTGGCAGTCCGGCTCCCCAGCCGCCAGCATCAAGCTTACCAGCATCAAGCATCCAGCATCAAGCTTACCAATCCCTGCGTTACACTTCGGGCTTAGTAATCTGCCCTTGAATCCGGCATCCTCCGTCCGCCATAGCCCTAAGGCGACGGCGGGCAGCATCCGGCAACTACTGATTCCGCCCGATGCAGTTCAGGTCTTCAAAAGCCTGCCGGAGGCGGGCGACGAAGGTCTTTTCGCCGGCGCGGAGCCATTGGCGCGGATCATAGACCTTCTTATTGGGCTTGTCTTCGCCTTCCGGGTTGCCGATCTGGCTTTGCATGTAATCGCGTTTGCCTTCGTAATAATCCCGGACGCCTTCCCAGAATGCCCATTGCATATCGGTGTCGATGTTCATTTTCACGGCGCCGTATTCGATGGCTTCCCGGATCTCTGCCTGGGAGGAGCCTGATCCGCCGTGGAAGACGAAATTGACCGGATTTTCGCCGAGGCCGTATTTTTCCCGGATATAGTCCTGTGAATTTTTCAGGATAACGGGTTTCAGTTCCACGTTGCCGGGTTTGTAAACGCCGTGTACGTTGCCGAAAGCGGCGGCGATGGTGAAGCGGTTGCTCACTTTGCTGAGCGTTTCAAACGCATAGGCCACTTCTTCCGGTTGGGTATAAAGCCGGGAGTTGTCGATTCCGGTATTGTCAACGCCGTCTTCTTCACCGCCGGTGACCCCGAGCTCGATCTCCAGCGTCATGCCGATCCTGGCCATTCGCTTGAAGTATTCCACAGAGGTTTCGATATTCTCGTGGATGGGCTCTTCAGACAGGTCGAGCATATGGGAGCTGAACAGCGGGTAGCCCCGGGATTCGAAAAACCGTTCGCCGGCGTCCAGCAGTCCGTCCACCCAGGGCAGAATGTTGCGCGCGCAGTGGTCCGTATGCAGGATTACCGTCACGCCGTAAGCTTTGGCGAGGGTATGCACGTGCATGGCGCCGGAAATGCCCCCGAGGATAGCCGCCTGCTGGTTCGCATTATCGAGTCCTTTTCCGGCTACGAAGGCCGCTCCGCCGTTTGAAAACTGGATAATGACCGGTGAATTCACTTCTTTGGCCGTTTCCAGTACGCCGTTGATGGTATTGTTTCCGATCACATTGACTGCGGGGAGGGCGAAGTTATGCTCGTTGGCATAATTCAGCAATTCCGTTACTTCGTCGCCGTGGATGACTCCCGGGCGAAACCTGGTATGGGTTGTTGTCATTTTTAGTTCAATTTATTGATAGAATGGCGATTCCAGGCGGCAAAGATAAGAACTACCTGGTCAATGTTGCCTTAAATCACCCCTTTCTCGGTCAAATACCGTTCGGCATCCAGCGCGGCCATGCATCCCGTACCTGCGGCCGTAACCGCCTGGCGGTAAACTTTATCCTGCGCGTCGCCGCTGGCAAAAACGCCCTCAATATTGGTTTTGGACGTTCCCGCCACCGTCTGGATATAGCCGGTTTCGTCCATGTTGAGCCAATCCTTGAAAACGCCGGTATTGGGCTGGTGACCGATGGCCACAAAAAAGCCTTTGACCGGGATGACGCTTTCCGCATGGGTCTGGTTGTTGATCACGCGAACGCCTTCCACTTCCTTTTCCCCCAGGATCTCCAGGGCTTCGGTATGCCAGTGGATCTCGATGTTGGGCGCGTTCAGTACGCGTTCCTGCATGATCTTCGAGGCCCGCATTTCGTCGCGGCGGACCAGCAGGTGTACTTTCGGGCAAAGTTTGGACAGGTAGGTGGCTTCCTCAGCGGCCGTATCGCCGCCGCCGACCACAGCCACTTCCATGCCGCGGAAGAAAAAGCCGTCGCAAACCGCGCAGGCCGATACGCCCGGTTTTTTCTCAGAGGGCAATCCGAGCCATTTGGCGCTGGCCCCCGTGGCGATGATCACGCTGTCGGCGAGGATCTCCTTGCCGCCGTCCGTCCAGACCTTGTGCACAGGGCCGCTGAAATCCACCTTGTTGATGACCTCGTAATGAATAGCGGTACCGAACCTTTCGGCCTGCTGCCGGAATTCCTCCATCATTTCAGGCCCTGTAATGCCTGTGGGGTATCCCGGATAATTTTCCACCTCCGTTGTGATCATCAACTGACCACCCGGTTCGGGGCCCGTGAACATCACCGGTTTCATACCTGCACGGGCAGCGTAAATGGCCGCCGTATAGCCGGCAGGGCCGGCGCCGATGATCACGCAATTATGTTGCTCTGTCATTGCTGTTGGGTTAACTTTTTTAAGAAGGCGCAAAAATAGGGTACTATCCCCAGGAATTAAGGGTTGATTGAGCCGTTTTTGCCCCATAGTGACAAAAATCAATCATCCTACAAAAACGCCCCCTGCACCGGAAAGGTTGAATTGCGTTTTTTCTTTATTTTCAGAATATTTTGAAAATTCAGAAAATTTATTTATTTTTGCTGTACAATACGAACCGCCCATGAAAACCCTGCAAAACAAAGTGATCATCTACGACGACGCATGCCCCATGTGCAACGCTTATACCGGATGTTTCGTGCAATTCGGCTGGCTTGAGCGGCGCACCGGGTTTACCGCAGCCGGCCGGGAAATCCTCTCCCGGCTGGATCTGGATCGTTCCAGGCACGAGATCCCGCTGTATGACCTCAAAACCGGAGAAACCCTTTACGGCTTGAACGCCCTGTTCTTCATCCTGGGCAATCGCTATCCATGGATGAACGCCCTGTTCCGCAATCGCCTGTTCCGGGCATTCTGGAAACAGGTTTATCTTATTGTGACCTACAACCGGCGGATCATTGCCGGAACAGCCGCTCCGAAGGAAGGCTTCGACTGTGCACCGGACGTGCATGTTTTCTACAGGTGGGTCTATATTGCGATTGCCGTTACGGCTGCACTGATCGCGACCGTTTCTGCGACCGGCACAGGCGCCCCGGCCGTGTTGTTTTACGGGATGACGGGCTTGCACGCCCTGTTTCTGGTCATCGGCCTTTTCCGGTTCAACCGGCTGGATTTCACCGGTCATTGGGCCACCGTTGCGATGGTCACAACGGTATTGGGCGCAAGTCTGCCGGCGGTTTCCGCTACCTGGATCGCAATGGGAATCCTGGGAGCATGGCTGTGGAAAAAACGGTGGCGTGCGGTGACGGGCGCCGCCCGAAAACGGGTTTCCCCATCGCGGGCAGCAGCGCTGAGGTACTGAGCCGAGCCTACCGGTTGATAACGTTTTTGAACCGGGGTCTTCGCGGCGTCAAATCGCCCAATTTTTCCTTTTTGGCCGTTTCATAATCCGAATAATTGCCTTCGAAGAAGACGACTTCGCCTTCGTCCTCGAAAGAGAGGATATGGGTAGCCAGGCGGTCGATGAACCACCGGTCGTGGGAGATGACGAGGATGCAGCCGGCGAAATTTTCGAGGCCGTCCTCCAGCGCGCGAAGGGTATTGACATCGATGTCGTTGGTCGGTTCGTCGAGCAGGAGGACGTTGCCGCCTTCGCGCAGGGTCATGGCCAGGTGGAGCCGGTTGCGCTCACCGCCGGAGAGGACGCCGAGTTTTTTCTGCTGGTCGGCCCCTGAGAAGTTGAACCGGCTGAGGTAAGCCCGGGCGTTGACGGTATTTTTGCCTACGGTGATCAGGTCCTGTCCGCCGGAAACGGCGTCGTAAACGGTCTTATCGCCGTCCTGCAATTCCTTGTGGGTTTGGTCTACGTAGGACATCTGCACCGTATTGCCGATCTCAACGGAGCCGTTGTCCGGTTTTTCGAGTCCCATGATGATCCGGAACAGGGTACTTTTACCGACGCCGTTGGGGCCGATGATACCGACCACAGCGTTGCGGGGAACGCTGAACGTGAAATTTTCGAACAATAGGCGGTTGCCGAAGCCTTTGGTCAGCCCTTCAGCGTTGATCACCACGTCGCCGAGGCGGGGACCGGGCGGGATGTACAATTCCAGTTTGGCTTCTTTTTCCCTGACCTCTTCCTCAGCGAGGCGTTCGTAGGCATTCAAACGGGCTTTCCCTTTGGCCTGCCGGGCTTTGGGCGCCATTCGGATCCATTCCAATTCGCGTTCCAGGGTCTTGCGGCGTTTGCTTTCGGTGCGTTCTTCCTGTTCGAGGCGTTTGGCTTTTTGTTCCAGCCAGGAGGAGTAATTGCCTTTCCAGGGGATACCTTCGCCGCGGTCCAGTTCGAGGATCCAGCCGGCCACATTGTCCAGGAAGTAGCGGTCGTGGGTAACGGCGATGACGGTTCCCGGGAAATTTTGGAGGTATTGCTCCAGCCAGTCCACCGATTCGGCGTCCAGGTGGTTGGTGGGTTCGTCGAGCAGGAGGATATCCGGGTTGCTGAGCAGCAGGCGGCAGAGCGCGACCCGGCGGCGTTCGCCTCCGGAAAGCACGTTGACCGCGGCATTTTCCTCCGGGCAGCGCAGGGCTTCCATGGCGGTATTGAGGCGGTTGTCGAGTTCCCAGGCGTTATGGTGGTCGAGTTGTTCCATTAACTCACCCTGGCGCTCGATCAGCTTCATCATTTCGTCATCGTCGATGGGTTCGGAGAGTTTGGCGTTGATGTCCTCGTATTCTTTCATCAGGTCGACGATGTGCTGCACGCCTTCTTCCACTATCTGCCGCACGGTTTTGGAATCGTCGAGTTGCGGTTCCTGTTCCAGGTAGCCGATCTTGTAGGTACCGTCGAAGGTGATGCGCCCTTCGTAGTTGGTATCGCGGCCGGCGATGAGCTTCAGCAGGCTGGATTTACCGGAGCCGTTCAGACCGAGCACGCCGATCTTGGCCCCATAAAAGAAGGACAACCAGATATTCTTGAGGACTTGCTTATTGGGAGGGTAGGTTTTGGAAACCCCCTCCATGGAAAAGATCACTTTTTGATCCGACATGGTTTGGCTTTGGATTTTGGTGAAAACGGGTGCGAAGTTACGGAATTCGGCGGGGAAATGCTTGGGGGATTTTTTATGGTTTTATGGTTGGATGGTTGGGCGCCCGTTGCAGCTTCGACTTCGCTCAGCTACCCGACTTCGCTCAGCTACAGGAGAGCGGATCGATAAACGGTTATATGGGCGAATTCCCCGGTAACACACGATTGATGAATGACCATTACCCCGCTTAAACCGGGCTGGCTATGGCGCATAGGAGGCCGAACGGTTGGCTGAAAAATAAATTCTGGCACGGTAATTGCTCTATATTCAATAGAGATTACATCAGCAAAGCGGTCCGGAATCCAGGCCCAAGGGGTTTCAGGCCGTACAAGTTCAACGTTCGTTTTCCCAATTGCCCGTGCCTGGTCACGGGCTTTTTTATTACCTTCATTTGGTTTTTCACTTTATCTTTGCGCGTTTTTTAATCCTTCCTATATCAAATAAAACTGCGAATTATGATCATCGGCGTTCCAAAAGAGATCAAAAACAACGAAAACCGTGTTGCCCTTACGCCTGCGGGCGCATTGGAATTGAGCAAAAGAGGCCACGAGGTATACATTCAATCGACTGCCGGGGTCGGCAGCGGGTTTGAAGATGAGGAGTACCGTACAGCCGGCGCCAAAATCCTTCCGACCATTGAGGAGGTGTATGGGATCGCCGAGATGATCATCAAGGTCAAGGAACCGATCGAGCCGGAATACGGCCTGATCAAACCCAACCAGTTGCTTTTCACCTATTTCCACTTCGCATCGTACGAGCCGCTGACGCACGCCATGATCAAAAGCGGCGCGGTTTGCCTGGCTTACGAAACGGTTGAGATGAGTGACCGCAGCCTGCCTTTGCTGGTCCCGATGTCGGAAGTAGCCGGCCGGATGGCCATTCAGGAGGGTGCGAAATACCTGGAAAAACCGGTCAAAGGCCGCGGCGTATTGCTGGGCGGCGTACCGGGCGTTTCCCCGGGCAAGGTACTGGTGCTGGGCGGCGGTGTCGTCGGCACACAGGCGGCCAAGATGGCGGCGGGTCTCGGCGCGCATGTTACCATTATGGATGTCAGCCTGGCCCGTTTGCGCTACCTCTCCGACGTGATGCCGGCCAATGTGGATACCGTTTATTCCAACGAGTACAATATCCGTCGCTACATCCGGGACGCCGACCTGATCGTGGGGGCCGTCCTGATCCCGGGCGCCAAAGCGCCGAAGCTGATCACGCGCGACATGCTCAAAGACATGCGGGCGGGCACCGTGTTGGTGGACGTCGCAGTCGACCAGGGCGGTTGCATTGAGACCTGCACGCCAACCACCCACGAGGACCCGACCTTTATCATCGACAATGTAGTCCACTACTGCGTGGCCAATATGCCGGGCGCCGTACCTTATACCTCTACCATTGCGCTGACCAATGCTACCCTCCCCTACGCCCTCCAACTGGCAGGCAAAGGCTGGAAAAAGGCTTGTCAGGAAAATGCCGCACTTCGGAAAGGCCTGAATGTGGTGAACGGCAAGGTCGTTTACGAGGGGGTTGCCGAAGCGTTTGGCCTGGCGTATACGGAGGTTGAGAGATTGATGGATTGATTGGATTGATGGATTGATGGATTGATGGATTGATTCGATTGATTCGATTGATTCGATTGGTTTTGCCTTCAGTTCCTCAGTTCCTCAATTCTTCAGTTCCTCAATAAATGATTGATTCGATTGTTCCGCCACGCCGCGGCGTGGTCCGATTGATCCGATTGGGGCGTCCGTCAGTCGGTCAGCCTAATCCAATCATTCGGATTAATCGACTTAATCGGTCCAATTTTTCGATTCCTCGATTCCTCAGTTCCTCAATAAATGATTGATTCGATTGATTGGATTGATCCGATTGTTCGATTGTTCGATTGATCCGATTGGGGCGTCCGTCAGTCGGTCAGCCTAATCCAATCATTCGGATTAATCGACTTAATCGGTCCAATTTTTCGATTCCTCAGTTCCTCAATTCTTCAGTTCCTCAATAATTGATTGATTCGATTGATTCGATCTATCTGCCGTATTTGTGTTCCAGGGTATTGATCGCCACGACGTAGGCATAAACGGCGGCCGGTACGAAATGGAGGGTGATTCCGTTGTATGTTTCTTTCCCTTCCTTATCGATAGTGGTTACAATGGCTGCTAAATAAGCAAAATTATACTTCTATTTTTTCTTAACCCCAGGTAAAATCCCGCTAAAACCGGGGCTTTCCTACAACGCTTTCAAAAAGGCCAGCAGTGCAGCCCGTTCCTCAGCAGGCAATTTGCGGAAATGTTCACGGGATTCTTCCGCCTCGCCGCCGTGCCAGAGTACGGCTTCTTCCAGCGTAGCGGCCCGGCCGTCGTGCAGGAAGCGGGCGTTGGGGTTCACCACCTGGGTAAGGCCGACGCCCCAGAGCGGGGCGGTACGCCATTCCCGGCCGCCGGCTTCGAAATCGGGGCGGTTATCGGCGAGATCTTCCCCCATATCGTGCAGGAGCAGGTCGGTATACGGGTGTATGGTCTGGTAGGACAGTGCACTCAGCGGGTGGTTACCGGTGGTTAAGGTCGGCACGTGACAGTTGTTGCAGCCGGCGTCCAGAAAAAGCATTTTACCCCGTTGCACCTGCGGGTCTTCCAGGTTACGGGGTGCGGGCGGCGCCAGGCTCATTGCGTAGAAGGCGGTCGTTTCCACCGTCTCGCGGGCGATATCCGGTTCGTCGCCGATGCCGCCGGTACAATTGCTCTGCCCGGTACAACTCTCCTGGGGGAAATAGAAAACCGAAGAGATGCCCATATCCTGCGAGAAGGCCTCAGCCGTCTGCTGATCGAGGGTAGGGCTGCCGGCCTTCCAGCCGAAACGGCCGAGCGCCGTACGACCAGCAGCCACATCCCAAACCCGGTTGGGTTTGCCGCTGATGCCGTCGCCGTCGGCATCGTTCTCATCGGCCAACGCCAGGATGTCTTCTTCCGGGACGGCTTCCAGCAGGCCGAGCCCGAATACGGGGGGCGCGTTCCGGGGGGAATACAAAATGCCTTGCGGGAGCGGCTGATAGGGTTCTTCGATGCGGTATTCCGCCCGGGTCAGCGTTGCGGTCCCGCCGTCCAGAAATTGAACGATTTGCTGCATTTCCGTCCAGGCCAGCTTCCCTTCCGGTACGCCGCCGAAAATGGCTTTGGGCTGGAACTGGCCGCCGAATCCGGGTACGGGCGCCGGGCCGCCGTGTTCGCCCGAACCCGGCACACTCAGCCGGATCAACAACCCTGAGGCCTGATCGGAAGGCGAGACCGGCGGTTGGGAACGACCGTTCCGGATATGGCAGCTCTGGCAGGCATTCTGGTTGAACAAGGGGCCAAGTCCGCCGAACCGGATCGCAGGCGCCGTTACAAATTGTTGCTCGAACAGCGCGTCCGCTTCGGTGTGGCGGGCCAGGCCGGCTCCGTCGATATTGGCCAGCGGAAAGGTATAGGCATCCGGGCCGGCACTGTGGATCGTGGTGGCGCCCCCCGCCTTGTAGTCGTCGGAAAAATCGGGTTCAACGGTTTCCTTTTTGCAGGAAGCCAACAGGATGACGACCGTCAGGGCGGGAATGGCGAGCCGGGTATTCATCATTACAATTTACTGATCAGCGGTAAAATATCCGATTCCAGGGTTTGCTGGATGGTACGAACTTTGGTTTGGGCATCGCTCACAGCCGAAGCGTTATTGAAAACGGCATCGCCGAATGTACCGGGGATGGCCTCAATGGCGGCAATGGCGGCATCGATCTCCGTTTTCAGGCGCACATCCAGGGCGGCATCCCGGTCGGCGATGACCGCCGAAAGGCCGGTCAGCGTGCCGAAGGTCAGGTACTTGCCGGTGTAGATGTTTTTGATGCTGCGGATATTGTTGGCAAAATCGGCTTTGGAGTTGTTGCTGAAGCGACTTTCCTCAAGGCTGAGGTCCTGCTGGGAGAAGGGGTCGTTGATCTTGCCGTTGCCCACCTCATCGGCGATGATGGACAAGGCGTTGGCCATCTCTTCCAGGGCGGCTTTCTGGCTCGGGTAAATGCTGCCGGTTTTGCCGGCGTTGAGGACGTTGGCGATATAGTCGCCGCCGGCAGGCGCCCAGCGTTCGTAAAGCTGGGCGGCGTCGGATGCCAATACCGCTGAGCAGGCGGCCAGGTACTCGAATTCGCGCGCGGTAAAATCGGCGACCGCTTTCTGGCTGTCCGTTCCCCAGAGCAGGTATTCGATGGTGTGGAAGCCTTTGAGGGTCCCTTCCTGGGCTTGCAGGAATTCCGGGGTCAATGCGTTTCCGCCGTTCAGTACATTGTTCAGATCGGTCACGTTGACCGGCCAGGAATCCAGCGAAGGATCCAGGCCTTCCTGGTCAACGGGGCCGAAGAGAAATCCCTCGGATTGTTCCCAGGGAGAGCGCGCAGCCGCCCATGCCGTACGGGCGATTTCCAGATTAGCCGTGTTTGGGTCGGCTTCCAGGTTTTGCGTAGCCGTTTGAAGGGCTGAGGCCTTATCTTTCAGGTCCAGATAGGTGTTGAGAATGACATTTTCGCTCAGGTTGGTCAGTACTGGCGAAAAATCCTCATCGGGGGTGACTTCTGTCTTTTTGCAGGCGGCAAACAGGACAATAACGGATAATAGCAGGATGATGGATGGTTTATGCATGATGGTGGATTTATGGTTTATTGGTTTATTGGTTTGTTGGTTTATTGGTTTATTGGTTTATTGGTTTATTGGTTTGTTGGTTTATTGGTTTATTGGTTTATTGGTTTATTGGTTTATTGGTTTGTTGGTTCGTTGGTTTGTTGGTTCATTGTTGGGCGGCCGTCACTATGGCACAAGGCTGCTTTTTATTCTGACTTACGACTTACGACTGGTGACTTACGACTTACGACTGGTGACTTACGACTCAATATGGTTTTACGGTTGTATGGTTAGAAGTCAAATCCCATGCCGGCGGTGAAGGTATTTTCGTGTTCGCCGGAGCCGAGTTTTCGCCAGGCGTAGTGGGTTTTGAATACGATATTGTGCAGGGGCAGGTAGTTGAATCCGAGGTTGAGGACCGAGCGTTCGTAACGCGGGTTATTGGTGACATTGCCCTGGGTCCTGAACATGGAGTCATAGTATTCCACCCGGCTGAAGCAATAGAATCGTTGGCCGGTTTTCGGGTTGAACAGGTGCAGCAGGTCATAGGCCGCTTCGATATAGGCGCCGGCCGCCGCCTCTCCCACCGGGGTGCGTTTGACGTTCAGGTTATTTGACAGGTTGCGGTTGGCGGCGCTGAGGGCTTCGCTGTTCTGCAGGTACCCCATCATGCCGTAGGCCCGCATTCGCCAGGGGAAATGGTCCATGGAAAAGTGGAGGTCTCCGAAGCCCACCCAGGCCGGGGCTGTGAAATCCTTTTTCGGCCGGTTGCCGGTGGTATTGCCCAGGTAGCCGGTGACGCCGATCTCATTCTCGTCGCCGAACACATAATCCAGGCGCAGGGCGCAGGCCAGGTTGTCAGCGTTGATGGTCTCGAACCGGGTCTGGTAGCCGCGCCGGATCCAGTTGGCCGAATTAAAGGCGGAGTTATCCAACCCGCTGATCAGGTAGGCCTTGTAGCTCAAATGCGGAAATTCGCGGTCTTTTGCCAACGGGATATCGCCGCTGAGTTCGAGGCCGGTTTCGTACCACCCCAGCGGAAGAATGGTATTTTCCACTTCCGAGCGATAGGCCGTGAAGTACTCCGCGGGTTCGTCGTGGTTGGCGGCGTTGCCGGTGTAGATCCGCATCCGGCCCACCCGGAGGTTGAGCCAGGGATGGAACCGGAACAGCAGGTTGATCTGTTCCAACACGACCTCACCGCCCTTTTCCACTTCCTGTTCAAATTCGCCGAATTCTTCGAGCGGGTCAAAGTCCATGGTCACGCCGGTGCCGCCGTGTTCAAATTCTACTTCCGTTTTCAGCTCGATCTTCGGCGAGAAGGTGTAGTACATATAGGCGTTCAGCCGCTCAGGGTCGAAGGCGTTCCGCTTATCGGGCAGGGTTTCCCAATCGAAGGCGTAATAATTGACGGCGCCGTAGGCAGAAAAGCGGAGCCTTTGCGGGATGGTGTCCGTTTCGGGTTCACCGGAGGGCGGGTATGGGCCCGTCGGATCCGCAGCCGGGAGTCTTCCGGCGAAGAGTATAACCCAAACAAGCAACGATAAAATACGCAGCCGCATTCCCATATCCCTCGAATTGTTCTCTTTTAATTAGATTAAATCCAAATAACGTGCTGCAAAAGTAGGTCCTCCCGCGGGGGAGTGCAATACCGCAATTTAGGGGAAATGGGAGGGTGATGATTGGGGAGGGAGGTACCGAGTATTCGGGATTGGGGTACTGAGTATTGGTGATAATTCGGTCCTGCGGCTTTCGGTTGGTCGGCCATTTACGGTGCCACGCAGTACAAGGTCTGGTATTTAAGGAGGGAAGACGCCTATACCAGCAATCCGGTGTTTACCACATCGACCTCTTTTGATTTTACCGACCTGCCGGAAGGTACGTATGCGTTTTGCTTTGTTACCATTTGCGGCGGCACCACTTCTCAGGCCATTATTACGGATGATCTGATGATGGGTTAGGACCAAAACGCCCTCCCGGATAACCAGCATTCCGGCGCATCCGGGAGGGCTTCATCTCCTTGACTCTTTAGCCTTTTCAATCAGCCAAGGTTTGAAAAAGATTTCAGCGGTTGAGTTGATTTGTTCGAGCAAAACATCTTGTTCAGCTTTTCCTTTTTCAATCATTTCAACCATCCGAATAAAATTCAGGGTCGATTTTACAACAATCCAACTGCGCTTTTTCTGCCGCTTAAGAAATCCTTCGAATGAGATGCAATACTCGACGATATCCACACCGGCCGGGTCTTTCAGTTCGACCAGGCACCGGAGGGCCAAGGACCTTGACCTGATGACATCGAACAATTCTCTGAATTCGCCCTCTTCTAAAATATTTAAGGCCTTTTTGTATGCTTTTTTTTCGAATGTCATAACCGCTTTAGCAAGAGTAATCGCATTTTTCTGCACATCAGGATTCAGGTATGCCTTATGCGAATTCATAAAAACATCTGCCCATTTAAAATCCCCGGAGATGCTGGCGGCGGTTATCACATTATTAAACTGTATGGAAGATAATTCCCCACCGCCGGCGAATACGCCATGAGCCACTGTGAATTTATTCAGATTATGCACCATTTTCCAGTACTCATCATGCCCTTTCCTGATCCTGGCAGAGGCATAATTGTGCATATAACTTAAGATAGTGTGCAATTCTTCCGGTTCAATAACTCGAATATTTCCAGTCAACAGCTGTTCTATACAGGCATACCGGTCCTCTCCTTTTTCAATCATTCTGTAGACTTCCAGGTACAGATGAAGGAGTAAGTGATCTTCTAAGTTTTTTGCCTTTAACAGTTCAATGACCGCGGTAATCGGTTCTTGTTCAAAATCCCTGGCCATTAAATTTTTACGATTGGCCATCTCGCATCCTATTTTTAATTTGGAAACCGCGTAGAACAGGTCCATATCGTTGCTGCAATCCTGAAGGCTTGAAATATCAGCCTCTTGTTTGTTGCGGGTTAAATGGTAATAGAAAAAATAATTGGCGACCATGCCCTTCATATAATCCAAAACACTTATTCTGCCCATTCTTTCCAATTGGCTACGCAGTCGTAAGCTATGTCGTTCAAAGGCTTCCTGCAGGCCCATTTTTTTCAGCATGATCCCCCATATTGCCAGGCTTTCGAAAGAATTGTCCTTCATCTTTTGCAACAGGAGGAAATCTTTCAACCAGAGGTGAAGGTCTGACAGGGCGTTCAGCAGTTTTGTCCTGTTATAAGGGTTATCCTCCAGGGATTCATTGAATATTTTCAAATAGGCCCGGGAGATTTCAAGTTTAGGATGATCTTCCAAATCAGGGTGCAATTTTCGGATATAGTCGAACACCGAGAGCGCAACCTCTTCGCCCTTGTGCAGTTTTTTGATATACTTGTTGAAGGCGATGAGTGTTTCCCGATCCAGTTTAGCCGCCAATTTCAGAAATTTGCTGTTTTTCATAGAAAATTTGAGGTGAAATTTTTTCTTTACTACTGTAGCCAGTGTTTTTCAATTTTTCGGGTAACGAAGTTCAATCCAAGTCAAAAATAAGTATTGTTTATCAATTAATTATAATTTCAATTCCCTTCTTTTTCACAATTTATCCGGTCCCGGCACCTTAGGCTACTGAAAGGTGTCTTTTTGCATAAAATTATAAAAACCCGAGGTGATCAAGGTGAAATTTCGATTTGCAAAAAATCAATCGGGTGATCATTTTGCAGCTGTTATCAACGACGCCCCGCAGTATCGCGGAACAAAATCCCAAATTGGAAAATCATGGACGGGAACCGCAAACATATACTGGACAAATTCCAGGAACACCTGAGTGAAAATTTTGATAATTGGTGTCGTTCGCAGGGTGTGACGAAATCCGATGACCGGCTGGTGACCTACATTATCGATCAGGAGCTGATCCCGCCGGTGCAAATTCAAAGGTATGCGATTCTAAGAGAATATGATAAACTATCCCGGCAACCTGCTTTTCAAAAATCCCAGTCCGTAAATATTCTGGCACACCGCTTCAATATTTCGGAGCGGACGGTTTGGAATATCCTGAAAAATGGAAATATGGACGGGCGGAAAACCTGACCAACGGCAGTTTATTGGAGATTACTCCGCTAAACCCCAGTTTTTTTGGATTGAGGAATTGCTGATTGCTGTCAAACACCATCATGGATATTGTAATTCTAACGCCAATTCAAATCGTATTGGCCGGAGTGGCCGGCGGGGTAAAGGATGTTGCCATCGGAGATATAGTCATCGGGACAAAGTTCTATGGTTACGAATTCGGCAAGGAAACACCAGGCGGATTCGTAACCCGGCCGGAAGGCGGATATTACAGTAAAGAACTCATCATATCCGATTCTATCGCACGTTTGATCATAAAACTCAATTAATCCCGTAAATTGAAATTGAAATTTTAAAATTGCGGGATTAATTGACAACTTCACCCCCGCACCCACACCCGAAACACCCCCGCCCGGTCCTTCCCCACCAATACTTCCTCTTTCGGTTCAGGCGTCAGCTCGAGCAGGATCTTGCTCTGGTCCGTGGATTTGAACCGGCGGATGGCCCGTATATTGACCAGGTACTGCCGGTTGGCGCGAAAGAATTGCGCAGGATCAAGTTGGGCCTCCAGCTCGGAAAGGGGTTGATCGACCATGAAATTCTCGCCTTGCCAGGTACGGGCGAAGCTGATCTTGTGGTCAGTGAAAATATAGGCGATGTCGCCGACCTCGAGGGGGGCGTAATCGACGCCTTTCCGGACGATCAGCCTGGACCTGTACGCTACCGGTTCTTTTCGGGCACTCAGAAAATCATGGAGGCCGCCGGCTGTAAAATGGCGTTCCAGTTGCCGCACCTTTTGGAGCGCCTGGCTCACCTTTTCAGTTGTGATGGGCTTGAGCAGGTAATGTATGGAGTTGTACTCAAAGGCTTGCAACAGGTAGTCGTCGTAGGCTGTGACAAACACAACGGGAAAGGAAACCTCGCATTGTTCGAATATGCTGAAAGACGTGTCGTCGGCAAGCTGGATATCGAAAAAGGCAAGGTCGGGCGCCGGGTGGGTGGTGATCCACTTGACGGTTTCGTGTACGCTCTCCAGCCTGGCCAGGATCTCTATTCCCGGGTCGGCAGCCTGCAGCAAGGTTTCGAGCTGGCGGACGGCCGTGGTTTCGTCTTCTACTATGATTATGCGCATAGGTTTTACGGTGGACGGTGGACGGTGGACGGTAGACGGTGAGTCCGACTTCGCCAAGGCTTCTTCGGACGGTGCCCGACTTCGCCAAGGCTTCTTCGGACGGGGGGCCGTATCTATCCTTTACCGGATTCATTTATTCAATTTCAGCAAGGGCAATTCCAGTGAAAAAAGCCCGTCAGCCTGATTGATCCCGACTTTTTTGCCCAGGATCTTCACAAACCGTTCATCCAGGTTGACCAACCCGGTTTTGGTGGAGGCTGCCGCTGTTTTCCGTTGGGATATCCTGTTGGTCACCACCAGGCTTTCCCCGTATTGCCGGATTCGAACCTCCAAAGGATGGCTTCTGGACACTTCGTTGTGTTTAACGGCGTTTTCCACGGCCACCATCATGCTCACCGGCGGGATCAGGTATTCAGAATAGGCCTTTTCCTCCAGCCCGAGGTTCAGTTGGAATGCATCTTCGTGGCGCAATTCCATCAGTGAGGCGTAAGCTTTCATAAAAGCGACTTCTTCCCGCAGCAGGACCAGGTCCTTGTCCTTGCTTTTGAGGATATACCGGTACACTTCCGACAGGTTCTGGATAAACTGGTGGGCCTTTGCCGGGTTGTGGTCCACCAGAAAGGAGATGCTGTTCAGCGCATTGAACATAAAATGCGGATCGATCTGGTTTTTAAGGGCTTCCAGCTCGGCCTGCACCCTGGCGCGTTCCAGTTGCTCCACCTTCACGTTCTCCATCTCGATCTGCTTGCCATACAGCGCCTTTTCGTAAATATTGGTCACAAAAATGACGCAAACCACGATCAGTACCGTCGTATTCAGGAGTTGTGAACCGGTTACTCCATCCATATGGGCCGCCCATTTCCAGCCGAAAAGAAGCATCAGGGCCAAAGGCGCCGAATAAAAGATATTCAGCCCGACCATGAGCAGGTATTTCTGAAAAAGAGACTGGCTGTTGTAGATAACGGGATAGTTCCGGAACAACAAAAACCGGTTTCCCTGCCAGACGGCAAACGCGATAAAGATGAAAAAGGCGTAATGCAGGGCAATTGCCAAAGGCGGCGTGCCGGCCAATTGCACCAACCCGGTTGCGCTCGGGATGACCAAACCAAAAAACGGGATGCCGATCAGGCGGATCGTCCAGTCGTCAAGGGCTATTTGATTCGACTCCGGTTCCATTTCAGGCTTCAAATTTCGGTTTCAGCATGCCGATCTTCCGTTTGGGTTTTTCAGCCGGTCAAAAAAACGGGCCGCGCCCAATAATTCAGCTATTTTTAGTTGAAATTACCTCGATTTTCAAACCAAAATTACAATAAAAAATGGAATCCGGAAATCTGAATCACCTGGCTGTTATTGCCGCTGCGTTGTCCACTTTCGTGCTCGGCGCGCTCTGGTTCTCCCCTATCCTGTTCGGCAAAGCCTGGATGGTGGAAAACAACCTGACCGAAGAAGACCTGAAAAAAGGGAGCATGGCCAAGATCCTCGGCCTCGCCCTGATCTTTGCGCTGGTTATGGCCTATAACCTGGGGTTTTTCCTGGCCGATCCTTCGGTCGACTTCAAAATGGGCGCCTTGTACGGGTTTCTTACCGGCTTCGGCTGGGTAGCCATGGCCATTTTTACGATCGGGTTATTTGAACGCAAGACCTGGCGCTATATGCTCATCAATGCAGGGTACATGATCGTTTCGTTTACGGTGATGGGGATGATATTGGGGGCGTGGAAGTGATGCTGCCACGCTGAGGCGTTGTTGATGCTGCCCGCCGTCGCCTTAGGGCTATGGCGGACGGAGGTTGCTGCCCGACTTCGCAGGAGGCTTCGTCGGACGGAGGTTGCTGCCCGCCGTCGCCTTAGGGCTATGGCGGGGGACGGCAAATGCACAAAACCTATTGCCGTTGAGTACAGCTAATTTCCAGGTGAGAGCCCTCCTTTTTCTCCCGTTTCCGCCGCAATCTTTTCCATCAGCAACATCTCCGGCAGAAACTGCCAGTCGAATGAACGGCTTTGGTTGGCGAGGTGCCGGTGGTGATCCTGGTCCAGGAGGTACCCTTCGGGTTTGTTGAGCAGTCTGGTCTGACCGTAGACCGCTTCCAGCCGGGACCGGACGCCGGCAAACTTTTCCGGCAGCCCGGCTATCTTTTTCAAGGCTTCACCCTTGGGAGCGGCTTCGGTTTGCAGATCGTAGTTTTCCAGCGCGACCAGGGTTTCCAACGAAAACCTCACCATTTCGTTGACCTGCTCGTAAACCTCAAGGGTATAGGCATTCCGGACGGCTTTTCCCCTCGACGCCTGTATGCGCACGGCAATCGAATCGCATGTCCCCAACAATGCTTTGGCCCGGTTCAGCCGTTCTGCGTTTCGGGCCGACCATTCTCCTTTTTTGGCGGGGTCGGGCAGGTCGATGACGGCCGTACCGGGGACCTCCATTTTCGCCAGGTTATTGCGGTTGCTTCCATCGGCGAGCAGCGCATTTTTCCAGTAGGCGACCGGGGTTTCAAGGCTGTCGATAAAAGCATACTGCGCCTCCGCCAATGCCGGACCGAAAGCCCGCCGCCGGTATACGGGTTTCAAGGCGTCGATCGGTCGCTTGTCGCCGGCCCAGGCGTATTCGGCGAAGGCCATAATACCCCGCATATACAGCTCAAAGTGGGGCGAATCATCGTCCCAAAGCGTCAGCAGCAGGCCGTTCAATCCTTTGTCGATGGACGAAAGCGCAAACGAGCGGATATTTTCCATATTGCTCTCGTTCTGAGGCATCAATACCCACCGCGTTTGTCCGGCCGTAGCGCCCATCACCCGGAACCCGTTGGCAGTGAACCAATCCATGGCTTTGAGGTTCCCGTAAGTCCCTGGATCGGAGTAGTTCCAACGCATGTAGATGCAGTTTTTCGGGAACTGATCGATGAATTCCAGGAGGTTCTTCTCATTTGCCGCCCAGATGCTGTCGACAGCTTCCCGGCTGATGTCCGGATCGAACATGGGGCGGTATACGCCGGCGAATTTCAGCGGCATATCGTCCCAGAATATGGGCGTTCGGCCCTGTTCTTCCGCGAACCGGCAAACCTTATTGAGCCAGATCAGTTGCAATTCCAGGGCCGATTTGCCGCTTCCGCGGCCCGTTGTCTGTACCTCGTCGCCGCCGATATGCAGGTATTTGCCGTGCGGGGTGGCCCGGATCGCGTCGCGGTAGAGGTCAAACTGGACGTCGTAGGTCCGGGGATCCAGCGGGTTGAAGGCCCAGTCGCTGGCCGGGTCGTCGCGCAGATCCTTGTATTTATCGTGTTTCAGGATGAAGGAAGCATGGCCCAATCCTTGTACCAGCGGACTGATCTCAATATTGCGGGCCATCGCATAATCGCTCAGTTTTACCCATTCATCTATCGGCATCGCGTCGGCGGAGGCCACTTCGGGTTGAAGTTCATAGCCGATCTTGTCCTCCACTTCTGCAATGACCGCATTGACCTTATAACCCGCCAGCCGGTCCATCAGCCGGTAGTAGTAATCTGTTTTTTCGCGGTGGTGCTTGATGTCCAGGTGGATGGCGCGATAAGCCAATTCCGGAAAATCCCGTATGGTACATTGAGGCAGGTTGACGCCCTGGTCGGCGGCGTCTTCCATCAATTGTTCCAGGGTCATGAACCCGTACAAGAGCCCCGCCGGGTCCTTTCCGGTTATTTTAACCTGCTGGTCCCCGATCTCCAGCGCATAGCCCTCGGCCTTCACATCCAGGGATGCATCGATGCGGCCGACGACCTGGGCCTGGTCCGGTGAGCCGGCGGGCTGAAGGCCTTGCAATCGTTCGCCACGAACGGGCAGATCCACCCCGTCAGGCAAGTAATATGACTTCACATCATCGCTTCCAAGCCTGCTGACGCCCCTGATCTCAAATTGCTGCGGCGACGGCAATAATTGAAAGTCACCCGATTTTTCGGGTAACGGCCGGCAGGAGGCAAGCACGATGAAGCCCCATAGAAGGAGCATACTTTGAATCCCCCGATAACCGGAAGTTTGGAACAATTTCACATTCTTCATTGGCTAGGATTTTGATGTAGGCCTGATGGAAGGCGTTGTCAATTCATATCCGGAATTTGATAACACGGTAAATATGGGGTGCTTTTTGTTGAACCACTTAGAAACATTAGAACACATAAACAGGACAAGGTGTGCATTAGTCCAGGACCACTTTGGCGGAGACCACTTTTCCTCCGGTAAAAATCTTCAAAAAGTACAAGCCGGCGGGTAACTGCTGCAAATCCAGGCTGGAACCGGGGTGGGCTTTGCTCAGTACCCGCTGCCCGGCGCTGTCAAACACCTCAATCTTTTCCGCATCCGCATTTTCGATGTGCAGCATGCCACCGGTCGGATTTGGATGTACTTTGATTGGTGTTTGTTCGATGGAGGTAACGCCGGTGGGGGTCAGATTGGTCACCTCCAGGCAAAATTCGCCATAGGCATCGTAGCTTACCCCTTTCCAACCGTCGATCATCATCCGGTAGGTGACGCCCGCTTCGGTCAACAATTCTATATTGGCGTTGTAGAGGCCATTGGCAAAGTTCTCATCTTCGCTGCAGGCGACCGCTACGGGGTTTGCACAATCACCGGTGTAGATGGCGATTTGGGTATCGCCCTGGGTGATGTAGTTCGTGGAATTGCATTGGATGGTTTTAATCCGGTAACTGCTCCCATCACCGGTAAAGGCGTACCAGATGGTTCGTTCCAGCGTGCCGTCATCAAAGCATTCGTAGCCGGCCGACGGATCGCCGGCAGCAGTATAGCCGGTGGTGTTATAAATGCCGGAGGTTTGCGGCACATCAAAGGCCTGACCAAAGAGATCGTTAATGTCATTTGCAGTGGTACAGGCATTACCGGGGACAACGAGGGCCATAAAGTTGCCAAATGCCACAGGCTCCAGGCCGACCGGAATGGTGGCAATCACCTTATTCGTGGACGTATTGATCACACTGACATTGTCAGATCCATAGTTAGCCACGTAGGCCCTGCTCCCTTCCGGGCTGACGGAAATTCCATAAGTAATAGCGCCGATCGGAATGGTGGCCGTCACCGTATTGGTCGCCGTATTGATCACACTGATATTGCCGGATGCAGCATTAGTCACATATGCCCTGCCCCCATCCGGGGTGATGGATACGCTGACAGGTTCAGTACCGACCGGGATGGTGGCAATCACTGTATTGGTCGCTGTATTGATCACACTCACATTGTAAGATACGCTGTTGACCACATAGACCCTGCCCCCATCCGGGCTGACGGCTACGCCGGTAGGTTCAATACCGACCGGAATGGTGGCAATCACTGTATTGGACGCCGTATTGATCACACTCACATTTTGAGATATGGCATTGGCTACATAGACCCTGCCCCCATCCGGGGTGACGGATACGCCGTTAGGTTCAACACCGACCGGAATGGTGGCGATCACCGTATTGGTCGCCGTATTGATCACACTGACGTTGTTGGAATAGAAATTACCCACATAGGCCCTGCCCCCATCCGGGCTGAAGGATATACCGGTGGGCCCATCGCCGACCGGAATGGTGGCCGTCACCGTATTGGTCGCCGTATTGATCACACTCACATTGTCAGATATACGATTGGCCACATAAACCCTGGCGTAATCCGGACTGACGGATACGCCAAAAGGAAAAACGCCGACCGGAATCGTGGCGACCACCGAATTGTTACTCAAATCAATAACGGATACATTGTCATCCGAGGAATTGGTGATGTAGGCGGCGACGCCCCGGAGCAGCGGGGGCGGTATAAAATTTCCCAATGCAACAGGCGCAGAGCCGACCGGAATGGTGGCGATCACCGTATTGGTCGCCGTATTGATCACACTGACATTGTTAGATCCGGTGTTGGCCACATAGAACCTGCCGCCATCCGGGCTGATAGATACGCCGCCCGGCTCATTGCCGACCGGAATGGTGACCGCCACCGCATTGGTCGCCGTATTGATCACACTGACATTGTTAGATCCGCCGTTAGCCACATAGACCTTGCCCCCATCCGGGCTGACGGCAACACCGCCCGGTACATTGCCGACCGGAATGGCGCCCATCACCGTATTGGTCGCCGTATTGATCACACTGACATTACCAGATCCTTCATTAGCCACATAGGCCCTGCTGCCATCCGGGTTGACGGATATACCGGTCGGCTCGTTGCCGACCGCGATGGTGGCGGCCACCGTATTGGTCGCCGTATTGATCACACTGACATTATCAGATCCGACATTAACCACATAAACCCTGCTGCCATCCGGGCTGACGGATATGCCGACAGGCATAGTGCCGACCGGAATGGTGGCCGTCACCGAATTGGTCGCCGTATTGATCACACTGACATTGTTGGAATTGAAATTACCCACATAGGCCCTGCCCCCATCCGGGCTGACGGATATACCAAAAGGTCCGGTACCGACCGGAATGGTCGCCGTCACCGTTTGGGTCGCCGTATTGATCACACTGACGTCATCAGATCCGGTATTGGTCACATAGGCCCTGCCCCCATCCGGGCTGAAGCATATACCGTTAGGATTGGTCCCGACCGGAATGGTGGCGATCACCGCATTGCCGGTCAGGTCAATAACGGATACAGTGTTCCCCAAGGAATTGGGGATATATGCCCGTTGGGCCGGTAAAACATGCAGGCTTGCCCATAAGCAACAGCAGGCAAGCAACCGCGCAGCAGGTGAGTTTCTCATCAATGCAGGTTTTAAGTGTAATCGCAAAAGCTTGTTACAACGCGCTAAAACTCCCGGTATTTCGAATCGAGGTACTGATTGGCTTCCGCTTCCGCAAATTTGGCGTTGGCGCTGTCCCAATGCAGGGTCTTGTTGGGGAACCGGCCGGCAATCACGCCCAGCAAAATGGTTTCCGTGAGCCTGGAGGCATACGAGAACGGCGCGGTGCAGGCGCCCTTTCCCATGCAGGCGTCCACAAACTGGTGATAGTGCTTTTTGCCTTCAGTATCGTAATCGCGGATGGGCGCTCCCAGGTTTTCGGCCTGTTCGATCTTCGCGATTTCGGCATCCATATTCTTGTACGCACCTTTTACGATCAGCTTGGGCAATTGCATGAAGTGCGGCAGCAGCAGGCGGCCTTTTTCGCCGATGAACATAGCGCCCTGATCGGGGAGTTGCTCGCCGTTCGGCAACTTCAGGTCCTTGTGCATGCTCGGCGCGCCGGGCCCGTCGTACCAGACCCACTTGAACCGCTTGGTCGTGTAGTCGGTGCCGGGGAAGGAATAGGTCACGATATTGTGCTCGGGGAAGCCGAATCCGGTGGGTTTGCGGCACTCGTTCTTGATGGTTTTGGGTACGTCCAGTTCGAGGGCGTTATAGGGCGTATCGAAAATGTGGACGCCCATATCGCCGAGGGTGCCGCAGCCGTAGTCGAGGAGTTTCCGCCAGTTGGCCGGATGGTAGACGCCTTCCTTGTAGGGCCTTTCGGCGGAGGTGCCCAGCCAGAGATTCCAGTTCAGGTTGGCGGGAACGGCGTCGGAACCCTGCGGTTCGGGGCCGTCGAATCCCCAGTTTTTGGGCGACCATGCCCGGACCGTTTTGACCTTGCCGATGATGCCCGACCGGATGAGGAAGGTGGCCAGTTTGTAATCGTAAAAGGAATGGACCTGGATCCCCATCTGGGTAACCAGGTTCTTATCGGCGGCCAGTTTGCGCATGGCCCGCGCTTCGGTGACGTGGTGGGTCAGCGGTTTCTGGCAATAAACGGGTTTGCCCATATTCATGGCCATCATGGATGCGGGCGCGTGCGTATGGTCGGGTGTCGAAACGATGACCGCATCGATCGAGCCGCTCATTTCTTTCAGCATTTTCCGGTAGTCCGCATAGGTTTTGGCCCCAGGATGCAACTTCAAGGCCGCCGCCAGGTTATTGGAGTCGACATCGCAAAGGGCAACGACTTCTACCGCCGGGTGGGAAGAAATGGCCTTCAGGTCTTCCGCACCCATACCGCCGACGCCGATATGGGCGGTACGCAGTTTGTTATCCTTGATCATTGTCCAGGCGGAAGAAGGTAAGAGGGCTACGGAAGAGCCCAGCAATGCCGCCTGTTTCAGAAAATCTCTCCTTTTCTGGTTGCTCATTTTTTTTGATTTTTCGTTTTTGCTTATATCTGCTGCACAAGATAAAAACATCGGCGTAAATAGACCAACACAAAGAGAATATGATGAACAAAGCAAAACCGCCCGGGAAGGACTCCCCGGGCGGAAAACAGCTTAAATGAATTGGATTATAACCACCTGGGTATCGCACCCAGTCCGGCTAGTGCGTTATTCATAAACGAATACCATGCCCGGCGTTTCGGAGGTATTGGGCGCGCCGACGATGATTTTTCCGCCGGCCAGTACGGTGTTGTTGCCGTAGAAAACGTCGGAACCGCCTTGCCCCGGCGACAGCGTACCCGTCTGTGTCCAGGTGCTGCCCGAGCCTTCAAACAGATATACCTGATCCAACTCAGGAAAGGAAACCGAAATGGTGGATCCGGAGATGTCCAGCCATTTGGTCTGTCCAAAAACTGGCGGATAAGAAACCGTTGCGACATTGGACCAGTTTCTGCCGGTGTACCGGAAAACAGAGGAAAGGTTTCCAGGAGATGCGGCATTCCCTACAATGGTGTTCCCTTCGATGGCGACGGCTCTGAACAACAATTGCCCAGGCAATAACGACAGTTCCTCGGGGGCCGACCAGGATGAACCGCTTCCGGTGTACACAAATACTTTCGGGTTTAAGATCCCGATAATTGGAGAGGGAAAAACATGCCCGCCGTTACCGACGATGCGATTGCCGTCCATGTCGATGTCCCAGAAGAAGATCGTGCCGTCACCCAGTATGGTCGATTGACTCCAGTTATTGCCGTTCAGGTTGTACACAACAATGCTGTTGGTACCCGGGAAAGCCATATTGGCTGGCGTCCAGACGGTTGCAGCCAACTGACTACCGTTCAAAGCGACATCCCTGCCCAGGAGATAATTGCCTGCCATTGTCAGGATCTGGTGTTCCACCCATGAAGCGCCTTCCTTGTGGAAGACAAATATCTGGCCGGATTGGTCTGCAGGGCCAAAAGGTGCGCTGACGGCAAGCCAGTCGCCGCTGACGGCAAGTGCGGACCCAAAGGTCTCCGCGCCGTTGCCGGGCGTCAGCACCTGCGTTTCGACATAGCCTCTGCCGCCGTCGAGGTATACATGCACCTGATTGGCTTCGGGCGCGCCGGCAAAGAGGTAGTTCCCGTCGGTGGCTACAGCGGTACCAAAACCGTCGCCCGGGTTACCGGCTGAAATCGTTTCCTCGTTACCCGGGGTACGGAAGGTAAACCGGTTGCGGGGCTCCGATTTTTGCTTCTGCAGGTTTTGCATGAGGGTTCTGAGATCTGCAATTTCCTGATCCGTAGCATTGGCCGTCAGGCCGGCATACAGTTCCTGGCGAACCTTTTCCGTCATCGCCTCAGGCGGAATGCCGTAGACCTGTTCCAGGGTAAAATCTTCGAGCGACTGTTGAGCGGCCGGTTCATCTACCGGAGCTGTTTGAGTGAGGTCTTCTTTTTGGCAGCTTGTGGTCAACAGGGTCAAGCCGAAAACCAGCATAAAAAGGTTTTTTCCCAATTTCATGATTTAAAATTTTGGTTTGATGAAGACAGGGTTGCTAAACGTTGTACGTCCGGTCTATTTAGCATGGTGGCGGGAGGTTACCCGGGAGATGAGATATTTTTTTGTTATTGGCAGGCAGACTGGTGTAAAAGCAAGTAAAACTGGGAGTTGAATGCAATAAAAAAGCCCTGCAACGATCGTTACAAGGCTTTTCAGCGGGCGGAGGGAGAGGGATTCGAACCCCCGGTAGGCTCATCACCTACGCCTGTTTTCAAGACAGGTGCAATCAACCGCTCTGCCATCCCTCCATATTATATGATTCCTGACATTTTCAGGAATTGATACCCTTCGATCGTTTTAAAAAACCTTTCTCGGTTAAAGGCTTCACTCTTTGTCGGGTATTCTTCAAAATAGTGAATCTCCCAAGGTTTATAAGCTTTTGTGGATCGAACCCTTCCTGCATTGTGGTTAGTTAACCGTTTTGCAAGGTCCGCCGTAGATCCATAATAGTATCTACCCGTTTTGGTGCTTTTCAAAATATAGGCATAGTACATATACCCGATACTTTTACCCCCGGTAGGCTCATCACCTACGCCTGTTTTTTCCGAAGGAATCCCTTTGGGGCAAGACAGGTGCAATCAACCGCTCTGCCATCCCTCCGTAAAAAGAAGTGCGCAAAGGTAAGACCCATTTCCAAAATATGGAACCCTTTTACCAGAAAAATAATTCCCTGGTCGGGCACCTGCTTTTATTTATATGTTGCCTCTACCTTGTTGGGACTCCGACAATTGGTACACAAGTCAATTTCAAATCTACTTTGACGGTGGCTTGCGAGATGATAAGAGTTGAAAAGCAGGTCATTTCGAATAGCTCCTCAATAATCCTACGAACCATTGCCCTAAACGCAAGGGCCGGAATTGCAGTTTTAGTCAGCAGACTACGAATAAGGGGAAAATGATCTCAACTTTTATTTTTTAATTCATGGACAACGACTGCCAATTTTGCAAATGCCGGCAATCCCCTGCTGATGGTCGCTGCAATTACTTTCCCATTTTTAAAATCACCCAATTTGGCAACATCGTCATATTCCCAATTATTTTCTCGCATCATTTTTCTAAATCTTGAGGCCCAATCCTTTTTAATCTTTTTTTCCATTATGCGCTCGTAGAATCGCCAAAGTTCCTCTGACATAGTGCCTCCTTCATAATATATTAATCTGACAAATTCAAGATTCAGTTCAAGGTCCGATATATTCGGATATTTTTCCCTCAACCATTTCCTGGTTTGGTCAATGCCCATATTGGCAAAATCAAGGGCGATCTTCATTCGCTTTTCAGGGCTGAATTTACTGATGATCGAAATCTGCATCTGAGCCGCTTCCTTACTTACGTTCACTTTTTTATTCCAGAATTCCATCGGATTTCATGTTTAATTTTGAGCCCCAAATTTCTTTTCCCACACCACCACCGTCCCCACCCCCAACGTATACGCCAGCATATCCCACCATTCAAACCCCATGCCGATAACGGTCCTGGCAAGTTGATTATGCCCAAGCCCGATCCTTTCCACGAAATGGAAATATTGCAATACCTCGATCGTGTAGGCAAACAACAACACTCCGGCAGCGGTCTTCAGGGCGGGCCCCTCCAAAATAGCCCGCACGGCAAAGTAGATCAGGAAAACGACCAGGTAATCGCCCACGTACGGCCGGATAAAATCGTCGTGGACATAGAGGGCGATCAGGACCTCCACCATGAAAAAGAGGACGGCCAGTAAAAAATACTTCCGGTTGAAGGTGATTTTCCAGGATGTACGCGGCGTTTGCATCGGCGCTGTTTTTATTGTTTCTTCATTTCCGCTCCCCCTTCACACCAAAATGCCTATCCATAAAATCCGTCATCACCTCATAGTCCTCCGGCAATACGGTGTGCCCGCCGTCGTGCATAAAGTACCCAATGTGGTGCAAGACCCGTTCACCGGGTTTCGGATCGGGGTCGGCAGCCATGCCTTCGAGGCCGTAGAGGGCATAAACCGGCGAAACAGCTTTGGCGGAGATCCACTCGCCCGCCGGGTCCGACCAGGTGTCCGTGGAGCCGACGATCTGCAGGACCGGGCGCGGCGCCATCAAGGCCAGCAGCATATGCCCGTCCACCGGCAGCGCATCCACGTCAAAGGCGTAGTCGGCATACCTCGGGGCATACCAATAATCGTAGCGGGCGGGGTTGGTCAGGTCGGCCACCGTCTCGCCATAGTTGCGGCGACTGATGGACGCCCCGCCCTCACCCGAAACCAGGGGAATGGCCAGGGCAATCCGCTCATCCCGGGCAGCAGCCCACAGCACGGCCTTCCCCAGGCGGGAAACACCGGAGACCGCGATCTTGTCGCCGGCTACTGCCGGGTCGGTCAGCAGGTAATCCACGATCCGGCTCAGCCCCCACGACCAGGCGCCCATGGAGCCCCAGCTATCCGGCTCCCGCACGCCGGTTGAATTGAATAAAGCCCGCACGCCGTATTTGCCGCCGTGGTCAAAATCGGGCTCGATATCGCCGTAATAGACCGTAGCGATGCCGTAGCCGTGGTCGATGAAGTGTTCGGGCCGCGTGTCCTTCAGCAGGCGCGCTTCGCGGGCGGGTATCGGAGCTTCCAGCCGACGGTCCCAGGCCATGCCCTCGTCGATGCCGGGTTCATCAAACAACAGGGCGTTGGGCGAGAAGCTGATGTGCAGCAAGGTCGGCACCGGCCCTTCGGCGTCGGCGGGCACATTGAGCAATACATGGATGGGCGACACGTCCGGCCGGTCCGGGAAACGGATCCGCACCTGGGTCCGCCGGGATTTACCGCCCATGCCGGGCACGCCCTGCTCCACAACCTCATAGGCGATATTGACGGCCGCATCCGGCGTTTTTCCGAACTGGTTTTCCTCGAAAAGCTTCAGCAGTTCCGGGCGGCGCGCCTGTTCCCACTTGGCCGCCGAGCTGACCGGCTGCCCATTCCGCATCACCAGCGGATCAGGTAAGGTGTAGTTACGTACCTGAGATTCATCGATATTGGTCGGCGGCAGGTTATCCCATTTTCTTTCGTGTTTCCATTCCGCATACCGGTTGAACACGGCGGTTCCGTTGTAGTTATACCAGGCATAACCCCGTCGCCGCTCCTGCTCGATCTCCGCCATGCTGTAACGGATTATTCCGTCGCGGCCGGCAAAGATGGGTTTGTTCGTCCCGATCTCGTAATAACGCGCCCATATCGGCGGCGCTTCAGGGTTGGGCTGCACGGTCCGGTCATCGGCCGTTTGCACCAGCTCCAGTCCTTCGATCTGCACATCCCGATACCACTGCACGCCCGCTTCCACCGCCCGGACCACCTCCTGTGAGGGTTTGGGGACGCTCATCAGAAAATGCAGGACTGAGGCGCTTTCTCCGCCGGAAATGGCCGCCGGTTCAAAGGCGCGGGCGGGCTTCGGCTCCAGGGTCACTTCGTCGTATTGCTGCGCCCAGGCTGTAGGCTTGCCGTCGACCACGATCTGGCTTTTGAGGATGAATTCCAGCCCTTTTTCATAAGCGGTTTTCACGCGCAGCCGGTTCTCCTTGTCCACCGGTTCAAAATCGGGCGACTTCACCACCTCATCCAGGAATTCCAGGATATCCGGAATGACATCGTCGTTATAGGTGGCGTAATGGGAATAATCGGTCATGCGGTAAGGATAGGAATGCGGCCAGCCCCCGGTTTCCAATTGGGCTTCCAGGATATAATCCAATCCGCCGAGGACGGCCGTTTTGTAGCGTTCGTCCCGGGTAGCGACGTATCCCCGCGCCAGGAAGCGCATTTCATTGACGGTCGCCTTCACCAGGGCCGCTTTCTTGCCCCAAGGCCCGGCTTTGCTCATATCGCCGGTAAAGGGTTCGCGGACGGTGCTCATGAGGGGCCAGCCGGTCCCGTTGTCTTGCCAGGAGAGGATATTCTCCGCCATCCGAAGGCCGTCTTCCGACCGGTACCAGGAATACGGTTTTTTGCTCACGCCCTCATCCCACCACCGCAGGGAACGCCCGACCTCGGCCAGTATTGCCCGCTTGCTATCCGGCCCGTTAGCCTCATTTTGCGCCGTTAGCGGCAGAATTGCACTGATACAGAACAGGAGTGCGAGAAAAAAACTGTGTTGCATGACAAGAACTTTTGGGTATGTAAGTTAAGCAATCAGGGGTTTAACCAATCGCCACCAGATCATCTGATCCACCTCTTGATAAGCTGCAAACCCATTCTTCAGAAGCGTTTTGTGCGAGGGCAGGTTATCCTTTTCCGTTTCAGCCAATACAGCCTTTACGCCGGGTTGGTGCATGGCCCATTGGATGACGGCGCCGAGGGCTTCCGTCATATACCCTTTGTTCTGGAAATCCGGATAGGTTCCGTAGCCGACCTCTATTTCCCCTTGTTCGTTGGGTGGTCCTTTGAAGCACAGATCGCCGACCATCACGTGCCCGGTGCGCTCAATGATCGTCCATAAAGTAGAAAACAGATAATGGCCGCCGGATTGGGCGACGCCGGGCAGGATAACCTGTTCGAGGGCTTCCCTGAGCTCATCCGGGAGCGTTCGGGGGTGGGGTTTCACGCCGAGGTCATGCTCTAGTGCAGGGCCGGGGCGGACATACAGGAGGAGTTGCCGATAGGATAACGGCCTGATGAGCAGCCTTTCGGTTTGCAGCATGGGCGGGTCGGTTGAGATAGCATGTGGATTCAGCATGGTCAAAAATAAGGGTTTGCCGCCAACCGGATCGGGTTATTTAACGGCTTCCACGTACAGCGACCGGTAATCTTCGTTGGCTTCCGACCGGTATGTGCCTTCAAAGTCAAAAAGATCACTCTGACTCTTTTGGAAATCCATTTTTTTAACCTTTTCCGGTTCAAAGCCCGCAGTGACCAGGTCGGATTTTATGGTGTTGAAATCCCAGGCATTCTGGTGGGCCAAGGCATTCTCACCCAGGAGGTCAACCTGTCCGCTCGGGGATAGAAAATCCTCTTTCATGCACTCAAACAGGGTGTATTCCCGGTTGTAATGCTTTCTAGCCCTTTCTTTCCGCCTTTTGAACAATAAAAACTCTTTATTGCCATTCAGGTATTCCCGGATACTTTTTTCAGCATCTGGCAGGATCAGCCTGAAAATGCTCCCTTTTTTCAGTACCCTGTATATCTCGCTAAAAATCAGGGGTGTCACAAAAATGCTCATGTGTTCAAAAACATGGGAACCGTACACGCATTGGATGGAATTCGATTTGAACGGCAGGTTTTCAAATTGCTGGAAATCCACGACGATATCGCCCAATTGAGGGTCAACGTCAATGCTGTACCAATCCGCTCCGGGTTTGGCCCAATTGGGGCCCGGTCCGAAATTCAGTTTGGCATTCTCGGCTACAGCCAGCGTTTCAACCGGCGCTGTTTTCTTCGGCTTTTGCTTTTTTTTGATGGATACTTCACATTCGATACCCAGGAATTTAAGTTTCTTTTTCATCTGTAAGCACTTATTGGTATTCAAATCATTAAAAGTAAGGCTATATGCCTGGGTAAGCAAATAATTAACAGATTTTGGATTTATTTTCCGGTTTTTTAAGGGTCGCTACGCATACTGCTGGACATTTTTGCAAAAAGGGCAAAGACGGGGAGCGCGAGGGAGGGAGAGAGTGGGTGAAGGCATTGCTTTTCACCTTGAAATTGTAAACCGGAAGCGGGTAGCGAGCCTTGATATCCTCGATAGAACTGGCCATATAAAGTGTTTTTGGAAAGTTCATTTTCCGCTCTAAAATGCTGCATTCCTGCCGGTTTCCCAAAACAGGTTATGGTTTCAGGTATCAATGGTTCATTCTCAAGGACTGGAGTTGAATGAGCCCTCTTAAATCAGGATCCCCGGATTGCTGCAAACGGCCCTGGATAGCATCGGTATTCACATACCGGGCCATTTCGTTCAGAACTTCGTCATCGGATTGGGCCGGCAGACCAGGATATTTGCAATAAATTATAAATTCGCTTTGTTTATTGCTGGTTTTATCGTTCCGGTAGCCCGAAATGCCACCTCCGAAACCCAAATAGGGATAACTATCCTTTTCGGTGATATTGAATTCCGTACCTACATAGATTTTTGCGTGAAAATTGCCGAATACCCGGTAAAGGGATTCGTCGTCGGGCTTTAGGTCAAAATGTAAAAATTCGCCCAATTTCACCGCTTTTCCGGTATGGGAAAAAGCCGAATCGGGGTCGTAACTCCCGTCATTTTTCCTGTAAAGTCCGGTTGCCTTCACGATATAGGCATCTTCCTTATCCCAAACCGGTTTATAAAAGGTCAGTTTCGGATGTTTCCAAAGCCGGGCTTCGTCGCGCATTCTGAAATACAGGTCCCATTCTGCCACCGGGCTGCTGCCGTGCCAACCTGCCGCTTTTTCCCGTAAAAGGAACAGGCCTAAAAACACAAAGGACAAAAACCCCAGAGCCAGCAACATGGGCATAGCTTGTTTTTTGAACCTGCCGATTTTTTCTGGCGTCGCCGGGGCAGCTTCCGGCTCAGCAGCCGGGATTTTCCGGTATTCTTCCCACAGATCCACTACCGGCTTATAGTGTTCGCCACTTCGCCGGACGGGTATGTCGACAAAAGGATTGCGGTTGGAGATTGCAATGACCGATAAAATTTTCCGGACGTCGCCACCTTTTTCTTCTTCGCTTTTCCAAAACCTGTGCAAACTCTTTGCGCTGATATAACCGTAGATATTTTCCCTTTTCAGCTTTTCGTTTCCGGGAAACCTGGAAAGCAGAAAATCCTCCAGATGCTGAAAATCCTTTTCCGTATAGGCATCCCTCTTGCCGAGGTCAAAAATACCGGTCTGGAGTCCAGTCCATTGCATGACCTCCCTTAACAGCCGAAGCTCGGTTTCTCTTTCGCGGTTATCCATTGTGGTTTCCTTTTTAGACCGGAGTTCCGGCCCTGAAATGTCCTGGTTTGTCTTGCAGTTTGTCCTTGCTTGTCCGGTTTGTCGGTATCACCTTAGGCCTTGAAAAGTATTTCCGAGCGCTCTTACAAAGGTAACGATTTTCAAAAAACGGCCTGAAGCTTATATCGCTCATTCACTTGTCAAACTATTTCGTTCATCTATCCAAATTTTCGAATCATGAAACCATTCATCCTTGCGCCCATTTTTTTTGTCGCTTTATGCTGCTTTCTTCAACCCTTTTCGGCTGATCCGGCAGGCCCTGTCATATTCCAAATCGAACCCACCGACACCACAGGTCTGCGGCTGTTTTGCAACCGTGCGAGCATTGAGAAATATGATGAGACCTTAAGTCTCTGGCGCGAATTCAATGCATGTGCGGAGGTCGGCTGGCAGGAATACCGGACCCAAGGCAGGTTGATCACTCATTTTACAACGCTTCAGAATCGGTTCGGCGCTGAAAACATCCTTTTTGACACCATGGCAGGAACCGGATTGTTTGTCGAAATTCCAGGCGACCCCAAAAGCGGGCGCACACTGATCGTGCGGCCCGAAATTGACGGGCTCTATTACCCTCCCACTGATTCCACGCTGGCGATGGTCAGGCATGCCTGCGGGCACAATACAGGCATGAGCGTCGCCTGTAGTCTGGCTGAAATTTTGCTGGAAAACAAAAAGAAAAAGAAAATCCCATGGAAAGCCGTGCTGTTCCTGTTCAGTCCAAGCGAAGAACGGGCCCCGAGCGGATTGGATTCAATGCTTGCCGGAAAAGATCTTTCCCGTTACGGAAAAATAGTGGCGCTGGGACAACACGTGAGTCCGGATGTACCGAATCATCAGGTGGAGGTGCGCAGCGGTACGGCGCAGGCTTCGAGCGAGATCTTGAGAATCTATATCGACGCTTCGGCGCTTAAAGGCGGGCATATTGCGGATAAGACAAACATCAATCCGCTGGAGATCTGGGAAAATATGCGATCGGAGATTGAACAGGAGGTAGAAAGCTGTTCGGCTGGAGGCGAATACCTGCTCCGGTGGTCCAATATCATCACATCGAGCCCCGATAGCACCCCGGTCAACGTCCTGCCTCAAAAAGTAAAGGTTTTTGGAAATTTCAGGACATTTAATCCGGTTCATGAAGTCAGGAGCATAGAAAAGATCGATTCTCTGATAGCCAATTTTTCAGCTCGTTACGCCGATAAGAAGGTGCTGATCTACCGGGTCCGTGAACAGGCCATTCCCGTCCTGGTGAACGACCCTGTGCTTACTGAATCGGTTAAAAAATGGGGAAGCGCCTTTCTGAAAAGACCCATTAATACACATAAACTGAGGCTTGGCTCGGATGATTTTGCTACTTTCAGGAAATATAAAATCCCGGCAGTTCTAATCCGGTTGGGCGTCAAAGCCAATGGTGGTCTTCACAGGCAGGATTTTGAGATCATGGACCCGACGATCCTCCAAACGAGCCTTGGACTGTTCACCTTCCTGGTTTACTCGCTCGAATAGATCGTTTGCACGCCACCGGCACGCTGGGGAAAACGACCGAACCCTTGCAACTCTCCCCGATTTCCCCTAATTTACGCATTCAAGGAAAAACCAACGACATGAAAAAAAAGCATTCCCTCAACCGGCGTGAATTCGTCAGTCTGGCCGCTACTGCCGCCGCCGCTACCATCGTACCCCGCCATGTACTGGGCGGGCCGGGATTTGTACCGCCTTCCGACAAGATCACCATCGCCAATATCGGCTGCGGCACGCAAGGGCTCCGCGAAATGGGCAGCCTGCTGAGCAATCCGCAGGTACAGGTCGTCGCCGTCTGCGACCCCAACCGGTTCTCGATGGGTTATCTCGACTGGTCGCCCTCCGGCCTCCTCAACGATATTCGCGGAACGCTGGGCGACAAGACCTGGGGCGCCGACGTCAAAGGCATACCAGGCGGCCGGGATATGGGGCAGGCCTACGTGGAAAAATACTACGGCTCCAATATGCCTTCGGGAAGTTACAGGGGCTGCCCCGCTTACGAAGACTTCCGCGAATTGCTGGACCGGGAAAAAGACCTCGACGCGATCAAGATCATGACGCCCGACCACCTGCACGCCACCATCGCCATTGCCGCCATGAAAAAAGGCAAACACGTAGTGACCCACAAACCCATTGCCAACCGCATCCGGGAAGGGAAACTCGTGGTGGAAACCGCCCGGAAAACCGGCGCCATCACCCACCTGCTGGCCTGGAGCCGGCGGCCGGAATACGACCTGATCAAACAGTGGATCGACGACGGCGTCATCGGCGAATTGCGGGAAATCCACAACTGGTCGTATCGCCCCGTATGGCCGCAGTGGACCAGCAATCCCACGGACACGCCGCCCGTCCCGGAAGGCTTGAACTGGGATCTCTGGCTGGGCCCCGTACCCGACCGGCCTTACCACCCCAATTACACCAACAACGTCTTCCGCGGCTGGTACGATTTCGGCGGCGGCAGCATTGCCGACATGGGGCATTACAGCCTGTTCCCGCTGTTCCTTACGCTGGGCATCGACCGGGCGCCGGTGGCCGCCAAGTCTTTCGGCACCGTCACCCGCACCGCCGTCGACGGGGTCTGCAGGCCGGTAGTCAACAAGGTCGCCTTCCCCTACTCCTGCATGATCCAGCTGAAATTCCCGGAACAACGCTCGCTCCCGGCATTCGACCTGTACTGGTACGACGGCGGCATGAAGCCGTTCCCGCCGCCCGAACTGGAAGCCGACGGCCGCGACACCCCTGAGGAAGGGCTCATGTTCGTGGGTACCAAAGGTAAGATCCTCGGCGGCTTCCGGGGCGAGAATCCGGAGATCATCCCGGCTTCGGCCATGACCGCTTACCCGGGCAAGAAAACGCTTGACAAAGATCCGGACCGCGGTCGCGATGAATGGGTCCAGGCGATTCTGGACAAAAAGGAATCTCCCGGCAGTTTCCAGAACGCAGCCACCATCACCGAAACCATCAACCTCGCAGCCATAGCCCTGCGCGCCGGCAAACGGATCGAGTACGATTCTGACAAGACGCTGATCACCAATGACGAAGAGGCGAACCAGTATCTGACGCGGGAGTACAGGCGGGGGTGGGAGTTGTAGCTGGATGCTTGATGCTGCCACGCTGAGGCGTGGTGGATGCTGCCACGCTGA
>JACJYC010000002.1:0-652500 GCA_020636325.1 Lewinellaceae bacterium
TCCCCCCAATCACTCATCCCGCAAACTATCCACCGGATTCATCAGCGCCGCCCGAACACTCTGATAACTCACCGTCGCCAGCGCGATCAGCAGGGCGGCAGCGGCCGTCAGGGCGAAGATCCACCAGCTCAGGTCGATCCGGTAGGCGAAATTGTCCAGCCAGCTGCTCAGGAAATACCAGGCCGCCGGGATGGCCAGCACCAGACCGATGGCCACCAGCTTGAGGAAATCCCTCGACAACAGGCCGATAATGCCCGGCACCGTGGCGCCCAACACCTTCCGGATGCCGATCTCCTTGCTGCGCTGTTGCGCCATATAGGTCGACAGGCCGAACAGCCCCAGGCAGGTGATCAAAATGGCGATCAGCGTAAACCAGCGCACCACCCGCGCCGTATTGGCCTCCCGCTGGTGGAGGTTGTCGAATTGCTCGTCGAAGAAGTTGTAGGCAAACGGGAATTCGGGCTCGAATTTACGCCACACCTCCGTCAACCCGGCCAGGGTCTCGTCCACCTGGGCGGCATCCAGCTTGATTGAGAACTGCGAGAACCACGCGGGCTGCTTGAAGAAATACAGCGGCGAGATCTGTTCGTGCATCGATCGGAAGTGGAAATCCTTCACCACCCCCAGCACCGGTCCTGCCGGGCGGCCGATGGCGGGCATGGCCATTTGCTGGTTCAGCGGGTCGCTTTCCGGCGAATCGCCCGTCCAGCCCAGTTGCCGGGCCGCTTCCTCGTTGATGAGGTAGCCGGTCGAATCGGTGGGCATATCCCTGGAAAAGCCGCGCCCCGCAGCCAGTTCCATGCCGTAGGTATCGAGGAAGTCGTCGTCCACCACCAGACAGCGCATGGCGGGTTGCTGGTTGGGATCCACGCCGACCGCCTGGTAGGGCACGCCGTAATCCGTACCGCCCGGCCGGTTGGCGGAGAGGGATACGTCCAACACCCCCGAAACATGCGCGAATTCCGCTTTCATGGCATCGGCTTTGCGCAGACTTTCCGGGCCCGCCATCGGCACCACCAGGATCTGTTCCTTGTTGAATCCGAGGTTCTTGTGCTGGATATATTGCAACTGGTCGTTCACCGTGATGGCCGCCGTGATCAGCAGGCTCGCGATCAGGAACTGGAACACCACCAACCCCTTCCGCAGCAGCGCATTGCCCGAATGGGCCGATTCGCCTTTGATGGCATTTTCCGGCTTGAACGACGACAGCACGAAGGCGGGGTAAAACCCGGAGAGCAGCGCCGTCAGCAAGGTGGCGGCCAGCAATCCGCCGGGTAACCACCCATTGTCCAGCCAGTTCATCTGCAGGTTGGACCCCAGGATCAGGTTCAGCGACGGCAGCAGCAATTTCGCCAGCACAGCCGACAGCCCGGCGCCGATCGTGCAGACCATCAGCGCCTCGCCCATGAATTTTTCGATCAGGCTCCACCGGGACGCGCCCGTCACCTTGCGCACGCCCACCTCCCGCGCACGGGCCGCCGCCCGCGCAGTGGACAGGTTGATGAAATTGAGCGCCGCAATCACGAGGATGAGCAAGGCAATGGAGCCGAAAATATACACGTACCGGATATCTGAATTGACACTTAATTCCCGGAACAGGTTCGAGCGCAGGTGGATGCTCGTCAGGGGCTGCAGCAGGGGATAGGTGGCCTTTGCGTTCTCTTCGTCGAGGTGGCCGTCCAGGATGCGATCCATTTTTTTGGCGACGGATTCCCGGGAGGCGCCCGGTTCCAGCAGCATATAGGTATAGAACTGGTTCCAGCGAACCCAGTCGAGCAGACTCGGGTGGCTGTACGACGACATGGAGGCCAGGAACGTGAAGTTGAAATGGGAATTCTCCGGGATGGCCGGCATCACGCCGGTCACGGTATACTGGGTTTCATTATCCAACCGGATGACCTGCCCCAGCGGGTCGCGGTCGCCAAAACACCGTTCGGCCATCGGTTTGGTCAGGATGATGCTGTTGGGCTTGGTCAGCGCCTGGTAAGGGTCGCCCTCGCTCAGTGGCCAGCTGAACACATCGAACACCGTCGAATCGGCAAATAACCCGCCTTCCTCGTAAAACCTTTCGTCGCCGATCTGCACCAGCGCTTCTCCGTACGACAAGAACCGGCACACCTTCTCCACTTCCGGGATATCCGTTTTGGCGGCCTCTCCCCAGTTGAAGGTCACCTTGGCGATGCCGTTCTCGAAGGAAGCCCCGTCCACCCTGGCCGCCATCCGCACAATGCGGTCCTTTTTGGCGTGGTACTGATCGTGACTCAACTCGAAGTGCATGTAGGTCCCGATGAGCAGGCAGCAGGTGAATCCCAGGGTGATCCCCAGGATATTGATGAGCGTATAGCCCCCCTGCCGGACCAGGCTGCGGAGGGTGATCTTGAGGGCGTGAAGGAACATGGTTGGCTGTTTCGGAAATGGCCCCAATGATCATGCCATTTACGTAACAACATGATTATCAAATAATAAAATCAAAAACCCATGCGATAAAGTGTACGGTTCTGGACAGGCTGTGTACGGTTTTGGACGGCCGGATTGCGAAACTTTCAAAGTTTCGTAATCCTCTTTAACCCGGCAGGATTACGAAACCTTGGAGATTCCCTAACAGGATTACGAAACCTCGGAGGTTTCGCAATCCCTAACTTGGCCTACTCCTAAATAAAATTGCAGTGGATCAACCTTTCACTGGCAAACCAAAAAATACCGCGTGACCAATTTTTGCTTCTTCGCATTATCCGGGGATCAAAAAATTTTAACAAAAAATTTTTGCCAAACCTTTCAACCGGATTAAACATCGCGTTGTTTGGTATTGATTATGAAAAATAAAAAATAGGCGACCTGTATCGAATCAGATTAAAAATATTTGAACATGAAGGAACCAATTAATCTTTCCTCGTTGTTTTAACAAATATCCTGAAATCTATCCTACCCTCCTCGTTGAATGACGTTTTTCATTTATGAACTAGTGTCAAAAATCCTGAATTAATTTTTTTCGGCCTCATTGTAACCTTTGTTTGTCCATTGCCGTCTCTACTGCAGGACTATAACCAAAGTTATAAAATGAAGCAACCCCGCATGACCTAGTTTTGCGATGTTCTTGCATGGGAGAAGTATATCTTTTTCCTGGAGGATATTGGGAACTGATTATTAATAATTAAACTCTTGAGAAATGAAACATGAAGGTGGTGTTATCTTAAAAAGCTCGGAACTTGATTGTCTTTTAAAGCTATCCACAGGAGGGAACTGCCCAGTAAGTGGATTAGCATTTAAAACAATTGGTCGAATTCCGGGTGACCCAATTAATTCTGCAAAGATAAGAATCTTTGCACTTTACAAGGATAGAATTACTGATAAACTAAGGTACATAGCCGATTGTTACGAACCAAAGCAAGAGCAAGGTCATTCTTTTAATAATGTAACAAACAGGTTAGACGAAATCACATTCCGATACTTAAACCTAATGAATGATATTCATATGCCAGAAAATAGTTCTTTTTGTTTTTCATACATTTCCGATATAAAAATAAATGGTTTAATTAAAAATTACCAAGAATTATTTTTACAAGGCACCTCTCTAATGCACCCGACTCAACCTAATAAAGAGGTTTTTTCCTTTTCTATTTCTGGTAAAGCCGAATTATCTATGGGTGAAAACACGATACCGTGCCCTCCAATTTGGACAGATGGCCCCCCAGAAAAAAAGAAAAAAATTGGACTTGAAAAATTAGAAGAAAGTCAAAACTTTTATTCTGAATGGCAAGAATTAGGACCACAATTGGAGTCATTATGGCGTAGCGGATTCTGTTAATCAATAAATAACTTCCTTATAGTTTCCATAGAATATGAAATTGATCTGCTCAGTTTTGATTCGTTCAAATTTTATAGGAGATCAATTTTAAATTCATTCATGAGTCATTTTACCTTCAATAAAAAGAATGACTCTAATTCCACACTACTGGACATTTTAATATTGGGTGGGTTGAAGCCTAAAGAGCTTTATAAGCTTGCCTGGTTTTCAATATGCTAAGGCTTATCAATTAATTCCTGTCGGGTTTAATAATCCGGCCCATCTTTGAAAAAGCGATTGACATAGTGTTATTATAATAGTTTTTCAATGCGAGCCGAAAGTTTCACAATGAATCATTCGGCTCGCGCAATTGGAGCATATATATCTCAAATCTGGGCATTTAGCATTCAGGCATAGTTATTTCCAGGATACAGGTATCTTTACCTCATAACCTAAACCTTATGGGTAAACACCTGGCCTTTATTTTTTTGGCTGCCCTGTTCAATGCAAACCTGACCGCCCAGCCGGCAACCCTGTACTTCCAATCCATCAGTGAAAAGGACGGATTGGAAAGCGGTTACCATTATTTCCTTAAAAAAGATTCCAGGGGGTTTCTCTGGATCAGTTCACTCAAAGGGGTTTTCCGGTCGGACGGCATATCCCTGACTTCCTGGACCACTGCCGACGGCCTGCTCGGCGACAATATTCAAAGCAATTTTGAGGAGGACCGCGAGGGCAATATCTGGTTTGCTTCCTACAATGCCGTCAATCAATACCGGCGGACTTCCAATGACTTTTTCGCCTTTCAATTATGTGACGACCTGTTGGAGAATTACCTAACGGAAGGTTACCAACTAATCCAGCTCGAAAAGGATGACAACCTTTGGCTTTGCGTTGATAACAAGATCTACAAGTATAATATTCCAAGCCAAGCCTATCAACCGGTCATCCAAACAAACAGTATTCGCTTTGTAACAAGCACTTCTTCTGACGGCGCTATTAACAGAATCTTCGGCTTCCCCTGGATGTTTGATTCAGGATTTGAATTGTTTACAAAAAATGCCGAAGACGAATGGCATAGGGAGGCGCTGTTAAAAAAAGATCCGCTTGGGCGCTCAATCGAGACCGTCGGCGGACTAATTGAGAATGACACCCTCACCTGGCTTTTTTCCAATAAGGGGCTGATTGCCTTTTCCCCGTCCAATCCGGGAAACCCGGTCTTTTATAGCCTCCCTGACCAGGAAAACACCTATATCCGAAACGGGGCTGTTTTCAATAAGCAGTACCTGCTATTATTGGAAAAAGACCGCGGGCCCGTTTTCTTTGACCGATATAAAATGACCTTTGTCGCCGCGAAAGATGCGCCTGTTCTCCATCTTCGTGAAACGAACCTACGCGGCCTGTTGATCGATAGGGACAAAACCCTTTGGCTGGCACATGACAAAAACCCGAGTATAGAATATGCCAACCTGGATCAGGCGCCCTTTGTGGCGCCTGGCATTAAGAATAATACACCTTCACCGATTATTACATCCATAGTGGAAGATACTTCAGGAGATATCTGGTGCGCAACCCAAAAAGAAGGCGTATTTGTTTTTGACAGAAACAGCGCATTCCTGAAGAAAATCCCCTATTTGATGGATACCGGAAAAAGCTTCAATATCCGTTATCAGATCATTTGCGACCCATCCGGGAACATCTGGCTGACAGGCACGGAATCTCTGTACGTTCTAAATCCGGCAACAACGCGTTGGGTGGAATTTCCCATTAAAGCGGGCGCCCTCCACCATATCCGGTTTTTGAAAAAAAATGAATTTCTTTTATCCACCACACAAGGAATTTATGAAGGCTGTATCAACAACGGTTTGCTTGAAATAAAAGAAAATGCGTTCGAGGAAAACATGAAAAACGCATTCGCTTTCATCGGCAATGCCCGCTATTTATATGCCCAAACCTCCAGCCATTTAGTTGCTTTTGAACGTACACCTTCCGCCTGGAAACGCCTGTTGCCCTTCAATTCGGTTTTATTGGATGTCTGGGAAGATTCAACCGGAAAAAGAACCTGGTTCGGCACTTCGGAAGGTTTAGCGCTGTGGAATTGGGGTGATAACCAAATTACCTTTCCCACTGAGAATTCACTGCTGCACAAAACTGGCGTAATGTCCATAACCGGCGATTCCAACGGGCAAGTCTGGGTCGGGACGGGGAAAGGTCTTTTTTCATTCAATGCAAAAACGGATTCCAGTTTTAACTTTCGGGCGGAGGATGGATTGCCGTCCAATTCTTTTTCAATTTTCGCCGCCCTCACCGCCTCTGACGGCCACATCTGGTTCGGCACTGCCAAAGGCCCTGTTGTGTTCGACCCGGATAAGGTAAAACCCTACCCTTACGGCCCGCCCATCCACATCGATGAATTTAAAATCGATAACGAGCCTTACCGGGGGACTCCCGTGGCCTCGGAAGCGACCCGCATTAATCTGGCCCATTTCCAGAACAACCTTTCCTTCCGCCTCAAAGCTGTGGGGTTCTATCTTCCGGAATTCAGTACGATCCGGTACCGGCTCAAAAATTATGAAAAGGATTGGCAGGAACTGGAAAACGGCGAAACGATCAACTACCACCAATTGCCGCCCGGAGCTTATCAACTCGAAATGGTCGGTGTGAATACCAACGGGGTAGCCGGCACACCCAAGATCCTCTCATTGGTCATCAACCCGCCTTGGTGGCAAAGGTGGTGGTTCAGGGCATCAGTTATCCTTACTGCAATCAGCTTGATATACCTGGCTTTCCGCTTTTACCTGCGCCGCAAGCTCCGGGAACAACAGCGTATTTTCGAACGGCAGAAAGCCCTGCAGGAAGAACGCAACCGCATCGCCGCCGAACTGCACGACGACCTCGGTGCGGGGTTGTCCATCATCCGTTTTCTGAGCGACGACACCTTGCAAAAAGAGGAACCGGGCGCTTTCCGGCAAAACATCAGCCGCATATACCATTCCGCAGGAGAATTGCTTGAAAAAATGAGCGATATCATCTGGGCCATGAATGCCGACAACGACACCCTCGCCAACCTGGTTGCCCACCTCCAGGGGTACGCCTATGAGTACCTGGATATCAACCGGCTCCTGTGCCGCTTTGAAGTGCCCGAAAGCCTGCCCGACCTGCCACTGAGCGGCGCCCAAAGGCGTAACGTTTTGCTCTCCGTGAAGGAGGCGCTGCATAACATCGTCAAACATGCCGAAGCGTCTGAAGTCGACCTTACGCTTTCGGTGCAACCTGATCTTCTTCGGATCATTATTCAAGACAACGGAAGCGGCATCGACCTGCATCATCTCCGCACAGGCGGTAACGGCGTAAGAAATATCCGCAGGCGGATGGAGGCAGTCGGCGGGTCGGTGGATTTTAAAACGAATGCCGGGACGATCGTAACACTGAGCCTTCCGGTCTCCCTATAACTAAAGTTATAACCCAGCAGCACTTCCGGGTGTGTAATTTTGTAGCCGGACAATGAACAGAACGAAAAACTAAACCCGGAATAAAAACCTTAAGCCATGATCAAAATCAGTATTGTTGAGGACCTGCCGGAAATTCGGGAAGTATTGTCCCAGCGGATCAGCACGGAACCCGGCATGCAGTGCATCGGCAGCTACGGCAACGCAGAAGAAGCGCTGGGCGGACTGATGTACAACCGCCCTGACGCCGTGATCATGGACATCGGGCTTCCTCAAATGGGCGGCATTGAGTGCATGGTCAAAGTAAAAAACCGCTACCCGGAAATCCGCTTTCTGATGTTCACGGTTTTCGACAATGACGAAAAAGTCTTCGAATCCCTGAAAGCCGGCGCCGATGGATATATCCTGAAACGGGAACCCGCCGCGAGGATCGTATACGCCCTCCGGGAAATCCTGGACGGCGGTGCGCCGATGAGCCGCTCGATCGCGCAAAAAGTGTTACACAGTTTCCGGGCGCCGACTGCCGAACGCGACAGCTTCGAATCCCTGACAGCCCGTCAAACTGAACTGTTGGACCTGTTGGCCGTCGGATTGCCCTATAAACTCATCGCCGACAAGCTATCCATTACCGAAGGAACCGTCAAACAACATATCCACCTGATCTACCAAAAGCTGCAGGTCAATAATCGAACGGAGGCGGTAAACCGGTATTTGGGGAGGTAATCAAACTCTACAGGAATAGTCAATAAATCTGTCAGAACAATTCAAATGGAGTTGTTTGACGGTATACCGCTTTGAATTATGGTTCACCTAATAAATTCATTAATAATGAAAACGAAAATAATTAAATCCATCACCCTGATTATTTTATTATACGGCTCATTTTACATATCCGCACAGGAAAACGAAGCCATAAAGGATACTTTTGCATACTCACCGTTCAGCGTTTCAATCGGATACAATTTTGATTTTTTAGATGGCATAAAAACGAACGAATTATATGCTGATTTAAAAATTGATCTTCCTGAAATCTTTCCGAGCAAAACCCCAAAGACAAACAATTTATGGAATAAAATCGGATTGGAAGCAGGAGCCTATCAACTCCGAACACTATCTTTTCTCGATAACTTTTCGGCAAGAAATACTTTCCGTATGATAGATGCTCAAAGAATTGATTCAACGTTTCTTTTTAAGTACATTACAATTCAAGCAGAAAAAATACGACGAATTACAAGAGAAAACCTAAGCATTTTTATTCAGCCTAAGTTAAAGTTAAAAGAAAATAATTCAAACGAAAAAGTACACTCCAGGCTCAACTTACTGTTTATGGCCGAATACCAGAGAAGTGTTCTGGATTATACCTTAGATCTCAACATCGTCTCAGCGGACACTTCATTAGAGGTTCCATCTGATTGGCCAATACCCTATGACCTGGTCAATAGGTTACCGCTTTCCGAGAAAGGCAGAAGTTTTGAATACAATATCAACTTCGGCATTGGATTGGGGCTCCAGGTAAAAACCCAGGAAGGCAACCTCAACCTTAAAACCAGTATGGGATATAATAGGATTAAGCTTGTCCAAAAGCTTGATGATTCTGGAAACAGCACTTTAAAAAAAGGTAGTGGCTTTTTCTATTTGATTCAAGCAGATGTGCTGGAGACAAAAGCAACCGGAATTAAACTTGGGTTGGAAGTCCGCGGCATTATTCACGAATCGGGGCAACAATTGTCACTTGATCGGGCCGTTCCTAATTTTAGTATTTATCTCGCCAAACAATTTGGACTAAAGAAGATCGGTGAATTATTCAAACCTTGAATCAAATAGGTTTTAGGATAAAACTGGTGATCTACAAATAACTCAACTATAAACCCGCAGGCCTCCCGAAACTGCTCCACCAAGAAGTAGGGCGCAACGCCGAAAGCGATAGTGTAGGCACCAAATCCATTCATCACCATTATCATGACCAGAAGGCAACTATTGCTGCCTGTACTGCTGCTTGCAGCGTACTGGGCAAGAGGACAAACCCTTGTCAACTCCGCAGGCGCCTCCATTTCCAGCGCCGCCATGCACGTCGAATTTTCCGTGGGCGAGATCGCCGTCACCACCATTCAGCCCAACGGCTCGTCGCCGGTGACACAGGGCTTGCTGCAACCCTGGGACAAAGCACCTTTTGTCATCACGGAAACCTCCGACCCGTTCGTAGCGCAGTACGGCTTGAAGTGTTATCCCAATCCGGCAGCCGAAGACCTCGCCGTCCTGACTGCGTACCCGGATTTTGAAACCTACCAGATCCTGGATCTGTCGGGTCAGGTTTTGCAACAAGGCCGATTCAATTACCAACCGGTCCAGGTGCGAAACCTGCCTGCGGGCTATTTCGCCATCCGGCTGATTTCGAAAGATCAAAGTATTGCCAAAACTTTAAAATTCATCAAATTATGAAAAAAACACTGACACTCCTGATTTTCCTGGCCGCTATGTCCACCCTGTTCGGCCAGGCCTCCCAATTCATCAACTACCAGGCTGTAGCGCGTCATGCCGATGGAAAGCCGATGACCAATACCACCATCAGTCTGAGATTCCGGATCCTGGAAGGCGGCCCCAACGGCGCACAGAAATTTCTGGAGAACCAAACCGCAGATGTCAATGCCTTCGGCTTGTTCACAGCGCAAATCGGCTCTATCAATTCCAATGATTTTGCCGCTATCGACTGGTCAAGCGGCGCAAAATGGCTGGAAGTGACCATCAACAACAACTCGGCGCTCAAAAGCAGCCAGCAACTGGCCAGCGTGCCTTATGCCTTGTATGCCGAGCGTTCGAAATTCGATATCGCTATTTTTGAGGAACAAAAAAATCCGGGCGAATCCTGGCAGGGGACAGCAGCCGAATATTCCAAACGGTTATTGAATGTCGAGGTTCTATCCAGCTCAAACGTTCAACTCACCGGCAATAACGAAATCCGGTTCCTTCAACCCGGAACTTATATCATCACGGCCTACGCCTTTGCCTACCAAAAGGGGAGACATAAGGTTGTTTTGAGAAGGGTCGGCGGCGCCTCGGATATCCTGATGGAAGGGAGTTCGGAGTATTGCGGCACCCAGAATGATGCATCAACCCGATCAACGATGGTGGGTAAGCTGGTGGTGCCGTCCGGCAATTTCACCTGCAGACTGGAACACTATTCTTCTTTTCCCAATCAAGGCACATTCGGTCGTGAAGTGACAGCCCCCGGGTCCGCCCACGAAACTTATGCCCAGGTGATCATTCAAAAAATTCAATAGCAGGTTCAAACCACCATAAAACTAAACCCTGGTTTTGGGATTGCGAAACTTTCAAAGTTTCGTAATCCTCTTTAACCCGGCCGGATTGCGAAACTTTCAAAGTTTCGTAATCCTCTTTAACCCGGCAGGATTACGAAACCTCGGAGGTTTCGCAATCCCTAACCCACGCTCTGATCCCTTGATGATCGATGCCGCAGCCATACAGGCGCCGGGCAACGCATGAGAAAAGAAATCGAACATGGATTGGAAATGCTCATCTATGCGGGTAAGTTTTTCCGGCTAACTTTGAGTAGTTCGGGGAAAATACAAGAGGTTCGAAATTTGCCGTGACAACATCGGCTTCACCGGGGTTGGGCGTAAGACGTGAGTGCGTTGCTCGATGAATTATTCTATTCGCAGGCTATCAACTGATATTTTCGGCATTACATCCCAAAAGGCAGAGACATTTACAATTTTCCAGCCGTCTGATTCCTTCTCCATGATTCGGGTCTCCTGACTGACCCTGTAAAATTTCTTTTCCTGGTCTGCATTGTATTGCTTCCAGATCAGGTAAGCCAAATTTTCATTGAAGAACTTCACCTGCGGCTTTTCCTTTTTCACGTCCGGATGAATGATATTTTCTCCGTTTTTATAATATTGTTCAATCCAGTTTTTACCCTGCGCATTTATCTCGTCCCATCCTACGGCAGCATCGGCACTCCCGTCAGAATTGTTCCAGGCTTGCATGGCATAATTTTGGTGGCTCCAGTTCTTTGCCCAACATGCATAATTGCCTTCAAAAAAGCATTTGGTCTCATTTTCGATAACTTCCAGAATGGCTTCCGTCTCGGCGACCTGATCGAAGGCGCTTTCAGTATCGGGTGTTTGCTGTTTTTCAGCAGGCTGTTGGCAGGAGACGATTGCCAATAACCCTGTCGCTAAAATTGAAAATAGTTTTTTCATTTTCCCATTATTTAGAGCTTGTTTTTCTTCTGATTTCATCAAAATGAATCGGTTGCGTCATACTACTGGGCAAAATTTAACAGAGAGGGTGATCAAGTGCCGGCGAGAGCGATTGAGCATCGTGTTTCGCGCGCTCACAAACTCATTCTCTCATTTTTTTTTTGCCTTTTTGCAAAATGTCCAATAGTTTGCGGTTGCTTATAACAAAGCATACACAGCCTCTGCCATCCGTTCGAGGTGGTGGAGCGCCTTACACGAACAATGTCAGAGGCCGGGCGAACCGGTTCAAACCGAGTAAAATTCCCAGGAAATGCGGTCCGGATCCTTGAACGCCACGTAATCCTTCTGCAGGGTCTCGTCGAGTTTGATCCCGGTATTCTCGATCCCATGGGCGTTGAGGGCTGCGGCCACTCTTTCCAGTTCCGCTCTTTCGTCGCAGCCCAGGGCGATATGATCCAGGCCGACCCGGAAGGGATTGAACTGGTCGGATGCACTGACCTTCCCTTCCGGGCCCTTGATGGCGATGGCCGTGGTACCGGCAAAGAAGATCATCAACTCCGGCATATCCAGCACGGCCTTGAAACCGAGTTTCCGGAGGTAAAAATCCCGGGAGCGGGCCATGTCCGTTACCCGGATCGCAATGTGGTGTACGCCGGATGTGGCGATGTCAATAGGCATGTTCATAATGATGTGTTTTTATGGTTAATCAGGATGAAGTTGTTGATATCGTCCTGAAATCACGGTTGACGATTCAAATATCCCGACAAAAAAGAGCCGGCGCAAGGGGCATGCAACCCCTGTCCAGTAAATGGAAGGAATGTCCAGTAGAAAGAACGAATTGTCCGGTCGGTACCGGTAAAATGATCATTTTGTCCAGGTAGGCCGGCTATTTTTCCCGGAGCTGCGCCTGACGGAATTCGCCGGGCGTCATCTGAAAGGTCTTTTTGAATAACCGGTAGAAGTAATCCGGATCTTTAAAGCCGGTGTCGAAAGCGATGGCGGCTATGGTGAGAGCCGGATCGGCGAGCAGTTCCTTGGCCCGGTTGAGGCGTAAGAGCACCATATATTTGTTGACCGAAAGCCCGGTATGATCATTGATCTTTCGGTTGAGCTGCGAATAACTTATCCCGATTTCGCGACAAAGGTTATCGACCGTAAAATGGCGATCACTCATACGCTGTTCCACCACTTTCCGGACCTGACGAACCAGGTAGTCTTCCTGTTCTTCCGGCAGTTGATTGAACGGACCGCTGCCGGCCATGAATTCCAGAGCCGCTTGCGGGGCAGAACCTGTTTTGGGAGCCGCCTCCAGCAAATTTCGGATCCGCCGTTCCAGGTCTTCCCGGGAAATGGGCCCGGACAGATATTTTTCGATGCCTTGTTGTTTCCAGCTTTTAACGGCGAACTCCGCCAAACCATCTTTGAGATCGGTCTTCACCTGCCGGATTTGGGCCGTAATCCGGGAGAAGAACCGTTGATACTGGTACGCGCCGAGTTTTGCCGCGTAATGATCCGCTACGGCGAAACCGGTAAGGGCGATCTGGTGAGAGGAGTTGTTCAAATGGCGTTTCCCCCATTCAAAATGCCCCTCCGCCAGCAATTGATTGGCCCCCATTTCAGCGGCCAGCGTAAGGGAGGTATTCAAGGTTCGTCCGGCTTCCGCAAATTCCCCGTCAGCCCATTGGAGCCGGCTCAATCCCAGCGACGAGCGGGCTGCGCCGTATTTGCTATGGGTACTCAGGTGGATGGCCAAAGACTTTTGAAAAGCCGAACGGGCATCTGGCCAGTTATCCGCTTCCCAATAGATGTCTCCCAACTTGTCCAGGGACAATGCAATCCCCCACACATCCCCGATCCGTTCAAAATGGACCAGGCAATATTTTTCCAGTAATTCCCGTGCTTCCTCCGGTTTTTGCTGCTCGTACAGGCAAAAAGCCTTAATGGCGTAGGTGAAGGTCAACAATTGTTGATGCTGCAGCTTTTTGTATAACTCGACGCTCTCCTCAAGGAGGGTTTCGGCTTCCGTGATTTTACCGGTTTCCAGTAAGGCCCAACCCAAATTGGTCTTTGCAAAAGCAATGCCTTTTTCATCCCCTGCAGTTGAATGGATTTCCAATATTTGCCGTTGCAGTTCCTCTTTTTGCTCAAACAACCCTTGGCTCATATAGGTCCAGGCCAGGTTATTCAAGGATTTGGCCTTCGCCTGAAGATCCCCGAGTTCCCCGGATAAGGCAATGGCATTTTCGGAATAGGAGATACTCTGATCGTAATTGCCCAACCGCCATTCCACCCAACCCAGGTTATTCAGTGCCTTGGTGATCTCCGTTTTATCCCGCAATTCCCGCCAAAGGTCCAGACATCTTTTCAGGTAGTCCTTCGCATCCAGGTAATTCCCCAGGTTCTGTTCGATCACCCCGGCCCCTTCGAGCAATTGCGCGTTGGTCTTTTTTTCTGCAAGGTGCAATTTCAACAGGGTTTCGATCATGTCCAGGCCTTCTCTGAGGAATCCGCGGTTCAGATGGAAACGCCAGAACATGACCCCCAACCTGCCTGCCTGTTCCGGCCGGTTGCCGACCAGCCATTCCAGTGTCGCGATCAGATTCTCATATTCGGCGCCGACCAGCGCGATCCACTTACTCTGCTCGGCATCTTCGTATTTGAGGTTGCCTTCTTCCAGAAAATCCAGGAAAAAAGCCGTGAAATTTGCATTGTAATCTGACCGGTTCGGATTGTCAGCCAACTGCTCCAACCCAAAATCCCGGATTACCTTGAGCATCCGGAATCGTTGGATGCCGGCAATTTCCTCCCCTTTTACGATCAGGCTCTTGTTGATGAATAATTCGACAACCTCCAATGCATCATGATGGCTGCAAACCGATTCAATCGCGGTCAGCGTAAATCCGCTTCTGAACAGGGCCAATTGCTGAAAGAGCTCTTTTTCTTCGGCATTCAGCAGGTCATAGCTCCACTTTACGGTATTTCGGATGGTTTGGTGCCGTGAGATCACATCCTTTGACCTCGTGCGCAAAAGATTGGTACTCTGTTGCAGTTGTTCAAGGATCAGCTCCGGGGAAAACAGCTTTATCCTGGCCGCAGCCAGCTCTATCGGCAAGGGAAGGCCTTCCAGCTCCTGGCAGATTTCAACAACCGTCCTGGAATTTTCTCTGGTCAGCTGAAAGTCCGGGCGGGCGGCCCTTGCCTTTTGCACAAACAGGTCTATCGCATCAAATACCAGCAACCCTTGCGGGTCGGGATAAATCCTTGGATTGGGGCGGTTAAGGCCGTCCAGAGGGTATTCAATTTCATAGGACAAATCAAGGGTTTCCCGGCTGGTGGCCAGTATTTTCACGCCCGGGCAATTCCGGATGATCTGGTCAATAAACGAAGCCGATTCCAGGATTTGCTCCAGATTGTCCAATATCAGCAGGAATTCTTTTTCCTGCAGAAAATCCAGGATCTCCGGAATCCATAATCCTTTTTGCCTGCCCTTTAGCCCCAGTCCTTGTACAATGTACAGCGGAACCTGTTCATGATCCGTCACGGCATCCAGGGGAACAAAACACACACCGTGCTCGAATGCGGTTTTCAGGGTCTTTCCAATGGTTACGGAAAGCCGGGTTTTGCCGATGCCGCCGGGTCCTAATAAGGTGATCAGGCGCTTATCTTCTTCTTTCAATAGTTCACCAATAGCCTGAATATGCCGTGTCCGGCCGATAAACGCATTCGGATAGGAAGGTAAAACGATAATTTTTCCCCGGCTTTCCGTTTGCCAGGAACTGTGCTCCGTTCGAAGGGTAGGAAGGTCAGGGTCCAGGGATTTGTCCATTGCGTCTATTTTATCAGCGCTATCGGGACCGTTCAGAATTTTGTGTCAACAGGATTTTCAGCACGCGCAGCATATTGAAAATCAAATCTTTGCGTCTTCGCGAGAAAACACTTTATTGAACAGCCCCGCGCTATCCGTGCAATCGAAAAACTTATTTTTCCAGGAATAATCTGGTAAGAGAATTTTTTTAAGCCCAAAAGATACTGCAACAAACGCAAACATGCAAAATCTTCGGTCTTTTGCAATGCCTTGACCGGATTGCGCTGATAACAAACAGGATTTCGAAACCCCGGAGGTTTCCCAAATCCCCTACCGCAACAAAAACACCACCCCCTTCTTCTCCACCTCCGCCCCGCTCTCCTGCGTCAGCTGCATCCGGTACAGGTACACGCCCTGCGGCAGGGGCCGCCCGTTGTGCCGCCCGTCCCAGCCGTCGGACAAGGACTTGCTTTCGAACAGCAATCCGCCCCAGCGGTCGTAAATGGACAGGGTGTACGCCGACGGGACGCCGAACTGCACCACCGGCCGGAATACGCGGTTCTTGCCGTCGGGGGCAAAGGCGTTGGGCATGAAGACTTCCGGCGTTTGGGACAGGCAGACCACGTTGGACCGGGAAACAAATGCGCGTTCCCCGCCCGAGGACAGGGCGACCGTAACTTCGGCTTCCACATAATAGCAGGCGCTGCGCAGGGCCGTATTTGACAGGTCGATCAGGTCTTCGAAAGACCTTTCGCCGGCCGCCGTCGAGGCGATCTGCTCGGTTGAGCCGTTCTCATCGACGCGGTACAGGCGGTACCCGGTTACGTTGCCCGGGTAGGCCGTCCAGTCGAGTTGATTGCGGCTGCTGCCGTTGTTGGCGCCGGTCAGGAAGATCGTCTTCACCTCGTTGGAGGATACGGGCTTCCCGCAGGCATCAACCGTCCGGACCTGGTACGCGACCGGCCCCGCAGCGGGTAAGGCGTCCGGGTCGGAAAACAGGTTCTCCGGGGTCCGCGGCGCATTCGGGTCGATGGTCAGTGCGGAAGTGAATCCCTCGCCGGGGTTGCTCCGTTGGATGGAGCCTTCGTCAAGGTCCGCCGTGGTGTCCCAGAACCAGCGCACGTCCACCTGGTTGTCGCCGGTCACGGTCGCTTCCAGGATGGCGAGTTCGCGCACCGGCTGGAAAACCTCCAGTTCCTGGCAGGCGACATTGGACCGGGAAGTGTACATGCCGCCCACCTGGACGGCCAGGATATAAAAGCAATAGGTGTCGCCGTCGCGGGCATCCGTAAAGGTATAGGAAGGGTTGGCCGAGCTGCCGTCGAGGGTAAAGGTCCCGCCGTTGGCGCTCACCCAGACCTCGTAGCGGTCCACGCCCTCATTCCAGCCGCGGTAGGTCGTCCAGGTCAGCTCCATCGTCTGATCGCAGGGATCTACCGTGCCGGTTTCCAGGAAAATGGTCTGGTGGGGCGGCGGTACCAGGCTGGCATTGCCGCACTGGTCGATGGCGGTCACAAAATAGGTCTCCGGCCGCTCGTCGGGTTTGGCCATCGGATCGGTATCCAGAAAGGTATGGCCGGAAAAGACGGTATCCAGGATGGTGGTCCCCGAAGCATTCTGCCGGGAAATGATATAGCCGATGACTTCCGGGGAAGGGCTCGGTTCCCAGCTCACTGCTACGCTGTTGTCGGCATTGACGGTGACAAAATGCAGGGGGCTGCTCTCGGGGATGAGGTTATCGAGCGTATCCGATTGCAAGGGCGGCTGCCCCGGGCAATCGTACTGGCTTTGCATGTAGTAATACCAGGTTTGCCCCTGGCCCGCAGGATTGAAGAACCGGGTCTGCGCCGGGTCCGTGATGGTGGCCATCAGGCTGTAAGGCCCGCCGGGGTCCTGACTGGCAAATACCTGGTACGAAATAAACGGCCCGCAATTGTTCACCGGCAGTTCCCAGACCAGCGTATCGTTGGTGACGCAAATAAAGTCCGGCGCCGCAATTTGCGCTTTCAGCCCGGAAGTCGCCGCCGCCATGGCCAGCATCAACACAAGGGCGTAACCTGTTCGGGGTATCCACCTGACATAGAAAAACTTCATCCTTTATTGATTTTGTCCGGACGGCGCCGTACCCGCAATTTCGCTTATTCCGTTGAACCGGCCGGTCCATCGCCCAGCAATTTCACCAACTCTTCCATATCGTACCGGTCATGCAATCGATAAGCCACCCGCTGGCGGCCCAGTTTTTTCTCAAAATAAACCAGCCCCAGCCCCTCCGCGTACAGCTCGTAGCCGTCCGTTTCCGGTTCTAAAACGCCCTGGTCGGCAATTTCGTCTTCAATGGCCTCCTTAACCTTGAATTTTACGCAGGGTATGGTCTTGCCCATGACCTGAACGGTCGTATCGCCCATATAGTACCGGTTCTTGATCACCGTAATGGAATGTTTCACGCTATCCGACGGCAAATCGAAACGGACTTTGTACAGGAACAAGCTGCTGGAATCCTTCACCTCGAACGGGAACGAATTGCCCGCCAGCACTTCCGCCTTCAGCGGTTGGGCCTTACCGGTAGAATCCTGCATGTACAGGTAGAGCTCCGCCAGCAACATGCCGTTGGAGACGGCCTCTTCCCTGACCAACTGCAGCGGCTCCAGGCTTTGCTCGTAATAAGTGCCGGTCAGAAAAACGCCCTCCGGCTGGAAAAAGGAACGGTAATACCAATAAACCGGCCCCAACCGTTCGCTTCCGACAGCCCGGTATTCGTAAACCAACCCCTCCTTCAGGTCCCGGATCGGGAAATAATAGTCGCGGATATCCTTTTTGCCGTCCCCGCACGCTGTGACCAATGAGAGCAACGTCAGTCCAATCCAGATCCGGCTCAGGTTTATGGCAGTTCGCATGAAACAGTACATTTTATTGTGAAACGGAAAAACCTGTTAAAGTTGCATGTTGTTTAAAAAATACGCCATTTTGTCATAAACCGCTGATTTGGTACGGTTGTGGCTAGGTGGAATGGGGATCTGCAATTATCTGTTTTCATCCGCTATAAACCGCAGCGTTATATTATCTTTGCAGGCCCAATTGAATGATTCTTCGCAAAGAAAAAAGATATGTTCAAATCTATCGGTTCTTCCATTAAAAAATTATTCGGCACAAAATACGAACGGGACGTTGCAGGATATACGCCGCTCGTTGATGAGGCCAACATCCAGTTCGAACGGCTGCGGGAGCTCAGCAACGATGAACTGCGGAGCAAAACCCTCGAGTTCCGCGAACGCATCGCCGAATTCCTGTCGGAAATAGACGCGGATACCGACTCCATCAAGGCGCAGGCCGAAGCCGAAGAGGATATCCTCGAAAAGGAAGCCCTCTTCAACGAATTGGATAAACTCCGTGAAGAACGGGACAAGCAGCTCGAAGTCGTCCTGATGGAAATCCTTCCGGCAGCTTTCGCCGTCGTCAAGGAGACCGCCAGGCGTTTCACGGAAAACAAGACCCTGACCGTAACGGCCACCGAACACGACCGCAACCTCGCCGCCCGGCCCGGCAAATCCTACGTCAAAATCGAAGGAGACAAGGCGATCTGGCACAACAGCTGGGTAGCAGCCGGCGGTGAGATCACCTGGAATATGGTCCACTACGACGTTCAGCTGATCGGCGGCATGGCCCTCCATGAAGGCAAGATCGCAGAAATGGCAACCGGTGAAGGTAAGACCCTTGTGGCTACCCTCCCGGCATACCTGAACGGGCTTTCCGGGCAAGGCGTACACATCATCACCGTCAACGATTACCTCGCCCGCAGGGACAGCGAATGGGTAGGCCCCATTTTTGAATTCCTCTTCCTGACCGTGGATTGCATCGACAAATACCGGCCGCACTCCACCGAGCGCCGCAACGCCTACCTGTGCGACATCACCTACGGCACCAACAACGAATTCGGCTTTGATTACCTCCGCGACAATATGGTCCGCTCCATGGAGGAAATGGTGCAACGCAAACACCATTACGCCATGGTCGATGAGGTGGACTCCGTGCTCGTCGACGACGCCCGGACGCCGCTGATCATCTCCGGCCCGGTCTCGCAAGGCGCCGACGACCAGGATTATATCGAGCTCAAACCCCAGGTGGAACGCCTGATGGCCGCCCAGCAAAAACTGGTCACCGGCTTCCTCAGCGAAGGCAAGAAACTGTTCGAACAGGGCAAAACAGGCTACCAGGAAGGCGAAGCCGGCATGGCCCTGCTGCGCGCTTACCGCGGCTTGCCCAAATACCGCCCGCTCATCAAGTTCATGAGCGAAGAAGGCGTCAAGGTCCACGTCCAGAAAGCCGAAAACCACTATATGCAGGAGCAATCCAAGAACATGCACATCGCCGATGCGCCCCTGTATTTTGTGATCGATGAGAAAAACCGCAACGTCGAACTGACGGAACTCGGCGTGGAACAGCTTTCCAAAGGCAATGAGGACCCCAGCTTCTACGTCATGCCGGACGTCGCCACCCGAATGGTGGAAATCGACAATGACGCCAAATTGAGCAAGGCGGAGAAAGAAGAGGCCAAGAACCGGCTCTCCCAGGATTTTGCCGTCAAATCGAAACGCCTCCACGCCATCAGCCAGCTGCTGAAAGCTTATACCCTGTTCGAACGCGATGACGAATACGTGGTCATCGACGGCCAGGTCAAGATCGTAGACGAGCAAACAGGCCGGATGATGGAAGGCCGCCGCTATTCCGACGGGCTGCACCAGGCCCTGGAAGCCAAGGAAAATGTCAAGGTGGGCGAAATTACCCAGACCTACGCCACCGTAACCCTGCAGAACTACTTCCGGATGTACCACAAACTGGCCGGCATGACGGGTACCGCCGAAACGGAAGCCAGCGAGTTCTGGGACATCTACAAACTCGACGTCGTTGTCATCCCCACCAATAGACCGATCATCCGGCGGGATGAAGAAGACCTCGTTTTCAAAACCGAACGCGAGAAGTTCAACGCCGTGATCGATGAGATCGTCAACCTGAGCAACGCCGGCCGGCCGGTGCTGGTCGGTACCACCTCCGTGGACATCTCGGAGAAACTGAGCCGCATGCTCAAACTGAAGGGGCTCGAACACAACGTCCTCAACGCCAAACAGCACCAGCGCGAAGCGGAGATCGTCGCCGAAGCCGGCCGACCCGGCAAAGTCACCATCGCTACCAACATGGCCGGCCGGGGTACCGATATCAAGATCACCGATGAGGTCAAAGCAGCCGGCGGCCTCGCCATCATCGGCACCGAACGGCACGAATCCCGCCGGATCGACCGCCAGCTGCGCGGACGTGCAGGCCGCCAGGGCGACCCCGGTACCTCGCAGTTCTATGTTTCGCTGGAAGATAAACTGATGCGCCTTTTCCAATCCGAACGCATCGCTTCCATCATGGACCGGATGGGCCACAAGGATGGCGAAGTCATCCAGCACTCCATGGTGACCCGCTCCATCGAAAGGGCGCAGAAAAAAGTGGAGGAAAATAACTTCGGTATCCGGAAACGACTGCTGGAATACGACGACGTCATGAACATCCAGCGCGAAGCCATCTACAAGAAAAGGAAAAATGCCGTTTCCGGTGAACGACTGGCCGTCGACCTCAACAATATGTTCGAGGCCATGATCGAAAACCTGGTCTTCAACCATAAAAAAGAAGGCAGCTTTGAAAGCTTCCGCCGCGATGCCCTCGGCGTGATCGGCTTCGACCCGCAAATGGACGCCGCAGACTTCAAGGAAGGCCGAACGGAAGAAGTCGCCGATACCATCCTGGAACAATTCAACGAGTTCTACCACCGGAAATTCCAGTCCATCTCCGATCTGGTCATGCCCCAGATCAACCACGTATACGAAACCCAGCGCGAACGGTATAAACGCATTCTCATTCCGTTCACCGACGGCAGCTCTCACCCGCTGCCCATCTCCGCCGAGATCGAAAAAGCCGTCAAGACCAAAGGGAAATCCATCACCCGCGATATCGAAAAAGCCGTTACCCTGGCCATCATCGACGACAAGTGGAAGGAACACCTCCGCTCAATGGACGAACTGAAGGACTCGGTTCAGGGCGCTTCCTTCGAACAAAAGGACCCGCTGGTCATCTACAAGATGGAAGCCTATAACCTGTTCGAACAACTCGTCATGGACATCAACGAGTCTGTTACGGCCTACCTGGCCAAAGGCTCGCTGTTCATTCCCGAAGGACAGGAAGTGCAGCAGGCCCGCGAAGTGCCTACCGACCTGAGCCGCACCCGCACCAACCGGTCCGAAGACGCCGCGCGCAGGGCGGCTGAATCCGTCAGCCAGCGTTCCGCAAAACCGGAGACGTTCAGGCGGACAGAGGAAAAGATCGGCCGGAATGACCTTTGCCCCTGCGGCAGCGGCAAGAAGTACAAACACTGCCACGGGCGATAGATCGCACGGCAGGTGCGCCTGCCTGCGCGCTTGCGCCGTTTTGAAGCCGGTTTGCCCCTTGAGAATGGGTATCGGCAGGAAAAAGTGAAATTTTTTTGAAAAAATTTCACTTTTTTTTTGCGCCAAAAAATTTGGCCCGCCCCTCCGCTGCAAAAAGCTTATTGGATTTCACAATATTTTTCCGCTTTTTTATTCGGAATCGTCAAATTTTGCCCAAACCGGCATCCATACATCACTATGGACAATAAAACTTTTTTCTTTGAAAATCAGTAATATATATACTAAATTTGCCCCGGATTTCGTCGTTAGTGTAAAAAAGACACTTAGCATCATCCACTTAAACCTGAAAAAATGCTTAAAAAACAGTATCTCAAAGACAAGCCCGCATGCAAAGTAACCTTCGTTCTGCCGAAAGCAGCAGTTAACGGCGCAAAGGAAGTACGCGTGCTGGGTACCTTCAACGATTGGACCTGGAGCACCGGCACCCCGATGGCTTTCAAGAAATCAACCCTCGAAGCCGTTGTTGAACTGGAAGCAGGTCGCCAATACGAATTCCGCTACCTGATCGACAATACCACCTGGATCACCGACGGCGAAGCTGACGGTTATATCCCGACCCCGTTCGGCGTAGACAACGCTGTTGTTGCCCTCGAACCGGTTGCGGTCAAGGCAAAAGCGGAAAAGAAAGCGCCGGCTGCCAAAAAAGAACCCGCCGTGAAAAAGGAGCCTGTTGCCAAGAAAGCCCCGGCCGCTAAAAAAGCGCCCGTTGCCAAGAAGGCTGCAGTTGCTGCCGAACCGGTCAAGAAGGCCGCTGCACCTGCTAAGAAAGCAGCTGCCAAAACTACCGCAGCTCCGGCTGCCACTGTGAAAAAGACGGAAAGTGTGAAAAAAGGCGGCAAAAAGTAACCAGCATCGCGAATCAACTTTCGCAACTCCGGCTTCCGTCCGGGTTTTGTCCGCAAAATCCAATCGGAAACCCGGTGTAATCCCATGGGGAAAGCCGCTATAATAGCAACTGAAAGGGCCATTTCCGGAGTCGTTCGGAAATGGCCCTTTTTTTAATGCAAAATGTAAAAGTGGTAATGTAAAATTTTAAAGTACATTCGTCACTCGCTCTTCAAACTCTCTGCCGGGTTGGCCCGCGCAGCGCGGATGCTTTGCAGGCTCATCGTCAGAAAAGCGATCAACACGGCCAGCAGACCGGTCAGGACAAACACCGTCCAGTCGAGTTCGAAATGGTAGGCAAACCGGCTGAGCCATTTGCGGGCAAAAATCCAGGCCAACGGAGCCGCCAGGACAAAAGCCACGCCGATCAGGGTAATGAACTCCCTGGACAATAAGGCCACGATACTGGCCACCGATGCCCCCAATACCTTTCGGATGCCGATCTCCTTGGTGCGCTGAACGGCGGAAAAGGAAACCAGCCCCAGCAATCCCAGACAGGAAAGCAAAATGGCCATCAACGTAGCCGTCCGCGATAGCTTGGAAGTCCGCTGCTCGGCTTCATAGAATTTTGCGATCGTCTCGTCGAGGAATTCATAGTTGAACTCCGTATCCGGGTAAAGGCTCTTCCATTTATCGGTGATCTTACTGATGATCGAAGTGAAATCGCCCGGGCTGTTGCCTTTGGTTTGCAGCTTCAGGCCGAAATCAGTGAAATCCCGGTTGGTACAGGCGATTGCAGTGGGCGCTATGGCGTCGCGAAGGGAAAAGATGTGGAAATCCCGCACGACCCCGACAATGGGCACCATCTTGCTGCTGTACTTCACCATTTTGCCGACTACATCCTCCGGGTTGCTGAACCCGAGCTCGTGCGCATAGGTCTCGTTGATCACCAGCTCCTTCAGGGTATCGCTGTTCTGTACATTCCGGCCGGCCAGCAACTGGAAATCATACAGGTCGATGAACGCGGTATCTCCGAATTTCTGATAGACATTGGTGCTGATCTCCTCCTGGCCGTTGTTGTACCGGATGATGTTGGAACTGTAGCTCGTTGAAGCCGGCGGGCCGTCATTCAGGCTCACCGCCAGCACTTCCGGGATCCGTTTCAATTCCTGATAGAGTACATGCTTCCTGCCGGTCGTATCCTGCCAGGGCGTGCTGAAGTAGATGACGGCATTCCGGTCGAAACCCATATCGGCATTCAGCAAATAACTGATCTGCCGGCCGACGGTCAGCGTGCCCAGGATGAGGACCTGCGCTACGACGAATTGGAAAACAACCAGTGCCCGGCGCAGATTGAGGCTGCCCGATCCCCGCATGGACACAATGATCTTATCCCTGAGGGCCTGAACCGGCCGGAAACCCGACAATACAAAAGCGGGATAAGCGCCGGCCAGCAGGGTTACAACCAGGGTTATCCCGCCCAGAAAAGCAAGGCTTCCCGGGCTGAGGGGTTCAAAGGAGACGCCTTCCGGGATGAACTCATCAAAAAAACCGAGCGCCCATTTGGTGAGCATGACCGAAAGGGCAATGGCAATGACGGTCAGCATGAACGTTTCTCCAAGGAATTGGCGGACCAGCCCTCCGCGGGTTCCGCCCAGCACCTTCCGGACGCCGATCTCGCGGGCCCGCAGGGTGGATTGTGCCGTCTCCAGATTGATGAAATTAACAGCCGCGATCAGCAATAACAGGACAGCGATCAGGATCAGCAGGTTCATCGTCGGTTTGCTGGCAGCCGACCAATTGGTCTGGTCAAAGATCCCCAGTTTTCCGTTGAAATGCAGCTCCCTGAGCGGTTGCATGATATACGCGGCTACAAATCCCCATTGGTCGCCGGCCTTTTTGTACAGCGCTTCGGCTTCTTTCAGCCCGTCTTGGATCTTGTCGGGTGAAACGCCGGGTTGCAGTTTGAGGAATACCTGCGAACTGCTGTTGGTGCTGCTCCAGTCGTCAAGGCGGATATTCCTTTTGAATTTCCGGTAGGCATTGATCGTGGAAAACGAAATGAAATCGGAAAAATAGAGGTCGGTCTGGCGTTTTTCCTTTTCGATGATCCCGGTGACGGTGACATACAGCGAATCGCCGTACAACAGGCGCCGGCCGACCGCTTCTTCCGGGTGGTCCAGGTTGAAATACTTCCCGGCTTTTTCATCCGTCAGGACGACCGAATAGGGCTCTGTGAGGGAAGACTCGGGGCTCCCCGACAACCATTGGTAATCGCTGAACACCTGGAAATAAGCCGGCGAAACCCGCGCAATATCCGGTTGATTGTCGAATTCCTTCAGGGATCCGTCAGGCTGCACGACGCTGATCTTCGCGCTCATGGTATGGAATGGCGCTACCGCCTCGACCCCCGCAAGGTGGTCGGCAGCCCAGGGCCCCAAAGCCGCCGGCACGCCGCGATTGGTGCCGTCAAACGTGCCGCTGAATTGGGAGTAGGTCCGGAAAATCCGGTCGCGACCGTCCCTGAACGTATCAAAACTCAGCTCATAACTCGTGATCAGGTAGATCACCAGACAAGCGGCCATTCCGAGGGCAAGCCCCAGAATATTGATGGCGGCATGCAATTTGTTTCGCTGGAAATGGCGCAGGGCAGGCTTCAGATTTGAGAAGGTCATGACTGGATGCTGGTTTCTGGATGCTTGTTGCTGGATGCTTGTTTCTGGATGCTGGATGCTTGTTGCTGGATGCTGCCACGCTGAGGCGTGGTGGATGTTTGTTGCTGCCCGCCGTCGCCTTAGGGCTATGGCGGACGGGGATGCTGGCACGCCGGGGCATGATGAAGATCAAAACTTTGCGTCTTTTTGTCTTGCCCTTGCGTGAAACCGCTATTTTGAACAGTCTCAAGGCGTCATCGGCGCCGGCCCGCAGGATGGAATTTGTGGTTTTCAGCATTTGCCAACATCCCGGACCGGCGCGATGGCCAAACAGCACGCCTCAAAAGGTGGCGTACTCTTTATGAAAGAAAAACGCTACTCCTCTGATGGCAATTGCCGTGCCATTTTATTGAGTTATTGAAAATCAGCAATTTATATCCATGATCATGGTTCCGGAACGGCTCATCCTGTGCGGAATTGAACAAACGGTGTCCGAAATCGAACATTTGTGCAATTTCCGGTCAGTCGCTTTTCAGGGAATCCACCGGGTTGGTCAATGCAGCCCTGATCGACTGAAAGCTGACGGTCAGGAATGCAATGGCAATGGATACGGCGCCGGCCAGTACAAATACCCACCACTCGATTTTGATCCGGTAGGCAAAATCCTGCAGCCATTTGTCCATCGCATACCAGGCAAAAGGCGAGGCGATGAGGATGGCCGCCAATACCAGTTTCAGGAAATCCCGCGATAAGAGGCCCACAATGCCGCCGGTAGTGGCGCCGAGCACTTTGCGGATGCCGATTTCCTTGGTGCGCCGTTCGGCGGTGAAGGCGGCCAATGCCAGCAATCCCAGACAAGCAATGAAGATGGCCAGCATGCTGAACAGCCCGAATACCTGCCGGGTGGTCATTTCCTTTTCGTACAGGTCGGCCCATTCCTGATCGAGAAACGCATACCGGAAAGGCGTTTCGGGCTGAAACGTTTTCCAGATGCCCTCAATCGACTGAAGGGTGCGCTGAAAATCAGGAGGGCTCAGGCGGACGGTGACCAGGTTATCAACCCCAGGGCTGAAAGAACGCTGGTGATGCACCAGAAACAAGGGGGAGATCACCTGGTGGAGGGATTGAAAATGAAAATCCCGGACCACGCCGATTATCGTGTAAACGGATTGTTGCTCCGCAACCGGATTGAGGAAATTGTCGGTCGAGACCAGGGTTTTCCCCACCGGATCGTCCAGGTCCATTTCCCGGACGGCCGCCTCGTTGACCACCACGGAAAGCGTATCCATGAAATGTTCGTCGAAACTGCGCCCTTTGAGCATTTCCATTTTCATGCACTCAATGTATCCTTCATCCACGATGAGCCCGCTGCCGGTCGTCATTTCATCGGCGCCCTGGGGTTTGAACGACATGCCGAAGTATTGCCCCCCGGGTTGGGTATCGCACCCGCTGACAGCCGCCACGCCGGGCAGGCGGCCGATTTCCTTTTTCAGGGTTTCCTCCTGTTGGGCGGTCAGGTTGCCGGCTCCTTGCAGGGAGATCACGCTCTCCTTGTCAAACCCGAGGGATTTATTCATGGTGAAGGCCATCTGCCGGTACACCAGGATCGTGCTGATGATCAGGAATACGGAAATGCCGAATTGAAAGATCACCAGCAGGTTTCGAAGGGCGGATCCTTTTTTGGTCTGGAAGAATTTGCCCCGCAACACTTCGATCGGGCGAAAAGCGGACAAGGCAAACGCCGGATAGGCGCCGGACAATAACCCGGTAACTGCCGCGGCGCCCAGCAAGGCCAGCATAAATTGCCAGCGGAACAGATCGCCCGCCGAAAGGCTTTTGCCGGTTATGCCGTTGAAGTACGGCAACACAAAGTAATTGACCGCCGCCGCCAGCGCGGCGCTGAGCAAGGTGATCAGCAAGGCCTCCAGGAAGAACTGCCCGGCAATTTGCCGGCGGTCCGACCCCAGTGTTTTCCGGATGCCCACCTCCCTGGCCCGGTTGGCCGAACGCGCAGTGGCCAGGTTCATGAAGTTGATGCAGGCAATGATCAGGATCAAAGCGGCAATCACGGTAAAAAAATAGATCCGCTGACGCGATCCCGGCGGCTTCATTTCCGACTCCAGATTGGAATCGAGGTAGATGCTGCCGAGCGGTTGCAAAAAATACCGGTAACCGTTGCCCTGCTTCTGGTATTCCTCGTAATTCACGCCGAACTGGTTGAGGATCTGGCCGGAGGCGAATTTGACGACATGGTCGGGAAATTTGGCTTCCAGCGCCCTGGCGGAGGCCCCGGGCTGCAACAGGAGATAGGTATAGGCGGAAAACCCGATGAAATTGGGTTGCTGAAGGAACCCCAGCGAGGAAGAAGCCATCAGCAGGTCGAATTTGAAGTGGGAATTGTCCGGCACATCGCGGCAAACGCCCGTCACCAGCAGGTCGTTATTCCCCTGGGCGATATCCAGCACCTTGCCCAGGGGGTCCTCGTTTCCAAAATATTTTCTGGCAGCGGATTCCGTCAGCACCACCGAGTTGGGCTTGATCAGCGCAGCCTGCGGGTCCCCTTTGATCAGATCGATGCTGAAAAGGTCGAAGAAATTGGAATCCGCCCACATCACATTGCGCTCTTCGTAGGTTTCCTGGTCCTTCTTGATCAGGAAATTGTTGCCCTGAAAAAAGAACAACCTGCAGCTGGCTTCCACCTCGGAGAAATCCTGTTTCATCGACCCCGCGTAGGACGACGGAATAATGGCGTAAAACCGCGAACGCCCCGGGTAGATCCGCTCGAGCGCTACCCGGTAGATGCGGTCTCCTTTCTCGTGCCACTGGTCATAGCTCATCTCGTCCCGGATGTACAGCAGGATCAGCATGAAACAGACCAGGCCCGTGGTAAGCCCCAGTATGTTGACCAGGGTAAATCCCCGGTTGCGCGCCAGGTTTCGCCAGGCGATCTTCAGGTGGTTGAAAAACATGTTGAACGGATTTTTGAAACAAGCCGCTTCCGCAGGCGTTCGGTTAATGTTTTTAACAGGAGGGCGTTCCGGTTTTTTACAACAAAAATCATACCCCGGATATATTTTTTTGAATATCAGACAATTAATGAAAACGCCTTACTTCTTTCCTGTTCAGATACGGACAGAGGCCGTACAAAAACGGACATTCCGGGATGTTAAAACCGGCTTAAAAAGTTGCCCCCCGGGCGGAAATGCCTGATTTTGTTAAAAATATCCCTTATTTTTGCGTTTGACGCGATATAGAAAAATTTGGAATAGGTAAATTTCGTTAAGGGCAAGAAATTACGTTTTGACCACTGATTTCCGTTTTATATGCCTGGAAATCAGAAAAAACCAAAATGATGAGAAAATTCCAGCCACTTATTCTGGCTTACCTGTTCGCGCCTGTTTTCCTTATTGCGCAAAGCTTTTACACCATCAATGTCGGCACATTCCTCGACGCCAAATCCTCCCAATTCGACGATATCCGCAACGTAGGTTTTGTCTATTCCCTGCAAATGGAAGGCAACCTCACCCAGGTCTATCTCGGCGGTTATGACAACCGCAGCGAAGCGGATAAAGCCCTCCAGGGCCTGAAACAGAAGGGATACAACAGCTCCTTCGTGGAAGAACGCCGGATGGACCAGGGACAGATCGTTACCGTGATCCAGCTGGCCACCCGCAACATCCGCAAAGGGATCGAATGGGAGAAAATGGAAGCCGTCGGCGACCTTTTCGGCAGCATCAGCGGGGAGAATATCAAGATCATGACGGGCATTTTCCCCAGCGTGGCCGACGCCCAGACCGTTCTGCCCAGGATCCGCCAGGCGGGATTCACCGATGCCTTCATCAAAAATATCAACAATACCCTCCTGATCCGGATCGGACAATTTGAAACCGGCCTGAAAAAAGCCCTGATCCCCTTCGAAATGGACGAACAGGTCGCCAAGGGAGGAGTAGCCGCCACCACGGATGCAAAAGGCGCCGGCAAGGTGAAAATGCCGGATGATTATTACATCCCGCAGGAGCGCATAACCGCCAAATCGCCGGAAGTGACCTCCTACTCCGAACCGGAAGAGCCGCAACCCAATATTCAGCGCACAGGCAAAAATGAAGTGCCGATCCCCGACATCAGGGCGAAAGTAAAACGGCGCTCCGTCCTCGACCTGCAAAGGGTGCTCAAATCCCTGAATGACTATACGGGCAGCCTCGACGGCTACTACGGCCCGGGTACCGCAACCGCCTACGAAAAGGCGGTCAGCCAGAATCGCGAATTGCAGAAATATTCCCTGCTGGCCGACTACCTCGACCCGGCCGGAAAGGCATCAGCAGCCAATACGCTCCAATACGCGGTGAATAACCTGCTGGACGACCCCAAAGCCCCCGAATCCATCGAGCGCTCCCAGTCGGCTATTGCCAAAGGCTACCAGGCCTACCTGCTCTTCCGCACGCTGGGCCCGAGCAACGAAGTGAACAACCTGATGAACCAGGCCATCCACCAGGCATTCCAGGGCAAAAAACTGGCCAACCAGCCGGCATTCGACTACAACGCCACTTACGCGTACCAGGACCTCGACCAGCTGATCCTCCACCTGCATTATATCCATGCCGCACCGGGCAACGATATCGCGGCGCCCTGCTGGCTCTACGAAGAACACCCCAAGGAAACCGCCAAAGCCCACGCTGCCTTTGCGGGCGATAAGTCCGGAAGCCTCAAATTGCAGGCTTGCGACCAATTCCTCGACTGGCCGGAGATCCGCACGCTCCAGGCGCTGGCCACCGATATGAACGGCTCTACCAAGATCGACCAGGCGCGCCTCTCGGCAGACGCGTCCAAAAGGGCCAATCTTTTCGTGGCGCCAAAAGCGCTGACCGCCGAAGAGGCCAAAGCCGCTGAAGACTGGCATACGCACCTTTGGGAAGGCCTCAACGCCTGGGCCGATAAGGATCCGATCAACCGTAATCTCGTTTTGGCCATGAAGATCGTTTATTATCAGTCGGAAGTCCGCCTGGAAGACTTCTTCATGGACCGCGGCTTCACCGCCGACCAGTCCAAATCGCTCGCCATGGCCACCCTGAAAACCATGGTCGGCTACCACCTGGAACGGTTCGTTTAGCATAAGCGATAGCATCCGCCGGAAACCGGATGTCCGTGCCCCGGAAAATTCCGGCTTCCGGCGGAGTGCTCACGCAAGAAAATCGGTCTTCTGCGGGCCGCCGTTTCAAGGTTAAAGGATAAAGTACAAAGGTTAAAGATGGCCAAATGGCAGCGGCAAGCTCCGGGGCCAGGTTTAGGTTGTCATGCCCGTAAAACGCAAACGCGGGCCGTTAGGTCCGCAATATCGGTAGCATCCCGGTTGAATACCGCGTTTCCGGCCTGTAGGGCCGGCATCTGATCGCTTCGGACCGGCAACATTACCGCCGGTCAATCCGGTTTGGCCGTAGAAAAGAAAACCAGCAATTCAAGGTCCTCGCTGATCTCGTGGAATTGATGTTCAACCCGTGCCGCAACAAACAATACATCACCCGGATTGAATGCCGTATCCGCTTCACCTGCACGGAATTTCCCCCTGCCTTTTAAAACATAATACACTTCATCCAATTGGTGCGGCTCCTGTTCGTCTGTCGCACCCGCCGCCAGCCTGTAGATCCCGCAACGCAGCGTAGATTCATTGAGAAACGGCAAATAAGGCCGCCCGGAATCCTTCAGTTGCGCCAGCAGTTGCGCCATCTCAAAACGGGCAAATTTTTCTCCGGGAACCTTCGCCTTAAACCCGGCAACCCCCAGAGCAAGAACGGTCAACAGCAGCGGCAATCCGATCAAAGTCATTCTTTTCATAACAGTCATAAGTTGTAAGTTGTAAGTCGTAAGTCGTAAGTTGTAAGTTGTAAGTTGTAAGTTGTAAGTTGTAAGTCGTAAGTTGTAAGTTGTAAGTGACTGGCATTCAATGTAATACATTCATTTTTGTTTCTCAAGAACGAAGGCATCCAGCATCCCCCGTCCGCCATAGCCCCAAGGCAACGGCGGGCAGCATCAAGCATCCACCACGCCTCAGCGTGGCAGCATCAAGCATCCAGCCCCCAGAATCAAGTATCAAGTATCAAGCATCCAGTATCAAGCATCCAGTATCAAGCATCAAGCCCCAGCTTACCAATCCCTACGTTGCACTTCGGGCTTAGTAATCTGCCCCCAGCATCAAGCCCCCCCCATCAACCTCCCCCACCTCCCTGCACCCGCTCAACCGCATCGTCAGTTCAAAATCGGCCCAATGGTTGAGGATGACCTCCCGGACGCCTTTTTCGCCGGCCAGCGCCAGCCCGTACACGTAGGGCCTGCCGATGCCGACCGCTCTGGCGCCGAGGGCCAATGCCTTGAAAATATCGGCGCCGCCCCGTATCCCGCTGTCCATGATGACGGGTATTTTATCCCCGACAGCGGCAACTACCCCTGGCAAGGCGCCGATGGCCGATACGGCGCCGTCCACCTGTCGGCCGCCGTGATTGGATACGATCAGGCCGTTGATGCCGTAGTCCAACGCCCGCCTGGCGTCGTCGGGATGCAGGATGCCTTTGAGCAGGATCGGAAGCCGGGTATGTTCGCGCAGGAAAGGCAGGTCGCTCCACTGCAACGCCGGATTGGTGTACAGGTTAATGAATTTGCGGACGGCTTTCAACGGCCGCCCCGAGCGCAGGTTTTCAAGGAAGCCGCCGGGATAATTGCGCATGAGTTGAAAAACAGAGCCGATCAATTCGGGCGTCAGTCGCCGTTTGGGCTGCACCAGGTCCTGTTCATCCGGCTGGTCCATCAGCCGCTGGAAAACGGGGTCGGAAACGTACTGGGCGATCCCCTTTCCCCTCAGGAACGGCAGGTAGGCCAGGTCGAGGTCCCGGACGCGCCAGCCGAGCATGGTGGTGTCCAGGGTCACCACGATCGCTTCGCAGCCGCAGGCCTCGGCCCTTTCGACAAAACTCGCGACCAGGTCATTGGATTTGCTCCAATACAACTGAAACCACCGCGGTCCGTCCCCCATAGCACGCGCTACTTCCTCCATCGGGACCGAAGCCTGATTGGAAAATATATATGGAATGCCCAGCTCAGCGGCCGCTTTTCCTACCGCCCGGTCGGCCTCGCGGTGGGCCATATCCAACACGCCGATCGGCGAAAGCAAAATGGGCGCCGGCAATCGCCGGCCGAACAGCTCAACGGACGTATCCGCCTTCGACACATCATTCAGCATGCGCGGCACAATCCGATGGCGGTCAAATCCGGCCCGGTTTTCGGCAACGGTCCGCTCGATCCCAGCTCCGCCCGCAATATAGGCGAACGCCGCCTCGCTCATGTGGCTGCGGGCTTTCTGTTCCAGTAATACCGGATCTGCCGGCACGGCCGGTCTGACCCCGCTGACTCCGCGAAGGTAAATCTCGCGCTGGCGGTCAAGTGCAGAGAATGCAGGTTCGTTTGGCATAGGCGCAGCATGAATAATTGACTCTCCCTACTGAATAAATCATACTCAACGGCAATAGATTTTGTGCATTTGCCGGGGACCGTTCAGAATTTTGTGTCAACCGGATTTTTAGCAAGCTGCGCTTGCTAAAAATCAGATCTTTGCGTCTTTGCGTAAAAACACTGTTTTGAACAATCTCATTTGCCGGCGCCCGCCCCTGCCCCCTAAAGAGGGAACCTGCCCTGAATGCACAAAACCTGTTACAGCCCAGTATAAGCAATGACCAAAAGCATCGCTTTTCTCATCCTCCCATCCGGCGAAGCTTCAGCCTCCGGACGACGTAGTCGCCTATGGCAGACGGAGTCAGCGACGTCAGACTCTCACCCCCTCTCCCTCTCTCACCACTCTCACCCTCTCACCCCTCTCACCCCCTCTCACCCCCTCCTCAATGCCCCTCCACCGGCGTATACTGCTCGCCCGCGGTCACAGCGATTTCCAGCCTGTTTTCGGCGGGCGGCAGCAGGCAGGTGGCGTATTTTGTAAAAGCGCAGGGCGGATTATAGGCTTTGTTGAAATCGATCCAGATCTCGCCGAGGCTGTCGCGATTGGCATAGAGGTAGCGGCCGGCCGGATAGGTTGCCTCGCCGGTTGTCAGATCGGAAAAGATGAGGAAGAATTCGCCGTCCTCACCGCCGTCAAGTGCATGAAGCGAAAACCGGCGGCCGTCCTTTTCAAATTGCAGGGCCCCTTTCAGCGGCGACTGAAAGGTCATGCCCAGCACATTCTTCACCTCGATGGTATAGGTGGTATCAAAAACCGTAAGGTCGGCTTTTACCCGCCAGGCGGGGTCGATATCGAAATATCGGAGCCGGAGGGTATCCTTAAGCATCGGGTGTTCGGCATCCCGGAGGCGGATCCCCACTTTGTCTCCGCGGCGGATGCAGAACCAGCTCAGGCTGCCATAACCGGCAATGGGCGGTTCGCCTTTACCGCTGAGCGCCAGGACGGTTACGGAATCGCCTTCGTAAACGGCCGGTTTGCCCGGCGCCATGGTCATGCTCAGGGAATCGCCCATCCGAAAGAACGTTCCCAGAAAACCGGGCGCCTTATCCGGAAAAACCACCGCATTGGACGAATCCGAGCCGAAGGTGTTAGGGCCTTCTTCCAGCCAGTAAAGCCCGGCCAGTGCAAGCCATCCGTCAGGGGCCATCAGCTCCTCAAGGCGATCTTTCCGCCATTGGAGAATTTCATCCTGATAACCGGAATCGACCGGTTTTTCATATTGACAGGCCCAGACTGATACCGCAAACAGGGCTGCGAGCCGGAAAAATTGCTGACGCATGGCGAAGGGTGTGGTTCAGTTGGCAAATTACCGATTATTCTTCAAATGAAACCGGTGTGATCCCAGGTAACAATCACACGCTTCAACTGATATATTCCTGAGACAGGACATCAGATCCTTCATTTCACAAATAGAAATCCTTAAATCCTTCACAATGGAAAAAGTTAAAAATCAAATGAGGTTCCTGGGAATCTACCAATTGATCGGCGGGCTGACCATCATTATTCTCGTTTGTCTCATGATCATTCCGGCTGTAAATTTATTTTTTTCTTTCCCGCAATTATGGATACCCGCTGTGTTGATCCCTTGCCTGCTGGCTTTGCTGTCCATTTATGCAGGCATCCAGTGCATTCGGTTGCGCAGGAACAGTCTCCTTTTTTCGAAGATCAACCAATTGGTGCAAGCTGTCGGGTTTTCGCTGCCGGGGTTCACCCTGGTATACTTCGCCGGCCTTCACCTGGGGCTGGGGATCCAGTTTACAGGTGATTCCAACCTTTTGTCCCAATTCGGGTTTTTCAAAATGCAATTCGACTTCAGCGGCGCCGGAGAGGGCACATTTGTCCTGATCAATGTTGTCGCTATCCTGTTCCTCGTCTGGCTGACCCGGCTGGAAAATGTTGCGGCCGAAGAGCAACCTGAGGTCAATGCCGGTGCGGAATTAGCCGAACGGGTCCTCGATTACAGCGGTCGCTATTAACGACCGACTGCATTGAATCCGCTCCTGCAGGTTGTCAAAATAGGGGTCCGGTCAGAACTTTTGCATCCTGAATACAGTATTATTCTAAACGCAAAAATTCAAAACCATGACCAATCGCATCCGGAATATAAGCCTCATCCTGGGGTTGTTTTCCCTGGCCGCCTTTCAGCAACTCAACGCGCAGGAAGAACGCAGCCTGCCCGATTTTGACGCCGTTTCCGTAATGGGCAATATCGAAGTCTACCTGGAAAAAGGCGAATCGGAGAAAGCCGTGATCTATACCTACGACATTGAGGAAGACAAGCTCAACGTGTTTGTCCGGAACAACACCCTCAAATTGCAGTTGATCAATCCGTCGACCTACAACGGACGCGGCGCTAAGGTGTACATCACCTACCGCCAATTGCGCGGCATCAAGGCGCACGCAGGCGCCCGGGTGATCAGCGAAGAAACCATTACCGGCGATAAACTCGAGGTCCGCGGCGCTTCCGGCGGCCAGTTGTCCCTCAAAGTAGCCGTGAATGCCCTGAATGCGGGCGCTACCGAAGGGGCATTGGTGGAAATAGAAGGTACAACCGAGAGCCTCGAAGTAAGCGCTTCCACCGGCGGCCAGTTCGAAGGGGATGACCTGGAGAGCAAACGGGCCTATGTGAAAGCCAGCACCGGCGGCGTTGCCAATATTGTCGCACGGGAAAAACTGGACGCCTCCGCCAATACCGGCGGCAGCATCGCCTACAGCGGCGACCCCGCCGAAAAACAGACCCGGACCTTGCTTTCCGGGGAGATCAGGAAGGCCAATTAAATTTTTTCTAAAAAAAAACAGGACTACAGGCAGCGCAACAGCGATTTGGGGAATCTTACCCTAAATCGCTGCTTGCAGTTCAAACTATCTCACGGAGAGACCTTGGCCGAAAAGGCCGCACAAACACGCAGGGCTGAATTTGTCCAGCCGCAAAGATCCCGGAAACATTTTTACCGGTAATTGAACATCGTTGGAAGTGAAAAACGGTGGGATTTTCCCAAAATACAGCAATCGCTTTAAGGTCTCTCCAAATTTTGTAACCTGTTTTCCTTCAAGATATTTTTATCCGGGCCGCTGCCTTCTGGGTTGGCGGCCTTTGCTTTGTCCGGGTCCGCCTTGTGCAGGCCTTCTTCCCCTTTGTTTTGCAGGCTGCTTTTGGTTTGGGCTTTGCTCGATCCATTCCAGCTCAACGCGCCGTTTGCTCAGGTCGGTCGACAAGACCTTTACCTCGATATCGTCGCCCATTTTGAGCTCCTTGCCCGTACGGCGGCCGATGATGCGCAGTCGGCTGGTGGTGGGCTCAAAGGTTTCTCCCAGCGATTCGAACAACACGAAACCTTCGCAGAAATTATCCTTCAGCTGCACGAAGAAGCCGCGTTCAGCAATACCGGAAACCATGCCCTTGAAGGTATCCCCGACGTGTTTTTCCAGGTATTCCACCTGCTTGTATTTCACGGACTCCCGTTCGGCGTCCATGGCGCGCCGTTCCTGCTTGGAGATATGGCCGCACTCTTCTTCCAGCTTGTCCTTTTTCATCCGGTAGAAGTTGCCTTCTCCCAGGTTGCGCTCCAGGATGCGGTGCGACAACACATCGGAATACCGGCGGATCGGCGAAGTGAAATGGGTGTAATAATCAAACCCCAGGCCGTAGTGCCCGATATTTTCGGAGGTGTATTCAGCTTTGGCCATCGTCCGGATCGCAAGCGGTTCGAGCAGCTTGAGCGCCGGGTTTTTAGCCGCTTCCCGGGTGAGGGCGTTGAAGGACCTCGCAATATCCTGCGGCGTGTCCACTTTCATTTTAAATCCGAGCTCATGGGCAAACCGCGCCAGTTCGCCGACCTTGTCGGGGTCGGGCTCGTCGTGAACCCGGTAGATGAACGGGATTTCGTAATCCTTGCCTTTCTGCGCAATGAAGGTGGCTACTTCGCGGTTGGCCAGCAACATGAAGTCCTCGATCAGCATATGGGCTTCCTTGCGCTCCTTGACAAATACCTCGATGGGCGCTCCGTTTTCATCCAGCTTGAATTTCACCTCGTCGGTTTCAAAATTGATCGAACCGTGGCGGAAGCGTTTTTTGCGCAGCGATATAGCCAACTCATTGAGCTTTTTCAACTCAGCGCAATATTCGCCTTCACCGGCGTCCAGGATCTCCTGGACCTCTTCGTACGTGAATCGGCGATCGGAGTGGATAACGGTTTTGCCGAACCAGCGGCCGGTGATCCGGTTGCGCTGGTCAAAGGTGAATACAGCGGAGAAGGTAAGCTTGTCTTCGTTGGGCCGCAACGAACACAATTCGTTCGACAATTTTTCCGGCAGCATGGGCAATACCCGGTCTACCAGATAAACCGAAGTGGAACGCTGGAGGGCTTCCTTGTCGAGGGCCGTACCCGGATGCACGTAGTGGCTGACGTCGGCAATGTGAACGCCGATCTCTATCTGGCCGTTTTCCAACACCCGGTATGACAGGGCGTCGTCAAAATCCTTGGCATTGTCCGGGTCGATCGTGAAGGTCGTGACCGGTCGAAAATCGCGGCGCAGGGCGATCTCGGCTTCCTGGATCCGGTCCGGCAGCAGCTCGGTTTCCTCAAGGGTCTCTTTGGCAAATTCCAGATCGAACCCGTTGTTGATCAGGATGGCCTTCATTTCGATATCGTGGCTGCCGGCAGCGCCGAGGACGGTTTCAACCCGGCCTTCGGGTGTGCTGAACTTGCCCTGCGGCCAGTTCGAAATGGAAACCACCACCTTGTCGCCGGTTTTGGCGCCTTTGGTATCGGCTGTATTGATGATGATGTCGATGGAGAACGGCGTGGGATCCGTCTGTACGATCGCGTATTTGGGGTAATTCGTCAGCGTACCCAGGTAGTGCTTGGTGGCCCGTTCCACGATCTTGAGCACTTCGCCCTCGTGTTTCCGCCGGCCTCCAGGCCTCCAGGCCTTGATCTGTACGCGGTCGCCGTGCATGGCGGTATTCAGGTACCTGGCCGAAACATGTATGTCTTCGGGCCGGCCCCGGACAACGATATAGGCGTCGCCGGAGCGGGTCATGTCCACAATGCCTTCGAGCACCTGGCCGCCCTGCTTCGGCGGAGCTGCTTCCTTTTTGGCGATCTTGAATTTGTAATCTTCCAGTGAAATGAGTTCGCCGGCTTCGGCTAACTGTTGAAGGGCATGAAGAACAGAATCTTTGTTGTTGTCTGCTTTGAGCTTCTGTACGACTTGTTTCGGGTTCAACTGTTTTTTGGGGCTTCGGCGAAAAAGTTTCAGGATTTCACTTTGCAACTCTTTGGCGCTCAGCTTGGCGCCCTTGATTTTTTTACCTTTCTTTTTGGTCATGGGTGTTGGTTAATTGTTGTTTTCGCATGCGCGCTTTGTTGGTTTGTTTTCCTTTAATAAGCGCTTTTTGCGGGAATAAGTTCAAAACTACAGGTCAAAATTGGTTTTTCCGCATAGCTAACCCGCCTGAATGACAAAAATCATTTCGGCCCCGAATGATCGTCACCGCTTCCAACAAGCCTGCAGAATACTTTTGTAGGTGTTTCAAAAGCTAATGATTATGAAAAACCTTCTCATACTTGGCGCAGGCTCCGCAGGAACGATGATGGCCAACCACCTCAGGCGGAAACTCGACAAGCGCGAATGGAAAATGACGATCGTCGACGAAGCGACCATTCACTATTACCAGCCGGGGTTCCTGTTCCTGCCTTTCGGGATATATGACGAACACGAGATTCAAAAATCCATTTCCGATTTCATCCCGTCGGGTGTCGAACTGATCCAGGAATCGATCAACAAGGTAGACCCCGAAACCAACACGGTCCTCCTCGAAAACGGCACGGAACTGCCTTACGATATCCTGATCATCGCTTCCGGTTGCAAACCCGCGCCGGAAGAAACGGAAGGCATGAAGAACGGCTTGTGGTACAAGGATGTTTTTGACTTCTATACCTTTGAAGGAGCCAGAGCCCTGCACGACAAGCTCGCCGAATGGGAAGGCGGCAAACTGGTGGTCCACATCAGCGAAATGCCGATAAAATGTCCGGTAGCGCCGCTTGAATTTGCCTTCCTGGCAGATGATTTTCTAAAGCACAAAGGCATACGCGACAAGGTAGAGATCGTTTACGTCACCCCGCTCGGCGGCGCGTTCACCAAACCTTTTGCCTCCAAGAAACTGGGTTACCTGCTGGAAGAAAAGGACATCCACATCGTAACCGATTTCTACATCGAAAAACTGGATAACGAGAACAAGAAGATCGTGGACTATGGCGGCCAGGAAGTGGATTTCGACCTCCTGGTGACGGTACCGGTCAACAAAGGCGCTGAATTCATCGGACGGTCCGGTTTCGGCGACGAGCTCAACTACGTACCGACCGACAGGAACACCCTCCAGACCAAAGTGAAGGACAATATTTTCGCCATCGGAGACGCCACCAGCCTCCCGGCATCCAAGGCCGGCTCGGTCGCCCACTTCGAATCGGAAATCCTGACAGATAACATCATCCGCTACATCAACGGCCAGGAACTGGAACCCGGATTCGACGGACACGCCAACTGTTTCGTCGAAACCGGCAACCACAAGGCCCTCCTGATCGACTTCAACTACGACCAGGAACCGGTGGAAGGCAGTTTCCCCATACCCGGTATCGGCCCGATGAAACTGATGGAGGAATCCATGCTCAATCATATGGGCAAACTCGGCTTCAAGTGGATCTACTGGAATGTCCTGATGAAAGGACGCGCAATCCCGTTCATCCATCCGCAGATGCAAATGGCCGGGAAAAAGATTCCGGACAAGGAAAGCTGAATCGTTTAATCGCAAAAACAATAAAAATGGAAAAGACAATCAATGGTAATCCGGTTAGTGTAAACGAAGAGGGCTACCTCACCGATCTGAAACAATGGAATAAAGATATCGCGCTGGAAATTGCACAGGAAGAAGGTGTTGGAACGCTTTCTCCCAAGCACTGGGAAGTGATCGATTATCTCCAGAATCAATACCGCCAGAATATTCCGCTGACCATCCGCAAGATCGGCAGCAGCGGCGTCACCGATATCAAGGAATTCTATGCCCTGTTCCCGGGCGGTCCGCTGAAGAAAGCTTCTAAGATTGCTGGGATTCCGAAACCGGTGAGCTGTATTTGAGGATGAGGAATTGAGGAATTGAGGAATCGAGGAATCGAGGAATTGGACCGATTAAGTCGATTAATCCGAATGATTGGATTAGGCTGACCGACTGACGGACGCCCCAATCGGATCAATCGAACAATCGAATCAATCGAATCAATCGATTCAATCGAATCAATCAAAAACCTGGATCAATTAAAATCAATAGCCATGACAGAAGTAATGGAAAAAGTAGCGCCTGTTGCTGCGAAAGCAGAAAAAGATAAAATAAAAAAGATGTGCTTTATTTTATCCAAGGCCGGCCTGGAAAGCGTGTACGCATGCTTTATCATGGCCAACGGGGCCCGGATGGAAGGCATCGAAGCTGAGATTTTCTTCACCTTTTTCGGCCTGGACGCCGTTCATAACAAACGCCTCGAAAATCTTCACATCGCCACCGTGGGTAATCCGGGGATGCACATCCCGACCTTTCTGGGCGGGTTGCCGGGCATGGAAAGTTACGCTTCCAGAATGATGAAAAAGCAAATGGAAGCCATGGACCTCCCGAGCGTACACGAATTCCTGGACATCCTGTCCGCTTCCGGTGTAAAAATGTACGGTTGCAAACTGGCTGTCGATATGTTCAAACTGTCGAAAGACGACCTCTACGAAGGCATTGAAGATATCATTACGGTAGGCGACTTTTATGAAAACGCGGCCGGTGAAGGAACGCATATTGTTTTTGTATAATCCGTTTTACCATCGCTTCTGATGAGCCCCGGACGCTTCTCGCCCGGGGTTTATTTTTTTATTTTCTGCCGCAAACCTTATCTTCGCACGGATTGTTTCTGTGCCGTATGACCACCGAAGATTTCAAGCTCATATCCGATACCGTGCCCAAAGATCCGGGCGTTTATCGCTTCCTCGACGCTGAGAATAAAATCCTCTATGTCGGCAAGGCTAAAAATCTCCGCAACCGGGTATCTTCCTATTTCGGCGAACGGCAGGACCGGGCCCACAAGACCCGCGTGATGGTCAAACATGCCCACCGCATCGAATTCACGATCGTGGAAACCGAAGCCGACGCCCTGCTCCTGGAAAATACCCTGATCAAGAAACACCAGCCCCGGTACAACGTCATGCTCAAGGACGGCAAGTCCTACTCCTATATTTGCATCAAAAAAGAGCGCTTCCCACGGGTTTTTCTCACCCGGAACGTCTACCGGGACGGCTCCACCTACTTCGGCCCCTATACCTCCAAAACCCGGATCAAGATCATCCTCGACCTGGTCAAACAGCTCTTCCCGCTCCGCAATTGCCCGCTGTCGCTGACGCAGGAGAATATTGAGACCGGCAAATTCAAGGTTTGCCTGGAATACCACATCAAGAACTGCCTGGGGCCCTGCGAGAACCTGGAAACGGAGGAAGAGTACAACGAACGGATCGAACAGATCAAGAATATCCTGAAAGGGAATTTCGGCGCGGTGATCCGCCATTTCAAGGACGAAATGCAGCGATATTCCGAAGAACTCGAATTTGAAAAAGCCCACAACATCAAGGAAAAGCTCACGGCATTCGAGGATTACCAGGCAAAATCCACCGTGGTCAGCTCCACCATCCGCGATGTGGATGTGTTTTCCATTGCCGGAAACGACAAGGAAGCCTTCGTCAACTATATCAAGGTGGTCAACGGCGCCATCATCCATACCCATACCCAGGAACTGGTGAAAAACCTGGATGACGACGACAGGGACATCCTCGAATACGCCATTCCGGCCCTGCGCGACCGGTTCAACAGCATTGCCACCGAAGTGATCCTGCCTTACGAACTGCAACTTGAGGACGAAACCCTCCAGATCACCGTGCCAAAGATCGGCGACAAGCGCAAGCTGCTCGAACTCTCGGAGAAAAACGTCAAATACTACCTCCTCCAGAAACAAAAGGAAGAGGCCACCCACACCAAAAAACAAACGCCGGCCGAGCGCATCCTCCGCACCCTCCGGAAGGACCTGCAGATGGAAGAGATCCCCCTGCACCTGGAGTGCTTCGACAACTCCAACATCCAGGGCACCAACCCGGTAGCCTCCTGCGTGGTGTTCAAAAATGCCAAACCCTCCAAAAAGGACTACCGCCACTTCAACGTGAAAACGGTGGAAGGCCCCGACGACTTTGCCAGCATGCGCGAGATCGTACACCGGCGGTATAAGCGGCTGCTGGAAGAAAAACAACCGCTGCCCCAACTCGTCATCATCGACGGCGGGAAAGGCCAGCTGGGCGCCGCTATGGAAAGCATTCGCGAACTGGGGCTGGAAGACAAATTCACCGTCATCGGTATCGCCAAAAAGCTGGAGGAGATCTTTTTTCCGAATGACCCCATACCCCTCCACATCGACAAGAAATCCGAATCGCTCAAACTCATACAGCAGGCCCGCAACGAGGCCCACCGGTTTGCCATCACCTTCCACCGCGACCAGCGATCCCGCAATTTCCTGGGTACGGAGCTGACCGCCATTCCTGGTATCGGTGAAAAAACAGCTGAAAAACTGCTGTCCCATTTCGGCTCGGTCAAAAAACTGCGGGGAGCCACCGTCGCCCAGATCGCGGAGGCGTCCAGTATGAACGTGGCCAAAAAGATCAGGGCTCATTTTGACGGCTCGCAGCAGGACGCTCAGCCCGACCTGACGGTGTAAGGCATAAGCGGTATTTTCCGGTATGTTTCAGGGTCCTACAAGAAGATCGCTGATTTGAAAGATTATTCTCACTTCTACTTTTTATTCTTCTCTAATACGCTCCTTAGTTCTTTCAATTCTTCAGTGGTAACACAATTCTGGAATCCCTTAGCCGCAACCCAGTAATCAATTCTTTATCTCCTGTCCATAATTTGACTCCTTCATATTCACTTAATGCAACAAAGGCTATATCATCTATATCAACATCCCGAACCAATCGTAACGCTTTCTGCCAAACTTCAAATGGAATAATTTCTTCAGAGATAAACTTGATGCAGGAAAAAACTTGTTCTATGGATTGTTCGATCTGCACTTGCGAAAGACTGGAGATAGTCATCAATTTTTCTTCATGCTTTTCAATTTCATCTTTCAAGTACATAACACTTCTAAATTCAAATATAGACTCGGAGTTCATGAGTAAATCCCCAATCTTACTATTTGTATTCAGGATCGCACTAAACACAATATTAGTATCGACAACAATCTTCATGGTTTTAAAAAGCGCCCTTTGTTCTCTTCCCACCAATTCCTATTTGCCTCTTTGGCCAGTTTGTCGACATCTTCCTGAGATGCCTTACTTCCAGCAGTTACCTCTCGGTAGGTCAAAAAATTGATAAGCCGTTGGAGCCCTTCCGTATCCACATTTCCAGGAACACGAATGATAATCTCACTATTGCTTCGTTCTATTGTCATGAGTTTATTTTTTCTACAATATACAATCATTTTGTAAGATTTGGTTCTTACAAAGATTACGAAACCATCAAATCATTCTCCAATGGAACCCGGAAGAAGGCGTGCGCCCAATCCCCATCCGCCGAAATCCTGACCGATGCCGGCCCCCTATGCTGAGCGAAGTCGAAGCATCCACCCTCTCTCACCCTCTCACCCTCTCACCCTCTCTCTCTCTCTCACCCTCTCACCCTCTCTCTCTCTCTCACCCTCTCACCCCCTCTCACCCTCTCTCTCTCTCACCCTCTCACCCTCTCACCCCCTCTCTCACCCCCTCCCTACTCCGACCTCAACGACCGCACCGGATTCGCCAGCGCCGCCCTCACCGACTGAAAGCCCACCGTCAGAAAAGCGATCACCAAAGCGCCCGCCCCCGCCAGCAGGGCGATCGACCCGAACCCCCACCAACCCAGATCGATACGGTAGGCGAAGCTCGACAGCCATTTGTTCATGAAATACCAGGCCAGGGGGGTGGCAATGACGAGCGCGAGGCCTACAAGCGTCAGGAAATCACGGGACAACAAGCCGACGATTCCGGTCACAGAAGCGCCCAGCACTTTGCGCACGCCGATCTCCTTGGTGCGTTGCTGGGCGATAAATGTGGACAGCCCCACCAGGCCGATGCAGGCGATAAAAATGGCCAGAAAGGCGAAGGTGGCGATGATGCTCCCGATCTGTTGCTCGCTGTTGTACATGCGGTCAAAACGCTCATCCATGAAGTTGTACGAAAAAGGTTGGCCTGGGGCCATTTCGTTCCAGGCATTCTGCACCTTCTGGATGAACCCCGGGAGGTCGTTCCCCTGGAATCGCATGGTCAGAAACCCGCGACTGTCGCCCAGGAATAACCCCATGGGAGCGATGGTCTGTCGCAGGCTTTCAAAATTGAAGTCTTTGATGATGCCGATAACAGTGTACAATACGATCCTTTCCTCATCGCCTACATCGCCGAGCTTCTGACCGATCACCTCATCCAGTTTGGCGGGATCGGGCTGGTAATAGGACGCCAGTTTTTCGTTGATGATAACGCCCAGGCTGTCGGACGGGAATTCCGCCGAAAAGTTCCGGCCGTACAGGACCTGCATATCCATGGTCGGGATATAGTCGCGATCAACGGTCCAGTTGTGGATCAGGACCGCTTTGTCCGCGTCCGCGCTTTCCCCCAGGAAATACGAACTGGTGTTGTTGTAGGACGGTACCGGCAGGAAACCCGAAACCGTCGCGTTGACCACTTCCGGCATCGACCTGATCCTTTCCTTGAACGGGAGGACATTGTCGCCCAGGGCATATACGTCATTCAGCATGATCAGGTGTTCGCGGTTGTAGCCCAGTTTCTTTTCCTGTATGAAATTCAGTTGCCGGTACACCACCAGCGTGCAGCAGAGCAGGGTTATGGTGATGAGGAATTGGAAAACCACCAGCCCGTTGCGCAGGATCGACCGCGAGCTTTCCAGTTTGAAAACGCCTTTCAGCACCTTGACCGGTTCAAACCGCGACAGGAAAGCCGCCGGGTAACTGCCCGCCAAGAAACCGACCAGTAGCGCCAGTCCGACGGTCAGGAAAACAAAACCCGGCCTGAAAATCTGACCCAATCCGAATTGTTTGCCCGAAAGGGTATTGAAATAGGGCAGCAACAGCACGACCATGCCCCAGGCCAGTACCAGGGCCATTGCGCTCAACAGCGTGCTTTCGCCGAGAAACTGGTTGATCAGGTGGCCTCGCTGGGCGCCCACGACCTTGCGAACGCCGACCTCCCGGGCCCGGATAGCCGACCGGGCGGTCGACAAATTCATGAAATTGATGCAGGCGATCAGCAGGATCAGGATGCCGATAATCGAAAAGATCCAGACGTATTTGACGTCGCTGTTGGCCTCCTGCTCGTCCCGTTTGTCGGAGTATAAATGGATATCGGTAATCGGGAAAAGGTGGTAGGTGAACCTGTTGCCGGCCGCCAGGAAATCATCCCAGGACATCCGGATGTATTTTTCCACTTCCGGACCAAAATATTTCCGGATCAGGTACGGCGCCATCCGGGCTTCAAATGCCCTGGCGTCAACATCCTTTCGCAGCACCACGTAGGTATTGAAGTTCATGCTGCCCCATTCCGATGTGCGGCTTTCTTCCAGGCTGGCCAGCGACAGGTAAAAGTCGTAATGAAAATGGGTATTGGCCGGCGTTTTTTCCATCACTCCGGTTACCGTATAGCCGGTTTTGTTGTCCATCAGCAGCGTCTTGCCGATAGGGTCGGCGGCGCCGAAATACTTTTCAGCCATTTCGGCGGTGATCACGGCAACATTGGGTTTGTTGAGCACCCGGAGGGGGTCCCCCTCAATGAGTTTGAGCCCGAAAACCTGGAAAAGAGTGCTGTCGGCAAAGATCACATTGTCCTCCCGGTAATGCCGGTTCTCGTATTTGACCAGAAAAGTGCCCTGGCTCCGGAAGCGGCAGTAAGTTTCCACCTCCGGGAATTCTTCCTTGACCGTCGGCCCGAAAGCGCCGGTATTTTGAGCGGTTACAAGCACCTGATCCCCGAGTTGGCCTTCCACATCAACCCGGTAGGTGCGGTCAGCGAAGGGATGATAGAGGTCATAACTCCGCTCCTGGTTGACATACAACAAAATGAAAAGGAAAGCCGTAAGGCCTATGGACAGGCCCAGGATGTTGATCAGGGAATAAAACTTGTACTTGGTCAGGTTGCGCCAGGCAATTTTCAGGTGATTCTTCCACATAGTCGGGCGGTTATTTTTGGATGATAGATTCAGTGTTCCTTGCAGCGGTAACGGGTTAATTGTCATATGGATTCATTGCCGATGCTCCGGCAATCGGAGATGACCCCGGATGATCAACCATGGATCAATGAAAACGCATAACCGGGCGGTAAAGAACCGGACTGCAATAACAGGGAGATGACCAAAAGCCCCCGCTACCCCCATTGGCCGGGTCAAAAATCGCCGCGGCGACATCTGTTATTATTTTTCAGACCCCATTAAACTATTTCCGGCGGTGTTCCTTTTTATAACAAGGCCCCGTTGAATTCCGGACGAAAACCACTATTCTACTGATCAGGACGCAGTAAAACATGAAAATCGGAATCGTTTGTTATCCCACCTATGGTGGCAGCGGCGTACTCGCCACAGAACTGGGCATGGGCCTGGCAAAAAGGGGCCACGAGGTCCATTTCATTACTTACAGAAGACCTGCCAGGCTGACCTCTTTCCACGAAAACGTACTGTTCCACGAGGTAAGCGGCGAGGACTATCCCTTGTTTGAATACGCACCCTATGAAACGGCGCTGGCCAGCAAACTGGTGGATGTCGTCAAATTTGAGGGCCTGGAACTCCTGCATGTCCATTATGCCATCCCCCACGCCGCCGTAGCCTACATGGCCAAAAAGGTACTGTTGACGGAAGGCATCTATATCCCGGTGGTCACTACCCTGCACGGCACCGACATCACGCTGGTCGGCACCAACAAGGCTTTCGAACCGGTGGTTACGTTTTCCATCAACAAGTCCGACGGTGTGACGGCGGTTTCCGAGAGCCTCAAAAAGCAAACCCTCGAATATTTCAACGTCCAGAAGGACATCCGCGTCATCTACAACTTTGTCGACTTCACCCGGTTCAAAAAGATCGACAAGGACCACTTCAAAAAAGCCATTGCCCCGCACGGAGAACGGGTGATCGTGCATACCTCCAACTTCCGGAAGGTGAAGCGGGTGGAGGACGTGGTCCAGGTCTTCCGGAGAGTCCACAAGCGCATTCCCTCCAAATTGCTGCTGGTCGGCGACGGCCCCGAACGCTACAATGCCGAAGAGCTTTGCCGCAAAATGGGACTCTGGCACGAGGTCAGGTTCCTGGGCAAACAAGACGCCATTGAAGAGCTTCTGGCGGTTTCCGACCTGTTCATCATGCCGTCCGAAAGCGAGAGCTTCGGCCTGGCGGCCCTCGAAGCCATGGCCTGCGAAGTGCCGGTGATCAGCACGGATGTAGGCGGCCTGCCCGAGCTCAACGTCCACGGCAAAACGGGCTTCATCAGCCAGGTCGGCGACATTGAGGACATGGCGAAAAACGCAATTGCCATTCTGAGCGACGACGAGACCCTGCAGGAATTCCGGCACAATGCCCTTGAACAGGCCCGCCGGTTCGACATCGGCCTCATCCTGCCGCAATACGAGGCCTATTACCAGGAAATTGTGGAGACCGCCAAACGGGAACAACCCGCCGAAGCCTGATTTTAACCGGGGTGTGCAAAGTATTTGACGAATTTCGTTAATCAGGCATACTTTTATGCGGTAATTTCGTTTTTCTTAGTATATAGCAGTCCTAACAAGATGTAAATGAAGGTCGCTCTACGGATATTCATATGGAACGCCCTGTTTTTTTCGGTTGCCGGCCTGCAGGCGCAAGACCCGGTTTTCAGCCAGTTTTTTGCTTCGCCCCTGCAAACCAATCCCGCGTTTACAGGCGTCACTTTTGCCCCGCGCATTACCCTGAACTACCGCAATCAGTACACCAACTGGTTGGGCGGCTCAGCGTATAAAACCTATGCGGCCTCCTACGAACAGTCCATCGAATCGCTCAACAGCGGCCTCGGGCTGACCCTCATGGCCGACGACGCCGGGCAGGGCATCTACAAGACCAATCAGGTCAGCGCCTTCTACAGCTATCGCGTAAGGACCAATAACGATATCTTCTTCCAGTTCGGCATGGAAGCCGGGTTCACCCAATCCACGCTCGACTGGGACCAGCTCATCTTCGGCGATCAGTTGGACCCGCTCAACGGGCCGACCGATCCTTCCGGCAATCCGTACCTGTCGGAAGAGAACAGGCCCGAATCCCTCAACCAGACCCGCTTTGACGTATCGGCCGGTTTGCTGGTCTACACCGGGTCGGTTTACGGCGGCATTTCACTCAAGCACCTGAACACCCCGGACGAGAGCCTGATCGGCCTCAATGAGAGCATCAACGCAGGCAGGCCGATGCGGATCACCCTCCACGGAGGCGGCGATTTTCCCATCGGGCGGCGCAATAAAAGGGGAGAGCCGTCGTTCATATCTCCGAATCTCCTGTTCATCAAACAGGGCGATTTCGGTCAGATCAACGGAGGCGCTTATGCCGGGTTGGGCCGGGTTTTCACCGGGCTGTGGTACCGCCACACGTTTTCCAATCCCGACGCAGTCATCCTGCTGGCCGGTTTCCGGGAAGGCGTTCTTCGCATCGGTTACAGCTATGACCTCACCATTTCGAGGTTGGCAACGGCGCCCGGCGGCGCCGGCGGAACCCATGAGATCTCACTGACCATCGACTTTTCGGATAGTAAAGTGTTAAAATCCAGACGTAAATCGGCCAGGATTACCGATTGTTTCAAAATGTTTAAATAACTTTGTCCGGTCATGGTGCTGTCAGCATTGCCGGATAAACAAACCCCTGAAACAACCGGTCAATTCAACCTGTTCGCACCCTTAGCAACGACCAATTCAAACCTTGCTCTTACACACTACTCTCAAAATCACAAAGGTGGGGTCGATTTTTCCGCCTTTTAGCACCCTGTTTGGCATACGCTCTTTTTTCCGGTTTGCATCATAAACCGAAAAAAAGAACGTTCCTAAGAACTATGATCTTGCCGAATTGGCAATTTCACTATATTTGTCGGTCTTTTTCAAAAACAAATGATCAAGGGTAATGAAAAATCTGTTTAAATTCTGCTTCATCCTGTTGGGCGCCGCCCTGACGCTGAGCGCTTGCAGCAAAAAAGAGCGCTCTGATATCACCGGGTGGAAATTCAACGACACCAAATGGGGTGGATTTGAAAAGCTGGATTACCAGGGCCAGGTGACAGGCCCGAACCTGGTGTTGATTGAAGGCGGTACCTTTACCATGGGGTCTACCGGCCAGGACGTAACCTACGATTGGAACAATATCCCGCGCAGGGTAACGGTCTCCTCCTTCTACATGGATGAAACGGAAGTTTCCAACCATAACTATAAGGAATATCTCTACTGGATCGAACGCGTTTTCGGCGAATCCTATCCCGAGGTTTACCTCAACGCCCTGCCGGATACCCTGGTATGGCGCGAAGAACTGGGCTTCAACGAACCGCTCGTAGAAACATACTTCCGCCACCCTGCTTACGACGACTATCCGGTTGTCGGTGTCAGCTGGCTTCAGGCCAATGACTTCTGCCGCTGGCGTACCGACCGGGTCAACGAGATGCTCCTCATCGAAAAGGGCATCCTCAATACCAACCCGGACCAGAAGGACGAAGACAACTTCAATTCCGACGCCTACCTCGTCGGTCAATACGAAGGCAACGTCCGCCGCAACCTGAAAGACTTGCGGACCGGCGGCGAGCGCCGCGTGAAATTTGAAGACGGCATCCTCCTGCCGGAATACCGCCTGCCGACCGAAGCGGAATGGGAATACGCCGCTCTCGGCCTCCAGGGCAACCGCGTTTCCGAAAAAGACGAACTCATCTCCGATCGCCGGATCTACCCTTGGAGCGGCAATACGGTTCGTTACCAGCGCCGCGACAAATATCAGGGTGAAATTCTGGCCAACTTCAAACGCGCCCAGGGTGACTATATGGGTACCGCCGGCAAACTGAACGACAACGCCTGCCCCACGGCAGAAGTACGCTCGTTCATGCCCAACGACTTCGGCCTCTACAACATGGCCGGCAACGTCAATGAATGGGTGCTTGACCTCTACAGACCGCTGACCAGCATTACCCTCCGCGATGTCGAAAACCAGGACTGGAACCCGTACCGGGGCAACAAGTTCCGCCAGAAAGAACTGGATGAGAACGGCCGCCCGGTAGAAAAGGACAGCCTCGGCCGCGTCCGCTACCGCTACGTCGAAGATGATGAAGCTGCCAACCGCGATAACTACAAGCGCGGCGACGCCTATGACTACCTCGACGGCGACCAGGAATCCGAAGCTTTCTACGACTACGGCAACCACACCCTGATCAGCGATAACGCCCGCGTATACAAAGGCGGCTCCTGGGCCGACCGCGCTTACTGGCTCTCGCCGGGTACGCGCCGCTTCCTGGATGAAGACAAATCCAGCCGCACCATCGGCTTCCGTTGCGCCATGATCCGCGTGGGCTCACCCACCGGTAACGAAAATCAGAGCGGTAACGAGTTCAAGACCAAGGGCAAGAAGAAGCAGCAACGCAAATTCAAATAAATTATGCCCGCCCGGGTCAACCCGGCGCAGCATAACCGATATCGGCCCCCGGTTGAGCATTTTCGACCGGGGGCCGTTTCGTTTTATGGGAATAGCCGATTGCTGTTGATATTTCAGAAAGTATGCTTTAACTTCGCATCCCGCAAAACGATTGACCAAAATGGACCTGCGCCGGCTTTACGCTTTATTTCTTGAACACCCGCACATCTGTACAGACTCCCGCCTGGTGCAACCCGGCGACCTGTTCTTCGCCTTGAAAGGCGATCGTTTTGACGGCAATCAATTTGCCGGTCTCGCCCTCGAAAAAGGGGCTTCCCTGGCCGTGGTCGACGATCCGGCTATAGCTTCCGGCAACCGCTATTTCCTGGTGGAAGACGTGCTGACAGCCCTCCAGGAATTAGGCCGTTATCACCGCCGGCGGTTCCAGATCCCGGTCATCGGCATCACCGGGTCCAATGGAAAAACCACCACTAAAGAGCTGGTTGCCGCAGTAATGGGCAGCCACTATCCCACCCATTTCACGCGCGGCAACCTCAACAACCATATCGGCGTACCCCTCACCCTGCTGGCCATGGAAGCCGGCATTGAAGTCGCTATCATTGAAATGGGCGCCAACCACCAGGGCGAGATCGACCAGCTTTGCCGGATCGCCGAACCCACCCATGGGCTGATCACCAATATCGGCAAGGCCCACCTGGAAGGATTCGGCGGCATCGAGGGCGTAAAAAAAGGGAAATCGGAATTGTACCGCTACCTGGCTGAAACCGGCGGCGTCGCATTCGTCAACCTCGACGAACCTTTTCTGGAAGAGCTGGCAGCCCCGGTCAATAAAAAAGTGCTCTACCACCGCAGCGACAAACCCGACCCGCTGAACAATCCCTATGAAGCCGTCCTGATCAGCACCCACCCCGTTGTAGAAACGGCATTCCTGAATGAAGCCGGCAAACTGATCACCGTCAAAAGCAAGCTGGCCGGCAGGCACAATTTCAACAACATCATGACGGCCATCACCATCGGGAAATACTTCAAGGCGCCCTGCGAACGCATCAAAACGGCTATTGAAGCGTATGTCCCGTCCAATAACCGGTCTCAACTGATGGCCTTCGGCCCGCATACCCTCTACCTGGATGCCTACAATGCCAACCCGACCAGCATGCGGGAAGCCCTGAACAGTTTCAACGCCATGGCGGGCGACAGGAAGGTCGCCATTCTGGGGGATATGCTGGAACTGGGCGAGGCCGCTGATGAAGAACACCGCCTGATCGGAGAACTGGCCGTTTCCTTACATTTTGACGACCTGGTCCTGATAGGCCCACGGTTCGCGAAGGTGGCCGGTGAGCTCGGATTGCGCCATTTCGAAGACGCGGAGCAGTGCAGGCAGTGGTTTGCCGGCGCCGACCTGCCGCCGTCCCTGATCCTGCTGAAAGGATCGCGGGGCATCGGGCTGGAGAAAATATTCCGGCGCGATTGATATTTGGGGTTTTCCGGGATTATTGCCATATTTATACGTCGAACGGAAAACCGCACACCTATGCCGAAAATTCTCTCCCTGGCCGGGCTTGGCCTGGCCGTCCTGCTGATCGGGTGTCAGAATACACCCAAAACCACCTACGATCTCGTTATCCGCAATGCCGCTATTTACGACGGATCGGGCAATCCGCCATTCAGCGGGGATATTGCCGTCAACGCCGATACCATCGCGGCTGTCGGCGACCTGTCGGAGGCCGCCGGCAAGTCGGAGATTGACGCCAAAGGGCAGGCGCTTTCGCCTGGATTTGTCAATATGCTGAGCTGGGCAACCGAAAGCCTGATCGCCGATAGCCGCGGGATGAGCGATATCAAACAGGGCATTACCCTGGAAGTCATGGGCGAGGGCTTTTCCATGGGGCCGCTGAACGACCAGATGAAAGTCCAGATGGCCAACGACCAGGGAGATGTCCGGTTTGATGTCAACTGGAGCACCCTCGGCGAATACCTTTCCCACCTGGAAGAAAGAGGGATCTCTCCCAATGTGGCTTCCTTTGTGGGCGCAACCACGCTCAGGGTGCATGAAATCGGCTATGAGGACAGACCGCCCACGCCCGAGGAGCTCGATCGCATGCAGGCCCTCGCCCGCCAGGCGATGGAAGAAGGCGCCCTGGGCATCGGTTCTTCCCTGATCTACGCGCCTGCTTTCTATGCCGGGACGGACGAACTCATCGCGCTCTGCCAGGCGGTTTCACCCTACGGCGGCATGTACATCAGCCATATGCGCAGCGAAGGAAACAAACTCCTGGAAGCCATCGATGAGGTGATCCGGATCTCGTCAGAAAGCGAGGTGCCCGCCGAGATCTACCACCTCAAAGCCGCCGGCCGGAACAACTGGCCGAAAATGGACGAAGCCATCAGCAAAATCGACAGCGCCCGGCGCGCGGGACTGCGGATCACGGCCGATATGTACACCTATGTGGCCGGCGCTACCGGTTTGGATGCTTCCATGCCTCCGTGGGTGCAGGAAGGCGGGTATGAGGAATGGGCCAGGCGGCTCAGGGACCCCGCAATCAGGAAACGCGTAAAAGCCGAAATGCAAACGGACGCGCAGGACTGGGAGAACCTGTACTACGGCGCCGGCTCAGCTGAAAACCTCCTGCTGGTGGGCTTCAAAGCCGACAGCCTGAAAAAATATACCGGGCAAACCCTGGCCGAGGTAGCAAAAGTAAGGGGAACCGATCCCGAAGAAACAGCCATGGACCTGGTAATACAGGACGGCAGCCGGGTGGGAACGGTTTATTTCCTGATGTCGGAAGACAATGTGCGCAAGCAGATCGCCTTGCCCTGGGTGAGTTTCGGCTCCGATGCGGAGGCGCCCGCTCCGGAAGGCGTATTCCTTAAATCGAGCACCCACCCCAGGGCCTACGGCAATTTTGCCCGCCTGCTCGGGAAATATGTCCGGGAAGAACAGATCATCCCGCTGGAAGAGGCCATCCGAAAGCTGACGTCCCTGCCGACGGGGAACCTGAAGATCAGGAAAAGGGGCCTGCTGAAACCCGGCTACTACGCCGATCTTGTGGTGTTTGACCCGACCAGGATCGAAGACCACGCCACGTTTGAGCAGCCCCATCAATACGCTACCGGCGTCACCCATGTGTTTGTCAACGGCGTACAGGTGCTGAAAGACGGCGAACATACCGGCGCTACGCCCGGGCGGTTCGTGAAGGGGCCGGGGTGGAAGGAGTAATGTCCGGTCATCAGTTGAAACGCCCCGACAGGTTAATCAGCGTTATAACGAATACGATTTACCAGGATTGTCTACCATCTTAATCCCATGTTCGCCCGCCATATCCACCGTATTTAATATTCTCCAGGATTTCGACATACTTTGGATCTATGGAGGCGAAATATATTTTTTCGTCAAATCCGATGTATATGGAAGGCGCTGTTCCCTGGACATTTTGCCAGAAAATCTCAACTGCGGGGTTCTCTTCCGGGCTGGAAGAAAGGCTTCCCTGGCTTTCAATAAATGCTTGATTAGACCTTAGAGCTGTTCTGATGATACTGTCTTCATACAGGAAATATTCACCTCGCCGGGGCTTGGGGATCTTTGAAGTATTTTTAAGCTTGAGAAGAAAGGACTTCCCTCGCAGCAGGTCATTATCCGAAGGGCTAAAGGCATGGGTAAAGATGGATTTTTTGAGAAAAAACTCAGGGAAATTCCAAATAATCCATTCTATTGTAATGGTCTCAATGTTCAGCTCAATCCAATGATATCCGTTGCTGATGCCCGATTTTATTTTTTCCATGATTCAGGTTTATATTTTTCCGTAATTAATCATAAATCAAAGTTTTGGTGAAATTGTATCCTTAAAATTCGACGAACTGTGATGGATACCGCTATTTTTGATCGTTTACAATCGCCGAAAGTCATATGCACTTAATCCTGCATCCAATGAAAAAACGCCTTACCGCTATACTCGTTTTTGTCATATTGGCACTCCATGCCGGCTATTCCGGAGATCCCGCGGATCCTTCTCAGCCCAATATCATCTTCATCATGACCGATGACCACGCCAACCGCGCCATGAGTTGTTACGGCAGCGATCTCATTCGGACTCCTAATATGGACCGGATCGCCAGGGAGGGCATGCGTTTTGACAATAGTTTTGTCACCAACTCCATTTGCGCGCCGAGCAGGGCCGTGATGCTGACCGGAAAATACAGCCATATGAACGGCTTGCGGGATAACCGGGACGAGTTCGACGGCAGCCAGCAAACCTTTGTGAAATTGTTGCGGGCGGCCGGTTATTTCACAGCTATCGTCGGCAAATGGCACCTTAAAACCCAGCCGACCGGCTTCGACTACTGGAATGTGCTCATTGATCAGGGTGAATATTACAATCCCAGGCTGATCGAACAGGGCGATACGACGCGTGTACAGGGTTATACCACAGACGTGATCACGGATATCGCCCTCAAAACGATTGACAACCGGGATCCGAACCAGCCTTTCTGCCTGCTGCTGCACCATAAGGCGCCCCACCGCAACTGGATGCCGGACGCCAAACACCTTTCTCTGTTTGAAGACCAGGACATTCCGCTGCCCCCCACCTTCTGGGATGACTATGCAACCCGGTCAACGGCAGCCTCTACCCAGGACATGCGCGTTGCGGATATGTACCTGTCCTTTGACATGAAACTCATGCCCGGCGATTTTGAGAAGGAAACCGGCACCGGCGGCAACGGTCGCTTCAATCCGGTGCCGAACTGGCTGGCTACCTACAATGCCCTCACTCCCGATCAGCGGGCTGCCTGGGATGCGCATTACGACAGGGTTCGCCAGGATTTTCGGGAGAAAAAACCGGAAGGACGGGCATTGGCCGAATGGAAATACCAACAGTACATGAAGGATTACCTGCGCTGCGTCGTTTCGGTTGACGAAAATATCGGGCGGGTACTGGATTACCTCGATCAGCATGGATTGACAGAAAATACGATCATTGTGTACACCTCCGACCAGGGATTTTATCTGGGTGAACATGGCTGGTATGACAAGCGATTCATGTACGAACCTTCCTTCCGGATGCCGCTGTTAATCCGGTATCCGAAGCGCGTCAAAGCCGGTCAGGTGTCCAAAGACCTGGCGCTCAACCTGGATTTCGCCCCGACTTTTCTCGACTATGCCGGCGTACCGGTGCCGGCCGACATGCAGGGAAAGTCACTCCGGCCGCTGCTGGAGCAAAAACACAAAAGCGGATGGCGCAAATCGATCTACTACCAATATTATGAATACCCACACGGATGGCACAAGGTCAAACGGCATTACGGCATTCGCACGGGACGCTACAAACTCATCCATTTTTACAACGATATCGACGCCTGGGAACTGTACGACCTGAAGAAAGATCCGGATGAGCTGGTCAATCTGGCGGATAATCCGAAATACCAGAGGACGGTCGGCAAGTTGAAAGCGGAGCTTGGGAAACTCAGGGTTGAATTCAAGGTTCCGGAGGATAATTAAACCGAAAATCGGATCGCATTATGCATGAAACGCCCGATCGGAATCCCGGTTGCACCCGGGTCAGATCTAAAAAAGGAAGGAATTCAATGTAGGCACATAAATCCGGATGACCGGAACCAGGGGCGATCAGTTCAATCCCCGCCAGCTCCGCTGCATGATCCAGTCTTCTTTGTTGACAAAAGTGACCGGCACGTAATCGTCGTTGGGCGCTCCGATGTAGTACAGCATCCAATCCTGGTTGTACTCATTGAGCAGTTGCCGGATGCAATCGACCCGGTTATCCGCTGAAAATTCGCAGTCCGCCCAATAGAAGAGCTCTACCTTGTAGCGCACCTGCTGCCGGACACCGTTGATGGTCATCTCGATCTCGATCTCCTGTTTGCCGTGCGAAGGCGGAATGGGTATAACAATGTGCTGCATCATAAAACCTGAATTTTGGTATTCAAAAATAAAACTGATTCTGCTTATTTGCCGCTTTCGGTCGTTATTCCGTTTTCAGCGATGCAGCCGGGTTGATCAGCGCTGCGCGGATGCTCTGGAAACTGACGGTCAGGAAGGCCACAACGATCACGGTTCCCGCCACCAGCGCAAAATTCCACCACTCCACCCGGATCCGGAAGGCGAATTCCTGCAGCCACCGGTTCATCCCCCACCAGGCAACCGGCGATGCGATGAGGACTGCCAGGCCGACCCACTTCAGAAAATCCCTGGACAACAGGCCCACAATACCGGCAACCGACGCGCCCAGCACCTTGCGGATGCCGATCTCCTTGGTTCGCTGCTCGGTACTGAAGGCAGCCAGGCCGAATAACCCCAGACAGGCGATGAACAGGGCCAGGGCGGTGAAAAAACTGACGGCCTTGCTAAGCGATTTTTCCTTTAATGCGAGTTGTTCAAAATTTTCATCCAGAAAATAGTAGTTGATCGGCTCTTCCGGCGACAAGGCCTTCCAGGTTTTTTGCACAAAGGCCAGAAAATCGCTGATGCCGGACCCGGAGAGCTTCAAGGCCAGCCGGTCGCCTTTACGGCTGTATACGAGGATGGCCGGAGCGATCCGTTGGCGCAACGACTGGTAATTGAAGTCCCTCACCACACCGATCACCGTCAGGTCGCCATTGATCCGCGCGCCGACCGGATCTTCGAGTCCGAGTTCCCGGACAGCCGCCTCGTTTAGGATCAGGGCCGAACTGTCGGTCGGCATATCCGCTGAAAAATTCCGGCCTGCGACCAACCGCATGCCCATGACGTCAAGGTAATCCGCGTCTACCGGAAAAACCTGGATGGTGGCGGATTCCGTCATTTCAGGGGTCTGAAAAGTCCGCATCCACAGGCTGTTGCCGGCCGGTATGCGATTGCTGAAACTGGACCGGGCCACCTGGGGCATCTTTTCCATTTCCTGACGGAAGGGGCGGGCGTTTTCTTCCAGCTTTCCTGCATTGTCGATAATGAGTACGCCTTCCTGCTGAAAGCCTTTGTCCGTCTCCTGGATGAACCGCAATTGCCGGTATACGACGATGGCCCCGAAAATGAGCGTTGATGCAATGGCAAATTGCACGACGACCAGGCCATTCCGGAAATTGCTGCGCCCTCCCGTAAACCCGATGCCTTTCAGGATCTTTTCCGGACGAAAGGTGCTGAGGTAAAAGGCCGGATATACGCCGGCCGTCAAACCGACCAGAAGCGAAAAGGCCGCCAGGGCAGCAATATTGTTTTTGTCGGCCAATATGCCCGCCGATAATCCGGAACCGGTGATCTTGCCGAAAAAATGCCCCAGCAGTTCGGCAACACCCGTCGCTGCGGCAAAGGCAATCGCGCTGAACAGCAGGCTTTCCACCAAAAACTGGCCGATCAGGGTCCTTTGTCCGGCGCCCAGGGTTTTCTTGACGCCGATCTCTTTTACTCTGCCGGATGCACGGGCTGTAGCCAGGTTGACGTAGTTGACACCGGCGATCAGCACGATGAACAAACCGATGGCGCCCAGGATATAGACCTGAAGCGGATTCCCGCCGGCGGCAATCTCGAATTTGAGATCGGAATGGAGATAAATATCCCTGAGCGGCTGTATAAAAAAGCGGACCGTCTGATCGCTCCGGGCCCATTCCTGATAAGAAACATCGCTTTGACTGGCCGGGTAGGCCCAATTCATCCGCACAGCCTCCAATGCGCGTTCCAGGTTGGCCTTCTTGCCGTCCGGGTGCAACCGGACGTAATTGTAAATGCTGCAATTGGTCCATCCGGTCCTGCCCTCCAACTGGTCATAGATGGGCAGCCAAAGGTCCGAAACAAGGTGCGTCCGGCCTTCGCGGTTGCTCACCACGCCGGTCACCTTGTACAGCTTGCCCTCTTGGCCGATTTCCAGGGTTTTCCCGACAGCCCCGGTGTATTCGCCCTGGCGGGTGAAATACTTTTTGGCCAGGTCTTCTGACAGAACAACCTGACCGGGCGCGGTCAGCGCAGTCGCCGGAGAGCCTTCGAGGAAGGGATAGGAAAAAACCTGAAAATAAGCGGAATCGGTGTAGAAGTAGTTGGGCTCCTTGAAAAGCCGGTTGTCTGCCTTTAACGCCAGTTCCTGGAAACCGCGTTTTACCCGGGTCGCAGATTCGATGTCGGGGCATTCGCCGGGCAGCACATCGAGCAGTTGTTCCTGGCTGTTGGCAAATCCCCCCATATTGAAGAAATCGGTGGCAATGCGGAAGATCTGCCTGCTACCTTGAAAATGCCGGTCGTAATTGGACTCCTGGTAAGCGTAAAGCAGCAATACAAAAGCGGACGAGATCCCGATGGTCAGTCCGGCCAGATTCAGAAAAGAATAGCCTGGGTATTTCAGCAAATTGCGAAAGGCTACACGAATATGATGCTTGATCATGGTGGAATCATTTAACTTGCTACTGGACATTTTCACATAATAGGCAAAGAGAGAGTGAGAGGGTGAGGGAGTGAGAGGGTGAAAAGCAACGCCCTCACCCTCTCACCCACGCTCTAAGTCTCCCCCTCTGCTCATTTTGCCAGTAGTGGAATCATTTAATCGGAATGATCAGTTCAATATCCGTGCCGATTGTCTAACAATTTGACATCCAGCTATTTAAAAACATTTTACTTGCAAAAGGAACGGTTTTTTCGTTCAAAATCGGACAAGGAGTGTTCGAAAGTGTACAGTGTGGAGGAATCTGTTGATTTGCCGCCTTCGCCGAGGCTCCGGCCGCCGGAGGTTGATTTGTTGATCCAGGCTGCCAGGCAGAATGCACGGTTGATGCAAAACGGCCGTTACATCTTATCCTTCGGCTGCGCTCAGGAACCCAACTTACGACTTATCACTTACGACTTACAACTTACCACTTACAACTTACGACTTACAACTCAAACAGCATCAGCTTCTGCTCTTCAGATCCTGCAGATACCGCTCCAGTTCGAGTTCGTCGTAAATGAGGACTTCGCGGGCTTTGCTGCCGTCGGCCGGGCCGACGATGCCCATCACTTCGAGTTGGTCCATAATGCGGCCGGCGCGGTTATAGCCCAGTTTCAGGCGGCGCTGGATCATGGAGGTCGAGCCGTGTTGTTGTTGCACGATCAGCCGGGCGGCATCTTCGAACATATCGTCGAGGTCGGCGTATTTAAGGTCGCCGGCGCCTGAAACGCCCTCATCGTCGCCGTGGAATTCCGGCAGGAAGAAAGGCTCGGCAAAACCCTGTTGATTGGCGATGAAATTGACCACCTTTTCGACTTCCGGGGTATCCACGAAAGCGCCCTGGAGCCGTACCATTTCGCCGCCTACCGACAACAGCATATCGCCCCGACCCACGAGTTGGTCGGCGCCGCCGGCATCTAGGATGGTGCGGGAGTCCACCTTGGCGGTAACGCGATAGGCGATCCTGGCCGGGAAGTTGGCCTTGATCACGCCGGTAATGATGTTGACCGACGGGCGTTGGGTAGCGATCACCAGGTGGATGCCTACGGCCCGGGAAAGCTGTGCAAGCCGGCCGATCGGCAGTTCGATCTCCTTACCGGCGGTCATGATGAGGTCGGCAAATTCATCGATCACCAGCACGATAAACGGCAGGAAGCGGTGGCCTTTCAGCGGGTTGAGTTGCCGCTGGACAAATTTTTCGTTGTATTCCTTGATGTTCCGCGCTCCGGCCTTTTTCAGCAGGTCGTAGCGGGTGTCCATTTCTATGCAAAGGGAGTTGAGGGTATTGATCACCTTGGTGGTCTCGGTGATTATGGGCTCTTCCTGATCGGGCAAAAAGGCCAAAAAGTGTTTTTCGAGGGCCGCATACTGGAACAGTTCCACCTTCTTGGGGTCGATCAGTACCAGTTTCACCTGCGACGGGTGTTTTTTGTACAGGATGGAGATCAGGATGGAATTGATCCCGACTGATTTGCCCTGGCCGGTGGCTCCGGCAACCAGCAAGTGGGGCATTTTCGTCAGGTCGGCCACGAATTCCTCATTGGAGATGGTCTTGCCCAGCGCAATGGGCAGGTCCATTTTTGCCCGCTTGAACTTATCGGAGATCAGGATCTCCTTCATTGCGACCGTCTGTTTTTTCTTGTTCGGAACCTCAATACCGATCGTGCCTTTGCCGGGAATGGGCGCAATGATGCGGATGCCCAGTGCGGAAAGGCTCAGGGCGATATCATCCTCCAGGTTTTTGATCTTGGAAATGCGGACGCCGGGCGCCGGGACGATCTCGTACAGCGTAACCGTCGGGCCGATGGTCGCGCGGATCTTCACGATCTCGATCTTATAATGCAGCAAGGTCTCAACGATCTGGTCCTTTTTGGATTCGAGTTCGGCCCGGTCCACTTCGAATTTTTCATCGGAGTAGTCATTCAGCAGCTGCAGGTGCGGAAATTCGTAGGACGAGAGGTCGAGCGTGGGGTCATAGGGTTCGCTGGAATCGGGATTCTCCACCGTCACCGGCATGACATCCCGGGCATCGGCTGCGGGGCCTGGTTCTTCTTCGCCTTGCGCTTTGGGCACCGGGGCCGAAATTTCCAGTTCGGAATCGCCGGGTTGAAGGCTTTGCGGGCGTTCCGGCTTATTGGCATCATTGAGGTTGAAGGAAAGTTGACCGGGGTCGAGATCCGTCTTGGGCACGTTCGGGGTCAGTACGGCGGTTTTTTCTTCCTGGCCGTTGCTGCTGCCTGAACTGAGGCTGCCCGAAACAGGCGGTTTTTTTACAATGCGCCGGCGATTCAGCAGGTTGCGAAAATACTCCTGCGCGTCGGAGGCGGCGGTTTGCGGGGTCATCTCGCTGAAATTCGGATTGAACTTCCAGACGACCAGGCCGATGCCCGCCATCAGGAAAAGGCCGATCATGCCGACAGTGCCCAGGAAGCCGTGGAGCCAGTTGCTGATCCCCTGCCCGAACGCGCCGGCAAACGGAAAAGCCGCCGTACCGGCCACAAAACCCAGGAAGATCGACACAATGAGCATCACGATCAGGACCCTGACCAGCAAAGGCACAAAAAGGATCAGCTTTTGCTTGCGGATCAGGAACAGGCCGAATTTATAGAACAGGTACACAAAAGCAAAGGAGGCAATGCCAAAGCCCCAGAAAAAGAAAGCATGCGAAACAACGGCTCCCAGCTTGCCCAGCCAGTTGGCCATCTCGATGTCGCTGCTCAGCAGTTCCGTAAAAAAGATATCGAGCTTATCCTGGTCATAACCCCAGGTGAACAGGTAGGACGTGAATGCCACAAAAAGGTAAAAGGCAATAAAAAGGCACAGGATGCCTAACAGTTTGGGGATGCGTTCATCATTGATTCCTAATCTGAATGCCAGTTGGCCTTTTTTCTTTTTTGCCATCGATTCGATTTACACCACTATCGCACAAAAGTAAGGATTTTATGGAAATTAAAGCTTACAATGTCCCGATTTTGCAGCCCGCTGTTAAAGCCCCTATTGAATTGTAATTCAGCAGTCATCGGCCCAAGTTAATTTCCCCATCCTGCATTGAAATGTTACTTTTGCCTCATCAATCGGATAGGGGTGTAAACCATGAAAACAACCTCAGCTGTTTTTACGGCGCTTTTTTCTATTTCCGCTTTATCGGCCCAAACCATCGTAGGGACACAACCGATGAACAGGAATGCTGTCCTTGAGCAATTCGGCGGCATGTACTGCGTCTATTGTCCGCACGGCCACCTGCTTGCCGACCAGATCAGGCAGGAACACCCCGGGATCGCCCTGATCTATTACCATGCCGGCAACTACGCCATCCCGCAGGCCGGGGCTCCCGACCTGAGGACCAATGACGGCGATATCATTTCCGGCGCGACCGGCCTGACCGGATACCCGGCCGGAACCGTCAACCGCCATGTTTTCCCCGGGCTCGAACAAGGCCAGCCGGGCACCACCGCCTTGGGAAGGGGCGACTGGGTGGAGGCCGTAGAAAATATCCTTACCCTGCCCGCTCCGGTCAATATCGGCGCTCAGGCGCATATCGACGTCGCATCCCGAACGCTCGACCTCTACCTGGAGCTGTATTTTACCGCCAACAGCAACTCTACCAACCGGCTCCACATCGCGCTGCTGCAAAATCATATCCTCTCGCCGCAGGCCGGCGGCGGTCAGGGCGACCAATACCCGCAGTATAACGTCTTCAGGGATATGCTGAACGGCCCCTGGGGCGAAGTCCTCTACAACACGACCGCAGGCCACTTCGAATCCAGGAATTACTCGTTTGTCCTCCCGGAATCGATCCGGGATGTGCCGCTCGACCTGGCCAATACCGAACTGGTGATCTTTGTGACCAAAGACCAGCAGGAAGTGCTCAACGGCCTGGTCGCCAAACCCGGCTTCACGGTGGAACAGGACGACGATGTCGAGCTGTTATCCGTCAAAACCGATCCTGTCATTTGCGGCGGATGGGTCTATCCCCGGGCGCTGATCCGGAACGACGGCAATAACCCGCTTGGGCATGTGGATATCCGGTTCGGCCTGATCGGCGGGCCGGAGCAACAATTGCCGGTAAACCTGGCCAGCCCGCTGGCAACCTACGAAAAGGCCTTTGTCGACCTGCCGCCCTTACCCGTTCCGCCAGGCGACGGAAGCAACCGGAAGGTCTGGCTAAGCGTCGATATGCCCAACGGCGCACCGGATTACACCCCGGAAGACAATGTGGATACCGCGGCTTTTTCCAATGCCAAAGCGACCATAAACGACTACCTGAAAATAGAGGTCCGGACGGATGAATACGGGTATGAACTGTATTGGGAAATTGCCGACGATTCCGGGGCAATAATCGCCTCCGGCGGCAACGAACAGATTGCGGGGACCGGCGGCGGGCTGCAGATCGCCGTGCCGTCTGACCCCGGCGCCTATGAACCGAACAGCTACTATACCCGCTATGTCACACTGCCCGCAGAAGGGTGTTATACCCTTAGACTGGTCGATGATTTCGGCGACGGGATATGCTGCGAATACGGTTTCGGCTTTGTCCGGGTAAAGGACCCGGATGGAAAACTGGTTGCTTATGCCAATAAATTTTCCAAATCCTACGAAGTCCCGTTCGAGTATACCAGCGTGATCACCGCCTCGCATGAACCTGTGCCGGCCGGATTTGATTGGTCGATCGCCCCTAACCCGGCCCGCATTGCATCCGGGACCCGGATTCTGGTAAAGAACCCGGGCGCCGACCCCCTGACAATCACCCTGCTGGATGCCGGAGGTAGCGTAATCCTGCGTCGGAAAGAAGCCTCCCTCGCCGGTGGGAATCAATACCTGAATTTGCCTGCGGAGGGCCTGAGCCCCGGGCTTTATCTGGTAAAGCTGGAAACCGGCCGGAACGTTTTTTTCAAAAAATTGTTACTATTGGAGTGATCGGACCGTCTTTATATCAAGCGGCGATGATCCGTGCAACCCTTAATTTTTTGTTAAGCAGTTGCATTTTTTACAAAATCAGCCGTACTTGCGTTAACATTTAAGAAATGGGTTGGGTATGAACAAAATTTTACTCTTTTTTCTATTGTTGATGAGCGCCCTGCCGGGTTACGGGCAGGCTTTTCAGGTGGAGTCCCTGGTGGGCGAGCGAATTCATGTGACCAATGTCTCCAATGTTCAGACAGACATCGAAGTGCCGGTTCGGGTAACCAACCTGACCGACGATACGCTTTCCCTGAAATGGTCAAAAACGGTTTATGAACAGCCGGAATCCTGGGTAACCCAGATCAACGATGACGAAACGTTCTACCTGCCCAACGTCAATTCCAATATCGATCCCGCCGCCGGCGTCAACGCGCCGCTGGTACTGGCGGCCGGCGAATCCGCTGAACTGGTGCTCCACGTGTTTCCGCTGGGCGTTCAGGGCACCGGAATCTATAACCTGATGTTCGCCTACTCCTCGCTGCCCGGGTATGTGGTCGAATCGCTGGACCTGGAAGTCAATGCCAGCCCGGTCGTCAAATCAACCGAAACCCGCTCGCTCAGCATTTATCCGAATCCGGCCATCAGCTATATCGAGATCACCCCCAACAACCAGGTTGACCGCATTGAGATCTACAATACGGTCGGCAGGGAAGTCCGGTCCTTTTTCTTTGAAAACGGCAAGCGGTACAATATCGCCGACCTGCCGCAGGGGCTCTATATGGTGGCGCTGGTGAGTGAAAAGAGCGGCATCATCAAGACCGTCAGGCTGCTCAAGCGGACGATCCGCCCGTAAGATCAGATGCTTGCGCTTTCCGGGTGATGTTCAACGAGGAACATCCGGACAACGGCTGAATTTTCTGAAAAATCGCTGTGGTATTTGCAGTTGAAGTGATCCTTGACCAACAGGTACGTCGCTTCGGAGATATTGACGTATCCCACCTTTCCGTAGGTTTCCATCCTGGAAGCGATATTGACGGTGTCGCCCCAGATATCGTAGGCAAATTTTTTGATCCCCACGATACCTGCCACCACCGAGCCGGTATGGATGCCGATCCGCGCTTCAAAGAAATGCAGGTTTTGCGCCCGCCTTTCCTCGGCTCTTTGCGCCAGGAAATCCTGGATCTCAAGGGCGGCCCGGATCACCTGACTGGCATCTTCTTCATTTTCATTGGATGAAATGCCTTTGACGCACATGTAGGCGTCGCCTACGGTTTTGATCTTCTCCAGGCTGTATTTCTCGATCACCTGGTCAAATCCCCTGAAGCAATAGTCAATTTCGGCCACCAGTTCTTCCGGCTCCAGCTTTTCGGATATGCGGGAAAAACCCTGAAAATCGGAAAACATCACCGTTACCATATCATGCCGTTTGGCTTTCGCGGCGCCGAACTGCTTGAGCTCATCTGCCGTCTCCGCAGGGAGGATATTCAACAGCAGGGCCTCGGATTTTTCTTTTTCCTGTTCCAGTTCGGCCGTGCGGGCGCGCACCAGTTCTTCCAGTTCCGTCTGCCTTTTCTGAATGGTGTAGATCCGGTACCGCACAAAGGCGAGTACGCCGCCCAACAACCCGATGATCACCATGGTCCAAAACTGCCAGGTCCGGTAGTAGGCTTCCTTCACCATGATCGGGACGGTCAGTTCACGGCGGTTCCATTGGTCCTTGCCGATCTGAGCCCTGACCTTGAAGGTGTAACGGCCGGCGGGGATATTGTTGTAGCGCACCGTGTTGACGGCGGATGGCGGCGACCAGTCGGCATCGTAATTTTCCAGTTTGTAGCTGTACAGCCGTTGGGCCGGGTTCCGGTAGTCGGCCAGGGCGAAACTGATGGAGAAAAACCGGTCGTTATGGGTCAGAATAATCGTTTCGTTCGGGTCGAGGCCGGCATTCTGAATGATCAACTGGTCGGAAGCGCCGTCCAGCCTGGTGAAATTGGTAAACAGCAGCGGAACATCGCTTTTTTCCTGTTTGTGCTCCAGAAATCGCTTGTTGGGATAAAAGGCGTTGATGCCGTTGAGGCCGCCGAAATACATGCGCCCGTCCGACGCTTTAAAAAAGGAGATCCGGTTGAATTCATTGGCGCTGAGCCCGTCCTGGGTGAAAAAATTGGCGCATCGCTCCTGGTTGAGGCTGAACCGGCACAAGCCGTTGTCGGTGCTGACCCACAGCACGGAGTCGCCCTCGGGCAGCATGCCGTTGATGAAATGGTTGGGCAGGCCGTCCTGGGAATAAATGATCCGGATGGTGTTGTCCTGGGGGTTCAGCCGGTGCAGGCCGTCGCCGGTGCCGAGCCATACAAAGCCTTTTTCGTCTTCGTAGATGGCATTGATCTGTCGGGACCGGAGCCTTGCCGGGCTGTCAGGGGCATCCGTGTAATGCGCCACGCGACCGGCTTCCCGGTTTATTTTGTACAGGCCTTTTTCCAGCGTGCCGACCCACAGATCCTCGCCCGAACGCCCTTCGTACAGGTAGCTGATGGACCCCGCCAGGGTATCCCATGCGCCGTATTGGTCGGCAAATTCGGTCAACTCGCTGGTCTTTGTTTTATACTGGTACAGGTGGTAGTTGTACCCGATCCAGACATCGCCGTTGCGGTCGGCCAACACCGCCCCCAGGTCTACCCCGGATTGGGGAAGGAGGGTGTCGATGCGAAGGGTGGCCAGGTCGATGCGCCAGCCGTTGCCGGTCCAGAGGGCATTGTTGTAATAATCGAGCCCGAAGGGATAATTGAAAAAATTGTTGGCCGGGAAGAGCAGCCGGAGCGAATTCGTCCTGGGGTCGAACGAGTGAATGGAATTGTAATAGGAAAAATAGATGCGGCCCTGTTCGTCTTCCGTTATGCCGCGGGTGCTGCAAAAGAGGTTGCTGCAGTATTCGCTTCCCTCGCTGAGATAATGGGTAAACAGGTTTTCGGACCGGGTGATCTTGATGGCGCCGTAATCGGACGCTACCCACACCACCCCCGAGCGATCCTGGAAGATCTGGCGGTAATTGCAGATATTCTTGACCTCGTCGCGGATGGTTTTGTCGTAATCGGTGAGGGAATTGGTCAGTGGGTCATAAAACAGGAGTACGCCCTGCGCTCCGATCCAGATCTCGCCTTTGGCCGTCACGAGCAGGGCGTTGGCTGCGGTCAGCTGGGTTTCCATCAGGTCGTTGATGGGGTGGGGCGTAAAGGTATCATCCCTGCTGGTCCGGTAAAAGACCCTGCCGTCGTTGAGCAGGACCCAGAGGATGCCGTCGGTGACCTGGATCTGGGTAACCCTTGAGCGGCTGCGATCGTTGCCTTTGAACGGGAACCGGTAGCTTTCCCGCACCACGCCGTCTTCGTTGAGCCGCCAGAGCTCGTTTTCATAGGCGCCCAGGTAGATGTCTTCCCCCATCTGGGCGATCGGCCGCTTGGTGTATTGCCCGTTCAGGGTGATGACGTGGCGGAGGGTGCTGTCGCCGTCCAGCCTGGACAGGGAAGTCTGGGCGGTCCTTTCGTTAAAAACCGCGATCCAGAGGTTGCCGGCGGCGTCGCGCATCCAGTTGTAGGGCGCGAGGGATTCCCGGAGGACGATCTTCCCCGGTTTGATCTTGATGTCTTTGACCTTGTTATTCCAGGGGTCAAGCATGGAAATATAGTCCGGATGCGCCATCCAGATCCGGTTGCCTTTTTCGATCGACATCTCGTAAATGGCGTTGTGGGGGATCTTCCGCACCGGTTCCCGGTCACTGTAAACCAGGAATTCGTAGCCGTCAAAGCGGTTAAGGCCGTTGATCGTGGCAATCCAGATAAAACCGGAGGTGTCCTGCTGGACCTTGAAAACATTCCGATGGCTGAGCCCGTCGTCAAAGTCGTAAACCTTGATTTCCACATCACCCAGCGGATTCTGAGCTTGCAACAGGCCGCTCAGGCAGGTCATCAGGCCGAAAAGAAAGGCGATTGGGCGCATAAATGGAATTTGCTGCCTAAAGGTAAAGCTTTTTCGACACTACCCCGCAAAATGACGGAGGAGGAGGCGTGCACGCGGGGTTCCGCAGTCAAAAATAAAATAAATGTTATTTTTTGAATTCATAAAAACATTTTGTATTTTTACAATCAAATCTTATAACTAACTTATTCACCATGAAAGTCTTAAAAGCAATCGGACTCGGCCTGGCCGTTTTAATCGTCATCTGGCTGGCCCTTGGCATCATCATGCCCAAGCACATCACTACCGACCGTTCCATTGTCATCAAAGCCTCACCCGGGCAGGTTTTCAATGCCGTGAACGATTTGACCACCTGGGAAAAGTGGTCGCCATGGAAAGAAAAGGACCCGACCACCGTGATCACCTACGGGGAGCGGTCATCCGGTGTCGGCGGCTCCTACAGCTGGGTAGGCGACAAGAAGAAATCAGGTAGCGGCACCATGACCATTACGGAGGCTCAGTCCCCTGAAAGCCTGACCGCCCGGCTCGAATTCACCGGTCAGGGCGAAGCGGCAACCACCTGGAAATTCGAACCCAAGGGTGCCGACACCGAGGTCACCTGGGGGCTCTCTTCCGATTTTCCATTCCCCTGGAACGCCTTCCTGGTTTTCATGGACTTCAAAGGCATGATCCACAAGGATTTTGACCGGGGCCTGGAACTGCTCAAAGAGTACGTCGAGGCGCAGGCTGCCAACGCCAAAAAGCCGGCGTACCAGGTGCAGGAAATCGAAGTACCCTACCCTTATGTGGTAGGCATCCGGGCCACTGTGCCGATGGATAAGGTACCCACCTTTTATGCTGAGAACCTCGGAAAGGTGATGGCAGCCCTGACCGCCAAGGGCATCCAGCCCGCCGGCATGCCTTGCGGCGCCTATTTCAGCTGGGATGAGGAAAAACAGGAATCCGACATGTTGGCCGCTTTTCCGGTCAGGGAGAAAGTCGACCTCGGCGCCAACTTCACGCTCATCGAAATGCCGAAAGGCCAGGCCCTGCTGGTCAATTATTACGGCCCCTATGAAGAAGTGGGCCCGGCTCACATGGCTTTGGACGCCTACATTCAGGAAAAAGGCCTGACGCAGGGCTATCCGGTTATTGAAGAATACGTAACCGACCCGGGTAACGAACCGGATCCGCAGAAATGGCTGACCAAGGTCATTTATCCGGTCAGCAAATAATTGGGAAACGGGCGAAAGCCTGAGTCATCCAGAATTTACAGAACAGCTTAAAGGGTCAGGAAATCCAGAAATTAACCGCTTAATAGGTTGACAGTTCGCAGTTCGCCGGTTTGCAGTAAGACGGACTGCGAACTGTCAGCCAAATCAGCGGTTTTAAGCCGTAAGCTTGCTATCCTTTGCATGTTCCCGCTTCAATTGCCGGCATCCAGCCCGACCGATGACTTCCGCTCATCCGCAAAGATCCGCTTTCCCCAGATCAGGACCTGCCCGCCGTAAACGCTCAACCAGCCGACGATAGCCGTGAAGGACAACACGCTGAAGGCCGCATATGGCTTGAAGGCGCGCATATTCACGTTGATGAACTCGTACGCCGCAAAGTCCGTCACCACCAGCAAGGTATGGCCGGAAAACAGGATGAACAGGATCTTGACCAGTTTATCCAGGTACAATACCCGCCAGGCTTCTTTTTTCCCTCGGATATGCTTGCGCTTCTGCCGGATATACCGGTAGGCGAAATACATGTATGCGAAGAAGGTGCCCAGGTAAATCGCCTGTTCGAGCGCGCCGTAGAAGGGATTGTAGAACCCGCGCCCCGCGATCAGCTTTTGCTTCAGGGGCTGAATCAGCACCAGGCAAAAGAAGAGCCATTGGGATACCGGCAGCACAAAATGCTTGATGTCCGTGCGCTGGAACCGGTAGGTCGGATAAAGGCTCAGTTTGACGTAATAGAACAGCAAAACCGGGAACGACAAGGTAAAATAAATGGGCAGGAATCGCCATTGGGGATGGGTCTCATAGAAATCCATCAAAGTCAATACATTATGCCATTGGGTCAGCCCGAAGGCAATGAGCAGGCAGCCGAAGAAGGCATTGGCCCGTTTTTCACCCACACGCCTGACAAAAAAAAGCCCGCCTGTTCCTGCGGCTGTAAGCCCGGCAAGGCCCATTATGGCGATGATACCGTAAAAGTAGATGGAATGCTGGCTCATGGATTGTCCAAAGATAAGCCTTTTTCAAGGAATTGGAAAATCAGCGTCCTAAACCGATCAATCCCCTTTTTGGCGCAACAGGCGCTTGACGCGGGCGTATTCACTGCTGCCGGATTGCGCTTGCGGGCAATCCATTTCGCTTTCTTTTTCCTCAATCCGCTTCACCCTGTTTTTGGGGCTTGGGTGGGTGCTGACAAATGCCGGAAGGGAAGCGGCGCCTTCGATTTTTTTAAAAAATTCTGCGGCGGCGCCCGCTTTGTATCCCGAACCGCACAGGTATTCAACCGACTTGAGGTCGGCCTCGGTTTCGTGAGAACGGCTGAATTTCAGGGACAAAAGCCCCAAAGCGACATTTTCCAACACCCCCGGCTCGGCGTTGTTGGTGAGTACGCTGGTGAAGACGGCTGCGCTGTTCCTGCTGGTCAGCTGCCGGGTTGAATGCCGCAGGTCGGCGTGTGCGATCTCGTGCCCCAGGACGCCCGCCAGCTGGTCCTCCGTATCCAGAAACAGCATCAGGCCGGTGTAGACGTAGATATACCCACCCGGTGTGCAAAAGGCGTTGAGGGTCTCGTCGTCCTGCAGGATATGGATTTCCCAGGCAAAATCATTGCGGTGCTCCACCTTGCCCGAGTCCAGGATCTTGCCGGCAACGTGGCGCAGAAAGCCATAAACCGCTTCGTTGCCCGTTTCCGGCAGGATCGGATATTTGCCAGGGTCCCTTTCAATCTCCCTTTTGACCTCCTTGCCCAACCTGATGTCCTTATTGACATTGTACAAATTGAAATTTCCGCCTTTGGAGGTTGAGCACGAAGGCGAGAATGCGGTTGCCAAAACGGACATCACGCCAAGGAGGATGCGGAAACCTGTGGTGGAAATTCTCATGTTATTGAACAGCGATTATTCAAATTGTCAGCTCCGGTCTTTTCCACCCAACCCGCTTTCAACGCAAAGCTTCCATCCCGTCGGGCGACATCGGCACGTAGAGGTTCCCATTAATCACCTCTCTGGAGATAACGATCCTTTGCACCTCCGAAGTGCCTTCGTAGATCTGGGTGATCTTGGCGTCGCGCATCAGCCTTTCCACGTGATATTCTTTTACAAAACCGTATCCGCCATGGATCTGAACCGCTTCGACCGTGTGCTTCATGGCCACTTCCGAGGCATAAAGTTTGGCCATGGCGCTGGCCGCATTATAATCCAGCTGCTGGTCTTTCAACCAGGCCGAGCGATACACCAGCAGTCGGGCAGCTTCGATATCCAGGGCCATATTGGCAAGTTTGAAGGCGATCGCCTGGTGGTTGGCGATGGTCTTGCCGAAGGCCTGCCGCTCGTTTGCATAGGCCGCCGCAAGTTCGTACGCGCCGGCAGCGATGCCCAACGCCTGTGAAGCGATGCCGATGCGGCCGCCGGCCAGCGTTTTCATAGCAAATTTGAAGCCGAATCCAGGGTCGCCGATGCGGTTTTCCTTGGGTACTTTGACGTCATTGTACATGATTGAATGAGTATCCGAGGAGCGAATGCCGAGTTTGTCTTCTTTTTTACCGATGACTACGCCTGGCCAATCCGTTTCCACGATAAAGACGTCGATGCCGCGGTGCCCCAGTTCGGGATTGGTCTGGGCGATGACAAGGTGGACTTTCGAGGTCCCGCCGTTGGTGATCCAGTTTTTGGTGCCGTTCAGCAGGTAATGGTCTCCCATATCCTCGGCTGTGGTCTGCTGCGAGGTGGCATCGCTGCCCGCTTCCGGTTCCGACAGGCAGAAAGCGCCGATCCATTCGCCCGCAGCCAGTTTAGTCAGGTACTTCGATTTTTGCGCTTCGTTGCCGTACTGTTCCAACCCCCAGCATACCAGGGAGTTATTGACCGACATGATGACGGAGCAGGAGTTGTCAACTTTTGAGATCTCCTCCATGGCCAGCGTGTAGGAAATGGTATCCATACCTCCGCCTCCGTATTCCGGAGAGGTCATCATGCCCAGGAACCCCAATTCGGCCATACGCCGAACTTGCTCAGCGGGGTATTCCATGCTGGAGTCGCGTTCGATCACGCCGGGTTTGAGCTCTTTTTGCGCAAACTCCCTTGCGGCTTCTTTAACCGCGAGTTGTTCTTCGGTTAGGTGAAAATTCATATAATTTGGTTTTACGCCGCAAATTTACCAAATAAAAATAAAAATGGGCTATGCCTGGCATAACCCACCTGTTACCATATTTATTTTCAGTTATCTCTAACCGCGGATATTAATCTTTGGAAATAATATCGGAAGCGCCGTGCGATTTCTGGGTCAGCACTTTCGGTTTTCCATAATAAATGATATCGCTTGCGCCGTAAGCTTCCGCTTCCAGTTCGTCCGTTACATGCAAGACGGCGTCCGAACCGCCGTGGGCGGAAATTTTGCAGGCCCGGATCACCAGATCCTTCGCCTTGAGGTCGCTGCCGCCCTGGGCTTGAGCCGTCAATTTGTCCGCCTTGCCCGCCAGGTGAGCATCCGAACCGCCTGCGGTAATGCAATTAACGGTTTGGGCGTCCATTTCTTTGACAAACAGGTCGCTGCCGCCGCTCATATTGATCTCAAGGTCGGAAAAACGGAATTTGCCTTCGATATAAATGTCTGATCCGCCGCTGCCTTTGATCATTTCCAGATCGGGCATGGTCACGTACACGGCCATCGTTTTGGCTTTTCTGACCGGCGTTTCAACCTTCATGACCAACGTGCCGTTTTCGACCCTGGTCATAACGTTGTCCAGGAGGTTCTCATCGGCCTTGATCTTCACAGAAAAGGAATTGCCCTGGGAAATGTATACATCCAGGCCATGGCTGGCAGCCACCCCTTTGAAACCGGCCAGGTCCCGGCTTTCCTCCCGGACATTGCCGTTGCCGACTTCGCCCGACCCCCAGGATTGACTAAAAACAGAACAGGTGAAAAAGGTCAGTGAAAGCAGAAGGGCTACCCTTCCGTAGGACAGGTGAATCTTTTTCATGCGCAGAAATTTTTTTTTTGAAGGACAGGTTTTCTCCGGGCGGGTTGCTTGGATTCGGCATTAAAATCACCCTTTCTTTCCGCCGAAAGGTGTAACCATTCCCTGACAAACAAGTTGACCTGTTTAAAGCCGATCCATAAAGCACCGTGATCAACATGAAAATACATCCGACTGTCAGCCTCCTTATCCTTTGCCTGCTGAGCATCTCCGGGGTTTTTGCCCAGTCAGCGCAAATCGACGCCATCCTGAAACGGGAAATGAAAGAACGGCAGATCCCCGGGCTCCAGGTTGCCGTTGTTCGCCAGGGAAAGATCATCCTGTCCAGATCCTACGGTTTGGCAAATGTAGAAGACTCCATTCCCGTTTCCAGGCGGAGTATCTTTGCCATCAACTCCTGCACCAAGGCTTTTACCGGCGTGGCCGTGATGCAATTGGTTGAAGAAGGCAAGATTGACCTTTCGGCGCCCATTTCCCGGTATCTGGACAGCCTGCCGACCGAGTGGCAACCGGTGACCATCCGGCAGTTGCTGACCCACATTTCCGGTTTGCCTGATATGCTGCGCGTATTCAATCCGGGCACGCACGGGCTTGCAGGTGTCGGAGACGAAGCCGAAGTTTGGGCCAGGACAAAGGCAATGCCCATGGACTTCCCAACGGGTGAAGAATTCAGGTACAATCAAACCAATTATGTCTTATTGGGTAAGGTGATCGATAAATTCAGCGGCGAGCCTTTTGCCCGTTTTTTCAGAGAAAGGCAGTTTGAACCCGCCGCCATGGACCGAACCCTTTTTGCCGACGCCCGCGACGTGATTCCGGGAATGGCCGGGCAGTATCGTTACGCTAACCGCCTCGACGGACAATCACTTGGCGAGGATCGATTGCTCCACAATTATGCGGAGTTTCCGTCCTTCGACCGGACGGCGTCCGGATTGAACAGTACGGCCGAAGATCTGGCACAATGGTTGATCGCCCTTCAAAACGGACAATTGCTGACCAAAGCCGCACTCAAAACACTCTGGACACCTGGTGAGTATAACAATGGAAACCCGGCGCAATGGGCTTTGGGCTGGATGACCAAACCGCGCTCAGGCCACCCGGCCGTAATGGCAACAGGCGGAGGTCGTTCCGCTTTTTTTGTATACCCCGAAGACGACCTGGCGATCGTAGTGCTGACCAACCTGTCGGGCGCTTCACCCGAAGATTTCATCGAGGAGCTTGCGGGCTGTTATAACCCGGAGATAGCGGGAGCCGATGTGGTCACCGCATTGCGCACGGCCTTCCGTCGCAACAGCGTTGAAGACGTTGTTGCGATCTACAATGGATTGAAAAAAGCGAATCCGGGCCTCGAACCCGTTGAAACAGACCTGAACGATTGGGGTTACCGGTTGCTCAGCAAAGGCCGGATTCAGGAGGCTTTGGCCGTTTTCAAATTGAATGTCCGGTTGTTTCCTGAGAGTTGGAATACTTATGACAGCTACGGAGAAGCGCTCCTTAAGAACGGCCGGAAAGAGGAAGCCGCCAGGATGTACCGGAAATCTGTGGAGATGAATCCGGACAATCTGAACGGAAAACGAATGTTGGAAAAAATGAAACGGTAAGAATCACACCTTTCTCAGATTTCATAAAGCGCTCCTAAACAGCGTTTTTACACAACTTTTTCAAAAGGAGTTTGAACGGGGATTGGGTGTTTCCCATCATAAGCCGTATCTTTGCCGCCAATTTCGAAAGACGATGCCCAAAGATCAATCCATTCGTTCAGTCCTCATCATCGGCAGTGGCCCCATCATCATCGGTCAGGCTTGTGAATTTGATTACTCCGGCAGCCAGGCCTCCCGATCTCTTCGGGAAGAAGGCGTGGAAGTGACCCTGATCAATTCCAACCCGGCTACCATTATGACCGACCCGGTTACAGCCGATCATATTTATCTCCTGCCGCTTACCGTTGAAAGTATTGTCCAGATCCTGGAAGAGCGAAAAATCGACGCCGTACTGTCCACTATGGGCGGTCAGACCGCATTGAACCTCGCGATCGAAGCCGCACAGCAAGGGGTATGGGAGAAATACGGCGTCCGGATGATCGGTGTGGATATCGATGCGATCGAACTGACGGAAAACCGCGAAGCTTTCCGCAAACATATGATCGATATCGGCCTGAGCGTAGCGCCTTCCTTCATAGCCAACTCCTTCCTGGAAGGCAAGGAAGCCGCCCAAAAGATCGGGTACCCGTTGGTCATCCGCCCTTCCTATACCCTAGGCGGCACCGGGGGCGCCTTTGTGCACAAGGAGGAAGAATTCGACGCGGCCCTGCGACGCGGCCTTAACCTCTCACCGACGCACGAAGTCCTGGTCGAAAAAGCAGTATTGGGCTGGAAAGAATTCGAACTGGAGCTCCTGCGCGACGCCAATGACAACGTGGTCATCATCTGCGTAGTCGAAAACCTGGACCCGATGGGCATCCATACCGGCGACAGCATCACGGTTGCGCCGGCCATGACCCTCTCGGATACGGCTTACCAGGACATGCGCAACCAGGCCATCAAGGCCATGCGTTCGCTGGGCAACTTCGCCGGCGGTTGCAATATCCAGTTCGCCCTTAACCCCGAAAACGAGCAATTGATCGTTATCGAGATCAACCCCAGGGTATCCAGATCATCCGCACTGGCCAGTAAAGCGACCGGGTATCCGATTGCCAAGATCGCTGCCAAACTGGCCATGGGCTACAACCTGGACGAACTCAAAAATCAGATCACCAAGACGACTTCGGCTTATTTCGAACCGACCCTGGACTACGTGATCGTCAAGATGCCCCGCTGGAACTTTGACAAATTCCACGGCGCCGACCACCGGCTTGGCCTCCAGATGAAGTCCGTCGGGGAAGTTATGGCCATCGGCCGGAATTTCCTGGAAGCGCTTCAGAAAGCCTGCCAGTCACTGGAGATCGGCCGCACCGGGCTGGGCGCCGATATGAAGGAATGGATCCGCACCTCCGACGTGCTTGAACGGCTGGAGGCAGCCAGCGACGACCGGATCTTCCGCGTCAAGGACGCCCTCCGACTGGGCGTGCCGGAAAAAACCGTCCAGAAACTGACGCAGATCGACCCCTGGTTCATCAAGCAGATCAAGCGGCTCGTCAAAATGGAGGAAGAACTGATGCGCTACAATGTGGCGGAAGATATTCCGGAAGACTTTTTCCGCGAGCTGAAAGAAACCGGCTACTCCGACGCCCAGATCGCCTGGATCCTGCGCATCAAGGAAGAAGAAGTTTCCCATTACCGCAAAAAACTCGGGATTCAGCGCACCTACAAGATGGTTGATACCTGCGCCGCAGAGTTCGAAGCGCAGACGCCCTATTTTTACTCTACGTTCGACCAGGAGAATGAAAGTGCGCCGACTTCCGCCAAAAAGAAAATCCTCGTGCTCGGATCGGGCCCCAACCGGATCGGGCAAGGAATAGAATTCGACTACTGCTGCGTTCACGGGCTGCTGGCCATCAAAGACGAAGGCTACGAGGCCATCATGGTGAACTGCAACCCGGAAACGGTGTCCACCGACTTTGACATCGCTGATAAACTGTATTTCGAACCCGTGTTCTGGGAACATGTTGAAGAAATCCTGGAACTGGAAAAACCTGAAGGCGTCATCGTTCAATTGGGCGGCCAGACCGCACTGAAAATGGCCCAGCAGTTCTATGAAAAAGGGATTCCCATTATCGGCACCAGCTTCAAGGATATGGACCTTGCCGAAGACCGGGGCGCTTTTTCCGACCTGCTCAAGGAGCTCGAGATCCCCTATCCGAAATACGGGGTGGCCAACGACGCGGACGAAGCGCTCAAGATCGCGGCCCAGGTTTCTTACCCGGTACTGGTCAGGCCGTCCTACGTGCTCGGCGGTCAGAATATGCGGATCGTCATCAACGATGAAGAACTGGAACGGCATGTCCTGACCATCTTCAAACATATGCCCGACAACAAGGTGCTGATCGACCAGTTCCTGGAGCGCGCCAAGGAAGCCGAGATCGACTGCATCTGCGACGGCGAGCAAGTACACGTCATGGGGATCATGGAGCATATCGAACCCGCCGGCATCCACTCCGGCGACAGCTCAGCCGTATTGCCGACCTACAGCCTATCGGTAAATGCGGTGAATACCATGGTCGAATATGCCGAAAAGCTGGCAAAGGCGCTCAATATAAAGGGGCTGCTCAACGTGCAATTTGCGATCAAACCCGCACGCACGCCGGAAGAGCAGGATCAGGTTTATGTCATTGAGGCCAACCCGCGCGCCAGCCGGACCACCCCGTTCATCGCCAAAGCCTACCAGGTACCGTACCTGCAGATCGCTACCAAGGTGATGATGGGCACCCACAAACTCAAGGATTTTGACATCAAGCCCCGGCCGGGCGGATTCGCCATCAAGGTGCCGGTGTTCAGTTTCGACAAATTCCCGAATGTCAACAAGGACCTTGGCCCGGAAATGAAGTCAACCGGTGAAGCCATCCGTTTCATCCGGGATCTTTCGGATCCGTTCTTCCGGGAACTTGACCGGCAGCGGTATATGTATCTTACGCGGTAAGTTGTAAGTCGTAAGTCATAAGTGGTAAGTCGTAAGTGGTAAGTGGTAAGTCGTAAGTGGTAAGTCATTAGGCGTAGGGAGCTTGCAAGGTTACTTACGACTAGCGACTTACGACTAACATAATAAATCCTCCAAAATGGCACTTGAAGAACAAATTGGCAAAGATCTCATCCAGGCCATGAAGGCCAAGGATCAGGCGACCCTGCGGGGCATTCGCGCCATTAAGGCCGCAATCCTGCTGGCTAAAACCGATGGTTCCGGCAAGGAAATGACGCCGGAGCGCGAGATCGAAATGTTGCAAAAACTGGTGAAGCAGCGCCGGGATTCACTGGCTATCTTCGAGGAACAAAACCGGGAAGATCTGGCGGTAAAGGAGCGCGAGGAGATCGAGGTCATCCAACAGTATCTGCCGGCACAACTGACACCGGAGGCGCTGGAAGCGGAAGTCGGCAAGATCGTAGCTGAAACCGGCGCTTCTTCCATGAAAGATATGGGAAAAGTGATGGGCATTGCCTCCAGGCAACTGGCCGGCCGCGCCGAAGGAAAAGCCATTTCCGAAGTGGTCAAGAAATTGTTGTCGCAATAATGCGACACGGAGAATTACGGACTTGTAGCATCTCTCAACTAACTGAATAAAACCAATGGACAAACGTTTTCTGCGGCAGCTCGGCCTGCGCAAACACAATGCCGGTACCAGCACCGGCCTGGAATCCACCAATTCGGGCAAATATATCCGTTCCGTTTCTCCGGTCGACGGCGAATGGATCGGCAGCGTCAGCAAGACCTCCGCTGAGGAATACGAAGCCGTCGTTGCCAAAGCGACAGCGGCTTTTCATGTCTGGCGCCAGATCCCTGCGCCCAAGCGGGGGGAGATCGTCAGGCAATACGGCGAGGAACTCCGGAAATACAAAGATCCGCTCGGGCGCCTGGTTTCCTACGAAATGGGCAAAAGCCTGCAGGAAGGCTGGGGCGAAGTGCAGGAAATGATCGATATCTGCGACTTCGCCGTAGGCCTTTCCCGGCAATTGTACGGCCTGAGCATGCACTCCGAACGCCCTAAACACCGCATGTACGAGCAATGGCATGCGCTCGGGCCCGTAGGCATCATCTCCGCCTTCAATTTTCCGGTAGCTGTCTGGTCCTGGAACGCCATGGTTGCCCTGGTTTGCGGCGACGTCTGCATCTGGAAACCGTCCGAGAAAGCCCCCTTGTGCGGGGTTGCCTGCCAGCATATCCTGCAACGCGTATTGGAAGCTAACGATATCCCGGAAGGGGTCAGCTGCATCATCAACGGCGACTACCGGGTCGGGGAATTCCTGACCAAGGACCGGCGCATTCCGCTGGTGTCCGCAACCGGGTCGACCCGGATGGGCAAGATCGTCGGGGGCACCGTTGCCGGCCGCCTGGGCCGCAGTTTACTCGAACTGGGCGGCAACAACGCCATCATCGTCACCCCCAGCGCCGACCTGAAGATCGTGCTCACGGGCGCCCTGTTCGGCGCCGTGGGTACTGCCGGGCAGCGCTGCACGTCCACCCGCCGGCTGATCGTACACAAAAGCATCTTTGAAGAGGTCAAAAAGAGCCTGGCCGGCGCTTATGCCCAATTGCGCATCGGCGATCCGCTCGACGAACGCAACCACGTCGGCCCGCTGATCGACCAGGGCGCTGTAGACAATTATCTCCACGCCATCGAGCGGATCAAGGCCGAAGGCGGTAAAATGGTGGTGGAAGGCGGGGTGTTGTCCGGTCCGGGCTTTGAGAGCGGCTGCTACGTGCGCCCCTGCATTGCGGAAGTGACCAATGACATGGCCATTGTGCAGCACGAAACCTTTGCACCCATCCTTTACCTCATCAAATACGATACCCTCGAAGAGGCGGTAGCCTTGCAGAACGGCGTACCGCAAGGTCTTTCGTCGGCCATTATGACCGACAGCGTGCGCGAAGCCGAGTATTTCCTTTCGGTCAACGGATCGGACTGCGGCATCGCCAACGTCAATATCGGTACCAGCGGCGCGGAGATCGGCGGGGCTTTCGGCGGAGAGAAGGAAACGGGCGGCGGGCGCGAAAGCGGCTCGGATGCCTGGAAAGCCTATATGCGCCGGCAGACCAATACCATCAATTACAGCAGGGAAATCCCGTTGGCTCAGGGCATCAAGTTTGATTTTTAGGGAATATTTTGCATATTTGCTGGGTTTGTTTCTCTGATGTTTGTCGGCCAAAGCCGATCGTTAATCACCTAACAACCCAAAATGCTGGCAAAAACCTATGCAAGCGCCCTTCAGGGCGTCAACGCGCAAACCATCGCCGTAGAAGTCAACGCGGGCGGAACCGTCCCGCAAGGCAGTCCTTTTTATCATCTCGTAGGTCTTCCCGACAGCGCCGTGCGCGAGGGGTTCCAACGCATTGAAGCCGCCGTCAACAACAGCGGCTTCCGGATGAACCGCGTGAAGACCGTGGTCAACCTCGCCCCGGCCGACCTGCGCAAGGAAGGCTCCGCCTATGACCTGCCCATCGCCATCGGATTCCTCGCCGCTACCGGCCAGATCATCGATTCCGAGATCGGCGCCTATGTCATCATGGGCGAGCTGGCGCTGGACGGGCTGTTGCGCCCCATCAAAGGCGCCCTGCCCATCGCCATCCAGGCCCGGAAGGAAAAATTCAAGGGCATCATCCTGCCAAGTCAGAACGCCCGTGAGGCCGCCATCGTCAACGAACTGGAAGTGTTCGGGGTGGAATCCCTGCGGGAAGCGGCAGAATTCCTGTGCGGCGAAAAGCAGCTCCAACCGGTTAAGGTGGACACGCGCGAAGAATTCGCTTATGCCCAGGGCTATTTCGATGTGGACTTCTCGGATGTCCGCGGCCAGGAAAACATCAAACGCTCCCTGGAGATCGCCGCGGCGGGCGGCCACAACGTCATCCTGATCGGTCCGCCCGGTGCGGGCAAGACCATGCTGGCGCGCAGGCTGCCCACTATTCTGCCGCCGCTGACCCTGCACGAGGCGCTGGAGACCACCAAGATCCATTCGGTAGCCGGAAAATTGCCGGCCAATTCCTCTCTGGTCTCACAACGGCCGTTCCGGGCGCCCCACCATACCATCAGCGATGTAGCGCTGGTAGGCGGCGGTTCCAACCCCGCGCCGGGAGAGATCTCTCTGGCCCACAATGGCGTCCTGTTCCTGGATGAATTGCCGGAATTCAAGCGCACCGTCCTGGAAGTGCTCCGCCAGCCCATGGAAGAGCGGCGCGTGACCATCTCGCGGGCCCGGGTGGCGATGGACTACCCGGCCAGTTTCATGCTGGTGGCTTCGATGAACCCGTGCCCTTGCGGCTATTACAACCACCCGGAGAAGGATTGCGTCTGCGGGCCCGCCGTCATCCAGCGGTATCTGGGCAAGATCTCGGGCCCGTTGCTCGACCGGATCGACCTGCACGTAGAGGTCACGCCGGTGTCCTTCGATGAACTTTCGGAAACCGACCGCCCGGGCACCACCAGTCGGGAGATCCTGGAACGCGTGGTCAAGGCCCGCGAAATCCAGGCCGAACGATTCAAGGACCTGCCCAACGTCTACGCCAACGCGCAGATGCCGAACCGCATGGTGCGCGAGGTCTGCCAGGTCAACCAGGCCGGACAAACGCTCATCAAAAAGGCAATGGAAAAGCTCCAGCTATCCGCCCGCGCATACGACCGCATCCTGAAAGTAGCCCGCACGGGCGCCGATCTGGCAGGCAGCGAGGAGATCAGGATCGAGCATTTGGCGGAAGCCATCCATTTCCGGAGTTTGGACCGGGAGGGGTGGGCGGGGTGACCCCTTTTTGAATGGGTACCGCTATCCCGTTCGAAGTCACAATCTTCTGTCACCCGATCCCTTTTTTTTCTTAAATTGGACCCTGATAACCAACTCAGTACACCTGATTCAACCACACAACCATGAAACCCGCAACACCTTCTTCCCGTTCCCGGCTGATCGCCCTGGGCTCAGCCATTCTGCTCATCGCCGCGGCTTTTATCGCTGCCCGAATGACCGCCGATAAAGGGTTCTTCAGTTTCTCGCCGCCCGCTACGACTGAAATGCCCAACCCGGAGGCGGATGTCCATGGCCCCGCAGGAGCATTGCAGCTTTACCGCACCTTCTACACGGCCTGGGCCACCATGATCCTGCTGTTTCCCGCCCTGGTCTATTTCTGGTACCGCAAACGATCGGAAACGGCCGGCCGGCGGTGGCTGTTGTACTGGACGGCAAGCTACATCGTCTTTCTGGTACACCTTTGGTGCGCTATGTCCGGTTTTTTCGGCGGTGATTTCGAAAAAATGACCCATACCTCCAGGGTGAGCGCCTTCTGGCCCGACCTGATCGTAGCAGCCTGGTGGGGAATTGACATCATTGTGGCGTGGACCCAAAAGACGGATCGCCGGTGGATCGAGATCCAGCGGGTAATCGTACATCTGGCCGTTTTTATCCTGTTTGTGGCCGGATCGGCCTACGAAGGTGAAGTGATGGTCTCGAAGGTGCTGGGTTACACCCTGGCAGCGACGGTGTTGGGCGCGCTGGTGCGAAGATATCTGCGAAAAGAGGTTTGAACGGACCTGGCCGGAAAGGGCCTGATCGTGGCGGGTCGAAATAAAAAAAGTAGAGGAAGTACGCAGCGGTTAGGGATTGTGTCTGCACAAACCTGCATGTCTTCCTCTACAGAGCTTGGGTTATTGCGTGAGATTACAATTGAGGTCTTAAACCGGTCAGGGCTAATGGGATTACGATCACGAATAAAAAAAGTTTGGGTTAGTCCTTGGGATGATGATTGTTGTTCAGCAAAAAAAACCGGGTCAGTTTCGGGGATGGTTGAATTTGGTTTATTGGGTTAGGGGCTATGTTCAGGGATTGTTCGTTTGGTTTTTGGGGCTGGGGCTATGTTCAGGGATTGTTCGTTTGGTTTTTTGGCGCCGGCCTCTCCTTCAGTCGTTTGGGGCCCTGACTGCCTGAGAAGCCGGCCCGGCGATTGCTTATTTGGATCCTATCCACACTGTGTTTTCATTTGGAGTAGTTTGAACCTGTCAGCGTGTATGAAATCAGTAGCGTGTTTGATAGTACAAAGATAGGGGGCGGGGGCGGGGGGCTGCCTCAACCATTGTTTCGAAAAGGTAGACTATTGTTTCTTTTTGAAGATTTCTGCCGAAAACAGGCTGAAAACAGGGGAAAATGGCGCAAAAATCCGGACTTTGAGGCCAAAAGAAAGACGGCGGCGTTAACCTTTTCACCTTCCCCTCCGTTTTACTATGGTTGTTCACCCAATCTTCAGAAATGAACCATCAGATAGGAAAGTTTTTCTTGTTCTTGCTGTTGATCCCTTTTTTCTTTGCCGCCTGTAAACAGGGAAAAGGCGATCTGCCGGTCGTAGGGTTCGCTGACGCATTTGAAGACAGCACCATCAAACAGGCCAGGGACGGATTCCTGGCAGCCCTGAAAGAAGGCGGTTTTTCAGAGGAGGATCAGACCATGGAGCTGGTCTACCGGAACGCGCAGGGCGATATTCCCACCCTGACCCAGATCATCAAATACTTTATTTCGGAAGAGGTCACGCTGATCGCCGCCTGCCCGACCTTGCCCACCATCACCGCCCTGCAAAACACCAGGGACATTCCGGTTTTCATGATGGTGGCCCCGACCCCCGAACTGATGAAGGTAAAAGACGCCCAGGGCAATGATCCGCCCAACCTGTTCGGCGCAGGCGAAAACCTGGACTATATCGATACCTCTTTCGCCATCATTCCCAAACTGGTCAAACCCAAAGGCGAAGCCCTCCGGGTGGGGTTGCTGTACAACCAGTCCGAACCGCAATCTGTTGAAGCGTATCTGCGCATAAACGGACTGGCCAACCGGTACGGCGCCAAACTGGTGGCCCGTCCGGTCAATTCCACCGCCGATGTCAAACTGGTGGCCGGCGCGCTGCTCAACGAGGGCATCGACGCTTTTTTTGCCAATCCGGATAATATAGTCTTCGGCTCTTTCGAAACCATCATCAACGATTGCAACGAAGCCGGCGTACCTGTATTCACCAGCGAAGCCGGATTGGTGGCCCGCGGCGCAGTGGCCGCATTCGGGGCCGACCTGTACCAATGGGGGCACCAGGCGGGGGAACAGGCTGCAAAATTCCTTCAAACCGGTTCCACCGACGGCCTGCATTGGGAAATGGTCACTGTTCGCAAACGGGTATACAACCCCGCCGCGGCCCAGCGGTTCGGCATGGCCATCCCCGATAACTACGAGCCGGTCAAGCAATGATCTTTTACCTTTCCGCACTCACTATGGGCCTCTGTCTGTCGGCGATGGGGCTGGGGATCTACATCACCATGAAGATCTTCCGCATTCCGGATATCACGACGGACGGGAGCTATACCATGGGCGCGGCCGTGACGGCCGTATTGCTTACCCAGGGCTGGTCGTTGCCCGCTGTGATCGGCATCACCGTCGCGGCAGGCGCATTGGCAGGCGTATTGACCGGCCTGGTGCATACCCGGCTCAAGATCGACGCCCTGCTGGCGGGGATCCTGGTGATGACCGGGCTGTATTCCGTCAACCTGACCATCCTTGGGCGCTCCAATGTTCCGCTGCTGGATACCTCCTCCGTTTTTTCGGCATTGTCCGTTTTTGACAAAGCTATTTACAACGAGGTCTGGGTCAGCCTGCTGTTTCTGATCCTGCTCGGCGGCCTGCTGTCATATATGCTCCGGACGGATTTCGGACTGGCCATGCGGGCGACCGGCAACAGCGAATCCATGACCCGAGCATTGGGCATCAACAACGACCATATGAAGATCATCGGGCTGGCCATCGCCAACGCGCTGACCGCACTGAGCGGTTTTCTGGTGGCGCAATACCAGCATTACACCGACATCAATATGGGCATCGGTATCGTATTGGTGGGGTTGGGCTCCGTACTGATCGGGGATGCGCTGATCACCTGGCTGGGCGTACAACGCATCTGGCTTCAACTCGCGCTGATCATGGCGGGTTGCATCCTGTTCCAGTTGATGCTGGCCCTGGCCTTATCGCTGGGCATCGATCCGAATATGCTCAAACTGGTCACGGCCGTTTTTGTGCTGTCCATTGTGGGGATACCCCGCCTGATCCGAAGCGCTGCATCATGATCGAACTCCAACACGTCACCAAAGTATTCAACCGGGGCAAGGTCAATGAGGTCAGTGCCCTGGAGGATGTAACGCTCAGCATTGCCGACGGCGAGTTCGCGGTTTTGGTCGGCGCCAACGGCTCCGGCAAGACGACGTTGCTGAACACCATCGCAGGCGCCGTATTGCCCAGCGAAGGGCGCGTGTCCATCAACGGCCGGGAGGTTACCCGGTTGCCCGAACACAAGCGCAGCAAATGGATAGCGCGCGTATTTCAAAACCCGCTGGCCGGCACGGCGCCTGAATTGAGCATTCTGGATAATTTCCGGCTGGCTTCCCTCCGGACCGGTAAAAAGCGGCTGGTCATCGGCATCAACGACCGGTTCAGGAACACCGTACGGGACAAGATCGCGGTACTGGGCCTGGGGCTGGAAAACAAGCTTCAGCAACCGATGGGCAGCCTGTCGGGCGGCCAGCGGCAGGCCTTGACCCTGCTGATGAGCGTAATGGACCATACGGATATCCTGCTGCTGGACGAACCCACCGCAGCGCTTGACCCGAAATCGGCGGAAGTGGTGATGCAAACGGCTGAAAAGATCATTGCCGACTACCGCCTGACGACCATGCTCATCACCCACAATATGCGGGAAACCCTCCGGTTCGGCAACCGCATTATCCATATGGCCGGCGGGCGGGTCGTCCGCGACGTGGACGCTGCGGCAAAAAAGGCGTTGAAGCTGGAGGATATGTATGGGTGGTTTGGGTAATTTCGAAAGAATCGGATCTTGATATAAATATCGGAGGTAATATGATCGTGCTTAATAACCCTTCGCTTACTTCTTTTTCCGGATTGGACAACATTGAATGGGTCGGATATTCCATATCGATTATCTACAACGATAGTTTGACTGACTTTTCCGGATTGGGGAAACTGGATTCTATCGGCAGTTTCCTGGTTTCGACAGGCTGTACTTTCAAGATTCTGGACAACCTGGGAAGGCTGGTTTTTTCCGGAAATTTATTAGATGGTAATCCCGTTGATCTGCCCTACCACCTTATCTCTGGTGTTTACCACCTTATTATATATGATCAAGGAGCATCCAGCCATTTGCGTTTAATCAAACAGGTGTATAAATGAGTTATTTCCTTCTCAATTCTCACTATTTGGGTTCGATACGCTTCCATATGTATTCAGAAGAAGCGCCCAATACCGTCGCCGCTTTCCTGGAAACCCTCCCCTTTTCCAGGCTCTTCTACCATGCGCGCGTTTCGGGCCGCGAAATCTGGATCGACGATGCGCCGCTGCTGGATATCCCCCAGGAAAATGCCTCGGTGTTTGCCCGCCCGGGAGAAATTGTGATCGGCCCCAAAGCCCCGGCCCGGAACAAGATTGTCGGCTGCATCGGCATTTTTTACGGTGAAGGGCAGTTACTGGATTGCGGCAATATCTTCGGCAAGGTATTCGATGAGGATTTGCACAGATTGGCCGACCTCGGCGACGCCATTTGGCGCCAGGGCGCACAGCAGCTTCAATTTACACAAAAAGCCGGACCCCAATGATGGAGCCCGGCAGGAAGTAATCGCTTTCTTTATTCTTTACAAGGCATCGTGCAGCTCAAACTGAAAGATCAACTTAAGACACTGCAAAAATGAGGTCATTCCGGTCGAAAGACAACTTCAATTGATCAATCGGCAGACCCCAATGAGCAAACCGCCATGCCGGCGAGCCGTTAACAGTTTTTGTCCCGGTCTTTAAAGAAAATTATCCTGGAACCGCGCCAGGAGGTCGTCTTTTTTATTCCTTGACACCGGCACATTGGCCTTGTTGGTCATGACGAGGTAACCGCCTTCGGTCCGGATGTACTCCTTTACATGCCGTAGGTTGACGAGGTAGGAATGGTGGGTCCGGAAGAACTGGAACGGACTGAGGATCTCCTCGAATTCCTTCAGGGTTTTGGAGATCAGCTTTTTCCGGCCGTCTGCCAGGTGGACGGTGGTGTAGTTGCTGTCGGAAACGCAAAGCAGGATGTCTTCGATCTCCACGAATTCGATGCTTTCCTTGGTCGCCAGCCCGATCTTGGTGGGCTTTCCGGACTCTTCATCCCGGATATTCTTGAACAGGACCTCCAGCTGTTTTTCGGGAATGTGGTGCTGCGCCTTTGACAGGTGTTTTTCAACGGCTTTTTTCAGCTCCTGGTTCTGCACGGGCTTGAGCAGGTAATCCAGGGCGCTGAACTTGATGGCCTGGATGCCGAAATCATCGTAGGCCGTTGTAAAGATGACGTCAAAATTGACCTTCCCCAGTTCTTCCAGGATATCAAAGCCGTTGAGCATCGGCATTTCGATATCCAGAAAAAGGAGGTCGGGCGGATCTTTTTTCAGGAATTCAAGGCCCTGCAGCGAGTCGGTAAAAACCGCGACCACATCTACATCCGGGCAATATTGCTCCAGTTTCCATTTAAGGGTCTCGACGCTGTGCAGTTCGTCGTCGATGATAACGGAACGTACCATGTTAATCAGTTTATGGGGATGGATAATTCTACTCGGGTGCCGTTGGGCATGTGGTCTTCACCTTCCAGATCAATGATCTTTACGGTCGTCTGCCGGCCGAACATCTGGTTGAGCAGTTCAATCCTGTTCCGGGTGATGTTCATGCCCATTGAGCGTTTTTTGGTTGCGTTCTTTGACTTCAGGGCTTCCGCTTTTTTCCGGCCGATCCCGTTGTCTTCAACGGCGAAGGAGAGGAAACCGTTCTCACGGGTCACTTCCACGGATATTTTGCCTTTATCGCCCTTGTTCATCAGGCCGTGCCAGATCGCGTTTTCCACATAGGGCTGCAGGAGCATCGGCGGGATTTCCAATGCTTCCAGATTGAGCCCTTTCTCGACTTTTACAATGTAGTCGAACCGGTTGTTGAACCGCAGGCTCTCCATTTGCATATACAGTTGCAACGCCTCCAGTTCATCCTTCAGGGTGACACTGTTGGCGCTCGAATTCTGGAGGATCAGCCGGATCAGCCTGGAGAACTGGTTGAGGTATTCGGAGGCCTTCTGGGATTCATTTTTGATGATGTAATAGTCAATGGAATTGAGGCAGTTGAAAATGAAATGCGGATTGATCTGCGATCGCAACGCGTCCATTTTAACATTGGCCAACTGCTTTTCGTACTCGGTTTTCAATTGATGCTGTTTTTTGAATTGCCCGATCCTGAAGCGATAAATGCCTGTGATGACGCCGGCCAGCCCCAGGCCGAGCAACGCGAAGAACCACCAGGTCCGCCACCAGGGCGTAGTGATCCTGATGTGCAATGCTGCGGGCGTTTCATGCCATAAGCCTTCGCTGTTGGCAGCCCGGACCCTGAAAGTATAATCGCCGCCCGGAATGTTGGTATAGGAAGCGTACCGCCGGTTGCCGGCCTGCACCCAGTCCTTGTCCACCCCCTCCAGCTTATAGGCAAACTGAACGCTTTCCGGCAAGTCATAGGCTATCGCCGAGAACTCAAAGGAAAAGAAGTTCTGGCGGTAACTCAGGTTCAGGTCTCCATAGTGCCAGGTGCTGTCCCGGGCGCCTACTTCCCGGTCAAATACTTTTACGGAAGTAAAATAAGGCACAGGGATTTCCCGGTTTAATTGCAAACTGGCCGGATCGAACAGGCTGAATCCCTTGTTGACCCCAATGGCGATCAAACCCGACGGAAGCTCCCGGATATACCCCTGGCTCTTGGGTGAATAACCGTAACTGACGCCGTATTCGTTGAACGCTCCAGCCTGGGGATCAAACCGGACGAGTCCTTTGTTTCCGCTCATCCAGATATTACCGGTCCGGTCGACAGCCATGCCCAACGGGAAGGTCGGGAGGCCGTTCTCGTCGTCGTACCATTCGAGCACGCCCTTCTCCGGGGCGCCGGGGTCGAACATGCAGATGCCCCAGTCGGCGGAAGCGGCCCAGACGTTTCCCCTCCCGTCGGTAGCGAAACAGGTATAGAATAATTCCTTCGGGTCGCCCTGGGCAAAAGGCGTTTTCACGATTTGGATAAAATCATCCTGGTCGGGCCTGTATATGCTGAGGCCGGGGGAGGCGCTCATCCAGACCTGGCCGAGACGGTCTTCCTTCAGGCCGAAAATAAGCTCATGGCGCTTGTCAAAACCTTCAATATCGAAAATGCCCTTGTACAAGACAGCTCTCCAGGTTTGCGGATCTACGCGGAGCAGCCCGTCCCGCCGGGTAGATATCCAGATATTGCCCCGCCGGTCCTCCAGGATCTCCACCATTTCGGCGCCGGGCGGGAGGGCGGATGCAAGCGGGAGCCGGACCAGCTTGCGGTTGTTTTCATTCAGCTCAAAGAGGCTGTAGGATTCCAGTACCAGGATGCGCCCGTTCCGGAGCCGGGTCATGCCTTGCCCGAGGAAAGGCCGGTTTTTCATGGCTGCCGGAGGAGCAACAATAACCGACCATTGCTCGGTTTCGCGGTCAAATGCAAATATCCCTTCACCCTGACTCTCACAGATGAAAAGGGTGCGTTGATCCCGGCTTTCCACGATATCCGTAATCAGATACCCGTAGTCTACGTGGCTGGTCGCATCATGTTGATAACTTTTGATCTGCTGCGCCAGCGGCCTGTAGAGAAACAGCCCTACCGGAGATCGGACCCATAGCCTTCCTGCACTGTCTTTCAGGTCAGCGCCGTAGAATCGGTTGTCGTCCGGTGAATTGACGAACGCTCGTTCTACCTTGCCGGTCGCGGTATTATATACGATCAACCCAAGTTCGTAAGTAAGCCACAGTTTGTCGTCAGCATACCTGCAGAAAGAAGTATACCTGGGGCCCGGAGCGCTTTTAAGGTCCTGGATCTTATGAAACGTTTCCGCCGCCGGATCAAATACCGCCATAAATTGCTGTGCGGCGATATAGATCTTTCCGTCTTCATGACAATACAGGCTCCTGAAATGGTTTCGGTACGGATTTTGATCCGCATAAGGGCCCTCGATCCGATACAGGCGGCACCTGTTTGTCCGGGTGTTGTAGCGCACCAGGCCGTTGTGCGTGCCCAGCCATAGGATAGAATCTTGCCGGACATCCTGCGCCACGGCAAAGACGCTGTTGGTCCTGGAGCGTTCCTCTTCCGTGAAGTCGCCGTCGGGCTTCAACGGGTGCCGGTATAGGGTGTCCTTCCCGAGATCGGCCTGCCAGATTCCGCCTTTATTGGCAGCAACCCAGGTCTTGCCGCTCCGGTCCTGATAAAATTGATAAAACCAGACCCCTTCCAGATAATCCCTGTTCCGGTATGGGAAAGGGCGGAATTTTTCGTGTTGCGGCTGAAAGACAAACAAGCCTCCGATGGAAGACATCCAGGTGTGGCCCGCTTTGTCGCAGAAGACATCGAACACAAGATCCTGGTGGGCATTTGACGGCTCATCGGATTGGTTGAACGACCGGACCTCGCGGCCGTCAAAGCGATTGACCCCGGAGGCCGTACCGATCCAGGTGAACCCATCGTGGTCCTGGTCAACAGCGGTAACGAAACTGTTGCTCAACCCCTGATCCTCTGTTAATATGGTCGGGCCGTCGAAGGGATATTGCCCCCGGGCGGCGGTCAGACTTAACGTCAGCAATATTGAGCAGGTCCATCTCATAGACGCACAACTTCGTTTCCTTCAAAGTTATCGGATTTATTGTTCGGGCGGGAAGAAAATGAGCCGTTGGCAGAAATCCGGATGCCGGAGGTCATTGCCGGTGAGCATTGGCCGGGTTCAGCAGGCTAATCTCCGCATTGCCTGATCTTTTTCACGTCGCCGTCGGTATATTGCCAGCAATCGCCGAAAATGGAACAGTAGCAGATTTTGATACTCGACCGTTCTTGAAAATCTGTGGTGACGATGACAACGGAATCCGGAAATTCGGCCTGCAACATCGTGACATTTTCCTGTATGGCGAGCACGCTGTTCTTCAACGAGGATATGGACAGGGACTGGAATTGGTCCTGATGCAGCAAATCGACAAGGAATGCCCGGTAATCATTGACCGGTTCTCCGTTCAGGAGAATGGAAACATTCTTTATAATAGCCGGGCCGGTGCCTTTGTTCTGAATATTGAGCGCAAATGAATGATTGGTATAGGTCACCGTGGGTTCGATATACGGCCAGACAGCGGCGTATTGCTCATTGCGGAGAATAACGGACTGATAAATGGAAATGCCCAGCGCACAGAAGCTGGTAAAAACGGCTGCAAAGGCTGTTGCAGCGGTCGGATTAATGCTGCTGAGGAACTTTTTCAGGCGTTTGAAAGGCATAGGCGTTCGATCGGGTGACTAATTTTAACAAAATGTCCGATAATGTGGTTTATTTTCAGGCAAAATTTGAGATTAAATGGCTTTACCTTCCGGCCCCGACCCGAATACCTTGTTCCCCATGGAGAACATTTCAAGGTTGTGTTTTCTTAAAAACCTGGTCAAACACCCCAACATCATCGTCGGCGATTACACTTATTACGACGATTTCGAGGATGTTGCCAACTTTGAAAAGAACCTTAAATACTTCTTCGACTTCACCGGCGACCGGCTCATCATCGGCAAATTCTGCATGATCGCTTCAGGGGTGGAATTCATCATGAACGGCGCCAATCACCTGAGCGACGCGGTTTCCACATTCCCTTTTGCAGCATTCGGAAACGGCTGGGAAAACGCGATGGAAGGGAAGACCTATCCATTTAAAGGCGATATTGTGATCGGCAATGACGTCTGGATCGGCTACAAGGCCGTTATCATGGCCGGTGTAAAGATCGGCGACGGCGCGATCATCGGCTCGCATTCCCTGGTCACCAAAGACGTCGAACCATATGCCATTGTCGGCGGCAATCCGGCCGGGTTGATCCGCAAGCGGTTCGCCGACCGGGATATCGATCGCCTGCTGCAGATCAGGTGGTGGGACTGGAATGCGGACAAACTGACCCGCAACATACAGTTGCTGACCGCTGCGGATATCGATGCATTGGAAAAGGCTAATACAAAACCATGAAAAAAAACCAAGCACCAGGCGCCTTGTTGGGCGTCGCTGCCGGCGATGCCGTCGGCGTCCCGTTTGAATTCAGAACCAGGCTGGAATTAAGCCGCTATCCCGCTGCCGGCATGTCCGGATTCGGTTCGCACATGCAGCACCCGGGCACCTGGTCGGACGACAGTTCGCTTACCTTCTGCCTGGCGGAATCCCTGGTGAACGGATATGACCTCCGGGATATGGCCGAGCGTTTTGTACGCTGGAAAAACAGCGCATACTGGACCGCCCGAAACGAAGTGTTTGATATCGGCATTACGACCAGCCATGCCCTCAACCGGTTGAAAAACCTCCTGGACACCGAAGGATCGGATGAATTGCGAAAATTAAAAAATCAGGGCACGGACGCCGAGAACGGAAACGGGTCGCTCATGCGGATCCTGCCCTTGCTCTGGCATATCAAAGGCAAGGATGCCGCTGAACAGTTCGAACTGGTTCGCGAAGTCTCGGCCCTCACCCACCGCCATATCCGGGCGGCGATGGCCTGCATGATCTACCTGAAAATGGCGGAATTCCTGCTGACCGGCCGCGAAAAGGCCGCTTGTTATGCCGATACCCGGGAAGTTGTTTTGAAATTGTGGGACCAATCGGCCTTTGGCCTGGCCGAACAAACCCACTTCACCCGGATCATCCAAAATGACATCAGCCGGTTGGATGAAGATCAGATCAAATCCGGCGGCTATGTCGTCGACTCGCTGGAAGCCGCTTTCTGGTGTTTCCTCCGCCAGGACAACTACGAGAGAACCGTGCTGGCCGCCGTCAACCTCGGCCTGGATACCGATACCACGGCCGCCATTGCAGGCGGCATGGCCGGCATTTATTACGGCAAGGAAGGCATCCCCGCAGACTGGTTATCCGCACTGGCCCGGCTGGAAGACATAACGGCGCTGGCAGAAAAGCTGGACGCCGCCTATCCGGATTGATAACGCAAACGAACCTGAAAACAATCCGATGAATAACGCTGAAGAAAAGATCATTCAGTCGCCGGAATACGAATATCTGGAAGGCCCAAAGAGCAGGAGCTCGGAATTGTGGTTTGCCGTTCGGGTCTTTTTCCAGTTCATCAAAGGGTTCCGGACCCTGCATTTTGTAGGTCCCTGCATCACGGTTTTCGGGTCGGCCCGATTCAGGGAGGGGCACCCCAATTACGAGAAAGCCCGGGAAATCGGCAAGGCCGTCGCTGACATGGGCTTTACGGTGATGACCGGCGGCGGCCCCGGCGTCATGGAAGCGGCCAATCGCGGTGCGCGCGAAGCCGGAGGCCGGTCGGTGGGTTGCAATGTGATCCTGCCTTTCGAGCAAAAACCCAATCCTTTCATGGATACCTGGATCTCCATCCGGTACTTCTTTGTCCGGAAAGTGCTCCTGCTGAAATATTCTTACGCCTTCATCGTACTGCCCGGCGGCTGGGGCACCATGGATGAGCTTTTCGAAACCCTGACGCTGGTGCAGACCGGCGTCATTCAGCGATTCCCGGTCGTATTGATCGGCAAAGACTACTACGCAGGCCTGATGTCCTTTATTGAGCATATGGTGGAAAACGAAACCATTTCCCCGAAAGACCTCAAGCTGGTCCTTTGCACCGACAATACCGACGAAGCCCTGGATCATATCCGGGAATACATCCGCGACAACTACAGGGTCCGGCAGAAAAGGCGCCCGGCCTGGTGGCTGCTCGAACGGATCTGACGTTTTTTTAATCAGTGCCCGATTTTCTCCCGTTCCCGCCGGATCAAGTTCGCAATCACGGAATCGGCATTGACTTTGGGTTGCGACCGGTAAAAAACATACCCGTTATCCCTGGCGTAGGGATGATGGGTGCTGTCGATGAATTCGTGGTAACTGAAATAGGCCGAACTGTCTTCCCATACATTATCCAGCAGGATCATATTGTCAAAATGGATATGGTCCGGAATCCATAACAAATAGCTGCTGTTCATGCTGTAAGCCTCCGGCAGGTCGTATTTTTTCCGGTAATAGTTCAGGGCGCCTGCGTGGTGGTAGCCGCCGCCGTAGATCAGACAGGTTGATTGCTGGTCGCGGCTTAGTGCGTGGTATTTTTTGGATACGTTCGCCGCCATTTCCTCCCAACCCTGCATGTCGGCATAATCCTGGGGAACCGGGTAGAGCCTGCCGTCCTCCCAGCGCTGCTCTACGCCGTATTTGGCCAGCCGGTCGCAGTATTTCTCCATTCTTTCAATGGAAAGGATCGGCACCCCCATTGGCAAAGCCGTCAGATCCAGGCCGACCACCAACAGCAAGATCGCATAACGCAGGAAGGCCATCCTGCCGGAAGTCCATTGCTCCACGGCTACCCCGCCGGCTGCCATCAGCGCCGGGTACGCCCCCAGGGCATAATAGTCCTTCCCGCTCAAAAACAGCAATAGGGCCAGCAAGATCAGGTAGCCGTACCCGAGGTACCGGAAATCGCGCCCTGACCTGGCCGCCAGCAACCAGATCACCCCGGGAATCCAGACCAGGAAACCCGCAAATTGCATCAGCAGCTGGCTCATCAAAAATCCGGTCGGCTCGACATGCACCAGTTGGGTGGCCGCCAGATCGGTCATATGGTGAACCACCGGAAACCGGTAGCTGTACTGCCAGAACAAATTGGGCAAGGCAATCCCCAACGCAATACCGAAAGCGATCAACGGATTCTTCGACAGGAGTACCCTGCGCCCGGGACTGATAAGCAGTCCGATAAAAAGGGAAAAGATCCAGAAGGCGATGGCGTATTTGTTCATCCAGCCCAAACCGGCGGCAATACCCAGGCCGACCCAGTATTTCCGGTCATCCCGCCGCACAGCCTTTACCAGCAGAAAAGCGGATAAAAACCACCAGAATTGATCAAAACAAACAGGCTGGAAGAGCGTACCGCTCCGCAAAAAGGACGGAGACAGGATATACGCGGCACAGGCGAGCAGGATCGCCCATTTTTTTCCGCCCATCTCCTTTACCATCAGCCCGATGAGAATGACCATCGCCGCTCCGGCCAGGGCGGGGAACAGCCGGACCGCAAAAAGGCTGTCGCCGAACAGCGCCGTAACGATCCTCCCGATCAGCGGAGTCAGCGGCGGCACCTCCAGAAAACCCCAACCCAGGTGCCGGCTCTCGTCCAGGTACAAAAATTCATCCCGGTGGAAGCCGTAACCCGTATTGGTCGTGAAATGGATCAGCAATTTTATCAGGGCAAGCCCGACCAGTAAGGTGTTCTCTTTGAAAAAGGATTTCACGGTCATATAAAGGGTGTTTCCCTGTAAAGATAACCACATTGCCGGTTCACCCCCATTCCGCGCCATGTTTATCTCAGTACAAACCGGTAGACATAATCCGTCTCCTTCCACCCGTCAGACAACTTGCGGTAAGTGCGCCGCCACAAGGGCGCCGTTACGGAGAAGCGCATGGTTCGCCAGGTATACGACGGCGGAATCAGGTTGAATACGGGATAACTGATCCGGAAAGAAACCACCAGATCCTGCCCCCGGACGGTTTGCCGCATGGAGGAAATAATGCCGGTATTGACGAGTTGCTGGCTGAAAAGGAAACTGTTTTCCACCACCAGGCTTTCCTCCGTATTGGAAGCGCCGAACGTGGACACATACACGCTGTCGGGCTGCATCGGATGGTTGTGTTCGGATGTACTTTGAAGAAACGGAAAATGATTGGCATACCTCGGCGCCGACACCGGCAATACCGCAACGGGCTGCACCATGCCGTCGGGCGCCAGAAACGGAATGCTGCCGTATCCGGCCAATGCCGGGGTCAAATACTGATCGATGTAGAAAGGTAAGGCTCTTTTGGCCGATATGCCCAGGTCGTATATCCGGGTGGCCGGCGGAATATACCCGTACGGATCCGGATACAGGAGCGACGGGCTGCCGCTTTGGCTGTTGGTGCAGACCACTCCGTCGTCCAGTCCCGGCAAAATGCGGCGCGTACCGAGCGATATGCCCAGTCCGCCGGGATGCCCGCCCGCAACGGTGAGGACAGGCACCGGCGTCTGGTTGAAGAGCGGACCCCAGAGCATCTTGGATACCGGTGGGGTGAGGTCCACCAAAATGCTGTTATTCGTAACGGCTGCTGCCGTATTGGCCAGGGTGACCATGTCGTCGGTGGCCGCATCCAGAAAGGCGCCGATGGCGTCCGTACTGATGCCGAAAGCGGACAGCCCCATTTTCATCATTTGGATACCTGCGGGCGGATTGGCATTGACGGCATTCCCCACATCCACTGCCAGATCGGCGCCGCCGGCGCCCATAGCGGCTACATTGGCGCCGACAACGGCCAACCCCGCCAATTCGCTTCCGGCGACGGCGCCGTGAAGGGAAATATGGGCCTTGGCCCGGTCGGCAATGTACCCGGCGTCTCCCAGAAAAGCGCCGATGGCGGGGTCGGTGGCGGAAAGGGCCGACATGGCCATGGCCGCATCCGTCACCAATGCGCCGGTGGAATGGATGACGATCACGTAATCCCGCCCGAAGCAGGCTTTGCCGCGCGGATCCTTGGAGGAGGCCACCACGCCGGTCCCTTCGTTCATGGCCAGGCTGATCTGGGTCAGCATGGAATGCACATTGTCAACCAACCGCTGTGATGAGTTGTAGGCGATCACCAGGTAGCGGTTGCTCGGCTCGTCGACATCTCCGAGGAAGTGCCGGATATGTTCGTTCCAATAGCCTTCACCTTGTTTTTTGTAGAAGCCTTCGCCGAAGAAGTCGCCCGGGGAATCCGGCCAGCGGCGGGTCAGTGCGTTGTCCAGCGCAGCGGGATCCAGAAAACCGGTAGCTGACGCCGCTCCGGCCAGGTATCCCGTCGGATCGCTTTTGATGATGTTCTGATATACATGGTCCGGCCGGAAACCATGGACATAAACGATGTCCCGACCGCTGAAAGGCTTGTTCTTGTCATACGGTATGCGGCATTCCTCGTCTTTGGCCGGCGGTATGGGTTTCCAGTCCGGAAACTTGATCTCGTTGCCGATCTTTTCCTGGATGATCTTCATGGCCGCATACAGGTCATCCGGTTTTACGCCGCCCGGGAAAGTATAATCCTGCCACTTTTTGAGGTCTTGTCCTGCCTGGGGCGGCAGCTCGCCGCCGAACGACAGGCAATCCTCTCCGGGCTGATACCAGTTGTTGCGGCCGGCAGCGTCGAACGGCTGTCCGAACAGGTCGACCATCCGGCCCTGGTCAAAACCGATTTCAAGGGAAGCCGGCTTGTTGTCAGGATCTAACAATTTGCTGACGGCAGCCGGGATTTTATCCGGATCGGTTATCCCCAGGTCTGCGGCCGTAAACCCGCAATCATCGGTCATTTGCAGACAGATCCCGGAAACGGCGCCGGAGGCGACAACGCCCTGGGGCGCATTTTCGTCCGCAACGGCCAGGACGGCTATTTTTTCAAAGTCGCGGGGCGCGGTCCAGGATGCCAGGAAATAACGATTCCACTCCGTATCCGCAATATTGCCGGTTTCACCGATCACCGCGATCTGCTGGCCGGGTTCGGGGTGGGCGCCCGTACCGGGCAAGGCGCCGTTGAAGGCCAATACCCGCAGGCGCACATAGTCCAGCTGCTTGGGAAAGGCTTCAACGCAGAACGAAACCAGGTATTTTTCTCCTTTTCTGATCTTATGTGCCGCCGGTAAGGCTTGCTGTACGGCCGTTCCCGCCTGCCGGTTGCCGCTCATCTCGATCAGGCCTCCGCTGTTGAAGCATCCGGCTTGTTTGGGCGAGATATGCGGCGTGCCGTAGGCAGTGGTCCAGGCGGCGGCGCCGTCTTTGAGCAGGTTCGATTCACAGCAGGTGATCGACCGAAGGTCGAATGGAAGACCAGGCTGCAGGAAAAAAACAGCGATATCGCTTTGAACGGGTTTTGCTTTCGGCGCCGATTTCGGCGGCTCCGAAGTCACCTGATAGGCATATACCCGGCCCGGAACAAGCGATTTGACGTTTCTGGGAAAAGAAAGCGAATTTCCCCGGATGCTTTTCAGGTCAATGAGCCTGGGATTGGCGGCCAGCGCTTTGGCCGCATCCTGTTTTTCACTGAGTTCAACGAGGACCAATGCGTAAGTGCTCCCGTTGGGAACTTCCCTTCCTGGTTGCCAGGTAAAAGCGGGGCGGTTGTCGTTCAACGGGCAGTCAGCATTCGGACTGATGGTCCGGATGGGAGCGGCAATCGTCATCGGGGCTGTTTTCCCTGAAATAGCGGTTGACTGTGCCGTGCAAAAATTAAAGATGGAAATGATCAGACCCGGAAAAAGGACCCGGGAATACATGCGGAAGATGGTCATGATTATTGGGTTTTTCAGCGGAGATCAAAAGCCTTTCCGCCAGGTGTCTTTGTTCAAAGTTACACCATTTTATCCCCAAAATCAAACCCGCGTTACCCTTTACGGGTATCAGGGCAGCCTTTTTTCCAGGATCTCGAAGAAAAGAGGCCGGTTGGGCGCCCCGAACCGGTGATCGCCGTTGAATGGAAAAACCTCCCCGGTACGCTGGTAGCCGTGCCGGATATACCAGTCCATCAGCTCGGTCCGCGCATTGATGACCTGCATGAAAACGGAAGTGCAACCCTGAAGCCGGGCATGTTCTTCGGCTGCGGCCAGCAATCGTTTGCCGATGCCCTTGGTCTGGAGGAGCGGATTCACGGAAAGCATTCCCAAATAAAGGCGCCCTTCCCGGTTATCCAGGTAAACGCATCCCTGAAGGTTGCCGTCATCCGCCGTATATTTCAGAAAAACGGCGTTTGGGTTTTGCATTAATGCGCGGACATTGGCAGTATCCGTCCGGATAGCGCCGTCCAGCAGGTCCGCCTCGGTCGACCAGCCGGCTTTGGATTCTTCGCCGCGGTAGGCGGAATTCAACAGCCTGACGATTTGAGGAATATCCGTCGTTGCGGCAACAGAGATGCCTTTTTCCATTTGTGGTTGACTCTTTTTATCCGATCCGATTCTTGCGGGTTCGGGCGCTCCACATCTTTGCCTGTTTTGCAAAAAATGTCCAGGAGTATGATCACCATGCCAGGCGTCCGAACCGACTGCGCTTCCTCGCCCGGATTACGGTTGCGGGTGCGCGAAACTCACCATCCAGTGAATGCCGAACCGGTCTTCCAGCATGCCGAAATAAGAGCCCCAGAAGGCGTCCTGGATCGGCATTTCAACCACTCCGCCCGAAGAAAGGCCGCTGAATAACCGGTCTGCCTCGGCTTTGCTGTCGGCATTGATGGAAATGTAAAAATTGCTCCCCGCCCTGGCCCTGTCCTGCATGGACTCCACAACATCCGACCCCATCAGCACGCTTCCGTTCCCCACCGGGAGCGAAATATGCATGATCTTGTCCAGGTCCGCTTCCGCCGTCTGACCGCCGCCCGGGATGTCGCGAAAGCGTTGCAAAGATGCGAATTCCCCGCCAAAAACGGATTTATAGAAATTAAATACCGCTTCCGTGTTGCCGTTGAAATTCAGGTACGGATTCAAGGTTGCCATGGCTGTTGGTTTAAATGGTTATGAAAAAGAGAAAGCCTGGAACGGAGTACGCAGGGTATCCGGTCAGGAAGACAAAAATAAACAAATTAATTTAAATTGAAAAATAAATAATTAATTGTTTTAAACAAATTGCACTATTTGAAATCAATCAGCATAATGGCGGCAATGGTCTCCATGCCGTTCCACAAAAATCCGATCTGAACGTTTTCGTTCTCGCCGTGCTGGTTGTTGTCGTAATTGACAACCGGCACGGTGATCGGCGGTGTATGGAGGATCTCTTCGAAGAGGTAGAGCGGAAGGCTGCCGCCGGCGGAAGGCATCAGGACCACATCCTGGCTGGTGGTGGATTTGACAGCTTCAATGACCAGTTGGGATACAGGCAGGTCCATGGAAGTTCGTTGGGCATTGTAGCCGGTTCCGGAGCGTACGGTGGCGATATTGGCGTTGGCGAGTCGCTCTTCATCGGTCGGTTCCCGGTCGAGCACGAGATACCCCTGATTCCGGATATGGTCAATCACCTTACCGGTCTGCCGCCGGCTGTCGTTGCCTTTCACCAGGCGCAGGTCAAGGGTAGCGGTGGCGGTGGTCGGAATGATGTTGCTGGCCAGGCGGCCTACATTGGCGCTGACGATGCCGTTGATATTGAGGGTGGGGAGGGTGGTGATGGATTCCAGGAAAGTCCGGGTCGGGCTCTCCGGTTCTGCGAAGGCCAGTTCCTGCTGCATCATGGGCGCCGGGTCGGGGATGGCGGCCAGAGCGGCCCGTTCGGAGGCGCTGAGGGGAATTACGTCATCGTAAAAACCATCGACGAGCACATGGCCTTCGTCGTCTTTCATGGTAGCCAGCAACCTGACGAGCTTCATGGCCGGGTTGGGCGCCCAGTTGCCGTAATTGCCGCTGTGCAGCGGGCGTTTGGCGCCGTAAACGGTCAGGTGCAGATTGACGTCGCCGCGCACCCCGAAAGTGATCTGCTTCTTGCCGGATGCGTGCATGGGGCCGTCGCAGATGATCCAGGCGTCGGCGCGGAGCAGGTCCCTGTGTTTTTGCAGGATCTCGCCGAGGTTGGTGGAGCCCCGTTCTTCCTCCCCTTCAAAGAAGAATTTGATATTGACATGGGGGGCAAGGCCCGTCCTTCGAATGGCATCGTAGGCATTCAGGATGGTGAACACGCCGGCTTTGTCGTCGGCGGCGCTGCGGGCATAAAGGCGCCAATCCGGGTTGAGGTCGGCATTCGCAGCCGGAAAATCGAGGAGTTGGCCGCCTTTATCCAACGGGCCGGAAGCGAGTTGCGGCGTGAAAGGAGAGAGGCCTTCCGCCCATTTGTCGGGATTGACCGGCTGGCCGTCGTAATGGGCGTAGAAGATCACCGTACGTGTAGCGCCGGGCGTAAGGGCCTCCCCGTAAACAGCCGGAATGGCGCCCTCCGCATCCGCATGCAGCAGTTGTATGTTGCGGATGCCGCGCTTTTTCATCATTCCCGAAATGAATTCGGCGTTGGCGACCAGTTCCGAAGGATCGTTCATGGTGTTGGGCAGCGAAAGAAACGCCGCGTATTCCTTCAGCAGGTCGAAATGCCGGGGCTCGTGGTCAGCCCTGATTTTCAGGATGGCTTGGTCCTGGCTGAAAAGGTGGGCTGTTGCAAATACCGAAATCGCAATAGAAAGGAGAATTTTCATGGTTGGAAGATTTTTCAGGCATTATCCGCCCGGTAACCAATTACAAGAATAGCGCACCGGAGAGGCGTATCGACACGGCAAAAATAAGTTTTACCGGCGAAGAACGGCCCGGTTTTGATTTCATCGTTAACTTTACATCAAAACCGCAAGCATCATGTTCCGATCTTTCCTCACCTTTTCCTTGTTCGCTGTCCTTATCCTGTCCGCCTGCAATCCGAAAGTGAGCTCGTCCGTACGCTCCGACGGCGACGATCCGCTCCGGATACTGGCCGACGAACTGGCCCATAAATACATCATCACCGACGGGCATGTCGACCTGCCCTACCGGCTCAAGATCCAGAACTTCAGGCTGACCAAGGAATTCGTCGGCATCCCCGTTCAGACCGATGAAGGAGACTTCGATTACGTCAGGGCCAAAAAAGGAGGGCTGGACGCGCCGTTCATGTCCATTTATATTCCGGCTTCCTACCAGACGACCGGCGGCGCCAAGGAATTCGCCGACTCCCTCATCGATATGGTCAACGGCATCGCCAAAGCGCACCCCGACAAGTTCGCCGTGGTAAAAACACCGAAGGAAGTGGAAGCGAATTTCAAAAAAGGCCTGATCTCCCTCCCGATGGGTATGGAAAACGGCGCCCCCATCGGCGATGACATCAAAAACGTGGCTTACTTCCGCCAGCGCGGCATCAGCTACGTCACCCTGACCCACTCCAAGGACAACCTGATCTGCGATTCCTCCTACGATACGACCCATACCTGGAACGGCCTCAGCCCCTTCGGCAGGGAAGTGGTCCGGGAAATGAACCGCACCGGCATAATGGTGGATATTTCGCACGTTTCCGACAGCACGTTCTGGCAGGTCATGGAGATCTCCAGCGCACCCTGCATCGCGTCCCACTCCTCCGTCCGGCATTTCACGCCGGGGTTCGAGCGGAATATGAACGACGATATGATCAAACGATTGGCCCAGAACGGCGGCGTGATCCAGATCAACTTCGGCTCCAGTTTTCTGGACAGCAAAATCCAGGCCTATGAGGATGAAATGCGGGCCAAACTCAGCGCCCTGCTCCAGGAGAAAGGCCTTTCCTTTCGCGACGAAGCCGCCAAACCCGTCATCGAGCAATTCAGGAAAGACAATCCAAGCCTGTATTCCGACGTGGAGATGGTGGCCAACCATATCGACCGGGTCGTACAGCTGGCCGGCATCGACCACGTAGGCATCGGCTCCGATTTCGACGGCGTCGGCGACAGCCTCCCCACCGGCCTCAAGGATGTTTCCCAATACCCCAACCTGATCTATACCCTGCTGGTACGGGGATATACCGAAGAAGATATCTCCAAGATCTGCTATAAAAACGTGTTCCGGGTCTGGAACAAGGTACAGGATGTGGCCAAGGCCATGCAGGGGGGGAGGATGTAGAGTTTAGTGGTAAGTCGTAAGTTGTAAGTCGTAAGTAGTTGTCGCACTCTTATGACTTACAACTTATGACTTACAACTTATGACTTACAACTTATGACTAGTCACTGCTTCTTATTCACATCATAAGAAATATTCAAATCATTCAAAACGGCGTCCAGGACGGGGTCTTTACCGGGGATATAGCCCTCCTTCAGGTCATGGCCGTAGAGCTTTCCCAGGGTATTCCAGTAGGAGGCGGCCACCCCGCTTTTCAGGTTCCTGATCAGGGTGTACATCGGGGTATCCAGTTCTTTTTCCACCATTTTGATCAGGATCATGCCCTGGGTTTTGGTCAGGTTTTTCAGGGGATCGGTAAACTCGTCCTTCATGTTTTTCTGGAGCTTGCGGACGTATTTCCGCCGCTTGCTGTTGCGCAGGGTTTCCGTAGCGTATTCCACCTCGCGAAAGGTTTTGATGGCCTCTACGGCATAAGGGTAAACTTTAAGCGCGTATTGCCGGTAGCGGCGGTAGCGGCGGTATTCCTCGTCGTTGGGAAATGACCGCAGCGTGGATACGGATACGCCGTCCAGGCTGGCCAGGATCAGCGTATCCCCGCATTCGTCGATGGTATAGGGATAATACTGGCCATTGACCTTGGTCATGCCTTCCTGGCCGGAAGCGATGCACAAGGTGAACAGAAAGCCTGATATGGTGAAAAGCAGTCTTTTCATTTCTCTTTTTTGAATAAACGATCAAACAGTACCGGAAGTTGCTACCCGGCGGTACTCGTCCAAAGAAAAAGCATAGCGGTGCCGGTCGTCAGCCGGATGAAAAACAGAGGCGACCTGCTTCCATTCCGACCAGTCCACTTCAGGGAAAAAGGCGTCTCCTTCGGGAGCGGCGTGCACCAGGGTCAGATAAAGGTAATCGGCATGGGGCAGCGCCTGTTCGAATACATTGGCGCCGCCGAGGATAAAGACCTCGTTTTCATCCCGGGTCATTTCAAGCGCCTGTTCAAGCGAATGCGCCTGTTCACACCTGGGGGGCAGAGACAAGCCGTCCCGGCGGCTGAGGATGATATTCCGGCGGTCGGAGACCAGGGCTTCGGGAGATTCCAGGCTGGCCCTGCCCATAATAAAGGTTTTACCTTGGGTCACGCGCCTGAAATTAGCCCAATCGTCGGGCAGGCTCCAGGGCAGCCGGTTGTCGACGCCGATCACCCGGTTTTCGCCCATTGCGGCAATAAGGGCTATTTGATGCATAGGTTATGGTTTCAGGATTTTTGTCTTTTTACCCTGTCGGATAACGCAAAAGTGTAAAACAAACGGATTTTTATAACTTGCGGTCACACTTCTGGACAAAATGAGCAGAGTGGGAGACTTAGAGCGGGAGAGTGGGTGAAAAGCAATGCCTTCACCCACTCTCTCCCTCCCTCGCTCTCCCCGTCTTTGCCCTTTTTGCAAAAATGTCCGGTAGTATGACTTGCGGTACTCAGCGAATCGATTATGCTTGCCAAGTTACAGCCTTTTTTTAATGAAAACCTCATCGAAGCGGGATGCGATGAAGCCGGCCGCGGGTGTCTGGCAGGTCCGGTATTTGCAGCTGCCGTGATTCTGCCCCGCGACTTTTCCCATCCGCTGATCAATGATTCGAAGAAATTGAGCGAACACCAGCGCGTCGAAGCCCGCGTTATCGTACAACAAGCCGCCATGGCCTGGGCAGTTGCTTTTCTGACACCCGAAGAGATCGACCACCACAATATCCTGCGAGCCTCCTTCCTGGCTATGCACCGCGCCATTGACCAACTTGCCGTGCGGCCGGAATCCCTGCTCATCGACGGGAATCGGTTCATACCTTACCAGGACCTGCCATTCCATTGCATGATCAAGGGCGACGGGAAATATGCCTCCATTGCAGCCGCTTCCATCCTGGCCAAAACATTCAGGGATGAGTACATGACCGGGTTGTCCGCGGATTTTCCCCATTACGGCTGGGCGCAAAACAAAGGATACCCCACCGAAGTCCACCGGGAAGCAATACGCATCCACGGCCCCTGCATCCACCACCGACGTTCCTTCCGGTTGCTGCCCGACGCGGTCCAGGGTAATTTATTCTGAATATCCGGAATTCCACACACCAAAACACGCAGGAGGCGCATCTCATCTAAAAAAGAAGTTTTATGACTTAATTTTTAGTTAAAAAACTTAAAACAAAGTCATACTGATCTTTTTTGCCCTATATTTGTAACGGAAACTGGTATGAATTCATGAGATTCAAAGTAATTCCCATCCTGATCACCGTGTTCTGGCTGGCTGCCGTTCAGGCTGAAAGCCAGGTCGGTTCGCCTGTTCTTGAAGAAAAATACCGGCAGGCCATGGCCCTTATGGCAGCATTTCAATTTGACCAGGCCCAGGCGCTGCTCAGCGATTGTTATCACCACGAGCCGTCCAATACGGATTACTTGCTGAAGATCGCCTATTGCAATGTGCAGACCGGCCGCTATCCCGACGCCAAACTGTTTTACGCCCAGGTATTGAAGCTGGATTCCCTGAATGCCGAAGCGCTGGGCGCACTGGGTAATATCGCAGAGCGCGAATCCAACTACGGAAAGGCCGCCGGGTATTACCAAAGGCTGATCCAAATGGATTCAACCAACGCCTTCTATTTCAAAAAGAACGGATTTGCAGCTCGCCGGAGGGGCCAGGCACTACCTGCGCTGGGATATTTTCTCAGGGCCAACGAACTGAACGACAAGGACATTGAGACCATAGATCAGCTCACGGATATCTACCTGGCCTTGAACCAGCTGGATTATGCCGGTCAGATCCTGACAAAAGGCCTGCAACTCGACCCCCGAAACCTGAAACTCCTATACAACAAGGCCACCCTGGAAAACAAGCTGAAAAACTACGACCTCGTAGCTGCCGCTGTAGAAGCTGCCATGGAACAGGGTGATACCAGCGACTATTTCCAGATGCTGCTTGGGGTAGCCTATTTGCACCTGGACAGCCTTGACCGGGCAGTTTTTCACCTGAAGGCCATTTGTGACCGGGAGGCGGATTCGGAATACACCCACCATTTCCTGGGGCTTGCCTACCGTCAGCAAGGTCAAATTGATGAAGCGGCACTGGAGTTTGAAAAGGCCATTGAAATGGGTATTTCGGATAAAATGCCGGATTTCCACGCAGACCTCGCAGCCATCCTGGAAAACCGGAATCAGCGCAAAGCCGCTATCGCCCATTTCCAGGCTGCCTACGATTTTGACCCCAGGCCGGAATTCCTTTTCCACCTGGCGCGCAATGCCGATCATTATTACAAGGATAAAAAGATCGCGCTCCGGCAATACGAACAATACCTGGCCACCGGCCACCAGGCATACCGGGAGGTCGCAGCCGAAAGGGTACGACTCCTGAAAGAACAACAATTTTTCTCAAAATAACGCAGATATGAAGCTCACGAGAGCAGAAGAAGACATCATGCAGATCATCTGGCAATTGGGGCCCTGCACCGTAAGCCAGATCCGGGATTTCATGGAGCAGAACCTGGGGCAGCCCAAACCGCCTCACAGTTCCATCTCCACCATCGTCCGGATCCTGGAGGAAAAAGGCATCCTGGACCACAAGGCCTACGGGCGCACCTACGAATATTTCCCAAAGATCAGCAAGGGGGACTATTCACGGGATTCGCTGCAAAAACTGGTGACCGACTACTTTGACGGATCCATGAAAAGATTGGTCTCCTTCCTGGTGGAGGAAAAGGACCTGAGTCTTCGGGAATTGAACGACCTGATCGACAAACTGGAGGACGACCGGCAGTAGGGGCGCCCCTTGTGGTCGCCCCTACTGCCGGTCTGTCCATAAAAAACGAATATCATGCTCCTTTATCTGCTGAAAGTAAGTTGCTGCTGGCTGGGGTTTTATGGACTCTACTATTGCTGCCTGAGCAAGGAGACCTTTTTCCGGCTCAACCGGTACTACCTGCTGGGTACCCTGGCAGCGGGGTTGATCATCCCCTTGCTGACGCTCCCCTTTTCGATAGAATGGTTAGGTCATACCAAGCCCCCGCTTACCACGTCGATTGAAATCGGATCCCCGGGAATGATGCCCGAAGCCATGGTATTGCCCGACCTGCCCCAGGCCGGCGGTATAACCTGGAGCGCATGGTTGCTGACAGGCTATTGGTTGGGGGTTGCGATTGCTTTTTTGCGATTCTCAGCCGGCATGATCCGGTTGAGCCGGGTTTATATGCAAGGCACGAAAGAGCGAAAAGCGGGCTATTCCCTGGTTTTAACCCGGGAAAATCACCTCCCGTTTTCCTTCGGAAAGGCCATCTTCAAATCCTGGTTGAGCCGGTTTTCTGAGGAAGAAGAAGAAAAAATACTGATCCATGAGATGGCCCATGTAAAGGGTCTGCACAGCCTGGACATCCTGGCGGTGGAGATCCTGGGCCTTTTTTTCTGGTTCAACCCGTTGATCTACCTCTACAGGCGCTCCATCAAAGTCACGCACGAATACATTGCCGACGCTGCCGTAACCAGCTTCGGACAAAAGAAACAATATGGCCATTTATTATTGCGGCAATCGTTGTCCGGACCCTCGGTTGCCCTGGCAAATCACTTCATTCATTCACAACTTAAAAAGAGAATCAATATGATGATGCAATTACCCTCGCCGGCAAAAGCCAGGTTGAAATACCTGTTGGCGCTGCCCATATTCATTTCAGCATTGGGGCTGTTTGCCCAATCGGGCGAAAAAATACAGCTGGCTCCGCCCGTTCCCGATCAGCTCAAGGAGGTTGTGGTAGTGGGCTACCCGATCAATGATGATAAACCGCTTTATGTAATCGACGACAGGCTATCAAGCGAAGATCAATTAAATGAAATCTCGCCTTCGGCCATCGAAAGCGTAACCGTATTGAAGGGAGAAGAAGCCGCAAAGCAATTCGGCGATGCGGGCAAGAACGGCGTCATTATCATCATCACCAAGGAAAAAGCCGGTTACGAAGCCCCGCGGTTTCCGGGGTGTGAAGATCTGGATAAGCACACGGCCATCAAAAACGCGTGCGGATCAAAACGCATGCTGCAATATGTCGTCGACAACCTGAAGTACCCGGAAGCAGCCCAAAAAGCGGGCACCGAAGGCACGGTCTATGCCGCTGTCACCATCAGCGAAACGGGCAAAGTAAAAGATCCGAAGATCATCAAATCGCTGAGCCCGGAAATCGACCGGGAAGTCCTCCGCGTGATCGGTGAAATGCCGGATTGGATCCCGGCCCGCAAAAACGGCAAAGCGGTTACGGCGGAATCCGTTGTACCGATGTTCTTCAAACTGCCGACCACCGCAAAAGGCCCGGAAGAGATCTTCAAGGTCGTGGAGGAAATGCCGCGCTTCCCGGGTTGTGAAGATGCAGACACCCCGGCCGGGGAGCAAAAGCAATGCGCCGACCGGAAAATGCTGGAGTATATCTACACCAACATCAAGTACCCTGCTGAAGCCCGCAAACAATCGATCGAAGGCATTGTAGTCGCCGGTTTTGTGGTTGAAAAGGACGGAACGCTTTCCAATTTTGAAGTAAAAAGGGGCATCGGCGGCGGCTGCGACGAAGAGGTCGTCCGGGTGTTGAAGCAAATGAACGAAGACGGCATCCGCTGGATCCCCGGCGTACAACGCGGCCGCAAGGTCAGGGTGCAGTTCAATATGCCGATCCGGTTCATGCTGGACAACAAGGCCGAACAGGCTACTGAAAAACCGGCGCCCGAACTCAAGGCTGCCAAAGCGGCGCCCAGGCTTGAGCTGGAAGATTTTACGGTTTCACCCAACCCCACTTCAGGCCAGTTGGAAGTCCGTTTCCGCGGGCCGGCCCAGGATACCCGCCTGGTGGCGTACGACGCTGCCGGCCGCGTGGTTTACCAGGCCCAATGGCGCAATTTCGACGGCAGCTTCAATGAAACGATCGACCTGACCGATGCACCGGCAGGCGTACTTACCCTTGCCGTCATTCAACAGGATAAGGTGTATACGCACCAATTTGTCAAACAGTAATTAATTGATCATCCGACTGTGGCGCTTCCGGTCCTTTTTTACCGGAGGCGCCTTTTGTTTTCAGGTTAAATAATTAACCTATTGCACTCAATATCAGTTTAGTGTACAAAATATCCGATTTCATCACCAATCCATGCAAACGTTTGCAGAAAAATTATCATTTTCACATTTGATTGAAAATCAGTTATTTATATGAATTATCTCTTCAACGTTCGATGATAAAAATTGGAGGCTGCAAGTCCGGAGGTTGAATTTTCCTGGATTAACTTTTGAAATTTTTGATTTTCCGGATTTTAACAGGCAGGTTATCTTAGCGTCATAATCAATTGCAAATAAGCACGGTATTATATGTAGCCCACTTCCTTATCCAAGGGATTGGGCATTTTTTTGGGGCTCACCTTAGGTAAAAGCTCCGTAAAGGGTACTCCGGCGCTGACAGCTTCCAGCCAGGTGGTTATGTGCAAACTGTCGCAAACGTACAGAAAGGCGTCTTTGGGAGCTGCTTTCATTTTTTGGGAATAAACCAGGCAAACAGCAGGCAAAGGCGAACGGGCGGTAACAATTTCGGCTATCAGGTCCAGGAAGATCCGGTACCCGGCAGAATGTTCTTCCTTCAATTGGAGCTTGAGCAAAGCGGCAACCTTATCAAGATCGCCGGTTATGATATCTAAAATCATCTGGAGCGCGACCAACCCTTGCCGGAAGTGCAGCTCCAGGTTTTCTCCTACGTCCCTGGCCCGCATGATATAGAGTTGCGCTCTGCTGTATTTTTCAATGGCAATATTGAAGACAACCAGGTTCAGGTAAATAAGCCCGGCAATCCGGTCCTCCTCCTGGTTGTATTTCCGCAGGTGCCGGAGTATTGTTTTTTTAAAATCAGGGGGCAGGTTTTTGTACTGACTGGTATAAAGGATCATCTTCAACCGCAGGTACAGGAAGTGGTTGAAGTGGATCTGAAGGGCCGGCTGGCGTTCAACCAGATCAAGGGTTTCTGAAATCACATTTTCAACCTCTTCGTAATAGGCCTTCTCAAAGCAGTAATTGGCGTAGTTCCGCAAGGCGGACAGGTAAAGCAGGCCCATGTTTTCCTGAAATTCGGGATTTTTCCGAAACAGGATTATAGCCTGTTTCCGGTATTTCAGCTGAGCTTCGAGGTCGCCGAGGATCGAGTGAATGAAAATATAAATGGAAAAATAAGTCAACCTGGTCCGAACCGGCAAGGTCGCCAGGTCCACTTTGTCCAGGGTTTGCTGAAGAGACAAGGCGTACTCGACATCTTCTCTGGTATAACTGGAAGGCCGGCTTCTGGCGATATCCTGAATCCGGGTGACCATTTCCATATATCCCAGGTGCATTTGCATATGCTCCACGCTTTGGCGAATGGTCCGGAGGAAATCCGCCGTACCGGAAACGACCTGTTCCAGCCGGTGGTAGAAGATATAGATCTCCTTGTAGGCCACTTCGATGAGGTAAGTGAATTCCTGGTATTTCTCGCAAAGCTTGCGCACCTTGCCCAATTGCTGGGCCGCGTGATCCATCAATTGCTTGCTCAACAGGATGTCCACTTCTTCGAGCCCCAGGCGGATCTTGCTGAGCGCAGATTCCTTGAAATGCTCCGTCACCAGGCTTTTCATGAGCAGTTCGCTCAGCTGGATCTTGAGGACCTTGTATTGGCGGGCGGTTTTAGGGCCGAGCGCAGCTTTGATCTCGTTTTCGTCATAAGCTTTTTGCCCGTTGATCAGGTCAAAAATATCCGACAGTACGGACTTGTCGGATGCGAAGTGTACCCGGAAAAAACGCTTTTCCGCAGGCGTCATGGCATGTATGAGCTGAAAGATATGATCCTGAGGCGTCCTCATGCTAGGTGGCGGCTCCTTGAGTTGCATCGGCCGCAGCCTGGGCCTGGTTGATCCGTTCTACCTCCTTGTCGATATAATAGAGACTTTGCGGGCCGTCCCCGATGAGTTTGATCCGGTCCAGGATGGTCCGCATCAGGGTTTCTTCTTCCCGTTGTTCATCGACGTACCATTGCAGGAACTGAAAAGTGGCGAGGTCCTTTTCCTCGCTCGCCAGTTCAACCAATTGATGGATGGACCGGGTGACCTTCTGCTCGTGTTCATAAACATTGTTGAACATAGCCTGTACGCTGTCGTAGAAATGAGGCGGTTCGGCTATGGCCGGCGTCAGGGGATGGCCGTCCAGTTCGAGAATATAGTTGAAGATCCTGAGCATATGCTGCCGCTCTTCCTCCGACTGGCGGCGCATGAACGCGGCGCACCCCTGCATGGCTTCCCGGTCGCACCAGGCCGCCATGGATAAATACAGGAAGGAAGCATACCCCTCCATCGCCATTTGTTCGTTCAGCGCCGATTCTATTTTTTTTGAAAGCATATCCTTTTCAATTTTTTTTATTCATGAATAATGGCAATAACCGGCGTTACCACAAGATAAACGCCATCGCAAAACCAATCACCGCGATGATCAGGCCGTACATAAACACGGTGTAACACATGGCCAGGTACCGGTATTTTTTGGCCAGTACGACCCCCAGGTAATAGAGGTCCTTTGTCATGGATGTATAAAGAAAGTCGCTGTCCTTGATCAATTCCATCATGCCCCAGTGGAAATCTTCGATGCCCATTTTATAGAAATTCCCGAAAAACAGGAGGTTTGCGCGCTTGTTTTCAATGTCCTCGCGGGTGAAGCGGCCTTCGGTCACCTTGGGGCGGGTTGACAGGATGGCAAAAACGAGCGCCGTCAGGCAAACCGCCAGCAGGATAGCCGTAGGCACCACCAGTTTGGGCATGGCGTCGAAGCGCGGCACCAGGTTGGAAATGACGATGGAAATAATGATCGCATTGATACTCAGCATGATATTCGCCTTGTTGTCGGCAATGGAACTGAGGCTGATATGGGTCCGGTACGTGGTCCGGTACATGGTTTCCACGCCCCGGCCCAGGTTGATCTGCTTAAGGTCGATCTCGCTTGACGGGGTGTTCTTTTTCTTTTTTTTGCCGTCGGTTTTGTCGTTGGCCGGAGAAGGGCTGAGCCGGAGTTTCTGTTTCAGCAACTGCTGGACATGCTTTTCCTTTCGCTTGCCGAACAACTCCCGCGCTACGCCGGTATGGTATTGATGGTTGGCGATGAAGTTCAGTTCAAAATCAACCCATTCCTGTTCGGACATGATCTTCTTACGGGTCAGCGACAACTCTTGCCGGAGCTTGCCGCAACGATCCCAGTACCATTCGCTGCCGAGGTGGCTCAGGTCGGCATCGCAGACGATCTCTTCCAGCAGGCCGTTGGGCTTTTGCGGCAATTGGGTCGCCATGATGCATCCTGTTATTTCTGCAAGCTCCGCTTCCGGCAAGTCGTATTTTTTCAGGAATTCAACCGCGTATTCCGCACTTCGGTTTTCATGCCCGTCGGGGCCATTGTCATACCCGATGTCGTGAAACCAGCAGGCGATCTGAATGACTTCCCGCTCCTTTTCGGTCAATTCGTACCCATCTGAGATTTTGATCGCGGAATCCAGTACGTACCTGGTATGGGTCAGGTCATGATAAACATACTCACCGGAGATCTGTTTGTCAAAAAACGATACCACATAGGCTTCCACTGCTTGCAGCAACTGATCTGCTCCTGTTTCCATACTTTAATTTTCGGGCCGGAAAATTAAAAAAATTATGCCATAAGGGCTGTAAATTACAAATTACGACTATTTATATCTTTTCCCATGCCGAATTACGAGGTCAACATCCTGCAACAACGTGTGATTCCTCAAAATAAACTGCCTTTTTGTCCAGTTTACAGGCATGTGGCCCCAATAAGTGCGTTGCATGGATCGATGGCACAGATCTTGCACAAGGTCCCTGATGCGGATTAATCTGCAATTTACTGTCAAATTGACACGGAAACTGGATTAGGTTTGGTTAATTTCATAATTTGCCAACGGAAAGCCCCCGGAAACAATTGCCGGACAGGGCCTTTCCGAAGCCGGCGGATTCAACCCCGGAGCGTTACCGGTACAAAGCGTTTATATGTTCGAAGAAATATTTGCCCAACAAGGATTTGAAGACGAAGTGGATTTTTTCCCGCTGATGCCCATGGAGGAGGAGGAAGAGATCCAGAATGACGAAGTATTTCCGACCGTTCTGCCCGTTTTAGCATTGAAAAATACGGTACTTTTTCCTGGAATCGTCATCCCGATCACCATCGGCAGGGACAAGTCCATCAAAGCTGTCAACAAAGCCTACGAGGAAGGCCGCATCGTCGCGGTTTTGTCCCAACGCGACAGCAATGTCGAAGATCCCCTCCCCTCCGACCTGTACGATATCGGCACCATTGCGCGGATCCTGAAATTGCTTCGCATGCCCGACGGCTCCATAACGGCCATCCTCCAGGGGCGGCGCCGCTTCCAACTGGAAGAGATTACCCGGGATACCCCCTTTATGGAAGGCAAGATCAGAATGCTGGAGTACCAAAACCCCAAAAACAAACTGGAATTCGAAGCCCTGATCGCTTCCATTCTCGACCTGGCCAAGCAGATCATCGAACTGTCCCCGAATATCCCTTCGGAGGCCATGGTCATGCTGCGCAACATCAATAACCCCGGATTCCTGCTCAATTTTATCGCCTCCAACCTGGGGTCCAAGATCCAGATCAAGCAAAAGATACTTGAGATCAACGACCTCCGGGAAAAAGCCGATACCATCCTCCGCCAGCTCAACAGCGAATTGCAGCTGCTGGAACTCAAAGACCAGATCGAGAACAAGGTCAGGGGCGACATAGAAAAACAGCAACGCGACTATTTTCTCAACCAACAGCTCAAAACCATTCAGGAAGAGCTCGGGCAAAGCCCGCAGGAAGAAGAGATCGATTCGATGATCCTGAAGGCCAAGCGCAAAAAATGGCCCAAGCCCGCTGCAGATACCTTCTTCCGGGAAATCAACAAGCTCAAAAGGATCAATCCGCAAGTAGCGGAATATTCCATCCAGCTCACTTACCTCGAATTGCTGCTGGAGCTCCCCTGGGACGAATACACCAAGGATAACTTCAACCTGAAACGGGTAAAAGAAGTGCTCGACCGGGACCACTTCGGCCTGGAAAAGGTGAAGGAAAGAATCCTCGAACACCTGGCGGTCCTGAAACTGAAAGGCGATATGAAAGCGCCCATCCTTTGCCTCGTCGGCCCTCCCGGCGTCGGTAAAACATCCCTGGGCAAATCCATCGCCAAAGCCCTCAAGCGCAAGTTCGTCCGGATGTCGCTCGGCGGGCTGCACGACGAATCGGAGATCAGGGGCCACCGGAAGACCTATATCGGCGCCATGCCGGGCCGCATCATCCAGTCCATCAAACGGGCAGGCGCCTCCAATCCGGTCTTCATCCTGGATGAGATCGATAAAGTGGGCAAGGATTTCCGCGGGGATCCCTCATCAGCCTTGCTGGAGGTACTGGATCCCGAGCAGAATTCCACTTTCTATGACAATTATCTGGAACTCGAATACGACCTTTCCAAGGTGCTGTTCATCGCTACCTCCAATTCATTGAGTACCATCCAGCCCGCACTGCTCGACCGGATGGAGATCATCCAGATCAGCGGGTACTCTACCGAAGAAAAGGTGGAGATCGCCAAAAGGCACCTGATCCCGGAACAGCGCAAGGAACACGGCCTGGAAAAGAATCACGTCAAGGTGCAGCCCAAGGCCATAGAAAAGATCATACAGGACTATACCCGGGAATCAGGGGTCCGGTCGCTCAATCGCCAGATCGCCGGGGTGATGCGCCATGTAGCCAAGAAAGTAGCCATGGAGGAAACCTCATCCGAAACCGTAAAACCGGCCGACCTTAAGGAAATCCTCGGCCCTACCCGGTTTTCTTCGGACATGTACCAGGATGCGGGCACATCCGGCGTAGCCATCGGATTGGCCTGGACGGAAGTCGGCGGCGATATCCTGTTCATCGAGTCGAGCCTGAGTAAAGGCAAAGGCGGCCTTACCCTGACCGGCAACCTGGGCGATGTGATGAAAGAATCCGCTACAACTGCGCTGAGTTTCATCAAGGCCCATTGCCAGGAACTGAATATCGACAGCGAAATGTTCGGCGAAAATGATGTGCACCTCCACGTACCGGAAGGAGCAATCCCGAAAGACGGCCCATCGGCCGGAGTCACCATGCTGACCGCACTGACCTCAGCCTTCACAAAGCGGCCGGTCAAACCCTATCTGGCCATGACCGGAGAGATCACGCTCCGGGGAAAGGTCCTGCCGGTGGGCGGCATCAAGGAAAAGATCCTGGCCGCCAAACGGGCCGGCATCAAAACCGTCATTTTGTGCAAAGAGAATGAGAAGCACGTGGATGAGATCACCCCGGAATACATCCAGGGCATGAAGTTCGAGTATGTTACCCGGATGACGCAGGTCCTTGACCTTGCACTGGCGTAATTTTGGTTAACAGGCCGTTAAATGCGGCGGGTCGGGAGGCTAAACAACGCCTTTATTTGTTATTTAGCTGTCTGATCGAACCTTTTTATTCGGTGACGGGTCTATATTATTAAAAACCCGTTCAAGCAACGGTCAAAGGTCTTTTGCATATGAAATACGGTCTTTTTCTGGTTTCGGCTCTGTTCTTACTGTCTTTCGGCCGGCTGTCCGCCCAGACGCCCGACAGCAGCCTTGTCCAGTTCTCCGGTATGGTGCTCGACGGCAGCAACGAGCAGCTGTTCCCTGTCCCTTATGCCAATATCCTGGTCAAGGACCAGCAGCGGGGTACTTATTCCGACCTCCAGGGGTTTTTCTCGATCGTCGTTGAAAAAGGCGATGTGATCGTCTTCTCGGCAGTGGGTTACCAGACGGTTGAGTTCAAAATCCCGCAGACCCTCGAAGATGACCGGTATTCGCTGGTACAGCTGATGACCCAGGATACGATCAACCTGCCCGAAACCGTCGTTTTCCCATGGCCGAACAAGGACCATTTCAAACTGGAATTCCTCGCTATGGACGTCACGCCCGAATTGCAGGAACGCGCCGCCCGCAACCTCGCCAATGAAAGCCTGCGGCAAATGCGCAACGAAGTGCCCAAAGACGGTACGGAGAACGGCAGCTATTACCTGCGTCAGCAGGCCCGCGAATATTATTACATAGGCCAGCGGCCGCCGATGAATATCTTCAACCCGATCGCCTGGAAAAAATTCTTTGATTCCTGGAAAAACGGCGATTTCAAAAAGAAAAAATAGCGCAGGATCATCGCGCAGATACCCTGTATTTCCCCTTCATGCCGGATTGCCAAACCTGAAAGGACCTCCGCCGTCAGGCCCGGGTTGTGCAGATTTACCGCCGCGTGCGAAGTAAAAATGCCTAACTTTAGCCGGCAATACTCAATATCCTATGAAAAAACCGGCTCTTCTTCTTTTAGCTATCTGTAGTTTTTTTCTGACTTCTGCCCAGCAAGGCGCGCAACCGCACGATTTTTCCGTTGAAGAATCCGCAAGAATGGACGATTACCTGGAAGCGGTCCAGCTGCTTTCCCCACCGGTAGCCCCGCCCGCCGGCGTGCGCACCATGGCCGAATGGGAGGAAGTGGAAGCGCTGGTCATTACCTGGACCGGGTACATCGACGTCCTGACGGAGATCGTTCGAAACGCGGTCAACGAATGCCGGGTAATCATCATCGCCGCCGACGTGGCCGAGGTCACCAACCACCTCACCGCGGAAGGCATCCCCATGAACAATGTAGACGTGCTGATCACAGGATACAACACGATCTGGATCAGGGACTACGGCCCCTGGACGGTTTACAAGGACAACGTCGATAGCCTCTATATTGCCGACTGGATCTACAACCGCCCCAGGCCTAAGGACGATGTGATCCCGGAAACGATTGCCCAATACTTCGGGCTCCCTTACTACGGTGCGACTACCCCGCCGTTCGATTGGGTGCATACCGGCGGCAACCACCTGCGCGACGGCATGGGAACAGCGTTCTCATCCGACCTGGTATTTGCCGAAAATCCGGGCAAGACCGAGGCGGAGATCAATAATATCGCCGGCAAATTCCTCGGCGTCAACAAATACGTCAAATTCCGGCGGCTGCCTTATGACGGCATCCACCACCTCGACATGCATATGCTCGTCATTGATGAGGAAACCTTGCTGGTCGGCGAATACCCGCAAGGCGTCTCCGACGGCCCCCAGATCGAAGCCAATATCGCTTATCTGCGCAACAACTTCACTACGCCCTTCGGACACAATTACCGGATCGAACGGCTGCCGATGCCCCCGGAAGGCGGTTTCTATCCGTACCAGAACGGCGCATACCGGACTTATTCCAACGCTATTTTCATCAACAAGACCGTGCTTGTTCCCACCTATGAGGAACAATACGATACTACCGCGCTTCGCATTTACCGGGAAAACCTGCCCGGCTATAATGTGGTCGGCATAACGTGCAACGACATTATCCAGTCGCTGGGTGCGTTGCATTGCATCACCAAGCTGATCGGCACACGGGATCCGCTCTGGATCGCGCACCCGCGGCTCAGAGACACCTATTCCAGCACAGGTTCCTATCCTGTAGAAGCCATATTGAAGCATAAATCGGGCATCCTGGGGGCAACCGTATTTTACAAAACAGCCGATGATGCCGCTTACACGCCCCTGGCAATGTCTGCGGCCGGTGATGACAAATGGACAGCGTCCATCCCCGCTTTTCCGGCCGGTACGGAAGTCCGGTATTATATCCAGGCCCTTTCCAACAGCGGCAAATCGGTTGTCCGCCCGCAGGTGGCTCCCGACGGATATTTCAGGTTCCTGGTAAAAGCGCCGGAAACGCCCAAGGCCGGCATCTTATTCCCCCGCGGGCCGATCTGCCCGGGCGAAACGATTGCCTTCCGGGACGATTCCCAGGGCGGGATCGCTACCTGGAGCTGGAGTTTCCCAGGCGGAGAGCCCGCTGCCAGCAATGAGCCCAACCCCGTGGTCGCGTATCCCGATGCGGGGACCTACGATGTTTCGCTCACGGTAACCAATCAGGAAGGCGCCGCAGCGGAAGTACTGACCGGCGCCGTCCGGGTCGAAGGCGGCATTCAGCCGTTTGTTTCGGACTTTACCGGCGGGATCGATCCTGCGTGGACGATCATCAATGAAAACAACGACAATGCGGTATGGACGACCGCCGAAAACCTGGAATGCGGCGGCACGGCCGTAATGGTCGACAATTACGCGTACAACACGCGCTTCCGCCGCGATTATCTCCGGGCCCGGTTCGACCTTTCCGAACTCGTCGACCCTGTCCTTCATTTTGATCTGGCCTATGCCCCGCGCACAACGCGATACGATGAATTGCGGGTAAATGCCACGGGTTGCTCCGGGGCTACGCAGATGATCTATGATAAAACCGGCAGCGCGCTGGCCACGGCGCCGTCCGTCAACTCCGCTTTTTTGCCCACGGATTGCAGCCAGTGGCGGGCGGAGGAAGCCGACCTGGGCATTTACGCCGGCGAGGTGGTGGAGATCGATTTTGAGAACATCGGCGGATACGGCAACCGGATTTACCTGGACAATATCCGGATATCGGGGAATTACCTGCCGCAGGTCGCTGTCACGTCACCGTCCGAAGGGGAAGTGGTGCAATTGGAAGACCTGGCGCCGATCAATCTGACGGCTGAAGCTTCCGACCCGGAAGGGCAACTTGCATATGTCGCTTTTTATGTCGACGGTGATTCGGTCGGCGTAGCCGCAACCGCTCCATATACCCTTTCTTATTTTTTCCCGGATTTCACTTCCTATTCACTGACCGCCAAGGCCGTTGACGCCGGCGGCGCATTCAGGTGGTCCGCGCCGGTGACGTTCCAGATCGATAAGATCACGGGTATTGCGGGCGTTGATCCGGATCATTTCGGGTTCAGCCTCTCACCCAACCCTTCGCAGGGGCATACCCGGTTGTACTTTCAGCATCCGGGCGATACCCGGATCTCCGTCCGGCTGAGCAATGCCGTCGGGCAGACCCTCAGACAATTCAACCGGGACCTGCAGTCATCGCAGTACACCATCGACCTGGATGTCCGCGATCTGCCTTCAGGCATTTATTGGGTCAGTGTGCGGAATGAAGGCGCTGTGATCAGCAGGCAGCTGTTGATCACCAGGTAGACACTGACCTGGAACTTCCTCTTATTAAACGCTAAAACCAGTTCATATGAACCCCTTTATCCAAACTTTGCTATTCGTTGTTTTGGTTATGCCGGTTTTCGCCCAGAAAAATTATCGCCCGGCGGAAGTCTATACCCGGAGCGGAGTGATCCAGGGCGAGATTGACTATAAAAACTGGTCGGTTAGTCCTAAAGAGATCCGGTTTACGCCCGAAGGCGGCCAGGGAGGCACCTTCTACGTACCGGACATTTCCGGTTTCCGGGTGGAAAAATCAAAAGGCGTCTGGGAAAAGTACGTGGCTTTTATCGGCGATATCGATCAATCTTCCTACCGTTTTGCGATAGACCTCGACCGTTCGCCCGACCCACATTGGGGCAGGGATTCCTTTTTTGTTCAGGTCCTGCAGGAGGGCGAACTCAGCCTGTTCCAGCTCCGCGATCCGACCCGGAAGGTGCATTACCTCATCCGGAAAGGCGATGGCCCCATCCAGGCCCTGGTATATAAAAAGTACATCTCTGACGACCTTGCGCATTCAGGCTACAATTCGCTCTATATCCGGCAGATCGGCTTGCTGGCCGGCGATTGCCGCGAAATGCTTCCGCTCATCGGCCATTTGAAATATACGGAAAAGAGCCTGCTGGATTTTTGTACGGCCTATAACAGGAGCAGCTGTAACGCAGGCCCCCCGGTCATCTTTGAGAACAAAAAGGACAAAGCCGTTCTCAGGGCTTACGCGATGGCCGGCGTCAATACGTTGCAGCTCCGGTTCAACAGCTTCGCGGATCCGAACAGGTTGGGGTATCAGGAAATGCCGCCGTCCGTCAATCCCGCAGCCGGAGTGGGGCTGGACCTGGTTTTTGCCCGGACGAACGGAAGATCCATCTTGTCCAATGAACTGTTCTATACTTCCTACAAAACCGGCGGCGATTACCTGGAAGTTACGGACGCCAATCAGCAGCGCTATTTTTCTACCGAAATCGACCTGGCTTATGTCAAACTCCAAACCTTGTACAGGCACTTGCTGAGCAAAGGAAAGTGGAAACCTTACCTCGGCGCCGGCATTTCCAACGGGTTGGCGGTCAAAGAACGCCAAACTACCACCATAGAGTCCACCTTTTTTTCAACGGTGAAAACGGATGTATTCCCGGCTGTGAGAACCTCCGACGGTCAAAACGGATTCAGATCCTATGAAACGGGCTTTATCGGATGCGCCGGCGTCCGGTCTGAAAAATGGGGCGCGGAGGTCCGGTATGAAAGGAACAACGGCTTTTCAAAACTTTTTTCAGTTGCCACACCGGTCAAGGTCTGGCATTTGATGATCCGGTACGCATTTTAAATGGAAATGGTAAAAACGGTTCCTTTGCCCGTTTCCGACTGGGCTTCGATCGTACCTTTATGCAGCCGGAGAATCTGGCGGGACAAGCTCAGGCCGATACCGCTGCCTTCTTTTTTGGTGGTATAAAAGGGCACGAAGATCTGCTCCATGGCTTCGGGAGGTATGCCGCTGCCGTTGTCGGCTACCATGACCATGACCTTTTCGTTGGCGCTTTTCTGAAGGTGAAGGTCAACCCTGGGATTATCGACATCCAGTACCGCATCCTTGGCATTTTTGATGAGGTTGATGAGCACCTGTTCCAGCAGGTTGGGGTCGCCCTGGAAGTTAACATCGCCGGGCGGGAGGTGCAGGATGAAATCGATCTTCTTTTCCTTCATTTCAGGAACAAAAAGAGTATGCGTTTCCTGGAGGAGGGCCTTTCCGTCGATCAGCTGAAACTTCGGGGGCGGTACGCGGGTCAGGCTCCGGTAGGTTTCCGTAAAATCAAGGAGGCCTTCGCTTCGCTTCTGGATCACGCCCAGGGAGTTGCGCACCATACCCAGTGCCCCTTCATCCAGTTCACCGCTGCCGTTGACGATTTCCCGGAGGGTTGAGCTGAGGGAGGCAATCGGGGCAACGGAGTTCATGATCTCATGGGTGAGGATACGGATGAGCTTTTGCCAGGCTTCCAGTTCCTGCGCTTCCAGTTCGCCCTGGATATTCTGAAAGGAATACAGCCGGATGAGCTGGCGATTCAGTTTGATCTCCTCGTACTGAATGGCCAGTTGCAGGAGTTTGTTTTCGATATTGAGCTTGACCAGTTCACGGTCTCCGGGCCGCAGTGAACGCACCATTTTTTCCAGCGATTCGTCGATAGCGGACAGGCCGTCGAGGTGCACGAGATAGGATTTGTGCAGGAGTCGCTGGAGCGCCTTGTTCATCAGGATCACATCGCCGTTCTCATTTACGCAAAGCAGGCCGATATTGATATGCTCGACGATGGTTTGCATGAATTGGTGATTGGCTTCCTTCTCCGCCCGGATCTCCTGAAATTTCCGGTTTACGAGATTGAACCCCTTATGGAGCTCGTTAAAATGGTCTCCCTGATGGCCGGCGGATCCGGTGGTGGTAAAGTCATTGTATTTTACGGAAGAGAAGAAATTGGCCAGGTCCCGGTTGGTCTGATTGACAAAGAAAATAAGGTTGCCGACCGCTACGCCGGTGAACAGGGCTATAAAACCGGCTACCAGCCAGTTGCTTTCCGCCAGGCTGAAGGCAAGTCCTGTGATCAACCCCAGCAGGATAGTTACGCGAACGATGACCTTGGTTCGAAAGCGATGCAGCATAAATCAGAGATCGTGTTTGGACAATCGGCGATAGAGGGCGGCGCGGGTAAGCCCGAGTTCATCGGCAGCCTTGCTGATATTCCCGCCGTGTTTGGTCATGGACTTCCGGATCGCCCAGCGTTCCAGTTCCGCCAGATTAAAGGAGTCGGGGTCCGATTCACCACCGTCCTCCATTGGGTCGCCGGTTCCGGTAGGCAGAATAAAGTCATTGATTGTCAATGTATTGCCATCTGACAAGATGACAGCCCTTTCGACGGCATGCGACAGCTCTCGGATATTTCCCGGCCAGAAATAAGCCTGCAGTTGCTTGACGGAATCCGACTGGATCCCCAGTCCTGTTTTCTGGTATTTCTTGGCGAAGATATTCAGATAATGATCGAGCAGCAAAGGGATATCTTCCCGGCGGTCGCGCAAAGGCGGCAGTTTGATCTCTACGGTATTGATGCGGTAGAGGAGGTCTTGCCGGAAGTCGTGCTCGCCGACCATATCGTAAAGCGGCATATTGGTTGCGCAGATGAGGCGGATATCAATGGGGATGGGTTGGTTGGAACCTACCCGCCGCAATTCGCGGTTTTGCAGCGCGGTCAGCAGTTTGGCCTGCAACGGCAGCGACAGGTTACCGATCTCATCCAGGAAAAGGGTGCCGCCGGAGGCAATTTCGAAACGGCCGGGCCGGTCCTCGTGCGCGTCTGTGAAGGCGCCTTTTTTATGTCCGAACAATTCGCTTTCGAACAGGGTATCGGGTATGGCGCCCAGGTCAACCCCGATAAAAGCCGATTTCGCGCGATTGGACTGGCGGTGGATGGCGCGTGCCACCAATTCCTTTCCCGTACCGTTTTCGCCCAGGATGAGGACATTGGCTTCCGTTTTGGCAACTTTTTCTATCAGCTGAAAGACCTGCTGCATCGGCCCCGAATGCCCTATGATCTCGCCGAACGGCTGATCCAGAACGCTGTTTAACGCCTGCTGCCTTTCTTCCAATTGCCGTACCTCCTGCCGGGTCTGCGTCAACCGCAACGCGGCATGGATAGTGGCCAGCAACTTTTCATTGCGCCAGGGTTTTTCGATAAAATCTGCAGCGCCCGCGCGGATGGCTTCCACAGCCGTTTTGACATCGGCGTAGGCGGTAATCATGATGATGCTGGTGTTAGGCGCCAATTCTACCACCTTTTTTAACCAGGTAATGCCATCCTGTCCGCTGGTATCCCCCTTTTTGAAATTCATGTCCAGGAGGATGAGGTCGTAATTTTCATTGCGGAGTAATCTGGGGAGCTGGAAGGGGTTTGATTCAACCTGAACCGAACTGAAGTGCCGGCTCAATAAAAGTTGCAGACTTAACAGGATGTCTTCTTCATCGTCGACAATTAAAATCTTAGCGTTTTCTCTCATACCAATGCATGACTTCCAGGAATCCTTGTGTTAATCCAAGCCGCCGGGTGGGCTCTTTTTCCTACAAAGATAAGGTGCTCATTAAAAGGTTGCTTCAAAGTGTTCGAAAATGAACATTTTTTTAATTAAGATGGGTTCAATCCCCACATACCCCTATTGCGAAATTAAAATACCCGGTGCAGGTGCAACCGGGTATCTATTGGAATGGGGCCCACGGACAGTGTGCAATCGGAAGAAAACATAGGAAAGTCCTGACTGTCCGCGATGTTTCAGGGTTTCAGGTGCGCGTTTCCGGGGTCAGGCGCTTATCCGGGGACCGTCAGCCTGACTGCGCAGGATCAGGTTCCGGATAAGCGCTCATGTTCATGGAATGGAGGCCTTACGGCTTGCTCAGGAGGGCAAACTCATCGACCACCACTTCCGGTATCGACCGGTCGATGCCTTCCTTGTCCTTGTAGTTTCGGTAGGTTAGCTTACCCCTTACGGCCACTTCCTTGCCTTTTTTGAGCAGGTTGCCGGCAACTTCGGCCGTTTTGCCCCAGGCTACGATATTGTGCCATTGGGTGGAGGTAACCTTGTCGCCGTTGGCGTTGCGATAGCTTTCACTGGTGGCCATGGTAAACCGGGCAAATGCGCGGCCGCTTTCGAGCGTTTTGGTTTCGGGGTCGCGGCCCAGGTTGCCGATGAGCAGGATGCTGTTTTTAAGTCCGTTCATGATGGAAAAATTTTTACATGATTTGAAATGGACGGATCGTTCTATCCATCAAGTTAAAAAGAGATTGCGCGTTGACGTTTCAGTTCAGTACCATAAATTCATTCACGATGATTTCGGATAAGTAACGGGTATTTCCTTCGGGATCGTCGAAGCTCCGGTGGGTCAGTTTCCCCTGAATGGCCACTTCTTTGCCCTTTTTCATCAATACATGCATGATCTCGGCGATCTTGCCCCACCCGACCAGATGGTGCCACTGCAGGTCGACAATGCGTTCTCCCTGGTTGTTCTTGAACACTTCCTTGGTCGCGATGGAAACCCTTGCGATTGCGTTACCGTTCTCGAGCTGTTTGTACTCCACCTCTTTGCCGAGGCTGCCGATAAGCTGGACATGGTTGCGCATGTTATTCATGTTACTTCGATTTTAAAATTAAACCATCTGATTAATCGCGGCCGCTGTTGTTGTCAACTGACATGGCAAAGGTAGGGGCGGCCGGAAGCAGGAGTCGTTCACAAGCCGGTTAATGTCGTTTGTATTCGTTTGTAGCCGGTTGTATTCGACTACAAACGAATAAATTTCATAAATAGCTGATGGTCAAAAATTTAAATGGATTCCGATTTTAACCGCTTCAACGCTGATTACTCTACTCAAAAAGCGGTTTTTGCTTTTTCAAGGGCAGTTCCGGATTTTTTTCCAAAGAAAGGCCGGGTCAGAAGAGGTCGAACAGCATCAGGATCGCGATAATGATCATGACGATCAGCAGGCGATACGCCCAGAGATTGGCTTTCGGATAGCGGGAGGCAAACCGCGCGGTATAGTATCCCCCGATCGTTTGGCCGATGGCCATCAGGCCGCCGATCTTCCAGTCGATCAGACCGCGCCATTGGAAGATGATGATAGCGATCAGGGTAAGAAAACAGACGATCACGCTTTTCATCACGTTGGCATCAATGAGGCTGAAACGGGCGCCCAGAACGGTAGCTGCCAGGAAAAAGATCCCCATCCCCATCTGGATGAAGCCGCCGTAGAACCCCAGACCGATGAACAGCGGGCCGGCAATCCAGGGGTTGGGTTTGGCGGGCGCCTCGGTCTCCCGCAGCCAACGGCTTGGTTTGACCAGCGTCACCAATAACATGAATACCATCAGGAACCGGAATACGCCCCGGAATTGGTCGTTGCTCACCACGGTAGCCAGCAGCGCGCCGGCCACCGCACCGATCAGGGTAAAAGCGATATAGATTTTGGAATGGCTCAGGTCCAGTCGCCCGTTTCTGTAAAAAGCGAAGGTGCTCGCGGCGGATTGGGTGAATACGCCTACGCGGTTGGTGCCGTTGGCCAGGGTCGGCGGCAGGCCCAGCACTTCCGTCAGGATGGTCAGGGTAATGGCGGACCCATTGCCGGCGAGGGTGTTGATGGCCCCGGCAATCGCACTGCCGGCAATCGCAATGACATAAGCGCTCCAATCCATATGGTCGATTATTATGGGGCAAAGTTACGATTTGCCCCGATGGGTAGCGCAGGTTTACGGACTCAATTAATACCTTTGCAATCATCCACATACCGATCCGATATGAAAAAATTCGTTTTACCCTTCTTTATCGCGTTATTGACCGTAATAACGCTGGGCGCCCAACAGCCGGCAGCGGCCAGGAAAGCCGAACCTGCCCAGACCATCAGCCAGAAAACAGCCGATTGGAAGGCGTTCAAGGGTTTTTTCAATTATTACTGGGATGAAACAGCCGGAAAGATCTGGCTGGAGGTTGATAAATGGGATACGGAGTTTTTGTACATCAACTCCCTGTCGGCCGGAGTGGGTTCGAATGACATCGGCCTGGATCGCAACCAGCTCGGGCGCGACCGGGTGGTCAAATTCAGCCGGATAGGCCCCAAGGTCCTGTTGGTGCAGCCCAACTACGACTACCGGGCGAACAGCGATAACCCGGATGAAAAGGCCAGCGTCGCCGAAGCCTTTGCACAATCGGTATTGTACGGGTTTAAAGTGGAAGCCGCTGAAGGCGATAAAGCCCTGATCGACCTGACGCCTTTCCTGATGGAGGACGCGCACAATGTGGCCGACCGGCTCAGGACCAGCAACCAGGGGACGTATAAAGTGGACGCCAACCGGTCGGCCATTTACCTGGATCGCACCCGGAACTTCCCCAAAAACTCCGAATTTGAAACCATCCTGACCTTTACCGGCGACCCGAAAGGGGCCTGGATCCGGTCCGTAACGCCGTCGCCCGAGTCGGTGACCGTCCGCGAACATCATTCGTTCGTCGAATTGCCGGATGCCGGGTATACACCCCGGGAATACGACCCGCGCAGCGGTTATTTCCCGACAAGCTACTATGACTACGCCACCCCGATCGATCAGCCGCTGGTCAAGCGCTTTATCACCCGCCACCGGCTGGAGAAAAAAGACCCTTCGGCCCCGCTCAGCGAGCCGGTCAAGCCGATCATCTACTACCTGGACCGGGGGACTCCCGAGCCCGTCCGCTCCGCCTTGCTGGAAGGCGCCCGCTGGTGGAACCAGGCCTATACCGCCGCCGGTTACAAGGATGCATTCCGGGTGGAGATCCTGCCCGAAGGCGCCGACCCCATGGACGTTCGGTACAACATGATCAACTGGGTACACCGCTCCACCAGGGGGTGGTCGTACGGCAGTTCGGTAGTGGATCCCCGCACCGGCGAGATCATCAAGGGCCATGTGCTGCTCGGTTCGCTGCGCGTCCGCCAGGATTTTATGATCGCCCAGGGGCTCATTGACGCCTATGAGGACGGCACGAACCCTGATCCGCGCATGATGGAAATGGCGCTGGCCCGCCTTCGGCAGCTATCGGCCCACGAGGTCGGCCATACCCTGGGGCTGGCCCACAATTACGCTTCCAGTTACAACAACAGGGCTTCCGTGATGGATTACCCGCATCCCTATATCACCCTGAAAGACGACGGCAGCATCGATTTCTCTCAGGCTTACGATACCGGCATCGGCGAATGGGACAAGCGCGCCATCCTCTACGGATATCAGGATTTCGCGAAGGGGACCGATGAGAAAAAAGCGTTGAATGATATCCTTTCCGCCAACATCAAGATGGGGTTGTTCTACCTGACCGACCAGGATGGCCGGCCGGCTTCCAGCGCCCATCCATTCACGCATTTGTGGGACAACGGCAAATCCGCCGCCGCCGAACTGAAACGGCTCATCCAGTTGCGCAAGGCGGCCCTGACCAATTTCAGCGAAAACAATATCCCTGCCGGCACACCGATGGCTACCCTGGAAAATATCCTGGTTCCGCTTTATCTGATGCCGCGATACCAGATCGAAGCGGCGGCCAAAGTGGTCGGCGGCGTCAATTATACCTATGCCGTCCGGGGAGATGGGCAACCCGCTAACGAACCGCTGGACGGCGCTACCCAACGCACCGCCCTGAACGCCTTGCTTGAGACCCTTACGGCCGATTATCTGGCCTTGCCGGAACAAATCGTCAAATTGATCCCGCCGCAACCGCCCGGGTACCGGCGCGACCGGGAATTGTTTAAAAACAGGACAGGCTCCGTGTTTGATCCGCTTGGCGCTGCCGAAAGTTCGGCTCAGCATACGATCTCCTTCCTGCTCAACACCGAACGACTGGCCCGCCTGGTCGAGCAGCAGGCTGCGGGAAGGGATGCGCCGGGGCCGGAGGAAATCATGGACCGGGTATGGAAAGCGGGAAGAAATCCATCAGCCGGAGCGGCTAAAGGCCTCAGCCAGGAAATAGGCCGGACCGTAGAATTCCTGACGGTTGCCCAGCTCATCCAGGTCGCCGCCGACAATGACGCCGCGCCGCAAGTCAGCGCCCTGGCCTTGTACCAGCTGGATAAGATCCGCGCAGAGCTGGAGGCCAGGTCAGGCGGCAATCAAACGGAAGCGCAAAAAGCTCATAATTTCGCTTTGATCCGCCGCATCGGCCATTTCTTCGAGCATCCGGAAGACTACAAAGCGCCCGATATCCCGGCATTACCCGACGGATCGCCCATCGGTTGCGACGGTTGGTAGGCCCCGCAGGAAAGCTTCGCAAAAAATTATCGGGTATTTGTAATATAAAACAATATAATATTTATTACCTTTGCTTTGTAAGAGGTTTATGCACTTAGTGTGTCAGGTGCACTCCTCCCCCCTCAACAATTTCACTCTCCCTTTTAATCCTTAGACTTGTACTGGGTAATCCGTGCTTAACAGCCCGAAGTGATGGAGACTTGTGTCAACCGCCTAAAAAGTTTGCTGTTCCTTACTATGTTCATGTGCCTCGGCGTTTGCATAAGCCATGCGCAAAGCCGCCGCATTGAGGCGCTGAAAGAAAGCCTTGACGAAGCTCCGCCGGATAGCCATAAAGTCGATCGGCTCAATGAATTAAGTTGGGAACTTCACCGCGTTGACCTTGATGCAAGCCTGGAATATGCCAGAAAGGCCCGGACACTCGCAGAAAAATTCTCTTATCCAAAAGGCATCTCGAGGGCCCTTAACCTGGAGGGCATATTTTACATTCTTCGAAACCAGCCCGCAGAAGCCATCCAATTGAACCGCCACGCACTCAGTATTGCCGAGAATATTCAGGACAGTTTCCTGATCGCGGTGACCAACAATGATATCGCCATCAGTATTATGAATGACTATCCTACTGCATTGGCGTACCTGCAGAAAGCCCTGGCCTATTGCCCTGAAAACCAGCTGCTGGTCCGGATCTTGTTCCTCAGCAACATAGCGGAACTGCACCTCAATCTCAACAACCGGGTCCATGCTGAAGCTTATATCCGGGAAGCCGTCGACCTTACCAGGCACTCAAAAGATACGACAATCCTGATCACCGTAGCCATGATCGAAGGCGCCTACGCCCAAAAAACGGGCGATACGACCAAGGCAAAACAACTGTACGATAAGGCCGGCGCCCTGGCCAGGTGCATGAACGACTATTACGTACAGGCCAACATCGAATTGAATATGGCCGGCTTTCTCCTGGATGAAAATAAAACCGAAGCTTCACTGGCCAGGCTAAAACTGGCAGAGGAGCTGATGAAAAAATCCGGAAACGCTTATTTTCTGGCGGGATGCATTTATCAAAAAGCCGAAATTTATGAAAAAAGGAAAGAATTCAGCCTGGCCGAAGAAGCATTGAAACAGAGCCTGGGCATAGCCAAAAAAGTCCATGATCTGCCCACGCAATCCAATTGCTACGGTCTGCTGAAAAAGATTTACGAAAAGACCTACCGGCCGGTCCTGGCGCTGGCCGCCGCCGATTCGCTGTTCGCATTGAAAGACAGCCTGTCCAACCGGGAAAAAAACCAGATTTTCGCCCAGAACGAACTCGTCTTTCAGGTCGCCCAGAAAGACGCTGAAAATGAACTGCTGAAAAAAGAGAATGAGACTAACCTGTTAAAACTCAACAACAATAAGCTGCTGCTGAAAACCAGCGTGATCATCATCATCCTGGGAGTCGGCATCATCCTGGCATTCTGGCTGAACTACAAATCAAAAGCCCAGCAAGGCCGGTTGCTGGAAAAAACCATCCTGGAAAAAACAAGCGATCTCAAGCACCTCAATGAAGACCTGAAAGCTTCCAATATAGAGTTGGAGCAATTTGCCCGGATGGCTTCCCACGACCTTAAAGAACCGATCCGGAATATCGTGAGTTTCGCCGGGTTGCTGGAGAAAAAGCTGGAACGCGATCATCCAGACTCCGAGCTCAAGGACCACGCCAGGTATATTATCCATAGCACCAAACACCTTTATACGCTGATCGAGGATGTGATGACCTTCACGCGGTTGGGGCAAGACCATACGGCCCCCAAACCGGTGAACCTGGTGCACGTTGCCGGGCAGGCCGTGGAAGCGATCGGCGACCTGATTGAACAAAAATCGGCCAGCGTGGAGATCGGACCGTTACCGGCGATCATGGGGTCGGACACCATGATGTTCCTGATCTTCAAACACCTGATCGAAAACGGCATCAAGTACAATAAGAGCACTCCGCCGATTGTAAAAATTACGCACCATGTCAGCGACGGGGTCCTGCACCTGGATTTCAAGGACAACGGCATCGGCATTTCACCGGAATTTCACCACCGGATCTTCGAAATGTTTACCCGGCTGCATTCCCGTCAGGAATACGAGGGATCGGGGATCGGCCTGGCAACCTGCCAGAAGGTGATCCGGTTGATGAACGGCAAAATTTTCGTCAAAAGCCAGTTGGGAGGCGGAAGCGTTTTCTGCATTTCCCTGCCTTGCGAGACGGTAGGTTGCGATCAGATCAGCCAGATTCATCCGGTTGCCGGATTCGGCAGCAGCATGGACCCAGTACTTAGGCTAAATAAATGAGATTTTAGCTTAAGTTTGCAACAGTAAAAACACTGTTATGAGGATCGTTCGTGCCCGTTGCTGGAAAGAAAACCTGGAACTGACCAAACCGTATACCATTGCCTACCGCACCATCAGTTCGGTTGAAAATCTCTTCATTTACCTGGAAACCGACCGGGGCCTGTACGGCATCGGCTCCGGTTCGCCCGCCGCTTTTGTGACAGGCGAACACATCGAGGAAAGCCTTGCGGTTTTGCAGGATGTGCTGGAAAGCCTGGTGCTTGAACAGGATGTGCGCTATTTCCACGCTATTCTGCAAAGGACCAAAAACCACTTGTCGCGTTTCCCGGCGGCCAGAGCGGCTGTCGGCATCGCCATGCACGACCTGTTCGCCAAGTTTCTGGGCATTCCCCTGACCGATTACTGGGGCAGGGTCCACAAAGGATTGCCGACGTCGATCACGATCGGCATCAAATCCGTACAGGAAACCCTGGAAGAAGCGGAGGCCAATGTTCAGCTCGGATTCCGGATCATCAAACTGAAGACCGGCAGGGATGTCGAACAGGACATCATGTTGCTCGCCAAGCTCCGCGAAAAGGTAGGCCCGGCCGTCAAGATCCGGATCGACGCCAACCAGGGGTACGATATCCGCAGCCTGCAGTATTTTGCCAAACAAACCCAGCAACTGGACGTTGAGTTCTTCGAGCAGCCGTTTCCTCCGGGGCAGCTGGACCTGATGCGCGAACTGCCGGCCGAACTCCGCCAGAAATGCGCTGCCGACGAAGACCTCCTGTCGTCGGTGAATGCCGTTCAGCTGGCCCAAAAACCCTATCCCTACGGAATTTTCAACATCAAGCTCATGAAGTGCGGCGGCCTGTATGAAGCCCGCCGGATCGCCGGTATCGCCGAGGATCACCATTTCGACCTGATGTGGGGGTGCAACGACGAAAGCATCGTCAGCATTTCGGCAGCGCTGCACCTGGCCCTGGCCAGCCCGGCTACCCGCTACCTCGACCTGGACGGCAGCTTCGACCTGGCCCGCGATGTGGTCTCCGGCGGATTTATCCTGAAAGACGGCTACCTTTATACCAACGACAAACCCGGTTTGGGTGTCGAATTGAAGTAAACCATACCATGCAACCTGAATCTTTTTCCCACCTCGATGAGCGCGGCAATCCCTCCATGGTGGATGTCGGCGATAAGCAGGTCACTTTGCGCACGGCTCGCGCCCAAAGCGTCGTTGTCCTCAATGAGGCCGTCCTGAAACAATTTGAAAACGAGGAGATCCGCACCAAGAAAGGCCCCGTCTTTCAAACGGCGATCCTGGCGGGCATCATGGCTGTCAAAAAAACAAGCGACCTGATCCCTTTATGCCATCCCCTGCCCATAGACAAGATCGGCATTGATATCCGGTTGAATGAAAAAAAAGAAGTGGAGATCGAATGTACGGTGCGGGTTACGGCTAAAACGGGCGTGGAGATGGAAGCCCTGACCGGCGCGTCGGTCGCTGCGCTGACCGTTTATGATATGTGCAAGGCCTTCGGCCATGATATGGAGATCAGGCATACGCGGTTGCTGGAAAAAACGGGCGGCAAGTCGGATTTCAGCCGCTGATCCGGGTAAAGGAGCGACCGGGATTGCTCCCGGCCACTCTGCCAAATTCCTGAATTTATTATCAAAACAAACTAATATCGACGTTTTCAGGGTTTAATCGTATCCGCTTTTACCCCCATGGCTTCCAGGAATTTCAGGGAGTTGGCCTTGACGTTGGCCGGCGGATTGAGGGACAATGATTTTTTGAAGGCTTCTGCGGCCTTGTCCTTCTGGTTGTTGTTGAAATATCCTTCACCGAGGCTGTCCCATACATTGGGATCCGTCGGGTTCTTTTTGGTGTTCATTTCAAATACTTCGATCGCCTCCGCCATATTACCCTGTCCGAGCAATTGGTAACCGTAGTTGTTAAGCTCGGTGTTGGACCCGCGCGCCAGCGCGTCAGCTTTCATTTTTTTGGCCTTGGTTTCATCCCCTTTCTTGGACCAAACCCCGGAAAGGGCCATCATATTGGTCATATTGGGGCTCATATCCACGGATTTCTGTTCCCAGCTTACGGCTTTTTCCCAGTTTTCCTGCTGTGTGGCGTAGGTTGCTGCGGCGTGGTATTCGCGCCAGGTTGTCGGGAAGGTCTGCAGATCCTGATCCAGGGTGGCGAACACTGTCTTTTTGGCTTCAGCCTCATTGCCGGGGTTGTTGACCTTGCCCGTCAGCCGGGCTTTGACCAGCATATTCTGCGGGGTCGGCTGGATGAATACCGAACGGGTGGCCCAGGTCAGCGCTTCCTGGTGGTTAAAATCATTTTGCAGGCAGAAATTGGCGGCTTCATTCCAGCCCTGCCAGCTGAATCCGGCTTTATTCTGCAACTGATGGCGAATGCTGGGCACCACCGTGTTTTCCAGATCGACCTTGACCTGGAAAGGAATGGATTTATCGCCCCAGGACAGCATGCAGGTGGCTGCATCGGCGCTTACGCCTTCGAAGTCATAGGTCAGGTATTCGTAAAAATGATCGGCAGCCGTCAATTTGGCGGGTACCCGGAGTGCATCTTCCGCGGGATTGTAGGAAAAACTGCCCCAGGCCGAATTGTTTTTGGAAAAGATGACCGTACAATCCTTTTCGTTGGGAATCATATGCAGGCCGTAGGTGCCGGCTGCGAGGGGCTGCCCTTCAACCATGACATCGGTGCTGAAGGTGATGGTCGTATTGTCGTTGGCGCCGGCCCTCCAGACTTGCCCGTAGGGCACCAGTTTGCCCCAGACCTCCCGCTTGTTCACCATCGGGCGGTGGTAAATAACCTCCATGTCCGTGAGACCTACCGTTTGGCTGACGGAAGCCTTCTGGCTCGCATTGGGCGTGGATAATAATTGGGTTTGAGCGCCTGCCCACAGGGGTAGCGCCACCAGGCAGATTGCCTGGAAAAGTGTGGATAAATTCTTCATAATAAACAGTCAAGGTGATTTCCTGGCCTAAAAATAAGGGTTGCGGCAGGGGAAGGCAAAGGTTTTGTGACCAACGGGCCGTTTAGTGATATACGGTTGGCTGAACGGCGGAGCGGAAGAGCGGTTACCGGCCGGAATCCGACAGGTAATTTTCGATCTCTTCCCGAAAGCTGCGGCCGGACACCAGTTGGCGGCCGTTTTTCAGGGTGAACTGGTATTGGTTGTTGCCGGTGTACTTGCAGTTTTCCAGGTAGTTCTGATTGATGATGACCGATCGGTGAATCCGCAAAAACGGCAATCCGGTCAGGGACGATTCCAGGGATTGGAGGGTCTGGCGGAGCAAAAAGCTCTGGTCGGCCAAATTCAGCTTGACGTAATTGCCCCTGGATTCCATGAAGTAAACATCGAGTACCGAAAACCGGAGGGTCCGGCCCTTCTCCCTGACCTCGATCGTGAGCGGCGCGGCGGCCGATTTGACGCTGAAGGCTTCCAGCAGGTCCACCATTTGCTTGTGCAGGGAGGCCTGATCCTTCAGGGCAATCTGTTGGCGGGCGTGATCGAGCGCCTGATTGAACCGCTCATTGTCATAAGGTTTAAGCAAATAATCCACGGCATGGACGTCGAAGGCTTTCAAAGCGTATTGGTCAAATGCCGTTACAAAAATGATAAAGGGCAGGTTGGTCACCCCTGACCTCGACAGGACGTCAAACCCGGTGAAATCGGGCATCTGGATGTCCAGAAAAACAAGGTCCGGCTTGTAATCGGGGATCATGCGGAGCGCTTCCTTGCCGTTCTTGCATTCGCCGACTACAACGGTATCGTCGTGACCTTCCAGCAACTTGCGAATGCGGGCCCTGGCCAGCGGTTCGTCGTCAACAATCAGGGTTTTGATCTTTCTCATAATTGAAAGAACGCAAAAAGCGGTCTATTTGTCCGATACTTTCTGATACGGGATCGTAATCCGGGCTTCAAACCCCCTTTCCGGAAGGTTTTTGACCGTCAGTCCGGCATTTTCGCCATAAATGAGCGCCAGGCGATTATTGACGTTTTGCAGGCCGATGCCGCCGGAAAACAGATCCTCATCGGTATGGGATGCGCCCTCTCCGTCGTCACGGACGGTAATGATGATGAGCCCCGAATCGTTTCTGGCTTTCACCTCAATGGCGCCGTTGTCGACCCGCCTTGCGAAACCGTGTTTGATCGCATTTTCCACCAGCGGCTGCAGGATGAGGCTGGGCACAAGGGCATCGTGTATCCCTTCTTCCAGGTCGTATCTGACCTCCAGCCGGTCATTGAACCGGATCTGTTCGATATCGAGGTAATTCCGGACAAATTCAAATTCCTGCCCCAGCGGGATAAGGTTGCCTTTTTCCTTGTCGAGTACCGACCGCAGCAGGCCGCCCAGCCGCGAAACCACTTTCTGCGCGCTCTTCACGTCGATGTCCATCAGGGACGAAATGGTATTCAGGGTATTGAACAGAAAATGGGGTTGCAATTGCAGTTTCAGGGCATTCAGCCGGGCATTCGAAAGCTGGTTTTCGGTCTGCGCCAGCTCAAGGGCCTTGGCCTGGAATTGCTTCTGGTAATGGGCCGCCATCAGGATCGCATACAGCACCCAGTATTCCAGCAACCGCTGAAACCAGGCAAACGGGAAGATCCGGATCAGGCGATGGATCTTCTCCGGCGGATAAGCCTCGACCAGGTAGTGGTAAGGGAAATGATATTCGATGCTGGTAATAACCTCGTGTAACGCCGCCAGAATCAGGCTGGCGAGGATGGCCATTCCCTTTTCCCGCCAGGAAGGCGACTGTATCCGGTAACGAATAACCACGCTGTTGACAACCGGCAGGATAAAAGCCCAAAAGGTGAAATTGGTCAGGTGCAGGAAGAACTCTCTGGAAAAATAAAAGTTCTTTTGCTCATTCCACAGCAGGTACCCCAGATAGGATTTGAAGGTGAAAATAACTGCCAGGACTACGGCAATAACGATGCCCAGCCAATACGGTATCGGCAGTTTTTGTTTCCAATTCATGACTGCAAAGAAAGGGAAAATTGCGCCAACCGTTCAGGATAATGGGATTAACGGCTTTTTTGGGGACGAAATCACCCAACTTCTGGTTAAAGTTGGTCATCTCTGTAATGCTAAATTTTTTAGCGGCGATCACAAGCTAAAAACCTTGACAGGTGCCACTATTTTCCTTATATTTGAACCTGAACATTTTCTATTCCTCAAGATGATTCGTAACTAAAACCTTAATACTATGCTCCTTGTCGACTTTTTTTCCAGCCTTTCCCGTAGGGGGGGGGGTAATCCTTATCGCTTTTTTCCTGGTTCTTAACACCGTTGCGCAGGGCCAACAACTGGACGGCGTTCAGCTCTGCGGGACCGAAGAGCCCGCTCAGAATTTGCTGCCGCCTTCGGAATCACTTGACCACTGCTTTACCGTACAGACGATATTCGACAATTGCACCAAGATCTGGCTCCGGGTGAACATCCACTTTTTTCTGGATGACAATTGCGAAGGCACCCTGGACCCGTTGGGGAATGAGACCATTTCGCCGGAAAAGGCATACGAGGTCGCTGAAAGCCTCATTAACAGCGCCAACGACCGTCTGGAGAATAACCGGGAACAGTGGAACCAGGTCCCTTGGGGCGTACTGCTGGACCAGACCAGATACTGCGTGCCGTTCCGGTATCTGCTGTCGGGGGTGTATGTGCATTGCAGTACTACAGCTACGAATACGAGTGCGTCGCAGCTTAACTCCTTTTTCCAAGCCAATTTCGGCGTCAATGTCTCCAGCGAATACAATTGTTACATTGCGGAATATGTAGGAAGTTCGACAGGGGTTGCCGCCCTATCCGGAAACCGGCTTGCCGTAGAAAACTTTGCTCCCGGGAATTTTAACCATGAAATGGGGCATTGTTTGAATTTAGAGCATTCATGGGCAGAAGATTTTGTTAGTGACACGCCTGAAATCAGATTCGATTACGATTTCAATTGCGACGGTGATGTGGATGATACCTTTTCATCGCCGGGTATCGGCAAGGAAAAGGACAGGCAATGCTACGTTTATTTTTACGACACGCATTTCCCATTGCCGCCGCCAATCGATTACAATGGGGATGGGGTTGTCGACATTCAGGACCCATGCGATCCGGATCTGCCTTGCTTACCCTACCCATGCTGCCAGTGGGAATACAACAACAATAATATCATGGCTTATTCCAGTTATATCGATTGCTGTTCGGCCTATACCAAAGGGCAGATCCTGCGCGCCCTGGATCACCTCAGTACGGAAACCGTCTGCGAATTCATTGAGGATATTACCGATACCTGCCACCCGCCCAAAGCCAATGCCGCTATTTTGCCCTTTGAAAATGCCGACGATTGCAATTATTGTTTGCATTTTGAACACAGCATGAATGAAACCTGGTATTTGCTGGAATTTCTGGAAGGCGCCAATCTAGTGCACAGCACCGGATGGGTAAACGAACAGGTCGGCGTCTATTGCATTTCACAATCCGTCAAATTTCCCAATCAATACGACAACGGCTTTCAAGGCGGCCACACTTATACCGCCAAGCTGACCGTTGAAAACGACTGCGGGGACGCTGAAACCCGGGAGCTTGCCTTCACTTTGCCCGTCTTGAGTTGCGTTTCCGATGTACCGCCGTTTGATTTCAAGGACCTGGCCCCGAATCCTTTTTTAAACAACTTCACTTATGAATATGAAACAAGTGAAACCGGTAACCTGAAGATCTGGCTGATTTCCCTGTCCGACAGGAACAACGCCGAATTGATCGCAGAAGAAACGGACCTCCAGCCCGGCGTTTACCAGCAAACCAAGTCCACCGTTGCCCTTCAATCCGGTGTATATGCCCTGGTCGCCCAGTTCAACGGCGGCATCTATTCGATTAACCTGGTCAAATCCTGAACCGATGCGAATAAAAAACAAGTTCAAAACAATCATCCCGATCCTCTTCCTCGTTCAGGTATGGCTAAACGGCCAACCCACCGCCATGTTCGAAGCCACCATCTGGTTTGAAGACGCTGTCGGAAACCGGGATTCCATCGTGGTGGGATACGATACGCTGGCTACTGAGGATATCGATCCGGCATTCGGCGAAGCAGAGATCACAAGCCCTTTTGATTCGGTGTTTGAGGTGCGGGCAGGATCAACAGATTTTATTTACCAAAAAAAATTATCCAAAAAAATAATAGGTGTTACTTCGAGGATTAATTTTGGTTCAGATACTGGTTGCTTTATTAGCGGTGGAGTATTTATCTACGTCTGGGCCAAACACCAACCGGTCAAGATCTGGTGGTCCAGGCAGGTGTTCAACGACGTGTACTGCAATCGGGGCGCCCTTATCAGCAATCACATGACAGATAAAGTTGCTGCACCTTACGACTGGGATGAATTCCCGCAGGAGGCCTATTGGTGTATGGCGGTGGACGACAGCCTGGTGATCGACCTGTCCGAGCCGGTCTATTTGGGAATAACCGTGGATTTTCCCGTAGAAATCGAAAAGGAAGTAGAAGGCCTGGGCGTACAGACCATTTACGGGATGCGATACGTATCCTGGTCGCCGCATTATTCACCCTGCCTTTCGCATCTTTCCACCGATACAACTCCCTCGGACATTGCTGAGGATTTTTTGACATTGGCGCCTAACCCGGCAGAAGATGCGGTCCGGCTGATCGCTGCTCAATTACCGGACCTCCGGCTGGTCCACATTTACGATTTGCAGGGGCGTCTGGTTCGCTCATTCCCAAATCCCGTAGCAGATGAACTGGATATTTCCGGGTTGGCAACAGGCATTTATCTGGTAGAGGCAGTCGGGAAAGACGGCGGGCGGCATATTCAAAAACTGGTGAAGTTGTAACTCATTAATGTGGCGCCCGGCATGTTTAGAGACTTGCCGGGTAGTCGCGTTGCGGCAAAGCCGCTCGCGGGCAGTAGGGTAATTTCATCGCTATCAGCACTGCTCCGCGTATTTATACCAGCTGCCGGTATTGATCATAACTACAGAATCGTCAGGCCGGATCCAACCTGTTGCTGCCAGCTTACCGGTTGCAGCCCAGACGGCAGCCCCTTCCGGTGACAGCATGACGCCTTCCCGGGAGGCCGCTTCAGCTAACGCGTCCAGGATCTCCGCATCCGTGACGGTCAGCGCGGTTCCCCGGCTGCGGTACAGGATGTCCAGGATCAGTTCATCCCCGAATGCGGCCGGTACCCGCAGGCCGTTGGCTATCGTTTCTCCGGGGCGCTCTACCGGCGGGGCTACGTCCATCCCCCGGTTAAAAGCGTGGACGATAGGGGCGCACACGGCGGCTTGCACGGCTACCATCCGGGGCCTGGGGGAGCCGATCCAGCCCAGTTGTTCCATCTCTTCAAATGCCTTCCAGATGCCGATGAGCCCGGTGCCGCCGCCGGTGGGATAAACGATCACATCGGGACATTCCCAGTCCAGTTGTTCGGCGATCTCATACCCCATTGTTTTTTTACCCTCCAGCCGAAAGGGTTCTTTCAAGGTCGAGATATCAAACCAACCCGGCGACCAGTTCGCGCGCATTTTCCTGGCGCAATCCCCTATGGTGCCGTCTACAACGGTCACTTCGGCGCCGAAATATTCGCATTCCCGCCGGAAAACGGCCGGTGTGAGCCGCGGCATGAAAACATGGGCTTCCAGGCCGGCTTTTGCGCAGTAGGCGCTCATGGCTCCGCCCGCATTGCCTGCCGTAGGGATAGCACAAACTTTTGCGCCCAGTTCCCGCGCTTTTGAAATCGCCATGGCCAACCCGCGGGCCTTGAATGAACCTGTTGGGTTAAGCGCCTCATCTTTCAACCGGAGCTGCTGAACCCGCCAGCGCTTCCCGGTTTCCGGCAGCGGGATCAACGGCGTCCCCCCCTCACCCAGGGAGATCTTGTGCAGGTCGGACTCCAGGGGTAACAGTTCGCGGTACCGCCACATATCAAACGGACGATCCCTGAGTATTTTTCTTTCCAATCCTGCCTCCAGGTCATATTGCGCCAACAAGGGCTTTCCCGCTTCGGAAAAGGTTTGAAGCCTATCTTTCTGGTAAATGTCGCGTTCTTTTGAACAAATGAGATGCGTGTACAGCGTTTTGACAGCAGTGAGCGTTTCCATAATAAGTATTTGGTTTTTCAGGTCAATATGCACCAATCCACACTGCTTGTCTCTTACAATATTGGCCATTTCCAATGAAAAATTGCTCTACGCCGAAAACACCTGCCTTTTCAAATGTCCTCTATTAGAAATTGAAATATCCCAATTGATTATGAAAGCGTCGCTGTACAAGATTTTACCCAATGATCAATGTTCATTCCAGGTGAACGACCGGGACCAGAATGATCATTTTGACAATTTGCATTATCACCCGGAGTACCAGCTCAGCCTGATCATGGAAGGGGAAGGTGCCTGCGCGGTTGGAGAAGTGGTGGATCAATTTCAAAAAGGAGATGTTTTTCTGATCGGCCCCAATGTCCCCCATGCATTCCGGACGGATGACCCGCATACCCGGTATCGGATACTTTCTTTCTTTTTCCAGGAAAACGGATTCGGCAAGGATTTTTTTCAATTACCGGAACTGCTCCCGGTTAAAAACATGCTGGAGGAAAGCGCGAGGGGTATCAAGATCGGATCGCAATATGTCAAAAAACTCCAGACCGACCTCACCGGAATCCTGGAGCTGACCGGCATATTGCGATTGATGACGTTTCTGCGGGCGCTCGCAGATATAGCCTTGCACCCTGAAAGACGAATACTTTCTGCCGTTTCCTGCCAGGCTTCACCCAGCACCTTGCTGCACCACCGGCTCAATGCGATCTTCCAGTACATATCTGACAATTTCGACCGCCCGATCAGCCTGGAGGAGGCGGCTGGCGTAGCCAACCTGAGCAAGTACGCCTTCTGCCGTTATTTTAAAAAATATACCCGCCAAAGCTTTGTCGATTATCTCAACCAGTTCAGGGTAAACGTTGCCTGCCGGTTGCTCAAAAAGAGCGCCTGTTCGATCATCCAGATCAGCCTGCTTTCCGGCTTCAACAACCTGTCGAATTTCAACCGCCATTTCAAGCGGATCATGGATTGCACCCCGACGGAATACCGCGATCGTTTTTTCAGCCTCTCTGCCGGATAAACCCGGGCAAAAGCAAACGGGCCGGGATCAACTGATATGATCCCGGCCCGCTGCAGTTGCGCTATGTCAATTTGAGCTTACCACAACAAGGTCACATCCCCCCGGTAAACCAGGGTCACCCCGTCGAGGAAGGTCACTTCGATCAGGTATACGTAAACGCCTTCGTTGGCCCGTTTGCCGTTGATGGTGCCGTCCCACAGCTTGGAGCCGCCTTCGCATACCGGCGGTATTTCGGTCTGTTGGTAAACCATCCCGCCCCAGCGGTCGTAGATCCGGCAATAATTGATGGCCTGGACCCCCGTGCACGCAAAAACGCGGAATTCGTCGTTGAAATCGCCGTCGCCATCCGGGTGGAAGCCGTTGGGGATATAGACGTTTCGGTTGGCGTCGAGTTCGATGAAGATCTTGGCCGTAGCGGTACAGCCGTCCGGATTCGTGACCGTCAGGGTGTATTCCTGGCTGGAGAACGGCTTGATGGTGATATCCTGCGACATGACGCCGTTGAGGATATAATCTTCCGGCGTCCATTCGTAGGTATAGGTGCCGAACGGTGAAACGACCGGATTAACCGTTGTACTGTCTCCCAGCTCTACCACCCGGGAATCATCCATGGCAATGATGATCTCTGCCGGTTGCGGGATATCGATGCTGGCGTCCTGGTGGCAACCCGCCGGGTCTTCCACCGTTATGATATGGGACTGGCCGAAAACCGTTGCCGGCTGGTTGGCGGGCAGGAACAGGCCGTTATTGTCTACCGAATAGCTGTAATCCAGAAAGGCCATGCCGGCGCCGCCGTAGATGGTGTCGATCGTGATCAGGCCTGGGTCGCCGAAACAGATCGGCGGTACGGGCTCGCCGAGGACCACCACGATCGGAGCGGGTTCGTTGATGGTATAACTGACCTCATCCTGGCAGCCTTTGATGTCAGTAACCGTTACGGCGTAGGCACCTGCGGGCAGGTTGGCCGCGATCGGTGAGTTGGCCGGCGCTACGCCGTTGGACCAGTTGAACGGATTGGCGCCCAGTCCGTTTCCGCCGCTTTCCACCACGACGATCACCCCGTCGTTATCGCCTGCGCAACTGACGGTGGGCGTCGTTTCTGCCTGGTCGATGGTCACGATAAATTCTTCGGGTTGTGCGATCTGAACGGTTTGCTGGCGGTTACAGCCGTTGTCGTCGGTCAGTACCACATCATAGGAGCCCGCGCCCAGGTCGTTGCGGGTCGGGCCCGTCGGACCGCCTACCCATTGGTAGTTGTAAGGCGCCGTACCGCCGGTGGCGGAAAGCGATACCGTACCGTCGGTCAGGCCGAAGCAGGTAACGTTTTCGGTCGTCGCGGAGATAATGATGTCTTGCGGGCTGGCGACCTCAAATTCCATGATCTCGCCGCAAACCCCGTCTGACACGGTTACCGTCTGCATGCCGCGGCACAATTGATTGACGGCTGAGCTGGGCACACCGACTTCACTTTCGCCGGTCGACCAGTCATAGTTGAAATTGGCAGTGGTTCCGTCGCTGTAAATAGCCGTTGCCGTGGCCTGGCCGTCGCAGGTGGTATCATCGGGACAGCTTACGCCGGTCAGCGACTGGAGGTCGATCACGATCCCGGGCGGGTCCGAAACCACCAGGTCATTGATGATCAGCGGCGTACAATTATTGGCATCCCTGACGATCACGCTGTAAGTCCCGGCAAAAAGTCCGGGCAGCGGGTTGAATGTACCGGGTTGGTTCGGCATAGTGCTCCAGGTATACTGGTAAGGCGGAGTTCCGCCGCTGATGAACAGGGCGATCTGGCCGTTACCTTGTCCGGGGCATTCCGGCGAGGTGATCCGGACGCTGTCCAATGCGAGGGGCAGCGGAGCCAGGACCAACGCCGTGTCGATCGTCACGCAGGCATTTTCCGCCGTTACGGTAACGATATATTCTCCCGGGGCCAGGTTGGAAATCGTTGAAGTCTGATCGCCCGTATTCCAATTATAACCGACGATCGGCGCACTGGTAGCCGTAGCTACGACGGTCAGCGTACCATCCGTGTCTTCGGGGCAGCTGACGGAATCGTCATCCAGTTGGGTAATGGCCGGGGGTACCGGCGCCAGGATTTCGACATCCTGCGAGGTGGTACAATTGTTGGCGTCTGTGATATTTACGGTGTACATGCCTGCCGAAAGGCCGGCTGCAGCCGGATCGTTGAGGTTGGGGTCATGGCTCCAGGCGTAGTTATAGGGTTCCGTCCCGCCTGTTACGGCTATCGTCACGCTGCCGTCGTTGCCGACTGCGCAGGTTTCGTTACTTTGCTCGAAAATGGAGGCGGCCAACGGTTCGGGCTGATTGACCGTTATGGTGTCCATGATCTGGCAACCTGCTGCATCGGCATCCGTCATGGTAACGATATAAACGCCTGCCGGAAGGTCGGTCAGGTTGCTGCTGACGTTATCGTTTACCGGGGGCGTGGTGGAGTTGTTCCAGACGAAGGTATAGGGCAGATCCGCCGGTGCGCCTGCGGTATTTCCAACTGCAAGTATGGCGCCGTCCGTACCGCCGTTACAGGATACGTCCGTTACCGAAGCGTTGATGGTAAGCACTTTTTGAGCGGCAACCGTGTAGGAGTCCATAAATTCGCATCCCCTTGAATCGGAAACGGTCACCGGGTATTCGCCGGGTTCGAGGGCGCTCACGGTAGCCGAGTTGGCGGTAACGGTGCCCAGGCCGCCGCCCCAGGTGAAGGTATAGGCTCCGTTGGTGGGCGTACCGCCGGAAGCGCTGATCGTGATGGCTCCGTCGCCGGCGCCTACGCAACTCGCTTCCGTTATGAAGGTATTCTGAGCCAATACGTTGAGCACCGCCGGTTGCGAAAGGGTGGTACTGGCCGATGCCGAGCATCCGTTCGCATCCGTGACGGTCACGCCGTAAAACCCGGAAGGTATATTATCCTGAACAGCCCCTGTGACGGTCGGGTTGTTCCATTTAAAGGTGAAGGGCGACAGGTCTGTTTGCATCACCCCGGCCAGCAAAACCTGGGCTTCTACCCGCCCGTTGCTTTCGCCGTTGCACCTCGGGCTGGTGGGCACCAGATCGACCCCGATCTCGGGCGCCGACAGGACTTCGATCGTATCGACCGCCATATTTTGCGGGTTGGCGGAATCGGTGACCGTGATCTGGTAATTACCGGGCTGAAGGCCGCCGATGGTCATTGAACCGCCGGAAGCGCCGATAACAAATGGCCCCTGGTTGGGCAATGTCGGCGGCACGGTATTCCATTGGAACTGATAGGGCGCCGTGCCGTCGGCCAGCGTGACGGTAAAGGAACCGTCGATGGCGTCGGGGCAGCTCAGGCTATCCTGTTCCACCAGAAAGAAGAGCACCTGATCGGATACGATCACTTTGCCGCCTTCAACAACTACTCCATAGCTGAACGGTTCAGGCGTAGAGGGATCGCCCACTTCTATCGGGGTGATATTGCCGGTCATGGCAATGGGGCTGACATCCCCCAATTGGCCGATCACATTGAAGCAGAGCTGAAACAGGACCGTGCCGTCGGGCAATGTAACCCCGTTGGGGCCCAGGTTCGGATCCGTCCAGGAGAAGGTCAGCATGCCCGGCGAAACTTCCGTGTACAAACCGGTCAGGTTGCCGAGTGCCAGGTTGGCGTTCTGGATATCGATGAAATCAATTACGGTCGGGTCCCACTCGATGGTAAACTGCATGGTGGAAACCCGGTCAAAATCTTTAACGGTAATATCAAGGCACTCCTGCTGGCCCGGCGAAACGTTCTCCAGGGGAAAAACGAAGGTGACCGCCTGGCAGGATCCCATGTCCATTGAGAAAGTGAAATCGCAGCTCGTACCGTCGGAAACGGTAATGTTATACACGCCCGGCTGGGGTACGCTGAATACCACCATGTCGTTGTGGTTGGGGGTGGAAGAGGTGACGGTCCCTTTGATGTCCGGATTGGTGGAAAGCGATATGTCCACTGAATACTCTTCCAATGACGACCATTCGGGCAAGCCGCCGGTCACGCGGAAGGTGCCTTCGCATCCGGTGGGGCTGGCGGTAACCGCCTGGTCTGTGGCATTGATGGGCGTGAGGTATACAACGGCAAAGGATTCGGCGGTACTGACGTCCACGCAGGGGCCTGAAGGTCCGCCCATGCCGTCGTTCTCGTATCCTTGGGTTGAGAAGACGTCGATGGTGATCGGGGCCAGCCAGAGCGTGGTCGGCACCAGGTTGCCGTTGTTAAAGGAAGTCTGCACCTGGCCGTTATTGACGAGGGTGATGTTCCCATTGGCGTTTTGCGAGATCACCCACATGCCGAGCGTCTGCGGTATCATCGTCCCGTCGGGCAAGACCAGCGGCGAAGTGTGGTTGAGGCAGCCGTCCGTCAGGATCGTGGCCAGGTTGGGGCCCGTAATCGTCGGCTTGCAGTCATAAACCGCGTACCCGACCCCCGGAGGCGTATTGGGGTTGGGATCTCCCATCAGGCTGGCATCACCGTTGTGGATAATGGGCAATTGGTCGCCGAAACAGAGGAAGATCGTATCCGGCTGAATGTCGTTGCTCTGACCGTTAAAGGCGCCGAAATGGATGGTACCGGCGTCATTGCAGTCCATTTTTTCGGGGTTCGGTGGTCCGATCTCACCGGAGACCTGAATGTTCCTGAAGGTTTGGGCATGAGCCGAGACGGCCAGGATTCCCAGTAGGACAATCAGTCGAAAACTCTTGTTCATCATTGGATGTATGCTTAAGGGATTGAATTGTAAGTCTTTATAGATAGTTGGCAAATTCATTGCATTTCTCTGGTCAGCTAATACAAGGATGCGATCAGATCCGTATTCGCTGCCTGTGTTGAAAGAAGGTGCAAAGTTATGCCCTCCATAACGGTAAATAATAAAATATTCGTATTTTTTTCTACACTTGGGATGGGGCCTCTGTTCCGGGCGGAGTAGTTGTTCGGTTTTATTCAGCAGGTAATGTTTGAAAAGGAACAGCGGCTATTGAAACGAATAAAGGGGTGGGAAAATTATATGGAGCCGGTGTCAGTTGTCAGTTGTCAGTGGGCAGTTGTCAGTTGTCAGTTGTCAGTTGTCAGTTGTCAGTGGGCAGTTATGGAAAATTCCCCTTTGGATGGCCAGGGCGCCAATTGCAGCGCCGTCCAACAACCGGGGCATGCAAAATCTGTATTGCAGATGCAGGGCAGGTCATCGCCCATGTGATGCGCTGGTGTCCAGACGGGAGGATACGGCGGGATTGATCAGAAAATAGAACCCGATAGCGCCGGCGGCATAAAAAACGACATCCATCCAATCAGCGGTAAAGCCCGCAGACAGCTTCGGGAAAACGACCTCGAATACAAAAGAAAGGAAAAGCCAGGCGGAAAGGACCTCAAACCCGGACAATCTATCGAGTTTCCAGCGGAGCTGCCTTTCAACCTGCCAAATTCCCATAAGTATAGGGAAACACAACAGGTTATCCAGGTAGCTGTCCGCCCAGCCGATCTGCAGACCCAGTCCTTTCTGGCTGATCTGGTGCAGCGCAAAAAGGGAGACGGACAACAGGAAAAAGGGATTGCGCAAAGTTCTCATGGTTCAAAAAACAGCTGCAAAGGCGAATAAAAGACCTAAAACGACAAACGGCGACAGGATCAGCATAAAGACAATCCCCACAAACCGGAAAATCAGTTTGTAGCCCATCATCCAGATCGGATCGTCATCCCGAAGTTCAACGTAGCGCAGGAAAGACTGGTACAACCTGCCGGTCCAATCCAGCATTTTGGCCGCGGGTTGCGGCTCTTCAGCACCATTGGTTTCATTCAGTCGGACTTTCATGGTCAATTCTTTTGGTGTTATAATTTTAGTACAAATGTACTAGTTTTTATCAAAATTAGAACAAGCGACCTAATTTTTTTGTTCCTTTGCTTCAAATCTGTCGACCAACTATTGAAAACCAGGGACAAAATACTGGACGAAGCGCTGCGCCAGCTCAATGAAGAGGGCCTGGACAAGGTCAGCATACGGAGCATCGCCCAGGCGCTCGGCATCAGCCCGGGCAACCTGACCTACCACTTCCGCAATGTGGACACGATCATTCAGGAGCTCTACCTCGAACTGGTGCGCGAGCTGGATGCCGGCCTGCAAAGGATGGAAAATGCGACCACCGTATTGACCACCCTTTTGGAATTGAGCGAGGACAATTTCTTCGTCTTCTGGAAATACCGCTTCATCCTGCTCGATTTTATCGCTATCACCCGGCGGATCACGGAAGTGCGCGACCATTTCCGGCGGCTCATCGCCCAACGGCATTTCCAGTTCAAATTCAGCATCGAACATATGATCGCCGAGGGGTTGCTCAAGCCCGAAGAAGTGGACGGGCAATACGACAAACTGATCCTGCAATCCATCATCCTGGGCAATGCCTGGATTCCGGACGCGCATATCCACTTTGACGACCGCAGCGATGCCGTCGTCCGGTTCTATGCCGATCTCTTTTTGGGCATGATCGTACCTTATCTTACGGAGAAGGGGTTAGCGGAATACCGGACGTGGTTGGACAAAAGGCCCAAACTTCGATACAAGTCCTATCGCACAGATCCATAATCCTGTCAACACACTACCGGACATTTTTACAAAAGGGGCAAAAAGAGCCCGAGAGCCCGACTTCGCCCCAAGCTCCGTCGGATGGAAAATGAGTGAGCGAGAGCGTGAAGGCGTTGCTTTTCAGGCTCTCGCTGGTTCTTTGATTTGTCCCTCTTCTCATTTTGTCCAGTAGTATGTCCCCGCGCACAAAAGAGCTCCCGTACGCCATCGGCCGGTTGCCCGCCGAACCGCCGGTACGCGACCGGGCTATGCGGGTTGAACCCGGAGTAGGCCCGGTCATAGGAATAAAAGCCGCCGCCGGTTTCCCGGAGACCCTGCCATTCGAGGTGGGTGATGCGGATATCTGCGGCGGAAAGGGTGACAGCCAGGCACAGGTATGCCACGGTGAGGGCAAGGTTGGTGATCTTTTTCATAGCCGGGTGTATGTAAAAGTTTGGTTGATTCGGTTTTGGGTTGGTTTTTTTGGGGTGGGAGGGCACTCAGGGCACTCAGGTTGGGGGGGGAGGGGACCACTCAGGGCACCCAGCGGTCAGGGTCAATCCCACACGAAGCGCCAATGACCGTCGGGTTGTTTTTTCCAGACGGTGTGGAAGATCCCTTCTACGGTATTCGTTTGGCCGGTGGAATCCTGGGTTGAATAGAGGAAACGGCCGTAGGTATACCCCAGGTCGCCGGATTTGGCGGCGACCACCTTGTCGGGCACCCAATTCAGGGTGGTATTTTTCCAGTTGCCGTTGTGGTAAAAATCGGCAATGGCCTGTTTGCCTTCAATGATCAGGTTGTTGCGGTGGATGACCCCGTCTTCAGCCGCGAAGGTTTCAAAAGCACTGGGGACGCCCTCTTTTTGGGCCATAGCGGCAAAGTCGGCTTCAGCCTGCAGGATCTCGGCTTCGGCGACTTCAGACAGGTCTGCGGGAGGCGTGGAACAGGCATGGGAACCCAGCGCCAGGAAAATGGCGGCTACAACGGGTTTCCATTCGGATCGATTGCATTTTTTCATGGATGAAAACGTGTTTGGAGTAGTTGAAAATGGCCATGAAAGCACCGTTGCAAAACGATCACGAATATACGAATAAATTGGTTAACGGGTAAGGGTCTGAACGGGAAGCCCTTTATCGTACTGGCCTCAGTTTATAACGGTCTGATTCACCGGATGACCAGCGGCAGGCTAAGCAGGACGGCAACCACATGCATGGCGGTGCCCGCCAGCACAAAACAATGCCAGATGCCGTGGTTGTACTTGAGGCTCCGCCAGGAGAAAAAGATCACCCCGGCAGAATAAAATAATCCGCCCGCCATAATCCACCAGAAAACGGACATCGGCATCGTTTCGGAGATCGGTTTGGCGATGAAGACCAGCATCCAGCCCAGCCCCACATATAGCCCGGTAGAAAGTTTCGGGAATCGACCGGTGAAAAACAGTTTCAGGACAGAGCCGGCCGCAATGATGCCCCACATGACGGTCAGGAAAAGCCGGGCCGGAGCGGGCTCTAAAAAGATATTCACTACTGCGGTATAGGTGCCTCCGATAAGAAAAAAGATACTGATATGATCCCAGATCTGCAGCCTGAATTTGGCCTTCGGGTGTTGTACGGCATGGTAAATGGTTGAGGCTGCATAGGTCGTCAGCATGCCGAAACAAAAAATCATTACGGCGGATACCGCTCCTGCATGCGGCGAAGCCATGGCCTGCCGGATCAAAACCGGGGTCATGATCAGCGCCAATACCAGGCCGATGCCGTGTGTGATCGCATTGGTGCGTTCTTCTTTTGCAGTTTTGGAATGTTGAGTCATGTTTTTTGAATTGTTGATTCGGTCATCTGTTGATTCCGTCATCTGTTGATCGAATCAACAAATAAACAAATCAACATTTTATACCCCTCGTGCAATAGGCCGGGTCAGACAAGTAGGGCCGCCGCCGCCCTTGATGCTGATCTCCTCGCCTCGGTAGGTGACCACCCGGCAGCCTTCGGCCTCCAGTGCAGCCCGGGTTTTCGGGTTCCCTTCTACCATCAGACAGGTCCGCGGGGCCAGCGCCAGCACATTGCACCCCATGCTGTCGAATTCTTCATCCGGTACTTCTACCAAACGCATCCCGCGCCGGATCAGTTCATTCCGGAAAGCTATCGGCATCAATGGGGCGTATACCACCGCAAGGTCCTCTGCCACCGGACTGAAAACGGACATCAGGTGGAATACGTCGCCGGGACCTTTATAATGCGGCAGGTCTACCCGCAGGATCTCCATTCCAAACGGCCTGAACAACTGCTCCAACTGTGCGATTCCGGATAGGTTGGTCCTGTAAGAATATCCTACCGCCAGCGTCCCCCTATCCAGCCAGGCCACGTCGCCGCCTTCCAGGGTACCGGGAGCCTGTATTTCACCCAGTATGGGGATCCCGAGCCGGTCAAAAGCAAGCCGCTCTGCCGCAGGTTCTTTTTTCCGGGCCGCTTTGCCCATGTTGCACAGGATCGCGCCATGGTCGGTGATGATGGCCGCATCCCGGCAATAAAGGGAATCCATGGTCAGGTTTTCATCGGGCGGCAGGACATGCACCTCGGCGCCTGCATCCCGGAGGAGTTGCTCAAAAACAGCGTATTCCTCAACGGCTTTTTCCAGATCGGGCCTGCCCAGGTAATTGAGCATTTCCCATTCGGCGTCGATGCGCTCGTTGTCGAGGAAGGCGTGCTGCACCGGTTTGATCAGGACGGATTGCAGTTTGCCGGATTCGGTGTGGGCGGTTGGTTTCACTATGGTGGCGTTACTGACTTACAGATATTTTGGTCCTATGGACCTGACTGGTGTTGCGGTCCTATGGACTTACAGATATTTCGGTCCTATAGACCTGGCCTTGGTCATGAAGACTTTGGCTGCGCTCAGTCCATCCCCCCGCAATTGTTGATCCGATCGCTTCCTCCCCGACCGCCGTAGCTCATCAAGAGCGAAGGAGGTAATTCCTCAGTTCCTCGATTCCTCACTTCCTCACTTCCTCAACCTCCCCCCGTTTCAACCAGACATAAAACGGGATGCCCGCCATCAGCAGGATGAAGCCCCAGTAGACGATCTCCTCGCCGGAGCCGGCGACCGCCCAAAGGGAATAGCCGAACGCGATAAGGCCGATTACCGTATTGATCACGAGCGACCTCTTCGGCAACTTTTTATCCCTGAAAGAGAACAGAGAGAAGGCGGCTGCAGAGAACAGGTAAGGCACCAAAACCGTCAGGGTGGACAACAGGATGATGAATTTGAAGGCGGCAGCGAGCCCTTTGGTGAAGTTCATGACCATCAGTACGGACACCAGGATGCTGGATATGACGATGCCGATACCAGGCATGCCGCGCCGGTTCTCCTTTTTGAAAATACCGGGAAACAGGCGGTCTTTGGCTGCGGCCATGGGAATCTGACCCTGGATCAGGATCCAGCCGTTGAGGGCGCCGAAGGTGGAAATGATCACGCCGGCCGCAATCAATTGCCGGGCGCCGTTGCCCCAGATCTTCGCTGCGGCATCGGCAAAAGGCGCATTGGAGGTCTGGAGTTCCTGCGGCGGGATGATGCCCATCACCGCTACCGTGCCCAGGATATAGACCAGGATGGTGATGGCAGTGCCCCACATCGTCGCTTTCGGAATGGTCTTTTCCGGCTCGGCCACGTCGCCGGCGGGGATGGTGGCGCATTCCAGCCCCAGGAAGGCAAAAAGCGTCAGGGTGGCCGTTGCGGTGACGGCTGAAAACCCGCTTTCTCCGCTCAGATTGAACGGAACGAAATTGGCGGGATCCAGGTAAAAGAGGCCTCCGACGGCAATGATGATGAGCGGGGTTATTTTAAGGATCGTTGTGATCAACTGCATCCTGCCCGCCTCGCGGACGCCCCGGGTATTGACCCAGGTGAGCAGCCAGATGACCCCAAGCCCGACCAATACCGAGATCAGGTGATCAGTTGCCAGCACCGGCACAAAAACGCTCAGGTAACTCACCAGCGCCACCGCGATGCCCGCGTTGGTGCACCAGATGGAGATCCAGTATCCCCAGGCGACCAGAAATGCGGCAAATTCGCCGAATCCGGCACGGGTATACACATAAGGTCCGCCGCTGATATCCGGGATCAGCTTGCTCAGCTTGCTGAATACCAGCGCCAGGAAAAAGGCGCCCGCGGCGGAGAAAATCCAGCCCAGAATGCTGATGCCGCCGTATGCCGCCAGGGAAGAAGGCAGGAAAAAGACGCCGGAACCGATCATATTGCCGACCACCAGGGCCATAGCCATCCACAAACCGAGTTTCTTCTGGCCCGCCGTGTCCGAGTTTTCCATACTGTAAGGTTTTGACGCGAAAGGTAGGGAATTCCGCCGGAAGTCCCGCATGTAAGCCGATGGGCCGGCGCAGTCAGCAGCATCAGAATAAAAAGTAAAAAATCTGCGGATGAATTTTTATTTTTGGGAATTGCGGCTGAAAAAACAGCCGATTGCTGCCCGCCATGTCCGTTGAATTATTCGAAGTCCGACCCAGGTTCAGGAAGCTGGTCCCCCATTCTATGGAAGAGTTGACCGGCAATGTCAAAACCTCGCTTGAGGCATCCGCCCAGGAAATAACGGGGTCTGTCGGCCCTTCTTACCTGGTGTTGAAGGTAAAGTCGGATGAAAGGCATTTCTGGACGCCCCAACTCAATGTGAGCCTGGAGGACGATCCGAACGGCACCATCGTCAACGGCATGTACGGCCCGCGTCCGGATATCTGGATGCTGTTCGTCTTCCTGTATTTCCTCTGCGGGTTCATTACCCTCGTTGTGCTCATCATCGGACTTTCCCAATACCAGCTCGGGCTTTCGGCCTATATCCTTTGGGCCATACCGTTCACACTGGGCGGCATTTTTGTGCTTTGGTTCAGCAGCCGGACGGGGCAACGCCTGGGGAAGGATCAGCTGCAGAAGATACATGGGTTTGTCCAGCAGCACTTGCTGGTCAATGGGACGGATGTTTGAGGCTGCCTTCACTGGGCTGTAACGGAGTTTGATCCGGTCATTCTTGCCGCCCGAACCAACGCCTGATCTGCCCGGATGCCATTTTCAGGTTTTCCTGCGTCCGGATTCCCGATAATATTTTATCGAAGCCCCAATGTTGGGGGTCAAAGCTATCAAAAAGGTCGGCGTATTTGGCCTCAATCTTGCAATTAAAGAGATCGGGGTGGAACCGGCGAACGGCTTCAAAGTAGTAATAGATCCGTTTTAAGGCTTCCAAATTTTCAATATAGTCAACGTAATCCCTGGATCTAACGGTCTCCATGAGAGAATTGTAATCTATCTTCTCATCTACGAAAAACCGGTTTACTTCTGCACCGCAAAAAGTGACAAAATAATTTGCAACATCAGAAAAATCCTTTAAACGTCATGGGAACAGAAGTACAAATCGTATCAAGCCCTCCGTTCTTGACAAACATTCTGGCATTTTTTTCAAAGTCGAACAGGCGGTACAAGTGATAATCTTTGGGGTTGTCCCGAGAAAATAACAACTCATTGCGTGAGAAGAAAAACGGGGTTTCTTTTCCCAGCTTGGTTGTTTTAACTTCTATGTATTTATCCGTTCCGTTTATATTTCTTGACAGAATATCGAAGCCTGCACCATCTCCTTCCTCTTTCGAAATCCATCTTACCTGATCGGCCAGGCTTTGTTTTCCGGAAGTGTTGAGTTGCCATCTCTCATATTCCAGAACAAATTCTTCTCCGAGCAGTCCCAAGCTTCTATTTCGTTGTTCTTTCTCCAGATAATTTGTTTTGATGGGGTTTCTAGTATATGCTGCGACCGGTTCTTCAACAAGTTGTGTATTGGAAGGAGGTTCAACCAGTAGCTTATGAAAGGCTTTTCTGATAGCGGGGTGAACAAAATCACCTTCAGCGAATTGTTTGAATTGTTCTTCTATGTGTTGATGTTCGATGAGGTAGTCTATTACCTTATCATCTAATATACTCTGATAGTTAAAACGTGGCAAATACCCCTTAATGTAAGGTTGCCCCAGATTGATCAAAACAGCACTGATATTTTGATGTTTGAACTCAATAGAGCCCTCTGAACGATTATTAAGTAAAGGCAGAAGTTTTTTTCTGTGTTCAGATTTTTTGTAATTCTGACCAGATAATTCTTTTGAAAGCATACTGAAGTATTCAGCCACAATCAATTCGACTTCTATGTCAGACCATGCATCCATTTAATTTATTCTATTCACTAATTCTTCTGCTCTCCATTCAAAAACCTACCCCTAATTATCTTCCAATCCCGTCCTTTTTCTCTACAAAAAATACTGCACCGCCAGTTCATACCCGCGCAACCCCAGCCCGGCGATCACCCCCTCGCATTTGGCCGACAACATGGAATGATGGCGGTAGGCTTCCCTGGCGTAGACATTGGAGATGTGCACTTCGATCACCGGCGATTCGATGGCTGAAATGGCGTCGGAAATGGCGATGGAGGTATGGGTATAGGCGCCGGCGTTCAGGATGATGCCGTCGTAGGAAAAGCCGGTCTCGTGGAGTTTGTCGATGATGGCGCCTTCGTGGTTGCTTTGGAAATAGTGCAGCGTAACGTTGGGAAACAGCACCCTCAGGTGGTCAAAGAAGACCTCGAAGTTCTCCACTCCGTAAATTTCAGGTTCACGGATGCCCAGCAGGTTGAGGTTCGGTCCGTTGATGATGATGATCTTCATATCAGTTGGCCATATCGGAAAGGAATTTGATCCGGATCAGCTGGATCTCTTCGAGGGTAATGTCGTCTTCCTTGAGGCTCCGGTAAGCGTCATCGATGGAATCCGTCTTGGCCTCCATGAAATAATCCATGATATCTTCGCGGGAATATTCATCCACCTTGTCATCGATATAGTAGTCGATATTGACCTTGGTGCCGGAAACCACGATGGCGTCCAGTTCTTCCATCAATTCGTCCATCGACAGGCTGTTGGTCGAGGCGAGGTCTTCGAGCGGCAATTTCCGGTCGATCCCCTGGATGATATTGACCTTGATCTTGGATTTGTTGGCGACCTGCTTGACCACGAAGTCCGTCGGCCGGTCGATATCGTTTTCTTCTACGTATTCCTTGATCAGCTTCATGAAGGGTTTGCCGTACCGGGTGGCTTTACCCATGCTGACGCCCTGCACCTTGGTCATATCCTCAAGTGAAATCGGATACTGGGTGGCCATATCCTCGAGCGAAGGGTCCTGGAAGATCACGTACGGCGGCACATTCAGCCGTTTGGCCTCGCGCCTTCGGAGGTCTTTGAGCAGGCTCATCAGCGCTTCATCCAGCACAGCGGTCTTGCCGACCGGTTCGCCGTCGTCCAGCGACGATTTATCCTCGTAGTTCCGGTCAATCGGTATTTTGAAGGAATAGGGGGCTTCCAGAAATTCGCGGCCTTTGTCCGTGATTTTCAACAGGCCGTAAGATTCAATGTCCTTAACGAGCAGGTCATTGAGCAGTGCCTGGCGGAAAACCGAACTCCAGAAGGTCTCATCCTTTCCCTGGCCGGCGCCGAAGAGGGGTTTCTGGTTGAATTTGAAATCCTTGATCTCCTTGGTTTCCTTGCCCGTTACAAAATCGAGCAGGGTCTTGATGCCATAGTTCTCATCCAGTTCCAGCACGGTACTGAGCGCAGTTTCCATTTCCTTTTTCACCTCTACGCGCTCTTTGGGGTACCGGCAGTTGTCGCACATGTTGTTGCACTTCGAATCGTCGTATTCCTCCCCGAAATAGTGCAACAGGAACCGGCGGCGGCAGGCGGTGGTTTCGGCATAGGCCATGACCTCCTGCATGAGCTGTGCGCCCATTTCGCGTTCGGCGACGGGTTTGTCGCGCAGGAATTTTTCCAGTTTCAGGATATCGGCGTAGGAATAGAAGGCAATGCAGCGGCCGGCGAGCCCGTCGCGACCGGCCCGGCCCGTTTCCTGGTAATAATTCTCGATGCTTTTCGGGATATCGTAGTGGATAACGAACCGGACGTCCGGTTTGTCGATCCCCATACCGAACGCGATGGTGGCCACAATGACGTCGATCTCCTCCATCAGGAAATCGTCCTGGGTGGATGTGCGCGTTTTGGCGTCCAGGCCGGCGTGGTAGGGCGCCGCTTTGATATCGTTGACCACCAGCATCTGGGCAATTTCCTCGGCAGCTTTCCGCGACTGGACGTAGATAATACCCGATTGACCCGGCATTTCCTTGATCAGTTGGATGATCTGGCGGATCGTCTGGTCCTTTTTGCCTTTCGGCCGGACCTCGTAGTAGAGATTCTCGCGGTTGAAGGACGATACGAAGGTATTGTACTCCACCATGTTGAGGTTCTTGATGATATCCGACTGCACCTTGGGGGTGGCGGTAGCCGTGAGTGCGACTACGGGGATCTCCGTCCCGATGGCGTCGAGCATGGCCCGTATGCGGCGGTATTCCGGCCGGAAGTCATGGCCCCATTCCGAGATGCAGTGCGCTTCGTCAACGGCGACGAAGGAGACGCCGACCTGCTGGAAAAATTCGATGTTCTCGTCCTTGGTCAGCGTTTCAGGCGCGATGAAGAGCAATTTGGTCTTCCCGCTGGTGATGTCCTGTTTGACCAGCTTCATTTGAGCTTTGGTCAGCGAGGAGTTCAGGAAATGGGCTACCTCATCGTTCTGGCTGTAACCCCTGATGGAGTCCACCTGGTTCTTCATCAGGGCAATGAGCGGAGAGATGATGATGGCCGTTCCATCCAGCATGAGGGCAGGCAATTGATAACAGAGAGATTTTCCACCGCCAGTCGGCATTATAACGAAGGTATCTTCACCGTTTAAAACACTCTGGATGATGGCCTCCTGATTTCCTTTGAAATTATCGAAACCAAAATACTGCTGCAGGGCGCTGAACAAGGAATCTGTGGAAGCAGTCATAATTCAATACACTTTTAGTCTGTTTTTACTCTAATTTTGCACGCTAACCGGGGTCTTTTCGATCAGGTTTGTCATTTGGTTCATGCTGTGTTGAATCGGTAAAGGGCAACGGATGGTTGAATATGCAGGCGTATAAATTTAGGCATTATTTGCAATTTAATGCGCTTTGTCAGACAAATTTTACAAAATTCAAACGAGCTTACTTTTTAAAAAAGCCGTCAAAAATAGATAATTAGTGTCAGAAAAGGAAACTTTGATCTTAAAAACTGCGCAAAAGACGATCGCCATCGAAATTGATACGCTGACGGCGTTAAAAGCGGCGCTGGATGCGGATTTTATTAACTGCGTCAAAGCGGTTTACACCGCTCAGGGACGGCTCGTGGTGACCGGAATCGGCAAAAGCGCCATTATTGCGCAGAAAATTGTGGCAACCCTCAACTCGACCGGAACCCCGGCCTTGTTCATGCACGCCGCCGACGCCATCCACGGCGACCTGGGCATGATCCGGAAATACGACCTGGTCATGTGCCTGTCCAAAAGCGGGGAAACTTCCGAGATCAAAGTCCTGGTCCCCCTGGTGAAAAACCTCGGCAACCCGATCATCGCCATGGTCAGCAATCCGGACTCCTTTCTGGCGCGCGAGGCCAGTTATGTGCTGCTCACGCCCGTTTCGCAGGAAGCCGACCCCAACAACCTGGCGCCTACAGCCAGTACGACGGCCCAGGCCGCCATGGGCGATGCCCTGGCCACCGCCCTGCTCGCCCTCAGGGGATTCACTCCCGGCGATTTCGCCACCTTTCACCCCGGCGGCGCGCTGGGCAAGCAGTTGTACCTCTGCGTTCGGGATCTCTATCCGCACAATGAGAAACCGGCCGTTCACCGGGAAGCCAGCCTGCAGCATACCATCCTGGAAATGACCTCCAAACGGTTGGGCGCAACCGCAGTACTGGACGACGACGGCCGGGTCTGCGGCATCATCACCGACGGCGACCTGCGCCGCATGCTGGAGCGATCCGCCCTGACCGACGGCATACGCGCCCGCGACCTCATGAATGCCAGCCCCAAAACCATCGAAAAGGATGCGCTCGCCGTCAACGCCCTGAAACTGATGCGGCAGTACAGCATTACCCAGCTCATCGTAACCGACCAGGAGCAATACCTGGGAATGGTCCATTTGCACAATTTGATCAGGGAGGGGATAATATGAAAGTTGTCAGTTGTCAGTGGGCAGTGGGCAGTGGGCAGTGGGCAGTTGTCAGTTGTCAGTGGGCAGTGGGCAGTGGGCAGTGGGCAGTTTGGGGCCTGGCGCTGTTGGTGGCCGGTTGTTCCGGTAAGGCGGACCATGCGGTTGAGCCGGCCTTTTACTACTGGAAGTCCCGTTTTAACATCAATGTGCCGGAACGGGAATACCTGGAAAGGGCAGACATCGACCTCTTATACGTCAAATTTCTGGACATCGACTGGGATGAGAATCGGCAGGAGGCCGTCCCGACATCCATGCTTTCAGCTGATACTTCCGCGTTCCTTCCCTACAGGATCATCCCCTGCGTATTCATCACCAACCGGGTTTTTATCCGGACCGGAGCCGATCAGATCCCGATTCTGGCGCGAAAGATCGGGTATAAAATCCGGGATATGGCCGGGAAAGCCCGGGTGGAAGAGATCCAGATCGACTGCGACTGGACGGAGACCACCCGCGAGGCTTTTTTCCGTTTCCTGGAAGAGATCCGGAAAAATGCAGCGGAAAAAAGCTGGAAGGTATCGGCCACCATCCGGCTCCACCAATGGAAGTTTCCGGATCGTACCGGCGTACCGCCTGTCGACAAGGGCGTCCTGATGTTTTACAATACCGGCGATGTGGCCGACTGGCAGGAACCCAATTCCATTCTGAACCTGGAAACGGCGGGCGATTACCTCGACGGGAGCGGCAAATACCCCCTGCATCTCGACCTGGCGCTGCCGGTTTTCCATTGGGGGGCGCTCTTCCGCGACGACCGGCTGGTCAAGCTCATCAACAACCTCGACAGCCGGCTCCTCGGCGATACCTCCCGTTTCATAAAAATAGCGGAGGGCCGTTATGAGGTAATAAAAAGTACGTACCTTGAAGGCTATTATTTGTATAGCGGCGATCGTCTCCGGCTGGAAAACGTGGACTTCCGTCAACTCGAAACCATCGTCCGGGAGACCGGCGCAAAGCTGGATCCGGCTGATCGCCGGCTGATATTCTATCACCTGGATTCCGCCAATTTATCCGTATTGCCTTATGAAAGCCTCAAAGATCTGGTTGATTCGGCTGCTCCGTAGTTGCAGCCTCATTGGGCTGCTGCTGGGCATTCAACCGCTCCGGACCGCAGGTGATTGTCCGGTCTTTCAGGGGTACTCTTTCATTATGCCCAATCTGGTGGACCTGAACGAAGGGCTGGCGCCCTATCTGCTCAATTTCCGCTCCCTGTTCAAGTATTACAAACCCGCCGAGCGCCGGCAGATCGAGGAGAATGTTCAGGAGTGGCGTGAGCGCTTCTGCAAGGCTGCAACCGCCCAGGACATATACGACCTTATTTACAGGGTATCCGTCAACGAAATCCGGCAACTCCGGCTGGCTACCGGCAATCAGGAAACCTCCCTGCGTTCCATAAGCCCCCAATTGGCCCAAAACTCATTCGCGCGCCACCTGTACAAATACCAGTGCATGGAAGCCCTCGACTACCTGCTGTACGCCCGGAAGTGCGAACATTACGCGACCATTGTGGATCCCTGGGACGGTCAGTCGAGCGACGTCCAGACCATGCAGGCCATCATCGACGAAGGCAAAAAAGTGTTCCTCCAGGTCGAATCCCATTATTTCAGGCTTCGCTACGCCTATCAGATGATCCGGATGGCCCACTATATGCGGGATTACCAGCAAACCCTCGACCTGTACGAATACCTCATGCCCAAAATCGACAACGATCCCAGCATGATCACCTGGTGGATCGAAGGGCACAGGGCCGGCGCGCTGATGGCGTTGGGCAAACGGGTGGAAGCTTCCTACCTGTTCAGCCGGGTTTTTGACGAGTGCCCCGGGAAGCGCCAATCCGCTTTTCTGAGTTTCGACATCCGCACCGATGAAGAATGGAATGAGTGCCTCCTGCTTTGCCAGAGCGATCACGAGCGGGCCATGCTGTATGTGCTCAGGGCCAACGATGAGAACAGCCGGCTGGTGGAGGAGATGCGGCATATCTACAATTACGACCCGGCCAACGACAACCTTAAATTGCTGGCCGTCCAGGAATTGTACCGGCTCGAAAAAGACCTCCTGGGTACCGATTTCAACGATCATGCCCAGTCCAACGCCCGTTATTTCGGTATCCCCAGGCCCATTGCGGGCAAGCGGGTGGTCGACCTGCAGACCTTTGTCCGGGAAGCCCTCCAAAACCCGGAAACACCGCAAAAGGACTTCTGGAAGGTCCTCGAAGGGTACCTCGAAGTCCTGGCCGGCAACTATTATTTTGCGGGCAAAACCTTTGAAGAAGCCCGTAAAATGGTAAAGGACGACTCGCTCAAGATCCAGTTGAAGACCTGGCAGGAGGTGCTCGATATTGTTTCTGTTGAACGGCTCAACGACCGGATCGAAAAAAAATGGGCCGATTTTCAGCGCGACGACCCCATATTCAGGCAATTTCCGGACTTCAACGATTTTATGCGCGATAAACTGACCCACCTTTACGAACAGACCGGTCAGGAAGGGAAAGCGTTCCTGGCGCAATACACCCTTTTTGAGCTCAAGTTGAACCCCAAAATGGAGGTAATCGAAAACCTGATCGCCATTTGCAGGAAAGAACACCGGTCGTGGTACGAAAAATCAATGGTCGAAAAATCAGGCGGCGGCACCATTGAGAATGAACTGATCAACCTGAAGGCCAACCTCCTGATGGGAGAAGGCCAGCTGGAAGCAGCCCTGAAGACCCTCAATGAAATGAAAACCAGCGAATGGGACGAATTCGGGCTGTTCAACCCTTTCGTCGACCGGATCCAGGACTGCGTCAAATGCCCCATTCCGGACACGCTGTCCCTTTTCAACAAAGGTGAATTGATCCGGGAATTCCTCGACCTGGAGTTCAGCGCGCGCGGAGAGATGGACCCTGACAAGTCCGCACAATTATACCTGACCCTGGGTATAGGATATTACAATTTGACGTACTTTGGTCCGGCCTGGCGGGCGATGGACGCATTCCGCAGCGGCGCAAGCCTTCTGCGGCACCGCCGTGGGGATCAGGATCAGGTTGTGCCGTATGAAAATGCCCGGTTCGGCAACCTGGAAAATTTTGACTGTTCCAGGGCGCAATTTTACTTTCAAAAAGCCCGTTTTACGGCACAAGACCCCAACCTCGCGGCCAAGGCAGCCTTTTGGGAAGCCAAATGCGAGCAAAAGCGCAATGCCGTTTTCGCCGGTCCGGACGACACCCCGGAAAGGGATGGGTTCAGGCAATTGATCACCAATTATGCAAACACCGATTTCTACAGAAGGGTCATCCGGGAATGCCGAACCTTCAGAAATTATGCCGCCAAACAATAAATGAACATACGATGAGGAGGAAACCGACCATTATCCTGATGCATGCCGTTTTGGCCCTGACCCTGGCAGCCTGCAAATCCGACCGTTTCGAGCTCGGCGTGCCTTTCACCCTCAAGGAAGGCGGCATCGCAACGGCAAAAGAGGATAAAACACTGGAAATCTCGATGGTGGAAGTAATGGAAGATTCGCGCTGTCCGGTCAACGTCAACTGCATTTGGGAAGGTGAAGCCACGGTCCGGTTTACCCTGGCCCAGGGCGGCCAGCCGCCGGAAGAAATGACCCTGACCCTGCGCGGCGGTTACCGGGATCTGGCCGTTGGGCGTTTTTCAGGATATTCCATCAGCCTCCTGCGACTGGATCCCTATCCGGTAGCGGATGCCAAAACGGAAAAAGGCGCCTATACAGCCCAACTTGTGGTGAAAGCGGGATCGGAACCTTAGGAATGATTGGATTGAGTCGATTGATTGGATTGAGTCGATTGATTGGATTGATTCGATTGATTCGATTGATTCGATTATGCCTGCAATCGGATCATTCGTACCAATCGAAAAATCGAATTAATCGAAAAATCGGATCATTCCACAAAAATGACCTCTGTTGCGCCGAATCCGTATCGCGGATGAAATTCATTTTTGAACGTGACCACTTCCGGCGTCTGCAACAACCGGGAAGCGATGGCGTCCTTCAGTCGTCCCTCCCCCAGCCCGTGGATGATAAAGACCCGGTCGACCCCCAACCGGATGGCTTTGTCCAGGTAAGCATCGAAATGCTGGATCTGGATGCGGAAAATCTCTGAAGCGTTCATTTTTTTCGCGTTGGGCCGCAGATTTTCGATGTGCAGGTCTATTTCCGGAACAAAAGTCGCCTTTTCCACTACTTCATGGCCGGATCTGACATTATCTTCCAGCCAGGTGCTTTGCGGGCGCGCCATTTTACGGGTATAGGTCCGCAGGTTTTCGCCGGGCTCTTCCTTGTTTTCCTGCCCGGCGGCCAGGTCAGGGATCAGCACAAAAAGATAAGCCGGGATATTCAGGAGCGGCGCCGTTTCCGGCCGCTTGAAGAAATGTTTCGGTTTGAGTTTCAGGTTTTTTGTCTTGACCGGTCCGCTGCCTTCGGTGGTCAGCCGCCAGCAATTGACGTTGAGTTCGGGCGAATCATTCAGTTGTTCAAAGCGGAGTTCACCGATGGCGAAGGTCGAATGGGCATTCAATTTGCCGTTGAAGTTGGAAGGCGTCCGGCCTTTGATGCTCAGCGTGGCATTAAAAACGGCATCGCTGCGGGTATCATTCAGCAAAAAAAGCCGGTACCGGCTGGCTGTTCCTTCCGCATCAAAAACCGGCGCTGCAGCCAGTTGTATGCCCTGACTTTTCAGGATGGCGTATTGGACCTGCATCTCAGGCAAGTCCGCCTTTTTTTCTTCCCGAATATCCTTTTTCGGGGTTGCAGCCGGCTTGGAGCCTGCGGGTTTAGGGGCCGCAACCGGCTCATCAGCCCGGATCAGGTCCTCTTCAAATACCGGAATAACCATATCCGAGCCCGACAGGCGGACGTTCACCATGCCGTCGTTCAGCTGTTCCATCACAAAGCCCTCGTCCTTGCTGTGCAGAAATTTGACCTTCGTCCCCTTGGCAAAAAGCATAGATATTCGATATTGTCGCCCTGAAATTGTTTTTATTTACGTTTCAATCAGTGCACCCCATGTCGGAACAAAAATAATAAATATTATCCCCAACAACCACAAACAACCATAAACAACCACAAACAACAACAAACAACAACAAACAACCATAAACAACAATCCTTGAACCTAAAATGGCGCATAGCCCAGGCCGCAGAGATCCGTTGGTGGAAACGCTACCTCCGGAAACGCCCGGTAACGGATTACCTGGAGCGCAAGAAAAGGTATTGGCGCCAAGTATTTGAACGAGCAGGCATTCGCCCTGAAGGCGGTGAGCGCGTACTGGATGCGGGATGCGGCCCGGCCGGCGTTTTCATCGTACTGGAAAACTGCCGGGTAGACGGAGTGGATCCTTTGCTGGACCGATATGAAAAGGAATTGTCTCATTTTGATCCGGACTGGTACCCCTGGGTTCGATTCCATGCGCAAAGGGTGGAAGATTTCCAGTCGGGAGCCGTCTACCGCCGGATATTCTGCCTCAATGCGATCAATCATTTTGAAGACCTCGAAAAGAGCCTCCAAAACCTGGCCGAAGCGCTGGCGCCCGGCGGCATCCTGTACCTGAGCATCGACGCGCACCGGTCCGGATGGCTCAAGGGGCTTTTCCAACGGCTTCCGGGCGATATCCTGCACCCGCATCAATACGACCTGGAAGACTATACCGCGTTCGCCGAGCGTGCGGGCCTGACCGTCCGGAAACGTTTGCGGCTCAAGGCAGGCCGGATTTTTGACTATTGGCTGCTGGAAGCGCACACCAAAAAAGAAGAATAGCTCATCTATGTGAGAAACAGGGTTTCCGCCGGCATTCGACCCTGGATGCATTCGTTCAATCCATTTCTCATTCAAAAAGATTGCGATATGATTACGTTGGTTATCGATGTAACCGGCCGGGGCATTCTATTGGCTGCCGGCGGGGTTACCCTAGGCCTGATTGTACTGGTCCACCTGATCCGGGCAGCAAAAAGCGCCCGATTCGGCCAGCAAAAACTCTTCAACTGGAGCGGCTCGTTTTTCAACCTCGGCCTGCTGATTGCCGTAGGGCTGGCGGTAATGGCCCTCGGCTGGACGCAGTATGACAAGCGGGAAACGGGCTATTTCCTGGACCTGACGCCCGAGGAAGACGCATTGATCACGCCGCCGCGAACAGATTTACCGCCACCGCCGCCGCCCGTGTTGCCGCCGCCGGTGATCGAGGCCGTTCCCGAAGAAGAACTGCTTGACGAAGAGCCTGTAAAATTCGAAAACATGAACATTGATGAAGATACCCCGGTGGATCGCCCGGAACCGGTATTCGAAAAACCCAAAATGCCGGCACTCCCGCCTCCGGTGAAAAATAATGCCGGCCCGCCGGAAATTTTCTCCGTAGTGGAAGAAATGCCGCGATTCCCGGGTTGTGACGACCTGGCGACCAAAGCCGAACGACAGGCCTGTTCCGACAAGGCCCTGCTGGAATTCATGTACAACAACCTCAAATACCCCGCCATCGCCCGCGAGAACGGTATGGAAGGCACGGCCGTCATCCGCTTTGTGGTAGAAACCGACGGCAGCATTTCCGATGCGTCGATCCTCAGGGCCCCGGGCGCCGGGCTGGGCGAAGAAGCCCTCAGGGTAGTCAACCTCTTCCGGCAGAAAAACATCGTCTGGACACCCGGCAAACAAGGCGGCAGAGCGGTCAGGGTACAGTTCAACCTGCCGGTCAAGTTCAAACTGGAGAAGTAACCCTTGAGGCTTGACAGAGGATGAGAGGGTGAGAGGGGGTGAGCGGGAGAGTCATTCCTGACTTTAAGCGTAAACATGCATAAAATCTCCAGCGCCTATTTCAAATCAGTTGTTTTGCTTACTCCAAGGGATTACCTTCGGAGCAATCAGGCTGCAGAAGACCGGAAGGTAAAATATCCTTAACACAAGTTTTCCCTTTTCAACTGCTTCCCTCAGTTCATTAACAATTATATGTCAAGCCCGGGTTATACTCCGGCAACTGCGGCCGGCGTCCGGATCCGGTATCCTTTCCAGCCGTACCAGGCCACCACCAGGAAGCAGAAGATCGGCAGGATAAAGGCCGTTTGAACGCCGTAATGGTCCGAAATCACACCCATGACCGGCGGCAGGATAGCCCCGCCGATGATGGCCATGATAATGAATGAAGACCCCAGCTTGGTCTGATGCCCCAGGTCCTTGACCCCGAGCGCGAAGATGGTCGGGAACATAATGGACATGAAGAAATTGACCCCCAGGACCGCATAAACAGCCATTTTACCGGCGCCGGTGGCGGCAACCAGGCACATCACGGCTGCCAGGACACCGTAGACCGCCAGTATCTTGGTATCCTTGATATAGCTCATGATGAAAGTGCCGAGGAACCTGCCGATCACGAACAGGAGGGTGCCGAAGATCATATATCCGGCAGAGGCCGTCTCCTTGGAAACGCCCAGCAGGTCGACGATATAGTCGATGGTGATCCCCCAGATACCCGCCTGGGCGCCCACGTAGAACAATTGCGCAATGACGGCGTAAACCAGGTGCTTGTGGCGGAAAATGGTCCGGTCGAAGCGCAGTTTTTCGCCTTTTTCGGGTTCCGGCATCTTGGTCATTGCGAAGAACGCCGCGACCAGGAGCACAACCGTTGCGATCCCTACATAGGGCAGGACCACTGCGTTGGCGGCCTGCTGTTTGGCTTCCATCGTGCTCAGGTCCCCTTCATTGCCGGCAAAGATCAGCGCGCCGGCCACATAGGGCCCTACAATCAGCGCCAGGCCGTTGAAAGATTGGGAGAAATTCAGGCGCTGGGAAGAAGTTTCCGGCTTGCCGAGGATCGTGATGTAGGGATTGGCGGCCGTTTCCAGGAAAGCCAACCCGCTGGCAATCACATAAAGGGCTATCAGGAAAAAGCCGAAGGTTAGCAATTTGGCGGCCGGAATGAACAACAATGCGCCGGCTGCATAAAGGACCAATCCCAGCAAGATCCCCTTCTTGTAATTGTAGCGTTCCATGAACAGGCCTGCCGGAAAGGCGATGGTGAAATAGCCGAAGTAGAAGGCTGTTTCCACCAGCAGCGCCTGCGCCCGCTTGATCTCAAAAACGGGCTGAAAATGCGCGATCAGCGCCGAATTGAAGATGTTGGCCAGCCCCCAAAGGAAAAAAAGGCTCGTCACCAGAATAAAGGGCACCAGGTAATTTTTGTTCTCCATCGTTGGTTATCGTTTTGATGTTGTTTGCGTTGGTTGGTTGGTGATCAGTTCCTCAATTCCTCATTTCCTCAGTTCCTCAATTCCTCATTTCCTCAGTTCCTCAATTCCTCAATTCCTCAATTCCTCAGTTCCTCCCCTATTTCTGAGCCAGCACAGACACCGACCGGTCCAGGTGCACATACCCGCCGTCGACGAACAGGTATTGGGCGGTGACGTGGGAAGCCCGGTCCGACAGGAGAAATACGGCGGTATCCGCGATTTCTTCGGGCGTGGTCAGGCGGTTTCCCAGGGGGATCCGGCTGCCGATCTCGCGCAGTTTTTCTTCCGGGTTGTCAAACTGGCTGACCCATTCGTGGTAAAGCGGTGTGATGACCTCTGCCGGCACAATAGCGTTGACCCGGATGCCGTATTTCAGCAATTCCACCGCCCATTCGCGGGTCAGGGCCAGGATAGCGCCTTTGGCGGCGACGTAGGCCGAGGTATTGCCCTGGCCGGTGAGCGCCGTTTTGGAACTGATATTGAGGATACTCCCTTTGTTCTTTTTCAATTCGGGAAGGGCGAAATGCGCCAGGTTGAAATAGTGAAACAGGTTCTTTTCGAGGGAAGCGACAAAAGCGGCGGGCGTGCCGTGCTCAAGGCCTACCCCGTCATTCGCCCCGGCATTGTTGACCAGCGCGTCTATCCGGCCCAATCCGGACAGCGTTTCTTCGACCACTTCCCGGCAACTCTCGGGCGTACCCAGTTCCTTTTGAATGGCCAATGCCTTGCCGCCCTGCTTTTCAATATCCCGGGCGAGCGCTTCGCCTTCTTCCTTAAGTCTTCCGACGATAACCGGCACAGCGCCCTCTGCGGCCAGCAGCCGGCAAATGGCCTCACCGATGCCGCGGCCGCCGCCGGTAACGATGACGACCTTGTTCTTGATGTTCAGATCCATGGTTTAAAGTTGGTAAAAAAGTTTTGCATTCTCGCCTAAAACCCGGTCTTTAACTTCTTCGGAATAAGTCTCCAGATAACTTTCCACGATATCCATGACCCTGGGATACTCGCCGCTGAGCAAACAAACCGGCCAGTCGGATCCGATCATCAGCCGCTCCGGACCGAAAGCTTCGTACACCACGTCGAGATACGGATTGAAATCCCAATGGTCCCAATTGCCCCAGTCCGCCTCGGTCACCATTCCGGAAAGCTTGCAGTAAACGTTGGAGGAAGCCGAAGCCAGGGTGCGGATATGGTCGCCCCAGGGTTCGATTCTATCGGCCTTGATATTGGGTTTGGCGATATGATCCAATACGAAACGCTGCTCCGGGAATTTGAGGGCCAACCCGATCGCCGCCGGCAATTGATTGGGGTACACCAGGATATCATAAGTGAGCCCGAATTCGCGCAGATAAGATATGCCGCGCTGGAAATCAGGGCGCAGCATAAAGTCTTCGGGTTCGGCCTGCACGATATGGCGGATCCCCTTCAGCAGCGGGTTTGAGGCCAGTTTGTCCAGCCTTTCGCGGATATCTTCGCTCTGCAGGTCCACCCAGCCCACGACCCCCAGGATAAAATCGTTTTGTTCGGCCAGGTCGAGCAAAAAGGCTGTTTCTTCATCCGATTGATCGGCCTGTACGGCAATGCTCCCGTCGTAACCGGCGGCTTTCAGCAGCGGTTCAAGATCCCCGGGTAAAAAATCCCGGCGGATGGCCTGCATGTCTTCCGTGATCCAGGCATCGCGCACCGGATTGAAATGCCAGAAATGTTGGTGGGTGTCTATTTTCATGTTGAGGAATCGAGGAATCGAGGAATCGAGGAATTGAGGAATCGAAATCAGTTCTTCGATTCCTCAGTTCCTCAAGTATTAATAAGCAACCACGCGCTGCCGGGCTACGCCCAGTCCTTCCACGCACAACTCCATCGCATCCCCTGGGCGCAGGTAACGCTGCGGATTCAAGCCCATGCCGACGCCGAAGGGCGTACCGGTGGAAATGACATCTCCGGGCAGAAGGGTCATGAACTGGCTGATATAACTCACCAGAAAAGGCACTTTGAACACCAGGTCGGCGGTGCTGCTGTTCTGCATCATTTCGCCGTTGAGGGTAAGCCAGAGGGGCAGGTTGCCGCTGTCGGGAATTTCATCTGAGGTCACCAGATAAGGACCCAACGGCGCAAAGGTATCGGCGCTTTTGCCTTTTACCCATTGCCCTGAGCGCTCCAGCTGGAAGGCCCGTTCGCTGATATCGTTGTGGACGAGATACCCCGCAATATGGCTCACGGCATCGGCTTCCTCCACGTAAGCGGCCTTTTTGCCGATCACGACAGCCAGTTCCACTTCCCAGTCCGTCTTGACGCTGTTTTTGGGAATGATCACATCGTCAAACGGGCCGCATATGGCGCTGGTGGCCTTGAAGAACAACACCGGCTCTTTCGGCAGTTCCATGCCGCTCTCTTTAGCATGCTGGGCATAGTTCAACCCCACGCAGATCAGCTTGGACGGACGGGCGATGGGCGCCCCCAGCCGCTCGCCGCTGTCAACCGGCGGGCAATCTTCCCGATGGGTTTCGAGCCACTTTTTCAGGCCTTTGATGCCGTCCTCCGCGAAAAAGGCCTCATCAAAATCGGAAGTGAACGCGCTCACATCCAGGCGCAGGCCGTTTTCCAGTTCTACGCCGGGTTTTTCCCCGCCGGCAGGGCCGAATCTCAGTAATTTCATGGTATAGATTTTAGGCCGGCTCCCCGGCAATCCTGGCTATTTTCCCCCCACGCTCCACAAACAACCACAAACAAACATAAACACCCACAAACAACCATAAACAACAATCTTTCCAATTCAAGTATTCAACTTCACAAATCCGCCGTCGATCGGGTAGTCCGTCCCGGTAATGAAACCGGCCTCGTCCGAACAAAGGTACAATGCCAGGGCGGCTACCTCTTCGGGTGTCCCCATGCGTCCGATCGGCTGGGTTTTCGACAGCTTCTCGAACATCTCACCTTCTTTTCCGGGATAATTCTTTGCCAGGAATCCGTCGACGAACGGCGTATGGATCCGCGCAGGCGAAATGCTGTTGCAGCGGATGCGATCGGCAACATAATCCTTGGCCACGGAAAGGGTCATTGCCAACACCGCGCCCTTGGTCATGGAATAGGCAAACCGGTCGGCAATGCCCACCAGGCCGGCCACCGAGGCCATGTTCAGGATGACGCCGCCGCCGTTGGCTTTCATATGCGGCAAACAGGCCTGCATGCAGTTGTACACGCCTTTGACATTGACGCGGTACAGCCGGTCCAGATCATCCGGCCCTGTTTTTTCCAGGTTGCCGACGTGGGCGATCCCGGCGTTGTTCACCAGGATATCAATGGGGCCTTCCCCGGCGATACGGTCGATTGTTTCCTTTACGGCATCGGTATCCCCGACATCCCCGGCATAAACCCGGGCCGAACCGCCCGCTTCGGTGATCGTTGCGGCTACCTGGCCGGCTTGTTCCGCATTGAAATCCAGGATGCAAACCCGGGCGCCGTTCCGGGCAAAGAGCCGGGCAATAGCCGCTCCGATGCCGCTGCCGCCGCCGGTGATGACCGCTTGTTTGTGTTCCAGTGTGAATGGCATGGTTTATCCTTCGCTTGTTTCTGTCCTGATCATCCGCACGCTGAAAACGGGGCCCGCCCGGTGCCCGACATGCGGCATAAACTTGATATTGACCCGGCGTTTCGACCGGGTAAGTTCCGGGGGAATGGGGTAGGTAACGGTGATGAACTGCCCGTCCGCTTTCCCCGAAATATTCTCAGTGGCAATGGTCTGGCCGTCTACCTGGATATCGAAAGTCTTGGAGCCGGTAAAGCCGCCCCAGTATTCAACTGCCAGCGCCATGGGTCCTTCAGGCAGCACGTTCATCTGGAACCCGAACCAGCCGCCGCGTTCGGCGCCCCGCATTTTCCGGTCCTGGAAGTCCTGGGGAAAGGTTTTTTCACCTTCCAGCTTGTGGTTGCGTTCGGGCTGCATTTCGCCCATTTGCAGAAAGTCAAAGGTAAGGGCTTCCAGCCGTTTTTTCTCGGCCAGTTCGGCTTCGTAGGCCGCCTGCTTTTCGTCCCATTTTTGTTGATTGAAAATGTCCCAGTATACCGAATACCGGCGCTCGTTGGTCTGATAGAACGGTTTGAGGACCACATCGCGGGGTTTGCCCACGCCTTCGGTTTTGAAGGTATTGGGTTCCCCCGCAACCGGTTTGAGCCAGGCTTCCGGATTGCGGTCTTCCGTAAAGAAATACGGCACATAATCCGGAGCATGGGCATTGGGGTCGTCTTCGGGGCCCAGGTCGCCGGCCAGTACCAGCGGGCCGTACATGACCGCAATCCGGTCGGTGTCGTCGGGCATGGTCTCCAGCCGGAGCGTGAACGGGAATTTGACCGTCACCTTATCGCCGTCTTTCCAGTAGCGCCGGATGGCGATGAAACTGCCCGGCGCTTCGGTGATCTCCTGCACCTTGCCGTTGACCTGCACTTCGGCGCCCGAGGGGTCAACCCAATAGGGATAGCGTATGCGCAGAATGAGCCCCACAGGCTCCGGGGTCGAAAAGGTCAGGGTAGATCCCTGTTGCTCGGGGAAACGGGTATCCTGCCGGAGCTTCAGCCCTTTCTCCGGCCAGTCCAGCTCGGAGGCGATAAACTGGTCGACAAACAGTTCTTCGTCGTTGTGGTAATAGATGGCGCCGCCGTACTTGCTGTGGTTTTCCATCCCGGTGCCGATGCAGCAGGTGAACCACATCGGGTCCTGGTATTCCTTGCGGCCGCCCATTTCCAGGGAGAGGTTGTAGATCACCCGGCCGTCTTTGGGGTTTTGAGAGGAAAGGATATGGTTGAACAGGGCCCGTTCGTAAAAATCGCCGATCTCGGCGCTGGCATTGAGCCTGAACAGGTGGTCGGACAACTTCAACATGTTGTACACATTGCAGGTTTCGGTGGTTTCGTCGCTGAGGCGGTTGCGCAGCTTGTCGGGTTGTCCGAAATACTCGTGGTTGCCGTGCCCGCCGGTTACGTAGGAATGATGGTGCACCACCCGGTCCCAGAAGAAAGCGGCCGCATCCAGGTCGTGCTGGTCGGCGGTCAGTTCGTAGCGGCGTTCCAGTCCGATGAGTTTGGGGATCTGGGTATTGCCGTGTTTGTTGGGCAGGATGTCTTCACCTTCGGCGAGGGGTTCCAGGATGGCCTTGTGCTGAAAAATGCGGGAAAGGCGCAGATAGCGTTCATCGCCTGTATCGGCGTAGAGGTCGGCCAGGGTTTCATTGATGCCGCCGTGTTCGCAGTTGAGCATATCCTGCACCTGTTCGTCGGTGAGTCCGCCGACGACGGTTTCGATCCAGTCGGCCAGTTTCCGGTTTACGATCAGGGCTTTCTGGTTGCCGCAGAGCCGGTAGGCGTCCCGGAGGCCGGCCATGGTTTTGTGCTCGTTGTACCAGGGCACCCAGATGCCGTTCAGGTCGAATCCCTGGGACCTGATATCGCCTTTGGCCACTTCTTCGGTCAGGATCTTTTTGCCGTTGGGAAAAGCGCCGATAAACCCGTCGCCGTCCGCTTCCTGACAGGCTGCCAGCTCATCGACGATATAATTGACCCGGTCGAGCATCCGCTGGTCGCCCGTGGTGCGATACATCAGCGAGCAACCGCTCAGGTAATGCCCCAGGCTATGACCGGCGATGGTCTCATTCTCCCAGCCCGGGTAATGCTCCGCTTTGGGTTCGAGGCCCGCAGCTTCCCGGAATTTGGCCAGGAACCGGTCGGGCTCGTAATTGAGGAGCGATTGCAGGTTGAGGTCGGTAGCGTGTTTGAAGGGCCCGTCCAACAATTTGACCTGAGCAAGATCAAAGGGCAGCACCCGGAAGGTCACTTTTTCAGGACCGCCGGTTTGAACAAAATAAGCCTTGGGCGGGCTGCTTTGGCAAGCGACAATCAAAAGGGGCACCAACGACAACAAGCAAATGGACCTGCAAGACATAAGCTTTCGGTTTCGGATGAACGGATAGCGCCCAAAGCTAAAAAAAATGAAGAAAAAACCCGGCTTTACGAAATGCGCCGTGCAGGAATTTTCCTAGTTTTGAAAAATGCATCCTTATTTTAACCGTTCAATGGCCATAAAATGAATTTTACGGAGCGCTCATCCTGCCGAATTCCCGCTGCTTTCCAGTCAAGACCACTATACCGGATGTTTTGGACCTGGGCCCTGACCATGGGCTGCAGCCCGGTTTTTACCCAGCAAATCCTGAACGGCAGTTTCGAAACCGTCCAGGTGCAGTGCGGGTACAACCTGTCCAATGAAGATTTTTCGGATAAAATGCCGGATGTGGTCGGGTTCGGGGAGAAGAACGAACTGGATATCCTGCAAAACCAATGCAACTACGGTCCGGCGCAGAGCGGGCGGTATTTTGTCGCCTTGTACGGCAAGGAGGGCCTTACGGATGCTCTGGGACTCCGATTGTCGGCGCCGTTGGACCCGCAGCTGACCTATAAGGTGGAATTTTACGCCAAGATCGGAGAGATCGATGACCTGGCCTCCCGGCTGGCTGTCGGCGTGGGCACTACGGCTACGTCACACGGCGAATTGCTGTACACCACATCGGATCTCTACCGGGAATGGACCCGGTATGAGTTCCAGTTCAAGCCGCCGATCGCAGGGGCTTACCTTACCGTGTTGATCGAAACTGCCGGCGGCGCCTGGCTCTTCGTCGACAACTTTTCGCTGGTTTGCCCCAGGATCGGGTTGGGCCCCGACACCACTTATTGCGAAGTGCAAAATATCCTGCTTGAATCGAAGGACGAGTTCGATGCCTACCGGTGGAGCGACCAATCCACCGGGCGCAGCATCACGGTCAGTCAACCGGGGCTTTACTGGATGGAAGGCGTCACCGGAGGCTGCACGGTCAGGGATACGGTCAGGATTGCGGAGGACGAATTCAATTGCACCTGCAAGGTGTACCTTCCGACGGGCTTTTCCCCCAACGACGACGGCATCAACGATACCTGGACGCCGGTTTCCCCTTGTGAGCTGATGGATTACGAATTGCTGGTTTTTAACCGGTGGGGCGGCGTGGTGTTCCGGTCTCAAAACCCGGCTGAAGGGTGGAACGGCAGGGAATCTCCGGCCGGGACCTATCCATATCTGCTGCGATACCGGGTAGCGCACGGGGATTCCGGCGAGATGCGGGCCACAGGCGCGGTCAACCTGATCCGATAAGCGCCGGAGGAAACATGTGTCGACTAATATGAAACAATAGTAGAGCGGCATGGCCGTTTTAAGCCCGAACTTTACGGCATTTCCCAGTCATCAAACTGATTAGATGAAGCACCGTTACATTCTTTTTTTTCTTTCCATCGCATTGACCTTCACAACGGTTTCCGGCCGGCAGACCATCGCCGAACAGCTCAAGACAGCCACCGGCAGGGAACGGGTCGATTTGTTGAACGCCGATGTGGAGCAACTCCGGTTTACAGACGCTGAAACAGCAAAAAAACGGGCCGAAGAAGCGCTCAAACTGAGCAAAAAACTCAATTACCCATCAGGTATCGCCAAAAGCAGCCTGTATCTCGGGATCAAAGCACGGGATGATAAGAGTTATCAAAAATCCGCCAATTACCTGGAAGAAGCCGCCCAGGCCGCCCAGGCCGCCGGAGACCGGAACCTGGAATTGACCGCATGGAAGGTGCTGGAGCAGGTTGCCCGCATAAAAGGCTGGAACAATTCCCTGGCAGAGGCCGAACTGCACATTAAAAAACTGGAAAACGGCATCGCCCTGGAAGCCAAATCCGCCGAGTACGAACAATTGAAAACGGACTTCGACACCAAGGAAGACGCCCTCAGCAAATCCCTGACCGAGAACCAGGCCATCCGCCGGACCCTGAACATGACCCGGGAAGAGATCCTTGTGCAAGAAGCCGAACTGGCCCGGATAGGCCAGCAAAAGGCGGAACTGGAAACCAAAGCTGCGCAACTGGAGGCCGAATCCGCCCGAAACGCCCTGGAAGCCAGTGAAAAGGAAAAGGAGCTCCTGCAGATCAACGACCGCCTCAGGCGCCAGCGGTTGATCCAGCTCATGCTGTTTATCGGGTTGGGCGCCGCAGTGGTCATTATTTTCCTCCTTTACCGGTTTTACCGGTTGAAGCGGATCCGCGCTGAAGAAAAAATCCAGGCCCAGCGCCAGCTCATGCAACAGGAGAAAATGGCAACCCTCGGCCAGCTCACCGCCGGAATCGCGCATGAGATCAAAAACCCGCTCAATTTTGTCAATAACTTCGCCGAAGGTTCCTCGGAAATGGCCGAGGATCTGAAGGATGCGCTGAACAAAACGGGGTCCTCATCCGACGACCAGGAGCTGGCCATGGAATTGGCCGAAGACCTCCGGCAAAACGCCGCCTATATCCTGCACCACGGCAAACGCGCCGACCGGATCATCAACAGCATGATGGAACACGCCCGCGGCGACCGGGGCGCCCCGCAGCAAGTAGACCTGAACCTGCTGGTGGAAGACTCCGTGAATTTGACCTACCACGGCTATCGCGCCCTGCACCCTACCTTTAATATCGATCTGCAGCTGGATCTGGCACAGTCGCTGCCCAAGGCGGAAATCGTCCCGCAGGACCTGAGCCGGGTACTGCTCAACCTCCTCAACAATGCCTGCTACGCCCTGCACCAGAAATTCAAGGAGAAGGGTGAGGCATTCGCCCCTGTCCTGTCGGTTAAAACCGAAAGAACAGCCGATGACCTGGTCATCCGCATCCGCGACAACGGCCCGGGAATCCCTGAGGCCATCCGCGACAAGGTGTTCAACCCCTTCTTCACGACCAAACCTACCGGAGAAGGCAATGCGGGCCTCGGGCTGTCCATCAGCTACGACATCGTAGTGCAGGGAATGAACGGGAAGATCGATTTCAAGAGTAAAGAAGGAGAGTTTACGGAGTTTGAGATCCGGGTGCCTGGGGGGAGGGTGTGAGAGGGAGAGGGAGAGAGAGGGTGAGAGGGTGAGAGAGGGAGAGGGTGATGCTTCGACTACGCTCAGCACAGGGAGCAAACTACGAGACCGTTCAATAAAGTGTTTTTCACGCGAAGACGCAAAGTTCTGATTTTCATCACGCTGCGCGTGCTAAAAATCCTGTTGACACAAAATTCTGAACAGTCTCCAAACTACAGTGACAGGGAAAGATGCGAGGCCAAATAAACAGATCAACCTCCGGCGGCCGAAGCTCCGCAAGAGCGAAGGCGGTAAATAAACGAATCAACAGCATCCACAAGCCCGGTTTCACCAAAGGCTCCGACGAAAAAAAAGGAAAAAACCGGAATCAGCTCTTCCTGTATTCCGTAGGTTTCAGGCCGAATTCCTCGGCAAAGGTTTTGGAAAAGTATTTTGGGTCGTGAAAACCCACTTCATAGGCGACCTGCGAGATGTTCAGGTCGGTTGTTTCCAATAGTTCCTTGGCCTTGTGCAGGCGGATGGAACGCATAAAATGCGTGGTGGATTTTCCGGTCAGGGCTTTGATCTTCTTGTGCAGTTGAGAGCGGCTCATGCCGATAGCGTGGCACAACTGCGGGGTGGCAAAATCCTCGTCGTCAAGGTGGGCCTCAACGGCGCTCCGGACCCGGATGATGAAGCTGTCCTCGTATTGCGCCGTTTCCGGCCCATTGTCGCCCAGGCCTGACAGCGAACTGTACCTGTCCTGCAATTGGCGGCGCAACTCCAGCAATTTGGCCAGGTGGGTCAGCAATTCCTTTTTGTCAAAGGGTTTGGCCAGGTAAGCATCGGCGCCTCGCTCCAGGCCGGCGATGCGCGATTCCACGTCGGCTTTGGCCGTGAGCAATACGATCGGGATATGACTGGTTCGCTGGTCCGTTTTCAGGGCTTCGCACAGCTCAAGCCCGTCTTTTTCCGGCATCATCACATCACTGACAATGATATCCGGGATATCTTCCAGCGCTTTTTCAATCCCTTCTCTGCCGTTGGCGGCCAGCAGCAGCCGGTAATCCTGTTCCAGGCAGGAGATCAGGTATTGCTGCACGTCTGGATTGTCCTCCACAATGAGCAAGGTGGGCGCATCTTCTTCTCTTCCATCGGTAGCTGAAGGGTTGCTATCCGTCGTCTCGGCAATTCCCGGGATAAAGTCGGCAACCTGGGCGAGCACGTCCTTTTCTGTAGCAGGGGCTGATTGCCGGATGGGTATCGTTACATAAAAGGAACAACCGACTTCCTCGTTTTCTGCCCGGATATCCCCATCCATCAGCTTAACCAGTTCCCGGGTCAGCGCCAGCCCGACGCCGGTGGAATTGGCCCTGCGGATCCCGTCCTTGGGATCTGCCTGGAAGAACTGGTCGAAGATATAAGGCAGCTGATCCTCGGGGATACCGGCGCCGCTGTCTTTTACCCGAAGGTTCAGCAGGTCGCCGGACCGGTCAACTGAAAATCCGATATGGCCGCCCTCAGGGGTGTATTTGACGGCATTGGACAGCAGGTTGGAAACAACGCTGAGCAGCCTGTCCGGGTCGTAGTCCATCACCAATTCGCGGATCTCGCTCTGAAACGTCAGGCGGATCCCCTTGCTTTCCGCATACGACTGGAAGGATTCGGCGACATACCGGAGAAAATGCATGACATCGGATCGAACCGGCCGGAGTTCCAGTTTGCCGGATTCCAGTTTTCTCAGGTCCAGGATCTGATCGACCAGCACCAGCAGACTATCGCTGTTGCGCCGGATCATTTGCAACCCCCTGGAAAACCACTTTTCGGGGTTTTCGGCCACTTGTCCGGCCATTCCGCTGATGATGGTCAGTGGTGTGCGGAGTTCGTGGGAGATATTGGTAAAAAAACGGGATTTCAATTCATCCAATTCCTGGAGTTGTTCGTTCTTTTCCTCCAGTTCGCGGGCCTTTTCCGCCTTGCGCAGGGTGTTCAGTTCGGTCAGGGTCTTGTTGATGGTAATTTCCAGGTCCTCGAAATCGATCGGTTTGTTGACAAAATCGAAAGCGCCCAGGTTCATGGCGGCCCGGATATTCTTCATATCGCCGTAGGCGGAGACCATGACCGTTTTGCTGGTAGAAGCGGGAATGAGGTCCCTGAGTTTGGACAAGAAGGTCAGTCCGTCCATTTTCGGCATGTTGATATCGCAAAGCACGACATCAATATCCTCCCGTTGAGCGAGGATATTGAGGGCTTCCGCTCCGTTACGGGCAAAGATGAACTCATAGGCTTTATCCCTGATCTGCCGGCGAAAGCGCTGAAGGATCAGGGGTTCGAAATGTTCCTCGTCGTCAACGACCAAAATTTTTGCGGGCATGGATATTCGGAAAGTCTTCGGTTCAAAAGTACGGAAAAAAAGGGGGAAAGGATTTGATGCCTCGCAAATTAAATTGACAAAAGCCATTATCTGTCTCTGACGCCGGACGTTCGTTGTCAATTCAAATGGGATAGTTCCGGAATTTCCGCGCCTTGCATAAAAAGAATACATAATTGACGCTAAAACACCGCCAGTTTACGCACCACCTGCCGCTCCCCGAAATCCGCCCGCACCAGGTAAATGCCCGGCGGCCACCCGGCAAGGCTGATCTCGGCTCCGGTACGCCCCGCCAGGACGTCGGAAGCCAGGCGGGCCTTTTCGCGCCCGGCAAGGTCGAATACCCGGATATCGGCGGGCGGGTGTGTAGAGGGAAAGCGAATATGAACCCTGTCGTTTGCCGGGTTTGGGGAAACAGTAAAGATATCCGCCCTCGTTTCTTCTTCGGTACCGACAGGACCGTCGCAGCCGGCCACGTAATCCCCTCCGATCCATTTGGCAAAGTTGATAATTCTGGGCCCATCCATAGTAAATGTACCGCCGACGTACAGCGTATCGTGGTATATTTCCATCCTGGGGATACCCACTGTGCCGAAATCGCCCCCCAGGCTGCACCATTGCTGCCCGTCCCAGCGGGCAATGCTGTTGGCCGGCAGGTTGTTGCCGACCGCCTGGAAATTGCCGATCACGTACAGGGCATCGTGCCAGACCCGCATTTCCGTCACATAGGCGTAAATGCCTGCAATACCCCCGCCTACCTCTTCCCAACCGTCGTCGCCCAGGCGCATGATCTTGTTGCCTGTGTTGCCGTCCTGCTTGCGGAAATACCCGCCCACGTACAGCTTACCCTGAAAGATCTCCATGCAATACACAAAAGGAAAGGCCCCGTATGTGCCTCCGTACACAGATTTCCAGACCCCATCCTCGTATTTCAGGATGCCGTATTCGACATGACCGTCAATATCAGCCCAAAAATTCCCGCCGACATAGAGCGCACCTTTGTACCAGATCATGCAGCTAATGATCGGTATGCCTGACTCTTCCACAACCGGTATTTGGACCGGAAACGCAGACCAGGTATAAAACGGGGTAAGGATGGCCAGACCGTAAGTAGGTATAAACCCGGCCTTATCAAAAAAACCGCCTACCAGCAGGTTCTCCCCCCAAGGAACTGAACAAGCCATTATTCCTGTACTGGATTCCAGCGACAGGCCGGTACCGCCTACATTCAGCCAAGAGGATCCGGTCCAGGCAAGCACGCCAGGAACAGGCGCATTATTAATACTGCTTCCTCCTCCTCCAAACAATAAATTTTGCCCGAATTTGATAATATGTTGGAAAGGGTTATTACATACATTAAAACATTGATAATCGTCCAGGCCATTTCCAATTTTAAAAAATTTTGTGCCGTTGAATCTGGCCAGGCCGTTTATTTGCATTGATATTCCATTTTTCACAATCATTTTATTATTGCATGCAATAAACAGCTGGTCTGTGTTGGAATCGGCATATAACTCCGTGACGCCGCCATAAGCAGCGCTGTCCCAAACCGGCGCCCAGTTTTCGTTCTGGCCTGAAACCGCCGGGGTGATCAAAAAGAAAAAGGTACAGATCAGTAAAACGCTAATTTTCATTGCTTTACAAATATTTTTTGAATGCGGAATTTTTCGGATTCAAAAGTCAGCAGGTAAATTCCCGCCGGAAAATATCCGGTGTGGATTCGCTGATATCTCTTGCGGTCAGGACCAGGCTGAATCTGTCATCCTTAAAAAACAAGGATGGGCTCCCAGTCATATAATTGTACTTGATCTCATCTTCGGGCAAAGTAATTGTCATTATCGTCGGTTAACTGAGCTACACGGCTCGGGGTACCATCCTGGTTGCCGGATGCTGCAGCCCATTCTTCCAACCATACGGTTTGCGCCTGGCCGGAAAGATCATATGACATACTCAGAAAAAGGGAAAAGAAAAGGCAGGATATTAAAATCTATTGCGGGGGGGGTAAAAATCTTCATAAATTCAGGATTCAGAAGTGAAGTAATTGAATAAGCTTTGCAATATATTCAATAATTTCGGATCGCGCAATATTCAAACCATTATTCTACCTTTGTAAACAGGCGGTTATTCTTTACCAGCTCCTTAACGCATGCCGGATGCCGCAAAATCCCTATCTTGCCCCAAACCAGAACTGTTATGAAAAAACCGACTTCCAAAAACCTGGCGGTGCCTGCAGTTGTATTCCTGCTCGCAGCGTCTTTCCATCCTTCTGCCGCACAAACGCCCTACCAGCCCGCAGCGCTCACCGCTGAGGACTATGCACGCGGAGAACAGGCGCTTTCCGCCCATACTTCGTCTCTCGTTTTTTACGATGATGTGCGCCCCAACTGGATGGACGACGGCCGCTTCTGGTACCGGAATGCCACCCCGAACGGGGCCGAATTCATCCTGGTAGACCCCGTCAAAAAGACCAAATCCCCGGCATTCGACCACAAAAAACTGGCGGCCGCCCTGTCTGAAGCCGCCGGGGTGAATTACGAGGCAGCTGATCTGCCTTTTTCCCGGTTCGACTGGTCGGCTGACGGGCAATCCATCACCTTCGCTGCCGGCCGGAAGCAATACGCCTATAACCTCCGGACCGGCAAATGCACAACTGCCAAAGCCGCGGAGCGCCCCGACCGGAACTCGGTTACTTCCCCAGACGGGAAAAAAGCCGTCTTTATCCGCGAATACAACCTCTGGGTGCGCGACCTGGCTACCGGGCAAGAAACCCAGCTGACCACTGACGGCATTGAGGATTACGGCTACGGCACCAACAATGCCGGCTGGACCAAGAGCGACCGGCCCGTTGTGCTCTGGTCACCCGATTCCAAAAAGATCGCTACCTTCCAGCACGACGGCCGCGGCGTGGGCGAAATGTATATGGTGAGCACCAACGTGGGCCACCCCAAACTGGAAGCCTGGAAATACCCGCTGCCCGGCGATAGCCTGATCTTTCGCATCTCCAGGGTAGTGGTCCATGTGGACGTACCCAAAGTAGTGCGTTTGCAAATGCCGCCCGACCCGCACCGCTCCTCCATCACCGACCATATCGCGACCCGGGAGGGATTCGCGGATGTGGAATGGAGCGCCGACAGCAAGCAACTGGCCTTCCTGTCCAATTCGCGCAACCACCAGGTCGCTACCCTCCGTATCGCAAATTCAGAAACAGGCGCCGTGCGCACCATCCTGGAGGAAAAGGTCGAAACCTTCTTCGAATCGGGCATGGGCAAGATCAACTGGCATATCCTGCCGGAGTCCAATGAGGTGATCTGGTACTCACAGCGCTCCGACTGGGGGCACCTCTATCTATACGACCTGACGACCGGTGCACTGAAAAGCGCGCTGACCAAGGGCGAGTGGAACGTAACCCAACTGCTCCACATCGATAAAAAGAACCGGATCCTGTATTTTCTGGGCGTCGGCAGAGAATTCAATGACCCGTATTACCAGTACTTCTACAGCGTGAAAATGGACGGTTCGAACCCCAATCTGCTGACCCCGGAGTACGCCAACCACGAGATCAGCCTCTCGCCGGACGGCATGTATTTTGTTGACAGCTATTCTACTCCGGTTAAGCCGCCTGTGACCTTACTCCGCGACAACAAAGGAAACGAATTGCTGCAGCTGGAAAAGGCCGACATCTCAAAACTCGAGGCAACCGGTTGGAAGCCGCCGATGCCGATCACGGTAAAAGCCCGCGACGGAGAGACGGACCTTTACGGACTGCTGTTCCAGCCGGCTAATTTCGATCCCAATAAAAAATACCCGATTATCAACTATATTTACCCCGGCCCGCAGACGGGCAGCGTGGGCAGCCGCAGTTTTTCAGCCGGGCGGCGCGACAACCAGGCCATTGCCAACCTGGGTTTCATTGTTGTGGCCATCGACGCTATGGGCACCCCTTACCGGTCCAAATCGTTCCATGCCGCCTATTACGGCAATATGGGCGACAACGGCCTGCCCGATCAGATCACCGGAATGCAGCAACTCGCCGAACGCTATCCATGGATCGACATCGACCGGGCCGGCATTTACGGGCATTCCGGCGGCGGGTTCGCCTCCACCGATGCCATCCTGCGCTATCCCGACTTCTTCAAAGTAGCCGTGAGCGGCGCCGGCAACCACGACAACCGGAACTACGAAGACGACTGGGGCGAAAAATGGCAGGGGCTGCTCGAAACCAACCCCGACGGGACCACCAATTACGACAACCAGGCCAACCAACTGCTCGTGGACAACCTGAAAGGAAAATTAATGCTGGCCCACGGTACCATGGACAGCAATGTGCCCGTTTACAATACGCTCCTGGTGGCCGACAAGCTCATTGCCGCCAATAAGGATTTTGACCTTGTCCTGTTCCCCAACCGGAGTCACGGCTTCGGCAACGAACCTTATATGTTGCGCAAACGGTGGGACTATTTTGTGAAGAACCTGCTGGGCGCCGAACCGCCCAGGGAATATAAATTCAACCTGAACCCGGTAAGACCTTAAATTTATTTCTTTGATGCAAAAGATCATCTCCTATAACCTCAACGGCATCCGGGCCGCGATGAACAAAAGCCTGCTCGACTGGGCCAAAACCCAGGACGCGGACGTCCTCTGCTTCCAGGAAACCAAGGCCCAGCCCGACCAGTTGGACCTCGGGGTATTTGATGAAATGGGATACCACCACAACTGGCATTCCGCCCAGAAAAAGGGATACAGCGGTGTGGCCACCTTTTCAAAAAGGGAACCCGATCTGGTGGAAGCTGGTTGCGGCATTCCCAAATACGACGACGAAGGCCGGATCCTGCGCACCGATTTCGGCGACTGGACCCTGCTCAACTGCTATTTCCCTTCCGGGACGTCCGGCGAGGACCGGCAGGCGTTCAAGATGGTGTTTCTCGACGACTTCTTTGAATGGGTGCAGGAATTGCGCGCCAAACGCCCCAAGCTCATTATCGTAGGAGATTATAACATCGCCCATAAGGAAATCGACATTCACGACCCGAAAGGAAACAAGAACTCTTCCGGCTTTTTGCCGGAGGAGCGGGAATGGCTGACCAAATGGTTCAGCAGCGGGTTTACGGACGCATTCCGGACCCTGAATCCCGACAAGGTGGAATACAGCTGGTGGAGCTTCCGCTTCAACGCCCGGCAGAACAACAAAGGCTGGCGGATCGATTACCAGTCGGTGACCGACAATATCGCCGACCGGTTGCGCAGTTCGGGGCATTACAACGACGCCCACCACTCCGACCATTGCCCGGTATTCGTAGAGATCGATCTTTGATGTACAACCCTGACCAGCATGGCTGACACATTCATATTGCGCCCCCACGCCGAAGAAACCTACGCGGCGGAACTGAAAGCCCTGGCTGCGAACGATCCGCACCCCAGGCCGCTCAACTGGCAGCTGTCGCCATGGGCCGTTGTGACCTATCTCATGGGCGGCAAGCTCAAGGACGGGACGGAAATAGAACCCAAGTATTTCGGCAAGCGGCGATTGATCGAAGTGGCGGTCGCTACGCTGCTCACCGACCGGTCGCTGCTGCTGGTAGGTGTCCCCGGGACGGCAAAAACATGGGTTTCCGAACACCTGGCGGCAGCCATTTGCGGCGACTCAACGTTGTTGGTGCAGGGCACCGCCGGATTGAGCGAGGAAGCCATCCGCTACGGCTGGAACTACGCCAAACTGATCGCCGAAGGGCCTTCCGAGCAGGCGCTTGTGGCCAGCCCTGTGATGAAAGGGATGCGCGAAGGCAAGATCGTGCGGGTGGAAGAGCTTACCCGCCTGCTTTCCGATGTGCAGGACGCCCTGATCACGGTGCTTTCGGAAAAAACACTCCCGGTACCTGAATTGAATCAGGAAGTCCAGGCCACGCGCGGTTTCAACCTCATCGCTACGGCCAACGACCGGGACAAAGGCGTAAACGAGCTGTCGAGCGCTCTGCGGCGGCGTTTCAATACCGTGCAGATGCCATTGCCTGAGTCCATGGAGGAAGAGGTCGGGATCGTGCAGAACCGGGTCGCCAGGCTGGGCAAGGCGTTGGAATTACCGGAAGGGTCAGCGCCCATCAGGGAGATCCAGCGGCTGGTGACCATCTTCCGGGAGTTAAGGAGCGGAAAGACCGCCGACGGAAAAACCCGCCTGAAAAGCCCGACGGCTACCCTGAGTACGGCCGAGGCCATTTCGGTGGTGCAAAACGGGCAGGCCCTGGCCGCACATTTCGGCGACGGCGTGATGAAAGCGCGGGACATGGCGGCCAGCATAACGGGCGCCGTCATCAAGGATCCGGTCCAGGATAAAACAGCCTGGGAGGAATACCTTCAGATCGTTGTGAGAGAACGAAACGGCTGGCAGGATCTTTACGAGGCCTGCCAGGAATTGATATAGACTGCCTATTACCCGGTCGGATTATAATGCAGTTGAAAACAGGGAGAGGCGTATGAAAAGGGCAGTATTTTTGTTACTGGTATTTTTTGGATTGCTGAAGGGCATAGCGGCCCAGTCGGGATTGGTGTATATTGACCAGATCAGCATCGAAGGCAACCGCCGCACCCGCGACGCCATTATTCTGCGCGAGCTGAAATTCCACGAAGGGGACAGCATCGCCCTTTCCGAACTGGACGATGTATTGCTCGAAAGCGAATCACTGGTGATGAATACCGGCCTTTTTTCCAAGGCAAATATCTCCTTCAAATCCTGGGAAAGCGCCACCAACAAGGTTCATATCGTCATTTCCGTCAACGAAACCTGGTATATCTATCCGGTTCCGGTTTTCGAACTGGCCGACCGGAATTTCAATGTCTGGTGGACCGACCAGAAACGCTCCCTCGACCGGGTCAATTTCGGCATCGAATTCACGCACCTGAATTTTTCCGGGCAAAAAGACCGCCTCAAGCTGACCGCCAAATACGGGTATACCCGGTCGTACGCCCTGAAATACACCTTGCCTTATATCAATCAGCGGCAAACCGTGGGGATCGAATCCGAGGTGTCCTATTCCCGCAACCGGGAATTGAACTACGCCACCGTCGGCAACAAGCAGCTCTTTTACAAGGATCCGGACAATGACTGGTTGTACCAGCGTTTCCGCTCGGAAGCGGCGATCACTTACCGCCCGGGGTACCACCTTTTTCATACCTTGCGGCTCCGCTATCAGCAGAACGCCATCGACGAGATCGTTGCCAAGGAGCTGAATCCGGATTTTTTCCTGGAGGGCAAACTGCTGCAACGTTTTTTTACGCTCAGCTACCGGTTTGCTTACGACATGCGGGACGTGACCGCCTATCCGCTCAAAGGGGCCTTTTTTGCCGGCCGCGTTGAAAAAGACGGCCTGGGCATTTTCAAGGACAGGGACGCCCTGACGATCGAGACGGTTTTCAACAAGTATTTTCCCTTGAGCGAAAAATGGAGCGCCGGCCTGCTGACCTCCGCCAAATATTCCTTTATCCGCGACAAGCAGCCGTTCACGGATTACCGGGCGCTGGGTTTTTCCTACAATACGCTGTACGGTTATGAGCTCTACCTCGTTGACGGCCTCGACATGGGGATTGCCCGGACCTTTGTGCGGTACCGGTTATTGCAAAATGAACTGAAGCTCGGCAAACTCATGCCGCTGGAGTCCTTCCGGTCGGTGCCCATCCGGTTATACCTCAGCCTGAACGGAGGCTGGGCCTATGCCAACGACCCCTATACCGGGCAGGACAACAGCTTCGCCAACCGCCCGCTCTGGGGATGGGGGCCCGGGCTGGATGTCATATTATTTTACAACATGGTCTTCCAAATCCAGTACAGCATTAACCATTTGTCGGAAAAAGGGATATTTTTACGATTGAATACCAATATTTAGCCGATCGTTTTGGCCGGCGCATAACCCGCCCTGATCCATGCAAGTAGTCGTTTTCGGGAAAGAAGCCAAGGAAAGGGATATTCCCCATATCCAGCAATTGTTCGACTCGCTCCATGCGGACGGCATCAACACCTACGTATTCGCCGATTACCTGCCGCAGATCAAGGGCAAGGTCAAATTTTCGCGCGACGTAGGCGTATTTGAAGGATACCTGGATTTCAGCGTCAAAAAATTCGATTTCGTGATCACACTGGGCGGCGACGGCACCATTCTGGAGGCCGTTACCCATATCCGCAACAGCGGGGTCCCCATTGTGGGGATCAACCTGGGCCGGCTGGGTTTTCTGTCCAGCATTGAGAAAAAGCGGATTCCGGAAGCGGTCTCGCTGCTGCAACGGGGCATGTTCAACCTGGAAGAGCGACAGTTGATCCGGGTGGACAGCAACCTGCCGCTGTTCGGGGAGATCCCGTTCGGACTGAACGATTTCGCCCTGCTCAAACGGGATACCTCGTCCATGATCACCATTCATACATACATCAACGGCTCCTACCTCAACTCCTACTGGGCGGACGGCCTGATCGTAGCTACCCCTACCGGATCAACCGGCTATAGCCTCAGTTGCGGCGGCCCGATCGTATTCCCCGACTCCGGCAATTTTGTCATCACGCCGGTAGCGCCGCATAACCTGAACGTACGCCCCATTGTGCTGTCAGACGATTCGGTCATTTCGTTTGAGATCGAAGGGCGGGCGGAAAATTTCCTGTGCACGCTCGACTCCCGTTTCGAGTCCATCACCTCGGCGCACCAACTGGCTGTGCGCAAGAACGGTTTTACGGTCAGGCTCGTTCAATTGCTCGATGTCGGTTTTCTGGAAACGATAAGGAACAAACTGGCCTGGGGGGCGGATAGCAGGAATGCTTAGGATGGGGGGAGGGGGAGAGGGTGAGAGAGGGTGAGAGAGGTGAGAGAGGTGAGAGAGGTGAGAGGGTGAGAGAGCAAACCTTTGGCTTGTGACGATGTTCAGCAGATATGTCTTTAAAGATCAGATATTTTTTCTCCAGGCTGCAGTCGAGTTTCTGGTTTGTACCCGGGCTCATCCTGCTGTCGAGTATCGGGCTTGCGGTCCTGTTTTTGTACCTCGACTACAATTTCCCGTTCCGGCCGGGCGGCATTTTAAAGATCATTTTTTCGGAGGATCCCGCTTCCGGCAGAACCGTACTGTCCATCATTGCCGGCGCTATGGCGGGCATTGCCGGGACGGTCTTTTCCATCACGCTGGTAGTGCTGCAACTGGCCTCTTCCCAGTTGGGGCCCCGATTGCTGCAGAATTTCATGTACAAGCGCATCAACCAGGTGGTGCTGGGGCAGTACATCGGCCTGTTTTTGTACAGCATCCTCGTGCTCAATGCGCTGGAGGAAAACGGCCGCGGCGGTTTTATCCCCAATTTTTCGATCCTGTTCGCCATTGTGTTCGCTGTGTTCAATGTCTTTTTATTGGTCATTTACATTCACAACATCAGTACGAGCATCCAGCCCAGCAAGATCATTTACGAGCTGAGGCTGGAAATTGAGGAAAGCATAACAAAGCTGTACCCGGATACCAACGAGAACAATCCAGGGACCGCTTCGCCGTCCGATTCGATTGGTCTGCCCCATGTCAAGACCATATTTGCCCACCGAAGCGGTTATATCCAATACTACGACCTGGATGCCCTGATCCGGTTTGCCGGGAAAGAAGAGGCTGCAATAAAGATCAATGAAAAGCCGGGGGCTTATATCGTAAAACAACAGCCCGTTTTTGAAATTTTTGCAGGCAGGAATATTGAGATCGATGCCGAAGCGGAGCGGCGACTCCAGGGGAATTACCAGCTGTTCAGGAAAAAATCGTTTTTCCAGGATACGGAATTCGCTATCCAGCAGATCGTTGAAATCGCGTCAAAGGCCTTATCCCCCGGCATCAACGACCCCAATACGGCCATCAATTGCATCGACAACCTGACCTCGGCCTTATGCCTGCTGGTGAACGCCTATATCCCCGATGCGACCGTTAAAGACGATAACGGCCGGGTGCTGATCATGGCCAACAACAATTCATTTGAGGGCTACCTGAAGGCCTCTTTTGACCAGATCCGGCAATTCGGCGCCTCCAGCCCTTCGGTGATCATCAGAATGATGGAATCGATCATCACCATTTTTGAACTGGACAAAACAAAAAAGCACCGGGAAACCCTCAAAAATTACGCCGAACTGGTGTGGGAAACCGGGGAAAAGGTGTTTACCTTGAGCTCGGATATTGAGGATTTGCGCAGACGATATACTATAATGAGCGAAAAATGAAACGGATATTGGAGATCACAGGGATATTGGTCGGCATCATCGCCGGAGGCATTACGATTTATCTCTTTGCCACTCGTTCAGGAGAAGGCGAATCACTGCCGCCTTCGCCGCCGCCCACGCCCGCTGTTGCGCTTTCGTTGGAATCAATAGCAGGCACATACGACCTGGTATCCTGGACCGAAAATACGCAATCAGGCGAGGCGCTCGGTATAAATGCGAAAAGCGGTCAATTGACCGTCTCTCCGACAGGTGAAATTGCCTGGGAATTAGCCCTCCAGGCCAAGGACGAGACCGGCAATCCGATTTCCGGCATTACCTGCAAAGGGGAATATGACCTGTCTGAAAGCAAGATCAAAGGCATTGCCGGCGGAACCAATGTGAAGTGGAGCCGCAGTATCGAATCTGTAAAGGATTACGTCTGGATGTCGTTTTGCGGATACCACCTCGGCCAGACCTCCCTGCCGTTTGCACTGACCATGCAGGATAACATGCTTCAAATGGAGAATGTCCGGGGCGTGTTCAAATGGCAAAAAAAATAATTTGGCGAATCGGAATATTCATCGTAATATTGCAATTAAATAATAAAATATGGGCGTCACCAAAACGGACCTTTTCTCTGACACGCAAAACGAGATCGCACTGGCGGCCAAGGCGTTTGCGCATCCCGCCCGGGTGGCCATCGTCCAATACCTGCTGAAGGCCAATGCCTGCATCAACAGCGATCTGGTGCAGGAACTGGGCCTGGCCCAGGCCACCATCAGCCAGCACCTGAGGGAGCTCAAGGACATCGGCATTATTCAGGGGACGGTCGAAGGGACCCGCCTGAACTACTGCATCAATCCGGTCCGCTGGGCAGAGGTCAAAGACCAGTTCAATGCGCTTTTTGACCAGTATAAATCTTGCGACCCCGGCGGTTGTTGCTAAAAAAATTTTTCATTTTTCATCGTAATATTGCAATAATACAAAGCCATGAATACGGAACAAGAACTGAAGAATGCAGTGAAGGAGCGTTACGCCCGGATAGCCGAACAGGGTAAAGCCGAGAATGCCGCTTCCTGCTGCGGGGCTACTACGCCGTCCAACAAGGTATACAACATCATGATGGACGACTACTCCGGGACGGAGGGTTATGTGGAGGATGCCGACCTGGGTCTGGGTTGCGGCCTGCCCACCCGGTTTGCCCAGATACGGCCCGGCGATACGGTAATTGACCTGGGCTCCGGGGCCGGGAACGACTGCTTTGTGGCCCGCCATGAAACGGGCGCCGCAGGAAAAGTGATCGGCATTGATTTCACGCCTGCCATGATCCGGAAAGCGCGGATGAATGCCGAAAAACTGGGCTACAACAACGTCGAATTCCGCGAAGGCGATATCGATGAAATGCCGGTCAGCGATAATGTGGCCGATGTCATTGTCAGCAACTGCGTGCTCAACCTGGTACCCGACAAGAAAAAGGTGATCGGTGAAATTTTCAGGGTGCTGAAACCGGGCGGCCATTTCAGCATTTCGGACATTGTCCTGGTTGGAGATCTTCCGGATGCCTTGCGCGCAGACGCCGAAATGTACGCCGGGTGCGTGGCGGGCGCCATTCAACAAGCGGATTACCTCCAATTCATCCGGGATGCCGGTTTCCGGCAGATCACCCTGCAAAAGGAAAAGCCGATTGTCATCCCGGAAGATATCCTGGGCAAATACCTCTCCCCGGAAGGGATTGAACACTTCAACAAGGGTGGAACCGGCATTTTCAGCATCACGGTATATGCGGAAAAACCGGGCGGTAAGCGGGAAAAAGCTGAAGACGCCGCCCAGGTTGAGAAAGCATGCTGCGACCCAGGTTGTTGTTAAACGAACCAAAGAAGTTTCCCATGCTGCCGGAACTGCTTGTCACCATTGAGAAAATGCGGTCGCGTCCTGTCGCGGATGAACGAAAAAAGGCTCTTCAACCCCTGATCGGCTACCTGAAAAACAAGGTCGATCAGGGGCAAGGAATAAAGCTGAATTTCATCTGCACCCACAACTCGCGCAGGAGCCAGTTTGCCCAGATATGGGCTCAAACGGCGGCGGATTTTTTCGGGATCCCGGCTACCTGCAGCTCCGGCGGGGTAGAAGTCACGGCCTTCAACGAAAGGGCGGTTGCGGCTATCCTCAGGAGCGGCTTCAAAGTGGTTGACCCGGGCGGGCCTAATCCGGTTTACAGCGTTTTCCATTCCGGCGACGGCGCCCCGATCCAGGCTTTTTCCAAACTTTTTGACGATCCCGTCAACCGAAAAGGCCCGTTTGCGGCCGTCATGACCTGCTCGGATGCCGACGAGCATTGCCCTTACATTCCGGGGGCGGAAATAAGGATACCGCTTCATTACGAAGATCCGAAGGCCTTCGACGGCACACCGGAGGAAACGGCGGGTTACGATGAGCGGTCAATCCAGATCGGGGCGGAAATGTTCTATGTTTTTGACTTGTGAAGGTTGCACGGATCAAGAAATATTCCCGAACAGCCGTGAAAAGTCATTCATCCCGCAGGCTGTCCACCGGATTTCCCAGCGCCGCCTTCACGCTTTGCGCGCCGACGGTCAGCCCGGCGATCAGGGCGGCAGCCGCTACGGCCGTCAGCGCAATGCGGGCAAACCCCCAGCCGCCGAGGTCGATGTGGTTGGCGAAATTACCGAGCCACTTGTCCATGGCGTACCAGGCCGCCGGGGTGGCGATCACCATCGCAATACTGACGATCAGCACAAATTCCTTGGATAACAGGCCTACAACATTGGCCACCGTCGCGCCGAGCACCTTGCGGATGCCGATTTCCTTGGTCTTGTTCACAGCCATGATGCCGGCGAGTCCGAACAGACCCAGGCAGGCGATGAAAATGGCGAAGATCGTGGAGATGCCGACGATGTTCATCCAGCGGGTATAACTTTCGTACTGGCCGGCCACATCCTCGTCCAGAAAGGTGTATTCGAAAGGCTTTTCGGGCGCCACCTTTTTCCAGGCTTTTTCTACGGCCTGCATGCCCTCGGGCAGTTGCCCGGGCGCCAGTTTCACCAGGATATGGACGATCTTTCCTTCTTCGGGATTGATGTGCAGGACTACGGGCATCATCTTCGAGTCGAGCGACATGAAATAATAGTCCTTCATCACGCCGATAATGGTCTGGTTGTGGTCCTTGCGCCAGGGCACCTTGGCGCCGATGGGCGATTCGAGGTTCATGTCTTTCACCAGGGCTTCGTTCACGAGGATGCCTTCGGTGACATCCGACGGGTTGTCTGGTGAGAAATTCCGGCCATCGGCCAGTTCGATCCCCAGCGTTTTCAGGTAGTCGTAATCGATCCGGTACACAAACGTCATCTTGTTCTCTCCGTCCGGCGTTTCGTACCCGTTGATGTCCCAGCCACGGTTGAAGCTGCTGGTGGTGCCGCTGACGCTGAGGACCTCATTGTTCGCCGCAAGTTCGTTGCGGAGCTGATCCTTCAGGCGCTCGCCCTCGTCCGTCCAACCCGTATTGGTTTCCAGGACCAGGACCTGCTCCTTGTTGTACCCCAGATCCTGCTGGTTGATGAATTGCATCTGCCGGTACATGATCAGGCTGGAGATGATGAGAAACCCCGACAGGGTGAACTGGGTAAGCACCGTACCCCGCATAAAGTTGGGCCGTAATCGCCAGGTGGAATGCCCCTTGAGCGCCGTCACCGGTTTCGAGCGGGAAAATACGGCTGCCGGATATCCGCCGGCCACCAGACCGGTGAGCAGCGCGATCACGGCCAGCGCGATGAGAATGCCGGGCTGCTGCAACAAGTTCAGCACCAGTTCGCGCTTGACAAAACCGTTGAAGACCGGCAGGAACAGGCGCGTCAGCAGGATCCCGATCAGGATGGATACCAGGACCAGGAACTGAGCTTCCGCCCAGAATTGGCGGGCAACCTGCGTGCGGCTTGAACCCAGCACCTTCCGGACGCCCACTTCCTGCACGCGGCCCGACGCGCTGGTGAGCGCCAGCGCAATGTAGTTCAGGCAAGCGATCACCAGAATGAGCAGGGCAATACCGCTCAGGATCAAAATGTTCCGGGTATTGCCGGTATCGGGCCAGTCGACGGAAGCATCGAGGTGGATGCCGGTGAGGGGTGTGAGGGTAATGCTGAACGGGTCGTCGGCTGCGGTGAGTCCGGTCCGGCTGGTGATCCAGTCGACGGTACCCTGAAACCGGTCCCTGGAAAAATCCTTGAGCTTGCTTTCGAAAGCTGCCGGAGAAGTGCCGTCGGCCAGTTCCAGGAACAAGGTGGTATTGAACGAGCCCCACCGCTCCATATTCTGGTCGTAATTGGTCTTGTTCTCAATGGGCATGACGGCCGAGAACTGAAGGCTCGAATTGCTGGGCGGCGCTGCTGCGATACCCGAAACGGTAAACAATTTTTCTTCGTTGCCGAACACCACCGTCAGGGACTTGCCGATCGGGTTGGTCCGGCCGAAATATTTGCGGGCAATCTCCGGCGTCAGGACGATCTTGTTCTTTTCGTTCAATACGGTTTCCGGGTCGCCGTCGAGCACCGGGAAGGAGAAAACCTGGAAAAAGCCCGCATCGGTCAGCATGACCTTTTCCTTGAACACCTTGTTGTCCTGCATGAATACCAGGTCGGAATAGTCGCGCCGGCAATATTGCTGCACCTCCGGGAAGGCTTCCTTCAGCGCCGGCCCCAGCGGCAACGGCAGGTACGCGGATTTGAAGACGTCCCCGGTCGTTTTGTAATATCCGAGCAGGTCTTTTTCCTCCTGCCCCCCGGCTTTGCGCAACTCGCGTTCGTTCAGCCGGTAGATATTGGCGGCGTTCTCATGAAACCGGTCGTAGGAAAACTCATGCCGGATAAACAGATAGATCAGAATGATGAAGGCCAATCCGGCAGCCAACCCAAAAACGTTGATGAACGAATAGAGCTTGTGGCGCATGAAATTGCGCATCGCGATCTTGATGTAGTTCTTCAGCATGGTCTTCCTGTTTATGTCCTTTGATCAGATTTTCCCTCTCACCTCTCTCACCCTCTCACCTCTCTCACCCTCTCACCCTCTCACCCTCTCTCTCCCTCTTTCTCACCCTCTCCCTACAGACGGTTATTCGGTCCGTAAAGACTTAACCGGGTTCAAAAAAGCCGCTTTTATCGCATGATAGCCCGTTGTAAACAGCGTGATCAGCACCACCATCACAAAGGCCAGTCCGTACAGCCAGTAATTCATATTGGTGTGGTAAGCGAAGGTATTCAGCCATTTTGTCATGAAGTACCAGGCAGCCCCGAAAGCCGGCAATGCGGCCAACAGCACTAAAAATACAAAGCTTCGCGTCAGCAGGTATATGAGATCCCCTGTACCGGCGCCCAGCACTTTCCGGATGCCGATCTCTTTGGTCCTTTGCTCAGCGGTGAAGGAGGCCAGCCCCAGCAAGCCCAGGCAGGCGATAAAGATCATCAACACGCTGAAGAGGGTAAAGATCCGGGCCCGGATCTGATCGGCGTGGTACAGCTCCATGAACGACGCGTCGATGAAGTCATACTCAAAAGGCACGTTGGGAAATACCTCCCGCCAGACTTGTTCCGCGGCGGTTATGGCCTGTGTAACCTCCGACGGGTTATTCGCTGATATGCGGGCATGTACAACGCCGTTGTTGCTCCTCGGGTAGAACAGAATGGGCTCAATGGGATCGTACAAGGATCGCTGGTGAAAATCCTTCACCACACCCACTACCTTGACAAACGGGATGGTATCTTCGGTACCGAACTGGAATTTCCGGCCGATCGGATCATCCCACCCCATTCGCCTGACCATGGCCTCGTTGACCATTACGGCGTCGAGGCTGTCCGTACCGTATTCCCGGCTGAAATTGCGGCCCGCCACCAGGGTCATGCCCATGGTCGGGAAAAAATCGTAGTCTACGCCGTAGTTGTCCACCCCGTACTGGTCCATTGTGCCGTCGGCCTTCTCAATGTTCATGACGGCTTTGCCGTAATCCTGCACGCCCGGCGAAGTGGTGGAGGTAGCCACTTGCGCGAATCTCGGATTCTGGAGGAGTTTTTCCCGGAGAGCCGGATATTTCTCCCGGCCTTCGCGCCCCTGCAGCTGGAAGGTCAGAACATGATCCTTGTTGAAACCGAGGTCTTTGGTGCGCAGGTAATGCATCTGATCGTAAATGATGCCGGTGCCGATGATCATGAACAACGTGATGCCGAACTGCACAGCTACCAGGGCTTTGCGCAGGTTGGGGTTGCCCGATCCTTTGGAGAGGGTCCCTTTCAACACCTTGATCGGTTGGAAGGCCGACAGGAAAAAAGCCGGATAGCTGCCCCCGGCAATGCCCGTCAGCAGTACGATGGCCAGGGCGCCCGTCAGGATCTGCGGCGACCAGAGCAGCGACCGGTCGAGGTGCAGGTCAAATGCGTTGTTGAACAGCGGAACAGCCAGGAAGACCAGGCTGAAGCTCAATACCAGGGCAACCAGCGTAAACAAAACCGACTCGAAAAGGAACTGGCCGATCAACTGCCGGCGTTCGGAGCCCAGCACTTTGCGGATGCCGACCTCCAGCGCGCGTTTGGTGGCGCGGGCTGTTGCCAGGTTCATGTAGTTGATGCAGGCGATCAGGAGCAGGAATAACCCGACCGCGCCGAAAATGTACAGAAAGCCCACCTGGCCGGTCGGTTCCGGTTCATTTTCAAAATTGGAATGGAGGTGAATGTCCTTCAACGCGATCAGTTCGTACCTGACCTTAATGTTGAGCTCGTCGAAAATGACGGCGACGTATTTCTCGACCACCTCCGGCAACTTGGCAGCGAAGGCCCGGGCATCCGTGCCTTCCTTCAACAGCACAAAATTGTAATTGCCGAAACCGCCCCAGGACCCCGGATCGGGGTTGGTCAGGAAAGGGAAGGTATTGGCCGAGATCATGGCGTTGGCGATCAGGTGGGCGCTGGAAGGCATGTCCTTGTATACCCCGGTTACCTTGTAATCCCGGCCGCTGACCGTTTTCAGGACTTCGCCCATGGGGTTGTTGTTGCCGAAGATCTTTTGCGCAAGCGATTTGCTCAAAACGACGGAATTCGGCGCCTTCAGCGCATCGGATGGACTGCCCTGCAAAAAATCAAAGTCGAACACGGAAAAAACGGTAGAATCCACCAGGAAGGTCCGGTCTTCGAAATAATACCGGTCGCTGTACTGAAAGCGGGTTTTGCCGTTGGGCACAAACCGCACGAATTCCTCCACTTCCGGATAATCCTCCTTCAACTGAGGGGCCAGCGGGGCCTGGGTCTGGGCCCACCGGAAATGATCGTCGGGCTCGGTGATGTCCGCGGAAACGCGGTAGATCCGGTCGGCTTTGCTGTTATAGGCATCAAACCGGGTCTCATCGGCAATGTACATCAGAATAAAAAGCGTGGCGGCAATACCGATTGTGAGGCCCAGAATATTCAGGACCGTATAACCCGGTTGGCGCCGTAGGTTGCGAATCGCAACGGCAAGGTGATTTGTGAACATAATGGGTGATTTACGTAGGATTTCGTACTACAAGAATTGTGCCTGGGTATAAGGATTTATTTATCAGGTTTTTATAAAGACATGCAGGCCGAAACAGTGTTCGGTTCCGAACAATCTTGTTCGCAAGCGGACAGCTTTGCTATTCATTTTTCAAACTCTCGGCAGGATTCGCCAACGCCGCCTTCACCGACTGGAAGCTCACCGTCAGAAAGGCCACGACCACCGCCAGCCCGCCGGAAACTGCGAATATCCACCAGGGGATGCTGATGCGGGAAGCGAAATCCTGCAGCCAGTTGTTCATGATCCACCACGCCAGCGGGGTAGCGATCACGATAGCGATGAGGACCAGCCGGAGAAAGTCGCGCGCGAGCAAAGCGGTGATGCCTGCCGTAGTTGCGCCCAGCACCTTGCGCACCCCGATCTCTTTGGTCCGCTGGGCGATGGTATAGGCGGACAACCCCAGCAGCCCCAGGCACCCGATCAGGATGGCCAGTACGGCGAAGGTAGTAAACAACTTCCCGAATTTGCGCTCGTTCTCGTATTGCCGGTTGAAATATTCGTCCAGAAAAAAATGTTCGAACGGATTACCCGGAAAAGCTTTTTCCCAGGACTGCCGGATATGGCTGATCGTTCCGGGCAGGTCGGCGGTATGCAACCGGATGGAATAGTACTCGCCGCCGTACAGCGTACAGTAGAACGCCATCGGATCCAGGGCTTTTTTCAGTGAAACCTGGTGATAATCATTGACGACCCCCACCACGATCGGATTCCATTGGAACTGCGGAACGGCCAGGGTTTTCCCGATGGCGTCTTCCGGTTTTTCAAAACCGATGAGCCTGGCGGCCGATTCCGTAAGGATGACGGAGGTGTCGGGGTCGCTGGGAAATTCCGGACCGAACGCCCGCCCGGCAATCGTTTTCATCTTGTAAACGTCCTGAAAATCGTAGTCCATGCTGTTGAGCCGGACGGTTACTTCCTCGTTGTCCGGCGCACCGAGCCGCTTGACGCCTGATTTGTATTCGCGTTGTTTCCCGGGAATGGTCACTGACGCTGAAACGCCCTCGATGGAGGGATCTTTCAGGGTTTCCGCCCGAAAAACGTCGATTGCCGAATTGAATGCCTGCCGGTCTCTCGGGGCAATACCCGGGCGCTCTACCACCAGGACCTGGTCGATATCCATCCCGATATCCTGGTTGATCATGTATTTCAGCTGCCGGTAAATGACGAAGGTCCCGGCGATGAGGCCTACCGAGGTCATGAACTGGAGGACCACCAGCCCCTTGCGCAGAAGTACGCCGCCGGAGCTGTTTTTGAACCGGCCTTTCAACACCATGATGGGCCTGAACGACGACAATACCAGGGCCGGGTAGATGCCGGAAAGCAGGGTTCCGGTGACCCAGAGCCCGAGCAGCAGAGCCAGAAACCACGGCCGGACCAGGTAGGAATAATCCAGTGAAAGCCCGGAAATATTGTTGAAATAGGGCAAGGCGATCAAGGTGAACCCCAGCGCCAGCAAAACCGCGATCAGGTTGATGAGCGCCGATTCTACCAAAAACTGATTGATCAGATGCCCCTTCAAGGCGCCGACCACTTTGCGGACGCCGACCTCCCGGGAGCGTTCAACGGCTCTTGCGGTGGAGAGGTTGACGTAATTGATCCAGGCAATGATCAGGACAAACAAGCCGATCAGCCCGAGAAAGAACACGATCCGGCTGTCGCCGTTGGTTTCCGGCTCTTCCGACAAGTCTGAGTCGAGGTGTATGCTTTTCAGCGGCTGAAGGGCCAGTACGTCTTTCCTGTTGTGCTCCCCCAGGCCGGGGCTGTATTTGTCGATAATTCCGGGGAATTTGGCTGCCAGCGCTGCGATATCCGTACCGGGTTTGACCCGGATGAAGGTATACATATCCTTGCGCTGCCAGCTCTGGTCGTACCGTGCCGGGGCGCGTTCAAAACGACCGAAAAGGGTTTTGTAGGAAAACAATACGTCAAATTTCAAATGGGTATTGGGCGGAAGATCCTTGAATACGCCGGTAACCCGGACCAGCTCGTTGTTGAAATCATCATCCTCCATCAAAAGGGTTTTGCCGATCGGATCCTGATCGCCGAAATAGAGCCTTGCGTATTTTTCGGAAATAACGGCCGTCAGGGGCTCCGCCAGGGCTGTGACCGGGTCGCCTTTGAGCATAGGGTATCCCATCATCATCAGAAAGGAAGAGTCCGCATAAAGGAATCGCCGGTGCTTGAAAGCGATCGGCTCGGGTTGGGCCTCCCTGTTGGTGATGATCACGTTGTTCTTATATCCCAGGTTGTACAGCCGGGCATAGTCCTCCACTTCCCCGAGTTCCCGTTTGAGGGCCGGGCCGGCGCCCGGATAGTTTTCCGCGCTTTCAAACACCAGGTCGTTGTTGAGATAGGAAGCCAGGGTCACCCTGTAGATCCGCCCGGCGTCCGGAATGAACGCCTCATAACTGCGCTCAAAACGGACGTACTGTGCGATCAGTAAGAAAACGGCCATACCCATCGCCAGGCCGAATATGTTCAACAGGGAAAAAAATTTGTTTTTCCGGAGGCTGCGGAAGGCAGTCACGATCAGGTTGCGGATCATAAACAGTCGGATTTTAAGCATTTACCCTGCTTCGAAAAGACACCTTTTGGTTGTTTAAGTTGCCCTCTGCTGAGCAGGTTGCCGTACAAAAATAACCTCAAAATTCATGCCCTTAGGCTTAAACGATTGGTAATAAGCAATTTAAATATTTAAGGGTGATCAAAATTTGTTCAAAATTGAACAGAAAGTGTTCGAAATCAGACAATTCCGGGCCTTCCTGACGGGGTTTCCCGGGCAGGGCAGGCCCCTGCCGGCTGCGGATTTTACAAAATGGCATGGTTTTTTTACGCTAAGTCCAAGCCTAAACACTCATCCTAATTCAAACTATGCAATTGAACATCTGGGCGATTCTGATCTTCATGTCCGCAGTTCACGGCCTGTTGCTGGCGCTTGTGCTCGGCCGGAAAAAGGAAAACCGGGCGGCCAACAGGATCTTTGCCGCGCTGCTTGCAGCCGTTGCGCTCCACTTACTGGAATATACCCTGACCATATCGGGTTTTTTATTCAAGGCGCCGCATCTCATGTTTACCACCTACCCGTTGCTTTTTGTGATCGGGCCTTTGTACTATCTGTATGTACGGACCCTCCTGGGGCAACCTTCAGGGGAGGGATGGAAACGGCCGGCCCATTTTTTACCAGCGCTGCTCTTTTTACTGTTGATGGCGCCTTTTTACGCTCAGCCGGCAGGTGAAAAGATCCGTTTTTTCCTGACAGCGGCAGTCTATAATTTCGAACAGGCGCCCGCCGCGCAGTTTGCCGTCATGTACCTGCAGACCGCCCAAATCGGCTTGTACCTGTTTTTTTCCCTGGCCGTCATCAGGCGGGAAGAGCTTTCTCCGGCCGGCTCCCGTTCTGGCGAAAACCGGATAAAACTGGAGGGGCTGAAAAAAGCGACCCGGTTATTTTTCGGTTTTGTCATCTTTTATACGGTATCGCTGGTTTTCCTGCTGGTCAGCAGATCATACAGGATGGAAGCGGACTACTTCGTGGCAGTGGCTACAGCCGTTTTGCTGTACGGTGTAGGCTATACGGCGCTGTCCCACCCTCGGGTATTGGTTGAGCATTGATCAAAAAACAAGTATCGAACCCCGTTCTCAGGGATCCGATACTTTGTTCACTCAGGTGTACGCAATGTTTTGATCAAAGAGCGCCCGTTTACCCCTGCGGGTTGGTTGGAATACCCGGATTTTTTCTGCAACTTGGCAGCAAAAAATGGAATTGGATCTTGCAGCCATCTGTCAGGACACCCGGGCTATCGCCGAACAAGCGGCGACCTTCATCCGGGGTGAACTGGGCCAGGTGGAAGACGGACAGATTGAAACCAAAAGCCTGAACAGCCTGGTCAGTTACGTAGACCAGCAAGCCGAAAAACTGCTTGTCCACGCACTGGGCGCCCTGCTTCCCGCGGCTGTTTTCCTCACGGAAGAAGGTACGGTAGAACAAGGCGGCGGAGACCTGCAATGGATCATCGACCCGCTGGACGGGACCACCAACTTTCTGCACCAGGTGCCTGTTTTTTCGGTCAGCATAGCCCTTCTGGTCCGCCAAAAGCCCGTTCTGGGCATTGTTTATGAGATCAACCGAAGGGAATGTTTCTGGGCCTATTCCGGCAGCGGCGCCTGGTGCAACGAAAGAAGGATCTCCGTAACCGATACCGCCGAACTGGGCGATGCCCTGATCGGAACGGGCTTTCCCTACCAGGATGACGGCCGGGGCGCGCGTCACCTTGAGGCTCTCGCCTATTTCCAGCAGCACACCCGGGGCATCCGGCGGCTGGGGTCGGCGGCTACCGACCTGGCTTACGTAGCCGCCGGCAGGTTTGATGCATTTTTCGAGTACGGCCTCAGCCCCTGGGATGTGGCGGCGGGCGCCTTCCTGGTTGAAGAAGCCGGCGGCAAGGTATATGATTTCAACCTGGGCGACCAATACCTGCACGGCCGCCAGGTCATTGCCGTCAACAGCGGCCTGGCGTCAACCGTCGGGCAGATCATTAAAGGCTTTTTGGGCGGCGAATGACCGTCCAATACAAATTTTATACCTTTGGGTGATAACTGTACAGCCCTATGCCGAGACCAGATTTGACCGATCAGCCGTTCCGGCGGCCAACCACCGGAACGCCGGAAGCCGGCGAACAGGCCGCAACCGCCGAAGGCATCCCCATTCATTCGCCCTTCTCGGCAGGCGACCTCGAAGGGTTCGATCATCCTGGTTTTCCGCCGGGTTTGCCGCCTTTCCTGGGCGGACCGTACGGGTCCATGTACACCATCCGCCCCTGGACGATCCGTCAGTATGCCGGTTTTTCCACCGCCGAAGAAAGCAATGCATTCTATCGCCGCAACCTCGCTCAGGGCCAAAAGGGGCTGTCCGTCGCTTTCGACCTGGCCACCCACCGGGGCTACGACTCCGACCATGAACGCGTACGGGGCGACGTGGGCAAGGCCGGCGTAGCCATCGACAGCGTGGAGGACATGAAGATCCTTTTTGAGGGCATTCCGCTGGACAAAATGTCGGTGTCCATGACCATGAACGGCGCTGTAATCCCCATCATGGCCTTTTATATCGTCGCGGCTGAAGAACAAGGGGCGCCCCCGGAAGCCCTCAGCGGCACCATCCAGAACGATATCCTCAAAGAGTTCATGGTCCGCAATACGTTTATTTATCCCCCCGGGCCGTCCATGCGCATCATCGCCGATATTTTTGGCTATACCGCCCGCCGGATGCCGAGGTTCAATTCCATCAGCATCAGCGGGTACCATATGCACGAAGCGGGCGCGCCCGCCGATATCGAGCTGGCCTACACCCTGGCCGATGGGCTGGAATACCTGCGCACAGGGGTAGCTGCCGGGCTCGACATCGATGATTTCGCCCCGAGGCTTTCTTTTTTCTGGGCCATCGGCATGAACCATTTCATGGAGATCGCCAAAATGCGGGCCGGGCGACTGCTTTGGGCCCGGATCGTGCAGCAATTCAACCCCAAAAAGGCCAAATCGATGGCGCTCAGGACCCACTGCCAGACTTCCGGGTGGAGCCTGACGGCCCAGGATCCGTACAACAATATCGCACGCACCTGCGTAGAGGGGCTGGCCGCAGCCTTGGGCGGCACCCAGTCGCTGCATACCAATGCCCTGGACGAAGCGATCGCCCTGCCGACCGATTTTTCCGCCAAAATTGCGCGCGATACCCAATTATACCTCCAACAGGAAACGGATGTTACCCGGGCGATCGACCCCTGGGCCGGGTCGTATTACGTGGAATACCTGACCGGGCAATTGGTGCGCAAAGCCTGGACGCTTATCGAAGAAGTGGAAGCCCTGGGCGGCATGGCCAAAGCACTGGAAAACGGATTGCCCAAATTGCGGATCGAAGAGGCCGCGGCCAGAAAACAGGCCCGCATCGACGCCGGAAAGGATCATATAGTGGGGGTCAATATTTTCCCGCCGCCCGAAGAAACGCCCCTGGAACTGCTGGAGGTGGACAACAGCGCCGTACGGGAATCCCAGATCCGGCGGCTGGCAAACATAAGGGCCTCCAGGGATGAACAGGCCGTTGCGGGAACGTTGGCCGCCCTCTCGGAATGCGCAGCAACCGGAACAGGCAATTTGCTCGAACTGGCCATCGAAGCAGCCCGCCACCGGGCGACTTTGGGCGAAATATCCATGGCTATGGAAAAAGAATTCGGCCGGTTCCAACCGGTATCGCGGACAGTCAGCGGCGTGTATGCCCGGGAGATCAGCCAGGAGGACGACTTTCTGGCGGCGCGCGCGCTGGCCGATCGTTTCGCCGGACTGGACGGCAGGCGGCCGCGGATCATGGTGGCCAAACTGGGCCAGGACGGCCACGACCGGGGCGCCAAAGTGATCGCAACCAGTTTTGCCGACCTCGGGTTCGACGTCGATATCGGGCCGCTGTTTCAAACCCCGTCGGAAGCGGCCCGGCAGGCTGCCGAGAACGACGTCCACATCCTGGGCATTTCCTCGCTGGCCGGCGCCCATAAAACCCTGGCGCCGGAAACCATCCGGGAACTCGAAAAACTGGGCAGGGAGGATATCCTCGTCGTTGTGGGCGGCATTGTTCCGCCCGCCGATTATGACTTCCTCTACCAACAAGGCGTAGCCGGCATTTTCGGCCCCGGCACCAAAATCGCCTTTGCAGCGAAAAAAATCCTGGAAATCCTGATCGAGCATACGGAAGCCGGCTAAAAACCCGGTTCGACACACCTATGGCCCAAGCGGACAACAACTGGTTCTTCATCGTCAATCCGGTAGCCGGTAACGGCGCAGCAGCCCGCCGGTGGCCCGCCCTTGAGCGGCGGCTCCGGCAAACCTGGCCCGACCTGGAATTCGCCATGACCAACGGCCCGGGGCACGCCGCCCAACTCGCAGAAGAGGCCGTTGCCCGGGGCTTCCGCCGCATCATCGCCGTCGGCGGCGACGGCATCAACCACGAAGCCGCCAACGGCATCCTCCGCCAAAAACACGTGCCGCCCGCCGAAATCACCTATTGCCTGCTGCCTTTCGGGACGGGCAATGACTGGCGGCGCACCCACCGGATCCCCATTGAAACGGAGCCATGGATCGCCATGGTCGAAGCCGGGCATACCACGTTTCAGGATGTCGGCCTGGTTAGCTTTTTCAGGGACGGCCGGCAGGATCAGCGATTTTTCGTCAATGTCGCCGGGCTGGGTTACGACGGGTTTGTGGTCCGGTTTGTCGGCGCGAGGCGAAGCCCGGTACTCAACCGCCTTTATTACCTCTTCATGATCTTTCGGTGCCTGTTCCTGTACAAACTCCGGAAGGCCCGGTTGACGTTCGACGACCGGACCGTGGAAGACCGTTTCTACACCATCAACGCCGGCATCGGCCGGTATTCCGGCGGCGGCATGCAACTGGTTCCGCACGCCGTCACCGACGACGGATTGCTGGCCCTGACCTACGCCGAAAATGTGTCCAAATGGACGGTGGTGATCAATACCTGGCGGTTTTACAACGGCTCTCTGGGGCAACATCCGCGCATCCATACCCACCATTGCCGGGAGATCAGGGTGGAGACCGCCCCGGGTGAAATGCCGACGCTGGTGGAAGCCGACGGCGAGTTTCTGGGCGAGACGCCCGTTCGGATCAGCCTGTTGCCGACGGCCCTGAAGATCATCGTCCCGCAGAAAGATAACCGGTCCTAAATGTGACCTGACCTCAACCTGGCCCGTCTAAAATTTGTAACTATGCTCAAAATGCGTTTACTATGAAGAAAATAATATTGACTACTCTGGCAGGAGTTGCCGCAAGTTTGTTGACCCTTTCCCCCTCGAATGCCCAAGTCAGGGAAGAGGCCCGGGACATGAGCCTCGGCAGGCAGACCGCCCTTGTGCTGGAATTGCCGAATACGGACGAAAAATTCGCCAACAAGATCTGGCAGGATTACATGAACGATTTTTACGATTCCAAGGTGAAATGGAACCGTAAGACCGGTGAATGGCTGGCGGACGATGCCGAGATTACGGCATTGGGCAAGGGTCAGTCCGTCGATCTGTATACGGTCTTCAAGGAAAGCAAGAATGCGGTTGAAATTGCGCTTTGGGTAGATCTCGGCAGCGAATTCCTGTCTTCCCGCAATTATCCCGAACGGTACACCGACGCTGAAAAAATGCTGATCCGGTATTCCCTGGAAGTGGCCAAGGCTTCTGTAAAGGTCGATCTGGACAACCAGGAGAAGGAATTGAGCCGCCTGGAAAATGAAATGCGGAAACTGCAAAACGCCAACGACCGCTACCATAAGGAGATCGAAAAGGCGCGCGATGCGATCCGCAAGGCGGAAGAAGAGATTGCCAAAAATGAAAAAGATCAGGAAGCGACCCAGGACCTGATCGAATTGCAGAAGAAGACCGTCGAGGATGTCAAGAAGAAATTGAACAATTTAAAATAATCCCACGAAGCGCCTCCGGGAGCGCCGGTTCACCGGATCAGGATCTCCCGGAATTTTTTTTAAACAAAAAAGCCCTTCCACAAACGCGGAAGGGCTTTTTCTTGATACCTGGATTATCCGAATCCTAGCAGTGACGTTCTACGGCCGTCATTTCGCTGTAGCAAAGGATGTTTTTGAGGATTTTCGGGTTGGCGCCGAATTGAACTTTCGGCAGCTCCAGGTATGCCTGGAAGAGATCCTCATATTCTTCGCGCAACTCGAAGTTGCTGTCCAATGCATCGCTGATCGCCAGTGTGTCAGCGGCAGAGGTTTCGTGATAAAGGTATTGGATAAGTTGTTCAGATGTAAAGCTTTGCTGCATAGATATGGCTTTGATTGGCAAAAGGTTGTTGTTTTTGTTACATTTCTTAAAACTCCAAATTTCAAGGCCTTATTGCATAAAACCAACTTTTTTTTATAAAGGATATTTTTACCTTATATTTGCCGGGTTTTAAGCCCGGAACGTGCGGCGAAACCCGGGAATAATAGGCCGGATTTTCGTGCCTGTAACGACAAGGATTTTATGGGAATTATTCTTTCTTTATTAAATCACAAGGGCGGTGTCGGAAAGACCACCAGCGCGATCAATATCGGCGCCGGCATGGTGGTTTTGGGCAAACGCGTCCTGTTGGTCGATCTGGATCCGCAAGCCAACCTGTCTCTTTCGCTGGGTATCGGCCGCCAGCCAACGAGCCTGTACGACGCCATGCGCGGTGAAGCGGATCTGGCGCCCGTTACCGTCAGGCCTGGCCTGGATGTCATTCCGTCCAACCTTGACCTGTCCGGCGCCGAAATGGAATTGATCAACGAGGCCGGCAGGGAATACATCCTGCGGGAGCTGTTCGAACCCATGCAGGATGCCTATGATTTTATCATTATCGATTGCCCGCCTTCGCTGGGGCTGCTGACCCTGAACGCGCTGACCTGCAGTGATTTCGTGCTGATCCCGCTGCAAACCGAATTTCTGGCGATGCAGGGGCTGGCCAAGATCAAGCAGGTCATTCAGAAGGTCAAACTGCGCCTTAACAAGAAACTGGAGATCGGCGGCGTTATCCCTACCATGTACGACAGCCGGAAGGTGCTGAACAGGGATATCGTCGAAACCATCAAAAAGTATTTCGGCGAGCTGGTTTTCGAATCTTACGTCCGGGACAATGTGGCCCTGGCCGAAGCGCCGGCGCAGCAACAGGATATTTTTTCCTATAACCCGACCAGCGCCGGCGCCGAGGATTACCTGGCGGTCTGCCAGGAAATTTTGAGCCGGACCAGTCAACCTGTGGAATAATTTTGTATTTTTGAATATATATGGCTAAAAAGCGATTTACGGATAACCTCATGGACCTGTTCAGCGATGTGGAACAGGAACAGTCCGCTTCGCCCGGGGTCAGCGTTTCCGGAGCCGAAGCCGACGAATCGCAGCATAATGCCAGAAAGAACGCCCAAAAGGATTTTACCGCCAGCCTTCAGTCCTTCCTGGCCGAAGCTTTTGAAGAATCCCTTGAAAACCAACTGGCTGATCCGGCCCCAAAAACGCCGAGGCCCAAACGGCCGCGCAGCAGCCTGGACATGCTCATCCGAAGTACGCTCGAACCGGCCAGCGTAGACGTAAAAGACCCGAATACCCGACGCGTCACCTTCGCCTTTGATCCCTCAAAACTGGAAAAACTGCGCACCATCGCCCGCCTCGAAAAAGCCATGCTGAAAGATATTATCGATGATATCGTGGCTGAGTTCATCCAGGACTATGAGGCCCGAAAAGGGAAATTAGGGGCAAAACAGCCATAAAAGGCCCGCCGGTTAAACGCTCCCTGCGCCGGGAAGGTCTAAATAAAGGGAATCCGTTTCATGTTCCTCCATGAGATCTTCAAAACTGAAAAGATGAAAAAAGCACTGCTCTGCCTTGCGCTCACTGCCGCACTGTTGCCTCTCCTGCGGGCACAAACCGCTACCCAACTTCGCGTTTATCAGATCTTCCAGCAAAAATGCGCAAGCTGCCATGATCACGCAAGCCCCGAAGCAGGCCTCGACCTCGAAGGAGCCGGCGCCACCGAGGCGGCAAGGGCCCAGAGTGTCTACAATAACCTGTACCTGAAAACGCCGGCCAATACCTATGCGGCAGGAAAAGGGTATAAGTATATCTACCCCGGCAGGCCCGACCGCAGTTTCCTTTTTCGCAAGATCAATAACGGCCTGGAAACCACCATCCAACTGCATGCGCAGGAAATGCAGCCGATGCCGGCCGACAACCAGCCGGCGCTGACCGACGTCGAAAAGGAGCTGATCCGCCAATGGGTCCTTTATGGGGCGCCTGCAACCGGAGAGGTGGTCAGTGAAGCCTTGCTGACCAACTATTACAACAACGGCGGCCTCCGGGCATTTCCAGCCGGCGCCCCCGAAGCCCCTGCCCCCGATGAAGGCTTCCAGCTCAAAATGGGCCCGTTCTACCTGCCGCCCGGCGGCGAGCTTGAATATTTTCTGAAACACGAACTGGACCTGCCCGAAAACCTCGAGGTTACCCGGCTGGAGATCATGATGGGGTCGTATTCCCACCACTTCATCATTTATGACTTCATGCCCGGCGGCAGCACCGGCATCCCGGCCGGCTACCGCCTCAACGCCGACCACTCCAATATCAGCCTCGTAGCCGCCGTACAGGAATCCATCGACCTGGACCTGCCCAAGGGAACCGCTTTTCCCTGGGACAAAGACCTGGTGCTCGACCTCAATTCACACTATATCAATTACTCCTCCGTATTGCCCTACCAGGCCGAGGCTTATGTCAACATCTATACCCAACCCCATGGAACAGCCATCCAGGAAATGCATACCCAACTGATCCCGAACTACAACATTCCGATCCCGAACAACGGCGACCTGATCACCCACAGCCAAACCATCAATATCAATTTCGGCGAGATCTTTGTCTGGGGCATCATGGGGCATACCCATAAATACGGTACCGGCTACAAAGTATTCAAACGCCTGCCCGGCGGACAAAAAGGCGAGCTCATCTACGATGCCTCCTGCCCCCTGGGGATACCCGGTTGCGTGTCGCCGTTCTTCAACTACCAGCATATTCCCATGCGGTACTTTTCGCCGCTGGCGCCCCTTACGATCGATTCAAACCACGGCCTGATCCAGGAAGCCACCTGGATGAACGACGGTCCGGCATCGGTCAATTTCGGCCCGACCTCCAACGACGAGATGATGGTCATGGTAGCCATGTTCACAACCGATACGACCGGATTGGTGAACGCTGTTTCCACTCCCGCGGACCGGCTTGCGCCCGTTCAGGTAATCCCCAACCCGGTTCTGGACGGCGCGTATTTTCACCTCGATCCGGGCATCCGGGGAGCAACCCTGTCGGTTTATGACAGCTCAGGGCGCAGGGTCGGCGCACCGGAAGCCATAACGGATCAGACCTACTACTTTGAGCGGAAAAACCTGCCGGCCGGCCTCTATATCTACCGGATCACGGACCGCGACGGGCGTTGGGCCACCGGAAAAATGATCCTGAGATAATTAAATATTTGGTTATTTTCGTTTCCGGATACCTTTCGGTATTTGAACAGACAGCATACAGGATAGGTCAAAACGAAACGAAACCATGCACCGAAACACCTTACTAACCTGCGCCCTGCTGGCGTCCAGCTTGCCTTTTTCAGCTGTTTCCCAACCCGCCATGTATGATCTCGGCAAAACCGAGCGCCCATCGGTCCAGGCCGTTTTTCTGGAACAGTTGCCTGCCGTCGACGGCGAAGTCCTGAACGACGCAGCCTGGCAGAATGTACCTTCTTTCGGCCAGCTGATCCAGCTGCAGCCGAATGCAGGCCGGCCGGCTACGGAAAAAACAGCCATTTATATCGCCTACTCGGTAGAGACCTTTTACCTGGCCGTCGTTTGTTACGACGCCAAACCGCAACAACTGGTGGTGTCCGATGCCAGAAGAGATGCTATTCTGGACGATACGGACAGCTTCCAGTTCATCCTCGACACCTACCGCGACAACCAGAACGGATTTGTCTTCGGCACCAACTCCATCGGTGTGGAATACGACGCGCAGATCAATAACGAAGGCGTCGGCAACAACAACGCCAACCGCCAGCAAGGCGGCACGATCGGCGGTGTGAACATCAATTGGGACGCCTCCTGGGAGGTCAGAACGCAGGTAGGCGACTACGGGTGGAGCGCGGAGTTCGCCATTCCCTTCCGCACCTTGCGCTATGCGCCCGGTAAAAACCAGACCTGGGGCGTCAATTTCCAGCGCAATATCCGGAAGACCAACGAAATCGTTTTCTGGGCGCCCATGCCCCTCGGGTTCGACCTCAATCGCCTTTCACTGGCCGGCAGCCTTACCGGGCTCGACCTCGTAAGCCCCGGCAACCTCAAACTGATCCCTTATGTGCTCGGACAAGCCGTAAGGGATTATAAAAAGTCGCCCGTCAAAACGGAATTCAAACCCGAAGCGGGCGCCGACCTGAAGTACAGCATCACCCCTGCACTGACCCTGGACCTGACCTATAACACGGATTTTGCGCAAGTGGAAGTGGACGACCAGCAGGTCAATCTCGACCGGTTCAATCTCTTTTTCCCCGAAAAACGGCCCTTCTTTCTGGAAAACGCCGGCCTGTTCAGCGTCGGAAGTCCCGGTGAGGTAGACCTGTTTTTCAGCCGCCGCATCGGGATCGGCGACAACGGGCAGCAGGTACCCATCATCGGCGGCGCCAGGTTGTCCGGCAAGGTGAAACGAACCAACGTGGGCTTTCTGAGCATGTTTACGGATGATGTTTCCGAAGCTGAGATCCAGCCCAATAACTTTACCGTGGCCCGCGTCAGCCAGGAATTCGCCAAGCGATCGGCTGTTGGCGCGGCGTTCATCACCCGGGAAGGTTTGGGTGAAGATTCCGGCGATTACAACCGCACCTATGCCGCCGACGGCAAGGTCGGGCTGGGCAAAAAAGCGCTCCTTTCCGGGTTTTATGCCCATAGTCAAACTCCCGGCATCGACGACAACGAACACGCTTTCAAATTCCAGGCGACCTACGACTGGAACCAGCTCAATGTCAACCTGGCCTATACCGAAGTCGGAGAGGGTTTCAACCCTGAGGTCGGATTCCTGCTCCGGCAATCCTTCCGCAAACCCGAGGTCCTGGTCCTGTACCGGTTGCGACCCAACGGCAAATTCGGTTTGCTGGAATTAAGGCCCCACGTTTCCTACCGGCAGTACACCGATTTCAACGGCTTCCTGGTAACCGGCTTCCTGCATGTCGACAATCACTGGGAATTCGAAAGCGGACTGGAGATCCATACCGGCATCAATTTTACAACGGAAGGCGTTCTGGAACCGTTTGAGATCTCGAAGGGGGTGACCATCCCAGCGGGCGCCTACCGCCACCGGGAGGCCCAGATCCTGTTCATCACCAACCCCAGCAAGCGGATCTCTTTTGATACCCGTTCGGTGCTGGGCGGTTTTTTCGGCGGCCGGCGCCTGGCCAACAGCGGGACAATGCGGGTGCGTTTCGGCGACCGGTTCAATTCGGCGTTCACGCTCAGTCATAACGACATCAGCCTGCCCGGCGGCGATTTTTCCACCTTCCTCTTCGGCGGCCGGTTGTCCTACTCATTCACTCCCCGGATTTTCGTCCAAAGCCTGGTGCAATACAACAGCGTCATCGAGGTCTGGTCGGCCAATATCCGGTTCGGATGGCTCCAACAGGCCAACACCGGCCTGTTTGTGGTGTACAACGAAGGCCGCGATGAATTCGGGATCAGCGGCCGCAATTTTGCGATCAAATATTCCCGCGTATTCGACATCATCAAATAAACGAGAATCGAGGAACCGACCCAATTCAGTTCCTCGATTCCTCGATTCCTCAATTCCTCAATTCCTCGATTCCTCGATTCCTCACTCAAAGCGTGCCCCGAAGCTCCTGTTCCCGCTCAATGGCCTCGAACAAAGCCTTGAAGTTGCCTTTGCCGAACGAAGTGGCGCCGACCCGCTGGATGATCTCATAAAAAACGGTCGGGCGGTCCTGTACGGGTTTGGTGAAGATCTGCAGCAGGTAGCCTTCTTCGTCTCGGTCGATCAGTATATTGAGCCGTTGGAGGTCTTCCAGGTCCTCGTCAATATGACCGACCCGTTCCACTACGGTTTCGTAGTAGGTTTCCGGCACGTAAAGGAAATCCACGCCGCGGTTGCGGAGCTCGTCAACGGTATGGATGATATCGTCGGTGGCCACGGCGATGTGCTGGACTCCCGCACCGTGATAAAAATCGAGGTATTCTTCGATCTGTGATTTCTTGCGGCCGTCCGCCGGTTCGTTGATGGGAAATTTGATAAAGCCGTTGCCGTTGGACACGACCTTGCTCATCAGGGCGGTATATTCGGTGGAGATGTCCTTGTCGTCAAACGTGACCAGCAGTTTGAAGCCCATCACATCCTGGTAGAAATTCACCCATTCGTTCATTTTGCCCAATTCGACGTTACCGACACAGTGATCGACGTATTTCAGTCCGATGGGTTCCGTTTTCATGGTACTTGTGCGGGCTTCAAACCCAGGCATAAACGGGCCGTTGTATTTCGACCGCTCCACAAAGGTATGGAGCGTATCGCCGTAGGTATGGATGGAAGCCGTGGTGACCTCGCCGAACTCGTCGTGGAAGGTTTCCAGGGGTCTTGCCTGACGGGCGCCCCGGGCCAGGGCGGTATGAAAGGCGTATTCGGCGTCGTCGACCCAGAGGGCCAGCACCTTGACCCCGTCGCCATGCAGGGCAACGTGGCGTGCAATCGCATGATCCGGATCAAGCGCCGAGGTCAGGACAAAGCGGATCTTGTCCTGTTCCAACACGTAGGAAGCCCGGTCGCGGACGCCGGTTTCAGGCCCCTGGTAAGCGGTGAGTTTGAAACCGAAGGCGGTTTGGTAATAATGTGCTGCTTGTTTGGCATTGCCGACATAAAATTCGATATGATCGGTGCCTTTGATTGGAAAAGTATCTTGTTTCATGGCTTTATTTGATTCGATTTACATTGATCCGTTGTCGCCGGGGTTCAGGTTTTCAAAAACGCGGTTCAGGATTTCGGTGAGTTGGTCCATTTGCCGGTCGTCGAGGCCGGCCCAGGCTTTCAGGCGGGCGGCTTTGACTATGGGCAGAACCGCTTCGATTTTTTGGCGTCCGGCCGGTGTCAGCTGGATGATAAACCGGCGCCGGTCATTGGGGTCGGGGGTTCTGGTGGCCAACCCTTTCGCACACAGCAGATCAATGATCCGGGTGACGGTGGGCGCGTCTTTGAAGGTTGCCCGGGCCAGTTCCAGCTGGCTGACGCCCGGCGTTTTTTCCAGTTCCTGCATCAGTATCCACTGGTCGACGGTGATATCGGCTGCTGCGGCCGCCAATTGCTGCTGGATATGCTGCTTCATGCGCTTGGCGGTCCGTTCCAGGATAAAACCGGATTGTTCAGCTTTTTTGTCTGGCATGCATGGATGGTTGTGAGGGTTTTGGTACGACAAAATTAATTGTTTTACTAATTATTTGCAAGCTAAGCGTGTTAACAAATCGGCCTAATCTGTTAAATTTGTTGCGAAGAAATCAGACTGGATGATCAAGACCTACGCCGACATTAATCCGGAAGACGGCAACCTGACCTTTGAACTGAAAAGGATGGAGGCCATCTACGAGAAAGCTGACGGCCGGCCGGACGCGCCGCACCGGCATGGGTATTATACCATCATCCTGGTAGAATCCGGCGAGGGCAGGCATATTGTCGACTTCAACGAATTTGCATTGGCCGGATCGCAGGTGTATTTCATCACGCCGGGTCAGGTGCACCAACTGGTCGCAAAGCGGCAACCCGTGGGAAGCGTCATCGCTTTCTCGCCGGGATTTTTGCTTCAAAACGGCATCGACGACTGTTTCATCACGGATATCAACCTGTTCAATGCCTATGGGTTTTCACCCCCGCTGGAAGTGACGCCCGTTCAAATGGAAGAGCTGACGGCATTGGCCGCCAAAATGGCCGGATATCAGCGGAGCGCTGACCGGTTCAGTTACCAGGCGATCGGCGCCTGTCTGAAGCTGTTCCTGATCATCTGCAACAACGCCTGTACGCTCGTCAGGGAGGAGAACACCCAAACCGTGCAAGCCGGCATCAGCATTTTGCGCAATTTCAAACAACTGGTCGAAGAAAACTTCCAAAGCCGGCACCAGGTCGGTTTCTACGCCCGACGGCTGGCCGTAACCGCCGGTCACCTGAACGATACGGTCAAGGCGCTTACAGGCAAAACCGCCAAGGAATTCATCCAGGAAAGGATCGCTACCGAAGCCCGCCGGTTGCTCTTTTTTTCCGATTTGAACACAAAACAGATCGGCTTTGAACTGGGGTTTTCCGATCCGGCCTATTTCAGCAATTTCTTCAAAAAAATGACCGGCCAGTCCGCGCAGGCCTTCAAAACGGCTTCGCATCCCTGATTTTTACAATCCTTTCCCGGTTTTTTCTATTTATCCAGGGTGCATTTCGGCCGAAATTTGCAGTATCAATTTCAATCATTAAAAGGAACAGATATGAAATCCATACTGCATAAAGCCGATACGAGAGGACTGGCCGACCACGGATGGCTGGTTAGCCGTCATACCTTCAGCTTTGCCAATTATTACAACCCCGAACGCGTCCATTTCGGAGCGCTGCGCGTGCTGAACGACGACCGGGTAGCGCCGGGCAAAGGGTTTGGCACCCACCCGCACGACAATATGGAAATCATTTCCATACCGCTGGAAGGCGACCTCGAACACAAGGACAGCATGGGCAATACGACTGTGATCCGGGAAGGCGACGTACAGGTCATGAGCGCCGGAACGGGCATCTTCCACAGCGAATACAACAAGAATGCCGACAAAGAGGTGAAATTCCTCCAGATCTGGGTATTTCCCGATAAAGCAAACGTCAAACCCCGGTACGACCAGATCACCCTGCAGAACAGCCGATTGAAAAACCAGCTGTTCCAGGTCCTTTCTCCCAACCCGGAAGACGACGGCGTGTGGATCCACCAGAACGCCTGGTTTCACATGGGCAACCTGGAAAAAGGATACACCGGAGCATACACCCTGCACGGAAAGGGGACCGGCGTCTACGCTTTTGTGCTGGACGGCGAGGTCAGCATTGAAGACCGGCATCTCGCCCCGCGCGACGGCTTCGGCGTCTGGGATACGGATAAAATCACCATTTCGGCGGATTCGGATGCGCGCTTGCTGCTGATGGAAGTGCCGATGGAGTAGGTTGCTGGATACTGCCACGCCGAGGCGTGGTGGATGCTGCCACGCTGAGGCGTGGTGGATGCTGGGTGCTGGTTGCTGGATACTGGATACTGGAACTGGTTGCTGCCCGCCGTCGCCTCAGGGCTATGGCGGGCGGGGGATGCTGGCTGGGGGCAGATTACTAGCCCGAAGTGCAACGTAGGGATTGGTAAGCTGGATGCTGGATACGCTGCCACGCTGAGGCGTGGTGGATGCGATATGCCACGCTGAGGCGTGTGGATGCTGGTGCTCCACTGGGACTGCCAACTGAAAGACTGGCATGCTGCCCGCCGTCGCCTTACGACTTACAACTTACGACTTACAACTTACGACTTACAACTTACACGACTTACAACTTACGACTCAATAACAGCAAGCAATTCCCGGGCTTTTTCCCATTGATAGGATCGGGCCCTGATGATCGCCTGCAATTGAGTGACGGCTTCTTCCTGCCGGCCGCTTCCGAGCCAGGCCAGGGCGAGGTACCACCCCGCCTGTTCGGCGAATGCAGTCTCGGAGGCGGCTGCTTTTTGGAGGTAGCCGGTCGCTTTTTCAGGATGATTGTCGGCTAATTGGGCAATGCCGAGGTAGAATACAGGGGTAATATCGCCGGGATCCTGACCGGCCCATTGTTCCAGCAGGGGAACGGCTTTTTGAAAATCTCCCGACCTGTAGGCCTCCTGCAATCCGGGGCGGTCACTGGTTTCGCCGCGCTGTTGCAGCACAAGCGGATAGGGTTCAAAATAGGCGGTATAGTCAGGCGGAGAAGCCGGCCGGCCAATGTGCAGGATGCTCCAGACCGCCAACAGCAGGATCGCAGCCGCAGCCGACGTCCAGATCCAGACCGGTCTTAAAAAGGGCCGCTTTGTGCCGGCCCTCCTTTGATCCGCTTGCTGCAGTTGCCGGCGCAGGGCGATCCATTCCTGATCCGCAGCGGCAGCCTGCATCCATTTTTCGACCCGGATTGCTTCGGCCAGTTCCGGGTCGCCGGCCATCTGCTCTTCGAAAGCCCGGCGCTCGTCGTTGTTCATTGCGCCGGTCATGTATTTCTCGATCGTTTCGTCCTGTTGTTGCTGCATGCTGTGATATTTATAAAAACGGGAACCTGGGATCCTTTTGCATGGCTTCTTTCAATGCCTGCTTGCATTCGAATTTTTTCTTTTTCACATACCCCGGAGAGAAATCAAGCTTTCCGGCAATTTCATCCGTTGATTGCCGCTGAAAATACAACCCGAGAATTTTCCGGCAGGTATCCCCCAATTTTTCCAGGCAAGTGTGGAACAATTGAAAGCGTTCGGCCTCCAGGAGCGTGTCCCGGATGTCCTCCGGCACGTGCCAATCCCCGGGGTTTTCCTCCAGCGGCTCAATTTTTTGCGTCCTGCGTTGCCGCGTAAACCATTGGTATTTCCCGGCGGAAAACAGGTAGGTTTGCAAACCGGCCCTGATCTCGAAATTCGCGTCGCTCCGCACTTTTCTGAACAGCGCCAGGAGTACTTCCTGAAAAATATCCCTGGCGTCGGCTTCCTTTCCTCCCCGGCTGGTGACATACCGGATCAGGCCCGGCAGGAATTGCCGGTAGAAATGGTCGATCACCTGGCCCTCCGATCGCGCCAGACCATCCAATAATTGCCGGTCGCTCAACTCAGCCATCCCCTTTTATTAGTCTCTGCAGCAGTTGAAAAAGATACCTCCAAAAATATAGAATCACCAAATATTGCGCTTTCAGGCGGCCAGATGCGGCAGCACTTCGAGCGTCAACGCCTCCTTTTCCTCCGGCGTCATATCCAGCGGCAACTGGGCTACGCCGTACAGCCGGCGCAGGATTTCAACGGCTGCAAACGCCTGCACGGCCTTGCGGTCAAACGCACCGTATCCCGTTTCCAGCGCCGCTATGGCGCGAGGCCATTCTATCCCGCAAAAGCGGAGGTGCGCCAGGAATACCCCGAGGTCGAAAGCCGATTCGCCGCGGAAACAGAATTCAGGGTCAATCACAAATACGCCGTTATCGGTCCAAAGCCAGCTGCCGGGGAAAAAATCACCGTGCAGCAGGGTGTCGCCGTCGGCAAGATAGCGCTGCCCCAGGGCCAGGGTACGCTCGCGGAGGCCGGGTTGACTGAAAATGGTGCGCGCCGCTGCGGCCTGCAATCCGGGTTGGATATCCTCCAGCGGGAATTTGTTATCGGGCTGGAAGGGGAAATCGAAAATATGCAGGTGGTTGAGCTCCCGCATGGCCCGGTTGGAAAAGTCGACCCCGGGTGAAGCTGCCGCGCTATTGGAATGCAACGCCCTCAGAAAACCGGTCAAAGTGCCCAGTACGGCTTCCGGAAAGGGATTTTCCCGTTTATAATACGCCGTGAAATCGGCGCCTTCTCCCAGGTCTTCGATGGCCTGGATATGATTCTCAGGGTCGAAAAAAAGGAGTGAAGGGAGCAATTCGCCGACCCCGGCCCAGGCGCCGGCCACCTTAAAAAAGGCCGCTTCCATACCGGCGCGCTCCACCGGCGCAGGAATGGAAGGGTATTTTTCGACATACGGACGAGCCTGTTTCAGAATGAAGGTCCGGTCTGCGGTCCGGATGCGCAAGGTGTAGTTCATATTGCCCTCCCCTGCCTTTTCCGCGCCGGTCAGCGTTTCGCCGGGCAGGATCAGGCCGGTATGACGAAGATAACCGGTCAGTTCTTTCGTATTGTTCTGGTCTAAATGCATAAGCGTTTTTTTGCCAGGCTAAGATAACCCGTTGTTTCGTAATCCATAAATGCACCCCGGGCGCAAAGCGCGATCAAAGCGCATATTGCGGGACCCAATACTTTCCGATTCCGGACAAAGTATCCGATTTCGGGCAAAAAGAACAATGTTTGTTATTTGTAAATAATTAATAGTCAATTTATTAAATCTTGGCACGCCTTTGGCACTTATCTGTTCAACATCAAAACGGCGTATGGACAGAGAATTGTCGGACATTACCAAAAGGAAAAGGAAGATCAGGCTGATAGCTTTTACCGGCATCGGATTGCTCCTCCTGCTGGTGCTGATATGGGGGCTTCGCAAGGCGTTTGAAAGCCGCCTCGACCCGCGCCAGATCCTGACGGCTGTGGCGGAGACAGGTCCGGTAGAAAGCTCCGTGACCGCTACCGGGGAAGTCATTCCCGAATTTGAGCAGGTGATCACCAGTCCGATCCAGGCAAACATCGATGAGGTCCTGAAGAGCGCCGGTTCCAGGGTTGAACCGGGGAACGCGATATTGGCGCTCGACCGGTCTTTTGCCCTGCTGGATTACGAAAAACTCCGGCAGGAGAAGGAGCTGAAAGAGAACGGGATCACTAAACTCCGGCTGGAATTGCAGAAGAACTCGTTCGACCTGCAGATCACCGATTCCATCAAGGCCTTGGAAATCCTGCAGATGGAAACGGAGCTGGAAGACGCCAAACGACTGCTGCAGATCGGCGGCGGCACCCAGGAAGAGGTGGATCTCAAGGCCAACAAGCTCAAAATGGCGCGGCTCGAAAAGCGAAAGCTCGAATTCGGGCTGGGTATCGACCGCCAGCAAACAGAAACCAGCATCCGGGAACTGCAACTTCAATCCGAGATCCAGGGCAGTTCTCTCAAAACCATGGAAGAAAAACTGCAGCGCGCAAACGTAGTGGCCTCCCGCAGCGGGGTGATCACCTGGGTGAATGAAAACCTGGGCACGGCGGTCAATGAAGGCGACGTGCTGGCCAGGATTGCCGATCTCAGCAGGTTCAAGATCGTCGGTACCTGTTCGAACGCCTATGCCGAGCGGATCCATGCCGGCATGCCCGTAATCGTGCAACTCAACGGGGACGAACGAACGGAAGGGACGGTCTCTACCGTTCGGCCGACCGTTGAGAACAATATCCTGACTTTTGAAGTCAAACTGGACCGGCCGGATCATCCGCAACTCCGGCCCAATATGCGGGTGGAGATCTATATTGTCACGGGCTCGAAACAAGCGGCCGTCCGGGTGGCCAACGGGCCTGCGTTCAACGGAAATCCGACCCAAGCCTTGTTTGTCATCCAGGGCGACCGGGCCGTACGCCGAACGGTGCAGGTCGGGTTGAGCAATTTTGACTTCGTCGAGATTGAGCAGAATATCCGGGAAGGCGAAGAGGTCATCATCAGCGATATGACCCGTTACGAACACCTCACCCAGCTAAAGATAAACCGGCCATGAAACGAGGCTACCTGATCCTGCTGCTGCTGTTGGTCCGGATAACGATCTGGCCCCAAACCCGCACCCTGAGCCTGGAGCGCACAATCGATCTGGCCCGGGAGCAATCGGTAGCCGCCCGGAAGGCCAATACCGTAAAAGTGACCCGTTATTGGGAATGGCGGGCCTTCAAATCCAACTACCGGCCCAGCATCACCTGGAGCGGCCAGGCGCCGGGCTTCAGCCGGACTTCCAAGGAAGTCATTCAACCCGACGGTACGGTCAGGTTCCAATCCATCTCCCAGAACAATTACATCAGCCAGGTCAGCCTCAGCCAACCCATCGCGTTTACGGGCGGCGCCCTCTTCATCGGTACATATCTGCAGCGTTTTGACGACCTGAACCAGGACAATACCCTCTACAACGGCATACCGCTTCAACTCGGCATCAGCCAGCCCATATTTGCGTACAACCCCCTGAAATGGGATAAACGGATCGAACCGCTCCGGTACCGGGAATCCCAACAGGCTTATGTTGCCAATATGGAAGAGGTCGGGGTGACGGCCCTGGATTATTTTTTCAACCTGCAGATCGCTCAGATCGATTATGCCATCGCAGCAACAAATGTGGCCAATACCGACACCATATTCCGCATCACCAGCGAGAAATACGACCTCGGCAAGGTGTCCAGGAATGACTTGCTGCAGCTGAAACTTGAAAAACTGAAGGCCGCCAAGGCGCTGGCCCAGGCACAGCAGGACCTGAAGACCGCCGAACTGGACCTGGGATCCTATATCGGATTCCGGGACTTGACGGACGTGCGGTTGGTCCTTCCGGAAAACATCCGGGAAGTGGACGTCCGGGAAGAAACCGCCCTGAAAGAAGCCCTGGAAAACCGGCCGGAAGCCATTTCCTTTGCCCGCCGGGACCTGGAGGCGGAAAAGGAAGTTGCGCAGGCCAAGGGCAGCACAGGGTTCTCTGCCGGCCTGACCGGAACGCTGGGATTTGCCAAAACAGGCGACAGGATCGGCGATATTTACCGGAATCCGCCCGACCAGCAAACCCTTTCTTTGACCTTTAATTTTCCGATCGTAGATTGGGGGCGTTCCAGGTCGCAACTGGAAACTGCCAGGGCCAACCAACAACTGGCGCTGACGGAAATAGAACAGGACCGGATCAACTTTGAGCAGCAATTGCTGACCGAGGTCGGCAGGTTTCACCGGTTTTATACCCAGGTGGACCTCAACAGGGAAGTAGATGAGCTGGCCCAGGATCGCTATCAGATCGCCCAGGACCGCTTCATCGCCGGAAACCTCGGCATCACCGAACTGGTGATCGCGCTGCAGGAAAAAGACCGCGCCAAACGGGATTATGTCCTTTCGCTGCGGGATTACTGGCGGAGTTATTACCTGGTCCGCCTGTTCACGCTTTATGATTTTGAAAAGGCACAAAAATTAAAATAAACGCAAACAGCATGATCGCTTTGCAGAACGTCAATAAGGTCTACCAGACCAAATCCATTGAAACGGTGGCGTTGAACCGGATCAACCTGGAGGTCGCGGGCGGGGAATTCCTGGCCATCATGGGGCCCTCCGGGTGCGGCAAAAGTACACTCCTCAACATCATGGGCCTGCTGGATGAGCCGACCGACGGCGCGGTATCGATCAACGCCTCGGACCTCAAAGGCTATTCCGACAAACAGCTCGCCCGGTTCCGGAACAAGCATATCGGGTTTGTTTTCCAGAGCTACCACCTGATCAACGACCTCCAGGTGATGGACAATGTGGAGATCCCGTTGCTGTACAGGCGGGTATCCGGGAAGGAGCGGCGGCAACTGGCGGCAGAAGCCCTCTCCAGGGTGGGCCTGCGCAACCGGATGGAGCATTTTCCGACCCAGCTTTCCGGCGGCCAGTGCCAACGGGTCGCCATCGCCAGGGCCATCGTAGGCCAGCCGTCCATCATCCTTGCCGACGAACCGACCGGAAACCTCGACAGCGTCATGGGCGCGGAGATCATGGAAATCCTGCTCCAGCTCAACCAGGAAAACGGGACGACCATCGTCATGGTGACCCACGACGAAACCATGGCCCGCCAGGCCCACCGCATCGTCCGGTTGTTCGACGGCAGCCAGGTGATGTGATTGGGAGTCGTGAGTTGTAAGTTGTAAGTCGTAAGTTGTAAGTCGTAAGTTGTAAGTCGTGAGTCGTAAGGGGGGGGCTTATGAGGCATGAACCCGCGAGGTTGAGCGGTTATCCGGGAGGCGATAGCGGCGAATTTATTAATCCTTTATCAGTTGAATATGCTGCGCAATTATCTCAAAATAGCCTGGAAGGTGTTGAAACGCAATCCGTTCTTCACGTTCGTCAGTTTGTTCGGCATCAGCCTGACCATTGCGATCCTGCTGGTGCTGGCGGCATTGATCGATCATGCCCTGGGGGCCCATTATCCGGAGACTTTCAGGGACAGGACCCTCAATGTGCTTCGCGTGCGTATGGATAACGGCAAGGACGGGTCCTGGCAGGAGCAGGCCAGTTTTTATTACCTCGACCATTATGTGAAACAATTGAAAACGCCCGAGGTCGTCGCCCTCATTTCGCATGGCGAGCTGACCAACACTTTTGTGGGCAACAAAAAACTGTCGCTGACCCTGAAGTATACCTGTGAGAATTTCTGGAAGGCGAATGATTTCGATTTTCTGGAAGGGCGCCCGTACGACAAGCAACAGATCGACAATAACGAATATGTCGCGGTGATCTCCGAAGCTACCCGGGACGCCTATTTCGGCAAAGGACAAAAGGCGGCAGGACAGTGGATCGAGACCGATAATACCCGTTACCGGGTTTCGGGGGTGGTCAGGAACGTTTCCCAGGCCAGGTTCATCACCTTTTCCGACATCTATGCGCCGTACAATACTTCCAAATCCAACCTGGAGGAAAAGATCTTCCTGGGGCCCTACTTCGGGATCATCCTGGCGCGCAGCAAATCCGATCTGCCCAGGATCCGGGAGGAGTTCCAATCCATGGTCAGCCGGATTGAAATACCCCCGCTGGAAGACTGGCGCAAAGAATACAAGTTCCTGGTGTCGAAAGTATCCACCCCGTATGAAATGATCGCATCGACCGTTTTCGGGGAAGACAACTCGCCGGTAGCCAAATTAACAGCTATTCTGGTGACGGCTATGGTGCTGTTCATGTCGCTGCCCGCCTTGAACCTGGTCAACCTGAATTCCAGCAGGATCATGGAGCGCTCTTCTGAGATCGGCGTGCGCAAGGCTTTCGGCGCCACCTCTTCAACCCTGGTCGTGCAGTTCATCGTAGAAAATATCCTGCTGACCCTGGTCGGCGGCATCATTGCGCTGGTCCTGGCAGCCGGCATCCTGGAATGGGTTGAAGGGAGCGGGTTGATCCCTTACGCAAGCTTGTCGATCAATTTCAGGATCTTCCTCGTCGCCGTGATCCTCTGCTTTTTCTTCGGTATCCTTTCGGGGGTGCTGCCCGCTTTCCAAATGTCCAAGCTCAAGATTGTTAACGCCTTAAAAGACCACGAACTATGATCCGGCACTTGTTCAAACTGATCTGGAACCAAAAGCGGAAAAACCTGGGAATTCTGTTTGAGATCCTGTTTTCCTATATGGTCCTTTTCGCGGTTTTCACTTTTGGGTTCTTTTACCTCAGGTTTTATCTGCAGCCGCTGGGGTTTGAATACAAAGACAGGTGGGCGGTTTTCCTGAACTGGAACGATACGCCGGGAGAAGACGTGGAAACCATTCAGCAGGCGATGGTTGATCAGTTGAAGGGGCACGTGGAAATTGAACGGTTTGCTTTTTCCAATGAGGTCATGCCGTTTGCCAACTACATCAATTTCACCGGATTCAAAACGGAAGAAAAGAGCGAAGGCGCCTATGTGTTCACTGCGGATGACCGCTATTTCCAGACCATGGGCATGCACCTGCAGGAAGGGCGGTGGTTTGAGGAGGAGGATGAAAGCGCTCCGGTTCTGCCGGCGGTTGTCACCCGGTCGTTCGGCAAGGCGATGTTCGGCACGGATTCGCCGCTTGGAAAATCGATCATTGAAGGCGATAATACCCAAAGAAAGATCATCGGCGTTGTGGATGATTTTCGGTTCGGCGGCGACCTGGAAGGCCGCAACAACAGCGTTTTTTTAAGAATGGCCACCCGGCAACCGGCGCCCCGGATGCTGTTGAAGGTGAAATCGTCGGCAGGCGCGGCATTTGAGGCCAAATTGCTGAAGGATTTCCAGCGGCTGGCGCCGGGTTGGTCGATCGAGATCAAATACATGGAGGAAATGCGCCGGACCAATATCAGGCAGCGCCTGATCCCGCTGATCGCCTTCGGCATAATCGGGCTGTTCCTGGTCTTTAATGTGGCGCTCGGCCTGTTTGGGGTGCTCTGGCAGAATATCGGCAAACGGCGCGAGGAGATCGGCGTGCGGCGCGCCATGGGATCCACCCAAAAAGAGATTGCTTCCCAATTTATCGGGGAAATGACCGTGCTCGCAACCCTGAGCCTGCTGCTGGGTGTCTTTTTTGCCGTTCAGTTTCCGCTTTTACACGTCTTCAAGGTCGCAACAGAGGTCTATATTGCAGCCATTCTGGCCGGCATGCTCGTTATTTATTCCCTGGTTTTTCTTTGTTCTTTTTTCCCAAGCCTTCAGGCCGCCCGGATGCACCCGGCTGTCGCATTGAGGGACGAATAAGCCGCAGACGGATGATTTACCGATTAAAAGCCGGCTCATGGATAAAACCTGTTGTTTTTTGTATAATTTCACTTGAAATCCGGGATATCCGAATCAACCCGCCGTATTCGGCGGCAACAGCGTATGATCCTTATCATTGATGATGAACAAGCGGTACTGGCTTCATTGAGGTTGTTGTTTTTGCAGAACGGGCTGGAAAGCGCCGGTGCAAAAACACCTCAGACAGCTATGGATCATATCCGGGCAAACCGCCCCGATCTTGTTTTGCTGGACATGAATTTCAGCGTGGACACCTCCGGCAGGGAAGGCCTTGCGCTGCTGAGGCGCATCCTGGAATACGACCCGGGCATTCCCGTGATCCTGATTACCGGATGGAGCACCCTGCAACTGGCCGTCGAAGGCATGAAAGCCGGCGCCAGGGATTTCATCAGCAAGCCCTGGGACAATGAACACCTGCTGAATTCCGTCCGGACCATCCTCTCCCTTTCCGACGCCGGAACGCTGAGCCATTCCCGGAAAAAACTGGATGAAGTCTACCACTTTGAACACATCATCGGCGAGGACCCGGAATTCCTCAAGGTCCTGGAAACGGTCGGCCGGGTAGCCCCCACCGATGCCTCCGTGCTCATCCTGGGGGAAAGCGGGACCGGCAAGGAACTCATCGCGGAGGCGATCCATCAGAACAGCAGCCGCCGCCAGAACCCGTTTGTCAAGGTTAACCTCGGGGGCATTTCCGGGAGTCTGTTCGAAAGCGAATTGTTCGGGCATAAAAAAGGCGCGTTCACCGATGCGCGGCACGACCGCAAAGGCCGTTTCGAGCTGTCCGATACCGGCACCATTTTCCTGGATGAGATCGGAGAACTGGAACTGTCCAGTCAGGTCAAACTGCTGCGGGTTTTGCAGGACCGGAGCTTCGAAATGCTGGGCAGCAGCTTCAGCCGCCGGGTGGACGTCCGGGTGATCAGCGCAACCAACCGCGACCTGTCGGAAGAAGTAGCCGCGGGAAATTTCAGGGAGGACCTGTTTTACCGGATCAACCTCATTACGGTCCGGGTGCCCTCCTTGCGGGAGCGACCTGCCGACATTCCGAAACTGGCTGATTTTTACGTTCAAAACCTCAAACGCCTGTACCGGCGGCCCGGTGTGCACCTGAGCAAGTCCGCGACAGAGTGGCTGCAGCATTATCCCTTTCCCGGCAATGTGCGGCAATTGAAAAACCTGGTAGAGCGCACCGTGTTGCTCACCCAAAAAGACCAGCTGCAAGCCGAGGATTTCCGGGATCACCTCGACCCCGCGGGCAGCAAGGTCCATAAAGCCGCCTTTCCGGAAGTGGGCTCCATTTCTCTGGAAGATATGGAAAAGGAAATGATCGTGAAAGCCATGGATTTTCATGGCAATAATATCGGCAAGGTGGCTGTTGCACTCGGGATCACCAGGAGCTCGCTATACAGACGGCTGGACAAATACCGCATTCCGCATGACTAAATTGAAGTTGAGGAGCCGATACATTCTGCTGATCGCCTCGCTGCACCTGGTCGTGTTGGTGCTGACCTTCTTCATCTTCGATGAAAACAAGCTGCTATTCATCGGATCTGAAGCCGTTCTCCTGGTTTCCGCCTACTTTTTTTTCCGATTGTACAAAGCCCTTGTGGCGCCGGTTCAGCTCATTTCCAAAGGCGTAAATGCCATCATGGACCGGGATTTTCAGGTCAAGTTCCAGGAAATCGGTCAGCCTGAAATGGACCACCTGATCCAGGTTTACAACCGGATGATCGATGAATTGCGACAGGAACGGACGCAAACCGTCGAAAAGAACCTGCTGCTCGAAAAGCTCATTCGGTCCTCCCCCACGGGCATCATCCAGCTGGACCTGGAAGGGCGGATCTCCTCCTGCAACCCCAGGGCGGTGGCTATGTTAAAAATGAATGAAAAAGACCTGATCGGGAAGTCTCCGGATGAATGGGAGGCGCCCCTGCTGAAAGCTTTGTCCAAACTGGAAAAAGACGCCTCCTGCACCATTCGTATCAACGGCATTGAAACCTACAAATGCCATAAATCTCATTTTATCGACCGCGGATTTCCGAACTACTACCTCCAGATCGAGGAGTTGACGGCTGAAAAACTGGAAATAGAGAAAAAGGCCTACGGGAACGTCATCCGCATGATGGCCCATGAAGTCAACAATTCAATCGGTCCGGTGAATTCGATCCTGGACTCGCTCGGCGTTTACGGCCGGGAATTGCCGGAAGAAATCCGGAAAGAATTCAGCGACGCTATCCAGATCGCCCGCGAACGCAATCTGAAGCTGAACCAGTTTATGGTCAATTTCGCCGATGTGGTGCGGTTGCCCGCGCCGCTCCCCGAATGGACGGATTTGCCGGAAATGATCCGGCGGGTCGCCCGGTTTATGTCGTTTGAAACGGGCGGAAAAGAGATCCGTTTTCAATTGGACCTGCCGGAGGACCCCATCCGGGTAAGCCTGGATGTCCGGCAAATGGAACAGGTTCTCATCAATATCCTTAAAAACTCGATCGAGGCCATTGAAAAAACAGGCGATATCCGGATCGGGCTGAAGCGCAATCCGGTCCGTTTAGAGATTATTGATACGGGGCCGGGCATTCCTCCGGATAAGGAACAAGAGGTATTTGCCTATTTTTTCAGCACCAAAAGCGGCGGGCAGGGTGTGGGATTGATCCTGGTCAGGGAGATCCTGATCAACCACGGATTCGGTTTTTCGCTGAGTACGAACGGGGAGAGCGGGGCCGTTTTCCGGATCGAGTTCGAACGCGCGAACCGTTAACCCAGGTACCCGCCGACCCTGCTGTAGACCATTCCGGGTTTCCACGCTTTCATTTCACCAAACCGCATCATATAGGCCGGGCGCAGGACGGTCCATTCCCGTTCGGTCAGGCGACCGGCCAGTTCGGCGTGTTCTTCCGGGATCACGATCACCGGTTTTCCAGCACCCTCCCGCAGTTGCAGGAGCGACATGCCGGCCGCAGCGGTTTGCGCAATGACCAGCCCTTCGCCCAGATCGGGCAGGTAGAAGCCTTCAACGCGCCTGTTGTCCCGGGTGTATACCCAGGCATTGTACAGAAACCGGATCAGTACCCGGCTTCGATCCTCGCCCATGGCCGCAAGGTCCATCTGGAGGATTTCGGATAAAAAAAGCGGATCGAACCGGCGGATGTTCGGATCGGGTCGGGTGGGGGCCGGGAACGAGCCTTCCGGCCTTTTGAAAAACAGATAGCGCCCGCATTCCTGAAAACCCAGTTTTCTGTAGATAATTTCGCCGGCCGGGGTGGCCAATAAAAAAAGGTTCTTACCTTTGGATATCCCTTTTTGCATCAGGTGTTCGGTGATCATTTTGCCGACGCCGCGTCCCCTCGCAGCTTCCCTTACGACAATATTCCCCAGCCAGGCCGAATTTTCAAGGATCATGAGTTCACCGACACCTATCAGTTGTGATTCGTCAGTCACTTTGATCGCATAAAAGTAATCCTGGTCCAGGTGTCTGCGGAATACCTGGGAAATATCCCCCCAATCCGGCGGATTGATTTCAGGGATCAGGTCAAGGTCCTTTGCCTCGAGCGGGGATATCTGCATGGTTGATTTTTTGCAAAGGTAGGCCCTCCGCAAAGGCGACAGACAAAAATTATCAGTAATACCCAACACTATGCGACACATCATCTATTTGTTCATCGGCCTGATCCCGTTTGCAGCGCTTTGCTTCCGTTGTGCGCCGCCGACGACCCGGGCCGAGCTGCGCTGGTCGGCCGATCCCGCCGTGATCCTTCCCCGGCCGGTAGGCGCGCTGGACCTGAATGCGATCGGGATTGCCGACAGCGCAATTCAGCTGCAGGGCAAACTGCTGGGTTCCGTCCGCAAGACGATCCTCAATTTGTACGGCGACCCGTTCCCTCCCGGATCCAGGTATACCGTCCGGGTGACGCTGGAGCCGTATAAATTCCGCGCCGATCTGCCGTTTGGGGTCGGTTTTGAGCCGGGCGGCATCACCCTCCTCGACAGCCTGATCAAAGGGCCGTTACCCATTCTGGAAGGAGACCGGGCTACGTTTACCGTCCGGTTCAACCGCCAATTGTCCAGCGGATTGTACAAGATGAGTTTCCTGATCGATTCGACCGGCCGCTACATCGATGATGTCCATAAGGCTGACAACCTGTACGAGGATTTCCTGTTCGTTTCCGGCAGGCAGCCGTTCAATGTGCAGTGGCTCACACCGGATACCATGACCATCCGGGCGGCCAACCCGCCGCCGGTGGCCTTTTCTTTAAGGGTCTCCTCGGCAACACCCGACGGACCCGGGGTCATTTATGCCGATATGGAAGTGAAAGCTCCGCAGGGTTCTACGGCTACCTCCGCGCCGGTACGGGGCATGCGGTTCCCGGAATTGCCCGCAGAGGTCGATATTGCGGTTCAGCCGTCGTCAGCGCCGGCGGGGTCGGTGGAAGAGATGACCATATTGCTTCGGTTCTATGCCGCGGATGGCGGCGCGTTCCAGGAAAAACGAGCCCGGGTGCGGATATTGCACGGGAGGTAGTTTTTATCAGACTGCCGGACAAAATGGGCAGAGTAGGAGACTAAGAGAGCGGGAGAGTGGGTGAAGGTATTGCTCAATCGCTCCCGCCGGCACTTAATCATCCGACCTGTTAAATTTTGCCAGTAGCATGGGGTTTTACTTTTGAGGGGATGGGCCGGATTGGGAAAAAAATTGTATATTGAGCTGAATACCATCTTTTTATCATTTAAAACCCAAAACCATGAAACCCATCGTCAACCATCTCCTATGGTTTATTCCCTTGATTTTGCTCTTTTTCGGATGCCCGAAACCGCCCGTTGAAGTCGACCTTGCATGGTCTTCAACGGCGCCGGCGATCTTACCCGGTGTCGTCGACACCATGGAAATCGAAGACCTCGGAATTGCGGATACGGTTTACGTCCTGCGGGGCAATACACTGCAATCGGTCAGCAAACAAATCCGGAATTTCTCAGCCAACGGATTGCCCGCAGGTTCCGCCTGCAAGGTCCGCGTGGTGATCGAACAGTACGCCTTCCAGGCCGTATTGACGGGCAGTATCGGATACGCCCCAACGGGCAATACAGTAGTGGATACGCTTTTGCCGGGGCCTTCGCCGGTAGCCGCCCGGGATTCGGCCCTGTTTACGGCCAACCTCAACCAGGTCCTCCCCTGCGGGCTGTACAAGCTCACGATGAAGATCGATTCGACGGGCCGGAATTTTACGGACGTCAACCTGACGAACAACCTGTACGAAGATTTTATTTTTGCGCCCAGCGATTTGTTCTTTAACGTCCAGGTCGCAACGCCCGATCCCGCTCAGATCACGGAATCTGCCCCGCCGCCGATCACCCATACCTTTAACGTCACTGCAGGCAGCCCGACCGTTACCGGCGCTTTATATGCCACCCTGAAAGTACAGGCTACGCACGGGTCTACGGCGACTTCCGCGCCTGCGCCCCCGGTGAGGCTGACGCCGCTGCCCGCCGCGATCAACGTCACGGTCGCGCCGTCAGCGCCTCCTGTCGATGTAGTGGAGGATATGCTCCTGAAGGTCACCTTGTTTTCGGACGACGGCTGCATTTTGCGGCAGCAGACGGCCCGGGTGCGGATCTTGCACGATATCTAAAAAAAAGCCCGTCCGAGAGCTGCCTCAAGAACGGCAGACTTTCGGACGGGCCTCCTATGTCAGCAGGTTACATGCCGTCAGGCAACCATCACATCGTATTCCCGGCGCTGGGCTTCCGGCAGTTTCGGGCAGGTGATGATGAGTACGCCGTTGACCTGTTTGGCGCTGATGTTCTCCACATCAACGCTGTCGTTGAGGACAAAGGATTTCTCAAATGCCTTGACGGGGTATTCCTGGTGGATGAAATTGGGGTTGAACCCCTCCTCCACGGTGCGTTTCCCGCTGACGTACAGGACGTCTCTGACCACAGAAACGGTGACGTTTTCCTTATCGAATCCCAGTGCGTACAGGTATATCTCATAGGAAGTGTCCGTTTCCTCGATGTTGACGGGAATGTTGTGCTTCGGCCTTCTGGGGCCGAAAGAAGCGAAGTTTCCGAATTTTCCGGGATGCCAATGCCTCCCGTATGCACGGCCGTAGTCTCTTGCACGGCCTGCAGCACAGTGTCCAAACATGTTGAAAAACTTATTTAAGGTGAACGATAATTAAGACTTGCAATCCTGGTGTTGCGCTAAACAAACTCGCTCTCGCGGCGTTGATTTCTCCAATGGCGGCAGGGCATGGACAGCCTTTCCTGGAAAAGCTCGTATTCTGCATCGCTCATATGCCGGACTTTATCGGCAAAAGCGGCGACTCCGTGGCGGCGAAACCTGCGGAATCCCCAGAAGCGAAAAGCGAGAAACCCGATGGCAACAGCCAGCAGCAATGGAGGGGCAAAAAAGATCAATGCGCCGAAAAACAAGGCGGCGCCGAAAAATGGAAAACGAGGTCGATGATACATGGTGATCTCCGTTTGATGAATGAATGCTTTCTTTATAAGGGAAGACGGAGCACCGGAGAAATTACTTTAAACGGAAGTGATTTTTTTGAAAAAAATTATTTTTCGCATCGCTTACGCCAGGCTTCCTTGAATCTTTGGCGCTCTTCATCGCTCATATTCATCCATTTTTCCCGGAAAAAAGGCGACTTCCTGCCGTGCATCGGGTTGGCGCCGGGCGGCCGCATGCGGAAACCGCCGAACAGCAACCGCGACAGCAACAACAACCCCATGGCCTGGCCGTAGTTGAGGGCAGACACCCCGACGACGACGGGTTGAAGCGCATAATTCCAGAGGAACATCACCGCGCCGGAAGCCAGGAGGAACAGGCCGATGATGAGCGGGAACAGGAAGGGCCGGTAGTTGTTGTATCTTTTCATCTTATTCCATGTCGTTTAATTCGTCGTATAAAAATTGGAGCCTTGTGCGCAGGCGTTGTACGGCATATCGCTTACGGCTGATAACGGTTTTGATGTTTTCGCCGGTCTTATCGGCGATTTCCTGGAGCGTCATGTCCTCGAGTTCGTTCCACACGAAGACGTTGCGCTGTTCTTCGGGCATTTCCTCGAGGGCGCGCATCAATTCATCCCAAAAGAGCTCGTTGAAAAAGGCGGCGTCCGGGTCGCTTTCTTCGGGCAGCAACCACTCGCGGAGGTAGAGCCCGTCCTCGTTGTCGCCATCCGAAAAATCTTCCGGCTGTTCCGGTCTTTTGCGCCGGTAGTTATCCGTGATCCGGTTGCGGGCCACCTGATATAGCCAGGCGCTCATGTTCTCGATCTGTTCCAGGTCGGTCAGCCTGCTGAGTTGGTACCATACTTCCTGGACGATGTCTTCGGCGTCTTCTTCCGACCGGACCCTGCCGCGCACAAAACCAAAGAGCCGCTTGCCATACTGCTGTATGGTCCTGATGAGCCCGGGTTTTGTTTCGTCGGCCATGCAGAGCGGCTTATTTCAGGCTGTTATAAATTTTCAATCCCAGCTCATAGAAATCCATGATCTCCTCTACCGGTAAGCGCTTGCTGTCCCTGTAAATCAGCAGATGGTTATCCAGCGATTCGACCCGGAGGTTTTTGCCGTTTTTCAGCAAACGGGTGAAATCGTAATTCATCCTGGGTTTTAATTCCGCGGCTTCTTCGGTCTTGACGATATAGCGTTCATAAAACGCCGGATCCTTGATGAGTTCAGGCGTTTTGTTTTTCCTGAAATAAGCTGCGATCTTGTGAAAAAAGGTGCGGGGATAAACCTTGAAAGCGGGCAGTTCCTGGCTGTTGGAAGAAAGCAGAAATACGGTCTGGATAATGGTGGCGTTGGAATTCCCTGTATGGACGGTATATTTATAGTCAAACACGCGGACCTTGCCGGGAATTTCCCGGACCTCCTTTTCCAGCATGTTGGAAATCTTCCCGGATTTGTGTTTGAAAAGCGAAAAAGCCTTCATGGCCTTTGCAAGTCCCGTCTCATCCTTCGGCACAAAGGCGAATTGGTGGACCAAAGCGATTTTTCCCATCGCTTCCCTCCTGATTGCCGCTCCTTTGAAAATATTAAACATAGCTATTCTTGCTGGATAAATGCGCGGACATCGGCCAACCACTCCTTTTTGTAATGGTTCAGGTAGTTCTCATGGCCGGCCTCCGGGTAGGTTACCAGTTTCTTTTTCCCTGGAAGATTGGCAAAGATGGCGTCGATCTCCCACCGGCTTACCCGTTCGTCCTTTTCACCGTAGAGCAGCAGCGTCGGCACATATACGTCCTTGGCGTATTCCGTCGGTTTGTGGGAAAAGGCCCAGAATCCGTTTTGCACGCTGCCCCAGAACAGCATCATCCCGACAAAGGGGACGGTCGGGAAATGCTTGGCCTCAAACCGGATGGCAGTCGTTTGGTACAAGGAGGCGAAGGGGCATTCGATCATGATCCCGGCCGGCTCGATGCAATAATCGTGGATGGCTTTGAGGATGGCTACCGACCCCATGGAGGTGCCGTAGAAGTAAATGTTCTTGACCCCGTTCAGGGTGAGGTAATCGTAAGCGGCCTTTACGTCTTCCGCCTCCTTGAACCCCACTGTCGTCTGATTGCCCTGCGAGCCGCCGCAACCCATGAAATCGACCAGCAGCGTATTGTAGCCCATGCGCAGGAACTCTTCCGACTTGTCGAGCATGAAGGATTTCTGACCGCCGTACCCGTGAAAAAAGACAACCGTGCCTTTGGGGTTGGGGATCTTGATGCTCCAGCATTCCAGTTTCTTGTGGCTGTACAGTTTGACGGTTGCAAATGCGCGCCCCGGCCACAGGTTGTTCATCGGCCTGGGATTGTCGATACCCAGGAACAGCATTTTCACGATCTGCGGAATGGAGAGTTCGTCGACATCCGGGCGGGTTCCCTGGCCGGAAGAAAAATGGGTGAACCGGTATGCGTGGCAGAAAGCGACGAAATTCATCAGCAGGAAGATCACCGCCAGGGACCAGAACAACCGTTTGAACCACCTTTTGCCGGGCAATCTGAAACCCATGATCTTTTTATTATGAACCGGTCTGTCATTGGTTTGAATGGGGCCCAGCATATCGGTTTTATCGCCTTGCCGATATCCAATCCCGTCCGTCTGCGAAGTGAGCAGCCGCCCGCTTTTGCGCAGGTGAAGGGCGTTGTAAATATCGGTGACGATTCTCATAAAATTAACCCGCTAAGGGGCAACATGTTACGATTTTCAGGTATAACGGCAATCGGCCCGTAAAGGTACGGTTTTCAAATTTTCTACAGACGTCTACGAATACTCAAAAACCGGCTACAGCTGATAAAGTTGCATTTACAACGCGTTGTCACCCCCCGATCTTGCAGAAAAATTCGATAACACCTTAAAATGTGCTGCAAGATGAAAAAATCAGTAATCCCAATTCTCCCGCTGCTGTTGCTGCTCGCGTTGCCGGCAGGGAACGGCCTCTGGGGACAAATCGAAAACGACAGGTCCTCGTCCCCTTATTTCCAGGTCAACTGCGCGGACGAAAAAACCGGGCAATTGCCTTTGATGGCCACCTCCGCCCGGGTCAATATCGCGGGCGTCATCGCGGATGTGCAGGTGACCCAGCGCTACAGAAATGCCGGAGAAAAACCCATTGAGGCGATTTACGTGTTTCCTGCGTCGACACGTGCAGCCGTTTACGGCATGAAAATGACGATCGGATCCCGGGTGGTCACCGCAAAGATCGAAGAAAAGGAAAAAGCGCGCCATCAATACGAGCAGGCGTTGGAGGACGGACGGCGGGCCTCGCTGCTGGAACAGGATCGCCCCAATGTGTTCCGGATGAACGTCGGCAACATCCTCCCCGGCGATACAATCGAAGTATTGCTGCAATACACGGAATACCTCGTACCGGAATCCGGGGTTTACCGTTTCGTTTACCCCGCGGTGGTCGGCCCCCGGTATACCGGCGGAAAAACCGCGGATGGGCAAGGCGACCGGGCCTATACGGCCGTCCCGTACCAGCATCAGGGAGAGGCGCCGTCCTATGATTTCAATCTGCAGGTGAGCCTGTCGGGCGGCATGCCGTTGAGCGATATCCGGTCTTCCAGCCACAACATATCCGTCGACAATCCCGGTAACGGTACCGCCGAAATCAGCCTCGATCCCGCGGAGCGCAAGGGCGGAAACCGGGATTTTATCCTGGATTACCGCATGGCCGGCAATCAGATACAGACCGGCATGCTCACGTTTGACGACGGTAAAGAAAAATTCTTCCTCTTCATGGCCCAGCCGCCGAAATCGGTGGGCAAAACCGATATCCCGCCCCGCGAATACATTTTTGTAGTGGACGTTTCAGGTTCGATGACCGGCTTCCCGCTGGAGGTATCCAAAACGCTGCTCCGCGATCTCGTTGCCGGGCTCACCCCCAGCGACCGGTTCAACATACTGCTCTTTGCGGGCGGCAATACCCTGATGTCGGAAAACTCCTTGCCCGCCACCCCGGAAAATGTCGAAGCCGCTTTCAAGGTACTGGACAACGAGAACGGCGGCGGCGGAACGGAACTGCTGCCTGCCCTGAAACGGGCATTGGCCCTGCCCCGCAACGACGAAGGCCTGTCCAGGTCGGTCGTGCTCATTACAGACGGTTATATTTCGGTGGAAGCGGAAGCGTTTGACCTCGTCCGGAAAAACCTCGATCAATCCAATCTCTTTGCATTCGGTATCGGAAGCAGTGTCAACCGGTTCCTGATCGAAGGACTCGCGCGGGCCGGCAGGAGCGAACCGTTCATTGTGACCGATCAGACGGAAGCCCCGCCGATTGCCAAAAAATTCCGCCAATACATCGGTTCACCGGTCTTGACCCAGGTGAAGGTCGATTTCGGTCAGATGCAGGTTTATGACCAGGAACCGCTGTCCGTCCCGGATGTCCTGGCGGAACGTCCGGTCGTCATTTTCGGAAAATACAAAGGCAACACGGACGGTACCGTCAAGCTCACCGGTTTTACCGGCGCGAATAAAAAGTACAGCTATAAGTTCAAACTCAAGGATGCCGTTTCCGGTGATCAGAACGCGGCGCTGAGGTATTTGTGGGCCCGCGACAGGATCAAAACCCTGGACGACTACAACCAGTCGGACTATGATATCCAGCGCATCGCCGAGGTGACCCGCCTGGGGTTGCAGTACAACCTGCTTACGGCGTATACCTCCTTTGTTGCCGTCGATGAAGAAATCGCTGTGAAGGATGGAGAAAAAGCAGTTCCCGTCAAACAGCCGCTGCCGATGCCGGAGGGGGTTTCCGACTATGCAGTGGGATTTTCACCCGGGTTCAGCGGCGTGGCCTTTGCAGGAGCATCCCGTCATTTATTCAAAGGACTTTTTAATTTTTCCAACATGAAACCCGTTCATCGTATTTCCCTCATCATCGGTTTGATCGCTCTTGTGCTGATCATCGGCCTTCAGGTCAGGAACAGCCGCTCAAAAAACCAAAACAATCCAGCAGTTGCAATGCCCGGAGCGACGGCCGACCGCCCACAGATAACCTTTGTGCTGGGCGAAGACGAAACCGCGGAGAACCCATACTACCGCAACGCCATGGCTTATTGCCGGCAAAATGAAGGGCAGATGGGCGGGCAGATTGTCCAATCCTGCCGTTCGTTGCTGGAGGTCCGCGATTACCTGGAAAAAAACGCGCCCTCCGGCAGGCCGTGGGGCAAGGTGAGCCTGATCGTTCACGGCAATGAGTGGACGGGACTGGCCATACCGGTCGCCCCCGGCGGCCCGCGCGCCACGGAAATGGAGATCAACCAAGCCATGCAGTCCAAAACATTCCCCGAGTTATCCGACCGGATTGTGGACCGGCATTCCGAGGTGGTTGTATACGCCTGCGGACTGGGCCGCAACACGGCCATTCTGCACAGCCTCGCCCGTTTATTGGGCGGGGCTGACGCCCAGCGGCCGGTGATCCGCGCAAGCAAATATTTCAACCTGTACGAACCGGTGGCCTCCGATCCGTCGACCATCCGGCAATCCAGCGCAGATTACTGGTATGTCTACTACCCTTCCGGGAAACGCCCCGGGAAAGAAGAATTGCTGGCGCGGTTTGAAAATCAATTCCCGGATGAGGACCTGGACTGGGAAGATGTCTTGTTGCGATTCAACCCCCGCTGGCCCGGCGATACCTACTGCTACCGGGTGCCGGTTCCGATCCAATGGACGGTGGTATACCGGCAACCCGCGGATCTGCCCGATCTGAAATCACCAGCAGCACAAAAGACCTGGCTTGGATCACAAACTGAGCTGATGGACGTCCTGCATGAAATGGGGGTCGAACCCGGTGAAGTGAACTGGCAATTTCACAGGCGGCAATACCAGGAAGAAGACGGCGCCCAATGGCCGGCGGTGGTTGCAGAGGGAAAAACGACTGCATTTTGCGTACTGAAGCCCCTGGTGACTGCGGAAGAGGATGCGTTGGTCAGCGTGTATCCGGAGACAAAATGAACAGCGTGGGTCAATTAGACGGGAGACCGGATAAAAACGCCGGGGTATGCAACAATTCCCCGGGGTTTCTTAAATTGGCCGGTAAAGAATCTGGTTTGATGCGAATGCTGGTTTTCTTTTCTTTTATTTTGTTTTTGGCGACAGGAGCTGTCCGTGGGCAGTATAACTTTTCCAGGTTTTCCGTTGCGGAGGGCTTACCCCAGTCGCAGGTCTTTTGCCTGACCCAGGACAGCCGCGGCTTCCTGTGGATGGGCACGCAGGGTGGCGGCGTTTGCCGGTTCGACGGCGCCCGGTTTGAAACCTTCACGACGGAGGAAGGGCTTTCGTCCAATTTTGTGAACGCCGTTTTCGAAGACTCCGACCACCGGATCTGGGTCGGCACCAACCAGGGATTATGCCGTTTTGACGGACAGCGGTTCAAGTCGATACCATTGAATCAAAATCTGCCGGTGTATGCCGTCTTCGAAGAGCGCAAAGGCCGGTTGCTGATCGGTACCCAACAAGGGATTTGCGTATTGGACCCGGTCACGGACAAATTTAAAAAGCTCGAACTCGGCGATTATGAGTTTGCGGCAGTCTATACCTTTTTTCCCACCGAAAAGGGCCTCTGGGCCGGCAGCGCCCGCGGAGCATATATCCTGGGGGACTCCTTGCCCGCGCTGGCCGACAAGAACGGCGTATTCCTATGGGATATCAGGGCATTTGCCCGGGATAACCGGGGGCGGTTGTGGGTGGCTTCTTACGGCAGGGGCGTTTTCCTGGTGGATGAAAATACCCTGACGGTTTCGGATACCCTGAACAGTCCGCTGGTGAACCGGGCGACCTCGCTCTATGCGGATAAAGACGGGCATTTGTGGGTTGGGACCCAGAACTACGGGCTGGTCCGGTACGATCCCGACGGAGAGATGGTGCTGATCTCGGAAAAGCAGGGTTTGCCGCACAATCATGTCCGGGCCATTTACGGAGACCGGTCCGGCAATATCTGGATAGCGACCTCCGGCGGCGGGGTTGCGCGTTACCTGGGGCAGCAATTCCAGCATTTTGACCGCATCAACGGGTTGGCCGGCAACCGGATCTACGCCCTTTGCGAAGACCGGGATAGTCGCCTCTGGATGTCCGTTTCCCAAAGCGGGATCGCATTGCTGGATCCCGCCGGGTTTCATAAAATGGACCTCGACAGCGGTTGGATCGATGTCAAGGCCAAAACGATCTGTGAAGACCCCGCCGGCCGCATTTGGGTTGGCACCGAAGGCAAAGGCATCGCTGTTTTCGACTCATCGGGCATGCAGCGGCTGACCGTCGAACAGGGGCTACCCGGCAACTGGATCCAGAAGATCGTCGCGGAGCCCAATGGTTGGGTATGGGCCGCTACCTACGCCGACGGGATCGCTGCCATCCGGCGGGATAGTTCGACGGGGTTGTCCGTCATTAAATACGGATCGGCCGAAGGATTGCCGGATCTCCGGATCAATACCCTGCTGCAGGATCAGATGGGAAGGCTCTGGTTTGCTACGGCTGCCGGGCAGGTGGGCTACCTGAAAGACGGAACGGTCCGGCAGGTGTTCGGTCCGGAAGTGAACCTGCCGGAGGTCCCCATCCGGTGTCTGTACATGGACGAGGAATTCAAATTATGGGTGGGCACGTCAGGAGCGGGCATTTATACGGCCTATACCGGGGAGGACGATCCGTATTTCGCTCCGCTGTACTACGACAAAAAGCTGGCGTCCCAGAATATTTACCTGCTGGTGGGCGACCTGGAAGGCAACCTGTGGGTCGGCACGGAGAACGGCGTTGATCAGGTTGTGCTCAGTCCGGAGCGGAAGATTGCCGATATCCGGCATTTCGGCAAGGAAGAGGGGTTTCTGGGGATTGAAACCTGCCACGATGCGGCCGTTTGCGACAGGAAAGGCAACCTCTGGTTCGGCACCATCAACGGGCTGACAAAGCGGGTCCCGGGGTTCAAGAACAAGGAAAAACCGGTACCCGTTCTTCGCATGGGGGAGGTGTCCTTGTTTTACAAACCGCTTGAGGCCACCCCGTTCGCCGCCTTCGCCGACCCGGACGGCGGGCTGAAACCCGGGCTGGAATTCCCCTGGAACCAGAACCACCTGAGTTTCCGGTTCAGGGCCGTTGAGCTGAGCGACCCCCGTTCGGTTCGGTATCGCTGGAAACTGGAAGGCGCCGAGACCGACTGGGCGCCCTGGTCGGATCAGACCCAGGTCAATTACGCCAATCTGCCGCCGGGCAGGTACACGTTCATGGTGGAATCCACGACGGATGAAAGCCATATGAGCGAACCCGTCATGGCCGCATTTGTGGTGCTCAAACCGTTTTGGCAGCACTGGTGGTTTCAGGCCGCCGCCGCCGCGCTTGTGTTGTCGGTCATCGGCCTTTGGCTGCGCTTTCGGATCCGGAAGGTGCGGAAGCAGGAAGCCGCCAAGCGGGAAAAGCTGGAATTGGAGAACCACCTGTTGCAGCTGGAGCAAAAAGCCCTGCAACTCCAGATGAACCCGCATTTCATCTTCAATGCGCTGAACAGCATCCAGAGCCTGATCGCTACCCGGGATAATGACACCGCCCGCCAGGAGATCAACGGATTTGCGCGGCTGATGCGCTCGGTGCTCACCAATTCGAGGAAACAAAAGATCAGCCTCAGCGAAGAAATCGAAACCCTGCGGCAATACCTCCGGGTCGAACAATTCTGTCAGCAGAATCCCTTTGAATTCGAGATTGAAACAGAAAGCGAAATTCATCCCGAAGAAGTGGAGATCCCGCCGATGCTCCTGCAGCCGTTCGTTGAAAATGCCGTGATCCACGGCGTTTCCCACCTGAATCACCCGGGCATGATCCACCTGCGCTTCACCTTGAAAGACGACCTGCTTTGCTGCGAAATCCGGGACAACGGCATAGGCCGGGAACGGGCGGCGCTGCTGCGGCAGGAAAAGAAACCGGGCCACCAATCGGCAGCCATGCAAGTGACCAAAGAGCGGCTGGAAGCGATGAGGGCGGGCAAGCCGTATACCCCGCTGGAAATTGAGGACGTCCTGGAACGGGGCGTGATCCAGGGGACGGTGGTGCGGGTGCGCATTCCGGGGGAGGTGGGGTTTTGAAAACTGCATCCCGTAAGCTGCCTGAAAAAAAGGACCAACTATAACACCGAACCTACCTGTTATCCTTTTTTTATCCTGCGAAGTTTGTATTGTCCTAATTTGGTTTTCCCAAAAGACCAATTTTATTGCATTGATATCCGTGTAGAGATAAAATTAAATCCCGGGCAGTTTTTCCGACCCGCCTTGCTAATCAATCAGCCGAAAAGTATTCCGTGCCGTATTTTCTAACTAAAACCTTCATACCATGAACTGTAGATTGCTACTTTTCGCATGCGCCCTGTTTTTGGGCCTGACATCCTGCCAAAAGGAACCGTTGACCGAAACGCCTGTACAACCGAGAGACGAGTCGAAAGAGCTCCAGACGTTACAAAGCCGGGCTGACGACCTGGATCACGAAATTCAGCTGTTGTTGAATGCCGCTGCAAACGGCAGAAGCGGGGCGGCGGTCATCGTACCTGCCGGCTCCGAAGATGCACTTGCGGCTGCCATTGCCGCCGTCCCGGAAGGCGGGACCGTTATCCTGGCCGGCGGCGACCACACCGAAAGCGGAATGGTGACCGTGAATAAGACCGTAAAGATCATCGGCCAGCGCGGGGCGCGATTGATCTCCGCCACGCAACCTATCCCGCCCGGCATTCCGATCCAATCGGCCCTGTACGTAGCGGACGCTCCAGGCACAACGATAACCGGACTGGAGATGGTTCCAGCCGGAGAAGTAGGCGGCACAGCTGTATTGGTCTTCAATTCTCCGGGTACCCGCGTTTACCGCAACACCATTTCCGAGTACCAGTTCGGGGTCCTGGTAGAAGCCAGCGACGACGTATACCTGGCCGGCAACCAGATCAGCATCAGCCTGGCCTGGACGGTGGGTGCATTCGGCGAGGCCCACGGCATCGTGATCATCAACGGCGAGGATGCCGCTATCTTCAACAACGACATCCAGCACGCCGTTTTCGGGATCTGGGCCTGCGACAAGTACGGTACCGCCGTGGGCAACCGCATGCACGACAACCTGATCGGGCTGATCCTGTGCAAAGTGCCGGAAGCAGCGCTTCCGCTGCCCAACGGCACTTTTGTCGGCGCTGAATTTTCGGCTACCGGCTGGACGGTCACCAATAACCAGGCGAAGAACAACTTTGACACCGGTTACCTGGTGATCGACGGCGCGAACAACAACTACATGGGCATCTCCAATACGGCTTCCGGCAACGCCCATTACGACATTGAATTGACCGCCGATACCTACCGTTTCGGTTTCCTGACGCCTGCGGCGTTTGAGAACGAGGTCTTCGCGCGGCCGAACATGACGGTAAAGGATTGCGGGAATGATAATGAGGTGCACGGGGGGATTTTGGTGGATACGAATCTGGATCCTTGTTTTTGAGGGGGAGATACATAAAACATAAATAACTGTTGCCGGTCCCGGAAATTTGCGGGACCGGCAATTCTATTTAAAACCTTTTGCGTATCTTTCGAAAGGGTATAAATTCATTTTGATTCCGCATATTTAGCCATATAATATGAATCGTTTAATCAGGAGGATTTTACAGGTCACAGGGTTTTGCCTCACTTTTATAATAAATCCATATTCGCAAAGTGTTGATTTCAAAGCGCTAATCAACAGGTCAGATTCTTTGATCTATGCTGGGAAATTTACAGAATGTTACAAAATGCTGTCTGCCATACCGGATGATAATGCTTTGTATCCGGATGAGCACAGACTTGCTGCCAGATTGAATCACAACACCGGCATTTGCCTTGGAGAATTGGGAAAATTCCAGCAAGCCATTGACCGCTTCAAGGCAGCTGAAAAAGAATATTTGGTTGAAAATTCCAGAGATTCGCTTTTAGGAGAGTTGTATCTGAATTTAGGTGAAATATTCCTCTATTTGAATGCCGATTCTGTTTTCTTTTATGCTGATAAAATACCTGCCGTATTTGGTCCGGACAAAGTAATCGCCGGCAGAGCGCTTTCATTAAGGGCATTTATGGAAATTTACAAGGAAGACTATGGGGCTGCCAAAAAACATTTTGAGGCGGCAAAGGAAATATTCAAAAGACTGCTCCCCGAAAATGCTTTTGAATATTCAGATTTTTACGCAAAATACGCCGACTACTGCAGAAGAATCGGAGACCTTTACAACCTGGAGCTTTATTCCAAACAGGCGTTAAATATTTTTTTGATGTACAAGCCACTGGATCATGTCCATGCCCTGGGGTTAATCAACGAGTATGCGACTTATTTTAAAAATACAGGAAAATTCGGTCAGGCAATTGAGCATTTTCAAATGGCCATTGATTTCCTGTTGCGCAATTTTGGTCCGGAGGATTTTCGCCTGGCTTCTGTTTATAACAATATAGGCTCGTGTTATTATGAACAACAGAACTTTAAAAAATCCCTTGTGTATTTTTTAAAATCCCTGGAAATCCGAAAAAAAGGGAGTAATAAAGGTATTCTGGGGATTCAGCATATACAGGTCGGGTTTAATTATCAGGCATTGGGTGACAGTATTAATGCAACTGAATACTTCCACCTTGCATCGCATATACTGGATAGTCTGCATGAAAGTCCCCCTAGTATTCATAGGGCAAGAATTAAATACGGCTTTGGCTGGATCGCAGAAACCAACGGCAAATTGTCAGAAACCAAAGCTTACTATGAAGCCGCGCTGGGAGAACTTGGCATAGTCGCAGATAAAGATGACTTTCCGGTTCCCTTCTTCAGCAGAAGTTCCAATATGCTTAATATATTGACCAGCCTCGCTAAAGTAAATTACAAAATATACCTGCGATATTCGGATTTTAAATCCCTTACAGATGCTTTCAAAATATACCGCAGGGCTATTGAGGTCTTGGATGAAATGAAAGACTATTATGACGATCCGAACTCGAGGCTGGAGTTAATCGGGCAATCGACGAAGTTATTCGAAGGCGCGATTGAAGCATCTTTAGCCCTTTATGAAAAAACGAAGGATAAAAGCTACTTTAATTTTGCCTTTCGAGTCGCTGAAAAAAGCAAGAACTATTTGCTGCTGGATGTGATAAAAAGCAGGAAAATGCTGGAATTGTCGGCAGTCCCGGATTCTTTGATAGCGTTGAGCGCTGCCTTGAGAAAGAAAGCGGGAAACCTGGAAGAGGAATTGTTCCTGAACAAGGATACCACCATGGAAAGTGTTGAACGAATGCTGTTTCAAGTTAGAGAAAAACTGGCCGAAACCCAGGATAGGATCCATGGATTAACGAAAAAGTTCAATGATGCGAAACACCCGGAAGACTATGTCATGCTATACCTTTCGCTTAGGCAAAATTCCAAAAAATGGGTGATTGAATACTTTACCGGAACGCAGCATATTTACGCATTTGTTTTTTCCAGAGATTCTTTTTTTGTAAAACAAATCCCCCGGGATTTCTCTTTGGAAGAGACCGTTAAAAAATTCAGGTCAGGCTTATTTTTGCCATATACCCAGACAGGATCGAAGGAAAGAATATCCAATCAACAGGCGACTGAGTATATGATCGAAAACGGGATTAAGCTTTTTGATAAACTGGTTCGACCGTTGGGAAAACTGCCGGACCATCTGACCATTGTGCCTGATGGCATCCTGGGGTCCATTCCATTTGATGTCTTGTTGAAAGGTCAGCCGGAAGATCAGCTCAATTTTCTGACCTACCCATTCCTGATCAATGAATGCTCCATCAGTTACAGTTATTCGGTGAGTCTGCTTCAGGAGATGGTTCAAAAGCAGAATGCCGGTACCGGCGGCCAAAAGATACTGGCAATGGCCCCATTCTACCATCAGGGACTTAAGGAGCTTGAGCAGCAGTTGGGGCGCGATCCTGAAAATGGCAATGTGTTTTCGGAGCGATCAGTTATACCGGGGGAAACGAAAACGCTAAGCGAATTGACGAGCAGCGGCGAAGAGTGTTACATCGCCTGGAAGTTATTGGGCGGGGAGATAGAACTGGGGAAGGAAGCAACAAAACAAAAGTTTTTGGAATTGGCGCCAAAGTATGGTATTCTTCATCTTTCAACTCATGCCGAGGCGAATAACAATGACGGTGATTTTTCTTTTCTGGCGTTTGCTCCCGAAGCGGAACAAACTTCCCATCAGCCGTTGTTTGTCAATGAGCTTTATTATTTGCAACTCCATGCAGACTTGGTGACGTTGAGCGGTTGCGAAACCGGAATCGGAGAGGTTAAAGGCGGGGAAGGCATTATTTCCCTGGCCAGAGCATTTGCGTATGCAGGCACAAAAAGCATTCTAACGACGCTGTGGAAGGCCAATGACGAAGCCAGCAAAGAACTATTGAAATATTTTTATCTGGAATTAAAGAGAGGTGAACCGAAAGACAAGGCATTGCGGGCAGCAAAGCAGCAATATCTAAAAGATCAAAAAGGAGAAGCGTCGCATCCCTTTTTCTGGGCTGGCTTCATCGCCATCGGGGATATGAGTCCGATCAGGTAAATTATTGCCCGGTTTCGATTGTGATTAATTTCTCCTTGAGCAATGCGGCATCTTGTCTGAAGGCATGGGTATTCCTGTTTATGATTTTTCCCAGTTGGCGGTCGAACGCATCGCGGTTTTTGGGGAGGAGAGCCAGTTGACAAAGCAGCAAGTTCCATTCTGCATTGTATTGGTAGGCGGTACCGGTAAAAATATCGCTCTGAAAATCCTGGGCTGCTTTTTCAAAGTTACCGGTCATGAAATAGGCATTGGCGCGGAGTTTCAGACAGTCGAAAAGGTTGGTCGAGTCCGGCGGATCCAGTAGGGAAATGACCTGGTTTAGCATTGTTGTATCGGGTTTATTCCCGGCCTTGCTTTTGGCGAATGCCTGCCAGGCCTTCCCGAGGTTATCCCTTTGTTCCTGAGGGCTTTTATTAACCCCCTGAGTATTGAGGGCTCTGTACTGGCTATATGCCAGGGCTGTATAGTTTATTCCCTCTTGACGGATTGTTTTAGCGGTTTCCGGTACCGGTAAATTTGAATTGTGTTTTTGCTCATCCTTTATTTTCGGAAGATCTTGTTCAGCTGCAATTTTTTTTTCTTTGTCGGTATGGGCATTTGGATCCTGTTGCTCTTTGATTACCGGATTATTCTGTTCTGTTTTAAGCGGTTCTTGCTGTGGCTTAAATATCAGGATTAGAATTATTGCAAGGATTGCCAGCAAAGCTGGCAGGATAAGTAATCTGCGAAAAAAAACAACTCGGCGGGAACCGGTTTTTTTTTGATCCTGATTATAAATGCGGTCAAGTTTATTCCGAAATTCCCATTGATTTTTTTTACCGGTTGCCGTAATGATATCCCGGTAAAGGTTGACATCTTCGTTTAGACCTGGGTTTTTCCTGATCTGTTCCTCAAACCTGCGGATCTCGTCAGGTGGCATCCGACCCAGTATATAGTCTTCGATATTATTGTAATAGTTATCCTTTCTCATTCTCCTGTTATTTATCGGGCAAGAAACGTGAAGAAAGCATTTTATAGCGCTTGTCGGACTTGATCAGCGAAAATAGTTTTTTAATGCATTGGGTTTTCCGCTTGCCGGCGTAATTGTCCGACCATTTCATTATCATGGCAATTTCCTTCATCTTTTTCCTGTCGTGCAATGAAAGGGTTAGTAGTTTCTGACAGTTATCAGGCAACTTTGCAATATTTTCCTGCAGGATCCGGTGTTTTTCCTCCTCTTCCATCAAGCGATCAACATCTTCATCAGGTATTAATAACGCCTGGTTTTCATTTATTACCCTGTTTTCTATTTTTTTATGCCGCAATACATTTAGCCATTGATTCCGGCATATCGAAAACAGATAGGTAGAGAAGCTTGAAGTCAGAATTAAGTTATCCCCGCAGATTTTTGTCCAGATGACAATCACAGCATCCGTGAAAATATCTTTTGCATCCTGAACAGTCCCGCTGTTGCTGCAAATGAAAGATTCGACCATGGGCAAAAACTCGTCAAAGATCTCTTTGATCTTTGCCTCATCCTCTTCCCGGATCGCTTCGATGTACCAGTCATTTGGGTGCTTGGACATTCTCTGGATTGATAAGAGACCCTTTTGGCTATTCGGAATAATTGGTAGTAGTCAAGCTTCGACAATCGTATTCGATACAAATATAAGGACTATTAGAAAAAAATCACCTGGCCAGTCAGGATAAGACGACTTAAACAACAGTATAAATATTTGATTATTAAATTTTAACGATTAAATAAAAAAAATATTTATAGCCTTGGGGTAAGGAATTGTTTGTCAGCGGTATTTATCGGAGAAGGTTCGCAGCAGTGAAAAGGCTTGGGATCTAATAGCATGAGCTTTGATATTAGCCCTGAACATGCATGTTAAAGTTTTGAACATTTGCACGAATCGGAAAAGCACGTGCCGTATATATTTGCAGGATCGGATAAAACTAAACCCCTGAAAAGGTTTCAAAACCAGCAATCTTATGGAAATAAAAATGCAATCCTGGAATGGTATCGCCAGCATACCCAAGATATAAAAATAGGCAAACCTCAAATTCAATATGGTCAAAACAATGATTATCAGCGCTGATGCCGCTGTCCTGTCGGCCATCGAAAATAGTTTAGACCGTTACGGCCTTATGGCAAATGCCGTCACTTGCTTTGGAACAGACGGCATACTGGCCAGGTTGAGCACCGATGAACCCGATTTGGTTTTTGTTGATATAAACCTGTTTAACCTCGACCAACAAATATTCATAGCCGCTTTTGAAACGTGTCTTTTCGAATTGATACTGGTTGATCCGGGGAGCGGAGCGGAGGCGGTAAAGTTCAGGCATTTTAAACCAATGCCGGATTTTTCGCCCGAATTATCCTTGGTACTGGCCGGCGCAATCAAATTGACAAAGGCAATTCCGGAATTCAAGCATTTAACTGTTTTTCATAAGGGCGGCAGGCTTTCACAGCATTCAAGCGTGCTGACCTTCTCCGTTGGCAATCATCTCGAGTTCATCTCCGCAAGCAAAGTCATTTACGGTCAGGCTGAAGGCAATTTTACCCGGCTTTATCTGGAAGGAGACCAGGTTTTGTTTGTCTCCCACGGCATGAAGGAATTAGAAACCCGGTTGGCACAATTTGGTTTTTTCAGGATACATAACAGATTTATTGCCAACTTGCACAAAATACTCCGGTACCATAAAGGGGACGGCGGGGAGGTGGAGTTGGCCTCCGGAATGAAATTGCCGGTGGCGAGGTCCAGAAAAGCCGGATTTTTGAATCAAGTTGCAAATTAACTCAGATCTATATGAAATGTAAATCAAAATTTAAAGAATTGAGCATTGTTACCTTTTTGGTGATAGTTGTGAGCGCTCAATTAAATGCGCAGTATAAAGAGGGAGAGTTGCACTGGGGATTTAAAGCCTCTCCGGCGTACAGCTATTTTGCAAAAGATGAGCTGGTGAGCACTATTTATCCGCCATTTGTTCAATGCCCTTGCAGAACGCATGAAGATGGTCAACGATTGGGCGGTTCCTTAGGGTTTTATTTGTATTATAGGGGTTTGAGGAACTATTTTGCCTTTCAACCGGAACTAAATTACTCCTTCAAGATCAAAGGCAAACCCGATAAAATTTATGACTTAAAAATAATTGAAACCTTCCGGGATTCGAATGTGTATTTTCAGTTCAACTACGAGTACCTGAATATAGCGCCAATTTTTAAATTTTATCCGTTTAAAGAAAATAAACCATTTTTTATAACCTTCGGAGGACAGGTTGGGATAAATGTAGCGGCGGATAAAATCGTATTCCAATCCGATTCGCAAACACCGGCGATGAATCTGTTTACGCAGCAAGCCTACCGAAATTCTTTGAAGGGTATAACCAATCTTTCTGCGGTTGTCGGGCTGGGGTTTGAAGCCGCCGGGCCGGAAAAGGACTCTCCTTTTAACCTCGAGATCAGGTATTACCACGGCTTAAAGGATGTAATAGAAACGAAAGCCAATAATCTGCAGGCTATTGAAACTTCGAATCGCTTTCATTATGTAGAATTGAGTTTTGGCTTTACTTTTCAATTGGATGATGGTGTAACACATTAATAAAGCCCTATGAAAAAAACAGTCATTTTGCTGCTGGCGATATTTTTGTTTGGTGGAATTATCACGTCACAAATAGCTTTTCCAGGAGGGGTATCAGGTCCTGCAATTTGGTTGAGCTCGGAGAAAAACCAAACAGGTGAAATTACCTGGGAAAGCCGTCTTTCTGCCTTGCGTAACGGCTACCATTTCGAAAACTTGGGGTCAAAGGGTGAAAACTATTTGAACTTCAATCCTGCGCTTTTCCTGAATGGTTTCCAACAGGAGTTGAGAATTGACCTTGAGGATGCAAAATTTCCGGAAGCCACCATTTTCACTGTTTACCAACCCAAAGATGCCTATTGGGAAAAATCCCTTTGGTATTATGAGATTGACGGCACAAACCGCCTGATTCTGACGACGCACCGGGTGGCTGACCTCGAGCGGTTGAATTACATGAACTTTTCTCCTCAAAGAATCGATCTGCCCAGAATTCACACGTATTCCTTCCAGCGAAAGGATAAAGACGAAGCCCCCCTGCAGCAATATCTGCGATTTGCCAGAATGCCCGAAAAAGGAAATTTACCCATCACCTCCTTTGAAGGCATCATTCCTGAGTTCATTGCCTTTGACCGTGTCCTTACGCCTGATGAACGCATGCGGGTGGAAACCTATCTCTCATTAAAATACGGCATTTCCGTTTCCCAATTCGGGACGACCTTTTTACTGGACGCTGAAAATCGTGTCATCTGGAATGGAAAGGAATGCGAGGATTTTCCTTATTATATCACCGGGATCGGCAGAGATGACGCTTCCGGGCTGGATCAAAAGCAATCGGCCAGCAGCTACAATCCTTCATTGCTTGCAATCGGAGCTAATAGAATTGCCAGCAACAATCCGGAAAACAAAGCCGTTATGCCCGATAAAAGCTACCTGATCTGGGGTGATAACGGAGAATCCCTCCTGTTTGAAAAAGAAGCGCAGGGACATCCTGAAAGGCTCAGCCGAAAGTGGCTGGTTACGGCATCCGGAGGGATCAATCAGGTTAAAACCGAGGTTCGTTTAGGTGTAAAACAACTGAAGAAGCCCGCAAACCCCGGAGAAACCTACTGGTTGGTAATTGACCGGTCCGGAACCGGGAAGTTTCCCGCCGGAGCCGTCGAATACTTCAAGGCTGTTAAAACGACTTCGGATGAATTTATTTTCTTTCAAAATATCGAATGGGATCCGGACCGATCGGGAAAGGACCTCTTCACGATTGCCATCGGCCCCGAAATGATCGCCGAAACCTGGATCACTCCCCCGCAATGCAATCCCCGGGAAAACGGTCGAATTCAAATGGGAGCGGCCGGAGGACAGCCACCTTATCGGTTTTCACTAATCAATTTGGCTGATCAGTCCGAAAGGAATTGGGTTACTTTTTCAAGTGATCTTGAAGAGGTTATGGACGTTGCCCCGGGAGACTACCGGCTGAAAATCACCGATGCCCAGGGCCATAAATATGAGGAAGCCCTGTACGTTCAGAGTGCGGATGCGCCATTATCCGACCTGAAAAACAGCTACCTGCTGAAACCCGGACAGCCGCTCAGGCTCGATGCTGCCCGAGGGATAACAGCTTCTTCCGTTTCTTATTGCTGGATCGGGCCCGACGGTTCAAAATCCTATTCGCCGGAAATAACCGTCTCAACCCCTGGAAGCTATCAACTGATCCTGAACCGGGAAGGCTGCGAATCAAGACAAAATATACGGATCACCCAACAGGGAGAAGATCCTTTTAAAGATCTGGCTTTGTTCCCGAATCCGGTGAGCAGCGATGGGACATTCAACCTTAAAATTGCCTTGAGCCAGCCCGCGCCGGTTGAGGTGTTTATGTATGACTCATCCGGCCGCCTCGTTCAAAACAGGTCTTCAGGTTCAGCCCGCGATCACTTCTTGTCCGGCAAGATAAATGCCCCGGGAAATTATGTCCTTAAACTGATTTCAATGGGTTTTACGCGCTCCCTGACGCTTACCGTAGAATAAAAATAAAAAATCAAACCGCCTGAATCATGAAAACCGTTTTGTCATTATCGGCCATCCTGATCTTCGGCCAGCTGGTCAGCAGCAGTGAAAAAAGCCGTCATTTTGCGCAGCCTTCCGACCAATCCAACCGGGAGGAATCGGCCGGCCCTTCCACATCTTCTCAGCTGGCTGAAAGCGAAAAACAGACTTCAAAGACGGTTCAGGTTTACACGGCGGATATTCAGGCAGGGATCATCGGCAGCGGTTCCGTTTCGGTTTCTGATGATCCGTTTGATAATGTTTTTCATGTCGTTTTGAATAATCTCCCAGATGGGAATGATAAGGTCTGGTTGCAGTACGAATTGAGCGGTCTCCAGGATCACACCGCCGTGTCCAGAAGCATCAATGACCGGCTGTCGGTAGGCGGCTATTTTGTGCAGCCTGATGCCCAAAACTGCACCCTTCAACGGGAGCAAATTTCCCCTTCGTGGCTAAAAAAAGGAGATAACGTGATCCGGTTCACACTTCCAGCCAATATCGGTTACAGTTACAAGGTCTATGATTTGTCGATTTGCGTGGAGAAAAATGGAGCATATGAAGCATCCCGAGGGAGAGATATCATCCTCAACCAGCGACCCGTCATTTTCTATGGCGATCGCGCTTACCTTCAGGGGTTTCTAACGGGCGAGGACGCCGACCGGGCCAGGTTGTTCATCGAAGGCTTGCCTGTTGAACTGAACGGAGAAGAATTCGAATATATCCTGGAGCGCCCTGACATGTCCGGGCCCGGAGAAACAGTCCATTTAAAGGCAATTTTTCCGGATGACCAGGTCGTATCCTTCCAGGCGCCGATTGTTCGGGGCGAAACAACCGCCCTGAACATGCCGATAGCGCCTAAGCCCCCAGCCGTTTATAAAACTATACACAGCGGAGAATCAACTGAACTTACTTTGTCGGGGGCCGGGCTTGAAGTACCGGAAGGCGCAATGATGACCGCCGGTACCTTATCGATCACCGCCCTCAGAGAACAGGATCTGCCGCCGCTCAATCCGGATATGGTCAATGTGACCCGAACGCACAGGGCTTACCGTTTTTTGCCCCACGGCGCCCAATTTGATAAGCCCGTGAACATCCGGCTGGACTACGATGCCGCCTTGATCCCGCAAGGGTATACTCCCAAAGATATCCGTACCTTTTATTTCGATGAGGTCCGGCGGGCATGGCTCGAAGTATCAAGGGATAGTGTGGATGTCTGCCGGGAGGCGATCGTATCCAGTACGACCCATTTCACCGATTTCATCAACGGCATTATCAAAGTACCGGAATCTCCCGAAACCCAGGGATACAAACCAACCGAGATCAAAGACCTGAAAGCCCCCGATCCCAGTGCGGGCATCAATATGATTGCCGCGCCGACGGCCAATCAAATGGGGACAGCGAACCTGCAATTTCCCTTGAAGCTGCCCGCCGGACGAAAAGGGTTGCAGCCGCAGTTGGCTATTCAATACAACAGTGAAGGCGGAAACGGTTGGCTGGGTATGGGCTGGGATTTAAATGTGCCCTCGATCGGCATTGAAACCCGGTGGGGTGTGCCTGTTTATAACCCCGATCTGGAAACGGAGACCTATGTTATGGGCGGAGAGATGCTGACCCCTGTTGCCCACCGCGCCGCACCCGTCGCCCGGTCTTCCGGAGACAAACAATTCTACCCGCGGATCGAAGGCGGTTTCAGCAAAATTATCCGGCACGGCGACAACCCTGGAAACTACTGGTGGGAGGTGATTTCGAAGGATGGGACCAGAAGTTATTATGGGGGTTCTTCATCTGGCAGCCCGGTGGACAGTGCCGTTATCAAGGACGATGACGGTAACATCGCCCAATGGTATTTGCGGGAGGTCAGGGATTTAAATGGGAATTTTATTTTATACCGGTATACCACCGTTCAATCTGCCGGGATCCCAGGCGGAACTGAATTCGGAAGACAGCTCTATATCAGGGAGATTACGTATACCGGGCATGGATCTAAAGAAGGAAAATATGCTGTCAGGTTTTTGCGGGACCGGGACATTGACGACCCGCTGAGGCTGGATGCGCAAATAAGCGGGCGGTTAGGCTTCAAACAGGTCACGGCCGACCTTTTGCGCCGTATTGACATCACATTCGACCAGCTGCCCGTCAGAAGTTATGAACTCCTTTACGAAGAAGGCGCATTTTATAAAACATTGCTTTCCCTGATTATTGAACAAGACAATGAGAAAACTGAATTTTACCGGCATGGGTTCGAATATTATGACCTGGTCAGGGGTAATAACGGAGATTATTCCCCTTACGAGAGCAATTCAACAGAATGGACCGCCCAAGCAGATGGCGTTGAGGCCGGCATGATCAACCCGGTGCCGGGCTTTGGCGGAGAAATGTCCCTTTTGGGCGGATCAGAATCAAGCAATTACGGCTTCGGCGGCACTTTGACAATCGGACTGCCTGTAAAGTGCAGTTCCAAAGATTTTTCAGCCGGTGTGAACTTCGGCTATTCTGACTCAGAAAGTGCCGGTTTGGTAGCCTTCGTCGATATAGATGGCGATGACCTGCCGGATAAGGTTTTCAAAGAGAGCAATGGATTGTCCTACAGGCCAAATCCATTGGCCGGGAACGGAACGGCGTTCGGCGAAAAACGGCCAATACTGAATATATCCCAATTCAGCGAATCAGCATCAAGCAGCTATTCTATCGGATTTGAAGCTTCATTTCACATCTTTGCCGGCCGGACGACGACCAAGTCTAAAACGAAAACAGATGTTTATTTCTCCGATTTTAATGGGGATGGCCTGCTGGATGTAGCCATTCGCGGGAAAGTCTGGTTCAATCATATCAACGCTCAGGGATTTCCCGAATTTACCACCAATAGTGCGGACACGCCGAACAGGATTATACCCGGAGCTCCCCTCAGTAATGACATACTGACATTTGACCCGGAGGAACAGGAAGCGCTGATCGATGAGAACCCGCTCCATGATATGGTGAGGGTTTGGCGGCCGCCTTTTTCAGGAAAGGTCACCATCAGGGCGCCCGTGAAATTGCTGGAAGACACAAGTCCAGCTGCCCAGCAATACATCACCAATGATGGTGTTTCGGTGAAAATACAGCATAATGACCACGAATTCATCCTGCCGCCTGATCAAAGCCGGATTCTCAGGAATAATTACGAAGAAAGGCTCAGCGCCCCTTTCCCTTCCATGGTTGTTGACACAGGTGACCTGATTTTCTTCCGGTTACAATCGGTGTTCAACGGTGCCTTGGACCAGGTTACTTGGGACCCGGAAATCAATTATGATACAATTTATGCCCCCAATGTTTTACCCGACGAAAAAGACGCCAATGGCATGCTCGTACATAGATACAAAGCTTCAGAAGATTTCATTCTTAGCGAGCTCCACAAACAGTCACGATGCCCTATCAAAGGCAAATCCGAATTGAAGGAAGGTTCGTAAAGCAGATCACTTCTGATAGTGTAGCGGTAGAAATTTTAAAAATGAATTCTCTGGGAGAAACCACTGAGCTGTTCAGTAAAAAGTACGATTGGAGTCTTCCGGCAGATGAAATAATTCAGTTCGGATTGCCTGTAAATGTAGATGCAGGTGATGATATTGCTTTCAAGATAAGATCAAAAACAAACATCGACTGGAATGCTATTGTTTTCAGCCCTACTCTTTATTATATTAATGCCTTCAATGAGGCAATGGAGCCCATAAATGTAACCGCCCCCAACGGAACAGACCCTATTCATGTATTCTGCCCGGCTGTGGAATATTCCATGTTCAATTATACTGTCCGCAAAACGGAGGTTTTTACCGCTGAATCTGAAGGAACTCTTGAAGTCAACCCTCACATAAATTTTCCGTTTAACCTTGACTTCGATCCGCCTGTACAAGGCGAGGTGACACTGTCCATCAAGGGAATCAACAAGCTCTATGCCTGCACGACCTTTCAGGTAGTCAACGACTCTATTTCAATTGAAGCGGATCTCCCGTTGACAGCAAATATCCCGGCCGGCGAACCGGTTTATATTGAGTACCATATCCCTTCCAGAGGTCTGGCAGATTCTGTAGCCAGAGCGTATTTATTTACGGACATTCGATTTGACAACCAGCCGGTTTCCTTCGCGACCGGGATGTTTACAACACTTATTGAGCATGAATTCATACTTGGCCCGCTTTACCGGGGATGGGGGCATTTTGGCTACAACGGCAATCGGGAACGGGCAAATCAACCTATCAACAGGGCTGAATTAAGGATCGATCCGGCGCTAAAGGACGCTCCAACAGCGGATGAACTGGACCAGATGGTACAGGATCCGGATAACGTACACTCCGGCTATGATCCGGTCAAAGACAACTTCATCCTGTTGGTCGCAGATGCCAAACAAAAACGATGGATCGGTTACGATCGGTTAACTTGGTTGGCAAAAGACACCGTGAGCAGCTCCCGATTCGGAGACGATGATATTCTGTTGACCCCTCCTCCGGTTGGAGGTGTGGGAGTGCTCAATTCACCCAGGAAAATTTCCATCGCAAAGGCAACAACCTGGGCGGGTGGCGTTAACGGGTTCGGCGCCGGAATATCAGGTAGCCGATCGGAAAACACTTCCACCACCCGGATTGAAGTAATGGATATAAACGGAGACAGATACCCTGATATCATCGGACCCGATTTTATCCAGCCCACAACTCCTTTGGGCGGCAGAGATAATCAACTTATTGCACATGAGCTTGGCGTCCATCAATCAGCTAGTACTTCAACCGGGGCTTCCGCAAGCGGTTCATTCCCTACCTCAAAGAACAGCAACTCCAACACACTGGGTAAAGGAGCGGTTTCGACCGTCGCCAACGAGGCCGGCACAGTGAATAGCAGTCCTTGCAAGTCTGAGAAAGCCACGGACGCCGCCAAATCGTCTATCGGCATCAGCGGTTCGGGCAATTTCAACACCAGTACCGACTTTACGGAATTTACCTGGATGGATGTGAATGGTGACGGATTGGTCGATCAGATCCATCGGAATGGCATGGTGAGGCTCAACCTCGGTAATCGCTTTCTTGAACCAGAACTCTGGAGCGGGCAATTTGCCATTCGCGAAGGCGAAAGCCTGGATTACGGAGCAGGATTGGGATTGGACTTCGCATCTGCTTTCAACTGGGGGAACATGAGCATATCCGGAGGCATAAGCGTATCCAAAACAGAAAATTTCGCAACCAAAGCCCTCCAGGATGTAAATGGCGACGGCCTCCTTGATTTTGTAGTCGATGTTGACCCATTAAAAGTTCGGCTGAATCTGGGCGCTCGTTTTTCCGATGCGATCACCTGGACCGGAGCCTCGCTGCTGGATAAAGGTGTTTCAACCGGAGAAGGTGTCAATGCAGCATTTACCATTTGCATCCATATACCTATTCCTTTTGCTCCATTTAAGATCTGCATCAATCCCAACGGATCAACAGGTCAGGGAGCAAGCAGGGAGATACAACAATTTGCGGATGTCAACGGAGATGGATATCCCGACATTGTAAAATCGGATAACGAACAGACCATGCAGGTCAAATTATCCAAAATTGGGAAAACCAACCTCCTCAAAACCATCCTTAACCCCCTCGGCGGCGCCGTTACCCTGGATTATGACATCACAAAAAACACCTACGAAATGCCCCAGAGCCGGTGGCTGCTCACCAGCGTAGAAACCGATGACGGACTGCCGGGCGACGGCCCAACCCGGATGAAAACCACCATGGAATACCGAGACGGGCGCTACGACCGCCGCCAACGGGAATTTTACGGGTTCCGGACGGTGATCTCCCGCCAGCTCGATACCGGCAACGGTGATGCGCTTTACCGCTACAGCACCCAGGAATACGAAAACTCGGATTATTACCGCAAAGGCATCCTGCTGAGCGAGACCTTCCGGGATAAAGACGGCAATAAGTACACGGAAACCCTCAACACCTACGAATACCGTGATATCCATACCGGTACCGTAGTGCCGGCCGATTTTTTCACTACCAATGAAACCGGTTCTGTTTTCCCCGCTCTGATCCAGACCCTTGAAAACTATTACGAAGGCCAACCCGCGCCCGGACTCTTTACCCGGATCGCATACAATTACGACGGATACGGGAATGTGATCAGCTATACCGATTTCGCCAATGACGATGCCAACGAACAGATCCACGCCGACGTAACCTACCACTATGACACGAATAAACACCTGGTTTCGGTTCCGGCGGCCATCCGGGTAACCAATTCCGGCGGGACCCTCCTGCGCAAACGGGAAGCGGATATTGACGATGCCGGCAACGTGACGCAGATCCGCCAATTCCTGGATGCTTCCACATCAGCCGATTATGACATGGAATACGATGGGTACGGCAATCTCACCAAAATCACCCGCCCGCCGAATGAAAATGGTGAACGGGTCTGGTATGCTTACGAATATGACGACCAGGTGCAGACCTACACCGTTCTTGTTCACGATGTATATCAGGACACCTCCCGGGCGGTTTATGATTACCGCTTCGGGTTACCCATCGAAACCACGGATAAAAACGGACAGATCATCCGGTACACCCTCGACGCAGCGGGCAGAATTGCCACGGTCACCAGCCCGTACGAACTGGCATCCGGAGCGCCTTATACTATTTCCAACGCCTATTACCCCCAGGCCGATGTACCCTACGCCGTGACCCGGCACTTTGACCCGGAAACCGGACAGGATATTGAAACCTATACCTTTATGGATGGCCTGGCCCGACCCGTTCAGGTGAAAAAGACGGGGTCACTGTTCAAAGGCGAAGATCAACAGGATGTGCCGGATATGATCGTTTCCGGAAGGGTGGTTTTTGACGGGCTGGGCAGAACGGTGTCTGCCTACTACCCCACCAGGGAACCATTCGGAAATAATGGTCAGTTTAATACCGGCTTTGACAATATTACCCCGACAAAAACTACCTATGACGTCCTTGACCGGCAACTGACGACCACCCTGCCGGACGGCGCCCAAACCCGGATGACCTATAGCATCGGACCGGATAATTCCGGGGTAACCACTTTTGTCACCGCCGTAGTGGATGCGCTGGGCAATGAAAAAGAATCCTATAACGATATCCGCACCCGGCAGCGGGCCATTACTGATCACGGCCCGGACGGACCAATCTGGACCACTTTCCGGTACAATGCCATTTCGGAACTCCTGACGGTAACCGATGCCGGCGGCAATGTGACCCGTTACTCCTACGACCAACTGGGCAGAAAGTTGACCGTTGACCACCCGGATAACGGCCTGACCGAATTCCGCTATGACCTGTCCGGTAACCTCACCAGCAAGATAACCGCACAGATCCGGCAAAAATACCCGGATGGGGGGGCCATCCGGTATACCTACGACAAACAGCGTTTGATCCAGATCGACTATCCCGAGAACTTCCAGAACAAGGTGAAATTCTATTACGGCAGCTCGCTGGATACAGCCGGTCACCGCGCCCGCGGCCGGATCTGGTTGCAGGAAGACGCCTCCGGCGGTCAGGAATTTTTCTACGGCCCGCTGGGCGAAGTGACCAAGACCATCCGCACCCTGCTGATCAATACGAACACCTCCATGACCTTCGTATGGGAGGATGAATACGACTCCTGGAACCGCATCCAGAAAATGAAATATCCCGATGGTGAAATCGTGGACTACCACTACAACCGGGCCGGAAAGCTGAACCGGATGACCTCCACCAAAGTGGACCAGCCCTATACGATGGTCCGACAAATGGGTTACGACGAATTTGAGCAGCGCATCTTCCTGAAATACGGCAATGGAACCACCACCAAATACGAGTACGATCCCAGCCGTCGCTGGCTGGACCATCTGGTGGCAAGGGGCCCGGGCCGGATGATGATGGACAACCGATATGAGTACAACCGGATGGGTAATATCCTCTCCATCCGGAACACGGCGCCCGCCGGCGTTTCAGAACTGGGCGGCGCTACCGAAAACCGTTTCGTTTACGACGGCCTATACCGGCTGGTGAGCGCCACCGGCAACCAGGAAAAACCGGGAGCGACAGAGGCCTATTCCATGATGATGGAATACGACAACCTGCACAACATCAACCACAAGACCCAGTCACATACCCATAACGGCACAGAGATTGCGCTGACCTCTTATACCTATGACTACCTGTACGACCCCGCAGACCGGCCGCATACCCCGGCACAGATCGGTGACAAGAAATACGGCTATGACGCCAACGGCAACCAGACCGGCTGGATCCAGGACAACCGCCCCGATTTCCGGAAGATCTCCTGGGACGAGGACAACCGCATCACGGCCATTCAGGATAACGGCTACCTGAACCGGTACACCTATGATGCCGGTGGAGAGCGGGTGATCAAGAGTCATGGCGGTATGCAGGCCGTATTTGTGGACGGCTCGATTGCCGGCCCCATCAGTCACGACGAAAACTATACCGCCTATGTCAGCCCCTACCTGGTTTTCCGCGAACAAGGCTTTACCAAACATTACTACCTGGAAGGTCAGCGGATCATGAGCAAGATCGGTACAGGGGATTTCTACACCAACACCATTCCCCTCGGCACGGGCATCACGGCCGGCAACCTCAACTATGCCGACCGACGGGATCTGCTGAAAGCTGCCCTGGTCCGGTTCCTGCGGGAAAATGTGATGGCCGACAACCTGCCCACGCTGGAGGACAGCATCCGGTTTGTGCAGGATGCCGGAATCCCGATCCCCTCCTTCGACCTTGAGGACTATACCAACCCACCTATCGGCTGGCCCGGACCTGATCCGACCCACGCTGACTCTATCTGTGCGCCCTGGCCCCCTGATCCGCGCGAGGCCAACGCGACCAACGGCAACGTCGAGGCGGGCTACGGTTTTATTGCCTATGCCGGAGTGCCGGAGTTCAACCAGTTCTACTACCACCCCGACCACCTGGGCAGCACCAGCTATATCACCGATCTGAACGGATCGGTGCGCCAGTACGCCGCGTATTTCCCTTACGGAGAGATCTTCTTCGAAGAACACCTGAACACCACCAGTCAGCCTTATCTCTTTAACGACAAGGAACTGGACCGGGAAACCGGCCTTTATTACTACGGCGCCCGGTATTATGACCCGCGCATCAGTATGTGGGCGAGCGTGGATCCGATGGCGGAGAAGTATCCTGGGTGGAGCGGGTATAATTATACGATGTGGAATCCGGTGGTGATGGTGGATCCGGATGGGAGAAGTGCTGAAGAGTTTTTTGAAATATTGAATGAAGAGGCTTTTGATGTTGGAGTTAGAATAAAGGGAGGAGTAAAAGGTATAGGAAATTTTGCCAAGAATACTTTGAACAGTACCTATAATTTACTTCGCCATCCTATTAATACAATAACATCCTTAAAGGAATCTATTCAGTCTATTGCAAACAATCCAAAAGTTGTAGCCGACAATATTAAAAAAGCCATTTTGCAAGCGAATGATGAAGAACTTGCAGCAATGGTATCGGAGGCCGTTATGTCAATAGGATCACTGGCGGCTCCTTATGCTGAGGCAGGAAGTTTAGCAAAAATTGGAGAAAAATTACCTAATATTGTAAAAGCTATTAAAGGATCTAAATCAGTTACAAATTTTTTGAAGTTTGGAGGAGACGAAGCTGTACAGCATTTTGGTAAACATGCAGATCAAATAATGTCAGTTACAGGAAAAACCAGTTACAATCTTAAAAATTATATTGAGGATGCCAACTGGATTATACGGAATGGTACCTATAGTTCGGAACTTAATGGCTATTATTATTTCATGGGTAATGCTTCGAAAGGTGAGTCATTGTTTGGTTTTGTTGGTTTAAAAGATGGAGGCTCTACTATTTCAACTTTCCATATTAAAACTGCAACTCAGCTAGGGCTTAAATAAAAAAATGGAAAAATTTACTGTAAAAATAAAGAAAGTTGATTGGATTGATAAGGGGAATCCAGAAGCGGAAGTTTTATTTGAGGTGAATGGGATTGAGCTTTGGGCTTTTTGTCATCCCTGCGATTTTACCGAAGATGAAATAGCAGATGTTTGTTTTAATATAGTTGATGAGAAAATAATAGAATCTATATTTTGGGATGAAAACAAGGAAAAGAAAAAAAAGATTGTACCGGCCAAAAATTATAGATGCCAATACTATTGCTATGGCCAATTAATTGGTATTCATCCTGTAAAAATTGATTGTGGACGTGTTGTTTTTGATTATGGAGACTGGATTAATGATGAAAGAGCAATTGGCAGCTTTGTATATTTTGTAATAGCTAGACTTGATGTCTCTAGGATTAAAACACCAACAAAACATTAACCATACAACTCTTTATAAATCACCAGGAATGATTGAAATTTTTTATTAACCCACAAGAGGCCCGCCCCACCCAGAGCGAGCCTCTTGCTTTCCCGCTCATCCCCTCTTAACGGTGAAGCGATGAATTGCAAGACCTGAAAAACTTTGAACACCAGGTAAGTCTGGCATTTCAAAATTCCGATTTCACCTTAAAAGGGGGATGAGCGTGCTTTCCTGAGGAATCGAGGATGCGAAGAACCGAAGAACCGAAATCAATTCCTCGATTCCTCAGTTCCTCAATTCCTCAGTTCCTCAATTCCTCCTCCCAATTACTTCTTCCCCTTCGACGCCATCGAAGCCAGCCCGTCCAGCAACGTCGTGAACTGCTGCGAGATGCCGCCCAGGTTGTTGGTGATGCCGGCCAGCGAGCCTTTCCAGCCTTCCAGGTTGGTCGTAGCGCTGGCAACCATTTCTTTCAGATCCGCGATCTGGCCCATGACGTCGCCGCTGAGTTTGCCGGCGGCAAGGCCTTCTTTCAGGGTGTTCACTTCGGCGGCTTTTTCCGTCCATTGGCTGACAAAGCCGGTAACGGTTTCGTTCAGGGTGCTCAGGGAACCCAGTTGTTCGGTGAAGCTGGCTTTCAGTTCGCCTACTTTGGCGGTAGCGGCTTCGTCCATTTTACCGGCGAGGTCTTCCGGGACGGTCATTTGGGCCAGCATGTTGTTGGCCTTGGTCTGTTCGGCGCCCAATTGGCCGACGAATTCGGTTACGGCCGCAGTAGTCGTGTCCCAGCTGCCGACCAGCTCTTCGATCGGGGCGCGGAATTTCTCTACGCTGTTACAGGCAAAAAGGACAAGGGTTAATCCCATCAACAATGCGTTCTTTCTCATGGTACTCTCGATTTTTTGGAATATGTGAAATAATGTGCGAAATTAGCAGGTCTTCCGGAAATTTTTTTTAAAGCTTCGGAAGATTATTTTCAATTGATCGGATTCCTGACCCAAAAAACGGAATCTTGTTCGGTGAGCTCCCCAAAATTTATCCACAGACAGGAGTGAAAGGTCGGTAATTCGCCAATCTGCAGTCTGGTAGCTGAGCGGAGTCGAAGCTACAACGGAGGCTTAACCATAACAATGCGATTTTGAATGAACAATCGTTTTTTCAAAACTACTGTTCTTTTTTTTACCACATGAGGCATATAAGTTCACATAAGTTTTTCAATGCAATTGCACCTTTGCGCAATTGCATTGGTTCTTCTTAAGTGTCCTTATGATTCTTATCCCGCCTTGCTGGACAAGTTGTGGTAAAAATAAAACCCTAACCAGAATGGTTTGGCAATCGGAAGGCCAATAAACCCCAAAAAACGGCCTCGTCTTAAAACGAATTCGGACAGGATCAACCTGGAGCGCGCAGGTGGAAAAGCCGGGATTTTATACGCGAAAGTGCCGTGGTAAGTCAGGAGAATAGCAAAATTTCGACTTCACAACGAACACCCGGCAATGAAACAGTCCAACCATAAAACCATCACCCAACCGTCGCCTTGAACAACCGGCTCCCTTTCTTTCCCCTGATGCCGAATTCGGCGCCGAAAAAGGCAATGAACGCCTCCCCTTTGGCATAATCCCGGTTGCCTGCCGAAACGCTTCCTTCAAGTACAAGGTAAATAGCGGGTCCGCGAAAGAGGACTTCCTCCTGCAACTCGCCCGCCTTCAGATCAATCACGCTCAATGCAAAATCCGGCGCAGGAGTGGGATAAGCCGATTCGTGCTGACCGGCGTTCACGGCCTGGATCACCCTGGGTACAACCGGCTCAAATCCGAGATGGGCCAGCAATTCCGGCACGTCGATATGCTTGGGCGTCAACCCGCCGCGGAAGACATTGTCCGAATTGGCCATCAGCTCCACGTTGACGCCTTCCAGGTACGCATGCGGGATGCCGGCATCCTGGTAAATGCCCTCGCCCGGGTACAGCCGGACCAGGTTGAAAAGGTAAATCGAGAAAATGCCGCGGTCGAAATGCCCCTCGCGGGTATAATCCTCAAATGCCTGAAATGCCCAATAATCCGGATGGTCCTTTGAAACCGGCCCCCGGCGCACCTCCTGTTGAAGCCGGTGTTGGAGCGGCCCGAGCATGCGGTCCACCTCTTCCTGCGGCATTTCCATGATATGGCGGTAAAGGGTACGGATATCGTGATTGACGAAAAACGGCGACAATGCCCGAAATTCGGACACTTCCGACAGGATTTCGGCGATGGCCTTGTCAGTCTTGAACCCATGCAGCAACCAGAAATCGGTCAGCGCCACCATAGCCTCGGGCTTGTGGTTGTCGTCCTTGTAAATCCGGTTGGAAGCCTCCGGCGGGATGCCCTCCTCGTTTTCGCGCCGGAAACCCGCTTCAGCTTCGGCTTTGGTCGGATGCGCCTGAATGGACAACATCTTCCTCACATCAAGCACCTTGAACAGGAACGGAAGCCGGTTGTGATAAGTTTTGGCCGTCGCAGGCCCGAGCAGCCCGCCGGGGTCTGCGGCAATCAGCCGGTCCAGGTCCACTTCACCGGCATCGGTATGCACCTTGCTCATGCCCTTGGGATGGCTGCCGAGCCAGAGTTCGGCAAATGGTTTCAGATCGGGGTTGTCCGTCCCGAGCAGGGAAGGAATAAAACGGACCCCACCCCATTCGTAGCGCTGGATGAAACCGGTTATGGGTAATGGGTTCTTCATAAGAATATTGTGTGAGTTATGCCGGCAAAGCTAAGGACCCGGGCTCCAAACCGGCTAAAATCCGCACTGTTTTTTTGTTCTGAATAGCCTGATAAGCTTTACCTTTCGGCAAAAATCACCATGCTGCGCAAATTGACGCCCATGCTCGAAACCCCGGACCTGGCGGAAACGATCTCCTTTTATACGGAGGTCCTGGGGTTCTCCTGCAACAACCGTTCGGATGAAATGGGGTGGGCGCACCTCAGCAAGGATGAAGCGGAGATCATGTTCTCATTGCCCAACGCACACAGGAATATCCCGCAACCCATCATGAGCGGATCCTTGTACCTGTACACCGATCAGGTAGAGGCCCTGTGGGATAACCTGAAAGACCGATGCGCCATCTGCTACCCCCTCGAAACATTTGAATACGGCATGCGCGAATTCGCCGTCTTTGACAATAACGGCTACCTCCTCCAGTTCGGCCAGGACATCACCGATCAACCAGAATAAACCCGCTTCCCCCACCGCCTATGGCGGACAGAGCCATATCATAAACAACCATAAACCACAATAACCCATCATAAACCACAACAAACCATCATAAACCACAACAAACCAAAATAACCCATGAACACCCTCGAAATCTGCTGCGACAGCCTGACTTCCGCACTCGCAGCCCAGGCCGGCGGCGCAGACCGCATCGAACTCTGTTCCGCCCTTTCACTGGACGGACTGACCCCGAGCGCAGGGCTCCTGGCTGAGGTCAACAAACACCTGACCATCCCCGTCTTCGTAATGATCAGGCCAAGAGGCGGCGATTTCTGTTACACCGAAGACGAGCTCCTGGTCATGCTGGCCGATATCCGGCTGGCCAAAGAACTCGGCGCCGACGGCATCGTATCCGGTCCGCTCGCCGCCGACGGCAGGGTCGATGTGCGCCGGACCAGGCAACTGCTGGCTGCCGCCTCACCCCTGCCCTTCACTTTTCACAAGGCCTTCGACCGGACACCCGATCTTTTGGAAGCGCTTTCCACCCTCAAAGACCTCGGCGTGGACAGGATACTAACCTCCGGAGGCGCCGAAACCGCCCTGGCTGGAAAAGCCCTCCTCGGACAATTGCAGGACCGGGCCGGCGACCGGCTCCGGATCATGGCCGGCGGCGGCGTGCGCTCGGGCAACCTGGCTGAATTAACGGCTATGGGCAACCTCCTCGAGTTTCATTCGTCCGCCCGCGGTAAAAACGGGCATGAGACGGAAGCCCGGGAAGTAGCGGCCCTGAAGGCGCTTTTGTCCGAAAAGCAATGATCCGGATTTTGAACCGTCAAAAGTGAGCCGGACGGCAGAACCCGCCTCCCGGCAGGGCGCAACATTAATTTCCCTATCTTTGCCCGGTTATCTGTTTCGGCACAAAGCCTGTTGCATGATTTTAACATCATTGGCCAAAGCCCGCGCAAAGGGTGAAAAAAAACTTGCGGTCCTCCTGGATCCGGACAAACAATCGGAAGGAAGTCTGGAACGGACAATCTCGCTGTCCATAGAAGCCGGCGTGGATTTCTTTTTCATCGGCGGCAGTTTGCTGCTGCACGACCGGTTGGAGGCGTGCCTGGTTCGCCTGGGCGCCTTGAGCGCTATCCCCCGGATTTTATTCCCGGGCAACGTCCTCCAGGTCAGCCGGGAAGCGGAGGCCATTCTGCTGTTGTCCCTGATCTCCGGACGAAATCCGGACCTGCTGATCGGCCAGCACGTGATTGCGGCCCCGTACCTCAAAGAGAGCGGGCTGGAAATTCTGCCCACAGGTTATCTGCTGATCGACGGCGGCAGTCCCACTTCGGTGAGCTATATGAGCAACACGATCCCCATCCCGGCCAACAAACCGGATATCGCGCGCTGTACCGCCATGGCCGGCGAAATGCTGGGGCTCAGGCTGATGTACCTGGATGCCGGAAGCGGTGCCCGTAATCCGGTCCCGGAGGCCATGATCCGGGCAGTCCGATCGGAAATCGGCGTGCCCCTGATCGTAGGCGGAGGTATCCGCATACCCGAACAGGCCATGGCCGCGGTCAGCGCGGGTGCAGACCTGATCGTCATCGGAAACGCGGTTGAACAATCACCCCAGTTGATCCTCGAGATGGCGGAAGCGATCGGCATCCGGCGGCAAGTTCGGTAATCCCGGCGACCAGCCTGTTCATATTTGCTGCTCCCTGAAATTTTCCTGTTTCCAAGTATCGGAATTCCTTTGTAGCTTCGCTTGGCGTTATCCTCCCGAACGCCGGATAAGACCATCTTGCACCTTGCTTTATATCCTCGAAGTAGAACAGCTCTGGTACCGTGTTATTTTATAACCTACACCGCTTTACGCATGAAATGGAAAAAATTTGCCCTCTTTACCGCCCTGCTGCTTTCAGTTTTCCAATCCGGAGCAGGGCAAGGCTCGGTCGCTTTTCAGTGGAGCGAGGTCATGCTCGACGCCATCCGCAAGGATTTTGCAAGACCGACCGTGCACGCCCGGAATTTATTCCACGTATCCATGGCCATGTACGATGCCTGGGCCGCGTATGATACCGAGGCCAGAACCGTATTCCTGGGTAATACCCTGGGGCAATACCACTGCGATTTCGCCGGTGTACCGGCGCCCGCGGATACCCTGGCCGCCCGGGAAAAAGCCATCAGCTATGCGGTATACCGCCTGTTGAAGCACCGTTTTGCCAATTCACCGGGCGTAGCGGTTACCTATGCCGAGATCGACGCCAAGATGACGGAACTGGGTTACGACCCCAACATCATATCAACGGATTATGCTTCCGGCGATCCGGCCGCGCTGGGCAATTATATCGCCGAACAGATCATCCAATTCGGATTTCAGGACGGCTCCAACGAACAGGATGTCTACGCCAACCAATACTACGAACCGGTCAACCCGCCGCTCGTGATGGCGTTCCCCGGAAATCCCACCCTGGCAGACCCCAACCGCTGGCAACCCCTGACCTTGTCCGTCTTCATCGATCAGAACGGCAATGTGATCCCCATCAATACGCCGCCCTTCCTGAGTCCGGAATGGGGCCAGGTCGTGCCGTTCTCCCTGAAGCCCGAAGACCGCACGATCTATAACCGCGACGGATTCGACTACTGGGTTTATCACGATCCGGGCCCTCCGCCCTACATCGATACCTCCGCAGTCGGGGGGATCTCCGAAGAATACAAATGGACCTTCTGCCTGGTGGCCTGCTGGTCGTCCCACCTGGATGCAACCGACACTACCATGTGGGATATTTCTCCGGGCGCTTCCGGAAATATTCAGCACTATCCTGAGTCGCTGGCGGAATATCACGACTTCTACAACCTCCTGGAAGGCGGCGATCCGGGTGAAGGACGGGCGCTCAACCCCAAAACAGGCCAGCCTTATGCCCCCCAAATGGTTCGCCGGGGGGATTATGCCCGGGTCCTGGCCGAGTTCTGGGCGGACGGCCCGAATTCGGAAACGCCTCCGGGGCACTGGTTCACCATCCTGAATTATGTCAATTCACGGCCCCAGCTGGTGCGCAGGTTCGGCGGCAAAGGCCCGGTTCTGGACCCCCTGGAATGGGATGTAAAAACCTACCTGACCCTCGGCGGCGCGCTGCACGATGTCGCCATATCGGCATGGGGCATCAAAGGCTGGTACGATTATATCCGGCCCGTTTCGGCGATCCGCTCCATGGCTGACCGCGGCCAGAGTTCCGACCCCGGCCTGCCGTCCTATCACCCGGGCGGGATCACCTTGATACCCGGCTATATCGAATTGGTATACGAGGGCGACCCCCTGGCCGGTCAGAACAATGTCAATGTCGGCAAGATCAAGCTGAAGGCCTGGCGGGGCCCTGATTACATCAACAACCCCGTAACCGATGTTGCAGGTGTGGGTTGGATATTGGCCGAAAACTGGTGGCCTTACCAGCGGCCTTCCTTCGTTACGCCGCCTTTTGCCGGGTATATTTCAGGCCACTCGACGTATTCGCGCGCCGGCGCCGTGGTATTGACCGAGCTGACAGGCGACCCCTATTTTCCCGGCGGGATGGGCGAATTTCCGGCGCCGCAGAACCAGTATCTGGTATTTGAAGACGGCCCCAGCCAGGACATCACCCTGCAGTGGGCTACCTACCAGGACGCATCCGACCAATGCAGCCTTTCCAGGATCTGGGGCGGCATCCACCCGCCCGCCGACGATATCCCCGGGCGTTTTATCGGGCAGGAAATCGGAGAAGAGGCGTTCAGCTATGCGCGCACTTTCTTTTATACCGACGCCGATGAGGACGGCTTTTACAGCTATGAAGACTGCGACGACAACAATCCGGCCATCTACCCGGGAGCGGCTGAAGGTTGCGACGGACTGGACAACGACTGCAATAACCTGATCGATGACGGACTGGCCATACAAACCTATTTCGCAGATGCCGATCATGACTCTTACGGCGACGCCGCGGTTTCGATCGATACCTGCGGGACAGAACCGCCGGCAGGCTATGTTTTGAATGACCTCGATTGCGACGATACCAACCCATTGATTAACCCGGGCATGACAGAGATTCTGGACAGCCTCGACAACAACTGCGACGGCCAGATCGACGAAGGGCTTGTCGCCGTAAAAGAACCGCAGTCCGATCCGGTCCGGATCTTCCCGAACCCGGCACGGGACCAGATCACGGTCATGCACCCCACCGCAAACGGGCTCAAGGCCCGGCTGATCGGTACCGACGGCCATGCGCTGCGCGATTACGACCTGGTCTTAGTGAGCGGCAAGGCTGTCATTTCCCTTTCCGACATTCCCCCGGGCGTCTATATCCTGACGTTGACGGATATGACCGGCGATCATCGATGGGTGGAAAGGATCGTGAAGATCTGACAAGCCTTGGCTTGAAGATCGCGGATTACGCATTTTCGGACCGCCGGAATGCGTAATCCGGATTATTCGGGGTATATTTGTCTGGAATCCAATCTTTTATTTATGGATGCTGCGGCTTTCAAGGAAAAGCTCCAACAACTTGTCGCCGGCGATCAGCTCAGCGAGGCCGCAGAGGCATTGGCCGGATTCTGGAAAAAGAAACACGCCGGTCTGGAAGCGCTGGCGCTGGCCCAGCTGCGCCGGCTCAAAACCCTGCAAACCGAACAGCGCAAAGGCACGGTCAGCGACAACGACGCGTTTGTGGAGCGGGCCAAAGTTACGGATGCCCTCCTGCTGATCATCGGCCAGACGGACGCCGGCAAACCAACCGTGCCGGAAGCATTAAAAGCCTACCTGCCGCCCAAACCTGCCTTTCAACCGGTTATGCTGGTTCTTATTGCCGCATTTTTTATGGCGGTGGCCTTTATAACCTATCGCGCCTTTTTCACCGGGCCGGAAGACTTTACCCTCGCCCTCAATTTCATGGAATCCGGCGATGAAAGTAAATTGGTCAACCAGGGAAAAGCCCGGATCATCCTCGGCAGTCGCCCGATGGACGTAAAAGCCATCAATGCGGAAGGCCGGATCTTTTACGAACAGATTCCCGCTTCGGCACTCAATGATTCCGTCCGGGTGGTCGTTATAGATATGCCCTACCGGGTGACCGGGCAATCGGCCTACACCGCCGCAAAAAGCCGGTCCATTGCCGTCAGCCTGGAGCCCGTACAGGATACGCTCAGCTGGCGGGGGACGGTAATTGACGCCGGAGGAAAGCCCATTGAACACGCAGTCATTGACGTGGAAAACGGCCTCGCAAAAGGGCAGACCGATGCGATGGGACATTTTCGCATCGCGGTGCCCGGCAAGGCCGGCGACCAGGTGCAGACGGTTGTCCTGCTGAACGGAAAGGTGGTCAGAAATGCCCGCTTCACTTTATCGGAAACCGCGCCTCCTACCATAGTTTTAGACGACGAATGACCTCGAATGATGAAAAAATGGTTCTTATCGGCCTTGTTGTTGATCCCCCTGCTCGCCTATAGCCAGGAGGTGATCTTTTCCGGCCGGATCGTCGACGCGGCAACCGGCGCCGGCGTATCGGGCATCCGTGTGCGGATTCTGGACCAGGGGGAAGGCGTTACCGACGACGACGGCATCTTCCGGATTCCGCTCAAAAAGGGCACGACCGAGGTCCAGGTGGAACTGTCAAAAGAATGGACGGTGCAATACCCACGCGAGGGAAAAGCCCTGGTGCCGCTGTCGAGCGAGGCCCGGATAGAATTTGAGGTCAAACGCCTGCGATCGGAAAACGCCCTGCTGCTCAAAGAAGTTGAACGCCTTAAAAACGAGGGCAGGCTCAAGTCGGCTCAGATCGATTCCCTCCGCCAGGTATTGGAAGATTCTGCTGCCGTTTTTCAGGAGCGGATAGCGCTTAAAACCGGCATTTATCAGGATTCCCTCCGGAAATCTGCCGCCGAAAACGAAGCGCTTCGCCTCAAGCTGTCCGAACTTACCGGGCAGCTGGAACAAACGTTCATCCGGCGAAACCGGGCGGAGGCCCGAGGGCTGATCTCCTCCGAATTGCTGGCTTATCTGGACCGCCTCAAGGACCTGCGCGACTTCCTGCCGCATATCCGCGACGTCTTTCTGGACAACCGGGCTTCCGAAAATTTCAACAAGATCGTCACCCGGTACAATGCCGCCCGCGAACCGGTCAATGACAACCGGGAGGCCAGGCTGGCCGCCGCGCGCCTGTACTGGCCGGATGAATTGACGGAGGACGAACTGGAAGAAGCCTATGATCTGGTTCTGACCGACATCCACCAACGCATCATTCTGCCCCTGAACGACGAACTGGTAGCGCATATCCGCGCAGCCGCCACAGGGAAAACGCCCCGGGTAGCCGCTTCAAAGAACGCCGGAAAAGCAGCGGACGCCGCCGTCAAAACCCTGGAATATCCCATATCCCTGCTGGAACAAAAGATCAGGGAAGTAAATACCCGGTTGAAAAGTAACCGATAAACCGATTCATATGAAAAGCCTGTTGCTGTCAGCGGTGGTTATAGCTGTTTCCATGCTGAGTTGTGCTAAAGATAAATGCGGCGCCGGGTCCATCGACGGCGTCGAGCCCGGCGGTAATCCGGCCGGATACCAGATCAGGGTCACAGGATCCGGATTTGCCGTGGATTCCAGGGTTCGCTTCGATGATAAATACGGCATCGTCCAGTTCAAAAGCGCCAAGGAGCTTTTTGTCACGGTCCCTTCCGGCCTGGTAGGCAACGTGACCGTAGTTGCCGAATCGGCGGATAGCATGTGCGTGGGCCGCTCCGACCAACTCTTTGAGGTCTTCGGCACTTTTCCGTCCGGGATACCCGCAAGCCCCTCCTTTATTGTCGTACCCGTAGCGCCGGTGGCGTATCCGGACGGCTTTACAAACGAGTGGCCTAACTTGTTTGACAGCAGCCATAAACTTATCCTGGTTGATAACGGGACCGGCATACTCGATAATTCAGGGTCAACCGAGATCCACGATTCCAAAGAATTGTTCCAGAACAATCCGATCACCGGGCATTTCCGCTTAAATGCCGCGGCAAAGACCAGCGATATTGAGATCACGATCGACCGGTCAGACCATTCCGGGGGCACAAAGGAGACGTACAAGGGAGAGTTGGTCTCCGGCGGTTCGGTCGGGTCTTCAAAAACGGTGGTCCTGCTGCTCACTTCCAAAAAGGATGGCCGGCAACTTTTGTTCGAATATCCGGGCTGATCACTTCAGCAGGTACCGAACCCCCAGGCTGATCTGGTTATAACTGCCTTTTACGATGCGCAGCGGCGCGTTGGAAGGCCCTTCCTTGATGCTCCTGTCCAGCGATAACCCGATGCTCCAGGCGTCGGCCGGGAGAAATTGTACGCTGACGCCGTACAAAAAGCTGGTCCGTACCCGGGTAAATCCGCTATCCGCCTTGATATAATTCAAACTGGATGCGTAACTCAGGCTGGGGATCAGGTACCATTTCCGCTCCTTCAGCACAGTCACGAAATAGAGCCCTGCCGGGATGGTCAGGGAGGTTTGGTCCCGGTCTTCATTCCGGAACTGATAGACGGCTCCCGCGGTGGCGAATACGTACAGCCAGGGTTGGAACTGTTGATAGAATACCCCCTGCACGGTCCAGGCCGTTCGGTCGAAACCCAGTTGCTGGCGCGTAAACGCATCCCCTTCCACGGGAAAGGTCAGGCTGGTCTGGATGTTGAATTCCGGCAGGGTGCGGACAGGCTTCAGGCGCGCGCCCAGTCCGATTGAGCCCAGCGAATGGATGGCTTCATCGTTGAAAACCCCGAAGGGGCCGCTGGTTTCATCGGCATCCAGGACCTGGTGGGCGGCGCGGAGCTCCAGTCCGAAATTGATGAAATTGCTTTGAAAAGGGTTGTACCAGACCCTGCCGATCTGATCGAGCCTCGAAGACCGGGCCACCCCGTCGGGGTCGTTCATGTCCCTTAGCTTGAGGGTGGAAAGGGTGTTAAACAAATTGAATTCCCACTCGCCTCCGTTGATGACCACCGGCGCCAGGTTGGAAATGACAATTCCCGGGTTTAATGTGTCGGCTTGAAGAGGGCTCCCGGCGGAGAAAGCCGGCAATGCACGGGTTGCGGTTAGCGCCAGGAACAAAAAAAATTTCACGGTAGCTTTCATAGGTTCCGGTTTTGGAAAACACCTCAGAATCAGCAGGTTGATTTCTACCCAAATGTAATCCTTCTCTGCGAATTTTTCACTTTGCACAATACGAAACGACTAAAACCGTTTTTTAACTATAAAAATAGTTGAACAACGAAAAAAATAATCGTAGCTTTGTTACCAACGGGCTTGACCCGCAAAAAACAGGAAAATGAAACGACTCACGCCCAAGGAAGAAGAGATCATGCAGGCCATCTGGCGGCTGGAAAAGGCCTTTGCCAAAGACGTCCGCGAAGCATTGCCGGAGCCCAAGCCGCACATCAATACGGTGTCGACGGTTATGCGCAAGCTGGTGAAGAAGGGATTTCTCGGTTTCGAGGATTTCGGCGCTACCCACCGCTACTTTGCAAAAGTCGCCAAGGAGGATTACAGCCAGGAATACCTGGGCGAAAAACTGGCGGGCTATTTCGGGGATTCCTATAAAGAAGTGGTCGCCTTTTTTGCCAAGGAAGAAAAGGTCAGCGTGGCGGACCTCAAAGAAATCATTCGCATGATCGAGAACCCGGAGGATTGACTGCGGATCATTCACCATTCAACTTCATCACCCGATTCAAAAAACGAATGTTATGCCGGTTATCAATACCCTTTTTCCCTATATCCTGAAGATCAATATTGCCCTGCTGATTTTAGGCGCCATTTACTGGTTTTTCCTCAGGAAGGAAACCTTCCACCGGCTCAACAGGTGGATCATGCTGGGCATCCTTTTCACCTCGCTGGCGCTGCCTTTTTTCATGCTTCGCCAGAACCTGATCAGCAATCCGCTCTACCGTTGGGTTGATCAGGCCGTTTTGCCCGCGGAAGCGCCCGATGCGGCGGCATTTCCCGGGATCGCGCCCGAGGCATGGGCAGTACCGGAACCCTCAGCTCCGGCTGCCCCGGCCGTTTTGCCGGAAGAACCGGCGTCGCCTGCTATCGAAGAGCCGGCGCCGATAGCCCTATTTGCCGACGCCCCTGACCGCAATTGGGACCTGATAACCTGGGCCGGGCATTTGTACTGGCTGGTGGCATTGATGCTGGGCTTGCGTTTGCTGATGCAGGTTTTATCGGTCGGCCGGGTATTGCTGAACAGTACCTGGCGGAATGCGCCTATATTGTTCAATGAGCGGGTTCCGGCGCCGTTCTCCTTCTTTCACTGGATCGTGCTCAATCCGGAGCAACACAGCGGCCGGTTGCGCGACCAGATCATCGCTCACGAAGCAGTGCACGCCCGCGAAGGCCATACGGCCGACATCCTGCTGATGGAGTTATTTTCCATTTTCTGCTGGTTCAATCCGATGATCTGGGCGCTGAAAAAGGCTGTGCGGCTGAACCTGGAATTTATCGCCGATGAAGCCGTTTTGCGTTCCGGACAGGATAAAAAAGAATACCAGTACAATCTGCTCAAATCCATTGTTCCCGACTACCAGCTGATGCTGGCCAATCATTTCAACCATTCGTTCATTAAAAACAGAATTGCCATGATGAATGCCAAGAAATCACCCGTACAATCTAAATGGAAGTATTTGTTCATTTTACCCGCCGTTCTGGGGCTGATGCTGGCTTTCAGCCCGGCCGTAGCCCAGCATCCGGCGCCGGATACGCTCATCATCATCTCACCGGAGCCGGCGCCTGCCCCGGTTGCGGAGCCGGCAGTGGAAACACCTGTCATAGCCCCGGCGCCGGAGCCCGCCCCTGCACCGGTGATCCATGCCTCCGGGATTTCCACAAATGTCCAATTGCCGGTGGCCGTCGGGGTCAATGAGCCGTCCGGCGTCACGGCATACGCTTCCGGTTCAGGCATTTCAACCGGAGTGACCGCCCGGGTCGCCGGATCCGTAAACAGCGCAGTCGCCGGTACAGGGGTCAATGGCGGGAGTGCAGCAAGCTCGTCCGTGACGGCTTCAGGCGGAGTTTCCGCAGGGGTCAGCCATAACATAGCTGCGGCTTCCCCCACACAGGAAGGAGACATCTATGTCGTCATCCGCCGGGATACAAAGGAAGAGACGCTGAAGGATATCCGGAATATTCTGGCAGACCGGGGAATCGATTTTGAATATTCCGACCTGAAATTCAACGAAGGCAACCTGATCACAAACATCAGCATTTCGGTAAAGGTAGGCAACCGGTTCCAGGGCCGCCTGGACGGCCACAACGACGGCGGGCCGATAGAGGCTCCGCTGGTGGTATACCTCCGCCCGGACACAGAGCGCTTCGGCGTATCCAAGGATATTCCCGATGACCTGGAACCCAAGGTCAGGCAAACCCTGGAGAAGCTTTCAGGCCTTTGGATAACCAGCGGCAAAGGCCAGGTGATTTCGGGCGAAATTTACAAATATGCGGCAGGGGGCGTCAATAAAGACAAAGCTGAAATGACCTATACCGCCGGCAGCCCGACGGAAAAGAAGAACATTTTTGTCGTTATATCGGCCAATACCACCAAAGAAAATATTGACAAGCTGGAAAAGGAATTGAAGGAAAAGGGATTGTACGTTCATTTTAAGAAACTGGAGTTCACCCGGGAAGGCCTCATCTCCAAAGTAAAAATCGACGTAACCGACGACCACGGCCTTTCCGGCAACATCAGCAACACCTACGGTACGCCTGAGGACCAGATCTACCTCTACCGTTTTTATGACAGTGACGGCGGCTTCGGCATCGGCAGAGGCTCGGATCTGGACAAGGATAAAAAATTGCCGAAATCCGTTCGCAACGCCATCAAAGAAACCAAATCCGGGTATAAGATCGGCACGTTTTAATTGATGGTTTTAGTTGTAAGTTGTAAGTCGTAAGTCGTAAGTCATAAGTCGTAAGTGGTAAGTTGTAAGGCTTGATCAATGGCCACTTACGACTTACAACTTACGACTTACAACTAAAAAACCTACCAGCGTTTTGCAGCAAAATCGCCTCCGTCGAACAGGCCGGCCGGCAGTTTCTTAGGCGCTGTGATTTCGGAGTAGGCCTCCGTCAGGGTTATTTGCCCGTTGCGCAGAAAAACGACCTCCGGCGCGATCCAGCCTTTTTTCAGCTTCCGGTATTGATTGAAACGGATCTCCGACACATTCCCGTCTTTATCCTTTTTGCGCAACTTTGTGAACAGCAGGGTTTTGGTGTCGACCCAGAATTGAGCCTGATCCGGGTTGCCGATCGCGAATTCCGTACCGCCGCCTTCTTTCATGTCCAGCTCGAAATGGTCGAAATCATAGCCGGATTCCGCCAATTTCCCGATGGAAACTTCCGGGGATTCGAAATAGACGCTGAAACCCAGTACAAGCAGATCGTGTATCCTTTTGGTCTGACTGATCAGCCGGTTGTCCCGGTAAACGTATTGGCTGTCGGATTTGAAAACGAGGCCGTCGCCGCTGCCCATATCGCCGAATTTGATGACCAGCCCGAGCGGCATGTTCATCCCTTCAAACCAGGTTTCCTCGCGGTCCGTTTTCCCGTCCTTATAAAAAGTGGTTTTTTGTTTGAAGGTGAGATTCTTATACCACTTTTTTTTGTATTTTTGGTGCATGGCCTCAATGACCGCCCGGCCGTTTGCCGCGTCTTGCGCAATGGAGGGAAGAACTGCGGCCAATGCCAGCACAAGTATCAAGCAGGATCTAAAGGAAGAAAATGTCATCGGTATTCAATTTCGGGTGATGGAATAAAGCTCCAAATTAGGGCAAGAACCCCGAAATTCCCAAGCATTTCTGACGAATCCGACTATACGATGAAGAAATTCAAACAAGCGGGTAATTTCACCCTCGCGGCCGGCATCCTGCTCACGCTGGCCGCTTTAGCTCATTTTTTCCTGGGCTACCCGGCCGTCAACGAAACCATAAGGGCCGAAAATGCAGGCCCGGAAACCGCCCAAACCTTGCGCGTGATCTGGATCTTCAGTTCCATCACCATGTGCGCCATGGGGCTTTGGGCCGTATTTCTCTCCGGTGACCTTAAAACCGGCAGCCGGCGGGCCCGGATGCAAGGGCTGATCTGGGGGACCGCCCTTCTGCTTTTCGCCGCGGTCGGCCAAACATTCGAATTCCCTAACTACCACCTCGTGTCTTTCGGGGTGATCGGACTGTTGGTTCTGCTCCCCTTGCTGATCTCTTCAGCCGCGTTCCGGAATGCCGGTTAAACATAAGCGGTAAGCCGTATCCAGGCCTTTCATCGCCCCCATACGACTTACCACTTATCACTTACGACTTACAACTTACGACTTATCACTTACGACTTACCACTTACAACTTACCTAACCAACACCTTCTGCTGAAAGTCAACGCCGTCGCCCTTCAGCCGGACGAGCACCAGTTGCTGATAAGCCTGATTATTCGCAATGCCTTTCAACTCGAGTTCTACCGTGTTGGGGCCGGAAGCCAATTTTCCGAAAGACCGCCTGGCCAGCAGCCTGCCCTGGATATCATAAATTTCGGCCTCCAGCGCCGTGCTTTTTTCCAGTTCAAAACCCAGGTTGACGGTGTCGTGGGCCGGGTTGGGCCATGCATTGACCGCACCGGATTTGCCGGGGGCATTCGGATCCCAGATCCCGGTAAGGTTGTCGATCTTGAGAACCGTCCCGAAAAACAGGCTCGTCACGTAAATTACGCCGTCGTCCGTAACCGCCATGCCGGCGCTCGGTCCGAATCCGGTTACCAGCGTATCGCGCGTACCGTCCGGATGGGTATGGGTGATCATCGCGCTGTTGAACAGGAACGGCGGGGTTTGGGAAATGTCAAAACTGGCGAATTGCAAGGCGAGCAAACCGCCGTCCTCGGGGCTGATCGCCAGGTCGGTCACCAAAGAATAATTGGTGTCGTAAGGCGCAACTGTACCGGCCTCATCAACAGACCAGATCTTGGATGCGCCGGTTACGAACGGGAAGCCGGTCAGTTGGGATACATAAAAACCGCCGTCGGGATTTTTCACGATCCGGGTCGGAACGGCATCCGAAAACGGCGGGCCGAACGGAAGTGGGTTGGGAATGGGCGGAAACTGGGCAAAGATCCGCAACTCTCCCGTGAGGCCGATCCGCCTGACTATGGCGTTGGCGCCGGCATCCGCAATGTACATATCGCACCCGTCGAAGACCAGGGAATAGGGATTGCTGTCCGGCAGGGTTTTCAGGACGGTTTTGCCTACATAGATCACGCTGCGCGCATCCTCGCGGGAGAGCGGGGCGCCGGGAGCGTAATCCTCAACGGCAAAAATCAGGATCGTCCTTTCCAGGGTATCCGGGGTCGGGCCGACCAGAACGGCAACCATCCCGTCGCCGAGGCTCTGCACGCGCTCCGGACCTGAAACCTCGCCTTCCGGACTCATGGCAGAGGGCAGCCCTTCCACAAATTTCTCCACGCTGCCGTCGGGGCGAATGATGGAAACGGAACCGTCCGTCTGTCCGGTACCGGATTCGGCTACCCAAAGGTTGCCGTCCGCGTCTAACTCAATACCGATTGGGGCATTCAGCCCGGCGGCGATGGTCGTGATCTCCGGTTGGGCCTTCAACAGATAAGCTGCGGTACATGTCAGAAAAAGAAGTAATGCTTTCTTCATGGTTTTGGTATTTTGAAAATTAGTGATTGACATTTGCAAAATTGCAGGCTTTACCGGCCGGGTAGTTAACAGTTATGTTGCGAATTGTTTCAATCGCGTCGCAAACCGACAGTTTCACGCCATCAATTGCAGGGATATTCACTTCGCCGGCCATGCAGCAAACCTAAACAGGACAGCTATCCAACATCCTGCCCATTTTATGATCATTCCTGGGTCAAAACAAAATTAAGGCGTTGAACAAGCGGCAAGCATCCGTTTAAATGCGGGAAATCATCGGTAGATCTTCGTACCGGGCGGGAAATGGAAAAGGAAAGGAGGCAACCATCACCTCATCAGCACCAGATCGCCCGAATAGCGGTTGATATGCCCTTCACCGCCTTCAGCCTCGATATAATACACGTAAACCCCGGAAGGAAGCTGAAGGCCGTTCCTGGTGCCGTCCCATCCGGTTATTTCGGACAGGAACCGGTCTTTTTCTTCGTAAACCATTCCGCCCCACCGGTCAAATATCCGGATGATCCGGATCGGGCGGTCCGAATCGGCGTAGGGTTTGAAGAAATCGTTGACCTGATCATTGTTCGGACTGAAAGCGGAAGGAATGTAGAGTTCCGGAGACGGGTTGATCCAAACCTGCACATTTGCCGAGACTTCGCAGTCGGCTTCATCTCCGATCGTCAGGGTATACAAGGTGCTCTCCTCCGGTGCGGCAACCGGATTGGCGCAATCCGTGCAGGAAAGCCCGTCGGGCGGCGACCATTGGTAAAACTCTACCCGGTCGAGGTTGCCGGACGGTTCCAGGACTACGCTTTCGCCGGGGTCTATGACCAGTTGTTCGGGCAGGTGGAGGTCCAGCCCCGGCGGCTCTTTCAACTGGGTATCGATGGAGGTGAAACACTTATCACCAAACTGGATATGGACGGTATACGCTCCGGCCGGGAGGTTTTCAAAACTCGGCGTTGTGTGGTAGCTCTGGCCGTTCAGGCTGAATTTCAGGCCCGGGTCAGCGGATTCGACCCGGATCAGGCCGTTGGCATCACCCGGGCAAAGCACGTCTTCCACCTGCAGCGTGATTTCGGGCTCAGGGAGCGAGCTGACCTCATAGGTTTCAGCAATGCGGCAACCGTTGTCATCCTGGATGGATACCGAGTAGAACCCGGGGGATAACTGGTTATTGGCCGGCGTATCTTCACTTTTGTTCGACCATTTGAAATGATAGGGCGGCTCGCCGTCGGTCACGCTGAGGAGAATGCTGCCGTTGTTGATGCCGGGACAAGCTGACGTGATGCGGGCTTCCGGATCCGGCAAGGTGTGGAGGGTGACCTCAATGACTGATAACGAATCGCACCCGTTGGATGAAGTAAACCATTGCTCGAATTTCCCGGATATCCTGACAACCTGACCGAAAACCGAAACCGAATCGCCCGGGCAAAGCTGAACGGACAAATATCCGGTGTCCAGGGGCAGGAAGGCGAGGTCGATATAATGGGTGGAATCGCAGCCGTTGGCGCCGGCGAAAACCCGGGAATACAGGCCCGGTTCGGTTTGCGCCTGATCAAAAATGACGGCGGTTTCTCCCTGACAAAGAACCAGGTTCTCCCAGGTCGCAACCGAATCCAGCACCACCAGGTTGATCCGGTGGATGGAATCGCAGCCGGCGACGGTTGAAAAATAAGCGGTGTATTCACCGGGCTCGCCGGTCGGATTGCCAAAAATATCCGCGTTCTCGCCCCGGCAAATGGTGATCGTTTCGGCGGTAGCAACCGTATCAGCCACCTCCAGGCGGATATGGTGAATGGAATCGCAACCCGAAACGGCCGGAAAAACCGCTGAATAATCCCCGGGCTCAGATTCCTGTTGGCCGAATATCACGGTCGTTTCTCCCTGGCAGATGATCCGGTCTTCCGATGTGACAACCGTATCGCTGACCAGCAGGGTCACCGTATGCGTGGAATCACAGGTGTTGGCGCCGGTGAATGTGGCGGAATAATCCCCGGATTGGGTCTCCGGAATGCCGAAAACAAAAGCGGTATCTCCCTGGCAGATATGGACGGATTCGGAAGTGGCTACCGGTTCCCGCACCTCCAACAGGACATAATGGGTGGAATCGCAGCCGTTGGCCGTCGGGTACACTGCCGAATAAATCCCGGGCGACGATTGAAGCTGCCCGAAAATGGTCGCTTCCTCTCCCCGGCAGATGGTGACGGTCTCGCTGGTGGCAACCGTATCCAGCAATTCGACAAAATAAGTCATGGTGGAATCACACCCCAGCACGCTTTGATAGGTCCGGCTGTACACACCGGCCTCGCCGACGGATTCCCCGAAAAGATCGATCGTTTGCCCGGCGCAAATCCGGAAAGTATCGGAAGCCTGGTAAGCCTGAACCGTGATGTAAACGGTGTCCGAACTGAGGCACCCCAGGTCGTTGGAGGCCACCAGGATCAACCTGCCGCTGGCAGCGGGAGCAACCTGGACATCCGGACAATCAATACAGGGCACCGCTTCTTCCGGATACCAATGGTAGGTCGAATAATTGGCCGTTATGTTAAACGACAGGGTATCGCCGGCGCAAATCGCCTGATCGGGGCCCAATTCAACGGTGAACCCGGGATCCAGGGCAATAACGGCCGTATCCCGGTACAGCTGCCCGCAATTGTCGGTTGCTTCAAGCCAGTACGTGCCCGGTTCGGAAGCGGTGAAGGTAGGGTCGGCGGTCCCGTCCTGCCAGCGGTATTCCGCGAAACCCGGTCCAGGCTCAAAAGTGAACACGCTGTTCTGGCAGATCACCTGATCCGGCCCCAGGTCGAGGTCCATTTCCTGCGGGTTGGAGATGGTGATCGTGTCGGTGAACACGCCGCCGCAAATCGTTTCAACCTCCAGGTAATACATGCCCGGCGCCTGGGCCAGGAAAACGCTGTCAACAGAGCCATCCTGCCAGCGATAGGCAACGTAATGCGTATTGGGCCTGATCAGGAATTGGTCGCCCGGGCAAATTACGGCATCCTCGCCCAGGTCAAGCGGCGGCTCTGCGGTGAATTGCGGGTTTTCCAGGGAAATGCTGTCCAGGTTGTTGAGAAAATCGCATTCATACTGGCCGTTGACGGGAAAGTCGGTGAGCGGATCAAACGGCGCGGCCAATGAACCGTCGTCGTTGATCATGGCGTAGATCTTTTGCGGCAGCGGGGGGTGAAATCCGAAGCTCAGCGTCCGGCAGGAATCCGGCTGGATCAATGCCCCGAGGTTCAGGGTGGTCAGGCGACCGGCGTCGGATACGGTGGGGTTGCCGTCATAAAAACTGACCGGGGTCTCCGGCGGCAAAGGCAGGTTGCCGGTATTGCACACCCGGACAAAAACCTGCATGGAGTCGCCGCAGGCAAAGACTTCATTCCCCTGGAAGGCGGCATCGAACCCCTGAATGCTGGCGGCACAAAGCGGATCAATGGCCGGCGAAATATCCATCAGCTCAATCGGCGAGCTTTCAAGGGTATTCGGCATTGAGCTGAGGAGTGTCGTCGGCACGGTCGAAAGGGAGAAATCCACTACCGCGTAGTCGGGATCGGTATAGTCGCAGGCAAGCGGGACGCCCAGGGTGTCGGTAAACATCAGGGCCCCGCGCAGCAGAAATGCCAGCCGGTTGTTTTCAAGTTGGGTGAAATGGGTGCAATCCCGGCCGAAGGGATACCGCCGCATCCACAGGAAATTGCCGTCCTTGTCGATGCTGCCGGAGAGGGGGAAATTGGTGAAATCGGCGGCATAAGCCCTCAATACGAACAGGTTTTGCCCGCCGGGCAACCCCGCCAGGTAGTTCTGATTATAGAACACCTGCCCTTCATTCAGCGACAGGTCCTTTCCCCAGATGAAATTGCCCTGGCTGCTGAATTTGACAAACCCGCATTGCAGGTTCGAATTGGACAAACCGATCGAAGCCAGAATGTCCCCTTCAGGCGTTTCCACGAGTTGGAAAGCCTGGCCGACCGTGAGGGCGGACGCCGTCGGCGAAGGGTAATAATTAATCCATTGGGTGACGCCCGCCTGATCCAGTTTGATGAGGGTGAGTTCCTGACTGCCGGACGGAACGACGATGGTGCCGGCAAGCAGGTATCCTCCGTCCTGGGTTTGGAGGCTGTTGAACAATCGCACATTGTCAAACGACCGGTTGATGAGGATATTCCCGTTGGGATCGATCACCATGAGGGCGGAGTAAAGTTGCGGCAGCGCGTAATAGATGCCCAGCAGGGCAAAATTGCCGTCACGGGTAGCCTTGAGCAGCAGGTTGGTGGAAAAGTTCAGGTGGAAAAAGATCTCCTTTGACCAGAGAAGGTCGCCGGTTTCGGACAATTTGAACACGTACTTCCGGTCGTCGTCGCCTTTGAGGTACCCGACGCCGAGATACCCTCCGTTATTCCGGTCGGCCGCCAGTTGTAGAAAGCTGAACACCTCGCTGCCTTTCGCCCAGATGATCTGATTCTGGTTGTTGAGCCGGATGATGCTGTTTTCCAGCATCAGGATAAAACCCGGCTGGTTGGCGCGTTCCACGGTTTTGGCAAAATCGAAGCCCGAAATAATGAACCCGCCGGTTTCAGCACCGTAGTGGCAGGGCCCCTGCACTTCGATGATGACGCTGCCCGACCGCTTGGAGCAGAACGCGCTGCTGCCGACCGCAAACACCTCATAAAAACCTTGCACCGGGAAGGTATAATTGAAGGTGGTACCGGCACCCACCAATTGGCCGTTGACATACCATTGCACCCCGGTCAAATTGCTCCCGGAGGCGTAAAACTGGACCGAGCCGCCCTCGTCGATCACCGGGGTTTCCGCCCCTATATTGATGCTCACATCGCAGTATACCTCCACCGTAAGCGTATCATACGCCTTGCACACGGGGATAAAGGACGTCCCTTCCAGGATAACCTGAAAGTTGCCTTCCGAATTGAAGGCGTGCGTAAGGTTCTGGCCGAAACCGGCAGGCTGGCCGTCTATAAACCATTGAAAGTTGTTGTTGTCGGCCCCCGTGGAATGGATGGTGATCGGCTGCCCGACGGGAATGCTGAGTTCGGATTCGATGATGTCGGCATCCGGAAGCGCAGCGCAGTAAGTTTCCACCACAACCGTGTCCCGTGCCATGCAGTTGGCGTCATTGTTGGTCCCGGTCAGCACAACGGTATAGACGCCGAGGTCGTCGAACGTATAATTGAGTTGCGGAGAGTTGGAAACGACCTGGCCGTTGACACTCCATTGGAATTGCGTGACCTGGTTGGTGACCGCTGAAATGGTCGTCGATTCGCCGACTGGCGCAGCGAAAGGGCTCAGCGGCAAGGCTATCTGTATGGCCACAGGGCACGGATCGAGGCAGGACGCGCACCCCAGCAAGCTGCTTCTGGCGGTGGTCAGGAAAAAATGCATGCGGTCGCGTTGCCCGGGGGTGAAGGCATTCCGGCATTCGGGCAGGGTATAGTCCATGTAATTGTTGATCATGTCGGGCATATCCGCGCTGAACCCGGAATCGGTATCCGTGCCGCAGGTATTTGCGCCGATTTCGCACGGCACAAAGGCGGTTGACTGGTCCGGCGGGGTGTCGCAAACCCGGTCGCCGTCGATCAGGCAATTGTTGTTGGCGCACCCCCCTTCAAAGGTATGGTAAAGCCCCAGGTAGTGCCCGGTCTCATGCGCTGCAAGCGCTGTGTATTGCTCATCGCTGCCGAAATACTGGGCTTCGTACACGATGCCGTCGTAAGGCTTGCCGTGCGATCCCGGGAAAGTAGCGTATCCGGCAATGGAAGGCCCCGATGAATTGCTGGTGATGGATCCGACCAGCCAGATGTTCAGATAACAATCCGGATCCCAACGGTTCAGGTTCTTTAGCTGAAGGTCCTGGGATTCCTTGATCATATCCGTCAGGGGGGAAGCGTTCCGGGTGATACCGGTGGTCAGGTTGCCGTACGGGTCCTGGCGGGCCAGGCAGAAACGGATGTCGGAATCCAGACCGGTCCCCTGGTCGTAATAGCCGTAATTGCCGAAGGCGGCGTTGAGGTGGGCAATCCCCTTCAGGACCTGGGCATCCGAAATGTTCTCCGGGCCGTTGTCATGGATGATATGCACGACAACCGGAATGGTAAAGGTTTCAGGCGACCGGCTGCCGGCATTCGCATGATGACCGGTCAGGTTGCGATACAGCTGGTCTTCCAGGGTCTGCTGCAACAGGTAATCCGCGGTGTGTTCCTGCTCGGCCTTTCTCAACACATCATCAAAACCGCAGGTGGGAATGGAATCGGCCGGAAAAACCGCCGGGGTCGATCGGGTCGTTTGTTCAGCGGGCGGAATCGGCCCCTGCAGCCAGGCTAAAAACAGTAAATATGTCGGGATTACAACATGCATAAGCGCCTGTTTGGGATGAATTCCACCGCGCTAAATTACGAAAAGCCCGGGGAAACCTGCGCTCCCCGGGCTTTTCCCTGTAATTAACCCCATTCACATGGGGCCTTTTAACCTATTCCTGTTTTTTGCGCGACCGGTACCAGTCGCTTTCATGCTCCAGTTTTTGTTCGAGGTATTGCTCAAGGGTCAGGTTTTCCTTGCCCTTGCTGCGCATTTCCCTGATGTCGCTTGCAGAGAGGTCGTGTATCCTGCATTGTACGAGCAGGTCGACGGGGATATCCTTGAATCCGAGGTCGTTCAGGCTTCGGATATACCGGCCGTCTACGTCGTGAATGCCCAACTGGACAACTTCGTCGATCCCCATGTTTTTGTATCCCAGCGACTGGAGGTCCTTGATCAAAGCCGGTTGTATGTCATGGATGCTGGCCTGAACGGCTTCATCCAGGCTGAGCTTGAGGCCCAGGTCCCGAAGTTCCTTGATATAATCCGCGTCCACATCATGGATGGCCAGCTGGGCGATTTCATCTGCCGACATTTTGTCGAACCCGGCGGCGCGCAGGTCCTTCACAAAATCGGCATCTACGCCGTGAATCGCCAATTCTACGATATCGTCATTCGACAGGTCGGTAATGCCCGATTGTTGCAGCGCTTTCACAAAACTGGCATCGACATCGTGGATGGCAAACTGGACGATCTCTTCCGTACCCAGGTTCTTGATGCCCGCCTGCTGCAGGGCCTTGATGTACTCAGCATCGACATCGTGGATCGCAAATTGCGTGATGGTTTCGACGTCCAGCCCCTGGAGGCCTGCCGCTTTCAGGCCGTTCATGTAGTCGGTATCCACCCCGTGGATGGCGAGCTGGACAATTTCGTCCCGGGTGAGGTCGCTGAATCCCGCCTTTTTGAGCGAGTTGATGAACGCCGGATCTACGTCGTGAATGGCGTATTGAACCACTTCCTCCGCACTCATATCCCCCATCCCGGCCGATTTGAGGCCCTTGATGAAATCCGCATTGACATCGTGAATGGAAAACTGGACGATCTCTTCCGGGGTCAGTTTCCTGAATCCCGCGTCGTCCAGCGCCTTGACATAATCGGCATTCACGTCATGGATGGAGAATTGCACAAGCGTCTCCATCGGCAGGTTCCCATATCCCGCAGCTTTCAGCGACCGGATGTATTCCGGATTCACATCGTGGATGGAGGCCTCTACGATCTCTTCAGCAGAAAAATCCTTGTACCCCAGGTCTTTCATTTCCCGGACGTAGGCCGGCGTAACGTCATGGATCTGGAACTGGATCAGGTCGCGAAGGTCCAAACCCTTGAGCCCCGCCGCCTGGAATGCGGGCAATGCCTCTTTGAGGTAGGGCAGCGTGACGCCGTGGATGGCTGCCGCCCTCAGTTCTTCATCGGATATCCTGGTGTAGCCGTTCTGTTTGAGGTACGCAAACCAGGCCTTGTTGATGTCGGCCAGAAACAGGTGCAGCATGGTTTCATCTTCCAGGCCGGTGAAGCCTTCCTGGGCGAGATAGCTCCTGAATTCGCTGCTTTCGGTAAAGGAGAATTTGCCTTCTCCCTCGTTGCCGTCGAATTTTCCGGTAAAGACCATGGTCCCGGCTTCGCGGATCATTTTGAACTCGGCAGCGCCCGGGGTAAGCCCGGTGAATGCGCTTTTCGGGTAGCAATCGCTGATCACCCAGTTGTGCCAGCGGCTCCCGTTTGAGCCGCTTCCGATTTCGAGACACAATTCCCCGTCCTTGGTCCAGGCCCGCCATTCTCCGCTTTTTTCGGCAAAAGGTGCGGGAGTAACGTCTTCCAGCCGGAGCTTTTCAAATTTCACGGGCGGAATGGCCGGCAATTCAGGTACGGTCAGTTCGGTGTCGGGCACGGGAGCGGGTTGGGCGGTCGTTCGGACGGCGTTCAGGGTCAATACGGACAGGCCCACCAGCGGAACCAGAATGAAGTATTTCCAGCCTGAGCCGACGGATGATTTCTTACTGTTCATCATGACAATTCTCCGTTTTAGAATGGATTGATTATAGTTAGTAGTCAGGTTCAAAGGAAGTTGCGGCGCGCAAACCTTCAGCAGGCTCATCTGATAGGTCTGCTTGTGGGCGCCGGTAGCCAGCATCGAATCGTCGGTGAGGAATTCAAGGTTGTTCTCCACCGCCTTGCGGTACATCCAGGCGAAAGGGTTGAACCACTGGATGATGACCATCAATTCGGCCAGCAGAATATCCAGCGAATGCCGTTGGGCGACGTGTATTTTCTCATGCTGGAGGATCTGGTTGAAGGTGTCCCAGTCATAGCGCGCCGGATTGATGAAAATGTTGTTCCAGAAGGAATAGGGCGACTGGTTTTCGCCCAGCTCCACAATGCGGTACCGACCGTCGCGGATAGCCGGCCTGGAGATGCGCATATACATGAGCAACCCGAGCTGTACGAAGAAGTTGAGCCCGAAAACGGCCAGCCCGGCCAGGTAAATGAACGTCAGGATCTGCAGGGCGGAAAAGCGGATCAACGGCTTTCGGGCGGGCGCCGAAACCGATTGGGCCGGCTCGGCCATCACCGTCCCGGAAAGGCTCCCCTCTATCCCTTCCGGCCGTACGCGCTCAGTGGGGATCGAAGTACGGGCGGATGGTCCGGCAGGGTTTTCCAGGGGCGCTGCCTGTAACCCGGTTTCCGCTTCGGCCCCGGCTGTCTCAGGCGTTGAACGGCTGTTTTCAATAACGGCCAATGGGAGAGACGGGGTTTCATTCCACAATGACCATCCGGAGGGAATGGTCAGCGCCGGCAGGCCGAAAGCCAGCACAATGCAGCCGGCCAGCAATCCGCGGTTCAACCGGAAAAAGGTCTCCTTTTCCAGGAATAATTTATAAAACAGATAGAACGAACTTACCAGCAGTGCGGCATGCAGGATATAGCGTACCATGATCCGATAATTTTTTTGGTTAACTGTTCCGGTTTCCCTCGTTCCGGATCATTTTGAGGATATCTTCCAGCTCTTCGGGGCTTATTTTTTCCTGACGGGCGAAATAAGCGACCATCTTGGGGTAGGAATTGTCAAAATAGGCTTCAAGGATGTCGCCCAATTCCTGTTGCTGATAGATTTCCTTTTTAAGAACGGGATAGTAGCGGTACGTGTTCCCAAACTGTTCATGGTCCACATAACCCTTTTCTTCCAGGATGCGGATGATGGTGGAAACCGTGTTGTAATGCGGTTTGGGCTCCGGAAATTCATCCATGATCTCCTTGACGAAAGCCTTGTTCAACCGCCACAGGATCTGCATGATCTGTTCTTCTCTTTTGGCCAGTTTTTGCATGATAATCGTTGATTGAACGCAAATGTACAACTAATGATTTAGTAAATCAACTAATTTATTAGTATTTCAACTAAAAATTTAGTGAACCCGGTATTTCCTTTAACAAAATAAGGCTCCCGGGTCATCATCTGACCCGGGAGCCGGTGTACAAAAACAAATGAATACCAAAAAACCTAAGCTATGAAGATGAAGAAGATAACATTGTTTAATCCATAAGGGCAACCGTGAGATCGAGGTTAATGGTGATCCGGTCGTTTACCTTCACCAGTCCGAGTAAAGCGGTCGGCGGGTCGATCCCGAAATCGGTCATGTGCAGTTCTTTGGAAGCGGTAAACCGGTATTTGTCATGGCCGGTTTTCTGCACGTTGATATCGAGCCGGACCTTGCGGGTCTGGCCGGCGATCGAGATATACGTTTGGGCCGTCATGGGCGTCCATCCGGCAAGCACCTGATCGGGAAAAAAGGTATTTGCCCGCAGGTTGGCTTCGCTGAGCTGGATCACGATATTGGGAAAGGTTTCTGCCTTGAGCGCTTTTTGCAGGTCCTTGTTCATCATCCGGTTTCCGCATTCCAGGCTGCGGGTTTTGAGCGTCAGTCTGGTATCGGAAAATCTTACGCTGGTCAGGTTGCTTTCGCTGTTCTCGAAGGTAAAGGTTGCGACGGGAAAATCCTCTTTGCAGGAACATTTGAACTCGTTGACGTTGCTGGTGCCTTCAAGGAAAAGCTTGCTTTCGTCGAGAATGCGATAAGAGCGGTTGTAGATGGAATCGGATGTGTGAATGGCCGGCATTAATTGACCCTGGGCAAGACAAGAAATGAGCGCGGAGATCAGTGCGATCGATTTTAAGGTTGCCATATTGGGTTGTTTTTAGGAGCTTGCCGGGGCTGTGGATTCCCCGACAAGCTCTGGTAGGGTAATTTCATCCGGAAGCCCGGGGGCTTCCGGATAGGGGGAATTACTCTAGTAAGGATATCAGAGGCCTACAACGGCTTCGATCATAACACCTTTGAAGTAGCCTTCAGCGCGGTAGTCGCTGCTCGGGAAGTCAACGTAGTTCTGGTTGACGTAGGCGGCTTTCAGCAACAGGTTCCTGGTCGGGAACCAGCCTGCGGAAACCTCCATGCGGTTGATGGAAACGTCTTCGGAGAACCCTGCGAGGCGGCCGCTGGCGTCGTTGTAGCGAGCGCCGATGAAGGCCTGTTCATTCGGGAAGAAGCGATAGACGCCTTCAACTGCCCATTGTCCGAATTTGCGTTTGTCGGTTTCGCTGGCAGCCCGTGTACCTTTGGCGGTTTCATAGGTTGCGAATACTTCGAGGCCTTTGTATTTGACGAACGGGCTGACCTGCACCGCCATGACTTCATACGTAAAGTCGGGGCTGATGCGGCCGGAGGTTGCCCGGTTGTCGGCAGTTGTTTTGACATATACACCTGTGGCCCTGTCTAAGGTATAGACCGGCTCCATGGCGAAGTAGAACCTGGAACCCGTACGGTCGCCTGCATAGAGCGTGTTACGGCCTGCGCCTCCGTTGGTGTATACAGAACCGGAGAGCCTGAACCGGAAGTCTTCGCTGATCTGCTTGTCGTAAGCGGCTTTGAAGTAGATGGACGGTTTGCGGGAAGGCGTGCTTGCGTCAACGCTGCCGCCGATCAAACCGTTGGAGGCGCCGACCATCAGCATCAGGTCGTTGGTCGGGAACAGGTAAACCTCACCGCCGATCTCGGTCGTAAAGGCATCCAGGATGTAGTTGCCGACGAACGGGTTGAGGATGGCGTTACCGTTGTCTGAACGGCGGAGGCCCTGGTCACCGTAGTTCGGTTGGAAGTGGCCGATTTTTACCCGTACGTATTTCGTGAACCATTCGGGGTTGTTGAACATCGGCAGCTTGTCGATCTGAATGTAACCGCCTTTGACCCAGAATTCGGAGTGGTGCCTGGAAGACATGTAGTTTTCGAGGGCTACCCGGATGCCGTCATCCAGTTGGAAGTCCAGGTTCAGGTTGGCGGTTGCCAGGTTGAAGCCGGAACCCAGGTTGTACAGTTCGTTGCCGTTGACGGTTTTACCATTGTAGGTAATGTCCATCGGATCAGCCGTGTTGCCGTGTTTGAGGCCCTGGAACTGTTGGGTAAAGCTACCGCCTACTCTGACCTTCATTCCTTCGAAAGTGGTGGTTTCGGTTTTGGAAGGTTCAAAAACGTTGAGGCCGTCTTTGTTGTTTGAGCGATAGTATTGAATCTCGGTCTGTTGAGCGGAAATCATGCTGATTGCTCCTGCGACCAGGATTAAGGACGCGATTAATTTGACCCGTTTCATAACGCTTTTATTTTTTTGTGAAAGAATTGTCGAATTGAAAGATTGAAATTGAATCAGTTGACGGTATCCGCCGTCTGGTTGGTCATAACGACCTCAAAGTTGATCGTGATGTCGTCGCCGGTTTTCAGTGTGCCCAGCAGCGCGGTAGGCGGATCGACTTTGAAATCGGTCATTTTGAGTTTTTTGCTGCCTTTGATCGTCAGGTCGTTTCCTGCCAGTGTGCAGGTCATCGTAAGGGTTTCGCTCCTCGTGGCGCCGGCGATCGTCAGGTTGCCGGTAGCGGTCAGTTGCCCGCTTTTATCGGAGGTGCTTTTATAGGAAAGATCGGTGAGCAAAAACCGGATGTTGGGATATTCCTCCGCTTTCAGGGCATCATAGGTTTTGTTATCCATGATCTTGCCCTTGGCGCTTTTGATGCTTTTCACCGGTACTTTGACCTCAAAGTTGCCGTTCTTGGCAATGGTGTTGTTGTTTACGGCCAATTGTCCGGTAATAAGCACTTTGCCAGCATTGGATTCCCACTCGTGAAGGGAAGAGGTCCCCGCGACGGTGAGCTTGGCGCTCTTGACTGCATAGGAGGCCTGTGCAGTAATATTCTGGATACCCAATCCGAGAATGACCATCGCTGTTAGAATCAATAACTTTTTCATGGCGCTGATTTTTCAACAAAATTAGGCCGGGTTCAATGAGCGCAAGATGACTTTCCGCAAGGAGAAAGGTGAGATTTATCAATGCCGGGCGCGCCGGGCGAAGATTTTTGCAGGAATGATAGGGGGATAAAAAAAGAAGAGGATGAATTCATCCTCTTCCGCTGGTTTTTCGTTCTGACCAAATTATTACGAAGTCTGCCGGTTGGCAGAAATTAAAAAGGGGGACCTTGCCGGCATCCTTTAAGCGGGTAGCCTTGCTTGTTCAGATGCACGGCGCAAGCTCTTAGCGCGACGGAGCAAAAATTGGCAAGCTTCATTTGTCTAAAAGCTTGCCATTTATATTGCTGGTTTTTCACTTTGCCTTATGAGGATCCGGGTTCAGCAAGCGGGCTGATCCGGCATGATCTACCATTGAATTTTGGCTGGGAAATTTGGGGATTGTTACGGTTTGGAAAACTGCACGAGGATGTTCAAGGAAAATTACAATGTCAAAGATACAAAAATATTATGATTTGTGTCCGCACACGGCAAAAAAAAATTAATGGAGTGCCCGCACACGGTAAAATTAAATTGCATTTAACCGCCTGTTTATCCATAGATTCTTCTATTTCAGAGAATTGAAAATTATGCAGTTAACCCGAATGAAAACCCTCCGGTAAGCGTGGATTAATTCAATTCAATAACCACACCCGCGCAAACAAAATGAACGTACGTCCGGATATCCGGCCGGTTGAGGGCGACCTGGAGGCCTTCCCGGCTGAGGGCCAGCCACGGCGCCAGGCCCTGCGCTTTCTTTTTGCAAGCTTCGCCCTGCCCCGCAAACCCGCTGTTCTGGATCAGAACGATCCCGCCGGGCGTATCCAGCAAGAGGTCCAGGGTGGTTTCGAAACGCTGGTCGCCCCGTGGATAGGACAACGGCCATTTCCTCCGGGTTTCGGTGGGTTTGAAATGCAGTTTCTGCCAATTGATCCACGATTCGGAGCGCTGCAGCAAGGTCTCGGCGCTCAACCAGGGCTCAACGCCAAATCGCCGGAGAATGCCGGCTGCCATCTGCTGTCGCTGATCCGGCGCATAATCGAGGTGGTCGGCCGTGAAAAAGGCTTTGATGGCTTTGGCAACCGTGTACCGGTCGGCATTGTCGTCCAGTACAAGGGGGGTATTGTACGGAAGTTCGGGCATAATGCTCCCCCGGGCGGCGATCCCGTGGTCGGGTTTGTTCAGATCGATTAATTCGGGCATAAAGGTTGCCCGTCCTGTACGTACCGCCTGGTATTGCAGCCCTTCTGCTGCGGATTCGACGGCCTCGAACTCCCGGTCGAAGGCCAGCGTTTTTGTCCGGATATCCAGAAACCTGCCTTCCCATTCCCAGGGTGTCTCCTCGGTGAATGGATCAAGGGTGGGAAATTCTTCGTTGCCGTCGTGCCAGACGCGGTTCAGCCAGCGGGTCGGCGGATTTTCCCGGGAGGGGATCACCAGATAGTCGCGGGCCCGGGTGATGCCCACGTACAGCAGCCTGGCCTCCTCCTGGCGGGCCTGCCTCACCTTGTCGGTCTTGGCTTGTCCGGCGCTGATCTGTTCATCCAGCCGCGTATTCCTGAACTGGTCGCCGTAGGGGTTCACCCAATAGCGCAGCCACCGGTTGCCCAGCACGTTGTTGAGATCAACCTCCTCGCTTTCCGGAATAATATCCACGCCCCAGATATCGGAGCGCAGTTGGTCTTCGAGGCTGTAGCAGATCACGATCGGCCATTCCAGTCCTTTGCTTCTGTGGTAGGTCAGGATGTTGACGGCTTCAGGCCCTTCGCCGGCGGTTTGCGTGTCCTTGCCTGCATTTTCAAGTTCATTCAGCCACAGCAGGAAACCGCCCAGGGAGGCGGCCGTGTGCAGCCGGTTGCAGGCGTCTTCGTATTGGCGGGCAAGCCGGCGCAATACATCCACATTGCCCAGCCGCTGCTCCGTTCTGCCCCAGCTCACGATAGCCCGCCGCAGATCCAGCTCTTCCAGGATCAGCCCGAGGATCTCAGCGCTGGACAACTCGCCTGCTTGCCCGCGGAGTTCGTCCAGCCTTTTGACATAGGGGTTCGACTGCCCCCAGGGCAATGTTTCCTGCACCGCCGCCAGATCGAGAAAATCCAACCGGTCTTCAATGATAGCTTCAATGGGCATGCCGCCGGCCAGCAGCAGGATCTCCGCCACCGAAAGGCTGTCGTGCTGGTTCAGGATATATTTCAAGCAGGCGACGATGAGCCGGATCTCGGCGGAATTCAAGAGGCCGGAACGGGCCATCGCCCCGTTTAATCCCGCCAGGTGGAGGGCTTCCGCGACGGTCTGGCATTCGTAATTCGACCGGCAAAGAATGGCGACGTCGCCCGGCCGGGCTTTTCGATATGCCTTTTCGCCCTTGGGCAGTATCCACACGCCTTCATCGAGCCATTGCCGAAGGGTGAAGGCCAGGCAATTCTCCATCCACGGCCGCCCCGGGGGCCTGCCTTCGCCCTCAAATTTGAAATGCCAATGGTGCAGGGCCCGTTCCGCCTGCCCGGATTCCCCGGTTTTGGTCCGCTTGGGCTTGAGCGCTACCTGTTCGGCGGGCAGATCGTTGAAGGCTTTGGTGAAAATGGCATTGGCCGCGAAAACAATATCTTCGCGCGAACGCCAGGAGTGTTCCTGGATATTCTCCGGTTTTATGCCGCCGCTGTTCCGGATAATGGCTTCCATCAGCCGGGGTTCGGCGCCGCGAAATCCGTAGATGGACTGCTTGGGGTCGCCTACCCAAACGGAATACCTGGCCAGCCTGGAGAGCTTCAGGAATAATTCCAGCTGAATGGGGCTGGTATCCTGGAACTCATCCACCATCAGCAGGTCCAGCTCCCCGGCCAGAACGACCTTCACGGAAGGGTGATCCAGCAGGCCGTTGATCAGGGTTTCCATGTCCGTATAATCAATCAGGCCGCGACTTTTCTTATACCGGTCGAACTCCTCCAGCGCCTCGATGGAAACGGCAAAGAGGAAATCGATATAATCCCTGATATCCTGGTGGAACTGGGGGTGGGTATCGTGCCGGTAGGCAAAATCCTGGAGGGCTTCCATGTCCTCTTTGCTCTTGACGGCCACGCCGGTTTTGGCAATTTTGACCCATTGATGCCAGAACAGCTCTCCGCGCAGTTGCAACTCGCGGTTCATGCCTTTCAGGGTCTGCACGGCGTCGGCCGTTTTTTTGGTGGTATCGCCGTTGTTTTCCAGGCGTTCGATGGTTTGCGCGAGCAAGGCGCCCAGTTCGGTATTGAGCGAAGCGGAGGCTTTGAGGTCCGGTTCGGACAGGAATTCCCGGAAGGTGGCAAATGACCGTTCGCGGCTTTTGTCCAGGATTTCGGGTGAGAAATTATTGGACCTGGCGATATCGGTGATATGGCGCACTTCCCGGCGCCAGTCGAAATGGTCCCTTTTGTGCAATCCCAACCGGAAGGCCAGTTTTTCGATGGCGTCTACGCGTTCGTTGGTGAGTACGGTAGCCAGCGATTGGTTGAAGATCACCTGTTGGTCTTCTTCGGCAATGATGTCTACTTCGGGAGAAACGCCTGCCTCGTAGGCGAAACGCCGAAGCAATTTCACGCCCAGGCTATGGACCGTGCCGATCAGCGAATTGGTCAGTTCGTCGGCTTTAGCGGTCATGCCCTCTTCGAGCAACCTGACCCTGACCCGTTCCTGGAGTTCGGCGGCGGCCTTGCGCGTGAAGGTGGTGGCGATAATCCCCCCGGGGCGGACGCCTGCTTTCAAAAGCGCCACCATTTCCTGGGTCAGCCGGTAAGTTTTTCCGCTGCCGGCTCCGGCAGATATGATTTTGAGGTTCATAAACGTCCAGAAAAAAGTAAGTCGTAAGCTGATGGTCCGGATAAAACCGGCCTACAACTTACGACTTACTCCTGAAAGGCTTGCAACAAATCCTGTGATAAGATGCTATTGCACCTTGAAATTATAGGTAATGGTACCGCATTGTTTGTCGATGCTGCCTTTGGAAAATCTCCAGCGCTTGGCGTTGGCGATGGCGGCATTGACCAGCTGGCTGTTACCTGTTGTGGACCCCTTCTGGGTATATTTGGCTTCGATAACATTGCCGTTCGTGTCCACGCAAACTTCGAGGACCACGGTACCGGCCTGTTGCGAATTTTCCTGTACGGCCGGCGAATTGAGTACCCCGCGGCTGCCCAGACCTCCGCCTACGCTGCCGGAGCCTTTACTGATCCCTTCCAGGTTGGAGGAGTTGGGATCGCCGTTGGGATCGCCCTTGTTGCCGGCTTTTCCGGAATCGCCTTTACCTTTGCCGAGGCCTTCAAGCCCCAGGCTTTCGCCGAATTCCTTGGCGGCCTGTTCCTGGCGTTTTTTCTCCGCTTCGGCTTCCGCTTTTTTGCGGGCTGCTTCTTCAGCGGCTTTTTTCTTGGCTTCTTCCTCTGCTCTTTTTTTGGACTCTTCCGCCGCTTTTTTGGCTTCCTCTTCTTTTTTCCGTTTCAGCGCAAGGGCTTCCGGATCTTCCGTTTTCACGACTTCCTTTTCAGTGGATTTATCCGGCTTGGGGGTTTCCTTCACTGGTTCGGGATCCGGTTGCGGTTCTTCCGGAACGGGTTCGGGGGCGACCTCTTCCGGTTCGGCCGGAGCAGCCGGGCCGGCATTTTCATCGCCTTGTCCGACATCAGGAATACCCAGGTTGACCAGAATGCCTTCCTGGCCGGGGGGCGGGTCCGGATAAAAGAGAATGGGCAGCAGTGCGAGGATGATCAGGATGATGTGGAAGACGATGGAAGTCCGCATCCCTGCGTTATGATTCTTCGCTTCCCGTCTGCTCAGTACACCTTCCATATGATTGGGTTTAAATTAGACAACTTATTTTCGTTCATTAGGACGCTTGTATAACGCCCGCGTAACGGCCGATGGTTTTGAACAACCGCAATTTAGTATAAATTTAACACCTTTTATAACAGGGCGTTAAATAGCGGCGGGCCACCTTATTTGATATCGGTGGCGAGAATGCCGTTGATATTATAGCGCATGGCGATATCCATGATGGCGACCACGGCTTCGGTCGGCGCGCCGGAATCCGGAGAAATGGTCATGTTCATCTGTTTGCCGGAACGGCCTGCCATGCTGCGCAGTTGGCCGTCAAGCCGGGCGAGGTCGATCTGTTCGCCGTTCAGGTAAAAGCGGCCGCTGGAAGAGATCCGGACGTCGTCCATCCGGTCGGATGATGCGACATTGGTCCGGCTCGAGCCCGGCAATTTCAGGTTGAGGGCATTGGGCGCCACAAGGGAAGAGGTCAGCATGAAAAAAATGAGCAGCAGGAAAATGATGTCTGTCAAAGAAGACATACTGAACTGTGCATTGACCTTATTTCTTTTTTTGATACCCATATTCCCGGTTTAGGTATTATTAGGTTCGGTAGCGATGATCGCCTTGATGCGCAGGCGGGCGGCGGCATTCATCACCCGAACGACGTCATCGAAGGAAGTGCCGACCTCTGCAACGATGGTAACCGCTACGTTTTCGCGGTTATCCTCCACTTTGGCCAGTTGTTGCCGCAGTGCGGTTTCGATAGCGCTGGACGGAACCTCCCGGTTGTTGACCGTGATCTTGCCGCTTTTCTCAATGGTGACCACCATAGAAGTCGGGGCAACCGTCTTGGAGTCCGATTTCGGCAACGGGAACGGCTGAATCCGAACCAGGGTGGAAGTCAGCATGAAAAAGATCAACAGCAGAAAGATGATGTCCGTCAGGGAGGACATGCTGAATTCTGCGCTGACCTTGCTTCGCTTTTTTAAGCCCATTTCCCAGGTTTTAAATAATGCAGCGGCCGTACCTTAAACGGTAGGCTCCTGCAAAAGATCCATGAATTCCGTTGTGGTGCGTTCCATCTGGAAGACGACCTTCTCCACGTTGGCGACCAGGATGTTGTAGCCTACAAAGGCGAAAATGCCGATGAACAGACCAAACGCGGTTGTGATGAGGGCCTGGTAGATACCGCCGGCCAGGACGTCGGGCGTCACGTTTTGCTCGGTAGCCATTTTATAAAAGGCCAGGATCATACCCGTTACCGTACCGAAGAACCCGATCATCGGAGCCGCGCCGGCGATGGAAGCCAGTGTGGACAGGTTTTTCTCCAGTTTGAACACTTCGAGGTTACCGACGTTCTCGATGGCCGCGTCGATATCGCGAAGGGGTTTGCCGATGCGCTGAAGCCCTTTTTCCACCATCCGGGCAACCGGAGAATCGGTGGACATGCAAAGCGCTTTGGCGCCCTGCAGGTTGCCCGACTGGACGCTGGCGCGGATGTTGTTCATAAAGTTCTGATCGATCCTGCCGGCCTGGTTGATGGAACGAAGACGTTCGGTGAAAATGTAGACCGCAATGACCGAAAGGATGAACAGCACCAGCAAAATGGCGATCCCCATAGGGCCGCCCGCCAGGATGATGTCAACAAAGCTTTGCGCTTTGACGGATTGTTCAATATTCGCTTCCTGAAACAAGAACAAGGTTTGGTAGTGCATGAAATGCAGGATTTAAAACGGTTTTAGTGCTGATTTGCTATTTTTCGATGGATACAAAACGAATTTGGATGGGGCAAATTATGAAAAAGAGCCATAAAATTAACAATTCTTAAAATTTCAGCGGGCATCTTGTTGAATTTTGCTTCCGGCATGGCGTTGGAAGGGTCAGCTATCCTTGATCCGGCCGGGATTATCCTGGATGAAACGGGCCCATCCGCCGGATTTGCCGGCTGCGGCGATCGGATTGGATTGCTGGTAAAAATGGCACATAGCCGTTGCCAGGGCGTCGGTAGCGTCGAGATAATGGCCGCTCAGATCGATCTTGAACAATTGGGTCAACATGGCGGCAACCTGTTCTTTGACCGCATTCCCGTTGCCGGTCACCGATTGTTTGATCTTTCGGGGTGCGTATTCCGCTATGGGGACGCCCATCATGACGGCAGCTGCAATAGCGACCCCCTGCGCGCGCCCCAGTTTGAGCATCGATTGCGGGTTTTTGCCGTAAAAAGGCGCTTCGATGGCCATGGCCCGCGGCTTGTTGTCCTTGATGATCTGGCTGATCCTTTCAAAAATGTGCCGGAGCTTGTCCGGTTGTTCTTTCCATTGGTGGAGGTGGAGTACGCCCATTTCGAGCAGGCGCGGTTGCTTGTTTTCCACTTCGATGAGGGCAAAACCCAGTATATTGGTGCCTGGATCGACGCCAAGGAGGCGGTAAACGGAATCTTTTTGCGGATCAGCCAACTTATTCGGATAATGGTCTGTTTTGCGAAGGTACTCCTTGACGGACCGATTCGTATTAAAAACGGCAAAAAAAACATGCGGTTGCCTCAAAAATGGAGATATCGCCTTTTTATTATCCTCAAACTCGCGGCGGTCGCGGGCTTGTTTGTCGCGGTATACCACCGGCTGCCGGACGGTGTCGACCGCCGGGCGATCTGGCAAACCTTTGCAACCCGCATGAAAAGTCCGGACTGGTACCTGCTTTGGGCAACCGCGGCGCTGATGCCGCTGAACTGGGCGCTTGAAACCTGGAAATGGCGGGCTTTGATCGGGCGCACCCCCGGGTGGCCTTTCCGGCAAGCTTTCGGCGCGGTCATGGCCGGTACAGCGGTATCGCTCTTCACCCCCGGCAGGATCGGCGAATACGGCGGCCGGGCCCTGCTGACGCCCCGGGTCCATCTTTCCCGGAGCATTGCCGCCGCACTGGCCGGAAGCCTGGCCCAGTGGATCGTGCTGACGGGCGGCGGCTGCCTGGGCGGGTTCTACCTGGGCGAACAACGGCTGGGGAGCGATTATTCGGCCTATCTCTATGCCGGCGCCGGACTCGTCGGCCTCCTCGCCGGCGCTTTCCTGCTGGCCGACAAAGGCCTGGTCCGGGTTAAAGATTTGTTAAACCGCCGGCGCCTTTCTGACCGGTGGATACCGTCGGGATTTGGCCGGAAAAATTTGAGACACGCGCTGGCGCTGGCTTTTCTTCGGTACAGCGTTTACAGCCTGCAATACGTTTTGTTGTTGTACTTTTTTGGGCTTCAGGCCGGGTTTTTGCCGGTATTTGCCGGTGTAGCCTTGCTTTTCGGCGTGCAAACGTGCCTGCCGCTGCCCCCTGCTCTTGGCCTGGCGGCGAGGGCCGGCGCGGCTGTCTGGCTGTGGTCGGGATTCGGCGGAGAACCGGTCGGGATCCTCGGCGCCACCCTCGGATTATTCATAATAAATCTTCTGACCCCCTCGTTACTTGGATTAGCGCTAATCGTCACAATAAAGCTTAAACATACTAAAAATCATGAAAAATTTTCCCATGAAGACGTTGGTCACCCTGAGCGTGTTACCGCTTCTCATGGCATTTAACGCCTCGGCTCCTGTTAACCATGCCACGTCTCAGGATTTACTGACCATTCAGCCCTGCCAAATGGAGAATAACACTTTCCAGGGCGGTGAAGAAATCACCTACAAGCTGTACTATAACTGGAACTTTGTCTGGTTATCCGCAGGCGAGGTCACCTTCAGGGTCAATGACCTCGGCAACCAATACCATTTTTCCGCTCACGGCCGCACTTATAAATCCTACGAGTGGTTCTTCAAGGTGCGTGATTATTACGACACGTACGTTGACAAAAAGACCTTGCTGCCCAACGTGTCCATCCGGGATATCCAGGAAGGCGGATACCGCCTGTATGACAAGGTCACCTTCGACCATGACAGGGGGCTTGCCGTATCCCAGCGCGGCAAAACCCGGGAAGTGGCTACGCCGACCGAATTCACCGTGGAATCCTGCATGCACGATGTCCTTTCCATCATCTATTTCTCCCGGAATATCGACTTCAACGGCATGAACAAGGGGCAGCAGTTTCCGGTCAAGATCTTCCTGGACCGGGAAACCTACCCGCTGAAAGTGAAATACCTGGGTAAGGAAGACCGGAAAAAGGTCAAAGGCCAGGGCCGGTTCTCCACGCATGTTTTCAGCCCGCAGGTGGTCGCCGGCAATGTCTTCAAGGAAGACGACCAGATGAAGGTATGGGTCAGCGACGACCAGAACCGGATCCCGCTCATGATCGAGTCGCCGGTATCCGTGGGTTCGGTCAAGGCGGTGCTCAAGTCCTATAAAGGCCTTAAATACCACTTCGACGCCGAGGTCGGGCAATAGTCTGTCTGCGAACAGAATGGTCTTTGATTAAAATCACTGAGGAATCGACCCCGCATCGATTCCTCAGTTCCTCCCCCGACCGCCGTAGCTCATCAAGAGCGAAGGAGGTAATTCCTCAATTCCTCCCCCCTAAATCCTCCACCGCGCGAAAGCCTCCATCGCCTCGTATTCCGCCAGGCCCAGTTCGCGGTAGATATGCGCGGTTGCGCGGTTGCGGTCTTCGGCTCTTTGCCAGAACTCCCTTTCGTCTTCCCCCGGGAACGGCGGCCGGTCCTTCTGGGACTGGTGCATGAAAATAGCGCGGCGTTTCTTGAGCAACTCCTGCGGGCTGATGGGCACGGCCATCTCGATTTCATGGATGGCCCACTCATGCCAGGCGCCCCGGTAGAGCCACATCCAGCAGTCCTTCATCCAATCCTCATTTTGCAGGCGCTTGAAAGATTCTATAATGGCGTCGAGGCAAACGCGGTGGGTATCATGCGGGTCGGCCAGGTCGCCGGCGGCGTATACCTGATGCGGCTTGATCTTTGCCAGCAGGTCCATGATGATCTGGATATCGGCTTCGCTGAGATTGCTTTTTCTGCGCCGGCCGGTTTCGTAGAACGGCATATCGAGGAAGTGGATATGCTTGTCATCCAGTCCGCAAAAACGGGCGCCGGCGCGGGCTTCACCCCTTCGGATCAGGCCTTTGATCTCGCGGGCTTCCGGGATATCGGCTTCATCGGCTTGTTTGCCCTTGATGAATTTCTCGATCTTGTGGAACCGTTTCAGGTTTTCCTCCGAATCCAGCCCCTGGCGCTTGTAAAACTCATCCATGAACTCGAGGAAGCGGAGTGCGTCGTGGTCATGGACGGCGATATTGCCGGAGGTCTGGTAGGCGACGTGTACATCGTGGCCTTGTTCGACGAGCCGCAGGAAGGTGCCGCCCATGGAGATGACGTCGTCATCGGGGTGGGGGCTGAAGATGATGATCCTTTTCCTGGCGGGTTTGGCGCGTTCGGGCCGGTAGGTATCGTCGGCATTCGGTTTGCCGCCCGGCCAGCCGGTGATGGTATGCTGGAGCCGGTTGAACACCTGGATGTTGATGCTGTAAGCGGAGGCGTGTTCCAGGGTCAGGTCGCTCAGGCCGTGTTCGGCATAATCTTCATCGGTCAGCTTGAGAATGGGTTTTCCGACCGTCTGGGACAGCCAGACAACGGCCTGACAGATCAGCTGATCGTCCCAGTGGCACATGCCGACCAGCCACGGCGATTTGACCCGGGTCAGGTCTTCCGCGGCGGCCTTGTCCAGTATGACCCGTACGTTGGGGTGTTTCTGCAGGTAGGTGGCCGGAACGCCTGAAGAGATCTCGTCTTCAACGGCTTTTTTGACTACGGGCGCTTTGTGGTTGCCCCAGGCCAGCAGGTAAACCGTCCGCGCTTTCATGATGGAGGCGATCCCCATTGTGATGGCGCGGTAGGGGACGTCTTCTTCCTTCTGAAAATCCTTGAGGGCGTCCCTTCTGGTGATATTGTCGAGGCGAACCAGGCGGGTGAGGGAGTTTTCCCAGGAGCCCGGTTCGTTGAAGCCGATATGGCCCGTACGTCCGATGCCCAGCAGCTGAATATCGATGCCGCCTACGGAGTCGATCTTTTTCTCATAAGCCTCGCAATAGGCCTTGACCTCTTCCATGGGCACGGTGCCGTCGGGGATATGGATATTGCCGGGTTTGATGTCGACATGGTCGAAAAGGTGTTCGCGCATGAAGCGGACGTAGCTTTGCTGCGCTTCCGGCATCATGGGGTAATATTCATCGAGGTTGAAGGTGATCACATTCTGAAAGCTGAGTTTCTCTTCGCGATGCAGCCTGACCAGTTCTTCATAGACCTTCACCGGGGAGGAGCCCGTTGCAAGCCCCAGAACGATCATTTCGCCGTCCTGCTGTTTCTGGCGCATGGCCAGGGCGATCGACTGGGCGATATGGCGCGAAGCGTCGCGTGAATCCTCCCATATCTTGGTCGGGATCTTTTCAACGTTCTTGAATTGATACTTGAGCACTTCCTTGTGCTGGGCGGAGGGTGAAATAATGGCTGGCATAGGTTTTTCAGTATATCAATGAATATCATTATGAATTTCGTACAGCAGGGAGCCGCTCACCGAGTTGTTGTCCCAAACGAGCGCGGCCGCTCCCATGAGGGCAGCCTGGTTCATCGGCAGCGCCGAACGCAGCAGACGGATCTTTCCTTTGTGCATGGACAGCAGGTTCGCTTCCAGCGCCTCCTGCATGGGGTCAAGCAACCGGTTGCCCGCTTCGGCCAGGCCGCCTGCAATGATGACGGCTTCCGGTTGAAAGAGCATGACCAGATCGGCGGCTTTGATGCCCAGCAATTCACCGGTACGGCGAAAAGCTGCGCCCGCCAGTTCGTCGCCCGATTCGGCGGCCTTGAAGATGTCATGGGCGGTCAGGTCCTCAAACGCGATCCTGCGCAACAGGCTCGGGCCGGACAATTCCGCCTGGAGCTCGAAGACCGTCCGCTTGATGCCGGTTGCGGAAACATAGGTTTCCAGGCATCCCCTTTTGCCGCATCCGCATTGCCGGCCGCCGGGCCGGACGAGGGCGTGACCGAATTCGCCGGCCAGGCCGGTAGCGCCGCGAACCAGTTTGCCGTTGGCCATCAGGCTGCACCCCAATCCAGTGCCGAGCGTCAGGAGCGCAAAATGATTGTAGGGTCTTGCCGCTCCGAAATACTTCTCGCCGAGCAAGGCAGCGCTGCTATCCTTTATCAAATATACCGGAAGATTGAAATACTTGCTCAAATAATCTACAACGGGCGCTTCCCCTTCGAACGGCAAGTTGGCGGCGCCTTCGATGGCTCCTTTTTCTTCGTCGGCGCTGGGCGCGCCGATGCCGATGCCGGACAGGTTTCCGGCCCCAAGACCGGCGCCGTCCATCAATTCGGATGCCGATGCGGCCAATGCACCTAAAAAAGCATCTGCACCGGACTTCGCCTGGGTCGGGAAAGCTGCAGAGTTGACCAACCGGCCCTTTTCATCAATCAGCGCGAGTTTGGTGGAAGTCCCGCCAATATCAATGCCGAGGGCCAATTTTCCCATCTGGATAGAAAGGTTTCAAGTGATCGGATAGTTATGCATTTCAAAGACAAAGATACAAAATTAAATTCATACTGTGTGCGTACACGGAAAAAAGAAAGGCAAATCCTGCAAGAGGCCGTGAAATTAAATTAACTTTGGTATCTTGCTTCCAAAACAGGAAGCATTTTGCATTTTTCAACAGGTCGGCTTCAGGAAGTACGGCAGAATCATTTAGCATAGAATACATGGATACCCGGATCAGGATCAAAGACATTGCTGACCGGGCAGGCATTTCACCAGGCACCGTGGACAGAGTAATTCACGACCGTGGCAATGTTTCGCCCGAAACGAAAAAAAAGGTGATGGAGGTGATGGAGGAACTGGGGTATAAACCCAATATCATCGCCCGTACGCTGGCCAACAACAAGATACAACGGATTGTAGCCCTGATACCCGACCCTACCGGCGACCTCTACTGGGACCAGCCCAAAATGGGCATCGAAAAAGCCCTCCGGGCCGTACAGCACTACGGCATCGAGGTCCGCATAGCGTATTTTGACCGGTTTGACCCGGCCAGCTTTCAGCAAAAAGCCATCCAGATCCTGGAAGAAACCTCGCCGCTTGACGCCATCCTGTTCACGCCGATCTTCCAGCAGGAATCCCGCGAACTCCTCGATGCCTGCAAGGAACGGGAGATCCCCAACGTGATGATCAATACCAATATCGAGAACTCCGGGTCGCTTTGTTATATCGGCCAGGACTCCTTCCAGAGCGGAGTACTGGGCGCCCGCTTGCTCGATTTCGGCCTGCACGACGGCGAAACCGCCCTGATCCTGAACCTGGACAAGCGCATCACCAACGCCAAGCACCTGCAGGACAAGGAAAGCGGATTCCGGGATTATTTCTCAAAAGTGACCAACAAGCATATCCATATCGTCAGGAAGGACTTCGAGGAATTCGGCGACCGCGACAAGCTCCGGGCCTTCCTGCAACGGCAACTCGCGGAAAATCCCCGCCTCTCGGGCATTTTTGTAACCAATTCGCGCGCCTATAAAGTAGCGGAAGCGCTCGATGATGCCGACCTGGAACGGATCAAGATCGTGGGTTATGACCTGATCCAGCCGAATCTGGACCTGCTGAAATGCAACAAGATCAATTTCATCATCAACCAGAATCCGGTACAGCAAGGTTACCTGGGCATCATGAACCTTTTCAACCACCTCATCATGAAACACGAAGTGGCCCCGCTTCAATACCTGCCGCTGGATATTGTAGTGGTGGAAAACGTGGAGTATTACCTGAAACGGGAGCTGGAATTTCAGATCGTGCTGTGAACAAGGGTCAGGCGGGCACGTAGCCGCTGTTCTTCCACTTGATGTTGCAGCCTGCGCTCGGATATTGTTTCTCTTCAACAGGCCGGCCTTCCAGTACCGCATCGATGGCTGCACGCAGATCGGCGCCGGTCAGCGGAAGGTCATTTTTGGGCCTCGACCCGTCCAGCCGGCCGCGGTAAACCAGCCGCGCATCTCCGTCGAAAACATAAAAATCAGGGGTACAGGCCGCGTCGTATGCCCTGGCTACTTCCTGCGTTTCGTCGTACAGATACGGGAAATTATAACCGGCGTCCCGGGCGTGTTCCTTCATCTTGTCGGGGCCGTCCTGCGGATAATTGACCACATCATTGGAACTGATGCCGACAAAACCGACGCCTTTGGCCTGGTAATCGCGCACTACGCGGACAATTTCCGGATTGACATGGATGACATACGGGCAATGGTTGCACAGGAACATCACAACGGTCGCCTTGCCGGAAAGGACATCCCGGAGGCTCACCTGCCTCCCGGACACCGTGTCCGGCAGGGTGAAATCAGGCGCTTTGGTGCCCAGGGGGAGCATATTGGATTCGGTATAAGCCATGGTGGAGGATTTGAGGAACTGAGGAATCGAAGGACTGAATGAAAGGGTTCGATTCCTCAGTTCTTCAGTTCCTCGATTCCTCAGTTAATATTCAAACACAAGAACGAATGACAGCGGCAATTGGTTGAAGGGATTCTGCGTTTACAAACGGAAACATTCCGTAACTTTGTAAAAAATGAGGAAGCCTGATGCGTCAACTGCTCGAAACGGAACAAAAAGCCCTGGAAATAAACCTGGATGAAAAAATCTACGGCACTTTTGCAGAGATCGGCGCCGGGCAGGAAGTAGCCCGCTATTTCTTCCAGGTCGGCGCGGCAGCCGGCACCATCGCCAAAACCATGTCGGCCTACGACAAGATCTATTCCGACCATATCTACGGCCCGGAACCCAGCGGGCGGTACGTCTGCGAATCGCGCCTCTATAAAATGCTGGATCACGAATACGACCTGATCCATACCCGCCTGCGCAACGAACGCCCGGAGACCAATTTCTTCGTATTTGCCGATACGGTGGCCGCCCTCAACTACCAGCGCACCATCCTGGGCGACGGCTGGCTGGGCATCCGGTTTCAGCTCGATCCGCACCACGAACCCAACGACCTGGTGCTGCACGTGCGCATGCTCGACAACGATAACCAGCTGCAGCAGCAAGCCATCGGCATCCTGGGCGTAAACCTGATCTACGCCTGCTTTCGCTACTACAAGCAACCCGAGGTCATGCTGGAATCCCTGATGGACAGCCTGCGCGGCCGCGTGAAGGTCGATATGGTCCGCCTGACGGGGCCCGCTTTTGAAAGCCTTGACAACCGGCTCCTCAGCCTTTGGATCATCAAGCACAAGTTGTCAGAGGTGGCCGTTTTCGGCCCCGACGGCCGCAATCTGCACGCCTCGGAATTCCTGTACAAAAAGAACGTACTCGTCGTTCGCGGCAGTTTCCGGCCGCCGACGCTCGTGAATCTCGATATGATCCGGGTGGGCTATCAGCAATTCCGCAACGAACCCGAGGTGGACGCCCAGAAAAGTTACCTGCTGACCGAAATCACCATGGACAACCTTTGCATGGAGGGCGACCTGGATGAAAAGGACTTCCTCGACCGGGCGGTCCTGCTCAATGCCCTTGGACAGACCGTTGTGGTGTCGGACTGCGAAGAGCACCAGAAACTGATCGCCTACCTGGCCGACTACAAAGTCCAGCAACTGGGCATCGTGCTGGGGGTCAGGCAGCTCCTCGAAATGATCAACCATAAGTACTACGAGAACCTGGACGGACGGCTGCTGGCCGTATTCGGGGAATTGTTCACCCGGAACGTGCGGATCTACGTGTATCCGACCCTTCAGGAGGGCAGCGCCGAACTGATGACGGCCCAGAACATGCCCGTTCCGGAAGGCGTGAAATTCCTGTACCGGCATTTGCTGGACAACCGGCAGATCGTCGATATCGAAGGGTTCAACGCGGACCTGCTGCACATCTTCTCCAAAGAGGTATTGCACATGTTGCAGCAGGGTGAATCCGGCTGGGAAGGCCGCGTCCCGCAGAAAGTGGCGGCCGAGATCAAGGAAAAGTTCCTGTTTGGATATCCGTGCGAGCGATTGGAGTTTGAGTATTGAAAAAATCAGGTGATTGATTCGATTGATTCGATTGGTCCGATTGATTTGATTGATTCGATTGATCCGATTGATTGGATTGATTGGATTGATTCGATTTTTAGCGTTCGTTGTTTGGTCACAATAATCGTAACATTCGAATTAATCGGCATAATCGAGTCAATTCCTGGATTTACGCCACAACGCACGAAGTCAAATCAACAAATCACCCTCCGACCGCCGTAGCTTCAGCGGAGGAGGTAAATCACCAAACCAAACACCATGAGCTCCAATTCCGTTTAAACACCGGGCGGTTGAACTTCCGGGTGCGGGTCGTTACCTCTTTTTTTGGAACAGGGAGAGACCCGGAGCCGGAAACAGCGTCCTAACAAATACATCAACAAATTCGATTAAGATGAAAAAATCTGCATTTTTCCCCGCCGCCCGTTTGGTGGTCTTTATCCTGGCGGGTGTGATGGTGAATAGCTGCGCTACAAACCCCGTTACCGGAAAAAAAGAGCTGATGCTGCTGTCCGAAAGCCAGGAAATTGCCATGGGCGCCGAATCCGACCCCGGCATCGTCGCCAGTTTCGGGCTGTTTCAGGACGACAAGCTCCAAGCCTTCATCAATGAAAAAGGCCAGCAGATGGCCAAGATCTCCCATCGTCCGGACCTGAAGTACGAATTCAAGATCCTCGACTCTCCCGTGGTCAACGCCTTTGCCCTGCCCGGGGGTTACGTATATTTTACCCGGGGCATCCTGGCCTATTTCAACGACGAAGCGCAGTTTGCGGGCGTTCTGGGCCACGAAACGGGCCACGTCACAGCGCGTCACTCGGCCCGCCAGTACAGCAAGCAGCTGCTGGCGCAGGGCGGGTTGATCCTGGGCGTTGTCCTGTCCAAGGAAATCGCGCAATACGCCGATGCGGCCAGCCAGGGCCTTGGGCTGTTGTTCCTCAAATTCAGCCGCGACAACGAGAGCGAAGCCGACCGCCTGGGCGTGGAATACTCCACCAAGGTCGGGTACAATGCGCACGAAATGGCCGACTTTTTCATTACCCTCGACCGGATCAGCGGCGGCCCCGAAGGCCGGATCCCGACCTTCATGTCGACGCACCCCGACCCGGCCGACCGGAACGTGAAGGTGGAAGAGCTCGCCACCCAATGGCAGCAGCAATATCCCAATTCCAAGAATGTGGGCCGCGACAGTTACCTGCGCATGATCGACGGCATCATTTACGGCGAGGACCCGAAACAGGGTTTTGTTGAAAACGACTATTTCTACCACCCGGAATTGCGGTTCCAGTTCCCGGTACCGACGGGCTGGGCGGTGGAGAATACGCCTCAGGCCGTACAAATGGCCCCCCAGGACGGTAAAGCGGCCCTGATCATGACGCTTGCTCAAGGGGCATCCCTCCAGGCCGCTGCCGACGCTGCGCTGAAGCAATACAATATGGCGGTAGTGAGCCAGCAGAATACCACGGTGGGCAACTATCCCGCCCTGGCGATCGTAGCGGACATTCAGCCGGACCAAACCCAGCAGCAGGCTTCAACAACAGCTGCCCAGCAGGTGCGCGCACTGTTATATTTCATTCAGTACAACAACAATATCTATCAGTTCATGGGGCTTTCCTACCAGACGGACTTTTCGAGCTACGAGCCCCGGTTCCTGAACACGATGAAGAATTTCCGCGAATTGACGGACCAGGAAAAGATCAACCGGCAGCCCGACCGGATCCACATCAAGTCGGTTGCTCAGACGGGTACCCTTGAACAGGCGCTGAAGGCCTACGGTACGACTTCGGATAAACTGGAAGAGCTCGCCATCCTGAACGGTATGCAGCTGAATGACCAGGTGACGAAAGGGATGCTGATTAAGACGCTGGGTAAGTAAGTCGGCTAGTTGTAAGTTGTAAGTCGTAAGGAGGCGTTGAACCAACTTACGACTTATAACTTACGACTTAAGACTTACGACTAAGTCATTACATGCTGTCAAACGCCACCACCAGATTGGTGAGGAAGAAAGGCAGGGGTACCCAGAACCATTCCGGGATGAACATCAGAAAAAGGAGAACGACCCCGAGCCAGACGAAGGTGTACAGCCAGTATTTTGCAGTAGATTTTTCAGCCGTCATGATGCATTTGTTTTGCTTGGCCGCAAAGCTAATGGATTGGCGGAAAACGGCAAAATCTGAGCCTGCCCAATTTCGGGGAACGAATGCTTGCCCGGAATGGTTTAAATAACTAAATTTGCATCCGCTTCGGGCGAAGCGCGGTCCCTTAGCTCAGCCGGTTAGAGCGTCTGACTCATAATCAGAGGGTCGTAGGTTCAAGTCCTACAGGGACCACCCTTCTTTAGTCGACAGTTGACAGTTGTCCTCTTCCCGAAAAGCGCGAACATCAAAAAGTAGAGAGTTAGACAAAAATTTTCTAAATTTCAAACAAGTTGTGATGCGACAAAGCAAATTCACCGAATCACAAAGGATGGCCATCCTGGCTAAACAAGATTCCGGCCAGAGTGTGGAAGATATCTGTCGGGAACACCATACGGCCAGGCGGAGCGCGGCCACCAATTTATACCTCCAGGATGTGAGCCTGAAAATGATCGCTGATCTCGGGGGATGGGGGACGCTCAGGGTTTATCTCCGGCTAGCGGGCTGGATACGGCTTTGGTGGCTAAGGATTTGGGGGGTAGGTGAATTTAACCTTTTGCTGCTACCCGAAAGTGGCAATTTCGAAGCACTTCACTGTCAACCAAGCAGAAACTATAATAGAAGCACAACGTTTGATTTTACCATTGAATCGCCATTTTGGGTAGGTGCTGTTATGCCTTCGTTGTTTTACTTGCGTCACGTTTCTTTAGTTTATAAATTGAAATTGTCAATCCTAATGTAGCTCCAATTGTCGCTGTAAAAATGAAATTAAACTTTGTCGGAAATGGGTGATAGCCATCGCCTGAAGTCAATTCGTAAAATATGTCAAATACTTTGTTAGTGTCGTGGGTATGGTAGTAACAAAGGTCAGGAATTAGAATTTTGTCGAGAATTAGGAAGTTGAACACAAACGCCAAAACTATCCCGCCTAATGCTGAAAGAATAAAAAGTACTATTTGTTTTGCTGTCATCCTTGTTTTGTCCCATTTGCATACATCACTAATTCGGCAACTCTAAGAGCAGTCATTGAGTATCCTACTTTCTTTTCAATACTTTTCTTCAATGAGCTAAATTCCTGTTGCTTGGTCAAATAGTCGCAAAACGCTAAGTAGTCCAAATAAGTGTTGCAATTACCAATTCTATTGTAGTAAGGTTCTTTGTTTCGACCTGCACGGACTCAATGCCCAGCGATACCTCACCTGGTTGCTGTGCCAGGTAGCACAAAACAAAGTCACCCCCAATGCCATCAACTGGCTCCCTCACCGTCTCGACCAACATCTTCTCAATACTTTTAGGGATTAGGCAAGGTGGGGTGAGGTGGGCGGATACATAGAACCGTCAAACGCCACATATCTGGTCTTTTCGTGTCCTTGCTTAGTAATGTAATATGTCCTAATGCAACCACTATCAACAAAATAAAATTCCTTGCAAATTTCTCCTTCTGAAAGTAAAATAGTATTACGTTTTATAGTCCTAAGCTTAAAGCAAGAAAATATTTTTTCGATTTCTTTATCGTCAATACCTGTATTAATTTGTAGGTAATATTTTAGTTTATTTATCACTCTGTTTGTTGATGTAGTGTCGTCCGTTACAATGACCGCTAACTATCGCTTAACGAAATGCCCATAACTAAAGCATTCACGTCAATCGCTAAACGACTAGCGTGAATGCTATTACAGGCCAAGTTCCATCTTTTTTCTCAAATAAGCAACCCCGGAACAAAGAGCCCGTTCCAGTCTAAAAGGAAAGGAAAATTAAGAAAGGAGTTTATTATTTCAACACCCGATTACCCAACCCAATCCCCGCACTTCATCCCCAACGCCTCATAAACCGCCTGCATGACTTCGGATTTGTCGGCCAGGACAATCAGCTTGTCACGCGGTTCTATCACCGGGCATCCTTACAGTTTCTCCCAGACCTTCAGGTTGTTGTCGAACAAGGACCGTTTCAGGGCATAATTCGGAGGGACCTCCCTCAAATAACTGTAATAGGTGACCAATCGGGTGCCCTTCGGCAGCTGCGCCAATTGTTCCCTGACATAGCCGGAGTACTCCCCGAAGAGTTCTTTCCTCAATTCAACCTCGTCATTGATCTTTTCCCGGGGGCAGATATTTTCCATGAACGGATTGAAGAAATAAAAGGCGTTGTATGCTTCAAACGGGATATCGGTGATGTTGGCGTGGATGAATTCCACATTGGTGAGGTTGTACCGCTCGCAGACGCCCCGGGCGATCGCACAAAGCCCCTTGCGCTGCTCAACCCCCACAAAGTACCCCTTGCTGCAGACCGAGCCGATCGTGCAGAATTTGCCGACGCCCGCGCCGATATCCAGGACTTTTACATCCGGTCCGGGCGCCAGCAACCGGGCAGCCGTCTTTGAAACCTGAATGGGCGTAAAATGGGTATCCGCCTTGCTGCGAAGGGCGTCAGGGTAGATCTTGTCAAACTCTTCGTCCCCGATCTTTTTATTGGCCTTGATCCATTTGAAAAGCATAGCACGGTCCTTTTCCCAATTTCAACCTGATTAGATCCTGTGAGGGTGCCAACTTCGGTTATGCTGATTTAATCTTTATGTATGCCTTTTTATGAAAATCGTCTCCCTCTGCATGGATCAGCCCCGTCGAAACCCCATATTCCTCACTCCCCGAAATCCACCTTGGTCAGGCCCAGTACCATCGAATCCTGCAACTCGCCGGTGAGGGTGCGGAAATCGCTGCGCAGGTCGCCCTCCCGGCGGAAGCCCAGTTTCCGGGCCAGGCGCTGGCTTGCGTAATTGTCGGAAGAGGTCTTGAGCTGGATCTTCTCCAGGTTCAACTGCCTGAACCCGAAACGGGCAACCCGGTGAGCGGCCTCGGTCATCAGGCCTTGTTTTCCATGGTCGAAGTCGATGAAGAAATCGAGCTCAGCGACCGGGACGTCCCAATTGATCTCAAAAAGGCGGACGGCGCCGATGAGCTTGGCTTCTTCCTTGGTCCATACCCCGAAAGAGAACTCTTCCTGCATCAACCACCGGGCGATGGATTTGCGGACGAACCATTCTGCTTTTTCCGGGCTTTCCACCGCCCGGATGACGGCAGGCGAAATATCCCGGTACCAGGATTGGTTGGCCTGTACAAGGTCGTATAACATTTTCCCTTCAGCTTCGCGCCAGCGCCTTACGACGGTGCGGGCGGTCAGGAGCGCAGTTTCAGGATACAAAAGACGCAGTTCCATAAACGGGTTGGCTTATGTCGCAAAGGTACTCACGCCAAGGGCTAAAACCATCTTTTCGGCCGAATAAAACCAAATTCAGTTACCTTTGCGGGGAAAATCAGCAGCCATGCGGTTTTACGGGGAGGGGCTCAAACGCCGGAGAATCAGTATTGTTCTTTGGATTACCGTATTCTGGACGGCAGCGGCTGCGCTGGACGCCCTGAATACGCACGCCATCTCCGGAACAGCCCTCCTGGCCCGCACCGGCGCCTACAACTTCCCGCTCTTTTTCACCGTCAATACCCTCACTGCCGCCGCAAGCAGCCTGCTCTCCGGTTCATTGCTGATGTTTGTCCTGCGCGACCAGGTCCGATCCCGTTCTTTCGGTTTTGCGATCATGATCAACAGTTTCCTGATCGCCCTGCTCAACGTATTTTTCAGCGCTGTAGGCCTGGCCGTTTACCTCAGCTACCAGCTCGGGGTGCCCTGCTGGTCGGAAACCGTGGAACTGACGACCGTAGAACTGCTGCGGACCGGCCTGCTGGCCAAGAACATCATTTTCTGGACGCTGGTCTCATTCGCCACTACCGTAATGCTCCACGTCAACGACAAATACGGCCCAGGGGTATTGGGCAAATTCCTGATCGGCCGCTATCACAAACCCCGCCAGGAAGAAAGGATCTTCATGTTTGCCGATATCCGCTCTTCCACCGTTATGGCCGAACGCCTGGGGCATATCCGTTTCTTCAACCTGCTCAATGATTTTTTTAACGACCTGACCAACCCCATCATCGCCGCCCGCGGGGAGATCTACCAGTATGTCGGCGATGAGATCGTGATCTCCTGGCCCATGCCGGTCGGCCTGGAGCAAGCCAATTGCATTCGTTGTTTTTATGGCATGCAAGCCGCTATCCGCCGGCAGGCGCCCCGGTATCTCGACCGGTACGGGATCGTCCCCGAGTTCAAGGCCGGACTGCATTGCGGGGAAGTCACCGTCGGTGAGATCGGCGTGATCAAAAAGGACCTGGTGTTTTCCGGCGACGTCCTCAGTACAACCTCCCGCCTGCAAAACCTCTGCAATGAGTACGGGGTGAAGATCCTGTTGTCCAAATACCTCCTGGACAAGCTCAATATCCCGCCCAACGACCTGACCATCCAACGGGTAGACCTGCTGGAACTGAAGGGGAAACAGCAAAAGATCGAACTCTATACGTTCCCCGAAGAGGATCCCAAGACCCTGAACCGCTTGTGGGTGCAATAGGTTTGGGGAAATCCCTATCTTTAAAGCAAAAATGAAACCACATCTCCCGGCTCAGGTACCACCAGATGTTCATTCCCAAATGGACGGAAGAGGTCAAAAATCGCGCTCCGCAGGGCGCCGACCTGACCTCCTGGCGCTATTGATTCAGCCGAGGATATTTCTCGGACAAGCTCTAAAAAAGGCTGAATAGCCGCTGAACAACATGACAGATATTTTCGAAACCGTAAATCGTTGGGTGTCGCAGGACCGGAAATTCGCCCTGGCCACCGTGATCCGCACCTGGGGCTCAGGCCCGCGGCCCGTCGGTTCGGCCATGGCCGTGTCCGCTGATAGTGAAATGGCCGGCTCCGTCAGCGGCGGGTGCGTTGAAGGCAGCGTTGTGAAAGCCGCCCTTGAAGTCATGGAAGAAGGAGTGCCGCGGCTGCTGAAATACGGGGTGACCGATGAAGATGCGTGGGCCGTCGGGCTGAGTTGCGGCGGCGCCATCCACGTATACGTCGAGCCGTTCATGGCGTACCAGGAACAGGAAAAGCCGGTCTGGACCCACCTCCGGGATGCCGTCAGCCGAAATGAAAGCTGCATCCTGGTTACGCGGTTATCGTCGCCCGGGCTTGGGCATCTGCTCGTTTATCCGGACGGCAACACGGTTGGCCGTCAGCCGGAACCCGAATTGGTCGAAGCTGCACTGACCGCTTTCCGGGAACGGAAGCACCAGGTCCTGGAAAACGAACAAGGGCAGTTCTTCATCCAGGTGTTTGCCCGGAAAAGCCAGATGATCATCGTCGGCGCCGCCCATATCACAGCCGACCTCGTGAGGCTGGCCGACTGGTACGATTTTGAAACCGTCGTCATCGATCCCCGGGGGATATTCGCGGAGAAAACGCAGTTTCCGGTACCGCCCCATCAACTGATCAACGACTGGCCGGCGGAGGTTTTACCCGGGTTAATTCTGGATGAATACACCTACGCGGTTCTGCTCAGTCATGACCCCCGGATCGACGACCAGGCCCTGGACATCCTGTTGCGGTCAAAGGTCGCTTATATCGGCGCCCTCGGCAGCAAGCGCACCCAGGAAAAACGGGTCAAAAGACTGGAAAACGCCGGATTCGGCGAAGCCGGGATCGCCAGGGTACACGGGCCGGTAGGCGTAGACATCAACGCCCGGCGCCCCAAGGAGATCGCATTGAGCATCATGGCCGAAGTGATAAAAGTACAGCACCAGTTCGGTTAACTCCCGTAGAAAAAGACCTCATCGGCAAACAGCCAGCCCTTGTCGCCCTTGCCGGGGTGCCACGGCGGCAGCACGGACAACGGCTGGGCAATGACCTTGTAGAATTTCCGCCTGCCTGCCGGAAAAGCCGCTTCCTGTCCGAAAGATCCTCTCAGCCCCTTGTCATTTTCGGTGCATTGCCTCGGCGAGGCCCTGACCAGCAAGGACAGGTTGGACGGATCGTCGCCGGCCCAAACCTGGAGTTCGACCGGCGGCATGATGAACGAATTCACGTTGACGCCGTAACTCAACACAAAACTGCTCAGTTCGGGGGTATCCTTTTCAAAGGTAAAAAGCAGTTCCATCGGCGTTTCCCGGAACCCCAGCCAGGACTGTGTGAAATTGGCAATATTCCCTCTCCTTTTATCGAGCAGGACCTCAGCGCCGCCGGCCCGGTATTTTTCATTCGGCGGGGAAAGCAGTTCGATCTTATCCGGCTTTTGCCCGTCCAGGAAAAAATAGAACTCCACCTGGGGGCTGGCATACCAGCCCTCCTTCACCGCCCGGGCCTTTACCATGGTGGGGCGGGTTATGGTCAACGGGCCTTCGTACACGGTCGAGCCCAGGGTATCCGCATCAGCGCCGTCCAGCGTATACCGGATCTCCACACCGGGCATGTAGTGCTTGAGCTCAACCTGCTCGCCCCTGGCCAGAATGTCGCTTTCGTTGACCAATATGGGCGGGGGCAACGGCAGCGGATTGCCCGCATCTTCATACCCCAGAAAAAAGCGGATGCCGGGGTAGGACCTGGCCAGCTCGGCGCTGTCGGTTGGGGAGATTTTCGTATTCCAAAGAAAAACTTCCTTCAGCGCCGGAAAATCGCCGATCTTCCGGATATGGTCTTTTTGAACTGCCGTCCCTGCCAGCGAAAGCGAGCGCAGATTTTTCAGCGACTTCAGCTCCGAAAGGCCGGCGCCGGTGATGTCCGTATTGTTGAGGTTGAGCACTTCCAGGTTGGAAAACCGGACCAAGGTGCGGAGATCGTCGTCGGAGATCGGCATATTGGCCAGGTTGAGGTCTACGAGTTGCTGGTCGACCTCCCGGAGATTTTCGAATTGTTTCCGGTCGAACATCCGGCGGATGGAGAAATCGGCCTGGAGGGCCGGGGAGCCGAAAGCTAGCGCGGACACCGACAGGAAGGGATTGTTGAGTTTTTTGATCACGGCCGGAGAAGCCGGTTTGAAGGCATACGCCATTGCCGGTTCATCGGTTTGGCGTTGTTTGCGCATCAGGGTTTCAGCCGTCAGGCGGAGGGTGTCGTTCTCGGGGTATCCGGCAATGGGTTTGCCCATATCGGCCCCGGCGGCGATCCACTGCCGGATGATTTCCGCTTCCCCGGTTGTCAATTGGGGTTTGCCGGAGGGCGGCATGTGTTTCTTCTCCTCCATGGGCAGGTGCAGCCGCTGCAGGATCAGGCTGTTCTGAAGATCTCCGGCCACCCAGAGCGGGCCGCTTTTGCCGCCTGCTGAAAGCCGGTCGGGGTCGGTCATGACCAGCTTCCCCTTGGCTTTTCGCTCGTTGTGACAGCCGGTGCATTTATCCTGAAGTATGGGCAATACGGCCGCCACAAACAGCGGGGTTTCTTCCGTGATCTCGACGGCCGCCTGTGCATTTTTTTCGGGCATCAGGGGTTCGAACAGATAATTCCCGCCGTGCGTGATGGAAGACCCCAGGTGCCCGGCAATGATCATCAGCGCCAGAGAGGCGCCCAGGGCGGCATGAAAGGCCCATTTATGGCCGGCATCCCGGTCAAAGAGCCACCACAACCCCCAAAGCGCAAAACTGAAGGCCACGCCCAGCCATTGGTGCCAGCTGAGCAGCACCGGGTCGTATCCGCCTTCGCGGGAAAGAAAAAAACCGGCCAGCGCCGTTACCGATCCCGTCAGGGCGGATAAGGCCAGCAGAAACCGGTAAAAGGCCGGATTCCCGCCGCCGGCCAGCGGTTTGGCCCACCAGGACAGCGCGAACGCGGCCAGCATGCCGATCGGCAAATGCAGCAGCAGCGGATGCATGCGCCCACCGACGGCCAGCCAGGAAGGCAGGACCACCTTGTGTTGGAAAAACAGCAGAAAGAGCAGCAGCAGTTGCAGAAAGAAAACAAGCTGCGCGGTAAATCTCTGGAATGTGCCCATCGTCTAATTCTGTTCCGTGGTCAGGCGATAATGTCGTGTACAACTTTTCCCGATACGTCGGTCAGCCGGTAACGCCTTCCGAGGTGTTTGTAGGTCAGTTTTTCGTGATGCAGTCCGAGCAGGTGCAACACCGTGGCATGGAAATCGTGGACGTGGACCGGGTTTTCAACAATATTATAGCCGAATTCGTCGGTCTCGCCGTACACGATGCCCGGTTTCACGCCGCCGCCGGCCATCCAGATGGAGTAGCTCCGCGGGTGGTGATCCCGGCCGTAGTTATCGGCGGAAAGCGCCCCCTGGCAGTAATTGGTCCGGCCGAATTCGCCGCCCCAGATCACGAGGGTTTCGTCCAGCAGCCCCCGTTGTTTGAGGTCGCGGATGAGCGCCGCAGAAGGCTGGTCGACATCCTTCGCCTGCAAGGGCATCTCGCCCGGCAGGTTGCCGTGTTGATCCCATCCCTGATGGTACAACTGGACAAACCGCACGCCGGCTTCGGACAGCTTCCGGGCCAGCAGGCAGTTGGCTGCGTAGGTACCGGGCACCAGGCATTCCGGGCCGTACATTTTGATGATATGGTCGGGTTCTTTGGAAAAGTCCAGCAATTCCGGAACAGCGGTTTGCATCCGGTAGGCCATTTCGTATTGTTCGATCTTGGCTTTGACCTCCGGGTCGCCGGATTCCTCGAAGCCCATTTCATTCATCCGGGAAAGCTGGTCGAGCATCCGGCGGCGGTCGGCGCCGTCCATGCCTTCGGGATTATTGGCGTACAGCACCCGCTCTTCGCTGTTGCTGAACTGCACGCCCTGGTGCACGCTGTCCAGAAATCCGTTGGTCCAGAGTTTGGAATACACCCCCTGGCCGTTGCCGGGGCCTTTGGAGAGCAATACGCAAAATGCCGGCAGGTTCTTGTTCTCGCTGCCGAGACCGTAACTGAGCCAGGCGCCCATGCTGGGCCGGTTGCCCTGTTGCGCGCCGGTTTGCATGAAGGTGAGGGCCGGGTCGTGGTTGATGGCTTCGGTATGCATGGTTTTGATGATGCAAAGCTCATCGGCGATCGATCCGATATGAGGGAAGATCTCGCTGACCCAGGCGCCGCTCTGGCCGTATTGGTGAAAGGCAAATTTGGAGCCCACCAACGGGAATTTCTCCTGACCCGAGGTCATGCCGGTCAGGCGTTGCCCCATGCGGATGGATGCCGGCAGGTCTTCGCCTATGCGTTTGACCAGGGTCGGTTTGTAGTCGAAACTTTCCAGTTGGGAGGGCGCTCCGTTCTGAAAGAGGTAAATGACCCGCTTGGCCTTGGGCGCAAAATGAGGGAGCCCGAGCGGCAATCCGGCGCCCATTTCATCCGCGCCTGAAAACAGGTCTTTGACCAGCAATGAGCCCAGGGCAACACTGCCGATCCCCAGGCTCATTTTGCCCAGAAAATGGCGGCGGGTGACGTTGAGGCGATGGTTTAAGAATTCTTTTTCCATTATCGGTAATTTATCATCAAACCCGTGTGGTGGCTTCTTCCAGGTTAAACAATAGGGTGATCACCTGCATCATGGCGGCGGCGGCCGTTTTGTCGGCGGTTTCCGACCGCGGATATTCTCCGATCTTCAGCAGGGCTTCCGCTTTTTCCGGGGCGTTTTTGAATTCAGCGGCCTCACTTTCAAAATAATCGGCCATCAGGTCCTTTTCTTCCGGCCGGGCTTTCCGGCAAAGGATGCGGCGGAATGCTTTTTCCATTTGTTCCTCCGGCGGCGGTCCCTCGGTGGTCAGGCGTTCGGCGTAAACCCGGGCCGCTTCGAGCACCTGCGGGTCATTCAGCAGGATCAGGGCCTGCAAGGGGGTGTTGGTGCGCACCCGCTTTACCTCGCATTGATCCCGGTTGGAGGCGTCGAAGGTGAGCATGCCGGGCGGAGGTACCGTCCGTTTGATGAAATTGTAGAGCCCGCGGCGGTACAGTTTGTCGCCGTGGTCCTGGATATAGGTTGCCAGTTGCCCCCGGCCGGAGGTGGAGCTTTCCCAGATCCCTTTCGGTTGGTAAGGTTTCACGCTGGGGCCGCCGATCTCGTCGGTCAGCAGGCCGCTTGCCGCCAGTATTTCATCCCGGATCAGCTCGGCCGACAGCCGCAGCCTGGATGCCCTGGCCAGGTAAATGTTCTCGGGGTCGATCGAGAGGTGGTGCTTGTTGACTTCGGAGGATTGCCGGTAGGTCGCCGACATGACCAGGGTTTTTACCAGCCATTTGACATCCCAGTGTTGCTTCCGGAATTCCACCGCCAGCCAGTCCAGCAATTCCGGATGCGAAGGCAATTCGCCCTGCATGCCGAAGTCGCCGGCCGTTTTGACGATCCCGCGGCCGAAAAACTCCTGCCACACCCGGTTGACGAATACGCGGGCCGTCAGCGGATTTTTTTCGTCGAACAGCCACCGGGCCAGCCCGAGCCGGTTGGGCGCGAACCGGGTTGTATCGAAAGGCAGGATCGCTTCAGGCAGGTTGAAGGATACCGGATCGGCCGGCTGGTCGTAATTCCCCCTGCGCAGCACGTAGGTTGGCCGGACCTGCGGCAGGTCCTTCATGATCATGACCTTCACCGGCGCCGTATCCTGCCGGTTGATGAAAGTGAGGATCTTTTCCCGGTCCTCTTCCGTAATGGTCATATTGGGCGGATCGGCGAGGGACGCCAGCGAAATATCCCCGACGAGGCCTTTTTCTTCCACCTGATTGAAGAAGGCGAAGGTGCTGTAATAATCCTTTTGGGAAATGGGATCGTATTTATGGTCGTGGCATTTGGCGCATTCAAAGGTCAGCGCCAGGAAAGCCTTGCCGAAGGTGTTTGTCCGGTCGGTCACGTATTCCAGCCGGTATTCTTCGTCGATGACGCCGCCTTCCTGCGTGATTTTATGGTTGCGGTTGAAGCCGGTTGCCAACAGCATTTCCTTGGTCGGATCGGGCAGATAATCGCCGGCCAGCTGCCAGGTGACAAACTTGTCGTACGGATAGTTTTCGTTGAAGGCATGGATCACCCAATCCCGCCAGGGCCACATGGTGCGCAGGCCGTCGTCCTGGTAGCCGTGACTATCGGCGTAGCGGGCGACATCCATCCAGGAAACGGCCATCTTTTCGCCGTAATGCGGGCTTGCCAGCAGCTCATCCACCATTTTTTCATAAGCATCGGGCGAGGGGTCCTTCAGAAACCGGTCCTGCAGCTCAATATCCGGCGGCAACCCGGTAATATCCAGGCTCAAGCGCTTGAGCAGTTGCTCCTTGCCGGCTTCCCGGTTGGGTTTCAATCCGATCTCTTCGAGCTTGTTGAGGATAAAATAGTCTATGTCGTTTTTCGGCCAGTTCTTGTTTTTCACCCCGGGCAGCGCCCCTTCCTCCGGCGGTATGAATGCCCAATGCGGCTTGTATCCGGCGCCCTGGCTGATCCAGCGTTCGATCAGCCGGATTTCCCGGTCGGTCAATTTGAGCAGCGAGGTCGGCGGCGGCATCAATTCGGAAGTATCCTGGGTAGAAACACGCCGGTAAACCTCCGAGTGCGCGGGATCGCCCGGGATCAGTGCGTACAGCCCCGGCGATTCCTTCAATTCGGCGTAGGCGTTTTCCGGTATATCGAGCCGCAGATCGGCTTTGCGCGCATTGGCATCCGGGCCGTGGCATTTGAAGCACTTATCGGAAAGAATGGGCCGGATATGGATATTGAAGTCGACCTTTTCGGGCAGACCGGCCGATCCTCCCCCCGGTCGGATAGCTGCGATGCCGGCGATGACCAGCAGCGCCGGAAGGATAAGCCAGAACAGGAATTTTCGCCGGATTGCAATGGGCATAGACAGGAGGCAATTGGTGATGAATTCAGCAAAATTACAGAATTTGTTAAAAAATTCACCGGATTAACGAATAATCAAATTATCGTTTGCCGCAGACCTGCTGAGCAATATAATCACCGGTAAATTCCGTTTTGGTTTGAAAAAACCGATGAAGTATTTTTACCTGTTAACCGTTTCCCTACTCACACTGACACCTGCCTTCTGTCAGGTTCAGTCCTTTACCAACAGGGGCATCGGCGGCGGCGGCGCGCTGTTCTCACCGGCCATCAGCCCGTACAATCACAACCAGATCTGGATGTCCTGCGACATGACCGAACTGTTCTACACCCAGGACGGCGGCCAAAGCTGGGATTTTTGCGATTTCCGCAAATTCACCGCTTTTCAGCAGAGCAAGGTGAATTTCACCTCCAACCCCAAGATCCTTTATGCCTTGCGGATCAACTTCCGCGATGAGATCACCTACCCGGTCAAAAGCAATACGGCAGGCGCCGACTGGCAGGCCCTGCCGAGCCCCAACGAGGACGGGCTGAACTACCTTTTTGCAGACCCGAACCGGGCAGACCGGATTTTGGTCAGCGATTGGCGGCGGTTCTATATTTCCAGCGACAGCGGGCAGACCTATGAGCAGAAATTTGATGACAACCAGGGCAACCTCTATATTGCCGGCGTTTACTGGGACAACGACCTGGTTGTCGCCGCTACCAATTACGGGTTGATCGTATCTCATAACGGCGGACAAAGTTTTGCCGTTGAATCCGTCGGCGGATTGCCGTCCGGCGCGGTGATCGCGGATTTTGCCGCAGCCCGGCAAAACGGCACGATCCGGTTCTATATCGTGACTGCCGACGCCGCCGACATCTACCCAACGGTCCCCTCCTATGAATATGCCTTCAGCTACGACAACGTGTACCGCCTTGATTACGGCGCCGGAAGCGCATGGCAGCCGCTCGGAAACAACCTCTCCGGCAACCTCAAATTCACCCGGATAGGCGCTGCCGTCAACAACATCCATACGGTGTATATTGCGGGCACCAATACGGACAATTCTTTCCCTTTGGTGTATAAATCGGCCAATGACGGGGCCGCCTGGTCGGAGGTCTTCCAGACCCAGGGCAATCAGAACATCACAACGGGTTATTGCGGTTTTGCCGGCGATGAGAACTGGTGGTACGCCGAGGCGCCGATCGGATTTGCCGTAGCCGCTGATGACCCCAACCAGGTCATGTTCACCGATTTCGGCTTTGCCCACAAAAGTTCGGACGGCGGCGCTTCCTGGCATCAGCTTTACGTCCAGCCGCAAACCGAAAATCCTGCGGGCGCCGATACCCCGAAGAACGGGTATTACCAGAGCAACGGATTGGAAAACACAAGCGCCTGGCATCTTTGCTGGGTTTCCCCGCTGCAATTGTTCGGCTCCTTTACCGATATCGGGGGCATGGCTTCCGGCGACGGCGGCCTGACCTGGTCTTTCGAACGGGTCAACCGGGATATGAATTCCACCTATCAGATCCTTAAAAACCCCGCCGCAGAGGTACTGTATGCAGCTACGTCCAGCGTTCACGACCTCTACCAGAGCACCTATCTCAACGACGATCGCATCGACGGCGGCAAGGGCAAGATCCTGTTCTCCCAAAACGGCGGCCTGACCTGGAATACCCTCCACGATTTCGGGCATCCGGTGGTCTGGATGGCCATCGATCCGACCTCGCCGGACATCATGTACGCTTCAGTCGTCCATTCCAGCCAGGGCGGCATCTACAAAACCGCTGATTTGAATGAAGGCGCCGCTTCCACCTGGACGAAACTCCCCAATCCTCCGCGCACGGAGGGGCACCCGCTGAGCATCCATGTCCTGCCGGGCGGCAACCTGTTGTGCAGCTATTCCGGTCGCAGGACTTCCAACTTCACGGCAAGCTCAGGCGTCTTTTTCAGCAGCAACGGCGGCCAGAGCTGGCAAGACCGCTCCCACCCCGATATGCAGTACTGGACCAAGGACGTGGTGCCCGACCCCGCCGACCCGGCCGACACCTGGTATGCGGCCGTTTTCAGCGGGTGGGGAGGCGCGGCCAACGACAAAGGCGGGCTGTTCCGAACCAGGAACCAGGGGGTGACCTGGACCCGCATCTCGGATCATTTCAGGGTGGAAAGCATCGGCATCCATCCCGGAAATCCGGATATCGCCTACCTGACGACAGAAGATGAAGGACTTTGGTATACCTCAGACCTGCAGGCTGACCACCCGGATTTCCAACAATCGGAAGGGTATAAATTCCAGCATCCCCTGCGGGTCTTTTTTAATCCGAACAATACGGACGAGGTTTGGGTAACCAGCTTTGGAAACGGCATGAGCCAGGGGATAGCCGCCCCGAACGCACTGGAAGACCTGATGACCTCTTACAGTGTCGAACTGACGCCGGTACCGGCCGACGAAAAAGCCACCCTGAAGGTCACGGCCTGGGAAACAACCCGCTTCCGGATCGACCTGTATGCCGCCGACGGCGCGCGCAAGTTTGCCTCCTACGAACAGGTTTATCCGGCCGGCGTAAGCGAACTGGAGATCCCGGTCGGGCAGCTGCCCGACGGCCTGTACTACCTGCGGGTCACCGACGGCAGGAATGTCAAAACCCTGAAAATGATCATCCAGTGATGTTTTCCATTTTCGCATCGGCGCGGAGCTTTGATTTTTACAAGTTTTTCTATATTCGTGCGGAATTCCGCAATCCGGACCCCGGCTTCTGATCCGGATCAATTCCCGTAGAACCCTCAAATCTTATCATTCAAAACCTAGCGAATCCATAAACTATGAAAAGAAAAATACGAATGGGTATGGTCGGCGGAGGCCGCGGCGCCTTCATCGGCGGCGTTCACCGCATGGCGGCCGCCCTCGACGGACAGATCGAACTGGTTTGCGGCGCCTTCAGCAGCGACCCCGCCAAGTCCAGGGCTTCCGGCAGCGACCTCTTTCTGCCGCCTGAACGCAGCTACGGCAGCTTTGAGGAAATGATCAAAACCGAAAAGACCCTGCCCGCCACCCAGCGGATGGATTTCATCTCGATCGTCACGCCCAACCACGCCCATTTCGGTCCGGCCAAAATGGCCCTGGAAAACGGGTTCCATGTGGTATGCGACAAACCGTTGTGCTTCTCGATGGAGGAAGCGCTGGAACTGGAACAACTGGTCAGGGACACGGGCCTCCTTTTTGCCCTCACCCATAACTATACCGGCTATCCGATGGTCAAGCAAGCCCGGGCAATGGTGCGCAACGGCGAACTCGGCAAGATCCGCAAGGTCGTAGTCGAATACCCGCAGGGTTGGCTGGCCACCCGGGTCGAGGAATCCGGGCAGAAACAGGCCGGCTGGCGCACCGACCCCAAAAAATCGGGTATCGCCGGCTGCATGGGCGATATCGGCACCCACGCCGAAAACCTGGCCGAATACATCACCGGGCTTCAGATCAAAGAGCTCTGCGCCGACCTGACCACCTTTGTGGAGGGCCGCCTGCTGGACGATGACGGCAACGTACTCCTCCGGTTCGATAACGGCGCCAAAGGCATTCTGCACGCCAGCCAGATCAGCGTCGGAGAAGAAAACAACCTCAACATCCGGGTCTACGGCGAAAAAGGAGGCCTCGAATGGCGCCAGATGGAGCCGAATACCCTGCTGGCCAAATGGATGGACAAACCCGTGCAGGTGATCCGGACCGGAGTGGGCGCCTTGTCGCCCGAAGCGCAGGCTCATACCCGCATACCCGCCGGGCACCCGGAAGGCTACCTCGAAGCATTCGCCAATATCTATCGCAATTTTGCCCACTGCCTGCAGGCCCGCCTGGAAAACGAGGACCCCGATCCCGTATATCAGGATTTCCCTACGGTTTCGGACGGCGTCAGGGGTATGGTATTCATCGATAAGGTGGTCGCCTCCAGCCAGGCAGGCGCCGCATGGATCGGACTCTGATCGATTTTATTGCCAAACCGAACGCCGATGGGAGGCCGGATTTTAATCCGTCTGCGGTTTGGTTCAGTCAAAAAACAACAAACATGCAAAGGCTATTCATTCTTATTTTATTGCTTACATCGTTCGCCGGTTCTCTACGCGCGCAGGACCGGAATGCATCGACCGATATCTTCTGGGATACCTGGGGCGTGCCGCACATTTATGCACCCAACGACGAACAATTGTTCTACGCGTTCGGATGGGCGCAGATGCAAAGCCACGGCAACCTCATTCTTGAACTGTATGGAAAATCCAGGGGAAAAGCGGCCTCCTACTGGGGTGAAAAATACCTCCAGAATGATATCCTGGTCAACACCATGGGATTCCCGAAACTGGCCGAAGAATGGTACGAACAACAAGAGGGCCCCTGGAAGAAAAATTACAGCGCATTCGTCAAAGGCATGAACGCCTACGCCAATGCTCACCTGGACTCGCTGGACGCCGGCAAGCGGGTCGTGCTGCCCCTCGAACCCAAGGACGTCATCCAACACTATCTGTTTGTGATCTACGCGGATTTTGTGGGCGGCGGCGATCTCGGACAGGCGCAACGTTGGGGCGAGCGCGGATCCAATACATGGGCCATCGCTCCGTCAAAGTCGGAAAACGGCCATGCCATGCTGGTCCAGAACCCGCACCTGCCCTGGGAGGACGAATTCCTGTTCTATGAAGCGCACCTGAATACGCCGGGGCACAATATCTACGGCGCAACAGTGGTCGGTTTTCCGACCATCGGCATCGGGTTCAACGAAAACCTGGGCTGGAGCCATACCAACAATACCATCGACAATTCGGACCTGTACGAACTGGAGCTTACCGAAAACGGATATATGCTGGACGGCGCCGAAAAAGCCTTTGACAGCTCAACGGTTCAGATCGAAGTAAAAAACAGCGACGGATCGAAACGCATGCAGGATATTCAGGTCCTGCGCTCCGTTCAGGGCCCGGTGATCAAGAAGTCCGGCAATAAAGCGCTGGCTATCCGAATGCCGGGGTACGACCGCCCATTTGCAGCCGTTGAGTGGTGGCAAATGGCATCCGCTTCGAGCTTTGATGAGTTCGAAACCGCGCTGAAGGCCGTCCAGATCCCGTTCTTCAACGTCATGTATGCCGACAAGGCCGGCAATATTTTCTACCTGTTCAACGGACAGGTCCCCAAACGGGCCAGCGGCGACTGGGCCTTCTGGCACAACATCATTCCGGGCAATAAATCGGAATACGTCTGGACGGATGTCCACCCGTATGAAGACCTGCCCAAGATCAAAAATCCCGAACAGGGTTGGTTGCAGAATGCCAACGATCCGCCCTGGACGAGTACCTTCCCGATGAAGCTCGATCCGAAGAAATTCCCGCCCTATATGTCCCCCGTCGAAATGGGGTTCCGGCCCCAGCGGTCGGTCCGGATGCTGGATGAGGATAAATCGATCACCTTTGACGAACTGGTGGAATACAAGTTGTCGACCCGGATGGAACTCGCCGACCGCATCCTGGATGACCTGTTTGCCGCCATCGACGACAAATCAAGCGACCTGGCCAAAGAAGCCAAGACCGTTCTGGAAAATTGGGACCGGGAGGCCGACAACGACAGCAAAGGCGCCCTGCTCTTTTACAACTGGGCCCGCAAAATGCGCTTCTGGAACCAGGCCACCTTCAAAACGCCCTGGAGCCTGGCGGAGGCCCGCACCACGCCCGACGGATTGGCGGATCCCGCCGCTGCCGTGAAAACGCTGGAGGAAGCCGCCAATGAGATCAAGACCAATTACGGCAGCCTGGATATCCCCTGGGGAGACGTCTACCGGATACAATACAACGGTCTCGATCTGCCCGGCAACGGCGCCGACGGATCGGTCGGCGTATTCCGGGTAGCCTGGCCGGGCGGCATGGAAAACGGAAAAATGAAGATCGGCGGCGGCGATTCCTGGGTTTCCGTTATTGAGTTCGGGGATAAGGTCCGGGCCAAGGTATTGCTCAGCTACGGCAACTCCACGCAGCGCAAAAGCCCGCACAACGGCGATCAGTTGAAGCTGTTCTCCGAAAAGCAACTGCGGGATGCCTGGATCTACCGCGAGGATGTGGTCCGGCATATGGAGAAGAGCGAAACGCTGGGCAAAGTGCCGAAGGACTGATGGGGTGAAAATTCAAAACCGGTTAAAAATCATAAAAACACTTAAATGAAAACCATAAAGGGACCCGCCATTTTCCTGGCGCAATTCATGGGCGATCAACCGCCTTTCAACAGTCTGGACAGCATTTGCAAATACATGGCCGGCCTCGGCTACAAAGGGGTGCAGATCCCTACCTGGGACGACCGGCTGATCGACCTGCAGAAAGCGGCTGAAAGCAAAACCTACTGCGACGAACTCAAAGGCCGGGTTGCTGCCCACGGCCTGGAGATCACCGAGCTTTCCACCCACCTTCAGGGGCAATTGGTGGCCGTCCATCCGGCGTATGACAGCATGTTTGACGGATTCGCGCCTGCCGCGGTCCACGGCAATTCCAAAGCCAGAACCGAATGGGCCGTCCAGCAACTGAAATGGGCCGCAAAAGCCAGCCGGAACCTGGGCCTCGACGCGCACGTTACCTTCAGCGGCGCGCTGCTGTGGCCGTTCATGTACCCGTGGCCCCAACGCCCGGCCGGCCTGGTGGAAATGGGCTTCAAGGAACTGGCGGCGCGCTGGAAACCCATCCTGGATGTATTCGACGAACAGGGCGTTGATGCCTGCTACGAACTCCACCCGGGTGAGGACCTCCACGACGGCATCTCCTTCGAAATGTTCGTGGAGGAATTGAAAGGCCACCCGAGGGCCTGCATCAATTACGACCCGAGCCATTTTATCCTGCAGGCGCTCGATTATCTCGAATTCATCGACCTGTACCACGACCGCATCAAGGCGTTCCATGTAAAGGATGCCGAATTCAATCCCACCGGCCGGCAAGGCGCTTACGGCGGCTTCCAGGGGTGGGTCAACCGGGCGGGCCGGTTCCGCTCCCTCGGCGACGGTCAGGTGGACTTTATCGGCATTTTCAGCAAGCTGAGCCAGTACGACTACGGCTCCTGGGCCGTCCTCGAATGGGAATGCTGCATCAAGAGCCCGGAACAAGGCGCGGCTGAAGGCGCACCTTTCATCAGCGACCACATCATCCAGGTCACTGAAAAGGCTTTTGACGATTTTGCAGGCGGCGGCATAGATGAAGCCGGCAACCGGAAAATACTGGGCCTTTAGGCCCACAAAAAATATTTGAATGAACCCGTCCGAACAGGATAAGGCGATTCTTGAACAGGCTTACCTGGAAGCGATTTACCAGATTGACGAGCCGCGGATGGCGATGATCCCCGGCGTTGCCAATGAGGTTTTGGTGGACCTGCTGGAATACCACAGGATCGACAACTGGGCCGTCATTACGGCTGATAATCCGCAATCCGAATTGTTGCCGGATGACGAAAACCTCAAGCGCTACCAGTCCCTCCGGGAGGAGGTCGAAGCCATGAACCGGATCGCCTTACCCGGTTTCGGACTGGACCGGCACGGCCAATGGCCGCCCGAGCGGAACCTGCTGATCCTGGGGCTGTCCGGAGAAGAAGCCGCAGCCCTGGGCCGGAAATACGGCCAGCTGGCCATCGTTTGGGGCGGGCCGGAAGGCGCCGGAGAAGTATTGTGGTGCCAATAACGCGATGAAGCGATTTGCCGATCTGTTTGACCGCCTGGACCAGACGACGAAAACCAATGAGAAAGTCGATGCGCTGGCCGGGTACTTCCGGGAAACAACAGATGAAGACCGGATGTGGGCCATTGCCCTGCTCAGTCACCGCAGGCCCAAACGGACCGTCAGCACTACCCGGCTGCGGGAATGGGCGGCTGAGCGCGCGGGATTGCCGCTTTGGCTTTTCGAAGAATCTTACCATGTGGTCGGCGACCTGGCCGAGACCATTGCCCTCACCCTGCCCGAATCCGGGGCCTACAGCGACCAATCCCTCACTTACTGGATCAACTATATCCGAAGCCTGGGCGACCTGGAAGAAGCCGAAAAGAAGGAAAAGATCCTTTCGGCCTGGGACCAGCTCGAAAAGCGGGAGCGCTTCGTATTCAACAAGCTGATCACCGGCGGTTTCAGGGTCGGGGTTTCCCAGTTGCTGGTGGTAAGGGCATTGGCCCGGTTCACCGGGATCGGGGAAAGCGCAATCGCCCACCGGCTGATGGGCGCCTGGAGCCCCGACGATACCCTCTTCAAAGACCTGCTGCTGGCGGACGACCCGGTCGCAGACCTTTCCAAGCCCTACCCGTTTTTCCTGGCTTATCAGTTGGAATCGGCCGTGTCGGACCTCGGTCCGCCCGACGACTGGCAGGCAGAGTACAAGTGGGACGGCATCCGGGGGCAGCTCATTGTGCGAAACGGCGAACTCTTCGTCTGGTCGCGCGGAGAGGAACTGCTCACCGATAAATTCCCGGAATACCATGCCCTGGCTTCAGCGCTGCCCGACGGTACGGTACTGGACGGCGAAATCCTGCCGTTCAGGGACGGCATGCCGCTGCCGTTCGGCGTGCTCCAGACCCGGATCGGCCGGAAGAACCTCACCCGCAAACACCTGGAATCAGCGCCCGTCATCTGCATGGCCTACGACCTGCTGGAATGGGGCGGCCGCGATATCCGGGAGCAACCGCTTGCCGAACGGCGGAAATTGCTCGAAAACCTGCTGGCGACCACCCCGGATCAACCTGTGCTCCGCATATCGCCGGTCATCGGGTTTGACCATTGGGGCAACCTCGCGGAGATTCGCGAAAAAGCCCGCGACGAAGGCAGCGAAGGCATCATGCTCAAGCGAAAGGATTCGCCCTACCGCGCGGGTAGAAAAAAAGGCGACTGGTGGAAATGGAAAGTGGACCCGCTGACGGTGGATGCCGTCATGATCTATGCCCAGCGCGGGCACGGCCGAAGGGCCAACCTGTACACCGATTTCACTTTTGCGGTATGGGACGGCGACCAGCTGGTGCCGTTTACCAAGGCTTATTCCGGGTTGACGGACGCTGAGTTCGGCGAGTTGACCGCCTGGGTCAATAAACATACGCTGGAACGGTTCGGGCCGGTACGCAGCGTAACCCCGTTCCACGTTTTCGAGATCGCTTTTGAAGGCATTCAGGAATCTTCCCGCCACAAAAGCGGGGTGGCGTTGCGTTTTCCGAGGATGTTGCGGTGGCGAAAGGATAAAAAAGCAGAAGAGGCCAATACGCTGGCGGATCTGAAGGCATTGCTGTAAAACGCAGAAAGGTCAAGCCATCAAAGACTTGACCTTCCTTTACCGCTTAATGATCCCGATATATAACGCCGGCAAACTTGCCGGTATTATCGCAATCCGATAAAAAATTATGCTCTGCGTTCTTTTGAAGCCGAAAAGAACATTTTTTGCAGTTTTTTCCGTGCAAAAAAGATCCGGCTCTTGATGGTACCCAGCGGAGAATCCAGTTCTTCCGCGATTTCGTCGTACTTGTAGCCCTCAAACGCCATCATGAAGGGCTTCCGGAAGTCTTCGGGAAGCTGATCGACCATGCCCATGAGCTCACCCATGGTTACGGTCTCCTCACCGTCGTTTTCAACCAGCCGGTCCCCGCTATTGATGTAATAGTTGTTGGGCGTCTGGTCGATGATGAGGTTGCGGCGCACTTTTTTCCGGTAATTGTTGATGAAGATATTCCGCATAATGGTCACGGCCCAGGCCTTGAAATTGGTGCCCTGGTTGTATTTGTCGGCGTTCGTGATGATCCTCAAAGCCGTGTCCTGATATAAGTCTTCAGCATCATCGAGATTACCTGTCAGTTTGAGAGAAAAGGCGCGCAAAGAACTACTAATGCGTTCGAGTTGTTCTTGCATTTGGTTTTGCATTGCGTAGATCATGTCGGTGATATTGTTTTGCAATTATTTTTTACAAATTTAATGTATAGACATCTTTTTTGCAAAAAAAATTATCTATTTAGAATGAATTCAGCAAAAATAGTGCCTGAACTGTCCGCCTGACACCATGTCAGGCCTCAAGTGTTAAAATTTTTAACAGTTTTAAACTAAACTAAACAGCAAGTGTATATTAGTAATGTACGTGGTTTCGGTGATGTGCGGTTTCAGGTAACTCCCGGACCCTCGGAGAGGACGAATGCAGGATAACAAAAATAAAGACTGATGGGCGGCCCGAAGGATGCACCGCAAAATGAGCAAAATGGCATGACCAAACAGCAGATCTTTCTCGCTGACAATCTGCGCTATTTGCGCAAGCAACAAAACCTGAGTCAGGAAGAACTGGCTTCCAAGGTTGGCCTGAACCGCGGTAACGTCGCCTCTTATGAAAACGGAACAGCCGAGCCCAAATTGTGCAATTTGCTCAAGTTGGCGGATATTTTCGGCGTTTCCATGTCGGATATGATATTGAAGGACCTCAGCCGCTATCAACACACCAATGGGCAATACCCCGTCCTGTGCAAGGAAAAGCTGGCCAAACTGGAGTTCCTGCTCCAGGAAACCGTGACCCTGCGGGAATTCCTGGAAGGCCTCAGCAAGTGCACGGAATACAACAAGAACAAACTGGAAGACGATCAGCTCTCCAACGAAGTCCGGTTCATGATCCATTGTTCGGACCAGATTTTTGAAGCGGCCGTCAAGTTGCTGACCCACAACCAGGAATTGCTCAGTTTCTTTCCCTCGGATGTTCCCTTTCCTCAGTCAGCCTGACCATTTCGTAAAATGACGGCCGGGTTGCCTTGCTTTTCTCCCGGTAAAGGGCTATTTTTATCGGCGTAATCATCCCATGAACATGAAACGAATTGCTGCGCTGGCCATTTGCTGGGCAATTTACGCCCTCCCTCTATTCTCCAATCAGGACGATATTTTCATTAACGCAAGTTTCGAAGAAGTGCGCGCCCTTGCCGGAAAGGAAGGGAAATTATTCCTGGTCCATTTCCGGGCAAGTTGGTGCATGCCCTGCCTGTGGATGGAAGAGAACACTTTTTCCGACGAATCGGTAGCCGATTATCTGCGCCGGAATTACGTATCGCTGAAGGTGGACATCGACGATGCCGCCGGCCGGGCGCTGCAAAAGCGGTTTGACGTCAACGCCCTCCCGACGATCCTGGTCTTCAGCGCGCAAGGCCAGCTGCTTGATCGCCTGGACGCCGCATTGGAACCCCAGCCTTTTCGCCGCTACCTGGAAAGGTTCAACCAACCCCGGCACCGCATCGGTCAGGGATACGCCGACACCGGCCCCGTACTGGCCACGCCTGTCGCCCGGTTGCCCGTATATCGCCCTCCGCTGATCCCGGAGAATGATCCGCAGCCGGCTTCCCAGTCCGCTCAACCCCTTGCAAATCACCCGCCGGCCAGGCCTGCACTGCTGAACGCCGGTTATGCGCCGCCATCCGCCGGCCGGCCTGAGGCGCCGCAACATTATGAAGCGTCAACTACCCCGAGTTTTACCCCCAGAAGCGATAAGGTCTTTTCCATCCAGCTCGGCATATACTCGGATTACCAAAATGCCCTTCGCGCGGTCGCCGGGTACGAAAACCGGTTCAAGGAGCACGAAGTGCAATTGATCGCCTTCCGGCAGGACGGCAAGCTGGTCTACCGCATACTGATCGGCCGGTTCGGCCTGCTCAGCAAAGCCGAAGACTACCTCTTGTACCTCAACCGGAACGATGTGCGGGGGATTATCCGGGAGATTGGGAAATAAAGTTGTAAGTTGTAAGTCGTAAGTTGTAAGTCGTAAGTCGTAAGTTGTAAGTCGTAAGTTGTAAGTCGTAAGTTGTAAGTCGTAAGTCGTAAGTCGTAAGTCGTAAGTCGTAAGTCGTAAGTTGTAAGTTGTAAGTTGTAAGTCGGGAGTCGGGATCTCCTGAGCGTAGTCGAAGTTAAGTCGTAACGGCCCTTTCGCGTAACAAAAATGGACTTCTTCGATTTGCATTCGCAATGCGGATGCCTTTCCCCCTGATTGAGCTGCCCGGTACAGCGGTCCGTTAGGATCGCAATACCTGTAGCACCCCGGCAACGACGTAAGCCACCGGCCGGTAGGGCCGGTATATGAAGATCTGCAACGCCCGTTGAAATCCATGCTATCCATATTTAATGGGGCCGGTTCGGAATCGACCGATGTGGCCTCGAACGGGCTTTCGACTTTCGACTTACAACTTACGACTAAACAATCCTACCTTTGTCCGGAAATCTGACGAGTCATGAGCCTGCTGATACAGCATATCAAATCCCTGGTCCAGGTGCGGGAAACGGTAAAGGGGCCGCTGAAAGGGAAGGACCTGGGCGTTTTACCCGCAATTGAACATGCTTACCTGTTAATAGAAGGAGATCGTATTGCAGCGTTCGGCCCGATGAGCGAATCCCCCGGCCGCGCCGGCAAAGTTATAGACGCTACCGACAGGATGGTTTTCCCCAGCTGGGTTGATTCGCATACCCATTTGGTGTTTGCCGCCAGCCGGGAAGCCGAGTTTGTCGACCGGATAAACGGGCTCAGTTATGCCGAGATCGCCCAGCGCGGCGGCGGCATCCTCAATTCAGCCCGCAGGTTGCAGGAAACCCCCGAAGCGGTGTTGCTGGAACAGGCCTGGGCGCGACTGCAGGAAGTGATCGGGTTCGGCACCGGCGCCATCGAGATCAAGAGCGGATACGGCCTAACGTCCGAAAGCGAGTTGAAAATGCTTCGCGTGATCCGCAAACTGGGAGAAATGGCGCCCATCCCGGTAAAAGCCACCTTTCTGGGCGCTCACGCCATGCCGCTGAAATACCGGGAAAACCGCAGCGAATACCTCCGGCAAATCACACAGGAAATGTTGCCGCAGATCGCCGGCGAGGGCCTGGCCGATTATATCGACGTGTTCTGCGAAAAGAATTTTTATTCCGTAGAAGAAACGGAGCGCATTCTGGAAGCCGGGGCCCGGTATGGGTTAAAGGCCAAGATCCATACCAACCAGTTCCACTCCATGGGCGGCATCCAGGCCGCTATCCGGTACAATGCCCTGTCGGTCGACCACCTGGAAGTAGTGAATGAAACGGAGATCGCCGCCCTGCGCAAGAGCAAAACCCTGCCCGTGCTCCTGCCGACTGCCCCCTTCTTCCTCAACGATGAGCACCGCCCGCCCGCCCGCAAGCTCATCGACGCCGGGCTGCCCGTGGCGCTGGCCACCGACTTTAACCCGGGCACAACCCCGTCGGGCCGCATGTCCTTTGTCCTGTCGCTGGCCTGCATCCAGTTGCGCATGACCCCCGAAGAAGCCGTCAATGCCGCTACGGTGAACGGCGCCTTTGCCCTGGAAATGGGCGATGCCTGCGGGGCGATTGCAAAAGGGTACCTGGCCAATGTGTTCATCACCAAACCCATGCCTTCGGTGGCGTATTTGCCGTATGCCTTCGGAAGCGACCTGGTGGAGCGGGTGGTATTGAACGGGCAAGTTCATTGATCCGGAACCATGACTTTTACATTCCCACTTTTACATTTTGCATTTAAACTTCCTACCTGTTCCCTTGCGCTAAAAAAATACCGCACCCTAAAACTTTTCCTTCCCGCCGTCCATCCTTACAAACAAATCACTGTTCTTGAAAAGGGGCCTTTGCGCCCTGCATTGGAAACCATACCGGATAACTGACCTGGAACGTGGACGAAATCGACAGCCAACTGGTGGAACAAGCGCAAAGCGGCGATAAACGGGCCTTGAACCGCTTGTTTACGCTCTGGTACCCGCGGGTGTACAACCTGGCGTTCCGGTATTTCGCCGATCCGGATCAGGCGGCGGAGATCTGCCAGCAGACCTTCCTGTCCATCCACAAGCGGTTGGCGCAATTGCGGGATCCCGGGAGTTTCAAGGGGTGGCTTTTCCGGACGGCGATCAACTACTGCCACGAAGAAGGGCGCACCATCAGCCGGCGGGCCCGGCACCAGGAAAACCTGAACAACCAGCCGGCCAACGGGCTGGCCCAATCGCCGCACGAACAGGTGCTGCGCAGCGAACGGGCCAGGATCATCATGGCCGCCCTGCAAAAAATACCCGCCGACCAGCGGGAAGTGATCCTGATGAAGGAATACGAAGACCTCAAATTCCGGGAGATCGCCGAGATCCTGGACGTGTCGGTCAACACCGTGAAATCCAGGCTGTATTACGGGCTCAATGCCCTGCGCAAGCTCTTAACGGATTGTCAATTACTAAATGAGTTATACCATGAATGAATCCACGCGGCGTCAACAGATGATGGACTACCTCTACGGAGAGCTGGAAGCGGACGAGCGCCGGGATTTTGAACAGTGGCTGGCCGATAACCCCGAAGCCCGCGCCGAACTGGACGCCATGCAGGAAACGCGGATGGCCCTGTCGGCCCTGCCGGATGTAAAACCCGCTCCCGCCGTATTTGCTGTGGAATCACCGGCCCCACGTTCGTTGAACCTGAAGCGGTGGAAACGGGCTGCGATAGCCGCAGCCTTTTTGGGCGCGTTATGGCTGTTCAATTTCAGGGTGGAAATCCAGAAAGGCAGCGTCATCCTGGCCTTCGGGAAAGCCCCCGAAGCCGTACAGGCTGTTCAACCGCCGGCGGTCACCGACAACGAACAATGGCGCGCGGCTTATGCGGCTTTGCAAACCGAATGGGAGCGCAAATGGAAATCGGTGGATTCCTTGTTGGAGACCCAGTCGGCGACCTGGAAAAAACAGCAAAATGTCCAGTTGGCCGGATGGAAGCAGCTGCAGGAAAAAGAGCTGGAAACAGCCCGCCGGGAATTCCGCGAAAAAGAGGTTCCGCGCGTGGCGTATATGGTGCAACATATGCAGCTCGAACAGCAGGAAGAACTCCGGGTGATGCTCGAACAATTCTGGAGCAACTGGCAGAATACCCGTCAAACCGACCTGAAGAATATCGGCGCCCATTTTTCCGACCTGTACCAGGATGTAGAAACCAGGCAAAAAGCAACCGAAGCCATGTTCGTCAGCCTGATGGGCGGCAGCGGCGTAGGAAAATAATTTCAATCATTCAAATTTATCACAAATGAGATACTTGATCACTTTGCTGTTGATCGCCGTCACCATCGTGCTCTATGCCCAGGACCGGGACGGCAACCGGATGAAAAAGGATATCGAAGTGGCGGAGAAGGTGATCGCCGCTTCCCTGGAAACTTCCTATGACAAAGAAGGTCTGCGGTTTTCGGTTGAAGGCTCCTACCTCGACGGCTACGGCGTGCTGTTTACCCTGCGCCAGACGTATTCGCCGGTCGTTTGGGGGGGCAACATCAACGGGCAACTCGACAGGCTGTACCAGTCCGACCGCGCCCCCAGGGCGATTGCCCCACAGGCGGATGTGCGTCCATTTGAAACCGCTGCGGTCATTAATCTGGACTCCATGGCATTCGACATGGGCCAGTTCAAAAAGGCTGTAGCCGATTACCTGGTGGATTACGGCTACCTGTTGCCGAAGTTGACCGCCGGTGAAAAGATCTGTCTGAAATTGACGGGGAATTACACCAGAACCTACAGCGATCTGCTGACCACCAATTTTACGATTGCCGTACCGGGAGGAGCCCCCAATCAGACCCTGACGGCGGTAGTGGGCCGCGCAGACATAGCCGACCAGCAAGCCGGGAAGATCACCCGCAATCAACTGGAAAGCAAGATCCTCTTCAGCGAGGATAAAGGAGAGGACAATAAGCCTGACAAAGAGTCTGAAATGGTCATTTCCATTTTCCAACGCCTCTACCAACCAGACCTGAGCCAAACTTACCGGCTGAACGGCGGCGGCAACTATGAACGGATCGACGGCATGGGCCGGATCTTCACATTGGGATTTGCCCACCGCAAAGTTTCGCCTTACGGGGTCCTCTTCGACCGGATGAATGCCGACCAGCAAGCCCGTTGGGGTTTGAGCTCGGATGTAGTGGTTAATGGCACTTCCGTCAGGATCCGACCCCGGGGGCAAAATGCTCCGGAAGATGACGAACCAAAGGAAGAAGAGGTTAAGGATCAATCCTTTGCCGATTTCCTTGAAGGATTCAAGGAAAATATTATTGAATACGGCGGCACCCTGAAAAGCCTGGCTGCTGACGAAATGGTCACCTTCCGCCTGAATATCACCACCTGCGATGAATGCGAGAAAGTCCCGGAAAAAGTAGAGATCAGCGTGAAACAGCCGGTGCTGGAAGGTTACCGGAAAGGGACCCTGACCATAGAACAAGCTTTGGCGCAATTGAAAGTGGTTGAGAACTAACCCTCCAATGCAATTATCCGACTGTCAGAACCGGGGCCGCGAGGTCCCGGTTTTTTTATTTCTGCGAAACTTTGCCCGACAACCAGGCGTTTTAGTTTCACCCCTGTGGATAATTCATCATTCTTCAACCTATCTTTGCCCCCAAAGCGGATAACTATGCCGGAACAACCCAATATAAAAAGGACGGAAATTCGGGATTTGGGCGAATTTGGCCTGATTGACCGCCTCACCGCTGCCTTCCCCCTGCAAAATGAATCTTCGGTAAAAGGGGTAGGCGACGATGCCGCCGTCATCGACAATGGCGGATTCATGACCGTCGTTTCCACGGATATGCTCGTGGAGGGCATCCATTTCGACCTGATGTATACCCCGCTCAAACACCTGGGGTACAAAAGTGTGGTCGTCAATGTTTCGGATATCTACGCCATGAACGCCACGCCCCGGCAGGTCACCGTTTCCATCGCCATTTCCAACCGCTTTTCGGTGGAGGCGCTGGAAGAACTCTACGACGGCATCCGGGCCGCCTGCACCCATTACGGCGTCGACCTTGTGGGCGGCGATACGACCTCCTCGCTCAAGGGCCTGATCATCAGCGTTACGGCCGTCGGCCAGGGGGAAAAGGAAAAACTGGCATACCGGAGCGGCGCCCGGCCCGGCGACCTGATCTGCCTGACCGGGGATGTCGGGGCGGCCTATCTGGGTTTGCAGATCCTCGAACGGGAAAAACAGCTTTACCTGTCCAATCCCGGCATCCAGCCCGACCTCGAAAACCAGCAATACCTCGTGAGCCGCCAACTTAAGCCGGAGGCCCGTAAGGACGTCATTGAAATGTTTGCGCAAAACAAACTGGTACCCACATCCATGATCGATGTCTCTGACGGCGTTTCATCGGAGTTGTTCCATATCTGCAAACAATCCGGCGTCGGGGCGTTCCTGGAAGAAAGCGGCGTCCCCATCCACCCGGAAGCGCAAATGATGGCGCTGAAGTTCGGACTGGATCCGATCACGTGCGCATTGAGCGGCGGCGAGGACTACGAGCTGCTGTTTACGATCGATCCGTCGGATGTGGAAAAGATCAAATACCTGCCCGACATTTATATTGCCGGTGAGATCACGCCCGCGGCCGACGGCATCAAACTGCACACGAAGGGCGGCAATATCCACGACCTGAAGGCCCAGGGCTGGCAGCATTTTGAAGAAGAAAACCTAAACTGAAGCAAATAAAAATGAAGTTCAAATTTATACTGTTGGCAGGCCTTTCCCTGATCCTTGTCTGGGGGTGCAAACCCAACGCGCCCGAGGATGAAACGCAAACCAACGTAAAAGTCAAAGTCCCCCGGTTCGAAATGGACTCGGCCTACGCCTATGTGGCCAAACAGCTGGAATTCGGCCCCAGGGTAATGAATTCGGAGGGCCACGAGGCCTGTAAGAATTGGCTGGTGAATAAATTGAAATCATTCGGCGCCAAGGTGACCGAACAGCATTTCCAGGCCAAAACCTATAACGGCCTTACGGTGAACGGTACCAACATCACCGGCAGCTACAACCCGGAAAGCCGCACCCGCATCCTGCTGGCCGCCCACTGGGATTCGCGACATATCGCCGATTCTCCGCTGAGCACCGAACGCAGGGACGAACCCATCCTCGGCGCTGACGACGGAGCGAGCGGCGTTGGCGTTTTGCTGGAAGTGGCCCGGCAATTGCAACAAAATCCGATCTCCATCGGTGTGGATATTGTCCTCTTTGATGCCGAGGACTACGGCGAAAGCAATGTGGAATACACCACCCAGGCCGAACAACTGGCAGGGGTGATGACCTGGGCGCTCGGCTCCCAGCATTGGGCGAAAAGCTTCAGCGGCACCAAGCCGATCTACGGCATCCTGCTGGACATGGTCGGGGCAAAAGGCGCCTACTTCCCCAAAGAGGAATACTCGCGCACCTTCGCGCCGCAACTGGTCGAAAAGATCTGGAGCATGGCCAACAGCATGGGCTATTCCTCCTTTGCACAGGTGAACGGCGGCGGCGTAACCGACGACCACTTTTTCGTCAACCGCTCGGCCGGAATTCCCATGGTCGACATCATCAACATGCCGCCCAACAGCGCCAACAAAAGCTTCGGCGATCACTGGCATACGCACAACGACAACCTCGATATCATCGACCCGCGCACCCTCCGGGCAGTGGGGCAGGTGGTATTGGCCGTGCTGTATAATGAAAACAACGGCGATTTTTAAGACTGACGCCATGCAAGAGAAATTTCTGGAACAGCTTTATCAGGAACACAACAAAAAACGTTGCGTCCCTTCACCGGATCTGGTCTGCAACTGGATCGAAGGCATCCTGAAACTATTGTTTCCCGAGCTGGCCAACCGGCAATTCAGCAGTTACCGGGATTTCAGGCAATTTTACGACCAACTCCACCTCGATCTCTACAACATCCTGGTCGAACTGGGCGTCCAGACCGATGAAATGGAAAAATCCTTCTGGGATCAGTTGCCGACCGTCAAAGGGTCGCTGCAAAAAGATGCCGAAGCCATTCTCGTCGGCGACCCGGCGGCGCACAGCCTTACAGAGGTGATCCGGACCTACCCCGGCTTTTTCGCCATTGCGGTCTTCCGGCTGGCGCATATTTTTTACCAGTTGAATATCCCGCTGATCCCGCGTACGCTGACGGAGTATGCCCACAGCAAGACCGGGATCGATATCCACCCCGGGGCCCGGATCGGTGACGGGTTCTGCATCGACCACGGTACCGGGATCGTGATCGGGGAAACCTCCGAAATCGGCAACAACGTCAAAATATACCAGGGCGTGACCCTGGGCGCGCTCAGCGTCAAGAAAGAACTGGCCAAAACCAAACGGCATCCCACCATCCAGGATAATGTGGTCATCTACGCAGGCGCCACGATCCTGGGCGGCGATACCGTGATCGGCAACAACGCCATTATCGGCGGCAATGTGTGGCTGACACACAGCGTTGCGCCGTTCTCCCGGATCTATTACGAGGGCGCGCAGTATCAGAAGGTGATGGAGTAAGGTTATTGTTGTTTGTTGTTGTTTCAGTTCCTCGATTCCTCGATTCCTCAGTTCCTCAATCCCTCAAATTCACCCTCTGACATGAAATGCATATGATGTCCGAAACAAAAAACGGGGCCGGTGCAGGCTCGTTCAGCGTACTGGAGCTGGTGGGCAATACGCCGATGGTGGAAATCCGGCATATTATCCGGAAGCCCGGCGTACGCGTATATGCCAAGCTCGAAGGGCAGAATCCCGGCGGCAGTGTCAAGGACCGGGCCGCTTACGGGATGATCAAAGGCGCCCTGGACCGCGGCGAAATACAGGCCGGTACGCGGCTTGTGGAGGCGACAAGCGGAAATACCGGTATCGCGCTGGCGATGATCGCCCGGCTTTTCGATCTGGAAATTACGCTGATCATGCCCGAAGATTCTACCCAGGAGCGGGTTCAGACGATGGAGGCCTACGGCGCAGAAGTGATCCTGACCCCTGCCGAAAAATCCATTGAATATTCCCGGGAATACGCCGACGAGCTGGTAGCGACCAAGGGGTACTTCATGCTCAACCAGTTTGCCAATGCCGACAATTGGGGCATGCATTACCGCAGCACCGGGCCGGAGATCTGGCGCGACACCCGCGGCGAGGTGACCCATTTTGTTTCTTCCATGGGTACGACGGGCACCATTATGGGCGTTAGCCGGTATTTAAAGGAACAAAACCCGGACGTGCAGATCGTGGGCGTTCAACCTACAGAAGGCTCCCGGATTCCGGGCATACGGCGCTGGTCGCCCGATTTTCTGCCCAAAATCTTTGACCCGGCGAGGGTGGACCAGAAAATTGACGTATCCCAGGATGAAGCTACCGATACCATGCGCCGTCTGGCAAAAGAAGAGGCGATCTTCGCCGGGATGAGCTCAGGGGGCGCTGTGGCCGCGGCGGCCAAACTGGCGGAACAAATTGACCAGGGTACCATCGTCTGCATCATCTGCGACCGCGGCGACCGGTACTTGTCCTCCGGCATCTTCTAGATTTCATGCCCGACAGTTTTTGTTTCTCGAAAAAATTGTAAAGTCCGGATTTTCAAGTATTTTTGACAAAAATCCTGTCTGTCATAAATCAAGGCTTATGAAAAATCTCTCCTACCTTCTGGTCACCCTGGCAGTTGGCGCTGCCGTTGCCGGATGTTATACTTCCGGGCAGATTTCAGAAAAGTCCACTGATCATTCGAGTTTTTACGGCATCCGGGAGCCTGAAGGTTCCATTTCCCTGATCGACCACCTCCGCCGGGTGCCCGGCGTATCCATTTCCGGCAATGACGCCGATGCGTACATCACCATCCGCGGCATCAAATCCCTGGAAGGCAGCAACGAACCCCTGTTCGTTGTAGACGGTTACATCCTCAACGGCGGACTGCGGGACGCGGTCAACATGGTCCCCGTCCAGGACATCAAAGCCATCAAAGTGCTGAAAGATGCCGCGGATACGGCGTGGTACGGCCTGCGCGGCTCCAACGGCGTTATTGAGATCACGTTGAAGTAGTTGGCAGTCACCAGTCGGCAGCATCCCCCGTCCGCCATAGCCCCAAGGCCACGGCGGGCAGCATCCATCATCCAGTATCAAGCATCCAGCATCCAGTATCCAGTATCAAGTATCAAGTCAAGCATCCAGTATCCAGTATCCAGCCTCAAGCATCCACCACGCCTCGGCGTGGCAGCATCCAGTATCAAGCCTCAGCATGGCAGCCTCACCTCCTCCACCAATAAACCACCCCAACCACCCCAACCAGGATCAACCCCATCCACCACCAGCGGGCCGGGGCGCTGCCTGATTTTACCGGACCTGGATCGCCCTGCAGGACAAATCCCGCCCAGTAATAAGGGTGTGCGAACAACGGATCGGCGGATGCCAGGTATTGCTCTTTGGCGGCCCGGAGCGCTTCGTCTTTGGGTTTCCCCCGGGCAAGGCTCTGGTAGAAAGGCGTCATCAGGTCGGACGTAGTCGCGTCGGCTACCGGCCACAGGCTCATCACGATGCTGGGCACGCCCGCCATGGTGAATGCCCTGCCCAGGCTCAATAACCCTTCGCTTTCCGTCAGTTTGCCTTCGCCGGTGCTGCAGGCCGACAATACGGCCAATTGGGCCGAAAGATCCAGGTTGGCCAGCTCCCATGCATACAGGTAACCCTCATTCAGGCTGTCGTCGGCAGCAGCCAGGGCAAGGAAAGAACGGAGCGGGTCGGCCTCATCGACAACGGCGTGGGTGGCCAGGTGCAGGATGGCATATTGCCCGGCCTGGTCCCTGAACGCGCGTTCCGTACAGGCGGCGCCCTCCAGGATCCGGCCCGGAAAAAAAGCCTGTACGCGCCGGGCTTCTTCCGCAGCGCCGGGCAAGGGCTGCAACTTGTTATAGGCCCGGGTGGCCGGGATGCCCTCAAGCGCGGCAAGCGGCCGGTACACCGGAGCTGCGGCCAGTACCCCCCGCCCTCGGCGCCGGCCCGATTGGTCCAACTGCTGGAGCAAAACCGCTGCGGATGCGGCATACCGGACACGGCGCTTGCGGAAGAAATAGGGTAGCTCCCTGAAATCGGGCTTTTGCCCCAATCCGGAAGTGTCGGTCACCAGCACTTCGAACGGAATCCGGTGCAATACCCCATCCGGAATGATGAGCACGTTTTTGTTTCCGGCTTCCTCTTCTATCGGAGCAATCAGCAGGGCATATAACCGGTAAGCCCGCCGAATGTAGGCGTCGAACGCTTTCTGCGGTTCGTTGATGAACCCGGATATATCGGTCAGCTCTTTCCGGAAACCTGCAACTTCATCCTCAAGCTGTTGCGGGAAAGGTATTTCATGCAGCGTTTGCCGGCCGGCATCGGCTGTAAAAATGAACAGGCTGGTGTCGCGAAACAGGTATTCCACCAGCAATTCTCCGGGTGCAAGGATCTTTGCGACAGCGGTCTTCATGGAGGGCGGATCCTCCGGGTTTTGGAGGCTTTTATATCCGGGATAGTCTTTCAGCAGCTGATCCCTTATTCTATCGTTTTCCTGCCGCAGGGCAAACTGCTCCTCTTTCATTTTCCGGACCGTACTGTCCGGGAGCAATCCGTCCGCAAGGTCTTGGTCCAGGTGGGCCAGTTTCAAGCTTGAAGACCAATATCGATCGCGATCCGCCTCCGGCACGCCGCCCAGCTGCATCAACTCCCGAACATTCATTTTCCCCAGCAGAACAGTCGACCGGGCCCGTTCCAGCGTTTGCCAGGCATCTGCCAGGTTTGCCGTTCCGCCCGGCCTCTTCTGCAAAAGGCCGGCAATGCGCAACCTTTCCGCGTACAAACTGCCGGTATGGGCAAAAAACGCGATCTTGGAATCATCAGCGCCGGCGTTTTTCAATTGCGCTTCGGCCAGTTTTTCCGACAAACGGACGGCAGTTTCCGCCAGGTCGAGCCAGCTTTCGTCGCGGGATTGCTGATATTTCCTGCGGGCCAGGATGGCTTTCTGATTCAGGCCCTGCAGCAAAAGATCGGGCCACCGCGCACCGGTTATATCCGGATTGTCCTGAATCCCGGCCGGATGAAAACCGGGCACCGTCAGCTCCAGCACCTGTTGTACAAAAAAAAGTGCGGAATCAAGACCCGGTTCGGCCACCGCCAGCCGCATGCAGGCCCGGATGATCTCGACGTTGTCCTGCGCCTGCATCCGCCGGTTGATCCCCAGGGCATGCCGGTAAAAAACCTTGGCTTCGACCGGTTTCCCGGTATCGTACAGGCATTCTCCGAGGTTGTTGTAGATCTCGGCGATCTTGACGTGGTTTTCATCCGGATAAACCCGTTTGAAATAGGCCAGCGCCTGTTTGAAGGCATCAACGGCTTTATCAAATTCCTTCAACTCCCGCCAGGTCATCCCGACGTTGATCAGCGCATTGGCGTATTCCTGGAAAAATCCTTTTTCCCGCGGGTCGTAAGCGTCCAGAATGGCCTGGTAGCAGGTCAGTGCCGCTTCAAAATCACCCAACTGGTAATGGGCGTTCCCGGATACCTGCCAGGATAGGGCGGCCTGCCTGGCTTTGGAGCCGAATAGCGCCTCCGTGAGCAGCCTGCTTTGTTCCGAATATTCCAATCCCGACCGGAAATCGCCCATATGGTTGTACACCAGGCCCATGTTGCCCAGCGCGGTGGCCATATCGGCCCGACTGTTTTTGGCTTTTGCCGCCTCATAACATTGCCGGTGGTAGGCCAGCGCCTTGGGAAAATCGCCGAACAGATCGTAGGTATTCGCCAGCCCGGAAAGGGAACTGAGCACGCTCGGATGGTCGGCCGGAAGATTCTTCCGCTTGATCGCCAGCGCTTTTTCGTAGAGGTCGATGGCTTCCTTGATCCGGAAGTCCCGGTAACAGACATTGGCCAGGTTATTGAAAGTAAAGCCGATCCGGGTATTGTCCTCATCCAGTACGCGCCGGTAGACCTCAAGGCCTTGTTCGTAGGCGGATTTGGCTTCCCTGTAATGTCCGGATTCATAGTAGATCACCCCTTTGGCCCGGTACAGATCGCCTAGCACGACGGTCAGCTGGCTGTCGGCGGGCGGCCGGGATTCCAGGTCATCCACGGCTGCCTGAACGGCGCGCAATCCGGCTTCGGGCTGGCCCTGATCCAGGTAATTATAGGCGATATCCTGCTGGAGCCAGTAGTATTCATCCCATTTTTCCGCTTTTTTGAACAACGGCAGGGCCATGCGGAGGTAATAGGTCGAACTGTCAAACTGGCGCTTTTGCTGGAACTCCTTCCCGAGTTTTTTCCACTGTCCGGCGGCATCCCCATCGGTTGTCTGGGCGGTAACGCCGGCTGCTAGCCACCAAAAGCACAGGCAGGGCAGGAGATATCGCATAGGGAAGCTGTTTTTATGACCGGATCGGACATTGGTTAACCGCAAATTACGGAAAATGGCGAGATCTGCTTATATTTATCCGCAACCTTTACGCAAACTGGTATGAAAACTTCGAAGCGCTGCACCATCCTGACATTGGCCTGCCTGATTCCCGCATTCGGCATGCAGGCCCAATCCCGGCCCGATATCCTTGAAAAACTGGAAGAGGTCGCGGTAGTCGATCAAAAAGTAATGATGCCCATGCGGGACGGCATCCGGTTGTGTACCGACATTTACCGCCCAAAAACGGATAAACCCGTCCCCATCATCTTTTCCCGGACGCCCTATAATTTTAACTCCTGGGGCGACGGCGAACTGAAAACGCGGACCATGGAGCGGGCCTATGACCTGGTCAAAAGAGGGTACGCGTACGTGGTCCAGAACGAACGCGGGCGGTATTTCTCCGAAGGCGAATGGGATATCCTGGGCGTGCCGCTGACCGACGGGTACGACGCGTTCACCTGGTTGAAAAACCAGGCGTGGTCCAACGGGAAGATCGGCACCTTAGGTTGTTCTTCGACCGCCGAATGGCAAATGGCGGTGGCAGCGCTCGATCATCCGGCGCATGCCGCCATGGTAGCCCAGGGATTCGGAGCAGGTGTCGGCCGGGTCGGCGACATTTACGAACAAGGCAACTGGTACCGCGGAGGCGCCCAGCAAATGTTGTTCACGGCATGGCTTTACGGGGTAGAACAGGACAAATTCAAGCCGAGGATACCGCCGGGCGCCACCCAGGAAGACCTGATCCGGATCTCCAGGTACTATGACCTTTCGCCGGAAAACCCGGCAGTGGACATGTCAGTTGCCCTGAAACACCTGCCGGTGGCCGATATCCTGAAAAACGTCAACGGCAAGGTAGAGATCTATGACAAAATGATCCGCCGCAAGCCCAATGACCCGGAATGGTATAAAGGCGGCCTTTATCACGACAATATGCCGTTCGGGGTGCCCAGTTTCTGGTTTTGCTCCTGGTACGACGTTTCGATCACCCCCAATCTGGCGCTTTTCAACCACGTGCGCAAAAATGCGGAAGACCCCGCCGTGGCCGAAAACCAGTATCTGGTGATCGCACCTACCCTGCATTGCGCCTATACGCGGGCAACGGAACAAACCATCGTCGGTGAGCGGAACGTGGGCGACGCCAGGTTGGATTACGACGAAATGATCTACGGGTGGTTCGACCATTGGCTCAAGGGAGATGAAAACGGCTATCCGGCCAAATTGCCCCGGATACAATACTACACCATGGGTATGAACAAGTGGCAAACCGCCGAGAACTGGCCGCCGGACGAAGCCCGGATGACCACATTTTATCTTTTCAGTTCCGGCAACGCCAACAGCCTTTACGGCGATGGGGTTCTCCGGATGGACAAACCCGGCAAGGAGGACAAATCCGACGGCTATGTGTATGATCCGATGAACCCGGTACCTTCTTACGGCGGAAACGTCTGCTGTACCGGCAACGCCATTCAGGGCGGATCCTTTGATCAGCAGACGATGGAAACCCGCCAGGATATCCTGGTCTATACGTCGGAGCCGCTGCAGGAGGGCATTGAAGTGACCGGCTCCATCGAATCCACCCTATACGTATCGTCAGATGTAAAGGATACCGATTTCACCATCAAGCTGATCGATGTTTACCCCGACGGCCGGGCGTTCAACCTGGATGAAACGATACAGCGCGCCCGTTACCGCGAAGGATACGACAAGGAAGTCTGGATGAAAAAGGGAGAGGTCTGCAAAATTGACCTGACGCCTATGTCCACCAGCAATTATTTTGAAAAAGGGCACCGCATCCGGATCGAGATCTCCAGCAGCAATTTTCCGCGATTTACCAGGAACCTGAACACAGGCGGCAACAACTACGATGAAAAAGAAGGCGTTGTGGCGCATAACCGGATACATCACTCCGCCGCGCATCCTTCGCAGGTCAGATTGCCGATTATGCAGCGCAGTCTTTCAGCCGACAGGTAGTCGTCCTGTTAATGGGTTCGTTTCCAGAGAACCCGTTGCTCGTTGTCGGTAGAGCCCATGGCCTTGATGTAATTCATGGCATCAAACCCGTCGTATCCGGACACAACCTCAAATACCTCATTATAGCCTTCAGCGCCCTGGGGAATTGAACAGCTGTCGTCTTTCCCGACCAGTTCGATCCATACATCGGGAAGCCACGGCCCCTGGTCCGTATTGACGACCCGCACTTCTTCGATCTCCGCCCACTTGACGGTCTTCGTTTTCTTTTTCGGATGTTCCACGGTTACAAAATCGTCGGTGATCGTCACTTGGAAAAGCTCTTCGGGGCTTTTTTTGTTGGCTTTTCCAAAAATTCTTTCCAAAATATTCATTTGTCTTTACTTTGAGTCAATTCCCTAAAGTAGGAAAAATTTACGGGAATAAAAAATTTCGAAGCAACACGACTCCTGCCGGATTTTGGCGAAGTCCGGGATTCGCGATGACACACGTTCCTGTTTTGGCATTAAGTACAGTGTAAATTATATTGTGTCGCATTATTCCGAGTAAAACCCAGTTTTTTAGGACAAGACTTAATTTACAGTGTACTAAGCGACATTGCACCAGCCTTCCAATCCTTCCAGGCAAACCCATGTTTTTTAACCTATGGCATTTGAAAAATTACGGCTTTTCTTTTTAACCACATTAGTAACATCAGGACACAGTAGAAAAACGATCACTACAATTGCGCTGGAGCGCAATTGTAGTGATCAACTTATGTGGACTTATGTGTCTCATGTGGTTTAAACAAACCAAAACCGGAGGTTTGGTATTTGGAAGCGTCTAACCTTTTTAAAGGTCCGGCCTCATTGCTTAAAATCCGGGATGACACATGTTATGCTGAATTCGATTTGTGCCAGGCAAACTTCCGGTATGGATGTGGCGGATGACTTAATTCTTCGACCAGTCCACTTCGCGACCCGGGGTATAGGGTGCGCCGGCCTTTTCGAGTTTCCGCTTCAATTGTTCGAGGTCCTGATCCATGACGGCCTTGATCCTTGCCAGGATAGGCTGGAAGGCATCCCCGGCCAGTTTGAGGGCATCGCGCTGGGTCTGGGTCGGCGATGAGGTGGACTCCCACATTTCCCCGGTCAGATATCCGATACGGGTAGCAGGCGGTGTTTTGGTCCCCATATCCAGTTGGCCGGCCAGATTGTCGCCGTAAAAATCCTTGCGGATCTCGTAAAGCTTGTTGTCGATTTTCTGGATATCGGCCACCAGTTCCGGCGCCGGTGTGGGTACGGCGTAAACCGCTTTCCGGATATACTGCAACTGGTTATTGATCTCGTTCAACATACCCGATGCTCCGCTGACAGCCCGCTGGAGCGACTGGGCTTCCCGCTGGAATTCCACCAGTTTTGACCGGTCGGCGGCGGGCAGGGTTTCTCCGCCCAGTGATTTGAGGGTAAAACGCTGGGCCGGTACCAATTCGGTGACGACCCCGTTAATGCTTTCCGACAGCGAAACGGTGTATTCCCCGGGCATGGCCAGGCTGCCCTCGTCGAGGCTGGCAAACGGATTATCAAAGGAAGGCCCGCCGAGCCGGATGGGGTTGACGCTGCTGAAGCGCCCGTCCCACACGATCCGGCTGACGCCCTTGCGCACACCCGTATTGAGCTGCCGTACGATGTTGCCGTCCAGGTCCCGGATCGTGAACAACAGGTAGGGGTCCTGCTCCCGCGATTCCGCCAGATAGGCTTCGTAGGTGGGATAACTGACATCCTCGCCTTTTTTGATCTTTTCCTGCTCGGCGGCGCGCCGTTTGTCGCGGAGGCTTTCCACACCGTCTTTGACATAGTAAGTGAAGGTGGCCCCGACCGGCGGATTCGGCGTACTGAAATAGCTATGGCCCTGGAAGCCGTTACCCCGCAGCCCGAGCGGCGTGCTTTCAATGAACAGCAAGCCGTCCTTGATCGGGAAAATGGCCGCTTTGACCTGCAGGTCCTTTTCTTTCAGCCGGCGCAGCGGCGTGTAGTCGTCCAGCACATAAAAGCCGCGGCCGAAAGTGCCCAGCACCAGGTCATTTTCGCGGGCCTGGATGGCCATATCCCGTACGGCGATCGGCGGCAATCCGCCCAGTTTTTTCCAGTGTCCGCCGCCGTCGTTGCTGAAGTAGCAGCCGAATTCGGTGCCGGCAAAGATCAGGTCGGCATCTACGGGGTCTTCGGCGATGCTGTATACGGAGCCGCGTTCGGGCAGGTTGGCGCTGATGCTTTTCCAGGTGCGGCCTTTATCGGTGCTCTTGTAGAGATAGGGTTTGAAATCGCCGTATTTGTGGTGGTTGAATGCGGCGTATACCACATTCTGGTCGTGGCCCGACCCCAGGAGGTAGTTGACATAGGTCCGTTCCGGCGCTCCGGAGATGCCGTTCACATCGACCTTGGTCCAGGAAGCGCCGCCGTTGTCGGTGATCTGGATCAGTCCGTCGTCGGTGCCGACAAAGAGCAGCCCGGCGTTGACGGGGCTCTCTGAAAAAGCCACGATGGTGCCGTATTGGGAGGTGGAGCCGTTCTTGGCCACGGCGTCGATGCTTTGCACGCGGCCCATGACCTTGAGCTTGTTGCGGTCGACCTGCCGGGTGAGGTCGTCGCTGATCACTTGCCAGGTATCGCCGCGATCGTCGCTTTTGAACAGCTTGTTGGCTGCAAAATAGATGCGGGTATTGAGGTGTGGCGACACGGCCAGCGGCGCATCCCAGTTCCAGCGGTATTCGTCTTCGCCGTCGCGGGGTTTGGGCTGGATGCCCATGCTTTCGCCGGTGGCGCGGTCAAAGCGGGCCAGGTTGCCGTGCTGGGATTGGGCGTACACGATATTGGGGTTGCGGGGGTCCACCTGCGATTCGAATCCGTCGCCGCCCTGGGTGATGAACCAGTTCTCATTGACAATGCCGTTGCGGCTGCGGGTCCGGGAAGGGCCTCCGAGGCTGAAGTTATCCTGTGTGCCGCCGTACACGTAGTAGAACGGCACGGAGTTGTCTACGGCAACCTTGTAGAATTGGGTCACCGGGAGGTTGGCTTTGAAGTCCCAGGTTTTGGCCGCGTCCCAGGATTCGTATATGCCGCCGTCGCAGCCGACCAGATAGTGGTCCGTATCGTCGGGGTCGATCCACATGCAGTGGTTGTCGACGTGTTTGAACTCTTCCCCGACATTGCTGAAGCTCTGCCCGCCGTCTGTGGACCATTGCAGCCAGGTATCCATGGAGTATACGATGTCCGGATTGGTCGGGTGGGCCACGATCTCGGTATAGTAGTTGCCGCTGGAAGTTTCGCTGCCGCGGCGTTCCCAACTGGCGCCCCGGTTGGTCGACCGGTAGAATCCGCCTTTGCCCTGCGCTGCTTCCACGATGGCATAGATCACTTCCGGGTCGGCGGGGGAGATGGCCAGTCCGATGCGGCCCAGCTCCACCGCAGGCAGGCCTTTGCCGGCTTTTTCCCAGGTCTTACCGCCGTCGACGGTCTTGTACATGCCGCTCCCGGGGCCGCCGCCGACATAGGTAAAGACGTGCCGCCGCCGCTGGAGGGCGGCTGCGTACAGGACGTCGGGATTGCGCGGGTCCATGACCATGTCGGTTACGCCGGTATGTTCGTCAATTTTCAGGACCTGTTCCCAGGTTTTGCCGCCGTCGGTGGTCTTGTAGACGCCCCGCTCGCCGCCTTCGCTCCAAAGCGGGCCGATGGCCGCCACGTAGACTACGTTGGAGTTGCGGGGATCGACGATGATCTTGCCGATATGTTCGGAGGTTTTCAACCCCATATTCTGCCAGCTTGCGCCGCCGTCCTCGCTTTTGTAAACCCCGTCGCCATAAGCTACGGATCGCTGGTTGTTGTTCTCGCCGGAGCCGACCCAGACCACATTCGGGTTGTTCGGATCGATGGTGATGCAACCGATGGAGTAGGAGCCCTGCCCGTCGAAAATGGGCTCAAAGGTAGTGCCGGCGTTGACGGTTTTCCAAACGCCGCCGGAGGCTACGGCCACGTAATACGTGCTTTTCTTCGTGGGATGAACCGCGAAATCGGCGATGCGCCCGGAAGTGAGCGCCGGGCCGATGGACCGGAAACTGAGCCCGCCGAGACCCACAGTGTCCAGGTAGTATTTTTTGGCTTTTTCTTCCTGTTTATCCGATTTCTTTTGCGCCTGAACGGGCCAGGCGATCAGCGTGACCAGCAAAAAGATAGCAGTCGACTTCAGCAGATTCATAAAGGAAAGGCTTTAATTGGTGAATGCAAAAAACAAGCATAACAAGGCCGAAAAATTGGCTTTTGCAGGTTATAAAGATAGGAAAATTCCGACAAAATGCGGGGCAGCTCAACTGCCTTTGATCTTTTGCTCGATATTGGTCGTAGAATACCCTTCGACAAACGGCAGGCTCAACACCCGGCCGCCGCCGGCCAACACGATATCCGACCCGACGATCTTGTCCGGTGTCCAGTCGCCGCCTTTGACCAGGATATCCGGCGCCAGCAATTCGATGAGTTTCAGCGGCGTGTCCTCTTCAAAAACCACCACCATATCCACAAACCCCAGGGCGGCCAACAAGGTCTGACGGGTGAATTCGTCGTTGATCGGCCGGTGCGGCCCCTTCAACCGGCTTACCGACCCCGCGGAATTCAGTCCGATAATGAGTCGGTCACCCAGCCCGGCCGCATCCGCCAGGTAATGCACATGACCGTAGTGCAGGATATCGAAACAGCCGTTGGTAAAAACGGTTTTTTCGCCGTGCTTCCGCCATTCGGCGCGGGTTTCGGCCGCTTCGTCCCAGGTTTTGATCTTGTTTTTTATGGCGGATATGATGGTCATTGTTGTTTGTTGTTGTTTGTTGTTGTTTGTTGTTGTTTGTTGTTGTTTGTTGTTGTTTGTTGTTGTTTGTTGTTGTTTGTTGTTGTTTATGGTTGTTTGTGGTTGTTTGTGGTTGTTGGCTGCCGTTACCCCGAACTATCATAAACCATCATAAACCATCATAAACCATCATAAACCATCATAAACCCGCCTTCGCGCTGAAAGCTACGGCGGGCGGAGCCGGAATAAACCAACATAAACTAACATTAACCAGAATAAACCAGACCAACCTACTTCCCCCGGACCGTCGGATATGAAATACCCAGTTGTTCCAGATAAGAATCGTATTTGGTTTCGTCGTAGTAATATTTTTGCAGTTCAGGCCGGAATTCCTCCATGATGTCCTTGTTGAGGAAAACGGCGGGTTTGTCCTTTTCAGAAACCATGGGAATGTATTTTTGTTTCATCCCCTGTTCTTCGCGGAAGTAGGTCCAGGCATTTTCCACCAGTTCGGGTTTCAGCAAAAAATCGAGGATGGTCATGGCCTGTACCTTGGCGCCGGCCACTACGCCTTTGTGGGCGACCGGAGTGGCCATAGCTACGGCGTTCGACCAGTGGTGGCCCTGCAGGCCGGGGATGTTGGAGGGGTAACCCAGGGTGACGGTCGGCAGTTTCCAGGAAATATCGCCGATATCGTCGGAGCCGCCGCTGACGGGCGACATGACGGGCAGGCCGATAGTGTCCAGCTTTACGCTTAAGCCGTTCGTATCCCTCGGCGATTTCACCTCGCGCTGAAGGGCTCTGGCCATAGCTTGGTCCGCCTCGCTCCATTCGGGCAGGCCCACCTGCTTGATATTTCCATACATCGTTTCGGCGATCACCTTGTTGAAATGGCGCGGCCAGGCGGACCCCAGTACCCGCCGTTCGACGGTTGTACCGGTCATCAGGGCGGCGCCTTCGGCGATCTTGTTGCATTTTTCGTACAACTCCATGATCTGGGGATAGGTCACGTGGCGCAGATAAAACCAGATAGATGCCTTGGACGGGACCACATTGGGCTGATCGCCGCCGTTTTTGATCACGTGGTGCGACCGCTGGATCGGGTCGAGGTGCTCCCGCTGGTATTGCCACCCGATGCTGGTCAGTTCCACGGCGTCAAGGGCGCTGCGACCGCGCCAGGGCGCCCCGGCCGCGTGGGCTGCCTCGCCGGTGAATTCGTATTCCACGGAGATCAGGCCCGTACCGCGCGCCTGTCCGTAGGAAACGTTCAGGTTGTCGTTGACGTGGGTGAATATGCAGAGGTCGATGCCGTCGAAATAGCCGTCGCGGGTGAAATAGGCCTTGGTGCCCACCAGTTCTTCCGCGATCCCGGGCCACAGGATCAGGGTACCCCGGAGGCCTTCGCGTTCCATGATCTCCTTCACGGTGATCGCTGCCGCAATATTGAGCGGAATGCCGGAGTTATGGCCTTCGCCGTGGCCCGGCGCGCCTTCGATGATCGGGTCGTGGTAGGCCACTCCCGGCTTTTGGGAAGCCTTGGGAATGCAATCCAGGTCGGACCCCAGCGCGATGACCGGTTCTCCGGAACCCCATTTGGCCCACCAGGCGGTCGGCACGCCGGAGATGCCGAACTCGACGGTGAAGCCGTTCTGGCGCAGGATATCGGTGAGGTATTTGGACGATTCCGTTTCCTGGAAACCCAGTTCTGCAAAGCTGAAGACCTTGTCGACCATGACCTGGATCATTTTGGCGCGGCTTTCCACCTTTCCGGCGGCTTCGCTTTTGAGCCGGTCGAGCCGGGCGGCGGCTTCTTTCATCTGGGCTTCCTGCTTTTTGAGCTCGGTTTTTAACTTTTGCCCGCTGGCGATGGAAAACAGGGAGAAAACCAGGCAAACGGCGAGTGTGAGTTTTTTCATGGTGTTGGTTGTTTCGTGCAGCGGGTAAAAATAGGAAAAACAGTCGGCATTAAACCGCCCGCGTGCAATTTGCCCGAACGGGATCATTCCTTATCTTTACCTTATGAGAAATACCCTTCTGTTCATTTGGTTGCTCCTGTGTGAAACGGGGCTCGCACAACCCGCCTTCCAGTATCAATCCCTCGATCCGCAAGACCCGATCCAATACACCGGCAACAGCATCGTATACCGCGGCGATACCATCCTGCTGGGCCCTCACGCCTTTTTCATCGACGGGCAACTGAGCGATGCGGAGGCAGCCCGGTATCCGTATGTCTTCAATTCGGTCCAAAGCGCTGCGGCAAAGCTGACAAACGGAACCGAAACCCGCCCCATGACCCTCTATCTGGCGCCCTGGGTATACTGGATCGACGACCCCGACGATCCGGCCATCCGCGTGCCGGAAGAGGGGGAACGGGCGCCTTACGGGATGAAGATCCGGTGCGAATGGCTGCGGTTCTACGGGCTGAACCAACACGCGGAAAACGTGGTGCTGGCCTGCAATCGCGGACAAACGATCGGCGCGCGGGGCAATTTCACCCTATTCCGGTTTTACGGCGACGGCACCCAATCGGAAAACATCACCTTCGGTAATTACTGCAATATCGATCTGGAATTTCCACTGAAACCCGCATTGGGCCGCGAAAAACGCGCCTCGGCCATCGTGCAAGCCCAGTTGATCCATTGCGACGGCGACAAGATTGTGGCCCGCAACACCCGCTTTGTCAGCCGGCTCAACCTTTGTCCGTTTGTGGGCGGCCAACGTGTGCTGTTCGACCGCTGTCATTTCGAATCCACGGACGACGCCCTCTGCAGCACCGGCGTGTACCTCAACAGCACCTTTGATTTTTACAGCTCAAAGCCCTTTTACATTACCCGCGGTACCGGCGCGGTGCTGCTGAATTGCGATATCCGGGCGTACACCCGCGGGGAGCAGTATTTCGTGAAGGCCGGTGGACAGGTGGCGGTGGTCGATACCCGCTTTCAGGCCGACGACGACCAATTGTACATCGGCTGGAAAGACCTGCCGCCGGCAGCAACCCGCAATTACCAGTTTGGGAACACCCTCAACGACCGGCCGCTTTTTATCGGCGGGAAGGACCCGGCCTGTACGGTGGAAATGGATAAAAAACAGGTCCTCGACGCTTACCGGCTAACGGAAGGCGGGTCGGTGCTGTACAATACCTACAACCTGCTCAAAGGCGAGGACGACTGGGACCCGATGCACATCAAGTCCAGGGTGCTCCGCGCCGAACAAGCTCAAAACAAACACTATACCGATCTGCCCACCCAACTGTTACTGAGCACCACCATTGATAGCCTGGAAACAGGCAGGGATACGGCCCTGTTGTCGGTTAAACTCCTGCGTTTCGGCAATGTGGAAGTGTCGCCGGAGGCCATCCGGTGGGCCTTGTCGCCCGGGTCCGGTTCTTTAGCCCGGTTGCGCATTTCGGCCGACGGCTTGCATTGCCTGGTCATTCCGGCCAATGAGGGGTTGGAGCCTGGCGATATTACCGTCATCGCCGCAACGCCGGCCGGGCTGGAAGCGGCCGCTGTACTGACCATCAGCCCAAGGCAACTGCCGCCGCCGGGGTTCAGCGAACGGCCGAGCATTGCCTTCGCCGAAGGGGGCTCGGTAAGGCTGAACTACCGGCTGGATACCGAATTTGAGGATCAATCCCGTATCACGTGGTACCGGTGCACCGACCCATCGGGGCGCGATGCCATCCCGGTGATGGTTTCCCGGTTTGACAAGCCCCTGAGGGACTACCCGTTGACCCCGGGAGACGCCGGTCATTACCTGAAAGCCGTTATTGTGCCGAAACATATCCGAAGCCTGGCGGGTGAAGCGGTGGAGGCGGTGCTGACGGCCCCCATTGAGGCCGGGGCTGTTAAAATCGACGAGCGGAGCATGCATCCCGATTTTTCCAGGCTTTCCACGGCCAATCAACCCCGGGTCCTGCCCGGTTTCTGGACCTGGCGTCATATCGAAAACCCCGACCGGCCGGTTTCCGGCGATGCCTGGCATTACGGCGACGGGCAGGACGGCGCCCAGGGTATCACGGGCTTGCTCCAGGGCCGCAGCGGGTTCATGAGCTATACGCCGGTGGGGGAGGCCCGGGGCGATATGGAAATGACGTTGCAGATAGCGCCGTTCAAATCCGCCGGACAAGGCTTTGCGGTAGCGCCGCTCTATATGGACGTATTGATCAAATTCGACTCAAAAACGATGAGCGGATACGGGTTGCGGGTTGTCCGCACGACCAAATACGGCAATGCGGTCGACTTTGTTTTTGTGCGATACCGGAACGGCGAGGCGTCCGAGATCGGCGAGCCCGTTTCCACATCCTGTTACCGGACCAATTGCACCATCCGGTTCAGCATGGCTGCCGGGAAGCTCTACGCCCGGGCTTCCACGGATGCGGACTACGGGGCTTCGGCCTATCCGCCGGCTGTTTTGCCCGATGTGGATATGGAGGCTTCCGCGGCAGACAATTCCTTCGGCGGATTCGGGATCTTGTACAACGGCGGCGCTCCGGCGGTGATCCGGGATCTGGCGGTGGAATGGAAGCGAAAGAAATGATCAGCTGTTGATCAATTCCTCGACGGTAAAGGCAAAGCTTCTGAAGTTCCTTTCATCCTCCTGATCGCCTTCGGGATCCTGAAGGAATTTTACGTTGTACTCCTGCTAAATCCATCCTATTCAGATCAAGGGAAAAGGATTATCGTTACCCGTGTCGCAATCTGCAAATATTCTGACGCAAACTGCCAAAGGCCGATTCCGTACGCTCCCGCAACTTTGCACAAACAATTCAAATTTGTGCAATGAAAAAGCTTTTTGATTATCGGTTCACCGTCGGCGCAATCGCCGCTTTTTCGGGATTGTTGGCCTTGGCATGCCTTTGGGTAGGAGCGCTGGCGGTCGAGTATAACTTTGACGCATTTTCCGACCCCGTACTTACGCTGCAGTATGCGCATAATTATATGCCTGCAAAATGGTTTAATTTGCTCGACCTATTCGGATACTACCTCTTGCTCTTGCCGCTGGTCTTTTATTTTCACCAGCAATTCAAGTACCGCTCACCCTGGATGCCGTTGATCACGTTTTCCGGAGTCGCCTACGTACTGACCGGCGCGCTGGGGGCGGCTATCCTGACGGCCCTCTGGCCGGAGCAGATGCAGGCGTACCTGGCGGCATTGCCGGAAGAAAAACCGCTGATCGGTGCTATTTTCAGCACGACTACTTTGTTGGTCACCAAAGGAATGTGGAATATCCTGGAAGTACTTTTCGCCGCAGTCTGGTGGATTGGGCTGGGTAAACTGCTGGCGGGTGAGAACAAAGCAATGGGCGTGTTAACCGTGGTATTGGGCGTGTCCACCCTGCTGGATGCGATGGGAAATATATTCGGGATTACCTTCCTGGCAGAGTTGGGAATGAACGTCTACCTGATCCTGGGCATTGCCTGGCCGATCGTCACAGGCATCCGGATGATGCGTGGGTCGGGCGCCGGCCGATCTGCTATGGTCCAAAACCAGGCAGAAACCATCGCACGGCCCCCTGAGCACATAACGGCCTGAGACCATAAGTTTATCCGGACTGCCGGCGAAACGCGTTGGGTGACTTGCCCGTCCATTGCCGGAAGGCGCGCTGAAAGGTGCTGGGTTCGGCATAACCCAGTTGATAGGCAATTTCTGTTACGGAAAGGTTTTTGTTGAGCAGGAGGTTACAGGCCAGCTCTTCCTTGATCCCATCGACGAGGGTACGAAAAGTCGTGTTTTCTTCTTGCAATTTTCTTTGTAAAGTGCGGGTGGTGAGGTGCATTTGCGCGGCGACTTCTTCCACCTGCGGGAATTGAACCCGGAATTGCTTCAGGATCATTTGTTTCACCTGGCTGGAAAATGCGGCGCCCGCACTTTGTTTTTTGATTTCCGCCTCCAGGAGTTGCAGGAAGACCTGATTGAGCTCTTTGTTGTAACCAAGCACGGGAGCTTGCAGGTCGGCCAGGGAAAAGACCATGCAATTGGCGGCCTGATTGAACAGCGGCTGACATTTGAAAACGCGTTCGTATTCACGGGTATCGGCGGTGCGTTGGTAGCGATACATGACCTTTTTGGGAAAAACCCTTTTGCCGGTCAGTAAAAATATGACGTGAATCGCCCCGGCGTAGGCGAAATCCACGCTTTGCCGGGCCGTTTCGGGCGATATGTTATTCCAGACCTCCAGCGGTTCACAATAATAAAATACTTCGGCATGTCTGATCTCGACGGCAAAATGATAAAGCCGCGTGAAGACCGATGTGAATTGCTGCAGGTGCCGGAGCGCATCCAATACGTCTTTGCTGCTCTGCATCAGATGGCCGGTAATGCCCAATACCACTGCGGTTGTTTTTTCGCCTGTATGTAGCCCGAGGCATTGGTCGCCGGAGATGGTCAAAGCCGCCTCCATTATGGCGCAGTTTTGCTCCAGCGACAGTTTATGGTCAGCTTCTTCCAGCAGGTCCGGACTGATGCCGCCCGCCCGGCAGATCAGCTCGATTTCCGGGCCGTTGCAACCCGTACCTTCCACGAGATTTCTGATGATCGGCATGCTTACCCATAGGCCGGAAGTCATACAGCGTGCAGGTTTTTATTCGGCAAAGCTGATTCCATGGCCAAGGGTCCGGAATGGGAGGTTGCCAACTTCGACGAAAAAATGGATGGGCTGAATGCGCCGTCTGCGGTCGGATTGGGACTGAGCCCGGGTAGTTTTTTCAGCATTTGTCAAATATTGATGATCCAAGCCGGCCTGCTAAACAACAGTTTTGCCCCTGCTTCCCTGTGGCTCAATCGCACCTTAAAATACCACCAGATTTTTATCGATGCTTTTGGGCATGGGCAGCACTTTATTTTTGAAATTGGGATACTGCCGGTCGAGCCGGCGGGCGCGTTGCGCAAAAGAATCGTAATGTTTATTGAATTTTTCGATGTTGCGCAAGATCACAAACATGCCAATGAGGTGTGATTCGGGCAGTTTTTGCCCCATGGCTTCTTTCATCACAAGGCCGAGCGGGACGCCGATCTGCTCCTGAAGCTTGAGGTGGCGCATGAGCAATCCGGCCGCTTTCGGGGCCAGCGCGCCCACGCCGCCGCGCGCCTGCTGCCAGCCTATGAGGTAGAGGCCGCGATAGTCGTCGAGCATGCAATCGCCGTATACTTTGGCGATGGCGCCTTCGGTGCGGTGCAGCTCATCGGGCAAAAACGGATACGACAAGTGGTAGCCGGTTGCAGCCACTATCATATCAATTTCTTCCTGCGAGCCATCCGTGAAAGTCACTGTTTTGCCGTCGGCGCGCACAATCCCGGGTTTGGGCACGGTGCGTCCATGCTTTATGTAATGCAGCAGTTCTGTACCAATAGTCGGGTGTTTGTCAAAAAGAGCGTGGTCGGGTTTCGGCAGGCCGTAGTGTTTCAGGTCGCCGATCAGGATTTTCAGCCCGATTTTCAGCCCGAGCTTCTGCAGCCAAACGGGAACTTTCGGGTTGGCATATTTCGAAAGCGGCTGCCCCATCAGGAGCTTCGGCAAAAACCACGCGCTGCTGCGGATGCTGATGAACGACTTTTTGCCCACCCGGGCCGCCTCCGACGCCAGGTCGCAAGCCGAGTTGCCCGCACCGATTGTGATGATGCGCTTGCCGCGCAGTTGCTCGGGGCGTTTGTAGTCTTTCGAGTGTATGATTTCGCCGGTAAAGTTGCCTTCAATCTGCGGCATCCGCTTGTCCCAGTGGTGGCCGTTGCACACCAACACGCCTGTATAGCGGCGCACTTCGTCGTTGCAAAAATGCGCCTCCCACAGGTTGTCTTCAACAGGGCGCACATACAAAACCTTGGTATTGAAAGTGATATGATTTCTTAATCCAAAGTGATCGGCATATTCATTGTAATAATCCAGCAAATTCTGGCGGCTGGGAAAGTCCGGAAAATGCGCCGGCATCGGATAGTCAGAATACTGCATCACATCGCGCGGGGAAATAATATGGGCCGTCTCATACACGCCGTGGTACCAGTTTCCCCCTAAGTTGTCATTCGCCTCAATGTGGTCATAATCCAGGCCCGCCTCTTTCAATGCACGCGCGTGAGCCAGCCCAACCGGCCCTGCGCCAATAAGTAGATACTTTTTCATGCTGCTGTTTTTCGTGTTGTCGTCTAAAAAAAACCAACCCGTTTCAATAAGACGCCGGTTGGTTTTTATGTAGTACTTTCCACAAAGAAAAGCAGAAAAATTTACTTAGCGCTTGTTTGGATTTTGGTCGCGGTTCATGCAGCAAAGCGGCGCTCTGTCAACCAGGCGCAAACTTTGAGGGGGAGAGGAGCGGCTTGTTGAACCCACGGATGCCTCTGAGGCGGCGCCCGTGGTTTGGCCCGCCTGGCAAGGAATGACCGGATCAAACCTGACGGCGGCGACCGGAAGTGTGCCCGGCGGGATGGTCCGCTTTAGCATTTTTTATCCGAAGTTTTGATTAACTATTCAGGTTTTACGGTTTGCAGGCACAGCTTGGCCGCGTTTAGCCGGCATGACCATTATGTGCATTGTTATACAGGGTTTTCTTTTTTCATTTTCAGTTCATTCAGCCTATCAATTACTTCTTTGTCATTAGGATAATAGAGGTTCATGAAATCTTCAATTCTCTTTTCTATAATCCAATACAACTGTCTTTGAGTAGGGTTTCTGAGGTATTCCATCAGATGATCCTTATCAGTTACAATTTCTATTGATTTTCTAATTAATCTGTTGATGTATTTGAGAATCATTTTAAATTCTTCAAGATTGATGCTGTATAGATTTAGTCCTCTTGAATATTCAACCGTGGATTCATCAAATTTGCTCTCCACTATATTTTCTTTACCTAAAATGTTTATGCCTCTTGTTAAGAAATTTGATTCTATTTCAGTTGTTATTTTCTTGTCCAGTAAATTTGTGTTGGCAAAAACAATTGGCAATAACACTTCTTTTTCTTCTTTGTATTTCTTTGAAAGTTCTTTTGGATAAACTCCTGAATTTATTTCGAGCCATATAAAATCGCCTTTTTGATTGTACGCACTTGACGAGAATTGAATCTTTAAAATGAATTCATCGAGATTTAATTGAATTTTTCTCTTCGATACTTTAAAACCAAACATGGAATAATATTTCCCAATTTCTTCGCAGACAGAATCAAAAATCAATTTACACTCAGTTTCTTGATTCACATTTTTTAAAGGTGAATCTGTTTTCCAATCAAAACACTCGATTCCAGATTCAATATTTTTGTACAGTTCTTTCATTTTTTCTTAATCCTGTATAACGGCTGGCTTGCTGACGTGCCGCCGTGCGTTAGGTTTGCGGGCTGGCTGTTCGGCGGCATGGACAGCAAGCCGTTGTTAGCAGTTGTTAATATTCTAATCTACTCCTTTCGGCTTCCTCGTCCATTCTTTTTGCATCTTCCAAATATCCTTTTGAAAGTCTTTCAAAAATTTTTATTTTTATATAAATTTGCTTCCAACGAATGAGCAATTTGATAATATTTTTCAATTTCTCTTGTATGAAGTATAGAAATATACCTTAGCCATCTTGATTTAAATAATTTAGCTGTACATTACCATGACTGGTATGTTTTATTAAAGTCCATCGTTCTTTATATTTAATGGTAGATTATTATCTTTTGATACTTTTAAACTTTCTTGTCCTCGTATCTTCAAACCAAAATAATTCAAATCCGAATCAACATAATCTTATTTTTCCAAAGAAATTCAATGTTTTTGCAATTCCAACTTTCTTTTTGATTTAATATACCAAATGATTTTATTTAATGAATTGTTCTTGAAAGTTTTCAAACTTGATTTCGGGATGTAATGCTTCAAGAGTAGATTTGAACTTGATGCTAAAGAAGTTCTTCTCCTTAAATATAAACATGAATTTATGGTTCGTATATTTAATTTCCTTACCATTCCAAGTTATTCTTTATTTCCTACATCTTCTTTCAATCTGAATATTTGATTTTACTGACGGGTAATTCTTCCATGTGTTTACATCTGCAACTTTAGTTGTTTTCACGCTTCTAACTTTACTCCACAATATTGTTCCCTGAACCACTTAACCGTTTATAAAATCAAGAGCCTTAAATTGTTGATGCTATCTGCTACGATTTAAACCCTTCTTTCAAATATCTGAATTCGTACATCAAATCTTGAAAGTATCTTCTCACTCAAAATTCCATATCATCGAAGATTTAATCACTTCAATATCCGTAATGTGTTGTTTGATTTGGTCAGTTTCATCTTCTGATCCGTTTTACAATTTCTGCACAACTAATTTTGGACTAATAGGCCTATGTCCTACATGAAAATTTGGTCTTTATACTTCATGGTCGTTTCTTTGTTACATTTTCTTTTTGAACTTTTGAAACAAGCTTTCTGTCTTCTCTCCATAGACCTTTATGTTTTCCCTATCTTGATTTCTCCAATTGGAATGTGTTATAATTCTTTAAAAACTGAGATATTCTGATAAAATTTGGAAAGGTATTTCAATGTCTCACCATTTGAAAATAAAAATTCCATGTTTCTTTCAACAGTTCTAGATACCAATAATTGCTTATTCCATAAAATGCTCATCCTCATTGTTATAAGTCTGGTATCAATTCCCAAAATCTGATTTTGAGTTGCTCACCAATCTTCAATTATTGAATCCAATGAGATGTCTTCTAATAGTCTTTCAGTTCTATGTCGGCTGTAAATCCGCTAAACAAGTGATTATTTTTTTACATACCATGAACAGAATAAAGTCTTCTGTTAACTCAATTCCTTCTTTCTTTTATTCGTCTTGTTTTGTTCCTCAATTATGGAACGGCTTTTTATCAATACCTACTTTATCTGTATTGTTGCCTCAATAACAATCTGTTGCTCATTATTGTCCTTCAATTCTTTATTTCGGAATCTTTCAATGATTCCATTTGCTACTTTTGTAAGCAATTTGTTTTAAGTCATCACTAATTTTCATTTACATCTTGTGTTTTTATCAATTGAGCAGAACAACAGCATAACGCAATAGGGTTTATTCAAAACACGCAATGCGTGTTTTGAATAAACCCTATTGCGTATAAGCAACCAACTATACAACAACGCCAGTGCTTTCGGCTTTGTCACCAAAAACACTGGCGGTGTAATGAATTTCTGCACATTTGTATAACATCAGGCTCCGTTTTACCGGTACAATATAAAACAATACACCTGATTTTCAAAACTTTGACAGGAAAATCAAACGAACGAGTGAAACACTTTCTTTACTAAATGTCAAGCCCTTCAATGGGGCTTCTTATTTTATCCCAGCCTACCCTTAAAAAATCAGCTGTTGATCAATTCATCGACGGTAAAGGCAAAGCTTCTGAAGTTCTTTTCATCCTCCTGGTCACCATCGGGATCCTGAAGGAATTTTACATTGTAGCTCGCATAAGGCTTTTTGTCCTGAAAAATATCCATGATTTCAAGCATGGCCCCTCTTCCCAGGTCTTTTAACGTTTCCTCGCTGCTATCGAGGGTTTGGTCGTATTGCAGGATCAAAAACAGGCTGCTTGTCGTTTCGCTGCCCGTGGAAAAACTGCTTTTGATTTTCAGGTGTACGTAGGTATAGGTTTCGCTTTTCTCCAGTCTTTCCCTGGCAAGGACTAATTTTTCGGGCAGGTCTGCCAACGTTTTCTGAAGTTCTTTGTCCACCTTGAAGGAGAGCTTGAGCGCAGGTTGTCTGGTCGCACAACCTTGCAGGATGATCATGAGCGCAAACACAAAGATTTTGAAATTTCCCTGAACATGATTTTTCTGTTTTTGGTAAATATTGGGGCCAGCATTCCTGCATTTCGTTGCAATCATGCTAAAACCATCATGTTCAGATCAAGGGAAAGGATTATTGTTACCTGTGTCGGAATATGCAAAACAAACCTTTCCATTCATCGTCCGGTATTAATCCGGTACTGCCTTGTGATCATTAAACCACTTCTCTTTACTCTTTCACCACCTCATAGCTCCCCATTCTTTCGCCTTCTTTCACCGTCCAGCCGGGCGATAAATATAATTTCCAGCCGTCTCCGGAAAAAAGTAGTTTTATCGAGCTGAACCGGCGCCGCCACACGGCGAGAACTGCCGTCACTCGATACAAGCACCCCTTCTCGGCTTCCAGTTTCCCCAGGTCCCTGAGGCGCGAAAAGGACCGAAATATATCGTTCCTATCCCCTGAAGCGACACCGCCCCCGGGTATCGTAACTGTGGCTGCCCCGGGGAACAAAAGCGTCGGCCCTTCGACGAAGGTCTTGCGCAATTCATCGAGACGAGCCTGGCGCGCCTGCTCCCTCTTCTCTTCTGACAACAGAATCTCCGCGCCTCCGTACCTGGCGGCAGCCTTCGCCGCTTCAGCCCTGGGATGGATATTCAGCGCTTGCATCAGGAGGTTTCAAGGTCATCGGTGTTTTTTATTTGCTTTCTCCAATCCGGAGAGCCGGCGTCGAGCAGGAGTCCGTACGCAGGGCCTGAAAAATAAGCGAATGTCCGGACGAAGCTGGCCTCGTCGGCAATCTTTCCGGTGCTGACAAGCAGATCGAGGGCGCCCATAACGGCATCCTGCTCAGCATCCGCGGCAAGTACGGTGGCCGTATAGGCAGCAAGCCCTTCGGTGATCTCCTGTCCTCGTTCGTCTTCGGCATTGGCGGGAAAAAGAAGTCGCCAGGCCTTCCGGAATGCGAGGGCATCGCAAACCGCTTTTTTCCGCTGTTTGCCCGATTTCCGGAGCGCCTTTTCAAGCGCTTTCCACTCAAGCCTCAACCAATACCGCCCCTCTTTGGAATCAAGGTGTTCAGGCGCCCCTGCCGCCGCGCCCAATTTGAGCCGGGGCTGAACGCCGTGAAATAATTCGTGAAGCAAAAGCTCTTTCCGGTCGCGGGGTGATTTGGCGGCCACATCGCTCCAGATGTAGGATGCCCATGTTTCCCCCCCCCATTGCACCGGGGCATTCACAAGTCCCAGAAGTTGCGGCCTGGCCCCGTCCGGTTCGGGCTTGCTGGTGGCGATCGTCTTTGTCGGCATGTCGAACATGACCATCGGTCCGCAAATTGAAACGCCCCACAGACGGCCGTTATCGCGTTCGCAAAGCACCTGAGCCTCTTTGAAATATTCCGCTGCAAGTTGTGGATCAACCTGTGCCTTTGCGCCTGTTGCGATACAAACAAGCATCAGTTGGCATAACAATTTGTGACGATGCATACGCGGTATGGATGATGATTAAGCGGTACGGCCTACGCCTCGCTTTGGCGCTTATTTGTTATCGGCTGGTTTCTTTTTTATTCAATTTGCTAATCTTTGGGCATAAAATTATCATTTGTCAATTCCTCCCAGTTTGTAGGATCTCCTTCAAATCTCCAAAACGATTCTTCTGATTTTGGTTTAAATTCCTTGAACCAATGGTATCTTAAATGATTCATTGGATAATTTGCTGTAAAAGGAATTATCTCAATATTCACGATTGATTCCCATGCATTTGGGATTCTTTTTAAGAACTGTTCGTATTTATTTATCCAAACTTCGATTTCTTCGTCGAGCTGTTTCATAGAAATTCCAAAATGAATCATTATTGACCGATATGCAATAGGCACATTATTCTCTCCTTTATTCAATTTCGATATTCCAAAAATTTCTCTCGGCAAAAAAGGAAAGTTGTCTTCTCTTAATTTTGGTAAAGTTTCGAGGCAATTCTCAATTTCACTAATTTTTTCCTCAATCGAAGAACCTCCAATTTTTACAGAGATAAATCCCGATACTTTACTTTCAAATCCCATATCCCATTGGTTGTTTTTTTCTGCTTGCCGCTTATTTAACACCGCCAGTGTTTTCGGCTTTGTCACCAAAAACACTGGCGGTGTAATGAATTTCTGCACATTTGTATAACATCAGGCTCCGTTTTACCGGTACAAGATAAAACAATACACCTGATTTTCAAAACCTTGACAGAAAAATCAAACGAACGAGTGAAACACTTTCTTTACTAAATGTCAAGCCCTTCAATGGGACTTCCTATTTTATCCCAGCCTTTATGCGCAATATGGGTAAAATCGCTGTGGTCTTGCTGTTTTCAATATCCCACAAATCCCTCCTTTCGAGCAGGTGGGTTGCAAATGAATGCTGTTCAATAATATTCAATCTCCCGCTCAATCACATATTTCAAAACACCGTCTGTTGTGATTTCTTTTTGTGTCCAGTTTTTATTCTCGTCAAAATCTGAATATTTAAACACTGAAATTGAACTGCCATCCTTCCCTGAATAGACTTCCTTAACGAGTAAGCCGTTCTTATCATATTCAAACTCCCATTTCTGGCTTAAATATTCGTTTTTATCATAATCAGTCCTTTTTACAGTCTTGCAAATGGATTCATCTATTACTCTTGAAATATACCCTCCTTTTTCTGTAATTTCATCCATCCTCAAAGGAATGCTGCAATCGCCATCCGTTTGAATCTGATATTGATAATATATTTCTCCGGATGGATATTGCCCTGAAACATTTACCAGTTTCCCTTGTTCGTATTCATATTTATGTATGCTGTTTTGATTGTTCTCACCATCATATACAACAACCTTGATTAACTTTCCATCCTTATATTCAGCTGTTGATTTTCCAAAAAGTTCCTGATCAACGCCAAAGGCTATTTTTTCAATAACGTTTCCTGTGTCATTGAATTTATAAACATCTGATCGAACTCTTAAGCCAATAGCAATCTCCTCAGAATCGCTATTGGCCTGATGCTGGTTTACCGTTAATTTCTTGACTTTTCCAGACAATAGTTCGTAATCTATATATAAATTATCTATTCCGCATTTTGTAATTAGCGCTGGATTGCTGTTTTTGCTACAACTCAAAACCACCATTAAAACAAGCAGGCTAAAAAAAGATTTTTTCATGGTCATTCATTTAAAATTAAAAGGTTTAAAATTTATTTTTGAAAGGCAATAAATCTGAATTAACCCAAGTATCATCCGATCCAGGGTAGCCTGATCATACCCTCGCTACCTGGTAAAACAAATACGCAAAAAACAACAACGCCCGTTTTCCAGTACTCAAACCGGAAAAACGGGCGTCGCTGTGGGCTTTTGAATTCCAACATAACATTAGGTTCAGTTTTACGGCCTCAAGATATAGGATTACATCCGACTTTCAAAACCATATCACCTCAACAGTCAAAGCCTCCTTCAAAACACCCCATAAACAACAACAAACCTCATAAACAACAACAAACAACAATAAACCCCATAAACAACAATAAACCTCATAACAAACAACAACAAACCTCATAAACAACAATAAACCACCTCCCCCCAAAAAATCCCAATCTTTCTCCCCACCTTTGCAGCTACGCTTTACCAAGCCGTACCATCATGCAAACGCCGCAATCACTATCCGCCATCCAACAGGCCCTCCGGGCCGGAACGCTGTCCTGCGCCGACCTGGTCGAACATTACCTCGACCGGATCGAAGCCTCCCGGCCCCTCAATATCTATATCGAGGTGTTCGCGGAAGAAGCCCGCCAAAAGGCCCTGGAGCTGGACAAACGGCTCACCGAAGGGCAACCCGCGGGCCGCCTCGCCGGTATGGTCATCTCCCTCAAGGACGTGATCTGCTACAAGGACCACCTCGTGACGGCCGGCTCCCATATCCTATCGGGTTACCGGTCGCTGTTCTCTTCCACGGCCGTCACGCGCATCCTGGCGGAAGACGCCATCATCATCGGGCGGGTCAATTGCGACGAATTCGCTATGGGCTCCACCACCGAAACCTCGTACTACGGCCCCACCCGAAATGCCGCCGATCCTGAATATGTCCCCGGCGGCTCCTCGGGCGGATCGGCGGTAGCGGTACAGGCCGGGACCTGCCTGGCCAGCCTGGGCTCGGATACGGGCGGATCGGTACGGCAACCCGCCGCCTTTTGCGGGGTCATCGGGCTGAAGCCCACCTACGGGCGCATATCGCGGCACGGACTCCTGGCCTACGGCTCTTCCTTCGACCAGATCGGGATCCTTTCACACAACGTCCGCGATGCCGCCCTGCTCCTGGAGATCATGGCCGGCCCGGATGATTACGACGGCACCGCCAGCCGCAAACCCGTGCCCGCCTATACCGAACAACTGTCCTTCGGGCGGCCCGCACGCCTGGCCTATTTCCGGGAAGCCATGGAACACCCCGGTCTCGACCCCGGCATCAAGGCGGCCTGCGAAGCCTGGATCGAACAGGCGCGCGCGCAAGGGCATACCGTGGAGCCGGTGGAATTCCCGCTGCTCGAATACATCATCCCGACCTACTACGTGCTCACCACGGCCGAGGCCTCATCCAACCTCTCGCGCTACGACGGCATCCGCTACGGCTACCGCAGCCCCAATGCCCGCAACCTCCTGGAGACCTATACCCGATCCCGCACGGAAGGCTTCGGCGCCGAAGTGAAACGCCGGATCATGCTGGGCGCCTTCGTGCTCAGCGCGGGCTACTACGACGCCTACTACGGCAAAGCCCAGCAGGCGCGCCGCCTCATACGCGACGCCACCATGAAGATCCTGGACCACTACGACTTCATCTTCCTGCCCGCCGCCCCCGGTACGGCCTGGCGCCTCAATGAAACTGTGGACGACCCGCTGGCCATGTACCTGGCGGATATCTTCACGGTACAGGCCAACCTGGCGGGGATCCCGGCGATCGCCCTGCCGGCCGGCGTCCATGAGAACGGCCTCCCGATCGGCATCCAGCTGATGGGCAAGCCGTTCGCGGAGGGGGAGTTGATGGGGTTTGCGGAGGGGTTGAGGGGTTGAGGAATTGAGGAATTGAGGAATTGAGGAATTGAGGAACTGAGGATCTGGTGATTTGAGGATTCGAATCAACGCATCAACAAATAAACAGATCAACAAACAAATCAACGCATCAACAAATAAACAGATCAACAAACAGATCACCGCATCAACAAATAAACGAATCAACAAGCAAATCCATTTGGCCATCTTCCAGGAAAACCCAATATTTGCTCCCTAAATCCGGCAAATTATGACCCTGCAGGAACTGTTTGACCAATTGGCGGCCCATCCGCAATACATCATCTTCTATTTTACGCTGCTGCCGCTGACGGCCGCGCTGGCGGGGTTCATGGGCAAAGGCGAAGGCCACCTGACGCCCTGGAAATACCTTTATTCCGCGCTGGTCTACCTGGTTTGCGTACCCGGCATCTTTTCCGTGACGCTGGACGTGTACATGTTCCTGTTCGAAAAGCGCAGCATCCTCCAGACGGATATCTATACCCAGATCCTGCCCATCCTGTCCATGGTGATTACCCTGTTCATCATCAAAAGGAACGTGAACCTGGACGCCATTCCCGGTTTCGGCAAGCTCTCCGGGCTCATCATGATGATCACCGCCACCCTGCTGATCATGTGGGGGCTCGACCGGACCCACTTCTGGGTGTTTGTCAGCGCCCGGTTCGAACAGGCGTTACTGGTCTTTGTCGGGTTGCTGCTGGTCGTGCGTTTCGGCTGGAAAAAACTGTTCAGCGGCGGATCGGCTTCATAAAAAAAGTCGGCAAGGTTTGTTTTTCTCCGGTGATCGGCTTATATTGAGTCGGTAATGATGGCTCCCTTTCCTGTATAGAACCAATCTCAAGGTCTTTTTTTCAGGATTCAATCCACGCGCCTATGAAACTCAATTCATTTGACGGTTATGACATCGGTATGTTCTTCGACGAAATGTTCTTCCTGGATGGAAAAACCCGGGAAGGCTACGAGACTTTTCGGGAAGAGCTTGAACGCATGTCGAAGGAAGAACTCCTCGACAAGCAGCACGCCGCCGAACGCACCCTGCATTCCATGGGGATCACCTTCAACGTCTACTCCGAAGGCCAGGGCATCGAGCGGATCATGCCCATCGACATCATCCCCAGGATCATCGCGAAAAAAGAATGGACCGCGCTGGAAAAAGGGCTGATCCAACGGGTGACCGCCCTGAACCTGTTCATTGACGACGTCTACAACGAACAGCGCATCCTCAAGGACGGGGTCATCCCCCGCCACGTCGTGGAATCGAGCAAAGGGTTCCTCAAGCCCTGCATGGGCCTGAAGCCGCCCAAAGACCGGTGGTGCCACATCACCGGCACCGACCTGATCCGGGACGACAAGGGGGAATTCCTGGTGCTCGAGGACAACCTCCGCTGCCCGTCGGGCGTATCCTACATGCTCGAAAACCGGGAGATCCTGAAAAAATCCTATCCCCAGATCTTTGAAAGAATGGACATCCAGCACGTGTCCAACTACCCCATCCGCCTGCTGGAAATGCTCCAGTACATCAGCGGCAAAAGCAACCCGAGGGTCGTCGTGCTGACCCCGGGCATCTACAACTCGGCTTATTTCGAGCATTCGTACCTGGCCCAGCAAATGGGGGTCGAACTGGTGGAAAGCAGCGACCTGATCGTAAGCAACGGGCGGGTCAAAATGCGGACGACCAAGGGCTTTGAAACGGTCGACGTCATCTACCGGCGCATCGACGATACCTTCCTCGACGCCAAAGCCTTCAACCCCCAGTCGCTGATCGGCGTCGACGGGATCTTCGACGTGTACAAGTCCGGCAGGATCGCGCTGGCCAACGCCCCCGGCACCGGCGTGGCCGACGACAAGGTGGTGTACGCCTACGTGCCGCGCATCATCCGGTATTATCTCGATGAGGAGCCGCTGCTGAACAACGTGCACACCTATATCTGTGAGGAAAAGGACGACTGCCAATACGTCCTCGACAATATCGAACAACTGGTGGTGAAGGAAGCCAATGAAGCCGGCGGCTACGGCATGCTGATCGGCCCGAAATCGACCAAAGACGATTGTTCGGAATTCCGGAAGCGGATTCAAAACAACCCCCGGAATTATATCGCCCAGCCCACCATCTCCTTGTCGCGGGTGCCGACCATCGTGGAAGAAGACTTCGAAGGCCGGCATGTGGACCTGCGCCCCTATATCCTGTACGGCGAAAAAGTGGAGGTCATCCCCGGCGGACTCACCCGCGTGGCGCTGCGAAAGGGATCCCTGGTGGTGAATTCTTCGCAGGGGGGCGGGAGTAAGGATACCTGGGTGTTGGAGTGATGCTGATGCTTGATGCTGGAGACTGGATGCTGCCACGCCGTCGCTCTTGGGAGCTATGGCGGACGGAGGAGACTGGATGCTGGATGCTGGATGCTGGAGACTGGATGCTGCCACGCCGTCGCTCTTGGGAGCTATGGCGGACGGAGGATTCTGGAGACTGCCACGCCGCGGCGTGCTGGAGACTGGATACTGGAGACTGGAGACTGGAGACTGGATGCTGGATGCTGGATGCTGGATGTGCTGCGATTGAGACTGTTTTCAGCATTTTGTGTCAACCGGATTTTTAGCACGCGCAGCGTAGTGAAAATCAAAAACTTGGCGTCTTTGCGTCTTTGCGCGAAAACACTATTTTGAACAGTCTCTTCCAATTGCACAACGGCGCAATTGCAATGAAAAACTGATGTGAACTGATGTGCCTGATCCCGCCTTGCGGGAAATAAAGCCGAACCTGAATGGTTGGGCAATTGTAAGGGCCTTATGTTTCAAAATCCGGCTTCGTCCCTGACAGGGTCAAACCGGAGCGCACAGGTGGTAAAAAACCGGGGTTTTATACGAGAAATGGTCGTTATGACTTATCGACGCATGATTATGCGTTGCTACTTACGACTTACAACTTACGACTTACGACTAATCGACGCATGATCATGCGTCGCTACTTACGACTTAAAAAGACTACAAATGTTAAGCCGCGTTGCGAACTCGATCTACTGGATGAACCGATACGTTGAACGGGCGGAGAATTACGCCCGGTTCATGGGGGTGACCTTTAACCTGATCCTGGACCTGCCGCCGGGCGGGCAACAGCAATGGGAGCCCATGCTGCTGGCATCGGGCGACAACCACCTTTTCTACAAGCACTATGACAAGCCTGCACCTGAAAACGTGCTGCGGTTTATCAGCTTTGATCCCAATAACCCGAACGCGGTGCTGAGTTGCCTGTACAAGGCCCGGGAGAATGCCCGCAGCATCCGGGAGATCATCTCCAAGGAAATGTGGGAACACCTCAACCAGTTCTACCACCGGATCAGGGAATTGTCCGGCAAGAAAAAGTGGAACATGGACAACTGGCAGGATTTTTTCAGCGAGGTCAAAATGGGCAGCCAGTTGTTTTTCGGCATCATCGATTCCACCATAACCCGGAACGAAGGGTGGCATTTCGGCCGGCTGGGACGGTATATCGAGCGCGCCGACAAAACCTCGAGGTTCATCGATGTGAAATATTTCATCCTGCTGCCGGAAACGGATTTCGTCGGCAGCAACTACGATCAGTTGCAGTGGTCGGCCGTCCTCAAATCGGTCAGCGCCTTCAATATGTACCGGCAAACGCACCGCTCCATCAATCCTTCGGAAATCGTGGAATTCCTGGTCCTGGGCCGCGAATTTCCCAGGTCGATCTACTACTGCCTGCAACAGGCCGAATTGTCGCTGAAGAAGATCCAAAGCGATGCGCCCCTCGGCCGGCCGGCCGTAAAATTGTTGGGCAAACTGTTGTCGCACCTTGAATATAGCGACGTAAATGATATTTTTGTATTTGGATTGCATGAATACCTGGATAATTTTCAATCGAGTCTTAACAAGGTCGGAGACGCCGTCTTCGACGCCTATTTTGCCCTGAAGCCCGTCAGCGAATCCGCCGGATCGGGCGAGCAATAAACAAATGCACAATGACATACTGCCTCGGCATAAAAACCAAAACAGGCCTGGTCGGCATCTCTGATACGCGCATTACCTCGGGGACGGAAGTGTCCTCTGCCCGCAAAGTCAGCGTTCACCAAATGAAAAACCATTCTTTTTTCGTGATGACTTCCGGGCTGCGGTCCGTACGGGATAAGGCCATTACGTATTTTCAGGAAGAGATCGGCGAGAACGACGACCATTTCAATAAAATGTACAAAGCCGTCAACGGGCTGGCCCGTCAGGTCAGGCGGGTGGCGGAAGAAGACAAAACAGCCCTGCACGAAGGCGGGCTCGATTTCAACCTGCACGCCATCGTCGGCGGGCAATGCGAAGACGATGAAGAACACAAGCTGTTCCTGCTGTACCCGGAAGGCAACTGGATCGAGATCGGAGAAAGTTCGCCTTTTGTCATCATCGGCAATACCGGATACGGGAAGCCGCTGCTGTACCGCAACCTGACCTATCACTCCAGCATCAGCGAGGCGCTGAAACTGGGATTTTTGTCATTCGACGCCACCAAGGTCAGCGTCAATGACGTCGACTACCCGATAGACGTTACCTTGTACGACCGCAACAGTTTCAACGTGATCCAGCAACGCCTGACACGCGAAGAGATGGAGCCCGTTTCGCGAAACTGGAACCGGCTGCTGAGCGAGTCCATCAACCAGCTGGAAGACACCTGGATCGAAGACCTCTTGATGAAGGTCTGACCGAAACGCGATTATTCAATGCAAAAATCAGAAAACACTGCTGATTCATATCCATCACCGTCTTGCCTATCATTACCCTATTCCGGTAACATTGGGGCCCCAGCGCCTCCACTTGTTTCCCCGGCTGAGCCATAACCAGCGGCTGGTCCACCACCAGCTGTCCATCTCCCCAATGCCGTACAAGCAGTTCAGCGCGCTGGACGCGGAAGGGAATACCGCCCACTGGGTGTATTTCGAAGGCCTGGCAGAACACCTGGTGATAGACCAGGATCTGCGGGTGGAAAGCCGGCAATACAATCCCTTTGATTTTCTGATTTACCCGTTTGAAACGGTCCGTCTGCCGATCGTCTACCCCGATCAGTTGCTGCAGCCGCTCAGTCCGTATTTCCCGTCGCATCCGCCCAAAGGCATGGTTGCCGAATGGGCATCGGCCATCCGGACCGAAGCCGGCAGCCAAACCCTGGATTTTTTGCTGATGGTTTGCGAGCGGCTGAAAAAAGAATTCACTTATGCCGCCCGGGAAAAAGGCCCGCCCCACCCGCCGGAAGAGACGCTGGTTGCCCGCCGCGGGTCCTGCCGGGATCTGAGCTGGCTGATGGTCGCGGCCTGCCAGCATGTGGGCCTCGCCGCCCGCTTTGTGAGCGGATACGCCTGGAGTACCGAGGATATTTCCAACCACGACCTGCACGCCTGGGTGGAGGTTTATCTGCCCGGCGCCGGCTGGCGCGGATTCGACCCGACCCTCGGCAGCCCGGTCACCGCCAATCACGTCGCGCTGGCGGCTTCCGTTCATCCGCAACTGACCGCCCCGCTCAGCGGCTCCTACTTCGGCGGAGCGGCTTCCGAACTCAAAACCTCCGTTCAACTCCGGTTGCTCGATCTTTGAGCCGCTTTCCCAAAAATGGCGTTCGCCAGGTTGACATATTTTGAAAATCCGGGCAGACACTTCTATCTTTGCCGTTCAATCCAGCACATGACCGCCTCCGGACAAAACCTGAAATTTCAACAGATCATTACGTTCACCAGTGTGATCCTTTTCGGGATAAAGATCAGCGCATGGTATATGACCGGCTCCGTTTCGATCCTGACGGATGCGCTGGAAAGTACCGTGAACATCTTTACCGCCTTCCTGGGCCTGTACAGCCTCTACCTATCCGCCAAACCCAGGGACGAAAACCATCCCTACGGACACGGAAAAATCGAGTTCATCTCGGCAGCGATCGAGGGCGTGCTCATCTCTGTGGCCGGGCTGATCATCGTTTACGAAGCCATCATCAACCTGCGGCACCCGCATGCGCTGCAGCAACTCGATTTCGGCATACTCCTCATCAGTGCGACCGCCGCCGTCAATTACCTGGTCGGATTCTGGGCTGTCCGGTTGGGCGGCAGGAACAAATCTCCGGCGCTGGTTTCCAGCGGCAAACACCTGCAATCGGATACGTATTCCACAGTCGGGATCATTGTGGGGCTGTTGCTGATCAGAATAACCGGCATTGCCTGGCTCGACAGCGCTGTCGCCCTCCTGTTTGCCGGCATCATCATGGTGATGGGATACGGCATCATTCGCAGTTCGCTGGCCGGCATCATGGATGAGGCGGACGAAGAATTGCTCCGGGAGATCGTTGCCGTTTTGCAGGAAAACAGACAGGAGAACTGGATCGACCTCCACAACCTGCGGGTGATCAAATACGGCAGCGTGCTGCATTTGGACTGCCACCTGACCGCGCCCTGGTACTTCAATGTCCACCAAGCCCATGAACAGGTAGACAAACTGGGCAGGCTGGTCAGGGATAATTTCGGCGACAATGTGGAGCTTTTTGTGCACACCGACGGTTGCCTGCCGTTCTCCTGCAAGATCTGCTCAAAACAGGATTGCCCCGTCAGACAAAGCGATTTTGTCGCGCGGATCGAATGGACGGTCGGCAATATTTCCGCCGACAACAAACACCGAATCGACTGACAATCTTCGTTTTAACAATAAATAAATATATTTAACACCGCGATTAACACATTCATAACCCCAAAAACCTGCCAAGACTTCTACCTTTGCATCCGTTCCGCTAACCTAAAAGCTGCTTTATGACAAAAGAACACCAGGCTGTAAAAGCTTATACGCTGATCACAGGCGCCAGTGCCGGGCTGGGCAAGGCCTTGGCATTGGAATGCGCAGCCAGAAAGCAAAACCTGATCCTGGTAGCCTTACCCAATGAAGGTTTGCCGGAAACCAGCGCATGGATTTCGCAGGAATATGGCGTAGACGTAGCCCATTATGAAACAGACCTGACCAGGGAAAAATGCCTGGAGGACCTGTTGCAGTGGGTATCCGGAAATTTCCGGGTCAATTTCCTGATCAACAATGCCGGCATCGGCTGCACGCGCGCACTCGACCAGATGCACCCGGCCTACTTCGACAGCATGATCAAACTGAACGTGCGGGTCACCGGCATGATGACCTTCCACCTGCTGAACGAACTGAAAACCCACGAAAAAGCCTATATCCTCAATGTTTCCAGCATTATTTCGCTGATGCCTTCCGCTTATAAGACCGTCTACTCGGCTTCGAAAGCATTCATTTATTCCTTCTCCCGTGGCTTGCGGCAGGAACTCCGCGGCACCAACGTTCACGTCAGCGTACTGATGCCGGGGCCGCTGAGGACCAATTCTTCCGTGACAGAGCGCATCAAAAAACAAGGCTTTTTCGGCCGCATGATCGTCCTGGAGCCCGAAACCGCGGCAAAGATCGCGCTGGCCCAGACCCTCGACCGGAAACCCGTGATCATCCCCGGGGTCGTCAACAAGATCAGCGGCATATTGATGAAAGCCATTCCCAAAAGCATCGGCGTACCGATTATTTCCTCAATTTATTCAAAAGAAGCAGAAACGGGCCTGCACCATACAACCGTCCATACCGTTCCAGGTGTTATACAAGTGCTTAATGATGAAAAGTAGATATGGATCAAGCCTTCAGCCCTAAACAGGCATCTGTGTTTGTCACAGGGGGTTCAGGATTGGTCGGCGCCCATTTGTTATCAGATCTGGCGGGTAAAGGGAAAAAAATCCGTGCTTTAAAAAGAAAGCATTCTGACCTGAGCACGGTTAAAAAGGTATTCGGGTATTATCACAAAGATCCCGAACAAGCCTGGGCCGATGTGGAATGGGTCGACGGTAATCTGAATTCACCCGACTTTTTGCGCAAAGCGCTTCGGGGAGTTGAGGTCGTTTACCACAGCGCCGCTATGGTATCTTTTGACCCCAAGGATCGCCTCAAACTGTTCGACATCAATGTTGGCGGCACCGATCTCATCGCCTCGCTGAGCCTTCGCGGAGGCGTCAGGAAATTTTGTTTCGTGAGTTCCTCCGCCTCCCTGGGAAAACCCGAAGGCGTGAGCGGATACATAAACGAAGATACCCCCTGGGTGACCACCGATGACCTGTCCGATTATGCGGTCAGCAAATACGAAGCCGAACAACGGGTCTGGCAGATTGCCGGACAAGGGCTCGAAACGGTCGTCATCAACCCCGTTATCGTCATCGGCCCCGGCGATTGGTCCCGGAGCAGCTCCCGCCTCATCCAGGCCGTATGGAACGGATTCCCGTTCTATTCCTCAGGCTCGAATGCTTTTGTGGATGTAAGGGACGTTGCCAAGGCGGCCGTTTCGCTCACCGAAAGCCATATCCACGGCGAGCGCTTCATCGTATCCGCCGAAAACCTGCCCTACAAGCGGCTCTTTGACCTGATCGCCGATAACCTCAACCGCCGGCGACCGGCCATCAAAGTTCCCGGATTCATGGGAGAATTCGCCTGGCGGGCCGATTGGGTTGCCAGCAAGCTGTCCGGCAAACCGCCGCAAATCACCAAAGCCACAGTGGCCTCGGCGGCAAAACAATATCATTTCTCCAACGAAAAGATCCGCAGCCAGCTCAACATGGACTTTATCCCCCTCGAAAGGTCTATTGAAGAGACCTGTCGGCGGTTTCTTGAAGACCGGTATTCCCCTTCCTGACAAAGCTCCTGTTCTTCTCCTGTACCTTCCGCACCAGACGGGTAACCGTACCGCGCGGAAAAAAGCGGTGCGCATGCGCCAGCACAAAATTAACCGGGCCCGGAATGGCCACCGTCTTGCCCCGCATCAGGGCGTTGTATCCGCATACCGCTACCTCCTCAGCCGAAGAGCTGAACCAGCTGCTCGCCGTCATTTCCGGTTTGCCCACACCGACCGTCGCCTGAAAACCGGTGCGCGTCAGTCCGGGACATAACACGGTCACCAAAACCCCGGTGCCTTTCAGTTCGTTGGCGATCGCCTCCGAAAAAGACAGCACGTAGGCCTTGCTGGCATTATAGACGGCCATCAGCGGGCTGGGCTGGAAGCCGGCAACCGATGAGACATTCAAAATGTACCCGAGCCGGCGCTCCGTCATGCCTTGCAGGAACAATTTGGTCAGGTGCGTCAGGGTCAGGATATGCAGATTCAGCAGTTTGCCTTCGCGTACCCAATCCGTTTCAGCGAATGAGCCGAATATGCCGAACCCCGCGTTGTTCACCAGGATGTCAATGACCTTCCCCTGTTCAGCTACGCTGTTGTACAGGTCTTCGGCAGCCTCCTGCCGGGCGAGGTCCAGCTGGATGGTCGATATCTCAATGCCCGGATTGACCTTGTGGAGAAGCTCCCTGGCTTCGGTCAGCTCTTTCTCCCGGATATCGGCCAGCACCAGGTGGATGCCGTCTTTGGCCATGAGCCTGGCCAGTTCCAGACCGATGCCGCCGGATGCCCCGGTGATGAGCGCGGTCAGTTTTTTCGTTCCGTTGTCCATTTGCAAGAATTGTTCAGGTATTTTGTTTAATCCAATTCAAGGTCATCTGCACGGCGTCCTCAAAGACCATCGGGGAATACCCCAGCTCTTTTCTGGCCTTGTCGATGCTCATGCTCCAGTTTTTGGTCAGTTTATGCACGAATTCGGGGACAATAAGGGGTTTTTTACCCGTGAGGCGGGCCTTCAGCAGCTCCAGGCGTGAGAAGAGGAGCATGGGCGCCAACGGCGTATGGAATAACCGCTGCCTGCTCCCGGTCACTTCCCGCAACAGGCTGAACAGCTGATTGTAGGAAACGTTCGTCCCGCCGAGGATATACCGCTCGCCGGACGCCCCCTTCTCCATCGCCAGAATATGGCCGTCTACCACGTCGTCGAGGTAGACGTAATTGCCGACGCTTTCTCCGTCGCCGGGGATAAACCGCCACTTGCCGTCATTGAACTGCTTGATGAGTTTCGTAACGGAATTGCTCTCATTCAGCGGCCCGGGGCCGAAGATCCGGGTCGGATTGACCACCACGACCTTCATGCCTTTCTCCTGGTAGGAAAAAGCCAGGTGTTCGGCTTCCAGTTTGGATTTTTCGTACCAGGAAGCGAGCGGCGGGTTGTCGTAGGTTTGTTCGTCGACAGCCCTGCCGTCAGCGGGCGAATGCCCCATAACGCCGCCTGTAGAAGTGACAACCACCCGCTTTACGCCGGCTTCAGCGGCTGCATTGAACACGTTGCGCGTCCCCTCCACATTCACCAGCCGGAACCGGTCGGGGTCCTTGGCCCATACCCCCGCGTAGGCGGCCAGATGGTAGACGGCCTCGCAACCGGCAACGGCGGCCTCCAGGCTGTCGGTATCGAGCACATCGCCCTTGAAGGTCCGGATCCCGGGATGTTCCCCGTCTTTACCCGGCGTGCGCGCCAGCGCGTGCACTTCAAAGCCCTCTTCGGCAAGTCGCCTCACCAGCGGTACGCCCACGTAACCCGTTGAGCCCGTTACCAGCACTTTCATTGTAATTTCATTTCAGGGTGGAAATATAGAGAAAGCCACTCATTGCTCAAAGCCATCGCCGCATGTACCCAAAAAGCCGTCCAGATATTGCCCGTCGACCAGGTGATCAGACAAACGACAATGCCGAAAGGGATGGCCCCGACCGACTCTTTCATCCCCTTCGGCAGGTGCGCCAGCGCGTAAACGGCCGCGTTCAGGGTCACCGCCGGTACCAGCCCGATCACAGGCGCCAGCGGCACGAACAGGATGCCGCGAAACAGGATCTCGTAGGCCAGCAGGTAAAGCGCCCAGGTCAGGCCGCTCACGGCAAGGTCCCCGTACGTCCAGTCCGTGATCCGGATCTGCGGGTACATTTCCAGATTGGAAGGCTTGCGCGCATTGAAAAAATTGAGCGCAATCACGAGGGCGGAGAGCCCCGCCGACCACAACAGCGTTTGCCCCGGGCGGGTCAACCCCAGCCCAAAGCCCCGGAGGAGGTCAGGCGGCAAAAAGAGGAGCATGACTGCAACCGGGAACAACCCCAGGAAAACAACGCCGGCCAACCGCTGGAAGACGACCTTGCGAATAGCCGAACGCCGTTCGTCACATCCGGCATTCAGGCGGCGGATCACGCCTTCGGCATGCCCCAGAAAATAATAGGCCAGATATCCGGCGGTTGTGGCGGCCACCGCCAGCGTGAAGACCAGTTCTTCCTTATTCAATGAGACTGATGATTTTGAAATAAGCGGCAAAGATAACTTCCTGTCCGGAGGAAGCCTAATGGAAAAGGAAGGAATCCCGTCAGGCAGGATACTCTACGTAGTTTCTGGGGGTTTCGTACAGGCGGACCACCAGTTCGTAGCGGTCGTCCAGCCGGGCCCGCAGCAGTTGCCAGATCACAAAACAGATATGCTCGGCGGTCGGATTCAGGTTTTTGAACGCCTCAGTGTCCAGGTTCAGGTTTTTGTGATCGAACCGCTGTTCAACTTCTTCGTAAATGATCTGCTTCAGGTCCTTGAGGTCGATCAGATAGCCGGTCTCCGGGTCGGTTTCTCCGATTACCTTCACTTCCACCTCGTAATTATGGCCGTGGTAATTCGGATTATTGCAAAGCCCGAAAACTTCCTGGTTCTTTTCTTCGGACCACGCGGGGTTGAACAACCGGTGCGCGGCATTGAAGTGGGCACGTCTGAAGGCAGCAATTCTCATATCCGGGTCTTTGGTCAGTCCAGCTTTGGAAACAAAATTGAAGAAGGTTGGTTGACTGCCGGAATTTGGAGTGTACCTTATTTAGAAAAATTATTACTAACTTTACCCGTTGAAAAGCCTGAAAGGGTACAATAGTGAGTGTTATTCACCAATTTTCAGTCGAAGGAATCGACGGTGGGACTATAAATTTTGCCGATTTTAAAGGCAAAAAGATCATGGTGGTAAATGTCGCTTCGGAATGCGGTTTTACCCCACAATATCAACAGTTGCAGGAACTGTACGAAACATTCGGAGATCGCCTGGCCATTGTCGGGTTCCCTTCAAATGATTTCGGCGGACAGGAACCGGGCACTCATGCGGAAATAAAAGCCTTTTGCACAAGGCACTACGGCGTTTCATTTCCGTTGACCGAAAAAATTCATATCAAAGCGCCGGACACACATCCGGTGTACGCGTGGTTGACCGCTAAAAAGGCCAACGGCGTCATGGATTGCGAAGTACAGTGGAATTTCTGGAAATTCCTGCTGGATGAGAACGGTCGCCTGGTCAATTGCCTGCCTTCAAATACGAGTCCTTTTGATGAATCTGTTCTGAACTGGATTTCTTCCGGTGAATAAATAGCTCTCCTTTTTCCCGCAGGCTTCTCTATATGCCTAAATGCTAGGGAAATGTTATTCAGCGAAGTGATCGGGCAACGCGAGGCGAAACAGCTGGCCCGGCAGATGGTCGAAGGCGACCGGCTGCCGCACGCCGTTCTGTTGTACGGCTCACCCGGCGGGGGCAGCCTGGCCCTGGCGCTGGCCTTTGCGCAGTACGTGCTTTGCACCGACCGCCGGCCCGATGACGCATGCGGCGAATGCGCCAATTGCCGCCGGTCTTCGCGAATGATCCACCCCGACCTGCACTTTTCCTTTCCGGTTACCGGCGCCAACGTCACCAGCGACGATCACCTCGTCCAGTGGCGGGCCGCTTTGGCCCAGAATCCCTACCTGGAGGTCAACGACTGGCTGCAACTGATCGGCGCCGAGAACAAACAAGGCAACATCAACAAGGAAGAGTGCAACCGCATCATCCACAAGCTTAGCCTGAAGTCTTTCGAGGACAATTACAAGATCCTCCTGATGTGGTTGCCCGAATACCTGGGCAAGGAAGGAAACCGGCTCCTGAAACTGGTGGAGGAACCGCCGGAGAACACGCTTTTCCTGATGGTCTCCGAAAATACGGAACTGATCCTGCCCACCATCCTGTCGCGGTGCCAGCTGATCAAGGTTCCGCCCTTATCCGATGAAGCCGTAGCCGGCGGATTGCAGGACAGGGGGCTCGCAGCAGGAACAGAAGCCCAGGCCATCGCCCGGCTGGCCAACGGAAATTTCAACGAAGCGATCCAGATGGCAGCCCGCCAGGAAGGCGACAACGCCAAATTGTTCATAGAATGGCTGCGCAAATGCTTCCGCGGCCATGGCGTTGAAATGGTCAACTGGTCGGAAAAACTGGCGGCACTCGGCCGGGAAAATCAGAAGAACTTCCTCCTGTACGGCCTCCACTTCCTCCGGGAATACCTCGCCCTCAAATTTACCGGCGAGAGCGAAGTGCGGCTCCGCGGCGAAGAATTGTCAACGGCAGGCAAAATGATCCCCATCATCGGCCTGGAACAATTGGAAAAACTGACGCATTTGTTTTCCGAATGCGTATATCATATTGAACGGAACGCCCATCCTAAAATCCTTTTTCTGGACGCGTCCATTCAGGTAAACCAAATTTTGAAACAAAAGACGCCCATCGCGGCGTTGGCGAAATAAAGTGATAAAATGGGATGTTTGGGTTGTACGGTAAGTACGCAAAACGGTAAACCCGGCGGCTGCGGCGCCTCCTGCGGCTGCTCCTCCGGCGGCTGCAACCGGCTGAATACATACGACTGGATCAGCGCAGCCGAGATCGAAGACGCCGTTCCTTTTGAGATCATTGAAGTGAGCTTCAAGAACGGCGCCAGGAAAGGCTTTTACCGCCTGACGGAATTCAACCAGGTCATCACCGGCGACAATGTCGTCGTGGAAACCACCGCCGGCTACGATATCGGCCAGGTAAGCCTCTCCGGCGAATTGGTCCGCCTTCAGATGAAAAAGAAGAAGGTCAGTGACAATTCGGTCACCCAGGGCGTGATCCGGCGGGCCAACGAACGCGATATGGAACGCCTGCATGAAGCCCGCGAACTGGAACGGGGCACCATGATCCAGGCCAGAGCCATTGCACGCACCCTGGGCCTGGACATGAAGATCGGCGATGTGGAATACCAGGGCGACAAACGAAAGGCCACCTTCTACTATACCGCCGACGGCAGGGTCGATTTCCGGGAACTGATCCGGCATTATGCCAAGGATTTCCGGGTCAAGATCGAAATGCGGCAGATCGGCGCCCGGCAGGAATCCGCCCGCATCGGCGGACTCGGGTCCTGCGGCCGGGAGCTGTGCTGCTCCACCTGGCTGACCGATTTTAAATCCGTTTCCACCGCTGCCGCCAGGTACCAGAACCTCGCCATCAACCAGGCAAAACTCTCCGGCCAGTGCGGCCGGCTCAAATGCTGCCTCAACTACGAGCTCGACACCTACATGGATGCCCTCGAACACTTCCCTAAGAACGCCGACCGGCTCGAAACGGAAGATGGCAGGGCGATCCTGGTGAAAACCGATATCTTCAAAAAACTCATGTTCTACGTCTTCGAAGGCCGGAACAAGAGCACCACCTTCTACGCCCTCGCCCCCGAAGTCGTCCGCGAGATCCAGGAAATGAACGCCAAAGGCAAAAAACCGGTCAACTTCGGCGAAGCCGCCACCGTAGTGGTCGCCGACACCGAAGAAGTCGACTTTGAAGATGTAACGGGCGCAATCGAACTGCCGCCGGACGAAAAGCGGAAGCGCAAGAAAAAGAAAAAGAAAAAAGGACCGCCCAGCCAGGACGGCAGAACCGGCGGCGGAGACCAGCAAAAACCGCAGCAAAACAACAAACAGGGCGGCACCAACCAGCGCAAACCGCAACAGGACAGGCCTCCCCGCAACAACCCGCCCAAACAAGGCGGCGGCGAAGCCTCCGGCGGACCGCAAGGCGAAAATTCCGGCAACCGCAAAAAAAACCGGCGCAATAAAAAACGATAAGCCGGGTTAGCGGTTCTTTAGTTGGAGCTATCACAACAGGCAAACCATGAAATACGATCTCACGATAATCGGCTCGGGCCCCGGCGGCTACGTGGCCGCCATCCGGGCAGGACAACTCGGCCTCAAAACAGCCGTCATCGAAAAATACGATACCCTCGGAGGGACCTGCCTCAATGTAGGCTGCATTCCTTCCAAAGCGCTGCTCGATTCTTCCGAACACTACCACAACGCCCACGAAACCTTTGCCGAGCACGGCATCCAGTTGAAAAACCTGGCCGTGGACATGCCTCAGATGATCAAGCGCAAAAATGAAGTGGTCGACCAGACCTGCAAGGGCGTCGATTTCCTGATGAAGAAGAACAAGATCGACGTTTTTCACGGCGTCGCTTCATTCGAAACCCCGGACAAGATCCTCATCACCAAAAAAGACGGCTCAACCGAGACGATCGAAACCGCCAATACCATCATCGCTACCGGCTCCAAACCCATCACGCCGGAAGCGTTCAACTACGATAAAAAACGGGTGATCACTTCCACGGAAGCGCTGAATATTGCGAAGGTCCCCAAGAAAATGGTCATCATCGGCGGCGGCGTGATCGGCCTTGAGCTGGGGTCCGTATTCGCCCGCCTCGGTACGGAGATCGATGTCGTGGAATACCTCGACCGGATCATACCCGGCATGGACGGCGACTGCGGAAAGGAACTGATGCGTTCCCTCAAAAAACTCGGCATGCGGTTTCACCTCAAACACGCCGTCACCTCGGTCAAAACCCGCCGCAACGGCGTCACCGTAGAAATGAAACCGCGCGACTCGGAAGAGGTGAAAACCCTCGAAGCCGACTACTGCCTGGTGGCCATCGGCCGCAGGCCCTATACAGAGGGGCTGAACCTCGAAAAAGCCGGCGTCATGCTGGACGAAAAAGGCCGCGTGATCGTCGACCACGGCAATGCGACCAATGTGCCCGGCATCTACGCCATCGGCGACGTCGTTCGTGGCGCCATGCTGGCCCACAAAGCCGAAGAAGAAGGCATCTTTGTCGTGGAAACCATCGCCGGACAAAAGCCGCATATCGATTACAACCTCATCCCCGGGGTGGTCTATACCTGGCCGGAAGTAGCCGGCGTAGGGCAAACGGAGGAACAGCTCAAGGAAGCGGGCATCCCCTATAAAACAGGGAAGTTCCCGTTCAAAGCCCTGGGCCGCGCCCGCGCCAGCATGGATACCGACGGCATGGTCAAGGTCATCGCCCACAAGGATACCGACGAGATCCTGGGGGTCCATATGGTCGGCCCGCGCGCCGCCGACATGATCGCTGAAGCGGTGGCCCTGATGGAATTCCGCGCCAGCGCCGAGGACGCCGCCCGCATGAGCCATGCGCACCCGACATTCACGGAGGCTTTCAAGGAAGCCGCCCTGGCCGCTACCGACAACCGGGCGCTGCACATCTGATGCCGGATTAATACCCTTTTGTGATCAGCAGTTTCTTCGCACCAACGCCGTTCGCCATAACGACCTGGAGATAGTACATCCCCGCAGGAATCCCTTCCAGGTTCAATTCGCCGTTATCCGGATCAAACGACCGGAAGGGCCTGCCGGCGGCATCCAGCAATGCGATCCGCAGAACCCGGTCTCCGGTGGTGAATTGCAACCTTGCCGTACCGTTCGCCGGGTTGGGATAGACCTGAAAGTCCGGTGCCGTACCTGGATTGAAAACCGCATCCGGGGTACAAGCCGGGTAGGTCAGGACCTTCACCCCCGTCCAGTTGGATTGGAACGGAACCACCGTAAAGATATAGGAAAGGAAAAGGCTGTTCTGCCAAAGGTCGACGCCCCAGGTGCCGATCTGATTGTCCACGCCGCCGAAGAACCCGCAGGAGTCGGGCTGCGCCGGATCCGAAACGGAAAGGATGTGCAGGTCTGATTTGCCGGTTGCCACAAACAGCAGTTTACAATCCTCGTCGTATGCCAGCTCGTTGGCATGCCCCGGGCTCCCGCCCCACACAAAGGGGTTGTTGGTCGGGCAGGTCCAGGGTTCCCACCAGCCTTTTTGCGCGATATGCAGGGGGTCGGAAACATCGAGGACCTCAACGCCGCAATAATCAATGGCGAGGAAGGCCAGGTTGCCCCGCAGAATGATATTGTTGTATGCGGTCGCAAAACCGGTCAGGATGCTGTTGCAATATCGGCTGAATTCGACCGGCGCCGACTTGTCCCGCACATCGATGACCCGAAGGCCGCCGCGGTCGTAACACAGCCACAGGGTATCGTTCCGGACCTCCATTCCACGGGCATTGAACTTGGCCGTATCGCCCGGCGGCGGCGGCCCGTGCGGAAAATCCAGGTCGGGTTTGAAATTCCTGACGTGCGCAATGTGTTCCTTGTCGGCGACATCCAGGATGATCAACCCGTTATCCATGCCGCCCAGGTAGGCGTAATCCCCTTCTGCCCGGACAACGCCAGCCCCGCCCGAAGAAAAGTCCGGGGAGGCCCAGAAATCCGTCACGATGGCCGCCTCGGGTTCGTCCACGTCCACGATGGCCATCCCCGGGCTCTGTACCACGCCCGGGAAGTGGTTGCCGAGCGCCAGGTACAGGTAGCGGCCGTACTGCTCCAGGCTCATCACCTGGAGGCCGCCGAGGTCGGCCGTCGGGATCACCTTTACGGATTGGGGCGCCGACAGGTCGGAAATGTTAAAGATCCGGAGGCCGCCTTCCTTGGAAGCGATGTACAGGTACGGCCGGTCCAGCCGGTCGCGCCGCATGGTCATGGTATTCTGGCTGGGTACGGACGGGATATCCGATTGAAATTCGGGCCCGCCCTCCGGCAGGCACTGGGAAAACCCCGGTTGAGCGCAAACAGCGCATAAAACCAACAGGCAGGTAAAGAGATGGTCGGCGTGACGCATATTTTTGGTTTTTGGCCAGGCAATCAGCTGCAAATCACAGGCTTAAGGCTTTGCAAGATACAAAACAGGCCGAAACGGGTAAAATTTGCGCCGGTTGTTCCGGGACAAGCCGTTATTTTTGAAGCAAATTACGGCGTATGAAAGGACTCATCAAATTCGAAGAAGTGGCCATGCTGGCGTTTTCCGCCTGGCTGTTTTCCACCACGGGTTACGCGTGGTACTGGTTCTGGGTGTTCCTCCTGGCGCCCGACATCAGCATGATCGGCTACCTGGCCGGGCCGCGCATCGGGGCCTGGTCGTACAATTTCTTCCACCACAAGGCGCTTGGGTTGTTCCTGATCTTCGCCGGCTGGTTTGCGCTGGCGCCGCTGATCACGGCAGTGGGGATCGTCTTGTTCGGCCATTCCAGCATGGACCGCGCTTTCGGTTACGGACTGAAATTTACGGATGATTTCAAGCATACGCACTTGGGGTGGATCGGGAAGGGGGATGTTTGATACTGCCACGCCGCGGTGGATGCTGGATGCTTGATGCTGGATACTGGATGCTGGATGCTGGATGCTGGATGCTGGATGCTGGATACTGGGGACTGGATACTGGGGACTGGATACTGCCCGCCGTCGCCTTAGGGCTATGGCGGACGGGGGATACTGGATACTGCCACGCCGCGGCGTGGTGGATGCTTGCGGCGGCTCAATAATTTGCCAAAGCCGGGACAAGCGTCAATTTTCATTCTCCGGAAGCGTAGAAATATCCAAAAAATAGGTTAATTTGGTCTCGGTAAAACGAAGCCTATGTTACCCGGTTCCATAATTCAGGATATCAATAGCCGCGTGGGTGACCGAAAAAATGGAAGAGCGCGCGAAAAGCAATGCCTGCACGCCCTCTCCCACTCACTCTCTCTCCCACTCATTGCCCTTTGCACCAAAATGTCCGACCGGGTGAACCGGTTCATAATCCAACAGTCCAACGCCCACGCTTTCCGTATTTCGGGGAGGCGTGGGCGTTGTGGTTATTGGGGGTATTTTTGTAGCGGCGGGTATTGAAATTGGAACGTCGCTTTTTTATGCCTGGTGGTTCGGGGATACGGGAGTTGTGTGCAAGCGTAAAAGACAGCGACCCGACAAAAAATAACGAACAGTAAACAGAAAAAGTAAACCATTTTGAAAGGTGACCAAAGACATAGAAGCAATACAACAAACGGCCAACGAGTAAGCCGACACTCATTGCCGACCCTTCTGTGTTTTAATTTTTCCCAACGCACAAAAATTTTGAAATTCTATGCCGACCCGCAAACGGCACATTTGCAAGCCGCACAAGCCAACGCACAACCCAAGCTTGCAAAAGAGCCGTTTTTTCCATCGCACAGACAGAAATATTAACTTTGAACGATACATTAAAAAATAAATGAAGTTTTCAGACCCGTTTAAAATATTGTCTCCCAACGAAAGGTGGGCACCGACACAAAGCCAAATGGACGCTTTTCAAAACGCCTATGAAAAGCTATTACCGCCATTGGTTTATAAAATCAGACTTGCAGTTGCAAAATGGCGTGACGAAAATTATGCAGGTGCATCCGACACGACAAAATCGCTTTTGAATTTTTGGTTTAATCAAGAGCATTTAATCGGGCAGACAAAATTCAGTTTTTTCTTTTCACAACGTGAAGCCATTGAATCAATCGTTTATCTGTATGAAATAGCCAACGCAAAAGACAAATACGAATTGATGAAGTTTGATTCATCAGGTCGTATCAGCACGGGTATGTTTGACGAAAACTGGACTCGTTATGTAGTTAAAATGGCGACAGGTGCAGGTAAGACGAAAGTGATGGGCTTGACATTGGTTTGGTCTTATTTCCATAAACTCTATGAAACCGACAGTACACTCTCAAAAGACTTCTTGGTAATTGCTCCAAACATCATCGTTTTAAATCGCTTGAGAAAGGATTTTGACGGACTTAAAATGTTTTTTGATGAGCCTTTTATTCCTGACAATGGCTTTGACGACAAAGACTGGAAAAACGATTTTCAATTAACGCTTCATATTCAAGACGACCTAAAACCGATAACTGAATCGGGAAATATTTTCCTCACCAACATACACCGAGTATTTTTCAATGAAGAACCTGAACAGAGTTTTGAAACAACTTTCTTAGGAGTGAAACCAAAACCTGACGCAGACACTTCAAAAGGATTAGACCTTGGTAAAGTTTTAAGAAGTGATAAAATCAAAAATTTGGTTGTGCTGAATGATGAAGCCCATCACATTCACGATAGTTCATTGGCTTGGTTCACGAGTATTGAAGACATAAACAATAAAATCAAACTGAAAACCGGAAACGGAATCAGTTTGCAAGCGGACTATACCGCAACACCAAGACATAACAACGGAGCAATTTTCGTTCAGACAATCTGCGATTATCCGTTGGTTGAAGCCATAAAACACAATGTTGTAAAATCTCCTGTTTTGCCTGATGAAGCATCAAGACAAAAAATTCAGGAAAAAGACAGCAACGATTTTGTTGAACGATACCGTGACTATATTCATTTGGGTTATTTGGAATGGGAACAGCAGAATGAAGAACTGAAAAATTACAAAACTCCTATTCTGTTCATAATGACGATGAACACCAAAGAAGCCGACCAAGCAGCAGCTTTTTTGGAAGCCAATTACCCGAAAATGAAAAATTCGGTGCTGACAATTCATACCAATACATCGGGTGAAATCAAAGAATCGGCATCAAGTAAAAAAGACAAGGAAGAATTAGAGAAGCTACGCAAAGCAGCAGACGATATAGATAAAGACCATTCGCCTTACAAAGCCGTTGTTTCGGTGTTGATGCTTCGTGAAGGTTGGGACGTAAGAAATGTTGCCACCATAGTGGGGCTTCGCCCCTATGGTGCGGATTCTAAAATCCTTCCCGAACAAACCATCGGTCGTGGTTTGAGAAAAATGTTTTCGCTTGACACTCCCGAAAAATTGGTAATTGTTGGAACTCCTAAGTTTTTGGAGTTTGTAGAAGAACTGAAAACGGAAGGGGTTGAATTCCAATACAGCCCAATGGGTAAAGGCACGAAAGGAAAATCGCCTGTTATTGTGGAAGTGGACAAAGAAAATCCCGACAAGGATTTGGATAAACTGGATATTCCGATTCCACAAATGAGTCCGAGAATTTATCGTGAGTTCAAAAATTTGGAATTCATTGACGTAAGTAAATTCAAAAATGAAAAAGTTGCTCTTAAAAAATTCAGTTCAGACGAATTGAAAGAGATTGTATTTAATGACATTGAAGGCAATCTTTCACACAAAACAGTTTTCAAAGACGCCGTTCCTGACTACCGCAATGTAATTGGCTTTTTCACTTCTTCCATATTAAAAGACAGCCGATTGGTAAGCGGCTTTAATATTCTTTATCCAAAGGTTGAAAGCTTTATCAAGTATCAGCTTTTCACTAATGAAGTTGAGTTAAGCGACCCACAAACCCTAAGAAATCTTTCGGAAGTAAAACCAAAGGAAGTTTTGCGATCTACTTTCAAAAAGGCAATTGATGAATTAACCGTAACCGATAAAGGAACAGCAGAAGTAAAAAACTACATTTCGCTTAAACTGACCAAACCTAAGGTTGCAGAAAACCAACCTTTCCTTGTTCCGAAAAAATCGGTTTTCAACAAAATCATTGGTGACAATCCGTTTGAACTGGAAGTAGCATCATTTCTTGAAAGTCGTTTTTCAGATGTAGTTGCCTATGCAAAAAATACAATGGGCGAAGGTGGTATCAATTTCAAAATTGAATATCAGGCACAAGACGGAAACATTCGGGAGTATTTTCCAGACTTCTTCGTAAAAACAGACACGAATACCTATTACATTCTTGAAACCAAAGGCAGGGAAGATTTAGACGACTTACTAAAAATTAAACGTTTGGCTACTTGGTGCAAAGACATCAACAATGCTCAAAGCGAATACTCATACAATCCTGTGTATGTAAAGCAGGAAAAATGGGATGACTTAAAGAACAACCTGAAATCGTTCCAAGACCTTATTGAAATATTTAAAATTACAGAAAAAGAATTGGCACAATGAACTTGAACGATACTGATAAAAACCGAATCATTGAACTGATAAAGGCAGGTGAAAAACTGCCAAAAGAATTCATTTACAAACTTTTTGCTGACGAAGAGGATGTATTCCTGTTTTGGAACGGAAGAAAAGAAGATGTTACCAATGTAGCCCTGCCCTTTCATAGCATTGAGCATATAGACGAGCCACGCAAAGAAGAAAAGAAGCAAGGCGATATGTTTGAAATGTTTGACACCCGTGGGCGACAACTCAAAGGATGGACAAATAAACTGATTTGGGGCGATAATAAATTGATACTTTCTTCATTGGCAAATGGCCCTGTTCGTGATGAAATAGAAAAAGAAGGCGGTTTAAAACTCATTTACATTGACCCACCTTTTGCCGTAGGTGCTGACTTTGGTTTTGAAATAGAAATAGGCGGAGAAAAAGCCGAAAAGAAACAAAGTATTATTGAAGAAATCGCTTACCGTGATACTTGGGGCAAAGGCATTTCGTCTTATCTCTCAATGATGTATGAGAGATTGAAGTTGATGCATAATTTACTTTCAGATGATGGAAGTATCTATGTTCATTGTGATTGGCGTATGACATCTTATTTAAGGCTTCTACTAAATGACATATTTGGTTCTTCAATTGAAAATTTCAGAAATGAAATTATTTGGTGCTACCAAGGTCCTGGCTCTCCAGGGATGAAACAGTTCAATAGAAAGCACGATAATATTCTTTGGTATTCAAAATCTGACAAATGGATTTTCAATGACAACCAAATAAGAATGGCTCATAGTGAGAAAACAAAGGATAATTTCAAAGAAGGATTAAGGGGTTCTGGCTTTATTGGTGATAACTATGAACTAAATGATGGAAAAATTCCTGAAGATTGGTGGGAAATGGCAATTGCTCAGCGTTTTCCAAATGATGGCGTAAAAAGAACTGGTTATCCAACGGAGAAACCTTGGGCTTTGCTTGAAAGAATTATTAAAGCCAGCAGCAATGAAGGTGATTTGATTGCAGACTTTTTCTGTGGTAGTGGAACAACGGCAGCAGTTGCAGAAAAACTTAATAGAAAGTGGATTACAACAGACCTGGGTAGATTTTCAATACATACAGCACGAAAGAGATTAATTGGAGTTCAACGTGAAATGCAAAACGGTGGACAGGATTTCAGAGCATTTGAGATTCTCAACTTAGGCAAGTATGAAAGGCAGTTCTTTATGGACGACCTTACCAACGGCAAACGCAAAGCCAAAGAAGATTTGTATGTGGATTTAATTTTGGAAGCTTACAAAGCCAAACGTATTGACGGCCATAGTGCATTGCACGGTCAAAAATCAGGCAGGTTTGTTCACGTGGGGCCTTTAGACGTTCCGGTTACACAAAGCCGATTGGTGGATATTTTTGAAGAATGCCGCAAAAATCTTTATACGCAAGTGGATGTGTTGGGCTTTGAGTTTGAAATGGGCTTAACGCCCCAGTTCATTCAGGAACTGAAAGAAAAAGGTGTTTCCATTACATTGAAATACATCCCCAAAGACGTGTTTGACAAGCGAGCCGTTGAAAAAGGACAAGTGAAATTCTTTGATGTTGCTTATTTGAATACCAAAGAAAAAATCAACGGCAAATCTATCACCATCGAACTGACCGACTTTGTAACCCACTACACCCAAGACGACATTGAAGAACTGCAACAATCAATGAGAGCAGGAAGCAAGGTTGTGATTGAAGACGGACAGATTATCAAAGTAGAAAAAGACAAAAACGGAATCATCACCAAAACCATTCTCACCAAAGACTGGCACGACTGGATTGACTATTGGGCAATTGACTTCAACTACGAAGACAAAAAGGAAATCATCAAAATCAAAAACGATTCAGGCGAAACCGAAGAACAATGGACGGGCAACTATCTTTTTGAAAACGAGTGGCAGAGTTTCCGCACCAAGAAAAATCCAACGCTTGAATTTACAAGCATAGCCTACGAATACAAAAAAGCAGGCAAATACAAAGTAATGGTGAAAGTGGTTGACATTTTAGGAATTGATACGAGTAAGATTATTGAAGTGCTTATTAAATGAGAAAGGAAGCAAAGCACCTGTATCAAAAAGCCATTGACTCATTGATATTGAGTATTGAGCTTTTCAATCGGCCGAATGATTGCGGCAGAATACACGGTGTTTTGATTTTGATGGACCATTCATTTGAAATGGTGCTCAAAGCAAGCATTATTCACAAAGGCGGTAAAATCAAAGAGAAAGGGGCTAAAGAAACAATTGGATTTAGCGCTTGCGTGCGTAAAGGATTTAGCGACAATGCAATCAAGTTCTTATCTGAAATGGATGTTTTAACTTTGCAAACCATTAACGGATTGAGAGATGCTGCACAGCATTATACGCTTGAAATGTCGGAGCAATATCTTTATTTCCAAGCCCAAGCGGGTTTGACACTTTTCAGAGATATTGCTAAAAAGGTTTTCAATATTGACCTTAAGACCCAATTACCAGTAAGGGTATTGCCGCTTTCCACCACCCCACCGATGGACATTCAGGCATTTTTCAGCACAGAAGTTCAGGAAATCAAAAAACTACTTGTTCCCAAGAGCAGAAAAAAGTTGGAAGCAACTGAAAAATTGAGAGCGTTAGCCATTATGGAAAATGCCATTCAAGGAATTGAATCTCAGCCATCAGATTCAGAGTTGAAAGCATTAGCTATAAGACTTTCAAAGGCAAGTAATTGGGAACAGCTTTTCCCGAGTGTTTCAACTTTGTCATTAACCCAAAACGGATATGGCCCTTCTCTAGACTTAAGAATTACAAAATTAGAAGGCATTCCTGTGACAGTTGTTCCCGAAGGAACGCCCGGTGCAGGAGTTGTTGCCATTAAACGAGTGAATGAACTGGATTTTTACAATCTTGGAAGAGACCAATTAGCAAAGAAATTGGGCTTGACTGGCCCAAAGACTACGGCAGCCGTAAAACATTTCAGAATCAAAGAAGACCCTGAATGTTTCAAGCATCTAAAAGTAGGTAACGTTCCATTTGACAGGTATTCACAAAAAGCAATAGAGAAAATCAAAGAAGGACTAAAAACAAAAACGATTGAAGAAATTTGGAATGAAAGATAATAGCCAATGCACAGGTGTAAGCACATTTGCAAGCCCCACAAGCCCAAGCACAGACCAAAGCTTGCAAAAGAGCTTCCACCTTTCCCACTCTGGACAGAATTTCAAAATTTTTTCCCCACAAAATGAAAAATTAAAACACCCGAAACGCAACCCGACAATGGATGCAAACTCAACAAAAACAATGGTTTACAGTCACGGTGGACAAGAACGCCAGCACACAACAGGCGTTTGGCGGCAATGGCGGGTGAAGTGGCTAATTGAACATTCTACTTCGCATCAACTTTTGTGGTGTATTGACAGTTTTGTGCTCCGAAATCCACCACTGCACCAAGCGCCAAACCGTTGGTAAGCAATACAAAATGAAAATATCCACACTTTTAATATTATTCGTTCTAATTCAGATTGGCTGTATAAGCGGTCGATACAGCATCCAATATTCTGATTTTATCGTTAGAGGTAAGAAGTTCAATCATCTAATAGAAAGGCGTATACCAGACTACGGAGATGGTCTCAGAGATGGATGCGTCGTTCTTAATGAAATATCGATGGAACTTGAAATGCTGACAGAAGACATTATATCGGGGAAGGTGCTGGATTCGACTACGAAAGAATCAATGTTGTTTACAAAAGTTAGACTATTTCCAAGTGATAAAAGCAGATCGATAGCAGTTGTAACCGATAGCATAGGGCACTTTGAGGCAGAATTATCAAGTAAGGTGATCAAAATTCAAGCAGAGTATGTGGGCTATCGACTGTTCGAAGCCGACCTTACAAAAATAAAACAGGGTAAACTGCTCACAAGAAATAAGCGCCAAAGTGGTTTGCCCCCCTCTTAACCGCCCGCGCCCAAAGTAACCCTCAAGACCCGCTCAAAATAAAAATCGTCGTTGGGAACCGCCAGTTCGATATGGTCGCAGATGAATTCGCAGTTTGGAATTTTATCCTGAAGTTCTTCCATGATCTCAATCGATCTTTCCATCGTAATGAATTCGGCAATGGTCATATGGGGATCAATTGTTGACCTCTTGATCTCAACATCCCTGAACATAGGCAAACCGTGGATTCGGCTTCTCAATTCAGAAAATTCGCGTTCGGGCTGAATGGTAAACGTTACACCGGGGTAAGGAGGGTGCATCCTTATCGGCCCGCAAGATATCCTGAAGGGCTTGAATCCAGCCAAATCGGACCTGAGTTGTTCCAGTTCTTCTATGGTCATCGGATGGTCCAGCGGTTCGCTCAGGCTGATATGGGCCCTGCAAATTCCAGCAGATTTGGGGTCATATTGCTCCCTCAACCCATCAACCAGGACCATTATCTCTTCCGGTGGAAAAATGTAAAACGCACCGAATTGATATTGGGGCCACCAGTGCTCCCAATGCCCGGTATTCTTGGCGTAGGAGATATCCAGCATCGGCCTGTTCTTTATTTATTTTTGGGTAATTTAACCATCAACTGTCCAGCCAGCTCCGAAACGACCCACTCCTCTGCAATCCGGTCACCTTCAAACCGGCTGATCACCAACTCATTTCAACACCTTCCTCCACGTCCCGGATACCGGCATTTCCTTTCCCTTCCATACCACCACCCCTTCAACCCCCGGCGGCAGGGTGACGGCCGCTTCCACCCCACTGGCGGTTCGTTTGTATGCCGCAGAGATCTCTCCCGCGGGATGCGGTACCGTCCCTTCCGCCGCTGTCAGATCGCCGAGGAAGGGTTCGATCCGGACCGTCCGGAAGCCCGGCGAGCCGGGATTGATCCCCAGCACCGTCGACAAAAACTGGTAATTCGGGCTGGCGCTCCAGGCGTGGCAATCCGACCGGGTGGGTTCGGGGTTTTCGGCAAAGGTGGTCAGGCCCATGTCCAGCATAGCCTTCCAGTCGGCCATCTGGGGCAGGAACAGGTCGCCGAGGCCGGTCTTTTTCAGGGCCTCAAACAGGTAGAACCGGAAATAAAAAGTGGTCTTCACGATGGACGTGTCCGCAATGATCCGCTTCAGGAGTGCCGGTTGTTCGGCCGCGGGAAGGGCGTCGGTCAACACGGCCAGGATATTGGCATGCTGGCTGAAATCCGATTTGGCCGGCGTATCCGCCAGCAGGCCTTTGCCGCTATCCCAGCAAAGGCGGTAGGTCGCCGCTACCAGGTCGTCGGCCAGGCGGGCGTATTTGGCCGCCAGTTCGGGCTTGCCGAACGCCTTGAACAACGCGTCGGCCTGCCGGTAAGTATACGCCAGTTGCAGGGTCAGGATGGACGATCCGCCGTCGGCTGCGCCCTTCGGTACGCCTCCTGCGATCTCGCCCGGGTTGTTCCACGACCAATCCACAAAATTCCACCAGGCCACCGGACCGAGCATGCCGTCAGGGGCGATCCGGGCCTCAAACCATGCCAGCACATTCTCCATGCCGGGCAGGAGCTGCCGGATGAATTCCGGGTCATTGCGGTGCATATAATGGTCATAGATCATCGACACCCAGAACATGGAATAGGTGGGGATGATCTGCATGTCGTTGCACGGGTACCGGCTTTGGGTCAGCCCGTCCGGAATGCGGCTGTGCTCGTAATCCAGGATCGCCTTGCGCATCAGCCGGTCGTCGCCGGCTACGTACAGCGAGATCAGCGCCTGGATGCGGGTATCGCCGACGTATTGCAATTGCTCGTAGTAGGGGCAGTCAAAATAGTTTTCGCCTGCGCACAACCGGGCCGTCCGCCAGCCGGCCTCCCAGATGGCGGCATTCACCGGGTCGCTGCTCGAAAACTGCGCTTTTTCTTCAAAGGGGTAGCCGTAGGTCTTGCCGCAAAAATCCCGGATGGTCAGGGGTTCCGGTCCGGTCTCGATGTCCATCTGCAGGTAGCGGTAGGTCCGGAACCAAAGCGGGCGGAAGAGCCGCGCATCGCCGCCGTCCGGCATGAAAATATCCTGTACGCCCACGATATGTTTGCCTTCGATTTCATTGCGGTTGCCTTTCACGCGGTTTTCGTCGATCAATCCCTCTGCATAGGTGATCCGGATGGTGGCGCCTTTGCCCTGGCTGACGAGCAGTTCAGGATAGGCGTTGACGAGGTGTCCCTGGTCGAACAAAAGGGAGATCTTTGAGTTGGCCGGCAATTGGGCAGGCAGTTTATCCGCCGCACCAAACGGCATTCCGTCCTTCAGGCTCCTGCGGATGGTGGCGCCGTCAATCCGGCTTTCCGGGAACGCGGGAATGGTTCGGGGCACCAGCATCCAGTTGCCGTCCGTGCCGAGGGTGCGGGGTTTTGGAGGAAACCAAAGCACCTGGGCTTCCGGCCATTCGCCGTCTTCAAAACCGGGTTTTTCCCAGCCCCAGGGATAGGCTTTCCCGTCCACTTCATCGCCTGCGCCGGTAACATAATAGGCCCGTAAAGCCCGCATATCGACCGGCAGCGGTTGGTAGGCCCGGTTGCGGATCACCCGCCAGGAGTTATTGGTGTTCACCGCGTCTTCTTTTTCCGTATTGCCCTGCAGGATGAACCCGGTCTGGTAGCTGATCTGGGCGAAGGGTTTGTGCTGGGCTGCGTTCCAGACAATGGCCGCCAGCACATTTTCTCCGGGCTTCAACTGCGGCGCAATGTCCACCGTTTCGAAGCTCCAGTTGGCAAGATCGCTGCGCGCCGGCCCGGATGAAACCGGTTCGCCGTTGACGAACAACCGGTACCGGTTATCCGCGGATACGTGGACGACAAAAGAGGAGGGCTTTTCCGCCAGTTCAAAGCGCTTCCGGAAGTGGTATACCCCGTAATCGATCACGGATTCACCCGGACAGGCGATCCATCGCGCTTTCCAGTATTGGTGCAAAATCCGGCCATCGATCAGGGAGAGGTCTTGTCCGTTAACTCCGACGGCACATACCAGGAGACCGATAAAAGCGAGCGTTTTTCCCATGGAATTTCGGTTAAAGTCAGTTTTTGTTTCAGTTGACCCAGGGTTTGATTTTTCAGGCTCCGAATCAGGTGCAGCGGGGCATAAAATAAAAAAGCAAAGAACAAAATACCGGACAAGATCCGGATAAGCATCAGCACAAGATCATCGTCCCAGGGAAGAACCACCCCGGTAATGAGCCAATGAAGGACAAATGCGTAAAATCCCATCAACAGGATTTGAGCCAGCGGGCTGAACCTCACCTTTACCCCGACAACCATCCACCGCCCTATCTTGCCGTAATCGATAATAAAATTGGGATAAAATATGCCCGCAAGGGAAAAACCCTTCACGATCCAGAAGACAAATGCATTTTTCCTGCGCTCGCAACACCAATCGCCGGGCCCCGCATCGGCGTAAACCCTCAGACCCGGACTGAGCCGGCTCCGTTTGCGCTCTTTCAGGATTTTGCGGATTTCCCGCTCCAGGCTGCCGTAGTTCTTCAGGGGAGAAATAAAAAAATGTTTAACCGGGTACATGTCTTATTGCTTTTTCCGCTTTGCGGCTGATGGGAATAATTTTTTCAGAAACCAAAATAAGGCATTTTCCCAAAAATCGGAAAAAGCAGTCCGATTTTCCATCGCAAAACCCAATTCTTTGCCGCCCCTCTCACCTCTCTCACCCCTCTCACCCCTCCCACCCTCCCAAACGCCCGGACCGGAAACGTCCCCATCCCCTCCACCTTCGGCGGAACGGCCGAAAACACAAACCCCGATCCGGGCAATTGATCCAGCCGGGCCATATGCTCCACAATAAGGATATCGGCGCCCAGCAGGATGGAATGTACCGGCCGGCTTTGGGTCCGGGTATCGTCGATATTGTGGCTGTCGATGCCGACCAGTCCGGCGCCTTCGTTCTTCAGGTATTCAGCCGCTTCCGCCGTCAGGAAAGGGTGGTTTTCAAAATATTGCGCCGTATTCCAGTGCTTTGACCAACCGGTATGCACCAGGACAGCCTTCCCGGCCAGGTCCCTGCCTTCAAAAAACGGCAACCCGACTTCCATGGTTCCGGTAGCGTTGATCAGGATCCCATCGAGCTCAGCCACCGCTTCCAATGCGATTTCTGAGAGGTCCTTTCCGTTCTCATACCGGTGAAACGGGCAATCCAGATAAGTCCCCGTGTTGGCCACCATATCAATCCTGCCGATCTGAAATTCGGTGCCCGCCTCATACAGCTCCCGGGATCTTTCGCGACTCAGGTAGTCACAGATCACCGGGGCCGGCAAGCCTTTATAGGTGACAAGTCCGTCAAAAACGGTATGGCTCAGGTCGATCAGCCGGAAATTTCCTTTTTTCATTTTCCTTTATTTTGGATCAGCGGCCGGGATCTCCGGGCTTCTCTTTTTTTCAGCAATGGATGGATAAACACGGAAGTCAGTATGATCAGGGCGCCCCAGATAAAATTGAGATTCAGTTCCCGGGCATCATCCAGCAGGAACCAGGCCGCCAGGATGCCGTATATGAACTCCAGGTTGAAGGTCAGGTTGGCTGCAAAAGCGGTGAGGTTTCGCAACGACCGAAGGGCAAGTACGTACCCCAACGTGGTACAAAGCAGCGACAGGATGAGCAACCACAACCAGTCCAGGCCGTGCGGCCAAATGTTGAGGGGCGCCTGCTGGCTGAGCATTACAAACGGCAGAGCGATCCCGATCACGAGCCAGGCACTGCTCATTTCCAGAAAGGTGACGCTGAGTTCATCGAGCCGGCCGACCAGCATTTTGTTCAGCGTGGCAAACAAGGCGATCAGGAATGCTGCCGCAAGCCCCACCCATAGGCCGGGCATCATGCCGAGCTCGGCGCTGTTTGCGATCAGCACCATGCCCGGGATAATGACAATCCCAAGGGCAATATCTGCGAAGTTGAGCGGCCTGCGCGTAAAAAAAGGCTCCAGGATCGAAGTGAAAAAAGAAGTCGTGGCCATGCAAACCAGTGCGATAGACGGATTGGCCAGTTTGACCGATCCAAAAAAACAGATCCAGTGCAAAGCCACCAGCATTCCCACGCCCATGAAGCTGAACAGGGTTTTTCGAGGCACGCCTCTAAGGGTCCTTCCAAACCGGATCAGCACCAGCAGGCTGAGCGCAGTGAGCAATACCCGCCACCAGACCAGGGTCAGCGCAGAAAGGCTGATCAAATCGCCCAGTATTGCCGTAAACCCGAAGAGAAGGGCGGCAAAATGCAACTCAAGATAGGATCGGCGAACCGACGTCATTTCAGGTGGTTTTCCTGCAAAACAACAACTCTTTCCCCAATAAATAAAAAAGTGCGGTCAATTTGATCGCAGCTTGAACCAAGAATTTATTTTAGCGTTTCTTTGCAAAAATCAACTCCGCGATATGACGATTATCCCAGGCGATAAAGCGCCAAATTTCAAACTGTTTTCTTCTGACAAACAGGAAACCTCCCTGGCTGACTACCGGGGAAAGAACGTCGTGCTGCTTTTCTTTCCGCTGGCTTTCACCAGTGTCTGCACCACCGAGCTCTGCACCATGCGCGATAATATCGGGATGTACGGCAAACTCAATGCTCAGATCCTGGCCGTCTCCGTCGATTCCCCGCAGACCCTCAATAAGTTCAAGGAGGATCAAAAGCTGAATTTCCCGCTCCTGTCCGACTTCAACAAGGAAGTCTCCCGCGCTTACGGCTCCCTGTATGAAGAGTTTGTCATGGGCATGAAAGGCGTTTCCAAAAGATCCGCTTTTGTGATCGACAAGGAGGGCACGGTACGGTATGCCGAAGTATTGGAAAAAGCCGGGGAATTGCCTAACTTTGAGGCGATAAAGGAAACTTTAACAGCCTTGAATTAGTTATTATTCTAACGGCCCGGAATTCCGTTTCCATTCCGTTCAGCAAGCTCAAAGATTATGCAATACGGCCATCCGTCAGAGGAAGAGGAAGTTGTTTTATTGGAAGAAGATCTCGAGGATAGCGGTATAGGAGATCTGGCGCAGCTTATCGTCTACAATGACGATTACAATACCTTTGACTGGGTCATCAAATGCTTCATGGAAGTATTGAGCCATACCCTCGAACAATCAGAGCAACTCGCCCTGATCATTCATACCAAAGGAAAAGCTACCGTCAAAACAGCTCCCAAAAGCGTATTGCAACCCAAAAAAGATGCCCTGGTCGACCGAGGCCTGTCAGCCGTCATCGAGGACTGCGCCTGATACCCCCCCGCCAAAGCTCCTCAGGAGCGACGGCGGGCAGTATCTTCACACTGAGCGCAGTCGAAGTGCAGTATCCAGCATCCACCACGCCGCGGCGTGGCAGCATCCAGAAACCAGTATCCAGCATCCAGAAACCAGCATCAAGCATCCAGAAACCAGCATCCAGCATCCAGAAACCAGCATCAAGCATCCAGAAACCAGCATCCACCACGCCGCGGCGTGGCAGCATCAAGCATCAAGCATCCAGAAACCAGCATCCAGAAACCATGCCCGTTTTTTGGCTAGACGATGAAGACCTCACCTTCCCCCCCGCTCAATGGGCGAGCCCGGAAGGCGTCCTGGCCATCGGCGGCGATCTTTCAGCTGAGCGCCTGCTGACGGCTTACCAAAACGGCATTTTCCCCTGGTTCAATGAAGGCGACCCGATCCTGTGGTGGTCGCCCGACCCCAGGTTCGTCCTTTTCCCGGACGAGCTCAAAGTGGCCAAAAGCATGCGCCCCTATTTCAATCAGGAAAAATTCACGGTAACCTATGATACCTGTTTTGAGGTCGTCATGCGGGAATGCCAGGCCAGGACGCGCGAAAGCCTGGAACGCGGCAGCCAGTCCGGCACCTGGATCACCGAAGAGATGGTCGAGGCCTATGTCAACCTCCACAACCTGGGTTATGCCCATTCGGTAGAAGTCCGGCAGGATGATCAACTCGTCGGCGGCTTGTACGGATTGACCCTGGGCCGGATATTTTTCGGCGAATCCATGTTCTCCCTGGTCAGCAATGCCTCCAAATTCGGATTCATCTCCCTGGTCAGGCGATTGTCCTCCTCCGGCTACCGGCTCATCGATTGCCAACAGGAAACCCCACACCTCGAAAGCCTGGGCGCCCGGGCCATTCCCAGGGAAACATTCCTGGATTTTTTGAAAAAAAACGAACACGAAAATACCGAAACAGGCAAATGGACCTGAAGACTTGAATTTTTACCATTCCCTTAACAAGGTTTAAGCCCCTTTTAACGTTCAAAAGCAGCCTTATGCCTTATTTTGGCAGGATCATCAAAATGCAAACGTTCATGAAAAAATATTTCATCCTCCCCGCCCTGGCGCTGGTTTTGCTCGCTTTCGGCTGCAAAGAAGACGCCCCGCTGGACAATACCCTCCGGCTGGACGGCGAAAACCAGTCAGGCCCCCTGTTGGAAGCCGGCGCTTACGAACTGGCCGTCCGGTTCACCCCGCAGCAGACCGCCAAATTTGCAGGCCGCCAGCTGGAATCGGTGCAGTGGTACAACGGCCCGAGAGCGGCAACCACCATCCTGAAGGTTTACAGCGAAGGGACGCCGGGCGAACCCGGTTCGCTCCTCTACAGCGCAACCGTAACCAGCCAGGTCAAGTCGTTCACCTGGAATGAACACAAACTGACCACCCCCGTCGATATCCCGGACGGCGACCTCTGGATCAGCCTGGCCATAACCCACAGCGACGTACAGCAATCCATCGGTTGCGACGCAGGCCCTAACAAGTCCGGCGGCGACTGGCTCTTCAAATCCGCCGACGGCCTCTGGGATACCTACCTGGACCGTACCGGCGAAAGCGTTAACTGGAATATCCGAGGCATCGTATCAGAATGAATAGTGAGCCCTTCTGGAAACGCGGCCTGAGCTATCTTTGGGATATCCAAATAGAAAGTGCGGAAAGCGATTTCAACCCCGAGCTTCATATCAGCCTCCGGCGTGGGCGGTACCAGCTGTGTACCACCCACGCCGTTTACAGTTATGAGGACCGGTACGACAATTTTGTGCACGCCTTCCAACGCATCCGCCTCGACCGGCTGACCGATGCCGGGGTCCTGGTCCTGGGGCTCGGGCTGGCCAGCATTCCCACGGTGCTGGAACACCGGTTCGGTAAAAACTTCCGCTATACAGCCGTCGAGATCGACGAAGCCGTGATCGACCTGGCCGGCCGGTATGCGCTGCCCTTTATCCAGTCGCCCGTCGAAATCGTTTGCGCCGACGCCTTCGCTTATGTCCGCCAGGCCGGCCGGCAATTCGACCTCATTTGCATGGACGTTTTCCAGGATGACGTCGTCCCGTCCGATTTCGAACGCTTCGCCTTCCTCGAAGCCCTTCAGCAACTGCTCGCTCCCGGCGGCATGCTGCTGTACAACCGGCTTGCAGCTTCCAGAATGGATAAAAAAGAAAGCCGCGCGTTTTTTGAAGAGATCTTCATGGGCGTGTTCCGCAACGGCGCCCTGATCGACGTCGGCGCCAATTATCTCCTGCTGAACGACGCCGAATTTTTGCGTTGAATTTTTGGCTTGCCCATTCCGCCAAGTTTTCCTATTTTAACCCGGAAATACGCGCCTATGAAGAAGCGAAAGTGCCTGGAGTGCAAGGAGGAATTCCTGGGCCGGGCGGATAAAAAATTCTGCTCCGACCAATGCCGCAGCGCCCATAACAACCGGTTAAACAGCGACGGGACCAACTTTGTGCGCAACATCAACAATATCCTCCGGAAGAACCGGCGGATCCTGGAAGAACTGAACCCGGAAGGCAAGGCGACCGTCCACCGCGAACAATTGCTCGAAAGAGGGTTTCGCTTCAGCTATTTCACCAACGAATACATCACCCGGGCCGGCAAGGTCTACCGATACTGTTATGATCAGGGATATCTCGAACTGGACAACGATTTTTTTACGCTGGTCCGCCGGAAAGCCTATGTGGATTAGCGCTCAGAAAGCCCGCAAATAAATGATCAGAAAGCGATTGCTGAGTTTTAAATACGCCTTCCGGGGCATTGCCGACCTCTTTGTTTCCCAGCCCAATGCCAGGATACACGCAGCGGCTGCGGTCGCGGTCATCGCTGCCGGGTGGTATTTCCGCATTTCCGCCGGTGAATGGGCGTTGGTGGCCCTGACGATAGCCGTCGTGTTGGCGGCCGAAGCTTTCAATTCCGCCCTGGAATACCTGACCGACCTGGCTTCGCCCGAATTTCACCCGCTTGCAGGAAAGGCGAAAGACATTGCAGCGGCAGCCGTCCTGTTGGCGGCCCTGGGCGCGGCGGCAGTCGGCGCCCTGGTCTTCGGCCCCAGGATACTGGAACATTGGGGGTGAATTGCTGCATTGCCGTAAACATCGAACTTCACATTAAAAAACAAATACAATGATCCGCAAAGCCTTACTTCCCGCTTTCATCCTGGTTTTTTTTGCCGTCCTTTCCGTTTTCGGCCAGGCAGCTATGGCCGACAAAGAGGAAAAAATGACCATGGAATTCCTGGATAGCCGGCAGGCGCAATTTGCAGGCATGGCGCAACAGATCTGGGAATGGGCTGAATTGGGCTATCAGGAGTACAAGAGCTCGGCCCTGTTGCAGGAAGCGCTGAAAAAGGAGGGTTTTGAGGTAACGGCCGGCGTGGCCGAAATCCCCACCGCTTTTGTAGCCGCCTACGGATCAGGCAAACCGGTCATCGGCATTTTGGCCGAATTCGACGCGCTCCCCGGGGTTTCTCAGGACAAGGTCCCTTACCGGCAGGAACGGGAAAATTGCACTGCCGGCCACGCCTGCGGTCACCACTTGTTCGGTACGGCTTCCGCAGCGGCAGCCATTGCCGTTAAAAAATGGCTCCTGGAGAATAAGTTTTCCGGCACCGTACGCCTCTACGGGTGCCCGGCGGAAGAAGGCGGCGGCGGCAAGGTTTACCTGGTGAGGGCCGGTCTGTTTGACGACGTTGACGCCGTTTTACACTGGCATCCCGGCAACAGCAACAGCGCGGTAGCCGGTTCTTCCCTGGCCAACAAATCCGCCAAATTCCGGTTTTACGGCAATGCCTCTCACGCAGCGGCCAGCCCGTGGAACGGCCGGTCGGCGCTCGATGGGGTCGAGGCAATGGACATGATGGTCAACATGATGCGCGAACACGTTCCGCAGGAAACCAGGATCCATTACGTCATCACCAAAGGCGGGGAAGCGCCCAATGTGGTGCCCGAATTCGCAGAGGTCTTCTACTACGTCAGGCATCCGGACATGGAGCAGGTCAAGGCCATTTTTGAACGGGTGGTCAAAGCGGCCGAAGGCGCCGCGCTGGGCACAGGCACCCGGATGGACTATGAGGTCATTCACGGCATCTACAACCTGCTGCCCAACCGGACATTGGGCGAAGTGATCCAGAATAAGCTCGAAAAAGTCGGCGGGGTCGTTTATACCGATGAGGAAAAGGCTTTCGCCGAAAAGATCATGACCACCTATAATCCCGGCGGCGCCACCATCGGATCCGCCGCCGAGGTCAAGCCCTTCAGCGTGGAAGAAAAAGGCGTCGGCGGCTCAACGGATGTCGGCGACGTCAGCTGGGCGGTACCCACTGCCGGCATGACGGCCGCAACCTGGGCGCCGGGCACCTCCGCGCACAGCTGGCAGGCCGTAGCGGCAGGCGGTACGGGGATCGGCACAAAAGGCATGATGGTGGCCGCCAAAACGCTGGCGCTCTCCGCCATGGAACTGATCAGGCATCCCGAACTCAACGACAAGGCCAAAACCGAATTGCTCGAAAGGAGAGGCGACAACTTCAAATACGAATCCTTGCTGGGCGACCGGAAACCGCCCCTGGATTATCGCAATTGACCCGCTCCGCAATCATTCGTCGGTAACTTTCACGACAAAATAGCCTAAAACCTTATGTGTCCGCATAAGGGTGTTTTCCTATTTTTGTGTCCCAATTCAGTGTGAATCAAAATAAAAAATGAAAAGAATAAATACACTGCTGTTTTTTTCAGCCCTCTTCTGCCTCGCAAGCTTCTCCGCACAATCTCAAAATTTCTGGCAAGATATCGAAGTCAGCCCGTCCCTGGCCCGCTTCGGCGATAAGGAAGCCTGGCCGACCAGATACCGCACGGTGGCTGTTGATCAGGACCAGCTGCAGGAGAGCCTGCGGTTTGCACCCGATGAACGCAGCGGCGGCGGACGCCCTGTCATAGAGATCCCGCTGCCGGGCGGCGGTACCGAACGGTTTAAAGTGGAGCGCTCCCCGGTGATGGCGCCGGGTCTGGCCGCCCGTTATCCGCAAATTCAGTCTTTTCGCGCCATCAGTATCGAAAACAAGGGCGGTACAGGCCGCTTCGACTACGGCCCGATGGGCTTTCACGCTACCCTCCAGACCAAATACGGAGAGGTCTTCATCGACCCCTTCGACCAGGCCGGTCATGATGCTTACGCCGTGTATTTCACCCGCGATGTGGCTGTCAACCAGGATTTGATCCCGCCGATGATTTGCGGATACCAGCCTTCCGTCCAACACGACGAATTGCTGGAAGAGATCCGCAATACGCCCCTGGACAACGGACATGCCCGCGGCAGCGCCGACCTTCAGGACGTGCGGATCTACCGCCTGGCACTGGCTTGTACCGGCGAATACGGCAAATTCCACGGCAATACCATTCCTGCCGTTCTGGCCACCATGGTCACCGCCGTCAACCGGTTAAACGAGACCTTCGAGCGCGAAGTGTCCGTCCGGGCCGTCCTGATCGAAAACAACGACCAGCTCATCTGGCTCAACCCGGATGCCGATCCGTACATCAATTCAGATGAGGGCCTGAAACTGCTTTCGCAAAACGGACCCGCCATCAACGATATCGCCGGCATCCCGCCGACAGCTTACGACCTGGGGCATGTGTTCACCGGCGGATGTTCGGATGTGGGCGGCGTGGTCAGCGGGCTTACCTGCACCAGCGGGAAGGACCGCGGCGTTACCTGCCACTCCTCCCCCAATATCAATGCCATTGTACGCCGGGTGATGACCCATGAAGTGGCCCACCAGTTCTCGGCTTCGCATACCTTCAGCAATTGCCCGGACTGGCAGGAACAGGCCGCGTCAGGAACGGCATTCGAACCCGGCTCGGGTACGACAACCATGTCTTACGCAGGCGCATGCGGCCCCCAGAACGTCGCATTTGACAGTGATGATTACTACCATTCGGCCTCCCTCGAACAATTCATCAACTACAGCCGGTTTGGGACCGGCAGTACCTGCGGCACCCTGGAAACAACCGACAACCATAAGCCGGAAATCACCCTGCCGTACGAAGACGGATTTTACATCCCTAAAAGTACCCCGTTTGAGCTGACGGCTTCCGCTTCGGATGAAGATGAAGACGTGGTCTCCTACTGCTGGGAACAGTTCAACCTGGGCATTACGTCGAATCTGGGCAGTCCGACCGGCGATGCTCCTTCTTTCCGCAGCTTTCAGCCGACCGCCAGCCCCACCCGGGTATTCCCCCGCATGAACCTGATCGTCAATAACCAATCCGATATCCGGGAAGTATTGCCGACCTACGGAAGGGCCTTGAATTTCCGCTGCACCGTTCGGGATAACCATCCCGGCGCTTCGGGAGTCGTCTGGGAAGAGGTCGGTTTCCGGTCTACAGCAACGGCCGGGCCGTTCCTGGTGACCCAACCCAACACCGCGGCAGTCAGCTGGGAAGGCGGCACCTACCAGGAAGTCACCTGGGATGTAGCCAATACGGACGGAGAACTGGTGAACTGCAAGATGGTCAATATCCGCCTTTCGACCGACGGCGGCTACACTTACCCTTATACGCTGATCTCGGAAACGCCCAATGACGGTTCGGCCATGGTACCGGTACCCGACATCACGAGCGACTCGGCACGGGTGCGGGTGGAAGGCGCTCGCAATATCTTCTTCGATATTTCAAACGCCGATTTCCATATCGACCCGGCTACCAAGCCCGGATTTGCGGTTCAACCGGTCTCGGCCTACCGCAAGATCTGTACGCCGACCTCGGAATCCTTCGACATCGAATCCATTGCCTACCTGGGTTTCGATCAGCCGATTCAGCTGGATGCCGCCGCGCCATTCCCGGAAGGGATCACCTTCCAGTTCAGTGCCGGGCAAATACAACCGGGCGAATCCGCAGCTATTGAACTCAGTTTCGAGAAAGATGTACCCAACGGCTTGTACGAGCTGCCCCTGAAGGCCTACGTGGACGGCGTTGATACGATCAATTTCTCCCTGGTCGTCGACCTTGTTTCGACGGATTTCAGCGAACTGGCGTTGCAGCAACCCATCAACGGAACCGACGGCGTCGGCCTTTCCGCAACCTTCAACTGGGCAGGCTCGCAGAATGCCGCGTATTATGAATGGGAAATGGCGACCTCACCGGTATTCGGCGCCACGACCGTGGAAACGGCCTCAAACGTAGCGGAAACCACCTTTAACCCGCAAGGCCTGTTCGAAGAAAATGTCCTCTACTACTGGCACGTCCGCGCCGTGAATGAATGCGGCCCCGGACCATGGACGGAGCCCTTCACCTTCCACACCCAGAACGTGAACTGCAGCGCATTCCAGTCGCAGGATATTCCCAAAGCGATTTCCGGTTCGGGCCTGCCTACGGTAGAATCCGAATTGCATATCAGCTCGCAGGGCATCATCAGCGACGTGAATGTTTCCTACTTCAAGGCCACCTATCAGCCCGTCAACAGCTTGCGGGTAACCCTGATCAGCCCGGCCGGTACGGAAGTCATTCTCTTCAACAAGAACTGCGGCAACACCGTCGACATTGCCCTGGGTTTTGACGATGACGCGCCCAATCCAATCGCCTGCCCGCCGGACGACAACATCGTTTTCAAACCGGTTGAACCCCTCGCGGCCTTTATCGGTGAAAACACGGCCGGGACCTGGAAAATGCGGGTCAAAGTGGCCACCGCAGGCTTCGGCGCCTCCGGGGCATTGCAAGCCTGGAAACTTGAATTCTGCGCCGCAGGTTCGGCCATACCGCCGGCTTTGATCAAGAACGATACGCTGTATGTTCCGCCTGCCGGCGCCAACCCCATTACCAAAAATCAGCTTGAGGTGCTTGACCAGGATAACGGCCCGCTCGAGTTGACCTATACCATCGTTACGCCGCCGAACCACGGCACGCTTTACCTCGCAGGCGAACCGCTTGAAACGGGCGGCCATTTCCGCCAATCCACCATCAATGCAGGCAACCTGTATTACGAGCACAACGGCGACGAAGCCCTGTTCGACGACTTCATCTTCCTGGTGGAGGACGGTACCGGCGGATGGCTTTCACCAATGAAATTCAACATCAGGATCGATGAAAATGCCCCCGTCGCTACGGTCGAACCGCAGCCCCTGGAAGGCCTGAACCTGTACCCGAATCCGAATAACGGCCGGTTTACGGTTGAACTGGAGGCGCCGTCCGCCCAAAACTGGCGGTTGTCGCTCCGGGATCTGCAGGGTCGCGAACTATGGAGCGGTCTCCTCCCCACCGGTTCGACCCGCAAGGAAATCCAGACCAACGCCCTGCCGGACGGCTTGTACCTGCTGCACCTGGCCGGCGAACATGACGGCAGCGTAACCACCAGAAAAGTCCTTGTTTCTTCGTCAAGATAACGCGATATTGCACCCATGCAATCCTTTATCGACGAATTAACAGACAAGCTCAAAAAACCGCTCCCCGGCGCTGAAGCGCAATACCAGATGGCCCATGTAGCGCGGCGCACTTACGTGCCCGCGCCGCATGATGCCCGGCTGGCCGGCGTCCTGGTCCTCTTTTATCCGGTGGGTAATGACTGGAACCTGGTCTTCATAGAACGCACTTCCGGCAATCCCAACGACCGCCACAGCGGACAGATCAGTTTCCCCGGCGGACAGTACGATCCCAACGACGGCACCCTTGAACAAACCGCCCTCCGGGAAGCGCATGAAGAAATCGGCGTACCCCCTGAAACGGTTACCCTGGCCGGCGCCCTTACCGAATTGTACATCCCGGTCAGCAATTTTCTGGTGCATCCTGTTGTCGGATTCACCGGCAGCAAACCCGATTTTGTCCCGCAGGCGGATGAGGTGGCCGCTATCCTGGAGTCGCCTTTCGACCGGTTTCTCCAACCGGATACCGTCAAAATGACCGATATCCGGGTCATGCAGAGCGTCACCCTGCGCAACGTCCCTTATTTCGATGTGAGCGGCAAAGTCATTTGGGGCGCTACCGCCATGATCCTCGGCGAACTGAGGTCTTTGTTCCTTTGAAGGCATTTCCTATTTTTACCGTTTTAACCTTACCCTGAAATGAATATTGCCGAAATCCTGCGCATGATCCTGGTGGACGACCTGGCAGAGGCCATCAAAGCGATGTTGCTCCTGAGTAAAGAGCAAGGCCTGAGCCGGCAACAAAACATGTTGTTCAACCTTTCCGGTCAATTCCACAGCAATGAGCGGCAGCTCAGCGAAGGTACCCTGAGCGACGAATTCTACCAAAGAACCCGAAACAGGCTCCGCAACTCCCTGAAAGAGACCCTGAAAGAGTTCCCGGGATGGAACAACGACATCCTGGAACAGGTTAACCTCGACCTCGCCGCAAGCCCCTCGGCAGCCGGCCCGACGCCCGCAGCGCCCAAAAGCGACGGCGTAACCCGCATCCTGATGCTGAGCGCCAACCCGAGCGGGACGGCCGCCCTCCAGCTGGATAAGGAATATGGCCGCATTTCCGCCCGCATCAGCGAGAAATCCGAACCCGGCCAATTCCTCGTCCGCCATAAAAAAGCGGTCACGCTGACCGAATTCCAGGACGCGCTGATCGATGAAAAGCCCAACATCGTGCATTTTTCCGGTCATGGCGAGCAAGACAAGGCCGAGGTTAAGACAATGGTCCGCCGCGGATTCGACCTGTCAGACGCGCCGGCCGAAAAAAAAGAAACCGATTCGGGGTTGCTGATGTTTGATGAAGATAAGCGGGACACCCTGTTTGTAGGATCGGCCGTGATCAGGCGGATCTTCAAAACCATGGTCGAACGGCATAAGATCGACATTCGGGCGGTTATCTTCAATGCTTGTTATTCGGAGGCCCAGGCCCGGGCAGTGGCGGAGGTCGTGCCCTACGTCATCGGTACCACCTGGAACGTAGGCGACGAGGCGGCAATCGCCTTCGCCACCGGGTTTTACGGCGGCATCGCCCGCGGACAAAGCATAGAAGACGCCTGGGATTTCGGCGTCAACCAGGCGCTCGCTTACGGCGAATCGGAAGACTTGTTCGCGCTTTTCAAAAACGGTCAAAAATCAAGCGAATAAACATGATCCTTTACAATGTGACCATAAAGATCGACCACACCGCTCATGTTGACTGGATGTGGTGGATGAAAAAAGTACATATCCCGGAAGTCATGGGAACCGGCTGTTTTGTGGAGTACAAATTCTGCCGCATCCTGGGCGATGATGACGAACACGGCGTCACCTACGCCATCCAGTATTTCAGCCCGGATATGGCGACCTTCAAATCCTACCAGACGAACCACGCCCCACGCCTCCAGCGCGACCTGGCCGAAAGGTATCCCGACAAGTACGTCGCCTTCCGCACCCTGATGGAGGTATTGAACTGATCCTTTTCAGACCTTGGGCAGCGAATAGCCGTTGTGGTATTTGGCCTGCAGGTATTGCTTGTTGACCTTTTTGTCGGTAAACCGGTTATTGGCGGCATCCCAGTCCAGTTTTTTGCCGCTGCGATAGGCAATATTGCCGATCTGACAGACCTTCGCGACATGGGCGCCCACACTCAGCGGGGCATTCAGCTCTTCCGTTTTACGGGACCGGACCACCGAAATGAAGTTTTCCCAATGGCGCAGCACCGGATCCGGCGTAGCGTCCTGCCAGGGTACGGCAACCTTGCTTTTTGAGCCTTCTTCCTCGATCACCTCCCAACCCTGGCGATTGACCACCAGGGTGCCGTTGTTGCCCACAAAGGCGACGCCCTGGGTTTTCCGGTAAGGCCCCAGGTCGATGGCAAGCGCATGTTCCCAGATCAGGATGAAATTGGAGAATTCGTAAATGGTCGTTTGAGAATCCGGCGTTTCGTGGCTCAGCTCCGGATAGGCAAATTTGCCGCCCAGCGCGGCCGCCGTTTTCGGCATTCCCGCTTTCATGCCGAACAGCGCGTAATCCACCATGTGGACACCCCAGTCGGTCATCAGTCCGCCGGCGTAATCCCAGAACCAGCGGAAATTGAAATGGAACCGGCTTTCATTGAACGGCCTTTTCGGGGCAGGGCCCAGCCACCTATCGTAATCGACCTCAGCGGGCGGTGCAGAATCCGGGACCACGGGCGCCGGTTTCATCCACCCCTGATAAGCCCAGGCTTTTACGGTCCGGATATTGCCCAACTGGCCGGAGTGCACAAAATCTATGGCGTCCCTGAAATGCTGCTGGCTGCGCTGCCATTGCCCTACCTGTACAACCCGGTTGTAGCGTTTTTCGGCGGCCAGCATCAGGTCCGTTTCGCCGATGGAATTGGCGATCGGTTTTTCCACATATACATCCTTCCCGGCTTCACAGGCGTGGATCATGATCAGGGCGTGCCAATGGTCGGGGGTGCCGACAATGACCACATCCAGGTCCTTTTTCTCCAGCATTTTCCGGTAATCCCTGAAGGTTTCCACTTTGGCGCCGTCGATCCCCATACCCGCCAGTTCACCCATCCGGCGATCCAGTACGCGTTGGTCCACGTCGCAGAGCGCGGTCAGCTGCACACCCGGCACCCGGACGGCGCTCTTGACATTGGCCCACCCCATGCCGTTGATGCCGATCGCACCGACGTGGATGGTGTCGCTGGGCGGAATCCCGCCGCGCAGAATGGAAAAAGGTTGGATATCCAGAGCGGGCAGCAACAAAATACCGGCCGCCGCTTTCGAGGTTTGCCCGATGAAGGTTCTCCTGGTTGCCATGTTCAAAGTTGGTAAACGGTTGTAAAATCTTTCCTGCTGCCCGTCAAGGCTCAATCTTTCTTTTTTGACCGGCCGCCTTTTACCCGCTCAAAAATCAGAACGGACAACGGCGGGAGCGTGAGCGTGATCTCATTCGGCCGGCCGTGGCGGGTCTCCTGAATGCTCTTGACCGTACCGTTGCTGATCAGTCCGGCGCCGCCGTAGGCTTTGCTGTCGCTGTTCAACACCTCCTTGTAGCTGCCTGAAAAAGGCACGCCGATCTTGTAGTTCTCCCGCACCACCGGGGTGAAATTGCACACTGCGATCACGGGCTTCTCCGGGTCCTTTCCTTTACGGATATAGGAAATCACGCTGTTCTCGCCGTCCAGATGGTCAATCCACTCGAACCCGTCATGATCGAACTGTTTTTCAAACAGGGCGGGCTGACCGTTGTAATAATGATTCAGGGTTTTGACCCAGCTTTGGACCCCCTTGTGGTAATCGTATTTCAACAACTCCCACGCCAGGCCTTTTTCGATATTCCACTCGCTGGTCTGGCCGAACTCACCGCCCATAAAGAGCAACTGGGTCCCCGGATGGGTGAACATGTATCCGTACATGAGCCGCAGGTTGGCAAAGCGCTGCCATTCATCCCCCGGCATGCGCTGGATCAGGGAGCCTTTGCCGTGAACGACCTCATCGTGGGAAAGGGGCAGCATGAAGTTTTCCGTAAAGGCATAAACCATGCTGAAAGTGATCTCATTGTGGTGAAATTTCCGATGGATCGGATCGTGTTTGAAATAATTAAGCGTGTCGTGCATCCAGCCCATCATCCATTTCATCCCGAAACCGAGCCCGCCGGAATAAGTAGGCCTTGAAACGCCGCTCCAGGCCGTCGACTCTTCCGCTATGGTGATGGCGTCGGGGAATTCCTTGTATACCGCTTCGTTGAACTCCCGCAAAAGCGAGATGGCTTCCAGATTCTCATTTCCGCCGTATTTGTTGGGCACCCATTCTCCTTCTTTTCTGGAATAATCGAGATACAACATGGAGGCCACGGCGTCGACCCTGAGTCCGTCAGCATGGTAAACATCGAGCCAGAACAAGGCATTGGAGATCAGGAACGATCGTACCTCATTGCGGCTGAAATTGTAGATGCAACTTTTCCAATCCGGGTGAAAACCCTGTCTGGGGTCAGCGTGGTCATACAGATGGGTCCCGTCAAAGTCGGCAAGCCCGTGGGCGTCATTCGGAAAATGGGAAGGCACCCAGTCCAGGATAATCCCGATACCGGCCTGGTGCAGCCGGTCGACGAGGTACATGAAATCGTCGGGCAACCCAAACCGGCTGGTAGGTGCGAAATAGCCGGTGACCTGATACCCCCAGGAGGGGAAATAGGGGTGTTCCATGACGGGCATGAACTCTATGTGTGTAAAGCCCATTTCAGAAACGTAGGCCGTCAGCTCGTCCGCCAGCTCTTTATAGCTCATCGACTCGGCGCCGCCGGCCTTTTTCTTCCAGGTGCCCAGGTGCACTTCATAGACGGAATAGGGCTTGTCGAGGCCGGCAATTTTCCTGCGGTCTTTCAGCCAGGTGTCGTCCTTCCATTTGTAGTCGAACTCCCAGACAATGGAGGCGGTATTGGGCGGGATTTCCCAGAACAAGGCGAAGGGATCCCCCTTGCTCAGCTTGCGGCCGTCGGGCGACAGAATGGCGTATTTGTACAGTTCGCCTTTGCCGATCCCGGGAATGAAGCCCTCCCAGATCCCCGAACCGTCCCAACGCGGCATGAGGGGATGACTGTTGCGGTTCCACCCGTTGAAATTACCGACCACTGAAACCGTTTTGGCATTGGGCGCCCATACGGAAAACTGAACGCCCCACTGCCCGTCAACCTGGATGATATGGCTGCCCATTTTTTCATAGGCCCTGAAGTATTTGCCTGAGCGAAATAAGCTGATTTCGAAATCTGTCAGCAGACTGTGACCGAGGACATTTGGCATATTTAGTCGCTTTAGGTATTTGTTTAAAGGCGGAAACAATGTAAGTAATAATCCTGCAATTATCCAAGGATTTGCCGAAGTTATGATCTATCCCTTCGGGTAAGGCCCGGCTGCCGGCGTTCGGAAAGGATCAATCCAATCGGCCGGCTACCACGCAGGGTTCTTTTTGATGTATCACGTCGCCGTCGGGCGTATGCAATTCGATCCAGACAATATAGATCCCGATCCGCGCCTTGCTGCCTTCCAGGGTGTAGCCGTCCCATTTGAGCTGGCCGCTCTGGGCCAGCAATTCGTTTCGGGCGATCCGCCAGACAAGCCGGCCCTCAGCGTCAAAGACCTGGACGTTGGCCAGGTAACCCGGTTGTTCCGTTTCGTATTCCAGCAAAAGGAAATCCTCAATTCCGTCTCCATCGGGTGAAAACCGGGGGTTGGTCAGGCTGATCACCGATTCACCGGCGCCCTCCAGCGCAAAGAACTGGGAATTGACCCCGGTCGGCGTAGCAAACCCCTTGGTGCCGGCGGCCGAATGCCAGTTGTCCGGGCCTTGGGTGGGAGAATCCGGATTGATCCTCTCCAGGGAAACTCCCCGCTGGTCGTCCAGCAGCGGCGAATGAAAATCTTTATCGTAGTCAAAGGAATCGACGGTAACGAATGCCGGCGACACCAGGTTGACGTTTCCGATATCCGAGCTCAGGGTCGGAAGGTCATTGGCGATGAGCGCCTGCGGGCGCGGCACGTCGTATCGGGCCAGAATATCCAGCGGATCGGAAGTGATCGCTGCCAGTTCACCGGGGAACAACAGGTAATCCGAGGCCAGGGTTTTCGATCGGTTGCTGCCGGAAATATAATTATTGACCACCTGAAGCCCCTTTAGGTTGAGGGTTTTATCCGAACGGTTGTAGACCTCCACAAAGTCCACCCCTCCGACCTCAGGGTAAAACAGCACTTCATTGATCACCAGATCGCCGGCTTCCATCGGTTCGGACAAGCCCAGGCGGGCCGATCCGGTCTGCCCCAACTGGTTGCCCAGGCAATCCGCAATGGTCGGATCCAAGGTCAGGTTATACACTTGTCCGGATTGAAAAGTGCCGGAAAAAATCAGGCGGACGGTCCTTTTTTCATCGTCTTCGATAAACGCATCCACTACCGACAATCCGCCGTCCACCGAATACTGGTCCGGGTCTTCTGCGGTTGCGGGGTCCAGGGCTTCATCGAATACCAGCAGGGCTTCGGACGTATTTTCGGGGAAAGCCGTCAGCAATTGCGGCCCTTGCGTTTCCAGTGCGGTGCCGAGCAGTGAATTGGGTTGCCCAGGCGTTCCGCCTTTCGGGTTTACGGAAGCCCGCCAGTTGCCGCGGCAGTCATACGGGCCTTCCGGCTGAATGAGCTCCAGGGTCCAGCCGCCGTCGGATTTATTATTGTCGGCATACCAATCGAGTGCAAACCGGGTCCGCCAAAGCAATTCGCCGGAAACGCCGGAAAGGGAAACCTCACTGCCGCCATTGGTCAGCTGCGGAAAACTGGTCAGCGCCAGGACATCGCCGAAAGCTGTGAAATCGGCAGCATCGGTATCATCGCACAGGATCAGATAGGCGCCGGGCAGGATCACTTTTTCAGGGAGCAGCCGCGGAGAACCGCCGGCCGCCAACTGCAGGTTTTCCAATTGGATCACCTTGTCCGACCGGTTATGCAATTCCAGGAACTCCGCCGAGGGCAACCCCACAACGGGCGTGGGGTCGGCCATGATCTCCGTGATCACCAGGTCGCCGGGTATCGGATCCTCCACATTCAGAAAAGTGAAGTCAACCGTCTGCTCCCCGGCCACATTGCCGGATTGATCCGACAGGCCGTTCACGGTGAGCGTATAGGTCCCCAGGTTGGTCAGCGGGTTGGCCAGCGTGAGCACAACGACCGTCGGATTGGCCGCATCCGGCGCCGCAGTCTGGGGGGCGCCGATCCCGTTGTTCACCGCATACCGGGCTGTCTGCGACGCAACCCCTGCCTCCAGCGCTTCATTGAACTGCACCCGGAGCTGGGTTGCGCCGGTTGCTGAAGCCGATAGGATTTGCGGCGGCGTCTGATCGACAAATAGCGGATTGACATAAACATCGTCGAAGAAAAAGGACTGGGCTCGGGTGCTCGTATAACGGCAATAAACGCCGAAATAAGCCCCCGTGGGGTAAGTAGCGTCCTGGACCGTGCCTTCCGGCATATAATCGGTTCCGCCGGTATAATCCGCAAACAGGGCCCATTCGCCTCCTGCGGTGCGCGTAACCCGAACCCGGGCAAGCGCGGGGTCAAGGCCGACCGCACCGGCGGTTCCGCCCAACAGCATGACAGAAGTTGCGCCGTCCTGACGGTACAATTCCAGCGCATCCGCATCGCCGGATATGCCGCCGACTTTGATGTAATAGCCGTTCAGGTCCGAAGACAGATCCGGAGACGAGGAGGCCAGATAGACCCTGGCGAAATTGCTGGTCGAGGGCGCGAATTCCAGCCGCGCCAGAAACTCCCAGGTAGTGGCGTTATCCGTCGAAGTAGCGGCGGGTACGTACAAATAGGCCGTATTGTTGCCGCCCGGCGCAGCGTCGTTCAGCTGGAGTTCGCCGTTGGTGACGGCAAACCGGGCCGCATCCCCCGACCACGCGGGGTCAGCGCTGAAATCACCGTCCGCAAAATTGTCGGACAGCTGGGCAGCAGCCGCCAACGGAAGACCGAAAATCAGAAAGTATAGGCTTATGCGTTTCATACAGCCAAAGATAGGAAATTCGAGGTGTAGTAAAACCCCGGACCCCTACCTTGACAGATTAAGTTTGCCTTAAATCAGGCTTGTTGGAAACGCAGCTCTATTTCAATATGATCTTCCAGGAATTGAACCGGGAAAACACCTGCCGTCAGTTGAATGGGGGGGAGGTTGAATGCGGCAGAAACGAACAGGGGGAGAAAAACGCTCTCATCCATCTTAAAACGGCCGAAAGCGAACTGGCTGTTGACCAGTTTTGCGCATAATCCTTGTTTTTCAATCCGGAACACCAGCCGGTCCTGCCTGCAGATGCCTATTTCGGCAGCTGATTTGTTGCAGCACGGCAGTTCAGGATCAATAAGCGCTTCCGAACGGGTAGAAACTTTGCAGATACCTGTACCTGCACATTTCTTGGATGGGGACCCAAAGACCACGTCAGCACTGACGGTCCGGCCGAGGATCCAGGTTGAAACTTGTTTTCGAGTAAGTGTTGTCATAGGAAATACAGTTATTACGTACTAGTTTATGGAATTATAAACAATACAGCCCATGCAATGATCATGGCGATTCGCCGATCGCGACCAAATTGCTTTGAAAAAATAATTTATAGTGTTCTGTTTGGGTGGAAGGATTAGTCAGCCTTATGTAGTAAGCAAAATTACGGCGTAAAAAACGGCGTACTCAAATCGAGGTAGTGTGCGAAGGGACGGTAATTGTATTGATACAGGGGGGGGTAAAACAACGTGGCAAAGTTGGCGCAATTTTCCCAAATAACCAATTTTTTCAGATTATTTTTTTTAAAATATATTCAGGGTTTCCAATCAGCGATCTAGTCGCACTTGTGTTTCAGGGTATAAAAAATAAAAACCCGGCGTCAGTTCTACGCCGGGCCGAAAAACCCATTTCCTATGAATTAGGAAAACAAAATCCTTAAAGATGGCTGAAACCGCCGATCAATGCGCGATCAGCATCATTTTTCTGGTGGCCGTAAACGACCCGGTTTCCAGCTTGTAGTACAACACCCCCTGGGCTTGCCCAAGGTCGGCGGCTTTGACCACAATCCGGTTGTAACCCTTTGCAAACCGGCCTTCCGTTTTCCAGCGCAGCTTGCCGCTGACATCGAAAATGCTGATCCGGGCCGACGCGTCCTCCGGCATGGTGAAGTCAATGATCGACTCATCCGTGAACGGGTTCGGGCGGTTTTGGAACAGTTCATATCCGTCAGCTTCCACCTCTTTGCCTGTAAATTGCAGGTCGAGGTTCATCCTCTCATCCGAAACCGTGTAGGCCTCCGCGAACACCGGCCTGGACCGTATTTTCAGCAGTTCACTGAGCCTGAGCGCTTTTTTCGCCCGCATGCGCAGTGCAAACAACGCCTCCGTGACCACTTCTTCTCCAATCGCCCATCCGGGTTCCTGGGTATCCCAGCTGAAACTGATCTGCCCGTCCTGCTCCGCCTGCCGGTTTACGTGTTCATCGCGGACAAGACCGTGCAATATGCCCACCAGCTCCGCTTCATCGGGGTCGAATTCCAGGGTATACTGGAAGCCTGCAATGAGCTCCGGCGCAGTGGCCGTGAATTCAGCCGTGAACCATTCTCCGGCATCCACCTGCTTTTCTTCCACGTTCAGGTAGCAGGTTTCCGAAGGCCCGCTTCGGTTCTCCACCGCCAGTGCGTTGGCCTGTGCCGAACCGTTGACATCGCCGATCTTGACGGCAATGAAGTCGCGATTGGCCATTGAGCCCGATAATTGCGGGATGGAGTCGCTTTCCGGAAAATCTTCCAGCCAGGGGTTGGTCAGATCCGGAAAATGGTATGATTCCGGAATAAAACACCAACTCGGCGAATTGGGAAAAACATCGGTGATGTTCAGGATGAGCTTCCTCAGCTGGATAATGTCCAGGGTCGAGATGGTTTTTGACCGGTTCACATCGGCGGCGATCAGTTGGTAGGGTGTCCCCAGGTGTTGGCTGCCCAACACATGCCTGGCCACCAGGATCAGGTCCAGTGTCGTCACCCCGTTTTTGTAATCGGCTTCCATCGTCGGGGTTACATCATATCCGTGTCCGCTTTCCAGGTCTTCAATCTGGTAAAATCCGTTATCCTGGGTCGTGGCCATGACCGGCATGGAGGTCATCGGTTGCAAATGGACGCCTTCTACCGGCACGCCCTGTTCGGTATGGATGATCCCGGACACAGTGCCCATGGTGACCTGAGCCTGGCAGGCGCCCAGGTTGTCCTGTACGATGATATAGGTTTCGCAATAACTGCTGTTCGGGCCCGGCTGCGGCAAATTCGGATTCACGGCGCTGTCCCATGAATATACCCTGACAATAACCGTGCCGATGTCGTCGCAGGTAAAGATCTGGCCCTGTTGCCCAGGGTTCGGGGTATCTGCGCCGGAGGTGATTTCGTCGGTCCGGTGCAGCGAAAACTGCAGCGGCCCGCTGCAATCCTGCGGTTGGGCGCCCGCCAGCATATCCTGGACCGACACCGAAACGGCGGCTGCATCGACGTTGCCGTCTCCATCGGCGTCAATGCCCGGCAGCAGGGGGTTGAGGTTTACGCTGATCCCGTTGATGCAGGTCGGGCTGGGCGCCGCACAATCCACTACCTGGAAATTCTTGTTGATGACCGTCTGGTTGCCGCAGCCGTCGGTCACCCGCACCTGATAAGCGTGGTTGCCGAGCGGGAAATTACCGCTGGCGGTATAGTTCGGATAACTGCCGGTCAGGGCGGAAGCCGTTACCTCGCCATCCAGGATGCCGTCCGCATTCAAATCCCTGAATACCTTCACCGTGACGCCGTTGGGCGAGCAGGTTTCCGTGACGGTAAACGGAATGGTGACCGTCCCGAGGCATTGCTGGTTGTCGACGCTGCAGAACGGCTGGGTCGGAGAGAATTGAACCAGCGGGTCCGTATCGTCGGTGACCATGATGGTCTGCGAATAGATCCAGTAACCTACCGACGGGATCTGCCGCCAATAGCCGGCCGGATTGGGGCCGAGGTTGCAGAAATTACCGCGTGCATTGGCAGGCGGCTGGTTGTTGCCCAGCTGGTTGTCGCGATCCAGAAAAGCGCCCTGGCTATTGACGATCACCCAAAGGTCCTCGTCTCCGCCGTTGTTGTCGCAATCCTCATCACGGCCAAGCGTAACCGGCTCACTGTACCCGTCGTACTCGCACCAATTGATGATGTGGAAGGTGCGAACGAGCTTGTAACAAGGCCCGCCGTTCACCGAAAAGGTCTGTTCTTCTACATTGATGGCAAAATTATCGCAGGCGCTGCCCGCTACGATCAGGGTATCCGGAATGGGGGTTCCGCAAACCATTGAGGCGTCTTTCGGGAACCTGATCTGGTAATCATAGGCTTTAATAATGCTGATCGTCTGCTGGCAAACCGGTGAAGCGTTGCCGTTGACATCCACGGCCTGAAAGCGGCGCAGAATGGTGCCCGCCCCGCAATTGTTCAGGGTGGCTACCGGCGTCAATTCGCCTGATGATTGCACGCCGCAAACGTCAAGGGCCGAAAAGCTCCCGAACAACTGGCTGAGCTGACCGAGGTCCGTCGGATCAAAATCCGGCGGAAGGTCCTGGCAATTGGTCACTACGGGATTGGGCGCGACGCAAATCGGGATGGTCTTGTCCTTGACCGTAATGAGCGTTTCGCACGAATTGGCATTGCCGTACACGTCGGTGATGCGCAGTTGAACCGGAACGAGGTTCGACACATCGCAGCAGGAGAACTCCACCGACGGGCCCCAGTTGGTAAAATAGGGGACTACCGGCGTACAGGACCCCGGATTCTGGCTGATCATCCGCCGCACTTCCATTTTTGAAACGCCGCAATTATCGGTACTGCCTTCATCCACATCCGCTGCCGAGATGGAACCGTATCCGTTATTGTTCAGCACTACGGTGATGTTGTCGTCGCAAACGGCAACGGGCTCCACCGGGTCCCTGACACAAAAGGGGCACAACAGCGTGGTCATATTGCCGCAATCGTCCGTTACCTTGAACCGGAATTGATGGCACCCGACCGGAATGCCGAATACGGTGCGGTCGGCTCCCGGCTGAATGGTGGTCAGGACCTGCGTCTGGTTGCCCGAGGTGGTAATGATCTCCGTCAGGACCTCCCAGCTTGAACAGTTGTCGGAAACGATCGGCAGCGGCGCCAGAAACGCCGTTGTGCAATCATTGTTCCCGGTATTGTAATAGATCGTATCCGGCTGTCCGTCCATGTTCACATCCGGATTGGGGCATACCACCGTCGGCGGCGTTATATCGCTGACCCGGATAAACTGGTCGTACTGGATGGTGCTGGATACCGAGCAATTGTCGATGATAAACCACCTGCGGACAAACTGGTAGGAGCCGTCGCAGGTATTCGCCTTGGGCTGATCGGAATAGGTGGCGAGCAGATTGCAATAAACCGGGTTGAGGTAAAAGGTCCCGAACGCCGATTGGACCAGCGGATACCCTGTTACCGAGGGATGAGGGTTACCGCTGGGCAAGGTCGCAAAGCTGCCGCTGCAATCCAGCAGCACATTTTTCGGCGGCAGGGTCATATCGCTGAACGTTAGCTGCTTCAGGTGAATGGCCTGGGTGCATTGATCCTGGTTGCCCGATCCGTCCGATACGGTGAAGGTCCGGTTGATGATGACATCCGCGCATTCGGGGATCCCCAGAAGCACATCCTGAAAAGTAAGATTTGTATTGCTGCAATTATCGGTTACGTTCGGCTGGCCCGTTATCGCCAGGTTGGCGGGGTTATTGAGCAGCGCCTGATAATCCGAACAAAACAGCGGTTGCGCTACCTGAGCGTTGATAGCCGGCGTGTTGGCAATCAGGCCCGGCCCCGAACTGTATACCGCCCAGGTGAACGGTCCGGTCGAACCGGCTACAGCGGACGTGGTCAGCAGGGTATAGGTTTGCCCGGCCTGCAGCGGCGCCGTCAGCCGGACGATATTGTTCTGGTTGGTGAAATATCCTTGCCCCGGATCCACATGAACGGCAGACGCCATAAAATTCTGGCACGGCCCGGCAATGGGATTAAAGTTGCCCGGATACAGCAACGCTGCACCGAAGCCGAAGGGTGTCGATAATTCGAAGGTATAAACATCCGCCTGGCTGACCGAAAAGGTCGTCAGTTCGTAAAAATGCAGGTTGGCGCTGGGGTTCACCTGATTGGCCAGACAGGCAAAATTGGTCGGCAGAAAATTCGGGTCGGTATTGTTCAGGGTATCCCGCAGGAACTGAACCTGCTGGTTGACCCACCCCTGGCCGTTGTTGTCCGTACATTCGATGGAAGGCGGAAGCAAATCCAGCACCAGGATGCTGCCGACGCCGGTATATCCGCCGCCGAGCGAGCTGACCTGCACCATCAGCAACTGACCGGCGTGTTCACCGGTCACCATATTGCCGATCGGCTGCCCTTGCTGGTTGAATATCGTGACGACATAATCGTCGTTGATGCACGGATAGTCCCCTTCCAGGATCATATTCGGCACAATGGTCGCCTTGCACTGGCTGTTCAGGGGTACGTTGACCTGGAAATTGGTCACCAGGTTGGGCTCAGGGTATAAAAATACCGACTGGCTCACGCTGGCGCTGCAGCCGGGGTCGTTGGCCGTATTGGGCGTACCTGTCCCGGCGTCAAAGGTATACGTGACCGTATGCAAACCGGGCGTAAGCAATTGCGGATTGAAAACCGTGGCCAGCTGCCCGTCGATCTGGAACATGCTGTTCCCCTGCACCCCGCCCGCGTTCCCGACAAGCGGCACAGGCAGGCTCGTTTTGCACAATTCCGAAGGGAGCCCCACAATCTGCGGGTGGGGATAATAACAGGCGTTTGCGATGGTGAGGGTTTCCGAACCGTTGGTCACGGAAATGGAAAAGCCCGCCCCGTCCACATGTTTACCGCTCAATTGATAAACGCCCGGCGAGGTTTCCGTCAGGGTTACGCCCACACCGATGGGTACCGGAGAAGCCGGCGGCGGCGGGCTGCCTGTGGAATAAAGTCCGGTTATCGCACTGACCGACCAGGATTCTCCCGGATCGGAATTGACGCTGACGGTTTCGCTGAACTGGCCGTTGCCCGCCTGAGTACTGTTGTTCAGACAATTGCACTGCGCGGGGCTTCCGGGTGAAGCGCCAAGATATATTATCGGATTCTGGGCCTGGGTCGTACTTAAAATCGAGATCAACAACCCGGCCAGGATAACATATCGCCGGAGTGGGGGTCCTGCTCCGCTCTCTCCTTGCAGCCAGAACCAGGAACGGTTCCGGGTTTGCCTCCCCTCAGAAATAGGTTTCATAGTTTTTGTGATTTTGAGCCGATCCAATACCGCTCCGGAACAGCGCCGCACCCCTGCGGTAAGCTGTTCTCAACAGGCTTATTGAAGCTCATTTAAGTGAAAATAATCAGGTTATCAACTACGGTTAACAGAAAAAACAAAAACCGGGCCAATTTTGAATTCGCCTGATTTTTCCCACAAACACCTTATCTTCACCCCTCAATTTCATTTCCTTTCCCGATGAAAATCCAGCAATTTTTGACCCGCGATTTCTCGCCCGACCAGCACCGCCGGTTCTGGATATGGGCAGGCCATGTTTATTTCGGGTTGATGCTGTTGCTGAGCCTGGTGTATTACCGGGAAAGGATGCTGTGTTTCGATACGGCCAATTACGCCTTCCAGCTGATCGTCAATCAGGGTTTCTACACGGGGCATGGGCGTTTCCTCACTTATGCGACCCAGGTTTTGCCGCTGCTGGCCGTGAAGGCCGGTTTGTCCCTGAAAGCGGTCCTGATGATCTATTCCGCTTCCTTTGTGCTGTTTTTTTATTCGGCATACCTCATCCTCGTGTACGGGTTGAGAAACATCAGGGCGGGCATTTTCCTGGCGCTGTCCATTTGCCTGACCGTGCGATACAAATTTTACGGACCGGTAGGCGAGATCGTCCTTTCCATGGCGCTGCTGGCGCTGTTGGCAGGTTGGGTCACACGGGAAAAAGAGCGGTTTCCGATGCCGGTCTGGGCAGACACGCTCATAGCGATGGGGCTGGCAGCCCTGTTGCTGGTCGGGCACCCGTTTATCGGGGTTTCGGCCATGGTCTTTCTGGGTTTTGACCTGTGTTACCGCCGCCGGTGGCTCCATCCGGAGGCCTGGGTTCTGATCGGTTGGACCCTTGCCGCTTTTGCTTTCAAATTCAAAGTGGTTCAGGAAAACCCCTATGAGTCCGCCCGGTCCGCGCCGTTGGAAGATATCTGGGAAGTCATCAACAATTGGGGCGATTATTATGTCACCAACCGGGTGAATTGGTTTTTTGAGACCGAATACGCTTTGCCCTTTGCAGTTTTTGCGGCTTTGCTCATCTGGTTGGTCTTCCTGGACCGCGGATTCACAGCCCTTTATACTTTCCTGAGTTTCTGCGGCATTCTGCTGCTTGTTGTGGTCCTGCACGTTTACCTGGATTCGCCGATCTACATTATGCTCGACGGCTACCTGGCGCACCTGGGACTGGTGTGGAGCCTGCCGGTCGCCTTCTTTTTATTGCCCAAACGAAAAATGGCGTACGCAGGAATTGTCGCAGCCCTGCTTTTGTTCGGCCTTGACCGAATGAAAAACAGGCACCGTTATTTCGAAAAGCGGCTCGACCAGATGGAAGCCATTTTTGAACAGCATCCGGACAACCGGAAATTGATGGCCCATATGCGGGATTTTGACTGGAATACGTGGTGGTTGCCCTGGGCATCCGGCGTAGAAACCCTGCTGCTGACATCCCTTGACGGTCCTGAGCACAGCGCAACGCTCTATTTTGAGGACTGGGGTGAAAACTGGGATAAAAAGATAGCCGACCCGAAGCTTTTCCTGAGCGTCCAGTTCGCGCCGACCAGCGTTCCGGCGAGCCGCTTGCCGAAGCGCTACTTCCAGCTGCCTCAGGTTCCCTACGTCCGCATTGATCTGAAAAAGTGAGCGCCGGAGGCAACCCTTTCCACTCTTTTGACCGTACAGGAAAAAAAAGATCATGCGGACCCAATATCTACTTCTCCTGACCTGGTGCATAGGCTATGCAAACGCTAACGCGCAAACAATCCGGATTCCTGCTGACTATCCGACCATTCAGGCCGGCATTGATCATGCCGCGGCGGGCGATACCGTATTGGTGAGCCCCGGCGTTTACAGCGAGAATCTCAATTTTAACGGCCTCGATATCGTGCTGGCTTCCTTTTACCTGACATCGGGGTCAACAGACTTCATAGCTCAAACGATCATTGACGGCGGCAACCATACAGCCGTTATAACGCTGGACCAGGGAGAATCTTCATACGCCGAGATCACGGGGTTTACCCTGGTGAACGGCACCCATGACGAATCCATACAATGGCCCGAATTCGGGGGCGGCATTGTTTGCCTGGGCGCGTCCCCTTTCATTCACCACAACCGGATCCTGAATTGCAGGGGAAGGGCCCTTAACTATTCCGATTTCGGCGGAATTTATTGCCGGGATTCCGGGGCGCGGATCTTTGAGAACGAAATAGACAGCATCGAGTGCTTTTTCGTTAAAAAGCTGGGCGGTATCGTCAGCCACCGTTCCGCTCTGATCATCCATAAAAACGCCATACGCAATATTTCCGGCGGATATGTCTTCCAGGGCGGAGGCGTTTCAGCGGACAGCAGCGAGTTGGACCTTTTCAGGAATGTCATTGCCGAAGGGCATTTCGACCTCGCGCCATACACCGCATCCGTCCGCCTGTTCAATTCCAGCCTAACCGCCATTAATAATACCCTGGCAGGCGAATTGGCCCTGGATACCGCATCCATTGCCGGGCTGACCAATAACATCATCCTCGGGCCTTCGGTTGCCTCGGGGATTTATGTATTCAATAACGCTGAAGCCACGATCGACGCCCGATATAATACCATTGCGGGCGGGTGGCCCGGTGCGGGCAATTTTGATGCGGATCCCATGTTTGCCGATCCGGAGCATTTCGATTTTCACCTGAGCGAAAGCTCGCCTTGCATCGATGCCGGTGATCCGTTTTTTTCCGTTGATCCCGACGGCACAAGGGCAGATATCGGCGCCTTTAGCGTCGAACAAACCCCGAATGGCATTCAGGACCCGAATCCGTTCCCTGATCAATTGTTGTACCCTAATCCGGCAAAGGATTATGTCAAAATCCTCCGGCAGTACGCTTTTTTAACCCTCGACAGATACGTCGTTTTTTCTCTGGACGGGAAATTGGTGGACCAGGGCCCCATTGCTGCCGACGGGAATTTGTACGTCGGTAAATTTCCAGCGGGTATTTATGGCATCCGCCTGTACAGCGTTGACGGTAAAGTACATACCTGTAAGCTGATCAAGACAGGCTATTAACCCGCCCCAATCAACGAACCTCGAAATACCCGGTAATCACCACCGGGTCCCGTTGGCCCGTCATGCCCTCCAGTTGAATCCGGTATGTTGAGGTTCGGTCGCCTGTATAAAAAACCAGGGTTGCCGTCCCTTTCTCATCTACGGCGACTTTAGGATTCCAGTACAGGAGCGTCCGGTAATCCGGTTTGTCGCTTTCCCGTTTAGGGGTGTCGTATACCGGGTTGTAGAAGGCCCTGGCCTGGTAATACCCCGGGTGGCGCAGGTGGACAATCCCCGGCTGTTCGGTGTCGTAAACCGCCTTTGAACGGTGCCCCGGCGGATAGGTATACAGTGCGATGACGCCCCCCCGGCCCTCTGCGCCGAAAATGGAGCTGGCGGAAAGCCCGCGTATGACATCGATAAAGGCGATTTGCTGGGGTGATATGGCGTTTGCCGTTGAAGAGCTGATGGTAACGCCGTCCAGCAGAATGGTTGCGGGGTTGGACTGGTTGGTTATTCAGTTCTAATTCAGCCCTGAAGGCGTTCATGCTGGTATTCCGGTATGGTCAGTAAAGCTCCAATACGCCCGGCTTCCAGCTATCCTTGCCGGCCTCCATCAATTGGGCGGCGGTTTGCCGGATCGTCAGTTCAGGAGGAATATAACTCCAATTCAATACTTTCAGGGATTTTCCATTGTCAAACGCATAATCGAGGCTGGTGAGATGGGCCGTTTGCCGGGTGACGGAGGGCGTGCGCCCGGTTATCCGGCTCTGGATTCCGATCAAGGGGGGAGCAATCGCCCTTAACACGGGGCCGAAAGGAATGGCCGGCGGTTTTTTGCCCAGCTCTTCGGCGATTTGGCTGCTCAGTTTGCGGTACGACCAGTTGGCGCTGTTGCAAATAAACCGCTCTCCGCTGATCGGGCTTTCGGACAGATGGATCATCATCCTGGCGACGTCCCTGACATCCACCAACCCGGTGGCGCCGGTAGCGTAAAACGGAAATCCCTGCAATCCGAGCCTGAAAATCCGCTGGGTATTGAATCCGACCCAATTACCGCTGCCCAGGATGAGGCTGGGGTTGACAATAGCCATGTCCAGCCCTTCTTCAAAACCGCGCCATACTTCCTGCTCGGCCAGGAATTTGCTGACTGCATAATCCGAATTATTCGGGTTATTCTCCCACTTGGTCTCTTCTGTAACGGTTTTTTCCCTTTTGCCGCGGCCCAGAGCGGCAATGGAACTGGAATGGATCATTTTTTTAACCCCACCGTAGAGGCAGGCATTCACTACGTTGGCTGTCCCTTCCCGGTTGGCCCGGATCATTCTACGTTTTTCACCCCGGTGAAAGGAGATAAATGCCGCGCAATGAAAAACGCGATCTGCACCGGAAACGGCCTCCTGGACGTCCATAAAGTCCAGGATATCTGCTTCCACCCAATCAATCCGGTCCCTGACCCCATCCAACAGTGCAAAGTCGCTGGTCGGCCGGCACAAAGCCCTGATATTGGTGTACCCGTAAGCCAGCAGGTAACGGAGCAGGTAACTGCCCAGAAAGCCGGTTCCGCCGGTAACCAGAATGCTGGCTTCCCGGCTGACGGAATGATTGGGTGGATGCATAACGATTCCTTAACGGTCAATGGGTGAACGGATTATTCGCCCTCTTTCTTTAAGGTCATGGTATACGCGGCAACAGCCTTGATCTGATCTTCGTTAAGCAGGGTCTTGAAGCTGACCATAGCGTTTCTGCCCTCCGTGATCACCTTTACCCGCTCATCTGCCGTAAGGGCCGAGACCTGCAGATTGAAAGCGCCGCTGGCGCCCATATCCCCGTACAACCCATGGCAGGCAATGCAATACTGCTTATAGACTTTTTCTCCGTCGACAGCCGGAGCGGCAGCTTTTTCAGCCGTTGCAGAATTGCCGGAGGATTGGTCAGGGCTTTCCGATCCGCAGGCTACTACCAGGGCCGCCACCAACACGGTAACCAATAAATGTTTCATTTTAATCCATATTTAGGTTAATGGCCGCAATATAAACAAAAGGTAACCGTCTGAGGCAATTGCTTCATCGCCAATTCGCTTGCGTGGATCGAAAAAATCATACCGGTCTGCTTTTTTTTTGTTACTTTTAAGAATGAAATTAAAGCTATGATTTTTGATTTTTGCAGCGTTGAAATTTTAAAATACTGATAAAACAACCAACAATGAGTGATACCACCAGAAATTACGGCAACCAGAATCGCCTCGTCAAATGGGGCATTATGGGCGCTATCCTGCTGATCTTTATCCTGATCTTTTCCACAGCCACCTTCCTGACCGTCGATGCCGGCGAACACGGCGTTTTGTTCAAGAAATTCGGCGGCGGCCTGGATAAGGAGCATATCTACTACCCGGGTTTCCATGTGATCGCGCCATGGAACACCATGTACATCTACGACGTAAGGATCCAGGAAGACTTTGAAACCATGGAGGTCCTGTCCAAAAATGGTTTGAATATCAAAGTTGAACTTTCGTTCCGCTTCAAACCCACCGAAGACAAGATCGGCTACCTGCACGAAGACATCGGCACCAATTACAAGGAAAGCATCCTCAAGCCGGAGATCCGGTCGGCTACCCGCGAGGTGATCGGCAAATATCTGCCGGAAGAATTGTATTCCACCAAAAGGGAAGCCATCCAGGATGAAATCTTCCAAAGGACTTCCGAAGCGGTTTCAAAGAAATTTATCCTTCTCGATGCCGTGCTGATCCGCCAGGTTGAATTGCCGGAAAAGCTGAAAGCCGCCATCGAGCGCAAGCTCCAGGAAGAGCAGGAAGCCTTCCAGATGGAGTTCAGCCTTGAAAAAGAACGCAAGGAAGCCGAAAGGAAGATCATTGAAGCCCGTGCCAAAGCGGAAGCCAACCAGATCCTGAATGCCAGTTTGACGGATAAAATCCTGCAGGACAAAGGCATTGAAGCCACCCTTCAACTGGCCAATTCGCCCAACAGCAAAGTGATCGTGGTCGGCGGCAGCGGCGACGGCCTCCCCCTGATCCTGGGTAACAATTAATGGCTTCCGGCTGAATTCCATGCCAAATTGACAATCCGGAGATTTGGCATGGATTTGGCCGGCAAAATCCATTATGATACAATACATTTCTTCTGACGACAGCCGCCCCGCAGAAGGGCCGGCCCAGGAAAAAAATCACAGCGACGCCGACCTGCTGGACGCCTACTCCAGAACCGTAGTCAGTGTGGCCCGGCAGGTCAGCGACGCCGTCGTTCATATCAAGGTGGAAAAAACCGGCAGGGCCTCTTCCGCCCGCAACCGCCCCTACGGATCCGGTTCGGGATTCATCATCTCCAGCGATGGACTGATCGTTACCAACAGCCATGTCGTAAACGGCGCTCAAAAGCTGGAGGTCAACCTGCAGGACGGGCGCCAGTTCACCGCCCACGTAGCCGGCGACGACCCCGCAACGGATATCGCCGTCATCCAGATCGATGCGCACCACCTGTCCACCGTTGAGTTCGGTTCTTCCGGCACCCTTCAGGTAGGTCAGCTCGCCATCGCGCTCGGCAATCCCTACGGCTTTCAGTATTCCCTGACGGCCGGCGTGGTCAGCGCGCTGGGGCGTACCCTGCGGTCGGAAAGCGGCCGCCTGATCGACGATGTCATTCAGACCGATGCAGCCCTGAACCCGGGGAATTCCGGGGGACCGCTCGTCGATTCGCGCGGCAGAGTGATCGGCGTCAATACGGCTGTGATCCTGCCCGCTCAGGGCCTGTGCTTTGCCGTAGCGTCCAACCTGGCGCAATATGTGGTCGGCAAACTGCTCACTACCGGAAAGGTGCGGCGCGGATTCATCGCGATTGCCGGTCAGGTTGTCAAACTGCAGAAAGGCCTGATCGGGCAGTACAAGCTGGAAAGGGATTCCGGCATCCTGGTGCAGCAGATCGAGCCCAATGGCCCGGCCGCCAGATCCGGACTCCAGCAAGGAGACGTCATCCTGCTCTTCGATCACAAACCCGTCGGATCGATCGACGACCTGCATAAATTGCTGGATGAGACGACCATCGGGCGAAAGATAGATGTCATTGTGCTTCGCAACCGACAAATGGAAATACTTTCCGTCATTCCCGCTGAACTGAAATAGATGAGCCGCCGACGCATGCTGGAAATCCTGCTGTTGCAGATCGTCATTTACCTGGCGCTTTGGGTGATCTATCCCTATCTCGCCTCCTTGCTCAGCGTCATCCTGGGCAGCATTTGCCTGGCCATTCTGGTCTTATCGCTGATCATCGAACTGGTCGAGCGGTCAAATGTCCCGCGCTGGTATTACCACCTCATGATCATTTCAGCGCTGGCGCCCGCTATTGCGGCGGCTTTGTTCAAGCTGACGGCTTTGTAGCCGGCGTCAGGCCGTGGCTGTCGCAGTATTTCTGATGGCGGGCTTCCGCCGGCCAGAAACCGGAGAGCGGAGCAATCTCTGTGGTCACGGTCTTTCCTTCCGATTCCAGCGACTTCGCGCGCGATTCGGCAAGCGCCTTCTGGGTGTCATCGGCATAAAAAATGGCCGATCGGTACTGGCCTCCGTTATCGCGTCGGTCGATCGACGCATCGTGCATATCGAAGAATGATGTCAGGAGTTGATCGTAGGATACCCGCTCGGGATCATAGGTCACTTCAACGGCTTCGGCATGTCCGGTGGTTTTGGCGCATACCTCTTTGTAGGTCGGATTCGCCTGGGTCCCGCCGGTATACCCCACACGGGTAGCGATCACCCCGGGGATCCGGCTCAGGAAGTATTCTTTGCCCCAGAAGCAGCCCGCCGCAAAAACCGCTTTTTCCGTCTTCCTTTCAGCCGGTTTCATCGCTTCCCACTTTTCACGGGGCACGAATCGCATGGACAGGGAATTGACGCAATGACGCGTATTCTTTTCCGTCAGCTGTTCGCCGATGAAAACGTGCCCCAGGTGCCCGCCGCAGTTGTTGCAGATGATCTCCGTACGGCGGCCGTCGGCGTCGATCACCCGTTTTACAGCCCCGGGGATCTCGTCGTCAAAACTGGGCCAGCCGCAACCCGAATCAAACTTGTCGCGGGCATCGTACAACGGAGCGTTGCACCGCCGGCAAAGGTATACCCCGTCGATCTTGTAATCGTGGTATTCCCCGGTGAACGGCCTTTCGGTGCCCTTGTGCAGGATGACCCGTTCTTCTTCAGGCGTCAGGGAATTGTATTCCGGATTCATTGATTTTGGCATTTGCTATCAAACGCCTGAAAAGGAACATTGTTCTAAATGCCGGACGATTCGCCGGCAACCGCATCCATTTGAATATTTACCGTATTTTTACGCTCCTAATTATCAGGTTGAATATGAATAACCGGCTCATTATCGGCATTTTGGCATTGGTTTGCACCATAAGCGCCTGCGTCCCTCCCGGCCAGAAAACCCAATTGAAGGAGATCAGCGTCGATTATAAAGACCCTGTTTTCCAGCAAATCCACAATTTCCAGGACCAGGCCATGATCGACAGCCTGTATACTTATTTTCAGGATCCCAACCCCACCTACCGGTACCTGGCCGCCCTGGCCTTCGGGTCCATCCGGGATTCGGTGGCGCTGGACAGCCTGTATACCCTCCTGGCCGACGATATCGATCAGGTGCGCGCAGCCGCTGCTTTTGCGATAGGTCAGACCGGAGCGGTGTCAGCTGAAGCCCACCTCGTGGATGCATTCGTTCAAACGGATACAGCCGGGCAATACGCAAGGGCCAATGCCGCGATCCTGGAAGCCGTCGGCAAATGCGCTTCGCCCGATTACCTGAAGCTGTTGGCCACGACAAAGACCTACCGGCCCACCGACACCCTGCTGCTCCAGGGGCAAGCCTGGGGTATCTACCGATTCGGTTTGCGAAAAATCACCGGAGAAGAAGCCACCGCCAGGATGGTTGAATTGACCACCAGTCCGGCGGTCCCGGAAAGCGTCCGGCTGATCGGCGCCAATTACCTCTACCGGATCGGCAACATCCAGTTTCAGGAAGCGGAAGGCAACCTCATCCAGGCGGCCATGAATGAAAAGGCTGAAAATATCCGGATGTCGCTCTGCCTGGCCCTCGGCAAATTAAAAACAGACCGGGCACTGGCCGCATTGGAACAGATCTTTGCCCAGGACGGCGATTTCCGCGTCAAATGCAATATTCTCAGGGCGCTGAGCAATTTTGAGTACGCCCGCGTAAAAGAACTCGTCAAGTCTGCGCTGAAATCCTCGAATCCGCACGTCTCCCTGGGAGCGGCCCGGTTCTTTCTGGAAAACGGCACGCCGGAAGACGCCACGGATTATTGGGCCTGGGGCCGGACGGACAGCATGGCCTTTCCCGCAAAACTGACCATGTACGCCGCCGCCAACCGCCACCTGCCGGTGCATTTTGTCGATCAGCGCAATACCGTCAATTTCGAATTGCGCAATATGTATAAGAATATTGTTTCGCCGTACGACAAAGCCACTGCCTTGAAGTCGCTGGCCGAATTCGGCTGGAACCTCAACTTCATCCAGCGCGAAGGTGCGGCATCCCCGGATCAGGTCGTCCGGACCGCCAGCATCGAAGCCCTTGCCGGCATCAGTGACGACCCCGGTTTTGATGCCTTCTTCAAATCCAGCAGCCGGTCCATTCAACGCCAATTGGGCGTTTTTTTCATGCAAGCCATCCGGAGCGGCGACGCCGGATCCGTTTCGATAGCCGCCAACGCCCTGCGCAATCCGGCCAGGGAATACCGGAAAAACCTGGCCGACAGCGTCAAAGTCCTGGAAAAAGCCCTGCAAAAACTGGCTATGCCCAAGGAGGTGGAAACCTATAACGACCTTGAGAAAACCATCGCCTATTTCAACCGTTTGCCCGAACCGGTTGGGCAAAAGCCGGGTTACAACCACCCCATCAAATGGGATATCCTGACCACCCTGAAGACGCTCAAGGCCACCATTGCGACCAATAAAGGCGATATCCAGATCGAGCTGCTGCCGGACGTCGCTCCGGGTTCCGTGATCAATTTCGTAGAACTCGGCAAGACGAATTTTTATAACGACAAGGCATTCCACCGGGTAGTCGCCAATTTCGTGATCCAGGGCGGGTGCCCGCGCGGTGACGGCTACGGCAGCCTGGACTATACCATCCGCTCAGAGCTTTCGCCCATGCATTACGACAAGGAAGGATTGGTCGGGATGGCCTCAGCCGGCAACCACACGGAAGGAACCCAGTTCTTCATCACCCAATCGCCTGCCCCGCACCTCGACGGCAATTACACCATCTTTGCCCGGGTCATCAACGGCCAGGAAGCCGTCAACCGGATCATGCCGGGCGACCGCATCAGCAAAATCACGTTCGACGAATAATCCTTGGTTCTCAGAATATTTTTCACGCCAACATAACCATGAAAAACACGCCGCTAACCGAAAAACACATCGCCCTGGGCGCCAGAATGGCCGACTTTGCCGGCTATAACATGCCCATCACCTATTCATCCCTCAAGGAAGAACATTTCAATGTACGCCGCAATGTGGGCGTATTCGACGTTTCCCATATGGGCGAGTTCATTGTCCGGGGCAAAGAAGCGCTCGACCTTGTTCAATGGGTCACTTCCAACGACGCCGCCAAACTGAAAACCGGCGACGCCCAGTATTCCTGCCTGCCGAACGGCAAAGGGGGCATCGTGGACGACCTGCTGGTGTACCGCCTGCCGGAAGATATGTGCGCCGAGGGCGAACAGGCCTTCATGCTCGTGGTCAATGCCGCCAATATCGAAAAGGATTGGAACTGGATCTCCGGCCACAACCGTTTCGACACCCGGTTGATCAATATTTCCGAAGAAAGCGGGCTCATCGCCGTACAGGGCCCCAAAGCCATTGACGCATTGCAGCCGCTGACGGACATCGACCTGAAGGCCATACCTTATTATAACTTCACTAAAGGCCGGCTGGCCGGAGTCGACAATGTGCTGATCTCCGCAACGGGTTATACCGGAGCAGGCGGGTTTGAACTGTACGCTGCCAACAACCGGATCAGCCAGATCTGGGATGCCGTCTTCGAATCGGGAAAACCGCTCGGCATTTTACCTGCCGGATTGGGCGCACGCGACACCTTGCGCCTCGAAATGGGCTACTGCCTCTACGGCAACGACATCGACGACGAAACCTCACCCCTGGAAGCGGGATTGGGCTGGATCACCAAATTGCAAAAAGGTGAATTTATCGGTCGCGACCTCATGCTCAGGGAAAAAGAAGCCGGCCTCCGGCGAAAACTGGTGGGATTCACCGTGGAGGACAGGCGCGTGCCCCGGCACGGTTACGAAATAGAAAATGAAGCGGGCGAAAACATCGGCGTTGTCACCTCCGGCACCCAATCCCCATCGCTCGATCGCCCCATCGGCATGGGTTATGTGGATAAAGCCTATGCGGCCGAAGGAACGGCCATCGGGATTTCGGTCGGCGGCAAAAAACTGTCCGCCACAGTGACCAAATTGCCCTTCTACAAAGGCGAATAACCGCATGCGGAAATAGAGAAAAGCCGGCCTAACAACCGGGCCGGCTTCTCCGAATCACTAAGCCTCCCCAATCCAGGCGGTTGCCCGCGCGGATTGGTTATTGCTTAATCCTTTGAAAATCCGGAACGTTACCGGAATATGAAGTCTTTATCCGGTTTTTGACCATCCGCCCCGAGAATCGTAACTTGGACGTTGATTCGGCCGTTTTTCAACTTCAATTTGAACCATCCCAAGCACATGATCCCGAAACGCCTCTTCCTGTTTCTTACTTTTCTGGCAGCAATCCAATATTTGCAGGCCCAAACCTGGCTGCTTCCGGCCGACACCCTCAATAAAAGCCGTTTTTATACCTGCGTTGCCGGAGGAGCGGCCACCTACGCGGCCTTTTCGGTCGGATTGTACAATACCTGGTACAAGGACTATGAGCTGGTCGGCTTTCACACCTTCAACGACGGCGGCGAATGGATGCAGATGGACAAGGCCGGGCATTTTCTGACCACCTTTACGGAAACCCGGTTGTTGTACAGCGGCGCCCGGTGGACCGGCATGAAACCCCGCGCTTCTGCATGGACTGCCTTTGCCGTAGCCAATTTCCTGCAAGGCACCCTGGAAACCATGGACGGCTTCTCTTCCAAGTGGGGCTTTTCCTGGTGGGATGCGGGTTTCAACCTCATGGGCAGCGGCCTGTTCACGGCCCAGCAACTGGCCTGGGACGAGCAGCGGATCCTGGTGAAAGCCTCGTCCACCTACCGGCCGCATTATTCCAATGAGCCCCTGATCTCCCTCGACGGCAACGTGCAGACCTCCGTGCTGTCGCGTGCCGACGATCTGTACGGCTACAGCCTCGCTGAGTCCTTCCTCAAGGATTATAATGCGCTTACGGTGTGGGCGTCCGTAAATGTCCGTTCGTTCGCCGCCGAAGACAGCAAATGGCCGGCCTGGTTGAATGTGGCGGTGGGTTACGGCGCCGAGAACCTTTTCGGCGGTTTTGCCAATGACTGGGAGGACGATAACGGCGCGAAATTCAGCCTGGATACCGACCTGTATCCGCGATATCGCCAGTTTTACCTGTCTCCCGATATCGACCTGTCGCGCCTGCCGGTACGCAGCAGATTTGTGAAAGCGTTGCTGGGCATCGCCAATTTCATCAAGATACCGGCCCCGGCGCTGGAGGTGAACACACTGGGCAAGGTAAAACTGCACGCCCTTTTCTGGTAATCGCGCTTACAAGGTCATCCGCCGGATGCGGTCTTCCAGTTTTTCGGAACTCAGCTTTTCCCGCAGCCGGTCAACGAGTATCGGGAATGAAAAAGGCGTCGGTTTGCCCGGCCTGGTCAGGATGATTTGCTGGGTGTTGATCCGGTCCAGGGCTTCCCGCAGGCGGGCTTCCTCCAGTTGAAAGGTCATCACTTCTTCGTGCGCTTCCAGCAGCAACAGGTTATCCGGTTCGTACTGGCTGAACACCTCGAAAAAGAGCTGTGCGGAGCTTTGCAGGTGTTTTTCCTTCTTGCGGTTGCCGGGGTAGCCTTTGAAGACCAGTCCTGCAATACCCGCAATGTCCCGGAAGCGCCGTTTGGCCAGCTCTGTCGAATTGATGCTGGATTGGATATCCTGCAGCAGATTTCGCGTACTGAAAACATCGGCGGCAATAGCCTCATCGATCGGGATGTCCGATTCGGAGAGCAGTTCAAACCCGTAATCGTTCATCGCAATGGAAAAGGTGATGGGCCGGATTCGGGAGATCCGCCAGGCCACCAGGGCAGCCAATCCCTCATTCACAAACCGGCCTTCAAAGGGATACACCAGCAAATGATGCCCTTCCTTGTCGGCGAAATATTCGATCAGCAGTTCATCTTCACGCGGGATCTTTGACCTCGATTGCTGGGTTTCGGCCAGCGGTCGCAGCTTTTGAAGTTCAGCGTCGGGAGAAAGCCCCCTGCCGAGTTCCGCTATTTTTTTCCGGAGATAAACCGCCAGTTGGGAAGAAAAAGGCAGTCGTCCGCCCATCCAGGAAGGCACCCTTCCCTGACTGGATTTGCTTTTGCGCACCTGCAGGGTCATATCTTTGATCCGGACAAATTCAAGCGCCCGGCCGGCAAACCAGAATACGTCGCCGGGTTTGAGCTGACCGGCAAACCACTCTTCGACGGTTCCGATCATGCCGCCGGTGAGGAACCGCACCTGCAGGCTGGAATCGCTGACAATAGCGCCGATGTTCATCCGGTGTTGTTGGGCCATCCGCTTGTTGACCACCCTCCAGATCCCATCCTCCACAACTATTTTATGGTATTCCTCGTAGGCGTTGAGGCTGGAACCGCCGACAGAGATAAAGTCCAGCGCCCATTCCCATTCTTCCCGGGAGATGCTGCGAAAGGAACAGGTTGTCTGGATTTCTTTCCGGATAATTTCCGGCCGGAATCCCTCGGAAACGGCCAGAGTGAGCAGGTATTGCACCAATACATCGAATGACCGGAGATAAGGGATCCGGCTTTCCATAGCGCCTTCCTCGATCGCTTGCCGCAATGAGGCGCCTTCCAGGATTTCCAGGGAATGGGTCGGCGCAAAATAGATCCTGCTCCGGGCGCCGGGTTGGTGCCCGCTCCGCCCGGCGCGTTGCATGAACCGGGCAACCCCTTTCGGGCTGCCGACCTGGACGACCGTCTCAACCGGGCGAAAATCCACCCCGAGGTCCAGACTGGACGTGCAGACAACCGCTTTCAGCAATCCCTCGTGCAAGGCATTTTCCACCCAATCCCTCAATTCCCGGCTGATGGAACCGTGGTGCATGGCAATCGCGCCGGCCAGGTCAGGAGCCACTTCCAACAGGCGTTGGTACCAGATCTCGCATTGCGAACGGGTATTGGTGAAGATCAGCGTGCTGGTACTGTTGTAAATGATCGGCACCACTTTTTCCAGGAGCTTGATGCCCAGGTGGCCGGCCCAGGGGAAGGTGTCGATGACATCGGGAAGGATCGTTTCCACTTCGATCGTTTTGGGAATCTCCGCCCGGATAACCCGCACGTTGCCGTCATGGGAACGGTCGCCCATCAGGACCTCCAGCGCTTCGTCCATATTGCCGATGGTAGCCGATATCCCCCAGATTTTCAGGCGGGGGATCAGCCCTTTCAGGCGGGATAAACCCAGCTCTGCCTGAACGCCCCTTTTGGATCCGACCAGCTCGTGCCATTCATCGACCACCACCGTTTTGAGGTCGCGGAAATATTGGGAATAACCCGGGGTAGCCAACAGAATATGCAGGCTTTCGGGGGTTGTGATCAGCACCTGCGGAGGGTTTTTCCATTGCTGCTGCCGCTGGCTCGTCGGGGTATCTCCCGAGCGCACTTCTATCCGCCAACCCGGCGCCAGATCCGCCGCCGCCCGCGAAATGGCCGACTGAATTTCCCGGGTGAGTGCCCGGACCGGCGTGATCCACAGCGCCTGCAATCCTGGTTGTCTTGATGAATGCTTGCGGCCTTCCAGCAGGATCGGGATAGCCAGCGAATAGGTTTTCCCGCTGCCGGTGGGGGCATTGACGAGGCCGTTACAGCCCGAGAGATAGCTTTCCCAGGCCTCTTTCTGAAAGGCAAACGGCGTCCAGCCTTGTTGCTGGAACCATTCAACCCCGGCTTTTACAGTTGTTCTTTCTTTCATTGCGATGATCCGGCAATCATCAAAAACAAGCGCCGCCGGGGATCTGTTCAATCCCCGGCGGCGCAGGCAGGTTCAGGTACAACCCTTACCGCTGTATTCTGGTGATCTTCTGTACCATACGGTTATCGGCGGTCACCAATTCGGCGTAATACAAACCGGGGGGCATAGCCTGGGCATCCCAGGTGTGTTTCAGTTCGCCGGCAGGCGATTCATCGGGCGCCTGCCATTGATAGACCGGTTGGCCGTTGCCGTCATATACGGTCAGCCGGACAGCCGAGGGTCGGTCTGTTTTGAAGCTGAAATTCACGACGCCGTCTGACGGATTGGGCCAGGCTTCGAATCCGGGCGCTTCTCCGGGGACGTTCAATTCGGGTTTCGCACCGGAGATCACAACGCTTTCCACAGGCGGTGCGGGTCTCGGAGCGGCACAGGGATTGATGAAGGCGTGGAAGCCGTCGCCGCTTTCGAAACCGGGCTTGAGGAAAATAACGTGTCCGGCTTCAAAATCCACCAAAGCGCCGTTGGGTGCGATATTGCAGTCGGATTGAATATCGTTGAACGCTGTGTAGTGGAGGTCGATCCCGAGGCCATGAACGAAGGTCAGGATGGTGCAATCCACGTCGATATCATAGCCGTACAGGTCCGTACTGTTTACCCCTACCGCGTTCCAGGCGCGGGCGCATTGCAGCACCTCGTTGGAACAATCGCCGAACAGGTCGATAGCAGCCTGGATGGCGCCGTTCTTGGCGTCGGCATATCCCGAACTGTTGGTCAGGTATTGGGTCAGGCTCCGGTAGGCGATCCTGGCCGCGCTGGTCGTTCCGATCCCTTGTACGGTGTAGGTGTCGCCATTGTCGTTGACCCCCGTTCCGCCGACGGCCAGCAGGTAGAACCAGAAGTTCTGCACGCCGCTGTTGGTGTGCACCCCGCAAAAGTCGTTGGTGCCGTCGCAGGTGCCGCCGACCGCAACCCAATTGGTGCCCAGGTAAGTATCCGGATCGTTGAAGTTATTCGGATTGGTCATATCCCGGATAGCGCCGCGGTCGGCGCCGACCAGCCAGTCCACCGCGCCTTCGGAAAACAACTCGACCATTTCGCCGAAGATGTCACTAAAGGATTCATTGAGCGCGCCGGATTCGCCATTGTAATCCAGGCCCGCTGAAAACTGGGTAACGGCGTGTGTGAATTCGTGCCCGACGATATCCGTCGCATTCCAGTCGTCGCCGGCGCCGGCAGTGCCGTTGTCTCCGAAACGGAGCACCTGCGAACCCTGGCTCCAGCTGGCGTTGCTCCAGTAGGTATTGCCGCTGGAATTGGTAAACCCGGCTTCGTTGTATGCGTTGATGTTGGCGCCGCCGTTGTCGTAGCTGTTCCTGCCGTGGCGGTTGACGTAATACTGCCAGGCCTGGTTGATCCCGAAAAAGGTCTGAACGGCGGAGGTTTGTCCGGTCCAGTTGTTATCGGCATCCGTGTATTCGGTTGCAAAGGCCAGGGACGTAGAATCATTGGAATTGAACACGTGCAGGTTCGGACTCTGGCAATCGTCCAGCAGGATAAAATTGCTGCCGGATTGATCGGTGGAAATACTGACGGTCCCGTTCCAGGTTGTGGTCCCCGAGCCGGCGTTGCAATTGAGGTCCAGCGGTATTTTTTTCAGCAATTTGCCGTTGGACGCGTCCAGGAAAATGCGTTCCGAAAGGCCGTCGGAAGTATTGATGTCGAATCGCCAGGCTTTGACATAAAACTGGCCGCTGCCCGCCGGATCGAGCCAGCACAGTTCCCCGGTCGGAAAAAAGGTGGCATCCGGATTCCTTTCGCGTTCCTTGAGCATGTATTCGGCATAGCGATCCTTCCAGAGGAATTTTTTGGAGGCCGACAGGTTCAACGCCTGTTGTAGGGCTTTTGTTTCCGGCAAAGTCGAACCGGATTTCCAGGCCGCGGGGTTGATGAGGATGCCGTTGGCGGCATACACCCGGCCGGCGTCTTCATGCAGGATATATTCCCCACCGTACACCGGCACGCCGTCCCGCACCCGCTGATACCGGTAATGGGTCATGCCCAGTTGGTCGGTTTCGGTCCGGATGAGCTTGAATTCGTCGGTTTCGCCGAGGCCGAGCGCCACCCGGTTTTTGGTAAAAAATGCCGCCGGCGTAAATTTGAGGCCTTCTTTGATCCGCATCCAGGAGGGCGTGCTGCCGGGTTTGGCAATGGCATTCAGCGCTTTGTACTGGGCGGGCGAAAGTTCCTGACCGTATGTGGTCGCAATTCCCCCCGCAGCGCACCAAAGCGCGAGTATAAAAATCAACTTTTTCATGGTTGTTGCATTTTTGCGGTGAGGGAATGATCAATGCTTCGGCATACCCGCTTTCAGGGCGTCGATCTGCTTTTGCTGTTCGATCACGATCAGGGTGAGTTCTTCGATCTTTTCAAGCAGTACGCGCTGGGTCTCGCCCAATTCGATACCGCCGTTTTCCCTGACCTGCTGCGCGGAAGGAACGCCCGGGAGGTGTTTATTCTCGGTGATGAAGCGCTCCCATTCTTTCAGATCGGGTTTTTGATAATCTTTTTCGAAAACATAGTCCGGCCAGTTGGTTTGCAGGGCGACTTTGGCTTCCGTGCAGATCATGCTGCCGGCTACATACAGGCGGTGGCTGCCCGGCATGCTGGTGGTGCCGATGGCGACGTTGCCGTTGGCGAAAATATGCTGCCCGGCGGTGATATCGCCGCCTGCGGTGACGTCGTTGCCCACGGCTGCATCGCCGCCTATGGTGGCGTCGTCGCCTACGGAAAGGTCGTTGACCGCGCTGAGGCTGTTCCCGGCGCTGATGTTGCTGCCGGCGGTGACGTCATCGCCTGCGATCACATCCTGACCTGCGGACACATTTTGTAACGCGGTCACGCTTTGCCCGGCCGAGATATTGTCGTCTGCATTCAGCCCGCCGTTGATCTTGGTGTTCCCGTTTACCGTCAAAAGAAATGACAGGTTGGGCGTTGTTGTCCCGATGCCCACGCGTACGCCGTCGTCCCAAAGCCGGCTGTCGCCGAGTGAATTGGGACCCGTGAATTTGGCAATATGATTGGTCGTGCCGTTAATGTCTTCGCCGGTGAGGATCTTGTACCAGGTTGAGCCCGTCCAGGTATTGGCATTGCCGTCCCATCTGCGGTGAAAAATGCCGTCATTGGCAAAAAAGAGCTGGTGGTCAAAGCTGGTCCCGCCGGGTGCGACGGTCAGCAGGCCGCCCAGATTGCCGGGACCGGCCGGAGCGCCGAGGATGTTGCGGTTCTTCAATTCGAAATAAGCTTCATCGATATAAGTGTCCGGTGCGTCGTCGGTCGATTGGTTGTCGTCCACGTGCAGGCGGCCGTAAAAGTCGCCCGTAGTGGCCGTGTTGCCGATGGTATGCAGATTAAAGGCCGGATGGTTGGTGCCGATACCCACCAATCCGCCGTGGGTAATGATCATACGGTCGAGCTGCGACGGGCCGCCCGTGCGGAAGATCAGGCTTGCCGGCATGCTGTCGGGGCCGAACGTACCTGTGGCGCGTGCGGTAATGGAGGCGCCTTCCTGCCAGATCGGGCCCGGGCCTACCATGGCGCGGAAGCGGATCGTGCCGAGGGAGTCGTCGAGGGTCTTGATCGGTTGGGCTATGCCGTTGCCGTAGTAATGCTTGTAAAACACCAGCTCGGGGTTTACGCCGCTGTTCGCCTGGGAAAAGGCTTTCTGGGAGAGCAGCGTTAAAAGGAATAAAAATGGCAGAATGATGCCGGATTTGTGAATCGTTTTCATGGATTGGTTTTTTAAAGGTTATAAGAACCCCACAAAAATACCGGCAACCCGGGGCCGGGGCTGGAAACGATTCGGAAAAGGATTGGAAAGTCTTTGGAAACGGCTTTGGTAACAACTTACTATCTGCAGGTATTAATAGATATCAATTCACGGATAATAGCAACTGACCCAACGTACACATACAACTTTCGTCTCATGAAACCCGTTGATTTTTTCATTTTCAAAAGACTGCTGTCAGAGGTCTATTTCAAAGCGTTCAACGAACAGTTAACCCAGCTGCCCCACGGCAAGGCTCAGATGTTGAGCTGGGTGATTTTTGAACAAACCGGCGAGATGCTCAGCTATAAATCGCTGGGCAATTACGTGCAAGCCATCCTGGAAGCCGACCCTAAAAAGGTCAACCCCACCAGCGCCACCCTCGGCATTCTCGCGGGTTTCCTGCGCAGCAACAACAACCAGGTCCCCAATTCCAAAAACAGATCGGGCCACAGTTTTACGTGGTACCAGTACCGGACAAGCGTATTGAGAGAGAGAACGAGGATGTCTTAGGAAGTTCACAGTCTTTCAGTCGGCAGTCGGCAGTCCGAGCGTGAAGGTGAAGGACTGCCGACTGTCAACTGCCGACTGCAAGACTGCCCCGAAGGGACTCCTTTGGAGACCTACGGTTTCGGATGTTTCCCCAGCGAGATCATGTTGGCGAACAACCGGAACGCACCCGGCACGCCGGAGGGTAACTCCCTGAACCAGGAATAACCGGTATAGATATAGTACCCCTGGCCATACTTGGCCACCAGCAGTCCGCCGTCGCGGGGGTCTTCACCCGGGTCGTTGCAGGACAGGATCGGCGTAAAATGTTCATCCCATTTATCCGGGAAATACAAGCCTCTTTCCTGTACCCATCCGTCAAAATCCTTGGGGGTGATCTTGTTGGGGGTATTCAGGATCTCGTGGTCCGGGGCCAGCAGACGGATCTCCGCGTCTTCTACCGTAACCCGATAACGGGAAATGCTCAACGGATAGGGCGCAATGGCCTCTGAAGGCAGCACCAATCGTCCGTTGGTGTTGTATTGCACGATGAGATTGCCGCCGCGATTGACATAGTCCAGCAATTCCTGCTGGGCAAATTTCAGGCGATCAACCGTATTATAAGCCCGGACGCCCATGATGACGGCGTCGTATTGATCGAGCGTGCCCTGGTTCAAATGATCGGGATTGAGCAGGTCTACCTCATAACCGATCTGTTCGAGACTGGCGGGAATTTCGTCGCCGGCGCCCATCACATAGCCGATCCTGTTGCCCACTTTTTTGATATCGATCTTGACCGCCTTGGCGGCTGCCGTCCGGATCACCGTCTGGGTCGGAATATGGTCGTATTGGATGAAAACCGCTTCCTGGTTGTAGGTTTTGCCTTCCACCGAAGCGACCGGGCTGATCTCCTCGGCGCATTGTTCCTTCGGGGCATACAGGTCGAAGGTGTAAACGTGTTCTTCTCCTTTTTCCTTGAGTTCGAAATCGATGTTCTTGGGCTCGGTCCGCCAGCCCGGCGGGCAGCTCAGGGCCAGGCTTCCGGATACCTTATCCCGGCCTGCCGTTACTTTCACGCTGACCGAGCGGGGCGCCTGATCGGCAAAGACATAAACAGGACTGGTCAGGCCGACAAATACCGGCGGCGTTATTTCAAAAGGCCGGTATACCTCGCCGTCTACGGGGTCGGTGCGCTTGTAGACGATCGGGCGCTTGACGACAAAAGGTTCGCCCATGATCTCCAGACCGAATTCGACAAAAAACTCCCGCGGTGTTTCCGGTAAACCCCGCAATTTCTGGTCCTCGACCGTATACATGCCGATCGCCCAGGGTTTCTCCAGCCAGTACGGCCCGGTCGAAGCGGTTCCATCCGGGATGGTGATCTCCTGTTTTTGCGAGAAGTCTCTATTATAGGAGAGGTCGGCAGCAGCCGTTACTTCCATATTCATCGGTACCATCCGGATGCCCGTCAGTTTTACATCCGCCGGGGAGCGGTTGATGATCTCCATGTTCACGCTCACGGTTTGTCCGGGAGATGCGGAATAATCCGATGACACCGCTTCGGCGAACAGGCCCATGCACGCTTCGATCACTGTTTCGATTTCCGCCTGTTTCACCTTTTTCCAATGCCCGTCGGGCAGTCGCTTGATCATCCCGTAGGCTTGCATCAGGCCCGGAAGGCTGGCGTAGGGCGCTTCATAGCGGAAGTTCTTCTCCACGTCGGCCAGCACCTTGCCGATGGGTTCACCGCCTTTTACCCGGCTCCAGGTCGTGTTGATCCCGGCAAAAAGGTCGTTTTCGCCCGGCATGTCGCCTTTCAGCAACTGGAGGTATTCCATTTCCTCGCCGCGGCTGCCGGTGGAGCCCATGCCCTGGCATTTGTGCATGCTGCGGCTCTCTGCGGCGATTTCGTTATTGGATTTTCCCAGGATCGGGAAATAGGTCCCCACATCGAACATCACCATATTGGACTTGTCGGCCTTGTCAAACTCCTCCCGGCTGCCGTAAAACCACCAGGTCGTGTTGAAGAACAGGCGCTTCGGTTGCCAGGTATCCACATATTTCAATTGCCCCGGGTAAGCGCTGGATTTGGCCGCCAGGTCGAAGGCTTCTTTCGACAGGATAGCCGATGAGGTATGGTGCCCGTGCATGCGGCCGTCCCACTTATCGTCGTATTCGTGCCAGAAGCGGTTGATGATCACGTCGGGCTGCCATTTGCGGATGGCCCAGACGACATCGGAGAGCACGGCGTCCTTGTTCCAGATCTTGAGGGTCTCATCCGGATTTTTGGAAAACCCGAAGTCATTGGCCCGGGTGAACATCTGGGTACCGCCGTCCACCCGGCGTGCAGCCAGCAGTTCCTGGGTCCGGATCACGCCAAGCAGCTCGGCGATCTCGGGGCCGATCAGGTTCTGGCCGCCGTCGCCGCGCGTCATCGACAGGTAAGCGGTTTCTGCTTTTACCCCGTTGGACAGGTAAGAGATCAACCGGGTATTCTCATCGTCCGGATGGGCCGCTACGTACAGGGCCGACCCCAGAAAGTTCAGCTTCTGGATGGCCTGGTGGATATCGCCCGAAGTCCAGCGCTTGGGCGGCTGAGCCGTCATGGCGGAGGCCGCGAAAAGGATCAGGAACAATCCCGAGATGGTTTTACGCAATGGAGAGTAGGTCAATTTGAGCATATCGGTCTTTTTTAACGATTTCCGGCTACGCCAAGGCTTCGTCGGATTGAGGACGGAAAAATGCTATTATTCGTCAAACTTTTACCAATAGAAAAAGTTTCAAAATCCATTAAAGTTTAATGTTGGACGCAATTATTATACTGCAGCCTCTTCTTTGTTGATCAGGAACTGCGCGTAACTCTTGTCCGGCCGGATGAATGTACCCGCTATCATGCCGATGATACTGGCCGATAATCCCAGCAACAAGGGCGGAATTTCGGTGCCGATGATCTCGCAGGGAAGCCAGACCGCCATGCCCAGCACCACCGAAAGCAGCAACCCGGTATCCGACGCTTTTTTCCAGTACAGCCCGGCCACAAGCGGGATAAACAGGGAGACCAGGCTCAGCGCAGAAGATTGACCGACCAGTTCGTAGATGTTCTTTTTCAATCCCGCCATGACCGCCGAACTGACCGCTACGCCGATCACCGCCCAACGCATGATGGCCAACAGCTGTTTGTCGCTCACGTGCTTATACATCGGTTTGATGATGTTTTCGCCGATCACCGTCGCCGGCGCCAGGATCGCCCCGGATGTCGTACTCAGAATGGCCGACAACAACGCCCCGAAAAACATGATCTGCAGGAAAAGGCTCCCATGCCGCAATACCAGATTGGGGATCATATTCTGCACATCTTCCGCCTGTAATTCGGGGTACAGGATCGTGCCGCAAAGGCCGATGAACAGCGGTATGGCGCCGATGGTCAGGTACATGATGCCGGCCAGGTAAGAGGCCTGCACAGCCGTTTTCGCGCTGCGGGCGCCCATCACCCGCTGGAAAACGTCCTGCTGCGGAATGGACCCCAGGCCGATGGTGATCCAGGCGGCAAAATACTCAAGCACACTGATCCAGTCGCCGTCGGGCAGGATGCGAAAATGACCTTCCGGCGCCGAAGCGATCACCTTCTGGAACCCGCCGGCCTGTTCGCCCACCTGGAACGCCAGCATCAGCAGGCCCAGCAGGATCATGATGGTCTGCACAAAGTCGGTGATGGATACCGCCCACATGCCGCCGATATAGGTGTAAAACAGCACGATAAGGGTACAGGCTGCGATCCCCGCCAGGAACGGAATGCCCGTGATCGAGTTCAGGATAAAGGCCATGGCCACGATCTGGGCGGCGATCCAGCCGAAATAGGACGGCACCATGATGATGGCCGTGATCAGTTCGGCGCGACGACTGAAGCGCAAGCGAAAAAAATCGTTGAAGGTCAGGATGTTCATCCGGTAAAGCGGGCGGGCGAAGAAAGCGCCGATCAGGAACAGGCACAACGCCGCGCCGAACGGGTCTTCCATCACCCCGAGCAGCCCGTTGTCCACAAATTCGGTGGACGCACCCATGATCGTTTCCGATCCGAACCAGGTGGCAAACAGCGCGCAGGCTGCAATAAACAGCGGCAGTTGTCGTCCCGCAATCACAAAATCCTGGGTGGTTTTGACCCGCCGGGAGGCCCACCAGCCGATGAAAAGCGTAACCAACAGGTACAGAATGATGAAAGCCAGCAGCATAATTTGGGAATTCTGTAAATTCTGGGCAATTTTGCCGGCTAAAAATAATTTTTTATTCCGGTTGACGGTAGAGGGTTGACGGTAGACGGGAAAAAACCGTCCCCCGTCCCTGTCCGACAAAGCCTCAGCGAAGTTGGAAACCGTCCGACGAAGCCTCAGCGAAGTTGGAAACCGTCCACCGTCCACCGTAAACCGTAAACCGTCCACCGTCTATCATGAAACCCGGCATACCCAAAGGCACACGGGATTTTACTCCCGACCAGGCGATCCGCCGAAACTATATCTTCGATACCATCCGGAGCGTATTCACCAAATACGGGTTTCAGCCCATTGAGACCCCGGCCATGGAAAACCTGGAGACCCTCACCGGCAAGTACGGCGAAGAAGGGGACCGCTTGCTGTTCAAAGTCCTGAACAACGGCGACTACCTGGCCAAAGCCGATGAGGCCGCCCTCGAAAACAGGGACTCCAACAAGCTCACGGCTTCCATCGCCAGGCGGGGTTTGCGCTACGACCTGACCGTGCCGTTCGCCCGGTTTGTGGTGATGCGGCAGAACGAGTTGTCCTTCCCCTTCAAACGCTACCAGATCCAGCCTGTCTGGCGCGCCGACCGGCCCCAGCGCGGCCGCTACCAGGAGTTTTACCAGTGCGACGTGGATGTGGTGGGCTCCGACTCGCTGGTCTACGAAGCCGAACTGGCGCAGATCTACGACGAGGTGTTCACCCGCCTGAATATCCCGGTCCGCATCAAGATCAACAACCGCAAGATCCTCAACGGCATTGCCGAAGCGGCCGGCATCCCGGATAAATTAACGGACATGACGGTAGCCATCGACAAACTCGACAAGATCGGCGCCGACGGCGTCCGCAAGGAAATGCAGGAACGCGGCATCCCCGAAACGGCCGTCGACCGCATCGAGGCCATCCTGAAAAATACGAGCCTGGAAGCCCTGAGATCGGAACTCGCCGCCAGCGAAACCGGGCTCAAAGGTGTCGCTGAACTGGAAACCGTTTTCGACTACCTGTCCGGACTGAGAATCAATAACGAGCTCGTCTTCGATGTCACCCTGGCCCGCGGCTTGAGCTATTACACTGGTTGCATTTTCGAAGTACAGGCCCTTGGCGTCCAGATGGGCAGCATCGGCGGCGGCGGCCGCTACGACGACCTCACCGGCATTTTCGGCCTGCCCAACGTATCGGGCGTGGGCGTCTCTTTCGGCGCCGAACGCATTTACGATGTCATGGAAGAACTCAACCTCTTCCCCGCCGACAACCCGGCCAGCCTCAAGGTCCTCTTCATGGCTTTCGACGAAGCCACGCATCGCTACGCCTTCCGCTGCCTCACCCAACTCCGCGCCGCCGGCATCAACGCCGACATCTACCCGGAGCCCGGCAAGCTCAAAAAGCAGATGAAATACGCCAACGACCGGCAGGTACCGTACGTCATCCTCGTCGGTGAAGACGAAATGCAAACCGGCAAACTGGCGCTGAAGGATATGGCGAGCGGGGAGCAGGCGGTGTTGGGGGTGGAGGAGGTGATTGGGAAGCTGGCATCGGCATCGGACTGAAGTCCGATGGTAGTCAGCCCCCTGGAGGAACTGATCAAATCAACAGATCAACGCATCAACAAGCATGAGGTACCTGTACCGGCCGTTTCCCCTTTTGTTCGCGAGCGTCTCCGACGCGACGCGGCTACCCTCAAGTCTTTGACTTGTGTCAAAACGCGGGCCATACTGCTGCTTTACCGTTTGAATTACTGCAGCCTTTATTGATCAATATACCAAGATCTACATCGGTTTTACCCCTCATTTCAAAAATAAGTTTTAAACTTGTCACCGCCGGAAATCTCCCGAACCGTCAACCAACACTAGTATGAAAAAACACCACCACCTCCACTTGTTCCTGCTCCTGGGAATGCTTCCGGTTTTTGCCGTCTCCCAATCTGCCGACTCCGGATTGGACTTTATCCCAACAGAGCGGGTGAAAGGGAGCATACCCGCGCTTTTATCCGCGGAAGTTTCAACGAAGCCCTCTCTCACGCTCTCACCTTCTCTCACTCTCTCACCCTCTCACCTTCTCTCACCCTCTCACCTTCTCTCACCCTCTCTCACTCTCTCACATCCTCTCACTCTCTCACACCCTCCCACCCCTTCTCAATCTCTCACATTCGACTCCACGCTCTTCAACGGCCTCCAATGGCGCCTCGTAGGCCCCTTCCGCGGCGGGCGCTCCTGCACCGTCACCGGCGTACCCGGCAAACCCAACCTGTACTACATGGGCTCAGCCGGCGGCGGCGTGTGGCGCAGCAAGGACGGCGGCAATACCTGGGCCTGCATTTCCGACGGCTTTTTCGGCGGCTCCATCGGGGCAGTGGCCGTATCGCCCAGCGATCCGAACGTGATCTATGTGGGGGAAGGCGAGGAAACCATCCGCGGCGACGTCTCGTCAGGGTGGGGGCTCTGGCGTTCCACCGATGCGGGAACCACCTGGAAATATATCGGCCTGCGGGGCTCCGAACATATCGGCCGGATACGCGTGCACCCGCAGAACCCTGATTTGGTATATGTAGCCGCCATGGGCAACCTCTGGAAACCCAACGACGTGCGGGGTGTGTACCGCTCCAAAGACGGCGGCAATACCTGGGAACGCATCCTCTTTGAAAGCGATAAAGCCGGAGCGGTCGATCTGGTCTTCGATCCCAATAACCCGCGGATCCTATACGCCAGCACCTGGGAGGTGAAACGCAACGGCTACCGGCTCGACAGCGGCGGCCCCGGCACGAACCTCTGGAAAAGCCTCGACAGCGGGGATACCTGGACCAAACTCACCGCCAATGAAGGCTTGCCCAAAGGTACCCTCGGTATTATCGGCGTCGCCGTTTCTCCTGTGAACTCCGACCGGGTCTGGGCCATTATCGAAGCCAAGGACGGCGGTGTTTTCCGTTCCGATGACGCCGGCAAGACCTGGTCCAAAACCAGTTCCTTCAACGAACTGCGGCAGCGGGCCTGGTATTATTCGCGCATCTACGCCGATACCCAGGATGAAGACCGGCTCTATGTCTGCAATGTCGGCTTCTGGCGGTCAAAGGACGGCGGGAAGACGTATGAACCCATCAATACGCCCCACGGCGACCACCACGACCTCTGGATCGATCCCGCCGACAACCAGCGCATGGTCATCGCCGATGACGGGGGCGCACAAGTGAGTTACGACGCCGGCGAAAACTGGACGACCTACCACAACCAGCCCACGGCCCAGTTCTATCGCGTCACCACTGACAATCATTTCCCGTATCGCATACTCGGCGCCCAGCAGGACAACAGCACAGTGCGCATCCTCCACCGCAGTCAGGAGAATCGGATCACGGAACGCGACTGGGAACCCAGCGCCGGCGGCGAAAGCGCCCACCTGGCGCCCGACCCGCTCAATCCCGATATCGTTTATGCAGGCACCTACAAGGGGTACATGAGCCGCGTGGATCATACCACCGGTCAGGAGCGATCCACCAATGTCTGGCCCGACAACCCGGCGGGCTCCGGCGCGGAAGTGATGAAATACCGTTTCAACTGGAATTTCCCCGTGCTCTTCAGCCCCAACGCCCCGAAAAAGCTGTACGCAGCCTCCAATTTCCTGCACCTGACCACCAACGAAGGCCAGAGCTGGGAAGTCATCAGCCCCGACCTGACCCGGAACGACCCGGAGACCATCAAATCCTCAGGCGGGCCGATCACACAGGACAATACCGGGGTGGAATACTACGCCACCATCTTTGCCGTGGCCGAATCGCCGTACGAAGACGGGGTGATCTGGGCAGGCTCCGACGACGGCCTCGTACACATCACCCGCGACGGCGGCCGCACCTGGACGGACGTGACGCCGCCCAAATCGCCGAAATGGAACATGATGAACTGCATCGACGTGCACCCCACCGTCAAGGGTGGAGCCTACCTGGCAGCCACCGCCTATAAATTCGGGGATTATACCCCCTACCTGTACAAGACGACCGATTATGGTAAGACCTGGAAGCTGATCACCAACGGGATCAACCCCAACCACTATGCCCGCGCCATACGGGCCGATCCGGTTACGCCCGGCTTGCTGTACGCCGGCACCGAATGGGGCATGTACGTTTCCTTCGACGACGGTGAGAACTGGCAGCGACTGCAGCTCAATCTGCCCGTCGTTTCCATCCGCGACCTGCATATCCGCGACAATGCGCTGATCGCCGCCACCCACGGCCGCAGTTTCTGGATGATCGACGACCTGACGCCGCTTCGGGAATTGCGCAAGGAGGTTGCGGATCGTGAATTCTATCTGTACCATTCCAAACCGGCCATCCGCATGGAGCAGGGCGGCGGATTCCGCTCGGGGAGTTCGCTACTGGAAGGGGAGAATCACCCCAACGGCGTGCTCTTCCACTATTTTGTCAACAACTTCAACGACAGCGCGAAGGTCAAACTGGAGATCCTGGAAATGGACGGCGACCTCATCCAAACGTTCAGCACTAACACCAAGGAACGCCGCCAGAAGCTGGACGTTAAAAAAGGCGGCAACCGGTTCGTATGGGATATGCGGTACCCGGGTTTTACCGAGTTTCCCGGCATGGTGCTCTATTCGTCGCCCAACCGCGGCCCCAAGGCGCCCCCGGGCAAGTACAAGGCCCGCCTGACCGTCAACGGCGAGTCAATGGAACAGGAATTTGAGATCGTCAAGGACCCGCGCCTTCCGAATACGTCCGAAGATTACCAGCGGCAGTTCGATTTCCTCATCAAGGTGCGCGACAAGGTCAGTGAAGCCCACCAGGCGATACTCGACATCCGCTCCGTCCGCAAGGATCTGGACTATATCAAGGGAAAACTCGGCCCGGAGGAGCAATACGCCGAGGTCAAAAAACTGATGGCCTCCCTGGACAAGGACATGGGCGTCATCGAGAACAATATCCACCAGACCAACAACCAGAGCGTACAGGACGCCATCAACTACGGCATCCGGCTCAACAACCGGCTGGCCTTCCTCCTGGCCGACCAGCAACGCGGCGATTTTCCGCCCACCGATCAGGCCCTGGAAGTGCGTGAGCAAATTTCCGTGGAGATCGACAAGGAACTCGACGACCTGGAAAAGGTATGGGTGGAAGAACTCGGCAAGCTCAACGACATGATCAAAGCGCTGGGGATTTCGCCCATTAAGGCGCCGGCGCGGAAGGAGCGCAAGCCTTAGCAGCGCGCAGGCACATGCGTGATCCCGAATTTTTACAATGGAAGATTTTTTACCACAATAGGTACATTAGAACACAATAGTTAAATAAGAAAATCCGGTGTTTATGGTGTTACAAATTTCGGGATGAGTCATTGCCGCAGTTTCTGGAGGCTATTTGGCCTCGTGACCAGGCACGAAGAGGGAGAATAGCGTGACAAAATTTTTGAACCGCTATTTATCCAAAGACTTCAGCCATCCGTCGGTCATGCGGCATAATTCATTCAGTTGCGCAGCAAGTCCCTATGTTTTAAGTCCGTCCAAGCAACAAAAAAACGTTTAAAACCAAATTATTTTATATTCGCCCGAAGCACATATCCCCCTCGGGAGGGGGTTTTGGGGAGGTTTCCCCTCAGGAGTGCCTGCCTATCGAAGGTAGGGGGGTTGGGGGAGGTTTTCTCCCCGGCATAAACAAACCGCTCCGGGAATTTCTTTCCATGAAAATGCCTTCACATCGTCCCGATTATCCCTCCCCAATTTCAACAGGCTTCCCCGTCACAACCTTGGTAAGGATCTCAACGAACCGCCCCGGGTTTTCCAGGTGAGCAAAATGTCCGCAACCTTTAAGCGTATGACAATGTGCATTGAAGATGTTGAGTTGCCGTTGGGTGGCCTTGTGGAAAAAACCCACTGATTGGTCGCCGCTGAGGAAGGTCACCGGGATATCGATCTTTTTCAACATTTCCGGTTTCAACTCCTCTCCGGTACCGGCCGCTATTTCATCGAGGGTGAGTTTATAGTCCGGTGAAAGCACTTTTTCGTAATCGGCCCGGAACCGGTCGAGGCTGCTTTCGCCGTTTTGAAGCCGGGTTACCATCCGGACAAAAGTATGGACCGCGCCTTTCCGGTTGCCGAATGCCTTTTGCAGGTTCATTTGCATAAAGTGCCGGAACAAATGACCGTCAATATTTTTGGCAGCATGCAGCGGCGGTTCGTAGCAAATGAGGGCCTTCACCCTTGAGGTGCCTTTCAACAGGGCGTGGTAGCAATAGAGCGCCCCGGCACTCCATCCGACCAATATCACATCGCTCAGTTCGAGTTGTTCAAGGAAGCCCAGTAAATCGTCCGCCTGGGTTTGATTATAGGCTTTTGATCCGGGTTCTTTTCCGCCGGATTCACCATATCCCCGCCTGTCGTAGGTAATCACCCTGAATTGACGGGCAAGGCCCTCTTCAACCCTTAACCACGAACGGGAGGTAAACCCCGTACCGTGCACCAATACCAAGGTCGGGCCATTGCCTTTTTCTTCATACGCCAAATGCAGGTCCTTGCGGTCAATTGTTTTCATTATGGATGCCATTTAATTAATACTCCAAATTAGAGTATTGCAAATATACTCCATTTTGGAGTAATTTGCAAAAAATTTTTATGGAACAATTTTCGGCAACTTCATATGCCATCCTCGGCCAGTTGGCCTTGCGCTCCTGGTCGGCATATGACCTGATCCAGGAAATGAAGCGCAACTTCCATTATTTTTGGCCGCGAGCCGAAAGTGGCCTGTACGCCGAGTTGAAACGCCTGAAAAAACTGGATTGCGTACACACCACTAAACGAAAGACCGGCAAGCGGCAGAGCACGGTATATGCCATTTCACCCAAGGGAAAAACCGTACTCGAAACCTGGCTCGGCACCGAACCGGCAGAGTTCAAGCTGGAATTCGAGGGATTGCTGCGGGTTTTCCTTTCCCGGTTCGGAGCGCCGGAAACATTGAAAAAAACCCTCCTGAAAGTGGAAGAGGATGCCGGAGTTTTATCCGTGTTGGCCACAAATATTGCCCGGGAATACCTGACCGGTACCGCCCCTTTCCAGGAAGAGATCGAAGTCCGCACTTTTGTTTTCGATTTCCTGGTCCACTATGCAGATTTGTACAAGGAATGGGTGGTGCGCACCCGCGAGGAGTTGCAGCTGCGCGAAGGCCGATCGGCTGACGAGCGTAAAAAAATGGCCCTGGAGTTGATGCGAAAGAACATCGCCAAATTGAACCTCCCGGTCTAAAATCAACCGGGCTCGTTTCTCCCTTTGTTCGCAAGCGTCTCCGACGCGATGCGGCTACCCTCAAGTCTCCGACTTGTGTGAAAACCCCAATCCTTACCTCAAGGAATGCTATATTCATACTCTACCCTAAAGTCTTACCAATCTGCGATTTGCAATGAATCTTTGTACTATTAATACAACACAAAAATCAGCAGATTTGCCCCGCACCCCGCAATCTCAAAACAGGCCTAAACCTTCTAAAATCAACCGGGCGCTCAGGAAAACCATCCCTGAACGCCCGACACCTGGTATCTTGGTATAACCTATCGGTCCAGTCCGTTTTTACACGTCGCTATTGTCAATAAAAAGGAGATCCCGGCAAATAAAGGGAAGCGCGAAGAGCGCCGAAACGAGAGAATGGAAATAGAAGCAACGCCTTCTCTGAGACTATTCAGCATTTTGTGTCAACCGGATTTTTAGCAAGCTGCGCATGCTAAAAATCAGATCTTTGCGTCTTTGCGTCTTTGCGCGAAAACACTGTTTTGAACAGTCTCCCTTCTCTCCCTCACCCGCTCTCTCCCTCTCTCAACTATTGCAGCAAAAACCCCAACGCCCTCTCAAAAGCAATACTCCCCAGCCTCGATCAACGTACCCGCAATCCGCCTCCGCTCGTCCCGCACATTCACCGCAGGGTATTTCGCAAATCGTTTCAGCCCCATCTGGAAGGTGCGCAGCAGGTCGCCTTCCGCAAAAGAGGCCAGCGCGTCGGCAGCATTTTTCTGAATTCGGGCCGAGGCGTCGTTGATGTATACTTTGAGCATGGAATCGTATACCTGCTGGCTGTGCTTTTTGTCCATACCCGCCAGTTTCTGCACGCGCAACAGCAGGGATTCGGCCACGAAAGCATCGATCATCAGGTCGGCCACGTTCATCACGATCATCTGCTCTTCCTTGAGGTTGAGTTTGCCGTCCATCTGCATTTTGGCAGCGGCGCCGGCTACCATCAGGATGATCTTTTTGAAATCCTGAACGGCCTTTTCTTCCTGGCCGTAGGCGCCCTCCACGGTTTCGAAACCAGGCATGGAAGCCAGTTCCTTCTGTACCGCCCACGCCGGCCCGACGATGTCGATGGCGCCTTTCAACGCCCGTTTGAACAGCATATCCACCGTCAGCAACCGGTTGATCTCGTTGGTGCCCTCATAGATGCGGTTGATCCGGGCGTCGCGGTAGGCGCGGGCCGAGGTGCCCTCTTCGGAGTACCCCATACCGCCGTGGATCTGGAGCGTTTCGTCCACGATGAAATCCAGCGCTTCGGAACCGGCCACTTTCAGGATGGCGCATTCGATGGCGTATTCCTCGGCGGCCCGGAGTTTGGCCTGCCCGAAATCGTGCCCTTCGGCTTCCAGGGCGGCCTTTTTCTCCTGCAGCAGGTTCGACACCCGGTACATGGCGCTCTCCACGGCAAAGGCGCGGATAGCCTGTTCGGCCAGTTTGTACTGAATGGCGCCGAAACTGGCGATCGGGGCCTTGAACTGGATGCGCTCGCTGGCGTATTTCACTGCGGTGGTGATGCTGCCCTTGGCGCCGCCGATCGACAGCACGCAAAGCTTGAAACGGCCGATGTTCAGCGCGTTGAAGGCGATCAGGTGCCCTTTGCCGATCTCGCCGAGCAGGTTATCCGCCGGCACTTTCACGTTCTCAAAAAACACCTGGCGGGTAGACGATCCGTGGATGCCGAGTTTATGCTCTTCGGCGCCCAGCGTCAGGCCTTCCGACTGGCGTTCCACGATGAACCCGGTAAATTTGTCGCCGCCCACCTGTGCAAATACGATAAAGAGGTCGGCGAACCCGGCATTGGTGATCCACATTTTCTGGCCGTTCAACACGTAGAATTTTCCGTCAGGGCTGAGGTCGGCGCGTGTTTTGGCAGCCAGGGCATCCGAACCGGAGCCGGGTTCCGTCAGACAATAAGATGCTTTCAGCTCACCGGAGATCAGCCGGGGCAGGTATTTCTGTTTTTGTGCTTCCGTACCGAAGTATAAAATGGGCAACATGCCGATGCCGGTATGCGCCGCAAAACTGACCGTAAAGGAATTGGCCGGCCCCAGCGCGTCCCCGATGATGGTATTGGTATTTTCATCGAGGGCCATGCCGCCGTATATTTCCGGCATATGGGCGCCCAGCAATCCCAATTCTCCCAGCTTGTCCAGCAATCTGGGCGTGATATTGTCCTGCTGCCCGTCCACTTTCAGCATGTTGGGCATGAACTCGTTCTTCAGAAAATCCGTGACCATATCCCGGATCATCCGTTGCTCCTCGTTCATCTCTTCGGGGATGAAAACATCTTCCGGGGTGCTGTTTCTGACCAGAAACTGGCCGCCGTGCAGGGTGTCTTTTTTGATCACCGTATCTTCCATGGAAAGCGATTTTAAGTAGATTAGCGAAAATTCGCTATAAAATTAATAGCTTTTTACCAATTACGCAAAAACAAGCGAGTAAATTCTGCGAATTTTCGCTAAATTTTTAAAATTCCGCAATCCGATAGCCCCGCCGGCCTTGCCAAAAAGGAATTTTTACCTTAAATTGCCGAAAATCTTTGCCCCGCTTATGAGAGAGCTCACATATGATCCGTCCTCTTTCCTGTTCGTCTTTACAGTGGAAGAGTACTTTTCCATCAACGGCCTGCTGGTATCCCTCTGGGCTGTCACCCTTTTAGCCATCGGCTGGTATTTTGTTTTTGTCAAATTCTCCCCTCAACGGATCTGGCGGATGATCAAAGTGCTTTGGCACGACCTGAGGATCCGCAAGCGCCTGATACAACTGGAAAGATTCCGGTTTGTCCAGGAACAAAATATCCAGAAAATCAGGGAACATACCGACGGCACGCTGGACAAACTGGCCGAATCTCCCGGTATAAGTCCTTACCTGGAAAAGGAGATCAGGGAACGGCTCGACCTCTGGGAGATCACCCGCCAGAAACATTACGAACTGATTGACCAATCCAAAAGATTAAAGGATGAATTGCTGGTCATGCGCCAGGAATTGCTGCTGCTGTTCTACGTCCTCAACCGGATTGAGGACGACCCCGATTTCCGGCTTGACGTGGTCAGGTTGTACAGCCTTGATCAAAAGATACAGACCCTTTTCGGCCGTCCTGTCTTCAGCGGATTCCTTGCGCCGCTGCTCAGGGCATGGAATCAGGGAAAATACCGCGATCTGGAGCCGTATGAATAAACCGAACGGCTTTCCGGCAGTTACATTGATATAACAGGCGTCCAACCATGCAGATACCCACTGTCCCCCGCTGGCGATCACTCGTCAATGCCACGCGCTTTGTGGCCAACCCGGCCATTGTGCTGACGGAATATATCCGGGAATTCGGTCCGACCTTCTACGTTTATATCGGCGGCATGAAGAAAGGCGTTGTGACCATCGAGCCGCATATCATCCAGCATTTCCTGCAAAAAAACAACCGCAATTACCGCAAATCCGCCATCCAGGTCGACCGGCTGGGGCATTTCCTGGGCCAGGGGCTCCTCACCTCCGACGGCGACTACTGGCTCCGGCAGCGCAGGCTGATCCAGCCGGGGTTCCACCGCGCCAAACTGGAAGGCCTCCGGGAGATCATGCAGGAAGTGATCGATGAATTCGCCGATTCCCTGCAGGAAGAAGCCCGAAAGGGCACGGAGATCGAGGTGGCCCACAAAATGATGGAGCTGGCGTTCAGGGTGGTGGCCCGTTCGCTGTTCAGCGCCGACCTGCTGGAAGCCAAACTGCAGGAGCTTTCCCAGGCGATCACGGCCCTCCAGTCGTTCATCGTCCGCCAGATCCGGCAGCCCTACCTCAACCCCTGGTTCTACGTATCCGGGGCCCTGCGCCGCCACGAGCGGATCGCCAGGGATGCGGACCAGATCATCCTGGATGTGATCCGAGAGCGACGGCAAGCGAAGGGAGAGCAAAACGACCTGCTGCAAATGCTCCTGGATGTGCGGTACGAAGACACCGGCGAGCCCATGACCGACCGCCAATTGCTCGACGAAAGCAAGATCATTTTTGTCGCGGGCCACGAAACGACGGCCAATGCCCTGGCCTGGACCTGGTACCTGCTTTCCCGGCATCCGGAGGTCGTTGTCAGAATAAGGGAGGAACTGGAGCGGGTAACCGGCGGCAACAACCCCGGTTTTGCCGACTTGCACCGGCTTGAATATACCGCCAGCGTGATCGAGGAAAGCATGCGGCTATACCCTCCGGCCTGGATCACCGACCGGCAGGCCAACGAAGCCGATGAGGTGGGCGACCTGAAGATCCCGAAGGACGCCATTGTGGTGCCGTTCATTTACGGCGTTCACCGCAGCGAACGGCTCTGGGAGGATCCGGAGGCGTTCAATCCCGACCGGTTTGCAAAAGAAGAGAAAAGCCGGATGCCCGCTTACAGTTACATGCCGTTCGGCGGCGGCCCCAGGCTATGTATCGGCAACAGTTTTGCCATGATGGAGATGCAAATGATCCTGGCGACGATCCTGCGCCGGTTCGATATTGAGCTGGTACCGGATCAGACCATCGAGGCCCAGCCGTTGGTGACGCTCAGGCCGAGGTACGGCATCCGTATGCGGTTCAAGCCGCTCACTGCTCCGCTGGTACAAATGACATGATTCTCAGCAAACGATAATGGTTGGTAACAATATCCTGGATTTTGAAACCGTAGGTCTTTTCTATTTGCCAAAGCAGAATGCTTTGACTTTTCTTTTAAACCACAACCGAAGGGTTTGGTATTCGGGAGCGTCTGATCCTTTTAAAAATTCGGCCTCATCCCTTAAATTCCGGAATGACTCGTGTTATTGGAATTGCACAATAGCCCAATTCCAATAGGCTCTTCTTATGTGTACATATGATTCTGATGTGGTAAAAAACAAAATAAGAATAGGTTTAGCTTCTCCTTTTTCCTACCCCTGTCCAAGGTGAAGCCGAAGGATCACCAAAGCTACCCACTTCCTCAAATCGCACGGAACCAGATTTCCTATTTGTAATAATTGGCAAAAAACTCCGGTAGATGCCTCAACGCCGCCATTTCCCGGTAAATGGTCCGGGCTTCCGCGGCGGGATAGCCGAAATAGGTCTTGCCGCCTTCCAGGTCTTTCGACACCCCGGATTTGGCGCCAACGATCACGCGGTCGCCGATGTTGAGGTTCTGCGCGATCCCGACCTGGCCGTACAGGGTCACCCAGTCGCCGATGCGGGTATTGCCCGCGATGCCCACCTGGGCCGCGATCAGGCAGTTTTTACCGATCTTGACATCGTGTCCGATCTGGATCTGGCAATCCAGTTTGGTGCCGGCGCCGATGACGGTATCGCCGGTCACGCCTTTGCAGATCGTGCAGCCCGCCCCGATCTCGACATCGTTCTCGATGATCACCCGGCCGCCCGAGCGCCATTTCACGAACCCTTCTTCGGTCTTCTTATAATAGAAGGCGTCGGAACCGACCACCGAATTGGACTGGATGATCGCGTTTTCGCCGATGATGCTGTAATCGCCGATGACCGCGTTGGCCTGGATATGGGCGTTTTTGCCGATTTTCACGTGGTGCCCGACGACGGCGCCGACTTCAACAACTGCGTCAGGATGGATCTCAGCGGTAGGCGCAATGGACGCCGTGAGCGGCTGTATCGGCCGGTATTCCTTCACCAGTTCGTTGAAGGCCTCAAAGGGGGTCTGGCAAACCAGCAGGACCTTTCCTTTCGGGCAAGCCGTTTTTTTATCGATCAGGATGATCGTTGCCTGTGATTCGAGGGCCTTTTTATAGTATTTCTCAACGTCTACAAAGGAGATGTCCCCGTTTTCCACCTGGTGAATTTCATTGATGCCGGTGGCTTCAAGCCGGTTATCGCCGATGATTTCCGCCTGGATCTTGCCGGCGATTTCTGTAACAGGGATAGGCCGGGGAAACTTCATAGCTGCTCTCTTTTTGTGTTTGGTATGTGTTGTCCGACAAAACGCCCGATGGCTTACTGCCCGATCGAGCCCATTTCCACGCCTTCGGAGTAGGCTACATTCACCTTGTTTTCGTGGAAAGCCTGCTTGATGGCGCGGTGTACTTCAAATGTCGCTTCCCAGTAATCATCCGGGTTGACATAGGGCCTTACCGTCAGCAGGATATTGTGGGTGTCAAAGGTTTCAATGCCGACCTCGGGCGCTGGTTGCTTCAACACCATGGGGATCGTTTCCAATGCCCCTTTGATGATCTCCTGCACCCGGGGGAAGCTCTCGTTGTAGGGCATGGTCACGCTCACCTCCAACCGGATCATACCCTTCTGGGAATAGTTGGTCACGACATTTTCTACCACCTGGCCGTTCGGGATCACCAGGGTTTTCATCCCCGGCGTTGTGATGATGGTGTTGAAGATCTGGATCTGTTCCACTTTACCGAACTTATCGAGGATCTCCACCCAGTCGCCGACCTTGTACGGGCGAAAGATCAGGATGATGATGCCGGCCGCGAAATTGCTCAGGCTGCCCTGCAGGGCCAGGCCCACTGCGAAGCCGGCCGCTGCCAGAACCGCCAGGAAGCTGGCCGTGTCGATCCCGACCAGGCTCGCTACGCTGAAGATGAGGAGCACTTTCAGGGAAATGCCCACCAACGACCGCAGGAACGGAACGATATTGTGGCTGATGCCGGCGGTCTCCATGGCCTTTCCCGCTATCCGGGCAATCCAGTTGCAGACCCGCAATCCGATAAACAGCAATACAAGCGCAAGGCCAAGTTTCGGGGCATACTCGATCACCATTTCCGTGATCTTGTCCACCCAATTCAGCGTTTGTGCTACCTGGTTTTCCATTATTTCTGATTTAACGCTGCTTCCAGGGTCAGATAAACCCCTTTTAAGCAGGCGCAAAGGTAAAAACAATGGCGCTGAATCACACCTATGACCTTTTAATTAAACTATCTTTGCGGCAAAAATTTGAATATGACTGTTTTGGACCAGCAACTGGAGGTGAAACTGGAACAATTTATAACGAATGCGCTGGCAGAAGATATTGGAAGCGGGGACCATACTTCACAGGCTTGTATCCCGGCCGATGAACGCAGCAAGGCAAAATTACTGGTCAAAGACCCCGGCGTGCTGGCAGGCGTGGAAGTCGCGCGCAGGATATTTCACCATGTGGATCCGGGCAGCACGGTTTCCGTTCATCTGGAAGACGGCAGCCCGATCAGCCAGGGCGATATCGCTTTTGAGGTGGAATGCAATACCCAGGCCCTCCTGAAAGCGGAAAGGCTGGTGTTGAACACCATGCAACGCATGAGCGGCATCGCTACGCAGAGCAACCGTTTCTATTTTGAGGTCGAAGATTTGCCCGTCAAGATACTCGATACCCGGAAAACCACCCCGCTGATCCGTTTCCTGGAAAAATGGGCGGTCCGCCTGGGCGGTTGCCACAATTACCGGGACGGGCTCTACGACTGGTTCATGATCAAGGATAACCACGTTGAAGCCTGCGGCAGCGTCAGCAAAGCCATTGAAGCCGTTGCAGCCTACCAGAAAGAAAAGGGCCTGAACCTTCCGCTTACCGTGGAAGTCCGCAACCTGATGGAACTGTACGAAACCATGGAAACGGGAATGGTCACCCGCATCATGTTCGACAATTTTGAGCTCCCGCTGCTGGCTGAAGCCGTCGCAACGGTCAACAAGCGATTCGAAACCGAAGCTTCCGGCGGCGTCAACATCAACAATATCCGAAAGGTAGCCCTCACGGGTGTGGACTATATATCCGTCGGCGCCCTGACCCATTCCGCCGTCAGTCTGGATCTAAGTCTCAAGATCGTGAAATAACGGGCCTGAGCCAAAACGCCGACCGGCTGGTTATCAGTTCTGGATAAGGTGCACATCCCTTTGCGGGAACGGAATAGAAACGCCCTGACTGTCGAACGCCTTTTTGACGTATTCCGTCATGTGGAAATATACGGGCCAGTAATCCGCTACATTTACCCATACCCGGACGGCAAAATCAACCGAGCTGTCGCCCAGGTTCTTCACCCAGATCTGGTGGCCTTTTTCGTGCAATACGTTGGGCGTAGACTTGATCACCTGCTCAATGACCGACCGCGCCTTGTCAATACTGTCGCCGTAACCGATGCCGAAGGTCAGGTCCACGATCCGCTCGCCCGGAGAGGTGAGGTTCTCGATCGGGCCGCTCAACACAGCGCCGTTGGGGATGATGATGATCCGGTTGTCCAGGGTCGTCAGAATGGTATTAAAGATCTGTATGGATTTTACGGTGCCTGAATAGCCCTGCGCGACAATGAAGTCGCCGACGCGATAAGGGCGGAACACCAGGATCAGAATGCCGCTGGCCAGGTGTCCGAGGTTGCCCTGCAAGGCCAGCCCTACCGCAAAGGCAATTGCGCTGAATATCGCGACAAAGGATGTCGTGTTGATGCCGAACATGCCGGCTACGCTGAGCAGCAGCAATACTTTCAGCCCTATGCTGATCAGAGAGCTCAGAAAAGACCGTACCGAAGGGTCCATGTTTCGCTTCTCCATCGTCCGGCGGGCAATCGCAGTGATCCTGGAAATGATCCAGAAACCGATAATCAGGGTCAGGATGGCGCCGACGACCTTGGGAGTATACTCCATGATCATCCGGCTCAAATATTCCATGTCGATTTTCATTACTTATTAAATTTGTAGTTTTGTAAGATTCTGTACCGCCGACTGAAGACTGGTGACAGCCAACTAAAAACAGTTGATTAATGGCATAAGCTCGTTATTTTTTGCGTGTTTCCGCTTAGGTTCCGGATGGCTAATGCTGCTGTATTTGCCTGGCTTTTTTGACGGGATTTTGCAAAAATGGGATATAAAACCCTAATTTGTAAATAGTCTGATTAATTTTTTGTTTAAATTTTGAATCAAAAAAAGACATTAACGCCCGAAGAAGCGCTCCTCAAATTGCAGCGTTTTTGCGCCTATCAGGACCGCTGCCACCAGGATGTCCGCAGCAAATTGATCGAGCTGGGCGTCTATGGCGACACCCTCGAATCCGTTCTCGCCGAACTGATTTCCGATGGATTTTTGAACGAAGAGCGGTTCGCCCGATCCTTCGTCCGGGGCAAATTCAGGATCAAGCGATGGGGCAGGCAAAAAATCCGCCAGGGATTGCTCCAGCGCCAGATCCCCGATGCCATCATCCGTATCGCGCTTCAGGAAATCGACAGCGAAGAATACGCCCTTACCCTTGCTCACTTGCTCGACCAGAAAGCGGCCATGCTGCCGCCGGATGAGCCCGGGCAGCGTACGCAAAAGCTGTTCGCCTATGCCGCTTCAAGGGGATACGAAACGGAACTGATCTGGGAATTCCTGAAGGAGAAAAACCGGTAATTCAGGAATTGAACAGGGATCTCAACGCCGCATGAAGCAGCATACCGTTGCGCTCCATTGGGGTTGGAAATCCGGTAAACTTACCCGCTTCATCCATGGCGGTCCTCAGGTCGAAGTTGCGCTGAGCGTAGCTCCCGGCCCAACCCGACAGGCGGCACCTTTCGCCCAGGTATTCCTGTTCGCCCTGCCCTGGGGTAGGAACCAGGACGGCCCTGCTGCCCACTGCCGATAAATCCATGAGCGTACTGTACCCCGACCTGCAGATCACCAGTCCGGCGCCAGCCAACGCCGCATTCAATGCCGGCCCCTCAAGGTGATCCGCCACCTCCACCCGGGTTGCAGCCAAAGCCGTTGCCGGATGCCCCGGTAAACCGCGAACGAGCAGGGTCCGGCCCGCCACCCGTTCCAGTTGCGGCAACAGCAAGGTTTCCAGTTTCGTTCGTTGCGGCTCGGGCCCGGACAACAGGGCCAGCACAGCATATTTTTGGGGCGTCGCCACAGGCTCCAGCCTCGAAAGCAGGCCGATGAACCGTATTTTACCCGGTGCGCCGCCCTCAGACAACGCACCGGATAAATTGTCCGGGCCGGGTTGGTCGGGTACCCAGGTTTCGCGAAACCGGCCCGCCCACCGCTGCAAAATGAATGTTGCGGCTTTTCCAGCGATCCCTTCAACCGGAAGCCGGACCTGGTGGTTGATCAATACGGAAGGAATACCGGCGTGATAACACCCGAAACGGCAATCGGAAATAATGGCGTCGATCTTCATCTTCCGGACAATGGACCGCGTTTGCAGATGTTCGCGCCGGACAGCAGAAACGACCCTCCACCCCTGCAAAGCCATGTTGAGGTACATGTTCCGGTATGGGTACCTTATGCCGTATGCGGGAAGTTCGACGGCGCTGACTTCCGGGCATTCCAACTTTAACAAGGCCAAAGCCCTGCCGCTGCCGGCGACAATGGGTTCTGCGCCCAGTTCGCGGCACACCCGGACCAGCGGAACGCAACGCGCAGCGTGGCCGAGCCCCCAGTCCAGTACAGCGATCAGAATCCTTTTGCCGGCCGGCATTTTTTTATTTACTTTGGATGAAAATTCCGTCAAACCATGAAAAACAAATGGCTTTTGATCCTTACCCTGCTGGTGATCATTCTGGCCGTCGCCTGCCGCTCATCCGATTGCGGCTGCCCCATGCACTAAGGTTATTTCTTCAACACAAAGATCAACGTCGGATCAACGGGATACCGGCCGAACCGGCTGCCGTATATCGCCAATCCGCCGGGCAGTCCTTCGTCTACCGCCAGACGGACCCTGAGGCGCCCCGTTTTCATGGCGTTTTTCCAGGCGTCAACCGGGACAGCCGATTGCAGCAGGTACCCGTATGAACCGGCTTCGTAAAGGTGTTTGTCCTGCGGCTGCATATGCCAGGAAAGGATGCCCCTGTGGTCGGCAGGGTCGTCTTCCAGTTCAAAGCGGCTTCCCGCCTTGCCGTCAAACCAGATGGAAACGGCGCTGGGGAATTTTTCCTCGTCCGTCATCGGATAGGCGTTCGGATTCAGGCTGGGATCGTGCGTACCCGCGCCCAGCATGAAATCGCCGGAAATGGCCCGGGCGCCTTCGCGGTCCTTCCCGAAAAGCTGTTTGGCGGAGGCTTCCGTTAAAAAGGCGACCGATTCCACCTCTTCCGCTTTCAAACCGGCAGGCAATGGGAATTCGTATTCGAAATAGCCCGATCCGGCGCCGTCCACCTTGAGCCCGTCCAGCACATTCCACTGTTTCTGCGACCAACTGGCAGCCGAAAATCCGGCGGCCGGCACCTGTACGATCCGGGCTTTCTTTCCTCCGGCCAGGGTCACCGTTTCCCGGTCAGGCCCGTCTACGATGAAACTGACCAGGTTGTGGTGCAGCACGAGGCCGGCAGCATCACTGAGTTCCATCGCCAACACGGCTACCGCTTTCTGGCCGGGCATCTTCACCTCCAGCGGCGCCAGTGCTTTCTGCATCCAGGGCGTGTATTCGATATGGCCGGAAGTTTCCGACCAGGTGATCTTTTGCCCGAGCTCGTCCCAGCCGTACAACGTCGTTTTCAGGGTCAGCTGGCTGCCGATATCGGTCCTGCCGGTCATCGCGGACAGGAAAAGCGGCACCTTGACGGTTTCACCGGCCTTGGCGCTATAGCTGATATCCTGCCCGGTGCTCAGATAGATCGGGGCATGAAGGTCTTTCAGCGACATGCCTTCCACCAGGTCCGACAGGCCGGTTTCCTTTTCGGAGCGGTCATACCGCCAGTAGCCGTTCCATTCGTTGACCACGTCGTGGTGTTCGGTGTACAGCCAGCCGGCTATCTCAGGGTATTTCCGGAAGGTATTGACGGCCCGGTGGTAATCCCAGCTCCAATCCACGTCGCCGGTACTGCCCTGATACCCCCAGACGTTGCCCATTTCCGAATTGATATTGGGCTGGTTGCCCTGTTTGTAGCCCGGATAATACAAAGCCTCGGAGCCTGGATAATTATCCTCCGTTATCCCTTTGAGGAATTCCTCCCATTCGAATCCGGCCAGGTAAACATGCCACGAATTGATATCCGTTTCCGTGTGTTTGGCGCCGCAGCAGATGGAGTTGTCTTCCACCAGCCGCGTGGCGTCCTTGGCGCGGGCTTTGCGCACCATGTTCGCCACAAATTCGCGCGTTTCGGGCAGGTATTCCCGTTCCTTTTTGCCGTTTTTCTCCACCTCTGTGAACAGGCCCCAGGTTTCATTAAAGATGACCCACTGAAAGATCGAGGGATGGTTGTAATCCCGCTTGATCAGTTCCCCCATGGTGTATTCGACCTCCTTTTGCATGTCGGCATCCGGTTCGCCCCAGCTGTTCGGCACGTCCGACATGACGAGTACGCCGAGTTTGTCGGCCCAGTACAATTTCCGGGGTATATCGATCTTGACGTGGGTCCGGATGCCGGTCAGGCCGATCTGGCGGGCCATCAATATCTCATTCCGCATGAATTCGTCGGTGGGGAAAGTATAATACCCTTCGGGATGGTACGATTGGTCGAGGGTCAGCTGCAGGTAAACCGGCTCGTCGTTGAGGGCGACATAGGGAAAATCCGTTCCCGGCAGTTTCCTGACGGAAATTTTGCGCATCCCGAAATAGGAGGCGACTTCATCGGCTGCGCCGGTTCCGGAACTGTTTTTCACCGTTACGGCGGCCTGATAAAGGTAGGGGTCTTCCAGGGTCCAGCGCCTGGCTGACGGCAGCGGGATCTGGAATTCGGCCTTGTCGGCTCCTTTGGCCACTACAAAGGATTTGTCCAGCGTGCTGCCGTCTGGCAGGGCCACCTTGAGGTCAAGGGCGAGGACCTCTTTGGCGGGTTCGCCCATCATTGCCTCAACCTTTACCTGTCCGTTATCGATATCCGGCGTAAAATGCACGGCATCCAGATAGGCGGTTCCCCGGGCTTCCAGGTAGACGGTTTGCCAGAGCCCCCTGGCGTTTCCATACCCCTGTTTGCCGTAGAGGGTAAAACTCCGCCGTTTGTCGTCCACCCGGATGACGATCTGCTGGGATTTTCCGTAGGTGAGATACGGCGTCAATTCAAAACTGAACGGCGTATACCCGCCCTGGTGGGAGCCCAGCAAGCGGCCGTCGATCCAGACCGTGGTGAGCCAATCGGAGGCGCCGATGGTCAGGAAAGTCCGTTTATCTTTCCAGGCGTCCGGAACGGTCACGGTTTTGCCGTACCAGGCAATATCCGCTTCGTCCTTAACGCCCGACAGGGGGGCGCCCCAGGGAAAAGGCACCAGGATGGAGGCCGTAAAGGTTTCGGGATGGGATTGCCAGTTTTCTTGCCGGCCTTTGTCGTCGGGGTCGAAGCGAAAGGCCCATGAGCCGTTCAGGTTCATCCATACGGATCGTTCGAAATCAGGCCGCGGATGCTCGGGCAAGGGGATGGCCTCCTGGTGTTGTGCAACGGTAATAGCAGTGAAAACGAAAAACAGTAAGATCGAAAACAGACCTTTTTGCATAGTAAGTTGGCTTTTTGTTTGCGGACCAAATTAAATAATCTTTATACATTTAAATGCATTTTTGGTGTAAAGGATATATTCTGTACGTATATTCGGCTCTTCTTCTAACACGGCGTTATGAAAGCCATTATTCCAGTTGCCGGGGCTGGCACCCGGTTGCGACCGCTTACGTATACACAACCGAAGCCGCTGCTTTTGGTGGCAGGCAAGCCTATCCTTTCCTTTATCATCGACCAGATGGTGGAGATCGGGGTCCGTGATTTTGTATTTGTAATCGGATACCTTGGCGAGAAGATCCAGCATTTTGTTGAACAGCAATACCCGGACCTGAACAAAGTCTTTGTTACCCAGAACGAGCGGTTGGGCTCGGCTCATGCCGTCTGGACCGCCCGCGAGTTTTTCAAGGATGCGGATGAAGTGTTCATCTTTTTCGGAGATGCCATCATCGATACCAATTTCCAGCAAATCCTGAAAACGCCCAATTCATGCCTCGGCATCAAAAAGGTCAAAGACCCCTGGGAGTACGGCGTGGTGGAGTTCAACAAAAAAGGCCTGATCCAGCGGGTGGCCGAAAAGCCTAAAATCCCGAAATCGGATATGGCCATGGTCGGCATTTACAAGATCAAGGAGGTAGCCGCCCTGATTGACGCCCTGAATTTCAATATTGACAATAACCTGAGGACCAACAGCGAATTTCCGTTGACGGACGCCCTGATGCGGATGATCGAAAAAGGCATCCGGTTCAGCGCTTTCACGGTTGATAATTGGTTCAATTGCGGAAAAAAAGAAGTATTGCTCGAAACCAATGCCCTGCTGCTGGACAAGGAAGGCTACGCCTCCGATGACCTGCCCAATTTTGACAACTCCATCGTCATCCACCCGGTCAGCATCGGGCCGGACTGCGAGATTGCCAACTCCATCATCGGGCCGCACGTCACGATCGGCTCCAATGCCAAAATCAACAATGCCATCATCAAGGACAGCATTATCGGCAACTACGTTTCGATCAAGGAAGTGATTTTGCAGCAATCGGTGGTCGGCAATGATACCGCCATCACAGGGTTGCGGCAAAGCCTGAACATAGGCGACAATACGGAAATCGACTTTAGCCTGCCGCAGTAATCTCAGGCTGATTCCCGCCCGTTGCCTTATGAATGAACGAAAATTGGGCAGGAATCATAACCTGAAATGAAACAGTCGGGTGAAATATCCGGGGTTCGTTTTACACTACCGGACATTTTGTCAAAGAGGCAAAGAGAGGGAGGGAGAGAGGGTGAAAAGCAACGCCCTCACCCTCTCACCCTCTCTCTCTCTCTCTCACCCTCTCACCCTCTCACCCTCTCACCCTCTCACCCATTCTCTCTGCTCATTTTATCCAGCAGTGTGGTTCTCGCGTTTTACTGCTGATCTATTTCAATCCTCCATATTGCCTTAATTGGCGTCAATAACCCGGCCGGAACCGGAGATCGATACATTGAGTACAGGATTGCCCTTGAAGCGGACGTCGCCGCTGCCGGAGATCCGGACATCCAGTTCGTTCAATACCCGGACGTCGGCATCGCCGCTGCCGGAGATGTTCACATCCATGGAATTGGCCTCCATGTTAAAGCCGGCATAGTCGCCGCTGCCGGAGATCGAAAGGTCGATCTGATCGGCGTCGCCTTCCAGGGTAATGGACCCCGACCCGGAGATTTTGGCGTCGATGTCGTCGGAATTCAATCCGAGATCCATGCCGCCCGAACCGTTAATGGCCAGCACGATGTCGTCGGTTGTCAGGAAGCTTTCGCTGATGATATCGCCGGAGCCGCTGATTTTGAGCCAGGTTACCGCCGGCAGCGTAATGAAAACCTTCATGTTGCCGATGTCGCGCACGCAACGGTCCGTTTCAATGGCCCAGACGCCGTTATTGACATCCAGCTCCAACTCATCGATGATATTCGGTTTTCCTTCAACGGTAATTTTCTGCTCGGCGCCCTGGCTGATAAAGACCGTGGCGGACATCCGCAATTCAACGCCGGTGACGCCGTCGGGCAAAACCAGTTCGCGGGTTTCAAGCGGACCTGAGCCGTCGACGCAATTGAACCAGCCTCCGTCGTCATCGACGATAAAACAGGACGGGAAAGCGCATATGCCGACCAACAGTGTCGGAATGATCCATTTTAACTTGTTCATGATGTGATTGTTTTTTGGTTGTTATAAACATTTCAGATTGCAACAGTCGGGTGACGGCGATTACCACCTTCTGGAACCAAACCAGCCGAAGCGGAAGGTCAACGTGGCAATACCGCCTGAAAAATCTTCATTTTTATATCCGTGATTTTCGTTTACGCCGTCGACCCAGCGATACCCTGCCGTACCGGCAACCCTGAACCAGCGGGTGACGTTGAGCTCAAGTCCGATTTCGGGGGTGAGCACAAAGATCTTGTCGAGGTCGCGATAAGTCACATTGTTATCGTCCAGTTGGACATTGACGGCGCCCCAGCCGATTTTGGCGCTGCTGAAAATATGCAGCAGGCTATGGGATTTGAAGGTGCCGCCCAGCCAGAAACCGCCGTGTCCGATATCGAGCACTTCCACTTCTCCCTGATCGAAGAGCTGCTCAAAGTCGACGCTGCCGACCCCGTATCCGCCCAGGAAAAACCCGTTGATGACTACGCCGCCGCCGCCGCCGACCGCTGTATTAAGCTTGTTGCCGAGCCCCATTTCTATGATGGGGGCCCCAAAACCGCCTACTACGCGCGCCCTGCCGAAGAGGGTTTCTTGTTGTGCCGTAACGGCCGTTGCAGCCAGGCATGCCAAAATGATAAGCCAATTTTTCATTTTTGTCGAGTTAATTGTTGTTGAATTGAGACATGGCAATCCCAGCTCCGCACTGCGCGCAGCCGGTCCTTACCACGAAAGTTTAAGGATTAATGAATGGGTGAACGATCCCTTTACAACCGGATTCCCGCCGTAAATCCGACCCAGGCCCGGGCATTGATATCTTCTTCGTAGTCCTTTTCCCAAATGGAATAAGGCACCAGGATCGATCCGGGTTTTCCTGTTTCGGGGTCCGTCAACCTGGAAAACATGATGTTGAACACCGGTCCGGCGAACAAACTGGTCCGTTTGCCGGTACGTATATCCAGGGTCAGGCGGGCCTGTCCCAGCATATTGAGCTTTTTAGTCCAGGATTCCCTTTCGTTCACGTGCAGGACAACCGCCTCCAGGTTAACGGTCGTTTGCCGTCCGAGGCCGGCAGCTGTGCCGAATCCGTAACCGAGACCCCAACTGTAGTATTTTCCGGTTTTGGGTTCCGCGCCGTTTTGCGGGATCGACAAGTCGTCCCATCGCAGGCCAAGCTGGAAAATATTGTAAAAAGACCTGGCGCCGAGTTTGAGCGCAAAATTGCCGTAAAAAGCCTCGCTGCCCGCAAACTCCACCCGGTTGTACCCGTGCCGGATCAGGTTGAGCAGCCCGATCGGCATGCCGGAAATCGAATCCGAGATGTTGATCAGACCGATCTGAAAGCCCTTTACCTTTCGGGCGGCATTGAACAGCAACCCCACCTGCCCCCAGTCGACATCCCCGGCCACGTTGAACAGGGATGCAACCTGGGTCTTGGTTTTCCCTTTGCTCGTATTGAACAGGGAAGCAACCTGCACGCCTTCGGCCGCTCCGGTAGATACGTTGAACAACCCCGCGGTTTGCACCCCGGCAAAATCGCCGGAGACAACGTTGAACAAGCCGCCGATCTGGATGGCGGTAGCGGCGCCTGTGGTATTGAACAAGCCGCCGACCTGTATGCCGTAGACATTTTCGCGCACCGAATTGAACAATCCGCCGATCTGGATGCCGTATAGGTGGTGCCCGACCCGGTTGCCCAGTCCGGCCACCTGTATGCCGGCCACATCCTTGGTGACGGAGTTGACCAACCCGCCCACTTCAACGCCTTCCACCCCGCCGTTGGTTCCCCAGAAAACATTTACCGAAAAATGGTTGGAAACCTTCGGGCTCGCGCCGGCGTTGGTGCCCAGCATGGGCAGGAGCGAGATCTGCGCAAGGCGCTTCTGACCGGTATTGCCCTCATCCGCCGTTTCCACAACCGGCAGCGGTTTGAAGTCAATGTCGGCTTCGTTCAGCGGCTCCCCCTGCAACTGCCGCAATTCCCGCCGGCTCAACCGGGGCGCTTCCGTTATCGAAGGCCGCTTTTCTATGAGGGCTTCGCGGGATTTGGACTCCTGGTAGAGCGGGGTCGTTTGGGGCACGCTCTTGGGCAGCGGCTTGTCCAGCCGGGTCAACGCAGGCCGCTTTTCTTCGCTCTTGTAATCCGCTCTGAGCGCGACCTGCCCGCCGATGAAGGCGTACTTCACCGGTGTGCCGGAAAAAATGAGGTCCAATGCTTCGGACAAACTCGCATTCTGAACCGATGCCCGGACCGGGTAATCCATGGGGATGAAATCACTGCTGTAGGCAAACCGGACTTCGTACTTGTTGCTCAGGTCTTTTAAAACCTCTTTCAGGGGCAAACCTGCGTAGTCCAGACTGATCTTCCGGTTGGAAGGTTGTCCGTACAGGTTTATCCATATAAGCGATATCACTAAAATACAGGCGGATCTCATTCCTCTTCGGGCTTTTGGACATTATTGGCACCCGGGACCATTGATCAAAATGGTATCTCCTCGTTGCTCGTACGATATGCCGTTCGTAAATTTAATGATTTGCAACAAGGTTTCCAATTTTGGATCTTCTTCGCTTGAAACAACATGGCAATTCAGCAACAATGGGTTTTCCGGAATGATCTTGACGTTGTAGTACCGCTCCATAGCCGGAATGGCGTCCCGCAGGAGGTCGTCCCGGAAAAGAAGATTGCGGTTTTTCCAGGCGGCAGCTTTGTAGATGCCGTCCTCCTCCAGTTCAACTTTATTTTCAGCTTTCAGGTAAACCCCCGAATTGCCGGCTTCCAACTTCACGCCTTCGCCGCTTTTTGTGGCAGGATCAACCGCAACTTTGCCGCTTTCCACCGTAACCTCCACTTTTTCCTCTTGCGGATAGGCGCGTACGTTGAATTTGGTACCCAGCACCGTGGTCTGGGCGCCGCCGCTCAACACGACAAACGGCCGGTGTTCGTCCCGGACTACCTCGAAAAAAGCTTCTCCTTCGAGGTGGACTTCGCGTGTTCTGAACGCCGGATCGAAGGCGATCTTGCTGTCCTGGTTGATCCAGACCCGGCTGCCGTCGGGCAGTGTGATTTCTTTTTGTTCCTCCGTCAGGGTTGCCACCGTTTCAAAAGAGGCTTTCCTGGGGCCGAAGATCCAATAGGAGGCGACCAGCAGCAGGGTAAGGGTTGCAGCAATGCGCAACATCCATCCAAAGCCTGTAATTTTCCTGATCCTGGCTTCCCCGTCCGGCAGTTTTTGCTCCAGCTTTGCCCATGCCTGACCGAGATCAGGTTCAAAGTCATCGCCTTCGTCAAATCGCCCTGACAGGGACCAAAGCTCAATCAACTGGTCAAAGAACTTCCGGTTGGCAGGCGAACCCTCCGCCCAAGCCAATAGCTCCGCTTTATCCTTCGAATCGATTTCTCCGGAAAGATAACGGGCCGCTAATTCTACATATCTGGCCTCTTCCATACCGGTAATTTTGCCGGCAAATTGCCGGAACTAACCAATAGATGTTCTCCTTGGGGATGCCCCCCTATTCGCAGGAGAAATTTTTTTGCAATAATACTGCGATATTCCAATCTTTGAATGAATCAGGGAAATTGCCTTATTTTGAATCTGGAAAAAGGTCTTCCTCTTGTCAATGAAAAAAACCATTCTGCTTTATGGATTGGCGCTTGCCCTGCTGACCTTTCTGCTGAAAGGGATCGAATATCGCTATTATCTGAGAGAACTCTCCGTCGAATTTTATGTGGGCGCCGTAGCCGTATTGTTTTCCGGCCTCGGCATCTGGATGGGCTTGAAACTCACCCAGGCCTTTCGCCGGAAAGAAACACCCCGCGCAGTTTCCCCAAAGGAGGACCCCGATCCGGGGACGGTGGAAAAACTCGGCATCAGCCCGCGCGAACTGGAAGTGCTGCAGCTGATGGCCGAAGGCTATTCCAATCAGGAAATTGCCGACAAGCTGTTCATTTCTCTCAATACCGTAAAGACCCATACGTCCAATCTGTTCTCCAAACTGGATGTAAGGCGCAGGACCCAGGCCATTCAGCGCGGGAAGGAGTTGGCGCTGCTCTCCTGAAACCGCCTTCCCGGGTCATACTTTAGCATGATTTTAGCTGTCTCCGACCAGAATGGTCCTTTCGGGTGAGCCCGTTTTCGGCGGGCCGGTCTACTTTCGTCCCATCAAATCAAACCAGCACAAACAATGAAAAAAACAATTTTGACTTTCGGACTTATTGCAGGCGCCATACAAGGAATCCTGATGCTCATCCTGATGGGCTTGTTCTCCCCCGGAGCGGACGCCAAATCCGGAGAACTGATCGGTTATGCCACCATGATCCTGTCCCTGTCCATGATATTTTTCGGGATCCGGTCTTACCGCAACAACCAGCCCGGCGGCGCGATCACCTTTGGCAAAGCCTTCAAGCTGGGTTTGCTGATCGCACTGATCGCAGCAGCGCTCTACGTCATCATCTGGTTGCTGTACTACTATTTCGGCGACGGCAAATCGCTGATGGATGCGTATTTCAATCAGGCTGTCGAACAGATCCGCCAGAGCGGGGAGCCGGCTCAGGCGATCGAGCAGAAGGTAAAGGAGATGGAAAAATTCAAGGAGATCTACAAAAATCCGATCGCCGTTACCGGGTTCACCTTCCTGGAAAACTTCCCGGTCGGGCTCGTCATCGCACTCATTTCCGCCGCCTTGCTGCGCAGGCAGCCGCAGGCTCAGCCCTGACCCTGTATTTTATTTTTACGGCCAGATGACAAAGATCAGCCCATAAACCCGAATTCAGGCGCGCCGTCGGTTCCTTGTTTACAGAATCATGACAATTTGAGTCGGCCTGGACCCTATTTTTGCAATTGCAAATGAACGTCCATGCTCAAACGGTTCCATATTCTGACGGTTTCTCACAAACATACCCAACTCAGCACGTTGGCAGACCTGGCTATTCAGGCGCCCGATGAAGATGCGCTCCGGACCAAGCTTCTCCGGCTTAAAAGCGAATTCGGCCTGGATGAGCTGATGTACATGGCCACCTGCAACCGGGTGATGTACGCCTTTTCGACCGCCAACCCGGTGAACGCCGGTTTCATCGGGGCGTTTACGGACTTGATCCACCCCAGGCTCTCTGAAGCGCAACTGACGGAATATACCGGCATTTTTCAGCTCCTTTCGGGTATGGATGCCGTCAATCACCTGTTTGAGGTAGCGGCGTCGATCGATTCGCTTGTCGTCGGCGAACGCCAGATCCTCCGGCAGCTCCGCGAAGCCTACGAAAGGTCTTCAGCGTGGGGATTGACCGGTGATACCATAAAACTGGCGTTGCAACACGCCATTGTGGCGGCCAAGTCCGTTTATTCCAAAACCGGGATCGGTGAAAAATCGGTATCGGTCGTGGCGTTGGCCATCCGGCAACTCCTGCAAAAACCGCTGAACGAAGATACCCGCATCCTGTTCATCGGCGCCGGCCAAACCAACGAACTGGCCGCAAAGATCCTGGCCAAACAGCAGCCGAGGAACGTTGCGGTTTTTAACCGCTCACTCGACAAAGCCCAACGCCTGGCCGACCAGTTCGGCGGTAAAGCCTTCCCGTTGTCCGACCTCGACGGGTACACCGAAGGGTTCGATATCGCCATCGTTTGTACCGGCGCTCAGCACGCCATCGTCACCCCCGACCTGTACAAGCGGCTGCTGGCCGGCGAGTCCGGCGAAAAAACGGTCATCGACCTGTCGGTGCCGAATAACGTCCACCCGGATGTCGTAAGCGATTTTCCGGTCCGTTTCATCGAGATCGAAGGCCTCCGGAAAATGGCCCAGGCCAACCAGGCCTACCGCGAGGAAGAGGTCAAAAAAGCGCGGGAGATCCTGAGCGCTTTCCTGGATGAATTTCCGATGTTGCTCAAACAAAGACAGGCCGAAATCGCCTTCCGCAGCGTCCCCGAGGAGGTAAAGGCGGTCAAGCACAAGGCCATCAACGAAGTCTTTCGCGGCGAACTGGATCAACTCGATCCGTCCGCCAGAGCCCTGATCGAAAAAATGATGGATTATATGGAAAAGAAATGCGTCGGCATCCCGATGCGGGTAGCCCGGGAAGCTGCTGCGATGCGATAAAGTGCCGCAGAGGTGTTTCCTCAATTCCTCAGTTCCTCAATTCCTCAGTTCTTCAATTCCTCACTTCCTCACTTCCTCACTTCATTCAACCCCCAATCATACTCCAGGTAGCTCACCTCAGCCTTTTTACTGACCTTCACCGAGCTGTAGGCGTTGATAAAATCGGGTACGGAATCGAATTTATCTTTAAAATCGCCCCAGTACCAATCCAGGATCTTGGATACTTCCACCTTGTTTTCTGAGATCTTATTCTTTTCCGGATCGGCCAGGAATGTCCTTGCTGCATCATCGAGCTGCCGGTCCAGCTTTTCGGCCGTATAGGCTTCATTCAACAGTTTGGGGCAGGACCTGGAGGCGCAATTCAGAGCAAAGTGGACCCGGTAATCCTTGAAGGTCGGCCGGATGATGCCGTGCTCGATATTGTTCAGGTCATAAGTGGCGCCTTCTATCCGGATAAATTTGATATCCCAAACCGTATTGACAAAAGGAATCCCCTTTTTAATATCTTTGATGCTTTCAACCGGGTAATGATCCGCGACGAGCTTGATGGTAAACGCGTTGTAGGCGTTGATCCAGTAAGCCAGTTGTTCCTCGCGCGACCAGTTCGCGTCGTTCGGATGGTTGCGGCTCAGGAGGTCGAGGTAGCTGTTCAGTTGAGCGCTGTCTCTTATGAATCCCTGATAATCCACCCAGCCCTCATCGTTGACGTGTGCTTTCAACAGCTTGTCCCACGTTTTGTGGCTGACGGGTTGGGACGTCGTCCCGGTATATTTTTTGACAGCGCAGGCGTTTAATGCCAGAAAAATAAGGATCAAAGGAAAAAATCTCATTATTGCAACGAATTAATCAGCCCGATCCGGCTGAAGTATGAGTAGAACAACCCCCTTGTAACGAAGGTTCAGCATGACCGAACGCGACTGGATAGAATTGCCGCATGGGCGACTTCATTACTGGAAATTCGGCAAAGGTCCCGAACTCCTGCTCGCCTTCCATGGTTTCGGCGAAGACGGGCACGCTTTTGCAGGCTGGGCCGAAGCATTGGATAAAAGATGGACCGTATTGGCGCCCGACCTGCCCTGGCACGGACAAACCCTTTGGGAGCCGCCGGTCTGGAAACGCCCGGATGCCCTGCATTGGATTGATAAGCTTACGGAAAAGCATCCGGCTCAACATTTCCACTGCGTCGGTTACAGCATGGGCGGACGGCTGGCCTTATCCCTTACACCTGAATTAAGCGACCGGCTCACAGGCGTCACCCTGTTTGCCCCCGACGGGCTGGCCACCCGCGATATGTGGGTTGCCAGCCGGATCCCCGCCTGGTTTCGCAGAGGGCTCATCCGGATTGCCCGCCCCGGCGGAAAATGGGCGCTCCGGATCGCCGAAAAAGCCTACAACCTCGGGATCATGAGCGGCTTCGGGTTGAAATACCTGCGCTATCACTGGACCAACGAGGCCCGCCGGCTGCGGATGATGCACACCTGGGCGGCCATGGGGCATTTTCCTGTTCGGCCGGCTCAGATCAAACTCGCCCTCCGGAAAGGAAAGATCCCGCTCCGGCTGGTACTGGGCGAAAAGGACGAATTCATAAAAAGGGAAGAAGCCCTCCGGTTTACCCGGAATATCGAACAGGCGCAATGCATCATTATCCCGACGGATCACCGGCTGATCAGCGCGGAGACGGCGGTGTATTTTTGAATGGCGGAGGTACGCGGCCACTTCTGGTTTGCCTCTGCTTCGGCTCACCCTAATCGACCCTCCAATCCATCCAAACGGTAGCGAAGGTAATTTACCTCGTCCTCCAGCCTTTTTATCCGGTTGGAGGTTCCTTCATCCGGAGTTGCGGAAATCTCGGGGGGGGGGACGCAAGTACTGCGACCTCTATTTCCAAAGCGGTAGCGATCCGGGCCAACAACCCGAATGACAGGCGACGGCATTGGCCTTTTTCAATTATTACGACGCCACCCTGTTCGGAACCGGCGATCCCGATATCAATAATTGGCTCGAACTCCATAAAGACGAGTTGTTGGCATCCGAAGAACTTCTTGGCTTTCGTTGCGGGAATAGTGATCAGGTAGAGGTCGACATATGCGTCATGCCACTGACAAATGCAATAAAGTCCGATCCGGGGAATGAAGAATTATCTTTCAGGGAATGCCCCGCGGGCTGGAATGAATTTAATGTGGTTATAACGCTTGTCTATCCCTGTGACGGAACCAACCCCGCCATCGGACTCCCATCCATTTTTCCCCAGGGAGCCGCCGGTTGGTGGCCCGATCCCAATACCATCATCACCCCGGATCCGCAAGATCCTAATGCAGGCAATCCTGCCCTGGCCAACCCCGGCCTCAATAACCTGGGCATCCCCAACCTTCAGGCTTTTTTCGAGGCCTGCGCAACCCAAGGCGAACCCGGCAGCGCCGGCAACAACGCCGAGGTAGCTTCCCTCTGCGACCAGATCAGCGCCGTTACGGGGGATATCCCGCTGGGTTCGGCAGAACTGGCCTGGCTGTTGGGAGAAGGGCACAGCGACGTTCTGAACTTCTTCGCCATGTGGGCGCCAAATCAAACCAGCCCTGCAAGCCTGGAAATGGCCGCCGAGGTTATCCAGATGTATGCCGCAGGCGTGCTTGACATTTCCAAAGGGTTCAATTCCTTCAGCTTTGTCAAGGCCCGGAACCTGATGCTGGAACTGGGCCTGAATGGGGAGCAGGGGGCTTATTTGTTTGCTCATCCGGAGCTTTTGGCCGAGATAGAGGTATTTTATGAGGAGATCGAACAAAACAATTCTGGAGAAACAGAACTGAAAGCCGCAAAATTGGCTTCAAAGCTGGTTATCGATTCTGACAAAGCCGGTATCGGCAATTCTACGGATTATGAAGATTATGAGCCGATCCTTTCCCGGTATGCCTCAGAATTTCCCTTAATCGATGATGAAGCGGCCTGGGGTCTGAGTGATCCGGCCTACATTTTCTTATATACACTGGAATATACATTGCTGAAGAAGGACCATCCGGGATGGTCGAATTTGAAACTTCAGGCGGTAGCGCATTGGAACACAACCCTGTTTCAGGTGCATGCTGCGGCAGATATTTTGGGGTTGATCCCTGCTGCGGGAGAACCCGCTGACGCTATAAATGGGGTCCTTTATGTGATGGAGGGAGATCTGAAAAGTGCTTCTTACAGTTTGGCTGCGACTCTTCCGTTTGTGGGATGGGTAAGTACTTCAAATAAATGGGCCGGATATATAGTCAAGTATCAGAATAAACTGCATAACCTGACTTTTGCTGTAAAAAATTCAGTAATTACCTTTGGTCAGCGCAGCAAGCTCAGGAAAGTTTTAAATATTGTGGATAACAATCTGGAAGCCCATCACGTGATCCCGTGGAACAAAAAAGAACATCCCCTGGTGCAAATAGCGGCGAAGGGCAAACAGGCCGACTACCCCTGGCATATGAATCATCCGAATACCGGACTTCCGGTGACCAAGTACCGGACAGGTACGAATCCCGATGGGGTGCATGCTAATCATCCGCAGTATGATAATTATATTGGTGGCAGATTAGACGATATCTTAGGTGATTTAATCGATGAGTTTGGCAATATTGATAATATTCCCTTCAATATTGCCTCTCAAAAATTGCGTGATCTTTCCGAAGAGATTAAGGAGGTAATTACTTCTAACCCTACTATAAAAATTAATGACCTCTTTAATTAAAACATACAAGGGTCGGAGTATTTCTCCGACTCCTTGTTCAATAAATTCCTCAATCTTGGGGATATTGATTTTATATTTGCATTTTCCTTTTATTTTCAAGCTTGGTTAAAATGAATTTTTATAAACTCTCCAGTTCCGTAAATATAGAAGATATTGGCGTTTCAGGACAAGTTCAATCGATAATGGCCGAATATTGTCCTCCGGAACAGTATAGTTTTTTAGATAAGATCAACCCTCAAGGCAGAATAGAAGCCGATATTAATCCACCTCCCCTAAAACTTGAAGACGCAGCTAAAAAAACGGATTGGCTGGATACAGTCCAATTCAGTTTTGCCAGTATTATGGTCTTATCCCTTCGATTCGAAAAATTTTTAGAAAATTTCTCTTTGCCGGAAACTCAAGTTTTTCCGATTAGAATTTATCATCGTGGAGAGATATTGAACTATAAACTTCTATATCTAACCAAACCCATGAATGCTGAGTTTATTGATTTTACAAAATCTTCATTTGTAATAATTGAAAAAAATACTGTTATTGACAATCCTTCTTTTAATAATTGGGATCACTTTCTAAAAATAAAAAGATCCATTCCGGCTTTCCAAAGAATCTCTCTTTCGAAACTTGTTCTAAAACCTAAAGATATTCCATATGATATCTTTAGGTTTCATCTTTTGGGACGAGGCATTTACATCTCCGAAAATCTAAAAACCGCCATCGAAGCCGCCGGCCTGACCGGCATGCAGATCACGCCGATCGAAGCGATCAAACATTTTTATGTCCGGTAATTGTTCATTTTCCATAAACCTTCAGCTATGCGATTCAAAATCTTTATCCCGTTTTTCTTCTTCCTGGCGTCTGCCGCCGCACTGTTCAGCCAATCCAGTGAAAGTTTGCTCATCGACTTCGCCGTCGTAAAGACCCAATACCCCGGCGAAACGCCGCAGCGATGCATCGCCGCCGTCAAAGACAACCAGGTGATCATGCGCGACCTCTACGCCGACGGATCGGCAGGCCCCCTGATGTACTACGACCTCAGCGCCGGCCTGCATTACGAATGCCGACAGGAAAAACGCCGGGACCTCGCCCTCAGAACAGCCTTCCCGCTTCCGCTCCCACTCACCCTGCACGAAGACACCCTGAAGGCCATCGCCGGGTATGCCTGCCAAAGGGCCTTTGCCCATATCGGCGCCGACAGTCTGGAGATCTGGTACAGCCCGGCTGCAGGCCCGGCGTTTTGCCCGGTAGCCGACGTGCCGGGGTTTGCCCTGGAATTCGAATTTCCCGACCCCGTCCTGGGCAGGACCCGCGTGCAGGCCCGCGCACTGGAAAAAGCGCCGGTTGACGAGTCCTTGTTCGATATTTCCGGGTTCAAGGTCGTGGAACGATCCGAGTATGAAGCCGAACGCGCACTGGAAAAAGCCCGGTTGGAAAAGGCGGAGGACCCCGTAGCGCCCGATTTCAGCATCGCCACACTTGACGGTGATACCTTTCACCTGGCCGATCACCGGGGTAAGACCATCGTGCTCAATTTCTGGTTTATCGGCTGCACGCCCTGCGAACAGGAAATCCCCGAACTCAATACCCTGGTCAGGGAATTCCGTAAGAAAGACGATGTCGTGTTCCTGGCTGTCGGCTATGATAACGCGGAAAAAGTCCGTGACTTTACCGCCAGGAAGCGTTTTGCCTATACCCACGCCCCTGACGGCCGCCGGGTGGCGGGGCTTTACAATGTAGAAGGATTCCCCACCAACGTCGTCATTGCCCCCAACGGGCGGATATCCTCATACCGATCGGGCTATTTCAGCCGCAACAACGAAAATATGCTGCGCGAGGCGATCTATTCGGCCAGGAAAATTACCGGTGATTAACTCCAATAGTGAGGATAAGCGGTGCCTTTTCACACCTCCATCGTCTTCCACCTCCCCCTCCGGAAAAGCACCATAATGATCACAGAAAGCATGGTTTCGCTGATCACGACCGCCCAGCAGACGCCGGGCAGCCCCCAATCCAGCCTGAGTGCAAATAAATAACCCAGCGGGATTTCCATCAGCCAGAAACAGACGAAATTCACGATGGTCGGCGTGGCCGTGTCCCCGGCGCCGTTGAAGGCTTGCGCCAGGATCATGCCGTAACCGTAGAAGATATAGCCGATGGCAAAGATCCGCAGGGTGGAAGTCGCGGCTTCCAGCACCTCCGGCGTTTTGTCGAACAGGGACAGGATCGGCGTGGTGAACAGCAAGTAGATGACGGACGCCGTCAGGAGAAATATCGTATTGAAATGCGCCGTCCGCCAGACGGAGCTTTCCGCCCGGGCAGGTTGTTTGGCGCCCAGGTTCTGGCCCACCAGCGTCGCAGCCGCATTGCTCATGCCCCAGGCCGGCAACAGCGTGAAAAGGATAAGCCGGATGGCAATGGTATACCCCGAAACGGCCACGCTGCCCATGCCGGCGATGATCCGCATCAGGAAGATCCAACTGGCCGAAGCGATAAAAAACTGAAAGGCCCCGTTGACGGCAATCTTCAGGAGGCGGCCGATCACCGGCAGGTCGAGCTGCCAGGCCTTGATGAATAACCGGACCCTGGCTTTGCCGCCGAAAAGGACGTACAACTGGAACGCTACCCCTGTACCCCGGCCGATGGTCGTGGCAATAGCCGCGCCCTCTACGCCCATCTCAGGGAAAGGCCCGATCCCGTAGATCAACAGCGGATCCAGAATGATGTTGATGCCGTTGGCGAGCCACAGGGTGCGCATGGCCAGACTGGCGTCGCCGGCGCCCCGGAGAATGCCGTTGAGCAAAAACAGGAGCATGATGACGATGTTGAACCCGAACATGATCCGGGTATACCCCAATCCAGACCGGATCAAGGCATCGCTGCCGCCCATGAACCGCAGGATGTCCTCGGCAAAGATGAACCCGGGAATGCCTGTGACCAGTGCGCCGAAGACGGCCAGGTAAATGGCCTGCATAGCGACCTTGGAGGCGCCGGCCTTGTCATTTTCCCCGATATACCGCGAGATCAGCGCCACCGGCGCGGTACTCAGCCCGATGGCGATGGAATAGACCAGCGTGATGACAGATTCCGTCAGCCCGACCGTAGCCATGGCATCCGGGCTGATCTTAGATACGAAAAAGGCATCGACCAGCGCAAATACCGATTCCATGGCCATTTCCAGGATCATGGGAATGGACAACAAGGCGATGGCGCGGTTAATGCTTCCGGTCGTGTAACTTTTCTCTTCGCTTTGGAGCGACTCCTTGAACAGCTGAAGCGCTTCTTTTATGGTCATGGTCGGGCAAATGGGTGTTGCAGGGAAGCCCTTACCGGACTTCTTTCAATTTCTGATCCGGTTGAACCGGCCATATAGCGCATTCAACCTCAAGTCAATAAAATTAAATGAAAAGACAAAAAGTTCCCGGTTTGGTGGTATTCGCCAAAACTTACTGATCGTGTTCCTCATTGAACGTTATCAATCAACCGCCTATTCTACGACCGTGACCTTGAGCATATTGGTCCTGAAGCGGCGGTGCAACGGCATGCTCGCCGTATTGATCAGCACATCGTTGACTTCCACCTTGCCCGCAGCTTTCAGGATCTCGATGACGTCCAGAATCGTTTCATCCGTAGTGGTGAAACGGTCGTAATAAAAACAACGCACCCCCCAGACCAGACTGAGGGTAGAGAGCATATGCATGCGGTCGGAAAAGATGTAGATCTCTGATTTAGGCCGGTAACTGGACACTTTAAAGGCCGTATAGCCCGAGCTGGTCATGCCGATGATGGCCTTGGCGCCCAGTTTGTCGGAAATTTCCGCAGCCTGGAAACAAACAGCGTCGGAGTGGAAGGTCCGGGACTTGGATGAAAGCTTCGGCCGGTGGATATAGACGTTCTCGTGTTTCTCGGCCTCATCAATGATCTTGTTCATCGCCTCGACGACCTTGACCGGGAACGCGCCCACGGAAGTTTCGCCGCTGAGCATGACCGCATCGGCGCCGTCCAGCACGGCATTGGCCACGTCGGTCACTTCGGCGCGTGTCGGGCTCGGATTGACGATCATGCTGTCCATCATCTGGGTTGCGACGATCACAGGCCTGGCGCGCTGGATGCATTTCTGGATGATCTCCTTCTGGATGATCGGCAGGCGCTCAATGGGCACTTCGATCCCGAGGTCGCCCCGGGCGATCATAATGCCGTTGGAGGCTTTGATGATCTTGTCGATGTGGTCGATGGCCTCGGGTTTTTCGATTTTGGCGATGGTCTTGGCCGGATGCCGGGCCAGGTCGATCTTTTTCTGAAGGTCCTTGATGTCCTTGGCGGAACGAACGAAGGACAAGGCGATCCAGTTGACCGGCTGGGTCAGGATAAAAGCAAGGTCCTTTTCATCCTTTTCCGTAATGGAAGGCAGCGAAACTTTGGTATTGGGCAGGTTGACGCCTTTGTTGGACGACAGAACGCCGCCGTGTACGACCCTGAGCTTTACCCTATCCTGCTTATTGGTTTCGGCGACTTCAAAAACCAGCTTGCCGTCGTCGACCAATACCCTTTCGCCCGCTTCGACATCCCTGGGAAATTCCTGATAGCTCATGTAAATGGCCTCCATGGTACCCATGCAGGGTTCATTCACAAAAGTGACGATATCGCCGGCCTTCAATTCCAGCGCGTTGTTTTCGATTTTCCCAACGCGCAGTTTGGGCCCCTGCAGGTCGGCAAGGATGCCGATATGCAGGTTGTATTTTTCATTGATGTAAGTGATGTGATTGATCACTTCCTGGTGATCTTCGTGGGATCCGTGCGAGAAATTCAGGCGAAATACATCGACACCGGCTTTCACCAGTTCCAGCAGCATGTCATAGGAACTGGAGGCCGGGCCTACCGTAGCGACGATTTTTGTGTTTTGGTGGTCAACGACTTCCATGTAGGTCTGGTACTTATTAGAGTAAGTGTATTTTTTACAATAAATAAGGGCTAAAATTACGCCAATCTTTGGAAATCCTCAAATCGGGGCAATAAATTTGCGATAAAAGTACAAAATCAAAACCACCCTGAAAAGGGTTTGATTTTCCCGCAAAATTTGGATTTCGTCAACAGCAGCAAAATAAAAGTTGTCAAATGTGTCTGTTTTACTGTGAAAGATGACAACACCCTGTTTACCCCTTCGCTAAAAAATTAAATAAAAACTTTGTAATCAATGTAGTTCTACTTTACTTTGCACCGCAATTCGTTAACCTTAAAGCGAATCCAACATGTCAAGCATTGTAGAAAGAGTACGCAAAATTGTTGTCGACAAATTGGGTGTCGACGAATCGGAAGTATTGGCCGATGCAAGTTTCACGAATGACCTGGGAGCAGACTCCCTGGATACCGTGGAATTGATCATGGAATTTGAAAAAGAATTCGATATATCTATCCCGGATGAACAAGCTGAAAACATCCAAACGGTAGGACAAGCCGTCGAATACCTGAAATCGCAGGTTACAGAATAACTTTCGTATTCAGGGAAACGCACGATCAAGCCCGGGGCTTTTTGTGCGTTTCCCAAAACTCTGCCCCTTCCGCCGTTCTGATGTGCTTTAATCAAGCGCTTTCCGAAAAAATTTTTGTATGAAAAGGGTTGTCGTAACTGGTATTGGTGCCCTGACTCCAATAGGGAATGACGTCCGGGGCTATTTGGATGGTTTGCAAAAAGGCATCAGCGGCGCCAATTTGATTACCCACTTCGATGCGGCTAATTTCAAAACGCAATTTGCCTGCGAAATAAAGGAATCCGATTTCTCCAATGTCATCGATGTCAGGGAATCCCGCCGTCTTGATAATTTCTCCATTTATGCCATGGTCGCAGCCGATGAAGCCTTTAAAGCTTCCGGGCTTGATGTTGAACAGCTAAACCTCGACCGTTGCGGTGTAATCTGGGGATCGGGAATCGGGGGCTTGCGAGCCCTCGAAAAGGAAATCGAAGAATTTGACGCCGGCAACGGCATCCCGCGCTACAACCCCTTCATGATCCCAAAGATGATCTCCAACCTGGCAGCAGGTCATCTTTCCATCAAATACGGCTTCCGCGGCCCGAGTTATGCTACCGTTTCGGCCTGCGCGTCCGCCGGTCACGCACTCAGTTCCGCATTTGACTATATCCGACTGGGAAGAGTCGACGTAATGATCAGCGGCGGCTCGGAAGCGGCCGTCACCAAAGCCGGCATCGGCGGTTTCAACGCCATGAAGGCTATGTCGACCCGCAATGACGATTTCAAAACGGCTTCCAGGCCCTACGACGCCGATCGCGACGGGTTTGTGCTGGGCGAAGGCGCCGGCGCCATTATCCTGGAAGAGCTCGAGCATGCCCGCAAACGCGGCGCAACGATCTATGCCGAACTCGTCGGCTGCGGATCCACGTCCGACGCTTACCATATCACCGCGCCGCACCCCGAAGGACTCGGCGCTTCCAATGTTATGCGCCTGGCCCTGGAAGATGCCGGCATGAACCCCGAAGACATCGAATACATCAATACCCACGGCACGTCCACGCCGTTGGGAGATACCGCCGAACTGCAAGCCGTACAGCGGTTTTTCGGCGATCATAGCTACAAACTCAACATCAGTTCCACAAAATCAATGACAGGCCACCTGTTGGGCGCAGCCGGAGCAATCGAGGCGATCGCCTGCATATTGGCCATTCAACATAATTTTATCCCACCGACCATTAACCATTTTACAGATGACCCCGAGATCGATCCCCGGTTGAACCTGACCTTTAACACGGCTCAGGAACGCAAGATCGATGCAGCCCTCAGCAATACCTTCGGGTTCGGAGGGCACAACTCGGCAACTATCTTTAAACGTTTCGTGGGGTAAACTTTAAGCACCGGAATAGCAGATTCCGGGACCGAACAGGTATATAAGAGCGATAAATCCGAGTGTCGGAGAAAGTTAAAACCTGATTTACGGCTTTCGACAATTTTTGTGAATCGCAGCGTGGTTTGCCATTACCAAACGACTCCGCGATGCCGGCCGGGTTCCATTTTCTCCTCCCTCCCCGTTTTTCGCTCTGGTATAAGTGGTTTTTCTTGTCTGATCGCAACGGACAATTCCAATCGCCTTTGTATGCCGTTCCGGTTGAATTGCACAATCCGGATTTTTTGGAAATTTTAATCGAATTACTTTGGTACGGCTTATTAATCGGTGTTACAATCGCTATTTATCTCCAGACAAGATTTTGGCCAAACGGCTGAATTCCCTTATTGGTTTCACACCAGCCAATCTGACGATATTCAAACTGGCCTTTTCCCACAAATCGTCGGGAGGCGATAAGGAATATGCCATGCAGAACAACGAAAGGCTGGAGTATCTGGGCGATGCCGTGCTCGGCACCATTGTGGCTGAGTACCTGTTTAAAAAATATCCCAACAGCGACGAAGGCTTCCTGACCAAAATGCGATCCAAGATCGTCAAACGGAAAACCCTGAATAAGATCGGGGATAAAATGGGCCTCGATGTCCTGCTCAACGAATTCAACAATACCCGGCTCAGCCGCTCCATGCTGGGCAACGCTGTCGAAGCCCTCGTCGGAGCCCTCTACCTGGAGTCCGGATATCGCGGCACCCGCCGTTTTGTCGTCCGGAAAATCCTGCGCAGCTACCTCAACGTTCAGGACCTCGAAAATTTCGACGACAATTACAAGAGCCAATTGCTGGAATGGTGCCAGAAAAACGGCCAAACGGTGACCTACAAGCTCCTTTCGCGGTATAAATTCGAAAAACGGGACCGGTTCAAGGTCGCCGTCCTCATCAACGGCGAAAAAGTAGCCACAGCCGACGATTTCAACAAAAAGAGCGCCGAACAGCTCGCTTCCGAACGGGCCATGCAATCCCTCGGAATCCTGCCCGAAGAAAGCGAGGAAGATGAAGATTGATTTTTTCTTGCTTTTTTCTTGAAGTTGACCTAATTTTAAAGCCGGTTTATTTTTCGTTCCTTGAACCCCGGAACGCGCGCACCTAAAACTCTCTGAAAATGAACTGGCACGAAGCGCCTTTCCTGCGTTTCCTACCTTTTTTCGTGGTAGGAATAGTCAGCGCATCCCTATTGGATGCTCCTCCGATTGCCGCGGCCTCCGGCGGCATGTTATTCATCTCTTTATGCTTTCTTGTCCTGCTTCGGTCTCCCCGTACCGAACACCGGAAACGATGGCGTTTCGGGCTGGCCTGTTTCCTCGCGCTGCTGTTTTTCGGTTATTGTCTGGGGTATCTTCATATCGACCTCCGCCGACCGCAGCATTTCAGCGGCTTTGCCCGGGGTGAAGACCGGTATTTCCTCGGAAAGGTCATCCAGGTCAGGCCGGGAGAGAAAACGGACAGGCTCGAGTTAGAGATACTCGGTGTCGGCTTTCCCGATTCAATCCCGCCGCGATACGCCTGCGGCCGATTGGTCTTATACCTTAAACGCGATACGGTTTCGGCCATTATCGCTCCGGGCGCCCAGGTAGCCTTCCTGGGCAGTGTCCGGCCGTTCGACCCTCCGCTCAACCCCAAAGCATTCGATTACGGCCGGTATATGCGGAAAAAGGGGTTCTATTACCAATGTTACGCCGATCCCGGCCGGTTCAAGGTCCTGGTGTCTCCCGAAATAACCGCGGGCTGGCAACTCCGGATGGATCGCCTGAGAAAAAGGTGCATTCGGATTTTTGCACATCACCTGCCGGAATCAAATGATTTTGGGTTTGCAGCAGCCCTGGTTTTGGGTTACCGCGACGGGGTCAACGACGAAACCTATTCCGCTTACGCAGAAACGGGCGCTATCCACGTTTTGGCGGTTTCCGGGCTGCACGTCGGCCTGGTCTATCTGGGGCTGGGTTTTGCACTTCGGTTTTTAAATCGCAAAAAATGGCAAACGAAGTTATTGAAGGGCTTGCTCACGCTGGCGGGCATCTGGCTTTTTGCCGTTTTTACCGGCGCTTCGCCTTCCGCGCTCCGCGCTGCGGCCATGTTCAGTTTTATGATCACAGGCCGCATCATCAACCGGCACGGCAATATTTACAATACCCTGGCAGCCTCCGCCTTTTGCCTGCTTTGCATTGATCCCGGATTGATCAGCGAAACCGGATTCCAGTTGTCTTATCTGGCCGTTACCGGGATCGTGTTCTTCCAGGGACCGGTCTTTAAACTGTGGTATATCTCAAACGCCCTCGGAAGGTTTGCCTGGAAGTTGAACAGCGTCAGCCTCGGCGCTCAATTGACGACATTTCCGCTGACCCTCTACCTGTTCCATCAGTTCCCGGTTTATTTCTGGCTTTCAGGCCTTATCGTCATTCCGATGGCTACATTGATCCTGCCAGCCGGCATTGCCTTGCTGTTTCTGGATGCCGTACCCCTGATCGGTGACGGACTTGGATGGTTGCTGCGGCTGCTGGTGGGGGTGACCAATATGCTGATCTTTCAGGTCCATCGGCTGCCGGGGGGATTGATTTCGGGAATATGGCCGGGCGTTCCCGGCTTGCTGGTCGGTTTTTTAATCACCGGCTGCCTGATGCGGGCGGTTGCACGCGACAAATCCAAACCAATACTCTGGGGATTGGCCATGCTGGCCGTTACCGGACTGTGGATTAACCTGTGCGCTTTCAGAGACGCCAACGAACGGGAGTTGATCATTTACCAGATTCCGGGACATTCTGCGGTCGACCTCCTCAACGGAAATGAAGGGATCTATTTAGGCGACCTCCCTTTGGCAGACCCCAGGCTGGAACAGGCTGCCGGCAATTACCGCGCATTCCGGCGGATCCGCGTCTCCCGGCAGCTTGGCCCGGCTGATTCCCTGGAATTGACGGAACGTTCTTTTTTCAAGATGGCCGACTGGGTGCAGTTTTATTCTTACAGGCTTTACCTGTTGGATCACCTGCCCGACAGACCGCCGGCCGCTCCGCCGGAGCTTGACCTGCTCCTGGTGAGCGGCAATCCCGCATTTGATCCATTGAATATGCCTGCTTTTTTCAAACCGGCTGCCGTGGTTCTGGACGGATCCAATACCCGGCGAACCGCCGACCGGTGGGCGAATGCCTGCAAACAACTGAATATTCCATGCCATTATACCGCAAGGGACGGAGCATTCATAAAACACCTTTAAACCCATGCCGATATGAAAAATAAAAAGCAAAATTTCTTCTACTTTTCGAAAACCGAGCGCAATGGCGCGTTCGGCCTGCTGCTGGCTTCTATCCTGCTTTTCATCCTTCCTGCTTATGTTTCCAGGCTGACCCGGTCCAAAACGCCTGTGGATTTCTCCGCATTCCGATCGGCCATCGATTCCTGGGAATCCGCTCAATCAGAAGAACGCCCAACCCTGCCGGCATCGGCCGCCCTGGATCCCAACACCGCCACCTTCGAGGAAATCATCAGTTTCGGGGTTTCGGGGTCTGCCGCCCGGAACCTGATCAGCTACCGGGAAAAGATAGGCCCATTCAGAAAAAAAGAGGACCTGCAAAAGCTGTACCGGCTTTCAGCAGCGGAATTTAGCCTGATCGAACCTTTCCTCCGGATCGGGCCGCCGGGTGACGCCACCCCGGAGGAGTCCGTGGTTAGCCCCGTGAAACCGGAGCTATTCCCCTTCGACCCCAATACAGCATCCGCGGCGGCGTTCTCAAAGCTTGGGTTACCCGAAAGAACGGTCGGCGCGCTGGTCAATTACCGCCAAAAGGGCGGTCGTTTCCGGAAAATTGACGATCTCAAAAAAATCTACACGCTTTCGGAGGACCATTTCAATCGCATTGCGCCGTTCGTTCGCATAGACACCACCGGTTCAACGGATTTCCAACGGTCTGAAAGGACCGAAGCCGAAGCAAAGCCGGCACACTATGCCGCCGCAGACAACCGCCCGCAGCCTGTCATCGATATTAACCTGGCTTCGGCTGAAGAATGGACCCAATTGCGCGGCATCGGCAAGGTTTACGCCGGGCGCATAGTCAATTTCAGGGAAAAACTGGGCGGCTTCTGCCGGATAGATCAGGTCGCGGAAACGTTTGGGCTGCCGGATTCGACCTTCCTCGGCATTCGTCCGCAGTTACAGCTTTCATCCATTTTTAGAAAACTGGATATCAATACCGCCGATCAGGAGCAATTAAAAACCCATCCTTATCTCAATTGGAAACAGGCCGCCGCCATTGTCAGTTACCGGGAACAACACGGCGCTTTCGGCGGGCTGGATGACCTTCGGAAGGTATTGGCCTTACCGGCGGAGACCCTGGAGAAAATCGCGCCGTATCTGAGTTTCTGAAAGGATACCGGTCGGAAAAACAATTCCCGCAGCATCCGCTTTCCCGGTTTAAATGGCCTGTCAACGGCCAAACCATCCGGGAAAATCCGCGAACCCTGCGGGAACGATATATTTTTGCACTTTCAGCAGGATGCTTCAAGCGCACGGATCTGCTTACATTTTCTGCAGCAACCTGGTCACCATGGCCTTACCCGATTTATCGATCAACCGGATGAAATAGGCGCCTCTGGGCAGATCGCTGATATCGTACCAATCGCCGTTAGCGTAATTGAACGCTTTCACTCGCTTGCCGGCCATATTGAATACCTCAATGTTTCCGGCTACCTCATTCTGGCTGATCGTGAAGACGCCGTTGGACGGGTTGGGGTAGACTTTTACCCGAGCTGCTGTGACCTCGCGCGTGCCGGTTACCGCCGGATTGAAATAATAGATTCCCGTAGCGGTATTATTTGAATTGACAAGGTCGGTTACGACAACCTGAATGACCGCTGCGCCTTCCAGGTTATTGGGATAGGCGTGTACGTCCATTGTGCCTTCTTCGCTGGGCCCGAGGGTGAATTCCTTGGTAGCGACCTCCGGGAAGTAGCATTGGTTCTTATCGCAAACGGCGCTCTGCCAACCGTCGGTGATCTGGATCTCAGTCCGCTCCCATTTGAAGTTTTTCACCTGGATGCCGTTATTCTTCACCTTGCTGTGCCCGGCGGCATCTGACGTATCCGGCGTGATATTTTGCACAATAACCGTGTCAATGGTAAAGCTGACCTGCGCACTCAGGGCAAACGACGCAAAAACGCTTATAGCAATGAGTAATGATTTTTTCATAGGCTTTGATTTTCAATGCCAAAATAAAATAAAAATGTTCAGGCGCTCAAATTTCAAGCGCCTGAACATATCGCCATGACGGCAACGTTACAATTTATTACCTGTTGACGACGAACCTGAAGCTTTCCAGGCGGTCAGCGCTGCGTACCGTCAGGAAGTAGATGCCGTTTGCCAGGTTGCGGACGTCCATGGAAATCTGGTGCCTGCCCGCGGCAAATTGACCTGCCTGTACCGTTGATACCCGTTGGCCGAGCGTATTCACGATGCCGATTTCAAGCGGCAGCGCCTTGTCCAGGTTGAAGCCGATGTTCAAAGAAGCAGATACCGGGTTGGGGAACAACTCAACGCCTTGCAGCTCATCCAGGTCGGTGGTAGCTACGGGCTTATCCACTTCCAGACCGCTGCGGTCATAGGCGCCGTACTGTCCGCCGGAAGCCAGCACTTCACCGTTGGGATCTTCAAGGCTGAAGAAACCCTGGCCGTAATTGCAGCACATGCCGTCGCCGTAGCTGTCCACCATTACAAACTGGTAGCAACCGTTGGCAGGTACAGGGATTTCGATGGTGTAGCTGCGGTTGGCGCCATAAGCCTGCGGGCTGCTGCCGGGGCTGGCGCTTTGGCCGCCGCCGTCCGGGCCCACATTCGGGTTGCCGCCGGAAGCAACGATATCGCCCTGGTCGTCTGCCAGGTACCAGAAGGTTTCAATGCCATACTGGTCTGTTTTCAAATTCAGGGTCAGGGTATCGTAAACCGTAACCGGCTGGCGGTTAAAGGATACCTGGTATTCATTCTTGTAGGTCTTGTCGTCGGGTTGGCCGTTGACGTTGACCAGTTTGAAGCTGATGGCTCCGTCGGCATTGAAGGTTACTTCATCCAGGCTGACCAGCGTAAAGTCAAGCGGCGTCAAAGTGCCGGTCCAGTTGTAGGTCTGGACGACCTGGCCGTCCTGGCTGATTTCAAAATCAGCAGAAGTAATATCGTTGCTGCCGATATTCTGGAATGCGATAGACGGTGCATAGGACACCGAGTGGCAGAATTCGCCTCTTTCGCCGCTGTATACTACGATCTGAGCATTGTCAACCAGGGGTTCGGCGCCGGAGAGTTCAAACAGGTGCGAAACCTGATCGCCGAAGCTGCCGCCGGCTGCAAGAACGGTACCGTTCCCGTCGGTCATCTGGTAACCGCCCTGGCCGTAGTTGCAGCACATGCCGTCACCATAGGCATCGTATACCCTGAATTCGTAGCATCCGTCCTTGGGCACGGGCAGGTCGAAGTTATACGCTGTATTGCCGGCATAGGAATCCGGGTGCACCTGATTGGTGAAAATACCCTGATTGCCACCGGTGTAAACGGCATTTCCCGTACCATCCAGGAGTTCCCAGTAGGTTTCAACGGCATACTGGTCGGTTGCCAGCACCAGATTAAGCGCAGTGGTGTCAATGATCACCGACCTTTCGATGTTGGCTGTCAGCATGTCATTGCTCGTGTCTTCGTCAGCCATCCCGTTGATTGACTGAATCGAAATAACGATTTCCGTATTGGCTTCAACCGTCATCTCGCCGAAGGTAACATCCGTGATCTGGAATTTTGAGAGGGCGCCGGACCATTCCTTCGTTTCGGTCACTTCACCGTTAACCGTCAGGACGATGGTCGCTGATTTGATGGTATCGGTACCGAGGTTCTGAAGTTTGGCGGCCGGAGAGAAGGTTTTGGTCTGGCAGAAGGAACCTTTGAAGCCGGTGTAGAACAGCAATCCGCCGTTGTTGGCGCCGAAAGCCGGTGTACACTCGCTTTTGGTTGCGTAGTGTTCAGCCGTTGTGATCTGCCCCGGCTCTGTAACAATCCGGTTGGGGCAAATATGGAAGATCGTCGGAAAGTAAGTAATCTCGTACAGATCCGCAATTTCCGCAGCGTCAATGATAGGATACTCGGTGCCGGCAATCCAGTTGCCCTGGGATTCTGCTGTCAGGCCTTCCAGGTCGTCCATGTTTGTGGTCGGGTCGCCTTCGATAAAAAGCACCATGAACTCATTGGTGCCGTTGGGACCGTATTGTGCATAGAGGTCCTCCAAAGCATGGGTGTTGTGGTAGTTCCAGCAAGGTGCGCACCAGGTAGCGGACACATCAAGGATAACGTCAATTCCCTGGTCCAGGAGATCGTACAGGTGCCAGGTATTGCCGTTAATATCCGTACCGACAAAATCCGGTGCGATGCTGCCGTCCGCCAATTGGGCGTTGGCCTGACGGAAACCTACAAAGGAAAGCAGGATCAACAAGGTAAGAATTCTTTTCATAATGACCGTTTTATAGATTGGTGATAGAATGACAACTGAGCGGACCATTCAACAACTGTCTTTCCAAAACGGCAGGCAACGAGGACCGTTGGGCGGTTTCCCGACGAGGCGGTTACATGCAATTTCGAGGCAGCGCTGACTCCCCTTGCCGGGGGCACGGTATGGCATAAGTACCGCTTTTATTCTTTTTCAGCGCGGTTTAATGGGTTTTTCCAACTTGGTCAAAAGGGATGCACAAAAATAGATGGACTTGGTCAGGGAGTCTACGCGGATTTTGCAATAATCATGACAAAGATGGGACAAATTTCAATTATATAGAACTACTTGCCCGATTCCTTTATTTCTCTTTGCCGGTCCTGCTTTTCAATCGACAGCGTAAAGCCGTAAACCCCGGGTAAATTATCCTGCCGCATGTATTGTTCAATGGTCATGGAGTAAGCTCCCCGCTGATTGAAATAGGCATTCTCCTGAATGGGTATTTTCAAAAGGCACTTGTTCTTGCCGCATTTTCCTTGCCACATGCCTGACTTATCGGCCAATTCCAGCGAAACCACCTGCCTTGCCCGGTCGCCGGAAGGAAAACCCGTAAAGATCCGGGTATACAGATTTTGGTAAGAAAATTCAGGGCTGTGCTCTATTTCAAGATTCAAATTGTATACGGAAAGGGTATCCTCAATATTGAAATCAAACAGGAGGGTATCCTGATAAGACCAGACCCCGCCGGGAATTTCTTTTGACGCTTTGTAAACAATATTGCTGTTGCATCCTCCGAGGAAAAGGGCAAGGGCGGCAAGGATATTCAATTGAAAGGTATTTCTCATCATGAGGCAGTCAAGTAACAAAAATAAGGAAAACAGCGTACGGCATCAAATATCCTCGTCACCCCGGCTACTTGAAAATATCGCGCATCCGCTCAAAAAAGCCCTTTTCCCCTTTGGTAGGCTGCGGGTGAAAGTTGGGCATGGCGCGCAATTTTTCAAGCAGGTTTTTCTCTTCATCCGTCAGCTTCTTCGGCGTCCATACATTGACATGGATCAGCTGGTCTCCCCGGCCGTAACTTTGCACGGAAGGCAAACCCTTCTCTTTCAAACGCAGAATTTTCCCGGATTGGGTGCCCGCCGGGATTTTAATTTTCACCGTTCCGTCAATGGTGGGTACTTCCACAGAGGTGCCGAGTGAGGCGTCCGCAAAATTCAGATAGAGCTCATGGACGACGTTCATCCCGTCCCGCTGTAAGTAATCATGCGGAATCTCCTCTACATTCACCAGCAAGTCGCCGGGAGGGCCGCCTCGCTTACCTGCATTGCCCTTGCCTCGCAGGGAAAGCTGAATATTTTCTTCTACACCGGCCGGGATATCCAGCTCAATGGTTTCTTCTCCGTAAACCCGCCCGTCTCCTTTGCATTTGGGGCAATGGGCCGTGATCGTCTGTCCTGACCCGTTGCAGGTGGGGCAAGGCGCCGTGGTTTGCATCTGGCCGAGAAAGGTGCTCCTCACCTGGCGAACGTACCCCGACCCCCGGCAGGTGCCGCAGGTTTGTACCGAACCGGAATCCTTGGCGCCCGATCCGCCGCAAACTTCGCAGTTAGTCTGCTTTTTGACCTTGATCTTTTTGTGTACGCCGGTGGCAATTTCCTCCAGGGTCAAAGCGAGCTTTACGCGCAGATTGGTTCCACGCTCTCCGCCGGAACGGGTGCGGCCCGTTCGCCCGCCGCCGAAGAAAGATTCGAAAGCCCCTCCCGAGTCGCCGAAAATGTCTCCGAACTGCTGGAAGATATCTTCCATCGTCATCCCACCGCTACCGCCGCCGAATCCGCCGACATTGGGATCGACCCCGGCATGGCCGTACCGGTCATACCGCGCCCGTTTGTCTGCATCGCTCAGTATCTCGTAGGCTTCTGCAGCTTCCTTGAACTTCTCCTCTGCCTGTTTGTCGCCTGGATTTTTATCCGGATGGAACTGCAAAGCCAATTTCCTGTAGGCTTTCTTTATCTCCTCCTGACTACCGTTCTTGCCGACACCCAGCACCTCGTAGTAATCTCTCTTTGCCATTATTTTACAATGAATAGGTTCTGATTTGCATGCCGCAACGGCTTAGCGCCGGCGAAAGCATACTTTATACGGGCAGCCCGTCAGCCGCCCCGGGATCAACTCCCGACTACCACTTTGGCGTGCCGGATAATCTTATCGTTGAGCCAATAGCCTTTTTCAATGGTATCAATTACCTTCCCTTTCAGGTCTTCCGTCGGGGCGGGTATTTCAGTGAAAGCCTCGTGCAACTCCGGGTCAAACTGAGTGCCGATACTTTCCATCGGTTTGAGCCCGCGTTGCTGAAGGGTATTGAACAGCTTGTTGTAGACCAGTTGAACACCTTCGCTGAGCGGCTCTCCTCCGCTTTCGGCATTCTTCTTGGCCCTGTCAAAATCGTCAAGCACAGGCAATAACGATGCCAAAATGTCCTGCCCTGCGGATTTGATCAGGTCCAGTTTTTCCCGGACCGTTCTTTTCTTGAAATTATCAAATTCCGCATACATTCGCAGGTATTTGTCCTGCAGCTCGTTGTACTGTTGCTGAAGTGCGGTCAGGGCATCTTCATCCGATGACGGGTCTTTTGCTGGGTCTTGGTTCTCCTGATTAAATTCCATCTGGGTAGTATCCGCCTCCTCATGGGTACCGGCAGTTGATTGTTTGTCTTTATCCAACTTTTCCTTCCGACTCATTTTCGGCCATTTTTAGATAAATGTAAAAACACTTGATGGAACCATACAGCAATTATTCTGCCATCTGCCAACAAGCGCCATTTTGGCAGGCTGCCTATTAACGGAAATGTTGATCCAGATATTTCTCTATTTCCTCTGCTGTAGGGTTTACTTTTACAATAATCCCCTTTTCATTGATCAGGTACTTCGTCGGTATTTGTTTCACGCCGTATATATTGGCCACCGGGGAATCAAAAAACCGCAGGCTGGTCGCTTTATCCAGGATCTGGTATGACCAATCCAGACCGTCGTTGGCAATAGCCCTTTGCCAGGATTGTTCATTTTCCTCAATGCCGATGCCTACAACCAAAAAGGCAGGGCCGCCGTTACCGTGTTTTTCCCTGAAAGCTTTCAGGAGGCGATTCGTTTTGGGGTTTTCCATCCGGCAGGGCCCGCACCAGCTGCCCCAAAAATCGAGCAGCACAATATTGCCTTTCAGATCAGCCAGCTTCAGGGTTTCCCCGCCCGACGTCACAGCAGAGAAGGACGGCGCCTCCTCACCGACAATGAATTTGGGTTTCAAAAAGAAATATTTACCAACGGTAAACCCGGCAACACCGACGACCGCAACCCACAACAATACATTAAAAATTTTATTCCAGTTCATTTTACGCCTTGTTAATGCATTAAAAGAAAGGGCTTGCTTCTTTAAATCGAATGAACATCCGTTTGGTTTATTTCCGGCAATCCTTTTCTTTTGTATCAAATTTAGCCAATATGCCGGTAATTGACCCAAAAACGATACCCGTCCCCGAACTGCACCAGTTGCTGGTCGGCAGCATAGGCCCGCGCCCCATCGCCCTGGCCAGCACGGTCGATGCCGGAGGGCGCCCCAACCTGGCCCCTTTCAGTTTTTTCAATATATTCAGCTCAAATCCGCCCATCTGCATATTTTCGGCCAACCTGCGCGTAATGAACAATACCACCAAGGATACGCTCAGGAATGTACAACAAACGGGTGAGGTCGTCATCAACGCCGTCAACTTCAGCATCATTCGTCAGGTAGCGCTGGCCAGCGTCGAATATCCGGCGGAAGTGAGCGAATTTCATGAAACCGGATTGACCCCCATCGCGTCCGACCTGGTAAAACCCTTCAGGGTCAAGGAATCTCCCGTTCAGTTTGAGTGTAAGGTTAAAGAAATCCTCCCGCTGGGAGAAAACGGCGGCGCCGGCAATCTGATCGTTTGCGAAATCCTGCGGATCCACGTGGATGAGAAAATCCTCGATGAACAGGGCAAGATCAATCCGCATAAAATCGACCTGATGGGCCGTCTGGGCAGGTCCTTTTATGTACGCGCAAGCGGTGAAGCGGTTCACCTGATCCACCAACCCACCAATAAGATCGGGATCGGATACCATAAACTGCCGGAAAGTGCGCGCCAAAGCGAGGTCCTTACCGGCAATAACCTGGGCCAGCTGGCCGCTATAACCGCCCCCCCGGGGCCGGACGATGTTGAAGAACTCCGGCAGGATGCCTATATTGCGGAGGCGCTCCAGAAAAAACCTGTGGTCAATACCCTTCACCGGATCGCGCAACGCGAGCTGGCCAAGGAAAATATCGAACTGGCTGCCAGGATCGTGTGGCTGGCCGATACCATAAAATGAATGATCGCCGCGATCTTTAGTTTAACTGACTTCAATGCCGCTGCTGTATGCTGTCTACCAACGCTTTGTCCTTTGCTTATCCCGGGCAACCCGAATTGAATTTCGCCGATTTCGAGTGCCGGCAAGGCGAACATTGGCTTGTGCTGGGGCAGTCGGGCAGCGGAAAAACCACTTTGCTGCACCTGCTGGCGGGGATGCTGACTCCGACTTCGGGTTCTGTGATCCTCGCCGGGACCAATATCTCCCGCTTATCCGGTAAAGCCGTCGACAAATTCAGGGGCGGCCATATCGGCATTATTTTCCAGCGATCCCATTTTATCAAATCCCTTAGCGTTGAAGAAAACCTGCTGCTGGCACAACAACTGGCCGGTTTCCCCATAGATCGATCCAAGGTCAGCGGTCTGCTGGAACGATTGAATATCGTTCACAAACTCAAATCCCGCCCCGACAGGCTGAGTGTAGGCGAACAACAACGGGTCGCCATCGCCCGGTCCCTGGTCAATACCCCGAAGATCATCCTGGCAGATGAGCCGACATCGGCACTCGATGATCTGAATTGCGAATACGTAACCCAACTCCTCGAACAACAGGCCATGGAGATGAACGCAACCCTGCTGATCGTTACGCATGACGGACGGTTGCGCAACCGGATTTCCAATCAAATTCACCTGAACTGAAGGCATGAACATACTGACACTCAGCTGGAAAAACCTGAAAAACAAGCCGTTAAACCTGTTGCTCAACCTGGTATTGTTTGCGCTGGGCGCCGGCCTCATCATATTGCTGTTGTTGCTTAATCACCAGCTGGACGACCAGCTGCGCCGGAATCAGGCCGGGGTCAACATGGTGATCGGCGCAAAAGGCAGCCCGCTGCAATTGGTCCTCAGCAGCCTGTATCATATAGACTCTCCTACCGGCAATATCCCCATAGCCAAAGCCAAACCCTTCATGCGTCCGGGGCATCCGCTGATCAAAACCGCCGTGCCGCTTGCGCTCGGCGACAGCTATGAAGGATTTCGAATTGTAGGAACCTCCCCGGACATGTTGGCGTTATACCACGCCTCCATCGCTCAAGGTCAACCCTGGCAACATCCGTTTGAGGTGGTTCTGGGGTCGGGAGTGGCCAGATCAACGGGTTTGAAACTGGGCAGTCGCTTCCACAGCTCCCATGGATTTGTCCTGGATGACAACCTGGTCCACGAAGACGCTGATGCATTTTTGGTGACCGGCATACTGAAACAAACAGGGTCTGTGATCGACCAGCTGCTCCTGACCAGCCCGCAAAGCGTTTGGGAAGTGCATGGCGATCATGGCACGGAAACGGCGCCGCATGACTCGACAGCGGTAACCCATCACGAAGGCGCTGAAGCAGAACCGGAAAAACCGCTTTACGAATACGAAGACAAAGAGATCACCAGTCTGCTGATCCAGTTTAAGAACATCAACGCTCAGACATTGAGCCTGCCGCGCAACATCAACGAAAACACGGACCTGATGGCGGCAAATCCCGCATTTGAACTGGATCGCCTGTTCAGCCTGGTCGGCTCGGGTGAAAAAACGCTGCGCGCCATCGCTGTCATCATCCTCATTGTGAGTGCGCTCAGCATTTTTATCTCCCTGTACGCTTCGCTGAAGGAACGCAGATATGAGCTGGCGCTTATGCGGGTCATGGGCGCTTCCCCGGATAAACTGACCGGCCTTGTTATGCTGGAAGGCTTGCTGCTGGCCGCTATGGGGTGTGTCTTTGGTTTTATGCTGGGCCATATAGGCATGGAGCTCCTGTCAGGCTATCTCGAAAAAACATACCGGTACCCTTTCACGGGTTGGCTGTTTCTTCCCGGTCCGGAGCTTCAACTTTTAGGCGGCGGATTGCTGATCGGATTGATCGCAGCCTTTATCCCTTCGCTTCAGGCCCGGCTCACCGATATTTCAGAAACCCTTGCCGAAAACTGAACATGGCCGCTTCCGAAAGTCGCCCATGCAGCAACACTGATCGGCAGGATCACTTATTTGGTCGATGGGGCTTTGAAGATTGAGAATAGTGCCTTAACTTTAAGGTTCACTTTTTGCGCCCATTATGAAAATCCGACCTGTCCGCGAATATTTCAGCCAATTTTTGTTTTCCCTTGCCATGATCCCTCAGGCCATTACCTTTATCAAAAAAAAGCGGCTGTGGGAAGGCGTACTCAGCTATGGCTGGGTGTCCAGGATCCTGCTGATCGGCGCCGTAATCGGCGGATTCAAATTCATGGGGATTTTCCTGAAATGGATGGGGCATATGCAAAACGACTCTCCCCAGGCGGTTGTCAGTCAAATGGGGGTTCTGGCCAAAGACCTGGCCATCGGCAGTTATGATCTCTTGTTTTCGAGCGGTTCCAAATTCATTATGCTTGCATTGCTCGAAGTGGCCATTTTCCACTTTGCCCGCAGGGCCCTGGCCGAACTGACCGGAAAAGACAAGGATATCACCTGGAATGACTTTGTTGTGGCCGAAATCCGCATGATCAAAGTCACGGGCCTGTCCTGGTTGTTTACCCTGTTGTTCTCTATCGGATTTTCAATTTTCTTCGGCATTTTCGGCTTCCTGGCCTGGATGAAACCCATCCTTAACTTTGGCGTTCAGTGCTTTTTCCTGGGTTTTGCCGTGCTGGACAACTACCAGGAACAATTTCACATGGGCATCCGGGAAAGCCTGAAGTTCAGCCAGAATTTTATCGGTGTCGCCATGGCATTGGGCATATTCCTGTATTTTGTCCTGATGGTACCGATCGCCGGAGCTGTCGCCGCCCCTTGCATCGCAGCTGTCGCAGCTACGATGGTGATGTACAAATTGTCGGACCTGCACCTCCATGGCGTCAACCACAATCACAAGCCCAAATACGAGGAGATGATCTGATCCGGGCCTTCTTCATCCCGACGGGTTTCGGTATTCCCAAATTCGCCCTCCGGCCGCTCTTCTTTTCAGCCGCCTGGCCGATATATCTTTAAAAATCGGACCGGTTTCGGCTACCAGCCTTATTTTTTTGTCTAAATTTAGCCCTTTCGATCAAAAATGGTTGGGAAGGCCGGGACCGGCTATTGGATTTTTAAACCCATTGGTATGAAACATTGCTACTCATTGATCTTTTTCTTCCTGTTGGCCGGCAGTCTCGCCGCTCAACTCCCATGCGAGTATAAGCTCCAGTTGCACGACAGCTTCGGGGACGGCTGGAATGGCGCCAGTCTTACGCTGCTGACCAGCACGGGTGGTGTAACAACTTATACTTTCACTTCCGGCTACGAAGCGGAATTCACGCTTTCAGTTACCGACGGCATTCAAATCAGTTTTATCTATGCTCCGGGCAACTATGAAAATGAAGTGAGCTACACGCTGCTCGATGCCGATGGCCTGGAAGTTTTTTCCGACGGCCCGTTCCCTGCAATAGGGCCTGTTTTTACTTTTGCAGTCGTCTGCCCGACCTGTCCGGTTCCGCCCCCCGCAAATGTCAGCGTGGATGATGTACGCGCTTTTACAGCCGATATCAGCTGGACCCAATCCGACCCCAACGGCCAATACCTCATCGAATACGACACCACCGGGTTTACGCCCGGCACCGGGCTGGTCAAGTCCGCTCCCGGAAAAAAAGCCAAACTGACCGGCTTGATGGAGAATACCGAATACGAATTTTACCTATCCGTTATGTGCGCCAACGGAGATACCAGCCACCAGGTGGGTCCCTATCCGTTCAAAACACTCTGGGCCAAAAACGTCGGCATAGTCGACGTCGTCACGCCGACTACGGGTTGCAACCTCAGCAGTTCTACCCCCATCAGCGTAACCTTTAAAAACTTCGGCGGATCGCCACAGTCGCTGTTCGAATTCTACTACAGCGTCAACGGAGATCCGGGGGCCGTCAATCCGCCCACCGATGGGTTTTATACCGGCATTCTCGGAAAGGATAGCCTGTATACCATGACCTTTGACGCATCCTATGATTTTTCCGAGCCGGGCGAATACATCATTCAGGCCTGGACGGCCCTTCAGGGTGACAGCGAAACCACCAATGACACGTTTACCGTCAAGGTGGTCAGTATTCCGACCATAGAATCGCTGCCTTATTACGCCCTTTTTGAAGAATGGAGCGAAGGCTGGCTGGTCAACCCGGAAAGCTTGAATTCTTCCTGGGAATACGGCCATCCGTCCGGTCCGGAATTGAACGTCGCAGCCAGCGGAAACAACATCTGGGCGACCAACCTGGACGGCTCATACAACAATACCGAGCGGGGATTTCTGGAATCGCCCTGTTTTGACTTCAGCGGGCTGACGGAAGACCCGGTTTTGTCCTTCTCCCTCTGGCTCAACACAGAATTCGATTACGACGGATTATGGGTTGATGTAAGCCGCGACGGCGGAGAAACCTGGGAAAAACTCGGAACCCTCGGAGAAGGCATCAACTGGTATAACCACAACGATCTCGTACAGGGCCCCTGGTGGAGCGGCGCTCAATTCCTTGGGTGGACAACGGTCCGGCATACGCTCGATAACGTAGCCGGCAACCCGAGCGTTCGCCTCCGGTTGTCCTTTTTCACAGACGGATCGGTTGTGCGCGAAGGCGTCGGCGTTGACAATATCTATATCGCCCCGCAAGTTGCCCGGGACATCCAGGCCTCCAGCGCCAATCACGACCCCATGCTTGATTGCGGCGGTCCGGATGATATTGCCACCATTTCCATCGTCAACCTGGGAACGGATACCCTCTCGAATATCTCCTTTTCCTACCAGGTGAACGGCGGTAATGTCATCACCGAAAACGTTGACACGCTCACGTTGCTGCCCAACGCTTCTTATACCTACACATTCGATTCTTCTTTTGATTCCTCGGTACCGGGCGACTATCTCATCAAGGCCTGGGCTTCAGTGGACGGCGATTTGGTACTCATCAATGATACCATCAACACCGCCTTTTCTACAACCGGCCTGGGCATTCCTTATGTCGTGGATTTCGAACAAGGCAACATTCCCGCAGGATGGGTAGCCGATACCGACCTTTCCGTCACCAACGGGCACAATAACAGCTCCTTTGTGCTTTACGACAACCTTTGGAGCAGCGATCAGACCTTCATGGCCACCATGCCGCTCCTCGGCCTTGTTGAACCCGGAGATTCCCTCTTGTTCGATTACCGGGTGGTCGACTTTTCCGGAAGCGGGCAAAATGCCACCGTTCTAGGCCCCGGCAGCCTGATCAAAGCCCAGGTGTCGACAGACTGCGGAGAGTCCTATACCGATGTCGTAGTGATCAATGACACTACCCATATCACCTCCACCCAGCTTCGGACCATGCGCGTCTCTTTGGATGAATTCGCAGGTTTTGCCATTAAAATACGCTTCATGGCAACCTGGGCTTCGGGAGATTATTACCTGGACCTTGACAATATTTTCCTCAAGCGGTGCCCGGCTTCCCTCAACCTGAGTTCTACCGTCAAGGACGCAACAGGTCCGGAAAATGCGGACGGCAGCGTGACCATATCACCGGCAGCAGGCCAGGGCCCCTTTACCTATTCGTGGAGCAACGGCGGCCAGGGCAATATCCAAAATGACCTCATGCCGGGTGAATATACCGTTCAGGTGTCAGACAAACAGGGCTGTACAGACCAGATCACAGTATCGGTCAGCGTCATTACGGATGTTGCCGACCCTGGCAAGTTCATTTCCTCTGCCGTTTTGGCGCCCAACCCGACTACGGGTGAAACCGCATTGCAACTGAACCTCGTGCGGTCATCGGATTTGTCCCTGGAGGTGTTCAATTCCTTCGGCCAAAGGATCATGGGTAGATTTTATCGCCAGATTTCCACCCTGAATGAATCGATCGATTTGAATGACCAACCTTCCGGCATATATTTCCTGAGGCTCTTCGCCGAAGGAGAAGTGCGGACGCTGCGGTTGATCAAGTCCGGCAATTAATCGGACCTGCGGTTAAGAGAAAAGGCCTTCCGGAATGGAAAATTCGGATTCCGGAAGGCCTTTTTCTTTATCAGATAATTACTCCTCTAGAACCTGAATCCGAGCGTCGCAATAAATCGATGGTACTTGAAATCGAGGTCCACGATCTGCTCGGGTCCGGTATTGGTTACATAAGGAACATAGGATTCTTTGCTGTCGGAATACCGGTAAGCGAGGTCAAAATAGAATCCGTCGAATCGCCCGCCGAAACCGGCGCTGAATTGCTTGGCGATGGTTTGATCCCCTTCCAGCGGAGCCTCCAGGATCGCAACGCCCGCACGGGCCCGCCAGACATCCAGCGCGACTTCCCCGCCGAGGCGGAAGTTGACCGCTGATGATAAATAAGATTTGATATCCTCATTGACGGCGCCTTCAGATTGATCGTACTGGTCGTCGTACCTGAATTTTGCATTGCTGTAGTTGAGGTATTCGATCTCACCGGATATAAAGCCGATCTTGCCGAAAATGAACCCGGCGCCGCCTAAAAACCGCCAGGGCGTATGCAGCCGGTAATTGAACAGGCCGTTATCCGACTGATCGGTACCGGTCAGGGCCGCCCCCTGGTAGGTATAATCGTAGAACATGGCCGTGCTGTAATTGTCTTCCAGCCCGAAAAGCGTAGGGGTATGAATAGCGAACCCGACCCGCACCATTTGGCTGGGTCGAACAATAATGCCCAGTTTGGCATTGATGCCCGCGCCGGTCGTAGTCAGGTTTTCCTGCCATTGCAAGCCGTCAAAATAGGGGACATTGCCGTCCTGGCCGGTTCCGGGGTCCGATTCCCGGTAGGTCTTTTGTTCGGAATAGTTCAGGAACGGGATCCCGATTGTCAGCCCCCAAAGCACTTTCTCGTCATAGTTGCCGGCAAAGGCGAGGGATAATTCACTGACCGATCCGGAGGCAATGATGGTTTGTTCACGCTCGACAACGGCATCCGGGAGGCCGTCAAAATCGCTGTAGTACTCTCCGGCCTGTTCATCGTAAATGAGGGCTTCTGCGTTGTACGCCACTTCCGATTCCCCGGGTACAAGCCCCTGGCTGTTGGCCTGCTCTACAAAGCGGTCCAGGATAGTCCCCCTTGAGCTTCCCCGGTAAGTATATTCCCGGTTGAAATCAGCCAACCGGTTGAAACCCAGCGCAAAATTAGAGGTAGACCATTTGGGGTTGCGCGGCCGCCCGGCAACGACCAATCCGAAATTGGCCAGGTTGAAACGGGTATCATTTTCCTTGTTCGGCGGGTTGCCGTCGCCGTTATACAATTGGGATTTGATATTGGCAACGCCAAACATGGGGCTGAGGGTAAATTCGGATTGCCGGTACCAACCCAACCCTGCAGGATTGGAATAAATTGACGAAAAGTCGGCGCCCAGAGAACCCAAAGTCCCGCCGGCCCCGACGGATCTTGCCGTCCCGAACGGCGTCAGGTAGGAATAGCGCAGTGCGTCTGAAAAGGTCTGGGCATCTAAGCCTGCGGAAGTGCACAATACAAGGGATATACTCAATAAAAGGTTTCGCATCATCTTGTCCGGATTTTAATTTGGGGTTACAAAATAAAAAAGTGGGTGGAAATTGGCCACAACCTCCACCCACTTTTTGCTTGAATAAAATTCAAACCAAACAGGAATTATTCATTCCCGCGGCCGCCGCGGCTTCTGCTGGGAGCGCTGCTGCTGCCGGAGCTGCTGCTTCGGGGCGAGCTGCCCACGCTGCTGCCGGAAGAGCCGCTGCTGCGCGGCATGCTGCTCGAACCGCGGTCAAAGCTGCGGCTCGGCGTGCTGGAACTGCGGTCCATCGACCGGGACTGGCGCGGCGCTTCATAAGTCCTCTGCGGTGCGCTTTGACGGGTGGTGGACGGCGTGCGGTCATAAGACCTGCTGCGGCTCGGCGTTTCCCTTTCATAGCTTCTCGAAGTGGAAGGAGCAACTTCCCTGGCCCTGCGGCTGGTGGAATTATCGATGCTGCTGCGACCTGCGGAAGAACGCGACCGATCCATCTGCGGCGTTTCGCTTCTGTCCGGACGAATGGTATGACGTTCGAGTGAGCTGGCATTGTCCGGCGTACGCGTCGTCGTTTTCGTATCCTGCGCGTCGGTCACTGACCTGTGACGGCTGGGTACCGAGCCCGTGGTATTGCGAACGTCTTCGCGGCCGTTGTCCGTCCGGGAGATCCGGGTGGTACCGTAGGTGCGCGGACCATAGGACGTAGGATTGCCGGAGGTGGAATTCCTGATGTTATTGACGGTGGTGTAACCGTAGCCGGAACCCCAGGTCGGGGGGCAATAATACGCAGAACCATAACCGGCGCCATAGCTGCCAAATCCGCCGTAACCGCCATAACCGTAGGCGCCGCCGCCGTAATAGTTATTGACCGTGTAGTAGTTGCCGTAACCGCCGCCCCAGCCGGAACGGAAGCCTGAACCATACCAAGGGTCGTAGAAAGAGCCGGCGTAGCCGAAATTGTTCCAGCGATTCCAGCTGTTCCAACGGCTGTATCTCCGGTAGTTGTAATAGTTGTTGTATCCAAACGGACTATCATAGATCAGCACCGTAACCCCGGGTGAAAACGCCTGACCATAGTAGTAGGAGTCAACATATACGGGATCGTAATAACCGAACCCATAATAAGGCCGGTAGAAACGCTTGATGCGCGACGTATAATAGTAGTCATAATATTCATCATCATAGTCATAGCCGTCATCATAATCATCAGTGCTATACTTGTCGGATGAATAGCTCGAAGCAGCGTAGGTAGAACCATCCCTGTCCGGGTCATAGTACATATCATCGTACTGTGCTCGAAGGGACAAAGTGGCCGCCACACTCAATACTGCGATCAAAAGCGCGGTCAATTTATTCTTTCTCATCATATTAATTTTAAAGTGATTAGCAACTCATTTTCAATTACAAGCCCTAAATTATTACTTTTGCGGCTACTTTTTAGTTAAAAAGATTTTAAAGTTTGAGCCGAGGGCTGTTAAAGTCGTTTAACCTGCGGTTTTAACAATTGTTAAGACGCAACCCCCGGGGCAAAGCCACATAAGACTTTGTTAAAATCTGTTAAATATTCCCCGTATCAGGCTTAAATTGAAACAATCCTCAAATATATAAACAATCGTTTGATAATCAAGTTTTTCAAATCCGAAAAATCTTATGGCAAAGGAAATAACGGGAAGGACGGAAGATTACTCGCAGTGGTACATCGACATTGTTAAGAAAGCCAACCTGGCTGATAACTCCGCTGTGAGGGGTTGCATGGTCATCAAGCCGTATGGGTTCGCTATATGGGAAAACATACGGGATCAGCTGGACCGCATGTTCAAGGAGACCGGACACGTCAACGCCTATTTTCCGCTGTTTATCCCCAAAAGTTTCCTCAGCAAGGAAGCCGAACACGTCGAGGGTTTTGCCAAAGAATGCGCTATTGTCACCCACCACCGCCTGATGAACGCTCCGGACGGAAGCGGCGTTGTCGTTGACCCCGAAGCCCGCCTCGAAGAAGAGCTTATTGTCCGGCCGACTTCGGAAACGATCATCTGGCATACTTACCGGGACTGGATCAACTCTTACCGGGACCTGCCCTTGCTGATCAACCAATGGGCCAATGTGGTCCGCTGGGAATTGAGGACACGACTTTTTCTCCGGACTGCGGAGTTCCTGTGGCAGGAAGGTCATACAGCCCACGCCACCAAGGAAGAAGCCATGGAAGAAACCCTGCGGATACTGGATATTTATGCCCGTTTTGCCGAAGAGTACATGGCTATGCCGGTCATAAAAGGCATCAAAACCGCCAACGAACGATTTGCCGGCGCAGAAGAGACCTTCTGTATCGAAGCGCTGATGCAGGACGGCAAGGCCTTGCAAGCCGGCACTTCCCACTTCCTGGGCCAGAATTTTGCCAAGGCGTTTGATGTGAAATTTTTGAATGAAAACAACCAGGAAGAATTCGTCTGGGCCACCTCGTGGGGCGTTTCCACCCGCCTGATGGGCGGCTTGATCATGACCCATTCCGATGACGAAGGCCTGGTGTTGCCGCCGAAACTGGCCCCTACCCAGGTAGCCATTGTGCCGATCCCCAAGCCGGCAACCGAAATCGATGAGGTCGCTCAGAAGATCATGAATGCGTTGAAAGCGCGGGGCATCACCTGCATTTACGACACCGATATGAAAAAACGCCCGGGCTTCAAGTTTGCCGAACAGGAACTGAAGGGGATCCCGGTTCGCCTTGCCATCGGCCAGCGCGACCTGGAAAACGGCGTTGTTGAAGTAGCCCGGCGGGATACCAAGGAGAAAACCTCGGTGGCCCTTGATGGCGTCGACCGTTATGTCGAGGACCTTTTGAAAGATATTCAGAACAACCTGTTCCAGCGGGCCAAGGATTTCCGGACGGAAAAAACCTTCCGCGTCGATACCTTTGACGATTTCAAATCCATCATCGATGAAGATATTCCCGGCTTTGTATCGGCCCATTGGGACGGAACCACCGAAACGGAATTGAAGATCAAGGAGTTGACCAAGGCAACCATCCGTTGCATTCCGCTCGAAAACGATCCGGAAGAAGGCGTCTGCATCCTGACCGGCAAACCGTCCAGGCAACGGGTCCTTTTCGCCAAAGCCTATTGATTGAAGCCGGACAGCTTTTGCGCGGGCCCCATGAAAACCGATGAAATACGACCTGCATCATATTGCCCGTATCCTACAGGCGGATATATTCCCGGGCGATTTCCCGGCAGCGGAAATTGACCACCTGATCACCGACAGCCGTCATATCGGCGCTCCGGCAAACTCACTCTTTTTTGCACTGCAGGGGCCTAATCGGGACGGTCACGATTTTATCGCACCGGCCTATCAGGGAGGAGTACGCGCATTTGTCGTCAGTAAATTGCCGGAAACCGGATTATTCCCGGATGCCTGTTTTATGCTGCTCCGGGGCTCATCCACGCTTGATGCCCTGCAAAGCCTCGCCGCATTTCACCGGTCGCGATTTCAGCTGCCCGTGATCGGCATTACAGGCAGCAACGGCAAAACCATTGTAAAGGAATGGCTCTATTCGGTGCTGTCCGGGCACTGGAAATGTGTCCGGAGCCCGAGAAGCTATAACTCCCAGATCGGCGTTCCGCTCTCGGTCTGGCTGATCGAACCTGACCATCAAATCGGCATTTTTGAAGCCGGCATTTCAAAACCCGGCGAAATGAACAGGCTGGCATCCGTCATCCGGCCCGATATCGGCATTTTTACCAATATCGGACCCGCTCATGACGCGGGATTTGCCGACCGGAATCAGAAAATCGAAGAAAAACTGCTGCTCTTTCAGCATGCCGGTCTGATCATTTACCGGAAGGGAGAGCCTATTGTAGAAGATGCATTGCTGAGCCTCAATCGGCCGGTTTTTTCCTGGTCTACCATCGGGCCTGCAGACCTTGAAGTAACCCAAACCCGGGATTCCGGTTCCGGCACGGAAATCACCGCCTTGTTCCAGGGTAAGCCCATACAGGTCACTATTCCGTTTACGGATGAGGCCGCTGTGGAAAATGCGCTCCATGTCTGGTCCGCAGCCTTGGCGCTCGGTATGCCTCATGACCGGATCGCCGCCCGTTTGAGCCGCCTTGATCCGATTGAAATGCGCCTGGAACTGCGGGAGGGCATCAACGGCTGCACGCTCATCAATGACAGCTACAACGCCGATTTTCAATCGCTTTCCGTTGCCCTGCATTTCATGAGCAAACAACGGCATCGGGGTAAAAAAACCCTTTTTCTGTCAGATTTTCTCGAGGTCGGCCCCAATGAAAAGCGGGATTTCTACCGGCGGGTAGCTCGTTTGCTGCAGGAGGAAGGGATCAGCCGGGTTTTCGGTATCGGCAAGGAAGTGGCGGAGTTGCGACAGCACTTGCCCGATGATATCACCATGTTCTTTTTCCCTTCTACGGAAACCTTTCTGGCATCCTTCCGCCAAAGCGATTTTTTCCAGGAAGCCATCCTGCTCAAAGGGGCAAGGCCGTTTGCATTCGAACGGATCGCCAAACGCCTGCAACCTCATACCCACCGGACGGTACTCGAAGTAGACCTTGCCGGCATCTCTTCCAACCTGCAGGCATTCCGCCGGTCTCTGGCCCCGGGCGTCCGGCTTATGGTGATGGTGAAAGCCGGCGCTTACGGCAGCGGCAGCATCGAAGTAGCCCGGCTCCTTTCCTACCATCATGTCGATTACCTCGCCGTAGCCTATGCCGACGAAGGGGTCGACTTGCGGCGGAACGGCATTGTTACCCCCATCCTGGTGCTCAACCCCGAACCGGCCACTTTTGACGCCCTGGTCGAATATGATCTCGAACCCGAAATCTACAGCCTGAAACAACTCCGGGAACTGGCCGCATTCGCAGATGAGCGCCAACTGACCATGTCCATTCACCTGAAACTGGATACGGGGATGCACCGGCTGGGCTTCGAACCCGCACAGGTCCCAGAATTGATCGGGCAGCTGACCCGGTACCCCTTTTTGCAGGTCAGATCGGTCTTTACCCACCTCGCCGCCAGCGAATCTTCGGCCTTTGACGGGTTCACCCGCCAGCAAATGGACCGTTACAATGCCATGTTTGACTCGCTGGCCCAGGCCCTGGGTTACCGTCCGTTGAAACACGCGTTAAACTCCAGCGGCATTTCCCGGTTTCCGGAATACCAGATGGATATGGTGCGCCTGGGAATCGGTCTGTACGGCATTGGTCAGGGCCCTGACCGGGGCGGCAAACTCCTTCCCGCGCTGACCCTCAAGGCCACCGTCTCCCAGATCAGGGACCTGCCCCCGGGAGAAACCGTGAGTTACGGCAGATCGGGAAAAATAATGTCGCCGCGGCGAATCGCCACCATCAGCCTGGGCTATGCCGACGGATTGAAGAGATCGGCCGGCAACGGGGCCTTCAGCGTATGCATCCGGGATAAAGCCGCTCCAACCGTTGGAAATGTCTGCATGGATATGACCATGGTGGACGTCACCGGCATTCCGGGCGTGCAGGAAGGTGACGTCGCCGTTATTTTCGGTCCTACCTGGCCGGTCGAGCAATTGGCTCAGGCCACCGGCACGATCCCGTATGAGGTATTTTCCGGTATTTCGCCAAGGGTCAAACGGGTGTACGTGCAAGAGCAATAATTTTTCGGATAAAATAGCGTTTCGCATATCGGAATGGCGCGGTATTTGCAGATCATTAACAATTGACTTACAATCCTTGAGGTTGGTTTCCGTTCCTTATTACTAACTTTGCAGCGCTTTTTAAAAATCAAAATAAAATGACACAACGAATTTTTGCTTCGATTTGCCTGGTGGTGGCTTTTGCAGGATACCTGCGGGCCCAGGGCGGACAGGATCCCGTATTGTTTTCTGTGAACAACGCCCCTGTACATGTGTCTGAATTCAAGTACATCTACGGCAAAACCAACGGTCAGAATGCCGACTATACCAAAAAATCGCTTGAAGAGTACCTCGATCTCTATGTGAAATTCAAGCTGAAGGTCCAGAAAGCGCGCCAGATGCGGCTGGATACTATCCCCCAACTCATTGATGAACTGGCCGGTTATCGCCGCCAATTGGCCGACGCATACCTGATCGACCGGACGGTGACCGACAAATTGACCAAAGAAGCATACGATCGCATCCAGCAGGATGTCGATATCAGTCATATCCTCGTAAAGATCCTGCCCGACGCCACCCCTGCCGATACCCTGGCGGCTTATGAGAAAATCATGGACGCCAAAAAGCGCATTATGGGCGGTGAAACATTTGAATCCATAGCGCAGAAAGTTTCCGATGACCGGAGCGCTTCCGTTAACGGCGGCCGGATCGGGTTTGTTACCGCCATTTTCCCCAGAGGATTGTACGAACTGGAAACGGCAGCCTACACGGCGCCGCTGAACAAATTAACCGGTCCGATCCGGACCGAAGCCGGATATCACCTGGTCATCGTTCACGAACGCAGGCCGACTTACGGCCAGCTCGAAGCGGCCCACATCCTGCTTCGTTTCGATTCGAGCGACCCCAACAGCAACAAGCCCCGGATCGACAGCCTCTATAAACTCCTGGTGGCAGGCGCTGACTTTGACGGCCTGGCGACCAAATACAGCCAGGACCGCCAGACAGCACAACGCGGCGGCTATATCGGTTTCTTCGGAATCCAGCAACTGGAAAAACCCTTCGAAGAAGCCGCTTTCAGCCTCAAAAACGACGGCGATTTCTCCGAACCATTCCGTACCAGCGTCGGTTGGCATATCGTGAAGCGAATTTCTCACAAGGGCATACAACCTTATAACATCGAGAAAAGTCGTTTAGAAACGAAAATCAGCCAGGATCCCCGCTTTGCAAAGGCAAAAGCCGAAATGCTGGCCAGGCTCAAAAAGGAAGACAACCTCCGGGAACAGAAGGACGTACTGGATAATTTTGTAGGCAGCCTGACCGATACTTTCCTGACTTTCAAATGGAAAGCACCGGAAATGAAATCGGAAAAGACCCTCTTTTCACTGGGCAAGGACTACAAGGTCACCCTGGGCGATTTCACGGATTACCTGGGTCGCGCTTCCCGCGAACGCCTCCGGATGGGACGCGGCGGCGATGTATCGGCAGCGGCCCACACCCTGTACAACAGTTTTGTGGACGAACAGATAATGAAATTCGAAGAAGGCAGGCTGGAAGAAAAATATCCGGAATTCAAGTCCCTGATGCGGGAATACGAGGAAGGCATCCTGTTGTTCGAAGCTACCAAATCCCTGGTATGGGATAAGGCTTCCCAGGATTCAGTCGGCCTGGAAAAATTCTACGAAACCATCCGGGGCAAATACCGGTGGGGGCAGCGGGCTGAAACCTCCGTTTTCAGGATCAGCGATCAATACAAGGACCAGGTCGAGGAAATCCGGAATTTCGCCGCCGCCCATTCCGTCGCCGAAACCCAGGCCAAATACAATACGCCTGAGGCGATTATCGTGAACGTAGAAGAGGAAACCCTGGAAAAAACCCGGAATCCGACGCTCGACCAGATCGAATGGAAACCCGGCAATACCACCAAGGCTACTCAGTTGCCAAGAAGTAAGACCCTGGTGTTCTACAAAATTGAAAAGGTCTTGCCGGCTACCGAAAAAACCCTGGCTGAAGCGCGGGGTTATATCCTGGCTGACTATCAGGACTACCTGGAAAAACAATGGGTTGACCAGTTGGCCAAAGAATTCACCGTCAAGATCAACCAGGATGTATTGGAAAGCCTGGTTGTGAAAAAATAAAATGCCTGAATACAACAGGCAGCATGAGGCATGCTCAAAAGGCTTAAAATTATTTTCCTGTCTGCACTTCCTTTTTTATTCGGTATCGCAGGATGCCAATCCAAAAAAGGAGAACTTGAAGGCGATAAGCCTTTAGCCCGGGTGCAGAACAAGATCCTGTACCTGTCGGAACTGGACGGCATGTTCCCTCCTGAAGCCACTTCAGGAGACAGTACGGCCATCATCGACAGCTATATCCAACGTTGGATACGGGAAACCGTCCTGATGCAGGAAGCCGAACGAAATGTGCCGAGCGACCTGAACATTGACAAGCTCGTCCGGGATTATCGCGCGTCGCTCATTAAGCACAACTACGAAAAAGTGCTGGTGGAGCAACGGCTGGATTCTACGATTTCACAGGCTGAACTGACCGATTTTTACGAGCGCAACAAGGACCAATACCAGCTGGAAACGCCGATAATCCGTTGTTACTTCATCAAGGTGCCGCTGCCTGTGCCGCAGGAGGAAAAGGTCAGGCGCTGGTGGAGCAGCAGCAAAAAGGAAGATTTCGGCTCCCTGGTGGCTTATTGCAACCGTTATGCGGCAGCCCATTTGCTGGACGACAGCGTCTGGTACAGCCTGGAAGATATAGAGGCTGAAATGCCGCCGGGCACCATTACTGCCGACAACGTCAGTTCCAAAAGGGAATTTACGCAGAAGGACAGCAACAATCAATACTTTTTCCGGTTATTTGAATTGAAGAACCGGAAGGAGATCGCCCCCCTGTCGTACATCGAAGGACAGGCGCGAAAGTTCATCCTGCACCAGCGAATGCTCAAATTGCTCGAAGAGGCCAAGGAAGACCTGTTCCAGCGCGAGCAAAGAAGAAATAACGTGGAAATACTGTTTTCCCATTGATAAATTTGCCGCTAATCCATTCGGCGCATCATCCATAACCGGGAGTTTTTATGAGGTCATTATTCATTACGCTTGCATTTTTTGCCATTTCGGTCTTTAGGATCTCCGCTCAATCGGAAGTTATCGACAAGGTCGTCGCCACCGTCGGCGGAGAAACCGTTTTGCTCTCGGAAGTTGAAGAACAATTCGCACTTACGGAAGCCCAACGGGGTGTTTTGCCCGCCGAGGCCCGGTGCGAAATCATGAATCAGATCCTCATCACCAAATTGCTGCTCAACCAGTCAAAACTGGATAGCATCGAGGTAACTGATGAAGAGGTGGAAGACCAGCTCAATGCCCGTATAGAGCGCATCCTGGGCTATATGAACAATGATGTCAGCCAGTTTGAAGCTTATTACGGTCAGTCCATCAGCCAGGTAAAGGACCAATTCAGGGAAGACCTCAAGAATCAGCTGCTGGTGGAAAGAATGCGTTCCAATGTGATCAACAGCATCACAGTAACCCCCTCCGAAGTAAAGTCTTTTTTCCGCCGCATACCGAATGACAGCCTACCGTATTTCAATTCTGAGGTTGAAATCGGCGAAATCGTTTACAAGCCGAAGATCAATGCCGAAGAAAAGAAAGCGGCAACCGAAAAACTTGAAATGATCCGGGAGAAAATCCTGAACGGCGAAGCCACCTTCGAGGAAATGGCCCAGAAATTTTCGGATGACGGTTCTGCCCGCGGCGGCGGCGACCTGGGCTGGACCCGGCGGGGTAAATTCGTTCCCGAGTTCGAAGCCGCAGCCTACAAACTGGAAAAAGACGAGATCTCACCTGTTGTGGAATCCCAGTTCGGTTTCCATATCATACAGATGCTCGAACGCAGGGGCAACTCCATCCACGTACGCCATATCCTGATCAAGCCGGCAGTAACCGATGCCGACCTCGAACTGGCCAGGGTTCACCTCGACTCCATCCGGCACCTGATCGCTATTGATTCGCTTGGTTTTTCGCAGGCGGTCAAACAGTTTTCGGATAAGGAGCAGCAAAGTTTCAACAATGACGGCCGGATGGTCAATCCCACTACGGGGAATACATTCTTCGAAATTGGCGATCTCGATCCGGATATCTACTTTGCCATTGATACCCTTGAGATAAACGAAATCTCCGCCCCTTTCCAGTTCCGCGATCCTACGGGAGAGATTTATTTCCGCATTGCCCAATTGCAGTCGCGTACAAGCCCGCACAAGGCCAACCTGGCACTGGATTACTCCAAAATCCAGAAAGCCGCTATTCAGGCCAAACAAAATGAATTCATCTCCGATTGGGTAGAAGAAAAAATTGACGCCACCTTCATCATGGTCGATCCGCTTTATGCCAATTGCCCCAACCTCAGCATTTGGCGGAAAGAGGGGATAAAACCGTAGCGGTTGCCGGATTTAACACTTGAATAACAAGATTTTTTATCCCCGGATAAAATAATCCGGTCCGGTTTTTCATTTAAGCTTTTGTTAGTTTTACATCTTCAACCTGATTTACGGCCGGATTCAAGGCCGTTCCTCTTTCTACTCTCAGTCTTAACCAATACGCCCGTTCCCACCGGAACGGTTCATTATTTTTTTATTTAAACCAATCCGTTTTGAAGCAGCTGTACCATTGTCAACCTGAAAAAGTGAGAAAATATGAGATTGACGCTGGTTCTTTTTACCCTGGCCGCTGCGGCATGCCTGCCACAGGCCGGATTCTATGCGCAAACCGACGCACCTGATGCTGCTGTTGTTGCTCCCGCTGCCGCTGTTGCAGAAGCACCCATTGAAAAAGAAAATGACAAGCGAAAAAAACGAAAATACTCGGAAGAAGACCGGGTAACCGATTTGTTTGCCGCTGTTCAGGCCGGAGACACCGCCAAAGTGGCCGACCTGATCGATCCGATGGATTATTACAAACTCAATGAAGCCGGCGAATCGGCCCTTACCCTGGCCATTCAGAATGGCGATGCCCCGATGACTTACTTTCTGGAAGAAAAAGCCGTCATCAACCTGAAGAACGGGGCCGGCGAAACACCCCTTACCCTGGCCATAAAAAAAGGGAACGATGAAATCATCCAGATCATCCTGCAACGGGCAAAAGCCGGACTGAAAAACGATGCGGGAGAAGCGCCCCTTATGCTGGCGCTGGAAAAAGGAGACCTGCTGCTGGCCCAATCCCTGATCGATAACGGCGCCGATGTAAACCGCAAAACGAACGGCGCTACGCCTATGTCCAAAGCGGTATCAGCCAACAATGTGAAAGCCGTTGCCATGCTCATCCGGAACGGCGCCGACCCCAGCCAGGCCAACGACGACGGCGATATCCCGCTGTACATTGCCGTACGAAACGGCTATAATGTCATAGCCGGCATCCTGTTGTACAAAAGCAACAAACCGGATAAAGACGCCAACTGGAAAACCGATATGGGCGAAACGCTCCTGAACATTGCCATAGATAAGGAATATGAGCAAATTGCCCGCATTCTCCTGGATTTCGGAGCCGATCCCAACCTGGAAGACTTCATGGAAAATACGAGCCTGAACATCGCCTCGGAAAAGGGGCAGACAGAAATGGTCATGCTGCTCCTTGACCAGGGCGCCGACCCCAACCACGCCAATATCATGGGCGGAACACCGGTTACTGCAGCAGCCCAAAACGGCCACCTCGACCTGGCGCAAACCCTGGCAGCACACGGCGCCAACCCGGGCAGGCGCAATTTCGAAGGCTTCGCAGCTGCCGATTTCGGCATCAGTGAAGCCTCCATGACCGACCCAATGTTAATTAACGAAGTTTTGGATGCAACCCAACAATAAGACGAAACGGCCGTCGTTCTATTGGCCGTTAATCTGATCACATCCAACCGGATACGCATTAGATGACCTTGTCCCGCCTGGCGAACGGGTACCCCTGACAACAGGCGGGACAAGAATGATTGCAATTGTGAATGCGGCCGGATTGGAAAGGCCCGGCCCCCCTGAAAACATCCAAATGAGACTTTGTTGATAGGGATTAATAGGAAGGGACGTTGTATTGCGTCCCTTTTTTTTATTGATTATTCAATTACCCAGGAAGTGCCTTCCTTGCTGTCCTTCAGCTGCACGCCGATCTCTTTGAGCGAATCCCTGATCTTGTCGGAGGCAGCCCAGTCTTTCCGGTCCCTGGCGTCTTTCCGCATATCAACGATAAGCTCCATCAACCCGTCAATGATCGCCGTACCTGTATCTCCGGCCTGAGAATCGTCTTTCAATCCCAGTACGTCAAAAACAAAATCCCTGAAAAATTGCTTCAGGCGCTCGATGGTATCCCCGCTGACTTCTGCGAGCGGCAAGTGGCCGCCGGCCAGGCTGTTGATCCGCGTAACCAGGTCAAAAAGGCGCGCCAGCGCTTTGGGGGTATTGAAATCGTCGTCCATTTCCAGGAAGGCCTGCTCCACCAGTTCGTTCAGCTCCTGGTCAAGGGCGCCGGGTTGGGCATTCGGTACGGGAGACAATCCCGCAAGGGCTTTCATTCCCTCCATCAGGCGCCGATACCCTTTTTCGCCGGCCTGCAGCCCTTCATCCGTCAGGTCGAGGGTGCTGCGGTAATGGGTCTGGAGCATGAAAAACCGGATGACCGCCGGGCTGTACGCTTTGCTCATATGTACGCTTGCACCTTCAATGAGCTCGGTCGGAGAAACGGTATTGCCGTCGCTCTTCGACATTTTTTTGCCGTTGAGCAGCAACATATTGCTGTGCAGCCAATATCTGGCGGGCGCGTGACCGCAGGCGCTGACATTCTGGGCCACTTCGTTTTCGTGATGCGGGAATTTCAAATCGTTGCCGCCGCCGTGAATGTCGAAGGTTTCCCCCAGGTATTTGGTGCTCATGGCCGAGCATTCCAGGTGCCAGCCGGGGAAGCCGACCGACCAGGGGGAATTCCACCGGAGGATATGCTCGGGGGCCGCTTTCATCCAAAGGGCAAAATCGGCCGGGTGGTTCTTCTCGTCCTGATTTTTGAGGTTGTCCCTCGATTCGGCGATCAGCTCTTCAACTACGCGGCCCGAAAGCTGACCGTAAACCCCTTTTTCTTTTGCAAACCTGAGGGTATCAAAATAAACGGAGCCGTTTTTGATATATCCGTATCCGTTGTCCAGGATAGCCTGAACCATTTCGATCTGTTCGATGATATGCCCCGATGCGCGGGGTTCGATACTGGGTTCCAGCACGTTGAACAGCCGCATCATATCGTGGAAGCCGTTGGAGTATTTCTGCACCACCTCCATCGGCTCCAGCTTATCGGCTTTGGCGCCTTTCAGGATCCGGTCTTCCCCATCGTCGAGCAAATGGCCCACATCCGTGATGTTGCGGACATAGCGCACTTTGTACCCTATGTATTTCAAATACCTGAAAATAATGTCGAAGCTCATGAAGGTCCGGCAATTGCCCAGGTGAACGTCATTGTAGACGGTGGGCCCGCAAACGTACATCCCGATATATCCCGGATGGAGCGGTTCGAATACTTCCTTTTCTCTGGTAAGGCTGTTATACAGTTTTAGTTCGCGGTTCATGGTCATTATTTAGCCCGGCAAAAATAATCAGGTTCGCGGGCTATTCAAAAAAATTAAAGTATTGACTCCTGGATAAAAGGCAGCTTATCAGGATAATCCGTTGTAAAATGAAGCCCCCGGCTTTCCCGTCTCATGGATGCGGCCCTTGTGACCAGGTATCCGATGGTGATCAGATTGCGCAATTCGCACAACTGAGGGGAAAGCGTAGTCGCGTTATACAGGGCTTCGGTTTCGCGGTACAACAGGCCCAAACGGTCTTCGGCCCGCTTGAGCCGCACATTCGAACGGACTATACCCACATAACTGCTCATGATCTCTTTAAGTTCCTTGATGCTTTGCGTGATCAATACCATTTCCTTGGGGTCGGTGGTGCCGCTTGCGTTCCAGGCCGGTATCTTATCCTCAAAACCATACCCGTTGATCTCCCTGACAATGTCGGTTGCTATCCGGTTGCCGAAAACCAGCGCTTCCAGCAGCGAATTGGACGCCAGCCTGTTGGCCCCGTGCAAACCCGTACTGGTGCTTTCGCCGCAGGCATAAAGCCGGTGAATGGAGCTGTGGCCGATCAGGTCCACTTTGATCCCGCCGCACATATAATGACAGGCCGGCACCACGGGGATCATGCTTTTCATCGGGTCAATGCCCAGGCTCACGCATTTGTCGTAAATGGTGGGGAAGTGCGCCACAAAAGCGTCTTTATCCAGGTGTCTGCAATCCAGGAACATGCATTCATCGCCGCTGATCTTCATCTCATTGTCGATCGCCCTGGCAACGATATCCCTGGGTGCAAGCGATTTCCGCTCGTCATATTTATGCATGAACTCTTCGCCGTCCCGGGTTTTCAGGATCGCTCCGAACCCTCTGACCGCCTCGGAAACCAGAAAATCCGGGTTATCGCCGGCCGGGTTGTACAGGGCCGTGGGGTGAAACTGGACGAATTCCATGTTCTCCAGGTGGCCTTTTGCGCGATAGATCATGGCGATCCCGTCGCCGGTTGCGATAACCGGGTTTGTCGTATTCCTGTACACTTGCCCGGCGCCCCCTGCGGCAACAACCGTAACCCTGGCAAGGATGGTTTCGATCTCCTTGGTATCCTTGTTGAGGGCATAAGCGCCATAACATTCGATATCCGGCGTCAACCGGTTCACCATATACCCGAGGTGGTGCTGGGTAATGATGTCTACGGCAAAGTAGTGCTCATAAACCGTCAGGTTGGAGAAGGTTTTGGATTTTTCGTTCAGCGTCCGCTGGATTTCCCATCCGGTCAGGTCCTTGAAATGCAGGATGCGGTTTTCCGAATGGCCCCCTTCACGCCCAAGGTCGTATGCTTCGCTTTTATTTTTATCAAATCGCGCGCCCCAGTCTATCAACTCCCGTACCCGGTCCGGGCCCTCCTTCACGACGACCTCCACCGCTTCCAGGTTGCACAGGCCGTCGCCGGCGTCCAGGGTGTCCTCGATGTGTTTGTTAAATGAGTCGATGCCGAAATCCCAGACGGCGGCCACCCCGCCCTGTGCGTATCGGGTATTGCTTTCTCCCCTGTTGGTCTTGGTCAGGACCGTAATCTGAAGGTCGGGCCGCTCTTCTGCAATCCGGATAGCCGTACTCAGGCCACCAATGCCGGCGCCTATGATGAGAACATCGGTTTTGATCATATTCCCTCACAAATGATTGAACGGGCAAGATAGGAGTTCTTTCGGAGATGTGGAAGGCATCCCAGGCCGCATCACCCCCGTTTCCGGTAAGCCAGCACGGCCATCGTGCCGAAGACCACCGCGAGCACCCCCATGACCTCAAAATGCCAGGCGACATCGCGCCATCCGCTGCCTTTCAGCATCACCTGCCGCATAACGGCCACAAAATGGGCGATCGGGTTGGGTATGGTCAGCTTCTGGGCCCAGACCGGCATGCTCTCGATCGGGGTAAACAACCCGCTCATCAGGATAAAGATCATCATGAAGAACCAGGCCACGAACATTGCCTGTTGCTGGGTTTCAACCAGCGTGGAAATAAGTAAGCCGATGCCCAGGACCACGATCAGGTTGACGGTGCAAAACGCAAAGATCAACACCAGGCTCCCCTCCAGCGGAATATGGAAAAGGAGTTTGCCCACCGCAAGGCCGAGCGCCAGATCCATCCAGCCGATGAACAGGAACGGCAGCAGTTTGCCCAGTATGAACTGGTATTTTTTTATCGGCGAAACGTTCAACTGTTCAATCGTGCCGATCTCCCGTTCCCGGACGACATTCATTGCACTCAGGATGAGCGTCAGGATCGTAACCAGTACGCCTAAAATACCCGGTACCATAAACGCCTTATAATCCAGCGTGGGGTTGTACCAAACCTGCGGCAGTACCCGTATCGAAGCCGGTGCGGGCGGTGTCATTGCTATGGCCTTATCTGCAGAAAGATCTGTCGTACCGCTTTTGCCGTTATTGTTCCGGCCGGCCAGTGCAGGCAGGGCCCATTCCGCACGCAGTTCGCCCTGGATCTCTTTGCCGAACCCTGAAATAATAGCGGTGGCATAGCCATTGGCGAGCCCGCCTTTGGTGCCATTGATGGCGTTGGCGAGGATCTGCACTTTGGCGTGACGGTCTTTTAAAATATCGTTCTCGAATCCTTTTGGAAAACAAATCACGAGATCGGCCTCGTCCCGGTCCAGGAGTTGGGCGGCCTGTTCATTGCTTTCGGGATAACCTTTCAATACGAAATATCCTGAAGCTGTGAATTTGTTCATCAACCTGTGCGAATAGCCCGATTGATCGGCGTCATATACCGCCAGGTTGATGTTCTTGACCTCATTGCTGGCCGCAAAGGACAACAGGATCAATTGCACGATCGGGATCACTGTCAGAAGGGGCAGCATCGCCTTATTGCGAAAAACCTGCAAAAGCTCCTTCCAAACCAATATGCGTATGTTATTCATGCGCCCGGATTGAATGTCGGGGAATTTTACCCCAACCTGATTTTGAAATTTTTAAAACTGGCAACCAGCAGCAACAACATCATGCCGGTGAGGACCAAGGCGTCCTTCCAGATCAGATCGATTCCGCCTCCCTTCAACATGATATCTTTCAGCAGCAAGATGAAGTACTTGGCCGGAATGGCCTGGGATATCACCTGCAGCGGCAGCGGCATGCTTTCCACCGGAAAAATAAACCCGGATAACAGGATGGTCGGCATCATGAGGATCATCAGTGAGCTCAGCATGGCCGCCTGTTGTGTTTGTGTTCTGGTGGAAATGAAAATGCCCAGGGCCAGCGCTGTTCCGATGAACAACAAACACACTGCCGCCAACAAACCGATGCTTCCCAGCAGGGGAACCTTGAAAATGAACTTGCCCATCAACAAAATCGTAACCGCGTTGATGAATGAAAGACCAACATAAGGCGTTACTTTACCCAGGATGATCACAGGCGGCGGCAGGGGTGACACCAGCAACAACTCCATCGTTCCGAGCTCTTTTTCCCGGGCAATTGTCAGGGAGGTCATCATAGCCGATACCAACATCAACACCAGGGTGATCACGCCGGGTACAAACAGGTGTGTAGACCGCAATTCCGGGTTATAGACCAGCCTGGACTCCACATCGATCAGCGGTCGTCCGGATGTTATCCCCGATTTTTCGCGGCTGAAAGCGGCAATCATGTTTGAGGCATAGTTGATCAGGGAAGTGGCGGTATTGGGCTCTGTCCCGTCGGCAATCAGTTGGACGCTCTGCCCGCCCCGGCCGAAGAAATCCGCTGAAAACCGGCCGGGGATGACGACGGCCAACTTGATTTCACCGGTTTTGAAGGCTTCATGAACGGCTGAATAGCTGTCGAGTTGGCCGACATTGGTAAAATGCCCGCTCGCAGCCAGTTTGACGGTTAATTCTTTGCTGAGGTCGTCCTTGGCCAGGTCCAGAACAGCCATATTGGCGTCCTTGAACTCGTTGGTCACCGCAAAACCAAAAAGCAGCACCTGGACGATCGGCATCCCGATCAGGATCAGCAGCGTCCTCCGGTCGCGGAGGATGTGCAGAATTTCTTTCCGGACAAATGCAATAAACGTTTTCATGATATCACTTTTTTCCTCTCGCCAGTTGTACAAATACTTCGTCCATGGTCTCGACCTTGAATTGTTCCTTCAGTTCATTGGGGGCGCCCATTGCCGAAATATGCCCGTCAACCATGATGGAAACCCGGTTGCAATATTCAGCCTCGTCCATATAGTGTGTTGTCACAAACAGGGTCACCCCGCGGGCGGCCGCGGCATAGATCATTTCCCAGAATTGACGGCGCGTCAGCGGATCCACCCCTCCTGTGGGTTCATCCAGAAAAACAATAGCCGGTTCGTGCAACATGGAGACCGCGAATGCCAATTTCTGCTTCCAGCCCAACGGTAAGGAACCCACTTTAGCATTCGCCTGACCGGCAAGTTCCAATTCCTCCAGCAATTGCTCCCGGCGCTGTTTTATTCTTTTGGGTTTCATCCCGTATATATGCCCGAAAAAGCGGATATTCTCACTGATGCTCAGGTCTTCATACAGCGAAAATTTCTGGCTCATATAGCCGATCCGTCGCTTGATCTGTTCGGATTGGCTGAACACATCGAATCCTGCGACTTCGGCTTCTCCGGACGTAGGCTTCAGCAACCCGGTGAGCATGCGCATGGCCGTTGTCTTACCGGCGCCGTTGGCCCCCAGAAATCCGAAGATCTCACCCGCTTTTACCTCAAAAGAGATCTGATCCACCGCTTTGAAAGCGCCGAAATGCTTGCTGAGCCGGTTTACGTTGATGACTGTATCTGTTTTCATTTGACCATCATTCCGATGAAACAATCTTCGATATCTGCTCCCGTTTCCTCGATAATAATCTGCTCGTGGCCGCGGTCGGCCAGGAATTGGTTGAGCACTTGTTTATCCACCGGCGTTTTCGCCGTGGCATGCAGGAACTCCCCGAAAGGGTACACCTGGTCGATCCCTTCGAATTTCCGGAGATCCTGGATCAGTTGGTAGGTATTGCTGTGGGCCCGGATAGCATAAAGCGCCTTGTCAAAGCCTTTGGTGATCACTCCGGGCGGGTCGACGGTCAGGATTCTCCCCTGCTGGATCAGGGCTACCCGATTGCAGCGATCTGCCTCGTCCATATACGGTGTAGATACCAGGATCGGAATTCCTTTTTCCTGCAATTTCTGAAGCATATCCCAGAACTCCCTTCTGGAAACCGCATCCACGCCCGTGGTAGGCTCGTCCAGAAACAACACCTTGGGTTCGTGGACCAGTGCGCAGCTCAGGGCCAGCTTTTGTTTCATACCCCCGGATAGCTGTCCGGCCTTGCGCTTCCGGAAGGGCTCTATCTGTTGATAGATATCTTTGATCAGATCGTAATTCTGATCAACCGTTACACCGAAAATGGTGGCAAAGAACCGAAGGTTTTCCTCTACGGTGAGATCCTGATATAAGGAGAACCTGCCCGGCATATAGCCTATCTGACGGCGGATCTTCTTATAATCGCGCACGGCATCCAGACCGTTAACTTCCGCTTTTCCGGAGTCCGGCAGGATCAGGGTGGTCAGTATCCTGAACAAGGTGGTTTTACCGGCGCCGTCGGGCCCGATCAGCCCGAACAGTTCTCCTTCCGCTACCTGAAGGTTGATGTCCTCCAGGGCTGTTACGTCACCGAACCGCTTACCGATATTTTCCGCTTTGATGGCGATCATTGTTCCTGCTGTTGTGGGGGCATGGAAAAGTAGACCTCTGCCGGCATGCCGATCTTCAGGCTTCCGTCGTTGGGCACGGCAATCTTTACGGCATAAACCAGATTGATGCGCTCATCTTTGGTCTGGACCATTTTCGGTGTAAACTCCGATTGATCCGAGATCCAGGTGATGCGGCCGTTGTACGACTTGTCGGTCCCGTCGACCTGGATATAAAGGTTTTGACCCAGTTTGACGGATGCCAATTGATTTCCGCTGATGTAGGCCCTCAGGATGAGCGTGTCCAGCGGTGCGATCCGGTACAAAGGTCCGCCGGGTGCAACCATCTCGTCTGCTTCCGCGATTTTGGTCAGGACGGTTCCGGAAACCGGGTTCCGGATGTAACAGCGATCCAGCTGTTCGTCCAGGATGGCCAGTTGGGCCCTCAGCGGGTCGTTTTCGCTGAGTATTCCCCGGTTAGCTGTTTGCGATTGTTTTCTGGCGGCATCAATCTGTTTGTCCAGTACGGCGATCTGGGCATTGATATCATCCAGTTGTTTCGGTGTGGCGGCTTTATCGGCCAGCAGCGCTTCTATGCGTTTTCTTTCGCCGACCTGGTAATTGCGCTGCTCCTGCAACACTTCGATCTGCGGCAAAGGATCCTGGGTCTTTTTCCCAAGGGCCTGCATCGTAGCCAGTACCTGTTGTTTCTGCAGGTAGAGCAAGCTGGTGTCAACCAGTCCGATCAGCCGGTCTGCGGCCAGGTGTTCGCCCTCCCGGACATCAAACCAGACGAGCCGGCCGGATGCTTCGGCGCCGACCGATACCGGGTCCGCTTCAAAATTGCCGAAAGCATCGGCCTGTTCCTCTTGTTGGGTGCATGCGGTCAGGGTAGCCGCGGAAAGTAATAGGAAATATAACGGTCTCATGGTTATTTTTTAAAATCCTTTTTGTGTGAAATAATCTGCCTGGAGTTGCAGCAGGGCCAATTCGTGCAGGCGCACATTGAGCTGGGTATCCACCCCGGCATTGAATTGCTGGAGGTATTCGCTGGCTGTAATGACGCCATGGTTCAGCTGCGACGCCGAAATATTCAGCAATTCGGTTTGCAGGGAAGCAATTTCCCGGTCCCGCTCGATCTGTTTTTCAATGGTAGCTTTATCGGCAGCATACCGGTTATCCAGCAGGTTCAGTTCATACAGGAATTGCTCCCGCTGATTTTCAACCGTCTGCATTTTTACAGCCGTCAGTTCTTTGTCCTTTTTGCTTTTTCCCCAATCGAAAGCCCAGCGAAACTGTACTCCGCCGATTGCGAAAGGGCTCAGGGATTGATCAAAAAAATTCAGGGGGTTGGCGTACCCCACACCGGCCTGTGCAAACAGGGAGAGCATCGGTTTTTTTCCGGCATCGATCAAGGCATTGCTTTCCGCAATTTGTTGCCGGCGCAAATCAAAATATTTCAATTCAGGCCGGTTTACCTGCATTGCATCCGGCGCCGGCTGCATATCAGGCACCTTTAGTACGGCAGTCTGCTCGGGGCTCAACCCCGTCATATCGGCCAAAAGCGCGGCCATGGCTTTGCGTTTGCCCGCCGTTTCTTCCCGTCTGGATTGGAGCTTCAATATTTCGATCTCGAGCTGGGTTACAACGCCCGGCAAAACGGTTCCTTGTTTTTCACCGGCCTTGAGCACTTCAAGGCGCGCCTGAAGCGTACCCTGGTTGTTCTCAAGGATGGAATCCTGTGCTTGCAACAGCAAAATGTTAAAGAACAGCGAGTTTATTCTCGGCTTGAGCTTGTTGGCCTCAACCGCGACAGATTGGCGATCGACAGCTTCCTCTGCGCGGATCAACCGCCCCTGGGCTTCGTTCACGCCACCGTCATAAAGGAGATAGCTGGCTTCCAGCGTTGTCTGCCCGTTGATCAGCGGTTGCCTGATAGGACCATCAGCGCCGGGCGGCGTGAACGGGACCTCCACGCCCTGCGATTGCCCGACCACTTTCGCATTCCAGCTCACCTGGGGCAAGCGCTGCAAGGCCAGTTTGTCCATTTCAAGATTGGCCTTCTGCTCCTGAAGCGGGTAAAGCTTTTGAACCGGGAGACGTTCCTCCGCCAGCCGATAACAGGTTTCCAGGTCGAGCCCGCCCTGGGCCGGCAACCGGAATCCGGTCAATAAAATTAAACATACCATCAAAAGGTGTTTCATGACAGCCTCTTTAAATTTAACCAAACAGATGAATTAATTTATTTAACCAAACGGTTAATCCGTGTGCAAAAAATTTTAAATCACAAGCGCCGCCCGGATAAACCGCTTAACCTCGGCAGCTCTGTCCGCCATGATAGCGGCCCAACCGGCTTCATCCATGCCGCCCACCGCTTTCAGCATCGGCCTTGCTGCAAAGGGAAAAATACACATGCCCAAAACATTCATGAGCAAATGGAACGGATGATAGGCCCTTATTTTTCCTTCCATCATGCTGTTCATGATTTCTCCGAAAATGACCGATATATCCGGGAATCCGTGTTTTTCCTTGATTTTTTGGACAAAACGCTCCGGGTTGCTGTTCAACTCATGGAGAATGAAAATCGGCACGTGCGGGTTTTCCATCAGGATGCCGATATAGGCATCTACAAAAGCCTCTATCTTACCGATCGTGTCCAGGTCACTGGTCAGTACAGTGCTGATCCTGGGAATCGCCGACCGGAAGACTTCATCGAATATGACCTCGAAGAGTTTTTCTTTACTCCGGAAATAATAATGCAGCATGGCCTTGGTAATACCGGCATGGGCTGCAATTTCTTCCATGCGAGCGCCCGCATACCCTTTCTGGAGAAATACCAGACGGGCTGCATCTTTGATTTTTTGTTCCGTTGAATGATCCTTTTGCACTAATCAAAAAGTTTAACCAAATGGTTAACGATGTTGAGATCAATTATGTTGCCTGGAAGTTCGGTTTTATGCGATTTTTTTTGAATTTTTTTTTTGCCCGTGTTCCGGAGCCTTTGTTTAACTTTATGAAAACCTTTATAACCCAATGCTCCAGCAGGTTTTAAATGCGCTTCACGAATCCTACCATTATGACGATCTGAAAGGAGACTTTTCCAGAGCGAGAGAGGCCGTTTTATCCTGGTTGTTAAAGGCCAAAAACCCGGCAGACCAAACATCGGCCTTATTGTGGAAAGCACAGGTCCATATCCTCCAGGGGGAGTTGACCATGGCCCGGGCCTGCCTGGCTGAATGCGAAAAAGCGGCTGCCGGCGACCTGAACGCGGACCTGATGATCGAAACCCTGAGGCTGTTGGAAATATACGAAAGGTACAATACCGCTCCTGACATGTCGGGCATAGGCGCCGTTCAGGTCAGTGTTTTCTGGCGCGGCGCTGAAGACCTGAAACCGCTGAATGAACGATGGGAAGTGTTGCGAAAGGAAGCCGATGATGCCAACGTCAAATGGCAGGCCTGGTACATTTACGGATTGCTGTGCAACCTGCGGTCAGCCCGCTCCGTTCTGGACAGCTCGCGGTTTGCCCCGGCGGCGTTCAACAAAGCGCAGTTTATTGACCATAGCCTGCAACAACTCATACAGGTCAAGAACAGCCTCGTCAGTTCCGGCTTTTATCCGACCGCTTCCTATTTATGCCTTTCAGCAGCCGATCTGCATTTCCGGGGCATGCAGGCGGAAAAGGCCCGGCAGTTTTTGGAAGAAGCCGTCATTCTCGCTCGCAATTCAGGGGATAATACAGCCATGGGGCATGCGTTAATGGTCAAAGCCGATCACTTATGCGCGCCGTTCAGCAGCCCCGTTTACTGGAATTTCGCCCTTGTTGACAGCAGTTCGGAAACCAGCAACCTGGCTGCTTCTGTGGAAGAGCAGGAATTCAAGGTCCCGGAAGAGCGCCTGCTCAAAGACGCCGCATCGCTTTACCGTGAAGCGGAGACATTGTTCGAACGATCAAACTGCATGCGCGGACTGGCCGCTGTGCTCCTGCGATGGGGCTACCTGCATTTTTTGCAGGATGACCTTGGGAGCGTTGAAAAAATAGTAGACCGGGCTGCGGCCATTTTCCTGAAAACAGGAGACCTGAAAGCGCACCAACTGGCCAATGCGCACCTTATCCTGGTCAAACTGCACAAGGGAGAATCGGCGGAGGCCATCAAAAGAAGCCGGGAGATCGGCCGCTGGGGAAACGAAAGCGGTTCGTTCGGGTACGCTCATTGCCTTGGGATACTGATCAACCGGATGGGCAGGCACCAACTGCTTCGGATGGGCCGGTACGAAAATGCCCTGGCGGCATATCAGACTGCCGGAATTTTATTTGCCGAATTGCAGGCCCCCATTAATGCCGCCCAGAACAAAGCGGATCAGGCCGTAGTACACCAGGCCGTCGGTAACCGCCAAGCTGCAACAACCTTTTTCGAGCAGGCTATCGACAGCTATTCCGATGTGTTGCGCAGCCATCTGCCTCAATTTCCCGGCGGCCCGGCGCAGGCGTCGAATATCCAGCGCCGATTGCTGATGCTGGCAGTTTCGGGGTTCCAGTTAAACCTGACCTACTCCGATAGCGATCAGATGGACCGATACGCCGGGAGGCTGCGTGAAATTCTGGCCGGACTGCCCGTAGTCAACCTGGCTGATAGCGAACAGATCTACCAGATGGCGGCATTGCTATCCGGTGAAAATACCGGATTCGATCCCTTGTTGACGGAAGCTGCCGAAAACTGGCCGCTCAGGCAAATGGCAGAGCAGTTACTCGCTCAATCCGCCGTATTGTCGCCCCTTTACAGGGCCAGAAAAGCGAAGGAATCGGGCAATGATCCCGTTTTTGAACATTACTGGCAAACGGCTTACGATGCATTGCCCAATATGGACCCGGACACGCGAACCATGTACGAAGCCATTTTGTGGTCGGAGAAAAGAGACTTCGATAAAGCGGCTGAAATTTACCGGAAATACATGGAAAAAGGCGGCGCCAATTCCGGACTTTCAGGCGCTTTGTCAAAGGTCATGAACCAGGCAGGCAACCTGGGGCAGGCTGAAATGAAACTCCAGGAATTTCGATCCCATTTCCAGGCATTCTCAATGTGGGTCCGGATCAAACAATACGCTGAGGCATTCAAACACTTGAAAAAGCTGGAAGAGCTGGAGGGCCAGGATTGGATGTTGAAGGACCCCAGTCCATGGCAGGCACTGTGCGATGTGGGAGAAATGTACGAGGGGTTGTCCGGGGGCAATTATTTAAGCTCCAACGCTATGAAAGCCCTGACCGCCTACTCGAAGGCTGTGGACACCCTGGAGAGCAGGAGGAGCCATTTAAGCCGGGATGAACTGAAGACCGCCATCTCCGCGGGTAAAGGCGCCCAATACCTTTATTTTCTGACGGCTCGCCTGGCGATGAGAATGAAGAATTACGATCTTTCTTACCGCTACGCCCAAAAAGGCAAGGCCCGGGGATTACTCGACCTCCTGGCAGGCAATACATTGGCGCCTTCCGGTTCATCAGGCGCCAACAAATATCTGAGGCATTGGCGGGAGATCAACGCAAAGATTACCTTGCTCCAGGGGCTTATCGCCCGTGAACGCTCAAAGTCAGCACAGGATCCTATGCAAATTTCGGCATTATCGCTTGAGATTGACCGGGAGGTTTCAGCGCGTCAGAACCTGGAATCGAGGCTTATGCAAAAATCGCCGGGATTTTTAACGGCGTTCAGCAGCGAGGCGCCGGTATTGAATATCAGGGAGGTCGCTCAAAAACTGGCTGACGACCAGCTGCTCATCGAATACTATTACCTGGACAACGACCTTTTGATCTGGGCGATAGACGCCAAAGGCCTTTCCCAGGCACAAGGTTTTGAAATGAATATTACCGCCTTTGACCGGGAAATAGAAGCTTTTCGCACGGCGCTGGAACAGACTGCCGACTGGCAACCGCCCGCTGAAAGCATTGCTGAAAAGATACTGATGCCGGTCTCCAACTCCATCAAAAAAGCCAAACGCCTGGTTTTTTCCGCCTTTGGAAGCGCACATGGCCTTCCTTTTCACGCTTTGCCGTTGGAGGGGCGGCCGTTAGGGTTGCTTTACCCCATTTCCTATATTCCAAGCGGGAGCGCTTTGCAGTTTTTATCCAAAACAAGGATCAGCAGCCAATCAACTTTACTGGCTGTCGGCAATCCGACCGGCGATCTCCCTTCAGCGGAAACGGAAGCTGCATACATTGCTGCATTGTTCACATCCGAACCCTTGCTCGGAGAACAGGCCACTGAGAAAAAGATAAAAGGCAAGATCGATAAAGTCCGGCTGCTGCATTTTGCAACGCATGGGCTTTTATCCGCCGATTCTCCGCTCGAAAGCGCCATTGCCCTGGCAAAAGGTGAAAAACTGTCCCTATACGAACTCATGGGGGTCGAAACGCCTTCCGATCTCGCCGTTTTGAGCGCCTGCAATACCGGCAGGGGTGAAACGACGGGCGGGGACGATGTGCTGGGACTGACGCGCGGCTTATTGGCCGCGGGCTCAAAGAATGTCATGGTCAGCCTTTGGGCAGTTGACGACCTATCCACCAGTTTGCTCATGGGGCGGTTTTACACCTTGGTAAAAAAAGGGGTGGCGCTTTCCCAGGCACTGCACGACGCCCAGGTTTTTCTGGCCGGCCTGACCGAAAAGGACATTGATGCCGCCATAGAAGTGATCAGCGCCTACCTGAAAGATGAGACTGCCCGGGAGCGGATGCGGCAGCAATCCAAACGCGGTTTCGACCTCAGCGATTCACCCGTTGGGGCGCCCCCCAAGGGGTATGGTCACCCTTATTTCTGGGCGCCGTTTATTTTGGTCGGCATCAATTGAAGCGGTTTCGGAAAAATAACGAAGCCCCCTGCTTTGAACACGGTCAAAACAGGGGAAACTTCAGGTGCATATTGCCTTATTCCCTTACGAGTAAGTGAGCAGGTCTGCCATGGTAAAATCACCGGGACCCTGAATCAGATCAGGCGACCATGGCGCCCCCGGGTTATTCTGGTTATAACACAAGTAAGAAGTAGCGTCTTTTTGTTGAATGCCGATCAGCGTTTCGGCCACAATTCGTCCGCCGGCAGGCCCGAGCCCTTGTCCCGCACCGGTAACGCCGTTGCCCAGCGATTCGGCCTCAGCCAGAATATAATACCAAAGCGGCGTATTATTGACAAAAGCCCCTGTTCCGAAGTTACCGCCGGAAAGGGTATTGATTTCATTTGCCGTAAGCTTGGAAATGTGATTGGAAAGCTGCGCATTGATCGCATCAACCACTTCCTCCCCTGAAGCCAGGCTGAAACTGGCGCCCCTTCTCAGGTTGCGTTCTGCAAGGGAGGCCGGCGCTATTTTAATAAAGGGCAGATTCAGGAGCGTAGTAGCCAGTTTGGTATCCAGACGATCAGCTCGCTGAAAATCGGACCCGTTGATATCGAACAGATAATTCCATTTGATCACACCCGCACTATGGCTCAACGGCGAGAAACCGGAGCCCATTTTCTGTCCGAACAGGGATTCCAATTCAAGCGGTGTATGTTTGGTCTTGACGCTCTGCGCGATCATGGAATGGCCGAATCGATAGGCGGCAACCGCGAATTCGATCGGGATGAACGCCCGTTCGGATAGATCAGCCGGATCATAGATCTTTCTGCCGGAATCCACGGCGCCCGAATCATCAAGAATCTGGTCAACCAGTGTCTGCCCGCACAACAAAGGAAGGAATTCGTTATTGACGATCCACTGGAAATGCCACCTGACCAGCCGTTGCGCGAAAGCAAAGTCGTCGGCGTCTCCCGGCAATCGCAGGTTGGCCACATTGGGGTCAGCGGTCTGTATCTTGTCCATGACCTTATTGTGGAAACGGATAAAGGCGAGTTGCAACTGGGAGATTACCCGGTTTTCATCATTTCGGGGATCACCGATAACGGCAATGCCGTCCGCATTTCTGCACAGGTCATTCTGCCTGAATACGACGGGTTGATGAATAAAAGCAGATCCTTCCTGGGCAGTGAGCAGTTTCTTGCCCGATTCGTCATACAAATAGGCGCTGTCGCCCGGACCGGCGCCGTAAACGCAATCCAGGTCAAGGGCCGGCGTCCTGAAATTGAGCACGGCATCCGGGTCGTTAACCGCATCGAGTCCGGAAGTCGGATCGAAGGTGATGTCGTGATCGATGAATTGTCCCAGAAAGATCATGCCCAGGGGCACATCGGCTGTAGCGTCCGGATTGATCCCGCCGTCCATCGGGCCGGATTCGGCTCCCACCGCGGCAAACACCGCCGGATCCGGAACAAAACCGGATGCCGGGAAAATTCTTCTGAAACGTCCTTCACCGGCATTTGAGGCGCCGCCCCGGGCTTGCGGCGATCTTTGGGCGCTGGATGCTGATTCAGGGCTTAATCCTCGCAGGGTTCGATAACCATGGTTTTTCATATTAGGCGTAATTTAGTTTCCTGTTGGGGTAAAACTTTTGTTGTTTCCTATTTATCCATGGCTTTTTCCATTTGTAACCCTTCGGCGGATTTTTTTTGATTTTTCCCGGAGAAGTAAAAAAGCGGCGATCCGTGTCCGGACCGCCGCTCTTCTATTTTTTGCAGCGAGTGGTTTCAGGCGAATATTTCGCCGCTCAATTCAGCACCGCTTTTTCTTCTTTTTTGGTTGCGTGGCGGAACACCACCACATCGTCGAACACATCCAGGACAATGCGGCTGCCGGGCGTTACACTGCCTTCCAGCATTTGCCTGGACAGCTGGCGCAGCACCCTTTTCTGGATGACCCGTTTCAGCGGTCGGGCGCCGAATTCGGGATTGTACCCTTCTTCGGCGAGCCAATCCATGGCCTGAGGCGAGATGTCAAGCGCAATGTTCTGCTCTGCCAGCATCTCTTTCAATTGCTGCAGCTGGAGTTCCACAATTCCGCGGATATCCTTCCGGGAAAGCGGGCGGAACATGACCACTTCGTCGATCCGGTTGAGAAACTCCGGACGAACCGATTGCTTGAGCAGTTCAAAAACCACATTGCGGGTATTTTCAATGACCTCGTCCTCGTTTTCCGGCGTGATCTTGGCAAAGTTCTCCCGGATCAGGTCTGACCCCATATTGGAGGTCATGATAATGATTGTATTCTTGAAATTGGCAACCCGCCCTTTATTGTCGGTCAGGCGGCCGTCTTCCAGCACCTGCAGGAGGATATTGAACACATCCGGGTGGGCTTTCTCAATTTCATCCAGCAGCACCACCGAATAGGGTTTGCGGCGGACCGCTTCCGTCAATTGCCCGCCCTCATCGTACCCGACATATCCGGGAGGCGCGCCTACCAGCCTGCTTACAGCATGCCGCTCCTGGTACTCGCTCATATCGATCCTGGTCATCAGGTTTTCATCGTTGAACAAGTACTCCGCCAGCGCTTTGGCCAGCTCGGTTTTCCCTACCCCGGTAGTCCCCAGGAACAGGAAGGAACCAATCGGCCTTTTGGCATTCGACAAGCCGGTTCGGCTCAACCGGATGGCATCGGCGACCGCTTCCACGGCCTCATCCTGGCCGATCACGCGGCTGTGCAGTTCCTCTTCCAGGTGGAGCAGTTTTTCTCTTTCGCTTTGCAGCATTCGCGTTACCGGCACCCCGGTCCATTTGCTGACCACTTCCGCGATGTCTTCAGCATCGACCTCTTCCTTGACCAGCAGTTTTTTGCTTGTTTGCATATCCTGGAGGCGCTGGTTGTATTCATCCAGGCCTTTTTGCACTTCAGGGATCCGGCCGTACCGGATCTCGGCCACCTTGCTGAAGTCGCCTTCGCGTTCGGCGCGATTGGCCTCCAGCTTCAATTGTTCGATCTCTTCTTTTGCCTTTTGGATGCCGAGCACCACTTCCCGTTCACTCTCCCACTGGGCGCGCAGGGCGTTGCGCTGTTCTTCCAGGTTGGCCAGGTCCTGGTTGATCCGTTCGATCTTCGAATCGTCATTCTCACGTTTCATGGCCTCCCGTTCAATCTCAAGCTGGCGGATCTTGCGTTCCGCTTCATCCAGTTCTTCCGGCATGGAGTTCATTTCCAGGCGCAGCCGGGCCGCAGCCTCGTCAATCAGGTCGATGGCCTTGTCCGGCAGGAAACGGTCGGAAATATAGCGCGTTGACAACTGAACGGCGGCTACAATAGCGTCATCCTTGATATTGATCTTGTGGTGCGTTTCGTAGCGTTCCTTCAGTCCCCGCAAGATGGAAATAGCGTCCTCTTCGCTGGGCTCATCGACCATAACGGTCTGGAAACGCCGTTCGAGGGCCTTATCGCTTTCAAAATATTTCTGGTATTCATTCAGCGTAGTTGCCCCGATGGCGCGCAGTTCACCCCTTGCAAGGGCCGGCTTCAGGATATTGGCGGCATCCATGGCGCCCTGGGTTTTCCCGGCGCCGATCAGGGTATGGATCTCGTCGATGAACAAAAAGATATTGCCTTCAGCCGAGACGACCTCCTTGATCACGGATTTCAACCTTTCCTCAAATTCACCCTGGTATTTGGCGCCTGCGATCAGGGCTCCCATATCGAGTGCATAAATTTCTTTTTCCCGCAGGTCTTCCGGTACATCGCCGTTGACGATCCGGTGGGCAAGGCCTTCAACAATAGCCGTTTTACCAACACCGGGTTCACCGATCAGGATGGGGTTATTTTTCGTACGGCGGGCCAGGATATGCAGTACCCTGCGGATCTCCTCGTCCCTTCCGATCACGGGGTCCAGTTTGCCGTTTCTCGCGCGTTCGTTGAGATTGACGGCATATTTATTCAGTGCATTATAGGTTTCTTCAGCGCTATGGCTCGTTACACGTCCACCTTTACGCAGTTCCTGAATAGCAGCTTTGAGACCTTTTTCGGTCAGGCCGCTGTCCTTCAGCAAAGTGGCCGCTTCGCTTCTCACCGTCAGCAAAGCCAGCAAAAGGTGTTCCAGCGACACATATTCATCGCCGAACTCCTTGAGGTAAGAATTGGCGCGTTGCAGCACTTCGGTCGCCGTACGCGACAGATACGGCGTACCCCCGCTTACCTTCGCATACGACTGTACTATGCTGTCGGCAGCTTGTTTGACAGCAGTGTAGTTGGCGCCGAGTTTTTTGAAAATAAACGGCGCTACGTTCTCATCCACTTCCAGAACCCCCGACAGCAAGTGCGGCGCTTCGATGGCCTGCTGGCCATTGTCCATGACCAGTTGCTGGGCCTTCTGGATCGCTTCCTGAGCTTTTATGGTTAAGTTGTTCATGTTCATACTATACGGTATTTGTACTGGATACAAATCAATTTATATGCCATACCAGGGATTCTGGCGCATTGACGGGAAAGCGAAAAACCGTGTGCCAATTTGTCAAAAACCTTTACCGCCAAATGCCAATTTGGCCGTTTTTTCAACTGCTCCTGCTGACTTGATTGTCAATGTTTAAACGAAAGGAAACAGGCTTTTATTCAAATCCAGGGCCCGGAGAAGGACTACCTTTGTTCTATTAATTGGTCGAGCGTAGCTTGGATTCTTCTGGATTTTTCCCGCTTCTCATTAATGGAAGCCGGTGCAGCCCGTTCTTCACAATCGGACAGGGAACAACGCTCACAGGTCTGGTTGACCTCACGAACCGGAATGGACGGGTCATTCCAGAAACGGATCGAATTTTTTAGTTCCGGCGTCAACAACAAGCCCAGCGTGACGCTTACATTCCGGTTGGGCGCCGGGTAAGCGGGCCTGGCCAGCGTAAAGCAGAGGTATTCATCATCAACGCCGACAAATTTTGAACGTTGGGCGCCCACTACAGTATCCGCAAATTTGCCTTCCTTCTGCATATTGCGCAGATCCTTCAGCAGAGAGAGGGATACCCAACGCCGGCAATAATGCTCAAACAATCCGGAGGCGTGGGGATGATGGCGCCGGCTAAGGTGGAGCTCCTTGTCAATTTCAAAAGTGTCGCGCTCCGGGTCGTGGATAAACCGGAGGAAAAACAGTTTCGGCAAATGCAAAAACCGCGGTACCACATTGGTCAACCGGTGGAAGAACATCTCTGGGGAGGCTTCATATTTTCGCATGATCGCCAGGAAAGCGTCGCCGTCCCACCGGTCAGCTGCAAAGAAGGATCGGACTTCCTGTACAAACGGCTCCAGCGGCATGTGCAGCGCAACAGAGAAATAGGTCGCCTGTGCGTGGTTGAGGACTTCTTCAAAATCCCGCGGCCGCACCAGCGAAGAGGTATAGGCCCGCTCTTTCTTGTTCATCACCTGAAAAGCCAGTTCTTTTCCGTACTGGAAAGACTTTTGCAATGGGCTGAGCCGGCTGTTGAGCAGCAACTCCCGGGTGTCCGGGAGGAAAATAGCCCGAAAATCCCCTAAATCCGGATATCGGTCCAATCCTCCTGGTACGATCTTGTACCTGAATCTGTTTTCGAGCAAGGCGCCCAGCCAATCCGTTCGCAAGGGTCGTTCTTCGGGCACATCGTATTCCAGGCAAAACGCTGCTACGGCGTCTTCAATTTCCTGGAAATAATTATGGTTCAGTTCCAGGAAAGAACGAAGGGCGCCGAAATAAAAATGCTCTTCGTGCAAAGCGTAGTTCCTGGAGAGTTCCAGCAAGGTTGATATGAACGCCCCCACCTTTAACGGCGCGTTGGCGATAATCTCAACAACCTTGGAAAGGTCGATTCCAAAGAGGTCGAGCGGCAATTCATTGAGAAAATTGGACTGGAGGAGCTCATTGACGGGGGCAAGGTTACGCTCAAGGTCAAGCGACGTCAACTGGCCCGGTTTGACGCCCAATGCGCCGGCCAGAGTGGTCACTTTGTCCTCCTTGGGGTACTTTTTCCCTTTTTCAATTTCATTGAGGTAGGAAATGGACATCTGGGTCTGTTCAGCCAGTTCGGCAAACGACAGCCCCCGCTCCTGACGGAGCTGCTTGACTTTCAACCCAAAAATAATGCGTTCGTTCTGCGATCTTACGCTCATTAGGCGAAGTTACGGGTTTGCAGCGAATTTTCGCAAACCTTTTATTTATGCGGCAGCAGGGCCGGGCGTTGGGTCAGCTCGTGATAGCAGATCACGCCTTCACAGAAATAATGAGCGACCAGGCTCTTCCGGGTGGATTCAGGACGGGCGATGGCGCTGCCGCCATGCAGCAGGTTGGCATGCCAGATCAGCACATCCCCTTTTCGGGCTGTGAAATACCGGGGCTGAATACCCTTTTCGCGGATCAGCGCTTCTATCCTGTCCTCGTACTTTTGGTTGGGATTTTTGCCGAGCAGCCACCGGGAGTTGCCGGAGTCGAAATCCTGAGTAGTAACATAGGAGAACCGGTGGCTACCCGGATAATAGAATAGCGGGCCCTGGTCCGGGCCGATATCTTCGAGCGCCGTCCAGGTTGCGATGAGGTATCCCTGCGGCTCCGTACTCATATGAACGGAGTCGGAATGCGCTCTTTGTTCGCTCCCCCGGATGAAGTTGATGGTATGAAAAGGGACAACCGGTTTGCCCATGATGAAATTCAGGAAATCTATCATGGCCTTGTCCCTGAAAAAGGAATTGACCGCCTGGGACACTTTGTAGGATTCCATGATCTTGCGGCCGGTATAATTGAAGTCCAGCTTGCCGGATCCGATCAGTCTGTCAATTTCCTGGTTCAGCCTGTCTACCCGGTCAGGAGTAAAAAACCCTTCCAGCACGCAATAGCCATCCTGAATAAACCGGCTCACTTTTTCTTTCTGTATTGCTGTGAGGGCTGCATATCCGGGTTGCTCCGCCAGCCGATCCATGGCATCAGGCCGATCGATCCAGGGAATATCCGGGTTGTGTTGTTTAAAATCCGCGCTGCTGATGGGTGCAAGGATGCTTTTTCTGAGTCCGTACTTCCGGTAGAGTTCCCGGTTGGGGCCCAACAACCGGCGGTTGAGCCAGTTATTGACCATATAGGCCGGCTTCACCCGCCGGAGAAACCCCGTGTACCGTTTGAAAATCTGCCCGAGGGAGATCATTACAACAGCTCCTTGAAATACGCGGCGAATTCTTCCACGGTCATCGTTCCGACGTCTCCTTCTCCCTGCCTGCGTACCGAAACCTGGCCGTTTTCGGCTTCCTTTTCCCCGATGATGAGCATAAAGGGAACTTTTTTCAACTCGGTATCCCGGATCTTCCGGCCGATCTTTTCACTGCGATCATCCACAAAACCCCGGATATCGTAAGCGCCGAGCTTGCGCTCGATGTCCTTTGCCTGGTCGTTGTACTTGTCGCTGATCGGCAGTACGGCAAACTGATCGGGCGTGAGCCAGAGCGGAAATTTACCGCCCGTATGTTCGATCAGAATGGAGATGAAGCGCTCCATAGAGCCGAACGGCGCCCGGTGGATCATAACAGGGCGGTGCGGCTGGTTATCCGGTCCGATGTATTCCAGCTGGAACCTTTCCGGCAGGTTGTAGTCCACCTGAATGGTACCCAGTTGCCATTGGCGGCCCAGGGCGTCCTTGATCATAAAGTCCAGTTTGGGGCCGTAGAATGCCGCTTCACCAAGGGCCGTCACGGTATTCAGGCCGGCTTCTGCAGCTGCTTCGATGATGGCCCTTTCGGCTTTTTCCCAGTTTTCGTCCGAGCCGATGTACTTGGTCGGATTTTCGGGATCGCGCAGGGAGATCTGAGCCACAAAATCGCCGAATCCCATTTTTTCCATTACCACCGTGGTCAGGTCAAGCACATTGAGGAATTCGTCTTTGAGCTGATCAGGGGTACAGAACAGGTGGGCGTCATCCTGCGTAAAACCGCGCACCCTGGAAAGGCCGTGCAACTCGCCGCTTTGTTCATAGCGGTAAACCGTTCCGAATTCAGCGACCCGCAGGGGTAATTCCTTATACGACCTCGGCCGGTTGGCAAAAATCTCACAATGGTGGGGGCAGTTCATCGGTTTAAGCATGAACTCCTCACCTTCTTTCGGGGTGGCTATGGGTCGGAAGCTGTCCGTACCGTACTTTTCCCAGTGTCCGGAGGTTACATACAGCTGTTTCTGTCCGATATGCGGCGTGATCACCAGTTGGTAACCTCGTTTTTCCTGTTCGGTTTTCAGGAAACTCATCAGGCGTTCGCGCAGTTGGGTTCCTTTCGGCAACCAGATCGGCAAGCCGGGGCCGACTTTCTCTGAGAACATGAAGAGCTCCAACTCTGCGCCGAGTTTGCGGTGGTCCCGCTTTTTGGCTTCCTCGATCATTTCGAGGTATTCGGTCAGTTCTTTTTGCTTGGGGAAAGTGATGCCGTACAGGCGGGTCAGCTGCTTGCGCTTTTCATCGCCGCGCCAATACGCTCCGCCGACCTTCATCAGTTTGACGGCTTTGATCCGATCCGTGCTGGGGATATGCGGCCCGCGGCAGAGATCCACAAAATTGCCTTGTTCATAAAATGTGATCTGCCCGTCCTCCAGGTCTTCCAGCAACTCCAGTTTGTATTCGTCTCCCTTCTCCCTGAAATACCGGATGGCATCGGCTTTGGCAACTTCCTTGCGAACGTATTCGCTTTTGTTGCGGGCCAGTTCCAGCATTTTATCCTCAATTTTTTGGAAATCATCGGCGGAAATAATGCGGTCGCCGGGATCAACATCGTAATAAAAACCACCTTCAACGGCCGGGCCGATGCCGAATTTGATGCCCGGGTAAAGGGCTTCCAGCGCCTCGGCCATCAGGTGAGCGGAGGAGTGCCAGAAGGTCGCCTTGCCGTCCTGATCATTCCAGGTCAACAGCTGAACGGCAGCATCGTCATTGATCGGCCGGGCAGCGTCCCAAACCTGACCGTTAACTTTTGCGGACAATACGTTGCGCGCCAAGCCTTCACTGATGGACATGGCAATATCCATTGCCGTTACGCCTTTTTCAAACTGCCTGACCTGACCGTCAGGAAACTGAATGTTGATCATGGAATCAATTTTATTCCTTTACGATATCAATTTAAAATAAGTTCCCGCTATGCGACCGAAGCAACAAGCTCAGCCGGAAATCGGGCGCCGCAAAATTAGCGCAATTTGACAAGAATTAAAGCGGATCGGGAAATGTAATCGGGTGTTTTGCAGGATTTTTTGCTGAAAATCGCTATCGGGCGGGCCATCTCCAGCCGGGCGGGTGGCGCCGAAGGTCCGGCCGCTATTGCAATGGCGGCCGGACTTCCGGCAAAGGTTTATTTCAGGGTCACTTTGCCGTAGCGAACCCCGTCTTCATACTTCACGACAAAAGCTTCGGAGAATCCGCTCGACTTGACCTGACCGAGGGCGTCAAGCGCTTCCGATTCGGAGAAGAAATCAGCCAGCAACACGCGGACCAGCCCTGAGTTGAGCAATTCTTCGGTGTCAATCCGGCCCAGGTTTTCCACGCGGGTAAATTTGGCGTGCCCCGGCTTGTATTGTTTGACGGCGGCGAGCTGGATTTTGTAATAGATCCCGTTGTGCTTGGGTGCGGTCGTATTGTATTCGAGGTTGTCTTTGGGCGCCGTGCCTCTGGCGGTATATACCACGCCGCCTTCGCTTGAATAATCGGGCTCTTCCGTTCCCGGATCCGGTGCGTTATTTTTTTTGCCGGTCCCGGCGGTCGGTTCACTGTTCGCGGACATATCATTGCCCAATTCCAGAAAAACCGGCTGCCCGTAGGTAAAGGAGTTGGGGTCGTCCGTCCGGAAAGAATATCCTCCCGGAGCATATCCCGGTTTTTTGATCTCGACCCTGAACTGGCGGTTGGGCAATATTTCAAAAAGGTAACTCCCGTTCGGAAAATCCTTTGCGGTCAGCATATTGGTCGAACCGTCGTCAAAGACCTGATACACGGTGACGCTGACACCGCTCATCAGTTCACCCGAGATTTTGTCATAGACATTTCCTTTCAGGGTTATGCGCCGACCGCCGATGGCAAATTCCAGTAAGTCATAGTTCCTGGTATCGGATTTTTCGCCGCCGAAAACCCGGTTAGACACAATAAATCCGCCTGATTTGGATGGAAACATAACATAGCCGTAATCGTCTGCGCTGGAGTTGATGGGCAATCCTGCGTTTTCGACCTGGCTCCAGGCGGTCTCTTCTCCGCGGGCCTTAAAGATATCGAACCCGCCGATGGTCGGCTGACCGTTGGAGGCAAAATAAAGGGTACCCTCCTCTGCATTGTAGTACGGCGTCATTTCGTCGCCGAGGGTATTGATGGAAGGGCCAAGGTTGACCGGAAAAGTATAGTCATTGGTGTTGGCGCCAAGGTCCCGCGAAGTGAACCAAATATCCAGGCCTCCTCTGCCGCCTTCGCGGTTGGAAACGAAATACAAAAATTCCTGGCCGGCAATATTGACCGGGAAGGGTTGGGTTGCGGTAACGCCGGCGGCGTTGATATAATCCGGCAGTCGTTCCGGTTGCGACCAGTTCGAGCCGTTGCGTTTGATCACATATATTTCACAGCGGGTTGACCGGTCGTTCCACTGGCCGTCGGAGCAAATGGTAAAATAGAAGCGTTCGCCGTCGGGAGACATGGCGCCGTTGGCGTACTGTCCGTTCTGGATGACCGGAAAATTCCCCGGAGGGCTGGCTTTCGTCCAGGTATTGCCCTGCCGTTGGGAGCTGTATATCCTGGCCGGCCCCCCCATTGTGGAGGAAAAATAAAGCAGGTCGGCGGTGATGGGGAAGGGGGCAAACTCATTGGCATCGGAATTAACGCCCTTGCCGGGGTAGGAGAACTCGATCCCGCGGTCTGCCAAAGGCGTCAATTGGGCAGCCAGTTTGGCGCCTTTAATCTCCGTATCCAGGATTTCCTGCAGGATGGCTTTATCAGGGCCGCTGTACGCATCGCTCAGGCCCTGGAAAACTTCGATGGCCCGGTCGTACTGGGCATCCTGCTTGAGGCTGCGGCCGTATCTCAGGGGCATCAGGGGGTCCTGATCCTTTCCTGCCTTGACATGCTGATACGCTTCGGCTGCCTTGCGGTAATCCTTGACCAGATAATAGGCTTCTGCCGCCTGGTAGATCAACTCGTTTTTACTCTGTTTTTTTTGCCAGGCTTTTTCGTATGCCTGGGCCGCTTCGTAGTATTTCCCTTCCGACATGGACTGATCGCCTGCCTTGCGGAGTTTTTTCCAATTTCCTTCCTGGGCATTCAATCCAGCAACAATTGTCAGGCCTATCACTAATAGGAGCAGTTTCTTTACCATAATATAGGTGTTTGAAATGAGACAAACCGGTTTTGGACGATTATTATTTTGCACAATAATACCAAAATACTCGTTTTGAACGAGTTTAATCCTTTAAAAGTTGTGCAATCACGGGTGCAAAATGTCGGTGCTCCAAATCCCTGACTTTTAGGGCAATCTCTTCCGCCGAATCCCCGGAATTGATTTCGCAGGACGACTGGAAAATAATGTTCCCTTCGTCATAGTGTTCATTGACGTAATGGATCGTGATACCGGTCCTGGTTTCACCTGCTTTTTTCACGGCTTCATGGACGTGCATGCCGTACATGCCCTTTCCACCGTAACCGGGCAGCAAGGCCGGATGAATATTGATGATCTTATTGGGGAATGCCTCGATCAGGTAAGCAGGTACCAGCCAGAGGAATCCGGCCAGCACGATCAGGTCAATTTGCCGGTTGCGGAGCACACCGAGGAGTTCTCTGCTTTCATAAAACCCGGCCTTATTGACCAAGTATGTTTCCACGCCCTCCTTTCGGGCCATTTCCAATACAGGGGCATCCGCTTTATTGGAAATGACCAGATCAACCCTGACCTGGTCATCATTTTTAAAAAAATCAATGATTTTTCCGGCATTGCTCCCCGTTCCGGAAGCAAAAATGGCAATTCGTTTCATCAACAATCAATACTCAATGGTAGAAATGATGTATTCCAGATTTTGCATATAGTCGCGTTTGTCCTTGCCCGGGGCATGTACGAACCCGTCGACAAAAAGCAGGTCGGGCTTATCCGGGTCATGGATCAGGTAGCTGATGAAAGCTCCTCCCATAAAATCGCCTACAACTTCCCAGATCCCTCTGGCTTCGAGCGCATAGCGGTTATGAAGCGTCTTCACGCTGGTAAACATGGGCAGGTCCTTGTCATTGACCTGCATATAGGTGCCCGGCAAGGTACTCGAAATGTATTTTTTCCCGATGGAGTCGCGAACAGCCTTGATGCCCTCCCGGGTCAGTTGGCTCTGGTCGGTGTATTTGAATTTATGAAAAACCAGGTTGCTGCTTAAAAAATCCGTTTCCTTTCGCAGCCAGATGACATCATCATTGCTGATAGCCGTTATATAATCTCCGGGGACCTGGACCTTGGCGCCCATTTTCGCCAATATTTCAGCAGATTCTTCGGTGTTCTCTCCGGATTGGTAGACCGTTGCCCGGATTTTATCGCTGTCAAATTCGTTGATCCGTTTGGCAGCTGCCGGAAACCGCTTGATGATCTGATCGATCAGGTCGGCTTTGGAGTAGGCAAACTGGTAGATGACCATCTGCCCGGAAGCCCATTTATCCCGGATAACGACGGAACTCTGATCAGGATCCGATTTGGCCTGGTACGCTTTCTCGCTGCCGATATCATTGAGCACCATTTGGGTTGCCGGCGAATCGGTATCGCTCAGGTCGGCAACAACCAGATAAATGCGCATTTCACGCCTGACAGCGGAGGACTCCAGGTCAAAAGGCGTGAAGTGGATCAGGTCGAACAAGGGTTCCGGTTGCGGTAAAATGGGATATGCGGAGGAGTAATAATAAAGGATGGTATCGCCTATCGCACTGTTCCAGGTATCATCATCAGATACCACTGCAATCTGATTTATCTTCCCGTATGCTACCGGCGTTGCCTGGAATCCGCTTCTGACCTCAGCACTGCAACCCGACAACAAGAGAAGAATAAAAAACATCAGACTGGCAGGTATCAGCAATTTTGATTTTTGAAAAATCATTGACATGTTTGGTTTTGTGGCTTTAAAATAATGCAATTATCGCAAAAATCGATTCTATTCCTAAAGATGTAGATTCTCCGGCTTTTGGTGCAAAAAAACAGACGCGCTGCCGCAAATATACGACAGCGCGCCTGTAGTGGAAACAAACCTGATCAACGTCGGGTTTTAATTCCTTTCGCCGTTATTTTTTTTGATTGTGCAGGAAATAGTCGATTACCTCGCGCATTTCCTGCAAATGGGCCGTTCCGATGAACAGTTCTTCACCGTTCTTGAGCTTGAGGTGGATACCGTGCCTTCCGCTCAGGCTGAAAACCTGCTCGAAAGTGCCGTAATTGACACCCCAGCCGCTTAATGCGGCAGAAAAGGGAAGGTCTTCCCACTGGTAGCTGTCAATTTCATCCCAACCGATTTGCCTCTTCCTGAAATGCCACGGGAAAAATTTGAACCGGATACCCCGTTCATCAATTTTAGTGGCCATTCGTGCCTTGAAAAAATATAAGAGACAAAGCGAGATAACAAACAGTACCAATAAGCCGGCCAACACCTGGGAAGAGGAAAGGGCATACCCATTCCAAATCACTTGGGTTAATCTGAACAGGGCTGCCGCGCCAAGCAAAAGCAACGCTCCGATCAGATCCCAGCAGCGAAAGCGCTGCTCTTCTTTGAAAATCATTCTATTCATAGTTGCTTTATTTTACTGCAAATTTACAAATAATTTACATTAAATTAACATTGAAAAGCAACTTTAACGTTTTCCTAACGCAAATAATGCAAAGAGCAGCTCCCGGCGCACCGGAAACTGCTCTTTGATTTGAAAACAGGGAGAAAACCCGGATTAAAACAGGGTTTCTATGATTCGTTCTTCTGTAATTCCCTCTGCTTCGGCTTTGTAGTTCCGTACGATCCGGTGGCGCAATACATAGTTGGCAATGGCCTGAACGTCTTCGATGTCCGGTGAATATTTGCCCCGGATAGCGGCATTGCATTTGGCGCCGAGCACAAGATATTGGGATGCCCTCGGGCCTGCGCCCCATGAAATGTAATCGTTCACCGTTGTTGTGGCGCGTTGGGTCCCCGGGCGGGTTTTCGTCGCCAGCGAAACCGCATATTCCAGTACATTATCCGCAATCGGGATTTTCCGGATCAGTTGCTGGAAGGCCAGGATATCGGCAGCGGTCACGACATGGCTCAATTGGTAATTCTGCAGCGTTGTCGTGCCTTTCACCACCTGGATTTCCTCTTCGTACGTGGGATAATCCAGCGGAATATTGAACATAAACCGGTCGAGCTGCGCTTCCGGCAACGGGTAAGTGCCCTCTTGCTCGATGGGGTTCTGGGTAGCCAAAACGAAAAAAGGACTGGGCAGTACGTGCCGCTGGCCGCTGACCGTCACAACGCGTTCCTGCATGGCCTCCAGCAGTGCTGCCTGGGTTTTGGGCGGCGTCCGGTTGATCTCATCTGCCAATACGATGTTGGCGAACAAGGGGCCGCGGTTAAAGCGGAAATGCCGGTCTTCATCCAGAATTTCCGAGCCGGTGATATCAGAGGGCATCAAGTCGGGGGTAAATTGGATGCGCTTGAAATCCAGATCAAGCACTTCAGAGATCGTGCTGACCAGCAGGGTTTTAGCCAGGCCGGGCACACCAACCAACAGGCTGTGGCCGTTGCTGAACAGGGAAATGATCACAGCTTTAACCACCTCATCCTGTCCGACAATGACCTTGGCAATTTCCTTTTTCAGCCGCTGGTAGGATTCAGCCAGTGCGTCCACGGCCTCAACATCCGATTTGAATTGTTGCATTTGATGTATTTTTCAATAAGGGTCGCAAGTTCTGAAAAAAAGATCATTTGAGAAAACGCATGAAGCAACTGTTTGTTTCATCCGTCGGCCTGCTGCGCTTTATTTTCATTTTTTCATTTCTAAATGGCGGTTAACGCGCCGTTTCACATTTCCAAACCATATCCGACAGCTCAAAACCGCCGTTGAAGGAATAGTGCCACCATTCGGTCCTGATGGCATGAAAACCTTGCGCTTCCATCGTACTGCGCAACAACCGCCTGCGTTGAAGGATACTGTCCGGAAGGTCGGTGTAAGTCTGGTAGGCCCGCTGTCCGAAAAAATCAAAAGGCGCCCCCATGTCCAGTTCGTTGCCGGCCAGATCCACCAGTCCCAAATCGACCGCAGCGCCGCGATTGTGCATGGAGCCTTTTCTGGGATCGGTCACGTACCGGGGGTCCGGAACTTTCTCCCAGAGTTTCCACTGGATCGGTCGCGGACGGTAACAATCAAACATTTTCAGCCCGAGGTCCTGCTTTCTCAGGGTTTGCTGCACCCTGACAAGGGCTTCCGCTACTTTCGGCCTTAAAAAACAGCGGCCGCAATCGTACATTTTCGACTGTACGAAGTTGTCTTCCGTTGCGTATTTCAAATCGAGCATGATATCCGGCGCCAGGGCAATCAGCTCCGTCCATTGGGTGGTATCATAATCGGGTAAGGCTGCCTTGAGGGATTCAACCGGAATCGTATCCGGAAAGGCGACCTGGACAGCCGCGGCGCCATGGGGCATTTCTTCCGGCTCTTTTTCAGCAACCGGCTGATTGCACCCGGCCAGAAAAACGATCCAGAGCCCTTGTAAGATCCATTTCATCTGTTGATTTATTTGACGGAAACCGGCCCGGCCTGTTCCACCCTGATCCGATCGGAATACGGGTGTTCCTTTCTGCTGGCTAAGGCGATAGGCGGTTGATATCCGGAAATTGCCGGTAACAAAGCGGGGAAAAAGCCATCCGGCGGGTTATCATCGAACTCTACCCAAAGGACTGCCTGAACCGTTTCCATCCGGCCGGCCAGCTCGAAAGCACGGGTCCAGAAGGCGGGCTCAGGAAACAGGCGTCGCCGATAACGGATCAAGGGTAAAAAAACCCGGTAGAGCCAGTTCCGACGGTAAAAAACCCGGATGGCCCTCAACGCCTGCAAGGTATCCTCCACTTTCAGTTTCATAACTTCGGCCAATTCTTCGGGCGGCTTGGGCTCTACCGGGACCGGCCGGCCCAGGGTTGCGCTGATCCTGGTCGAGTAATTTTTGATCTCAAACAGTACAAGGGTCTGCCAATCCAGAATGCCGATAAAATCGACGCCTTTGAGTCCGATTCCGCTCAAGGGCCTGTAATACCGGTGGGCATCGTATTTCCTGACCATCCAATCGCCGGAAAATTCGAAGCGAAGGCCGCTTTCGGTAAAATGCAACGGGACCGTATCGGAAATTTGGGTTCCCATCTATTTGTGGCGCTGCTCAAGAATGGCGACCACATCCGACAGTGAAGCGTCCTTGGCATTGAGCAATACCAGGTAGTGAAAAAGCAGATCGGCCGCCTCATTGAGAAAAAGGTCCCGGTTATCATCCTTGGCCTCGATGACGAGCTCGACAGCTTCTTCTCCAACCTTTTGGGCTATTTTGTTGATGCCCTTTGCGAAGAGGGCGGCCGTATAAGATTCGGAGGGGCTTCCGGATTTCCTGCTGCGAATCACCGATTCCAGGCGGGCTAAAAACCCGGGCTCCGCATTTGTCTCGTCAAAGCAGGTATCCGACCCGGTATGGCAAACAGGGCCGTTCGGAACGGCTTTAACGAGGAGCGCATCCCGGTCGCAGTCGGATTTGATATCGACAACCCGCAGAAAATGCCCTGATGTTTCACCTTTTTGCCAAAGCCTGTTTTTACTCCGGCTGAAGAAGGTAACTTTTCCCGAATCGATCGTTTCGCGCAGCGCCGCTTCATTCATGTAGCCCAGCATCAGGACCACCGACGTAGCGGCGTCCTGCACCACAGCGGGGATCAAACCGCCGCTCTTGGCAAAATCAAGTTCACCAATCGTTTGTGAAAAATTTTCCATGGGTATTCAATCACGGGTACTCCGTTCAGATCCTGACCGGAACCCCTTTATCGGATAAATATTTTTTAAGTTCGGCAATGCCGATTTCCTGAAAATGGAAAATGCTGGCTGCGAGGCCCGCGTCTGCTTTCCCGCGGGTAAACACCTCGTAAAAGTGCTCCATTTTTCCAGCGCCGCCCGAAGCGATCACCGGCACGCTAACGGTTTCTGATACTGCTGCGAGAATGTCGTTGGCAAATCCTGTTTTAACGCCGTCATGGTCCATGGAAGTAAACAGGATCTCGCCGGCTCCGAGGTTTTCGGCTTCTTTCACCCAATCGAGCAGGCGAATTTCAGTGGCGACCCGGCCGCCGTTGAGATAAACGAACCATTCACCGTTGATGTGCTTGGCATCAACCGCCAGCACGACAAACTGGCTTCCGAAATTCCCGGCGAGCTCTTCAATCAGGGCCGGCCTGCGCACTGCGGCGGAATTCACGGAGATCTTGTCGGCGCCGGCGTGCAGCAGCGCTTCCACGTCGCCAAGGGAGCTGATGCCGCCGCCTATGGTAAACGGAATGCTCAAATTAGCGGCTATCTCATGCGCCAGGGCTGCCAGGGTTTTGCGCTTTTCGTGGGTTGCTGTAATATCGAGGAAAACCAGTTCGTCGGCGCCTTGTTCGCTGTACATGGCGCCCAGTTCAACCGGGTCCCCGGCATCCCGAAGGTCGACGAAATTAATTCCCTTGACGGTTCTGCCCTCTTTAATGTCCAAACAAGGTATGATGCGTTTGGCCAGCATTTCTTCGCATTTATCCGGCAAAGGTAGCCCTAATTCCCCAACCAGGCGATGGCTTTTACCTCAATATCGATCGGCGCCGGCAGGGCGTCAATGCCTACGGTTGTCCTGCAAGGCATCGCATCCTTGAAATATTCGGCGTAGATGGCATTGTAGGTCGTAAAATCGCGTTGGAGGTTGGTCAGGAATACCGTCACATCAACCAGGTTTTCCCATTTGGCTCCGCTTCCTTCCAGGATCTTCCTCAGGTTGCGGAACACGCTGTGGCATTGGGCAGCGAAATCAAACTCCCGGTAAAATCCGGATTCCGTCCGTTCGAGTCCGGGCGTCCGGTTGGTTTCCGGATCCCTCGGCCCGATCCCGGAAAGAAAAAGGAGGTCGCCGACCCGCCGGGCATGCGGATAAAGGCCCACCGGACGCGGGGCGCCGCTTACTTCGTATTTTTCCATATGCGGTCTGTTGGTATTTATGATCCAAATTTAAGGTCTTTTACCATAAGCCGTATCCGGCTCTTGCCCTGCCAGGTCTCTTCCTGCACCGTGAAACAAAGGTCGAACGGCTCTTTACTTTTAACGCGTTCGTAATGCGCCCCCAATCCGAATCCGATCCCGCTGACCGTATCGCCGTCTCCTTGTGCAACGGACAATTGCAGATGTTCCCCTTTTAAGAGCGCCGAATTTCCGGTATCCCTCACCTGGCGGCTCACAAAAACCGGTTGGCGATTGCCGGGGCCGAAGGGCGCAAATCTGCTCAGTTCCCGCCAGAACCTGAAATTGATGTCTCCCAGCGCCAATTCACCCGAAACCGGGATCTCTTCCGCGAGCTGGTCGGTCCGGATATTGTGATCCGCCACCGCTTCAAAAAGATCCTGGAACGCCGGAAGGTCGGCCGGATCCAGGCTAAGGCCGGCGGCGTGATGATGCCCGCCAAAATTCAGCAGCAATTTTTCGCAGGATTTCAATGCGGCATGCAGGTCGAAATCCCGGATCGACCGTGCGGAGCCCACGATTTTATCCTCTGCTCTGGTCAGAATGATTGCCGGCCTGTAAAAATGTTCTACCATTCTGGAAGCGACGATCCCCGCAACGCCCTTGTGCCAATGGGGTTGATAAAGCACTACGCTCTTCCGATTTGACCAGTTTTCCATTTCCAGGAACATGGCTTTCGCCTCTTCTGTGGTCTGTTGGTCCAGTTCCTTCCGGAGGTCGTTCCGGTACCCGAGCAGTTGCGCCAGGTCGGCTGCAACTACCTTATCCCCGGCCAGCAAAAGCCTGACAGCTGCGCCGGCATCCGCCAGCCGGCCGGCTGCGTTGAGCCTGGGAGCTAACCCGAATACGACATCGCCGACGGTCAACGGGTAGTTGCGCCTGCTTTCTCTGACAAGGGCCGATATGCCCGGTCGCTTCCCTTTGTTCAATAGTTGCAGGCCGTGATGGGTTAAAATCCGGTTTTCCCCGTCCATTTTTACAATATCCGCAGCGATACTGATCGCGATCAGATCCAGCAACCCCATCGCAGCTTCCTCCCCGATTCCGCTTCGCAGCGCATAGGCTTGTGCAAGCTTGAAGGCGACCCCGCAGCCGCTCAACTCCTTATATGGGTAATGGCAGTCCGTTCGCCGGGGGTCCAGAACGGCAACGGCATCGGGCAGCCGCTCCTCCGGCAAATGGTGATCGCAAATGATCAGATCGATCCCGAATGAACGAGCCGTTTCGGCCTGTCGGACAGCGGTTATCCCGCAATCCATGGCGATAATGAGCCGGGCGCCGGTATCGCGAGCGTATTTCAATCCGGTTTCGGAAATTCCATACCCCTCCTTGTAGCGATCCGGGATATAATAGTCCGCATGAACGCCGATTTTTTCCAGGAAGCTGTACATCAAGGCAATGGCCGTGGTACCGTCTACATCGTAATCGCCGTATAACAGGATTTTTTGCCCGCCTTCTACCGCCTGGAGCAGGCGATCTACAGCCTTGTCCATGTCAGACATCTGAAAAGGATCGTGCAGATTTTTGAGATCCGGGTGAAAAAACCGGTCGACGGATTCGGGACTGATGATATCTCTTTGAACCAAAACCCGGCATAGCGCCGGGTGGATACCTAGTCTTTTGTGCAAATCATCAACTGTTTCCTGATTTGCAGGAAGGTAATTCCAGAGTGTGCGCGTCATTTCTTTTTGGGCTAATTTAAATAAATTTCAAAGATAAATTGACAGATCGGCTGACAATCTTTCGATTCAACCGTTATTAGTTGAAACCTTCTTCCGGAAGGGCATCCGCCATTTGAAAAACGCGAAAGAATGATCCGATTTTTAGCCTTAGTTTGTTGCATTTCTCTGCCTTTGTGGAGCCAGGCCCAGGATTTTTTCACGATCAGCGGCAAGGTACAGGACCAGGAGAACGGGGAGGTGCTGATCGGCGCCACTGTGTTCTCTCCCGCAAACGCCCTGGGCGCCACAACCAATGACTACGGGTTCTATTCCCTGAGCCTGCCGGCAGGGGACTCCGTCTTGATCGAGTACAGTTTCATCGGCTTCCAAACCAGGGAAATCCGGTTGCAGCTGGATAAAAACATTCACCTGGACGTTGAACTGAGCAGCGGCGTACAACTCGATGAGGTTACGGTAAAAGCCAACTCTTTCCAGGATCAGTTGAGGTCGACGGAAATGAGCGTCGATGTCCTCACCACAAAAGAAGTCAAGGCCATTCCAGCCCTGTTGGGGGAAACCGATATCCTGAAGACCATCCAGTTGAAACCAGGCATTCCCTCCGGATCAGAGGGGACCACAGGGCTGTTCGTACGGGGCGGCGCCAGCGACCAGAACCTGATCGAACTGGATGAAGCCCTGGTGTACAACCCCAACCATTTATTCGGTTTTTTCAGCACATTCAATACCGACGCCGTCAAAGACCTCAAGCTTTTCAAAGGCGGTTTTCCCGCCCAATACGGCGGGCGCCTTTCGTCGGTTATCGATGTCAAGCTCAAGGAAGGCAACAGCAAACACCTTGCGGGGTCCGGCGGTATCGGACTGATCTCTTCAAGACTTACCCTGGAGGGCCCCATCAAGAAGGACGACGCTTCTTTCATTGTATCCGGCAGGAGGACCTACGTGGATATATTCACAAGGGCGATCAACCGGGCGCAGGCGGACAATCCGGATTACAACCCTATTCCCGATTACTTTTTTTACGATCTGAACACGAAAATCAACTTCAAGGCCGGCGAAAAGGACCGCATTTTTCTAAGCGGCTATTTCGGCCGGGACGTTTTCGGCTTTGACGGCGATTTTTTCAATTTTGATTTTGATTGGGGCAACTCAACCGGCACGGTCCGCTGGAATCACGAGTTTTCACCTAAGATATTTTCCAACACAACCTTTACCTATTCCGATTACCAGTACAATATCCAGAATGCGCTGACCGGATTCCGCTTCAACCTGGGCTCCAACATCCGGGACGCCAATTTCAAATCGGATTTCTATTACGCCGCCAGCAACCGCCACACCTTCCAGTTCGGGCTGCAACTTACCCATCACGATTTCACCGTCGGCCGGCTCCGGGCAGGCAGTACCGACGGCGTGGTCAGTTTTTCTTCCGGGCAAAATTTCAGTGGCTGGGAGTGGGGCGCCTACCTTTCGGATGAGTGGACGATCATACCCCGGTTAAAAGTAAACGCAGGCCTTCGCCTGAGCGGATTCTACACCGGACAAACGAGTTATTGGGGGCTCGAACCCCGTTTTGCATCCAGTTTATCGCTCAGCGATCGCTGGTCGCTCAAGGCCAGTTATGCCCGGATGAATCAGTACCTTCATCTGGTGGCCAATGCCGGCGTCACCTTGCCTACCGACATATGGTATCCTTCCACCGCCAATGTAAAACCCCAGCATTCCGACCAGGTAGCCGCCGGATTTTCCCATTTGCTCGGCGGGCAGTATTTCCTGACCATCGAGGGCTATTACAAAAAACTCTACAACCAGCTGGAATTCGTGGATGCGGCGCAACTGTTTGTCAACGACGACCTGGAACAGGAATTTGCCGTCGGTAAAGGGCGCGGTTACGGATTAGAGATCAGCATAGAGAAAAAGGAGGGAAAACTCAGCGGCTGGATCGGCTACACCCTGGCATTTGCGGAAAGAGGCGAATTCAGAACCCTTGACCCTAACGGAAAATTTGCCCAGACGGGTTACTTTTCACCGATTTACGACCGGCGGCACGATATCTCCGTTGTCGCCATCTATGACATCAGCCGCCGGTTGTCCGCCACCGCCACCTTTGTATATGGATCGGGCGATCTTCGGTGGCTGCCTGTATCCAGGTGGACCTTTCAGGATGTTTACGGCGGCTCCCTGCAACCCGTGGTGCCGGATTACCGGGAGCGCAACAATTATCGCCTGCCACCTTTCCACCGGCTCGATCTGGGCCTGGTGTGGCGATTCTTCCCGAAATGGGGTGAAAGCGACCTGACCCTGAGCGTGATCAATGCCTACGACCGGCGCAATACCTTCTTCCTGTATTTCGAGCCCTCATTCAGAAAACTCGTCATGGGAGATATTGTCATTGAGGTCCCCGACCGGATTGCTGCCCGGCAGGTTTCGCTGTTCCCCATTCTTCCCTCCATTACCTGGAATTTTAAATTTTAACCGACATGAAAAACGCGTTGCTGTTTCTGCCGATAGCCCTGGCCGTCATGCTGGCCGGCTGTAATCTCGAAAAAGAAGTAGACATCAAGTTGCCGGAAACCCAGGAGCGGATCGTGGTAGAATGTTACCTCGAACCCGGCGCTCCGATCAACCTGCTGCTGACCCGAACCTCCGGCTACTTTGACCCGATTCCCGAGGACAATCTCGCATTTCTCAACCAAACCCTGGTTAACGGCGCAACGGTGGTGATCCGCTCAGAGACCGGAGAGTCCTACACGCTGGACAACAACCTGGTCTTCAACCAATTCACCAAAAAGATCTTCAATTATACCAGTCACCTGGTTGCCCCGATTGAGCGCGGAAAGACCTACAGCCTTGAGATCACCCTTGAGAACGGAGACCTGATCACGGCCAGCACCAGCATCCTCCCCGTAGTTCCGATCGACAGCGTGGTGGTTGAGTTTAATGACACCGACACCCTGGCCCGGGTGCTCACCTACCTGACCGATCGCCCCAATGAGGACAATTACTACCGGCGTATGATCCAGCATTCTTCACTGGATACGATTCCGGATCAGGATTTTACCACCGATGACCGGTTTGTAGAGGATGTGATCGTTTTCGGCACGCCCTATGATTACGGCCGCGGGGATACCGTGATCAACACCATTTTCCATATAGAAAAAGCCTATTTCGATTTCCTGGAAAGCGTCCAGCTGGCGATCGCTTCCAACGGCAATCCGTTTGCCCAGCCCTCCCCCATCATATCCAATGTACAAGGGCCCAACGCAATGGGCATATTTACGGGCCTGAGTTATGACCGGGTCGTGAGCTTTCTGCCCGACTGAGGCCTTAAAGCCACCTGCGTCAAGCCGTGCAGCAAACCCAATTCCGTGTCATTTTGGCAGGATACTGCGAAAAAATGTCCACAATCCGGTTGTTTTCCCGGGTTGGACCCGAATTTGATAGTAGGCAATCGAAGCTTTCCGGCAGGCTTCGGCTTGTCAGGGCTTTTTCACCAACATACAACATTCATCACCTTACGTAAATTAAATTCTGATCCGCTATGAGTAAAGTCGGCATGAAACCCATCAATGACCGCGTAGTAATCAAGCCTGCTCCCGCCGAAGAGGTCACCTCCGGGGGAATCATCATTCCTGACACGGCCAAGGAAAAGCCCCAACGGGGCGAAATCGTCGCTGCCGGCGCCGGCAAAGACGGCAATATGATGACCGTGCAGGTCGGCGATACGGTTTTGTACGGCAAATACGCAGGTCAGAAAGTCATGTTGGACGGACAGGAGTACCTGATCATGCGTGAGGACGACATTTTAATCATTCTTTAATTAAAAGCGAAAAAACTGTCATCATGGCAAAGGAAATTAACTTTAACGGCGAAGCCCAGGAAAAACTCAAAAGGGGCGTCGATAAACTGGCCAACGCGGTGAAAGTCACCCTGGGGCCTAAAGGAAGAAATGTAGTTTTGCAAAAGAGCTTCGGTGCGCCGCAGGTAACCAAGGACGGCGTAACGGTTGCCAAGGAAATAGAACTGGAAGACCCTGTTGAAAATATGGGCGCGCAGTTGGTGAAGCAAGTCGCCAGCAAAACCAATGACGCTGCCGGCGACGGCACCACAACGGCTACCGTTCTGGCTCAGGCCATGATCACTGCGGGTTTGAAAAACCTCACTTCAGGCGCCAATCCCATGGACCTGAAAAGGGGGATCGACAAAGGTGTGAAGGCGGCTGTGGCGCACCTCCAGCAACAAGCCGAAGTCATCCGGAATGACTTTGACAGGATCAAGCAGGTTGCTACTGTTTCCGCGAACAACGACGAAGAGATCGGCGAACTGATTTCAGGCGCCATGAAACGCGTAACTACCGACGGCGTAATCACGGTGGAAGAAGCCCGCGGAACCGACACCTATGTAGAAGAGGTAACCGGCATGCAGTTCGACCGCGGATACTTGTCCGCCTACTTTGTTACGGATTCCGAAAACATGGTGGTCGAATACGAAAACCCGCTCATCCTGATCACGGACAAGAAAGTAAGCGACATGAAAGACATTCTGCCCATTCTGGAGAAAGTGGTGCAGATGGGTCGTCCGCTCCTCATCATTGCGGAAGATGTGGAAAGCCAGGCATTGGGCACGCTGGTGGTCAACCGGTTGCGCGGCAGCCTGAAGGTTGTAGCGGTGAAAGCGCCCGCATTCGGCGACCGCAGAAAAGCCATGCTGGAGGATATCGCCATCCTGACAGGCGGTACGGTGATCAGCGAAGAAAAAGGCTACAAGCTTGAAAACGTAGCGGTCGATCAGCTGGGACAGGCTGAGAAGATCGTTATTGACAAAGACAATACTACGGTTGTAAACGGCAGCGGCGACGATGAAATGATCAAAGCGCGCGTCAACCAGATCAAGCAGCAAATTGATGCGACTACCAGCGATTACGACAAGGAAAAACTGCAGGAACGCCTGGCCAAACTGGCCGGCGGCGTTGCCGTACTCTATGTCGGCGCGGCTACCGAGGTAGAAATGAAAGAGAAAAAAGACCGGGTCAACGACGCCCTCAATGCTACCCGTGCGGCAGTCGAGGAAGGGATCGTGACCGGCGGCGGTGTTGCCCTTGTCAGGGCGATTGCCGCGTTGAAAGACCTGAAAGGGGCCAATGAAGATGAAACCATCGGCGTCGACATCGTCCGCAAAGCGCTTGAGGCGCCCATCCGGAATATTGCTTCCAACGCAGGAGCAGAAGGTTCGGTCGTACTCCACCGGGTCATCGCCGAAAAGAACGACTTTGGTTACAATGCCCGCACTGACGAATACCAGGACCTGAAAAAGGCCGGTGTGATCGACCCTGCGAAAGTCACCAGGGTTGCGCTTGAAAATGCGGGTTCCATTGCAGGCATGGTCCTCACCACCAATTGCTCCATCAATGAAAAGCCGAAAAAAGATTCCGCTCCGGCTATGCCCGGCGGCGGCGGCATGTACGATGATATGATGTAATCTTCCCAAAGTATTACCAACCCAAAGGGATAAGCCGCGAAAGTGGTTTATCCCTTTTTCATTTTCTCAAATAGCTAAACGTTAAAAAGAGGTTAAAATCCACTAATAAAATCCAACCCAACGTCTTCCATTCATAATCTTAATTGTAAATGCCCGGATAACCAACCCATTTGCCGCTTTTTCCGGTCCTTTATCAATATTCAACTACCAAATGCCCTATTTATGAAAAGAAGCGTTACCCTGTTTTGTGCGCTCCTGATCAGCGCGCTCTCTCTTGCTCAAAACCGCTTTACCATCAGCGGGTATATTGAAGACGCCGGATCCGGTGAGAAACTGATCGCAGCCAATATCCTTGATCTCAAATCGGGATCCGGCGCCATTTCCAACACCTATGGTTTTTTCAGCCTTACGCTTCCCGCAGATTCCGTCACCCTGACTTTTTCCTATATCGGATACCAGCCGCTGACCCGCACCATCCTGCTGCGCAAGGATACCACGTTGTCCGTCCGGCTGGAGTCGTCCGTTCAACTGGAAACGGTGGAGGTGACGGCCGGCAGGTACGAGAAGATCGAAGAGAGTTCGAGAATGAGCCGGATCGATGTTCCCGTAGAACAGATCAAGCGCATTCCGGCATTGTTCGGGGAAGTGGACGTGCTGAAAGCGCTCCAACTATTGCCGGGCGTCCAATCCGGCAACGAAGGCCAGAACGGGCTATATGTCAGAGGCGGCAGCCCCGACCAAAACCTGATCCTGCTGGACGGGGTGCCGGTTTACAATGTTTCGCACCTGCTCGGCATTTTTTCGGTTTTCAATGCCGATGCCATCAAGAATGTCACCCTGACCAAAGGCGGTTTTCCGGCCCGGTACGGGGGGCGCCTTTCTTCCGTTCTTGAGATCAATATGAAAGAAGGCAATACCCAGGAGGTACACGGAGAAGGTTCTATCGGACTGATCTCTTCCAAGCTCACCCTGGAGGGGCCCATCAAAAAAGATAGAACTACTTTTCTGGTATCCGGCCGGAGAACCTATGCCGACCTGATCTTCGGCCCCATTATCAGGGCCAGCCAGCCGGCGGGGACAGATTTTAAGCTCAAACTCTTCTTTTACGACCTCAACGCCAAACTTCAGCACAAGATCAACGACCGGCATCGCCTGTTCGCCAGCGCCTACCTGGGTTCAGATGTTTTTCACAACCGGTATGCCGAAGACGGCGACTCCTTTGAAGGCGGGATCGACTGGGGCAACCTCATTTCCTCCCTGCGGTGGAATTATCAGATCACGCCCAAACTATTTGCCAATACCACCCTGACCTACAGCCGTTACCTTGTAGACATCGGCGCCGGCGCTTCCTATAAGTACGACGACCATGTTGAGAAATTCAATGCGCTCTACCGGTCCGGTATTGAAGACACGGGCGGAAAGATCGACTTTGATTTCATCCCCAATCCCGACCACTATCTCCGGTTTGGGGTCAGCGCAGTGAGCCATACCTATAATCCCGGCGCGCTGAGCTTTAAATCGTCCGGCGAAGACATCAACCTGGATACCCTGATCGGCTCTCAGAAAGCCTACTCAACGGAACTCGCTGCGTACCTGGAGGACGATATCCAGCTGGGAGCATTAAAGGCCAATTTAGGTGTACACGCCTCAGCTTTCAAAGTCCAGGGGCAGTATTACACGTCTATCCAGCCGCGGGTCGGGCTGCGTTACCTGCTCAATAACGATTGGTCGTTGAAAGCCTCATACAGCACAATGGCCCAGTTTATCAACCTGCTTACCAGTGAAGGTTTCAGCCTGCCGACCGACCTCTGGGTGCCCAGCACCAGGAAAGTGACGCCACAGACCTCCTGGCAGGTAGCCCTGGGCGCCGCCCATACCTTCAAGAACGATTTTGAAATAAGCGTGGAGGCCTATTACAAACAGATGAAAAACGTCCTGTCCTATAAGGAAGGTGCAAGTTTCCTGTTCGGCCTGGAAAACGACTGGCAGGAGAAGATCACGCAGGGCGACGGCGAAACCTACGGTTTGGAACTGTTCCTGCAGAAGAAGGTCGGTAAAACAACCGGCTGGCTGGGTTATACCCTGAGCTGGAACTGGCGTGATTTTGACGACATCAACGGCGGAAAGCGATTTCCTTTCCGGTACGACCGGCGCCACGATATCTCACTGGTGCTGTCGCATGACTTTTCCGACCGGATTACCCTGTCTACAACCTGGGTTTACGGTACCGGCAACGCGGTAACCCTGAACACTTTCAGGTACCCGACCGAAGTAAACAACTTCGGCAATTATCCCTACTACTATGAAGTTGAATCAGGCGGCCAAAAAAATGCCTTCAGAATGACCGACTATCACCGCCTCGACCTGAGCGTCGAATTCAGGAAACCCAAGCGCTGGGGCGAACGAAAATGGGTGATCGGCGTGTACAACGCCTATTTCCACCGAAATCCGTATTATATCATCGCACAAAACGAAACCACACAGAACCCCGACGGCACTTATCAGGAAAAACGGGTGTTCAAAGAGGTCAGCATTCTGCCCCTGATCCCGTCGGTTTCTTATGGTTTCAAGTTTTAACTCCCGATCCATGAAAAATAGCTCTTTCCTTTTGTTGTTTTTTGCCGCCCTCCTTGTTCTAATCCATACGGGCTGCAATGAAGACTCGTTCAGCCAGGTCGTTGAAATAGACATACCCCAACACCAACCGCTTACGGTACTGAACGGTCATTTCAGCACATCAGACAAAACATTCTCCCTTCTGGTGTCCAGCAGCCGCGGAATACTGGATACAGCGGCATTCGGGCTGCCCAAAAACGCCGCCGTCACACTATTAAAGGACGGCGTTCCGGTAACGGACTTCTCCTGGAAGGAAGAAAGTTTTAAATATGCTTCTACTTCCTTCACGGGCTTCGGACAGACGGGCGCCTTGTACCGGCTTGAAGTAAGCGTTCCAGGAATGCCGCCGGCCTATGCGGAACAAACCATGCCCGCACCGGTGGAAATTCAACGTGCGGAGGTAAAGCCCGACGGTGCGATTTCGGCGGACGGCGACCGGGTTGACGGTCTGACGGTAGACATCAAGGATCCCGCCGGCGTGGAAAACTACTACGCTGTCCAGTTGTTGGTCCGGGATACGGTGGTATCGCCCCCCGACACATTCGCTTACGAATACCGGGTATTTCTGGACACCAATGACCCCCTCGTGAGCTATGCTGAGAACCAGCTGTTAATTTTCTCCGACGCCTCCTTCGAAGGGAAGACCGCGTCGTTGAACTTTTATTCCTACGACCAACTGGACCGTCAAAAAATGGTGCTGCGGCTGTACGCGCTTACCCGGGAAGGGTACTTGTACCTGCGGTCCAAAGAAGACTATGAAAATGCGAACGGCAATCCCTTTGCGGAACCGGTTACCGTTTTCAGCAATGTCGAAGGCGGTTACGGCATTTTCATGGTCAGTGCGGCCACAGAAAAGATCATCAATCCTTAAAGCAACCCGCCTGCTTTTAAGGGATTTTAGCACTTTTTAATACTTCGGGTTAAATGTTTGTAATATTTAAAAAATGCCTAACGATGGCTTAACGCTTCTTAACACTTTTTGCCTGCACCTTAGCCCCAGCAAACCAAAACAATCACCAAACGCTCGAAAAAATGAAAAGTGCACTCAAATGGATGATGACACCCCTGATCGGAATCCTTGCCGTTTCCGCAACAACCGCCCAGTTTTCCTTTGGGGTCAGAAGCGGGATCACCTGGACCAATGTTCACAAAACGGATGCTTTGAACAGCCTTACGCCCGATTTCCACTCCGTTGAAAGCTTTCAGATCGGGGCCGTGGCGGAATATAAAATTACGGATCATTTTGCCATTCAGCCCGAGCTCAACTTCCAGAAGCAGGGATTTGCCCTGGATGAAGGCCTCGACGCGCCTTTGTTCGGCATGGATCTGCCGGTCGGCGTTAAATCGGAAACCAGGTTCAGCTATTTGAGCATGCCCGTTCTGGCCAAATACGAATTCGGAAACGATAAATTAAGGTTCCATGTCATGGCGGGCCCTGCAGTGTCCTACGCTACAGCCGGCAAAATTGACACCAAAGCCAAGGTACTTGTGGATATTAACCTGGGAAGTACCGATATCAACCTCGACAACCTCAATGATTTTAACCGGTGGGAAGCCAGTGCCGTTGCCGGCGCAGGAGTGAGTTATGACGCCGGGTTCGGAAAACTATTTGCTGATTTTCGTTATCAGCACGGGTTTACCGAAGTATACAATATCCCTGTAGTGGATGAAAAAGTAACCAATCGCGGATTCGGCCTGAGCGCAGGCATTATGATCCCGCTTTGATTCGCCTCTTATTTCCCTTAAAAAAACCAAATCGTTGCCGTTTTCCGCTTGCCGGGAGACGGCATTTTTATTTCAGGGCGCCGACCGCAGCCAGGTATAGCGCAAGACCAATTCGACCAACAGGAATAATAGCCCCCAGAACATGAAATAATGGTATTCCTCGCTGTAGCGTTTGATCACGGTCACGTCCACTTTGGTTTTTTCCAATGCATCGATCGATTCATAGATCCGCTCCAGGCTTTCGGCGTCGCGGGCCCGGAAATATTTCCCGCCGGTCATATCGGCAATTTCATTGAGGAGCTGTTCGTCGATTTCAACCCTGGCGATATCAAAAATATAGCGTCCGTCGTTGCTGCGGCTGACCGGAATGAGGGTTTCACCGACCGAGCCGACACCTATGGTATAGACCCTGATGCCCAGTTCTTTTGCCATGCGGGCAGCCAATTCGGGCGATTGGTATCCGGTATTGTTGACGCCGTCGGTCAGCAGGATGACTACCTTGCTTTTCGCCTTGCTGTCCTGGAGCCGGTTTACCGCCGTTGCCAATCCCATGCCGATGGCGGTACCGTCCTTCAGTAAACCGCATTCCAGTTTTGCCAGGAAAAAATCCAGAATGCTGTGGTCTGTTGTCAGCGGGCATTGGGTATAGGCTTCTCCGGCAAAGACCACCAGCCCTATGCGGTCATAGGGGCGTTTGTCGACAAAGTCCCTGGCTACTCTTTTGCTCACTTCCAGGCGGTTGGGTTGAAAATCCTGCGCCAGCATGCTGCTCGACAGGTCCATTGCCAGAGCGATATCAATTCCTTCTGCGGTAATGTTTTCTTCTTTCAGCATTTTCTGGGGCCTGGCCAGTGCAATGACCAGCAAAATAAAAGCCAGCGCCCGCAAAACCGTCAGAAAAGGGCGCAGTTTCGTTCGGATCGTGGCTCCGTTCAACCCGCTCAGCGAGGGGATCCGGATATTGGAATACCTGTTCCTGTAATTCCGGGAATATAACCAGGCCAGTACCGGCAACAGCAACAGCAGCAGCAACAGCCATGGATAGGCGAATTGCCAGCCGCCGATCACGACCAGCGGCAGGAAGGCATTGTCCGCCGGCGGTTGCTGGCCGGCGGGCTGCTCAGGCATGGGGACGGCTTCTTCCTTGGTGGCCTGGACAAAATCGACGGCGTCCTTCAGGAATTCCGTATGAAGGGATACCCCCGGCTCAGCTTTGGCAAATTTCACGAGGTCGGCGCTTTGGAGCAACCGGCTCACAGCATCCATCCGGTCATTGCTCAAGGCCTGTTTTTGCAACTGCGCCAGGGTTTCTTCCGTGGTTAATTCGGGGGCAGGCACCTTGAACCGGCCTTCTACGTATTCGCGGATGATGTAGGTGAGTTGGGAATAGTAGTTCTTCAATTCGCCCTTTTGCCATAACTGCGCCTTTTCCAGGTTATGCAATTTCCCTAGGGCAATTTCATGGGGAGGGGGCAGGGGAGGAGGCAATTTCATTTTTTGCCGCCGGCTGTTGTAAACAATTAAAAAAACGGTTAACCCGATCAGCAATCCCGCTATTCCAATAATGAGATAGGGGAGAAAATCCCTGAATTTAACCGGTTCGGTCAAGATCGGCTTGATCGGCATGACCCCGGTCGTATCCGATTCGACGGGAATGGTTCTCACCTGCAGGGCCAGTTCATTGGATTGGACCCTGGACGTATCGCCGTTATACAAATACTGAACGATTACCGGCGGAATGCGATAATACCCGGAATCAAAGGAAGTAAGCCTGAAATCTTTAGAGAAAAGCTGGTCGTTTTGCGATGGGGTTTGGAGCAGGTTGGTCGAATCAAGCACTTCGAGCCCTTTGACGGAATCGATCACGGAAAATCCGATATCGAACAATTTGGCATTCTTATCCAGGGAAATGTCAAAGTGGAGCCTCACCTGGTCACCGATCAGGATCCGGCTGCTGTCCAGGGCTGCTGTGATGGTCGCTTGTCCGAATCCGGCCGACAGCCACAGGCACAAAACCGATAAAAAAAGTCCTTTTTTCATGCCATTGTATCATTGAACGGGGCCCGGCCGTCAGCCCATCCGCTTCTGAAAAAAGCGTTGCAAGGCCTTCACATAGGATTCATCGGTCCGGATCGGGATCTGGTCGGCGCCGCATTTCAAAAAGACGCTTCTGAAATACTGGTAGTTGCGTTGATAGCGGCCGCTGTAGTCGTGCTGGAGCCGCCGGGAAGAAGTGTCTATCCATTGCAAGGCGCCCGTTTCAGGATCGAGGGCCCTTACCAGGCCGATATTCGGCAGCGTTGCCTCTGCGGGATCGGTAAGCTGAACCCCGACCAGGTCGTGCCTGCGGGCGGCAATTCTCAACGGCAGTTCATACCCGCTATCCTGAAAATCGGAAAGCACAAAACAGATGCTTCGCTTTTTGATGGCGTTGTTGAAATGGCCCAAAGCAGCCGATATGTCGGTACCGGCTCCGACCGGTTCGAAATTGATCAGTTCCCGGATGATCCGCAAAATATGCTGCCGGCCTTTCTTCGGCGGGATGAACATCTCTACCCGATCCGAAAAAAAGATCACGCCTACCTTATCATTGTTGTTGATCGCTGAAAAAGCCAGCACGGCGCATATTTCTGCTATGATCTCGGTTTTCAACTGGTTGACCGTGCCAAAAAAGGCAGACTGGCTGACATCGACCAGGAGCATTACGGTCAGTTCCCGTTCTTCTTCATACACCTTTACGTATGGCTCACCGGTCCGGGCTGTTACGTTCCAGTCGATATCCCGTACGTCATCGCCATACTGATAACTCCGCACTTCGCTGAACGACATGCCGCGCCCTTTAAAAGCCGTATGATACTCCCCGGAGAAGATATGATTGCTCAAGCCCTTCGTCTTGATCTCAATTTTCCTGACTTTCTTGAGGAGTTCGCTGGTTTCCATGAACTGCTTTTTCTGCTTGCTTAGGGGACTTCCACCGCGTTCAAAACCTTGGTGATGATATCTTCCTGGGTGATGTTTTCGGCTTCAGCCTCAAAGGTCAGGCCGATCCTGTGGCGGAGTACGTCAAAGCAGATCTGCCGCACATCTTCCGGAATTACGTATCCCCTGCGCCGCAGGAAGGCATACGCTTTGGCCGCCGAAGCAAGCGCGATGCTGGCCCTGGGCGATCCGCCGTAATTGATGAGCGGCTGCAGGTCCCGGAGGCCGTGTTCTGCCGGAAAACGGGTAGCAAAGACAATATTGAGGATATATTTTTCTATCTTTTCGTCCATGTACACCTTGCGGACCGAGTCTCTGGCTGTGATGATCTCTTTTGGCGTGACGACCTTGGCAACCTCATTGAAACTGTCAGCCGCCAGGTTTCGCCTGATGATCTCCTGTTCTTCCTCCTTGCTCGGGTAGCTGATCTTGACCTTGAGCATAAAGCGGTCTACCTGCGCTTCGGGCAGCGGATAGGTCCCTTCCTGTTCAATGGGGTTTTGGGTGGCCAGTACCAGGAAAGGTTCTTCAAGTTTGTAGGATTCGCTGCCGATGGTGACCTGGCGTTCCTGCATGGCTTCGAGCAAAGCGCTTTGCACTTTGGCCGGCGCGCGGTTGATCTCATCCGCCAGGATGAAGTTGGCAAAAACGGGGCCTTTCCGTACGGAAAATTCGTTTTTGCTCGGATTATAGATCATGGTGCCGATGATATCGGCGGGCAGGAGGTCGGGCGTGAATTGGATCCGGCTGAATTTGGCGTCAATTGCTTTGGACAGGGTCTTGATCGCCAGGGTTTTGGCCAACCCCGGAAGGCCTTCCAGCAATATGTGCCCGCGGGTGAGCAGCCCCAGCAAAAGCCGGTCGATCATATACTGCTGACCGACGATGACCTTGGCGGTTTCCTCATTTAGTTTGGCTACAAAAGCGCTGTCTATGTAAATTTGCTGATTGAGCGCCTCAATGTCCACTGATTGTGTCATGGAAGAAGGTTTATTGAAGCCTGGGCGATGTGTTCGCGCAAGGGTGCAAAAATGCGAATTTTTTCAAGAATACAAAAGCAAAAAGCATGTCATATCGAATTGTCCCTATTGTAATCACAACGATTTTACTGTCTTTTTCCTGCCTGGCCCAAACCCCGGGCGACCGGGCCAAATCGGCTGCATCCGCGCTGCGCAACGGGGCGTTGGTGGTCCGGCTCGTCAGCAATCAGCGCAAAACCGAAGCCTACCGGGAAATGCTGGCCAACCCCGAACTGAAAGACAAGGAAAAAAACAGGATAGAAACCCTGCTCCGGGAAACCGAATCGGAAACCCGGGAAAAGAACAGCCTGATCATGAAGATTTTCAAAGCCGAATTCAAGATTTGTCCGGTTTTCTTCATGTATGATTCCGATTCCCGGCGATTGTTGCAAAAAGAAACCGGCGGATTTTTCCTGAACGACAATCTGGAGACTGACCCCTCTATAACTTTAGCGAATATTCCCTATTTAGTGCTTAAATTTGCCTACACCGACGAAAGCACGACCAGCCGGGCAGAAGCGATGATCTTTATGGATGATCAGCTGCAGGACCTTGAAGCGCCATTCCCTTATGCTTTTCCGCTGAGTAATGCGGGCTTGGCGCTGACCCACCTGACCAGCGGAAACCTGGCTTTCGAAAAGCACTTTCGGAAACGCGTGGCAAAACTGAACAAGCGACTGGCAAAAGCCATAGGCGCCTTACTCGAATAGCACACAAATAACACAATATGCAGCAGGCCTTAACCAAACTTGAAACCATTCTGGATGCTTTTTACCATTGGGAAAAAACCACCCCCGACGCCCCGTTCCTTTACCAGCCGCTCGGCGGCCGTCAGGACATCCTCACCTGGGCCGAGGCCGGGCAGCAAGCCAGGAAAATGGCCGCCTATTTGCGCAAAACCGGTCTTTCTCCTGGCGACCACGTGGGCATGGTTTCCAAAAATTGCTGCCACTGGATTATTGCAGACCTGGCCATCATGCTGTCCGGCTGCGTATCCGTCCCGTTCTATCCCACACTGACCCCGGAGCAATTCCAGGAAGTCCTGGCGCTCAGCGACGTCAAAGCCCTTTTTGCCGGCAAACTGGATGATTGGGAAAGCTTCAGGCCGGGTATTCCCGAAGATCTTCCGGTTATCGCTTTTCCGGATTATCCCGGCAATGCAAAAATCACAGGCGGGGTATCCTGGGCAGAAGTCATGGAGAAAGACCTCCCGTTTTTGCCCGAGTATTACCCGGAGCCCGATACCTTGTGGACGATCTTGTTCACCTCGGGTACAACCGGCACGCCAAAAGGCGTGATGCTCGAGTACAAGGCGCCGGCCATGCTCATTCAGGTCGAAAGGGATTACAACAACCTGGCCTTGTTCGGCCATCAGGAGAACCGTTTTTTTTCTTATCTCCCGCTGAATCATATTGCCGAACGGGCCATTGTGGAATGCGCTGCCGTTTATACCGGCGGCGCAATATATTTTGTTGAAAACATGGACACTTTCGTCCAAAACCTCCAGGCTGCCCGCCCCAATACCTTCCTGGCGGTACCCAGGATCTGGTCAAAATTCCAGCAGGGCATTCTGCAAAAACTCCCGCAAAAAAGGTTGGACCTCCTGCTGCGGATCCCGTTGATTTCAACGCTGATCCGGAAAAAGATCAAAAAGGGTCTGGGTTTAGACCAGGCAAGGATCCTCGCAACCGGCGCAGCTCCCATGCCCGACGCGTTGAAATCCTGGTACTTGCGGCTCGGCATGCCGATCCTGGAGGTATACGGGATGACCGAGAATTGCGGCGCCTGCTCCCTGATGCCGCGCAACGGGATCAAATCCGGCGTAGTCGGCAAACCCTTGCAAACTGCAGAAGTGAAAATCGATGCCGATTCCGGCGAAATTCTGATGACGGCGCCCTGGGTCATGAGGGGGTACTACAACGACGAGCCCAAAACCCGGCAGGTTATCCGGAACGGCTGGCTCCACACCGGCGATCAGGGCCGGCTGGATGACGAAGGTTACCTCAAGATTACAGGCCGGGTAAGCGATACCTTCAAGTCGTCAAAAGGAAAATTCATCGTGCCCGGCCCTATGGAGTCCGGTTTTGCCCGGAATGATTTCATCGAACAGGTTTGTGTGGTCGGCATGGCCCTGCCGCAGCCGGTTGCCCTCATTACGTTGTCCGAATCGGGGAAAAAAGCCGAACAAAACAGCATTAAAGCCAGCCTGACCCATACGCTGGCGTCCATTAATCAAGGCTTGGCCGGCTTTGAACGGATCTATACGGTCGTGATCGTAAAGGATGACTGGACCATCGAAAACGGCATACTGACCCCCACTTTAAAGATCAAACGCAATGCCGTTTCAAACTATTATGAACCGTATCTTCAGGATTGGATCGAAAAAAAGGAATCCATTGTTTGGGAATAAAAACCCGGCCGTGGAAAACGGTCCGGTCTTCTATAGGAATAAAACGACTGATTCATGAGCGCTGCAACCGCTTCATCCGACACCCGGCAGGAAATTGCCCGCATTTTCGCCCTCCAGCAGAAAAATGCCCCCGCTGTTGGTCTTTCACCGATCCATGACCGGATCAAAAAATTGAAAAATTTCCGGGCGGCGCTCAATGATCCCGCCTGGTTCAATGCGCTTGCCGAAGCCATGCACCTGGATTTTCGGAAGCATCCGGTGGAGGCCTATGCCAGCGAGGTCGGAACAACCACCAGTTACATCGACCATATTTGCAAAAATCTGTACAGGTGGCTATCTCCGCATAAGGAAATCACCCCGTTGCCTTTACTGGGCATCACCTCCTATCTGCAATGCGAACCCAAAGGACAAGTCCTGATCATTTCTCCCTGGAACTATCCCGTTCTGCTGGCCTTTTGCCCGTTGGTGAACGCCATAGCGGCGGGCAATACCGTTGTATTAAAGCCTTCGGAAATGACGGCCCATACGTCCGCTTTTATCCGCGCTTTCCTGGCCGGGTTGTTCGATGAAAAAGAGGTTGCCGTAGTGGAAGGCGATGCCGAAACCGCAACCGCTTTGCTGGAATTGCCTTTCCACCATATTCACTTTACCGGCAGCCCGGCAGTGGGGAAGATCATCATGGCGGCAGCGGCGCGCAACCTCACCACCATCACGCTCGAACTGGGCGGGAAATCCCCGGCGATCGTCACACCATCCGCCGATATTGCCCTGACGGCGCAGAAAATGGCGTGGGCCAAGCATTTCAATAACGGACAGACCTGTATTGCGCCCGATTATGCCGTTATTCATGAATCGGTACTGGATCCTTTCATCCAGCATTACAAAAAAGCGCTCACCCGCTATTTCAACAGCGACGGCAAAGGAATCCAGCAATCCGACAGCCTGCCCAGGGTTATCAACCTCAAACATTTTAAACGCATACATTCTCTGCTGGAAGACGCCCTGGATAAAGGCGCAAAGGTTGCCGTAGGCGGGCAATCCGATGAGAAGGATCTGTATATTGAACCTGCTGTAATCCTGCATGTGGACGAATCCATGAATATAATGGACGAGGAGATCTTCGGGCCGCTGCTTCCGGTTGTCACCTACCGGGAAGTCAGCGAAATCCCCGCCATCATCAACCGGAGACCCAAGCCGCTGGCCCTTTACATCGCGGGCAAAAAGCGTAAAGAGATCCGTTACCTCCTGCAACATACCACGGCAGGGAACACGATCATCAATGATTACCTGCTGGGCTTCAGCAATCCGCATTTGCCCATGGGCGGAGTCAACAACAGCGGAATGGGCCGCAGCCTCGGATTTGCCGGCTTCCGGGAGTTTTGCAACGAACGCAGCGTAATGGACCGCCGTTTCCTTTCTTCCGGATTAAAACTGGTTTTCCCCCCTTACGGAAAAAGGGCAAATTTTGTATTGCGTTGGTTGTACCGCCTGATCAATTATTAGTGATCAAAATAACTGCTGAAAAACTTCCCTACGGTCTCGCTTTAGTTAAAAACGAGTTGTTCAGTTTTTCATCCAGAAAGTTAGTCATTTTCCGGTAAAGATGCAACCGGGTATTGCCGCCGTAGATGCCGTGGTTCCGGTTCGGGTAAAAGAAGGTATCGTATTGCTTGTCGGCATCGATCAGGGCATTGGTCATTTCGGCCGTATTCTGGAAGTGGACATTGTCGTCGCCAAGGCCGTGTACGAGGAGATAATCCCCTTTCAGCCGGTCGGCAAAGTTCACCGGCGAATTGTCGCGGTACCCTTCGGGGTTTTCTTCTTCGGTGCGCATGTACCGCTCGGTATAAATGGTATCGTACCAGCGCCAGCTGGTCACCGGCGCCACGGCTATGGCGGCTTTGAATACATCGTTGCCTTTCAACAGGCAGGAAGTCGACATGAACCCGCCGTAACTCCAACCGAAGATGCCGATCCTGGACGGATCGGTATAGGGTAAGCTGCCGAGGTATTTGGCCGCTTCGATCTGGTCAATGGTTTCGTATTTACCCAACTGCAGGTAGGTCATTTTTTTGAACGCCTCTCCCCGGGCGCCTGTCCCGCGGTTGTCCACACAGGCCACAATGAACCCTTGCTGGGTCAGCATTTCATACCACCAGTAATCCTGGCCTTTCCAGCTGTCCGTTACCATCTGGCTGCCGGGGCCGCCGTACAGGGTCATAAAAACCGGATATTTCTTTCCGGGGTCAAAGTCGGCGGGCTTTAGCATCCAGCCGTTGAGATCAACACCTTCGCCGGTCTTGAAATTGAAGAATTCCACCGGGCTTGCGCCGTAAGTCTTTTGCAATGCGGCAATACCGGCATTGTCCTCAATCGTCCGGATCGGCTTGCTTTCCCTGTTGAACACGGTATAAGACGGGGCCTGGTTGGCCGTTGAATGCGTCAGCACAAAATAATCGAACGTGCTGCTGAATTGCGCGCTGTTCCAGCCGCTTTGCCCGATCAGGGTCTTTTTGTTCTTGCCGTCAAGGCCTAGGCTGTAGATCTGGCGTTCCAGCGGCGTTTTTTCTGCAGCCTGGTAATAGACCACCTGCTTTTTTTCGTCAACGCCGTAAAAATCCGTTAGTTCCCATTCCCCTTTCGTCAGCTGCCTGACCAGTTTGCCGTCCATGTTGTACAGGTAGAGGTGGTTCCAGCCGTCTCCCTCGCTGGTCCAAAGGAAATGCTTGCCATCAGCCAGAAAGCGGAGGTTGTCGTGGATATCGATATAGTATTTGTTGGTCTCCCTGAGCAGAAGGTTGGTCGCGCCCGATGTGGCGTCGGCCAGCAGCAATTCCAGTTCGTTCTGGTGGCGGTTCATCCGGAAAACGCAGAGCTTTTCAGGGTCCTGGGTCCATTTGATCCGGGGAATATAGTGGTCTTCATCCTTCCAGGTATTTACCTTGACCGGATTGCCGGCAGTAATATCATAGATAAAGATGGTCACTTTGGAGTTCTTTTCCCCGACCTTGGGGTATTTGAAGGTTTCGTATTCGGGATAAAGTTCATTGCGAAAATGGGTCAGGGTCATTTCCGGCACTTCCCGTTCGTCAAACCGGTAATAGGCAAGCCGTTTTCCATCGGGCGACCATTGAAAGCCCACATCAAAGGAAAACTCTTCTTCATACACCCAATCGGTAGCGCCGTTGATAATCGCGTTTTGTTCGCCGTCATTGGTGATCTGGCGTGTGATTCCGGTATTCAGATCCTTGTAGAACAGGTTGTTCTGAAAGACAAACGCGACCTTGTCAGCGCTGGGATTAAAGGTAGCGTACATCACTTTGCCAGTTGGGAACACGGGCGTTATTTCTCTGGATTCCCGGTCGTAAACAAAGAATTTGGCGCGTGTTGAATGCCGGTAGATGGCTTCCGTTTCCGACTTGATGAGCAGTTTGTTCTCATCATCGCTGAAGGCATAATCGTCGAAGCTCCCCCGGAATTCCGGATTGCTTACGGCAGCCGCATCAAAAAGTGTCTGGACGAACGCGCCCGTTGTGAGGTCGTATTGCTGGATTCGGTTGCGTTCAATCTGGGTGTAATGGCGGCCGTCGTTCATGAAATTGAACCCGGGTACGGAATTCGGGTAAAAGGTGTAATCCCGCCAGATGTCTTCGAGGGTGATGCTTTTTTGGGATAATGCGCTGAAGCTCCAGGCCATTACCGCCACTAACAGTAGGATGTGATTTTTCATGTATTCCGATTTAGAGGAGTAAAGTTAATCAAGGTCATTTTTAAAATCCACTGCTATTGTAATTTTCTGCCTGAATGTCAAACGCCATACCCCGACCGTGTCGAAGTATGGCGTTTGAGCACCCTGAAAGGGGAATCTTCTAATTGTTTTCAATCGTTACCTTGCCTTTCCCGGACAAGGTTCTGCCGGTAGAACCCTCATAGATCCCGAGGTATTTTTTGTGCATGGCATCCGATTGTTTATTTCCGTTGATGATCAATTCGTTTGGGGAGATCTCGACGCGGTATTTCCCCCCGGATTTCATCAGGTTGTCCTTTTCCAATTCGGTTTGAATCTTGGTTTCAAATTCATTCATGCCCGCGGCGCGCAACTCCGCCTCTTCCATTCGTTGCTTCATTTCAACCTCCTTTTGCGCCATTCTTTCGGCCATTTCTTTGGTCCGGACTTCCATTTCCTCCGAGCGTTCTTTCATGCGCTGGCTCTGTTCTTCCATGCGCTGGGCCATACGCTCTTCGTTTTCCCTGTTTCGGGTTTTCATCCGTTCTTCCATTTCCTGGCTTCTTTCCGCCATTCTTTCGGCCTGAACCTTCATCCGCTCTTCCATTTCTACATTGCGGGATGCCAGCCTCTCCTGTTGTTCGGCCAGGCGCTGCTCCAGTTCGGCATTCCGCTCCTGGAGTCTTTGCGCCATTTCTTTCATGCGTTGGGCCATTTCTTCCGGTACGGAGTCACCTTTGAACGAAAATTGGAAGTCCGACATGACATCGAGGTTGCCAAAATCCATTTCCGGCAATTCCAGGTCATTAAAATTAAAATCAAAATTCAGGTTTTTAACGTCAAAATAGCCTTCAGGGAATTTGCCGTTAAACGCCAGCATTCCTTCATTGAATTGTTTGAAATTGTCGTTGAAGGCACTGAACCCTTCGATACCCTTAGGCGGCACCGGGGGCACAGGCGGCACCGGGGGTACGGGCGGAACCGGAGGGACAGGGGGAACCGGAGGAACGGGCGGGACCGGAGGAACGGGCGGCACATCCTTCAGCCATTTTTCAACTTTTTCCTCATAGTCCGGCCATTCTGATTCCGGGATTTCCTTGCCGTCGATCTCAAGCCGTTGAATTTTGCCGTTCTTGATCTCTACGTCCACCGACTCGTCCGGACGCGTGATAGAAAGGCGCGTATTCCCTTTCGGGAGTGTGTCGAGGTGAACGTAAGCCGTTTCCGCGCTTTCCGCTTTCGCTTTTACGATGTCCTCAGGAGCCCCGTCGGTCAGGGCGGTTGTCAAACAAAACAGGGTGAGCAGCACCAGCGTAACCAAACTTTTTTCCTTCATGTCGTTGCGCTTTTGTGGCTGGTTCAAAATCCTGCTGATCCGCCCGAGCAACGCGCCTTTTTTGCTGAACAGGGTCATGGCAAGGCCGGGTGACGGGGCACTTGCTTCCTGTAAGGCAACCAATGTTTTGGCGTAAAACAGTGGATTGCCGCAAAAACGGATCGCTGCATCATCACAGCAATGTTCGCGTTCGGTTCGGATTTTCGCAGAAATCTGCCAAACAGCCGGGTTAAAATAATAAAGGGTATCAATTATGGATTGGATGATATTCAAAACAAAATCATGTCGGGCAATATGCGCCAGTTCGTGCGCCAGCACTACCTCCACTTCTTCAATGCTCAGGGAATTGATCAGCCCCACCGGCATCAGGATAACCGGTTTCCACCAGCCGATCACCATTGGAACCGCTACGGCGGCAGATTGCAGCAAGCGGGGGCTGCGCCGGATATTCATCTGTTGCAAAAGGGTTTCAAACCGGCCGAGCCAAAGATCCGGCACATCGCCTGTCCGCCAGTATTTGAGCCGGTGCGTATACGCCATACCGGCCATCAGCTTCAACCCGAAAAAGGTAAAGCCCAACAACCAGAAGGCGACGATCAACGGCAGATGTTCCTGAAAATATTGGGAAAATCCGTGAAAAAATCCGGCGGGGACAGTTCCTTCGGCGCCCCCGGCCGGACCTGACAGTAGGGTGATTTGTGCCGCATCTCCGGTATCAACCCGGAAATACCGCAAAAAAGTCAGCGCCGACCAAAGCGGAATGCTCCAGAGTGCCAGGTTGCACAGCCAGTACTGTCGGGCGGCATCCCACTTAGGAAATATCCTGAGTAAAATAAAAACGCTCGCAGCCACAGCCGCAGCTTGCCACAAGGAGTGCAAAACAGTCCACCCCAGGGGCGCCAGCCAGTTTTCCGGAATCCATTGTTCGATGGCCATCATTTGCTGATTTAATGATTCTTCTTTTCCATTTTCTCAATAAGCGCCTTGATCTCCTGCAATTCCTTGTCAGATGCTTTGTGATTGCCCAATGCCTGCATGACCAATTGCATCGCCGATCCTTTGAACGCGCTGGCGACAAAATCGCGGAGCAGCTGATTCTGGGTATCCTCCTTTTCCAGTGCAGGATAATAGATATGAGTGCGCTGGTCGGTGTTGCGTTGCAGCAAGCCCTTTTCCGCCATGATCTGCATGATCTTCAGCGTAGTGGTATAACCTACTTCCTTTTCCTGGGAAAGTTGCTCGTGGATAAACCGGACACTGGACGGACCGTTTTCCCACAACACCTGCAGAATGGCCAATTCGGCCTCTGTCGGTTTGGGTAAGGATTTTTTCGCCATCAGACTGTATTTACGAATAATTTCGTAGGCAAATATATTACGAAACTTGTCGTAATGCAAGTTTATTTACGATTTTTTTCGTAATTCCTGTGAAATATCTTTTCCCGGCTCCAGACCACAAAGAAATATCTATCCGGCGGCCGTCGTTTAAAAAAAGCCTAACTTTAGGTTCAAAAACCAATACTGTATGCAAAAACAGCTTGCAATTCTTTGCTTTTGGGGCCTTTTCCTCCTGGTGTCCGCCTGCGGAGGCGAATCCCCTTCCCAAGGGCAAAACGGCAATGATCAAACCCAGGATACCAGCGCTACGGGCGATAATTCAGGCACCGCCGCATCAGAGCCGGCGTGCGATTTAAAAACCCCGGTCCTGGACGGCAACCGGATCTTCATGCGCCAGACACAACGCATGGTCGTCATTACAGCCGATTCTTCCACCTATGACGATGAGTTAGGCGACAGCCACCGGATCCTTGAGGTTTACAATACCTCCAATTGCCAGATCGCTGACCGGAAAGTGCTGGAAGTCAATGAAAGCCCTGATTTTCCGTACTACCTTGCCCAGATCAATTATAACAACAGCAGCACGCTGGTCGGCATTCGGGGTGCTTCCAATATTTACTGCTATGACGTCGGCAATCTGCGGCTCTCCAACCCCATCCAACCCGGGTTTTTGAGAGAACGCTATTCCGAAGACGCCCAAAGCGGCCATATTCTCCGGCTCGAAGTCTGGGAAGATTTTCTGGTGGGTTTCGCACAAGACAAAGGCGTATTCGCCGTCTCTGTTGAAAAAACCGCCATGCAAGCCAGCCCGGTACTCCCCATAGCAGAATTCCAGACCGGCGAAGGGCAATACAGCTCGCTTTTTGCTTTTTCTTTCCCCGAAGGAAAAAGCCAGTTGGCTATACCGTCCTATGATATTGATGCAGATGAGTTTTCGGTCAATCCGCTGTTTGACCAACCGCTGGCCGTGAATACCACTCTGGGTTCCAACGTCAGAAACAATCGCTATCTGGTGCTGCCGCTCCAGGGTCAGAGCGGCGCCGTTGCCATTGATATGCAAGAAAAGAAAAGGATCGAACTGCCTGCTGATGTGGAAACACAGTCCGTACAGAATATCCTGAGATGGATCCGGGCAAATGTAAAATAGGGCTGCGGGTTGTTATTTGTCCGCGGTTTCGCTAAGCTTGATCACCCGGACGGTTTCGATCTTGGTATTGCTTACCGATTCAAGGATGAACCGGTAGCCGTTCAGGTCAATGGCTTCGCCTTGCGGCGGAATGTTCTCCATGGTCATAACCAGAAAGCCGGATAGGGTATGGTACTCGCCTTCCGGGAGGTCAAGCGCGTATTTGGCGTTGAGGTAGTCAATTTCCAGGCGGCCCGAAAACCGGTATTCGCTTTCGGATACCTGGACTTCCACGTAGTCTTCCTCATCGTGTTCATCTTCGATCTCCCCAAAAATCTCTTCAAGGATATCTTCCAGCGTGATCAGCCCAGAAATACCGCCGAACTCATCCACTACGCAGGCAATGCTGGTTCGCTCCTTGATGAATTTGTTCATCAGATCGGTTACCCGCATGGCTTCGGGCACAAAAGGTATCTCCAGGATCAGGGTTTTAATATCGATCGGCTTGATCAGGAGTTGCTGGTGATGAACATACCCAAGCACGTTGTCGATATCGTCTTTGGTGACGATGATCCTCGACAATTTGGTGTCCATGAACAATTGTTCCAACTCAGCCACGGACGCGCTGACGTCAATATTTTCGATCTCCGTCCGCGGAACCATCGCCTCCCGGACCCGGGTTTCCTTCAGGTTGAGGGCATTTCCGAAAAGTTGCTTATCGACGATCTCCTCCTGCGAATCCGATCCGGTGGCGTTGACCAGGTTTTCAAGATCCAGCCGGGTAAAGGTTTGTTCTACCGGTTGACTGGCTGTTTTGAAAAAAAGCTTCAGCAGCCCGTTGGAAGCCCGGATCATCAACCAGGAAAAGGGGAGGAGCAGGATCTGAATCATCCGAAGCGGAAGCGCCAGAAAATACAGGATCTCATCGGCATACAGCCTGAACAGGGTTTTGGGCAGGAATTCACCGAAAATCAGTACGATTACAGTCCCGATCAGGGTTTGAACGAAAAGGTTAAGGCCTTCGTGTTGCAAACCGATCTGGTCGATCAGCAAATTGTTCAGGGGGACCGTCAGCGCCGTGGTAAAAATGACGAGCGCGACATTATTCCCTACCAGCATGGTGCTGAGGTATTCTGCCGGCCGTTCAAAGAAATAAGTTACTACGCGCCCTCTCGCCGCATTTTTCTTTTTCTTGAGCTCCAGTTTGAGTTTGTTGGCAGAAATAAAGGCGATCTCTGCTCCTGAAAACAGGGCCGAAAAAAGTAAAGAAACCAGTATGACGGTAAATACAGACACTATTGATTAGTTTGGCCCGGATCATCAACTTTTATGCGGCCTTCAACGGCATTGATGCGCGCTTCTGAAAAATCCTGGTTGGCCCGAAGACCATATCCGTAGATAATTTCATCCGGCCGGGTAATCCTTACAAATTTCTGGGTATAGACCTTGGCCGTTTTTTCATCCCAGATCAACTCCTCGGTTTCCAGTTTTTCCTGTTTGACACTCTCCCATACGACGCTGTCCCGAACCACAACCTGGCCTTTCCGCTCCATCCGCAATCCGTAGCGGGCGGTGAGTTCGCCGGTCTTTTCCCTGTTCGGACCAAAGAAATCCACATGCACGCCATCCGGAAATTCCTGCCGCGGTTCGCTGCTATCCAGATATGACAGCATTACAGGCCCGGAAATGATCACACGGACAACGGCCGAATCACTGTAAATGATCTTGACCTTTTCAGCCCGTTCAACGGATGTATTGAGTTTCGCGTTGAGCGCAGCCACCTCCGCGGGGTCATTTTCACAGGCACACATCACCAAAGCGAGCAGCGCAATCGCCAACCATGGATTCATTCTGGAAATTTAAGGCAAAATTAGGCAGCAACAATAAATATTTTAGTATAACTCCTTAAAAATCATCAATCATCACCTGACCAGGGTCACATCGCCCGAGTAAGTCTCCACTTCTCCGTCAATAAACCGGACCTCCGCCAGGTAAACAAAAACGCCCGGGTTTACGGTTTTCCCGTTGAAAGTCCCATCCCATCCGAGGCCTTCATTGCTGGGGGGAATGTTCTTGGTATCAAAAACAAGTTCTCCCCACCGGTCAAAAATTTTCAATTCCTGAATGCGGTCAACAGCCGGTCCGCCGAATACCGTGAAGCCGTCGTTGATGCCGTCTCCGTCCGGCGTAAAACCGTTCGGAATATAAACCGGCCGGTCCTTGATCACATGGATCGTCACCTCGTCTGTTGCCTCACATCCCGTTTCATCCACAATGGTTACCTGATAGGTTGTTGTATTGACGGGATTGACCAATACGTTGGAACAAGGATCCGCTCCGATGCACCTCAAACTGTCCTGCGGCGACCAGGCGTAGGATACCAACGGATTGCTGGCGACCGCGTGTACCGTGGTTTCATAACCGAGTTGTATAAACTGGTCAGGGCCCGCATCCACCAATAGTTCGACAGGTTGGTCAACTGCAGCCTGCGTTGTTCCTTCACACCCCTCCAGGTCCCGGATGGTTATGGTATAATCGCCGGCCGGCAAATTGCCGAATACCGGTGAACTTTGAAAACTTTCTCCGTCCAGACTGAATTCGTATGGGGATGTTCCGCCGGAGCCTTCTACTGTAATTGCCCCGTCCGAAGCGCCGAAACAAATATTGTCGATTATATCTATGACATCGACCAAAACCGGTTCGGGTTGGGTGATCTCCACCGAGCCGGTAATTTCGCAATTATTGCCGTCCAGGACGGTAATGGCGTAATTGCCTGCGGACAGGTTATCGATTTCCGGGGTCGCACCGGAGTTGCTCCACTGGTAAGCATAACTGCCGACCCCGCCGCCGACAGCAGCGGATGCCGAACCGTCGCTCAATCCGTTACAGCTCACATTCATCTGGTCAAGCGCAAGCGTTAACTGCGGGTAATCTTCGATCTGAAATTCAAAATGCCCTTTGCACAAATTCGCATCCAGCACATCCACCGTATAAAAACCCGATGTCAACCCCGTAAGCGAACTCTCATCAACATAACCGGCGCCGTCATTCCAATCGTATTGAAAGGGGCCGAGGCCGTTCGCGATATCCAGGTTGATGAATCCGTTGCTGAATCCGAAACAGGTGGGCGGCGTTACCGCTTCCACGGTCGGATCCAGAACAAGCTCCAGTTCCCGCACCGCCAGGTCCATCGGAATTTCACAACCGTTGGCGTCCCTGATCACTACGGCATAATTGCCTTGCGAAATGTTGTCCAGGAAATTATCGGGCCCGAAACCTGCATTTTGCCAATTGAATTGATAGGGCGGCGTTCCGCCTGTGACCACCAGCTCGACCCTGCCGTCGGTGCCGCCGTTGCAGGTGGGCATAACGATAAGCGTGTCAAATGAGAAAGGTGGAGGACCGGTCACTTCATAAGTAAGCGTGTCGGTACACCCCACATTGTCGCGCACGGCCACAGTGTACATGCCTGCTCCCAGGCCGCTGATGTCCTCTGTTGTCTGACCGCTGCTCCAGTTGAAAAAATAAGGTGAATATCCCGAATCCACCGAAAAATCGATGGCGCCGGTTTGGTCGTCAGGACAATTCAGGGTGGAAATATCCGCAGATGCGGTGAAGTGATCTTCACAGCATTCGACCTCGATGGTCAGGATATCGGTTACAAGGCAGCCGCCGTCCGTTTCTACGGTCAACACGACAGACTTTCTGCCGGGCTGATCGAACCGGACGGTATGCGGCCCCCTGGTGGTAGCTGTCCGGGGTGTCGACCCCGGGCCGAAATTCCACTCCCAGCCGACAATCTGCCCCACAAAGGAGGATTGGTCGGTGAACGTAATGGACTCCCCGACGCAAATTGTGGTCGGCGCCGCAGAAAAGTCGGCAGTCGGCCCAAGAAAGGTACCCGAACCGCCGAAGGATACCGTAAAACCCGCCCCCGAATTGCTGTAGTTATTGATCACCAGTGCATAACTTTTTCCCTGCACCATATCCACCGCCTTCAGAAAATTGTTGTTGCCGGCCTGACAACCGCAGGTTTCATTTACATCGGGGTCGGTCAGGCTAAGCCCGGTGGCGCCGGTGCAGATCTGCCATTCGGAAAAAGGAGAGTTTATGTTCTCTCCGGAGGCCATGCACCGCAGGTCAAATTTGCCGCTGCAATTGTTGATCCCGTTGGGTAGTTCATACAGCACAAAGTCTATATCGTCATTGGGATTTAGCGGGGTAAGGGTAAACGTCAGGGATCCGGATTGGTCGCAGGTCCATTTGTACCACGACGAGCTCGATTCCGTGAATTTGCAGGTTGTATTGTCGCAGCCCGTGCCGTCAATTTCATTGGGATTGCTTCCCTGCCCGACGACGTATTGAACCGTAAACGGAGACTTATCGCACAGGATCACGCCGGTCGGGCAATCCCCCGACGGTTCGGGTACCTGGTTGTAGTTATTCACGCACAACCGGAACGAACCGTTGGCGCCGTTCCTGGCGCCTACGCGGATATAGTATTGTTCGCCGACGGTCAGCGGGCCGGCGTAGGTCTGTGCAGCATTGACATTAAAAGCATCCGAAAAACACTCAACCTCGGTCAGATTGCCGCACGAACCGGAATAAAGGGCCAGTTGCGGATCGTCGAGGGTACCGCCGGGTGTATAGGGTATATCGCCGATAACCGCAATGCTCACCGTGGTCGCTTCGGCAACGAAAGTAAACCAAACGTCCTCATTCGCCTGGTTGGTGGGAAAGCACCCCGGATTGGCTTCAGGGGATTGGGTTGCATTGACATTGTTGAAAGCAAGTTGGGCAGAACACCAGTTATCAACATCCGTGATCAGGATAGCCCCCGAACACTCGTCATTGACCGGCTGTGCCCACAATGAAGCCGTAAAGCACAACATGCTCACAAAGAGGGAATAAAGGTAGCGCATAGTTTTCTCTTTAATCATTGTAGAAACGCGTGTAATACCCGGTTATGTTGCCACCCGGGTAGCGCAAATTCGCTTTTTTTATACAACAACGTAGTTAAGACTCCGTTAAACCCCTACATGCTGCATTTCAATTGACCGATCCGTGACAGAAGTGCGCAAAAATCATTCATCCAGCCAACGCACCTTATCTTCCACCGGAGTTCTTTTGCCCGGCAGGCTCAGGTTTTCCACCGGATACCCCATATACAACAGGCCCAGACAGCGTTCACCTTCCGGCAACTCCAGCCAGGATGCCGCCTCCAATATGGAGGCCGGGGTACTCCAATAACAGCCTATGCCGTACGCTGTACAGCTGAGCCACATATTCTGAACCGCACACGAAACCGCAGCTATCTCTTCCCATTCCGGCACCCTGTTTTCCGGATCGCGGTGCAGGCAAATGGCGATGACACAGGCCGAACGGCGCGGGTTTTGCAGGGTTTTCTCCAGTTTTTTCTCAGAAAAGGATTCCGGAGGCGTTCTTTGCCGGTATTGCTCTCCGAGATAGTCTCCCAACCTTTCCAGGGCCCGGTGTTGGAAAACGATGAATCGCCAGGGTTCCGTAAGCCGGTGCGTCGGCGCCCAATTGGCATTTTCAAGGATTTGCCGGATCAGGTTTCCGGGAATAGGTTTCTCCCGGTCGAATGACGGGGGAAAGACCGCGCGCCTGCGCCGGATCAAATCGTTCAGTTGTTCTGGTTCCATATTGAATTTCAATAATAAAACTTTAAATTTGGGCTGGAAAACTACCTGCTATGTCAAGACTAGATTTTTTCACCCTTATTATCGTCGGCGTTTTGTTGTTCGCACTGGGATTTCTTATTTACCGGGCAACACAACTGCCGAAAGAACAAACCGCCGAGCAAACGGAACAAGGCGTCCCCGACTCGGATAACACAAACAATACCACTGCCGGATCTGTGGATACTTCAACGGTAAACACTCCGGGCAACGCCGCCGCATCCGACGACGAAGACCTGGATGACGATGAAGTACCCGCCGTTTCAGAGGAAAAGCTCCTGGCAGAAAAAGTACCCGCGCAAAAAGCCAACGAGCCCAGTGCAAAACCGAGGGACTACAATAGCAGCAGCTCCGGAAATTTCCTGGTCATTGCAGGTTCTTTCCGCCAAAAGGCCAATGCCGAAGCCCAGGTCAAACGCCTGAAAAAATCAGGCTACGATCAATCAGGAGTTGAAACATTCAACAACGGCGCACTGGCGGTTGCCATGGTAGACCGTTTCAACTCCTACGCCGAAGCGGAAAAATTGGTTGCCGAGCTCAAAAAGAAAGGTATCGATGCCTTTATCAAGAAAAAGGAATAACCCGGCTTTTTCCTAGTGGCGCGAAACTTGCGTGGCAGCTAGATTTCGCGCCACTAGCTGCCAAACGCATCTACCCAGGCCAGCATGCCGCCTTCCAGGTTCCTGACATTTTTGAACCCGGCCTGGCGAAAATATTGCTGCGCCATAGCGCTCCGTTTACCGGATCGGCAATACACCACGATCTCTTCATCTTCATGCCCGGCCAGCTCCTGAATTCTTGCAGGTACAGTGCCCAGCGGAATATGCTTGCCGCCAATATTGAAGGCAGTTCTTTCGTCGGGTTCCCGTACATCTACCAGAACCAACTGCTCGCCCGCATCCAATTTGGCTTTCAATTCCCGTACGTCTATGTCCATTTTCTGTTTATTTAAAAATAAATATCAACATTCTCCCCGTTGATCGGGTTGAATCAGGTTATTCAAACTCCCCCCGGTAAATGACCCCGCTGGTCGCGTTTTCACAAACCAGCACCTTGGATAATCCCGCCAGTTCAGGTTTGACCTTTCGCCAGATCCAAACTGCCAGATTCTCGGCAGTGGGGTTTTCCAGTCCTTTAATGTCGTTCAATACCTTATGGTCAAGTATCCGCTCCAGCGGCCGCCACACATCCTTCACCGACGCAAAATCCACCACCCACCCCAGTTGGGGATCCAGGTTGCCGGATACGTACAGCCGGACAATATAAGTATGCCCGTGCATATGCCGGCACTTGTGGTCTTCCGGCACATTGGGCAACCAGTGCGCCGAATCAAAAGTGAATTCTTTGAAAATTTCCATCATCCTGCAAAATTAAGAATCACGCGCACTTTGATTGTCTGGCAGAATGAGTAGTTTTGTTTAAAAGAAAAAAAAGATACATGTCCCTGGAAGATCTGCAGGTAACAAAAGATTTGGTAGCCCGTGATTTTGAACTGGAAGCTGTGGAGGAGCAAATAAGCGAAGAACAGCTCTTTGACCTGCTGGCAGATCGGGTAGCTTTCCTGCTTGAAAACAGGGTGGAGTTCCTGCTCAGCCTGATGTACCGGCTCGACATCGATGAGCACCTGGTCAATGAAGCGCTGTCGCTTACCGCTCCGGAGCCCGCCAATATCGGTCTTACCCGGTTGATCCTTAACCGGCAGAAACAAAGAGCCTTCACCAAGCGGCATTATAAAACCGGGCCGATTGATGAAGGCGATGAGTGGGATTTCTAACAAATTTCCGGAACGGTATTACATGCGGTTGTAAAAAACGTCTTTTACGATCACATTAATATCATCGTCCGGATTTTCGGGAGATTGCTCCAGAACCAATTCGTCAAGGTCCAGATACTTGATTCCGATCACTTCCGGGTTGAGGCATCCGTCAGGATACAGCATAAGCCGGTGCCCGTCGTTGCTCAGTTCCCATTGTCCGCGCATCTGTTCTTCGCTTTGACTGTCGCCAGCCGTTTTAATGAAACTGCCGTTTCGGGCAAATTCGTAGCGCAGAAAGGTACCTTCCATATCTGAAGCAACCAGGTTGGCAGCATAAGTATTATTCTGCCATTGGCCGATGAGCTGATTCCTGACCATTTTGGCGGCAGAATCGTCTATGGTCTGGGTTGTGTCGTTGCCTTGTCCGCAACAATCCCCGGGTGTGGTTGCGCCGGCAATGCCAAAATACATTGTTAAGGCCATTGCCAATAATGTCATCTTTTTCATCCTTGTTTTTTTTAAGTCGTGTGATTCAAAATCGGGTGCAAAACAAAAGCTTGAATATTGCTCTTACATTAAGTGTAAGTAAAGTTTTCGCAACTTAGTTCCAGCCATGCTGCTTTATTTCTATAGAGACAAAATTATATTTCGAAGGCTGCATTCAGGATACAGAATTCGATACTTCCTAGTAATTTCTCGACGGAGGAAGTTTAATTTTGTTACGCATTGGTTCCAAATGAATTTTTCCAGCCGGCGAAAACTGCATTTATGCTGCTAAAAACCAAGGGTATCGTACTCAAATCGATCAAATACGGAGAGACCAGCCTGATCGTTGAAATCTTTACCGAAGACCGGGGTATCCGCAAATACATCATCAACGGCGTGCGGAGCGCTAAAGCCAAATCGCCGGCCAGCGTTTTGCAGGTCATGTCCCTGGTAGAAATAGTAGCGTACGAGAACGAACAAAAGGAATTGAACCGGCTGAAAGAAGTCCGGCCGTTTTATGTTTATAAATCCGTGCCGTTTGAGATCAGAAAGGGCTCCATCGGTCTCTTTATGGCGGAGGTTTGCCAAAAGACCATCCGTGAACAGGAGCCGAACCCCGAACTATTCAATTTTATATCCGAAACTTTTCAATGGCTGGATGAAACGCCCCATTCGGTTGCCAACCTTCACCTCTGTTTTTTGATCCGGCTCAGCGTTTTTCTTGGTTTTGTCCCCAGCGGCAGATACAGCCCCGACCTACCCTTCTTCGACCTGATAGAAGGTGTTTTTTGCCGGTTGCCTCCCGGCCATGTCCACTATCTGCTTGAGGATAAAAGCAAATTGCTGGATCTTTTACTGGCAACTCCCATTTTGCGGTCGCATGATATTCGTTTCGCTAAAGAGGAAAGGAAAGCGATTCTCGATCATTTAATGGATTTTTACAAACTCCACATTGAGCGGCTTCAGGATATCAACGCCCATGAAATACTCCGGGAGGTTTGGGGTTGAACCGGAAGGTGTCCGCAGAATACTATACCGGCCCGAAGCAATACAATCGCCCCGGGCCGGTAAATTTTTCAGTGATTTTTCCCTGCTGATCAGGCCTCAGGCGGGAACGGAATGGTCAATTCCTGGCCCGGATAAATGAGGTTCGGATCTTTCAGGATATCCGTATTGGCATTGAAAATGTGCATGTACTGGTTGGCTTTGCCGTAGTAGTGCTTGGCGATCTTGGACAAGGAATCGCCCTTTTCAACGGTGTGCTTGTGGTAATAATCCGTATTATCCACCTTGATATCCGCCATCAGGTCGGTCGGGATAACGCCACCGCTGATCCGCTTGATTTCATCCCACAGCAGGTTTTTGTGGTACTGGTCCTTGGCGTATCCGCCGATACGCAATTGACCGTCTCTTTCTTCAACGAATCCGTCCCTTACTTCAAGCTCCTGACCCAGGTCGAGGACTGACTTGTATTTGTCTTGTAGTGACATGGCTTTCTTATTTAAGAGGTTATTGATTACTGCTTCGGAAAGGCTGCAACCAAGCGTAGCAGCGCTTTTTATGTAGCGTAAGGGTGAGAACGGCCGCAAGATATAAAATTCCGAAATAAATCAATCGCGATCCTTGTTTTTAAAACCCGGCTGCGGCATTTTTTACCATTCATACGGTTGACGCCTCCTGCAACACAACTTTTTATCGGTTTTCCCCGTTTTTCTCCCATAATATTCCCGCTCAGCGTTACCACCCGACAAAAATGAAGTCTAAATGGGACATACGCATGGCTGAGCCTGTTTTTCGTTTCTTCATTTATCAGATCTATGGTGGTATTCAAGTGGTTTATGTTTGCTGTCCTGGTGGTTTTGGTATTGCACGCCAGAAGCCAGTCCTCTTACGGCGAGCCCGGGCGTAGAATCAGTTTTCCCATACAGTTGTGGTGCAAATCAAAGCATTTCATGGATACGGAACGCATCACAGTCGGCGCCGACCTTACCTATTACAAAAACACCTTGCCTGCCAATTCCGTAAACGCGCAGGTGATCCGCCAGAATTATGCTGCAGTTCCCGTGTATGTCGGCTTTAACCTGGATCCCAATTGGTTTGTCGAAAGCGGGTTGTTTGGCGGCATAGGGCTGTACAGGAGTTCCGAATTACCGGTTCTGACTTCGCCGAACGCATTCCGCAACAGCCATTTTGGGTTCGATGCAGGTATGACCACCAGCGTAGGCTACCGGCTGACCGATCAGGGCGTACTTCGGCTGCGGCTGAGCAAATGTCTGAAAGAATCTACTGCGGAAAGCAAAACCTGGATGCCCGGAAGGCTTGAACTTTCCATCGGTTTGCGCCTCCCCTGACCTGCGGTTGCACGCTTTACGGCATCAGCTCAAAATCTTTTGCATCCGAATAATATTCCTGATCGGCAAATACCGTTAAGCCCTCTTTTTCCAGCACTTCATGCCGCTTCTTGACCAGATAGACGGAACACCGGCCGGGCTCCAGTCCGGTCAGTACATTTGCGGGCACCAGGACCTCATTGGCGGCAACCGGCCCGGTAATTTCATGCGCTGCACTTTTTCTGTTCTTATCCGTCAGGATCACTACCAGGCTTTCTATCTCGTTCAACACGGCTCCTTTGACTATAATGGTCACGCCTCCGGTTTTACTCCCCTTGTCTCCGGCAATCAGGTATCCGGCCAACGGCGACATGCTCATATTGGCTTCCTGCCATTGACCGCTCTTGGTTTGGAACCGGAAGGGAAACCGGTCGGAATACGGCAACTTCCGGTTGATCTCATAACGAATAACGGCGCCCGGGATCTCCTTTTTTTCCATAGCGCTGCCTTGAAACGAAACCCCTCCGGCGGGCTCAAACGGCGCTGCGCCGTCCAACGTCTGGCCCTCAAAGAAAACAGCCTGCGCTTTGAGCGACTGGTCCTCCTCAAAATACCGCACAAAAAGATCGGCGAACAGCGTCTTTCGACCTTTTTGGTTTTCAGGGTCATTCCTGCAACCCGGAAAAAACACCAATCCCAGCAAACAACAAATAAGCAACCTGTTAAACATGGCGATAATTTCTTTTTTCTACCGCGCGAAGGTAAGAACCCCTTGCCTTTACTGCCCTCTTTGGCGGTTGATTTGGATAAAATTCGTAAATTTGCACCCTGATTTCAACAACTCCGGCATTTTCGAAAAAGCATAATATGTCCACACCCCACACCGTGGCTTTCTATACTTTGGGTTGTAAGCTCAATTACTCGGAGACATCCTCCATCGGCAGGCAGTTTGAGGCCGCCGGCTACCAGGAAGTTCCTTTTGAGACTGGTGCGGATATTTATGTGATCAATACCTGCTCGGTCACGGATTTTGCTGACCGGAAATGCAGGAATATTGTCCGGAAAGCCCTCCGTTTCAACCGGCAGGCAATCGTGGTCGTGGTCGGGTGTTATGCCCAGCTGAAACCCGTCGAAATTGCCGGCATCCCCGGCGTGGACCTGGTTCTCGGGGCAGCTGAGAAATTCCGAATCCTTGAATTCATCGACAACCTGGTCAAATTGCCCGGCAAAGGAACTGTTCATGCCGGCGCCGTATCCGAGGCCAACCAGTTCACGGACGCTTTTTCATTCGGCGACCGCACCCGGTCCTTTCTCAAAGTGCAGGACGGCTGCGACTACAAATGTACCTTTTGCACCATCCCGATGGCACGGGGCAAAAGCCGCAGCGACACCGTAGACCACGCCTTGGCTAACGCTGAAAAAATCGCATCGCTGGGCGTTAAGGAAATTGTCCTGACCGGCGTGAACATCGGCGATTTCGGCAACGGAACGGAAGTGATTGAAGGCATAAAGCCCAAAAAAGAGGCCCTTTTTATTGACCTGATCAAAGCCCTCGATCAGGTGCAAGGCATTGAGCGTTTCCGGATCTCCTCGATCGAACCCAACCTTTGTACCGACGAGATCATTGAGTTTGTTGCCCAATCCCGACGATTTGCACCGCATTTCCATATGCCGCTCCAGTCTGGCAATGACAAGCAATTGGCCATGATGCGCCGCAGGTATAAGCGGGAACTCTATGCCGAACGGGTAAGAAGCATTAAGGCGCGGATGCCCCATTGCTGTATCGGGGTTGATGTTATCGTAGGCTTCCCGGGCGAAACGGAAGCTGACTTTCTGGAAACTTACCGGTTCATCAACGAACTGGATATTTCATACCTTCACGTGTTCACCTATTCCGAGCGGCCGAACACCCCCGCGGTTGAAATGGACGGCGTCGTGCCCATGGAAGACCGGCGGCGCAGAAACCAGATGCTGACCATCCTGAGCGAAAAGAAGCGCCGGCATTTCTACGAACAAAACCTCCGGCAGGTCCGCCCGGTCCTGTTCGAATCCGGCAAACGCCCCGGCAGGATATCCGGGTTTACAGATAACTACGTCAAGGTAGATTGTGCCGGGCCGGATACCTGGGTCAACCGGATTGAACTTGTCGAATTGCAGGAGATTCTTCCTGAGGGCGATGTTGCTGCAAGCCCGGCGCCGGTCTCCGTACACGCCTGATTATTCCGGAAACAGGCTTTTGTCCAGGCCGGGAATGATCTTTAGCGCATTCTTGTAATACAGTTTTTTCAATATCTCATCCGGCAGGTTCAGGCCGTACATTTTCCAGAAAGCATGGTAGCGTTTGTAGTACGGAAAATATTCGTCATCCGTTTCCAACACCCGGAAATAGGTATTGTATTCTTCCGGCACATATGAATCTTTGCCGAATAACACCCTGTCCTGGTATTTTTGAAAAAACCGGTTGGCGCTGCGCGGCTGCCGACCCAGTTCAGCAATAACAGCTCCGATTTCCACATACATATTCGGCATTTCATCCAGGAGTTGCCCGAGTTTTTCCAGGTTATTTCCAAACCATCCCAGGTGGGCATTGATGAAGGTGGTTTTGGGGTGTTTGCGGAAAACATCGTGTTGTTCGGCGATGATGGTTGCCCAGGGCGCGGGATCGTCGTCGGCTCTTTTCCGGCCGGGGCGCAGTTTTAACTCCAGCCACCGCTCATTGTTTTCGTCCTGGGGGTCCCAGAACGATTTGGGGTCGGCGGCATGGATGATCACCGGGATGCCCAGTTCACCGCATTTGTCCCACACCGGGTCCAGACGGGGATCGTTGATGGCAATCCTGTTGCCGTTCTTATCATTGTGAAACATACCCTGGTTCTTGTAGATCTTCAGCCCGCAGGCGCCGATGCTCACGTCGTATTCCAGTTGCTTGAGGGTATTTTCAGCCCAATCGGGCTCGTCTATGCTCCGGAACTCTATATTGGTAAAAATGGCGATACGCTTTTGTTTGCCGTATTTATCCACATTATCAAACATCGCTTTGAGCGCATGCCCGCCTTGCCCGCTCAGATTGACAATAATGCCCATGTTCATTTCATCCATTTCCGAGACCAGCTTGCCCAGGTCCTGCTGAGCCATCCGGAAATGGTGGCTGTGCACGTCAATAAACGGGAATTTTGCCCTGGTTTTCGGATGTTCCGGCACCACGAGCGTGGAAGGCGGGTCGTACCTTTCGAAATCCATGATGAGGGAAGAGTCGATCTGATAACCCGATTGGCCAAGGGCAATTGTCACTATACTGCCAAGCAGAACGGTCAGTGCGGGAATTCTCATTTTTAATTTTTTTGAACTTGGTTACGAATGATTCAGGAGAGGTCGTTCTGAAGGATGAACTGAATGGAAGAAAAGGTGGAAGCAATTTCCCGGACCTGTTCCATGATATGTTCCTTTTTTTTGAATTTATCGTACATGCCGAACGAGGATTTGGGTAAGAGGGATCCCCAGATCCCCTGACTTTCTTCCAGCGGTTCGATCCGTTGAATGCTGTTCAAGCGCCTTAAAACATCCGGATGATCCGTCAGCCGATACAGTGCTGCCCTCAATTCCTCGGAGTATTTTCTGAATGTTTCCAGGTCAACGCTAAAATTATCGCCTTGTTCCAATTGGTCAACAAGTGTGGAGATATAGCTGAAGTGCTGATTGGAAAGAGCCATGCCGGGCGGATCTTATTGTTCAGGAAATCTTGGTTCGGATTACGAATTAACAAATTTAGTTTTGATTAGCCTATTTTTATACCTGAATTTGTATCCCTGAAAAAAGAATACCTCAAAAGTATAGGTATTTTTGCCTCAATTTGCGCAAATCAAGATCTATGAACCAAGAAGTTGTCTTAGGCATCGACCTGGGCGGAACCAACACCAAAGCAGGGCTTGTGGACAAAAACGGCAAAGTCCTGGCATTTGAGCGCTTCAACACGCACGCGAAGGAGGAGTTTCCCATTTTTCTGGAACACCTTTCCATCGTCTTTAACCGGATTTCCGGCCCCTTCAAGGATCAGATCTCAATCAAAGGTGTCGGGATCGGGGCGCCTAACGTAAATTTTTATACCGGCAATATGGAACGCGCCCATAACTTCAGTTGGGGCGAGATCACGCCGCTGGCGCCGGCCATCCACGAAAAACTGAACCTGCCCGTTGTCGCCACCAACGATGCAAATGTTGCCGCATTGGGCGAAATGGTTTTCGGCATAGCCCGTGAAATGAAAAACTTCGCCGTACTTACCCTGGGTACCGGACTTGGCAGCGGTATCGTGGTCGACCGCAAACTGCTTCTGGGCCAGGACGGCCTTGCCGGCGAAATGGGTCATGTCAACGTACGCCCCGACGGCCGCAACTGCAACTGCGGGCTTTCAGGGTGCCTGGAGACCTACGTTTCCGTAACCGGCATCAAGCGTACCGTATTCAAGCTGATGGCCGACCGCAAGGTGGACAGCATACTCCGGGGTTATAATTATCACGAACTCGATGGAGAAATGATCGCCCAGGCCGCACTGGACGGAGACCCCATTGCCAAGGAAGCGTTTACCTATACCGGCAATATACTCGGCACCAAACTGGCCGACCTGGTGGCTTATTTCAACCCTGAAGCGGTCATTCTTACCGGAGGCCTGACACATGCCAGAGACCTTCTGCTCGTTCCAACGCAGGAATCCATGGACGCGCGGCTTTTTCCGGCATTCAGAGGCAAGGTCCGGTTATTGCTGTCATCAGTCGGCGGCGCCCATGACGCGGTTTTGGGCGCTGCCGCACTGGCCTGGCAGCATTTGTGAGAAAATAAAATCCTTTCCCTAAACATTTTCAGTGTCTTAATGTTAGTTTTTTGATTTTCAGGCAAGTGACCCTTTGCCGGGTTTCTATTATTCCGAATGTAAAAGATAATCCTGCGCTTTAAATACATAAAACCGTGGCCGTTTATTCTATAAAGGATCTGGAAAAACTATCAGGGATCAAGGCCCACACCCTACGGATATGGGAACAGCGTTACGGATTGATCACCCCGCAACGCACCGATACCAATATCCGGTATTACGAAGACGACGACCTGAAATACGTCCTGAATGTAGCCTTGCTGAATAAGAGCGGCATCAAGATCTCAAAGATCGCTTCCATGAGTCCGCAGGAAGTGGAAGAGCAGGTTTCGAAAATTTCAAACCTGGATGTCCGGGAAGATGCTCAGATTGATGCACTGACCCTGGCCATGATGGAAATGGATGAATATAAATTTGACAGGATCGTCACCTTCAACACCCGGCGGATAGGCTTCGAACGGACCATGCTTGAGGTCATTTATCCGTTTCTGGACCGCTTGAGCGTACTCTGGCTTACAGGGTCGATTGATCCGGTACAAGAGAATTTCATCAGCTTTTTGATCCGGCAAAAAGTGATCGCGGCGATCGATCGGGAGCCCCTGGTTCAGGGTGGCAATGCCAACAAGTTTATGCTTTATCTGCCTGAAGGAGAAAAACAGGAATTAAGCCTGTTGTTTATGCATTACCTGCTCAAGGCCAGAAAAAAACAGGTAATCTACATTGGGCAGGACATCTCCTTGACCGACCTGCTTGACGCCTGCCGGATCCACAAGCCTGCCTATATATTTACAATGATTTCGGAAACTTTTGCCCGGGAGCCGGCACAAAGGTATATTGATCGGCTGAAAGATATTTTGCCTGACTGCGAGTTGCTGATCACCGGATACCAGGTTGTGGCTCAAAACGTCTCTTCCAAAGATAACGTCCATATCCTGAAGAGCCTGGACCAAACCCTGGATTTCCTGGCTTCGATCTCCTCTTAGATAATATCGTTGCCCCTGTCGGTACATCGCATTGGGAAAGGGGACTTTCCTGCAATGGGCTTCCCGCAATGGTTCAGGGCTGTTGATCTATTGCAAAAACCGGAAATTATATTTGTAAATAGCTGTCCAAAGAATGATGAACAAGAAAAGAGCTATTAAAAAATACATCAGGCAGTAGCCTTTTTTTCCGGCGTTGGTAACTTCTGACATTTTAATGTGTATTTTATGTTTGGTCCTTGCGGTTTTCCGGCCCAAAGATGGTTAAAAAATTCTTTCCGACCAAGGCTCGGGGGCTCCTTTCAACAAATTGAAATGGGTTGAGAAACCGATGCTTCCCAACCCATTTCAGGCTGCCCGCAAAAGCAGATTATGATTAATAGAACATCGCTCTTCGGTCTACGATTTTCTCCTGCTTCTTAATTGCCGTCATCAGTCGCGCATTCACCTGCGAACGCAGGGACGTGTTCTGAAGCTGGCGCATCAACGGCAGGTTGGTCGCAGCGGGAATTTCGGGCTTGCTCAGCAATTGTACCAATACCACACCGCCTTCTCCGATAACGGGGCCGGAGGTCTGGTTGGGTTGAAGATGGAAGGCTGCGCCGACAACTGCCGGTTCGCGCCCCAGGTTCGGAATATCGCCCTGAACGAAGTTGACATTTCTGGCCGTATCAATCGCGACTTTATATTCGCTCGCAGCGGCCGCAAGGTCTTTGCCTTTCAAATTGGCGCTGATCATCTGGCCTTTTTTCCAGGTAATCACAGCCTGTTCCAGTTCTTCCTTGGCAGACGCCACGCTCGGAAGCCCGGCCTTCTGAATAGCGGAAAGCGCTGCAACGACATATTTGCCGTCAAAGAACCCGGCAGGATCCTTATAGGTATACACTTTGGGCGAAACATCGCCGACGCCGGCGCCGAATGCCCATTTGACAATCTCTCTTGATTCTTCTCCCGACCCAAGGGTGCCGATGGTGCTGGCAACCTTTTCCAGCGCCGGAGAGGTTTCCACACGAAGACCTTCCGCCACGGCGGCTTTCGTCATGGCATCCAGGCTCTGGTTATCGGATTGAAAAGCAGTCGCTTTCTGATAAACGGCGTTTTCCGTTTCCCTGGAGGGGATGATTTCTTCCGAAAGGAAAGCCAGATCCACTCTTTCACTCTTGCTGGCGCTCCGGCGAAGGACTTCTATCAGGTGCCAGCCGTAATCGGTTTTCACTTTGTAGATCTTGCCGATCTCACCCGTTATGAAAAGCACCCTGTTGTACTGCGGTACAAAAGTATTGGGTGCGGTATTCTCATATTTCCCGCCTTTGGCAGCGCTGCCCTGGTCCTGGCTGAATTTAATGGCCAGCGAATCGAAGGAGGCTGCCCCGGACGCCAGCACGTTCCGGAGGCTGTCGATCCGTTTTTCCGCGGTTTTGAACTGAGCCGGCGTAGATGCCTGGATCAGGATATGGCGGGAATCAGCCGAATCAGCCATCATCACCCGGTCGCGAACCTTTACAGCCTGATATGCTCCGTTGTCGAGATATGGGCCGTAAACCTGGCCGGCCGACATTTTGAAAACCGTATCGGCAATGGTCATGCCGGCAAGGTCATCTTTTTTCATATACATCCCGGTAATCACCCCTTTGTTCCGCAAAACAAAAGAGGAGTCCTCACTGGGAGCCGCTTGTTCCAGTCCCGGAATCAGTTCAGCGATGCGCTTCTTCAGGTCTGCGGAGTCCGCAGGAGTAGGAACAACATCAAAAGAAACGTATTTTAAAATGCGTGTTTCTTCTTCTTTCCGCAGCTTGGCTTCGTTTTCGGCGATATAGCTTTGATAATCCTTATCTTCAAGGGTAACATCCGTATTGTCAATGTCACCGTAACCGACCTTTACATAGGAAAAGTCTACCGGTTGATTTTGTTCCGCAAACAGCATTTCCGCCATCCAGTTGGGCGTATACATGGCCTTGGATACCAGGTTGGCTATTTTGGTTTGAAGGCGGCTTTTGACGATTTCTTTCTCCTGGTGCTTCCAGAAGTCCGGGAAGCTCGCCCCCAACTGGCCGGTACTGATGGCCTGTTGCAGTTGTTGCGGGTTTTCGATCAGAGACTTGAACATATTGAGTTGGTCCCTGTTGACCGTCCCCGGAATATTTTGATCCGGAAAACGCTGAACGATAATCGGGCTGGGATTGGGGCCAAACTCAAGGTCAACCACTTCCGCGTTGCTGACGCCGATCCCCAGTGCATCCGCTTCTTGTTGCAGAATGGCGTCTTCCACATACCAGTTCCACAAAGCGTTGCGGTTCTGATACGGATCACCAGAGCTGTAAAGCACGCCGTAAATGCGCTCGAATTGCATCCGGTCGATCTTAGTCTTGCCGACCTTGCCCAACAAGAGTTGAGACCCCATTGACCCCCTGGTCGATTGGCTCATCGCATCCATAATAATGAACCCGCCCAGTGCCAGCGCAACCGGCAACACCAGGAGCCAATAATTCTTTCTGATCTTTCCAATTAGAGCCATTATTCTAAAAAGTTTTACCAGTAATCCCCTGCAAAACCTTGTACTTGTTTTGAGAGTTTGTATCTGATTTTTTTCCTTCCCTACATAAAAGGGAGTGCAAAGATATAATCACTATTGAAAAAAACCATACATGACGGATAAATTTAAAATTTTCAGGCACTTAGACGCCTACCCGATCTTCTGACAGCCTGAATCCGACCCCATGGAGGGTTTCAATTCGGAGGGTTTCGTCGTCCTGAAGGTATTTCCGCAACCTGGAGATAAAAACGTCCAGGCTCCTTCCCATAAAATAATCATCTTCTCCCCAGAGTTGTTCAAGGATCTGTGAGCGCTTGAGCACCTGGTTCTTGTTTTCTATGAAAAGACGAAGCAGGTCCGCTTCCTTTTGGGTGAGCCGCCGCGGAGCATCCTCAATGGTCAGCAACAGATTTCGGTAATCCAGAACATAACAGCCTATCGAATAGATATTCCTGAAATCGGGGGAGACCACCTTGCTTCGCCTCAGGAAGACCTCGATCTTCAATATCAGCTCTTCGATGCTGAACGGTTTCGTAATATAATCGTCCGCCCCGAGCCGCAGGCCGTAAATCCGGTCTTCTTTCAGCGATTTGGCTGTAAGGAAAAGGATCGGCGCATGAGCGGTTTTCTTTCGCACCTCCTTCGCAAGGCTGAAACCGTCAATATCCGGCAGCATCACATCCAGGATGTACAAGTCGAAATCCTGGTTTCGAATCTGTTCCAGGGCATGCTTGCCGGTGGCGCAGTAGGTGATCTTGTACCCCTGCAGCTCCAGGTTGTCGCGCGTTACAAAACTCAGACTCTCATCATCTTCCACATATAGTAAATGTGCATTCTTCATACATTCATTTTTGGGTGCTCCAGTCTTTCAACAATGAGACGCATTATATTGATGCCTGAGGAAATCCGATCGAAATGACCGTACCCTGATTGAGTTCACTCTCCAGGTCCAGGCTCCAGCGATGGGCTCTGCAAATGTTCTTGACATAGAATAACCCCAGACCGAAGCCTTTGATATTGTGCACGTTCCCCGTAGGAACCCTGTAAAATTTTTCAAAGATATGGGATTGGTGGGATTTGGAAATACCCAGCCCCTGATCGGTAATTTTCAGCACGGCTTTCTTGGGGCGAATCTCCAGCTCAACATGGATGACCGGCACTTCCCGGCAATATTTCACAGCGTTATCCAGCAGGTTATGGAGGATATTCGTGAGATGGAGGCGATCCGCAGATATAACCACCGGTTTTTCGGGCAGATGAACCGTCAATTTTCCGCCTGCTTTTTCAACGGCGATCATGCAACTGGCCGTGACCAGCGGAATGATTTCCTGTAGAACAATATCTTCTTTTTTAAGCTGGAACTGCCGCCCTTCTATCCGGGCCAACTGCAGGACTTTTTCCACCTGGCTGTTCAGTCTTTGATTTTGATCCCGGATGATGCCGGCGTACTGCATCAGGCGGTTATCCGATTTCACGAGGTCGTTATTCAACAGCACATCCGATGAGATCTTGATGGTCGAAATCGGCGTTTTGAATTCATGGGTCATGTTGTTGATAAAGTCCTTCTGCATTTCCGAAAGCCGTTTCTGCCGGAGCATTACGGCCATGGCATAGGCAAAAAACACGACCGTGACCAGCAGAATAATGGAAAAAAAGATGGAAAGCTGCATTTTCCCGAACAAATACCCCGACCTGGCCGGAAACTTGACGCCGAAATAGTACACAAACTCACTGTCTTTCGGCAGGTTACCCAATTGAATATGCTTTTTCTCCTCCGGCGAATAACTCACATAATTCCCGTAAACCATTTGGTCATTATGGCAATCGAACACCGCATATTCATAATCGATGTTAATGGCCAGGCTTTCAAGCTCCCTTTGCAGGAAATATTCAAGCGTACTGGTATCTATCTCAAACGCCACGTTGACGATATAATAATTGGTCGTCCGTTGTTTAACTACGTCCCTGGCCGGCAATGAAGCCCCGGTCAGGTCGGCGAGATCCTTTGCCGTATTGAACAAAGCCAGGTTAACCTTCTGATTGAACTCAACCTCATTAATATTCCAGGTACTGATCACCCAATACGACTGTATGGCAATAATGCCCGCCATCGCCACCACCCCCAGGATAACCACCCGTTTTACTGTCTTGTTATTCATGTCGCTGCTCCTGTATCATCGTGCTTACAGCCTTAAAGTTAGTACCTGATCCGTTTTCGGGGCGGGGATTAACCGGCCATTAACAACCATTCAGACAGAATTAACAAATATGTATATTTGCAACAAATAAGGATAACGGCCTTGATTGGAAAATTATTTACCCGCGTTTGCATTCTGTTGGTTGTCATGTGCACCACAGGTCGCATTTTGCCCGCCCAGAAAACCCAAAATCCATTTGACCTGACCTACAGGATCAAAGAGGCGCCCCTGTCTCCGCCGATAGATTCCGTCAATAAAAACGGCAACCCGTTCGACCTGATTGCGCCGGTTTCAACGCCGCTGTTCAACATCAAGATCAAGCCTTCTGCTGCGGTCGCATCAGCTGATAAGCCTGCACCCGCCAAGCCCATAGATACCCGCTTTCTGCTGGTGATCACCCTGGGCAGCCTGCTCGTGCTCACAATCCTGGCTACCCTTTTCAGGCAGGCGGTCAATCACTCTTTTGTAGGGCCGTTCAATTCCAATGCGCTCAATATCGCCTTCCGCGACCGTCAGAACGGCGGCCTGTTCCCCTATTTCCTGTTGTATTTATTGTTTTTCTTCAATATCAGCACCCTAGCTTATCTGGTGATGCACCATTACGGCCTGGTGGTATCCCTTTCGCCGGGTTGGCAGATCCTGACGGTTTTCCTTTTTGCGGCCGGATTGCTCACAATCAAGCACTTCATCTTGTCCCTGCTGGGTTTCATCTTTCCTATCGGCAAGGAAATCAGGTTTTACAGTTTTATCATTATGGTTTTCAACCTGCTGATCGGGCTCGTTCTGACGCCTGTCAATCTGTTCCTCGCTTTCGGATCTGAGAAAATAATTCCATATATTATATGGCCTTGTGCCGCATTTCTGGCTATTGTGTATCTTCTGAGGACCGTCAGGGGATTATTTATTGCAAATCGTTTCCTTTTTTCCCATATATTTCACTTTTTGTTGTATATTTGCACCGTCGAAATAGCGCCTGTACTGGTGTTATACAAGTGGGGTGTCAACCATTTGCTTTAACCGGCAGGTTTTTTCTAAAAAACATCTTTGTTGAATGGCGGCAAACGTTAAAGCGAAAGAAGAAACATTCAAAAAAGTGAAGACCATTCTGGTCTCTCAACCCAAACCAGAGCGCTCCCCTTACTATGAACTAGAGAAGAGATATGGCCTCACCATTGACTGGCGGCCGTTTATCCATGTCGAGGGTGTGCCTGCAAAGGAATTCCGCAAGCAACGTATCCGTCCTGACGAGTTTTCTGTAATCATCCTCACCAGCAAAAACTCCGTCGACCATTTTTTCAGGATCTGCGAAGAAATGCGGATCAAAATGTCGCAGGAGACCAAGTATTTTTGCCTGACGGAAGCCATTGCCAATTACCTCCAAAAGTTCATCGTCTACCGCAAACGCAAGGTTTTTGCAGGTAAGCGCGTGATCCAGGATCTGACCAGCGCACTCAAGAAGCATAAGAATGAAAAATTCCTGCTCCCTTGCTCCAACCTCGGAGCAAAGGATGTTTCCCAATACCTCGACGAACTCGGGCTAGACTGGCAGGACTCCCTCATGTACGAAACCGTCAGCAGCGATCTTTCCGACCTCAGCGACGTAACCTACGACGTGCTGGTTTTCTTTAGTCCGCTGGGCATCAAATCCCTTTATGATAATTTTCCGGATTTTAAACAAAATGAAACCCGGATCGCCGTTTTTGGCAACAGCACCAGCAAAGCCGTTGAAGACCGCGGCCTTACGGTAAACATCAAAGCGCCGGCGCCGGAAGCGCCGTCAATGACCATGGCGCTTGAACTCTATCTGCAAAAATCGAATTCAGAAGACTGATATATTTTCATTTCGCACGTATAAAACCCGACGCTGTACCTGTTTTCCCCGGCGCCGGGTTTTTTATTTTAGTTAAAGTTCCCGTTTACCCGCTTTTTAACCCTGTATTCTGCGACAAAAGCCGCATTTTTTGCCTTAAGCCTATTGACACCTCTTTATTTTTCTCTTATCTTCGGTGTTTGTTCTGTAAACCCGATGAATCATTTTGCCAGCTTTGCGCGTTATTGTTAACTAGGCCTCAACGCCTTGTTTTGTTTGAGCTTGCTTAATCCATACTATTATTATGAGTGGTGCGAATAATTACCGACTGTTGATTGAGAAACTGGACCAGTTTATCCGCAAATACTATGTCAATCAGGTCATCAGGGGTGCGCTTTACAGCATTGCGGTGATTCTCGTTTTCTTCCTCGGGATAACTTTCCTTGAAAATGAGTTTTACTTCAATACAGGTGTCCGGAAAGTCATGTTCTTTTCTTTCCTGGGCATCAGCGCCCTGTCCCTCTACGGCTGGGTCCTGCGGCCCTTGTTTCACTACTTCCACCTGGGCAAGATCATCTCCCACGAGCAGGCCGCCCAAATCATCGGTAATCACTTTGCCGATGTAAAGGACAAATTGCTCAACATACTCCAGCTCAAGCAACAAGCCGATGCCCAGGATCAAAGGGATCTTATCCTCGCCAGTATCGACCAGAAATCCGAGGAAATCAAACTGGTTCCCTTCAAATCGGCCATCAACCTCGGTCAGAATAAGAAATATCTTCGCTATGCGCTGCCGCCGCTCCTATTGCTCCTCGTCCTGCTCTTTGCCGCTCCGACGATGATCAAGGACAGCGCTTCCCGCCTGCTGCACAACGGCCGGGAATATGAAAAACCGGCGCCGTTCCATTTCAACGTCAATGCCGATGCTTTGCAGGTCGTTCAGTTCGAAGACTATCTTTTATCTGTTGAAGTGGACGGCAACCAGCTGCCCAACGATGCTTTCATTGAAATTGAAGGCTACCAATACCGCCTGACCAAAGACGCCCCCAACCGGTTCAGCTACCGGTTCAACAACGTGCAGAAAGAAACGGAATTCCACCTCTATTCCAGCGGCGTTTCTTCCAGGGAGTACAACCTCGAAGTCCTTCGCAGGCCAAATCTCGCCGGGTTTGAGGTCAAACTCGACTACCCGTCCTATACCCTGCGCAAAGACGAAACGCTTAACAGCATCGGCGACCTTGTAGTACCCGTCGGTACCAATATTGACTGGATTTTCAACTCAGAAAATACAGACGCCATCAACCTGTTCTTTTCAAAAAACGGAAAGTCAGAATCCGCCAACCGCTTCAGCGATGACCTGTTCACCTTCAAGAAGCGGGCAATGGAGGATGAAGCGTACAAACTCTACATCTCCAATAAGGCGCTGCCCAATGCCGATTCCATCAGCTATACGCTTTCTATTATCCCCGACCTTTATCCGACTATAAAGGCTGAAAAATTTGTGGACAGCACCGACAGGAAACTCCTGTTTTTTGTTGGTGACGCCTCCGATGATTACGGCTTGCTGAGCTTATCCTTCAATTACCGGGTCAGGCCCAGTGAAGGCGAAGAAGGCGAACTCCACAGCGTAAAAATGCCGAAACCCGACGGAAAGGAAATCCGCTATGACTACACGTTCAATATGGCTGACCTGGAACTCAAACCAGGCGACCAGGTAACCTACTATTTTGAAGTATTTGACAACGACGGCGTCAACGGCAGCAAATCCGCCAAGACAAACCCCTTCCTGTTTGCAATGCCCACGGTAGAAGAATTTGAAGCCATGGCCGACCAAAACAGCGAACAGATCAAAAAAAACCTGAGCGACGCTATGGAGGAATCGCGCAAGATCCAGGAGGAGATGAAGAAAATGCGCGAAAAATTGCTCCAGGAACGCGATCTGGATTGGCAAAGCAAAAAAGACCTGGAGAAAATGCTGGATCGCCAGAAAGAACTCCAAAAACAGATCGATCAGGCCAAACAGGATTTTCAGGAAAACCTTCAGAACCAGCAGGAATACTCCGAGACGGATCAAAAAATAATGGAAAAACAACAGCAGCTCCAACAGCTTTTTGACGAGGTCATGAGCGATCAAATGAAGGAGCTGATGCAACAGATAGAAGACATGCTCCAGGAGTTGGAAAAAGACAATGCCCTGGAAATGATGGAAGATGTCCAGTTTAATGATGAAGAAGTGGAAAAAGAACTGGACCGCCTGCTCGAACTCTACAAAAACCTGGAGCTGGAAAAAGAAATGCAGGAAACGCTGGACAAACTTCAGGAACTGGCTGAAGAACAGGAAAAACTCAGCGATCAAACAGAAAACAAGGACCTTTCACAGGAAGAACTCGATAAAAAACAGGAAGAACTGAACGAGAAGTTCGAAGACGTTCAGGAAAAAATGGAGGATATCCAGGAGAAAAACCAGGACCTTGAGTCGCCTAAGGATATCGATGATTTCAAGCAGGAAATGCAGGACATCCAGCAGGATATGGAAAAAAGTCAGGAGCAGATCCAGCAAAATCAGAACAGCAAAGCCTCCAAATCCCAGAAAAACGCGGCAAAGAACATGAAAAGCATGGCCATGTCCATGGCGATGCAAATGCAGTCGCAGGAAATGGAGCAAATGCAGGAAGACATGCAGTCCCTGCGGCAATTGCTGGAAAACCTGGTCGGCCTTTCTTTCGATCAGGAAGACCTGATCGCATCCTTCGACGATGTAGAAGTCAGTACGCCCAAATACGTTGAACTTGTTCAGCAGCAATTCAAATTGGAAGATGATTTCAGGCTCGTCCAGGATACCTTGCAGGCGCTGAGCAAACGCGTTTATCAGATCGAATCTTTCGTTACGGAGAAAGTAACCGAAATAAAAAGTAACATGCGGACGACCCTTGAAGACCTCGAAGATCGCCGCAAATCTCAGGCTGCCGACAACCAGCAGCTCATCATGAAAAACGTAAACGACCTGGCACTCATGCTCAGTGAGGTCATGAACCAGATGCAACAGCAAATGTCCGGTATGATGTCCGGCCAGCAGATGTGTACCAACCCCGGCGGGCAGGGCAAAAACGGCAATGTGCCCAAAGACAAGATGAGCCAGGGTCAGGAACAGCTTAACCAGCAGATGCAGCAAATGAGGGACGCGCTCAAAAAGGGCGGGAAAGGCTCCAGCGAGGAATTTGCCAAAATGGCGGCCAAACAATCCGCGCTCCGCAATGCACTGCGCGAAAAGCAAAAGGAAATGCAGCAAAAAGGCCAGGGCGACAAATCCCTCCAGGACCTGATCGATAAAATGGATCAAACCGAAACCGAACTGGTCAACAAACAATTGACCAATGAAATGATGGAGCGCCAGGCCGAAATTCTGACCCGTTTGCTGGAACACGAAAAAGCCGAACGGGAACGGGAATACGACAACAAGCGAAAAGCGGAAGCCGCTTCTCAGAAAGAGCGGAAAATGCCGCCGTCGCTCGAAGAATACCTCAAAAAACGCGAATCCGAAATTGAGATGTACCGCTCCGTTTCTCCGTCGCTCAAACCCTATTACAAATCCTTGGTCGACGAGTACTTCAAAACCCTTAAATCAGCCCAGTAAATGAGCGCCAGAGGGTCGGTTTTTCAGCCTTTTTAAGCCGACCCTCTGGCACAATATCCCCTTGAAACCCTACCCCTTTAGTGTGACTAATATCCAGATTTTGCGTCCAAATACAGATTTTATTAAGCAATACGGCGCCTGCCTATTGCATCATTTTGAAAAAAAGCTTATTTTTGTAAGGTTTTGCAAATGAGCGCTAAATCGACTATGTTGAGACTTACTTCCAACCCACGCAATATCTCACAATTAGAGCCCTTTGTAAAGAGGGCCGTCGAAAAGTACAAGTTGAGCCCGGATCAATACGGGAATATCCTCATAAGCGTTACCGAAGCTGTCAATAATGCTATTATACACGGCAACCGGAACGACGAGTCCAAGTCTGTCCGCATCAGCATGAAAAAAAATGATGCCTCCCTCGCCATTCGGGTATCCGACGAAGGCCGCGGGTTTGACTTCCAAAGCATTCCCGATCCAACCACGCCGGACAATATCTGCAAATGCGGCGGCCGTGGCGTTTTTCTTATGCAACAACTTTCCGACCGGATCAAATTCGACAACAACGGCAGTACGGTAGAAATGCTCTTTATGCTATGACGCCGGCCGGGCCGGACTTCTTCCCGAATCCCGATGCAGCCGGTCAGGAAGAACCCATCACCTTTTTTTCCGAAGATATTGACTTCGAACTCTCTAATGCTCCGGCTATCTCAAACTGGATCTCATCTGTCATTTCCGCTGAAAACAGCGAGCTGGATTTCCTGAACTTTATCTTTTGCAGCGACAATCATCTCCACCAGATCAATGTAACGTACCTCGATCATGACGATCTTACCGATGTGATCACGTTTCCCTATGCAGCCCCTCCTCGCATTCAGGGGGATATCTTCATCAGTATCGACAGGGTCCGGGAAAATGCCGGCCTGTTCAATGCCGCTTTCGAGCAGGAACTCCGGCGGGTTATGATCCACGGCGTGCTGCACCTGTGCGGGTACAAGGATAAAACGCCGGAAGAAAGCACGCTGATGCGCCAAAAGGAGGAAGAATCCCTGAACAGGCTTACTTCCTTTATACTTACCTAGTTCTCAGGAAGCTATATTTTTTGTTTTCTGTTTTTTAACCTGATCAAATACAGTACCTTTGCCCGTCCGTGAAGCAGCAGATTCCTGCAGCCGGAGTGCCTAACCAAATCGCCAATTCAGTTTTCACCTATTTTCGGTAAGGGTATGAAAGTATTAAAATTCGGCGGATCGTCCGTTGGCAAACCTGAACGTATCCGGGGGATCGGAGATATCCTCAAAAATTATTACAGCAGGGGTGAACAATTCACCGTCGTTTTTTCCGCATTCAGCGGGGTAACCGATTCGCTGATCTCCATGAGCCAACGGGCTGCCGATGGAGATGAAAGCTATCACGACCTCGTGACGGATTTCAGCAACCGGCACTTCGAAGCGGCCAAGAACCTCCTGACCGGCGATGCGCTCAAGGCGGTCCTCCCCGAACTGGAGAACAATCATGAGGTGCTCAGCAATCTTCTTTACGGAATTTTCCTGGTTCGGGAAGCGTCGGCCAGAACCCTGGATTATGTGCTGAGCTTCGGAGAGAGAAATTCCTCCTTTATCATAGCGCATTACCTGCGCCAAATCGGGATCAATGCCGCTTACCTGGATGCCCGGAAAATCATCAAAACCGATAAATCTTTTGGCTCGGCCAAGGTTGATTTCGAGCTGACCAACAAGAATATCCAGAAGTATTATGCCGAGAATCCAGGTGTCCAGGTGGTTACCGGCTTTATTGCCAGTGCCAAAGGCGGACTGACCACTACGTTGGGTCGCGGAGGATCCGATTACACGGCTGCTATTCTGGCAGCCGGCTTGAACGCCGTTTCGATCGAAATCTGGACCGATGTCGACGGCGTGCTCACAGCCGATCCCCGAAAGGTAAAAAAGGCATTCACCATTCCCACCATGACCTATGCCGAGGCCATGGAAATGTCGCACTTCGGCGCCAAGGTGATCTATCCGCCTACCCTTCAGCCGGCGCTGAAACAGGAGATTCCGCTCTACATCAAAAATACCTTCAATCCTGACTTTCCCGGTACCTTGGTGTCCAGACAAGCTGATCCGAAGGGGCCTGCTGTAAAAGGCATATCGTCTATTGAGTCCGTTGCCTTGCTGACCTTATCCGGCGGCGGATTATTCGGGGTGCCGGGTATAGCCGGCCGGCTGTTCAGCTCTTTGGCGCAGGCGGGTATCAATATTATCCTCATCACCCAGGGGTCTTCGGAGTATTCCATCAGTTTTGCCATCCAACCCTCGATGGCGACTAAGGCCCGTAAACGGATCGAGAAGGAATTTGAGTTTGAAATGCAATCCGGGATCGTAGATCCGGTAAGAGAAGAACTGGATCTGTCGGTCGTAGCCATCATCGGAGAAAATATGCGCTACCAGCCGGGGATCTCCGGCAGATTGTTTCAGGCGCTGGGCAAAAACGGTGTCAATGCCGTTGCCATCGCCCAGGGGTCATCCGAGCTTAACATTTCCGTTGTTGTCAACAAACAGAATGAAGCCAAAGCCCTGAACGCCCTCCATGAAGCCTTTTTCTTGTCAGATACGCAAGAGCTGCATTTATTCATGGTTGGGGTAGGCTTGATCGGCAGCACCTTGATCAAGCAGATTCGCGAAAATGCCGCCTTTTTGAAGGAAAGCAGAACGCAGGAAATCAAGATCGTCGGATTGGCCAATACCCGCAAAATGACCTTCGACGAGAACGGACTGGATCTTGCCGACTGGAAAGGACAGCTGGATCTTGCGGAATTGCCGACCAACATCAATGCCTTTATCGACAAGATGAAGTCTTATAACCTGTCCAATACCATTTTTATTGATAACACCGCCGATGAAAAGGTAGCGGCGTATTACGAAAACATTCTGGACTCCAGCATTTCCATCTCTACGCCCAATAAAATGGGGACGTCGGGTTCTTACATGCAATACCTCCGGCTCAAGAAAATTGCCGAAAAAAGAGGCGTGCTCTTTAAATATGAAACCAATGTAGGCGCCGGCCTTCCTATAATTTCAACGCTTTACAACCTGATCATCAGCGGTGACCGGATTCTGAAGATTGAAGGCGTGCTTTCCGGATCCTTGTCCTTCATCTTTAATTCTTTTAATGAAGGCATTCGCTTCAGCGATATCGTGACCGAAGCCAAGAACAGGGGATATACGGAACCGGACCCGCGTGTCGACCTCAGCGGTGCAGACATCAAACGCAAGATCCTGATTTTGGCCCGTGAAACCGGTTTGGCCATGGAGTCTGACGATGTAGTGCTGCACAATATGCTTCCCGAGGCTTGCCTGAACGCACCGGATGTTGCGTCCTTCTTTGAAGAGCTGGTAAATGCGGATCCATACTTCGAAAACCTCCGGGCGGAAGCCGCCGCCGAGGGTAAGGTTCTGCGCATGGTCGCCAAACTCGACGGCGACAAAGCATCCATCGGCCTTGAAGCGGTAAGCCCTGATCATCCCTTTTATATGCTGAGCGGCAGCGACAATATGGTGGTTTTCACAACCGACCGGTACAAGGACCGTCCCCTTGTGGTCCGCGGGCCCGGGGCGGGTGCGGAAGTTACGGCCGCCGGTGTTTTTGCTGAGATCATTCAAATCGGCGAATATCTGTCATAATATTTTTTTTGTAAATATATTGTTATAAAATGAATCCAGGGATCAAGGTTTTCGCTCCCGCATCTGTAGCCAATGTAGCGGCCGGTTTCGATATCCTGGGCTTTGCTCTGGAGCGGCCGGGGGATGAAATTATTGTTCGCCTTTCCGAAACTCCCGGTTTTAGGATCACCCAGATAACCGGAGCAAAAGGGAAGTTACCCATGGAGCCGGAAAAGAACACGGCCGGTTTTGCCGCACTAAAGCTGTTGGAATACCTTGGAGAAACGGGGCGCGGCATTGAAATGGAAATCCATAAAAAAATGCCGTTCGGCAGCGGACTGGGGTCCAGCGCAGCCAGTGCGGCCGGCGCGGTTGTGGCCGTAAATGAGTTGCTGGGCCGGCCGCTGGAAAAAAGAGCTTTATTGCCTTTTGCCGTATTGGGCGAACAGATTGCCGACGGCGCTTATCACGCGGATAATGTCGCCCCGTCCTTAATCGGCGGAATGGTTCTGATCAGAAGCAACAAGGACCTTGATGTACACCGGCTTCCTGTTCCAAAAGGTCTTTATGCTGCGGTGGTTCATCCCCAGGTTGAAATACTGACCAAAGATGCCCGGAACGTCCTGAGTGACACTGTCAGCCTCCAGCAATGCATCGAACAGAACGGCAATCTTGGCGGGCTGATTGTCGGGTTGTACAACAGCGACCTCGAGTTGATCGGCAGGTCGTTGAATGATGTTATCATTGAACCCCAACGAGCCCGATTGATCCCTCATTTTTATGAAGTGAAAGCTGCTGCACTGGATGCAGGTGCGTTGGGGTGCAGCATATCCGGGGCAGGTCCTTCAATATTTGCACTATGCGCCAACAGCCTGGTTGCGGAAACGGCGGGTAAGGCGATGAGCAAAGTCTTTACGGAGGCCAAAATCGGAAATCAGGTTTTTATTTCTGCCATAAACCAGGAAGGCGCTACAAAATGCTAAGCACTATGCAACTTTATAGCACAAAAAACAAACAGGCACTGGTCTCTCTGAAAGAAGCGGTATTTAAAGGATTGCCGGAAGATAATGGTTTGTACATGCCTGCGATCATTCCGATACTGGATTCCTCATTCATTAGGAACCTTGGAAATTACAGCTTTCAGGAAATCGGGTATGCCATTTCCAAGAGCATATTCATGGGTGAGATACCGGATGCCGACCTTTGGGCTATCATTGAGCGTTCGCTGACTTTCCCCGCGCCCCTGGTACAACTGGACGAACAAAAACACGTCCTCGAACTATTTCACGGACCGTCCTTAGCGTTCAAGGATTTCGGCGCCCGCTTCATGGCAAGTTTGATGGGATATTTTAATGCCGGAGAAAAAGACCCGCTGACCATCCTGGTAGCTACCTCGGGAGACACAGGAGGCGCTGTGGCATCCGGGTTTTACAAAACGCCAGGCATCCGGGTGGTTATTCTGTACCCCAGCGGCAAGGTAAGCGACTTGCAGGAAAAACAACTCACTACGCTGGGCGAGAACATCTTTGCACTGGAAGTTGCCGGTACGTTTGATGATTGCCAGGCCATGGTCAAACAAGCGTTTCTGGATGAGGAATTGCGCAATCAACTCCGGCTCAGCTCAGCCAATTCGATTAATATTTCACGGCTGATCCCGCAGTCTTTTTACTATTTTGAAGCATATAAACAACTGGGACAAGTTAAAGACCCGGTAGTTTTCAGCATCCCCAGCGGCAATTTCGGGAACCTCACCGCAGGGTTATTCGCTCAAAGAATGGGATTGCCGATCCATCATTTCATTGCCGCAACCAACATCAACGATGTAGTACCCGAATATTTGCAGCGCGGCGAGTATAGATCAAGACCATCAAAAGCCACGATATCCAATGCCATGGACGTAGGTAATCCATCCAATTTTGCCAGAATGGTCAATCTTTTTCAGGAAACCCAGGCCGATAGCGCCTCCGAAAAAGCAGCCTGGACGCCCATGAAAACCGCTATTTCAGGATATGGATTTGACGACGAAAGTACCCGGTCCGCCATTTCTGAGGTATTCCAAAAATACCAATACACCATCGACCCCCATGGGGCAGTGGGTTATCTTGCACTAAAGGAATACCAACTAAACGAAAAGGGCCCATCAAAAGGCATCATTTTAGAAACAGCGCATCCCTCAAAATTCATCGACGAAGTTGAAGCTGCTACTCACGAGCCTGTAGAAATCCCGGAACGATTGGCTGTTTTAGCCCATCTGGATAAACAATCGACGCCTGTATCCAACCAATATTCCGCCCTTAAGGATTGGCTCCAAAACCATTTTATTCAATAGCAAACCTTTGAACGCCGGCTTCAATGTTCCACGTGGAACATTAAAATCAGTCAAAACAAGCATAAAAGGGTATGTTCCACGTGGAACATACCCTTTTACATATCTTTTGGGCATCCGGCAGAATAGCCTTAATTTTAGGTTTAATTTCACAAATCAAGTAATTCAATGGAAAGTCCACTATTAAAGGTTCACCCTTCCGACAACATTGTTGTTGCGCTTCAGTCCTTGAAGGGAGGTAGTACCGTTCGTCTTAACGGCTCAACTTATACGCTTTTGGAGGACATTCCATCCAAGCATAAATTTGCGGGAGTTGATTTTGCCCCCGGGGATGAAGTCATTATGTATGGTGTCCTGGTCGGAAAAGCCACCCAACCCATCCCTTCGGGCGCCCGGATCAGCCGTGAAAATGTGACCCATTCAGCGGGTGAATACGCGGTAAAGGAAAGGCGAATCGACTGGGAAAAACCGGATATTTCGCAGTTTCAATCCCGGACTTTTATGGGTTTCCACAGGCCGGACGGGAAGGTTGGTACCATGAATTACTGGCTTGTGGTGCCGCTGGTGTTTTGCGAAAACCGGAACATCAAGGTCATGCAAGAGGCCATGCTGGAGCAACTGGGTTTTGTCACCGACCGGCATTTCTCCGTTGACACCCAAAGCCTGATCAAGCTGTATCAGAGCGGGGCGTCAGCCCAGGAAATATTATCCGTCGATATTATCAAAGATGCCAAATCCATTCAGCGCAACCGGCTTTTCCCCAATGTGGATGGCATTAAATTTCTGCAACACAATGGCGGGTGCGGCGGTACACGTCAGGATGCAGAAGCGCTTTGCAGGTTATTGGCAGGGTATATCACCAATCCGAACGTGGCCGGCGCAACAGTGCTAAGCCTCGGATGCCAGAACGCACAATTCAAAATATTGGAGGAATCTATTGCGAGAATAGACCCGAACTTTAATAAACCGCTCTTTATTCTTGAGCAACAAAAGAGTAATTCGGAACGGGACTACATTGCTGAAGCTGTTAAGCAAACCTTCGTCGGGTTGATTGAAGCCAATAAAGCGATCCGTCAGCCGGCGCCGTTGAGCAAGTTGGTGGTCGGGTTGGAGTGCGGCGGGTCCGATGGGTTTTCCGGTATTTCAGCCAATCCGGCCCTGGGCTATGCATCTGATCTGTTGGCTGCGCTTAACGGGATTGCCATCCTTTCCGAATTTCCTGAGCTGAATGGGGTAGAGCAGGAGCTCATAAACCGATGCGTTAATGACGATCTGGCTGAAAAATTCTCCGGCTTGATGACGGTATACGCCCAGCGTGCCAGGGAAGCGGGGTCGGGTTTTGACATGAATCCCTCCCCCGGAAATATAAAGGACGGCCTGATTACCGACGCTATGAAATCGGCAGGAGCTGCAAAAAAGGGTGGGACCTCTCCTGTAACTGACGTACTGGATTACACCGAGCAAGCCACAAAACCGGGATTGAACCTGTTATGCACCCCGGGGAATGATGTTGAAAGCACCACTGGTCTTGCAGGATCCGGCGCCAACATAATTGTATTTACTACGGGCCTGGGTACACCAACCGGAAATCCGATTGTCCCCACGATCAAAATGTCCAGCAACTCAGTCCTGGCCACAAACATGAAAGACATTATTGATGTCGATGCCGGCACCATCATTTCCGGAGAGGATACGATAGAAACCAAGGGCCGTAAATTACTGGATTACATTATTCAGGTAGCGAGCGGAGAAGAAACTCCACATGCTGTCCGGCTAGGCCAGGATGATTTTATTCCCTGGAAAAGAGGTGTATCGCTCTAAATTTCAACCCCGCGGTTTTCGAACCATCCGAAATCGACAGCAGGTGATGGGGGAGGGTGTAGGGCAAACCCTGCATTCACCGTGAAGGCGAGCGGCAAAAAAATAAACGTTGAATTTTATTCCAGTTTTTCTCACTAGGTTTTGTCGAGTTTGGTAACAATTTGGTCGAGAATGGGATATTATAATGATCTTTAATCAGTAGCTTTAGAGAAAGCTGTTTAATTCCTAAAGCAGGAACCCAACCATGATTTCATTTTTTGATAGTCTGGATTTCAGCGGTCAGGTTATTGCCGCTGTAGCCGCCGTAGCGACCCTCTTCCTCCTGGCCCAGCTCATCGGAGCATTGTTCGGTCTGGGAGCAGACATGGATATCGATGCCGATGCGGGGGTCGACATGCCCCATATCGATTTGCCTATCCTGTCGACCCAAAGCATTGCTGCATTTCTTGCATTCGGCGGATGGACCTCGGTATTGCTCATGACAGAGGGCTATAGTCTCGGCCGGTCGCTGATTTGGAGTCTTCTTGCCGGTTTGGCGGCATTGTTCGCAGTAGCCTGGCTGCTTTACAAATTAAGCGGCCTGGCGCAGGAACATACCATTTCAATGGATGAAGCGCTGTTTTCAAAAGGCGAAGTGTACCTGGCTATTCCGGGTGAAAAATCCGGTTTAGGAAAGGTTCATGTCATCACAAAAGGCGCCCTCCGGGAGTGGGATGCCATGACAGAGGGTCCGGCTTTGCCTACCGGCACCAAGATTAAGGTAACGGATCTCCTCGAAGAGGCTTTATTGGTAGAAAAAACATTATAAACCCTTAAAATTCAAATACTTATGAACTCATTTTTGATTTTGGCGGGCGGATTGGCAGCCTTGTTGCTGTTGGTCTTCATCGTTTTTGTATCCAGGTATCGCAGATGCCCTTCCGACAAGGTTCTGGTAATTTATGGTAAGACCAGCGGCGGAGCAGCCAAGTGCTTGGCAGGCGGCGCGGCTTTTGTCTGGCCTGTTTTCCAGGACTACAGTTATCTGGATCTTTCACCTATTTCAATTGACGTGGATTTGCGCAACGCACTCAGCAAGCAAAATATACGGGTGAACGTTCCTTCGCGGTTTACCGTTGCCATTTCCAATGAGCCCGGTGTCATGCAAAATGCGGCGGAGCGTCTTTTGGGTAAAACCATCGACCAGATCCGGGATATCGCAAAGGACATTATATTCGGTCAGTTGCGTTTGGTTGTGGCGACCATGGATATTGAAGAGATCAATTCCGACCGGGACAAGTTTCTGGCCAATGTTGCCGCTAACGTAGGCGCCGAACTGAGGAAGATCGGCTTGTCTCTGATCAACGTCAACGTTACTGACATAGAGGATGAATCCGGATACATCGAAGCATTGGGTAAAGAAGCCGCAGCCCAGGCCATCAACGAGGCAAAGGTACGGGTAGCTGAAAAAGTACGGGAAGGCTCCATTGGGGAAGCCATGGCAAGAAAAGAGCAGCGTATCCAAGTATCAAAAGCCGAGTCGGAAGCGCAGGTAGGTGAGTCCAAAGCCGAAGCCAGTGCAACCGAAGGCGCCAACACAGCCAAGGCGACCATTGCGAATTCGGGCGCAGAACTGAGGGTTAAGGAAGCCGAGGCCGAATCAGCCGCCAAGATCGGGGAAGCCATGGCCCGGTCCCGTGCGATCGAAGGGGAAAACCAGGCCAAAATGGCCGTTGCCACTTCCGATGCCGAACGACGGATCAAAGAAGCCGAAACCAACAGTCAGGCCACTTCGGCTGAGAAAATACAGGCTGCCAAAGCTTTGGAAGAAGCATACCTGGCAGAGAAACGGGCGGAATCAGCAAGGGCCCAAAGAGAAATGGCCAGCAAAGAAGCCGATGTCATTGTCCAGGCAGAAATTGCAAAACGCCAAAAGGAACTCAATGCCGAAGCCGAGGCGGAACAGATCCGCCGGCTGGCAAAAGGTGAAGCGGATGCCATCTTCCTGAAAAATGAAGCGGAAGCCCGCGGTATGTACGAAGTACTGTCCAAGCAAGCCGAAGGTTTCCAGAAAATCGTCGATGCAGCCGGCGGCAATTCGAAAGATGCCGTGTTGATGCTGATTGCCGATAAATTGGAAGACCTGGTCAAAATACAAGTTGATGCCATCAAGAATATCAAGATCGATAAAGTGACGGTCTGGGAAAATGGCGGCAACAACGGCGAGGCTGAAGGAAACTCTACTTCCAAATTCATCTCCGGATTGTACAAATCCGTACCCCCGATGAAAGACCTGTTTAACATGGCCGGCATGGAATTGCCGCAGTATTTGGGGAAGGACAAGGAACCCGAGAATGGGGTAGAGGAGAAATAAGCAAAATATATCAATATCGGAAATCGAAACCGGATGCTGTAAAGCGTCCGGTTTTTTTTATGGCGGCCCCTATGCCGGCCAGAATACATCCTCCAGGTGCTTGATCTCGTAATCCTGATCGCTGTGCCGAAGGATTGAAATGATGTCAAACCGAATTTCCCAGTCATACCCGGCCGCCTCCATAAACGCAGAGGCTGCCGAGACGAGCAGCCGTTGTTTTGCCGGCGTAACAAAGTCTTCAGGTAATCCGAAATGGGTAGAGCTTCTCGTTTTGACTTCTACGAAAACAAGGATGCCGGAAGGGGTTTCTGCAACAATATCTACTTCCGCTCTTCTGTGTCGCCAATTGGCAGCCAGAATCTTGTATTCTTTTCTTTGCAAAAAATCGACGGCCAGGCCTTCCCCCCATTTGCCCCGAAAGGCTTGTTTGCTCATGACTATCACAATTTTATAACGACTAACAAGGTTAAAGATAAAGGAATAGCCGTATCTTTGCCAGCCGTTTTAAAATAGAATTTACGATCATGAAAGTTGCAGTTGTTGGCGTTACCGGATTAGTCGGCACGGTGATGTGCCGGGTCCTCGAAGAAAGGAATTTCCCTGTCAGCGAGTTTTTGCCTGTCGCTTCCGCTCGCTCGGTTGGAAAACAGGTAACTTTCAAGGGCAAAGATTACACGATCATCAGCATGGAAGAGGCCGTGGCATCCCAACCCGATGTCGCTATTTTTTCAGCCGGTGGCGGAACCGCGCTGGAATGGGCGCCCAAGTTTGCAGCGGCCGGCACTACTGTTATCGACAATTCATCTGCCTGGCGGATGGATCCGGACAAAAAGTTGGTTGTTCCGGAAGTCAATGCTGAAATCCTGACCAAAAGCGACAAGATCATTGCCAATCCGAACTGCTCCACCATTCAAATGGTTGTAGCCTTGGCGCCCCTGCATAAAGCCTATAAAATTAAGCGGCTTGTAATTTCCACGTACCAGTCTTTTACCGGCACGGGCGTAAAAGCCGTGAAACAATACCAACTGGAGAAAAAGGGCTTCCAGCCCAGCCAGGATGAAATGGCTTACTATTATCCGATCTTTGAAAACTGCCTGCCGCAGTGCGATGTCTTCCTCGAAAACGATTACACCAAAGAGGAAATGAAACTGGTAAATGAAACCAGAAAAATTCTGGGCGATCCGGGCATCCGCATCACGGCTACAGCAGTTCGCGTACCGGTTCATGGAGGGCATTCAGAAACCGTGAACATTGAATTTGAAAAACCTTTTGACCTGGGAGAAGCCCGGCAACTGCTCACAGATTCAGCGGGAATTGTCGTCATGGATGATCCGGCAAACCATAAATACCCGATGCCTCTGTACAGCAAAGACAAAGACGAGGTGTTTGTCGGCAGGATACGGCGGGATGAATCGACCGACAACGGACTTAACCTTTGGGTGGTGGCCGATAACCTGCGCAAAGGAGCAGCCACCAACGCGATACAAATTGCAGAATATTTGCTGGCTCACAACCTGGTAGGCAAAAAGGAACAGGTGGCCTGATTTGGTCATTTTTGAATCCTTTTTTAACTTTGGTTGAATTTCAACCGATTGAAAGCCTGCAAGTTGATTATAACGATACTTTTGTAATTAATTGATCCTTTCCTTTATGAAGACCAAGATCGTACTTTGGGGTTCTAACGCACAGGATGAACGCGTTTTGGTAGCATTGGAATTACGCACACAGGATAACAAGGTTAATGTCTACGTTTTCCCGGAATCCATCGCAACTGAAGAGTTCAGCCAAACCATGATGAATGATTGGCGAAACGACACGCCGATGGAATGGCCCGAAGGTTATACCCAACTGGAACGCGAGCTTTCGATTACCGAAAGCATCCTCCCGGATGATCTGAAAGTCGACCGGGGCGACCTGATCCAAAGGGCGCAGACCGAATGGCATTTTGTCGTCCTGTCTTCCAAATTGTACGATGCTTATAAATCAGAACTGGAGGAGATCAAGGAAAAAGTCTCCGGGCTGGAATCCTTCAGTGAGGACCGTTGGAATGAAATCCGTGAATTCTGGAATAAGGTCCAGGATCAGGTAAAGGAGAAAAATCTTTTCCGGGATCATGCCAATGCCCTCCGCGACGCCACCAACGAGATCTTCGGTCAGCTGAAATCCTTGCGGAGCAAAATGGATGAAGGCTTCCGGAAAAAATCCAAGGAAAATCTGGAAAGTTTTTTGAATACCCTCCAGGAAATTGAGCAAAAAGTCAGCGACGGACTTCGACTCCAACCGCTATTCGAAGACCTGAAAAATTTGCAACGCAAATTCCGGGATATCGATTTCATCCGGGAACACAGAACAAAAGCCTGGGAAAAGCTCGATGCCACATTCAAGTCAGTCAAGGAACGCCGGTTCGGCGGTAATGACTCCGGTTCCGGCGACGATAAATCTGCGTTGGAGCGCCTGAATCGCCGTTACGAAGGCCTGCTTTCGGCGATCAAAAAAATGGAGCAATCCATTCAGCGCGACCGGGATGACCTTACTTTCCAAGGCAAAAAGATAGAACGTTCCGAGGGACAATTGGAAGCGCAAATCCGCCAGGCAAAGATCCTGATGATCGAAGAACGGATCCGTTCCAAAGAAGAAAAACTCAACGAAATGGAGCGGACCAAGACAGACCTCGAGCGCAGGTTGGAGTCCGCCAAACAAAAAGAAGCCAAACGGCAGGAACGGGAAAAACTCGAGGAGGCCAAAGAAAAGGCCAAAGAGAAAATTGCCCAGGAAATTAAAGCTGCCGAGGAAGCCCGTTCGGATCAGTCTGAAAAACTCGAAAAAGCCGCGGAAGCGCTTTCTGGCGACGGCGAAACCGAAGAGAAAAAGCCCAAAGAGAAAGGCGAAAGTACACTTTCTGCAATCGGAACAGCCATTGGCGAATCTATGGAAGACCTGGTCGATACCCTGAAAGCAGTGGCCAGCGTAGTTTCCGATAAAATTGAAGATAAGGTTGAGGATATCAGTGAAAAACTCTTCCCGCCGGATGAACAGCCGCAAGCTCCTGCAGAAGAAGAAAAAGTGGAAAGCGTTATAGAAGCGTCTTCGGAGCCCCCGGCAGACAACCTCCCAAAAGACGAAGAAGAGTAATTTTCAGGAGGGCGCCCGAGCAGCCCCCCTAAGTTTATCGCATATCATCAGCCGCCTGAGGCGGCTTAGTTTTCCTTTTGATGAAAGTTCAATTACAACCCAGGAGTTGGCTTTACCTTGCGGTCCTTATCCTTTTGATCCCCGCTTTACTGATCAACCTGGGTTTGCTCACCTTCATTGACGATGAGGCCATCAGGTCTTTGGTTGCTCTCGAAATGAAACTTTCGGGAAACATGGTCGTTCCGACTATGCATGGCGCCTTTTATTACAACAAACCTCCTTTATACAATTGGATCCTTCTGCTATTCTTCCAGCTATCCGGACAGGTAAATGAATGGAGTGCAAGGGTACCGACCGTTCTATGTCTCCTGGGATACGGCACAACTTTATTCTATTTTTTCCGCCGCCACTACGGCCCCAGGATAGCATTGCTGAACGCGCTGGTGCTGATTACCTGCGGCAGGATTCTATTCTGGGATTCCATGCTCGGGCTGATAGACATTTGCTTTTCGTGGGTTGTGTTCACCAATTTCATGGTCATTTATCATCTGGGAGAAAAGAAGCGGTTTCTATCCTTGTTTTTATGGTCGTACCTTTTAACGGCAACCGGCTTTTTATTGAAAGGCCTGCCCGCGCTGGTATTTCAGGCCGTGACCCTGCTGGCTTATTTTCTGCATATCAGACAATTTTGGAAACTGGTCTCCTGGCGCCATATTTCCGGAATCCTGCTCCTGGCCATTACATTAGGCCTTTATTACTATGCCTACAGCCGGTATAATGATCTGGAAGTATTGTTCAAAACCCTATTCTCGGAATCCAGTAAAAGGACCGTCGTCCGGTTCGGCTGGAAAGAAACAATTTGGCATTTCCTTAGCTTTCCCCTCGAAATGGTGTACCATTTCTTACCGTGGTCCCTGATGATCATTTACTTTTTTCATCGCAATGTTTATTCCTGGATCAGAAAGGACCCTTTTATCTTTTTCAACCTGATCGCGTTTCTCGCCAATATTCTCGTTTACTGGACATCTCCCGAGGTTTATCCGAGGTATCTGCTGATGTTGGCCCCGCTAATTTTTTCATCGTTCATCTATCTTCACCAAATCCACGAATCGCGGAAAAGCTGGCAATTTCAATTGCTTGATAAGCTGTTTCTCTGCATTGCTTTTCTGCTACCGGTTGTCAGTTTGCTCCCGGTTTTTCTTGAGCGAACCCGGTCGGTCCCATTTCTGGGCTTAAAGACAGGTGTCCTGTTCATTGGTTTTTCCGTTTTGGCCTACTTGTACCTCAGGATGAAAACAGAGCGCATAGCCCTTGTTGTCGCAATGCTGGTGGTTGGCCGGATCGCTTTTGACTGGTTTGTATTGCCCGACAGGAACAGGGAAGATTTCGGGGACCAATGCAGGCAAACATCCATTGATGCAGGGAAGCGGTTCGCTGATTACCCATTCTATGTCTACGACCAAACAGCCATGCAGCCCACCAATTCATTCTACCTGACTCAAAGCAGGGGCAAAATCATTCCCAGAATATCTGAACAAAAATTGCCGGAAGGATACTATATTGTCAATCCGGACCAATATCCGGCATTTCCGATGGAGAAGGCAGGAGAAATCAAGGTGCGACACGGCCGCCTTACCTTTGACATTGGAAAATTGATCTCTACATCCGAATAATATGCAACCGACATTATCCGTAGTCGTCACCGTTTATAATGAAGAAGAAAATATCAAGCCGCTGGTTGAAAGGATAAATAATGCATTGCAGGACCTGGATTTCGAATTGATCTATGTGGACGACGGTTCAACAGACGGGACCATACGCGAATTGAAAAAGCTGAAAAATCCGCGGCTCAAAGTCCTGGAACTGATGAAAAACTATGGCCAGAGCCTCGCATTGATGGCGGGTATCGATGCCGCCGAAGGAGAATACATTGCTACTATGGACGGTGATTTGCAGAATGACCCGTCGGATATCCCCGAAATGCTGAAGTTGTTGAAAGAAGAGGATTGGGATATGGTTGCCGGTGAGCGCGTAAACCGCAGGGATGGGTTTATTTTGAGGAAGATCCCCAGTAAAATTGCCAATTATATTATCCGCAATGCATCCGGGGTAAAGCTGCGAGATTATGGTTGCGCATTAAAAGTATTCAAAGCTGACATAGCTAAAAACCTGGGGTTGTACGGCGAATTGCATCGCTTCATCCCTGTGCTGGCTGTTCTGGAAGGTGCAAAGATCTCGCAAATGCCGGTGAAACACCACGCCCGGCAGTTTGGTCAATCAAAATACGGCTTGAACAGGACGGTCAAAGTAGTCAGCGATCTCATTCTGATGCTGTTTTTCAAACGCTATATGCAACGCCCTATGCACCTGTTCGGCAATACCGGAGTGGTCTTGTTCATTGCGGGCATGCTGATCAATTTTTATCTGCTGGTGCTCAAAGTGCTGGGGCATGATATATGGGGCCGGCCTTTGCTGCTTTTGGGCGTAATGCTGGTACTTGCCGGCGTACAATTCATAACGATCGGTATTGTGGTGGAAATTCAAATGCGGACCTATTTCGAATCCCAGCAAAAACGGCCCTATAAAGTGAGAAATATCTTTTAGGCGATTAGCTTATTTTTTGATAAACCTGCTGCCATGCCGAAATCCGTTACCTTCAACCGCGGCTTGTCCAGTGTTTTGTTCTGGTCCGTCATTTCAGCGGCATTTATCGGTCCGGGCACTGTCACTACCGCATCGAATGCCGGGGCAACCTTCGGTCTTGACCTGCTTTGGGCGTTGGTATTTTCCATTTTTGCAACGATCATTCTGCAAGAAGCAGCGGCCAGGGTCACCATTGCATCCGGCATGAACCTGGGTGAAATTCTGGCGCGCAGATACGAAAGAAACAGCCGCTGGGTGAGGTGGATTTTATTCGGAACCATCGTTTTCGGCTGTGCGGCCTACCAGGCGGGCAATATACTGGGCGCAATTTCAGGATTGGGTTTGTTCAGCGAAATTCCCAGGCAATGGCTGACATTGGTATTGTGTCTGCTGGCTGCCGTGTTGTTGTGGTGGGGCAATACCGCCTGGATCACGCGAATTCTGGGGGCGGCGGTCGCATTAATGGGCATCGCTTTTATCTGGTCGGCTTTTTCCGGCAACCTCGGTTTCGGCGCCTGGCTCGAGGGGATGAGACCCCGGGTCAATAACGGCAATGCATTGCTGGTGATCGGCCTGATCGGCACTACGATTGTACCGTACAATCTCTTCCTGGCTTCCGGCATCAGCAAAGGTCAGCGCATACAGGAAATGAGATGGGGGGTGGTTATTGCCATCATAATCGGCGGTATCATTTCTGCAGCGATCATGGCGGTCGGTACGCAGGTCAACGGTCCTTTCAGTTTCACGGCGCTATCCCAGGCAATGGAATTAAAAATGGGGGCATCGGGTACTGTTCTATTTGGATTCGGCTTGTTCGCGGCGGGGTTGAGTTCGGCGATAACCAGTCCGTTTGCAGCAGCCATAACGGGTCAAAGCCTCCTGGGTTCCGGCCGGGGAGCATGGTCTTCCAAGGGAAAATACTTTCGCCTGACCTGGGCGGGTGTAATCTCAGCCGGCCTGATTTTGGGTACACTAGACGTCAAACCCGTACCTGCAATAATTCTCGCCCAGGCCGTCAATGGCGTATTATTGCCGGTAGTTGCCGTGTTTCTTACGCTGGCTGTCAATGACCGGCAATTAATTCCAAGGGAATTTCTCAATACCACCCTGGTAAATGCCCTGACCTTGCTGATAGTTCTGATCGCCTCTTTTCTGGGGCTCAACAACCTTTGGCGCGCTGTCGTACAGGTGATCCCACAGTGGAATGCACATCCCAATTGGGGCTGGATGACCGCAGGCGCGGGCAGTTTGATCATCCTGTTCTGGCTCGGCCGGCAGATCTTTAAGCAATAATTTGCGGGACGGTTATTCTAGCTCTTTGTAATTTAGCCCGATATTCAATAAAGCATTTCTTATGTCGGATAAAAATTTGATGCACCGTTTGAAAACTTACAGCGGGCTTGCTTTCTTTTTCCTTTTGTTCTGGGCCGGACAATTCCCGAAGGAACCCGTATTTGATCCATCCGCCGAAATGCCCGGCGAACGGGAATGGGTGGATTCCGTTTACAAATCCATGAACGAGCAGGAGCGGCTGGGACAGCTCTTTATGATCCGCGCCCATTCGGATAAAGGTCCGGACCATATTGCCCTGGTAGAAAAGCAAATCAAAAAATACCATGTGGGCGGTCTGTGTTTTTTCCAGGGCACTCCGGAGAAACAGATTGAGCTTATCAATAAATATCAATCCATATCCAAACTGCCCCTGATGATCGCGATGGATGCAGAATGGGGATTGGGCATGCGCATGAAAGCAACCACCATCAGCTTTCCGCGCCAACTGACATTGGGCGCTATCCAGGACGAGCAATTGATCTATAAAATGGGAAAAGAAATCGCCCGGGAATTGCTGCGTGTTGGTGTCCAGGTCAATTTTGCGCCTGTTGCCGATATCAATAATAACCCCGACAATCCCGTTATCCATACCCGCTCATTCGGTGAGGATCGGCTCAATGTGGTATCCAAAAGTTACCAATACATGAAGGGGATGCAGGACAACGGGGTCATGGCCTGCGCCAAGCATTTTCCCGGGCACGGGGATACCGACGTAGACAGCCACCTTGACCTGCCGGTGATCAAGCACTCCTGGGAACGGCTGGACAGCATCGAACTGTATCCGTTCAAAGCCTTATTTGACCGGCATATCGGCAGTGTCATGATCGCACACCTCCAGGTGCCCGCACTCGATGACCGCCCCGATCGCCCCACAACGCTTTCGAATGCTACTGTTTCACGACTCTTGCGCGATGCGCTGCATTATGACGGGATTGCATTTACCGATGCCCTGGAAATGAAAGGCGTCACCAAACATTTTGCAGACGGGGAAGTTGAAGCAGAGGCGCTGGTAGCCGGCAATGACGTCCTAACCCTGCCCGGTGATATGGATAAAGCTTTCGCCGAAATCAACCGGTACCTGAAGGACGGGCGCCTGACCTGGGATGAAATCGAAACCCACGTTAAAAGGATCCTCCACGCCAAATACCGCCTTGGGTTGACCAAATTCAAATCTATTCCAACCGCGGGCGTACTGAAGGACCTCAATCAGCCCGCCGCATTAGCGATCAAACAGGAATTATTCGAAAACGCGATGACGCTGGTTCGAAACCAGGATCAGCTGATCCCGTTCAGGTCATTGGATACCTTGAGCCTGGCTTCATTAAGCATCGGGGCCGATGAGCAGACTCCGTTCCAGCGCCGGCTTTCATCGTATGTCAAAATGCCCCATTTCCAGACCGGCAAGCGTATTTCATCAGCCGAAGAGACAGCCATGATCGGCAAACTTGCAAGCTATGACGCTGTCATCATCAGCCTGCACAATATGAGCGCGAGCTCCGCCGGCGACTTTGGCATCAGCGAGGATTCGAGGCGCTTGATCAAAAACCTGTCCGCACGAACCAAAGTAGTAGTGGTTTCTTTTGGAACCCCCTATGCACTCAAATTTTTTGATGAGAATGCCTGGATCCTGCAAGCCTACGAAGAAGATCCTCTTGCCCAGGATGTAGCGGCCCAGGCCTTGTTCGGCGCATTCAGCATTCAGGGCAGGTTACCGGTTACCGCTTCGCCTTTAAGCCGGTTCAATACCGGTATCATGACAAGGGAGATCGGCAGGCTGGGCTACGCGCTTCCCGAACAGGTCGGACTAAGCTCCGATGCACTGTCCATGATGGAATCCCTGATGAAAACTACGGTCGACAGCGGCGCTGCACCTGGGGGCGTGGTATTATTGGCCAAAGACGGTAAAATCGTATACAAAAAAGCGTTCGGTTTCCATACCTATGAAAAAAAAGTACCGACCGAAACGGACGATATCTTTGATCTGGCATCCATCACCAAAATTGCAGCGACTACGATCTCTGTTATGCGATTAGCCGACAAAGGGCTGTTCAATATGGAAGATACGCTGGGCAAATACCTGCCGGAATTGAAAAACTCAAACAAGGCCGGTTTGGTCATCAAAGACGTTATGGCGCACCGGGCTGGTTTACGGGACTGGATTCCGTTCTTCGAGCAAACAACTGTTGGCCCGCCTGATGATCCAAAACCGTCAGACGTTTATTATCGCCCCAAACCGGAAGGCAATTTCACTTTGCCGGTCACGGAAAAATTATTCCTGCGCAAGGATTTCGCCGACTCGATCTGGCAACAGATCATCGATTCGGAAGTGAGCGCCAACAAACAGTACAAATACAGTGACCTCGGGTTTTATATGTTGGGCAGGATCGTAGGCCGGCAAAGCGGCCAACCTATTGAATCATTCGTCCAGTCCGATTTTTACAAACCGCTCGGGTTGCAAACGGCCACTTACCGTCCGTGGGAAAAATTTGACATCAATAAAATTGTACCGACTGAAGAAGAAGCTTACTGGCGCCGTCAACGCATACAGGGCTATGTACATGACATGGGTGCAGCCATGCTGAACGGTGTCAGCGGGCACGCCGGTTTGTTTGCCGATGCCCAGGATCTGGCGATCATTATGCAGATGCTGCTGCAGCGCGGATATTACGGCGGAGAACAGTACATTCACCCGGAAACCATTGCCGCTTTTGCTACGAGGTATCCCGGAGAGACCCGGCGGGGCATCGGGTTTGATATGTTGCAACAGGATAAAAAGCACGCACCGAATTTTTCGCCTTCCGCTTCGGAGTGGGCATTCGGCCACCAGGGGTTCACCGGTACGGTTACCTGTGTTGATCCGGCGTACAATATGGTTTTCGTTTTTCTTACGAACAGGACTTACCCGTCGATGAAAAACACCAAGATGAACAAGATGGATATTCGGGTAAAGATGCAGGATATAGCTTACAAAGCCTTGATGAAAGAGGAAAGCGTACGTTAGTTCCCTTTAGACAACCGGGCCAACCCTTCTTTGGCCAGTTCATACTCCGGCGCCAACCGCAATGCCTGCTGATAATCCTTTATTGCGTCATCCGGCTTACCCAGGTGTTCTTCGGCGTACCCCCGGAAAAAATACGCCCTGATGTGCAACGGATCAACCTTAATGGTCAGGTCGAATAACTTGTAAGCCTGTTGTAATGAATCCATTTCCAAGTAGAGGAGTCCGGAGTTAAAATACCCTTCTTCGTATTGCGGATCGGCAATATTGATTTTCCTGTACAGATCAATCGCGCCTTTAAAATCGCCCTGATCCGCCAGGAAACTGGCTTTGGCGTGGAGTGCGGTCGGGTTATCCGGTGCAATTTTAATGGCATTATCAAAAAACTGCCCTGCAAGATTGCCCTTGATCCTGGCATGCAACTGGCCCAGGTTGATCCAGGCGTCCACCATTTCAGGTTCAATCTCAACCGCACTCTGAAAACTGTTGATGGCTCTGGTCGTGTCGCCGGTTTCTTTCAGCACCATGCCGAGCATGAAATACCCGTCGGCATTTTGAGGATCCAGTTCCAGGACGTGGTTTATGGTCTTAAGCGATTGCTCGTACTGTTTCAGAATGAGTTGAAACTCGCTCAGTTTCAGTAAGGTTGGAATCCGGTCCGGGTAGAGTGCGGCAGCCCGTTCCATGGTCTTGAGCGCCAGCCGGGATTTGAAATAATCCATATAAACATCAGCCAGCATGTGGTGGTAATCCACATTGGTTGAATCGAGGGTAAGCGCCGCTGACAGGTCCTGGATGGCTTCATCATAGCCTTCATTGTCATAGAACAACCTGGCCCGCTGCGCGTAAAGATCTGCGTTTTCCGGATCGGAGCCGATCGCTTTGGTCAGGTTATCGATTGCGGAGTTGCCCGTCGCACCATTGACGGTTTCCTGCTGATTGTCTGCTTTTTCGTTCTTACAGGATGGCAAAATGCTTATAGCCAGGCAACACAGCACTAAACCGGTCCCCAACCAAACACGGTTAACTTTCATTTTATTCAGGTTCAAAACCAAGGATGATGTTGAAGTCCCCGAGATTGCTCAACGAGCGCACCCCTGATTTGTCAAAGCCGATACCGTAGTCAAAACCAAGCGTACCAAACATCGGCAGGAATACCCGCAAACCAAAACCAACCGAGCGCTTGAGGTCAAACGGATTGAAATCTCCCACAGTCCTCCAGGCATTACCGCCTTGAGCAAAGACAAGCGCGTAGATGGTAGAGCTTGGATTGAGCGAGAACGGATAGCGCAATTCGAGGGTAAACTTGTCAAAAACCGGCGTAGCAATATCCGTTGCCTGCCCCCTTGGGTCTCTGTTGGCTTCCAGGTCGCTGACTTCGTATCCCCTTAAAGAGATGATGTCCACGCCGGCAAAACCAAACTGTTGGTTGTTTATGCCGTCGCCCCCCAGCTGGAAGCGTTCGAAGGGAGAAGTGCCGATCTTTGTGTTGTAGCTGCCCAGCAAGCCCATTTTAGCCTGTGCTTTGAGCACCAGTTTGCCCACAACGGTGGTATACCATTCAGCGTCAAACCGCCATTTGTGGTATTCAAGCCAGCGGAATCGTTCCGACGCGGGCAATTCGCTGTAGTCCTTGTCTTTGTTGAACAGGGAATAGGGCGGCGTAAACTGCACGGAGAGTTCGAACTTGGAACCGTCTTTGGGGAAAATCGGGTCGTTTACCGTTGAACGGGTGATGGTTTGGCGAAGGCTGAAGTTGTTGTAGTTGCCTTGTGATACCACGCTCCCGTCATCTGTTCGGAACAGGCCGCTGATCCAGTTGTTGAGTGCCAGGGTCTGGATGTTCACCGCTGTTGAAGTGATGAAGTTGTCATCGGGCCAGCGCAAGCGGGTGCCAAGGCTCAACGAACCCTGAATGATGTTGAACTGCTGGCGGGAAGATGTTCCCCGGGTGCCGAATGCAAACTGGTTGTAGAATCCGGCAACGGTAAACGAGGTCGGTTTTTTACCGCCCAACCAGGGTTCGGTAAACGACACATTATAGGACTGGTAAAAATCGCCGTTGGTTTGAGCGCGCAGGGAAAGGCGTTGTCCATCCCCTTGGGGCAGCGGGTGCCAGGCTTCTTTGTTGAAAATATTCCGAAGGGAGAAGTTGTTGAAAGAAACGCCGAGGGTACCGATCACGCGCCGGTTACCGCCCCAACCCGCAGAGAGTTCCAACTGGTCGGAGGGTTTTTCTTCCACCTTATATTCAATATCCACGGTTCCCCGCTGGGGGTTGACGGGTGTATTGATCCCCAGGCTTTCCGGGTTGAAATAGCCGAGGTTGACGATTTGCCGCTGGGAGCGGATGATATCCGTACGGCTGAATTTTTCACCCGGCAGCGTGCGCAGTTCGCGGCGAATAACGTGTTCGTGTGTCCGGTCGTTACCGGCGATCACCACCTTGTCAATTGTAGCCTGGGGGCCTTCATAGATCCGGATCTCGAGGTCGATAGAATCCTCTGCAATGGCCACTTCAATCGGGTCGACCTGGAAAAAGAGGTATCCGTTATCCAGGTATTGGGTACTGACATCCCTGCCGTCCTGGCTGAAGCGGAGGCGGGTATTCAGCAATTCCTGATTGTACACGTCGCCTTTTGAAATGCCGAGGATATTTTGAAGGGTAGGGGTATCATAAATGGAATTGCCTTTCCAGGTAATATTCCGGAAGTAATACCGGTCGCCCTCTTCCATATTGATGGCGATCATCAGTTCGCCGTCCTCATTCCGCCAGATGCTGTCGCTCAAAATCCGGGCATCCCGGAAACCGATCTTGTTGTAATAGTCAATGACCTTTTTCTTGTCTTCGGTGTACTCTTTTCTGAGGAATTTGGAAGAAGCGAAAAGCCGGCGTTTGGGTTTGGTTTTGCTCAATTGCTTGCGCAATTTTTTGTCTTTGACATTTTCGTTGTTATTGAAAACGATGTCTTTGATCTTTACGCGCTTGCCTTTGTAGATATCAAAAACCAGGGCGACCGAATTCAGGCGGGAAGTGTCTGGAATTTCCTCCACCTTCACTGTTGCATCCAGAAAGCCTTTATTTTTATAGTATTTTTCAATGGCTTCCTTGGCATTTACCTTGATGTTTTCGGTGACGATACCGCCTTTGACCAGGTGTTTGTTTACTTCATCGTTGAGGTCGTCATGGGCGGATTTCTTAACGCCGTTGAAGGAATGCTTCGACAACCGGGGTCGTTCCTTAACGACCAGTTCGAGGAATATCACGTCCCCGATGGTCTTTTCTTTCAGGATCTGGACATCTGTAAACAGCCGCAGTTTCCACAAGGCTTTGATCGCGCGCTGGATATCCGGACCGGGTACCCTGATCTTATCGCCAACTTTCAAACCGGATACACCGATGACCGCATTGTCATCGCTGAATTGAGCGCCGGTTACCTTGATCCCTCCGATTTCGAATTCTTTGGGGTCCTCATACGAGAACAGTTTTACCGTATCGGCAGCTGTCTGAGCGTATGCACGATTGGAGGCGAAGGCGATAAACGCTGTTAAAAGGGCGATTGTAGTAAAAAAATTAAGTCTCACTTTTTCTCTTTTTAATTTGGACCTCTTCCAGGCGAAGCATCCGGAGTGTTCAATTCCAGGTTAAAAAGACCAATTTCGACTGCAAAAAGGTTGTATGTTCAGACGGGCTTATCTGCTATTACCTGTTCGCTGATCTGTCCGAACCGGCGCTCACGGCGCTGATAGTCAATAATAGCTTCGTAAAGGTGTTGTTTCCGGAATTCTGGCCAGAAAACCGGTGAAAAAAAGAGCTCTGCATAGGCGATTTGCCACAGCAGAAAATTGCTGATCCGGTATTCGCCGCTGGTCCTGATCAATAATTCAGGGTCCGGCATTCCGGCGGTACTCAGTTCATTTGCAAAAGCTGTTTCATCGATCTCACCGGGCAGGATGACCTTATCGGCGGCCTTTTCCGCCAGTTTGCCGGCGGCCTGAACGATATCCCATTTGGCACTGTAATTCAACGCCAGCACGAGGGTCATCCGGGTATTGCCGGCCGTATTCTTTATGCCGTCGAGCAATGCCTTATAGGTTTTTTCAGGCAATTTTTCGATCTGGCCGATTGCTTTCAGCCGGATATTATTTTTGGACAAGGTGTTGATTTCCTTGTGCAGCGTCTCAACCAGCAAATGCATCAGGGCGCCTACCTCTGTTTGCGGGCGCTTCCAGTTTTCGGTGGAGAAGGCATAAAGGGTAAGGTATTCTATTCCGAGTTCTGCCGCCGCTTCCGTGGTTTCACGAACGGCTTTAACCCCATTGCGATGGCCAAAAACACGCGGTTTCCCGTGTTGTTTGGCCCATCTCCCGTTACCGTCCATTATAACGGCAATATGGCGAGGCAGCTTTTCCTGATCAATCTGCGATTTTAAATCCATCATTAAGCCCTGCACGAGGCCTGCCCGATAGAAGGGATAACAGGCCTGATTTTCAGAAAATTCGGGCAAAGTTAACCTTTTTTCAACTTCCCGCGGGCAATAAAAATGTCATTCTTCTCTAATAATCGCGGGAATGCGTTTTGCCCGCATGGCAGGAGGGAGGCTTGCGAGGAAACCGATGACGAGCACGGTCAGCATAACCACCGCAAAATCAAATCCGCGCATGCTGATGGGGTAGGCGTCAACCGCAGCATTCCCGGGCACTCCGATCAGACCGAAGTCCTTCTGCAATATATAAACGGTCGCGGCCAGTATAAACCCGATGAATACGCCCAGAAACGACAACAACAGGCCTTCATACAAAAAGATGTTCCGGACCATGTTGTTGTTACTGCCCATGGACTTCAGGATCGCAATGTCCCATTGCTTTTCCAGGACGATCATCCAAAGTGCACCGACAAGATTGAACGCAACCAGCAACATCATCAGGCCCGCGATTGCATAGCTCAGCCATTTTTCCAGTTTCATCAGTTTGAAAAAGGATTCCTCCTGTTCAAACCGGTTCTGAACCCGGAACCCTTCTCCCATTACCGATTGGATGGCCCGAAAGGTAGATGGGATATTGTAGCCGGGTTCGAGTTTGATTTCCAGGGCGCTGGCTGCGTCGGGCAAACCGAGCAACTTGCGGGTGAAACCCAGGTCGGCGAGCACGTATTCCTGGTCAAAATCCTGCTGAATGGCGAATGTGCCGGCCGGATAAAGGGACTGCACCATAAATTGCTGATCAAACGGCCCTACTTCCTTGCGTTTGGGCATATAAACGCTGATGCTGGAAAACATATCTTCAATATCAACCGCCAGCTTGTTGCGCATGCCGGCGCCCAGAACGGCAAAATACCTGGGCGCCTGCCCAAGTTGGAACTTGCCCTCCCTCAGTGTAGAGTCCAGATCAGTGACCCTGGCAAAGTTCTCATCGACACCTTTAATGATGCCGAAAGTCTGGTTATCCTTGTATTCAAATACCGCCACCTCTTCGAGCGTAACGGAAATCACCTGTATTCCTGGCATCTCCTCCAGTTTGAGCAGGAGGGTATCGTCCGCTATGAAGGTCTTTCCTTCTTTCGGCGTGACCTTGACTTCGGGGTTGAAATGGCTGTACATGCCGACGATGAGGTCCTCAAAACCGTTGAAGACCGACAGGACCAGCAGCAATGCCGCCGTACCGATGGAGATGCCCAATACCGCAATACCGGTAATGATATTGATGGCGTTGGTGGAACGCCGGGCAAACAAATATCGACGGGCTATGCGGAGCGGTAAATTCATGTCCTGGCAAAAATAGAGCTTAATCTTATAAAAGATGCGAAAGGATCGCCCCTTAAAAACGGTTTTATCAATTATTTTATATGAATATCTTGACTTTAGGCCGGATTCTCCCTATATTTGCACCACATTTTAGAAACCGCCTAAAGAGGGAACCTGAAAAGTTCCCTCTTTTTATTATATGTTATCAGATTTTTGACTTGTGGTTGAAGAAAAGATCGTTGACCTACTGGATGCCAAATTTTCAGAACCGTCGTTTTCCGACTGTTTTTTAATTGACCTCCAATTGCACGCCAACCGGAAACTTGAAATATTCATTGACAGCGACAGCGGCGTTACGTTTGAGAAATGCCAGCAGATCAGTCGCTACCTCGAAAGTTACCTGGATACGGAAGGATGGTTGGGAGATGATTACACGCTGGAAGTGTCTTCTCCGGGTGCGAGCCGGCCGTTGAAATTCCTGCGGCAATATCCCAAACACCTGGGCAGAACCCTGGAAATTTCTCTTGCAGACGGAGAAGTAAAAAAAGGCGTACTGAAAGCTGTTTCAGCCGAGGTTGTCAGTCTGGAAGAAGAACAAACGGTCAAAGACGGGAAGAAAAAGAAAAAAATCGTGCTGCTGCATGAAATCCCTTTTGATCAAATCAAACAATCAATTATAAAGGTTTCATTTTAAATCCTTAAGACTTATGATGAATCTGGTAGAAACCTTTTCCGAGTTCAAAAACATCAAAAATATAGATCGCCCGACAATGGTTCGGGTCCTGGAGGATGTTTTCAGAACACTTATCCGTAAGAAGTACGGATCGGATGAAAATTTTGACGTCATCGTCAATACTACCAAAGGCGACCTTGAACTGTGGCGCGTCCGGGAAATTGTCCCGGATGGAGAGGTAACCGATGACAGAAGCCAGATATCGATTTCCGAAGCTTTGGCTATTGATGAAGACTATGAAATCGGCGAGGAATGCTACGAGCAGCTTCACCTGGAGGATTTCGGCCGCCGCGCCATCATGGCTGCCCGGCAAACCCTGATCTCCAGAATCATGGAGCTTGAAAAAGACGAAATCTACCGGAAATATTCCGACCGGATCGGTGAAATCGTCTACGGCGAAGTGCATCAGGCGCTGCGCAGGGAATATTTCATCATTGACGACGCTACCGGAAACGAATTGGTATTGCCTAAGCACGAAACCATCAAAGGCGATAATTTCAGGAAAGGGGACATGGTTCGCGCCGTGATCAAAGATGTCGAAATGCGGAACAATAACCCCGTCGTCATCGCATCCCGGACAGACAATATTTTCCTCGAAAAACTACTGGAACAGGAAGTACCCGAAATTGAAGACGGCCTGATTTCCATCCGGAAAATCGAGCGTATCCCTGGTGAACGGGCCAAAGTCGCCGTAGAATCCTATGACGACCGGATCGACCCGGTCGGCGCTTGTGTGGGCATGAAAGGCTCCAGGATCCACGGAATTGTCCGGGAATTGAACAATGAGAACATTGACATTATTAATTATACCAACAACGTCAGTCTGTATATCCAGCGGGCTTTGACTCCTGCCAAGGTCACGACCATTGATCTGGACATGGATAAAATGCGGGCAGATGTTTACCTCGAACCAGACCAGGTTTCCCTGGCCATCGGTAAGAGCGGGTCAAACATCAAACTGGCCAGCCGGCTTACCGGGTTTGAGATCGATGTCTACAGAAATGTTGATGAAATTGAAATCGACGATGTCGATCTGGATGAATTCAAAGATGAAATCGACGAATGGGTAATCGAGGCGCTTAAAAACATCGGTTGCGATACAGCCAAAAGCGTCCTGAACCTGAGCAAGGAAGAACTCCTGCGCAGGACCGACCTCGAGGAGGAAACCATTACCTATATCATGGACGTTCTCGCTGCTGAATTCGAAGAGTAAGTTAACGTCAGAAACAAGCCGGCTAATCAAAATCAAATTCGGTGGCAGGTTTTCCGGCTTGTTTTTTAATATTATCTTTGTCTTGGCGTTTAAAAACGCGAGCGGAACAAAAAATTTTTAATGGAGCAACGATTAATAAAAATTGCTAAAGAACTCAATGTAGGAACCGGCACCATTGTTGAGCACCTCAGCAAAAAGGGTTTCGACATTGAAAATAAACCTACTGCCAAGGTAACGGACGAGATGTACGCCGAGTTGCTGAAGGAGTTCCAGAAATCCATTGCGATCAAGGAACAAGCCGACCAACTCGTCATTGGTACCCGTCCTATGGCAGTCAAAAAAGACCCCCCCCCCACTCCTGTTTTCAAAGAACCTGCGCCCAAGACAACCGCTGCTCCTCCTGCTGAAGAAAAGAAACCGGAAACCCAGGAACGCCCCCAGATCCGCTTGAAGATCGTCGACAAAATTGACCTCGGAAGCAAACTGAAGCCGACCAAGGAAGACAAACCGGAATCCGCACCGGAGCCGGAAGTCCAGGAAAAACCGGAAACGCCGGCACCTCCAAAACCTCAGGAGGAAAAAGAACCTGTCGCATCCAAGGAACCCGTCGTCGCTGAAACGCCGGAACAAAAACAGGAACCGCGGGAGGCCAAACCTGCCGAACCGGAAAAAGAAAAAGAAAAACCGGCCGCACAAACTGAAACGCCGGAAAAACCGGAAGAAATCCCTGCACCTAAAAAAGAAGAAGCTGCACCTGTGCAAAAAGCAGACATCCAGGCAGCCCAACCTGAATCCTCCGGTTCAGATATTATCCGGGCTGAAGCACCTGAACTCAGAGGACTGAAAATTCTTGGCAAGATCGACACCGACAAGCTCAAGAAGATAAAAAAGGTCAAAAAGAAAAAAGAGAAGGAAAAAGAAAAAGTCAAACCCAAGGAAACAGCTCCTGATGCAGGTGCTTCCGCGGATAAGAATAAACCCAAATCCGGCCAGGCTGACGCCAATAAGGACGATGCCGACAAGAAAAAGCGCCGGCGCAAGCGCAAAAAAGTTGTTGCGTCTCCCAATGAGGCCTCTCAAAATAAAGGTCCCGACACCAGGAAGAAACCTGGCACCGGAGGACGCAAGGAAAATCAGGCGCCTGAGGTTTCGGATAAAGAAATCCAGGAACAGATCCGGGCTACCATGGCCAGGTTGTCGGGCGGCGGTAAAAAGAAACGCCAGAAACTGCGCCGCGATAACCGCGAGCGCATGCGGGAACGCCAGGAAATGATGGACATGGAGTCCCAGTCCGATAAATTCCAGGTTACGGAATTTATTTCGGTACAGGAACTCGCCAACCTCATGGATGTAGGCGTTTCGGATGTGATCATGACCTGTATGAATCTGGGGGTTATCGTTTCGATCAACCAGCGCCTGGATGCTGAAATTATCGAACTGGTGGCCAGCGAGTTCGGGCACGAAGTCGAATTCATCAGCGCGGAAGAGCAGATCGGCCTGGAAGAAGAAGAAATCGAGGACGATGCCGAAGACCTGGAACCGCGCGCTCCCATCGTGACCGTAATGGGTCACGTCGACCACGGTAAAACGTCATTACTCGACTATATCCGGAGCGCTAAAGTTGTAGAAGGTGAAGCCGGGGGTATTACTCAGCACATCGGCGCGTATGAAGTTTCACTGGAAGGCGGGCGGAAAATCACCTTCCTGGATACGCCGGGCCACGAAGCCTTTACCGCTATGCGGGCCCGCGGCGCCAAGGTAACGGACATTGCCATTATCATTGTCGCCGCCGACGACAGCATCATGCCCCAGACGAAAGAAGCCATAAGCCACGCTGAGGCGGCAGGCGTTCCCATCGTTTTTGCCATCAACAAAATCGATAAACCAGGCGCTAATCCGGAAAAGATCAAGAAAGACCTCGCTTCCATGAATTATCTCGTGGAAGAATGGGGCGGCAAATACCAGTCGCAGGATGTATCGGCCAAAACCGGCCAGGGCATCGAAGAACTGCTGGAAAAAGTATTGCTTGAAGCGGAACTGCTCGAACTGAAGGCCAACCCGCAACGGCGCGCTATCGGTACCATTCTGGAAGCATCGCTGGAAAAAGGCCGCGGTTATGCCGCCAAGATCCTTGTCCAGACCGGTACATTGAGTATCGGCGATCCGATGGTTGTCGGCGAATATGCCGGCCGGGTCAAGGCTATGTTCAACGAACGCAACAAACGCGTGGACGAAGCCGGCCCTTCAACACCGGTACTGGTCCTTGGCCTCGATGGCGCTCCGCAAGCCGGTGAAAGCCTCAAGGTTACCGAAACCGAACAGGAGGCCCGCCAGATTGCCAGCAAACGGGCTCAGATCATCCGCGAACAATCTACAAGAGCCACCAAACGGATCAGCCTTGACGAAATCGGCCGACGCCTGGCATTGGGCAACTTCAAGGAGTTGAACCTGATCGTAAAAGGCGACGTGGACGGTTCTGTAGAAGCCCTTTCGGACTCCCTCATCAAGCTGAGCCAGGAAACCGTTCAGGTAAATGTCATCCACAAGGCTGTCGGCCAGATCGTCGAATCCGACGTCCTGCTGGCTTCCGCTTCCGATGCCATTATCGTAGGCTTCCAGGTTCGCCCCTCCTCCGGCGCCAGAAAACTGGCTGAACGGGAAGGCGTTGAGATCAAGACCTATTCCATCATCTACGAAGCCATTGAAGAGATCAAGCTGGCCATTGAAGGTTTGCTCGAACCGACCAAAGAAGAAAAGATCGTCGGCCAGGCAATCGTCAGGGAAGTCTTCAAAATCAGCAAGGTCGGTACCGTTGCCGGATGTTATCTGGACGAAGGCAAGCTGACCCGAAACACCCATATCCGCATTGTCAGAGACGGTATCGTCATTTTCCCCACCAGGGAAGGCGCAACAGGCGAGATCTCCTCACTCAAGCGGTTCAAAGAAGATGTTCGGGAAGTCAAATCAGGCCTCGAATGCGGTATCACGATCAAAAACTTCAACGACATTAAGGTAGGCGACGTGATCGAAGGCTTCGAAATCATGGAGATCAAGCAGAAGTTGAACTAAAATCCTGTACCGGTACAGGATTTTAGTTCATTTCAATTTGGCGTTTCCGGCGTGCCGTTCCCGGTCCCTGTTCGTTTTCTTTTCCAGATTTTTGTTCAGGGCATCTTCCATGTCTATCCCGGCCTGATTGGCCAGACATAAAAGTACAAACAGCACATCGGCCATTTCATCAGCCAGATCGGTTTTAGCCGAGCGCTCCTGCTCAACGGTTTTAAAGGATTGTTCGCCGTAAATGCGGGCCATCAGCCGGGCAACCTCCCCCACCTCTTCCATTAAAATCGCCGTATTGGTCAGTTCGCTGTAATACCGGATGCCGATGGTCTTGATCCATTGATCGATTGTTGTTTGAGCTCCTTTTAGGGTCATACTGATTACTCTTTTTGCTTGGTATCCATGATAATGGTGACGGGGCCGTCATTGAGCAGTTCCACTTTCATATCAGCGCCAAACTCCCCGGTTTGAATGGGTTTGCCGGATTCGAGGCCGAGCGCCGCTACAAACTGCCGGTATAAAGGGATGGCAATATCCGGCTTGGATGCTTTTAGATAAGATGGCCTGTTTCCCTTTTTTGTACTGGCATGAAGGGTAAACTGACTGACGACCAGAATATCGCCGCCGGCTTCCTGAACGGATTTGTTCATAACCCCATCCTCGTCATTAAAGATCCGAAGATTGACAATCTTACGGCTCAACCATTCCAGATCCTCCCGGGTATCCGCATCCTCAATACCGACCAGTATCAATAATCCCGGGCCTATCCGGGATTTTACAGCTCCGTCAATGGTAACCGAAGCGTGGCTAACGCGCTGAATAACTGCCCTCATATCAAACGTTAATAATCCGAAACAAGATAGGAAATCCTTAAAACAAGGTAGGGGTATCTCCGATGCGTTGGTGCAGATCAGGGGAATTGTTTTTTACCGAATTGACCTTGGAGCTGACTTTGTACATGTCCAGAATGCCGTTTTCCGGCGTATGAAGCATCGGAAGGACCTCATCCAGGGAAAGATCGGAAAGCCATTTCTGCTGATCGGAGATCCGGTCGAAAATCACGGGCATGCGGTTGTGGATACCAGTCATTTCCTGGTTCGGCGGGCAGGTTATGATGGAAAAACTCCTGATGGCGTAATCGCCCTTGTACCAGACATCCCAGATGCCGGCCATCAACATCAGGTCTCCATTCCGAAGCAGAATGCGATAAGGGACCTTTTCTCCACCCTGCTGTTTCCATTCATAAAAACTGTCTGCCAGAACTAGGCACCTGTTTTTCCGGATCGGGACGCGAAAGGATGGTTTCGTTTCGATTCCTTCGCTTCTCGCATTGATCAACTGGCCGATATTTTTTCCATCGTTCGACCAGCTGGGTATCAGCCCCCAGGTCAGGTATTGCAAGGCCCTGGGTTTCTCATTGGTAATGACATAGGCGTGCTGGGTCGGGGCTATGTTAAAATTGATCCGTAAATTGGCGCCCGTTTCAAAATCCAGTCCAAGTTGATGCTGTATCTTTTCCTGGGAAGCGACGAAAGAAAACCGACCACACATACTTTTCTGTTTTGAATATCGATGCTATATGTTTTCCCGGGTTTTACACATTTTCCACATTACCCGGGAAGGGCCCGGCCCTAAACGGCAGGACCAATTTTTTTATCCACGTCCCCTTAAAGGGCCTAACCGTAAGCAGTTAAAAACCAATGAACTACTGACTTCAGTTTTCCACAACTGCAAAGTGGAAAGATAGGAAAAAACTCAACTATTTTCCACAAAACCCAACATAGCCCCGGTTATCCACAGGAAAAATCCCCTCAAAAAAGAGAAGGCGTGGATATTTGAAATCCAAATTGACACAAGTGTGTAAAAAATTAACACAAGCTTCAAAAAAAGTTTTTCTGTGGATTAATAATTGAGGACTTGTTGATAAGTTCGCATTCAATTGAAAAAGAAGCACTCTGCATCTTAAAACCCTGTTGATAACGCCTTACATTATCTTAATAATGAATTAACACCTGCTTAACCTTATTTAGTTGTCCACATATTAACACCCCTGATGATGGAGAGCTTTTTTTTAATTTAAATAATATTATCAATAATCATCATATAAAAGGGCGGCGCCGGATAGAATTTATCCGCTTGCTTTTTTGACTAAAAAAACATATACCGATGGAAAGCCTGATCATGGAACGAAAATCGTATGGGGCCGGGATTAAAATCTGGCTGTTTGCGGGCGTATTCATGCTCTTTGTCCAGATCATCATTGGAGGTGTAACGCGGTTAACCGGCTCGGGCTTGTCCATCACAAAATGGGAGATCATCACCGGCTCCATTCCGCCGTTGAATGCAGCCCAGTGGAATGAGGCATTTGATCTCTACAAGGAAACGCCGCAGTACCACAAGATCAATAAAGGGATGAGCCTACAGGAATTCAAGTTCATCTACTTTTGGGAATATTTTCACCGGGTATGGGCCCGCACCATGGGGTTTGTTTTCATCATTCCGTTCTTTTACTTTCTGTACAAACGAAAAATTGACCACGAATTGATGACGCGGCTCGGAATAGTCGTGCTTCTGGCGATGTTGGCCGCTTCATTCGGCTGGATCATGGTGGCGAGCGGGTTGGTCAACCGGCCTTGGGTGAATGCCTATAAACTTACGCTTCACCTGGGCATTGCGTTGTCGGTTTACGGATACCTTTTATGGACTGCCCTGCATGTCTGGTATCCCGAAAAAACGGTTATCCACAGCCGATCGTTGAAAAACAGGATGAACTGGGTTTTTGGTCTGCTTGCGGCCCAATTGTTATTGGGCGGTTTGATGTCGGGCATGAAAGCCGGCATTCTTTTTCCAACATGGCCGGATATGAACGGAACCTTCATTCCGGACGTGATCCTTTCAGGCCGCGAATGGACGCTTGACAGCTTCAAAACCTATGACGCCACGCCATTCATGCCCGCGCTCATTCAGTTTCTGCACAGAGGCGTAGCTTATGTATTGACATTCATGATATTATGGTTTTTATGGTCGGTTTTGAGCATGCAGTCGAATGCTTCCCTGAAAAGAGGCGCCGTCATTATGGCGGGGGCGCTGGCGTTGCAGGTGTTGCTGGGGATTCTGACTGTAATCAACTGCAGGGGACTGGTGCCCGTGAGTCTGGGGGTTTTTCACCAGGCCGGAGCTGTGTTGCTTTTCACCGCGGTATTGAATGTCTTATACCAACTGAAGACGGAATAGTTTGTTTTTTTGTGGAAAACCGTGTGGAAAAATCGGAAAAAGCCGGGTTTTTCCACAAAGTGCTATCTTTCAGCGACATTAAATATTAATTGACCAGTCACGCTTTTTTATGCGGATCTTATTTCTGGACCGGGACGGTACACTCATCAGGGAGCCGGAAGACTATCAGGTGGATGCCTTTGAGAAAATCGAATTCTACCCGAAAGTTTTTCAATTCCTGGGCAGAATTGCCCGGGAAACGGATTTTGCGCTCGTCATGGTAACCAACCAGGACGGTTTGGGGACGGCTGCTCATCCGGAAGACCGGTTCTGGCCGCCGCACGATTTTGTGATGAAGGCCTTTGCCAACGAAGGAATCCACTTTAAAGAGGTTTTGATCGATCGGACCTATCCGCATGAGCATGCTCCGACCCGTAAGCCGGCTACAGGTTTACTGACCCATTATCTGAACGGTGATTTTGACCTGGCAGGTTCATGGGTGATCGGCGACCGGCTGACGGATATGGCATTGGCCAGAAATCTGGGGTGCCGGGGGATCTGGTTGAATAACGAACCTGAACTTGGAGCAGCGGAGGTGAGCCAAGGCGCGGATGGTTTATCCGATGTGATCCAATTGATCACTACCGATTGGGAGGAAGTTTACAAGTTCTTGAAAATACCGGACAGGAAGGCGGAGCTGCGCCGTAAAACCAGGGAGACGGATGTATTTATACGGCTTAACCTGGATGGTACCGGTCAATCCGATATCCGCACCGGGCTGGGCTTTTTTGATCATATGCTGGACCAGCTGGCAAAACACGGCGGCGTTGACCTGGAGGTCAGGGTAAGCGGAGATCTGGAAATTGATGAACACCATACGATAGAAGACACTGCCCTGGCCTTAGGCCAGGCCTTCAAGGCAGCGCTGGGCGACAAAATGGGCCTGGAGCGATATGGTTTTCATTTGCCGATGGACGACTGCCTGGCTCAGGTAGCGGTCGATTTCGGCGGGCGGCCGTGGCTGGTATGGGAGGCTGCGTTCAAGCGCGAGAAAATCGGTGATATGCCCACCGAGATGTTCTTCCATTTTTTTAAATCTTTTACGGACGAGGCCCGTTGCAATCTCAACATCAAGGTTGAAGGGGAAAACGAACACCACAAGATCGAATCTGTTTTCAAGGCATTTGCCCGGGCAATCAGAAAAGCGGTGAAGAGGGATCCGGACAATATGCAACTTCCTTCCACAAAAGGCACACTTTAAGTAGAGGCGCCGGCGCCTATTCCGGCCTTTGTATTACCTTTGCTGTCCCATTATGATCAACTATGAGGAGAATATTTGCCTTAATCGTTTTACTGACAACCTGCCTGGCCGGTCTGAAGGCCCAGGTAGCCGATACCACCATTTACAGCGTCGTGGAAGAAATGCCGCGATTCCCCGGATGCGAGAATCTGGATACCACGCTATTGGCCAAACAACAATGCGCCCAGCAACAGTTGCTGGCGTTTATGTACGGCAATATTCAGTATCCCTTGAAGGCGATCGAAGAAAACCTGGAAGGTACGGTTGTCGTAACCTTTGTAGTCGAAAAGGACGGCAGGATATCCCGCCCGAATATTTTGAAAGACATAGGAGGAGGTTGCGGTCTGGAAGCCCTGCGGGTTATCGGCGTGATGGATCAGGCGGGCATCAAGTTTGTACCGGGCAAGAAGGATGGAAAGGAAGTCCGGGTCCAGTACAATGTACCGATCCGTTTCAAGATAAAAGAGCCTTTGCCCTATACGTTGGCCGGACCGGATACCATTTACACCCAATTTGACAAACCGCTTGAGTTTAGCGGAGGAAGCGATGCCCTGGCAAAATTCCTCGACGACAGGCTTGTCTATCCCGAATCCGGCAACGATAGCTGCAGGGTCGGTAATATGCAGGTGCAACTATTGATAGAAGGCGATGGAGATGTCCGGATTCTTGACCTGACCGACTACAGCGATCTCGGTTTTGATTTCTGGTATGCGGCAATTGACGCCTGCATCGCCACCCATGGAAAATGGACGGCAGCCGAATTTCAATCCAGGAAGGTCCCTTCGGCGATGGATATCAGCCTGAGCTTTACGCCGACTGCAGCAGGGTGCAAAACCGTTGTGAGCAATTATGAAAAAGCAACCCAGGCGGCGCAGGAAGGCGCTCAGCTTTTTACGGATGGGCAGCAGGATGCCGGCATCGCTAAAATGGATGAAGCTTTAGCCTTGTTCCCTAACGACGGCAATTTCCTGTTGATGCGCGGTCAGGCCTACCTGGACATGAACCGTTTCGGTGAAGCTTGTTCTGACCTTTCAAGGGCCCGCAGAATCGGCCTGATCAACTGGTACGATTCCATTTTGCCGCTGGTTTGTGCACAGGCCGCAGTGGGAAATCAGCAGCAACCAGCTGCTGAAGATAAGAACTGATCAGCGTTGGATTGGGCTGAAAGCAAAAAGGGGATGACTCAAATGAAGTCATCCCCTTTTTGCTTATAGCTTAAATCGCGCCTATTGAATAGCCAGGATCTTTTTGTATCGCGCCTGGTCTTTGAGCAGTTCAGCGGCTTCTTTGATCTCCAGGTCGTTGCGAAGGCCCATCTGGACCTTACCCCGCTGGTAGTAATATCGGCCGGATATTTCCTTTTCGATCAGATCGATGATTTCACTTTTGTATTTGGTCAACTCATCTTGTTTGGCCGAAGTGATTTTGTTGCGGAGTTGCTGGATATCGGACTTCAGGTTGAGGCCTTCTTCTGAGGCATCGGCTTCCAGCGTTTTCAGCGCTTTTTCGCTATCGGATTCGTATTCGTAATTTTTCTCATTGAGAAACGCCAGAAAGCCGTCAAAATCGGTGAAATGAAAATTTTCGACACTTGGAATGGATTCATTGGTCTGACAGAAGCGCGTGACAAAGTCGAATACCAGGTTTTCGTCGATCAGGCTTTTTAGTATGCCTCTTTCAGTAGGTTTTTCGACTAAAACATCGGGCGCCAGGCCACCGCCGTCGAGGACGGTTCTGCCGTTGCGGGTTTTGAATGCTGTCCGCCGGTCGTCGGAGATATCCACAGGTTCGCCGTTTTTATATTCTACGCTTTGTATGCAGCGCTGACTGGGGATGTAGTACTTGGCGATCGTCATTTTTACCTTGGCGTTGTACTTCAGATCACGGGTATTTTGTACCAGGCCTTTGCCATAAGAGCGTTGCCCCATGAGCACTGCCCGGTCGTAATCCTGCATAACCCCGCTGACAATTTCCGAAGCCGATGCGGATCCTTTGTTGATCAGCACAACCATCGGGATATTCAGATCAATCGCTTCGTTCAGTGTTTTGAACGCGCTATCCCTTTCCTTGATTTTGCCTTTGGTGGTGACCACCAATTCATTTTTGGGGATAAATACGTTGGAGACATTCACCGCTTCCGACAATAAACCGCCGCCGTTGCCCCGCAGGTCAAAGATCAGACCTTTCAGCCCCGGGTTTTCCTGTTTGAGCTTGCGCAAGGCATCGGCCACATTTTTCCCGGCGTTTTGCGTGAAGGTCGTCAGGGTGATATAACCGATTTCATTGTCGATCATACCGGAGTAGGGAACATTCTGGACCTCTACTTCTCCGCGGACGAGCTTGATTTTGAAATCGCCGCTTTTGCCCGGCCTCCTGATGGTCAGATCAACCTCTGTACCGGGATAACCGCGGAGTATTTCCTGTAATTCGTCCGGCGTTCTGTTCTTTGCATCCTGTCCTTCAACCGCAACGATCTTGTCGCCCACTTTTAATCCGGCTTTATCCGCTGGTTGATCCTGGTACAATTCCGTGATGGTATTGAATCCGTCGATCAATTCACTGGCCGCTCCGATACCGTGATAACGGCCTTCGCTGAAGAAGCGATAGCCCTCGATATCTGTCTCGGAGATGTAATTGGTGAACGGGTCCAATGACGCCATCATGGCATCAATGCCGGTACGCATCAACTTGCCCGGGTCCAGGTCGTCTACATAGTAATGATTGATCTCCTGATAGAGGTTGACAAAGATTTCTATGTTCTTGAGAATTTCAAATTCCTTGTTGCTTTCGGTCTTGTAAGTGGCGGCCATGCCGACCAGCATGATCAGTATGATCCCGGCGGTTCTTGCAATCTTCTTCATGGAACACATTTTTATGACAAAAACAATGGACAGCATTATTACTGAAAGGCTGCCTTATTTTACTGAAACGAAGAATCCTTTAAAGGTTTTCAGGATGAATATAAAAAATTTTCAACCAGGCTCAACAAGGCAGCAGGATTATCGGCGTGTACCCAGTGACCGGCATTGAGTACCGTTTCCAGCCGGGCCGCTGGGAATAGTTCCAGGATTGCGGGCCAGTCTTCATCCAGAATGTAAGTCGATTTTTCGCCCCGGATGAACAAGGCCGGATGTTCAAACGCTTCATGACCTTCAATGGCGCCGACAATCTTGTCATAATCCCTGAATAAAACCGGCAAATTCATCTTCCACTCGTACCCGCCTTCTTTTTTCCGGGTCAGGTTTTTGAGTAAAAACTGGACTACGCCGTTGTCATCGATGTAGGCAGCCAGTATTTTTTCCGCCTGAGAACGGTCTTCCAACGCATCCATATCAACGGCGAACAAAGCTTTGAAAATCGTTTCATGGCCTCCTTTGTAGCCTTTGGGCGCAATGTCCACCACAACCAGCTTGTCCACCATTTCAGGATAGTCCAGGGCCAGCTGCATGGCTGTTTTTCCGCCCATGGAATGCCCCATGATGTGGGCCTTGTAGATCCAGTGGTTCTCCATGAAAACCTTGAGATCCTCGGCCATGGCCGGATAGCCGGCTTCATCGGCATGCGGCGACCTGCCGTGGTTTCTCAGATCAACAATATAAACGGAATAATGGTTGGACAATTGCCTGGCGACGGTTTGCCAGTTATCCAGCGTTCCGAACAGACCATGGAGAATGATCAGCGGATCGCCCTGACCGAATGTTTTATAGTTGAGGTCCATTTGCGCCTTGTTTTAGCCCCGTTGCGCGGCTTATTGAATCGTCAGTCGCAAACCTAGCCAAAAACAGCCAAGGCAGATAACGATGCTCAGGAAAAGATAAACCGACCAGGTGAGCAGCTGGCCGTCCTGAAGCAAGCCCAAGGATTCGCCCGTAAAGGTGGAAAAGGTACTGAAACCGCCGCAAAATCCGGTCATGAGCAACAGCCGTTGGGATTCGTTCAGCATACTCCTTGAAGAAAGGCCGAACAGCGATCCTAAAATAATGCAACTGACGGCATTGGCCAGGAAGGTAGCGACCGGAAAAGACCAGGCCAGCGCCGGGTATTTGCTCACCAAAACGGCAACGCCGTACCTGCAGACGCTACCCAAGCCGCCGCCTGCGAAAACCAAGATCAGTTTCATCATGAGGATAAAACAGATTGGCTGCTTCTAAGGTTTTGTTTTCTCAATACGGCTAAATGCAGGCGAAGCGTGGCTACCGTAGCAACCGAAAGGATGATGGCCAGCAGAAAATGGAGCTCCAGCACATTGCTCATGCTTACGACGAAGCAGATGAACAGGCAATTGACCAGCACAAGAAGCCCCGTGGCCTGGGTATGGCTGAAGCCGAAATCGACCAAAAGGTGATGGATATGGCGGCGGTCGGCCCTGAAAGGCGACTGTCCGCGTATGATGCGGGTGATGAATACCCGAATGGTATCAAATAACGGAATAATCAGAATGCCGATGGCAACGGTAGGAGAGGCCTGCACTTTAAGCTCGCTGTCAAAGGCCAGGGTCGAATTCAGCTCCAGGAAACGCAGGGTCAGCACCGCCAGGATCAGGCCGATGAACAGGGAACCGGTATCCCCCATGAAAATACTGGCCGGAGAAAGGTTAAACCGGAGGAAGGCCAGCACTGCTCCGACGAGCGCAAAAGACAATACGGCAAGGTCCGTAAATCCGGCCGCCCAGAACCAGCTGCCGAAGGCGCCGGCGGTCAGGCAACTGATGGAACCCGCCAGGCCGTTGATGCCGTCAATGAGGTTAAAAGCGTTGCTGATGACCAGGATCAGGAATACAGAAAGAATAGCGGAGATCCAGATGGGGAGCGGCCCGTCAAAGCCCAGAAAACCGTAAAAACTGTGTAATCTGTAACCGGAAAGAAAAACAAGGATAACCGCAGCAAGGACCTGGCCCAATAATTTCTTCCACGGAGACAAGGGAAGGAGGTCATCCTTCAGCCCGATCAGAAAGATAATGATCATGCTGCACAGGGCGTACTTCATATTGCTGGAGGATTGGAAGTCCGTCCAGAAGATAATGGAGAAAACCGCTCCTGCAAAAATGCCCACCCCGCCTAAAGAAGGGGTGTTTTTGGAATGAGAACTTCGTTCGGTAGGTACATCATAGAGGTTTTTGATCCGGGCTACCTGGATAACGGACGGCAGTGCCAGGAAGGTAATGGCAAATGCCGTTAACAAGCAAAGTGCTACGGTCATCGGGATTATGATTTAATCCTTTAACGATTAAGTTTTTTCTCAAAGTATATCAGCTCGGACCCTATTTGTCAAAAGTCCGGCCCTGTCTATGCTGTATATGCACGGCACAGTAGTGTTATACTTTCGCAGTTGTATAGGTTTGTATGCAGGTAACTCACTTTCTTGCAAGGTGGAAGCAAGAAGATAATCCAAGGGGTAGAGGAGATGTCAATATTTCTCCACTCAAAGATAGGATCTTTTTTACAGCATCAAAAAAAATACTGTAAAAATTGCAAACGGCAGGCGGTGTATTTGCTTTAATGATTGAAATTAGTTATATTGCGTACAATAGTTTTACTATTCTAAGAGAACAAACTTCATGACAAATCCATTCAGATTCAGCATTGCTAATCTAAAGGGCGACTTATTTGGCGGGATCACTGCAGGAATAGTTGCCCTTCCGCTTGCATTGGCGTTCGGCGCCCAAACGGAACTGGGCGCTATTTCAGGGCTTTACGGTGCGATTGCGATCGGTATTCTGGCGGCTTTATTCGGCGGCACCCCGACACAGGTCAGCGGCCCGACAGCGCCAATGACCGTTGTATCCGCTGTGATCATTATGGACGCTATAGCCTATGCCGGCGGTATTCAGGCGGCTTTTCCGATCATCATTGCCACCTTTTTCATTGCCGGGTTATTTGAGTTTCTCCTGGGCGTGATGCGGGTAGGCCGGTATATCCGGTATATGCCTTACCCGGTCGTATCGGGCTTTATGAGCGGCATTGGGGTCATTATCGTCATTAGCCAGATCTTTCCCATGTTCGGTTCGCCCGCACCGACAGGAGGGGCCGCAGGCACCTTGAGCAACCTGGGAGAAATACCCGGTATAGCCAATTGGTATTCCGTTGGCCTGACCCTGATCACGGTGGCCATTATCTATTTATTTCCGAAGATCACCAAGGTTATTCCCGGGTCGCTGGCTGCCCTGATCGCGGTAACTGCGGGGGCTTTTTTCATCCTGACCCAGGGGCAGGTCCCGATTATCGAGACCAGCACGCCGGGGGGTGTACCTGCGGGTTTGCCCAAGGTGCATTTATCCTTTTTTTCGGTCCTTACGGATATCAAACACCTGATGGTGGTCTTTGAATATGCCTTTACCCTTGGGGCTCTGGGAGCGATCGATTCCCTCCTGACCTCGGTTGTAGCCGACAATATGACCAAGACCAAACACGACAGCAACCAGGAGTTGCTCGGACAGGGCATTGGCAATATGGCCTCGGCGATGATCGGGGGGCTGCCCGGCGCAGGGGCTACCATGCGCACCGTAATCAATATCAAATCCGGGGCGAAAACCAAGATCTCGGGCATCATGGCCGGTTTGTTTCTGCTGGCCGTATTGTTGGGGATCGGGCCGTTGGTCGGTATTATCCCCAATTCGGTTCTTGCCGGAATCCTGCTCACGGTCGGCATCGGCATTATCGATTATAAGGGCTTCAGGCACCTGAAAGCCATTCCGAGGACGGATGCTATCATCATGATCACGGTATTGTTGCTGACTGTTTTGGTCGGCCTGCTGGAAGCGGTGGCCATCGGGATGGTAATGGCAGCGCTGTTATTCATGAAGAGCATTGCTGATGTTGTTGAAAACAAGACGAAATCCGTCGCTTTAAAGGAATTTGCCCGGGAAGTACCGTGGAGGGATGAAGGCAACATCATTGAAAAATACGGACAGGAAGTGTATATCAAACACCTGGACGGACCGCTGTTTTTCGGATTTGCTTCCCGTTTCCAGGAAATGGTCAAAGCCCTGCCCAAAATAAAAGTAGTGATCCTCCGGATGGAAAAGGTACCCTACGTAGACCAGTCGGGACTGTATGCCATGGAGGATGCCGTGCTGGAATTGACCAATCAGGGCATTAAGGTTGTTTTCAGCGGGTTGCACGGTCAGCCGGAGGATATGTTTGAACGCATTAAACTGGCGCCCGGGTTGGTGCCGGCGTCTTCTTCTTTCACTGATTTCAAAGATTGTATGACCTGGTTGAAGGGTTTTCTTGAAAGAAGCCATGCAATGGTTTCCTGATGAAGATTTTGGGTAACCCAAAGCCGGACTGTACGGGAGAATACCATTCAGCTATCGATTTGTCGGAAAAGTTTTACTTTTGCTTATCATCGTAATCGAATAGTGTTGATATTGGATGACATTTACCGTGAAAGCGTTACAAAACCGACTTGATGGCAGTTTTAATCCAAATAAAGCTCAATGAAAAGTTGTACCTGCGCGACCCGCAAGAAACCCGGCTTGGGCGCAGCATCATTCAGCAAAGCATCCTGTTGATAGATGAAATAGGTTTTGAGCAGTTCACCTTCAAGAAGCTTGCGGAGCGGATCAGTTCAACAGAAGCTTCCATTTACCGGTACTTCGGGAATAAGCACGTTTTGCTCGTTTATTTGCTTTGCTGGTATTGGGAATGGACCCGGTTTCAGATCGATTATTATACGAATAATGTCCAGGATCCGGTAGAAAGGCTGAAATTGGCCTTGCGGGTCATTGTCAACGCTTCAGTCCGAAACGCCTCGATCGAATTTGTAGATGAGGATATCCTCCACCGGATCGTAGTGGCGGAAGGGGCGAAGGCTTACCACACCAAGGAAGTGGATAAAGAAAACAAGGAAGGGTATTTCAGCACCTATAAGGCATTGGCTAAAACCCTGGCCGATATGATTGCGGATGTGAACCCGGACTTTATCTATCCGCGGGCTTTGTCCAGCACCTTGTTGGAAATGGCAAACGATCAGATTTATTTTTCGAAACACCTGCCGACGCTTACGGATATCCGCATTTCGGAGGATAATATGGACCAGGCGGTCACGCTCCTACAGGATTTTGCATTCAAAATGATCAGGTAGAGGAAGACGGGGGAGTTAAAGCTCTTTTCTCAGCCTGGCAACCGGTATTCCCAATTGTTCCCGGTATTTGGCTACCGTTCGTCTGGCGATATTATAGCCTTTTTCCTGAAGTAGATCTTTAAGGTGTTCGTCGGAGAGCGGCTTGCGCTTGTTTTCTGCTTCGATTACTTCCTTCAGGATCTTTTTTACTTCCAGCGTTGATACCTCTTCGCCTTCCTGGGTCGACAGGGCTTCGGAAAAGAAATCCTTGAGGCGTTTCGATCCGAATTCCGTCTGAACATATTTGCTGTTGGCAACCCGCGAGACGGTGGAAATATCCAGTCCCGTGATGTCCGCAATATCCTTCAGGATCATGGGCTTGAGTTTTTTCTCATCGCCGCTGAGGAAGTAGTCTGCCTGATATTGCATGATGGCGTACATGACCGTTTCCATGGTGTGTTGCCGCTGTTTGATGGCGTCGATAAACCATTTTGCGGAATCGATTTTTTGCTTGATGAAGAGGACGGCTTCTTTCTCCTGGCGGGTGGCTTTTCGGCCTTTTACCGTTTTTTTGTAAGATTTCAGCATATCCCGGTACTGATCGCTGATGCGGAGGTCGGGTGCATTCTTGGTGTTCAGCGTCAGTTCGAGTTCGCCGTCGCGGTTGAAGATCAAAAAATCTGGTACGATATATTGGGCATTCCGCTGGGCATTTCCGGCATATCCGCTGGCCGGTTTCGGGTTCAGTTTCAGGATCTCTTCAATGGCTTCTTTGAGGTCTTCATCCGGTGCATCCAGTTGTCGCTGGAGTTTTTCGTAATGTTTTTTGGTAAATTCCTCGAAGTAATCATTGATGACCTGGAGCGCAAGGCGGAGCAGGTATTCCTGATCGAGGCGGAGCAGGCCTTCCTGGTCCAGTTTGATTTCCAGTTGTATTCGGAGGCATTCCTGCAGGTCCCTTGCACCGATTCCCGGCGGATCGAACCGTTGAATTTTGCGGAGGATTTTTTCTACTTCCTTTTCATCGGTGAAGATGTTTAGGGTGAACATGAGGTCATCGATGATGGATGTCACATCGCGCCTAAGGTATCCGTCTTCATCAATGCTGCCGATGATCTGGCGGGCGATCGTAAACTCCCGCTCATCGCGGAGTTGCAACAAACCCAATTGTTCTTCCAGGTAATCGTGAAAGGTATTTTCAACCGGTACAGGCGTTGTTTTTTCCTCTTCAGGAGCGCCGTAATTTTCATCCCTGAGTTTGTAACTTCCAGGATCGTCATCCAGGTAATCGTTCAGGTAGTTCTCGAGTTCCAGACTTTCTTCGCGGTAATTATCCTGTTCGGGATCAGAAGTATCTTCGTCGTTTTGATAGTCGAAGTTATCTTCCTGAGGCGTTTCAAAATCTGACATATCTTCGGCTTCCCGCTCGCTTTCTTCCAAAGCAGGGTTAACCTCCATTTCTTCTTTTATGCGTTCTTCGAGCGCTGCAGTGGGTATCTGCAGTAACTTCATGAGCTGGATCTGCTGGGGAGACAGCTTCTGAAGCATTTTCTGACTTAATGTCTGCTTCAACATGAATTTACGAGAATTATGATGTGTTCCAATTATGGGATCGAAACTATAGCAATTTAAGAAAATTTCTGTAAAGTTATCCAATCCCACCTACATATTTACAAAAAATATGCCAAAAATCTCAATGTATAATAATTGGTAAAACGCGTGATTTCTTTGAAATTTGGGCAAAGTCACGTTTCTTTATAACATGAAACAAATTACGTCCCTGAGATTATCATCCCTGCGCAGGGAAATGGACAAAGAAAACATTGACGCCTACCTGATACCGAGCGCCGACCCGCACCAAAGTGAATATCTGCCGGCAAGATGGAAAACCCGGGAATGGCTTAGCGGGTTTACCGGTTCGGCCGGTATTCTCGTGATCACCGCTGATTTTGCCGGTCTTTGGACGGATTCCCGGTATTTTATTCAGGCTGAAAACGAATTGGCCGGTTCCGGCATTGAGCTTTGCAAGCAGGTGATCCCCCATGCACCGGAACATATTGATTGGCTTGCCGAAAACCTGCCCGCCAAAAGCACGGTCGGCTGCGACGGCTACTGCTTTACCCTCGGTCAGCTTGAAGCGCTGGAGCAGAAATTATCGCCGCGGAAAATAGACATCAACTACCGGCTTGACCTGGTAGATCGAATCTGGAATGATCGCCCGGGTTTGCCCAAAGGTAAAATCCGGGAACACGAACTTCGATTCGCAGGGTTGACACGGGCTGAAAAATTAGCCGATATCGGGAGTGAACTGGAAAAACGGAAGGTCGAATTTCTGCTGCTTCCCACCCTGGATGATATCGCCTGGACGCTCAATCTACGCGGATCGGATGTTGAGTTCAATCCTGTTTTTGTCGCTTACCTGATGGTCGGCCGGCTGCTCTCCTACCTGTTCATAGATTCGGGGAAGATACCGGATAAAATCATCCAGGAGTTGCAGGAAGATGCCGTCATCGTGAAACCCTACGATGAAATGGAGTCCTTTCTGGCTGACCTGCCTTCAAAGAAAAATGTGCTCTTTGACCCGGCTGCCGTCAGCATCCGGTTGTATGATGCCATCGTTGAACGCAAGCGGGTAAGGGGGCCAAACTTTGTCCAGGGGATGAAAGCCGTCAAAAATGCGGTTGAGATTGCGGGTATGGAAAAAGCCATGGTAAAGGATGGGATTGCCCTGGTCAAATTGTTTATCTGGCTGGAACAAAATCTGAATTCCGGAAAAATTTCGGAAGCCGGGGTTGCCGAAAAACTGGCTAGCCTCAGGAAAGCTGAAGGGGAGTATGTATCCGAGAGTTTTCCGGCTATAGTGGGCTACAATGGCAACGGTGCTATTATTCATTACCGGCCCGATGCCAAACATAGCGCTACGCTCAAACCGCAAGGGATTTTGCTGTTGGATTCAGGCGGGCAATACCTGCATGGTACCACGGATATTACCCGTACCGTAGCCCTTGGAAAACCGACTGACGGGCAAAAACGCAATTTCACCCTGGTGCTGAAAGGTTGCATTGCCCTGACCCGGATCAAATTCCCGGAAAAGACCACCGGCGTGCAACTCGATGCTTTTGCCCGGCAGTTTTTGTGGCAAGCCGGCCTGAATTACGGACACGGAACAGGGCATGGAGTGGGGTGCTTTCTGCTGGTGCACGAATCGCCGCAAGGTTTTGCCGCCAGCGCCGTAACTTCCCGGGGGACGAGCTTTTTTTCTCCCGGCATGGTCACTTCAAATGAACCGGGTTTTTATAAGGCCGGCGAATACGGAATCCGGGTTGAAAACCTGATCCTTTGCGAATTCTCGGAAGAAACGGCCTACGGCCGGTTTTTATCCTTCAGGACATTAAGTTTATGCCCTGTTGATCAAAACCTTATCGATCAGGATTTGTTATCAGCAGATGAAAAAAAATGGGTGAACGACTATCACAATGAAGTATTCAGCAAGCTCTCGCCCGGATTGAGTGCAGAAGAGACGGACTGGTTGAAAGGCAAGTGCACCCCGATACGATAATCGATATGGAAATTACGAGTAAAGGAGCGGATATCAGGCAGCTGCCGTACCAGGAATTGCAGGATTGGCTGATAGGGCAGGGAGAGCCCAAATTCAGGGCTAAACAAGTCTTTGAATGGCTTTGGCAGAAAGGCGCCCATTCGTTCGACGCCATGACCAACCTCTCCAAACCGCTTAGGGCCAAATTGGAAGCGAATTTTGTTATCCGGCCCATTCAGGAGGATAAGGTGCAGAAAAGTTCGGACGGCACCATCAAAACCCGCTATCGCCTCTATGACGGTCACCTGATCGAATCGGTTCTTATTCCGGTACCTGAGGAAAACCGGTTTACTGTATGCGTTTCATCGCAAGTGGGGTGCAGTCTGACCTGCAAGTTTTGCGCTACCGGCCGGATGGGCCGGATCAGGAATCTCGATGCGGCGGAAATTTATGACCAGGTTCTTTTGGTCAACCAGCAATCATTGTCCCATTTCGGGCATCCGCTGACCAATATCGTCTATATGGGAATGGGGGAACCCTTGCTGACCTACCGCAATGTGTTGGAAAGCATTCGTCATATCAGTTCACCTGACGGGCTCAACATGTCACCCAAAAGGATTACGGTGAGCACAGCCGGTATTGCCAAAATGATCAACCGACTGGCAGACGACGAGGTTCGGTTCAACCTTGCCCTGAGCCTTCACGCTGCGGATGATAACAAGCGAAGCGAGATCATGCCCATCAACGACCAGAATAATCTGGACATATTGATGGATGCGATCGCTAATTTTTATCAGAAGACCGGCAACCGCATCAGCTACGAATACATTGCCCTGAAGGGTTTTAATGACAGCATCAGCGATGCAGACCGGCTAGCCAAATTGTGCCGTCGTTTTCCGGTCAAAGTCAATATCATCGAATACAACCCGATTGACGGCGGCGAATTCGAAAGGTCAGAAGAAGATCAACTCGACCGGTTTGCCCGCAGGCTCCGCGACCAGGGGGTGATGGTCACAGTTCGCCGCAGCCGCGGCCGGGATATCGACGCCGCGTGCGGACAATTGGCCAACAAGGGTGAAACCGCGGCTTAGTGAGCGCTCAGCCAATTGTCACCCATCCCGATCTCTACCAGGATCGGTACCTGCAATCCCGGCAAAGCCGTTTTCATTTTTTCCTCAATTACAGGCTTGAGTTGTTCGATCTCTGACTTATGGGCATCAAACACCAGTTCGTCATGCACCTGCAGGACCATTCTGGTCTGATAGCCGCCGGCTTCAAGGAAATTGTGGATATTGATCATCGCGATCTTGATCATATCGGCAGCCGAACCCTGTATGGGCGTGTTGATGGCGATCCTTTCGGCATTGCTTCTTTCCAGTGAACTTCTGGAATGGATGTCCCGCAACTGCCGCCGCCGCCCCATCAGCGTCGTCACGTATCCGTTTTTGCGTGCGCCTTCGACAGTATCATCCATATAGTGTTTTAGCCCGGGGTATTTGGCGAAATAGTTGTCGATCAGTTCTTTGGCTTCCGTCCGCTTGATTCCCAGTTGTCTGGAAAGGTTGGTGGCTCCGGCGCCGTAGATAATACTGAAATTGACCGTTTTAGCCCGGTAACGCTGTTCGCGCGTAACCTCGTCAAACGGCGTTCCGAATACGCGGGCTGCCGTAGCGCGGTGGATGTCCTGCCCTTTCTGAAAGGCTTCCAGCATGGCTTCGTCTTTGCTGATTTCGGCGATCAGGCGGAGTTCGATCTGGGAATAGTCGGCAGCAAGCAGAACATGGTCGGAATCCCGGGGAATAAATGCTTCCCGGACTTTTGCCCCTTCAGGGGTCCGGACCGGTATGTTCTGCAGGTTAGGATTATTCGAGCTCAGGCGGCCGGTAGCGGCAATGGTCTGATTGAATGAACTGTGGATTCGCCCTGTCCGCGGGTTGATCATTTTGGGTAGGGCATCGACATAAGTCGACTTCAGTTTGGTCAGCCCCCTGTGCTTGAGGATGTCTTCCACAAAAGGATTTTCCAGGGCCAGTTCGGTCAGTTTGTCTTCATCGGTTGAGTACTGGCCGGTTTTGGTTTTACTCCAGCGGTAGGGGATTTTCATTTTATCGAACAGGATTTCTCCCACCTGTTTCGGCGAAGAGAGATTGAATTTTTCACCGGCTTGTTCGTATACCGATTTTTCCAGTTTCTCGATTTCCCGGGCCAACTCAATGCTGTAATCTTCGAGTAATTTCACATTGATATTGATCCCGGCGTTTTCCATCCCGACGAGTGCTTTGATCAGTGGGCCTTCAATCGTATCGTATAGTTTTTGCAAATTGGCTTCTTCCAGCTTCGGCGCCAGGAAATCCTTGAGTTGGAGCGTAATATCTGCATCCTCTGCGGCGTATTCCTTGACCTCTTCCAAAGGCGCATCGCGCATAGTGATCTGTTCCTTACCTTTTTTACCGATCAGGGTGGTAATGGAGACCGGTTTGTAATTGAGATAACTCTCGGCCAGGTAATCCATATTGTGGCGCAGTTCGGGTTCCAGGAGGTAGTGGATCACCATGGTGTCGATAAATCGGCCGTTGACTTCCACGTTGTACCATTTCAGTACAAGCGCGTCGTACTTGATGTTCTGGCCGATCTTATCGATCTTTTCGTTTTCCAGCACGGGTTTGAACTCGTCAACGATCTTTTGCGCTTCCGCCTGGTCTTCCGGAATGGGGATATAATAAGCTTCTCCTTTTTTTACGGCAAAGGACATGCCCACCAGTTCAACCGCGTTGGCGTCGATCCCGGTTGTTTCCGTGTCAAAGCAGATCTCTTTCTGACTGTTGAGCAGCTTTACAAGGTCCCTGCGTTTGTCCGGCGTATCTACCAGATGATACTGGTGTTCTGTATTGCCGATATGATTATCTGCGATAGCGTGCTTGGGCAGTTCTTCGACGATAGGAGACCCGCTTGGCGCGGAGGGCGTGTCAAAAAGATTGCCTTGTTTGCCGGGTTGGGCGGAAGACGATGCTCCTCCGCCTTCCAGGATTTGTTCGGAAAGGGTACGGAATTCCAGCTCCTTAAAAACCTCTGCAAGGGCATCTTTGTCGGGCGGGTCCAGGTTGAAAGCGGTTGCGTCGAACTTTATCGGTACATTGGTTTCGATTACCGCCAGTTTTTTGGACAAGAGGCCCTGGTCGGCGTACTCCTTTATTTTGTCCTTGAGTTTACCGGAGACTTCATCTACACGACGGATGAGTTCTTCAACAGAATCAAAATCTGCCAGCAGTTTGGCAGCCGTTTTCTCACCGACGCCGGGAATGCCCGGGATGTTATCTACGGTATCGCCCATAAGCCCGAGAATATCGATGACCTGGTCGACCCGCTTGATGCCCCAGCGCTCACAGACTTCGGCAGGCCCCATGATCTCGATCCCGTTGCCCTGGCGGGCGGGTTTATACAGGAAGATATTTTCCGAAACCAGTTGGCCGAAATCCTTATCGGGGGTGACCATGTAAACCTGGTATCCTTCTTTTTCGGCTTGTTTTGCCAATGTGCCGATAACATCGTCGGCTTCAAAGCCGTTGACAGAAACGACGGGGATTTTAAACCCTTCCAGTATTTTCCGGATATAGGGAAACGCTATTGTGATATCTTCAGGCTGCTGTTCGCGGTTCGCTTTGTAAGGTTCGTACATTTCGTGCCGGAAAGTAGGAGAGGGGGGGTCAAAGGCGACCGCGATATGAGTGGGTTTCTGGTTTTGGAGCAGATCCCAAAGCGCGCGGGTAAATCCCGTTACGGCAGAAGTGTTTATCCCTTTTGAGTTGATTAATGGCCGGGCGATAAAGGCAAAATGCGCGCGGTATACCAATGCATGACCGTCAAGTAAAAACAATCTGTTGTCAGACATTATTTTTCTTTATTTTGTGTTGCAAGATAGCGAAAAAATAAAGGAAGCCGTGCAGAATTTCCTAAAAAACAACATTATACTTCAACAATAATTGTTGGGTAAGGCTCACCCGCCTGCCCAGCCCGCGGATCCCGTTGGGATAGCTGTAATCGGTGATCTGGACCATGACGTCATCGTCATAAAAAACATTGACGGTGACGGTTGCCTGCAGGCCTTTTGCCAGTTGGACCGCCAGCTCATTGGTCCAATCCACATCGATATTCTGCGCATTTTTGATATAGTTGGAAAACAACGTGAGGGAAGCGGCAAAGGCGATCTTGTCCTTAAAGAACTTGTTGGCATATTTGGTGCGCAGTAGTGATCCCAGTGCTGCAAAAGTGTTATCGTACTCGGCGTACCTGCCTGTGGTCGGGTCGGGCATTCCTTCTACCGGGTTGCCGTGGACACCGTAGGACGCGATCACATCATTGCCGACAATGATGAATTTGCCGCCCACCGGAGAATAGTAGAATGAAAGGCTGTTGTCCGGCTTGAAATCAAATCCGATAGAGATCGTAATGGTTGCCGGCGAGAAGAACTTGGACAGGATTTTGCCTGTGCCGGCTACGTCGGTGAGGAAATTGCCGGGATACTCTTTGTTTCCCTGGTATGTTTTGGTCAATTGACTCAGAAACGAGAGGTCGGCAGCGTAAAAGAATTTGGATTTTTTGGAGATCTGGTAACCGATTTTTGAATTCAATCGGAGTTCGTCGATCGCTTTTTGGAACGGGATCTTTTTCTGGGTGACGCCCTGGGCTATAACCCCTGCGCCCAGGCGCTGGATGCCGAATTGCCAGATGGATGCGTTGTCCCAGGCAAGCCGGCCTTTGCGAAGATTGCCGTAAAAATTGAATGCGGATCCAAAACCGAGGCGGTTCTGGCCGGCGCCCTGACGGGGGTTGATCTGGAGGAGTTGGGCAAAATCGAGTCCCAGGCCGGCGCCGGTTTTCCAGCCCTCTTGCGGTTTTTCCTTTTCCTTCGGCTTAGCGGGGTCCTGGGCGTTTAAGCATGGCGTAAACAATAGAAATACAAGCCATGTGAGGGGCAGGTAGACAGAGCGTTTCATGAAACACGGGTTTTAACAGGTTAATGAATATGAAAGGGGGGCAAAAATACAGTGTACCGGGAAAAGGCTTAGCGCTCTTACCCGGTAGTTTTTAACCCGGTCAAATTTTGGAAAAGAAAAAACGGTTTCTGCCTATTCAGACTTGTTTTTACCGGAGAAAATTTCGTAGGGCTCCGATGCGAGCTTGCTGATGGGGATAACGACTTTCTGGCCTTCGGGGGCCTTCAGTACGATGACGTTGTTGTCCATTTCCAGAATCTCGCCTTTGATACCCATAATTTGGATGCTTTCGCCGACTTTGATTTTGGGCTTATTGTAAAAAGAGGCCAGGTAGTTGGCCATAAGCCCCCTGGAAGCCAATCCGTAACCGATGGCAAACGCTCCGACGATACCGCCGAAGATAATAGCCAGGTTGGTTTCGATAAAGTCGGTTTTGACGGCCGCCTGCTTGAGCGAAAGGATAAAAATATTGATCAGGATGAAGTAAAATACGATGTTAGCGATCATGCTGGCAGAAGGAATGGCCAGTGACTCACAGGTGGTTTTAACAATGCCTTTGATGAAATCGGCGGCAACTACCCCGATGACGAACAGCAAGAAGCCGGAAAACAACAGCGGCAGGTAATTCAGGATGTCGGCCATCAGGTTGGAGACGACCTCCATGTTCAGGATATCCGCGGAAATGAAGAAGGTAATAAAGAGCAGAAGGTAATAAACAATTTTGGAAAACAGGGTACTGGGAACGATCTTGATATTGTTTTTGGAAAACAGCTCAATTTCATTGATCCTTTCGGCCAGCTTATCAGCGCCGACCGTCCGCAGAACGCGTTTTACGATTTTCGCAATAATTTTGGAAAGGATCCAACCCAGGATCAAAACGATTACAGCGCCTGCGAAATTCGGTGCGAAGGCAGCAAAGGTTTTGATCATTTCATCGAGAATAGAGATAGCAGGCATAATCAGGTGTAAAGGTTTTCAAAAATAATCGATTAGCGGATGTCGCCCGTTCCTACCGGTCCATGATCATTCGGGCCCATGGGTGCGCCGCTTGAAGGCGGTTCATGGTGGGGAGGCGGCAGCGGAGTATCCTCCGGGGCATTGCCTCCTGAAAAGCTGACGATCATATCTGCGACCCTGGGGATGTAAACCTCGACGATTTGTCCGACAAAGCGAAATACACCCAAGGTACCGAGCAGGTTTTGGCGGATAGTTTCATGATGGTTTTTGTACCTGTCTCCGTCTTCTTCAAATAACCGTTGAAAATTGTTCATAAGCCATGTTTTGGGCCAGAAAGCTAGTAGGCTCCCTGGAATAGTTCTTGTTTAAGGCGCTGGGCCTTTTCTTTGGCTCGTTTTATTTGCATTTTAATAGCGCTTTCCGTTTTATCAAGCATATCGGCGATATCCTTTATGGACATTTCGTCCTGGTATTTCATCAGGAGGATGGCCCGGTCGCCATCCGGCATCTTTTCCAGCACTGTCCGCAATTGACGAACTTCCATTTGAAGGAGTTCTTCGTCGGGGATATCATCTTCCAGTTCAGGAGCTTTTTCGATGTCTTCCGAAAAGATATCCTGTTTGTTTTTTCTCCTCAGGTAGTCTATGCAAAAGTTATAGGTGACGGAGTAGACCCAGGTAGAGAACTGAGATTTTTCTTCGAACCGGGACAGGTTAAGAAAAATCTTGGTAAAGATCTCCTGTGTCGCGTCCTGAGCAAGGGCTTCATCCTTCAGCAAGGAAATACATTTGCTGAAGATCTTTGCAGCGTAGCGATCGTAAAGTAAGGTAAAGCAATTGGACGCCTGCTTTCGGAGGTAAACGTGAATCACCTCCAGGTCCTTCATTTGCTTGTTGCAACTAGTTTCCAAGCGTTTTCAGCGTTAATGGTTAAGATCAACGTGTTATCTGGGAAACGCCTGGTTTAAAGGGTTTCCATTTTAGACGCAATTTTATCGAAAAGGTACGTTGAAATGTTAAAAAAATGCAAAAATTAACAGAAATAACCGGATGGCCGGCCAGGTGGCAAAAAAAAATCCCGTCACAACAAGAAGTTGTGACGGGATTAGGAGAAAAAAAAAGTTGGCAGCGACCTACTCTCCCACCGTGAGGCAGTACCATCGGCGCAGTCGAGCTTAACTTCTCTGTTCGGAATGGGAAGAGGTGAACCCCGACGCTATAGCCACCAACAAACGTTTTGGAGCGAGGCTCCAATATCTTGACTGGTGTTTATTTACATTACATGGGACTTAAGTGCCATGTAATGTAAATAAAGATCAATTGACAGAAGGAGAAGTAAAAACGAGCGAAAAAGAGGTTCAGGAAAGTAAAGATGGAAAGAGAAAAAAAGGAAGCATTCGGGTAATTAGTACTACTCGGCTGCATACATTGCTGTACTTCGACCTGTAGCCTATCAACGTGGTCATCTTCCACGACCCTTTCCCACCCGAAGGTGGATGGAATACTCATCTAGGAGTTGGCTTCGCGCTTAGATGCTTTCAGCGCTTATCCTTTCCGCACATAGCTACCCTGCGGTGCAGCTGGCGCCACAACAGGTACACTAGCGGTGCGTCCACTCCGGTCCTCTCGTACTGGAAGCAGATCTCCGCAATATTCCTACGCCCGCAACAGATAGGGACCGAACTGTCTTGCGACGTTCTGAACCCAGCTCGCGTGCCACTTTAATGGGCGAACAGCCCAACCCTTGGGACCTTCTCCAGCCCCAGGATGTGACGAGCCGACATCGAGGTGCCAAACCTCCCCGTCGATGTGAGCTCTTGGGGGAGATCAGCCTGTTATCCCCGGAGTACCTTTTATCCTTTGAGCGATGGCCCTTCCATGCGGAACCACCGGATCACTTGAGCCTGCTTTCGCACCTGATCGATCCGTCGATCTCTCAGTCAAGCACCCTTATACTCATACGCTCTGCGCACCATTACCAACGGTGCTGAGGGTACCTTTGCGAGCCTCCGTTACTTTTTAGGAGGCGACCACCCCAGTCAAACTACCCACCACACGCTGTCCTCCCGGAGGGAGTTAGAACCTAAGTATAAAAAGGGTGGTATTTCAAGGACGGCTCCATCCCGACTGGCGTCGAAACTTCGTAGCCTCCCACCTATCCTACACATTTTATACCCAAGCCCAACGTGAAGCTATAGTAAAGGTTCACGGGGTCTTTCCGTCCCGTTGCGGGTAATCGGCATCTTCACCGATACTTCAATTTCACCGAGCTCATGGCCGAGACAGTGCCCAGATCGTTACACCATTCGTGCAGGTCGGAACTTACCCGACAAGGAATTTCGCTACCTTAGGACCGTTATAGTTACGGCCGCCGTTTACCGGGGCTTCAGTCAAGAGCTTCGCTTGCGCTAACCCCCTTCCTTAACCTTCCGGCACCGGGCAGGTGTCAGACCCTATACATCATCTTTCGATTTAGCAGAGTCCTGTGTTTTTGTTAAACAGTCGCCTGGGCCTTTTCACTGCGCCCCCGATTGCTCGGGGGGACTCTTCTTGCGAACTTACGAGTCAAATTTGCCTAGTTCCTTAGCCATGGATCACTCGAGCGCCTTAGGATACTCTCCTCGACTACCTGTGTCGGTTTACGGTACGGGCTGTATAGACCTGAAGCTTAGAGGTTTTTCTTGGAAGCCAGCTTGGGGGCACTATCACCTTGTCCCGGAGGACTGGGTGTACTATTGCGCATCAGCTCAGGCAGCGGATTTACCAACTGCCATCACAGCCTAAACGCTTCAACGTACTATTCCGTCAGTACGCGACCCTTACGCCTCTTCGTCACCCCATCGCAGTCTATACAGGTACGGGAATATTAACCCGTTTGCCATCGGCATCGCCTTTCGGCTTATCCTTAGGACCCGACTAACCCTGATCTGATTAACATCGATCAAGGAACCCTTAGTCTTGCGGCGTGAAGATTTCTCATCTTCATTATCGTTACTCATGCCTACATTTGCTTTTCCAGCCGCTCCACCGCATCTCACGATACGACTTCTGTGCAGACTGGAATGCTCCCCTACCAAATTCCGTTAAGACGGAAAGTCCAAAGCTTCGGTGGTGGGCTTGATGCCCGATTATTTTCCGCGCAGGAACGCTCGACTAGTGAGCTGTTACGCACTCTTTAAATGAATGGCTGCTTCCAAGCAAACATCCTAGCTGTCAGTGCATTCCCACCTCGTTTGATCAACTTAGCCCACACTTGGGGACCTTAGCTGTTGGTCTGGGTTGTTCCCCTCT
>JACJYC010000002.1:657500-1158171 GCA_020636325.1 Lewinellaceae bacterium
CCGCGGGGCAATTGGAGTATTCCTTCGAGGCCATGGTCGAAATCCTTTTTGATATCGGCTTCGATCATCACCTTGTCCCTGTTGGAAAACTGGCTGAAATCCACGCCGGGGAAATAGATCCTGCCGCGGTCGTCGTAATCACTGGCCATATCCCGCAGGAAATTGATCTTTTGGAAGGCGGACCCGAGGCTTCTTGCCGGCATTTTCAGCCGTTGGTAAAGTTCATCATCGCCTTCGCAGAAAACGCGCAGGCACATCAGGCCCACGACTTCGGCCGAACCATATATATATTGGTTGTACAAATCGCTTTCGTAAGCGCTGTAGGAAAGGTCCATTTCCATGCTGTCGAGAAAAGCGTCGATCAGCTCGCGTTCGATCCCATACTGGTGGACGGTTTCCTGAAAGGAATGGAGAACAGGGTTGAGGCTGATCCGTTCCTCGATTGCCCGGTAGGTATCCTCCCTGAACCGATTGAGCAGTATTTCCTTGGGGTATTCGTGAAAGGTATCCACGATTTCGTCGGCAAAACGGACAAAGCCGTAAATGGCGTATACCGGGCTGCGGAAGCGCTTGTGGAAGGCCCGGATTCCCATGGAGAATGAAGTGCTGTAGCGGGTAGTGACCAGCCGGCTGCACTCCTCACAAACCTGGCGATATAAGTCCATCATAGCTGCTCGTATTTTAAGGTCAAGGGCTGAAAATCTTCTTTATTTCACCGGCAGCGACCTGCCCCGATATCAAAGACGGCGGTACGCCGGGGCCGGGGGTGGTCAATTGACCGGCATAAAAAAGGTTGTCCACTTTGCTGCTCCTCATTTTCGGTTTTAAAAAGGCTGTTTGCATCAATGTATTGGCAAGCCCGTAGGCGTTGCCCTTAAAGGCGTGGTAGTCTTGCTGAAAATCGCGGTGGGCATAGCTCCGCTTAAAAATAACGCTTTCGACGATATCCTGTCCGGTTAGTCTTTCCAACCGGTCCATCACCAGCCGGAAATACTTTTCGCGTTGCTCCTCCGTGTCTTCCAGGCCCGGCGCCAGCGGGATCAGCACAAACAGGTTTTCACAGTTTCCGGGCGCTACGGCCGGGTCGGTTACCGAAGGAGCGCAAACATAAAACAGCGGTTTACTCGGCCATTTCGGGGTGTCGTAGATCTCCCTGGCGTGGAGGGTGAAATCCTCATCAAAGAACAAGTTGTGGTGTAACAAACCGTTCAATCGTTTGTTCACGCCCAGGTAGAACAGCAAGGAAGAGGGCGCCATGGTTCGCTTGTCCCAGTATTCAGGGGTATATTGGCGGTATTCGTAAGGCAGGATCTGCTGTTCGATGTGGTGGTAATCGGCGCCGGCTACGACGATATCCGCTTCAAAATCCCGATTGCGGGTTATGACGCGATCAATGCTGCTTCCGGTCAGGTTTACGTTTTCTACTTCCTGGTTCAGCAGCAGGTTTACACCTTTTTCTTCAGCCAGGCTGACCATGGCCTCCACAATGCGGTACATGCCGCCCATCGGGTACCAGGTGCCCAGTTCAAGGTCGGCGTAATTCATCAGGCTGTACAAGGCCGGTGTTCTTTCCGGAGTGGCGCCGAGGAATAGAACCGGAAACTCCAGCAGTTTGATCAGTTTTTCATTTTTAAACAACTTGCGGATATGCGAAGAGACGGATTGGAACATTTGGAGCCGGAAAAGGCTGGAAACCACCCGAATATCCGCAAAATCCCAAATGCTGTTTCCGGGCTTATGGACAAACTCGTTCATTCCGACCCGGTATTTATAGGCGGCCTCCTTCAGAAACCGGTCCAGGTTGGCGCTGCTTCCCGGTTCAACCGCCTCAAAAAGGTCGGATAGTTCCTGCCTGCCCGCGGGTAAGGGCATCACGTCATTTTGGCCGAAAAAGATCTGATAGGACGGATCGAGCCTTGTCAGTTCATAATAGTCACCGGTTTTTTTGCCATAGCGGGCGAAAAACTGATCAAACACGTCGGGCATCCAGTACCAGCTCGGCCCCATGTCAAATACAAACCCCTCGGCGGTGAACTGACGCGCCCGTCCGCCGGGCTGCTCGTTCTTTTCAAGCACCGTAACGGCATACCCCTTATCCGCGAGGTCGATGGCGGCAGCGAGGCCGGCAAAACCGGATCCGATGACAATTATTTTCTTTTTCAATGCCTGGAATGATTAAACAAGGTTGTTCAACAGCGATCCCGGATTTTTGTTTAAGAAAATGCAACGGCGTCGATAGATTCAAGAATGACGCCGCACGCCCATTCAATTTCTTCTATTGTGATGGTCAGCGGCGGGCCGATGCGCATTGACCGGCTATTGAACAAAAACCAGTCGGTGATCAAGCCCCGGGACAAGCAATTCCGGATGACGGCCTGCAGGAAATCGAAACTTTCAAATTCCAGCGCCAGCCACAATCCGGCGCTGCGCACCGCTTTGACGGCCGGGTGGCGGAGGCGGGATAAAAACAGCCTTTCCTTTGTTTTTACCTGTTCGATCAGGCCGGAATCGAGCAGCGTCGACAGATTGGCATAAGCTGCCGCGCAGGCAACCGGATGCCCTCCGAAGGTGGTGATATGCCCCAGCACCGGATCATGTGCAATAACGCTCATTACGGGCTTGTCTGCAATAAAGGCGGCAATCGGCATACCTCCGCCCATTGCTTTCCCGAGTAAGAGGATATCGGGCACAATTCCGTATTGCTGAAAGGCCCATAGGCTGCCGGTCCGGCCAAACCCAGCCTGTATTTCGTCAAGGATCAGAAGCGTTCCGGTTTCAGAGCACCGGTCGCGGAGCAGCCGGAGGTAATTGCCTGCGGGGGCCTGGAGGCCGCATTCTGCCTGTACGGTCTCCACGATGACGGCCGCAGTATTGTTGTTAATGTTGACCAGGTCCTCTGCCTGATTGAACCGGATATGGCGGATCCCGGGCAGCAACGGGTGGTACCCCTGTGTGAATTCCGTTGGGTTCATCAGGCTGGCCGAGCCCTGGGTGCTGCCGTGATAGGCATTGTAGGAGGCGATTATCTCAGGGCGACCGGTATAGCGTTTGGCCAGTTTCATGGCGCCTTCCGTCGCTTCCGTACCTGAGTTGACAAAATAGACGTTGTTCAGTTGAGCCGGCAGGTTATCCGCAAGTAATCCGGCCAGGCGGACCTGGGGTGAAAGGACAAATTCACCATACACCAGCGTATGCAGATACCGGTCGAGTTGTTCTTTTGCGGCGCTGATAACGGCCGGATGCCGGTGCCCCAGGCAGCTGACGCCGATCCCTGAAATCAGGTCCAGGTAAGGCTTCCCTTCCGGGTCGTAGAGGTAGGCTCCTTCGGCGCGATCGATCTCCAGCATCAGGGGCGCCGGGCTGGTTTGGGCGATATGAGACAAAAAGAGGCCTCGTTGGTTGGACATTGTTCTTAATTTTACGGCTAAAATAAAATAGTATATTTGTTGAAATCAGAAAGGTCCAAAAATTGTCCAATGCAAAAAACATCCGAAGCTGCGCCTGTTGATTTTGAACCCACGCTTGATTTTGCTTTGGAACAGGACAAACAAGATCCCCTTCGTCTATTCCGGAACCGGTTTTATTTTCCCAAAGTTCAGGAAAAAGAGGCGATCTATTTCTGCGGCAATTCGCTTGGTCTGCAACCCAAAAGTGTGGAAGAAGCCTTGTTGAGGGAGTTGGAACAGTGGCGCATGCACGGGGTGGAAGGTCATTTTGAAGGGGAAATGCCGTGGATGCATTACCATAAATTCCTGTTGCCGCAGACTGCTCAAGTCGTCGGGGCAAAAGAAGAAGAAGTTGTGGTGATGAATACCCTGACGACCAACCTCCACCTGATGATGGTCAGTTTTTACCGACCTGCGCCCGGCCGGTTCAAGATCATAATGGAGGCAGGCGCTTTTCCTTCTGACCAATACGCGATAGAAAGTCAGGTGCGATGGCATGGTTTTACCCCTGAAGAAGCTATTGTTGAAGTGGCTCCAAGGCCGGGGGAAATGCTGTTGAGGCAGGAGGATATTGAGGCGATCATCGGGCAACATGGCCGGCAGACGGCCCTGGTGCTGTTCGGCGGCGTCAACTATTTTACAGGCCAGTTCTTTGATCTGAAAGCGATTGCGGAAGCGGCCCACCGGGCGGGAGCCTATGTTGGATTCGATCTGGCGCATGCCGCCGGAAATATGTTGCTGAAGCTGCACGACTGGCAGGTCGACTTTGCTGTCTGGTGCAGTTACAAATACCTCAACTCAGGCCCCGGCGGTCCCGGAGGTGTTTTTGTACATGAGCAGCACGGCAAAAACCCGGCATTGCCCCGTTTTGGCGGTTGGTGGGGGCACGATGAAAACGAACGGTTCCAGATGCGAAAAGGCTTCAAACCGATGCCGGGTGCGGCGGGTTGGCAACTCAGCAATGCACAGGTGCTGGCCTGCGCGGCGCACAAGGCCAGCCTGGATATTTTTGCCGAAGCGACCATGCAGGCTCTCAGGGGCAAAAGTGAACGGCTCACGGGATTTCTGGCCTACCTCATTGAGCGATCAGCAAAGGAATTTACGATTCTAACCCCCGAAGACAAGGACCAAAGAGGGTGTCAGTTGTCCATCTATGTATCTTCTGACGGCAAGGGCTTGTTCGATTATTTGCACCGCAACAACGTCATTTGCGACTGGCGGGAGGACAACCTTTCCGCGACCGGCGGCGGCGTCATCCGGGTGGCGCCGGTACCTTTGTACAATACCTTTGCCGAGGTATGGCAGTTTGCGCAATTACTGGAAGCCTATTCAGGTTAAACGTACCCTTTTGCCTGCAGGGCAAATAACTCGGCGTATTTTCCACCCAACGCGACCAGTTCCTCGTGTGATCCGATTTCCAGCAATTCCCCGTTTTCCAGGACCAGGATGCGATCGGCCATCCGGACGGTAGAAAAACGGTGTGAGATCAGGACGGCCGACTTATCCTCGATCAGTTCGGAAAAACGCTGGAATACCTCGTGTTCCGCGCGGGCGTCGAGTGCGGAAGTGGGTTCATCCAGGATCAATAACCGGGCCTCCCGCATATAAGCCCGCGCCAGGGCGATCTTCTGCCATTGACCGCCCGATAGTTCCCGGGCGCCGCTGAACCGGGATCCCAGCATTTGATCGTATTTCTCGGGGAGCCCGTCAATGACCGTATCCGCAAGGCTTTTTACAGCGGCATCAACAATCAGGCGTTGTTCGTCAATCTGTTCGATCCGGCCCACGGCGATATTTTCGCCGGCCTTGAACTGAAAGCGCATATAATCCTGATAAATGACGCCGATATTTTGCCGCAAAGATTCCAGGTCATAGTCCCGGAGGTCGACCCCGTCCAGCAATATCCGGCCTTCGGTAGGTTCGTATAACCGGGCCAGCAGTTTCACCAAGGTCGTTTTGCCGGCGCCGTTTTCCCCGACCAGGGCCAGTTTTTCACCCGGCGCCAGGTCAAAATTCAGGTTGCGCAAAGCCCATTTCGGGCTATTCGGGTACTTGAAACCGACGTTTTCAAACCGGAACCCCAATTTCATTTTACCGGGGAAAAGCAATGCGCCGGGCTGGGATGTGATCTCGGGTTGGATTGCGAAAAAATCGAACAGATCCTGCAGGTAAAGGGCTGATTCGGCGATCTGGGAAAACCGGGACATAATAGACTGCAACATGCCCTGCATACGGCTGAAAGATCCGGATAAAAACGTGAGGGTGCCTACGGTGATGGCGCCGCTGATGGTTTGGAGCAGAATGAAGACGTAGGCGCCATAATAAGCCATGGTGCCCAGCAGCGACAAACCGGCGCCCCACCCGGCACGGCGGATGGAAAGTTTTTTATTGACCAGATAGTATTTGTCGGCCAAAACCTTGAACCGGGTTGCTATAAAACCGGACAGGCCGAAAGATTTGACCTCTTTGGCAAACTGGTCGCTGGCGCCGATGAACCGGAGGTAGTCCAGTTCGCGCCGTTCGGGCGTCCAGCTCCGGGTGAGCGAATAGCTGCGTTGGTTGAAATACGATTCTCCGAGAAATGAAGGGATGATGGCAATGATGAGCAGGAGGATCAGCCAGGGGTTGAAGGCGACCAGGCCGGCGCCCAGAAAGAATACGGCTATGCCGTCCTGGAACTGGGAAAGCACCTGCGACATGAGCACGGTCCGTCCGGTTGTTTGCCTTCGTGCGCGTTCCAGTTTGTCGTAAAAATCAGCGTTTTCGAATTGGTAGAGGTCCAGGTCGGCCGCATGTTTGATCAGGTCAACGGAAGTTTGATTGGCAAACAGGTCGCCCAACAAACTCTCAACCAGATTGATCCCGCGGGACAAGACCTCAGACAGTATGGCCAACGCAAATTCAAGGGCAACCAGTTCCCATAAAAAAGTATGGCTCTCGCCGCTTTTTTCATATAGCCGGATGACTTCATCCACGATTTCCTTCCCGATATAGAGGGTGGCAAGCGGGATCGCCGATTTGATGATCCGCAATAAAATATTGGCTATGGCGAGACCTTTGTGGGTTTGCCAGATGAGCGCGAAAAAACGGGGTAAATGGCGTAATGCCGATAGTTGGTCTTTGAATGAAAGTTTTTCTTGTTCCAAGTTTGTCAGATTTACCCTATTCAAATTGTTTTAAGCGCAAAAAAGTTGCTTATCCGGTCAATTCCTTGTTTTCTTTGTTCGGGAATTCTGGAAAAGAGACAAACCATTTGATGCAAACGGACAAAGAACCGGCAGAAATCGAGGCCTTGAGGAAGCTTAAAGCAGCCCTTTTGCTTGAGAAGGAAGAGGACTTTGAATGGCACAGGAAGCAGGTACTGTCGCTTCCGCTGGAGCGGCGGGTTCAGGAAGGGTATTCCTGGTATCCCGTCAGCCTGACCAAATCCGGGTATGCGATTGGGGAAAGGCCTTTTGTGATCCTGGAATTTGCGGGAAAAGGCAAGTTCCAGCATTTCCGCTCGGGCAATACGGTCCAGTTGTTTTCGAGGCAGGCCGGTGCGCAGCCGCCGGAAATGCAGGGCGTTATCCAGTTTGTGGAAAAAAGCCGGATGAAGATCATCATGAACGCTAAGGACCTGCCCGACTGGATCTCGCTCGGCATGATCGGCGTAGATCTGGTTTTTGACGAAAGGACCTACCGAGAAATGGAAAAGGCCCTTGACCGGGCGATCAATGCCGGAAAGGACCGGCTTGCCGAATTGCGGAGCGTTCTTTCGGGCAGGCAGGAAGCATCATTCGAAAACCGGCAGATGCAGGCCCTGGTTGCCGGCCTGAACGACGCTCAAAACACGGCCATTCACGAAATACTTATCGCCAGAGACCTTGCGGTGATCCACGGCCCGCCGGGTACCGGCAAAACGACGACCCTGGTGCAGGCTATCCGCCAGTTGTGCGCGGTGGAGAATACCGTACTTGCCACAGCTCCCAGCAATACGGCGGTGGATCTGCTGACCGAAAAATTGGCAGAAGCCGGGCTTGAAGTCGTTCGAATAGGCAATATATCCCGTGTAGATGATTCCATCATCAGCCATACGCTGGAGGGAAAACTGGCCCGGCATCCGGAAAGCAAGAACATCAAAAAGGTCAAAATCCAGGCGGCCGATTTGCGCCGGCAGGCACAACGGTACAAACGGCGGTTCGGACATGAAGAACGGGAAGAGCGAAAAAACCTGTACCGCGAAGCGAAAGCCTTGTCCGATTGGGCGCTGGAGCTGGAAGACCGCCTGGTGAACCAGATCCTGGATGCCGCACAGGTCATCACCTGTACGCTGATCGGCGCAGCGCATCCTGTGCTCGACAACAGGCAATTCAAAACCGCGATCATTGATGAAGCGGCCCAGGCCTTGGAGCCGGCTTGCTGGGTGCCCATCGGCAAAGCGTCCAAGGTGGTGCTGACCGGTGATCCCCATCAGTTGCCGCCCACCGTCAAATCGCCGGAAGCGCAACGCCGGGGGCTGGGCATAACGATGATCGAAAGATGCCTGGAGCGGGTTGAACGATCCAGCCTGTTGAATGTCCAGTATCGCATGAATGAGCTGATTATGGGATATTCCAATGAACGGTTCTACAACGGGGCCCTTCAGGCCAGCGAGTTGGTGCGGTTTCAAAAGCTCCCGATTGCGGATAATGACCCGGTTGTTTTCATTGATACGGCCGGGTGCGGATTTGAGGAAGCGGTAGTGGAAGGGCATCTCAGCCGATTCAATCCCGGAGAATTCACCACCTTAAGGGAGCATCTTTACCAGTTGACCGGAGCCTTTATCGGCGGCGCCTGTCCTTCCATTGCGCTCATCTCGCCGTATAAAGAACAGGTTATCTATATGGAGCAACAGATTGCCCAGGATCCGGTTCTATCGGCGGCTCCCATTACCATCAATACCATTGACGGCTTTCAAGGGCAGGAAAGGGAGGTTGTTTACATTTCCCTTGTCCGGTCAAATGAAAAATGTGAGATCGGTTTTTTGAAGGATTATCGCCGGATGAATGTCGCTATGACGCGTGCCCGGAAACAACTGATCGTGATCGGAGACAGCGCAACAATAGGCGTCGATCCCTTTTATGCAGGGTTTCTGGAATTTTGCGAAGCTTTCGGTAAGTATCTTACCGCCTGGGAGTTTATGCTGTAATTTGGGTTTATTCCTGACCGGCCCTTCATCCCCGAAAAAGGGGATGCAAAATTACCTTGATCGGGCTATTGCGCTCCCCCGCCTTCAGGTCGTATTTTTGCAGTACATTTCCTTGATGTACAATGTATTGACATGTCCAAACCCATAACGATGCCTACCAAGATCTCCGATCTGCTGAGTCAGGCCCGCCGGCAATCCTTTATCGGCAGGCAGCGGGAAATCTCCCTGTTCAGGGATATGCTCCTCAATCGGAAGCCTGACAAAATCCTTTATTACCTTCATGGGCCAGGCGGTCAGGGGAAAACGACCTTGATCCGTCATTTTCAGGATTTATGCCGGGAAGAAGGATATCAGACGCTTTTGTTGGACGGCCGGGAATTGGAAGCGCATCCTGCTTCCGTTCTGAGCAGCCTTGCCGCCGCCGCCGGACATTCACCCGGAGATCATTCCGGGGATACCATTGCGGCTATGGCAGACAGGGTTGTACTGTTCATCGACAGCTACGAAAAACTCAATCCGCTGGACGACTGGTTCAGAACGGAATTTCTGCCGCAGTTGCCTTCAACGGTCGTTTCGGTTCTTTGCGGGCGGAAGGCCCCCTCAATGGGATGGAGCACCGATCCCGGATGGAAATTGCTGATGGAAGAAGTACATCTGCGCAATTTCAGTCAGGAGGAAAGCGAGGCTTATCTTAAATTCAGGAATATTCCGGGCGATCATTTGCAAGCTATTCAGGACTTTACACACGGACACCCGCTTGCGTTGTCCCTGGTTTCCGATATCCTGGCGCATCAGGTGGGCGAAAAATCATTCAATCCGGAAGAAACACCGGATATGGTGGGGGCGCTGCTTGATGTTTTCCTGCAGGAAGTGCCAGGGCCGGCACATAAAGCGGCGTTGGAAGTTGCGGCGCTGGTCAATATCACAACCGAATCTGTTTTGAGCGAGGTACTGGGGGTCAACTCCGCCAGAGAGCTGTTCGAATGGCTGCGCCAACTTTCATTTATCGACCAGCATAAAGAAGGAATCTACCCCCACGATATTATTCGGGAAGCGTTGATCCGCGACTTGAAATGGCGTCATCCGGATTATTACTACGAATTGTACGACAAAACCAGGCTGTATTATATCGATAAGTTGAATGGGCCGGATATTGCCCGGCAGCGGAAAATGCTTTCTTCCCTGGTTTATTTGCACCGCCTTCATCCGATGGTCAAACCGTTTTTTGACTGGCAGGAGTCCGGCGGACATTGGATTGATGCGGCAGTTCAGGAAGATTGGCCTGCGCTGATCGATATGGCAAAGCGGCACGAAGGAGAGGAAAGCGCTCAAACATTGGCTTTCTGGTTAAAACATCCTGCGGCGCAGGCCTGGGTTTGGCGGGATGCCGACAAGCAACCTGCGGCATTTGTGCTGAAAATCAATGCCGATCAGATCGAGGACCGCGAAAAGCTTGCTGACCCGGTTGTTGATCAGGCTTTGGAATATTGCATCCGGCAGTTGGGGTTGAGGGGCGGTGAGCATCTCGCTTTGTTCAGGTACTGGATTGTAAAGGATACCTATCAGGCCGTGAGCGCCCTGCAAAGCAGCATTTTTCTGGGGATCGTCCAGTATTATTTCACACCGGGGTTGGCCATCAGCATGCTGGCGTGCGCCAATCCTGCATTCTGGCTGCAAATGTTCAATTATGCCGGACTGCAACATCTTGGCGAGTTGGACTTCCATACGGGCAACAAGGCATTCGGGTGGTATATGCACGACTGGCGGAAGCAACCCGTTGCCGACTGGCTGGAAATGTTGGGTAAGCGCGGCGCAGGCGGAGCTGTGGAGGGCAACCTCCGTCCGGCGGCGCTCCAGGTTTTGGTATTGAGCGAATCCGCGTTCGAGACCGCTGTCAATGAAGCCATGAAAAACTACCGTCAGCGGGATCTGCTGGCTGAAAACCCATTGGTCCGCTCCAATCTGGTGATCCGGAAAACAGGCGGAGAGGCCTCTCCGATAGACCGTATTGAGGCGCTTCAGTCCATCATTGCAGCATGCCTCGGAGAGATAGAACGATCACCGGTTGACAGCAAATTCCATCGGGTGCTGTACCGCACGTTCATTAATCCGGTGGGTTCGCAGGAAAAAGTGGCCGATTTTCTGAATATGTCGTTCAGCACCTATCGCCGGTACCTTAAAACCGGCATTGAACGGATCACGGCCTTGTTGTGGAAGCAGGAATGCAGCCTGGTGCCGGAGACACCGGGATACTGATTTGAACAATGGATGAACAAAAACTGGGCTTTCCCCTGAATAAACGGATGTGGTTTCTTTGTGTGAAATTAAACGCAATGAAAAACACAACATCTGCTTTGGTCGCCGGCCTGATCGATGCCTGGAACAGCCAGGATAACAGCCGGATCCTCTCATTTTACGCTGACAATTATGTGGGTGAAGAAAGCTCCGACCCGCTGCCCCAATATGGCAAAACAGGTTTATCCGGGATGCTGCAAAAATTCTTCAACGCTTTTCCTGACCTCTCACTTGCAATCGGCGATTTTCTTATAGAAGAATCCAGGGTCGTCATATACTGGACGGCAAAGGGAACCCACGACGGGACCATCATGAATATACCCCCGACCGGGAAGCCTGTATCCATCAAAGGGGTATCCATGCTGGTTTTTCAGGATGATCAGATCACGGAAGGGAAACATTTCTGGGATCTGGCGGGGTTTTTGCGCGACCTTGGCCTATTGCCGAAATTACCGGTGCACCCTGCTGCGATACAGGGATAAGCCAATCAGCCCGGAAGCAAAAACAGCCGGGATTTTCCATTCAAAGCCAAATCATTTCACGGCCTGACGCTATGGGAGATTATTCCGTCGTCAGGCTTCGGCGTTTCAGGAAGAAAATTGATGACATTTTGTTGATTTTCCCGCAAAAACGCCAAATTCTTTTGAATCAGAATCAAATAGGTTAGTAGTGAATTTTTAAATTTGCAACGCTTTAAAAATAAGTGTCTCTTTTTTATATAAAATCAGCATTCAAAGGAAGCGGCTGCCCCGGGTTGTTCGTTTTACCATTGTAGGCACTTGCCCAATCAGACCTATCTTATGTGTTGTATAACCTCCTGCGATCAGAACATTACCGTGTTTTCATCCTGCGTAAAAGCCAAGATCAAAAAAGCACCTGAAGCGCCGATTGTTCAATTTTCCGGGTTTGTTTTCAAATCAAGGAATAACCATGATTCTGGCTAAATTTGCAAGCTTTCTGACCATAAAACAAAATTTACTAATCATGAAACTTGAAGCAAAAGGTAAGAGGTTCATTCCGACCCTTTGCCTGTTCTTGGTCTGCACGGCTTTCGCCTTTGGGCAGCGGCAGATTACAGGTACGGTGTTGGATGAAGAAAACAAGGAACCCTTGATCGGGGTCAGCATTGTAGTTGTCGGCACATCGACAGGGACCGCTACCGACATCGACGGAACCTATTCGCTCAAAGTGCCGGAAGGCGCAACCGAGCTTAGGTTTTCCTACACGGGTTACGGCGACAAAACGGTTGCCATCGGCGCTTCCAACGTCATTGACATGCAACTGAGCGCCGGCGCGTTGCTCGACGAGATTGTCGTGATCGGGTACGGCACGGTCAAAAAAGAAGATGCGACCGGTTCCGTTCAGGCGATCACCGAAAAGGATTTTAACAAAGGTCCGATCGTTTCTCCCGAGCAATTGATGGCCGGCAAAGTAGCGGGTGTCCAGATCACTACCAGTGACGGCTCGCCGGGCTCCGGCATTTCAATCCGCATCCGCGGCGGGACTACGGTTGCCGCAAGCAACGAACCGCTGTTCGTCATCGACGGTGTGCCCATTGACAACGAGGGCACCAGTGCCGGCAGGAACCCGCTCAATTTTCTCAACCCGAGCGACATCGAATCCTACACCGTTTTAAAGGACGCTTCGGCGGCGGCCATCTACGGCTCGCGCGGGGCAAACGGCGTCATCATCATTACCACGAAAAAAGGCAAGAAGGGCAGTCCCGGCAGGCTGACTTATGACGGGTACTACTCCACTGCGCAGTTCACGGAGCAACCCAATGTGTTGAGCGCTGAGGAATTCCGCAACGTTGTGACCTATGTAGCGCCGAACAGGCTGGAAAAACTGGGCTCTGCCAATACCAACTGGTTTGATGAAGTAACCCGGACGGCGATCGGCCAGAACCACTCGCTGAGCTTTACCGGCGGCGCCGAAAACATCGGCTACCGCGCGTCGGTAGGCTACCAGAAACAGGAAGGCGTTCAGGTCGGCTCCCAAACCGAACGGACGAGCATTGCGCTCAATTACAACCATTCCATGTTCAACGATCAGCTGACCGTCAATGCCAACCTGCGCGGGGCATTTACGGAAGACCTGTTTGACCAGGGGCAGATCGGAACAGCCTGGTTCTTCGACCCGACCCAACCGGTCTACGATGCCGATAACAAGGCTTTCGGCGGATATTACGAATACAATTCCGGCCTTGCTCCCCGAAATCCGGTTTCTACCCAGAACCAGATCAAAGACCTGGGCAAGAGCTTCAGAAACCTGGGCAACCTGGAGATTGAATACAAGTTTGACCGACTCATTCCGGGGTTGAGCGCAAAAGCCAACCTGGGTTTTGATATCATGAACGGCAAAAAGCGGCGGTTTGTACCGACTACCTATGCCAATACGCAGGTAACCAACTTCAACGGCGAGGTTTATTTTGAAAACCCGAGCCGGACCAGCCAGTTGCTGGAAACGTATCTTACGTACAAAAAATCACTTGGAGAAGCTCACCGCATTGAATTCACCGCAGGGTATTCCTATCAGGATTTCCAGGAAGAATACCCTTCTATCCGGGCATACAACCTGTCGTCGGATATCTTTGAATTCAACAGCCTGAGCCCTGCGGAGGACTTTGAAGCCAGGAACTTTGCCATCGAAAACAGGTTGATCTCTTTCTTCGGCCGGGCAAATTACAGCTTCATGGATAAGTACCTGCTGACGGTGACCCTGCGCCGCGACGGCTCTTCCAGGTTCGGTGAAGCCAACCGCTGGGGGGTATTCCCGTCCGCAGCGCTGGCATGGCGCCTTATCGATGAAGACTTTGCTGAAGGGCTGAAGTCCGTATTCTCCGACCTTAAACTCAGGCTGGGTTATGGCATCACCGGTAACGAATCCATTCCCGATTTCGGATACCTGCCCACCTATACCTTCAGCGACGCCAAGGCCCGCTATCAGTTCGGTTATGCCAACGGCGAACCTGTATTTGTAACGACAGTCAGGCCGAACGGATACGATGCAGGGTTGAAATGGGAAGAAACCTCTTCCTATAATATCGGCCTTGATTTCGGCTTCCTGAACGGCAGGATCAACGGTACGCTGGAATACTACTACAAAAACACGAACGACCTCCTCTTTGTCGTGAACATTCCGGCGGGAACCAACCTGACTGACCGGGTGCTGACCAATATCGGCGAATTGGAAAACAAGGGTATCGAGCTTACGCTGGACGCTGTCCTGCTGGATACCAGGGATCTGACCTGGGATGTCAGCTTCAACGGCGCCATGAACAAAAACAAAGTACTGGCGATCGATCAGGTGAGCGACCAGGGTGTGCTCACCGGGCTTATTTCCGGCGGCGTCGGCAACTATGTCCAGATCCTTCAGGTCGGTCAACCGGTCAACGCGTTCTACCTCTTCAAGCAGAAATACGACAGCAGCGGCAATCCGTTGCCCGACGGCGTCGATCACAACGAAGACGGCGTGATCAACCTGGCCGATATGTATGAAGACGTGAACAACGACGGCGTAGTGAACGACCTGGATAAGCGTCCGTACAAGAAACCCGCGCCCGAGGCCTTTATCGGCATCACTTCCAGCGTGAATTACAAAGGCTTTGACCTGAGCCTGACCCTGCGCGGAAGCATCGGCAACTACGTTTACAACAACAACGCTTCAAACGGCGGGTATTTCAATATCGTCAACGAACGCGGCGATATCTTCCTGAACAACATGAACACCTCGGCGCTGCTGACCAAGTTCAAAACGCCGCAGTACTTCTCAGACTATTACGTAGAGGATGCTTCTTTCCTGCGCCTGGACAACATTACCCTGGGGTATACTTTCCCCAAATTGCCGGGTAATACCAGCCTGCGCCTTTATGCAACCGCCCAAAACCTGTACCTGTCCACCCGGTATTCCGGCATCGACCCGGAAATCAGCTCCGGATTGGACAACCGGCTCTATCCGCGGTCCAGGGCTTTTGTATTCGGCCTCAGCCTGGGATTGTAAGCGATCATATTTATTCAACAAGGCCTTAGCGTCATAACCATAAGGCTCTTCAAAAGATAAATGAAATGAAAAAAATATTGAATTTCGCGCTGGTACTTGGGCTGTTCTTCCTGGCCGCCTGTACGGACCTGGATCTCCAGCCCAAAAGCAGTACGACTGCTTCGGCGCTTTTTAAGGATGAATCCGCCTACCGCGCATTTTTGGCCAAGGTATACGCCAGTATTGCCGTAACAGGCCAGCAAGGCCCTGCGGGCAATACCGATATCTCCAGCCTCGACGAAGGTTTCTCCAACTACCTGCGCCAACTCTGGCAGCTGGAAGAGCTCCCTACTGATGAAGCCGTTATCGGTTGGGGCGACGAAGGCATTCAGGATCTTCACAACCACGTATGGACCTCCGCCAACCAGTTCGGACGGGCCGTTTACTACCGGATCTTCTTCCTGATCTCCCAGGCCAACGAGTTCCTCCGGGAGACGACCGACGCCAAATTGGATGAAAGGAATGTCAGCGAAGACACCCGCAAGGAAGTTGTTACCTACCGGGCTGAAGCCAGGTTCCTCCGCTCGCTGGCTTACTGGCATGCCATCGACCTGTTCGGTAACGTGCCTTTCTATACGGAAGAATCAGCCATCGGCTCAGAACCGCCTGCCCAGGGCAACCGTGCAGATATTTTTAACTATATCGACGGCGAGCTGAAAGCGATTGAAGGCGATATGGCCGCACCCGGGCAGAATGAATACGGCCGGGCTGACCGCGCCGCCCTGTGGATGCTCCAGGCTAAAATCTACCTGAACGCCGAAGTATACGCCGGAGCGCCGAAGTATACGGAATGCGTTGCCGCTTGCAAAAAAGTCATCGATTCCGGCGCATACACCCTGGAAGAAAATTACCAGGACCTGTTTATTGCGGACAACGACCAGTCCAAGGAAGTCATTTTTGCCATTCCTTTTGACGGGCTGAGCACGGAAACCTGGGGCGGTACGACCTACCTCGTCCATGCAGCGCTGGGCGGCAGCATGAAGCCGGAGGATTACGGCGTGAACAGCGCCTGGTTCGGCCTGCGGACTACTGGCGCATTTGTAGATCTTTTCTCCGATATTTCAGGGGATACCGATGAGCGCGCGATCTTTTACACAGACGGGCAGACCAAAGAAATTAACGCCGTCAGCAATTTCAACGACGGTTATGCCATGCCCAAATACACGAACATGACCCGGGACGGCGTAGCCGGATCCGACCTGACGCACCCGGATACGGACTTCCCGATGTTCCGGCTGGCTGATGCCTACCTGATGTACGCCGAAGCCGTACTGAGGGGCGGTACCGGCGGTGATGCAGGTACCGCGCTCAATTACGTCAACCTGCTGCGCAAACGGGCTTACAATGATTCGACCGGCAATATTACGGCAGCTGATCTCACGCTCGATTTCATCCTGGATGAACGCGGCCGGGAGCTTTATTGGGAAGGCCACAGGCGGACCGACCTGATTCGTTTCAACCAATTTTCCACCAATGGGATCTGGCCCTGGAAAGGCGGCGTCAAGGAAGGAAAAACCACGGATGCTTACCGCAACCTGTTTCCCATTCCGTCTTCTGACATTCTTGCCAATCCGAAGTTGAGACAAAACGACGGATATTGATTTTTGAACCAGGTAAAACACAAGTCATGAAAAATATCTTTAAATTCATACTACCCCTTATCAGCGTCATTGTGCTCTTCTCCTGTACGAAGGAAGAGATCGATGTCGCCGCATTGACGGATTTCCCTCCGGGGATCCTCAGCATTACGCCGGCCAACGCCAGCAAGGTTGTGAAAGGCGATTTTGATGTCAAGGTTGAATTTGCCGACGGGACCGTTTCTCCGCTTTCGGAAGGAACCGTTACGCTGACCGACGCCGCCTCCACCCAGCTGGCTACAGCCACCAAAAGCCTGTCCGGCACAGAGGATTTCATCCTGATCGCAGGCAGTTCCTTCAACGCCTCTTCCCTGGATGTGGGCAGCTATACCATTACCATTTCCGTAACGGACGCCAAAGGGCAGACCACGAATACGACGAGTACCTTTGAGATCTCCAACCTGCCTTTTGCAGCCAATAACGACCATATGTACCTCTCCGGCGGCTTCAACGGCTGGGGCGCTGATGAATTCACCCTGGTGGCCGATTATACCTGGGAATTGCTGGGCGTGAATATGGACGGCGGCGAGTGGAAACTGAAGAACTGCGAAAACTGGTGCGATCAGGACTGGGGTGACTCTGATTGCGATGGTCTTGTCATAAATACCACCGGCGGCGGACCTAACTCAGCCTGCAGCCCGACCGGTCTGGTTAACATTCGCTTTAATGACCAGACGTTGCGATACACTATTTCTCCCGCGGTCATTTTTGCTACCAATATCAGCGGGCTTTACCTGTTGGGCGAATTCAATGCTTTCCAGGGCGGCGACTATAAGTTCAACCTGGTAGCCGACAATACCTGGGTGCTCAACGAGGTGCAGCTGAAACCGGGCGTCGCCTTCAAATTTGCGGAATACCCGACCTTCATGGGCAGGAACTGGGGTGACAACGAACTGGACGGCAAAGCCGATGAATTCGGTTCCAACATCGTCTTCTCGGCGCCGCAAGGAGAAGCGTTCTACAAGATCACCTTCAACGACAAGACGCTGGAATATACCTATGAATTCGTCAAATTCCCGGCCATCGGCATTATCGGCTCCGCTACGCCCGGCGGTTGGGATACCGATACGGATATGACCGACCCGGACGGCGACGGCACCTTTGAAGTCACCATGGACCTGGTTGACGGTGAAGCCAAGTTCCGCGCCAACCACAGCTGGGATACCAACTGGGGGGCCGGCGACTTCCCCAGCGGCACCGGTACCCTGAACGGGCCCAATATTCCGGTTCCGGCCGGCCACTACAAGGTAACCTTCACGCCGAGCACCGGCGCCTACAACTTTGAAGTGGATGCCGGCATCACCACGGTCGGTCTCATAGGCTCCGCTACGCCGGGCGGCTGGGACACGGATACCAACATGAAGGACAACGGCGACGGTACCTGGAGCCTTGTCGTCGGCCTGATAGCCGGCGAGGCGAAATTCCGCGCCAATGATGCCTGGGATGTCAACTGGGGCGCCGGGGATTTCCCGAGCGGTACCGGTACCCAGAACGGCGCAAACATTCCTGTTGCTGCCGGTCTTTACCTGGTCACGTTCAATTCCCTGACCGGAGCGTACAGCTTCGCACCGGCATCGATCGGCCTGATCGGATCGGCTACTGCCGGCGGCTGGGATACGGATACCAACCTGGATGTTGATGCCGGTAACCCGGCGATCGTAACCGGAACGCTGACCCTGACCGACGGCGAAGCCAAGTTCAGGGCCAACGATGACTGGACCTTCAACTGGGGCGGCGCCGCTTTCCCCTCCGGGACCGGCACCCAGGACGGACCCAATATTCCGGTTACGGCGGGGACGTATACCATCACCTTCAATGTGAATACCGGAGAATATTCTTTTAACTAGCGGATCGTCAGGTATACAAACCGCATAAAATCCGATGGCCTGTGGATAAATGATTTCCACAGGCCATCGAATTTTAACCGGGAGTTGAAACGTTTATTTCTGATTCAGCCAGACTTTGGTGGAAATGGCCAATCGCGGGCCGGTATACAGGCATGCGTAGTAAATTCCTGCGGGCAACCGGGGCAAGGGCAACTGAAGGGAAAACGGCGCCGCTGAAACGCCGGAAAAACGCCGGCTCGCCGCAATTTTTCCATCCGGACCGAATAACCGGACGGTAACCTCCTTTTCGAACGCCAAACCTGCAATATCGATGTTCAAGGTCCGGTGGCTGCTGTCGGGCTGTACGCGCATTTCAGGACGGCCGGCCGGGTCGTGAACATCGACCAGGTTGTCGTAATTGTGCGACATCCAGAACATGCCGCCGTTGGGCAACAGGTTGCTGTCGAAATCGAAAAAAGCAGCGTGTTCCTGGTGCGATCCCTGGCCCCATTGGGTCCAGCATGGTGAAGAAACCCAGGCAGGTTCCCAATAAATAACCCCCTTGCAGCCTTTATTGATCATTTCCTGAGTTAGGGCGATCAACCACGCTTTCTGGTTTTCCGGACTGGCGGGCGCGAAATCCGGATTGACTTCGGAAATGATATTGGCAGCATTGTCGTTGGATTGCGTCGTCCAGATATAGCCCGTTTCAAAGATCATGACATCCTTTCCGGGGTAAAGCTGCCGCAATTGCGTCACTACATTTCCGGCATCCGCGATGGTTGTCGGTTTGTGCCACGCCCAATAGTAGGACAAACCTATGATGTCAAAATCAGTGACGCCGTTGCTCCAGAATCCCTGCATCAGCCAACCCGCATCCGCCGGGCCGGCAATGTGCAGCGCGACTTTTATCGGTTTTCCGCGGGCGCTCTCCACCGAACGGACCGCAGCGATGGCTGCTTTGAACAATTGGCTGTTCCGGTTCCAGTCGAGCACCCAGCCGCTGTCATTGACCTGAGGCGAAAGCAGGATGCCCCGGTTGGTTTCGTTGCCGATCTGGACCATGTCCGGCAGCAGCCCGTCGTCATCCAGCGTCAGCAGCGTTTTGGAGATATAATTGGAAAGCGAATCCTTGAGCAAAGGCAGGTTGTCGATGACCCCCAACCAGGCGGCCGGCGCCAACTGACGGCCCGGGTCGGCCCAGGTATCCGACAGGTGAAAATCGAGAAGGACCTTCATGCCTTCAGCCTTGGCGCGCATGATGCTCTTGCGGACGTCGTGCAGGTCGGAATACCGTTTGCCGGCATTCAGGTCATCGTACCACGACGGCGTATGCCACAACCGCAGCCGGACCAGATTGCACCCGTGGTCGGCGAAGATCTGATAGGGATCTTTGGCTGTCCCGTCTTCTTTATACACGACCCCGCAATCCTCCATTTCATTGACATAGGAAAGGTCGGCGCCGAAAAAGAACGACTGGGCATTTGCGGAATAATTCCAGCCTGATGCGATCAGCAGAAAAGAGCTGCAAAGCTGTGCGATTCGGAATTTCATAAGTTTGAGCGGCTTTGATCGATGAATAAGATGCAGTTTACACGAAAAAACGGATGATAACAGGGAAAAGGCGGAAAATGAACAGGGGTGAACAAAAAAAGATCATAAATTTGGATAAACCTGTGCATTTACTTTGTCCAAAATACAAACTATCATTGATTTAACCGCCTTACCATGACAAGACCAATTAAAAAACACCTGTTACTTCTCCTGCTTGCCTTATCGTTTCAGGCATGTAATAACACCGCTCAGGAGACCCACAGTACGGAAATTGACCTGAATGCTTATCTGTCACCGGTTGGCGACGGCGTACAATCGGGCGGCGTACAGGTCATTCCCATCGAAACAATGGGAAAAACCTTCCATGTCTGGACCAAGCGCATCGGGAACAACCCTACCCACAAACTGCTGTTGCTCCATGGCGGGCCGGGCGCCACACACGAATATTTCGAATGCCTGGAAAGCTTTTTCCCGAAAGAAGGGATTGAATTGATTTATTACGATCAATTGGGAAGCGGAAATTCGGATAACCCCGATGACGTCAGTTTCTGGGATCTGCCGCGGTTTGTGGACGAACTGGAGCAGGTGCGCAAGGCGCTCGGGCTGAATCAGGATAATTTTTTCCTGCTCGGGCATTCCTGGGGCGGTATTCTGGCGATGGAATATGCGCTGAAGTACCAGGACAACCTCAAGGGCCTCATCATTTCCAATATGATGGCAAGCGCGCCGGAATACGACAAATATGCGGATGAAGTGCTGGCAAAGCAGCTGAAACCGGAGGTGCTGGATACGATCAGAATGCTGGAAGCCAATAATGACTTCGGTAACCCCAAGTACATGGAATTGCTGATGCCCAATTTTTATGCAGAACATATCTGCAGAATACCCATCGAAGATTGGCCGGAGCCCATATTGCGGTCATTCGCAAAACTGAACCAAAGCTTGTATGTAACCATGCAGGGCCCGAGTGAATTCGGCCTGTCCGGGAAGCTCGAAAAATGGGACCGGACCGCAGATTTGCCCAAAATAACCGTACCGACCCTGACGATCGGCGGGCAATACGACACCATGGACCCCGAGCATATGAAACGGATGGCGACCCAGGTAAAAGACGGAACCTACCTCTATTGCCCCAACGGCAGCCATATGTCGATGTGGGACGATCAAAAAACCTGGATGGATGGCGTCATCAGCTTTATCCAGGTCCATTGAGCAGGTCAGAAATCCGTACCGAACGCGACGTAAAATTTGGGTTTTTGCACCTTGCGGGTTTCAATGCCCCAGCCGTAATCAGCCCGGACAAAATACCCGAACAAGGTACTCCGGACACCCACACCGTAGCCGGCTACAATAGGGTCGCGGAAATAGGTCACTTTGATGGAAACCAGATCCCCCTGTGTGAAGGTGGTTGTGTTCAGCGGGTTTTCGGAACTGTACGGAGAGTTACCTACCCAGGCCGTACCGACGTCAAAGAAGCCGACCACCTGGAAATTGCGCAGGAATGAGGACCGTACCCTGGGGGCAAAGTACCGGAATACCGGCGACCGCAGTTCGGCATTGAGCAGCAGGTGCGTGTTGCCGTTACGGATGTTGGAGCTGAAGCCGCGCAGGTTCGGCGCCAGGGTCACATAGGCTATATCTTCTCCGCCCGGCGTAGGAATGCTCTTGTCGAAATTGTAGAACAACCAGTTGTCTACGCCGCCCAATGAATACAGGATCTTCTCAGAGCCGAAGGAGGTAGCCCCCGACACCCTCAGCGCCAGGATGGACAGTTTGTCGAGCCGTTGATAGTGGCGAGCATCAAAACCGAGGACACCCATGAAGCCTTTGTTGAAGTCAAGGGTGATCCGCTCTTTGAAGCCCAGTTCAAACCGCTTGACGATCTCCGCATAAAGCTTGTACCGGGAGCCGTTTTTAAGATTCACGCCCATATCCAGGGTGTTATCAAAAACGTATTCCAGGCGCAATCCGGCCCGTTGTTCATTGCTCACCGGTTTTTTCAGTGACTGATCGTCGGTGGCCAGGAACATGATCCGGTCCCTTCGCAGCGTAGCCGTAGCGCGCAGGCTTCGGAATATATCCAACGGATAGCGCACGCCGAACTGGCCGAGCAGCACATTCACTTCGCGGCGGGTGGGAACGATGGTACCTTCGCCGATGAATCGCTGGTTGCGGCGGTAGATGGCGAAGATCTTGTCCAATCGCTTTTTCTTGTCCTGGACGGTTAAAAAGTATTCGGTACCGTTGAAGGTTGTCGGTATGCGGACTCCGCCTTCAATTTCATAATCTTCAAAAAGATCCTTGAAGTTCGCTTTCAGCAGGATGCCCATGGGCGGATAGTTGAATCCGTCGGGATTGGCCTGATAGCTGTCCAGCCCGTCGAATAAAAGGCTGTTATCCATCTGGGTGGTCACAAAATCCGTTCTGAACTGAAGCCTGTAAGGGGTGATCCGCCCCGGGCGGAAGCGGTAAATTGCCGGCTCTCCGGACCTGGAGGAGAGGGAAAGCGCCCGGGTCTGGAATAGCGGCCTGGAGGTTGTCGGCCGATCCTCAGCCGTTGAATCCTGGGCCGGGCGGATCACCTGGACGGATTGCTGCAGGGTAGGCGACTGTTCCTCATCTACTTCGAATTCGCTTTGGAACAGGAAATTATATACCATTCCGGTGTCCTGCTTCTCCGCAGGCAGGTCGGTTTCCGAGGGGTTCCTTGACGGCGATTCTTCCAGCACCTGATGTCCTTCGCGCCGGTGTTTGCCTTCGCTGTTTTTTTGCCTGCCGGCGGCCTCGCTTTGTTGGGTGGAGAAGATGGTAGCCGGTTGCTCTATATTGGTCGACATTTCGGGATCGCCGTAATACATGCGATATGCACCCTGGTTGAATATGAGTTCGGTAATCCTGCTTTTGCGGGGCGCCGCGTGTTGTTCGAGGATATTGCGATTATAATTTGTATTGGGGTGCGTCACCGCCCGGTCCTTGACCACAGGAACGGTAAAGATGGTATCCACCGTTTCCATGTCCAGGTCGGCAAGGGTGGAATCGGCATTTATTTTTATTTCCGTACCATCCTTGAATACGATGATCTGATTGTAATGGTGGACATATTCTTCCAGATAGCCGAGTTCCCGGTTGAAAATGCCCGATTGGTCGCTGATATAGGCGAACCGGGAGGAATCGGCCTGAACGGGTTGGCGTTCATCGGCAAAGGGCGTGTGGGTAACCCGTACCAGTTCAGGGCTTTCCGTTTCCAGATTATAAAAGAAAATGTCCTTTGGGCCGATGGGAAGGATCGAATCCAGTCTTTCCGGCTTCAGGATCGAATCCGGCCGGTTGCTGGCAAAGAGGATGCCCTTCTTGCGCCCCAGTTTTACGTAGGAGGCGTCCAGGTCGTCGTAAAAATCCTGGGTAATGCGCTGGCTTTGGCGGGTCACCGGGTAATACAAGAAGATATCGGAATACCCCTGCACTTCCGCGGAGAAGAGCATTTGCCCCGGGTTGATATAATCGAAGCTGAATATGCGCTGATAATCCGGAGCGAGTTCGGAAACCTCTTTTTTATGGGTGGTCAGGTTGTAGGTCAGCAGTTTGATAATATCGCGTTTTTCGTAAATGACGGCTACTTCCTGTCCGTTCGGATTCCAGGCAACCAGCGGGTAATTGTAATCCGTAGCCTGGAAAGCATTTCTGAAACCGCCTTTCAGCAATACCTTTTTCTCGTTGTCCCCGAGATGCTGGAGGTATACCTTGTATTTGCCGATTTCATTGGTGACAAAAGCGATCTGCTGGCCGTTGGGGCTGATTTTGAGCTGACTGACCGGGAGGTTGCGCTTGTTTTTGAACGGGATCGGCTGCAGCTCGGGCATGGCCCGCATGGAGGCGTCGATCCGGTAGCGCTGGAGGAAGAAGACTTCCCAGGCCTGCAGGGCGGTTTCCAGGGGGCTGCCGAAGGCATAAACCACGCCCAGGTCGATGCTCCGGTTGATCCGGGTGAGGTAAAGCAGGTTGGACAAGGTTGCGATACCGTAGTTTTCTCCGACAAAATACCAGAGGGAATGGCCGGCCAGTTTCGGGTTTTCTTCGGCCAGCTTGTCAAAACCTTCGTAGTCTTCGCTCAGCATGGCATCGCGAAGTTCGTTGTCAAGTTCTGTATTCCAGGGTTCGCCGATATAAGCTACCAGGCCTTGTTTGAACCAGGGCGGCAGGTTGAGCATTACAGCGTTCTGCACGATTTCCTGGAGGTTGGCCCCGAAGAGCATAGCTTCCAGATAAGCGGATGCGATACCTTCGCGGATCTGGCGCCGCAGGTCATTGTGATCGCCGTTGAAATGGACAAAGACCTTGTTGCCGACGATCTTGGTCTGACCGGCCGTATTGGTAAAGGCTTCTTCGTTCCCGATGTTGCTTTGTTTGAGGTCCGTCAGGTCGGCGTAAACGATGATCTGGAGTTTTTCATTCACCCGGTGCTCGAGCACGCTCTGGATCTGGGCAAAATCCTGTTCGGCCATTTGTACGACAAACTGGCCTACATTCCGGCCCACACCGTACCAGTAGGTGATGAAGTTATCGCTTTCGTATTGGGACCATTCGTCGAAATCGCGATGGTATTGAACCCTGTTCTTGCCGAATTTCACCTGACTGACCTGGGCGGTAACCGCCGATGCCAGCAGGCATAAAGAGAGAACTGGTATGAAGTAGATTTGTTTGCGCATAGGATAAACCTTGTTTTTAGCGGCGCCCGGAGGCCTGCCTTACGGCCTGGTTTCCGTGAAATAATCTTTACTTTTGCCAGGAAACAAAATCGCCTCTTAAATTAACAACATTTTCAGGATTTCGGAGCAGAAAAATATTCCTCTTATCAAAAAAAAGACGAAATTTTTACCGATTTTCCTATGAATCGGCCGATGTTTGGATGCTACGGGCCCTGATTGGCAAAACGCAGAAAGTATGGCAAGTGTTGTTTGTATGACTTTTAACGACTTTCGGGAGAATACCTACCTGGTGTACGACGAAACCGGTGAATGCGCCGTATTTGACCCAGGGTGCTATTACCCGGAAGAAGAGCAGGAGTTGATTGGGAAGATCGCGGAACTGAAACTGAAACCGGTCCGCCTGATCAACACTCATTGCCACCTGGATCATATTTTCGGCAATGCGCTGGTAGCGGAAACCTATGGCCTTGAGCTTGAAATTCATCCGGGCGAACTGAAGGTGCTTGAATTTGCCCCCCAATCGGCTATGATGTTCGGCATGCCCCCGGGGAAACCCTCGCCGTGGCCCAAACTTTTCATCCAGGAAGGTGATGCGATCGAGTTCGGCAATACCCGGCTTGAAGCCCTGTTTACACCGGGGCACTCGCCCGCCAGCCTGTCGTTCTTTTGCCGCGAAGACCGGTTTGTGATCGCCGGCGACGTGCTGTTTTACGGCAGCATCGGCCGTACGGACCTGCCCGGCGGGGATTTCGATACGCTCATTGAAAGCATCCGGGAAAAATTATTCCCCCTGGGGGATGATGTGGTGGTTTACCCCGGCCACGAGCGGTCGACAACCATCGGCTTTGAGCGGAAAAACAACCCGTTTTTGAACCAATAATCCCGGTTTCAATCCTGACCAATAGAATCATGGGCTATGACGATCATTCAAAACTATATCAACGGGGCTTTCCAGCCGGCTGCTACGGGCAACTGCCTGGATAATTATCAGCCGGCTACCGGGCAGATCTACAGCCAACTTCCCGATTCGGATTCTGTAGATGTTGCCGCCGCTGTCGACGCCGCACAGGCTGCTTTTCCGGAATGGCAGAGCCTGGGTCGCGAAGGGAGGAGCCGGATGCTGGCCCGGATCGCCGATCTGATCGAGGAACGCCTGGATATCTTCGCCCTGGCAGAAAGCATTGACTCCGGGAAGCCGCTCACGCTGGCCCGGACAGTGGACATCCCCCGCGCCGTTTCGAATTTCCGGTTCTTTTCCACGGCAGCCGTCCAGTTCGGTTCGGAGTCCCATAATATGGAAGGGCTTGCCATCAATTACACCCTGAGGCAGCCCATCGGCGTGGTCGGGTGCATATCGCCGTGGAACCTGCCGCTGTACCTCTTCACCTGGAAAATTGCACCGGCACTGGCCGCCGGTAATTGCGTGGTGGGAAAACCGTCCGAATTGACGCCGATGACCGCCTGGCTGCTGGCACAGGCGGCGCACGATGCCGGACTGCCTGCCGGGGTGCTCAATATTCTGCACGGCCTGGGGCCGCGCGTCGGACAGGCAATCGTCGAACATCCGGACATCAAGGCTGTCTCCTTTACCGGCGGCACACAAACCGGTCGCATACTGGCCCGGACGGCGGCGCCTATGTTCAAAAAACTTTCCCTGGAACTGGGTGGGAAAAACCCCAACATCATCTTTGCCGACTGCGATTTCGAGGAAATGATGCGGACCACCATCCGGTCGTCGTTTTCCAATAACGGCCAGATTTGCCTCTGCGGGTCGCGGATCTACGTGGAAAAACCGCTGTATGAGCGTTTTCGCGATGAATTGGTGCGGCGGACCAAACAATTGGTGGTCGGCGATCCGATGCATCCCGATACGCAGCAAGGAGCTCTGGTCTCCCGGCAACACCTCGACAAGGTGAGCGGCTACCTGGACCTGGCCCGCGAAGAAGGCGGTCGCGTGCTCTGCGGCGGCGAACGGTTGCAATTGGCAGGCGACCTCAAGGACGGGTATTTCATTACGCCTGCCGTGGTTGAAGGTCTGGAATTGCATCACCGCTGCAACCAGGAAGAGATCTTCGGCCCGGTGGTCACTATCCAGCCTTTTACGGATGAAGCGGAAGCCCTGGCCCTTGCCAACGGCACCGAATACGGCCTGGCTTCCACACTCTGGACCCGCGACCTGAACCGCGCACACCGGATGGCCGAACAGATCCAGGCGGGTATTGTCTGGATCAATTGCTGGATGCTGCGCGACCTGCGTACGCCCTTCGGCGGGGTGAAAAACTCGGGTGTAGGCCGCGAAGGCGGGTGGGAAGCGATGCGTTTTTTTACAGAGCCGAAGAATGTCACGGTGAGGTATGGTGGGTATTGAGCAGACACAGGTATTCCGACTACTCATCGGGCTTCATTTTATCCCGCTTGAAACCGGAAATCTCCACTCAGGCCTTTACCTGGTTAAGGTAAAGATCGGCGATGAAATTTTTGTTCACAAACTAATCATTCAACAATGAAAAATACGGTTATTTATATTTCCATATTCACCGCAATCTTTCTTTCGTGCGGAAAAGAACCTGTGGCAGAAGAAGGATTGCCCTATTCCGGTACAGCAACAGCCTTAAAAAACGGCGAACCATGGGAAGCCAAAATATACGCATATAGTTCGGAGGTTTATCTCTTGATCGCTATGGATTATTTTAATGGAGCGGGTTTTAAAAGGGGGCATCTGGGAATTTTTAAGATTCCTAAAAAAATTGGAAAATACGCTGTAAAAAATTCTTTTTCTTTTGTGGACGATAAAAAAACAGGGGCAAACTATTTTGCCTATATTGATGATGGAGATTTAGGAGCGGGTACATGGTTTGTTGAAGAAGATACCATTGAAAGCGAGGTAGAAATTAGTTATCTGAATGAATTAACAGGAGAGGTGTCGGGCACATTTAATTTGGAGTTTTCCATTGATTCTACAACGATCGACAGCCGCTATTACGAAAGCGGAGAAAATACCAGGATCTCCTTCAGCGACGGCGTGTTTTATACAAAAATCGCGGAGATAAAATAGATTGACGCAGGCGCCGGACCTGATTGATTTCAACCAGGTCCGCCGCCTCTTCGAAAGATTCAAATCCAAAAGAAAAAAACGCCATTCCCATGAAGTACTCAAGTCTTTTGCCCATCGTTTATCTCCTCTTTTCCGGTTGTATAAAAAAGGAGCTTCCCGAACCCCGGCATATTTCAGCGGCATTGAAAAACGGGGTTTACTGGAATGCTGAAGCCCGGGCCGGCGTCGATTCAAAAACAGGAGAGACCATTGGACTTTCCTTTAGTTATTACAATGACGCCAAATTCAGGCGGGAATCCGCATATGTTTCCGGAATCCCGAAAAAAGTGGGTGTATACCGGGTACAGCCCGGTGATCCCGGGGGCGGAGGCGTAACCGCCAGGTATTATGTATTCCTTGAAGGAGATTTGGATGCAGGCACGTGGCGAATTGACGATGATGCCCTCGTTAACCAGGTAGAGATCAATTATCTGGACGAGAAAAAGGGAATGGTATCCGGCAGTTTTCATCTTGAGTTTGCAGTGGATTCCACCTCAATAGTCAATTCTTATTATCTTGAAGCTGGCGAGGATGCAAGGGTAATTTTTGAAAAAGGCTCTTTTTCGGCCCGGATAAATCAATAGAAAAATTTTAGTCTAAACCAATCCCATATCCCCTGCCATTCCTTGATCACCCAAAAGAATGCGCCGATCAGGGTAAAAATGAAGATCACTTTCACGTTTCGTGAAGCCGTACTGAGTTTTTCCCGGCGGCTTCTGTAGTTGCGCATGCGGCTCTGGTATCGCATATCAGTTTTTATGCCGTTCCCAATAATTCTGGTCTTCGATCTCGTCCAGGATGACCAGATAGTTCTGGTAGCGCAACTCGCTGATCTCTCCGTTTTCTATGGCTTCTTTTACAGCACAACCGGGCTCGTTGCGGTGCAGGCAAGCGCCGCCGAAGCGGCAATCCTCCGACCGTTCGAAGAACTCCCGGAAGTTGTGGGCTACATCCATCGGCTCCAGGTTGTTGAAGGAAAGCGTTTTGATGCCCGGCGTGTCGATGATGGCGCCGCCGAAATCGAGCTCGTACATCTCGGCGAAAGTGGTGGTGTGTTGCCCTTTGCCGGAGTAATCCGATATTTCGCCGGTGCGCAGGTCGAGTTGCGGTTGGATGGTGTTGATCAGCGTGGATTTCCCCACGCCCGATTGCCCGCCGATCAGGGTGACCTTTCCGGCCAACAATTCGCGCAGTTCATCCAGACCAGTGCCGTCAACCGCAGAAGTCAACATGGTTTTGTAACCGATCCGCTCGTACATGAACTTCAACCCTTCGTACAGTTCCATGTCTTCCTCTTCATAAAGATCCGACTTGTTCATGATGAGTACGGTGGGGATCTCGTAGGGCTCGGTCATCAGCAGAAAACGATCGATGAAGCCGACTTTGAGGTTGGGGTTGGTGATGGTGACAAGCACAATAGCCTGGTCGATATTGCTGGCCAGCAGGTGGAGTTCGTGTTTTTTCCGGGGGCTTTGGCGCACCACATAGTTTTTTCTGGGGAGGATATTCCGGATGGCTCCCGTGCGCTCTTCGCCCGGCTCAAGGGTCAGTTCCACCTGGTCGCCGACGGCCACGGGATTGGTCAGTTTTTCGACTTCCAGCCGGATCTTGCCCACAATCCTGCAAGGCAGGACCTCGCCGGATTCCAGGCGGACCTGGTACCAACTTCCGGTTGATTTAATAACGGTTCCTTGCAGCATGGATGCTTTTAAAATGAATCATTCGATTGCCGGGCGGCAAGATAGCGACTTCGCCTCAATTTGTTAATGCGAAAGGGTAAGCCTGATGATCTGCCCCCGATCCAGATAAACTAATCGGTTTTGGGTTACCCGCAACGAATGCGGTGTGTCAGTGATAACAAAACGAGTGAAAAGAGGAGTTCCCAGATCAGCTTCGTCGAGGTAAATTTTCCATACATTATCCTGATAAACCAGCAGTTTTTTGTCCAGGATCGAAGCGATAAAGGCATTTTTGACCGGTAAAATGCTTTCGAGCCGGCCGCGCCGGTCAAAAACCAGAATGCCCTGATCCGGTTGGTTCAACCACAGGAGATTGCCCTGGACGAGTAATTGATCGGGGTGTACGGCAAACCGGGTCAGTTGGCGCAGGTCGTCGCTTTCCGTTGAGATGTTTCCTTCCGGGTCGATCTTTTTCAGTTTGCCGTCGGCCTCGTCGAATACCCAGATGAGGTTGTCGTCGGCCAGCGCGATATGTTCAATCTGTCCCAGTTCGGTTGTTGACAAGGCCAGCCTGGTGCGTTCACTCAGGGTCCGATCAAGCAAAATGACAGTTTGCTGGTCGGCGTAGAACAGGAGAACGGTAAAGGGGTTGGAGGCATCGATTTGTTCCAGGCGGCCAAGCGTTTTGTTGCTGTACCGGAACAACTCCCGGCCGTCAGCGTCAAACTTGATCAATTCCTGGTTTTGGGATACGGCATAGATATTGCCCAACCGGTCGGTAGAGAAAGCGGCAAAAGCCCCTTTGATGGTATCGGCAACCGGCGCATTTTCCTGGGCCTGCAGGTTTGTTGCACCCGACAGCAGCCAGAGTCCGAAAAGAAAAACCTTAATGCTGTCCAAAGATCTGCCCGTTCTCATTTTCAAAAAAAGCAAGCTGAAGATCGTGTCCGTCAAAAACGGCGTAGGAGTTGAAATTCATCCATTCTCCCAGGTTAATATAACGGCTTTTGCCGTCTTTTAGCGTATAGTCGATGGGCAGGTGCCGATGGCCGAATACGAAGTAATCGACTTGGTGGGTGTCGAGCTTGCGGTTGGCGTACTGGATCAGCCATTCCCTTTCCGGGCCGAGGAAACGGACATCTTCTTTGCCGGCGGCCCGGCTTTTTCCGGACCAATACCGGGCCAGGCGGAATGCAAAATTAGGGTGCAGCCGCGCAAAGGCCCATTGGCAGACCGGGTTGGCAAAGACCTTTTTGATGAATTTGTAGCCGAAATCGCCGGGGCCGAGGCCGTCGCCGTGACCGATGAAAAAGGTTTTACCGTGAATCTCGCGGATGATGGGCTTGCGGTAGGTCGGTATGCCGAGCTCGTCTTCAAAAAAACGAAATACCCACATATCGTGGTTGCCGGTGAAAAAGTAAATGGGAATGCCCGCATCCCGGATTTCGGCGAGTTTGCCCAGCAGGCGGATATGACCCCTCGGAACCACGCTAGGATATTCGAACCAGAAATCGAAAACGTCACCGACAAGGTAAATGGCTTCCGCATCCTGTGCCGCCTGCCCCAGCCAGCGCACGATCAGGGCTTCGCGGTCCTTGCTGGTCTGCCGCGCGTCAATGCCCAGGTGAAAATCGGAAGCAAAGTAGGTCTTGGTCTCTTTTTTCATGTTTGGTTTCAGCCTGCCTGTTCCTGTGACCGGGCTGGAGGAAATCCGGTTTAATCGGCAGGGTAATTAAACTTTTTGCATTACGGCGCCGCAATTGCTGCAGGTCCGGTGAGCCTCGGAGTCCATGAAATTGCGGATGACAACCGGCAGCTGATTGACGATATCCGTCATTTCAAAGCTGGCTTCATGGAGTTTGTTGTGGCAGTTTTCGCAAAACCACATCAGTTTATCCTCTTCTCCGGGCTTCCGGTAACGTTCGATCACCAGGCCGACCGTATTGGCCGGGCGTTGGGGCGAGTGGGGAATCCTGGGCGGCAACAGGAACATATCGCCTTCCCGGATCGGTATATCTTCGGGGGTACCGTCTTCGTGGATGATTTTCAGGGTAATGTCCCCTTCCAGTTGGTAAAAAAGCTCTTCACCGTCTTCCCAGTGGTAGTCCTTGCGCCCGTTGGGGCCGCCGACCACCATCACGATATAGTCGTCATTGCCTTTATAAACCTGCTGGTTGCCGACAGGCGGTTTAAGCAAATGGCGGTTTTCCTCTATCCATTTTTTCAGGTTGAACGGTTTTCCAGGTTTCATAATCAATTATTTTGCAACATCTTAAGGATTAACACGCCTAAGGTTCATTAAAAATATCAAAAGATAGTAATTTTCGGCTGAAAAGTAAAAAATTTCAACCGTTCGGGTATGGATTTAAATCTCAAAAATAAAAACGCCCTGGTTTGCGGCAGCAGCAAAGGAATCGGGAAAGCAGCTGCCATAGAGCTGGCCAGGCTCGGCGCCAATGTGACGTTGGTGGCGCGTACGGCAGCCATCCTTTCTGACATGGTCCAATCCCTGGATACCACCAAGGGCCAACGGCATGATTTCCTGCAGGCCGATTTTACCCATAGCGCGGATTTGAAAAAAAAGATCAAGGGCTTAACGCTTCAAAAACCGATTCACATCCTGGTGAACAACACAGGCGGCCCTCCCGGCGGCCCTATCACGGAAGCCTTGACATCACAGTTCGAACAAGCATTTCACAACCACCTCATCTGCAGTCATTTGCTCACCCAATCGGTCCTGCCCGGCATGAAAAACGCCGGTTACGGCAGGATCATCAACATTATCTCCACCTCGGTTAAACAGCCGATAGAAGGCCTGGGGGTTTCGAATACCGTCCGGGCAGCCATGGCCAACTGGGCTAAAACCCTGGCAACGGAAGTCGGCCCTTTCGGCATCACGGTCAATAACGTCTTACCCGGGTTTACCAAAACGGACCGGTTGACGGAAATCATTCAGGCCCGTGCCGACCGGACCGGAGAACCCAAGGAGGCGATCATTGCCAGCATGGTCAGCGAAGTGCCGGCCGGCCGGTTTGCCGCTCCGGCGGAGGTCGGGGGCGTCATTGCCTTTCTTGCAACGCCGGCTGCGGCGTATATTTCGGGGACAAATATCGTAATTGACGGAGGGCGCACAAAAAGCCTGTGACCTGATTTACGGGAATTCGTCAAAGCGTTTGCGAGGTTCATAAGTCCGGGCGAATGAAACATTCTCATTGCAGCCCGTAAAAAATAAAAAAACCGTCCTATGAAAATCAAATCAACCATCGTACTTGTATTCGTACTGTGCCTGCCCTTTCTGATCCGCGCGCAAAGACCGGCTTATTGCGATGATTTGCCCGTAGTGTATGAAAAAGGTGCATCAGCAAACGGCGCGCGGCCGAAGTTACCCGAATTTGCCACCCAACCGGTTATTGAATATAAGGTTCAGGTTGCGATCCTGAAATTTTCCCACCCGAAGGACCACACCTTTCATCCCAAGCTTGTAGCCCGTTATCGCCCGTGTGAAGAGGTTTGGGTCGTGGAATCCAGAGAAAGTTTCACCGACCGGAAAGACGCTGAGAAATTGCGGCAGGAATTGATCAAGGCAGGGTACAAAGGCGCCTACATTACCGATCTGCTGGGGTATTATTGACACAACCCCTTCAATAAAAGGCTGGTAATCTGTTGCCGGATCAAATCAAGGCCGGGTTTGCGCTCCGGTTTATACCAATCGTACAACCACCGGACGGAGGATAGGAGGGTGTAAAGCGCAACGGTGGGATCCGTAGGGGTTAAAACACCCGTTTGCATGCCTGTCTCCAGGATCTTTTTGAAGCGGTTCTCGTAATTGCGCCGCAGTTGGATGAACGCCGACAGATCGGGGTCCTCCAAATGGCGCCACTCGTCGTTGAATGCCGTAACGGACGTGATGTCTTCCGTTGCAACCTGGATATGCAGTTCGATCAGGGCTTTAATTTTTTCCAGCGGACCGATGTTTTGCCCGTCAATATCATCCATACCGGATAAAAAACGATTGGCATTGTCGAAACAGATATCCCGGAGGATCTCCTGTTTGCTGCCGATATGGTTGTACAGGCTGGAGGCTTTCAGGGATATTGCGTCGGCCAGGTCGCGCATGGAAGTGGCCTGGTAACCCTTGTCCCTGAAAGAACGGGCCGCAGCCTCCAGAATAATCTGTCTTTTACTTTTCCCGGCCATTTATCTTCGGATCGTTAAACATCAAAATCCACGGTTACCCGGCTGGTTTTCGGGTGCGATTGGCAGGTCAGGATATACCCATCCTCCAGTTCGTCCTGCTCCAGCGCCCAATTGACATCCATATCGACCGAGCCTTCGATCAGTTTTGCCCGACACGTACTGCAGACCCCGCCTTTGCAGGAAAACGGTAGGTCCGCGCCGGCCTTCAGGGCAGCCTCCAGTATGCTTTCTCCCTTGCTGTTGAGCGGAAAATCGGTGGTTGCCCCATCCAGGCGTATGGTAATGATGGATTCAATATCCGGGCTGTTTTCAACCTTTGCAGGTTTCTGGGGCAACTTGCCGCCTGTTGTGAACAACTCATGGTGGATCTTTCTGAGCGGGACGCCCAAGTCCGGCAAAACGCCTTTCAGATCCTGGATCATTTCAAAGGGGCCGCAAAGAAAGACATCTTCCACGTCGGCCGGGTCGACCAATACCGCCATGAACCTGCGGCAGCGATCTGCATCGATCCGGCCCGAAAACAGTTCGCTGCCGGTATGTTCCTGGCTGAGCACGTAGTGCACGCTGAACCGCTCAAGGTGTAGGTTCTTCAAGCCTTCGATCTCTTCCCGGAAGATGATATTTTCCGTATTCCGGTTGCCGTAGAAAAGGATGAATTTGCTGTTGGGCTCGCCGGTCAGGACACTTTTCAGGATGGACATCACCGGCGTAATGCCGCTGCCGGCCGCAAAAGCGAGGTAGAGGCCCGATTTTGCCGGATCGACCACGTGTACGAAATGTCCCATCGGCGGCATGACCTCAAGCGTATCTCCGACCTTCAGTTCATCATGGACAAAAGTCGTGAAACTGCCCGATGCTATCCTTTTGACGGCAACCCGCCACTCGTTTTCGTAAGGACTGCTGCAAATGGAATAGGATCTGCGGACCTCTTTCCCTTCTTCGAAGATCCGAAAAGTGAGGTATTGACCGGGGGTAAATGAAAAGGCATCCTTTAGCTCAGCGGGCACTTCCAGCGAGACAGAGACGCAATCTCCGGTTTCTTTTCGGATATCCTTGACCCTGAGCGGGTAAAATCGGCTCATTTGGATTCTTATCTGTTCAAAGCACCAATTGGGTTTTAATAACGCCGGTTGGTTGCAAAATGCAAAAGTACGAATGACTGTTCGTAAGAAAAAGTTTATTTCACCTCGTTCGCCGCGCTGATCATCCTGTTTCGGAAATGCATGGTTTGCATCATTCTTTCGACCTCGGCTTCCCACCGTTGCCAAAGGGGGGATTGGACCGGCCAGTTTTTGCGCAATTCTTCCATCAATACGGGGTCTGATCTGTATCCGGCAACCTCCAGGATTCGCCGGTAATGCCAACTGCTCCAGTTGTAGACCTTTGTGGTCGCAAGGTGTTCCTGGAATTGCCGAATGAGGCGAAGGGTCAGGTTCTGGTCCCAGGTATGCTCCGCCAGGCACAAAACCCAGGTGAGCGGGTGCCCCTCGGCCAGCAACTGTTCCTGCCGGAGCAATTCCATTGTTTTACGGTTGAACGCCTCCGCGGTCAGCAGTTTGGCCAGTTTTTTTCCGGATTCCCCCGACCAGATGTCTTCGGACCGGATATCAATAAAGGATTCGGCCCAGGTTGAATGGCGAAAGCGGACAGCGGCTGTTGCAAAGCCGGACAGGAAGGCGTCGCTGTTTTTTGCCTGCACAAACCCGGAGAGGATCTGCCGGGCATTCAGCTGGAAATAAGTTTCCCATTTGCCGGGGGGAATATTGGCCAGGAGCTGGCGCAACCAGGACACTTTCAGGCCTTCGCCTTTAGGCCCCGGCGTGGGCAGGATCCCGAAATCGGCCGAGTCTGCCGGAATTTCAGCCGGCAAGCGGATTTCGATCCGGCTTTTGTTCAGGGTGATGCAACCGGAAGCCCAGTCAAATAACTGCGTAGAAACGCGGGAACCCGGAATCAGCGACAATACCGCCGTTGCGGCTTGCCGGACCTCTTTGCGGCGGTCTTGTGCGCATTCCGCCAGAAAGGGTTCGTCGTCAGGACCGGCGCTTTCGGCCAGTGCCCCCAGGTAGGCGGCCCGGTCGGCAGGCGGGTCGGCAGACCAGGTCGACTGCATCAACGCCAGCGCGCCGGCCGGGTCAACCTGCCGGGTATTCAGCAGGATTGCAATCCGTTCTTTTTTGCCGGCGTCAGGCCAGCGTTGCGGATCAGGCTCATCCGTCAATGCCGCCCACTCGGGATTCCGGGCCGACAGCCAGCGCCCTTTCGAACCGACAACCTGCCTGATCCGGGGCCAAAGCTCCGGATCCCGGATGCATTGATCAAAAAGCCCCGGCAATTGCTCATCCGGCAGGATCATTTTCCGGGAAGCGAGTACGGTAATGAACTCTTCCAGGGCCAGCGGGTATTTCCCGGAGATGATATCGGAAAGATGCCTTGCCGATTTTGGTGTGCAGGGGCGTTCACCGGCATCTGTTCTGACCGGCTCCGGAAGGCGCCCTTCGAACGGCAAAATACCCGTCCGGACCCGCACCGGCAGGCGGACAACGGCAGCGGCGTTGAGCAGAATTTCGCCCAGGTCGGTATCCATATCCAGGTTCAGGCCAGCGAGTTTCCGGGCCAGCGCCTGACCCGGAACGGCGCGGTCGGCGCCCAGTAAACCCAAACTTGCCAAATCCCGCCAGAGGGTTGTCATGCTTGTTTGGTTTTTATCGCCAAATATCATAAAATATAAGTAAAAGAAGACCTTGCCGTTAGTGTTGACCGGAAATTAATTAACACATCAATGTTTGGCCTTAAGAAAAGATTTTCTACCTTTACACGCTGTTAGAACGTTAAGGCAAGTCCGCTTTTGATTCCCGTGATCTTACAAAATCAACTACTATGGGAAAAGACAAAAAAAAACTTGAGGATCTGAAAAAAGACCTTAAGACCTTGCAAAAAAAGGACATGAAAAAAATTGTCGGTGGAAAGAACGACAAGAAAAAGAACAAGTTTAACAACGGCCTAGGAGGCATTGTGCCGCAGTGATCCCAAAAGCAAAAATTCCATAACAAAAGGACTACGCCTTTACCTGCGCGTGGTCTTTTTTGTTATCCGCTTTTGCGTCAAAAAATCAATGCTGTATGCACGTCGCTACGCCCTTGCGTCAAAACGATATCGGGCAATGGGAGTTAAAACTACTTCAACAAACGGAGCCTTTGCAAAGGCTCCTGATCATTGACCGGCTCGCTGCCTATTTTGCCTATACTAACCTGCAAAGAGCCGAAGAACTCCTTGAAGAACAGCAAGCTATACTGGATAAACACGACTATCCGGACTACCGGCTCAACCTCTTTTTGCACAAAGCAACCGTAGAAAATCAGCGCTACCGGTACCAGGAGGCGAATTTGCTCTTTTCCGAAGCGATCAAATTGCTGGAAGAACGCGGCGACGTCAAACAACAGGCCGAAACCTATATCGATACCGCCGGACCGCTGATGAACCTTGAGCGGTTGGAAGACTGCGCTTCGGTCCTTGAAAAAGCCAGCCGCCTGCTGCGCACCTTTCCCGACCGCGGTCTGGCAGCCCGGATCATTTGCCGGGAAGGGTTTATCAGTCTGCACGTCGGCAATTACTCCCAGGCGATTGAGCAGTTTCTGGAGGCCGAAAAACAAATCGCAGGCCTCGACCGGCCGCTTGAGATCAAGGATTTTTACTTCCTCATCCTGGTGCACAGCGGCCTGGGGAAGGTGCACGAACGAAACGACGAACACGAAAAAAGCGTCCGGTCGTACCTCAAAGCGGTCCATATGTGCGAAAGCCTGCAGATGACCACCCGGCTTTCCTGGCATTATCTGAATGTCGGTACCGGCTATATGGCCATGCAGGAACCGGAAAATGCCGAGCTGTACTTCCAAAAGGCCATCGAAGCATCCGACGATGCCAACCAGCATCCGAGAGCCAGCGCATACGGCAACCTCGGGTATTGCTACCTGGAAAAAGAACGGTACGAAGAAGCGCTGGACCTGTTCAACCGCGCCGAACAGCTCTATAAGGCCATTTCGGAGCACGATTACAATAATTTCTCCGTAATTGAAGGCTGGAGAGGCCGGTTGTACTCCGAACTCAACCGGCAGGATGAAGCGCTTGAGCACCTGGCTCAGGCCTATGAATACGCCAGCAAAAGCGGAGACAACAAGCAGTTGTCCAATGTCTGCAAGGAAATGGCCTCTTTTTACGCCGGCCTGAAGGAATACAAGAACGCCTATGAGTTCCAGTTGATGCACGATAAATTTGCAGAGCGCCACCTCCAGCAAACCAACCAGCGAAAGCAGATGGAACTGGAGATCAAATACGAAGCAGATAAGAAAAAGCAGGAAGCCGAACTGCTCCGCCTTCAGGCAACCAGGCTGCAGTTGAAAGCCTTGCGCGCACAAATGAATCCGCATTTCATGTACAATGCGCTCAATTCCATTCAGAACTTCATCACCTCCAACGATACCACCGCCGCCGCAAAATATCTGGCAAAATTTGCCATGCTCATGCGCAAAAGCCTGGAATACTCCGACCTGGAGATCATCTCCCTTGAAAAGGAGATCGGCTTTCTGGAAGAATACCTCTTCATCAACCAGAAACTCCGCTTCGAGGACCGGTTGAGTTATGAGATCATCGTGGATGACGATATCGAGGAGGACATCCTCGGCGTACCGACCATGATCGTACAGCCCTATGTTGAAAATGCCATTGAACACGGACTAAGGCCCAAACAAAACGGCAAGGTGACCGTCCGGTTCTCCCTTTTGGCCGACGATGCGATCCTGTGCATTGTCGAAGACAACGGGATCGGCAGAGAAAAGGCCCGCCAATTGCGCATGCAGGACAGCCGATACCAGAATCACCGCTCCCGCGGCACCCGCATAACGGAACAGCGCCTCCAGATCCTCAACAACTCCAAGGACAACGAATTCTTTGTCCGTACAACAGACCTGCGGGAAGACAAAACCGGAGAAGCCCTGGGCACGAAGGTGGAAATCCGCATTCCGGTCATGGACATACCGGTTAAATGACCTGATCCTGAACTTTTTGAAATTGGTATTGTTTTCCACTAGCAAACCTCCTTAGAAACAGGCTTATGCGACTCTGTGCGCTTCGCTGCCACTCCTTCTTTTACCGCCACAAAAGTTCGATTGAGGTAGAATGGATAAAAAAAGTTTTTTGGCATCGGGTTTATTGAAAAAATACGTTCTTGGCCTTGCAACGCCAGAGGAGTGCGAAGAAGTTATCAGCCACCTGAAAAAGTATCCGGAACTGAAAAGCCACCTGACGACCCTTGAATCAGGAATCTCCGATTATGCAGCCAAACAGGGAATCCCCGAGCTTCCTGCCTCCCGGCCTGCCCGCGCAACCGCCGGTATCGGGGTGTTAATTATCGGGCTTTTCTTCCTGGCAAGTACCGTGGCCGCAGGGGTGTTCTACAACCAGGGAAAAGTTGCCCGAAAAAATTATGCCAATGCGATTGCCGGCCTTGAGGCATGCCGCCAACAGCTGGTTGAAGAGCAATCCGTCCGCGAATCCCTGAAAAATTTCCAGGCCTTTTTCAATGATACGGCTTCTCTCCCGCTCACCCTGGTCGGGAAAACAGATGAAACAAGGATATTGATCTATTGGAATGAAATGAAAGGCGAAGCGCGGCTGAAGCTGCTCAGGCTCCCCAACCCGCCGGAGAAAATGCAGTACCAGGCCTGGGCGGATATCGCGGGGGAAATGGTTTCCATCGGCTTGGTACAATATCATTTTGGCGAGTGGCAAGACATTGCCTGCCTCAAAAATGCCAAAAGCGTTAACATTACCCTGGAGCCTGAAGGCGGGAGTCAGCAACCCTCCGTCGATTATTTATTTGCGAATGCAGAAATAAGAAAATAAAAAATACGCATTTTTTTTCGGCCGATTTTTGGATTTTAATAAAAAAGCCTCATCTTAGCACTGCCCTCATGAACATACACGCTTGAATCAATTTTTTAATCCAAAACCGGTGTCGTCATGCTTATTATCTGCATCGCGCTTTGCGCATTCGCAATCGGAGGAGGGCTTATCCGATTGGCTAAAACAAGTTCACCAACCAGTGGACGTTACTATTAATCAAGCCCTTTAGCTCCTGGCTATTTTACTTATCTCCATTCTAATTGCTTCCCAAAGCCAAATCAATTTCCGGTTACAACCCTATAAAAATCATCCCTTTGATTATTTTCCGGTTCTTCCGCACGGAATGAGCCTGAATCCGCTTTGATCTCTGCCGGCATATTGCCTGCAAGAGAACGCATCTTTTTTGCCTGTTGCCGGAGGAAATGACCGTTCACCGGCACGGGATCGCTGTGCATGGTAAGGAAAAAGCAGAAGTGGCGGAAAAAAAAGACGCCTGTTCTTCCAAATGGCGAACAGGCGCGTCAAAACAAAACGAAAAACCAACTTTAAACAAGTTCTTTTTTATCTTTACAAACGTATAAACGTCAATATGGTTCTTAAGGTTCCAATTTTGGGACAAAGTTACTGATTTTCGGACGCTTTTAAGCGCACAGGGAGCTCAATTTCTTTTCCTTTTCGATTAATTGTTAGATTTATCGTCTCCCCGACCCTTGCACGGCCTACGGATTCCTGCAAATCGCCTACCGTTTTTATGTCCCTTCGGTCCGCTTTTACGATGACATCTTTGGCTTGAATACCGGCATACTGGGCCGATCCGCCGTCAAGGACATCTTCGATCAGTACGCCCTGGCTGATGTTCAGGTTCAGGCTTTGGGCATCCTCGTTGTCAAGGTCCGAAATATGAACGCCGAGATACGGCCTTTGGTACGCGCCGTACTCAATGATATCGTCTACGATCCGGGTAACAAGGCTCACCGGAATGGCAAATGAGTATCCCTGGAATACGCCGGTTTGGGTAGCGATGGCGGTATTGATGCCCAATAATTTTCCGGAGGCGTCCAGTAAAGCTCCTCCGCTGTTGCCGGGGTTGACCGCGGCATCGGTTTGTATGAAGGCTTCGATGGCATCCTGTCCGCCGAGCAGTTGAATGTTTCTGCCCTTGGCGCTGATGATGCCCGCAGTTACGGTCGAGGTCAGGTAATCAAACGGGTTCCCGACGGCCAGCACCCATTCCCCGATCTTGGCTGCATCGGAGTCGCCCATTTCAAGCGTCGGGAAATTGCCGCCGTCAATTTTTATCACAGCCAGATCGGTTTTTTTATCGGTCCCGATGATCCTGGCCATAAATTGCCGGTTGTCGTAAAGCGTAACCTCGATCTCCGTTGCGCCCTCTACCACATGGTTGTTGGTGACAATGTACCCGTCGGAAGAATAGATTACACCCGAACCTGCGCCGCTTCTCGGTTGATCGTAAGGGGAAGAAGGCCATTCATCGCCGAAAAAGAACCTGAAAGGATCGCGGTCACGGGGGGATTCCTTGCCGGAACTTGCCTTGGAAGGGTTCGAAATGGATGTAATATGAACAACCGACGGCGTAGCCCGTTCAGCCGCCAGAGCGAAATCAAAAGGGAGGGCAGGCGCCTTTTCCGGAGAATAATTGACAAATTTGGCCGGCGTGTCGATTTGGGCCGGTTGGTGGGCTATTTGACCGGGTTGAAACAGGAAAATTCCCCCAAATGTGATCAGGCCGCCTACAATACCGGCGCCGACCAGTGAAAATAACTGCTTCATCTTTTCGTTTTTTTGTTTTGAACAATCGGATGTGATAGGAATTTATTCAACAGTGTTGTTATCAAAATTAACTACTATTGCATACCAATTACTGTCCAAAAAAAACATTTTAACAGGAAATTAACAACCAGCTGAGGATAAAAGTTGGAATTCAAACCATAACCGGATATGCAGCAAACGGATACAGGGCCGGTCAACCTATCTGCGGCGCTAACCCCGGAAACGCATCTGGAGCGCCACTTGCTGTCCGATCCTGTTTTTGTGGAAGGCCTGTTATGGGGCGTACCCCGGTACGGCCACCCCGAAGGCGAAGTCTATAAGCATATCCGCGAAGTGCTGGCCAATGTGGGAAAACTGAATATACCCGATCAGGTCAGAAAAGACCTCCGCCTGATCGCCTACGTACACGACACGTTCAAATACCTCGAAGACAAACGCGAGCCCCGCGACTGGTCAAAACACCACGGCATGCTGGCCAGAAGATACATGGAACCTTTTCTCGATAAGGAACATCTGCTCGATATCATCGAATTGCACGACGAAGCCTACTACATATGGCGCGAAGCCTTTACCCACCGCAAGCCCGATGCCGCCAAACCGCGCCTCAGGAACCTGCTGGACAAACTGGGCGACAACCTGCAGCTTTTTTACCTCTTCTTTGTTTGTGATACAATGACCGGTGATAAAATCCTCTCGCCCCTGAACTGGTTTGAGCAGGTTGTCCCTGAAATCCATATTCCGGAAATCAGGCTGAACGGAAATATCAAGCCTGTCTGAACCCTATCTGAAAACTTTGACCTCCTGAATCGGGTTTTTATCGGCAAATCCTTATCTTTGCGTCACTGCCACATTTTTTTCCTGCCAATAATACATTTTTTCATCAAACCAATTTGACATGATCAAATTAGCCCGACTATTGGCAGTGACCCTTCTCGTCCTTGCCGTTCAAATCCTTTCCGCTCAGATCACCTTGCCGCCGAGCGGCGGAAACCAAAAAAGCGTGGTAACCCAATACATCGGTTCGGTCGCGCAGGTTACCATTACGTACAACAGCCCCGGAGTCCGGGACCGGCAAGGGCAAATCTGGGGGCAACTCGTACCCTGGGGACTGGCGCCCAACAATTTCGGCACCGCCGCAGAAATACCCTGGAGAGCCGGCGCAAATGAGAACACAACCTTCGAATTCTCCCAGGATGTCACCATTCAGGGCAAACCGCTGGCGGCGGGGACTTACGGCTTCCACGTTATTCCGCAGGAGAACGGACCCTGGACCCTTATTTTTTCCCATAATTCAACCGCCTGGGGCAGCTTCTTTTACAACCAGGCGGAAGACGCCCTGAGGGTGGAAGCAACGCCGGAAAAGGCCGATTTTCACGAATGGCTTTCCTATGAATTCATCGACCGCCAACCCGCATCCGCAACGGTAGCCCTGATCTGGGAAAACCTGAAATTGCCGTTCAAGGTCGAAGTCTCCGGAGAAAATGAATTATATATCGCTCAAATCCGGAAGGAACTCCAAAACAGCCCGGGATTTTCCTGGATGAACTGGGTCAGTGCGGCTTCTTACTGCTCCCAGAACAATACCAACCTGGAGGAGGCGCTTACCTGGGCGGATAATGCCGTCAACGCACCGTTCATCGGACAGGAGAATTTTACCACCTTGTCGACCAAAGCGCATATCCTGCGGCAACTCGGCAAAACGGCTGAAGCCAATGAAACCATGGAGAAGGCCGTCAGGCACCCGACCGCCAACGCCAACCAGATTCACCAATACGGCCGCCAGCTGATCACGTCAGGCATGAAGGAGAAGGCGCTCGAAATCTTCAAATTCAACTTCGAAAAAGAAAAAGGCGCCTGGCCGACCGAAGTGGGAATGGCCCGCGGATTATCGGCTGTCGGTCAATACGACAAAGCCCTTGAACACGCTAAAAAGGCCCTGGAGCAAGCTCCGGACCAGCTGAACAAGGATTCCATGGCGCAGGCCATTGAAAAACTGAAACAAAAAAAGGATATCAACTAACCGCCGTACCAGTCGGCGTGAAAACCATGGAGCCGCCCCGGGAACCGGATCGAAACCCAATAAAACAAGGGGCTGCGATCCGGGGCCCGGGGCGGTTTATTTTATGGATACCCGCATGAATGCCGGAGTTCAACGATTTTTATAGCAGCGCTGTTCTCTTATTCTACTGGACTCTTTCCCGGCCAATGTTTATTTTTGCAACTCAAAAGTGCTTGTCCTCAAATGTCGATTGAAAACAGGTTAAAACAATTGGTTCAGGAGCGCATACTGGTCCTGGACGGCGCCATGGGCACCATGATCCAACGATACAAGCTGGATGAAGCCGGCTATCGCGGGGTGCCGTTCAAAGATTGGCATGCCGACCTTAAAGGCAACAACGACCTGCTGTGCCTTTCTCAGCCGGAGATCATCGGCGCAATTCACCGGGAATACCTGGAGGCGGGGGCCGATATCATCGAAACCAATACATTCAACGCCAATTCCATTTCTCAGGCGGATTACGATACCCAGGCCTACGCCTACGATATCAACCTGGCCGCAGCGCAGATAGCCAGAAAGGCCGCCGATGAATACGCCCATATCAAACCCCGGTTTGTAGCGGGCGCCATCGGGCCGACAAACAAGGCGCTTTCCCTTTCTCCCGATGTAAATAACCCGGGGTTCCGGGCAGTGGATTTCGATACGGTGAAGGACTCCTATTACGAACAGGCGAAAGGCCTGGTGGACGGCGGCGCGGATATTCTGCTGGTGGAAACGATTTTTGATACCCTGAATGCCAAGGCAGCCGTATTTGCCATTCAAACCCTGTTTGAAGAGATCGGCTTCAGCCTGCCCGTGATGATTTCCGGCACCATCACCGATGCAAGCGGCAGGATGCTGTCCGGCCAAACGGTAGAAGCGTTCTGGATCTCCATGCAGCACGCAAATCCATTCTGCATCGGTTTGAACTGCGCCCTCGGCGCACAGGAAATGCGGCCTTACCTGGAAGATCTGTCCAATGTGGCCGGATGTTTTACCCACGCCTATCCAAACGCGGGCCTGCCCAACGAATTGGGGGCATATGACCAGGGGCCGGAGGAAATGCAGGCCTACATCCGCGATTTTGCCGCTTCCGGGTTTGTCAACATCATCGGCGGCTGTTGCGGGACAACCCCCGATCATATACGCCAAATGGCGAAAGCGGTTGAGGGCGTTGAACCCCGGAAACCGGCTGTCCGGCCGGCTTATACCCGCCTGAGCGGCCTTGAGCCCCTTGAAATCCGCCCGGACACGAACTTTGTCAACGTCGGCGAACGCACCAATGTGACCGGCTCGCGCATGTTCGCCCGGCTCATCCGGGAAAATAAATACGCAGATGCCCTGCAAGTAGCACAGCAGCAGGTGGAGGGCGGCGCCCAGATCCTGGATGTGAACATGGACGAAGGCCTGCTGGATTCAAAGGCGGCCATGACCACTTTTTTGAACCTCCTGATGGCTGAACCTGAAATCGCCAAATTGCCGATCATGATCGACTCCTCCAAATGGGAGGTCATAGAAGCCGGCCTGAAGTGCGTACAGGGGAAATGCGTGGTCAATTCCATTTCGCTCAAGGAAGGCGAGGAGGCGTTCAAACGCCAGGCGATGCTGGTGCGGCGGTATGGCGCCGCCGCCGTCGTTATGGCGTTTGATGAAAACGGGCAGGCGGATACCATTGAAAGAAAGGTGAACATTTGCAGGCGCGCGTACCGCATACTGACCGAAGAACTGGGCTTCCCGCCGGAAGACGTCATTTTTGATCCGAATATCTTTGCGGTGGCTACCGGCATAGAAGAACACAACAACTACGCCGTTAACTTCATCGAAGCGACCCGCCAGATCAAAGCTTCCTGCCCCGGCGCCAAGATCAGCGGCGGGGTAAGCAATATCTCCTTTTCCTACCGGGGCAATGATGCGGTCCGGGAAGCCATGCACTCGGCATTCCTTTACCACGCCATTAAGGCCGGGATGGACATGGGGATCGTCAACGCGGGCATGATTGAGGTCTATGAAGCGGTTCAGAAGGACCTGCTTGAACGCGTGGAAGACGTGCTGTTCAACCGGAGGGACGACGCTACCGAGCGGCTCACAGAATTTGCCGAACTGATCAAGAACGACGGCGGCCGTCAAATACAACGTGACCTCGCCTGGCGGGACGCTCCGGTTGCAAAGCGCCTGGAGCACGCCCTGGTCAAGGGGATTACGGATTTTGTCGACGCCGACACGGAGGAGGTGCGGCAAATGTCTCCCAGTGCGTTGTCTGTCATCGAAGGGCCGCTGATGGACGGGATGAACGTAGTGGGCGATCTTTTTGGTTCGGGCAAAATGTTCCTTCCGCAGGTGGTCAAGAGCGCCAGGGTCATGAAAAAGGCGGTGGCTTACCTTACCCCCTTCATCGAGGCCGAAAAGGCGGCAGGGGGCGAGTCCAGCAAGGGAAAGATCCTGTTGGCTACCGTGAAAGGCGATGTGCACGATATCGGTAAGAATATTGTCGGGGTGGTGCTCAGTTGCAATAACTATGAGATTATCGATTTGGGCGTCATGGTTCCGGCTGAAAAAATACTGGCGGCGGCCGTTGAGCACAAGGCGGATGTCATCGGACTGAGCGGCCTGATCACGCCTTCGCTCGACGAAATGGTGCACGTGGCCAAAGAGATGGAGCGCCAGGGTTTTCATCTTCCGTTGCTGATCGGTGGCGCCACCACGTCCAAAACCCATACAGCCCTGAAGATCGAACCCGAATACAAGGGTCCGGTGGTGCATGTGCTGGACGCTTCCAGGAGCGTGCCGGTTGTTTCCTCGCTGTTGATCAATGACGAAAATGTCCGTACAAATTTCATACTTGACACAAAAGCCGAGTATGCGCGGATCCGCGAAGAGCGAGCCGGCAGGAAATCGGTAAAAACCTATCTGCCGCTGGAAGAAGCGCGGGCCAACAAATGGACCTGCGACTGGGGGGCGGGCTATCAGCCGCCTGTGCCGGCATTACAGGGCATACAGGTTTTCAATCCTTATCCGCTGGAAGAACTGACGGCTTATATCGACTGGACGCCCTTCTTCTCAAGCTGGCAGCTTGCCGGGAAATTTCCGGATATCCTGGAGGATGAAATCGTGGGCAGGGAGGCCAGGAAATTGTATAACGATGCCAGGGCATTGCTTCGCCGGATCATCGACGGCAACTGGATCACAGCCCAGGCGGTGATCGGCCTGTTTCCGGCCAACGGCATCGGCGACGATATCGAAGTTTACACGGATGAAAGCCGGACAACCGTACGGAGAACCCTTCATCATTTGCGGCAGCAGGCCAAAAAGGCGCCGGGGCTGCCCAATTACTGCCTTGCCGACTTTATCGCCCCCAAATCCGGCGGCGTTCGGGATTATATCGGCGCTTTTGCGGTTACGGCAGGTATCGGAATTGAAAAATGGGTGGCTCACTTCGAAGACCGGCACGATGATTACAATGCGATCATGCTCAAAGCGCTGGCTGATCGCCTGGCCGAAGCGTTGGCCGAGCGGATGCACGAGCGGGTACGTCGGGAGTTTTGGGGATATGCCGCAGATGAGCAATTGGACAATGAATCGCTGATCCGGGAAAAATATCAGGGCATTCGCCCGGCGCCCGGGTATCCGGCCTGTCCGGAACATACTGAAAAGGGAACTTTATGGCAATTGCTGGAAGTCGATCAGCACACCGGTATAAAACTGACGGAAAGTTATGCGATGTACCCCGGCGCTTCGGTAAGCGGGTGGTATTTCAGTCATCCGGAAAGTAAATATTTCCCGGTTAGCGGCATTCAGCAGGATCAGGCGGATGATTATGCCGCAAGGAAAGAATTGTCCGGCCAGGAAGCTGAAAAATGGTTGTCTTCGGTGGTCGGATATTGAGCCGGGATTGATTTTGTTTGTCTTGAATAAAAACCTTTCCGCCGGCTTGTAAGCCGGATTCTGTTCCCCTTTCGGGGCCTCTGTCATTTATCTTGCCCGGCATTCGCATGCCGGATCTATCTGCCTACCCCCCTTGGCCGAAACGCCGAAGCGTTATCATCTGGGCGAGCAACCCAGTTCCCGTCGGGACCCAAGGTGTACATGGCATTTCAACCCACAAGGTTTATCCCGCTCCTGAATTGCTTCAGGGGCGCGTGCGCTCTTACCGCACGATTTCACCCTTACCCGCCTTCGCTGAAGCTCCGGCGGGCGGAACCCGCTTTTGCCGCAACGACGATGGGCGGTATTGTTTCTGTGACACTGTCTGTCTCCCTGGTCCTTCGACCCGGAAGCCCATCCGTTAGATGGTGTGGCGCTCTGCGTTGTCCGGACTTTCCTCCGCGCCCGAAGGCGCAGCGACAGAGCGGCCGGCGGAAAGGACGCCAAAGTTACGAAAAAGGAGAATCGCAACCAATCCCTTTGATTTTTCGTAAAAAATATAAATTTAGCGTTCCGGAACCGAATGTAACGCAATGTCCAGGGTTTCAAAATTGCTGATACTGATTTGTCTGGCTTCAGGATTGTTCCTGACGGCAGCCGTTTTTCAATGGACGGGCGACGGCAGCAATGCGGTATCCCGGGTCGCCGCCGATGTCACGGCAGACATTAGGGCTATTGAGGATGCTCAGCCGTTGTTGCCGGCCGCCGATCCCTGGAAAACCTGGAAAATCACCGATCTGGTAGCCATTGAGAAAAAGGCGGCAACTTTCCTGGGGTATTCCCCGAAGGATTCGCTGATTGCCTGGACAAAACCGGGGAGTTTCGACCTGCCCCGGGAGTTTAGCCGCAGAAAAGATACCTCCGCCCTGATGATCATCAGCGACCGGAAGCTGCTTTACCTTCGTTCTTTCCCGGCTTCTTCAGACAGCACCCTGCGTTGGGTGGGCTATTTACCGCTGGAAATCCCGGCCGGGCTTGCCTTTTCAACTACCTCCGGGGAATCGCAGGTATCCGATCCTAACGGGCGACCGCTGGGGTTCCTTTACCGGCTCACCACGTTCCAGACCGCAGCCTCCCGCAACCTTGTTCTGAGCCTTTGGTTGATTTCGATGGTTGCTGTTTTATTGGCGGCAGCCACGCTGGCCCGATATCCGAAAACGAAGCGCAGCCGATCCTGGCGAGGCTTTTTGATAATCGGAGGACTTTCCATTGTCGTAGTGGCGGTAAGCGCTGCCTTATTCGGCGGAAACGCTTTTTTTCAACCGGCGTTTTTCAGGTCTTTTCCCTTACAATTCCTGATGAGCGCGGCAGCGTTGACCGTTGCTGTTTTCTGGCAAAATGAGGTTGGCCCCATTGGTTTCATTCCCAATGTTTCGGTACCTGTATTGTTGTCGGCAGGGCTGATCGGCGTCAATATATTCGGCGCCGGATTGGAAGGGGAAATTTGGTCGCAATGGCCCTTCTGGAATGTCACCCAATGGGGGTATCTGATTGCCTACGGGCTTTGGTGGACGGCTTTTTTTCTGGCGGCCTACCGGCTTTACAGAGACTGGGTTTTGCTCGAACCGCGCTACCTCTTCAGGATAGCAAGCTGGTTTATTTTTACCCTTGTATCGGGAACCGCGCTCGGACTATTTACCGCCATCCCCGTTTTTCGGTTTATCCTGTTCGCGTTTTCGTTCGGTATTTGCATGGATTATTTCATTGTCAGCAGGGTGGGAAACCTGACAGGGTTCGGCTTCTGGTTGTTTGTCCTATCCCTGGGTTCGGCCATTTTCACCATCGACCCCCGCCTTTCCTCCGTTGCGGATGTCGTCAGCCGTTTTTCCTATTTATTCGTCCTGTTGCTATTGCTGGTGTTGGCGCTGATGGGCTTACACGCCTTGTCGAAGTGGCTGGACATAGCAGGCCCGCTGCCCTGGAAGAATGCTGACTCCCTCCGGACCCGCCTTCAACGGTTGGTCGTTTCGGTGACCCTAGTTGCGCTGGGCCTGACGAGCATGGTGTCTTATATTTTTGTACACGAAGAAACCTCAAGCTCATTTTACAGGATTTTGGGAGCGGAGATCAATGGACTGAGCCTCTCCTGGAAAAAGGAATATGAAACGAACTGGACTGCTTTTGCTGCATTGGCCGAAGGATTGGAGTGGGATTTGTTGTATTTTGACGGGGACGGACGGTTAAAAAATGTTGCGCTGGCAGTGAATAAATCAAAGACACCATCGATACAATATATGCACCCGCTGGCCCGGTTGGCGGGCAAAAACCCGAGGCCGGTAGCGTACAGCGCAGATGGCGATTTCCGGATCTTGTACCGGCAGCTGCCCTCCGGAGGCTATCTGGGAATGCGGGTCCCGGAAGGCGAGTTGCACGGTCGGACCCCGGGGCTGCTCAATTTCATCCGGCTGCTGACGAATATCTGTGTTTTCCTTTTTTTGATGACAGGTGTGATCAGCATATTTCTGGCCAATTCACTGGTTGAACCGCTGGTCAGGCTCGGGAAAAAACTCCGGACGCTGACCCTGGAGTCGAATGAACCCCTGGAGTGGAACCGGCAGGATGAGATCGGCAGCCTGGTGGACGCCTATAACCAGATGATCGGGCAATTGTCAGAGAGGACCGGTCAGTTGCGGAAATCCGAACGGGAAGGCGCCTGGCGGGAAATGGCCAAACAGGTAGCCCACGAGATCAAAAATCCGCTGACCCCGATGAAACTCAGCCTCCAGCACCTCATGCGGGTTCGGCAGGCGGATCCCCAGCGGGCGGAGGAGATGATGGATCAGGTCTCCAAGAGCCTCATAACCCAGATTGACGACCTGGCGGGTATTGCCACAGCCTTTTCCAACTTTGCTCAGATGCCCCAGGCGGTAAACGAGCAATTTTCCCTCAATGGCCTGTGCCGGTCAGTCGCACAGCTGTATTCCGGTCATGATGCCGGGTTTTCATCAGATATTTGTGATGAAGAGGTCGTTATCGACGCCGACCCGGCCCTGATCAGGCGGGCGCTGACCAACCTGATCGAGAACGGCCTGCAGGCGGTGCCCTCCGACCGGAAAGCCGCGCTGCATTTTGAACTCGGGAAAGCGGACAAACAGGCTTTTATCAAAGTGAAAGACAACGGCAACGGCATCCCGGACGAGATCAGCGCCAAGATCTTCCAACCCAATTTTACGACCAAAAGCTCGGGGATGGGCCTTGGGCTGGCGATGACCAGAAACATCATCACCGGAGCAGGGGGTGATATCGACTTTAAAACGACCCAGGGAGAAGGAACCGAATTCAGGATCATCCTGCCCTGTCAATAAAGGCGCTTTGTACCGCTTAATCCGGCTTGTTGGCCGATCTACCCGGGTTTTCCTGAAAAAGTCAAGGTTTAACCTTAAGTTTGGGACGGAACGATGAGCTGAAACCATGAATAACCGCTATTTCGCCGTAGGCCTGATCATGTTGATCTTTTTTGTGATCTCTTTTCTGACCAATATCCTTGGGCCGCTGATTCCCGATATCATCCAAAGTTTTTCCCTGAGCCTGGGCCTGGCCGGTTTTTTGCCGTTTGCCTTTTTTGTGGCTTACGGAGTCATGTCGATCCCTTCGGGAATGATGATTGAAAAATACGGGGAGAAGAAGGTAATGGTCTCTGCCTTTGCGTTGGCCGCCGCAGGCGCCTTGATGTTTGCTATACTTTCTACTTTTCAGGCGGCAATGATCTCCCTGTTTCTGATCGGGTCGGGCATGGCAATGCTTCAGGTAGCGATCAATCCGCTGTTGAGGGTAGCCGGTGGGGAGGAGCATTTCGCCTTTAATTCGGTGCTCGGTCAACTGGCCTTCGGCGCAGCCTCTTTTATCAGCCCTCAGGTTTACGCCTATTTAGTCGCGCATGTTAACCGGGAACCGGTTACCCAGCCTTTGGTCAGCTTGCTTTCCAGGCTATCCCCTCAAGGTATGGGGTGGGTTTCCTTGTATTGGTTTTTTGCTGCGGTGGCCGCCGTTATGGTCGCCGTGATCCTTGTTATTAAGTTCCCGAAAGTGGAACTAAAGGCGGATGAAAAAGCAGGCAGTTGGGCGATCCATCTAAATCTGTTTGCGAACCGGACCGTAATCCTGTTTTTTATCGGTATTTTCTGCTATGTGGGTACCGAACAAGGAGTGGCCAACTGGATTTCACAATTCTTGTATACGTATCACGGTTTTGATCCGCAAACTGCCGGCGCCGACGCCATTTCCTGGTTTTGGGGGTTATTGACAATCGGGTGTGTTCTCGGGTTGGTGCTGTTAAAATTTGTGGACAGCCAGAAAGTGCTCCTGGTTTTTACAGCGGCCGCAGCGGCCTGCCTGGCTGCAGGGCTTTTTGGCGGCGCAAGAACGGCATTGTACGCATTTCCCGTGATGGGCTTTTTTGCCTCGGTCATGTGGTCTGTCATCATCTCTCTGGCACTCAATTCGGTATCCGAACACCACGGTTCCTTTTCGGGTATTCTTTGTACGGGCATAGTCGGTGGAGCGGTTATGCCGCTGATCGTCGGCAGCCTTGGCGATTTGCTGGGCCTTCGGTGGGGTATGGCATTTATCTTTATCCCGCTGTCCTTTATCTTCAGTATCGGTATTTGGGCCCGGCCGCTGGTGCGAAATAAGACTTATACCTAAAATTAGGTACTCGGAGGGCTCCCGTATTTTGGTATTGACCGGTGTCTGTTGCGGGCGTATCTTTGTAAAGTTTTTAGAATTTGTCTAAATAAGAATAAATGCGTCGTCCGAAACCAGGTACTGCCAATACTGCCCTCGAAAGCCTGGCGCTGCCGTTCCCATTGCCGGTCATTCAGGGCAAAAAAGTCAAAAAGAAGTGCTGCAAAAAGCATAAAAAAGGCAGTCGCTGCAAGTCTTGCCCGGGCAGAAAATAGAAATCCGGAATTAAGCTGGTATCTTTCGCCCAAAACAGCTATGCATCTCCGGCTGCGCTTCGCAACGATCTCATTTCTCTCTGTCTTTTCCGCTTTCGGCCAAACCGGTACGCCCGTTTTTCCCGCTCTTCAGGGTCAGGAACTGCTGGACTCGCTGGTTGCCGCCTACAAACCCGTGATTTCACTGGATTTCGCCCGTGCCAGGGATACGCTGTTCTCTAAAGTTTACGGACACAATGACAGCCTGACCTGCGTTTATACGGGGTATACCATTTACCTGGACCCAACCAAGGATCCTACCATCGACGCATTTGATAAGGCCATCAATACGGAACACACCTTCCCCCAATCCAAAGGCGCTGAAACGGGCCCGCCGCGATCGGATATGCATCACCTGTACCCTACCCGCGAGGATGTGAATGCCGCCAGAGGGGATTTTCCTTTTGTTGAATTGTCCGACGCCCAGACCAAAGAATGGTACAGTTCACCCTTAGGGCACCTGACCAGCCCTCCGCCGGCCAACGCCGACCTGTACAGCAAAGTGGGCGCTTTCGTATTCGAACCCCGGGAAGATCACAAGGGCAATGTGGCGCGCGCCATGTTTTATTTCTATACCATGTACCGCCAACAGGCCGACCTGGCGGACAACAGCTATTTTCCGGCCCAGCGGGCAACGCTTTGCCAGTGGCACCTCACCGACCCCGCCGACCAACTGGAATGGGAGCGTACCTGGAAGATCGCATCCTACCAGTCGGGCAAACCCAACCCATTTGTGCTGGATTGCACCTTGCCCGCCCGCACGTATTGCCCCGAAATCATACAGGAGCAATGCGTGGTGGTCAGTACAAGGGACTTTGACGTGCGTCCGGCAGCCCTTTATCCCGTTTTTCCGAACCCGGCGAAAGGACAGGTGAAATTCCTGTACGAACTGAATACCGATGCCCGGGTTAAACTGACCGTCAGCGACCTTACCGGCAAATTGTTCCGCACGCTGATCAATGAAAAGAAGCCCGAAGGCAAATACCAGACAGCCGCAAATCTGCCGGCCGGCATGTGGACCGCCAGCCTTTTGGTGGAAAAAAATGGAAAGATCTGGCAGGAAACCATGCGATTTATCGTTATAGACTGATGCAACTGCTGTAACCCCACCGGATCATCAGGTACAGACAGGATGGATTTGTGACATCCGGGAATGTTTTTTTCCCTAAATTTGCCCTCCGGCATTAAGCGCCTATCCCGGCAACCACAACAGGCCATTCATGAAGATTAAAGTTGGAATTTTTTTCGGCGGCCCTTCCCGCGAACGCGAAATATCATTCGCAGGCGGCAGGACGGTATACGATAACCTGAATAAAACCCTTTTTGAACCGGTTTTGATTTTTGTGGACAGCCGGCGCCAGTTCATCCACCTGGATTGGCATTTCGTGTATAAGGGCAGCATCCGGGATTTTTATCCGCCGGTGGAATTCCTGCCCCCTTCCCCGAACGGGTTCCAGATTTACCTGGAAAGCCTGGGCAATCTGCCGCCGGAGGAAGAAGAGCAGATGATCAATGCAGTGGGCAAGCGCCTCAACCCGGCCGACTTGCCCCAAATGATCAATATCGCCTTTCTTGCCCTCCATGGAGAATACGGCGAAGACGGGCAAATCCAGCAGCAACTGGAAAGTCTGGACATTCCCTACACCGGCAGCGGGGTCCGGGCCAGCGAGATCGGCATGAACAAGGCCCTCCAAAAGGAGCTGATGGCCGAAAAAGGATTTCCCACACCGAAAATCCATGTGATCGACCGCGACGATTGGACGATGAAAACCGAACCGGTGATCCTGTACCGGGAGCTGGCCGCAGAGATCGGATTTCCGCTGGTTATCCGGCCGGCCAATCAAGGCTCTTCGATCGGCGTTTCCATTATCGGGAAAGCCGAAGGGCTGGAAGGCTTTGTCCAGTCGGTCAACCGCGCCTTTTTCAGGGAAGTCATCCCGGCAACGGATTGGCAGTCGAGAAGTCCGTTTGAAAAAGAAGATTATATCCGTTTTCTGGCCGATATCCGCGACGGCCTGGGATTTCCGGTCACCGCGCAGACCGGGGAAACGGAAACGCTGATTTATCATCCTGAAGCCCTGCTGAAATGGCTGGATGAAAATTTGTCGGAAGAGGACGCAGAAGCAGCTACCCTGACCGCCCACCAGTCTGAAAAACAAGTCATCGTAGAGTCCTTCATTCAAGGCAAGGAGTTTTCGTGCATTGTCATCCGGAAAGAGGACGGAACCGCCGTGGCGTTGCCGCCGACAGAGATCGTCAAGGGGCAGGAGGTTTTCGATTACCGATCCAAATACCTGCCCGGACTCTCGCGCAAGATCACACCGATCGAATTGCCGGATCAGGAAATCAACGCCATCAGATCGGAATGTGAGCGGCTGTTCAAGGCGCTCGGCTTCGGGGTTTATGCCCGGATCGACGGGTTTATCACACCGGAAAAAGAGATCTTCCTCAACGATCCGAATACCACTTCGGGCATGCTGCCTTCGTCTTTTTTCTTCCATCAGGCGGCGGAGATCGGATTGAACCCTTCGCAGTTCCTGACCTTCATCATCCGGGTCTCGCTGCAGGAGAGATTGGCTGAAAATGCCAATCCGGCGGTTCGCCTTTTGCTCCGCAACCTGGACGATGCGATCCTTTCGCTGAAGCAGGAAGCCGGGCACAAGCGCAGAATTGCCGTTATCCTCGGCGGTTATTCCTTTGAGCGGCATATCTCGGTGGAAAGCGGGCGCAATATTTTTGAAAAACTTGCCAGTTCGGATAAATACGAACCCGTACCGGTCTTTTTATCCGGAGGGCCCCGGCGCATTGAATTGTTCCAGCTCCCCATCAACCTGTTGCTCAAAGACAACGCTGACGATATCCGGGATAAGATCCGTACCTGGAAAGTGCACCGCGTGATAGAAGCCATCAAAGAGCAATGCGCTGAAATTACCCGGAAGTACGCTTCCGCCGGGCTGATCTTCGCGCCGCAGCGGCTGACTTTTGATGACCTTGCCAAACGGATGGAAGGGGCCTTCATCGCCCTGCACGGCCGGCCCGGCGAGGACGGTCAGGTGCAGATAGAGCTGGATGCCCGCAGCATACCCTACAACGGTTCCGGAGTACAGTCCTCCAAGGTGACGATCGATAAATACAGGACCCTCCAGAAACTGAAGGAAAACAGCTTCCCGGTCGCAGGACAGTTGCTGTTGCAGAAAGAAGTTTACCGCGGAAACGAAGAGGAAGCTCTCGACAAAGTGGAGGAAAGATTCGGGTTCCCGTTGGTGGCCAAACCCGTTGACGACGGGTGCAGTTCGGCCGTAAAAGTCATCCAGAACAGGAAAGAGCTGGAGGCCTTTGCTCACCTGATGTTCCGGGACGACGAGACCGATACCCTTGAGCCGGACAGAAAGGTGCTCCGCCTGAAATTGCGGGAAGAGTTTCCGGCCAAAACCGAAATCCTGTTTGAAGACCTGATCACCGACAACGGCGCCGTCCTGTTTATGGAGGTCACCGGCGGGTTGATCACCTATTACGACGATAAGGGCGCCCTTCATTACCAGGCGTTTGAACCTTCTGAGGCCCTCGCCGGCGGCGACGTGCTTTCGCTGGAGGAAAAATTCCTGGCCGGAGAAGGGCAGAATATTACCCCGGCTCGTTTTGGCGGAGCCGGCATATCCTATGAACAGGTTGCCGCAAAAGTCCGTTCGGACCTGGAAAAAGCGGCGCAAATCCTGGAGGTGGAGGGGTATGCCCGGATCGATGCATTTGTACGGGTATACGCCAACGGCAAAGTGGAAACGATCATTATCGAGATCAATTCCCTGCCGGGTATGACGCCCGCAACCTGCATTTTTCATCAGGCGGCGCTGGCGGGTTTGCAACCCTACGACTTTATCGATCGCATTCTGGAGTTTGGGTTTGAACGCCAGGAGCGTCGGTTGAAAGAGCCCGGGCCGGCCGTCAAGCCCCCCGTTCAGGCTGCTGTACCGGTGGAAACCGGAAAAATGGCGGAGGATATCCCGGTAGCGGCGGCTCCCGTGAATATAGCCCAGGACCCTGTAAAAGGGCCGACCCTGGCTGATTTCCCGAAAGGCCCCCATCTGGACGCCGGTTCCGATGTCAGCCGGATGAAACAACTGACGGAATCGCTCAAAGCCCGCATTTTAAAAGGTTTGAGCTGGTTTGCCCAATTTGTGCGGTCGGCTTTTTTTCTCAAGAATTTCGGGGCGCTTATTCTGGTGCTCTTTGTGTTTGGACTGCTGCTGACCCTTTGGTTGCGGGTCTATACCCGGCACGGGGAGTCGGTTCAGATGGACAATTACATCGGCATGCAGGTGGATGATGCCGTTAAAAAGGGAAAAACCCGCGGATTCAAACTGGTGGTGATCGATTCTTCTGTATATGAAGTGGATAAAACCCCGGGTGAAATCTATGACCACAAACCCCGGCCGCGGGCGCGCGTAAAGGAAGACCGCACCGTTTACCTCAGCATCTACCGGAAAACGCCGCAGGAAGTGAAGCTGTCGCCGTTTTCGGAATACGCGTATGATTATGAAAATTACCGGAGATACCTGGAATCTCAAAAGATATTTTCCAAAATTCAGGAAGAGGTCTTTGATCCGAAACAGGCGGCCGGCACCATCATGCATTTCTATTATAAAGGGAAGAAATACGCGGATCCGGATCTGAACAAAGGTGTCCGGATCAACCAGGGCGAAACCTTGTCCTTTGTGATCACGACATCAACATCCAATTACGTGCCGGTACCCGACCTGGTGTGCAAACCTTTCGAACAGGCCAGTTTCCTCATCACCAGCAGCCAATTGGCGATAGGGCAGGTGATCGGGAATGTCGCCGACCGGGACAATGCCTTTGTATGGAAGCAGGACCCGGCGTATGAACCCGGGATCGTCATCCAGAAGGGAACCCAGGTGACGGTATACCTGACGGATACGCAACCGGCGGGATGCGGCGAAGATTGATTCATTTCCGCACGCAAGCGCACGAAGAAGTGTCGCATATCAACCTTACCGGTTAATACGCAAAGCCTTCAAAATAAAGAAAAGCTATCAGCGTTGAGATAAAGCCGGAATCGGGCGCCGAACAAATGCCCGTTCCAGGCGTATATACAGCAACTATTCGGCCTTAAGCAAAGCGAACATGAGAAAATTTACTTTTTGGTTGTTGATCGGATTGGGATGCATGAGCGGAACCAGGCTTGTCGCCCAGTCGCAACTCCTGCCTCTGGATGAGAACCCGGCATTAAAAGATAAACAAAGCATCGAACCGGCCGTCCGGCATACCGACGGCCCCCGATACAACGGGCAGAATTGTCCGATTGGCCAAAGCGATATCCTGTACGTTGAAGCAGGGCTGCAAGGATACGCCACCATTACCATAGACACTGTTGAAAAATTCCCCAACGGCGGCGTTTTTGTATGCGACAACTGTTCCGCGCTCAATTTCGGCCAGGGCATGATCGACGGCAACCGGATGTATTATACCGCCAATCCGGATGTCACCGTGGGCGATGATATTGTCGAAGTCCGTTTTTGCAACATCGACAATACGTCCGATTGCAAGGGAAACCAGTTCTTCAAGATACTGGCCAAGCGCCGCGGATTGCAGCATTTTATTCCTACGGTCAATTTGCAGGCCGGCGGAACCGCCAACGCGGAGGCCTTGCCGGAACTGCTGCCGGGCGACCTGCAATGCAATTACTTCGTGGATTGTGCGGATAATTACACGGGCCGGGAACAGCTGGTCTATTTTTCCGATTACGACCATCCGGACTACCGGCTTATCTATCGCAGCGCGCGTTATGCCGGTCTGGACTCCGTTTGTGTAGCCCTATGCGACGTCAACACCATCTGCGATACCTTCCATTTCTCATTCCGCATACAGGGGGATACCCTGAACCTGCCTTTCCTGGACGACTTTTCCTATCAGGGCCCCGAAACCGATCCGGACAAATGGATGGAATCGGAGGTTTTTGTCAACAATACCATGGCCATCAATCCGCCTTCTGTCGGCGTAGCCACCTTCGACGGGCTCAACAACCGGGGAAAAGCCTACGGCGGCTCCCCCGGCAGATCAGACCAACTGACGTCCAACTACATCAACCTCCAGGGGGTCGGCGGCGACGTGATCCTGTCGGCCTGGGTACAGCGCCGGGGCCTCGGCGATAAGCCGGAACTGGCGGATTCGCTTATCCTGGAATTCAAACTGAAAAACGGCAACTGGGACCAGATCGCCTCGTTTGCCGGCGCTCCGCCCAACCAACCGCTTACAGCGGTGGATACCTTCAAATATTTTTCCTTTCCGGTGCCGCAGGTATACCGCTATAAAGGTTTCCAGTTCAGGTTCACCAATTTCAGCGACCGCCAGGGCGTGCGTGATAACTGGCACGTGGATTATGTCCGGATGGATAATGTCTTTACGACGAATACCTTCAACGACGTTGCATTCTCGCAGCTCCCAAAGCCGATCCTGGCGGATTATACCAGCATGCCCTGGCGTCATTTCCGCGAAGCGGTAGCCGGCGAATTGGCGGGTAATATAAAAGTCGGCGTATTCAATCAGGCTGCGCAGGCCCTCAACGCCTCACCCAGCTCCGTTACGCTGGAGGAACTGACCACCGGTACCAATCCGTTTGGTTCGGCCCTCACGCTGTTCAACGGGCAGGAGGCCAATATTGCCAACGGCATTCCGGTCAACCGGACGTACCTGCTGTCGGCTGATCCGACCGGGTTTCCAAATGTCATGGCATCCTATATACAGACGATGGAAGGCTCCCTGTTTCCGCCTGACGCCGATCTGAAGTTCCGGATGACCTACCAACTGAGCAATACCACCCAGATCGTTCAGCCCGGCTACGAAGCTGTTCAGCGCAACGACAAGGTGACCTATACCACGGTATTTGACGAATACTTCGCACACGACGACGGTACAGCCGAAGCCGGACTGGTCACCAACGAAGGCGGCCAGATCGCGGTCAAATTCACTTCCCTCGTACCGGACTCCCTGCGCGCGGTCCAGATCATGCACCCACGCTCCACTCCGGATGCATCCGAACAGAATTTCCGCATGCGCGTCTGGATCGGACAACTGGACGGTTCACCGGAATATTCCCAAAACCTGACGCCGTACTATCCGGACCAATCCCTGGATACCATTCAGGGATTTACTACCTACGTGCTGAAAGACGCCGACGGCAACCTCAAGCCTTTGTACCTGCCCGCAGGCGACTTTTATGTGGGGTGGCAGCAGGTGTCCAACTGCGTGTTCAACAACTGCGTACAGGTAGGTTATGACCGCAACAATGAACAGGCAGTAGATTTTGCCTTTGAAAACCTGGGGCAGGGATGGATTCCGCTGGATCAGATCCTGGGCGGCGCCATCATGATCCGGCCGGTAGTGGGTACGGATACCCCGCCGGCCACCAAAACGGATGAGGCGGTCCCGGCGGCTACCGAATTGCTGATCTTCCCGAATCCTGCCCGGTCGGTACTCCATATCCGTATGGACAACGCGGACTGGACCCGGTACAATTACCAGTTGTTCAACCAACTGGGGCAAATGGTGCAGGGCGGCGGACTGGAGCCCGAACTATCTGTGGGCGATCTGCCCGCAGGCGTTTACTGGCTCAAGGTGGAAGACAGCCGCCAGTTGCGGCAATGGACACAAAAAGTAGTGGTGGTGCGGTAATTATTCTATGCAACAGGCACATCTGTTTTGAAAAGAATGGTTCTAAATTAATGGTAATCAGTGTGAAAATCGGTTCCCGGATTTATATGTATTAAATTTTTTTTTATCTTTGTAATCGCATCCCTCCGCGTTGGTATTCACCCTTACAAAAGGCACATCCTTACTATGTACACCAAATCTTTTTGCGCCGGGGACGACCGGGAGCTGGCGCAGTTAATTGACGAATTCCAACAAGCGGATTTCCAGCCTACCCTGGGCATTGTATTTTGCTCCATTGCCCAGAACCTGTCCGCCATTCAGCGTGTTTTTTCCAGCCGGGGCATGGACCTCATCGGTTGCACCACCTCGGGTGAAATCTGCGACGATTCCTGCTATGACGATCATATATCGGTCTTGCTGATGGACATCAACCGGGCCCACTATCGGATATTCACCGCCGTTGACCCCGAAATGGCCACGAACGAGCATGCTTGTCAAACCGCGCTGGCCGCGCTGAAATCCTTCTCCGAACCCGGGCTGATTACCCTTTCCGGAGGGTTTACCGTCAATGCGGATGAGATCATTCAAGGGTTTAAAACTGTATTCGGTAACCATAAAGTGCCCATTTACGGCGGCCAGGCGGGTGACGGCCTCCGTATGAAAGAAACCTATGTGTTTACTTCCACGGTCGTATCAAACCGCGGGTTGGCCACATTGATCCTGGATATCGACAGGGTTGAAATGACCGGCCTGGCCACCAGCGGCTGGGAGCCCATCGGCGCAGTGCATACCATCACGAAGGCCGAAGGCAATGTAGTGTATTCTATTGATAATGAGCCTGCGCTGGATTTTTTCATCCGGCATTTCGGTTATTTCAACAGTGCGGAAATTGCAGTTCAATCGCTCGAAAACATGAGTACTCAATATCCGCTTCAGTTATTCCGCCCGGACGGCTATACCGTTCTGCGATCACCGATCATCGGAGATGAAGCCAAGCGGAGCCTGATGCTCGCCGGAGGCGTCCGGAACGGCGACCGGTTCCGTTTTTCCATGTCGCCGGGCTTTGAAGTCATCGACCAGACTCACGAAGACTTTCAGGCCGTACACCGGCTTGCGCCCAAAGCCGATGCGCTGATCCTTTTTTCCTGTAAGGGTCGGCACTCTGCACTCGGCCCGCTGATCAATGACGAAGTCAAGGGCATTTACGAACAATGGCAAGCGCCTATGACCGGCTTTTTTTCTTATGGTGAATTGGGCCCCAATAGCGACGGGTTCTTTGATTTCCACAACGAGACCTGTTCGCTGGTGGTGATCCGCGAGAGAGCGCAACTCAACAATTAAAACCCATTGACCATGAAAGATTCCGAAGAATTTTCCAGCGTATTGGGTCAGATCCGTGAAGGTTTGGAAACGCAAAATATGGGAGCAGGCCTGTTGCCGCTGCTGGATCAGTTGGGTGAATTGTGGGACCGGCAGGCGTTTCGGATTGAAAGAACCCTGAAAGACAAGTCCATTGCCATCAACCTTTTGAACCGAACGATCGAAGACCTGCAAGGCCAGCAATCCTATATTGAAAAGACCAACGAGCAACTTTCCTACCAGAAAAAACTGCTGGAAGCCCAATCACAGGTGCTTCAGGAAAATGTTCGCGAGCTGGAGCTGTCCAATCACGAACTGGAACAGTTCTCGCATATCGTTTCTCACGACCTCCGGAGCCCGCTGCGCACCATCACCAGCTATGCCCAGCTGCTTCACAGGCGATATTTTCAACAATTGTCGGATGAAGCGGATGAATTCCTGGATTACATTACCTCCGGTGCAATCAGAATGGATCAGGTTCTGCAGGATTTGCTGAAATTCACCCAGGCCGGAAGCCGCGATAACCTGAAGCTGAAAGTTGATATTGCCGAGATCATCGAAATGGTCCGGTTTGACCTTCAGCAGGAGATCGCTGTGAGCAACGCCTGCATCAGTGTCGGCAACTTGCCCCACATTGAGGCCAACCCTTCGGATATGATCAGGTTATTTCAAAATCTGATCAGCAACGCGATCAAATTCTGCCGACCGGGAAGCCGGCCAGAGATTTTCGTCAGCGGCCGGGTTGAAAAGGACTGCTGGCAGTTTTCCGTAGCTGACAATGGGATCGGACTGCAGGAATATTACCAGGAAAAAGCTTTTATGCCTTTCCAGCGGCTGACCGATATGGAATTGCCGGGGACCGGCATGGGGCTCGCCATTTGTAAAAAAATAGTAGAGTTGAACAACGGCAGGATCTGGTATAAACCGCGCCCGGAAGGCGGAACGGTTTTTTATTTCACCCTGCAAAAAGCCAAATTGCCTGCCGAACCGGAATTGGTATAAAGACCGAACCGGCTATTTGATCAGCACGTCGCCGTCCATTACTTTCGGCGGCGTCATGCCCAGCATATGCAGCAAGGTCGGCGCCACATCCGCCAGTTTCCCGTCTTTCAATTCAAAATGGCCGGGCCTTTGGTGAATATAAAAACAAGGCACCGGGTTTTTGGTATGCGCTGTGTTGGGCGTGCCGTCTTCGTTGATCATATAATCCGAATTGCCGTGATCGGCGATCACTATGGCCTCGTATTCATGAGCCAGTGCGGTTTCGATGAGCCTGCTGAGGCAGCCGTCCACGGTTTCAGCCGCTTTGACGGCAGCTGAAAATACGCCGGTATGCCCCACCATATCGGTATTGGCGAAATTCAGACAGATGAAATCAGGTTCGTTTTCCTGGATATCGGCTATGATGGCGTCCGTCAGTTCAAGGGCGCTCATTTCCGGTTTCAGGTCATAAGTAGCGACTTTGGGAGAGGGGATGAGAATGCGCCGTTCTCCGGGAAATGTATCCTCCCGGCCGCCGGAGAAAAAGAATGTGACATGCGGGTATTTTTCCGTTTCTGCAATTCTGACCTGGGATTTCCCGGCATCAGAAAGGACTTCGCCCAGGGTTTGTTTCAGGTCGTCCTTGTGAAAAAGGACTTCGACATTATGGTAGGTATCGTCGTACCTGGTCATGGTCAGGTAGTGCAGGTCCAGTTTGTGCATCCCGAACTCCGGCATGTCGCTTTGGGTCAATACCGTGGTGATCTCACGGGGCCGGTCGGTTCGGAAATTGAAACACAGGACGGTATCGCCGGACTGAATGGCAGCAACCGGCTTGCCGTCATCGCCGGCGCAGACGATGGGCTGGATGAACTCATCCGTTTCGTCCTTGCCGTAGCGTTCTTTCAGGGTAGCCAATACATCGTGTGACAATTCGCCTTTGTTGTTGACCAGCACGTCGTAAGCTGTTTTAACCCTTTCCCAGCGTTTGTCGCGGTCCATGGCAAAATACCGGCCTACAACGGTTGCAAGCCGGGCTTTCTGCGGAGTGATGTGCCGGATGAGCGTTTGCAGGAAACCCGCGCCGCTTTTGGGGTCGGTATCCCTGCCGTCGAGAAAAGCGTGGATGTATACCTTCTCCAGTCCCCTGGATTCGGCGATGTCGCACAAGGCCAGGAGATGGTTGATATGCGAATGCACGCCGCCGTCGGAAACCAGGCCCATGAAATGGAAAGCCTTGCCGGCCTTTTTGGCCTCATCCATAGCTTTGAGCAGGGCCGGGTGGCGGTGGAGCTCATGATCCCGGATGGCTTTGTTGATGCGGGCCAATTCCTGGTACACGATGCGCCCCGCCCCGATATTGAGGTGGCCGACTTCGGAATTACCCATTTGTCCCTCCGGCAGGCCGACGTCTTCGCCGTAAGTGACCAGTTCGGAGTGCGGATATTTTTTGTACAGGCTGTCAACAAAAGGTGTATCGGCCTGCGCGATGGCGCTGACTTTGGGATTAGGGCCGTGACCCCATCCGTCGAGGATGACTAGTAAGGCTCTTTTTGCATTCATACTGCAAAAATAAGGTGAAAAGTAGAATCCGACCTAAAAAAGAGGTATCAGGTTGAACTCCGCCTTGCCGGATTTGTTGTAGCCCTGAAACCAAAGCATAAGGCAATGACGCATTTGAAAGAAGGCGATCCCGCTCCGGATTTCTCCGCAGTCAACGAAGATGGCAAAACCGTACGCCTGTCCGATTTCCGGGGAAAAAAACTGGCCCTTTACTTCTATCCGCAGGATAATACGCCGACATGTACAAAAGAAGCCTGCAATCTTCGCGACGGCTATGCCGACCTGCGCGACAAGGGATTTGAAATCCTCGGCGTGAGCCCTGACAGTGCCAAACGCCACACCAATTTTCGTCAGAAATTCAATCTGCCGTTCTCTTTATTGGCGGATACCGACCGCAAGATCGTCAACGATTACGGGGTTTGGGGGCCAAAAAAATTCATGGGTATGAATATTGTGAGCGTACATCGCACAACGTTCATCATCGATGAAAAAGGGATCATTGAGCGCATTATTACCAATGTGGTCAGCGGAAAACACGCGCAGCAGATCCTGGAAGAGATGGAAGTTTGAAAAGAAAAGTGACTTTCCGGGGTAAAAACCATCTAAAAAGGGCTTTCATTGCGAATGAAAAGCTAATTTTGGAATCTTAAGTTAACCCTAATCTTTTCGACGATGAATTTAATGGATTTACTTCAGGGTCACTTGTCCGATGATTTTGTTGACCAATTGAGCAACCAGATCGGCGGCGCCGACCGCGAGCAGACCGAAGCTGCTGCCTCAGGCGTAATGACAACCCTGGTCAGCGCCCTTGCACGCAACGCTTCTACCAACCAGGGCGCCAGCGCCTTATCCAACGCCTTGGACCGCGACCACGACGGCAGCATCCTCAACGATGTTTTCGGCATGCTCACCGGCGGGCAAGCGCAAAACTCGCGTACAACCAACGGCGAGGGGATCCTCAACCATATCCTCGGCGACCGCCAGTCGGGAGCAGTTGACATGATCAGCCGCCTGAGCGGCCTGGATCAAGGCAAAACAGGCAACCTGATGAGCCTCCTTGCCCCGGTGGTTATGGGCGCCCTCGGAAAAGCCAAACAATCCAACGGGCTGGATGCTGCCGGCATCGCTTCCCTGTTATCCGGAACCGTATCCGCACATCAGGAAAGCCCGACAATGGGCTTTATCAATAAATTCCTGGATGCCGACGGCGACGGCAGCATTATCGACGATGTCGCCAGCATCGGCATGAAACTGCTGGGCGGTTTCTTCAGCCGCAAGCGGTAAAAGCGACTTTTCGTACCCGATAAAATATACAAGGCTCTGCCGCGCATTTGCGCAGTAGAGCCTTGCTGGTTTGTTGTACGGAACCCGAAAAAATCAGGCTTGCGTCTGTTCTTTCTTTTCTTCGATGGCTTTGCGATCTGCTTCGCGCATGCCTTCTTTGATCTCGCCCTCGATCGTAGCGCGGGCGTTATTGAATTCCCGGATTCCTTTGCCCAGGCCGCGCATCAGTTCTGGAATCTTCCTGCCGCCGAAAAGCAGCAGAACGACAAAAACGATCACAACCAACTCCGCACCGCTGGGTAGAAAACCTAATAGCATTGTATTCATATCCAAAAATTTAATCTGGTTTGCAAAGATAGCCCTAATATACGAATCTTACAGGACTTTTCGACGGAATCTGCAAGACATCGACTTTTCAATCCGGCAGTTGGACCGCGAATTTCTTCTGCGGTTTAATATCAGATTTGAAATCTAAAACGAAAAACCGAAGTCAATTCTGTTATAGGCGGGGCTATTTTTTTAATCCGATCTCCCGCAGGCGTTCATCCAGGTATCCGCCGGCTGTAATCGGTTCGTAAGCCAGCGGCTGGTCCGCCGTGACGCACCCTTCCAGACAGGAAAGGTCCATTTTGCTGACCGGATGCAGGAAAAAGGGAATCGATAACCTGGGCAAATGCCACGACTCCCGCGGCGGATTGACCACCCGGTGCGTTGTGGATTTGAGGTAGTTGTTGGTCAGCCGCTGCAACATATCCCCGACGTTGATCACGATCTCGTTCTCTTCGGGCGTGATGTCCATCCATTCATTGTGCTTGTTCAGCAGCTGCAGGCCGCCGGCTGAGGCGCCGACCAGCAGGGTGATCAGGTTGATGTCTTCGTGTTGTTCAGCCCGGATGGCCGAAGCCGGCTCCCGGGTGATCGGCGGGTAGAAGATGGAACGCAGAATGCTGTTACCGTACCGGATCTCTTCTTCAAAATAGTCTTCACCGATGTCCAGGTGAATGGCGATAGCTTTCAACAGCTGTCCGCCGGCCTTTTCAAAGGCTTTGTACAATTGAATGCCGGTTTTTGCGAATTCAGGCGCTTCTGCAACGCTTACATTGTCCGGGTATTCGGGCTTGAGGGGGTGGTTCGGCGGCACTTCCTGCCCGATCTGGAAAAATTCCTTCAGGTCGGCTACCTTGGATTGTTTAGCATGCTCCTTGCCGAAAGAAGTATAACCGCGCTGACCGGCAAGTCCTGCAATTTCGTATTGCCGCTTGACAGCTTCCGGCAAGGCAAAGAAATTTTTGGATTCCGTATAGAATTTGTCGATCAATTCGTCCGGAACACCGTGGTTGATTACGCCCACAAAACCGATTTCGTGGAAGGCTTTCCCGAGTTCATCAACGAAAGCGGCCCGTTCTTCAGGCGTTCCGTGGGTGAATTTCGAAAGGTCTACCACAGGGATGGTCCTTTTTTTCATAGTCTGTTTTTTATTAAAAGCAGTTTTGCTTTGGTTTACGGTTAGTTGTTCTTCCATAAAAGCATAGCGCAAAAATACGCCCCAGGCCATTATTGCGCTTACGATCAGGCCGGTTTTTCCATCTCTGAAACCGGCTTGAAAGATATAATGTTTCACAAACCGCCAAAAGGGCTTGAACAAAAAGTGAAATATCGTAATTTTTGGCGTCCTGGGCAAGTGGTCCTGCGCTGACCAGCGCCCGTAACGCTCTGTTTTTTCCAGGTAATGCGACAGGTTTTTAAAAGTAAAGTGGGTAAGCTTATGGTGTAAACGGCCTACCCGCAGCCCTTCCGTTTCGATTTCCTCGTGCACCTGTTTCCGGTTGTACCGGCAGCGATCCCTGCGGATGAGCCGGATCACCTGATCGCCCTGCCAGCCGCTGTACCGCACGCTTTTTCCCATGAAATGGTTATTTCTGCCGATCCAGAAACAATCAAAAGGAATTTTTTCCTGTTGCAGCAATTGTTTTATTTCGGCGGCAAGTTCGGCCGGAACGCGTTCATCGGCATCCAGCACCAGCACCCATTCGTTGGCAGCCTGCGGAATGGCCCAGTTCTTTTGATCGGCAGGGCCGGTATAGGTTCGCTGCAGGGTTTTGTCCGCCAGCTTTTGCGCAAGCTCGAAGGTGCCGTCCTCACTGAAAGAATCCACGACGATGACTTCATCGACCCACCGCACGCTCTGAATGGCCTCCCGGATGTTGTCGGCTTCGTTCAGGGTTGTGATTATGGCGGATACCTTGTTCATGGCATCTGATCTTTATACACGTTTTTGAATCGCAATCGCTTTCTGTAAGGGAAAACGTCCACCATTTCGCCCCGGATCAGTTTTTCCTGGGTATCGATCCAGAATTTCACATTGAAGAGGTCGCCGTGTTTGGTCAGGAAGATCTCCCGGATTTCGGGCCGGCCGATCAGGAACTTGGTGAATTCCTCCGGGAAAATATCATTCGGACCAACGGAATACCAGGGGTCTCCTGAAAACTCGTCTTCGGGGTTTCTCGGCTCCGGGATGACCCGGAAATTGCAGTCGGTGAGGAAAACGATCTCGTCATAATCATAGAAAACCACGCGTTTCAGCCGGGTGACGCCGAAATTTTTCAACAGCATATCCCCCGGAAAGATATTGACGGCGGCCAGTTGTTTGATGGCTTTTCCATATTCGTTCACGATCTCTTCGGCTTCCTCCGGGTCAGCATTGTCCAGGTAGATGTTCAACGGGATCATCCGTTTTTCCACATACATATGCTTGATCTCGATGGTATTCTTCTTGACGGTGACCTTGGAGGGCGCTTCCCGGGTGAGTTCCTCGATCAGGTCCTTGGAAAAACGGCTTCGATCAAAAATATAGTTTTCAAACATATGGCTGTCGGCCATCCGACCTACCCGGTCATGGAGAGAGACCAGTTCGTACTTTTCTTTCACTTCCTGTTCCGTCACCCTTTTTGGGGGCGCAAACCGGTCCTTGATCACCTTGAACACCATGGGGTAGGACGGCAGCGTAAATACGGACATGACCATACCCTTGACGCCCGGCGCCAGAATGAATTGATCGTCGGAGTTGTCCATATGCCGGAGAAAGTCCCGGTACATCACCGTTTTGCCGTGTTTTTCAAAGCCGATGGAGTTGTACAATTCTCCGAGACTTTTACTCGGCAGAATGGTTTTCAGGAAATCCACCAGTTCGCGGGCAATATCGGTATCGACCAGGAAATACGAACGGTTGTAACTGAAAATGGAACTGACCTCATTGGCGTCCAGCAGCAAGGCGTCGGCGTAAATGCCGCGTTCGTCATGGAGGACCGGGATGACGAAAGGATAGAAGAATTCGCCGATCGCCAGCCGCCCCACAAAATAGGCGCCTTTGTTTCTGAAAAAAACGGATTTGAGCATTTCGATCCGCGCATTGGCGCCGCGGTAATACAGGGAATCCAGTTTCTTCTTCAGCGTCTCCGAGATCCGGATGATATCGCGCTCCAGGTCAATATAGGGCGCATCGAAAGAAAAGCAGGCCATCAATTGGCGGATGCTGTGTTCAAAAGGCTCAAACAGGAGAAATGTATGGTATATCGGTACCAGCGACCTGAATTCAGCGTACCCGCCGGTAGCATGTACAAACATCAGTTCCTCATCGGCGCTCAACCCTTTGTGGCTGTGGCGGAACACCGAATTGAAATAGGTCTCGGCGATATTGCGGGAGTTGAAATTGTAGATCTCATCCAGGTACATTTGCTTGATCTGGCGCCACATGTCCCGCGAGTGTTTCTGGTCGCTGAGAAAGTCCTGGAGTTTTTCGGTCGTTGCGCCTACCATTTCCCGGTACAGGGCAATCCGCTCTCTGGAGTCTGCCTGAGCGCCGCGCCAATCCCGGTTTTCGAACCGGATCCTGGCCCGTTTAGTGATGCGCTTGTACTGATGGTGATACTGGAAATAGTCGCCCAGGATCAGGTGAGCTGCATCATACGGGATCAATTTTTCGAACATGGACATAGCCTGAATTTATTGCCGATAGGAGCGATTCGGTTCTATCTTATGCAAAAAAACGGAATTTCCGGGAGAAAATCTTAACTGGCTGCGGCCGCCAAAAGGGTTTGAAAACGCATCTTCATTCATAAACCCGGTAGTTTTCGACGACGCGGCAAGGGCGCCCGGTAACCGGTGCGTCCTTGTTTTTTAACTTGCGGCATGAAATGCAGGATACGCAGTAAACCGCTCCTCAGGGGCATTGTCTGTTTGACCGCCTTGCTACCGGCCTTTCCGTGTTTTTCTCAGGCGCCGTTGCACCGGTTCGAATACCGGCACCCGGCCATGGGAACCCTGTTCCGGATTGTCTGCTATGCTCCGGATAGTCTCCTGGCCGGACGTGCGGCCCGGGCGGCTTTCATGACCGTTGATTCACTGGAAATGATCTTCAGCGATTACCGGGAGGACAGTGAACTGAGCCGGCTTTCCGCGCAATCCGGATCCGGGCGAAAGGTAAAAGTCTCGGCGCCGTTATGGGATGTGTTGCGCTTGTCCAAAACCATCAGCAGAAAAAGCGACGGGGCCTTCGATGTTACCATCGGGCCGCTCAGCCACCTCTGGCGCAGGTCTTTCCGGCAGAATGAATTTCCGGGACAGGACAATATCGATGCGGCTAAAGAACGCGTCAACTGGCGGTGGCTTCGGCTCTGCCGCAGCAACCGGGTGAAACTGAAACGAAAAAACATGCGGCTGGACCTTGGCGGAATAGCCAAAGGTTACGCACTCGACAAAGCCATGGCCCGGCTTAATCAATTCCATATTGACAGGGCGTTGGTAGACGGCGGCGGCGATTTGCTGCTTGGCCCGGCGCCACCCGGACAAACGGGTTGGGACATAGCGCAACCCGGTGGAAAAGCGCGCCTGGCCGGCCTGAGCATTGCGGTTTCGGGCGACCGCTACCGCTACCTCGAATGGGAAGGCAAGCGGTACAGCCACCTGATCGACCCCCGGACCGGCATCGGGGTCACGCACGGCCTGACGGTGAGCGTGCAGGCGCCGACCGGGGCATTGGCAGATGCATTGGCCTCCGCCTGCAGCATCCTCGGCCCGGGCCGGACCGACGGACTGATGCAGGCATTTCCGGGCTGTTCCGTATCTTTCCGGCAGAAATAATATTTAAACAATGAAACGAAGAACCTTTATACAAAACAGCCTGATGACATCTGCCACCGTGGCCTCTGGTATCGGCGGCCTGTCTGCAGCATCACCGGCGTTTATGGGCAGCGGAACACCCTTCCGGCTTAATTATGCGCCGCACGAAAACATGTTCAAGGAAAGCGCCGGGCCGGATATCCTGGACCAGCTCCGGTTTATGGCCGACCAGGGCTTTCGATCGTTTGAAGATAACGGTATGAAAGGCCGGGATGTGGACCTGCAGAAAAAAATGGGCGACCTTATGGCGAAACTCGGTATGCAAATGGGGGTTTTTGTCGCCAACAAGATCTATTGGACCGAACCCAATCTTACCACCGGAAAAGAAGACCTCCGCGAGGAATTCCTGCAGAATATCCGGGAATCCGTAGAAGTGGCCAAACGGGTAAACGCAACCTGGATGACCGTCGTGCCCGGCTATGTCGACATGCGCCAGGACATCGGATACCAGACGGCTCACGTGACGGAAAGCCTGAAAAGGGCCGCCGAAATCCTGGAACCCCACGGACTCGTCATGGTGCTCGAACCCCTCAACTTCAGAGACCATCCCGGCCTTTTCCTGAATAAGTCGTCGCAGGCATTCGAAATCTGCAAAGCGGTCGGAAGCCCTGCCTGCAAAATTCTCTACGATATCTACCATATGCAGATCCACGAAGGCAATCTCATTCCGAATATCGAAAAATCCTGGGACGAGATCGCCTATTTCCAGATCGGCGACAACCCCGGCCGGAAAGAACCGACCACCGGGGAGATCAACTACAAGAATGTGTTCAAATTCATCCACGAACGCGGGTATGCCGGGATCATGGGTATGGAACACGGCAATTCCAGGCCCGGCAAAGACGGAGAAATGGCGGTCATCAAAGCCTACCGTGAAGTGGACAATTTTTGATCCTCATCCGGAAATGAACGGAGATCGTTCACAAATGCACAGGTTCGGCTGTCGCGGATTGACTGCTCAATCTCGTTGCTGTTCGCCGATTTCCGTAGGCTCTGCCTCCGAGATCACCAGGGGGATCTTGTCCCTTATGGCCTTTTGATCTGCGGCCGGCAGTTCGTTGTAAGGCATGGCATATTGTTGCTGAGCCCGGTCATCCCAGAGTTCGGTATACGCGGCCTTGATTTCGTTGTAAGCCAGGATATAGGTCTGGTAATGGGTTCCTCTGTCATTTTGCAGAGAGACTACCGCCTCATCGGGTTCGCGGACCGGATCCAGAATAAAGGATTTGACCCTGCTGCGCAGGTTGGAAAAATCGGATATTTGTCCTTCAACCATCAATTGGTTCAATGAATTGACCTTGATGCTCAGCACATTGTTTTCATTGATGTCAACGGGTTGCTGGGTGGGATCCCAGGGTGGAAGTTTGACGAATACGCCTTGTTCTTCTACTATTTTTGTTGTTACCAGAAAGAAGATCAGCAGCAAAAAGGCGATGTCGGCCATGGAACCGGCATTGATGGCGTTGTCAAAACGCCTGGGTTTGGAAGAATGCATAAGTTTTTGTTTTGGGGTAGTTTCGCCGACATTGATATAGATGCTGAACCCGGCTGTTTTGGCGGGAACGAAAAAATAAACAGGATTGCTCTATGCAAAACAGATTAAAACGCTGGCGCGCCCTTTGGAATCCGGACATGTACCACGGCTGGGGAAGAGACCGGCGATATTTTGAAGGCTGGTATTTCAAGATCGTCGACCCGGATCAGCGGTACGCCCTGGCCTTGATCCCGGGAATTGCATTTGACGAATCGGGCAGCAGTCACGCATTCATTCAACGGCTCGACGGCAAACAATGCACATCGGCTTATCACCATTTTCCGGCCGAAGCATTCCAACCTTCACCGGAAGGGTTTGCCCTGCAATTGGGCAACAACCGGTTTTCGGCCAGCGAAATCCAACTCGATCTCCCCGAATTGCAGGGCCGCCTCCGGTTTGACCAACTTTTCCCCTGGCCCAGCATGCTGGGGGCCCCCGGCATCATGGGGTGGTATTCCTTTGTTCCGTTCATGGAGTGTTATCACGGCGTCGTAAGCGTTGACCATGTTATCAGCGGAGAGCTGAAAGTGTATGGAGAAACAGTGGACTTCACAGGCGGCAGGGGATATACCGAAAAGGATTGGGGCCGATCTTTTCCGAGCGCCTGGATTTGGGTCCAAAGCAATCATTTTGATCAGGACGCCCCCGTCTCCCTGATGGCGTCCGTTGCCAATATTCCCTGGATCGGCAGCCACTTCATCGGCTACATTGTCGGATTTTTATTCAACGGGCGATTATACCGTTTCGCGACCTACACCGGCGCCCGGATGAAGGCCTCCCTGGGAGAAAAAACGATCCGCCTAGCCTTCAGGGACAAGCGGTATCGCCTGGAAATAACGGCGCACCAGGCCGGAACGGGGGAATTGGTTGCCCCGATTTCAGGTAAAATGGTCGGCAAAGTGAGTGAGAGCATGTTATCTGAAGCGGAAGTCCGGTTTTTTGACAACGACCGCCTGCTTTTTTCGGGAACAGGCAAAAATGCCGGATTGGAAGCAGCCGGCCAGGTTGAAGAATTGCTGACTGAAACCTGGCGCCGATAGACCGGAAGACGGCTGCCGGACAAAAATTTCAGGCAGACAGTGAACCGATCCTTTGCAGGCATAGTTTTTTATTCCAATAGCGATTTCGGTATCTTTCCGCCATCAAAACGACAGATCAACGATCATGAAAGCTTCTTTACCACTTTTGTTTGCCCTTTCCGGGGTTTTCGGCGCCATCCGGGCGGAAGGGCAAACGGCATTAAGCCTCTCTCAGGCCATCCAAACGGCGCTCCAAAACAATTACCAGATCCAGATCAGCCAGCTCGAACAGCAGCAGGCGCAGAATCTCGATGATTGGGGTGTAGCCGGGCGATATCCCAGCATCAATTTCACACTCAATAACAACAACACTTATAGCGGTTCCAAAAACCCGGCCTCCTTTTTACGGGAGCTTTCCTCATTCGGCGCCGGATTGACACCGGGTGTTGAAGCCAATTGGATCCTGTTTGACGGCTACCGGGTCCGGTTTACCAAGCAGCAACTGGAGCAACAGGCCAGGGCAAGCGGAATATCCACCAAACTGGCGGTGGAATCTACCGTCCAGGCGGTCATCCAATCCTATTACACGGCCCTGGTACAGAAAGAACAACTGAACGTCCGGGAAGAAGCCCTGAACTTATCCCGCGACCGGGTCAGGTACCAGGAGGTCCGCCGCGAATTCGGACAGTCCGGAACCTTTGACCTGCTGCAGACCCAGGACGCTTATCTCAACGACTCTACGGCCTATATTATCCAGCTCAATACCTATCAGAACGCACTTCGCGCCCTGAACCTGACTATGGGCGTGGATGATCTTTCGGTTACCTACAACCTGTCCGATCCCCTGGTTGCAGAACCTCAGCTCTACGACATTGAGGCCTTGAAAGCCAAAATGATCGCCGGCAACCCGACCTTGCTCAGTCTGCAGGCCTTCCGCGAGCTGGCCCATACCAATACCCTTATTCAGGAAAGCGCCAGGTCCTTCACCGTCAGCGTAAGGGGCGGCGCCAATTATACTGCCAGCCAGACCATTTTCGGAACCGGCACCTTTGCCGACGGCAGCGAACGCGACCTGGGCGGCATTCGCAACAGCAGCTATTCCGGCTTTCTGAACCTGACGGCGAGCTACAACCTGTTCGACGGCGGGGTCCGCAACCGCCAGATCCAGAATGCCAAAACGGGTGAGCTCATCGCTCAGCTCCAACTGGACGATACCAAACGGAATTATTTCCTTCAACTGGAAAACACCCTGGCTACCTACAACAGCCAGAAAGACCTGGTACTCGTTACCCGTCAACTGGTGGACAATGCGCGCCGCAACCTGGAAATTGCAGAGGAAAGGTTCAAAGGCGGTCTCGTCAATTCATTTGATTACCGGACCATCCAACTGGGGTATATCAATGCCAATCAAGCGCTCTTCAATGCTATTTACAACCTGAAAATCACGGAAACCGAACTGGTTAAAATAACCGGTGGGCTGGTCCGGTAACCCGGAGTTCATTCAGGTTGCCAGAGGATGATGCTCCGGTCGTCGCCGGCAGATATCAACAGGTTGTTGGTGCTGCTCCACAGCAGGCGGTTCACCGAATTCCGATGCCCGCCGTCCCGGATGATCTCCAGTACCTTGACCAGGGAAAACCGGTCGGCATCCCAGATTTTTATGGTTTTATCCCGGCTGGCAGTGGCAAAATACCGCCCGTCCGGCGAGAAGACCAGGTCGTTGATGGTAAACCAGTGCGCAGGGATCGTTGCGGCCTTTTTCCAGCCGTTGCGGACATCCCAGACCGCCAATTGGGCATCCCGGCTGCCGCTCAGCAGGTATCGGCCGTCGGGGCTGTACCGCAAGGCAAATACCGAACTTTCGTGTGCGTTGGGGATGTGGCGGACCAGATTCATGCTTTGCTCATCCAGAATGAAAATCCCGTTGTCGCTTGCGCCTGCGCATAACTGTCCGGTAGCCGGATTGTAGTCCAGGCACCGAATGCTCTTCGGGCTCAGGTAAAGGGTATCCACGGCTTTTTCCAACCGCGTATCCCAACGGGTGACGGCGCCTTCCCCGCCCGCCGAATAAAGGTGATCACCCACCGGAACAAGATCGAAGACGCCTTTGCGGTGATGAGCGACATTGCGGGCGCCGGTATTGCTTGTAAGGTCGATCCAGTGGATGCCGCCGTCCATATTGCCGGCGACGATGCGATGCTCTGACAGCGAAGCCAGTGAAAATACCCGGGAATCTACCCTGGCCACCAGCTTGCCGACTTCCGGATCGGCGAACATCCACCGGACGATCCACCCGTCTCCGGCAGCAGAAAGGAACGACCTTCCGCCCGGCTCTTCCGCCAGCGCAAAGATCGCTCCTTCATGGCCCGTAAGCTGGGCGGTTTTTTGGATCGCATAGCTCATGTACATTGGATTTCACCCGTCAAAAGAGGCCGTTTAAGTGCCGATATCTCCTCTTTTGGCGGCCTTTTTGAGTTTCTTGTTGGCGGTGATCGCCACTTCAACCCTGCGGTTTTCCTGCCGGCCGGCTGCGGTGGCATTATCTGCAACAGGTTGATTTTCCCCATAACCTACGGTCGTGAACCGGTTGAAAACCACGCCTCGCTGGATCAGGTAACCGGAAACCGATTTGGCGCGGTTTTCTGAAAGCGTCTGGTTGTGATCCTCCGTCCCGGTATTGTCCGTATGCCCCTCGATCAGGATATCGGTATCCTCATATTTGGCCAGGATATCGGAGAGTTGATTCAGGTTGGATCGGGTATTCTGGTTGAGCTGGTAGGAGTCGACCCCGAATAACAGGCCGGAGTCGAAAGTGATGAGGATCCCTTCGCCGACGCGTTCAACCTGTGCGCCTTTCATATCCTTGCGGATTTCTTCGGCTTGTTTATCCATATAACGGCCGATCAGGACCCCTGCCGTGCCGCCCACCGCAGCGCCGATGATCACACCGACCACCGTATTCCCCGCTTTTTTGCCGATCACACCGCCGATCACGCCGCCGGCAGCCCCTCCGATGACGCCGCCTTTGACCGCCCGGCTGGTCTTGCACGCCGGCATCAGGGTCAGGCAGACCAGTAACATCGCCCAATAGGATTTTTTTGTCTTCATCCTTCCGATAGTTAAAATGTTAAGCAATTGGAGATATGATTGCGTGTAAATTTACGGATATTGCAGTACAAATAATTCTTTCCAACGCATAAACCGGATGAAAATTCAACGGCTTTCAACAGGGCTTTTCTCTGCTTTTCTATTCTTTTCGTGTGCGCTGCTCGGCCAGGACAAGACTTTACATCCCCGTGGGCTGATAACCGCCGCCATCCCGCAATTGGTTTTGCCGGAAATAAATACCGACTCATTGCGTACGGCTTCGATATCACAACGTAAATCAGGCGCCCCCCTGACTTTCGCCAGGGCATTCGATGTAGATGTATCGCCAGGCGAACAGGGCATTTGGCAAACGAATGCGAAAGGGATGTCCATCTGGCAACTGCGCATTGTATCCAAAGGCGCTTTCTCCCTGAACCTGGGATTTGACGAATTTGAATTGCCTGCCGGAGCGGCGTTGTTTCTCTACGACCCCGCCATGCGGGAAATTCAGGGGCCCGTGTTGCCGGCAGATAACGAATACCACGATCAATACTGGTCGCCCGTGTTGCCCGGCGATGAATTGGTGCTGGAATTGCAGGCGCCGGCCGATCAGCGCGACCGGGTGAGGTTGCACCTATCAAAGGTAAATCATGACTTCATGGGGTTTCACCAGGCATTATCCGGCAGCTGCAACCTGGATGTCGTGTGCGGCGCGGAAAATGGTTGGGGAATTGTCGAGCCGTACCGGGATATCATCCGGTCGGTCGGCGCCTACAGCCTCAACGGCACCATCATTTGCACCGGGTTCCTGGTGAACAACGCCCGTCAGGATTGCCGGCCCTATTTCATGTCGGCCAACCATTGCGGGATCACATCCGGGAATGCGCCCACGATGGTGGTTTATTGGAACTACCAGAACAACCAATGCCGCCAGCCCAATACTCCGGCAAGCGGCCAGCCGGGTAACGGCAGTCTCGCCACCTTCAATTCAGGCGCTATATTCAGGGCCGCTTATGCCTCCTCCGATTTTGCATTGGTGGAGCTCGATGATCCGGTCAACCCGGAGGCAAACGCCTATTTTGCCGGGTGGAATGCAGCGGAACAAACGCCGGCCGATACGCTGATCTGCGTCCATCATCCCAACAATCAGGAAAAGCGGATCAGTTTTTCGTTTACTGACGCGTTTCCCACCGACTGGGGGAATGACCAGCCCAATCCGGCCGGCACCCATATGATCGTGCCCCATTGGAACGTAGGTACCACCGAAGGCGGTTCTTCCGGGTCGCCGCTGTTTGATAAAAACGGACTGGCTGTCGGTCAACTCCATGGCGGTTTTGCCGCCTGCGGGAACCAGGGGTTCGATTATTTCGGCCGGCTCTATTCATCCTGGGCAGGAGGGAATACGCCCGCGAATTCGCTTCGCAGCTGGCTGGATCCCGATTTTACCCAGATCACCCAACTGGCCGGCCGGTCACAGGGTCTTTGCGGCGCCTTTGTCACCCTGACCCCGTCAGGGCAGGCGCTTTGCCACGGCGATACGCTGGACGTTGATGTCGAACTGGGCGCCGCATTCGGTGATCATACCCTGATCACGCTGACCGGGCTTCCATCCGGGGCCGCTGCGCAAATGCCGGCCGGGCCGTTCTCCGGAGGATCTCATTTCAGCATCCGGATTTCCGGAAACAGCGACCTGCTTTCAGGGGAATACCAGCTGAACCTTCATGCAGCCGACGGCGTACAGGAAGCGACGGGGGTTTTTAACCTGCAGTTTGCACAACAACCGCCAGTGCCGCCCCAATTGATCTCTCCGGCCCCGGATCAATCAGGCGTGAATATTTTTGCCTACCTTGACTGGACCCGCTCACCGGGAGCCGGGGGGTACGATGTGCAGGTAGCTGCCGATGAACTGTTCGGTCAGTTGGTCTTTTCAACGGAAGGCAGTCAGGATACCCTGTCCGGACCGATCCAGCTTTCCCCCGCAACCCAGTATTTCTGGCGGGTAAGGGCGAATAACGCCTGCGGAGTGGGCGCCTGGTCCGCCGGTCGGTCATTCACTACGGGCAACTACGCTTGTTCGGGCCTTCCGGCTGTCGATACGCCGGTCGGAATAGATGCCGGAAGCGGCAACGTGGTGGCCGAATCCCGGATTCCTGTCGAGGCCTCCGGCACAGTGGCTGAAATCTCCATTATAGGCCTGGACATCGAACATTCCTGGATCGGGGATTTAAGCGCCGAACTGATCTCTCCCCAGGGAACCGTTTTGCCTTTATTCGACCGGCCCGGTTTCCCCGGGAACGAATACGGATGCGACGGTGTCGATATGCTGGTCGGCCTGAACGACAACGGCCTGGATGCCTCACTTTTGGAAAGCGCATGCGACGGAGCTATCCCAGCCATATCCGGTGTTTTTCAACCGCTTGCTCCGTTCTCGATCCTGACGGGAGAACCGGCTGCCGGAGATTGGGTCCTTCGGGTAAAAGACCACGTTGAAGACGACGGCGGGCATATTCGCAACTGGACCCTGATGCTCTGCACAACCCCATCCGGGCCAGATAAAACCGGACAGATTCCGGCGGTCAGAACCGTGCTTTATCCCAATCCTGTAACGGAAAGGTTGTACATCCGGGGAATCGGTCTTTCCGGTAAAGACCGCTTGATCCTGGTGAGGGATGCTCTGGGGCGTGAACTGGACCGGATGACCCTGCCGCCCGGCAAATCGGACGCCTCATTGAATACAACCGACTGGCTGCCCGGTATCTATTGGGTCAGCATCCGGAGCGGCACGGGGTCGGAAATCTATAAAGTGATGAAATTCTAGGCGCGCTTTTCAAAAACCGAAACGCAGAAACCGGCGGCAAAGCGCCAAAATTGAATGCAGGCAGCGTGTTATCGGGACAAAACAGGACCAGGGTACCGATAAAATCCTTTAATTTGCTTTTAAAATAATACAATTGCCTAAAGGATGCGGTCACTATCACCAACCTTCATTTTTTTTCTTCTTTTATCCGGCGTTTTTACGGCATCAGGCCAGGCTGCTCCGCCGGAGAAAACCAACATTTCCATCCCCGGTTCGGATCAATCCTTTGAGATGGTCTTCCTCAAAGGGGGAGTGCTGACCATATCGGAAGGCGACCGTAAAGGCGAGGTCCGGTTATCGCCGTTCTGGATCGGTACCCGGGAGGTTACGCACGATGAATACCGCCTTTTTCAATTTCGTGTCAATGATACGGACGAAAGCGGCTGGAAAGAAGGGCAATTTGCCGCCGATGCCGTTGCCCGGCCTACTCCGCCTTATCTCGATCTGACCTACGGCATGGGTACCCGCGGCGGCTTTCCCGAGGTGAATATGACCCAGCAAGCCGCTTTGCGCTATTGCCAATGGTTGTACCAGAAAACCGGCATCTTTTTCCGCTTGCCAACCGAGGCGGAATGGGAGTTTGCCTGCCGGGCCGGGGGCGACGGACAGGTTGACCCCATCGGAGATGTTGCCTGGTATTACGACAATGGCGAGGAAAGGTACCATGTGGTGGGCCAAAAAAAGCCCAACGAGTGGGGCCTTTACGATATGCTCGGCAATGTTGCCGAATGGACCCTCGACCAATATAAACCGGATTATCTGGACGCGGCGGGACCGGATGCCGAAAACCCCTGGATAAAACCGGAAGGCAAACACGCGCGTACCGTCAAAGGCGGTTCCTACGACACCTTCGCGGCGGATTGCAATTGCAGCGCCCGGGTGAAATCCTCCGCCAAGTGGCAGGCCAGGGACCCTCAGATACCCAAAAGCATCTGGTGGAATGTGGATGCGCCTTTCGTCGGGTTCCGGCTCGTAAGGCCGGCCGCCCAACCCGCTCCGGCGGAAGTGGAAGCCTTTTTCAAGGAAGCAATCAAAGATTAATAAAAACCGAGAACGATGAAAAAACGGAATACCAACAAAATGGACAGAAGGTCCTTCGTGAAACAATCAGGCCTGGCCGCAGGCGGTCTGATGCTTGCACCGTCCATCCTGAGCGCGAAAGCGCATATCGACGGCAGCGATGTGATCCGGATAGGCCTGATCGGTTGCGGCGGCCGGGGTACGGGCGCTGCTGTTCAGGCATTGTCGACCGAGCAAAATGTAAAACTTGTCGCGATGGGCGACGCTTTCCGCTTCCGGCTGGACGGCAGCTACAAGCAAATCCAGACCGAGCTGGGAAATAACGATATCGATATGTCGCGGCTGGAGGTACCCGAAGAACACAAGTTCGTGGGCTTTGAAGCGTACCAGAAAGTCATACCGCTTTGCGATGTGGTGATCCTGGCGACACCGCCGGGTTTCAGGCCCATCCATTTTGAAGCGGCCATCCAGGCGGGTAAACACGTTTTCATGGAAAAACCCGTTGCTGTTGACGCGCCGGGCGTCCGCCAGGTGTTGAAGGCGGCTGAAATGGCAAAACAGAAGAAACTCAACGTGGTGGTCGGGCTTCAGCGCCATTATCAGAAAGTCTACCAGAATTGGGTGGAAATGCTGCATAACGGGGTTATCGGCGACATCACCACTTCCTATGTTTATTGGAACAGCGAAGGGGTTTGGGTACGCGAACGCCAGGAAGGCATGACGGAAATGGAGTACCAGGTGCACAACTGGTATTATTTCAACTGGCTTTGCGGGGATCACATCACCGAACAGCATATCCATAACCTGGACGTCGGCAACTGGGTCAAGCAAAGTTATCCCGTAAAGGCATTCGGCATGGGCGGCCGCCGCATGCGGACCGGCAAGGAACACGGCGAAATATTCGACCACCACGCGGTCGAGTTCGAATACGCCGACGGCAGCCGGATGATGAGCCAATGCATGCACTGGAACGGCTGCAGGGTACAAGTGACGGAAGGCTTCCAGGGGACCAACGGTTCGGCGCCGAGACCGGGCGTTATCCTCACCCGGTCGGGGTATAATATCCTGGACTATGATGACCGCAAGGATGCCAACCCCTATCAGGTTGAACACGATGTCCTCTTTGCCGCCATTGCCAAAGGCGAGTACAAGTTTGCAGACGCGGAAAACGGCGCGAAAAGTACGATGACCTCTATCCTCGGCCGGATGGCTACCTACAGCGGTCAGATCGTCAGCTGGGACGATGCCATCAAATCTGATTTAAGCCTTGCGCCCAAAAAATACGATTGGAACGCCGAACCGCCGATAAAACCCGGCAAAGACGGCTATTACCCGGTAGCTGTTCCCGGCGTGACCAGGGTGTTGTAGGAATAACGCGGATTCATCGCTTTTTTTCCCACTTCCAGGCAGTCTCCATGATCTGGCCGATTGTCCGGGAGGGGCGCCAACCGAGCCGTTTTTCCGAGCGGTCCTTATTGGCGTAAACCGCGATTACATCCCCGGGCCGGCGAGGGCCTATGCGGTAGTTCAGCTTTTGTCCGGTAGCGCTTTCAAAGGCGTGTATCGCTTCAAGCACCGTTACGCCCTGGCCGGTTCCCAGGTTGAATACCTCATAATTGGAAGACTGGCGGCTCTCCAGCAGGTACTGGAGTGCTTTTGTATGGGCATTGGCGAGGTCCATCACATGAATGAAATCCCGAACGCAACTGCCGTCGCGGGTCGGATAATCATCGCCGAAAACCACCATTTCCGGCCTTTTTCCGATGGCGGTTTCCGTTATGACCGGGACCAGGTTCGTGGCCGGATTGGAGGGCGCCTCCCCGATCAATGCACTTTCGTGGGCGCCGGCGGGGTTGAAATACCGGAGTACGATGCTGTTACTCGCCGGGTGGACCTTCGAAAAATCCAGAATGATCTGCTCCCCCATTTGTTTGGTGCGGGCATAGGGCGATTCGGCTTCCTGCAGCGGCGTATCTTCCGTGACGGGCAGTTCGTCGGCATTCCCGTAAACGGAGCAGGAGGAGGAGAAAATGAGGTGCGGCGTCCCGAAGTCGGCCATGCATTCCAGGATATTGATCAGGCTGTTGAGGTTGTTCCGGAAATAGCGCAGCGGCTGATCAACGGATTCGCCGACCAGTTTGAGCGCCGCAAAATGGATGACGCCGGCTATGTCGGGGTGTTCTTCAAAAATCCTTCGCGCAGCGACGGGATCGCAGAGGTCGACGGGGTAGTTTTGCACATCGACACCGGTGATGCTGCGTACGCCCGCCATCGCCGAACCGTCCGCATTGCTGAGGTTGTCCGCTGAGATAACTGAAAAACCATGGTCGATCAGGTCGACAATGGTATGGCTGCCGATATAACCGCAACCGCCGGTAACAAGCACTTTTTTCATCGTAAGGATTTGACTGCAAAACTAACAAAGCATTCCATGAACCGGAAACCGGATTTGCCTCCGGATATGTGCAAAAGCGGAGGCTGGGCACCTTTACCACCGGAATAGCCGCTGCGGCGATTCTGCTGTTGCTGTATGCTTTTTTTGTTTAAACCCCGGCTACGACACTTCGTAAATGTCTTCCAGATTGCGGCCCAACCCGTCGTAGTCCAGGCCGTACCCGACCACAAATTTCTGAGGTATATCAAATCCCCGGAAATCTACCCGGATCTGATACTCCATAGCTTCCGGTTTGACCAGCAAGGCCGCTATGGCCACCGAAGCCGGTTTCAACGCCTGGAGTTCGGGCAGGAAACGGTGCATCGTCAGGCCGGAATCGATAATATCTTCCACCAGCACGACGTGCCGGCCTGCTAGATCAGCCTCAAGACCGATGCGGGTAACGACATCACCGGTGGATGCCGTACCCGAGTAGGACGATAACTTGATGAAACTGAGCTCGCATTCAAAAGGGCATGCGCGGAGCAAATCGGCAGCGAAAACAAAAGCGCCGTTGAGCACGCCCAGAAAAACAGGCTTTTTATCGGCGTAAACCGCATTCAATTCATGCCCCATGGCCTCTACCCGTTTCCGGATATCTGCCGCGCTGAGGTAGGGCCTGAAGTAAAGATCGTGAATTTTTATGCTATCCATCATCGGTCCAAACCATATTTATCCAACAGGTAAACCAGCGCTGTCATGGAAGCTGCGCCAAGCTCAAGTTCCCGTTTGTTAACGGCTTCAAGCCGGTCTGTTTCCGTGTGGTGGTAGTCGAAATAACGCTGGGAATCGGGATAAAATCCGATCAACAGCCCCTTTTGGGATTTCAGCGGACCAATGTCCGCACCCGAGCCGCCTTTGGACAATGAGAGGCCGTAGGGCTCCAGCAAGGGCTGCCAGGTGTATACTTTTTTGAATTTTTCAGCAAACACCGATTCGTCGGCATCGAATGTAAAACCGCGCGGGGTGAATCCGCCGCGGTCGGATTCAATGGCCGCCATATGGAATTCGCCCTTTTCGTTGGCCGCTGCACCGTAGGCCCGCCCGCCGGCAAGGCCGTTCTCTTCATTCATGAACAGGACGCAGCGAATCGTTCGTTTGGGTTTATACCCCAGGCGCATCAAGGTTTGCAGCACGGCCATGGATTGAACGCATCCGGCCCCGTCATCATGAGCGCCTTCCCCGGTTTCCCAGGAATCGAGGTGACCGCCGATGACAATGATCTGCTCCGGGTGTTCACTTCCTTTGATCTCTCCGATCACGTTGAAGGAGGGTTTGGGGTCGAACGAGTTGCAGTTGGTTTCCATAAACACCCTGACCGGTCCGTCCGCCAGCAGGTCGCTCAGTTTTTCGGCGTCCCGGGTGCTGACCGCCATGGCCGGGATTTTGGGAAAATCGGGGCTGTAACCCAGGCTGCCGGTATGGGGGTGGTCGTCGATTTCAGTGGTCATCGACCGGACAAGGGCGCCGACCGCCCCGTATTTGGCCGCGCGCGACGGCCCGGAGCCCCGCTGGTCGACAGCTCCGCCATATGCGCTGAATGTATTGATCTCCTGCGGATTCATCGGACGGTTGAAAAAGACGATCTTGCCCGAAACGCCTTCTTCGCCCAGGCGGTCCACTTCGTCGAGGCTTTGCACCTCCACCACTTCGGCTACCAGGCCGCCTTCCGGCGTCGGTACGCTGTTGCCGAGGGTAGTCGTCCTCAGGTCAAAGCTTCCGAGCTTGAAAGAGCTGACAACCCGCACCCGCTCCTTGTCGCCCCGCACCCAATGCGGAACCGTACAAGGTTGTTTCCAGACCGCATCCAACCCCAGGGTGTCCAGCATCTGGCCGGTATATTCAACGGCAGCCGAAGCCTGGGGTGAACCGGCCAGTCTGCCGCCGATCTTTTTGCAAAGAAACGCCAGCCAGTCGTAAGCCGAACAATCGGTGAGCGTCTGGTCATAGATTTTTCGAATAAACAAAGCATCGTCTTCCATGGATTGCTGGGCATCCGATTTCACCGGTAATGCCATCCATAAGACAGCTGCAATTGCCGCCAAACCAGCCTTGTAAGACACTTTTGACCACCTTGAAATGCGGTGAGCCCAAAAATTTGTAAATTTTTTTTCATTCATAACCCTGAACAAGCTTTAAAAAGACCCAAAATTACAATCAATTGACAATTTTATTTTTTTTGAAATCACAGGATATGGTTCTGTGATTTCAAAATAAGCCGTATTTTATTCCGAAACAGAATTGCGATTTTTTCCGGATGAGCTCCTTTTGATACACCTGGATCAGAAAAAATGCAAAAAACTTCACTTTTTTCTGCTTCAAGTTGAACAAGTTTGGAACTTTTTTAATAATTTTGTAATTGTAAATTTTACAATAAGCCACAAAGGGCGCTTCAACAGCACCTTTGTTTCAAGCTGATAAAGAGAATTTGGTTTTATTTGGTTAGGGCTGAGGTAGTGCTGATTAGCGCTGCCTCTTTTTTTTATACCAATGTTTCCAGGTAGTGGAAATCGATTCCGAACTGTTGCTTGATGGCTTTGATCTCCTCCGCTGCTTCCGGTCTTGACTTTCCTTTTATGCCGGCAATGATCAGGTTTTTGGGTGTATGCTCCGTTTCGATGAATTCAAAAACATTGCTTGAATACCCTTTCTCTTCCAGTACCAGCGCCCTGATGCCGTCGGTGATGAGTTCGGCCTGCCTTTCCGCGAGGATGCCGTGCGCCATGATCGGGCTCATTTCTGTTTGGCAATCCATCTGCCGCCTGATCTGTTTGTGGCAACAGGGGGCAACGACGATAATCTCCGCGTCGGAATGAATACCTTTGGCAATAGCGAGGTCGGTAGCTGTATCGCAGGCATGCAGTGCGATCAGCATGTCCAGTTTTCCGGTTTCAAACCGGCCGATGTCCTCGGCGACAAACCGGAGGCCTTCAAATCCGCATTTTTGTGCCAGGTCGTTGCCCGCGTCGACCAATGCCGGCCGCAGCTCAACCCCCCAGACCTGCGGTTTCAATCCCAGGTTGTTGGCCAGGTGATCGTACAGGGCAAAGGTCAGGTAGCCTTTGCCCGCGCCCATATCGACAATAATGGGTTCGTGCGGCAGGTTCTTTTTGCGGATCAGCGCATCGATGATCTCGATATATTTGTTGATCTGTCGGAATTTCTTCTGACCATCTTTCTTCACGGCGCCATCCGGGCCGGCGATCCCCAGGGCCTGGAGGTAAATATTGCCTTCCGGCCGGATCAATCGCTGTTTTTTCCGGTCGTGGGTCTTTTCGGGAGCATTGGATAACGTTGCGCCGGAAGAGAACAGCTTCGGGATGCGTTTTCGGTTATAACGGATGGTGTAATTGCCGTTGAGGGTGAAAAGGTCGGCGTTGAGAAAATCCTGCCCCAGCCACCGGCCGACCGCTGCGGCTGCCGCTTCCGCAGGCAGGTTTTTGGTCTCATCTTTGGTTGGGTACCGCAAGGTGAACGAAACCACTGGAGCGCCCCGGATTTCAACCAGCCGGGCAAAGACATTTTGCGGGCCTTCGCCCCCACCGGAAGGCTTGCTCAGGGTGAGTTTCACAAAGCTGCCCGCGGCCAGGGAATCCCTGAAAACAGTCAAAAAATTGATCGCGGCTTCCATCGGGCCAAGATAGGAATAATTGGGATTCTCTTTGTATCTTTGCACTATGGATATGACGAACGATCAAGCGCCAACGGCGCCGGTAGCGGGCGAATACAGCGAAAGCAATATTCAGGCCCTGGAAGGATTGGAGGCCGTTCGGAAACGGCCCGGTATGTATATCGGTAGTACGGATTCTAAAGGGTTGCATCACCTGGTCTGGGAGGTTGTCGATAACTCTATCGACGAGCATTTGGCGGGGTATTGCACCCATATCGACGTGACCATTCATCCCGATAATTCTATAACGGTCAAAGACAACGGCCGCGGTATCCCCACCGGGATCCAGAAAAAGCTGAAAAAATCAGCGCTGGAAGTGGTCATGACCGTTTTGCACGCAGGCGGCAAATTCGACAAGGATACCTACAAAGTGTCCGGCGGTTTGCACGGTGTGGGGGTTTCCTGCGTTAACGCCTTGTCCGCCTACCTTCGGGCGGAAGTCCACCGCGAAGGCAAGATCTTCATCCAGGAATACAGCACCGGCAAACCCCTGAATGAAGTCCATGTGATCGGCGAATCGGACAGGACGGGGACGACCGTTACCTTCCGGCCCGACGGCGACATCTTCGAAACGCTGGAATACAAATACGATATTCTCGCCAACCGCCTCAAGGAACTCTCTTTCCTGAACAAAGGCCTGACGCTGACCCTGACCGACGAGCGCGAAAAAGAGGACGGGAAGTTCAAGACCGAGGAGTTCTATTCCAACGGCGGCCTGAGGGAGTTTGTCCTGTACCTCGACGAATCGAGGCAGAAGCTGATCGAAAACCCGATCCACGTGATGGGCCTGGAGGAAAATGTCGAGGTAGAGGTGGCCATGCAATACAACACCTCTTTTACCGAGAATATTTACTCCTTTGTCAACAACATCAACACCCGCGAAGGCGGTACGCACGTTCAGGGCTTCCGGCGTGCGCTCAGCCGGGTTTTCACCAAATACGGCGAAGATAACGGGTTGTTCAAAAAACTGAAATTCAAGGTCTCCGGAGAGGATTTCCGCGAAGGCCTTACCGCGATCGTTTCGGTAAAAGTGCCGGAGCCCCAGTTCAAAGGCCAGACCAAAGGCGAATTGGGCAACTCGGAAGTGCTGGGGATCGTTTCGCGATGCGTAGGCGAGGTATTGGGGCATTATCTGGAAGAACACCCCAATGAATCCAGGCGCATTGTTGAAAAAGTCATCCTGGCGGCAACCGCCCGCCATGCGGCCCGCAAAGCCCGCGAAATGGTGCAGCGCAAGAACGTGCTCGCCGGCGGCGGCCTGCCCGGCAAACTGGCCGACTGCGCCTCCAAGGACCCGGGCGAAAGCGAACTCTTTCTCGTGGAAGGGGACTCTGCCGGCGGAACCGCCAAACAAGGCCGCGACCGCAATTTCCAGGCTATCCTGCCGCTTCGGGGTAAAATCCTGAACGTGGAAAAGGCCATGGAACACAAAATTTACGAAAACGAAGAGATCAAGAATATCTTCACCGCCCTCGGCGTCAGAATCGAGGAGGGGGACGAGGGCGAGCGCCTGCTCAACCTCGAAAAATTACGCTACCACAAGGTGGTCATCATGTGTGACGCCGACGTCGACGGCAGCCACATCACCACGCTGATCCTGACCTTTTTCTTCCGCTTTATGCGCGAACTGATCGACCGCGGGCATATTTATATCGCTGCGCCGCCTTTGTATATGGTCAAAAAAGGCAAACAATACCGCTATTGCTGGAATGACGACGAACGCCGGGAAGCGGTTCTGGCTTACGGCGGCGGCGAAAACGAAGGCTCCGTCAAGGTTCAGCGCTATAAAGGTCTCGGTGAAATGAACGCCGAGCAGCTCTGGGAGACGACCATGGACCCCACCACCCGCATTTTGCGCATGGTATCCATTGACGACGCACGCGAAGCCGACCGCATCTTCTCCATGCTGATGGGAGATGAAGTGCCGCCGCGCCGCGCTTTCATCGAAGCCAACGCCAAGTACGCCAACGTCGACATTTAGGACCGCCGCCGAAAACAGGGCTTTCCAAAAAATCAAGGAAAAATTTTCGGACTCCGGGAACTTTTACCGGATTCCCCCGGTTGTTGCGATTGCACGGCATTGAAAACCGATGCCTTGTTTAACGGTTTCAACCAAATACCTATTAACCATGGTGATGGCGAACGAAAATCCAACCGGGATCTACAACCAAGTCTTTGAGGAAGAATTCCTGCCTCAACTGGATGCGTTGTACACGTTCGCGTACCACCTCACCTTCAATGAGGACGACGCCAACGACCTGGTTCAGGAAACCTTTATGAAAGCATGGCGGTCAATCGCCAGCTACGAAACCGGGACGAACGCCAAAGCATGGCTGTTCAAGATCCTGAAAAACGCCTTTATCAATCAATACCGCAAACGGGCCAAACAACCGACTTCGGTAGATATTGAACAGGCAATACTCCGGCCGCCCAGCGGCGATGACGACCGGTTTTCTTCCGTCTCCCTGGACCTGAGCGAAGAGCTTTTCCAGGAAATGATGGGCGACGAAGTGACCAACGCCATCAATGAACTGGATGTCGGATTCCGCATCGTTATTCTGCTATGCGACGTGGCTGAATTCACCTACGAGGAGATCTCCAAAATTCTGGGCATCCCCATCGGTACGGTGCGCTCCAGGCTCCACCGGGGCCGGAACGCCCTGAAGGATAAGCTGCGAACATACGCGGAATCCATGGGGTTCAAAGAAAATAGATAATTCATAATTTGTTAACCATAGCTATTCGCTATTCCCAAAAAACCTGTCTGTCCCGCTCATGCAGCGGCTTGTATCACAAAACCACCCAGTACAGCAGGAATTAACCCCAACACAGGTAATTGTGCCCCGGTAAAGTGATATCGCCTTCCCCTATGGGAGGGGCAGACGGGTTTTGCTTTTAAGTGATTAAACGATGACAACTAACATTCAAAATCAGCAACGGCCATGTTTTTTCGCGGGATTGGAGCACACTCCGCCTGCCTGGCCGTGTTGGGTGGGTGGCGGTTGTTGCTGTTTTGTCTCATAAGCTTTTGGAACAACAGCAGGATAGCGCAAAATCAAAGCCATGAAAGACCGCAATTACCTGGATCTTGTCGAAAAAGTCACAATGTATCTGGATAATGAACTCTCCGAAACGCAGGAAAGAGAGTTGCTGAAAGAAATAAAAGATAATCCGCATTATTTGAAGTTGCTTAGCCAGGAAAAGTTGTTTAAAGAGTTTATCAAGAGTAGGATACACCGTAGAAAGCCCTCCGCCGCCCTCGTGCAATCTATAAAAGACAAGATCAAATCTCCATACGCTTCAGAGCCTGCCCTCAGCAGTATTTCTTCCAGGAATCCCTGATTTTTCCAGACATATCGCCGGTTTTGACCAATGACAGGAGCCGCTTGACATTGGCCCTGAAAAGTATTAGCTTTGTTTAAAAAACGATGAGGCAAATACTTTCCGTGGCCGCATTGTTGCTGACCGGTTGCCTGAATCTGCCGGCGCAGATAGAAATACCGGCCGACTTTGAAGCGCTCCTGCAGAAAACGGGCGTTGAAATTTTCTTTCCCCTGGAATCCACCTACCGAAACTGGGGATCCGGGGAGAATGAATGGTTCAATTGTGAGTTCGCTATTCGTTCGCGCAAAGAAAAAATAGAGATCAGATACCATTTGCAGCCCTACCTGGATTCGGACCCTACGGCCGACCTGCCGCACCTGAATTGCATGCGCCTGCTGACCCACCTGGCCTCCAACGATGAGGACGCCGTAATCGCCGCGCACGTCTTATCGGATACTGATCTGGAAGATTACCGGGCCGATTGGGGAAAATTGTACTTTTTCCGACCGAAAAGAAGCTTTGGGGACTACGCCAATTGCCAGCTCCTGGCTTTGTATCGGGAAGGGGTCGGTATGGCCTGCGTTTTCTATTTTTTTGACGAGCCTTCCGTTAACCTGGAAGATCGCCTTCGGGAGATCCGGTTTGCAGCGCCGCTCAAGCAGCGATAAAGCGAGGAAATTCAATCAGGATTTGCCCGACTGGCTGCCGCGGTTACGGTTGCCGCCTCCTTTGCCTTTGAAATTGCGGCGCCTGGAGCCCGACCTGTGTGATTTGTCAGATTTTTGAGCGTTATCGGTAGAAATGGCTTCTACTTCCGGGGGCAGCGGCAGGATCCTCACTTTCATGCCCATCAGCTTTTCAATGCGCTGAAAACGGCGTTGATCCCTTCGATTGATAAAGGTAAGGCCTACCCCGGACGCGTCTGCGCGGGCTGTCCGGCCGATCCGGTGGACATAGTCTTCCGCATCGCCGGGAACATCGAAATTGATCACCACCTCGATGCTGCGGATATCGATACCCCTGGACAGGATATCCGTTGCCACCAGCATCGGGAGGCTGCCGCTTTTGAATGCACGCATTTTTTGTTCCCGCTCGTCCTGGGAAAGGTCGGAATGAATGCTGTCGATCGGGAAACCTTTTTGCTTGAGGCTTTGGGTGATCTCCTTTACTTTCAGTTTGGCGCCGGCAAAAATAAGGGTCCGGGTAGAACTGTTTTTCCTGCTGGTGAGCAGGTTGGAGATCAGGGCTATTTTTTGCTCATCTTCCACCCGGTAAGCGGCCTGAAGAATGGCGTCGGCCGGTTTGGAAACGGCAATATTGATCTCTTCGGGTTGGTTAAGGATCTGCCGGGAAAAGCGGCGGATCTGATCGGGCATGGTGGCCGAAAAGAAAAGCGTCTGCCGTTTGCGCGGCAATTGATTGACAATGCCCATGATATCGTGCACAAACCCCATGTCGAGCATGCGATCTGCCTCATCAAGTACCAGTCTTCTGACGGTGGACAGGTCGACGTACCCCAGGTTGAGGTGGGCGATCAGTCGCCCCGGCGTTGCTACAATGACGTTGACGCCGCCTTTGAGGGCCTTTTTTTCCTGTTCCATGGAGTTGCCGTCACGCCCGCCGTAAATGGCAATGGAACTTACCGGCGTGAAATAGGAAAGACCCTCCAGTTGTTGATCCACCTGGACCGCAAGTTCCCTGGTGGGCTCCAGAATGAGGGTGTCGATGCCGTGATAGGGCGTTTCAGCCAGTTCATGCAGCAGGGGCAAAAGGAAAGCTGCGGTTTTTCCGGTCCCGGTTTGCGCACAGGCCAGGACATCTTTTTTTTGCATTATGGCCGGGATGGCTTTTTCTTGGATAGGTGTAGCCGTTTCAAATCCAATCGCCTGGAGCCCGTCCATGAGGGAGGGCGAGAAGCCGAATTCGTCAAATCGCAAAGCCTTGTGTCTTATTTGAGGTTCTTAAATGTACGTTCATGGGGCAAAGATATGGTTATTGCCTTATTTATCAACAAGATGGACCTAATTATGGTTGTTTGATGCAGATTTATTTTTTCGGGCGCTGTTTTGAACGGATGTTTTACCGGAGCTTCCCCGGAGAATGTTGGCGCTGATCAACGCCGGTACGGCAAATCCGATAGAATTAAGTGTTCCATGCACAGCGTACATCCAGGGAATGGAAAGTTGTGAAATGGGGCAGTAATGCCGCCAGCCGTACAGGAAAGCCAGGGACATACCCGCGATGAGACTGGATCCGGCTGTCAACCATAAAAGTTTAACGACAATGGGGTTGGGCCGAATGGTTGACCGCAACAGGAGCCCTCCTGTCAAGATACCCATAGCGGACAATGCCGTCACGCCTCCGGCCTCCAGCCAAACCGGCCCCCCGAAATGGGTGACGAGAATGCCGGCGGCTACCCAGACCACCCCGGCGGCCAGCGCTATGGTCAGTTGCGAAGCGCGTAATTTGCCGATGCCGGCTGTTTGGGCAATTACTGAAAGCGCAAATCCGGCATAATGGAAATGAACCGCCGTCAGCAGTACGATGATCGGCGCATACCCGAAAGGGCTCCATCCCAGGCGATATGCGAATGCCCACAAGGCGCCTACCGTCAGCATGATGGAGGAGATCAACGGCGCAATATTTTTTAAAGGATATTGGCATTTACGGATAACTGACAGCGAAAAAAGAACATACGGCGCCGCTAAAACACCGGCAAAATAACCCGTCGGAATCAGCAAGGATAAGCCGAGCAGAAAGGCTGTCATTCGGCCGTAAGTCCCAAATTCCTGGTTTATAATCCTTAATCCGAGGGGGGCAACAACCAGGGCGCCGGCCATCAGTATGATTTCCGGGTAAACCTGTGCGTAAATAGAACCGGGAAGGTGAAACAAGCTCAGCAATAGCCATCCCGACACACCGATCAGGACAGTCGTCCGGAAAGGGGGCTGCGGGTTATTCATGGGCAAGCGCCTTCTTCATGGCCAGAAAGGAGTGCCGGACAAACCGGCGCTGGAATCGCCTTGCAACAGGGTAGATCATCCTGGCGGGCAGGAACCGCGGGCGGGAAAACGCCTTGAGGGTGTACCAAACGCTGCCGTCAGGCCGCAATTCAACGGCAAATTGCTCTTCGCCGCACTCTATATGGTTGGCCAGCGTGCCGTAAGCAAACCCGGCCTTTGCCGGGGCATCGATCCGGTAAACGACCCTGGCGCCGTTGAGCCACCACAGGCCGAATAACCGGAAAACGACGGCCACAGGCGTTCCCTTTTCCGGCAACCGGCCGTTGGACCAGGCAAAAGTCCACCCCGGCGGAAACATGACCCAATTGAACAGGGCGTCCTTGGCCCGTCGGAACAGGTCTTCCCCTTCGCCCAGATAAACGGCATTGACGTCGTGGTCGAATCCGTCGGGGAATTCGCCGGCTGAAGCGCCGGTTTGCGAATAGGAAAAGGGCAGGCCCCCGGATTTTTCCAGAAAAGCAGTCAATTGCGCCGGGGTCGGTCTGCGAAACGAAACGCGCATAGCATTCGGATTATCCATGTAGAACGGCAGAACTCAACGATTGTTCATTATTTTCAGAAAATATTGAAAATTAAATAATGAAAAACTAATCCGCTGATCGATATCGTACTGCCCGGCCTTTCCGGCGCAAGCTTTTCCCGTTCAGCGCCCTAAACTTCCCATCCGGGGAGATAAAATTGCAAAGTCCTTCCGAGCGCTGCATTTTTGTACCAACATCATCAAACAAACGCGAATAGTCATGAAAATGAAACTTCAATTTTTGAGCCTCCTTACTTTGGCGATGGTCACTTTCGCCTGCCAGACCAGCACGGATGACAATCCTTCTCCCGACGATGTATCCAATACGCTCACTGACGGGCGCTGGAAGGTGAGTTATTACTACGACAAAGACAAAGTGGAGACCGGCGATTTCAGCGGCTATACTTTTGATTTTCGCCTCGACGGCGCCTTTATCGCCTATTTCGGATCCAATACGACAACCGGCACCTGGCGCACCGGAACCGACGACGGCAGCAGCCGCCTGATCATCGACATCATCGGCAGCAAACCGCTTGACGACCTGCCGGACGACTGGATCATCCTTGAAAAATCAGACAACCTCATCAAACTGAAAGACGATAATGACACACACCTGGAAGAGTTGCATTTTATGCGGGTCAATTAGTGGTGGTAAGTTGTAAGTCGTAAGTTGTAAGTGGTAAGTCGTAAGTGGTAAGTTGTAAGTGGTAAGTTGGGTTCCTGAGCATAGCCGACTCCGTCAGCCATAGGGCGAAGACTTCGTCGTCCGGAGGCCGAAGGATAGGTGGTAAGTCGGGTCAGAAGTAGCGCCCCGGCAGCAGGACTTACGAGAACCGGGTAATCAGCAGGTAATTTAGAATGAAGGATCTTTGGCCGCTGTGCTTTGGGTTGAACGGCGGCAGTTCGGATCAGGCGACAAACTTCGGGTTGTCGCCTGATTTTATTTTCAGGTTATCTCAGGAACTCATCGGTAAAATGGCGGCGCTCCTTCGGCTGTTCGAATTTTTCCTTGTTGTAGGCCTGGGACTGATTCCTGGGAATGGACAAACTCTTCCAATCCGTATCAAGGGCCAGTTTGCCGATATAAACGATCTGACCGATATGATAAGGGTAGTGGGCCAGTTGCCGGTTGACGGCTTCCAGTACGGTATGGCCCATATTGCGGATATAGATGACCGTTTCGAGGTCTTCTTCCTTCAATCCGTTCAATGCGCTGAACAGGCAGGCCCAGCCTTCTTCCCACCGGGCCAGCAATTCCTCGCGGGAGCGGATATCGTTCTCGAACTCGCCGTCGCGGTTGCGCCATTCCTTTTCGCCGTCTTCGGTCAGGAAATTGGTCCAGCGGGAAAGCATATTGCCCCACAGGTGTTTGACAATGACGGCAACGCTGTTGCTTTCTGCATTGGGCTGCCAGAAAAGCTGTTCGTCGCTGAGTTGGGCGAAGGTCTTGTCGCCGAGCGATTTGTAATATTCAAACTGCTTGACGGCGCTGGACAGATAACTTTCCATGGTTATTCTTTTTTGGCGTCCTTCACGGCGTCCTCCACATCCTTGGTGGCTTGTCCCAATTCTTTGAGCAGTTTCTGGCGTTCTTCGGCGGCTTTGCGTTGTTTTTCCGCTTCTTCGTCCTTTTTGGCCTGTTCGTCGGCCGCTTTTTTCTCGGCTTTCTGTTTTTTGGGTTCGGGCGCCCCTGCAAACGGCTCTTTGCTGAAGGTCAGGAGGTCGTTCTGCTCATCGATATAGATGGTGTCGCCGGCTGAAAACTGGCCGCCGATGACTTGTTTGGACAATTCGTTGATCAGTTCGCGCTGGACAACCCGTTTCAGCGGCCGGGCGCCGAATTGCGGGTCGTACCCCAGGTCGGACAGGAAATCCAGGGCGGCATCGCTCAGTTGTATGCTGATCTCCTGTTTGGCCAGCATTTTTTCGGTCTTGCGCATCAGCAGGCGCAGGATCTGGTGGATTTCTGCGCGCGACAGGGGCAGGAACATGATCTGTTCGTCGATCCGGTTGAGGAATTCGGGGCGGAGGTTTTCCTTGAGCTGGTTGAACACCTCTTCCTTGGTCGTTTCCAGGATCTCTCCCCGCTTGTCCTCCCCGACGGCTTCCAGGTCTTCGAAGTTTTCGAGGATGATCTCGGACCCCATGTTGGAGGTCATGATGATGATGGTATTCTTGAAATTGGCCACCCTGCCGCGGTTGTCGGTCAGGCGGCCGTCGTCGAGAACCTGGAGCAGGACGTTGAAGGTATCCGGGTGCGCTTTTTCGATCTCATCGAGCAGGATGATGGAATAGGGTCTGCGCCGAACGGCTTCGGTCAATTGCCCGCCTTCTTCATAGCCCACATATCCCGGAGGCGCGCCGGTGAGGCGGCTGGTGGTGTGGCGTTCCTGGTATTCGCTCATGTCGATGCGGGTGATGGCCTTTTCGTCGTCAAAGAGGACTTCGGCCAGGGCTTTGGCCAGTTCGGTCTTACCTACGCCCGTGGGGCCCAGGAAGATAAAGGAGCCGATGGGCCGGTCGGCATCCTGCAATCCGGCCCTGCTGCGGCGAACGGCATCGGCTACCGCCCTGACGGCTTCATCCTGACCGATCAGGCGATTGTGGATCTCGGATTCCAGGTGGAGGAGTTTTTCCTTTTCGCTTTGCAGCATTTTGGCCACCGGTATGCCGGTCCACCGCGACACCACTTCAGCGATATCGTTTGCGGTTACGGCCTCATTGGTGAAGCGTTTTTCATCCGGGAGGTTATCCAGTTTTTCCTCGGCGGCTTTCAGGTCATTCTGGAGCTGTTGCAGTTCGCCGTAACGGATCTTGGCTACGGTTTCGAAATCGCTGTTGCGCTCGGCCTTGGTGGCTTCCTGTTCGAATTCCTCGATGCGTTTTTTGATATTCTGGATGTTGTCGACGATTTCTTTCTCGTTTTTCCAACCGGCGCGGAGCGAGTCTCGTTTTTCCTTGGCGTTGGCGATTTGTTCGTTGATCTGGGCCAGTTTTTTCTCGTCTTTTTCCCGTTTGATGCCTTCGCGTTCGATCTCCAGTTGGCGCACTTTGCGGTCCCATTCGTCCACGTCATCCGGGACGGAGTCCAGTTCCAGGCGCATTTTGGCGGAAGCCTCGTCGATGAGGTCGATGGCTTTATCGGGCAGGAAACGGTCGGCGATATAGCGGTGAGAGAGTTCTGCTGCCGCGATCAAGGCCTCGTCGAGGATATCGATCTTATGGTAAACCTCGTAGCGTTCCTGAACGCCGCGGAGGATGGAGATGGTTTCCTCTACGCTGGGTTCGTCGATGAGTACGGTCTGGAACCTGCGGACGAGCGCTTTATCCTGTTCGAAATACTTCTGGTATTCGTCGAGGGTGGTAGCGCCGATGGTCCGGAGTTCGCCGCGTGCCAGGGCCGGTTTCAGGATATTGGCGGCATCCATGGCGCCGCCGCCGCCGCCTGCGCCGATGAGGGTATGGATCTCGTCGATGAACAGGATGATCTCTCCGTTTGATTCGGTTACTTCCTTGATGACGGCTTTGAGGCGTTCTTCGAATTCGCCTTTATACTTGGCGCCCGCTACCAGGGCTGCGATATCGAGGACAAAGATCCGTTTGGATTTCAGGTTTTCCGGTACGTCGCCCTGGATGATCCGCCAGGCGATGCCTTCCACGATGGCGGTTTTGCCTACGCCTGCTTCACCTACCAGGATGGGGTTGTTCTTTTTGCGTCGGGAAAGGATATGGAGTACGCGGCGGATCTCTTCGTCGCGACCGACGATAGGGTCAAGTTTGCCGTTTTCGGCCCGTTCGTTCAGGTTGATGGCGAATTTGCCGAGTGAGTTGTAGTTGTCGCCGGCGCTTTGCTCGGTCACTTTTTTGCCTTTGCGCAGTTCGGTGATGGCGGCCCGCATGCCGTTATCGCTCACGCCGGCCTGTTTGAGGAGTTTGGAGGCGCGGTCGGTCCCCTGCAGGATGCCCAGCAGGATCAGTTCGACAGAGATGTATTCGTCGCCGAAATCCTTGAGCATATTCTTGGCGCGGCTCAGGGCGCGGTTTGCATCATTGGTCAGGTATTGTTTTTCGACGCCTTCCACGCGGGGATAGTCCCCGATGGCGTTGTCCAGTTCTTTTTTCAACCCGGAGATATCGACGCCTTGTTTCTGAAGGATGAAAGTGGAAACGTCCTCATCGATATCGAGAATGCCCCGGATGAGGTGGGTGGTGTCCACCTGTTGCTGGTCGAGGCCTGCTGCGATTTTCTGCGCTTTGATGATGGCTTCCTGGGCTTTGATGGTGAAATTGTCGTATGTCATGTTGCTTGAAATGAATTCCTGTGTCGAAGATTATGTTTTCAGCTGTAAAATAAACCAAATTTTGCATGGCAACCCGGTTGGCGGGCCGGATTGCCTTAAAATCTTTTCTCCGGATTGAATACCTTTTGCAGGAAATTTGCAACCCGGGCATTGCAAAAAAGGTCTTAAAAAAACGTTTGGCGCAATTCTTTCGTTTAATACAGTGAAATTCATAGATGTTTGGCGTAAACCAGCCTACAAATGTGGGGAAAACGACGTCAATTATCGGATTAATAATTGCTAATAGTCTACCTTTGAAGACCTAAAACAGTTGATTATGAAAAGAACTTTCCTTTTTATGCTTGGTCTTTGCCTGGTTGGGGCGACAGCCGTGAACGGACAAACGATCAAAGTATCATCCGACTATCCAAAAGCAGGGGAGTCCATCAAATTTGAAGGCATGGATCTCCCGGACGGCGCTCAGGTCCAGGCTTTTTTCATCAACGGCCAGGAGTTTGACGCCCGGGACATCGAATCTTCGTCCAAGGACGGCAAAGTTACGGGAGCCGTTCCGACCGGGGACAAAGATGCCGCTTTTTTCCTGCTGGTCAAGAACGGAGAGCAGGAAACGGTTGCCTACCAGCCCGTTATGTTGTACCAGGCCGATCGCCATACGCCCGTTGCCGGCGCCCAGGGCAGCATCAGCCTGGGATATACCCGGATGTCGCGGTTTATCGGGATCGACAATGACCTCGTAAAAGCATCCGAACTGTTGAATGCGGAACTGGCCATGCAACCCACCGCCAAGGAAGATCCTTTCTGGGGCCCTTATTACGCCAGCCTGGCCATGTCGCTCAACAGCGCGCCGGCCATTGAGGAAACCAAGGGGCGCATCGAGGCCCTGAGGAAGAAGCGCAAGGCAACGGAAAAAGACCTTGTGCTGGCGATGGAACTGGCACGCGTCATTAAGGCCGAAGACGCCGACGAGCAAAAGGCTGCTGCCGATGGGATCATCAAGAAGTACCCCAAAGGCGAAACGGCTATGGCTGATGTGTCGAACAAATTCTATGAAGAAAAGGATGTTGCCAAAAAAGCAGCCTTGTTCGAGCAATGGAAAAAAATGGGCGGTAAGGATCAGACCGCCATCGACCGCATGGCGGGTACATTGGCGAATTTGTACGGCAACCAGGAAGACTACGCCAATTTTGACAAATACCTGGCGATGGTCGGATCGCCGACCAGCAAGGCTTCCTCATTGAATAATGTAGCCTGGAATTTGTCGGGCGACTGGCCGATGGAAGAGGGCGCGAAACTGGACAAAGCGCTTTTGCAAAAAGCCGCCAATATGTCGTACGAGTCGCTGCGGCTGATCAAAAGCGTTATCGATGACCCGGCCGAATCCAAACCGGGTTACTATACGGCAAACACCTGGAAAGGGTATATGGAAGGCAATTACGCCATGTATTCCGACACTTACGCCTTACTGATGTATCGCCTGGGTAAGAGCGATGATGCGTTGAAATACCAGCAAATCGCCTGCGAAAACGGGAAATTCGAAAGCCCGGATATGAACGAGCGCTATTGCGTTTACCTGGAAGAAGCCCAGGGCGCCGCCAAAGCGGAAGCTACCCTGGCCGATCTGATCAGCGGCGGGTACGCTACCGGAGCGATGAAGGACCAGTACCGCCGGGTCTTCGCAGCCAATAATACGCTGGAAATCGCCGCAGCCAAGTCGCTGGCCATGCTGGAAGAAAAAGCCAAGGCGAAGTCCCTGGAAGAGTTGAAAATGAAAATGATCAACGAACCGGCGCCGTCTTTCACCCTGCGCAATATGGATGGGCAGGAAGTATCCCTGGAATCCCTTCGCGGTAAGGTCGTTGTCCTGGATTTCTGGGCAACCTGGTGCGGCCCCTGCAAAGCTTCTTTCCCGGGCATGCAGCGCGCACTGACCAATCATGTTGACCGGGACGACGTGGTTTTCCTGTTTGTGGATACCTGGGAAAACGGTAAGGAAAAGCTCAAAAACGCTTCCGATTTCATTACCAAGAACAAATATACCTTCAATGTCTTGATGGATGACGAAAATGAAGTTGTCACCAAATACCAGGTTGAAGGCATACCGACCAAATTCGTACTTGACCGCTCGGGCAACATCCGCTTCAAGAGCGTGGGTTACAGCGGCAGCGAAGACGGTTTGGTAACCGAAATGACGTTGATGATCGAACTGGCCGGGAAACCGGGCACGGTCGTGCCTTAACGGTTGTCAGTTGTCGGTCAACATGAGTCATCCCGAATTTTGTACCACCGTAAACATGGGATGTTTTTTATTGAACCACATGAGAAACAGTAGGACACAATAGTTTAAGACAATAAAATGGCGCAAAAAGCGCCATTTTATTGTCCTGCTTATGTGTTCTACTGTGCCTAAGGTGGTCAAAAATCTTTCAGTGTAAAAATCAGTGCTGACTCATGTTGTGCTTTGATCTGGGTGGTTTATCCAGAGTAGCCCGCATTTTTGCAAATCTTGTCCGGATGGCGCTAAAAACCAAGGGGTTACTTTTCGAAATGTGTTCAAAAAAGGATTATATTGCGGGAAATCCTCAATATTGAACACCTATGAAAAAAAATCTCTACTGCTGTTTCTTTATTTGCCTGGGGTTGATGTCTTGTCAAAAGGAAAGTTTCAATCCGGATCCTTCACAAACCAGCAGCACAGCCGTCAATTCAACGTTGGCTAAGGTTGTCGTGACCGTTACTGAAAACGGCGAAAGCGGGAGCGCTACCTGCGGTTCCGGCGGGTGCAGTTCGGGCTGCAATACAGGCGCTGCCAAGCAAAACAATGTAGCTTATGCCGACGTGGCTTTGTACAAAAATGCAAGCGCCACCGAGGGCAGCGACGAACTTTCGCGCGCAGCTTCCGGCAATACCGGCGAGTATGGCCAGGCCGTTTTCCTTGATCTGGAGCCTGTGGAATACCTGGTCGTCGTTCAGACCCGCATGGGTGAAAAATCGGCGACTGTCAAGACGGCTGCAGGCAATACCGCATATGTGAATATTGATTTTTAGCCCGGCGGCCTGCCAGGAGCTTCAGATTGCTCCCGGCAGGCCCCCTTTACCCTGCCGCATCAATCCCCTACTGCCAGCATATTGATCCTGAACGGCGCTTTGTCCTCTACGCCGATCACCACTTTGATGTTCTCGCCTGTCTTTTCCGATCGCATATGGAATTCGATTTCGTTTTTGCCCGTGTTTTTGATCTCGTTCAGCACGGGAGCGGTTTGCAAAAAGCCGTATACCGTCTTCATAAAATTGACGTGATCGTCCTCCGAATGCGCTTTTGACATATCGGGGTGGAAATTCTCCTGCACGTATGCCCGGATCGTTTGAGCGTCATCTGAACAAACGGCGTTGAGCCATTGAGCAGCCTGGTTGCCGGCCGGGGAGTCAGGAAGCTGCCATTCGCCGGCTGTTTTCGGCTCGAAGGGTTGATCTGATGCGGCTTCAACCGGGATGCCGAACAGGGTTTTGGCCAGCGGCACAGCCAGGTTGGGCCCGTTGAACCGCTGCGTATTCGAGCACATCAGCACGTAGGCGTCTTCTTCCGGGAAATCCATGCAGATCATCGTGAACCCGATATCGCTGCCGCCAGCGAACATGCGCATGGGGCCGTTCCAGGATGTCGGCCTGGCCGGGTTGTATTCCTCCAGAAAGCGCCTTGTTGCTGCCGGCGGCAAAACTTTACCCGCTTTAACGGCCTGTGAGAATTGCCAGATGTCTTTCAACGTGATGCAGATCCCGCCCGCGCCGATGATCTGCCATCCCGGCAGGTCGCGGGTATACGGGTTGTTGAAAGGACCTTTGAAAATGCCGTCATACCCGGTGGCCTCGCCGTCGGGGCCGGCCGGCATTCTTTCCTTTTGACCGAAGAACGCCCAGGATTTCAGTCCGGCGGGTTCAATGATCTCCCGTGTGATATAATCCATATAGCTTTTCCCGGAAGCCTTCTCGATGATGGCCGCCAGCAAGGTGAATCCCGCATTGGAGTATTCCCGCTTTGTGCCGGGTTCGAACCGGAGCGGCGGGGAGAACATGCGCTTCATGCCTTCCTCAAAACCGATCGTTTCGTCGTCTTCGCCCAGGTATTCGGGTAATCCCGAGGAATGATACAGCAACTGGTGAACGGTAATGGCGCGCTTGTCTTCCGGCACATTATCGATGAACCGGGTAATAGGGTCGTCCGTTGACAACTTGCCTTCCGATTCCAGTTTCAGGATGGCGGCATCCGTGAAGTCCTTCATGATCGATCCGGCGTCGAAAAGGGTTTCGGTGGTAACGGGGACGGCCTTGTCGCGATCCGCGAGACCGTAACCTTTGTACAGCAGGATCTCCCCATCTTTCACCACGAGTGCGGCGCCGGAAAAGCCGTTGTGGAATTGCCGGGTCATGAATTCATCCAATTTGAGACCCAATTCGCCTTTTACCCAGACCCGGCCTTTGGGATAGGGACTTTCCAGGAACTTTCTGACCAGGGTTTCGTTCATTTCAGCGGCCACGTCTGCCGGCGGATCCGCGTCGTCGATCCCGACGGAGGAAATCCGGTAGGGCTCTGACTGTTCAGTAGCCAGAAAGATCTTGCGCCAGGCGCCGTTGCTCTTGGTTTGGGCCAGCGCCTCCAGTTCGTAATCCGAGTTGGCCTGTACGCTGCGGACCTCAAACCCTTTGCTGTCCGCTGCAATCTGCCGGGTTACGCGGAGCGCTTCCTCGAAGGGCAGCTGTTCAAAGAACGAAGGCGCGAATTCCTTTTTCAGGAAGGCCTCGCAATCGCCGTTTTCCAGCATGGCCAGGAACCCGTTCAATCGTTTGCCTGCCGGTGTGGCCGGTATCTGGGCAGCGAGGTTGCCGGAGAATCCGGCTATGAGTACAATGAGCAATGCGGATGATTTCAACAGTTTCATGTCGGTTTTTTTGGCAAAGGAAAGCCGCCTGTTCCGGAGAATCAAGTCGAAGTGACAACCTGTTCGTCAACAGGGATGAACGCCCCGGATTTGTGATGCGGCGGTTGATCCCACAAAGGAGGGCGTTCATCACAAATTCCGGTTTTTGCTACCATCGGGGCGGTTTAATGGCCGCAGAAGCCTAATTTTGATGCGATCCAGCATGTTGGAATATGAAAAAAGGCCTGGAAATCGCATTGCATATCTGTTTTTGGTTGATCGCATTTTGGGTGCTCAACAGCGCTTTTGCGTTGATCACGGAACGGGAAATCACAGTTAACGGCGAGACCAGGACCTTTTACGCCAGGGAATACGCCTTGCTTTTTCCCATTCTTTTCGGCCTGGTTGCCCGGGCGGTACTTGTCTATGTCAATGCATTTGTGATCTTTCCCCGTTTTTTGCGAGACCAGGACACCGGCCGGTTTGTGGCCGCGACCATTGGTTTATTCTTGTGTTCTTCCCTGTTGGAAATGGGGTTGAACTACGCATTTTACCGGTTCGCCGATGAACCGGCCTATCATCCGTTTTTTGTAGCGCCGTTGCTGCATGTCTTTCTGAATGTGCTGTTCTGGGGGCTTTCGGCGGCTTACGCGCTGGGAAAAAACCAGGCGGAGAATGAGAAGTTGAAATCCCGGCTGCGGCACGAAAAACTGGAATCGGAGTTGAATTATCTGAAAGCGCAGGTTCATCCCCATTTCCTGTTCAACACCCTGAACAATATCTACGCCCTGGCCGAGCGGGAAGAAAGCCGGGAAACGGCGGAGGGAATTGCCCGGCTTTCCGGGTTATTGCGCTATGTATTGTACGATTGCAAGGCGGAGCGGGTATTGGTGGAAAAGGAAGTGGATTTTCTGGAAAATGTGATCCAGTTGCAGCGGCTGCGCCTGGCGGACGACGACGACATCGCCATTGCGTTCAACATCAATGGAGACTACCGGGGTCGCCGGATCGCGCCGTTGTTGCTGATGCCGTTTGTGGAAAACGCCTTCAAACACGGGATCGACCTGAAACGAAGCTCCTTCATCCGGATCGATCTGGAAGTGACGGGCGACGAACTCCGTTTCCGGGTCGCCAATTCCAGTTTCAACGGGCAGGACCCCGGCAAAACCCCGGGGATCGGCCTGCAAAACGTGCGCCGCCGGCTGGAATTGCTCTATCCGGGCAATCATCAATTGGAGGTCACTGAAAGGGACCGTATTTTTACCGTCAACCTGCAAATCCCACTCACTCCATGATGCGAGCCATTTGCGTAGACGACGAACCCAAAGCGCTGGAGATCATCCAGCGGCACTGCGAGAAGATCCCCTTTCTGCAACTGACGGGTTCGTTTCGCAATGCGCTGGATGCGCTGGACAGCCTGGGCCGCGATCCGGTGGAGCTGGTTTTCCTGGATATCAATATGCCGCAGCTTTCGGGGCTCAAATTCAGGGAAATGGCCGGCGAGCAGGTCATGATCATTTTCACGACCGCCTATTCGGAGTATGCCGTGGAAAGCTATGAGATGAATGCGGTGGATTATCTGGTGAAGCCCGTTGCGTTCGAGCGATTCCTGAAAGCAGTAATTAAAGCCCGCGACCTATTCCGGCTGAAGCGCGGCGAACCGGCATTGGCAGCAGAAGAAAAGCGGGACCCCGAACCGGCGGCGCCCGGAAACCGGATCTACGTAAAAAGCGGGACGAAGCTGTATACGCTGCGCACGGAGGATATCATTTTTCTGGAAAAGGACGGGAATTACATCACCTTCCATACGACCGACCAGCGGGTGGTCGCCCGGCTGAATATCGCGCAGGCATTTGCGTTGTTGCCGGCCGATGCATTTGTGCAGACGCATAAATCCTTTATCGTGGCCCGGCGGCATATCAAGGTTGTGGAAGCGCACCAGGTGACGCTGACGGGCGGGCATACGGCGCCGGTGGGGCGGGTTTTTCGGGATGGGGTGGTTTGAGGAGGGGGTTAAGCAAATTCCAAAATGGTTTACAGCTCGCAGCCATAAAATTCCGCCCCCGCTCAATTTTTTCACGCCGCATTTCGTTCAACCTTTTTAACTTTACGAGACCGCTTCTATTTTCCAGTTTCCACACATACTTCCTGAGAAAGCTTTTTATTGTTTCATTGCTGTTTTGCTCCATTGTTGGGAGAGATGCGCGATGGGCATCTTATATGACGTAAAAAAATACTTTTCATCCATAACCACAACCATAATGGCCATCTCTTTTGTATCCGAACAATCCATGATCGACATCGAGGATCTGGGTAAAAAACTGTCCAACGGCGCGCTGGAAAGCCTGGAAACGGCGAAGGTGCTGAACGCTGCCGAAACGCCTCAGTTTTCCAGGATTGGCATCGGCAAGCCGCTTTCCGTTGAAATTCTCACCGTTTATACGGGCGACGCGCCCAGAAAACTGTTCGGCGGCAAACCGGACCTGATGGTTGTTTCGGGGATCAAGAGCTTTCAGACCTTCGATGCCGCGCCGCGGGCCGTCAACCTCATCCAGGAGAATATCACCGATAACCGGCACCTAAAACCGGGCGCTTTTTCGCCGGGCTCGTCGGTGGTGTATTATACGCCGTCACTGGATTCTTCCACGGTCTTTTTGTCGTTTGAGCTGGTGGTCGATTCCATCCAACAGGAGAATATCGACCTCGTAGCGGGCCTGTTCCAGGCAGCTGCCGGTCTGCCGGTCTTTGCGCCGGCGAACGCTTTCCTGCTGGCGGGCTCCACCATAGTGAGCATGGCGAGCGACCTGGCGAATGCATTCGAGAGCAAACCATATCTCTCGGGGAGCATCGACCTGCGGTTCCTTACCTCAGGCGTGCCGGTATTCAGGCCTGGCCACTACGTGGTCTACAATGACAACGACAAGCAGGCCTTCCGGGATTACAGCATCGGCCTGGTAGACGACGGGTTCGGCAATATGCTCACGGCACTTGTGCACAAGGTAACCTGCGACGAATACAAAGGCGATTCTCCCTATATCATCCTGAACATCGACGGCCGGGAACGCCCCGAACTGGACGGCTATACCCCGAAACTGGCCTCAGCGTCGCTGTTGGAGCAGTTCTACGGAAAGCGCGAGGGTCAGCAGGTCATCCTCTCCCTGGAGCGGGCCATGGAACTGTACAACGACTCGATCTATCGCGAAAAGGCGGAACGGGTGTTGGACAAGATTTACGATTATCCGCCCGATTCGGATGAGTTCATTCTGGCCAGGGCGTTGTTCGATGCCTATAATCGGAACATTCGGAATCCTTTGTTCCGGGTGGAATGGCCGTTGTAGTGTTTTTGATGTTCTTCCTTGCCTCTGGTAACGTGTCGGACACCTGCGAGGTGTCCGACACGGCATGCTGAATCTACTAGGCTTTTTACCAGGATCTTCATGACAGCGCTGGGTGATAAATTGCTGCTTTGTAGACGATCTACCATTTCCTGTCCACCGGATGATGGACGGCCGGCAGACTTTGCAGATAGGCCCAAACGGCAGATACTTCCTCATCGGACAGCCCACCGAAAGGCACCATCGGATAGCGGATCGGTTTGCCGTCGGGGCGTTTGCCGAATTTGACGGTCTGGATGAATTGCTCCTCCGTCCAGGAGCCGATGCCGGTTTCCGGGTCTTTGGTCAGGTTAGCGGAATTGATGATCACGCCTTCCAGGTTGGGAATGGGGTTGCCGCCGGCAAAATAGCCCGGCGTTTTTTCGGGCTCCATCATGTTCATGGTAGCAAAATTCTCGCTGTGGCAGGAATAGCATTCCACTTTACCGGTGACGAGGTACCGGCCGTAGGCGACCTTGTCCTCAATCGGAGGCGCCGTAATGGGTTTGTCCGGATAGGGCAAGGGTTTGAAAGCGACCCTGCAGAGGAGCTTGGTCAGGAATGAAGGCTGGGCCGCGGGGTGTTGTTTGTCGGAGGCCTGCACTTCGGGTGCATCCGAGCGGAGATAAGCGATCACGCTGTGCAGATCCTGGTCAGAAAGGTGCGGGAATTTCGGCATCCAGGGCGGTGCGTATTTGCCGTCGCGCTTGACCCCGGTGCGGAGGAAATAGGCCAATTCTCCGTCGGAGTACCTGCCGGCGCCGTATTTCGGGTCGTTGGTGATGTTGCCCGTCCAGGCTTTGCCGAATGCTTTGGGCAGGTCTGCCATCAGTTTCCCTTCAAGCTTGCCGTTATCGGCCATATGGCATTGATTGCAAACCATGCCGGCGAGCCTTCTGCCTTCCGCAATCAAGGCGCTGTCCGGTGTGACGGTCAGTTGCGGCGCCTTCGCCTCATAGGTAGGGATAGGGCTGAACTGGATGTAAGCGGCAACAATGAGTAACAACAGGATGATAACCCCAAGGATCTTGCCGATGAGTTTAAGTGCTTTTTTCATTTTCCCGATTTGTTAGTGAAAAATACGATCTCACTGCAAAGATCGGGGTCAGCAAAACAGGCCGCTTTCAAATTTGTAGCGGATATTTACAAATTGGAATCATTCCGGAATAAAGTGGCGCTCATGCTGTTTTCAGGGATGACGAACAGGCGTTTTTAGGGCCATAAACATATATTCTAATGACAGTATTGGACCAGATCCTTCAATACAAGATCGTAGCCATCATTCGCGGAGCGGGTTCTGCAGACGTGTTGGATATATCAAAAGCGCTGTACGACGGCGGGGTTCGACTGGTGGAAGTCACCTTGAACTCGCCGAACGCCATCCGGTCAATCGAAATCCTGAGCGCAGCACTTGGGGATAAAATGCTCATCGGAGCGGGCACGGTGCTCGACGCATCCGCCGCAAAAACGGCTGTAGGCGCCGGCGCCCGGTTCATCATATCGCCTACCCTCGATCCGGATACGATCCGGCAAACCAAGGACCTGGGCGCGGTGAGCATGCCGGGCGCTTTTACACCCACGGAGATCTACCAGGCATATATTGCCGGCGGTGATATCATCAAGGTTTTTCCCGGCATACTGGGTGTGGAATACATCAAAAGCATCCGGGCGCCGTTGCCGCAGATCCCGATGATGCCGACCGGCGGCGTGTCCGCTGAAAATATCCGTTCTTTCCTGGACGCGGGCGCTGTCGCTTTCGGCATCGGCACGGCCCTCGTGAATCCCCAAAAAGCACTGACGGAAGCTTACCTGGCCGAGATCTCCGCCAATGCCCGGAAATTTGTGGAGAGCATTTCCTGACCAGGCGTATTTTTTCAAACGAGATTTGCAAAAGGCATGGTTGATTATTTTTTGAGCTGCGACTGGGGGACCTCGGCCTTCCGGATGAAACTGGCAGGCCTGTCAGCAGGCGCCCGGACGATATACGGCGCCGTCCGGCACCGGCAGGGGATAAAACCCACCTTTAAAGCCTGGCAGGAATCCGGAGGGCCGGCGGCAGACCGGCAGGCCTTTTACACCCGGATTATTAAAAACGGCATTGCTGAGTTGGAGAAATTGACCGGTCTGGATCTGACCGGGGTTCCTGTGGTCATTTCGGGCATGGCTTCTTCTTCGATCGGCATGATCGACCTGCCGTACAAGGCATTGCCTTTTCGCATCGACGGCTCGGATCTGGAATTCCGCCCCATCGCATTGCCCGGCGGTACAGAACGCGCCTGCCTGTTAATCTCGGGTGCGCGTACGCCTGACGATGTGATGCGCGGAGAAGAAACGCTGCTCGTCGGCGCCGCTGCGGCCAGGCCGTCTGCTGAAACGGAAGGTCTTTATGTTTTTCCCGGTACGCATTCCAAGCATATCCACGTCAAAAACGGACTGGCAACCGGTTTCAGGACCTATATGACCGGCGAAATCTTCGAATTGCTGTCCCGGCAAAGTACCCTGTCCCAGGGCATAAACGCCGAAGAAAAGATGGAATCGCCGGACCGGGATGAGCACTTCAGAACGGGCGTTCGCCAGGGAATAACGGGCAATCTGCTGAATCAGGCGTTTCATACGCGCGCCTGGTTTCTGGCGGATCCGGCCCGGCGATCGGCCAATTTCCACTTTCTGAGCGGGTTGCTGATCGGCGCCGAAATCAGGGACCTCCTTGGGGAACAAAATTTGGCGTTTACGGTTGTGGCCGACGGCGTATTGGCCCGGGCGTACGGGGCAGCCCTGGCCGAGGCAGGGCTGGCGGAGCGGGCGACCTTTCTTGACACAGAGGAAGCCCTGCTGGACGGGCAGGCAGCGATCCTGCGAATCGCAACCGGGTTATCTGACGATCAGGACTGAATGGGAAATACCGGTGTGATCATTTTCCTTCATCCGGTTTTCGGGGTCGAGCACCCATTTGCCGTCGACAATGAATTTGTAAAGGTGTTTGCCGCCTGCGAGGTCCAGTGAAACGAACCAGGAATCGCCTTTTTTCTCCATATTGACCTGGCTCCAGTTATTGAACGACCCGACGAGCATCACCTGCCCGGCATCGGCGTATCCCTTGAGTTCAAAGGTTACCCGTTTACCGATGAGCAGCACGGAGTTGAGGGTTCCGTGTTCGTTACCGACATAATTGGGGTTTTCGGGGTCGTGAGTCCACTGGCCGTCCGCAATGAACTTGTATTCATACCGGCCCGGCGGCAGGTCCAGGCGGGTTTGCCAGCCGCCCTTGATTTTGGTCATTTTAAGGGCATGTTCATTCCAGTTATTGAATTCGCCGGCCAGAATCACCTCCCGGGCATTTTCGTATCCGTCCAGGTAGAAAAAGGCGTTGCCGGTGGGTGAAGGCTGTACCTCCTGGGAAGCCATGTTGTAGATCTCGGTCAGGAATTTGTTGGAAAACTTTCGCTTGTCCGGATAAATATCCTTTGGGTCGGCAAAATAAAGGCCGTTGATGACGTATTTGAATTCCATCGGAAAGCGATCGTTGAAATCGGATACCTTTTTCCGAAGCTCGTACGTATAGGCGCCGGTTTTTTTCATTTTCCATCCGTCCCGCGACCAGTTGTTGAAATCCCCGGTCAGGGCAACTTCATAGATGTTGAGGTCGGAAAAATCCATTTTGTCTGCTGATTCCGAAAGGAGGGTTTTGGCATAATCCCGCGTGTCAAAAACGAAAACAACGGTATTCTTATCGATATAATACCCGGCATGGCTGTCGGGTTGGGCAACCGCGGCGGTTGAACCTTCCGCGAGCAGGAAAACCCAGCCGATCAACAGGCAAATCCCTTTTTTCATCCCTTTGGTCAAGGCTTGTTATTGTTTTTGTAAAAGAACAATTTTTTCTGCTTATAGTTAATCAGGGTCCGGCGGGGAAAAAGAAATTCCATGCCGATCACGCCGTCCAAACGGGTATGGAACTCGTTGTTCATATCTTCCAGGCTGGTCAGCAGGGTGCCCATTGCCTCGTTGGTCTGGTTGCCGCAGACGACATCGTACAATTTGCCGGCCAGCACTTCTACGCTGTTTTGCCCCACGCCGCGCATGTTTACCCGTTTGAGCACTTCAAAGTGATCGAGTACCTTCCTGCTTACCAAACGGTCGAGCAGGTTGAGTTCCGCCCCGCTGTCCAGCGTGAATTTCAGCCGGGCGCCGTCCACCGTTGCGTCCAGGATGATCAGGTGCCTGCGCATCATGAACCCCAGGCTGTCATAGGGCAATTCCGGAATGGCGTCTTGATCGATGCGGAACCCGTTTTCATCGAGCCGGGTGATCACGATGGTCATGGTCTGAAAGTCCAAAAAAACCTCAAAATCCTTCAATACCTCATAGCCGATCATGCCGACCAGCCGGATGTTCTTCTGGGCTTCCAGGTGGGAGAGGTCGACGACATTGGCTTTGACATCAAAAAAATACAGGTTATCCCATTGCAGGGTATCCACTTTTTTGAACAAGACCGGTCCCATGGGGCCTGTCGATCCAAAGGCTGCGACGTCCTTTATCCGGTGATCCCAGCCGAAATAGTTTTTGTTGAGCAGCAATCGCTCGGCCCCGGTATCCAGCACAAAAATTCCGGAAACGGTGTCCACCTGGGCTTCCACCGCAATCAACCTGCCGACCATTTTGAAGGGGACATAAATGGTATTCGGATTCAGGAAAATACCCTGCGGGAAACTCAGGCCGCATGAAAATACGGGCAAGGCCTCTTCCGGGTCAATACCGGGTGAACCCCGGCTATGGCCCAGGAAAAGGATCGACAGCAGGCAAACGGAAATAAGTCGAAAAGGGTACGGGTACCTCATCGTGACAGTCGGGTTTGTGTGGGTGATGATCTCAGCGGAAGTCAAAATAGACTTCTCCTACCAAAAGCTCAAATTTATTCGACGAGGGCTTTCATACGTCAGCCCGGCTATTCGCTCCGCAGGCTTTCCACCGGGTTGACGAGGGCAGCCCGGATACTCTGGAAACTGACCGTGACAAAAGCGATCAGGACAGCGAGCACGCCTGCCAGGGCAAAGATCCACCAGCTTATGCCGATCCTGTAGGCAAAATTCTGGAGCCAATGGTTCATCAGGTACCACGACAGGGGAACGGCAATGACCAGCGCCACGAGGACCAGCTTGAGAAAGTCCCGCGACAAAAGCCCTACAATGCCGGCTGTGGTAGCCCCGAGCACTTTGCGCACCCCGATCTCCTTGACCCGTTGTTGGGCCACAAAAGCGGCCAGGCCGAACAAGCCCAGGCAAGCGATCAGGATAGCGATCAGCGCAAACCCGATAAATACCCGGCCCTGGCGCTGTTCGGCTTCGTAAAGCCGGCCGTACTGCTGGTCGAGAAACTGGTAATCGAATGGGAAATCCGGCAGAAAGGTTTGCCAGGTTTTCTTGATATGATCGAGCGCTTCCGCCGTTCTGGTTCCGTCAATTTTGATGGACAAGTCGTTGAAAAAGGTACTGTCGCGCGGAATAAAAAAGATCATGGGCAGGATATCCTGGTGGAGCGACTCAAAGTTGAAGTCCTTGTATACGCCGACAATCCGCGCGTCGCGGCCGCCGTATTGGATTCGTTTGCCTACGGCTTCTTCCGGCGATTGCCAGCCGATACCCCGCGCAGCCGCTTCATTGACGATGAAGGATTCGAAGCGATCGCTGCCCTGGTCTTCGAGGTAGTTGCGGCCGGCGGCCAGTTCCAGTTCGTAAGTGGGCGCGAAAAGGTGATCGACGGTGATGAACTTGAGGTCCACTTCGCGTTGTTCCAGCGAATCGCCTTCCAGCTGGGCTTTGGCGGACCCGTAACTGTCGAGCAACCGGGTTGAGGGCAATCGGGTGCTCCGGGTAATGTTCCTGACCGCAGGATTGGCCAGCAATTCGTTGCGGAAACTTTCGTATTTGGCGGCCAGGGGCGTGTAAAAATTCATGGTAACGATATGGTCCTTGTTCAACCCCAGCGATTTATCCTGCATAAACTTCAACTGGCGAAAGACCACCAGCGTGGCAATGATCAGGCCGGCGGATACGGCAAATTGCCCCACAACGAGTATTTTTCGCATATTCCCGCCCTTCCCTCTTTCGAAAGAGCCGCCTTTCAGCACCTGTATAGGCCGGAAACCGGAGAGGACAACAGCCGGATACAGACCGGCCAGCAAACCGGTAATAACCGCCATGCCGAGTATCGCTAAAGGCAATGTCAACCACATGCTATGGGTGATCTGGAGCTCCTGCCCCAAAAGCGAATTGATGAACGGCAGCACCAATAGCGCCAGACCGGTGGCCAGCACCGTGGAAACCAGGACCAAAACCACAGCTTCCGTCAGGAACTGGGCTGCGATTTCCTTTCGGAATGCACCTACGGTTTTCCGGATGCCGATTTCCTTTGCCCGGGTCATTGACCGGGCGGTCGACAGGTTCATATAGTTGATGCAGGCGATAAATAACACAAAGAGGGCTATGACGGCAAAAATATAAACCCGGCTGATGTCGCCGTTCTCCTCAATTTCCGAATCCAGGTGCGAACGAAGGTGGATATCCGTGAGCGGTTGCAGGTGCAGGCTTGTCCGGTCAGAGGGCTTGGATGTATTATTCGCGGAATTGGAGCGCGGCATATTCTTGTCCAGAAATGCCGGAAACTGCGCCTCCAGCCGGTCCGCCGGATATCCTTTCGGCAGCAATAAGAAAGTAGAGAAAGCATTGTTGCTCCAGTTGGTCCGCAGCTGTTCCTCTCCATATATCAGGGTATCCCTGAGCGTGGCGAAAGAAGCCAGCATGTCCGGATGAAAATGGGAATTGTAGGGAAAATCCTTGAATACGCCTGTGATTTTAAACAGGAACCTGCCGTCGAGCCTGAGGGTCTGGTCAACCGGGTCGGCGCCGTTGAAGTATTTTTTTGCCGTAGTTTCGCTGAGCATCAGGGCATAAGGCTCATTCAGCGCCGTTTCCGGGCTGCCGGAGACCAGCGGGACGGTGAATATTTTCAGGAAATTCGGTTCGGCCACGAACAGTTGATCCTCGATGAAGAGCTGTTCGTCTTTGCGGAAAGTGCCGGTATACTGAAAAAGCCGGGTAGTCTCCTCGATGTCGGGAAAATCATTTTTCAACAAAGGCGCAACAGGCGGCGCCACGTGGCCCAGGTGAAGGGACATGGAGCCGTCCCGGTTGAAAAACTCCCGGCTTAACCGCCAGATCCGGTCCGCATTGGCGTTATACCGGTCGAAACTCAGTTCATTCCAGATATAAAATCCGATCACGGTGCAACAGGTGAGTCCAACCGTCAGGCCAAACAGGTTGATAAAGCTGTATCCTCTGTTTTTAAGCAGGTTGCGGAAGGCAATTTTGAAATAATTGCTGATCATGGTCAATCGGATTTCATTCAACAAAAAAGCGCCTTTTTAATTCAACGCAATGGCCGTATCACGCTACTTCTATTCGCTTCTCAGGCTTTTTATGGGGTTGGCCAGCGCTGCGCGGACCGCCTGGTAACTCACCGTCAGAAACGCGACCAGCACAGCCATCAATCCGGCAAAAACAAATACCCACCAGCCGATGCTGATGTGGTAGACGAAGTTGTTCAACCACGTATTCATGGCGTACCAGGCGATGGGTGTAGCCAGTACCAGCGCGATCATGACCAGTTTCAGGAAATCCCTGGACAACAGGGCCAGGATGCCGGATACGGTAGCGCCCAGTACCTTTCGGATGCCGATCTCCTTGACGCGCTGCTCGGCGGCATGGGTAGCCAGGCCGAATAAACCCAGGCAGGAGATCAGGATGGCCAGAAAGCCGAAGCCCCGGCAGGTAGCTGAGAGGCGGTTGTCGTCCTGATAGAACCGGGCAATACGCTCATCCAGGAACCTTCCGGAAAAGATCTGTTCCGGCAACACCTCGTCAAAGGCGGATTTTATGGCGGCGGTCGTTGAGGTGATATTGTCCGGCCTGATCTTTATCCCGGCTTCCCAGTAAAACTCCTTGCGGGTGCTCATCAGGAGCGGTTCGTGTTCCTGGCGCAGGGAATGGGTGTGAAAGTCTTCCGCAACCCCGGAGATCCGCAGCATCCTCCTGCCGCCGAGCCGGATATTCTGGCCCACCACTTCTTCGGGGTCGGCAATGCCGAGCTTGCGCAGCAAGGTCATATTGACCACGGCTTCCCGCATGGTATCCGAAGGCGCCATCCATTTGCCTGCCAGCAGTTTGATGCCGTAAGTTTTCTGGTAATCGGCGTCGCAAAATTTCAGGTCGATATTGAACGGTTCGTCCTCAGGGTGTGTGCCGTACCGGAAATTGGACGACCAGGTGTTGCCCGAAAAGGGTTGATCGCTGTTCAGGCTGACCAACTCAATTGCGGGTATCTGAAGCAAGCGCTGTTTGAGCGCTTCCTGCCGGGCAATGCTGGCGCTGTCCGAATTGAAGGAAAAAGTATAGACGAGCTCCTTGTTGAACCCGAGGTCCCGCGATCGGATATAATCCAGCTGCAGGATGGTGATCATGGCGCCGATGATCAATCCCTGGGCGATCATGAACTGCAAAACGACCAGCGATTTGCGGAGGGCGGCCCCGCCTGCGCGACCCTGGGTGACATTTTTCCGGATGGCCTTGACCGGCTCGTACCCCGCCAGGGAAATGGACGGATAAAGGCCGGCCAGCAACGTGACCAGAACGGCCGTTAATCCCAGAAAACCCCATACCATCGGGTTGGACAGAAAAGGCAACTGGTCGGGTACATCCGATACGCGTTTGAGCAGCGGCGCGCTGAAATAGGCGATCCCCGCACCCAGCAACACCGAAATGCCTACGATAAGGCCGGTTTCGCTCATAAACTGGGAGATGAGTTGCCCTTGTCGGCCGCCCAGGGTTTTGCGGACGCCCACCTCTTTTGCCCGCAACGAGGACTGTGCCGTGGCCAGGTTGATAAAGTTGAAGCAGGCCATGATCAGGATCAAAACCCCGATGGAACCCAGCACCTTCAACCGGCTTTTGGTGATGATATGCGACCCCGAGTGGCCCAGGTTCTCGTTGTAATGCAGGTCGGAGAGGGGTTGCAGGATGTGGTGCCGGGTCTGTTGGCCGGTTCGGTTGCTGTATTCTTTTTCGCCCACCTTTGCCAGTACGGCGTTTGCCGCATCCATCTGGCCGGGATCGCTGAGCAGGGCATATACCTGGTTGTTACTGCTGCAACTGCCCCATTCCGATTGATAGAAAAACAGGGCGGCATTGGCCTTCAGGGTCGGATAGGAAATGAAATACATCAGCGGGAAGTCGCAGTTTTCCGGCAAATCGGCCACGACCCCTTTGACCGTAACCGGCACGATATTATCCACCAGAACAGTTTGCCCCACGGCTTTTTCCCAGTTGTCGAAGCACTTTTCCGCCCAGGTTCGGTTCAGGACAATGGTATTCGGTTCGGCCAGTGCTGTAGCCGGATCGCCGGCCAGCCAATTGAGGTCAAACACTTTGAAGAAGGCGGGATCAGCAAAAAAACCGAGTTCCGGAGACGAAATGCCGAATTTTTTGAGTGGAGGTCCGCCGGCCGGATTCGGGATGGTAACGGACGACCAGACTTCCCTGACCCGCGCCATGGCCTCAAACTGGCTGACCGTGCTTTCCATTGCATCCATGGCCGGTATCGGGGTGCATACGGTGTAAACCTCCCCTTCCTCGGGCGTTTTGTCTATAGCCACTACCCGGGTTATCCGATTATAATTGGCGAAATTCTTATTGAAACTCAGCTCGTAACTGACCATCCGGAAAATGAGCAAAGCTGCAGCGATACCTACAGCCAGCCCTACCACATTGACAGCGGCATAAATTTTGTTCTTGCGCAATGAGCGCCACGCGATTTTCAGGTGATTGAACAGCATAGGTTTATGGTTATTCGCTTCTTAAAGACCTGGCCGGGTTGGCCAGTGCTGCGCGGATGCTTTGAAAGCTGACCGTAAACAAGGTGACGGCTACGGCCAATACGCCGGCCATGACAAATACCCACCATTGAAGGCCGATGCGATACGTATAAGAAGCCAGCCAACCGCTGAGGTAGTACCAGGCCACCGGAACAGCCACAAAACAGGAAATGAACACCAGGCCGATAAAGTCTTTGGACAACATGGCCCACAAATTGGTCAGGGAAGCGCCCAGCACTTTCCGGATGCCGATTTCCTTGGTGCGCTGTTCGGCCACGTAAGCCGACAATCCGAACAGCCCGAGACAGGAAATGAAGATGGCCAATACGGCAAAAACCCGCGCCAGCTTGCCGATCCGTTCTTCCGACCGGAATTTGGCGTCGTATTCATCATCGGCAAATTTGTAATCGAAAGGCGCATCGGGATCAAGCTTTTTAAAAACGGTTTCCACTTTCTTCAGCGCATCCTGTACAGGCACGCCCGGCGTAAGCTTTACATTGAAAATGCTGGCCCATTCATAATCGATCGAAAATATCGTCGGGACCGTCGGGTTGTATGGCGATTGCATGACCATGTCCTTGACTACGCCGATGACCTGGTAGGGTTTGTCGTTCTTGCGAATGGTCTTTCCGACTATATTGTCCAGTCCGGTCAGTTCTACGGCCGCCTCATTGAGGATGAATGCAGCCGTATCCGTAGCGAAATCCCTGGAAAAATCACGGCCCTGGAGGACTTCCCATCCGACAGACTTCCCGAAATCATGGGAGCAAGCCACGATGCCGAAAAGCGGCAGGGTATTCGGATCCTTGCCCTCCCAGTCGAACCCGATCTGGTTGGACCAGATGCCCGTAGTGGGGCTCGAAGACTGGCTCATTTCGTATACTGCGCCGGTTTTCAACAGGTCATCCCTCAGGACGTCGTATTTGCCGTACAAACCGGTACTCACGTTGAATTGCAGCAAACCTTCCCGGTCATAACCAACCGGCCGGTTTTTGGCATACTGGATCTGGTTGAACACGATCATGGTGCCGATGATCAGTACGATCGAGACGGTAAACTGGACAACAACCAGGATCTTCCGTGGCAATGCAGCCCAGCGCCCCGTCCGGAACACGCCTTTCAGGATCTTTATCGGCCGGAAAGAAGACAGGTAAAAAGCCGGGTAGCTTCCCGCCAGCAAGCCTGTGATCAGGGCAAAACCCAGCGCAAGGAGGATAAAAACCGGGTTGGTGAAGGGGATCTTGATCTGTTTGTCAGCCAGTTCGTTGAACCAGGGCAATGCCAGCCGGACCAGCCCGACGGAAAGGACCAGGGCAAGCGCGGCCACCAGGATCGACTCTGTTAAAAACTGCCCGACCAGGTGCTTGCGCAGGGATCCTACGGTTTTGCGGACGCCCACCTCCTTGGCGCGCTTTTCCGAACGCGCCGTACTCAGGTTCATGAAATTGATGCAGGCCAGCAACAGGACAAATACCCCGATGATGCCGAATAACCACACGAACTGGATGCGCCCGCCTATGTTCTTGCCGTCCTTGAAATTGGAATACAAATGCCACTTATCCATCGGGTGCAGAAATAACTGCGGATTCCCATCCTTGTTGTGGTCCTTTTCCACATTGACGATCTTGCCGGAGACCTGCGCCATTCCGGCATTGTCAGCCATTTCGGCAAAAATCTGGAAGGAATGATTACCCCATTGCTCCTGGCTGTTCCGGATCCACGGCTCCTGGGTCAGGTACAGCGACCAGGGGAGGTAGAACTTGACCGGGAAAAAGGTGGAGTTATAGGGCAGGTCCCTGAACACTCCGGTGACCAGAGCATCCGCTTTTTGATCGACCCGGATGACCTTGTTCATAGGGTCTTCATCCCCAAATAGGGTTTTGGCCAGGGTTTCGGACAGCAGTATCGAGCCAGGGTCCTTCAATGCGTTTTCCAGGCTGCCGGTCTTCATGTCCAGCATCAGCATGCCCGGCAGCATCGGTTCGGCGTACATGCCTTCGTTCAGGATCTTTTTGTCTCCGTAGGTCAAAAGATGTTCAAAATTCCAGGACCCCAGCGAGACGTTTTTGAAGTCCGCCGAAAAATCGGTCCGAAGCGCATTGGCTACAGGTATGGACATGGCTTGCCCTGAGCCGATATTTTCGTTGAACTGCTGGTGGATCCACAATTGCGCCAGGCGGTCGTGATTTTTGTGGAAATGGTTGAACGTGAGTTCATCATAGATCCACAGGCCGATCATCATGGCCACGGCCATGCCGATGGCGAGCCCGGAAATGTTGATAAAGCTGAACCCCTTGCTTTTAAGCAGGTTGCGCCAGGCGAGTTTCAGATAGTTTGCAAGCATGGTGCAGCGGGTTTATTTGTTCTGAACGGAAGCTTTTCCAGTGCCGGTTGATACGGTGATCTCGACCGCTGAATCGCCGAATTTCCTGGTCTTTTTCAGGGTGTTGTCATAGCGGCCTGAGCCTTCTGTTTCCTCCTTGTCAAACCCGAACGGCGCTTCGATCTTGCCGCTGTCTTTACCGCATTTCATGACGAGGGTCCCGTCGAAGTTGTAGCCGTTAAAATTCAGCCGGGAATTATCGGTACCGGAATTCAGGGCGAGGTCGCCTTTGATCGGGCTGCCGAGACTGAGCGATACGTTGCCGGTGCCGGAGTTCAGCCCGGAATCGCCGGTAATGGATACGTTATCCGCCATGACATTGCCGGTGCCGCTGTTGGCGGAAATGGCGCCGGACACTTTGGCGAGCTTTACATTGCCGGTTCCGGAATTCAGGTTGAAATTGCCGTCCGAGTCCTGGATCTCGATGTTGCCGGTTCCGCTGTTCAGATGAATTTTACCCTTGACATCAGCCAGATGAAAACCGCCGGTGCCGCTATTGGCTTCCAGTTCGCCGGCGTATCCGTTGATATGGGATTCGCCTGCGCCGATATTGACCGTTAGGTCGGTGCTAGCCGGCAGTTTCAGGGTCCATTCGCTCTTTTCTTTTTTATTGCCCTTCCAGGAGGATTTTTCATTGATGGAGAGTTTGCCGCCGTTTGTTTTTAATTCCACATCCACTTCATCATCATTGTACTTGCCCTTGACCTCTACGCGGCCTGAGGTGCTTTTTTCGACGGTAAGATCGCCATAACCGATATTGATCTTTACAACCTCAATATTTTCAAAAGATTGCTGTATGGAACCTTGTTGCCCTGAAGCGGAAGAACCGGCAAGCAGCAAAAAAGCTGCAGAAAGGAGAAATGCATGTCGGGTGATGAAGGATTTCATAATGATTGGTTTTGAAAATTCAGGAAATTTAATTCAAACCTGGTACAAACAGGCGATCATTTGCTTTTAAAAGATGCCGCGGGACGAAAAGGGCTGCACATCAGGCGTTATTCCTCCCTTAAAACATCAGACAAACTCACATTTGTTATTTTGTATGACTGCCTTCCAACCGCGATTACCGCCGTGAAGAGCACAATTAAATTAGCCAACAGGAAGGGGAATATTCCCGGATCCAGCTCTCCGGTATATTCTTTCAGGCTATTCAGGATCAATTTGATGCCGACATAACTGATTATGGTTGCCACGCTCCCTGCGATAACCAGCATGAGCAGGAAATACCGGTTAGCCAGAAAGATGATCCGCGAAACGGAGGCGCCCAGTACCTTTCGGATGCCCATTTCCTTGACCCGGCGGGTGTAATGCTGAGCTGCCAGGCCGTACAGCCCCATACAGGCGATTAAAAGGGCAAGCCCGGACAAATATCCGGCGCTCGCTGATACGTTGTTGTAAGCCCGGTAGAAATTTTCAAAAACGTCCTTTTGGAAAAAGTAGTTGACGAGCGGTTCATCGAAAAGCCTGTTCCAGCTCTTTTTCAGGTCTTGTTCGGCCCTTTGGCCGTTACCCGGGGCAAAGCGAGCCACGAGATATTGGTAATCGCTTTCCCTGGCAATAACAAAAATGCTGGGTTGTCTGGCGCCGGAGCCCACAAATTTGAAATCCCCGACCACGCCGGCAACGGTATAGGTTGCTCCGTCTATTCGGATGGACTGACCCACGGCGTCTGACCAACCTTCGTTTTCGGCAAGGGTCTGGTTGATGAGGATCGCATTGCTGCTGTCCCGATCCAGGTTTTCATCAAATAAGCGCCCTTTTTGAAGGGGAAGCCCCATGGTTTGCAGATAACCGGGTCCAACATCATATCGGAAAACATCAGTGTTTTTATCCCCGATCACAACGGTTTCCCGGCTCATTGACCGCCCCAGATGACTAAGGCTGCCGGCAATTTTCACAATACCCGGACTTTTCAGGGCCTCATCCCGAAGCAGTCCGAATTGATCGCTGTCATCCAATTGGACGACAAGCGAATTTTCGGGATTATAACCCCAATCCATCCCGGCCCAATACCGACCTGCGTACATCAGTACCACAACGGTGATGACCGCCAGAAAGGCAATGACAAACTGAAGTGTGAGGAACAACCGCGAAAAAATATTCTTACCGCCGAAGCGCTCCTTGCCGCTGAAAATGGCTGTGGGTTTGAAGGATGATATGTAAAAGGCCGGGTAGGCTCCTGATGCCAGACCGGTAAAGACCAAAAGCCCGGGCAGGAAAAACCACAAAGCCCCGTTTTTCGAAAAGGAGAGGTCTATTTTCATGACCATGACATGGTTGAACAGCGGAACCAGGACGGCGTCGGTCAATACCAGGCCCAGCAGCAAGGCGCCGATGCACAACACCAGATTTTCAGTCAAAAACTGAAATACCAGTTGCTTTCGGGCGCCGCCCATCACCTTTCTGATGCCGATCTCTTTCAATCGTCTGGAGGCGCTTCCCAGCGAAATATTCACATAGTTGAAACAGGATAACGCCATCATCAACCCGGCAATCAACCCAAAGATCAGCGCCAGTGCCGGATGGGCCGCTTCAGTCGGCCGGTTGAAAACCATATAAGCGTTATCGGCCGGATGGCGGAGATTTTCAAAAACAAAAGACTTCGCCGGCGTATCGGGGTTATCCGCATTGTAAAGGGCCGTATAACGATCAAGTTTTCCATCCAGATCCGGCAAAGCTTCCGGCTGTTTTAACTGAAAGAATACCCCGCTCACATGAACTGCCCAGGCGCCGGGCAAATGCTCGTCGTTGAGGTTGTTGAAGTCCGTCAGCATATTGAACCAGAATCCGGCATTTTGTGGAAACGGCTCTGCCACTCCCCGGACGGTATACTGCCTTTTCCTGTGGTTCTCGTCGGTTACAGTAATCGATTTCCCCAGGGGCATTTCCCGGCCAAAGTACTTTTCTGCTGTTGCGGAACTCAATATGACGGCATCCGGATCAGCCAAGGCGGAAGGGTCGCCCATCGCAAGCGGGAAGGTGAACATTTTGAGGAAACCGGTATCTGCATAAGTGATCCGCTCTTCAAAATTATTGCCGTTCATAGATACCCTGACGCCGCGATGCTCCATTCTGACACTCCGTTCCACCTGCGGAAAATCGGCAGTCAGTACGGCCGCCATTGCCGACGGCGCGTTACCCCAGGTTTGCACGCCCTGATCGGTTTCTACCTGGTATTCGACCAGGTAGATCCGGTCTCCGTTAACATGGAAATTGTCAAGGGTCCAATAATTCTGGAGAAAAAGGAAAACAACCACAACGCAGGCCGTGGCAATCGACAATCCCAGTATGTTGATGCCGGAAACCAGCTTGTTGGCCGCGAGATTGCGATAGGCAAGTATCAAATAATTCCTGATCATAATTCTTATTATTCCAGAAGCTGCCAAAAGTCCGACGGACGGATTATTCGCTTCTCAGGTTGTCAACCGGGTTGGCCAATGCCGCGCGAATGGTTTGCGAACCAATGGTAAGCATTCCCAGGATCAGCAGCAACAGAATACCCGGAAGAAATACCCATATATTGAGATCAATATGGAAGGCAAATGCCTGCAGGAATTGACCGCCCAGGTAAAAGCTCAACGGAAGGCCGACCACAACAGCCGCCATTAACATGCCGAAATACCCTTTTGAGAGCAGCTTGCTGATGTCCCATACGCCGGCGCCGACCACCTTTCTGATGCTCACTTCCTTTGCCCGGGTCTCTGCCGTGAAAATGGCCATGCCGAGCAAGCCCAGACAGGCGATGGTAACGGCGAGGAAAGCAATAAACGCTATGATCGACGTCATATCCCGGTAATCGGCATAAGTGTCCTTCATCGTATCGTCAAAAAGGCGGGCTTCGAAAGCGTGCGTTTCGTCAAGCTTTTTCCACTCCTTTTCCAGGGCGGCAATGGTCGCCGGGACGTTGTTGCCGCTCAATTTGATGTTGAGGACGTTCCAACGTGCGGGAACGTACCGGAGCAGGAGCGGCTCAATTGCGTAATCAACGGGTTTGAACTGGAAGTCCTTGACAATACCGGCGATGGCTACCTGGGTGCTGTCCTCCAGCCAGATCGTTTGGCCTACCGCTTCACCGGGTGTGCCGAGCCCGAAGCTTTCCAGGAATTTCTCATTGACGATTACCGATCTCTCCCGATGCTGGTTGGGTTCATCCGGGAAATTACTCCCCGCAAGCAGCGTAAGGCCCAGGTTGGGGATATAGTTATGATCGATGCTGTAGTCCCTGACGCCGCGGGGATCGTCGCCCTCTTTCACCCAAACATCCCCGGCGCTGTCCTGCCAGGTTCCCATATTGTGTGAAATGGCACTGATCCGGACAACGCCGGGGACCCGCCCAAGGGCCTGCGAAACCCGCTCGAACGGCTGACCCTGCAACGACACATTCAGGATGTTCTCCCGGTCAAAGCCATAATCCTTGGTCACGGCATAATCCGTCTGGCGGACCATGATGGTCACGACTGAAACAAAGACCAGCGATAGTACGAACTGGAAGCCCAGCAATGCCTTCCGCAGCCCGACCCGGCGGAAGATCCGGATATTTTCCAGCTTTTGCAGAATGACAACGGGCTTGAAACGGGACAGGAATCCCGCCGGCAGCAACCCGGCGATCAGCCCGACAGCTATGGCGAAAAGGACAAACAGGGCGATTAAAAAGCCGTCCTCATGCAGGTCGAGCTCGAAGAAACTGATCATACCCAACTGGCGAAATCCGGGGAGGATGCCCTTCAGCAGGATATAAGCCAAACCCAGGGAAACCAATGCAAACACAATGCCTTCACCGAGGAACTGTGCGAATACCTGCCACCGGGTAGCGCCCATGACCTTTCTGACGCCTACCTCCCGTGCCCGGACCAATGCCCGGGCTATCGTCAGGTTCGTGTAATTGAAACAGGCCAGGATCATGACGATCAGGCCCAGGCCGCTCAGGAACCACAACATAATGGCCGGCATCGCCCTCCCGAGGTTATTGGAGAGTATCGGCCCGGGTGTGATCTTGCCCAACGGTTGCAGTTCGAACCGGTATCCCGCATCCCTGCTTTCCAGCGCCAGTCCGTTGTATTGTTTCCCGGCAATATCGGCAAGCCCCTTCTCAAGTCCCTCCAGAGCGCCGCCTTTTTTCAGCAGAATATAATTATAGGTGAAATAGTAATTGTTCCAGTTGTCCATTACCCTGGAAACGGCGCCCTGTTTTTCCATGATCGGTATGGTGGCGCCAGAGGCCAGGGCTTCGAATTCGATGTGCGACTTTCCCGGCGGTTCGGCCAGGATGCCGGTGATCTTGAAGTCGCCGGTCTCCGGATAGGTCAGCACCTTGCCCATGGGGTCCGAATCTCCGAACAATTTGGTAGCGGCCTCCTCGGTGAGGACAATGGAAAACGGCTGCGAAAGTGCGTTTTCGGGGTTTCCTTCCCGGAGTTTGAAACCGAACAGGTCAAAAAATGCAGGATCCGTAAAAAAACCTTGGAGGGGCAATTGCTTTCCGTCGACAGTAACTTCGCCGTTGAGCAAATTGACAAGGCGAACTTCTTCTTCGACGTCGGCATAATTCTCCGCCAGCGTTTTTCCGACCGGATAGGGGGACGAGGCATAGGATTCGGCGTTGCCGCTCTTCCGGATGGCCGTGGTATTGATCCGGTAAATGCGGTCGCCGTTTGGGTGAAATTCGTCAAAACTGTTCATATCCTTGATGAGCATGATCACCAGAAGGCATACGGACATGCTGACGGCCAAACCAAAAATATTGATAACGGAAAAGGCTTTGTGTTTCCACATCAGCCGGAGGGCAATGAGCAGGTTGTTTTTGATCATAACACAGTCTGATGGTACCGTTCAGATAGCGTCAATGATCATGCCATTGATTCAAGTATTTGATTTTCAATGTATTGTTGTGCGGTCTCGATCTGATTTTTGTCCAAAAATGGACAATCGGCGTCCGAAAACGGACAGTGCTGTCAGGGTAGAGATAAAAGGGGGTGAACAGTTTTCCGTGTAACCAATGCAATTTTTGCAGCGGTCCTAAAAGAATGCATTGGCAAAATGCGGAATGTAGGATTATCGATCTATTGCCGCAATGTCAGCATAATTTTAACATGGCCGCCGTCAATTTTTCATTTTCTTCGGGTGTTCCAACGGTTATTCGCAAACAACCTTCACACAGGATCACCCTGGAACGGTCGCGCACGATAATGCCCTCGTCTGCCAGGTGGCGGTACATGGCTGCCGGGTCAGTCAGCTTCACCAGCAGGAAATTGGCATCAGAAGGATAGATCTTTTCCACTGCAGGCAATTCCCTCAGGGAAAATTCCAGGCTATTCCGCTGGTCAAGGATGACCTTGAGCTGTTCCTGCATGGCTGCGGGGGCAGTCAGGGCTTCCAGCGCCGCTCTTTGGGTCAGTTCGTTGATGTTGTAGGGTGGTTTCACCTTGTTCAGCAGGCCAATTATGGGCTCGCCGGCAAAGGCCATACCCAGGCGGATGGCGGCCAGCCCCCAGGCTTTCGACAAGGTTTGCAGGACAACGAGGTTCGGGAATTCATCAATCTTCTTCGCATAACCAGGATGCGCTGAAAAATCGATATAGGCCTCATCGATCACCACAATACCTGGAAAATCCCGGATCAAACCAAGTACGGCTTTTTCATCGAGCGCATTGCCGGTGGGGTTGTTCGGGCTGCACAGAAAGAGCAGCTTGGTGCGGTTATCTGCGGCGTCAAGAATGGCCTGCACATCCGGTTGAAATCCGGGCAGCAGCGGGACTTCCAGGACACCTGCGCCGGCAATATCCGCGCTGACCCGGTACATGCCGTAGGTGGGGGGCGTGATGATAATGCTGTCCTTTCCCGGCTCGCAAAAAATCCGGATCAGCAGGTCGATGGCTTCGTCGCTGCCGTTGCCCAAAAAAATATGTTTTTCAGCAACACCTTTAACGGCTGCAATAGCGGTTTTCAATTGCTTTTGCAACGGATCCGGGTACCGGTTAAGGCTGGTTTCAAACGGGTTTTCATTGGCATCCAGAAAAACGGACGCCTGTCCGGAAAACTCGCTCCTGGCGGAGGAATACGGCTTCAGGTCCCGGATATTGGGGCGAACGAGGGGAAGAATATCCCGCCCTGACGCCGACGAGTCGGCTTTTACCGATAGTTTGCCGAGGCGAACTTCCACGGCTCGCCTGTGGGCTTCGAGGGCTTCGGCGGCAGCCATTTCCATCACAGCCGGGCCGATATTAGCCAGCCCTTCCGGGGTCAGCGCCTGGAACGTGATCTTTTTGACAAAGGAGTCAAGGGAAACGCCGCTGTAAGCCCGGGCATAACCGTTGGTGGGCAGGGTGTGATTGGTTCCGGAGGCATAGTCGCCGACGGATTCCGGCGAATAATGTCCCAGAAAAACCGAACCCGCATTGACAACCTTCCCGGCCAGCTCACCGGCATTTTCACAAGCCAGGATCAAGTGTTCGGGAGCGTATTCGTTGATCAGCTCGACTGCCTCTTTTTCAGCCGCCAGTACGATCGCGGCGCTTTTGGCCAGAGCGCCTTCTGCAATTGTTTTTCGCGGGAGCGCTGCCAGCTGCCGGACAACGGCCTCCTGGATGCGCCGGGCCATCGGTTCGGACAGCGCGACCAGGACGACCTGGCTGTCGACCCCATGCTCGGCCTGGGAGAGCAGGTCGGCGGCCACAAAATCCGGGTCGGCATCCTCGCCGGCGAAGACCAGCACTTCCGACGGCCCGGCAGGCATATCGATTGCCGTTCCCTGCCGGCCGACCATTTGCTTGGCCGCGGTCACATACTGGTTCCCCGGCCCGAAGATCTTATCGACCCTGGGTACGCTTTCCGTGCCGTAGGCCATGGCTGCAATTGCCTGAGCGCCGCCGATTTTGAACACGCGCGTTATGCCGGCCAGGCGGGCTGCGAACAGAATGGCGGGGTTGACCTTGCCGTCTTTTCCCGGCGGGGTGCACAACACGATGTCTTTGCAGCCCGCTAAACGAGCAGGGATACCCAGCATCAGTACCGTAGAGAACAGGGGCGCCGTTCCGCCGGGAATATACAGGCCGACCCGTTCGATCCCGACACTTTTCCGCCAGCATTGCACGCCGGGCATGGTTTCTACAATCCGGACCTCTTCTTTTTGTTGTGCGTGGAATGACTCGATATTGCGCAGTGCAGTCCGGATCGCTGCCTGAAGGCCGGGTGAGATTTCAGCAACAGCTTGCTCCATTTCCGCCGGACTGACAGCGAATTCCGGCAAATCGGCGCCGTCAAATTGCCGCGTAAACCTGCGGATTGCGACGTCGCCCTCGGTTTTCACAGCGTTGAGCACCGATTCCACTGCGGCTTCCAGCCGGTTGGTTTCCAGTGCCGGCCTTTGCAGGATCCGGCTCCAGTTTTGCCGCTCAGGGTATAAGAATAATTCCATGGCAGACCGGGATTTATGATTAGAGGATCATTTTTTCGATGGGAACGACCAGGATGCCCTGGGCGCCGTTTTCCTTGAGCTGTTCGATGATCTCCCAGAAACGGTCTTCCGTGATGACCGTATGCACCGAGCTCCATCCTTCGGTAGCCAGCGGCATGACTGTCGGGCTTTTCATGCCCGGAAGGATTTCGATGATGCGCTCCAGGCATTCGTTGGGGGCGTTCATCAGCAGGTATTTGTGGCTGCGGGCGGCCAGCACCGATTTAATGCGGAAGACCAGTTTTTCGAACAGGGGTTTTACATTGTCCGGAATTCGCCTGGAGGCGGCAATGCAGGCTTCCGACCGAAGGAGGACTTCTTTTTCTTCGAGCCCGTTCTGGAAAAGCGTGCTGCCGGTGCTGACAAGGTCGCAAATGGCATCGGCCAGCCCGATATTGGGGGCAATTTCGACCGAACCTGAGATCTCGTGGATCTCCGCCTGAAGGTTATTCGCCTGCAGAAACAGCGCAAGGGAGTTGGGGTAGGAGGTCGCTATTTTTTTACCCTGCAGGAACTGTACACCGTCATAAGGTGTGCCTTTGGGTACGGCGATCGAGAGGCGGCATCTCGAAAACCCGAGCAGCAGGGTTTCTTCTACGTCCTTTTGTTTTTCGACCAGGGTGTTTTGGCCGATAACGGCGATATGGGCTACCCCGTCTTCCAGGTATTGGGGAATATCGGAATTTCGGAGGAACAGAATATCGGCCGGGTAATTGCGGGCGCTGGCCTTGAGTTGATCCTTGCCGTTATCGATCCGGATGCCGCATTCTTTGAGCAGTTGCAGCGACTCTTCCTGGAGCCTGCCCGATTTTTGCACTGCGATTTTGAGCCTGTTTTCCATGAGCGGATTGGGTAAAAAAAAAGAGGTTTACCGGCAAACGGCAAACCTCTTTCCTGTGAGTTTGATTTGGAATCTTAGCGCACAGGCGTCACCATTTGCCGAAGGCGGCAATGAAATGATGATGACGATGATGATGCACTAGGATCATTTTGCTAACTTAGAATCTTTTTGTGGTGTGGGGCGGAATCGAACCGCCGACACATGGATTTTCAGTCCATTGCTCTACCAACTGAGCTACCGCACCGACCTTGCTTAAAAAGCGGGACAAATGTACATGGTTTTTTTGTGTTGCGCAACCCCGGCGAAAAAAAATAATAATGATTTTTCGGTTTTAGGAGAAAAAAAGCGGATTGGTTTGCGTTCTCATCTATATTCGTTCAAAAAATCATCTATGTCTCCATCCAGGATAATTGCCATACCTTTTGTGATTTCAGCTGCACTTTTTTTCTACCTGGCCTGGGAGGTAGATAATAAGTACACGATCTACCTGTTTCCGGTTTTGCTGGTTTTGGCCCTGATCTTTGTCATGTCTCCACAAATCAACTGGTATTTTTACCAGAAGAATCCGCCCGACCTGAGCCGGCCGCTGCGAAAATTTTTTGAAACCAGACATCCTTATTACCAACAATTGCCGGACGTGCTGAAATTGCGCTTTCGGCAACGCACGGCCCTGATCATGGCGGCTACGGACTTTATCCCCCAGGGCCTGGAAAAACTGACCGAAGACGTCAAAGCGCTGGCATCCTCCAACGCTGCCCTGCTCACCCTCAACCGGACGGATTACCTGTTCAGGGAATTTGAGCATCTGGTGGTTTACACGCATCCTTTCTCTACGCCGGCTCACCCGGATCAACTGCATGCATCGGAGCTCTATGAAGAAGGCGCCAACAGCACCCTGATCTTTTCCATTCAACATTTGATCAAAGGGACGCTGCAGCCTGCTCAATATTTCAATGTCGGTTTGTACGAATACGCCAGGGCATACCGGATCTGCTTTCCGGAGGTGACTTTTCCGCAAATGGAGGACGATCAATGGCCGTTGCTGGAAAAGGTCGGCGGCGTCGAAAAAAGCGCATTGGTGAGCTATATCAACCTCGAACCGCTGGATGTCCAGGCGGTCGCCGTAGCCTGGTTTTTTACCTTTCCCCAGCGATTCAAGGCCATTTTGCCGGAAGCCTATGAAACCCTGAAACAAATTTTCGGTTGAAACCGGGAGCAACGCCTATGGAAGCCATGATCCGATACCGCCACAAAAATTTCCTTTGCAACCTGGAAAAGCCGCTGGATATCGGTCTTCCATTGGAGGAGGGGTACAGCGGGGTCAATTGTTTTTATGCCCCGCCGATGGAAGCGGAGCCCGTTGTGGCCGGCGATTTTATCGGATCCACAGCCCGGGGCGGGGTGGTGAATTTTCTCAATATCAGGTTCAATCCCCATGGCAACGGCACGCATACCGAATGCGTAGGCCACATTGCCAAAGAAAAATATACGATCAACCGGTGCCTGCGCCAATTTATTTTTCCGGCCCGCCTGGTCAGCCTGTATCCGGTCAGGATGGAAAACGGCGACCGGGTGATCGGCCTTCAGCAAATAAAAGAGGCACTGGAAGGGGAGGTGCCGCCGGCGCTGGTAATAAGGACCCTGCCGAATGACGGGTTCAAGCAGCGAATGCACTATTCAGGGACCAATCCGCCGTATATCGATAGTGAGGCTGTTGCGTTGCTGGTTGAAGCCGGAGTGGAACACCTGCTGATCGACTTGCCGTCGGTGGATCGGGAAGAGGACGGCGGCCGCTTGCTCGCGCACAAGGCTTTCTGGCGTTTTCCGGACAAAATACGGGAAAACTGTACGATCACCGAGCTTATTTATGTCAACAATTCCATACCCGATGGGTTATACTTATTAAATATTCAGATCGCCGGCTTCGAAGTGGATGCCAGCCCCAGCAAGCCGGTTCTATATGCCTTAACGCCAGCAGATTGACGCCGTATCAGACATACCATTCTGCGGCATACCGCCGTTTCAAAGCAATCCCTCCCAACGCTTTCAGGGAGATCGTACGCTATTACGAAGAAAACGAAACCGCCGTCGGTCAGTTGGATTTTGAGGAATATTTTGAAATTACGCTGGCCTACACCGAAGCCTTGTTCGAATGCGGCAAATACCGCGAGCACCTGGTAATGGCCGACCCTGTGCTGGAAACGGTGATCCGGCAGAATATTTTTCTGGTGGGCGACAGGGATATTTTCAGGGATACCTTGCTGAGAAAAGGCGCTTCCCTTTATCATGTGGGGAGTTACCGGAGAGCCGAAGCTGTTTTAGGGGAGTTGATCCGCATAGAACCCCATAACAAGGCATGCGGATTGTTGCTGAAGCGCTGTTGCCGGAAGCTTTGTCCGGGGCTGGTGAATATCACGCGAGCCATATCCGTATTCCTGGCATTGGTGATTATCCTCCTGCTTTCGGTTGAATTTCTTTTTGCCAGGCCTTTTTATCCGATCTACGTGCCCTTGTTGTCCGCCACCAGCAACACCCTGCTCATCTCGGGAGCATTGATCCTGGCGGGAGGAGAGGCATACCGGTACATACGAAGTGAATTGCTCGTCCGGAAGGCGATCAAACTGGCTGCGCGCAAGAAAGAAGATGCGCTGTGACAGCACAGCGACCTGAAAAGAAAAAGCCCCCGGCGACCATGGTTGCCGGGGGCTTTTTCGCGTATATCAGTCAACTGCAATTCACAGCTGACGTACAAAAATTACTGCTTGATCATCGTGCTGACCACCATTTGTTTGCCGTTGGTCACCATTACGGTGTACGCGCCTGCGGGCAGGCCTGCAACGTTGATGGTTTCGCTCAGCAGTTCGCCGGTTTTGCGAACGGCGATCTGGCGGAGTACACGACCGTTGTTATCAGCGATGCGTACCGTAAGTGCGCCTTCAAGGCCGGCGCCTTTCACCTGAAGTACGGCTTCGTCTTTCACCGGGTTCGGAGCGATGGTCAGCAGACCGTTGTTGGTCAGTACTTCCTCTGCGCGAACAATGGTGAATTCATAAGCGCCGATATCCGGACCGTCGCCTTGCGGGCGCGGATTGCCGTCGAGGTCAAAAGCGGATGCAAAAGCGGGCAAAGCGGCGTCGATGGCCGGGCTGCCGGCTTGCAGGTGAAGATCGGGAATACCATCCGGGTTGCCGAAGCCGGTCGGGTCAACGAACAGCGGGTCTTCGGCCAATTTGTCGGAAGTTTCCGTCAGGTAGATATCCAGCGTGCCGTCGGGGTCGATGGCCAGGTTGCCGCCGAGTGAAAGAACAACCGTTTCGCCGTCTTCAATGGCATAGTTTTTCTGGCCTGAGTTGTAAAAGATGTTGTTGGCCAGGTTGATGGTAGCCAGGGAGAAGCCCGGGGTGGTCGGATCGGTCCATGTGGCAATTTCGCCGGAGAGTACGCCCAGGTCTTCCGCGAAGGTAGAGTTGTAGATGTTCACTACGATCTCAACCGTATCGGAAGCGTTGGTAGAAATAGCGCCGCCGGTACCCGGGTCATTGGTAGCGTTGCCGGTGAAAAGGCAGTTATTGATTTCGGTGTTGAAATTGCCGATGTTGAGTGCGCCGCCCTGATTGGTTGCCGTATTAAGACGGAAGAGGGAGCGATCGATGGACAGTGAAACCGGCAGGGTCGTGTCCTGGCCGACGAATACGGCTGCACCGGAGCCACCGGCCTGGTTATTGACAAAGAAGCTGCTGTCGATGGTCAGCGGGCTGACGCCGAACACGCCGATACCGCCGCCGGAGCTTTCGCCGGAAATCATGTTGCCGTCGAAGGTTGAGCCGTATACGTATGTAGGTACGTTATCATTCTGAACGCGAATACCACCGCCGAAAGCGGCAACGTTGGCTTCGAAGGTACATTTTTCAACAACCACGTCAGCGTCAAAACCGTTCAGCATACCGCCGCCGCTGCTCGACACGGAGTTGCCTTTGAACAGGGAGTTGCGGAAGATGGTTTGAGCGCCGTCGGCAAAATTGCAGACTGCTCCGCCGAAGGCGTTCGAGTTGTTGATGAATTCTGAGCTGTCAATGACAGTTGGAACGCCTGTAGCGCCGAAATAAACAGCGCCGCCGGCCTGCGTGCCGGAGTTCTCTTCGAAATGGGAGTTTTTGATCACCATTTCAGAATTGCTGCCGAGGTGGCCGATCCCGGCGCCGTATTGTGCGGAGTTGTTGTTGAAATTGCTGTTGTCCACTTCAACCGTGAAAACCGGCGCGCCGGTCAGGTTGCGGATGTACATAGCGCCCGCGATAACGCCGCCCGTGTTGTTGAGCAGGTCGCAACCGTTGATCCTGGCGGAAAGGTTGTTGAAGTAGACCCCTGCGCCCCGGCCGCTGGTGAAGTTGTTTTCAAAGAGGGTATTTTCAACCACGAAGTTGGCCGGGTCCTGGTTCTCTTCTGTCACCTCAGTGCCGTTGCCGTACAGGCCGGCAGCGTTAACCGGAGAGTTGTTGTTGACAAAGGCAGAATTGGTGATATGGACGTCGTAGGCATTGTAGAAGTAACCTACGCCGAAGCCGTTGGTAACGGTATTGCCGTCGTGCGTAACGTTGTCGAAGGTATAACCGCCCAGCAGGTCTCCCTGGATCTCGGCGCCGTCGATGTAGTACGCTGCGGCATTGTCCGCCGAGTTACCGGAGAAAACGGTATTCGAAACGAGCACGTCAACGTTTTGCCAAAGGAACATGCCGGCGGCAAAACCCGAAGGTACGGTATCCGTGTTGTTGACGAAGTTGGAATTGTCGATGGTAACGCCGGCGGAGTAAGCGGAGTACAAAGCGCCGCCGTCGACGAGGTTGTTGCTGAAGGTCACGTTGTTCAGCATCAGGTCACCGGTACCCAAAGCATAGACGACGCCGGCTTCGTGGGCCTGGTTGCCGTCAAAGGTGACATTTTCAAACGAAGAGCCGACCGTTCCTTCCAGCATCAGGGCCACACCCGATCCGGCGCCGCCCGAGTTGTTGGTGAACATGCAGTTGCTGACCGCAACCGGGCTGTAGGCCCATATCCCTGCGCCGCGCTCCAGGAAAGTTTCCGCACCGTCGGCCAGCGCGTGGTTGTGGCCGTTTTGGATGGTGAAACCGTCGATGATCACCGGGCTGGCGATCAGGCTGTCCACGTAAACGACGTGGAAAACGTTGTCGGATTTATTGGTATCGAAGTCATCAGCAACGTCGTCGCCGTTTACGTCACCGTCCAGAATGGTTACGTTGGCGGCGGGGTCGCGCTGGTCGACAGAGGTTTCGGTACCGGCAAAACCGCCGTAGACGGCGATAGCGCTGCCGATCGAAAAGCTGGACAGCGTGTCCGTGCCGGGTACGTAGGTGCCGGCGGCAACCCAAACTTGACCGGAAGTGGTATTCGTTAAAGCGGTGGATAGGTTGGTGTAGGCGTTAGCCCAGGAGGTTCCGTCATTCGCTCCGGATGCATCCCCCTTTACATAAACGACCTGTGAAAAAGCAGTCGCGCTAATAAGAAGCATGCCTGCAATAAGCCAGTAAAGTTTTTTCATAATTGGATTGGATTTTGTTAAGCGTTGCTAAAAGAGGGGTAAAAGTAGCAATTGCCGTGCATTTGCCACAGTATTGTAAATATATTTTTAATTGGAGGTTACGGGCATTCAGGGATATGCAATCCAATCGACAAAACGCGAGGATTTGAAAGGCCGGGCCGCGGGGATCCAGTTTGGCAGGAGGGCGGAATCCGGATCGGAAAGGAAAAATAGGGGAACCATGTCGAAGCATCCAAGCGATTGAAATTGCCTGGTCGCCGGATCATCCGACATGGTTCCCGGCCAGTTTATCCGGGTAAGTTTTTTACCCGGAAGCGATGGCTTATTGCTTGATCATAGCTGTTACGACCATTTTCCGGCCGTCGGTGACCATCACCTGGTAGGCGCCGGCGGGCAAGCCGGTTACGTCCACCTGTTCGGTCAATTGTTCACCGGTTTTCCGGGCAGCGATCTGACGCAGTACGCGGCCGTTCTGATCGGCGATGCGAATGGTCAGGGCGCCTTCCCATGCGCCTTTCAACTTCAGGACGGCAGCATCTTTCACCGGGTTCGGTGCGATGGTCAGCAGGCCTTCATTGGGCACGACTTCTTCAGCGCGGACAATGGTAAATTCATAGGCTCCCATATCCGGTGCGGCGCCGAAAGGACGCGGGTTGCCGTCGAGGTCGAAAGCCGTTGCGTATTCGGGCAGAGCCGCATCTATAGCAGGGCTTTCGGCCGTCAGGTGCAGGTTGGGAATGCCGTCCGGGTCGAGGAAGCCGGTCGGGTCGACGAACAGGGGGTCTTCCCCGGGTTTATCGGTAGCTTCGGTCAGGTAAACATCCAGCGTGGATTCCGGGTCAAGCGACATATTGCCGCCCAGCGAGAGCACAACAGGCGTGCCGTCCTCAATTGCGTAGTTCTTGTCGCCGAGGCTGTAAAAGATGTTGTTTGCCAGGTTCACGGTTGCGTTGCTGAAGCCCGGTTCTGTGGGGTCGGTCCAGACCGAAAAATGCCCGGCCAGCGCCCCGAGGTTTTCAGAGAAGGTAGAATTCAAAATATTGACCACAACGTCGGAGGTATCCGAGGAGTTAATGGACAGGGCTCCGCCGGTGCCGGTATCGCTGGCCGCGTTGCCGGTAAAGAGGCAATTATTGATGTTCATATTAACATTGCCGTGATTGATAGCGCCGCCTTGCGAGCCGGCAGTATTCAGCCGGAAAACCGAATTGGAAATTTCGGAAAGGACCACCAGGTTGGTGTCGTTGGCCAGGTAGACTGCGCCGCCGGTAGGGCCCTGGTTGTTGAGGAATGAGCAGCTGTCGATCGTGGTCGGGTTGGTGCCGAAGACAAAGAGCGCGCCACCGCCGGAGGAGGCGATGTTCCCATCAAAAGTGGAACCTTTGTAAGAAGTTACGATATCGTCATTTTGTACGCGAACAGCCGCGCCGACCGTACCGGTATTGGCTTCAAATACAGAGTTTTGCACGTCGAGGGTTACGCCGAAACCATTGGTCATAGCGCCGCCGCCGCTGGTAATGCCCTGATTTTCCCGGAATTCGCAGTTTTTGTACGTAGCCAGGCTACCGGTCCCAAAATTGGCAATGCCGCCGCCGAATGAATTGGCGTTACCGGTAAAAGCGGTGTTCTCTACGGTCAGGAACCCGTCCTGGGAGCCGAAATAGATGGCGCCGCCGCCGCCGGTGGAGCCGATATTTTCCGTGAAGTCGCTATTGGTGATGTTCACATCGCTGCTGTCGGCAAACAGCATGATGGCGCCGCCGCCGTAACCGGCAGAGGAGTTGTTGCTGAACTGCGTATCGTCAATCATAATGTTGGCGCCGACGCTGGAAATGTACATGCCGCCGCCGTCATTGGCGGTGGTGTTGTTTTCAAAAACCGAACCGTTCACCGTAAGGTCGGAGTAGTCGGTAAAGTAAATGAACCCGGCGCCTGCATTGGCATTATTGTTGACGAAGGTCGTATTCTCGATGGTCATGGGCGCTTCAACGCCTGGGCCGAGATAAGCCGCCGCGCCGCTGCTGCTGACCATGTTGTTCTCGAAGTTGGAACCTTTAAGCGTCAGGGTCGAAAAATCCGATTGGTGGCCGATGCCGCCGCCGAAAGCGGAGGTGTTTCCGGTGAAGTTGCAATTTTCGATCTCCAGGAAAGTGGCCGGAGCGCCCGTGACATCGACCAGGTAGATGCCGCCGCCGATCACGTCGGCGTTGTTGCCGTCGAAAGTTGTTTCGGTTACGCGGGCAGAACTGCTGTGGAAGTAGATCCCGCCGCCCCTGTTGTCGGTATCGTTGTTGACAAACATGCTGCTGTCAATCGTGAAATTGGCCGCATCCTGCAGGACGAGCGAATCGCCGCGGCTGTAAATGCCGGTTGCGAATCCGCCGGGCGACAGGTTGCCGTTGAATTCCGCGTGTTTGAAGTTCACGTCGTTGGCCTGGAAGAAATAAGCGGTACCCCGTCCGCCGGCGATGGTATTGTCGGCGAACGTCACGTTGTTGAAATCGTATCCGCCGAGGCCGTCCGCCTGAATGTCGCGACCGTCGATATAGACTGCCGGGGCGCTGGTGGCGGAGTTACCGGTAAATTCGGTATTGGAAACCGTCAGGTTGATCGATTGCCACAGGAACAAGCCCGAGGAGAAACCGCCGGTTACGGTATCCTGGTTGTTGGTGAAGTGGGAGTTGTCGATCGAGATATTGGCGCTGAAGAGCGTTTGGAACGACCCGTTTTCAGTCAGGTTGTTGGTGAAACCGGTATTGTTCAGGGAGAGGTCCGACGTGAGGACAGCCAGCAAAACGGCGTTGCTGTAGGCCTGGTTGGCGTCGAAAACGACGTTGTCAAAAGAAGAGCCGGCGGCGTTTTCACCCAGAATCACCGCTGCCGCACCGGCGCCGCCGATGTTTTGGGTGAAGGTGGTATTTCTCACATCGACCGTACTGAAGGCCCAAAGTCCGGCGCCCTGGCTGAAATAGGCGTCCAGCGTATCGCTTTCGGCATAGACCCGGCCGTTGCGGATGGTGAACCCGTCGAGGATCACCGGATCGGCGATCAGGCTGTCGACGTAAACTACGTGGAAGACGTTATCGGATTTGTTATTGTCGAAATCCCCTGCGGTGTCGTCGCCGTTGACATCACCGTCCAGAATGGTGGGGTTCGCAGCCGGATCGCGTTGATCGAGCATAGTTTCCGTTCCGGCAAATCCGCCGTAAATCGCGACGGCATTGCCGATCTCAAAACGGGAAAGCGTGTCGGTTCCGGGTTTGTAAACCCCGCCGGCGACCCAGATCTCACCGGTGGCGGTATTGGCCAGGGCAGTTGAGAGGTCGGGATAGGCGTCGGCCCATGAAGCGCCTGTATTAGCGCCGGACGCACCCGTCTTGACATAGGTTATTTGTGAAAATGCAGACATCCCAAAGAGGAACAAGCCTGCCAGAAGCAAGTAGAACCTTCTCATAAATCAGTCGGTTTTAATATTTAAAAATGATACAATAATATTTCTGGTAATTCGTGGAACTAAGCGGAAAGGCAAATATATTGGAAATTGATCGCAGCTACGGTCTGGGATTAGTAAGCCACTAGACAAAAGCGGGGTTAATTGGCCGGATTTGGCTTATTGGCATAGGTTGAAAAAATGATCAGGGATTACCGTCGCCGGCGAAAAAATCGGAATTTAGCGGGAATAATGCCTGTTTTAATGCGGGCCAATACGAAGTCAGATGTTAAAAAAAATACTTATCCTGGTCACATTGACCTGTGCTTACAGTGCTTGTCGGAACGACGGCATCCGGCGTGAAGGGACGGCAGGTGCGGCCCGGCCTGTAATCAAAAAAGACGGCATGGTTTTGATCCCCGGCGGTATGCTCAATATGGGCGGGGATAACAGTCAGGCTGACCCGAATGAATTCCCCAAACACGATGTTGAAATTGACAGCTTCTGGCTGGACGAAACCGAAGTCACTAACCGCGCTTTTGCAGCTTTCGTGGAAGCTACCGGGTATGTGACCGTTGCGGAGCGGCCGGTAAGTTGGGCGGAATTGGAAGCGTCGCTGCCGCCGGGTACGCCGCGACCGCCCGACAGCCTGTTGCAACCCGGAGCGCTGGTATTCCAACCCACCTCCCGGCGGGTATCTCTGGACGACCCCTCCCAGTGGTGGGCCTGGACGATCGGCGCCAATTGGCGTCACCCCGATGGTCCGGACAGCGATATCCGGGAAAGGATGGATAACCCGGTGGTGCAAATCGCCTGGGAAGACGCGTTGGCCTACGCCGAATGGAAAGGCAAACGGTTGCCGACGGAAGCCGAATGGGAGTGGGCTGCCAGAGGCGGGCTTAAAGATGCCGTTTACCCCTGGGGAAACGATCCCGTTGCGGAAGGCGAACCCAAAGCCAATTTCTGGCAGGGCCCTTTCCCGTATCAGAATACGCTTAAAGACCGCTATTACGGGACTGCTCCGGTAAAATCCTTTCCGCCCAACGGATACGGTCTGTACGATATGGCGGGGAATGTGTGGGAATGGTGCAGCGACTGGTTTGACTTTAATTTTTATAAGTCGCCGGAAGCTTCCCGGCCCAATACAAAAGGCGCAGAACAGGCAAACAATCCGTTCATGCCGTTCCAGCAGGAAAAGGTGTTGCGCGGCGGGTCTTTTTTGTGCAGCGAAGATTATTGCTCGGGTTACCGGAACGCCCGCCGGATGGGGTCCAGCCCGGATACGGGGCTCAATCATACGGGGTTCCGCTGCGCAAAAAGCCAGTAGAGCGACAAAATTGCCGGGTTCGGCAACAAATGTTATGGCGGTTATCCGGTATTTTGTAAAATTGGCTTTCAATCCTCCGAATCGCAAAGGGGCCGGCAGCGCCAAATTCATTCATCACAAAAATCTGATTACCTGATCCTAAATTTACGACCATGCAAAAAACGATTAAATTTTACCTGATATTGATGACCGGTCTGCTGGTCATGTCGAGTTTTGCCGTTACCGATTCGCCGGCAGGCATGAAGCTGAAGATGCCGAAGAAAATTGACGCTATTGTACAGTCGAAGTGTTACGGATGCCACAATTCCAATGCGAAATTCGACAAGCCGAAGCAAAAACTGAATTTTGATGAATTGAGCACGCTGTCGCCAGATAAGCAGCTCGAAAAAATGAAGGACTTTGCCTCGGTTGTGGAAGAGGGCTCTATGCCGCCGTCCCGCTTTTTGGAAAACAATCCGGACAAGAAATTAACCGATGACGAAGTCGCCAAGCTCAAAAAGTGGACTTCAAAGGCCGTCAAGAAGTTATCGAAATAACCGGGATCCGGATTTCCACCCGGTAATCCCGTAAACCGGCCCTTTTGCGACGAGGATTGAATTGAACAGTTTGTATTCCGGTTTTCATCCCGCGCAACGGGAATCAGCTGTTTCCGTTGTTGGGTTTGTTTTATGACTTTCAATAGCGACTTCCAGGATCATGCAACTCAAGCTGACCATAACCCGGTCTGATCAATCTGTATCCTTAATGTAATGGGAAATAACATCTTTGACTTCGTTGCAGAGCAAAGCAACGCTGCCGATGTCGGGCACCATCTGGTGATCCTGGCTTTCGCACTGGCCTTTGTGCTGGCCTGTCTGATCGTTTTGACCTATCAGATCAGTACCCCTGCGCTCAAGCAGTCTTTGGATTTTATGCAGTCGCTGATCCTGCTTGCGATTGTGGCAACGACCATAATGCAAGCGATAGGGGATAGTATTGCGAGAGGGCTGGGAATCCTTGGCGCGCTGGCCATTATCCGGTTCCGGACAAATATCCGGAGCCCCAGAAACATCACGTTTACCTTTGCCTCACTGGCGGCCGGACTGGCGTGCGGCATGTACGGATTTGTGGTGGCCATCGTCGGTACGGTATGTTTTAGCCTGGCAGCGATGCTGTTGAGGTTTTCTTATTTCGGCAAAAAGCCCGCGCTCGTCAGCGCGCTCAAATTTGAAGTGCGGTCGTCGGATGCTGACCTCAGCCTTATAATTGAAAAAACGCTGAGGCGATTTTGCAGGAGTTTTGAACAGGTAGAGATGACCTTGCTCAATTCGGAGGAAGATGATCCAGCGGTCGAAGAAGCCGGTCGCGGTTTCCGGCAAAGGCTCGCTTTCATGGTCATATTGAAAAAGCGTACGAATTTTCAGGAGTTGAGCCGGGCGTTATCGGAAACAAAAGGCATTGAGAAAATCAATTTAAAATCTACAAAACGCAGGGATGAAACCTGATCCTGTTTTCTGGAAATTTGCGAATCCGGTTTATTTATTTGCGGTTATCGTTTCCGTGCTGATATACCGTTCCCTGATGGAATACCAACATGCTCAGGTCGAATTCTATGGTTTTGCCGAAAATAAGGAAACCGATATCAACCTGGATTACCCTGTAGAAATTGTCCGGGTCCTGGTCGTTCCCGGGCAATTTGTCCAAAAAGGGACGCCTCTCGCAGAAGTGATCAACGCCCGCATTCAACAAGGCATTGAAGAAGATAACCTGGGCATTCAAGTCCTCGCGGCAAAAGAACGGATCGGACAAACCGAAGAGACCGGCAGGATTGAGGCCCTTGAGCTGGAAAAATCGAACAGACTGGCCGCCATACAGCAAAAAATCAACCAGGCAAAGTCGGAGTTGGCATACCAGACGAGCCTTTGGGAAGGTTTGAAAACGATACAGCCAACAGGATTATCCGATTTTCATCCGGAAAAAGAAAAGATTAGATCCCTTGAAATGGAATATCAGCAGGCCATGGCCTCTTATGACCAGGAGATCAAAAGCCGGAAAGAGAATGCCCGCATTCAGCGCGGTCTTTATTTCCAGGAATCTGCCCGCATTCAGTCCGGCATCCGGCTGAAGGAAGAGCGGCTCCAGCATTTTCAGATTACAGCCCCGCATGACGGTTTGGTGGGCAATATCAAATGCCGGGAAGGTGAATTTTTCGACGCTTTTGTTTCGCTCATCAGTTTTTATGAAGCCAATCCGACCCAGGTCAAGGCTTTTGTCCATGAAAACCAGATTATCCATGTTGACCTCGGAGACACTTTCCAGGTGGGCTCAATCAAAGACAATGAGCTCCGGTACAGAGGGGTCGTTATTGGTCTGGGCTCCCGTATCGTTGAGATTCCGGAAAGGATGCGCAAAATCCCGGAGATCAAATCGTATGGCCGGGAAGTGACCATTGAACTGCCGCCTGACAACGCCTTGCTTCAGAAAGAAAAAGTACGCTTATCAATTTTCAGGTAAAACACCGGGGAATGAACCTAAAAAAACATGCATTATCAGGAATAATCCTTTTAGCCGTTCATTCCCCGGGCGCTGGTCAGGACACACTGAATTTCAGCACTATCCTGGCAACCCGTGTTGCTGCCCTTGAAAAACTTTCACCGGACAGCGATCCATCGTGGAAGCCTGCCTGGATCAACGACATTGAGGTCCGTACCGAGACTGACCGCTTTGATCCCGACCGGCAGGAATACCTCCTGCGTTTCAATTTCAATTCTCCAGGGCTGGTAAAAGCCCAAAAAAATTATTTTGCTTCGCTTCAGGCAAAATCCGGCGCCGACCTGGAGGAAAACCTGAACGGGTTGGTGCGAGGAACGTATACGGATTGGCTGGACGCCGTATTTATTCAAAAAAAACAGGCCTTGCTGGAGGAAAAACTGGCGATCATGGAGGACGAAGCCCAGGTGAGGCAAAAAATGGTCGCAGATTCAGAAAAGGACCTTGACGACTACCTGGAACTCAAGCAGGAAATCCGGGAAAACAATCTTCAGTTGGCGGAATGCCGTTTCAGAAAGGCCGAATTGCTGGATCGCCTGATACCGCACGAGGAGACGGACCAGGCCTATGATGCCTTCGACGACCGGTTGATCCCAATTGCACAAATTGAGACCTATATCAATCGCTTACAGCTGGCAGGTATGCCCTTCAACCCCGGAGCCGAATCCGGTTTCCGGTCCCGTAAAGTTGCATTGGAAATGGAGCTGGCCGCTGAACTGGCTGAAGCCCGGCAGATTGTTGATTTTGTGCAATTCAGATACAACGGCCCGCACGATGACCCGTTCAAGGAGCGATTTTCAGCGGGACTGGGGTTGCGTATGCCGCTGAACGGAAAGAACAAGCTCAAGGTAGCAGAGCTCAAGCTGGCCACGGCCTCGCTGGAACAGGACAGACAATTGGATCAGTACGTATATTCTGCTATTTTTGTAAAAAAACTGACTGAAATCCGGTTGTATTTTGATCAATTCCGCGTCCTGGAGCAGCAATTAAATGAACTGGATTCCGAATTCCGGACGGTTACCGACCGGGTAAGTACGGCGGGATCCCCCATCTGGCTGCTTAACCTCAGGAAAACCTGGAAAAAAGCCCAGATCCGTGAACTGGAAATCGAAAAAGAAATTTACAGGAAATATATTGAATTGCTGGACCTGACCGGAATCCTCCGATGGCACAGTATGCAGAATTTTCTGGAACAGGCTCCGGGAGAATAATACGATCCGCACTGATCAGGGTGCGGCGGCCAACAAAATACAGATGATGAAACGGACGATCAAATGGTTATTATTGAGTGCAATTGCAGGCTTGTTCATGCTGTCTTTTTCCCTGCCGAAAAAACACCCCGTCACAGTCTACCTGATCGGAGACTCCACCATGGCCGATTACTCACTGGAATCGGATTACTTGACCAAACGGTATCCGATAACAGGCTGGGGACAGGTCTTCCAATCTTTCCTGAATCGGGAAAATGTCAAACAGATCCCCGTCATCAAAGGCGACAGCGCCTTGGTAGACGACCGGGCAAAAGGCGGCAGAAGCACTCGCACGTTCTTTGAAGAGGGTCGCTGGTCGGCGGTCTTTAAAAACCTGCGTAAAAACGACGTGGTGATCATGCAATTCGGACACAACGACGCAGCAGTCAACAAGCCTGAACGGTATGTGAATGTAGGCGGATACAAAGAATATCTCCGGTTATACATCAACCAGACCCGCGAAAAAGGCGGAATCCCCATTGTGCTGACGCCGGTTGCCCGCAATGCCCGCTGGGCCGACGGCCACCCCGGCGATGTACACGGCGAATATGCACAGGCTGCCAAGGATGTGGCCCGGGAATTGAATACCTATCTCATCGATCTCAACCAGCTTTCCATGGACGCGTTGGCCGGAAAAGGACAGGAATACGTGACAGAACACTATTTTATGAACCTGCCGGCGGGGATATACGAAGCCTATCCGGATGGCCAGAAGGACAATACGCATTTTCAGCCCGAAGGCGCCCGGGCCGTCGCCAGGCTCGTATACGAAGCCCTGCGCCGACTTCAATAGGCGCCCTCCCGGAAATCAGGGAATGGTCATTTGCCATTGATCTGCTTCAGCATATTTCGCGCATTATCCCCGATGCTGCCATCCGGGTCCAGTGCAATTGCCTTGTTGTAGTATTCGATCGCTTTATCTTTTTGGTTGGCCTTCAGGCAGGCTTCTCCCAAGCTGTCCCACGCGTTGGCTGAATCGGGATAAAGCTTGGTATTCAAGGTGAAAACGTAGATGGCGGGTTCTATCTGATTGCCGTTCAGCAGGTCGTACCCGGCCTGGTTGAACTTGGAGTTGAAATCCAGAAAACGGTATTTGGGATCGCTCACCATCCTTTTGGCCTCTTGTTCCAGCACGTCGAGCTTATTGGCCATGAACAGCTCTTTCAGGTAGCCCATGGGGTCCAGTACCAGGTCATTGCCGCTAAAATTCAGCGCTGTTTCCAACACCGGATCGCGGTTGGTGCGGTATTCTTCAAAGCTCATATCAACGGCAACCTGCGGCGCCAGCCAGTCGTCATTTTCCCATTGGGGTTTGTCCTGCCACCAGGCAAAAGAAAGGAATACCGGCAGTTTGCTGTTGGGCAGAACCACCCTGCGATTATCGCCGTAGAAGTTGATGTTTTCGGCGGTAGGTTCTCCTACAAAAATGGCATTGGTATAGTTTTGAAGCTCGTTGACGAGGTTCTGGCAAGCCGAAAAAGTCCGCCGCCCGATAATGACGAACAACTTGCCGGGCCGGTTGATCTTTTGGGTCCGGATAATACCGGTGACCACAGGCTTGTTCTTGTAATTGTTGCCGCCGCCGTTGAGCCGGACATCCAGGACGAGTCGCTCTACGTCGTTCTTTTCGATAAAGTCGAAAACCCGGTCGTAAAATGCGGGGATGTTTTCCTCAGGGTCGTCCTGGACCTGGCTTTGTCGCACATAAACGGTCTTCTGTTCCGGGAGGTATTCGAAGTAGTAGATCCGGTCGAAATTTTTAAGGTAGAGAGGCGTTTCGGTCTGGTCGCGGGCGCTTAACCAGTCTCCGCCCTGTTGGACAAAGCCGTATTGGGTTGGGAAATGGCGGGCTTCTGCGGCAGTGATCTTCTGGTCGAAGGTTTTGCCGTCCTTTTCCAAAGAAAGGGTGATCTCATTTTTCAGTTCTTTGGTAATGCCTTGGGCGTGCAGGGCCTCGGGGATGCAAAGAAATGACAAGCCGTAAGCCTTGAAATACTGGTCATTTTCCGCCGGTACGATGGGTCGAATGGCTTTCAGGGCTTCTTCCACCGGCATGCCTTCTATTTTCAGGACTTTTGCGCCGAGGGCCTTTTCGTAGTCTTTGTGCGCACCTTCAATATAAAGCCCGTCGCTGAACTGGTAAAGATTTACAGGCAATTGGTGAAACGGGACGGGCCCGCCCCGAAACCCGACAGCTGTATGCCCATACTGGAAAGAAGCTACAATGCGGGCGATCCCGGCGGCGATCTCATGGGGTTGCATGGCAGGGATTGCCCCGGCTAGCGTTTCCACTTCCGCGTCAAACTGTTCGGCAGTGATCTTCTTGAAGAGGAAACTGTAATCTTCGTGGACGGTCTTTTGCAGGAAACGCAGATCGGCCTGCCAATCGGCTGCTGACAGGGAAGACTGTGTCCAGGCGAAAGAAACAATCAGGCAAAGGAAGAGGATGCAGGTAAGTTTTTTCATGGTCAGGTGGTTTTATAGTAAGGACCTGCAAATAGAAGGGGAGTTGCACCTTGACTTGAAACAGCCTTGCAATGCCTGAACAGGCCGGGATGGGGATTTCCCGCAGATCTTTGCAGATGATTTTACTCCAATTTCTGTCGGGAGCGGCAGCATCTGCGGGAAACACCAAAAGGGCAGGTTGATTACCGGCGGGTGAACTGCATGATACCCGTCGGGCCCCCTCTGCCTTCGCATGAATCGCTGACGCGGGTCATTTTGAGGGTCTTCTCAGTGCTTTCAACCTTGTAAACCCCCGTCCCGGTGCAGGCTTCAGGACCGCCGTTGTCTTTGATCGAAACCTGGTTGTCCTTGAGTTCGTATTTTCCGGTAATATCCACATTGCCGTCGCCCCCGAGATCAACCGAATAGGTGTTTCCGGCGCCGAAGGAAACGTAGATTTTCATGGTACCGCCGTCCTCGGTAGGAACCGACATTTGCCAGTCGCCAGTGAGCGATGTCTGAGCATACAGGCCGGCCGGCACACAAAAACAAATCAGCAAAAGAATTCGAATTGCAGACTTCATGGTTTTAAGGATTGGTTGATTAATTTGGTTTTAATGGACTAAAGGTAAATAAATCCTGAGAAATAGTTGTGGTAACGGGTTGATTCGAACAACCGTCTCCCGGGCTTCAACCGGGCGCTTGAGCCTGCTCAGCTACGTCACCTGAATTGTTTAAAGATGTGCGTATCGGAGGATGCGAGCACCGGCTCGTATCCTCGTTTTTTCAGTTCTTCGATTCCTCAATTCCTCAATTCCTCAGTTCCTCAATTCTGTTCCCCCGCCAGGAGTCGAACCTGGTTCCCGGGATTAAAAGTCCCGTGCATCGCCGTCAATGCTTCGAAGGAATATGCGATGGCTCCGGCGCGAGGAATCGAACCCCGTTCCCATGCTTACAAGGCAAGTGCATCACCCGAAATGCTTCGCCGGAAAGTGTGCGGATTGCCGGGATCGAACCGGCTCTGTTCCGGTTTGGAAGACCGGCGCACCACCGTTTATGCGTAATCCGCGAATAAAAAAAGCGCCTCCCAAGTGTTCAGGAGGCGCTTTTTACGCTGTGTATGCATATACGACTCCCGTCAGGTGCTTGCGCCGCCTTTAAAAAACCCGGTTGCCGTTGTGATCAGATACATTGCTTTGTTGTTTAAAAATTTGAAAGCCGGGTACTGGTGCTTCCCCGGCTTTAAGGTTCTTCAACCTGGCAAATTTTCACGAATGGAACCTATTTGCCACTAAACTAAGTACGTGTGCTTCGTCTGCGCCTTTTGCGCGTTGTTGCAAAGCCGGGACTCGAACCCGGAGCCGCAGGTTATGAGCCTGTTGAGTTACCGGTTACTCTACCTTGCGAGGGGTATAACATTGGGTGGTCGGGGGAAAGTTCCCCCGGCGAAAATTTTTTTGACGGTAGGCGGGGGACGGTGGACGATTCCCGCCGTCGCGCTGTAGCGCTTTGGCAGGGGGCGCTACCAGAAGCCTTTTCCGTTGAGGTCTTCCGGGCGGATCCGGCGGACAGGCTTGAGCCCGGGAAATCTGGCAATCACGATACTCCGGTCTTCTCTCCGGATGTAGGCAATCCTTTTCTTTTGTGGGGAAACCCTTGCGAAGAACGACTTTATGCCGGTCGGCTTCCGGCCGGTCCTGTCGGGTTTCATGGTAAAAATATGTTCATCGGTGCTGGTAAAAAGAAGGTTTCCGGCGGGTGTCCAGGAGGGGTAATAGCTGTGGAGCGTATCGCTGGTGATGTTGCGGGGCGACTTGCCTGCAAGGTCTGTAACCCAGATCTGGTCCCGGCCGTCTCCTTTTTCCAGATAGTAAACAAGCCGGGCGCCATCGGGGCTCCACTCCGGGTTGTAACTTCTGTGAGGGGCTCCATGGGTCACCTGCACGGGAGGTATATCAGGATGTTCCAGGTCAAGGGTGAAAACCTCGAGCCCGCCGTTCCGGTCGCTGCAAAAGGCCAGTTGTTTGCCGTCCGGGGAGAATGTGGGTACGCTTTCCCGGGCGGGGTCGTCTGTCAGCCGTTTGCGCTGGCCGGTACACAGGTTTTCCAGAAAAATATCCTGGTTGCCGTTTTCCGTTTGCTGATACGCGACCCGGCAGCCGTCGGGTGAGATAGCGCCGTTGTTGGCGCCGGCCGCCACTTTTTTGAGGTCGCCGTTTTTCATATCGTACAAAAAGATCCGCCAGTTGGCCGGGTTGAAATCCGACCAATCGGGCTTGACCGCAATAGCAGAAAAAATGAGTTGCTTGCCGTCGGGCGACCAGGCCAGTGAGGTGATGTTGATGTTTTGATCCGGCTGGGCGGTGGCCAGATTACCGGTCAGGGCGATTGCCAGGAGGGTGGTGTAAAGGGCCTTCATATTCGTCCGGTTAGACAGCTCAACGGCGAGCTTGGTTTAAGGGACTGAAATACATAGCTGAAGTTGCAGGATATTCCGGCAAAGACGGCCTACTTGCGGTATTTTTCCTCTGCTTCCGCCAAAAAGGCCAGGCAGGCTGCGTCTTCGGCATCCCGACTTGGTCCGGTCTCAAACCAGGCGTCAAGTATTTCTTTGGCAACCTGTTCTGAAACCAGGCGCAGGCTCATGGCCAGGATGTTGGCATCGTTCCACATGCGGGCGCCCCGGGCCGTTTCGGCATCCGTGCAAAGGGCGGCGCGGATGCCCGGCACCTTGTTGGCGGCCATGCTGATGCCGGTGCCGGTCCAACAGAAGAGAACCGCCTGGTCGAATTCACCTGACGCCACTTTTTCGGCCGCTTCCACCGCTACTTTCGGCCACATGGCCGGTTCGGTGACCAAGGCGCCGAATACGGTTACTTCGTGTCCCCGGCGGCGGAGGTCTTCAACTACCGTTCCGGTGACGCGGGTTTTCATATCCGATCCTACGGCTATTTTCATTTTTATTTTTTTGTAAGGGTGCGAAGTTTCCTAAAGGTAGGGAAAATGCCCTACTTTTACCCCAACGGAACCTGAAATTCAGCGCAAAGATGTCCAACAAGAACCTCCCCCGCGTTGCCTACTTCTGCATGGAATACGGCCTTGAGAGCGCCTTCAAGATCTACGCCGGCGGCCTCGGCATCCTTGCCGGCGACTATATGAAAGGCGCCAGAGATCACGATTTTCCCATCGTCGGGATCGGCATCAAATGGAAACAGGGTTACACCGACCAGCTGGTCGACGATCAGGGCCGGGTTTACGACGCGTATTACAACTATGATTACGATTTCCTGGAAGATACCGGCATAACGGTGGCAGTGGATATCCGGCGAAGAGCGGTCCTGTGCAAGGTCTGGAAAGTGGACCGCTTCAGCAACGCGCCGCTTTATCTGCTGGATACCGACCTGCCCGAAAACGAGGACGGCTGGATTACGGGTCAGCTTTACGGCTGGTTCGGCGAGGAGCGGATCGCACAGGAAATGGTGTTGGGTATCGGCGGGGTGCGCGCACTCCGGGCGCTGGGTATCGACGTCGACGTCTACCATTTCAACGAAGGCCATGCGCTTTTTGCCGGTTTCGAGCTCATGCGCGAAAAAATGGAAAAACCCGGCGTCAACTTTGAGGATGCCTGGGCGGCGAGCCGGCAGGAAATCGTGTTCACCACGCATACCCCGGTGATCCAGGGCAACGAATCTCACCCGATCGACCGGCTCCTGTACATGGGCGCCAACCTGGGGATGACCGCTTCCCAATTGCAGCAACTGGGCGGCACCCCGTTCAATATGACGGTCGGCGCCCTGCGGCTTTGCAAAAGCTCGAACGCGGTAGCCCGCCTCCATGCGGAAACCGCCAATAAAATGTGGGCCCATATCAGCAACCGGCCGGAGATCGTACCCATCACCAACGCCATCCACCGGCCGACCTGGGTAGACCCCGATATGATTGCCGCAGCTGAAGACAACGGTGACCTTTGGGCCGTACATATGAAGAATAAAAAGGCGCTGGTTGAATACGTGAAACAGCGAAACGGCGCAGCCCTCGATCCCGGTAAGCTGATCATCGGATTTTCGCGGCGCTCCGTACCTTACAAGCGCAGCGACCTGATCCTGAGCAAACCGGAGATCATCAATCCGCTGCTGGAATCCCAACAAGTGCAAGTGGTCTTTTCAGGCAGGGCTCACCCATTGGACGATACCGGAAAACAAATCGTGAAAACCCTCTTTGAAGCCGGCGAGCAATTCCCGGATTCGGTGGTTTTTATCCAGAATTACGATATGGAAACCGGCGCCATGCTCACCCGCGGCGCCGATGTATGGCTCAATAATCCGCGCCGCCCCCTCGAAGCCAGCGGAACCTCCGGCATGAAAGCGGCAATGAACGGTGTGCTCAATTGCAGTATCCTCGACGGCTGGTGGCCCGAGGCCTGCGACCACGGTGTGAACGGTTGGCAATTCGGCGACGGGTTCGAAAGCGACGACTTTGACGAACTGGATGACCATGACCGCGAAGCGCTGTACCGGGTATTATTGGAAGAAGTAATGCCAACTTATTACGGCAACCGCGAAAAGTGGGTGAAAATGATGAAAGCCAGTATCCTGACTACAAAAGAGCAGTTTGCCGTCAGACGCATGCTGGAGGAATATTATAAAGCGCTCTATACCGTTTAGAGCGTTGGCTCATGGCACATCGGGCAATGCTTTTCTTCCGGGAGCAGGGTGATTATTCCGCATAATTTTAGCCGGCCGCTTGCGCACATTGCCGATAAATGCGTATATTGCCTGTCGCAATCAACCCAAAGCTACTTACCCTGCCACTACAGCGCTCCTTTTTACCAGACAAATATTCCAGCCTCCAATTCAGGGCTCAACGGTTGATCCACCTGTTGATATCCCCTCTTCCCGCATAGCCTGAAAAATTCCGACTTGTGCCTGAAGACCGGACCAAAGCAATTTAAGTATTTGAACACCAAATATCCATTGAAAACATGTTCCCTCCGTTTCTCATTGCAGGCCCCCTTTTGCGACGAGTTGAAAGCCGGAAAGTGTCCGTCTGGCTGGCTTTCCGGAAGCCTTATGCTGAAATCACCCTGAAAATATGGGAAGCCGGCGTATTGTCGCACAGCGGCGGCGACCCCGGGAGCAAATTGTTCCATACCAGCCTGAGCGATCTCCCGACGCTGTCAGCCACCACTTCAACGGTTCAATTCGGCCATCAGCTGTTCGTGGCCCTGGTCACTGCCGAGCTGCCTGCGCCGGGACTGCAGGTCGGACAGCCGTACAGCTACAACGTCATCCTGTCCGAAACGGTCGGAGGGGAAAAGGAAGACCTGCGCAGCCATGGTCTGCTGGACGATAAGAAGATCGAAGACCGGCCGCAATTGCCCATCGGGTACGAGAAGGATACTCTGCCCTTCTTTTACCTGCCTGAAATGGACCCTGCCAGGTTGATGATCGCTCAGGGGTCCTGCCGGGGTGTCCGCGGAAACGGCCCGGATGCATTGGCCTACCTGGACGATATCCTGAAGAAAGGACTGGAAAACGACGGCGCCGGTTTGAAATTGCGGCCCCAGCAATTGTTCCTGACCGGCGATCAGATCTATGCGGATGAAGCGGCAACCCTGCTTGGGCAGTATTCCGCCAATTTCCTGGGATTCGGGCCTTTGATCGGCTTTGAGCGGATTCAGACCAGGGAAAATGCCGGCGCTGAACTTGAAGATATCCCGGCCGACATCTTTGAATTCCCCCTCTATTTCCGGCAGCGGATGATGAACAAGGTTGCCGGCTTCAGTTCCGGCGACGCCGACCGGCATGTCATGGCCTTCCAGGAGTTCTGCACGTGTTATCTTCAGCATTTCAGCCTTCGTTCCTGGGACAACAAACAATGGCTTGAAATAAAAAAAGTGATCGATGATCCGAATAAAGCCGCAAAGGCGGCCGAGGATTATTTCGAGGCCAAAGACCCGCTTGACGAAACGATACCCAGCGTGATCGAGCGGATCGTAGCGCAGTTCAAAAGTGATGCACCTGCCAACAAGTATGTTTTTGACGACAAGTTGAAAGCGGTCTTCAAAAAGCAGGACAACCCCGATTTTCCATTCGACGATGAAAAGATCGAACAGTGGAAAACGGAATTTCTGACAAAAAAGAAAACCTCGCTGGCACACGAGTTGCTAAAAGTCGCGGATTTCGCCTCGGTGCTCCCCAAGGTCAGCCGGGTCCTGGCCAATATACCCACCTACATGATCTTCGATGACCACGAGATCACGGACGACTGGAACCTCACCATGCGTTGGCGAAACAAGGTGTTCTCCAGTCCGATGGGCCGCGATATCGTCCGCAACGGGCTGATGGCCTATGTCATCTTCCAGGACTGGGGAAATGTACCGGATGAATACGCCGACCCGGCCTCACCCAGAGCGCTACTATTCCAGAAGGTCCGGGCGTTTGGTGAACGGATGGCCAACCTGACCCTGGACATCGATGACGACGATACCCGGCGGAAGGCCTATCTGGCTTCGCTGCGCGCTGAAGTCATTGCCCCGATGGAGATCCTGCTCGGTATGGGCGCCGAAGACCCTGTGGTGAAATGGAATTACAGCGTGCCTACAGGTCCCACCCAAACCATCGTAATGGATACCCGGACGCACCGGCAATTCGATACCCTGAACAGCGCTCCGGGGTTGATCAAAGAGGATGCCCTGCGTCAGCAAATTCCGCCGGCAATGCCCGTCGGGGATGCTCCGTTCGTATTCGTGATCTCGCCGGTTCCGGTGCTGGGGCTGGTGGGCATGGAAGAGCTGGTCCAACCCGTGGCCTCGGCGGTAAAGGGCATTTTTTCGGGCGACAACAAAGACGACCCGGGTATTCAGGCCGGTCGGGTCAAATTCGATTTCGAGGCCTGGAGCTTCAATACGGAAGCGTATGAGCGCCTGCTGGACCGGCTCAACAATTACGGGAAAGTGATCATCATGTCAGGGGATGTTCATTACGGCTTTTCGGCCGTTCTGGACTATTGGAAAGGGGATGCTGCAGAACCCACTTCGAGGATGGTCCAGTTGACCAGCAGTTCGCTCAAGAACATGAAATTCCCCCATGGCGAAATTCTGGAATCCGGGATGGCGCAGCGCCTCTTGTCCGGATTTGAGAACAAAATAGAGAAAGTAGGCTGGAAGGACAAGATTCTCACGACGGATGGCGCCGTGTCTGCCCGCAACCGGCAACGCCTCCGGAAAACCACGGCGGTGGTACCCACAGCGGGTTGGGAGCCGGGGGCTACGGTCAACCTGCCGCCTGATTTCAGTTGGCGGATGGCTTTTCTGGCCGACGAGCGGGTGCGGGATTTTGACCCCATCACCGCAGACATAGACCTGGCCGATCCGGCATCCGTCAGGGCGGGATACAAGCTTGTGACGGAAAGGCATATGGAAACGTTCATTGCCCGAACACCCAGGCGGATCGTGTGGCCGCCGAATGTGAGCTTGGTATCATTCGAACCCGACGGGGATGACTGGAAGGTCAAACACGAATTCCTGTTCCAGAAAGGCAATCGCGATATCACCAAAAAAGAAGTGGGCAAACATATGCAACACGTGGTGTCGTTGAAACCCAAAGCAGAAGAACAGGACCCTCCGTTTTTACCCTGACCCCGTTTCGAAGTCGCTTTAAAAAAGACATATGGCAGAAGAACCCAAAAAGAGCCGGGATTTTTTCCAATGGCTGCTCGAACAGGCGGTTGACCTGATCAAGCCGGCGCTGGAAATTTTCAGCGACCCGGCATCAAGGAGCGAACTTATGGCATCGCTTGGGCTTGACCCGTCGGCCGATGCCCCGGAGTTGCCTGTAACTTCCAACCTGGATGCCTATCTCGCGTCCCAGGCGGAGGAGGCCGACCCGTTGAAATTTGCGGGCGCCGTACACGAACTGACCCAGTTGGTGCTGGCCATGGAAGCTTATTTTCACGGGGCGCGGGCATTTCATGAAGGCGACGAGGAAAGAAGCGGGTCAGAACTTGTGGCTGCCTTGCTGAATATCCTGAGCCTGGAATTTTTTGAACGAAAGGCCCCCGGATTCGGCAGCGCCGTCAATCTGTTGAATATCATCGGGCCGGAAACCATAGCGCAAGGCGGCCCCGACCTGTTTAAAAGCGCGGTTAACATCGCAGAAGATGCCGGTGGTTCCTTCGTCGCGGGCGGTCCGATCGGACTCATTGTCGACCTGTTTGTCGGCCTCTATGATCGCCTGGTGAATTCCACTGAGGACGAAGAAAGCACCGAATCCTTTTCCGATGCATTCCTGCTGATCGTCGCAATTTTGCTGTTTTACCTCGAAGAATACGTCATTAAAGACGAATCCTTTGTCCTGCGTTCGGGATACGGATTTGAAGCGACCCGGTCGGCCCAAACCCCCAACGCCGACCTGCTCACCAACCGGACGCTGTCTTTTTCCATAACCGTTGTCGACGAAGAAACACCGACCACCCAGGCGACGCTTTACAATACGATGGTTGTCGTGCCGGAAAGCCAGGGCGGGAGAGCTGTCGTCATCCGATCCCTGGGAGAGGTTGACCATACAATTAAACTGAGTGAAGATAAATCGCTTATTTTCAACGTTTCAGGCGACGGCATTTTCCGGATCGGCGGCGGCTCGGAAGCGGACGCCGGCAAAAATATCAGCTTCGAAATTGCCTTCGAACACAAGCGCAAACCCGAAAACAGCAAGGTGGCGCTGTCCGACAAACCGCTCGTAAAATTCGGCATCGGCACGTACAGGATCGGGTTTACGATCAGGCCTGACGACCTGGAGATCAAGACCAAAGCAACGCTCCTCTTTGAACTGGGGCGCGGCGGGCTCAAGTTTTTTCCCTTCTCCCTCATGCCGGAAAAATTCGAAAAAGAATTCCCGGTAACTTTCGGGTACTCCCTGAAGCGCGAACTCTTTTTTGAAGGCAACGGCAGCCCCGGCGCCAATTCATCCGCACCTGCCGCCGAAAGTGAAGCGGATCCCGGATTCCTGGAGAACCTGGCCATCACCCTCCTCAACGCCATTGATCTGCGCATTGCCATCCACAAGGAACTGGGCGGCGTGATCGGGTTCAAGGTGTTGCATATAAAAACCGGCGTTCAGGGAAGTTTCGAGACCCTATCACTGGAATCCTCCCTGGATTTTACCCTTAAATTCGGCTCTCCGGTCATGCTCAGCATCAACCGGCTTGGCTTTAACCTGGACTTGAAAAAACGAGAGGACAACGGAGGGCTGTGGGGGTACGACTGGGAGCCCAGGTTCAAACCGCCGACCGGGGCAGGCATCCGGATCAATACCGGATTTCTGAAAGGCGGCGGATTTCTCTACCTGGATGCTGAAAAAGGAGAATACTTCGGCTCACTGGAGCTGAATTTTACCGATCTTTTCGTACTCAAGGCGATCGGGATCATCAACACCAAAAGCCCGGACGGCGCTGACGGATTCTCCCTGCTGATCCTGATCACAGCCGATTTTCCGCCGGCCCAGCCGCCCATGGGCTTTACCCTGCTCGGGGTCGGGGGGCTGTTAGGACTCCACCGGGGCGTCAATGTGGAAACCCTCCGACTGGGGTTGAAGACCAATGCGATCAAGAGCGTCCTTTTTCCGGAGGACGTCATCGGCAATATCCAGCGCATCGTCAGCGACCTCAACCAGATCTTCCCCATTCGCAAGGACCAGTTCCTGGTCGGATTGATGGCCAAATTCGGATGGGGGGCGCCCAAACTGATCACGCTGGAAATCGGCATCGTAGCCGAGATCATGCGCGGGGAAGACACCACGCTCCAGCGGCTCATTGTACTGGGCGTGCTCAAGATCGTAATGCCCAAGGAAGAGGCGGATGCCTTGCGGATACAAGTGAACTTCCTGGGCGTGCTCGACTTCCAAAACGCCTTTGTATACCTGGAAGCCGACCTGTACGATTCGCATTTAGTGGGGTTTCCGCTGACCGGAAGCCTGGCCTTTGTGTTGTCGTGGGGAGCGCAAAGCGTGTTCGCGGTCAGCGTCGGCGGATTCCACCCCGACTTCAAGGATTATCCGGTTGTGCCGACCTTGCCGGGCGCATTCCGCCAGATGGATCGCGTGACAATCCAGTTGCTCAATAAGGACAACCCCAAGCTGGGCATCGAGTGCTATTTTGCGGTGACCTCCAATTCGGTCCAGTTCGGCGCAAAGGCCGAATTGCTGGCCTCCGGCCCGATGGGATTCAATTTGTACGGCCTGCTGGCCTTTGATACCCTGATCATCTTCGATCCGTTCAGTCTCATCATCAACCTGGAAGCCACCCTGGCCATCCGGCACGGCTCCGAGGTGCTGTTCGGCATCCACTTCCGGGGGAAACTGACCGGCCCGAGGCCCTGGCACGTGGAAGGAGAAGTGTCGTTCGGTTTGTTCTTCTTCAGTGTGACCATCGGATTCAGCGAAACCTGGGGAGAACCGCCGCTGGAAGTCGAAACGCAAACCGTGGACCTGCAGGCCATGTTGGAGCAGGAACTCCGCAACAAGCGAAACTGGCGCGTCCAATCGCCCGATTTTCACAGCCTGGCCGTTACCGTGAGAAAAGCGGATGAAGGCGATATCCCGGAAGAGGCGGTTGCCGGAGAAGTGGTCATTCAACCTTTCGGCGAACTGGTGTTCAGCCAAACCGCCGTTCCGCTCAATTACACCATTGAAAAATTCGGCAACAAAAAACCTGCGGGAGCGGACCGGTTCTCGATCACAGGCGTAAAGATCGAGACACAGGACCCCGTTGATCCGCCAAAGGCCCAGGAGCTCTTTGCCCCCGGGCATTATTCCCAGCTGACGGACAGCGAGAAACTGTCCCGCAAGTCCTTTGAGAAAATGGACAGCGGGTTCCGGCTTCAGGACAGCGGAAAACTGAATACGGCCCCCAATCACCTCGACCCGGTGGAGCTGGATTACGAACTCGACTATACCATGGATGACCATATCGGAATGACGGACAATTTCAAACTGCCGCTTACCGCTTTTCAGCACTTGTCGCGGTTTGCCGGCGTATCGCTGGCTGCCGGGTCCTGGTCCGGGAAGAATTCCAGCCCGATCAACGGGCCGGGAAAAGTAGACCTGGAAAATGGCGGTTTTGCCGTTGCCTCCGTAAACGATCTGTCGGATAAAGGCAGCGGCTACCGGGCTTCCACGCAGGCGGAAGCGGCCCAATACCTGAAACAACTGATTGCGGAACAACCCGAACTGGCCGGAGAAATCCAGGTGGTGGAAAGTTTTGAACTGGCAATCTGATCAAAAACCGGAATTATGATCTTCGGAAAATATCAATTTTTGTCGTGGGCCCGCAGAGGGATATCGGCCCGGATCCCGGAAAAGGATACGCTGGGGGCCGGGCCGGGAACCGCCGTTGAACGGGCATCCATCTCCATTTCGGTGCAGATCAACGGGGCTGCCGGACTCGCTAACAACTTCACCCTGCTCGGCCCGGGCGATATCACCGGTATACACCAGGAAATGATCATCCGGACGGAACCGCGGGACGGCATTCCGGATTTTGAGCCCAACCTGCTGCCGTATATCGAATTTTACGATGAGGATTTTCCATGGCGATACACGCCGGCTTCAGCCGGCGGCGCCGACGACCAGCTGCTCAAACCCTGGATTGCGCTGCTCGTGCTGCGCGAAGGCGAATTTACGGAAACGGAAAGAAGGACGCCGCTGGTTTCCATAAACGTAGTCAATCCAAACGCCTTCCCGCCCCGCGATGAACTGCACTTATGGGCGCATATGCACTCCAACCTGCCGCACGAAGAATCCGAATTCGAGCAGTTCATCGAAAAATTGGGAGAAGCGGTGAAAACGGACCCGGACGGCATTTATTCCCGGTTGGTTTGTCCGCGCAAACTGGAACCCAACACCGTTTATCACGCCTTTCTGGTGCCGGCATATGAAACGGGACGGCTCGCCGGTCTGGAACGCTCGCCGGCAGGCGTCAAGGCGCAACAGCCTTCCTGGCCGAATGCCGACAATGAATTTCCGGTTTACTATCGCTGGCAATTCCGCACCGGTCAGAATTTCGATTTTGAATACCTGGTCAAATTGCTCGAACCCCGGGTAATGGACAAAAGGGTGGGCCTGCGGCCGATGGATTGTTCGCGGCCCGGATTTGTGCAGGTCGATGCTCCCGGAGAGGTACCCAAGCCAACCCCTGATATCCTCCTGCTGGAAGGCGCATTGAAATCGCCCTCCGCCGAACCGAGCGATTTTCCGCCGCAAGGGCAACCGCAGCCGTTTTTTGAAGCCGTGGAAAAGCTGGTCAACCTCAACCGCTTTCAGGACGAAAACCCGGATGAAGACCCTTATATAACGGTCCCGTTCTACGGCATGCACCATGCCGCAAAGAAAGATCCGGCTGACCCCGGCAAGCAGCTCCTGCCTGTGTTCGATCCGGCTTCAGGGACCTGGTACAACGACCTCAACCGGGATCCGCGGACGCGAACGCCGGCGGGCTTCGGGGTGCAGGTCGTGCAGCACAACCAGGAAAAATTCATGGACCTGGCCTGGAAACAGCTGAGCCGGGTGCTGGACGCCAACCGGCGCATGCAACTGGCCCGGTTTACAGTGAAGGTGTCGGAGCGGCTCTATGCCAAAACGATTGCCAAATTCCCTGCCGGTCAGGTGCTGGCTTTTACCCATGGGGCAGCTTCCCGGATCCGGGTTGCCGGCGCGACCGTCAGGAAAACCATCCGGGGCAGCCAGTTGGCGGAAACGGTGTTCAAACCCGTATTCCGGAAAATGACCCGGAACAGGACGGCACTGGTAAGGACGCTGAATAGAGAAACAGAAGGTTACCGGTTTGAGGGCATGGTGCAAAACATGAATGCGGAGAACGGCATCACCGCAGCGCCGGTTGCTGCCTTTGAAACCCTGCCGGCCGTAGCGGCGCTGAACAGCTATCCGGCGCCCGCGGCTTTTGACCAGCTGACGGTCTGGTCGGTGCAGTCCAACCTCGATCAGACCTTTGTTTTCAACCTTCAGGGTATTTCCGGCGGTTTGCCGGGCGCCGCCAGTTGGAACGGCCATTTTGACCCCGTCATTTTTTCGGGCGGCGTCATCAATCCGGGAAACGCCCCGGTGTTTGAGCTGACCAGCGAGGTGGAACCCGATGAGCGGACCACAGCCTATGACAATGCATCTTTCCGCCTGCAATACAGCGATGCAGCAATTGACAGACCCTTCCTGCAGGTGAATGAGATCCGGAATGAAACCGAAAATGCTGTCACCCCGTCCGTGGCGTTTAAAAAAATGCTGCAGGCTGCGGTCAAATGGCCGGCGGGCACCCAATCGGTTCCGGATGAGGATTTCTTACCGGCTATGGTTTACCCCGATATTCCTGATCCGGCCTACAAATATCTGGTGGAGATCGACGAGGAATTATTGCTCCCGAATCTGGATCTGATTCCGCAAAATACCTTGTCGCTGTTGAGGACGAACCAGAAATTCATAGAAGCCTATCTGGTGGGATTGAATTTTGAGATGGGCCGGGAATTGCTCTGGCGCGAATATCCGACCGACCGGCGGGGGAGTTATTTCCGGCAATTCTGGGATGTGCGCGGTTTTGTCACGCCCAACACAACGCCCGCGAACGCCGAATCGATGAAAGATATCCAGCCGATCCATACCTGGCCGGACGCCAGCGAATTGGGGGCGCACAACGCCCGGGATGCGGAAGGAGACCCCGACCAATTGGTCTTTGTGATCAGGGGCGACCTGCTGAAAAAATTTCCCAATACCGTGATCTATGCCCAGAAAGCGTTTGAAGACGCAGCCGGCAAAAAGGTCATTCACACCACCCTGACGGAAGCGGCATATGAAAAGGAGATCCTTTTTCCGCAATACCAGGCAGAGCTTCCGCCGGATATCAAACTCCTCGGTTTTGACCTGACCATCGAGGAGGCTGCCGGCGCGGAACCCGGCAAGGGGTTCTCGGACAACCTCGGATGGTTCTTTATCATCGCCGAGGTGCCGGGAGAGCCCCGGTTCGGCATGGATGTGACCTACAACCCCAACACGCCCGGCGGGCCGTATAGCTGGAACGATCTTTCCTGGGAAAACTTTTCCGGTTCGGCCTTGCCGTTCATCCGGCCGGGGATCATACCAGGCAATACCGGCGACGGGAAGCAATTCATCCCGCCCCAAATCCCGGCCGGCGGGATCTGGGGAAAAAGCTCAGCCGATATGGCGGCTATCCTGATCCAGCGACCGGTGATGGTGGCCGTCCACGCCACCGAGATGCTGAATATCGATGTACCCGATGATGATTCGGGGCCGGAAGCCGTAACCACCTTGCGGAACCATGTGCAAAAATTCTTCCCCGGAGGATAATAATCGCAGCATATTATGCCAAATTTCAATGATCGCCTTCAACAGATTGCTGCTGCCCGGTCCGCAACGAACCAGGCAGAACAATCGCTTTACCTCAAAAAACTGGAACTTCAGCGCCTTCAGCATCCCGACAGCTATGCTGCTGTAAAGGATGCGCTGGAGCATGCGCAAACCGTTTTCGACAATGCCAGGAACAACCTGGATGCGGCTATTTCCGGCCTGTATTCGGAACAACCTTACCGCCGGCTGGCCGAAAACCTGGATGCCGGCGTACCGGTTCTTTTCCTGCCGGTCCGGGTAGAAACCCGCTTTGTGCCGCAGAAAACAGGTTTCGGCCAGTTGTGGATCCGGATTTACCCGGACGACGTGCATGTGCATACCCACGAGCCTTTGCTGACGGATCAGGAGGTGGACGCCGGGCGACAATACTGGCGATCCCTGTTGGCCGCCAACAGCCTTGAGGACCCTGAAGCGGAAAAACAAAGAGCCTGGTCGGTGTTGACCGGTTTTGCCGGCGCAAACCGCGGTTTGTGGGTTGCGATCCAGACCCAGCCGGTCAACTGGTCGCCTGATCTGGCCGGTGAAGGTTCCCTGCTCGATTTTCCGCTGCATGATCAAACCAAAACCCATACCTGGACTGCGGCGCCCCGCACCCAATTGATGCCCGACAAGTTTGTGGTTTCCATCTTTCGCGGCGACAACCTGGTGCATGAACAAGCCGGAAATACCGTACCGGATACCGTTTACCTGGGGCCCGATCCCTTTAAAGCGGAAGAGGCTTTCAAAAAGACCGGCGCCCAAATCACCCTGGATGATAGTTTTGCCTGGACCACCGATTTTGAGGATGCCGTTCAGAAAGGCCTGGGGATGAAAATTGACCTGCAACCCGGATTCCTGAACCAAAACCGGATCGACCGGATCCTGGTAACCGGGCTTTTGGCCTCCTCCGACCCGATGGATACCAAGGCACTGGTGGAGCAGATGATCGTCAATCATCATTACGCCCGAAAAGGGTTTAGCCTGACCCCTCAGGGAACGCCGACCAACAACACGGAGCGCGATAGCTCGGGGTACACGGCCAATGAAGATTTGCTGGAAAAGGGATATTTCGACGGCGCCGGACAGGCGGCTCAAAACCCGGATTCGGACGCCAAAAAAATGACGGATGCCCTGGGCATCAGCGCGGGATTTGTGGAGGGCCTTCAATACAGCGACATGCGGGAAGAAGCCGAGGCAAAGGCTATGAACGCGGCCCTGTATCCGGCTACGCTCGGGTATTTTTTTGAAGTGCTGATGAAACCCATCATCAAAGAAAGCGCCTACGCCGACTTGCGGCAATTCTTTACCAGCCTGGTGACGGCCAGAGGTCCATTACCCGCATTCCGCCTGGGCGACCAGCCCTACGGCCTGCTGGTGACCAGCGATCTGAAAACCTGGACCGAACCCGGCGCCACCAGGGATTTTTATCCCGTACTGGCAAACGCCCTGAAAGGTCTGCAGGAGAAATGGGACGAACTGGCAGCGAATAAGGCTGTCTACGTGGGCATGAACGGCGATCCCGGTGATGTTTTGTTGAAGGTGCTCGGATTGCAGGCCGGATCCGTGTCCTTTGCCCAGCGCTTGGGGAGTTTGCCGGATTATAACTATACGCTCCCCAACATCAACCTGGTGAATTTTCAATCGGAAGTCGTCAGCAAGCAGGAAGAGATCCTGGATTGGTTCAAGACATTGGGATTTGACTCCGGGACGACGGCCACCTACTATCCGCTGATATCGAATATGACTTTTTATCGGAATGCCAATGCCGTTCCGGCTGCAAATCTTGTTGACGGCAAACCCGCTTTTGACGGCCATTTGTTGGAGAAACTGCCGGTTTCCGGCTTGAATTTCCTGGAATTGCTGGCTCGCGCAGGCAACCTGGATGAACTCCGCAATAACCTGTTGCAGGGGGATAAGGCGCCAAGGACCGTTCTGTATCTGCTGATTCGTCAGGCGATTTTGCAGGAACTGAGTCGCAAAGCGGAGGTCTATTACAAGGCGGGCAATATTGTCTACAACCGGGGGACGTTTACCAAAAGCCTGGTCAATTTCAGCAGCGATACGCCCGATCTCACTTCCTGGGAATTGCTGCGCGGCAGGCCCTCGCAATTGAACCTGCCCGGATTTACCATCGACCGGCCGTTGGGCGACCATTTTCTGGAAGTACCCGATTCGCATGCAGATGCTTCCGGCATCCGGGAGATCAGGGCGGCCCTCGATTCGCTGGCAACCCTGCCGACCAATCGCCTGGAGCGTTACCTTGCCGACCATATCGACCTGTGCACCTACCGGCTTGACGCCTGGGAAACCGGCCTGTTCGACCGCCGGTTGAAACAGCAAAGGGCGACCAGACCCGAAGGAATCTATGTCGGGGCCTACGGTTGGGTAGAAAATCTGACGCTGGATGTTCCGATACCGGTCGACCCGGGCGGTTTGCCCGAACAGCTGAAACCGCCGGCAGGCAAAACCCTGTACAAGTTTCCGGACAATGCGGGTTTTGTGCATACCCCTTCGCTCAACCACGCTTCAGCGGCGGGGCTGTTATTGGCAGGTTACCATAACCACGCCACAAAGGACAACCCCGGGTTGCTGGCCGTAAACCTGTCTTCAGAACGGGTGCGCAGGGCCCAATTGGCATATCAAGGCATCCAGAACGGGCAATACCTGGAGGCGTTGCTGGGGTATCAGTTCGAACGGGCCCTCCACGATGCGACCGCTTCCGATCCGGTCAACCGGAATCTTAATCAGTATATATTGGCTTTTCGGGAAAAATTCCCGTTTCAGGCACAATCTATTCCCCAGCAGGGTGCGCAGAACGTCCAGGAAACCATTCCGCCGACCCCGGTGGTCAACGGCCTGAAGCTATTGGAAGCTGACCACGGCGCCATCGTTTCGCTGGTGGTTTTGCCGGCGCATCAGCCGCTTGTATTGAAAGCCGTTGACGGGCTGAGAGACACCCTGGACGCCCTGAATGACCTGCTGGTGGCAGAAAGCGCCTACCAGGTGGCCCAGGGTAATCTGGACAGAACAACCGCTGTGCTCAACGCTATGCGCAACGCCGAACTGCCGCCGGATCTGGAGGTTGTGAAAACACCCAGAAGCAGCCGGTTGACCTTTACAAATAAAGTGAGCCTGCATTTTGATCCCAGGATGCCCTTTACGGCAGGCGGGCACTGGCCCGCAGACCTGTCGCCGCGTGCCCTGATGGAAAAAGGGCTCAACCACTGGCTGGGCGGGATCATCGGCGATCCCTTGCGTACCGTCTGCCGGGTTGTTGCCGCGGATGAGCACGGCGCGGAAGCGAATCCCCAACAGATTCCGCTGAATGAAACCGACCTGCAACCCATCGACCTGGTTTATATCATGGGAGCGGATATCAATGCCGGCGCGACAGAGCTCGAATCCAGGGTCGCACGCGCCTACCGGCGCAGGGTAAACGTTGCGCCGGAGGCTACCATCAGGATCAATTTTAATCCTGCGGTGAATGAACCGGGAATGCGGACCTTCGCACAGGTATTTCCCCTCATTCGTACTTTGCGGCTCCTGATTGCCGAGTCAAGGCCGGCCAATGCCCAGGATTTTGCCCCCAAAAAACAGCAGGAACCGCTGGAAGCTCCCCTGCGCTACGGCTGGGATGCGGAAGAATTGAAAAGGCGCATAGCCGATGTACTGGATAAGCTCCGGCTGGAGGTCGTGAGGATCGAAAACCAGTCCAGCGGGGCAACGACTCCGGGGTTTGCCACCCTGAAAGCCGTTTTTGAACAATATTTCGCTGCCGGAAAATCCACCGCTCTGCTGGCACAGGTTGGCTTAAACGATCAGGCGAAGACGCAATTGACAGCTTTTCAGCGAGCCGCCGCCCGATTCGGCCTTTCCCTTGCCTTCCCGAACAACGTCGATATCCGCGCCGAAAGGACCCCTGCTGAACTCCTGGCCAAATCCGCTGAATTGTGGAAACAACTGCGGCAAAAAGACCAGTTGACCGTCGCCAAGCTGGCAGAAGCGCAGGGGCAGCCTGATGTCAACCTTCGGGTCAGGAAGCTGATGGAAGCCGGCAAAGCCCTGCTTGGAGACGAATTTGTCGTCATACCGCAATTCCGGTATACCAATCCCGATGACCTCGATGGGTCGTTTTCGGAAAATGGGGAGCAGTTGCTGGATTATATTGCAAAGCTGGAGCGGACGGAGCCGGACCTGGCCATGGAAAGCTGGCTGCAATCAACAGCCCGGGTCCGGCCGAATATGGACCGGCTGGAGCGCATTCGCCTCATCGGCGAGGCCCTGGACGGCAACGAGATCAATTTCGTAGCTGTTCAGACGCCCTACCGGATCAAGGACAGCTGGTTGCCGGTTGAGTTCCCGGATATTTATTCGCCTACGGGCAAGCCTTTCGGGATCAGCGAAGATACCCTTGCACTGGCCGTACACGGCGGACCGGCAAGGCGAACCGACCAATTGCAATCGGCGCTCATTATCGATGAATGGACAGAAACGATTCCCACTGACGAAGAAGTCACCGGGATCGCTTTCCATTTCGATCAACCCAACGCTGCACCGCCCAATGCCTTGCTCCTGGCTGTAGAGCCTGAAGGCGAGGCGCACTGGAGTTGGGACAGCCTGCTGAATATTCTGAATGATACCCTGCGTCGGGCCAAATCCCGGGCTGTAGAGCCGGCACATCTGTTGGAGGATTCCGTTCTCGGGGCCCTGGTCCCGATGACGGTGGCCAGTTTTGACCTGTCGGGCGCCAACGTATCCCTGGATTACCTGACGGCCAGCGATCAGTTCATCGCGGCTGTCCGTCAGCAAAATTTTGAATTGTACAACGCCTGGACAACAGGAGATTGATCACTGCAATTGCTGCAGAAAAAACAAGAAGATATGCCGGATCTGATCGCATTATCCGTTTTCAAGAGCCAATTACCGGCGGCCATCAAGCCGGTTGTCACCCAATATAACCGGTTGGAAGGAAGCCCGCGTAACGAAGAGTTCGAACAAAGCCTGCGGGCTGAAATCCGCGACCCCCTCTGGATGCTTTGCCGCCAATGGCAATTCGGAGAGTTTCAGGGGGAGAATGCGGGGACGGCATTCCATGCAAGGATATCGGGCTCGCAAAGCCAACCCCATGCTGTAGCTTTTCCCGGGGGAAACCGGACGCCCTATGCGATCGACACGCCGCTGGAAGTAACGGTTGAACGGGAACGCCTGACTCCGACCCTGCACCTCCGGGCCCAGATGGGCAGACATTTCCTGGCGCTATTGAAAAAGCGGGGTTTGCAAGCGCATAAAGACCTGATTGCTGACCGGTACCAGCTGGCGGTATCGCCCAAAACAGAAGATCAGGAAGGCTTGTTTCTTGCGGCCGCCCTGAACGGACGCTATCCCGACGGCTGGAAGATATATGAAGCCGCCAACGCAGGCGATTTTTTGGATTGGGTCCGGTCCGAAACAGCCTTTACAGGGACAGATGAAACGAAGCTGGCCGACTTGCAGGCGGCATTCCTGCGGTGGTTTGAGCGGCTTTACGAGCAACCTGCCGGAGGCTCGCCCGCATGGAATGCCGCGCACCTGGAATACAATTTTTCGCTGGAAGTCGGCGGAAACGGCGAAAGGCTCATTGCAGACCAATACGCATCGGGGCGGCTGGAGTGGTATGCATTTGATCAGGGCGCCCCGGAAAACACACAGGATCCCGGAAGTTTGCCCGGCCCGCCGCCGGTTGAGCGGATCGATGCTTTTATCCCGGCGCAGTTACAATTCAAGGGAATGCCTCATCCGCGGTATTGGCAAATGGAAGAAGGGCTGACCGATTTCGGCAAAATAGACGCCTCCCCGACCTCTTTGCTGAATTTGTTGCTGGCAGAATACGGGCTCACCTATTCGAACGACTGGTTTATCCTGCCCTACCCGATGAAGGTCAATACGCTTTGCGAGATCAACGGCATTGTGGTCACGGACGTTTTCGGATTTGATGTATTCGTCGGACCGGCGCTCAAGGATCCGGAAATGAACTGGCAGGAATTTGCCGCCTTCCATCAAACGGAACGGGAGAATATATTGGAGCCCCGCAACCGGTTCTACCTGACGCCTGCGGTGGGGAAAATGCTCGAAAGCAAGCCGTTGGAAAAGGTCAACTTCATGCGGGATGAAATGTCCAATATGGTATGGGCCATTGAAAATACGGTGCCCTCGGAAGCCGGCGGCGGACGGGAGGTTGTCCGGAATACACCCAGGGTAGCCCCCGATTTTGTGCCGGCGGACAATGAAGCGTTGATCAGGTATGTATTGGGCACGGGCGTGCCCGATAATTGGATCCCCTTCATCCCGGTCCAAAGGAAGAACGGCGGCGGCGCAATCAGCCTGCAACGCGCCCGGTTCCCGCAGGCGCCGGGCCCGCAGGGCCGGTTGCTGACCGAAACCCAACCGGTTTTCTTCATCGAAGAGGAGGAGGTGCCGCGCGCGGGCGCCATCGTTGAACGGACGTTCCAACGAACCCGATGGCTCAACGGCAAGACCTGCCTGTGGATCGGACGGCGGAAAACAGCGGGCCGGGGTGAGGGCTGGAGCGGATTGATGTTTGATCAGATCGTGGAAATTCCACGTTAGGGGCGGCGCCTCATCCCGGGCTCAGCTGGTTCGGGATGATTCCTTTTTATGGCGGGAGGTTTTAACTTTGACTGCAGCAATTTAACCAGAATTGGAGGTCAACCAAAGCAGATCAATTACAAAACCTGAAAACACCGGTTCATGGCGGCAAAGGATCCAATCAATTCAAGGAAAATCGTGCTGTTTATCCGGGCGGCAACCTGGCTTGTCCTGTGCCTGGCGGCGCTTGCAATGCCGGCTCAGGATGCGCGGTTTGCCCACTCGGTTATCCGCTTCGGCGGGCTGGAGCGGGCGGACACAACCGCCAAGATCATTTATCTCGTCCTTACCGGTGGCGACTACAACGACGGGGGGCCTTTCATCAAACAGGTACTGAAACGCAAAAAAGTGCCGGCCCATTTCTTCTTTACCGGCGATTTTTACCGGTCGGATGAAAACAGAAAACTGATCAAAGGCCTGAAACGGCAGGGGCATTACCTGGGGCCGCACTCCGACAAACACCTCTTGTACGCATCCTGGGAAAACCGCGATTCCCTCCTGGTCGGCAAGCAAGCGTTTACGGCCGATCTGCTGAACAACTACCAGGCTATGCTCCCTTACGGCATCACCCGGGCACAAGCGCCCATTTTCATGCCGCCTTACGAGTGGTATAATCAACAGATCAGCGACTGGGCTGCTGAAATGGGGTTGCTGCTGATCAATTTTACCCCGGGCACCCGCTCCAACGCGGATTATACCACGCCGGATATGGGAAAACGCTATGTGAGCAGCGCCCAGGTCTTTGAAAGCATCCTCCAATACGAGCGCAAATCCTCCTGCGGATTGAACGGTTTTATCCTGTTGGTCCACATCGGCACGCACCCGGATCGAACGGATAAATTTTACCGGCGATTACCGGAACTGATCGACGCCTTGCGGGAGCGCGGGTACCGGTTCGGACGTTTATTGCAGCTGGTGAAGTGACAGCGCTCTTCCACTCCGCTCATTTTGTCCGGTGCTATGCAGCCGCATACGCGCAATACATGGTCAGGGTCGCAGACCTTTGGCGAACAAAAAACGGCAAGGGTTTTCCCTACAGCGATTTTTATTATTTTTAGGCAAAATCCGGATTGCGGGGTAAGTAAACCCGATTCACGCAATCGATTCCGTTAATTCCTGTAGTTGAACGAACGAAAAGCCATCAGACCGATGTCAAAAAAACTGCTGTTTTTATTTTTTCTCACCGGCCACCTCTTTGCCCAGATCTCCCTGCCCAAACTGGTGAGCGACGGGGCGGTCCTGCAGCGGGACGAGCCGCTAAAGCTCTGGGGCCATGCCTCACCGGCTGAAAAAATCACCGTTGCACTCGACGGCAAACAATACAAAACCAAGGCCGATGCCCGGGGGAATTGGGCGCTTACCTTACCACCCCATCCCGCCGGAGGGCCGTTTGAAATGGAATTGAAAGGTAAAAACACGGTGACCGTCAAGGACCTCCTCTTCGGCGACGTGTGGTTGTGCACCGGCCAGTCCAACATGGTCCTGACCATGGAACGGGTAAAGGAAAAATACCCCGACGAGATCGCCGGCGCCGATTATCCGGAGATCCGGAATTTTTTCATCAAAACCATGACGGACCTCCAGTCGCCCAGAGCGGATTTCCCGGACGGGAAATGGGTGACCGCCAGTCCGGAAACGGTATTGCAATTCGGCGCCGTGGCCTACTTTTTCGCCAAAGAACTGTACGATCAATACCGTGTGCCGATCGGGATCATCAATGCCAGTGTCGGAGGGACTCCCATTCAGGCCTGGATCAGCGAAAACGGGCTCCGGGAATTTGAAGACCTGCAAACAACCATCACCCGCAACAAGGATAAAGCCTATGTAAAGGAACAGCTTGAGGAAAACCGGCGCCACGCCGTGATGCGCCCCAATGAGGACAAAGGCCTGCTGGAAGACCCCAAGTGGTATGAGACAGATTATCAACCCAAAGGCTGGAGGAATATCCATATTCCGGGTTACTGGGAAGATCAGGGCCTGGGCAAACTCGACGGGGTGGTCTGGTACAGACGGGAGATCGAGGTACCTGCCGACATGTGCGGAAAGGACGCCCGGTTGTTCATGGGGCGCATTGTGGATGCGGATCATTTGTACGTCAACGGGCAGCAGGTCGGCAACATTACCTACCAGTATCCGCCGAGGAGGTATATCGTGCCTGCCGGTGTGCTGAAACCCGGTAAAAACACGATCGTGATCCGGGTGCAGAATCAGGCGAACAAAGGCGGTTTTGTGCCGGACAAACCCTATGTGCTGACCACCGGAGACCGCGAAATTGATCTGAAGGGAGATTGGCAATACAAGGTCGGACAGGCTTATGAGCCTGCACCCGCTTACCCGGCGTTTTCAGCTCAAAACCAACCGGCGTCGCTGTTCAACGCCATGACATCGCCGGTCGTTGCGCAAACGGCCGTCAAGGGGGTGGCGTGGTACCAGGGAGAGAGCAATGCGGGGGATCCCGGGCCGTACGCGGGCTATCTCAAAGCCCTGATCCATGATTACCGGAACCTTTGGCATCGCGAGGATCTGCCCTTTCTTTACGTACAGCTCGCCAATTTCATGGACCGGAGTTTTTTGCCCGCAGAGAGCAATTGGGCGGAGCTCCGCAATGCTCAGCTGCAAGCGCTGAAATTGCCCCGTACGGCAATGGCTGCAGCCATTGACCTGGGAGAGTGGAACGACATTCACCCGCTGAACAAAAAAGAGGTGGGGCGCCGGCTGGCACTCGGCGCCAGAGCATTGGCGTATGGCGAGAAAGACCTGCCTTACTCCGGGCCGATCTGTAAATCCTTTGAGATCAAAGGCCCAAAAATGATCCTCCGTTTCGACCATACGGACGGCGGATTGAAAAGTGCGGACGGGGAGCCGTTGAACCAGTTTGCCATCGCGGGTGAGGACCGGAAATTTGCATGGGCCGATGCCAGGATTGTCGGAAATACGGTGGAAGTATCCGCTGACAACATCGGGAGCCCTCAGTTTGTGCGCTACGCGTGGTCGGACAATCCGGAAGGCGCCAACCTGTACAACGGTGCGGGATTGCCGGCGTCACCGTTTGAGGCCGGTGAAAACAGGGACAACCAGTTGTGGCACGGCAAAAAAGCGGCGGTCGTGCTGACCTATGACGATGCGCTGGAGGTCCACCTTGACAACGTCATTCCGGCGTTGGACGCGCTCGGCTTCAAGGGCACTTTTTACCTGTCCGCCGCATTCCCGGGGAGTAAAAACCGGCTGGAAGACTGGAAAACGGCCGCCCGAAACGGCCACGAACTGGGCAATCACCTGCTTTACCACCCGTGTGATGCAAGCAAACCCGGGCGTTCATGGGTATCTCCGTTGAATGATCTTTCCAAATACACGACCGCACAGCTTGCCCGGGAATCGGAAATGACCAACATCTTTCTGGAATCGCTCGACGGGAGGAAAGAACGGACCTTTGCCTATACCTGCGGGGATACCGAAACCGGAGAGGGGTCATTCATTGATGCCGTCAAGGATCAGTTTGTGGCCCTGCGCGGCGTCAGGGGGCAATTGAATACCGTTGAAAGCCTGAACCTGCTGAATGTGGATTGTTATGCCGTGGACGATTCCAATGCCGACCAGTTGCGGGACTGGGCAGAACAGGCTAAAAAGGAAAATGCCCTGCTGGTGATCCTGTTTCACGGTGTGGGCGGCGGCCACAATATCAATGTGAGCCTGGAAAAACACAATCAATTTCTGCATTACCTGAAGGAAAACCAGCAGGATTTCTGGGTCACCACCATGCTGGACGCAGCAAAGAACAGCATTCCATTCATCAAAAAATAACGGACATGAACAAGCGGTTGGTTCTGATGGCATTCCTGTTCACGGCGATTGGAGCGGGTGCGCAACCCTCTCAGGCGGCCAGGGACAGCATAAACCGGCTCACGGCGGCAGACCATGAGCAAATGAAATCCCAACTGGGCATTGCGATCCCGAACAGGCCGGGTCCATCGGGCAATCCCCAGGCCGAGCATGCGGCCAACCGGGATGAATCCAAAGTCAATAAATACACCCTGCCCGATCCGTTGGTGATGAATAACGGAAATCGGGTCGTGACGGAAAAGGACTGGTGGGAAAAGCGCAGGCCGGAAATTGTGGAATATTTTGACCGGGAGATCTACGGCAGATTACCGGCGCATATTCCGGCCGTGAAATGGGCGCTCGTCTCGGCCCGGGATACCCTTGTCGGGGCCTATCCGATCAGGGAAAAGATCCTGCGCGGGGTAGTGGACAACTCGTCGTACCCGGACATCAAGGTCGAGATCGAATTATTGGTCGCAACACCTGCCGGAGCGAAGGGAGCGGTGCCTGCAGTGATGGAATTCGGATTTATCCGCTCGCCGTGGGGAAACAACGCCATTGCGCCGATCGGATTGGGATCATCGGCCGAGCCGACCTGGAAAGAGCAACTCATCTCCAGAGGATGGGGTTATGCCGTCATCGTGCCATCCAGCATCCAGGCGGACAACGGCGCCGGATTGCGGCAGGGGATCATCGGACTGGTGAATAAAGGCAAGCCCCGTAAACCGGACGATTGGGGGGCCTTGCGCGCGTGGGCCTGGGGCGCGAGCCGGGCGATCGACTATTTCGAAACGGACCCGGACGTAGACGCCAACCGGATCGCTATTGAAGGACTTTCGAGGTACGGCAAAGCGACCGTCGTAGCGATGGCTTACGAGCCCAGGTTTTCACTGGCCTTCATCGGTTCGGCAGGAGCGGGTGGTACAAAGATCCTGCGGCGGGTTTTCGGCGAGCAGGTAGAAAACCTGGCTTCATCCGGTGAATACCACTGGTTTTGCGGCAATTTCATCAAATATGCCAGCACGCTGACCCCTGACGATCTGCCGGTTGACGCGCACGAGCTGGTCGCGCTTTGTGCGCCGCGGCCGGTATTCATCAGTTCCGGGTCACCTCAGGTAGAAGGGCAATGGGTGGACGCCAGGGGAATGTTCCTGAGCGGGGTTCATGCCGGGCCCGTTTACCGGTTGCTGGGCAAAAAAGATCTGGGTGTGACGGAATTCCCGATGTTGGGTACGCCGTTGACCGGCGGTGAAATTGCCTTCCGGCAGCATGCGGGCGGACACAGCACCGGCCCCAACTGGAGCACCTGGATCGCGTGGGCGTGCAGGTATTGGGGAGACTGCAAGTACAATTAATTGGCTGCAGAGTTGCTATATTTGAGCGGAAACACCAGGCCGGGAAGGCCGGTTCTGTTCAAACTAAAATCGTCACTATGAAATTTCATCGCACGCCGTTGATCATTGCCTTGTTATTGCTGTCGTCTCTGGGGCTTTCCTGCTACGCGCAGCAAGGTTCACAGACAACTCCTTTTATTTACGGAGATGCATTGCCTGATGCCCCGGAGCTTGCTCAGAGAGGGCCGCACAAGGTCGGTGTCCGCACCTTGCAACTGCTTCATGCCGGACAACCGGATATCGCGAAGGCCAAAAACGGCGAAGTACCTGTATACGACCGGCCCCTCACCGTGGAGGTCTGGTATCCGGCGGTCATCCCCGCTGAGAAGGCGGAGATGACGGAATACGAAGATATCCTCGGGCGCCCCAATACGGAGGGAAAACCCCTTATTCCTTTCAAGTTTCCGGGGCGGGCATTGAGAGATGCCGAACCTGATCGCAGCGGCGGGGTTTATCCGCTTGTCATTGTCTCTCACGGCTATCCGGGGTCCCGGTACCTGATGACCTACCTGACGGAAAACCTGGCCTCCAAAGGCTATGTAGTCGCAGCCATTGATCATACGGAATCCACACACCGGGATGCCGGACCGTTTCCCAGCACGCTCTATCACCGTCCGCTGGATATTCTGTTTATCCTTGATGAAATGGCCCGGTTAAGTGAAGCCGGCAGTTCCGCTTTCCTTTCGGGGTTGGCGGATGCAAACAACACCGCACTGATCGGATATTCCATGGGCGGATACGGCGTATTGAATGTAGCTGGCGCCGGCTACAGCCAGCAGTTGCTCGGCTTTTTCAGCCAGGTGACCGGTGGGAGTACCGTCATCCGGGAGCGAACAGCCGGTGCGCCCGCTATGGTAGCTGCGCCGGACAAACGCATCAAGGCAGTGGTGGCTTTTGCCCCCTGGGGCATGGCGCGGGGCGTTTGGGATTCGCTGGGGCTTGCCGGATTGCGCATTCCCACCTTTTTTGTAGCCGGCGATCAGGACGATATCTCCGGCTATGAAGACGGCACCAGGGCCATTTATAAAGGAAGTGTCAATACGGAGCGTTACCTGCTGACCTACGCCAATGCCCGCCACAATGTGGCGCCCAATCCGCCACCGCCGGCAACGCTTGTTCCCGGGCCGCAGCAGGAAGAATTCATGCATTATGCCGAACCGGCCTGGAGTCTGCCCAGGATGAATAACATCAATCAGCACTTTGTGACCGCTTTCCTTGGGATGAAACTGAAAGGACTTGATTATAAAACTTATCTGGACCTGCCGGAACAAGCGAACAGCGCAGTTTGGAAAGGCTTCAAGCCGAGGACTTCGGTCGGGTTGGCGTTGGAGCATGCGGAGTAAGCCGCGGGATATCGATCTCAAACGGCAATTATCCGCCCGGATTTCGGTATTTTGAAAATGGATTCCTGACCTTGTTCGTTATCATCGCCGTAGGCGCTGGATAAACGAAGCGCAAACCGCAACGAACTTATGAAGCCATCTACGCAATACACAAAAAGCGGCCGGATCAATATCGCCTGTCAGGTTTTTGGCTCCGGGCCGATTGACCTGGTGTACATTCCGGGATGGGTTTCCAGAAAAAAAGAAGAGGTAAATCACTAATTTAGCCGCCCGGAACGTTTACAACCGGACAACCGAACAGAAGCGGATGGCAGCTCCTTATCTGCAGCAGGCACTGATTGAATTCGAACTCTTTGAGGGATTTACCCCTGAGGAGATCCGGGAAATTATTGAGTCCAGTTCGCTGAAAGAACTGGAAACAGGCGAGGTGCTCATCAACCAGGGCAGCGCTAATGACATGCTTTATATCCTGATCGAGGGAGAACTTGCCATCGTGCTGGAAAACGACAACACCCAGATTTCCATTCCCATTGAGGTCGGCGAATGCCTGGGTGAAATGTCCCTGGTGATGAAACAGCCGACTTCCGCGCGCGCTGAAGCCCGGCGGCCCAGTGTGGCCCTCTGCATCCCGGAAGCTTCGTTTTGGAACCGGATCATGAAGACCCAAAAAGGGGTGCGCAATCTGATCGGCATCATGTCGGCCAGGTTGCGCCGTTCCAACCATTCCCTGATCAAGCGGCTGGAGGAACAACTGAAATACCAGCACCTGGCGAAAGAACTGGAGACAGCCGGTAAAATTCAGGCCGGCATTGTGCCGGACGGCGACAAGTTGCTGCTCAACCGCCCGTCGGTAGATGCCTACGCGCTGATCAACCAGGCCCGGGAAGTCGGCGGGGATTTTTACGATGCCCTGCCGCTCGACGACGATCATATTTACATAGCCATCGGCGACGTTTCCGGAAAGGGAATGCCCGCCGCGCTGTTGATGATGCGCACGTTCACCTCGCTGCGTCTTCTGGCCGGCAACGATCCCGGTTTTGAGGGGGTGATCCCGTCGGTAAACAACATGCTGGCCGGCAACAACGACGACATGATGTTCGTCACCATTTTTGCCGGAGTGCTCAATGTGCGGACGGGGGTCTTCCGCTATGTCAACGCCGGCCATAACCCGCCGTTCATCTCTCTCGGCGGCGGCGAATACCGGCTTATGGACCTGCCCGCCGATACTGTGGTCGGCATAGTAGGGCAATCCCAGTTTTGCATCTCCGAGCTCCGGCTCAACCCCGGAGATTCACTTTTGCTGTATACGGACGGCATACCCGAGGCGACAAACAGCCAAAAGATCATGTTTGAAACCGACCGTATGGAAAAAGCGCTCAACGGAAAACCGCATACTTCCATGAAAAGCGTGGTTCAGTCCCTGGAAAAAGCCGTCGGCGCCTTCGTCGGCAACGCCAAGCAGCACGACGACCTGACGATCATGGGGTTTCGGTATCTGGGATACCGGTTTGGAGGTAATTTATAGTCAGTTTTATCTACATTATTCAATCACACGGATATGGCCAATTTCAATATTGACGCCCAAAAGGATCTCACTTATGATGCTATTGTCATCGGCTCGGGTATCAGCGGCGGCTGGGCAGCGAAGGAACTTTGCGAAAAGGGCCTTAAAACACTGGTTCTTGAACGGGGGCGGCTGGTAGAGCACGTCGTCGATTATCCGACGATGAACCTGGATCCCTGGGATATGGCGTTGCGGGGCGGACTTACGCCGGAGGAAAAGCGGAAACACTATAAAGGCATCCGCTCCGGCTTCATCGGCAAGGATACGGAACACTTCCATGCCAATGACGAGGAGAACCCCTATACGGAGGTCAAGCCCTTCCTCTGGGTACGCGCCCATCAGATGGGCGGCCGTTCCATTTTATGGGGTAAGCAGACCTACCGCTGGAGCGACCTCGACTTTGAAGCCAATGCAAGGGACGGCCACGGGGTTGACTGGCCCATCCGCTATAAAGATATAGCGCCGTGGTATACCTATGTGGAGAAATTTGCCGGCATCAGCGGCGAACCGCTGGGGTTGCCCCAATTGCCGGACAGTCACTTTCTGCCGCCCATGGAGCTCAATTGCGTAGAGAAACACCTGAAGGAACGCATTGAAAAGCTGTATCCCGGCCGCAACCTGATCATCGGTCGTTGCGCTCACCTCACGGTGCCGCACAACGGTCGCGGGCAATGTCAGTACCGCAACCGTTGCAGCCGCGGCTGCCCCTACGGAGCTTACTTCAGCAGCAATGCCGCTACCCTGCCGGCGGCCAACGCTACCGGCAATCTCACGATCCGGCCGTTCTCCATTGTGCAGTCGATCATCTACGACGATGCGAAAGGCAAAGCCACCGGGGTGCGCATCATCGACGCCGAAACCAACGAGGCGATCGATTATTCCGCCCGCATCATCTTCTGCAACGCTTCCACGCTGAGTACAACCCAGATCCTTCTGAACTCCAGATCAAGCCGGTTTGAGAACGGCCTGGGCAACGACAGCGGCGAACTCGGGCATAACCTGATGGACCATACATACCGCATCGGCGCCATGGGCCGCGTGGAAGGCTTTGAGGATAAATATTATAAAGGCCGTCGCCCGAACGGCATTTATATCCCGCGGTATGTCAACATCGATGAAGCTACAAAATCCGATAAATTCCTGCGGGGGTTCGGTTTTCAGGGCGGAGCCGGCCGCGCGGGCGTTATGAACGCCGCCAATGAAGAGGCCTTCGGTGCAGCGCTCAAAGAACAGCTCCTTCAACCCGGTCCCTGGGAGTTTTTCATTACCGGTTTCGCAGAGTGCCTGCCCTACCACGACAACAAGGTTGCGTTGAATGCCGATGTGACCGACAAGTGGGGGCAACCTACGCTTGCCATCGATTGTGAATACAAGGAAAACGAAATGGCTTTGAACCGGCAAATACAGGCCGACGCCGTAGAAATGCTTGAAAAGTGCGGCGTCAAAGAGGTTGTCGGCTTCAATAATCACCACGAACCCGGCTACGGGATCCATGAAATGGGTACTGCCCGGATGGGACGGGATCCTAAAACATCGGTGCTCAACGCCTTCAATCAGGTTCATGCCGCCAGGAACGTCTTTGTCACCGACGGCGCTTGCATGACGTCATCCTCCTGTGTCAATCCTTCGCTTACCTATATGGCCATTACAGCCCGGGCGGCAGATCATGCCGTGTCGGAACTCAATAAACTCAATATCTGAGCCTATGAATCGCAGAAACGCACTTCGTAATACGGGTTTGCTGGTCGGGGCCTCTGCATTGACGCCATCCCTGCTGGCCTTGTTCCAGTCCTGCCAGTCAAAACCCCGGCTGGAATGGCAGCCTTTGTTCCTGACCGAGGATGAGGCCCGGTTTGTCACCGCTTTCGTCGACACGCTTCTGCCGGCCACCGATACCCCCGGCGGCCTGGACGTGAAGGTCGATATATTTCTGGACAAGGTCTTTGCCGAGGCGTATGATGCCGAAGCCCAGCAACAGGTCAGGGAAGACATAGCTGCGTTCAATGCCGAAGCTACCCGGCAATCCGGCGCACCTTTTGCCGACCTCAAGGCGGAAGATCGCGCCGCAGTTTTCCGCACTGCAGAGGCCAATTCAGGGAAATTCAACGGACAAGTATGGGGTACCGCTGTCGGCGTGCAGGAACCGGTCGGTTTTTACCGCTCGCTGAAGCTGATGGCGCTGAGTGCATACCTGTCGTCGGAAGTTGTGGGCACCCAGGTGCTGCGCTACGACCCCGTCCCGGGCGGCTACGACGGATGCCTGCCGTTGGGACCGGAAGAAAGGATCTGGAGTCTGTAGTTGGAAGGCAACTCGAAGCTGCCTTCCAAATTACCGGACACATGGAATACCCATAGCCTGGATGCCCGGCGCCAACTGATCGCTGCCGGAGCGCCTTTTTTTGTATGAAATATCAGTTACCCGAGGCCGGCCAGGCGATCTGCTGAAAATGCATCACATACTGCGTCGTTTGACCGATCAACTTTCCATTGAGATCAAGGGTTCTCACCGTAGTTGCGATCACATCTTTCCGGACGTCAAATTCCAGCAGAACCGCTTTGTCGGGATACGCGATCCTGGCCCGGGAAATATTACCGCTGGTCTTCAGGGTATAATCCTTGTTAAAGGGCGCCGGAGCGGACGAGACGTATTGAAAGTTGCAATTGGTCTGAAAAACCTCCGGCTTGGTTTTTGGCGATACCCGGGAATGGTATACGATGAAGGTCCCGTCGGGGTAGAAGCGAAAAAAGGCATTCAAATCATCCTTTTTGTCCGGCAGCAAAGAAGCGGGCAGCTGGTAAACCCCGTCGGCCCGCAATTCGCCCGGTTCTTCAGGCAATTGGTATTTCTCGCCCAGGGTTTGGGCGCTGAGACCCAGCGAAAGCATGACCAAACCAATAGTCAATGGCATGAACTTGTTCATAATCATAGGTTGAGATGTTAAAGAATGTTTAAGAAGCGTGGAAATACCACATTAGCGTTTTCTAAGAACGCCGGGCATCTGCGAAAATTTTAGCGCTCCTGCGGATTCCCGATAAAATGAATAGCTAAAAGTGTTAAGATTTGGAACGGCAGGCGGGTGGGGCTGTAACACTAAATTAACTTAGGTTAAACTTGATTTAAAGGCGCTTCAAAATGGTGCATTTTCTTTCCGGATGACCGTCCTTTATACATAAACAGGACCATACGGATATGAAAAAATTAATCTTTTGCTGGCTGCTGACCGGCATGTTTTTCTCGGGATACGCTCAATATGATTCGGACCGGACGGGCTATGAAGGCGACTTTTTCAGCCTGGAGGGTGCGCTTGACCTCTTCAAGGAATCATCCACCCTGAGCGAATTTGAAAGGAAGATCAACTCAGAGGAATACTGGGTTAACAACCTCGACCTGAACTACGACGGCAGGATTGACTACGTCCGGGTTGAACATCGGCAGCAGGGTAATTTCCACGCCATTGTGCTGCAGGCCCTGGTGGGCCGTTATGAGGTGCAGGACGTGGCTGTTATCGAAATCGAGGTCATTGGCCGGGGAGAGGCCGTCCTTCAAATCGTGGGAGACGAAGACCTTTACGGAGAAGAGGTCATCGTGGAACCGGTGGAAGGGTATTCCGACAGCCGGCGCGGCTATCATACGGATTACGGCGACTACGTCAATGTTTATTACTGGGACCCCGTGCAGTATATTCTGGGGCGGCAGTATCGCGTTTATGCATCGCCGTATTACTGGCGCTACTATCCGACCTGGTGGGCGCCTAGGGTCCAGATTACCTGGGCCATATTCCGCCCCCGCATCGTAATTTACCACAGACAATTCCACGTTGTACACCGGATCAGGGTGATTCGGGTCCATAACTTTTACCGCCCTCACCGGACCTATTGCGATGTCGTTGTGCAGCGCGCCAATACAGTTCGGGTTGAGCATGGCAAGCCGCCTGTTCATCGCCAATCATCGGCCAACCAGCGTGAGCGGGATCGCAATGGGCGGGATGTCGCGGAAGGGCAGCGGTCGCGGTCCATTTCCCGGTCCGATGGATCCGAACAAAGATCTACACCGCTCAGCAGAAAAAGGACCGAGTCTTCCGGCGCGGGATCTGAAACGAGAAGGCGTACGCAGGGAGCGGATCAACAACGGGATCGCGGGTCAGTGGAGCGTCCGGAACCTACGCGCTCAACTTCTCCGAACCAGGATACGCCGAGTCGGCAGAGAAGTGAATCTACCGGTCGGCCTGATGTAAGGAGAACCACGCCGCAGGCAAATCAGAGGGACCGCGGTGCTGTGGAAAGTTCAAGGTCGTCCCGCTCAACCGCTCCGGGTCAGGATCTGCCGGGCAGGGAAAGAACCCGGACCGATACGGGCCGCTCCGGCGGGGACCAAACAAATCCGGCAAACCGCCGAACCGTCACGGGGCGTTCGGAAGCGCCCAGGACCAGGACAAGCACCGGCTCAAACGCCCCTGCCCGTCAGCCCTCGGTGAGCAGAGAGAAAGCCGCCCCCTCAACCACCAGGTCGAAACCGGACAGCAATTCAGCTCCGAAGCGGGAAAATGCCCCAAGCAGTTCAAGGAGCAGAAGAGGCGGAAACGAATAAATTTTCCGGGCAGGCCGGCGCCGGGGTAGCGGCAAAAACCACACTACAGGACGTTTTTGCAAAAAAGGCAAAAAGAAAATGAGAGAATGAGTCTGTGACAGCGTGAAACACGATGCTCAATTGCTTGCGCCGGCACTTGATGACCCTCTCTGTTAAAATTTGTCCAGTAGTATGGTCAAAATTACCATTATCCAGATTTTGTTCTCGCCTTGCTTGACGAGGGCATATCCGGACAAGGTTTTATCCATTGACACTACCCCGGAACCGTGACCGGCCTGCGGCGGCTTATTCCCCTTCCTTCACCGCATGGATCTCATCCGGCAACAGGCCGTGGGCTTTTCCATGGGTATCCTGTATGGCCTTGGCATTGGGTGCTTCCGAAAGACAGTAGACCTCTCCGGCGGCTTCGTCCACCCAGAATTTGATGAATGACACGCCATACGCTCCCTGGGTAGCGAGATCCTTCAAGTGCGCCGCTTTTACATCTTCAAAGGTTACTTTTCCGGGCTCGAGCTTGTGGACGTCGATAAACAGGCTTTTTCCGGCAGCCGGCCTGACGGATACAGCCACGGGCGTCGGCGGGCCGGCCTGATCTTGTTGAGGCGTCGTAGTGCAGGCAGTTGCCAGCAGGACGCAGGTTAAAACGATTGCGAATTTCATTTGGTAAAATTTAAGGTGAATGAATGAATTTCTGAGGTGCAAAAAAAGCCGATTAAATGCTCGCGCAAATCGGGGATTTTCCCTATTTTAGGGGTTGCATTCCCTATTTTTTACCGTGACCTCAACCTCACCCCTAAGCAGGCAGTAGCATATGAAGCTTCTGGAGCGCGACAGCAGCCTTGATCAACTGCGGGCCATCTACCGCGAACTCGACAACGGACGAGGGCATTCGATCTTTATTACCGGAGAAGCAGGCATTGGAAAAACCGCATTGGTGAATACTTTTCTGCAGGAGGTTGGCCACCGGAATCCGGTCCTCCTGGGGATGTGCGATTCGCTTTTTACCCCGCGACCGCTGGGCCCGCTTTACGATATATCTCTGCAGTTGGGTGAAGACTTCCGGGCTTTACTGGGATCCGAACCTGACAAATCCATCATCTTCACCCATTTCATTCAGCAATTAAACCAACTGAACGGGCCCGCTATCCTGGTTTTTGAGGATATTCACTGGGCCGATGCGGCTACCCTGGACCTGATCAAATTCCTAGGCAGGAGGATCAACCGCCTGCCGTGCATGTTCGTCCTTACCTGCCGGGACCGGGAATTGAACCGGGAAATGCCGCTGCCTGTTCTGATAGCCGACCTTCCGCCGGACCATTACACCCGCCTTTCCCTGGAGCCGCTTTCCGAGAAAGCGGTTGACCGCCTGGCCCAACAAGCCGGATATTCTGGGCAGGAGGTCTATCAGCTTACCCGGGGGAATCCCTTTTTCGTACGGGAGATCCTGGCCGACTATAGCCTGGGCATCCCGGAAACTGTCAAGGATTCGGTGCTGGCGGTTTTTAATAAAGGAGATCAGGCCGTCAAAGACCTGTGGGAAATGGTCTGCCTGTTGCCGGGGCGCATTGAGCTCTGGCTGCTGGAACTGCTGAACCCCGATTGCGTGGAGATCCTGCTGGCCTGCATTGATGCCGGTATTCTGGTCGGTGACGGCAGGTCCATAGCCTTCAAACATGACCTGTACCGCCGGATCATTGAAGAGTCCCTGCCTGCGCTCAAACGCCGGGTTTTGAACAAGAAAATCCTGGAACTGATGCTGCAACACGGGGATGAGACCATCGAACCGGCCCGGTTGGTCCACCACGCCAGAAATGCTGAGGACTTCAAAAAAGTAGCGGAACTGGCGCCCAGGGCTGCCCGTCAGGCCGCCAAATTGCACGCTCACCGGGAAGCGGCAGACCTTTACCGCGAAGCCCTGCAATATGCCGGTGACCAGCCGCCGGAAACCCGGGCTGAACTATTGGAACAATGCGCTTATGAATATTATCTCACTAACCAGATCGAAAGCGCCAAAACCTGCCAGGAAAAAGCGCTGGTGATCTGGCGGCAGACCGGGACGAGCATGAGAGAAGGGAATGCGTTGCGCTTCCTGTCGCGCCTCAACTGGTTTAGCGGAGATGGACCCCGGGCAGAAGCCCTGGCTCAGGAAGCCGTATCCGTACTGGAAAATGGATTTCCCACCCGGGAAAGGGCCCTGGCCTACAGCAATCTGGCACAATTGAAAATGCTTGCCGAAGCATCAGAAGCATGCCTGTACTGGGGGCAGCGAGCCATCGATCTGGCCCAAAAATTGCAGGACGATGAAGTGCTGGCCCATGCGCTGAACAACGTAGGCACGACCCGGATCATGAACAGGGAATTTGCGGATTTAGGCGAACAGAACCTCCTGGAAAGCCTGCAACTATCTTTGAAAAACGGCTATAACGAACACGTGGCCCGGGCTTATACCAATTTGGGATCATCCTTCACCAGCAGCCGGTTCTATCAAAAAGCCGCTCAGCAACTGACAGCGGGTATTGCCTTTTGCCGGGAACACGATCTCGATTCCTGGACGTACTATATGCTCTCCTGGCAAGCGCGGTTGTACCTGGAAACCGGAGCCCCTGCAAAAGCCGAAGAAATCGCTGTTGACCTGGTGGAACATACCGGCAAATATTCGACAACCCGGGTGACGGCATTGGTGGTGCTCGGCCAGCTGCAACTAAGACGCGGAGATACGGATGCGCTTCGCTTGCTGAACGAAGCAAAGGAATTAGCGCTGGCCACTGCCGAGGTCCAGCGTATGGCGCCCGCGCTGGTCGGCCTGCTGGAATATTACTGGGTTTACCATCCCGATCAGATCCCGCAAGCGTTGACAGACTGGGCCATGGATCTCAGGACCCGGATCGGCAACCGCTGGCTGTACAGCGATCTGGAATACTGGATCTGGCGATGCGGTATCGCCCCGGTTGATCCGGCGGGGTTGATGACGGGATATCAACTGGAGATCGGAGGGAATGCAGCGGCGGCTGCCGAAGCATGGAGGGCAAAAGGATGCCCGTATTTTCAGGCCCTGGCCCTGACCGGCGGTACAGAAACGGACCAGAGAGCGGCCCTGGAGCTACTCGAACAACTTGGTGCGTCCGCCGTTGTGCAGCGCCTCAAGCTCCGGATGCGGTCGGAAGGGATCAGGCGCATCCCCCGGGGCCGGCAGCAGCGAACCCGCGAGAATCCCGCCCAACTCACCGCCCGACAGCTCGAAGTACTGAAACTGCTCCGGAATGGCCTGCAAAATAAGGAGATCGCCGAACAGCTCTTCATTTCCGCCAAGACCGTCGATCACCATATTTCGGCTATCCTGGCCAAACTCGAGGTGGATTCCCGCGCCAAGGCGGTAGCAGAAGCCAGATCGTTGGGGATCTTTGAATAACTATGGCCCGAATTCAAATGGATATGAAATCCGGCGCAAAATTCAGGTAATGCATTTCCATTAAATAGGTAATCCTCCCGTTTTCCCGCCTTCCGGTTCCGCTCAACTTTGTCCCCACGACGAGTGTGTAGCTTTAGGATCGGTGAATTAATAAGTGTCGCTTTCGACAGGCGAGGGATTTTGTTGCTAACCAAGGCGAGGGTTCCCGACCTTAGCCGTAGCTAAGGGAGGCGGTTCCTCAACGCAGGGTAGCGGCAAAAGCCCTCCTGGAAAATCTGACAGTTATTATTTCAGCGGTCCTTAATTACCGGGAATGTTATGCCGTCAGACGCATTGGCTCCGCTTGTTTAACGCTTTAACCGCTGGGAACAGAGCGGGCCTTGCGGCGGCGGTTGTTCAATTATTGGTCTTTGTGAGGACAAGGATCTATATTGCATTCAGAAATTATCAGAGCAGCAGAGGTAGCGAAACCACTTAAATCATACCCATATGGTCAAAAAGAGGCCGGAATCTACCCAGGGCCGTAGATTTTTTAGATATTAGGAGCATAGTTTTTATTTCAACGCCCTTAAGCGTAAACATGAAAAAGCAAACTTAGGTCTTAAATCAGCTTTTTAGTTGGCAGTAATCCTGACTGAAGAGTAAAAGATAGGCTAAAGCCGGAAAAGAAAATGCATACCCACACTGAAAAAACACCTGAGAAAAATAAAAGCCATTCGGTTGCGAATGAGGTTTTTCAAAAGCAGGGCAATAGTGAGTCTGTTTTTCAGTTTGTGGATAATCGGCCTGGAGCTACGGTTCAAAGAAAGTTCCAAGATGAGGCAGATAATAGTCCAGGATCTGCGAATTTGAAAGCTTTTCAGGATATGGCTGATAACTATTCTGCCCGCCAGCAGCAATTGATCCAGAAGAAGGAAAACAAAGGTATCTATCCAATGAATGCCATTTCCTCGGCCAACAAGAATTCCGTTTTGCAATTAGGTGGCCCACGGGAATATTCGAAAAAATTCAAAAAGAAAAAAGATGAAATGGTGAAGTGGGTTAAGGAAAGTGAACTCATTGGGTTTGATCTTTCTGACGAGAGTGAGGAAACATCTTTGGAAGAGAATCAAAAATTCGGCTGGCACCATCTCTATCCATATTCAGAATTATATGATAATAATCGAAGTCTGAAGCTTCATGATCATGGAGCTAACCTTAAGCTGGGACCCATGAGAAACCGATTGGGTGATCCTGGAGATGAAGTGGATATCAGCTATGCAAAAGCAGAAAAACTGCCCGGCGCCACATCAAGAGACCAAATCAAGCCGACGTATTCACCATTTGCAAAAAAACTGATGGAAGCAAACGGGAGGAGCGGTTCTGGCGAATCTCCTGCTGTGAGTAACGTTGGAATTGAAAAGGTTGACGGAACGGAGTTTGAAGATGAGGTGTTGAAAGAATCAACTAAAAAAGAAGAATATTGGAGTGAGTGGTATTTATCTGAAAATTTGAGAAAAGAATTACTTGGTAAATCCCAAGTTGAAACAACCATAACGTCTTTAAAGAATGAAACAATTACCTCCAAGAAAGCGGATATAGTCAAGACGCTGAATGACAAACTCGACTCCCTGCGGCATTCTTATGCTACACATACACCAGCTGATGAAAAAGGTAAGCCGAAAGCATTTGAATTGAAAGCCACGGTGGAAACAGGTATTCCAAGTAGCAAGTTAAATCGAAAAGGAGTGTTAGGAAAAAGACTTGTGGAAGATAGTACAAAAACCTACGCGGACTTGGTACATGAATTATTGGTTGGAGAAAAATGGGTCGTTCGAGGTTCGCAAGGAGAAGCACACAGCTTGAAAGAGCAGTTTAAAGAAAAAATGAGAACGGGAAATGCTGATTTGATCAAAAAAATATTAAAACAAAGTTCATTAAACCACCTTAAAACGGTCGTTGAGGAAGAGTTTAAAGAGGTTGTATTCAACAGCATACCTGAGTTTGTCAATAAAGAAGAAAAAAAAGATCTCTTCTTTGAAAGGGTAAAAGCAGCGCAACAGAAAAACGAGACAAAAAAAATAACCGATGAAGAGCTCGAAACCATCATCAAGGAACGGTTATACAATGAGGACAGAAAGTTAATTAAAATGGTGGTCACACAACAAGAAGGAGAGTTTGTTGAGCCAGAGAGCTTTGAACCAGAATATCCTGAAGATGATATCAAAGAACTAGTCACATTATACAATAAATTTTATTCTGACACTAGAAGAAATCCATGGAAAGAAGATTCCGCCGATCCCATCGCCCAGAACATAATTAACGATAATGTAATAAACACGCAAGAAGATGATCTACAAGATACGGATAAGCACTGGATTTACGCTTCCGACCACACGTTTGTCTTAAAAGCTGAAGATTTGAAAAAATGTTTTAATCAAATCCTGGAAGGGAAAAAAGTAGGTGGAGAAGAATTAGATTTGAGTAGAACTATAGACTTTGCAAAAGTCATCATTGAGAAAATGAAAGAAATATTGAATGAAGAATCTTATTATATTTATGAACCTGAAGAAGGAGAAGAAATAGAGGTGGCCGAAGAGTGGACATTGGAAAATACCCGGATGTTTATCCAGAAGAAGCTATATCCGGGAGGCAAAGATTATATGCGCCACAAAAAGGTATTAGAGAATGAAGAACACGATAAATATTGCGAAAGCATAGAGGCCGCTCTTTCAAAACCGGGACAAGGGTATACGGACGCATCTTTGAAATACCCCTTACCAAAAGAAATAGAGGAAGCTGATGCAGGAAGATCTTGGGATTTTGATCCTGCAAAGGAAGATGAATTCAAACAAAAATGGTATTCAGATGAATTTGAGGAATTTTTGAAAAATTTCATTGAAAAGGATGAAATTCAAGCGTCTTTATTGCACAACCCACCCCAAGTCTGAATATTATACTTGATCGATATAGGGAGACTGTTTCAAAACTTTTCAAGAACGTCTGTTTAATTTCCCTCCAATCCAACATCAATAGTGATAACAGCATCCGCCAACCCGTCCGAGCTCACGGTAAGCCTGATGCTACCCGGCGTTTGGTTGCTCCGGATGACCACCATCGCTCGTCCGTGCCAGGCTTTGCGGGTAGAGCTTGTATAGGAATCCAGGTCTTTGATATCGCCGTTGGCCACACCGGCAATTTCCCCGGGGCCTTCGATCCTGAAATGAAGCCGGTTATCCGCATTGGGTTGGAAAACGCCGCCCCGGTCGGTGATATTTACGGTAATGAAGGACAGGTCCTGGCCATCGGCGGTCAGCGTTGTCCGGTCGGCGGATAACCGGATGCCCGAAGCTGCTCCGGCGGTTTGCAAAACGGTTGTTTCCACCTCCTGCCCATCTTCAACACCCACGGCTTTCAATACGCCGGGTGAATAGGGCAGGGTGAAAGTCGCTTTAAACTCCTGGCCCCTTGCGGCGGGTTGTTCCCCGATGAACCGGTCGTTCAGATAAAGCCGCACCTTCGGATATTTTGCATACACCTCTACCTGCATATCCTTCTCTTCGTACCCCGGCCAGGTCCAGCTCTCCCAGGTCGGCCACACAGCCCACTTGGTGGTGTGGATCTCGAGCGGGGCCGGTTCAGGTTCCCGGACCGCCATGTAGAGCTTTTCACCGTCGTTGTACAGCATGCTCCGGTAATGGGAAACCGGCTTTCTCCAGCCGGTCAGGTCGATGTCGCCGCAATAGGCGGCGTGCCAGGGGAACATGCTTCGTTCCCAGTGTTCGCCGGTTACTTCGCCGGAGTAAAACCAGCGCCCGATGCCGGATTCGCCGAGATAATCCATCGCCGTCCAGACAAAATCGCCGATGATATAATTGTGATTTTGCACCATATCCCAGATATAAAACGCATCCTTTGGGAAAGACTCGGTATGCAGCACAATGCGGGAAGGCACCCTTTCGTGATCGGATTCGGCAAGATGCATATGATAATTGTAGCCGCAAACATCATGCTGTGCCATGAGCGGATCGAATGACGCCCAATCCTCGTCTCCTCCGGTCATCGCCGAGGTGATGGGCCGCGTCGGATCAATTGCCCGTACCGCATCTGCCAGCATTTTAGCTGTTCCGACGGCTTCCGGTTTTTTTCGTTCGTAGATCTCATTTCCGATGCTCCACATAAAAACCGAAGGGTGGTTGCGGTCGCGCAAGACCATCGATTCGATATCCCGTTGCCACCATTCATCAAAAATGCGGGCGTAATCGTAAGGATTTTTTTTGGACCTCCAACCGTCAAAGGATTCGTCCAGCACCAAAAGCCCGATCCGGTCGCAGGCGTCCAGGAACGCCTCGGAAGGCGGATTATGTGCCGTGCGGACGGCATTGAACCCCGCTGCTTTCAAAAGCTCCGCTTTCCGTTCCTCCGCCCGGTCGAAGGCCGCCGCTCCCAGACAACCATTGTCGTGATGTACGCACCCTCCGTTGATCAATGCGGTCTTCCCGTTGAGCTGAAAGCCGTTTTCAGGAGAGAATTTTAGGGAACGGATGCCGACGGCCAGATCACTTATCCGGTCAATGGCTTTATTTCGTTGGATGACCACAATCCCGGCCTGGTATAAATAGGGACTCTCCGGCGACCATAACATTGGATTTTTGACAACAATGGTTTGACTGATCTCTCTTTCACTGTTCGGCGCCAAGTTGATCTTGCTTTCTTTTTTTCCGACCTCTTTCGCCAGGCGGTCTGCCAGTACGGTCACCAGGGTTATGGTTTGCGGCGAGGCAGTCTCGTTTTTAACCCGAGTTTTTATCTCCACGCTTGCCTGGTCCGGACTAACCTCCGGGGTAGTGATGCCGACACCCCAATGGGCAATGTGCACCGGCTCCGTCACCTCGATCCATACATGCCGGTATATGCCCGAGCCGCTATACCACCGGCAATTCTTTTGCTGTGCGTTGTCGACCCTGACCGCAATCACATTTTCCGCACCGATATGGAGAAAAGGCGTTAGGTCATACCGGAATGAGGTGTAGCCGTAGGGATGCATGCCCAGGGATTCCCCGTTGATGAACACTTCGGCGTTCATGTAAACCCCTTCGAAGTAAACGGAGACTCGTTTTCCCTGCCAGGAAGCGGGCGCATTGAATTTTTTCCGGTACCAACCGACGCCCGCAGGCAGGTACCCGCCGTCGTTGCCCATAGGATTGTTGGGGTCCAATTGCCCTTCGATGCTCCAGTCGTGGGGCAGGTTGAGCGTTCGCCAGGTTTCGTCCTTAAAATCGGGTTGACCGGCCTCCGCAATATCCCCCAGGGAGAATTTCCAGTGATCATCGAATAACTGTTTGCGTTCAGTCCTGTCCGGCGCCTGGGCATTTCCCCATAGGCCTGGAAGGCTGAACAAAAGGAGTAGGGCAATTGATTTAAATCGGCTTTGCATGTTAAAACGATTTTGTCCGGGAGTGTCTACTTTTTAAAGATCACGGCGCTGCTGTTGCTGATGCTTTTGGATCGGATGACGGGTTGGTTGTCATTCAAGGCCCGGTAATGGTAGCCATCCCAGCTGAGGGCATAGTGTGTTTGTTCCTGGCCGGGGCCGTTTCCGGTAAAGTACGCAAACAAATAGCCGGCGTATCCGGGCGGTTGGGGCTGACAGGAGGCCAGAAAAAAGCCGGATAGGCCCAGGAAGATGACCGGCTTTATGATCTGCCGTAATTTACGGATCAATAATATCATATTGATGGATTTGTTCTTAAGGACCGCTTACAGATAACCCGCTAAAAAAGTCGGAAAACACAGGCAGCCCCAACTATTCAGCAAACCGCGTTGCAGCCCGGGTGTGCTCCGCGCTTCTTCAGCAATGGGTTTTATCAGATAATCGGGTGCATTAAGCCGGAGCGCCCTGACGGCACTCAACCAGCGGGGCTCTGACTATTGGCATGGATGATTTCTGCCGCTATTTCAGGGTATAACAGCAGGTAAGATAGACAATAATTTTTTGCCGCCCTGGTGCTGATCTTCTCTTTTTATTGCACGGCGGTAACGGCTCGGCTACTATTTCCAGGATATCCATGTGCCCAAAAAACAGGGAGAAAAGTCCGCGGTATTAAAAAACTGTACACAAGTTGATGGCCTCGACGGTATTGCAAGAATAACCGGATCGGATCGAATGATCTCCATCCTTGACCTACGAATTTCGCACGCCCCTTACGGTCATTTCCGGGATGGCTGAACAGATGGAAGGGGATGCTGAAGGCAAAACGCTCATCAAGCGCAATAGCGGCCAATTGCTCAGCCTGGTGAACCAGATGCTCGATCTTCGCAAGCTGGAATCGGGGAAAATGAGCGTGCAGAAAATACAATCGGACATCGTCAAGTACCTCCGCTATTTAACCGAATCGCTGAAGAGTTACGCGGAACTGCAAGGGTTGAAGATCCACTTTCTCGCCGAGAAACCGGAATTGACCATGGATTTTGACCCCGGAAAAATGACCCGCATCCGCGCCAATCTTTTGCCAAACGCCATCAACGAGCCTCCGGGGGTCTACCTGATCCGGGTTGAAAGCGAAGGCGGAGCGGTTGCGATCAGGCGGATGGTGGTTGTGAGGTAAGGAAAGCAAAAACTTAAAGATAACTCTGAAGCGCCCATCAAGGGGATTTCAGGATATTGGCCGGGTACCCGCGAGGGCCCGGTTTTTTTATTTGGATCGGCTTTAGCAATTTGAAACAAAAGTTCGAAAACGCAATCCGGTATTACACTGGGTAAAACATTTTTTTGGGGTGGTGAAAGCTGAGAGTGTAAGGCGTTGATTTTCTTGAAATTATCAACTCTTTATTTTAATAAGCAGTCACACTTTGCGTATCGACAATGAATTTGAGCATAAAGGATCAACTCGCCAAAGCCAAGGGTTGAATCGACTGCGGGTTGGCAATAAGCGCCGCATACAGTAAAGACGCATCAATGTCTTTTCGCCCGATATAAGGATAATCCTCCAGTATTTCCTCAGCGGACATGCCCGAAGCCAAAAGTTCAAGCATTTGAGCTACGGTAAACCGCATGTTCCTGATGGACGGGCGCCCGTTACAAACCGACGGGTTAATGGTAATGCGCACCAGAAGATTTTGTTCTGCCATATTGATGGTCTTTGTCCGATATCAGCTATTGGAGATTGACGAATCGGAGTATAAAGTTAAGAACATTTTGGATAGGATCAAAGTTCCTTTGGGATCTCTTTAGTTTGGTTATTGGTTTTACATTTCGAGAATAAACCGTAATTTTGAATACCTTTAAAAGCGCGGACAACATCATAAATTGAGGGTATGGTATATCATTATGTATTCGACGAACTAGCGGATCTTCTGGCCAGCATGGACCCGGATAAGGTTCTAGCTTTTCGGACTTCAGAAAAGGCCCAACTGCGTTTGGATGAATTGCTCGAAAAAAATAAGCAATCAAAAGGACTCTCTAAACCAGAAGAGTCAGAGATGGAGCAATTTATGTTATTAGAGCACATCGTCAGCCTGGCCAAGGCAAGGGCACTAAAGAAACTTGCTCAAAAGCAGAATTAATGAGTCTTCAGTTTTCATCGGCCATCCGAAAATTAGTAGCGTCCAGAGCTGATTTTCGATGCGAATATTGCCGAAAGCCTGAAATCGTCGCTAACTTTTCCTTTCACATAGAGCACATCATTAGTAGACAGCATGGAGGAACCGACCGTCTCTCTAACTTGGCTTTTGCCTGCTCCTGGTGCAATTGGAAAAAAGGACCCAATATTGCTACAGTGTTATTTGAGGAAGGGGATCTTCTACCACTTTTTAACCCAAGAACCCAAAACTGGAATGATCATTTTTTTGTCGAAGAGGGAGTGATTCTTGGCAGGACCGATATCGCAAGGGGCACCATCCGGTTATTAGAACTGAATACAACAGAATTGATCCTGGAAAGAAAAGAATTGATGGAAGCAGGATACTTTTAGGTTCTCTGGCCGAATATAGCAAAGGGCGCATTTTGAAATACGCTGAAACAAAAGTTTGAAAACGCAAACCGGTATCACATTGGGTACAAAAAATGGCGGGCTGGGATTTTGAAGAAATCTTATAAGTGATTGAAAAACAGGAGGTTGAGGGCTATTTCGTGAAAAACAAAAAACCTTGTAAATCATTGATTTACAAGGTTTTTTGTTTTTTTTGTAGACCCACTAGGATTCGAACCTAGACGAACAGAACCAAAATCTGGTGTGCTACCGTTACACTATGGGTCTATCCGCTCCGGAAAACACCTGTTTTTCCAAAAGCCCGGCAAAGATACAACCTGTTTTGGTTTTATAAAAGTTCCGGCGAGAAAAAAATTATTGGCCCGCCCGGCGCTTGCGGTAAGCCACCGCGCCACGGTAAACCAACAGGCCGAACAAACCGATTCCCAATGCCAGGTACAGGTAGTTGAGCCGGCCCGCTTTGCCGAATACCGCCGTAAAGACGATCGCCGCCAGAAAGAGAGTAGGTACCTCGTTCAACAACCGGTACTGCCAGGCAGAGTACGGGCTTTGCCCCTCGGCCAGCTTCTTGCGCAAGCGGTTGCAAAAATGATGATAACCCGTCAGCAACACGACCAGCAAGAGCTTCAGGTGCATCCACCCCGGCGTGCCCGACTTCAGGTAGTTCGGCGCCGCGTCGGCAAACAACCCCAACCCGATCATCACCAGACCCGCGATCCAGGTAATCCCCATCGCAGGGTTAAGGATAATGCGATACACCCGCTCCTCCATCGTCGCAAACTGGTTGGATAATATACCCTTCTCCGGCTCCGGCCGCTCCCAGGCCTCCGTATGGTATACAAACAACCGTACCAGTAAAAACAACCCCGCAAACCAGGATACAAACCCGATCACGTGCAAGGCCTTAGCCGTCCATAACAGGTCAATCATAGAAAGTCAATATGAAAAGTTGAAATGCAAAAATCCCCCCTCACTTCCCATCCGCCGTAGCCCCTGGCGAAGGAGGGCTCTCACCCTCTCACCCTCTCACCCCCTCTCACTCCCTCTCATCCTCTCACCCCCTCACCCCCTCTCACCCTCTCTCACTCTCGCCCCTCTCTCCCCTTCCGATTCCTCGGATGATACAACATCACCGTCTCCCGCAAAAAGTCGGTGTCCAGATGGGTATAGATCTCCGTGGTCAGGATCGACTCATGGCCCAGCATGTCCTGCACGGCCTTCAGGTCGGCGCCGCCTTCGATCAGGTGCGTGGCAAAGGAATGCCGGAACGTATGCGGACTCACATTCTTGTCGATGCCGGCCAGTTGGGCACACTCCTTGACCACGTTGAACACCATCACCCGGCTCAGCTTTTTACCCCGCCGGTTGAGAAACAGGATATTGGCGTGCCCGGGGTGAATATTGGTCATCGGCCGGCGTACGCCCTCAATATACAGCCGGATATGCTTGAGCGCCGCCTCACCGATGGGCACGATCCGCTCTTTGTTGCCTTTGCCCACGACCTTCACAAAACCCACATCGGCAAAGATATTGGACAGGCGAAGTTCAATCAACTCGCTTACCCGCAAACCGCAGGCGTACAACGTCTCCAGCATGGCCCGGTTGCGTACGCCGTGGGGATAGCTCAGGTCGATGACTTCCAGCATCGACTGGACCTCATCGTAGTTGAGCACTTCCGGAATATTGCGCGCCAGCCGGGGACCTTCCAATAACTCCGTCGGGTCCTCCCTGACCTCATTTTCCAACAGCAGGAATTTGTAAAAGGTCTTCAGCGCCGAGATCAGCCGGGCCTGTGAACGGGCGCCCAGTCCCAATGCATTCAAATGGAGAATGAATGCCGTCAAATGATCCTGCGTGACCCCGGCCGGGCCCAAATCCAACTCCTGCAAATTCAGGAACTCCGCAAGCTTGCCCACATCGCGCAGGTACGCCTCGATCGTGTTCGCGGAAAGGGACCTTTCCAGCAAAAGATAACTCTTGAACCCGTTGATCGGCGGCTGCCAGTTCATGCGTTCGCTTTCAGACAGTGAAAGTATTCAGAATTTTCCGGATTCCGGTCATTGGCAGGTCATGATGACGGCCTTACGGCGGAAAACTGTTTCCGGTCAGCCATAGTTGTTCAAAATTTTTTTTTTCTTGTAAACCAAATCGCTGAAGGTTTGTTTATTTGTCGAAATAATAGTATTACTATTTAAAATAGTAGTAAAACAAACTAATTGATACCTGCCAATGTCTACAGCTACGCAGACTCAACCGGCATCCATCCACCCGGTCAGCCGGTTTTTCAGGATGATCCGCCTCGACCGGAAAGATATTTACTACGTTTACCTGTACGCTATTTTTGCGGGACTCATCACCCTGAGCTTGCCGTTGGGTATACAGGCTATCATCAGCCTGATCGCGGGAGGGGATATTTCAGCCTCTTTGGTCGTCCTGGTGTTGGTGGTCACAGCCGGTACAGCATTCACGGGTGCGCTCAAGGTCATGCAGCTGACCGTCACGGAAACGATCCAGCGGCGTATATTCACCCGGTCGGCATTTGATTTTGCCTATCGCCTGCCCCGCCTGCAAATGGACGCCCTGGCCGGTACCCACCCGCCCGAACTCATCAACCGTTTTTTCGACACGACAACCTTGCAGAAGGGATTGCCCAAGATCATTATCGACTTCTCTTCGGCAGTGCTGCAGATCTTTTTCGGTTTGCTCCTCATTTCATTGTACCATCCGTTGTTCATCTTTTTTGCCCTCGCCTTGATCCTGGTGCTGGCGCTGATCATCCGGGTGACCGGGCCGGCCGGATTAAAGACCAGCCTGAAGGAATCGAAGTACAAATACGAAGTGGCTTATTGGCTGGAAGAAGTGGCCCGCGCCCTGAATACCTTCAAATTGGCGGGCAATGACAAGCAGGTCATCCAGAAAACGGACGATCTGCTCTGCGGGTACCTCGACAACCGCAAAAAACATTTCAGCATTCTTAAGATCCAGTATATCAGCGTTGTGGTGTTCAAAACCCTGATCACGGCGAGCCTGCTGATGCTGGGCAGCTACCTCGTTATTCAGAACCAGATCAACATCGGGCAGTTCGTAGCGGCCGAAATCGTCATCCTGCTCGTGCTGGCTTCCGGCGAAAAGCTCATCCTGGTGATGGAAACGATATACGACGTACTCACGGCCCTGGACAAGATCGGCGCGGTGATGGACCTGCCGCTGGAACAAACCAGTTCGCTGCCCGCCGGGCAACCCGTTTTTGACCGGGGGTTGCAGATCAGCGTAAGGGGCCTTTATTACCGGCGCGACCCCTCGGGAAAACCCATACTTGACGGCCTGGATCTGGATATCGCTTCAGGTGAAAAAGTGCTGATAGCCGGCTACAATGCCTCCGGCCGGGCAACCCTGATGCGGATCCTGTCGGGCCTTTACACCGGGTTTGAAGGGGCCATAACCTATAACGGCTTTCCGCTGCGCAATCTGGACCTGTTTGAACTCCGGAAATACATCGGCGATTATTCCATCTATGAAGATATTGTGAAGGGCACCATACTGGAAAATATCACGCTGGGACGGCCGGATGCCGGGATGGAAGAGGTCGTTGCGGTTGCTGACCGGGTCGGACTTGCTCCATACCTGGAACAGCTGCCGGAAGGCTATCAGACCATGCTGCTGCCGGCCGGCCGGAATCTGCCTCAAAAAGTACGCGTCCGGCTGATGCTGGCCCGTACGCTGCTTTCCGACCCGCTGCTGCTGATGGCGGAGGCTTTCTTCGCGGGGCAGGAACAAAACGACCGGAAGATGATTGCGGATCTGTTTACCGCTCCCGAGCGGAACTGGACGCTTGTCGCTACCTCCGACGACCCTTACCTGGCGTCAAAATGCGACCGGATCATTATTCTCGAAAACGGCAAGATCGCGGCTTCCGGTTCGTTTGAAACCGTCCGGAGGAGCCCGCATTTCAAGAAGGTATTCAAAACCGTTGGATAAATGCTGAATATATCCCGCATCAGGATCAATGCGCAGATCGATAACCGCGAATTGCAATCCCTGCGCCAAACCGGCTTGTCGGATGCGCACCGGCTGTTCACCCGGTGGCTCGTCGGCATGCTGATCGCCATCCTCATTTTCATGTTCTTGCCCTGGACCCAGAACATTCAATCAAAAGGCAAGGTCACTACGCTTCGCCCCGAACAGCGGCCGCAGACCATCCACGCTACGATCGCAGGACGGATCGAAAAGTGGTATGTCCGCGAAGGCCAATTGCTGCAAAAAGGCGATACCATTGCGTATTTGTCCGAGGTCAAAACGGAGTATTTCGACCCGGAGCTGGCGCCGCGCACTGCGCGCCAGGTGGATGCCAAGGAAGGGGCTATCGGCGCCTACCGGGGTAAGGCCGCCGCACTCGATCAACAGGTTCAGGCGCTTCGGAGCGAATTGACCTTCAAGCAGTCGCAGCTGGCCAACAAAATACGCCAGGTGAACCTGAAAATTGCTTCGGACAGCATCGAGGTCGAGCGCGCCAGGCTGGACCTTGAAATCGCCGAACGGCAATTGCAGCGCACGCAGGCGCTCTTTGACCAGGGCATCAAATCCCTGAGCGATCTGGAGGAAAAACGGTTGAAAAAACAGGAAGCAAACGCCAAATGGGTAGCTGCGGACAATAAACTTCTGGTCAACCGCAACGAACTGGCCAACGCCCGCCTGGACCTCGAAACAATCCGGTATGAATACGCCCAAAAGATCGCCAAAACAGGATCTGATCGTTTCAGTACGCTTTCCGAGCTATACGATGCGGAGGCCGTCGTCAACAAACTCCTGATCGACTCGGCCAATTACGCGCTGCGCAGCCGCTTCTACTACATCACGGCGCCGCAGGACTGTTACGTCACCAAAGCCCTCAAACCCGGTATCGGTGAAACGCTCAAGGAAGGCGACCCCATTGTGAGCATCATGCCGGACAGCTTCGACCTGGCAGTAGAACTGTATATAAAACCCATGGACCTGCCGCTGGTCGACCTGGGGCAGGAGGTCCGCTTCATCTTTGACGGGTGGCCGGCGATCGTTTTTTCGGGTTGGCCCGACCAGTCCTTCGGCGCCTTCAGCGGCCGTATAGTTGCCATCGACAATATGATCAGCGAGAACGGCGCCTACAGGGTGCTGGCCGCGCCGGATCCGGACGGCAAACCCTGGCCGCAAGCCCTTCGGCCCGGATCCGGTGCACAGGGAATAGCCCTGCTCGGCCGGGTACCGGTATGGTATGAAATATGGCGCAAGCTCAACGGATTTCCGCCGGATTATTACCGGCCGGATGCGACCGGTGAAATGCCGAAAACCAAAGCGCCCGTCAAATCGCTCAAGTAAGGCCCGGCGCTTGTCCGAAAACTGTAAAGCAAGATGAACAAACGAAACCGCATGATCAGATGGATAGGTGTAACAGCGTTGTTGCTGTGCCCCCGGCTGTTTTTCGCACAACCCGCAGACAGTGCGGGGGTTCTGGAAGCCGCCGATTTCCTGGAAATGGTGTTGAACAATCATCCCGCAGCCCGGCGAGCCGGATTGCTCGACGCCCGCTCGGCTGCCTATACCCGCATGATGCGGGGCAATTTCGACCCCAAGCTGTACAGCGATCTCCAGCAGAAGTTTTTCAAAGGCGATGAATATTTCACTATTTCCGAAAGCGGAATAAAAGCCCCCTTGTGGTACGGCATTTCCCTCAAAGGCGCCTACGCTACGGCTTCAGGCGGCGTTCTCAATCCGGAAAACAAACTGCCGGCAGGCGGACAGGCGGTATTGGGCGCAGGCATATCCCTGATCCGGGGGCTCGTATTTGACGAACGCCGCGCAGGCGTGCAACAGGCCCGGATCAACACCCGGATGAATGAAGCCGAGAAACGGCTCCTGCGCAACGACCTCGCCATGGAGGCCATTACCGCTTATTGGGAATGGTCGGCTGCCTACGCCCAACTGGGGATGCTCGAACAGGCGGTGGAGGCGGCGCGGCGCCGGCAGAACGGTATCGTACAGAGCTTTTTGCTGGGCGACAAGCCGGCCATCGACACCCTGGAGTCCTTTCTGGTGTTGCAGAGCCGGGAAATGGAGTTGAACGATGCGGCGCTCATATATCAGAACACAGCGATCGCCGTTTCCGGATACCTCTGGGATGCCCGGGGGAACCCATTGAAGATCACCGATATGCTGCGGCCTTCGTTGCCGGAAAAACAGCCTGAAGACGTCGTCAAACCCGATACGGTACTGGCACGCCTCGGGGATGCGCACCCGTTCCTGGAACTGACCCGGCAAAAGATCCGGTTGCTGGAAACCGAACAACGCCTGAACAGAGAACAGCTCAAACCCCGCCTGGATGTGGAATACAACCTGCTGGGCGACCGGTGGCAGTTCGGTGACGCTTCCGACGGGTGGTTCGGCAACTACAAGTGGGGGGTCAAACTCGAATACCCGCTGTTTACCCGCAAAGAACGGGGCAAACTGGAATTGACAGCGGTCAAACTGCTGGATACGCAATACGAACTTCAGCAAAAATATATCGATGTGGCCAACAAATTCCGCCGGTATTATGCCGCTTATGAAATAACCGTCCGGCAACTTGAACTGGCCCGCAGCATGGCGTCAGATTATGAGATTTTGCTGGCTGCCGAACAGCAGAAGTTCAATATCGGCGAAAGTTCGATCTTCCTGATCAACAGCCGCGAACAAAAGCTGATCGATGCCCGCGTGAAAAGCATCAAATTGAATGCGGAATGTATGAAATTGCTCGCTGCCCTCCAATGGTCGGCAGGTGAACTGGCGGAGTGATGACCCCCTGTTCGCGCCAGGTGCATTCAAAGGAAATCAAATAAATATAAAAACAAAAAGTTAAAAATAATATAAATCAAACAAATTTATTTAAAATTGCAACGGAAAACATACTGGAGAGAACTGACATGCGACCATTTGAGCGAGCGATCCTTCATCTGGACCTGGATGCTTTTTTTGCATCCGTGGAATGCCTGCGCAACGATGCTTTGCGCGGCAGGCCCCTCATTATCGGCGGAACCGGCGGGCGCGGGGTCGTCGCGTCCTGCAGTTATGAAGCCCGCAAATTCGGCGTCCGCTCGGCGATGCCCGTGAAAATGGCTCTCCGGCTTTGCCCGGATGCCGTTGTGTTGCGCGGCGACATGGATGCCTATACCCGGCATTCCCAATTGATCACAGCGGTCATCGAGTCGGAAGCTCCCCTGTTTGAAAAAGCCTCTATCGACGAATTTTACCTCGACCTCAGCGGGATGGACCGCTACATCGGCTGCTGGAAATGGGCGCAGGAATTGCGCGCAAAGCTCCTTAAGGAAGCCGGATTGCCCTTCTCCATGGCCCTTTCCGTCAATAAGCTGGTTTCAAAAGTAGGCGCGGGCGAAGCAAAACCCAATGGTAACCGGGTTGTGGAAAATGGCACGGAGCAGGCTTTCCTGGCCCCGTTGCACATCAGGAAGCTGCCCGGCATCGGGGATGCAACGGCCCGGAAGCTCAACCTCATGGGGGTGCAAACCGTGCAAACCCTCAGCATATTGCCCCCTTTATTGTTGCGGCGCGAATTCGGCCGGCCCGGGCTCGAGCTCTGGAAAAAAGCCAACGCCATCGACGAAAGCCCCGTCGTACCGTACCGCGACCAACAATCCATGTCGACCGAAGATACCCTTCATACGGACACGATCGACCCCCGGTTCCTGCGCGATAAGCTCACAGGGATGGTCACCCGCCTGGCATACGAACTGCGCCAGGCCGGAAAGCTGACCGCCTGCGTAACCGTCAAGATCCGCTACACCGATTTCAATACGTATACCAGGCAGCAGAAACTCCCTTACACCGCCCACGATACCGAATTGCTGCACTGTGCGCATGAGTTGCTGGACCGGCTTTATGAGCGCCGCCAGGCCATTCGCCTTATCGGCGTCAAATTCAGCAACCTCGTCTGCGGCTACCCCCAAATGGAACTTTTTCGGGATACCGGCGAAGACGAACGCCTCCTGCACGCGATGGATCAGATTCGGACGAAATTCGGTAAAGATGCCATCGCCCGCAGCACCGAAAAAAAATGAACCCCAAATCAACCGCGCGTGCCGAGCAGCAGGCCAAATTAACAACCCCAAACAAGATATATGCACCTCAACTGTCATACCTATTTCAGCCTGCGTTACGGAACGCTGTCGCCCCGCCGCCTCGTGGAAAAAGCCGCCGCCTGGGGAATAGAATCCCTTGCGCTGACGGACATCAACAATACGAGTTGCGCCCTGGAGTTCTGCCGGCATTGCCGCGAGCTGGGCGTAAACCCCGTTCTGGGCGTCGAATTCCGGCATAACGGCGAATTCCTGTACCTGGGGCTTGCCCGTAACCCCGAAGGCTGGCGCGCGCTCAATGAATTGCTGACGGCGTGTTCGCTGTCCGGGGCACCCATTCCCGCCTCGCCGCCGGATTGGCCCGATGTGTGGGTGGTGTATCCGAAATTGACCAAAGCCCTGTCCCAATTCAGGGAAAATGAGCTGCTCGGTATTCGTCCTGAACACGTCAACCGGCTGTTTTCCCACGAATTGCGGCATCATCAGCACAAACTGGTCATGCTCAGCCCGGTCACCTTTTTTGACGACGACGGCTGGACCCTGCACCGCTTGCTGAGAGCCGTCGATCTGAATACCGTCATTGCCAAACTGCAGCCCCGGGATACCGGCAAGACCAACGACCGGCTGCTGCCGCCTGAAACCCTGCATTCCTATTACCGGCAATATCCCGGCATTTTGCGCAATACCCGGCGGGTGATGGAGAGCTGTCAGGTTGATTTTGAAACCGGTCTGCAACACAATCGCCAGACTTTCACCGGAGATAAGGCCGGCGATTTCGAGCTGCTCTCCAAATTGGCGCTCAACGGCTGCGGCGCCCGCTACGGCCCCCACGACCGCAATGCCCTGGAACGGGTCCGGAAAGAATTGAAGGCCATCCGCGAGCAGGATTTTTGCGCCTATTTCCTCATCGCCTGGGATGTGGTGCGCTACGCCCGATCGGCCGGTTACCGCCATGTGGGCAGAGGAAGCGGCGCCAATTCGATCGTAGCGTACAGCATCGGGATAACGGATGTCGACCCGCTGGAACTGGACCTTTACTTTGAGCGGTTCATCAACCCCTACCGGGCATCGCCGCCGGATTTTGACATCGACTTTTCGTGGGATGAACGAGATGACGTAACCGATTACATTTTCAAACGATACGGCCGCGAGCACGTCGCGTTGCTGGCCACTTACAGCACTTTTCAGTTCAATGCCGCCGTTCGCGAACTCGGCAAGGTGTTCGGCCTTTCCAAAGCGGAAATCGACTTCATCGCCGACCACCTGGGCGAAATCTGCAGCGCCGACTGGAAATGGGAAGAGGCGCACACTACCGGACAAAATGAGTAGATTGGGAGATGCTGCCTCGACTGGGCGCTGCATAAACCCGGCAACCGCTTTTTCACTCAAATTTTTACGTTTTGCATCCCGACCAACACAGATCATCCGAACCGGAAAACCCGGAACCGGAAGCCCTCAACCGGGAACGCCGGGCAGAGATCCGGGCCAGACTGCACCCGATGGCCCGGACAATACTCCGCTATGCCGCCATGTTGCAGGATTTCCCCAACCACTTGTCCATCCATGCCGGCGGCGTGCTGATCTCCGAACGGCCGCTGACCTGTTTCACCGCCCTGGAGATGATGCCCAAGGGATTCCCGGTCACCCATTTCGATATGCACCATGCCGAGGATTGGGGTTTTCACAAATTCGATATCCTCAGCCAGCGGGGGCTGGGCCATATCAAGGATGCGGTGGATATTATCCGGGAAAATCAGGGGCGGGCCGTCGATATCGATGATGTCGGCCGGATCAAAAAGGATGAACGCGTACGGGAACTGCTGCGGTCCGGGCATTGTACCGGTTGTTTTTATATCGAAAGCCCGGCTATGCGCGGACTGTTGCAGAAACTGCGCTGCGATACCTACATACATCTGGTGGCGGCCAGTTCCATTATCCGCCCCGGAGTAGCCCGGTCGGGGATGATGCGCGAGTACATTCGCCGGTTCCACGATCCGGAAGGGTTCGAATATCCGCATCCCGTTTTCAGAGAGCACCTGGGCGAGACCTTCGGCGTGATGGTGTACCAGGAAGACGTGATGAAGATCGTCCATCATTTTGCCGGGCTCGATCTGGGCGAAAGCGATGTATTGCGCCGGATCATGACCGGCAAGAAGTTCAGGGATGACACTTTTGAACGGCTTCGCAAAAAATACCTGGAAAACTGCCGGGATCGGGGCTATTCCGACACCCTGGCGGAAAATATCTGGCGGCAGATCGAGAGTTTTTCCGGATACTCGTTCTGCAAGGCGCACTCGGCCAGCTTTGCGGTGGAGAGTTTTCAAAGCCTGTACCTGAAAGCCTATTTTCCGCTGGAATTCATGGTCGCGGTGATCAATAATTTCGGGGGCTTTTATCAGACGGAATATTACGTCCACGAAGCCCGCATGGCCGGTGCGAACATTCACCCGCCCTGCGTCAACCACAGCCGCTACCTGACCGCGATTGAAGGCCGGGAGGTCTATCTGGGGTTTATCCACCTCGCAGGCATGGAGCGGCAGACAGCGCACCGCATCATTGCCGGTCGTACCGGAGGCGGCCCTTTCCGCAATCTGGCCGATTTTGTACGCCGGGTACCGATCGCGCAGGAACAACTGGAACTCCTCATCCGGATAGGCGCTTTCCGCTTCACCGGCCGGAGCAAATACGAACTGATGTGGGAAAAGAACGCCGTGTTCAACCCCAAGGAAGGCTACGAAGCCACACCCGACCTGTTCCCGGAAGCCTATGATTATGTTCTTCCTCCAAATACAACCCCCAACCAACCGGACGCTGACCTCTCTCTCCCGCTCCCCTCCTCTCACCCCCTCTCCCTCTCTCCCTCTCCCACTCTCTCCCTCTCTCACTCTCCCTCTCTCTCCCTCTCTCCCCCTCCCTCCCCCTACGACCAGGCTTTTGACGAAATAGAGCTGCTCGGCTTTCCGCTGTGCTCTCCGTTCGATCTGCTGGCAGACGACAGCGCCTACTGCGACGATGTTGTCGAGGCTCAATTTCACCGGCATTTGGGCAAAGTGGTACATGTTTTGGGATATTATGTATGCCGCAAGGAAGTCCGCACGATCAACGGCCGGTTGATGGCGTTCGGCACCTGGCTGGATCGCGACGGCCATTTTTTCGATACCGTGCATTTTCCCAACTTCCTCAGCCGGCATCCCTTCAGCGGAAAAGGCGTTTACTGCATCGAAGGCAAGATTACAGCGGAATTCGGATTTTACAGCCTCGAAGTGATTGGGTTGAAACGGTTGCCCTTCCGCAAGGACGAGCGATTCGAATAGTCCCTTTTTTGAAGGAATGTGCAAAAATTGAGGGAAATCATTTATCTTGCCCATACAAAACAAAGCCTATGGAATGGCTTAAGCACTCTCTCAACGACATCGTATCCCTGTTCTTTCCCAACCTGTGCCTGGCATGCGGGGAAAATCTGCCCCCCAAGCAGGAAATGATCTGCGTTCATTGCCAGTACAAACTGCCGCGGACGGGCTTTCACGAACACCGGGAAAATCCTTTTACGGAAAGATTCTGGGGCCGGCTGCCGCTGGAAAGCGGGGCGGCGCTCTTTCATTTCATCAAGGGCGGAAAAGTGCAAAGGCTTGTCCACCAGCTGAAATACAAGGATAAAGCGGATATCGGCATACGGCTTGGGCAATGGTACGGGCGGCTGCTCAGCGACAGCCCCTTGTTCCATAGTGTGGACACGGTCATCCCGGTGCCTTTGCACCCCAAAAAGGAACACCTCCGCGGGTACAACCAGGCGGCCATGTTCGCCAAAGGGCTGGCCGACGCCATGCAGGTCAATTGCCTTTCGCAGGGATTGCGCAGGAATGTGTTTACCGAAACCCAGACCCGGAAGTCGCGCCTGGAAAGAGTGGAAAACGTTACCGAAGCTTTCGAGATCGCCCGGCCTGCCGACCTTAAAGGGCGGCACGTCCTGCTGGTCGACGATATCATCACCACCGGCGCCACACTGGAAGCCTGCGGCCTGAAATTGCTCGAAGTACCGGGGTTGAAACTGAGCATGGCCACGATCGGCTTTGCCGGATGATGGTTAGTCGTAAGTTGTAAGTCATCAGTCGTAAGTTGTAAGTCGTAAGTTGTAAGTTGTAAGTCCGGTGGCTGAGCGGAGTCGAAGCCGCAGACGCCCAACTATCCAACCATAAAGCCATTCATGAACCAATCCGCCTATCGCGAATTCTGCAGGAACGTCCCCGACCTTCCCGTCTTTGTACAGGACTGGTACCTGGACGCTGTTTGCAAGGACGGAACCTGGGATGCGGCGGTCGTTTCGGAAAACGGGCTTACAGTCGGCGTTTTACCTTATTTCCTGAAAAGAAAATACGGCTTCAGCTATATCACCATGCCGCTTTTTGTCAAGCACATGGGGCCGTTTCTTCTGCCTGAAAAACGCGAATTGAAACACGAAAACCGGATCTATGGTGAATTGATCAGCCGGTTACCGAAAGTTGATGGGTTCAAACAGGATTTTCACCCTTCTGCCGCCAACTGGCTGCCATTTTTCTGGGCGGGATACCGGCAAACCACCCGCTATACCTACCGGCTCGACATCCGGGATGCGGATCGGGTATACGACGGCATCAACCGCAATATGCGGCGCAACATCCGGCACGCGGAAACGCTCTTGCAGGTGGATAGCAACGGCACGCCGGAGGAGCTTTACCGCCTCAACAGGATGAGCTTCGACCGGAAAGGCTTGCAGCTGCCTTATGCCATGGAGCAATTCCTGGCGCACGACGAGGCCCTCGCCCGCCGCCAGGCCCGGCAATTGTTCTTCGCCCGCGATGCCGAAGGCCGGATCCATTCCGCAGCCCACCTGATCTGGGACCGGAATACGGCGTATTATCACATAGCGGGCGACGACCCCGGATTGCGGCAAAGCGGCAGCGGCATCCTGCTGACCTGGCGGGCCATTCAATTCGCGGCCGATACCCTGAAATTGCCCGTGTTCGATTTTGAAGGGAGCATGCTGCCGGAGGTAGAAAATATACGGCGGCAGTTCGGCGGCCGCCAAACACCCTATTCCCGCGTCTGGAAGGACCATTCGCCCTTGTTCAGGCTCATAAACGCAATCCGCCCCTGAACAACTAACCACTGTTCAACCTTCCGCCTTGGGCCCGCAGCCATTGGGCTTCTTTAACCTTTCTACCTTATCCTTTAACCTTGAAACAGCGGACCTGACAGCCCGCATCGCCGTTGTAAAGCCGAAACACCGCCCTATCCCCCCTGCTCCCCTCCTTCGCTGAAGCTACGGCGGGCGGAGCCTGACAACTGATCACTGACAACTGACAACTGACAACTGATCACTGACAACTGACCACTGTAAATCGTCAACCCTTAAGCCGCTTGTACCGCTTAGGGCATTTTTTCAGCATGGCTTCTTCCACCTTTTTGTCGAATTCCTGCCGCTCTTCAGCGGGCATATTGGCAATCGTGCTGTGCGAGTCGGACCCGCGCTTCATGACAGAGCAATCCACTACCGCGCCTTCAATGCCCGTCTGACTCGGCGGACGGTACCTTTTCGGGTCGGTTTTCCGCTCCCGGCGCTCCACTTCGCGATAAATGGTTTTGATGCACGAACAGCGCCGTTTGGCTTCACCGACGGCCAGTGTAGTCTGGCAACCCGATGCCAGGATCAATAGGGAAAAAAGGGCAAAGAAAATCCGCTTTTGCATTGTTTTCGGTTTATCGATCGGAATAGCCTGCAAGTTTAGCGATTTCCCCTTTAATGCCGGATGCTTCGACGGGGTGTTTATTCCGTTAAAATCCCTTGCATCAGTTCTTTAAAGGGCTGCGGCGGGGCGTACAGGCGGTCGTTGTACGCAGTGGCGCTCAGGCGCAGGTTGTGGATGTTCTCGTCGCGAAATTCCCGCTCGATCGTAATGTTGCCGAAAAGCTGATCGATCTTTTCTTCCTTTTTCAGGCCTTTGCGGGGCTTGAGGTAATGGCGTTCTACGGTTTCTACCCAATCGGGCCGGTTGTACGTGCGGGTATCGGACAGTTGCGTTTTATACCCCAGCTTGAGGACCTGTTCCTTCAAATAATCAAACAGATAACCGGTTTCTTCTTTGGAATATCCCGTTTTTGGGAAATAAACGACAAAACCTTTCGAGGACGGCGTATCCAGAAAATCGATCGCTTCATCGGTTTCCTGCGGCAATACCTGGTAAGTGGCGTATTGATCGTTCAGCCAGTCGGTGAGGCGGCGTTTGTCCAGGGTGTTTTTCCAGTGTTCATAATCCGCTTTTTCTTCTTCACTCCGGGTGATCCATTCGTGAACGGCCGGGTTGGCGGGCGTGCTCTGTTCGGCTTCCCGGAAAAGTTGTTTGAAATATCGCCAGATGCTGGGCATATCGATCGGTCGTAATGGGTGATGATCTGTACAGGTTCGATAATATAAAAACCGGCAGGGGGCATTTGTTCAATACCGGACAGAAAGTGTTCATAAGCGGACAGTCACAGGTCGATTTTTATCTTGTCCAGAACGATTCGCATTTTAAATTTGCACTTGATTTACAATTGTTTAAATTTCAGGATTGTTGGCCTCCGGGGTCTGGCACGAATCTTGGGCCATCGCCGCAAAACAGACAGCGTTATGATCGTACTCAATGAAATAGAGAAATTTGTTAAAAACGGACTGACCAAAATCTGGATCCTCAACCAGGTCAGCCTCGAGATCAAAGAAGGCGAATTTGTGACGATCATGGGGCCCAGCGGCGCCGGTAAAACCACTCTGCTGAACATCATCGGCATGCTGGAAGAAGCCAACGGCGGTGAATACTTTTTTCTGGACGAACCCGTCCACCAACTGAATGAACGCCGCCGAAGCGAGATCCACAAGCAATATATGGGCTTTGTCTTTCAGGCTTATCACCTGATCGACGACCTGACCGTGTATGAAAATATCGAAACGCCCCTGCTTTACCGCAAAGTGAAAGGCAAGGACCGCCAGAGCATCGTCGCCGATGTGATGGACAGGTTCAATATGGTCGCCAAAAAAGGCCTGTTCCCCGACCAGTTGTCCGGCGGACAGCAGCAATTGGTCGGCGTCGCCCGGGCCATCATCCACAAACCGCGCCTGCTGCTGGCCGACGAGCCGACCGGCAACCTCCACACCAAACAGGGCGAACAGATCATGGAGCTGTTCAAGGAACTGAACGATGAAGGCGTCACCATTATCCAGGTCACCCATTCCGAAAAGAACGCCTCGTACGGCTCCCGCATAATTGAGATCGTCGACGGCAATATCAGAAGCGATTCTCCTGTTTAATACATGGCGCCGAACAGCGCGCGTTTATCAGGAGAAATACGTTTCATGAACCGCTATCTTACCGGATTTTTACTGGCCGCCGGCCTGCTGCTGCTCTTTTCAGGGTGCATCGCTGCTCAGGATGTGCTCACACAAAAGGACCTCAGCGGAAAACTGCAAAAACAATACGAGAAAGCCGCTGCGTACAACCGGCAGGGAGACCTTGAAGCCGCCCTCAAGGAGCTGGACGGGCTGTTGGAAAAAACGCCCAACCTGATCGACGCCCTCCTGTTGCGCGCCGCGATCCATTACGATCGCCGGGATTATACCGCAGCCAGAACGGACTACCAAACGGCGATCGGGCTCAGCGCCGGATACGAACCGCTGGCCTGGTACCAATTGGGGCTGACCTGCCAGAAAATGGAGGATTACGCGGGGGCTGCGGACGCTCTGGAACATTTCATCGCCTCCAATCCCAAACGGCAGGAACTGCGCGCCCGCGCCGAGCATCACCTGGAAAACGCCCGCTTCGCCGAAAAGGCCGTCAAACATCCGAAGCCGTTCCATCCCGCGCCGCTGAGCGATGCCGTCAATACCGCCGAATCGGAATACCTGCCGGCCCTCAGCGCCGACGGCGATTACATGATCTTCACCCGCCGGGTGAACGGGCAGGAGGATTTTTTCATCAGCGAGAAAACGGATACCGGCTGGGCAACCGCTACGCCTGCCGAACAGTTGAATACCCCGCTCAATGAAGGCGCACACGCCATTTCGGCCGACGGCCGTACGCTGGTATATACCGGCTGCAATCCGCGCGCCGGTTTCGGCGGATGCGACCTTTTTTACGCCACCCGCGACGGCGACACCTGGACAACGCCCCAACGCCTCGGCCCGGCCATCAACACACCGGCCTGGGAAGGCCAACCCTCCCTGTCGGCCGATGGCCGGTCCCTGTATTTCGCCAGCGAAAGGAAAGGCGGCTACGGCGGCCGCGATATCTGGGTGAGCTACCTGGGCGCAAAAGGGTGGGGCGACCCCGTCAACCTGGGCGATTCCATCAATACGGCCGGCAACGATGAATGCCCGTTCATTCACGCCGACGGCCAAACCCTCTATTTTTGCTCCGACGGCTGGCCCGGCATGGGCGACGACGACCTCTTTATCGCCCGCCGCGAAGGAAAAGTGTGGCGAAAGGCCCAAAATCTCGGCTATCCGCTCAATACCCCGGCTGATGACGGTACCCTCAGCGTCAGCCTCGACGGCAAAACCGGGTATTTTGCCCGGGAAACGGGTTCGAAGGGCCGGAAATTCGACATCTTCAGCTTTCCCCTTTTTGAAGACGCGCGCCCAAAGCCCGTCACCTTTGTGCAGGGCCATGTAAAAGACCAGACCAACGACGAGCCGGTAGAGGCCGTAGCTTCGCTGTCCGACCCGGAAACAAACGAGGTTTTGAGCGCTTTCCGGACGGATAAAAACGGTGAATTCCTGATCTGCCTGCCTGCCGGACGCAATTATGCCCTGCATGTGGAAGCGGACGGGTACTTGTTCTTTTCCGAGCATTTTGAACTCAAGGAAATGAAGCCGCTCGATGATCCTTTCCTGCTGGAGATCAAACTCTCGCCGGCACTCCCCTCCGCTACGGAAGCCGAACCGGCGCCGCCCGTAGTGCTTCGCAATTTGTTCTTTGCAACGGGGTCCGCCGAACTGCGTCCCGAATCCGGCGAAGAACTCCGGCGATTGAAAAGCCTGCTGGATAAAAATCCGGACCTGAAGATCCGCATCAACGGTCATACGGATAATGTAGGCGATGAACAGGCCAATCTGACGCTGTCCGAAGCCCGCGCAAAAGCCGTTTACGACTGGCTCATCGCCAACGGCATTGACGCCCAACGGCTCCGCTTCCAGGGTTTTGGCGAAAGCCGCCCGATCGATGCCAATGACACACCCGAAGGACGGCAGCGCAACCGGCGCACCGAATTTGAGGTGATCAGGAATTAATCGCCCGCTATCGGCCGGCGGTTACCTTCACGCCCAGGTAAAACTCCCGCCCGTGCAGCGGGGCATAAGCATACGCCGTATCAAAATATTTGCTGAACCCGGGCGGGCTTGCCGGATCGTTGAACCCCGTGAGCGGCGAGATCTGCTGGGTGTAATCGCCCAGATTCTGTGCGCCGGCATAAATGGTCCATTTCCCGAACTCCCGGGAGACCTGGATATTCTGGAACGCGTAAGGTCTTGAAATGATCGGCCTGGGAACGGCGACAGGTTGGCCGTTTTCGTCCAGGTCGTAAACTTCGGGCAACGCCATCGGGCCGGTGACGCGCAGGGTGTAGGCCATCAGCAGTTTTGCCCGTTTCCAGCGGTAATTGATGCCGAAATTACCGCTCCACTTCGGGGCGAATTCCACATCGGTACGCATAGGTTCCCCGTTTATACCGGCCTCGGTCCGGGTCACCCGCTGGGCATTCACCCCCAGGTTGAAGGCCAGGGGAAAAGCAAAATTATGCGTAAGGTTTATGCCGATACCCAGGGTTTCGGCGTGGCCTTGCGAGTTGGCGTAGATGATTTTTCCGGGCGTACCGTAGTCAGGCAGGATCTTGTTGCGGAAATAGGTGTAATAAGCGTCAATATCGAAATTGCCGATGCTGTTGCCCAGGGTGTAGACGTGGTTGAGGTTCAGGGATCCGTTGAAGGACCTTTCCGGCAGCAGGGTCCCGGCAATCTCAACCGTTCGCTGCCCGGTGATGAAAGCGTGGTCTTCGGTAAAAAGATTGACCACCCGGAAGCCGGTGCCGAAATTGGTCCGCAGCGTGGTCCAGGTGGAGGGCTTGTATTTGAGGTTGAACCTGGGGGAAAAGATCAATCCGTGGGCAGGGTAGTGGTCCAGCCGGGCGCCGCCGAGCAAGGTCAGGTTCTTTCGGGCGCTCCATTCGTCCTGCAGGAAGAGCCCCGGGATGAATTGGCGGTCGGGCGCGTTGGTTTCATTTTCTGGGTTCAGGGTTGCGACCGTATTATCATCGTAAAGCTGATACCGGGCGCTGATACCGGCCAGCAGGTCGTGTTTTCCGGTATCCGGGCGCCATAAAAAATTGGCAAAAGCGATCTTCTGACGGGCGTCGTACCCGTCGGCGCCGTAGTAGCTGTCCTGCCGGTGATCGCTCAGCGAGTAATCTATTTTCAGGAAGGCCCGGGTGGGGAGTTCATAGGTGCCGAAAAGCTCGGCACGGTGGGTATAGATGCTTTCGCCGTAGATCCGGTCGCTGCCCCGCAATTGCCGGTAAGCCCGGTCCTTCAGGAAGGCTTCTACGCCGTTCCGGCGGTCTTCGTAATAATATTTTCCGCTGACCGTAAATGGTTTTCCGCTCTTTCTGGAGATATTCCATTTGGTAAAAAACGAATACCGGTCGAGGTTGACCTGGTCGCCGAATCCGTCTCCGTTGCGGTCGTCAAAATCGTCGATATAGGCATAATTTAGCCCCAGGTACCCGGCGGTTTTACCTATCTTTGGGGCTGCGGCGATGTTGCCGAAGGATTCCAGGTGGCTGGTTCCCATCAGGTCGACAGCCAGCGGCGGTTGTTTCGCAGGGTCCTTGGTAATGATGTTGATCACGCCGGCAACGGCTTCGGAACCGTAAAGCGTACTGCTGGGGCCTTTGATCACTTCAAACCGGTCGATGATCATGTTCGGAATGCCGTTCAGCCCGTAAACCGAGGCCAGGTTGCCGTAAATCGGCGCGCCGTCCATCAGTACCGCAGTATAGGCTCCCGGCAGGCCGTTGACGCTTATGCTGTTGGTAAAACAAACCCCGCAAGCCACCACTTCCTGAACCCCGTTGACCATTTTTATGCCGTCCATGATGGAAGAGGCGGCTGCCGGCAGGTAAGTGTCGAGCTGTTTGGATGTAACTACCTCGACCTTTATGGGGGATGCGGATACATAGGTCGGCTTCATGCTGCCGGTGACAATGACCTCTTCCAACAGGGAAGAACCGCTGAGGTTGAAATCCAGTTTGAAAACCTGACCCGGCTCCACTTCTGCGGACCGGCTTACGGGCAGAAAACCCACATAGGAGGCGGTAACGGTATACTGGCCGGGCGGCAATCCGTTGATCGAATAAAACCCCATGGAGTCGGCGGTTATGCCGTTGGAAAGGACCGTGACGTTGGCGTAGGCCAGCGGTTCTCCGGCAGCCGTGATCCGGCCTTGAATGGCAGCCTCCTGGGCGATGCAGGTTTGAAATGCCAGCGCTGCCAGGCCGGGTATCAGTTTTTGGATTAAATGCACGATAATATCATTTTGGTAATGCAAATTTAATAATTTAGTCTTAACTAACAAAATTTTTTAATGGACCTTAGTAAAAATGAGGAAGATTATCTAAAAGCCTTGTTTTATTTGATCGTTGAAAGCGAAAATGACAAGACAAGCACCAATCAACTGGCGGAATACCTGGGTATTTCACCGGCATCCGTCAATGGTATGCTTAAAAAACTGAGGACCAAGAAGCTGGTTGATTATCAGAAGTACGGCAAGTTGCATATGACCGAACAGGGGCGCGCCATCGCCGTTCAGTTGGTGCGTAAACACCGGCTTTGGGAGACTTTTTTATACGACAAACTGGGTTTTAGCTGGGATGAGGTCCATGAGGTTGCCGAACAGCTGGAACATATCCAATCGGAAAAACTGATCCGCAAGCTGGATGCGTTCCTGGAGCATCCGTCCAACGATCCGCATGGCGCGGTTATTCCCACTGAAGAGGGGGAATACCGGATTCCGCCGAAGAAAACCCTGGCGGAAGTCCCTGCCGGAGAATTCTGCAAACTGGTATCCGTCAAGGATAGCTCTGTTGCCTTTTTGCAATACGTCACCAAGCTCGGGTTGGCGCTGAGCAGCAGGATCAGGGTAGTGGAGCGGATTTCCTTTGACGATTCCCTGATCATCGAATTTGACGGCAAGCAGGTGCAGGTCACCAGAAAATTCGCAGAGAACGTATTTGTAGTCTGACATGATGAACGATCCTTTCAGCCGGGCAATCGACCAGTATTGTGAGGCGCATACCGCTCCGGCAGATTCCGTTTTGTACGAACTGGAACGGGAAACCTACCTGAAAACCCTGGCGCCGCAAATGCTGTCGGGACGCCTGCAAGGGGCATTCCTCTCGCTCATCAGCCGGCTGATCCAACCGAAGGCCATCCTGGAGATCGGCACGTTCACCGGCTACGGATCAATTTGTCTGGCACGAGGCCTGGCGGACGACGGGCAATTGCATACCCTCGAAGCCAATCGCGAACTCGAGCACATTATCAGAAAGTATATAACCAAAGCTGGACTCGCTGAAAAGATCCGATTGCACCTCGGCAACGCCCTGGAGATCATTCCCACCTTATCCGGGCCGTTCGATCTTGTTTTTATCGATGCCGGAAAACAGGACTACAGCGCCTACTTTGACCTGATTATCGACCGGATACGACCCGGCGGGCTCATGCTGGCCGATAATGTACTCTGGAGCGGTAAAGTCCTTGAACCCGAACAGGACGAAGATACCCGCGCCTTGCACGCCTTCAATCAAAAAATCACCGCCGACCCCCGTGTTGAAAATCTTATCCTCCCGCTCAGAGACGGCCTTATGATGGCAAGAAAGCGCTAAAGACGGGCTTTTTTTTAAAAAAGTATTACTTCCAAATCCAAAAGCTTCCATTCTCTCGTATCTGTTTTTGTACGTAACCTAATTTCTCCAAATCTTAAACTTATCCTATGAAAGCCTCTTATTTCAAGTGTGCCTTCGGCGCAGCGCTTCTGATCGTTATGTCCTCCTGCCAGAAAAATGAGGACTTCAGCCCCACCGACACCCAGGACGCCAAACTGGACCTCAGGAGCTCAACCGCCCCGACACTGTACGCTTCTTCGAATACTTCCGGAACACTCGGCATTTTTGACCTGACTTTTCCGGGCAGCCCGGTTCAGGACAAATCGACCGTCGCTTATGCAGATGCCGACGGCGTTGCCTACATACCTTTTATGAACGCCGTTTTCCACCTCGACCGGACAAATAACCGGCTTAAGGTATACGGCAATGCGAATACGCTGGGCGGCGACGACGAAATCATGCCCAATGCGATGAGCAATCCGGACTTCAATAACGGCCGCGAGATCACCGTCGGATTTACGAACAGGGTAGTTGTGGCGCAGGACGCCGGTCCGGGCAACAATAACACCAACGGGCTGTTTGTCTACCGCACCAGCACCAATTCCATCCAGCTGTATCGCAGCTACACGACCAGCATCAATCTCTGGGGAATCCAGGCAGTGGGCAATGACCTGTTTGCAGTCGTCGATAACTCGAATACCCTGGCGATGTTTGCCGGCTTTTTCGGTAAAAAATCCGGCGCACTCGAACCGGATGCGATTGTGACCATCGGCGGCCTGGTGCGCACCCATGGCCTGAGCTACGACCCGGCTACCGATATCATGGTGCTGACCGATATTGCAGATGCAGCCAGCGCCACTGACGGCGGCATTCATGTCATTACCAATTTTACGAGCAAATTCATGGAGGCCGCTAACGGTTCCGGTATCATTCCTGCCGATCAGCAGATCCGGATTGCGGGCTCCAATACCCTGTTGGGCAACCCGGTTGATGTGGCATTCGACAGCAGTACGGACATGATCTACGTTGCCGAACGCGCCAGTGGCGGCGGCCGCATCCTCGGCTTTACCACGCCGGCAGCCAACGGCAATCCGATGCCTGTATTCGACATGCCTTTTGCAGGGGCTTCCGCCGTTGCACTGAATAAATAATTGCGACTAAGATCAATGGGGATTTTCCGGTTTATCCGGGAAATCCCTGTTTTGCATTGGCAAAATACCCTACCTTTGCCGCGCTGCCCGGGAAACCCGGCCGGGCAGATCAAGCGCATGAATCAGTCCTATACCATCGTACTGCCGCAATTCGAGGGCCCTTTTGACCTCCTCCTCTTCTTTATCGAGCGGGACGAGCTGGACATTCATGATATTCCCATCGCCAAGATCACGGACGATTTTCTGGACTATATCCGGCATATGGAACGGATGAACATCGACCTGGCCAGCGAATTCATCCTTGTAGCGGCAACCCTTTGCCGGATCAAGGCCAAGATGCTGCTGCCCCGCAAACCGGTTGATGAAGAAGGCAACGAGATCGACCCCAGGGAAGAACTCGTCAGCCGGCTGCTCGAATACAAACGGTACAAGAGTGTCCTGGAGGAAATGCGGCAGTTGGAAGAGGATCGTTCCCTGCGCTTTTACCGGGGAAGCAACGTCAAGGAATTGCAACAGATCGCTACGAAGGCCCTGGTAGACGTAGAACTGGAATCCGTCACGCTGTTCAAACTGTTGCGGGCATTCGAGCGCATCATGCAGCGCTTTGAGGAAGGGCCGCCCCAAACCATCCACCGGATTATCCGGTTCAATTACTCGATCGAAGACCAACAGGATTTTATTCTGGGGCAGGTCAGGTCCGGGCAGAAAGCCAACTTCAACTCCGTATTCGGCCCGTGCGCCAACCGCATCCACGCCATCATTACCTTTCTCGCCCTCCTCGAATTGCTCAACCTGGAAAAAATAGCTATCATTGTGGGGGAAGGCGTAAATAATTTCTGGCTGCAGGAGCCTGATCCCGCAGCCGATGAAGAGGAATAACCGGCCATGTGCACCACGTATGGGAAGATTTTACTCGACGGAAGATTTTCCGCCGCTACTTACAACTTACGACTTACGACTTACAACTCACAACTTACAACTTACGACTTACAACTTACAACTTACGACTTACGACTTACGACTCACAACTCACAACTTACAACTTACAACTAAAATGGGATGGATTTACATCATTGTGATCGGCGGTATCGCCGGCTGGCTGAGCGGATTGCTGATGAAAGGATCCGGATTCGGCCTGTTGGGCAATATTGTCGTCGGCGTGCTGGGCGCCATTGTAGGGGGCTGGATCTTCAGCTTCCTGAAAATTGATGCCTACAGTTTTGGCGGCTCGATCCTTTCGGCAGTGGTCGGCGCTATTGTGCTGATCTGGTTGAGCAAAAAGCTTAAACTCTGAATCCCGGCTCCGGGATCGACCGGTCGGCGGAGGAAGAACGCCTCCACCGCTGGCGGCTCATTCTGGGCGCCAAATCGGACCCGGAAGGCGAGGTCGGCCTGGAAGGCGTGGCCCGGGGGATGGACCGCGTACTCGAAGCTCTTTACGACAGCGACCGGCGGGGCAATCTCGGCCCCAGCTCACCCAATATCAACCGGTGGCTCGGCGATATTCGCACGTACTTCCCTACATCGGTTGTCCAGCTCATGCAAAAGGACGCGTTGGAGCGGCTGGGAATGGAACGCATGCTGCTGGAGCCCGAACTGCTTGAAAGCGTAACGCCGGATGTTCATTTGGTCGGCGCGCTACTTACCTTAGGCAAAATGCTGCCCGACAAAACGCGTGAAACCGCCCGCATGGTAGTGCGCAAGGTCGTGGAGCAGATCGAAATCCGGATGCGATTCCCGCTGGAGCAGGCCATCCGGGGCAGCCTCAACCGCGCGGAGCGCAACTTCCGCCCGCGACCCCACGAGATCAACTGGCCCCACACCGTCAGAACCAATCTTCGCTACTACCAACCCGAACTCAACACGATCATTCCCCACCGGCTCATCGGTTATGGGCACAAGCGGCGGCAGCTCAAGCACGTAATTCTGCTGATCGACCAAAGCGGATCAATGGCCAGTTCGGTTGTGTATGCAGGTGTAGCCGCCAGCGTGATGGCGTCCATTCGCAGTCTCCGCACCCATATCGTGGCATTTGATACCAGCGTCGTCGACCTGAGCGAACACCTGGACGACCCGGTCGACCTGCTGTTCGGCATCCAGTTGGGCGGCGGTACCGATATTGCCAAAGCCCTGAAGTACGCCGCCGGCCTGGTCCAAATCCCGAAAGAGACCACCCTGTTGCTCATCAGCGACCTCTTCGAAGGCGGCAAGGAGCAGGATATGCTGGCACAGGTCGATCACCTCAAAGCTGCCGGCGTCAATTTCATTTCACTCCTGGCCCTGAACGACGAAGGCGCCCCTGCCTTTGATCGGAATATTGCCGAAAAACTGGCGATTCGGGGTATTCCCGCCTTTGCATGTACACCAGACCTGTTTCCGGGATTGATAAGCGCTGCACTGAATGAAGAAGCCGTGGGGGATTGGATGGGGCGGAATGGTATTAGTTCCAAGAACTAAACAAGGCAATTGACAATTCTCTCGAGATTGCGTAAATTAGAGCCGGAAACCAAAAAGGAAGCAGAGAATATGCCGTGACTATTTGCTATCCCATCCCCAATATCCGCCGGGCTGTTATCATCAGCATTTCCTCTTCTTCTGTAAATAAGATCGCTTCTTCAGCTTTTTCAGGCACGACCTCCGCAATTACCTGCGGTTGCCGCGCCATCACCAGCATCTGCTGCCGTTCGCGGGGCGTGAATTGGGAAAAAGTGCGCCGGACAACCGGCAATGCGCTTTGAAAGCTTTCCCCGCCGATCCCGGATACCCACTCGTCGAGCAGCGCCCACAACGGCGGATGATGGATCAGTACCAAACCGCTGCCTTCCATAAAACCCTCTACCCAACCGGCAACGGCGATGGCATCACTGCGTCCGGCGGAAAGCGCCAACCGCATCTGTTGATTGGTTCGTTCGAGGGACCATTTTTGCTTGTCGAACAAAATGCGGGTTGCCTGCCCGGCAATCAACGGCGCAGTCGACCCTGCCGAAGCGGCCAGTTCCAGGGCTCGTAACCAAACCGGCATATGGTGTTCATAAGCCTGGATCGATAAGGCGCGGTTGGCGGCTCCAACGGCTTTTCGCCAGTTTTGAGCCGACTCCTCATCCAGCCCGGCCAAAGCCGCCGGCAGGCCCGCGCACATCCTCGGCGCCAGTTCATTGACCAACTCCGCCAATGCGGTCACGTCCGTCTTTCGGGCGTCCCCGTACTGAATCACTCCGATCAGAGACGGCAGGCTTTCCAACAAGGTGAAAATGTCGTGCGACAAAGCACTGATCTCTTCCATACGCCGGATCAGCGGCGTCAGTACATCCGGTAAACCCGCCCGCAGCGCGTCGGAAGCCATCTTTGCCAGTTCGGATAAATTGGAGGATTTGCCCGCAAGGTGCTGCAAGCGGGCGGTTGCCGCTTTTTCCAGCGTATTCCCCCATATTCCGGCTTCTATAATGGACAGTGCAAAATCGGGCGCCCATTGCATGCGCCAGATCTCCTTGAAGCCGCCCAGTGTGGTTTCCGGATTTTCTTCGAGACTCCCCCAGTTGATCTCCAGGATATTGAGCCGGTGGAGCAGGCGGCTTTTGTCCAGGTCCGTGGGCTCCCGCAGGTCGATGCCCCCCTTGGGGTTGGTGGCGGTACCCTTCAACCATTGCGCTTCATCGGCGCCCCAGTATTTGGTCATCCGGGTCGACTTGATGGTTTGCTCCAGGTCTTTTTGGAGCGGGACTTTAGCCAGACCGGCCGGTACCATGCCGGTTCTTTCACCGATCACCAGTTTTTCCCGGATCAATGCCAGCACCGCGTTTTCACCCCGGCCGAATACGCTCCGGGCGGCCTCTTCCAGTTCTTCCAGGCCTGGGATGACCAGGTTGCGCAAGGTCGCCAGCGTATCCGCCAACCGGGTGGCGTCCTGCGTTTGGGCCGGCGAAGCGTCAAAGCCTTCTTTGCGCAGGAGCGCCGCCACACGGGCCATCCACCGTACCGTCGCTTCCTCATTGTTTTGGAAAAGCAGTTCGTACCAGGCGGGCGCCGATACCCCGGCGCCGTAACCGCTTTCGCGCGACAGATGCCGATAGCTCCAGGGAATCCAAACGGCCTCTGTTTTGCGCTTGGGCAAGCCTTTCAATACGGCATTGTCCGCAGCTGCTTTGATCTTTTCCGTCCGGGCGAGTACCGGCCCATGCCAGGCGCCGCATACGACGGCGATCCGCTGATGCCCCTGCTTGATCAGGTCCCGGATGCACTTGCGCATGTAGGCCTCCCGGAGGAGGGTTTCGCGGGTTTCCGTCCGCACCGGGTCGTCGCGCAAAGCCGCCACCATCTCGAGAATAGACGGGAATACGGCTTCCTCGTTCGGGCCGCGCTCAAACATGACATCCCACCATCTTTCGCTATCGGGGTACCCGGCCAGTTGCGCCATCATGCCCAGCGGGTCGGCCTGGAGGGCCGTTTCCTCGGGAGTCAGGTTGAGGGTCAACTGGCTTTTCCGGTCGAGGGCAAACTGGACGTTCACCGGCAGGTCGACGGGAAAAAACGGTATCCTGTTGGCGATGCCGTATCTGAACGCCTGCCATTCCGGCGAGAATTCTGCAAACGGATAATAAGCGGCCTGGTGCAGGTCGTCGGGATTGTAGAAGAGAATGGCCACCGGCGGCTCGGGCGGGTCTTTTTCCAGGGCTTTGAGCGCACCTGCAGCGTCAGCAGGCAATTCGACCGCTATGCAATCCGGGGCGAATAGTTGCAATGCCCCCATCAGGCTCCTGGCGGAACCGGGGCCGTGGTGGCGGATGCCGAAAACGCGGATATCGGGAGCGGCCAAACGGTGGATTTTGGTTCAAAGGTACGAAATCACCTTTTCCGAAAGGAACACAGTTAAGCGGCGTGATCCTTAAGGAATTTTGATCAGCTTCCAATACCCGATTCCGTCTTTGGAAGCGATCCGGAACCCATACGCGCCGGCCGGCAACCCCGACAGATCAAGCCCGGTCTGCGGGAACTGCAACGCCCCTGACCGGACCGCTTTGCCCGTAGCGTCAAAAACAATAAACCGGGGTGAATCCAGGGATTCTGCCAACTCCACCGTCAGCCGGTCCCGGAAAGGATTCGGAGAAAAGATGGCTGCCGACGTGGCCAGCAGGTCATCCGTTTTATCAAAAAAAGCAAAACAAACCGGGATTTCTGTCACGGAAACAGCGTGTGCTGGACCATGATAGCAGTAAAATTCCGTGTGTATGAACGGCGCCGACTCCGGCGGATACGGGATCAGGTTTTCCGTACTGCCGAGTACTTCCACATACCGGTTTTCCGGAAAAAAGGTGTACCCGTTCAGCGGTTGCAGATTAAATCTCCTTGTAGTGATATTGAACTGAAAAGGGCTTTCGGTTTCTCCAACCACAATCGTCTCAATATTGTCCACCACAACCCTGTAAGTTTCTGCCGGGAACCAGGATCGGACCGGCGCGCCCAGGGTAAGCGTATCGCCCGGCTGGGCGCTGAAATCCATCCAGAGATAGAAGGTATCGTCGTCGCTGTCCAACCCCCGAATGAATACAGAATCGTTACGGGTATAGGTAAAAAATACCGGAGTATCATTTATGTCAAAGATGGACTTTACAATTGCCCGACACGGGGTACCGTCCAACAAGGTGTCTTTTGCAGCCATATAAAAGTCTTCTATTGGTTCATTGGTCAAAGAGTCATAACCTGCAAAGTAGAAAACCGCATGCAGCGGCGCCCATTCCTGGCCCTGGGCTTCGGAGTCAAAGGGAAAACAAAGCAGTAAGGCGGTAAATGCAAAAAGAAAGCGCATGGTCAACGGGTTTTTAATGGGTGATGACAATTTTTTCGCTGACCGGGCGACTGCCCGGCGCAAGATATTGAAGAGAATAGATGCCTGCGGGCAGGTCTGCCACGGAGAGGATATAGGTCATTTCGCGGTCCCGCACGGCCAGCCGGCGCACGGGGCAGCCGGTGTTGTCGATCAGGTTCAACATGGCTTGTTCCGGCGGATTTTCCGATAAAACCAGGTTGATCGCCAGGGTTTCGCCGGCCGGGTTGGGGTAGGCCAGTATCCGGGCGGTTACCCCGGGCGCTTCACCGGTATTGAGCGGCAGGTGGCACCCGGGAACCAGGCAGCCGTAGGGGTCTGTTTTGATGACCCAGCCCCGCTGTTTGGGCGTGCCGGGCGGCGGCGAAGTACCGAAATATTGCGCCTGGCCGACGGCTACGAACCCTCCGTCGGCGGTTTCTTTTACATCGTACAGAAAATGCCGGAAAACGGTATCCTCCTGGATCTTGAACTTGCGCGACCAAAGGCTGTCGCCGTCCGGGGAGGCCTTGACCATCCAGCCGTACATGTCAGCCGTGAGGTCGACTGAATCAAAATAGCCATTTCCGACGGCTACGTAGCCGCTGCTGTCCGAAGCCGCCACCATTTTGTTGAGCACGATATCATCGCCATCTACGAGCCAGCCCCCCCTAAAATCGACCTCCCAGACCTTTTCGAAACCGGCATCGAGCTTGTACAGGCATCCCGTATCCCAGCGCACCCTTCTTTTGATCGAATTAATAAACACCTCCTGGCCCTTTTTGGTCAGTACCACCCATCCGCCGTCGGCAGTGGGCAGCATATCCCGGATGCCGCCTTCGTCGCGGTCAATCCCGGAATCGTACCGGCGCAACACCTGGCCCGCTGTGTCCAGCTCGAGGATATGGGAACGGTGGACGAAATTTTCTTCTACTTCGAACAGGTTATAGTTACCCGAATAAAAACCCAGGTACAATTTATTGTCCCTGTACACGGCGACATACGGCTCTTCGACAATGGAATCCCCATATATCCAATCCCAAACGATTTGGCCGTTTGTATCTATTTTGGTCAGTTGGATATCCAAATCCGCTGCGTCCGGAACCTTTATCAGGCTGGCTGCGAAAAAACCGGAATCAGGACATTGGGTCATAGTCCGGGGCAAAATATAGGATGTTTCCGGGTAGTACAAGCTGTTAAAAGGCCAAAAGGCGAACTGGTCTCCGGATAAAGTTCTTTTTTGGATGAACCCTGTCATTCCGATCGAATCTATGGAATAACCGCTGATGGCCAGATCTCCATCCGCTGTCCGGATCAGGGTAGAGAACCAGGTCTCAAAGGTGCGCCCCGGCTGCGCCAGAACGCGGTGATCGATGAGCTCACCGGCAAGATCCATTCGGGCAAACAACGCGGAGGTGGGGTATTTCGGCGGAACCGTATCGGCCACGATCCCGGCCATGTAAATCAGGGAATCCTCCGTGTAAACGGCGGTGAGGGCTGCGGCCGGATAATTAAAGTAAAAGGGGCGGTTGAAGGTGGCCTGGGCATTGAGAGTGGGAACGGAGGCTGCCCCGGCCATGCAGAAGACCAATATTTTCAGGAGGTTTTTCATGGCTGAATGCTGATCGGGCGGCGACTGAAAACCGGAAAGGGCCCCCTGTCGCCGCCGGAAAATGTTATTTAATGACGGTAAAACTCCCGCCGGCCAATGCTCCGCCGGCCGTGATCAGGCGATAATAGTACATGCCCTGTTGGTATCCGGATACATTCCATGTAAAGGCCGGTATTTCAGGGTCAAGGATTTGTTGGAGTACCATTTTACCTGCTGCATTGTAAATCCGTAAGACGGCGGAATTTTCCAGAAAGTTCCTGACCGCTGCGAATTGAAAAGTAATTTCATCATTTGCCGGATTGGGGTAGACAGAAATGTTTCTAATTTGATCAGAAATGGAAAGCCCCGCCGGATTTTCTGCCCCCTCTTTTTGTTGATCTTCGGGCAATTGCGGAACATGCAGGTATTGCGCCCCGAAAGCGTAATTGAGCCAGTTTTGGGCCAGCAGGGCTGCTTTTCCGTCGGATTGGTCCGCAATTTGCTGCAAGACACTCAGTTCACCTGCAGTAATCTGGTGGTACTCCTTTTGCGCCGCCATGCGGCTCATGTCCATTTGTTTGATCGAAGCGTACAATTGATGTTCGGCCAGTTCCGCTGCGGTCAGTTCCGGGATCTGGCCGATTTCCGACAACCGGGTGCTTGCGGCCTGGAAATCTCCTGCCTGAATTAGGGCGTCTGCTTCTCCGTAGAACCCTTCCAGTGAATTTCTGGCGGCCAACCAATAACCCACACTGTCCAGTTGCCTGCCGGAAGCCTGATCGAGGTAGTATTGCGCCAGCCAGGTAGCGTCCGATTGGTACTTGGCGAAAGCGTCGGCTGCCTGGCGTTGGAGACTGACGGGAGCGTGCGGGTTGCCCTTGATCTGGCCGAACAATTGCTCGAAATTTTGAAGGTTTTGCCAATATGTGCTTTTTTTTGTATCCGGGTCATCGTCCCCTGAGATGATTTTGGGAAGGCAAAGGTTAGCAGGAGCGGTCTGTTTTGAAAATTTGGCCGGGTCAAAATAAACCGGTTCCTCCCGAGCGCCCTGGTCGTCGTAAAAATACGCGATATCGTTGCCCAGCGAGTTATCAAAATGCTGGTAGGGTTCCTGCCAGAAATTGAAACCTGAGAACTTGTTGCCGGCCGCTTTTTGACCGTCTCCCTGCTGAAAGGCGGCAATTTCGCCGTAGGCCACTACAAAATCAAAGGGATTGCTGCTCAGGTTATCGTTGCAGAGATAATGGAGTCCGCCGGTAGGGGGAGATTTGTCCCCTGCATTATTTCCATTGGCGATATTGCCGGCTAACAAACCGTATAAAAGATTGTCGTAAATTTCATTGTAATCCAGCAGTACTTCGCCGCCGGCTGAAACATTGGAATTGCGCACGCAAATGCCGATACTGGATCGGGGTTCTATATCGGTTGGGCCCTCAAATTGGTTGCCGGTTACTTTAAACCCCGTACAATGGTCAACAAACAGACCCACTACCCGCTCGGGATGGTCAATCGAAGAAATGGTGTGCGGAAAGCTGCCCAGGTTGAAATAGCAGTTCTCTACCTTGAACAGATCGACCGCCCTGGCGTGAACGGCGTGGTGGTTGTTGTAGAATTGCGCACTCTGAACGGAGAAGGTGTTAACGGAGCTGATGTTGTATCCGAAAATGCCGAATCGCAAGTTCCGAAAGACGCCTTTTTCTACCAGAAACTGGGCATTGGAGGTGTAAATGCCGGTGGACATCAATGCCTCATCGGTGAGTTGCGACCTCCTGTCCTCAAACCGGCATTCAGCCGAAAGGACGCCTTTTACCCGGTCCAGAAAAAGCATAGGGCCGGCCGCCGTGAAGGGAAATTCATTATCGTGCAGAAAAGTGCAATTGGAAACGACGGATAAATTGTCAATTTCCAGGGATGGATTTGCAGGATTGAAATTCCGGTATTTCGCTATGCCGATGCTTCTCTGGCAGTTTTTGAAAGTAGAACCATCCGCTTCGAGAATGCTGCCGCCCTGGGTGTATGTTTTGCGATCGTACAGGGAAATGCCGGTTTTGGCAAAAGAAATGGAGGTGTTCTTCATAATAACCCGGCCTTGCAAATAATCCGCCCCGGACGGCAACTGGGTGGTGTTTTCGACTCCAAGCACCTCGATGCCATCCCAATAATCGTTATCGCATCCCCTGGAGAGCAAAGCGTTTTCCAATTCCAGCGTACCGCGGGCATTCACGACAATTTTACTGTCCGTCGAATTGAAACGCACCAGCGACCTGATGGTTAAGCGGGCAAAAGGGTGGACAATTACATTGCCGCCGATGGACCTGGGTTGATCCCAGACTTCGTCGTCGTACACATGAACGTCCCCCGGATCGGGTGAAAGAAGATCGGCCGCGGCCGCCACGGCGTCATAAGCGCACAGATAACCGGCCCCCATAGTGGCAGGATCGTAGTTTACATTCGGTTTGGCGGTAGCTTTCAAAATGGCCTCTATCTCTATATTGGTCAGGCATGGGTTGACGCTGAGCATCAGGCCGGCGGTGCCGGCTACGATCGGCGCCGCTGTGGAAGTGCCGTCACGGGTGCCGATCCCCGGTCCCAATCCTGTATCGTGCCAACTGGGTTGAATACCGTAGAGCGGCTGGGTATCTGATCGACCCGGGGCTGATAAATCAACGGCTGCGTAATGCGGCTCTGCCATTGGTACATAGGTATTGTGCTGGTGGGCGGTTACAATGACTACGCCGGGTATTTGGTTATAGGGCTTATGATCCTCTGTTGTATTGTACTGGCCTTCATGATTTGGCCCTGCAGCACAAACAAAAAGAACCCCATCGTCAGTAATTTCTTTTACCATTTTGGTCAGGGTTGGGTTTGAAGTCAGTACATTGCCCCAACTCATATTTATGATCTTATACCCGGCCTGATGTGCTGCCCAAACGGCCGGAAAAGGATTCCCCCTGCATCCTGAGCTTGATGGATTAAGATGCTCTGCAAGAAAACCGGCCAAACTGATCTGGTTACCAACGCCAGCAGTAAATAGACCGTTGTTGACATTAGTAGCAACCATTCCGGCAACAGATGTTCCATGATAACAACCAGACGGAACGCTTGAATCATCTCCTGTTTGAATCAACTTTCCAACTAAATCAGGGTGGGCTTCATCAAATTCCGTATCTGCAATGGCAACTGTTACATTAGGATTGCCTTGTGTAATGGTCCAGGCGCAAGAATACCCGGTTAGAGAAACATCCCACGATTGTAGCCCCCAAGGGTCATTTATTGAAATAGGGTTCGGGCAATCGTTACACGCGGAAGCTGTTAGATTTTCTTGTTGATAGTAGGTGTTTTTTTGGTTTAAAGTTTGCAAATACTTGATTTCTTCTACTGAAGAAAAAAAGCCGGAAGTTGTTAGCGAATCCGCAAAATCGTTCAGATCGCCGTTCAAATGGATTTCATAAGCGTTATCCAACCCCGGCGTTTTTGCGCCTGGGAAGGACTGCTTGTACGCTACCACCTGAAAAGTGGAAAACAGATTGTTTAGCGTTGGGTTTGTGGTTAAGGCGGACGACCCCACCGGATAACAGGTAGCAACCTGAGGATAGACATAAAGATAACCTTCAGCTAATCCCTGACCGTTCAAATTGACGAAAAAAGCGAAGGAAGCGAAAATCGACAGAAGAAGGCGTACCCCCCCCCCGAAGAACAACACATGATTTCATAACGGAGCTATTTTTAGGTGAATAATTCTATGGTATTGGGTGTTTAATCGACCGGAACTAATATACAGCTAAAAAAGGGGAAATTCAAAATTTTAACTTCTGCAAGCATGGAAAGAATCAGAACTTAATTTGCGGGAAAGGATTGCGGGTATACAGGGCAGCAATTAAAAGGGAAGAAATAATTTGCCTTTTCCGGAATTTACAAATCTCCGATCGGCATCAATTCCGCGATTCTTCGATTTTTCAGTTCCTCAATATAATCACACATTCAAATAATTGATCAAGGAATCGTACCGCTCCTTCAGCGTATCAAAGTACACCTGTTCGTTGAAGGAGGCCTTGACATGCAGGTTGAAGCGCTCGAAACCGGCCAGGATGCCGCCGATCTGCATGCGGTTGATCTTGATCGTGACGTCGATGCGGGTGGATTCGCCGTAGCTGGTGATGAAGCTGCTGAGGATGGCCGCATTTTCCGATTCGACAATGCGGGCGATGGTGACGAGGGAGTAATCATGCCGCCCCATTTCCAGGACCACAATACTGCCGGGGTCCTGAAACGAGCTGCTGGTGGCAAAATAACGCAGCAGGTCTTCGAGGGTGATCAGGCCGGCATAGTTGCCGTCAATATCCACTACCGGGATGACGGTGAGCTGATAGTCGGCCAGCAGGCGCATTACCTCATAAATGTGGTCGGTCAGCTGGACACTTGTGGAGGGGATGGACAGACTGTAAGATCCTACGGGTTCTTCCACATCGGCATTCAGGATGTCTTCCTCCGACAGCAATCCCAATAATTGCTCGTTGTTCACGACGGGCAAATGCCGTACGAGGAAGTCATTCATCATCGCCAGGGCATCCTCGCCGGTGTCCGAAGTGCGGAGCGGGAGGATGGTTGTAGAAAGGAGCGTCTCTGCAGTCATTATGTCGTCTTATTGGTATATGGTTCAGCCCAGCAACTTGCGCTTCTGGGCGGAAAACTCTTCTTCGGTCAGCAGGCCCTTTTCGCGCAGGGAGCCCAGCTTGTTCAACTGATCAAGCAGGTCCGGCGACATTTCAGGGGCTGTGGCAGCTGCGGTTTTTTCGGGTTCTGCCGGCAAATCCATCGGCGGGACGAGCCGGAATCCGTTTTTCTCGAAATTCTCGAAATCCTTCTGGATCCTGAGGTAGGCCAGTGCGTCGTGCTCTTTGATCCGCTTGATGTCATTAAAGCCGTTCATGACCGCGCGATCCAGGTGGAAGAACGCCTTTTCCGCGTTTTCGGACAAGGAATACGCGCAGGCCAGATTCCAGTGGAGGGCTACGTCCTTGGGATCAAATTCCAGTGCCTTTTCAAAATCCTTTATGGCCCCGTCATAGTCGAAGTCCTTGAATTTTTCCAGGCCGCTATGCGTAAACGGATTGGGTTTGCGGGTTGCGGGCGGTGTGATGCGTTGACGCGGAACAGGGGGCGCCGGCGCTGCATAGGTACGGCGCGTTTCCCGCTGGGCAGGACGTGCGCTCCTGCGATAATCGTATTCTTCTCTGCGGGTGTACTGCTGCTGTCTTGGATGGCCCGTAGGATAGGCCAGGCGATTATAGCGAAAATCGAAATCGTCCTTGTCCATGGCGAAGAACGCGATGGCGTCGATCAATCCCAAAAACCAGGTAAACCAGAAAAAGAACAAATAGAGAATGCCCAGCCCGATCTGCCCGAGGTAGAAGCGGTGAATGCCCAGTGCGCCAAAAAACAATGCCAATATGCCCGCTACGTTCTTATCCTTCATTGCGTGAGTTGCTTAAACATTCAAAATTAGCGATCCTTCGGATTATTTCCACGAATTAACGATGAAAAGCGCTGAATTTAAGGCGAACGCCCCCGATTTATATGCCAATCCCGGATTGTCGGATAAAAATATCGGGATTCAACCTTCAGAATCTCTGGTTATTCAACGCGCAAAACGCCGAAAGGGTTTCGAAGCGGGTTTCAGCTGACGGCCGGTAAGAGTTTGCAGGTGAGGATGGTGAAGTCGTCCGTATAGGTCTGCTCGCCCTTGAATTGTTCGATCAGTTCCATGAGGTTGGCGTTGAACTCTTTGGACGAAAGCCGGGCGTGTTTCAGTACAAATTCATTCAGGGTATCCTCGCTGAAAAAATCGCCGTTCCGGTTTTTCAGGTCGATCAGGCCATCCGTGTAAGCCAGCACCATGGCGTCTTTTTCGATACTGACCTGGCCAACCTCCACTTCCGGCAATTTCTTGAACGAACCCAGGATGGTGCACCCTTTTTTCAGGAGGCATAGCTTGCCGTCCGATACAAAAACGGGCGGATTGTGGCCTGCGTTGATGTATGTGAGCTGTTGCCGGGAAATATCGTATTCGGCGATAAAAAACGTCAGGAATTTGTCGCCGAGCGTGATCCGGTTGACACTGCTGTTGAGGTCGTGGATGAACTCGATCAGGTCCGTGCGTTTGTTGATCAGCGTGTGGAAGTTGGCCTGGAAATTGGCCATCAGCAGGGCGGCCGCTACCCCCTTGCCGGAGATGTCGCCGATGCAGAAGACGATCTTGTCGTCGTCAAATTCCACAAAGTCGAAATAATCGCCGCCGACCCCGAGTTGGGGTTTGTAAATGCTGTCGAACTCATAGCAGGCCCTGGCGGGCAGGCGCCCCGGGATGAGCATGCGCTGCATTTCGCTGGCCAGTTCCATTTCGCGCTTGAGGCGTTCCTGTTCGAGTTGCCGCTTGAACAGGCGTTTGTTCTCGATGGCAACGGCAATGATATTGGTAATGGTGGTAATGAACTGGATCTTGCCGTACATGTCCTCCTGTTCGTTCATAGCGCCGATAAAGACGTAGGCTATGGGCAGGTCCTTGTGCCGGACCGGAATGACGACGTCGAATTGCTTGACCAGGGGGTGTTCACTGGAGTCGATATTCTTGAGGTGATCGTAGCGTTCGAGTTCGCGGGAAATATCCAGGGACAGCAGTTCTTCCTGTATGCCGATAGAGGCCGCGCATACCCAGCGTTCGCCTTTTTTGACGAAAAGGCACATCCGCTTGATCCCCAGTTCAAACTTGAGAAAGGACTGATACATTTCAAACAGGCCGTCCGCCGAAACATTGTGGTTGATGGCCTGTGTGATGTTCAAAAGGCGATTGATCTGAAGCTGTTTCAGGTTTAGTTCCCGCTCAAGCGACTCGTAGCTGGACAATTGCTCTTTTATTTTGATCAGATTGGACATGGGAATATTGTTCCAAAGGATCAAATATAACAAATCTTTGCGATTGGAAAAATATTGTAGCGGTTGGCATTGCAAGAGTCAACAGTTCTTTATATCCCGGCTCTACAGGCCGGTGGTTTACGTCGTTGCCGGGGCGCTACAGATCGGCCGATCCTAATGGGCCGCTTTACAGAATATCCCAATCAGAGGAAAGGCATCGATACTGCGAACGCAAATCGAAGCAGTCCGTTTCTGTTACGCAAAACGACCGTTACGACTTATCACTTACGACTTATGACTTGGGGACTTACGACTAAAACGGAATATCCTCATCCTCATTCATCTTGGAGGAACGGGTAATGACGCTCGGGTAGGTATCGAACGTATCGGCCGGCAGGTTGCCGAAGTCGGGATCATCGAGGTCGGAGAATCGGGCGAACTCATCGGTGAAGCGCAGGCGGATGGTCTTTAGCGCCCCATGCCGGTGTTTGGCGACGATCACCTCGGCGACGCCTTTAAGGGATTGGCCTTCTTCATCTTCCATGATCTGGTAATACTCAGGGCGGTAGATGAACGCCACCATGTCGGCATCTTGCTCGATAGAGTTGTGTACAATGATATCGTTGGCTACGAAGTTGTGAACGCCTTCTACCGTTGCATCATAAACATCCTGCTCTCCAAGCGGTTCTATCGCAATAACTTCATCCCACATGACATCTGAGTTGGCCAGGTCATGGAACTTTTCTTCTTTGAAGAGTTCGGCCAATTTATGCATCCTATTTCGTGAAATGCCGTTCTTGAAAATAGCAGACGAAAACTGCAAATCCATCAATTTTGCGAAACTCCGTTGACTTATACCATTTGCTATCAGGAAGGGCTTGAAATACAAATTCCAGAATTCTTTAGGTATAACGTCATAGTTCGGATTTCCCACATTGGCTTTTAGGGTTTCGATCAGGCTGGGAATTATCTCTCCCCGCTGTCCATAACAGCCAACGTCTTCTAAAAATTTAAGCTGATTCCCGGATCCCTGAATATGGACTTGATAAATCGGGCGGTATTTTCCCTGGTTGATCGTCCGGATTGTTGACTTTATAGCGAGACGGATCAGTAAATGCTGTACCTGATATGCAAGCTCCCGGCTTGTCGTTGCATAATAAATCGCTCCAGAACTGGAACGGGAAGCATTTTTGTAACGCTTCCAGCTGATATTACCGTCTGTTGCCCACAAATGATGCAGAAAAATTTTGATCAGATCGTTATCCAATTCAAAAATTGCCGGAGGTAATGCTTTTTGGAAGGAACGCACCCTGGGAATACCTAATTGCTCATACCAATTCGTAATAGGATGGGCTGTTTTATGGGTGAGGCGATATGGGCTGGGAAGATAGACGTGATGCCAGTTTCCCTGTTTAACGATTCTTCCTTCTATTTCAAATAATTGATTAGCTACTGCGGCTACTATTTCGATATTGGCATCGTCTGCACTGGTGTAATGATAGGGTTGTTTGGGCAGAATGCAGCCATCTCCGGTTAAATGGGCCAAAAGGATTAGCTCATCTTTTGAAATTGGGTTTGCAGGTTTAGTCGGTCTCAGCGCTCTTGGTACTCCGATTCGGTCGCCAATCTTCAGCTGATCCAGCGGCGCCCAGCCTTCCAGCTTCAGGAATGGATGGTTAGCGCTGGCTTTTATTCTTCGTCCGGTGCGGGTTATGAGCTCAAAGACCGGTTTTCTGCCGGAATAAAATGCCTTGACCATGGGGTGGCCGGCGACTTTATACCGCGAGTCAACGGCGAAAACCTTGATTGGAATTTGGTCTTCCCTTTCAGCAAGAGATTGAATCGTGATTCTTTCTCCTGTTTCGGCGTTTTGCAAAAGTGTATCCCCAGTAAGGCAGCCTGACTCCCTCAAATCCGACAACTGCGGCCGCTTGCTGCCGCCCCGGACTTCCACGGCCCGGCTGAGCTGGGAAAGGGCGATGACGGGCACGTTCAGCTCCTTGGCGAGGCTCTTCAGCGACCGGGAGATGGCGCTGACCTCCTGTTCGCGGTTGCCGCGCTGGTTGTCGCCTCCGCCGCTCATGAGCTGCAGGTAGTCGATGATGATGAGCTGGATGTCATACTGCATTTTCAGGCGGCGGCACTTGGCGCGCAGCTCAAAACGTTGATCCCCGGCGTATCGTCGATATAGATGGGCGCTTCACCCACGCGCTCAATGGCGCTGTGGAGCTGCTGCCATTCGTATTCCTCCAACTGGCCGTTGCGCATTTTGCTGCCCGAGATCTCGGCTTCCATGGCGATGATCCGCTGGGCCAGCTGAAGACTCGACATTTCCAGGAAAAAATCGCCACCCCTTTGCTGAACTGGGACGCTGAATTCTTGGCCAGCGACAACACGAAAGCCGTTTTACCCATACCCGGGCGGGCCGCCAGAATGACGAGGTCGGATCGTTGCAGGCCGGAGGTCAGGCGGTCGAATTCAGTGAAACCCGTCGGGATGCCGGTCAGGCCGTCGGTCTTGTTCTTGAGCTCCTCAATCTGCTTGAGGGCCTTGCCGGCCAGTGAGCTTATAGTATCGAAACTGCGGCTCATGTTCTGTTCGGCGATGCCGAATAGTCCTTGTTCCGCGTCGTCGAGCAATTCGAAAACGTCAGTGGTGTCCTCGAATGCGTCCTTGATGGTCCTGGTGGAGGTACGGATCAGTTCCCGCTGGATGAATTTCTGGGAAACGATCCGGGCGTGGTATTCCAGGTTGGCGGCAGAAGCGACCTTCAGGGTCAGGTTGGCCAGATAGGCCGGGCCTCCGACGGCCTCCAGTTCACCCATTTTGCGGAGCTCTTCCATCACGGTCAGCGAATCGATCGGGTTGGAACGCTCGAAAAGGCGGATCATGGCCCGGTAGATCTGCTGGTGTTCTTCGCGGTAGAAAGAATCCGGCCGGAGGATGTCAATAACAACGGTCAGGGCATCCTTGTCGAGCATGATGGCGCCCAGCACCGCTTCTTCCAGCGGCACAGCCTGCGGCAATACACGTCCAAAGAAGAAACTGGACATGTCTTCTCCCTGCTTTTTCCCTCGCCCCGTGCGTGCATTGCCCTGGGTTCGGGTCGATGATACCGGTTTGTCGCCTTCTGCCATACGATTTGAATCCGCAAAGTTCAAAAATACGGCTTTCCCGGCAATTTCCGGCTGGATCTTGAAACAGCAAATGTGGAAAACCTCAAAAATCCAGTGGATAAACCCGCAGTTATCCACAAAGTGAAGCCATTTAGCGGGGGGTGTTTGTGGAAAAGGAATGAATATAATATTGTTTAATATGTAAGGGTTGATAAAGTCGTAATTACAAATTGAAATCAGGTCTTCAATTTTATTTCAAATGGCGGTAGAAACTGTTGATAAAATCAAAACTTGACAAGTTGACAAATTATAAATAACTTTACCAATAAAAATGAAAACGTTCACTGTAGGAGATTTCAAAGCCCACTTTTCTGAAATCCTGGATCAAGTGCGTGAAGGTGAGGAGATTGCTATTGCATTCGGGCGAAAAAGAGAGATTGTAGCTTACCTGGTCCCGCGTGCTTCATTTACGCGTGCAAAGCGTAAACTCGGCATACTCGCAGGCAAAGCGCATGCGGAATTCACGGAAGGCTTTGAGATGACGGAAGAAGAATTTCTCGGGCTATGATCTATCTTGCAGACACGCATGTTCTCATTTGGGCGATCACCGATCCGGCAAAGTTATCGCCCAAAGTCACCGGGATTCTGGAATCACCGGACACCCATATTATGGTCAGTGCCGTCTCCTTTGGGAGATCTCCATGAAATATGCATTGGGCAAGCTTTTATTGAAGAATGTCAAACCTGAGGATTTTCCTCACTTTCCGCAGAAACCGGGTTTGAGTCTTTACCGCTCTCTGTGGAAATGTGCGCTACCTATCATCAGTTAAATACCGCCTTCCACAAGGACCCTTTCGACAAAATGCTCATTTGGCAGGCAAAGTGCCTGAAAATACCGATTTTGAGCAAGGATCAGAAAATCCGTCAATACGAATCGGAAGGTATTTCCGTCATCTGGTAAAGCGGCAATTGGCAGCCTCGAAAATCCCTGCCGGACTGCAAGACTGCCAACTGCAAGACTGCCAACTTTAATTACCAATCCCAATCATCATACCCGAACCCGCCGATGCGGAAGGTGATGCCGCCGATCGGACTGCTGAAATCCGCGTTGTCCAGGCCCGGCAATTGCGTGACGCCGTTTACCCAGCGATAGCCGCCGGTCAGGGAGATCTTGAGGAAGCTGGTGACGTTGATGTCCACACCCAATTCCGGCGTCATGACAAAACGCGGTCGCTAAAGCGGGTATCGTTGTCGGTCCGGAGGCGTCCTTTACCCCAACCGATCTTGGCGCTTCCGTAGAAATGGACCACCTTGTGCTGCATAGGTACGTAGCCGAGCCAAAGGCCGCCGTGACGGAAGCGGATATTGTAAAAGCCTTTGTCTTCTCCGTCGGTTATTTCGTATTCCGGAAAGTCTGTGCCGACACCGTAGCCGCCGATGAAAATATTGTTCAATACCAGGGCGCCGCCGCCGCCGACGCTTGCACCGACCTCCCGTTGATCTTCCTGATATCAATCAGCGGGCCGCCGAAAGCCCCGATGATTTCCAGGTCGTCAAACAGGGTTTCTTCCTGCGAAAAGGCTGCAAAAGCCAGTAGGCAGAGGAGGAAGTAAAAATTGTTTTCATAAAATCGCATTTTTAAATTTAGCCGAAACTTTTTACTCTTTTAGGATGTATTTTAGGCGGAATCCCCTATGAGAAAGGGAAAATTTGATTGGAAAAAACTTGCGCCATGGATTTTCAAAAAGAAGTAATCGATCAAAGCTATCATAAACCGGTCGTAGTTGATTTCTGGGCGCCCTGGTGCGGCCCGTGCCGGGTATTGGGCCCCGTGATTGAACAATTGGCCGCCGAGCAGACCAATGCCTGGTCGCTGGTCAAGGTGAATACAGAGGAAGAAGAGGAAATTGCCGCCCAGTTCCGGATCATGAGCATCCCGCATGTGAAAATGTTCTTTCAGGGTGAACCGGTCGCTGAATTCACCGGCTCCCTGCCGAGAAGGGCCATCGAAAGCTGGCTGGAGGAACACCTGCCCAACGAGCAAAAGGGCCGCCTGTCGGACCTGATCGATGCCCTGCACGAGCAGGAACCCGGCGCGGTGGAGGAATTGGAGGCGTTTGTGAAGGAGGCGCCGGACGTTAAGGAAGCCCGGCTTGCACTTGCGCAGGCGCTTGTATACATCAAGCCGACCTACGCAAAAGGCCTGGTAGCCGATATCGACCTGGGCGACCCCATGTACGATGCCGCCGAAGATGTGCGGACACTCGGGCAGTTGATGGAAATGGAAACGGCAGAAGGCCCCGCGGCGGAGGCGTTGAAACAGGCCGCCGATCTGCTCCGCAAGGGAGAGGAAGAACCAGCCATACAGGAGATCATCCGGGCCGTAACGGTGGATAAAAGCTATGAAAACGGATTGCCCCGGCGGGCAGCTATTGCCTTATTCCACATTTGGGGCGTACAACATCCGCTGACGGCACAATACCGGCGTCGGTTTGATATGGCGTTGTATTGATTCAAAACCGGTTCTTCCACATCATGCTCTCCACCGGTTTATCGGTACGAACGTTGTATTTGGCGTTATCCTTCCGGTTGTAGTAGGTCTCGATCTCGCCGTCGACCCGGAAGTAGATCAACTGGCCGATCGGCATGCCCGCATAAACCCGTACGGGGTGGGTGCAGGAGATCTCCAAGGTCCAGGTATTGCAGAAGCCGACATCGCCTTTGCCGGCTGTGGCGTGGATATCGATGCCAAGCCGGCCTACGCTGGATTTGCCTTCCAAGAAAGGCACCGTGCGGTGGGTTTCCGTATATTCTTCCGTAACGCCGAGGTAAAGCGTATTGGGGTGAAGTACAAAGCCGTTTTCGGGGATTTCAATAGATTGGATCTCATTGTGCTTTCGGGCATCCAGGATATGGTCTTTATAAATGGCCAGCCATTTTCCCAGATGTACATCATAGGAGTTGGTACCCAGGCAATCCCGCCGGAACGGCTCAATGACGATCTCGCCCTTGTCGATCGCCTCCAGAATCTTGACATCGCTCAGAATCATGCGGCAAAAGTAATCGTTTGTCCTAATAGCCGAATATATCTTCCTTGCTTAATTCCTGCACTTCGCTGATTTCCTTTAAAAAACCGAGATCGATCCTGTTCTTGGGCCCCAGCAGGCAAATGGAGAATTTTCTGTTGCTTACGCTGCCCTGCTGAAAACGGGCAAGATCGCCGGCGGCCGAATCCTGCAGGCGGCCGAAAACATCCTTGTCGATGTCGTAGTCATAACCGAGATCCATTGCCGCCCGGGCTTCCCAATAAAGCTTGGAGGCCATGACATAATTGCTTTCGATGCTGCGGAGGATGGCCATGCGGGCCTGCTCAATGCGCTCGGCGCTTACGGGCATATTTTCGATCAACCCCAGCATGCCCGGTATGGCATCATAGAGCTTATCCGGCTGCGTGCCGATGTACGCTTCCAGATAATGAGCGTGCTCTTTCTTCCGGGGCGACAACAGGCGGGCAAACGTGTTATAGGCCAGCGCTTTGCTTTCTCTCAGCTCCTGAAAGACCACCGATGAGAGCCCCAATCCGAAATATTCGTTGTACCAGGCGCTGTAAACGTGGTCTTCGAAATGAAAGAACGGTGCGCCCCGCGATACGAACAACGCATCGGTCTGCACGATCGGGAAATCGACCAGGTAAATCCGGTTTTCGTCCGTCGGCAGCTGAGGGAAATCCGGCGCAACCGGCGGCGCCAAACGGTTTTCCGTTGTCTTGTGGTATTGGTTGACCAGTTTGGCGATCTCCTCACCGGGCGCGGGGCCGTAATAGTATATCCTGTGCTCGTAATTGCGCAGATTTATCAGCTTTTCGGTCATGTATTCCGCGCTGATTTCCCGGAGCTCTTTTTCAGGGGCCCGGTATTTAAAGGGAGACTGAGGGCCGTACTGGGCAAATTCCTTCATCCCGTGGCGGAGGATAATCTGCCTTTCCTGCTTGGCATCTGCCCGCTTTTGCAGAAGGTCGTCAATCGTGAATTTCAGGACCGTTTCATCCGGCTTCATATTGGCCAGCCAGTGGTCGAGCAACTTCAACCCCGCAATAAAGGATTCCTGCAGGCCGCTTAACGTGACATAGGTTCTTTCATCGTTGGAATCGCCGGAAATGGACAACCCCAGCCGGAAAAGCTCCTGCTGGATTTCGATGGCCGAATAGCGATCGGTTCCAAGATAATCCCAATAACCCAGGGCAATGGGAAGGACCGGGTCATGGAGTTTGCCCATTTCAAAAATGAGGTCGAACCGGAAGATCTCGTTGTCTTCATTCCGGACGTAATCCAGCTGCAGGCCTTTGTCCAGGGCAAAACTGCCGATGCGGTCAAAATCTGCGAACTTCGGCTCCAATCGCGGGATTTCCCTGGACAAGAATACCTTGCCGTATTCGGATACCTCCTCCCGGTTGATGACCACCGGGGTAATGGGCGGTTTTTCCACTTTGATGACGCTTTGGTCCTGCCCCTGGCGCTTGTATACGACCGCGTATCCGTCTGTGAGGTGCTTTCTGGCAAATTCGGCAACTTCTTCCTTCGAGAATTCCGCCATCCGGTCGATCACCTTTACCATTTTTGACCAGGGAACGCCCAGGATAAAGGCCTGCGCGACGGCGTGCACCCTGTTTTTGTTGTGCTCGTAAAGCTCCATATCCGACAAACGGTGGTCGCGGATAATGCCCTCTACCAGCCAGTCGGGGAAATCCCCGCGACGGACCAGTTCTACCTGTGCCAGCAGCAATTTTTCCGCTTCTTCCAGCGATTGCCCCGCTCTGGGCTGGGCCGAAAGCCCCAAAACCGAAAAATCCTCATAAAACCAGGCCCACGCGCTGGCTTCCAGTACAAGCTGCGGGGTGTTGAGGTTGGTGTCGATGAGCCCGGCCTGATCGTTGTACAGGATATCCCGGATCAATGCGGCGATAACAGGGTCTTCGGTCTGGCTGCTGCCCAATCGCCAGGCGATGCTCACGTATTCAGCCTCCTGCCCGGTAACCGTTTTCCGGACCGGCGCTTCCAAGCCGGGCTGAGGCTTGCTTTCGAATGCCGGCACAGACCTGGGCTCAAAATGCCCGAAATGCTGTTCGGCGAGGGCGACGGCCTCTTCCGGGTCAAAGTCGCCCGCGAGAATAATGGCCATGTTATTGGGTACATAATAGGACTCGAAGAAGCGCTGGATATTTTTCATGGATGGGTTGCGCAGGTGTTCTGCACTGCCCAGCGTGGTTTGGGTTCCGTAGGGGTGTTCCGGGAAAAGGGAGGCTCTCAGGGCATTAAAAACCTTCCGGTCGTCGTTATCCTGACTGATGTTGAACTCTTCGTACACCGTTTCCAGCTCGGTATGGAACAGGCGGAGCGCCATCATGCTGAAGCGTTCGCTTTCCAGTTCGAACCACCGGTTCAGCTCATTGGAGGGAATATCGTTGACATAAACGGTTTGTTCTACCCAGGTATAGGCGTTGGTGGCTTCGGCGCCGATGGCGGCGGCCAGTTTGTCGTATTCGCCGGGGGCAGTCAGCTGGGCCGCTTCGCCGCTGATCCGGTCGATGGTGCGATAAATAGCCGACCTCTCGCCTGGGTCTGCGGTTTGGCGGTATTGCTCGTACAGGTCGGCGATCTGTTCGAGGTAGTGCTTCTCCCGTTCCCAGTCCAGCGCTCCGATCCGGCTGGTGCCCTTGAAGAGCATGTGCTCCATATAGTGGGCCAGACCGGTCGTTTCGGGGGGGTCGTATTTGGAGCCGGTCCTGAATACGATATTGGAAAATATGCGGGGTTCTTTCGGATTAACGCTCAGGTAGAGTTGCAGCCCGTTTTTGAGGGTGTATTGGCGGACCGCAATCGGATCATTGGGAACTATATGGTAAGGGTGGGTTGCCGTACGAAGGTTATTCGTCATCAAATGTTTAATTTTGACCTGCAAAGGTCGTTTATTTTCATTAAGCCCGGTAACTTAAGGCTAACAACGGTCAAATAATTAACCGGCCGGATATGGACGTTTGCCGCTCATCTTTCCATTTCAACACGCAGCAATTATGAGAATATCGTTTTTTTTCCTCTGGTTCATTGTCTTGATTTTTCCGGCCTGTGCCCAAAGCGGTCAGAACCTGGAACAGATTTACGAACGTTACAAGGAAACAGCTATCCGGCAGCGCCGGTTTAAAATTTCGGATATCGAGCCGTTGATCAAAAAACTGGGCCCTTCTTTTCAGGTCAAACAGGCGGGCGCTTCGGTTGAAGGCCGCCCGATTTACAGGGTAACAACCGGTAGCGGCCCGGTCAAGGTGTTGCTCTGGTCGCAGATGCATGGCGACGAATCCACAGCCACCATGGCGTTATTCGATATTTTCCGGTTTCTGCAGGGTAAGGGCGATGGGTTTGACGACCTTAGGGAGAAATTGCAAAATGAACTGACACTGATTTTTATCCCGATGCTGAATCCTGACGGCGCCGAGCGGTTCACCCGGCGAAATGCTCTGGGTATCGATATCAACCGCGACGCCGTTCGCCTGCAATCGCCGGAATCCCAGCTGCTGAAACAGATCCGGGATGAAACCGGCGCCGAATGGGGTTTTAACCTGCACGACCAAAGCCGGTACACCGCAGCCGGCCAGAACGAAAAGACGGCGGCAGTCTCCTTCCTGGCTCCGCCGGTGAATTATGAAAAAGAAGTCAACGATACCCGAAAAAGGGCCATGCAACTGATCGGGCTCATGAACGAGGATCTGCAGGCCGAAATTCCCGGGCAGGTAGCCCGGTACAACGACGATTTCGAACCCCGCGCCTTCGGCGATAACATGCAGATCTGGGGGACCAGCACCGTGCTGATCGAGTCGGGCGGCTTGAGCGGCGACCCGGAAAAGCAGCGACTGCGGAAAATGAACTTCCTGGCGATATTGAAAGCCTTCGGCTATATTGCGGACAAGCGATATGCCGATGTACCCCTGGAAGCCTACGACAGGATCCCCTTCAACCGGAGCAATTCTTTTTTTGACGTGATCGTCCGGGGGGCGGAAGTCACGCTGAAAGGAAAGCAATATACGGTTGATATCGGTATCCGCGGCGACGAGGTGGATTATAACGATGGCCGGAGTTATTACGTTCGCAGCGCCATCAGCGACTTCGGCGATCTTTCGACCTTTCACGCCTATCAGGAAATCCCGGCGCAAGGGCTTGCGGCTATTCCCGGCAAGGTTTATCCAACGGTTTTGCCTAACTTGGCGGCAGCGGAAAAGCTGGATTACCGGAAACTATGGCAGCAAGGCTATACCGCGGTCCAGGTATCGGGCCTCAGTTCGGTGCAAACCTACCGGCCGGGGCCGCTGCAGTTGCTGAAGCCGGGCGGAAAACCGGATTCCAGCATCAGCCTGGGGCGAAATCCCGGGCTGATCCTCAGAAGCGGTGGTAAAGTGATGTATGCAGTTGTAAACGGGCAGGTATTTGAAAATTGATCGGGAATGGAAAATAACTCGCCGTCGGTCATTATCATTGGCGCAGGCCCTGCCGGGCTGGCGGTGGCCGGTTGCCTGAGAGCGAAAGGACTGGATTTTGTGATGCTCGAACAGGGTGAAGGCGTCGGCGAATCCTGGCGCCGGCATTACGACCGGCTCCACCTGCATACGGTCAAAGAACTCAGCCACCTGCCCGGCCTTCCTTTCCCGGATGCCTACCCGAGGTATGTATCCCGCGACCAGCTGGTGGCCTATATGGAAAACTATGCCGATCACTTTGATATCCGGCCGCTTTTCGGGCAGGCGGTGCGTAAAATTTACCGGGCCGGCGGCGGATGGAAGGTGGAATGCGCGTCCGGACAAAGCTGGGAATCGGCAAACGTCATCCTGGCCATGGGGCTGAACCGAAGACCTTTTATTCCGGAATTTAACGGGCTGGATACATTTGCCGGAGAAGTGCTGCACAGCAGCCGGTACCGCAATGCCGGACCGTTCAAAGGGAAAAAGGTGCTGGTGGTCGGCATGGGCAACAGCGGCGCCGAGATTGCGCTGGATCTTTGCGAACAGGGCGTTGAAACGGCCCTCTCCGTTCGCGGTCCGGTTAACATTGTTCCGCGGGACGTGCTGGGCCGCCCCACCCAGCTGACGGCTCTGGCGCTGGCCAAACTGCCGCCCTGGCTCGGCGACCGCCTGGGGGTATTGCTGCGCGCCATCACGGTCGGAGATCTTTCCAAATACGGCATAAAAACCCCCGATATGCCGCCTGCGCAGCAATTGAGGGAAACAGGGCAAACGCCCGTGATCGATCTCGGCACGCTGAAGCAGATCAGGTCGGGTAACATAAAAGTGTTCCCGGCCATTGAACGCATAGCGGGCGGCGCCATCCATTTTGCCGACGGGACTTCGGGCTCATTTGACGGACTCCTCCTGGCAACCGGCTTCCGGCCGGATCTGGAGGACTTCCTGGGAGACACTAAAGGCCTGCTGGATGAACACGGCTGTCCGGTCGACGTCATTGGGACCGGCAACTGGGACGGACTTTATTTTGTAGGATTCGATAATTACATCACCGGAGGCATCCTGGGGGCCATTCGCCGCGATGCCGTCCGGGTGGCCGGGCATTTGGCCGGCCAAATTTAATGCGATATGCCGCTTTATCATCATCGTCATCTCGAACCGGCAGGTGAACTCGGGCTCTGGAAGATCGGAGAAGAGGAGCGTTGGTTTCGGGAACAATTGCTCCTTTCCCCGGCGGAATTGCGTCAGCTTTCACATATCAGCGGCCGGAAAAGGGTGGAATGGATGGCGGTACGGCACCTGGTTCATGTCATGTCCGGGCGGGACGAGCGGGGCGCTTTTCTAAAGGATGAGTACGGCAAGCCGCACCTGGAGGGTTCGGCATGGCAGATTTCGATCAGCCACTCCGACAGCATGGCAGCCGCGATCGCAGCGCCCCGGTTGGTCGGCGTGGATATCCAGCACCTGGTAGAGAAGATCTACAGGCTGGCGCCCCGGTTTATGCGGCCCGAAGAAACCTCAAGTCTTCAGGCCGCACACCGGTTGGAGCATATCCACGTCTACTGGGGCGCCAAGGAATCCCTGTACAAAGCGTACGGCCGCCGCAAGCTGGATTTCCTGGAGAACATGATCGTAACGCCCTTTGAATTCCGGCCGGAAGGCGGCGAAACGACCGGCCTGGTGACCAAAGACGATGAAAAACTGGAATTCAGGGTCCATTACGAAATGATGGACAATTATATCCTGGTCTATACCGTCCAGATCTGACGATCAGTTCTTCGGCTGTTTGATCTGGAATACCCTGGAAAGGTTGAAGCCGAACCGGATTTCGCCTTTTGCCCAGTCGCCGTTTCCATCGCTGATGTACGAGCGCTCCGTCATACCCACTGCATTGGAAAAGTGGAGCTGGAATACGTGCCCGCCGGTTTCGATGTCCACGCCCAGCGACAGCGGATTCCGGGCAATGACGCCCGGGAAACGGTTGATCGCCAGATTATAATCAGCCACCAGGGCAAACCGGTTGGAAAGCTTGTAACGGGCGCCGATCTCCGTACCCAGCAAGGCGTTGGGATCGAGGCTGCTGGTAGTGAAATTGCGGTACACCATGAACGGAGCAACCTGAAGCGTGAATTTTTCAGAGAATTTCCTGCCCAGGATCACCTGATGAAAATACGAGGTCCTGCGGTTGGGGTTGATGTCTTCCCCCGGAAATGGGTTTTTCAGTCCGATATAAGAAGCGCCGCTGACCCATACGATGGAAAGCGGGACATTGAGCTTGCCGGTGCTTTGCCGCAGGACCCGGATCTTCACGAATCCGTCAAATTCCTTGTAATTGGTGCTCCGGCCGATGCCGATGGTCAGGTTGTCGGAAAGGCCGTAGTCGAAACCCATGCGCATGCTGGCGTTGTCGAGGCCAAAAAATTCGTACGCTCCGCCGGAAACCTCGCCGAAACGGTGCAGGATCCGGAAATCGAGAACGCCTTCCCGAAGCATCTCCATACTGTGGCCATTGATGACCCTGGGAGATTTGAAGGCGTTGGTGATGTACTCTGTGGTTTCTTCCTCATCCAGCAAACCGAGCAATCCGCTGTCCGTCTGGGAAAACCCAAAAACCGGGAGCAATAGCAACAGCAGAAGAAAGCATTGTTTTTTCATGGTCCGATATATTTTGAATAAACCGAAGGGTGTACGGCCTGAATTGGACGCGCCTTCGGAAGATGTCGATAATTTTGGAAAGAAGCCTAGTTGTCCGGGGCGCCGTTGGAGATCCATTTTTCAATTTGTTTGATGTCGCAGCTCGGGATCTTCCCCCCGCCGTCAGGCATCGCCAGGAACCCGCTGTCGTGCCGGATGGTCCCCAGGATCTGGCCGTTGTCCACATAGGGTTTTACCTGGGAATAGGTTTCCAGCCGGATCACGCCGACCGGGTTGTTGCCGCTGTGGCAGGCGTAACACCACCCCTGGAAAATACCCACTACCGTTTTGTTGTAAGTCACCGAATCGGTGTTGCAACCGGAATTGCCCGAATTGTTGGCGGCGCCCTGTTCGATCCAAAGTGCGATCAAAGCGACATTTTCATCAGAGAAGCGGTCGCCGTCTTGCGGCATGTAGCCGAACGGTGTTACCAGCGAAGTGTACAGGGGGCTGCCCTTGTAGTCGCCGGCTTTCACCGCGGTCATGATCCCGTTGTAGGTGGTAAAGTCGTAACCTTGTTCCCGGTCTACAGCGTTGTGGCAGCCGCTTTTGGTGCAATTGGTTACGATGAGCGGAAAAACATCTTCCTCGAAGTACACGGTCGGATCGGGGATATGTTCTTTGGTGCATCCCTGAAAGGAGAATACAGTAGCGCCAAGTACCGTAGCTACTGCCAGGAGATGCCGGATTTTGAAACTTTTCATCGATAGATAGTTATTTGAACAAACAAAGTTTAAAAACAGCAATGCATAAGCAGGTATCGCCGCTTAGGTTAGCTAATAACGCCGCAGCGCTGCAAAAGTCTGCGGATAATTTAAAAAAGTTGAGAGATGAAAGGATCAGGTTGACAGATAGCCTGGTTTGCTAATTCAATTCGAGGATGTTCAAATTCGGTAGAATCAGACCGCAAAAAAAAGGTAATTGGAAGAAATAATCAAATTCCCGGGGCATTTTTAGCATCATTTATTGGCCGTTTGGTCAGTTATCCGTCGCAGTGGGGTGGGAATTGCGGTATCTGTTGACCAAAGTGGCCAGCAGCAGCAAGGCGGCCAGGAACATGGCGATCCGCGCGATCAGGTCGCCCCACCTGACATAGAATGTGATGCCGTCGTTGAGCCGGATGCTTTGCCGCAGGGTGCCGTCGACGCCGTACGGCAGCGACTGTTCAATGTCCCCGCGCTGATTGATGAAGGCTGAAATGCCCGTATTGGCCGACCGGGCAATGGGTCGCCGGGTTTCGATGGCTCGCAGCGAAGCAAAATACAGGTGCTGGCGATGCCCCGGCGTATTGTCCCACCAGCCGTCATTGGTGACGATAAAAGCCGCCTGCGCACCGGCCCGTACATAGCCTGCAAAATACTCCCCGAAAACCGATTCGTAGCAGATCACCGGCGCGATCCGGAAGCGGTCCTTGGTGAATACGCTCCTTCGCGGCTGGGTGCCCAAGCCGGCTGCCGTGCCCCCCAGTTGTTCCACTACCGGTTCCATGAAAAACAAGATCCGCTTGAACGGGAAATTCTCCGGTCCCGGGACGAGTTTCGATTTTTTATACTGCTGCACCTCCTCCTGTCCGATGGTCAATTGCGCCGCCAGGTTATAGGTTTCGTAGAACATGGTCCGTCCGTCCGCGCCGACATGCGTCCTCGTATGGCCGGTATGAGGTTCATCCGACCCGAAAATATGGTAGGCATCCAGGCCGGTCACGATGCTCAGCCCCGGATAAGCCGCAAAGGTTTTCCGCAGGCGGATCGTGGTCGGGTAATCATTGATGCGGTCCGTTTCCATCGAGCGGAATGCTGACTCCGGGTAAACGATGTAGTCCACCGTACTGTCGAGCCGGGACCGGGTCAGGTCGATGTAGCCGTTCAGCTGGAAATCCTCCGGCAAGGTGAATTTCTCATAAAAGGGTTCGTAGTTGGGCTGGACGATCAAGACCTCCGCCTGCTGATGGCCCTGCGCCTGAAAGGTGAAGTATTGCACCAGGGAAACGGCAACCGGGGTGACCCCAAGAAGACCGATCTGCATTATCCGGTTCCGGCGCCAGCGGCCGGTCTGCTGCCGTTCTTCGTATGCCTGGAAAAGCAGGATATTCATGACCAGTATCCACAACGAGCCGCCGAAAACGCCGGTGAATTCATACCATTGCACGGTGGCCGGGACCTGGGCAAAAAAATTGCCGAGCGTGAGCCAGGGCCAGGTAAGGTCCCAGTTCAGATGAAGGTATTCAAAGCTGATCCAGTAGGCGGCAAAAGCGGCATAACCCAACCTGGGGATGACCCTGTTCGTCAGTTGGAAAAGCAGGAACGGGATGCACATGAGCAGGGCATTGGCCAGAATGGCAAACAACCCGGCAGCCAGGGACGAATCGGCCACCCAGAAAGTGGTCAGGATATTCCAGAGCACCAAAGCAAAATACAGGTAGGGAAACAGTCGCGCTTTGGAGCCGTTTTCCCTTGCTGTTTTAAGCTCCTTTTCGAGGATCAAAAGCGGCACAAAACCGGCAAATGCAAGCCAGGGAACGGGTAAAATGCCCGGAAAACCCAGCGAAAGCAGCACGGCGCTCAGCGTGGCCAGGCCTATCCGGCGCCATTGAATCCGGCCGCGGCCGGCCAGCAGAATAAGCCCCGCTATCCCTAGCCACGAACAAAGCAGGAACCAAAACGGCCGGTATCCCCAAAGCATTTCCTGGCTGTTGAGCGAATACATGCTCCAGGCGGAAACAGCCGAGACCACCAGCATAACGGCTGTGAAGGCCGCCAGGTAAGGAAAAGCTTTGGACTTTGAGGGTATCATTCCGAGAAGTTATGCTGCGCAATTTTACGAAAAGTTTGCGGGAGGGGGAGTCCCATTAAGTTAGTTAACGGTTTTTTCACTTTTTGAGATCAAATTTCCGGCCTGATTGTTTCTTAAGGAAGAATTGCTGAATTTTGCCGGATGAACGGCCTGAAAAGCGTTCGAAGACTTCAAACAAATACAGCCTGTGATCGATTTTACACGATTCACCCTTGACAACGGAATGCGCCTCCTGGTCCACGTGGATACCAATACGCCGATGGCGGCTTTCAACCTCATGTACAACGTGGGTTCCCGGGACGAATCGCCGGATAAAACCGGTTTTGCCCACCTGTTTGAACACCTGATGTTCGGCGGTTCGGTCAACGCGCCCGACTTCGATGACCCGATCCAGCTCGCCGGCGGAGAGAATAACGCCTTTACCAATAACGACGTCACCAGCTACTATCAGGTGTTGCCGGCTGAAAACCTGGAAACGGCCTTCTGGCTCGAATCCGACCGGATGCTGAACCTGAATTTTGACCGGAAGGTGCTCAACGTGCAGCGTAAGGTGGTCGTGGAGGAATTCAAGGAAACCTGCCTGAATGAGCCGTACGGCGACGTTTTCCACCATTTGTCGGAAATGGCGTATAAGGTCCACCCTTATCGCTGGCCGACCATCGGCCTGGTGCCCGAGCATGTGGAAAAAGCCAGGATGGCCGATGTGCGGTCGTTCTTCGGCAAGCACTACCGGCCCAATAATGCGGTGCTGGTCGTGTGCGGGAATGTTGAACCGGAAACGGTCAGGGCGATGGCGGTAAAATGGTTCGGGGATATCCCTGCGGGTAAAATACCGGTGAGGGACCTGCCGGCAGAGCCGCCGCAAAAAGACGCGGTATTCCGGATCGCCAGAGGGAATGTACCCAACGAGGCCCTGTACCTGGCCTTTCACTGTCCGGCCCGGATGGAACGGGATTATTACGTGGTGGACCTGCTGTCGGATATCCTGGGCAACGGACCTTCCTCCAGGCTTTACCGGCGCCTCCTCAAAGAAAGAGAATTGTTCACTTCGGTCGATTGCTATATTACCGGCAGCGCCGACCCCGGATTGTTCATCATTGAAGGCAAGCCCGCCGAGGGGGTCACCCTGGAGAAAGCCGAAGACGCGATCTGGGAAGAAATTGAGATGTTGCGGAAAGAGTTCGTCCCGGACCGCGAGCTGGAAAAGATCAAAAACAAGGCCGAAGCTACGCTGATCTTTTCCGAATTGAGCGTGCTGAACAAAGCGATCAACCTGGCCTTTTTTGAAATTCTGGGCGACGGCAGCTGGATCAATGAAGAAGAGGGCATATACAATTCGATCACCGCTGCCGACCTCCGGCGGATGGCCGGCAGCATGCTGGTTCCCGAAAATTGTTCCAGGTTGTATTACAAACCCAAAGAGGAGCAACAGGTCGAACCCGTTGCAGCCGAATCACTCGCCCAATAGTTCCTGCAGTTTTTGCTCAAGCGCTTCACCCCGAAGGCCCCGGGCGAGGATGCGCCCTTCCTGGTCCAGTAGAATGGTATGCGGTATGGAGCGGACCCCGAAGGTTTGGGCAACTTCGTTCTGCCAGCCTTTGAGATCACTGACATGTTGCCAGGTAAGGCCGTCGGCTTCGATGGCCTGCAACCACCTGTCCTTGCTGTTATCAAGGCTGACCCCGAGGATTTCAAACCCCTTTGATTTGTAGTGGTTGTATACCCGGACCACATTGGGATTTTCCCTTCTGCAGGGGCCGCACCAGCTGGCCCAGAAATCGACCAGCACGATCTTTCCCCTGAAATCGCTCAGGTTGACCGGTTTTCCATCGGGTGAATCCTGGGTGAAATCCGGGGCAATGCCGCCGACGATGGTGCTGCCGGCCTTTTTGAGTTCGGCTTCGATGATGGCTGCCCCGTCCGGGTCGGTTTTCCTGAAATCTTCAACGAATGCCTTTGCGAAGACGGCGTAGTTGGGGTGGTTGCGCTCTTTGAGGGCGGCCATGACCCCGCCGTAAGCCAGTTTTTGTACGGCAGAACCGGAAGGCATGCGTTTCAGGGCTGTTTCGATGAAATGCTGGTGGGTTTCCTGATCGATATTGACGCTGCTCAGGGTTTGCGCATAGCTTTTGAAGCTCTCGTATACCCATGGCAGGGTGTTGTAGCCCTTGTCGTTAAAATCGGCGAAACGGAAAAACTGATCGGTAAAGTAGACCAGTTCGTTTTCGTATTCCTGGCCGTTGTTGGGGTAGCTCAGGTACGTGTTCAGGGCCGCGACGCGGGCAAAGAACGGATTGACCGATTTGAGGGAGTCGAGGAATTGGAGCTTGGCTTTGTCCAGCTCGGCCATGTCGGCGGCAATTTTCCGCTGTACCTCGTCATTGCGCATGTTGCGCTGGAAATTGCTCGCCTGTTGGCTGCTTTTGACCTTGAACTGGTCCAGTTGCGCTTTCACGGCCTGGTATCCGTTGTTCAGGTCCGAATTTTCTACCCGGGCGTTCCTGATATTGTTGCAGGCGCCTTTGATGACGACATCCGGTTCCTGGCCCAGAATGACGGGCAGGGTCAGTTTGTCGGTTGCGCCGACGTAATAGAATTGGGGATCTGATTTCGGGACTTCAAACACGAAGGCGTCCTCCCTGGAGGTTGCAGCCTGCATGGGTATGAATCGGATACCGTCGAAGCGGTAAAGTTGCATGGATTGACCGCAGCCGCTGATTTCACAACGGAGCGTAAGCTTCTCGGCCGGGGGGGCGCCTGCAATAAACAAGGCAGCCAGCGCTGCAAAAAAGACAGATAATTTCATGGTCAAAAAATTTTCGGATACAAAATTACGTGAATTTCAAAGGAATCGCAAACCGAAATATTTCCGGCGCTCGTCTGCTTATTCCTTGAAAACAGCTAAATTATAAGCCTTTCGGCCAACAATTCGCTAATTTTGTCCGTATTGATATAAAAATCATTTCAATGAGCGATCAACGAAATTTCAATATCAGGGGCAACCCCTTTAGCGCATTATTGGGCATTCTCATAACGGTAGGCGTTTTTATCCTGTTGTTCTACCTGACGCAATTTATTTTTAAACTGCTGTGGATCGCTTCGCCTTTCCTGCTGGTCGCGTCCCTGGTCATTGACCATACCGTATTCCTGGGATACGCCAAATGGATCGGCCGCCTGCTGAAAACCCGCTTCTGGGTGGGGCTGGGGGCAATGGCCCTGTCGGCCTTGTTGTTCCCGCTGACGGTGTTGTATCTTTTCAGCAGGTCGCTGCTCAATAGAAAAGTGCGCGAAGTCCGCAAGGAAGCCGAAATTCGCCGTCAGGGCGAGTATGCGGACTTTGAAATCGTAGAAGAGAAGCCGCTGGATCTGCCCGGGCTGGAAAAAGAATCCCGGACCAAAAAGGGCAATGATTACGATCGCCTTTTTGATCAGTAGTACTGCGCTCCTGTTGGCGGCCGGTTACGCCGCCTTGCTCCGGCAGGCCATCCGGGTTTGGCGCCGGATCCCTGAAACCGCTATTGACGACGGCTGGCGCCCGCAGACCCGGATCAGCGTGCTCATCCCCGCCCGAAACGAATCGGAAAATATCGGCGCCTGCCTGGAGTCCGTCCTGAAACAGGCCTATCCCCCGGAGCTGACGGAGGTTATCGTCATCGACGACCACTCGGAAGATGAAACCGCCGCCATGGTCCGCGCCGTCCGGGATCCGCGCCTGAAACTCCTGCAACTGGCCGATTTTCCGGAATATTTACTCCCCGAAGTAGCGTTAAAAAAACAGGCCGTCACGTTGGGCGTTCATCGCGCAGGGGGCGAACTGATCGTTTGTACCGACGCTGATTGCATCGTACCTGCCGATTGGTTGCGGTACCACGCCTGGTGTTTTGAACGGGAAAATTGCCTTTTTACCGGCGGGCCGGTCAACTTTTTCCGGGAAAGCAGCCTGCTGGAAAGATTCCAGAGCCTCGACTACCTCGGCATGATGTTGCTGACGGGGACGGGCATATTCACCGGGCATTTCCATTTGAGCAACGGCGCTAACCTCTCTTATTCCCGAAAGGCTTTTCTGGATGCAGGGGGATATGAAGACAACCGCCACCTGGGTTCGGGCGACGATTGGCTGCTCTCCATGAAGATGGCCAAACGCTTTCCCGGAAGGATTCAGTTCCTGAAAAATGCCGCAGCTGCGGTCCGGACCCGGGCAATGCCGACCTTGAAGACTTTTATCCGTCAGCGCAAGCGGTGGGCCTCCAAGTCGGGCGCCTATCACCAGTGGCGGCTGGTTGGTACCCAGGGACTGGTGTTTTTATTGTGCTGGAGCTTGTTGTTGGGCCTGATCGCACTCCCGTGGGCCGGGTCTCTCGCGTTGTCTCTGCTGTTGGTCGCCTGGACGGTCAAGGGCCTGGCTGATTATTTTTTTTTGCGTGAAGGGGCGGTTTTTTTTGACCGCAGGGATCTTTTGCAGTCTTATATACAGGCCCAGTTCTTGCACGTGTTGTACTTTGCCGGGATCGGTTTGGCGGGATTGTTCTTTCGGCAATACCAATGGAAAGGCCGGGTCAGCCGTTGAAGGCCGGTGTGAAAAGGGTTTTTTGTTTGATTCCGGACTAAATTTTCTTGAATTTTAATCCCATGCCACCGGATTGCGTCTGAAATAGATAGCTATCTTGCATGAGCGCTCAAAATGCTCTAAAACTATGATGCGTAAATTGTTGATAAGCGCGTTTTTGATCCTGCCCGGGCTGGTCCAATCCCAAAACTATACGATACGTGGACGAGTGACGGATGCGGATACGGAGGAAGGAATTGCCTTTTGCAATGTTTATTTTGAGGGGACGACAATCGGCGTCTCTTCAGATGTGGACGGCTATTATGAATTATCAACAGAGCAGCTTGCCGACAGCCTGAGCGTTTCCGCCATCGGCTACCGCATACTCCGAAAACCCCTTGGGCGCGATTCCGTTCAAACGCTGGACTTCATGTTGTCCGCAGACCGGGTGAACTTGTCGGAAGTGGTGGTGATCGCGGGTGAAAACCCGGCAAACGCGATCGTCCGGGGGATTATCGCGAACAAAGACCAAAACCGCCTCGAGCGTTTCACCCAAATCGGATATCAGTCCTACGCCAAACTGGAGCTCGATTTCGAGAATGTGCCGCCCAAATTGAGGGATAGCAAATTCATGAAGCCGTTCGCCTTTGTTTTTGAACATTTTGACAGCACGTCGGACGAAAAGCCCTTCCTGCCTGTTTACCTGAATGAAAACCTGTCGGATGTTTTCTACGCCCAGGACAAAAAACAGTGGATCGAACGGCCGCTGGCCCAGCGCACATCTGGCATCGACAACGCCACCATTATTGATTATATCAAGAAAATATACACGCCTTTCAGTGTGTACGACAACTGGATCTATGTGTTGGACAAGCCTTTCGTAAGCCCTTTTTCCAACGGAGGGCTGGCTTATTATGAATACTACATCATCGACAGCACGCGAATAGAGAACCAGTGGAGCTACAAACTGAAATTCAAGCCCAGGCGCAAACAGGAAAACACCTTCTACGGCGACTTCTGGGTGGCCGATACGACATTTGCCGTTCAAAAGGTCAATATGCGCATGAGCGCGGATGTGAACATCAACCTGGTCAACCGCGTGATCGTGTACCAGGATTTTTCCTATGATAATGACCACTGGCTGCCCAACAGGAAAAAACTGATCGTGGATTTCAAACCGGCTGAGAAGGCGCCCGGCATGATCGGGCGCTATACGGCCACTTACCGGGATTACGACCTGGAATTTGCGCGCGATCAGCCGGTAAAACAACCCAAACCGGACCCGGAAACCCTGAACAAGGACGACGCTTATTGGGCGCAGGCGCGCCATGAGCCCCTGGCGGAAAACGAGGCCGGCATCTACGCCATGGTCGACAGCCTGCAAAATACGCAGGCCTACCGGACGTATTCGGAGGTTTTGCGCACCCTGGTGGACGGCTATATCCGGGCCGGCAAGCTCGAATTCGGCCCCTATTTTTCCATTTACAACAGCAACCCCGTAGAAGGCAGCCGGATCCGGTTGGGGTTCCGGACGAGCAGCGAATTGAGCAAGCGATTCCGGATCAACGCCTACGGCGCTTATGGGTTCCGGGACGAAATATTCAAATACGGCGCGGAGTTCCGGTACCTCGCCAGCAGGGACCCCCGGAAATTGTTTGGAATTGCCTACAATTTCGACATCAGCCAAAGCAATGAGAACACGGAATCCTTTGAAGAAGGCGATCTGTTTTCGGGTTTTCTCCGCCGGAATCTCCCGATGAAGCTGATCAAAGTGGAGGAAGTAAAGGCCTACTACGAGCGCTACTGGGACAACGGCTTTTCCAACAGGATCACCCTTTTAAACCGTCACCTCGACCCTTACGGCGGAATTTCGGCCGACGCCGGCGGGTTCAATTATGCGTTCCTGACGGCGGGCGGCGGCGGCGAACCGGATACCACCATCCTGACCTCCGAACTGATCCTCAAGGCGCGATATGCCTTCAAGGAAGACTTTATCGATCTGACCTTCGACCGCACCAGCGCCGGTACGAAATTTCCGATCATTGAACTGCAGTATACCCTGGGCATCAAGGACCTGCTGGGCGGCAATTACCAGTACCATAAGCTGTCGCTGTATTATCGCCATTATTTCAATATCAATCCCGCCGGCTGGCTGAGTTACCGCTTCAAGGCGGGCAAGGTTTTCGGGGAGTTGCCTTTTTTGTTGCTGGAAGTCCACCCCGGCAATGAAGCTTATTTTATGGGCAGGGGCATATTCAATACCATGAACCGCTACGAGTTTGCCAGCGATACCTACGCAAGCCTCATCCTGGAACACCATTTTGACGGATTTTTGCTCAACAAGATCCCGCTGATGCGGAAATTGAAATGGCGCACGGTCGCCAGCTTCAAGGCCGTATACGGAACCCTGACCGACAAGAATCGACAGGCCAACAAACTCAACCTGTTCGATCCGGAACGCCAGGACGGTTACACGGGGTTCAGGGCGCCGGATAAAAAGCCCTTCATGGAGGCCGGCGTCGGGATTGAGAACATTTTCAAGGTCCTGCGCATCGATGCCATCTGGCGGCTGGATTACCTCGATAATCCGGAAGCGAGCCGGTTCAATATTGTCGGCGGCATGTATTTCTTCTTCTGAAAAACTGCCGGAAAAAGGTAGGCGGGATATCTGCTGCATCCTTATTTTCCACCCCTCAGGCAGCGTGTTCCGAATAAGTTCCGTTAATAAGGAACATTGAAGTATCATCAGGCGGAATCTCAATCCCTGAAATTCGCCTGCGCAGTATGGAAAAATCACTTTAAGCTTAGCCTGGCCATTGGTAAAAGTGCCGGTAGAAACTTTTGGAATCCGGGGGCCTATCCCATTCCCGGAAAGGTGCGGTATGGCTTTGGTTACATTATTTTCTTAAAAAATCAATTTAACAGCATTCTCTGATAACGGTCCGGCATTGGCCCTGCCGAACGGTATCATTGATTTTTTTGTATGAAGCAACTTGATTTTTCACCCACTAATCTATTTCATTGTATGAAATTGAAACTCTACTTGCCGCTTTTGGCAGCCTTCACGCTGCTATCTGCGACCTCTTCGACGTTTGCCCAGACGCTTGTCAGGGGCAGCGTCAAATCAGCTACTGACGGCGAGCCGTTGATCGGCGCCACCGTCCTTGTAAAAGGAACCAGTGAAGGTTCGGTAACCGATGTCGACGGCAATTTTGAAATCCGGTTGAGTGATGCCAATGGTACACTCGAAGTCAGCTACACCGGTTTTGCCTCGAAAGATGTCCCTGTTGGGGGTAGAAGCGTACTGGACATTTCTCTGGACCCCAACTCCACGTTGTTGGACGAAGTGGTCGTGATCTCGTACGGGCAGGCTACGCGCGCCCAATTCACGGGATCGGCCAGTAAGATCACCTCCGAGCAGATTGCCCGGCGACCGCTGACCAGCGTCGGTCAGGCGATCGTTGGCGCAGCACCGGGGGTACAGACCAATGCGGGCCTTGGTCAGCCGGGGTCTTCGCCCGATGTACGCATCCGCGGGTTCGGTTCGATCTCTTCTTCCAATGACCCGCTTTATGTGGTGGATGGGGTACCGTTTTCGGCCAGCATCGCCAACCTGAACCCGGATGACATCGAAAACATTACCATCCTCAAGGATGCCGCTTCCACGGCGCTTTACGGTTCGAGGGCTGCCAACGGCGTGGTCATGATCACGACCAAGAAGGGCGCCAGGGGCAAAACCCAGGTGAACGTAAAATATGCCAGGGGATATTCCGACCGGGCCATACCCGAATACGACCGGGTAAATCCTTTTGAGTATTACCCGCTGATGTGGGAAGCTTACCGCAACAGCCTTGCCTACCGGGCCAGCAACCCGGTTCCGATTGCTGATGCCAACCAGCAGGCGACGGATGACATCAAAAGCCTGCTCGCGTACAACCCCTTCAATGTGTCTGATGACGCCATTGTCGGCACCGACGGCCAGTTGAACCCTTCGGCCAGGCTTATCTACAACGAAAACGACCTTGACTGGCAAGATAAGATTACCCGCCAGGGAGTCCGGAATGAAGTGGCGGTCAGCTTCAACGGCGGTAACGAAACTTCGGATTTCTTCATCTCGCTGTCGTACCTGAATGACAAAGCTTTCCTCATCCGTTCGGATTATGACCGTTATACCGCACGCCTGAACTACAACAACCAGGTATTGCCGTGGCTGAAAACCGGCGTAAACATAGGCGGAACAATCCTGAAGTCCAATCAGGCTTCGGCAACCGGCGGAACGGCATTTGTCAACCCGTTCTTCTTCGGGCGCAATATCGGGCCGATCTATCCGGTATACGCTTATGATCCCAATAATCCGGGGCAATATCTGCTGGATAGCAACGGAGATCGCCAATACGATTTCGGCAACCTCAGCTCGTTGGGCCTGCCCAACCGGCCGGGCGGCGCTTACGGCGGCCGGCATATCGTTGCGGAAACGGAGCTGAACCAGGAATTCTTCCGCAGAAATGTCTGGACGGGGCGCACCTACGGTGAAATCACCTTCCTCAAAAATTTCAAGTTCACGACCAACGTGAGCATAGATATCACCAACCGCACCGATCAGGATTATGACAACGCGGTGATCGGCGACGGCGCGCCCGGCGGCCGCGCGCAGAAAACCTTCCAGAATGTAACCTCCTACAACCTGAACCAACTGCTGAACTACAACAAGGAGTTCGGCAAACATAACTTTGGGCTGCTGCTGGGCCACGAGAATTACAACTACATCGACGATAACCTTTACGGGTTCCGCTCGCAGCAGGTCCTTGACGGCAATATCGAACTGGTCAACTTCACCACCACTACCGACCTGACCTCCGAAGAGAACAGATACCGGGTTGAAGGGTACTTCTCCCGGCTGAACTACGATTTCGACAACAAATACTTTGTGTCGTTCTCTTACAGAAGGGACGGTTCCAGCAAGTTCTTCAAGGATGTTCGCTGGGGTGATTTCTATTCCGCCAGCGCTGCATGGCGCCTCGATCAGGAAGCTTTTTTACAGAATGTTCCCTGGCTGAATGCCCTCAAATTAAGGGCTTCCTACGGTGAAACCGGCAACGACGGCGGCATCAGCCTTTACGCCTGGCAACCACTCTACTCGCTGGGGTATAACAACGCCGCCGAAGCCGGCATCATCCAGTCGAGCCTGGGCAACCCGGCGCTGGAATGGGAGTCGAACAGCAGTTTCGACGTAGGGCTTGAATTCAGCCTGCTCAAGGACCGGGTATATGGTACGGTTGAATTCTTCCACCGGGTGTCCGACAACCTGATCTTTGACGTGCCCCTGCCGGTATCGGCCGGTATCCTGGAACAGACCCAGAATATCGGATCCATGTTCAATCAGGGTTTGGAATTGTCTCTCGGGTTGCAGCCGATCCGGTCTGGATCTTTCAACTGGAGCATTAACTTCAACCTGACGACCTTCAAAAACGAGATCACCAAATTGCCGCAGGAAGAGATCATCAACGGAACGAAAAAATTGAAAGTCGGCCACTCCATCTATGACTATTGGCTCCGCGAGTGGTACGGCGTGGACTCTGACGACGGTTCGGGCCTGTTCCGGGCGGATGCTTATGTAGAGTCTAATACCCGGATCAACGCTTCCGGCGATACGTTATCGATCAGCCAGAACAACGCCAGGTTCCACTACGCCGGGTCGGCTATACCGGATTTTTACGGCAGCATTACCAACACCTTCAGCTACAAAGGGCTGCAACTTTCCGTTTTGGTGACCTATCAGCAGGGCGGCCTGGTATACGACGGCACCTGGGCGGGCCTGATGAGTGCGGGCAATTACGGCGCAGCGTTGCACAAGGACATGCTGGGCCGTTGGCAGAATGCCGGCGACATCACGGATATTCCCCGGATGGACGTGTCTCAGACGGCTGCTTTCAATGCCCAATCCGATCGCTGGCTGACGGATGCCTCTTTCCTCAATATCCGGAATATCACGCTGACGTATGATCTGCCGAGGTCGGTTTCCAACAGGCTGAACCTGCAGAATGTGAACATTTACCTGTCGGGGGAGAATATTCACATGTTCTCCAAACGCAAGGGGATGAACGTTGAGCAATCCTTTACCGGGGTGACTTCCAACGAATACGTTCCGGCACGCGTACTGACCACAGGTATTAACATCACCCTTTAAATCGAGATCCAACCATGAAAAAGCTTGTATTATATAAATTCATTGCATTGATAGCGATCGGTCTTTCCGCGACATCCTGCGGGAATGATTACCTGGATACGGCGCCGACCGATCAGGTAGACGCCGGCGCTGCTTTTTTGACCACTGCGAACGCCTACGCCGCGTTGAACGGCATTCACCGGGCTATGTTCGTACGGTACAACAGCCAGGGCGAGTACGGACAAGGCGCTATGATGATCAATATGGATATGATGGGAGAGGACCTGGTAATGACCTCTGCAGGTAACGGCTGGTACAACAATACCTACAAATGGCTCGATCACCGGAATGAGAACAGCGCCCTTTGCCTGTTCGCCTATCAGTTTTACTATCGCCTGATCGGCAACGCCAATCTCATCATTGCCAACATCGGCAACGCGGAAGGACCGCAGGAAGACCGCGATGCCATCAAAGGGCAGGCCCTCTGTTACCGGGCATGGGCGCATTTCATGCTGGTGCAATTGTACGGCAAACGGTATGATGCGGGCGCCAAACCCAATAATCAGCTTGGCGTACCCCTGATGCTGACCCCGACCACCGACGGCCAGGCCAGGGCAACGGTTGAGGAAGTCTATACCCAGGTCAATCAGGATCTGGATGACGCCATCGCACTGCTGACCACCAGCCGCCGCGCAAAGTCGCATTTCAACAAGGAGGTAGCCCAGGGGATCAAAGCCCGGGTAGCGCTGACACAGCAAAACTGGACGGTTGCAGCCCAGATGGCCGTGGAAGCGCGCAAGAATTACAGCCTGATGAGCAACGCCGAATACCTGAGCGGATTTGATGACGTGTCGAACGCCGAATGGATCTGGGGAACCGACCATATTGACGACCAGACCACTTTCTTTGCGTCTTTTCACGCCTACATCTCCTGCAATTTCAACTCGACCAATATCCGGACCAATCCGAAGGCCATCAACAGTACGTTGTATGAAATGATGTCGGCGACGGATGTTCGTCGCGGATGCTGGCTGCCGACTCCGGTTGCCGGTTCCGCTATCGTTCCGCCGGGCGGTGTGCTGAAGCCATACATGACCCAGAAATTCCTGTCGGCCAGCAGCAGCAACAGCGTAGGTGATGTGCCGCATATGCGGGCAGGGGAAATGTACCTGATCGAAGCCGAAGCCAAAGCGCGTATGGGCGATGACCCCGGCGCACAGTCGGCGCTGACTGCGCTGATGAGCAACCGGGACCCCGGCTACGTGCCGTCCGGCAATGTGGGCCAGGCCCTGATCGACGAGATCCTCATCAACCGGAGGATCGAGCTGTGGGGCGAAGGTTTCCGGTTTACGGACCTGAAACGCCTGAATCTGCCGCTGAACCGCAACGGCGCCAACCATATTTCTTCCCTTACGCTGACTTATGACGTGCCTGCGGGCGACGTCAGCTGGGAGTTTCTGATCCCGCGCCGGGAACTGGACTCCAATAAACTGGCGGTCCAGAATCCGTTGTAGGAATTGATTGGATTGTAAATCCAGATAACTGTTAATAAGGGCGCTGTTCCGGAATGCGGGGCAGCGCCCTTCTTTTCAGAAGTAGAAGGAAAAACAGCAAGGACTGTACTTCGCCTTGGATTTTCGTAACTTTGATGATAATTTTTAATCATCGCTTTTATGAAAACCGACCTTTCCGAAATCAGGGTTGCCCTCCTATCTGTACTTACCCGACACGTTCCACCACTCAAGATCAGGACGGACAATGACACTACCTTCGAGGTAGCCGGAACCAAAGAAGCCATGCAAGGCAAACAAAAGGTCGACGGCTTTTATTTTGCCAGCGTTGTACCCAAACCCAAAGACGTCCGGTTCTACTTTTTTCCAAACTATACCCATTCGGCGGCTTTCGCGGGGATCTCCGAAGACCTGAAAAAATGCCTGAAGGGCAAAAGTTGTTTCCACATCAAAAAACTGAGCCCGGAAATGGAGGCGGAAATCGGCGATATGGTTCGAAAAGGAGTGGCGTTGTATCAACAGGACGGACTGATCTGAGCAGGATCGGTTGAACCGCTGAAGGGAGCGTTTATTTATCCGCAACCCTCACATCCGTCCACATCTGCTTCCAGATCTTCCAGCGGCGGTCTGCCTGGCGGCGGTAGATCGTCAGGGTGTAGCCGGTCTGGTTGCGCGACATTTTCGTTTCTCCTTTTTCATACGACCAGGAAAGAAAAGCACCGACGCAGAAACTGCCCGGAATAGCGATTGATCTCATTTTGTGTATATTTAATCCCGAAAATAGTTTTTAAAACAGACACCGGAATTTCGCTTGCGTTGCCGGAGTCCTAAAATACCATGAACCCTGTGCTGCCGGGTGATACCGGAAGCCTTTTGGATCCATGTCTGTCGAAAACGATCTTTTAGCCAAAATAGCCCAGGGCGATCAGCGGGCCTTCAGGGAATTCTATGACCGGTTCAGTTCCCGGGTCTACAACACAGCGATCAGCTATCTGCAACATGCAGAGGATGCGGAGGAAATTGTCCAGGATGTCTTTCTGGAAATCCACCGCTCAGCGGGAACGTTCCGGCTGGAAGCCGGCCCCGGGACCTGGGTCTACCGCATCACCGTCAACAAATCCCTGGATCTCCTCCGGAAAAGGAAAGCCAAAAAACGGTTCGGTTTTGTACTGCCCCTGTTCGGAGCGGAAGAAACGGCTTCAAAAGAAACGACCGAGTTCATCCACCCCGGCGTATTGCTGGAAAACAGGGAAGACGCGGGCATCCTGTTCCGCGTAATTGACACGCTCCCGGACCAGCAGAAAACGGCCTTTATTCTGAGTTATATCGAGGAGTTGCCGCGTCAGGAAGTTGCGGACATCATGGAGGTGACGCTGAAGTCGGTGGAAGGGCTGTTGCTGCGTGCGAAAAATAATTTGCGTTCCCGGCTCGATAAATACTATCCCGGCCGGGGGAAAAAATGAAAAACTGCGTCAAAAGAACAATGGATAAGGAAAATTGGAAAGATCGCATTCTGGAGAGCACGCGCGGCATGAAGCGTGCGGAACCGTCGCCGGACGTCTTTAACCGGCTGATGGACCGCCTGCATGAACCCGTCCGATCGACCGCTGTTGTCAGGGCTCTTCCCAAACTGCAGCTGCGGTTGATTGCCGCCTGCATGCTTGTCCTGATCGGATTTAACGGCTGGACGGTGTACCGGACACTGAACCGCAACAACAGCCGGATGTCGGCAGATGCCGTATACAGCGATGACGGCTATGCGGGGTTATTCGACCATTACAACCTCTATGAACAATGAGCCAGGTGAATGTTTTAAAAATTCTGGTGGGTATTTTAATCGTGATGAATGCGGGGCTGATCATCTTTTTTTTCAACGGCCCGGGAAGAAGGATGCCTCCGGGCGGCGGGCCGGAGAATTTTCGGAATATAGTGATCCGGGAACTTCAGTTGGATGACCGTCAGCAGGAGGACTACCTGCGGTCAGCCCGGGCGCACAGGGAAGGCATGAACCGGCTTGAACGGGATCAGGCCGAACTGACCCGGGCCTATTTCGACGGGCTTAAATCGGGTACCCAATCCGGTGACCATGACAGCCTGCTGGCTAAAATCCAGGCGATCGAAGCCTCAAAGGTGGAACTGACCTATCGCCATTTCGATGAATTGAAGGCGATTTGCCGGGAAGACCAACTTGGGCATTTTCCCCGGATATTGGACCGGGCGCTGAACCTGATGCTGTTGAAGAGGAGGAAGGCCCCGCCGCATCCCGGCAGGCCGGGGTAAAAGCCGCAGGAGGATGCCGGCGAGGTAAAAGCATTTTAACCGGCCTGCTGAAGAGTTGAAAAAGGAGTAGTATCTTGCCGGTTTTGGAACTTATCGGATCGGCATGGATTTTTCTAAATTACCCAAAATAGAATTGCACCTGCACCTCGACTGCTCTTTGAGCTATGAAGTGGTCAAAAAACTCAACCCGGCGGTCTCCTATTCAGCCTACCGGGAGGCCTTTGTAGCGCCCGCCAAGTGCAGGGATCTGGCCGACTATATCACCCGCGCAGTGAAAGGGATCGAGCTGATGCAAACGGCGGAAGCCTTGCGACTGGTGACCCTCGACCTGTTCGACCAGCTTCGCACCGACCACGTCATTTATGCCGAGATCCGGTTTGCCCCTTTGGAACACCTGCAAAAGGGTTTGACGCCCGGGGAAGTGGTCCGGGCCGTGCAGGAGGCCATGGAAGAGGGCATCCGCAATACGGGCGTCCGGGCAGGTTTGATCCTGTGTACGCTCCGGCATTATACATCGGAAAAGAGTATGGAAACCGTACGGTTGGTCGAACATTTTAAAGGTACGCATGTCGTTGGTTTCGATATCGCCGCCGACGAAGCGGGCTTCCCCATTGATAACCATATAGCGGCCTTCCGGTACGCACATGAGAACGGGATCCCGTGCACCGCCCACGCCGGAGAGGCCCGCGGCGCCGACAGCGTCCGGGAAACGCTCGACCATTTTCATCCCAGTCGTATAGGTCATGGCGTCCGGAGCGCAGAAGACCCGGAATTGATGGCTTTCCTCCGCGAAAAGGATATTCATCTTGAGGTTTGCCCTACCAGTAATATCCAAACCAATGTCTATGACAAAATAACCGATCACACGGCCGATCGCCTCTACCGCGCCGGGATCTCCATGAGCATCAATACCGATGCGAGAACCATTTCCGACGTTACCCTGGCGGAAGAATACGCTACCCTTAACCGGGTTTTCGGATGGGAAAAAGCCCATTTTCTGCGGTGTAACCTGGCGGCGGCGGCTCACAGTTTTGCTCCGGAAGAAGTAAAAGTACAACTGCGCCAAAGGCTGATCGCCGGTTTCGGGGCCGATCAAATTTAACCGAAACCGATTGTCTGGTTAATATTTTTCCCTGGTACGGTCACAGCTTCAACCACTTTATCCAATCCCGCCTGCCTTTCATGCGGACCGCGATCGTGTAAAACCCGGCCGGTAAATCCCGGAAAGGAGATAATGCCAACCTGTTATTGCCGCCGTGAAGCATGGTGCGGAAAACCGCAATCTGTCCGTTTGTAGAGATCGCTTCAATTTCAGCCGTTTCCGAAGTTTCAGCCTTGATGTACAGGGTGGCCTCATCGGAGGAAGGGTTTGGGGCAATAACCAGGTTGAAAGGCCCTGTTGCCGGCGCTGCCGTTCCGACCAGCGGATCCGTGATGGTGATCCGGACTTTCCGGATGGCTTCCCGGTAAACAATGATCTGCGGGATGACCACCAGCGAGTCTTCCTGCACGGCAGCGATTCCGGTTTGCAGGATGTTGCCGGTGGCGGCGTCTTCCGCTTGCCAGGTCAACATTTTACCTGCCGGCGGTTTGAATTGATGCGGCTTACGAACGGCCAGATCAGCGGTCAATTGGTCTTCAGGGCAATTATCGTTGCCGAAAACCGCTGCGGATTCCAGCCAGGCAACAACCGACCATTGCCCCGGAGTGTCCTCAACGCTGTTCTGATCCCAACGGTGGTACCCTCCCCATGATCCCCAATCATCGCCTACGCCGTTGGGGCCGGTACCGGGCGTGCCGTCTCCGGGGTCGTGGGCTGCGGGATCCAGGCGGTTGTTGAAGAAAGCCGGGAAAGAGATGTCAGCGCGCAGATTTTCTTCATAGGCGACGTCGTCAACGACCGTTTGCTGTGTCGGAAGGTTGCCGTCGTGCCAGTGATCGTCATAATTTGGGCCCTCATCGATGCCGTGGCTTCGCTCGCTCCACATCAGCTGGGCGCCGATCCCGAGAGAGTCTGCCTTCCGATAGTTTTCAACCACGTAGGCGTCCCATTCCATTGTGCCGTTGGTGTCGTTCTTGCCATGGAAAGACCTGAACAGTGGTAAGTCCCGCTGAGGAGAGCAATTATCGATCAGGTTCCAGACATCCAGGTGCCGCACGGTTTCTCCTTCCCGGTTCACGAGATTGGTCGGAAAGTTATAATCGGCCGGACCAAATGTGAAAATCCCTTCACCGGGGGCGGAGCCGCCGAATCCATTGTTGAAGATGGTTACGGTAGCATAATGATCAGGGTAAACCTTTCCGAGTGCCGTCGCACCTGCCGACCCCATGCTGTGACCGTTGAGGTTGATCCGGTTCGGATCGATGTTGAAATGCCGGATCAGCCATTCGTCAATCCAGATATACCTGCGCTGGGTATAATTGATGATGGTATCTACCTCGGTTGGGGTATTATCGGGACTGAACGGATCGTAGTTTTTACGCCAGCCGAAATGCCAGCTCGGATTATCGGAATTAGGAGGATTGGGGCCCCGGTAACCGTAAAGGTCGTCGTTGTGCGCCAACAGGACTCCTTGTTTCGGCAGCAGGTTGACAATTTGCCTGGAGCCCGGAATGGATTGATGGGCCTGCCCGCCTCCGCCGTGCAACCAGACGGTCAGCGGAAAAGGATGAGTTGTGTCGAGGCCCGGCGGGGCGCTGACGATAAACAGGCTGGGCATGCCGTTTTTGGCAGCATTGGCCATCACCGGGAAATCGGGCCGGTTTTCCCATTGATTCTGCCGACCGTCAGCCCACATGAAATAAGCCAGACAGGTATAACTTGGCGCAAACGGCGAAGGGAATACGGCCTGCAGGTGGCATTCCACCGGATCGCCTACCGGGTCATAGCTGAATGGAACACTGCTCTGGGTGAGGTTTATACCCTGAGTGACACTGGTCTCACCCCATGGGACAACGCCGATCCAGAGCGCGCCTGCCTGATGCGGGGTAGCCACGAAGAGCGCCTCGTTGGCGGCCAGATGGTATTCGCCGCCCTGTCCGTCGGGGATCCGGAACGTAGCGGAAGGGTCGACCTGTTCCTTCAAAGCGCCGCCGCCGTATTCCCAGGCGAAAAGCCGGCCGATCAGGGTTGCGGCGGCGGCGTTGCTGAACGGTGTCGGTTTGGCATAAACGGCATAGGTCTCCGGGAGCGGAAGGGAAACTTCCCAAACCACCCAGACCTGGCCGTCGGCATACCAGGCGCGGACGTTGGTTTGAGAGAAGCCGGCAGAGCAGGTTAATGTCAGGATTAGCGGGAAAAGCAAATTTTTCATTTTTATCGATTGAAGGCTTATCCAGGAATTATCTCCGCAAAATTATACCGGCCCGGGAAGCGGTTTTTCACCCGAATGGGTTAATTTTGCCTGTATCCACCTGGAAATATGCGTATGAATAACTGGTCAGGTCACCTGGTCTGGTCTCCCGATAAAACAGCCCATCCTTCGTCTGAGGAAGAGATCCGGGAGCTCGTCCTGCATGCGCTCGAAAACGGGAAAAATATCCGCACAATCGGAGCAGGCCACTCTTTTACGTCCCTTTGCGAAACGGATGACATCCTGGTCAGCCTGGACCATTACCAGGGGCTCATTGCCGTGGACAAAAACAAAATGACGGCTACCGTAAGGGCCGGAACCCGGCTTTACCTCCTCAATGAGTTGCTGTTCGCACAAGGCATGGCGCTGGAAAACCTGGGCGACATCGACCAGCAATCCATTGCCGGGGCTGCCGGCACAGGGACTCATGGCACCGGCGCCGCACTAGGCAATATCAGCACCCTGATCCGGGCAATCCGGCTGATCGACGGCAAGGGCGAAACCCGGGAATGTTCGCCGGAAAAGGAGCCGCAACTTTTCCGGGCGGCTCAGGTTTCGCTCGGCGCATTGGGCATTATCACCGAAATCACGCTGCAATGCGTTCCGGCGTTTAACCTGGAATTGCAGATCGGGAAGACCGGCCTGGAAGAGGTTATCCGTTCCTTCCCGGAATTGAATGCCCGGAACAAGCATTTCGAATATTACTGGTTTCCGCATTCGGGATACGCCATGACCAAAAAGCTGAATCCCACCGATGAAACGGAAGAGAAAGAAGGCTTCGGGAATTTTGTCCAGGAATATGTGTTGGAGAACTACGGGTTCCAGCTGATGTGCGACCTGTCGCGGTGGATCCCTTCGGCGACTCCGGGGCTGTCGCGTTTTTCAGGGCGAACGGTAGGGCCGTACCGGAAAGTAAGCCGGAGCTACAAGGCGTTCTGCACCCGCCGGCTGGTGCGTTTCAACGAGATGGAATACAGTATTCCGTTGGCGGCTTACGGCGATGTGATGAAGGAAATAGCCGGGGTTGTCAACCGGCAATTCAGGTCAATTCTGTTTCCGATTGAAAGCCGGGTAGTGCAAGGTGACGATATTCCGCTGAGTCCGGCATACGCCCGGGATTCCGCTTATATTGCCTGCCATGTCTACCATAAAAAGGACTTCAGGGCCTTTTTTACCCGGCTCGAGGATATATTCCGCGCGGCAGACGGCAGGCCGCATTGGGGAAAAATCCATAACTTGCAACACAGGCAATACGCTGAAGCGTACCCGGATTTTCAGGCTTTCGATGCGATCCGCCGGCAATGCGACCCTGAGGGTGTTTTCCTGAATGCTTTTCTTCGATCCGTTTTTGGAATATCAGCATGACGTCAGTCGAAAAATACCAATACTACAAAACGGTCCTTGCCGGCCAGGGCTATCCCCATGCCTTGCTGGATATGGATTTATTGGACCGGAACATCCAAACCAACCTCGATAGAGCGGGAAAGAAGCCGATCAGGGTTGCCACCAAATCCATTCGCAGTCCGGAAATCCTTCAGTATCTGCTGGATGCCGACCCCCGGATCAAAGGGATCATGTGTTTCCACGGCAAAGAGGCGTTGTACCTTTCGGCTGCGGGTTTTGAGGATATCCTTATGGGGTATCCTGTTGTGGACAAGGACGTACTCAAGTCTATCGGGCTGGAAATAAAAAAGGGCCGGTACATCTGCCTGATGGTGGATTGTCCGGCGCATTTGAACCTGATCGAGGAAGTGGCGCGGGAGGTAAAAGCGGTTTACCCGGTCTGTGTGGATATCGACCTTTCGCTGCACATGAATTTCCTCCATTTTGGCGTTTGGCGGTCGCCGATTACAGACCGGGATAAGCTTTATGCCTTTATCCAGAAACTAAAGGACTGTCCGCACGTCCGCGTCGACGGGTTGATGGGGTACGAGGCGCAGGTAGCCGGTCTGGGAGATGAGATCAAAGGATACGGGCTGAAGAATATGGTGATCCGTCAGCTCAAGGCCCGGTCGGTCCGCCTGGCTCAAAACCGCCGGGAGGAAGCGTTGACCCTGTTGCGATCTCAATTTCCCAACCTCAGGTTCGTCAATGGCGGCGGTACGGGAAGTGTGGAAAGTACGTGCCAGGAAAATGCGGTTTCCGAAATCACGGTAGGTTCGGGATTCTATGCGCCGCATTTGTTCGACAATTTCTGGAATTTTGAGTTGGAACCCGCGCTGCTGTACAGCATACAGATCGTGCGCATACCTGCCGAGGGCATCTATACCTGCCAGGGCGGCGGATATGTGGCCTCCGGCATGACAGAACCAATCAAAGCCCCGAAAGTCTGCCTTCCGGAAGGCGCCAGGCTGGATAAAAACGAAGGAGCAGGCGAAGTTCAGACCCCGGTCAGATACAACGGCCCAGAACCGCTGAAGATCGGTGACCCCGTTTATTTGCGGCACGCCAAAGCAGGCGAACTTTGCGAACATTTCAACGAAATCCTACTGATCCGAAACGGGAAGATTGCCGGGAAGGCGGCTACTTACCGCGGGCTTGGTCTGGTGTTTTAGCGCCGCTGCAAATTTAATATTCCCGCTTTTTTGACCGCAGATCAGTAGATTTATTTAAAATTCAATTAGGATTCAGTTAATATAAATGCCGCCGATTCCGGGCTTTAGCAGGCCTGTGTACACGGCAAAGCGTTTAACTTTTTGACAATTAGTGACGTATATGCCGACCGTCTCCGGATTCTTGTAAATATTGCGTAAACAGATCTTCGGGCTCTGAAATCCGGCGCATTAAACCAGTGTTAACCAACCCGCGCTGAAGTTATTCCAAAATTAAAAATCCATTAAAATACCGGTTATCTCCCGGGAATAGTTTTGGGCTTTCTTATCCAAACCTAAATTCATATCTATGCTCAGGAGATTTACCTATCTGATTGTCTTTTTGTTGCACCTCGGTTTTTTGACCGCCCAGAACGAACAGGAACTTTACCACCTGGCCAGTTTTGAGACGGGATCCGAAGGTGCAGCGGAAACAGTTGCCTTTGATCCGGCAACCAGCCATGCCTTTTTCACCAGCAACGGACTCAACAAGCTGACCATTCTGGACTTGTCGGTGCCGAAAACGCCCACGCTCTTTATGGAGATCGACCTGTCACCGTACGGCGGCGGCCCCAACTCGGTAGCCACGGCCAACGGCGTTGTCGCAGTTGGCGTGCAGGCCAATGAAAAAACCGACCCGGGAAAGATTGTTTTCTTCGACGCCAACGGAGCTTTCCTGAAAGCTGTTGACGCGGGCGCACTGCCGGACATGGTCGTTTTCAGCCCGGACGGCACCAAAGTATTGTCTGCCAACGAAGGCGAACCGAATGGCGATTACACCATCGACCCTGAAGGCTCGGTCACCATCGTAGACATTTCGGGCGGTGTCGGAGCCGCTGCGGTTTCCACCGTTTCTTTTGCCGCCTACAACGACCGCAAAGCCTCCCTGATGAACAAAGGGATCCGGATTTTCGGCAACGACGGACTCTCCACGGTTGCACAGGATATGGAGCCTGAATATATCGCGATCACCGCCGACGGCAGCCTGGCTTACGTCAATTGCCAGGAAAACAACGCCTTTGCCGTTATCGACCTGACGACGAACAAACTCCTGGATCTTTATCCGCTTGGATACAAGGACCATATGGCCGGCAACCCCGTACTCGAATCCTTTGTACTCAACGAGATTGTACCCGGCTGGCCCGATCTCGGCACACCCGTTTACGACGGCGGACAGCCTACGGTGAAGGTCGGCGGGTTTTCCGGACTGTACTACGATCCGACCCAATCCACCGCTGACACCCGTGTGTTTTACGCCATTCCAGACCGCGGCCCGAATGCCGAACCTGTTGCCAAAGCCAACGCGACACCGGCGCCCGCTCAGGACCTGCGGCCGTTCAAATTGCCGGATTACCAGGCGAATATCTCCAAATTCACCCTCAACCGGCAAACGGGCGCTGTGACCTTCGACGGCCAGATCCCGCTTTTCCGGCAGGACGGCGTAACACCCATTTCCGGTAAAGGCAATATCCCCGGCGTGGATGAAGTGCCGGTGACCTACGCCGACCCGAATACGGCCTACGCGAATACCGATTTTGCGGACAATACCGGCGAGACATACCACGAGCTTCCTTATGATGCTTTCGGCGGGGATTTTGAAGGGATCCTTCGCGACAAACACGGTGATTTCTGGATGTGCGACGAAAACCGGCCGGCCATTTACAAGTTCAGCCCCAACGGCATCCTGATCGAACGCTATGTGCCGAAAGGCACTTCCGTACTCGGTACGACACCGGAACCGGAAGGAACCTTCGGCGCTGAAACCCTGCCGGCCGTTTATGCCAAAAGGAGAGGCAACCGCGGTTTTGAAGCGATCGCTTACGACAGCACGCACAACGTAATTTATGCGTTCATCCAGTCGCCTATCGAGAACCCGGACGCCAGTGTGCGGAATAAAACGGATGTGATCCGTATCCTGGGCATTGATGCGGCTACCGGCGAACCGGTTGAAGAATACGTATACCTGCTGGAGATCAATAAATACAGCGGCCGTTACAAGTCGAGGATCGACAAGATCGGCGACGCCGTTTATGTGGGTAACGGTCAATTCCTGGTGCTGGAACGGGACTCGGAACTGCCGGGTGTAACAGAAGGCAAGAAGTACGTTTTCAAGGTCGACCTGAAGGGCGCAACCAACATCCTGGGCACCGAACTGGCCCTCAGGGATACCCTAGGCGGGGCGCCGACCCTGGAACAACTCTCCGCCGATGAATTGCTTGCGGAAGGCGTGCACCCCGTACACAAATTGAAGATCGCCAACCTTCCTACGCTGAATTACAACAGCTCCGACAAGTCGGAAGGGATCGCACTCCTGCCGGGGAACGAGATCGCCGTAATCAACGACAACGACTTCGGCCTCGCCGGCGCCGGCGTATCCGACAACACTGTGCTTGGGATCATTTCCTTCCTGGGAGACAACGGCATGGATGCCAGCGATAAGGATGATTCCATAAACATCGCTCCCCGACCGGTTTTGGGCATGTATCTCCCGGATGCGATTGCCGCCTACGAGGTCAACGGCGCTACCTATATCGTAACCGCCAACGAAGGCGACTCCCGCGACTACGACGGCTATTCAGAAGAAGAGCGCGTCAAAGACCTGACATTGGATCCGGATGTTTTTCCCAATGCTTCGGACCTGCAAAAAGACAAAGCGCTTGGCCGTCTGAAAACGACTTCCTCCCAGGGAGACCTGGACGGCGACGGCGACTACGACGAGATCTATGCTTACGGCGCCCGGTCGTTCTCCATTTTTGACGCATACGGTAACCTCGTGTTCGACAGCGGCAGCGATTTTGCCAAAAAGACCGCGGAATACGAACCCGACCTCTTCAACGAAGACGGCGGCGCCAAAGACGGCCGGAGCGACGACAAAGGGGTAGAACCCGAAGCGGTGGGCATCGGCACCATCGGCGACTTTACCTACGCTTTTATCGGGTTTGAGCGTCAGAGCGCAATCGTGGTGTACGATATTACGGATCCTACCGCGCCCGAATTCATTACCTATTACAATAACCGTACGGTTGATGGGGGTAATGTTACCGGAGACGTCAGCCCCGAGATCATCAAATTTGTCCCGGCTGAGGAAAGCCCCAACGGCGAAAACCTGCTGATCGTAGGATACGAGGTGAGCGGCTCGGTCGGCATTATCCAGGTGGGCGGCGAGATCGTGGCCGTCAGCGAACAGCTCCGCGACAATGCCCGGTTCAAGGCCTTCCCGGTACCGGCAACGGATTGGGTGCATTTCGATCAGGCTGTTTCAGGCCAGATCCTGGATGCCAACGGCCGCTTGATGACCGTGCTGAACAACAACCGCGAAGTGAACGTGAGCAGCTGGGCGCCGGGCATGTACGTTATCTCAACGCCTGACCGGGGTACCCGACGCTTCCTGAAGTTGAAGTAATAATTTTCAAAAGTTTGGTGAGAATAAATTAGAATGAGGGACTGCGGCCCTTCCGGTTTCGGGAGGGCCGTTCTTTTGGCGCCCGGGGAAAACGTTTTACGCCGGCGATTGCTGCAATCCGGGAGCGCTTAATTTCCGGGCAAAGTAAATAACCGCTGCAATGATCAGCAAGAAGCCCGAAAACGCCAGCACGTAGCTCGTTTGTTTAAAAAAGGACAGCCAGCTGATATCGGGTTCTCCGAAATCCTTCCAGACCAGGATCGCAACCGAGCCCATATAACCGAACGCATCGGCCACGTAGATCAAAAAGCCGGCATTTGCCTTGTACCGGAAAGCGGCGATCATCCGGTCGAAAAGAATGCAATTGAAGGGGACATAGGCGATATAGAGCCCCAGGCCGACCAGCACCATCCAGACCCCTCCGCCCAGCAGGTGATGCTGCAGCAGGATGGTGCTTCCGCCGATCAGGGCTGCGCCGGCCAGGATCAGCCACAGGTAGACCGACAGCGCCTTTCGGTTGTCCTGGATCAGCATGGTGGCGCCCATGGTAGCCAGGACTATGACGGCAATGGGGATTTCACTGATGGTAAAAATAGAGGGCGTGTCGCCGAAACCCAGCGCCGACCAGATCTCGACGGCGAAGTTGTCGCGGAGGTCCCGATAGGCCGTAAGCAAGGTGTAGAAGGCGATCAATAGGATGAACCCCGGCGCAAACCGGAAGAAAAGCGCCTTGCGGGCAGCTCCGGACATGGGTTGGCGTTCGGTTCGCAGGCGAATGTCTTCCGGTGTGGGCGGCGGGATTTGCTCCAGCAGGTAGATGAACAGCAGGAGCGGAAGCAGAAAAAGTGCGCCCGTAGCCGCCGGCATCCAGAATTCATTGACCCCAAAATGCAGGGTCAGCCATTTCCCAACGGATTTGACCGCGCCGGAAGAAAGGATGAAACTGGCGCTAAGGCCCGCGCCCAGGATCTCGGAGAAGCGCCTGCCTTCGAGGTAGCTGAAAACGATTCCCCAGATCATGCCCAAGGGCAGGCCGTTGAGGAACAGCAAGGCGATGTTCCAGGGCGCCGGGGTAACGGCAAACAGCACCAGCGCCAATTCTGCGATCAGGATCAAAATCGCGAAAAGCACGGCCCGGTAACGGTTGCGCAATTCCGAAATGATCTTGATCCCGATGAATTTGGAAAGGGCGTATCCCATAACCTGCGCCATGACCAATGCGCTTTTATAACCCAGGTCGCCCAGAATAGCATCCTCACCGTCGAAGGTACCCACGCTGAAGGGCTTCCGGAAGGCGTACATGCAAAAATAAGCGCCGAAAGCGGCGAAAATGGAATAGGTGATGAAAACAAAATTGCCGGCTTTGGCCAATTTGGCTCGCAACATAGCGGTTGGTTTTCCCGGCAAGGTAGATGGAGGGTATTAGCCCAATGTAAAGGCAATATGAAGTTTGGGACTGCTCCTGTTTCGGCTCGATTGCTTTTGGTTTCGGGTGTTACCGGTTGATAAGAACGACTGATTTATCACAAAAAATAATTCTGGTTAAATATTCAAATAACAAGACCTTCCTAGTTTTGCTTCTCCTTGAACGCCCTTGATCGAACCAAGGGCATTTTTTCTCATTTCACACACATCACTATGTCAAAATCGAGATTTATTCTTGGAATGCTTTTATTCGTTGCTATCGGCGCCTTTGCCCAGAAAACACCCGGCAATCTGGTGGTCGTTACGCTCGACGGTTTCCGTTGGCAGGAGATGTTCGGTGGGGTAGATTCCGAGTTGATGAACAGCAAGGATTTTACCCGTAATGTTGCCGCAATGAAGGACCAGTTCTGGGCGGAAACACCCGAAGCCCGGCGGGAAAAATTGCTGCCGTTCTTCTGGACGAAGCTGGCAAAAGACGGCCAGATACACGGCAACCGCCACCTGGGCAGCAAGGTCAACAACGCCAACCCTTACTGGTTCAGCTACCCGGGCTATAACGAGATTTTCACCGGCTACCCGGATACGGCGGTCAACTCAAACGACAAGATCGAAAACAAGAATGTCAACGTCCTGGAATTCATCAATCACCAGAAGGCATACGCCGGCAGGGTAGCGGCCTTTACCTCCTGGGATGTTTTTCCGTATATCCTGAATGAAAAACGGAGCGGCGTTTTGGTCAATTCGGCGTGGGAAGACCTCCGGGAAGGAAAAATGAACGACCGCATCCGGCACCTCAACGAGCTCCAGCAGGAAGCGCCCAGGCTGATCGGGGGGGTACGCTGGGATTTTCTGACCTGGCAAATGGCCCTGGAATACCTCAAAGCCAACCACCCCAGGGTGTTGTACATCGGCCTGGATGAGACCGACGATTTCGCCCACGACGGCAAATACGATTTCTATATCGCAGCTGCCCATAAGACCGACCAATGGCTGGGCGAACTATGGGCTTATCTTCAGAAAGATCCGTTCTACAAAGGCAACACGACCCTGCTGATCACGACCGACCACGGGCGGGGCGATGCCGATAAGGCTACCTGGCGGGACCATGGGACCAAAGTGCCGGATTGCAACCAGATCTGGTTTGCCGCCATCGGCCCGAAAACGCCTGCTTTGGGGGAAATAAAAACGGAGGAGCAGCTTTGGCAAAAACAGCTGGCGCCGACTATGGCGCGATTGCTTGACCTGGAGTTCAAAGCCGGCCATGAGATACCGGCTGCCATCGGGGCGATCGTGAAAAAGTAGCCCGGTGAATTCCGATGGCGGTTGTTCCCGGGCAGTTTTTGAATGATGAACCAAAGCCGGGGAAAAACTGATAATTTGCCTGAATATTGAACCGGATGGCAGGCGGCGATTCGAACTTGAATGCCGCCTGCCGGAGTTCAGGTGTTTTCTGTTGATGCCGGCTACTCCTCCTCTTCCAACACCAATTCCAGGCCGGTGTCGAGATAATTCCTCAGTTCGCCTACGTTGTTCAGCAACCCGTCGTTTTCGTAAATTTCCAGTTCTTCCCGGGTATGGGAGCCGTTGACCACGGCCAGGTTGAGCCCGATGCCGGCGGCTTTTCCTTCCAGCAGATCGGAGGGCGTATCGCCGACTTTAGCCACCTGTTTGGGGTCGGTAATGCCGAAGATCTCCATGGATCGCAACACCAGGTCCGGGCCGGGCCTGCCCTTGCCGCCGGTTTCGGTCGGGGTCAGCGAAAGGTCGATCACGCTGTTGCGGTGGCCGATATAATGTTCATCCAGGCCTTTGTCCCAGCCGAGCCGGTTCAGGATAATATTGACCACTTCCCGGTAAAAGCCCGTATTCAGGGCGATCTTGATGCCCCGGGCTTTCAGCCAGACAAAAAGCGCCAAAGCGCCTTCCGTGGGCACAACGGGCTGTGTGCGGTAGTGCTCTTCCAGCATTTCGCGGAAAACGGCAAAGGTCTGTTCGACGTTGGCGCTGAAGTCGGGATGGTCTTCCCCGATGGCTTCTTTCCAGAAGGTTTCAATGACGATCCTTTTGGGCACGCCGTGCATGGCGTTGATGCGCTGGCGGTCGGCCTTAAGGCCTGTCCGGGCGGCTGCCTGGTAGAAGCATTCCTCAACTTCCCGGTTGTCCTGTACGGTGGTGCCGGCCATGTCGAGAATGACAAGTTTGATATCGTGCATTTGCTGAATTTTTGGGACGTAAAATTAGAAGCGCCCGGGGTAATCCATACTGCCCGGAACCCGAATTTACCAAAAGATAAAATGGAGTTTACATTAGCGGCGCTAGCTTTGGGGCATATTTCACCGGGATGAAAAACAAGGACCAACAGGTTTATGATGTCGCCGTTGCAGGCTCGGGAATCGTAGGGCTGGCGATGGCTTACCACGCGTCGAAACGCGGGTTGAAAACAGCGGTTTTCGAAAGAAATCCCGCCGCGTCCGGGGCCACCGTCCGGAATTTCGGCATGATATGGCCTTTCGGACAGCCGCTCGAGACTTTTGACCGGGCCATGAGAAGCCGGGAGATCTGGCTGGAACTATCGGCCAAAGCGGGCTTTTGGGCCGCCGAAACCGGCGCGCTTTGTCTGGCCTACGAAGACGACGAATGGTCGGTATTGGAGGAGTTTTATGAAACGCGTTGCGATGCGGGCTACCGGATCGATCTGCTGGACCCTGTATCGGTGTCTGGAAGGAGCAAGGCTGTGCAACCCAATGGGCTAAAAGGCGCCTTGTGGAGTGCCACGGAGGTGAATATTGACCCGCGTGAAGCGACCCGGAAAATTCACCGATACCTGCGCGAATCCGCCGGCGTTGATTTTTATTACAATACGCCCATCAATTTTATCGACCTTCCCTGGGTGGGCAACGCACAGAACAGCTGGCAGGCTGACCGGGTTTTTGTCTGCGGCGGCGCCGATTTCGAGACCCTGTATCCGGAGATTTTCGCCGAAAGCGGCATTACGCGTTGTAAATTGCAGATGATGCGGACCGTGACCCAACCGGAGGGATGGGCGCTTGGCCCTACCTTATGCGGCGGACTGACGCTGCAGCACTACCAGAGTTTCGCGCACTGCGAAAGTTTGGACCGGCTGAAAAACCGCTACGCAGCCGAATTGCCGGAATACAACGATTGGGGCATCCATGTCCTGGTGTCCCAAACCAGCCTTGGGGAAATCACCCTGGGCGACAGCCATGAATACGGACTTGACCTGAGCCCTTTTGACCGGGCGCACATCAATCAGCTGATCCTGGATTATCTGGGGCGTTTCGCCTCTTTTCCCAATATGGAAATTGCGGAAACCTGGCACGGCGTTTATCCCAAACTGAAGGGCAAGACCGAGTTGGTCACTGATGCGGAAGACGGCGTTACCATCGTGAACGGCCTTGGCGGAGCAGGCATGACCCTCTCCTTCGGGTTGGCCGGAGAGATCATGGATAAAATCTGATCCGGAGCCCGGATTCCAGTCAGGGCAACAAAGCGGCTGCTACAACGGAAGCGTATTGAGCCAATTCCGGGATGTCCTTGCCGACTTCCTTGGCCTTATCATCCCAGATCCGCAAACGCAAGGCTGGCGCATAAAAGGGATGCTGTTCGAAGGCCGCTTTTTCCTCCTCGTTCATCGGACCGCCCTGAAGGTGAAAACTTTTTCGGGAGGCGGCTGAAAGCGACTCGTAATATCCGGAATCGACCGTACAAAGGTACCGCTTGGCCACTACGTGCAGCCGGATCGGTTCGGTGACTTCCGCCGGGAAAAAGGCTTGCAGGAAATCCGCGGCCAGGTTTTCATGGAGGTCGTCGACTTTGGTGGGGTTGATCGGCCGACCCAGGCTGTCGGCCAGGAAATGTCCCAGATCGTGCAGCAGCGCGGCGGTTACGGGCAGCGGATCGGATTGTTCCGTTCCGGCCAGGTAGGCCGTTTGGAGGGCATGTTCCATCTGGGTGACCTCCTCTTCGTAATGCTTGCCGCCATGTGCGCGCATGAAATCAAAGAGGGATGCCACCTTGGCTGAAGGACCGGCAGCGATTAAGGCGTTTGTCAATTCTTCCTGACTCATGATCGAAGCGTTGGATGATGGGATAAGGCAATGCAAAGCTAACGGCATATTTAAAGGAAAAGGAGGAGCGGGACCGGCCTTGTCTAAATTTAATTTTTGGGTAATATAAGCGAGGTTTGAGTGATTTGAAGCTTTGTTGTGCCTGCCCTGCATTGACTGACGCCCGCAGCGGTGTTTACCCCGGGAGGGTTTGATCGGGATTTGCCGTGTCTGGCGTTGGATAAGTTCAGATTGATAATAAAATTTGGAGTTTTCGCAGGAAAGCAGGAAATTGAGGCTATGTAGTGAATAACGCGGATCAAGTCGGATTCCAGTCCCCGGTTTCGCCCGGTTAAATTAGATATATCAGATGAATAATAATTAATATTTGAATAATGCTATATTAACATTACAAGCCTAAATTTCTCCATCAAAAAATACAGGTATGGCCAAGAGTTATTATCGGGTTATCAACGGCGTCCGTTATGATCGCGGGCTCCTGGAAACCGCAGAATCCCTCGTTGAAGGAAGCGGCGACGGTCGGATTTCTTTTGAGGACGCTACAAAATTATGGGATAGCGTAATGGACGGCGAGGAAATTACCGCTACAGAGCTTGATACCCTCCAATACATCCGGGAGCACTTCAAACTGACCGATAAGGCCGCTGAATGGCTCGACGGACAACTTGATGAACTTGAGCTGGAGTCGTTGGAAGAAATCATTGCCATAATCCTGGAAGATGAATTTGATCTGCCCGAGCTGGAGTTTTTTGCCGATGAGGACGAGATTTACAGCCAAAGCCAACTGGAAAATGTAATTGATTTCGATGATGCGCTCCGGATTGCGCTCACCTGCTTTCTCGAAGACGGACATGACCTGGAATCGCCGAGAAACGTTGTCGCGCAGTCGCACAATATTTATCCCGACAGCTATCCGGACAAAGAGGAATACGAGGTTGCCCTGACGGCTAAACTCCGGGAATACTTTCAGGAAGCCGTCATTGATCTGGTGCCTCTGGAGATGCCGGAAGATGAGGAAGAATGGGATTTCAGTCCGCCCCAAAACGGAGAACCCGTTGCGGAAAACTGGATTTTCCACCTCTACATCCCCGACCTTTCGGACCACAGCTACTGGGCCGTGATATCGCGGAAGGATGAGAAACTACCTTATAATTACGGATTCAATTGACTTAACAAAGCAGAACAGGCGCTAAACGGCATCCTTTTTTTCCAGCCTTTCCATGCGGTGTTTGTACACAAACCGTGGCGAGATTTTGTACAATTCCCGATAGCAATCCAGTGCGACCTGCCTGACTTCCTCATTCGAGTCGTCGATCCGGAAGGTCCAGAAATAGGCGTCAGCTTTTTGGTCAAGGGTTGTAATGCCGTTGCGCAGACCCTCCAGCTTGGCCAGCGCGCTTTCGGTATGGCCGGCGGCCGCATCAAGGCGGGCGGAGAAAAGGTCGGTTTCAAAACACAGGTCGGGATTGCCAAGCTCCGCAGCCAGAAGGATTGCTTCTCCCAACATGGCTTCGGCCTCATCAAGTTCTTTTGTGGCCAGGAGTACCAGGCCTTTTTCCACCAGGCTCGACCCCAGAACCAGCGGGTTGTTGATCTCGCGGGTGATGTCGATGGCTTTGTCGTAGTATTGAAGTGAACGGTCGTATTCCTTCAGGTAGTAGAAAACATCGCCCAGGGTATTATTGGCTTTGGCGATGCCTTTTTTATATCCGAGCTCCTCGCAGAGCATCAGGTTTTTTTGCAGATAATCGATGGCCTTGTAAAAATCTCCCTGGATGCTGTACAATTCACCGATCAGGCCGATGGTAATGGCAATACCTTGTTTGTCGCCCAACTCCTCGCAGAGCTCCAGGTCGAGCCTGAAATTGTCCATGGCCTCTTCATAACGCCCTTTGCGCAGGTATACATTGCCCAGGCATCCGGTAGCGATGGCCTTCAGCATTTTGTTGCCCAGTTCTTCGGCCAGCTCCAGGCCTTTCAAATGGCTTTCCAGCGCCTGGTCATAATCGCCTTTTTCAAAATAGACGATCCCCAGATTGGTGTACAGGGTGGCCATCCCCTGTTTGTCGTTATTCCGGCGGCATACTTTGAGTTGTGCATGCTGCACTTTGATCCCTTCGTCGTAGTTGCCCTGGTTCATATGGGTCAGCCCGAGGTTGGCCACGATCTGCGCATTGGAGGTGCCGCCCTGGTGGGCGCTGGACAGCTCAAGGCTTTGTTCGAAATGAGCTTTTGCCTCTTCGTACTGCCCTTGCCGGAAATAAAGATTGCCGAGGTCGCCGTACACTTTGGCGATTCCCGTATGGTCTTCTACGGATTCGAACAGGCCGGCTGAAATCTGCAGGTAGGTCATGGCGGTCTGGTAGTCGCCTTTCAGCATCAGGAGCCTGCCGAGGCTGTTGTTGGACTGCCCAAGGAGGAGGACGTCCCTCGATTTTTTGGCCGACTGAAGGGCTTTGGAATAAGCTTTCTCGCATTCATCCCAGTCGCCGATCAGTTCGAGCACTTTCCCTTTTTTCAGCAGGGTTTTGATCTCGCCGGCCGCATCGGTCTGGCGGCTGAGTTTTTGCAGCAAGCGTTCGTAGTACTCCAGGGCCTGCTGGTTCTGGTAATTGCGGCGGGCATAGTCGGCTGCTTTGCGCAGGTATTCGCAGGTTTTGTCCAGGTTTCCGGCCTGCTCAAAATGGAAGGCCAGGTCGACATACCGGGTTTCTATGCTTTCGCTGTAAAGCCGTTCGATGGTTTCGGCGATCAACTGGTGCAACTGGGCCAGGCGGGTGCGCAACTGCATGCTGTAGGCTGCTTCCCGCAGCAGGGAATGGCGGAAAATATACCGCAGTTCGTTCATCGCCTGCCAGATCTGCCCCCGTTCGGCGGTTTTGATTTGCTCCCGCAGGAGGGTTTGGGTGCCGGCGGTGGATTCCCCGGCGAAGGCTTCCGTCTGTTTCAATATTTCGGAAAGCACCGGAACTTCAAACTCCCGGCCGATGACGGCCGCCGCCTTGACGGTTTCCCGGACCAGCGTAGACAGCCGGTCGATCCGCGCGGTCAGGATCGCGTTGACCGAACCCGACAACTGCACGTTCTCGTCCTCGATATCCCAAATGCCTTTTTTGTTGGTCAGCAACTGGCTTTCTGAAAAGTACTCCAGCATTTGTTCCAGATAGAACGGATTGCTGTTGGTCGTCCGCAGCAGCAATTCGAAGAACGCCTTGCTGATCTTGCCGCCGAGCCGGGTCTCTGCAAATGAGCGTACGGCTTCCGGGCTCAGCATGCTCAGGTCCGTTTCCAGGTATTGCAGCCCCAGGTCGTGCAACCGCTGTATATGGAAGAATTCGGGCTTTACGCCGTCGTCCTTATACCGCGAAGTGACCAGCAGCATGACGGGAAAGCGGTTCATCTGTCGGACAAGTTCCTGCATCAGTTCCAGCGAACTGTCGTCGATCCAGTGGCCATCTTCCAGTACAATGACGGCGGGGCCGAACAGCGACTCCGCCAGCAGCAGGTTGATGATGGCGGAAAGCGTGTTCTGGTAACGCCCTTTGGCATCGAGCTGGTCCCATAGGGAATCCGGGAAATGCAGGCCGATCAGCGCTGCCAGGACCGTCCGGGTCCGGATGAGCTCTTCGGTCAGCCGGCGGGCTTCTGCGCTTTCCAATCCGCGCAGCCGCTGGACGAGGTATTCAAACCTGCTGTCAAACCCGTACCGGTTGTCGAGCGGGGTGGCTTCCGTTGATTGTTCAAAATAATTCCTCAGGAAGTACAGGAATGCATTGAACGGTTTTTTCAGGATCTGGTCGGCCTGACAAACCATCCACCTCATGCCCTCTACCTCCATCAGGGTGTTTTTGAGCTCAAATGCCAGCCGGCTTTTCCCTATACCGGCTTCTCCGTACAGCACGGCAACCCCGCAGGGGCGGCTTTCGAGAATGGGTTGGGCAAATGCCAGCAGGTCATGGAGTTCTTTTTGCCGTTCGATAAGCGTTCCGAGGTAGGTCGACCGGTTGTCAAAGTCCCTTCCGGTAAGTTTGAAGGTCGGCACATTCCCCTTGATGCCTTTGTATTTGATATCCCCTTTGTGGATGAATTTGAACTGCTTCAGTTTCTTCAACTCCGAATCCACCAGGATCTCATCCCAATCGGCATTGATCATCAGCCGGGCTGCCAGGTTGACCCGGTTGCCTACCGCGGCATACTGGCAGCGCTCAATGCCGCCGACGATCCCGGTAAAGGCCAGCCCCATGCTCACGCCTGTGCGGAACCGGACTTTCGCGGCCAGTTCGTCGTTTTTAGCCGAATCGTGGAGGGAGAGTACAAATTCCAGCGCCCTTTCTGCATTGTTCTCAAAGGAAACCGGCGCCCCGAAGAAAATGACCATCACGCCGCCCTTGTCGCCGAATTCAATCTCCTTGAAATAGCCTGCAAAATTGGAGGTCTGGTCGAGTACCTGGCTGGAGAAAGCATCCAGTTGCTGGTGGGTTTCAACCTGATCGAAGGAAACGAATACGGCAGCGACCGTCCGGAACTCTCCGCCTTGTTTGTAATTGATCACGGACTCGGGAAGGAACCAGCTGAGCACCTCCGGGTTGAGCGGCGGCAGGGACAGGGGGGCAGCCGGCGGGTCATTGCCGACATCCAGGGAGGCCCTCAAAATGCGAAAGTACTGATCGGTGGTTTCTTCCATCGCCAGCGGCATACCCGTCAGCCAGGGTTCCATCGGCCGGTCGGCCAGGATCTCGCCTTCGCCGGCCCTCGACTGGCAGGCGGAGCATCCGTCGATGGGCTCACCCCGGAAATAGAACGCCTTGTGCTCCCGGCCTACGATGCCCCATTCCACCTCGCCGCAGGAAAGCCCGATCTTGATGCCGATGGTGAAGTCGCCGAAACGGGATTTTTTATCCTTGAAAAATTTGCGGGCCAGAACGGCAGCCTGGACGGCGCCGAGGGCCTGGCTGCCGTCGCCGGATTCAGGAAAGATGGCTACAAAGGCATCGCCGGCAAAACAGGGGATAAAACCGCCCTGGTTATAGACCAGGCTGACCAGCGGGCCGAAGATCTCATTCAGGATATTGGACAAGTGCTCGGCGCCCGGCGACCCCTGGCGCATGAGGGTTTCCGTCAGGGGTGTGAATCCGGAAAGATCCACACACATGGTAAATGCCTTCATGCGACCGGTGGAACGGCCGGCAAGCCATTCATCCTGAATAAAATGTGGAATGAGGTTTTTCAACACGTGCAAAAATTAGCCCAGGCTGCAGTCTCCTTGTGATGCATACGGCAAAGCTAGCAAATTTGATGCTAACCCGCTGCACCGCGACAACGGGGAAAATGACCGGTTCATAAATAATCATCTACTTTCCTACAAACGAAAGAATATCTTCAACAATTTCCCGGTGGTTGGCCAATCTTGGAACTTTATTCTGGCCGCCGAATTTGCCCTTTGCCCTTAGCCAATTGTGGAAAGTGCCCGGTGGGAGCAATCTGAGTTTGGGCTTTTCGAGGGCCATTCCCTTGTATCGCTTGGCCTCGTAATCGGAATTGAGCTTTTGCAGGTTGTGATCGAGCAGGTGGTTGAATTCGTCCAGGTTGTCAGGCGGGGTTTCAAATTCGATCAGCCATTCGTGGCTGCCCTTGCCCAGCCCCTGGAAATATACGGGAGCGACGGTGTAATCGATGACAGTGGCGCCGGTGACCCGGCAGGTTTCGGCCAGCGCGCGGTCGGTATTTTCCACAACGACTTCTTCCCCGAAAGCATTGACGAATTGCTTGGTCCTTCCCGTAATCCTGATCCTGTAAGGGTTTGTGGAAGTGAACGCAACCGTATCGCCCGGCAAATACCGCCAAAGGCCCGAGTTGGTGGTGATCACCAGGGCGTACTGTCGGCCGGTTTGCACCTCCGACAGCGGGACGGCTGTCGGAAATTCCTTGCCCCATTCCGCTATGGGCAGGAATTCGTAGTAAATCCCGTTGTCGACCAGCAGCAGCATATCGTCCCGGTTGAAATCATCCTGAACGGCGAAATAACCCTCTGATGCATTGTAGATTTCCTGGTAACTGACGTTTTCGGACGGAAAGAATTCACTGAACTGCGATCGGTAAGGCGCGAAACTTACCCCGCCATGGATATAACCCTGAAAATGGGGCCATACCTCGAGCATATGCTTCTTGCCGGTTACTTCCAGAATGCGGCGCAACAGGACTACGGTCCAGGTAGGCACCCCGCCGATCATGACAATATTGGGCTCCTGCGCCCCGGCCAGCGCCAGTTTTTCCAGCTTCGTTTCCCAGTCAGGGAGCAGGGCGGTTTTAAAATCCGGGGTAAAAAACGGCCTGCCCGCCCAGGGCATATGGCTGATCATTATTGCTGAAACATCGCCGATGATGGTTTGCGGGTAGCCGGGAAAAGGCTGCAGGCTGCCGCCCATCAGCATGCTCTTGTATTCGAACTGGCGCGCGTCCGGCCGGTTTTGATAAAACAGGGTCATCGTATCCCAGGTACCCCGGATATGGCATTGGCGCAGATTTTGGGAAGTGACCGGGATGAATTTGCTTTTTTCGCTGGTCGTGCCTGAAGACTTGGAGAACCACTGCACCCTGCCGGGCCAGAGCAGGTCCCGTTCGCCTTTCATCATCCGTTCGATGTAGGGTTTGAACTGTTCATAATCCTGAACAGGCAGGCGCCTCGCGTAGGCTTCCGGCGTGCGGATGTCGCCGAATCCGTAATTGCGACCCCATTCGGTCGTTTGAGCCGTTTCCAGCAACCGTTTGAGCCAGGCCTGCTGACTTTCATGCGGGTGTCGCATGATATAGGCCATGCGCCGATATCGCTGGGCATAGAAGACGTGAAAAAGGCGATTTATCCACTTCCTCATATTCGCTCGTTCCTACGGATATACAAGACAATGAAAGCTTTGGTTCATTGGGAAATAAAAAATAAAGAATCGTTCAATTGAATGATTGGGTATTTGAGGTCAACCCCAGGGTCAGTTCCTGTTTCAGGAAATGGCCGGTATGACTGCCCGGTTCGGCGGCAACCTGTTCGGGCGTACCTTCGCAAACAATGCGGCCGCCGCGATGGCCGCCCTCAGGGCCGATGTCGATAATATGATCGGCAACTTTGATGACATCCATGTTGTGTTCGATGACAATGACGGTATTGCCTTTGTCGACCAGTTTGTTCAGCACGGCCAGGAGGTGGCGGATGTCCTCAAAATGCAACCCCGTTGTCGGTTCATCCAGGATGTAAAGGGTTTGACCGGTATCCCTTTTTGACAATTCCTCGGCCAGTTTGACCCGCTGGGCTTCCCCGCCGGAAAGGGTGGTGGCTTGCTGCCCCAGGGTGATATAGCCCAGCCCGACCTCGTCCAGCGTCCTTAATTTCCGGTAAATGGACGGGATGTTCTGGAAAAATTCCACGGCTTCGGCCACAGGCATATCCAGTACATCGCTGATGGATTTGCCTTTATACAACACTTCGAGGGTTTCGCGATTGTAGCGGCGGCCCAGGCATTTTTCACATTCCACATATACGTCGGGGAGAAAGTTCATCTCAATGGTCCTCAGACCCGACCCTTCGCAGACGTCGCACCGGCCGCCCTTGACATTGAACGAAAACCGGCCGGGCTTATAGCCCCGGATCCTGGATTCGGGGAGTTCGGAAAATATCTTCCTTATATCAGTAAAAACACCGGTATAGGTTGCCGGGTTCGATCTCGGGGTCCGGCCGATCGGCGATTGGTCGATCTCGATCACCTTGTCGAGGTGTTCCAATCCGATGATGGATTCGTACGGGAGCGGCTTTTTCAGGCTCCTGTAAAAATGCTGCCGGAGGATGGGGTAGAGCGTCTCGTTGATCAGCGAGGATTTGCCGCTTCCGGATACGCCTGTGATGCAAATGAACGTACCTAGGGGGAACCGGACGTGGAGGTTCTTGAGGTTATGGCCCGTTACGCCGGCCAGTTCAAGCAAATTGCCGTTCCCCGGCCGCCGTTCGGCCGGTGTTTCGATATTGATGCGATTGCTGAGGTAATCCGCGGTCAGGGAAGGGTGCAGGAGAAATTCTTTGGGTTTCCCTATGGCCACCACCTCGCCGCCGTGTATGCCGGCGCCGGGGCCGAGGTCGATCAGGTAATCCGACGACAGCATGATGTCCTTGTCGTGCTCCACAACAAGGACGCTGTTGCCGATATCGGTCAGTTCCCGCAGGGCTTCGATCAGTTTTTGGTTATCCCGTTGGTGAAGGCCGATACTGGGTTCGTCGAGAATATAGGTAATGCCGGTGAGTTGCGACCCGATTTGAGTGGCCAGTCTGATGCGTTGGGATTCTCCGCCCGAAAGCGTCCTTGCCGGCCGGTTGAGCGAGAGATAGTCAAGCCCGACATGCAGCAGGAAGCCCAGCCGGAATCGGATTTCCTTGATGATGTCGCGGGCGATGAGCACCTGTCGCTCACTCAGCCGGTCCTCCAGGTTTTCCATCCAGGCAAAGAGGTCGGTAAGATCCAGGTCGGTCAGTTCGGAGATGTTTTTCCCGTCGATCAGGAAATGCAGCGATTCTTTTTTCAGGCGTCTGCCCTGGCATTCCGGGCAGTCGTCGATGGTCATGAATTCTTCTACCCAGCCCCGCACTTTTTCAGAGGAGGAGTTTTCATACCAGTGTTCGAGCATTTTGACCAGGCCGTTATAGGCCAGATCATAGCTGTAATCCCCGCCGGCGTATTCCAGTTTGATGCTGAGCTGGTTGTCGCCGCCGTGCAGAATGGTTTTCATGGCTTCCCCGGGGATATCCCTGATGGGCGTGGAAAAAGAAAAATGGTATTTTTTGGCCAGCGCCCGAAGCTGTTTGAACACAAAGTTTTCCCTGACCTCTCCCAGCGGGGCCAATCCGCCGTCGTTGATGGTTTTGCTGTCGTCGGGGATCACCTTGTCGAGATCCACGGCATTGATCTGCCCCAGGCCTTTGCAATGGGGACAGGCGCCGTACGGCGAGTTGAAGGAAAAGGAATTGGGGGAAGGTTCCTCATAGGATACGCCCGTTTCGGGGTCCATGAGGTGCTTGCTGAAGGTATGGACCTTATCTTCTTCGACATCCAGGATGAACACCAGCCCATTGCCCATTTTAAGGGTGGTCTGGAGTGAATTGCTGACCCTGTCCTTGCGGTCGCCGCTCACTTTCAACCGGTCTACAACCAACTCTATATCGTGTATCTTGTATCGATCCACCTGTAACCCTGAGGTCAGGTCGATGGTTTCTCCGTCCACCCGTACTTTGGCATATCCCTGTTTTCTGACCTGGTCGAACAACTCCCGGTAGTGGCCTTTGCGTCCTCTGACCAGCGGCGCCAGGAACATGATCATCCTGCCTTCGAACCCGGTCAGGATGCGTTCTTTCATTTGTTCTTCGGTATAGCGTACCATTTTTTCGCCGGTAGCGAAGGAAAAGGCTTCCGCCGTACGGGCAAACAGGAGTCGGAAAAAGTCATATACTTCCGTCACCGTGCCCACCGTTGACCGGGGGTTGCGGCTGGTTGTCTTCTGCTCAATGGAAATGACCGGGCTCAGGCCTGTAATCTGTTCGACCTCGGGGCGTTCCATTTCACCGATGAACTGGCGGGCGTACGCCGAAAAAGTCTCCATGTACCGGCGCTGGCCTTCGGCATAGATCGTATCGAAAGCCAGAGAAGACTTGCCGCTGCCGCTGATGCCGGTAATGACGACCAGCTTGTTCCGGGGAATGCGCACGTCAATGTCCTTCAGGTTGTGTTCCCTGGCGCCGGTGACGTCAATGAACTCGTCTGCCGTTTCGATTTCCGGTTCGGAGGCGGTGACTGTTTTTCTTTTTGCCATGATCAATTGAATAAACCAGGAACAGACCAAATAGTTGTCTTCCGGCGCAGCGTTTCACATAACCGTTACCGGAAAAACAGGCGCAAAGTTTATGGAAAAAATCCGGATTTTCATCACAGCCTGCTACCGGGGCACTTCAATCTTTTTAACAATATCCCGGATCACATCCCGGATGTCAAGGCCTTCCATTTCCCGCTCCGGGGTCAGGATAATCCGATGGTTGAGCGCCGGATAAGCCACATATTGTATGTCGTCGGGGGTCACGAAGTCTCTGCCGCTCAGGGCTGCCGCCGCTTTTGCCGTGCGCAATATGGCGAGAGAGGCCCTGGGGGATGCGCCCAGGAAAAGGTCGCCGTTGTTGCGGGTGTCGTGCACGATGGCGGCGATATAGTCCATCAGCTCATCCCGGATGAAGACCTGTTCGACCAACGACTGGCATGTTTTCAGGTCGGATGCGGTGAATACCTTCAAGACCTCCTCCGCCCGGGTTATGCGGAAATCGCTTTGGAACCGGCGCAGGATCGCTTTTTCTTCTTCCAGGGCGGGGTAGTGGATATTGATCTTCAGCAGGAACCGGTCCAGCTGGGCCTCCGGCAGCTTATAGGTGCCTTCCTGTTCGATCGGGTTCTGGGTGGCTACCACGAAGAAGGGATATTCCATCGGGTAGGTCTCGCCGTCAACCGTTACCTGGTATTCCTCCATGACCTCGAAGAGGGCGGCCTGGGTTTTTGCCGGCGCCCGGTTGATCTCGTCGATCAGGATGATATTGGAAAAAACCGGCCCCGCATTGAAAAAGAACTCCGACTCCTTGACGTTGAAGACCGTCGTGCCCAGGACGTCGCTGGGCATCAGATCGGGGGTGAACTGGATCCTGGAGAATTCCACATCCATGGTTTTGGCCAGCAATTTGGCCGTCAGGGTTTTGGCGATGCCGGGCACTCCCTCAATCAGCACATGTCCGCCGGATAACAGCCCGATCAGCAATTGGTCGATGAATTCGTCCTGGCCGATGATGACCTTCCTCAGTTCCGATCTGATCTTGTCGGAAGCTTGCTGCAGGGGGGTAATGTCTATTCTGGGGCGGTAAACCGGCGGTGGCGGCGGAACGGGAGGCATACCCGGGTCCGGTGTTTGGGATTCTTCTGTTCCTTCGATTTCGTCGATATGCATCGTTTGATTATTTGCTTTGTTGATAGAATTTTTCGATCGCCTGATGGAAATCAATCAGCGTTTCATCCTGTATGATCGAGGCGTTGCGGATGCGTTCGTCCTTTTCAGCGATCTCTTCGATCAGCTGCATCCCGATCCCTGATTTGGCGGCCAGGCGGGTTTTCCAGTCCGCGTCTTTGGGTTGTACCTGGTAGCGTTCGCGGATATGATTGAAAAAGAGCTTGCTTTGCTGCATGGCCAGTTGCCGGTGATTGTTCTGTAAAAAATACAACCTGCCGATCGTCGAAATGAACTCAAGGGAGGTATTGGAATTGGGCTCCAGCACCGGCACGACCCGCTGGCGCCGCCTGGCCCTGAATACCATGTAGAGCAATCCCGTGGCCAGGATGAGGTACCAGGCCCAGGCCAGCGGCGGTTGTTCCAGAATGAACTGCAAGGGGCTTTTTTCGGGTATATACCTGCCGTTGGGCCTGGATCGGTTGTTCAATACCCGGCCCATCGGCAGGGAAATCCGGCTGTGCTCATCCCAGTAAACCGGACCTTTGGCCAAATGTGAAAAGATCCTGCCCGCGTAATCGAGCCCAGCTTCCTGCCTGAGCTGTATATTGGTGAATGCGACCGGAGCTGTATGCAGGTAAAAAACACCGCCTCCGTAGTTGATCGAGGCAAAATTGAGCAAGGTGTCGTTCATCCAGCCCAGGGGCGTAATGCCGTACGGGGCATCGCAGATATAGGCCGAATCGATATACTGCCATTCGTAAGGCAGGGTTTCTCCCTGTTTGCGGAAGACAAATCCCGAAGGTTCGGCGGTTTTAAGCTGCTGATGTACAAAAGAAAAGCGGGCGGCGGTATCTGCAAGGCTCTTGTACCCGTCCCACCACATGGAGTCGCATTCGGTGTAGACGTAGAACATCAGGTCGTAGGGAATGGTCCGGCAGGCGATGAAGGCCCGGTTGCCTTCCGCGACAAAATCAAGCAGTTGGTCCACATCCGTTTCCGACATGTACATTGCCTCTCCGATGAACACGTAATTGGCGGTATCGGTCAGCAGGTCAGTGTCGTCTGCCAATACCGGCAATGCCGTTCCGAGGCTGTCCGTGATCATTACCAGGTCTTCACCGGGGAAATAGGATCCCAGCAACTGCCGGATGACGTAGGTGCCGAAGGGGTCCTTGCTGTCTGCCCTGTAATGCTCCCGCCATTGGACCCGGTTGGCGCTTCTGGCAAACAGGATCAGTAGCAGGAGGATAACCAGGGCGGCTCCTGCCGCAATCCATATGATCATCCGGTTTTTCATGATGCCGGCGCGGGGGTTAAGGGTTGACGGATATCCCGGATAAAGGTATTGAACCGGGACTGCAGCTGGTCAAACATTTCCCGGTCGAGGTCAAGATTGCCGTACCAGGTGGTTTCGTAGACGAGGGTCAGGGCCCTGAATTCCGGATAAAAACCGGTGGCTGCCGCCTCGGCAAGGTAGTGCCTGTTGGTTTTATCCTTTTTCCACCGGATCACCTGCCGCTGGGAAAGGGACTGGATAACCGCCAGATAATAAAGCCGGACAGCGAGCGGCAGGTTGCCTTGCTCAACAGCCAGCCGGATATATCGCTCCAGGTCCGTTTCGGCAAGATTCTCCTCGATCTTTTCCAGGTTGATTTCGCCGATATCGCTTTGCCGGTTGATTCGCTTATTGCGGGGGCCTCCTTTGAAACCGAGCATGCGGTAAATGATGAATGCGAGCAGAACGGCTCCGCCGACAATCAGAATGCCTTGCGCCACATATTTGAGCCATCCGGCATTGAATTTCAGCGGGGGGCGGGGATTGTCCGGTTCTTCCGGGGCAGCGGCTTTCTTTTTTTTGTTTTCGGGTCTTTTTTTTGTTTTCTGACTGTAATCCAGGTCGCCCACCAGGCCTTCCCACTGCTTTTTGTCAAACGGCCTGTTCCGGATGTCGGAATTCAGGTAATCCTCTTCAGGGGAACCTTCGTAAAATTCGCCCGCATATTCTTCGTCATCGAAATCTTCGTCATAACCTTCACCGGTAATCATATCCGGAGATAAGGGCGGGTCTTCAAGGGGTTCCTGGCATATCGCAGGTACATTCCCGCAAAGGGAAAGGCACAAGCTAAGCGTGTATGGCAAAATTCTCTTCATCATGCGGGCTCAGTTTATTCCCGTTCCATGCCTTTGATCGTTCGCCCGCTGCCGATTTCCTCCATGCGCAGGCGAAGGGCCGGCGCTTCCCGGATCTCAAGCAGTGTAAAATACAAAATACTGCCGGAAATGGCCAATGCGGCAAACAAAAGATAGGACAAAAATAGGTAAAGTCCGGTTAACAGGACAACGCTGATGTTGTTCATGACTTCCTGATCGAAGTGGATGATCCATCCCACCAGTTCAAAAAGCAGGTAAACCAGTGCCGTATCGGCCAGAAAGGCAAAAATCAGGCTGACAATAAAAGCGAGTATGAAGACGCCTAGACTCCGCCAATAGTCGCCGCCGGTCAGGTTAAAGGTTCGGATCAGGCTGGAAGCCGGGTCGCTTCCTTCTTGTTGGCTTACAAAAAACCAGACCATGAAAAAGACGCCGCCGAAGAGGAACAGGAAAAAAGTAAACCACGCATTGATAGACAGCATGAGGGAAAACAGGACGCCGGTGAGGATGCACTTCAATAAATTGACGATGTTGCCGCCGCGCTTCTGCCGGCCTTTCATCATGCCCATCCAGCGGCCGGTCAGGAAAGCGACAATGCCGAAAACCGCACCGTTGGCCCAGGGCAGGATAGGAGAAACCTGAAAAGTCAAAAGCTTTGGAAAGGCTTGAACGAGCTCGAACGGCTGGGCTTCATAAAAAAAGCGCTCTGCCGGCGGAGCAGCCGAAAAAAAGAATGCCGCGCCGCAGACAGCGGCCGTCAGTCCGATCAATATCAAGGCCAGCCTGGAGAAATATTTCTTGAAGAAAACAAAGGTATCCGCAAAAATCTCGCCCGGAGATTTGATCTGACCGAAATCGATGGCGAGGCTGGAATCCGGCGGGATCCTCATTTCATTTTGCGCGCCGGGAAATCCTATCGCAGCCCGCCAACGGGGATACCAGACAAAATAAACCAGGATAAAAGCCAGGCAAACGGCAATGAACGCCCCCCGGATGACATCCGGCGTTTCGGTATAGCGCGTCAGAAAACCTTCAATGAAGCCCGCCAATACAAAAATCGGAACAATGCCGATCATGATCTTGATCCCTCTGCGCGCGGATCGCTGAAAGGCCCGCAATCGCGTGTAAGTGCCCGGGAAAACCAACCCGCGGCCAAGCGTGATGCCTGCAGCGCCCGCAATGACAATGGCCGAGATCTCCAGCGTGCCGTGTATCCATATGGTCAGAAACGATTCCCTGAAAAGCCCCTGCTCGATGAAAAACCACTGAAATGCGCCGACCATGAATCCGTTTCGGGCGACCATGACAATGGACCCTACGCTGAACAGGACGCCCAGCGCAAACGTCAGGAAAGCCACATACAGGTTGTTGATCGTGATGCCGAGCGACATGCCGAAAGCGCCTTTCTGTTTGTAAACAGCCATCGGATCGCCGGATTCGATATTGGTGCGCGTCATTTCGATGTAGTCCTCTCCCATGATCACGGTGGCGAACTCAGGGTCGAACGCCGAAGACAGCGCGCCGATGGAAAAACTCAGGACAAAAACCCAGAAGGACAGGCGCAGATCCTTTCTCGCTTCGAATACCAGTTGAGGCACATCGTCGGTCCAGAAAGTGAGAAACCGGCCCAGGCGTGTTTTTTTATTCTTGTAGATGCTGAAGAATATGCGTTGGGCCAATCCGTTGAGATAGACCCGGACAGACCGGTTGGGGTAAAATGTGCGCGAGTACGAAAGATCGTCGGTAATATGCACAAAAAGGTCATTCAGCTTGTCGGCGTCCTTGTACTGGCCGTTCAGCACCGCATCAAATTCACTCCATTTGTCCTTGTTCTGCTGAATAAAACTCGTTTCGCGCATTTTTCCCGGGAGAAATTGAAAAAGTTCACATTATATGGAAATATTTGCAAATAGTTCAGCAATTTATGAAAACTATAGATATCCGCACCACCCAGAATGTAGTCATCGAGTATGAACTGGCCAGCGCCTGGGAGCGGGTCGTCGGGTTTATCATTGATTTTATCGTTGTACTGGCCATATACGTGATCCTGATGCTCCTGCTGGCAACCATTACCAGCGGCAATTTTTTTGAATCCGATATGTTTATCGGCGTCCTGCTGGGGATTGTGCCCGTAGCGCTTTTCATGCTGTACCAGTTCCTTTCCGAAGCCATCGCCGACGGACAATCCTGGGGAAAACGGGCGGTCGGCATAAGGGTGGTCAGGTTGGACGGCAAAGAGCCCGGGCTGACCGACTTCCTGCTGCGCGCCGTTCTGTACCTGGTCGATGCTTTTGTCACCTTCGGTATTCTGGGGCTCTTGTTCATCGTTTCTTCGGATAAGAGCCAGCGGCTCGGCGATCTGACGGCCAACACGACGGTCATCCGGTCCAAACCCAGCAACCATTTCGGGCTGGCCGAAATCCTCCGGATCAATACCCTGGAGAATTACACGCCGAATTTTCCAGAAGTGCGCCGCCTGAACGAATCGGATATGCTGGCCATCAAGCAAATCATCAACCGCTGCCAAAAGCACCCCAATGCCGCTCACCGGGCTATTCTGAACGACCTGGTGACCCGGCTTTGCGCGCAACTGGGCGTTCAGGTTCCCCCGCGCGACAAACTGGAATTCCTCAAGACCCTGATCCGGGATTACATTGTGCTCACGCGCTGATTGCCGGCGGGATTTCGTACTTTTGCGCCCTATGGGAAGAAACCGAAGAGAATTCAAAGTTGCAACCAATGTGGTGTTCACCGGCATTGCCGATAAGGGCAAATGTGTCGGAAAAACCCAGGACGGCCAGGTGGTTTTTGCCGAAGGCGCCGCGCCCGGCGATGTGGCGGATGTGCTGGTGCGGCCCAAAAAAGGTTTTCTTGAAGGCCGGATACAACAAATACACACTTATGCCCCGGACCGGACCGAACCGTTTTGCCGGCATTTTGAGATCTGCGGCGGGTGCCGCTGGCAGCACATCACCTATGATGCCCAATTGAAACACAAGCAGTCGGTTGTGGAAAACGCCCTGACCCGCATCGGCAAAGTGGCTGTGGAAGAATTCCTGCCCATTGTGCCCGCGGAAAAAAGTACGTATTACCGCAATAAACTGGAATTCACGTTTTCCGACCGGCGCTACCTGTCGGATGCGGAAATGCAGGAAGGGCTTTCCAAGGACGAACCTGCGCTGGGTTTTTACCGGCCGGGCACCTTCGACCGGGTGATCAACATCGATCATTGCTGGCTGCAGGACGAACCCACCAATGCCCTTCGCAACGCCATCCGGGAAATCGGCCTGCAACAAGGCCTGCCTTTTTACGATCACAAAAGCCAGCAGGGTTTTCTGCGCCAGATCGTTATCCGGGTGACAACCCTGGGGCAAACCATGCTGATCGTGAGTTTCGGCCAGAAAGACCCCAAGCGGATTGCCGCGTTCCTGGATGAAGTGCTGGCCCGCTTCCCTCAGATCACCACAACCGGCTATTGCATCAGCGCCAAACTGAACAATTCCATTCAGGATCTGGACATCCTGACCTACCAGGGTAAAGGGTATATTGAGGAGCAGTTGGGGCATGTCGGCTTCCGGATCGGCTTCAAATCGTTTTTTCAGACCAATACCCGTCAGGCCGTCAGGCTGTACAGTGTAGCGGCATCGTTTGCGGGCCTGACCGGCTCGGAAAACGTTTACGACCTGTATACCGGTTTGGGGAGCATAGCGCTTTTTGTAGCCGGCCATTGCCGGCAGGTCGTCGGCATCGAGGAAGTAGCCCCCGCCATCGAGGACGCCCGTGAGAACGCCCGGCTCAACAGCATCGATAACGCCGTTTTTTACGCCGGCGATGTAAAGGATATCCTGACCGAAGATTTTGCCCGCCAACACGGAAAACCGGACGTATTGATCACCGATCCGCCGCGGGCGGGCATGGACGCCAGGGTGGTGGAAATGCTGCTCAAACTGGCCCCGCCCAGGATCGTTTATGTCAGCTGCAACCCGGCTACCCAGGCCCGGGACCTCAACCTGCTCTCGGAGCAGTACCGGGTGTTGAAGGTGCAGCCCGTTGATATGTTTCCGCATACGTCCCATATTGAAAGCGTAGCGCTTCTTGAGTTGATCTGAACCTGATTTCGAGTCTTCAATAACCCTCAGACCTATGGAAAAACGCCGGCTGGTAAAAGAATTGGAAAAGGACCTCGCGCAACAAGCCGGGCTTCTCGCCAAAGTGTCCGATACGATCCTGGATCAGGATATTTCCCGGTATCCTATTTTTGTGCTGTCTGAAAAGGGACTGGAAATAGGCGTGGCCGTAGCTGCCGGGGATGAGCGCCAACCCTGGCATATCTCCGCCTCCACCCTCGAAGAATTGGCTGCCAGGCAGGTGATCGGTATGGAAAAGGTGGACGATTTCCGCAGGATTTTCAAAGATCCGCAGGAATTTTTCTGTTTTTTGGTTATATTTGAAGAGCAAGCGGATTTTGTCTTTATGCCGCGTAACATTCAAGCGGTATAAATCGTACAAAACAGTGTAAATCATATTCGACCGCCAAACGAATAAACTTGATGCACAACCATTTACCAGACGTGAGGCTGACCTCCGAAGTCCTGCTCGTTGAGGACGACCCTGCCTATGCGCGCCTGGTAGAGATCTTTCTGAGGAATTCGGAATGGGTCAATTGTTCGCTCACCATACTGCACAACCTTAGAGATACCCTCGATATACTGGAGAAAAGGTCGTTTTCGGCTGTGCTGCTCGATCTGTCCCTGCCGGATAGCGACGGATTTGAAACCCTGTCCGGGCTGTTATCCCGGTTTCCCAACCTGAATGTCATTGTACTGACCGGCCGGTCCGATCATGGGCTGGGCCTCCAAACCCTGAAAGCCGGTGCGCAGGATTTTCTGGTAAAGGGAGAGTTTGAAGCCGACCATATCGGTAAGGTCCTTCGGTATGCCATCGAGCGCAACCAGATCACCCAGCGGTTGGAAGAGGCCCAACGGATCGGCAGGATGGGGCATTGGCAATGTTATCCCGCCAAGCGGAGTTTCATCGCCTCCAAGGAGGTCTTCCGCATCATGGACATGCCGCAGGACCCCCTGTTGTACGAGCACCTCGAAGCCGGTAAATGCCCGTTATCCTTCCTGAATGAGTTGAAACAGGAAGCGGTTTTAAACAGTGAATCCCAGAAGGAAATCTCCATCGTCCGGCCGGATGGTCAGGAACTTTTCATTGAGGCCCTTTGCCGGGCTGAAAAACTCTCTGACGGCAATTATTTCTTTTACGGCATCATTCAGGACATCACCGAAAGAAGAAAAGCGGAGGCCATACGCATTGAGAGAGACCTTGCGGAGCAGGCCGTTAAGGTGCGGGAGCAAATTCTGGCCAGCGTAAGCCACGAAATGCGCACGCCTATGAATGCGATTGTCGGCATGAGCAAGCTGATGGCCCTGACGCCGCTGAACGAAGAACAGAAAAACTACCTGACAGCGATCGAACATTCCTCCGAAGTATTGCTCCACATCATCAATGACATCCTGCAGGCGGCAGCGCTCAACCACGACGGGGTGAAATTTGAACAGGAACCTTTCTCGATGCGGGAATTGGGGCAACACCTTTACAGGATTATATCCGAAAAGATCGGAAAAAAAGCGATCAGGTTAAGGTTTGACATCAGCGAAAGCGTCCCCGAAATGTTGCTGGGAGACAAACTCCGGCTGTACCAGATACTGAATAACCTGCTGGAGAATGCAGTCAAGTTCACCGATTCCGGCGAGATTATTTTCCGGATAGCCGCAGACCCGGTAAAAGATAACTTTGTCGTCCTGCTTTTTGAGATCCAGGATACCGGGATCGGAATACCCGCCGAAAGCCTGGATGCCATTTTTACCGCTTTTACCCGTGTCGCCCGGAAGGACCGGATTGCGGAAGGCACCGGTTTGGGCTTGTCGATCTGCAAGGCCTTGATCGAGCGGATGGGCGGATCCATCCGGGTATCCAGTGCCCTGAACAGCGGATCGACCTTCCGGTTTGAGCTGCCTTTTGCCGTTATTCACCCCCCTGCCAGGGAGTTGATCCAGGAAAAGGACCTTACCTGGATCGAACCCGGCCGGCCGTTCAGGGTTCTGGTGGTTGAGGATCACAAGATCAACCAGTTGGTTTCCAAATTCACCCTTGAAAAAAAGTGGCCCCAAATAGAAGTCATACTCGCTAACGACGGGCTTGAAGCGCTTTCTTTCCTGGAGAACCAAACGCCTGACCTGGTGCTGATGGATCTTGAAATGCCCAACCTGAACGGTTTTGAAACAACCCTCCGGATCCGGGAAAATCTGAGATTGGGCCCCAGGGACCTGCCGGTCATTGCCATGACGGCGCATGTCCATGTCGGACAAACCGAAGAATACCTGAAATTCGGCATGAATGATTATATTCTGAAACCATTTGACCCGGAGGAATTGTTCAAAAAAATAGCCTGCTATTTAAACCGCTATGGTCACGAAAAACTACCAGCACATTAACCTTACTTATCTCGATCTGATGACAGACGGCGATCCGGAAACCAGAAATACGCTATTGGATTTATTGGTGGAGGAGTTGCAAACCGTACCTGCTCAGCTGCGGGAGGCTTTTGAGCGCTCGGAATGGGTTGCGGCGCTCGGAATTGCGCACAAAATGAAATCCAGCCTTGCTTTTGTGGGCAACGATGAATTGATCCGGAGCAACCAGGCCCTCTGGCAGGGGTTGCATGAAAAAAGGGACCCTGCGGGGCTTGCCGTCCACCTGGATGCGCTGGAACGATTGTCGCCTCTGGCCGAAGCCGAACTGCTAAAAGAGAAGAAAAGTCAATAATTTCTTTGATCTTTGCAGCCAGAAATCGTTTTTGAATGAAAGGAATCGTCCTGGCTGGTGGGTTGGGCACCCGGCTATATCCGCTGACACTCGCGGTCAGCAAACAATTGATGCCGGTGTACGACAAACCGATGATCTACTATCCGCTCTCCACCCTTATGTCGGCAGGCATCAGGGATATTCTGATCATTTCCACTCCATCGGATTTACCGCATTTTCAGAAATTGCTGGGCGACGGCGGTCAGATCGGCTGCAATTTCAGCTATACGCCGCAATATGAGCCCAACGGACTGGCTCAGGCATTTGTCCTCGGCGAACCCTTTATCGGAGGGGATCCCGCTGCCCTGATTCTGGGCGACAATATCTTTTACGGTGCGGGTTTTAACGAATCGCTGCAGGAATGCATCGACCCCGAAGGCGGCATCGTTTTTGCCTATTGGGTAGCCGATCCGGAACGATACGGCGTTGTCGAGTTCGATGATGCCTTCAATGCGGTTTCCATCGAGGAAAAACCAAAGACGCCGAAATCCAATTATGCGGTCCCGGGCCTTTATTTCTACAACAACGAAGTAGTGGAAATCGCCCGCAATCTGAGGCCCAGCCACCGCGGCGAATACGAGATAACGGATGTGAATAAACATTATCTGGAAGCCGGTAAACTTAAAGTGAAGGTCCTCGGCCGGGGAACGGCCTGGCTGGATACCGGCACCCATAAATCGCTCATTCAGGCCGGCCAGTTCATCGAAGTGATCGAGGACCGGCAAGGGCTCAAGATCGGCTGCATAGAGGAAACCGCCTATGAAATGGGATTCATAGACGACGCTCAACTGGAACGGCTGGGCCGGCAGTACCTGAAAAGCGGTTACGGCGAATACCTGCTGGATCTGTTAAAAAAACGGTGATCAGAATTGCATGCTGAAAACCTGGAACAGGTCCACCGCGCTGTTGATCATGACCAGGCCGAATATCACCGCGATCAGAATTTTGTAAACCGGCTTTTTTACAAAAATCAGGGCGATCGCAAATTGAGCAGCCAGCAGCAGTACGGCAAAAATGCGCATACCCATGTACACGCCTGAATTGAAGGATAACGATAACAGCGAGAAAACACGCCAGATAAAGATGTTGACAAAGGTCAGCAACGGAATCAACAGGTATCCGAGGTCGTTGACTTTTTGATTTACCCCGGCCGTATAGGAAGACATATTGGGCGGCATCGGCGGCGGTGACGCGGCGGCGGCCTGTTTCTGGCCGCATTTGGCGCAATAGGGGTCATTCGGCGTGATGGGGGCTCCGCAATTTGAACAAGTCATAAGACAGGATTTTATGGGTTTTTACGTTACTAAGCTATTCTCCTGGTAAATATCAAAAATACATGGTAAAAGTGAGCTTTTTTTTAATAACCCTGGCCGGTCTTTTTTTTCAGACGGCCTGCAATCAACACCCGGCCGGAGAAGACGACCGGCAGCCTGAACCGGAAACTGCAAAAACCGCGGTCGCAGGCAAGCCGGATCCCCCGAAACCGGAAAACACCCGGATGGAATTTGATCTGTCGTACGTAATGGGGCAATTTGATCCGGCCGCTCACCCTGATTTTGTGCAGGTTGACCTGGAATTTGCCAACCGGGAAGGCATGTACCTGCGCAAAGATACCTATGAAGCCTTCAAAAAAATGGCAGCTGCCGCCCAGGCTGACGGCGTGAAGTTGAAAATCATTTCAGCCACCCGGAATTTCAATCAGCAAAAGCAGATCTGGGAAGCCAAATGGACCGGCGCCCGGACCCTGGAAGGCGGCGAGTCTGCCCCCACGGCTTATCCCAAAGCCCGGGATCGCGCCATGGCCATCCTGCGGTACAGCTCGATGCCCGGCTCCTCCCGGCACCACTGGGGCACCGATGTCGACCTGAACAACCTCAATAATGTCTTTTTTGACAAGGGAGAAGGAAAAACCACCTACGACTGGCTGAAGGAAAATGCGGCGGCTTTCGGGTTTGCACAACCCTATACAGCGGGCCGTCCGTTCGGGTATAATGAAGAAAGATGGCACTGGTCCTACCTGCCGGTCGCTACCCAACTGACCAAAATGGCGCAGGACAGCCTTGCTGATCAGATGATCAAAGGTTTCAAGGGCGCAGAAACCGCCGCAGAGATCCAGATCGTTGAACGCTATGTACTGGGCATCAACCCGGAGTGCCTGCCCTGAGCCCGTATGGTGCGGCAAAGGAATTTTTTATTTTCTGAATGTCAAAACCTTGTGGTAATTTTGCAACAATTTGTAGAGGGTCGGGGTTCTTTAAAACCGGATGCGCAGAAAACAATCGTCCCGATTCCTCGTTAACCCGTAGTGGTTAGTAGGCAAGTATGGAATACAAAAAAATCACTTCCATTTTTTCTCCGTTTTTCCGCCGGCTGCGGGTATTTTTAGCGCCCGCGCTCGACCCGCTGGAAAAACGCTGGGAAGTTTTTCAGGGCAAAAGTCCCAGGGCCGCCATGTTGGTCAAGTGGGGCGGGATCCTGATTGGCGGCGGAATCGCTTTTATGATCCTGATGAGTTTCCTGGTGTACATCGGTTTTTTCGGCGCACTGCCCTCTTATCCCGAGTTGAGAAATATCCGGAACAATACGGCATCCGAGGTCTATTCCGAGGACGGCGTGCTGCTGGGGAAATACTATATTGAAAACCGGAGCAATGCCAGCTTTGATGAAATACCGGTCGATGTATTCAATGCATTGATCGCTACGGAAGATGCCCGCTTTTTTGAACACCGCGGAATCGACCTCCGGGCCTGGTTCAGGGTATTGGTCAAGTCCCTGCTGCTGTTTGACGAGTCGTCGGGCGGCGGCAGCACATTGAGCCAGCAGCTGGCCAAAAACCTTTTTCCAAGGAAAGACTATTGGCTGTTCGGTACCCTGATCGGCAAGATGAAGGAAACCTTTGTGGCCCGGCGACTGGAAAATACCTACACGAAAGAAGAATTGCTGCACCTCTACCTGAATACGGTCCCCTTCGGCGAAGGGATCTATGGGATCAAGGTCGCCTCCCTGCGGTTTTTCAATAAGCCCCCGCAGGAGCTCACCATTGAAGAGGGGGCCACCCTCGTCGGCATGCTGAAAGGCAACACCCTGTACAATCCGGTCCGCCACCCCGACCGCTCGTTGCAACGCAGAAATACGGTGCTCAACCAGATGGTCAAATACCAGTATCTCAACCAGGGGCTGGCCGATTCGCTGATGCAGATCCCGCTCAATGTCGATTACCAGCGGGAAGGCAGGAATAAAGGCCTGGCCACTTACTTCAGGGAACAACTGCGCCTCGAACTGGAAGAGATCCTCAAGGATTACACCAAACCCAACGGAAAACATTACAACCTGTACACCGACGGCCTGAAAATTTACACCTCCATCGACTCCCGCATGCAGCAATACGCTGAGGAGGCCATCGAGGCGACCATGCCAAAGGTACAGGATGCGTTCAACCGCAGCTGGAACAAGCGCCTGCCCTGGGGAAGCGAAGATGGGCTAAAAACCTATATGAAGCAAACCGGCCGCTACAAGGAGTTGGCGAAGAAGGGAAAGAGCGAAGAAGAAATAGCCGAAATATTCAACCAGCCGGTCCGGATGCGCATCTTCACCTGGGAAGAGGGAGAAGTCGTCAAGGAAATGTCGCCGCTGGATTCGCTTAAATACTACCTTGGCCTGATCAATGCGGGCTTTTTGGCCGTTGAACCCCAAACCGGGATGATCAAGGCCTGGGTCGGCGGAATTGATTTCGGATACCTGCAATACGATCACGTCAAGTCGAGCCGGCAGGTAGGGTCAACGATCAAGCCGGTCCTTTATGCCGCTGCCCTCGAACAAGGCGTACCCCCCTGCGAATATTTTGAAAACAGCCTGGTCAGCTATCCGGAGTACGAAAACTGGGAGCCGCATAACTCCGACGGCAAATACGAAGGGGTTTATTCCATGGAAGGCGCCCTGAGCAACTCGGTGAATACCGTTTCCGTCCGGTTGTTGTTCCGCGCCGGAATCGATCCGGTTCGCCAATTGGCCAGGAATATGGGGGTAGAGGGCAAAATACCCGCCGTACCTTCTATCGCACTGGGGACCCTGGACGCCTCCCTGCTCGAAATGGTCAAAGTTTACAGCACCCTTGCCAACCGGGGTGTCCGGCCGGAATTCCATTACCTGGACAGCATTACCACCAGCGACGGCCGGCTTATCGTGGAATTTGACCGCCCCAACCCCCGGAATTTCAAACGGGCCCTTTCGCAGGACCACGCCGATATGATGATCCATATGATGCAGAGCGTGGTGGACAGCGGTACGGCGCGCCGGTTGCGCTATGAGTTCGGCCTGGGAGGCGCCATTGCCGGTAAAACAGGTACCACCCAGAACCAGTCCGACGGCTGGTTCATCGGATTCAATCCAAAACTGGTCGCAGGCGCCTGGGTCGGGGCGGAAAGCCCCAGCATCCATTTCCGGACAATGAGCGCCGGTCAGGGATCCAGTACCGCACTGCCGATTTGGGGCAGCTTTTTCCGCAAGGTCAGGCAGGACAAAGAATTGCGAAAGTGGCAATATGGTGATTTTGCACCGTTGACCGATACCCTCGCTGCAACCATGAGTTGCCCTCCGTTCCTCGAAGAATTGCCGGTCATTACCGAATTCTCGGAAGAAGACCTGATGAACCACCCTGAATTATACAGCCAGTTGCAGGAGTTCGAAAAAGAAGAGTTGGAAAAGATCATGCAGGAATACCCCCGGTGGAATGACGAAACGCCGGAAGATTACCTGGACAGGATCCGCCGGATCAGCGAACGCCAGGACCTCAGGGAGGAAAGAAGGGAAAGGCGGAAGGAATTCTGGAACAAGCTGCTTTTCAGCAAAAAGAAAAAAGACGATAACTAAGGATCGGCAAATTGTGCGACACTCGCCGGAGCCTTTTTTTCTTTAGCCGGTAAAGTTCTTTAACTTTCCGCTCCAACGCCGTATGCTCTGATGTGATAACCAACTTGGCCATCCATGAAAATACACAAGGCTTTCCTCCTCGGACTAGTAACCATGCTCTGTGCCGGTAAGGCAAAAACCCAATTCCTGGATCACGCACTGGGTGAAATCATTATTCAGCTCCAACCCGACGCCGATATCAGGCGGCTGACCGGCACATTCACTACTTTTAACGGACAGCCCACCGATATGGAAGCGGTCCGGGAAGTGAGCCCGCCCTTAAGGATCTGGCTTTGCCGGTTTGACCATGCCAAAATCAACGAAAACCGCTTGCTGGAATCCATCCGGCACAGGCCTGAAGTCTTGTTGGCGCAGTTCAACCATATCGTCCGCCAAAGAAATACCACGCCCAACGACCCATTGTTCGGCCAGCAATGGGACATGCTCAACACCGGTCAGGGCGGAGGCGTCGTCAATGCCGATATAGACGCCGACCTGGCCTGGGACCTCACCACGGGCGGGCTTACGGCCGACGGGGATACCATCGTCGTCTGCGTCATTGATGACGGGCTGGACCTGAACCACGAGGATTTCGGCGACAACCTCTGGGTCAACCATGCCGAAATTCCGGGCAATAACCAGGACGACGACCTCAACGGGTATATCGACGATTACAGGGGCTGGAATATTCTTCAGGACAACGACAACATATCAGGCGGATTTCACGGAACTTCGGTTGCCGGAATTGTCGGGGCCAAAGGGAATAACGGCATCGGCGTGACCGGAGTCAACTGGAATGTCAAGCTGATGATCGTGAAAAACAACTTCACCACCAATGAGGCGGCTGTCCTGGAGGCTTATTCCTATCCGCTGGTGCAAAGGATGATGTACAACGCCAGCAACGGCGAAAAAGGCGCTTTTGTGGTCGCCACCAATGCGTCGTGGGGCGTCGATGACGCCTTCCCGGAGGATGCGCCGATCTGGTGTTCCTTTTACGACAGTCTGGGCGTACACGGCATATTGAACTGCGGCGCCACGGCAAATGCCAACGTCAATGTGGATGAAACAGGCGATTTGCCCACATCGTGCCCCAGTGATTACCTGCTCACCGTGACGAATATCAACCGGATGGACGTCAAGGTCAATCAGGCGGGGTACGGGTTGACGACCATCGACCTGGGCGCATTCGGAGAAGGCGCTTATACCACTTCCGTCGGAAATACTTACGGCCCGTTCGGCGGGACATCAGGCGCTACGCCCCACGTCACCGGCGCGGTGGGCCTGCTGTATTCGGCGCCGTGCCCGTCATTCATTGCAGTGGCTAAAAGCGACCCGGCGGCGGCGGCGCAGATGGTGCGGCAATACATCCTTGAAGGAATAACGCCCGTGGCTTCCCTTCAGGGCAAAACCGTGACCGGCGGGCGGCTCAATCTCAACAACAGCCTCCAGCTGCTGATGGACAACTGCGGCGATTGTCAGCCGCCGACCAGCCTGGCAGCCGGCGCGATAAGCGACGTTGGCATGACCGTTACCTGGCTGGCCAACGACAGCATTACCCGGATAGACCTCAGGTATCGGGCCGAAGGCGACAATGACTGGAATGTCATAGACAATGTGCATTCACCCTACCCGCTTACCGGCCTGACGGCTTGTACAGAATACGAAATCCAGCTGAAAACCTATTGCCAGGATGAAGACCTCGGATTCTCGGTGGGCCGGATCTTCAAAACCGACGGGTGCTGCGAAGCGCCGGCGCCGTTGGTCGTCAACAACCTCAGCCAAACCGGCGCCATCCTGACCTGGCCGTCAATTTTGGCAGCGCAAAGCTATACGGTTCGCTGGCGAGAGGAAGGCACTCCCGAATGGATGACCTTTCAAACGACCAATACTTCTTTTACCTGGACCAATTTTTCACCCTGCGGGAATTATGAATACCAGGTCATTACCAATTGTGCCGCAGGGCAGGCGGATACGGGAATGGTGCAAACGCTCCTGACCCGGGGATGCGGCCCTTGCCGGGAAAAAACCTATTGCAGCGTCGGCAACCTGACCGCTACCGACGAATGGATCAAACGCGTCAGGATCGGCAGTATCGATAACGCCACGGGCGCCAACAACGGGTACGGTGATTTTACCAACGGCCCGACTACCATACTGGAGCAGGGGGGAACCTATCCGATCACACTGGAGCCGGCATATGCGAGCCAGGCATTCAACGAGTATTTCAAGGTATGGATGGACCTTGACCAGGACGGCGTTTTTTCCAATGCGGAGATCGTATATGATCCGCTTCAAACCACCAAAGTGCCGATCACAGGGATGATTCATATACCGCCCGCAGCGCCTTTGGGAAATATCCGGATGCGCGTGATGATGGTCTTTCAAACGGTACCCGGGCCCTGTTCGCTGTTCGGCAATGTCTATGGCGAGGCGGAAGATTACTGCGTGGAGATTGTGCCGACTTCCAATTGCGCGTTGCCGCCCCTGCTGGATACGGTCGAGGTCTTATCCAAGTCGGCAAAGATCAAGTGGGATAAGGTCGCCCCGGCCGTGGAATATCTGGTACGTTACCGCGCTGTTACGGACATCAACTGGATCGAATTGACGGCGCAGGATACGTCGATAGAGATCGCCGGACTGACAAATTGCACTTCCTATGAGGTCCAGGTACAGTCCCGCTGCAGCCAGGAAGAAAGCCTTTTTGCAGGCAATCTGCCGTTCACGACAGATTGTACCAGCGCTGTTGCCGATCCCTCCGAAAGCGGGATCTCGGCGCGCATATCGCCCAATCCGTTCAGTGAATCGGTATGGGTGGACCTGGGCTGGACCGGAAAACTGGGGCTCGGGGTCGAGGTGGAGCTGGTTGATGTCACCGGAAAAATACTGGAAACCGTCCATTTTAAGGCAAACCGCAACCAACGGGTAGAGCTGGCCCGGGATGGGGTTGCCCCTGGGTTATACCTGGTGCGATTAAAAACGGAAAATCAGTATTTCACATTGGGGAAGGTGGTCAAGATAAGGTAAGACTTCCGAAAGCGGGAATGAGGTTAAAAACAAAACGCCAATTGATTGCAAATGAATCGATTGGCGAGTTGTTGAGTAGCGCGGGGGAGGCTTGAACTCCCGACCTTGCGATTATGAATCGCACGCTCTGACCAGCTGAGCTACCGCGCCGACACCGCTTTTTGGAAAGCGACCGCAAAGATAAGGCATTTTTCAATTCCCGCGCAATAGGCAAATCCAGAAAAAGATGAAATTATACCGGCGGCATGCGTAACGAAAGCCGATTTTTGCGTTTATAGGGTGTAAATTCGTCGAATTCAGTTTAAAAAACCCAAAACCACGCCGTTTCGAAGGATGAATTAATTATTTTTGCCATCCTTCAATGGTTCAAACACGATGAAGCGTTTTCCATTATATGTCTTTCTCCTCCTCCTTGCTCAGGCAGGCTGGTCTCAGACGCCATCCGTAGCCGACCTCGAAAAGCAACTATCCGAAGCCGGCAGCAGCAGGGAAAAAATGGCAATCAACTATCAACTGGCCGAAGCCCTGATGCGGAGCGATGCTAAAAAAGCGCTCGATTACGGTAAAGCGGCCCATAACCTGGCGGTCGACCTCGGCAATGACGCTATGGCAGGGCAATCGGCCTATACGGTCGCCTTAGCCTATGAGCGCCAACGGGACACCCGGAACACGGAAGTCTGGCTCAGGACAGCCACCAACTTTGCCAAGAAGGCCGGCGACTCAGACCTTATCATCCAAAGCGTCGATAAAAGAAGCCGGCTCGCCACCAAAGACAATAATTATCGCCGGGCCTACGAGATCAACCAGGAGGCATTCACTTATTTCAGCAAAGGCGGGACCAGCATCAGCGACCTGGAAAGCAAATATGAGATGCAAAAAGCCCAGATCGAAAAAGAAAAGCGCGACCTGGCCAAGGACAAAGACAAGCTCGAATTCGATATCCGCAATTTGCGCCTGGAATACGACCAGATCACGACAGATAAATCGAACCTGGAGGCCAAACAGGTCGAATTGATCCGGTCCAATAAGGCGAAGGAAGATGAGATCTCCGCTAAAGAAGAGGAATTGGTTTCCATTTCCGAGCAAAAAGAACAAGCGGAAGAAAAGGCCAAAGAACGAGCTAAAGAAGTGGAGGCCCTGAGTGAAGAAGCGGCAAAAACCCAGCTCATTATCGAAGGCCAACGCGCTGACCTGGCAGAAGCAGACCTTGTTGCGGCCAATCAGCAAAAATTTCTTTATCTGGCCGGCGGTATTGCGGGGATCGTCCTTTTGCTGGCGTTGCTGTTCTACAGCCGTTACCGGGCCAAACGCCGGGCCAATAAAAAACTGGAGGAGAAAAACCGGATCATCGAAACCGAACGCCAGCGTTCCGACGAACTGCTCCTCAATATCCTGCCCGCTCCGATCGCAGGCGAGCTCAAGGAAACGGGAAAGGCCAAAGCCCGGAAATTCAATGAAGCCACAGTATTGTTTACGGATTTCAAAAACTTCACGGGCATCTCGGAAGCCCTCACCCCGGAAGAGCTGGTAGAAGAGCTTGATAAATGCTTCAAAGCCTTCGACTTCATCATCAGCAGTTATCCCGATATCGAAAAAATCAAAACGATAGGTGACGCCTACATGTGCGCTTCAGGTCTTTCGGACCGGCGGACCGTACCCACCAATATCGTCAAAGCTGCCCTTGAAATGCAGCAGTTCCTGGATGAACAACGCCAGGAGCGTCAGCGACTGGGCAAACCCTATTTCGAAGCGAGGATCGGCCTGCATACAGGTCCGGTCGTAGCCGGTGTGGTAGGGGTCAAGAAATTCGCGTACGACATCTGGGGCGATACCGTCAATATCGCTTCCAGGATGGAAGCCAACTGCCAACCCGGCAAGATCAATATCTCTGAAACCACCTTTGGGTTGGTCAAGTACAAATTCGACTGTGAATACCGCGGAAAAATCGAAGCCAAGCACAAGGGGATGATCGATATGTATTATGTGAAAAAAGAATTGGTTGGCGCGGTTGCTGTTTGAAACTTTTTGTTGCATTCAAGCGTTCTTACTTCGTGGAATTTCAACTCAACTCTCCTTTCTCGCCGACCGGAGACCAACCGACTGCCATTGAACAGTTGGTCGACGGCCTCAATTCCGGAGAACGGGCTCAGGTACTCCTGGGTGTTACCGGCTCGGGAAAGACATTTACGGTCGCCAATGTAATCGCCCAGGTCAACCGGCCTACGCTGGTCCTGACCCACAATAAAACCCTGACGGCCCAATTGTACGGCGAGTTCCGCGAATTTTTTCCGGATAATGCCGTCGAATACTTCGTTTCCTATTACGACTACTATCAACCCGAAGCCTACCTGTCGGTAACCGATACCTTCATCGAAAAGGACCTTTCGATCAATGAAGAAGTAGACAAGCTGCGTTTGCGCGCTACCTCTTCGCTGCTTTCCGGGCGCCGGGATATCATTATCGTGGCTTCGGTTTCCTGCATTTACGGTATGGGCAACCCCGAAGATTATAAGTCGGGGATTATTCGCCTTCACCGGGGCCAGGTGGTCTCCCAAAGGCAGTTCCTCTGGGATTTGACGGAAAGCCTGTATTCCCGAAACGACATCGAATTCCGGCGGGCATCGTTCCGGGTCCGCGGGGATACGGTCGATATCAACCTGCCCTATGTGGATTATGCTTACCGGGTCACCTTCTTCGGTGATGAGATTGAGACCATCGAAATGATCGAGGTCGAATCGGGTAAACGGGTGGAGACCATGGAAACGGCCGCCATTTTCCCGGCCAACCTTTATATCGCTCCCAGAGAACGGCTGCCTCAGATCATCCGGGAGATCGAAGACGAACTTTTTGCCCAGGAGAAATACTTCGAAAAAGAGCGCCGCTATGTTGAGGCCCGCAGGATCCGCGAACGGACCACCTTCGACCTGGAAATGATCCGGGAACTCGGCTATTGCAACGGCGTGGAGAACTACTCCCGGTTTTTCGATAACCGCAATCCCGGTACCCGGCCGTTCTGTCTGCTCGATTATTTTCCGGAGGACTACCTGCTGGTCATTGACGAAAGCCACGTGACGATACCCCAAGTCCGGGGCATGTATGGCGGCGACCGCGCCAGAAAGCTCAACCTGGTCAACTACGGCTTCCGACTGCCTTCGGCAATGGACAACCGTCCGCTCAATTTCACTGAATTCGAAGGCCTGACCAACCAGGTCATCTATGTCAGCGCTACGCCGGGAGATTACGAACTGGAACAAACCGGCGGTATCCTGGTCGAACAATTGATCCGCCCGACTGGCTTGTTGGATCCGCCAATCGAAGTGCGGCCGAGCATCAATCAGATTGACGACCTGCTTGAAGAGATCGACGAGCGGATCAAACGGGAAGAACGCGTACTCGTCACCACCCTCACCAAGCGGATGGCCGAGGAACTTACCCGGTATTTGACCAAGCTCAGCATCAAGGTCCGCTATATCCACTCCGAAGTAGACACCATGGAACGCGTTGAGATCATCCGCGACCTCCGCCTCGGCGAATTTGACGTTCTGGTGGGTGTAAACCTCCTCAGAGAAGGCCTCGACCTGCCCGAAGTCAGCCTCGTTGCCATCATCGACGCAGACAAGGAAGGCTTCCTGCGCAACGCCCGGTCGTTGACGCAAACCGCAGGCCGCGCTGCCCGGAATGCCAACGGCCTGGTCATCTTCTACGCCGATGCCCTGACGGACTCCATGCGTACCACTATAGAGGAAACCAACCGCAGGCGCGCTATCCAGATGGCCTACAACGAAGAGAACGGCATCACACCCCGGACGGTGTCCAAATCCCGCGAAGAGATCCTCAATCAACGGTCCATACTCGATATCCGGGGCGGCAAACGGGCCTATATCGAGCCCGAAGAGGTCAGCGTTGCGGCCGACCCGCTCGTCGCCTACATGACCCGCGACCAGCTGGAGAAAATGATCGAGGAAACCGATCGCCGGATGAAGCAGGCGGCCAAGGACCTGGACTTTATTTCAGCCGCTCAATTCCGCGACGAGTTGTTTGCCCTGAGGAAACAGTTGAAAGAATCTGTCTGAGTTTCGCCAACGCCATCATCGTTGATGCCGACAATAATACCATCCCGCAATGAAAGCCATGATCTTTGCCGCCGGTTTGGGTACGCGGCTCCGCCCCCTGACCAACGACCGACCAAAAGCCCTGGTGGAAGTCGCAGGTGTTCCCTTATTGGAAATAATCATCAAGCGGTTGTCGATGGCCGGATTTGACGAGATCATAATCAACATCCACCATTTCGGCGGCAAGGTGATTTCCTTTTTAAATGACCACGACTATTTCGGCACGAATATCTACCTCTCGGATGAACGGGATCTCCTGCTCGATACCGGGGGCGGCCTGAAAAAAGCGCGCTGGTTTTTCGGTGACGAACCCTTTCTCGTACACAACGTCGACATCCTTACAGATCTTGACCTGAAGGCATTCTACAACCACCATATGAACAGCGGCGCAACGGCTACCGTAGCCGTAAGAAACCGGACCAGCTCCCGCCAATTCCTGTTTGATCCTTCAAACCGCCTTTCCGGATGGCAAAACGTCAAAACCGGCGAACAGCGCATTTGTCGGCCGCAACCTGACCTGACCCCGCAATCCTTCAGCGGCATCCACGTCATCAGCCCGGATTTATTCCGGTTTTTTCCGGACAACAAACGGGTTTTTTCCATGATTGACGTTTATCTGGCGGCGTGCGGTCAGACAACGATCAATGCCTACAACCACGACTCTTCCAATTGGCTGGACGTCGGCACCATCGAATCCCTTGACCGCGCCGCAGACCTTCTCCGGCACCTGCCGCTTGAGTAAACGATCCACGGCTCTTCCGACTGGGTAGGATCGGCTTCTTCAGCGCGTTTCAGAATGGCGCAACCTACAGCGCATTCCAGGCATCGTTTCTTATCACAATAATTGTTTTTCAACTGCAACAGGGCCTGGGAATCCAGTGCGGACTCCGCTTTTAACCCCAGCTCCGTCCACTGGTGGATAATGGCATTCTCTTCAGCCGGCGTTTCTTCCAATAAGGTCAGCGCTTTTTCCCGGAAGCGCAATTCGTCCCGCTCTTTGCCGAACAGGAACAGGAACGGCGCAATCGTGTTGAGCACAAAGGAATGGATCGTAGAGGAACCCAGGGACTTCCGTTTGGGGGAGGATTCGCGGTCGAACAGGTAATGAGTTTGCCAATAGCTGGAGATCTTGAGTTCGAACATATTCTCGATCTCCTTCAGGTTGTCGGCGGCCAGGACCTTGCTGAACAAATGGGAGCTCTGGTGGATGAGCATGGCCAGCTGTGCGATCCGGATCGTCGGGAAATTGGCGGGCCGCATGCGCAGGAACTTCCATTGATCCGGGTTGATCGGATCCAGCTTATACTTTTGTTTCAGGAACCGGTATTCCTTTTGCAATTTCTGCGGGTATTCATCCTGGAAATCCGGTTCCAGCATGCCCGCCTGCCCGAACAACAGGGCTTCCAATTGGAAAAGATTATCCCGGTGTTTGGCCAGGATTTTGAGCGGCATGGCCCGGGCGAGTTGCTCAAAGGCATCGGCGTTCACTTTCACCCCGAAATTCCAGGCAAGGGTCTGGTAAAAGGTCTGTTCCCAATCCTTTCGGTTGGCTTTCAGGCATTCGGCGATTCGGACGGACCGTTTTTCCAGGCGTTCGACCATGAGCCGGTCCAACCAGAGCCGTTTTACAATCTTCTCCACCTCATGGAACTGGTGCTGGCAGGCGATCCAATGCTCGTTATGGAGCATCCGGTGGTAGGTTTTGAACACTTCCGGATAGATCCGCCTTCGGAGCTCCAGGCAGGGAATCCGCTCGCCGCTTTTCCGGAATATCGGGACGTCTTCTTCGAGAACGACGTGCAGAATGACGTTGTCGTACGCCGGGTCGCCGGAATGCTGGTGTTGCAGCCAATCAGACGACCGCAGGTGCATTTCCACGTTGCCGGCCCAGAAAGTGCTGCCGATCCGGAGTTGGGCATGCAGGAAATCGGGCCCGCCGTCGCGGTTGAGTTCGCCTGATTTGAGGATATCCACCGGTTGACCGTCGGTGGTTTGCAGATGGGAGAGGTCAAAGCGCTTTAGGCGCCACACATAGTGCAGGAGTTCTTCTTTCATTGAGCGCGTGGTTTTAGGTAAGGGAAGTGTGAGGATTTGAAAATTGGAGGATTTGATTTAAACGCTTCCTGCAAGATTCAGCCTCATATCCCTTTATAAGATTCAGATGTTGATTGCAAATATAACGGCAGGAAATGGAAAATGCAAATTTTTGTAGTTAATTTTTTTATTTGAAATAAAATATATTATTTTGTCCTTGGCTTCATCAATTTTCATTTTTAATGCAGTCTTCCTTGGCCGTTAAGCCCTTTGGCGGACGAAAAAATTAGCAATACCTTAGCGCAAAAAACAACCCGATGTACGGCCCAACCGACCAAAAGTTGCTGTTTGAACTATCCAAGGCCTATCTGAACGCCCAAAGCGCAGAACGCCAGAAAGCGCCGGCCGCCCAGGCCGAAGAGCTCCGCCGCCTGCTCGTCTATCACGAATGGCGCTATTATATCCTGAATGACCCTGTCGTCAGCGATTATGAGTACGACCAGCTCTACAAACAGTTGGAAGCCCTGGAGGCGGAAGATCCATCGCTGATCACACCGGATTCGCCCACCCAGCGGGTGTCGCCCGATCTGACCTCGGATTTTCCGTCGGTGGAACACCTGGTGCCGATGCTTTCCCTCGGCAACTCCTATAACCCCGACGATCTGTTCGAATTTGACCAGCAGATCAAACGCTTCCTCAATATCCCGGAAGAGACGGATATCGAATACGCCGCCGAGCCCAAATTCGACGGCGGCAGCATTGCGCTGATCTACGAGGACGACCGCCTCGTGCGCGCCGCCACGCGCGGCAACGGCACACTGGGGGAAGAGATCACCGCCAACGCCCGCGCCATTCGCTCCATCCCGCTGAAGGCCGAATTCTCGCGCTACGGACTGAAAAAAGTGGAACTGCGCGGCGAGGTCTTGATCCGCAAGGACATCTTCGAGAAAATGAACAAGGAACGGGCCAAAGAAGGCCTGACGCTGTTCGCCAATGCCCGCAACTCGGCTACCGGCGGCCTGCGCATCAAGGACCCGAAAGAGGCCGCTCAACGCGGGCTGGAAGCCTTTATTTATACCCTCGGTTACGGGATAAATCAGAACGGCGAAAATGCCCTCGACGGGTTCGCCACCCACAAGGAAAGCCTGGATATGCTTGCGGCGTTGGGCTTCAAGGTGCCCACCGACGGCGTGGAGCGCAAGGTTTGTCCCAACATCAAGGAAACCGCCGATTTTTGTATGAACTGGCAGAACAAGCGGGAAGCCTACGCCTACGAGATCGACGGCATGGTGGTGAAGGTCAACAGCCGGGAGTTGCAAAACCGCGCCGGCTCGACCAGCCACCACCCGCGCTGGGCCATCGCCTTCAAATTTGCAGCCAAACAGGCTACTACCCGCCTCATCAATGTAGAATACCAGGTCGGCAAGATCGGTACCATCACGCCGGTCGCTAAACTGGAACCCGTGCCATTGGCCGGTGTAACCATTTCTTCTGTTTCCCTCCATAATGAGGATTTCATAAAGGAAAAAGACCTGCGCCTGGGGGATACTGTGCTGGTAGAACGGGCCGGCGACGTCATCCCGTACATCGTCAAAGCGATGGATGAACTCCGGGTAGGCGACGAAAAACCCATCCGTTTTCCGGAATTCTGCCCGATCAACGACACAGAAATGCCCGTAAAACTGGAACGGGAGGAAGGCGAGGCCGCCTGGCGCTGCCCGACCTGCGTGTGCGGCGCCCAGGACCTGCAACGCATCATTTTCCACGTTTCCAAGGACGCGATGGACATCGAAGGATTCGGCAAACAGATTGTGGAACGGTTCTACGAACTCGGCTGGATCCGCAACATCGCCGATGTGTACCGCCTGGATTTTGACCAGATCGCCCAATTGGAAGGCTTCGGCGAAAAATCAGCCGCCAACCTGAAACAATCCATCGAAAAAGCCAAACAAAACCCGATCCACCGCCTCTTGCACAGCCTTAGCATACATCACCTGGGCAAAAAGGTGGCCAAATTGCTGGCCGCCGAGATTGCGAATGTCCTGGACCTGGTCAACTGGACGGAAGAGGATTACCTCCACATCAAGGACGTCGGTCCGACGGTGGCCAGAAACGCCATGGCTTTTTTCCAACGCGGAGAAAACATCGAAATGCTCAGGGAGATGGAGGCGTTGGGCGTCAATATGACCCAAACGGCCGACGACCGCCCCAAAGCCGCTTCCGGCGACGGGCCGTTTGCCGGCAAGACCATCCTTTTCACCGGCACCTTACTGAAAATGGGCCGTAAAGAAGCCCAGGAAAAGGCAGAGGCCGCCGGGGCCAAGAACCTGAGCGCGGTGAGTTCCAACCTCGACATCCTGGTGGTGGGGGAGAATGCGGGCTCCAAACTTAAGAAGGCGCAGCAATTGGGAACGATCCGGATTTTGACGGAGGAGGAGTTTCTGGAGTTGGTTTCGTAGGGTTGCTAAAGCAGGTCGTACTATTCCAAAAACCGCAACAACCCGATCAACTCCTCATCCGAGTTCATTTTGCTCTTGTTGGCGGCCATATATTCCTCGGCCTTGGACCGGTAGGTTTTCGGTAAAGCGTCCAGAATCGTCTTCTTTTTCAGTTTGACCGGGATCAGATCGCCGTTCAGCAAAAAATACAGGTCCTCCTTGCTGGTAAAGCGTTTGATGTTGATTGTCCGGCCTACATCCTGCATTGTTTTTTCGGAGATGCCGGTTGAAAAATCCTTGAGGTACACGAAATTCTTCCCGGTATATGCGATCAACGCGTAGTGGTCTGCAAATTTGGGGTGGAACCCCGCCATGAAAACCAGCGTGTCCGCCGAATTTTCCTTGAAGCGGCCGGGATTCTTATCGGCATAGATCTCAACCCGCTTGTGCGTGCGCTCGTCCAGTTCGATGTACTTATCGCCGTTTTTGACCTCAAAATTCCGGGTATAGCCGTTGTAGTTAACCTGGACGTCCTCGAATTTATCCAAGCTGGAAGCCATTACGGTACCGACGACCCAATCATCAAAAAAGTAAGGGCTTTCCTTGATGTCGGCATACCTTTTATCGTCGATGGGTTGGCCGCCTTCAATGACGAACTTGGAGGATTGAGCGGCGATGGATGAGATCAGAAAGAGGAGCGAAACAGTTATCCATGTGGGCTTGAGCATAGTTTCAGTCATTTGATTTTGCAAAAGAGCGATAAGCACGCCGGCTCCAAGGTACGCAATTTGAACGGATTGCCGGAAAGCCTCAGGCAGCTGCACCTTCATGCAACTGTGTTAAAAAATATAAAAATCTTCACAAGTGCGGTATTGTCCAAATTTCATTTCAGGAATGAGGGGAAGTTTGATCAGATTTATGTGCAGTCCGCCCCGGAAATGGATTTTCTTCTAAGCCTGCCTGCGTGACCGCCTGATAATGAATGAAAAAAACCTGGCAGATAACGATCCATTTCTTTTGATAATCAAAGCAAAAGCCTATTTTTGCACCGTTTTTCAGAAATCGCTTAACAATCAGCCTAAATCAAAGATACCTATGGCGAATATCGGTCAGGTCAAGCAGGTTATCGGACCTGTAGTTGACGTAAGTTTTTCGGCGGAAGGCGCCAAGTTACCCGAGATTTTGAATGCCCTCGAGATCAAGCGGGACAATGGAGAAATTCTGGTCCTTGAGGTTCAGCAACACCTGGGTGAAGACAGCGTTCGCGCAGTTGCCATGGACTCAACCGACGGATTGACCCGCGGCACCAATGTAGTGGACACCGGTCTGGCAATCGCAATGCCCGTTGGAGAGGCCATCAAAGGCCGCCTGTTCAATGTGGTCGGCGAACCGATCGACGGTATCGGCCCCGTACCCAAAACGGATGCTGCCCGCCCCATCCACCGCAAACCGCCGACTTACGAGGAACTTTCCACCGAGAAAGAGGTACTCTATACCGGCATCAAGGTCATCGACCTGATCGAGCCCTATATGAAAGGCGGTAAGATCGGCCTTTTCGGCGGCGCCGGCGTAGGTAAGACCGTATTGATCCAGGAGTTGATCAACAACATCGCCAAAGGTTACGACGGTATCTCCGTATTTGCCGGTGTAGGTGAGCGGACCCGCGAAGGAAACGACCTGATGCGCGAAATGCTGGAAGCCGGCATCATCAAATACGGCAAGGATTTCATGCACTCCATGGAAGAAGGCGGCTGGGACCTCAGCAAGGTTGACCACAACGAGCTGAAAGACTCCAAAGCGACCTTCGTGTTCGGCCAGATGAACGAACCGCCCGGCGCCCGCGCACGTGTGGCCCTGTCCGGCCTGACGGTTGCTGAATACTACCGCGACGGCGACATGAGCGACCCCAACGGCGGCCGCGATATCCTTTTCTTCATCGACAACATCTTCCGTTTCACGCAGGCTGGTTCGGAAGTATCCGCCCTCTTGGGCCGGATGCCTTCTGCGGTAGGTTACCAGCCCACGCTGGCTACCGAAATGGGTCTGATGCAGGAACGGATCACTTCTACCAAACGCGGATCGATCACTTCCGTACAGGCCGTTTACGTGCCTGCGGATGACTTGACCGACCCGGCGCCGGCAACGACCTTCGCCCACCTTGATGCCACCACGGTATTGAGCCGGAAGATCGCTGCCCTGGGTATCTACCCGGCGGTTGACCCGCTGGATTCAACTTCCCGTATCCTCGATCCGAACATCATCGGCGAAGAGCACTACCGCTGCGCCCAGCGGGTGAAAAACCTGCTCCAGCGCTACAATGAGCTGCTCGACATCATCGCCATCCTGGGTATGGAAGAATTGTCGGACGAAGACAAGCAGGTCGTTCACCGCGCACGCCGCGTTCAGCGTTTCCTTTCCCAGCCGTTCCACGTAGCAGAAGCCTTTACGGGTATCCCGGGCGTTCTGGTACCGATCGAAGAGACCATCCGCGGTTTCAACATGATCATGGACGGTGAAGTAGATCAGTACCCTGAAGCTGCTTTCAACCTGAAAGGTAACATCGACGACGCGATCGCAGCCGGTAAGAAAATGTTGGCGGAAGCTGCGGCCTAAGCCCGGCTCCTTAAACTTCTGGAACTATGAATATTACTGTTTTAACGCCGGACCGGGAGATCTTCAAAGGGTCGATCAATTCTGTGAAAGTACCCGGTACAAAGGGCCAATTCCAGGTGTTGAACAACCACGCACCGATTGTTTCTTCCCTTGATGAAGGCGAAGTGACGCTGGTGACCGCTGCGGGTAATCACCGGGTTTTTGACGAAGCCAGCGGTGCGATGCAGGAAAAGGAAGAAGCCGGCAGAAAAATCACCTTCCAGATCGGCGGCGGATTTATCGAAGTGTTGAATAACGAGATTGCCCTCCTGGTTCAGGGGGTCAAAAATATCAAGTAATTATTGCCGTTCAGGCAAATTCAAAAAGGCAGGGCTTTTCATGGTCCTGCCTTTTTTATTTACAGCGATGTTTATTGTTTGGCAATGCTTGTCAGGCTGATCTTCGGCACCTTAAAATCCTTGGCAGGTATATCGGTCGGGCCGGGCTTTTCAACCCAGGCGCTGTCCGGAAGCTGGGCGCCGTCGAACAGGACCTTGAGGCCGTCCTGCTTGAAGGTTTCCTCCAGCGGCTGATCGGGGGAGAGGAGCCTGGGGGAAGGGTCGTTTACCTGGATGAAATACTGGTAGACACCCCGGGAAATGACCACCATTTTGATGGTGGCTTCCTGGTTGGTGAAGTTGGTATTGGTTTTGCCGGCGGTTTCTTTCTGGCACTGAGCCGCCAGCAACAGTACGCCGCCCAATAAAACAGATTTGATCATTTTCATAGCTTTTATGAGGTTAGACCCTTTTCGGAAGCGGCCGGGTTGGGTCCGAACCCTGTATTATGAATGAACTTTTTTGACGCTATCCAGGAACCGGCTGCGCAATTCGGGGGTCGGCACCATGCAGGATTCCCGTTTGCCGAACCAGCGATACCGGTTTTTTGCCACCCAGTTGTAGATACCGTCCCGGATGAATTTCGGGATGATGACCAGCGCGTAAGCCAGGGGCCAGAGGCCGTTCAACCGCCGCGCAACCCTCAGGCCGACATCCGAATGGGTGTAGAACCGGTTGTTCTCATAAAGCACTACGGTATCCATGGAATGCGCCGGCAAACCGGCGGTTGCGGACAATTCCTTGCCGAGATCCGATTGAAGGGCAGCAAACCTGAAGACCGCTTTTTTATCTCTTTTGATGACAAATTGTACGAACCCGTTGCACAGGTTGCACACGCCGTCAAAGAGAAGAATGGGATGATCTTGGTCTTTCATATCAGAATAACAACTGAACCGGCCTTTTGCTCAATTTAAAGGGATATTCCTATTTTTGCCGATATCAAGTCCGAAAGATAATGCAAATACACCGAGAAGGCTCCCGTATCCTCATGATCACCATTGGCGGGCTGGTTTTGCTGAATGCGGCGGTAAAAGTGTTCTGGCCGGCAGCCGTTTTGGTGGCTTTGGGGCTTTCCGCAGTGCTTTTTCTGGTCATCCTCCAGTTTTTCAGGCACCCCGAACGAACGATACCTGTGATGGATGACAACACGGTTTACGCACCCGCCGACGGGAAAGTGGTGGTGATCGAAGAGGTTGATGAACCGGAATATTTCAAGGATAGGAGGCTTCAGGTTTCCATTTTCATGTCGCCGGTGAATGTGCACGTCAACCGCAATCCGGTCGGCGGAAAGGTGGCATATGTGCAATACCACCCCGGCAAATACCTGGTCGCCTGGCACCCGAAATCCTCTACCGAAAACGAACGGACCACCGTTGTCATCGAAACGGAAAAACACCCGATCCTGATCCGCCAGATTGCCGGCGCTATGGCTAAACGGATCAGGACATACCTCACACCCGGCCAAACCGTCCGGCAGGGCGATGAGCTGGGATTCATCACCTTTGGTTCGAGAGTGGATATTTTATTACCTTTGAACGCAACCACGGCTGTGAACATCGGCCAGACGGTTAGGGCCAACAAAACGGTCATCGCAAATCTGACCCCGTAAATCGACGCTGAATGGAGCCGGAAAAAACAAATGTTGATCCCGACGATAAGCCGCCGATCCTGGGGGCATGGAAAAATCTTTATGCCTTTGTATTAATCCTGCATGCTATCGTCATCACCTTGTTTTACCTCTTTACCAAGGTATATTCCTAAAACAACCGCAAGTCAACAAATACCATGCACCCGATTGACTGGACTGTAATGCTGGGCACCCTTTTCGGAATTGTGGCGTTCGGCGTTTACAAGACCCGCAACATCGCCAGCGTTCAAAGCTATTTATTAGGCGACCGGGATCTGAAATGGTGGACCATCGGCCTGTCCGTCATGGCCACCCAGGCCAGCGCCATCACCTTCCTGTCCACACCCGGCCAGGCGTACGATTCCGGCATGGGCTTCGCTCAGTTTTATTTCGGATTGCCGGTAGCGATGGTCATCCTTTGCATTTTTGCCCTGCCGCTTTTTTACCGCCTCAATGTATACACGGCTTACGAATACCTCGAAGGCCGGTTTGACCTGCGCACGAGGGTGCTTACGGCTATTCTCTTTCTTATCCAGCGAGGCCTGGCGGCCGGGATCACCATATTTGCGCCGGCGATTATCCTTTCAACGATTCTGGGGTGGAACCTCAACCTGACCATCCTGTTTATCGGCCTCATCGTCACTTTTTATACCGTTTTCGGCGGGTCGAAGGCGGTCAGCGTGACCCAGAAACAGCAAATGATCATTATTTTGATCGGGATGGTGGTTGCTGCCGTAGTGGTCGTGTTGAAATTGCCCAAGGAAGTCCATTTTACCGATGCCGTCAGCATCGCGGGCAAATTGGGCAAGCTGAATGTAGTGGATTTCAAATTCGACCTTTCCGACCGCTATAATTTCTGGTCGGGCATGCTGGGCGGAGTATTCTTATTTTTGTCGTATTTCGGTACCGACCAGTCGCAGGTGCAGCGGTACCTTTCCGGGCGGTCCCTGGCGGAAAGCCGGCTGGGACTGCTGTTCAACGGCATTCTCAAGGTACCCATGCAATTCCTGGTCCTTTTTGTCGGCACCATGGTCTTTGTCTTTTACCTGTATGTCAAGCCGCCGGTACACTTCAATTCCGCCAACGTCAAACTGGTAGAATCGGAACAGGCTTACCAGGACCTGGCCGATCAACACGCCCGCATATTCGAAGCCAGAAAAGCAGAAACGCAGCATTTGCTTTCGGCCATCCACAGCAATGATGAGCGGGGTATCGAAGAGAGCAAGGCGAAAATGCAGGGCCTTAAATTGAAAAAGGATACCATCGAATCGAAGGTGGATGAGCTGATCCTGGAAAAGAACCCGTCCGCAAAGGTGGAGGATCGGGATTACGTCTTCCTTTCTTTTGTGATGACGGCCCTGCCGATCGGCATTGTCGGGTTGCTGCTGGCGGTTATCTTTTCGGCTGCCATGTCTTCTACTTCTTCGGAACTCAACGCATTGGCCACCGCAACAGTAGTGGACATTTACCGCCGCTTGTACCGCCCGAACGAAACGGATCACCACTATCTGCAGGCGTCCAAATTACTGACCGTCACCTGGGGCGCCATTGCCCTGTTGTTTGCCGCCTCCGCTCAATTCTTTGAAAACCTGATCCAGTTGGTCAACATTATCGGTTCCTTGTTCTACGGCCCGATCCTGGGCATTTTCGTGGTCGCTTTCGGCCTGAAGAAGATAGGGGGAAGAGCCGTGTTCTGGGGCGCCGTTTGCGGAGAAGCAGTTGTCTTAATGGTGTTTTTATCCAATGTGCTTGAATTCTCGGACATTTCGTTCCTTTGGTTCAATCCGATCGGCTGCATTGCTGTTGTCTTGTTCAGCCTTATGTTCCAGCAATTCAGGAATCGACCTGCGCAGGCTTAACCGGACAGCGTGGATGGGCTATTCCGGCTTTTGGGCATCCCATTCGCCGCGCTGAACCGCCTTCCAGGTGGAAAACAACACCTCCTGTGACGGACGGTCTTCCGGGATCTCGCGCAAAGGCTCGCAGGGTTCGAGGCTGTCCCGGCACTCCTGCGGCAGCATCTGGTAAAGCCGCGTGCCTTGCGACTTCCAGGCGATCATTTCATCGGATACCGCTTTCACGATTTTCCCCGGATTGCCGACCACCAGGCTCCTGGCGGGGATCCTTTCGCCTGCTTTTATAAAGGTCAGTGCGCCGACGATGCATTCGTCTCCGACCACAACCTCATCCATGACCACTGCGTTCATACCGATGAGGCTGTTCCTGCCGATCTCCGCGCCGTGGATGACGGCCCCATGCCCGATATGCGCCCCGGCGTGCAGACAAACGGTGATGCCCGGAAACATATGTACGGTGCAGTTTTCCTGCACATTACAGCCGTCCTCGATCACAATCCCGCCCCAATCTCCGCGGATAGCGGCTCCCGGGCCGATATACACATCGCGGCCTATGATGACATTGCCCGTCACCGCCGCCTGGGGATGAACGAACGCGGATGGATGAATGACCGGCCTGAAACCCTTGAATGCATAAATCATAAACCAAATGTTAAATTTTATTGCAATCGTCAATTTTGGCGTATCTTTTGGGAAATACCACATTTTTTAACCAAACAACCTCGTTACCCGCCGTGGCGCAATTCAATTGGGTCTATTTAAGTGATAACGGAAAACGTCACAACATCGGTCTTTTCCACGGCGACCGGACCGGGCACCTTATGGTCCACTGCAATATGCGGGTAGTACTGATCGATTTCAGCGTCCGCAGTTCGGCAAAATATAGTTTTTTCCTCGATGATGACCTTTGCGAGATCATCATCGAACAAAAAGGCGATAAATTTTCCTACGGATTTGAAATTAATAAAGAGGTCGATACACCGAAAAACCGCCACCGGAAATCGGTAGATCGAAAGGAGTGGCGGCAGGCTTTCCTGTTTTTCGGCATCTTTATTGCCCTTGTTGCGCTGACGGCTTTTTTTCTGGTCGGCAGCAATCGCGGTTTTGATAAAAAATCCAGCCTTACCCTGACCGCCAATTCACCGCAAAGCGTCGCCAGGGTCTTCATCCTGGACCAAAAAGGCGATACGCTCCAGATCAATTACAGTTTCATTGCCGGGGAAAGGCCCGTTGAATGCACAGCAAAGGTCATATCCCCGCTGGGGCCCGTTTTTCCGTTGGAGTCGGGGGATGAGTTCCGGGTCAGTTATTCGCCGCAACAACCGGCTGTCAATGCCATCGATTTCCGCCATCCGGTTGAGGAGCAATTGAAACGCTATTTTCAACGAACGCTCAAGCGCCATCTTGACCTGAATCCGAGTGTGACCCGGGATCAGGCCCAATGCCTTATCAATATTGCTTTTGAGTTGAAATCCCTGGAAGGTTTAGCGGATTTTTTCTTTCAGAATGCCGCTCCGGACGTCAATCCGATGCACAACGAGATCACCTATAAAAGACTAATTCGCGACATTCCCTTTACAGAACTCAAGGAAAAACGCTGTTGGTGATGGCGAATCCGTAACTTTCGGCCTGGTTTAAAAGCGCTTCCAATTATGAAAAAACTTCTTCTTTCTCCTTTATTCATGCTGTTTATCGGATTTTCATTGATATCGTCGGCTGCCTTTGCGGGCAGTTGGCGGGATAAGATCGATGCACAGCTTTATGAAAAAGCCGTTCAGGGCGGCCGGCAGGAATGCCTGGTGGTAATGACCGGCAAAGCGGACTTTTCAGGGATCCGCCTCCCTGACAAAAAAGCGGACAAAGGCGCATTCGTTTTCAATCGGCTTAAAGCATTCGCCGAAGATAGACAACGCCCAATCCAGGAATTCCTGAGGGGAAGGCAAATTGCCTTTACTTCATTTTTCATTGTGAACGCGATATATCTCAAAGCCGATCTCGGGTTGTTGGAAGAGATTGCGCAAAGAGCGGATGTTCAACGCATTGATCCCAATCCATGGGTTGAGCAGGATATGCCGCGCGAAATCCCCGCGAACGCCCGGGATGTAGAGTGGGGCGTAGCGAAAATCCTGGCCGACAGCGTATGGAGCATGGGCATTACCGGGCAGGGCGTGATCATCGGCGGACAGGATACCGGTGTGGAATGGGACCATTCCCTCATCAAATCCCGTTATCGGGGCTGGGTGAACGAGACGCCGGATCACAACTACAACTGGCACGACGCCATCCACGCACTGAGCCCGATCAACAACGACCCCGATACCAGCGCAACCAACAATCCCTGCGGATTGAACAGCAAGGTGCCTTGTGATGACAACAATCACGGTACCTATACCATCGGAATCGTTCTGGGAGACGACGGGGCGGGCAACCAAACCGGTGTGGCGCCCGGCGCTACCTGGATCGCCTGCAGGAATATGGATCGCGGATCCGGCAGTCCCGCAACTTATATCGAGGGATTCCAGTGGTTTCTGGCGCCTACCGATGTGGACGGCAATAACCCGAACCCCGCCATGGCGCCCCATGTGATCAACAACTCGTGGTCGTGCCCCGAATCTGAGGGCTGCAACCCCGGCAATTGGGACCTGATGGAAGAAGCCGTCGAAAACCTGCGTACGGCCGGTGTGGTTGTGATCGTATCCGCGGGTAATGAAGGCCCCAATTGTCATACCATCGACGCAGCGCCCGCCATTTTCAGCGGCGCATTTGCCGTGGGCGCAACCCGGAGCAACGACACCATCGCCAATTTCAGCAGCAGAGGCCTTGTAGCAGCCGACGGCAGTTTCCGGCCCAAACCCGATGTATCCGCTCCCGGCGTAGGCATCCGCTCCGCCCGGCGCGGCAATAAGTTCATGACCGCAAACGGAACAAGTGCGGCAGGACCGATGGTGGTAGGCGTAGTGGCGCTCATGCTGGAGGCCAACCCGCTGCTGGAGGGCAAAGTGGAAACCATCGAATCCATTCTTCGCGCTGCGGTCGACCCGGCTTATGCCGACCAGACCTGTGACGAAATCTCAGGCGAAACCTTCCCCAATCCAATGGTCGGGTACGGGCGGATCAACGCGCTGACAGCCGTAGAAATGGCGCTGGATGTCAATATTTCGGACACTTCTGAAAACGTGTTGCCGGATATCAAGATCTCTCCAAACCCGTTCCGTGAAGAGGTGAAATTTGAAATCCCGACGGCCGGAGAAGTTGCGCTTTCCGTATTCGATGTCAGCGGCCGGCGATTGACCGGGACAACTTCGAAAGCAGAAACATTCACCGTAAACCTGGGGCGGCTGCCTTCGGGGGTTTATTTTTACGAAATCCGGCAGCAAGGCCGCACCTGGACGGGGAAACTGGTTAAGTTGTAAGTCATAAGTCATAACGGAGCTTTCGCGTAAGGACATCCATCCTTCATGACAAAACCGTTGTGCGGCCCGTTAGGTCCGCGATCTCTGGTGTGCCGGGCATGGCACTACGCTAAAGGGTGAGAAAGATACGCAATTTGTCCCGCCAGCTTCAAACCGGCAACATCCGTATCGGTGGATTCCGAACCGGCCCCATTAAATATGGATAGAATGGATTTCAACGGGCGTCGCAGATCTTCATATACCGGCCCTACAGGCCGGTGGCTTACGTGTTGCCGGGGTGCTACAGGTATTGCGATCCTAACGGACCGCTGTACTGGGCAGCTCAATCAGGGGGAAAGGCATCCGTATTGCGAATGCAAATCGAAGAAGTCCATTTTTGTTACGCGAAAGGGCCGTCATAAGTTGTAAGTGGCCTGTATAGCGGCATACGACTTACAACTTACGACTAACCAAAACACCATGATAAGAAGAACCCTGTTTTCGGCCGAACCCATGTACCAGCGTCAGGGTGTCGGCATTGTACGCATGATCGTCGGCGCACTGATGGCTTATCACGGGCAGGAGGTGTTCAATCCGGCCTTGATGGCCGAGTACACGACGTGGGATACCTTTGCCGGCCCAAATGCCGGACTGATGGTCTATGCGGGTAAGACCTCCGAACTTGTGGCGGGGCTGTTGCTCTTGCTGGGGTTGTTGACCCGTATCGGAGCGCTGCTGACCATCGGTACCTTATCCTATATTACCTTCTTTGTGGGCAGCGGCCGGTTCTGGTATGAAGACCAGCACCCGTTCATGTTTGTCCTGTTTGGGGTCTTGTTCCTTTTTACGGGTCCCGGCGCCTGGAGTCTGGACGGGCTTATCGCATCTGCAAAGAAAAATCGCGCCGATTAAAAGAACGACCGCGTCGAATTTTCCGCTTTTGCCCGGCCGAAGACGGCGCTCAGTCCGATCCGGAAATTGGCGCTATGGCTCTTTTTGGGTTGGATGACCGTCAGGATATTGTCGGTGGCGGTCAGTAGTTCAACCGGCCCAAGGGTGAATCGGGCATTCAGGCCCAGGTTGTCGTACCGTTTCTGGCGGATTCCGTATACCGCTCCGGCGTCCAGCCAGGAAAGCAGTTCAAACCGGGCGCCCAGCCCGATAGCCAATTGGTTGTCGTTGTGGATGTCGTGGTCGGTGTACGCCGTAAGGCCGAGCGTCACCTGTTCGGTGAGGTCGTAGGTTGCCGAGGCGTAATACCGGTTGAGCAGTTGAGTGGAGTAGGCCGCGCTCGTTTCTTCGGGCTGATAAATGGCCTTCAGGGAATCCAGTGCGGATCCCAGTTCGGCATTATCGTCCAGGATATTTTGGGCTACGTCGAGGCCTTCGAAATCGTACACGCCGTTCAGGGTATAGTTCTTTACCTTTTTTTCCCAATCGATCCTGCCGCCGAGATCGAGGGCGCTTGCGGCAACGGTCAAACGGCCGAGTTCGAGTTTGGCGCCCAGGTCGTAGGCGAAACCGCTGTTGCCGCTGAGGAAATTTTCCGTTTTAAACCGTCCGAAATCATAATCGAGGGTCAGTTCGCTGAAGCCGTCGTAATCCAGGGCGCCGGCCGAATTGACCCGGTAATCGGCGTTGAGAGTCAGTTGGTAAGCATCGTCGCTGGTATAGAGGCGGAGATCGGTTCTTTCGGTCGAAACGCTGGCGATCCCGTTCAGGTATTTTACTTTCCCGGCGAGGGTCAGGCCTTTGGTGATCTCATAGGCCAGGCCGAGGCTGAGCTCGTTGAAGCTGTTGAGTTGAACGTTGGGGCCGAAACCGACTTCCTGGCCGATGAATTGGGCGTTGCCCTGCCAGATCAGTTGCGGCAGCGTTTTCGGGTAGTCGAGGAAGGCGTTGAACCGGACGGCGTGGCTCAGGCTCAGGGCGACTTTCCCAAACCGGAGTCCGAGGCTCAGGGATTCGATGTCCATGGATTCGTGGACCTGGTTTTGGTCGTCCAGCAGAGCAATGGCCTGGTTGACGTGCAAAACGGTTTTCCCTTCAGCAGAAGTTGAAAAAAGATCGTTGTAGGTAATGTTGGTGACCAGCAGGTTGTTGTAGATGCCCGGGCCGCCCACCACGATCTTGCCTTCGGGCCAGAGCGCGGGATTCAGGCGGTTGGCCGACCAGTTGTCGAATATCAGGGAGGTACCCAGTTCCTGTTGGGCAGATACGACGGCTATCCCGCTCAGGAAAAGCAGCACAAGGCCAATTGTTCGCTTCATGTTCGTGTTTGGTTTTTAAGGTTACTGATCGCCGACCGTGAGGATGGCGCCGAGCCGGATGTCGATATTCTGATTGGCCAGGACTTTGACCGAGCCTTGCCCGTTGTTGGCGGTTGAAAACCCGGCAACGATCAGCAATTCTTTGGCCGGTTTGATGCCGAAGAACCGATCGCCCGGGAAATTCACAAAGGTGACGGTTTGGCGGGGCTGGCTTACAATGCCGTCGGCATTGACTTGTCCGGATTCTACCAGTCGCTGCTGCCCGTTCATCAGGGAATCCAGCACAACCCCGTTCTCATCCAGGAAATAGCCCTGCACATCCACCGACAGCGGCAGGTGATTGTCGGCCACCAGTTTGAACTCGGCGGCGCGCACATCCGTGAAATTGGAAAAATCAATGGCAAAGGTATCCCGCGCTATGAAGTCGCTGGCACGTCCGTGCAATGGGAGTTCTACATCAACCCGCACCTTGTAATAACTGCTGTCGGTAATGAAGCCCCGGATGGTGGTATTGTTATCGGGATTGGTAAAGGCGTTGACATCGTAGTCGATGGCAACCGGTCCGGCGCCCAAAACGACGTCAATATTGCTGTTGTTCTTGGTGAATACAAATGCCGTTGATTTGACCTGGCCCACTTCTGAAAGGCTGGGGTAGGGGAAGTCGATGCCATCGGTGATGTACTCGCTTTCAAGGGGCAGCACATCTCCGCGGACGGTGAAAATATTGAAGACATTGATGATGGACCGGGTGGGGATGCCGAAGGAGTTTTCAAAATTGAAAGTGATCTTCGGATTTTCGAAATAAATATCCCCTTTGATCCATTTTTCGAAAAAGTCGATCTCAATGGTATCCCGGCCGCCTTCATAGAGCTGGTTGCCCAGGTATCCTTCCGCATAATAGAAGGACAGGTTTTCGATCCGTACCAGGAAATTGGACAGGTTGACGGAAGCGCCGGATGAGGTCAGGGCTTCATATTCAATATACACGGAATCCTGGTCCGGTACGATCCGGTAATCCGCCAGAGAGGCCGGGATCAGGAAATTTGTGCCGATGGGTTGATTGCCCGAACCGCTGTAGGCCGGTACATTCACATGGAAGGACATCGGAACGCCGTCCTTTGTCACCTGGGGCAGCGTGATCGTTACGGATACCGGTTGGGTATTGGGGTTATTGAAGGCATAGATAAAGGTGCCCCCTTTCAGGTCGAGACGGTCCATTTGCAAACCGTCGGGAGAGGAAAAGGGCAGGGCTTGTTTTTTGGAAAGCACCGGAATGACCGGGTACTGGGCCAGTGTTTCGTTGATGGCGGCAAAGACCTCGTCGCTGGTCTTGGTGATCACATCCCCGCTGTATTTGAAGCGGATGAGCCCGTCAGGGTCGATAAAGATGACAGAGTTATCCTCCAGTTTGACCAGGATATCTTCCAGGGACAAGCTGGTATTGACCAATGGGATAGCGTATTCCGCTTCATAGTCGATACTGGAAATATCCTGGAGGTCATCAAACTGACGGCAGGAACTCAGGAGAAGCGCCGTACTGGCGGCGGCAAAAAGAAGAATTTTATTCATGCTTTCCGGTATTTCGTGGAACGGTCAAATAAGACGGCCATGCCGATTTTACAATAATTCGCAATCAATCGTTCGGTGGAAATCAAAGCTTACGGCGCTTAAACCGTTTAGTATCGGTCAAAAACCGACTTCCCTCTTTAGTTCAGTCGTTTAGCTTGAATAAGCTCATTGTCAATCGCTTAAATCTTTACTAAACGACTGAAATCGGGAAGTAATTATTTGACCGTTGCTCAGGAGGGTATTTTATTTTCTAAGGTGTAAAGATAGTGGCAGGGTTGCTATATCGTGAATTCGCTATGCAAATGTACGACAAAATGCGGTAAAAAGTTTTTTCGCACGAGCAGTTTTTAATGGCCATGCCGATTTGTTAACAAACTTTAACGTCCCCGCGGCGTTCCATCCAGGAATAAACAGCGTCAGAATAGCGTTGAATAACTTGTATTGAAAACCATGAAATACCATATGAGAAAGCAGATTTCATTCCTGGTTTTGATCACTTTTTGGGGGCTTACCGCCACCGGTCAGAACACCCAATACGTCAAAGCCAGCGAATCGGACCCGGAAGCCAAAACGATCCTGGACAAACTCCGCAAGAAATACGACGGCTATCAGTCGCTTGAAGCAGCCTTTAAGTTGGAGATCGAACTCCCGGAAAAGGACAAGGAGGTTCAGAAAGGTAAAATCGCCAGGCAAGGCGCCAAATATTGGCTGGAGCTGCCGGCTCAATCCGTTTTATCGGACGGCAAGGCCTTGTGGATGATCCTGCACGGCAACAAAGAGGTACAGATCAACGACCTGCCCGACCCGGAAGAAACCGCCGGCAGCCTGCTGACGCCGGAATCTATTTTTAACTTTTACCAGAAAGGAGAATTCGTGTACCAATTGCTGAATGAATACAGCAAGGGCGGTGTAGTCGTTCAGGAAGTGGAATTCAAACCGCTGGATAAGAATTCTGAATACGCCAAACTGCGCATGGAGGTCAATAAGGGTAAGAACGAGATCATGAGCGTCAAGGCCTTTGCCCGCGACGGATCGCGGTACACCTTTTCCATTGAGCAATTTACGCCCAACAAGAGTTTTGCCGCCAATTACTTCTCCTTTGATAAGAACAAGTACCAGGGGTACCATGTGGAGGATCTGCGGGAGTGAGATCAGTTGGCAGTTCTTCAGTTGGCAGTTGGCAGTCTTCAGGTACGGCAGCATTTCGTCATTACGACGGCTGATTGGTATTGACCGGAATTGAGAACGAGGTTTAAAACCTGACCTTCAGGGGACTGAGCGAAGTCGAAGTTCCGACCCCTCACGCCATAGAATGAAGGTAAATATGATTGCCTTCCGTATCTTCAAAAGCAGCAAAATAGCCCAACTCGGGCGTGATCAGGGTTTTATTCAACACGATTTTCCCGCCGGCGGCTTCAACCCGGTCCAGGACGGTATTGAGGTCTTTTCCGCCATTCAGGTATACTTTTGAACCGGAGCTGGTAGGATTGTATCCTTCCCCTTGCATGATAGCGCCGCCGATTCCGCCGCCGGGCTGATCATACAGCAGGATGCCCATTCTGTAGCCGGGGGCCATGGGGAATTCCGGCATTTCATAGTCGTAGATGGCGCTGTAAAACTTTTGAGCCCGTTCAAAGTTGGTGACCGGAATCTCAAACCACGCTACGGCATTGGTCAGCATTTCCATATGTTGGGTTTTTAATTCGACTTCAAACTCCATTGCCCCGGACTTTGTTCAATGGCTCCGACTTCGTCGGGTTGTCCGGATATATCCATGGCAAAGATAAACCTGATGGCGTCAAATTCGGAAAATCAGTTTCCCAAGTGGATGGATTTAAGCTAAGGCTTGTCAATCTTTGCAAGCTTAACAATCCTCAGGCAGCATCCAGCATAAAAGCCTGCAGTTCGCGAAATGCGTTGGCATTGGCTGTAGAGGAAAAGAGGTCCATCCCATCGCGGTCGTCGGTGATCTCCAGGGCAAATCCTTTGGCGAAGGACTTGGCCAGGTCGCCCATCTGGCGGGCATATTCAGCTGTTTTCCCGATGGAAACAAACAGGTCGATCACTCCGGCGCGCACAAGCTCGTATTTGTCAACGGAAGCAAGTAGCTGCCGCTGGTTTTTCCCCTGGGCGCTTTTGCCGTGGCGGCGCAGTTTATCCCGGAGTTCTTCGGCTGTGTATCCAAGCACTTCCGCGCGATAGCCCCACCAGTTGTTGGCCTGCCCTTCATTGCGGGATTTGTACGTGCGAAGATGCTCGCGCTCGGCGGCTTCCTGGCAGGAAACCCGGCTCATGGCCTTGGTCAGTTCGGCGAGGTGGAGGGCCTGTTCCTGGCTCAGATTGCGCAGGCTGCCTTCTTCCATTTCCAGCCGGTCGAACCACTTGGCAAACCGAAGCTTGAACTTGCTCCTGGAATAGAGCGTGATTTTTTTGGCAAATTCTATAGAAAGGTAGTAATCGTCGAGAATGGGATTGTCGCCGACCTTCCGGGGGGCAAAATCCTGCATCCGGACCGGCTTGCGGATACCGTCTTCAAAATCATAAAAGTCATTCAGCCACTTTTTTACATTCACCGAGTAGTGGTGATTCGGCATTTCCAATGCCTGGTGCAGATCCGTTGCCGTGACAACTTTCGTTCCTTTTTTACTGACTAAAACTTGCAGTTCCATGGTCATAGAAAGTTATTTCACAGCAAATATACATCAAATGTTTGTATTTGTCAATAGTTTAAACAAAAAATTTTCAACAAATTTTGAATCACACTCCCTTTGTTTTAAGGGGGTTGGGTGAAATGTAGCCTGTAAAGAGGTCTTTTAAAACAATTTTTAAATTTTTTGTTTGAAATTATTGCCCCTGATTGTTGGCTGTTTTGTGGGCCTTTGAGGGGGAGGAACTAAGAAATGGAGGAATCGAGGAACTGAGGAATCGAGGAATCGAGGAACTGAGGAACTGAGGAACTGAGGAATCGAGGAATCGAGGAATCGAGGAACTGAGGAATTACCTCCTTCGCTCTTGATGAGCTACGGCGGTCGGGGGAGGAATTGAACGCTGTATCGCCGGCGGTATCCTGGGGAGGAAGTGAGGATCTGAAGATGCCAACGTGCCGGGCCGAATGAGTGGGGGGCGACTTGGTGAGGGGGAGAGTGGGTGAAGGTATTGCGTTTCACCCGCTCTCCCGCTCTCTGCATCCAAAAAACCGGGCAGCATATAAGGGGCTACATCCCCGACCGCGCCAGCGCCACGATCTCCTGCTCCATCCGGTCGGCGGCTTCGGCCATTTCCTTTCCTTTGCGGAGCAGTTCGGCGGTATACGCCTTGTCGTCGAGGTCTTTGGCGTTGATCGTTACGTTGAGGTACGCGCCGTGTACGGCGGCCCTGGCGCAGAGCGCGCCCACTGCCCCGTCGCTGATGGAGTTGGGATTGCCCGTTCTGACCATTTGCTCCAGCAATTCGAAAGAAGAAAAGGCGAGTTCCATGGTCCGGTACGGCGTTTCGATGGCCTGTTTGGTGGCAGCCTGGATGGCCTGTTTTCGCGCCGCCTTTTCGGCGTCCGTCCCTTTAGGGAGCTGGAAGGCCTCCATGATCCCCTGGAAGGCTTGGGTATCTTCGTCTACCAGCCGGAGCAGGGCGTCCTTGATCTGCTGTCCTTTTTCGGCCCAGGCGGAGAATTCCTCCCAGCGGTCGTCCCAGCCGCGCTTATGGCTGGAGAGGTTGGCGACCATCACCCCGAGCGACGCCCCGAGCGCGCCCACATAAGCCGCAATGGAGCCGCCGCCGGGTGCGGGGCTTTCGGCGGCCGTTTCATTGGCAAATATCCGGAGGTTCATATCCTGAAGCCGGGTGGAAGCGGCATCCCTCAATTGGTATTCGATGATCTTCTTCCCGGGATCGAAGGGCCCCAGTTCGTCCAGCCCCATCGACTTGACGGCGATCTTGATGATCTCCTCCTCGGAGACGCCCACCGACCGCTGTTGTTTTTTCAGGAAATGGCGCCCGGCGTCCAGGATCACTTTCAGGGGCATCAGGCCGACCAGTTCCGACCCCGTTACCCGCATGCCGCGGTTGCCGGCGCTCTCGCAACACGCTTCGAAGGCAGTGTGGAGGGGGGTCTGATTGATGTCCGTCAGGTTCATCGAGACCTGTGCAATGCCGTACTCTTCGATATACCAGCCGATGGCCTTGACCGCCTTGCACATGCCAGGTTGCCGCACCGGTTCGCCGTCATGATCCTTGATGACCGGCCCGGTGATCGGATCGCCGTCCCGGAGGATGCGGCCCTGTTCCCGCACGTCGAACGCCACGGAGTTGGCCCGCCGGACGGAAGTCGTATTGAGGTTCACGTTGTAGGCGATCAGGAAATCGCGCGCTCCAATAACAGTAGCGCCTGCCCGTGCATTGAATTTTGCAGGACCAAAATCGGGTTTCCACTCAGCCTTGGCAAGCTTGTCCGGCAGGGCCTCGTATTCGCCCGACCGGATAGCGGCCAGGTTTCGGCGCTCGGGGCGGGTAGCGGCGCTTTCGTACAGGTACACCGGGATCTCCAGTTCCTCCCCGACGCGCTGCGCCAGTTTCCGGGCCCATTGTACGCATTCCTCCATTGAGATATCGGCGACCGGGATCAGCGGGCAGACGTCGGTAGCGCCCATGCGCGGGTGTTCGCCCTGGTGTTTGCTCATGTCGATCAGGCGGGCGGCGGTCCGGATGGCGGCAAAGGCGGCTTCGATCACCGGTTGGGGCGCTCCGACAAAGGTGACCACCGTCCGGTTGGTAGCCTTGCCCGGATCGACGTCCAGCAATTTGACGCCTTCGACGGCTTCGATGGCATCGGTGATCTGTTTGATGACGGTCATATCGCGGCCCTCGCTGAAATTGGGCACGCATTCGATGAGTGGCGACATAGTTCGATTCGTTTAGGGTTGGCAAATGTAGGGAAATTATGGGGAGGAATGGGGGATGAGGAGATGAGGAATCGAGGAATTGAGGAACTGAGGAATTGAGGAACTGGGGAATCGAGGAATTGATTATGGCACATGGTCTGGGAAAACGGACAAAAAGAAATTTCGAGGGTTTATTTATTTTTGAATGCCGGATTATAATCGGGGCATTCGGGACGGACGTTAAACAGGTTTCGGCGTAGGGGAAAATTTAAAGGCAAGGTGGAGGAAGCCACGCGCTTTGTTTTTAAAGAACCGGCGCACAGGGCGTAACTGCCATGATTCGCTCAACCAGCACAAAGGGCGACCGTTTAATATCCAGGCGGCTTTGAAAAAGACCTGGGTGGAAGAAGGCAGAAAACCGCGATACAGAATACTGCTAATTCATAATCTGCGGCATAAAAAACAGAAAATAACAAATGCCGAATAAAAACAGCATGAATAATACTCTAAGCACGTTGGACACTTTTTCCATTGTTCTATGGGTTTGTTCAATTCAATGCGAGGAATCGAGGAATCCAGCCTGCCTGCGTGCCGTCGCCATAGGCTTTGGCCGCCGGAGACCGGCGAGGCAGGGAACTGAAGGATTGAGCCTGCATGCAAAGCAAAGAACCGGATTGGATGCTACTCAAACCTGATCAGCATCGATATGGATGCCTCATTCAAAAATGAAAATAGTTGGGCTATTATTCGGCAAGGAAACAAGCAAATTTGCCCGCAGGTTCGATGGACGGGGTCAAATATAGGTCATTTTCAGACAAAACCAGGGTGGAAATCGATAAAAATCAGGAAAATTGAACCATTAAGGTGCTGTGTAAAAACCCCGTTGCTATGAACAGGAAAATACTGCTGGCGATGATCTTTGCTCCGGTTTTGTTGGCGGGGCAGAAATACGATTATGTTTGGTTATTAGGTAAAAACAGTTTAACGGATATAGACTTTGCCGGAACTGTTATTGATTTTAACACTTCTCCACCTGATATTTACTATGAATTTAGGGGAATGGGCTTTTACCTTACTAACGCGAGCATTTCGGATGCTTCCGGCCATCTGCTTTTTTATACCAATGGTATTAGTCTATTCAATGCCTTGAATGAAATAATGGAGAATGGGGATGGATTGAACCCAGGTCAACTTGCAATTTCATGGCAGGATTATGGATATGTTCTTGACCAGGGAGCCATAATATTACCTGTGCCTGAAAGTGATTCCTTGTTTTATTTATTACACATGGATAGAGAATCTAATGAAAACCAAACTTCTTCAAATAGTAAAAGATTTTATTTCTCCCTAATTGATATGAACCAAAATATTTATGGAACCGTTGTGAAAAAGAATGAAATAGTCAAACAAGATATTTATGAACTCGGAAAATTGACTGCAACCCGACACGCTAACGGCCGGGATTGGTGGGTGTTATTACGTGAATTTGGATCTAACCTATACTACCGCTTTTTGGTTACCCCAAATGGAATAAACAGTAAGGGTTTTCAAACTATTGGGGAACCTATTCCTTCACCGGCCATTGGTCAGGCTGTCTTTTCTCCTGATGGAACAAAATTTGCCAATGTCCATCTAACTGGATATCTCGGTGACGATATTTATATCAGCGTGTATAGCTTCGACCGTTGTACCGGGAATTTAAGTGCCCCAATTCAATGGGTTTACGCAGACAGTGCTTCATCGGGTGGAGTTGCTATTTCACCTAATTCCCGATTTTTGTATGTGCCTTCCTTCAAATATTTATATCAATACGATCTTTGGGCAGATAATATCGCTGAATCTAAAGATACCATTGCGATATGGGACGGATTCCTTGATCCTCCTGTTTTTGCCACTACTTTTTATATGGCCCAATTGGCCCCGGACGGGAAGATTTATATCAGCAGCAATAACTCAGTCCACTACCTGCACGTCATTAACCACCCGGACCTCCCCGGGGATAGTTGCGATGTCTGCCAACATTGTATTGAAATGCCTTCAAAGAACGCCTTCAGTTTGCCCAATTTCCCAAATTTCCGTCTGGGCCCTCTGGAAGGCAGCCCCTGCGATACCCTGCGGTCTCCTCCGCAAGCTGCCTGGCAATACGAGTCATCGGGCCTGGAGGTCGTTTTTCGAGACAGCTCCCGGCACGATATCCGGTCATGGTCCTGGAATTTCGGCGATGGGACTACGGATACACTTATGCACTCGACGCATATCTACGAGGCTCCCGGCGCCTATGAAGTTTGCCTTGCTGTGGAAAATCCGCGGGGGGCTGATACGCTTTGCCACATCGTGCAGGTAGTCATTGATGCTGTGGGCGACCCTATAACCGGCCAGATTAGGGTATCGCCAAACCCGGCAAGGGACGTCTTGTCTGTTCAACTGTCATCCGATAGAACAGCAAAAGCGCTTTTCCGGCTTTTGGATGCGCAAGGCCGTGAGGTGGTGAACCGGGTTTTATCCGGCCGGGACAATGCAATTGAAGTGAGCCGCCTGCCGTCAGGTTTGTACTTTTATGAGGTTTGGGAGGACAGCCGGATAGTAGCGCGTGGAAAGGTCGCAGTTGAATAAAGGGGGCGTAATTTAGAGGATTTTTTGTAAGATAAGTCAGAGGCCATGCTACTGGACAAAATGAGAAGAGGGGACAAATCAAAGAATCAGCGAGAGCCTGAAAAGCAACGCCTTCACGCTCTCGCTCACTCATTTTCCATCCGACGGAGCTTGGGGCGAAGTCGGGCTCTCGGGCTCTTTTTGCCCCTTTTGTAAAAATGTCCAGTAGTGTGGTCGGAGGCTTGCAGGTAGCCGCATCAAGGCAGAGCCGCTCGCGAAGAGGTGACGAACCAGTGCCGGTTCCATTATGATGATTGATCTTTTTCCGCAGATTTCGGAGATCTCGCAGACGGATTGATGCCTGCTTTTCTGCATTGATCCGCGAAATCTGCGGGAAATGACTGACCGCCTGCGGGCGGATGACTGCTCTTACTGATGGTATGGCGACCACAAGGGTATGGCGACCACAAGGGTATGGCGACCACAAGGGTCGCCACTACGGGTTATTTGTCCTGCTTGGCGAATACCTTTTTCAACAATTCCGACGTACGGGCTGCCGGGTTGGAACGAATATCGGCTTCCTTGGTTTCGATCATGCCGAAAAGGCCGGAAAGCGCTTTGCGGGTCACGTAATCGTCCAGTTCAGGATTGGTCTTTTTCACGAACGGGATCTTGTTGTAGGCCGTCACGGCGCCGCGCCAGTACGTGCGGGCGTTCACCTTGTCGAGGGATTCGACGACCACCGGTTTGAAGGCATTGTACAGTCCGTCGAAGGTGGTGCGCTCCAGGTATCGGGTGGCCGCGTCCTTCTGGCCCATGAGTATGTTCATGGCGTCCTTGAAGGTCATTTGTTTGATGGCGTCCACAAAGATGGGAGTGGCTTTGGAAGCGGCGTCTTCAGCCGCGCGGTTCATCTTTTCGATCAGCTGGTCTTCTACATCCGCAAAACCGGGTACCGACTTGAGCTTGCCCGTGACTTCCAACACTTCTTCCGGCAACAGGATCTTGTACGCGCTCTTGTAGTAGCCGTCGGGAGTGGACAGAAAATCCACCGCCTCTTTCACGCCTGCGTTCAGCGCTTCCTTCAGGCCCGACCCGGTTTCGTCGTCCGAGCCGCCGTTGAGTTCTTTCTTTGCTTTATTCATCAGGTCCTTCAACCCTTGCGCAGGCAGACCGGCAACAAAGGTCAACAGCACAGCCAATACAGTCAATCTTTTAATCATTTGTTGTAATTTTGGTTACGCGTATCATAACGTCTGAAATTGGATTTTATACGTTAAGCGCTTGTTAAAGTTTTTTAATCGAAACAATCGAAACAATCGAATCAATCGAATCAATCGACCAATCGACCAATCGAATCAATCGAATCAATCAACCACGCCGCGGCGTGGCGCATCAATTCCAAATGAGATTTTCAACCATAACTTGCACCCTTTTGACGCTGTCATCCATCACAAGTCACGCCCAAAACCGGCCCCGGGATCTGGGTATTGTCATCGGCGTAATGCCGCTGGGCGCGCACAACGCCATCACGGACGTCACCGGCGTGAAGGTCGGCCATTTCACCCTCATCGAAGGGGATCATATCCGGACCGGCGCTACCGCCATCCTGCCCTATGACGGACCGGTCTTTCAGCAAAAAGTCCCCGCCGGCATCTTCCTGGGCAACGGGTTCGGCAAACTCGCGGGGTATACCCAGGTGGAAGAACTGGGCAACCTGGAAACGCCGATCGTCCTCACCAACACCCTCAGCGTACCTACCGCCATGGACGCCCTCATCGACTATACATTGGCGCAGGAAGGTAACGAGGAGGTGCGCTCCGTCAATGCCGTGGTTGGCGAAACCAACGACGGCGGGCTCAACGATATCCGCGGCCGCCACCTCACGAGAGAACACGTACTGGCCGCCATCGCCGCTGCAAAGGATGGACCGGTACCGGAAGGCAACGTCGGCGCCGGAACAGGTACCGTCTGCTTCGGCTTCAAGGGCGGTATCGGCACGGCCTCACGAAAACTGCCCGCCACCTTGGGCGGATACACCGTCGGCGTGCTGGTGCAGACCAATTTCGGCGGCGTGCTCACCATCAACGGCGTGCCCGTCGGCCGGGAATTGAAGCAATACGCCTTCCGCCGGCAGCTCGAAGAAAACGGCGACGGTTCCTGCATGATCGTCGTGGCCACCGACGCCCCGCTCGACGCGCGCAACCTCAAACGGCTGGCCAAACGCGCCATGCTCGGCCTCGGGCGTACCGGCGGCATCGCCAGCAACGGCAGCGGGGATTATGTCATCGCCTTTTCGACGGCAGAAGGTCTTCGCGTGCCCTACAACATGGAAAGCCCGGTTTTAAACCAGTCCATCCTGCACAACGACGCCATATCGCCGCTCTTTCTCGCCGTCATCGAAGCCACGGAAGAGGCCGTCATCAACTCGCTTTTTGCCGCCGAGACCATGACCGGGAACGGACGGACCGTGGAGGAATTGCCGGTGGATGAGGTGCTGGAGCTGATGAAGAAATATGGACGGGATTGAGTGAATGCAAAATGTAAAAGGGGGAATGTGAAATGTAAAAGTTGAGGCAGCGGGAAGCTGGTTTGCGAAACCTACCCGGTTTCGTAAACCTCCTATCCTCCCAATTCATACTCCTACTCCAGTCGTTCACAAAAAGAAGGGCAAGGAACCAATAATGGGCCTGTTTTAAAACATAAAGATTGAAATCTGTATTTTTAAACAAAAAAATTGTTTAAGCCTTTCCGAAATCCAAATATTTCCACTACTTTTGCACAAATTCGCGCAACCCAGGTTAACCAGGTTTCTTTATGGCTAAAGGCAAAAGCGACGCAGGCGATCCCACGCCCCAAAACGGCAACGGACAAGGGCATATCATCACCCTCGGCGGGATGTACGAGGAGTATTTTCTCGATTACGCTTCCTATGTAATTCTCGAACGGGCCGTACCCGGCATCATCGACGGATTGAAGCCCGTGCAGCGGCGCATCCTCCACGCCCTCCGGGAAATGGACGACGGCCGCTTCCACAAGGTCGCCAACGTGATCGGGCAGACCATGCAGTTCCACCCGCACGGGGATGCCGCCATCGGGGATGCGCTCGTCAACCTCGGCCAGAAGGACCTGCTGATCGATACCCAGGGCAACTGGGGCGATATCCGCACCGGCGACAGCGCCGCCGCCTCCCGCTACATCGAAGCGCGCCTGACCAAGTTCGCACTGGAGGTCGCCTTCAACCCGCAAACCACCGAATGGCAGCTCTCCTACGACGGCCGCAAGCGCGAACCCGTGGCGCTGCCCATGAAATTCCCGCTCCTGCTGGCCCAGGGCGCCGACGGGATCGCAGTCGGCCTTTCCACCAAGATCCTGCCGCATAATTTCATCGAACTGATCAAGGCCTCCATCAAGATCCTCCAGGGAAAGAAGGTCAAAATTTACCCCGATTTCCAGACCGGCGGCTCCATCGACGTGTCCGACTACAACGGCGGCAAACGCGGGGGTAAAGTGAAGGTCCGCGCCAAGATCGAAAAGCTCGACAAGCAACTCCTCGCCATCCGGGAACTGCCCTACGGCGAAACCACCACCAGCCTGATCGAAAGCATCCTCAAGGCCTCCGACAAGGGCAAGATCAAGATCAAAAAGGTGACCGACAATACGGCCGCCGAAGTGGAGATCCTCATCGAACTGGCGCCGGGCGTTTCGCCGGACGTAACCATCGATGCCCTCTACGCCTTTACCAAATGCGAGGCGCCGATCTCGCCCAACGCTTGCGTGATCATCGAGGACAAGCCCCACTTCGTCAGCGTGGAGGATATCCTCGAGGCCTGTACCTGGCAGACGCGCGAACTGCTCCGCCAGGAACTGGAGATCCAGAAAGCCGAACTGGAGGAAAAACTCCATTTCGCCAGCCTGGAAAAGATCTTCATTGAAAAACGGATCTACCGCGATATCGAAGAATGCGAAACCTGGGAAGCCGTCCTGCAAACGATCGACCTGGGGTTGAAAAAATATGTGGCCGGCCCAAGTGACAAGCCCAAACCCGACGATCAACGCCTGCGCCTGCTGCGCGACGTGACCGAAGACGACCTCATCCGCCTGACCGAGATCAAGATCAAGCGGATCTCCAAGTTCAACTCCTTCAAGGCCGATGAACTGATCGCCAAACTCCATGAAGAACTGGAGCAGGTCAAGCATCACCTGGCCAACCTCACGGAGTATACGATCGCCTACTACGAACGCCTCCTGGAAAAATACGCCAAAGGCCGCGAACGCAAAACGGAGATCACCACCTTCGACGCCATCCAGACGACGGAAGTGGTGGCCAACAACGCCAAACTCTACGTCAACCGCGAAGAGGGCTTCATCGGTTGGGGTTTGAAAAAGGACGAATTCGTTTGCGACTGCTCCGATATCGACGACATCATCGTTTTTCGCCGCGACGGCAAATTCCAGGTGTCCCGCATCGCCGACAAGGTCTTCGTGGGCAAGGATATCATGCACGTGGACGTCTGGAAAAAGAACGACGACCGGACGACCTACAACCTGGCTTATGTAGACGGCAAGAGCGGGCGCGCCATGGTCAAGCGGTTCAACGTTACGGCCATTACGCGCGATAAGGAATACGATCTTACCATCGGTACCAAGGGGTCCAAGATCCTGTATTTCACCGCCAACCCCAACGGCGAGGCCGAAGTGATCAGCGTGCAGCTCACCCAGGGCTGCAAGGCCAAGATCAAGTTATTCGACTTCGATTTCGGCACGATTGCCATCAAGGGGCGCGGCTCGCAAGGGAATATCCTGACCCGTTACCCGGTGCGCAAGGTCACCCTCAAGGAAGTCGGCAAGTCCACGCTGGGCGCCCTGGAAGTCTGGATGGACGAGGTCAGCGGCCGGCTCAATACCGACGAACGCGGCCTACATCTCGGCGCTTTTGATACCGGGGATTCGCTGTTCCTGATCTATAAGAACGGCGAATACGAAATCACGGAAATGGACCTGACCAAGCGGTTCAACCCGGATGATCTGTTTGAAATCCGGAAATTCACGCCCGATCTGGTGGTCAACGTGGTCTATTTCGAAGGGAATAAATCCTGGACCATGGTCAAACGCTTCAAGATCGAGACGGCGTCCCTCAATCAGCGGTTCAACTTCCTCAACGAGCACAAGAGTACCAAATTGCTGTACGCCTCCACACAGGAAACCCCCAAAGTGAAATATACCTGGAAGGTGAAGAACGAGAAATTCGAAGCCGACCTGGACATCGCGGAATTCATCGACGTCAAAGGCTGGAAAGCGCTTGGCAACAAGCTCGGCGACTTCAAAGCCCTCACCGTGAAGTCGCTGGAAACCGCAAAACCGGAGAAAAAAGCCGCTATCAAACCGGCTCCGCCCGTCGAAGAAGAGGAAATGGAAGATGAAATGCCGGTTGAAAAAGCTAAAGCCGCTGCACCGGAAAAAAAGAAACCGGCCGCTGAAAAAGCGGAAGAAACCGATTCACCGGAGAAAAAATACGGCCCCGGCGACAGCATCGACTTTGATATCGAGGACAACGGGCAGGTGAAGCTATTTTGAAGAATGATGGATCTGGAAACCAAAATAATCGATTATTTGTCAGCAAACCTTACCGGAATCAAGGGGATTTACCTCTTCGGTAGCCGGGCAGACGGTTCCGCCGGCCCGGATAGCGACGTCGATATTGCGGTAATTACCGAGTTCTCAAATCGCCTGAACCCCGTTGATTTATTCGACCATAAAATCAATCTGTCCGGTCAACTCGGCATACCGGTTGACTTGATCGACCTTCAAAATGCCCAAACGGATCTTCGGTTTGTAATTATCAGCACAGCAAAGAGAATTTATTGTTCTGACCCGTATTTCTGCGATTTTTTTGAAATGACGGCTATCTCCATGTACCAAAATTTGGAAGAAGAACGGAAAGAAATTATTGAAGCGGTAAAAAAACGGGGAAAAATCTATGGCTGACTCTCGAAGTAGCTTTAAAGTTAGCTTGACTTTCATTTTTATTGTATTCTTCTGCTTCCCTCAATACAAATCAAAAAAAATCTAACGTTTAATAATCTCATCGGCAAAAGTTCAGACACTTGGCCACCTCTGTCGGGTTTTTACTAGGAGGATTCCCGGGCGTCGCTTACCTTTGCCGGATTATTAACTTATTATCCGACATGATTCACCAGCTCTTTGGGCAGTTCCTGCGCGCTCTGACGATCAGTGCAATTGCCGTCTCCATTTTTGCCTGCAACACCCCGAAACAGGCAAGCCTTACAACAACCACCACGACCGGCAATACAGAATCGGACACCGAGTACAGACAACTCGATACGATGGTCGTGACCGGCGACCGCCCGTCTGAATACGATGTAGCCGATACCGACCGGATCGAATCGTACGCGCTGCCGCCGTACAATGCCAGCCATACCCGGACCAACGACCTCCTGCATACCAAGCTGGAAGTCAGTTTCGACTGGGCGAACGAAAAAGTAATGGGCAAGGCCACGCTCAGGTTCAAACCGCAATTCTATCCGGTTTCTACCCTGACCCTCGACGCCAAAGGGTTTAAATTCAACCAGGTCAGGATGGCAGGCGGCGCCCAGGATCTGAAATACGATTACGACGGCGAACAGATCACCATCCAACTCGGGAAAGAATACACCCGCGATCAGGAATACACCGTTTTCATCGACTACGTAGCCAGCCCGAAAGGCGACGGCGGCAGTGCGGCCATCACCTCCGACCGGGGCCTGTTCTTCATCAACCCGACCGGCGAAGATCCGAACAAGCCCCAGCAGATCTGGACCCAGGGCGAGACCGAATCCAACTCCCGCTGGTTCCCGACCATCGACAAGCCGAACGAACGGACCACTGAGGAGATCTACATCACCGTTGACAAGCGGTTCACTACCCTGTCCAACGGACTCATGGTGAGCTCAACCGATAACCCGGACGGTACCCGCACCGATTACTGGAAAATGGATATGCCCCATGCCCCCTACCTTTTCATGATGGCCATCGGCGAATTTGCCACCGTCAAGGACCAATGGGAGGGCATTCCGGTTAACTACTACGTTGAACCGGAATTCGAAAAAGACGCCAAGGCGATCTTCCCGTATACTCCCGAAATGCTGAGCTTTTTCTCCGAAAAAATCGGCGTGAAATACCCCTGGCCGAAGTTCTCCCAGGTGGTCGTCCGGGATTACGTCTCCGGCGCCATGGAAAATACGACCGCGGTTATTTTCGGCGATTTCATGCAACGCCACGCTGAAGACCTCATCGACGAGCATACGAACGAAAAGGTGGTTGCCCACGAAATGTTCCACCACTGGTTCGGCGATTATGTGACCTGCGAAAGCTGGGCCAACCTGACCCTCAACGAAGGGTTTGCCAATTACAGCGAATACCTCTGGATGGAGCACAAACACGGCCGCGACGCCGCCGATTACCACCTGCTCGAAGAGTGGAGCGGGTATTACAATTCCGGTGATTTCCACCCGCTGATCAATTTCGGCTACGAGGATCGCGAAGATATGTTCGATGCGCACAGCTACAACAAGGGCGGTTCCGTACTGCACATGCTGCGCACCTACCTGGGCGACGACGCTTTCTTTGCAGGGTTGAAGTTGTACCTCACCAAGAATGCCTTAACGGCTGTCGAGGTGCACAACCTGCGCATGGCTTTTGAAGCGGTCTCCGGGCAGGACCTCAACTGGTTCTTCAACCAATGGTACCTGGATAAAGGCCATCCGGTGCTCAACGTCGAAACGGGGTATGACGCCGATCAGAAAATGGCCACCGTGACCGTCGAACAAACCCAAACCGCCGATTCCGGACCCGCCATCTTCATCCTGCCGACCGCTGTGGACATTTACACCGCCGACGGCAAGAAAACCCGGCAGGCCATCAAGGTCGATGAAAGGAAGCAGACCTTCACCTTCCCGGTCAATGAAAAACCGGCGCTGATCAACTTCGATCCGGAACGGGAACTGCTGGCCATTCGTCACGAGAACAAGAGCCAGGACGAACTCCTGTTCCAGTTCGACCACGCACCCCGCCTCCTGGACCGCCTGGAAGCCATCCAGCAGCTCGAAGGCGAGGACAATGCCGGCATCAAAGCCATGTACCAGAAGGCACTGAACGATAAATTCTGGGCTATCCGCGCGATCGGCCTCCACAATGCCAACCTGGACAACGATGCCCTGACGAAAAAAGTCCGCGAGATGGCGGTCAATGACCCCCGCTCGGAAGTGCGCGCCTCCGCCTTCGACCGGTTGAGCGAAGCGGATGACGCCGAGGTGGTTCAACTGGCCAAACAAGCCATCGACAAGGACAAGGCCAGCAGCGTGGTCGGCGCAGCGCTCAACGTATTGAGCCAGAAGGACAACGCCACCGCCCTGGAATACGCCGCCAAACTGGAAAACACCAAGAGCAGCGAATTGCTGTCTGCGATCGGCGATATCTACGCCGAAAGCGGGGACGTGAAATACCTGCCTTTCTTCGAGAAGAACCTGGCCGAAACCGACGGTTTTGCCGCCATCTCCTTTATGACCAAATACAAGGATCTGGTGATCAAAGCCGGTATCGATCCGACCATGAAAGCCGCCGCCAAACTCAAGGGAATGGCCATGGATCAGGGTGTATCGCCGTGGAAGCGGCTGGGCGCCGCCCGGGCCATCACCCAGATGCGCGACGAAGTGGACGATATGGCTTCCAACGCCAAGGACGCCGAGAAAAAGGCAGCCTTGAAATACAATGCGGAAGAACTCAAGAAGATGTTCGAAGAGATCAAGGAAAACGAGACCAACGATCAGTTGAAAGCGTTTTACCGGCAGTTTTGATCGCTTCCGCGACGACCCGGAAAAGATAGCCTGGGACTTAAGTCCCAGGCTATCTTTTCCGGGTAATCTTCACCACCCTCACCACCGCCGCCCGCTTCCCATCCTCCGCCCGGATCCAGTACACCCCCGAAGGCCATTCTTCCCCATTTAAGGTGGTTTGACTTTGTCCGCCGATCCATTTAAGGGTGTCGATCATGTGACCGTTCGCATCAAAGACCCGGAAGAATACCGGCCTGTCCGGTTGAAAATCCCATTCCAGGGTAATGGCCGACCCGAACGGATTGGGGTAAGCCCTGAAACGGCCGTTTTCGCTCGCCGGATCCGACGTACCGGTCAGCATATCCACGGTAGTGATGGCCGTGCATCCTTCGTCGTCGGTGACGGTGGCGGTATAAGTCCCGGGTTCCAGGTCAAAAAGGTCCTCGCTGGTTTCGCCGTTCGACCAGTCGTAAAGGTAGGGCGGGGAGCCTCCTTCCACTTCCAGATTGATGAACCAAAGCCCGTTGTAACTGGCGCTTTGAGTGCTCAGGCTCAAGGCCCTGGGCTCGTGAATGATGACGGATTTGGAGCTGGTACAATAATGAATGTCGGTGACGGTGACGATATAGCTCCCCGCTTCCAGACTGTCGAGATTTTGGGAATATGCACCGTTCGACCAGGTAAAGGCCATGGGAGGAGTTCCGCCGATCACGACCAATTCCACCGCGCCGTTGGCTTCGCCGTTGCAACTCACATCGTCGGTAGTGGCGAATACCAGCGGGCCGCTCTCGTTGGCCACCTGGGCCGATTGGCCGGTTTGGCATTCGTGCTGATCGGTCAGGGTCAGTTTGTAATATCCTGCCGTAAGATTGGCGATATAGCTGTGCAGGGTATCGCCGGTACTCCAGCTGAATTGATAGGGCGGCGTTCCACCTGTCGGAGTGGAAAACAGCAGACCGTTCTTGTTCCCGCAGGTTTCGGGTACGATCGTCAAACCGGCATCTAACCGGGTGGGCTGGCTGATCTGTGCCGGTTTGGGGTACAAACACCCGGATGCGTCGCGCAGGATCAGGGTGTGATTGCCGGCCTCCAGGTCTTCAAACAAGCTGTCCGGTTGGAAGGCGCCCCCGTCAATCGACCAGGTATAGGGCTCCGGCGGGCCCTCGGCCGTTGCGATCAGCACGCCGTCCGCGTAACCGTAACAGGTGGGCATGGTGATTGCCAGTTCGACTGATGGTTCTTCCGGCTCCCCGATATTGAACAGATAGGGAAAAACACACCCAAGTGCATTCAGCAAATAGAGGGTGTCCAGACCCGCTTCCAGGCCCGTAAATTGGGGATCTTCCGTGAAATTCTGCCCGTCAAGAGAATATTGGTACGCACCTTCCGGTTCGCCCGGCACATCGATCATCAATTCCCCGTCCGAACCGCCGAAACAGGAAACCGGGCTGATCGTCAGGCTCAGGGGCGGCGGAAAAGACGCAGGTATAGTGAACGGAATGCCGGTTATGCAGCCCGCTTCGTTCTGGATATACAAAGTGTAATCGCCGGGCGGCAGATTGTCGAAAACAACCGTATCCGGGAACGCCTGAAAAGTGAGCGTGTCCAGTGAAAATTTGACCTCTCCGATGAACAGTTCTCCGGATTCCACGATGACAATGCTGCCCGAACTGTCGTAATAACAACTCGGCGTGACGTCAAACGGCACTTCCGGCCACGAATAAGCCAGGCCGATGTCAAACTCGGTGGAATCCCGGCAACCCAGGCTGTCCCGGACCTGCGCCTTGTAATGCCCCGGCGCCAGATCGGCGAAGACATTCTGATCCGTCGGCGAAGAGGTATTGCTGATCAGGTATTCGTATCCGCCGTTTCCGCCCTCTGCTGCCAGCTCAACCTCCCCGTTGTTCTCGCCTTCACAGCTGGCATCGGTCGTATTGGCTGCCATGAGCAGCGGGTCCGGGGTTCGGATCTTTACCTGTGCGGAAACGGGAATCGTACATTCATTGTCCGTTTTGACATACACGATATAATTGCCGGCGTCCAGATTGGTAAAAACCGGGCTTAGCTGCACCGGAGAAGCATCCGTGGAACTGGACAAGCCCAGGGAATAGCCGACGACATCCACAGCGGATGAGGTCAGGCCGGTGATGTGTATCCTCCCGTCTTTGCGGCCGAAACAAGTCACATCCCGGTTGTCGAAAGTGGCCGTCAGCGTAGGCAGCGGAGCGCAGGCGATAGGCACCGAAACGGCGGCGGAACACCCCTCCAGGTCGAAAACGGTAATGGTATAGGTGCTGTCGCAAGGCAGGTTGTTGAAAACCGGCGAGGATTGAAAAACGGACGGATCAATGGAGTACCAGTAATTGCCCGACCCGCCGGAAGCGGTTACCGTGATATCGCCGTTGCAGGAGGTCTGCCCGGTCACTTGCGCCGATACTGCCAGCGGCGGCAACAGCTGCGCCGAGACCAGCCTGGTACCATTACATCCGTTGGCATCCGTGATCTTGACCTGCAGGAAAGAGGTCGTATCCAGGGTGACTACCGGACTATCGCATTCCAGACAATTGACTGCCGTCCCTTTGATGGTTTGTACGGAGACGGTGTAAGGTGCGGTTCCGCCCGTCACACCGTCCAGCAGATTGACCTCGGCGGTATTCGAGCAGAACGTCAGGAAAAGATCGGGCGCTACAATGGGATTGTTGACCAATGAATAGGAAAGCGTATCCGCACAATCGGCATTGCTGAGGACAACCAGGTAAGTTCCGGCGGTTAAATTGTCAAGGATGGGACTGTCAGCGACATTAACGTTCAGCCAATCAACAGCGATATTCTGTGAAGCGTCCGTAAAGACCAGCTGGATGGATCCGTCCGCGTTGCCGGGGCAGGTCGGGTTGGTCAGTGTCGCGCTTACGCCGAATCCGCAGTCGGTCAGTACGGCGCCGACCGGGATCTGCGCCTTCGCTGCAAGCAAGAAGGAGAGCAAGAACCAGCATGCCAGTATTCCGCGCCGCCGCGATTGAGATCTGTTCCTGAAATTTGGGATCATAGGGTCGCACCTTTTAGGGCATCAATCGGCCATTTCCTTTCAAAAATAGCAGCCTTTCTTTAAAAAAATCATTCAAATTCACCCAAAACGTAGCAGTCCGATTGTATTTTTGTAGACATGAAAACCGTATCCGACGACCTTTTTCAGCTCATCCATTCCCTTTCCGGGCAGGAAAAGCGCTACTTCAAACTGTACGCCGGGCGGCATGTGATCGGTGAGCAGAACAAGTACGTTCTCCTCTTCGACGCCATTGCGGCGCAACCGGTTTACCAGGAACCGGCCATCCGGCAGCAATTTGCGGGCGAACCCTTTATCCGCCAGCTGCACGTTGCAAAGCACTACCTGTATAAACTGATCATGGACAGCCTCCGGTTGTACCACGAAAATCAGTCGGGCGACCAGTTCAGGCGAAACCTGCGCAATGCCCAGCTGCTGTTTGAAAAAGGACTCTACCGGCAAGGCGAAAAAAGCCTGGCGAAAGCCCGGAAGTGGGCGGAAGAACGGGAGGAATTCCTGCAGGTATTGGAGGTATGTCGCTGGGAGCACCAGATCGCTCACCGGAGGAATGACCATGCCTGGATCGAAAACTACCTTTCGAACGGCTTGTATGAGGAATTCGATGTGTTGAACAAATACCGCAATTTCCTGGAATTCCAGGCCCTGAACGATCAGGTCTTCACCCCGTACTGGCAAAAGGGCGCCATCAGAAGCGAGGAGGAAAAAGCGGCCCTGAAGCGCTTGTTCGACCGGCCGCTTTTTCAGTCGGCCGACTATGCGCGATCGTTTTTCGCCCGGTATTTTTACCTGAACGCCCGCTTTTCGTATTTCCTGTTCCTGGGAGAGCCGGAAAATGCCTATCCGCATATCGTTGCGCTGGTGGATATGTTTGCGGGATTGCCGGAAAACCAGCTCAAGGGCCGCCGGATCCGGAATTTCATCAGCGCTTTGATCAACCTGTATGTCGTACAACGCCAATTGGGAAAATACGGCGAGATCCCGGCTACGCTGGAACGCTTACGGGAAGCTCCCGCCGAATCACCGGACCAGGGGCGGCGACTACAGGTCAGAAGGTTGAACCTGGAAACGGATTTTTACCTGACTGCGGGAAAATTCGGAGACGGCGTTAAGCGGATCAGCCGGTATTTTGAAGCGGAAGTCATTGCCCGGGAGGAAACCAACAGCCAGCAGCGGCTGGGGCTATATTATAACCTGGCTTACCTCTATTTCGGCGCCGGAGATTACGGCAAGGCGCTCGACTGGGTAAACCTCCTGCTGAACGACCCCGACCTGAAGATCCGCGCCGACATCCACGGTTTCGGCCGCCTGCTCAACCTGATCATCCATTACGAGCTCGGCAATGACCAATTATTGGAGTACATCGTGCAGGCGACCTCCCGGTTCTTATCCAGCCGGAGCCGGCTTTTCAAAGTGGAAGCCGTTATGCTCAAATTCATGCGCCGGTACCCCCGCTGGCTGACGCGGGCCGATCGCCGGAAAGGTTTCAATGCGCTGCTTGCGGAACTGGAAAAGTTGCGGGATGACGAATTTGAGCGGAAGGCCTTTGATTATTTCAACTTCATCGCCTGGATGAAAAGCAAAGCGGAGGAAAGGCCGTTCAGTGAAGTCGTCCTTGATGAGGAATAATAAAAAGACCCGCCGTCGATCGGACAGCGGGTCGCTATTCAAGTTCCTGAGATTGTTATCTGTTCTCAACCATGGTTTGATCATTGCCCGACCACCAATCGGGTAACCCCGGAATAACCTGGTGATTGCAGCCGAATGAAATAAACGCCGCGTTCCAGGCCGGTGAGGTCCAATGCTGCGGATGTTGAACCGGGCCCTTCCAACTCAAGTGACCTGACCAGTTGGCCGGCCGCATTGTAAACCGAGATCCGGCGGTTCTCCTGAATCGCCGACGGTAAAAGGATCTGTACGTGATCCCGTGCCGGATTCGGGAATACCTTCAATGCACCCTCTTCCGCTTGCAGCATCTGGGGTGCAAGCGCTGCCAGCCGCCTTTCCGGGTCGAAGAGGAACCGGTCGGCCGCCTGATCGTCCAGGGCCGGCGGCAACAGGTTGCTGCCTTTGATCAGCAATTCGGTCTCCGTGGAAACATACTTCTCCCCCTGGCAAAGGACCACTGCCCGCACCCTGATCTTCTTGTCCGTACCGGAATACAGCGGGGGTGTTTCATAAACCTCCTCATTGGCCCCGGGTATGTTGATCCAGCCCGTGAATTCGGTTTTGAATTGCCATTGAATAACAGAACCCACATAATTGACCAGGATGAAATAGGTCGTCTCGCCTGAATGGATAACCGAAGGTTCGGCATAGGCCTCGCCGCCGCTGCAGGGCAGGGGATCGATGAACAGGATGTCCTCCGCAACACAACCGTTGTCGTCGGACACCTGCAGGAGGTATACCCCTTCCGCGAGGTTGTAAATGCATTTGCCTGTGCCGATGACCATCGCACTGCCCAGGTCGAACCAGCGGATATGGTAGGGTTCCGTGCCGCCGGTGATTTCCACGCAGGCGTATTCGCCGTACGGGTCAAAATCCAGGTGGGTGATGATGGGGTCGGGTGCTGCAATGATGACCGCAACGGTACCGCTGCAGCCTTCGCTGTCGGTAACCGTGAGGACATATTCTCCCGGGCCCAGGTTGCGGAAAACAAAGCTGTGGTCATCCACCTGCTCCCATTCTTCCGGGCCTGAAACCAGGGTGTAAGGCGGGATCCCGCCCTTTACGGTCAATTTGATGGCGCCGTCCTGCGCGCCGTTGCACGACACATCGCGCTTGCCGGTTTCCATTTCAAGACCTGTACTTTCCGGGATCAAAACGCGCAGCAATGTATAACAATGGTGGTCGTCGAGTACGAGGATGATGTAATATCCGGCCGGAATGTCTTGTGCACAGCGCACCCAGGTCAGTACGTCGGTGGACGGGTTGCCGTCCGACCAGCCCAGGTCAGCAGGGTCGCCGCCTTCTACATAAGGTTCGCCCTGATCGTCAAATTCCACATTCGGGATCACGGTCAGCGGACTGTTCCAGCGCCAGGCGAATATCCGGAAAGGCTGGGTACCGCCCCGGACGTACAAGCAGCCGTCGACCTCATCGGTGCAGGGCAGGCTGGTGATCTTGAATTCGGCCTTGAGCGGTTGCGGCTCTTTGATCTGGATGATCTCCGCTACCGAACAACCGTTTGCGTCGATCGTGATCAGCTTGTACATGCCGGCAGCCAATCCTTCAAAACAGCCCGTTTCGCCGATCAGCCCGGTATCGTTAGGTGTTACGACCGGATTGAGATAGGTTGTATACGGCGGCGTTCCACCCTGAACCTTATAACAAACCGCTCCGGAGGGTTCACCCGCGCAATTGGCCGGATAAATGAGGTTTTCCCGGTGCAGGCCGCCGCCGTTTTCAATTTCCACCTTTTTCCAGGCATAACAAAGATGGGCATCCACCGCCAGGACGTAATAAGTACCCGGCTGGACGTTCTGAGCACAAAATGCCGGACCCGTATTGGATGTCGGATCATAGGGAATGCCCGACGCAGGGTCCAACCCCGTCCAGTCCTGGAGCGATCCGTAAGGGCTGGCCGAAAGCTGGGGCGGTAAGGTATTGAAGGCCCAGATATGGTAGGGCGCCGTACCGCCCGTGACAAAGACGCAGGCGTCCACCTGACCGCAGGCGGAAGTGGTGACGGCCACCTCGATCTGGATCGGATCGGGCTCTTTGACCTCCCAGCTGCCGACGCCGACACAAACCTCATCGGTTGTGGTGACGGAAACGGAATAATACCCGGCAATGAGCCCGGCAATATCCTCTGTATCTGCTGTGAAACCGTCGGGGCCTTCCCAGGAAAAGTACAAGGGAGCCAGGTCGATATAGATATTCAGGTCAATAGCGCCGTTACCTCCTCCATAACAGCTCACCGGAGTAATCTGTGCGTCAAGGAGGTAGTCTACCACCGGAATGCTGATCGTCAGTCCGCCTGAACAACCTTCCGCGTCCGTCACCAGCACCGGATATTGACCAGGCGGCAGGTCTTCGAAACAAATCGACAACCCGGATGTGGTCGTGCTGTTGTCGTTGGTATTGCTGGTGCCGGGGAAGGTAATTATGTAGGGCGCCACGCCGCCTTCAATCTGGATGCAGGCTTCCGCGCCGCTGCAAAAATGTTGGGTGCTGACCATTGTGACGGACAGCTCGCAATTGGTCAGCAGGTGGAGCGAGGGGTTGAGCACCTGCCCTTGTCCGGTGAAAGCGCCGAACACGAACAACAAGGAACAGAGCAGGGAATTTCGGAGATACGGTACTGAACGGATCATGATTGCTGTTTTTGATTAACGCATTGAAATCACGATCCAAAGTTGCAGCCGGGATACTGCTATAGCCAATCAGCTGTCGTCAAAACGTAGAAGTCCAAATCCATTACCTGAAATTCCTGAAAGGGAAAGATTATTGAGAAAAGCCCTGAAACAGCGATTCCTGACCGGATAACCAGCCAGGAATCGCATCGTGTCGGATCAGTTGGCGTTCTTTTTGTCCGAACGCTTCACTTTTTTCGGACGGCTGTTGCCGTGTGAACCGCGCCAGATTTTACCCCGACGGGTTTTTTTATCACCTTTTCCCATGATAAGACGCTTATAAAGTTAAGAAATTTTCGATGGCCTTCGTTTCACCGCCTGGTGTCGCAAAGGGGTAACAAAGGTAAGGAAAATTTCGAAAACGCTTATTCCAGGGTAATGGGCAGCCGTTTGGGGTATTTGACGGCGTAACGGAAATTCAGCTTACTTGTAGCGCCTGATTTGATCTTTTCCTCCCAGGTCAGTTTACCGGTAGTTTCGTCGAAAGCGGCGCCGCGGCTGTTTTCCAGTTTCACCTCTACCTCGTCGGTTGCGGTCACCGGCACCTGATCGACGATCACGATATCGATGGCCTGGCTCTTGGTGTTGCGCACCTCGATGTCCCAGCCGATCGTTTGGGTGACTTTGGAGCCCAGGGCCTGCTTGTCCTTGTACTGGCGGTCTTTCGTCCGCGTGATCACGATGCCCTTATCCCGGCCGAGGGATACTTCAAGGGTATCCTGGGTTACGCTTGGATTCAGCCAGGTCTTGCCGAGAAAAGCGCCTTCCAGGTAGAGGTTGGCCTGACCGGGCAGCAGGTTGTATTCATCCCAGTTGGTGATGCGTGCCGTCAGGTAGGCGTTCAGGTCCAGCTTGGGCGCGGCGTAATAGCGGTAGGTGGCCGGTAACTCATAAGCGCCTATCCGGACGGTATGTTCCTGACCGTCGCCGGGGATATCATAGGGGACGTCGATCTTGTACTGGCGGGTGGTGGTTTGTTCAAACGCTGATACCGTTGCGAAGTTGGCTTCTGCCGCTTCCTCTTCCACCATCGGCGGCGCCGACATGGCATCCATTTCCATGCGCTCTTTTTTCAGATATCCCTGCCCGGCCCTGTCATAGGCTACGACCGGCTGATTGGGATAGAGGCGCCAGATCTGCAATTCCGGGCGGGTTCCGGGCTCCGAAGGGTTGCCTGTGGAAAGGCTGAGCTTTACGCCGGTCCAGTCTTCGCCGGTATTCTGGAATACTTCCGCCTTGAGCTGTACCGAAACCGGTTGGGAAACGCTGGTCACTTTCAGGTCGTAACTGGGTTTCCATCCGGCGCTCCGGGAGAGGTAGCTGAGCGAAAATTTGGCGTTCACGGCGGCATCCGCCAGGGTATTGACCAGGACTTCGCCGCTGGCTTTTTTCTGGAACTGGGCCATTGTCGCATTCAATTGCTGGCGCACTTTATCCAGGTCTTCCTGAATGGCTTTTTTCCGTTTATCCACCTCCAGTTTTTCCAGTTTGATCTCCTTGAGCCGTTTCCGGTAGTATTCGGCGAGCGCCTGGAGATCTTCCATGCTGACGCCGTTCTGTTGGCTGCCGACATTCTTGTTGGCCAGGATGAGGTTTTCCTCCTCGGTGAGCACCTGCAGATCGGCCAGCTCGCGGTTGAGCTTGTCCTGCAGGGCTTCCAGTTGATCCTCCAGTTTGACGACCGCTTCGTTCTTCTCCAGCGGATTGATAAAATTGCGTTGGAAGGCAACGGAAAGGATGGTGAAATCGCCGGTGGCGCTGAATTGAATGCTGGCCGGATCGAGATCGGCCGGCAATCCGGTGAATTTGAGGACGGACTGGCCGGCGGGCACCATACCCTGGCCGGTACGCATGACCTGAGCGCCTTGCCGGAATACGCTGACTTCTTCTATCGCGGTTGAAATGGTTTTCTCGGGGGCGGCCGCCTGAAGGGCCATAGTTATGAAAACACCCGCGCAAATGCCAAAAATCTTGTTCATAGGTAAATTTGGTTTTATTTCCTAGATGCGGAACTTTGGAGAATTACATAAACTGCGCGTCAATTGGCCGTTATTTTTATCTATCTTCGCAAAGAACTATCGAATTTTACCACTTTAAGGTGCAAACCTTCCACTGTTTAATCACCACAGCAACAGCAAAAAAGAACTGTTATGAAAAAAACAATCCTTTCAATTGCCGTGCTCGGCTTTTTCAGCCTGTCCCTGTTTGCGCAGGATAAAGTCGACGAGAACATCAATACCATTATTCGCAAACAAGGCCTGGAACAAAGTCAGGTCATGGAAACCGCCAGTTGGCTCTGCGACGTCTACGGGCCTCGCCTGACCGGTTCCCCGATGCTGGATAAAGCCACTGAATGGGCCCAGGGCCAGCTGAAATCCTGGGGGCTTGAGAATGTGCACACGGAATCCTGGGGCCCGTTCGGCCAGGGCTGGGAGCTCAAGCATTTCGAAATGCACGCCGAAGCGCCGACCTATTTCCCCATCATCGCCTATCCTAAAGCCTGGTCGCCTTCGACCAAAGGCCAGGTGAGCGGGGAAGTGGTTTACCTGTACGCTCAAACAGTAGAGGACCTGGAAAAATACAAGGGAAAGCTGAAAGGCAAGTTTGTCTTTACGGATACGCTGCGCGCCGTTGAACCCTGGTTTGACGGTACCGCTACCCGCCTCGACGCCCAAGGCCTGCTGGACCTGGCCAATGCGCCTGCGCCGACACCCCGGAGCCTGCGCAATTTTGGATTCCGCGACAATGAATTCCGCCAGAAACTCAACGAATTCATCTATTCAGAACAACCCCTTGCCCTGATCGACCGGACCTACAAAGGCGACGAAGGCACGGTGTTTGTGCAGGGCGCCCGCGCCAAAGACGGCAGCCCCCGCGATAAAGGCGCCGAAATCCTGCCGCAGGTGACCATGGCCGTTGAACACTACAACCGCATTTTCCGGCTGCTGCAGAAGGGTATCCCCGTCAAATTGTCCATGGAACTGACTTCCGAATTCACCAACCCGGACGGCATGGAGCACAACATCATCGCTGAGATCCCGGGCACCGACCTCAAGGATCAGGTCGTCATGTTCGGCGCTCACTTCGATTCCTGGCATACCGCTACGGGCGCTACCGACAACGGCGCCGGCTCGGCAGTCATGATGGAGGCCGCCCGGATCCTGATGGAAACGATCAAGGAAAGCGGCGTAAAACCGCGCCGGACCCTTCGGATCGCGCTCTGGACGGGCGAGGAACAGGGCCTGCTGGGCTCCGTCGGGTATGTCGGCCAGCATTTTGCCGAAATGAAGGGCCGCACCGCTCAGTCGGTGAAGCCGGAACAGGCAAAAGTATCGGCCTATTACAACCTCGACAACGGCACCGGCAAGATCAGGGGCGTCTACATGCAGGGTAACGGTCAGGTAGAGCCCATCTTCCGGGTATGGCTCGACGCCTTCAAGGACCTGGGCGCCACTACGCTCTCCATGTCCAATACGGGCGGCACCGACCACCTTTCATTCGATGCGGCGGGCATCCCCGGCTTCCAGTTCATTCAGGACCCGATGGATTATTCCACGCGGACCCACCACTCCAATATGGACAACTGGGACCACCTGGTGGGCGACGACCTCAAGCAGGCCGCTACGATCATCGCTTCCTTCATCTGGCATACTTCCCAGCGGGATGAAATGATTCCGAGGAAAACCCTCGACCTGGGCGATAACGCTTCGGGTGGGAATTGATGTTGCACGGGCAATTTCCCGGCGCAAAAATTTAACCTGCGAAAGTTGTTGATATGAACCGCAAAAGTCACAAAAGGGTAGATTGGTTTCACCTGATTTCAAATCTGTCTCTTTTGTGATTTTTGCGGTTAAAATATAGAAATGCCTGCGACCCGGTTTTTCCTGAAACGCACCTTAGCGGGATACCTCAAACCCTAATCGTTCAAAATCCGCATAAAATCCGGGATAGGATTTGACCACCACCATCGGCTCGCGAATGGCGACCGGCCCCAGCAGGGCAAGCGGTGCAAATGCCATGGCCATCCGGTGGTCTTCATAGGTATCAAAAACGGGCCGGTCCTTCCAGGCAGCTTTTCCCTCCACCGTCCAGCATTCTCCCGGGGCGTTTGGCTTTCCGGAATACGGGTGAAAATCCACCATTACCTTGGCCAGTTCATCCCTGAGGGCGGCCAGCCGATCCGTTTCCTTGATGCGCAGGGTCTCCAGGCCCGTGAAAATGCCGGTTACGCCCAGCCCGCCGCAGATGACCGCCAGCGTTTGCGCAATATCGGGGCACAGGATGAAATCCCATTCAAAAGACGCCGGCAGTGCTTTCCCGTTTTTGGTCAGGCGTACGCCCGAGTTGTTGAATTCGGTCCGGACACCGAAATGTTCCATCATTTCCACCAGGGCACTGTCGCCTTGTATGCTGTTGGCGAACAGGCCGTCCAGTTGCAGGTCGAGCGGGCCGGCGAATGCGGCAAGCGCATAATAATACGACGCAGCCGACCAATCGGCTTCAACGGTAAAGGTTCGGGGCTGATAAGTTTGCGGTTCGATCCGGATGGTATGGCCTTCCCAGGTATAGTGTATGCCGAAATAAGCCATCTGGTTCAGGGTCATTTCGATATAGGACCTGGAGACGATCCTTCCTTCCAGTTCGAGCGTCAGCCCGCCCGGCAAAACCGGTGCGATCATCAACAGGGCAGAAATGAACTGGCTGCTGGTGCCGGCGGAGATCGAAAGCCGGGATACCCTGCCGAAACCGGACGGTTCGCCGATGCGGAGAGGCGGATAACCTTCTTTTTCCAGGTAGTCGATGCGGGCGCCCAGGGCGCGAAGCGCTTCAACCAGGACCCCGATCGGCCGCTGTTTCATGCGTTCCGTGCCGGTGAGGACCTGTTCGCCCGGCTGGAGGGCAAGGTAGGCGGTCAGGAACCGGAAGGTGGTCCCGGCCGGCCCGGCGTCGCGCTCTACGGCGTCGCTGTCCAGCAAGGCGGCCAGCAAACGGGTATCGTTGGCGTCGGCCAGGCGGCGGATCTCAAAGGGTTCGGGGCACAGTGCCCGGATGATCAAAGCCCGGTTGCTGATGCTTTTGGAACCGGCCAGATCGATCGTTCCCGTGACCGCTTTGTCGGGTTTGTTCAGGAAATAGGTCGTCATTAAGCGTTAATTGAATAGGGAAGGCTTCATCTGCTGCAGGGGATCCGATTTTTGCGCATTGAGGGCAAAGGCCGCTTTTTCTCTCACCCCATCATTCTTCCTCCTCCGCAGCGGCCTGCTTCCGGCGCATTCGTTCGTCCGATTTTTCGTACCGTTTGATGATCTCTTTGACCAACCGGTGGCGAACCACGTCTTCCGCGGTCAGGTAAACGGATTCGATCCCCTCCAGGTCGCGGAGCAGGTCGATGGCCCGTTTCAGACCTGATTTCTGGTGGAACGGCAGGTCGATCTGCGATAGGTCGCCGGTAATGATGCATTGGGCGGAAGGGCCCAGGCGCGTCAGGAACATCTTGATCTGCATGGTGGAACAGTTCTGCGCTTCATCCAGAATGATGAAGGCATTGTCGAGCGTACGGCCCCGCATAAAGGCCAGCGGTGCGATCTCGATGACCCGCGTGGTCATGAACTGGTTGAGTTTTTCAGCCGGTATCATGTCGTCCAGCGCGTCGTACAGCGGCCGGAGGTACGGGTCGATCTTTTCCTTGAGGTCGCCCGGCAGGAACCCCAGGCTTTCGCCCGCTTCAACGGCGGGCCGGGTCAGGATGATCTTTCTGACCTGTTTGTTCTTTAGCGCGCGAACGGCGAGCGCTACGGCGGTATAGGTTTTGCCGGTACCGGCGGGGCCGACGGCAAAGACGATGTCGTTTTCTTCGGAGGCGCGGATCAGCTTTCGCTGGTTCTGGGTCTTGGCCTTGATCTGTTTGCCTTCGCGGCCGTACAGGATCGTGCTGCCCTCGTGGGCGCTGATGCGCGATTCGAAGGGGTTTTCCCCGTTCATCAGATCTTCCACCACCTGGACTGAAAGTTCCTTGTGCTCCTTGAGCATGCGGACCATCAGCTCAAACCTGGATTTGGCTTTCTGGGTCAGTTTCTTATCCCCGCTTATTTTAAGGTTTTGCCCTCTGGAGGTAAACGTTACATCGGGGAAGGCTTTTCGCAAAAGATTGAGTTTAATGTCGTTCTCTCCGTACAGTTGGAGCGGATCGACGCCCTCTACATTCAAAATGATCTCGCTCAATAGGAAAAATTTATTTTATTAAACCATTGCCGGCAGGAAGCTGGCTCCGAACCGGCCTGTTGCCTCTAAATAACCGTTTAAACTTTCCAAATGTTCCATCCGACCTAGGCAAAGTTAGCGATTAAACCAAATCCCTGCGCCCCGATTCCCTTGCGTTTTTTATTTTTGCTGCCGCAGGCTTGTTTTCACTAATGAGGAGAAATTATGCCTATTGTAACGCTGACCACAGACTTTGGATGGCAGGACCCCTACTTGCCCAGAATAAAAGGAGGCATTTTGCGGCAGAACGCCGGGATCAATCTGGTTGATATCACCCATGATATCGAATGTTATGATATCGTCCAGACGGCTTATCTGTTCAGAAATGTATGGGGCAGTTTCCCGGAAGGAACCATTCACCTGGTCAGCGTAAATGATTTTTACCAGGCCGACTGCCGCTACCTGGCCATTTCCCATGAAGGGCACTATTTCCTCGGGCCCGACAACGGCCTGTTCTCCCTGATATTCCAGGAAATGCCGGCTCAGACCTTTGAGCTCCCGGCGGTAGAGCAGCATCCGCTGCAACTCATCGATATCTATCCTGCCGCCATCGGCCATATCGTAAGCGGCAAGCCGTTCAATGCGATCGGTACCCAGCGGGAAGCGATCGAACACCGCATCACCTTCCAACCGGTATTGGGCCCCGCCTATATCCGGGGCACGGTCATCCGGGTCGATCATTTCGACAATGTGGTCACCAACATCAGCAAGGTCTTGTTTGAAAAGGTGGGCCAGGGCAGGAAATTCAAGCTGGTGTTCAAGCGGCATGAAGCCATCAATAACCTGTGCCTGCAATACCATGACGTGCCGGTGGGAGAGACGTTGTGCCTCTTCAATTCATCCGATCTGTTGGAAATTGCCATCAATATGGGCAAAGCCGGCAGCCTGCTCGGGCTGAAGGTGGAAGATACCGTTCAGGTTGATTTCGAACTGACGTCCGCCTGATTATTTTTCCCAGCGGCGGTATTCGGACGTATCCTCAAAAACGCGCAGCAGGATGAGCCTTTCCTGGATCGAGAAGTCGATGGACCGGCGGGACATGACCGATTCGATCGTCTCAAAGGCCTTTTCCGTCCGGAAGGTTTGAAATCCGCTGTGGCCGCCCCAGGAAAAGGAAGGGACAAAGTTGCGCGGAAAATCGGCGCCGTAGATATTGCAGCAAACGCCGATTGTGGTACCGGTGTTGAACATGGTGCCGATGGCGCACTTGGAGTGATCGGCCATGAACAGGCCGCAGAACTGCTGCCCGGTCGGCTCGAACTTGCCGGTGGTATAATCCCAGAGCCTTACCTCGGCGTAGTTATTCTTGAGGTTGGAGCAATTGGTGCCGGCGCCGATGTTGCACCATTCGGCGATGACGGAATTGCCCAGGTAGCCTTCATGGGCTTTATTGGAATAACCGAACAGGATCGAATTTTTGACCTCGCCGCCCACCTTGCAATAGGGGCCGATGGTTGTTGCGCCGTAAATTTTGGCCCCGACCTTGACTTCCGAGTGCTGACCGAGGTAGAACGGCCCGCGGATGACCGACCCTTCCATGATCTCGGCGTCGCGGTCGATATAAACCGGACCGGTTTCGGCGTTGATGACGGCGCATTCAATCCTGGCGCCGGGCTCGACAAAAACGTGCTCCGCACCGAGTACGCGGTTCGTATCGCTGATCGGCTGGGAGACCCGGCCTTGGGTCAGGAGGGCGAAATCTTCCCGGAGGGCCTGATCGTTATACAGAAAAAGGTCCCAAAGCCTGTTGATCTTGATGTACTGCGTATCCTCGATATCGCGGCCTTTCAGCTCATCGAAGTCCTCGTCGTTGATCAGCTTCTCAAATTGCCGTTCGTTGAGTTTTGCCGCAATGAGTTCTTCTCCGCGCAGGTAGGCTTCATTGAAGTCCATCTGTTTGAGGATGCGGATCAGTTGCGGGGAAGGGAGGACGGAGCCGTTGATCAGGAAGTTTTCCTGTCCGTAATCGAGGGGGTATTTTTCAGCAAGGTAATCCTGCGTGATATAGGAAACCGGCGAGTTCATCATCCGTTCCCATTTCTCTCGGATGGTCATTATGCCGATTCTCAGTTCGCCAACCGGGCGTGTAAAGGTGAACGGCCGGAGGTGATCGCGAACCTCATTGTCGAATAGAATGATATTGGCCATGAGCTTGGGGTTGGGATCGTTCAATCGCTTTTGGCATATACAAAAAAGTCCCTATCAGGTGAGAGGGACTTTTTTGCTTTGCTGCCGATGAACCCGGTTTATGAGTTCTTGGCAAACCTGGAGTTGGCGAACTTCTTGTTGAATTTGTCAATCCGGCCCGCCGTATCCACAAATTTCATCTTACCGGTAAAGAACGGATGAGAGAAGCTGGAGATTTCCAACTTGATCAAAGGATACTCTTTACCGTCTTCCCATACGATCTTTTCCTTGGTCGGTGCACAAGACCGGGTCAGGAATGCCTCATCAGCGGAAAAGTCCTTGAAGACCACCAACCGGTAGTTTTCCGGATGCGTATTCTTTTTCATAACAAAAATATGCTTTTCAATAAGGCTGCAAAGGTATGGCTATATTTTGAATTAACCTATACCCCCGGCCTTTTTTATTTGATTATTTAACGTCCTTGACCAGAACGGCATCGGAAAGCGTATAGATCAGCCGGTTGATGTCGGAGTCGTTCGTTTCCAGCTTGCCTTTCAGGATGACCGGTTCGGCCGTATATTGAACGGCGTCTTTGGCCGATACCTCCATAACGGTTTCCGGGCCGGCGCCGCCGCAAAAGAAGCACATATTGTACGGATAAGCGGACAAGACAAACTCCTTATGGTTCTTGTACCCTTCAACCGGGATGATATACCCTTTCACGGTGATGGTCTTATTGGTCAGGGCCTGGATCTCAGGGCCGAAGACCGGAACATCGACCTTGAAGCCGAGGGTCTCATCATATTGTTTTTTGAAAGTGATCTTGCTCAGGGTCTTCCATACATTTTCCTGGGCATTGGCGCCTGATACGGCGAGCAGGCCGATAACCACGGTAAAAACGGGCAAAATTCTTTTCATTATTGAGGGTTGTTATCTTTTTCTAAACGTGTATTAAAGGAAAAGGTCGCTAAATAAAAGAAAAAAAGCAGAAAAAATTATTTGCGGGCACCCAAAATACGCTTCAAATCCGCTTCACTGACCGTGAGCAGACCGTTTTTGGTCAGTCTGGGGGTGAGGGTTTTCCAGTTTCGGTCGCGCCTTAGATAGCGGATGAGAACTGCTTGAGGAACCGAGAATCGTTCTCAAAAAACAGGCGGATATCGTTCACCTTGTAGCGGAGGATGGCCTGCCTTTCGATCCCCATGCCGAACGCGAATCCGGTGTATTTCTTTGAGTCGATCCCGCAGTTTTCGAGGACTTGCGGGTCGACCATGCCGCAGCCCAGGATCTCCACCCAGCCGGTATACTTGCAGATATTGCAGCCTTTGGCGTCGCAGATGAAGCAGGAAACGTCCATTTCGGCGCTGGGTTCCGTGAACGGGAAGAACGAAGGGCGCAGGCGGATGCTGGTATTGGCGCCGTACATCTCCCGGGCGAAATAAAGCAGCGTTTGCTTCATATCTGCGAAGGAAACGTTCTCGTCGATATAGAGGCCTTCCACCTGGTGGAACTGGCAGTGGGAGCGGGCGGAAATGGTCTCGTTCCGGTAAACCCTGCCCGGCGCAATGATCCGGATCGGCGGTTGCTGGCTTTCCATCACCCGGGCCTGCACCGGCGAGGTATGCGTGCGCAGGAGCATGGTGGTGCTGTTGCGCAGGTAGTAGGTATCCTGCATATCGCGGGCGGGGTGGTCTTCCGGCGTGTTCATGGCCGTGAAGTTGTGCCAGTCGTCCTCAATTTCGGGGCCTTCCGCGACAACAAATCCGATCCGCTCGAAGATGCGGATGATCCGGTTCATGGTAATGGAAACCGGGTGGCGGGACCCCAGGATGTAGGGTTCGCCGGGCGCCGTCAGGTCGAGGTGGCCTGCAGCGGCATCGTCTCCGGCGGCGTCAAGCCGGTCTTTGACCTCGGCAAATTTTTGTTCGGCGGCTTCTTTGGCCTGGTTGATGAGCTGGCCGAAATCGCGTTTGAGCTCGTTGGGTATATTCTTGATCTCGCCCATCAGGCCTTTGAGGACATTCTTGGACCCCAGAAACCGGATGCGGAATTGTTCGAGTTCTTCCTGTGATGCGGGCGCCTGGGCCTCAATTTCGCCGATCAGCGCTTTTATCTCTTCGAATACCGGTACGGACATGTGCGGTTGTTTGATCAAGGTGCAAAAATAATCAAATTCCGGAACTGGATTTGCCTTGCGCCCCATATTGAAAACAGGACCAGGCCCGGGATATTTTATGGATTACTGGTTTCATGTGCGAAAAGTTCCAAATACGGCCAAACGGGCTTCAGGCATTCACGGATTGTCATGGGATTGTCAAACCGGTATTTGGAAAATCCAATCAGCCTGAAGGGTACGTAAATAGGAGCGTAAATCATTTTAACACACAAAAACTAAAAAGTAAAGCCATGAAAAATGTACTGAGAACAGCCCTTGCAGCCGGCGCTTTCTGTTTGACGATTTCCGCGGCAAATGCCCAGGATATGGCCGACAACACGGTGATGGTAGGCGGGGAAGCGATGTATCCTAAAAAGACGATTGTGGACAATGCGGTCAACTCCAAGGCCCATACCACGCTGGTAGCGGCGGTACAAGCAGCGGGTTTGGTCCAGACGCTGAAGGGAGAGGGGCCGTTTACTGTATTTGCTCCGGTGAACGACGCATTTGAGAACCTTCCGGCGGGCACGGTGGAAACCCTGTTGAAGCCTGAGAACAAAAAAATGTTAACCACCGTACTGACCTACCATGTTGTCAGCGGCAAATATGATTTCAAGGCGCTTTCCAAAATGATCAAAAAAGGGAAAGGCAAAGCCATGCTGAAAACGGTTGCCGGCGGAACGCTGACCTTGATGATGAACGGGGCTCATAACATCGTAGTCAAGGATGAATCGGGCAATATTGCCAATGTCACAACCTATGACGTTTACCAGTCGAACGGTGTGATCCATTCAATTGACACGGTCCTGTTGCCGAAAAGTTGAGCTGACCGGAAAAGGAAAAATCCGTCATACCGAACGCCCCGGATTTTAGCTGACGCTGAAGTTCGGGGCGTTTGCCGTTAAAAAGCAGCGATCAGACATACTCATCCGGACCGAATACCGCCGGACCGGGTTTCGGGAATTTCCGGCGATAATGCCAGCCTGCGACGATGCCGAATACGAAGCCGCCGATATGCGCCCACCAGGCGACGCCGGCGGTTTCGGCTGTTGGAATGGATAGGGACGCGAGTCCGTTCTGGCCTTGCTGAAAGATCCAAAGCCCCAGGAACAGGAATGCGGCCACCCGGAAGGTGAAGAAAAAAAAGAGGACTTTCACCCTGGAGGTGGGAAACATGACCAGGTAGGCTCCCATCACGGCGGAAATGGCGCCGCTGGCCCCTACGGTGGGGATCATGCTGCCGGGGTTGAAGAATACGTGTGCGGCGTGCGCGGCCAGCCCGCCCAGAAAGTAGAACACCAGGAACCGGCCGCTGCCGATGGTGGCCTCTATATTATCGGCAAAAACCCAGAGAAACAGCATATTGCCGATCAGGTGCATCCAGCCGCCGTGGAGGAACATGCTGGTGAACAGCGTAAAGAGGTCCTGCCCGCGAACGGTTTCGGCCGGAATTGATCCGTATTCATAAATGAAAGCATTGAGCTGGGGTTCGCTCATGGAGCTTTCCAACAGATAGATCAATACGTTGAGGGCTATGAAACCATAGCTGATCAGCGGAAAATGGCCGCCTTTCACCTGGTCGTCGCCAATTGGAAAAAACATTGCGGTCCGGTTTTTTGTGCAAAATAAAGGTAATAGCCGGAATTGCCGCAATTTATTGGACAAGCGGCGGTTTCTTACCGAGCAAATCGCCGCGGGCGGCTGCCATCCAATATTTTCAGCATAGTTGCGCCATAAAAAATTAGCTTTGCACCAAAGCCCTCCGGGGCTGGACGGCCTTTCGGCCTGGAAACCGCAAAACGATCAAATGGGTGGCGCCCTGCAAATCATCCGGATTTACGGCATTCCGATCAAGATCCACTGGACTTTCGGCCTGATCTTCATATGGCTGGGAGTCACGGTGTATTCCCGTCAGGGCAATGTCCATTGGGAAAACCTGCTCTGGTCGGCGCTGGCCTTGATCACGCTGTTCATTTGCGTTATTTTGCACGAGTTGGGGCACGCGCTTACGGCGCGCCGTTTCGGGGTTAAAACCAGCAATATCCTGCTGCTGCCCATCGGAGGGCTGGCTATCCTGGAGCGATTGCCCGAACGGCCGCGTCACGAATTGTGGGTAGCGGTGGCCGGTCCGGCGGTCAATTTCGGCCTGGCCTTGTTGTTCTCGCCTTTTTTGTTGCTGTCCGACTCCGAGCGGTTGCACCGCCAATGGATGTTTGTGAAACAACCCGGCGGCAATGTCTTTACGTATGATATTGCGGCCTGGGAGTGGTTTGTGTTCAGCCTGGTTGTGCTGAACCTGGCGGTAGCGATATTCAACCTTGTTCCGGCTTACCCGATGGACGGCGGCCGGGCGTTGCGGGCCTTGCTCAGCATGCGGTACCCCCGCATAAAAGCCACGCTTTGGGCCACCAGGACCGGTCAGGCTTTCGGCGGCGTATTCCTGCTTTCCGGGCTGTATTCGGGCAACTGGGCGCTGGTCATCATCGGGATGTTCATCTACCTGGGCGCCGGGGCCGAAAAGCGATCCGCCCTGAACCTCGACCTGTTGAGCAAACACCAGGTGAAGGAACTCGTCCGGCCTGTTTTTACCAGGCTCTATCTCAACGACCCCGTTGATCTTGTCACGGCATCCCTGCATCACGGGTTGGAGCGTCATTTCCTGGTTTTCGACGAATGGCAGACGCTGCAGGGCAGCATTGACGGCCAATCGCTTACACCTGCCAAAGGGCGTCCGCCCGTCCGGGCAATCGGACACCTGGTGGTCGACAGAGACCTCTTCCCGCTCCTGGTCAGCGATCCGCTTTCCCTGGCCCTGGAGAAATTTCAGACCCTCCCGACCGGCATTCTCCCGGTGTATGAACGCGATTACCTGGTCGGCGTGCTGGATGAATCGGCCTTAAAACGCTTTCTGGACAGCCAGAAACGGGGCCCGCGGAAACGGCAGTGAAAAAAAAATCAACATTCCAGCGATTTTTAAATCCAACCGGCTGCTTCCTGTCGTATATATAGGCAGCAAGTAAGCCAAAAACTACTTTTTACGCCCAAACAACAGACCGGGTCATGCGGCGTTCGGTGTTCGTACCGGAAGCCGGCGATGACAAAAGCCATTTCATTCCCATCACATATCCAAATGAAAAAGGGGCGGATCTTTCGCCCCTTTATTTTTTTGCGCGCCGGAGCCCGGGTATGCGCAAACCTTGCGCCGAGCATTCAATCAGCGCGCCCAATCTCTTTTGGCGGGTCGTTTCCTGTTTGGCGCTGATGACCCACCAGATGGTTTGCTTTTTTGCAGAAGGCGGGAGGGATTGAAAAAAAGCCCAGGCTTCGGCGTTGGCTTTCAATGGTTGTTCAAAGGCTTCGGGCAATCCGATCTCCCCCTGTTCAAAAGCGTAGACCTCTGATTTGTGGTCCTTTTTTCGGGCAAACGCGGCCAGGCCTGCCGGCTTCATGAGGCCTTGCTCCGTCAGTTCTGCCACCCGGTTGATGTTTACGGCACTCCAGATGCTGGTAGGCTTTCGGGGTAAGATCAGGGTTAAAGACGGGCTGAACGGTTCCATTAACGGGAAAGGCGGGCTCGGTTGCCGGAAGTTGCATTTCAGGGCGCAACTTCCGTCCCCTCAACGGGTTTTTTGAAAAAATACGAATACAGCAATATGGTAAAAACGCCGACCATCACCGATACATCGGCCATGTTGAAAATGCCCGTTTGGAAAAGGCCGAAATCGATGTGCAGAAAATCCGTCACCGACCCGTAAAGCGCCCGATCGAAAATATTGCCCAGGCCGCCGCCGATGAGGAAACAGATGGCGGTGAGCATAACCGGGGACAGATTTTTTGCGGTGAACAGGTAAAACAGGCCGTAAACCAGGGCCAGCATAGGCACCACAAAAAGCAGGATGGTCTTGACCGGGGCGGGCAGCGAATCGCCCAGGCTCAGGAAAGCGCCCGTGTTCTCCACTTTGGTCAGGGTGAAACGGCGGGCGATCACGGGAATGGTCTCATTGTAACCGATCCGGTCGCGGACGATATTTTTGGAAACCTGGTCGCAGCTGATATTGGCAGCGATAATGACCAGGATGGCCAGTATTCGGACAGCGTTAGATTTCATAATTCTCCTAACCCAAGGTTGGTGCATTCAACATTTAGGAACGCCGGATTCGCGGCGCTATTGCCCGGAAAATCCCCGCCGGACAATTTTGACCGGGCGGAACTAAAAACGGGCTTTCCTACATTATCAATTTTTAGGCAGCCTGCCTTTTCAAACGCCCCAAAGGTAAATATAACCATGCCGAATCCCAAGAAACGGGTTGGAATCCGGCTGCTATCCGCTCAAATTTGCGTACAGGTTAATCATATGGACTTTCCATTGGATTGCAAAATCCATTTATTTGCAAACGGCAATTAAAAAAAATCAACGATATGAACCTTACATCCGCGACACATGACACCGACCTCACCCTTGACCCGAAGGATTGGACCGATATGCGCGCGCTGGGGCACCGGATGCTCGACGACATGATGGATTACCTGGAAAATATCCGGGAGGAGCCGGTCTGGCGGCCGATTCCCGGGGCGGTAAAGGCATTCTTTGACAAGGAGATCCCGCAGCATCCGGAAAATATTGAAGAGATCTACGATGAGTTCAAGCGGTATATCCTGCCGTACAACAAAGGCAACGTGCATCCCCGTTTTTTTGCCTTCGTACAGGGGACGGGCACCCCTTTCGGCGTTCTGGCCGAAATGCTGGCGGCTGCTCTGAACCCCAATGTGGGCATCGGCGAGCATGCCCCGATGTACGTTGACCAGCAGGTGGTGGAATGGTGCAAGCAAATGATGAATTTCCCGGCCGACGCCTCCGGCATCCTGCTCAGCGGCGGGTCGATGGCCAATATCACGGCGCTGGCTGTAGCCCGGAATCACCAACTGGGCCTGGATGTGCGGAAAAGCGGCCTGAAGGCGGTCGATGGGCAAATGACCCTGTACTATTCAGCTGAAACGCATAGCTGCATGCGCAAAGCCGCGGAAGTGCTGGGCCTGGGCCTGGATGCCGTCCGGCAGATTCCGGTGGATGCCGACTACCGGATTAACCTTGAGCTGCTCGAAAAGGCCATCCGGGAAGACCTGGCCGCCGGCCACCTGCCGTTCTGCATAGTCGGTAATGCCGGTACCGTCAACACGGGTGCGATCGATCCGCTGGATGAATTGCGGGATATCGCCGACCGGTATAAACTCTGGCTGCACGTCGACGGGGCGTTCGGAGCCCTGGCTAAACTGGCGCCTGCGTACCGGGAACCCCTGAAAGCCATCGAACGAGCCGACAGCGTCGCCTTTGACCTGCACAAATGGATGTATATGCCGTATGAGGTGGGGGTGGCCCTGGTGAAAAACCCGCAGGCGCACCGGGATGCCTTTGCCGTAACGCCGGCGTATCTTACCCAGGAAAAACGCGGATTAGCCGGCGGACCCGATCCGGTGAACAATTTCGGGATGGAGCTTTCCCGCGGATTCAAGGCACTGAAGGTCTGGATGTCGCTGAAGGAACACGGCCTGGAGAAATACGCCCGCATGATCGGCCAAAACATCGACCAGGCCTTCTACCTGGGGCAACTGGTGGACGCCGATCCGGAACTCGAACTGTTGGCGCCGGTCACGATGAATATCGTCTGCTATCGCTATGTAAGACCGGGACTTTCCGAGGGAGAACTCAACGAATTGAACCGGGAAATCCTGATCCGGTTGCAGGAAGAGGGGATCGCCTCGCCTTCCTCCACCATCCTTCAGGGGCGGTTCGCCATCCGGGTGGCGAATGTCAACCAGCGGAGCGTAAAGGCGGATTTTGAGGTGCTGGCGCGGGAGACGGTGCGGATTGGGAGGGAGGGGGTGAGGGGGTGAGAGGGTGAGAGGGGTGAGAGTCCGCCTTTGCCGGGGGGCTTCGGCGGATGGGAGGGCTTAATTGACGAGGTGGGGCAGGATCTCAGAAATGCGCTTTACTTCCCGGAAATTGGGGTGTTCCACGGTATGGTTGACGGTTTCGTGGGCCCAGGTGACGTGATAGGGGACGTGAATGCCGTGGCCGCCGAGCGCCAGTACAGGCAGGATATCCGATTTGAGGGAGTTGCCGACCATCATGAATTCTTCGGGGCGGATATCCAGGTGCCGGATCAGTTTGAAGAAATCCCCTTCCTGTTTGTCGGACATGACCTCGATATGGTGGAAATACTTTTCCAGGCCTGATTTCCTGAGTTTTCGTTCCTGATCGAGCAGGTCGCCTTTGGTGGCAACGACAAGGCGGTATTGATCTTTCAGGGCGTCGAGGACTTCTGCCACGCCGTCGAGCAATTCGATCGGCTTTTGCAACATTTCCTTTCCGTATTGGATGGCCTTCTCGATGACCTCCATGCCGGCGGTTTTGCCCGATACCCGGATGGCGGTTTCGATCATAGACAGCATAAAGGCCTTGATGCCGTATCCGTACAGGGTGAGGTTCTGCATCTCGGTTTTGAACAATTCCTGTTCGACGGTATGGTGGGGGAGGTAATCTTCCAGCAGGGCGCAGAATTTCTTTTCCATTTCCTGGAAGTAGGGCTCGTTGACCCAGAGCGTGTCGTCGGCGTCGAAGGCGATAACTTTAAGTTGCATATTTATACTTTAAGGATGCAAATATAAGAAACATGTTTTGGGTGGGCAGGATCTGCCTTTCGTGGCCGGATTCTGAAGTATTTAAATTTTTCTAGTTTTGTGGAAAAGAAACCCATGTCGCCCAGCAAGGAACTAGTCGACTTCCTCAACAGCGGGCATCTGTACATGCCCGGCATATCGATAGATTGCGTCATATTTGGCTTTCACAACCGGCAGTTGAAAGTACTGGTACTCCAGTTCAAATCGACGGACGGCTATGCGTTGCCCGGCGGGTTTATCCGGAAAGAAGAGCATATCGACGATGCTGCAAGGCGGATACTGGAAGAAAGGACGGGGTTGAAGGAGATCTATCTGGAGCAGTTCCATGTATTCGGCGACAGTGAGCGCGGAAGGGACGATACGCATAGGAAATTCTCACGCGCCAACGGAATTGAACTGGAGGCGGACCACTGGTTGTTGCAGCGTTTTCTCTCGATCGGCTATTACGCGCTGGTTGATTTTTCCAGGGCGATGCCCACTCCCGACGTCTTTTCCGACACCTGCCAATGGTACGACCTGGCCGGGTTGCCCGACCTGATCCTGGACCATAACCGGATCGTACAACAAGCGCTGGAGACCCTGCGCCTGATGCTGGACAACAAATTGGTGGGTTTCAACCTGTTGCCAGAAACCTTTACCATGAACGAATTGCAGGCGCTGTACGAGACCATTCTGGACAAGCCCTTGCTGCGCGCTAACTTCCAACGCAAAATGCTCAGCCTGGAGATCCTGGAAAGGCTGGAAAAGAAATGGACCGGAAAAGCGCATAAAGCGCCGTATCTGTATCGCTTTCAGGATCGCCATTGACCGGGAAACGCGAGGTGGATGATCATCAGATCTCGGTGACCATTTTTTTCAGCGGGGAGCGCATTTCAGGGCTGACGTTTTGCAAAATGATGTCCCGCAGCGCTTCTACCAGCCGTTTTTTGACAAAATGCCGGTAGGTGACCAGGCTGATCTCGCGGACCGGAGCGGGCGACCGGAAAAAGCGGATATGCTCCCTTTGTTCGGGCGTGAGGTCGTTCAGGGCCAGTTCCGGGAGGATAGTCACCCCGTTGTAGGTGTCCACTAGTTTTTTGAGGGTTTCAATGCTGCCGGTCTCGAAATCGAACCGGTGGGCTTCTTTTTCCCGTTTTTTCAATTCGCAAAGGTTAATGACCTGCGACCGGAGGCAGTGGCCTTCTTCCAGGAGCCAAAGCCGGTTGACGTCAATGTCGTCCGCGAGCAGGTATTTTTTTTTCATCAGCTTTTCGTCGGAAGAGGCGTACACGACGAACTGTTCATAAAACAGCGGCTCCTCGCGCAGGGCGGGGTTATTCACGGGGGTGGCCATGATCGCTATGTCGAGTTCGTTCTGCTTCAACTTCTGAATGGCCGTGTCGGTGATCATTTCGAAGATCTGGAGGTTGACCAGGGGATATTTTTTCATGAAAGCCCGCAGGAACAAAGGCAGCAGGTAGGGCGCCAGCGTTGGGATGATGCCCAGTTTGAGCGTTCCCCGGACCTCGTCCTTTTCCTCCTGCACGATCTCCTTCATCCGGTTGATCTCGTGCAGTATGGTCTGGGCCTGCTCGATCAGGCGCTGCCCCGTTTCGGTGGGCACTACGGGTTGTTTGCTGCGGTCGAAGATGACTACACCCAGTTCTTCTTCCAGTTTCTTGATCATCATGCTGAGGGTGGCCTGTGTGACAAAACACCGCTCCGCAGCCGAGACAAAATGGCGGGTGATGTCCACTGCAACGATATATTCCAATTGTTGAAGGTTCATAAATATCGATTTTGTCTATGTAAAGATAAATAATATCAATTTGATTTATTTACAAGAGATCCGTATTTTTGTTTATGCGTCTCAATAATTCAAGTAAAATGACCAACCAGATAGGATTAAATGCCGGGGCTGCCAAAAAGCTGGCTTCGAAGCTGAATACGCTTTTAGCCAATTACCAGATTTTTTATATCAACACGAGAGGTTTCCACTGGAATATAAAGGGTGACAAGTTCTTTGAACTTCACTTGAAATTCGAGGAGCTGTATACGGACCTTCAATTGAAGAACGACGAATTGGCCGAACGCGTCCTTACGCTGGGCGAAACGCCGATGCACAGTTATTCTGATTATCTGAAGAACAGTTCGATCAGGGAAGTGCAGAACGTCAGCGACGGCAAAAAGGCTGTAGGGGAGATCCTGCATTCCTTCGGCGTCTTGTTGCCTTTGCAGCGCGAGATCCTTTCGCTGTCGGCGGAGGCGGAGGATGAGGGCACCAATGCCCTGATGAGTGATTATATCCGGCAGCAGGAAAAGCTGGTGTGGATGTATTCCTCGTTTTTAAACCAATAACCGGGCTACAGGATCGCCGGCGCCGGAAATGATAAATCTTGCGCGCCGGGACAGCATAAACAGAAAATCAGATTTCCGGGGGCGTTTATCCAAACGACCCTCATCATTTTGCTAAGTCAGGAGGTGCGTATGTTCAACCGTGTGAACGTCGCACCTTTTTTTGCTTACCGTATACGCGCCAGGCCGGCTTTGGCCTGTTGGTGCAATCCGTCGGCGTATTCAACCGGGTTCATTTTGATGCATAGCTGGAAATGGGATCTGGCCGCTGCCTTGTCGCCGAGTTTTTCATAGATAAGGCCGGATTGCAGGGCGGCGTTGCAGGCAAAGAACCAGGGGCTGTCTTCTCCTTCGCGGATGGTTTCCTTGTAGTGGCGCAAGGCTTCGCGGTTATTTTTCAGGCCTTGTTCGATACGGCCCATTCTGTAATTGAATTCCAGGCGGGTATGTTGGTCCGGAAAATCGGAAATCTGGTGCGGAGCCAGCAAATCCCGGGCGCGGGTATAATAACCGCCGTCAAAGAGGAGCCGGCTTCGGAGCAGATCCGCGTCGGGGGTACGGCCTTCACGGGCTTCCTGGAGGGCGCTTTTATCGCCGCCGGCGACAGCGTGGCCTTTATCCAGGCAGGAGACCATGATCCGGCGGTAGTCTTCCGGCCGGCCGTTGATGAGGGCCTGCCAGGCCAGTTTCTGATAGGCTTCCTTGATGTAATGGCGGCCTTTGTACCGGTCGAGAAACCGTTGGATGTAAGGGCCGGCGTCCTTGTCGAGCCGGCGCAATTTGGCCAATCCCAGCATATAATCCAGATAAGGGAAGGGGAAGAACATCGGACTGTCCGGTTTATTTTCCAGCAGGCGGACGGCTTCGTCGTTCTTGCCCGTGCGCATGGCGATATTGGCGAGCACGAAACAGTGCATCGGGTTTTCGGCCGGTTCCAGTTTGCCTTCCTGCAGGATCTTCCAGGCCTTGTCGCCGTCGTTTTCGAGGTGCAGCAGGAGGAACGCGTACAGCGCGCGGGTTTCATTGCCGAACACAAAGTCGTGCGAATCGGCGTAATTGAGCACTTCTTCCACCTCTTTCCGGCCCTGTTCGATGGTGCCGTCGAGGCTGCTCAGGAGTTTAACGCCCCATTTGTATTCGTTGGGGATGGTGCCGACCATAGCGTGCAGCAACCCCAGGTCGCGGCGGTTGGGCATAAAGTCGGGGAAGGCTTCGGTATTGCGTTCGAGGAGTTTGTTGGCTTTGTTCACATCGTTGAATGCCGCGAGGTAATCCTCGAACCGCAAGCGGATAAGGGCCCATTGCAGGCGCATATTGGCTTGGGTGAACAAGGTGTAGGGCGACTTCGGATCGCCGGATTTTTCGATCTTTTCCAGGCGGGCATCATAGGCGGCTTCCTGTTTTTTATACAAGGCGCCGTCTTCAGTGATGTAGAGTTTGAAGAAGTCGATGTAATTCTCAAAATAATAAGAGAACAGGTTGCCGGGCTCTTCCAGTTTGAGGCGGGCAATGAGGAGGTTCGCTTCATCAAACCGGAGCGCGAGGGTCTTTTCGTAAGCGTCCCGGGCCAGCGGGGTGAATTCGAATTTGCCCTGGGAGAACAAGCCCGAAAGCGGGCAGAGGGCGATCAATGCGATGGATAAGGTCTTTGCAACGTTCAATTTGATCTGTTTTCGGGATTAAAAAAAGCAAAACGGGCCGCAGTCGTTCGGGACACGGCTGAAAAAGGACCAGGTTTTCTATATAACGATGGGAAGGGTGGGTTTAGTAGTGGTCAGTGGTCAGTTGTCAGTGGTCAGTGGTCAGTTGTCAGAGGGGGAGGAGCTCCCGCAGATTTTTTGCCGGGAAGGGAGAATCTGCGGGAGCGAAAATATTCCTGTTGCTGCTTTCGGATCAATCGTCGAGCAGGGAGGATTCGGTGATATCGACGGATTGTTTGACCTCGTCAACGATGCTTTCGTCAACCAGGATGCGGCCGCAGTGTTCGCAGGCAACGATTTTCTTGCGTTGGGCAATTTCGAGTTGCATTTGCGGCGGGATCATGTTGAAGCATCCGCCGCAGGCGTCGCGAGCGATGGTTACGACAGCCAGGCCGTTCCGGTAGGAGGTGCGGATCTTGTCGTAAGCCAGCATCAGGCGGTCTTCGATGCCGATGCGCGCCTGGTCCGAGCGTTTGCGCAGCCTGTCCTCTTCCTTTTCCGTGCGGGCGATGATCTGGGAAAGCTCAATGCGTTTGTTTTCCAGGTCTTTCTGTTTTTTGGCCAGTTTTTCCTGGTTGGCGTAGAGGGTTTCCTTTTTCGCCTCAATATCCAGTTTCCCTTGTTTGATCCGCTTTTCAGACAGTTGGATCTCCAGGGTCTGCATTTCGATCTCCTTGGTCAGGGCTTCATACTCGCGATTGTTCTTGACATTGTCCATCTGGGTTTTATACCGGAGGATCAATGATTCGGATTCCTTGATATTGCCCTGGTGTTTGTTGATGTCGTCTTCGAGTTCCTTAACGTTGTTGTCGAGGCGCGAAACGCGGGTTTCGAGCCCTGCGATATCGTCTTCCAGATCGCTGACTTCCATGGGAAGCTCCCCTTTCAGGACCTCAATTTCGTCGATTTGGGAGTCAACTAATTGGAGTTCATACAATTGTTTTAGCTTTTCGGCTATTGTCAATTCTGCCATGCTGAATTGGTTTATTAAAAATAAAAAACCGGATTGGTAATGGTTTTCGTCAATCGAACCGCAAAATTACTAAAATTCCGGCGAATAATTTCTCCTAATAATTCGATTGTAAATTGCTCGCTCTCATAGTGTCCGATGTCTGCGATGACAATTTTTCCGTCGGCATCGAAGAACTCGTGGTACTTGTAATCGGCTGTCACAAAAAAGTCGGCTCCGCCGGCGATGGCCGAACCCAGGAGAAACCCTCCTGACCCGCCGCAGACAGCAACCCGCTTAACGGGTTTGTCCAGAAGTTTCGTGTGCCGGACGCAGCCCGCCAGCATCCGGGTTTTCAGGTGGGCGAGAAAGTCATTTTCGGACATTTCCGCCGCCAGTTCGCCGACCATGCCGGAGCCGATCATCGGGGAGGGCGTGTCCACGGGGTGTATATCCCAACTGCCGGGGGCAGCGGCATATTGTTCGAGGACGCTGGAAATATTCCGGAGGGCTGCTTTCTCAAAGTAGGCTTCCACCCGGGTCAGTTGCGGCTCGCCGCTGTAATGGTTCAGAAAGCCTGCATTTACAGCCCCGGCCTGCGCCAGCATTTCCTGCAAGGCGCCGTTGCCGTTTTCGGAGAGAACAGCATTCAATTTAAAAAGTTCTTTTTTCGGGGCAAGAATGCGGGTATTGATCAGGCCCAGTTTTTCGGCAATCCGGCTGTTGACCCCCTGGTGATAAACATTGTCCAGGTTGGTATGGATGGCATAAACGGCTATTCCGTGCCGTATGGCTTCGATGACCGTCCGTTCTACGTAGGTCTGTCCGGTCAGCCGTTTCAGCCCTTTGAAAATAATGGGATGGTGGGCCACAACCACGTTGCAGCCTTCTGCCGCAGCTTCTCGAATCACCGCTTCGGTGGAGTCGAGACAGACGAGGACGCCCGTGACTTCCTGGTCGGGGTTACCGGTGATGAGCCCGGCATTGTCGTAGCTTTCCTGGTAGACGGGCGGGGCGACCTGTTCCAGGTGGCGGATGAGCTGGCGGAGTTGGGTCATGTTGCGTTTTTTTGCATTGGCATTTTCGATTCCTCGATTCCTCAGTTCTTTGATTGTTCGATTGATCCGCCACGCCGCGGCGTGGTCGATTTTGGGCGTCCGTCGGTTGGTCAGCTTAATCGATTCATTCGACTTAATCGGCTTAATCGGTTCAATTTTTCGATTCCTCAGTTCCTCGATTCCTCAGTTCCTCGATTCCTCAGTTTTTGAGCGTCATACGACAAATAGATCGGAGGCGATGCGGTCGGCCAGGAGGCGGCCGGCGTTGCTCAACCGGAAAACCTCGTTTTGACGAACGACCAGCCCCTGATCGATATATGACTGGATATGGCTCAGGAAATGGGTTTGAAATTCCGGGCCGATGGCGGTCAGGGCCGGCAATTCGCAGCCCCAGATGGTGCGCAAGCCTGTCATGACGTATTCGTTGAAGCGGTCGGCCGGGCTGAGGGTTTCTTTTTCGAATAACCGGCCTTCCTGTTTCAGGCGTTCCTCAGGGGTATGGATATCTGTCAGGGCTTTGATGTATCGGGGGTTGTTGGACACGTTCCAGAGGCGGGTTGTGAAGCCGTCGAAGGAATGCGCCGCGGGGCCGATGCCGATATAAGGCTCCCCTTGCCAGTAGCTGCTGTTGTGGCGGGCGTACCGGCCGGGTTTGGCGAAGTTGGAAATTTCGTAATGGTCGTACCCTTCCTGCCGCATTCGGGTCATCAGGTACTCATATTGGGCCGCGCCCTGGTGCTCGTCCGGGGGAATGGTCTTTCCCTTTTCGACAAAATGGGCCAGCGCGGTTTTGGGTTCCACGGTCAGGGCGTAGCACGACAAGTGCGGAATGCCGTATTCCAGCAGCGTATCGATATTGGCGGCCCAGCGTTCGCCGGTGGTGGTCGGGGATCCGTAGATCAGATCGACGGTGATGTTGTCGAACCCGGCTTTTTGCGCGTTTTCAATGCAGGCTCTGGCCTCCCGGCCCGAGTGCGCCCGGTTCATCCAGCGGAGGTCCTCCTCAAAAAAGGATTGTACGCCGATGCTCAGCCTGTTGACCGGACTTTGGGCCAGCGCCATAAGGTATTCCGGTGTGAGGTCGTCGGGGTTGGCTTCCAGGGTGATCTCGGCGTCCTCTTCGATCTTGAAATGGCGGAAAACCCCGGAGAACAACGTTTCCAATTCACCGGGAGTCAGCAATGACGGGGTGCCGCCGCCCAGGTAAACGGTACTGAAGGCAATACTCCCGAGTTCTTCCCTGCGCAGGGCCAGCTCCTTCATCATGGCTTCCAACAGATCCGGCTTGTTGCGGAGCGAGGTGGAAAAATGAAAGTTGCAATAGTGGCAGGCCTGCTTGCAAAACGGTATGTGAAAATAGATTCCTGCCATGCCTGTTACGGTTCTTCCCTCCAAAAACACCTATCATTGCGGAGATGTTCTAATCCAGTTTGATCATGAAGCAAGAAAAGGCGCATTTCGGAGCAAAAGTAATGGAATATTTCGAGGCCATAGAGCCGGGCTGGCAGTTGCCTGACGGGGTAGAGCTGTTGTTTCCTTACGACAACCCGGAGACGATGGCGGCCATGCGGCTGTTCTATTCCCGGTATTACAGCGATGCCCGGCCCAGAACCTTCGTGTTCGGCATCAACCCCGGGCGTTTCGGCGCCGGCATCACCGGGGTGCCGTTTACGGATCCCATCCGGCTGGCAGAGGATTGCGGCATTGGGAATGCCTTCCAAAAAAAGGCGGAACTGTCGTCGCAATTCGTCTATGAGGTGGTGCATGCGTACGGCGGCCCGGAAGCGTTTTACCGCGACATTTACATCACCTCCGTTTGCCCTTTGGGATTTACCAAGGACGGCAAGAACTACAATTACTACGATGACCGCCGGCTGGAAAAGGCCGTCGAACCGTACATCATTGATCATATTCTCCGGCAAAAAGCCATCGGTGCGCTGGAAGAAACCGCCGTTTGCCTGGGGGAAGGCCAGAATTACAAATACTTCAGCCAGATCAACGAGCGGCACGGCTTCTTCAAGACCATTGTCCCCCTGCCGCATCCCCGGTGGGTCATGCAGTACCGGCGCAGGCGGATGGAGGAGTTCAAGGAAAGGTATCTGATAGCGCTGACAGGAATCAGTGGGCAATAATTCCAAATAATTTACATAAAGTCTGTTTTTATGTACAAAAGCCGGACCGTTTCTTGAACCCCGCCCGGGCGATCATCGCTCCAGCCGTTCGATCAGGCGGCCTGAGATGCGCAGGAAGTCCATTTCGGTGATGAGGCCGATGAGTTCGTCATTTTTGACGACGGGCAGGCAGCCGATCTGTTTTTCCCGCATGAGCCGCATGGCTTCCACGATCGTGGAGTCGGGGCCGATGGTAACCGGATTGGGCACCATGATGTCCTTGACCATGTCCACTTCCTTTCCGTTGAAGCGGCCGCGCTGGGTATAATACCGCAGAATGAGCCGGGAAGTGATGAGGCCGCAGAGCCGTCCTTTGCTGTCTTCGACGGGCATGTGCCGGAGTTTCCGCCAATCCATGAGCTGTGCGACGAGTTCGATGAGGTCGTCTTTCTGGACGGTGAACAGGTCGGTGGTCATAAACTCTTCCACTTTGAGTTTGGAGGGGCGATAATCTTCCAGATCGCCGGTATTGGGGAGGTCCCAGGTATGGACAGGCATGCCTTTGGTTTGATTTTTAATGATGCTGGCGGTGAGCACGACGAGCGCTTCGTCCCGGCCGACCTCCTTCATCAATTTGGTGAAGGCCCGCAATTGCCAGCGGGCGCCGCTCATATGCAGTTTGGCCCTTTCCTCGATGATGCCCATGTATCGGTCGATATCCGCGCTGTCGACGTTCTGGTGCCGGAGCCCTTCCCGGGCAATCGGGATCAGTTCGCGGGTGATCAGGTCGCAAACGGAGATCTTTTTATCCTTGAACCAGGTGAACTGGGAGTCGATGCCGAACTTGGCGGCCTTGGCGAAATTGTCGCGCACGTCTTCCCAGGAGATCACTTCGCGGATGTCCTTATGGTGGAGGGCCATGCCTTTCATGGCGCCGAGCCAGAAAGCGGCGTTGGCTACCTGGTCGACGACGGTGGGGCCGGCGGGCAGCACCCGGTTCTCGATGCGCAGGTGGGGTTTGCCGTTGTCGCTGATGCCGTAGCAGGGGCGGTTCCAGCGGTAAACGGTGGAATTATGGACCTGGAGGGCCCGCAGTTTGGGTGTAAGGCCCTGGCGGATCTTCTCGATGGAGTCTTCTTCCACATCCGAGCTGAGCAGTACGCGGAACCGGGCGATATCTTCCTTGTAGATATCCATGATGGACCGGTCGAGCCAACCGGAGCCGAAGCTGACCCGCGGGCTGCGTTCGCGCATGTGTTCGTGGGTGGTGCGGATGTCGAGCGCTTGCTGGAACAGGGCGATGCGGGTTTCATGCCACAGCCGTTTGCCGAATACGATGGGCGAGTTGGAGCCGATGGCCATGACCGGAGCGGCGAGGGTTTGGGCGATATTGTAGAGTTGGACAAAATCCGCGGGGCTGACCTGCAGGTGCACCTGGAAGCTGGTATTGCAGGCTTCCAGCAGGGGCGAATCGTGTTTGACCAGGATCTCATCGATGCCGGTGAGGCGCAGTTCGTAGGCGGTGCCGATCAATTGGGAGTTGATGGCATCCATGAGGGCGAAATACCGGGGTTTGGGGGTGAGGTTTTCCAGGTCGAGGTCAAATTTGCGCAGGGTAGGGAGAATGCCGGTCAGGATCAGGTTGGCATTGAGTTTGCCCAGTTTTTCCCGGATGATCTCCAGTTGCCAGTTGTTTTCCTTTTCCAGGTCGCTGAAACAGGTACCGGTAAATTCCCGGGGCGTCATATTGTTCTCCAGGTTGAACTTGGCCAGTTCGGTGCCTGCCCAGTCGTACTTTTTGAGCTTTTCCAGCGCCTGCATGGCAATAATAGCCGGTTTGAAGGTCCGTTTGTCGACGATGCACATTTCCTGTTCCGCGCCGATCCGGATGGGATCGGTTTCGAACCAATCGTTGTTCAGCATGTACTCCAGGGCCTGAACATCCTGCAATAGCTGCCGGATGAAGGCCTGCATATCCTGTTGTTCGGTAGGTATGACCACTCTTTGCTCGCCCATACTAGGTAAAGATTTTGTTGTTTTTACTTTGGCCCAAATATATAAAGATAATACACTCGATAAAGATACAGGAATTTTAAAGATGGCGGATTTTGAGCAAAAAAATTCCGGAAAGCAGGAATAGCGTGTTATAACAAAAGGTATTTTTCTACGTTCCAATTGGAAAAAACTGCATGAAAAGGGTTTTACTGCTCTTCATTTCCGGGTGGATACTGGTTTCGGGATGCCTGCGCGACAAGCGGGAGGTCCTGTTTCCGATGGTTTACCCCAACTTTGACTTTGAGCTGCCGTCCGGATTGAACCCCGCCTATGCCCAGGTTATCGAATTTCAGGCGATCAATTCGGATATTGCGAGCTACCTGAAAGCGAACGATACCGACACCAGCGCGTTTGCGGCGATCAGGCCGAATTTTGCGAAGATCGTTTCACAGAACGGCCGCAAGTTTGATTTTCTGGAGGAGGTATCGGTCAGGATTTGCCAGGTCGGTACGGATTGCTCGGAGTTCGACGAGGTCTTTTACCTGGACAATATGCGCAACAGGAGCTACAACAGCATAGAATTGCTGCCTACCCTGCGGAATGTGAAAAAACTCCTGTCCAGGGAAAGGTACCGGTTGGAAGTCGTCTTTTTCCTCAGCGAAATCTCTCCTTATTTAATGGATTGCCAGCTGGATATGGGTTTTGAGGCCGTCAGGTAACAAATAATGCGGAACCGGCATTAATTCAGGAAGAGCAGGCCCTGGAATCGTCGGTTTGAAAATATAACTTTGCGTTTAAATATATAATCCCTTCATGCGACTAGTATTTTGTTGTCTGTTCCTGGGGTGGGCCTTCTTCGCCCAGGCATCCAACCCTTCCGATTCCCTGCTTGCGCCGGGGGGGAGGGAGAATCTGGTATTCTACGGCCCGCTGGAAAAAATGGTCTTTACAACGCCTCAGGGAGCGGAACTGGCCGACCGGGTCCGTCTTTTCCTGGCCAGTTCAAAGGATAACGCTTTCGCCGTTGCGGATTTTGCCCAAAATCAGTTGCATTCAACCCTCAGGAAGCTTGAAAGTGCGCGGGCAGGAAAAAAAACGAGGGTCAAAGACCTGGACTATCTGCATCAAACCCTGAAAAGCCGGTATTTCAGGCACTATAACCCGGCAGCCGATTTCGGGACCCTGTTCAAATCCGGCGATTACAACGAATACACGTCCACTGCCCTGTACATCATCGTACTGGATCACCTCGGGTATACCTACCGGGCTTCGGCCGGGCTGGAGCACATCAACCTGACCATTCAATTGGCAGACGGCGAACAAAGTCTTGATAAAGTCCTGCCCACCTGGGGCGGCAAGGGCAATGATCCGGCCACCGATTACCTCGACCTCTGGCAGGAACTATCCCTGATCCCCAAGGGAGAGAGCAGGCAGTCGCTGGCCCGCGCCTGGGCTGAGCGGTACGATCAAAAAGACGCAGAAAAGATCAATCCGTTCCAATTGGCGGGGTTGCTCTATTACCGAAGGGCGGGAGTTGACTATGCGGACCGGCAGTTCCTGAGCGCCATTCATGCCCTGGAAAAAGCCAGGTTTCTGTATCCCACACCGCTGTACGAACCCTTCCGGGCGACCTGCCGGTTTCAGCTGGCTGCCAACCTGCCCATGGACTCCGACCGGTTGGGGCCGCTTTTCGACCTGTATGCTGCATATCCCAATGAGAATGTACGGAGTGAGCTGATCCGGCGCTTTGCCTTTCTGGCCGAGCATTTTTCCCAAAAGCTGGGCGAACCCGACCGGATCAATTTCATTTACCATGAATTCCAGCAGCGGATGGGGGCCGACCTGCCGGCGCTGGCCCTGATCAAGGAGATCTACTACATCGAGCAGGCGCAATACTACGCTTCCACTGCCAATTCGGCGCGGTTCATCAGTTATATGGATACGATCTATCAGCTTCGCCCCAATGACCAGCAGGTACAGGATATCCTTTCCCGGTTGCTGGTCCGCTCATTGGGCAAGCGACGCGATTACGAGGCTTGCATCGACGTACTGGGGCAATACAAGAAGCAATACCCTTTTTTGGCGCCCAATCCGCATTTCCGCGACCTGGAGCTTTTCTACCGGTCAGAGCGCATCAAAGCCCTGTATGACGGCGAGCGCCCGGTTGACGCCGGAAAAGAGCTGGAAACATTCGAACGGATGCTGGCTCAATCCGGACCCACGCCGCGAGGCGTGTTGTGGATCACGACGGCTTATGCCGCCGCATCGTATTATTATTTCCGGCAAAAGGACTTCCCGAACGCAAGACTGATGATCGCAAGGGGGCTGACCCTGGCCCCGGGAGACGCTTTTCTGATGCACCGAAGCGCGGTATTGCTGAATTATTGACCACTGAATAATCAGGTCGACGGCGGGCGTATTCCAATCTTCACTCTTTTAGTTATATTTATCCCCCGCATCGGAGCTTTGGTTTAACAAAGCTGCCGTTGCCGATCCTGTTCATTCCCTACGGAGCGAATGGCAGGGGAAATCCTGCGAACCACAACTGCCAATACATGAAAAAATGCCTTTTCCGGCTGGTTTTCCTGCCGGTCGCGCTGCTTTGGCTTTCACCCGGCCACAGCCAAAACGCCCTTACCCGCGCAGACTACGAACGGGCCACGGGATTCCTTTGGAACAACATCATCAATAAGAAAGCCTTCCGCCTCTGGGTCAACGCCAACTGGTTTCCGGACAGCACCGGGTTCTGGTACCTCGATCAAACCAGGGACGGGAAAACCTATACGCGGGTTTCCTTCCAAAAACCGGAAAAGATGCCGCTTTTCGACCACGAACGGCTGGCCCGCCTCCTGGCCGATTCCCTCGGCGAAACCTTTGAGGCGGCCGACTTGCCGCTGAGCGGGGTGGAATACGCGGACCCCCGGCGCCTCCTGTTCAATTGCAAAGGGAAACGTTGGCGGCTCAATACCCGGGACTACCAACTCCGGCAGGAGCCGCAGGCGAAACCGGAACCGGAGCATGAAGCCGTTTCACCGGACGGCAAATGGACGGCTTTCACCAAGGATTACAACCTGTACCTGCGCTCAACGGAAACCGGAGAAGTCAGGCAGCTCAGCACTGCGGGGAAGAAGCACTATGAATACGCCAGTTATTACGGCTGGGGCGACATCATGGAGGGGGAAGGCGGCGAACGCCCCGAACATTTCTCGGTCGAATGGTCGGCGGATTCGCGCTGGATACAAGCTTATATCTGCGATCTGCGGAGCGCCCGGAAGATGTACCTGCTCGACTGGAGCATCGATACGCTTTACCGGGCCAAATTGCTGTCGTATTACCGGGGCTCGCCGGGGGATACGGGCATGGTGTACATGATCCCCGTATTCTTCGACGCTGTCAGCGGAAAAGAGCTCCGGCCGGCGCTGCCGCGCAATACCCACATCAACAGCGTGTCCTTTCAGTGGTCGGATGAACCCGGGAAGGTATATGCCGTTTACGGCGAAAGGGGGTACCAGAAGACCCATTTGCTCCGGCTTGACCTGGAAAAGAACCAATTGAAGGAACTGGTATCGGAAAATTCTCCGACCAATATCGATAATTTCGACTACTGGCCCGCTGAAAAGGCCGGCAAGCTCATCATCAGCTCCGAGCGCAGCGGCTGGAAACAGTTGTATGCCTACGACCTGAAGACCGACAAGTTGACGCCGTTGACCCGGGGTAATTATTTTGTGAATGATGTTGAACATATCGACGAGCAGGGCGGGTGGGTCTATTTCACCGCATCCGGTAAGGAGCAGGGCCGGATACCGTATTACCAATCCTTGTACCGGGTCAGTCTGAAGGGCGGAGAGGTGCAATTGCTGACCCCGGAAGACGCCTCGCACGGGGTGAGTTTTTCTCCCGACGGGAAATACGTGCTGGACAACATCTCCACCGGGCGCATGCCGACCGTCTCCGTGTTGCGAAATGCGGAAACGGGCAAGGTGCTCCTGGAGATCTCCAAAGCGGACATAGAAGAACTCACCAAAGCGCATTGGGAAGCGCCGGAGACCTTCACCGCTACCGGTCGCGACGGCAAAACCACTTTGTACGGCGTGTTGTGGAAACCGACCCATTTTGACCCGTCCAGAAAATACCCTATCATCGACAATACCTATACAGGCCCCCACACGCATGTATTCCCGGAAAACTTCCCGAGGGTGCTCAGCATGGGCAATCAGGCGCTTGCCGAACTGGGGTTCATCGTCATGATGGTGGACGGCATGGGCAGTTCCGGAAGGTCCAAGGCCTTTCACGATTATTCCTATAAGAAAATGGGCTCCAACCTGACGGACCACGTGCTGGCCATCCGCGAGCTGGGCGCCCGCTACGCCTGGATCGATACGACGCGTGTGGGCATATTCGGCCACTCAGCCGGCGGGTATGACGCGGGGCATGCCATGCTGGAATTTCCGGATTTTTACAAGGTGAGCGTGGCCAGTTCGGGCGACCACGACTTCAGGATGGAGAAGGCCTGGTGGCCCGAAATGTATATGGGCTGGCCGGTGGATGAGGCCTATGAAGCGCAATCCAATATCACCATGGCCGGCAACCTGAAGGGTAAGCTGCTGCTGGTACACGGCGGCATCGACGAAAACGTCAATCCTTCGGCGACCTTCAAGCTGGCGGAAGCGCTGGTGAAGGCCGACAAACCATTTGATCTGCTGATCCTGCCGAGTCAGCACCACGGCTACCAGGGGCAGCACCTCAATTATTTCCGCAAGCGGCAATGGAATTATTTTGTGGAGCATTTACTGGGGCAGCAACCGGTCTGGGAGTTTGATTGGGAATGATCTACCCAAACGGGTTTCTGCCCCAAAGTGTCCAGAATCGGACGAGTTTTGTTCATTCCCGGACAGTGGAAAACCTTTTCGAATCGATCAATATGCTGAACAATAAGATGTTATGTTGCGGGTATGATTTTTGATGCAGATCCGGATCAACCGAAAAATTAAGCTGATTTTTTGATTGATTCGATTGTTTCGATTGATTCGATTGATTCGATTGATTCGATTGTTCCGAATGATTCGATTTTGGCGGATGCCGGTTGGTCGGCTAATTCGTAATATTCGGATCAATCGAAAGATCGCTCAATAAAATTACCCGACATGTTCAAAAACTTCCTGCTCGTTGCCGTCCGGAACCTGTTCAAGCACCGCACGTACTCATTGGTCAACATCCTTGGGCTGGCGTTGGGGCTGACCTTTTGTTTTTTAATGTTCATCTATATTCAGTTCGAATATTCGTATGACCGGTTCAATTCGAATCTGGATCGATTGTACCGGGTGAATTACGGGGTTGGTTTCTCGGGCAGCACGTTCGAGGTTACGCGGATCCCGTCGCCGTTCGGCCCGTTGCTGAAGGATTTTTTTCCGGAAGTAGAAACAGCGGCCCGTTTTTTTCCCAGGAGCATCAGTGTCCGGATCCCTTCCAATAATCAGTCGTTTGAAATGCCGAATGCGATGTTTGCCGACTCAACGGCGACCCGGGTATTCGACTTCGACTTCATTCAGGGCAACCCCGAAGAGGCGCTTAAATCCCCGTTTTCGATTGTGCTGACCGACGAGACCGCCAGGCAGTTCTTCGGGGATGAGGACCCGATCGGACGCGGGATCATGCTGGCCAACGGCGGGCCGTTCAATGTAACAGGCGTGATCAAGGCCATGCCGGAGAACAGTCATTTTGATTTCGACTTTCTGGCCCGTTTTGAAAACATGGTGGATGCCGAGCCCGAATTTGCCCGTGCAAGCCTGCTGGATGTATTGCGCGAAAACCGGCTGGCGTCGCATTCCTATACTTATGTATTGCTGAAACCCGGCGCATCCGCTGAAGCGGTCAATGCGCGCTTCAAGGATTTTCTGCTTCAGCACGGCGACGAGCGATTTCGCGACAAGCAGAGCTTTTCCATTTTCCCTGTCCGGGATATCCACCTGAAGTCGACTGCGGAAGGGGAGCCCGTGCCGGTGGCCAATCCGTCGTTCATGCGCATTTTCATGGCGATCGGGCTATTGGTCCTGTTGATCGCCTGCATCAATTTTGTCAATTTATCGACGGCGGTATACCTGGGGCGCACCAGGGAGGTCGGCATACGGAAGGTATTGGGCGCCGGGCGCCGGGGGCTGATCCGGCAATTCCTTGGAGAAACCCTTTTGCTGGGGACAATAGCCTTCGTATTGGCGATGCTGACGGTGCGGCTGCTGTTGCCGAAGCTGGATCTGTTTTTCGGCAGGAGCATACCCTTCAGTTTTCTGCAACATCCCGGGACGATAGCCATGTTCATCGGCGTATTCCTGACGGCTTCGCTGTTGGCGGGCAGCTATCCGGCCTTTTTTGCCAGCCGTTTCCGGCCGGTCAGCATTTTTCAGGGCAAGGCGCTGAGCAAGCCGGGCAAAAAGAACTGGTTGAGCAAATCGCTGATCACCATTCAGTTCATTGTCGCCGTAGCGCTCATTACCGGCACCGGGGTGATCCTGCGTCAGATCAATTTTCTCCAGAACCGTCCGCTGGGTTTCAACAAGGACATGATCCTGGATATACCGTTGTACAGCAGCAACATGAATTCCCATTTTGCCCCCGGCGACCAGAAAATGCGCAACAAGACGAATGCTTTTGAAGAGAAGCTGTTGCAAAATCCGGATATTCTGGCCTCCACGCTGGCGTCCAATCTGCCGGGGTTGGGCAATTCGCGGAATCCCATCATAACGGATAAGTTCAAAATTGAGGACAACCTGTTTTTGCCCTGCGTTTCGGTGGATTACGACTATGCTGAAACCTTCGGGTTGAACATGGTAGCCGGCCGCGATTTCGACATCTCCTACGGCACTGACCACCTGGATGCTTACATCATCAACGAATTTGCGGTAAAAACGCTGGGATGGAACAGTCCGGAAGAGGCCCTGGGCCAGCGGCTGAGCAAGGGCGGCCGGGAAGGCAAGATCATCGGTGTGATCCAGGACTACCACACACAGAGCCTGCGGTACGACCTGGAGTCGCTGGTGCTGGAGGTGCGCCCGGGTGCGTTTACCGATTTTGCCGTCCGGTTATCGGACAAGAATGTGCCGCAGACCATTGAATATATCCGGAAGACCTGGGAGGAATTCTTTCCGGAAAAGGTGTTTGAAAGCCGTTTCCTGGATGAATCCCTCGACAGCGCCTATCAGGAAGAAAGCCGGTTCGGGCGGATCATCACCATATTTGCAGGCATGGCCATTTTCCTGGCCTGTTTCGGGCTTTTCGGGCTGATCAGTTTTACGGTGAAGAACCGGAATAAGGAGATCGGCGTCCGCAAAGTGCTGGGCGCTTCCGTTGCCGGCATCGTCGGCTTGTTGTCCCGGGATTTCATCCTGCTGGTATTGATCGCCCTGTTGGTGGCTTCGCCGTTAGCCTGGTTTTTCATGAGCCGCTGGCTGGATGGGTTTGCCTACCATATCCCCAAAACGGTCGGAGCATTTGCGCCCATCGCACTTGGAGCGGGCATCGGCGCGGTGTTGATCGCATTCCTGACGCTGAGCGTGCAGTCCATCCGGGCGGCGCTGATGAATCCGGTGGATAGCTTGCGGGATGAGTGAGCCAGGGAATGTAAAATGTAAAAATTGGAATGTAAAATGTAAAAGGGACGGAGCCTAAAATGTTTTGGGGATTTGATGTATGGCGCGCTGCTTTTCAGGGAAATTGGTTATCTTTATCTGGTTGACGGATAAAGGAAACCGATCATGACCAAAACGGTGTTGACAGCGATGAGGCGGACCCGAAGGTTGAAGCTGGGCTTCGTAGACACGCTCATGCATTTTGCTATTGTCGGCGTCATGTTATTGCTTTCCGGGATATTTTTATGGGATTTATCCAAAAATGGGGTTGCAACGGGTACCGTTGCAGGCGCTGCAGTTTTTATAGCGCTGGCCGGACTGTTTTATTACCTTCAGCGCCGGGCGTTGAAATTTCGTATGATCAAAGCCCCTCATTCGGCTGCGCAATTCAAGGAGGCTGTCATGAGGACGGCTGACCAGTTGAACTGGCGGATTGAAAACAACAATGCCGGGTTTGCCAGCGCCCGAAGAGGGTGGAATTGGACGGCAAGTTGGGGCGAATTGATCACCATTTTGCGGGACGACGAAGGGATCATGATCAACAGCATCTGTGATCCGGACCATCCCTCCATTACGGCCTATGGATGGAATAAAAAGAACGTCCACACCTTTCTGGTAAACCTGAACGATGTGATCCGGGGAGTAGATCCGCCGGCTCCGATAGAAGAGGATACTGAATTATCCGGAAACGAATGGTCGGCAAAGCGGATCCTGGCCAGGCTCGTTTTTTATCCGGTCAGCCTTGCGCTTTTTGCAGAGGGCGTTTCCATGATCCTGAATCCAATATACGCCAAGACCGTCGTTGCAGGTTTCGGCCTGCTGATCCTGGGGTCGATCTACATTTATGCCGATGTCAAGATATTATTACAAAAGCGGAAAAAGCGACAAAGGGACAGCCTATAAACTAAATCATCTCTTAACCGTTTCACGAATTCATCAACCAGGTTTTTTCATGCTTCATTTCACGACTGACCATCTGAAGACATTCGAACGTTTCTACCGCGCCAACCTCATAAACGGCATCAGCGGGTTCAAGCCGGCGGCCCTGATCGGCACCAAAAGCGGGGATGGTGTCAGCAACCTGGCTATTTTCAGCTCGGTGGTCCACCTGGGCGCCGACCCGGCCCTGATCGGGTTCATCCAGCGACCTGTCGGGGTGTCGGGGGATACTTACCGGAACATCCTCGAAACCGGTTATTATACCATCAATCATGTGGAAGAAAGTACAGTGGACCGGGCGCATTATACCTCTGCCCGTTTTGATGCCGGGGTGTCCGAATTCGAAGCGTGCGGTTTTACGGAGGAATACCTGGGCGATTTTTTTGCGCCGTTTGTCCGGGAGAGCCCTATCCGGATCGGGCTGCAATTCGCAGAGGAATTCCATATCCGCCGCAACGATACCCGGCTGATCATCGGGGAGATCCGACACCTGACCCTTCCGGAGGAATCCCTGTTGCCCGACGGCAATGTGGACCTGAACCGGGCCGGCGTGGTATCCGTATCGGGGCTGGCGTATTACCATAAGCCGGCGCGGATCGGGGAGTTTCCTTATGCCAGGGTGGCGGAGGCGCCTAAATTTTGATTAAGTTGCAGCCCCATGACAGACAAGGAATACTTCTCCCACCTCTACGAGATTGCCAGCCACCTCAACCGGGAATTCTCCCTGCCTTCGGCGCTGCGGAAGGCGCTGGAAAAAACGGTGGAGCTGCTCAACCTGGAAACGGGCTGGATCTGGCTGGTGCAGCGGGATAACCTGTCGGTTTATCTTGCGGCGTCCTACAACCTGCCGCCGGCGCTCAGCGACCACCCGGAGCGCCTTTCGGGGTGGTGTTACTGCATCGAAAAATACCTGACCAGCGATATGGACCGGGCGCGCAATATCAGCGAGATCACCTGCTCCCGGCTCAAGGACATCAAAACCGGCACGCGCGACCTGAAATTCCACGCCACCATTCCCATCACCATCAGCGGCCAGAAGATCGGGATCATCAACCTGGTCAGCAAGGAAACCCAGCAGCTGGACGAGAAGCAACTCTCCATCCTCAACACGATCAGCGAACTGGTGGGGATCGCCATTCAGCGGACCCGGCTCCAGGAGTCGTATGATGTCCGGTCGCATAAGGCCGGGGGAACGGTCATGGAGGTCCTTGACCGGGTGGTGCAATCCCGGCTGAAGAACCTGCTTTCCACCCTTGAGTCGGCTGAGGCGTTTGCCCGCCGCAAGGACCTGCCCAACACCCTGCGCGGCATCGGCCTGTCGCTCGATGAAGCCCGGGCGTTGCAGCACCAGCTTTCCCTGATCCTGGAGGAAAAAGCGGACCACAAACCGGCAAAAACGCCGGAATCCAGCGTCAGCTACCCCGCTTCACCGTTGACCGGCAGGGAGCTTGAAGTCCTCACCCTGGTGCGCAAAGGCCTGACCAACCGCCAGATCGCCGAACAATTGTACATCGCCGAGCGAACGGTGAAATTCCATCTCACTTCGATCATGTCCAAGCTCTATGCGGGTAATCGAACGGAGGCGGTGGATACGGCTTTGAAACGGGGGTTGTTGGGGGTTTGATGGTTCATTGATTCATTGTTGGGTTTTTGTTTGGGATCTGCTTTTAATTTGTTTTATGGCTTCCTGGTTGGATTGTTTTATGGTTGGGCGTTCGCAGTAAAGTCGAGATATCGCCTTCCTCCGACTGACAACTGCCGTCGATCCGGGATTTGCCGGCACAGATGTTGCCGGTTGAAAAGCGATCACATACCGGCCCTACAGGCCGGAACCGTAAAAATGCAACCGGGATGCTACCGACATGGCGGACCTAAAGGCCCGTGCTGTCGTTGCCAATCGGCTTCTTTAACCTTTATCCTTGACATAGCCCGCAGGGCCGTTGAAAAGCCGAAACATAGCCTTTCCTGTTTCTGCCTGTACCAAAGTACGGGTGTTTTTCCCGCCATTGGTACGTTTTTTTCCGGCCAGGCTGCCTTGATATTTGCAGTGTCATTCAAATACAGAAAATCGAATATCATGACCGACCAAAAAACAGCCCTGATCACAGGCGCTTCCAAAGGATTGGGTTTTGCCCTGGCGGAAAGCCTCGCCCGCGAAGGATGGAAGCTATTGATCGACGCCCGGAATGCCCGGCAATTGCTCGCCGCAAAAAACCAGCTCTCCGACCTGACCGAAGTGATCGCCATATCGGGCGACGTACGGGATGAAATACACTTGTTGCAACTGGCCGAAGCCCTGGAAAAGAACGGCTGGACACTGGACCTGGTGGTGAACAATGCCTCGGTTCTGGGCGGATCGCCGTTACCCCGGTTGCTCGACCACCCGGTTGAGGACCTGCACGTGGTCTTTCACACCAACCTGATCGCGCCGATCAGTCTGTTGCAGAAAGTGAGGCCGTTTTTGCAACCCGGCGCCGTCGTCATCAATGTCAGCAGCGATGCGGGGGCGGAAGCCTATGAAACCTGGGGCGCTTACGGCGGCAGCAAGGCCGGCCTGGACCACGTGACGGCTGTCCTGGCCAAGGAAAACCCTGCATTCAGGTTTTACGCCTTTGACCCGGGCGACATGCGTACGGACATGCACCAGGACGCTTTTCCCGGGGAGGATATTTCCGACCGGCCGCTGCCAGGTGAATTTGCCGTACCCGCAATCCTTGAAATCATCCGGAATCCGCTGCCCGGCGGGCGGTATACCACCCAACTGTTAAAACAACCGCAACTATGACCGCTGCAACCCAAAGGATCATTGAATTCGACCTGCCCGAGCGCCTGGCCTGCCCCCAACCGACCGAAGACAGAAACCTGGCCAGAGATGAAGTGCGCCTGCTGGTGACCGACGGCGCCGGGCGGGTCGAACACACCCAATTCACCCGGTTTGACGAATACCTTGAAGCCGGCGATGTCCTGGTGGTCAATACCTCGGCCACCATTCCTGCGGCCTTGCCGGTTTTTTTGCCTGACGGCGCAAAGGGCGTCGTCCATTTCAGCAACCGGGTGAGCGAAACCGAATGGCTGATGGAGGTACGGGAAATCACCGGCGACAAGACCGTCAGATGGAAAGGCGGCGAACCCGGCATGGTCTTCGATCTGCCGGATCAGGCCGCCATCCGGTTGGACCGCCGGTTTTACAAAGACCGGCAGCTGTTGGACCTCTGGATCGCCGGGTTCGAAGCCGGCCAGCCTGCCGGGGCGTACCTGAGGGCCCATGCAAGGCCCATTCAATACGAAAAACTCAATCGGAGGTACCCGCTGGCCTATTACCAGACCTTTTTCTCGTTTCAACCCGGCAGTTCCGAGATGCCGTCAGCCGGCCGCGGATTTACCCGGGAGCTGGTAGACCGGCTGCTCAAAAAAGGCGTGGTGTTTGCTCCGGTCCTTTTGCATACCGGCGTTTCGAGCCTGGAAGAGAACGAACGGCCCTATCCGGAGTACATGGAAGTCGACCCGGTATCGGCAGCCATTGTCAATGCCGCAAAAGCGCAGGACCGGCGGGTCATTGCCGTCGGCACCACGGCTATCCGCGCACTTGAAACGGCGACGGACAGTGCCGGCAAGGTGATCCCTTTCAGGGGAGATACCGAACTCTATATCCATGAGGGTTATCAGATGAAAACAGTGGACGGGTTGCTCACCGGATTCCACGAACCCCGGGCCTCCCATTTGCATATGCTGCAGTCGCTGGCGGGTTTCGGGCATATCGATCGCGCTTACCGGGTTGCCGTCCGGAAGGATTACTATTGGCACCAATTCGGCGATCTGCACCTTATTTTGTCGTGACGACGAAGAAATGAGCATTTCCAACTGACCTTTTCTACGCTGCTTCCGGGGATGGTTTAAATTTGGCGACTACTAATCCGGATCAATATGGAACCTACCAAAAAACGCATTTTGGCCGTTTCCGGGAGCACGCGTTTAAACTCCGCCAACGGCGTGATCCTTCAGACGATTGCCGACCTTTACCGCCGGAAATCAGACATTCATATCTATCCCGACCTGGCGGCACTTCCTCATTTTGATCCGGGACTGGATGAGGCGGAAACACCTGATATCGTTCTGGATTTTCACCGTCAGATCGCCCAATCGGACGGGGTGATCATTTGCACTCCTGAATACGTCTTCAGCTTGCCTGCCGTATTGAAAAACGCAATTGAATGGACGGTGGCCACTACCTTGTTTTCCAATAAACCCGTTGCTTTGATCACAGCCTCTTCTTCCGGGGAAAAAGCTCATGAATCCCTGATCATGATCATGAAAACGCTCTACGCCAGGGTTGAAGATGAAGCTTGTTTGTTGATCAGAGGGGTGAAAAGCAAAATCGGGGTGGACAAACAAATTTCAGATCCTGTTGTTTTAAACAAAATAAATTCCACGATAGAAGCATTTTTAAAAATGGTATAAGGTGTTTTAAGAAAATCAAGGTATTTATATGAACAAGATCCTGTTTTTTGCCGCCGCCTTCCTTTTACCTTGTCTCAGTATGGCCCAATCTGACGGGCAAGCCAAATACGAAGTGGTTTCGTACATTCTCAACGGGAACCTCCTGAGCTTTGATTATGACTATATGTTTGCCCAACGGGAGGAAGAGCCGCAGGAGTACGGTTTTGCTTCCCGTCCGGATTCCGTTGTCCTGTACGACCTGGAGACCTTCCGCGAAAAGCCCATGGCAGGCAAGGATTACAGATCGGCCTACCAGAAGCAGATCAACAACCAATACAAAAAGGAAATTGCCTTCTGGAAAAGCCGCGACAGGGCGAAGGAAAAGATCATTCTGCTGGAAGGCATGGATAAACGGGCGCTGTTCTACAATGCCAAATACATCAACAAGGCGGAATATCCCGGTTCAGAAAACCTGATTGAAGGTTTGATCAAATCCTCCTCCGTCATCTGGGATACGCAAAAGATCACCGGCGAACACGGGGTGAGGATATTGCCGCTCACGCCCGCCAATACAGCGGCCTTTCACCACCAGGGCGCCGGATTCATACAACTTTCGGATGTGATCATGGACGAATCCCAGACCCGGTCTGCGGTGCTCATGCACTGGTTCTGCGGGGATGAATGCGGCGCCTGCTACCTGCTCCTGCTGGGCAAGGAAAACGGGCAATGGCATTACCGCCAGATCCGGATGCTCTGGGAAAGTTGATCAGGACAGGAAACCGGTAATGGCCTTCAACCCGTCCAGCAAGGCAAATACCTTGAGGAAGGCAGCTCCGCCGAGTTTGGCCATTTCCCATCCGAGAATGGCTTTTTTCCGGGTTTTCCCCCAATTGTAACCGCCGGTATCGCCGGTTTTTCGGATCACCCTGTGGCAGGGGATCAGAAACCCTACCGGGTTGGAGCCGATGGCCGTACCCACGGCGCGGTGGGCGTTCGGATGGCCGATGGCCTTTGCGATCTGATCGTAGGTGGTTACGGCGCCCGGAGGGATCGACAAGAGCGCTTCCCATACCTTGAGCTGGAAATTGGTGCCCTGGGCCAGGATCGTCAGTTTTTGCAGGTTCTTTTGATCCGGCGAAAAGATCCGTTGGAGATAAGCCTGGGTGAATTCAGGCGCATGTACCAGCTCGGCCGCTGCCCATTTTTGCCGGAAATCCTCGAATTCGGTCCGCCGGCGATCCTCATCCACAAAACCGAGGCCGCAAATGCCCTTCTCCGTGGCCGCCAGAAAACACATTCCGAACGGCGTGCTGTGGTATCCGTACCGGATGACCTCCCCCAGGCCGCCTTTCTGGAAGGCGCCGGGCGTAACGCCTTCAATGTTCACAAACAGGTCATAGACCCTGGATTGCGCCGAAAGGCCTGCTGCATCCGCCGCGTCCTGCATATTGGAAAACTCATGTATCCTGCTCCGCAGAAAATCCAGGGTGAGAAATTGGGTGAATCGCTTGGGACTTACGCCCGCCCATTCCGTGAAGATGCGTTGGAAATGCTCCGGCGAGAGGTGGATCCGGGCCGCTACTTCCCGAAGGTCGGGTTGTTCCCGGAAATGTTCGGTCAGGAATTCGATGGCTGCGGCCACCCGGTCATAATTCAAATTGTCCTGAGTCATTGCGCTGAATTTTTATACAAAATAACCGGTAATGCGGCTGCAGGACAACCCGAAACTTGCGGTATTTGTTTCAGTTGCCGGGGGTGTTTCGAGTCCGCCACTTGAAGGATTGGTTGTCGAGCGCCCTGGAGATGGCGAGGATGCCGTCGAGGTGGTCGCATTCGTGCTGGAGGAGTTCGGACAGGTCGTCTTCGAGCTCCCAGGTTTGTTCCTGCCATTGGAGGTCGCGAAAGCGGAGTTTGCATCGCCGGTGTCGCCGGAGCCGGACCAGCAGGTTGGGAAAGCTCATGCAGTCGTCCCAAAGTTCCATCATTTCCTGGCTCAGGCCGGACAGTTCCGGATTGATCATGGCCACCGGGCGATCGATGTTGAGGACTACGAGCCGTTTCATGACACCCAGTTGCGGGGCCGCAATGGCTCTGCCGGCGCCGTACCGGGCCCTGAATTCGAGGATGACATTGGCCATGGCGTTCACGATGTCCGGCAATTCGGGCAATTCGTGTTCCATGATCGCCGCGCAGGGTTGGTAGAGGCGGGAATCTCCGAGGAGGAGGACATCGTTGAGGTGAAAATCAGTTTTCATGGGGTGTGACAAATTTTTGATTTTAACATAAAAAAAGCCCGAATGCTAAAGCAAAGGGGGGGGATTTGGCGTTCTTTGAAAAAAAACTTAATTTTGGAGAGCGGTTATGCCTCCGGGATGTAAAAATGGAATTTCCAAACGACAATATACAGCAACTATTCAAAGCAGCGGAGAATTATGAGCGAAGCAGCGACGTGTACAATGCTGTCAAACTCTTCAAGAAGATCATCCGCCTGCAGCCGGACTGGGCGCCGCCCTATGCCCGGTTGGCAGGGCTCTATAAAAGCCGCCAGGATTGGAAAGCAACGCTTCACTACAGCAAGAAGGCCGTAGCCCTGGATTCGTTGGATCAGGACTCATGGTGGACCCTGGGCATTGCCGCTACGGCGCTTAAAAAGTGGCGCATCGGCAGGAGTGTTTGGACCAAATTCGGGTGGACGGCCAAACCGAAGACCCTGGGTTGCCTGCGCCTTCAGTACGACAACCGGTTTGAGATCGTCTGGATGCAGATGCTGGACCCTGCCCGCGGAATGATCCTGAATATCCCGCACCCGGCATCAGATCGCCGTTACAGGGATGTCGTCCTGTTTGACCGGAGGAACGTTGTCGGCCATAATATCTACAATAAAAGAAAGGTGCCGGTATATGACGAGCTCGGCGAGTTCAAGCGATCGCTCTTCCAGGTTTTTTCCTGTGTGTTGCACGATCCTGCGCCCGACGATGTAAAGGCGCTGGAGATCATCTGCAACAATAACGGGTTGGGCTTTGAGATCTGGTCGAATGCGACGAGCGAGTTGCTGCCCGCCAACCGGAAAGATCCGCCGGAATTTTACGGCCCCCAATGGCTGGAACAATCCTACAAGGGCGGCGCATTGGCGGCGATCGCTGCCCAGCACGAGGCCGAAGTGCTGCATGCGTTGAACAGCTGGCAGATCATTACCCTTAAAAATTATTCCGGCCTGGAAAGGCATCAATAGTTATGGATAAAACGATTGCATTTCCGCACGGCCTGAAACGGAGCGGTGTAATGGTGGTTTTGCAAAGCGGAAACCGGTACCTGTTGCTGAAGCGGAACAAGCCGCCCTATGTCGGGATTTATACCCCCATCGGCGGCAAGCTGGAACCCTATGAGGATCCCTATTCAGCGGCGGTCAGGGAGACCTGGGAGGAGACCGGCATACGGCCGGCCGGGTTCAGGTATGCGGGGGTGGTTGTAGAGACCTCACCGGGCAGCTATAACTGGCAATGCAATATCTACCATGCCGAGATCCCGTATCAGGAGGCGCCGCCCTGCGACGAAGGCGAACTGGCCTGGATCCGGGATGATCGCCTGTCGGAAGCTCCGATCCCTGAGATTGACCACTACATGTTCGCTTACCTGAGCGCAGGCAGGCGCTTTGCCTTTAATGCCATTTTTGATGAAAATCTGAACCTGCTGGAATTGACGGAGGAGCAGGAGGGCAAGCGGCTGAAATAGGGGATCGCCCTCTCCTGGTCTTTGCCCCTTTGCAAAAATGTCCGGCAGTATGGAGATCACCTCATTTTGGGCCGTCTTCTTTTTCCGCCCGGGGTCTGCATGCCGCCGCCTTTATTCATCATGCCCATCCGCATGGCGGCTTTCATTTGCCCGCGGTTGTTGATTGCTTTTTCGAACTGTTTGACCTGTTCCTTCAGGTTGGGTTCCGTGATCTTGAGCTGGTTCAGGTTGCGCATATAGACCTGGGCTTTGGCCCAGTTGCCCTTATTGGCGGCGATATTGGCCAGTTGAAGTTGAATCATGGCCTTTTCATTGTCCGTCTGGAGCTTGATCTTTTCGGCCATTTCCAGGTATTTTTCACCGTTCTCGGTATCTTTCTGTGCCAGGGCCAACGAACCTTTCAGCATATAGAAGTAGGCCCGGTTGGTGGCATAGAGCCATTTGGGGTTGAGGGTGAGGCCAAGGTATTTCTCGGTTTTTTCCATGTCGGCGCTTTGGAGGGCTTTGGCAGCGGAGCCGACGGTGCCCAACAGTACGTAACCGATCAGGAGGAAAAGGCCGACGAGCCAGAACGGGAAGCCGTACCAGAATCCGACGAAAGCGGAGAGCAGAATGCCGCCCAGGATGCCTGCGGCCATAAGGGCGATGCGCAAATATGGATTGATCAAAAACATGATTCTTTAATTTTGGCGCAAAGTTAAGGTATTGGTTGATAAGCGGTGAAATCCCGGCAAAAACTTTATACGGGACTACAGAAAATCGGGTTGATCGGACTTTCCGGGCGGTGTTTAAACCACGAATCGGGCCGATTTTGTAAAAAAAACGGGGGTGAACCGGAAAATGAATCAAAAAAAATTGTCACAAAAATCCGATTCAATAAGATTAAAAGTGGTTATTTTTCAGATAATTATATATTGAAAGTCGCTAAATTTGACTTTATTTGATATGTTACACTTTTTAAAGTTTGGGTATAGATTTGTTTTTTTTCAATTTGTAGATCTCTATCTTTGCATTGCGTTTTTACCCTCTTTGTTAGCAAGTGCTTACTTGAACTGAAACCGTTCCAGATACTCCCCCCCATTTGGTCCAATGGTTTCAGTCGTTTTCCCCTAATTGTTTCACTTGATTTAAGGTTTAAGTATTAAAACTGTTCTTCGGAGCAGAAAGATTCAAAAAACACTGTGTAACAACACTTTTTCAAAAATTTCTCACCGGAATTTTTCGGGCATTCCTATGCCTTGAAACAAGATTGCTTTCAGCGATCCCGGGAAATCCAGAAAAAGTGCAAGACTGGAAAATTCATAACGGCCCGCATGAGCAGTGCGCAGGCTGAATGGATATATATTTTTTAGCAAAAAATGGTCACCTCTTTCCAATGCAAAATAACGCTTTTGGTAAGAGGTAAGCCTTTTGGTACGATAAAAAACGCCCGTTAGGGCAACCATCTTTCAAATTTTTAGTGTATTCAATTTTAACACATGAGGCGTTTGTACACTCAACCCAGGAACATTCAAAACGTATCAGGTACAACTATCATTCGCACCATTGCGATCGGACTTGCAGGATTTTTGAGCGTAAACTTCGGTTTTGCTCAGGATCCTGCATCGTTTGATTTCGGGGCGTTACCTGCAGCGGAAGAAACCTACATGGAACATGCCGCGGCGATAGGCAACCCTTGCGGGGATCTTGCGATTGAAACGGTTTCCTGGACCAATGAATCGGTTTGCGGCGCTGCCGACGGGGCATTGCAAATCACCATTTCGGACGGAAATTCCGGCACTTCAAAATACGCTGTTTTCCTGTTGCGATACGGGTTCTCGGAGAAATTGTACAGCGGCCTCAATGCCAGCCAGGGGGTTATCACACTGGATAATCTCATACCCGGCAGCTACGAAAACATCGTGGTGGTTCGGGAGGCCAACCACTGCAGATCTGAGATCCTGCAGCGGTCTTTCCTCATCCAGCATGCCTGCGACCTCTCCGCTTCCAGGGGAGAATGCGGTTCGGGGACTTTTAATTATACCAACTGCAACGGGCATAGCATTTCAATCAGTAAGGCGAACCTGACGCCCAATACCACCATCTATACGGGTGACGCCTATCCGGCCTGCTTCAGCCAACTCAGCGGCTGCTCGGTCCAGTCAGGCGAAAAAGGGCTTTGCCTTGATTATAACCTGCCGGCCGCTCAACCCAGCAACGGACACCCCTACGGAACGGCGCACTATACCCGGGTTGTCGGCGCCTCCAATGCCGGCTATTCAACGCTGACGGCAGAGCGGATGAACTGGTGCATCGCCAACGGGGAAAGCCTGGGATATACGATTGAACAGGTCAATTACGCCATCTGGTACCTGACGGGCACCTACAGTACCTGCAACGGACTTTGCAGCTCGGCCATGTCCGCCGTTTCAACTCCGGTAGGGGGCATAGCCAACCAAATGGTCTTTTTTATTCCCGATCCTAATGCTATACCAAACACTCAACCTTTTATCAAGTACGAGCCGGTCTGCAACATCACCATCAACAGCCTCAAATTTAATGACCTGACCGGCAGCAATGATGTAACCATCACCAGCGGCAATACCTACAATTTGACCGACCTGCCTGCTTCCTATAACCTGGAAGCAGATGTGACGGGCAATGTCGAAAGTGTGGTTTTCACCATCTCGGGTTCTTCCTCCGGATCGAACACCGAGAATTCGGCGCCCTGGAACGCATCCATTTCAAACGCGGTCGGCACCTATACGGTAGTCGTAAAGGCCTATACCGCCGATAACGGTACGGGCACGCTTTGCGCCCAAAAGACCTACACGTTCACCACAACCGTCGATTGTTCCTGTCCGGACAACCTCCTGACCAACGGCAGTTTTGAAAACGGAACAACCGGCTGGTCGGCTACGGGCGGCAACTTCTATAACGGTACAGGGTACCAGGTTTGCGGCGCCAAGAACGGTTTCCTGCAGTCTACTTCTGCCAATGCCAAGTTCTGGCAACAGGTCAACGGCGTCGGCGCCGGCGCGACCTATACGCTGACCGCCTGGGCCGGTACGCACGAGCCTTCCTACAACCATTACCTCAGGATCGCATTCTACAATGCCTCAGGCACCTTGCTGTCGTACCAGCAGGCAGATGTCAATTATGATGTCGATACTTACAACAATCTCGGATATTATACCATCACGGCCACCGCACCGAGCGGTGTTTCCTATTTGAGGGTAGAGGGCTACGCCAGCGGCGATTACCTGAAGGTGGACCAAATGTGCCTGTCAGGCCCGACCTGTACCCAGACCCTCGAGTGCGAAAGCAATGTCAATAACACCGGCTGGGTTACGGAAACCGACTGTTCGGTAACGGTATGTCTCGGTTCCAAACTTCAACTGAGCATCAACCCCAACAACGTCGGTACTTCTACCTGGACGGGCCCCAACGGTTTTACGGCTACTTCTTCCGGCGGGCACGACGTGCTGGTCTCCAACAGCATTACCGCTGCGCAGGCCGGCAACTACAATGTGACCCTGAATGAAGGAAACGGCTGTACTTATACCACGACCATCACGGTGGTGGTTGAACAGACCCAGCTGAACCTGGTCGGGTCTTCCAACTTCACCATTTGCAAAGGCGGCTCCGTGACCATGAGCGCTGCGGCCGTAAATCCAGGCTCCTGGATCAATTATGTGGAATTCTACCGGTTCGACTCGCAGCAGTCCAACCCGTATACTTCCAGCGATCCCAAAACCTATCTGGGCGAATTCGGCATTCCGCCGAACTCAGGTTCGGTTACCTCTTCCAACTTCCCGCAAAGCGGTACTACGCCGGCGGTTTACTACGTGTACGCCTGTGTGAAGCCCTACAACGGCACCGGGTACTGCACGCCTTTTGTGGAATATGTGGTAACCGTCAAACCAGATCCGACCGTCAGCATTGCCATCAACAATCCGGTGGTTTGCATCGGCGGCTCGGCCACCCTGACGGCTACCGTTACGGGCGGTTCGGGTACCTTCGGCTATCAGTGGCAATCGGCCACTTCCTCGGGCGGTACCTACACCAATATTTCGGGCGCTACCAACCCAACCTATTCGCCGCCTGCCACTGCAGCCGGCGTAACCTGGTATAAAGTGGCTGTAACCGATAATGTTTCCGGTTGCGCCGATCCGACCTCCAGCGCCCTGAGCCTGACGGTGCTTGCAGATCCTCAGGTGAACGTGACGGCTAACAACGCCACCGTTTGCCAGGGAGAAAATGTGACGCTGACGGCTACAGTGACCGGCGGTTCGGGTACCTTCGGCTATCAGTGGCAATCAGCCACTTCCTCGGGCGGCACCTATACCAATATCACCGGGGCCACGGCTTCCACTTACAGCCCGTCAACTTCTGCCGCAGGAACCCTCTATTATAAGGTGAAAATAACGGACAACGGTGTGGGGTGCGATGACCCGACTTCCGCTTCGTTCGCCGTTACGGTCAACCCGCCTGCTACGGCAAATGCAGGACCGGACCAGTCGGTTTGTTCCGGCTCACCGGTCACTCTGGCCGGCAGCATCGGCGGCGGCGCATCCAGCGCGACCTGGACGGCTTCTGTCGGCGGCGGCACTTTCAGCCCCAACGCTACTACCCTGACGGCGACCTACACGCCGCCTTCCGGTTACAGCGGGAACATTACCCTGACCCTGACCACCAACGATCCATCGGGGCCATGCCCCGCAGCCAGCGATCAAATGGTGATCACAGTCAACACCACGCCGGTAGCCAGCGCGGGCGCTGACCAATCCCTGTGCGAATGTGAATCCTATTCCAGTACAGGCGGATCCTCCAACCCGTTGACCCCGGCACAAGGATTTAATGCCTTTATTGAAGGGGCTGCCTCCTTTACTTCAGGCGATGCCGACGGCGCCATAGCGCTGGGCGGCAACCTTACCCTGAACGGGACCTATGCCACGACCGGCGCAACGGCCGGATCTTTCACGGCTCCGGGCGACTCCAAGCCTACCGGGTTGCTCGTCGGCGGCAGGGTATTCTACACCTCCGGCCAGGGGATCACCGTAAACCAGAACGCCTATGTGAAGATCGGCAATATGACCGGCTCGCTTGCGCTGGATGTGGACGGCAACAACGCCTCGTCCAACCTCCGGGTAGTCGCTACAGGCGGCAATTATAATTCCACCCCGAGAATTGCATTGCAAACCATGCAATCCGCATCTACGGTGGGCCAATCCGGGCTGATCAACTTCTCCTCGGCATTCACCCAATTGAGAGCAAGTGCCAATGCATATTCTGCGCTGACTCAAAATGCCAGCCTTAGCGGCGGAAGCCTGACGCTCGTTCCCAATACGGTGAACGTACTGAACCTGACCGGGGCGCAACTGAACAGCCTGGGTCAAATCAGTTTTAACTCCCAGCCCAATGCTTCTACCCCGCTGATCATAAATGTAAACGCTTCCGGTTCATTCAGCTGGACGGTAAACAATACAGCGGGTATCGGCGATGCCCAGGGCGACTATATCCTCTGGAATTTCTACAATGCTACCAGTCTGACCCTTAGCGGCAGCAACACCGTTCATGGGACACTCCTTGCGCCCAATGCTGCAGTGACCAAAAATACTTCCGGCAATATCAACGGCCAGGTCATTGCAGCTTCCTATGTACACAACGGCGGTGAATTGCACTATCACAACTTCAACGCCTCTCTTCCGGCGGAAGGTTGCAACGACCCCGGCCGGTCAGTTACCCTGACGGCGACCGGCGGCGGCTCCTATGCCTGGAGCACAGGCGCCAACACGGCTTCGATCATGGTAAGCCCGTTGGCAACCACCACCTATACTGTTACGGTTACCGCAACCGGCGGCTGTTCCACAACCGATGACGTGACGGTCTTTGTCACTCCGGCGGCCACTGCAAATGCAGGCGCCGATCAGACTATTTGCCAGGGCTCAACCGTGACCTTGTCGGGGTCGATCGGTGGTGCGGCGACGAGCGGCACCTGGACGGCATCGGTTACGGGCGGCACCTTCAGCCCGAACACTACGGCGTTGAATGCGACCTATACGCCACCGGCCGGTTATACGGGAACCATAACCCTGACCCTGACCACCAATGATCCATCCGGGCCCTGTACGGCTGCCAGCGATGCAATGGTGATCACGATCAACCAGGGCGCCACGGCCAATGCCGGAGCGGACCAAACAACTTGTATCAATTCACCGGTAGCCCTTAGCGGCTCCATCGGCGGCGCGGCCACGAGCGGCACCTGGACGGCCTCGGTAACGGGCGGGTCTTTCAGCCCGAATGCCACCACGCTGAATGCGACCTATACGCCGCCGGCCGGTTATACGGGTACGATTACCCTCACACTGACGACCAACGATCCGGCAGGCATTTGTAACGCCGCCAGCGATCAGATGATCATTACGATCAACCCGGCTGCAACGGCCAACGCCGGTCCGGATCAAACCGTTTGCGTAAATTCACCGGTCACCCTGGCGGGTTCCGTAGGCGGTGCGGCCACGAGCGGCGCCTGGACGGCGTCGGTAACGGGCGGGTCTTTCAGCCCGAACGCTACGACCCTGACGGCCACCTACACGCCGCCGGCCGGTTATACGGGCAGCATCACGCTGACTCTGACGACCAACGATCCGGCAGGGCCTTGTACGGCAGTAAGCGATGTAATGGTTTTGACCTATAATCCGGAAGCCACGGCAAATGCAGGCCCCGATCAGACTACCTGTATCGGATCGCCGGTTACGCTGGCCGGTTCCGTAGGCGGTGCGGCCACAAGCGGTACCTGGACGGCATCGGTAACGGGCGGGTCTTTCAGCCCGAACGCTACCACCCTGACGGCTACCTATACGCCGCCGGCCGGTTATACGGGTACGATCACGCTGACCCTGACGACCAACGACCCGGCAGGGCCTTGTACCTCCGCTACCGATCAGATGGTCATTACCATCAACCCGGCTGCAACCGTGAATGCCGGTCAGGATCAAACCATCTGCGCCGATGAAACCATACAATTGGCCGGTTCCTTCGGCGGCGCTGCTGTTTCAGCCACCTGGACGACAAGCGGCGACGGAAGCTTCAATAACGCAAACAACCTCAACGCCGTTTACACACCCGGCACCAATGATAAAGCTACAGGCAGCGTTACGCTGACCCTGACGACCAACGATCCGGCAGGGCCCTGTACGGCAGCTGTCGACCAGATGGTCGTTACCATCAATCCGCTGCCTACATACACGGTTACGAATAAAGCCTGCGAACTGTTGTTTGCACGGTATGACGTGTCGCTGACCACCAATGCTTCCAACGTAACTTCTTCTGCAGGAACAGTGGTACACAACGGCGTTTCACAGAACTGGTCGATCAACGACGTTCCCAACGGTACGGACATTACCGTTACGTTCACCTTGAATACAACTGGTTGCGATGTAACGGTGGTTATAGAAGCGCCGGCATGCCTTTGCCCGGATGTCCCGGCCCCGAATAACACCGGTGGCAACCAGGTTATCTGCCAGGGCGAGGTCATTCCTCCGCTGTCGGTATCTTCCGGCAATATTCTGATCGCCATTGACTGGTACGATGCGCCGTCCGGCGGCAATTTGCTGGCTTCCAACACGACAACTTATACGCCTTCGGCTGCGGGCACTTATTATGCCGAAGCACGGGTCATTGCGACCGGCTGTACGAGCGACAACCGCACTCCGGTTACCCTGACGATCAATCCGGTTGCAACAGCCAACGCCGGCGCCGACCAGACGGTTTGCCTCGGCGAGCCCGTTTCCCTGAGCGGCACAATCGGCGGCTCCGCTTCGAGCGCAACCTGGACGGCCTCCGTTACGGGCGGCAGTTTCTCACCGAATGCGACCACGCTGACGGCTACGTATACGCCGCCTGCCGGCTATACGGGCACGATCACCCTGACGTTGACTACGAACGACCCGAGCGGTCCTTGCCCGGCGGTGAGCGATCAGATGGTCATCACCATCAACCCGGCAGCTACGGCCAATGCGGGCGCCGATCAAACGATTTGTTCGGGCTCATCCGTGACCCTGGCGGGTTCGGTAGGCGGCGCTGCCACGAGCGGCACCTGGACGGCTTCTGTTGCCGGCGGCAGTTTCTCACCGAATGCAACAACGCTGAATGCAACCTATGCACCGCCGGCCGGTTATACAGGCACGATCACGCTGACCCTGACGACGAACGACCCGAGCGGTCCTTGTCCGGCGGTGAGCGATCAAATGGTGCTGACGATCAATCCTGGAGCGACAGTTAATGCAGGCGCCGATCAAACGGTTTGCCTTGGTTCATCTATAACGCTGGCCGGTTCGATCGGCGGCTCTGCTGCAAGCGGCACCTGGACGGCTTCCGTTGCCGGCGGCAGTTTCTCACCGAATGCGACCACGCTGAACGCGATCTATGCACCGCCGGCCGGTTATACGGGCGCGATCACGCTGACCCTGACGACGAACGACCCGAGCGGTCCTTGTCCGGCGGTCAATGATCAAATGATCATTACCATCAATCCGGAAGCAACTGTAAATGCCGGGCCTGATCAGACGATCTGTTCCGGCTCCGATGTTTCCCTTTCGGGTACGATCGGCGGCGCTGCCACCAGCGGCACCTGGACAGCTTCTGTTACCGGCGGCAGCTTCTCACCGAATGCGAATGCACTGACGGCTACCTATACGCCGCCGGCCGGTTATACGGGGTCGATCACGTTGACCTTGACGACGAATGACCCGAGCGGCCCTTGTACGGCTGTTTCTGACCAGGCGGTGATCACGATCAATCCGCAGGCTACGGTGAATGCCGGTCCGGATCAAACCCTTTGCCTTGGATCTTCCGTCGTATTGGACGGTACGATCGGCGGAGCTGCGACCAGCGCAACCTGGACGGCTTCCGTTGCAGGCGGTACCTTCAACCCGGGCGCTTCCTCCATTGATGTAACCTACACGCCGCCGGCCGGATACACCGGGGCGATCACGTTGACGTTGACGACGAATGATCCGGCGGGCCCTTGTACGGCCGTTTCCGACCAAATGGTCCTGACCATCAATCCGGAAGCAACGGTAAACGCCGGCCCTGACCAAACGATATGCGTAGGCTCAACCGTTACGCTTGCAGGCGTTATCGGCGGCGCGGCTTCATCTGCAACCTGGACGGCATCCGTTACAGGGGGCAGCTTCTCGCCGAATGCGAATGCGCTGACGGCCACCTATACGCCGCCGGTTGGTTATACGGGCACGATCACGCTGACGCTGACCACCAATGACCCGACCGGTCCTTGTGCGGCAGTCAGCGATCAAATGGTGATCACGATCAACCCGGAAGCGACGGTGAACGCCGGCCCTGATCAGACGATTTGCGCCGACTTCCCGGTATCCCTGGACGGCACTATCGGCGGCGCGGCAACCGGTGCAACCTGGACGGCATCCGTTACAGGCGGTTCTTTCTCGCCGGGTGCAACGACCATTGATGCCACCTACACGCCGCCTGCCGGTTATACGGGAACGATCACCTTGACGTTGACGACGAATGATCCGAGCGGTCCTTGCCCGGCCGTCAGCGATCAAATGGTGCTGACCGTCAACCCGGAGGCGACTGCAGATGCCGGCCCGGATCAATCCATTTGTCAGGGTTCACCGGTATCCCTTTCCGGTTCGATCGGCGGTGCGGCCACCAGCGGCACCTGGACGGCTTCGGTACCCGGAGGCTCTTTCTCCCCGAATGCCAACACACTGAATGCGACTTATACGCCACCGGCCGGCTATACCGGCTCCATTACCCTGTTGCTGACGACGAATGACCCGACCGGGCCGTGCGCTGCAATCGGGGATGCCATGGTTTTGACCATATATCTGCCGGCTACTGTAAATGCCGGAAATGACCAGACCATTTGTGAAGGAAATTCCGTTCAGCTTGCCGGAAGTGTCGGCGGCGCCGCTACAAGCGCGCTTTGGACAACCAGCGGCGACGGCTCGTTTGATGCAGCCGGGTTGCTGAATGCGACTTATACGCCGGGCCCCAACGATATAGCGGCGGGCACGGTAACCCTGACCCTGACGACCAATGATCCTGCCGGCCCGTGTACGGCTGAAAGCGATCAGATGGTTGTAACGATTACGCCGCTTCCGATCGCTTCATTCAACAGCCACCCTGGCAATGAATGCTCGGGTACCGAATATACCTTCACCGCGCAGGATGCCGGTTCGGGTGCGGTTTATACCTGGAACTTCGGAGCAGGCGCCATCCCGGCTACGGCTACCGGCGCCGGCCCGCATGTAGTCGTTTACGCGACACCCAATGCCACTACGGGGTCCACACCGCTGGTTACCCTGACGGTTGACAGGAACGGCTGCTCGAATTCGACTTCTGAAATTCTGAATGTCAAACCGACGCCGCAGCTTTCCGTAACCGGCTCGGGCGATCCTTCTACCTGCGGAGGTGCGGATGGCAACATTACCGTAAGTGTTGTGGCTCAGACCGGTTTGAGCTTTGAGGTTAGCCTGGACGGCGGCCTTTCTTACCAGCCTTGCAACCAGACCTCCTTCTTCGGATTGACGGCAGGCGTTTATGACCTGGTTGTCCGGTATTGCACGGATGACGATTGCCCGTCCGAAACCACCACCATCACCCTGAATGATCCGGAAAGCCCTGTAGCTAATATCACCGGCCCGTCTGTAATCTGTCAGTTCGCGACGGATGTATTCAATGCTTCAAGTGCGGGCTCCGGTGCCGTTTACGAATGGGATTTTGGTACGGGCGCTACCCCCGCATCAGCAACCGGCCAGGGGCCGATTGCCGTTAGCTGGTCGACCCCCGGGACCAAAACGGTAACCCTCACTGTAACCAAAAATAATTGTGTTGCCACAGCTACGGCAACCGTAATTGTAAATGAAGTGCCGGTTGCCAGTGCCGGCGACGATCAGGAAATCTGCTTTGGCGACAGTGCCGATCTGCAAGCTTCCGCAACCGGCGGTTCCGGTCCCTATACCTATCACTGGAGCACAAACGAGAATTCTGCCATAATCAGCGTAAGTCCGTTGGTTACGACGACTTACACGGTCACAGTTACAGACGTAAACGGATGTTCTTCCACCGATGAGGTGGTGGTTACCATCAACCCGCTCCCCGTAGCGGACGGCAGCATTGACCTGACGATTTGTTTAGGTGAAAGCACCACGCTGACCGTTCAGGGATTCGGTGGAGAACCCCCGTACAGCTTTGTCTGGAGCACCAACGACGTCGGCACCAGCACTACGGTGACGCCGACGGAAGACACCAACTATTTTGTAACCGTTACGGATAATAACGGATGTACGGACGTGGATATCATCATGATCGATGTCGCACCGAATCCGACCGTAACGGTAAACAGCGAAACGATTTGCGCAGATGCTACGGCTGTTCTGACGGCAACGCCTTCGGGCGGAACCGGCCCGTACACCTACCTTTGGAGTACCAACGAAACAACGGCCAGCATCAGCGTTTCTCCATCTTCCAATCAGACCTATTCAGTTACAATCACGGATTTCCACGGGTGTACAGCTTCATCCAGCGGCTCCGTAACGATCAATGAAAGGCCTGTTGTAAGCATCGGAACGGACAATGAGGACCTTTGTGCCGGTGAAACAACAACACTGGTAGCTGTTGCCAGCAATGGTACCGGTCCTTATACCTATCTGTGGAGCACCAATGAAACCACGGCTACGATCGACGTTACGCCGGCTGCTACTACGACCTATTCGGTAACCGTTACGGATCAGAACGGTTGTACGGCAACGGATGATATTACGATTGTGGTTAATGAAAACTATTGCACCTCACTGGGCGACTACGTGTGGGAAGATACGGACGGCGACGGTCTGCAAGACAGCGGCGAGCCGGGCGTGAGCGGAGTAACGGTGAACCTGAAGGATGCGGGCGGCAACGTGATCGCCACGACGACGACGGACGGCAACGGTTACTACCACTTCACTGGCCTGGTACCGGGGACGTACTCGGTACAGTTCGTACTGCCTGGCGGTTATGAGTTCACGCAGCTGAACCAGGGCGGGGATGAATCGCTGGACAGCGACGCTGACGCGACGATGAACGGGATGACGAACACGGTGACGCTGGCATCGGGCGACAACTACGAGGACCTGGATGCAGGTCTGTACCAGCCGGCGAGCCTTGGCGACTACGTGTGGGAAGACCTGGACGGCGACGGCCAGCAGGACAGCGGTGAACCGGGTATCTCCGGGGTAACGGTGAGCCTGTATGAAGATGCGAACAACGACGGCACGCCTGACGGATCGCCGATCGCAACAACGACGACGGACGGCAGATAGCGGACTGCCGCGGTGATACGCCGAGGGCGACGACGGCAATGCGACGGAGAGGCGGAGAGCGTCGAAGCGGGAAACGCACCAACGACGCTACAGCGGACACGACAGACAGAGCGAGAGAGAGATAACGTGAACCGGATGGGCGCAACGGATGCGACGAACCGGCAGCGGCTGGGCGTATTTCGCGGCGGGAGTAGGAACCGGGATACGCGCGACCCGATGCGATAGACCGTGGCGAAATACGAGACGATGGTTACAGCGACCGGCGATACGAACCTGAGGACCACAGGATGAACCGGTGAAGCGATAAGAGTGGCATCCAAGACCGACGGCAACGGGTACTACAGCTTTGAGGACCTGGCGCCGGGCAGTTATATCGTAGGTTTTGATACGCCGACGGGCTATACGCCGACGACGGCGAATGTGGGCAACGACGCGACGGACAGCGACAACGTTGGCGGTTACACCGGCACGATCGTTCTGGACAGCGGCGAGAATGACGACACCAACGACGCGGGTTATATCAGCACGGGCACCTCACTGGGCGACTACGTGTGGGAAGACACGGACGGCGACGGTCTGCAAGACAGCGGCGAGCCGGGCGTGAGCGGAGTAACGGTGAACCTGAAGGATGCGGGCGGCAACGTGATCGCCACGACGACGACGGACGGCAACGGGTACTACCACTTCACGGGCCTGGTACCGGGGACGTACTCGGTACAGTTCGTACTGCCTGGCGGTTATGAGTTCACGCAGCTGAACCAGGGCGGGGATGAATCGCTGGACAGCGACGCTGACGCGACGATGAACGGGATGACGAACACGGTGACGCTGGCATCGGGCGACAACTACGAGGACCTGGATGCAGGTCTGTACCAGCCGGCGAGCCTTGGCGACTACGTGTGGGAAGACCTGGACGGCGACGGCCAGCAGGACAGCGGTGAACCGGGTATCTCCGGGGTAACGGTGAGCCTGTATGAAGATGCGAACAACGACGGCACGCCTGACGGAGCGCCGATCGCAACAACGACGACGGACGGCAACGGGTACTACAGCTTTGAGGACCTGGCGCCGGGCAGTTATATCGTAGGTTTTGATACGCCGACGGGCTATACGCCGACGACGGCGAATGTGGGCAACGACGCGACGGACAGCGACAACGTGGGCGGTTACACCGGCACGATCGTTCTGGACAGCGGCGAGAATGACGACACCAACGACGCGGGTTATATCAGCACGGGCACCTCACTGGGCGACTACGTGTGGGAAGACACGGACGGCGACGGGCTGCAAGACAGCGGTGAGCCGGGCGTGAGCGGAGTAACGGTGAACCTGAAGGATGCGGGCGGCAACGTGATCGCCACGACGACGACGGACGGCAACGGGTACTACCACTTCACGGGTCTGGTACCGGGGACGTACTCGGTACAGTTCGTACTGCCTGGCGGTTATGAGTTCACGCAGCTGAACCAGGGCGGGGATGAATCGCTGGACAGCGACGCTGACGCGACGATGAACGGGATGACGAACACGGTGACGCTGGCATCGGGCGACAACTACGAGGACCTGGATGCAGGTCTGTACCAGCCGGCGAGCCTTGGCGACTACGTGTGGGAAGACCTGGACGGCGACGGCCAGCAGGACAGCGGTGAACCGGGTATTTCCGGGGTAACGGTAAGCCTGTATGAAGATGCGAACAACGACGGCACGCCTGACGGAGCGCCGATCGCAACAACGACGACGGACGGCAACGGGTACTACAGCTTTGAGGACCTGGCGCCGGGCGTACGGGACGCGAGGAGCGCAAGCGACGGACGAGCGAAAGGCCCGGCAATCTCGAAAGCAACACGGGGTAACCAGCCATCGACAAGAAGGAGGCGACCGCAAGGAGCGGCGAGCGGGAAGGTGAACCAGGATGGAACCGGAGCGAGCGGTACGGAGGTACAGTCACGCCGGTGAGTTCACGCAGTGAACCGGGCGGGATGAATCGTACAGCGAGCTGACGCGACGATGAACGGATGAAACACGTGCGCATCGGACATAGACCGATGTCGACCAGCGCGAGCGCGACTTGGAAGACGACGGCGACGCCAGCAGGACACGAACCGGACGGGTAAGAGCTGTATGAAGATGCGAAAACGACGGAGCGCCGAGCAAAGAACGAGGTAGGGACCCAGTTATATCGTGGTTTTGATACGCCGACGGGCTATACGCCGACGACGGCGAATGTGGGCAACGACGCGACGGACAGCGACAACGTGGGCGGTTACACCGGCACGATCGTTCTGGACAGCGGCGAGAATGACGACACCAACGACGCGGGATATATCAGCACGGGCACCTCACTGGGCGACTACGTGTGGGAAGACACGGACGGCGACGGTCTGCAAGACAGCGGGGAGCCGGGCGTGAGCGGAGTAACGGTGAACCTGAAGGATGCGGGCGGCAACGTGATCGCCACGACGACGACGGACGGCAACGGGTACTACCACTTCACGGGTCTGGTACCGGGGACGTACTCGGTACAGTTCGTACTGCCTGGCGGGTATGAGTTCACGCAGTTGAACCAGGGCGGGGATGAATCGCTGGACAGCGACGCTGACGCGACGATGAACGGGATGACGAACACGGTGACGCTGGCATCGGGCGACAACTACGAGGACCTGGATGCAGGTCTGTACCAGCCGGCGAGCCTTGGCGACTACGTGTGGGAAGACCTGGCGATGAACGCCGGGTATACCCGACGCGCGACGGGAGAAACGGGTCGGTCGTCGAGTAACGACGCGGTAATCGCGGCAACGCATTGGAAGAGAGGACGCGACCGCAGTAAGGATGCAACGAGCGAGCGGACGCACTACCTTCACGTGGTGACGTGATACGGAGTCGGAGGCGTATGGCGAGAAGACGGTACTATCAGACGATGGGCACCAGCGCTGGGGGCGACGGCGACGGCCAGCAGGACAGCGGTGAACCGGGTATCTCCGGGGTAACGGTAAGCCTGTATGAAGATGCGAACAACGACGGCACGCCTGACGGAGCGCCGATCGCAACAACGACGACGGACGGCAACGGGTACTACAGCTTTGAGGACCTGGCGCCGGGCAGTTATATCGTAGGTTTTGATACGCCGACGGGCTATACGCCGACGACGGCGAATGTGGGCAACGACGCGACGGACAGCGACAACGTGGGCGGTTACACCGGCACGATCGTTCTGGACAGCGGCGAGAATGACGACACCAACGACGCGGGTTTCCATAATACTGCCGACCTGAGCCTGATCAAGACGGTGAACGACGCCACCCCGAATGTAGGTGATGTGGTGACCTTCACGATCACGGTATCGAACGCAGGCCCGGATGCAGCCACAGGTGTAAGTGTTGAGGACCTTGTTCCGAATGGATTGAGCAATGTAGCCAACATCAGCAACGGCGGTGTACTTTCCGGTTCTACTATCACGTGGAGCGGCTTGTCGGTAGGAATCGGCAGCAGCATAACGTTGACATTTGATGCGACGGTAGAAGCGCCGGGTGCAGGTATCAGCTATGTAAACGTTGCCGAAATAACGACGAGCGATCAATATGATACGGACTCGACTCCGGGTAACGGGGCGGATACGACGCCTGGTGGCGGTATCGGCAGCGAAGACAATGACGGCACGCAGGATTTCAATGACGAAGACGACGGTGACGATGCAGTTGTAACGCCGGAACAGGCCGATCTGAGCCTGATCAAGACGGTGAGCGACGCGGTTGTCCACGTCGGGGATGCGGTGACTTTCACTATAACGGTATCGAATGCAGGCCCGGATGGAGCAACCGGCGTAAGTGTGGAAGACCTTATTCCGACCGGCTTCGGCAATATTGTCAATATCAGCAATGGCGGTACGCTTTCCGGTTCCGTTATTACCTGGGATAATCTTTCGATTGCGGCTAACGGAAGCATAAGCCTTACGTTTGACGCAACTGCACTCCCCGCTGGTGACTATGTGAATATCGCTGAAATTTCTGACGCGGATCAGTATGACTCGGACTCCACGCCGGGTAACGGAGCGGATACAACACCTGGCGGCGGTATCGGTAGCGAAGACAATGACGGGACGCAGGACTTCAATGACGAAGACGACGGTGACGACGCATTCGTATGCACGTTGACTTTAGACGAAACGCATACAGATGTAACCTGTAACGATGATGCCGGAACCAGCAATAATGGAACGATTGACCTGATCGTAACAGGCGGAAACAGCCCGTACACTTTTGCCTGGAGCAACAGTGCTACCACAGAAGATCTGACCGGATTGACTTCGGGTACTTATACAGTAACTGTAACGGATGTGAACGGCTGCACGGAGACCTTATCCATCACGATCGACCAACCGGAACAACTGGTACTGACCGAAACGCACGTTGACGTTACCTGCAACGACGATGCAGGCACCAGCGACGACGGTTCGATCGACCTGACGGTTACGGGCGGTACGGGTACTTATACTTACGCCTGGAGCAACAGCGCCACGACGGAAGATCTTTCCAACCTGGCAGCTGGCACTTATACGGTAACGGTAACGGATGCCAGCGGCTGTTCTGCCGAACTGACGATCACGATCGACCAACCGGAACAACTGGTGCTGACCGAGACGCACGTTGATGTCACCTGCAACGACGACGCAGGTACGAGCGACGACGGTTCGATCAACCTGACGGTAACGGGCGGTACGGGTACTTATACCTACGCCTGGAGCAACTCAGCTACAACTGAGGACTTGACTGGCCTTGCAGCCGGCACCTATACGGTAACGGTCACGGATGCCAGCGGCTGTTCTGCCGAACTGACGATCACGATCGATCAGCCGGAGCAATTGGTGGTAACTGCCGAAAGCGTAACGGATGTAGCTTGCTTTGGCGACGAAACGGGCGAAATCACCCTGTCCGTAACCGGTGGCACAGCTCCGTATACTTATGACTGGGCAGACCTGGCAGGCAGCGACGATCCTGCGGATCGCACCGGCCTTGCAGCCGGCACCTATACGGTCATCGTTACTGACGCTCACGGTTGTTCGGCTACGATCGATGTAACCATCGAACAGTCGCCGGACCTGGTGATCGATCTGGCCAGCACCGTCATCACGGATGTGAATTGCAACGGTGATGCTTCCGGCGCTATCGACCTGACCGTAACGGGCGGTGTTACGCCGTATACTTTCGAGTGGAGCAATGAATCCACAACGGAAGATATCACGGGCCTGACTGCCGGCACCTACACGGTGACGGTAACCGACGCCAATGGTTGTACGGAAACAGCAACGTTCACACTCGAAGAGCCGACTGCGCTTGAAGTGGATATTGACGCTGAAAGCGAAGTGCTTTGCTTCGGCGAATCGACCACCCTCACGGCGGTTGCCTCCGGCAGTGTAGAACCTTACACCTATCTGTGGAGCACGAATGAATCGACGGTTTCCATCACTGTTCAACCGGATGTAACGACGACTTACAGCGTTACGGTAACCGATGCCAACGGGTGTAGTGCCAGCGCCGAAATCGAAATCGTGGTCAATGCTCTTCCGGAACTGACGGTATCCGCAACCGGCGGCCTCACAGAGTTCTGTGTGGATGCCAACCCGGTCACCCTGGTTGGAACGCCTGCCGGCGGTACATTCAGCGGACCTGGTGTAACCGGCAATACCTTCGACCCGGCTCAGGCAGGTGTCGGAACGCATATCATTACCTATTCCTATACGGATGAGAACGGTTGCAGCAATGAAGCAACCGTCGAACTGACTGTTCTTGAACTGCCTGAAGTCAGCCTCGAACAAGCCGGACCGTTCTGCTTCGACGACGAACCTACCCAATTGGTAGCATCGCCGCTCGGCGGTACGTTCAACGGCCCGGGTGTGACTTCGACAGGCTTGTTTACGCCATCAATTGCCGGTGTTGGAACACATACCATTTCCTACACTTACACGGATGGCAATAATTGCGATGAAACGGTCTCTATCCAGGTGACCGTCAACCCGACGCCGGTCATGACCGTAACCGAAGTTGTACCGGCCTCCTGCGCGGGCAACAACGGCAGCATCACGGTTGACGTCACCAGCGGTACGCAGCCGTATACCATCACCTGGAGCAACAGCGCTACCGGAAACACGATCTCCGGCCTCGCGCCCGGTACTTACAGCGCGACGGTTACGGACGCCAACGGATGCTCCGACGAGATCACGGTAGAAGTGGTTCAGGAATGCTTCGACCTGGCCCTGAATAAAGTGGTCAGCTCCGCAGCTCCGTACCTGCCAGGCCAGCCGGTGACCTTCACGATCACCGTGTTCAACCAGGGCAATATCGATGCTACGAACGTTGAAGTTACCGACTACATACCGGCCGAGTTTACGGTTACCGGCGGTGGCTGGACAGTTGCAGGCAACCTCGCAACTACAGTCATCCCGTCGCTGCCCGCCGGCCAGCAACAATCGGTGACGATCACTTTCCTGATCGATCCGGACTTCGGCGGCGGTAACATTACCAACTATGCCGAGATCAGCGGCGCCGAGAACGCGCTTGGCCTGACGGATGAAGATTCCGAGTACAACCAGATCAACGGCGATGATGCGGGCGGCCTGCCCAACTCCCCGGCAGACGATTATGTCTTGGGTGACGGAACAGGCGCCGTCAACAGCGGCGATGCAGCGGGTGACGAAGACGACCATGACCCGGCTCAGATCTTTGTCGAAGCGATTATCGACCTCGAACTGACCAAGGCCGTTTCCGATCCTACGCCGTTCGTCGGTGATGTCGTAACCTTCACCATCACGGTGACCAATAACGGACCTGCCAATGCTACCGGCGTGATCGTTCAGGATATCGTTCCGAACGGCTACACGAACATCACGAACATCAGCAACGGCGGCAACGTTACGATCGGCAGCACCACCAGCGTGGTCATCTGGAACAGCGTAAACGTTCCGGTCGGTGAAACCCTGACCTTCACGTTCGACGCTACGGTAGGGCCGACAGGCATCTACGACAACTGCGCACAGATCTTCACGGCCAACCAGTCTGACAGCGATTCCACGCCGGGCAACGGCTTTGATACCGGTGAAGACGACTCGGATTGCGTTGAAGTCGAACCGATCCAGATTGTCGATATCGAACTGGATAAGGCTGTCAGCAACGAGACGCCGGACGTGGGTACGACGGTAACCTATACCATCACCGTAACCAACCAGGGCCCAAGTATTGCGACCAACGTAGTCGTAGCCGATCAGCTGCCGAGCGGTCTGGATTATGTAAGCCACACGGGAACCGGTTACAACCCGGCTACCGGTCTGTGGACGATCCCGACCCTGGGCATCAACGCGACCGCCACCCTGACCATCACGGCGCTTGTCCTGCCGGAAGGCAACTACGACAACTGCGCTGAGGTCATGGCACAGGATCAGCAGGATGTGGATTCCACGCCGGGCAACGGTGTCAACACCGGTGAAGACGATTCTGATTGCGCACCGATCGAACCGAACCCGATCATCGACCTCGAACTTGAGAAGAGCGTCGACAGGGATATCGTATCCGTAGGCGAGACGATCAACTTTACCGTCGCGCTGACCAATAACGGTCCAAGCACGGCAACCGGTGTGATCGTTTCCGATCCGCTGCAGGCAGGCTTCCTGTACAGCAGCCACAGCACCACGGCAGGTTCCTACAACCCGGCAACCGGTGAGTGGAACGTCGGTACGCTGGCAGCCGGTCAGACGATTTACCTCTTCATCGAAGTGGAAGTCGGCACCGAAAGCGATTACTGCAACCTGGCCTCCGTAGCGGCAGCCAACGAAGATGACATTGACTCCACTCCGGGCAACCTGGTAGATACCGACCTCGACGGCGACTTCTCCGATGACGACGGTGACGAAGACGACGGCGACGGCCTCTGTGTGGAAGTCCTTTGCGACATATTTGTACAACTGGTCAATACCGAATGCGATGACAACGGCACACCGTTCGATCCGTCCGATGACCAATACTTCGTGGACGTGATCGTAACCGGCAACTCCACCGGCAATTCCGGCTGGACGGCGACCGTCGGCTCCACGGTACTGACCACAACAGGCGTTTACGGTCAACTGACCCACTTCGGTCCGTTCAATATCTTCGGAAACGACGATCTGAGCGGCGACATCAGCCTCTGGGTACACGATAACGATAAGAACGCTTGCCGTGAAATTGTCGACATCGACGCACCCGAGCCTTGCTCCGAAGCCTGCGATATCGATCCGGTACTGGTAGAGGTAGGCTGTGACGACAACGGCACGCCGGCCAACACCGCCGACGACCGCTACTACTTCGAAGTGACCGTGAACGGCACGAACGGCACGACCTGGACGGCTACCATCAACGGCGATGTCTACTACACCGGTCAGACGTATCCGAGAACCCTCCGCTACGAATACTTCAATATCGCGGATGGTCCTGTAACCGTAGTCTTCACGGACGATGAACGCGGATGTACTGCCGAAATCACGGTAACGCCTCCGCCGCCATGTCCGCCGGCTTGCGCCGTCGACGCCATCGTACAAGGCGAACCGGTCTGCAGCGATGCCGGCACGGGAACCGATCCTTCGGATGACTTCTACGCCTTTACGGTGCTCATCCAGGGCTCGTCGACCAACGGTAACATCTGGTTCGATAACCTGGGCAATACCGGACAGTTCAACCAGACCTTCGTTTACAACGTAGCTGCCGGTGAAAATGCCGTGATTACCATCTTCGCAGCAGGTACCCAGGGATGTTCCAAAACGATCATCCTGACGGCGCCGGCCACGACCTGCTCCAATGATTGCGAACTCCTCGCAACCCTGACGAGCACGGACTGCAACAACAACAATACGGCCAATAACCCGGCCGACGATACCTTCACGCTGACGGTGAACGTTTCAAGCGTCAACGCTACCAGCACCGGTTGGACCGCTACCGTATCCGGTATCGGCGCACAGCAAACCTTCTCCGGAACCTATCCGGGATCGTTTACCTCCAACCCGATGCTGATCGGCAACGGACAATCTACGGTCTCCGTAGTCGTACGGGATAACGCCGATCCGAACTGCGTCTCCGTGATCACGGTAACGCCGCCGCCGGCATGTTCCGATCAGTGCGGTCTGGTGGTTTCACAACCTGAAACTGCGGAATGCGACAACAACGGTACCGATTTCAACCCGTCGGATGACTCCTACATCTTCACGCTGGATATCAGCGGAAGCAACCTGGGCGGCAACGGTTGGGTAGCTACGGTGACGACCAACGGCGGAACCTACAACTACAGCGGTTCCTACGGCGAATTCACCTTCGGTCCGTACAATATCCTGACCGACGGCAACGCCACGGTGATCATAACGGACGCCCTGGATCCGAACTGTACGACCAGCTGGAACGTACAGGCGCCTGCAACCTGTTCCGATCAATGCCAGATCGTTCTCGAACCGCTGGATGTGGTTTGCAACGATAACGGTACGCCTTACAACGGCGCCGACGACTACTACGAAGTGGTGGTCAACGTGATCGGCTACAATACTTCGGGCTCCTGGATCAGCGGCGGCACGAACGGTTCCTTCGGCATCAATGTCTTCGGCCCGTACGCCCTCGGTTCCGTAGCCAATATTTCGGTACGCGACATCCTGGATGCGACCTGCAACGCTTCCATCCAGGTGATCATCCCGAATGAGGCCTGCGACAAGTGTCTGATCGACTACAACGTTTCAAATATTCAGTGCAACGGTCAGGGTACCGCCAACTCAGGCGATGATACCTACACCTACGTACTGACAGTAAGCGGCGTCAATGACTTCAGCAGCTGCTGGAAATGGGTGGATGCATTTGGTAACGTACTCTTCACCGGCCAGTACGGTGTGCCTTACCAGTTCGGTCCGTTCCCGATCAGCGGCGGCGCCAAGAATATGAAGATCCTGGATTGCGGCAACGGCGGTTGTCAGGTGAATGTACATGTGGATGCACCTGCGCCTTGCTCGCCGACCTGTACCCTGGCCGCTACTTATGAGCTGACGGGTAACTGCGACGACAACGGTACGCCGACCGATTTCACGGACGACCTCTACAGCGTCTCCGTAACCGTGACGGGTTCCAACGCAGGCAGCGGCTGGACCGCTTACCAGGGCGCCAACGTGATCGGTTCCGGTCAATACGGTGTTCCGGTTTCGATCGGCCAGGTCTCCCTGCCGCTCGCCATCGAGATCCGCGATAACAACGAACCGGGTTGTTCGATGATCCTGAATATGGTGAACGATCAGCTGGCAGCCATCGGCGACTACGTCTGGAATGACGCCGACAACGACGGCATCCAGGATGCCAATGAAAGCGGCGTAGCCAACGTAACGGTCAACCTGAAGGATGCTACCGGTGCGGTGATCGCTACCACGGTTACGAACAATGAAGGCTTGTACAGCTTCATCTGCCTCGAACCGGGTACCTACAGCGTCCAGTTCGTACTGCCCGACGGCTTCCAGTTCACGGCAGCCAACCAGGGCGCCGACGACGGTAAGGACAGCGACGCGGAACCGGCCATGGACGGTATGACCCATACCGTTACGGTCGCCGGCGGCGATACCAACCTGACGCTTGACGCCGGTATCATACCCACAGGCGAGTGCGACCTCAATATCGTGGTCTCCAACGTGGATTGCAACGATAACGGTACGCCGGACAATCCGGACGATGATACCTACACCTTCAGCGTAGTGATCACCGGCGGAGTCGGTACGGGATGGACAGCTACGGACGGCAGCGGATACAGCGGCGCCTACGGCCAACCGGTTGTAGTCGGACCTGTGGCAGCCAACCAGAATACCCTGATCAGCATCCGGGATAACGTTGAGAACTCCTGCATCGCCGTCATCTATGTAGATGCTACCGGCCCGTGCGTCAACACCGAATGTGCGATCGACGTTACGGCAACCGGCACGGATTGCCAGGAAGACGGCTCCTATATCCTGACGGTTGACATCAGCGCCGTCAACAGCAGCATCGGCTTCCTGATCTCGGTCAACAACGGACCTTCACAGGTAGGCGTATTCCCGGCTACCATGAGCTTCCCGATCCCCGCGGGTCAGGATGCAACGGTAAAAGTAACCGATCTGCTGGATGCCAATTGTATGACAACCCTGACGGTAGAAGCGCCGGATTGCACGCCGTGTAACATCTCCTCCGCTGCTGCGGTGAACGTTACCTGCGACGACAACGGCACAACCGATCCGTCGGACGATACTTATACCTTCGGATTGCTGGTGACCAACAGCGGTGCGGGCGACAACTGGAAGGCTACCCTCAACGGGCAAACCATCACAGGCGCCTACGGCACGCCGATCGTCCTCGGGCCGTTCAACGTCCAGTCGACGGCTACCCTGACGATCACCGGAATCATGGATGCCGATAACCCGGATTGCACCTATCCGACGGATGTGACCGTGACGGCGCCGACGACCTGCAGCGGATGCGATATCGTCTCCGCAGAGGTGACCAACAACGGTTGCACGGAGAACGACGGTACCTTTACCTTCGACCTTCTGGTGACCGGCCTGAACACCAGCGGTGTCTGGGTTGCCACCAGCGGCAGCATCGTCTTCACCGGTTCTTACGGCACACCGGTTACTTCCCCGGCCATCCCGGGTAACGGACAGCTCTATACCTTCACGGTAACGGATGCCGCCAACCCGGGTTGTACCCAGACCTTCACGGTCCAGGCGCCGAACTGCGAATGTAACCTGCACGTGAACATCTTCGATGTCCTCTGCAACGACAACGGCACACCGGATACCGACGAGGATGATACCTATACCTTCACGGTAGTGGTAACCGGCGGTACGGGAACCGGCTGGACGCTTGAGAACGACCCGAACTTCGGCGGCGCCTACGGCGAGCCGGTGGTCTTCGGTCCGTTCCCGATCGATATGACCAGCGACCTCGATAATTACGACAATGAGATTGTAGATAACGGCGACAACAGCTGCTTCGCGGCCATTTACGTGACGGCGCCTGATGCATGTTCCACCAACCAGTGCCACCTGGATGCGGAAATCGTACAGGTGACCTGCAGCGACAACGGTACCGCCAACCCGGCCGACGACTACTTCATGGTGAAAGTAAACGTCACCTCCGGTGGTCTCGCCAGCAACGGCTATATGGCTATGCTGGAGGACGGTACGATCCTGGGCGCCGGCTTCTACCCGGATATGCAGACCTACGGTCCGTTCTTCGGTCCGGTCACGATCATCTTCATGGATATGATGAACGATCAGTGCACCGACACCTTAAGCGTATCCTTCGAGAACTGCCCGGCGGTATGTTCGATCGACGCAGCGGTCAGCAACGTGGTTTGCAACGATAACGGCACACCGGCACTGCCGGATGACGATACCTTCACCTTCGACGTCACGGTGACCAACCCGACCGGTTCGGGCAGCTGGACCGGCGGCGGAACAGGCGGTACGTACGGCACAACGGTGACGGTAGGTCCGTTCCCGCTCAGCACGGTCGAATTCACGATCAGCGATGCTGCCGACGCTACCTGCAGCACGACGGTAACCGTTAACCCGCCGGCGCCGGTAATCGAATGTCCGGAAGACATCAGCCAGATCCTGAACGCCAACGGCGAACTGGTCGACCTGATCTGCACCGACGTGGACAGCATCCTGAACAATCCGGCCAGCCTGGAATGGACAGGTGTCCCCGAAGTGATCAACGGTTGCGGCATCACCGGCTACACCTTCGAAGATGAACTGGAAGCCGGCGGTACTTGCGAAGCTGCGGTCATCACCCGGACCTTCACCTTCACGGCGGTAACCGGCGAGACGTATACCTGCCAGCAGCACATCACCTTCCAGAGCACGGCTCCGGTCGTGGATTGCCCGCTGAGCACCCACTGGTGCCCCATCCTGGAAGAGAACATCATGCTGTTCGGCACCGATCCGTATGAATGTACGGCCACCATCGAACTGCCGCTCCCGGATATCACGGGCACCTGCTCCGATACCTGGTCGGTACTCATGGAAGTGATCAATGCACAGGGCCAGATCCTGTACACGATCCAGCCCGGTCAGCCGCGGACGATCACGGGTGTAGGCCTGGGTGATTACACCATCCGCTACACGGTAAGCGACAACTGCGGCCATGTGACCGTCAAGGAATGCATCTTCCGCGTTTCCGACCTGGAAGAACCGACGGCGGTTTGTATCGGCGGCCTGAACATATCGCTCGGCGGCCTGGGCATCTCCAGGATCTACGCGACCAATATCGACAACGGCAGCTACGATAACTGCGCCATCGCCTCTATCGAAGTGCGCCGCCTGTACGTTCGCGATCCGCAGACCTGCGATTCACTCGCTACGCCGTACTGGTCTGAATGGGGCCCGTATGTAGAAGTGAACTGCTGCGACGCCGGCCAATACGTGACGATCGAAATGCGCGTCACCGACGTATCCGGCCTGACGAACATCTGCTGGATGACGGTGCTGGTGGAAGACAAGACCTTGCCTTACTGCTACGGACTGGCTAATCCGGTGGTGAGCTGCGATGATCTGCCCGCAGGGTTCAACCCGTACGACACGATCCAGCTGGCTCAGCTCTTCGGTTCGCCGGATGTGATCGACAACTGTTCCGCCTACGCGATCGAGCTGGCGCCGGTTGTTGACCTCGACGAATGCGGCGGTGGTGTGATCAAGCGCCGGTTCACGGCAGTAGACGTGGTTGGAAACAGCTCCATGGCCGTCTACGAACAGGTGATCACCATCGATTACACGATGAACTACGAGATCCGCTTCCCGAAAGATGTGGTGACGGACTGCGTAGACAATGTCGATACCCTGATCCTGAACAAGGTGGGATGCGATTCCATCACCTGGACCTGCTCGGATGAGTACCTGCCGGTTGAAGGCGACGAATGCCTGAATATCCTGCGCACGTACCATGTGATCAACCACTGTGAATGGGACGGCGTATCCGCTCCGATCGTGATCAGCCGCGATGAGGACTGCGATGGTCTCGCCGGTGAAGAAGGCGTTTGGGTGCTCAGAAGGCCCGACACCACCTACATCGATCGCGACAGCCTCGAATTCAACCTGTTCCCGGCACAAGGCACCAAAGGCACTTCCTGCGACGGTACCACTAACCCGAAAGGTTACTGGCGGCAGAGCGCCTCGACAGGCTACTGGGTGTACACGCAACACATCAAGATCCATGATACGACCGCTCCGGAAGTGCTCTTCAATACGCCGCAGCCGTTCTGTTCCGACAGCGCTGCCTGCGAAGGCCCGGTAGTGTATCCGTTCACGGTAATTGAAGCTTGCGGACCTAAAGGCGTACACGTATCGGTAATGATCGATCTGAATGCCGACGGTACCGTCGACGCAGACCTGACCAATGCCGGCGTACTCTTCGGAGAATTCCCGTACTTCGAAATCCGCGGCGATTTCCCGATCGGCTCGCATATCTTCCGCGTCCGGGTTCAGGACGGCTGCAACAACGCAACGCTGGCGCTCCTGCCGTTCGAGGTTGTTGACTGCTTCGTGCCGGATCCGGTCTGCTACAGCGGATTGATCGTGAACCTGGCGCCTGTGCCCGACGGTACGGATGCCGACGGCGACGGCGACATCGATGAAGGGGCCGTAACGGTCTTTGCATCTGAACTGGCCGCCTGCGACGCCACGGATTGCAGCGAGCCGCTGCGGTTCTCCGTGAACCGGGTGGGCGAAACGCCGGATATCAACAAGACAAGCATCACCCTGACCTGCGATGACCGCTACAGCGTGCAGGTTGAGGTATACGTCTGGGATAGCGCCTTGAATCCGTACGCCGTCCAACCGGATGGAACGGTCGGCGGCCCCAACTACAAGTACTGCGAGGCAACCATCCTGGTTCAGGACCCGGACAACCTCTGCAGCAACTGTGAAGAGAACGTCATGCTGATGGGTGGCGTCTCCACTACGGCAAGCAAGATGGTGTCAGGCGTCAACGTTGCCCTCCACGGACCGGCAATGGATGAATCCATGGATACGCCCGACAACGGATTGTACGCCTTTGAAGACGTAAACGTCGGCGGACCGTATACCATCAGGCCGGCCAAGGACGGCGATGACCACAACGGTCTGTCGACCATCGACCTGATCCTGCTGCAACGCCACCTGCTGGGCAACCAGTTGCTGGAATCGCCGTACCTGCTCATCGCAGCCGACGTGAACAACAGCGGTAACATTACCACGCTGGATCTGATCGAACTGCGCAAGCTGTTGCTGGGCAATATCGACCAGTTCCAGAACAATACCAGCTGGCGGTTCGTACCGAAGTCGTTCGTCTTCCCGAACCAGATGAACCCATGGCAGACCACCTTCCCTGAAGCCATCACGGTACAGGAAGTGACCTCTTGCATCCACGATCTCGACTTTGTCGCGATCAAGATCGGCGACCTCAACGGTTCGGTTGTCGCCAACGCCCTCGAAGGCGAAGTGCGCAACCTGGACGGCGACGGAATGGGGCTCAACGTGGAAGACAAGCTGCTGACGCCGGGCGAGACGTACAAGATCGACTTTACAGCTGACCAGCTCAACCGCTTCGAAGGATTCCAGTTCACCCTGAACTTCGATAACTCGGCCCTTGAGCTGCTGGAAGTGGAACACGGCTTCGTACAGGAAGAACATATCGGTACCCGCTACGCGGAAGAAGGACTGCTGACATTCAGCTGGAACAAGACGGCGCAACACAAAGGCCTGAATGCCGGAAAAGCGTTCAGCCTGGTGTTCAGGGCGAAAGCCGCGGTACGGATCAGCGAACTGCTTTCGGTAAGTTCGAGGATCACACAGGCCGAAGCCTACGACAACGGTTTGAATGCTGTTCCGTTCAACCTGACATTCAGCAAGCAGCCGATAGCGGCAAACGGGTTCGAACTGCTGCAGAACGCACCCAACCCATTCCGGGAACTGACCACGATCCAGTTCGTGATTCCGGAATACGGAGAAGTTGAGTTTACGATACACGATGTGACGGGCAAGGTGGTACTCCGTCAGAATGCCGGGTTTGCAGCCGGACGCCATCAGTTGGTGGTGGATGCCGATATGCTGCCCGCGGGCGTGCTGTACTACACCGTTACTTATAAAGGACAAACGGCTACCCGTAAAATGGTGGTCATCAAGAGCTAAATGTTTGTCCCTCATCTAACGATTCCCACACTGCTCTGGCGGCATGCCAGACAGTGTGGCGAATGGTTGGAAAAGGACAGACAGGTACGAGACGCGTAAATTTGTTTCATGTGAAAGGGGTCGGAGATTTGACTCTGACCCTCTTTTTGAGCTTTACCCGGTTCCCCCTTTCAAAATATCTGCTTTAGGAGGCTCCCTACATACCATCGAATCCCGAAAAAGGATTCTGCAAAACAGTCACATTCCATTTGCCATAAGCTCAATGCTTGTTGCCCTGGCTGCACGAGCGTAGGATGGTTGTTTATTTAAACCCAGACCCATGAATATTTTTTACCTGTTCGAAAGAATTAATGTTTGCATACTGATGAAAACTACACAAATGAGGTTTGCGCTGGGGAGCGCGCTAACCTTTATCGCAATTTTGATTGCACCCTATTCCCTATGGTCCGAAGGAACCCGCCAGTTGGCGCCAAACCCTGATGACATTGTCATGCTGTTGATCGGTAAAAGCGATTACGGCAATTTCGCCCAATACGGCGCACCGGTCAAAAGCCGGTTGTACATCCGGATCAAAGACCCGGGAGAGACGGTATACCTGGGGTTGTCCCGGGAGTACACCTCGAGCGGTGTCCCGGAAGCCACAGGCGCTTATGAATTCAAGATCAGGAGGGCTTCGGACGGCGCCGTTGTGCACGGCCCGTTCACCGTCAGCGCTTTCAATGAGAACGTGGCCGGCTGGTCGGATGCCTACAACGGCCCTGCCGCAATCGACGGCGTGGGCTACAACACCTCCGATCCGATGTATGTTTTCAACCCGGATCAGCCCGGGGATTACTACATCGAATTCAACAACGTGTCCCATATCGGCTTTTGGGACATCACGGTTGCCGGTAACGGCCAGAGCCTGCCGGGCCGGGTCTATTCCATGAACTGGGCATTCCGTACCCCCAGGGCAGATAATCAATTGCCGGAATGCGTATGGGACCGCCAGTTTAACGGCAAGCTCTTTTCCTATACCGTTGACGGATTCGTTTCCAAGATCGATTTCGCCGGATCCGGATTCCAGGGCTTGTCCTTCAGCGTCGCGTTCAACCGCAAAGGCCCCGGCACCAGCGGCAACCTGGAAGAAGACCGGAAATCCGTACCCGGAGTCAACCTTTCCGGCAACGCGGCCGAACACCTGATCTTCCTCAGCGCGCCCGATGAGGCCTGTTTCCCCAGCGGCCAATGCGGCTCGGTCAATATCGATCCGAATTTCCAGTGCACCGGCGACGGCAATTATTGCCTTCCGGTTTCGGCAACGCAGCCCGGCCAGGTGGAAATTGTACTCGACTTCAACCACAACGGCGTTTACGATCCGGATCTGGATGTCCTCCTGATCCATGCTTTCGACGAAGCGCAAAACCTCTCCGCCTGCCTTTCCTGGAACGGCTTGCGCGCCGACGGGCTTGCACCTTCTTCCGGAGAAACCGTCGACCTGCTGGTCAAATACACCCAGGGCGTCCAGCACTGGGCCCTTTATGACGGGGAATTCCTCAAGAACGGCTTCTGCGTCGAAACCATCCGGCCGGCCTGCGAATTCGGCGCTTCCTCCAATAACCTTCACTGGGACGACCGCAATATTCCCATGGATTCCGGTACGGGCCAGCCCAAGGACGGACGGAACGGCTGCTCCTGCCAGAGCGACAACTGCCGTACCTGGGATAACTTTAACTCCAATACCGAAAACTGCGACTTCATCAATGACGGCGCAACAACCGGTTACGGCGATAAAAATACCCTCAATACCTGGTGGTTTGCCAGCACCAATCAAACCCTGATCAGCAATATTCCGCTCGTCGGCGGCTCCATCGCCGGGCCCGATGAGATCTGTTCCAATACATCGGCAGAGCTCACCCTCTCCCTGAATACTTCCGCTACACCCGTCCAGATCGACTGGATCGGCCCTGACGGCGAACTCCTCTCTACCGGCAACGGGTCCAATACCACCCTGATCGCTTCATTGCCGGGTGTTTATACCGCCGTGGTGCACGACGATCTGGGCTGCGAGACCGAGATCACCCACGAACTGGCGGTGGTGGTTTGCCCCATCGACCTCGAACTGGACAAGTCGGCGTCCAACCTCCAGCCCGCTATCGGTGAAGTGGTAGACTTTACCATCACCATCGATAACTACGGCCCTGGCGGCGCTTCCGGGTTTTCGATCCAGGATGTCCTGCCGCCCGGATTGACCAACGTCACCGCCATTTCCAACGGCGGGACGCTCATCGGCAATACCATCATCTGGCAAGGCCTGGCCCTGGAGGTCGGTGAAACGATCCAACTAACGTACAAGGCCACCGTTGGCCTGGCTTTCAATTATACCAACCTGGCATCCGTTTCCTCCTCAAACGAAGAAGACGTCGATTCAACCCCCGGCAATGCCGTGGACACTGACCAGGACGGCAACGTCAGCGATGACCCCGACGATGAAGATGACGGCGACGGGGTAGTGCTGGTTCCGCAAGCCTGCGGCATCGAAGCAGCCGTCACCAATATCCTCTGCGACGATAACGGTACCCCCGTCCACCCCGAAGACGACCGGTTCACGTTTGTCCTGACGGTCACCGGCGCCAACAACAGCCAGAGCTGGACCTCCGCCGACCTGCCGGGCCTGACCGGCGGCGCCTACAATACGCCGATCACGGTCGGACCGTTCCCGATCGCGGATTACCCCGGCGGCATTTTCACCTTCTCCATCGGCGACAGTTTCTTCGGCAGCGCCTGTTCGACCAACCTGAGCGTAGCCGTACCGTCCACCTGTTCGGACCAGTGCGAGATCACCGCCGAAGTGGGCAATATCGAATGCCACGACAACGATACGCCGAGCGTTTCGGATGACGATTTCTATACTTTCCAGGTGCGGGTCACCGGCTTCAACACCGGAACCGGCTGGACGGCCTCCAACGGCCTGGCCGGCAACTACGGTGAATGGGTTGATTTCGGGCCCTTCTCCATCGACGACTTCCCCGCCATGGACCTGACGTTCACGGATGCCGGCGACAACGGCTGCTCGACAACCGCCCATATCCAGGCGCCGCCGCACTGCTCCGACGATTGCGACATCGTCAGCGTCGAGATCCACGATGTCCTTTGCAATGACAACAACACGCCGACCGATCCGGCGGACGATATCTTTACCTTTACGCTGCTCGTCACCGGCTACAACACAGCCGACAACTGGGTGACTTCCATCGGTGTCGAAGGACCTTACAACCATCCGGTTTCTTTTGGCCCTTTCCTGATCTCCGATGGCCCGGTCAGCTTTGTCGTGACCGACGGCAGCGACAGCGGCTGCGCTTCGAGTACCATTTTCGTAGAGCCGCCGTCCTCCTGTTCCGAACAATGCCTCATTACGCACCTGGTCACGGAAGTCGACTGCCAGGATAACGGCACGCCTTCTGTTTCCGGCGATGACCTCTTTACGTTCACGGCCATGATCATTCCCGTCAACCATACTTCGACGGGCTGGACGGCCAGCGACGGCAGCTCGGGCGCTTACGGCCTGGCCACCTTCGGCCCCTTCCCGATCAGTGAAGGTACCCGGGTGATCACCATTACCGACGCCGAAGATCCCGGGTGCGCCTCCGTAATGGAAGTGGCTCCTCCGCCGTCCTGTTCGCCCTTGTGCGAGATCATTCAGCCGACCATCGCGAACGTCGCCTGCGACGACAACGGTACGCCGACCGACCCTTCCGACGATATCTTTACGTTTACGGTGAAGGTCAGCGGCAACAACCTGTCGGATCACTGGGTGGGCAGCAACGGTACTTCCGGCGCTTACAATACGGATGTGGAACTGGGGCCCTACGCCATTGCCGACGGCCCGGTCAGTTTTACGGTAACGGACAGCAACGACGGTTCCTGCGAATCGCCCCTGCTGTACGTCAATCCGCCGGCAACCTGTTCCGAACAATGCGCCATCACGCACACGGTTACGGAGGTCACCTGCCTGGACAACGGCACCCCGTACGACCCCTCTGACGACCAGTTCGAATTTATCGCGCTGATCATTCCGGTCAACCATACCTCCGATGAAGGTTGGGTATCCAGCGACGGCCGGGTAGGCGACTACGGCGAGTTCGAGACTTTCGGCCCGTACCCCATCGCCGACGGCCCCGTCGCCATCCAGATCACCGACGCCGGAGATGACGCCTGTACGTCGGTCATTGAGGTGAACCCGCCGGAACCCTGTTCAGACCTTTGTCTGATCAAGGCGACCGTGGTCTCCGTCGATTGCGATGACATGGGCACTATGGGCGATCCCTATGACGATACCTTTACCTATACCGTAGAGGTGACCGGCCTGAACATCGGCGAAGACTGGACGGCCAGCGACGGTACGCAGGGTACCTACGGCGAAAGCGTCGTTTCGGTCCCGTTGACCCTCGGCGACGGCGAGCGCACCATCCAGATCACGGATACCGAAACGGGTTGCTCCACCGAGATCGATGTAGCGCCCCCGCCCATGGATTTCGATTGTCCGCCGGATACGGACCGCGGTACCCTCCGCAGGAATGTCCAGATGATCGAAGGCCGGCTGGATGCAACGGATGCCAAATTCGACAACATCGATTCCCTGTGCTGGTTGCCGTCCGCTTATTTCAACCCCGGCGACCACTACTACGACATGACTTCCTTCAAACTGGTGGAAGTGACCGAACCGAAACCGTTTACCTTTATCCTGTTCACCAAAATGAATGTAGGCGCAGGTTATCCCGACGCGCCGGAGGATATGGTCGACGGTACGGGCGGCATTTTTGCCGGGCTGTATAACTTTGACGACCCCTGTTGTTTCACCCAGGTGGCGGCGCAACGGCCGTATCCGCTGGCTGCGGGGATCATGGATAACCCGACCATCGACACCACAGGCCTCTTCCAGGGCAATTATACCGCCGTGCTGAAGATCTCGATGCTGATCAGCCCCGAGCGCGTATACACCCTGATGACGACCACCTGGTTGTCGGGCATGCTGGGCGATTATACCTGGCTCGCCGTCAACAACGATGGCCTGGTGCTGAACGTGATTTCCGGCGACGTGACCAGCCAGGTCATGCCGGAGGTTCGCATCACCCAGGACCTGATCTACCAGGATCTGGACTACGTCCTCAACAACCGGGAAAGCTTTTTCTCCCTGGGCGAGCCGGAGTTCAACAGCTTCTGCGGATTTGACTCCCTGCTCTTTGAAGACGAGATCAAGCCGTGGGAGATCTGCGACGATATCGACCTGGAAAGGACCTTCATGGTGCGCGATATTTTCGGGCATATGGACAGCTGCGTCCAGGAAATTACCCTGAGGCGCCCGGACCTGAACGATCTGGTCCTCCCGCCGGCCGCTGTTGTTTTCGGCTGCGGACAGACCTATGAAACACTGCCGAACGGCTTCCCGTCGCCTGAAGAAACCGGGTATCCCTACCTGCTCACCATCAACGGGTATGAAGAGCTGACCCAGAACTTCAACTACAATATCGTGGTGGTTTACAAGGATAGAAGTCAGTACCATACCGGTTTCGATACGACGTTTATCCGCCAATGGACGATCATTGACCAGTGCGATCAGGATACTTTGCTCAAATTCGACCAGCTGATCAAAATCGGCGCCTTCTCCGCCCCGATCATCGAATGTCCGCTGAGCAACCACTATTGCCCGATCCTGGAAGAGGATATCATGCTGTTCTCTACCGATCCGTTCGAGTGTACCGGTTCGCTGGAAGCCCCCTGGCCCGTTGTAACGGATACCTGCGGAGGCGGAAACACCAACTGGGCGATCACCACGGAAATACTCTTTACCAACACCACCGGAGATACAACCATCTTATATACCATCGGGCCGGATGACGATCGGACCGTTTCCGGCCTGCCTTTAGGAGATTATTGGTTCAGATATACCCTTAGCGATGAGGAAGGGCACCAATATCAGCATTCGTGCCGATTCCGCATTGCCGACCTGGAGGAACCGACCGCAATTTGCAAGGAACACCTCAACATCTCGCTGAACAATATCGGCTATTACCGGTTGTTCGCGGCACAGGTCAACCACGGCAGTTATGACAACTGCGGCATCGCTTCCATTGAGGTCAGGCGGCTCTATACCCGGGATCCGGTCACCTGCGATACCTTGCTGACGCCGTATTACTCCGAATGGGGGCCCTACGTCGAATTCGGCTGCTGCGATATCGGCCTCAATCAGATCGTGGTGGAACTGCGCGTGACCGATGTAAACGAGAATGTCAACTTCTGCTGGCTGTTCGTCACGGTGGAGGACAAGACGCCGCCGTTGTGCACCGGCCTGACCGACCAACTCATTTCCTGTGAAGCGCTGCCGGATTATTTCAATCCGTACGATACCGTTAAATTGCGGGAGCTGTTCGGCTGGCCGGATGTGATCGACAACTGTTTTGCCTATGCCTTCGAACTCGAACCGCTGGTAAACCTGGTGGAATGCGGCGGCGGCACCATTGTTCGCCGTTTCCGCGCCATCGACGTAGCCGGCAACCTGTCTATGGCCATATTCACCCAGACCATCACCATCGGCGGCAGCCTCGAATACGAGATCCGCTTCCCCAAAGACGCCGTGACCGATTGCCTGGATTATGCCGACAGCCTGTGGCTCCGGAAAACCGGCTGCGATACCTTTGACATCCGCATGGAGGACGAATTCCTGCCCGTTGTGAACGGAGAATGTTACAACATCAGGAGAACCTTCCACGTCATCAACTTATGCGAATACAACGGAGCAGATGCGCCGGTGGTCATCGGCAGGGATGAGGATTGCGACGGCCTCCAGGGCGAAGAGAACGTCTGGGTGCTGCGCCGGCCGACCGCTGCGTTTGTCGACCGCGACAGCCTCGAAGGCGACCTGATCCCGGCTGCCGGAGAACGCGGCGCTTCCTGCGGACCGGCCAACCCCGCGGGCTATTGGCGCAATGCAACCTCAACCGGCTACTGGACGTACACCCAGCACATCCGGATATTCGACGACCAGTCGCCTGTGATCGCATTTGAACCGCAGTCGCCTTTCTGTACCGACGGTTCGGCCTGCACCGGGACGGTAGAATTTCCGTTCACCATCACCGAGGGGTGCGTGCTCGACAGCATTTCCCAGATCCAGGTGCTGCTTGACCTCAATGCCGACGGCCAGATTGATCAGGATATCTCCGCAACCGGCGCCCTGACCGGCGTTTATCCGGACTTCCTCATCACCGGCGTTTACCCGATCGGCAACCACCGGTTCGAAGTGATCGCCATCGACGGTTGCGGCAATGAGGGCTCCGCTTTGCTGCCGTTCAGCGTTGTGGACTGCTACGTGCCGGATCCGCATTGCCAGAGCGGCCTGATCGTCAACCTGCAGGCTTTGCCGGCAGGAACCGACATTGACGGCGACGGCAAGGAAGACGCCGCGGCGGTAACCGTACAGGCATCCGAACTGGCCTCCTGCGATGTTTCCGATTGCTCCGAACCGCTTCGCTTTTCCGTGAACCGGCCCGGCCAGATCCCGGACCCGTCGCAAACCAGCATCACCTTTACCTGCAAGGACCGCTACAGCAAGGAAGTCGAGGTATATGTATGGGACAGCGCCGGCAACCCCTATTCCGTGCAGCCGAACGGTACCGTCGGCGGCCCCAACTTCAAATGGTGCGAGGCGCTGATCTATATCCAGGACCCCGACCATATTTGCCCGACCTGCGACACGGAACCGGTCATTTCCGGTGATATTTCCACTGAAGAAGGCCGCTCCTTACACGGTGTTGAGGTTCAGGTTGAGAGCGTTTCCGGACAGTTGAACGGCATCTCCGACCAGGAAGGCGCCTACCAGGTCACCACCGGTTCGGCAGGCGTCGATTATGTGGTCCGGCCGTACCTCAACTCCGGCTTCCTCGACGGCGTCAACACCCTGGACATCATCCTGATCCAGGGCCACCTGCTGGGCAACAAGCCGCTCGAATCGCCCTACGACCTGATCGCAGCCGACGTCAACCGTTCCGGCAATATAACGGCGCTGGACATCATCGAGCTGCGCCGGCTCGTCCTCGGCAATATTCCGGCTTTCACCAACAATACCAGCTGGCGATTTGTCGACGCGGACTATCATTTCCCGCAACCGGCCAACCCGTGGTTTGAAACCTTCCCGGAATCGCGTACCCTGACGGACCTCGAGTCCTGCCTCACAGGCGTCGATTTCGTAGCGGTCAAGATCGGGGATGTCAACGGCAGTGTCGGATTTGACGGACAACAAAAAGGATGGGCGGCAGAATTCCTGCTCTCGGTGCCGGATATGGAGCTTCATGCCGGCGAAACCTATGAGATCCCCGTAAAAGCGCTTAACGGCGACCTGGTGGAAGGCTTCCAGTTTACCCTGTTGGCCGACCGATCGAAAACCGATATCATCGGACTCAAACCCGGTATCCTGAACACCAGCCAGATGAGCGAGCAATTCCTGCGGGAAGGCGCCGCTACGTTCAGCTGGAACCGCAACGGCTCGCCGCAGATTGCCGGCCCGCTGGAAGACCAGCCCTTGTTCACCCTGGTGGTCAGGGCGCGGGAAGACGGCAAATTGCGGGATGGGCTCAACGTGAGCTCAGCCGTAACGGCCGCCGCCGCATACGACGACCGGAATGAAGAGATCGGCGTTGCGATGGCTTTCAACCGGACCGATGCCGCTGCCGCCGGGCTGCGCCTGCTGCCCAACCGGCCCAACCCCTTCAATGACTTTACGGTCATCGGGTTCACCCTGCCGGATGAAGGCCAGGCAACCCTGCGGGTACTGGACCTGAACGGCCGCGAGATCCAAAGCTGGAAAGGCGTATACCCGAAAGGGTACAGCGAGGAGACCTTCAGGGCCGGCGACCGGCTGCCGGAAGGGATCTATATCTACGCTATCGAAACAGAATGGGGCGCCATCTCCCTGCGGATGGTGCTGGCCAAAAAATAATGCGGGTTTGTTTTGGGACAACCCGTCATGAGAAGTTTTTAATTCCCGGATAAGGGATTTGAAAACGGGTGTAGAAAATCAGTATGATAGGAAAAGCGCCGCAACCCGGCGCTTTTCTATTTTATTCCGGAGGGTAAAAGCTTTAATTCCGCCAGGGCAGGGCGTTGATCTTTTTGCCGATGCCGTAGCCCAGTTCCAGCCCGGCATCCGAATCCATTTTGAAATGGACGCCGATCGGGATCCTTGAATAGGCGTTTTCTTCCGCCATCTCATAAAAGTTGTTGAAGCTCCTCGGCGTGCCGTTGAATTCGGTGCGCCCCTCGTGGCACCGGTCGGTCATTGGGTAGCCCGCTCCGAACAAGGCCGTCATGACCTCGGCTGCGGCGGCCCCGAAAGTGGCGTGCCCGGACGGATAAGCGGGGAACGGCGGCGTAAAAAAGCGGCCCGACCCATCGGGGCACATGACCGTATTCCATTCAGGATCGTTCTGAACGCGCCGGATATAGTCGATCGGCCGCTCCACATTGAAGCGGTATTTTTCATGCCAGGCGCGCACTCCGGCGTCGCTGAGGGCCAGTCCGATGCGGGCGTATGCTTCGATGGCCTTGTCCATGTGCAGCTTGTTCCGTTCAACGACCTGATTCAGCACCGCAATCCACCGGCCGGCCGGCGTGAACGTGAGGATCGGGCAGTCGTCGCTCCAGAAATCGGCGATCCAGGCATCTTCATCAGCATGCCCGTTTTTAATGCCGGTTACCAGGTTTTTGACCGCCAAAGCCTGCTGATATAGATCGGAAGAAGGGATTTCGCTATAGGCAAGCGGATTGGGTGCGACGTCGCTGTTGTCGGCTGCAAAGGTCCGGACGTCTCCCCAATGCGGCAGCAAAGCGGGGGTGAAATCGGGGTAGGTCGGTTGCCAGATGCCGGTTCCGGCCGGCGGAACGTACCCGGGGTCGTTGTTCCTCAGGTAGGCTTCATGGCCTGCCGCATCCGAAGCCGACCAGTTGAAAACCGCGTTGGCCACACTCCTGCCGAATGCTGCGGAACGGGCGTATACGTCGTTGGGCACCTGTTGCTTGTAGATCAGGGCGTAATCCGTTTGCAATGCATAGATCTTGTACAATTGCTCAGCCGGCGCCGTCGGAAAAAACAGCTCCATGATCTCCACATAGGCGGCATTCATGCTGCTGGGCCAGTGATATTCCTTTCCAGATTCCGGTTGCGGCAACGCCAGGCCCGGCCATTGGTCCGCCATCGAGTTGTAATCGCCGGCCATCCCGGGCCATACCGATTCGTACGCCGCCAGGTTCACGTATGCCAGGGTCCGCGCGGAAACCGGCGGGCGATAACCCGGGGTAAACCGCTCCAGATCGAGGTACAATTTATTCCAGGCCAGCGGGAGTTCGTAAGAGAAGTTGTTAGTCCTGGCTGAAGGGTCCAGCGAGTCGGGGTCGTCTTTCGAACAACCCGCGGTCAGCAGGATCAAACCCAGGAAAACAGGTCTGCCTTTTTGAAATAAGCATGGTATACTTTTCATAGATTATAATTTGGTAATGATTTCAAGCGTGGTTCGACACGTTTCAGGTGCACGGAGTTCAATCGCACCTGGCCTGGGCGAACTGTTTTTTCCACTCTGCTAGTTTGTCGTATCCGGTATCTTTCATTTGGGCCAGCAGCGCATGCGTAGCCAGTTCGTTTTCCTTTTGGGCGCTTCTGATATCCCTGATCCGGCCTGCCAGCGCCTGGTCCCGTTCCCCGGCGGATTCTACCAGGATCCGGGTCGCGGTATCGAGGGTGGGGTAGACCTCAAACATCCGGATCAACCCGGTGTTCCGTACGGCGATCATGTTTCGACGTTCATCGGGCGGCATGCTTTCCGGAAGCTTCGCCTCCAGCGCCGCGGATACCGAATCCCACAGCGCCTCCGTAGCATTGCCGAGCTCACGCATCCCGCAATCGAGCCGGACGGCTTCCCGGAGCAATTCCGCTGACTTCGCCTCCAGCGCCGCGAAATCGCTCTTGTTCCGGCAGGCGCTTGCAGACAACAGGCCTGCCAGGCATAGCATGCAGATCAGTCTATACGTCACGTCGAAGATTTGTTGTTGAAAAAATGCCAAGGCAATGAACCTTCAGCCCGTTCGGGTTAAAAGGTTTGGAAAGGGAAATAAAGGGTTCAAATACTTGAAATCGGCAGATGGCGGTTGCTTCGGAGCGGTCGTACGGGCCAAATAGAAACGACTGCTTAAAATTCCGGCATAAAAATATGTCGCGGAACGGATATTTGATGCGGAAGGGGTAAAAATTATTTTACGGCAGGATGCGGTCAATCGGATCGCCGAAAGCCCATTTCAAAAAATCGGGCATCACGCCGGCCCAGGTTTCGGGGTTGTGTTCGCCGTCCTGAACCTCTACGTAGCGGATGTCCTGATGCCGCTGATAACCGAGGTTTTCCAGTTCCCGGATCAGGTCGAGGGTGTCGTCAATGGCGTCGATGATGCCGTTGTTGTTCCGGTCTTCTTCTTCGTCTTTGGTGCCGGCCTGAAACCAGAAGGACATGCCGTTGCGTTTGGGCCCGCCCGCGACGACCTCATGCATAATGCGGTGTGCGTCGGGGTCGGCCGGATCGACGGGGGCCGATCGCCACCAGAATGAACCCGAGAAAACGCCCACCTTGCCGAAGAGGAGTTCCTGTTGCCAGGCGATGTCCATAGCCGAAAGGCCGCCGAGTGAAAAACCCGCAATGGCGGCGTGTTTGGGCAGCCACGACAGGTGGTAGTGCCCCCGCAGCCAGGGCAGGAGTTCCCTGGCCACAAACCGGGTATAAGCGTCCGCCTTGCTGCCCCGGCCCTTGTAATCGGGTCGACCCGCCGTGCCGTATTCCTGCAGCCGCTCTTCGTTGGCGTACACCCCGATCGCGATCAGGGGCGGCAGTTGCCCGCCGGCCCACAGGGTCTCCAGGGTACGGACCAACCCGACCCGCTCCAGGTCCTGCCCGTCGTTCAGGATCAGAAACGGAAATCCCGGATCCTTCCGGTGCCGGTTCTTGCCTTCCGGATAATAAATGTCCACGCAAACATCCCGTTGCAGATGGATCGAATGGAAACGGGAAATCCTGTTGAGAATAACTCCGCCCACCTGGTGCCTGACCGTATGTTGGGAATTCATGGGTACGTTTAAGTCGCTTCGTGATTTGGCGGCGCTAAGATAGTATTTAGATGGGAAGTGGGAGGTGAGAGAGGGTGAGAGGGGGTGAGGGGGTGAGAGGGTGAGAGGGTGAGAGGGTGGATTCGTCGATAAAAAGTACCTGTTGATAGAAAATACCTTGCTGAATATGGTACTTGGTGTTGCATAGTACTGGTTTTTGCCTTATTTTTGTGCCATGAGATCGGAAAAAGTAGAAAGAACGAGTACGCAAATGCGGCGGGGGGTGTTGGAGCTCTGCATTCTTTCCCTGATATCAGAGCAGGAAATGTATCCGTCCGACATTCTGGCCAGGCTTGAAACTGCAAAGCTGATTGTAGTGGAAGGCACGCTTTATCCGCTGCTTACCCGCCTGAAGAATGAGGGCCTCCTGGCCTATTCCTGGCAAGAGTCCAATCAGGGGCCGCCGCGCAAATACTACCAGCTCACCGATGAGGGACGAGAATTTCTGGCTGACCTGACGGAAAGCTGGACGGAATTGGTACAATCTGTGGATAAGGTAACGAAAAACTCCCATTGAAATGAATAAAATTGTAAATATCAACCTGGGCGGTTATCCGTTTACGATCGATGAGAATGCGTATGATCGCCTCCAGGCCTATCTTCAATCTATACACAAGCACTTCCGGAATACGGAAGGCTACGAAGAAATCACCACTGACATTGAGGCGCGACTGGCCGAATTGTTCCAGGAACGCCTCGGAAATCGCCCGATTGTAAATTTGAAGGATGTTGAGGAGGTCACGGCCAAAATGGGCATGCCCGAAGACTTTGCAGCGGAAGGCAGTACAGAGGAAAAAACTTCCAAAAAGAAGAAAACCGCTGCCGGCGACTACAAGACCGGCAAGCGCCTCTACCGCAACTCCGAGGAAGAGGTTATCGCCGGCGTTTGTTCCGGCATAGCCGCTTACTTCGGCATTGCCGACCCGGTCTGGGTCCGCCTGCTGTTTGTACTGCTCGCCATTTCCGGCGGATTCGGCGTGCCCATTTACCTCATTCTCTGGGCCATCCTGCCCAAAGCGGAGACGGCCGGCGACCGGCTGGCCATGCGCGGCGAACCGATCAACGCCTCCAACATCGCCAGGATCATCCAGGAGGAATTCGAACATATTTCCCGCAAGGTGAACGAGTTCGGATCGGAACTGGGTGTGAAAGGCAAAGAAGCCGGCGAAAACGCCAAAGCGGCCTACGCCGCGGAGGATGTCGGCAAAATGGTCAAAAAGGTCGTGGACGGCCTGGGGATCGCCATCAGGAACCTGATCAACGCCCTGGCCAAGATCTGGAAACCGATCCTTTTCCTGGCTGCCCTGGTACTCACGCTGATCTTCGTGGGCGGTTGGGTAGCGGCCATCGGCACCGCCATCGCAGGCGTTTCGTTCACCGAATACTTTTTCCCGGGGCAGAGTTTCTGGGCCCGCCTGGGCATCTTCAACGTCTTTTTCGTGATGTTCATCCCGGTCCTCCTGATCGCCCTGAGCTTTTTCAGGGCCGTTTTCCGCACCAGGGTCAGCAGGCACGTGCGCACCGGACTGGGTATTTTCTGGATCCTCAATATCGTCGGCTTTTTTGCCCTGGGTACCACGGTTGTCGCCGAGTTCAGCCAGGAAGGGACGGCCACCCGGGAAACCGAGCTGGATTTGAATGACAGCGATACCCTTCACCTGGACCTCTCGGGCAGGAATATCCCCGCCTCGGAAGGATTCAGCGCGGGCCCCTTCTGGGTAGACGGCGAGGAATTTCCACCCTCCGACAATGCGCGGCTTTTCATTTTCCAGAGCGAGGACGACCGGCTGCTGCTCCGTCAGGAAACCAAATCGAGGGGCCGCGATCGCCAGGAAGCCATCCAACTGGCTGAAGAGATCGCCGTTTCGCCCCAACTCGAGGGCAACAAGCTCATGCTGCCTTACCGGATCACGACCCGCGAAGGGCAAAAATGGCGCGCACCCGAAGCCTCCTTTACCTTGTACATTCCGGTGGGCAAATACGTACAGATCGGTGAAACCGCCAGCTATAACGTGTTTGACCTCCAGAAAGCACCGGGCCAGGACGATATCCGCCTGTACCGCAATCCGGACCGCCTCTGGAAAATGGAAAAAGACGGCCTGCGCTGCATCACCTGCGACGAGGAAAAGGACCTGAGCGAGCAATTCACCTTCCGCGATTTTTCTACCCTCAACATCGCCGGCCCCATGAAGGTGTTCATCGAAAGAGGGGAGAACTTCGAGGTCCGCCTGGCCGGTATGCCGCAGTATACCCAGAAAGTGACCTTTAAGCAAAATGACGATCAGCAACTCAGCGTCCTGGCTGACCTGACGCAGACCGCTTCACCGGTGCGGCTCTACGTGATCCTGCCGAATCTGTCGCAACTCCACCTGGACAAAACCGATGACGTCCGGATCGACGGCTTTGAGGAAGAACAGATGACCGTCACCGCCAACGGCCCGTTTGAAGTGAAGATGGAAGGGCAGGCCGACCAGCTTGAGTTGAACCTGAACGACAATACCCGCATGGACATTTCAGGTGACTTTCAGAACCTCAAGGCCTCCCTGGTCAAAAATTGCAAACTGGATGCGGAAAGGGCCAGCGTCGGCGACGCCAAACTGACCATGACCGATCATTCGCAAGCCAAATTTGACTACCTGCAGAACAAGCCGGACCTGGAAAAAGACGAATCCAGCACCCTGACGATCAAGAATCAGTAGCCTGTCTTTGGAAATACGGTATCAAAAGGGTCATCCCGGATTTTGGCGTAGTTCAGGATCCGGGATGACCCTTTTGGGGTAAAAAAAAAGGCTGGAGGTAAGGTGCCTCCAGCCTCCAGCGAGTGGTAGACCAGCTCTAACCCCCCACTGAGCTGGCCCGTACTCACTGCTTTGGAAATGAAATATCCCCAAAGTTCTTTTATGCCATCGCATTTTGGAGCATAACGGATATGTTCCAAACGGCGCAACATGCTGACTTAAATTGAAACGGAGAATTTTGGCAGGTAAACATTACACCTCTCCCAGGCGGAAAAGGTTGCAATTATAGCCGTTAACTCACAAGCTCTGAATAGAAGCGTAGATAGTAATGCTTTCTCAATAAGACTGTGCAAAAGTGCCGGATTTTCGGAAATTATGCAAGTGTTTTACCATAATTTTTTACCGGCTGACATCCTGTGCTGACATTTTGTCGGCTATTGGCCCGCTGGCATATCATTTGTACGGCATTTACGGCGTGATCATTCCTTTTCATCATATATAAAATCAACCGGTTATGCAGAAAGGTACCATTTCTGTTCAGACAGAGAACATCTTTCCCATCATTAAGAAATTTCTGTATTCAGACCACGAGATATTCCTGCGCGAATTGGTGTCCAACGCCGTCGACGCAACCACCAAGCTCAAAACCCTTTCCTCCAAAGGCGAGGTGAAAGGCGATCTCGGCGACCTGACCATCGCGGTTTCGGTGGACAAGGACAACAAGACCATCACCATCAGCGACAAAGGGATAGGGATGTCGGAAGAGGAGGTGAAAAAATACCTCAACCAGGTGGCCTTTTCCAGCGCCAGCGAATTCCTGGACAAATACAAGGACGAAGCCAATATTATCGGGCATTTCGGCCTTGGCTTCTATTCCGCGTTCATGGTGGCCTCCAAAGTAGAGGTCGTGACCAAATCCTACCGGGAAGACGCTCCGGCCGTCGTCTGGGAATGCGAGGGCGACCCGTCCTACGGCATTTCCGACAGCGATAAAACCGCCCGCGGGACCGATGTGATCCTGCACATCGCCGACGACAGCGCCGAATTCCTGGAAAAAGACCGCATCGAAAACCTGCTCAGGAAATATTGCCGCTTCCTGCCGGTGGCCATCCAATTCGGTACCCGCAAGGAAACCGTTTACGAGGAGGCGGAAGGGGAAGAAGACGCCAAGAGCAAAGAGGTGGAAGTTGACAACATCATCAACAACACCAACCCGATCTGGAAAAAGCAGGCGACCGAGCTCAAGGACGAGGATTACAAGCAATTCTACGAAGAACTCTACCCCTACAGCCAGGCGCCGATGTTCTGGATCCACCTCAACATCGACTACCCGTTCAACCTCACCGGGGTGCTGTACTTCCCCAAACTGGGCAACTCCTTTGAGATCCAGCGCAACAAGATCCAGCTCTACTCCAACCAGGTGTATGTCACCGACGACGTCAAGGAGATCGTACCCGAATTCCTGACGCTCCTCCACGGCGTCATCGACTCGCCGGATATCCCGCTCAATGTATCGCGGAGCTACCTGCAGAGCGATTCCAACGTCAAGAAGATCACGAGCTACATCACCCGCAAGGTGGCCGACCGGCTCCAGGAGCTCTTCAAGAACAACCGCGAGGAATACGAAGCCAAGTGGAACGACCTGGCCGTTTTCGTGAAATACGGCATGATCACCGACGAGAAGTTCTTCGAAAAAGCCGAGAAATTCGCCCTCTTCAAAAACGTGGACGGCAAATTAGCTACCTTCGAGGAGTACCGCGAAATGATCAAGCCGCTCCAGACGGACAAGCACGACCGCACCATTTTCATCTATACCAACAGTCCGAAGGACCACGACAGCCTGATCAAGGCCTGCAAGACCAAAGGCTACGACGTGCTGGTCCTGGATACGATCATCGATAACCACTTCATCCAGCAGCTCGAATACAAGGAAGAAAAGATCTCCTTCATCCGCGTCGACGCCGAAACAGTCGACCAGCTCGTGCAGAAGGACGAACAAACCGAATCGGTCCTCGGCGAAAAAGAACAGGAAAAGGTCAAATCCCTCTTCGAGAAAGTCGCCTCGGACCCGGGCAACCAGGTAGTCCTCAAGCCGCTGTCGCCCGAAGACGCGCCGGTGTCCATCACCCGCTCCGAGTTCATGCGCCGGATGAAGGAAATGCAGGCCCTCCAGGGCTCGGGTATGGACGGCTTCCCCGATTCCGTCACCGTAGTGGTGAACACGAACCACCCGCTGGTGGCCGGCAAACTGCTCAAGGCCAAAGGCGAGGAAGCCAAGGAAGACCTGGCCAGATACCTCTACCGCCTGGCCTTGCTCAACCACAACATGCTGAAGGGCGAGGAGCTGACGGAATTTATCCAGAAGACGATTGCAATGGTAAAATAATTTATGGGTCGGGCCGCAACCACGGTTGCGGCCTGACTTGTTATGGACATGAGCCATCCCTGATTTTTACACTGAAAGATTTTTGACCACAATTTGTCCCGCAAGGCGCAACAGGCTCCCATAGCGTGATCGGCGCCATAAGTACGGCTTTCAAAGCCGGGATAAAAGCTTACCTTGTATCCGTAAATCCAAAAATGTTTCGTAAGCAAGAAATCTGACACAACAGATGGGGGATACCTGTAAAAAATGCCAAGCAGAAGTTGCCAAAAATTACTGCCCTGATTGCGGAACGCCGACTGCATTGGATCGAATCAATGGTCAATATATGGTCAGGGAAGTTGGCAGTGTTTTAAACTTTGAAAAAGGAATTTTCTACACGATCAGAGAATTATTGTTAAGACCGGGAAAGAATATTCAAATTTTCATTTCTGAAGACAGAAGCAGGCTCGTCAAACCCATCATATTTGTAATTATCTGCTCGCTGACTTACACGGTAGCCCAGCAATTATTGCATTTTGAGGAAGGATATGTTAATGCCGGCGGATTTGGGGAGTCTGCAACTGCGAAGATATTTGCGTGGATTCAACAAAACTACGGATACGCAAATATAATAATGGCGGTTTTTATAGCTTTCTGGATAAAGATCTTATTCAGGAAGCACGACTACAACTATTATGAAATCATGGTTTTACTGTGTTTTGTAATGGGCGTATGCATGCTGATCTATACTGTTTTCGGAATCTTTGAAGGTACTACGAATTTAAGGGTGCTGAATTTGGGCGGAATCGTCGGCATTTTTTACGCTTCATGGGCAATAGGGCAGTTTTTTGACAAAAAAAGAAAAATGAGCTATTTAAAAGGATTGTTTTCTTATTTATTGGGCATGATAACCTTCTTTATGGGGGCAATAATTTTGGGTATGGGTATTGACTTGATGTAAAAACACATTGAGCAAGGCATCTGAACCGGATCGGATATGAAAGCTGAAATTCAAATAAATAATAAGGTTTGCGCCCGGTCAGTGTCGCTAAGGATCGGTGAAATTAATTGAATGGTTCGGTGAAGAAATAATTGATTATATCGATGATTTTAAGGGTGGATGATTTTGCCGTGGCGCTGGAGAATATCCCGAAAATTGTTTTTCCCGCACGCTGGACAAGGCCGAATGGAAAAAGGTGAAATTGGCAAAGGAAAACCCTGAAGAAGCGCCACTAGATTTATTTACTATCCTCAATTTAAGCCACTCGATAAACGAATAAAAACAATAAATCATGAAAATTACATGGATATTGATGCTAAACCTGCTATTGTTGAATTTAAATGCTCAGGAATTCAGCTTCAGCATATACTTCCGGGACGCTGAAAATTTTAAAGACACCGTCACAATTGGATTTGACGACCTGGCCACCTATGGCATTGACAGTGATTTTGGAGAAGAAAATATCATAAACACGCCCTATAAACCAGGGTTGGACGTTAGAGTCGGAGATATTTGGAGTAACAGGTTTGATGGGCAAATTGGCGAGCTTCAACTGAAAAAGCAGATACTTGGCCCGGATCCGTTTGAGGATATTATTTCCATTGATGTGAAAACCCGTAATTTTCCCGTAACGGCAAAATGGGACAAGAGCTTGTTTCAGGATGAGTATTTCAGTACAGCATTACTCACCAGTATTCCACCCGGAGGGTGGTGGGATGTAGGAAGCCCCAGTGATTTATTTCGAATTTATTTTCAGGAAACGGACTCCGTTACCTTTACATCCAATGTGTATGACATATATCCCAATGATTATTCTTATATAGCTCCAGATCAAGACACTGTTTCGATTTTTTATTTTTCATTTTTTATTATCGATGGTGTCGGCAACCGCAATGTTGTTAACAAAGAGGAGTTGGAAATATTTCCAAATCCATTTCAGCGCAAATTATGCTTAAGGAATAAGGGCGGACTTAAGATTGGACGCATGCAATTGATAGACATAAATGGTGCGGTTGTACTTAATTCCGCATTCGAGCCCGAAATCCAAACTGACAGGTTGCATAGCGGCGTTTATTTTTTAATTATTGAATTGGATGACGGAACAAGACTTCATAGCAAAGTGATGAAATTTTAGCGCCGCCCGGGTAGTTTTTTAAGATAAAAATGTACATAGGGACATACTATTGGACAAAATGAGCAGAGGGGACAAATCAAAGAACCAGCGAGAGCCTGAAAAGCAACGCCTTCGCGCTCTCGCTCGCTCATCCTCTCGGGCTCTTTTTGCCTTTTTTGTGAAAATGCCCAGTAGTGGGGATCATAACGGCGGAAGTATTTTGACCCCAAAATTAACAACTGACCAAAAAATAATATGCGGAAAGTAATCGCAGCCATCAATCTGACCCTCGACGGGTTTTGCGACCACACGGTAATGATCGCTGATGAGGAATTGCACGACCATTACACCGACCTGTTGCGGAACGCAGGCGCTATGCTGTACGGAAGGACAACTTATCTGCTTATGGAAAATTACTGGCCGGCCGTAGTCAAAAACCCTACCGGTAACAGATCTATGGATGATTTTGCTGTGGCGCTGGAGAATATCCCGAAAATTGTTTTTTCCCGCACGCTGGACAAGGTCGAATGGAAAAATGTAAAATTGGCAAAGGAAAGCCCTGAAGAAGCGCCACTAACCCTCAATGGAAGCCGCTTGAAGTGAACGAGTGGGTGAAAATAATGGGCATAAAACCAACCAGAATTGATTAAAAAACTGAATACTTTGTCAACTGGCCTGGGCCTCTTATGCACGATATTTGTCTGTTGCATTTTCTTTGGATGTCAAGGAGAAAATTGTAATTGTCCGCAGTCGCCCCCTGCGGAAATAGCTTATCATGCTGTTAGCAGGTGGGTTCCAAATGATGCTGCGTTGCTTGAAATTTGCGGACAATTCGAAGAACTTGCAAAAAGATAAAAGGGAGACTGTTCAGGATTTTGTGTCAACAGGGAAAGAAGAGCAAATACGCTGACACCAATTCGGCTTTGCAGGTCAGGAGAAAGATTTTATCTTGTATCCGTAAAATGAACGCTTGATGTTGAGCGATGTTGTAAAAATGGATAATTACGCCTCTGTTTTCGGTCCGGTGCCGGGAACATGGGTGTTGTTATAGACTGCATTTCAATTCTGCATTGATGAATATATTTGGACTTTTTGGACCGTCTAATCCTGAATTACAATTCACGAGACTGTATTTTAAGAAGCTAAAGAAGAAAATTCAAGGATTAGCATTAGTTAGTTTGAAAGAATTAGAGATAAAAACGAAATTCAAAGGAAATGACTTAACGCACTATCTGAATAATGCATATGCTGAATATGTGAGAGAAAAATATGATAAGAATGAAATTATTGACCGGTACATAAGAGCGGCTTTAACTCTTTATCAGCCTAAACCAGAATACTCACATGATAGAATCGTTCCGAATATCAGAGATCGGCGATACTTGGAGGAATTAAGAAGAATCCGGCAAAACAAAGAAATAGAATATGTCTATGAAGAGTATAATGATGAACTTTACATCTTTTATGCTCAAGATACAGAACATTCAATCAGTTATTTAGTCAAGGACAATATTGAAGAATATAGCATAGAAACTGCAGGACTCAAAGAAAGGGCTATCAAGAATTTATTGAACATTTTGCCGAATATTGAAAGCCAAGGTGAAAACGGATATTTCATGCTGACTGCAGGGGGAAATTATGAAGCAAGTCTAATATTAGTAGAGTCAATATGGACTCCCGAAAACTTCAATATCAAAGGCGAAATTGTCATCGGTGTTCCGGCAAGAGATTTAGTCTTGATAACTGGAAGCGAAGATAAGGAAGGATTAGAGAGATTAAAATCAACTGTATTTGAAGTAAATCAAACGGGAAACCACCTTGTGTCAGATAAACTATATATTTACCAGAATGGTAAATTTGCAATATTCGGTCAATGACCCCCCGAACAGTTTGGCCCCATCCATACTACTGGACATTTTTTCACGTGAAGCGGATTGAAAAGCCCGCAGGCCTGCCTGCCGCAGGCAGGGATTTTTAAGCCTAATCTGATTCACGGCTTATCAATCCTTGAAGGGCTTAATAATCCGGTCCGTTTTGGAAAATGTCCAGTAGTATGGGCCCCATCACATTACGGCCGCCCCGCCATCTCCACCACCCCCCATACAATCCCCTCATAAGGATAAGCCACCCCCGCCTCAAACAAGCATCCCACCCGTTTCCTGTCCAGCGGAATTAGGTCGGAATAGGCCGCCGGGCCGGGATAAACCACTGTCGAATCCTGCCAGCTGCGGCCGCCGTCGGCGCTCAGTTTCAGCACGAGGTTGGCGCGCGTGTACCGGTGCGACGGATTGGAAAACAACAAACCCCGGCCGTCCCAGTACTGGAGGCTGCCCTGGCAGATCGGCTCCGGCAGGGCTGGGTCGGTGCGCTGGCCGGTCCAGGTTTCGCCGCCGTCATGGCTGACGGCCGTCTGGCGGTGGCGGCTGTTGTAGTTGAAATTGCGCATATTGATCACCAGGTCGCCGCTGGGCAGTTCCGCGATCTCGCATTCGTTGACCTTTTCCTCGGGGACATTCCCGCCCAGTTGCCAGGTGTCGCCGCCGTCGTCAGAGTAAACCGCATGGGAATAATATTTCCGGGTGCCCTTTTCCATATGGTCGCAACCCGCGATCAGGCGGCCGGCGTGCGGGCCGTACCGGAGTTGCAAGCCCGACCCCGGGCCCGTGGCGTACCAGGTCCAGTCGGGCTTTTTCACGGCATCCGTGATCTCCCGGGGGGCCGACCAAGTGACGCCGTGGTCGTCGGAGTGCATCACAAAGACCCTGCGGCCTTCTTTCGATTTTTCCGCCTGAATTTTGATCGGGTCGTCCTGGCCCAGGTTATGGCAGAACAGCAAAAGGACGCGCCCCGTCCGCTCATCTACGATCGGGACCGGATTCCCGACGGTGTTTTCACCCTGGTCGTAAACCAGTTGGATGTCGCCCCAGGTCTTGCCGTTGTCCGTACTCCGGCGCAGCACCAGATCGATATCCCCGTGATCGCCGAAGCAGACATCCCGCCGCCCTTCGGCAAACGCCAGCAGGTCGCCGTTCCGGGCCCGCACGATCGCCGGGATGCGGAAACAAAGGTACCCCCGTTCGCCGCGGGTATAGATCCAGTCCAGCTTCGGCGGCTCCACCAGCTTGCCCTCAACCCGGAAATCGAATATCTTCATGACATTGAACCACGGACGGAACCCCACGCTACCGGCCAACGGCGGCACCATGATCCGGGTCGGGATCCGGGCCGCTTCCACGCCGTCGATGGCAATCCGGATGATCGTATCCGTCCTTTCGGCGGTGAATTGAAACGGCTTGCCGGGGGTGATCAGGTCGCTGGCCTTGCCGAACCGCCGCAGTTTGCCGTCCGCCTTCGAAAAAAAGAAAAAATGCCCGTTCGGGCCTTCCTTGTCCGCCTTGCAATCGAACCCGAAATGATTGTCGAACAACATGAACAGCGCCGTTGTCGAATCCAGCCGTTCCAGGCTCAGTGTGGCCGTTACCTTGAAATCGCCGTCCGCCAGCCAAACCGACGTATACAGCTCGTTGTAAATGCCGGTATTGCTCAGGGCGCCGGTATCCCGCTGCCAGGGCGTGTTGCGTTCGATCGACTGCAGGGGGACCCCGTTTTCCACAATGCGGCCGTCCGGCGTCTCCGGGCGCCCGCAGGCGTTCAACCCGATCAGCAGAACGGTGAAAAAGATGAATGGGTGAAGAGGTCCGGCGTTCAGGTTAATCACAGGCTCAAAACTTTTGTTTCTTGCGATTAAATTAAAGAACTCAAAGTGTAAAGCACGTTTATTCGATCCGCATTTAGAGCCTATCCGGAAACCATCCTTTGGCCTGAAAAAAGGATCTTTTGAGCTTAGGCTTCGTTGTTTGTCAGTCACGTAGCTTTGGCAATGCTCCTTCCTCACGCCTTACCCAAGCCCAAAATCTCTCTTTTTCGGCTTCAAAAACGGTTTCCGGACAAGCTCTTAACCGCAAATTTTTTTGCACCCGCAAAGTAACAAAAGTCCTCCAAAGCCACGGATTTGCCGAAGGCAAATCACCGGCTTGAAACTATTGTTTTCTTTTGTTCCTTTTGCGGTTAAATAAAAAACACCATATTGATCTAAGCTGGCAAATCGCACCTCTGGACCTCCCATGACCTTTTGAATTTTATGAGAAAAAACTTGCTGAATTAGCAACTTGGTACTTTTCCCAAATGCCCTTTTTGAACCCAACCAAACCGCCCGCCGTTTTCATTTTACAACGCCTTTACGGGCCGGTTTCAACCACCAACAAAATGAACCTTATGCCGCTGCCATCGCTGATGTACCGAAGCCTGTTGTTAAGCTTACTGCTGTTACCCGGGATAGCCCAATCGCAATCCTGGGCCTGGTTCCAAACCGGCGGCGGAACGGCCGGCGACGCCTGCACTGTCCTGTCCGGCGCCGATGTTGGCGGCTGGTACGCGGGCGGCCAGTTCGAGGGGCTGGCGGAATGGGGCAACATCGCATTGACCGCTAAGGGCGGGAAGGACGTTTTTTACGGGCAACTCGATGAAACGGGCAACTGGCTCTGGCTCAAAAGCCTGGGCGGGGCCTTCGACGACGAAGTGATCGCGATGGAAGAAAATCCGGCCGGCGGCTTCTACCTGTTCGGCGCTTTCAAGGTCAGCCTGATCCTGGGGACGGATACCTTGAAAAGCACCCTCAACAGCAAGGCCCTGTACCTGGCCAGGTTTGATCCGGCCGGCGAACCCGCCTGGGCGCGAAAGATAGAAGGCAGCTTCCTCCTCGAAGCCGGCGACCTGTCGGTGACCCTATCCGGCGAACCGGTCATTGCGGGCTCCTTCCGGGGAACCCTCCGAACCGACACGCTGGAACGGCAAAGCGACGCCGTATCTTCCGCGTTCGCCGCCCGGTTTTCGTCAGACGGCCATGCCCAATGGCTGAAAGCCTTCGGTGCAAAAGGCGTGACCTCCGGCGTAAGCCTGGACCGCGCCCCCGGCGGCGACCTGTACCTCGGCGGCATCTATACCGATACGCTCGACCTGGATACCGTGCGGTTGTACGCCAATACCTTTGATCAGGATATTTTTATCGCCCGGATGAACGGCTCAGGGGAGACCCTATGGGCCAGACGGGCCGGCGGCGTGCACGACCAGGAGCTGACGGACATCGCTTCCGATGAATCCGGAGCGGTGTACCTGGCCGGGTTTTATGCCGGTGTGATCAGCCTCAATGACGACCTCTCGATATCGTCGGTCAACGGCCTGCCCGATCATTTTTTGTTGAAATACCAGGCGGATGGAGAACCGGTATGGGCAAGATCATTCGGCGGACAACAGTCCGACCAGACAGAGGCCCTGGCGGTAAATGCCTCCGGGCCGGCAGTCGCGGGCTTTTACCAGGGCCCGGCATCCTGGGACGGCTGGACCCTGCCGGCTGCCCAGGGCTTTGCCGGCTACGTGGCGTCGTTTGATCCGGACGGCCAGACGCGGTGGGCTTATGCGTTGCCGGGGGCGGGGAGCGTCTTTCCGGCTGCTCTGGCCTTTAACGGCGATAACGGCCTGGCGATGGGCGGCGCCTTTGCCGCACAAGTCACAACCGGCGGAACAACCTACCCCTCCGCCGGCGGATTCGACTGGATGATCGGCCGCCTTTCCAATACCCTGACGCCTGTTGCAGAACCTGGATTAACGGAAACGGCCGTGCTGTATCCCAACCCGGCCCGTGATCAGGTCCATATCCAAAGTAATGCCCCGATAGTTGAGCTCTCCGTTTTCGACCTCAACGGCCGGTTGCGCCATCGCGAATCCGGGGCTGCCGTCACTACATTTTCAACAACAACCCTGGAGTCCGGCGTCTACCTGGTCCGCCTGCTGTCCGGATCCGGCGTGTATTCCGTTTTGCGCCTGGTGTTGCAGGAGTAATAGTAACCCCTCAGTTCCTCAGTTCCTCAATTCCTCAATTCAATCATACCGATGCAACCCCAGGTCCTCAATCAGCTCGATCAGCTTTTCGGCGTAGTTGGGATCGGTGGCATAACCCGCTTTTTTGAGGCCGTAGGCCCACCCTTTGTAGTCGCCTTTGGCCAGTTTGTGGAGGCTTTTATAACGGGCGGCGCTCAGCAGTTGGCTGTGTGCCCGGTAACTGTCTTCCGGGGATTTGTAGATCCTGAAAAAGTCTTTGTGGGAGTCGTCGGTGAAATTGGAGCAATGCCCTTTTTTGCAGGAACGGGAAAAACATTTGATCCCGAAATGGTTCTTGTTCTTGGTCGCCAGCGGGCTCTGGCCCATATCGCTTTCCAGCAAGCCCTGTGCGAGCGTGACGCTGGCCGGGATGCCGAAACGCTTCATTTCCGACTGCGCTTCCCGGGCAAACTCCGCCACATAGGTGAGCTGCTTGACCCGCTTGGCCGCTTTGGCTTTGTCGGCAGCGGTAAGGGCCTTTTTCGAAACGGCCGGTTTGTCATCGGGATGCCCGGCGGCCAGTTTTTTTTGCGGAGCGGCATTACCTGCAGTGATCATGGACGTGTTCATGGGGCGGACCTCCTCACCGGGCCCTGCGGCAACCTGACCGGCGGAAAATCCCTGACCGGAAAAGTTGAGGCTCATTTGTACGTTCTCATTCTGGAGGAGGTAAAAACCGACGGCCGCCAGGATGATTTTTGTGCGATGCTGCTTAAATATCCGGATCGCTTTGCCGAATTCAATCCGGAGGACAAGATCTTTTTTAACAGTTTGGGTAATTTTAGGATCCATATCAAACAGGTTGTTTTAAAAATTTGAATTCACAAATAAAAACAACAAATTTGAATGATCAAAATTTTTTTAGAACTTTTTGTGTTTAAATTTACTGTGTCGTAAATTTTTGTTTGTTACAATGGAGCGTATTTAACGTCCAATAATGAAAAACCTTTGAATAATTACAACTATGGGCCTATTTTTGCAGTCCATTAATTACTAAAGGCACATTATGAGAAAAGTATTGTTGATATTGACCTTGGTTGTATTGTCCGGCAGCACGCTGCTGTATGGGCAGAAGTACGGACATTGCAACCTGGGCAGCCTGATTGCATTGATGCCGGAAACCAAAGCGGCCGACAGCCAGCTGGAAGCTTACCAGAAGGAACTGGTAGCGAAAGGCGAAGATATGGCCACGAAGTTTCAGGAGAACTACGCGGCTTTCGTCAAGGATGCCCAAAGCGGCGACATGACTCCGAAACAGCAGCAGGAACGCCAGAACGCCTTGCAGCAAGAGCAACAGGCTATCCAGGAATACGAGCAGGAAATCAATCAGAAATTGTCGGAAAAGCGGGAAGAATTGCTGAAACCGCTCTTTGATAAGGCCTCGGAGGCCATCAAAGCCGTAGCCAAGGAGAACGGCTACGTGATGATTTTTGATACCAGCGTATTCAACGCTGTATTGTTTGCCAATGACACGGACGATGTGATGCCGCTGGTCAAGACCAAACTTGGTTTGTAGGTCACAAGTTGTAAGTTGTAAGTCATAAGTTGTAAGTCATAAGTTGTAAGTCGTAAGTTGTAAGTCGTAAGTCATAGGGGAGTCCCACTTACGACTTACGACTTACCGACTTACGACTCACAAAGTCCAGACCTTCCCGCCCGTCAGCGTCTGAAGATCGCCGCAGGCGATATACTCACCCGGAATGGGATCATAGGCCAGTACGTTCTTTCCGATCTCTTCACTGGAGAAGAAACCCGCGAACACCATTTGTTTGAATTGCAGGAATGCCGGATTCCTGGCCATGGCTTCGACCTCATCGGCAGGCGGCGGCAGCAGTTTGTTGTCCTCCACCTTTTGTTTTGCGGCCTGATCGATCGTCGTCAGCAGGGCCAGTTGTTCTTCCGGCGTGCAGGCGGCAAAGTTTTTGGAATGGGCCTTCATGGCAGCCGCATTGGCTTCCGCGAGGGACTCCTTGAACTTGGCCTGTTCTTCCGGCTCCAGACAATCCTGGGCCACCAGGTCGATATACCGGTCGACGAAAACGTCCTTGGCGCCCGGCGTGTCCGTTTTCGGCAGGATGGTTTCCGCCATGGCGGCTACCTGTTCGGCTTCTTCCGGAGTGAGGTAAGAGGGCGTCCAGTCGGGCGCCTTATCCACCTTGCAGCCTTGCATCATGGCGGCTATAAGGGAGTGGGAAACGGCCAGACCACTGATAAGGGCCGTTCTTTTTATGGCTTCTCTTCGATCCATTGTTGTTGCTTTTACAGGTTCATTTTTTTCAATTCCTCAACGGCGTAGTTGGCGGCCCGTGCGGTCAGCGCCATATAGGTCAGCGACGGGTTCACGCAGGAAGCCGAGGTCATGCAGCTGCCGTCCGTGACAAACACGTTGGGGGCGTCCCAAACCTGGTTCCACTTGTTGAGCACGCTCGTTTTGGCGCTTTTGCCCATGCGCGCGGTACCCATTTCGTGGATGGCCAGGCCCGGCCACGAACCTGCGTCGTAGGTTTCGATATCCTTGAACCCGGCGGCTTCCAGCATTTCGGCAGCGTCATTGATCATATCCTTGCGCATGTTCATTTCATTTTCCTTGAACTCGCAATCGATATTGAAGGTCGGCAGGCCCCATTTGTCCTTTTTCTCGCCGTCGAGGGTCACCTTGTTCTCGTGGTAGGGGAGGCATTCGGCAAATCCGCCCAGGCCCATCCGCCACGGACCGGGCTGGATGAGTTTCGCCTTCAGGTCGGCGCCCAGGGTCATGTCCAGTTCTGCGATGCCCTGTACCCAGTTTTCACGGCTGGCGCCGCCCTGGTAGCCGAATCCGCGGACATAATCCTTGCGTTCGCTGGCTTTGTCGATGTTGCGGAAACGGGGCACGTAAATCCCGTTCGGCCGGCGGCCTTTGTAGTATTTGTCGCCGAAACCTTCGTATTCACCGCCTGCGCCGCAACGGAAGTGGTGATCCATCAGGTTGTGGCCCAGTTCGCCGCTGGAAGCGCCCAACCCGTCCGGATGAGCTTCCGATTTGGAATTCATCAGGATGAACGTGCTGCCCAGGGTGGAAGCGCAGAGGAAGATGACCTTGGCGAAGAATTCGTGTTGCTCGTTGGTCTCCGCATCGATGATCCGCACGCCGGTCGCCTTTTTGGTCTCCGGGTCGATGATGACGGAATGAACGATGGAAAACGGCCGCAGGGTCATATTGCCCGTCGCTTCGGCTGCCGGCAGGGTGGAGGCATTGGAGCTGAAATAAGCGCCGTAAGGACACCCGCGGATGCAGCGGTTGCGGTACAGGCATTTGCCGCGGTTGGCATGGTAGGCCGGATCGGGTACGGTCAGGTGCGCTGCCCGGCCGATGGTCATCACCCGGCCGCCGAAGTTTTCGGCAATGCTCTTGCGGACGTGCTGCTCTACGCAGTTCATTTCCATGGCCGGCAAAAACTGACCGTCGGGCAATTGAGGCAGGCCTTCTTTCTGGCCTGAAATGCCCGCAAAGCGCTCTACATGGTCATACCAGGGCGCGATATCGTCATACCGGATGGGCCAGTCGACGCCGTGCCCGTCCTTGGCATTGGCCGTGAAGTCGAGGTCGCTCCAGCGGTAGGACTGTTTGCCCCACATGATGGAACGCCCGCCGACGTGATAGCCCCGGATCCAGTCGAACCGCTTGGTTTCCGAATAAGGATTCTCGAGGTCGTTGACCCACCAGTGCTTGGTGGTTTCCCGCATGGTGTATCCGGTCCGGCTTTGCACCGGATAATTTTCCAGTTCCTTGACCGTGAGCTGATCCCGGTACTTGTAATCCCACGTATCACCATTGGCAGTGGGATAATCCAGCACGTGCCTGACGTTGCGCCCGCGTTCCAGCACCAACGTCTTGAGCCCCTTTTCGCAGAGCTCCTTGGCGGCCCAGCCGCCACTGATGCCTGTACCTACAACGATCGCATCGTAGGTAACTTCGGCTTCACCTTGTGAGTTGAAATACATAGATGTCGCTTTATTTTTAGTTTAAAGTTGTTCTGATGATGGTTGATGGTTGTTTATGATGGTTGATGATGGTTTATGGTTGTTGATGATGGTTGGTTTTGGTTTATGATGGTTTATGATTGTTGATGATGGTTTATTTTGGTTTATGATGGTTCACTGCAACAAACAACAACAAACAACAACAAACAACCATGAACAACAATCAAGGCGCCAGCACCCGCCGGATATCGCGCACCAGAATATCTTCCGATTGCTGGATAATGACCTCCACCCGCCGGTTTTGCGCCCTCCCTTCGGCGGTTTCGTTCGACGTACGGGGTTCAAATTCGCTTTTGCCGGCGGCGATCACCCGGTTCGGCCCCAGGTCAAACTCTTCTGTCAGCACCTTGACCACGGTACCGGCCCGGAGCAGGCTGTAGTCCCAGCTTTCGAGGCTTTTCCGGGGTACGGGCTGGTTGTCGGTATGTCCGACGATCCTGACCGACAGTTCCGGATGGCTTTTCACCACCTCGGCAATGGTTTCCAGGGGCTTCAGGGCGCCGTTCTCCACTTTTGAGGTGCTGCCGGGTTTGAACAGCAGCTTTTCGAACATCACCACGGTGACATTGCCGTCCTTGGCTTCGATGGCCAGCAGATCAGCCGGCTCTTCCGCCAGGGCTGTACGGATCTCTTCCGCAACGGATTCCATGCCTTTTGACCAATCCGCCAGCAGGCCGCTGATGTTGGCGATCCGCTGGCTGCAAACAGCCAGTTCCTTTTCCTTCATCTGGAGCTCGGCGCCGAAGGATTCCTGCTGATTGCTGACGTTATTCTTCAACCGGTCTATTTCGGCCTGAAGGTCGTCAATGCGCTGCTGCAGCTTGTCCTGCGTCGTTAGCAGGGCTTCATTGGCGCCCTTTTGGCCGACCAGTTCCAGGGTCAGGTCGTGGATGGACTTATTGGCGGCGTCCAGCTCACCGCGCAAAGCGCCGGTTTCGGCTTCGTGCTGCTTTTGCAGGCTGGAGATCATTTCCAGGTGTTTCCTTTTGCCGACGCAGCCGGCCAGCAGCAGGGTAGCGATGAACAAAACAATACAGTGTTTCAGCATTAGATCCGGGTTTAATGGGAAACAATTGGCTTTGGGTTGGGAAAACCGGCAAAAGGCAAAGACCTTTTTTGCAGGTCAGTTAACGGCACGGAAAGCGCAAACGGCTTTTTAAACGCCTCATTTACAGGAACCGGTCCCGGAGCCGGGGTCAGGAAGTCCCCTTATCGGAGCCCAGTAATTGCATTAGTCCCGGCAAATTTACTTTTAAAAGGAAATAGGTGAGCACCAAAAGTACGGCAATTATCATAAAAAGCCGAATATTTGCGCGCCGCATTTGTTCTTTGCGATAGCTGGACTCTTCATTGAAGCTCCGGCGGAAGCCGCCTTTGATCCGGGCCTTGGCGCCATCTGCGCCGCCGCTTCGGATCCGGTCTGCGCGGGATGCTTTGATGTCCTGTTCTTCCTTTTCAGGATCGTAGAACCTGGGTTTGAAATCGAAGCTTTTATGCTTCGGCACCTTGAAAAACCTGAAGATCATGGCCTTATTTTTAAAAGATTCGGTAAAGTAAGCGTTTTTTTTTAAAAGATGCTTTACAGGTGGTTAAGGGCGCGTTAAGGGGGTGGTTAATATCCGTTAAAATGCAGCGCTGGTAGGAAAAAAAGCCGATTTTGGCCTAAAATTTTTCAACTTGAAGTCCGTAATATCGACTTTGCACCGTAATTCCTTATTGAAAACCGTTTCCACACCATGCGAATAACACTACCTGTTCTTTTGCTGATCGCCTTTTTTGCCGCATCACATGACGCCTTCGCCGGCGGCGTCCGCGGGTTTATCCGGGATGCCGAGGGCAAACCGCTGGAATTTGCCACCATTTATGTCGCCGAAACGGGCTCCGGCGCTTCCGCCAACGAACGCGGTTTTTATGAGCTGCGGCTCGACCCCGGCAGCTATACGCTGGTATTCCAATACCTGGGGTACCGGGCCGAATCCCGCAAGGTGACCGTCGATCAGCTTTTTCAGGAGATCAACATAACGCTGGGCGCCCAGGCGCTTGAATTGAAGACGGTCGAAGTATATGAAGGACGGGAGGACCCCGCCTACACGGTCATGCGCAAGGCCATTGCCAAGGCCAGTTATCACCGCCAGCAGGTCGACCATTATACCGCTCAGGTTTACATCAAAGGATCGGGCGGCCTGAAAAAAATCCCTTTCCTGGCGCGAAAGGCGCTTCGGGAAGAAGGCATCGACACGTCTACCGTGTATACCTCCGAATCCGTCAGCATCATCGAATATACCCGGCCGAGTACCTTCAAGGAGCGCGTGATCTCCGTATATCAGAACGGTGAGGACAATTCCACATCGCCCAATTCATTCGTATTCGGCAGCTTTTACGAACCCACTATCGCCGACGTCATATCCCCGCTTTCCACCAAAGCCTTCGGGTATTACAAATTCAAGCTGGAAGGCTATTTTGTCGACCGCGGATACGGCGTCAACAAGATCAGCGTTACCCCCAGGAGCCGCGGAGAGAACGTTTTCGAAGGCACCATCTACATCGTCGAGGACCTCTGGAGCATCCACAGCCTTTCGCTGAAGACCTACAAATTCGGCATCGGCTTCCTCGTCAACCAAATTTACGCCCCGATCCTGGACAATGTATGGATGCCGGTGACCCAGAAATTCGACGTGGACGGCAAGATCCTCGGCTTCGGTTTCGAATACAATTACCTGGCCAACGTCAGCGACTACAAGATCACCCTGAACCCCGACCTGGATGTGGATTTCAATGTGATCGACGAAAAGCTGGAAAAGGAAATGGCCGCCGACCTGGCCCGTCAGAAAAAGGAAAACCCCAAAACCGGCGATATCAAGGATAAACTTTCCTCCGGCGACGAACTCACCCGCAAAGACCTCCGCAAACTGATGCGCGAGTACGAAAAGGATGAGAAAAAAGAGGCCCAGGAAGAACCCAATATCGTGGTCGCCAAAGAATACAGCGTCGATACCCTGGCCTCCAAGCGCGATTCAGCGTACTGGGCGCAGATCCGGCCCATGCCCCTGACCCAGAAAGAAGTGCGCAGCTACGCCAAGCTGGACAGCATCGCGCGGGAGGAAAAGATCAAGGAGGAAGTGCCTGCCGACTCCACCCAAACGCTCGGCAAGAAAAAACATTCCAATTTCAGCCTGACCGATATCGTTTCCGGCGGCAGCTACCCGATGGGCAAGACCCAACGGCTCAGTTTCGACTCCCCGCTGCTCGGCCTCAACTTCAACCCCGTGGAAGGATTCAATGTCAAGACCGACATCACCTACCGGTCCTATTCCAAAACGGACGATTTCAGGATCATTTTCACGCCCAGGTACGCCTTTGCCCGGGAAAAACTGACCGGCAAGGGCAGGATCGCCTACCGCTACGGGCCGCGCGGCAAAAAAACGGATATCGCCCTGGAAGGCGGCCGGTACATCAACCAGTACAATGCCGCCAAACCCATCAGCGAACTGATCAATTCCTTTACCTGCCTGTTCAACGAGCGCAATTACCTGAGCTTGTACGAAAAGGACTACCTCCAGCTGTCCTACGCCAAAACCCTGGCGGAAAACTGGAACATACGAGGGTATATCGAGCGGGCGCGCCGGTACACCATGGTCAACAATACCACCCAGACCTGGTTCAACAAGGATGATCGCACCTACCTGCCCAATATTCCGGAAATTGAAGAAGTGGATGCACCGCTCAAAGACGGCGAAAACGCCCTGGTGTTCAGCATCGGCATCGAAGGGCGCCCCTGGCAGAAATACAGGCTCTACAACGGCCGCAAGGAAGCCATCAACAATTCTTCGCCCAGGGTGGGGCTGAATTACCGCAAAGGGATAAAAGGCATCCTGGACAGCGAGGTCAACTACGACCTCCTCGACCTGACCTTCCAGCACAAGTTCCGCGCCGGCGCCCGCGGCCTGATCGACTTCAAGGTCAATGCCGGCATTTTCCTGAACAACGACTACGTCGGGTTTGCCGATTTCAAACACTTTATGGGCAACCGCGTGCCGATCGCTACCTCCGACCCCGTCGGCAGCTTCCGCCTCCTGGATTATTACCGCAACAGCACCATGGACAAATACGCCGCTGTGCACCTGCATTATCAATTCAGGAAATTCCTGTTCACCCAGATCCCGGAAGTCTGGATCATGGGCATCAAGGAAAACCTGTTCGTCAATTACCTGGCTACGCCGACCTCAAAGAACTATACCGAGGTCGGGTATTCGATCGACAATATTTTCCGCATTTTCCGGATCGAAGCGGCTGTCTCCTTCCGCGACGGCAAGTACGAAGATTGGGGCATTTTGCTGGGCATCGCATCCAACCTGGGTTTTATCCGGTTTGATTGATTTTTGGGAAAACCGTTATATTTATGGATGAACAGATGGGGATCGACAAAAAGGAGCCTATGTGATCATGAACCGGCTTAAACGAATATTGACGAATTCCTGGACCATCACCATTGCGGGCACCATGTTGGGCGTGTTGGGCGCTTTTTTTCTGGATGACTGGCGGGAACGGCAACACCTGAAGAATGTCAGCAACCAGATGTTTGAAAAGGTGCATGATTCCAGGATTTGAAGAATTGTTGATCAACAGGTACCGCCAGATCGATGAAAGAATCGAAGGCTGCAGGTGAAAACGCTCACTCTGAGACTGTTCAAAACAGTGTTCTCGCGCCAAGACGCAAAGACGCAAAGATCTGATTTTTAGCAAGCTGCGCATGCTAAAAATCCGGTTGACACAAAATGCTGAATAGTCTCCTCCCTCTCTCACCCTCTCTCTCACCCTCTCTCACACTCTCTCTCGTCCTCTCACCCTCTCACCCTCTCACCCTCTCACCCTCCTCCTATCCCGCCGGTTTCATTTTCCTGCTCTTCAACGGCAACACAATACTGACCCCGACAACCCCGCCCAGGGCTGTATAACCGAAATCCTTCCAGCTTCGGGTACCGTTGAAGACAATGGGATCGGCAATTTCTTTCAGGGCGCCGACCCCGACGGTGGCCAGAAACCCGAAGGCCATGGATTTGAGCTTGTTGTCCGTTTTCCGGTAAGTGAGGTAGGATACCGTCCCGCCGATGATCATGCCGGCTGCGAAGTGTTCGGGGTACCCGTTTCTGGAGATGATCGGTTGGGCGCTCAATTGACCATTCGCCATCAGCCCGATCAGCAGTGCAGATAAGATGAAATTTCTCATACGCTGGAATGACGCCAAGTGAGGCATCGCCCGGGTTATACGGGAGAGGCGGGGGAAAAGTTCGGGAATCGGAAGTAAAAATGCGGGGTATTTGCGCGAACTGCCGGAAATTCAGGAGACAGGTGCGGGGCGATTTCCGGAAGTTCCGGCGCCTGCGGATAGCGATAAAATTGCAGAAATCGGTTTCCTTTAAATTGTGCGGATTTAGACATGCGAAAATTCCATAAAATTAAATATTGTTATAAATTGGCGTTTCTTAAATTTTTTTTGCCCTGCCCTGATGACGTTTTTTAGCATTGCGTATTAATAAGTATATTGATTAACTGACCTTAAAATTTCTATTCAGATCATGAAAGTTTCTTTTTCTGAGCTCCAGATTAATCAGGAATTGAAGAGCGGCAAATACAAGATTGTAGAGAAATTGGGAAGCGGAGGATTCGGTATAACGTATAAAGCCTCTTACATTAAAGAAATTTCAATCAAGGAAGGCTTTCATGAGGTAAAAGCAAAAGTAGAGGTTCCTGTCGCGATCAAGGAGTTATTCATTGATGGAAAATGCATAAGGGATGCCAACGGTTCTACGATCAGTCTGCAAGGCCTGGAGGTAAAGGATTTTGAACATTTTCGGCTGAGGTTCCTGCAGGAAGCGGAAACACTGGCCGATTTTCATGAAATACCCCAGGTTGTTCAGGTGATCGATTATTTTGAGGAGAACAATACGGCATATATGGTCATGAACTTCGTGGATGGGGTCACCCTCGCGAACCATGTCAAAAGCAAAGGCCCGATGCAGGAAGCATCCGTCAGATACCTGATCACGGAGGTCGCCTCGGGGCTGAAAGAGGTGCACGCCAGCCAGATCCTTCACAGAGATATCTCCCCTGAAAATATCATTCTGACGCCGGAGAACAAGGTTGTATTGATCGATTTCGGAGCGGCGAGGGCTTTTCTGAAAGATAAAACGGTGACCAATTCCACCATCCTGAAACCGGGGTATGCACCCATTGAGCAGTACGGCCAGAAACGGAGAAAAGGCCCCTGGACGGATATTTATGCCTTGGGCGCTACCTCATGGTTCGCGTTGACAACTGAAAAACCGGTGGATACGACCGACCGGATCAGCGGAGATAACCCCTTCGTTGCCGGGAACGCCTCAGAACAAATGAATGCGTGGCTGGAGAAAGCTACCGCCTACGAGGGCAGTGACCGCTTTGCAGATTGCGCGGAAGTACTCGACTTTTGGCGCAACGACAACACCCAATTCATCCCTGCCTATGAAGCGGATGTCAATAAAACCCGGTACGCCCCGGCCATAGATGACCAGGCGGACAATGACCGGACCCAGGTGTGGGAATTCGGCGGTAACGCGAGCGCTGCGGCGCCGCAATCAAAAAAACAAGATGCAACTGAGGAAGAAGCGATAACGAACTCCTCACCGGCATACTTATATGACACCTTGGTGGTGCTGGCTTTCCTTTTTACCCTGGGTTTGATCGGCGTTTCCCTGTTTGTGCTGTTCGGAAAAGGCGGTCCGACCCAGATGAACATTTACGTCGGTTACTTTATTTTTTACATTTTTACGGGGTTGTATTTTACAATTTCCTTTATCAGAAAGCGGAAACCCAGGTCTTTTATGAGCTATTGGGCCTATGGCAGCTTTTTCTCCTTATTTGCTTTCTTTCTTACGCTGCCTTCGGTTTCAATAAGCAGCTTTTTTATAGCATTACCGGCCCTCCCTATTTTCATACTCTTCTCTCGAAATCTGGGCGGGCCCAGATCCCGGGGCCAACAACCTGAACAAACACCGCCGTATAGTTTTGCTTATCGCCCTGTACTGGTACCCGTTGTTTTCTATACAGCCCTGGCGTTATATGTTACCGCCTTCTTCCTGCCGGTCTATAAAACAGGAAATGCTTATCTTGCAATCTTCCAGGCATTCGACGTTTGGCACTCATTTCCGTTTACCCCCAATATCCTTTTTACTGTTGCCGCCTTTTTCTTTCTGATGAATTACCACCGCAAAGCAAAGGTTTACCTTATTCTGACCTTTCTGATCTCCGCATTTGCCATTTCCATGTGGTGGATTTTTCTCAAGGAGGATAATAAACTGCTTTATCTGGATGATGATATAAAGGACTTTAAATCCGGCTATTATTGCTGGGGGGGCGCCATCATTGCCCTCTTCCTGACGGTCATCTTTGACGCCTTGAAGCAGCATCCCTGGAAAAAATATTTTTGGGTCGGTTCCATCTCCCTGTTATTGGCCCTGGGAGCATGGTACACCCGAAACTCTGCCATTTCACGCTTTTCGGTCATGTACCAATCGACCATTACGGACCTGGATCTGGACCGTTTCAAGGAAGTGGTCGAATCAACTTCCACAGACCGATTGAAGGCAGAATCGCCGAATGCCCTGTATGCATTGATGAATCAATACGCCAATCACCCGGATACGGTGAAGACGATGTTTGGAATGCTTTGGTCAAAAGGGGCGCTTGATGACCTTGCAACCTATCGCAAGAATCCATTGCACATTGCGGCGTGGTTGGGGGATAAGCAAGCCTTCGACGACCTGCTCAATGGAGCGGCGGGAAATTACGTTGATTCATTGTCAACCCTTCCCGGCGGAGATCCTTCCGAAGGAAGCCTGCTGTATGCTGCCGTGTCGGGGGACAATCCTGACATTGTGAGCGAAGTCCTCAACCGGAAAATTGTCCCGGCCGAAAAAGAAAACGTATTCGAAGCCTCCAGGTCCCGGGAAGTGGCGGATTTGCTGCGCCTCCAAGGGTATGAGGATTTTGACTATGTCCAGGATTTCAGTGACGGAACGACCGGGGAGCTTATATTGGGAAACGGTGAATACAGGGACTGGCAGTTGAAGGACGGCGGCATTGAGTTACTGGACAAATCCGGTTCGCATCTTCATGAGAATTCTGAAAATTTCCCGATTAACCCCGATAAAAGCTATACTATAAAAGTAACCATAAACCGGACAAAGGGACTCTGGGCAGAGGCCGGAATCATCTTTGACAAGGCCTCTGATCTTAATTTTCATATCATTGGCTACGATGGACAAAATTTAAGGCTGTATCGATATGATGAGCGCTGGAACGTAGTTCAAACGATTCCATATGGAAGCCTCAGGGGCGATTTCTTATTGGAGATAATTGTAAATAGAAATAATGTCAGCATTTATATGAACGGGAATGAAGTAATAAGCAACCAGTATTTTAGGCCTTTCGGCGGAAATGGAGCCGGATTTGTAGTCAGCAACTCCAAAAAATTTGATAAAGTATGGTTTGACAATTTCGAGATAAGCGGCAAACGCGCCGCGCCAAATTTGATAGATTAAATAGCATGCTCATTTTCCAGATAAAAGGATCAGGGTATTTTACCACTTCAGTCATACAAGATTAAGCTGACCGGAAACCGGGCCTGACGCTTGAAATGTGCCCATAGTGACCGGCCGGGGTTGCTTTGCCTGATCAGGTCGGCTATCCGCCTGGCGCAGTAAAAAAATACCGGCTCCACATGATGACGTTTCCGGTTTCAGGATATAAACCAATATGATGATCAGAATACACCAACCCGCAGGGTACAGCGAAGTAGGATCGCGGCCGCACAATGAAGATGCGATTTACCCCGCCCCGGGGCGCGCCGGCGCTGAAGATGCCTTTTTTATGGTCTGCGACGGCGTCGGCGGAGCGAATAAGGGGGAAGTAGCGTCCGCATTGATTGTAGAAACTTTTCCGGTATACATAGCCGGTAAAGGCGAGCAACAAGCAGACTTTTACCAGACCGGATTGCAGCGGGTAGAGGAACGCCTGAGCGCTTATATGCATGAACATCCGGATTGCCAGGGGATGGCCAGCACACTTACCTTCCTCCACATCCGGGAGCGCGACGTGGTGCTGGGTTGGGCCGGTGACAGCCGCATATACCATATCCGGGATGGCCGCATCTTGTTTCGGACCAGGGATCATTCGCTGGTCAACAAACTGGTGCAAATGGGGGAGATCAGCGAAGAAGAGGCGCGGTCTCATCCGCAGCGAAACGTGATCATGCGCGCTGTAAAGGGCGGTGCGGAACCTACACGCCTGGATGTACAGGTAATCACCGACGTACAGGCAGGGGATTTCTTCCTGCTGTGCACCGACGGCGTACTGGAAACGTTCCGGGATGAACAAGCCGGACAATTGTTCGGGGCCAAACAGACCCCCCGGCAAATCGCTGACCGGATGCTCGAACAAGCCGAAGGAACCACCAATGACAACTATTCCGCCTATCTGATCAAGGTAGCGCAAGGCACTGGAAGCGGTGCGGCCAAATCATCGAAGATCCTGACTCTTTTCCGATGGTTGATCCCGGTCTTGTTTGTGGTCAATCTCGTGTTGTTGTTCAACTGGCTGCGCACAAACGGTTATTTCGACCGGGAGAAGGATAAACCGCAACCGGCGCAGCCGATGCTCCGGCCGGAGAACCAGCCGTCGCAGGAACGTCCTTCGACGCCCGAACAACAGGAGGATATGACCCCCTCCGGACAAGAAGATCCTTCCGGTCCGCAACAGCGGAAATCCAAAGGCCCGACCGGAAAATCCCAATTCCCGTTTTTATTTCCGATCGATACGAGTTTGACAAGCGGAGGCTTTAATATCCTGATTAAAATCGGAAAATCGGATCCGGACAGCGTCTGGATCCGGGAGGACGGATGGCAAATAGACTTTGAAAATCAAAATTGACATACCGAAAAATTTTTCCACCATGAAAAAACGCCTGTTACTGATTTTTCTTTTAGCCGGCTTCCTGAAGAGTTTCGCACAGGACCTCCCCAGTATGGAACAGATGTTGCACGCGTACCGGAATGCAATAGATGCCTTTCAGACCAACCAGGGATGCGGGCATGTGCTGGACGGGCCGCTGGCGTTTGGCAAAGAATTGGAGCGGAGCAGTCTGGACCTGTTGATCCAGGTTTCTCCCGATGAAGAAAAAACGATGGGTAAGGAAGTGAACGCCAAAATGAGAGAAGAGCTGACCGTAGTGCCGGATCATTGGGCGCAGGCCGACCTCAATAACATGATCAGGAAGTTGTCAGGCCGCTTGAAACGCTCCTATGTGGCCTATAAGGCGATTGTATTTCAATCGGAAGAGGTCAACGCCTTTGCTACGGTCGGCGGTTACATTTACATCACTACCGGTTTGCTCGACTTTGTTGAATCGATGGATGAACTGGCTTTTATAGTGGCGCATGAGATCTCCCATAACGATCTGGAACATACGCTGCGCAAACAAAAGAAGCTGTTGATGGCTTCAAACCTGGGGCGGATGATCAACATGGAAACGCTCACGACGGTAGCCTTGAACATCAACCTGATGCTGTCGGCCCCTTTTGATCAGATTGACGAATACGCTGCCGACCGAAATGCCTTTGACCTCGCGCTGCGGGCAGGGTATGATAAAAACCGGTTTGCTGATTTTTTCATCAAACTTGAACAATACGAACAACCCGGCCTTTTGACAAAACTACTGTCTACACATCCCTTTCCATCTGACCGGAAGAACTGCATTCAGCAATACATCGACAATTCAAAATGATGAAACCTGTTTTGAACATAGAAATTCCCTCAGCCAAGATCGCATATTCGCTCAGGGACGGTGAACGTGTGAGCCTCGGCCGCAAAAGTAAGGACGGCGCAGATATCCAGATCGATGACCCCTCGAACATCCTGTCGAGAAAACATATGGAGATCACCTTCAAGGACGGAAGGATCTTTGTCATGGACACCGACAGCGCCAACGGTATCCTGCATAACAGAGCTTTGATCGCCAAAGCCGTGGCGGTGGAAATCAGGCCTGAAGACCAGATTGAACTGGGCGGCGGTTATCAGGTCAGGTTTCAGATCGAAGGGCAATTGGCCCCCGAGCGGAAGAAAAAGCCCCAGGAATCCAAGGTCAATATCAACAAGCAATTTCTTAAGCTCATCAATGACAAGTCGCGGATACGGATCGGGCGAGGTCCGGACAACGACATCATCATCAACGACCTGACCGTTTCGCGGGAGCATGCCGAGATCTGCTTTGAAAACGGCCGGTACTGGGTGAAGGACCTGGATAGCAAGAACGGCGTTTTTGTCGATGACGAAGAGGTAGAGGGCAAAACGCCGATCAAAGAGGGCAGCACGGTCTTTATTTGCTTGCATTCGCTTAACCTGGTGCAGGGTTACCGGGATCTGCGTAAGGAAATGGCGATTCGGGCAACGGAGGTGGAAAAGAAATTTGCCAATGGAAATGTGGGGTTGAAAAAAATGAACGTTGAGATTCCCTATTCGGAATTCGTAGCGGTGATGGGCCCTTCGGGATGCGGAAAATCTACCCTGATAAAGGTCCTCAACGGTGATAACCCCGCCAGCAGCGGACAGGTTTTTGTGCACGGCCTCGACCTGATCAGGCATTACAACCTGCTGAAGAAAAAAATCGGCTATGTACCGCAGGATGATATCATCCACAAGGAACTGACGGTCAGGCAGACCATGACCTACGCTGCCCGGCTTCGGCTCCCGGCGGATATATCGATCAATGAGATCAATCAGAAGATCGAATCCATCCTGGACAGCCTTTTTGACAAGGATAAAATCAAAAAACTGTACGATAAACCCGTTAAGAAACTCTCCGGAGGAGAACGGAAACGCCTGAGTATCGCCGTTGAACTCCTGACCGAACCTTCCGTCCTCTTCCTCGATGAACCGACTTCCCCCCTCGACCCCGAATCCATTGATGATTTCCTGAATAAGCTTATCAAACTCAAGGACAAAGGCACAACCATCATCATGGTTACGCATAAGCCGGAGGACCTGAATTACGTAGATAACGTAATCTTCCTGGGAGCAGAAGGACAGAACGTTTATTACGGCAGCAAAGAAGGCATCCTCAATTATTTCGGCAAGGAGAACATCATTCAGGTCTATAACCTCCTGTCGCAGGCCGATACCGCGCGTTCTTTTTATCTGCGACTCTACAATAATGTGCAAAGCCGGGTTCCTATTCAATCCCGCGAAGCGCTCCGCAAGGAGAGGAAGGAGGACTCATACCTCCATCAATTTTTCTGGCTGGCGGCCCGCTATCTCAGCGTCAAGCTCAATGATCGGGAGAATGTCATCCTGTTGTTGGCTCAGCCGGTTATTATTGCCGGGCTTATTTCGCTGATCTTCAAGGAATTTCAGGTAGGGGTGCTGTTTTTGATGGCCATGTCCGCCATTTGGTTCGGCGTGAGCAATGCGGCCAAGGAGATCGTTGGTGAGCAGGCGATCTACAAGCGGGAGCGGATGTTTAACCTGAATATTCACACCTATATATTTTCCAAGTGGATGGTCTTGTCGGGGATTGCTTTGGTGCAGGCTTTTGTCTTCGTAAGCATCATCTATATACGGTTCAGGAACGACACGCTGGCAGGTTTCGAAGAAATCTATCTTCAAAATTTCTCGGGTACCCTATTCTTCGTCTTTTTTCTGTCGGTATCGGCTACGCTGCTTGGACTGTTGCTTTCCGCCCGCTTCGATACAACGGAAAAGGTGATGACGATCGTACCCATTGCGCTGATGCCCCAGATTATGCTGGCAGGCGTGATCACCCGGATTGACAACTGGGTGGTAGAATTCCTGAGCTTCCTGACCTTTGGGCGTTGGGGTACCGAAGGCCTGGCCAGAATCCAGGATGCGCATTTTGCCGACCGGCTTCAGGAGGGCGAACAACTGGCCAGCGTGATCACTTTTTCACCGACGATGGTGCCCGATACCTCAGCCCTTATGCAAAACTGCCAATGCATGATCCCGGACCCGAAAAGTACCCAACCAATCGCCAAATCGGCCCTGGATATCCTCAATTTTTATGATGATGGGTTGATTGAGAAAGGAAAACTGATCGGCGGAGCGATGAATGACTTATCCGCCAATAACCTGGCTATACTTGGCCTAAATCTTATTTTTTATGTATCGATCTATATCATCCTTCGCAGAAAGGACAGTATTCAGCAATAAATGGATTTATCTGCTTGTGCCGGTTTTGGGATGCCTGGTCTTGACGTCCTGCGTTTCCAAGCCGGAGTTGGTCAGAATAGATGATATAAAAATCCTCGGTGTCGAGGATTCGGTGATGACCGTACAGCTGGCATATGTCGTGTACAATCCGAATATTTTCAAGGCAAAGATCAGCCGCGGAGAAGTGGAAGCGTTCTTCGGAAGTGAAAGACTTGGGACCGCCGTCATCAACGAACCGCTGACATTGCAGGCTAAGGATACATCCCAATTGCACATGAAGGTATCTTTCGACCTGGACCGTCTGGAATCGGTTTATCCCGATTTGATCGAACAGGATTCAGCCGTATTCCGCATTGTGGGCAAAAATACGATCCGCCTGATGACCAGGAATTTCACGCTCAATGTGGATGAATATATCGCATTGAATACCAAACTGTTCATTCAGGAACAAGTGAAAAAAAATCTGAGCCGGAAAGGGAATTTTGCCATCGAATCGGTTTCTATCAGACAACTGCCCTCTTTATCCAAGGTGGTGCTGGACTTAAAAGTGGGATTGTTGAACGAACTGCCGTTGGACTACACGGTGGAAGGCGCAAAACTGCGGTTCTATGCCCGGAAAAATGAAGACCCGGTCGCGGAATGGCAATTGGAAGAGCCCTTTGAAATGAAAGCTTTTTCCAAAATCAGCTTGCCGGTAGAAGTTGAACTGAAGAATTTTAATTTGCTGAAAAATTTTGATTTCGGCTGGATCGGCAAAGGGGGAATGGAGTTGAGGATGGAAGGCAATGCCCGGCTTTCAATAAAAAAATATACCTTCGGCATTCCTATAAAGCAAAATAAACTTATCCGAATGAGGGGGATTCCTTCCTTGTTCGAATGATCATTTGATAAACCAATTTGATTGCTTTGCAGAGAGATGTCGTTAATATTTCTCTCAATTGCTTTTGAAATTATCGGATCAATGGATGATAACCATTTAATTGAGGAACTCCGGAACGGAAATGAAGATGTGATCAAATATTTGTATGAACACTTGCCGATGGTGGAAAGCTGGATCCAGGCAAACAACGGAAGCCGGCAGGATGCGCTTGACTTATTCCAGGAAGCTATTATTGTCTTTTACCGGAAAGTGAGGGAAGGGGATTATTCCCACGACAGCCGGATAAGTACCTATCTGATGGCAATCTGCAGGTTTCAGTGGTACACTATCCTGAAAAAGAAAACAAAACAACAGGAATCTTTCGCCCAGATCAACCTGTTTTCCGGTCAGGATACCGGCAACTCATCTGGAGAACCGAAAATCAGTCAGGAAGAATTGTCGCTTCCCAGCAGAGAATCATACCTGAAAAATGCCATCGAAGAACTCGGCGAAAAGTGCAAAGCCATTCTGGAAGCAGCTATTTTTCTGAACCTCAAAATGGAGGTCATTGCCCAACGGTTCAATTTTGCCAATGCCCAATCGGCCAGGCAGCAGAAGTTGCAGTGCCTGAAAAGACTGAGAAACAAGGTATCTTATGAATACGTAATGTCCTTGGATTAAATACGATATGGACCAGGAGCGCATACAGGATAATATTGATCGCTACTTGTCGGGGGAAATGAACCCGGACGAGCGCCGTGAATTTGAGCTGGAGGTCAGTCAAACACCTGAAATTCAGCGCCTGTTGGACTTTAATAGGAAACTTTACAAAGAAATAGAGGTCTGGGGAAAGCAAAAACTCAGAAAACGGCTCGACGATTATTATTCTGCTTACCTGGAGGAAAGCGATTTGGACCACGATCAGGCGGCACAGACCCACATCGCTGACCCGATACCGGCGGTTTTGAATAAAACGCCCCGCATTTTGGGGGCCCGGTGGTGGAGAATGGGTATTGCGGCCGGTATTACCGGATTGCTGGTGATCAGCATGATTTTTTTCATCAGACAACAACCGAAAGTTGAACTGACTGAGGAAACGCCGGCCGAAACGCCGGTTGACAGCCTGGAAGAGATCGCCCCGCCGGATAGCCTGCAGGGCCGGTCAAAAAGCAAACCGGGAAAAGAAGGGGAACAACCCAAACCGCAGCAATCCGTACCGGGCGCGTCAAAGGAAAAAATGCTCAAATCGCAGCCAGCATATGCATTAAGTAATATCAAACGCTTGCCGAAGTCATTTGTGAGGGCTGCCGATTATCCGCAGCAATTGCAGTATACGTTCAAAAATGGTATGCTGACTTTATATGGAGATCCTCTTATCCCGCCGCTCCGGCTCAAGCTCTTTCGCCAGAAAGGGCGCCTCCTGCTGCAATTTGCCGATGACTTCTTTTTTATCGATCCAACTGAAACAGCCCGACCGTTAATCCAGATCGGCCCTTTATCCGTATCGGATCCCCAACCTTTGGATGAATCAATCCGCATTCGATTGGCCAATTTACAAGAAAGCAAATTTACCCAATCCGATTTGGAAGTATGGACCGGCACAAGCCCTCAACAGATCTACAGTTTTGAGGAAAAAAATGGAAAAAGGGCGCTTATCCTCGGCGGGCTGCCCGAAGGTGAAAATCCCCTCGTTTACGTGGTGAACGGGCAAACCTGTTTCCTGGTGTTGGGGTCATCTGTTTTTGAATTGGATAATGCTGTAAATCAACCTGTTGTGCTTCGCCGGATTAACGGCGCAAGTTCTGCAAATGCCAGGCTTTTTGAAGGAAGTAAAGAATTTGAAAGAAAAGTTTATAAAATTCAATGACGTTTTAGCTGTTCGGATATCAACTAATAGAAAGTCGAATAATGATTATCTAACATTCTTATATAATTAACACCAATGGAACTCCTTCTGCATGAACTCCCCCAGGGATGCACGTTAAAACAAAACCGGTACCGGATCGAAAAAAAACTGGGAAGCGGTGGTTTTGGAATTACTTACAAGGCACTTTACGAAAAACAAATTTCAATCCAGGAATCTTACAGACAGTTTTCCACTACCGCAAAAATACCGGTTGCCGTCAAGGAACTTTTCATTGACGGGAAGTGCATCAGAAATACGGATGGCGCGACAATGAGCCTTCAGGGTATGAAAATCAATGATTTTGAGCATTTCAAAACCCGTTTCCTCAAAGAGGCGGAAACTTTGGCCCAGTTTCATGATATCCCTGAAATCGTACAGGTTATCGACTATTTCGAAGAGAACAGCACCGCTTATATGGTGATGTCGTTCATCGAAGGCAAGAACCTGTCGGAGGAAGTGAAAACAAACGGCCCTGTAGATGAACATACCGCTGTCGGTTACATCCTGCAAATCGCCCAAGGGTTGACCGGTGTTCACCAAAAAGGTATTTTGCATCGGGATATTTCGCCCGAGAATATCATCATCACCCCCGATAACCAGGCGGTTTTGATTGATTTCGGCGCTGCAAGGGAATTCTCAACGGACCATGCGCTTACGCAATCCGTCATTCTTAAGCACGGCTATGCGCCGATCGAGCAATATAGTCAAAAACGGCCGAGGGGGCCTTACACGGATATTTATGCACTGGCCGCAACCTGTTGGTTTTGCATGACCGGCAAAAAGCCTGTGTCGGTGATGGACAGGGAGAGAGGCGATAATCCTTTTTATGTGGAAAGCGGCTCGCCGAAATTAAACCGCTGGTTGGAAAAAGCCACGGCTTACAACCCTGAAGACCGGTTCCGATCTTGTGAAGAGGTGACCGCATTTTGGGAAGAAACACCCGGGGAGGCCCCAACGGCATATGCTGCATTTGTTTCCGAACCGCCTGCCGATGAGGTAGCGCAAACGCTGTTTATTGCTCCTCAGGAGGACGTACACCAGGCAAAGACCATTTTCGATAGGGCTGAGTCCGCAATCGTTCAGGTCGAAGTACCTAAACCGGAACGCTCCAGGACAAAATCCTGGCGGTATGCAGTTGCAGCGATCCTGCTGTTAGGCGGCATAATTGGCGGGTATTTCAGTTACAGGGCTCACGTAGTTAATGGAATTCTGGATGAAGCCTGGACACATTATAAAGCGCTGGAATACCGGGAAGCTTACGATCTTTATAAACTTGCTGTTGGGTACAATTCGCCTAAGGCCATGTATTTTCTCGGGCACATGTATCTTTATGGCAGAGGAGTGGAAAAAGACCTCGTAAAAAGCCGCGAGTTCATTGATTTGGCTATGGAAAATGGATTTAATGCCGCTGCCTTTGACCTTGGATGGAACTATTACCGGGGTACGGATGTCAAAACGGATACCGCTGAAGCTTCCAGGTATTTTAAAATCGCTTTTCCGGCGCTCAAGACACAAGCTGAAAAAGGAGACCCGGAATTTCAAAACCTGCTGGGATTATCCTACAATTACGGTTTTGGTACCCCGGTGGATTCTTCCCTGTCCTTTTATTGGTATGAAAAGGCTGCAAAACAAGGGCATCCATCCGGGATGGGAAACCTGGCTATTGCATATCGCTTTGGATTTGGTGCGAAACAAGATTATGATAAGGCCGCAGAGTGGTATACCAAAGCTGCCGATATTGGATTTATGACTGGATTTCAAGGACTGGGAGAAATGTATCACTTTGGATTAAGTTTTGAGAAAAATGACAGCACGGCGCTCGAATATTTCCGAAAAGCAGCAGAGCAGGATTTGCCGGAAGCCCAGGACTGGATGGGTACGATGTACGCGAACGGATTCGGGGTAAAAAAAGATCCTGATGAAGCGGTTTGGTGGTATCGCAAAGCGGCAGAAGCCGGGTATACGCAATCGCAGAATACCTTGGGTACCAAGTATCACAATGGGGAAGGCGTACCAGTAAATTACAAAGAAGCGCAAAAATGGTATTTGCTGGCCGCAGAAAAAGATGACGCTTACGCCGAAGGAAACCTGGGCCTGCTTTATGACAACAAGAAAATCTTTAATGACAAAACGCAAGCGGAAAAATGGTTCAGGCGGGCCGCGCAACACGATGGCGCTACCGGGATCAATATGCTGGCGCAATATTATTACAACAGCGAGGCAGGATTGAGCAAAGATGATCCCGAAGCATCTGTCTGGTACAACAAAGCCGCTGAGAACAACCACGGATTTGCCCAACTTGCCATCGCAAAGATTTACGAAACCGGAAACAAGCATTTTGAACAATCGGACAGCCTGGCGGCAAAATGGTATCTGGAGGCAGGTAAGAAAGGGTATAAGGACGCTATGGTGAAACTCGCCGATTTTTATAAAAATGGGAAGGGCGTAGAAAAAGACAGCTATGAAGCCAACAGATGGAGCCAAAATGCCAGATATGGCGCAAAAAATTTCACCATTCAATGCATTGTGGAAGGTAAGAAAGGCACCTATCCGTTCTCAATTGTACTCCTGGAAATGCCCGCCAAAGGTAAAGGCCCCGTGGAAGAGGAAAATGAACGCCTCAAGCGGGAATATAAGGCCCAAATGCCCGTTTCAGCGGTGGAATCCTTCGGGAAACTCTACAATCTGGCTAGAAAGAATGATGTATCCTTTGTCGAACTATGCGTATATGCCGTAGACAAGGCCAGGAAACAATAGCACTTGGGAATGGTCAGGAGGAACCATTTCTTATTTGACGCAATGGAAAGGGAAAGCGGTACCGGAAGCCTCATATGCCGCTTTCCCGCCTTTGTCTCGAAAATCAACAAACCCGAAATCATACTGCCGGACATTTTTGTCAAAGAGGCAAAGATGGGGAGAGGGAAGGTAATTCCTCCCTCTACATACTCCGCCGATACTGCCCCCCCACCGCATACAACGCGTTCGTCACCTGCCCCAGCGAGCAATATTTCACGGTTTCCATCAGGGCTTCAAACGTATTCCCGTTCTGAATGGCCGTTTGCTGCAGCTTTTTCAGGGCGGCGGCCGCCTGTTCGCGATTGGCTTCGTGCAGGTTTTTGAGCGTAGTGATCTGGTCCTCTTTTTCGGCCTCCGTTGCCCGGATCACCTCAGCGGGCAGGATGGTCGGCGAGCCTTCTTTCGACAGGAAGGTGTTCACCCCGATCAGCGGCAGTTCGCCGGTGTGTTTCAACGTCTCATAATAAAGGCTCTCTTCCTGGATCTTGCTGCGTTGGTACATGGTTTCCATTGCCCCCAACACCCCGCCGCGCTCGGTGATGCGGTCGAATTCCATTAGGACGGCTTCCTCCACCAGGTCGGTCAGTTGCTCGATGATGAAAGAACCCTGCCACGGATTCTCGTTCTTGGCCAGCCCCAGTTCGTGGTTGATGATGAGTTGGATGGCCATGGCCCGGCGCACCGATTCCTCGGTCGGCGTGGTGATGGCTTCGTCGTAGGCGTTGGTATGGAGCGAATTGCAGTTGTCGAATATGGCGTACAGCGCCTGCAGGGTGGTGCGGATGTCGTTGAAGGCGATCTCCTGCGCGTGCAGGCTGCGCCCGCTGGTCTGGATATGGTATTTGAGCATCTGGCTGCGCTCGTTGGCGCCGTACAGCCGCTTCATGGCCTTCGACCAGATCCGGCGCGCGACCCGGCCGATGACGGCGTATTCGGGGTCCACGCCGTTGGAAAAGAAGAACGACAGGTTGGGCGCAAAATCGTCGACGTTCATCCCCCGGGAGCGGTAGTATTCCACAAAGGTGAAACCGTTGGCCAGTGTGAACGCCAGCTGGGAAATGGGGTTGGCCCCCGCCTCCGCGATATGGTACCCGCTGATGCTGACCGAATAGAAATTGCGCACCCGGTGATCGATGAAATAAGCCTGGAGGTCGCCCATCAGCCGCAGACTGAACTCGGTGCTGAAGATGCAGGTGTTCTGGGCCTGGTCTTCCTTCAGGATGTCGGCCTGCACGGTACCGCGTACGGATTGCAGCGCCCTGGCCTTCATCTCTTCATACACTTCCCGGGGCAGCACTTCGTCGCCGGTCAGGCCCAGCAGCAGCAGACCGAGTCCGTCGTTGCCTTCCGGCAGCGCTTCGGCATTGTACCGGGGCCGGGGCAATCCGCGCTCGTCGTATTTGGCTTTCAGGCGGGCTTCCACCCGGTCTTCGAGCCCGTGTTCGCGGATGTATTTTTCGCATTGCTGATCAACGGCGGCGTTCATGAAAAAGGCGGCCACCGTCGCTGCCGGCCCGTTGATGGTCATCGATACCGACGTTTTCGGATCGCAGAGATCGAACCCTGAATAGAGCTTTTTGGCGTCATCCAGGCAGCAGACCGACACGCCTGAATTGCCGATCTTGCCGTAGATGTCCGGGCGGTAATCCGGGTCTTCGCCGTACAGGGTCACCGAGTCGAAGGCCGTGGAAAGTCGCGCCGCCGGCATGCCCAGACTGACGTAGTGGAAGCGCTTGTTGGTGCGCTCCGGGCCACCCTCGCCGGCAAACATGCGCGTGGGATCTTCGCCCTGGCGTTTGAACGGAAAGACCCCGGCGGTATAGGGGAATTCCCCCGGCACATTCTCCCGCAGCGACCAGCGCAGGATCTCGCCCCAGTCCTTGAACTGCGGCAGGGCCACCCGCGGCACCCGGGTATGGCTCAGGCTTTCGGTATGGGTTTTCACCCGGATCTCCTTGCCGCGCACGAGGTAGACGTACTCGTCGCCGGCGTAGTTTTGTTTCTTCTCTTCCCAGCCCTCCAGCATGCGGAGGCAGTCGCCGTCCAGGTCTTTCTTCAGGTCCTCGTAGGCGGATTTGAGCCCGACGGCCTGTTCGGCATCCACCATTTCCATAGTAGTCTTCAGGGCAAAAAGGCGGCGGGCGATATCGCATTGCTGATCGACCCACCGGTCGTAATGCCGGTTGGATTCGCTGATCTCCGACAGGTAGCGCGTGCGCCCGGGCGGGATGATATAGATCTTTTCAGACTCCTTGGCGGAAAGGCCGAAATCGGTATGCAGGCCGGCGCCCGTCCGTTCGCCGATCAGGTTGATGATATGGCGGTAGAGCCGGTTGACGCCGGGGTCGTTGAACTGGCTGGCGATACACCCGAAGACGGGCATTTCGTCCACGGCCACATCCCAGGCGTTGCGGTTGCGCTGCACCTGCTTGCGTACGTCCCGCAGGGCGTCCAGGGCCCCCCGTTTGTCAAATTTATTGAGGGCGATCACATCGGCAAAGTCGAGCATGTCGATCTTTTCGAGCTGGGTGGCCGCCCCGTATTCCGGCGTCATCACGTAGAGGCTCATATCCGAGTGGTCGATGATCTCGGTGTCGCTCTGGCCGATGCCGCTGGTTTCGAGGATGATCAGGTCGAAGGCCGCTGCTTTGAGGATATCCACGGCCGAGTGGACGTATTGCGACAGGGCCAGGTTGCTCTGCCGGGTGGCCAGCGAGCGCATATACACCCGGGGCGAATTGATGGCGTTCATCCGGATGCGGTCGCCGAGCAGGGCGCCGCCCGTCTTGCGCTTGGAGGGGTCGACGGAAACGATGGCGATGGACTTGTCCTCAAAGTCCATGATGAAGCGCCGCACCAGTTCGTCCACCAGCGACGATTTGCCGGCGCCGCCCGTACCTGTGACGCCCAGCACGGGGGTGACTTTTTTATGCTGTTCCGGCTTTTGGCCGATGGTCGGGAGGATTTCCGCCTCGAACAACACCGGATTATTCTCCGCGATGGTGATCAGGCGGGCAATCGCGCCGGGTTCGTGCCGGGCAAATCCTTTGAGTTCGCCGTTCAGGTGGTCGCCTTTCGGGAAATCGCATTGTTCCAGCACGTCGTTGATCATGCCCTGGAGGCCCATGCGCCGCCCGTCGTCCGGGTGGTAGATCCGGGTGATGCCGTATTGCTGGAGTTCTTCGATCTCTTCGGGGAGGATGGTGCCGCCGCCGCCGCCGAAGAGTTTGATGTCGGGCGCGCCGCGTTCGCGCAGCAGGTCGTACATGTACTTGAAGAATTCCATATGGCCGCCCTGGTAGGAGGTGATGGCGATCCCCTGGACGTCTTCCTGGATGGCACAGTCTACGATCTCCCCGACGGACCGGTTGTGTCCGAGGTGGATGATCTCGGCGCCCGTGCCCTGCATGATGCGCCGCATGATGTTGATGGCGGCGTCGTGCCCGTCGAAGAGCGAGGCCGCCGTGACGATGCGGATCTTGTTTTTTGGTTGGTAGGGAGCGATTTTTTCCATGGTTTTGGTTTGGCTGTAGAGACAACCCTTGTGGTTGTCCGGGCAATGATGGGCAACCTCGAGGGTTGCTGCTGCAAAGATACGGGTTTTCCCGGAGGTGGGTGGGGAAACCGTGTAGCCTGATATCCATACGCATTCATCAAGCTGAATTGGAAAAATGTAGGAGAGGTATTGTGCCGGCTATTTCAGGTTTTTTACCCTCCTTTTTCAACTTATCGCTTGACAATAGCCCCATTAAAAGGCGGCACCTCTCCAAACTTCATGTAATAGTTACGTATGGCTTCATGTTCGGCAGCCTTGCTGTCGTCGCAGGGAGTGACCTCAACCCACATGTTTTCACGGGCATACTTGTCTCGGACAGCGACGCATTGCCAGTAGATCTCATCAGCGCCATGCTGCCAACGCTTACCGCTAGGAGCGCGGCTTTGAAAACTGCGACACAAAAGAGAAAGCCGATCGACCAATTTGGTGGTCTGCCCGATGTATAAAATACCTTCCGGATCTTCACCGGCCACCCGGCAAACGGGAACCCTGCGGCCGTTCTGTTCAGTAAATAGCAGGTAAAGAAAACTGTTGAAAACCTGGCTGGAAGCGAAAACTTTCAATTCTTGTCGAAGTTGATCATAATTGTTGAGTGGGAATTTGCCGGAGTTCATATCGTTCTTTTTTCTGTTTTACGAGAGACAACCGGATTTGTTAAAGGATGTAGTCTTTGTTCTTGTGTTGGATAAAGATTGAAGCCAATCAGCATATAAAACAAAATTTCCCTAAATTGCAGCAGGAAAAAGGGCGGTGTACCTGTTGTACGCGTCTTCAAAACCGCTCAAAACAACCGGTTTTCGACCACGGTTAACCCGAAATTTCAGCTTGTAAGAAGACATGAAAAAGGCGTTTTTTTAAGAAATTCATAATTTTGTAATGCGAAAAGGCCGAGATTTTTCCAGCAAAATGGCATTTAATTTTTTGATTATCAGGACTTTGATTGATTGGAACGGTCGAAGTCATGTGTGCTGACGAAGCACTGCGACACAATGGCCTCATGAAGCGCTTTCAACTACGAAGTCATGTGCTGACGAAGGCACTGCGACGTAAGGCGACTCTCGTGAGTCGCCCCAGGCACTTTCCTACTCGAAATCGCAAGCCGTCGAAGTCATGTGTGCAGAAGAGCACTGCGACCACGCCGGTGGCGGGCAAGCACCAATTTGGGAGCATGTTTGAAAATCGGACTTGACCGAAGTCATGTCCACCTACGCTCCCCGTCCGCCGAAGCACAATGAGTGCGAAGGCTGGGCTCGTCCGCCGAAGCGCTTTCGGCGCGAGGAGGATAGGCTACGGCAGACGGTGTTGACAGAAGGCACTGCGACTCGTAAGGGCGACCCTCGTGGTCGCCCCAGGCACCAGCCGCAATCCCAACCGCCGGACCCTGCACCCTGCAAAAGGATAGCTAAGCCGGCGCAACGCCGTAAGGGCAACCCTCGTGGTTGCCCCGCGCAGCAACCGCAATCCCAAGCTTCGGACCCTGCACCCTGCAAAAGGATAGACTAAGCCGGCGCAACGCCGTAAGGGCAACCCTCGTGGTTGCCCCAAGATAGCCCCCTCGTGGTTGCCCCAACAAGTGCTTCCCTCATCGTCAACGATCAATAGATAAGTCAAACCGCAAGGTGACTGAGCGGAGTCGAAGTCACCGCAACCCCCGCCGAAACTGCAAATACCCCGCCGCCGCAATCGACGACAGCGCCGTCACAAAAAAGGCGGAGCCGAAGTTTGCAGGATTGTTGTGGTACACCCAGGCAGACAGCAAGGCCCCGCTGCCGATGCCGATCTCCAGGGCGATATAGATGGTGGCAAAACCGCGCCCGCGCCGGTGGTCAGGCGTCCGGTCGATGACCCAGGCGAAGACAGACGGCGCACCGATGCCCGTGCCGAAACCCACCGCGCCGGAGGCCGCCAGCAGGGTGAACGGCGTGTCGGCCGTGCCCATCCAGATCAGGGCCAGGGCCGTGAAAACGGCGGCTACCTTGATCACAGGCACCCGCCCGAAACGGTCGGATACCTTGCCGGCCACCAGCCGCGAACAAATGGAGCACAGCGTGAAGGTCGTAAAGAACAACCCCTTGTTGCCGATGCCCAGGAATTCGCTTTGGTCGGGCACGATGGTCAGCAGGGTGCCGTAACTGAAATAGATCAGCAACGTGACGATGGCCGGCGCCACGGCAGAATTCTCGATCACGTCCCGGGGATGGATATACAGCAACCCCGGCCGGAAGGCCTGCCGGTCCGTCAGCGTCTCTTTCAAATTCAGCAGGATGAAGATGGAGACCAGCGCGATCCCGCTGGAGGCGTAGAACATGGCGTTGAGCGACCAGGTCTGCGCCAGCCAGCTGCCCACCGGCGGGGCGATCGAAGCGCCGGCGTTCATGCTCACGCCCAGGATGCCCATAGCCTCTCCGCGCCGCTGCATGGGCACAATGTCGGCCGCATATGCCGTGGAAGCGGTGGGCTTGAAACCCGTGGAAAACCCGTGAAAGAACCGGAGCAGCAGAAAACCGGTCACGGTGGTCAGAATGGGGTAGAGCAGGCTGCACACCACGCAGACCAGCGTCCCGATGATCATCACCGGCACCCGCCCCACCGTATCCGTCAGCCGCCCGCTGAAGGGCCTGGATATGCCCGCCGTCACGGTGAATAAGGCGATGATGAGGCCCTTGTACTCCGCGCCGCCCAGGCTGGTCAGGTAGGCCGGCAACTCCGGAATAAGCATATTGAAGCTTGCGCCGAACAGGAAGTGGCTCACGCAGATCAACAAAAAAGGGACAGTGTAAAGGCGGGGTTGGGCGATGGTTTGCATGGGGGCAAAGATAGGTGAATTAGTCGGCAGTCGTAAGTCGTAAGTTGGCAGTAATTCCCACCTTCACCCCACTTTACGACTTACAACTTACGACTAAACAGCAGGACAGTAAAATCCAGCAGCTCCACTCCCCCGGCCTCGCCGTGGCCTGGGATCACCCATACCGCATCCGCGAACTTCTTGCGGACCCGGGCCACCGTCTTCGGCCAGGCGGCTTCGTCGGCATCCGCGACGTTGCCTTTGCCGGCGCCGACCGACTTGACCATGCAACCGCCGAAAAGGACCTTGCCGCCGGGCATCCAGGCCACCGTATTGTCGAGGGTATGGGCCGCTCCGGGGTAGAACAGCAGGACCCGCTCTCCGCCCAGCTTCATTTTTTTCTTTTTGGAAAAGCCGTGCTGCGGGACCTCAACGCCGTCCTTGCGCGCCAGTTCAAGGGTCTTCTCCCCGGCATAGGAGGGAATCCCGCGGTTGTGGAAGGCTTTCAAACCGCCCAGGCAATCCTCGTGGAAATGGTTGACGACGACTCCCGCGATCTTTACGCCGGGATAATTTTCGGCAATCCATCCGATGAGTTGCTCGGAAAGCTCGTCGGATGGCGGAGTGTCAAAAACGAGGCATTCCCCACCCGCCACGTAGACCAGGCCGTTGGACGCTACCCGGCCGAACGACCCGAAAACGGCGTAGGACCGGTGAATATAAGCCTGGTCGGAAAGGCGGATGATCTCCAGGTCGGGAGAAACCTGAACGGGATCCGCTTTCTGGGCGATTAGGGTTGTCGAAAGACAAAGTGCAATTAAAGCAATGGTTGTTCTCATTCAACTAAAATGGTTCAAAACAATCGTAATTGCGTTGCCGGAAGATCTTCCCGTCCCTGAATTCAAAAAACTGGGCGAACCAGGCTTTCATCTCCCCACCCGAAGGGATCTGGCCGATGGGTATGGCCAACGTACCGGTCCAGATGGCCTCAATAATGACCGTATCGCCTGCGATATAGCTGCGGACGATCTCATAATGCTGACCCGACAACACCTTTTTCCCTCTTTCCGAAGCGGCTTTCAATGCCGGCAGATCCCGCTCCGTCAGGTTCTTGGTCAGCGTATTCGGGTATTCGACCTGAAGGGCCTCCGGGTGATAAAAATCCTGTAGCGAGCTTCCGGAACCTCCGGTGTTCAGCGCTTCTAAAAACTGCCGGACGGTTTGCAGGTGGTTGGACATGAGCTGGTGTTTTATGGAAGAATATTTTTAGGCTTAATAATCCTTGCAGGCTTATCAATCCTGGCGACGTTACGAGCCCAACCACGCCTTGCGCCGCTTCTTCTCCTTCGCCTTTCCGCCTTTTTCAGGCAGGCTGATGTCCACCATCGGGTTTTGGCGGCAGATGAACGTACCTTTCTCTGTTATCCCGTTCTGCTCGTAGGTGATCGAACAGGTCTTGCCGACCTTGAGCGTAGAGGCGATGGCCTTCCAGGCTTCCTGATTATCTATGGTTTTTCCGTCGATTTCCAGCAGTTGGTCGCCGCTGTTGACGCCGGCGCCGTAAAGCGAATGGTTTTTCATGATCGGGCCGTTGACAATCGCCTTCCCGTTCCTGAATTCCAGCATCAGGTGCGCCATATCGGATTCCTCAGGGTGTTGCAAACCGAAGTCGACACCCATCGGCTCGAACAGTTCACTGAAATCGGGCAGGTCGTGGCCGTAGATGTATCGTTCAAAAAAATCGGCGGCAAAGACCGCGTCGCCCGTAACGGTGGCCAGGGCTTCCTGCAGGTCGGGGAGCTGGTAAGGGATCTCCGTTTTGCCGTAATGCCCCCAGAGATAGCGCATGAAATCGTCGAGGGTGACATTTTCGAAGCGGTTGCGCAGGGTCAGGTCGAGCGTGAGCCCGATGACCGATCCGTAGGTATAATAACTGATGAAGGTATTGACGGCGTTGAATTCATCGATCGAGGTGGCGGCGTCCACGAACGGGGCCTGGTAGCTCATTTCCACGGGGCCGCGAAAATCCCTGCCCGGGCCGTTGATCGTATAATTCAACCCGCCTTTCAGGCCCTGTATATAATCTTCTTCGGACAAAAGGCCCGCGCGGCGCAACATCAGGTCGTCGTAGTAGGACGTGAACCCTTCCGCAAGCCACAGTTCGCCCGACATGTTCGCCCAGTCGAAATCAAAGGGCTCCAACGACTGGGGCCTGATGCGCTCCACGTTCCAGCAATGGAAGAATTCGTGGGCGATGGTGCCGATCAGCTGGTTGGCATTTCTTTCCAGGCTGCCCTGGCTGGAGCAGACCGTGGAGTTGCGGTGTTCCATCCCGTCGCCGAATACCCACGGGTTATAGCTGACCAGGAACGTATAACGACCGAAATCGTAATCGGGCAATTCGCCGTAAACCTTCTTCTCTTCCTCCACTACTTTCTGCACCCACCCGGCGTACACGTCGAGCAGGGAATCGGAATCCATCACCTGGGCGGCGATCTCGATGGTCTGTTTTTTGCCGTGCGATTCCACTTCGAACTGGCGGTAGCGGATGTCGCCGACCATGGTGGGGCTGTCATAAAAGTAGTAGTAATCCGGCGCCCTGAAAGTGTTCCGGCCGATCGGTTGCAATTGGGTCGCCACGCTCCATTCGGGGTGGTCTTTCAGGTCGAATGACAGCTCTACCGGCCTCCTTTCGGTGGTATGGGTGTACACAAAAGTCGCCGGCATATTGAGATGAAGCTTCCGGTTGTCGATCCCTGAATAGGTGCCGTCGCCGTGGTTGGCAAACAGGGTGTATTCGAACCGCACATAGCCGCGGTGCCCGGTCACCTCCCAGGTCGACAGGTCCGTTTTGACCACCTTCAGCGGATTGCCGTTTTCGTCAAATGCTTTCTCCTGGTAAACATTTTTCGCAAACTGGTGCAGCGCGTACCGGCCCGGAGAGGACGTAGGCATCCTGACCACCAGCGGCTGCTGCGGCAAGGATGGGAACTCGGCCGAGATCACTATTTCGTGCTGCTTTATATTGGAAAGCGTAACCTCATATCGAACGGGGCGCTGACCATGGAGCGGATTGAACGGTAATAAAAACAGCGCGGTAATCAGAAAAGTGAAGAGATGCGGTCGTTTAATCATAGTAGGTGATGGTTGAACTGTTTGGCCGGTAAAAATGAGATTTATTTTTGAAAAACACCGGAGAATTGAACGATCTATGCCCGATTGTGATTTTAATTTTCTTATATTTCGCATTAATTTGCATATACGTCTGACACCGTATTCGATTTAAAAACACCAACCCTTAACTGTACAAAATGACGGATTCCAAATCTTTCCCTATCCCCATTGCCACGCTCACCAGGGTCCATTCCCTTGATGTTTCTGATCAGCCGGTTGAAGATTTGTCCATTTTTATCAACCAGTATGTATCCCTGATCATCCTTTCGGATTTCCCCGCAGATCCCAGTCCGCCGTTGCTGCTTGAAAATGCCAACAGCCTCTGCACCCAGGAAGGCGCCCTGCCCCAACAACGGGTTTTATGGGTCCCCGGAACGGCGCAGCAGGAAGCCCTTAAAGCGGACCTGGCAGCAGCCATCGAGGCAGGCTTTCCCGGAAAGGAGTTCAACTTTGACAACATCGTAGCCTTATCGCTGGCGCAGGGTTCCAAACAGGCGGCCTACCTGATCTTCAAGGACCCTGCTCTTTCACCCGATCCTTCGGATGCCAGGAAAAAGCTGAGCACATTCCAAATGCAACGGGCGTTTAACGCGGCCATCCTCCAAATGCCAAACGATACCGACCAATGAAGAACTTACCGTCCCGATTGATTCATGCCTGTTATTGGATCTGGTTGCTGATTTCAGCCATAGGCCTGTCCGCGCAGAATGCCCGGCCGTTCGTCACCCTGGTGGAAGAAAGTACGACCGGAAAACACGTCGACACCATTCCCGCGTCGGGGCCGGCCATCGTCGACATCAACAGCATCATCCACCTGAAGATAGACATACCGGCCCTGGAGAACGAAATGTTCCGGTTTCAGGGTATTGCCGGTTCCGACGAACGGCTCAAACAGCTGAATGGCCTCAACGAATTGCTCCGCAATCAGAACGGCATTCTCCAGCTGATCAACGACAAATTCTCGGGCAGCAGCCAGCCCGTATTGGAAGATTACAAGAAACTGGCCGAACAGTCGGACTACCTGCTGGACGGCCTGGAACGGAACCTGAGCGACGCCCTGTACAACGAGCTGACCAGCGATGAGATGGAGCTTAAATTCAGCAAGTTCGGCGGCCCCTATATCGTTTTTGTGATCAACTGGCTCGAAGGAAAAGCCGACGTGCTGCGGGATTCCCTGGTCAAGGGACTGAACGGCGACAGCACACTGATGGTCTATTTCCGACTCGGCGCTTTCCTCAAGAACAAATCCGGCGGCCGCCCGGTGCACGTCGAGCACTTCGACGAGATCAGCCCCGAAGCTTACAGCGAGGTAGCCCGGTTCAGCCCGCCGCTGTCCGAGGGCGAAAAGAGCGCGCTGAGCCAAACCGTTCAGCTCAACCAGACGATCGGGGAAAACACATCGACCGCCTCCGGTTTTTTCAAACAAGTGGTCAAAGCCCGCATCAACGACCTGTTTCCGTCGGATTCCTCAAAGGTGATCCTGAAAGCCACCTACAACGCCTCGCTGACCAAGCTCAACCAACAGCCCGATACCAAACCGGCCGCCCAGGTGCTGCTCGAAAACGAACTGAACCTCAACCGGGTCGATCAGTTCTATTCGCTGGCTTCCCAAACCTACCAGCAATTCGCCGATAACTTTCCGCAAGGGATCTTCGGTCAAAATAATTTCGATCAGATTTTCAACCAGTTTGAGCAATTGATCCTCAATTCCTACAAGACGTTCAACGGCGATGTCGTGAGTTTTCAGCAAACAGCGGTCACGCCGCCCGACGACACCTCGCCGCCCGGCCTGCCCACCCTGGAAAAGGTCGACAACCTCTACGATAACTACGTACAGGGTGCGCAAAAGGATATTTCCGGCATCAAGGCGATTTTTTCGCAGATCTCAAGCTTGCTCAATCCGTTCAGGAAATCCTACCTGGCCAATGAAGATCTCTCCGACAAGGTCTCCCGGTTCACCGCCGGCAAGATCCCGCCCGAGGGCCTGCTGGAGCTCAAATACATCGGCGAGCGCAAGGCCGGGGACGAAATCCTCGTCAAAGCAGTCCTGGAACGGGGCCAGGACCGGAAAAACCGCAATTTTGAGCAAAAGGAATTGTACCGCCGGTATATCACCATCGCCCGGGTGGCCCTCCACGTCAAAATGAGCGGATCCCTTATCCTGGCCAACCCCTATAACCGGGACAACCCGGAGGTCAAGCTCACTAACCGCTACCAGTTTGCGCCCAACTACGGCATCTTCCTGAAATGGGGCAGCCGCAAAAGCAAGTTCTACAACGACTTCCTCAGCTTCGGCGTCGGCATGGGCTTCAGCTCGCCGGACTTTAACCTCGACGGGACCCCCGAATTCGGGGCCGGCCTGATGGTGACGGCCATCCGGGATTTCTTCAGCGCCGGCTGGGGCTGGGACTTCGGTGTGGATGCGCCTTATTTCTTCATGGGCTTCAATATACCGTTCGTCGTGAGCGGCGTGCAGACGGCGGGCGTGACGGAGCCGGGGTTTTAGGACCGCATGTGATAAAGCGTGAGTACCGGACAAAATGAGCAACTCGGGAAATGCTGCCTCGACTGCGCTCTGCATAAATTCGGCAGCGCTCAGCACTGGATCAGCAAGTTGGAGCGCAGGGATAAAGCGATCCCTTCCATAGGCGTTTCGGGCAGCAGCTCGGGTTTCTGCTAGCACCCGTCGAAAAAAATTTCACTGTTCCAATATTTCCAGGTGATTTGGAGTTCAATTGGCTTATTCATCTATCATAATCACCTGTCTATGGAAAAAGTGCAAAATTTCTTCCTGTTCTGCTCCGGCGTTGAACCTTCCATCCTGGAACAATGCCCTTCCGACAAGAATAAGTACATGGGCATCGGCGCAACGGTGTTCTTCACAGGTGTGCTGGCGTTCTTCTCTTCAGCCTACGCGCTTTACACCGTATTTGACTCCGCGCTGGCCGCTGTGGCCTTCGGCATCGTTTGGGGTTTGATGATCTTCAACCTCGATCGCTATATCGTACTGAGCATGAAAAGCAACGGCAAATGGTGGCGCGACTGGATGGTGGCCATGCCGCGATTGGCGCTGGCTATCCTTCTGGCGCTCGTCATTTCCAAACCGTTGGAGATGAAGATCTTCGAAAAGGAGATCAACGCCGAACTCGTCATCATGGAGCAGGAGGTGTTCAAAAACCAGGAAGACCAGCTGAAATCCCGCTATCAGGCCCAAATCGACGGCGAAAGGACGCAGATTGCCGCCCTCAAACAGGAGATCCTGGTCAAAACGGCCGCCCGCGATACCCTGGTCAAACAAGCTGTTCAGGAAGCCGACGGCACCGGCGGATCGCGCAACAAGAACCTCGGGCCGATCTACCGCGCCAAGAAAGCCGAAGCCGACAAGGCCCAGGCCGAACTGGATCAGCTGGTCGCCGTCAACCAACCGCTGATCGAAGCCAAAGAACAAACCGTCAAAGAGCTGGAAACCACCATCCAGACCGAAATCACCGCCATCAAGCGCGACGGCTATGACGGCATGGCCGCCCGCATGGAAGCGCTTTCGCGATTGGGCGAAAAAAGCCTGGCCATCCTGTACGCCAGCCTCTTTATCACCTTGCTGTTCATCGCCATCGAAACGGCGCCCATCATGGTGAAACTCATTTCCTACCGCAGCCCCTACGATTACCTGCTCCACGAGCACGAACACGTATACCAAATGGCCAACCTGGAATCCGTTTCACTCCGGTCCAATGAAGTGAAGAACAAGGTCAAATACGATACCGAAACAGGCTCACACCTCGTCATGGCCCGGATCACCGCCGAAAAAGCCCTGATCGACCATAAGCTCAAGGAAAAACTGGAAGAGCTGAAAAACAAGCCCTACGGGTGGAAGATGGGGAATTTTGATGTATAATCTGGATACTTGATACTGGATACTTGATGCTGGATGCTGGAACCTTGCCACCAGCATCTAGTATCAAGCCACCAGCATCCAGCCACCAGCATCCAGCCACCAGCATCCAGCCACCAGCATCCAGCCACCAGCATCTAGCATCCAGCATCAAGAAACCCTCCCCGCCCTCCAGGCCCAGAACCCCGCAAAGACGGCCACTACCGCAAAGGCGACCTGCAGACTGGAGACCTTGGCCAGCAGTCCGATAAATACCGGTCCGCCCAGGAAGCCGGCCATGGCGAAGGTGTTCATCGTGGCCAGCCCGGCGCCTTTGGCCATACCCGGGGTGCGGGCAGAGGCAGCGTAGAGAATGGGCGCTGCAAGGGAAACGCCCATGCCGGTCAGCGCAAAACCGGCTAAAGCGGCAGCGGTGGAATTCACCAACACGACCGTGATCAAACCCAGGGCGGCCAGGATGCCGCAGGTGCGCAGGGCCGCCCGGCTGCCGAACCGGCCGATCAATTCGTCGCCCAGGAAGCGGCCGCCCGCCATGAAGAAGGCGTACACCGCGAACCCCCAACCCGCCATGGTCCCCGGAGCCTGGATGATCTCCCGCATATATACCGCCGACCAGTCGGCCATGGCGCCTTCCGTCAGGTTGGTGCACAGACTGATGGAGATCAGCAGCCACAAGGCGGCGTTGGGCATCACCAGCCCGGTTTTTTTCTGCTTTGCTGGCTCCGCAACCGGGTGATCGTCATCGGGCACTTCCGCCAACGGCCGCCACAAGGACGCGGCTATGATCAGTTCCAGCAGGCAAAGGATGCCCACATAAACCGCCGGCGACATGCCCCAGCCCGTTGCCATACCCGCCAGCGCCGACCCGGACATGGCGCCCGTACTCCACAAACCGTGACAGGTGGACATAATGCGTATGCCCTGGCGCTGCTCCACCTGCGACGCACAGGTGTTCATCGACACGTTCATGGAGGAAAAGGCCGCTCCGGCAATGAACAGCGAAAAGGCGACCAGCCAAAGCGCCGGCATGGCAAAAGGCAGTATAAACAGCATGGCCGCCAAAATCAGCGAAAATACCGTTGCCCGGGCCGAGCCCAACCACCGCAGGACAGCCACGGAGAAAGGATTCATCAGGACAACGCCTGCCGGAAGAGCCAGCAACAGCAGCCCCAGCTCAGCTTTGTCAAGGTCAAATTTCTCCTTGATAAATGGGATCAGCGCCGCCCAGGACCCGAAGATCAACCCGGTGGCGCCGAAAGCGAGCCCCGTGGCGCGTCCGGCCCGGTGGCGGATGAAAAGGGATAAATGTCCGACCATATGCGGCGACTGACTGATCCGGTCTGTTAGTTTTTGTAAGCTTTATCCAGGAACAAATAACGCGCGTCATTTGCCGCTTTCACAGCCCTGGATTCCACATCCAGGATCATGACCGGCGGCATGGGGTCGGCGGATTTGGCAGCTGGCCATTCCGGCAATCCGGCGCCGTTGGGGTTTCCGGTCTTGATGAAATTGGCAAAGAAATTCTGCATGGTCTCCGAAACCTTGTAATCGTCGGGCGTCCAGGCGTATTCCCTGACCAGGGGCAGGTTGCCCATGCAGTATTCGATCTCGCAGGCGTGGGGCGCTCCGATCGGCTGGGGCATAGGCGGTGCGCTGTCGTCCCGTTTGACCGTGCCGCCGGCCAATCCCGGGGCAAGCGTCTGGTCGACAAGCGGCGGCCGGAGTTTGCTGTACAGGTACCGGTAAACGGGTTGTGAACTGTTCTTGCGGTGCAGGTCGAACCACTTCCAGGTGCTGTAAGCGATGAACCTGTCTGAGGCCAGTGCGGTAGCCGACCACTCGATCTCCTTGTCCGATCCGTGCGGGTACAGTTTCAGCACTTGTTCATAATCCGCCGGATAGGCCTCTTTGACCTTTTTCACATAGTTCTCCTCGTTGTAGGGCATTCCCTGCATGAAGGCCATCCCGGGGATCTCGGCGGAATTCCAGCCCAGCAGCAGGGGCACCTGGGCCTGGTCGCCGGCGTTGAAGATCTCCGGTATGGTTTTCGGATAAAAGTAACCGTCGATGACCGTGGGGAAACCGAACCGGCCGGATTCTGTATAGATCTCATACACTTCCCGGGTGCTGAGGGCCCTGAGTTCGGCCAGGGTCGGATAACCGGCTTTTTGCGCGAACTCCAGGCCGTTTTTCTCGGCATCGGCCAGCGGGATGGGGGCCAGCGTCGGGTTGATGCCCGCACCGCTTTCGCCGATGGCGCCCGCGATCAGGTTTTTGGATAACGGAGAGGCCATTTGCGCACTGACGGAAATCGACCCGGCCGATTCACCCGCGATCGTCACCTTTTTCGGATCGCCGCCGAATGCCGCAATGTTCTTTTGCACCCATTTCAGCGCGGCGTTCTGGTCGAGCAGGCCGTAGTTGCCGCAACCTTTGTACGGCGATTCTGCACTGAGCTCCGGGTGGGCAAAAAAGCCGAATATGTTCAACCGGTAATTCACGGTAACGGCCACGATGCCCTTTTTGGCCATAGCTGCGCCGTCGTACCTCGGTTCGGACCCGTCGCCGGCCACGAAGCCGCCGCCGTAAAAGTAGACCAATACCGGCAACCCGGCGGTGTTTCGTTTGGCGGGCGTCCAGACGTTCAGGTACAGGCAATCCTCGCTCAGCCCGTCCGACCGGAAGTTCATATCCCCGAATACGGGCGCCTGAACCGCTCGCGGGCCGAATTTTTTGGTTTCCAGCACGCCGGCCCAGTTGTCGGGGGGTTGAGGCGCTTTCCACCGCAGGTCGCCGACGGGCGGTTTGGCAAAAGGCACGCCGAAGTACATTTGCAGGCCGGTAGCAACATCGTAGTTACCCTCAATGACGCCGTTTTCGGTTTGGGCCTGTACCGCAAAGGAATTGTTTTTCTGTGCTGACATAGTGATCGTCAACATACAGCAAAGTCCCAAAATGCAGGCTGTGTTTTTCATGTATCGTTTAAAATTGGTTATTGTATCATTTTGGGACAAAATAACGAAAATTCTGAATAACAGCCTGTTTAATCAGAATTGATAACCCGCAAGAACCAAAAACCTATGGACGGTAGACTCCAACGAGCTGAAAGGTGAAAAACCGTTGGAGACCTCAAACCTGGCTTCAAGGGATACGCTTCGGGATCCGCCGCCAAGTCCGATCAACAAGCCTTCTTCATGACTTCGGACATCGTTGATCCCGTTTCCAAAATAAACAGGGCCATTATCATCCAGGTCGGAATCGATATACCTGTCGTTGGTTTGACTCAGCATAAACCCGTTCGACATACCGATATTTATAAACCCGAATGCCTTCTTTACGGGAAATTTAAATCTTGCCATGGTATTCAACTTCAAATAGGAGAAGCCGAATTTGTTGATAATTGTTGAATTGTATCCCCCGATGATGGTTGGATCTTTGTAGCTCTCTTCCGTATTATAAGAATAATATTGCAGCTCGTTGCGAAAAATCCATTTTTGAAACGTACGCGGAAAAATCAGATCGAGGGAGAGGCCGCCTGAAAGATCTATGGACGGCGAACTTCCCGAACTGTTGGTCCTCGTTCCGCCTTTAAACTTCAGGGTTGTGCGGGATAATCCGGCAAAAACGCCGCCTTTGAGCGCAAGTTTTTCTGATTTCTTCTGAAAGGCTATCTCGTCTCCGGCGCATTTGTAATAGGCTTCAAAAAGGGATTCCAGGCTTTTTTTGCGATAAATCGTGTTTTTGATCCGGGACTGAATCGAGGGGCAATCCTGAAAATAATGCGTGAGCTGCCCGAGGAATTTCAGATTTTCTCCAATCCCTTTTTTGCCGTTCTGGGTTTTTAAATAACGCTTGTAGACCAGCAATTCAATTTGCCCGTCGCGCCGGATGTAAAACTGCTCGTTTCCGTATATGCCCTTGTAGTAAAGCAGGCTTTTAGGACCGATGACCATACTTTGCAGAAAGGTGGTGTCTTTCCCCATGATCAGGTCTTTTTCCGCCTTTAATTCATTTGCTTTGAAAGGGCTGGTTTCCACTTCGACGATCGCACTTTCGTAGATTTCATCCGATACTGCAAATCCGCGGATATCCAAGGGCTGGTAAACCGTCTTTTCACTGTTTTCGGATTTTCTGAACCCCACTTTTTGGGGCGTATTCTTCCAGTTCCGATAGTCGATCAATCCTTTCAACGTATCCCCCTGGAGGGTAATGATACGGCCTGGCAGGTAATTTTCCTGCGCAGTGCAGGTGCGGCCGGGAAAAAGGCTCAACATCAGGCCGAGAGCGAGCCAACCGGGTTGGAATGGTTTTATCATGCTGTTGAATAGTTGTAAGTTATAAGTCGTAAGTTGTAAGTCGTAAGTTGTAAGTCGTAAGTTGTAAGTCGTAAGTGGCCTCAATGGGTACTTACGACTTATTGTACAGGACAAAAATATTCAAAATTGGCTAAAAACCGGGCCGATAGACCGGTAATTCCGGCGCACGAACGTCAATTCCGGACCTTGCCGGTCAGTACGCTCACCCTCGGGCTGAAGGGGTTGCCGGAAGAACGCCGGAAGGATACGACCTGGCCGATATGCCACAGGGCGTCGGAAATCGGGCCGTTGATCTGGTTCCAGAACGGCAGCTCGGATTTGGTGTCGCCCCGCTGGAAAACGATATTGTACTCTTCCAGCGTCCCGCCTCCGCCTTTCAGGATATCGCTGGCGGCTTTGAGGTTTTCGAGGGTCATTTTCCTTTTTTCTTCGAAGGAAAGCGGCGAGGTCTCTTCCCCTGACGCCTGATTGGGGATTTTCCGGACAGAATTCACAATCACATTGGACAATCCGAGGATATGATCGATGGTCTCTTCGCTGGTACGCGCCTCGTCATTGGGTCTGAACGCAAGGTCTTCCGGACGCAGCCCCTCCGTTGCCCAGTAATACCGGAACCCCACGCCGTCGATCATGCGCGCGGCCACGCTCTCCGCGGTATAGGTTTCCGGGTAATCGGGAATCTCGTAATAGGGGAGCGTATGATTGTCCGTTCCAGGTTGGGCCAATGCAGCTTGCAGGCTGAGTAAGGACAAGGTCAGAAGGAAGAAAAAAGATTTTTTCATGGTCGGCGTGGTCCTCATAATACATATAAATTGAAATGCCGAAGAAACGACTGATGAGCGGCATTAATGAACTTCTTTTAGTGTCAGTTCATAAAAAGATATTTTGTTGATCTTGAGGTAGAGGTTTAGGGGGTCTATATCCAGGTTTTTACTCCAGGCCAAGGCACCGCTTTCCGAATCGATATATGCCTGTTCAAATGCGATCGTTTTTCCCCATGCCGCAAATACACCTTTTCCCTTGAGATGTGAAAGATCAACAATGCCTTCACTACCATCCTCAAATCTGATCCAGATTTGGTAATCGGGTATGGGCTTTATTTCAATTAGCTTATGCATTCGATAAAGAAATTGTTCTCTAAAAATACAACTAAATTCCTGATTCCTGTTCAGAATAACCCCAATTAGTCTGCCTTAGTTCAATTTTTCCTCCACCACCTGCAGCACCTCCTGGCGGCCCGAAGCGGCGTCAACCAGCGTAACAAATGCCACGATATGGCAGTTTTCGGCTACCCAGGGCCCCTTGTTGTCCGCTGCGGGCAGGGTGTAGCTGAAGGAGCGGCTGACCCGCTGTCCGGCCGGAAGATCGTCGGCTAAATGATCGCCCTGCGGCGTCGAGATCACATCCCGGAGAATATGCTGGTGGGTGAAATTGACCACGCCCGCTTCGGTGAGCTGCTTGTCGGCAATATTGCCCTCGGTGATGTAGACCGTCAGGCGCAGGTCGCCGCTGAGGGACTCGTTGGGCAGCATGTTCACATCGAATTTTGCTTCGCGGCCTACCGGATCGTAGTCGATATCCAGGCTCATGCCCAGCGCAGCGTCCTTTTTGACCTCTTCTCCGATCCATCCCGCCCAGCTTGAAAACGGCGCGATCAGCGCGCTCCCGCCGTCGCCGTAGGGCTGCCGGTTGATGCCCGCTGCCGGAATGCCGGTCGGAATGCCGATCTGATTGAGCACTTCGGTGCCTTTCTGGATTCGGAAATCGTAGGCGGCGCCGGCAGCCGGGCTGGCCTGGGGCGTCGGCAGGAAGGTATGCAGGGTGACCACCACCAGGTTTTCGCCGTAGGTGGCCTGCAGGTTGGCCAGTTCGCCCGCCGCTTCCGAGCAGGGTTTGCAGTTGCCCCCGGAGAATTCTTCCACCAGTACGCGCCGTTCGCCGTCCTGACGGATAACGGGCAGCGGATTCATCGCCTCTTCACAAGCGGTCAGGAAAAGAACGCTGAACAATAGAAGTATAGCTGCTTTTTTCATTTTTTGGTCTGATTTAAAGGCTGTTTGGGGATAATGCGGCTTCAAGCCCGGTCAGAACGAACTGTTCACGGTCATCTTGACCCCGCTGAATGCCGGCTCAAGCCTGCAAATGCCGCCGGAACAGACGACCCCTTCCACCTGCTTGACATAGCTCAGCGAGAACCGGTTGGATTTGTGCGTATAGAAGATATCCAGCCTTGGATAGTGGATGGATTCCTTGTGCCCGGAATCGTCAACCGGCGAGTTTTTGCCCGGTGTGATGTTAAACATATCGGAGGCGGTGAAGGTCCAGTGCGGTGCAATCGTGAATTCCGCCAGGCCGAACAGCCAGTCGCCGTAGTCCTGCTTGTAATTGGCCTTGGGGTCGTCGCCGACGGCCATGTACTGCCCCTCAAACCGGATGGCCTTTTTGCGGTCGATCTTGTACAGCAATTCAAAATACGGCGTCAGGGTTTCCACCAGCGGCACGCCGGGTTTGTCCTCATAGATATCCTGGTTGTAGCGTTGCATCTGCACCCCGCCGAGGAGCTGCCATTTGTTCTTGTGCTTGTATTGCACCTCGGTATAGACCTCCCGGTAGAGCAATTCGTCATCCAGGGTGGTGATGTTGGAAAAATTGACATTGAAGCTCAATTTTCGCTTGATCGCATAGCGGATATCCGCCTGGACGGCCAGTTCGCCCAATTCCTGGGTGGCGGCGTTGTAGCGCGTGGTGAGGCGGTAGGTATTCTGGCGGGTCATCGGCGGCAGGAAATTGATCATGCCGCGGTTGAGCGAAACGAACGGATCGGCGCGGAAGGTGAAATTTTCGGTGCGTTTGCCTTCCAATACCAGCCCCAGGCCGTGGGCCGCGTAGCTCATGCTGGAATAAAGGACGGTTCCCGGTTCGCGGACGAACTTGCCGAGCGTGATCTCCCCGTTGCGGTTCAGCTTCTCAGCGAACGGATCAAAGAAAACCTCGGGGGTTTTATAAGCCCCTTCCAGGTACCAGCTGAAATTGCCGACGGTAAGGGTATTGAATGCCGTGAAGGCGTAAGCGTTGTATTTGACGCTGACCGTATCCTGCGGGGTATAGGTAGCGACGGTGGAGAGCAATTGGCCGACCGCTTCGTCCGATTGAGTGCGGCTCACAACCCCGATTCCCGGCGCGAGCGACCAGTTGCTGGTGTCGCCGCCGGAGACGAACCCCTCCAGCGAGGCGCCGCGGACGGTCGATTTATAGGTTTCGAACCGGTTTTTTTGCCGGCCGGTAAAGACCTTGATCTTCCAGTCGGGCGACAGTTCATACCCCAGGCGCACGCCCAGCAGCGCATTGTCGATGAACAGGGGCCGTTCTTCATAGGCCCGGTAGATGATGCCGCTGCCGATCTGGTCGTAGATGTAGCCCGCCGTAATGTCGAGTTTTTCGATCTTTTTGGAAATATACCACCGGCCGATCCCCTCGTCGGTATAGGAGTCCACCGGATTGGGAAGGTTGGAGTTGTTGAACAGGTCGAAGCGCAGGCCGAAATCAAAACCCCAGTTGCTGTAGTTGAGGTTGAGCCAGGAATCGGCCCCGAAGAGCTGGTGTTCGTACTGAGGCGTATTGGCGGCGCCGATCTTGGCGTCCTTCATGAAAAAATTGGCGTTGGCTTCGAGGCTCCCTGAAAAACGACCGCCGCCCTGCTGGCTTTCCTGGGCGTTGGCCGGCAGACAAATGGTGAAAATGCCGATAAAACTCAGAAAAGGAATAAGGCGGTTAGGGTAAATCAATGTAGCTTTGTTCCTCATTTGCTGTAGATGTTGCCGTATGCGATGTAACTGCATACCCGTGTTTACGTCTAAATGCCCGGGAAGTTCCCAACCGGGACGCAAGTATCCAGGAAAAATGCTGGATTGGAAAATTTAATGCAAAATTAGTCTTTCAGGCAACAACCTGTTCATCAAAATCAATACACTTTGAAAATGAAGCCTTGTAAAGTCTTTTACACACTTGTACTCAGCTTTTTTGTTCTTTCCCTGACCGCGCAGAACCGCCTGCCGGATGCCGATATCAAAACCCTGGAAGGGCAGACCGTCAACCTGGCGGATTACGGCAAAACGGGCAAGGTCACCGTCATCAGCCTCTGGGCTACCTGGTGTACGCCATGCAAAAAAGAACTCGACGCTATTGCCGAGCTTTATCCGGAATGGGTGGAAAAATACGGTGTGGAATACGTTGCGATCACGATCGATACCCAACGCCAGCTGGCCAAAGTAAAGCCGATGGTCGAAACCAAGGGATGGGAATACACGATCCTTTCCGATGCCAATAATATCCTCGGCAACCTCCTGAATTTCCAGACCATCCCGCAAACTTTCCTGCTGAACAAGAAAGGGGAGATCGTCTTTACGCATTCCGGCTACGTCCCCGGCGATGAGTATGAGCTGGAGGAGAAGATCAAGTCGGTTAGTAAGTAGTTGTCGGTGATCAGTTGTCAGTTGTCAGTGATCAGTTGTCAGTGATCAGTTGTCAGTGACTCTCGCGGCAGACCGTTCACCGTCAACCGTCCACCGTCCACCGTCCACCGTCCACCGTCCACCGTCAACCGTCAACCGTCAACCGTCTTCACCGTCACCTCCGCCAGAAAATCCTCGAGGTGTTTGTTGAAGACGTCCGGATGTTCCATCATGGGCGCATGGCCGCAGTTTTCGAGAAAGATGAGGCGGGAAGTATCGATGAGTTCGTGGAATTTTTCGCCGACGAACGCCGGGGTGACCTGGTCTTCGCGCCCCCAGATCAGGAGGGTAGGGGCGGTGATCTGGTGCAGGTTGTCGCCCAGGTTATGGCGGACGGCCGATTTGGCGGTGGCGATCACCCGGATGGCGGAATTGCGGTCATTGACGATGCCGTAGACCTCATCCACCAGTTCTTTGGTGGCGACGGCCGGGTCGAAAAACGTGGCTTCCGTTTTTTTCCGGATGTATTCGTAATCCCCGCGTTTGGGGAAGGTATTGCCCATCGCGCTTTCGAACAGCCCGGAGCTGCCGGTCAGGATGACGGAGGCTGTTTTTTTAGGGTGGCCGAGTACGTACAGCAAGGCGATATGCCCGCCGAGCGAATTGCCCAGGACATGGACCTTGGGGTATTTCTTGTACTCGATGAATTGGGCCACGTGATCTACAAGGCCTGTGACGGAGACCTTGCGGAGGGGCAGGTCGAAAATCGGCAGTATGGGAACCACCACATTATACGTGTCCCCGAAATGACTGAGAATACCCTGAAAGTTGCTGAGGGCGCCGAAGAGGCCGTGCAGGAGGATCAGATTTTCTCCGCTGCCGCCAGTTTCTATGTAGTTGAATTTGCCCTCTTTTCTGATATCTAGGTCCATCAAAATTGGTTTGAAGCCATTCGGTTAAGGTCGGTCCGGTGCAGGCCGGGCAGGTTTAGCCAAGGTTTGAATATCCGGTAAACCTCGGAAATCGGCCGCCTGTCAGGACCTGCAAAAATAGTTTATTTCTGGTTTGACGCAACGACGCCCCAACCTTTTGGGCTGTAATGTACCGAACAAATACCGGAAAAACCCGGTTTAAAGTGGAAAAGTTGGTTTTTTACGGCTGATTCAATTAAAATTTGGCTCCCTCTTTTGTTTTATTCGAAAAATATCTATTGCTTTGCATAATAATTTCGAACAAGTGCAGCCTCCATATATCCTGGAATACGCTTTTGTTATTGATTGGAAACCACTTCATTGCTAAATTAAAAAAAACAAACATGCGTCTGGTAGTACGAATGATCATTATCTTGCTCGCCGTTGGTACGCTTTCTTCCTGCGTTTCGAAGAAGAAGTACGACGAACTTGCCGCTGCTAAAGCCGCCACTGATCAGGCACTGGCCGAAACTCAGGCCAACTTGAAACAACTCCAAACCGAAAAAGATGCCCTGGCTGCTGAGCTGGAATCTGAAAAGACAAGGCTCAACGGAGAGATCAGCACCCTCCGCAACGACCTCAACGCTACGAAAGGTCAGATTGCTCAGGTTCAGGAGAAATTGAACATGACGCAAGCTGAGCTGGACAAGCTCAAGGCTGAGATCAACGGCCTTTTCGCTGCTTACGCTGACAGCGGCCTGAGCCTCGAAGACCGCGACGGTCGCCTGTATGTCGTTACGGAAACACCTGTTCGCTATCGCTCCGGCTCCGCTGCTTTGACCAAAGAAGAGCGCGACGCCATCGATGCGCTGGCTGAAAAGCTGAAAGCGCACCCGGATGTCAAGATCCTGGTAGAAGGCCACACCGACAGCCAGAAGTTCAAAGCTGACGCCGGTATGGACAACTGGGACCTGAGCGTTAACCGCGCCAAGGCTGTTGTCAAGCGCCTGGTTCGCGCCGGCGTTGATCCCAAGCAGCTGACGATCGCCGGCAAAGGCGAATTCATGCCCGCTGCGGACAACGGCACCTCTGAAGGCCGCGCTGAAAACCGCCGTTCGGTTATCGTTCCGAACCCGGATCTCGGCAAGCTGAAAGGCAACTAATTTACCCGGGCTTCAGCCCTCGTAACTGAGATATTAACCTACTGATACTGATATGCCACCGTTTTTTCGGTGGGCCAAAAGCTAACCGGCCGGCAGTCTTGCCGGTCGGTTTTTTTAATTTATCCGTACTTTTCGAACCGCATCATTTCTTCCTTTCCGTCACATAGACCACCAATTCCTCCAGCGCTGCCCGCGCCGGACTTTCCTCGAACTCCCGCAACAGGGAGAACGCTTCATCGCGATAACGAAGCATGACCTCGCGGGCGTAATCCATGCCGCCGCTTGCCCGGACAAAGTCGATCACTTCCCGAACCTTATCCGGCTTTTCATTGTGTTTCCGGATGAGGCGGAGGATATGCTTCCGGTCGCTGCGGCCCGCGTTGTTGAGGGCGTAAATGAGCGGGAGGGTCAGTTTTTTTTCCTTGATGTCGATGCCGAGCGGTTTGCCGACGTCGTCGACCCCGAAATCAAAAAGGTCATCCTTGATCTGGAAGGCGATGCCGACCTTTTCGCCGAACAGGTGCATTTTGCTGATGACGGCCTCGTCCCGGGTGGCGGAGGCAGCGCCTGCCGCACAGGCTGAAGCGATAAGAGAGGCCGTTTTTTGCCGGATGATTTCAAAATAGATGTCCTCGGTGATGTCCAGCCGGCGCGCTTTTTCGATCTGCAGCAATTCTCCCTCGCTCATAGCCTTGACAGCGTCGGAAATGATGTGGAGGAAGCGGTACTGCCCGTCGCGGAGGGCCAGCAGAAGACCCTGGGAGAAGAGATAATCGCCGACCAGAACGGCGATTTTATTTTTCCAAAGGGCGTTGACGGAGAAAAAACCGCGGCGCTCATAGGCGTCGTCAACTACGTCGTCGTGGACCAGCGTAGCGGTGTGCAGCAATTCCACCATGCTGGCGGCGGTATGGGTGGCTTCGTTGGCGCCGCCGCAAATTTTGGCGGACAAGAAAACGAACATCGGACGCATCTGCTTTCCCTTGCGCCGGACGATATAATAGGTGATCCTGTCGAGCAGGGGCACTGAACTGCGCATTGCCTCCCGAAATCGCGTTTCAAACTCTTTGAGCTCCTGTTCAATGACCGACTGAACGCTGCGAAGGGAATGAGACATGATACTTTTTTTGCAGGGTAAAGCTACTCGTTTTACCGGATATGCCGGTTATTTATTGAAAGCATAACGGCGAATAACTTCTCCCGCAGCCTTCACTACGAGGATGTATTTGCCCGCCGGGGCCCTGCTGAGGTTGATGGTTTTGGATACATCGCCTTTGGGCTCCCTGGGGAAAGGCAGCCTGGCGACTTCCCGGAGGTCCTCTGTCAGCAAAATGATGTCCACATCGCTGGCCTCGCCGAGGGTGAAATCGATGTTGACCATGCCCTTGTCGTCGGCTGTCAGCCTGCTGATGGGGGGCAGCTCAGCGGGCGGCGGTTCGGCCGCCTCGGGCCGTGCATCGTGGAAACTGTTGTCGCCGTCCGGATAAATGCATTTGACCCGGTAGATGGTTTTGGCCAGCAGGCCGGAAGCGCCGAAACCGCGATCGGGAAACTCATATTGCTGTTTGCCTTCGCCTTTGCAGGATGCCCTGGCGAGCGGGGAGAATTTTGTGCCGCCGTCGGTCGACCGCAGGATCTCGTAGGTCATGCCGGTCTTGTCCCGGTTGACGGTCCAGCTCAGCACAACATCCTTGTCCCGGACCAGGGCGACAATGCCTGTGAGGTCCACCCCGGGGTCCGTATTGGCGACCGGCGAATCAGGGCCGGGCGTGGGCCGCCAGTTCTTGTTTTTGATGGTGACCACATCGCCGGTGGGCGGATTCCAGAAAACAAGCCCGAGCGGCGGCTCGAACGGCGTATTGGGGTCGATCTCCCGGACGCGGTCCGCTCCGTCGGTCCGTATGGTGCGGATCTCTACGCTGCGCTGGTCGACGAACAGCCATTTGAACTGGTTGAAGCTGCCGCTGGCCCGCGTCCAGTTTTTGTCGTCATTGTTGACCCGCAACGGCGCGCCCCAGGTGCCCTCGCCCAGGTAAACCGTACCGTTTTCATCATCGCGGATGAACCCCTGGTCGCTTCCCGGCTCCTTGGAAGGGCGTATGGGCCAGGTCCATTTCACCACATGGGCGTCGGATTCTACGGCGACGTGGACCTTGTATTTGTGGAACAGCGTAGCCCAATTGATCAGAAGTTCGTCCTTTTCATTTTTGTTGAGGGTATGGGGCCGGATGGCGTGGTGGTACTGGGCAAAACGCCAGGTAAACTGCTGGCTGGCAGCCAGGTCGCGCTGGAGCCAGTCGCGTTGGTTGCCGGAAGGCGGGATCAGGGAGTTCAGGGTATAAACGCGCAGCAGATTGCCGCCGATAGTCAGCGCGAAATAGACGTCCGGCGAAGGCGAATCGAACAGTTCGGTAATGCTGGCGTTCTGGGATTCGTGGTTGCCGCGGGCGGTGATGATGGGAAATAGGCGGCCGTCGCTGCCGATGGTGTATTGCCAGTCGTCGAGCCAGTCCTGCCACTCTTTCGGCGAATCGTTTTCGGTCATGTCGCCGCCGAACATGATGAAATTGGGCCGTATCTTGCTGACGATCTTGTTGGCATCCACGCGGGCTTCCCGGTGGTTGCGCGAATCCCCGCCTGCTATGACGGAAAGGCGCACATCGGGCGTGTTGGGGGCCGTTCGGAAGGAGAAGCGCTTGCTGAGGCCCTCGCTGTCGAGAATGACGAAATAGTACACGGTATTGGGCTTGAGCCCGGTCAGGCGGACGAATTGCGTGTTCATCCCCTTGGCGTTGGTTGACCGGTCGGGGCGCTGCCGCATGCGGTAACTGCGCGCAACCTGCCCGAAATCTTCGGTGTCGTAAAGCAACGCAGGCTCGGTGCCGGAACGCTGATCCCAGGCTATGACCATAGAAGTGGCCGGGTCATCCCGCCACATGCACCTCAGGCGGTTGATCCTGCCGATTGCCGGTTCAGATAGACAGAAGACAAATAAAATCAGAATCCAAAGTCCACGGTTAGGTATTGCCATTAAGGGGAGTTTAATCGGCCAAATTTAAAAAGAAGGCGCTATTTGCGTTTGGGTATAAAGATTTTCTTAATGGAAATATTGTACCTTTGCCCCGGATTTTCCAGCCCTTGCCCGAATTACGTTCATCTTTTCAAGAAATTTTGTACAAATGGCAAAAGATCCTTTGGTTTTTAGCTTGATCCAAAAAGAGCTGGAACGCCAGCGCAAGGGAATCGAGCTGATCGCGTCAGAAAACTTCACCAGCCAGGCCACCCTGGATGCCATGGGCTCCTGCCTGACCAACAAATATGCGGAAGGCTACCCCGGAAAAAGATATTACGGCGGCTGCGAGGTCGTGGATGAGATCGAACAACTGGCCATCGACCGGCTCAGAGAACTGTTCGGCGCCGAATTTGCCAACGTGCAGCCCCATTCCGGCGCCCAGGCCAATGCCGCCGTTTTCCTGGCTGTACTCCAGCCCGGCGACCGCATCCTGGGTTTCGACCTGGCCCACGGCGGCCACCTTTCCCACGGGTCTCCCGTCAATTACAGCGGCAAGGTTTACGAACCCCATTTCTACGGGGTTGAAGCGGAAACAGGCCGCATCGACATGGACAAGGTTGAGGCCAAAGCGCTGGAAGTAAAACCCAAACTGATCATCTGCGGCGCTTCCGCCTATGCCCGCGACTGGGATTATAAGCGCTTCCGCGAGATCGCCGATAAAGTGGGCGCCCTGTTGCTCGCCGACATCGCGCACCCCGCCGGCCTCATCGCCGCCGGCCTGCTGAACGATCCGATGGAATTCTGCCATATCGTTACCTCTACTACGCATAAGACCCTTCGGGGCCCGCGCGGCGGCATCATCATGATGGGCCGCAACTTCGACAACCCCTGGGGGCGCACCACGCAGAAAGGGGCGCCCATCAAAATGTCGGCCATCCTCAACAGCGGGGTGTTCCCCGGTATGCAGGGCGGACCGCTCGAACACGTGATCGCCGCCAAAGCCCAGGCCTTCTGGGAAGCATTGCAACCCGGGTTCAAAGCCTACGGCAAACAGGTGATCGCCAATGCGCAGGCCATGGCGCAGGCCTTTATCGACCATGGCTACCAGGTCATTTCCGGCGGTACCGACAACCACCTCATGCTCATCGACCTCCGCTCGAAAGGCGTTACCGGCAAAGACGCCGAAAACGCCCTCGTCCGGGCCGACATCACCGTGAACAAGAACATGGTGCCCTTCGATACCCAGTCGCCCATGGTCACCTCGGGTATCCGGGTCGGCGTTGCCGCCGCAACCACCAGAGGTTTCAGGGAAGACGATTGCCGCAAAACGGTGGCCTGGATCGACGGTATCCTGCAAAATATCCAGGACGAGAGCCGGATCGAAGATACCCGTCGCGAGATCAACGCCTACATGGAGAATTTCCCGCTGTACGCCGAATCGCCGGTGGCTCATGCCCGTATGGACGTATGAACAGATAGCGGCCCTTTCGCCCGATGCCGCCGTACTCAGCCGTGGCCGGGGGATCTCCTTTGCCCGCCAGCGATGGATGTCGCAGGAAGGGAATGAGAAACTGGTTTGGGGAGAGTACAAAGGCGGCAATGACCGTATTTACCGGGTTGCCGTACTGACCGGAGAACCCCGCTTCCACTGCACCTGCCGGGCGCCCTCGCCCTGCAAACACGTCATCGGCCTGCTTTTCCTGTTGCAGCGCGAAAACGATATTTTTCGGGTCACGGACGAACCGCCCGCCTGGGTGAATGCCGCTTTCTCGACGCCCGCCGTCAAACCCGTCACGCCTGCCCGCGATCCCGGTTTCCAGTTCGACGCCAAAAGAATTGACCAGATGAAGGCCGGAATCGGCGTGTTGGAAGAGTGGCTCCAGAATCTGATCAAACAGGGTTTTTCCGCATTCGCCGATGCCGCCGGCAACGCCTGGGAGGGCATCGCCTCCCGCATGGTGGATGCCAAGCTCGGGGGAGTTGCCCGCCGCATCCGGTTATGGGGCGAACGCTCGCGCCGCGACGACTGGCACGAATTCCTGCTGGGTGAAACGGCCGACCTCCATTTGTTGTGCCAGGCCTTCAACCGGATGGAAACCCTGCCGCCGGCCCTGCAGCGCGATGTGCTGATCGCGGCCGGCGTGAATGTCAAACGGGAGGAAGTCTGGGCCCAGCCCGCCGTCAGTGATAAGTGGCTGGTAGCCGGGCAACTGACCGGCGTCGAAGAAAAACTGAACTACCGGCGAACCTGGCTGCTGGGTGAAAAGACCGGCAGGAGCGCACTGTTGCTCGATTTCGCCTGGGGCAACCCGCCCGCCTACGATACCCAATGGGTGCCGGGCTCGGTGCTGGAAGGCGAACTCTGCTTTTACCCGGGGAGCTATCCCATCCGGGCCATCGTCAAAGGGTTCGGCTATTCGGACCAACCCTATGAAACGCCTGCGGGCAATGCCGGCTGGCGCGCTTTTCAGAAAACCCTGGCCCAGGCCCTGGCGGCCAACCCCTGGACGGGCGTTTTTCCGGCTTTCCTCCAGGAGGTCATTCCGGCCATGCACGGGCAAGACCTCCATCTCGTAGACAAAGAAGGGGTATCCGCCCGGGTGATCAGCGGCGAAAAGGGCCCCTGGCCGATCCTCGCCCTGAGCGGCGGCCACCCCATCAGCGTATTCGGCGAGTGGGACGACGGCTTGCTGCGGCCGCTGTCCGTGTTTCAGGACGGGCGGGTGGTGGTTTTGTGATTGATCCGATTGATTGGATTGATCCGATTGGTCCTGCCGTCAGTTCCTCGATTCCTCGATTCCTCAGTTCCTCGATTCCTCAGTTCCTCATTAAAGAATTGACCCGATTTTTAGCGTTCGTTAATTGGTCAACCTAATCCCCGCCTGCCGGCCGGCAGGGTATCATTCGGCATAATCGACTTAATCGGATCAATTTTCCGCCCGCGAAAGGCTTTGCCTCAATGCGACCCCGGCAAGTCTCTAAACATGCCGGGCGCCATAAAAACGATCCATGTTGATTATATCGTCAATTTGTGCTAAATTTACAATCACAATGACCACAACCTCCATCAAAGACCTGCCCATTCTGGAATGGACCGTCAAGCGCTATCACCGGCTTGCGGAAGAGGGTATATTGGAAGAAGATGACAAAATTGAATTGCTGGCCGGCCAAATAATCAGAATGAGCCCAGTTGAAATACAGCATGCTGCCTGCGTAAAAAAAATCCGGAAATTTTTTGGGAAGGCGCTGCCTGACGACTGGGTGATCGGTGTGCAGGATCCGGTTACCCTTGATGGTTTTTCCGAACCGGAACCGGACATTTCCGTACTTAAACCCAAGGCGGATTTTTATGCGGCAACCAAGCCGACAGCGCAAGACGTTTTGTTTTTGATCGAGGTTTCAGACACTTCACTGGAGAAAGACCGGAATGTCAAATTGCCGTTGTACGCTCAGGCCGGGATTCCGGAAGTCTGGATTGTAAATCTTATCGATGAAACGATTGAGCAATACCTGAACCCTTCACCCGACGGCTATCAAACCGCCCATACTTTTACAAAGGAGGATACCCTCCTAGATTTGCCTGTAAAGGATCTATTACCCTAACCGCATCATCATCTCCAGGCACATCCGCCCGTTGTGGTAAGGGCATTTCCAGAAACCGGCCTTGTCCTCCTCCATCGACGGGATGCCCGCAGGCGACACCTTCCAGAACCATTCGCCGCCGGTCTGATCGATCATGTGATCCCGGATAAAAGCCCAGCAGGCGAGCGCCGCATCCCTGAATTTTTCCTGCCCTGAAAGCTGGTATGCGTTCCAGAAACCGACCACGGCCTCCGCCTGTACCCACCAGATGCGGTCGCGGTCGACCCTGGAGTTGTTGTAATATGCTTCATTTATTACCGCTCCATCCGGGTCGACAGCCTCTTTGAGCGTCGTTTCGGCGATGAGCAGGCCGGTTTCCCGGACCCGGGCGGATAATGCCGGATCACCGACGGCTTCGGCAGCTGCCCACAAAAGCCAACTCGCCTCGATGTCGTGGCCGTAAGAGATGATATCCGACTTCAGGTTCCAGGCTTCGTCAAAAAACAGGTGGATATGGCCCGTTTCCGGGTCGATGAACCGGTCGAGGAACAATTCGATCAGGTTTTTGAGCGAATCCCGGACGGACTCGGATTTCGAGGCGTGCAGTAAAGTCGTATAGGCCTCCAGAACGTGCAGGTGGGTGTTCTGGGTTTTGGCCTCGTTGGCGTCCTTATCGCTCAGGCGAAGGTCGTCGAGGAGTTGCCAGTCGCGGGAATACGCCTCAAAATAACCGTTGACTTTTTTATCCAGTGCGTTTCGTTCCAGCAGCCAATAGGTTTCCAGCGCCAGTTCCAGGCATTCGGGGTCCTGGGTGAGGAGGTAGTATTCCGAAAGGGCGTAGATGGCAAAAGCCTGGGCATACACCTGTTTTTTGGTGTGCAGGGGTTGGCCCTGGTAGTCGAGCGACCAGAAAAAGCCGCCCTGCCCGCTATCCCAGAAATGCGTTTTCAGGTAATTGAATGCCCGGTCTGCCGTCTGCCGGTAGCCCGGGTGCTTGCGGGCTGCCGCGCTGAATGCCCAGAGGATGCGGCTGTTGAGGATGACCCCTTTTTCGGCATCGGGGTGGAGATGGCCATGGCCGTCGATGCGCCCGAAAAAGCCGCCGTTCTTCCGGTCGGTCATGTATTTGACCCACCATTCGAGTATCCGGTCCAGTTCGGTATTCATGGCGAACCGGTCCTCCCGGTCGTTGATGGTGATCTCGATGCGGCCCGTCATAACGACGCATTTTTCAGGAACCGGATATTCTTTTCGATCAGTTCGATGCGGGCCCGGACGCTGGCAGCCGACCTGAGGCCGTCGGGCGGGGTGTTTTGCACGTAGTCGAGCAGCCGGTCGACGGTAGAAACCGCCACGTGCATCCGCGTATCGGAGGAGCCGTAATAGATGAAGACATCTCCGTTCTCGCGGGCGATCCAGCCGTTGCTGAACACCACGTTGGAGACGTCCCCTACGCGTTCTTCGTCCTCCGGCGCGATGAAATGACCGGCGGGCGCGTGGGTGATCTCCCAGGGTCTTTCCAGGCTGGTGAGGAACAGGTACAGCACGTAACGCAATCCGGCGGCTGTGTTGCGCACGCCGTGCGCCAGGTGCAGCCATCCTTTTTTCGTTTTGATGGGCGCCGGACCCTGGCCGTTCTTGACTTCCTTGATGGTGTGGTACACTTTGCTGTCAACGATCACCTCCGCCTTCACTTCCGCATTTTCCATGGAGCGGGTAAGCCCCCAGCCGATGCCGCCGCCGCTGCCGACGCTGATGAAGCCGTCCTGCGGGCGGGTATACAGCGCGTACTGGCCGTCGACGAATTCCGGGTGCAGGACCACATTGCGCTGCTGCCCCGAATAGGTGATCAGGTCGGGGAGCCGTTCCCAGGTCACCAGGTCGCGGGTGCGCGCAATGCCGCATTGCGCCTCAGCCGCCGAGGTATCGTCGGGGCGGGTTTTGTCCTTGCGCTCGGTGCAGAACAGGCCGTAGATCCAGCCGTCTTCGTGCAGGGTGAGCCGCATATCGTATACGTTCGTGTCGGGATCGCCGGTTTCGGGCATCACCACCGGGTAATCCCAGAACCGGAAATTATCCACCCCGTTTGGGCTTTCCGCTACGGCGAAGAACGATTTCCGGTCGGCGCCTTCCACGCGCACCATGAGCAGGTATTTGGTGTTGAGGTGGATGGCGCCCGAATTGAAGGCGGCATTCACACCCTGGCGTTCCAGCAGGAAGGGATTGGTATCCGGATTGAGGTCATAGCGCCAGATCACGGGGGCATGAGCCGCTGTTACAACCGGATATTTATACCGGATATAGATCCCGTTGCCGCCCGGTTTGGGTTCGTTGGGACGGGAGAGCAGTTGTTCGTGGTCGGCGACCAGTTTTTTGATGCGGGATTGAAAGGTTGAGTTCATTTTTTGATTGATTCGATTGATTGGATTGATCCGCCACGCCGCGGCGTGGTCGATTGATTCGAATTTTAGCGTTTGGTCAGGGTAATCGAAACATTCGGATTATTCGGCATAATTCGGTTCAATTTTGAAACAGCTTAATAATCTGCGGGATAATTCTCCATCTTATCGTACCAGGTCTTTTTCAGTACAAGGCTGCAGATCGCCACGGCGGCAACGGATACGCCCAGCCAGTCGAATTGGCGGATGACCAGGAAAATGGCGGCGGCCACCATGCCGGTTTGCCAGATGATGCCGATGACGACGTTGAGCATATCGCGGCCGAAAGCCGTATTTTTCTGCAGGTCCGGTTTTTCGGCTTTCAGTTTTTCGTAAACCGGTTTCCAGAAACCCCAGGGGCGGACCCGCAGGTAGAAATTCTTGAGCACTTCCTCGTCATCGGGCGCAGTGAGCAGGCTGCCGGCAATGGCCCCGACCAGCGAAATGGCCACAATGACGGGGAAAGCGTACAACCCGTTGGTATACGGAATGAGGAACGGAATGATCATGGCCGCTATAATGCCGGTGAGCATGCCCCAGAAATAGCCGTATCCGTTGAATCGCCACCAGTACCATTTCAGCACGTTGGAGGCCGTATAACCGCCGTACAGCGCCGAAACGATCCAGCCGATGATCTCGTTGAGGGAATGGATGAACAGCCCGATAAAAGTGCCGATCACCACAAACAGGATAGACACCAGGTAGCTCAGGCGGACGTATTGCTTCGCCGGCGCGTCGGGTTTGAAATAACGCTTGTAGATGTCATTGACCACGTAGGCCGGCGCGGCATTGGTCGTTGCGGCAAAAGTGGACATGAACGCCGCCAGCAATCCCGCAATGACGAGCCCCAGCAGGCCCGCCGGAATGAAATTCTTCAAGGCAAAGGGCAGGATCAGTTCGAAATCCACCTTGTCGCCCATCCCCCGGAGGTCGTCCATGAAGAAGGCGAGCGCCAGCACCGTAAGCCCTGCAATCAGCATATACCGCGGGAAGAACAGCACTACATTGACAAACCCGCTCATCTTGGCGGCTTCCTTGGGGGTTTTGGCCGACAGCACGCGCTGCATATCGTAGTTGGGCGCCGGGCCGGCGAGGCTCAGCAACACCCCTTTGAAGAGCATCATCATAAAAAAGATGCCGAACAGGGAATAACCGTCGGCGCTGATCTTCTGGTTGGCCGATTGGAGGGTAGCCGACCAGTCGAGGTCCAGTTTCCAGCCGAAGAACATATTGTACCAGTTGTCCGGAACGATGCTTTGCAGCAATTCCGGGGACACCTTGTTCATGGCAATGATCCCGATGGCGATGCTGGCAACGGTCATGATGAGGAATTGCAGCACCTCGGTGAAGACCACGCTGAACATGCCCCCTTTGACCACATACAGCGTAGTGACCGCGGTAATGATGAGGCCGTAAAGGATCTCGTTCCAGTACGGATCGGCAGAGAGTTTCCAGGAGATGAACACGGCGGCAAACTTGCCGATGCCGATAAAGCCGTAAGCCAGGAAGCCGAGCACATTGAGCAGCGCAAAAGCCACAACGATGATATGCGAAAGGTTGGCCCCCCGGGCCTTGCCGAAGCGGAACTGGATCCATTCGGCGCCCGTCATCACGCCGGAGCGCCGCAGCCAGATGGACAGGAAAACCATGAGGAAGATCTGGTTGAACACCGGCCAGAGCCAGGGGATCCACACGCTTTTGAGGCCGTAAATGAACAGGAGGTACACCAACCACATCGTACCGCTGATGTCGAACATGCCCGACGCGTTGGACAACCCCAGCATATACCAGGGGATCTCATTGCCGCCCAGGAAGTAGCTCTGGATATTCCTGGACGCCCGCTTGGAGATCCAGAAACCGATAACCACCGTAATGGCAATATAGGCGATGATTACGCCGAGGTCGAGCATGCCTAATTTCATGGTCCCGTCTTGTTTTGTTCCTACAAAGAAAGGGATAAAAAACGGGGCTGCAAACGGGTTTTTTAGTGATTGCGGGGGGAGGATGTAACATGGTTGGGGGGTGAGAGGATGAGGGGGTGAGAGGGGTGAGGA
>JACJYC010000020.1 GCA_020636325.1 Lewinellaceae bacterium
TGAGCGTTCCCTTTCCCGTTCTCCACTTTAACCTTTATCCTTTAACCTTTATCCTTTAACCTTGTTCCTCCTTCCTACTCTCCAAATACCCCCGCCACCGGTCCAGACAGTTCTGGAAATCGCGGGGTAATTCCGACTCAAAGTACATCCGCTCGCCGGTCGTGGGATGCTCGAAACCCAGGGATTTGGCGTGCAGGGCGTGGCGCGGCATGATATTGAAGGTATTTTCCACAAATTGCTTGTACTTGCTGTAGATGGTCCCTTTGAGGATATGGTCGCCGCCGTATTTGTCGTCGTTGAAGATGGGGTGGCCCAGGTATTTCATGTGGACGCGGATCTGGTGGGTCCGGCCGGTTTCGAGGTTGCACTGCACCACGCTGACGTAGTAGAGGCTTTCGAGCACCTGGTAATGGGTGACGGCCCATTTGCCCTGTTCACCGTCCGGAAAGGCGGCGAATTGTTTGCGGTAGCGCGGGTGGCGGCCGATATGGGCGTCGATGGTGCCTCTTTTCTCTTTGGGTTCGCCCCAGACGAGGGCGATATAGGTCCGGTCAATGGTATGGTGAAAAAACTGCTTGGCCAGGTGGGTCATGGCGTATTCGCTCTTGGCGACCACCATAAGCCCTGAGGTATTCTTGTCGATACGGTGCACCAGGCCGAGCTTGTCGTCGTGATTGCCTTCCATCACGGGCAGCGACTTGAAATGGTAGGCCAACGCATTGACCAGCGTACCGCGGTGATGGCCTACCCCGGGATGCACCACCAGGCCGGCGGGTTTGTTGAGCACCAGCAGGTCGTTGTCCTCATAAACGATGTTGAGCTGGATGTTCTGCGGAACGATCCCCACGCCATGCACCATGGGTTTGGGGAAGATGATCGAGATCTTCTGGCCGGGCTTGACCTTGAAATTGGGCTTCACCTCCTGGTTATCCACCAGGATAGCGCCCGACCGAATAGCATTTTGAACCCGGTTGCGCGATACGTTTTCCAGCCGGTCAATAAGGAATTTGTCGATCCGGAGCGGGGATTGCTTCGGGTCGATCAGGATATTCTGATGGACGTAATAATCGTCTTCATTATCGTCATTCTCCTGCTCCTCCATGGGGTCGTCATAGTCTTCCTTTTCGCTGATCATTTCCATGTTTAGTGTTGGTCAAAAATTAACTTCCCTCTTTTAATTCAGTCTTTTAGCTCGAATAAGCTCATTGTCAATCGCTTATATCTTCTCTAAAAGACTGAAACCGGGAATTAATTATTTGACCGGTGTTTAATCTTGACCAACAAAAATACGGCTTTCAGGGGCCGGATCAAATGAATTTTTGCTTTTTTTGCCTGAACTAAAGGTATGAACATGAAAAATCGCCTAGGATTCGGGTCCGTATGCGCCCGGGAACGAAAAGAGATCGGGTTCAATCCATCCCATCAATTGCCGATCCACGCCACCTCTTCCTTTGTATTTGACAACCTGCAGGAGGGCATCGATGTCTTTGCCGGGCGGAAGCCGGGGCATATTTACGGGCGTTTCGGCAACCCGACCGTCGATACCGTGGCGGAAAAGATCGCGTCGCTGGAAGGTTACGGACTGGCCGAACAACCGGTATGCTACCTGCTCAGCTCCGGCATGGCGGCGGTCTCCACCCTGGCCATAGCCCTATTGAAATCGGGCGACAAGATCCTGACCCAGGGGAATATCTACGGCGGCACCACCTCCCTGTTCAACCAGATCCTGGCGCCGCTCGGCATCGGGTGCGAGCTGACCGACCTCGCTCAGTTGGACCAGGTGGCCGACCAACTCAAGCGCGATCCTGCCATCCGGATGATCTACGCGGAAACGCCGGCCAACCCCACACTGGCCTGCGTCGACCTGAAGGGGCTGGCGGAGGTCGCCCGAAATGCAGGTGTCTGGACGGCAGTCGACAACACATTTGCCACCCCTTACCTGCAGCAGCCATTTGCCCTGGGCATCGATTTCATCGTGCATTCCACCACTAAATACCTCAACGGCCACGCCAATACCATCTCGGGCGCTGTGCTGGGAATGGACGCCGGCCTGATGCGCACCAAGGTTTATGCGGCGCTCAAGCTACTGGGCACCAACGCCAACAGCTGGGATGCCTGGCTGGTACACAACGGCATGAAGACCCTGGCCCTGCGCATGGAGCGGCATTGCGACAACGCCCAGGCCCTGGCGGAATTCCTGGAACAACACCCGAAGGTGGCCCGCGTCAACTACCTCAGTCTCCCCTCCCACCCCGACCATGAACTGGCCAAACGCCAGATGCGGCGGTTCGGCGGCATGCTGAGCTTCGAACTGAAAGGCGGCCTGGCAGCGGCGCACGCCTTCATCAACCGGCTGGAGCTTTGCACCCTGGCCCCAACCCTGGGCGATGTGGACACGCTGGTCATGCACCCGGTGTCGATGTCGCATATGAATGTACCCAAGGAGATCCGCGAAGCGGCCGGCATCACCGACGGCCTGGTGCGGATCTCGGTCGGGATCGAGGATGCGGCGGATCTGATCGGGGATGTGGGCGGGGCGTTGGAGGGGTGAAATGGTAGGGAGGAGCAATGCAAAATGTAAAAGTTAATTTTTAACCCAATCCGCCTGAAAGGGCTACTTTTGCCGTTACCCGTTTATCCAATCAATCAACATCAAAACTTTGTTCATGAGCTGGACCGTTCCTTCGAAGAAATCGATGGTCCTCTTTTTTCTTGTACTGACCGCATTTTCGCTGGTTTATTCCCCATTTCTGCTGTCCGACGGTTTCATCGGCTTGAGCGCGCTGGCTTTTTTCAAATGGAAGAACGCCAAAGGTCAGCTGAGCTTCATGCCGGATGTTGAGCGTTTTCGCATCCTTTCCCCGTTGAGGCCTCATTTTCCGGTGTTGTCCTTTGTGCTGGTTTTTGCCGTTGTGCTGTGGGCGGGGTGGCCGGTCCGCGACTGGGATTTCTGGTTTGACCGACTGCGGATGAAGGCGCCGTTTCTGGTGCTGCCGTTCACCTTCATCCTGCTGCCTGAAATTACCCGCCGGGAATACCTGGGCGTATTGTACTTTTTTGTAGCCATTTTATTCCTGACCTGCATCGGGGTGGGCATCAATTACCTCAACCATTTTGATGAGATCAATATCGCCTTGAAAGAAGGGCGTTCCATTCCGGTACCCCGCCACCATATCCGGTTCAGCGTTCTGATGTCCATCGGGATTGTAGCGGGCCTGTATTTGTACCGCGAAGGATTTTATCTGTTCCGGCAATGGGAAAGGAAGCTGGTCGGCGGGATGACGTTGTTCTTGTTTGTATTCATCCATGTATTGAGTGTCCGGTCCGGATTAGCCGCCCTTTACTTTGCCCTGTTCGTGCTGTTGGTAAGATATATCCTGATGAAGCGCAAATACCTGATCGGTCTGGGGCTTGCAGCCGCTCTTTTGGCCGTACCCTTTATGGCCTATAAAACGGTTTCGAGCTTCCAGGCCAAGGTGGATTATATGCGCTACGATTGGTATATGTTCCGGCAAGGCGAAGGCGGGATCAATTCGGACTCCGGGCGTTTTGCCTCCCTGGCGGCGGGCTGGGATATTTTCCGCAAGCACCCGTTAGCGGGGGTCGGGGCAGCCAATCTGCGGGTGGAAGTACGCGACTATATCGAAAAACATTATCCCGGCTTTGAGGTCCATATGCCTCCCAATCAGTTCCTCTACGTCATGAGCGGAACCGGCCTGATCGGGTTGGCCGTTTTCATCTTCGGTTTCTTTTATCCGCTGATGATCCGGACGATGCGGCGGGATCTTTTTTTTCTCGGCCTTTACGCCATCCTGCTGATGAATATGATGACGGATCACTCCATGGAGGCGTCGATGAGCGTGGGGATGGCCTGTTTTTTTTCGTTGCTGGGGTTGAAGAGGGGGAGGGTGAGAGAGGGTGAGGGGGTGAGAGAGGGAGAGAGAGGGTGAGAGGGTGAGAGGGTGATGCTTAGACTTCGCTCAGCATAGGGAGAGAGAGTGGGAGGTTCGGCGCTGTCATTCTACGGCGGTTGGCTATCCGACAGCGGGCTGAGCGGAGCCGAAGCCGGGACCGTTCAGCATTTTGTGTCAACCGGATTTTCAGCATGCGCAGCATGTTGAAAATCAAATCTTTGCGTCTTTGCGTCTTCGCGAGAAAAACACTGCTTTGAACAGCCTCTTGTACCAACCGGATTTTCAGCATGCGCAGCATGTTGAAAATCAAATCTTTGCGTCTTTGCGTCTTCGCGAGAAAAACACTTTATTGAACGGCCTCTTGTGCCAACCGGATTTTCAGCATGCGCAGCATGTTGAAAATCAAATCTTTGCGTCTTTGCGTCTTCGCGAGAAAAACACAGTTTTGAACAGCCTCCTACTTTTACATTCACATCTTTGCATTTTGCATTTTCCCTGAAAAACCTAAATCCGCATGCCCACTCCCGAGGGAGCAGGCAGCGGATTTAGACGCGTATAGTTGGAAAGGCAAATGCGCTTTATTGAGGAATCAAGCCTGCCTGCATGCCGTCGTCATAGGCTTTGGCCGCCGGAGACCGGCAAGGCAGGGAACTGAAGAATTGATCGATGTATGATTCAGTTCCTCAAATACTCAATTCTTCGAATCCTCATTTAATCCACATTGTCGTGCAGGAAGGAATTCCCTTCCCGCAGGCCGCCGTCCTCGTCGTCTGAAATGGTCCATTTGGACATTTCGTATTCGCCGGAATGGGGCACATCATCCAACTGAACGCCGCGGCGCATATAAGCCGGCTGGCCTTCCAGTTCGTTGATGGTTTGCGGATTGTTCAGCTTCAGGTTCACATTGCGCAGGCGCTCGCGCCGACGGGCCTCTTCCTCCTGGAAGCGGCGTTGTTCCTCCTCATCTTTTTCCTTGTCGACACCGTTCCGGAACGGCTCATCGTACGTAAAGCGATTGCGGTTGTAGCGGTCTACGGAATTCTGGAAATCCGTGAACTCGACGGTCGGAGCGGGTTTGGATCTGGAATCGTCAAATCCGATATCCGACAAAGTGGGCTGGATATTTTTTTCTTTTTTTGGGCTACGCCCGGCAGGGTCGTCTTCATCGTCCAGCGAGACGACGATGCGATCGTTGGCCTGGTTGCCGCTGCGCTGACCCGGGCCGGGGCGATGCTCAAAGCCGGTGGCGATGACGGTCACGCTGATCTTGTCGCCCAGCTTTTCGTCAAAGCAGTTACCCCAGATGAGGTCGGTGCCGAAGCCGGCTTCCTCCTGGACGAATTCGGTGATTTCAAAGATCTCGTCCATGGTCACCTCTTTCTTGCCGGAGGTGATGTTGAGGAGGATGTGCTTGGCGCCCTGGATGTCGTTGTCCTCGAGCAACGGCGAATGCAGGGCTTCGTCAACGGCGCGGCGGGCGCGGTCTTCGCCTTCAGCGGTAGCGGTACCCATGATGGCTACGCCGCTGTCGCGCATGACGGTATTGACGTCCTCAAAGTCGACGTTGACATAACCCGGTACCGTAATGATCTCGGCGATCCCTTTGGCAGCCGTGGTCAGGATGTTGTCGGCTTTGGAGAAAGCGTCGGACAGGGAGAGGTTGCCGTGGATCTGGCGCAGTTTGTCATTGGAAATGATGATGAGCGTATCCACGTGCTTTTTCAATTCAGCCAGGCCTTCGCTGCCATGCGTCATTCTGCGGCGACCTTCGAAAACGAAGGGCAGCGTCACGATGCCGACCGTGAGGATGTCCATCTCCTTGGCTGTTTTGGCGATGATGGGCGCCGCGCCGGTGCCCGTACCGCCGCCCATACCCGCGGTGATGAACAGCATCTTGCAGTTATTCTCGAGGTACTTGCGGACTTCCTCGATGGATTCCTCGCAAGCCAGTTTGCCGATATTGGGTTTTGACCCGGCGCCGCGGCCTTCGGTCAGGTTGGGCCCCAATTGTATTTTGGTCGGGACAGGGCTGGTGTCCATGGCCTGGTTGTCGGTGTTGCAGATCGCGAAATCTACGCCGATGATACCTTGGCTGTACATGTGGTTGACCGCATTGCTGCCGCCGCCGCCCACGCCGATCACCTTGATGATCGGACTTTCGTCCCTGGGAAGATCAAAAGTCATGATTCCTGCTTTTAAGTGAAAACTTGCCGGCGGGCCTCGGTTAGTATCAGTAGGCGCCCGTCCAACGATTAAATATTGCGTCTAAAAAAAATCTTAAAAATCCTTATCCGGTTCCGCTTCGAACCATTCCTTGGTTTTGCGGAAAAGTTGCTCGTACCACTTGTTGCCGTCCTGGTCCTTGACAGCGACCGTTTCGGCCTCCACCTTTTCGGCAACCGGCGTCGGGGGCGTCTTGCCCGCCTCAAGGTCTTCGATCCCCTTGAGCAACAAGCCGATAGCCGTAGCGTAGATCGGACTGTTGAGCTGGGCTTTGTAGCCGTGGGCCAGGCGCTCGATCGGCAGTCCTACCCGGGTATCGAAACCCGTGTGGAAGGCCGTCAGCTTGTCGATATGGTTGAGCAGGGCGCCGCCGCCTGTGAGCACGATCCCGCCGATGAGCTTTTTCTCGTACCCCGACCGGCGGATCTCCCAGACCACGTAATCCAGGATCTCTTCCACCCGGGACTGAATGATCATGGCCAGGTTCTTTTCCGAGATCTCCTTGGGATCGCGGCCTTTCAGGCCCGCTATGGTGATGATGCGGTTATCGTACACTTCTTCAGCAAGGGCGGAGCCGAATTTCACCTTGAGCTTCTCGGCTTGCTGCACCATTACGTTGCAACCTTCCTTGATGTCCTTGGTGATCACGTTGCCGCCGAACGGAATGACCGCCGTATGCCGGATGATCCCGTCCTGGAAGATGGTAATGTCGGTTGTGCCGCCGCCGATGTCCACCAGGGCGATACCGGCTTCCTTTTCCTCATCGCTGAGGACGGCCGCTGCCGAAGCGATCGGCTCCAGGGTCATGTTGGCGACCCGCATGCCGGTCCGTTCCACACAACGGTGAATGTTGTTGGAGGCGGTGATCTGGCCGGTAATGATGTGGAAATTCGCTTCCAGGCGAATCCCCGACATGCCGATCGGATCGGCGATGCCTTGCTCGCTGTCCACGGTATATTCCTGCGGGATGACATGGAGGATCTTGTCGCCGGGCGGCAACACCAGCTTGTACATGTCGCTGACAAGGCGGTCAATGTCCCGCTGGCTGATCTCCGTATGGTCATTGTCCCGGGTCAGGATGCCGCGGTGCTGCAGGCTTTTGATGTGCTGGCCGGCAATGCCGACATGGACCACATCAAATTCAAGCCCCGAGCTGCGTTTGGCCAGGCCGGTTGCATCGGAAATAGCTTTAACCGTTTTCTCAATGTTCGAAACAACGCCGCGCAACACACCTTCCGAATCTACTTTGCCGAAGCCCAGTATTTCCAGTTTGCCGTGCTCATTGCGGCGGCCTACCACGGCGCAGACTTTGGTAGTCCCTATGTCGAGGGCCGTGACTACGCCGGAGTTAACAGGTTTTGGTTCCATAATACGCGTCATTTAAATGAGTGTATGCCCCTTCTGAACATACGGAAAAATCGTTGCAAAATAAAACAAAAAATTTATATTTCAAAATTTTTATCACAAAAAATTACAATTTTTTTATTGGTACTGACCTGAAGGTCAGTATCTATTCATCATTTCACCCCGACTACCTGGCCCTTGTAGCGCAGGTCGACCGCACGGTATTTCTGCCACCCTTCGATGCTCGTGACTTCCTGGTAGAAAATCTTCAGCCGCCTCAGCTTCTCTCCCGCATCCGTCATCTGACCGAACAGGACCTTGGCCGGACCAACCTTCGCCACCAGCGTGATCTCACCCCGGTTGCTGACGTGGATCTGTTCGATCATCGCCATCAGCAGTTCATCCTCCCGGATCAGGTCCGCCAGCTGATAGACATCCTTCAGGGTATTCTTCTTGCGCTCCAGGAACTCCGGCGTATGCGGCGGAATATTCCCGGTAGCCACCAGCACCCGCGCGGAGAAATGCGGCGACAGCGGCATCTTGACCCCCTGATCGTCGAGGTAGTAGTTCAGGCCGTTGTTGTCAATGATCCGAAGGATGGGCGTTCTTTGTTCCACCTCGATCCGGACCCGGTTCTTGGCGTCCACATAGGCTTCCGCATCCAGGATAAAAGGTTCTTCTTCCAGGACCTTTTCCAGGCGGTCGATCTCCAGCTCCCGCACCGACAATGCGGTCAGGGGGATGCCGAAACTGCGATCGATCACCTTTTGAATATCTTCCTTTGTGATCAGCAGGGCGCCTTCCTCCAGCGGTTCCACCTCGATGACGATATCGGCTACACTATTGCCGCCCTTCCATTCCACGGCGGTCATGATCACCATGATAACCGCGATGCCCCCGGCAATGAGGCCGAGTCTCTTCAGCATCCCGATATATTCTTCCTTAATGATCATTGCGCCATTCAACATTTAGCTTCGCATGCTCCGGCTGTCAGGCCGGTTGTTCGTTATTGCGTTGTTTTTGTTCCAGCATCGCCCCGATGGGTTTTACCAGGGTGTCGATGTTTCCGGCCCCCATGGTCAAAACGATATCCAGGTCCTTTCCAGCCAGGGCGCCGACCAGGCTTTCCCGGGTTTCGAGGCTTTTGGCCGCGCTTTTCATCTTCCTCATCAGCATGGCGGCATCCACGCCTTCGATCGGTTCTTCCCTTGCCGGGTAAATGTCCAGCAATATGGTTTCATCCAGCTTGTCGAGGGCTGCTGAGAACTCGTCGGCGAAATCCCGGGTCCTGGTGTACAGGTGCGGTTGAAAAACGCCGGTCAGTTTTCTGCCGGGAAACAACTGCCGGGCAGCGCTGATGGTCGCTTCCAGTTCGGCCGGATGGTGGGCGTAGTCATCGACATACACCGTTTTATCCGACCTGAAAATGACCTCAAACCGGCGTTGAACGCCTTTGAAACCGGCCAGCGCCTCGCGGATGGCGCCTTCCGAAATCCCCAGCTCCAGGGCAATGGCGATCACCGATGTCGCATTTTCCACATTGTGCCGCCCGGGTTGCGACAGCCTCAGCCCGGTCATTTTGCCGTTCGGGCCTTCAAAGTCAAATACAAAAAAGCCGTCTTCCACCCGCACCGCCGAGCTCATGTACTCTCCGCTTTCCACCCCGTAGGTCAGCACGCCGTGCAGCCCCAGGAATTCCCCCTCCAGCCCGCTCCTGACCCAGATCTTGCCGCCGGGTTTGAGCTTGCCCGCAAAAGCGCGGAAGCCCGTTTCGAGCAATCCATCCCGGTCGCCGTAAATGTCCAGGTGATCCGGATCAATGGAGGTGATCACCGCCAGGTCGGGCGACAATTGCAGAAAGGAACGATCGTATTCGTCCGCTTCCGCCACCACCCATTCGCCGGCGCCGTTCACGAAGTTGGAGCCGAAATTTCCGGCAATCCCGCCCAGGAACGCCGAGCAATCCACCCCGCCGGTACGCAGCACGTGGGCTGCCAGCGAACTGGTCGTGGTTTTGCCGTGCGTTCCGGCGACGGCCACCGTTTTCCTGCCCCGGCTGATGAGACCGAGTACCTCGGCCCTTTTCATCACGGGGTAGCCTTTTTCCCTGAAATACTTCAATTCCAGGTGATCGGCCGGTACAGCCGGCGTATACACCACCAGGTCAACTCCGTCCGGAATATGCAAAGGGTCATCGGTGTAGTGGACCTGCATGCCCTCCGCCACCAGGTTTTTCGTCAGCGGGGTCTCCGTCTTGTCATAACCGTGGATCTCAACGCCCAGCCCATTGAAATACCGGGCCAGGGCGCTCATGCCGATGCCGCCGATCCCGATGAAATAGAGCTTTTTGATGTCGTTCAGATGCACTTTTATTATGGTTTATTGTTGTTTATGATTGTTTATTGTTGTTTGTTGTTGTTGTTTGTGATTGTTTATTGTTGTTGTTGTTTGTTGTTGCCCCGCCCGACATAGTGACGTCATGGGCGTTTGGAAGGCACGTTTATTATTGTCTCTCACCCCTCTCACCCCTCTCACCTCTCTCACCCCTCTCACCCTCTCACCCCTCTCACCCTCTCACCTCTCCCCTCTCCCAGCCCCACCACCATCCGGGCAATCTCCTCCGCCGCATCCGGTTTAGCCATTTTCAGCATATTCCCGCTCAGCAGCGCCCGTTTTTCGGGGTCATTCAGCAGGTCCAGGCTCTTGCGGATGATGGACTCGGCCGCATCCTTATTGGGTAACATGACGGCCGCATCTTTTTCAACCAGCGCCCGGGCATTTTTGGTCTGATGGTCTTCCGCCACGTTTGGGGAAGGGATCAGGATAGCCGGTTTGCCCAGGAGCTGCAGTTCGGCGATGGTCAGGGCGCCTGCCCGGCAAACCACGAGGTCGGCGAGGCTGTAGGCCAGGTCCATCCGGTCGATGAAAGGCCGGACCTGCACGTTCGGCAAAGCGGCGGTCTGGCCGGCGCCGAACCGTTCCTGGTACAGCTTTCCGACCTGCCACAACACCTGGATCTCCGGGTGTTCAGCCAGCAATCCGGCGTTGGCTTCCATCGCTTCGTTGATGGATAAAGCGCCGAGGCTGCCGCCGAAGACAAAAACGGTCGGCTTACCGGGGTCGAGCCCGAAATGTACTGCCGCAGCCGATTTGTCCGCCTGGCTGGAAACCAGGTCTTTCCGGACCGGATTGCCGGTGAGGGCAATCTTTTCAGCCGGGAAATACTGCTCCATTTTTTCGTAGGCTACGCAGATCCGGTCGGCATTCCTGGACAGCAAGCGGTTGGTTACGCCCGCATAGGAATTCTGCTCCTGGATAAGCGTCGGAATTCCCTGGTGCGCTGCCGCCCGAAGGATGGGCCCGCTGGCAAATCCGCCGACACCGACGGCCACATCCGGTTTGAATTCACGGATGATCTGCCGGGATTGCCAGAGGCTGGAAGCCACCTTGAGCGGGAATGCCAGGTTTCGCAATGTCAATTGGCGGTGAAAACCGCTGATCCACAATCCTTTGATCGGGTACCCGGCAGCCGGGACTTTTTCCATTTCAATTTTACCTTTGGCGCCGACAAACAGAATATCGGCGCCGGGCTTCAGTTTTTTGAGGGCATCCGCGATGGCTATGGCCGGAAAGACATGCCCCCCCGTTCCTCCTCCGCTGATGATTATTTTCAAGTTGGCCTTTTCCAAAATATTTCGTTTTAAGGGCCTTTTCAAGTTTGACTTCCTGATCAGGTCGTCGATTCAATGTATTTGCTGACGCTCAGTATGGCGCCGAATGCAATGGCGGTGAATACCAGCGATGATCCGCCGGAACTGACCATCGGCAAGGTCAAACCCGTTACCGGTACAAGATCCACGGCTACCGCCATATTGATCATGGCCTGGAACACCAGGAGGATCGTCAACCCCATGGCCATCATGGCGCCGAAGGCTTTCGGGCTCTTGGTCACCAGCCGCGTCACCCTGAAAAACAGGAAAACATAGAGCGCGACCAGTAAGGTTCCGCCGATAGCGCCGTATTCCTCGCAGATGATGGCGTAGATATAATCCGTATGCGGCGACGGCAGATAATACCGCTGGATGCTGTTACCGGGGCCTTGTCCGAACCAACCGCCGTTGGCAATGGCAATCTTGGATTGTACGGCCTGGTGGTAAATCTCCCTTTGCTCGCCGCCCATGAAGTCGCGGATCCGGCTGCTCCAGGTGTCCACCCGTATCGCATCCGGGAACATATCCCCCAGGATGTACAGGAAGGCAAAGACGATCAGCCCTCCTACGATCAGGCTGCCGATGTATTTCAAGGCTACCCTGCCCACAAACATCATCCCCATCGAAGTGAGGAACAACAGCGCGGCTGTCGACAAGTCTGCCGGAGCAATCAACCCGCAAATGATCAGGACCGGAACGATGATCGGTAAAAAAGCGCTTTTCCAATCGTCGATATAATCCTGTTTGGATGAAATGGCCCGGGCCACATAAACCACCAGGGCCAGCTTTGCCAGGTCGGAGGTTTGGAAGGTGAGCCCCAGATAAGGCAACTCCAGCCACCGCCGCGCGTCGTTGATCTCCGTCCCCATGGCCAGGGTCAGCACCAGCAATGGGATGACCGCCGCCATGGCGTAAGGCGCCCAGGCTGAATACCGGGTATAATGCACCAGATGGCAGATATAGGTCAGCATCAGGCCGAAGAACAGGATCAACCCTTGCTTCAGCAAAAACCATTCGGTGTTGCCGCCGGTAGCCCTGTATGCCAAGGTACCCGTTGCACTGTAAACGCCCAGCAGGGAAATAATGGCCAACAATACAAGGATTGCCCAGATGGCCTTGTCGCCCTTCAGTTCCGCATTGATCCGTGCTACAAAATTGGACATCTTGTTATTGTTGTTTGCTCCGCCCGCCGAAGCCTCGGCGAAGGCGGGTTTATTGTTGTTTGTTGTTGCCCCGCCCGCCGAAGCCTCGGCGAAGGCGGGTTTATTGTTGTTGAAATCCGTAACAACCACCATCAACCACTATAAACCACCATCAACCATCATCAACCATCATCAACCATCAACTTCCGAACAGCCGCTTTGAACTGCTCGCCCCGGTCCTCATAATTCCTGAACAGGTCGAAACTTGCGCAGGCCGGCGACAGCAACACCACTTCTCCGGGTTCGGCCAGCGCCAGGGCTTTCCCAACGGCTGATTCCGCGGTATCGGCCTCTTCCACCGGTTTGTTCAGCGGGCCGAAAGCTGCCAGCAATTTGCTGTTATCGGCGCCCAGACAAACAATGGCTTTGACCTTTTCCTTCACCAGCGGCATCAACGGTCCGTAATCGTTGCCTTTGTCCTGACCGCCGACGATCCAAACCGTCGGCACGGTCATAGACTGCAGGGCGTAAAACACAGCATCCACATTGGTGGCCTTGCTGTCGTTGATGAACAGGACCCCGTTGATGGTCCCTGAGTCCTCCATCCGGTGCGGCGCCGGCTGGAAACTTTCCAACCCCTGCCGGATCTTATCCGGTTTTACCCCCATCATGACCGCAACATTGGCGGCGAACAGGGCATTGACGGCATTGTGTTTGCCCAGCAACCGGGTCGGGGCCAGGTCGTATTCCTGTCCGACGACTTCGATCCGGGTCCCCATGATCATCCCGCCGTGAATCGCCAGTCTGGCCGGTTTGACCTCATGGCTCTTCAGGTAGTTCATCACGTTGGGATCCTCGCTGAAGTAGAGGAACCGGTCTTCCGGACGCTGATTCATGACGATCCGGAATTTGGAGCGGACGTAGTTGGAAAACTCGTAGTCGTACCGATCCAGGTGATCCGGCGTGATGTTCAGCAGGATGGAGATATGCGGTCTGAACCGCACGATCCCGTCCAATTGAAAGCTGCTCAATTCCAGCACATAGATCGCCGCCGGGCTTTCCGCCACCCTTCTGGCAAAACTGAATCCGACATTTCCGACCAGCGCGGCATCCAGGCCTGCCGAATGCAGGAGGTGCCAGGTCAACAGGGTTGTCGTCGTTTTGCCGTTGCTGCCTGTAATGCCGATCAGGGTGGCATCCGTGTAGCGGGAGGCGAATTCAACCTCATCAATGACGGGCTTTCCCGCCACTTTCAGGGCTTGCACCAGGGGCACCTTATCGGGTATTCCCGGGCTTTTGATCACCTCCGAAGCCGCCAGAATGCGGTCCCAGTCGTGCCGGCCTTCCTCGTATGGAATGCCTTTTTCGTTCAATTCCTGTTTATACTTATCCCGGATTTCACCTTTATCCGAGAGAAAAACATTCAAACCCGCTTTATGGGCCAGCACCGCCGCCCCTACCCCGCTCTCACCGCCTCCGAGTATCACCGTTTCTGCCATTTCCGGTTAGCGTATTTTAAGGGTCAAAATGGCAAAAACGGCCAGCAATACGCTGATGATCAGGAAGCGGGTCACGATCTTGGATTCGTGCATGCCGCCCTTCTGGTAGTGGTGGTGCAACGGCGACATCCGGAAGATCCGCCTGCCTTCGCCGTATTTCCGCTTGGTGTACTTGAAATACGCCACCTGGATCACTACGGACAGGTTTTCCACCAGGAACACGCCGCAGAAAATGGGCACCAGCAACTCCTTTCGCAGCAGGATGGCCATGGCGGCGATGATGCCCCCCAGCGTCAGACTCCCCGTGTCGCCCATGAAGACCGACGCCGGAAATGAGTTGTGCCAGAGAAACCCAAGGCACGCTCCGGTGAAGCAGGCCGCAAAAATCACCAGCTCCTCCGTTCCCGGCAAGTGCAAAATCCCCAGGTAACTGGAGATGATGGCATTACTGGATACATAGGCAAATATGCCCAGCGTGACCCCGATGATGCCCGAAACCCCCGTTGCGAGCCCGTCGATCCCATCCGTCAGGTTGGCCGCATTCGAAACCGAAGTGACAATAAGGATCACGATCGGTACGAACAGGATCCAAACCCAGTCCTGCGCCTTTTTCCTTGTCGGGGCCGGCACCAGGCTGGAATAATCCAGGCGGTTGCCCTTGAGGAACGGCACGTTGGTCAGACTGGTCTTGTAATCCGCCCGCAATTCCGGGTAGCCGCGGTTCTCTTCGATGAAGATGCTGTCACCCTTGATCTGTTCGGTGATGTGAAGTCGGGTAGCCTCCTTGGCATCCATCCTGACCACCACCTGGTCATTGACCAGCATGGTGACGCCGATGATCAGCCCTAATCCGACCTGGCCCATGATCTTGAACCGGCCGCGGAGGCCCTTTTTGTTCTTCAGAAAGACCTTGATATAATCGTCGATAAAACCGATGATGCCCATCCAGACGGTGGATACGATCATCAGGATGATATAGACGTTATCCAGCTTGGTCATCAGCCAGCACGGGATGAGGATCGCCATGATAATGATGATGCCGCCCATGGTGGGTGTGCCGTCTTTCTGTTTCTGTCCTTCCAGACCAAGGTCGCGAACCGTTTCGCCGACCTGCAGTTTTTTCAAAAACCGGATAATACGCCCGCCGAAGACCAAAGAAATGATCAGTGACAAGATAGTGGCGACCCCGGCCCGGAAGGTGACATAGTTGATCAACCCCGAGCCGCCAAATTCGCCAAAAATACTCTTGAGCCATTCAATGATCTCTATCAGCATGGTTTTCTCCTTTTTATTCAGGAAAGGGCTTCTTTAAGCACTTCCTTATCGTCGAAGGGATATTTTACCCCTTTGATTTCCTGGTATTTTTCGTGGCCCTTGCCTGCCACGAGGATCACATCGCCGGGTGCGGCCAGTTGGACGGCGGTCCGGATGGCCATTTTCCGGTCGGCAATAACGAGGGTGGTCTTTTGCGCTTGCTCCGGGATCCCTTTCTCCATATCCCGCAGGATGGCTTCCGGGTCTTCGGTGCGCGGATTATCGGATGTGAGCACCGCCCGGTCGCTCAACCGGCAGGCGGCAGCCGCCATTTTGGGCCGTTTTGCCTTGTCCCGGTCGCCGCCGCAACCCACCACCGTGATCACCTTTGAGCGGGGCTCCTTGACCTGCCGGATGGTTTCCAGCACCTTTTCAAGGGCATCCGGGGTGTGGGCGTAATCGACGATTGCCGTAATCTGCCTGCCCGGATCCGTCACGTAATCGAACCGGCCTTCCGCAGCGGTCAATTGGCTCAGCGCCATCAGGGTCTCCGTCGGGTCCTGGTCCAGCAGGCAGGCCGCACCGTACACCGCCAGGAGGTTGTAGGCGTTGAATTCGCCGATCAACCGGGTGAAGACTTCCTGGTCGCCGATCCGCAGGTGGAGGCCCGTCAGCGCATTGCTCAGCACTTTGGCTTTGAAATCGCTCAGCCTGCGCAAACTGTACCGCTGTATCCTCGCCCTGGTGTTCTGCACCATGACGTCACCGTGCTTATCATCGGCATTCACCAGCGCGAAGGCTGAGGCCGGCAGGTCGTCAAAGAACTGCTTTTTCGCCTCCAGGTACGCTTTGAATGTGCCGTGGTAGTCCAGATGATCGTGGGTCAGATTCGTAAAAATGCCGCCGGTGAACGACAGCCCTTTCACCCTTTTCTGATGGATGGCGTGCGAGCTGACCTCCATGAAGGCGTAATCGCAACCTTCATCCGCCATTCGCGCCAGCAAGGCATTCAGCGAAACCGCGTCGGGTGTGGTATGCGAAGCCGGCAGAACCTGGTCGCCGATCCGGTTTTCGACCGTACTGAGCAACCCCGACCGATACCCCAGCGCGGAAAAAAGCCGGTGCAACAAGGTGGCTACCGTGGTCTTACCGTTGGTGCCCGTAACGCCCACCAGCCTGATCCGATGGGACGGATCGCCGTAAAAAGCCGTGGCGACCATGCCCAGTGCGGCAGCCGAATCGGCGACCTGAATCCAGGTCTTACCGGCTAAATCCGCAGGAGGAGGCATTTCCGCAAGAATGGCGGCGGCGCCGTTCTCCAGGGCCTTGCCGATAAAATCATGTCCGTCAACCTGCGTCCCTTTTACAGCGACGAACAGGCTCCCGGGTCCGGCTTTCCTGGAGTCAAAATCGATCTGACCGATCTGTATTTCAAGGTTTCCCGCCGATCCTTTGACCGGCAGTTTATCGATGATCTCGTTCAACTTTCTGCCTTCCATCCGTCATTCGAGTTGAAGCCAGACGGTTTGACCATTGGCCCGGGTGCCCGGCAGCAGCGACTGGCGGATCACTTTCCCGAATCCGTTCACCTTTACGGTTATGCCGCTGTTCTCGCACAGGTAGAGGGCGTCGCGCAGTCCCATACCGACTACATTGGGCATCAGGTTGGCCTGAACGCTGCGCGGCTGAACGGATAAGGTATCGGCCGCAACCTGCAGGACTGCCATTTCGGTACCCGGGTTTCCGGAAAAGGGAATCCGCAGGTCCTTCATAATGGTAAAGAAATCCGATTTCAACCCGATGGAGCCGTTCGGCAGCCGCCAGCCGGCCATGGGCGGTTTCTTTCCTACGTTGATCGCCGGATGCAGTTCCATGAGCGCGTCGAAGCACTGGTCGGCGATTTCCCTGAACACGGGGCCCGCTACATCGCCGCCGTAATAACCGCCCTGACGCGGCTTGTTGATGACCACGATACAGGAATACACCGGATTTTCAGCCGGGAAATAGCCTGCGAAGGAGGCCTGATAGCCGCCTACGAGATTGCCCCGGATGCCTCGGCGATAATTGATCTGGGCGGTACCCGTTTTACCGGCAAAATTGTACTGGTCGGATTTCAGTTTGTAAGCCGTACCCCGCTCCACTACGCCTTCGAGCAGGGATTTGACCTGTCTGATCGTCTCCTTTGAGGCGATCCTGCGTTTGATCACGGTCGGCGGGAAGGTCCGCACCGTTTCGCCGTAGCGTTGTATGCTGGAAACGAGGTAGGGTTTCATTTCCCGTCCGTTGTTGGCTACCGCGTTGTACAAGGTCAGCATTTGCAGCGGCGTGATCTGCAATTCATAGCCGATGGCCATCCAGGGCAGGGTCGTACCGCTCCATTGGCTGTCCTTGTCGTTCGGATCTTTGATAAAAGGACTGGCCTCGCCATCCAACTCGATGCCGGTGGGCAAATTCAGGTTGAATTCGCGGAGCCGGTCAATGAAATGCGCTGCCGATTCCAGTCCTTTATTGCCATAGTGTTCGTTGACCAGCTTGGCCATCCCCACGTTGGAGGACATTTCAAAGGCCTGCCGGACGGAAATAGTATCCATAGTAGCGCTCAGGGGAGATGAATCCTCGAGCTCCTCGTCATAAAAAGTCGTCTTACCGTGTTCGATATCAACGGAATCTTCCAGGCTGATGTACCCGTCCTCCAGCATGGCCATCATGGAGGCCAGTTTGAAGGTCGACCCGGGTTCGGTGGCGTTTCCGATCGCGTAGTTGTAGGACTCGTACCAACCGTCCGATTCCCGGCCGATATTGGCGATGGCCTTGATGGCGCCGGTGTTCACTTCCATGACAACGACCGTTCCCCACTCTGCATCGTGGCGTTCCATGGCCCGGAGCAGCGCGTCTTCAGCGATATCCTGTATATTGATGTCAATGGTGGTGACCACATCATCGCCGTTGCGCGGCTCAATGGCGGTCAGGTTATTTTGCGGTTTCCAGAGGTCGTGTTTAGGGTCTACCAGGAACATGGTCAGTTCCTTGCCCGGTTCGCCGCCCAGCACCTGATCAAATTTGCCTTCCAGGCCGATGGGTTTGGCTTCTTCCCGGATGTAGCCGATGGTGCGGCGGGCGAGCAACCCGAAGGGCCGCCTGCGCTCACTGCGCTTTCTGGCGATCAAACCGCCCCTGAACTGACCGAGATTGAACAGCGGGAATTCCTCGATCCGTTGCTTTTCGGCATAGAGCACCTTGCGTTTGATGGGAACGTTGCGGCTCTTATTGTAGGTGGAGTCCGTCCGGAGTTTGATCAGGTGGTCGCGCATGGCGCCTACCGTATAGGAATTATCGACGTAGGTGGCCAGGCAATAAGCCAGCGAATCCACGTGTTCGTTGAAGTCCTCGTCGGAAGGGGCCTGCGGGTCAAAGAACAGGTCAAAGATCGGAACGGAGGTGGCCAGCAAACTGCCGTCGTTCGCCATGATGCTGCCGCGTTCGGCCTCGATCTCGCGCTCCTGGATATGCTTGGCTTCCCGGATCATCCCTTTCCATTTATCCTGTTGAATGACACCGATCTGGAACGTGCGGTAAACGAGGGTCAGGGCTGCCGGGACCACAAAAAGGCCGAGCAGAAAATAAACCCTGTAAAGCACCTCGTTTTTAATTTCCATGGGATGAGGGTGAAGGTTAAAGGATTAAGGTTAAAGGGGGTTAATCGGAAATGGCAACTTTCATGAGTTTGCCTCTGGAGAGCCGGAGTCCTTCGTCTTTTACGCGAGACTCCACTTCGGACCGGAGGCTGTTGAACATGTTTTCCGACTGGAGCGACATATAATGCCAGCGCATTTCGCGCACCTCCTTATTCAGCACCTGGATATTCCGGATATTCCGGTCGGCATAATGGGTATTGGCGATATAAATGGTCGCCAGAAAACCCAGGAATGCGATGAATGCCAGGTTATTCAACACGGACTCGGAAAACTTGAAACTTTTTCTCTTCTTGGCCATAACCTATACTTTGCGGCAAAACGGAATTTGCCGGGATTACTCAGCTGGAGAGGGGGCGAGAACTGCTGCGCGCAATTTTGCGCTGCGCGACCTCGGGTTGAGCCGAAGTTCTTCTTCGCCGGGAGCAATCGCTTTTTTGGTCAGGAGTTCGAAAGGACGGTAGATGTTCCCGAAAAAATCCTGCTTGATTTCACCGTCAACCGAACCGGACCGGAAGAAATTCTTCACCATCCGGTCTTCGAGGGAGTGATAGGAGATCACCACTATCCTTCCTCCGGGTTTCAGGGAGTCAAGGGACTGTTCGAGGAAATCGCGCAGGGCGCCCATTTCGTCGTTGAGTTCGATACGCAAGGCCTGGAAAACTTGGGAGAGGTAACGCTGCCGGTCGCCCCGGATAAGGGGATCAATAGCCTGCAGCAGGTCATTGACTGACCGTAAGGGGCGCTTTGAACGTTCGGCTACCAGCCTTGCGGCCAGGGAACGCGAATTGCGCACTTCTCCATAGCGACTGAATACCTCAAGGAGCTGAGACTCGTCGTAGGTATTGATCAGATCAGCCGCCGTACGTTCGGAGCGCTGGTCCATTCGCATGTCCAACACTTCGTCAAAACGGTGGGAAAAACCCCGTTCCGGCACATCCAGCTGATGGCTGGAAACACCGAGATCGGCCAGAATCCCATCTACCTTGTCCACACCTTCCAATCGCAGGAAGCGTCTAAAAATCCTGAAATTGTGTTGGGCAAGGGTAAAACGGGGGTCCAAAATTTCATTTGCCTTTACGTCTTCATCCTGGTCAAAAGCGATCAGACGGCCTTTGCCGCCGAGCTTCTCCAAAATCAGGCGGGAATGTCCTCCGCCGCCAAAAGTAACATCAACATATACGCCTTCAGGTCGGATAGCTAAAAGTTCCATACACTCCTTTGCCAGAACCGGAACGTGATAAGCCATTATTCCGACCTTTTATCTTCTTTGCCGAGTACTTTGTTGGCCAGGTTGGCGAAATCTTCCGGCTCCTGATCCAACATCGTATCATAAATTTCTTTAGCCCAAATTTCAATCCGGCCGCTGTAGGCCGACAGGATGACGTCTTTGTCAATCCCTGCATAATCCGTCAATCGCTTGGACAGCAGGATCCGGTCCGCTGCATCCAGGCTGATCTCCTGGGCGCCCCTGAAAAAATAACGGGCGAATTCCCTGTTTTCCGGCTTGTAGAGGTTCAACTGATTGACCTCTTCCGCGATCTGGTCCCAAAGGGCCCGCGGGTACAATACCAGACATTTTTCAAAACCGCGGTTGAGCACAAATCCATTCTTTCCTTCTTCGCCCAATTGGGAGATCAACCCGGAGGGCATCCGCATACGCCCTTTCGGATCCAGCTTGCAATCATATTCCCCCAGTAAGTTCGAAAGAGCCATTGTGCTCCGATTGATTACCCCAAAAGTAAGGGTTCTTTCCACAATTTACCACTTTTTTCCACTTTTTTTTCATTTTTTGACAAATTTTCCCACCAACTTACACGTTCAACAAGCAAATAACCCTTTTTTAGTTACAAATCGTTCATTTTTTGATTACAAACCAATAGGCGTTTTAAAATTAAATTTACAATTCCTTGAATTATACGACTTTCTGAAGCATCAAAATTTCGGGAAATCGGGTAAATCGGTGGGAAAAAGTGGGAAGGATTTTTGAAACATCCCTAAAAACGGCCGGCAGGCTGCAAACCGCCTCCCCCGCAACCGTACAAAATGAGCAACTACGAGCCGCTCATCCGCCGAAGTGACGCCACTAGTGGCCCGAAGCCGAAGCATCACCCTCTCTCACCCTCTCTCACCCTCTCACTCTCTCTCACCCTCACCCCCTCTCCCCTCCCCGCCTCCAGGAAGAAAAAATCCCAGAACTGAAATTGTCTTAATACCTTAGCAGGAACAAACAAAGCGACTAATCATGACCAGCAGACGGACCCGGCCCGTGGATGTCCTCGGCGCAGGAGAACTTTTGATCGACTTCCTCAGTGCAGACTTTGCTGATTCTTTCGATTCCGTTTCCAGTTTCAAACGCATTCAGGGCGGCAGTCCCGCCAATTGGTGCATGAACATGGCCCGCCTGGGCAATAACGCCCGCCTGGCGGCCACCGTCGGGCAGGATGATATGGGTGATTTCCTGGTGAATACCGTAGCCCGGACCGGGGTTGATACCAGCCCGATACGCCGGGTCGCCATGCCTTCAACCCTGATCCTCGTTACGCGTTCCAAAAACGTCTCCAACTTCGAAGCCTACCGGATGGCAGATTCGGAAATAGACAGCAGTCAATTGCCCGACGAGCTGTGGCCACAGCTCACCCTTTTCCACACCACCTGCTTCGGGATCAGCCGTCAACCGGCTCAGGGTGCGATCATAGCCGCCGCCCGGAAAGCCGCTGCCGCGGGTTGCCAGCTCAGTCTCGACGCCAATTACGCCGCCAAAATCTGGCCGGATCAGGCCGAAGCCCAGGCGTTGGTCCGGGAATTTGCGCAGTTAGGCGCCCTCATCAAGGTCAGCGAAGTGGACTGGGAACGGCTCTACAACCACCCGATGAAAGATCCGGAACGGGCAGCCGCCTTTTTCCTCGACCTGGGAGCCGGGGAAGCCTGCATTACCATGGGCGGAGAAGGCTGTCTGGCAGGTTCATCCAAAGGAGGCATGCATTTCATCTCCGGCCGCAAGGTACCCGTCAAAGACACCACCGGCGCAGGCGACGCCTTCTGGTCGGGCTATATCACCGCCTGGCTGGACGGCCATACGCCGGAGAACTGTGCCCGGGCCGGCCGCAATATGGCCGAATTGAAACTGAGCGTATTCGGCCCCCTGCCGGATAAGGTGGATCGGGCGGTTATTTACGCTGATCTGGCTTGATTTATGTTAAAATTGCCCTGCATTCCGTTGCACAGAATAAACTCGCCTTGAGATCTTGGCTGTTGCCTGGTTATTTTGATTGCCTGGCTGCCTGGCTTTGCCTTAATTTCTCGGGCCAGGCTCAAACAGTATGCTGTGCGGCCACTCCATTCCGGCCAATGTCGCAACGGCCCATCTGCTGATGCCGGAACCCTCACTGGCAGTGTTCGATGTCCATTCAACCAGGATACTCCCGGATTTTCCACACAACGAACGTTCCAAAAATGAACGGCCGCCACTTTTACATTTCGCATTTTTTCTTTTACATTTTGCATTCCGCACGTTGCCTTTGTTCTTGTCACTTTCTTTTGGCGCCCAAAAGAAAGTAACCAAAGAAAAGGCTCCGGCTACGCATCTGTGCCTAAAATTGCCCTGCATTCCGTTGCACAGAATAAACTCGCCCTCAGTTTTTTGCAGTTGTCTGTTTTTTGTGATTGCCTGGCTGCCTGGCTTTGCCTTAATTTCTCAGGTCAGGCTCAAACAGTATTCTGTGCGGCCACTCCATTCCGGCCAATTTCTTAACGGCCCATCTGCTGATGCCGGAACCCTCGCTGGCAGTGTTCGATTTCCATTCAACCAGGATATTCCCGGATTTTCCACACAACGAACGTTCCAAAAATGAACGGCCGCCACTTTTACCATTTTTCTTTCTTTGATTTGATCAACAAGTAAAAGCAACGGAAGTTCCGCTTGACACCACACAAACAACCAAAGCAACGCCCTACGGACGCCGTCAATACCAAAACCCTTACGAACGGCGCGCGGCCGGACAGCAGTGACCGAATGGAAGAGTTTGCTGTCCTAGTTTTTGGTTCCTTTTTGGGCAATGCCAAAAGGGACAAAACCAAAGCAACGATAGAACAAAACCCTAAAAAGGTAAAACAACCTTCACTCCGATTTTCTTCTTGGCGTGCTTAGTTGTCACTTTCTTTGGCGCCAAAGAAAGTAACCAAAAGCCGGCTACGCACTGTGCCTAAATTGCCCTGCATTCCGTTGCAGAATAAACTCGCCCTCAGTTTTGTTGTCGTTTTGTGATTGCTGGCTGCCTGCTTTGCTTGATTTCTCAGGTCGGCTCAAACAGTATTCGGCGGCCACTCCATTCGGCCAATTTCTTACGGCCCATCTGCTGATGCCGGAACTCGCTGGGGTTCGTTCATTCACGGATATTCCCGGATTTTCCACACAACGAACGCTCCAAATGAACGGCCGCCACTTTAAATTTCGCATTTTTCTTTTACATTTGCATTTAACCAACAAGTAAAGAAGCAACGGAAGTTGCCGCTTGACACCACACAAACAACCAAAAGCAACGCCCTACGGACGCCCGTCAACTACCTAAAACGCCCTTGACGAAACGGCGCGCGCGCCGGACAGCAGTGACCGAATGGAATGAGTTTGCTGTCCTAGCGTTTTTGGTTCCTTTTTGGGGCAATGCCAAAAAGGGACAAAGACCAGAAGCAACAAACAAAATAAAAAAGAAAAACCAAAAGTCACCTCATCAATCAAAACGGAAGTCCGGACCCCAAACAAAGCAACGCCTTACGGACGCCCGTCAACTATCAAAACGCCCTTAACGAAGACGGCGCGCGCGGCCGGACGCAGTGTGAGATTCGCCGTCAGTGGACCAAAGGCGCGCCGAGTTTGCTGTCTAGCGTTTTTGGTTCCTTTTTTGGGGCAATGCCAAAAAAGGGACAAAAACCAGAAGCAACGATAAGAAAATCAAAAGCTTATCAAGAAAAAACCAAAAGTAAACAAGTGACACATTGATTTAACAAGTCAAGAAGCAACGGGAAGTTGCCGCTTGACACCTCACAAACAACCAAAAGCAACGCCCTACGGACGCCCGTCAACTACCAAAAACGCACTTAACGAAGACGGCGCGCGCGGCCGGACAGCAGTGCTTGAACATTCGCCGGCTTGGTCCAGTGGACCAAAGGCGCAGCCCGAGTTTGCTGTCCTAGCGTTTTGGTTCCTTTTGGGGCAATGCCAAAAAAACCAACAAAAAAAATCAAAAAGACAAAAATAAGCCAGTGACCAAAGGCGCATGACCGAGAGTTTGCTGTCCTAGCGTTTTTTTGGTTCCTTTTTTGGGGCAATGCCAAAAAAGGGACAAAAACCAGAAGCAACGATAAGAAAATCAAAAGCTTATCAAGAAAAAACCAAAAGTAAACCCTTGATTTAACAAGTCAAGCATCAAATACCAGCTATCACCGAAAACCTTGATTGATGCTATCAAGCGTCGCCGCCCCCGGACAAAGATCCTCCTCCTTCAATTCATTCAAAGGCGTATCAACGGTATTGAGCAGGCCGTGCAGGTTACGGCTTTCCGGCTGCACATAGAGCAGACCGGTCAGGATCTCGTTTTTGGCGCGCGCTTCATTGAGCGCCACCAATGCGCTGTCGCGGTCCATCGGATCCCAGTTGTCGGCCAGTTTCTGCAATTGGATATAGGAGCCGTCGTGCAATTTGAGCCTCCTGGAGGTTCCCTCGTCATAATCCACGGTAATCTCCTTTTTCTCAGGTACGAAATCAACCGTAGCGGTGGCTTCCATATGCGCCCGTACGAAATCATACGACTTGGTGGACCCCGGGTTGTTGTTGAAGGTCACACACGGCGACAGGACGTCGATCAGGGCAAAACCCGGATGGGAAATGGCCGCTTTGATCAGGGGCACCAATTGGGTCTTATCCCCGGAAAAACTGCGGGCGACAAAGGTAGCGCCCAGCTCAAGCCCCAGGCCGACCAGGTCGATCGCCTGGAATGGATTGGCCGATCCGCTTTTGTTGATCGATCCTGCATCCGCAGTAGCCGAGTCCTGCCCCTTGGTAAGGCCGTAGCAACCGTTGTTCATAACGATGTACACCATATTGAGGTTGCGCCGGACCGCATGCACAAACTGCCCCATCCCGATGGAGGCCGTATCGCCGTCGCCGGAAACGCCCAGGTAGATCAGGTCCTTGTTGGCCAATAACGCGCCGGTTGCCACGGAAGGCATCCGCCCGTGCACCGAATTGAAGCCGTGGGATTTCCCCAGGAAATAGGTCGGCGTTTTGGACGAGCAGCCGATGCCGGACAACTTGGCCAGCCGGTGCGGCTCGATGGACATTTCATAACAGGCCTGAGCGATCGATCCGCTGATCGAGTCGTGGCCGCATCCGGCACAGAGGGTCGAAATGGCGCCTTCGTAATCGGCCCGGGTAAATCCCACTTCGTTCTTGGACAATGAAGGGTGCCGGAAAACAGGTCTTTGATAACTCATGATTTTATCCTTGTCGGCGCCGGAGGTTGCCCGGCCGGCGCCAGATTTTTAACAATTGGATCAGGAAACCAGAATGCCTTTCTGGATTTGCCGGGCAATGGTATCCGCTGTGATCGGAAATCCGTCGTAGTGGAGGATCCTGATCAGTTTCTTCGGGTTGATCTCCAGTTCGTTGATCAGCAACGACCGCATCTGGGCATCCCGGTTCTGTTCGATGACAAAGACGATTTCGTGGTCGTCAATGAAGCGTTCCACCTCTTCCGTGAACGGAAAGGATTTGATGCGCATGGCATCTATGCCGTGGCCCTCAGCCTGCAACAGGTCAAGGGCTTCAAGTGCGGCATAGGTGGAAGTGCCGAAGAAGATCATGCCGAAATTGCTCTCCGTTTTATGCTGGTAGAACTCCGGTTTGGGCACCAACCCTTTGGCCGTATGCCATTTTCTGACCAGCCGGTCCATGTTCCGCTGATATGGCGCCCCCTCTTCCGTGTATCTGGCGTACTCGTCGCGGGACGTTCCGCGGGTGAAGAAGGAGCCCTTGTCCGGGTGCACCCCCGGAATAGTGCGGTAGGTGATGCCGTCGCCGTCCACATCGAGGTAACGGCCGAACTCCTTGAGGTTGTCGAGGTCTTCGGCGGAAAGGACCTTCCCGCGGTCGTACCTTTTTTTGTCGTCCCAGGAAAAGGGCGCCGTCATATGTTCGTTCATACCCAGATCGAGGTCGGTCATCACCATGATCGGGGTCTGGAGGCGCTCGGCCAGGTCAAAAGCCTCCGCCGTCATGTCGAAACACTCGGTAGGCGTGCTGGGGAAGAGCAGTACGTGCTTGGTGTCCCCATGGGAAGCATAGGCCGCCAGGATCAGGTCCGACTGCTGGGTGCGGGTCGGCATGCCGGTGGAGGGCCCGCCCCGCTGCACGTCGATCAGTACCGCGGGGATCTCTGCGAAGTAAGCCAGCCCCAGGAATTCGTTCATCAGGCTGACGCCGGGGCCGCTGGTGGCGGTAAAGGAGCGGGCCCCGTTCCAGGAGGCGCCGATGACCATGCCGATGGCGGCCAGTTCATCTTCGGCCTGCACCACAGCCACCTTCATTTTGCCTTCAGGGGTTGCCCTGAGCCGTTTGGCGTATTTTTCAAAAGCGTTCACCACCGAAGTGGAAGGCGTGATCGGATACCAGGCTGCTACCGTTGCGCCGGCATAGATCGCGCCAAGGCCGCAAGCCGTATTGCCGTCGACAAGGATGCTGTTTTGTACGTAATCCCGCTTTTCCACCCGGATCGGAAGCGGGCAATCAAAATGCTCCCGGGCGTATTTAACCCCCAGTTCGAGGGCGAGCAGGTTATTGGGAATGAGCTTTTCCTTCTTTTTGAACTGCTCCCTGATGATATCCCTGACCACTTCCTCGTCCATGTTCAGCAGGGCCGTCAAAGCGCCGACGTAGATGATGTTCTTGTACAGCAACCTGCCCCGGGGGTCCTGGAAATGCTCCATGGTGAGCCGGGTCATCGGTATGCCCAGGAAATGGATGCCTTCCCGGAAAAAGTCACTGTGGAGGGGCTTGGTATTGTCATAAATGAAGTAACCGCCTTCACGCACGGACGCCACGTCCTTGAGCATGCTTTGCGGATTGATGGACACCATCAGGTCGATGCCTTCCCGGCGGCCGAGGTATCCTTTGTCGCTGATCCGGACCTCATACCAGGTCGGCAGGCCCTGGATATTCGACGGAAAAATATTTTTGGGCGATACGGGAATCCCCATCCGGAAGATGGACTTTGCAAACAGGTTATTCGCGCTGGCGGACCCGGTTCCGTTCACATTGGCGAACCGGATCACCATGTCATTGACAATGACCGGCCCCAGATGGGATTTACCGTTGACGGGTACCGGCATTTCGTTCGAAGTTTCAGAATTTTTCATCCGTGTTTATTGCCTGGCTGACGCCACATCGTGATTAAACCAATATTTTAGTCGCTTTTGTCACAGCGTAGAGGTATTGCTGCATATCCCAGGCGGCTGTCGGGCACCTTTCGGCGCATAAGCCGCAATGGAGGCAAACGTCTTCATCCTTGACCATCACCCTTCCGGTCGGCAGGTTGTCCGAAACATACAGATCCTGTTCCAGGTTGATTGCCGGAGCGGTGAGCCTGGTTCGCAGGTCTTCTTCCTCTCCGTTGGCGGTAAAGGTGATGCAGGAGGTCGGGCAGATATCCACGCAGGCATCGCATTCAATGCAGCGCGATGTATTGAACACCGTCTGGACGTCGCAGTTGAAACACCGCTGGGCCTCCTTGAAGCCGGTGGGTTGATCGAATCCGAGTTCCACTTCCATTTTCCGGTTGACCAGGGTGACCTCCTTAACGGCATGGGGCACCTTGTACCGTTGATCCGGCACCACAGCGCTGTCATAAGCCCATTCGTGGATGCCCATTTTCATATGGATCAGGTTGGTGGTGGGCGCCGGCCGTTCGAACAGGTCCTTTTCCCGGCAATAGAGGTCGATGGAGATGGCTGCCTGATGGCCGTGTGCAACTGCCGTGATGACATTCTTGGGCCCCAGGGCCGCATCGCCGCCGAAGAAGACCTTGCTGAGGGTCGACTGGAAGGTGGTCTTGTCCAGAACGGGCATATCCCATTTTCCGAATTCGATCCCAAGGTCCCTTTCGATCCAGGGAAAGCTGTTTTCCTGGCCGATCGCGACCAACACGTCGTCGGCTTCGATCAACTCATCGGGCTCCCCGGTGGGTACGAGGCTGCGCCGGCCGTTCTCGTCATAAACCGCCTTGACCTTTTCGAAAAGCACGCCTTTGAGTTTGCCGTTCTCGATAACGAATTCCTTCGGCGGCATGCAGTTGAGGATCGGGATATCCTCGCGCATAGCGTCTTCGATTTCCCAGGGGGAAGCCTTCATATCCTTGAACGGGCTGCGGACGACCACTTTGACCTCTTCGCCGCCGAGCCGCCTGGCGGTCCTGCAGCAGTCCATTGCCGTATTTCCGCCGCCCAGGACGATAACTTTCCGGCCGATCTTGTCGGTATGGCCGAAGGCGACACTGGACAGCCACTGAATGCCGATATGGATATGGTCGGCGGCGTCCCATCTGCCGGGGAGTTTGGGCAGGTCGCCGCCCTTGGGCGCTCCTGTTCCTACAAAAACCGCATCGTAGTCCTTTTCCAGGACCTCCTTCATGCTGTTCACGTAGGTTTTGAAATGCGTATGGATGCCCAATCTCAGGATATAGTCGACTTCCTCGTTGAGCACCGATTCCGGGAGGCGGAATGCCGGGATCTGGCTGCGCATCATGCCGCCGCCGAGTTCCTGATCATCGTAGAGGTGGATCTCGTAACCCAGCGGGGCCAGGTCACGGGCGACGGTCAGGGAAGCCGGGCCGCCGCCGATGAGGGCGATCTTTTTGCCGTTGGGCGCAAACGGCCCTTTGGGCATATGCATCAGCACATCATCGGTTTTGTTGTCCGCAGCAACCCGTTTGAGCCGGCAAATGGCAACGGGTTCTTCCTCTACCCGGCCGCGGCGGCAGGCAGGTTCGCAGGGGCGATCGCAGGTACGCCCCAGAACGCCCGGAAATACATTGGATTCCCAGTTGATCAGATAGGCATCAGAGTAGCGACCGGCCGCGATCAGCCTGATGTACTCGGGTACCGGAGTGTGGGCGGGACAAGCATACTGACAATCCACTACCTTATGGAAATACTCCGGGTCTTTAATGTTTGTCGAATTCACATCTTTGGCGTTTAATAATCATTGCCCTGCAAGATATGCCGGAATTCAAAAAATGCCAAAGAAGAATTTTATTTTTTGCGATCCGATAAAGTTAATTGCCCAGAAACGGCAATTTGGCCATGTCGACATTGCCTCCTGTCAGGATTATGCCCACTTTTTTGCCTGCGAACGGCCCGGGATTCGCCAGGATCGCGGCAAAGGGTACGGCACAGGACGGCTCCACGACAATTTTCATCCGCTCCCAGATCAGGCGCATGGCGTTGACGATCTCCTCCTCCGACACGGTAAAGATGTCGTTGACGAGCCGGTTGATGATGTCGAAGGTCTTTTCGCTCAGGTTGGTTTTCAGGCCGTCGGCAATGGTATCGGTGGAGGTATTCAGTTCGATATGGCCGGATTTTTTGGATCGCCAGGCATCGTCCACCGCCTTGGGTTCGGCGCCGTATACCCTGGCTTCGGGCACCAGGTAATGCGTTGCCAGCGCCGTTCCGCTCATCAATCCGCCGCCGCCGATCGGGGCGATAACGGCATCGAACAGCGGCCCTTCTTCAAAGAGTTCCCTGGCTGAAGTGGCCTGGCCGGCGATCACATCGTAATTGTCAAAGGGGTGGATAAACGCCGCTCCGGTTTTTGCAACGACCTCGTTCAGGGTCGTTTCCCGGGCTTCCAGGGTAGGTTTGCAGAAGATGATCTCTGCGCCGTACGCCCGCGTGCCGGTCTGTTTGACCTCGGGCGCATTATCGGGCATAACGATATAGGCCGGCACATTGAGGATTTTGGCTGCCCGCGCCACTGCCTGGGCGTGGTTGCCGCTGGAATGGGTAGCCAGCCCTCCGGCTTTTTCCGCATCCGTCAGGCGAAGGGCCGCACTCATGGCGCCGCGCATTTTGAAGGCGCCGATCTTCTGGAAGTTCTCGCACTTGAAGAACAGCCTGGCGCCGCTCAGTTCGTCGAGCGACTGGCTTGTCATCACCGGCGTCCGGTGGATATAGGGCTGAATAGCCTCATGGGTGGCCAGGATATCGGCCAGGGTGGGTACAGACAGAATTTTTTCCATTGGGTTAACCGGCATTGATCAGGGATTCGGCTTCGTATACTTCGTTGGTTTCACCCTGGTAAAGGGAGTAGGAAAAGCCGTTGACGAGGGAATACGCGCCGTGTTCGCCGGCCTTGTTGACGGCAATGAAACCTACCTGCGGGACATCTTTCCCGCCGTCAGCGAAATATTTGTCCCGGATCCGCCGGACAGCCGTTTCGCAGGCCTCCTGCGGGGTTGCGCCGTTGCGCATCAGTTCCACGATCAGGAAAGAGCCCACGGTTTTCATCACCAGTTCGCCGAGGCCTGTCGAGGTTGCCGCCCCGACTTCGTTGTCGACGTACAATCCGGCTCCGATAATGGGAGAGTCCCCTACCCGGCCGTGCATTTTCCAGGCGGCGCCGCTGGTGGAGCACGCCCCCGAGATCCTGTTCTGGCGGTCGATGGCCAGGATGCCGATGGTATCGTGATTGGCTTCACCGATGGCTTTACCTTGCATTTCTTCGCGGTACTTGTTCCAGGCTACCCGGCTGGAGTCGGTCATCAGGTCCTGGGTTTTAAACCCTTCTTCGAGGGCGAACTGCAGTGCGCCTTCGCCGCTGAGCATCACGTGCGGCGTCTTTTCCATTACCCTGCGGGCTACGGAGATGGGGTGCAATATATGCTGGAGGAAAGTGACGCTGCCCGCGTTGCCCTTATCGTCCATGATGCAGGCATCGAGGGTTACGACGCCGGTCTTGTCGGGCAAACCGCCGTAGCCTACGGAAGAATCTCCGGCATCCGCTTCAGGCACCTTGGCGCCAGCTTCAACGGCATCCAGCGCCGAACCGCCGAACACAATGGCCTGCATAGCCAGGTCTGTTGCACGGAGGTTGGGCCAGGTGGCGATGGCAAGGGGAATGCCCGGATGGGAATTCGGATTTTTCTTGGAAGTTTTTTCGTCCTTTGGTTCAACTGCGGAGGCCGTACATCCGGCGACACTGACGGCAGCTGTCGTGATCAAAGCGTTCTTCAGGAAGGTTCTTCGGCCGTTCATGATTTGTAAAAGTTGGATTCCAACGGCCAAGGTAGTATTTTTCTCAATTTTAGCCCCTATGCTTCTATCTGTGCCGAAAGGCCGGGGCCCCACCGACGCCGGCAATTCCGGCGCCGGGGTATTGTTTAAGGCCTGTTACAATCGCATTAGCGGTACCGCGTACCGAACATGAGCCTGCGCCGGCCGCAGGAAGCCTGCGCAACGCCGCCTACGCCGAAATTGAGCTCAATGCCGATGGTGGCCCGCACGGGGTGGGTCGGGGTGTAGGAGCTGTAGGAAGTATACGGTGCGGGATGGCCGCTGTCCATGCCCGCTTCGTTGACAAAATCCTGAAAGGCGTATTCCAGCCTGATCCCGAGCTTGAGGGTAAAAATATCGGTGCCCGCCAGGAATCCGCCCAGGCCGAGCGCCGCTGAGAGGTATTGGTCCTCGTACAGGTCCTTGACATCGGAAAGGCTTTTTTCCAGGGTTTGTTCAACGAGTTTTACTTTGGAAAGCTTGGGGCCGATCTCAAAGTAGGCGCCGCTTTCCGAATAATAGCGGTAGAGGAAATAAAGGTCGAAGGTTTCCCACTGGAGCACGTTGTCGATATCGGCAAGCAGATCCCGGTAGGACAGTTTTTGCTGGGAGGTGGCCTTTAGGCCTTCAATGTTGAAGCCGTGGTAATCGCCGATGTTCAACCCGATAACGCCGCCGTAGGCCAGGCCGCCGTTGAGGGAGAAATCGTGCTGCCGGTCATTGATGATGTTCTTGTTGTAATAACCGGTCAGGCCGTAATTGGCTTTGCCGCCGATCTCCAGCCAAAGCTGGGCCTTCAGGCCGGCCGCCAGGAAAAGAAGAGAAAACAGGAGTGCATGTCCTTTCATCATAGCAGTTTTAAATTATGATTAAGAGATCGGTGAACGGGTAAAAATGCTGCCTGAGAAAAAGTTTAAGGCAAAAATTCACAAAAAACTTTTTTGAAATGCTAAAAACGTCTAAATTTGCGCTCCGATTTTTACTACGATCTAAACAAACGAGAATTATTTTACGATGGCGCACCATAAATCTTCTTTGAAGCGTATCCGTCAAGACGCAAAGAAACGTCTTCAAAACCGTTATTACAAGAAATCCACCCGTACGGCGATCCAAAAGCTCCGGGAAATGAAAGATACCGACGAAGCGGAGAAATTCCTGCCCAAGGTGTTGAGCATGGTTGACAAACTGGCCAAGAAAAACACCTGGCATGCCAATAAAGCATCCAACCTGAAAAGCAGTCTGACCAAGCACGTCAACGCTATGTCGAACTGATTGGAGCAAAGGTCTTTCTTACAGGCCTGGGCAACGTGCACTTCGAAGATTTCGGGGTGCACGTTTCTTTTTTCCGGGAATCCCTTATTTTTGGCATTCGAGCTGAAAAAAAATGGACGTCAAGGACAAATCACTTCAGTTGTTTTACAACCATGCCATTCACCCCGAGTTGATCCGGATGGAAAGGCGCCGGCGGCGTCTGGTCAGGTTGCTGCTGGGGTCGGGCCTGCTCATCTTTGCCCTTTTCATTTTCCAGCTCTACCTCGGCATTGCGGCCCTGGCCTTGTTCATTATGATACCGGTCGCCTTTTACGGCGTTCAGCTCTACCTGAGCGTCAAGCGGTTTGTGAAAACCTACAAACCCGCCATCGTCAAGCAGATCCTGAGCTATATCCAAACGCGGCCCAATGTCGGCGAACTCCATTACGACCCTGAGAAGTCCATCGGCAAATCCGAATTCAAGGCTTCGGGGCTTTTCGAGGGGAAGTTCGATTATTATGAAGGCGAAGACTACATCGCAGGCAAGATCGGTGAAATGCCGTTCGAGCTCTGTGAATTGTCGGTTCGGGAAGTCTCCAGTGTGGCCAACCAGCTCCGGGTGGTTTTCCAGGGCATCTACGTGCTGGCTACCTTCAACGAGGAAACGAGCGGATCGGTCCGCGTATGGCCCCGCCGGCAGCGACAACACCTCACCCGCGCGATGAAGAACTTTGCCTGGAAAGAAGGGAAAGACGTAGCGGATGAGATCGAATCCGTCAAATTCAGGGACAACTTCATCGTCTACGCCACTGAGGAAACCGTTGTGCACGATGTGCTGACCAAACCCATGCAGGACGCCCTGTACGAATATTACAAAAAAACCGGTCACGACCTGTATATCGCGTTCGAGGACCGAAAAATATATGCAGCGCTCGGCACTTCCGAAGACCTTCTCGAACCGGAGATCTTTTATTCCAATCTGGGTTTCGACCAGGTCAAGAAACACTACGACGACATCTGGCAGGTGCTGGAGATCGTGCGGGTGTTTGACCAAATGCATTGATCCGATTGATCCGATTGATCCGATTGGTTCGATTGGTTCGATTGGGCGCCTGTCGGTTGGCCAGTCTGATCGGAACATTCGGCACAATCGAATCAATTTTATGGTTTTCCGGATCCGCCCGGCTTCAAATAAATCTGTCAGGTATTCTTCTTACATTTGGAATAATTACCTCAAATAAAAACCGGACTATGAAACAACTGATCGCAGTATTGACCTCCGCCGGGCTCATCGCTTTGATTGCCTGCCATCGCGATCCTTCCGACAACTGGAAAAAGCTGGACCTGCTGGAATACGGGCTTCCCATCACCGTATACGCCCCGGACAGTGCGGTGGTCAGGTCCAAAAAGATGGGATTCGTCCAGGACGTCACCGTCAAAAAAGGAGATTTTTATTCGATCCAGATCCTGTCTTCTGCGGCCAGGACCAATGATATTTCCAGCCTCAAGGCCGAGCAGCTCGACCTGGTCAGGGATTCACGGTATTTCAGCAAGGTGGTGGAGGAAACCGAGGATGGGTTCATCTATCAGAACAACATCGAAGGCGCGGAGTGTTTCGGTTTTCGCTATGTTTTTGTGCAGGGGGACATGGAGTACGTATTGGCATCCGGATACGCCGATATTTTCAAACTGGAGGAGATCAAGGAGATGTTTGATGCGGTGAGACGGAGATAGTGGTAAGTGGTAAGTCGTAAGTGGTAAGTCGTAAGTGGTAAGTCGTAAGTGGTAAGTCGTAAGTGGTAAGTCGTAAGTCGTCAGTTGTCAGTTGGCAGTTGGGGAACTGAGCGAAGTCGAAGTTAATATGGGTTAAAAACAGGCGTGCCTGACCCTGAGATATCAAGGCCAGGCACTGTTGTTTCATGATGAGATGTCAGAATCAGTCCTAAGCAAGAAAATTTAACATCTATCAGAATCGCGAGGAAGCCCGGTTTACCAGGTCAAGCCTGACCAACAGCAGGGCTGCCAGAAAGATTAGCATAATGATCATGGGAAGCTATTTAAATGAGTAAAAAACGGGTTCAGATCAATGTCTTCGATAGTCGCAAAATCAAGGTTTCATTCAGTTCTCCGTGTAGCGTAAAGTCAATTTCACAGGGACAAAGGGTTATTACGCAAATATTCTGACGATGTTCATTAACCTGCAATTTAAGATTTTTTGAGGGATTTGTCAAGCGGATCGGCGATTTTATGAAAACTTTCACACTGGTCCTTCCGTTTTATAATTCGCCTTACCTTTTGTCCCTAAACCAACCAACCGACATGAGCCGGCAGATGCTTTCCGCATTGGGCGTGCATGAAAACGCCCTGTCAGATGAAGAAAAAACATTCATGGACCAGAACGGCTACCTCAACCTGGGCCGCCTGCTCAATGATGATGAGGTGCAAGCCATTCGCGACCACCTCGCGGGACTGATGCAGGAAGAAGGCGAAAATGCCGGTTCCGAGCTGCTGGACTCCAAACATATCCGGCACCCCAAAGAGGCCGGCGCCGACCGGCTGGCGGACCTGGTGAACAAAGGAGCAATTTTTGACCGGTTCTATACCCATCCCAGGGTGTTGGCCGCTGTGGCCCATGTGCTGGGGCCCGACCTTCAACTCTCTTCCCTCAATTACCGGGCCGCCAAACCGGGCATGGGTCTGCAGAAACTCCACGCCGACTGGCATGAAGCCGTAAAACCAGGCGAATATAAGGTCTGCAACTCCATCTGGCTGCTCGACGATTTTACTCCTGAAAACGGCGCAACCCGGATCGTGCCCGGCACCCACCTCAAAGGCAATCTGCCCGACGCGGAAATGCCGGACCCTATGGAACGGCATCCACAGGAGATCCTGATCGAGGCGCCGGCGGGTACAGTCGTCATTTTCAATTCGCATACCTGGCACGGCGGCACCACCAACCGAACCCTTGCCCCAAGGCGAGCCATCCACAGTTATTTTTGCAGGGGAGACCAGCCGCAGCAGATCGATCAGGCGCGGTATATCCGGGCGGAAACGCGGGAGCGGCTGGGCACAGCGGGGATATGGGTATTGGGGGTGGAAAGGAGGAAAACAGCGGAAAATCCCTTTTAAATTTTAATTTTCACATTTAAAGTCCTCTTTTTCAATGCAAAATGTAAAAATCCTTGTGCATCCTTCAGGCTATAATTCAACTGGATTCTGGTGGCGAACGTCCCATTCAGCGGCAGGAAAAGCAGCTAAGGGAGGCGGTTCCATAATTTGAGCAAGCGATCCCATCGGCTGAATGTTCAGTGAACATTCAAGCGCGCGAACCGCTTGCGGATGGGAAAGCACGGGCAAAAGGCCTTCTAGGAAAGTGGACAGTTATTATTTCAGCGGTCCTAAATCGCTTTAAAATCAATAACCGCCTCTTTCTCCAGGAAACGACCGAAGCCCGCTGCTGCCGACTTGATTTCTTCCCGCTCGGTTTTAGTGTGGGACCTGAAAAACAGCCCTTCCATTTCCACCTTATTCTTTTTGACAGCCCGTTTCCAGATGCCCGTCACCTGGCCGTCGACGACGATTGTGGGCCGGAAAATACCGTTGTTGGAAACCGCTTTGGTGTGATCCTCGAAGGTCAGTGCAGCGGTACGGTCCCGGTAACTGATGATGAATTCGTCAAAAGCGGGCAGCAGGAAAACGCCGGGATCCGGGGCTGCGGGTACAGAAAAGGATTGGGAGATCCAATAGGTCTGCCCTTCCACTTCCTCCGGTACAAAATCCGGCTTGATCCCTTCCATCGCTTTGCGGGCATCCCGGACCGGCAGGCCCGACCACCAGATGAAATCGTCGAGGGTAGCGGGTTGGTGACTGGTAAAATACCGGCGCGCCAGTTCCACCAGCGCTTCCTCCCTGTGGAGCTTTCGGGGTTTCGCAACCCGGTCGGCCAGCAAGGCATAGGTTTGTTTATTGCCCGAATCGGGGCCGCTGCAAATGAGCCCGTCCAGTTCGGCCAGCATCAGAATATGGGCGGCGCGGTTATCGCCCAGGTCTATTCCTGCCTGTTCAAAACGGGATACCAGGTCCTGGCGGGTTTGGAACGGATGATCAGACAAGGCCTTTTCGATGATATTCCGGGTCTTGGACACGAGTGCGGGCGTCAGTTCCAGGTCTTTATGCCTTGAGTTCGAGGAGGAAAGGATATGAGGTGCGGTCAGTTCCAGCATCCAGCACACATCGGCGGCGGCGACAATATGCCAGGTCGGCCGCAGCAAGTGGGTGCGGATCACTTCGCCCGCGTTGATGGAAGCGGCGATCTCCTTTTCCGTCAATCCAGGCAACCGGGCGCCAAAAGCCCACTTGACCATGGAATAATCCTGTGCCTGCATGGCGCACATCCACGCGGCTGTTTCCGCTACGGTTTGCAGGGCGCCGGCGGCTATTTGCTGGTGCTGCAACCTGTATCTGGCAATATCGGATCGGTTCATGCCTGGATGTTCAAATGCATAATCGGGCTCATCAATTCAGGTTTTCCTGGCGGGTCAGCCGGTATAATTTCCCATCCGCCTTGGTCATGATGTAGAGTTCCCCGTCGGCATCCCTTCCGAAGCGCATTTCCACGCGTTTGTTACCGCAAAGTTCCGCCAGGGTCACGGGTTTGTGGTTAAACGCCACCTGCCATTCGCGGATCTGGGCGGGACGGCCCGGCTGCAACGCGGAAGCATCCGCATAAAAAACCCGGCCCCGGACGATGTCGCCGAAGACGATCTTATCCCGTAAAGCCGGCAGAGCCTTTCCGAGGTATTCGTATCCGCCGCAAATGGAATTGCCCTCATCGTGATCGTATTGCACAACCGGATAATTGATCATTCCGGCCGGTTCGTCCGCCGGCAATGGATAAACCTTGTCCATGTCGCCGTAAGGATTGATCACAAAGCCGCCTTCCCGGATCGGCCAACCGCAGAACTGGCCGGGTTTTACCGTGTAAATCGCTTCGATATGTTGGTGCCCGATATTGAAGACCAGCATCCGGCCGTCATGGGTCCAGGTCATGCGGTGCGGATTGCGGAAGCCGTAAACGTAAACTTCGGGCAGCCCGCCGCTTTTGGCGAAAGGGTTATCCGGCGGGATGCCGTACCGGCCGTTGGCGCTGTTGTTCCCTGCGGGGTCGATCCGGATCACCGACCCCCAGAAGCGGTCCGGACTTCCGGACAGGGATACGTAGCCGTTCTCCGCGCTGCCCCCGTCGCCTGAACCGGCGTACAACAAACCGTAGTCCGGGTCGCCGGGCCGGGCATTCGGATTGAAAGCGATTTCCTGGACGCCGTGAATGCCGGTGACCATATCGGCCCGCAGCAATTCCCGGCTTTGGCCTTTGAAGGGAAATGAACCGGGCTTGTCGGTTTTCCACTCGGTCAGCACCCATTGCAGGGTAACGGGAATAGAATCCGCATAGCCGAAGTCGGCCTTAGCCGATGCGGGGGGCTCTGAATGCGTAGTATACAGCAAGCCGTTTTTTTCGAAATCCGGATGAAAGGCAAAACTGCCGAACCCCGTACCCAGGCCCGGCTGGTTGATGAAATGAGGCATCAGTCGGGCCATGTCCATGTACACTTCCGGCCGGTTGTTCCGAACGCGGTAGAGTTTGCCCCGAAGGTCCAGCACGTACAGGTCGGAGCTGCCCGGTCTGGTATCCAGGAAGGTGATGCGGGCCAGCGGCGCTTTATCCGCAGTTGCCGGAAATTGCGCTACCAGTTCCATATTCACGGTCACACCTGCCGGCGGAATGGTATCGGGAATCGGATCGGCAAGGGAAGCGGTGTCCAGTCCGCCGGATGGTTTACCCGCAGCCTTTTGGGTATGGATATAGGCCAGGATCTCGTCGATCTGCAGGTCGGTCAGGTGGCCGTACGGCGGCATATACGCCTTGAATTTGCTGAACAGTTCTTTCGACCGTTCATCACCGGATTCGATCATGCCCTGGGGATTTCGGATAAAATGGCGGAGCCAGTCCCTTGGCGCTTCATCAGTGATGCCGGCCAACGCGGGGCCGATCCCGTCCTGTCTGAAGTTGTGACAGGAGCTGCAATTGCCGGTGAACAGGGTCTGCCCTTCGGCGATCTCACCCGGATCGGTTGAATACAGGTTGGTTTCGGAAGGAAGGCTGTGCTTGCAGGCGATCAGGCCCGACAACAGGCCGGCCAGCAGCGCGAATGGGAAAACGGATGTGCATTTCACAGGTTACCGATGATTTTCTGAACGATCCTGCCCTTGTCAGTCATTACCTCCAGGATATAGACCCCGGCGGAATAAGGGGGGAGGACAATTTCGGAAATATTGCCCGTTTTTTCTAAAATCCGGCGGCCTGAAATGTCAAATATCCGGATCCCGGCTATCCGCAACCCGGCTGACTGCCCAAAATGGACGGTTTGCCCCTTGCGCACAACGGTCGGATAGATCTCCAACAATCCTGCCCCGGGCTCCTGGACGGATACAGGCTCCAGCACCAGCCCGCCGAGGGAATCGCTGCCGATCAATACCGGCGTCAGGTCGGCTTCCTGGTACATTTCCCGGAAGGTATTGATCGCCGGCGTGTTTTCCGCCAGCAGCGGCGCCATCCATTTGGGCGGCAGCGACTGGTAATAGATCCGCACGGAAGCATCCACCAGGCCCGAATACAGGTTTCGCGGAATGTGGAACCTGATCCGGTCCGTGCCACTCCCCGGCTGTCCGTTTTCGGCATTGAAATCGGGGTCGGTCAGCGCCGAACCGATGATCCGGGTGGTGTCATAGGCCGTATGTGCGGTGGTGAATCCCGCAGGAGGCAGGCGGTTATCTTTCAGCGCCTGGTGCGAGCGTTCCAACACCGTCGTAAAGTCGCCGTTGACATCCCCCAGGACCAGCTCGTAGATCTGCACCTGATCCTCCCGGTTGATCATATCGAAATGGGGCATTACCCCTGCTCCTTGCCCTGCCACCTCATAATCCGGTTGAATGGCGCCGCTGTGGAAAAGCGGCGCGCCCTCCTCTCCGGTGACCGTAAATTCGACAAACGCCCGGCGGGAGGGGTATCCGGACGGGAATTTGTGGCCGGCCTTGTTCCGCAGCAGGACCGAGAAATAGATCGTGTCGTCGGTTATGTTTTCCAATTCCAGCCGGACGTCCAGGGTCTTCTCCTGTAGCATCCTGAGGGTTTTCGCGATCGTCTCGTCGAAATGTTCATCCGCGGCCCCGATGCCCAGTTCGGCCTTATTGGCCTTCATCAGCTTCAACATGGCGGTATTGCCGCCCACCAGTTCGTGCTGGCCGAACGGCGAACGGCCTTCCAGGAAAGCGTAACCCGAGGAAATGACCACCTTGTCGTCGATGCGCGGCAGGTGACAGCCCTGGCAGGTTTGCGGGGTGGCGCCGCCGTCGGTGTTGTACGCCGAATTGAGCCATTCGTGATAGGTAGCCTGCTCGACAAAGTCGGAACCGGTATAGTTACCGTTCAGATCCACCGATTTCGTGATCAGGGTATGGCAGGATGCGCAAAGCCCCGCGTCGTTGATATGCGGGCTATAAACGGGCTGAAACCCTACAAAATCGGTCATCGGACCGGCAAAAGGGCTTTCGTATGGGCCGTATGCTACCCTGTTCGTATCGTAGCGGATCTGGCCGGAGAATTCCTTACCCAGGTTTTCCGGGCTGATGCTGTGGCAGGCTCCGCAGGATACCCCCTGAATACCTACGGAATCGGCCAGCAGATCGGCCATGGTATAGTGTTGGGCGCCCCGCAGGATAGCGGTATAGTGCCCTTGGGGTGCATGACAGGAGGTGCATTTGGTCTGCAGGTCGAGGCTGTGGCCGGGATTGACCAGCATTTCGTGGCTGACCTTGGCCTGCCAGAACGGATCTTTGGCCGAGTTGGCCATCATGGTGGTGCTGAAGTCGTCGAACAGGTTGACGTCGTTGCCCATTTCATCCACCATGGCATGCATCAGGTAGTCGGGGCCGTGGCAGCCGCCGCAATAGTAGGTGGTCGGAAAGATAAGGTCCTGCGGTACAGGGTCGAGCAGGAATACCGTTTTATGCCATTCCGCAAATGATTCCGGGCGGTAGGCGACACCTTTGTTCTCCGCAACGGGCATCAGGGAAAAGAGGCCGATCGCCCCGAAAAGGGACAGGGCTACGAGGTGGACATGTCCAGGTTTTTTCATGGTCGTCAAGCGCTGGTGATGAACGGAATTTCGGGATGGGGTGCGGCCAAAGATAGGGATTTTACCCATATGACTATTTTCCCATGATCGAAATACCTGCCGAACCGCTTTCTCTCATTTTGTAAAAAGCGTCGCCAGCTGTTCCGTCAATTTCCCATAATTCACATCCGAGGAATTGCTCAAAATGGCAATCACCAGTTTTTCTTCCGGATAAATGCGCATCATGGTGATGCCGCCTACCGAGCCGCCGGTATGGCCGACAAAGGGACGGCCTTCGCCGTCTTTGCCGCTCCCCCACCCGATGCCGTAGTTGGTGGCTTTGCCGTCCTTGAGGTGCTGGCTTTGGGTCCAGGTTTCCAGGGTGGATGCCTTCAGGAAACCGGGATTCATATGGGCATTGGCGAAGCGGGCCACATCGTCGGAAGTGGCGATGAAACCGCCGCCGGCCCATTTGTAGCTGTTGTCGACATAGGGCGCGTTCACCAGATTGCCCTTATTATTTACGGCATAATACCGGGTTCGCCCCACAATGATGCTGTCGGTGTGATCCGGCGCGGTGTGGTCCATGCCCAGCCGGTCAAAGACCTCTCGTTGCATATAGGTCAGGAAGTCCTCTTTCGATGCGCCTTCGATCACGGCCGAGATCAGGTTCCACCCGTAACTGGAATAGGAATACTTTGTCCCGGGTTCAAACAGCAGCGTATCGCCGGCAAAGATCGACAGGCTTTCCTTTACCGTCGGGAACCGGTCGGCCGACAGGAATTCCTGGCCCCGGTAATGGCGGATGCCCGCAATATGGCCCGCTACCTGCCGGACGGTGACCGGGTATTTTTTCCTGGGGAAATACGGGACATAGGCCTGCACCTCGGCATCCAGGTCAACCTTCCCGGCTTCGTACAGGAGGGCCAGACCGGCCGCGGAAAACGGTTTGGAAACACTCCCGATCCGGAACATGGTTTTGCCGGGAATAACAGGCGACTGATTTTCCAGGTCGGCAAACCCGAATCCTTCGGACCAAAGGGTTTTCCCGTCACGGGTAATGGTGACGGAGATCCCCGGGATGCGCTGTTCGGTCATGATGGCCTGGATGAGCCCGGTAGCTTCCCGGATGGCCGGGTCGGACGACCGCCGGGTTTGCGCGCCGGCGGGTTGAAGGGCGAGCAGCGGCAGAAGGACGAGGAGGAGGATCTTTTGCATGGGTTGGGTGTTAAGGGGGCAAAATAGTAAAATCATGCTTAGGACCGGTCGAAAATAACTTCCCGAAATGCCCGGATTTTTATTAACTGACCCGGGAAGTTATTTTCGATCATTTCCTTGGGTTTGCGAAACCTCGGAGGTTTCGCAAACCGCGTTACGGCAAATTCTTCAAGGTATCCCCCAACCAGCCGAAGAACTCCCGCTGCCAGACCAGGGCATTGTTCACTTTCAGCACCCAGTGGTTTTCTTCCGGGAACAGGAGGAGTTTGCTCTTGATGCCCCTGAGCTGGGCCGCCTGGAAGGCTTCGAGCCCTTGCCCGATGGGCACGCGGTAGTCCTTGCCGCCCTGAACGATCATGATCGGCGTATCCCATTTGTCCACCATGGAGCTGGGGTCGAACTGCGCGAAGGATTTTTGGGCCGCCGCATTGGACTTATCCCAGTAGGGGCCGCCCAGGTCCCAGTTCTCGAAGAACATTTCCTCAGTGGTGCCGTACATGCTCTTGAGGTCGAAGATGCCGTCGTGGGCGATGAAGGTCTTGAACCGCTTGTTGTGAACGCCTGCGAGGTAGAAAACCGAATAGCCGCCGTAGCTGGCGCCAACGCAGCCGAGCCGGGCATTGTCCACATATGGCTCCTTGGCGACGTCGTCAATGGCCGACAGGTAGTCCTTCATAGCCTGACCGCCATGGTCCTTGCTGATCTCCGCGTTCCATTCCACGCCGAAGCCGGGCATCCCTCTGCGGCATGGCGCCACCACCACGTAGCCGTTGGCCGCCATCAACTGGAAGTTCCACCGGAAGGAATAGAATTGGGTCAGCGCCACCTGCGGGCCGCCCTGGCAATACAACAGGGTCGGGTATTTTTTGGAGGCGTCAAAGTTCGGCGGCAGGATCACGTAAACCAGCATCTTTTTGCCGTCAGTTGTGGTCACCCAGCGCTTTTCGACCTTGGACAGGGCGAGTTTGGCGTACACCTCGTCATTCACGTGGGTAAGCTGTTTCATCTCGCCCGTTTTCACATCTACCGTGTACAACTCGGTAGCGTGGTTCATGTCCGTCCGGGAAATCACCAACAGGTTGCCGACCTGGCCGACCATGCCCGTGATGTCAAAATCGCCCTGGGTAATTTGCCGGACCACCGGAAGTTTCTTGGTCAGGCCCGGGTAATCCACCTCAAACAGCTGGATGGTCCCTTGCACAGCTGCGTTGAAGTATAGGCGGGTCCCGTCGTTGCTCCAGATAAAGCTGTTGACCGACTCGTCCCAGCGGCTGGTCAGGTTCATCGGGCCGGAGGGCGCCATCACCACGATGTCGTTCTTGTCGGATTCGTAGCCGTCGTGTTTCATGCTCAGCCAGGCCAGCGTACCCTGGGATGAATACGCCGGATTGACATCGTATCCCATCATGCCTTCCGTGAGGTTTTTGGTCTGGCCGGTCGCTACGTCGTAGGCATAGATATCGGTATTGGTACTGACGGCGTAGTCCTTGCCGAATTTCTTTTTGGTCACATACAGGACCTGTTTTCCATCCGGACTCCAGACGATGTCTTCGTCGCCGCCGAAGGGTTTGGTCGGGCAATCGTAGGGTTCGCCTTCCAGCAGGTCCGTCCGCATTTCCACCGGCATTTTGTACACCGGGTGCGGTTTGGTGGTATACAGCACAGGGTGGTTGTACACGCCGTCCTCCCACTCGTCCCAGTGCCGGTAATTCAGCGATTCGTAGACCTTGACGTCCGCTTTGGCCAGATCCGGATAGATCTCATTGCCTTCGATCGGGTGGACTTTCACTTCTTCCACCTTGACCTCGGATTTGCCGTCGGGTGAGATCAGGTGGTTGGAAAGGTACGCCCCCGGGTCGGAAACGGCAACCGGGTCGCCGCCCGCCAACGGAATCATGTACGCTTTGGAAGAACCCTTGTTTTCCTCTACGGAATAATGCGTAACGGCGTAAATAACGGACTTGCCGTCCTTGGTGATCCCCTGCGCGCTCACCCGCCCCAACTGCCACAGCAGTTCAGGGGTCATGGTGTTCTGGGCATTTAATGAAAGGCCGAAAGCCAGCCCGAAAAAGAGCAGCATGTTAAATTTCATATTCATATTGCGTTTAAATTATCCGGACCCGGATTCCTGGTCCGTTTTTTGTGATTTTCATTTACAAGACCGGCGACAACCTTTCCGTCACACACGCCGGCCAGGCGCGGGATGCCAACAGTAGTGCGGAGTTCTTTGTCTGTCGGAGCTGCATTGGATTGCGGACGGGCATCGACAGACAAAATAAGGCAGGAAAAAAAGCAGATCGGGGAAAACAAAAAAGTTGGTCTCATGTCGGAAAAGGCTGAACTGAACAAATCGTTGCCAAAATTAAGCATTTTGCCGACTGAAACCAACTCCAATTTATGCTAAAACCTATAAGCGATGGCGATGGCTAGCGAGTTGAGGGAAAAACCGGCATTATTGAAGGCTGTGCTGCTTTCTCCGTACTTTTCCAGTGTGAACGTGGAATAAACGGCCGGAATCGCCTCAATGCCGACCCAGGCGCGCGGCGAAAGATCGTAAAGAAAACCAAGCACGTAACCGATTCCAGGGGAGATGATCGTTTGTTTTGAGTACGCATTGGAATAGAAGGAGAACCCAACCCGGGGTTCAAATCCGTGGTAGAATACGGCCCTGTCCGCAATCCTTTCGCGGGTCTCGCAGCCGACGGCCAGTTCCAGATTGACCTGCCAATTTTTGTTAATCGAGTCGTTCCTTTGGTACTGAAAATTCGAGGCGCCCAGCCTGTAGCGACGCCATTTGGTTTCCGATTTCTCCTTTTTGTACACCAGGTCAAACCCGTTCAGGCTATTGAATCGAATACCGAATTCGCGGTTCGCCGATTGCGCGTTCAGGTGTTGTGCGAGGAGCATCCATACAGCAAGGCAAAGGGCCGCCATGGGCCATACCGTTCGTTTCATCATTGGAGATTTAAAGGTTTAAGAATGTTGCGGGTAAAATTAAGCCGAACGGCCTGCGGGAAAGGTCATTGAAAGGTTAACGGCGAGCTGAGATCGTTAAGGTTATGAATGAAGACTTAAAATCAGGTTGTGATTGGCCGGAACGGTCGGCTTAGAATCCTTTTTCAGTCAATAGTTTATCGGCCTGATTGAATTTTTTTTGTGATATCATTTCCAAAATTTCAGGAAAAGCCATTTTATCCATAAACCCGGATTTTTGAAATTTTTCCAATCGTATATTCAGGTTCTCTTGAATCGACTCCTCATAGTCTTTATGAAAGATTCTCGGCTTAAGACCTTTTTCTTTCAAAAGTTTATTTTCAACCTGGGTAATATTTACCAATTCTTCCTCATCCGTGGTCCAGTGACCTTTTATTTCTTCGGGGATTCCAACCTCCTCGAAAAACCCGGGATTGCTGGAGATATTGGCTCCTCTTCGGTTGCGGATTGCATGTCCAAGTTCGTGCCCCAAGGCAATCGAAGTAGGGCTCAATCCTTCTTTTTCATCCTGGGTCATCACCCTGTTATCCGAATCTTTATGTTCGGCGATGAATCCGACCCTTGATCCGGTTCCTTTATTAAAGAAATATTTTTTATCCCGCAGGATAATCCCGTTGGGTTTGCCTTTTGACTTGAAGTTTCTGGCTGCCAGTTCATAGGTTGACATCGGGTCCTTATCCCCGTCCAGTTTCCAGAATTCCCCCACTGCCAACGGACCTGCTGATTTGAGGGAATTGCCCGACTGGTCGGATGGTTCGGCATCCCATCCGGCTGCTGAAATGGTTCCCTTTTTTTTCTTCCAGAGGCCTCCTTCCATTATATCATGGTCTTTATTGCTCACAGGTGCAATCGTAATATGTTCAGCGGGGTCTTCACCTCCGGCATTGGCCGTCGATACCAGATTCCTGCCCTGCTTACCTTGTAACAACCGGGCAATGGACGCCAGGGCTTTTACCCGGAATCCCTTATGATCGCGCTCCAGCTCAGTTCCTTTATCTATTTGTTTTTCCGTGATCCGGATATTCCCGGTCCCGTTAATAATGCTTTGCCAGGTTGACTGAATATTCTTTTTCTCTTCCGGATCCAGTTTCCGTTCATCAACCGGCAATTCATCCTGATACCTTATTATTTCACCGATCTGTTTTTCATGTTCAGCCTGCACTTCGTCGAGCAACTGGAGCATGAGTTTTGACTCCGGTGCATCATTTATTCTGACTGCGCCGTTGTTCCTGAAGTGTTGGTGAATTACATTATCGAGGTCTGCCAGGATCTGAAGCCGCAGCTGCCTGTATTTCTTACCGTCGTACTCCGGCGTATATCCATAACCGTAACCCCATGAGGATTGATAATTTTTCAACAAGACCGTGATCTGTTCCTTAGTTTCATTGGTGTCGATATCCTTGTACAAGGAGGAGAAGGCAGAGTCTTTCATCAGCCTCTGGACTACCCTTTCTGTGGAGGTTTGCGAAGGTTGAGCCGGTTGTCCGGCAGAATGGAAATCGGCAAATTCCCGTACAGCCCGCTGAAAACTGATTTCCGGTCTGTTGTCTTCAAAGCTGAAAATGGGGTGCAAATTCCCGGATTTGCGTCGGGGAATACCGGCGGGAGATTTGCTTGCCGTATCTTTTCTTTTGAAAGAGGTGGAATGCATAATATCGGTAAATCACCCAAATGTAGCTTAATTTTCTAAAATTCCGCTGCTCATTTTTGATGAACGCCGTCATACCAACTGCCCAAATAGGACCCCCATTTCACCGGTTTTGTAATCGCAATCTTTGTTTTGAGGCCATTGACTTGCATGCCTTCCAAATGTGCCTGTCGGATTGCGGCGCCCCCCTTAATTGCCTATTCCCAGCAGCTTCAACAAACTCTCAAGCAGACCTTTCAGGGAAGAGCCGGTATTGTTTTGCTGATCGGGAGCCCGCAGCCTAATGACAAAAGGAGCAGATTATCATCCCCGCTTTGATTCACAATTTGAATGGTCATTTCAGGTGTGTTAGGTTTGAATCGACAAGTTAACCTATTTACAGCGGAATATTAACCCCTTGATCCTGAAATCCTGCCTCCCATTCCGGTCTCAAACCAGGAATCCCACCACGCAATAACTAATAACGTTAGCCAGGCCGTGCGAAATCCACCCCGGAATAATGCTGCCTCCCGCCAGTTTTTCATTCAGGTATGCCGATATCCAGGCGCCTAGCGCAGGGAATGCGAAAATGAAGGCCAGGAAAAGGGGATTCCCGGTGACCGACACAAACAGCAGGACGTGGATAGCGCCGAAAATGACCGCCTGAAGGAGATTGCCGACCCGGAACCCCAGCCAACGGATCAGGCGCTTGGCTGCAAAGCCGCGGAAAAAGATCTCTTCGGACAAGGAGGTTTTGATCAGCGCGACGATCAGGAGCGTAATCACGGTCGGGAGACTGAAGCCCAACACCCTGAACTGGCCCGTAATCGTGCCCGGGTCCGTCAGGATCTGTTTGAATTCCTCATTGAAAAAGGCCAGCGTCAGGGTCGGCGCCAGAAACACCAGGGTGTTCAGGACGGCAAAGAGATTGGCCCGTGCGGTTGATTTTTTCAAGCCGATATAACCGAAGAAGCCTTTCACCTTCTTTTTGGCAATCAGATAGACCAGGAACGGAATCAGGGAAAAGGCCAGTACCTGGAGCACTCCGCCGATCAATTGGTTTATCATTTTTCGCTATTTTAGGTGCTTAAAGTTGATCTTTACCGGGATTTAGTTTCCGAGGTTTTCTTTGACTTGGCAAAGCCGTTCCCTGGCCTCCTGCCCTTCCGGGAAAGCTTTTACGGCCAGTTCAAATTCCGAGACCGCGTCCTCCAATCGGCCCGCAGCCATATAGTTTTTGCCTGATAATACCAGGATCCGATAGGCATTCTTTTTCATTTCCAGTTCCGGATCCCGCCGCTGGATCTCGGTGGATTTTTCCGCCACGGCGGTTCCGTAGGACATGGCTGTAAATTGAGGTCAGTAATCGGACTTTTATGTCCATTTTGTTTCTTCAATTTACATACCAGACGCAGCATTTCCGAAAATGCACGACCAATTCCAGGAGAAACACGACTAAAGGTGCTTTAAAATCTATCGCTTGACCACCGGTTTCACGGTCAAATGCGTTCCCTTTTTCAATACCAGATAATACATGCCCGCAGGCAGTTTGCCGAGGGGGATCTGCCCGTTACCGGTTTCCAGGATGGTGTAATCCGCCATTTTCCCATCCGGATAATACACCATGGCCTCCGTGCTTTCCGGGGCGTCATAGACTGCAACAAAATCCGATGCCGGCACCGGGCCGATCCGGATCTGAGACCATTTGGGGTCCGTTGCGGCATTGATCTGGCTGACCACTTGATGCGGCGCAAAAAACAGAATGGTGGCTATAAAGGCAGGCTGGACGCATCCGCCGTGGTCAGCCGAAGGGTCGACGTCGATGGCATGTACATCGGGCGCGCCGTTGGCGTTCATGACCGAATCGGCCAGCACGCTGTTGGTATACACTACCTGGTCATCGTTCATACAGTAGTAAAGGCGGGTGGGTACCTGTGGCGTCCAGTCATACACGTCATTGGCCCTGAGCGCGATATTCACCGGGTGGTCCGGGTTGTTCAGGATGGCGTCGAACAGGCTGTCCTGGATCATGTATTTGGGTTTGGAGCCGCCTGCCAGGTTCGTCAGCGTATTGATCAGGGTATCGTTCAGCTCCGAAAGGGTGATCTGTTCTTCGAAATACTGTTGCATCAAACCGGCGTATGGTTCTTTGAACGCCTGCTGGATCGAATCGTACAATCCGTACACATAATTATAGCTCAGGAAGGTATTCGGGATATAGGCCGGATAAAAATACTCGTCATCCGAGCTCAGGGCATCGATCATGGCGCCTGAAATGCTGTACGGTCCGGACATGGGCGCCGACGCGATCAGGTTGAATTCGTCGGGGTAATCCTGTTCGAGCGACCGCTGCAGGGCCATGGCCGCATGCCCGCCCTGGGAATATCCGCAGACGAAAACCTGCTGTTCCGGGTTGACCGCTACGTGGTTGAGGGTTTGCACAAAAGCTTCTGCGGCCCGCAGCATATCCACGCCGACCGAAGCCTCCGTAGCGGCGTGCACATACGGATGAAATCCGCGGGAATCACCGATCCCCAGGAAGTCGGGCATTATGGAAATATACCCCATGCCGCCGAAGACCAGCGCCGCCTGGTATCCGCCGCGCAGGTTGGAAGGCGCATCGGAACGGGAATCAACGGTACCGTGCTGGAAACAGAGCAACGGGTACGCCCAATCGCCCGACCGGTCAGGCACGGCGATCAGACCGGAAGCCGTATCGGGTTGGCTGAATGCGTCGGGCGTTGTATAGGTGAGTTTGTACAATTTCACGCCGTTCTGGATCAGCGGGCCGAATTGAGCCTGCAGATTGGACAAGGAGCGGTCGCCCAGGTATTCGGATGAAACCAGGTTTTGGGCGAACATACACTGAGCGGTCACCAGCGCAACCGCTAAGGCTGCGAATCGAGCATTTTTCAACATGGTCAATTGTTTTGTAAATTATCAAGCCTGGATGTAAAGAAAGTTCTTTCATCCGATAAATCCAATTCGGGAAAGCGCCGGCTCATCTCATCGATCGTCTCCAGCTCGGCCCGCAGAAACCGTCGGTACTCCTCCGTTTCCGGATGAACAGGCCGGTGGTCCATCGCCGCCCGCAGTCGTCCGGCCCTGCGGACCAATTCCCGGGTCTGTGCGGAAAAATACCAGTCCTGGAAATTTTCCCAGATATAGGCTGCGGCCTGTTCGCTGGGGTGCGCCATATCGGCGCCGTAGAACCGATAATCGCGCAGGTCGTCGAGCAGCAGTTCATAGGCCGGGAAATAATGTACCGCCCCGAACGACCGTTCCAATTGTTCCGCTGCCAGGACCAGGACGGCCTTGCTCCGCTGGTTTTCAACCAATCCGTCGCGCAGGTGCCTCACAGGGCTCACCGTCAGCAGGATTTTCAGGTCAGGCCGCCTTTCCGTCAGGGTGCGGATGGTCGCCGACAGCTGATCGGCCACCTCCTCCGTTTCCAGCTTTCGGCGGGTAAATTGCCCCGACGGCATTTTATGACAATTGGCCACCGGTTTGCCTTGCCTGAAATAGACGTACGCCGTACCGAGGGTAAGGATCAGGATACCGGTCCCGGCCAGGAAATCCGCGCCTTGTTCAACAGAATGATTCATCAATTGTTCGGCCCGGCTTTTGTCGGGATGCGCGTACCGGCTGTGAAAATCGAAATGCCGCCAAAGGTCCTGGTTTTGGAACAATTCCTGAGGCCGGACAGGTTCGCGCTTCAAGAGGCGTGTTAATCCGGTACAAATGGAAGCCGGGTCGAAGAGGATGCCAAAGGGATTGACCAGGGTTCTGAATTTGGATGCCGTCAGCCGCGCGCCGATTTCCTCCGCAAAGCAGGAACCCATGCAGCAGATCGCACGATGGTGGTCGATGTTAAATCCTGGATTTTGAACCGGCAGCTGCGTTCTGAATTCCATGCGGTTAAGTGATTTATTATGCAGATCCAAATATAGGACAATCGCAAAAATGAGGCGGGTAATCCTATCAAAAACCCGTTGATCGGGAAAACCTGCCGGTCCCTGAAAATCCGAGCCGCTCTTGGGTGAAACAGCCCTTTTTTTTCGAAGTTCGGTACATATTGCTTTTGCGGCTTACCGTTCCATTTCTCTAACTGACCACTTCTTTATCAAATTCACCGTACCAAAATTGGCTTGTGAAAAAGACAATAAGCCTGAGCGGTCTTTCAAATATCCGGCGTACTTTTGACGCATAAGACGACTTGTTTTTTTTGCGACAACAATCCCTTAACCGATTGAAAGTTGTAGCAAATCTTAATCTCATGCCTTTTTTTAACCTGATAAGCGAGCCGGTCATCGATACCAGGCTCCAATGCTAAGGAAAAAAGCAACTAACTACTGGAAGCTGACCTGACCCTGATCAGGTCAGCTTTTTTTAAAAAAACCTTCAAACCCATATTAGTTTTGTTTTAGTACTTTCAGTGCGCTCTCGGCACCTAAAACTTTTTTTCTTTTACACCTGCCCTCTTCTGGCCTCATTATCCATATTATTTACTCCTGAAACCCTTTTTTTTCTTTTTGGGCCGGGCCGGCCCGGTTCGAAGTCCCCCTCCTTTTCTCTACTGCCGGTATGCTCCCTACAATCAACCAATGTTGAATTTATGTCAAAATCCGCCCGATTGTTGGGTTACAGGGAGTTAATGCCGATATTCGCCAAAAATTTCGCAATGAGAAAATTGGTTTTATATACCCTGCTGGCAGCAACAACGGCTGCAGCGCTCAACGGTCAGCCCGATCCGGTGATGCAATCCCTGAAAACCGACCTGGTTTACCTGTCATCCGATTACCTGGGCGGCCGCGAAACCGGCACCGGGCACGAGCAAACGGCTGCCGACTATCTGGCCAACCGGTTCCGGGAAATCGGCCTGAAGCCCGCCGGAGAAAACGGGACCTGGTACCAGGCTTTCGATTTCAATTATAACACCAACCCGCATGCCCAGGGCGGAGAACCCCGTACCGGTCATAACGTGATCGGTTATCTGGATAACAACGCCGAACGCACCGTCATCATAGGCGCCCACTTCGACCACCTGGGCATGGGCAAATTCAGCTCGCTCTATACCGGCGAACCGGCCATCCACAACGGCGCCGACGACAATGCCAGCGGCGTGGCGGCCATGATCCGTATCGCCGCCTACCTGGCCCAGGGCAAAGCCAAAGGCAACAATTACCTCTTTATCGGGTTCTCGGGTGAAGAGCTGGGCCTCATCGGCTCCAAGTATTTCACCAACCACCCGACCATCGACCTGGCCAAAGCCAATTATATGATCAATATGGACATGGTCGGCCGGCTGAAGGAAGAAAAAGTGCTGGCCATCAACGGAGCAGGCACTTCTCCGGCCTGGAAACCGGTGCTGGACAAGATCTCGGTCGACGGCATCAGCGCCAAGACTTCCGATTCCGGGGTGGGCCCTTCGGACCATACTTCGTTCTATCTCAAGGATATTCCCGTATTGCACTTCTTCACCGGTCAGCACGGCGAATACCACAAACCGGCCGACGATGCCGCACTGATCAATTTCCCCGGCTTGCTGTCGGTCTCAAATTATATCATTGCCGTGATCGAACAGCTGGACAAGGCCGGAAAGCTTGAATTCACCAAAACCAAGGACGAAGAGGAGGAAGGCGGCAAAAGGGCCTCGCGCTTCAAGGTCACCCTCGGCGTCATGCCGGATTACGTCGGCCAGGTCGAAGGCATGCGCGTGGATGCCGTAACGGAAGGCAAGCCCGCCGCCAAAGCCGGCATGAAAAGCGGGGACGTCATCATAAAAATCGGCGATACGCCGGTCAAGGATATCTACGGCTATATGGAAGGTCTGGGCAAATATAACCCGGGCGACAAGACCAAGGTCGTGGTGAAACGCGGCAGCGAAGAAATGACTTTTGATGTCGTTTTTGATTAAAGGCCGGATCCAAAGTCGCTTTCCAGTGAAAATCATTGAAATTTTTTCCGCCAAAGCGCCCAGAAATTTCAATGATTTTTTCACTTTTTAAAAACACAAATCACTAATAATCAGCTTTTTAATAAAAATTATACGCATCTATTTTTTCACAACTGACTATTTTTGTACTTGTTTTGCCTTCAATTTTGTTGAATCTTTGTATCGTGAAGATGGATAAAGAGGTGATAGAAAGGATGGCGGATGGAAGAATCTGCTGTCAACATTGATTAGGATATGTTCATGGGATTATAATTTGTTGGTGGTGAGTCGATTAGCTTTTATTTTCGACTCACTTCTTTTGAGAGTCCTTAATTCAGATATATAGCGGCAAAAAAAAAGCTGACCCGTAAAGGCCAGCCGAATCATGTTCATGGGATTAATGAAAGCACTAAATCACGCCGCTAAGGTAGGAAGAAATTTCTTTTTTCCTAGAATAATCAGGGAATTTTTTTTCCTTTCTACCCTTTTCGATTAGGATATGTTCATGGGATTATAATTAATATGAAGGCCGCTTAACACAAGCGGCCTTTTTTTATTTATCCAGGCAGCACTTTTCCCTCCTTGTTCGTTAGCCAATTAAAAGACCGGACCTTAGTCAAGATTATTGGTTTTTAGTTGGTTTTGTTTGTTAGTAGGAGGGTGTAGCATTGCTATGCCCTTTTTTAGTTGTAAGTTGTAAGTCGTAAGTTGTAAGTCGTAAGTTGTAAGTCGTAAGTTGTAAGTCGTAAGTGTCGTAAGGCGTAAGTTGTAAGTTGAAAGGCGTAAGTAGCGACGTAAAATTTTACGTCGCATAAGTCTCATCCATTTACCCTCATCCCCGAGACTGTTCAAAACAGTGTTTTCGCGCAAAGACGCAAAGACGCAAAGATCTGATTTTTAGCAAGCTGCGCATGCTAAAAATCCGGTTGACACAAAATTCTGAACGGTCCCTCATCCCCGGGCAGCATCAAGCATCCAGCATCCACCACGCCGCGGCGTGGCAGTATCAAGCATCAAGCATCAAGCATCAAGCATCCAGTATCCACCACGCCTCAGCGTGGCAGTATCCAGCATCAAGCATCAAGCATCAACCACGCCTCAGCGTGCCAGCGCATCCAGCATCCCCCGTCCGCCATAGCTCCTCAAGAGCGAAGGCGGGCAGCATCAAGCATCCAGCATCCAGTATCAAGCATCAAGTATCAAGTATCAAGCATCAAGCATCAAGCATCCAGTATCCAGCATCCAGTATCCACCACGCCTCAGCGTGGCAGCATCCAGTATCAAGCACCAAGCATCCAGTATCAAGCACCAAGCATCCAGCATCACCCTTCCATCAAAATCCCTTCAATATCGCTCTGCACTGCTGCACATATGACCCGCCGAACATATTCACATGGGCCAGCAGGTAGTACAGCTGTCCGACCGGCAGGCGTTCCCGCCAACCGGCTTCCAACGGGTAGGATTCGTGATACGCTTCGTAAAATTCAGGCGGGAAGCCGCCGAAAAGACGGGTCATCGCCAGGTCCATTTCCCGGTGCGCATAACTGACCGCGGGGTCGATCAGCACGGGCGCGCCTTGCCGGTCGACGAGGTAATTGCCGTTCCAAAGGTCGCCGTGAATGAGGGCAGGCTGTTCTTTTGGAAAAAGGCCGGCCATTTTGCGGTACAACTGCTGAAAGGCCAGGACGTCCTTGAGCTCGAACCGGCCTGATTTATACGCCATATTGACCATAGGCTCCAGCCGGCTCCCGATAAAGAAGGCAGGCCAATCCGGCGTCAGGGTGTTTTTCTGCTCCAGGCTGCCGATGAAATTGTCTTCCGGCAACCCGAAGGCAGGCGCCGTCGACCGGTGCAAATCCGCAAGACCGGCCCCGAAATCGCGCCAGAAAACCGGCGAGGGCGCACCGGGTTCGATGTATTCCAGGATCAGGAAACCGTACTCTCCGACCGTCCCTTCGGCAATGACTTCCGGCACGCGCAGGGGCCCCGCTTTCTTCAGCATTTCAAGCCCGCCGGCTTCCTTCCGGAAAACGACGGGCGCCAGCGCAGGGTCATCGTTCATTTTCAGGAAAAACCGCCCCTGATCCGTAACCAGCAAGCGGGCCTCGTTGATGTCGCCGCCGGTAAGCGCTGTGGATGCGCTAATCGAAACGCCCAGCTTTTCCTCACAGGCCAGGCGGACAATTTCAGGAATTTCCGACAAGGTTAAATCCTGTTTTTATTGATCATTTCCAGCAATTCGTCCCGGTAGTTCTTCCCGATCGGCAGGTGTTTGGGCTGGCCTTTTTCCTGCACCTCCACCATATTGCCGACAATGGCTTCCACTTTGTCGAGGTTGACGATATAGGATCGGTGGATGCGCTTGAATTTGGCCAGCGGCAGCTTGTCTTCCAGGCTTTTCATGGTTTGCAGGGTGATCACCCTGGCCGTTTCCATCCGGATGATGACATAGTCCTTCAGGCCTTCGATGTAGACAATGTCCTTGAAATTGACCTTGACCAGCTTTTTATCCGCCTTGACAAAGAAATATTCGTCGTCTTCTCCGCCGGCGGGCGCGTGCCCCTGGTCCCGCTTCTGCAACCCGATCATATCCATGGCCTTGTTGACGGCTTTCATGAACCGGTCCACAGAGATGGGTTTGAGCAGATAGTCCAGCGCATTGAGCTCAAAGCCCTCCACGGCATAATTGGGATAGGCTGTTGTAAAGATCACCAGCGGCTTTTTATCCAGGGTTTTGATGAAATCGATGCCGGTGAGCTGCGGCATCTGAATATCCAGAAACATCAGATCGATCTGGTTGTTCTTCAAGGCTTCATTGGCTTCAAAGGCGTTGTTGCACTTCCGGATCAGGTTCAATTCAGGCGTTTTACCGATATAGGTTTCCAGAACATCCTGGGCAAGCGGTTCATCATCTACAATGATTACGTTAATCATAGTCTGCGTTTTTTAATCGTCCAATTCAAGAAATAAATTAACGGCGTATGCATTGGGATTGTCTTCTATCTTCAACTCGTATTGATTGGGATACAGCAGGTTCAGCCTGCGGTGGATATTGACCAGTCCGATTCCGCCGCTGGGCCGGTTGTCCCTTACGGGCGCCGTATCCGGTTTGCTGTTCTCGATATAAAACTGCACGCAATTGTCGTCCACATCCAGCCGGACATGCACGAACCCGTGCGAGATCTGGTGGCTCAGCCCGTGTTTGAAGCTGTTTTCCAGAAACGGAATGAACATCAGCGGTGCGATCTGCTGGTTTTTGATCGCGCCGTTCACCTCGAACGTGATCTCGATATCCCGGTTGGATTGCCGGAGTTTTTCCAATTCGAGGTAATTTTGGATATAGTTCACCTCTTTGCTCAGCGGAACGCGTTTTTCGTTGCATTCGTACAACATATAACGCATCATTTCCGAAAGTTTGATCACGATATCCGGCGCCTGATCCGATTTTTTCAACGTGAGCGCGTAGAGGTTATTGAGCGTATTGAACAAAAAATGCGGATTGATCTGAGATTTGAGGAAGCGCAGTTCAGACTGCATCGTCTGGGTGACCAGCTCCTGCTTCTCCCGCATTTGCCGCGCCCAATCCGTGATGATCTTGACAATGGTGGAAACGGACGCAAACAGGAAATTGATCAAAAACTGGGAGTTGATATCCTTGATCAGGGTCGCCTGCAACTTGGGAAAATTCGAAAACTTGAGGTAAAAAACCATCATTTTCAACGGCGTGATCAGGATGGCCGACAACACCAGCAACAAGCCGTAGGTCATAAACTTGTTCTGCGTCAGGTAGTTGGGCACCAGGTAATACAGGTTGAAATACACCAGCAGGGAAAAGAAGAAAATATTGATCAACTCATTGGTGAAGGTGAAAAAAAAACCCTGCTGCACCCCTTCAACGATCATCAAAACGATCAGCAAGGCCACCCAGAAGACCGAATGATATACTATCCGGCGGTTTAGCCATTCCAATACCTTCGGCCTTTGATCATAATGGGCAAAAACACTCATGAATCGTTGTCCTGTCCAGATTTTGGGACGAAAATTACAAAAATTTCTCTTTTAGGCGACGGATTAAGCACTTTTGACGAACCACCGCCTGATTTAATAAAACACTTTTAGCCGAACGCTGTTTGTATTGTGTGTATTTTAATTCAGGCCATGAGCCCAATAAAATTGCAATATGGCATCCGCTAAATCAATGATTGAGATGACTGAAGCCGATACCAACGGCTCGCTTAGTCTGACCACCCTCATGGATAGTTTCTCTTCCGTGATCGAGATGGTCGGCGAGGATCCTACGCGGGAAGGATTGCAGAAAACGCCCGAACGCGCCGCTAAAGCCATGAAGTTTCTCACCCAGGGTTATCAGCAGGACGCAGCCGCCATCCTCAAATCGGCCATGTTCCGCGAGGAATACAGCGAAATGGTCCTGGTAAAGGATATCGAATTGTACTCCCTTTGCGAGCACCATATGCTGCCCTTTTTCGGTAAGGCCCATGTAGCCTATATTCCAAACGGATACATCGTGGGGTTGAGCAAACTCCCAAGGGTGATCGACGTATTTGCCCGGCGGCTCCAGGTACAGGAACGGCTGACCGACCAGATCCTGAAATGCATCGACGACACGCTCAACCCGCTCGGCGTAGCCGTAGTGATCGAAGCCCGGCATATGTGCATGATGATGCGCGGCGTGCAAAAGCAGAATTCGGTGACCACGACTTCCGCCTTTACAGGGGCGTTCCAGCAGTTCGAAACCCGGAATGAATTCCTGAAACTGATCGGCACCAAGCTGCATTGATCCATTTATCGATTCTTCGATTGATTGGATTGTTCGATTGTTTCGATTGGGCTGACCAAACAACGGACTCCCGCAATCGGATCAATCGAGCTAATCGATTCAATCGATTCAATCGATTCAATCGTGTCACCCGACTCATTCGAGAAGTTGTTTCAATTAAAATCCCTATCATTGCTTTTTAAATAACCGGGTAGAACCACGGCCGTTACGGTATGGGCGGTTCTTTAATTCAAGCGACATGAAAGCATACGTTTTTCCTGGCCAGGGCGCCCAGTTCGAAGGAATGGGCAAAAACCTGTACGAATCATCCGAGACGGCGAAAGTCCTGTTTGAAAAAGCAAACGACGTATTGGGATTCCGCATTTCCGACGTCATGTTTGACGGATCGGCGGAAGACCTCCGCCAGACGAGGATCACCCAGCCCGCTATTTTCATTCATTCCATTGTATCCGCACAGATGGCGGGGGCCGATTTCCAACCCGATCTCGTGGCCGGTCATTCCCTGGGTGAATTTTCGGCGCTGGTTGCTGCGCGCGCACTGACGTTCGAGGAGGGCCTTTCGCTGGTTTACAAGCGGGCCATGGCCATGCAGAAGGCCTGCGAAGCCACCAAGGGCGCCATGGCCGCCATTGTAGGCGTTGACGACGCTGTGGTAGAGGAGGTTTGCGCCGAAATCGGAGCGCAGGAGGTGGTGCCCGCCAATTACAACACTCCCGGGCAACTCGTCATTTCGGGTACCGTTCAGGGCGTGGAGGCTGCCGCTGCGCGGCTCGCGGAAAAAGGCGCCCGCACGGTCATGCTGGCTGTCGGCGGGGCGTTCCATTCACCGCTGATGGCGCCGGCCAAAACCGAGTTGCAAACGGCCATCGAACAGGCGGCCTTCAATGCGCCCAGGTGCCCGATCTACCAGAATGTCGACGCCCAGGCCTACACCGATCCGGAAAAGATCAAACAAAACCTGATCGAACAGCTGACCGCACCGGTGCGCTGGACACAGACCATGGTCAACATGATTGCCGCAGGCGCCTCGGAATTCGTCGAAGTGGGCGGCAACGGCAAAGTTTTGCAAGGCCTGATCAAAAAGCTGGACCGGGCCATGGCAACATCCAAAATTTGAGCGGCGCCCGGCAAACCGGTATTGCTTTTGTGAGGAGAAAAGCGCAACTTTGCTACTTATGCATGGTTGATTCAAATGAATTCGATTGATCCGCCACGCGCCGAAGCAACCGGTTTTCAAATCCGGCCAATCAAAAATAATTAAGAGCTTGTTTGGATATTTGCAGACCAGTTACTAAAGTCCAAACAAGCTCTAAGCCCTATAAAAGCAATATTCCGAATGGGCGACAATAAAATTCAAAGCGGAAAGGTATTATTAGCCGAGCCTTATATGCTTGATCCGCACTTCAAACGCGCAGCCGTGCTCCTTTGCGATCACCACGAAGAAGGCAGCATCGGGCTGATCATGAACAAGCCGGTCAACAACATGAAAGTCGATCAGGTCATTGATGATTTTCCGGAGTTTGACGTGCCCATGTTCTATGGCGGCCCGGTACAGACCGACACCCTTCATTACGTGCACAATGTCGGCGACCTGCTGGAAGAAAGCATCAAGATCATTGACGGGGTCTGGTGGGGCGGCAATTTCGAAAAGCTCAAATTCCTGATCGCTTCCAGCCTTATCCTGCCGCAAAATATCCGCTTCTTTATGGGCTACTCCGGCTGGGGAGAAGGCCAGCTCGCCGACGAACTCACCTTCGGATCCTGGGTTGTAACCGATATGGATCCCAATTATCTGTTCAAAATCAAACCGGAAAACCTCTGGAAACAGGCCATGCAAAACAAGGGCGACCACTACACCGTGATCGCTCAGATGCCGGAGGATATGAATTGGAATTGAGGGTTGATCTTGATGCTGGATGCTGCCACGCTGAGGCGGGGTGGATGCTGGATGCTGGATGCTGGATACTGGAGGCTGGAGGCTGGAGGCTGCCACGCTGAGGCGTGGTTGATGCTGGCCGGCACCTTTCGTAGTTGCGGGACGATCCATACAGATCTCCGTACCGGGGAGGAGGGACAATATCCCAATCCCGGAGTTCGAATGTAAACAGGCGAAGTCCGTTTTGTTACGCGAAATGAACGTTTACGGCTGACTCCTCTAATATCCGGATCAAGGATTGCCTACCCGGGCAACGCCGGAGGTATCGGCGTCTTCGGATTCAACTACGAATTTCGGCTCTACGTTTTTCAGCATTTCCAGGTACTGGTCGCGCAGCTGGGAAAATGCCGGCATATCGGCTTCCGACAGCGGTTCGGCCGGCGGGAAGTTGAGCGACAGGTGGTTGACCTGCTGGCCGTTCTTCCAGAACCGGAAACAAACGTGCGGGCCGGTGGCCAGGCCGGTGGAGCCGACATAACCGATGATATCGCCCTGGTTGACGTGGGTACCTGCATGGATGCCTTTGGCAAAACCCTGCATGTGCAGGTACTGGGTCTCGTAGGTTTCGTCGTGGCGGATCTTGATGAAATTGCCGTTGCCGGAGGTATAGCTGGCGGCAATGATCGTACCGGAACCGACGGCCATGATCGGCGTGCCGTAGGGCGCCGCATAATCCGTGCCGTAGTGCGGGCGGTGGTATTTGAGGATGGGATGGAAGCGGTTGAGGTTATAATAAGAAGAGATGCGGCTGTACTTCACAGGGGCCTTGAGGAAGGAGGTCTTCATCGGGCGGCCTTCGAGGTTGTAGTAGCCGGATTCCTTGCCGTTATCGTAGAAAATGGCGTAATATTCCTTTTCGCCGGTTTTGTAGATGGCGGCGCTGACCTTGCCTACGCCGACTTCCTTGCCTTCCACAAACTTCTGGTCATACACCAGTTTGAACTCATCGCCTTTCTGGAGGTGGTGAAAGTCGACGCTCCACTGGAGGGCGTCTTCCATTTTATCGGCCAGTTCGAAGCTCATACCCTGGTCCGTCATGGTTTTCCAGAGGGAAGATTCGATCACGCCGGCAGACGTCTTCGTTTCGGTGGTGATCGGCCGTTCGACCTTGGTCACTTCCATATCCCCCTGGAGGTGGAAGACCACGTATTCGTAGACGTTGGGTTCGTAGATGAAGTATTCCGCACGTTGTGTGCTGTCCTTGGTCAGGACGGTGTAGGACTTGCCGGCCTGCATCTTGCGGATATCGAAAACGGGTTTGGCGTTGGATGCCAGCCGCTCGATATCGACATAGCTCAGGTTGTGCCGGAGCAGGATGTCAGACAGGAAAGCGCCGCTGTGAATGGTATTTTCGAAAACCTGGAAGGTATCCAGGGCGAAACCGTATTTGAGGGTCGGTTGTACAATCGGAAGGGCGCCCAGTTCTTGTTTGGGCGGCTCGATACCGACAGACTGTTGGATTCCGTTTGAATCAGAAGAGAACCACCAACCGGCGAAAAGCGCCGTGCCGATCAGGCCAGTAAGGGTTCCTCTCAATATGGTTTTGCGTTTACCCGTATAAAAACGGTTAAAGGATTGCCGAAGCGACTTCAAGTTCACAATGAACGTTTTTGGTGAAATAATCCTTCAATTCTTTGCCTCCTGATGATCTACACTTCTCGGGATTATTTATAATTTGCTGACCCGCCGGCAGTTATTTTCAACAAAATCAAGGTTTTCCGCACGGGCTGTTTAACCGGGAAAGTCGCAAATATAAAAATCGCCGCCTGAAATTTCCTACTCCTGGTTGTTAAAGTTATCAACATCGACCATTCGCCGGAACTTTTCGGGCTGTTTTCCCGTTAACGGATACCTTAATGCGGAAAAACCCAAAAGTTACATTTTCCGGAAAAATCGGCCAGAAAAGGCCCCGAAAAGCGGTTATTTCTCCATTTCAATCCTCCGGCTACCTCTTTCCGGCTTCAACACCTATCTTTGCGGCAAAGACCGTTTATGGCCCAACAATCGCTGTACGATCAACGCGGCGTCTCCGCTTCCAAGAGCGAAGTGCACGACGCAATCCAGCACCTCGATAAAGGGATATTCCCAAACGCTTTCTGCAAAGTGCTGCCCGATATCGCCGGCGCCGACCCCGGTTTTTGCAATATCATGCACGCCGACACGGCCGGGACCAAGACCAGCCTCGCCTACCTTTACTGGCGGGAAACGGGGGACCTTTCCGTTTGGAAAGGCATCGCCCAGGACGCGATCGTGATGAATCTGGACGATATGGCCTGCGTCGGTTGTTGCGACAATATCATCCTTTCTTCCACCATAGGCCGCAACAAGCACCTGATCAGCGGCGAGGTCATCAGCGCGCTCATTCAAGCTACCACGGACATCATTGACAACCTGGGCAAATACGGGATCGGCATCCACCTGGCCGGCGGGGAAACGGCAGATGTGGGCGATATCGTTCGCACGGTCGACGTCGGTTATACGGCCTTTGCCCGAATGAAACGGTCGGAAATCATCGAATGCCGCATCCGCCCCGGCGATGTGATCGTCGGACTGGCCAGTTTCGGTCAGGCAACCTACGAAGCGGAATACAACGGCGGCATGGGCAGCAACGGACTGACCTCCGCCCGGCACGATATTTTCCAAAAGGTCTATGCCGGCAAATACCCGGAAAGTTTCGACCCCAATACGTCGGCCGATGTTGTGTATACCGGCTCCAGGCGGCTGACCGACCCGGTGGATGTGGCGGGAAAGCAGATCACGGCGGGCAAACTGGCGCTCTCCCCTACCCGATCCTACCTGCCCATCCTGAAACCGTTGATTGCCGAACACCGGGAAAAGCTCCACGGCCTGATCCATTGCACGGGCGGCGGTCAGAGTAAGGTGGTCAAGTTCCTGCACGGCGCCCGAGCGGTAAAGAATAACCTTTTTGATCCGCCGCCGCTCTTCAGCATGATCCGGGAGGAATCCGGGGCCGAATGGAAAGAGATGTACCAGGTTTTCAATATGGGCCACCGGATGGAGGTCTACCTGGCCGAAAAAGACGCCCACCTGGTATTGGACATGGCCGGAAAAATGGGCGTTGAAGCCCGGATCGTTGGTCATGTGGAGGCGGCGGAGCAGGCTTCGGTGGTGGTTTCGGGGCCGTTCGGGGAATTCTCGTTTTTTTGATTAGAGGGAGCACTAAGGGCACTTAGGGCACTCAGTTTTGGGGGGGAAGAGAGGGACCACTAAGGGCACAAGATGAATTAAAGATGCCCGCCCTTAGTGAGCTGAGTGCCCTCAGTGGTTAAAAAAATAAAAATGTCCAAAAAAGAAAAAGCAAAAGCCATCGCCGCCATTCTGGACGAGCTTTTCCCGGAAACACCCATCCCGCTGGAGCACCAGGATCCCTACACCTTGCTGGTGGCCGTGGTACTGTCCGCCCAATGCACCGATGAACGCGTCAACCAGGTGACCCCTGCCCTTTTTGCCCTGGCGGATAATCCCAGGGACATGGCCAAACTCGATGTAGAGGAGATCCGCGAAATCATCCGGCCGTGCGGTCTGTCACCGAGCAAATCCAAGGCCATCAGCGGATTGTCGCAAATTCTTGTCGAACAATACAACAGCCGGGTACCCGCAACCTTCGAAGACCTGGAAAAACTGCCCGGCGTGGGGCATAAAACCGCCTCCGTGGTCATGTCCCAGGCGTTCGGATACCCTGCATTCCCGGTGGATACGCACATTCACCGGCTCGCCTGGCGTTGGGGGCTGAGTTCGGGAAAAAATGTGGAACAGACCGAAAAGGACCTCAAGGCGCTCTTCCCGGAAGATACCTGGAATAAACTCCACCTGCAGATCATTTACTTCGGCCGGAAGTATTGCCCCGCCCGGGGCCATGACCCGAAGGCGTGTCCGATCTGTTCGAAATATGGAATTAAGGAATTGTTTGATTGAATCGCCACGCCGCGGCGTGGTCGATTGGTTCGATTGGTTCCACCGCCCGCCGTAGCTTCAGCGAAGGAGGGGATTGGTTCGATTGGTTCCACCGCCCGCCGTAGCTTCAGCGAAGGAGGGGATTGGTTCGATTGGGGCGTCCGTGGGTTGGTTACCCTAATCGCAACATTCGGCTAAATCGGTTCAATTCCTTCAATTAAAAAGGATAGCCCAGTCCAAAATTAAAGGCCACTTTCCGGAACCCGAAACCGGAGAGATCCTCCCAGTAATCCCACTCGCGGGTTTTGCCTTCAAAATAGTTGCGCGGGAAGGAGTTGCGCAATTTTACCGCCATATCGAGCCGGAAGATGAAATAGGAAAAGTCGAACCGGAAGCCGAAGCCGCCGCCGACGGCGATCTGTTTGTAGAACGGATCGTTGAAGGTGAGCTGGCCGGTCGGGCTGTTCTCAATTTTGCGGCCTTTGAGCAGGAACTGGCTGCCGGCGCGCTCGGGGTCCGGCCGGAGGGTCCAGATGTTGCCGGCGTCCAGGAAAAGGGCCCCTTTAAGCCGCCACAGGATCTCAAACCGGTATTCGAGGTTCATTTCGAATTTGAGGTCGCCGGTCTGGTACAGGCGCAGGTTATTGTCCGGATTGAGGGCAAGCACATCCTGGTATCCGCCGGGGCCGAGGCCGCGGGGCGCCCAGGCGCGGATGCTGTTGGGGCCGCCGACGTAGAACTGCTTGACGTAGGGTACGTCGGAGGTAAACCCGAAGGGCCGGGCGATCCCGAGGTTAACCCGGAAGGCAACGCTGTTTTTCTGGGTCAGCTGCCGGTAATACCGGAAATCGCCTTCCAGTTTGAGGTATTGCGAGAAGTTGATCGTATCGGCGATGCGCCAGGTTTCCGGCTTGAGCGAAAACTCGTTGTAGACGGCGTTGGCCGCCCAGATTTCGGCGCCGGCCATTTCGGCGGAAAAGCTGAAATAGTTGGATTCGCCGAACCGGTTCTGGCGGCCGCTGTGGATATAGCTGAAATCGCGGAACAGCAGGCTTACAAACAGCTGGGGGCCGAAGCTCCGCTTGAGGAAGCCGTTTTCCTCGCGCACCTTTTCAAAAGCGGCCTCGGTCTTTGGGATGAGCAGGTCGATGCCCATATGGTTGATCAGCATCCGTTGGGTATTGCTGAGCTGGACATCATAGCCGTAGGAGGCGTTGAACAGGTTGTAGCGGTACCAGTTGAGGATCAGGATATAATTGTAGCTGGCGGAGGTCCGGGTCACGGAGTTGTCTTTCAGCGCGTCATAGGCAAAATTGCTGAGCACATGCCTGTTCTTGCCGAACGGGATGCTGTTGAGCCCCCGCCAAATCCCCAGGAAATCCCGGAAACGGGGGGTGTACAGGTCGGTCTGCAGCCGGATATCGACCGTATTCCAGAAAGGTCGTTCCTTGAAATTGACCTCCACCCCGGTCGACAGGTTGGCCTGCAGTTGTTCGGCGCCGTTGAAGAGGTTCCGGTTCTTGAAGGTGGGGTGCACCGCAAAGCCGAACAGGTTGCCGGCGCCGGAAACCCCGTCCCGGTTGGTGAAATTGACCTCAAAATCGGCCCCCATTTCCATTTTGAAGTTGGGCGTCAACTCCACCCGGAAGTTGAGGGTATTGGGCCGGATGGTATCCACTTCCTGTTTGATGCGAACGAAACGAAAGACATTGAGGGCCCCGAGCTGTTTATTGGATTTGTCAAAATTCTCCTGGCTGAACAAATCGCCGGGTTTGAGCTGGATCGCATCCAGGATCACCCCGGGCCGCACCTTGCCGCCGTTGACGCCGTTGTGGATATAATAACCGTTGATCAGGGTATCGGCTGATTGGGTAACGGTATCCCGGGCCGGATCAAAATCAGTAAAGACGTGGATCTGGCCGATGCGATAGGCTTTATGCAGTGAATCCTGAAAAGGCGGCAGGATGGTCATGATCAGCTTTGCCGTATCCGGATGAAGGGTATCGATGACCAGTTGTTCGAAGTAATTGGGATAAAAAAAGGCGTAACCGTTGTTTCGCAAATAGGAGGAGATCCGCAACTTTTCCTCTTCAAACCGGTCCAAATTGACCTCCTCTCCCGGTTTGAGCCTTGACTCATCCTTTACCTTTTCCAGCTGCCACAGGATGTTGTGGTCGGTTGAGGTATAGGTAACGGAGTCGATATAATACTGCCTGCCCGGATTGACAAAATAGTCCACATAGGCTTTGGTGTTGCGCTTCCCTTTGAAATAGTCCTCAGCGATCACCTTCGCGTCAAAATAACCGAGGGACTGAAGCCGCAAGGTCATGTTTTCGGCCGTCTTTTTGGCCAGGCCTTCATCGTAAATGGCCGGCTTTTCGGCAATCACCCTGCGCTGGAACCGGTCAAAACTCGTTGTATCGCCGGGCCCCTGGGTAGCAAACCAAAACCATTCCCTGGGGATCACGAACAGGAATTTTCGGTTGGGAACCTGTTGAAAGTACGGCGTCAGCTCAGCTTTGATGCTGTTTTTGCCTTTGACATTGACCTTGTTGCCTTTGCTGTCCTTGAACTTGATCTCGTTGCCGCGCACCAGGCTCTGACCCTCCTTCAGGAATTTGGCCGTACCGCAACCGCTCAGCAACAGAAGCGGAAAAACGGCGAGGAATATGTATTTTGCCCGGCGGAATATCATAACATAAGCGCTAATGGCGGTTTCAAAAAACAGGATCAAGTGGCTCAAGTCCCTGCACATCAAAAAGTACAGGCAAAAGTATAACAATTTTATAGTAGAGGGCGACAAAATGGTCCGTGAAGTCCTGGACCAGAACCCGGCCGCCATGCTGGAATTATACGCTCTTGAGCCCTGGTTGTCAACGAACCTCCCCAAGGGTAAAGTACCGGCCGACCGTATTTTTGACGTTTCCCTAACAGAATTGGGCCAGATGTCCGGCCAGAACACCCCCAACCAGGCCCTTGCGCTCCTCGATTGCGATGCCCTGCCCAATGTCATACCCGATAAGAACGGCCTGGTGCTCTACCTCGATCAGATCCAGGACCCCGGGAATATGGGCGCTATCCTGCGCATCGCCGACTGGTTCGGGTTGCCGGGCGTGATCGCCGGCCCGGGAAGCGCTGACCGGTTTAATGCCAAGGTGATCCAGTCAACCATGGGCGCCTTTCTTCGGGTACCGGTCGAAGAAACCGACCTGGGTGCATTTCTATCCGGGCGTTCCGACTACAAGATCCTGGCAGCCGATGCGAAGGGGGTCAATGCGTTCACCTATCCTTTCCCGGAAAAAGCCGTCCTGATCATCGGTAATGAAGGTAACGGTATTGCTCCCGGATTGTTCAGCCTGACGGACGAAGTGGTGAGCATTCCCAAAGGAGCGGAGGGCGGGGCGGAATCCCTGAATGCTGCTGTGGCAGCGGGTATCATCTGTGCCGCCTTCCAACAGTATACTTACCAAAAAAAATAAACATTCGGCATTTTCATCATGTAGAGGCGCAAGATTTTGCGTCTCTACATGGGCAAAATCTTGCGTCTCTACATGTCCCCGTGTGCCGAGCCGTTCAAATCCCCCGATTTGATGCCGATGAAATCAAAATCGGTTACGGAGGGAAAATTGGTACCCTCAATAAACGTCGGCCAATTATCCAGGAACGGTTGGTTGGGATCGGTGAATTGGTACCCTTGCGGGATGAATTGCCAGGACGGTACCGACCCGAAACTCTCATTGATGTGCAGGATCACCTTCTGGACCTGGATCAGGTCGAGCGTTGAGACGCTGCCCGAGGCATTCACATCGGCTGCGATCTTGATATACGGACTTGTGATCACCTGGATGCCGAGGATATGCTTGCGCAAGGCGATGATATCGAGGGTCGAAACGCCGTTGGTGGCGTTGTAGTCCTTTTCCGCCCACACTTTGAAATGGGTGCCGGCAGGTACGTTCACCAGCGGGAAGGTGCCGTCGGCGTAATTCGGATACACGATGGTGTCGTTGCCGGCTACAAAGTGGATCATGGCCCCTGTGATCGGGTCGCCGTCCTCGGTACCCAGAAACCCCACACCGGCCGAGCCGCCGGCAAAATAGGTCCCGTTGAGCTCCATCACGCCGGTGTTATCCGGGTCGAGCCAGTCTTTCAACCGGGTTGCCGGTGTTCCGCCGCCGTCCCAAGCCCTGCTCAGCCGCCCGAACCAGGCTTGCGAGCCCGTGCAATCGGTCAGGTTGGGGTTGCCGCCGTGGAGGTGTCCCACCATTTTGCCGGTCTTGTTGAGCAAGGCCGCCCCGGAAGATCCGACCTCAAAGCCGCCGACGGAATAGATGACGTTAAAATGGTTTTGCGGCGGGGTGGTCACCCCATTGTCCCAATTGATCGAACTGTTGTAAACGGTGGCTGCCTGATAGCTGGCCCCTATTTTTTTGATGTCCCCCCTCGGGTGGTGAAAAATATAACTTGTATCGGGGCCGACCCCGTCCCGGTTCCAACCCAGGTAGTACGTCATATATTGGGATGGTACGTCATTCATCAGTTCCACCAGCAGAAAGTCGTTCTCGCGGCGCCCGGCCCGGTAAATGCTGCCCATCATGGAATCGTAGTCCGGTTCGACAGCGGGTTCAGGGCAGGCTGCGGATTCATAATTGAAATCGAACCGCCAAAGGTCGTATTCCGGGGTATAGCCGTCCATGCAATGGAACCCGGTATAGATATAGGGCGTAAGATCCTGCCTGACGTTGTTCATCAGGTTGCCGGTACAACGGCCCATACCCTCGGCCACTACAATGATGATCCGGCAGATACCCCGCCGTTGGTCCGGCAGGCGATCACCCGGCGCGCAAACGGCGTTGTCGTGGCAGGCCAGCGAAGTCCCGAAGTCGAATGCCGGCGACCTAGGCCCACTTTCATCCTGGCGATAACCGTGGTCTATGCGGTAGATATGGAAGGGCAGCGTGCCGCGGGCGGACTGGGGTTCGTAATATTCCAAAACAGCCTGGTCGCCGTCGATGAGGCCGAGCCAGGTCCGTTTTCCGGCAGGCATTTTTTCGGGCGTATACGGGCCGAAGAGTTGCCAGTTATCGGTTTTGTACAAATAAAGCCGGCCGCCTTCCGGCAGGTTGACCTGGTCAAAAAAAACCGCCAGCGACAAGGCGCCCTGGCTCCGGACGGCCATCCGCCACACGCGGTCGCCGTTGGGCAGATCGGTCCACTCACCGGAGGCCAGCGGGTTGATATCGGCGGACATGGATTTGGAGAACCGGGTGCCTGGTCCGCGTTCGTCTTCCTGCCGGACGGCTGCCCAGTCTATGGCCGGCATGGAAACGACGGGAACGGTCTGGGAAGGCAAAAATGAGCTAAAGCGTTTGTCGAAGGAAGGCGGCAAATCGTTTTGAGCCGTAAGCAGACAGGCGCTAATGATCAGCATCAGCCCTGACAGGCAAATGGAGGTATATTTGTTCGGCATGGGATTATGCGTTTTGCAATTCAACTATCAAAGGTACGATAATTTCGCGATTTGACTATATTTGCTGAACCAGAACAAAGCGAAAAATGCCACTTCTTTTATCCGCCGACTGGGGATTATTCTTCGGCCGGTTCCATCCGTTGGTCGTCCATTTGCCGATCGGCCTGCTCTTGCTGGCGGCCGTGCTGGAATGGGCGCCGAAAGCCCGATTTGGTCCCGCAGCCCGCCTGGGTTGGATAACCGGAGGTATTACGGCCGTCGTTGCCGTAATCTGCGGCTGGTTGCTGGCCGGCGGCGGCGGTTACGGCGCAGGGCTGGGCTGGCACCGCTGGTTGGGGGTCGTGACGATGATAGCAGGATTGGGCGGCGCATGGTTCACCCAAAAATTTCCGGATAAGGCCCGTTGGTACGGACTGGCGACCCTCGTTCTGGTCACATTGACCGGCCACCTCGGAGGCAAGCTCACCCATGGAGAGCAGTACCTTTGGCAATACGCACCATCCTTTATTCAAAAACTGGCCGGCGCAGATCTTTCCGAAGATAACAAGACCGACCTTTCCCTGGCAGACCCCGATTCGATAGGGGTATATGCCGCTTTATCCGGCCGGTCCTGGATCGAAAATGCGTACAATGCCATGGCACGGACAAGCAGAACGGCGGCCTGCGGCTGGACAGCCTCCAATACCTCCAGAAAGGTGGGGAAAGCGGGCCGTTGTTCACCGCCGGACAGGCCATGGAAAGCGAATGGTTGCACCGGGTGACCCTGCCGCGTTCCAATTCAAAGGCCATGCCGCCCTCGGGAGAGCCCCTCTCTTACGCGGAGATCCGCCTGCTGGCGTGGTGGGTCGACCAGGGCGCTGACCCGGATACCTGTGTGGGGCAACTCGCCGTTCCGGACGACATCAAGGCCTTATTGATGCGGGACTACAAATTCGACACCCGGAAAAGACCCTATGCCGAACGGCTTCAGGTGGCCGCCGCCAACCCAGGCGATCTGAAAAAACTGGAGGAAGCCGGCTGGAAGGTGCACGCCGTGGCCCAGAATTCGGGTGCGATCCGCCTGGGTATGATGCCGGGGATGGAACTGTCGGATGCGGCCTTTCAATCGCTGGGGCCGGTTGCAGAAAACGTGGTCTGGCTTGACCTTGAAGGGGCTCAATTGCCCGAGAACGCCATGGAGACCATTGGAAAGCTGCCCAACCTGGTACAATTGCGGCTGCAACAGTCCAATATTACGGACGAGGGGATTGCCCGATTATCCCATCTGCGACATCTGGAATCGCTGAATCTATACGGCACGCAGGTTACTGACGCAGTTCTTACACCGATCGAAGGTTTTCCTGCCCTGAAAAGGCTGTACCTCTGGCAGACCCAAACCACGAAGGAGGGGGTGGAAATGCTGCGCAAGCAACGGCCCGGCCTGGAGGTGGATACCGGGGTAGAGCAGGAGGCCGGGTTGGTCGATGCGGCGCCGGCGAAGGAGTAAATTCGATTGATTCGATTAAGGGCTTTAAGCAACCTAATACCTGAACCACTTTCAACCAACCGGTCATGAAAAACAAATCCAACCGCCGGAAATTCATCCAGGATATCGGGATCACAGGGCTGACCGCCGGCCTGCTGCCGGTAACCCTCACGGCCCGGGAAACCGGGTCGCAACCGGAAAACAAACCGGCTTACACACCCGCTGCAACCGGCGGCCGCCAGTACAACGGAATCTATACCGGGAAATACCTCAACCGGATCGCATTCCCCATCGGCGGGATAGGAGCGGGCATGTTTTGCCTGGAAGGCGCCGGGGCCATTTCTCATATGTCGGTCCGCAACTTCCCGGATATGTTCAACAGCCCTACCGTTTTCGCCGCCGTCTCGGTAAAAGGCTTCGGCAAAGGCGCCAAGATCCTGGAAGGGCCTGTACCCGACTGGAAGAAATTCGGGGAGCGCGGTGCAGGCAACGGCTCGGGCGGCAACACCTACGGATTGCCCCGGTTTCATGAAGCGGCCTTCAAAACGGCTTTTCCATTCGCAGAGATCGAGCTATCGGATGCCGACCTGCCGCTAAGGGTGCAGATCACCGGGTGGAGCCCGTTCATCCCCACCGATCCGGACAATTCCAGTCTGCCCGCAGGTGCGCTGGAATACCGGTTCGCCAATTCCGGCAGTACCGCAGTGGAAGCCGTTTTTTCCTTCAACGCCAAAAATTTCATGGCGGTGGAGGGCGGCAAAAATGCCATAAAGAGCATGAAGAACGGCTTTGTGCTCACAGAGGCCGGCACTGCCGAAAAATCCTTCCTGAAAGGCGACTTTGCCCTGTTTACCGACCAATCCGGCGCCGTGATTGACCATTGCTGGTTCCGGGGCGGCTGGTTCGACCCCCTGACAATGGCCTGGAATGCCATAAAGGCCGGCGAGGCAAGGGCGGTAGCGCCGGAAGAAGAAGGTGCGCCCGGCGCCTCGATATACGTTCCTTTTTCTCTGTCGCCGGGTCAGGAAAAAACCATCCGGGTCATGGCGGCCTGGTACGTACCGGAATCAGATAAAAAATACGGCGGAATCCCTGAGGCGGAGGATTGCAAACCGGAAAACGGCTGCTGCCCCTCCCCTTCCGAAATCGGGTTGGACCCCTATGACAAAGATTTCAACGCCGAATGCTATAAACCGTGGTACAGCAGCCGGTTCGCCGGCGTTCAGGAAGCTGCTGATTACTGGCGCAGCCATTATGAGGACCTGCGGCAAAAGTCCGGCCTTTTCCGGGACGCATTTTACGCCTCCAGCCTGCCGGGCGAGGTCGTTGAAGCCGTTGCGGCCAACCTGAGCATCCTCAAATCGCCGACCGTGCTGCGGCAATTCGACGGGCGCCTCTGGAATTTTGAAGGCTGCGGCGACAACTGGGGATGCTGCCACGGTTCGTGCACACACGTCTGGAACTACGCGCAGGCTGCGGCCCACCTGTTCCCTTCCCTGGAAAGAAGCCTGAGGAACACCGAATTCTGTGAAAGCCAGAATTCGGAAGGGCACCAGAATTTCAGGTCCAATCTCCCGATACGCCCCACCACCCATGATTTCCATGCCGCTTCGGACGGGCAGCTCGGCGGCATCATGAAGGTATACCGGGAGTGGCGGATCAGCGGCGACCAGCAATGGCTTGTGAAGATGTATCCCATGGTCAAAGCCAGCATGGATTACTGCATCCGCACCTGGGATCCGCGCCGGAAAGGCGTTCTCGAAGAACCCCACCACAACACCTACGACATCGAATTCTGGGGCCCCGACGGCATGTGCACCAGTTTCTATCTCGGCGCGCTGCAAGCCATTGTCCGAATGGGCAAACACCTGGGCAAAAACGTGGCGGAGTACGGGCAGCTGGCGGAAAAAGGCCGAAAGTTCATGGAAACCGAACTGTTCGACGGTGAGTATTTTTTCCAGAAGATCCAGATGGACGGGTTGAATGCCGCCAACCCGGTGGAAGCCTCCAAAAAGTCGTACGGCGGCGACTATTCGGACGAAGCCCGCCGGCTGCTGGAGCAAGAAGGCCCCAAGTACCAATACGGTGCGGGCTGCCTTTCCGACGGCATTCTCGGCGCCTGGATCGCCAGGATGTGCGGACTGGAAGATCCGGTGGATTCCGCGAAGATCACGAGCCATTTGCTGGCTGTGCATCGTTACAACCTCAAGACCGACCTGAGCGACCACGCCAACCCGCAACGTCCGTCGTACGCCTTGGGCGAAGAAGGCGGTTTGCTGCTTTGTTCCTGGCCCAAAGGCGGCAAATTATCGCTGCCGTTCGTGTACAGCGACGAAGTGTGGACGGGCATTGAGTACCAGGTAGCCTCCCACCTGATGTTGATGGGAAAGGTCAGAGAAGGCCTCGAGATCGTGAGGGCTTGCCGCGACCGCTACGACGGCGTCATCCGCAACCCGTTCAATGAGTACGAATGCGGCAACTGGTACGCCCGGGCCCTATCCAGCTACGGGCTCATGGAAGGCCTGACCGGCATGCGGTACGATGCCGTTGATCAGCAGTTGCATATCGATTCGAAGATCGGTGATTTTACCGCATTCATATCCACTGAAAAGGGATTCGGGACGGTCAGCCTGCGGGGCGGCAAACCGTCGGTCAAAGTCGCTCTTGGTGAAATTCCGGTTACAAAAGTCTTTGTTTCCGGTAAGGAGGTTCCGATATAATCAAATCCTGTAGGTCGGCCTGGGATAAGCGGGCGAAAAAGCGGTCCAGCGCCCCACTTCAATTTTGCAGGCGTACATGGCCACTACGTTGTTGAGCACATCATGGACGATCTGGGTGAGCTGTTCGGGGTCCGTCTGGACCCGGGCATTGATCAGCATTTTAAGATTGGTCTCCTTTTGCGATCCTGAGAGTTGCTCCGAACCGCTGTCCGTCATGGTAAAGCTGATCTTCTTGTTCCAGTTTTCACCTTCTACAAAGAACTTCAGGTGACCTATGGCGAGATTCCGGCTCATCAGGCTGGAGTATATCCCGTGTATGATCCTGTCGGCGACTCTGACGGCTTCTCCGTATGGAGATGAAATGACCAGGCTTTTATCCAGCCAGGCCAATTGTGCTTCACCGTCGCCGTACCGGTCGTAATCCAGTTCCAGGGAATTCCGGTGTCCGACTATGGGCCACTCGTTGAGGGTATCGAGCCAGGCCCTGACGTCCTCATCCTTCAGCGAATTCTGGAACAGCAGTACCTTTCCGGGATATTCTTCGGTAATGGTTTGTCGGACGAGTTCGAGGCGGGAAGGCGGGATCAGATCAATTTTATTGACGACCAGGATATCGGCTTCTTCCAATTGCTTTTTGTATATGTAACGAAGATCATCACTGGTGAACCTCGCACTGCCTTCAATGAGGGAAGCCAGCAGATCGGCGTCTGTAAAAACGGAAATGATCATCCGGAGGTCGGGCCGGAGGCGGGCCATGGGTTTGGCGACAGTGGCAATGAGATCCGTGCAGGAACCTACGGATTCAGCGAATACGACTTCTGCGTTGAAATCTTCCAGCATCCTCCCGATATGGTGATCCAGCCGGTCAAAATTACAGCAGAAACAACCGTTGGACACTTCTTCCGCCTGGACGCCCTGACTTCTGAAAAAAGCGGCATCAACCTGTTGATCACCCTGATCATTGGTGACAACCGCCATCGGAACGCCTTCCGATTCGAGCAACTGGGAGGCTTTTAAGATCGCAGTGGTTTTTCCGCTTCCAAGAAAACCACCGATTAAAAAAAGTTTCATTAAACACACAATTGTACAAGCCCGAGCGGGCCTATACTTAAGTTTAAGCACGGTAATCTTTCCGGACTTAAGATACGGTCCGGATATTGCAAATATAATACCTGGAATGGAATCTGTAAATCAAAATGAAAAATATTTGTCGCTGCCGGTCACCCAGGTTTGAACCGTCAGACATTGGGCAGTTTCCAGGGCGAACGGTAATCGGGCCTGACCAGTTGATTGGCCGCTTTTGAATGTGCGAAACGCCCCTTGGCGGCGTCCCAGTCCAGTCTGTAGGCGCCCGTCCTGGCGGCGATATTGGCCATATGGGTTGCGACGGCCACAGCTCTGCCGGTTTCGATCGGGCAGGCGGGCGTTTTGCGGTCCTTCACGCAGGCTATGAAATTGCGGGCGTGGTTGAGGGAACTTTGGTTGTTGGTTTCCTCAAAGGTCTTACGGGCGGTTTTATCGGCTTTTGCTTCACCGTCCCATTCCGGGATCACTTCCCACCCTTCGCGGTTGGCGACCAGCGTGCCTTTATCGCAAATGAAAGCAAGGCCGTAATTTCGGTTGAAAGGGCCTTTCTGGATGCCGCCGTTGTGATTCCACTGAATGGTATACCCGTCAAAAGGGAAGACAACCGACATGGTCAGGAAGGTCTCTCTCGCCATGTCCTCCCTGCCCCGGTTATCGCCGAAAGCCAGCACGGTCGGCGGCGGGGTAGTGATCTCTTTGGCCCAGAAGGCCATATCCAGGAGGTGGACACCCCAATCGGTCATCAGGCCGCCGCCGTAAGCCCAAAAATGCCGCCAGCTGCCGTGGAAACGGGCCTGGTTGAACGGTCGCTCCGGTGCGGGCCCCAGCCACATTTCATAATCAACCCCGGCGGGGACGCCCGAATCGGGTACCTTTTGCGTACCGGCGCCATAATTGAAGTTGGCCCAGATGTCGGTCTTGCGCAGGGCGCCCAGTTCGCCTGATTTGAGGTAAGCCATCACGTCGTTCCACACCCGGCCGCTGCGCTGCTGCTGGCCGACCTGCACCACCCGGTTGTAGCGTTTGGCTGCCGCAGCCATCAAATCGCATTCGGCAATGGTATTGGCCAGCGGTTTTTCCACATACACATCCTTGCCGGCCTCGCAGGCGTATACAGCGGGCAGACAATGCCAGTGGTCGGGCGTGCCGATGATGACGGCATCCACCTGCTTGTCGTCGAGCAGTTTTCGGAAGTCCTTGTACAAGGTCGGTTTCTGTCCATGCTTCTCCTGTAACTCGGCCGATCGTTGATTCAACACATTCTCATCTACATCGCATAGGGCGACACAATTGACGCCGCCTGCCGCCAGGTGTTCGCGCAGGACGTCGAAACCGCGGTTCCGGCAACCGATCAGGCCGATATTGAGTTGATCGCTGGGTGCAAATCCAGCCCCTGCGCGAAGGCTGCCGGGTAAGGCGGTCAATAAGGCGGATCCTGCCGCTACGGCCGCGGATTGCCGGATGAATTTCCTTCTGGATGCGTCTTTGCTCATGTTCCGGTGTTTTTTTGAGAATCGTCAAGATACGAACATATTTTTCAGGATGCTGCCGCGATTGCTTTTTTGCCCTGATCGACACCCTGTAAATGAGCATGCCAAATGTGCGGAGAAATGCCGAAATTCACGCTTCTTTGCAAAAAATCAGTCCAATGAAAAACCGGAATCTCCTGCTGTTTTTTGTTTTTGCGGCCGCGTTTGCCCCGCTGATCGTCCAATGCCAATCCGGCCAGGCCCAAAAAGTACGCCTCATCATCCGCATCGACGACATGGGCTGCTCACACGCCACCAATACCGGTATCCGGGAAGCCTACAAGGAAGGTATCGGCCGGTCCGTCGAGGTAATGGTGCCGACGCCCTGGTTTCCGGAAGCCGTCCGGATGCTGAAAGAGATGCCTGGCCTGGATGCGGGCGTCCACCTGGTGCTGACCAGCGAGTGGACCAACGTAAAATGGCGGCCCCTGACCCAGGTACCCAGCCTGGTCAACGATTGGGGCTATTTCTACCCCATGATCTGGCCGAACGACCGCTTCCCCGCCGGCTCAGCCCTGCAGGAACATCCCTGGGACATCAAGGAGGTGGAAAAAGAACTGCGGGCCCAGATCGAGCTCGCCAAACGGGAGATCCCGCAACTCAGCCACCTCTCCTCCCATATGGGCTGCCTGAACATGAATGACGAGACCAAAGCTTTGTTCAAAAAACTGGGCCGGGAGTACGGACTGGATGTGTTCCTGGAAGACTACCAGGTGCAATACATGCCGGGCCCGGGCGACAATACCCTGCCCGCCGAGAAACGGGTCGAAAAGTTCATTGAAAACCTGCGCAAACTGACACCGGGCAACTGGCTGTTTGTGGAACACCCCGCCCATGACCTGCCGGAACAGCAAGCCATAGGCCATCCGGGTTACGAGCACGTGGCCACCGACCGCGCCGGGGTCCTGGCCATGCTCACGGATGCCCGGGTGAAGGCGGCGATCGAGGAGTTGGGGATCGAGTTGGTGAGTTATTCCCAGCTAAAATGAAAATCCGCCGAATAAATATGGGCCCCGTCCATCAGCAAACGCCCCTTTTCCACCAGATCCGGATGCTGGCCGGCAACATTGTGATCCTCGCCCAGGTCATTGGACAGGTCGTATAATTCCCAGGTCGTTTCTTCCGGTTTGTTTACATTCAGGGCGATCAGCTTCCAGTTGCCGAACAGGACTGCTTTTTTGCCGCCCTGTTCGTAGAATTCCCAATACATGAACTCATGTTCCGGCTGGGGAGCGCCGAACAAGGCCGGCAGGTAGGAAATGCCGTCAATCCCTTGAGGAGGCTTCGCGCCGGTCAGCTCGCAAAGGGTCGGCATGACATCCCAGAAAGCCGAAATGTGGTCGCTGACCTGGCCGGAGGCGATCCTGCCGGGCCACCAGGCGATCATCGGAACGCGAATCCCGCCTTCATACAGATCCCTTTTCAAACCTCTCAGCGGTCCGTTGCTGTCAAAGAAAGCGTGATCGGCCCCGCCTTCGTCATGCGGTCCGTTGTCGCTGGTGAAGATGACGAGGGTATTCGAATCCAGTCCGTTGGCTTTCAGGGCTTCGATGATCTCCCCTACTCCTTTGTCCAGGTACGTGATCATCGCGGCGTGTGCCTTTTGGGTCCGGGGCCAGTCCTCGTGCGCATAGATCCCGAGGTCAGGTACTTCCATGCCGATTGAATCCCAATGTTGGGCTTCGTTATTGGCATGCGGCAGGGTGAACGGCAAGTAAAGAAAAAAACTGGTGTCCTTATTCTCCCGGATGAAATCCAGGGCTTTGGCCATAAAGGCATCGTGCGAATGGGTCTTTTTGACGGTGGCTATACCGCCGGGGCCGACCGCATCCGCCCTTTTGAAGAGTTCAACAACATTGTCCAGTGAGTCGCGGGTTTCGTTTTCCCACAGGTATTCCGGATAGGAATTATGGGCATGGGTCTGGTTGAGGTAGCCGTAAAAATAGTCGAACCCCTGCCGGTTGGGGATACCGGTACTTTCCGGCTCACCCAATCCCCATTTCCCGATCAGGGCCGTCTGGTAACCGACCGACTTCAATACCTCCGCCACCGTCGTATCTTCCGGCTGAAGGGGAACCCTTGCGTTACCGCGGATCCGGGCGTGACCGGTATACAAGCCGGTCATCAGCACACACCTTGAAGGTGCACAGACCGTACTGCCTGCATAGTGCCGGGTAAACCGCATGCCTTCCGCAGCCAAACGGTCGATATTGGGCGTCTTGATCCGGGATTGTCCGTACACACCGACGTCGCCGTACCCCAGGTCATCGGCCATGATGTAAATGATATTGGGCTTGTGGGTTGTTTCTTGTTCAACAATGGCCGGTTTGCAGGAAGCAACCAGCAAGACCAGGAAAAAAAACCAGAAAGAACGTTCGACTGCTGAGCCCATAAGTCTTGATTTTGAATTGTACCGAAGCAATGATAGTCAAAATATAGGAAGAAGCCGTATCTGAATCAGGCCCTTTCCCTCTTCAAAAACGTAGGCTGGAAAGCGCAATTCGATCCGTTTCAACCCTTCGATCTGCCGATCAAGTTGGAGGGGTGCGGGATAGAGCGAGATGACCGAAACCGTCAACTCGGGATGCGACAGGCTTTCCAGGCGCAGTTGTTTGCCGTCCTGTTTCAGGATTGCGCCGCCCTTTACGATCTCCACATCGGCGGTCGTCATCAGTTGCCAGATTACCGAACGGGTGTTCTCATTGATTTGGATCTCGTCTTCAATCAGGAGAGAAGTCGGGCTGTCCTTGACAAACCGGCGCTCTATCGACTTCAGGTCATTGCCGAAAACTGCGGTCAGGTCGATGGTCGCTTCCGGGTGATCGCCCGGTATAAAACTGGTAATCGGGGCAAAGCCATCCACATGATGAAGGGCATCGTTGACCGTCAGGGTACTGTGGCCGAAATTGTTCTTGGTCAAAAGCGTCCATCGCTGGCATTCCTGACAACGCCCCCAGAGGTCAAATCCCGTTTTTTCGAGGTCATTGTAATTCTGGTTGCCCGGATCGACCACCCAGCGGACGCCGTTCAGTTCAAAAACAAAGGATCCGGCGTCCATATTCCCGTGATTAGTGGAGCCGCGGCCGCCTTTGCCCCCGAAATAATAGCCGTTTTCGCCGGTGAATATGGCCACCGGATTGGCGCCGTCTCCCTTCCAGGCCTTGGGTAGCTGCGTTTCACCGGTCTCCTTGAATTGAGACAACCAGATCAATCCCGGTCCGGCGATGCGCTGCAGCCGCCCCATCTGATCAGGGGGTATCAGAAAGCGGTCCTTTTCGAAGTAATTCAGGTTGCCTGTTTTGACGGCGAACCAGGCCAGGGTCAGATCCCCTTTGCGGTCGCGCTTGTCCCCGCAATCGGCGAAGTTGTAATACCAGCCGGACGGCGCCACGCTCAGCACGCTAAACAAGGCGCTTTCCATCAGCGCAGGATATTGTGACAGGCCAAAATCCGTACCCAAAGCACTTTCCAACATGGATGCCGTCATCACAGTGAAAGAGGTACCGTAATCCCAGTAGGTAGCGCCTTCGGGGTATACGCCGTCGGGCCCGTATTGATCCAGAGCGTGCGGCATGCCTTCCAGCGCTCTGCTGATGGTTTTGGCCGCCAGCTCCATGTGTTGATCTGCCGTTACGATGGCAGCAGCTATCATACCCGCATGACAGACCTGGTTCCAGTTGTTGTCGCCGTTGACCCACCACGACCAGGTTTGGGTCGTATCAAAACTGGGCAAGATGCCCTTTTCGATCAGCGATTTTTTGGCCAGTTCTACCGTGGTTTCCGGAAGATCGCGGCCGGACCAATCCACTGCAAGGGCCACTGCCAGCGACATTTCTGCAACATCGAGATAATGGGATGGATTCCAGTCCGGAAAGTTGCAGACCGCCAGCAGTTCCCGGTTGATCCTATCCAAAATCTCTGGATCTTTTTCCACGCGGTACAGGGTATTCAGGATATTCATCCGGTATAGCATTTCGCGCGAAACGGCCAGCAACCGGCGTCCTTCCAACACCCTTTCCAGCAGCGGTTGTTGCCGGATGGTTTTGGCGTTGAGCTGCATGGCTCTGTAGACATTTCCCACCACCGGATCGGATTGGATCTTTTCCTTGAGCTTTTTCTCGATCTCGGGCGTCAGAAACAGCCTCGGACTCTTTTTACGGAGGTGCTTTTTCAGATAATCCGCGGATACCGGATTCTGCAGCCGGTAAACCGGCGATCCTGTCATCGTTTGTTGGGCATTCAAGCCGGAAAGGGCATGAAGGAAAATCAGTACCAGGAAGGAAGATAAAGTTGGTCGCATGGTGAGCCGGATTTTGGGATATTGAACTCTTGAGCCGAAAAAACGGCCTAATCGGCTCAAAAATAGCCAAATTGTGAGCCGATTATCGAAATAATCAATTCAAACCGGCTAATCAAGGTATTCTGGCGCCTAATGTTTAACTTTACCAGGTTCGCTTGGGGGGAGGAAGTGAGGAATTACCACCTCCGCAAGGCTACGGCGGTCGGAGGAGGAAGTGAGGAAGTGAGGAATTGAGGAATTGAGGAATCGAGGAAGTGAGGAATCGAGGAAGTGAAAAACTGCCCCGGACGGCGAAGTCTCCAAACCTCAAACCCCATCATAACCAACTATAAACAATCATAAACAACCATAAACAACCATAAACAATCATAAACAATCATAAACAACCATAAACAATCATAAACAACCATAAACAATCATAAACAACCATAAACAACCATCATACCATCACCCAAACGCCCAAGGCAGACAAAACCAACATAAACAACAACCTATGCTCAACCGAAGAGATCTCCTGAAATCACTCGCCGTCCTGCCCTTGCTCAGTCCGCTTTCCGGCATCCTGGGCAGATCGCGCGGCTGTTACCACCTCCGGACCAGCCTCAACGCCTATTCCTTCAACGGTCCCTTGAGCAAAGGCGACATGGACCTGTTCCAGCTCGTGGATTTCTGTGCGGACAATGATTTCGACGCCGTGGACATTACCGCTTACTATTTCCCGGAATACCCCAAGGTGCCCGACGACGAATTCGTTTACCGGGTCAAGCAAAAGGCCTTTTCCCGGGGCCTGGAGATCAGCGGCACCGGTGTCCGGAACGACTTTACCAATCCGGACAAAACCCGCCGGAATGAGCATATCCAGCTCGTTAAAAACTGGATCGGGGTGGCCGAAAAACTGGGCGCGCCGGTGATCCGGGTCTTCGCAGGCGCGGGCGTTCCAGAGGGCTATTCCTGGGAACAAACCGCCGAATGGATGGTGGAAGACTTCCGGGAATGCGCTGCCTATGGTGAAAAGCACGGGGTGATGGTGGCGGTTCAGAACCACAACGATTTCATCCGGACACCCGAACACGTGCATTACCTGATGAAAAAGGTGGATCATCCCTGGTTTGGGCTCATCCTGGATATAGGCAGCTATCGCGATGGCGATGCTTATGCCGATATCGTCGATACCCTGCAATACGCCGTCAACTGGCAGGTCAAGGAAAAGCTCTTCATCCGCCAGGAGGAGACCGTGACCGACCTGAAGAAGTTACTGGAAATCATCAAGGCCGGCTGCTACCGGGGTTATCTCCCCATTGAAACGCTGGGGGATGGGGATCCGGCGGTCAAAGTCAAGGCCATGATCGCTGAATTAAGGAAATATCTATAGGCACAAAACAAAAACCATGGAATCCAACAGACGCAAATTTCTCCAACAATCGCTTTCTTCCCTTGCCGGACTGGGCGCCGCAGCCATGCTCCCCTATGAGTTGTCCGGGCACGGCCTGCACACTACTTCCATGCCGGAAGAGATTATCATACAACCGGAAAAACGCTCCAAACCCAAAGAGTCCATCCGTTTTTCGGTCATCGGCATCAACCACGGTCATATCTACGGCATGGTCGACGCACTGCTGACAGGCGGCGGGACGCTGGTGTCCGTTTATGCCAAAGAGCCCGATTTGCTGAAGGGATTTACCCGGCGCTATCCCGATGCGAAGGTGGCCGGTAGCGAGGACGAGATCCTGCAGGACCATTCCATCCAGCTGGTCGCCAGTGCGGGCATACCGGTGGAACGCGCACCACTCGGCATCCGCGTCATGAAGTCCGGCAAGGATTATATGTCCGACAAGCCCGGTATCGTCACCTTCAAGCAGTTCAAGGAGGTCAAGAAGGTGCAGCAGGAAACGAAGCGCATTTATTCCATTATGTACAGCGAGCGTCTGGGCAACCGCGCTTCCGTCCAGGCGGGTGAGCTGGTGAAGGCCGGCGCCATCGGCAAGGTGGTGCAAACCGTCGGACTGGGTCCCCACCGGATGCGGCCCAAAACCCGCCCCGATTGGTTCTTCGACCCCAACAAAGCGGGCGGCATCCTCTGCGACATCGGCTCCCACCAGTGCGACCAGTTCCTTTATTACACCAACTCGCAGGAGGCCCAGGTCAATTTTTCCCAGATCGCCAATTTCAACAACGCCCAATACCCCGCCTACCAGGATTTCGGCGACATGAGCGTGCGCAGTTCCCATGCAACGGGCTATATCCGCATCGACTGGTTCACCCCGGAAGGCCTGGCCACCTGGGGCGACGGCCGTACCTTCATCCTGGGGACGGAAGGCTATATCGAAATGCGCAAGTACATCGACATCGCCGGCCGCCAGGGAGAAAACCACCTGTTCCTGGTCAATCAGCAGGAAACCAAATACTTCGATTGCAGCCAGGTCTACATGCCCTACGGCGAACAACTGGTCAGCGATGTGGTCAACCGCACGGAAACCGCCATGACGCAGGCCCATTGCTTTCTGGCCACGGAACTGGCTTTGACGGCGCAGAAGCGGGCGGTGAAGGTGGGAGGGGGAGCGGGAAAGTGAGAGAGGGAGAAAGGGAGAAAGGGAGAGAGTGAGAGAGTGAGAGAGTGAGAGAGGGAGAGAGCGGGAGATATGGAACTCCGCTCACGACGACGTTCACCCATGTCGCTCAGGTATTGCTGTGGATGACCTGTTTTTGGAAATCCCGTAAGACGAAAGTTATTTCACTTGAATTTTATACATTGAAAGGATATCAATTCCGGGAAATGTTCAATCAAACTTGACTGCGGATATGCTGTAAACCAAAATTCACATTATTTTTCCTCATACCGCATCCAGACCTTCATCTTACCTACGCCCCGGTTCGACCAGGCGTAATAAGGGATAGCTTTCATATTCCGGTTGTTCAAGGTAACCACGCCGCCCAACAGCTCCGGTTCCATTTTGGACTCAAAATGGTCGGAAGAGGATATTTCGATCCCATCAAAACCGGCTTTGTTGTCCACCTCCTCGACGGCGTACACGAGCGGACCGCGTTCCAGAGTGACTTTGCCGAGGTCGTCCTGAATCTTTTCATCAGCAACGACCACCTGCACGGCCATCGGAAAATTCAACGCCACCACATCCCCGGGGTTCCATTTTCTTTTCAGGGTAAAATAGCCGTCCCGGGTATCTCCCTGCATGGGCGTTCCGTTGACCGAGATGGTCGGTTCGGCAGCCGGGGACTGGAGATAGCGGTACAAACCGCCCGGAAGCGGCGAATTCCTGGCCCAGGAAGGGATCCGGAATTTGATGGTCGCCTCCGCAGCCTTGTCCGGCTGGACGGTCAGGGAAATATGGCCGTCCCAGGGGTAATTCGTGGTTTGCCGGAGTGTGAAATCGGCGCCGGCCACTTCCATTGAAGCCGTGCTGGAAGCATACAGGTTCACGTAGATCGCCTCACTTGAACGGGAATATAAAAGCCCGGGTACGGCAGGCAGAAATCGGATGAGGTTGGTCGGGCAGCAGGAGCAATCGAACCAGCCCTGACGGGTGCAGGCCCCCCGGTTGAACGGGTACTTGCCGTCCGACTCCAGCGCATTCGGGTAAAAGAAGTTTGTACCGTCGAGCGACAGGCCGCTGATGAGGCCGTTGTACAGGGTGCGTTCAATGACATCCAGGTATTTCACGTCGCCGGTCTGGCTGTGCAGGCGCTGATTCCAGTACACGCTGCCGATGGCTGCGCAGGTTTCGTTGTAGGAGGTCAGGTTGGGCAATTCGTAATTCTCGCCGAAAGCCTCGCCGTCGTGCCGGGCGCCGATGCCGCCTGTAATGTACATTTTCTTTTCGACCATGTTGTGCCAAAGCGCCTGCACGGCAGCGTTGTAGGCCGAATCGTGCTCAAAAACGGCGATGTCCGTCATGGCTGCATACATGTACATGGCGCGCACGGCATGGCCCACCGCTTCGGCCTGTTGCGTGACGGGGATGAGGTCCTGTGCGTAAAGACCGTACAGTTCGTGATTTTCGGGATTGCCGCGGTTGTCGAGAAAGTATCTGGCCAATTGCAGGTATTCCGGTTTTTGGGTCGCCTTGTAGAGTTTCAACAAGCCCGTCTCCACGATTTGGTGGCCAGGTACCGCATGGACCTTTCCCTCGCCGTCGCCGAAGGTCTTGACCAGAAAATCTGCATTTTTCAGGGCGATATCCAGGAAATTGCGCTTGTTTGTGGCGATGTAATGCGTATAGGCGGCTTCGTACAAATGCCCGGCGTTGTAGAGTTCGTGGCTTGCCCCAAGCGATTCCCAGCGTTTGCCTTCCTTTACCGGCACCCACGGCGCGGGCGGTTTGGCCGGGTTGATGGTTCGCCAGGTGGTCAGGTAGCCGTCGGCTTCCTGCCCGACAGCGATGATGGCGATCAGGGAATCGAGCAATTGTTCCAGCGCGGGATTCGGCGTACTGATAAGTGAGTTGGAGGCGCCTTCGATGATCTTGTACACATCGGTATCGTCGAAGGGCATCTGCCCCCTGGTTTCGCCCTCCATTTTGCCGCCGGCGATCAGGAAATTGTCCATGCGCCCTTCTTCCCCGCATTTTTTCAGCGCGTAGCCGATGGTCTTTTCCTGGACTTTTTTGATGATGGGCAACCAAAAGTCGTCCGCCATTTTTACGTTTCGGATGTTGACCGGCTCGATCGGGTAAGCGTTGACGGCATTGTCTTGGGGCATGGCCTTTTTTTGTTCCCGGCAACCCAGGCCCAGACAGCCGAAGACCAATAAAATGAACGTGGTCGCAGTAAAATGTTTCATTTTTCGCTATTTCAAAGGATCCGAAAGTTGCAATAGCACGAAAAATAATACAAAAACCCAACCGGTACAAATGAAAAAAGCCCTCAGCAGCAATGCCGAAGGCTTTTGTTTTTTCCAGCCCGTAGTGAGCTTTAGTGTGATTCGGCTGGGATTCGAACCCAGGGCCCATACATTAAAAGTGTATTGCTCTACCAGCTGAGCTACCGAATCATCCCTTTTTAAAAAAGCGCTGCAAAGATAAGTTCCTTTCTGCCAAATAAACAAGCAATACTATCACTTTTTTTAACACTTACACGCCAGGACTCTGATAATCAATGCTGTATCGAAAAAAAAGGTTTGCGATGGCTCTGTTTGTGTATGACCAGGCATGGGGCAGGTTTCTTTTCAAATGGCGGTCGGCTCCGCTTTGATCAACAAGTCAAGGGGCAACGGGAAGTTGCCGCTTGACACCACACAAAAGACCAAACGCAACGCCCTACGGACGCCCGTCAACTACCAAAAACGCCCTTAACGAAGACGGCGCGCGTGGCCGGACAGCAGTGACCGAGTGGAACGAGTTTGCTGTCCTAGCGTTTTTTTGGTTCCTTTTTTGGGGCAATGCCAAAAAAGGGACAAAGACCAGAAGCAACAAACAGAAAATCAAAACCTTATCAACCAAAAGATCAAAAGCAACCCATTCACTCCGGTATTTTTCCTTCTTGGCGTTGCCTCTAGTTTTGTCACTTTCTTTTGGCGCCCAAAAGAAAGTAACCAAAGAAAAGGCCCCGGCTACGCATCTGTGCCTAAAATTGCCCTCCATTCCGTTGCACAGAATAAACTCGCCCCCAGTTTTTTGCAGTTGTCTGTTTTTTGTGATTGCCTGGCTGCCTGGCTTTGCCTTAATTTCTCAGGTCAGGCTCAAACAGTATTCTGTGCGGCCACTCCATTCCGGCCAATTTCTTAACGGCCCATCTGCTGATGCCGGAACCCTCGCTGGCAGTGTTCGTCGTCCATTCAACCAGGATATTCCCGGATTTTCCACACAACGAACGCTCCAAAAATGAACGGCTGCCACTTTTAAATTTCGCATTTTTTCTTTTACATTTTGCATTTAACCAACAAGTCAAGAAGCAACGAATACAAAATCAAAACCTTATCAATCCAAAACTCAAACGCAACGCCCTACGGACGCCCGTCAACTACCAAAAACGCCCTTAACGAAGACGGCGCGCGTGGCCGGACAGCAGTGACCGAATATTCGCCGGCTTGGTCCAGTGGACCAAAGGCGCTGCCAGAGTTTGCTGTCCTAGCGCTTTTTTGGTTCCTTTTTTGGGGCAATGCCAAAAAAGGGACAAAGACCAGAAGCAACGATAAGAAACCAAGGGTTAACCACTAAAAAGGTAAAAACAACCCCTTCACTCCGATGTCTTCTTTGCCTGGCGCTGCCTTTAGCCTTGTCACTTTCTTTTGGCGCCCAAAAGAAAGTAACCACGGGTCCACCGACAAGCCCGCGCGGCCGCATCTGTGCCTAAAATTGCCCTGCATTCCGTTGCACAGAATAAACTCGCCTTAAGTGCTTTCTATTGCCTGATTATTTGTGATTGCCTGACAGCCCATTTTTGCCTTAATTTCTCGGGTCTGGCTCAAACAGTATTCTGTGCGGCCACTCCATTACGGCCAATTTCTTAACGGCCCATCTGCTGATGCCGGACCTCGCTGGCAGTGTTCGTCGTCCATTCATACGGGATATCTCCGGATTTGCACACAACGAACGTTCCAAAATGAACGGCTGCCACTTTTACATTTCGCATTTTTTCTTTTACATTTTGCATTTAACCAACAAGTCAAGAAGCAACGAATACAAAATCAAAACCTTATCAATCCAAAACTCAAAAGCAACGCCCTACGGTACGGACGCCCGGCAAATACCTGAAACGCACTTTACGGCGGCGGCCGGCAGAGCCATCATAAACAACAGCAAACAACAATAAACAACAATAAACAACAATAAACCAATAAGGAAACCCCGAATGTCAGAGGACAAGAAATCCGAACCGTACAAAGATCTGGATCAAAATTCAAACCGCAACTGCACCCCCTCCCCTTCATGCTCCTTCGTCAGGTTGGAGGCCGTCACCCCCAGCAATCGCACCGGGCCGATCTCCTCGAAATTGCTTTCCAGCAGTTCAAAGGCCGTTGCTTCGATCAACGCCAGCTCGCGGACTTCCGAAGGGAACGACTTGCTGCGCGTATATTGCCGGAAATCCGACGTCTTGATCTTCACTGTGATCGTCCGCCCGAAATTGTCGGTCTTTTTCATGTAGTCGTATACGATCTCCGAGAGCGAGGACAGCCTTTCTTTCATTGCGGCCAGTTCCGTCAGGTCTTCCCGGAAGGTGCGCTCGGCGCCGATCGATTTGCGGATGCGGTTGGGATTGACGGGCCGGTCTTCCTCCGCCCGCACGATGCGGTAATAATGCCGGCCGGCCTTGCCGAATCGCTTGACCAGGTCGATCTCGGTCCAGGCTTTCAGCTCTTTACCTGAAAAAATGCCGAGCTTCCGCATCCGGTCAGCGGTCACCTTGCCGATGCCGTGGAACTTCTCAATAGGCAGTTTTTCCAGGAATTCGAGGGACTCTTCCGGCAGGATCACCTTGATGCCGTTCGGTTTGTTGATATCCGACGCCACCTTGGCCAGGAACTTATTGAAGGACACCCCGGCAGAGGCCGTCAACCCGGTTGTCTCGAAAATGCGCTTCCGGATCTCCTCCGCGATCAGGGTAGCTGATAACGGGCCTGCCTTGGGCGCCGTCACATCCAGGTAGGCCTCGTCAAGGGAAAGGGGCTCCACCAGGTCGGAATATTCAAAAAAGATATCCCGGATCTGATGGGAAACTTCCCGGTACACGTCAAACCGGGATTTCACAAAAACCAGGTCCGGACAAAGTCGCCGGGCCGTCACGCTGGGCATCGCCGAACGGACGCCGAACTGCCGGGCCTCATAGCTGGCCGAAGCCACCACCCCGCGCATGCCCGATCCGCCGACAGCAACAGGCTTTCCTTTCAGCTCAGGGAAATCCCGCTGTTCGATAGAAGCGTAAAACGCGTCCATGTCAATATGGATGATCTTCCGGCCTGTTATCATTTATCGGATTCTTAAGCCCGTAGGGATTGAGAAGCCTGGGTGGAATTTGATTGATGATTGATAATTGATGATATATGATTGTTGATGTAAGGAAACCAACGGACGGATGCCTTTTCTAAAGAGGTTACCATCACCATTCGGCCCCTGACCACCGTAGCCGGGGCGAAGGCGGAAATCATGTAATCAGATATCATCAATCAAAATCCCTGTCCGGCGAGGCTGTTCAAAATTTTGTGTCACTTGGATCTTTAAAATGCGTAGCGTGACGAAAATCAAAACTTTGTGTCATAGCAGCTTTGCGCAAAAAAACGATATTGAACGCTCTCGGCCCGGCTTACCAATCGGCCTGTCCTTGAGGCCAGGCTCGCTTAATAATCCTCGTCCACTTTATTTCGGCTTACCAATCGGCCTGTCCTTGGGGCCAGGCTCGCTTAATAATCCTCTCCCCCACTTACGACTTACGACTTACGACTACAAAAATAACCATTTCCCCCGTCCTTTCCGAGCGGCCCCTCACCAAATACTGACCGGTCGGCAAGCCGGCCATCCGGATGACATCGGCATTGCTTTGTATATTTTGCATGGAGACCCGGCGCCCCAGCAGGTCGAACAATTCAACGGCAATTCCGCCTTCAAAAGCGGGCGGAAGCCGGAAATGAAGCTCGTCGCCGACAGGGTTGGGGTAAACCTCAACGGTCGGGCCCTTTACGCTGATGGTCACGGTTTGTACCGACGAATAGTTCCGCTTGCCGTCCGTATCCAGTTGTTCCAACCGGTAAAAATTCACCCCGGCGTACGGAGTCGGGTCGGTCAGCCGGTAATGCCGGTCCGAAACGGATTCTCCTTCGCCGCGCACCCAGCCGACGGTTTCCCAGTCGCTGCCGTTCTGACTGCGTTGCACGTTGAATCCCATATTGTTGTGTTCGCTGGCCGTGGTCCATTGCAGCGCCACTTGTCCGGATACGGCTCTGGCCGACCAGGCCGAAAGGGTCACCGGCAAGGGCACAAAGCCGTTCCAGCCTATGTCATAAAGCGCCTGCAGGGCCAATCCCGGATTGTGGATCGCCTGGCCGTAACTCAAAAAAGGTTTCATCAACTGGCTGGAAAAGGAATTCTGATCCCAGTGGCTGTAGGTGGAACCGCTGCTGAAGGTGGTGGGTGTGTACAATTTGGCCGGCAGCCCGCCGTTGGAAGCCATGGTGAGATCGCCCGCCAGGTACAACCCCGTTTCTCCGCCGACCGTACCGCCTTTGAACAGGGTGGCCAGCGCGGCGGATGGGTTGGCTTGATCCAGGATATCGCTGCCGCCGCCGAGTTCGACCAGACGGGTAAAGATGGTCGGGTTCCAGTTGCCTGAACTCAAAAATCCGACACAACCATGGCCGTTGACGCCGTCGCACTCCTGGGGACCGCCGCCGTTGTCAATTTCCGTTGCCCCCAGGAAACCGAGCGCGTGGCCGAGTTCGTGGAGGAAGACCGATGCGAAATCAATCTTGTTGAAAGGCGTGGAGCCGTCGGTACCGTAATACCAATCCGACCGGCCGGCATTGAACACAGCCTGTCCTTCCGGGGCGGCGCCGTTGATATTGGCGTCGACCAAGGCTTCCAGCAAGGCGACCGGAAACCAGGTAGGGCCCCAGAACGGCGGATTCGATGCCTGGTAGAAATTGGAAGGCCCGGCCGAACCCAGGGTATTCGCTTCCAGCCCCGACGACCAACAGGCGTCAATGGTGACGGATTGGTTGGTGGTCAGCGCCGCAGCCCAGATGTCGGCAGCAAATTGAGCGGCCGTCTGAGCCTGTGCCGGCCAGGTGCTGCAGGTATAGCCGTACAGGGTTTGCCCGGCCGGCAGGAAATTGACCGAGATGCTCCCAGGGGCGAGCAGGCGCTGGCCTTCCGAAAAAGGGGGCGGGACATACATCGGTTCTGAAACCGGATTCAGGGGCAGCACGCAGACCGTTTCAGGGTTTGCAAAGGAAGAGTCGATCGACAACTGCCCCGTCATTGTTGTCAGGGATGCCCATGACAGCAATAGCGCAAAGAGGAACTTCTTTTTCATCACACACTGAAATTTAATCAATAACTTGCAGTGTGCCGTTCATAGTGCCGTCAAAAGTGGAAGTACCGTCAAAATGCAGACAAACAGGCAGGTTCAACACGATATCGCCGTCGCCTGGCGATGGTTGTACAAAAATGAGGCAAATAACACGGTGAAAGATTCGACAAAAGGGAGCGCAAAGCCCATTGCGGGCTTCACTTTAACCTTTATCCTTTAACCTTGGCGCTTTACGCTTTCCTCACTCCTCTTCCTGCCCGTTCAGCTCCCGCTCCAGAATTTCCATGTGCACGTATTCGATGGATTCCTTGACGGTGGGAATGATGGCCAGCACGGAATCAAGCCTGGAAATCTCGATCAGGCGTTTGACGCTCGGGTGCACAACACCCGTCAGGACAAAAGATCCCAGCTTTTTCCAGAGGCGATTGGCTGTCAAAATGGCGCTAAGTCCGGAGGAGTCAACGTATTTGACATTTCCAAGATCAAATATCAGGCTGGTTATCCCTTCGTTGGATAACAGTACAAATTCAGACTTGAGGTCAGGAGCCACCAGGGAATTCAGATTCTCTTCATCCAGGTGAAAAATGGTGTAGGCATCCTGTTTATCGACCGAAAACTTCATAGATGGATTGACGAAAATTTGTTCTTTCCGCAAAAGTAGGAAGATTTTCCAATTAATATCAAATTGACGAATCTTTGTATGTCAAAAACCGCGCCGGGTGACTTCAAAACTGACAAAACGTCCTAAAATTGCGTTAAATTTATTTGTGGCCCGGTTTTTCCTGTACTATTTTTGCGTTAGCACTTGACAGTTCAAAAGATATTGTGCAAAATTGCATGTTGAACTGTTCAACTTCTTGAAAGGCGGCTTGTTTAATTCTCAAGTTCGTTGTAATATTGTTTGACCCGAGCTATTTTGCTCTCTAAATAGACATTGCAGTCTAAAACATGGATAGGCAATTTTCACCAAAAGTAAAGAAAGTCATCAACAGGAGTAAGGAAGAAGCCTCCAGGTTGGGACATGACTATATCGGCACCGAACATCTTTTGCTCGCTCTGATCGCAGAAAAAGATAACCTTGCCGTGCGTGTGCTTGAATCCCTGGAAGTCGATGCCGGCGAATTGCGCCAGACCCTTGAAGATGCCGTACAGCGGCCCGCAACCAGCGTTGCGCCCGGCTTTACCCTCGGCCAGTACCCGCTGGACCGGCAGGCAGCCAAAGCGCTGAAAATCATCTTCCTGGAAGCCAAATCCCTGAAGCATGAAGAAATTAATCCGGAACACCTGCTGCTCTCCATCCTCAAGGACAAAGACAGCAAGGCGGCCAAAATCCTGAATCAATTCGACGTGGACTACGATATTTTCAAAGCAGAATTGGAATACGCCCGCCAGGAGCAGGACTTCAGCTCGGGCATGGACCTTCAGTCACAGGCCTCTTCCGAGCCGGACGAACCCTACGAAGAGGACGATCCGCAATCCCGAGGCTACCAGCAACGGAAAGGCGCCGCCAAATCCCGGACCCCGGTCCTCGACAACTTCGGCAGGGACATCACCAAACTGGCAGAGGAAAGTAAACTGGACCCCATCATCGGCCGTGAAAACGAGATCGAAAGGGTTTCCCAGATCCTCAGCCGCCGCAAAAAGAACAACCCGATCCTCATCGGTGAACCCGGCGTAGGCAAAACCGCCATCGTCGAAGGCCTCGCCCTCCGGATCATCCAGAAAAAGGTTTCCCGCACCTTGTTCAACAAGCGCATCGTTATGCTGGACCTGGCTGCCCTCGTAGCCGGCACCAAATACCGCGGCCAGTTCGAGGAACGGATGAAAGCCATTATGAACGAATTGGAAAAATCCCGCGATGTCATCCTCTTTATCGATGAGATCCATACCATCGTGGGTGCGGGCGGCGCTACCGGCTCCCTCGACGCTTCCAATATCTTCAAACCGGCCCTGGCCCGCGGCGAGCTCCAGTGCATCGGCGCTTCAACGCTCGACGAATACCGCCAGCACATCGAAAAGGACGGCGCCCTCGACCGCCGGTTCCAGAAAGTGATGGTCGATCCGCCTTCAGCCGAAGAAGCCGTCCATATCCTTTACAACATCAAGCCCAAATACGAGGAATTCCACAACGTGAACTACTCGGATGAGGCGATCCAGGCCTGCGTCAAGCTGAGCGACCGGTACATCACCGACCGCTTCCTGCCGGACAAGGCCATCGACGTGCTGGATGAAGTGGGCGCCCGCGTTCACCTCAAGAACATCCACGTCCCCGAACATATCGAGGAACTGGAAAAACAGATCGAGGACCTGAAAGAAAAGAAAAACCAGGCCGTCAAAGATCAGCAGTACGAAAAAGCAGCCGACCTGCGCGACAAGGAATCCAAACTCCAGCGCCAGCTTGAATTCGCCAAGGTGCAATGGGAAGAGGAAGCCAAGACCAAGCGCTACCCGGTAGAGGAAGAGGATATCGCAGAAGTGGTTTCCATGATGACCGGCATCCCCGTGAAACGGGTGGCTCAAAGCGAAAGCAAGAAACTGGTCACCATGGGCAAAGACCTCCAGCATGTCATTATCGGCCAGAACGAAGCCATCGAAAAGATCACCAAAGCCATCCAGCGGAACCGCGTCGGCCTCAAGGATCCGACCAAACCGATCGGCTCTTTCATCTTCCTGGGCCCGACGGGCGTAGGTAAGACGGAACTTGCAAAGGCCCTGGCGCGTTATCTGTTTGATTCGGACGATGCGTTGATCCGGATCGATATGAGCGAATACATGGAGAAATTCTCCGTGAGCCGCCTCATCGGCGCGCCTCCGGGATACATCGGTTATGAGGAAGGCGGCCAGCTGACGGAAAAAGTCCGCCGCAAACCCTACTCGGTTGTCCTGCTCGACGAGATCGAAAAGGCCCACCCCGATGTGTACAACATCCTGCTGCAGGTGCTCGACGACGGCCAGTTGACCGACAGCCTCGGCAGAAAAGTGGATTTCAAGAACACCCTCGTCATCATGACCTCCAACATCGGCGTTCGCCAGTTGAAGGACTTCGGACAAGGCGTCGGTTTTGCCACCAAAGCCCGCCAGGAAGCCGCAGAGGATGTGTCCAAGACCGTGATCCAGAACGCCCTCAAGCGGACGTTCTCTCCGGAATTCCTCAACCGGATCGACGACGTGGTGATCTTCAATTCGCTGGGACAGGAAGAGATCTTCAAGATCATCGACATTTCCCTCAGCCAGCTGCACAAGCGGTTGTCCGAAATGACCTATACGCTGACCCTGACGGAAGAGGCCAAAAGGTTTGTCGCCGACAAAGGCTTCGACCCGCAATTCGGCGCGCGCCCGCTCCACAGGGCCATCCAGAAATACCTGGAAGACCCGCTGGCCGAGTTCATCCTCAGCGAATCGCCGCCCGAAAACAGCGTCCTGGAAGCTGTGATGAACGAGGACAACACCGAGCTCAGCATCGTCATTTCCAAACCGGTGAATACGGACGTGGAGGAATAATTTGGACTTTAGTCGAAAGTCGTAAGTCGAAAGTCGTAAGTTTGCCAAATACTTGCTTACGACTTTCGACTTACAACTTACGACTAATATTCGCACCTAAACAATCTAATTATTAACTAAAAAAATAACTTTTGGCAAAGACTTTTGGTAACGATCCAAGGAGAAATAACGCAGATAAGGATCCGCAATTCAGGATCAACGACCAGATCCGCATTCCTGAAGTTCGCCTCGTAGGCGATAATCTTGAAGAAATCAGTCAGGCCGCCGGCCAGCCCGTTGAACCCGGTATCTATCCGACCCGGAGGGTCCGGGAATGGGCCCAAATGCTGGAAATGGACCTGGTTGAGATTTCTCCTAACGCCAAACCTCCGGTCGTCCGGATCATCGACTTCCGTAAATTCCTTTACGACAAGAAGAAAAAAGAAAAAGAGATCAAGGCCAAGGCCGCCAAGACGGTTGTCAAAGAGATCCGTTTTGGCCCCAATACGGACGATCACGATTTCGAATTCAAGGTTCGCCACGCCAAGAAATTCCTGGAAGAAGGCTCCAAGGTCAAGGCTTACGTCCATTTCCGCGGCCGTACCATCGTCTTCAAGGAACGCGGTGAACTGCTGCTGCTGAAGTTCATCAAAGAACTGGAAGAACTCGGCGCCGCCGAAGCCCTCCCCAAACTGGAAGGCCGCCGGATGATCGTAGTCCTTTCCCCGCGCAAGGTTGCCGGTAAGAAAGCCTGATATCGGCTTAACGTAACGGCCTGTCGGATTTACTGTTTCATGACTGGACCGGCCTGAAGTTCAATCTTCGGGCATCCGGGACCACCGCATTTCCGTGCTTGCTTTCGTGCGAAATGCGACGGCCATGCTGACGGCCTGCGCTCCGCCGGGCGTCCGGTCAGGCAGTTGAAAACACCCTGGAAACAATTTTAATTTTTTCCTTGCCGGAACAAGAATTAAACCTATCTTTGCAGTCCGTTTCAAAAATGTACGACAATGCCTAAGATGAAAACGCATTCCAGCGCCAAGAAACGCTTCAAGGTGACTGGATCGGGAAAAGTGAAGCGCTTTCAGGCCAAGACCTCTCACCGGATGAGGAACAAGACCAAGAAAGCCAAGCTCCGCCTGCGTGATGCAACGCTGGTGAGCCCCGCAGATGAGGCACGCGTAAAACGCATGCTGCTCGTCGGTTAATTTTTATTTTTTAACGAGAGTACAGGTCAAAGCGCCCTGTTAAAGGGCCTCTGTGCTGAACTAAAAACAACCATACCATGCCACGTTCAGTTAACGCGGTTGCGTCCAGAAGAAGGCGCAAGAAGATCTTGAAAATGGCCAAAGGATATTTCCTGGCCCGGCGCACGGTCTACACCGTTGCCAAGAACACGGTTGAAAAAGGTTTGCAATACGCATACCGCGACCGCAGGAACAAAAAACGGGCCTTCCGCCGCCTCTGGATCGCTCGTATCAACGCCGCTGCCCGTATCAACGGTACGACTTACAGCAAGTTGATCCACCAATTATCAGAAAGCGACATTCAACTCAACCGCAAAGTACTCGCGGATCTGGCGATGAACCATCCCGAGACCTTCAAAGCGGTCGTAGCTTCTATCGCGAAATAAACGGCCTCGCGCCGGTCAAAAATCCTCCCGGGTGGCTTACCCTGGAGGATTTTTTTTATCCTCCAGGCAACCTATTCTCCCCTATTCCGTATAATTCCTTCGAACGCCAATCTCCGGCGTTTCGGTACTTCCCATCTTTTTGAACCGTCCCGGCATGCACCGATGCATGCAAACCGCCGTGCTTCATTTACCTGATACTGACCTATTCTTCCTTTCCGGGTAGTTTCCCGGTCAGGCGATATTGTCATTAATCCAAACAGATATGAAACACAGGTTCCACTTTTTGCTGATGGCAGCCGTCCTTCTGGTCGGTTGCCAATCCGAAAACACAGACTATGAGCTGGATTTAACGCTCGAAGAAACCCTCAAACAAGCTTCAGGCGGGATCGGAAAAACCTTTTATCAACTGCCCAAGAGCCACGAGTACGACAAGATCCCCCAGGACCCGAACAACCCGCTGACCTCGGAAAAGGTATTGCTCGGGCAGTTGCTGTTTCACGAAACCGGGCTCGCACTGGCGCCGGTCAAACCCGCTGCTACCGGTACGTATGCCTGTGCTTCCTGCCATTTTGCTGCTGCGGGTTTCCAGGCAGGTAGGTTTCAGGGGCTATCGGAAGGAGGTCACGGCTTCGGCCTGAATGGAGAAGGCAGGACCAAACTCGATTCTTATGCCGAACCGGACGTCGATTGTCAGCCGGTGCGAACCCCTGCCGCAATGAATGCCGCCTACCAGGAGGTCACCCTTTGGAACGGGCAGTTCGGCGCCACAGGCCCCAACGCCGGGACAGAGGCCGAGTGGGAATACGGCACACCCAAAGAAGACAACCACCTCGGGTTCCAGGGGCTCGAAACCCAGGCGATCGCCGGCCTCAAGGTCCACCGCATGGAGATCAATTGGGATTTTTTGCGGGAAAAAGGCTATCTACCCTTGTTCGATGCGGCATTTCCCGGTGCGCCCGCAAACGAACGCTATACACGGGAAAAGGCAGGCCTGGCCATTGCTGCCTACGAACGAACGCTCCTGGCCAACAGGGCGCCTTTCCAGGAATGGCTGGGCGGCAATATTTCCGCTATGAGCGACAAAGAAAAACTGGGCGCCATCCTGTTTTTCGGTTCAGCCGGCTGTGTTACCTGCCATAACGGTCCCAGCCTGGCTGACATGGATTTCTACGCCCTGGGAATGGATGACCTGTCCGCCTGCCCCGAGCCGACCTTCCGGGCGCCGGCCGACGATCCCGCCCGCCTGGGCAGGGGCAGTTTTACCCGAAACAGTGCCGATAACTACAAATTCAAGGTCCCGCAGCTTTACAATCTTACGGATTCCCCGTTCTATGGCCACGGCAGCAGTTTTCGGTCCGTACGAGAGGTGGTAGCCTACAAGAATGCCGGCGTAGCGGAAAACCCGGAAGTCCCCAAAGGTCAGCTAGCCGCCGATTTCAGGCCGCTCGGATTAACAGACCAAGAGATCGATCAGATCACCTTTTTCCTGGAGCGCAGCCTGCGGGACCCCGAACTGCTGCGTTACCAACCAGCTGCGGTGCTGTCAGGCCAATGCTTCCCGGTGAACGACCCGGACGGGCGGGTGGACCTGGGATGTGAATGAGGGGGCGGATGTTGGATGCTGCCACGCCGAGGCGTGGTGGATGCTGGATGCTGGATGTTGGATGCTGGATGTTGGATGTTGGATGTTGGATGCTAGATGCTAGATGCTGGATGGTGGATGTTGGATGCTGGATGCGATGATGCTGGATGCTGGATGCTGGATGCTGGATTAGGGGTGTTAAAAAAAATAATCATTCGAGTTTTCGAATAAAAAGTATGAGACGCTGCTTGAATTCAAGGGTTTGAAGCGGATCCTCTAAGACCTCAAGCAAAGTTGAATAAAAGAGTTCTTTGAAAAAACGGACTTTAGCCTTTTTGTAGGAATTGATTTGATTGCCGTGCTTGTAAATCAAGACCAACATGGTGGCGATCATGGTAAAATAGAGCATTACCTGGATGGCATGAGGGTCATTGCAAACAAAATGAGACAGGTTCATTTCTTGTTTCATAAATCGGAAGAGTACCTCGATATCCCAACGGCTGCGATAGATCTCAGCGATAAGCAGCGCGGGTAAATCCCAGACATTGGTGATCAAGGAAATTAGTTGACCATCCTTTTTGAGTCGGAATTGGACCAACCGCAATTTGGTTCGAACAACGGTTCTTCCGGAGCCATGAATGTATACAGCACTATCCTGGATAAACTCTACTTGATCGGTGTCTTGAGTATGGTCATCTTCCCAAACAGGATGGAGTACCTCATAGCGGGCATTTGAATGCAAACGGCCCACAAATAGAGTATCCTCCTGGTCCATGTGCTCAAAAAACTTACGACTCTTTAAGCCACGATCAAAGACCACAATATCATTTGTTTTGTGAGTGGCCTTGCCGATAGCTTCTGCCAAGGCAATATCCTCACCCAAATGTGCCTGATCTGAATGAAAATGCATCTGAATGAGAAAGTCGTCGGTCAATTCAGTCGTTAACTTGACCTGTGTTTTTCCTTTGTGCGTATTGCCTACTTTCATGCCTTCCAATAAGTAGGAAAAAGTAGCAACCATTGTGGAGTCATACCGCTTGATATGATATCCTTCCAGACTTTTGGCGCCGTACAGTTGCTCTGTTCTTTGATAGATCATTTCATACAGCCTCCGGCAAAAATTCAGATCTATCTTCATCAACCGGTCGCGGATCGCCGTCCAGGTCACTTTTTTTGAGTCGGCCTCAGGCGCCAGAGACTGGAATAAGGGATCCTGAAAGTGGGCTTCCATTGTTCGAAGGCTGATGCGCTCATCCTGCATTAAACTATATAGAACGAGTTTGAACAAGGGCTTGGCCTTAACCTTTTTCACCCATTTGTCAACTTCCAGTTCTAAAATCAGTTGTTCCATCTCCTCATTGGGGATTAACTCCATAAGAGCTGAAACATCTAGCTTTTTGCCGGCTAACCCTTTTTGACCTTTTGCCATTTTTTTGGGCTAAATCTCCGTCTTTCAATGAACTTTTTTGGTCTTATTATTTTTTTTAACACCCCTAATCCAGTATCAAGTATCCAGTATCCAGTATCCAGTATCAAGCCATCTTCCCCACCTTCACCATCCGGTCTTCCACCTCGTGGACCAGCTCCATGAAATGCGGGAGTCGTTTGGTTTCCCAGGTGCGGTGGAACGGCAGGTCGACGGCAATATGCTCGACAAAGTTGGACGGGGGGGATTTCATGATGTAAATATCGTCGCCGAGGTAGACGGCTTCGGAGATATCGTGGGTGACGAAGATGACCGTGGGGTGGAATTCCAGCCAGATCTTGGCCAGCAATTCCTGCATCTGCATGCGGGTATTGATGTCGAGGGCGCCGAAGGGTTCGTCCATCAGCAGGATCTCGGGGTTGGAGAGCAGGCTCCGGGCTATGGCCACCCGTTGGAGCTGGCCGCCGGAGAGGGTCGGATATTGGGCGAACTTGTTCTCGTGTCCGGCCAGGCCGACCATTTCGATCATTTCCATGGCCTTTTCCTTGCGTTCCTTATCGGGCATCCCCTGGAATTCCAGCGCCAGCGCTACATTTTCCAGGACGGTCAGCCAGGGCAGGGAGGAGTATTGCTGGAAGACCATGCCGGCCCGCATGTCGGGTTGCAACGGCTTTCCATGGATCAGGACCTCGCCCTTGGTCGGTTTCTGCAAGCCGGCAATATAGCGCAGGAGGGTGGATTTGCCGCAGCCGGACATGCCCAGGATCACCACAAACTGGCCCTGCGCCGGCTTATCCTCCACCAGGAAATGGAGGTCCTGAATAACATAGGATTCACCGCCGTCGTAACTTTGGCTGATGTTCCGCAATTCGATCAGGTTGGTCAGTTCGGAGTCTTTGAATATGCTGCTCATTAGTCCTGTTCTACGTAGTTTTTCTGAATCTTGAATTCCCCGAAAAGAATGAGGATCACACTGGTGATGACCACCAGGAGTACCGGAACGCCCAGTTTTCCGGCAAGTGCCGGGATGAAGGCCGGCAGCAGGATCGCCAGGGCCAGGGAGCCGAAGAAGATCAACAGGCCGTATTCCACCTCCGTCAGGCCTTTCAGCGCCGATTTATAATATTTATGCGGGAACAGGCGCTTGTCGAAATAGACAAAAAGCCGGTCCTGGATATAGCCTATCGCTACGATGATGATGAGGATGGCAAACAGTTTGTCCACTTGTCCCTGGCGCTGCTTCAGGTAGATCAGGCCGCCGAGACCGCCTTGCCGGTTCAACAATTCAGCGATGATGATATAGGTCCAGGAAATAGCCGTCAGCACCCGGATATCGTCGATGAGGCGCGACATGACCGAAGGCAGGTAGACCGACCGGATGGTTTGCCAGGTTTTGGCCCCCAGGGTGAACACGGTCTTGATGTAAACGTCCTCCACTTCATCGATCCGTTGAACCACTACCGGGAGCAGGTACACGATGATGCCGAATGCCAGAAAGGCGATCTTCATCCGGTCTTCGATCCCGAACCAGATGATGAACAGGCCGGTCAGCGCGGTCAGCGGTAAATAGCGAAGGGCGTCCACCTGTTTGCCGAACATGCTGCGGAAAATGGGAAACAAACCGATCAGGAAGCCGATGGGAATGGAAACGAAGATGGCCCAGAAATACCCCTGCAGGTTCAACCAGACCGACCGCCAGGTATTCGACATCAAATCGTCATCGGATACCAGCCGGGGAAATGCCTTCACGACCTGATCCGGACGGGGCAGCAGCGGATAAACACGCCTGGACGGGTCGACCGTTACCGGCGAAACGCTTTGTTCTATACCAAGCGAATCGGCTGCGGGCGGCGCGTCAAAGTTTTCGCCGACGGCCGGCCTTGAAAGCAGTTCAGCCAATCCCCACCAAAGGGCAATCAGGAATACCAGGCCGAAGATCCCCCAGACCAGGTTCTGTGTGGAGGTGAGTTTTCCTCGCAATTCAAATAATGACATATGATTCAGGCTAATGCGGGCCTAATTTATGGCGAATTAGTGAGAATTGTGTTATCCGATCCGGGAATTGTGTTTTTGACAAGTGGGCGAGGGTTTTAATGCAATTAAATTATTGGGATTCCATTCATCTTGTTTCCTTTGTTGTAAAATCAGGCGGCGACTGGCAACGGCCGGCTGATGCAATACGGAACAAAACGAGAAGGACATGAAATACCGACTTTTAACTGCTTTGCTTATTGCCGGATTCTGCCGGTTCAGCCCGGCTGCAGCACAGGGCTCGTCCACTGACCAATTGCCCGTTCGCGGGTTTTGCATCGCCGCTCCGAACCCGGAAGGGCTCGACGAATTCATCGGCTTCATCGAAAAGGACCTCGGGCCCAACGGCATCAATACGCTGATCCTGCGGGTGGATTACCGTTATCAGTACAACACGCACCCGGAGTTGCGGTCGGAGAATGCACTGACCAAACAACAGGTCGGCCGACTGGTGCAGGCCTGCAAAAAGGCCGGCATCCGCGTCATTCCGCAGGTGAACTTACTGGGGCACCAATCCTGGGCCTCCACGCTGGGCAATCTGCTGAAAGTGTACCCCCAATTCGACGAAACCCCGCATGTGGAATTGCCTGAAAAATACGAGTGGCCGAATGACGACGGCCTTTATTGCAAGAGTTATTGCCCGCTCCACCCGGACGTACACCAGGTTGTGTTCGACATCATGGATGAGATTACGGCAGCCTTTGAAACGGACGCCTTTCACGCCGGTCTGGACGAGGTCTTCTATATCGCCGACGACAAATGCCCGCGCTGCGGCGGCAAGGACCCGGCTGAATTGTTTGCCGGCGAGGTCACTGCGCTGCGCAACCATCTCGCCGCCAAAGGCAAGGAGCTCTGGATCTGGGGCGACCGCCTCATCGACGGCAAAACGACCGGGATCGGCATGTGGGAAGCCAGCATGAACAACACCTACCGGGCTATCGATATGATCCCGAAAGACGTGGTGATCTGCGATTGGCATTACGAACAAGCCGTACCGACCGCGCCCTATTTCGCGATGAAGGGTTTTCGGATCCTGTCCTGTCCCTGGCGCAAGGGCGATGTGGCGCGCGAACAGGTGAAATCCATGCTGTTCTACCGGTCGCAATCCCCGCAGGCTATGAAGGAGAACTACTACGGCGTCCTGCAGACCGTTTGGACCAGCGCCGAGAATTTCATGGATCTCTACTACGGCCGCAAACAGGAGCAGGCCCCCGAACGCGGAGATCAGGCCGGGTGCTTCCGGGATATGGTGGATGAGATGAAACGGTAAATTGGAGGAATCGGGGAACGGAGGAATTGAAGAATCGATTCCTCCGTTCCTCAATTCCTCAGTTCCTCAGATCATGAACAAACTGAATGCATGGGCAGGTCTTTTAGCCCGCTATCTTCGCTACTACTTCCGGGCCGGCACAAAGTACGGCGTCCACTCCCCTTTCGTAGCGGACTGGGTAGCCAACGTATTGGAGGATACCCGGGATTATTACGCCTTTTTCAGCATTGAGGGGTTGCGGCAAACGTTAAGCCGGTCGGGTAGGCGGTTGGCGGGTAATCCGGGCGGCGCCGGTTATTTCAGCGCTCCCGCGGGCGGTCCGTCGCTCAGTTATCTGGCCAATCGGGTGGCGGTGCCGCCTTATGTGGGGCAATGGTTGTTCAAAACCGCGTTGTGGGCAAAACCAAAATCGATGCTGGAATTGGGCAGTTCACTGGGGATCTCTACGCTGTACCTGGGCGCGGCGGCTCCCCGGGCGCAATTCCTCTCCGTGGAGGGCTGGCGGGAAGCGGCAGAACTGGCGGCAGCTCACTGCCATGAGGCGGGGTTGGCCAATATCCGGATCGTTCACGGGAATTTCGGGGAGGCGCTGCCCCAACTCCTGCCCCACCTGGCGCCGCTCGACCTGATTTATATCGACGGCGACCACAACGGCTTCCGCACGCTGGAATACGTGGAGCAATGCCTCCCCCATCTGGCGCCGGACGGGGTCATTGTCCTCGGCGACATCTACTGGTCGGCCGATATGGCGGAAGCCTGGAAAACCCTCCGGCAGCATCCGGCATTCCGGGTATCTATCGATGTTTTTCATCTGGGTTTGCTGTTTCCGAGGGCTGAACAAAAAGAAAAGGAGCATTTCACCCTGATCCGGGCGCGGCGGAAGTTTTGGCGGGTGGGGATTTGGGGATGAATTTAAAATAATGCATTCATATCCAGCTTGTCCTGAACCAATTGGCGTGCATATTCATTATCCACCAGTCCATTGGCTGCAATGAGGGTAAGGAAAATTGTTTTCCGGGTATTTGTTTCCATGCGAAAGGCCGTGATTTTATTGCGGAGCGTTTCGGCATAGGATTTTGAAATGGCAAATGGATTGATTGAAAACTTGATCTCGCAAAGATTGATAACCCGGTCTTTCCGATCGATAACCAAATCGATTTGCGCTCCGGGGCTTGCTTTTTGACTTCGCCAGGTTGATACTTCGGTGTAAACGCCGGATATGCCTAATTGTTTTTTAACGGCATTCACATGATACCAGCATACCAACTCGAAGGCATAACCGCTCCAGGCTTGCCATTTTGGGCTGTCGAGTTGGGCTAGCCATGCTCCGCCGGATCTGGCTTTGCTATCCCTGACAAAATTCAGATAAAACAAGGTAAAGGGATCCACTAACTGATAAACTCCATCTCGTTTTCCTTTCCCGAAAGGAAAATAACGCCGGATAAACCCCGAATGCTCTAATTCTTCCAGCACGGATGAAGTAGTGCCTCCGTTGGGTAATTTGGTCAGTTTCAGGATTTCTTTTCGGGTTAATCCGCCTGCTTTTTGCGAAAGCGCTTCAACCACGGCAGTATGTTTATCATATCTGCGGAAGAGCGATCGGTAAAGGTTCATGTATTCCCCCGACAGCAAGCCGCCTTCGGAAAAAAATAACCTGTCAATGTTTTGCGCTACGCTCCTGTTCACCTGTATGCTTTCCAGATAAAACGGCACGCCGCCCATCACCATATACAACTCCAGCAGTTGATAACGATCATAACCGGCTCCTTTCGATTTTAAAAACTCCTCTGTTTCAGCAAGGGTGAAAGGTTGAAGGAATATCCGTTCTGTCACCCGGTTATGCAGCCCGCCCCGGTTATTGATGAGTTGGTTAATGATCCAGGAAGCAGCTGAACCGCACACAATCAGCAATACGTCACTGCGGGCTGAGGCCCAGCTGTTCCAAAAATATTCTAATGCCTGGATAAAACCCGACTGCGGGGTATCAAGCCAAGGCAATTCATCCAGAAAAATGATTTTTTTAGGGGCTTCCGTTTTTTCCAAAGCAAGGCTTAGCCGGTTGAAGGCATCGAACCAATCTGCAGGCGGTAAAAGAGGCGGATCAAAAAGGTTATGACGAAGATAAGCGTTGTGAAAATTGACGAGATGTTGCTTTAATCCGACATTGGCAACACCTGATAGCTGAAAACTGAACTGGCCCTCAAAAACGGTGCGAACCAAAAAGGTCTTCCCTACCCGACGCCGGCCATATACTGCTGCAAACTCGGATTTTGCAGAATTTTTTAATGCTTGTAAAAGCGCTATTTCCTCCGTTCGCCCAGTAATATTTTCCATGATGCCGGCAATTTGGCTGTAAGATACGAATTATTTACAGTTATAGCTGATTTGACAGTTAAAACCAGCTATAACTGCCAAAATAAACAGACTTGCAGCTGGGTTAACCCTCAGAGGCGTCATGCTTCATGTCAACATAAAAGGTGCATTTTCACCCATCCGGTTTTCACCGAGTCTCGCCACATTATCCAGCGTGATCTGGGCGATTTCCGTCAGGGCTTCCTCGGTAAAGAAAGCCTGATGCGCGGTGATGAGCACGTTCGGGAAACTCATGAGCCGCTGGATCTGGTCGTCATCGATGATGCTGGAGGAGAGGTCGCGGAAAAACAGTTTTTCTTCCTGCTCGTAGACGTCGATGCAGAGGGCGCCGACTTGTTTGGTCTTCAGAGCGTGGATGATATCGGCTGTATTGAGGAGTGCGCCGCGGCTGGTATTGACGATCGTTACGCCGGGTTTCATCAGGCTGAGGGCCTCGCGGTTGATCAGGTAGCGGTTGTCTTTGGTCAGCGGGCAGTGCAGGGAAACGATGTCTGACTGTTGGAACAGCTCCGGCAACGATACGTAGGAAACCCCATTGCCGGCCAGTACATCATCCGGGTAAAGGTCATGTGCGAGTATTTTGCAGCCGAAGCCCAGCATGATGCGGATGAAGGCCTTGCCGATCTTGCCGGCGCCGACCACGCCTACCGTTTTACCGGACAGGTTGTAGCCGAGCAACCCGTTCAGCGAGAAATTTTGTTCGCGGACGCGGTTGTAGGCCTTATGGGTTTTGCGGTTGACGGTCAGGATCATGGCCACCGCGTGCTCGGCTACCGCCTCCGGAGAATAGGCCGGCACGCGGCAGACCCCAATGCCGAACTTCTTCGCCGCTTCCAGGTCGACGTTGTTGAATCCGGCGCACCGCAAAGCCACTATCCTGACGCCTTTTTCGTGCAGCGCTGCCATCACCTCAGCATTCAATTTGTCATTGACAAATACGCAGACCGCCTCCGCACCCTGAACGAGCCCGAGACTATGCGGCCCCAGGTGGGTTTCGTAGTATTCCAATTCGAACCCGTGGGCCTCATTGAACCGGTCAAAGAATAATTTGTCGTAGGGCTTGGCGGAGAAGAAAAGGATTTTCATGCGGCGGCATCACTTGGTTGAAGGCCGGAAGATAGCGCATTGGGGAGAAACGGCAAGCGGATGGAAAGGATTTCATGTTGGACAAAAGAACCCTCAGGGTTGATGATGCCACCGGTTCTTCGCTGACAGCCACAGCGCCCCCAGCACCAGCGCAATGCCGAACCCTTTAAAAAAGTCAATGATATCGATGTTGATCCGGATAAAATAGTTGACCGCAGTCCCGATATTCATTAAGAGGATTCCAACGGCGATCAGCCTTATATGCCTGGCATCAGTTTTTTTCATCAGCTTGATTTTTAAGGTTGTCAATTTTGGTGAGCAGATTTCTTATCTTTTTCTGTTGCCGGCGCATCATGACGGGTCGGTACACAAACCATACCAGCAACAGGAACAGGGTCAGGCTGCCGTACCCGGCCATCATCTTCAGCCGGCTGCCGGCCAGCATTTCGTACAGGTAGAGAAAAAAAGCAACCGCCAGGACGATGAAAATCAGGACACGGGTCCTATTCTTAGCTTCGTTTTTGGAATTTTCCATCAGGTTATCCAGAAAATCCCTGGCACTCAGCCATTCTTCCCGGTTATTCTTCCGGAGTTGGTTCATTTTGGTGTAAAAAAGGTAGAGGCCCATCACCAGGAAAATGAGCTCCCCGGCCCTGGTGGTCCAAAGGGCAGACTGATAATCGACCATGACCCAGACCATGGCGGCCAGGCAGATCACCGACAGCAAGATCAGGAGGAGGATGTTTCTTCTTTGGGCCGACTGAAAGGATCTGACTGCCTCATTAAACCCGGAAAGAGAGGGCTGCATGCCGGCGGGGCGGCTTTGCCATATATTTTTTATTTCATCAAAATGATCCATGGTCATTGAATTTCTGCGTCAGTTTTTCCTTTATCCGGTGGATTTTAACCCGGACGTTCGCATGGCTCAAACCCGTGATCTCGGCAATTTTTTCCTGAGGAATATCTTCCAGGAAAAGGCCGATGATGATCCTATCCAGTTCGGGTAGTTCCGAGATGCAATTGCGGAGAAAAAGGTGTTGTTGTTGCGCAACATCCGTTGTTTCAACATCAGGCAACCGGGCAGGCAGCGGGGCTTTTTGCATTCGGGCATCCCGCTGGATCTGTCGCAGGCATTTGTTGCAGGCGATCCGGTAGATCCAGGTCCCGATATCGGACTTATGCCGAAAGGTGTGCAGGTTTTGCCAGACGGCAATAAAGGTTTCCTGGGTCAGGTCATGCGCCTGTTCAACGTCATTGAGGTAGCTCAGGCAAACCCTGAAAATTTTGGGTGAATATTCGCTGTAGAGGTTATCAAAATCCATTTCCGGCTTCAAAGCGGTTGAAGGCTTTTATGGTTTAGATACGGGAAGTGCCGGAATGTTACAGATTGAGGCTAAATTCTTGGGTGAATAGGGTCGGTTTTATCCCTTTGGCTTCTCAATCCCTGCCTGCCGGTCACCGGCGGCCAAAGCCTATGGCGACGGCGCGCAGGCAGGCCTGCGGGCTTCTCAATCCCTTTGGCTTCTCAATCCCTGCGGGCTTCTCAATCCCTTTGGCTTCTCAATCCCTGCGGGCTTAAGAATCCTGGCCGGAATTTTGTCATTTCATCACCACAAAACACCGCGATTCCGGCTTGCGGTCCCCAATCTGGACATTGGCAATATAGGTGCCGGCCGGATAATGACTGACATTGAACTCGACCGGTCCTTCAACAATGGGTATTTCCCGCCTGGCCATGACCTGGCCGAATTGGTTGTAAACGGCGATGACCGCCCGTTGACCGATTGCCTCTTTTTCCATTTCCAATTTGAGGGTTTCGGCAGTCGGATTGGGTGAAATGACAAAGCAATCCGGGTTTTTCTCTACCTTTTCGAGACCATTTTCTACAGGATTTGAAATATCATTTTCTTCTGAGGCGAGGACCTCCCCTTTCAGATAGAGGTAGGTTTGCGGCGGCTCCGTGTTGGCCGTGATGGTGACCTTCTGATTGCGCTGTCCGATCTTGTTTTTTGAATTGAATTCCACCGTAATGGAAGCCGTTTCCCCCGGCCGGATGGGTTCACGGGGCCATTTCGGGACGGTGCACCCGCAGCTGCCCAACGCATTTGTCAGAACAAGCGGCTCCTGACCTGTATTGGTAAAGGTAAACACCTGGGTAACTTTGGTTCCTTCCACCACTTTTCCGAAATCGTAGACGGTTTCTTCAAATTTCAGGGTTGTAATTGGATTTTCTTCATTCGAAGGTTGAACCACCTCAACCCGGTCTTGCGCGGAGAGTGGAATCGCGAAAAGCGATGCTGTCGCAATCAGGATCCATACAAAGGCATTCATACTGGTTTTCATAATTTTATTTTGATAGGTTGAAGAATCTGGTGCTTAAGGTCAGATGCAATTTCAGGCCTAATAGTTGTAATGAAAATTGAAGAGGAATCGTTCCTGGAAAGCTGGCTTTAACATTCGGCTTACCGGTTCAATCCCATCATAATGGCCCTTTCCACCGGATTTGCCGTTTGCTCCGGTTGTTCAATATCGAAGTCGATCCGGGTATGCAGGGGCGGCTGTGCCATGAATTTTGGGTTCTTTCCCCGATGGGGTTGCGCCGCGTGCACGATAAACGGATGGCAGAGATAAACCGTTCCGGCCTTTCCGGTGGCCAGGACTTCTTCGCATTCCGGCAAGGCATCGAGCTTTTGGGCCAGTTCCATAAAGGACAGTCCGTTTTCCCCTTCCGGCGCCAGGATTTTGGCCACGTCCAGGTGGGAACCGGCCTTGATGCGGGTCGGCGCGTCCGGTTCGGACACATCAGAAAACAGGAACAACATCAGCAGGGCCCGCCCTTTGGACCGGAAGTTGATCCGCCATTCGAAGTAATTATCGGGTTCTGCACCAGGGAAACTCGCATCGACATGCCACCCCGTATCGCCCGGCGGCTCATCGGAAGGGAAGCGGATGGGAAAGGAACCCAGCGTCTGTTTCGGTTGCCAGACGCCCGCCCCGACCAATTGATCAAAGGCGCCGTGGAGTTCCGGGGTATTCGCCGCCTGGCGGAAAGGTTCCAGGCCCAGTTCACCGATGCGAATGACGGGTTTTGTCCAGGTACCGGGATCATGGGGGTCGCATTGGGTGGCTTTCCACAGGATGTTGCGGCAGGCTTCAGCGGTTTCTGCCGAAAAAGCACTTTCAAGCTTGACGTATCCCCTGATAATGAAGTGGTCTATCTGAGTTGGACTGAGCGGTTTCAATAGGTATGGATTTATAGATGCTGAAAGATCCGGCTTTCCAACCAAAAAAGGAAGCCTATCGTTCCCCTAAGATCATTTTCTCTATATCTTCCGTCCAAAAATCGTTTATGAACAAACTAACCAACTTCCTCACCCAGGAGGCCCTCAACCTCTCGGTCGGCTATCTGGCCGGGCTCATGGCCTCCAACCTCGTATCCCGTTTTTTTGTCAAACGAGGGCTGGTCAATCTATGGGGGTTGACGGCGCGCCGGGAGGCCTTGAAAAAGGACCAGTACGAATGGCTGATGTTCGTGGCATCCTATGTCATCGGCCTGGCGGTATTGCTGGCGGTACAGTACGGCATGCGGCGGTTGCGGGGGCAGCGGACGGTGGAGGGGGTAGGGAGAGAGGGTGAGAGGGTGAGAGGGTGAGAGGGTGAGAGGGTGAGAGAGTGAGAGG
>JACJYC010000021.1 GCA_020636325.1 Lewinellaceae bacterium
CGTCTTCGCGTGAAAAACACTTTATTGAACGGTCTCGATTTTTAGCATGCGCAGTTTGCTGAAAATCAGATCTTTGCGTCTTTACGTGAAAACACTATTTTGAACAGTCTCTTTTAAAAGGATAGGACGCTTCAAAATACCCAACCCTTCTGCTTTGGCAATTTAAACCCTATTTCTTCAAATGATACTATATGGGTTTGCCTGCACACTACTGGACAAAATGAGCAGAGTGGGAGACTTAGGGAGGGATTTGAAGACTGGTGCAATGTCACCTGATGCCAAAAACAAGAACGTGGGTTAATTCTAATCCTGGACCACACCAAAATCAGGATTGACTGATGCCCCTTCCTCTCCCCGTCTTTGCCCTTTTTGCAAAAATGTCCGCTAGAAAGGGCCGAAACCCACCTGATACAGCTCAATCCGGCTATTGACGCCAGTCATTTCCAAAAATTATTGGAGCGCATAAATTTGTAACGGCAACAGATCACCCACCCCACGGCAGGTACCCGGAGCGGCAGTGAAGTTGCTAACCATTATTTTCCAATCAGCATAGCCATGAAAAAGATCAGCCTGTATCCCGTGTTGGTGTTGCTCACGGTGATTTTCAGCTCGTGCGGCGTCAACACCGCGTTCATTTCAAACCAGAATCATAATGCCACAGCGGTACAGTTGGCCGGGAACAATTTCAAGGTGGTAGATACCGTAAGCGGAAGTTCGGAGGTATCCTACGTCTTTGGGATCGGCGGGGTCAACAAAAGGCAATTGTACGAGAATGCCTATTCCGAGATGATGAAAAAGGCCAACCTGATGAACAGCTCCAAAGCGGTCATCAACGTGATGACAGAGGAACAGATCAGCGGTTTTGCGCCGTTCTTTGTCCGAAGGACCATCACGGTGAGCGCTCATGTGGTTGAGTTTACCCGGTGATCCGTGTTGAAAGCTGCAAGTTGATATCGAACGGCCGGCAAAATCCGGCGGCCGTGTTGTGCGGGGTTTATGCCAACCGCAAACGGGGATTGAGGCGGCCCAAACCTTTAAATTCTGGATTTCAAATTTTACATTTTACATTTAAAAAACTGGTTATCAATGCAAAATGTAAAAATCTAAATGTAAAATTTAAAAGGTCAGGGCCAAATATCGAAAGCGGCAGATCAACGCAACCTCTTCCCCACCCCTACCTGCGCCAGCGCGATCCCCGTGCCGACTTCTCCGAATATCGTGGTTTTAGGTGTGACCGCATACCGAAGTCCCAGGCAGGCGCCGTAGCGCAGGTGCGACCGTTGGGGCCGGATGCCGTACAGGTGCTCGAAGTCGCCGAACGGGCCGCTTTCCGATTGAATGCGGATATGTTCCGCGCCCAATTCGATCCCGCCGTAAATGTCCAGATTATCGGTTCGCGTAAAATGGGCGGCAAAACGCCCGGCAAATTGGAAGGTCTGGTTGGTATAGTCCCGAATAAACTCTTTACCCGCGGACACTTTCGACATCCCGTAACGGGAATAGCCCGCTGAAAACCCCAGGCTCAACTGGTTGCTCAGCATCCAGTCGAGGCAGGCGCTGACCGGCAGGACGGCCGTTCGCGCATTGGCTTTGGCATAGGTCGGCAGCACCCCGACACCGATCCGGATATCCGCCTGCCCGTGTTTGAAGATCCGCGTCGGCCGGTAACTTTGGGCCTCCACCGCGGTTTGGGTGTTCATCAGGATAACAACGACAGCGCTCAACAGGAACAAGGTGTTTTTCATGTCAGTTCATTTTTTGGTCAAACACCTCTTCCATTTGTTGTTCCATCCGAAGGTTACCCGTGCGGTCCGATTTTTTCAGTTCTGCCGTAGTCGGATTTCTCTGCTGTGGCTGCCGAACCGCGAAGGCGCGGTTTATTTTTAAACCACAATTTATCCCGCAAAAGGCGGGGTCAGAAATATCAGGACGTAATAGTTAAATTCAATAAGAGATATCCCGAATTTTGTAACATCATAAACACGGGATTTTTTATTGAACCACATTAGAAACATTAGAACACAATAGTTAACTACAATAAAATGGCGCTTTTAGCGCCATTTTATTGTCCTGCTTATGTGTTCTTATGTGCCATATGTGGTAGAAAAATTCATATTGTGCCGTGCCGTATGCTTAAGATTCAAGGGTTATCATGATGCGTTTACCCTGCCCGCTCTCTCCCTCCTAATCCTTCACCCAAAAATCCAAAGCCTGCACCTTGGGATCCCGCTCCGGAGAAAGCGAAAAGAACGCCCCCAGGTCCCCTTTTTCGCAATGGATCGTAAAGGTACCCCGCAGCTGGTTTTGCGCCGCCAAAGGCCCGACGGAGACGATCTTGCCCGTTTTTTCCATCAATTCCGCCAGTTCCTTTTGCCGCCGCTCGCGGGAAAAATCCAGGTAGAAATTCTCCGCCAGGAAGTCCGCTCCCAGGTTGGGGTCCCAGGTTTGCAGCAATTGCACCACCTGTTCCTTGCGCGCAGCCAGGATATCCGATACCGGCAACTCCCGCGGTTGGAGGCCGGCTTTATCGACCAGCAGGTTCAATACTTCCACGTCAGCCGCCCCTGCGGGCGCGTAGGTCCGGTTGGCGAAGGAAATGACGCCGATGCCGTAATCGGGCAGGAAAACGTGGTTGCTCCCGAACCCCGGCAGGCCGCCGCTGTGGGCTACGCGCGTCCGGCCCTTGCAGTCCTTGACCACCCCGAGGCCGTAGCCGTACCCCGCCACAAGCGGGCAGGGCGCCCCGTCCTTGTCCTTCGCTTCGGCGTTGAGGCGGGGTTCGTACAACCGCTGCATTTCGCGGACGGAACTCCGGCGGACGGGCCCGGTTTCCGCACCATTTCGCGGCGGCCAGGCTGACAACAGGAATGCGAGGTATTTGCCGAAATCGTCGATGGAGGTGATCAGGCCGCCCATGGCGCCGTATACCCCGTCGTGGAGCATCGGCTCGAGCTTCCATTGTTCGTCTTCCCAGCGGTATCCCAGCGCCAGTTTTTCGGCGGGCAGGCCCTCGTATTCCCAGTGGGTATCGGTCATGCCCAGCGGCAACAGGATGTGCCCGGTGATGTATTGCTGAAAGGGCATGCCCGATGCCTTCGTCACCACCTGCCCCAGGATGGCGTACCCCAGGTTGCTGTACTCAAACCCCGACGACGGTACCGTGGAGAAGGCCGCCCCGTTCCGGATAAAATCCAGGAATTCGGCCTCGGAATCGGCCAGTTGACGGTCCGCCCAGGGGTTGTCCTCGGGGAAACCGGCCGTCATGGTGAGCATGTTGAAAATGGTGGCCGGCAGGGCGTCCGACGTTGGGTAGACCAGCCCGGCCAGATCCGGCAAATACCTGGATACCGGGTCCTGCAGGGATAATTTCCCTTCGTCCCGCAACTTGAGCAGTGCCATCGCCGTGAAGCTCTTGGTCATGGAGGCGATCCGGAACAGCGATTGGGCCGTGGCGGGCGCGCCGCTTTCCGTATTGATGACGCCCATTCCGCCGGAAAGGATCAGGGAACCGTCCGCCACAATGCCGTAGACATAGCCCGGGTAGTGGTTTTTCTCCGCATAATCCCGGAATACCTTTTCCGCTTCCGGCCACGCGGCTTTGATCTTTTGGATGCGCTCAGGGTCCGTAAACACAGGCGCCTTATAAGCATCCGAATGCAGTACGTTGTCCATTTCTTCCGGCGGTTTTTTGTCGTCAGCAGAAGGCTTTTCCGGGTTGAGATCCAGGCAACCGGCTGATAAGACGACGGCGGCAAGGTAAAAGGCCAGGTGTTTGTATTTCATGGTGAAGGATTTTAAATATGAGGAATCACCTCTTTCGCTCTTGATAAGGTCAGGCGGTCAGGCGAGGAACCGAGGAATTGAGGAATTGAGGAACTGAGGAATCGAGGAATCGAGGAACTGAGGAACTGAGGAACTGAGGAATTGAACCCCAAACCAATAAACCAAAATAAACCAACACCCCCCTACTCCACACGTAAAAACTCAAACCGCCCGTTCCACACAAAGCCTGTCACTTTGCCGTCGGCGTCCATCTTGATCACGACCTCATCGCCCGTATTGAGGTCGGTGAACTTGTCCTTTGCTGCCGGCTTCAGGTGATTCGTCTCGTTATTGTTGGGATCAAATACCTTCAGCCCGTTATCCTCAACCGTTACGTCGACGAGGTAATCGCCGATGCCGGGCACTTGTTCGGTCAGTTTGTATTTGCCTGCCATAGCGGCGAGGTCGTTTTCTTCCAGCCGGATGACCTCAATGACTTTCGGGTTGTAAACGTTCCAGCCGTAGAGTTTGGAAACCGTTCGGTTGATCTCGGCGATCAGGTCGCCGCCGCGGTCGGCGCTGGTCATGACGATCAGGCCGTCGCCGCGCCGGGCAAAGGCCATCATATTGTTGGTGAATCCTTCATTCTTGCCGCCGTGCTGAAAGATCAGGGAATCCGCGTCCCAACGCAGGGAAGGGCCCAATCCCCAGTTGCTGAGGTGTTTGGTCAGCATTTTTCCGACCGTTTCCTGGTTCAGCACTTTATGGGATTTACCCGCCAGGGCTTCCTGGATCTCGATGCAGTAGCGGGCGAGGTCGGACGGAGTGGTCCACAACCCGGCAGCGGCCTGTTCGGGGTAATTGTGCCAAAGGCCTTCCACGATTTCGCCGTCGCCGTGATAGGCAGCGCTGGCCTGTTTGCTCCGTTTTTTGGGCAGGGGCTGTTCATACGTGCTGTTTTTCATCCCCAGGGGGCGCAACACCTTTTTGGCCAGGTATTTTTCCAGGGGCATGCCCGTCATATCTTCCACCATTTTTTCCATGACGGTATATCCGCCGCCGGAATAGCGCCAGATCGTGCCGGGAACGACGTCGACAAAAATGGCCGGCGTGTTCCCTTTCCCGTTCAGGACCGTTTCAATATCCGGGAATTTATCCAGGTAGCCGTAGCCGGGGAAGCCGTGGACGGTCATCCCGGCGCTGTGGGTCAGCAGGCGGCGCAGGGTCACTTTTTCGGTTTTGGTGAATTCGTTTTCGGGTACCTTCCAGGTCTTCAGATAGGTGTTCACATCCGTATCCAGGTCCACTTTCCCCTCCTGCACCAGCAAAAGGGCGCCCAATGCCGCCAACGGCTTGCTGATGGACCCCGCCTGAAAAATCGTGTTGACATCCACTGCCTTCCCGGTCCGGGTATTGGCGATCCCATAGCCTTTCGCCCAGCGGATTTTCCCGTCCCGGATCACGGCAATGCTGAGCCCCGGGACGTTGTAAAAGGCCATCCGCTCTGTCAGGGTATACCGTTTTTCCGGCTCCCCTTTGACCAGGATGCCGGGGATCAACCCGTTTTCTACCATCCGGATCTCGTTGAGGACATCCGGCGTGTAGTTTTGCCCGCAGGCAGCGTTCCCGAACAGTGTCAGGAACAAAATAATGATCAGGTGAAATTTTTTCATGGTATGCGGTATGGTTTGAAAAGGGCGTACCTGAAATATGCTGAATACCTATGCTATAAAAGCGGTATCCGGTCTAAATGCTGCCATCCCAGGACATTGGCTATGCTTCGCTGCTGCACCTCATCGCCGCCGTAGACCAGGAAACTGTCTTCCGGCATTACCCCCGACAACGGCTGGAAATATTTTAAGCTGTCAAAAAAGCTGTTATTGATGGTTCTGCCGGATTTGATCACAATAGGAACGATCCGGCTCCCCTGATCCAGCAACAAATCAATTTCATGCGTGCCGGTTGCCTGCCAGAAGTAGTGCCTGGAGCGGAGGTTGCGGTTCAGGTGATTTTTGAGCAGCTCGTTGATGACAAAGTTTTCAAATAAGGCTCCTTTGGCAAAATGGCGACTCAGCTCTTCCCGGCTTTTAATATTCATCAAGGCGCAAGCCAATCCCGTATCGTAAAAATACAATTTTGGCGTTTTAATAATCCGCTTGTTGTAGTTCTGGTGATAGGGCCGCAGCAAATGAACGATAAAACTGGTTTGTAAAACGCTGATCCATTTATTGACCGTTTGATAGGATACGCCGATCATATTTCCAATTTCCGAAAAATTGACCAGCAGCCCGATTCTGCCGGCGCATATTTCCAGAAATTGCCGAAAGGTCCCCAGGTCCGATACATTAATAATCTGGCGGAGATCCCGCTCCACATAGGTTTGTATATAATCGAGCAACCAGTCTGTAGGATTTAAACTCCGATCATAAATACGAGGATAAAACCCTTTGAAAATATAGCTCTCGTAATCAGGCTGCGCAAAATCTGTATCTTTTATCTCTTCCAGGGAAAAAGGCAGGAGATGAAAGATTGCAGCCCGGCCGGCAAGACTTTGTGAAACCTGCGCCATGAGCAGCAGATTTTGGGAGCCGGAGATGATGAACTGCCCCGCCTTTTGTTCTGCATCTACCTTGACCTGGATATAGGAAAGCAAATTAACAAATATATTCTATTTTATGGATATTTTGAATAGAAAAGATTGTACCCATCTTGTATACTCAACGGCAATAGGTTTTGTGCATTTGCCAGCGCCCGCCCCTGAACCCTAAAGCAAACCTATCACAGCGCAGTATAACCGCCCAGGAAGCTTTAGCGATGACGACACCCCCGCTCATCCTGCCATCGGCGTTACGAAGTCGGGTCCCATCCGCCATAGCCGAGGCCGTTCAATAAAGTGTTTTTCTCACGAAGACGCAAAAATTTGATTTTCAAAATGCTGTGCGTGCTAAAAATCCTGTTGACACAAAATGCTGAACGATCCCCCATAGCCTTTGGCGGCGGACTCCCTTTACTGAGCGAAGTCGAAGCATCACGCTCTCTCTCACTTCTCCTCTCTCTCTCTCACTCTCTCTCTCTCTCTCTCTCTCTCTCTCTCTCTCTCACTCTCCCCCCTCTCTCACTCTCCCCCCCCTCTAACACCTCCCTCCCCCAAGTCACCACATGCACCCCATCCGAGTAATGCGCCGCCCGCGGAGGCCCCTGCAGCAGCCCCCGGTAACGCGGATAATCGTATTCCAGCCGGCTGATTTCGATCTCCCGGATCGGCCATTCCTCGTGGTGGACCTCGTATTCGACAAGCTGCCCGCGGGAGTCCTGGAATACGGCGTATCGCTCCGTCAGCCAGGTATCCAGCGGTTGTTTTTGGGCGCGGATGGCGCCCGGCGTGTATTCAATGGAAAAATATTCGTTCTGCGGTTTGTTTCGGGAATGGTAGGATCGGTCATCCCGCGACATGCGGGAAAAGCGGTAGGGCAATCCGGAGATCTTGTTGGAAAACCACGCCGAACCTCGTTTACCGGCCTCCAGGCTCAGGAAGTAGACGCCTGTTTTGTCGCCGGACCGAAGGTAGGTGCGGACGTTCAGTTCCGGGAAATTGGAGAGCGGCAGAAAAGGGATGAGATTGCGCGGGCGTACGCGGACCATATCAAAGGCGACCATCGACACCCAGGGCTGCCCTTCGAACAGGTCGATCTCCAGGTCGGGGTGTACAAATTTCCGCAATTCGCCGGGGTCGGCGGGCCAGTGCAGAAAGACGGCGCGCTGCCATGCCATATAAAACTGCCATTTCCCTTGCGGCAGCGCCCAGGGCCGGTGTGCGTTCAAAGCCAATACCTCTGCCGGTTTCAGCATGCTTCAGCTATTGATGTCCTTGATGAAACAGACTACCCGGTTCATTTCGATAAAACCGATCTGCTTGTGGAATGCGATGCTTTGTTCGTTGCCGATCTCCGCATCGGAGGCGATCTCCGAGCAGCCTCTTTCCCGGCCCCATTGCTCGCCGGCTGCCAGCAGCGCCCGGGCGACACCTGTTTTCCGTTTCGATTCCACGACGTAAATCCCCTCCACGTAGGCTACCGGCGAGGAGGTCATCCCTTCCACATAATCCTTTCTGAGGGACATTTCAATAAACCCAACATACGTCCCGTCTTCAGATTTGTAGAGGAAGCAGGTGAATTTTTTGTCGTCGATCATGGCCATGAGGTCGGCGGCATGCTCCGCGACATCGGCGTCCGGCCAGAGCTGGTGGGCCAGTTCGGCACAGGCTTTTGCGTTTTTCGTACTCAGTTTTTCGATCATTTGCCGTATTTCGGTTTTAATAATCCTTCCGGTAGGTTTGCTGTTCGCGCAGGTAGGCGGCGCTGCCGTTGTCCACTTTGAACAGCGTTTGTATGGTTTTCCGGTTATCGCCGGCGTAATAATAACAGGAAAAATGCAAATGCGGGCCGGTGGACCAGCCGGTATTGCCGCTCAGCGCGATCCAATCCCCCTTTCTGACCCGATCGCCGACCTTCACCCGGGCGCCGTTCTTCTGGAGGTGGACGTATTCGCCGAAGGTCCCGTCCGGGTGGTAGATCAGGACATAATTGTTGAGGTCGCGGCAATCCTCACGGATGCAGTTCTGGTTGTGGTGCTGCACGATTTTCACGACGATCCCCTCCCGGGCAGCCAGCACTTTGGTCCCGATGGGCATGGCAAAATCCAGCGCATTTTCACCCAGGTGAGAAAAACGGCCTTGGTACCCCTGTTGGAGCAGGTAGGCCTGCCCCTTTTCAAAGGGCAAATCATAGACGTAATTGGTGTCGTACCGCTGGAGGCGAATATCGCCGAAACCGGCCGAGGTGCGAATGCGGTATTGGAACTGGTATTTATCCGGCTGCATGGTCAGGTCGGCCACCTTGAATTTTTCCGCTTGGGCGGGTATCAGCAGGGTATTTTCCGCTCCGATGGAAGACTCCAGGTTTTCCAGATCAAATTTAATTTCCAGGGACACGGGGCAATATTCCTTGTTGGTCGCAAAGATGGCATAACCGTCCGGCGTCCTTTCTTCTTTCAGATCCAGGTTGGGTTGAGCATCAAGGCCGGCAGATGCGGCAATCAGCAACACGAGCAGAACAGGTTTGTACATGGCAATAACGGGTCCCTTCAGTTGATAAAGATACAAATATTGACGCTTCGTTGCGTCTCATTGGCCCAAACCTGTACAAAAGTGCTGCTGGCTTCTGAGTTTTTGCGCAGGAAAAAACTGCTTTCCAACATGGAATTTATTGAACAACCGCTATTTCAAAACCCCTATTCCAAAAAACCGTTCTTGATGGCGTATTTGACGAGGCCCGCGGTATTTTTCAACCCAAGTTTCTGGAGCAGGTTGCGCCGGTGCGTATCCACGGTACGGATGCTGATATAGAGCTGATCGGCAATTTCCTGGTTGGACCGCTCGCTGGCAATCATCCGGAGCACTTCGATCTCGCGGCGGGTGAGCAATACCTCGGTTTTATTCCGTGTCGGCTGGGCGTTTTTCCGCTGCAGATGGGCTACCAGCATGGAAGACACCTGCTGGCTGAAATAACTGGCGCCCGCCGCAACCGCCCGGATGGCGTTGAGCATTTCGCTCTTGCCCGCTTCCTTGAGAATGTATCCCGACACGCCGTTTTCCAGCATTTTCAGGATATACGTACTCTCCAGGTGCATCGAAACGGCGAGTATCCGGATCTTCGGATATTTTTCCAGCAGCGCCTTGCTCAGGTCAATGCCGTTGCTGTCGCCAAGCGTGATGTCCATCAGGATGACATCGGGCAGGGCGCCCTCCATGGCAGCGTACAATTCGCGGGCCGAACCCGCTTCACCGGTCACTTGGAGGTCGCTTTCCTGGTCGAGGATGGCGCGTATCCCATCCCGGAACATCTTATGGTCATCAACAATCAGGATCTTGATCATCCCGGTCTGTTTCATTTATCTTGGTTTCTCAATTCCTCAATTCCTCAATTCCTCCAAAAGGCACCTCCACGCTCACCAACACCCCTTGTCCCGGAGCGGTTTCAAGGTTGAAATGCCCGTTCATGGATTTGATGCGCGCGTTGATGTCCTTCAGGCCGATACCTTCGGTATGTTTATCCAGGTCTACCGGATCGAACCCTTGCCCGTCGTCTTCCACCATCAGGACAATAGATCTTTCGTGGCGGATGAGCTGCATGGTGACCGACCTGGCGCGGGCATGTTTCAGCGCATTGTTGAGCAATTCCTGGCCGATGCGGTACAGGCCCAGTTCTATGCTGGGATCGAAACGATGCTCCTGGTTGGAGGAGTAAAAATCGATCGCAACTTTTCCCTTTACGCTCAACTTGCCGCACAATTGCTGCAGGGCGGTGTCCAGCCCGAAATCCACCAGGATGGCCGGCAGCAGGGTATGGGCGATGTTGCGCATATCCTGGGTCAGCTGGTGGATGATGTCCTGCACGTGCTGAAACCCCATTTCCAGGCTTTCGCTGGGCTGGGCGACCTGCGACTGCAAGTGTTCGATATTGAGCCGCAACACCGACAACAGCGGCCCGATGCCGTCATGAATTTCGCGCGCAAGCCGCCGCCGCTCGGCTTCCTGCCCTTCCAGAACGGCGTGGTAGGTATTGATCTCGATCTCTTTCAGCTTCGAGATATTCATGACCGTCAGCAGCACCCCGTCGGGAATCGGCCTGCATTTCAACGACAGATCCTTGCCCGCCATCCTCACATCGGTCAGGTCGAACCGGTAATTGCCCTTCAGCAGCCGCTTGGACACTTCGCCGTCCCGCTCTTCCGGCAACAGGTCCGGCAAGAACCTGCCGGGCAGGCGGTCCGCTTCCTGAAGGGGAATCTCCAGGTTTTCGCAGGCCCGCGGGTTGATCAGGGTGATCCTCAGGTCCTTATCCAACGCGATCATGCCGACCGGCATGGTCATGATGAGCGACTCCAGAAAGACGTCTTTTCCGCGGATAAGGGATGAGGCCATTGGTAAACTTGGAATTTGCATGAAAATTACGCAATTTTTGCGGTATGGGAGCTCCCGGAAAAAAAATACCCGCTATACCTGGCTTCCACCAAGATATAGCGGGCAAAAATCTGAAGCAACTATCGGTTTGACACTGTCACTAATGGAGCAGTTGCATGATTGGCCCAACAACAAATACTCCGATGAGTATAAACGCCCCAAGAATGACAAGCGTCATAAATGCCCAATAACCGACTCGATCAGATGGATTCATCTTAACAAATTTTCGTTTTTTGGGACTATGGTACTTGAACAAATCCCATGTCAAAGTTACTTTGCCGGAAGGTGCTGTGAAATAGAGGTTTAGCGGATTTTCAGCTTAAGCGTTGTGCGTAGTTTCTACGTGAAACTCGCAGAAAAACCCTTATTTCGACCCCGTAACCGGCATTCACCGCCATCAATATGCGCCAATGCAGATCGATCACCTCGTCTTCGCCGTCCACGACCTGGAATCCGGCATCCGCCAGATCGCCGGACTCACCGGCATATCGCCGGCGACCGGCGGCCTGCACCCCGGTTGGGGCACCCGGAACGCCCTGCTCGCCCTCGGGCCGGAAACCTACCTGGAAGTCATCGCCCCCGACCCGAACCAACCGCGCCCGCCGCATGGCAGAGCGTTGGGTGTGGACCGGACCGACCTGCCCCGCCTCACCCGGTGGGCGGCCCGGACGGACAATATCCCTGCCGCAGCGGCCCTTGCGGAAGCCGCCGGTTTCTCCACCGGCAAAATCCTGGACGGCAGCCGCAAAAAACCGGACGGCAGCCTGTTGCGCTGGCAGTTGTCCGACCCCTACATCGATCCGGCTGACGGCATCTTTCCCTTTTTGATCGATTGGCTGGATTCACCGCACCCGGCAAACCATGCGCCCGCCGGTTGCCGCTTGCTGCAACTGCGCGCCGAACACCCGGATGCCGGCAGGATCTCCGCTTTGACGGCGGCCGCAGGTTTGGACCTGGAAATTGCCCGCGGCCCCGAACCGGCGCTCATTGCCGCCCTTCAGACACCAAAGGGGGTCGTTGTTTTGAGGTAATCCCATCAAAACCCCTATATTTGGAGCGATCGAAAAAAAGAAATATGCCCAAAAAGATAAAAACAGGCCTTTGTTCCTATGGGATGTCCGGACTCGTTTTCCACGGACCATTGCTCAGGATCCACCCCGGGTTTGAGGTCACGCACGTATTGGAGCGGACCAAAAACCATTCGGCCGCCTTGTACGGCCGGGAGGTGATCGTCCGGGATTTCAACGACCTGATCTCCGACCGGGCGCTCGACCTGATCGTGGTCAACACACCGGATCATACCCATTACGAAATGGCCAAAGCGGCCCTGAACGCCGGCAAACACGTGGTGGTGGAAAAACCGTTCGTCCAGGAGGCGGCACAGGCCGAAGAGCTGATCGCACTGGCAAAACAGAAAGGCCTTGTCCTGACGATCTTCCAGAACCGGCGCTGGGACAGCGATTTCCTGACCGTCCGCCGGGTGATCGACAACGGCTTGCTTGGGCGGCTGGTCGAATTCGAGTCTCATTACGACCGCTATCGCAATTTCATTCAACCGGGCACCTGGAAAGAATCCGCTGAAAACGGCGCCGGCATCGTCTACAATCTGGGCTCCCACCTGATCGATCAGGCGCTCTGCCTGTTCGGAAAGCCCGCCGGTGTTTATGCCGACCTGCGCATTGTGCGGACGGACGGCGAAGTGCAGGATTTTTTCGACATCGACCTGGTCTACCCCGATGTCAAGGTGAAGTTGAAAAGCAGTTACCTGGTCCGCGAATCCGGTCCGCGATTCATCCTGCACGGCACGGAAGGCTCATTTCTCAAATGGGGCCTCGACCCGCAGGAGGACGAGCTCAAAAAGGGAACTTTGCCGAATGCCCCGGGCTGGGGCGCCGAACCGGAAGCGGAATGGGGCCTGCTGAACACGACGCTCGGCGGCCTGCACCTCAAGGGCAGGGTCGAGACCGTCCCCGGCAATTATCCGGCTTTCTACGCCAACCTGTACGACGTATTGACCGCGGGCGCCGACCTGGCCGTGAAACCCGGGGAGGCGTTATTGGCGATGCAGGTGATCGGGGCGGTGTTTGAGAGCGCTGAAAAAGGCGGCAACATCAGCCTATAGCCGGGTGATCTGCCCGATTTATTGAGCCGGGATTCGTTCCGCTTGAGCCGATTGCATTTTTGAACGAGTTGGGCCTGCCACGCCGTTTTCTTTTCAGGAATTTTCCGCCGGCTCATCCGGACGAGGCATCGCCTAAATATCCTGCACCGCCAATCATGTGGCCTTTCCCCCGGTTAGAAACGGGATTAGATTTGTCCTGTCAGAAAGCGGCGGCTCCCGGGAGTATGCCGGACAGGTTGAACCATTCAATCCCAATCCTATGCCTAAAGTCCACTACCCTTCCATCAACCAATCGGTCGAATACGAGCCCGGAGAAAGCACGCTCCTGGATATTTCCATAGAAAACAAGATCCCGCACCTCCACGAATGCGGCGGCAACGGCAATTGCACCACCTGCCGGGTCCGCATCCTGGACGGTCATCAGCATCTGTCCAGGAAAACCCTCAAGGAGCAAAAAGCGGCAAGCCTCAGGAAATGGGACCCCTCCATCCGGCTGGCCTGCCAGTGTTATCCGTCCGGCGAGGTGAGCCTGCAACGCCTCATCTGGTCGAGCGCGGAGGTCAACAAGCTCCAGCTGGAAGCCGTACCCGAGGGAGAAGCCGAAGAACGCGCCATCGCGATCCTTTTTTGCGACATGCGCAACTACACCACCCTGGCCGGCGAGCAGTCGACCTACGACACGGCCTTCATGCTCAACCGGTTCTATACCATCCTGGGTGAACCCATCCTCATGAACAACGGCATCATCTACCAGTACGTCGGCGACGAGATCATCGGCATTTTCGGTACCTCAGGCGGCGGCCGGCAGAAGAACTGCCTGGATGCGGTGCGGGCCGCCCTCGGGATACAGCACGCCGTAAACCGGCTGAACGAGACTGAGTTCAGGGATTTCGGAACCAGCATACAGGTCGGCGTAGGCCTTCATTTCGGCCGCGCGTTCATCGGGCACCTCGGCCACCCCCAGCACCGGCAGTTTACCGTGGTGGGCGACCCCGTCAATGTCGCCAGCCGCATCCAGGGGCTGACCAGGGAAACCGAAACCGGCATCCTGCTTTCCGAGACCGTTTATAAAAGCCTGGACGAAGGCCTTTTGTCGATCCGGCATGTGCACAATCGCCATCTGAAAGGCAAAGAGGCTTCTTTCCTCCTCTATGAGATTGAAGGATTCACGGAAACCGATATCCACCTGGAATTGCAATCCTCCCTGGATTATATCCTGAAGAACGAGGATGGTTTTGCCGCCAGATTTTACGACCATGTATTTGCCGCCGCACCGCAGGTCAGGGCGCTTTTCCCCAGGGATATGACGGCGCAGGGACGAATGATCACCCATATGCTCAGCGGGATCATCTTCTCGCTCAGCCGCCCGGAAAACCTGAAGAACGGCCTGCGTAAACTGGGCAAAAACCACGAAAAATACGGCGTCCGGCCGGAATATTACCCCGTTGTGCTGGAATGCCTGCTGAACGCCGTCCGGGAGGAAATGGGCGGGCAGTATACCGAACGGGTGGGTTACGCCTGGCGCCAGGGCCTTTCCATGATCATCGGGGAGATGAAAAACTGGCAGGCCGGAGAAACGGAGGCCGAAAAACACCGATTAACCAATGCCTGAACGCTGTTTTCCGCAAAACACACAAGCGTCTTTAACCTGATTTTTACATCAAAAAACCATTGAAAATGTACGATTTCTTCACCATCTACGAAGACAAGAGCTTCAAGGGGAAACAATTCACCGCTTCGCTGGGCGGTACGCCGTCCGAACTGATCCAGTCGCTGAAATCGACCCAGGTTCACGACAACATGTCTTCCGTCAAATGGAGCCTGTCCGGCAGCCGCAAGGTCGTTTTTTACGAAGATACGGACGGCAACGGGCGGCAATACGTGATCTCCGGCGTCGGCTCGGATTCGGACACGCATGACAACAATTTCAAGGACTGCGCATCGGCCTGGCGCCTGCTGGAAAACAACTCCTTCCCCCTTTCATTCTTCAATGTGCCGACCAGCGCGCAGGTGCTGAAATTTTCGCACAACGGCGTCAGCATGCCTTCAGGCGGCCATATGCAGGGGATCGCGCAACTGGACAGCCGTACGCTGGTGATCTCGGGCAGCTCTGACAGTAAGGCCTATTTTTTCATTGTGGAATGGCCTGTGGTCATCCGGCCGGCTGAGGTCGGACAGGTCATCAAAGTGGTTCATATCAACGATCACTTCCCGGGTATGCGCCACAACCACGCCAGCGGCATCCAATTGCTGGGCAATATCCTCGCCGTCGGAGCAGAACAAGGCGGCGACCCCAACAAATCAACGGTCGTCTTTTTCGACCTCACCAACAGGTCCAATCCCGTACCGGTCGGGACGCCGATTTTCAGGCAACACGAAACGGCCGGCGCCGTCGGCATCATCCAGCTGTCCAATTACGTCCTCCTGGCCGTCGGCGGATGGGATTCCAATGTCATCGATTTTTATTGCTCCAATACCCCGTACATCAATTCAGGCAATTTCAGGTTCGATCTCCTGAAAACCTGGCGAAAAAGCCAAATGAGCGCCACCGGTTGGATCGACGGCAATTTCGGCGCCTACCAGGGACTGAATCTCTTCAGGCAAAGCAACGGCAAGCTCTATATGGTCGGTTTCAACCGGAATTCCTCGGGGCAGGATTGGGCCGATCTCTATTCGGTCGACCTCAACCTGTCGGCTGCTTACATGCTGAAAAAAGTGGACAAGAAGCACGTTTACTGCCAGGACGGCGCATCTTTCCGGTACGGCGGCGGCGGGATCTTTTCATCCGGTTCGTCAGATCTGACGCTTTACGCGGTGGAAGCCGACCTGCACACCCAGAGCACCATCAACCGGTTTACGTAGGCGGCCTGAAAAACATGGAAGTCGGGAATAAATTTTAAATTGCAGGGGTAATGTTTTTTACCCGCTGATCAAATTCCCGATTTCCATGAAACGCTTTCTATTCCTGCTCTTAGCCCTGCCTTTTCTTTTGCAGCAATATCCGCTGGTCGCGCAAACCGTCAGCGGCATTGTTTTTCACGACAAGAACGGCAATAAACAACAGGATCGCGGTGAGCCCGGCATTCCCGGCGTGGCGGTATCCGACCAGGTCGGCGTTGTGCTCACCGACGCAGAAGGCCGGTTCCAACTGGAGGCCACCGACCTGTTCAACACGATTTTCATCAGTCTGCCCGACGGCTATCAGGGCGATTTCTGGCAGGTCAGGGCGCCTGAGCTGTCCTTTCCGCTCCGGCAGGACCAGGCGCCCCAATCCTTCCGGTTCATCCACGCTTCGGACACGCATGTCGACTCCCTGAACTTGCCCAGAATGGCCCGCTTCCGGCAAATGGCGGATTCCATCGGCGCGGCATTTGTCATCGTTTCCGGCGATCTGATCCGGGATGCCCTCCGCGTGACCGAACCCGTTGCCCGGGCTTATTACGAAATGTACCTCGGGGAGATCGGAAAATTCTCCATGCCGGTATTCAGCGGGATGGGCAACCACGAGTTGTTCGGCATCGAACGCGACAAATCCCTGGTGAGCGAAAAACACCCGTTGTACGGCAAGAACATGTACCGGCATTACCTCGGGCCCGATTATTACTCCTTCAATTTCGGCGGCCTGCATTTTGTCAGCGTGGATGCCATGGCCTACAAGAACCTGTACTACTACGGCGGCATCGATTCCCTTCAACTGGCCTGGCTGGAAAAAGACCTGGCCGTCATCCCGAAGGATATGCCGGTGATCACCTTCAACCATATCCCCCTGGTTTCCCCGGGGTTTTCTTTCCAGGATTTCGAGAACGACGACTTCTACGGTCCCAGCCTGCTGAACATCAACGGCAAGCTGCAACACCGGCATATCGTATCCAATTTCGCCGACCTGAAAAAGGTGATCGGCGGCCGGCCGTACCCGCTGGCTTTGTCCGGCCATTACCACGCCGCCCAGGAGGGCTATTTTGTGGGTGCGGAGCCCAGGTTTGCACAGACTTCCGCCATTACGCGGCCCGACCGTTTCGACTTCAACGGCTTTCCCGTGCGGTCGGGGTTTACGGTGTACGAGGTGAGCGGCGGCAAGGTGGTCAAAAGCTGGTTCGTCCCGCTCAACCTGAAACAATAATGTGACCTGAACCCGATCCTCACAGTCCTATGAAAGTTTTAACCTGATTTTCGTATATTTGCAGGCATGTTGAGACGGCTTAAGGTCCTGTTTACCTATTTTTCACTCCTTGTTTTCCTGTTCCCGCAGGTAACCGAGGAGGTTCATGCCTTCCAGCATCGCAACGACCGTCACTGTACCGAGCGCAACGCCGTTCACCTTCACGAATTCGAACACGGTTGTTTTCTTTGTTATTACGTTCCGCAAACAGCCGATGAACAAGCGGCTCCCACCTTCATTACCGAACCGGCATGGGTACACAGGTCGTTTCCGGTATTCCACCGCACCCGCTTCCTCGACCGGACCCAGATCGGATATGCCCTCCGCGGCCCGCCTGCCCTTGCCTGATCCATATCTCTCTTTGAAACCTGCTCATTCCCAAGTCACGGGAATGCGGCTTTAATTTAATCAGGCAACGCTTTCAAATTTGTTCAACATGAACCTAAAAACAGGTCTGTTATTGCTCCTGTTGTCAGGGGCTGCCGTGGCAAACGGCCAATCCTTTAAAGGACAAGTACTGGACAGTCTTTCAAAAAGTCCGATTCCATACGCCGACATCTACATCGTCGAACTGCAAACCGGCACCAATACCGATGAGAACGGTGATTTCTCCCTTCCGGACGGGACACCCGACAAAGTCCACCTGCAAATCTCTTCCATCAGTTACCAAACCGGGGTTTTCCCGGTGGACCTGAATGCAGAAAAACAAAAAACCTTCCTGTTGTCGGAAAGCCACCTGCTGTTGAGCGAAGTCGTCGTATCCACCACTTCCGGCAAACTCCAGCAGGACAATATCGTGTCGGTCGCCCAGCGGAAATTGTCCGAACTGAAATCCAACGCGCCGACCAACCTGACGGAGGCGATCAGCAATATCCCGGGTGTGGATAATTTCTCAACCGGCTCGGGCATCGGCAAACCGGTGATCCGGGGCTTGAGCGGCAACCGCATCGTGACCTATGCCCAGAATGTCCGCATCGAAAACCAGCAATGGGGCGACGAACACGGCCTGGGCGTCGGCGAGGTCGGCATCGAGAATGTGGAAGTGATCAAGGGACCCGCCTCCCTGTTGTACGGCGCCGACGCGCTGGGCGGGGTGCTGTTCTTCGTCGACGAACGCTACGCTCCCCAGAACACGACGGAAGGGTTCGTATCCTCGCGCTTCCTGTCCAACAACCTCGGGTCTTCCAACGAAGCCGGGATCAAAACCAATATCAACGGGTTTAAAACCAATATTTTCGGCGCCTATACCTCCGCTGCCGACTACAGGCTGCCCGGCGGCATGCGCGCGCTGAATACCCGGTTTGACGAGAAAAGCTTCAAAGCCAATTTCGGGTATAATTCGAAGAACTGGGTGTCCAACCTCCGGTACAGCTTCCTGGACAACGGGTTCGGCATCACAGAGGAGGCCGAACCGTCGGATGTGACCACGCGAAAACCCGAACTGCCGTTTCAGCAAATCGCCAACCACCTGGTGTCCTTTGAAAATACGTTCTTCATGGGCGACACCAAACTGTCGGCCGTCCTGGGTTATAACCTCAATAATCGCAAGGAATTCGAGGACGACCCCGACGCGCCGGCACTGGATATGGGCCTGCAAACCCTGACTTACAACCTGAAGAGCACAACCCTGACCGCCAACGACAAGGTATCGCTCATTTTCGGCCTCCAGGGTATGCGCCAGCAAAACGAGAACAGCGGCGAGGAGATCCTGATCCCGAACGCCCATACCAACGACATCGGCGGCTTCGGCGTGTTCAATTATTCTCCGCGGAAGAACCTGACCTTCGAAGGCGGCGTTCGCGCCGACAACCGCCGGATCACCACCGAAGAAATGGCTACGGATGAGGCCTTCTTTCCGGCGCTCGACCGCAATTTCAGCAATTTCAACTTCTCGGCCGGCGCTTCTTACCGGACCGGCGACCTGTCCCTACGGGCAAACCTGGCCTCGGGTTTCCGCGCGCCCAATTCATCGGAGCTGCTGTCCAACGGCGTCCACGAAGGCACCCTGCGGTACGAGATCGGGGACAACGACCTGAAAAGCGAAAAAGCCGTCCAGGTCGATTTCAGCCTGAGCTATGACAAAGAGCATTTCTCTTTTTACATCAATCCATTCTACAACCACATCAACGACTATATCTACCTGTCGCCGTCCGACAGCATAATCGAGGACACACCGGTGTACTTTTACCGGCAGTCGGAGGCTGATCTGTACGGCAGCGAAGCCGGTTTCCACTGGCACCCGCACCCGCTGGACTGGCTGCACGTTGAAAGCAATTTCTCATCGGTATTCGCCCGGGATAAATCGGGCAACGCGCTCCCTTTAATACCGGCCAACAAAGTGCAGACCAGCATCCGCGGGGAGTTCAAGGTAAAAGGCAAGATCGGTGTAGACGGGGTTTTCATCGAGCATATTTACCGGTTGCCGCAAAACAGGATCGCCGCCTATGAAACGGCTTCCGAGGCGTACAACCTCGTCAATGCAGGCTTCAGCCTAAAAGCCGGCAGCTTTGACCTGGACGCCGGCGTCAAAAACCTGTTCGATACCCAATACATCGACCACCTTTCGCGGTTCCGGGAACTGGGCATTCCCAACCCCGGCATCAACGCCTATATCGGATTGAAGTGGGGTTTCTCCGCCAAAGCCAAAGACTGACCTGGGCCAACTAGTGGCGCGAAATTTAAGTAGCACCATAGTTTCGGGAGGCTATTTTTTTGACAGGCAAGGCGCGAGAAGGGAGCATAGCGGGACTCTGTGACCGCCGAGCAACGCAGCATGTCGGAAAAAGAGGCCGCGAAACTTGTGTGGTATCTAGATTTCGCGCCACTAGGAGCCTATCCGGTTGGTTTTGGCGTTTTGTATGGTTTTTAATTTTGAACCACTCAGGGCACTCAGGACACTAAGGAGGTCCTTTTCAACCGTTCAATTCTCAGTGATCTTAGCGCCCTGAGTGGTCCCCCCAAATCCTTAGTGATCTTAGTGCCCTAAGTGGTCCAACACCCCCAAACCCTTAGTGATCTTAGTGCCCTGAGTGGTCCCTCAACCCCAACCCCTCAGTGATCTTAGTGCCCTAAGTGGTCCCACACCCCCCAAACCCCTTAGTGATCTTAGTGCCCTAAGTGGTCCACCCCCCCCAAACCCTTAGTGATCTTAGTGCCCTGAGTGGTCCCTCAACCCCAAACCTCTCAGTGATCTTAGTGCCCTAAGTGGTCCACCCCCCAAACCCCTAGTGATCTTAGTGCCCTGAGTGGTCCAACACCCCCAAGCCTATCCGGTTGGTTTTGGCGTTTTGTATGGTTTTTAATTTTGAACCACTCAGGGCACTCAGGACACTAAGGAGGTCCTTTTCAACCGTTCAATTCTCAGTGATCTTAGTGCCCTAAGTGGTCCAACCCCCCTCAAACCCTTAGTGATCTTAGTGCCCTAAGTGGTCCACCAAAAACCCCCGCAACCCCACCAAATCATCCGCATTGATCAGGTCCACCCCGGCCTTCAGCAACGTCCCCCAAACCAGCCGCGTATCCGGGCTCGCCCAAAGCCGCACCTTCTTGCCTTCCGCGTGCGCCGCATTCACCAGCCCTGTGAGTTTTTCCCATTCCTCGGCAGGGATTTCGCTGTTGCCGGTCCAGGATAATACTTTGTGAAAATTGTCGCTGACCACTGGCATCAACCCGGCAGCGAAACCTTGCCCCAGATTGCCGGGCCGGCCGTCGATTCCGGCGTACCGTGGGGAAGCGCCTGCAACTGAATTAAACGGCCGGTTGCCGGAAAGGAATACCGTTACGGCTCCCCGTTTAAAAACCCCCTCTTTTTCGACAGAGAGGATATCCCCGTATTTTGCCAGCAGCGGATCCAGTGCGGCCCAGGTGGCTTCTCCTTCCGTTTTGAAATCGATCATCAAATAGAAAGGCCCTTCAAACCCCGGGTATACCGCACCGCCGCCGGCTTTCACCCTCTCCGCCAGGGGCTTCAGGTAAAGCGTTTCCAGGCTCCGCGACTTTCGCTTGAACAACGGGCGGTGATGCGCCACGATCAGGTCGCCGCCCATCAGGAAGACATCGGCTTCCACGCTGGTAAACCCCTGACCGAGGGCGTCGTGCAGCGGGTGTTTATGCTTGTAATCGTTGTGGGCGTGGGCATTGGGCAGCGGTGTGACGGATTGCGACCGCGCCGCGCCTGCAAGGAAGAGCAAAAACAAGGAAATCATCCGGTAATTGAAATGCATGTCCAGGTTGGTTTAAATCATTTGAACACGCAATTTAGGTCGAAGCCCGGAGTCTTCCAAACACCTCTCATGCGACCATTGAAAGTGAAATTACAGGTAATGATCATATGAGTCAGGTAAAAAAATTAACTTTAAGGCCATATATCCGCACGTATGAAAACAAAAAAAGAACTGAAAGAAGATTACCTGAATAAAACCTTCCCCATGGGCGTATTCCAGATCCGCAACAAAACCAACGGCAAGGTTTTTATCGAAGGCAGCATCAACCTCGACGCCATCTGGAACCGGCACCGCACGCAGCTGAAATGGGGCGGACACCCGAATGCAGGGCTCCAAAAGGACTGGAATGCCATGGGAGAAGACCATTTTGTGTTCGAGATCCTGGAAACCATAGAACCGGGGGATGATGCCGGAATCGACTATGCCCGCGAGATCAAAACCCTGGAAACCATGATGATCGAAGAACGCCAACCCTTCGATGAAAAGGGATATCACAAGAGAAAACCGAAATAAATGAGAACTTACTTCCTGCTCAGCATCGGTATTTTTGTGGCGGGATCATTAGCGGCTCAATCCAGGGAGAAGGCCGTCAACCTCATCAAGCCCCAGGAATATTTCATCAACAGCTACCTCAACCTGACCGGGCAGTCCAGCCTGATCCTGGAGGTCAACCTGCCGCCCAATACCGTGCGCTGGTTCTATACGGTAGCCGCCTCCCGCAGCAAGGAATCCATCCGGCACGCCAAGGCCCAGTTCAGCCTGTTTGCCCAGCTCACGCGGATCATCGACAAGACCGGTACGGCCGCCAAAGCCATTGACCTGCTCACCACCCCGCCGGGCAACGATTACTGCAACGTTTACCTGTTGAACTCGAAACAGGATGCCGACGCTTTCAACAAGGAATTTTCCATCAAAAGCTACGGATTCCACGCCGGTTGCTCCCGGGAGAATTATGTATCCGGCACCGTCGAAGTCGCCGAACCCGCCTTTTTATCCGGCAAACAATACCTCGGATTCTATAACCCCTCCCCCATTTACGGCATTTCCATGGTGGTGGAAGTAGCGGCCGTCGTTGAGGAAGAAAACCGGAGCAACGGGTGGACTGCCGCCGAAAAAGAGCAGCTCTACCAATCCAACCGCGCCGGATTCATCGAAAAAAGGATGTTGGGTCAGCTCACCGAACAGCAGGCGCGCGCGCTTTACGATTGCGTCATTGAAAAGATCACCGCCGCATTTACCCCCCAACACCTGGCAACGATGGCCGGCTACGAACTGGAAAAAGCCGTCAACGGTTTTACCAATGAATGCAACCTCGCCCTCGGCCTGATCTCCTCGCCGGAACCGGAAACCGCAGACCATACAGCCATCCCCGTTATTACGGACGAAGACCTGACCGGCTTCTGGGAAAGCGACGGCTCCCAGTTCCAGTTCTATCCCGACGGCACTCTGCGCTCCACAACCGCAAAAGACAAGGAAAGGACCGGCACCTGGAAACTGGCCAATAACCGGGTCCGGATCAAATTCACCGATTACCAATTTACCCTCAACCTCGTGGAATTGAAAAACCGCCGCCTCATCTGCGAAGATGAACAGGGGAAAAGGGTGGTTTATAGGAAGGGGAGGAATTGAGGAATTGAGGAATTACCGCCTTCGCTCTTGATGAGCTACAGCGGTCGGGGGAGGAATTGAGGAACTGAGGAATTACCGCCTTCGCTCTTGATGAGCTACGGCGGTCGGGGGAGGAATTGAGGATTCGTTGATGTGTTGATTTGAAAACCGCAACCTTCAGATCAACGCATCAATACATCAGCCGGCAGCAGCAATGCCTTAAGCTATTCGGCAAACCCAAAAAATCGCTACCTTACGGCCTGAAAAACCAGCTTATCCGACATGAAGAAGTTATTTCTGCTTCCGACCGCCTTGTTCATCCTGTTTGCCGTTTCCAATGCCTCGGCACAGGTCAGGATCACCGGCTACAACCACGTGGCGTTGGCCGTGGCGGACATCGGGGCCAGCACCCATTTCTATCGCGACATCATCGGCCTGAAGCCACTCGAAGTGCCCGATAACCTGAAGGCCATCCGGTCCTGGTTTATCATCGCTGACGGTCAGGAACTCCATTTGCTCGCCGGCCGGAAGGACCCGGTTGCCAACAACGACCGCAACGGCGCCCATTTTTCCTGGACGATACCCGATGCCGATCCGGTGGAAGCTTATCTGAAAAAGGCCGGCGTGGACTACCACCGCCAACAGCGGTTTGACGGCGCCTCCCAGATCTACATCACTGATCCGGACGGCTATGTGATTGAGTTGAACGAACCGAAACGTTGAGTCTGTCAGCCGGCTTTGTAGGCAGGTAGCCTGAACCAGAACGTCGCCCCCTGGTTGGGAGCGCTCCGCAGTTGTATGGCAGATTGATGGATCTCCAGGATCTTTTTGACGATAGCCAATCCCAACCCGGCGCCGGCGGGCTTGTTTTTGCCGGCTTCCCCGCGGCGGTAGCGTTCAAAGATGAATGCCTGTTCGCTTTCCGGTATGCCGGGGCCCGTATCCGAGATCAGGACTTCTACGCCTTTTTCGTCTTCTTTGAGGCATAGGGTAACTTCTCCGCCTTCGGGCGTAAACTTCAGGGCATTGTCCAGCAGGTTCTGGATGACCCGCTCCACCAGGGCCACATCGGCGAAAACCAGCGGCAATCCGGCGGGCGCCTCCAGTACCAGGGATATGTCCTGCTTATCGGCCAGCACCCGGTATTTGACCAGGATATCCTGCGCCAGTTCGGCCAGGAAGAACGGCTCTTTCTGCACCTGCACCTGTTTGGCTTCGAGCTTGGCGTATTCAAACAATTGGGCCACCAGCCGGGAGAGTTTTTCGGAACTGTCGAGCATGATGCGCAGGTACCGCCTCCGGTCTTCCGCCGACAGGTCCTTTTCCTTGATCATCATGGTTTCGATATACCCCTGCATGATTGCCAGCGGGGTGCGCAGGTCATGGGATACATTGGCGATCAATTCCCGGCGCAGGTTTTCAACCGACTGCAATTCCCGGATATTGGCCATGATGGTATCGGCCATGCTGTTGAAGGTATCGGCCAGGGGCGTCAGGTCGCCCTGGTCCTTCAGCTCGATCCGGGCCTGATGATCCCCTTCCTTGAAGCGCCGGACCGTTTCCGTGATCTGGCCCAGCCCGCGGGTCAGCAACCAGATCACTACCATGCCGATGATGAGGGCGATGGCCAGGATGACCAGGAACGACCGGGTGCCCAGCCGCAGGATATAGCTGCCGAAAAGCGGGGTGGTGACCGCCGCCTGTTCTTCGCTCGCCAGGATTATGTAGAGGTATCCTTCCAATCGGCCTTTGTGGTAGATCGGCGCGGCGGAGAACACTTTTTTATCTTCCGGATTTCGGGGGTCGTCGCCCTTGATGGTGCGGCCGTAACGATTTTGAATGAATTGATGTACCGGAGCGAGGTCTACGCGGTCCAGTTTGATCTTTTTATTGGGCGCGAGGTAGGTAATTATGCCGCCCAGGGTATCCAGCAGGTAAACTTCCACGCTGGGGTTGATCACCATGGTGGAATGCATGATATCCTGTACGGCCTGGGTGTCCACTTTCCCCTGTACCAGCGGCGTCATTACGGCAACGGTGCTGTCGGCGATATGGCCGTAAAGCCGTTGGTTGGCTTCTTCGAGGTATTGCCGCCCCACATAGGCGGTGATCACAATGTACAATCCGCCCAGGACGAGCAATAAGGTGAACAGGGTCGCGGAAATTTTCCAGTACAACCGGTTGGAAAAACCCTTTTTTTTCATAAGTCTTCATTAAAGCGATAGCCCACCCCCCAGGTCGTGAGGATGTACTTCGGCTCGTTCAGATCAGGTTCGATTTTACTTCTCAACCGGTTGATATGGGAATTGACCGTATGCTCGTATCCGTCGAAATCATACCCCCAGACCAGGTTCAGGATGCGGGTGCGGTCGTAGCTTTTCCCTGGGTTGGAGGCCAGGAGGCTGAGCAGGTCGAACTCTTTCGGGGAGAGGTCGATGCGCTTGTCGGCGATGGTCACCTTGCGCTTGTCCAGGTCCACCGCCAGGTCGCCGAAACGGAGCATGCTTTTGTCGGCGGGCTCGTCCGCAGCTGCGCGGCTCATGCCGATGCGGCGGAAAATGGCCTTTACCCGCGCGATGAACTCCCGCACGCTGAACGGCTTGGTCAGGTAATCGTCGGCTCCCATTTCCAGCCCGAGCACCCGGTCGATCTCCTCCGACTTGGCGGTCAGCATCAGGATGGGCGTATTCACTTCCTTGGCCCGCAGGTGGCGGCAAACCTCGAGGCCGTCCATGGCGGGCAGCATCAGGTCGAGCACGATCAGGTCATAACCGGCCGTGAGCGCCTTGTTCAGCCCCAAACGGCCGTTGGCAGCCCGGTCGACCCTGAAATCGAGATCCTGCAAATGGATCTGCAATAAATCCACAATATTGGGATCGTCTTCGATCACCAACGCATTTTTAATCATAATGACAAAGTTATGGTATGGATAGCCCTCCAGTTATCACGAAAAGATCACAATTCCATCAAAATTCCTTTCCGCAACAGGGCAAAGGTAGGCCGCCCTTCCGCCGGATGTTGTCGACATGCGGACAGATAAGGCCAGTATCAGGCCGTCAATGATTATAGTCTAAATAATTGATTTACAAAAAATTAAATAACAACAATGTCCTGACCTAGACCAAAAAAACAAGCTAAAGGGATCTTTCCGGGAGGCGCCGAATGAGAATTTAGGCGCAATTTTGCAATACCGAACAAAGCCGCATCTACTCGTTATAGCATAAATGCAAAAAGCTTCCACCATGAAACGGATCATCCTGCCGGCCCTGGCGTTCTGGGTCGTTCTTGTATTCAACAACTGCATCGGGGACGATATCCTCGACGATGCCGTACCCGAAAGCGTAATGATCACCAACCCGATCGACACCATCGGGCAGGGCGATGCCTATCAGTTCGAAGCCCGCTTTTTGAACAATGTGGGTATCGAAGAAAATCGCCCCGTCAAATGGACCAGTTCCGCGCCTTCCCTGCTGAGCATCGACCAGAACGGGCTGGCCAACGGATTGACGAAGGGCGTTGCCGTCATCACCGCCGAAGTAGCGTTGACGGGCAAGCCGTCGGTAACGGACGTCATCCAGGTCGTGATCGCCGACAACACTTCCACCAATCCCAACGACAACACACGCGCGGGCAAGCTCAAAGCCACCAGCAGCTACACCCTGACCGGCGATTTTACCCTGGAAAAACAAGGATCCGACCTGATCCTGACCCTGGCCGGCAATTACAAAGCGTCCTCCAGTCTGCCCGGCCTCTACGTTTACCTCAGCAACAACCCCAATTCCATCGCCAATGCCCTCGAAATCGGCCCCGTTACGGTCTTCGACGGCGCCCATGCCTACACCATCGGCGGCAATATCGGCCTGAACGACTACGCACACCTGCTGTACTATTGCAAACCCTTTAATGTAAAGGTTGGGGAAGGGGTGTTTGATTAGGGGGGAGGATTCGAGCGTTTGTTGATTTGCCGCCTTCGCCGAGGCTCCGGCCGCCGGAGGTTTATTTGTTGATTTGTTGATTTGACCCCTCAAATCAACGCATCAACAGATCAACAGCTACAACAGGCAGGGAACCCGACAGCAAAAAAAATAAAAACCATGAGATACATCCACAGCTTAATCATGTTCAGTCTGGTCCTCCTTCCCCAACTGCTGCTGGCCGGCGGAGGATGGCCCCAACCCAAACACGGCGGCTATTTCAAACTGGCTGAATGGTGGATCATTTCCGACCAGCACTATACCGACAGCGGGCATATCGACCCCAATGTCACGACGGGTATTTTCAATACGACGCTATATGCCGAATACGGCTTCACCAACCGGTTTACGGGCATCCTGAACATCCCGTTGTTCAGCCGCACGTATCACAATAACCTGATCTCCGGGACCACGGGGGAAGTCCTCGCGCCCGGCAGCGCCCTCAATTCCGTCGGCGACGCGGACCTGGGCCTGAAATATGGCCTCATCGTCAACAAACCCGTTGTGCTGAGCGCTACCCTGTTTCTTGGCCTGCCGCTGGGAGAGGACAACGGCGGGATTGCCGGCTCCCTCCAGACCGGCGACGGCGAATTCAACCAAATGCTGCAGCTTGACCTGGGTACTTCCTTTCGTCTCGGAAAACTGAACGCCTACGCCAACCTCTACGGCGGCTTCAACAACCGCTCCAACGGCTATTCCGATGAATTGCGGTTCGGCATCGAAGGCGGAGCTACTTTCGGGAAGGATCGCATCACGGCCATCGCCCGTTTGTTCGGGGTTAAATCCCTTAAAAACGGCGATCCGGACAAAGCGGCCAACAGCACCAGCATTTTCGCCAACAACAGCGAATTCCTTTCCTTTTCCCCCGAAGTCGCCTACCGCCTCACCGACCGCTGGGGCGTTTCAGCCGGCATCGGTACGGCTTTTTCCGGCCGGATCATCTTCGCCAATCCGTCTTATACGGTGGGGGTTTTTGTGCAGTTGTAGTTTTGAGGAACTGAGGAATTACCTCCTTCGCTCTTGGTGAGCTACGGCGGTCGGGGGAGGAATTGAGAGTTTGGTGATTTTCCTCCTCCGCTCTTTGGAGCTACGGCCGCCGGAGGGTGATTTGAAAGCGACAGTTCTCAGATCAACACCCTAAATCGAGGAATCACAAAACCGCATACCTTAGCATGACCAGGCCCGAGTCGTACGGCGTTGACTCCAGCAATTTCAGCTGGGTCCGCCCGGGGATATCCTGGAATAACAGCTTGCCGCTGCCCAGCAGGACAGGATGTACGGCCAGGAGCAGCTCGTCAACGAGGCCGAGTTCGAAAAAGGCGGTTGTGAGGCTTGCCCCGCCGAACAGCCAGATATCCTTGCCCGGTTCGGCTTTGATCCGCATGACCTCCGCTTTGATGTCCCCGCCGACCAGGATATTGGGCGGCTGCACTTCCTTGAGGGTATTCGAAAAAACGTAGGACCGGATATGCGAAAACATCCCGGCGCCTTCCGCGCTCTGGTCCTGGCTGATGACCAGTTCATAGGATTTCCGCCCGTAAAACAAGGCGTCGATCCGTTTCAGGAATGCACTCATGCCATAATCCTGATCGGTAAAACACCAGTCGTATTCGCCGTTGGGCCCTTCGATGAATCCGTCGAGGGTGACGGCTACGCTTAAGATCACTTTTCTCATGCAATTTTTTTTAGTTGTAAGTTGTAAGTCGTAAGTTGTAAGTCGTAAGTCGTAAGTTGTAAGTTGTAAGTGGTAAGTGGTAAGTCGTAAGTCGTAAGTGGTAAGTAGGCCGCATACCGGCTTGCGACGAGGTCAATCAACTATCTGCATGGCAAAGATCCGCCGGCGTTCGGAACAATGATTGTAAAAATCCGCCATCAGTACAAAATATGGCTGGAGGCGATGAGTTCGCCGGGCGAAACGCCGGAAAAAGTCCTGAAATCGTGGATAAAATGGGCCTGGTCGTAGTAGCCGAAGGAATAGGCAATATCGGTAAGGCGGGAGGCGGGATCGGCCTTGATGGCCTTCAGAGAAGTCGTGAAACGGGTGAGGCGGGCAAATTCCTTGGGTGTGAGGCCCACCGACGACCTGAAACGCCGGATCAATTGCCGGTTGCTCAATCCGGCCTTATCGGATAAGGCGTCGATCTTCACATTGCCCCCTTCCTGACGGATCAGGTTCGTGCAATAATCGACGGCCCGGTCTGCTTTTTCAAGCTGCTGCAATTGCTGCAACAAGAATTCCTGGACAATCTCGGACCGTTTTTCGGCGGTCCCCGCTTCGGTAATGCGGCTTTCCAGATCAGCTGCGCGGCCCTTCCAGATATCGCCCATGGCAACTGCGTCAGCCGACAGTTCGTCCATCGGCAATCCGAAGAATGGATAGGCCCGCCCTGGCAGGAAACAAACGGAGATATAAGCCACCTTGCCCTGGTGAAGGACGCTTGAAGGGCGTTTAAGCCGCGGGTTTAAAAAACTGGTCGGCCGGTCGCCAAAATTGAAAAAGACTTCCAGACAGCCGTCAGGCACCGTCATCATGGTATGCGGCCCCATATTGAAACCTTCCCCTTCCATCGAAAAAACGGTTCTGATGTACGGAAGGAGGGCAGGATGTACGGTATGAAGCCGGAAGATCACAACTTGCCGGGGTTGGTGAATGCGCTACCGTAAATGACGGATGCAACAAATGCATCGTCGCCGATCATGCCGCATAAAATACCTGGCGATCTTTTCCCGGTCATAACTGTTCTTTTAAATGAATTACCTGCAATTTAAAGAATAAACCGATCGATGCAACCGCAGGCGGGCCAAAAATGCTCTTAATAGTGTCTTTTGAAGCAACGCCGGACCAAAAGCCGGGGAATGTCAAAAATTCACCGGGGATTCGCTGCGTTATCATAAAAAATTGTAACTTTGCGGGCTTATGAAAATCAAGGGTTTATTTATCTTTTCATGCGTGGTCATTCTGGGGCTGAGCGCCTGCCGCAGCGAATTCGAGAAGATTCGCAGCAGCGGCGATCCGGCCGGCATCCTCAAAAAAGGGGATGAATACTACGCCAAGGAAGATTATCAGCGCGCGCAGTCCCTTTACGAGCTGGTCCTGCCGACCTACAGGGGAAGGAAAGAAGCCGAGGAAATCGCCTACCGGTACGCCTATACGTACTATTATATGGGGCAGTACATCCTGGCATCCTACTATTTCAACAACTTTTCCCAAACCTTCGGCGGCAGTTCCAAAAAAGAAGAAGCCGATTTCATGTCGGCCTATTGCAATTACAAGCTTTCGCCGACCTTCCGGCTGGATCAAACCTATACGGACAAGGCGATCGAGGATTTTCAGTTGTTCATCAACACCTATCCCCAGAGCACCCGCGTAGAGGAGTGCAACAAGCTGATCGACGAAATGAGGGCCAAACTGGAAGACAAAGCCTACCACGAGGCCCTGCTGTATTTCGATATGCAGTATTACCAATCGGCGATCCAGACCTTTGACAACATGCTCAAGGATTTTCCTGAGACCAGTGACGCCGAACAGGTTCGATACATGATCCTCCGCTCGGCCCACCTGCTGGCGGAAAACAGCTTCGTCGACAAGCAGCAGGAACGTTATATCGATGCCCGCGACCGGGCGCAGGAATTCATCAACCGCTTCCCGGAGAGCAGGAACCTCAAGGAAGTAAAAGATATTCTGGCGAATGCCAATAAAAAATTAAATCAGTTGAATAATGTCAGACATCAAAGCCAAAGTTCAGGGAATTGACCCCAATGTCCGGGCCCGCGACGTAGATGATATGGCTGCCGAAACCACCAATATCTACGAAACGCTGGCGATCATCACCAAACGCGCCATCCAGTTGGGCTCTGAATTGAAGCAGGAGTTGAATACCAAACTCGAAGAATTCGCCACCACCTCCGATACCATCGAGGAGATCAGCGAAAACAAAGAGCAGATCGAAATTTCCAAATTCTACGAGCGCCTGCCGAATCCGGCCATCATTGCGACCGAAGAATGGATCAATGACGACCTGTATTACCGCTTCAAAGAGCGCAGGAAAAATTATTGATGCCGACGTCTTTGACGTCCGTTCAGAACCGATATTCAATTGCCGGGTGACAGCGCTTGCGTGCGCCATCCGGCAATTGTTGTTTCACGGCCTAGATCCGCTGTTTCATGCTTCAGGGTAAAAAGATCATTCTGGGGGTTACCGGCAGCATTGCCGCCTATAAAGCCGCCTACCTGGTGCGCCTGCTCGTTAAAGCCGGCGCGGAGGTAAAGGTGCTGATGACGCCCGCCGCTGCGGGGTTTATCAGTCCGCTCACCCTGTCGACGCTTTCCAAAAATGAAGTACTGTCGGAGGTCTCCACCGGATCCGGATGGAACAACCATGTGGACCTCGGGCTTTGGGCGGACGCGTACGTCCTCGCGCCGCTCACCGCCAATTCCATGGCCAAACTCGCCAACGGCATTTGCGACAATATCCTTTCCGCGGTCTTCCTCTCCGCCCGCTGCCCGGTCTGGATCGCACCCGCCATGGACCTCGACATGTGGCGCCACCCGGCTACCCGGGAAAACCTGCGCCGCCTGCAGTCCTTCGGCGTACACCTGATCCCGGTGGGCTACGGCGAACTGGCCAGCGGCCTTACCGGCGAAGGGCGGATGGCCGAACCGGAAGACATTGTGCGCTCACTGGAAGACCATTTCCGGCAAAGCGGGGATTTTACGGGCCTGCGCATCCTGATCACCGCAGGGCCCACTTTTGAACCGATCGACCCCGTGCGGTTCATCGGCAACCATTCGTCCGGCAAAATGGGCATTGCCCTGGCTGAAGAAGCGGCCCGGCGCGGCGCAACGGTCGAACTGGTGCTCGGCCCGACAACTGTAAAAACCGATCATCCGGGGGTGATTACCACGCGCGTGCAAACCGCAGAGGAAATGTATGCCGCAGCTGCAGCAAAATTCCCCGACTGCCGGGTTGCGATCCTGGCGGCCGCTGTGGCCGATTACCGGCCCGCCGAGGTAGCTGCCGAAAAGATCAAAAAGAAATCGGAGGACATGAGCCTTCACCTGGTCAAAACCCGGGATATCGCCGCCGAATTGGGCCGGGTGAAACGAAAGGATCAGGTGATCGTCGGTTTTGCACTCGAAACCCAGCATGAAACGGTGAACGCCCGGGAAAAACTCGAAAAGAAGAATTTCGATTTTATCGTCCTCAACTCCCTACGCGATGAAGGCGCCGGGTTCCGCCACGACACCAACAAGATTTCTATCATCCACCGGGACAATAAGATGATCGAATTTGAGTTAAAAACAAAGACCGAAGCCGCCGGAGACATCCTCAATGAACTCCGCACCCGGCTTCTCGCAGAAAAATAAGTATCGGTAAGATGAGAAAACAGTTCTTATTACTTTCAATCCTTTCTCTGGGCTTCACCGGCCTGACCGCTCAGGAAGTCAATTTCACCGTCAAGGTCAACGGCCAGAAAGCCACCAGCGTGGACCCCAAAGTGTTCGCGACCCTGGAAAATACCATCCAGGAATTCCTCAACAGCACCAAATGGACGGAGGATGTCTTCGAAACCGAAGAAAGGATCAATTGCAACCTGCTCCTTACCATTTCCGAAGAGCGCAGCGCAACCAATTTCAAGGCCGACCTGGCCATCCAGAGTTCCAGGCCGGTTTACGGGGTGGAATATGAAACCCCCATGTTCAACCACCTCGATAAGGAAGTGACGTTCGACTACGAACAATACCAACCCCTGCAATTCAGCAAAAACCTGTTCCAGGACAACCTCTCCTCCGTCCTGGCCTACTACGTCTATATCGTCATCGGCCTGGACTACGACTCCTTCTCCCTGCTGGGCGGCGAACCCTATTTCAAAACGGCCCAGGAGATCGTCAATACCGTGCCGGAGAACGTGGCCGCAGGCAACCCGGGCTGGCGGTCGCAGGAAAGCAACCGCAACCGCTATTGGCTGATGGAAAACCTGCTCTCGCCCCGCGTACGGCCTTTCCGCCAGGGATTCTACAATTATCACCGCCTCGGGCTCGACGTCATGTACAAGGACCCCAACGGCGGCCGCGCCGTCATCGCGCAAACCATCGAAGACCTCGGCCGGGTCAACCAATCCTACCCCAACGCCATGATCGTCCAGATCTTCAACAACACCAAAAATGCGGAAATCGTGGAGATCTTCAAAGGCGGCACCCTGGAGGAAAAGAACAAGCTCGTGGAGATCATGGGCCGTGTCGATCCTACCCGGGCCAACGCCTACCGGAGCGTGCGGAATTGAGATTGAATCGATTTTGCCGATTAATTTCGATTGCATCGATTAACCTGACCAATAGACGGACACCTTTAATCGAACAATCGGCTCAATCCAATCAATCGAATCAATCGAACAATCCAATCAATCATTTATTGAGGAACTGAGGAATTACCTCCTTCGCTCTTGGTGAGCTTCGGCGGTCGGGGGAGGAACTGAGGAATCGAAAAATCGAATCAATCGAATCAATCCAATCAATCCAATCAATCGGTTCAATCCAATCAATTGAATCAATTGAACAATTCAACTGTTTTGCCTAAATTAGCCTCCCGATCCATTCCCTGATCAACTCAAAACGAAACGACCAACCATGAAAAGAAGAGACTTTGTCAAGGCAACCGGCGCTACGGCCGCCGCTTTCACGATCATCCCCCGGTCTGTACTCGGCGGACGCGGGTTCATTTCGCCCAGCGACAAGCTCAATATCGCCTGTATCGGCGTCGGCGGCAAGGGCGAGGTGAACTCCAATAATTCCTACAACAACGGCTCGGACAATATCGTCGCGCTTTGCGATGTCGACGACCGGATGGCGGCCGGCGGCCGGAAAAGGTGGCCGAATGCAAGCTATTACCGCGATTTCCGGGAAATGCTCGACAAGGAAGGCAGCCGCATCGACGCGGTCACGGTCAGCACACCCGACCATATGCACGCCGTACAGGCGCTTGAATGCATGAAACGCGGCAAACACGTCTACTGCGAAAAACCGCTTACCCACGACATTTACGAGGCCCGGATCCTGACCCAGGCGGCTGAGAAATACAAGGTCGTCACCCAGATGGGCAACCAGGGCAGCTCCGGCGACGACACCCGGTACGTCGAATCCTGGATCCAGAACGGACTGATCGGCGATGTGCACAAGGTACACGTCTGGACCAACCGCCCGGTATGGCCGCAAGGCATCGCCCGCCCCAAAGGCAAGCACAAGATCCCCAAGCAGGTGGATTGGGAACTGTGGCTGGGCACCGCCCCGCAACGGCCGTTCAACCCCACTTACCTGCCCGCTACCTGGCGCGGATGGGTGGATTTCGGTACCGGCGCACTCGGCGATATGGGCTGTCATTTCATGGATGTGCCCTTCCGCGCCCTCAAGCTGGGTTATCCGACCTCCGTGTATTGCAGCGTGGCCGGCGCCTGGAACGGCTTCTTCGACCAGAACCTCGTGATGGACAGCTACCCGACCGCCTCGATCATCCATATCCAGTTTCCGGCACGCGCGGGGATGGTGCCCGTTGAGCTGGTCTGGTACGACGGCGGCATCCTGCCCGAACGCCCGAAGGAACTCCTGCCCGACGAAGAACTCGGCGAATTGGACGGCGGCATTCTCTTTGAAGGCGCCAAAGGCAAGATGATGGCCGGTCTGTTCGGCCGCAAAGCCACCCTGTTGCCGACCAAACTGATGAAGGACGTTCCCCTGCCCAAGCCCAGCAAACCGCTGGTGGAAAACGGTTCGGAAGGCCACCAGCAGCAATGGGTGAAGGCCTGCAAGGAAGGCTACGGCGCCTACGTCAGTTCGCCGTTCTCCGAATCCGGCCCGCTCGCCGAAACGGTCCTCATGGGCAACCTCGCCGTGTTGAGCTACAACCAGCAGGAAAATGACGCCTTCACCGGCCGCAAGGAATTGCTCTGGGACGGGCAAAACATGAAGATCACCAATTTCGAACCGGCCAACCAGTTTGTGCGGCGGAATTATCGCGGGGATTGGAAGCTGGAGTTGTAGAGGCCAGGCTATTCTTTCAGTCCGGGCCTTTAAGGAGAAGTACACCCGTTGGTTGCTTTGATGCTATTCCGTTATAGCTTTGAAAATGCGAGCAGAGGGCCGATATCGCCGCTGTCCGCTTTGCGCAATGCAGCGAGATATACCGTCCTGTCTTCTCCCCGCCTTAATGACTTGCCTCCCCAGGAAAATGACTGATTGTTATCCAGTGCCAATAGAAGAATATCGGCCATCAACCTGGAATGTCGTCCATTGCCATTAGGAAAGAGGTGGATTGAGACCATACGGTGTTTAAAACGGATCGCGATTTCATCCGGGAGATAGGTTTGATATTCAATCCAGTACCGGCAGTCATCATTGAGGGTTTGTAATTGCTGCCTGATTTGATAGAAAGGGACACCTATATTCTTATCAGAGGTTCGGAATTTTCCTGCCCATTTCCAAACGTTTTTGAACATCCGCCTGTGGATATTTTGGATGAAGTCCACTTCCAGTACCTGCTCAGGTTTAAAAATCCGGCCATAAGCCCAACTCACGGCTTCTTCAATATTTTGCTGCTCAAATTCATCCAATTCCGCCATTGTGGAGATAGATTTGATTTTAAGCCCTAGCTTTTCATCCTCATCGATCGGGGTTTGCCCTTCTTTGTACTTTAATTCCATAGATGTTTTGGGAGTTCGTTTTTGAATTTTTCCGCACGCTTTTCAATGGCAGTTTTGACTGCTTCGTCATCCAACCCTTGATTTTCCAGATGCATGGTATGAGATGTTTTCAAGACGACCTCACGCGCCAGCTCATGAGCCCGCTTTTCAATCATTTTTTCCAATGTCTGATCATTAGGCACCAAACCGTACACAAGCTGCATATCCAGGGCAGCCGCAACCTCCCGCAGCCTTTGCAGGGTAATGGAACCATCTTTTTCCCGACGCTCAATATCCTTGGTTCCTTGCGGTGTTATTCCCAGTCGGTTGCCAAGCTGTCTTAGTGACATTCCTAATGCCGTTCTCAACGCATATACCCATCCCTCTCCAGGGAAAGCTATATCCTTTGCGCCGGCCAGATGAGCGATTTTCTTATCAAGTTGCGCAATACGCAAGTGTTTTTGATCCTTATTCATAAAGATATTACTTTCAATAACAATGTAAAAATAAACAAATATCTTTAATTTTTTCTAATTTTTTAAACATATATCATTAAAATAATCAACACTTGAATAAGGTCATATTGAGTTCCCCAGCAATCTCGCCAGCAACCACCCCAACGGCACCCGTTTGGCGCCAAATAACCACGCGAACCCCTGCACTACCAGCCAATCCCGGAACCTGGACGGCCGGGGATTTTCATTCCTGACGCCGGCGCGTTTCTGTTCCCAAACCAGCAGGTTGTGCAGGAGCCGGTATTCCCGGAACAGCGGGTGATCGGTCATCCGGCGGGGGTACGATTCCGGGGCGCCTTCGGCGATGGCAGCGGCGCAAAGCTTACCCGAAAGGACCGCCGGCAGGATTCCTTCGCCGGTCAGCGGTTGAGCTACCCCCAACGCATCCCCGATGAGGAAGGCGCCGTCATGCTGACAATGATCCAGGCATTCCGGTTCAAAGACCCGGTACCCGTGGCCTTTCATTTTGTCCAGTGCAGGGCGTGACGCCACCGGGATATTCCCCGTCCCGCCATTCCCCTCAAAAAAGGTGCGCGCCTCGTTCCAGGCCGGCACCACCGCCCGGGCTATCTTGGTGCCCGATCCGATATTCATCCAGCTGCCCTTGGGTATATTCCAGGAATACCCGCCGAGGTCGTCGTGCAGCAATACCTGCGGTTCTCCGTCCGCGCCGATGCGGCAGGCGGCAATTTCCTGGGGATCGCCTTCGAATTCCTTTTCCTGCGTGCCGCACGGGTCATTTTCGGGTTTGGGAAACAGCGCCCGGGCTACCGGGCAATGGCTGCCGCCGGCGCCGATCAGGTACCGCGTCCTGAACTGCCCGTCGATGAGCCAATACCCATCGGCGTCCTTTTCGATCTGGCGGACGTGGTGGTCTTCGACAACCCGGGCCTTGCTCCTTCTCAGCAGGAATTCGTCGAATTCATAGCGCCGTATAAAATACCCCTTCGATTTGACGGTATATCTTTTGCCGTGAAAATGGATATGCACCCTGCGCCAGGGCCATAATCCGCCCGTATAATCCCCGGGTAACAGTTCCAGGACATCCCAGATGGGGGGCGAGATCCAGCCCGCGCAAAGTTTGACGCGCGGGAAACGGACGCTGTCCACCACCAGGGTATTCAGGCCGGCTTTTACCAGGGCATGGGCGCAGGTACTTCCAGCCGGCCCGCCGCCGACAATAACGGCATCGTATGTGGGCATGGTGGCCATGATGTTTCAGTTTGTAAAATAATGACCGGGCGGATTCAGGGTATCCCGGTAGCAATCGTATTTTGTCATTTCAGCAGCAAGCTCATTAGGACTCAGGTACATATCCCCCTTTTCCGCCGCAATCTTCTCCTGCGAATCGCCGAAAGCCTTGCGCACAAAAAAGGCGAAATCGTAAAGCTGATAGCCCAATCCGTGCGCCACTGCCCGTTTATCCGTTTCCCGCTCGAATTGCGTGGCGTAATCCTCGTCGTATTCATAGTTGTAGGCAATTCCTACCAACTTGAGGGCGCTTTTATCCAGGTAAAAAACCGAATGCCCGAGTTCGTGACCGATAATGCCGACCTGTTCGTTGAAGGGCGTATTTTTCAGCAGGATCTGCTCAAAATAATCCGTGGACCGGCTGCTGATCACCACCAGGTATTTCCGCCGGATCCAGGGGAACAACACTGTCACGGGATCGGGCCGGGACGACAGCGGCAAAAAGGCCGGTTGCACCAGAAAATCGATGGGCGTTTCCTTTAATTCGGGGTAATGGGACAGGGCCAGCAGGCATTGGAATTCGAATCCTTCCGCCAGTTTCTTGTTTTGACCGTATTCCTTCAAAAGTGGTTCGTATAAGCTGTCCCTGGTTTCGGGCCGGTATGCCTTTTGGGCTACCATGGCGTTCTTTTCCGTTTCGGTCAGGGTTGCGTCGCGGTAATCGCGGTCGAGCAGCAGCAGGATGAATACGACGGTTATCAACCCCAAGAGGCTCAGCAGGATCCATTTGAAGATGCGCAGGATGATTTTCATGGATGGGTGTTGTGGTGGGTGAAGTTAATGAAAAAAGGGTGAAATTTGCTGCACATTTAGGGCCGCAACATCATGGAAGCAGATCCTTTTTCCTTCGACGCCATTTTTAAGGAAGCCGTCACGGCTATTGACCAGGGCGATGAGGTCCGCCTCCGCCAACTCCTGGATGCGTATCCCGACCTGGTTACCCAGCGGCTTACCGAGCCCGGAGAATGGCTGACCTCCGTCATCGGGAATGACCTGCAAGGGTTTTTCAAAGATCCGTACCTGCTTTGGTTTGTGGCCGAAGACGCGGTCAGGAATAAAACCCTGCCGCCCAACATTACGGCCATTGCGGACATCATCATCCGGAAGTTGAAAACGGAAAAAGCGGAGAGTTTGCAGAAGCAACTCGATTATACCCTGACCCTGGTCGCCTGGTCGTGGGTGGCCCGGGAATGCGGCGTCCAGATCGCTTTATTGGATAAGCTTCTGGACGCCGGCGCCGATCCGGCCGGGGCGCCCAACAACGCGCTGGTGAACGGGCATTCGGCCGCAGCAGCGCACCTCCTCAACCGAGGCGCCCCCTTGACGCTGGCTTCCGCCCTGCATTTCGGCAGATGGGCCGAAGCGGATGAACTGGCTGAAACCGCTGAACAGGAAGAAAAGCAATTCAGCCTTACCTTGTCTGCACTCAATGGCCGTGCGCAGGCTGTGCAACGCATGATCGGGTACGGCGCGGACATCAACCGGCCCGCGCGGGACCTCTATTCCCACGGTACACCGCTGCATCACGCTGTCTGGTCGGGGTCGCTGGAGACGGTTCAGCTCCTGGTCGAAGCCGGCGCCAGAACGGACATTCAGGACACCGCTTACGGCGGCACACCGCTCGGCTGGGCTGACTATGGAGACCGGAAGGTTATTGGTGATTATTTGCGGGGGTTGGGGGCTGGGTAGGCCGGGGCGGAATTTTATCGCTGGGACAGTATCCCGTGGCGGCATTTTTCAAAGCCGTGCCGGGCAGTTTTCGGAAACCCGCTTAATTCTCTTCAATGATTGCCTGTATTTCCAAAATCATATTGTTTTTGACTTCGTTTGATGGTTCAAAAACCGTGATGGTGACAGGCAAGCAAAAAAGGAAAGATAAAAAACCAAGGGTTCCGGCAGCACACCCTTCGCACACCAAATAAAAAAGAGTTATGAATCCGAAACTCATAACTCTTTGATAATTGATGGTGGGCGATGTAGGATTCGAACCTACGACCCCCTGCTTGTAAGGCAGGTGCTCTGAACCGGCTGAGCTAATCGCCCTTTCTTGAAAAGCGAGTGCAAAGATATGCGGGATATTTTTACCGTGCAATACCCTGCTACTACTTTTTTCAAAAAAATTCATCCCCTGCGATCATCGCCAGAAATGGTCCGGCAAAATGATTTCCGTATCTTTCAGCAGCGGCAGGATCTCGGTCTGCAACCAGGTGAACCGGTCCGTATTTTCCCACCAGGGGTGGTCCGGGATTTTCAGATCCATGTTTCCTATTGCATAACCCGGCAACATTTTTTGAAGGTTGGCTATTTTCCGGATAATGCCTTTGACCTCCCCCGCCTCCAGGGTTTCCCCCGTCGCATTAAGCAGGGCCTCCATAACCTCCAATTCAGCAGAACCTCCCGCCAGGTGGATGGCTTCGCAAAATTGCCGGATGTAGTCGAATCGCTCCTGGCTGTCCTGCTGTTCCAACCCCAGACAAACCTGCCTGATCTGTTCCCAGCGGTAAGTCAGGTTTTCCGTAACATAGAAGGTCTTATCTGCATAGGCCTCATCGTTGATATATCCGGCAATAGCGGCTATATGGCCGCTCCTCAGCGCCCTGAGCGAGATCTCATGCAGGAACGACAGAATCGTATGCCTCATTTCAAAGACGGCTTCCCGGTTCCAGCCTATCCGCCTCGACTGGTTCTCCAGCAATAAAACAGCCATTATCGCATAACTCAGTTCAATTGCTTCGAAACGGCCGGCACGCTCGATCCAGCAGCCCGCCACATGGGCTGCAAATCGGTGCAATTCGGGGTCATCGCGGTACTCCTCAAGTTCGAACGCCGCATGATATGCGTAGAAAAGCCACTGCTTCAACCGGGCTTCTTCGGCCTGCATCAACTGGCGGTCATCCAATCCCTCCATTTCGGATAGTTGCTGACGGATTTCGACCGGCGTTTTATCGATCAGCGCCCTGTAAGCTGCCATTGAGCTCGTGACAGCCGCCTCTTCTCCTTCTGTAACCCGCCAGAGGTCCAGTGGAAGATCCAGCACCGGCGGCGGTGCGCCCCATGCCACTTCGACCCGATAAGGCGGACCTTCAATTTTGCGGAATACCGTAACCCGGATGATATCGAGTTGTTTCGCATCCATATCTGAACCGGCAATGCAAGGCAACAGCAGATTGCCGGACAAGGTTTGCGCCAGAAACAACCCCGGATAATTATGGTCCGGCTGCCTGAGTTGGGCGATTAACCTGACCGCCAGTTCTTTTCCGGGCTTAAGATTTGCAAACTCATGCAAAACCTCCCGGGTATCTACCATCGACAGGAACCAGCGCCGCCCGTCCCGGCTAAGGCATACCTTCAAAATGAGACTTCGATCCGGCCCGGCATAAGCAAGCCTGAAATCTTCATCCCTCAGGTTGTCAACCCAGGACATCCGCTCCGCCGGCATCCAGTATAATTTCTGCGTCAGGAGGGATTGCATCATAGCTCCTGTCAGGACGCCTTCTTCCGTGACCAGCCCCACTACTCTTGCATAGAAGGAAACGCCCAATCGGTCGCGCTCAAATCCCGGCAAAAGATCGCCGGTGGGTTCGCGCCTGATCCAGATGGCCGGATTGGCCGCCAGGCAGTCCAGCAGTTGTCGCTGGCAATCCGCATTATTCCAAACCGGAAATTCGGTGACGGCCTCAATGACCTTGTCAATATGCAGCGTGATCAGTTCTGTACCGCAACGCAGCATGGCATATTCCTTATTGACCATGCCCAAAAAGTGGGCTATGCTGATCTGCCCGGGCAACAAATACTGAGGGTTGATCTGGTTTTTACGCGAAAAGTAAAAGCGAACCCCTTCTTTCAGCGGCTGAAATCCGGTCATGGTGACCGGTAAAGCCCCGCCGCACAGCCGCAAGATATCCCTGAAATTCCGCTGGTTGATAAAGGCGCCTTTTTCGTCAATCCCCACCATCAGAAAACCGATGGGATCCTCAATCCATTCATGTTTATCGCGGTCGGGAAAAATTTGCGTGTAGTCGAATCCGGCTACTTCGAGATTGCCTTGCTCATTTTCTGTGATGAACACCGTATCGCCGGGAAGCGGGAAACGGCCCGGGTTTACCCCGTAGGGCGGCTCCACCGGCGCAGGTTTCACAAAGACGGCCTCCTTTGACAAACCCGAGATCCTGACGATAAGGGAGCCCATCCCGGCTATCATTTTCACAAATTCCTTTTCACGCGGCAGGCGTTTGCCTTTCTCAAAATCGAAGAGGCGCAATTTTTCGTAAGGCGTGTTCCTCAGAAATTGCTCCCAGGCATTATCCCAGCCGTCGGGCAGCACACTCCGGTTGAGGGAATGGCCGATGATCTCTATCTGACTGTCCTTGCCGATCGTCAGTTCGATCAGCTGATCTTTTCCGAGGGGCTGGTTGAAGGAAAAATTGATGATGTTTTCGCCATTGACGGCACAAAATGCGGCTTCTCCGATGTTAAAATCTGCCTGAAAAGGAACCTGAACGGCAAAAATCCCGCGCCCGATCGTCAGTCCCCCATTTTCGTCATCGTACACAAAGGGCGCCAGGCAGCGCTGCCGGCCGATAACGCCCCGGTTGGCGGAGATCCAGTTGTGCAGGGTAAGCCGACCTATTTCGAGCGGGTTTTCCGAAACCAGATTAAGGAACAGCTGGTCGCCTTCCCGGCATTGCTGCCAGTTGAATGCGGCAAGGGAAACCCGGACATATTTGTTATTAAACTCCACCAATTGCGGTGTAAACTCCGCCATCCTGCCCGGCGAAACCTCGAGCCACAACCGGTTGGCAGCCTCCTGGCGCACGAACACCATACCCAACGGCCATTTTCGTCCTTTCAGGGTGAAAAAGATCTCATCTACAGGATACCCGAAACTCCGCAACTCGCCGTTTTTCGGGCGAAGGGTCAATTGTCCGGTCACCGCCGCACTGAACATCAGCGGCCCCTTCAATGCATCCTGTTTGCCCACTTCCTCCTCCACTACAAATGCGCCTTTATTCCCTTCCGAAAGCTCCCAGTACCCGGTCCGGGCATCGTGATATTCCCATCTGGCATTTTCCAGGATCTTCTTCAGTTCCAAAACCGTACACCCCCGGAATGTCAGCAACTCCCATTGCAGCGGCTGGTTATTGCCCGAGGTAAGCGACACGAAATGGATGCGCCTGTCCTCGATCACGAGCCTGCCGACCGGCGGATCGTAATTGACTGATAAAATGGAAAAATCGCCGTATTTGCCTTTCCACAGCCGGACAATTTTAGGGTGGCGGGCAGACATGATCCTGCGCAGTTCTTCTTCCTGCGAATTGTATTGCGTACGGGCGACGCCGGCTTCCACGTTGGGCAATCCGCCGATGGAGAATACCCTCCAATCCGCCATTTTCCTTATCCCCTCCGGCGTACTGACGGCATTGCGGCTCAGCAGATTGTTTTTGGGAAGGGCTACTGCCCACCTGCTTTCCTGGCCGACGTAATCATGATCGGAAAAAGCGGCGTATTCCAGGCTAAAAAGGGTTTTCCTTTGATCCGGAAGGAGTACCCGCATCCGGTCTCCTTCGATCAGGTTTTCAGGGCAATGGTGCAGGTTCTGAAAATGCCCCCGGATGGTTGATTTATGCAAATTAATGAATAAGCCGGGCTTCAGTTCGACCACCAACCGGTCAGTTTTTTCATTGCTTTCCAGCACGGTCACCAGTACATCATCGCCCTTGCTGATCATATCCCGCAGGATGGTGGGCACCCGGGGCGGCATTTTGTCTGTTATGGAGAACAAGGGCCCGCGTTCTGTTTGGTGAACTCTGGCAATGACCCAGGAGCCAAACGGGAAATAATCGGTATCGCCTTTTTCTTTGGGGCGTCTCCGGTAGTGAAACACCCGGCCCAGGGTGTCCTCTCTGGCTGAAAATTGCCGCTTGGTCACGCCCAGTTTGCCGGAAAAATCTTTGCCGACATCTTCCTTTGACAACCCCGGCACCGGAGAAAGGCGCAGGCTGTAGTCATTGCCCGAACTGATGGGGATCACTTCCCTGGACTCGAAGAAGAGGATTTCGCCGAATTCATTATCGAGCGGCAGGGCGCCGTCCGGACTGCCGCCTTCAAAAGAAAGCCAGATATGATCAAAAATGACTTCGGCGCCCAGGCTTCGTTCGAAAACCTCAATATCCAGCCTGCCGAAAAGGGCCAGGGACGCTGTGCGGTCTTCCTCATCTTCAGCCGGTTTGCGAAGACGGTCAAGCAGAATATTGTTCGCGGAATCGCGCATCCTGGCGTGTTGGACCCTAAAGTCGCGGCTCTGTTCGCCCGAAAGATGGCTGTATCCGGATATGGCGTCAATCTTTAAATTCCCTCCTGACGCCGAGACCTTCAGCAAATGAACAAACCGGAAAAACTTGCGCTGCCGGTAGATCCAGCTGCTGTCGGCGTAAATGATGTTCAGGCTTTTGATATCTATAGCCACCTTCGTTTCGCCTTGTTCCGTTTCCGTTTTGATGAACGTGATGGCCGTCACCTCGTCCATCATGGCGATGACGCATTCCTTGAATTTATGAAGGGGCTGCCCGTCAATCATCAAACGGCTGGATGGAACGATCAGGTTTTTGCCGTAGCCCCATTCAAATCGGAAATGCGGTTCGTCATACAGGACGGATTCGAGTACGGGGTGCCGCCCGGCTTCTTCACCGACTACGACCAGGCGCCGTTCGTTGATCTCCACAGGAACGTCGAATTCAGCTTCGGGATAATATTCCTCCTTAAAGGCATCCGGATCATAATCATGCCGCCGGAATGATGCCTTTACCGAGAAAATATCTTCCGCATTTTCAGGGAAGAGAATAAACGCTGCCGAGCCCGGAAAACTGTATGCCGACAAATACGGCCCTTCTCCCGCATGCAGTTTGATTTTTTTGCCCCAGGCGCCCTGGCCGTCAGCAGTTGCATGCAAGGGCAACAGCTGAAGGCGGGTATCGGTCAGTTGAACGGACTGCTCCTTTTCGAGGTATTGCCCGATAAGGGGTACGGGGTTGTTGAGATAAGCCTCAAGGTCTTTTCTTGCCTTTTCGTATTGCCTGTTGATTTTGGGCTGAGCGGCCCTGGCTTGCTGCCTGACCTCCTGAACCGGGGCGGCAACGGCAGGGGCCTTCGCCGGTTTCGGCGGTTTGGGCGGAGCCGCTGCTTCTACCGCAAATTCAAAAAACCGGTGAATATCGAATTTACCGTCTTCCTGGAAATACAGCTTAAGGCCCACTTTATCCAGTTTTTTCCGGCGTTCCGAAGGTTCGTCATCGCGATTGCCGGTTAGCACAAAATCGGCCTGCATGACCGAGGTCCGGTTGACGGAAGTTGTTTCCAGCCCGGGTGGAATGCGCCATTCCGTCGGATAAGGGTTATCGTTGTCGTCTGCACCCGTTACTTTTTGAAGGAATTGCAGCGCTTCAAGGTTTTTATTGTATTTCCAGAGAAGGCGCATCAGTTGCCCGGGATGATCCTTGTCCTCAAAATACCAGTTATTCTTGATATCGGCGCCTGTAAAGAAAGCGCCTGCGGGCAGGACTTCCGAATCGTTTACGGACCAGATAGCTCGCAGGGTGACGGATTTCTGGACTACCCTGACCAACACCCGGTCATTTTCAATCCTTCCTTCCAGGTGAGCGCCGATGGGTACCGGATTCCTGACTTTGCCGGCTGTTTCAAAATTGGAAAACTTCAGCTCCGAGGGTTCCAGGAAACCGCCGTCCGGCAATTGCCAGCTGACCTTGAAAAAATTCGCTTCTTTGTCCTTCCCCTTTTCGCCCGTTGATTCCCTGCCGATCAGGTAAACCACCCCTAAAATCTTGCCTGAAGCCGGCATCTCAGAAGGCAGGTATTTCTTGTCAAAATGCAGCGTCGCCGGTAATTTGACCTCTCTCATGTAGGCATGCGAAACGCGCAGCAGCCTGTTTTTGATCAACTTGAAATCCAGTTTTTCATCACTCCTGAGCGGCAGAAAGCTCAGCGTTTCGGTCTCGATCTGGACCAGGAAACCAAAACGGCTTTTGCACCTGATCCTGCCGTATATATCCGCTTTCGGGCGATCGAGGAAAAACAGGATATCCTCTGCCAGTATATGATCTCCAACCTGGAGCGAAGTAAAGGCTTCCAGGTCTTGTCCGGATGACCTCATCTGGTCTGCATCGAGTTTGCTCACCTCCACCTCAGCCATCAGCTGGTTGGCATATGACCAGTTTTCCACAGATACGATGGCTGTGGCCCCGGGGGGTTCCTCTCCCTCCTTCCAGTTCACGGCGATTTCCGGCGGAAACCCCGCGACAGGTTCATCCAATCCGATAAACCAGCGGTATTCTTTTTTTCCATTTTGATTGAACCACTGTTTTTTGTTGGCGACAACGGATTCAAAATCCATTGAGCTGCTCCCTCCGGCAGCGTCAAAAATGCGGCTCCAACGAAGATTGCGGTCGTCAAACTGTACAAGGCCGGGATACCGCTCATCCAGGGTTTCATCGGGCAGGACCTCCGCCGGTATTTGAAGCAGGGTCTGACCATTGATGAAAACCGGTCTGACCGTCAGCAGCAGGCCGGCCAACCGGGCATTGGACTCAAAAAAATCATCCGGCGAAAGGAGGTCGTCCTCATCCGGGTCATCCGACTCGTAAAAGTCCGCGCGCGTCAGGTGAAAATGGAGCCCCGGCTGCGTAGAGAACACCCATGCGGCCGTACCGGGTTCTTCGCGAACAAAGGCCATAACGAACTGCCCGGAGTAATTGTTAGCCCAAAGCAACAATTCCGGCAGGCCGAAGGGATAGGGTTCCCAGGCGCCGGTTTTCTGGTTGTGATGGGTCCAGAATTTCCGGTTATTCCGGTTCTCCCGGTTGTGAAACCAGGCCGAACTATCGGCATAGGCCGACGCCAACGGGATGGCGTATTTGCCCGGCAGCCGGGCAGGATCCGGGAGGATTTGCTCCCAAATGCGCCGGTCTTCAGATAACTTGTCCTCTTTTACATCAATGATGCGCCATTCTTTATTCCTGACCTTTACCGTGAGCAAGACCCGGTCTCCGCGCTTGAGATTTCGTTTTCCGGGCCCGTTGATATCGAATTCGTCCTGGAGATACGATTTCAGGCCGCAATTGAATTCCCGGCGGATCCATCTGCCTTTATAAGGTTGTTTTTCCACACGCACTACAAATGCCCAAACATCTTTGAGCTCAACCTCCCCCGTTTCCGAATCGGTTTCAATATCCTTGAGCTGGCGGCGGTTGGCATTGAACAGGTTATGACCGGTATTGTTTTGCCAGAACGGATCGAAAGTCACCTGCACCCTGGCCGCATTGGGGTCTACCACAGCCTTACGCACCAGGAAGGGCTGAACCGCCGCCAATTCTTTTACGCTGGAAACAATCCGACCTTCCCGGCTGAAATAGTTGAGACTGTACGTTCGCTCAAGGTCAGCTTTTACAAGCTGTTTTCTTCTTTTCTTGATCCGGGTTTCCGTCAACCGTTTCAGCATTTCCGACAGGTTGACGCTTTCCGCCGCCGCTTCATCGGGCTGGATGCAGAATGAATAGGCAAGCCGGTTGAAGAAATCCTGCAAAACTGCCGACCGGAGCCACAACCAGGCATCCTGCTCCGGCAGCTTCAGCTGTTGCTCCGTCCTGTCGCGCCCAACCTCCTCCAATAACAGGGCCCCCGCTTTCAACACCATCAGCCGGAGCCGGAGAATATCCGCCTTGTTGTCAGAATCGGGTATTGGTTTCAGCAACCCGCCTTCATGAGGGAACAAAATCTCCAGCAGGCGGAATTGGTCGTAAGGAGAACCGAATTCCAAAATCAGCATGGATATCGACAAGGCGATCCTTGACTCCAGTTTTACCGGATGCAACCCGGCAACATAAGCCTCCAGGATCTCGAGCAGGCGCACCTTGAGAAAACGGTGCAGATCCCTTTTGGCGCCAAAACCATTCACTGTGGACTTGAAATCCGCATACCATTGTTCTTCCAATTCATCATCAACCTGATAAATTTGGGCGGAGTACCACCGTTCGATATTCCTGACGGAGCGGAGAAAATCCCTGACTTGGTCTTCTTCCCAGCCGGAGGAGGTCCAGAATGAGGGCTCAACGGGTCCGGTCAGCAGAAATTGTTCCGGAAAACATTTCCAGGGGATATTGCCCGATTCATTTTTCTGGGTGACCCCTGCCCGGCCTTCGCGCCAGTCGAACCGCTTAAAGGGTTCGTCGCCCCGGTATTGTTCTTCCATCAGGAACCTGAAAACCAATTGGACCCTCAGCACGTCTTTGACCTGTAAATAAGGATGCAGTTCCCACTCTTTGGGATTGCGCTGAAAGACCGCCCGGACCGGATTTTTTTCACCTTGAAACCAGCGCTGGGCAGCGTTACCCCCATAAGCGGTCGGGAAGGCGAGGTCGGCCCAGTCGAGCATGGTCTTGGGCAGGATATTCCGGTAGAAAAACATCTTATCGCCCTTGAGCGGCTTCCACTCGGTTTCCAGCAAACGTTCGAACAACTCCCGGCCGATGGACGGAAAATATCCCTGGACCAGCAATTCAACCTGGCGCCTGATCCAAAGGGCCATAGCGGATGCCGCGGGCGACAGCACCGGATAGGTCTTTGACTTATCCCTTTTGCCGTATTTAAGGCTGTTCAGGTGGTGCGAATATGCAGAAATGGCATCGCTGCAATGCACTGCGAATGAAGCCAGGTTGACAACTGCCGGGTGGTCGGCCCGTTCGATTTGCTGTAAGGCGGATTGCGCCAGGAAAAAAGATCCCGCCAGCCGCAGGAAAGTGCCTGCCGCTCCAAGTTCTGCGTAATAATTTCCGCCGGGCGGGGTTTTTCCTTTCCGCAGGGAAAGCCATGGCGAATAAAAAAGCCACCGGATATCCTCCTCTCCGGAAAAATACACGGATGTTGGGCCTGATTCGCCCCGTACCTGTTCCGGGGTTGCCTTAATGTCTATTTTTACGTCGGTTTTCATTTCCGACAGCACCAGGAACATCTCTTTGACCAGATCGATTTCATCCTTGCTGAGCGAACGCTCCCGCCGGTCCGCCTCCTGGTCCGGTTTTCCCTGACGCAGGGATATATACCGCAGATCAACCGATTCGATATCGCCCGTTGAGGGCGTCCAGATGGGTACAAGTTGTTCGGTGAACAGATGAGGCGCGACTTCCGAAATCTTGTTCAGCAATGCCGACTGCCAGTAGGTCATACTGATTGAAAGCCATTCTTCCCTGTTGATTCCGCCGGCGCGTTCCACCAGCGAATAGAGGATCTCCCGATCTTCAGGATTGCCGGAGAACGGATACCAGCCATCGGCCAGTATGATCCTCCGGAGTTGCTGGATGGAAAAATACTCATCGAGCAATGCGTTGCCCATTTCGCCGGACTCCTGCGACCGCTGGAAAGACCAGGTATCGATGTACACCTGGACGAGGTCAGCCTCCATGATGAAGCAAGGGCTGGCCTTGCTCAGGGACTGATACCCCAGCAGCTCCCTGGTCGATAATAGTTTGCGGCGGGCGAGCTCCAGGTGCATGTACATGGCCAGGATGAAAGCCTGCCTGCCGAAGCGGTATTCGAGCGCATCGGTTACAAAGTAGGATAAAAGACCATTCTCCTTCCATTCATTCTCCACCAACGCCGAGAATTCCTCATGCTTCAGCAAATATTCCAGTGAAGCCAGCAAAATGGTCTGGGGTAAAAAATCAATCAATGCCAGGTAAGGCACGGCATGTTGCCCGAGGCCGGAATCGCCGGCGCGTTGAATCCTGGCGACTTCCTCGATCGAATTTTTCAGCGTTTCGCGGATAGGTTTCCGGTTCTGGGTCAGGATGGCGTCCAGGAGCCCTGACAGGGAATTATGGTCAGCCGCTTCATCCTCCTCCTTGTGGCCGGAATCCCGGAAGTATTGTTGGATATCCCTGAAATAAACCGTTATCAGGTTGGCAAAGTCAGGCGGCAGGTCGTTCCGGTCCAACGTTCGCAGGACAAAAGGCAGGGCATAGGATTGTTGCCAGATATCCAATCTTTCCAATTCTGCAAGAGCAGATGACAGCAGACGGGTGCTGGAGTCCGGGTTGCGGAGGGTCTCCAGGATGGATAAAAAAACTGATGCGTCTTTGGGCGGTGTTTTCAGACAGGCAGTGAAATACCAGTCAGCAACCGGATGCAGGCTGTGTACCATAGCAGGGGATTAATTGTCGCTTTTAGAAATTGATTTATGCAAATAAAAAAAATGTCTGGAATTTATGGTAATGATCTCCGGAAAATCATGCGGATAAATTCACAAATCCCAATTTTTCCGGGCCAGAAGGCTGAAATTGGTCATTTTGACCGTCCCTTGAGGCGACAGGTGAAAAACCTGTTTTCGGATATCCGGCGGAAGGTTTTTGATTTCCTGCAACAATTTTTCCGTCAGCGGATGTCTGAAAATATAATGCCAGAAATTCGCTTGCATCCTGGTCTCCGACGGAACGCAGGCTAAAAAACCTTCCGGCAGGTCAACGCCTGATTTGAGGATCAAATCCCAGGTTTTCCAACCCTTTTCCAGCAGAAAATGAATGAAAGCCTCTGATGCCGGGTCGCCGGCGCCGGGTTTGAAACCCAATCTGAAAATTTCGCTGATCATTTCACAATCGAGGTGGATGTGTTCCTTGTCGAGGAAGTCCTCAACAAACGCCAATATTTCCCGCTTCTTGTCGGTATCCGTCACCGTACCGGCGTACCGCAGCAGGGCCAGCAGCAGATCCGGCTGGATGGTCAGGTTTTCGAACAAGTCCGAAAGGTACGCGCCATCGTCTGCCGCGGCCAGAATCGCGGCATCCCAAAGCGCATCCGACCTGTTGCGCTCGAAGAATCTCAGCATTTTTCCATGAAGCCCCGTATGCCCCGCATGGCGCAAGGCTTTTATCCATTCCGGTAATTCCGCCGGTTCAAATTTCAAAATATCGCGAAGATGCTCAATAAGATGGCCCTCCGATTCTTCCTGTTTTTCCAATGCATCCGCCGCATTGCTTTTTTCCAGGTCCGTATAGGCCTTTACGAATTCGTTCAGGAAAACCGCTTTTTTCTCAAATCCGTTTACAGCGGCAGCTGCCGGAATATTCGCGGGGGTCCAGTACTTTTTTAGCGGATTGACGGGGGCTGCGGAATGCGGGGAAGGGCCTTCCGGTATCCGGAAACCGGGCTTTTCAAATGCCACGAAGCGCTCCCTTCCTTCTGTGCCATCCTGAAAAAATTCATCAATCGATGTTCTGGAAAGAGCTTTATCCTTGTGCGCAATCAAAACGAACGAAAAGGAAGGAAAACGCCCGGCCCATTGGCATGCATAATGCCAGTTGCCTGAATCAGAAAGCTGACATACAATGCCGATATTAATATCCTCGGGCAGGTATCCCAAAAAGCCGATGTATCCGGCCAGGTTTCGTGCCAGTTCAGATGGCTGTTCCGCCAGAATCCCTGCGAAACTTTCCAGGTTGTTTGGGGCGACCATACCATCAACCGGCAGATCAAACCAATACCTGGTCAGGCCTTTATCTTCGGGGCCTGAGGCGTCAAGCAGACTTTCAGCATTGATCAGCGCTGTTAAAAGTCGGGGGCAAGGGTTTTCATTCCTGGAAAGCAAACACGCCAGGAACGGCCGCCTGGAAACGCCCCAATGCAAGGCCAGATTGACCATCGCCGATTCACGCCATCGGATTTCGACAGGATTATAGCCCGCATGCTTATCTTTCCGGATCAGCATGCCGGGAAAAATGACCTTATCCCGGTTGAGTTTATCCGGCGGCAAGGCTTTCCAGGGTTCCAGCTCCGACCGCTTGGAAGGCAATCGCCAATCCGCATGCTGCTGATCATTGCAAAAAAGTCCCCAAACGCCTTTCCCGGAGTCTGCATTGCGGCTGCCCAGGCCGCGGGAGGATTCGAACTGAATATCCCCTCTGTAAAACTGCGTTTTGGATTTTGCCTGTTCGAAAGCTGTGGCAACCGTTCCGGCATTTGCCAGGTTTTCAAAAAAACTGACGGCAAAGATCTCTGCCGCCTGATCATCAACTTCCTGATACGTTGCAACCACTACATGGACGCCTGCGTCGAGCAGCTTTTTCACCATTCCTACGGTAGAACACCCGTTGAGAAATACCACTTTGAGGTTTTTGCAGGCGCCGATCAGGCCGATCAGGCCTTCCAGATGCCCTGTCCCATCCAGCAATTCCAGGGTTTCAGGAGTAGCGTGGCCTGAAAAACCGAAAAATATGAGGTGGTCCCGGTCAATTCCCTGAAGCTGCTCAATGATGTCGTCCCGGGTCGCATAGGCGTTGGAAAGAAAACGGTAAAGCGCGCCTTCGCTATGGCTGCTCAACAGCTTGTAGACTTCCTTTTGCTCCGCTGCAATAGAAGGCAGATTGATGTTCTCTTCCCTGGAATTGGCATAAGCCAGGTACACTATGGGCCGCTTCATTGCCTGTTCACCTGTATTTGGTTTCCCTGATCGGGTGTCATGTGGAGATCAGATAAAGTCGCATGCACTGACACCTGGCGCTAAAATAGTGATTGCGGAAAGATTTTTTTAAAATATCCTTGATACGCTACGGATTATACATTTTCAACATCCGCCAATACAACTTCCGCAACTTCCGCGGCTTCTCATACCCCCACGCCCACAGGTTGTATACGATCAGGTTGGCGATCTGGACCCGCAGCCAGCTGTTTTCCTCATACTTCCGGGCGGATACCAGGCATTTGGCCGACAACATGACGAAAGGGTGCCCCGTCCTTTTGGCGCGCCGCAGGAATTCGTAGTCCTCCATTACCACATGCCCGGGGTCGTAGCCGCCGATCTCGAAATAGGTCGACCGCCGGATGAAAAAGGTGCGGTCGCCGCCCTGGGTGAAAAACCAGCGGAAACGGGTGAAAAAAGCGTTGATCCTGAGCAGGAACCGGTCGGAGTCGAAGTCATACTGAAAGTTGCCGAGGTCCCAGCCCGCGTGGAGGGCCGCTTCGATGTCCTCCGGGAAAGTGGCCGGGGGCAGGGTGTCCGCGTGGACAAAATACAGCACGTCGCCCACGCTTTGGCCGGCGCCGTAATGCAGTTGGGCGCCGCGGCCCGCCTCAGGCGAAACGACTACCCGCGCGCCTGCGGCTTTGGCTTGTCCGACCGTGTCATCGGCGCTGCCGCCGTCTACCACCAGGATCTCTGCCAGCTTTCCCCGGCTGTTGCGCTGAATATGACGGATGGTCCGGCCGATAACCCGCTCCTCATTGCGGACGGGAATGATGACGGATAGTTGCATCGGTTTAGGTTTCCTGTTCAAAAATGAATACACTGCCCCTCATTATACATACGAGCCCGGGCATGCCCGTGGATTTCAAAAAAAGATCTCTGCCGCAGGCAAATGCTCGAAAACGGGCGCCAAAGAGCCGAAAGAGCCGGGCTCCGGCCGATAAATATCCCGGATTTCTGCAAAATTGAAGGCGAATAAGGCTGTAAAATGGGAAAAAACCTTAAAATTTGTCCACAATATCGTTACACGCTCATTCAACTATTAACAAGCATCATGGATCAATTCGTCATAGGGGTGGACTACGGTACCGACTCGGTCCGCTCGGTTGTGGTCAACGCCAAAAACGGAGAAGAGGTGTCCGGCGCCGTCTTTTATTACCCCCGCTGGAAAAAGGGCCAATACTGCGCCCCAGCCCTCAATCAATTCCGGCAACACCCGCTGGACTATGTGGAAGGACTCGAAAAATCGATCAAAAAAGCTTTGAAAGCGGCGCCGAAAGGAACGGCGGCGAAGGTAATAGGCATCGCAATAGATACCACCGGCTCCACGCCCGTAGCGGTCAACAAAAAAGGCGTTCCGCTGGCCCTTACGCCCGGATTCGAGGAAAACCCCAACGCCATGTTCATCCTCTGGAAAGACCATACCGGCATACGGGAAGCCGGGGAGATCAACGTACATTGCGCCAAATGGGAAGAGGATTATTTGCGCTTCGAAGGCGGCATCTATTCTTCCGAATGGTTCTGGGCCAAGATCCTGCACACGCTCCGGGAGGACAAAAAGATCCGCAAGGCCGCCTTTTCCTGGGTGGAGCATTGCGACTGGATCCCCTTCCTGCTGACCGGCGGAACGGATGTGCGCAAAATGAAAAGAAGCCGCTGCGCCGCCGGGCACAAGGCGCTCTGGCATGAAGACTTCGGCGGACTGCCGCCCAACGCCTTCTTCAAAGCACTCGATCCGCTGCTGGACGGCCTGACCGAAAGGCTGTTCAAAGATACCTATACCTCCGACCAGCCCGCCGGAAACCTGTCCAAAGAATGGGCCGAAAAGCTGGGCTTGAGCACAGATGTGGTGGTCGGCGTAGGCGCATTCGATGCCCATATGGGCGCTGTAGGCGGCGCCATCGAACCGTTTTACCTGAGCAAGGTGATGGGCACCTCCACCTGCGACATGCTGGTGGCCCCGACTGAAAGCATGGAGGGCACCCTCGTCCAGGGGATCTGCGGGCAGGTCAACGGGTCCATCATCCCGGGCATGACGGGGTTGGAGGCCGGGCAATCCGCCTTCGGCGACGTATACGCCTGGTTCAAAAACCTGCTCTCCTGGCCCCTGGAGGAAGTGGTCGGCAAAAGCAAACTGATCGACAAGAAAACGAAGGAAAAACTCCTGGAAGAAGCCGCCGGCCGGCTGATCCCGCAACTGACCAAAGCCGCCCAAAAGCTGACGCCCGAAGAATCCGGCCTCATCGCCCTGGATTGGCTCAACGGCCGCCGCACCCCCGACGCCAACCAGGCCCTCAAAGGCGCTATCTTCGGATTGAACCTAGGCACCGACGCGCCGAAAATTTTCAGGGCCCTCGTGGAAGCCACCTGTTTCGGCGCCCGCAGCATTGTGGATCGCTTCCAGCGCGAAGGCGTGCCCATCCAGGGCGTGATCGGCCTGGGCGGCGTAGCCAGGAAATCACCCTTTGTGATGCAAACCATGGCCGACGTACTCAACCGGACCATCAAGATCGCGCGGTCCGAACAAACCTGCGCGCTGGGCGCTGCCATGTTCGCCGCCACGGCCGCAGGCGCCTACCCTTCGGTCAGCGAGGCGATGAAGGCGATGAGCTCCGGATTTGACGCAGAATACCACCCCAATCCGCAAAATGCCGCTGTGTATGACGACCTGTATCGAAAATATGTCGATCTGGGCGAATTGGTGGAAGAACAGGATAATTGATTCGATTGATTGGATTGATTCGATTGATTGGATTGATTCGATTGATTGGATTGATTGGATTGATTCGATTGATTGGATTGATTCGATTGATTGGATTGATCCGATTGATACGATTGATTCCGATTGATACGATTGATTCAATCGAAAAATATAAACATCAATGAAGTTTAAACAGATTCGCCAGGCGGCTTACGAAGCCAATATGGAATTGCCCGAACTGGGGCTGGTGCTCTTCACCTTCGGCAACGCCAGTGCGGTGGATCGCGGGCACGGCGTGTTTGCCATCAAACCCAGCGGGGTGCCTTACGCCGATCTTTCGCCGGACAATATGGTGATCGTCGATTTTGACAACCGGATCGTGGAAGGGGACATGCGGCCGTCGTCGGATACCAAAACGCACGCCGTGCTGTACAAAAACTGGCCAAACATCGGCGGGATCGTGCATACCCATTCAACCTACGCCACCGCCTGGGCGCAGACCCAAATGGACATCCCCATATTCGGCACCACCCACGCCGACCACCTGACCGTAGACATCCCCTGCGCCCCCGTCATGAGCGATGAGATGATCCGGGGTGATTATGAATACGAAACCGGCTTCCAGATCCTCAACGCCTTTGCCGACCGCGGCCTGTCGCCCGAGGAGGTCGAAATGGTGCTCGTGTCCAACCATGCGCCGTTCTCCTGGGGAAAGACCGTCAAAAAGGCCGTATACAACAGCGCCGTAATGGAAGAAGTGGCCCGAATGGCCTACCTGACCCTCCAGATCAACCCGAATGCCCCCCGGCTGAAAGAAGCCCTGATCCGGAAACACTGGGAACGGAAACACGGCGAAGGCGCTTATTACGGACAATAAACTGATTGATTAGTCATCAGTCGTAAATCCTAAGCCTGTTTCAAACGCACTTACGACTTACAACTTACGACTTACAACTTACGACTTACAACTTACGACTTACAACTAAAATCATGATAGATTTCAACCAATACGAAGCCTGGTTCATCACCGGCAGCCAACATTTGTACGGGCCCAAAACCCTGAAACAAGTGGAAGAACATTCCAAAAAGATCGTTTCCGCCCTGAACAAGGCCAGGAGCATCCCTGTCAAGGTCGTTTTCAAAACGGTACTGACCACCCCGGATGAGATCTCCAACCTGATCCGGGATGCCAACAGCTCGGCGAAATGCATCGGACTGATCGCCTGGATGCATACCTTTTCCCCGGCTAAAATGTGGATCAACGGGCTCAAAACCCTGCAAAAGCCTATGCTCCATTTCCATACCCAGTTCAACCAGGACATCCCCTGGGCGGATATCGACATGGACTTCATGAACCTCAACCAATCGGCCCACGGCGGGCGGGAATTCGGGTTCATCAATACCCGCATGCGGCTCAACCGGAAGGTCGTCGTCGGTCACTGGCAGGACAAGGACGCCCTCGACCGGATCGGGGTCTGGACGCGTGCCGCAATGGGTTGGCGCGAAATGCAGCACATGAAAGTAGCCCGTTTCGGCGACAATATGCGGGAAGTGGCCGTCACGGAAGGCGACAAGGTATCGGCCCAGATCCAGTTCGGCTTTTCGGTCAACGGTTTCGGCCTGGGCGACCTGGTGAGCCGTATGGAAAAGATCTCCAACAAGGAGGTCGACAAGGTGGTTGAAGCCTACCTGGATGAATACAAAGTAGCCAAATCGCTGCTGAAAGGCGGTAAAAAGCACGAATCGCTGCGGGATGCGGCCCGGATCGAAGCCGGCTTACGGGCCTTCCTCGTCGAAGGCGGCTTCACGGCCTTTACCGACACCTTTGAAAACCTCCACGGCCTGAAGCAATTGCCGGGCATTGCCGCCCAACGCCTGATGGCGGACGGATTCGGATTCGGCGCCGAAGGCGACTGGAAAACCGCCGCGCTTGTACGGGCCATGAAAGTAATGGGCCATGGGCTGGAAGGCGGCAACTCCTTCATGGAGGATTATACCTACCATTTCAACCCGCAAAGGATGCAGGTGCTCGGCGCCCATATGCTGGAAATCTGCCCCTCTATCGCCGATGGGAAGCCGTCCTGCGAGATCCATCCGCTGGGTATCGGCGGCAAGGCGGATCCGGTGCGGCTGGTCTTCAATTCGCCGGCCGGCCCGGCCCTGAACGCCTCGATCATCGACCTGGGCAACCGCTTCCGGCTCCTGGTGAATACCGTGGACGCCGTTACGCCGGAACAGGCCCTGCCCAAACTGCCCGTTGCCCGGGTACTCTGGGACCCGCACCCCGACCTCCCGACCGCAGCCGCAGCCTGGATCCTGGCCGGCGGCGCCCACCATACCTGCTACAGCCAATCGCTGACAAAAGAATACCTGGAAGATTTTGCCGAAATGGCCGATATCGAATACGTACTGATCGATGAAAAAACGGAGATCCACCCGTTCAAACAAACGCTGAAGTGGAACGAACTGTATTTCCACCTGGCCAGGATGTGAGAGGGGGAGAGGGGGAGAGGGTGAGAGGGCGAGAGGGGGAGAGGGTGAGAGGGCGAGAGGGGGAGAGGGTGAGAGGGCGAGAGGGTGAGAGGGCGAGAGGGTGAGAGGGCGAGAGGATGAGAGGGTGAGAAGGCGTTGATTTTCACGCTCTCACTCTCCCACTCTCTCACCCCCTCTCACCCCCTCTCACCCCCCCTCTCCTACCGCCTCCGCCGCTCCCGCAGCCGGTCAACCCCCAGAACAGCATACGCAAATTGAAGGTTCAGGTGGTAGCTGCGCAGCGACCGGTTGGTCTTTTCCGGAATGCTGGCGCTGTCAAAAAGTTCATTCATGGAATAATATCCCCGAACGTTCAGGCTCAAGTGCGAAGAAAAATATACGCTCCCGCCGAAAACAAGACTGAGGTCGTTGTTGCTGAAGTGATTGCTGATCTCCTTGAAGCTCGACTGGTTGGCTTTCAGGTTGATGGAACCGCCGAAAAGGTCCTCGCTCACCTTGTAGCGCATCATCCGGCCGTAGCTGGCGCCCAGTTGAAAAAAGGTAGCCATGGTGGTTTCGCTCGATCTGGTCATCCGGAAATTCATCAGGATCGGCGCTTCCATGTAGTCCAGCTCCATATCGACAAATGATTTCCGGGGGTCGCTCTGCGGTTTGGCGCCGCGCTGACTGTACAACAACTCCACGCTGAGGTACAGCTTCGGGCTGAATGCGGCCTCGGCCCTTATCCCGCCGGATAATCCCTTTTTCCGGTATCCGAACTGATAATCGCCGTCGATCTGTGAGGCGTTGAACCCCAGCACTACCCCGCCGTCAAACCGGCGGTCGCTCTTCCTGTGCTGAGCCGGCAGGGCGATCACCGGACACAACAGCAGCAGCAAAAGGGAAAACCTCAGCAAAGGGGGCCTGCGGCAACGAAGCAGGGTTGGGTGCGGCGAACCGCTGTTCAGGCGAGTTTTTTCCATGGGTGATTTTTGTCGAAATTTAACATTTCCCCCGGATTTTCCCGCATCATGCGTTGAGATTGTCCGTTGGATTGCGACTTATTTCTGATTATCGGCATATGCAATCCAGGCAAAATCCCGTTACCTTTGCGCAAATTTTGCCGGTCCATAACCAGAAAAACCATGTCGATCACGAAGGAAAATAAAATCGCGTTCAACCGCGGTCAGCTCAACGATGAAACGCTGATCACCCTTTACCAAAAATTGGTAAAACCCAGGATGATCGAGGATAAAATGCTCAAATTGCTGCGCCAGGGCAAGGTCAGCAAGTGGTTTTCGGGCATCGGCCAGGAAGCCATCGCCGTGGGAGCCACCAGCGCCCTGCTGCCCGATGAGCTGATCTTCACCCTTCACCGCAACCTCGGGGTTTTCACAAGCCGGGCCGTACCCCTCGACCGGCTGTTCGCCCAATGGCAGGGCAAGGCCGCCGGCTATACCAAAGGCCGCGACCGCTCATTCCATTTCGGCGCGATGGAGCAACATATCGTCGGCATGATCTCCCACCTGGGACCGCAGCTCTCCCTGGCCGCCGGCGTGGCGCTGGCCCACAAGCTGTCCGGAGAAGGCCGCGTTTCGCTGGCCTTCAGCGGAGAAGGCGGCACCAGCGAAGGCGAATTTCACGAAGCCCTCAACGTGGCGGCTGTCTGGCAATTGCCCGTCATTTTCCTGATAGAGAACAACGGATACGGCCTGTCGACCACCACCGCCGAACAGTACCGCTGCCAAAACCTGGCCGACAAAGGCATCGGGTACGGCATGCGCTCCGTCGTACTCGACGGCAACAATATCCTGGAAGTCTACCGGACCCTTTCCCAACTGGCGGCCGAACTCCGGGAAAACCCCGAGCCGGTGCTGGTTGAATGCATCACCTTCCGGATGCGCGGCCATGAGGAAGCCTCCGGCACCAAATACGTCCCGCAGGAGTTGATGGATGCCTGGGCCCTCCGCGATCCGATTGCCAATTACGAACAATACCTGCTGGACGAGGGCATCCTCAGCGAAGCGAAGATCAAACAGATCAGAAAAGCCATCCAACAGGAAATGGACGCCGCCATCGCCGCAGCATTCGACCTGGAAAACGCCGCATCCACTCCGGACGCCGAACTGGCAGACGTATATGCGCCGTTCGACGGAAAGCCCGTGGCGCCGGCTACGCAGGCCGTTTCCGACAAGCGGTTCATTGATGCCATCTCCGCCGGTTTGTTCCAGGCTATGGAAAAACACGACCGCCTTGTACTCATGGGGCAGGATATCGCCGATTACGGCGGCGTCTTCAAGATCACCCAGGGTTTCGTCGACCGCTTCGGCCACGACCGGGTCCGCAATACGCCGCTTTGCGAAAGCGCCATCGTCGGCATCGGGCTTGGGCTGAGCCTGAAAGGATATAAGGCTATGGTGGAAATGCAGTTCGCCGATTTTGTCACCTGCGGGTTCAATCAGATCGTCAACAACCTGGCCAAGCTCCACTACCGGTGGGGGCAGCACGCCGACGTGGTGATCCGCATGCCGACCGGCGCGGGCACCGGCGCAGGCCCCTTCCATTCCCAGAGCAATGAGGCCTGGTTTACCCATACCCCCGGCCTCAAGGTGGTTTACCCCGCGACGCCCGCCGACGCCAAAGGCCTGCTGCTGGCCGCATTTGCCGACCCCAACCCGGTCGTGTATTTTGAACACAAGGCCCTGTACCGCAGCATATCCGGCCCAGTACCCGACGATTACTTCACCGTGGAAATCGGAAAGGCCCGGTTGGCCCGCGAAGGCAGCGAGGTCTCCATCATCACCTACGGCATGGGCGTCCTCTGGGCTGAAAAGGTTTGTACCGAAAAGGGTATAAACGCGGATATCGTCGACCTTCGCACCCTGCTGCCGCTGGATTATGATGCGATAGATGCTTCGGTGCAAAAAACCGGCAAAGCGATCATCCTCCACGAGGACACGCTGTTCGGCGGATTGGGCGGAGAGATCGCCGCCTACATCGGCGAGCACCTGTTCGAATACCTCGACGCACCGGTCAGGCGGGTGGCTTCCCTCGACACGCCGGTGCCGTTCGCTGCGGCGCTGGAACGGGATTTTTTGCCGGAATCGAGGCTCAGGGAAGCCCTGGATTCGCTGCTGTCCTACTGATCACCGCATTTCAACCGGGTTCCTTTTTAACATACTACCGGACATTTTTGCAAAAAGGGCAAAGACGGGGAGAGAGTGGGTGAAAAGCAATGCCTTCACCCACTCTCTCCCTACCTGAGTCTCCCGCTCTGCTCATTTTGTCCAGTAATGTGCCTTTTTACTCAATTACAGCTTCCTGTCACTCATCCAGGCTGCCAATCAATCATTTGCCGGAGGGATCCGCTCATTCCGGGCGTAACATTGTAAGGTCATTCGCCGGGGTTGTTCCATTGAACGATTGCCCCGAATCAACAATTTAAAACCTTACAACCAATGAAAAGATTAGCAGTTCTTCTTTACGGCGTCGTGTCCTATTCGGTCTTCTTCGGCACCTTCCTTTACCTGATCGGTTTTGTAGGCAATCTGTTCGTGCCCAAAAGCGTCGACGGAACCCCGGCAGTACCCCTGGGGCAGGCCATCCTGATCAATACCGGGCTTATACTCCTGTTCGGATTGCAACACAGCATCATGGCCCGGCAGGGATTCAAGCGGTGGTGGACCAAATTTGTTCCCAGGTCCATCGAACGCAGCACGTACCTGTTGTTCACCTGCGCCGCACTGGCCATCATGTTTGTCTTCTGGCAACCAATGGGCGGAGTAGTCTGGACCATCGAAAACGGTTTTGTGAAAGGAATCCTCTTTGCCGCCTTTGCGCTCGGTTGGGTAATTGTCCTGGTCAGTTCCTTCCTGATCAACCATTTTGACCTGTTCGGGCTTCGGCAGACCTGGCTCTACTTCAGGGGACAACCCTATACGCACCTGAATTTCTCAACGCCGTTCCTGTACCAGTTTGTCCGGCATCCGTTGTATTTCGGATTGATCCTTGGCTTCTGGTCGGCGCCGGTCATGACCGTAACGCATTTGTTTTTCGCCTTAACGCTGACCATTTATATCGTTTCGGCGGTCCGTCTGGAAGAAAAGGACCTGGTTGCCTTCCACGGGGAGCGGTATCGCGCATACCGCCGTGCCGTGCCGTTGCTCATTCCCGCTTTATTCAGGAACCCGGTCAAAGAAACCAGCTATCAGACCATCCTGAAAAGCGCAAAACAGGAAGAAAATACCGGAGAGGCCTTTTTATAATCCCATTTCCGGCATCGACCGGGCGCTTGGCTTTTCAGGCGCCTGGTTCTATTAAGGATCGTTGAACTAATAAGTGTTGCTTTTGATAGGTCAGGCATTTTGGTCCTAGCCAAGGCATGGGTTCCCGACCTTAGCCATAGCTAAGGGAGGCGGTTCCATAACGCCGGATAGGGGCAAAAGGCCTCCTAGGAAAGTGGACAGTTATTATTTCAGCGGTCCTAAAACCTTCAAAATCAAATGATCATGTTCAGCAAGTTATTGAAAAAACATGGAAAGACAGCCCTTATCGCTTATCTTTGTTGGTGTACGATCAAAGGGCTTGCTTTTCTGGCGCTGGGCGGTTATTTATTAAAATGACTTCAGCCCGTGCCGTAAACCACCGACCGTATGTCAGGGAAATTTTCAATAGGGTTCAAAATCGGCTTGATCGCTTGTCTTTGCACGGGTCGTCTCACGATATGCCTTCCCCAATTGAATTTTGAAAATCCGGCAGCCATCGACAGGGATTACGGCATGCCTTCCCTTCGCATCAATACGCTGGTACAGGATCACCTGGGTTTTATCTGGATGGGCACCGAAGCGGGGCTTTGCCGCTTTGACGGCGCTTTCACCCAGGTTTTTCAGCATAACGATCAGGATTCCACCTCCATCGGCTCGGGGCATATCCTGCACCTGCTGGCGGACAGCGTTGCCGGAAAACTCTGGATTTCTACCATTGAGGAACTGTCCGTTTACGACTACAAGACCGGTGCTTTTGAAAACTTCCCCCATGTTCCCGGCAACCCTTCCAGCCCGCCGGATTATTACCCTTACGCTACTTACCGGGATCAGGACGGCCAGATCTGGGTAAGTTATCGCGAACGGGGGCTGTATCGCTTCCGGCCGGAAAAAAAGGCATTCGAGCAGGTATTCTGCGCAACCGGCATCAATAACCCCAGTGATCCCTATTGCCATTCCATTTACACCATGTCGGCCGACCCCCGCAACGACAGCATCATCTGGCTGGCTTCGATCGGGCTGGTCAGGTTCAACAGGATAACCGGCAAAGCGGACCAATACCGGTTGGATCATCCCGATGAGCGGCTGGAAAAAAATGCCAACAACCTCCGTTGCCTTATTGTACCGGGCAACGGCAAAGTCTATTACGGCACCTGGTACGAAGGCGTATTTGTCCTGGATCAAACTACAGGCGAAATTTCCCATTTCGAACCCGACTGCATTCCGGAGGATTATACCCTGCAAAGGGATGTGGTCAACAGTTTCTACCCCAAATCCGATCATGAGTTCTGGATCAGTTCGTCCAGGGGCATGCAGTTGTATGACCTGGACAAGGATTGTATCGTGCAGCTTTGGCGCAATGACCTCAAACGCAAAAAGTGGTACAGCGTGGACCTGATCGACGCTGAAAACAGGATCTGGGGGCGGTCCCCCCACTACGGCGCACTTTTGTATAATCCCATTGCACGGCAGGCCAAGATCAGCTATTACACCAGCCCCGACGACCCTTTGATGAATATAACCCGGAAAATCCTGGAGGACACCGTTCGAAAGCGGCTCTACGCATTACCGCAAGGCGGCCGGGGGCTTTATGTACAGGATCAAGCCACCGGCAAGTGGTCGCTGATCCCGCCGTTGGATTATGTCAACAAGGACAGCAGCGGGTTTGCCGGCTGGGATATGACCTTCCTTGAGAACGGTGAATTGTTCATTGTCGAGAATTCCAGGTTCTACTGGTACCAGCCCGGGGCCTCGTTTTTGAAGCCTTTCCACATGCAGACGCCCAAAGGCAATCCGCGGCTCCGGAAAGTGCAAAAGGACAGTCAGGGCTTTCTTTGGGTAACCGGCTACGGCTGGCCCATCCAGCGGCTCGACCTCAGGCGAAAAACCATCTGCACCTTTGATGCGGAATTGAAGGAAACCTGGAAAGGCAACCTCGGGGCCGACCACATCGAAGAAGATAAGAACGGCAATATCTGGATGCGCGAGAACAACGGCCTTTTGGTATACAAGCGACTGGAAAATCGCTTCGTTTACCTCCCCTACGAAACCGGAAGCACGAAGGCGTATCGCGGCATGGGTCATATCGAGGCCGCGCCGGACGGCAGCATCTGGGTCGCCACCAACCACGAAAGCGTAGGATATGCCCACGCCGACAGCATAGAAAGGGGGATCTTCCACCACTTTTCGGGCAGGGACGGATTGATCGGTGACGAGGTTTACATGGTCAAACTCATCGACGACCAGTTGCTGGTGTTCACCGGGTCCGCCGTCCAGTGGCTGGATACCCGGACGAAAAAATTCGGCGATCATTTCTACCTGGGCTACGGCCTCGGCGGTTATGAGCTCGCTGCAACCCGGTTGAAATCCGGTGAACTGGCCATCGGCAAGCGAAAAGCTGTAGCGTTCCTCCGACCGGAGAAACTGGTCATTAACCGGGAAATACCCCGCCCCTACCTGACATCCTTCAAGGTATTCGACAAGGAATGGAGGATGGGCGATAAGGCTTTCGGCCGGCAGGACAGCCTGTTCCTGAGTCACCGGCAAAACTTCTTCTCGTTTGAATTCTCTGCCGTCGGCTTCAATTTCCCAAAGGACATCCGGTATTTTTACAAACTGGAGGGATTCGACCCCGGCTGGCAGGACGGCACCAAACGAAAATTCGCCTCCTACACCAACGTACCCGGCGGCGAGTATCACTTTCTGATCAAAACCGTCAACAACGAAGGGATGTCGGCGGCCAGACCGTTCTCCATGTACCTCCATATTTCAACCGTCTGGTGGAAAACCTGGTGGTTCTGGACCTTGACCGGTTTCGCCCTGCTCGGATTGGCAGCCGCCGGTTATCACTATCGCATCAAGCAGGTCAGGAAAGAGGAGCGGCTCAAGTCGGAATTCGAACGCAAACTGGCCGACACGGAACTTACCGCACTCCGGGCGCAGATGAACCCCCATTTTATTTTCAACAGCCTGAACTCCATTGAATATTACATCATCAACAACGAGCCGGAAAAGGCTTCCGATTACCTGAACCGGTTTTCAAGATTGATCCGGCTGATCCTGCAGAACTCCAAAAACACCGTCGTGCCCCTGAAAGACGACCTGGAAGCCCTGAGGCTCTATATGGAAATAGAAAGCCTTCGGTTTGACAACCTGTTCAGCTACGCGGTCAGGGTGGAAAAGAACCTGGACCTCGAGCGTTACCAGATACCGCCCATGCTGCTGCAACCCTATGTGGAAAACGCCATCTGGCACGGCCTGATGCAAAAAGAAGGCGAAAAAGGCAAGCTGGAATTGTTGCTCCGAAGGGAAAACGGACACCTGATCTGCATCATTGAGGACAACGGCATCGGCCGGGAGGCCGCACAACAGATCAGGTCGAAATCCGGCGCCCACCGCAAATCATTCGGCATGAAGATCACAGGCGACCGGCTGGCCCTGCTCAACAAGATATCCAGGGCGAATGCCTCCGTAACAGTATTCGATCTGAAAGACGACCACGGCGCCCCCATCGGTACCCGGGTCGAATTGGTTATCCCCGTTTAAATTGATATCGCCATGATTAAAGCTGTTCTGGTCGACGACGAAAAACACTCTATTGCCACCCTGGCGTGGAAACTGGAAAAGTTCTGCCCCGACGTCGAAGTCATCGGTCAGTTTACCGATTCGCATGAGGCGCTGCAGCATTTGCAGGCCAACCCTCCGGACCTGGTTTTCCTGGACATTGAAATGCCCAGGCTCAACGGGTTTGAGGTCCTGGAAGAGTTCGAGGACGGACTCCCTTTCGAAGTGATCTTCACCACAGCCTACGACGATTTCGGCATTCGGGCCGTAAAGGTGAATGCGCTTGATTACCTGCTCAAGCCCATCCAGAATCAGGAGCTGAAAGAAGCGGTGGAAAAGTTCCGGCGTAAAGGCGCCCGGCAGACCGAAACCCTGTTTTCCAGTAAAAAGGAAGAACAGCCGTCCATGCCCGACCGGATCGCGCTGGCCACCAAGGAAAGCATCGAATTTGTGCCGCCGGATGACATCATCCTTTGCACTTCCGACAGCAATTACACCATGGTATACCTCACCGAGGGCCGGAAAAAGCTGATCTCCAGAACGCTGAAGGATGTGGAGGAATGGCTGACGCCCTACCATTTTTTCAGGGCGCATAATTCCCACCTGGTCAATTTGCGCCATATCCGGGAGTACATCCGGGCCGACGGCGGCTACCTGATCCTGTCCAACAAAATGACCATGCCGGTAGCCCGCAACCGAAAGGATGAGCTGATGAAGCTGATCAATTGACGATGCGGAGCTGTCCGGGGTCCAGCCAAACCAGATCGCCCGGGCCGTATACCTGGGGCACCGCCGGATCGACGGTCAGCTCCAGCAGGTTGTTGCCCAGCCGGCACACCAGTTTGGGATCATCGCGGCGGCGATACTCCACCACTTCGGCGCACAACAGGTTGGCCGGGTTGCGGCGCCCCTGATCCGGCAAATTGGCGGGGTGCAATTGCCCGTTTCGCATGACATACGCGCGCCCGGCCATTTTCGCGATTTCCTGAAAATCGTGGCTGATCAACAAAGCGGCCTTCCCGGATTGACGACAGTAATTGACCACGTAGGCCTGGAGGCTCGACCGCGTTTCAGGGTCCAGCGCCGCCAACGGTTCGTCCAGCAATAAAAAATCAGGATGCTGGGCAAGGCCGCGGGCAAGGGCTACCCGCTGCGCTTCGCCCCCCGACAACAGCGGCGGGTAGCGGCCGGCAAGGTTCGTCAGCCCGGTCGCCTCCAGCAGCTCATCCACCACGGCATCGTTTTGCTGCCGCCCCAACGCAAAGTTTATATTCTGCCGAACCGTCCAGTGCGGAAACAAGGCGTAATCCTGGAATACCAATGCCGCAGCCCGCCGTTGAGGCGGCAGGTTGATCCGGGCGGCCGTATCCAGCCAGACCGTTCCGCGAAAATGGATCACCCCTTCGTCCGGGCGCTCCAACCCCGAAATGATCCGCAACAAGGTCGACTTGCCGCTGCCCGACTGCCCCGTTATGGCCACCAGCTCATCAGCCGCCATCTCCAGGTCAATGGATAACTCTACCCGTCCCGCAGACCTCGGCATCCGCTTTTTCACCCGGATCAGAATCTTGTCCTTGCTCATGCTTTTGTTGTAAGTCGTAAGTTGTAAGTTGTAAGTCGTAAGTTGTAAGTCGTAAGTCGTAAGTCGGGGTGTGGCAACGTTTCAGCTATTCATCGGCAGCGCGGGCCGTCAGGTCCGCCATGTCGGTAGCAGTCGGGGGCATTTTTACGTTTCCGGCCTGTAGGGCCGGTATGTGGTGGTCAATCGTAAGTAGCGACGCATGATGATGCGTCGCAATCTGGCCGTCCCCCGTCCGCCATAGCCCTGAGGCGACGGCGGCAGCATCCACCACGCCGCGGCGTGGCAGCATCAAGCATCCAGTATCAAGCATCAAGCATCCTCCGTCCGACGAAGCCTCCGGCGAAGTCGGGCAGTATCCAGTATCAACTATCAAGCATCACCCCCCCAGTATCCTGTCATAAATCCCCATCAATTGCCGCGTCAGCGGTTCGCCTTTGAAGCGCTGGGCATATTGATAGCCTTCCCTGATCATCGTCGAGCGGTAATCCGAATCCGTCAGTACCTTTTCGATACCGGCGGCGATGGCTTCAGGGCTGGCCGGATCGATGAGGCAGGAATGGGGGCCGGCCGCTTCCGGCAAGGACGAAAGGTTGGAAGTGACCACGGGCGTTTCGCTGAACAGGGCCTCGAGGATCGGAATACCGAAGCCTTCGCCGAAGGACGGGTAGACAAATACATCGGCCTGTTGGTAAAGCGGCGGCAGGTCCGCAAAATCGGGTTGGATAAAGAGAACCCGGCCGGCCAGGTTGGCAGCCGACAGGTAATTTTTCACCTCCATCTCGTATTGGCCGCCCCGGCCCACCACCACCAGCGGCAGATCGACCGAGGCGGGCAGGATTTCCAGGGCCTTTACCACCCCGAGCAGGTTTTTGCGCTCAACGATGGCGCCGACATACAGCAAATAGTCCCTGGGAAGGTTGTATTTGGCCAGCATCTGATCGATGGTGCGATTGGACCGTTCCTGCATGAAACGTTCGTTGCAGGACTGGTAAACGACGCGGATTTTCTCTTCCGGGATTCCGTAATCATTCATGATATCCGCTTTGGTAGCCTCGCTGATGGCGATGATCCGGTCGGCATTCCGGCAGGCATAGCGGAATTTGAGGTCGTAGATATATCGGTCGGCAGCGTTGTACTGGCCTGTAAAGCGTTTGAAGAGCAGGTCGTGAATGGTGACCACCGATTTGATGCCGGTTTTTCGGATACCGACGGGAATCTCGTGGCTCAGGCCGTGAAAGAGCTGGATATGGTGCTTCCGAAGGTCTTTTTTGATGCCGGCTGTCCGCCACCAGGCAGGCCATCCGTGCCGGGGTTGCTGGACGGTGAACAGGGGGCTGTTCAGGAAAAACTGGGTTTCCCCGTTTTTGACGACTTTGGGTGTGAACAGGTAGTAATCGTTCTCCGGGAAATAATTAGCCAGGTTTTGGACCAACGTTCGGCTGTAGTTTCCAAGTCCGGTAAAATTATTGAATAGTCTTTTTGCGTCGAAACCAATCCGGTACATACCAAGGGAGTATAGGGCTCATCCCGTGTATAACCCGGTGCGGGGTCGACCGTCTTTAGCCGGCAGCCGGCCGTCTTTTGGATAAAAGCGAGGGCATGCTTACGGTAAAAAGCGCATCCGGTCCAGGGATGATCCGCGTTGCTTTTGCAAATTAAAACAATTTCCGGATCATCCCAATACCGAGTCGGCTAAACTGAAAAAGATTACTGCATTTTCTCCATCAGGCGCTCTTTCATCTTCTGGAATTCCTCTTCCGAAAGAATGCCTTTTTCTTTCAGCTCGCCGATTTGCGACAATTGCCGCAGGATCTCATCGTTGGGGTCATCCGTTTTGGCGTACCGGTCTTTTTCACTCTTCCACTGGGCGGCTTTTTCCTTGCCTTTGCGGAGTTCTTCTTCGTAGTTGTCGCGGGCTTTGAGCGGATCAAAATCGGAAAAATCGCCTCCCGCGCTGAAGTGCTGCTGGAAGACCTGACCGACGGCATAGGTGGAAGCCCCCGACATGATGGCCATCGACAACCCGCCGAAAAGCGTGCCGATACCCGGGATGGCCTTCACCATGCTGGCGCCCACGCGGGCCAGCGTGCTGCCGGTAAGCGCCGACAGGATCCCTTTGCCCGAATTTTCGGAAAAGGAAACGTCATAGACGCGCGCCAGTTGCTTGAGCATATCGATCTGAACCGCCGTAACAGCGGCAATATCGAGGATCGGAATGGGCACCAACCCTGCGCCCATAGAGATCAGCACGTGGTTTTTGATTACTTCCTGAGATCTGTCGTATCTGGTATCCATATCAAAATAGATTTTATTGGATAAATTCAATGTTCACAATTCAACAAAGTTACGGGGTACGCCGGTGCAAAGCCAATTCCTTGCGCTGAAATGACTGATTTTTTATACCATGTGGGATAATCTTTCGACACATATCCGTTTTTGGCTTCTTTTTAAATTCCCGGCTTTCCGGAAGTCCCGACCGCCGGGAAGCGGCAACCTTTCCTGCTAACTTTGTTATATTTGCGGGAACAGAACCGCCAACGCCCCTGAAATGAACCTGAACGAATTACTCGATGAAAAGGTAGTGCAGATCTATGGTGAAGTCATCACAGTAGGTGAACTTTGCCTGTCCCTGCTGTCATTCGGCGCTTTGCTGACGGTCTTCAGGCTGACTTTCAGGCGGTGGCTCCCCAGGTATTTCCGCATTGAAGAGATCTCCCTGGAAGAGCAACGCCGTACCCGCCGCCTGACCGGCCTGGTCTTCATACTGCTGCTGGCCGCCGCACTGCTCCCCATAACAGGCCTGAATCCGATGTTGTACGAGGGATTCACCTACTATTTCCGGACATCCACCCTGATCGTTATCCTGGCCGTTTTTTTTGCCGCCCGCCTCGTCGACCGGATCATTTCCAGGATACTGGCCCACAATTATTCGATCAAACAGGAAGCCATGCGCAATATCGCGCCGAACGTGGAAGCCTCCCGCCCGCCACTGCCGCCCAGGCGAATGGCGCAGCCGCTGATCTATCTCGGGGCGGTTTTTCTGCTGTTCGGGATCATGGACTTCAACCTCTCTTTCACGTTCGCCACCGTACAGTCCAGTTTTTCACAACTCCTGCAGGCCGTCATCATCCTCGTCGGCGCGCGATTCCTGGTCTGGATCGTTTCCGAACTGGCGCTGTTCCCCTATTTTCAAAACCGCAGCGTGGATATCGGCGCGCAATACGCCGTCAACCAACTGCTCAAATACGTCATCTATACCCTGGCCCTGCTTTGGGCCCTGGAAGTGGCGGGGTTGAAACTCACCTTGCTGTGGGGCGGCGCCGCAGCGCTGCTGGTCGGTTTGGGACTGGGCCTCCAGCAAACCTTCAACGACCTCGTTTGCGGGGTGATCCTGCTTTCCGAACGAGCAGTCGAGGTCGGCGACGTCCTGGATGTGGACGGCCTGATCGGTACGGTCCGCAAGATCGGCTTGCGCACCTCCCTGGTAGAAACGCGCGACAACCGGACGGTCATCCTGCCCAACTCCAAGCTGGTTGCCGACAAGGTGGTCAACTGGAGTCACGATGAGCTCAAGGCCCGGTTCACCGTCAGCGTCGGCGTCGCCTATGGGTCGGATACCGAATTGGTCAGAAAAATACTATTGCAGGTAGCCGAAGCGCACCCCAAATCCCTGAAAAAACCGGCGCCGTTCGTCCGTTTCATGAATTTCGGCGACTCTTCCCTCGATTTCGAGCTCTTCTTCTGGTCCAGGGAATTCCTCAAGATCGAGGACGTCCGCAGCGACATGCGCTTTGAGATCGACCGCCTCTTCCGCGAAAATAACGTTACCATCCCTTTCCCGCAACGGGATGTTTGGATGCGGTAGGTAAAATTCTGAATGAACCATTGTTTTTTTACCACAACTTGTCCCGCAAGGCGGGATCAGGCATATAAGTTCACATAAGTTTTTCATTACAATTGCGCCTCTGCGCAATTGCATTAGCTCTTCTTATGTGTCCTTATGATCCTGATGTGGTAAAATACAAGCCGAACCAGAATGGCTTGGCAAAGGGTTTTCAGGGTAAGGCTGTTGATCTGTTGATTTGAGCGTGATCGTATTCAAATCAACCACCGGCCGACGTAGCTCCAAAAGAGCAAAGGCGGCAAATAACCCTCCGGCGGCCGTAGCCTCGGCGAAGGCGGCAATTCAACGCATCAACCTCCGGCCGCCGGAGCCTTGGCGAAGGCGGCAAATCAACAAACAAGCGCATCCCCAAATTTGGTTATCCGCAAGACCTTTTTCCACCTCGGCTTGTTAAATAACAATATGCCCCGCAGGAGGTCGTTATCTTTGCAGTTCAAATTACGGGTATTGAGTATGAAGAAGTTTTACCTCGCATTCGGCCTGATGCTCTCGCTGGCGTTTGCCGTCCAGGCCCAGACCACCATACGGGAGAGCCTGGAATGGAGTGCAGCGCCGGCAACCGTACAGGGCCCCGAAGGCGAATACCAACAATGGTCCTTCAAAGGCGGCGCCATCGGCGAACGCTACCCAGGCGTGCCTTTCTACAGCGCTGAAATTCCGGTCAGCGGCCCGGGATCGCTGCGGGTTACTGTTCTCGATGCCCGTTATGAAGACCTGCCCTGGCAAGGCGCCCCCGGGCAATCCGCTATCGGCTCCGACCTGCGGTTCGAGACCCGGGTAGAACGCGACCGCCGGCAATTTTCCGGCATTGTCGCCTTTACGCCCATTGTCCGCGACGGCGATCGCTACCGGCGATTGGTGGACTTCACCCTCCAGGTTACCCTCATACCGGACCAGGCCGGCGCCCCGCGCGGGCCGGTTTATGCCGAAACGTCGGCCCTCGCAGACGGGGATATCTATAAAATTGCCGTGGCGGAAAACGGCGTTTACAAACTGACCTACGACTTCCTGAAAAAAGACCTCGGTATCGAGAACCTGGACCAGATCGACCCCCGCACCATCAAGATACTCGGGAACGGCGGCGGCATGGTACCGGCCTACAGCGTTGCCGACCGGCTTGACGACCTCCAGGAAAACCGGATCGCCGTACAGGGCGAAGGCGACGGCAAATTCGATTCCGGCGATTATATCCTCTTCTATGCGGAAGGCCCCGACAAGTGGACCTTTGATCCGGACGCCCGCACCTTCACCATGCAGAAGAACATCCACGATGCCCGGAATTATTATTTCATCAAGATCAGTTCGGGCAACGGACTCCGGGTTGAAGCCCGGAACAATATCCAGGCGCCGGAATTTTCTTCCACCCAGTTCTCCGATTACCGCCGGGTGGAAGAAGACCGGCAAAACCTGTTGTACGACTGGACGACCACCCGCATGGGCGCCGGCCAGGATTGGTTCGGCGACTGGTTCAAAACCGCCCGGGAATATTCCTACAAAAACCTGTTCACTTTTCCCAATATCGCTACCGGCGAACCCGCTGAGGTCCGGGTGGAAATGGTCCTGCGCGCCAACGTAAGTTCCAGGTTCCAGGTCCAGGTGAACGCCGGCTCCAACCTCCAGAGTTCGCTGGCTTCCAGTACCCGCGTAGGCACTTCCAGCGACTATACCGACAGCTATGCCAACCGGGCCGCCGTGAACACGAACGTGACTTTGAGCCAGGACAATGTCGACTTCAAGGTAGCGTATCCCGTACCGGCAGGGGCCAGTCAGGAAACGGAAGGCTGGCTCGACTTCATACAGGTCACCGCCCGCCGGAAACTGATCATGACCGGCGACCAGATGGCCTTCCGGGATCCGGCCGCCCTGGATTACGGCAATGCCACCTACAACCTGCAACAAGCCGCCGACGGCATCCTGATCTGGGATATTACCAACCCCTTGTCGCCGTTGAGCCAGCAGGCGCAGCGGAGCGGCACGACCCTGTCTTACGGCGTCGCCAATACCGGCGAATTGCAGCAGTTCGTCGCTTTCAACCCGGCGCAAACCCTGCTCAAGGCTGAAGCCGTGGGCAAGATTCCCAACCAGAACCTGCACCGGCTGGGCCTTTCGCCTGTAGACATGGTGATCGTCTACCACCCGGATTTTGAAGCCGCCGCCGAAAAACTGGCCGAACACCGCCGGAGCCACAGCGGACTGACCGTTGAGACGGTCAACGTGGCGGATATTTATAACGAATTCGCCTCCGGCAAACTCGACCCCGCCGCTATCCGCGATCTGGTTAAAATGGTCTATGATCGCTATGAGAACTTTGCCTATTGCCTCCTGATCGGCGACGGTTCCTTCGATTCGAGGGATGTCTACGGGTTGGGCGGAAATTTCATCCCGACCTACCAGACCCGGTCGCTCAATTCGATCTATGCCTTTCCGGCCGACGACTACTTCGGCGTGCTCAACGGCAGCAGCGCAGCGGACCCGGTACAGGGTAAGCTCAACGTATCGATAGGCCGGCTCCCGGTTAAAACCCTGGAAGAGGCAGAGCTTTCCGTCGATAAGATCATCCATTACGACACCAGCCCCAAAGCATTCGGCGACTGGCGCAACCGCCTGGTTTTTGTCGGCGACGACGAGGACAGCAGCGCCCACACCATGGACGCCGACGAAATTGCCGAGAAGGTACTGCAGAATTTCCCCGACTTCAATGTCGACAAACTGTTCCTGGACGCCTACCCGCAGGAAGCCACGCCTGCCGGCGACCGGTTCCCCGCTGTGAACGAAGCCATCGGCCGGTCGCTGTACCGCGGCGTGCTGGCCATGGTCTACCTGGGCCATGGCGGCCCGAAAGGATGGGCCCAGGAACGGGTGCTGAACATTCCGGATATCCGCAGCTGGACAAACTATGACCACCTTACCCTCCTTGTAACCGCCACCTGCTCGTTCACCGGTTACGACGACCCGTCATTCGTATCAGCAGGCGAAGAATCGTTCCTCAACCCCAACGGCGGCGCGGTAGGCCTCCTGACCACAACGCGCCCGGTGTACGCCAACGAGAACGCCTACCTGACCGAGGTGACCTTGCTCAACCTCTTCCAGCGCGACAACGGCAAGATCCTGACCCTGGGCGACGCTTTCCGGCGAGGTAAAAACTCGAACCTGTCCAGCGGGTTCACCACCAATACCCGCAAATTCACCCTGATCGGCGACCCGGCCATGCTTATCCCGGTGCCCAACTACGGCGTTGCCACCACCGCCATCGACGGCAAACCCGTCACCGGCAGTCAGCCCGACACGCTCAAGGCGCTCCAGAAAGTGACCATCAGCGGGATGGTTCTCGACGAAACAGGCCAGCCCGCTACCAACTTCAACGGCCTGGTCTACCCCACCATTTACGATAAAAAACTGGACGTAACCACCCTCGGACAGGACAAAACCAGCAAGGTCATTACCTTCAAACTGCAGAAAAGCGTCCTGTTCAAGGGAAAGGCATCCGTTACCAACGGGCAGTTCCAGTTCACCTTCGTCATGCCCAAGGATATCAATTTCGAATTCGGCAAGGGCAAGATCAGCTATTACGCCGCCGACCCGGATCAGCAGCTCGACGCGGCGGGCCACTACGACGGCGTAGTGATCGGCGGCACTTCCGGCAATGCCCTGAGCGACAAGGAAGGACCGAAAGTTGAGGTGTTCATGAATTCCGACGGTTTTGCATTCGGCGGCATCACGGATAAAGATCCGGTCCTGCTGGTCAAACTGGAAGATGAGAACGGCATCAACGTGGTGGGCAACAGCATCGGGCACGACCTGGAGGGCGTGCTGGACAAGAATACCCAGAGTTCGATCGTGCTGAATGATTTCTATGAGGCCGACACGGACGATTATACAAAAGGGACAGTGCGTTACCCCATGTCCGCGCTGGAGGAAGGCCGTCATCAGATCCGGGTTTCAGCCTGGGATGTGGCCAACAATAACAGCGAGGGGTTCACGGAATTCGTCGTCGCTTCCTCGGAAGGGATCGCCCTGGAACACGTGTTGAACTTCCCCAATCCGTTTACGGACCAGACCTGTTTTCAGTTCGATCACAATTTTGAGAATGTCAGCCTGGATGTGCTGGTCCAGATCTACACCATATCCGGCAGGTTGGTCAAAACGATCGAGGCCAGCATGCTGTCGGACGGTGCGCTGCGCAGAGATGACTGCATCCAGTGGGACGGCCGCGACGACTACGGCGACCGGCTGGGCAGAGGGGTCTATCTCTACAAGGTCAAAGTGCGGGCTCCGGACCTGGACCTGAAGGGAGAAAGCGACTTTTCCAAACTCGTCATCCTGAAATAACAAGCGCTGAATCACATTTTTCCTAATTCGTTCTTATACTGCAATATTAAGGCGCTTTTTGCGTATCTATATTTGGCAAGGAATTTGTTAAAAACCTTAACAATTATCCCTGTCTGATCCGGAAGCTTTTTGTTAAAAACTTAAAAAGCTGCGGATTGGCAAGCAATGATTATTTTTGCACAATTTTTGAAAAAGACAAGTAGACCACATGAAAAATCGAGTTTTACGAAGTGTTGGTTTGGCCCTCGGCATTGCGTTGACTTCCGTCCAGGTACAGGCCCAGTTTTGTACGGAAGGGCCTAATGGTTCGCTCATCAATCCCGACGGTTCGCCCTGCATCAATACGGTAGTTACGGCCGTTCCGTTCCTGCGGATCGTTGCCGACGCCCGTTCAGGCGCCATGGGCGATGTAGGCATGGCCACTTCCCCTGACCCGAACGCCATGCATTTCAATGCCGCCAAGCTGGCTTTTGCAGAAGAAGATGTGGCCGTATCGGCAACTTATACCCCATGGCTTCGCGCGCTGGGGCTCAACGACGTTTACCTGGCTTACCTGACCGGATATTACAAGTTGAACGAGCTCCAGACCGTCGGATTCGGCCTGCGGTATTTCTCCCTGGGCAGCATCCAGTTTACGGACATCAACGCCATGCCGCTGCAAACCGGCCGGCCGAATGAATTTGAAGTATCGGCCGCTTATTCCAGGAAACTGACGGATAAGTTCTCCGCCTCCATCACGGGTAAGTTCATCTATTCCAACCTGGCCGCCGGCCAGCAACTGGAAGGCGGCGAGGTCATCGAAGCGGGCCTTGCCGGCGCTGCGGATATCGGCATGTACTACCGCACCCCGATCGAAATGAACAGCGGCGAATCCAACCTCAGCGTAGGTCTGGCCGTGACGAATATCGGTTCCAAGATCACCTATACCGCCTCCACCCTGCGCGACTTCCTGCCGGCCAACTTCGGCCTGGGCGCCGCCTGGGAACTGGAGCTGGACGATTACAACACGTTCACCCTGGCCGCCGATGTGAACAAATTGCTGGTGCCGACGCCTTGTGTCGGGAGCAAGCAGGATTGCGATAAGGACAACAACGGCGTTTCCGACCAGCGCGAAGTGCCTACCGTCCGGGCCCTGTTCTCCTCCTGGAGCGATGCCCCGGAAGGGTTCAGCGAAGAATTGAAAGAATTCAATTTCAGCTTCGGCGCGGAATACTGGTACGACAAACAATTCGCCGTTCGCGCCGGCTACTACACCGAGAATTCGCAAAAGGGCGGCCGCAAATATTTCACGGCGGGTCTGGGCTTGAAATACAACATCTTCGGCCTGAACTTCTCCTACCTCGTGCCGACCACCAACAACCGGAATCCGCTGGACAATACCCTGCGGTTCTCCCTGCTCTTCGACTTCGGCGCAATGGAGGGGGAAAATAAATAAAACCAGTCCGCGGGTCAGGGTGTTCTCATTGATTACACCTTGCAGATTCCAGTGGGAAGTCTTAAGTCGTAAGTCGTAAGTGGTAAGTCGGTTGTACGGGCTACTTACGACTTACCACTTACGACTTAAACCGCAGGATCTGCCTGACTACGTTTCATGATCCAGAATATCCTCGTCAAGATCCTTCTCGCACCTTTTTCCCTGTTATACGGACTGGGAGCGGCGCTGAACAGTTTCTTCTACCGGACGGGCTTGCTCAAATCCGTCCAATTCAATTTTCCGGTCATTTCCATCGGCAATCTTTCCGTCGGCGGATCCGGCAAAACGCCCCATATCGAGTACCTGATCCGGTTGCTCAAGGACTATCTCAACATCGCCACCCTGAGTCGCGGATACGGCCGAAAGACGCGCGGGTACATGGAGGTCTATTCCTATATGAATGCCGAACAGGCGGGGGACGAACCGCTTCAGTTCAAGCGCAAATTCCCGGATATTCTGGCCGTGGTGGCTGAGAACCGGGCATTCGGCATCCCGCGCATCATTTCCGACCACCCCGAAGCCCAGCTTATCCTGCTGGATGACGCCTATCAACACCGCGCCGTCAAGCCCGGCATGAACCTCCTGCTGACCGAATACGACAAGCCGTTTACCCGGGATTTCCCGCTGCCTTCGGGCCGGTTGCGGGAATGGCCCAACGCCTACAAACGGGCAGATACCATCATTGTAAGCAAATGCCCTGAAGACCTCACAATCGAAAAAGCGGAAGCCCTGCGCAAGGAGATCGCGCCGCAGCCCAACCAGCGCCTGTTCTTCTCCTATTACGGTTACGGGTCGCCTTATTATATCTTCAATCCGCGTTACCGGGTCGACCTGACCCAGGATTGGGATGTATTGCTCATTTGCGCCATTGCCAAAAAGGACTACCTGTTGTCCTATCTGGAACAAACGGCCGCCTCGGTCAAGGTGATGGCCTATGAGGATCACCACTTTTTTGACAAAGGGGAGATCGGCCAACTGCACACGGAGTTCCAACGCCTGGAGTCGGACAGGAAGGTGATCCTGACCACGGAAAAGGACGCCACCCGCCTGGAATTGCACCGGGAGTTCCTGCTTGAGAACCGATTGCCTATATTTGCCTTGCCGGTAGAGGTGAAATTCCACTTCGACGAAGGGCCGGTTTTTGACCAGTATATCAGGGACTTCCTGCTCAATTTCAAGGTATAGGCATTGAATCCGATACTCCGATTCCTGTATTTTTTGTTTAAGGTCACCGTCCGGACCGGGGCGCGGATCTACTATCCGGATACGGTGGTGCTGAACCGGGAACGGCTCCGCTTCAAAGGCCCCGCCCTGCTGGTATCCAACCACCCCAACACCTTGATGGACGTACTGAATACGGCTGCCAAGGTGGATGAACAGGTCTTTTTCCTGGCCAACGCCGGGCTGTTTTCCACGCCGTTCACCAACTGGCTGTTCAATACCCTGTACTGCATCCCCATCCAGCGGCCGGCCGATACCGGCGGCAAGCCCTTGCAAAACGACGAGGCTTTTGCCCGCTGCGACGCCTTTCTGGCCGGCGGCGGCACCCTGTACATCGCACCGGAGGGCGGCAGCGAAATGGAGCGCAGATTGCGCCCCCTCAAAACGGGTACGGCCCGGATCGGCTTCAGCGCCGAATCAAAGGCGGATTACGCTCTGGGGTTGATCATCCAGCCGGTGGGGCTGTCGTACGGCAGTTTTCTGCATTGCGGCGGCCGCCTGGTGGTGAATGCCGCCGAGCCCATCCGGTTTGCCGATTTCAGGGAGGCTTATGAAAAAGATCCGCAAGGCACGGTTCGGGACGTTACGACCCTGCTGGAGAACCGCCTGCGCGATTCGCTCATCGACACAACCGACGCAACGGAGGACGGGCTGGCCCGCGGACTGGAATCCATGCTGCAGCATGAGGAACCCCTCAAGGGCGAGGCCCGTTTCCGCAGGGAAAAAGAGTTGACTGTCCGGCTGGCTGATTTGCACAAAGCACAACCCGACGCTTACGCCGATCTGTTGGAAAGAGCTGCCGTCTACTTTGCATCCGGCGTCCGGGATATCACGGTCAAAAACGGCGGCGGGGGTCATATAGTCGCCGCGATCGCCGGTTTTCTGCCGTTCCTGTACGGTTATCTCAACCATATCCTGCCGATCGGCATTCCGAAATGGCTGGCTAAAAAGCTGAACATTTATATCGGCTATACCAGCACGGTCAAATTCGCCCTTGGTGCGCTCACGGTGCCGTTGTTCTACTGGTTGCAAACGCGGTTGGTGTCCGCTTATGTGCCGGGTTATTGGTGGATCGTCTACCTGACCTCGCTCCCGTTGTCGGCCTGGTGGCTGTGGCGGTACAACAAGATTCTGCGGTTGTGGCGGAGCGAGCGGAAATGGCGCGGGCTTTCGGGCGGGGAGCGGGAGAAGATGAAGGCGACGCGGGAGGATCTGGCGGGGTTGGCTCGGCGTTTGATGGATTGATTGGAATTTGAGCGTGTTCAAAAGAGTGTTTCCCTCCAAGGTGTAAAAAGGCGGCAGATCAACGAATCAACAGAGACTGTTCAAAACAGTGTTTTCACGCAAAGACGCAAGGACGCAAAGATCTGATTTTTAGCAAGCTGCGCATCCTAAAAATCCGGTTGACACAAAATCCTGAACGGTCCCAATCAACAGATCAACATCCCCGACGACCCTTCACCCAAGTCAGGACATCTACCAAAATCCTATCTTTGCAAATGCTCTTATCCTGCCTCTTCCTCACCGGCCTGATCCTCGCCACTGCCGTCCAGCTCGTCCTCTGGCTGGGGGTTTATGCCCGGCTGGCCCGATACGATCCGGACCAGGAGCCGGCTTCGGCGCCGGAGGAAGGCGTATCCGTGATCATTTGCGCGCGCAACGAGGCGGAAAATCTGCGCAAGAACCTGCCCCATATTCTAAATCAAAACTACCGTTCCTACGAGGTAATTGTCGTTGACGACGATTCTTCGGACGAAAGTGAAAAAATTATTTTGTCGTTTCAAAAAAATTATCCGATATTGCGCCCAGTCTTGGTGAAAGACAAAAAGCAGCCTGGTAAGAAGGCGGCACTTTCACTGGGCATCAAAGAGGCTCGATACGAAAAATTACTTTTGACAGACGCCGATTGCCGGCCCGCTTCTTCCGAATGGATCAACAGAATGCAGGCTGCTTTTACGGAGAATGTCAACATTGTCCTAGGTTTCGGGCCCTATCTCACCCATAGCGGCTTTTTGAACCGCTTCATACGCTTTGAGACACTTTTTACGGCTATCCAGTACCTTTCATTAGCACTCTTAGGTTTACCTTACATGGGCGTTGGCCGCAACCTTGCGTACCGCAAATCGCTGTTCGATCGGGTTGGAGGTTTCAAACGCCATGGTCACATCGCTTACGGCGACGACGATTTGTTCGTTTCCGAAGCGGCTCGCGGCGGCCAGACCGCAATTGTTTTGCAGCCCGAAGCTTTTACCTTTTCGGAGGCCAAAAGCGACTGGCGAGGTTTCTACTTCCAAAAATCGCGTCATTTGAGCGCCGGTGTTCACTACCGGCCGGTCCATCAGGCGTTGCTCGGCGTCTCGGCGGCTAGTCATTTTCTGCACTATGCCTGCTTTGTTGCCTTGCTCCTGTCCGGTGATCATCTCCTTATGGCGCTTTCCTTGTTTATTGCGAGAATGGCAGTAGTAACCTGGTTATACAGCCGCGTGTCGGAGCGATTCCGGGAGTCAAATCTCTTGCCTTGGATTCCGGTTCTCGACGCTGCACTAGCACTTTATTACTTCCTGTTCTCGCCGGTATTGCTCATAAAAACCGGTAATTATACATCATGGAAGCAGTAAGTTATAATCCCGTACTATCCCGCAAAGCGGAAGAAGATTACAAATTGGTCAGGCAGGCAGTCGCCGGAAATCAGCGCGCCTACAGCTTATTGATGGACCGATATTGGAACTCAGTGTATCAGATGATGCAACGCATGGTCAACAACCCTGAAGACGCGTGCGACCTGACGCAGGAGGCGTTCGGAAAGGCCTTTACCAAACTGGCCTTCTATGCGCCGACCTTCGCCTTCAGCACCTGGCTGTTCCGGATCGCGATCAACAACGGCATCGACTTCGTGCGAAAAAAGCGCGTGAGGTGCCTCTCGCTCGATGACCCTATCGAGCCGGAAAGCGACCAGGACTACGCGGCCAGCCTCGACGCTGAAGTACGCAACCCCGAGGAGGAGATCATCCGCCGCCAGCGGCTCAAGTTGATGCGCTCCCTGATGGACCAACTCAATGAAAAATACCGTGTCATGATAGAACTGCGCTATTTTGACGAACTCAGCTATGAAGAGATCGCCGCAGAGCTGGATCTGCCGCTGGGTACGGTCAAAGCGCAATTGTTCCGCGCCAAGGAAATGCTGTACGAATTGCTGCAGCGGCCGGGCGCCAGCGCGTACCTGGACCGGACTAGGAGGTGAGCTGGATGCTAGATGCTGGATGCTAGATGCTGCCACGCCGAGGCGTGGTGGATGCTGGATGCTGCCCGCCTTCGCTCTTGGGGAGCTATGGCGGACGGGGGATGCTAGATGCTGGATGCTAGATGCTAGATACTAGATACTGGATGCTAGGGGCAGGGGACTGCCAACCGCCGACTGTACGACTGGAAACCGGGCATTGGCCCGGAATTGGCGATGAAAGAATATTTTTCAATTCAAGATAGTGGGCGGATAATTATTCGTCCCTGCGGATACTGAATGCTGGATTGGTCCGACCGGGGGGATCGGATTTCTTGATCCGGCTTCGGTGTCCGGTAACCGGAACTGAATGTCCGGGCGAACTATTGAAAGGTTCATAACTACTTCGTACAGCAGAAAAACCTGCGATGCAGGCCTGAGCCATCCGCGTATCGGCAACGACACCGGATGGCTCTTGTTTTTGAGGAATTGAGGAATCGAGGAATTGAGGAACTGAAAACGATTCGATTCCTCGATTCCTCAGTTCCTCGATTCCTCCCCTATCTCACGCCGTAATCACATCCGTCAACTCCACCTTCCGGTTTCGCAGGTCGTAGCCGGTTTCGAGGACGGATTTGAGGTTGGTCAGGTAAAAGATCCAGCCTTTGGAATCGCCGACGTAGTGCCGCATCATGGTAGCTTCATCCGTCGGCAGATTGCTTTCCACCAACTCTACGATGGTTTCGCCGCATTCGGGGTAGATGGAGATCGTCACCGGGCAGTTGTGCGAAAAAGTGAAGGTGAACCGATTCTCGCCGTTGGTGCTCAATACCTTGCCTTTTTCCACCGCCGTATCGGGATAACCGTGCCAGTAGAACACATAGGTATCCCCTTCCTGTACGGGTTCGTCTTTGCCGCGAACATCACCCGCTGCATTCTCGAAGGTGGCCTGCCGGAGGAACCAGGATTCCAGTCCGCCGGGGGTGGTAAAACACTCGAAGGCCTTTCGGATATCGGTCCGGATATTGACCCTGAGCTTGAATTCGCTCCATGGATTGGTGTGCATGGTATTTTTTTGGGCAAAGTTACCGGAATGGGGAAGGGCGCGCTTCTTCGATATGGAGAAAATTAGTTGTCAGTTGTCACGGAGCTTTCGTGTAAGGTTATCCTTCCTTCATGACAAAACAGCCGTGCGGGCCGTCAGGTCCGCGATATCTGTAGCACTCGGTTCGAATATTTGGTTCCCGGCCTGTAGGGCCGGTATGTGATTGCTTCGAAACAGCAACATCCGTATCGGTCGATTCTGAACCGGTCTCATTAAATATGGATAGAATGGATTTCAACCCGCGTCGCAGATCTTCATATTCCGGCCCTACAGGCCGGTGGCTTACGTCGTTGCCGGGGTGCTACAGATATGGCAATCCTAACGGACCGCTGTATTGGGCAGCTCAATCAGGTGGAAAGGCATCGGTATTGCGCATACAAATCGAAGAAGTCCATTTTTGTTACGCGAAAGGGCCGTTGTCAGTTGTCAGTAAGCCGGGCGGGCAAGGGGCCGTTCAGAGTTTTGTGTCACCCGGATTTTTAACACGCGTAGTGTGTTGAAAATCAAAATTTTACATCTTCCCATCTTCGGAAGAAAACACTATCTTGAACAATCTCGGGGCAATGATCCGCCTTTGCGACGGGCGCCTCCATCAACAATTAACAATCATTTAATTGTCAATCATCGGTTCATTGTTGCCACCGCCGCTGCCATTTGGCTTCTTTAACCTTTCTACCTTATCCTTTAACCTTGATATGGTAGACCTCACGCGCAGATGATTGGGAGAGAACCCGAACCGCCGCCGGAACAGCCCGCTGAAGGTAGACAAGCTCTCATATCCCAGGTCCTTGCAGATATCGGAGACGGGTTGGTCGCTGTTTTCGATCCGTTGTTTGGCGCGGTCGAGCCGGAGATCGATCAGGTAGCGGTAGGGCGTTGTGCCGAAGACCTGTTTGAACAGGCGGAGGAAATGCTGGCTGTTCATCGCGGCGACCCCGGCCATTTGGTTCAGGGAGATATGCGCTTCGCAATGGGCGTCGATCCACTCCCGCGCGGCAGACAATCTTCGGAACAGTTCATTGCGGGTGGCCGGTTTGACCACCTCCAGCCGGGCGGATAATTGTCGGGCAACCGCATTTTTAGCCATCCACTTTTCCAGCAAGCCGCGTATGATGGCATCGGCCTTCAAGGCGCCGAAAGAGGAACAACTCTTACCCAATGTAATCAGCAGCCGCAGGCTTAGGTCCAGGTCGGTGTCTTTGTTGCACCGGTATTCCAGCAGGGAAAAGTCCGGGTTTTGATCCGGTTCGGGGTTGTCCAGCAACCGGGTTTCGGATTGCACCAGACTGCGGTGTATCGCCCCCGGCAAGGATGAATCAAAAAACAGGAATACGGGCGCCGTATCTTTTTCCGGGAGTGAGAACGACAGGCGGCTGCCCGAATTCACCGGCATGCAGGTAACGGCATCCAGGTCATACGGCGCCTGGTTGATCACCAGCCTGCCGCACCCCTTTTGCAGCGTCATCAATCCGAAGGCCGAAGCGTGCTCTGGGTATTCGTAGCGGCTGGTCACGCGGTCGGCAAACAGGATATGGTCGTGGAGCACCGGTACGGCATCCCGGTTGTTCGGATGATTGGGATCGGGTAATTTCTGCAGGATCATTTCTTGGCCTCAAGGGCGATTTACCCTGCTAAAGTTAGGAAAATCCCCGAATTATTCCGCTGCGGTCAGCGACCTCGAAGCGATTACCGCGCGCTCCGCCTGCAGCATATGGCGATGGATATGGGCCACCAGAAACTGCAACGTATCCCCGAACTTGAGCCGGATCACCGGCGCAATGGAGATGGGGATGCGGTTCTTGTTCAGGTCGACTGATGTTGCTGCCTGGAGGAGTTGCAGCAATTCCTCCTGCTGGTCGATGAATTCGGCGAGCACGGCGTGCGGATCGGAGTTGCCGGGCATGGCGTGGCTTGCGGCCTTCAGCTTGCTCTTCAGCGCGCCGCCCTGCTTCGGTTTGATCAGTTTGGTAAACCAGGCGCCCAGCCACCCGGAATGAAAATCGGCAGATCCGCCTTTCCCGTTCTTTCTGCCTTTTTCAACGGCTTTCCGGAACAGCGGCAGGTAATAGCGGCCGTAGATATTGAGGTGTTCAAGGCATTGGGCGGCACTCCAGGCCCCTTCTGCGGGTTGTTGGGACAGTTCGCGGGCCGGGAGATTTTGCCATTCACCGATGGTTTTTTGGAGGTGCAATTCGGTTTGCAGCCGGAGGTCTTTGATGATCTGTTGCGTGCTCGGCATGTTCGATTGTTTTTATGCTGCAAAGTTAGGCGGGTGTTCCTGACCGGTTCTTGGTAAAAACCAAGATTTCACAACCGGATCTTGCCGAGGAATTTGCTGAAATTGGTGGGATCCATGCCCAGGTAATTGGCCAGGTATTTATGGGGCACCATGGTGAGCAGATGCGGACTCCGCTTCATCAGGATGCGAAAGCGCTCTTCCGCGCTGCAGGATTGCAGTTCGATCTGGCGGGTCAGCACCCCTGAAAAAGCGCCGGTAAGGCCCAACCGGACCAGGCGTTCCACGTCGTGGTGCCGGACCATGGTTTCCTCCAGTTGTGCAAAGGTCGCCCGGAGAAAAAGGCTCGGCGTCAGGGTTTCAAACCAGTACCGCGAAGGTTGCTGCAGCAAAAATGCATCGAGGACGCCGCCGAAGGAGTAAGGGTAGGTAAAGACCAGCGTGGCGTCGCGCCCTTCCTCATTCAACGCATAAGCGCGCTGTACGCCTTCCAGCACAAAATACAGGTACCGCTCTTTTTCACCTTCCGAGGTCAGGATCTCCTTCCGGCCGGCTTCAAAAGGCTGCCAGATACCGGAAAAGGCATCCCAAACCTCCCCCTCCAGCGGATGGATCCGTTGGACGAGGTCGGACAGGAGGGCAAGCATTTCGGCGGTCGGCATAACTCGTAAAATTGGGCTCAATATCCGCCAATTCCCAGGAAAAACAAAAATACAATGGCATACAGGACATACTACTGGACATTTTTGCAAAAGGGGCAAAGACAAGGAGAGAGAGGGAGCGAGAGAGTGGGTGAAGGCATTGCTTTTCAATCACTCTCTCCCTCCCAAAGTCACCCACTCTGCTCATTTTGACGAGTAGTATGCAAGGGATAGCCGGCAAACCGGAGCAAAACCACAAAAATCCGGGATGACAAAAGTTTGCTGCAATGTAAAACACGGGACTGTTCAAATTAGTGTTTTCGCGCCAAGACGCAAAGACGCAAAGTTTTAATTTTCAACACGCTGCGCGTGCTGAAAATTCTGTTGACACAAAATTCTGAACGGCCCCTAAAACACCGCGCTCTCACCTCCTCTCACCTCCTCTCACCTCCTCTCACCTCCTCTCACGCCTCTCACCGCTCTCACTTCTCTCACCCTCTCACCTCCTCTCACCCTCTCACCACCTCTCACCCTCTACTTAATCACCACCGTATCCCGCACAACGCCCGCCGCCACAAAAAAGCCGAGTGCGCCGTTGTTGAGGTTGGTCGGGATATTGGCGGGCGGCGTATCGAAAATACCGCCTTTGTACCGGGTTTCCGTCTGCACGGCCACAAAGAAATCGAATGCTGCCTGGCTGATGTTGTATTGTTCGAAAACAAATTCGTCCTCCGGTTCGCCGCCGATGATCAGGACTTCGGCGCCGTTGATGGGGCTGCCGTTCACAAACTTGTCTTCGGCGATCTCCCAGTAGGTGCGGGTCAGGTCGGTGGGCGAGTCCACCAGGAAGGCTTTCCAGAAATAGGCGTCGCCTTCGGTCGGCGGCTCCACGGTATAGAGGAGTACCGAGTATTCGGTTTCTTCGGTGTCCTCATCCTGGAAGTCGGATTTCTCGGTTTCTACCTTATCGATCGGCGCCACCTCCCGCAGGGCTGAGACGGCTTCATAGGTCTGGCCTTCCCAGTCGATGGTCAGGGTGTAGGTATGCCCGGGGATGCCTTTGACGTTATCGGCCGTCAGGTAAATCCCGGGAGAGGCTTCGGTCAGGTCAAAGGTTTCCGCGCCGTCGGTGATGCGGACCACAGCGCCCGTTACCGGTTCCGGAGGGATATTGCTGAAGTAATCGCCGGTCAGGGTCAGTTGCACCTTGTGCGCTTTGGCCTCATCGGTCAGCCATGCGTCGACCACCAGCCGCTGGGTATCCTCGTTGTCCAGTTTGATGTCGATGCGTTCGGTGCAGGCGGCCAGGGAAAGGGCAGCCAGGAAGAATATGATATGTTGAAGTTTCATGATTTCTTTTTTTGAATGATCTGCGGGAGATTTTAAAAATGGAAATTCCACGTCACAGAAGGCAGTATCGGGAACAGATACGTTTTTTCAGCGTAGGTCTCGCCCGGTTTCTCGCTGTCTTCCTTGAAGGTGATCGTATAGGGATTGTGCCTGTTGTAGACGTTGTAGATTGAAAAATTCAGGTCCCAGAACAGTTTTCGGCCCGGTTTTTCGCGGTTTTTCAGGATGTAGCTGACGTCCATGCGGTGGTAGTCGGGCATGCGGTAGGCATTGCGGTCCGAATACACGGGGATGACCTCTCCGTTGTAGTACAACCTGCCGGTCGGGAAGGTCGTGGGGGCGCCGGTACCGTATACCCAGTTTAGGGAGAATGAGCTGCGTTTGTTCAGTTCGTACGTCATGACAACCGCCACGTCGTGGGTTTTATCGTAGTCGGTGTTATACCAGTTGCCCTTGTTGATCTCTTTGATCCTGCGTTCGGATTTGGACAGGGTATAACCGATCCAGCCGGTGAGTTTGCCTTTGTTCTTCCTGATCAGGAATTCAGCGCCGTAAGCGCGTGCCTCGCCGAAACGGAGCTCGCCTTCGAGGTATTCGTTCAGGAGCAGTTCGGCGTAATCCTTGAAGTCGACCGCGTTCCGGGTCTTTTTGTAATACACCTCAATGGAGGTTTCGTAGGTGTTGTTGCGGAAGTTCTGGAAATAACCCAGGGCCACCTGGTCGGCGATCTGCGGCTTCACGTTGGGCGACGAAGGGAACCAGATATCCAGCGGGGAAGAGGATTGCGAGTTGGAGGCCAGTTGCATGTACTGCACCATCCGGTTGTAGCTGGCCTTGACCGATTTGTCGTCGTCGATCTTGAGCCGCAGTCCCACCCGGGGTTCCAGGTTGAAATAGGAATTATAGACCTTCCCGGCGCCGTAGGTCGTCGAATCGGTCACCTGGTAATTTTCGTTGTAATGGTATACGGTGGCTTTGCCCAGGTTTTGGAACAGGGAGGCCCGGATGCCGTAAGAAGCGCTCAGCGACGGGCTGATCTCCTGTTCGTTCTCGATATAGACGCCGTGTTCGAGCGAGGTCGTTTCCGGGAGTTTCAGCGAGTTATAGATCGTTTCGCTGCCGGTACCGCGGGCGTATCCCGGGGAAAAGCTGTGGCGAATACCCTGGTAACCGAATTTGATGCTGTTCTTAGGATTGAGGAAATAATTGAAATCGAATTTGGCCGACAGGTCGCGGATTTTGGAATCCCATTTGAAACCCTCCACATTGTCCTCCTGGCTGATGGCGTAGTCAAAATCGCTGTAGATGAAGGTCAGATTGGAAAACAGCTTGTTGCTGAAGATATGGTTCCAGCGCAGGGTGCCGGTGCCGTTGCCCCATTCCACGCGCGCATTGCTGGCGCCGAACACGTCCCTGCCGAAATAACCCGAGAGGAACAGGCGGTCCTTTTCCGACAGCTGGTAATTGGCTTTGAGGTTGAGGTCGTAGAAATAGAGTTTTGAATCCTTGAGCGTGCTGTCGTTGTTGGCAAACAGCGGAAGGAAGGCGTCGACGTAGGTCCGCCGGCCGGAGACGATAAAGGAGCCCTTGTCTTTGACGATGGGCGCCTCCAGCGTCAACCTGGAGGAAATGGTGCCGATACCGCCTGAGCCGCTGAATTGCTTGTTGTTGCCGTCCTTCATCCGGATGTCGAGCACCGAGGACAGGCGGCCGCCGTAGCTGGCCGGGATCCCGCCCTTGTACAATTGCACATCCTTGATGGCGTCGGCATTGAATACCGAGAAGAAGCCGAGCAGGTGGGAAGCGTTGTACACCGGCGCTTCGTCGAGCAGCAGGATGTTCTGGTCGCTGCCGCCGCCGCGGACAAAAAAGCCGGATTGCCCCTCTCCTACCGTCTGCACGCCGGGCAGCAGCTGGATGGCCTTGATCAGGTCGACCTCGCCGAAAACGACGGGGATGGTCTTGATCTTCTCAATGGAGAGTTTTTCCTTGCTCATGGCCACCGATTCCACATTCCGGTCTTCCCGTTCGGCGGTGACCACCACCTCATCAACGGAAATGGGCGCTTCGCCGATCTCGACATTGAGGGTCCTGTTTTCCGTCAGGTTGACGTCCAGGATTCTGGAAGAATAGCCGATGTACGAAAATTCGATCCGGTAACGGCCGGCAGGCAGCGTAAGCGAGTAAAACCCGTAGAGATTGGTGACTGCGCCGGCGCCGCTGACCGGTTCGAAAATGTTGGCGCCGATCAGTTCTTCGCCGGAACCGGCGTCGCTTACGTGGCCGCTTAGGGTGAATTTGGTTTCCTGGCCCCACGCCGCATGAATCCCTGCGGCAAAGAGGATCAATAGAGTTAGTAGACGCATAATTTGATTTTCGGGTGATTAAGAAAACAACTTACAGATTGCATGGAACAGCTTCTACCCCTATCCGGGTTTCGTCTTTTATCCAAATATCGGATCAACATCCGGTTTTTAGAGACGAATACCCGGTATGGGGCAGCAAAACCGTCAACAGCTGCAAATGTAGGGGGGACCAAGACAGCGACCCTATTTCGTTGATAGGCCGGAAAGATCCGTCGAGTTAACGGTCATTCCCTGTTTTTTCACCCGTTGAAAATCAAAAATGCCACAAAAGCACCGCCTGAAAAAGCCATTCCGAAGAACCGGGGAATGGTTATCATCCTCCCATCCGCCATAGTGACGCCACCAGCGTTACGGCGGCGGGTCCCATCCGCCGAAGCCTCCAGCGAAGGCGGACTCTCCCACTCTCACCACCCTCTCACCCTCTCTCACCCTCTCTCACCCTCTCACCCTCTCACCCTCTCACCACCCTCTCACCCTCTCCCCTCCCCTCACTCCGAGATCAAACTAAAAGCCCCGACCGTCAAAAACTCATCGTCAGGCCCGAAAGCAGCCGCATTCAGGATCTCCGCGAAGCCGTTTTCCATGCGGCCGACCTGCACCTCCGCTTTTTCAAAAGTCAGGTCATCGCCAGATGATCTTTTCAGCAGTACGTAGTATTTGTCCTCAATGCCGACCACCGACTCGCGGGGCAGCGCTTTTGCCGTTTTCCCATCCACGATGATCTCAGCCTCGATGTACATACCCGGGGGGAACAGGGACGATTGGCTTTCGTCGGCCAGGTGGCCGTGGATATTCACGATCCGGGTGGCGGGGTCGACCGTTCTGCCGACAAGGTGCACGGAGGCTTCGTACAATTTGCCGCCGGATTCCACAGAATTGAACCGGATAAGCTGGCCTTCCTTCACCAGTTGGATGTCTTTTTCGAACACATTCAGCTCCAGGTGTACATGGTCCACATTGGTGATGGTCACGGCTACATCCGATGGGTTGAGGAACATGCCTTTGTTGGCATTCACCCCGGTAATGTACCCGCTGATGGGCGCTACGATGTTGATGGTGGACCGGAGATTTCCCTCCGACACCTGGCCGGGATCGATGTTCATCAAAGACAGTTTTTTCTTCAGCGATTCGAAACGGGCCATTGTGACGTTGTATTCAGATTCGGCCTTCAGGAAATTCTTCTGGGAGGTCACGTTGTCTTCGGCCAGCGTTTTCTGCCGCTCATAGTCCGCCTTGAGGTAGGACAGTTGCCCTTTGGCTTCGAGGTAATCCTGTTGCATGCCGACATAGTCCGGGTTTTCCAATGTGAACAGCAACTGCCCTTTGGCCACCTTTTCCCCGGGCAACAGCCGGATATCCTTGACGTATCCGGCGAAATAAGCGCTGACGGAGGCCTGGTTCTCAGGCGGCACATCGATCATGCCGTTGGCTTTTATCGCCTTGGAAAAAACCTGATCGGACATTTGCCCGGTTTGCATCGCCGAGGATTCGAACTGGGCCGGAGACAAGGTGATCAGGTCTTCCGCGTCCGTTGCCGCTGCGCTGTTGGTTTCCGGCATGGTCTCCGGCTTTTTCTCCGAACAGGCCGGCAGGATCAGGACTAAAACAGCTATCAGAAGGTGGTATTTTATCATGGCAGTTTCATGCTGATTTAATTCAGAATAAATTCGGCTTCCAGCACAGCCCGGTTGTAGGCGTGCAGGTTGTCCAGATAATTCATTTCAATGGTCTTTGCATTTTCCAGCAATTGGGTGTATTGAAAGAAGTCGATCTCGCCGTTTTGGTAGGCCTTGACCGCATTTGCAACCAGCCCGTCGGCCAGGTTTTTCCCGTTTTCGGCATAGAAGGCCAGCGCTTTTTCCAGCCGGTTGATCTCTGCCGTCAAGGCCCGGTAGCGGCTCATCAGCTGGTTGCGGTAATCATCGGCTTCGTGGCCGAGCGCCAGCACTTCCGTTTCGGCGGCGCTGATCCTGGCCTTCTGGGCGCCGAACATCAGCGGGACGGAGATCCCGGCCTGAAACCCGGCGTACCCTTTGGCATCGGGTCCGTTGTTGCTTCCCCTGAACACGGTGAGGTGCAGGTCGGGCAGCAGTTTCTTTTTTTCCAGAGCGAGCGCGTTTTTGCCTGATTCGACGGCGACCTGATAATACCGGACCCCCGGGTTGGCCATGGTGTCAATTGCCGTCATTATCAGTTTTTGCATGGGTGCGTATGGAATTTCATATATCGAATCCGATTGCAGCCACTGATTGAGCGCGGCGTAAGCGTTGGCGATCTGATCCCGGGTTTGCTCCAGGGCCAGGCCGATCTCCTTTTGTTTGGTCTCAGCGGTCAATTGTTCGAGGTAGTTGGTTTCACCCACTTCGAACCTTTTGGCGGCCGCCGCTGCAAACCGGGTGTAAATGCTGTCCAGATACTGATAATGTCGTTGCACGTTCTGCCAGTAATTGATCTCGTACCAGGCGCCGGTGATCTCTTTTTTCAGCCGGCGCTCCTGCACGCCGCGTTGCGCGTCCAATAAAGCTACCTGGTCCCGGTTGACCTGCTTCTGCGCGCCGTAAACCGAGGGGAAGCGGATCGACTGGCTGAGCCCCCAGACCTTGAGCGGCAATCCGTTTTCGGCAATATTGTTCTGATCGTAATGGAAATAGACCTGGGTTTTATCCGGATCAAAGGCCGTGTTCACCAATTGCTGCGCCTGATCGATCCGGGCGGATGCGGCTTTCAGGCCGGCGTTGCGCCGCAGGCCGATCTCAATGGCCCGCTCCAGGGTAACGGGCCCGCCTTGGGCGCCGGCCATCGCAGGTATCAGGAATAATGGCAGCAACAGGTGCATGCCTGCTTTCCGTTTCTTACTGGGGTGATGCCCTTTGCGATCAAAAATAGCGTACAGCACCGGCAGGATCAGCAAGGTCAGGGCCGTAGCCGTGATCAACCCGCCGACGACAACCGTTGCCAGGGGGCGCTGCACTTCCGCGCCGGCCGATGTGGAGACCGCCATGGGCAGGAAGCCCAACGCAGCGGCAGCGGCTGTGAGCAGGACCGGTCGCAGACGCTGCTGGGTCCCCATGATGATCCGTTTGTTGATGTTGGTGACGCCGTGCGCCTTGAGTTCCTTGAAATGTTCGATCAACACGATGCCGTTGAGCACCGCAATGCCGAACAGGGCAATAAACCCGACCCCGGCGGAAATGCTGAACGGCAGCCCCCGCAGATAAAGCAACAACACGCCGCCGACCGAGGCCAGCGGAATGGCGCTGTAGATCATCAGCGCTTCCTTGACCGAGTTAAAAGCGAAATAGAGCAATACAAAGATCAACACCAGTGCGATGGGCACGGCTACCATCAGCCTGGCACGCGCGCTGCGGAGGTTCTCGAACTGACCGCCGTAGGAAATGGTATAGCCTACCGGCAGTTTGATCTGCTCATTGATGATGCGCTGTACGTCCTTGACCACCGACTCAAGGTCGCGGTTCCGCACGTTCACGCCCACCACAATGCGCCGCTTGGTATTGTCGCGCGAGATCTTGGCGGGGCCTTTGGTATAGGTGATATCGGCAAACTCGCTGAGTGGCAGCTGGCTCCCGTCGGTCAGGATAACGGACGCCGTTTCGATGTTCTCGATATCCTTCCGGTGCTCTTCGTCGAAGCGGATCACCAGGTCGAACTGCTTCTCGCCTTCGAATACGGTACCTGCGGGCAACCCCGCAAATCCCATGCTGATCACCTTGTTGAGGTCGTCGATATTCAGGCCGTATTTGGCGATCTTCCTGCGGTCGTATTCCACACTCATTTGGGGCAGACCGGCCACCTTTTCCACGGTGATATCGGAAGCGCCCTCGACATCCTGTATGGCTTTTTCCACTTCCAGGGCCTTTTTGTACAGGACATCCAGGTCCTCCCCGAAGATCTTGATGGCCAGGTCGGCTCTCACGCCGGTAATGAGCTCGTTGAACCGCATTTCGATGGGTTGGGTGAATTCATAATCGATTCCGGGTATAATGGAAAGCGCTTCTTTGAACTTATCGGCCAGTTCATCCTTGGTCACAGCCGACACCCACTGTTTGATGGGCTTCAGTTTGATGATCACGTCGCTTTCCTCCATCGACATCGGGTCGGTCGGAACCTCTGCGGCGCCGATCCGGCTCACGACCTGCTCCACTTCCGGAAACCCCTTCAGGATCTGCTCCATCCGGGTGGTGAGTTCGATGGTCTTGCTCAGGGAAGTGCCCGTTTTCAAAACCGGCTGGATAACAAAGTCGCCTTCGTCGAGGGTCGGCACAAATTCACCGCCCATCCGGGAAAACAACCAGGCGACGGCGGCCAGCATGGCCACACCCAATGCCAGTACCAGGGGTTTGAAACGGAGCGCCCAACTGATGGTAGGGCGGTACGCCCGCTCAAGGAACCGGATGAGCATGGAAGAAATGGTCCTTTTGTCAGGGTCCGACGGCTTCAGGAACATGGAAGCGATCACCGGGATATAGGTAAAACACAGGATCATGGCCCCGATGAGCGCAAAACAAAAGACCAGCGCCATCGGCTTGAACATCTTGCCCTCCACGTTGGCCAGCGAAAGGATCGGGATGAATACGATGATGATGATCAACTGGCCGAAAACCGCCGACCGCATCATTTTGGTAGCGCCGTCGTAGGTGATATCGTCTATGTGCTTTTGCTTTTGTTCCCGGTCCAGTTTCAGCAACCGACCGCCTTCGGCCGTTATCCGGAAAGCGATGAACTCCACGATGATGACGGCGCCGTCGATGATGATGCCGAAGTCGATGGCGCCCAGGCTCATCAGGTTGGCGTCGACGCCGAAAACGTACATCAATGACAACGCGAACAGGAGGGACAGGGGAATAACGGATGCCACCACAAGCCCCGACCGCAAATTGCCGAGCAGCAGGACCACCACAAAGATGACGATCAGGCACCCCAGGATCAGGTTTTCGGCTATGGTGAAGGTCGTTTTGCCGATCAGTTCGCTCCTTTCCAGGAAGGCGTTGATCCGGATCCCTTCGGGCAGGGACCGGCTGATCTCATCGACCCGCGCCTTGACCCGGTCAATCACGGCCTTTGAATCGGCATCCTTCAGCATCATCACCTGACCGAGCACTTTTTCCCCTTCGCCGTTGCCGGTGATGGCGCCGAACCGGGTGGCGTGGCCGTATCCGACCTTCCCCACATCACGGATATAAATGGGGATACCGTCCCGATTGGCTACCACTATATTTTCGATGTCCTCAATGGAGGAAACCAGGCCGTCGCTGCGGATGAAGTAGCTCTCCTGCACCTTTTCGATATACCCGCCGCCCGCAACGTTGTTGTTTTTTTCAAGCGCCGCATAAACATCTGAAACGGAAATGTTCATCGCCCTCAGCTGACCGGGATTGACGGCCACTTCGTACTGCTTCAGGTAACCGCCCCAGGTGTTCACCTCCACCACCCCGGGAATGCCCGAAAGCTGCCGCCGGACGATCCAGTCCTGAATGGTCCTCAGGTCGGTGATGGTGTATTTGTCCTTGTGCGCCTCGTCCACATCGATGATGTACTGGTAGATTTCTCCCAGACCGGTGGATACGGGCCCCATGAACGGCGTGCCGAAACCCGCGGGGATCTTTTCCTGGGCGCTTTTGATCTTTTCCGCGATGAGTTGCCGCGGCAGATAGGTGCCCAGATTGTCCTCAAAGACGATAGTGACAACGGAGAGGCCGAATTTGGAAATGGACCGGATCTCCCTGACGCCGGGCAGGTTGGCCATTTCAAGCTCAACCGGATAGGTCAGGAATTTCTCGACGTCCTGGGTGGCCAGGTTCCTGGAAGTGGTGATGACCTGCACCTGGTTGTTGGTCACGTCCGGCACTGCGCCGATCGGGATATGGGTCAGGGCAAACACGCCGAACCCTGCGATGCCGGCCGTAAACAGCAGGACGATGAGCTTGTGCCGGACGCTGTATTGGATGATTCTCTCAAGCATATACGAAGGTAAGAGGGTGAGAGAGGTGAGAGGGCGTGAGACGTGAGAAAGGGTGATCGCTCACCGTCTCTCATGCTCTTCCTCTCCCACTCTTGTTTAATACCGCAAAGGTCGGGCCCCTTCCTAAAGCCAGTCTGAAGCCTTTCTTAAGATTCGCTTAAAATTTGAGGGTGGCGGTTGTGCCCTGACTGGGCAGGCTGGTCAGCGTAAAATCGGCATTGATGAAGGTACAGGCCTTTTTTACGATGGACAGGCCGAGGCCGTTGCCGGGTATGCGCTTGTGTTTCAGGGCATCGGAACGGAAGAACGGCGTAAAAACGGAAGGGATATCTTCCTGGCGTATGCCGACGCCGTGGTCGGTGATTTCACAGAAAATTTCGCCTTCTTTTTTGAACACCCTGATCTGGATGGAGGAATCGTCAAAGGAATATTTGATGGCGTTGGAAATGACATTATCCAGGATCAGGTCGATATAATAAGGATCGGATTCCACTTCCGCTTCGCCGTTGTCGTCGATATTGATCTGCAGATTTTTGCGGATGATCTCCGGTTCGTACCGCTGCAGGATGTCGTCAAGCAAGGGGACCAGCTGAATGGATTGCCGGTTGAGTCGGTCCGGCGTCTTGTCAAACCGGGCCAGCATCAGCAATTGGTCAATGGTATTGGACATGCGGTCGATCTCGGTCAGGGCGTAGGCGATCTTTTCCCGGTATTCGGCCTCCGTCCTGGGTTTCCGGATCAGGACCTCCATCGTGCCCTTGATGACGGAGAGCGGGGTGCGCAATTCGTGGGAGGCGTCCGAGGTGAATTGGCGCTCGCGTTCGATGGCATTCCCGATCCGTTCCAGCAATTCGTTGATGGAAGAGGCCAGCGTATAGAGTTCGTCCTTCGTTTTGGGGAGTTCGATCCGTTCGTTGAGGTTGTTCCGGGTGATCCGGTCGGCCGTGGCGGTGATCCGGGCGACGGGCGCAATGCTCTTCCCGGCCAGCAGGCGGGTGATGAAGAACAGGCTCAACAGGACGAGCGGGAACAAGGCCAGCAGGATATTCCGCAACTTCCCGATCACCATTTTGGAATCCTCCAGCGACATGGCAGCGAGCACATACCCCCGCGTTTGCCCTTCGAAAATCAGGGGCAGTTGCAACTGGCGAATGGCCTTTCCGTTGAGCATGGTATTGAAATGGTCCCCGTCCGGATCTTCCGGGTTGAATTTGAGGGCTTGCTCCTTCAAATTGGGCGACTTGTCCATCAGGTTCCCATCGGCATCAATGATCTGGATGAAAACGGGAATAACGTCCGCCTCGCGGTGTTCGCGTTCTTCCAGTTCGGCCCTGTTCAGGAAATGAATGCTGTCCCGGGTGAAGGTTAGCCCGTGCGAATGCTTGATCGCCTCATAGGAAACGGCGCGATCCAGGTTTTGGTAAACAGTCGTCAGCACCACGGCATAAATAACCAGGAAGACCAGCGAAATGGTCACTGCCGACGCTATGAGAAAGTTTAGCGCAATCCTGTTTTTATAGTTGAAGTTCATTGTTATTTTTTCCCGCTGATCCGAGACTGTTCAAAATTGTGTTTTCGCGCAAAGACGCAAAGACGCAAAGCTTTAATTTTCATCACGCTGCGCGTGCTAAAAATTCTGTTGACACAAAATGCTGAACGGTCCCGCTGATCCCCCTGATTTTTGCAGATTAATTACAAAGTCGCACCCTCTCTCACCCTCTCACCCTCTCACCCTCTCACCCTCTCACAACATACCCCACCCCGCGCACCGTCTGAATATAATCCTCATCCCCCTGCAGATCCAGTTTTTTGCGGATGGCATTGATGTACACGTCAATGATGCCCGTATTGTATTGGAAATGGATATCCCAGACGCTTTCGATGATGCGGGTCCGGCGGCAGACCTTGCCCTTGTTGCGCATCAGGTATTCCAGCAGTGCAAATTCCTTTTGGGTCAGGTGCACCTGCTTTCCGTTTTTGAAGACCTGGTGCAGCGTGGTATCCAGGGTGATGTTGCCCAGGGTGAATTGCTCGTGTTCACCCGATCTGGGTCGCAACTGCACCCGTACGCGTTCCAGCAGTTCATCGAAATGGAAGGGTTTCTTGATATAGTCGTTGGCGCCGGCCTGCAAGCCGAAGATCGTTTCCTGGACGGTATCTTTGGCGGTCAAAAAAATGACGGGGGTATCGGCAAAGGATTTCCTGAACTGCCGGCAGACCTCAATGCCGCTGACGCCGGGCAGCATCCAGTCGAGCAGCAGCAGGTCGTATTCGCCGGTCAGGGCCATATCCAACCCCTGGTTGCCGTCCTCCGCCACGTCTACGGCAAAGGATTCTTCCTCCAGTCCCTGTTTGAGGAATTGGGCAATGCCGGGCTCGTCTTCCACCACCAGAATTCTCATGGTACAAAAGTCGGCATTATTCCTTAAACGCGGATTAGGGGATTCTTAAGATTGGCTTAAGATGGGATCTGTTGATCTGTTGATTTGTTGATTGGGAGGAGGATTTTCAAATCAGGGACCGTTCAGAAAAAAACTTAGCTTCTGGGGCTGTTCAGAATTTTGTGTCAACCGGATTTTTAGCATGCGCAGCTTGCTAAAAATCAAATCTTTGCGTCTTTGCGCGAAAACACTTTATTGAACGGCCACTCAAATCAACCATTCTTCCTCATCATCCGCACCGTAAACCACCCGAGTGCCAGGATCACGATGCCCATGATCCCCCAGAGCCAGTTCTTGTTGGCAAACAGGGGTTGGCGGGCGGCGGCTTCTTCCTGCCGGATGTCCTCTTCCGGCCCTAAAGACAGGGCGGTGAGTCTGGCCGGGATATTGTCCTCAAACCGGTCGATGTCGTAGAGGGGTTTGACGGCATTCCGGCGGCCGTAAACCAGAAAGTAATCGGCGGGGGTGGTAACCCGCAGGGTAAGGGTATGTTCGTAGCCTTTCAGCTCCATTTTCCCGAAATTCAGCGGCATGTTGTCATCGTTGTACACCACGATCCGCCATTGCCGGGAGATCGCGCCTTCAAACCGAAATTCGCGCTTTTCGAGCGAGCTCAGGGTGCCGGTCGACAAGGTGGCAAAGCGGTATCGCCATCCGTTCTGGGTTTCCACGCTGTCCCTCAGGTATTGGATGGACAACGGGCGGTAAAAGTCGAAGGTATCCGCCACATTGATCCGGAGAAAAGTGGCGGGCAAGGGCATTTTCAGGAACAGGTCAATGACCGTTTGTTTTTCATCCTTGTCCTCCTCGATATGCGTGGAGTCAACGGCATAAGTACGGTAACTGCCCTCTACGACGGATTGTTCCCAGATCCTGGCCGTTTCCAGTTCGGGGTCGGTGTCCGTATGCACGGTAAGGCGGACGTAAGCGTATTTGGCATCCTTGAATTTGACGCGCGTGAACCGGTAATCGGTTATATCGTTCTCGATCCCCAAAATCCGGTAATCCTTGACGATGGCAAACCACTCCTTTTGATCCTGGCTGCCTTCGAGGGTAATGCGCCAGTCGAAATTTTCCTGGTCAAAATCGAATTCGATGGTATTGATGATGCTGTCGGCAGGCACTTCAAAAGTGTAGTAAAACCCCTTGTCGTTGGAGGTCTGGTTGATCAGGTTGAAGGGGACCTCCGTTTCCACCCGTTCATCAGCAGCCACCTTCAGGATATACGGCGCCTCCAGGGTATCCTTGGCCGGCGTGATCCCGAATATCCGGATATCCGACAGATCGGGCGACAATCTTCCGAAAATATCGTCGGGCAGGGTCAGTTTGTGCCACTGGTTCTTGATGCCTTGCAAGGGGCGCTTGTAGTGGTATTGGTCCATTTGGGCGCTTGCGAGGAGGGGGAGGAGGAGAAAGAGGAGGAGAGGAATCGAGGAATCGAGGAATCGAGGAACTGGTGATCTGGTGATTTGACGTCTTTGTTCTTTTGGAGCTTCGGCCGGTGGTTGATTTGAACCGCCACGCGGCATGCGAGGTTGATGCGAACCGTCAACAGTTCTTCCAAGCAATCGGCTGCCGATGGCCGAAACGCCACTTACGACTTTCGACTTACGACTTACGACTCCCCTCTGACAACTGACTCCACCTTCGCTAAAGCTATGGCTGGCAGAGACCGACAAATGATCATTGTCAATTGACGAAACGCCACTTATGACTTTCGACTTACGACTTACGACTCCATATCTAGGCTTCATCAAATATCGTGTTCTTGTATTTATTGTAAAGGAACGAAATGACCAGCAATAAAACGCCGAGCGACACAAAAATGATCGTTTTGCCGATCGTACTCAAATGGGCGATGTCGTACAGGAATAGCTTGAGCAGGGTAACGCCGAACAGCGCGATCGCCGAAATGCGCAGATACCCTTTGCGCCGCCAGATGCCCAACACGATCAAAAGGAGGGCATAGACGCCCCAGAGGATGCTCAGTCCCAGTTTGTACGACTGCCCGGGGTCGGCGATGTCCATCCAGTGGATCCATTCGCTGCTGGCGACCCAAAGGACGGCCAGGTGCAACAGCAACTCGAACGGGATCCGCAGTTGAACGCCGATCAGTTCCCGGTCGCGGATATAGCGCCAGGTGGCAAACAGCAGTCCCGCAAGAAAAGCCAGCGACGCGTACCGGATATAGAGATTCCAGCTTCCCGCGCTGAAATATTCGGATTGCGAAGGCGTCAGGTAACTCTCCCGCAACAGGCTCAAGGCATACAACCCGCCCACCAGGAAGGACAGGATCGTCAGCAAATTGACCACCAGATTGGCGGCCGCCAGGATGCGGCTCCTGATCCATCCCAGGTTGACAAAGGAAAGGATCGCCAGAAAGCCCATGGTATAATTCAGCATCCAGACGATCTTGTACTGGAGGAAGTCGTTGTTGTAAATGGGATAGGAATAATCATACGCATCCGGGGGCGACATCACCGCCGAGCCCCAATACAGCCGGTCGAACCAGGCGGTGACCTCCACTTGTCCGGTGAAGTAGAGAGTGAGTAGGAGCATAGTGGGGATAGCTATTTGCATAATTGAACGAAGCCAATCCGGTTTGGAGGAATCGAGGAACTGAGGAACTGAGGAATCGGATTGGATACGATCCGATTCTTCGATTCTTCCAATCTTCCCTGCCCGCTGTAAGCTGAACGAAGACGGGGAATCCTGCCACCGAATAAAAAAGAACGCCCCGGCCACCAGCAAGCCCGTCAGAAACTGCACATTCCAGAACGGGGTGATGGCCTTTGCCGCAACTTCTATATCCGGTTGGTATTGGTATTGCGGGTAAAAGGTCATCCAGTCCTGCACCAGGCTGAAGAAGGCCAGGAACATGAGCGGATAGGACATTTTTTCGTACACCGGCACCTTTCTCGACCGGCCGATCCAGAACAGCAGGGCGGCTTCGGCGGCCCAGATCAGGGTTACCCAGTTGCCGTCGAGCTGGACGGGAAAAGTGAGGGTGAGGAAAACCAGCACCAGGCCCGAAACCAGGTAGAACAGGTTGCGGTCGGCCAGTTTGCCGCGGTAAATGACGGCGCTCACAATGAAATGCACCACAGCATTGGCCAGCGTAAACAGGCCCAACAGCTCCTCGCCTTGTTTTTGGCCGGACAAGATCGCGTAGCCCATCCCGTAAAAGACGAAAGAATTGAGCAGCAGCGAGGCGATATCGCCGAAATTGAACTGTTCCTTTTGCAGGAGTTTGTAGCCCAGGAAGGTCAGGTAGAATTCGATGAAAAAGACCGCTGCGAAGGTCATGGCCAGGGTGAAGTGCCTGGCCGCCTCGTATTCCAGGTTAAACCACGACAGGAAGATCAGCCAGGTCAGCCCGAATGCGGAATAAAAGGCCACCTTCCAGTTTTTCCGGAACGCGATGACCAGGATGCCCGCGTTCACGATAGCCATATAAGTGAACAAAAAGGCGTAATTGCCGCTGCCGTCGCTGAGCAGGAAGGGCACCCCGTAAGCGCCCACCAATCCGATCAGGACGATAACCTGCTTGTTGTAATTCAAGGCCGCCAAGGCGGTAAAAACCGTGAAGAAGGCCATCAACCCGAAGGTGAGCGTTTGCGGGATCAGGTCGTAGAAGCTGTATGCCGCAAACGTGATGAAGTACAGGATGGCCATGGCGCCGCTCAGCAAGACCGCGCTGAAATTGGGGTATTTCACTTTCAGCCTGACGGCAAACCCAAAGAGCGCCAACCCGGCAGCGTACCCCAGGACGATGCGCGTGAGCGGGCTGATCAGGTCGTGGTCGATGGCGTATTTCGCACCGATGGCCACCCCGATCACCAGGATGGCGATGCCGATGGTGGCGATCAGGTTCTCACCGATGAATTTCTCGACATTGGACCTGGAGCGCGGCGGCCGGACGGGCGGCGGCGGAAGGTGCGTTCCGGGTTTCGGCGGCGCCGGTTGCTCCCAGACCTGTTTCGGCAGGGGCGGCGGTTGAGGCGGCGGCATGGGGGTGGACACGGCTTCCGGTGGAGTTTCCTGCTGCGCTTCCGGTTGCCCGTAACGCAGGTACTGCACTTCCTTCGAAATGGCGTCGACCTCTCTGGAAAAGGCCTCTTGTTTTTTCAGCAGTTCGTCGAGCTTGTCGAGCAGCTGTTTGATCCTGTCGTCGTTTTCAGGCATTGGGTTTTGGTTGGTTGGAAATTTCCCCGAAGATAGGGTATTTGTTGATTTGGTGATTCGTTGATCTGTTGATTTGAAAACCACCGCCTCAAATCAACAGATCAACAAATAAACATCCTAAAAAAACATTTACTTTTTCTTTCCAAAATCAGAAAACAATTTTGTATATTTGTAACAGGCACGGGGCCTCCGAAAGCGCCCTGCCGACAACTTTTTCTGAAGGATCAATCCCGGTTTTGCTAAGGACCCAGCGCATCCTATAAACTCTATTTATAACCTTTAAAACATCTTTCCTGATGAGAACAGTTTGTTCAATTCTCTTGCTGACCCTCCTGTTTGCCGCCGGTTCGCTCTCCGGCCAACGTCTGACCGACAAAAGGGCGCGAATTACCTACGTGTCTCTGCCCGAGAAAAAGCTACCGGACGAATTCACGACCTACTCCGTTTCCATTTTCGGCAGTACCATGGTCGGCGCCGGCTACCACGCCGATTCCGCAGGAAAACTGATCAGCATGGACGGCTTCAAGCGGGTCGGCTATTCCAGCACCGACGGCGGGGGCCACCTCCGGATCTTCGTCAACACCGGTACCGTGTACATGGGCCGCTCGGAATTGAAGTCCAAGAAAAACACCGTAAAGGACAAAAAAACCGGTAAGGAAACCGTCACCTGGGAGTATTGGTACGAGATCCCTTTCCAGGCCGCGCCGACCTTCAACATCTACGACCCGGACGGCAATATCCTCGCTTCCGGCGGCGGCAACCGGAGCGAAAACAAACGGACCCGCGTTTACAGCAACCCGACCGACCTCAACAAGAACTCCGGCCGCCTCATTACCGAACTGAGGAAAGACTTTTCCAAAAATGCTACCGACGGCGTCATTGCCGAAGTCAACACCACCCTTTCCAGGAATTTCGATTTTAATAAAACATCCGATAACCCGGAATTCTACCTCATCGTCAACCACGACACGGAGGACAATTTCAAAAAATATTTCGAACAACTGGATACCGAGTGGAAAAGCCTGGACGCCGCTACGCCGGTCAGCGAGCTGAGGTCCCGATTCGGCGATGCGCTGGCTTTCTACGAAAAAACGGCGGAAATAGACCCGAAAGGCGACAAAAAACTCTCCAGGGTCTTTGAAGCGGCCAATTACAATGTCGCCCTGCTGAGCTTTTACCTCGACGATTTTGAAAAGGCCGTCAAGTATGCCAACCGGGTCATCGCCCAGGAAGACGGCAAACACAAAAAATCGGGCGACCTCATCGAACGGGTCCAAAAGGTGAAGCAACTGATGGACCTCCATGGCGTCAATACCCTTCATTTTGCCCGCGACCTCACCAATGCTATGGCCCCGTCTGCCCTGAAAGCGCTTGAAAAGGAACAGGCCGAACTCGAGAGCAAGAACAATTTGCTGGAGGGTACGGTCACGGTCAACGGAGAAACCGTTCCGGGCACTTTCCAAAGCGAAAAAGAATCCGGTGAACTGGATTTCAGCCAGAAAGGGAATACCAAATTCAAGGCCCAGATCGACGATAAGGAAATCGAATACGACCTGACGGCCAAAGAGGTTTCCGCTTTCTCCATAGGCGACCGGAATTTCGTGAAAATGACCTTTTCGCCCAGCGCTAAAGGCAAATCGGAAGCCGGTACCCATATCCTCGAAGAGATCTACAGCTCCGACAAGATCAACCTGTATAAGTATTACCCCTCCAGCGGCGCGCTGAGCGATGCCAAAACGGAATTCGCGTTCAGGAAAGCCGCAGAGGATACACCGGTATCCTTGTACGACACCCGGTTCCTTATCCTGAAAAAAGGCCTCGCCGACTATTTTGCCGATTGCGCCGACCTGAAGGCGATGTGCGAAGGCGAAGGCTTTGAGCTGGAACAGGAAAGCCTGCTGAAGGCTGCGAGGATCTATGCGGAGGTCTGCAAATGACGGGAAGGTCATTAGACCAGGCGTTTAAACCTGATTCACGCCTAAAGATGTGCTGAATTTTGGGATTGTCGATTTATCCAGGCCAACGGACGAAGAGCGATTAAAAGGTAAGGATATTGCTTGCTTTCTCCGATGGGGGCAAGGAAACAGCCGAAAAGCACGAATATCCCTGGTATCGTTGATTTTATTTTGAACCACCATGCGTACCGCTTGGCAAGCTAAAAGCCACAAAAGAAAACAAAAGCCATTGGTCCTGAATCCCGGCGGGATTCAGGGCCAGTTTAAACTTTTGTGCCCTTTTGTTTCTTTTGTGGTAAAAAAACAGGAAAAACTCGTGTTAGGGCATCTTCCCGTCATCTGCAACCTGATTGCCCTGATGGAAATCCTTTAGAGCCACCGCAAAACAGCCGATTTTAAGCGAAAGCTTGCGGTTTCTTGCATGTTTACGCTTAAATTCAGGGATAACGCCTGATCCTTCAGTAAAAAAAGCGGCAACCCCGAAATCCGGGATTGCCGCTCATCTATCCGTTTAACCTTTATTTTTATAGTCCTTTGCGCTGTTAATCATGCGCGCCGGACCACTGACAACCTGCCGGCCGGCAGGCGGGCTGACAACTGTCAACTGACAACTGTTTACTGCATCATCATCTGCTGCACGTTCGTCCACGGGCCGCCGTTGTAGGCTTCGATACCGGCCTGTTTCAGCATGCCCGCAGCCGTACCGCTGCGCATCCCGGAAGCGCAACAAGCAACCACCGGTTTGTTGTATTTTTTGATCTTTTCAATGTTGCGTCCAATTTCCGTAACCGGGATATTGACCGAGCCTTTGACATGGCCGCCGCGGAATTCGGCAGGCGTGCGCACGTCCAGAATAACAGCGCCGTTGGTCAAAGCTTCTTTGATCGGCGCGTCGTTTCCAAAAATATTCTTCAGTATACCAAACATGTGTTTTGTTTTTTAATGATGCAAATATCGGGGTATCGCACCCGCCTTGTCTGTGAGATTTATCACAATCGGACATTTTTTTTATTGATTGGATCTTTCGATTGCCCGAATGTTCCGATTTTTCAACACAATCAACGGGGG
>JACJYC010000022.1 GCA_020636325.1 Lewinellaceae bacterium
AATGCCTGACCTATTAAAAGCGACACTTATTAATTCACCGATCCTAAAAGTCACCCGGCTTACCATTTCCACCGGATTAAATGTTCTTTAACATATTGATCACAAACTTTAACGCACCGATAACTCTTAACGATTGTTAATATAACGTCTGTTCATTTGAATAAGCATTAAAGATTCAATTAGCCTTATGAAAACAAAAACATTATTTCTCTTGGTCGCCGCGCTTATCCTGGCTACCGGGCAGCTGGACGCGCAGCAGTATTTCGGACAAAACAAGCCCAATTATGAAAAATTCGACTTCAAGGTCTATCTGTCTCCGGAGTTCGAGATCTATTCTTACCTGAAAGATCCGGAAGTCGTCCAACAATTTGCCAACGATGCCGAAAAGTGGTACAAATTGCACCAAAGCATCCTGGCGGACACGATCCGGGGTAAGAACCCGATCATCCTGTACAATGACCACGCGGATTTTCAGCAAACCAACGCCATCAGCGGCCAGATCGGGACCGGTACGGGCGGTGTGACGGAGGCCCTGAAAAACCGGGTCGTCCTCCCGCTCACCATGTCGAACGAACAAACCCATCACGTGCTCGGGCACGAATTGGTGCACGCCTTCCAGTACAATATGGTCATTCAGGGGGATTCCACCAATCTGCAGAACCTGGGCAATCTGCCGCTTTGGATGGTGGAAGGATTGGCGGAATACATGTCCATCGGCCGGACCGATTCGCATACGGCCATGTGGATGCGCGACGCCGTGCTGAACGACGACGTACCCAGCCTCAAGGACCTGAACAATTACGGCAAATATTTCCCGTATCGCTACGGCCAGGTGTTCTGGTCGTTCCTGACCGGTTGGAAAGGCGACGACATCATCCGGCCGTTTTTCATCGCCACGGCCCGGTTGGGATTCGAGCGGGCCTGCCAGACGGTGCTGGGCGTGAGCCAGAAAGAACTGTCCAAACTCTGGGAAGACAGCTTCCGCCAGCATTTCGGTTCCTTCCTCGGCGACAAGAAGGAACGCCTGGTGGGCAAGGAGCTGATCGGCGAGAAGAACGGCGGCAAACTGAATATCGCACCGGAGATCAGCCCCAACGGCCGCTACGTCATCTTCCTGTCTGAAAAAGACGTGTTCACTACCGACCTTTACCTGGCCGATGTGCGCGACGGCAAGATCCTGTCGAAGGTGGCCAGCACCCAACGCGACGGCCATATCGACGACTTCAACTACATCGAGTCGTCCGGCGCCTGGTCGCCTGACAGCAAGCGGTTCGCTTTCGTCGGCGTCAGCAAAGGCGATAATATCCTGATCATCAAGGAAGCCGAATCCGGAAAAACGGTGGTGGAAACGCCGATCAAGGGATTGCCGGCCTTCAACAACCCGGCCTGGTCGCCCGACGGCAAGACCATCCTGCTGACCGGCCTGGTCGAAGGGCAGGTGGACCTGTTCGCTTACGACCTCAAGTCCAAAAAAATCCGCAGGATCACCGATACGCCTTACAGCGAAATGCACCCGGCCTGGTCGGCGGACGGCAGCAAGATCGTCTTCTCAACCGACCAGTTGAGCTATGAAAACGGCCGCAACAACGGCAAATACACCTTCAACCTGGCAACGATGGACCCCGACGGCGCCAACCTGGAGAACATCGGCATCTTTCCGGGCGCTGACAACCTCAACCCCGAACTGGACACCGCCGGCAATATCGTTTTCCTGTCCAACCGCGACGGGTTCAGGAACCTGTACCGTTATGAACTGAGCTCCGGCAAGGTGTTCCAGCTGACCGACCTGCTGACCGGCGTAAGCGGCATTACGCAATACGCGCCCGCCATCAGCATCGACCGCCGCCGCGACAAGGTATTGTATACCTACTTTTCCGACAACAGCTACCGGATCTTCCAGGCCCGGCCGGAGGATTTCCTCAACCGGGAAGTGGACCCGCAGGCGGTTGACATGGCGGCGGCCGAATTGATCCGGATCAACAAGAAGGCCCCTGATTACGTCAACAAGCAACTGGCCCAGATCGATCAGCTGGCCAATCTGCCGGACTCCAGTTTCAATACCATCAAATACAAGCCCAAGTTCAAACTGGATTACCTGGGCGGCGGCACGGGTATCGGCGTCGGGACGAGCAATACCTTCGGAACGACCACCGGGGTAGCCGGCGGCGTGGATATGCTGTTCAGCGATATCCTGGGCAACAACCAATTGTTCTCCAGCCTTTCGCTCAACGGGGAGATCACCGACCTCGGCGGCGGGGTAGCCTACCTCAACCGGAACAACCGCATCCAGTGGGGCGCCTCCCTGTCGCATATCCCGTACCGGAGTTTCGGTTTCGGCAATTACGGCCTGGACGAGCGGGATTTCGGCGACGGCGGCACCTATCAGGTGGTAGCCGATACGTTCTACATCCAGCGGATCTTCCAGGAACAGATCGGCGGTTTTGCCTCCTATCCCTTCTCCACCAAACTGCGGGTGGAGGCCAGCGGCGCCCTTTCGTTCTACGGCTCCAGGCTGGATCAGTATGTGAATGTTTATCAGGCGATCCCTGCAGGCGGCGGTTATTACCAACCGGGGGCTTATCTGGGCCAGGAGCGGGATAAAGTCGGGAAAGGCGATCCGTTCGGGTTGTGGAATGTCGGCGCCGCCCTGGTCGGCGACAACTCCTCATTCGGGCTTACGGCGCCATTGACCGGGCACCGGTTCAGGCTGGGTTTCGACCAATACGGCGGCGAGTATAATTTCACGGCCGCTACCGCCGATTTCCGGATCTATAAGTTCTTCAAGCCCGTCGGGGTCGCCTTCCGGGCCATGCACTACGGCCGGTACGGCGGCAACGGCGATGAGCTCTACCCCTTGTACATCGGTTCGCCGTGGTACGTGCGCGGCCTGGGTTCCAACAGCGCACAGGATATCCTGACGGCCAACGGCAAGGATTTCAATCAGCTGGTCGGCAGCAAGATGCTCGTGGCCAACGCGGAACTCCGGATCCCCTTCACCGGACCGGAACAGCTTTCCCTGATCAAATCGGGATTCCTGTTTTCCGACCTCAACTTCTTCATCGACGGCGGCGCCGCCTTCTATGAATTCGATCAGCTGAAGGGGCCGATCTATAAACTGGACATCAACGGCAACCCGCAGACCAATCCGACCACCGGCGAACCGCTCGTCCTCGAACCGGAAGCCAAGCCCATCTTCACGGCCGGCGTCTCCCTTCGGGTCAACCTGTTCGGCGCCCTGGTGCTGGAGCCCTACTACGCTTTCCCGCTGCTGAAGGAAACGCATGGGGTATTTGGGTTGAATATTGTGCCTGGTTGGTAAGGTAAGTCGTAAGTTTACTAGTCGTAAGGTAAGTCGTAAGTTTACTAGTCGTAAGTCGTAAGTGTCCATTACAATGGTCAGCACGACTTATGACTTATGACTTACGACTTACGACTTATGACTTACGACTTACGACTTACAGACTTACGACTAATTTATTTCTCTTTCCCACAAATTCACAATAACTTTGGCCTTGGTAAAAAAGAAAACACGACGTGTTTAGATTTGAACATCCGGCTTACCTGTGGGCTGCCTTGCTCATTCCTGTACTGGCATTGCTGTTCCTGCTGTCGGAGCGAATACGGCGGCGGCGAATGAAGCGCTTCGCGCCGGATCATCTGTTGCCGGCTATTGCGCCCGGTTACTCCCGGTTCAAGAATACGCTGAAATTCGGTTTGCTGGCACTGGGGCTGGCGTTCCTGTTTGTCGGATGGGCCAATCCGCAGTGGGGGTCGAAAAAGAGGGAGGTCAAACGGGAAGGGATCGATGTGCTCATTGCACTGGATATTTCCCAGAGCATGCTGGCGGAGGATATTTCCCCGAGCAGGCTTGACCGCGCCAAGCGATTTGCCCAGAACCTGACCGAAAACCTTGCCGGACAGCGGATCGGGGTTATTCTGTTTGCCTGCAACGCCTACCTGCAGGTCCCGCTGACGACCGATTACGCCTTTGTCAGCATGTTCATCAACAGTGCGGGCCCTGATATGGCGGCCTCCCAAGGGACGGACATCGCGGCGGCCATCGACCTGGCCAGGCAAAGCTTCCCGGCCGAGAACAAGAACCACAAGGCTTTGATTGTCATTTCCGACGGCGAAGATCACCTCGGAGAGGGCGCCGCAAGCGCCGGAACGGCCAAAGCCGACGGGATGCTGGTTTTCACCGTCGGCGTCGGAAGCGGAGAGGGCAGCCTGATCCCCACTTTCGTCAACGGCCGCCTGGATTATCTGCGCGATCAGACCGGCAACCCGGTGCGCTCCACCATGAATGAAAAAACGCTGACCGATATCGCCACCGCCGGCGACGGCTCGTATTTCCACCTGTCCAGCTCCAGCCAGGAAGTGACCGAGGCGTTGAACAAGGCCATCGACCAGGTGGAAAAGAGGGAATATGAAGAACGGAGTTTCACAGAATATGCCAGTTATTTTCAACTTTTCCTCGGGATCGGATTGTTGTTCATTCTGATCGAGTTCCTGATTTCCTACCGCCAAAGCCGTTATCTGGCTGGAAAGGATATTTTCGGGTCATAAGCAATTTGGTTTTGACTATGAAAGACAATATTGGCCATAAAAACCTGCATTTCCTGATCACGCTGCTGGCCGGCTGTCTGTTCACGAGCGGATTGACGGCCCAATCAGGGCATACCCTGTTGCGGCAGGGTGACCGGAATTACAAATCGCAGGACTATGGAAAAGCGGAGGAAAGCTATCGCAAAGCCCTTGAAAAGGAGCCCTCCGCCCGCGGCAAATACAACCTGGGCAATACCATTTACAAGCAGGACCGATATGACGAAGCCGTCAAGCGGTACGAAGAAGCCGCGAACTCAGCTTCGGATCCGGCGTTGAAATCCCGGGCATTCCACAATTTGGGCAATGCCTATTTCCAGCAAAAAGAGTTCGACAAAAGCATTGAGGCCTACAAGAATGCCTTGCGCCTCAATCCTTCCGACCTGGAAACCAAATACAACCTGGCGCTGGCGCAAAAATTCCTGCCGCCGCCTCCCCCACCCCAGCAAAATAACGATGAGAACCAGCAGGACCAGAATCCGCAGGATCAAAACCAACAGCAACAAAACAACGATCAACAACAACAGGACCAACAGCAACAGCAGCAACAACAACAGCAGGAGCAGCAAAACCAATCACAGGATCAGCAGAATTCGCAGGAAGGCCAGTCCCAGAACCAGCCTATGAAAGAAAAGGAGCTGACAGAGGAGGATATCAAGCAACTGCTGCGCAGCATTGCGGAAGAGGAGAAAAAAACCCTGGAAAAGCTGCGTCAGGCAGATGCAGGCGCCTGTCGGTCTACTAAGGCATGGTAAGTGGTCAGTTATCAGTTATCAGTGGTCAGTCTCCGCCCGCCGTAGCTTCAGCGTAGGAGGGGGTCAGTGGTCAGTCTCCGCCCGCCGTAGCTTCAGCCTCCGGACGACAAAGTCGCCTACGGCAGACGGCGTCAGCGTAGGAGGGGGTCAGTGGTCAGTCGGGTATGGGCGACGCTTCGACTTTACAACGGACGCTCAACAATAAAACAATGAAGCAATGAAACAGTTATTCTTGGCCATTTTCATTCTCGGTCTTCATTTTCTGGCCGGCGCTCAGGAGGGCGATCCGAAATTCACGGTGACCGTAAGTTCCGATTCCATTCTGCTCGGCAATTATTTCCGGGTCACCTTTACCCTCGAAAATGCGGGTGAGGGCGACTTTGAGGCGCCTTCATTCGACGGATTCACCGTCATCAGCGGCCCCAATTATTCCACCAGCATGAGCATGGTGAACGGGAAAGTCAGTCAGAAGATCTCCTATAATTTTTACCTTGAGCCCATCGATATCGGCAATTATTATATCCAGCCGGCCAGCATCACCGTCGGCGACAAAGTCATGGAAACCCTGCCGCTGCCGGTGATGGTTGTCCCGAACCCCGATGGCGTCAGGCAATCCATACCCGAACAACAGGACCTGGAATGGGGCGGCAGTTTCAATGACGGTTTTCCGGATATTTTTGAGCAATTTTTCAAAAACCGGCCCCAACCCGACCTGACACCGCCTCCGTCGACACCGGCGCCCCGGGAGGATAAGCCCCAAAAGAAAAAGAAAATCTATAAAATGTAAGCCGACTGCGAACAGTGTTTAAAATCAAATCCATCCTTACTGTTTTCGGGCGGATGAACGACCGCCCCGCACCTTGCCAGGGGCTGCCCGGGCTTTGTCTTTTGGCAATGCTGGCCCTCAGCGCCATGCATGCCCCGGGTCTTTGCGCCCAGGTCAGCTTTGAAGTCTATACCGATTCGAGGCAAGTCCCGCTGAATGACTACTTTCAGGTCAGTTTCACGTTGAAGAATGCCGACGGCGAGGACTTCCGCGCGCCCGATTTCAAGAATTTCACCACGGTCGGCCCGCCGGGCAGGTCGGCCAGCACCACCATCCTGAACGGTAAAATGTCGAAGGAGCTGGCTTATAACTTCACCTTGCAGCCGAAGAAAAAGGGCCGGTTCACCATCGGGCCGGCATCCATAGTGGTCAACGGCAAACGATATACGACCGACCCGCTGACCATAGAGGTTGTCGACGGCCTGAAAACCGGCAATAACCCGAACGGCGCCGAGGAGGTTTACCTTCGCACCCAGGTTACGGATACTGCGGTTTGGGTCGGCCAGCAGGTCAGCCTGGGCTATAAGCTTTTTTCTACGATCCCCATCGACCGGTACAACGTTGTGGAAGAACCCGGATATGAAGATTTTTATGCGCAGGATATGCGCCGGTTTGACAGCCGCCAGCAGCGGGAGATCATCAACGGCGCCCAATACGCCAGCAGGGTGATCAAACAGGTGGCGTTGTTCCCGCAGCGCGCCGGCGATCTGAAGGTCGGCCAGTTCAACATCCAGCTGATCACGGAAGAAACGGACCCTCGCAGCCGGAACAGCTTCTTCCCGCTGACGCGCACCCGGTTGATCCCCGCGGTAGTCGCCCCGCTGACCATCCACGCCAAATCCCTGCCGCCCGATCCGCCCGTCGGATTCACCGGGGCGGTAGGTTCATTCGAGGCCAGCAGCGCGATGGGAAATAACCGGATCACGACCGACGACGCGCTTTCGGTTAAGCTCACCATTACCGGTAACGGCGACCCCAAACGGTTGCAGCCTCCGGATATAGCCTTCCCGGAAGGATTCGAAGCCTACCCGCCGCGGACCAGCGATGAATCCACCTTTGAACAAGACAATCAGGTGGTCACACAGAAAACCTTTGAATACCTGGCCGTGCCGGAAAAGCCCGGAACGTACACTTTTAATGTCCATTTTTCCTGGTTTGATCCCGATTCGGTCAAATACGTCACCTATACTTCGAATGATTTTCAGGTTACTGTCGCGCAGGGATCGAATCGCAAAAAAAGACCTGCCGATACCGGGGAAACCGATGAAACCGCCGATCAGGATATCCGCTACCTGAAAACCGATATCCGGCTGACAGAACCGCGCCTGTTCACCGGCTCCGTCGCTTTCTGGGCGTTGGGCTCTTTTCCGCTGGTTGCCTTTCTCGGTCTTTTCTTCTTCAGGCAGTGGCGGGTTCGAAAATCTTCCGCCGATCCGGTACAGACCAATTTCCGGAAAGCCCGCAAGCTGGCCCTGCAAACCCTTGCCTCCGCGGACACTTACCGGCAGGCGGGCAACGGCAGAGCTTATTATGAGGCCCTTGAATCCGCACTGAACGGCTACCTGGAACGCAAACTGAACCTGCCTGCCGCCAATTTCCAATCGGAGGTCATTCGCGAAAAACTCACCGAAAAAGGCGTTTCAGAAAAACTGACCGATGAATTCTTTTCGTTGCGGCACCGGGTAGAAATGGCCTTGTACGCAGGCGCCATCCGGCAGGAGGATATGGAGCGGGACCACCAGCGTGCCGCGGAGTGGATCGCTGCGGTGGAGGGGGAGATATTTTGATGCTGCACTTCGACTTCGCTCAGTGTGAAGATGCTGCCCGCCTTCGCCTTAGGGCTATGGCGGACGGAAGATGCTGCCACGCTGAGGCGTGGTTGATGCTGCCCGCCGCCGCTCTTGGGAAACTGTTCAGAATTTTGTGTCAACAGGATTTTTAGCACGCGCAGCGTGATGAAAATCAGAACTTTGCGTCTTCGGGTGAAAAACACTTTATTGAACGGTCTCGCTCTTGGGTTTCGGAAGTAAATTTTTTCTAACGCGAAAGCTCCGTTACGACTTATCCTTCGACTACGCTCAGGAGATCCCCACTTACGACTTACAACTTACGACTTACAACTTACGACTTACAACTTACAACTTACAACTTACGACTAAAAAAACGGATCCTGAATAAACAACCCGTCTATTCAGGATCCGCAGGATTATAGCATATTTAGGATCAGAGCTTGGTCTTCCACTCGGAAACCGTCTGCTCGATTCTTTCTTTGGAACCGGCATAGAATTTATCTTCCGCATTGGCCTTGCCCACTTCGGCAGCTTTGGCGGCGCTTTCCACGGCGGCTTTGTAATCGCCTTTTTTGGCTTCCAACCGGGCTTTGGTCCACCAGTTGCTGGAGTGGTCAAAGAGTTCGGTGGATTGGTTGGCAAAATTAAGGGCCCAGTCCGTATAGCGGTCGCTGTCAGCCAGGAAGTCGGCAGCCTGGGAATAGACTTTCCAGTGGTCTTCGGCCGGCGCTTTGGCTATCGCTTCGTCGATCTTTTGCTTGACCGTATTCAGGAGATCGGTCTGAAAGCGCAGGTAAACCACCTTGCTTTCCCAGCCGAAACGGATATAGCCCAGGTCCAGGTCCTGTTCTACGATGGAGTAGGTCAGGCGCTCTTCCGGATTGGAGAGGGTTTTAACCCCGACGGGAATGCGCAATGCGTCCTGGGATTCGTCGTACTGGTAAGCGCCCCATTGGTCGGCCGTTTTGTTGAAGACGGCGGTCCAGGTATCGCCTTCCTGCGGTATAAGGAAAAAGGCATATTTCCCTTTGGGCAGGTTGGCCCCTTCGATCATCAGGTCGGTGCTGAAGGATATCGTGGTCGCCTCGTTTGCGCCGGCGCGCCATACCTGATCATAAGGTACGATATCGCCCCAAACGGTACGGCCCTTTACAGCCGGGCTCGAATAAACGATCTCGATCTCGGTGTATCCGATCGTATTGGCCGTTTTGGCCACCGGGCTTTTTCTGGGCAATTCCAGTTGGGAAAACAGCGGGGAATTCAAAGCTACCATCAACCCCAAGGTCAAAAACATAACACAAATACGGTTCATAGCATTTATTTTTTGGCTTAACGAACAAAGAGGGCAAAGGTAAAGTTTTTGCCAAAAATGACGCCCTTAAGGACCGGTCCCTTTTCCTATAAGACTGCTTTCAGGTATCGTAATAGCGTTTCCGGGACATTTTCCGGGGTGGAAAAGCCGTTACCGCCGCTCGTTCCGCCCGCACTTTCTTCCGATTTAAAGGCTTCGAAATTCTGATAGGTAATTGGAGGCTGTCCGGTTTTTACGAGGCGTTCATTCACTTTCACCAAAGGACCATCGAGCAGTTTGTTGAGTTCTTCGAGTGCCGCCTGCTGGTCTGCCGCCAGTTTTTCCGCCCGTTGGAGCTGGGAATTGGACGGCTGTCCGGGATAACCGCTTACTTGTGCGTAAAGGTCCGATATCAGTTCGTAAAGTCTTTCCTCCTCCGCCACATATCCGTCGCCTTCGGATGCGACCAGCTTGTCCTTTAACGTGGCCGCTGCCTTTCCAAGTCCATCGATCTGTTGCTGCCACTTCCCTTTATCCGGGGCTGCTTTTTTGATACCTTGTTCCAGCGTGGTGAGGGTCTTGTGCATCCAGGCCATTTGTTCCATCATATCGTATAGCTGCATGGTCGTTTCCCGCTGGATCTTCCTCCCTTCCTCAGTATAGGGAGAAGCCGGGTCATTGACCAGGGTGAAGCTGGTGTTGTACTCATCCTTTCCCTTGATCAGTTTCACGTCGTATTTGCCCGCAGACAAATTGGGCCCGAACAGGGATCCCGCCAGCGATTCCCTGTTCTTGCTCGGCGGGGCTTTGGGCCGTTCCATGGCCGTGGGCATTTCAACAAGGTTGATGCCGGCGCTCTTTCCCGCAGGCAGGGTCTTCAACAGCTTACCGTCTTTCCACACTTCGATGTACATCTTGCCGAAGGTATGGCGCTTGTCCATATAATAAACGATCTGGGCAGCCGAACTTGGGTTGGATCCTACAAAATTACCCGAACCTCCAAACCAGTTACCGCCCGCCCCTGGGTCGCGAAGGACGGTAGGCGGAGTATCAAAAAAATGCATTTTGGAGGCCAGTACGGATGTCGTTATTTGTCTGAGCGGCGTAATATCGTCCAGGATTACAACCCCTCGGCCATGTGTTGCCATAACCAGCGAATGGTCGCGCGGGTGAATGACCATATCGCGCACCCCAACCCGGGGCATATTGTTGGTGAAATGCCCCCACGATTTACCGGCATCAATGGAGATGAAAAGGCCGGATTCCGTACCCAGGAACAGTAGATCCGGATTGACGGGATCCTGGCGGATACTCAGGGCATATCCTTCGATATCATCCTTGGAAAGGCTGGTCCAGGTCTTACCCAGGTTCGTAGTTTTCAGGACGTAGGTCTTTTGATCACCCATCCGGTGGTTATCGAAGGTGACGAATGCGGTTTGGGCGTCCGTCCTGCCGGGTTCGATAAAGGTGACCCAGGTGTTTTCCGGCACGCCCGGCACATTGGCCCGGACATTATTCCAGGTCTTGCCGCCGTCGTCCGTTACCTGCAGATTACCGTCGTCGGTGCCCACCCAGATGACCTCGCCGTTCTGGTAGGATTCGGCGATGGTGTAAATGGTACAGTGATTTTCAGCGCCGGAATTGTCAAGCGTCAGACCTCCGGATTCGGCCTGTTTCTGTTTTTCCTTGTCGTTGGTGGTCAGGTCAGGGGAGATGCGCCGCCAGGTATCTCCCATATCATCGGATTCGAACAGGTATTGCGCCCCGAAATACATGCGCTGTGGATTGGTCGGGCTGATATGCACCGGCGAATTCCAGTTGAACCGGAATTTTTCTTCCCCTTCCTGCGGATAAGGCCTTATGCTTTTGGCCAAACCGGTGGTTTTGCTGTACCGCACCAGGTTGCCGCCCTGGTATTCGCTGAAAATAACATCTTTTTCTGTGGGGTGCCGGAAGGAATAGAACCCGTCGCCGCCGAAGGTCGATTTCCAGTCACTATTGGTGATGCCGCCGGCTTTCTGGCTGGGCGCAAACCAGGAGCCGTTGTCCTGCAAACCGCCATAAACATTGTACGGCTGCTCATCGTCGACACTGACGTGATAAAACTGGGACACCGGCAGGTTCATCCACATCTTGAAGGTCAGGCCCCGATCAAAGGATTCATATACACCGCCGTCGGTTCCTACCAGTACGTGTTTGGTATTGAACGGATCGATCAGAATGTCATGGATATCGGAATGGACGGAATTGTCAATCATCCTGAATCTGCTGCCCCGGTCTTCGCTGATGATGGCCTGAAGTCCGCATTTCATGACGATGCTGTCATTCTTGGGATCGACGGTCAGGTTGGCAAAATAGAACGGACGGACCGTCGTATTGAATTCATTGTTGACCTTGGACCAGGAAGCGCCTGCATCCGTACTGAGGTAAAGGCCTTTTTTATCTGCGCTTTTGCATTCAACGGTGAGATAGACCACCTTACCGTTGGAGGGCGCTACACCGATCGCCAGTCGCCCCAGCTTTTCTTCGGGAAGGCCGGCCTGGGATCTGTTCCAGGTCCTGCCGCCGTCCGTGGTCTTGAACAGCCCCCCGGCGCCGCTTAACCCCGAATCAAGGCCCCAGGGCGTACGCCGGAAGCTCCACATCGCCGCATAGAGGACATCGGGGTTATCGGGGTCGATATCCAGATCCGTACAGCCGGTATCGGGGTCCAGATACAGGATCTTTTCCCATGTTTTGCCGCCGTCGGAGGTTTTATAGACACCACGGTCTTCGCTGCCGTCCCAGAGGTGACCCAGAACGGCTGCGTACACGACATCGGAATTTTTGGGATCCACAATGATATCGGCGATCCTTTCGGAATTGCCCAACCCCATATTGGTCCAGGTTTCTCCGGCATCTGTACTTTTGTAAATGCCGTCGCCGACCGAAACACTGTTCCGCACCCAGACCTCACCGGTTCCCGCCCATACGATTTTCGGATTGGACGGGTCATAGGCGATCTTGCCGACCGACATGCAATGGTCATCAAAAACAGGGCGCATCAAAGCCCCTCCGCTGGCGGTTTTCCAGATGCCGCCGCCGGCTGTTCCTACGAGGATGACCTCCGGATGCCCGGGATCCATGGCCAGGGTACTGATCCGGCCGCTCATGGCTGCCGGACCGATCTGGCGGGCGCGAAGGGCCCCGAAGAGCCGCTCCGTTTGTGCGTTCAGGGTTAACGATGCGAGGGTCAGGAGGAGAAGTAAGGGTCCTTTCATTTTGGTTGCAGGTTTTGAGTCGTAAGTCATAAGTCGTAAGTTGTAAGTCTCGTACAACCTGGACTTACGACTTACGACTGACCGACTTACGACTAATTTCTATTTCTTAGGAAAATCAAAAAATGCGTCTTCCATAGGCGGATTGACTTCCACTTTTTCAATGATGATCTTTTGGGTGGATTCTCCGCCGATCTTGACTTCGAGGAAGAAGGGCATCATATAACCGTCCACTTCCTGATAATCGCTGAAATAGGTTTCCGTGATCTGGCCTTTTGCCTGACCTGAAGAGACGGAGGCCTGCATCATAATGGGGACGAAATATTCCTTGTCAAAGAAATAAGTCTGGACGTCGCCGTTCTTTTTGGTCAGTTTGACTTTTAGGGTAGCTGTTCCTTCAACGGCTTCTTCGCCGAGCAGTTCAACGGTGCTTCCCTTTTTTTCATAATCGAGAAAAGGGTTTTCGAACTCCTCTTTTTTCATCTCTTCGGCCATTTCATCCGGTACAGGCTGGGCTTCGGGGCCGGTTGCGAAAGGGTTGATCCACCAGGCTGTTTCGCCGTCATAAGCCTGTACGACCTTCTGGCCTTGTACATCTACTTCAACCCTTTGCTTGTTGGGTTTTTTGGAAGAAATAACGCCGGAGAACTCCATACCTCCCATGGAGATCTTACCCGTCATCCGGGTGGTTTCCAGGGCGCGCCATTTTTCCAGGCCGCCGGTGTTTTCAAAATAGCTGTTGAGGATTTCGTCCAGGCTTTGCGCCGAAACGGAAAAGGCAGCCGTAAGCGCCACCATCAAGATGGGAAGTTTTTTTAGCATGATTGGATTTTTGGGGTGAAAATAGTCAGAACAGAACATATCCATTTGCTTTTTCGATCAATAACGATTCTTACCGGACATATATCCTGATTCAGAATTCCTCCGTAATTTGCCCGACGCGAAAAGGAAAGCGACACAACCATTAATACTTTGCATGTCATCAGATAGGACGATAGGCGTTTTTTCAGGGGATTCCCCCGGCCCCCTGGTCATTTCAACCGGCGGAATGCACGGCAATGAACCCGCCGGGGTATTGGCCATTCAACGCGTGCTCGGATTACTGCAATCGGCTTCACCCCCCCTGTCCTTCAAGGGTAAATTTGTAGGGCTCCGCGGCAATGTCAAAGCCCTTGATTTAAAACAGCGTTACCTCCGGCAGGACCTGAACCGGCTTTGGAGCGTGCAGTACGTCAAAGAATTAGCCGAGCTTGGGAAAGGGAATATCCAGGACGAAGACGAAGAATTGCTGGGCCTCACCTCCGCCATACACGACCTGATCGCGGAAAGGGATTGGCCGCACGTCTACCTCCTCGACCTGCACACCACCAGCGCGGCGGGCGATATTTTTTCGGTGGTCTCCAACCGGCCGGATAACGTGGGCTTGGGCTTGAGCCTGCATGCACCTGTGGTAAAGGGTTTGCTGTACCGCCTGGAGGGCACGATCCTGCACTATATGGACGAGGTCGGCGGGATCACGGCGGTTTCTTTTGAGTCTGGTCAGAACGAGGACCCGGCGTCGGTCGACCGGGCGGAGGGCGCCCTGATCAATTGCCTGCACTACGCCGGTTGCCTGACAGATACCGGATTCGGCGCCGAATACGACGCGGTGCTGCGCAGTTATTCCCGCAACCTGCCCGCATTGGTGGAAGTGGTGGGTTATCACAAGGTGAACCCGGAAGATGAATTCAGGATGGTCCCCGGGTTCAGGAATTTCCAGCAGGTCAAAAAAGACGAAGTGCTGGCCTACGACCGGAACGGCCCCATCACCCCGGGGCAGAATTGCCGGATCCTGATGCCGAGGTACCAGGCGCAGGGAGAGGATGGGTTCTTTTTGGTGCGGGAGACATCTGGTTTTTAAATGTAAAATGTAACTCAATACGCCCGCTCGTCACGGTCCTCCATATAATTGATAAATGCCCGGTTGACGACCCGGTTCCCGCCCGGTGTGGGGTAGTTGCCGGAAAAATACCAGTCGCCCAGGTTCTCCGGACAGGCCTTGTGCAGGCCCTCGATCGTCTGATAAATGATCTCTACTTTGGGCTTGATATCCGGCGGGCAGACGATCTTTGAGATCCGCTCCGAAATTTCTTCATAAGGGAATTCGTCGTACAGTGCGGCCACTTCATTTTTGATCTGCTCCTTGGGCAGGTGTTCCTGCGCCTTGCAACGCTCATAAGCCTCCTGCAACAAGTGCTCTTTGCCGTGTTCCTTCAACAGGTCCACCAGGGCGTGGAAGGCGACGAACTCCTTCATTTTGGACATATCGATCCCATAACAATCCGGGTAACGGATCTGGGGCGCCGAAGATACGATCACGATCTTTTTGGGGCGCAGGCGGGAAGCCATCCGGATAATGCTGTTGCGGAGGGTCGATCCACGGACGATGGAGTCGTCGAGCAGCACCACCGTATCCTTTTCGTTCTCCACGATGCCGTAAGTGACGTCATACACATAGGAGATCATGGCGCCGCGGGAATTGTTGTCCGCGATGAAAGTGCGCTGTTTTTCGTCCTTGTGGATCAGTTTTTCCACGCGGGGCCGCATATTCAGGATCTTTTCCAGCTTTTTGGGCTTGAGGTCATCACCCAGTTTCAGGATCTTATCCCGTTTCATGTCGTTCAACCGGGCTTCAATCCCCTCGATCAGGCCCAGGAATGCCGTTTCTGCCGTATTGGGCACGAAGGAGAACAAGGTATGGTCCAGGTCGTGGTCAACCGCTTCCAGCACCTTGTCGGCCAGCAGGTAGCCCAGTTTTTTCCGTTCGAGGTAGATGTCGCGGTCGCCGCCGCGCGAAAAATAGATGCGCTCGAAGGAGCAGGCTGTTCTGGGCAGGCTGTCGACGAAGGGTTTTTCATCCACCTTGCCGTTGCGCTTCACGATGACGGCATGCCCCGGTTTGATCTCCTGAACGCGGGTATAGTGGACATTGAACACCGTCTGGATCGCCGGTCGCTCGGAGGCCACCACCACCACTTCTTCATCGTGGTAGTAATAGGCGGGGCGGATCCCGGAGGGGTCGCGCATCACAAAAGCGTCGCCGTGACCGATCAGGCCGGCCAGCACATAGCCGCCGTCAAATTTCCGGCTGGCCCGCTTCAGCAGGCGTTGCACATCCAGGTGTTCGTAGATGAGGTCGTTGATCTGTTCGTTGGTGTAGCCGTCGGGTTTGAACCAGGTATGGAGGCGCTGCACCTCGTCGTCGAGGAAGTGGCCGATCTTTTCCATGACGGTCACCGTATCCGATTTTTCCTTGGGGTACTGGCCCAGTTCGACCAGCTCCTGGAACAATTCGTCGACGTTGGTAAGGTTGAAATTGCCGGCCAGGATGAGGTTCCGGTTCATCCAGTTGTTCTGCCGCAGGAAAGGGTGGCAGGTCTCAATGGAATTATCGCCGTGGGTGCCGTAGCGAAGGTGGCCGAGGAGCAGTTCGCCGGTATACGGCAGGTTTTCCTTGAGCCAGGCCGCATCTTTCATTTTTTCAGGCGGCAGCTCTTTGAACCGCCGGAAAACGCCCTGGAACAGGTCGTCCAGGTAATTCGGCGCATTGCTCCGCCGCCGGCTGATGTATTTTTTACCGGGGGTTATTCCGATCTTGATGGTCGCCATGCCGGCGCCGTCCTGGCCCCGGTTGCGTTGTTTTTGCATCAGCAGGCGCAACTTCTCCAACCCGAAAAGGGCGCTGCCGTATTTTTCCTGATAATAATCCAGCGGTTTTAACAACCTGATGAGGGCAATACCGCACTCATGCTTGATAACATCGCTCATTTGCGCTCCCTTCTGCGTTTAAGCCGCAAAGGTACGGTTGTTAACCCGGATTTTTATGAAAATTCGAAAAAAGGATACACCCTCTCACCCTCTCACCCTCTCACCCTCTCACCCTCTCACCCTCTCACCCTCTCACCCTCTCACCCTCTAACTAATCCCCTCCCTGCCGCAGCAGCAACAAGCTCCGCACCCGCCCGCCGGCATTCAACCTGGCCACATAACTGCCGCGCGCCTCGCCGACCGGTGCAAAAACAAACCGGTGCTTACCTTCCGGCAGCAAACCGTTGAACAAAATCGCTGTTTCCCGGCCGGAAAGATCGAATACGCGAAGATCCACCTTCATTCTTTCAGGCAGTTGGATCTCAACTCCGGTTTCGGAGCGGAACGGATTGGGGCCGGCGGATATCCCGGCCGACAACGCCACCGCGTTCGCCGCTCCTACAGGTTCTTCCAGCTCCAGGGTATACATCGACCGGCCGTAAGTAGCGGCGATCAGGGTATGGGTCGGCGGGTGCAGGGTCAGGTCCGTCACCACGACCCTGGGCAGGGCGGCTCCCAGCAATTCCCAGTTGGCGCCTTCATTGGCGGTTGCATATACGCCGGCATCGGTCGCTACGATCAACCGGTTGCCGAACACGACATCGATCACGATATCGTTCACCGGCACTTCCGGCAAGCTTGTCCCGATGTCCTGCCAGCTCGCCCCGGCGTTGTCTGTGCGCAGTACATGGGGTTGGTATTCGTCCCAGCGATAGCCGGACAAGGTGACGTAGGCCCGTTGCGCATCGAGGGGATCCACGGCGAGGCTGGTGACCCAGCGCTGGGGAAGGCCGGCGCTGATATCTTCCCAGTTGTTGCCGCCGTTGGCCGTTCTCCAGACATGGCCGTCGTCGGTGCCCGCGTAGATATAATTCCCATCGGACGGGGCAACCGCGATGGTTGTGACCGTGCCGTACACCAGGTTGGCGCCCGGTACCGGCTGGGCCAGAGGCGGGCTGATGGCCGACCAGGATTCGGCGCGATTGGTCGAACGATACACCCGGTTCGTTCCGTAGTACATCCGGGAAGGGTTCGACGGGTCAAGTACGACCGGCGTTTTCCAGTTCCGGGGTTCGCTGAAATTGATGCCGACGATCCCGGAAAGGTAGTTTTCGCCACCGTCTACGGACCTTCCCAGGGCGCCGTATTGATACTCGGAATAGACATAGTTGTTGTCGGAGGGGTCGACCAGGACGACAAATCCGTCGCCGCCGAAGATCTCCGACCAGTCGTTGGTCTGGCCGGTCAGGGTACGAATGGTGCCGTTGTCCTGGCAGCCGCCGTAATACCGGTTGGGAAATTGAAAATCCACTTCGCAGGTATAGAACTGGATGTTCGGAATATTGGCGAAATGGGCCCAGGAACTGCCGCCGTCCTCCGATTGATACAGGCCGCCGTCGTTGCCCAACAGCAGGAAATCGGGGTCGGCCGGATCGATATACAGCGTATGCTGATCGACATGGGCGCCGGGAAAGACCGGCTCCCAGCTTGCGCCGCCGTTGGTCGATTTATGGGTCAGGAAGCCGATGGAGTAAATGGTGTTCTCATCGGTCGGGTCCGCAAATATTTTGCCGAACCACCACCAGGAGGCCGGCGAACCGTCGGCAGGCGGCGAGGCCTGTTGAGACCAGGTATTGCCGTGGTCACCCGACCGGTAGATCAGCGCCAGCGACGCTGCTTCATTGACGATATAGGCATAAACCACAGCCGGGTTAACCGGAGAAACCGCCAGGCCGATGCGGCTGACCGGCTGCACAGGCAGGCCGTTGGTCAGCCGGGTCCAGGTTTGTCCGCCGTTAAAGGACCGGTAGATCCCTGAAGAGTAGCCTGCGTATTGCCTGCGCTCCGGTCGCCGCAACCGCTCCCACATGGCGGCGTAGATCGTATCGGGGTGAACGGGATCAATGGCCAGGTCGACCGCGCCGGTGGAATCGCTGACAAAAAGCGACTGTTCCCAATGGAGGCCGCCGTCGGTGGATTTGAAAACACCTCGCGTGGAATTGTTCCGGAACAGATGCCCCATAGCGGCTACGTAGACCGTATTGGGGTCATGGGGGTGTACCAGGACTTTGCCGACGCTGCCGCAGTCATAAAGTCCCAACTCGGTCCAGGTGTTTCCGCCGTTGACCGATTTATAGATCCCGGCTCCGTCATAGGCCAGCGACCCGCCGCCGGCGTTGGCCTCTCCTGTTCCGACATAAAGGACCTGAGGAGCGGAAGGCGCCACAGCAATATCTCCGATGGAAAGGGTCAGGGCGTTGTCAAATACCGGCGTCCAGGACGATCCGCCGTTCAGGGATCTGAAAATGCCCCCGGAAGCGCTGCCGATGTAAAGGATGTTTCTGTTTTGCGGATGGGCCTCGACATCCACGATGCGCCCGCCTGTATTGACCGGGCCCACCGGGGTCCAGCTTTTATCATGGCGGCCGGCCGGATTATCGGATAAGGCGCGCCACTGGCGCATGGCCTCCAGGTACAGGTCGTGGTTGACGGCGCCATGGGGATAGGATCGCTGGCGGAACAGCCAGTCTCCGGGCACCAGAAGATCTTCTGCGGATTCCGCTTCCGGTTCGAATGCCTTTTTACAGCCGGTCAACACAAACAGGCTGCCCAGGAAACATATCAAAGGCCAATTGACGATCCGGATCATACGGTCTTCAAGGCGGCAGCGCGCCGGTATTGCCAGAACAGCGTTGCTACGCAGATGACCAGGCCCAGGAATTCGCGGGTCAGCTCTACATGGGGGGAATCCGCTTTCATATGCCCTACGATGGTCGGCATACCCGATTTGACCCAATCAATAAAATCGGGTACAAGGGTGGCCATCCAGATGAATGCCGCCGCCAAACCGGCGAGGGCCATGTATTTTCTCGGGCGGTTGAGGGCGCCGAGCACCAGGATCACACAAACATACCCGTACATGGCAATCCACCGAAACGGGTCGGGGTCGTTGTACTGAACCGCTGCGAACAGGAAGAAGAGCAGCGCAAGGCCGTAATGCAGTATTTTCATATGAAAGGCTTATCCTTCGTAATAGATCCGGTAGATCGCATCCGCGAAATCATCCGAGACCAGCATGGAGCCGTCCGGGAGGAATTCCATGTCGACGGGGCGCCCCCAGACATCATCCGTGTCCCTGGTCAGCCAGCCTTCGGCAAAGGGTTCGTAACTCACAGCCTTGCCGCCGGCGAGTTTGACCAGCGAAATCCGGTATCCTATTTTTTTACTGCGGTTCCAGCTGCCGTGTTCGGCGATCAGGATCTGGTTTTTATATGCCGACGGAAATTGTTTGCCGGTATAGAACTCGATGCCCAGCGGCGCTACGTGCGGGCCCAGTTTTTGGGCGGGGGGCGTAAAATCGGAGCAGGGGCGTTTGTTGCCGAATTCGGGATCCGGCAAGTCGCCCTGGTGGCAATACGGGTAGCCGAAATGCATAAAATCCCGGGGAGCATGGTTCAACTCACAGGCCGGTTTGTTGTCCCCGAGGTTATCCCGGCCGTTATCGGTAAACCATAGATCGCCGGTATCCGGATCCCAGGTGAAGCCCACCGAATTGCGGACGCCGCGCTGTACGATCTCCAGGCCGGTCCCGTCGGGGTTGATCCGGGTGATGGTATTGAAAATCTCGTCTTTGGATTCGCAGATATTGCAGGGCGCGCCGACGGGGACGTAGAGCTTGCCGTCCGGACCGAAGGCGATGTATTTCCAGCCGTGATGGGTTTCCCTGGGGTACCCGTCGAAGATCACTTCGGGTTTTGGCGGGTCGGAAAGGTGGTCCTCTATATTTTTGAACCGGATGATGCGGTTGACCTCAGCCACGTATAGATCCCCGTTCCGGAAGGCCACACCATTGGGCATTTTGAGCCCTTTGGCGATGGTGAACATTTCATCCGCTTTCTTGTCGCCGTTCTTATCCCGCAGGGCGTACACGGCGCCGACGTCGCGGGTACCGACAAAAAGCGTGCCGTTGGGCGACAGATCCATCGACCGGGCGTTCTTTACATTTTCCGCGTACAGGGCGATTTTAAACCCTTTGGGCAGCTTGATCTTGTCGAGGGGCAGCTCGCCGCTGTTGACCACGGGAGATTTTCTGGGCGGATTGATCTGTGAGCAGGCGATCAGCAGCACCAGAACGGAAAGCAAGGATAAGGCGATTCTTTTGGTCATGCAGTCGTGGATTTACGGACCGGGCAATCAGCGTTTTTCAGAAACCAGCACAAAGGCAGGCGGGATGTTGATGGGTACAAAACTGATGTTGACGTTGCCGAAAATGCGTTCATAGATGTTTTTGGCCACCAGCGAATAATGCAGTTGAACAAAACGGCCGCCTTTTTTGAGGTAGTCGTGGCATTTGCCGATGATGTCCAACCCCAGTTGTTTGGGAAGGACGACGAACGGGATGGCGGAGATCACGTAATCCACCTTGGTGAAGCCCATTTTCTCAACGTACTCGCCCAGTTTTTCAGCTGAGGCTTCCGCCAGGATCAACCGGGGATCCTTGATCTGCCTTAAGATCATGCAAAATTTCGGATTGACCTCAAAGACCAGCAATTTGGCGTCCGGTTTCAACTTCCGCAGGATATACTTTGTGATGACCCCGTCTCCGGCGCCCAGTTCCACAATCAACTCGGCATCTGAAAAATTGACATGGCTGACCATGTTCTTGCAGAGCTGGCGCGAGCTGCGGGCAATCGTCCCCATCGTTTTCAGGTTCTTGATACCTTCCCGCAGATAATCAATTCGATTCATTTGCCGAATTTTAGTCGTACTTAGCTGTTCTTCTCTTGCGATCGACAAAATTAAACAAATATTTGGATTGGTTTGATTGAATCGAATGTTCGATTGATCCGGATGGTTGGATGGTTGAATGGTTTTATGGCTGAGCGCCCGCCGTAGCTTCGACTTCGCTCAGCTACCCGACTTATGATTTACGACGGCCCTTTCGCGTAACAAAAATGGACTTCTTCGATTTGCATTCGCAATACGGATGCCTTTCCTCCTGATTGAGCTGCCCGGTACAGCGGTCCGTTAGGATCGCAATATCTGTAGCACCCCGGCAACGACGTAAGCCACCGGCCTGTAGGGCCGGTATATGAAGATCTGTGACGCCTGTTGAAGTTCATTCTATCCATATTTAATGGGACCGGTTTGGAATCGACCGATACGGATGTTGCCGGTTTGGAGCAATCAGATACCGGCCCTACAGGCCGGAAACCCAATATTCAAACCGAGTGCTACAGATATCGCGGACCTAAAGGCCCGCGCAGGGAAATCCCGTTGTTTAGCCGACCCATCGCCATACCCCACTTACAACTTATGACTTACGACTTACAACTTACAACTTACGACTTACGACTTACAACTTACGACTTACAACTTACGACTTACAACTTACGACTTACAACTTACGACTTAACTTCGGCTGCGCTCAGTTACCAGACTGCCAACTGCCAACTGACAACTGACAACTGGCAACTGACCACTGACAACTGACAACTGGCAACTGACAACTGGCAACTGCCTTAACGCCCCCTTAACGCTTCATTTACCAATTTTAAGTGTTATCCTTTCGTTAAGGCTGAGTCAGGATTTGGGGCGGAAGGTGAATTCCATGTAGCTTTAGGAGTTTTTCCAATGGTTGATCATTCAATAGATACAACTCCCGCAGGGAAACAAGCAAATATGCACGCTGGGCGAAAGATTGGGTGGGTGAGCGCTGCTGCCGTGGTAGTCGCTAATATGATCGGTACCGGAGTCTTCACTTCCCTGGGCCTGCAGCTTCAGGCGCATACCAATACCTGGGTGATCTTGTCGCAATGGGCTATTTGCGGGTTGGCGGCTTTGTTCGGCGCTTTCTCCTATGCGGAATTGGGTACCAGGTTCCCCCATTCGGGCGGCGAGTACCATTTCCTGACCAAGATCTTCCACCCTGTTATGGGATATTTGTCGGGATGGGTTTCCCTGACCGTCGGTTTTGCTGCGGCCATTGCCATGTCAGCTATGGCAACCGGGCTGTACCTGGGCGTTTTTGCGGGTATTTCCGGCCATTATATCGCGATTGCCGCCATTGTGTTTATTTCGACGGCGCATTCGTTCACCGTCCGGCAAAGCAGCCGTTTCCAGAATGCGCTGACCCTGCTGAAACTGGGCCTGGTCATTTTTCTGATCCTTTTCGGGCTGGGGAAAGCTTCACCCGACAACTCGGTCGACTGGTCGACCACCTGGCAAAGCGATTTTTCCGGACCGGCCTACGCCATATCGCTCTTCTACGTGATGTACGCCTTTTCCGGCTGGAATGCCGCCGCTTATATCGTGGATGAGATCAAGTCTCCGCGGAAGAACCTGCCGCTTGCGCTGATTTCGGGAACGGTGGTCGTCAGCATCCTTTTTATCCTGCTGCAGCTCTCATTCCTGCGGCAAAGCCCGTTGTACCTGATTCAAAACAAAGTGGAGGTCGGCCAGATTGCCGCCGAGAGCATGTTCGGCCCGCAGATCGGCAAGGTCATCAGCCTGCTCATCGCCGGTTTGCTGATCGCAGGCATCAGCGCTATGATCTGGGTCGGACCAAGGGTAACCCGGGCGATGGCCGGCGAACACCGCATCTGGCAGTTCTTTGCGCGCGACAACAAAGAGGGGGTTCCGGTCAGGGCCATCTGGCTGCAAACCATCATCAGCATTTTCATGGTGGTGACCAGCTCTTTCGAGGATGTCCTGATCTACAGCAGCTTTGTCCTTCAATTGTTCACTACCCTGACGGTCGCCGGCCTGCTCTGGGCGCGCTGGAAGAATCTCGGGGTAAAAACCGCCTACAGAAGCCCGCTCTTTCCTTTCGCACAGCTCTTCTTTCTGGCCTTCAGCATCTGGATGATGGTATTCCTCCTGCAGGAACGCCCCAAGGAAAGCCTGCTCGGGTTGACCAACCTGGTAGCCGGAGCGGGGAGTTATTGGTTGAATAGGCGGGGAGAGAGGGAGGGTGAGAGGGTGAGAGGGTGAGAGGGTGAGAGGGGGTGAGCGGGTGTTTCGGCATGCAGGAAAATGCATTTGCGGTTTTGACGTTATTTAGGAGGTTGGAGGGACAAGTAAATGCAAATACTTCCGAAATGGTTTTATTCCGCGATCATCTGCTGTTGCCTGGCACAGGGGCTTGGCGCACAATCGGCATCTTTGTCCAACCGGCGGGAATTGTCCGTTGAGCTTTCGGAAAGGGCCACAAAAATCGATTCGCTGACCATTGTACCGGAGACTTTCGCCGTTGAGCTGGAGGGCGCTCCCGCTGACACTTCTCTGTATCAGATCCGAAACGATTCCCTGATCTGGCACGGCAAATTGCCGGCAAGGGTTATCCTGCGGTACCGCGTCCTGCCCTTCGACCTGGAAGCACCTGCATTCCGCCTGGATACATCCACCTTTCAAAACCAGGAAAAGGAGGCCGGGGCGGGCTTGTTCTATAACCCGTTTGAAAAAGAGGAACCCCTGATCGACTTTAAAGGACTGGACTACAACGGCACTTTTTCGCGCGGCATTTCCTTCGGAAACAACCAGGATCTGGTATTGAATTCGCGGTTCAACCTCCAAATGGCCGGCCAACTGGGCGACGGGCTCGAGATTGCAGCCGCCATCACGGATGAGAATATACCGCTGCAGGCCGAAGGCAACACCCAACAACTCCGGGAATTCGACAAGATATTCGTCCGGCTCCGCAAAGGGGCGACCAGCCTGACGGCAGGCGATTATGAATTGGCGCGGCCGAAGGGGTATTTCATGCAGTACAACAAAAAACTGCAGGGCGCCACCTTCAATACCTCCACTTCTTTGGGTGAACAAACCAACTTCTCGGCAGGCGGCAGCGTGGCCATCTCCCGGGGGCAATTCTCCCGCAACCAGATCGCTCAACAGGAAGGTAATCAGGGGCCCTACAAACTCCGGGGCAGCCAGGGCGAGCTGATCATCATCGTGCTGGCGGGCACCGAAAAGGTCTGGCTCGACGGCGCCCTGCTGACCCGCGGCCTGGAAGCCGATTATACCATCGATTACAACCTGGGAGAGATCCTGTTCACCCACCGCCGCCTCATCACCAAGGACAGCCGGATCATCGTCGAATTCGAATACGCCGACCAAAGTTACGTCCGTACCCTTACCGCCGCCAATACCGCCGTTTCCGGCAAACACTTCGAAGGGTATATCAATTTTTTCAACCAACAGGACAGCCGCAACAGCACAGGAGACGAAGCGCTCACCAATGAGGACAAGCGACTGCTCAGCCTGGCGGGCGACGACCAGGTAGCCGCATTCAGCCCTTCCATCGATACCCTGGACGGCGCCGGCGCCACCCGCGCCACTTACAATATGGTGGAGGCCACCGTGCGGTGCGGCGGCAAGGATACCCTGATCCGGTATCTGCAATATGACGAGACCGGCAAGTATGTCGCCAGATTCACTTTTGTAGGCGCCGGCAACGGGGATTACGAACCCGATCCCGGAGTGATCGCCAACGAGCGGGTTTACCGGTGGGTCCAACCCGATACGACCGATTGCCGGATGAAGGGCAGTTATGCCCCCGTCAAACGCCTGACGGCGCCCCGGCAACAACAATTGCTCACCGCAGGCGGCGCTTACCAACTGCCCGGCGGCGGCTGGATCCGGGCGGAGGGTGCACTGAGCAAACTCGACCTGAACCGGTTCTCTTCCCTGGATAGCCGGGACGACCATGGTCTGGCGTTTCAGGCCAGTCTGGAAAAGCGCTGGCGACTGGGCAGGGATTCCGCAGCCTGGGCACTGAATACGACCGCCGGGGCCGAATGGCTGGACGAAAATTTCAAACCGCTCAACCCCTATCGCGACCCGGACTTCCTGCGCGATTGGAACCTGACCGACGTCCAGGGGCTCAGCCAATTGGACCCGACCGGAGAACTGCTGACCCGCATGGAAATTGCCCTGGAAAAACCCGGATTGGGCAGGTTGACCTACGGGCTCGGCAGCTACGACCGGAAGGGGCAGTTCCAGGGTGTCCGCCAAAACGGCGCGCTGACCATGGAGACCGGCGGATGGCGGCTCGATGCCAAAAGCAGTTGGTTGAATGCCGACCAGGGCGCCAAAACCTCCCGGTTTCAACGACCGTCCGTCCAACTGACCAAAACCTTCCGCAAACTCGGCGGCTGGTCCCTGGGCGCTGAGGCCGCAAGGGAAAAAAGCGAACGGTTCCTGCCTTTTTCGGACACCCTGGAAGCCACCAGTTTTTTTTATGACCGGTACAAGGTTCAGCTGTCCAGCCCGCAAAAAGAAAGCGCTCAATTCGGAGCGGCCTTCAATGCCCGCAACGATTTTGCCCCTTCCGGCGTCACCTTCCTTCCGACCACCAAAGCGCAGGAATGGAACATCAACGGGCAGGGCCAGGTCAAATCAACGCAAAGCCTCTTTTCCACAGCCGGAAACCTCACCTACCGCCGGCTGGAGATCGGGGCGCTGAATCCGGCAGCCCAGCAACCCGGCGAGACCTTCCTGGGCCGGCTGGACCTGAATGCTTCCCTTTGGAAGGGCCTTTTCCGATCAGGCACCACCTACGAGATCGGCTCCGGTCAGGAACCCAAGGTCGACTTTACCTATGTCAAGGTCACCCAGGGCTCGGGTACCCATATCTGGCTGGATTCGCTGTACAACAACGATGGAAAAATACAGGTCAATGAAATGGAACCGGCGCCGTTCCAGGACCTGGCCGACTACGTCCGGGTGAGCGTGGTGACCGACGATTTTATCCGGACCAATAACATCGGCCTGAACCAAAGTCTGCAGTTCGAACCCAGGCGTCAATGGGGCGACGACACCGGCTGGAAGAAAGTAGTCTCCGCGCTGTCCACGGTATCCATCATCCAGATCAACCGGAAAACCCGCGAATCCGGAAGGATCTCCTGGAATCCGTTCGATTTTGACCTGCCCGACAGCAGCCTCGTTTCCATCACGGCCAACAACCGGCATACCTTGTTCTGGAACCGCACCCATCCGGTATGGGGGTTGCAGTTCGGAACGGGCGACAACCGCAGCCGGATCGTGCAGACCACCGGGTACGAAAGCCGCAGGCTGACCGATTATTCCGGGCTGGTGCGATGGAACTTCAACCCCGACTGGAGCATCAATGGCCAATACAAATGGGGGATCAAATCCAGTGATTCCGAATTTTTCAATACCCGGGATTACGAACTTCGGTTCACCGAAATGCAACCTGAATTGACCTACCTGCCTTCCCGGAAGTGGCGGGCGATTTTCAGGTTTACCCGGCGGGATGATCGCAATACCCTGCCCGGCTCGGTTGAGAAAGCGCTTCAGAACAACCTGAGCCTGGAAGCCACCTACCGCCCGCAGCAGGCGGCCTACAGCGTGCGGTTTTCCTATGTGGAAGTCGACTTCAAGGGCCAGGCCGGCTCACCCGTAGGTTTTGCTATCCTGAACGGCCTGCAACCCGGCCGCAACCTGTTGTGGAACCTGAACCTCAACCGGCAGTTATCCGCCAACCTGCAGCTGAGTTTGAGCTACGAAGGCCGAAAGACCGGAGAAGCCCGGGTGGTGCACGTGGGGCGGGCGCAGGTGACGGCGATATTTTAGATGCTGGATGCTGGATGCTGGATGCTGGAGGCTGGAGGCTGGAGGCTGGATACTGGATGCTGGAGGCTGGAGGCTGGAGGCTGGATACTGGATGCTGGATGCTGGATGCTGATGGTGTGGTGGACTGGACTGCCAACTGATGCTGGAGCCTGGACTGGAGATGCTTATGCTGGATGCTGATGCTGGATGCTGGATGCTGGATGCTGGATGCTGGATGCTGGATGCTGGATGCTGTGGTGAACCGGACTGCCAACTGCCAACTGCCAACTGCAGGACTGCCACACTGAGGCTGGATGCTGGACTGATGCTGGATGCTAGATGCTGGATGCTGGATGCTGGATGCTGCTGATGCTGGATGCTAGATGCTGGATGCTGGATGCTGGTGAACCGGACTGCCAACTGCCAACTGCAGGACTGCCACACTGAGGCTGGATGCTGCCCGCCGTCGCCTTGGGGCTATGGCGGACGGGGGATGCTGGGTGCTTTCAGCGGGGACTGTTCAGAATTTTGTGTCAACCGGATTTTTAGCATGCGCAGCATGCTAAAAATTAGATCTTTGCGTCTTTGCGTCTTGGCGCGAAAACACTATTTTGAACAGTCTCTTCCAGCGCAGGACTGCCGACTTCCGACTGGCAAACTGGCAAACTGCCCGCCGTTGGGTTTTCAATCAGGGGCTTCAGCCTTCCTGGTGCGGGTAACGAATGATCTTCAGCGGGATCAGCCGGGTGGTCCAGTCGCGGATGACCGCAGGACTTCTTCGAACAGGGCCTCTCGTCGGCGATTTGAGCGGCTCGGGCGGCAGACCTTCCTGGTTGAGGATATCCGTATCCAGTTCCTCGGTTGAAGCGATCAGCAGAAGGAATTCGTCGATTTCTTCGATACCCTTTTCATAGAAATGGTCTTCTACCTGAAGGAGGATGCTGCGGAAGGATTGCCCGTCCTCCAGGACTTCCTGCGCCCAGGCGGTTTGTCCGGTTTCAAGCACCTCTTTGACCATCAGGTGATTGGTGATGCCGAAATTACTATCCAGGTAAAGCAGGCTGACATATAAAGGTTTCCTGAAATTGCTGGTGACCTTGAACTGGAAGGTGGGCTGATGCCAGGCTGCGCCTTTTTGCTTGTATTCAAACGGATCCGGGTTTACCCAATCGAGCTGTTTGACAGGCATGTTATCACTGTCATTGCCGGGATCTGTCCCCTGGAAAAATTCGATCTCAAGGTCTTCCGGGTTGATTTTGGAAGTTGGGTTGGACAGCCCCAGCACTCTCCGCCAGTTAGCTACCTTTACCAGGTCGTCTGTAAATCGTTGTATTCCTGCGAGGTCCCAGCCCGGCGATTTCCTGAAAAGCGGTTCATCACTGAATTTATTGGTAAGATAAAAAGCGCCATCTTTTATATGGATGAGATAATCCCCGTCGGCCTGTTGATTGCCTACCGTCATGACATCCGACTTGAATTGGTGAATAAAATCGCGAAACTGATCTTCAACTGTCGGCGCATTGCCGGGCGCAAGCGCGAAATTCAACCGGGAAACAACCTGGCGGACAATTCTTGCCGGATATTGTTTATTCGGATCAAGATCATCCGCTCCGTTTACCTTGGAATGGGTCGGCAGAATTTCCGTAACCTGCACCTGGCGGCGTTCATTGATCAGTTCGAAAGTCGTTTTATGGAGGTCATCCCCGGATTGAATCCCGAAGGTACCTCCAGCATCGACAGACCACCCTACCCCCGGACGAAAACCCACGATAAAATGCCGGTCCTTTGCGGGGCGGTTGTAAAGAAAAACAAGATTTTTATCCAAGGCCTCCCGCGTTTCCAACTGAGGCGACTGATCCAGGAACATTCCCCGCACCCGAACATTGACCCTGGCCCGCAGTTCGGAATAGGAAAGGAACGGGCTGGATTTGGACAAGGCTTCCACCAGGCTGTAGGTGAAAACACCGTTGGGTTTGCCGTCTGCGGTGATCTCCTTGGCCAGTTCGGTCGGGCTGCAGGCGCCCAGGTGTATCCTTCTGCCCAGGGGTGGGTAAAGTTTCCCCTCCGGATCCGAAAGATAATCTGTTTTACCGAGCAGGGTATCCAGGCTGCGGGGTACGCCGGGTTCAGGCACATGCCGCGTTTTCCCGGCTACGGCTTTCCGCATTCTGCCGGAATGGCAGCAATCCAGGATGGTGATAAAGGGCTGTTTCGATTTTTTACCCGCCTTCCAGATCAGCCAGGACAATTCCGCGCCCATCAGGTCCTTGCCGCCGGGAGAGCGGCTGTCATGACAAACCAGGGATTCGCTCATACCGTCGGGCGTGCGCTTTGCCAGTTCGGGGGGCGTAGGCGATTGAGAGCCGTGCCCGGAGAAAAAGAACAGGCAGCCGTCGTCGGGCCCGGCCTGATCAAAGTGTTTGAAACCGGCGATGATGCCGTCGCGGGTGGCTGCTCCGTCCTGGAGGGGCAAGGGGTCGAATCGGTACCCGAGTTTTTCACAATGCTTTTCCAAAAATTCGACCATGAGTTGCTGGTCGTTGAGGCAGCCGTCGAGGGCCAGCCTTGGATCGGGATAGTTGTTGATGGAGGCGAACAGGGCGTAGAGGGTATTCATGGTTTCTGGATACTGGTTTCTGGATGCTGCCACGCTGAGGCGTGGTGGATACTGGTTTCTGGATGCTGGATGCTTGTTTCTGGATGCTGGATGCTGCCCGCCTTCTCCTTAGGGATATGGCGGACGGAGGATGCTGCCACGCTGAGGCGTGGTGGATGCTTCATATGGCTTTCAAAATGCAAAATTAGTTGCCAGGTTCCACTCGAATCTACCAAGATCTTGGTAGGCGGCCTACCAAGATTTGTGTTTTTCCGGGGTGAAATTTACCCCCAACTTTGCATCGTGATCTTCATCAAAACAACATTTGCAGAAAGCACTTATCCCAGGTAGAACTAAACCACAAGGGCCGGCCGGATTGTAAAAGGTCCGGCCCGGCTTTTTTAATTCCAGTAAATATAATACTTTTAGAGGATCAATGCTTTACCCCGGTCATTTGGCTAAATTACTTTATCCTTTAATTTTTCAACTTTAACCTTGGATTATGAAATTTTACAAGCCTCAGGTGGAGTTGGCCAAGATCGTCGATCCGAACGCACCCACCGAATTCGTCCTGCACTCCGTCATTTTTTGCCGGTACACCAACTACAAGGCCAACGGTTATGAAACCGATCTTACCGACCTCGAGGACGGCGTAGTTGCCGTGACCCTCAAGCTGGATCAGGACATTAACCTGCCGGAATTCGAGTTCATCACGCCGGTCGTACACACCATCAACCTGGGCGCCATCAACTTTCCGGAAGGCGACGGGTGGATCGATATCGACGTGGTCGGCGCCGTGATCGAAGAAGAAGGCGAAGGCCGGGGAACGGATACCGTATCCAAAACCACCAAACCGGGTTCGAAAACGACCGTGAGCACGGCGCATTCCACCACAAAGACCAAACCCGGGGATATGTTAATCTAGTAGCGACGCATGATTATGCGTCGCACATGATTATGCGTCGCACAGACCCGCACAATTATGCGTCGCACAAGCCATAAGCGACGCATAATTGTGCACCGCATAAGCCGGGTAACCGGCCGCAGCCGAAGGATAATCCCGGGCAGGCCGGCAGCAAATAAGGGGTATAAAAAGGTTATATGATTGGATAATCTGCACAGGCATACGGCCGGCGCAGTTCGATATTTTATTGTTGAATTTACCCCATTGTGATGAAACGAATTATTGCATGCTTACTGCTCTTCTCCCTTTGGAATACCGGGCTTGAAGCCAGAAAACCTGACGATCAGCGGTTGAAGAATTGGCGGGAAATCCTGAAAAACCTGCCCAGCGACCGCGACCGCGTGGATTCGCTGGTCGAATGGTATTACCTGGACAAACCCAACCCTTTACCCCTGGACACCCTGTCCCAAACGGCGCTTTCCATCGCGGTAAGAAGCAGTTATCGGGAAGGCGAAGGAACAGCCCTCAATATGGTCGGGCATGTTGCCTTTGATAAGGGTGATTTTATAACCGCCGAAGTGTTTTACCGCAATAGCGCCGTTCTTCGCAAATCCCTTGGCGACAATACCGGCGCCGCCAGCAGCTACAACAACCAGGGGAACGCCCTTAAGGAACAAGGTCGATTCCAGGAAGCCGCTGATGCATACAGGGCCGGAACAAAGCTGTTTTCCACCGAAGATGATCCTCAATTAATGGCCATATTGTACAACGGCCTGGGCATTGCGCAAAAATACCTGGGCGTACTGGATACCTCCCTGGCCAGCTTCAATACCAGCCTGGAAATAGCGCGCACCCGCGAAGACTGGCTCAACTGGGCCAAAGCGAACATCAATTTGGTCTCCTTATTGCAGGACGACCTGGGGCGGGTCGACAAGGCGGGTATGATCCTCCGGGACAGCCTCAGTTTTCTGGCTAATGACACGGATTCCGAGGAAAAAGCCCGGTATTTCATCCTGTATGCCAATTACTATTATTACAGAAGCAATCCGGACAGTGCGCTGGTCTATCTGGACAAAGCCGAAGCGCTGAAGGATTTTTTATCCCCGGGCGATCTGGCTATCATCTGGAAAAACCGCGGCCGGCAATTCCTCGAAAAAAAGGAATATGACAAGGCGTCAGCACAATTCCAGAAAGCCCTGGACATTTTTACCAAAATCGGCAATCACCGCGAAGCGACCGGCACCTATTTTGAGTTCGGCAATCTCCATTTTGAACAAGCCGGATTCAAACCCGCCTTGGATGCTTACAAAAACGCCCTGGAGGACAGCGCACACATGGACAATCCGCTGCTGGTCAGCAGAATACTATTCATGCTGGGGGAAACGTATACTGCCCTGGGCCAATATCCCCTGGCCTCAGAATACAAATCAAGGTATATCGCACTGGGCGACAGTATTGCGACCAGAAATGAAGCGGCCATGGTTTACCAGATGCAATTGGGGGAAAAGGACAGCAAGCTGGTCCTGAGCAACCTACAGCAAACCAAGGCAAAAGTAAAAACACTGAAATCGTATCTTTTTAGCGGAATAGGGATAGCTGCTCTCCTGTTAGGGCTTGCCTTTTCTTTTAATTATATTAATCGCCAGAAACGCAACCTTGCCGAACAGGAGGCCCTGTTTATCCGGCAGGAAGCTATTGAACAGATCCAACTCAAAGAACTGGAGGCCACCCACGCCCGCCTGGAGAGCGAGGAAGCCACCCGCACCCGGATCGGTAAGGAATTGCACGACGGATTGGGCAGCATGCTCTCAACGGTAAAACTGTATTATTCCAGCGTCGAGGAGAAAATCGGCAACCTCCAGGAAGAAAGCAAGGAACGATACCAGAAAGCCAACCTGCTCCTGGACCAGGCCTGCGAACAGGTGCGCTCCATTTCACACGAAATGATGTCGGCTTTCCTCTTGAAATTCGGCCTGAAAGCCCAGTTGGAATCTTTTGCGGAAACGATCCGCGATTCCGGTCAACTGGAAGTGGAACTCGCCACGCACGGCCTGAAAGACCGGCTCGACAGCAAGCTCGAATTCAATATCTACCGGATCGTCCAGGAACTGGTCAACAACGTGATCAAACACGCAGGCGCTTCCAAGATCAGCATCCAGGTCAACCGGTTTGAATCCATGGTCAATATCATGGTGGAGGATAACGGAAAGGGATTTGATCCCGAAGAAGCGACAAACAAAGAAGGCGTCGGGCTCAAGAACATCCGCTCACGGGTCCATGACCTGGATGGAACCACCGATTTCGAATCCGCCAAAGGCAAAGGCACCTCGGTATCCATCGACATTCCGCTGCAACCCGGTTCGCCTGGACAAAACAGATCGTCAACCTCTTCCCCCAACCCGATCAACAATTAAATCCGCAAATGGAAACGATCAACATCATCATCGCCGACGACCACCAGATTGTCCTGGACGGCATCCAGTCCTTCCTGGAAAAGGAGAAGGAAATTGAAGTCGCCGCCGTTTTCAAAGACGGAGCGGAAGTCATCGATTACCTTCGGGATCATACCGCCGATGTAGCCGTTCTGGACATCCGGATGCCGCAAATGGACGGCCTCGATACGGCCAGACATATCCTGAAGAACCATCCGAAAATTAAAATCTTGCTGCTCACCATGCACGATGACAGCAAATTCATTCTACAGGCCATGAGATTGGGCATCCACGGGTATGTGCTCAAGGATAAGAGCAAGGAAGCCCTCGTAGGCGCCATTCATTGCGTCTACCGCGGATCAAAATATTATTCCCTGGACCTTCAGGACAAGCTGGTTGATCCTTCCCTGCTGAACGACGACAAACCTGAACAGGTCCGCCTGACCGACCGGGAAATTGAAGTGCTCACCCTCACCGGCGAGGCCCTTTCCGCAAAAGAGATCGCATCCCGGCTGGACATTACCGAAAACACGGTGAATGTTCACTGGCGGAATTTGCGGGAAAAACTCAAACTGACCAACGACAAGGCTTTGGTAAGGTATGCGATAAAAAATGGATATACTGAATTGTAATGATCATGATCAACGTCCTTATCGTCGATGACCACCCCCTGTTCATTGATGGCCTCCGAATGGTGTTGGAAACAGCATCATTTATTCATTCGGTCGAAACAGCAACCTCCGGAGAGGATGCCCTGGAAAAACTGAAGACTTTTCCGGCCGATATTATCGTACTGGACATTGAAATGCCGGGGATGAACGGTGTCGAAACCACCAAAGCCATCAAATCCCAATATCAGGGGATTAAAATCATTATCTTGTCCATGCACAAAAACAGGGATTTCATCGGAGAGCTCATCAGCCTGGGCGTTTCAAGCTACATTCCAAAAGACAAAACAAAAGAAGAGCTCATTACAGCAATTCATAATATTTCCAAGGAAGACCATGCGCGTTATTTCCCTTTGGAAATTTGGAAAATTGTTGACACCATACCTAAAACAAAACCGACAACTGATTATCATCTGACGCCCAGGGAAAAGCAAGTGCTTTGCAAAATGACAGACCTCGCCAATGATCCTACCGCAGAAGAAATAGCAATGGCGCTAAACATCAAGGTACTTGCCGTTCGAACCCATATCCGGAATATTAAAAATAAAATCAATCTGAATCGTCGCGGTCAACTGATCCATTACGCGATCCAACATAAGATCTGTGACCAGATTAAAGAAATACCGGAGTAGCAATGTTTTTTGATTTCATCTACTCAAAATTAAGTAGATGAATTAGTAAATTTTGAGGGTTTCTTCCCAGCTGTTCCAACCCTATCTTTGCACCACAACAACCATAAAACATACCCAAATCCTTATCTCAGTGTAAACTTTCCCAAAATAAAACCCTTTATATACCCCGGTTTTGGCATCAGCAAACGGATGCCGGCAAGGGCGTTGCCAGGTGCAATGCCCTTCTTTATTTTAAGGACCGGTGAATGATGAGTGCCGCTTTCAAAAGCCCCCCAAGCCGGCTTTTAGCCGGTTTATCGGGAATCCTTTCTATATTTGTCGCCTGCCAGATAAGTGCGTTATGCCCCGGACCGAGAATGTTTATAGCAAAAAGTGAAATTCGAACGGCCCGATGCCGTAAACCGATGGGGAGGCTATTTCATGACGGTTATTCAACCCTGCTGTTGCAATGGGAACCACCCGGCATTTTTTCCGTAAGACCCTTACACTGGTTCTGACCCTGTTCTTTACGGGCGCTTTACCCCCATTCGCCTTTCCTCAAACAGTGCTCTTCAAAGCCCAAAAGCTGACCACTGAAGAGGGCCTCGCCAACCTGATGGCTACCGCCGTATTCAAAGACCAGGAAGGGTTCATTTGGATCGGCACGGGTTATGGCCTCAACCGGTACGACGGATACAATTTCCGGTTGTTCACCCAGGAAGAAAATGGATTGCAGGCCGATAAGGAAATTGCCCGGATCGACCAGGACTCCGATGGCAAACTCTGGCTGTTTTACCGGGACGGCATCGAAATCATCCCTCCGCAAAGCCCCATTCTGGCGTTGGATATTTTTGATCCCAAAGCCGGACATGCTGCCCCGTTCGATTCGCTCTTTACCGGCAATGCGCCTTTCAAAACCAGCGAGATCCTGCTCCCGAAAATTCTGGACCCCAAAAAAAGAGTATGGATTCACACCAACCGGGGTGAGCTGTTCCGGTACGGCAACGGCCGGTTCAAAAAAATCTACCGGCAGGAAGCCGCCTTTTTCCAGTATATTTCGATCGATCAAACGGAAAACCTCTGGCTCGGCCTGCAGGACACCCTGCTTTCGATAGATACCCTCGGAAATATCCTGGAGCAGGTAAAATTGCCCGGTCAGGTGCTGGGAATATGGCCAGGACCGGATCAGACCATCTGGACTGCCTGCCTGGCCGGTGAGAACCATCAGTTCGGCCTTTGGTGCAAGCGGCAGGTTGGCCCTTTAACCGCTTTCAGGCTCTCGAAGGACGGCTTGCCCCTCCCGGCCACCCAGTCAGAAAACCTGTTTGTTCACCGCAACCAAAAAGGATATTGGTTCGTGAACATCGAAAACCAACTCCACTTGTTCAATCCCGGAGGGGAATGGCTCGGCAACTTCAGCGCCATACCGGAAAAAAATCCGGATACCCGGTTTTTGAGCTATTTTGAAGACCATGACAAGCTCTGGTTTGCTTCCTCTACCGGAGTGCTTAAGGTAAGCGCCAGGGCCAATCCCTTTCAGCTTATCCAAAAAAAATCGGATAAGCTATCGGATTGCAGAGGCATTACCGAAGATGAACAAGGGAACATCTATTTTCTGAATTCACAGGTACTCCGGTGGGATGTGCGCACCCAGAAATGTCAGGAACTCCCGAATTCGGCGGGCGCCGCTTTTGCTCTGCTTCACACGGACAGCCTGATCTGGGCCGGCACCTACGGGGTGAGCCCCATGGGCTTCGAATTGAATCTGAATACGCGCCAAAGGCTGGATTACGCCCCCTTCGATCCGGACAAATTCCTGGTTCAATCCATTGCGAAATCCGATCACGCTGACCGTTATCTCCTGGGGCTGAACCAAGGGCTCGCCTGGCTGGACCTGAAAGCAAAAAAGGTACTGCCGTTTGAGGGATACCGGCCCGGCAACCCCCTGGACAGCGCACTGGAAAACTGCCAGGTCAATTTCATCCACAAAAACAACGCCGGATACTGGCTGGCGACCGATATCGGCCTATTCTTGCTGAAAGAAAATGAGGGCGTCATCCGGCATTTCTACAAAGGGAACGGAGAGCTGCCTTTTGACCATATCCGGCATATCCATGAAGATGCGGACGGCCTGTTCTGGCTGGCCACCAAAGGCGGCGGGGTCATTGCCTGGCGCCCCGAACGCCTCCGTTCTGCCGCCCGAAGGTCCTTGCTGCCGGATGCCGCTGATGAACCGGGCTACCGGCAATTCACCACCGACGACGGCCTGGCGGACAATTTCACCTACGCCGTCTACGAGGACGATTTCGGGAAACTCTGGATCCCCTGCGACAAAGGGCTGATGCAAATGGACAAAGTCTCCTTCAGCATCCGGACTTTCACAACCGACGACGGCCTGCCGCACAACGAATTCAACCACACAGCTCACTTCCAGGCCCGCAACGGCGCCCTGTACTTCGGGGGACTGGGCGGCCTGATCACCTTCCATCCCCAATCATTTGCGGATGAACCCGTCAACTCGACCCCGCTGGAATGGATCAGCTTATTTGTCCTGGAAGGCCATGCGGATAAAATGACCAATAAGTCCGGATTGCTCAGCGGATCAGCCTACATCGACATCAACCCTGAGGACAAGTTCATCGAACTCCATTTTACCCTGCTGGACTTTGACGACGTCGGCAAGCACCGCTACGCTTACCGGATCGAAGGCTATAGCGACACCTGGAATTACATCAACGAAAACTTTATCCGCATCACCCACCTGCCTTACGGCGATTATACCCTCCGGATACGCGGACAAAACAGCAGCCTGGGCTGGTCGGACCGCGAATTGACCATGATCCTGCGCGCCAGAAAGCCGTTTTACCTGCAATGGTGGTTCCTGGCCGCAATGAGCGCATTGGCGGCCGGCGCTATCCTCGCGGTTTGGCGGTGGCGCATAAAAGAACTCAAATCGGGAAAGGAACGCCTGGAGGCGGAGGTGCAAAAACGCACGATCACCATCCGGCAGCAGGCAGAGGCATTGAACGCCCTGGACAAGGCCAAAACGCGGTTCTTTTCCAATATCACCCACGAGTTCCGGACACCCCTCACCCTGATCACCGGCCCCCTGGAGCAGGTCATGACCGACCATGCGTTACCCACCATTTTCAAAAGGCGGATCTTCGGCGTATTGAAAAACGCACGGCACCTCCTGACCCTGATCAACCAGATGCTGGACCTATCCAAGATCGAAGGCGGCAGCATGAAAGCCGAAGTGACCCGCGGGGACCTTGTCGCCTACACCAAAGAACTCGTCAGCCGGTTCCAGCCGCTGGCCGGCCAAAAGGGCCTGGGTCTGATCTTGCTGACGCCGCTCGACGGCTGGGAAACCAATTTTGATAAGGATAAATGGGACAAGATCCTGTACAACCTGTTGTCCAACGCCATCAAATTCACACCGGCCGATCAATACGTTCAGGTCAGCCTGACAGCCATCCATAAAAACGCCGGTGATGTTATCCGGTTGGAAGTAAAAGACTCGGGGCCGGGCATCAGCGAAGAACATCTGCCCCTGATCTTTGACCGGTTCTTCCAGGCGGATAACACCTCAACCCGCGCACACAGCGGAACCGGCATCGGGTTGGCATTGGTCAAGGAGCTGGTGGAACTGCAAGGCGGCAGGATTTCCGTAAAAAGCGCCTTGAACCAGGGGGCCACTTTTGAAGTGCTGCTGCCCGTTTTGGAGGCGGAATCGGCCCGCACGCTGGAGCGCTCCGCCCTGCCGCCCTTGGCGCAGGAAGACAGATCCGCGCTTCCCCCCCGAAAGGCGCCGGAGGATAAGGCCGAAAAACTGGAATTGCTCCTCATCGAGGACAATGAGGAAATGCGGGAATACATCCGCTATTGCATCGATCCCGCCCGGTACAACATCACCGAAGCCGCAAACGGCGAAGAAGGCATCCTGAAAGCGCAAACCCTGATCCCCGATCTGATCATTTCAGATGTCATGATGCCGAAAAAAAACGGGTATGAAGTAACCAAAGCCATCCGGAGCCACATAACCACCTCTCATATACCCCTGATATTGCTGACGGCCAGGGCATCCCTGGAAAGCCGGCTGGAAGGCCTGCAAAGGGGAGCCGATGCCTACCTGACCAAGCCGTTCAGCCCGCAGGAGCTGGTACTGCGCATCAGCAAGCTCATTGAGATCCGCCGACTGTTGCAGAACCGGTACCAGGCAGGAGAGCAAGCGGCGGACAAAGACGGGCCTTTCCAACAGGAAGATGAGTTCATTGCCGCCCTTCGCACCTTTGTCCTGGAACGCCTCGATGAACCCGGCCTCGACGGCGACCGCATCGGCAGGCATTTCGGCATGAGCCGGGTCAGCCTGTACAGAAAACTCAACGCCCTGACCGGCCAATCCATCAGCGATTTTGTACGCGCCACCCGGCTGAACAAGGCGCTGGAATTGATCAGAGAACGCAAATCCAACCTCTCCGAGATCGCCTACCAAACGGGCTTTTCGTCCATCAGCGCCTTCTCCCGGGCCTTCAAACAAGCCTACGGAAAAGCCCCTTCCGAAATGTAAAATCCCGAACAACCGCAAGGGATCTGTTTTCACGCCGATTTACCGCATTTGAAACGAGATGTCAAATGATTGAAACGGCAGGGAAATCCATGTTGTGCGCCATTTTTCACTTTTGCACCGCTGCCGGACCGGAAATTTACAAAGCCAATTTCAAGGCTGACAAGTCCGCTACCTTTTACCTCAGCGATCAAGCGCCGAAAGTTTATATGCATACTTCAAGTGACAAAATCCCGGATATCCTCCGGTTCATCTTAACGAAGCATTTCAATATTGCCGCCGACCAGTTCGACTGGAACCGGCCGCTGGAAGACCTTGATGAACAGTTTAAACTCCTCGGCAATCTGGTATATCTGGAACAATTGCTGGAAGAGGAATTCCAAAAAGAGATACCGCTGCTTGAAAATATCAGTACAACCTACCACACACCCAAAGACATCCTGGTCATCCTGAACGGTGAGGCCTGAACAGAGACCAGGTAAAATTTTATTACACCTACATCTAAATAACGGATTATGAAAATTGTATTCCTCAACAGCCGTGACCATTGGCGCAACGGCTGGCTCACCAGTCCCGAAGAATTGCAAATCGTTGTAAACATACTGGAGAAGGCGGGTATCGAAACCGCGGCAACCGAGCTGGAAACCGTGGATCAGCTGGAGCGGGTATTGGACGGCATCCTCCCCGACACCCTGCTCTGGCCCAACGCCTATTTTGTCAACGCCGGCAACGGCAGGATCGTCTGGTTGAACGAATACATTGAAGCCCGCGGCTTGCCCTTTATCGGCTCAAATGCCAGAACACTCCGGACGGTCCTGGAGAAAGACGCCTGCCAGGCCGTCCTCAGGGAAAACGGCTTGCCCATTCCCGATTTCACCGTGATCACGCGGGAAAACCTGCCCGACATGGAGGCCCTGATCACTGAGCGCATCGGTTCGTTCCCGGTGGTCCTCAAGCCCACTGCCGAATCCGGCAGCGTGGGTGTATGCCTCGCTCACGATAGGGATCAGGCGCGCGAAGGGGCCGCCGGAATCCTGGACGAATTCCCCCACAGCAACGTCATTATCGAGGAATTCCTGCCCAGCGACGATATCACCTGCGGCTTCGTACAGCTCGGCGATCAGGTCATGCTCCTCCCGACGGCCTACCTCGTCAGAACCGCACCGGGCAAAAGCAATATCCTGAGCCGCAGGGAAAGGCTCCGCCATTGGGACGACCAGGACAAAGTCATGCCGCATATCGCTGATGCCGATATCCAGGATCAGCTGAAGGACTATATTCCGCAAATTGCCGCCGCGTTGGAAATCAAAGGCATTACCCGGATCGACGGCCGCCTGGACAAGAACGGGACCCTGCGCTTTTTCGATGTCAACGGACTGCCCGCGCTTTGTTTCCCGGAAGCCGTCATGGTCAAACAATGCTTCTCCTGTTTCCCGGATCACCCGAAGGAGTTGGTTTTCGAAGCCCTGATCCATACGATTGTCCACCACGCCCTTTTGCTGTCCGGCATGCCGGTACCGGAAGCCATCGAACGCCTCAACCTGTTCATGCTGGAAAGCAACCAGGTGATTGTCGGCGAGGCGGTTGAAAACCCGACAGCCCAGGCATCATTTGAATGTTAAAGGACCTCAACGCGGCAAGCAGCAGAATGGAAACCAATTTCAGACAGGTTGTTCAATACGACGAAGAACTCGGCCATATAAACATACCCAACCAAAGGGCGTGCATGATGTATGGGAACCGCAACTATTTCATCCAAACCGATGAGAACGGGTTCAGGAATTCGAACAGGCATGCGGACGGCGCCTTGAAAATCCTGTTGCTGGGAGATTCCTACACCGCAGGGTACGGCGTAAACAATGAGCACCGGTTTTCCGACCTGCTGGAAATTCAGTACGATTGCCGGACGATCAACCTGGCTGTTTCGGGGTACGGCATCGACCAGCAGGTACTGGCCTATAAAAAGTTCGGGAAACAGATTGACCACGATATTGTCGTCTTTGTTCCTTTTTTGGATGACCTGACCCGCAGTTGTCTCAATGCCAGGATCGGTTTGCAAAGAAGTACGGGAAAGAAAATCCTGATCCCCAAACCCTATTTCCTACTGAAGGACGGGAATTTGGAATTGCAAAATGTGCCGGTGCCCAAAAAGCGCAAACTCCTGGCGGAAGACCCCGCCGGATCGCCTGCGCGACACCGGCTTGCCGCTGCGCCCCAACACGCATCGGCCGCTTCTCCGGAATGGGAGATCAATACGCCGCTGATCCGGTATCTTCGGGAACTGGCAGGGGATAAACCGCTCCTGATATTTCCTCTGCCGATGAACGAATCGGTGATCGCCAAGGCGCCGCCCGCACATATCCCCCTCTTCAGGCGGTTTGAGGATGGCAACACCTTTGTATATGACCTCAGCCATCGGCTCCGGGAGGCGTACGACTGCGATTCCGAATCCGTGTACCTGAAGATATGCGGCCACTTCTCGCAAGCGGGTCATCAGCTTGTAGCCCGGGAAATGGGGCGGATACTGGAACGGCAATTCCGGCTCAGGGAAAGAGAGAAACCGCTCGCCCGCAAGGTCAAGGGAATCCATATTTTGGGCATTTCCTGCTTTTACCACGATTCGGCCGCCTGCCTGATCCGTGACGGAGAGGTATTGGCAGCGGCGCAGGAAGAACGGTTTTCGCGCATAAAACACGACAAATCCTTCCCGGTAAATGCCGTGAACTATTGCCTGGAAGCAGCCGATATCCGGGTGGAAGACCTGGAAGCCGTGGTCTATTACGACTTTGAAACCTGGACGATCGAACGGGTCCTGCACAACGCTCATCAACTGGCCGCCGACAAGGACGCCTATTGGGACCTTGCCCGGAAAAGCCTGTACAAGAAGCTGAAACTGCCCCGTTTGATCAGAAACCGGATCGGCTATGCCGGGGAGATCTATAAAACGCAACACCACCTTTCGCATGCCGCAGGGGCCTATTACCCCGCTCCTTTCGAAGAGGCTGCCATTTTGGTCATCGACGGAGTAGGCGAACACGCCTGCACCACCATCGCCCGCGGAAAAGGCAACCGCATAGAAGTGCTCAAACAGCAATTTTACCCCCACTCCCTCGGATTGCTCTATTCGGCGTTCACCTATTTTACAGGTTTCAAGGTCAACTCGGGTGAGTACAAGCTGATGGGGCTGGCGCCTTTCGGAGATCCCGTTTATTACAATTCGATTGTCAAACACCTGGTTGACATCCGCGAAGACGGTTCTATTCGGTTGAACATGGAATACTTCGATTTCCAAAACGGTGAAAAAATGACCGGTGACCTGTTCAACGCGCTGTTCGGCGGGCCGCCGCGCCAACCTGAATCGCCCATTACCAAAAGGGAAATGGACCTTGCCGCCTCCATTCAACAGGTGACGGAAGAGATCGTGGTCAAAATGGCGAACCATGCTTTTGAACTTACCGGGTCCTGTAACCTGGCTATGTCCGGCGGCGTTGCGCTCAACTGTGTCGCCAACGGGCGGTTATTTGACCAAACCCCCTTCAAGGATTTTTACTTTCAGCCCGCTGCGGGAGATGCCGGCGGGGCCATGGGGTGCGCCCTCTCCTGGTACTTTGAAAATTATCCGGATGCCGATAAACAAGCAGCCGTGCAGGAATCTGCTTTACTGGGCCCATCTTTTAGCCAGGCGGAGATCGCCGCTTTCTTGAACTCGGCGGATTTGCCATACCGCGAATTTGCACCGGGCAAAAGGGCCGAAACCATCGCCGGCTGGCTTTATGAGAACAAAGTAGTCGGGTACTTCGACGACAGAATGGAGTTCGGACCAAGAGCCCTGGGCGCCCGGTCCATCCTGGGCAATCCGCTGGATCCTGAAATGCAGTCTAAACTCAACCTGAAAATCAAATACCGGGAGTCGTTCCGGCCTTTTGCCCCGATTTTCAAAGAGGAGCGAACCGCCGATTATTTTGACTTCTCCCGGCCGAGCCCCCATATGCTGGTGGTCAGGCCGCTTAAAACGTCACTCCTGAAACCGCAAAAAAAGGCGGCCGGCGAAAACCTGATCAGCAGGATCAACCAGGTGAGAAGCGAGATCCCCGCCATCACCCACGTCGATCATTCTGCCCGGCTGCAATCGGTCAATCCCCGCCAGAACGAACGCATGTACGAGATCCTGGACCAGTTTGAAAAACTGTCCGGCAAAGGCATCCTGATCAATACTTCTTTCAATGTCCGCGGAGAACCTATCGTATGCACGCCCCAGGATGCTTACCGTTGCTTTATGCGAACGGAAATGGACGTGCTCGTTCTGGGCGATTGCTATTTGACCAAAACCGGGCAACCTGTTTTTCAGGAAGAACAGGACTGGCAAAAACATTTTGAACTGGACTGAAAATCACCACGATCTATGTATTTCGACGTAAACAAGGCAAAAAAAGTCCGCTCGTTTTACCAGGATTACAATACGCTTGGGCCTTATTCCATCTCTGCGTCGCCCATCGAAACGGACGACCCGATGGACCTGGTTGCCGCCGTATTAAGCGAATTCGGTCAATCGACAGCCGAACAAAAAGCAATCTTCAGGCCCATCCTGGAAGCCTGGTTGCTCGAACCGGAGGATCTTGAATTCCTGCACAGCGAAGCCTACCTGGCCGGTAAAAAAGGTGAGGAGGTTTTGCAATGGGTTTATGAGATGTTCTGAACGAAAATCAAAAAATCCTCCCAATTCCAATCCGCCTTACAACCCTTTCATGAAAATTCAATTCATGCCCATGAAAAGCCTGTTAGACGAAACCTGGTCGGCCTTCCGGAACAGGAGCCTGCTGAATGTCAAAGAAGGATTTTATGAAGAAGGAGATCTATTCAATGAGATCCTTACGGAAAATATCTGCGAGAACCTGAGCCAGCCGGAAAGCAACTTGTACCAAAGGTGCCGGAAAACAATTAACCGCGGTTTGGACCTGGCAAGAGCTCGGGAATTGAGGAGCGGATTGGATCATTTTAAAAAAATTGAGCCCGTTTTTGCTGCTCCAAAGGTTTCTTACCCCTGCAAAATGCTGATCGCCGCTTTTTACAGTTCCGGTTTGGCTTACTTGCGGTTGAAGGAATCCAGGCCCCTGGAAGCCGACGCGTTGAGCCTGCAGGCCCTGGCCATCGATAACTACCTCATTCAGGAACACGAATACCATATCCTGGAAATGCACCGGGTGCAGCAGCTGGTCAACCTGGCCCGGATCCAAATGGCTATGGGGAATCGGGATGAGGCGCTCCGCCTGCTGTTTCCCCTGTTCCGGTGCTTTGAAAACCGGGGGGAGTTTCCGGGCACCGGGCGTTTTAATGACTTGCCCCTTTTCCGGAAAAAGTACGAATCCGTACCGCTTTTTTCCGAGCCGATAGGACCTGACGAGCAATTCCTGCCTATGGACAAAGTATATAAAACACCGGTCACCAGGTTTGGGTGCAAGCCGGATGGAACAGGCCGTTCCGCGCTGGAAAGCCGGTTCATGCTTGATTTTTCCACCCTGTCCTTTGACCTGATCCGAAGGATGCTTGACCTTGTCATGATCGAGTTCATCTGGTTTACAAAGGGCATGGATCCGGCTGAGATCAGGGCAGTTTTCAATGCCGCCGGGGTCCGTTCCGTTGAAGACCTGGAGGGCCTGAAAAAATACAGATCGACCTATTTATTCCTGGCTATAAAATTGCATGCCGGCGATGAAGACCGGGAAACTTTCCTGGAATTGTTGAAATCATTCTGCGAACTCCCCCCCTACCGTCCTGCCTGGGATGCGGTCGCGTCGGATTTCTGCGGTTTTTGCATTTCATCGGATTTGGTTGCGACCGAAATAAAGGAACAGGTCAAGAATCTGGCGGACGCAAATGCATTGCAAACAAAGTTTTGAACATACTTCTTGCTAAAAATATCCTCATGTCAGCACCGATCTCCTTTCGCCAAAGCCCTGCAACCGAAACCCCGGGGCGATTAAGGTACCAAAACAGTATCCTCCAAACCATCGGCAATACGCCCCTGATCCGCATGAACCGCCTGAATGAAGGGCTGGCTCCGCTGATGCTGGCCAAAATGGAATGCTTCAACCCCGGCGGCAGCAGCAAGGACCGGATCGGCATCGCCATGGTGGAAGCCGCAGAAAGGCTGGGCCTGCTGCAACCCGGCGGCACCATCGTAGAGCCGACCTCCGGCAATACCGGCATCGGCCTTGCACTGGCCGCCGTGGTCAAAGGTTACCGCATCATTTTCACCATGAATGAAAAGGTCTGCCGGGAAAAGCGCGACATCCTCAAAAGCTACGGCGCCGAGATCGTGGTTTGCCCCTGCGGAATATCGCCTGACGACCCCAGGAGTTATTACAAGGTGGCCGGGCGGCTGGCGGAAGAAATTCCCAACGCGTTCAGCCCGAACCAATACGCCAATGCCCACAATCCGCAGGCCCATTATGACACCACAGGGCCGGAGATCTGGCGCGACACCGCCGGCCGGATCACCCACTTCGTCGCCGGCATGGGCACGGGCGGCACCATCACCGGAACCGCAAAATTCCTAAAGGAACACAACCCCGGTGTCCGGGTCATCGGCATCGACGCAAAGGGTTCGCTGTACCGCCATTTTTTTGACGGCACCGAAGGAAAGGCCCAGGCCTACAAGATCGAAGGCATCGGCCAGGATTTTCTGCCGGACGCGATTGACCTGAGCCTGGTCGATGAAGTGATCACCGTAACGGACCGGGAAGCTTACGCCATGGCCCGCGAAGCCGCAAGGAAGGAAGCCTGGATGGTCGGTTCTTCGGCGGGCGCCGTCCTCGCCGGCGGCCTGAAGATCGCCCTGGAGCTGGATAAAAACGCCCTCGTCGTCATGTTGCTGCCCGATTCCGGCAAAAATTACATGAGCACCGTCTTCAATGACGGGTGGATGGCGGAAAACGGGTTGTTGTAGCGGACAGGGGACTTTCCCAAAATAAACCCCTCACTGCCCCTGGTTTGAGCCAGAGCAGGCCCGGCCGCTGATATGCATTGCCGGATTTATCGTTCAGGCCCTCGGTATAATTTTACAATATCCTGGGAACCATATCCTTATTGACAGATGTTTGCTTAAATTGCAAACTTAACCATTTGAGAAAACCTGTCAACCCAAAGGACAACCATGGCTAAACCTGTATTTTTATTCGCTTTTGCCGGGTCAAGGGGTAACCTGGATACAGGTAACGAACACAATGTCATCCAGACCGCTTTAAAGAAACTTCGGGACGAAAGCCGGGTCGTATTCCTGCCCTCTCACGAATCGACCTTCAAGGATATCAGCAGCAACCTGAATGATTATCACGACCGGATCGCCATTTTCCACTACGGCGGCCATTCCAACGATGAAAACCTGTTCCTGGAAGACGGGCCGGCCGAAGCCGTTACCTTTGGGGAAGGCCTGGGTCAGGAAAAGAACCTGAAGCTCGTCATCCTGAACGGTTGCTCCAATTCCAGACAGGTCAACAGGCTTTTTGAATTCGGCGTAAAAGCCGTGATCGCTACTTCATCCGACGTCTCCGACGAATTAGCCATCGAATTTGCCCGGCTTTTTTATGAAGCCCTGGCGGCCAACCGCTCGATCCGGGAAGCCTATAAATTTTGTGTCACCCAGTTCACCCGGAATAATCCCACGGTTGAGATCCTCAAAGATGCCGAAACCTGGCGCACAGATCGCGGATTGGCCCGCAGGAAAACCGCCGGACAAGAGTTTTCATGGGGCCTGTTTACCGCGCCTGCGGAGGATGCAAAGGAAATCCTGGACTGGAAGGTCCCCGGGGCCGGAAAAAAGCTGTGGCTCTATTCGGCGCTGGCCCTGTTGTTTCCGCTCGGGTTCGCCATCGCCAGGCTCATATCCCCGCCGCCTGCTGCACCGCCGCCCGTGGATCTGTGCCCTGAGTTCAGCGACAGCGCCACATTCAGGATTGCCATTCTGCCGATGGCGGCAAGCCCGACCGCCTCCGAATTGGCCCTTTGGGACGAATTGAACGACTTGAATCGCGACCACAGGAAAAACCACCCCGGCCGGCAGCTGTTTAACGCCGAAGCCGAAATATCGAAACGCAAATTTACCGAAAGCGAAAATACGATCGATTCGTTGCTGGGCGCCTGCGCGGAAATGGTGATCTACGGCCTGCCGGACAGCCCTGAAAACGCACCGGTTCATGCCGTCAGGTTCAATGCGCGCTCCACCGAAGAAGTCCGGATCGATGAGGAAACCTCCCTCGCTTTTGACCCCGTAACTTCCCCGACCATTTCCGGCGCTGTAGAGCCCTGGGCCCGGACGATCTTCGCCCTGGTGGATGACGTCTATTTCAAATGCCTTGACCCGGCAAGCGGAGATGCCCTGGTGGCTGACCTGTCCGGCAAAAGTGCGGATACCACCGATCTGGCGCAAAGGCTGGGCATTGCGACCCAGGTGCTGGTCAGCAACAACCGCATCGGTGAAGCCTTGGCTATGTACAACCGTTTTCCGGAAGCGGTGGACAATACGCCGGGCCTCATCCGCAATTTCGGCCTGACCTACGTGCTGGCAAACGACTTTAAAAATGCCTCTCACACCTTGATGAGAATGCCGGCGGACCAGCTGGATCAGCCCTTCCTGCTGTTCAGGCTCAAAGTTCACCGAAAGGCCGGGTATTTCTCCCGCGCCCTTGAGGACATTGACCGCCTCATGCACATGAATCCCGCTCCCGGGCTGAAAACACAGCTGGACGCCGAAAAGTCGGAGCTCTCCGGCAAACTGGAACAATCCAGGCTAAAAAATTATCTGGCCGATATGGAATTGGCATTCAAGGCAAATGATTGGGAAAAATCCCTGCAATTGGCCGGCAAGGCCCTGGATATCCGCCGCAACAATGATCGCGCTTTGTTCGTCAGCATGGAGTCCGGTTTCCAAATGAAAGAATGGGCCAGATCCCGCGAATTTGCACAAAGGATCCTCAGTTTGAACAGCAAAGACCTGGCAGCCGGCGAGCGACTTGTCGCCATTTACATCCAGGAACAAAACTGGCAGTCCGCTGTTTTGCAAGCCCGGAAAACCCTGCAGTTATATAAAGGAAGTTTTGCGGCGCATTCGGGTTTGATCCGGGCATTGGTGGCGCAGAAAAAAACTTCCGAAGCCTGTCAGGCCTACAACGAGGCAGTTTCCGTCCTTGGGAAAAAAGGAAATAAGGCCTATGCCCGGCAGTTTAAAGAGTTGACAACGGTTTGCAACGGTTGCTGCGGCGCCGGTGTGGATTGACCTTGGCGTTAATTACCACCTAATATCCTCATCCTCCAAATCATCCACCAGCGATTGGAACGAGTCGATGATCTGGTTTTGCCGCACCACGGAGTCGTTGTACGGAATGATCCCGCGAGCCTTATCCCCTTTGAGCTGGTTGAATTGCGCGGACAACAGGATGAAATTATTGACCATGTAGGAGTTGTCCCTGAGTCGGCTGTTGACGTCGTCCAGGGCCTTTTCCAGGTTTTTAGCGGCGAGGTTTTTGAGGTAGGATTTTAGTTGGGGGAGTGTTAACGGTTCATCTATTTGTTCAGGGTGGGTTTTAAGGGTTTGAGTATGAGAAGTTGCGAGTTCGTTTTTAGATTTGGTTTGAGTGGGTGTAGGGGCTTCCATCAAATCATCCAAAAAATCCACAATGGGTACTGGACGCCCTTTACGCAGGAAAACGAACTCTCCTCCTTCATGACCGACATTTTGAAGTGGCTCTCCTTGTGGCAATTGTCCTTCAATATTGAATTGAATAGCATGGATAACCTTGAACGCAAGCTCAGAGGTCCAAATATGGTCGGCTGACAGGTAGCGCAATTGGTTCATCAGAGATTTAGCAAATGGACTGTTAGCCCCAAGCGATCCATCGGATACCGGCTCCAAACGCCCCGCAGTAATAAGGTAACGAGAAGGTAAGCTGTAATACCTAGAATCTTCTGGTCGAAGCTTCTTTTGAGCAAATAAAGCAGCGGCAAAGCAGGAATCAACTATCCCCAAGACGTGCCTTGCTTTGAATACTTTGATATAGTCTACAATATCTGCATTAGAAATGTAGGTCGTCCTTTTTTCAAGTTTGGCGTCTGAAGGAATCCAAAACCCACGTTGAATAGGTTGGTAGTATTCCCCATGGCCGGAATAGAAAAAAACCAGGTTATCTTGATCCGTCAAAAGCTTGTAGAGTTTATCGAAGGCCTCAATAATCGCTTCTTTTGTTGCATCCTGATTAGTAAGCGTGATAACATTTTCACGATCAAATTGGTACTGTTTGACCAGCAGTTCCCTGAATTCTAGTGCATCTTTGACGGCATTGTTTAATGGCGTTATGCCATTTCGATAATCATCAATTGCAATTATCAACAAATAATTCTTGCCTGAAGGATAGTTGTGTTCAGGGTCAAGGTTGTTTCTAGACGCTATACCTTTGTAGGAATTCATAACTAAACTCTTTGGCAAATGATATAATTTTTGATCAACCTACCTTCAAGTTATATCCTCAAAAGTAAGTATTATAACCGATTTTTTTAAGGTGAAATCGGTTGTTATCATTTAAATGACATAGCCGGAATTCAAAAGCATTCCAGAAATGTGTCATGCCGAGGTTTATCCTAGGAAAATCCTAAATTCCTCAGACGAAGCCTGCAAATACATAATATATTGAGTTGCATTTCAAGATTCCAAAATTAAAATACTTACAAAATTTCCAAGATTTCGGGATCTGAACTGCTTTGAGTTGGCAGTGTTAATACATAGATACTGAGCATCCAGCATCCAGCATCAAGCATCTATCATCCAGCATCAATTTTTCAACCAACCGTTATACAACCCCTCCAACTTCCGCCGCAACGCCCCCTCCCGGCACCCTTCCCAACTCTCCTTCAACGCCGGCAGCAATACAGCCGGCACCCCACCCTCCCACAACATCCGCCAGGCCAGCTCCCGGTTGGCGGGCTCCGGACTGAGCAGCATCTCCCGCAGTACCTCCAGTTTTCTCTCGTCCTTCTCCCGGTACAACGTCGCCTTTTCCAGTTGGCAGATCCGCCGGATCAGTTCCTGTTCTACCAGGAAAACCTGCCCCGACGGCACAAAATCGGGAAAAGGCGCCCTGCCCAAAACGATATGCCCCGCTTGCGCCGGATCGCTTTTTTCCACCGCGATGCCCAGCCGCAACAGCCGTTGTACGAGCAGATCCCGGTCCAGCCAGGTATGCCCCACCATGCAGATCGATCCGCCCGGAGCAATAGCCGGTTTTCGGGGAACTGCCTTTAGAAAAGCCTTCCGAACCAACCGGTGTACCCGGTCCACAGGGAAGGACAAGGCCGCCGACCAATCACCCGGCAACAGGCCTTTCGCCCCCGAGGCATCCCCGCTGAATAACCGGTAAAGATTTGGGTACAGGCGCTCAGGCAGGCGCTCCACCCGGGCCAGCTCCAGAAAAGTCAGGAGTTTTTCCCATTGCGCCGGCCGGATCCCGCCCGATCCGGCGGTCAGTTGCCGGAGCGGCAACAAGGCTTCCGGCGGCCACCGCCCCGGGTTACCCTTCACTGAACACCGCCGCAGGTTCCGCGACAGCCCGCCCCAGTTCGCAGGCGGTTCCGGGATCTGGTTCCGGTCCAGGACAAGGGACTCCAGGTTGGGGAGCGCAAGCACGGCGGCCGGGACTTTTTTCAGGAGGTTATCAGCCGCGGCCAGGCTTTTTAAGCCCTCCGGCAACCCGGGCAGCTCTGCCAACCTGTTGCGGGACACATCCAACCGCTTCAAGTAGGGAAACGGCGCTTTCAGGTTTGGAAGGTCCTCCAATGCGTTATCTGACAGATTCAATGCTTCCAGTTGGCGACAGCGAAACAAAACCGGATCGAGTCGGGTCAGTCCGTTTCCGGACCAGTCCAGTGCGGCCAGCAAGCCGAATTGCCCGATCCACCCCGGCAGGTCGCCAAGACCGTTATTCCCCGCCGACAAACGCCTCATCCGGCGACATCCCGCGAGCTCGTCCGGCAGCGCTTTAAGCTTGTTTTTGCCCGCATCCAGGTATTGCAGATCCGGCCAGCAACCCGGTTTGAGCGGCAGGGATTTCAGCCGGTTGCCCGCTATCGACAAGCGTTCAAGGCGGGCCCAATCCGAAACAGCGGCCGGTAAACGGGTTAGTTTGTTGGCAGATAAATCGACCCTGACCAGCGCTTTTAACCTGCCGATACCGGCGGGCAGTTTCACCAACCCGGTGGATTGAATGGTCAGCGACGCCAGCCCCGGCCAGTTGTCAAAATAATCGGGCAACTGCCTCAATTCCTGATTTTCCACCCGCAAAAGCCGCAATCCATTCTGTTTCCGGAGGGTTTCCGGCCAGTCCTTGAGCCCGTTGCCGATCAGGGTAAGCTCTTCCAACCCGTCCGGCAGCAACAGGCCGGATAGCCCGATATTGACCAGCGTCAACTTCTTTAACCCGGCAATGGGCGTAAGGTCCGGAAGGTAGGCGCCCCCGGCATAATCGCTGATCTGAAGAACGGTCAGCCCGGCATGGGCATGCCAATCGGTTGGAAGGGCCTGATGGGTCAATCCGCTCAGGTGAAGGACGGCGCCCGTATGTTGCGGCGAATCGCCCATCCCGCTATTCGTTTTCCTGTTCGCTGAGCCCCAGCTCGCGGCCCAGATAAACGAGCTGATATCCTTCGCCCAAAACCGCAAATTTTTCGGGTTCGGATGGCAGGATCTGGAGCTCGCCGCTGGGCTCTTTGATAAAAATGGGCACAATGGTATGATCCTTTCTGGCCCGGTTCAGGAAGTACACCAGGTCTTCGGTCGAGCTCAGGGTATGCTCGTGCACCTCCGGGTAATCCCGGACCACTTCGTTGATATTGAGGAAATCGTCGTCGTAGGAGAAAATGCTCTGTTGCGGCAGTTCCGACCGGTCCCTTTTCATTTCTTCGGCGGTGATCAGGCGGAAGGCGCCGTTCTCGCCGAATATGGACTGGTATTTTTTCACCGCGTATTCATTGATATCCGAACTGCTGGTCATGGCGATGAGGTACCCCATGTCCAGCAGGTCCATTTTTTCCTTCAGGTCGTCGGAATAGATATTGGCGATAAAGGCCTCCAGCCCGTCTTTAGCCGCTTTTTCTACGTTTCGCTGGTTATTATCCACCAGAACGACGTGCCGCCCGTGATCCTGCAGGTACCTGGCGATCGCGCGGCTGGCGCCGTTGGCCCCCACAAAAAGGATCCCGCGCGAGGCGTCCTGGATCACCTTCAGGAACTTGGCTACGCCCCTGGCGGTAGTGGCGTTGAGCAGCACCGTTCCGAGTACGATCATGAATACCAGGGGCGTAATGAATTCAGCCCCGGCAATCCCCTTGCGGGTCAGCGTGATGCCGAACAGGGAGGCGATCCCGGCAGCAACGATCCCCCTGGGGCCCACCCAGGAAATGAACAGCTTTTCCCGGAAATTCATTTCAGAATTATACGTGCTCAGGAATACGCCGGCCGGCCGCAAAACATACACAACGGTCACAAAAAGGCCCAGACTTCGCCAATCGGACAGGATCATCTTCAGGTCGGCAATATTGATGTTGGCCGCCAGGAGTATGAAAAGGATCGAGATGAGCAGGACGCTCAGGGATTCCTTGAAATCGAGAATATCCCGCAACCTGGGCACATCCAGATTGCCGAGTACCATGCCCATTACCACGACCGTCAGCAAGGCGGATTCCTTGACCAGGACCTCCGAAAAAACGAACGTCCCCAACACAAAGGCCAGGGTAAAGACATTGAGCAGATAATTCGGCACCAATTCGTTTTTGATCAGCAGGTACAGCGTCCCGGCAGCGGCCGCCCCAAGGGCCGTTCCCATGAAAATGATCTGGAAAAAAGAGATCAGGGCATGGGAGGTGAATGTCACCCCGCCTTCGTACGATTGGATGAACTCAAAAACCAATACCGCTACCAACGCGCCGATGGGATCGATCAGGATACCCTCCCATTTCAGCACAGTGGAAACATTCCGGTTCAAAGGAATATTCTGCAGAATGGGCGCGATCACGGTCGGGCCGGTTACAATCACCAGGGCGCCGAACAGAAAGGATATCTGCCAGCTCAATCCCATGATGAAATGGGCCGCCAAACCGCCACCGATAAAAGTGACTATACTGCCGAAGGTGATCAGCTTAAGAATGACCGGACCGACGCCGGCGATCTCCCGCCGCTTCAGGGTCAGCCCGCCCTCAAACAGGATGATGCCGATAGAAAGGGACACAAAGTAGAAGAGGTACTCCCCTGGAAACAGCCCCGATCCGGTTCCCGGGCTGAAGATGGGTTGCAGCAATTTATGGTGGTCCTCCGTCCACAGCGTCGATAACGGCCCGACCAACAGCCCGAACAGGATCAAAGGCAAAATGGCCGGAACGCGAATACGCCAGGCCAGCCATTGGGCGAGAATCCCAAGGATTATAATTCCGGATAGTTCGTACATAGGTCAGGCTGAATAGAAACGGCTTTGCAATAATACGAATTTACCCCCACGGTTGTTCTATGCCCCTTTTACTATCGGAGTGATTTTCTCCAAAAAATATCCCGGCAACCTCCTGACAGGTGGTTTTTCAGTAAAACGACAAAACCGCTTTGTTGGATCAGAATAAGGTGTAAATGAAAGAACCGACCGCAGAGCTCTCGGCAAAAATGATCAATACCCCGATCAGCAGAATAACCAGGATCAGCGGCAATAACCACCACTTCCTGCGCTCGCGCAAAAAACCCCAGAGATCCCTTAGAAATTCCATATTGCTACTTTTGAATAACCACTCCAATCCTGCGATCCTGCAGTTGTCCGTCTTTGATAAGCTGAACCAGAAAACCATGGAATAAGGAAATCATGCAAATAACCGGACAAAGCCACCGTCCACCGTCCACCGTCCACCGTCCACCGTCTACCGTCCACCGTCCACCGTCCACCGTCCACCGTCCACCGTCTACCGTCTACCGTCCACCGTCCACCGTCTACCGTCTACCGTCCACCGTCCACCGTCCACCGTCTACCTCCCCGGCTCCGCCTCATGCATCAGCCGGAAAACCTCCTCATAAACATCCTCCACATTGGGTTTCGACCAGTAGTCGCCGTCCGTACCGTATGGTGTGCGGTGCGCGGTGGAAGAAATGCATACCGGTTGGGAATCGAGGAAGCGGTATCCGCCCCGGACGTCGATAACCTGCTGCATCATGAAGGCGGACGCGCCGCCCGGCAGGTCTTCATCCAGAAAAACAATGCGGTTGGTCTTTTGCAGGGACTTCAGGACAGCGCCCGTGAGGTCGAACGGCATCAAGGTCTGAACGTCGATCAGTTCAACGGAAATGCCGTCTTTTTTCAGCAAATCCGCAGCGGCGTCGGCAATCCGGACGCAGGATCCGTAGGTGACGATGGTAATGTCCTCTCCCTCGCGAAGGACCTCCGGTTGGCCAAGCGGAACGGTATAATCTCCAATGTTATCGGGCAATTTTTCCTTGAGCCGGTAGCCGTTGAGGCATTCGATCAGGATAGCAGGGTCATCCGACCTGAGCATGGTATTGTACATGCCCGCGGCCTGCACCATGTTGCGGGGAGTCAGGATATAGATCCCCCGAAGGCCGCCCAGCAGGACGCTCATCGGCGAACCGGTATGCCAGATCCCTTCCAGACGGTGCCCGCGGGTGCGGATCAGCAGGGGCGCGCATTGGGTGGCGTTGCTCCGGTAGCGCAGTGTGGCTACGTCATCCGAAAGGGGCGAATAAGCATAGATCAGATAATCGAGGTACTGGATTTCCGCCATCGGCCGCAGTCCCCGCATGGCCATGCCCAGCGCCTGCCCTACAATGGTCCACTCCCGGATGCCGGTATCAAAAACCCGCTTTTCACCGTATTTCTCCTGGAGACCGGCCAACCCCTGGTTGACGCCCCCGATCTTGCCCACATCCTCTCCGAAAGCGTAGAAATTGGGATTTTGGTCCAGTATCTTGTCAAAAAAGATGTTCAACACTTCGAAACCGTTGACCATCGCCGAATGAGCCGAATACTGCGGTGCAACCACCGGCACCTTAAGGGCCGATTTCGGGGTTTCGCTGTATAAATGCGTGGAAAACCGGCCTTTCATCCGCTGGTCGGTCGATGACGCGTAGTCCTTCAATTTCCGGATGGCAGGGCTGTCTTCGTTTCGAAGGGCGAACAGCGCCCGCCGCACGATCCGGAACATCTCGGATTGAAAAGGCGTGATCAACCCTTTGAATTCTTTGTGCAGTGCGGTGAGGGTTTCTTTCTGCGCCGTCTCGGCAACTATGGCGGCCAGGGTCGATTCCAGGTCTTTCCTGGTCGCTTCGATCGGGCTGAAATACCGTTTCCAGGCCCGTGCGCGGGCTTCTTTCACCTCCTGGGCAGCCTTCTTCTCAATGGCGGCCAGTTCCTCTTCCTCGGCCAGGCCGTTGGCCAGGATCCAGAGTTTGAACTGGCGGTTGCAATCATAATCCTTTTCCCATTGAAGCCTTTCGGCAGACTTGTACCGTTCGTGAGACCCCGAGGTGGAATGCCCCTGGGGCTGGGTCAGCTCCTCAATATGGTAAACCGCCGGGGTATGGGTCCGGCGCATTTTTTCGATGCCGCGCTTGAACAGATTGCACAAAGCCGCATAATCCCACCCTTTGACCTTGTAGATATCGATGCCGTCGCCCGGCTTTTCTTCCTGAAAGCCGGAAAGGACCGTGGAAATGGATTCCTTCGTGGTTTGGTACCTGGTAGGGACGGAGATGCCGTAGCCGTCGTCAGCGACAACAATGGCCAGCGGCGCCTGCACAACCCCTGCGGCATTCACGGTTTCCCAGAACGCGCCTTCCGAGGTGCTGGCGTCCCCGATGATGCAAAAACAAACTTCGTTGCCGTTATGGGTGAACTGCGTGTCGCCAAGATGAGCGGATTCGCGGTAGACTTTGGAGGCGAAAGCCAGGCCGAGCCCCCGGGCCATTTGACCCGCCGTTGTCGAAACGTCGGACGACAGGTTGTACAACTCCCTGAGGGGGAGCCAGTTGCCCTCTTCGTCCACAAACCGCGTAGCGTGGTGATTGTTCATCTGCCGGCCGCCGGAGAAGGGATCATTGTCCCCGTCCGCGTACAATTGGGCAAACATGTCCTCCAGCGAAGCAATACCGAGTGCAAGCAGCAAAGTATGCCCCCTGTAATAATCGGCCCGGAAATCACCGCGCTTGAACGCCTTGGCCATCGCAATCTGGAAGAGCTCCTTACCGTCATCGGAAACGCCGAACTTGGCCTTCCCGGTCAGGACTTCCTTTCGGATGAACATGCTGAATTCCCTGCTCAGGCTGCAGATGTAGAAATCCTGCAGCACTTCTTCCGCGCCAACGGCTTTAACAGGGTAATTGGCTATGGTTTTTTCCAATTTTAGGATAAGAAACTGATTTGATAAAGCAAGAACTCGCTGCAAAGATACAATAAAATTATATTCGGTCCGAAGCGGGCATTCCGCGGTCCGGATTTTGAAAGGATCAAAGATTTTGGTTTTTACGGATTCTAAGCCTTCAGGACAAGTACGCGAAACAATAAAATGAGGCCGAAGCCGACCAGCACGATTCCCGAAATGCGCCGGATCAGCAGCACATGTCCGTCCCGCAACCAGGGTCTGATCCGTTTGGCTAGCATCACCTTGGCAAAATCCGTCAGAAAGATGGCGGTCAGAATAGTCCCGAAAAAGAGGGTCGCCTGGTGAGGATTCCAGCTCTCCGCCAGTACATATACGCCCATTACCGTTATCCAGAAAAAAAACGTGAACGGATTAACCGTGTTGATCAGGAACCCCTTCAGCCACAGCGCCGCATAAGTGGAGGGCAGCCTGACGCCCGAAAGGCCGGCTTTCTGCCGGTGAGCCCGCAAAAGGGTAAATCCCCCGAAAATCAGCAGGATGATCGCCCCGGCAACGCCCAACGCAACGCCGTAAGCCTCCCACTTCACCCACGATTGCAGGCTTTCAAACCCGAAATAGGTCGCCAGCACAAAGAGCAGATCGCTGACCCATACGCCGGCGCCGACCGCGACCCCCGCCCGTAAGCCGGATTCCACCCCCGCCTGGATCAGGGAAAAGAATATCGGTCCAGTCATGGCCGCCAGGACCAATCCCAGTTTCAACCCCGTACCTATTATTTCCAGATCGGAAAACATGCATTTCAGCACCCTCTCACTCTCTCTCACTCTCTCTCACACCCTCTCACCCTCTCACCCTCTCTCACCCTCTCTCACACCCTCTCACCTCAACACCAACAAAGGACGCCCGGTCTTCATAGCCATCTTCCGGGTCTGGCTCTTATGGAACAGCCGGTCCCAGAAGCCGTAATGCGGACCGTACATGATCACCAGATCCGCTTTGCAGTCATTGGAGAAAGTTTCCAGCTCGGTTGAGATGTCCTTGCCGGTAAGGCTGTGGAACTGGATTTGCAACGCCGGGGATTTATTTTCAAAAAACCCGCCCAGAACGGCAAAATCCATGGCATCTTCCAGGGATTCCCCGTCGCTGATGTGCACGCAGTTCATGGTCACACCGAATGGTTCGAGGAGTTTGCCGGCCCGCCAGATCTGCAACGGATCGGCTTCACGCAGGTCGGATGCGTATACGGCCACGCTCACCGGTTTGACCGCCGCGTCTTCCGGAACCACCCATACCGGGCAGTGCGCGTGTGCGATCACCCCTGCCGCTACGCTGCCGAAGACCTTTTCCAGGAGGTTATGTTCGCCCTGGGTCCCCATGACGATCAGGTCGATATCCTCGTTCTTGGCAAGGCGGGTGATGGCTTCCACCGGAGCGCCGATCTCAACTTCTTCATAAACTTCGGGCAGCGATTTGACCAGGTTACCAGCCTGTACCTGCGTCAGACCGCGATCAATGAACGCAGGCAGCAAATTGGTTTTCACCACATCGATCTTCTCGGTGGTTGCCCGGGCAGCTACCGTAGGCAGATCCATCATTTCGTATTCGGGATAGACCACATGCGTGATCAGGATGCTCGCCTGGTACCGGTCCGCCAGCATGAGGCAATACCGCCATGCATTCTCGGCTGTCGCGGAAAAATCGGTCGGAAACAATATTTTTGATACCTCTTTCATGACGATTGATATTTACTACAAATTGGAACAAAAAGTGGACGGGTATCAATGATTTCACACAGGATTGGAATTGACAATTGTCATCTTTTCCAAAACGGAGGCGGATTCGCAGGATACGTTCAACCTTATAACAACCCTCATTGAATGAATGTTTGGCGGAGAATATTCAGCATTTTGTGTCAACCGGATTTTTAGCATGCGCAGCTTGCTAAAAATCAGATCTTTGCGTCCTGGCGCGAGAACACTGTTTTGAACAGTCTCGTTTGGCGATAGCTGAGCGGTCCTTTTTGTTTGTTTCTGCCGCAGATGCACCTGCTGCAACCCGGCCCCTCTGGCCAACAACAATAACCCCACCTGCGCTGGAGCCATAGCAGGCGAAGCAACAACCCTAAACAACCATAAACAATCATAAACAACCATAAACAACCATAAACAACCATAAACAACCATAAACAATCATAAACAATCATAAACAACCATAAACAACCATAAACAACCATAATCCTACTACTTCCGCTGTCCGGGATACCGTTCGTTCTGCTCGATCGGCTCCACGAGCACCACGCGGCTGTCGATGACGCTCACGACCCGGACCGGAGCGCCGCGCGGAATTTCCTTTCCGGCTGTGATCGCTTCCATTTCGTAGGGCGCCGACCGGTGGTTGAGGTGTACTTTCCCGAATCCGTTGCGATGGGGCGGGATGGATTGCAATACTTCGCCCGTTGTGGTGAGGTAATCCCCGGGGGCCTTGGAAGCCGGAGCGGCCGGTCCGCCGGATTTATGCGTCAGCCAAACGGTGATAAAACCGGCTGCGCTGCCGATGGCCAATATCCAGGCCCAGTTGTTGGAGGTAAGAAAAAGGGCGCTGGACCAGCCCAGCATGAAGAAGAACAACAGCACGGCGTAAGAGCCGATCCTGCGTTTGGAAGGCTGAGGTTCGCTGCTGCTTTGGTAGATATCGAATTGGCGGAGGATGAAATAAATGCCCAGCAGGAGCGTGGAAATGATCGCCATGCTCCAGAATGCCTGCTTTAAACTGCTCAGGCTGCTCCACCAATTAGCTATAAACAGTAACGACATTTGGTTTTTACTTCATAGCTCAAAGGTAGACCCTGATTCCCGAAACGCGGCTTTTCAATAGACGAACGCCCCTTGTTTTTCGGCAAACTGTTGATGGGATAGGATGGCTCCGCCCGGCACCTTCGCCGGAGGCTTCCTCGCCCGGTAGCCGGGGCGGGTTGATGATGGCCAGGCCGCAAACAACAATAAACCCGCCTACGTAACGCCCATGGCGTCACTATGGCAGGCGGAGCAACAACAACAAACAATCATAAACAACAATAAACAATCATAAACAACAATACCAGAACAACCGAAGATCTGCCAACCCGACATGCAGGAACCCGAAAATTCTCCTACCTTTGCAGCATGGTTCCCATCATTCCTGCGACTGATATGGTTGAAGTAAAACTTTTTTCCGGCACTAAATCGCGTTATTTGTCTGAGCAAATCGCGGATTTCTATCAACAACCCCTTGGCGAACTGGAGGTCCACCGCTTCAGCGACGGCGAAATGCAGCCCGTTATCCAGGAATCCGTCCGGGGAGCATTCGTCTTCTTTATCCAATCCACCTTTTCTCCGGCCGAAAACCTGATGGAACTCCTCCTGATGATCGACGCCGGCAAAAGGGCCTCCGCCGGGTACATCACCGCCGTTATTCCCTACTTCGGGTATGCCCGCCAGGATCGCAAGGACAAACCCCGCGTGCCCATTTCCGCCAAACTGGTAGCCGACCTGCTCGAAGCCGCCGGCGCCAACCGGATCATGACCATGGACCTGCACGCCGACCAGATCCAGGGCTTTTTCAATATCCCTGTGGACCACCTCCAGAGCGAGGCCATCTACTTCCCTTATCTGGCCGAACAGGACATGAGCAACGTCATCTTCGCTTCACCGGACGTAGGCGGCGTCAAAAGAGCGCGGGTTTACGCAAAACACTTCAATCGCAACCTCGTCATCTGCGATAAATACCGCAAACGCGCCAATGAGATCGCAGGCATGACCGTTATCGGGGACGTGGAAGGCGCCGATGTCATTCTGGTCGACGACCTCGCGGATACCGCCGGAACCCTCTGCCGCGCAGCCGAAGCCATCCTCGAAAAAGGCGCCAGGAGCGTGCGGGCACTCTGTACCCACCCCGTACTTTCAGGGAAAGCCTACGAGAATATCGAAAACTCGCACCTGACCGAATTGCTGGTTTGCGATACCATCCCCCTGCTGCATCAATCGCCCAAGATCAAGGTGATGTCCACCGGCAAACTGTTCGCCCGGGCCATCCGGAACACCCATGAACACAAGTCGATCTCGGCTTTGTTCGTAGGATAACCTTGTAACGCAGGGGTTAAATAAAAAAATTCATTGCCAATATTTAAGAATCTCGGATAATCCCTTATCTTTGCGCGCCCATTTTGGGGTTCGGAATATTTTTGGGAAGAGGAAAAATTTTATCAATCATGAAGGAACTTATTGCCATTAAAGGCGAACCGCGTGCCGACCTAGGTAAAAAAGGCGCCAAAACCGTTCGGACCGAAGGCAAAATCCCTTGCGTTTTATATGGACAAGACGTGGTAGTGCACTTCTCCGTCAATCCGCCCGATATCAAGAATCTGGTATACACCTCCGATTTCAACCTGGCTGAAATCGAAGTGGACGGTAAGAAATACAAATGCTACCTCAAGGATAAGCAGTTTCACCCGCTCACCGACGCCCTCCTTCACCTGGATTTCCTGACGCTCTCAGAAGGTCAGAAGATCAAAGTGGAAGTGCCCGTTCGCTTCAGCGGCCAGGCCAAAGGCGTAAAAATCGGCGGTAAACTGCAGCAGAGCCTCCGGACGGTGAAGATCAAAACCACCCCCGAGCACCTGATCGACGAAGTCATCGTTGATGTAACCCACCTGGAACTGGGTCAATCCATCCGGGTACGCGACATCAAAGCCATCGACGGCGTCGAAATCCTGAACTCGCCGGGTATTCCCCTGGCTACCATCGAAATCCCGCGTGCCCTGCGTAGCGCGGCAGCCGCAGCTGAAAAAGCGTAATTTTACGCTTCACTTATATACTCTTGCAAAAGGCGTACCCAACCCGGTGCGCCTTTTGTATTTTTGCCCGGTTGGTATTACATCGACGCCCAACTTTGCAGTTGTAAGTCGTAAGTCATAAGTCGTAAGTCGTAAGTCGTAAGTCGTAAGTCATGTAGTAAAGTCAACATGCTGCCTCTGCAACGGACGCACAACCATAAAACCATTCAACCAGGTAACAGTCGGCAGTCTCCAGTCCTTCAGTTGGCAGTCGGGTAGCTGAGCGGAGTCGAAGCTACATCGTCCGTCCAACCATAAAACCGTGAAACCATAAAACCATCCAACCATGAAAAACCTCCGGATCTCCCTCCTCCAGGCCGCCCTCCACTGGGAGCAAAAGCAGGCCAACCTCAATGCCTTCGCCGCCAGGATAGAACCCCTGACCGGCAAGACCGACCTCATCCTCCTGCCGGAAATGTTCAATACCGGTTTTTCGATGAACGCCGCACCGCTGGCTGAGCCCATGGAAGGACCGACGATGACCTGGCTGGCCCAACAGGCTGAACTGACCGGCGCAGCAGTCGCAGGCAGCTTCATCGCCGAAGAAAACGGCCGCTATTTCAACCGACTGGTCTTTATGCAGCCCGACGGCCGGTACCATACCTATGACAAGCGACACCTGTTTACCCTGGCCGGCGAACACGAGCCGTTCACCGCCGGGAAAAACCGCATAATCGTTGAATGGAAGGGTTGGAAGATACTGCCGCAGGTGTGTTATGACCTCCGGTTTCCGGTCTGGAGCCGCAATACGGACAACTACGACCTGGCTTTTTACGTCGCCAACTGGCCCGACCGGCGCAGCCACCACTGGCGTACCCTGCTCACGGCCCGCGCTATTGAAAACCAGGCCTATACCCTGGGGCTCAATATCGTCGGCAAGGACGGCAACGGACTGGATTACGCCGGCGACTCTGCCGTGACCGATTATTCGGGGCAAACCCTGGCCCGGTTGTCCTACCTGGAAGAGACCATCCAGGCCACCCTCGATTATGACCGGCAACAGGAATACCGCAAACGGCTGGCATTCCTTGCCGACCAGGACGAATTCAGGATAAACCTATAATTATCCCGCCATACAATAAAACAACGCCAATTTGCATCTTTAATAGAAAAAACATGACCCGATCCATCCTCAGTCTGCTGGGATTCCTTCTCGCCTTCACGGCAGCCGCCCAGCCCGATTTCTACAAAGACTATTCCTTTACCGAAGCCGATACCCTCCGCGGCATGCTGCGCCCCGAAAGAACCTGCTACGACGTAACGTGGTACGGACTGAACCTCAAAGTGGAGCCGGACAAAAAATTCATCAGCGGATTCGTTGACATTGCCTTCAACGCTGTGGAGGATTTCAACCGGCTGCAGATCGACCTTTACGACAATATGAAGATCAGCAAGATCGAAATGGCCGGAAAGGAACTGACGTACAATCGCAGGTTCAACGCTGTTTTTGTCGATTTTCCAGCTATGAAAAAAGGGGCGAGCGGCAAATTCAGGGTCTATTACGAAGGCAATCCGCACGTAGCGCAAAACCCGCCCTGGGACGGCGGTTTCGTTTGGGCTTCCGACGAAAAAGACCGCCCCTGGATCGGCGTTGCCTGCGAAGGGGACGGCGCCAGCCTCTGGTGGCCCAACAAGGACCACCTCTCCGACGAACCCGACAGCATGTCCATAAGCGTATCGGTTCCGGCTGACCTCATGTGCGTTGCCAACGGCAACCTGCGTAAAAAAACGGAAGAAGGCGCTTTCACCCGGTACGACTGGGCGGTCACCTACCCCATCAACAATTATAACGTTTCCATCAATATCGCCCATTACGCCCATTTCGGGGATACCTATACCGCATTCGACGGCGACAAGCTGGCGCTCGATTACTATGTCCTGGATTATAACCTTGAAAAAGCCCGCAAGCATTTTGAACAGGTCAAACCCATGATGGCCTGTTACGAAATGTACATGGGCAAATATCCCTTCTGGAACGACGGTTACGCACTCGTGGAAACGCCCTACCTCGGCATGGAGCACCAGGGCGCCATCGCATACGGCAACCGCTACATGAAGGGCTACCTCGGCGGCATGATCCCGCGCGGCCAGGATTGGGATTATATCATCATCCACGAATCAGGGCACGAGTGGTACGGCAACAGCATTACCGCCAACGACCTCGCCGAGATGTGGATACACGAATCCTTCACCACTTACCTCGAATCAGTCTATATCGAATGCCGGTACGGCGACGAAGAAGCCATAGCCTACCTGCGCATGCAGCGCTTCGGCATCATGAACCAGGAGCCCATCATCGGGCCCAAAGACGTCAATTTCGAAGACTGGCAGGGCGGCGACCATTACAACAAGGGCGCCTGGATCCTGAACACCCTGCGCCACGCCATCGGCAACGACGACCTGTGGTGGAAAATTTTCAAAGGCTTCTACCAAAGCCACGCACGCTCCAACATCACCAGCGAGGATTTTTTCAATTACGTCAACGAGCAAACCGGCCAGAACTGGACGCCGTTCTTCGACCAGTACTTCCGCTACCCCGGCATCCCGACCCTGGAATATACCCTGACGGGAAAAGGTAAAAACCTGGTCGTAAAATACCGGTGGCTCGCCGATGTACCGGGATTCAATATGCCCGTTCTGGTCGGCAACCCCGGCAATATGACCCGCATCCAACCCACCCGCGAATGGCAGGAAACCGTGATCAAGGACCTGTCGAAAAGCGACTTCGAAGTGGCTACCGACCTGTTCTATATCAAGACGAAGGGGTAGATGATCAAGCCCGGAACATCGTGGAGGGATTGATAAGCTGATGGACATGGAGGATTTGCCCCCTTCGCCGAGGCAATGGTCGCCGGAAGGTGATTTGAGGGTGCGTTGATGCGTTAATTCGAATCAACGCGAGATTGTTCAAAACAGTGTTTTCACGCAAAGACGCAAAGACGCAAAGATCTGATTTTTAGCAAGCTGCGCATGCTAAAAATCCGGTTGACACAAAATTCTGAACGGTCCCATCAACGCACCAACAAATCAACAAATAAACGAATCAACAACTCCCCCCATACTACTGGACATTTTCCAAAACGGACCGGATTATTAAGCCCTTCAAGGATTGATAAGCCGTGAATCAGATTAGGCTTAAAAATCCCTGCGGGCTTTTCAATCCGCTTCACGTGAAAAAATGTCCAGTAGTATGCCCCCCACACACACCAACAATAAAGATACCCTGATTCTCTCCATATCCTAAGCCCCCTTAGTGGTCTTAGTGCCCTCAGTGGTCCAACCTACCCCCCTAGTGCTTAGTGCCCTTAGTGCTTAGTGCCCTTAGTGCCCTCAGTGGTCCAACCTAACACCCCCAGTGCCCTTAGTGCTCTTAGTGCCCTCAGTGGTCCAACCTAACACCCCCATGCCCTTAGTGGTCTTAGTGCCCTCAGTGGTCCAACCTAACCAGTGCCCCTTAGTGCCCTTAGTGCTCTTAGTGCCCTCAGTGAAAAAATGTCCAGTAGTATGCTGCCCCCACACACCAACAATAAAGATACCCTGATTCTCTCCATATCCTAAGCCCCCTTAGTGGTCTTAGTGCCCTCAGTGGTCCAACCTAACACCCCCAGCCCTTAGTGGTCTTAGTGCCCTCAGTGGTCCAACCTCCCCCCCCCAATGCCCCCAAAAGTCGATCAACAACCGCCAACCGTCGACTTCCCTAACCGGATCCCGCCCGCAATCCCTATATTTGCCTCCATATGATCGAGATCGTCAAAGGAAATAAAACCGCATTGCTGTTCGGCGCAACCGGGCTGGTCGGCAGTTTCTGTCTGCAGCAGTTGCTGGCACACCCCGCCTATTCCCGCGTGATCGCCTTCACCCGTCGCCCGCTCAAGGTAAAGCACGCCAAGCTGGAGGAGCAGATCGTCAATTTCGACCAACCTGACACCTTTTCCCACCTCATCAAAGGCGACGATCTTTATATCTGCATCGGAACCACCATGGCCAAAGCGGGCAGCAAAGCCGCCTTTTACAAGGTAGACTTTACCTATTGCTTCCAGGTCGCAAAGGCCGCTTCCATCAACAAGGTCAATCAACTGTTGCTCGTCACCGCTGTCGGCGCGAACAGGGACTCCTTCTTCTTCTACAACCGCGTCAAGGGGGACCTGGAGGAAGCGGTCAAGGCCCTCCCCTTCTGGGCAACCCATATCTTCCAGCCTTCCGCATTGTTGGGCGAACGCAATGAGAACCGCTGGGGCGAAGAGGTCGCCGGCGCCATCGGCAAGGTATTCGACCGGCTCACCGGCGGGCTCCTCACCAAATACCGGCCCGTAGAAGCGGAAGTGGTCGCTCAGGCCATGATCTCGGCTGCACAGGGCCTGCAGGGCGGTACAAGGGTATACCCGTCCCATTATTTGCAGGATCTGGCCAACACGACGGACGTGAAACGGCTGGTTTAGAACTTGCAACGGCAACCGTTACCTGCAGCAATGCCCACCACTTCACCTGGACCAAAACAGCAGGCTCCGCAGTTTATTACGCATGCTCCAATTCCAATTGTTCCGGGTTCTATTTTTACTTGAACAACGGCCAATCCGTTACTTTCAACGTCAAATCATACGATGCCTGCAACAATCAACTGGACAGCAAGAACTATACATTTAGCCGAGGATCGTACTATTTCCGTCCGGAGGCTCAACCTGAAATCGCACAAGAATTGAACGTATTCCCGAATCCCTCGGACGGGCGCCTGAATCTGGTATTCCCGGAAGGATTCGAAGGCGGCTACCTGGTAAGGGACCTCCAGGGGCGGGAAATTCATAAATCCGGAATTATTTCCGGTTCGGGGCCCTTTGAAGCGGATCTGCAAGAGCTTAGATCCGGCGTTTATTTCATACAAGCAGTTGACGAGGTAACAGGAAAAGCATATTCGGCAAAATTCCTGATCAAATAGGATTGTTGGGATTACTTGCCCCCAAATCGATAATTTCCTAACTTTGCCGGCCCATTTTACAAGCCCGAATGTGGAATTAATCCCATTCGGGCTTTAAACCATGCGAATCGGCAATGAAAAAGAATTCCAAGATTACCATACAAGTCGGCCTCGACGAAGGCAATGTCCCCGAAACCATCACCTGGCAATCCGACGACAGTCCCAACGGCGACAAGCCCAATGAGGCCCGTGGCATGCTGCTCTCCTTTTTCGACGGCGAGGCGCTGGAAACCCTCAAGATCGACCTGTGGACCAAGGAAATGAAGGTGGAGGAAATGGACCGTTTCATGTTCCAGACCCTGCGCGCGCTGGCCGATACCTATTACCGCGCTACCCAAAATGCGCAATTGGCAACCGACATGCAGCGGTTTGTCCATTATTTCGGCGAGCAGACGGAAATCATTCCAAAAACCCAGGGGTAAATTTTTTGTAAACTCGCAAATGTTTTTACCTTTGCCCCCCGGTGGGCGGCGTACAGCCAGCTCCCGCTGAACCCCCCCAGGGCGGAAACGCAGCAAGGGTAGGTGGTTGAGCGGTTGGTGCGTCCGTTCACCCCATTTTTCTCTCCTTTTCGGCTTTCGTTTTCCATTTTTTTCGCACATTTGCCTGACGACTAACTTTCAAAACGAAGAGCCAATGTCAACAGTTGATCGCAAACGGTACTGGCGGACGAACCTCCGCTACGTAGCCGTTCTCCTCGCCATTTGGTTTCTGGTTTCCTATGTATGCGGCATTTTTCTGGCGGACTACCTCAACCAGTTCCGGATCGGGAATGCCCGCCTCGGCTTCTGGTTTGCCCAGCAGGGAGCCATTTACGTATTTGTCGCCCTGATCTTTGTTTATGTCTACCTCATGAACAAGCTGGACAAGAAATACCACGTCAACGAAGATTGACCCATTCATCACCCATTACCTATAACCTGACGAAATGGATACTCAAATTTGGTGGACACTCGGGATCGTTTGCGCTACCTTCGCGCTGTATATCGGGATCGCCGTATGGTCAAGAGCCCGGTCTACCGCTCAGTTTTACGTCGCCGGCGGCGGGGTCTCTCCGCTCGCCAACGGTATGGCCACGGCAGCCGACTGGATGTCGGCAGCTTCCTTCATCTCCATGGCCGGCCTGATCAGCTTTATGGGCCGCGACGGCGGCGTTTACCTCATGGGCTGGACCGGCGGCTATGTGCTGCTGGCCCTCCTGCTGGCGCCTTATCTCAGGAAATTCGGCAAATTCACGGTCCCGGACTTTATCGGCGACCGGTACTATTCCAACGTGGCGCGCACCGTGGCGGTCATTTGCGCCATCATTGTTTCTTTTACCTATGTGGCGGGGCAGATGCAGGGTGTCGGCCTGGTGTTCAGCCGATTCCTGGAAGTCAGGATCGACACGGGCGTTTATATCGGCATGGGCATCGTTTTCTTTTATGCCGTGCTCGGCGGGATGAAGGGCATCACGTACACGCAGGTTGCGCAGTATTGCGTCCTGATCTTTGCCTATATGGTGCCTGCTTTCTTCATTTCGTTCAAGATCACGGGCACGCCCATCCCGCAACTCGGCTTGCTGGGGCATATCAACGACGGCAGCGGCATGGGTTTTCTGGACAAACTCGACCAATTGAACCGCGACCTGGGTTTCGCAGCCTATACCGACGGCACCAAATCCAATATCGACGTGTTTGCCATCACCTTTGCGCTCATGGTCGGAACAGCGGGGCTGCCCCACGTGATCATCCGTTTTTTCACAGTGCCCAAGGTAAAAGATGCGCGCTTGTCAGCCGGCTGGGCCCTGATCTTCATCGCCATTTTGTATACCACGGCCCCGGCCATCGCGGCATTTGCGCGGACCAACCTCATCAATACGGTTTCCGAACAACCCTACGCCGAAATGCCCAACTGGTTCAAGAAATGGGAGGCTACCGGCCTGCTCACCTTTGAGGATAAAAACCAGGACGGCAAGGTGCAATATGTAGCCGACGCCGCCAAAAACGAGCTCAAGATCAACAATGACATCATGGTGCTGGCCAACCCGGAGATTGCCCGACTGCCCCAATGGGTGATCGCGCTGGTGGCGGCAGGGGGTCTGGCGGCAGCCTTGTCCACCGCGGCCGGCTTACTGCTGGTGATCTCTACCGCCATCTCGCGCGACCTGATCAAAATGCAGATCAACCCGAAGATCAGCGAAAAGGGCGAACTGCTCTGGGCGCGGATCGGCGCGGCGGTTGCGGTCCTGATCGCCGGTTATTTCGGCATCCACCCGCCTGGTTTTGTGGCCGCAGTGGTCGCACTGGCTTTCGGCCTGGCAGCGGCCTCCTTCTTCCCGGCTATCCTGCTGGGCATTTTTGACAAGCGGATGAACAAGGAGGGCGCCGTTACCGGCATGATCATCGGCATTTCCCTCATGATCTTCTATATGCTTAAATTCAAATTCAACCTGTTCGGGCCGACGACGTCTGCGGACTGGTGGTTCGGCATTTCGCCCGAGGGCTTCGGGACAGTAGCCATGCTGGTCAACCTGATTTTTGCGCTGGTCATTTCCAGGGTCACGGCCGCTCCGCCTGAAGAGGTGCAACACATCGTGGAAGAGATCCGTATACCCCGGGGAGCGGGAAACGCTGTTGAACATTGATTCGATTGATCCGATTGATTCCACCGCCCGCCGAAGCTTCAGCGAAGGAGGGGATTGGTTCGATTGATCCGATTGATTTGATTGATCCGATTGATTCGAATGATTCGATTGATTCGATTGATCGAATCATTCTTTCAGTTGACCAAAATCATATAGCATAATTTTTAAAACCAGGCAAGTCCTTTTATTTTTGTCTAAAACGAGGAACATGAGCATGCAAATTCGAACTTTCGAAGAATACAAAGCCGTATACCAACGCAGCGTCGAAGATCCGGAAGGCTTCTGGGCCGAACAAGCGGGTTCATTCAATTGGCGCAAACCCTGGGACAAGGTCCTCGACTGGAATTTTCGCGACCTGGATGTGAAATGGTTCATCGGCGGCAAGCTCAACATCACCGAAAACTGCCTCGACCGGCACCTGGCCGAACGCGGCGACCAAACCGCCATCATCTTCGAACCCAACGATCCGAACGGGGAAACAACCACCTACACTTACCGGCAACTCTACGAGGAGGTCTGTAAAACAGCCAACGCCCTCCACGCCATGGGCGTCCGCAAAGGCGACCGCATCTGTTTTTATATGCCGATGATCCCGCAACTGGCCATCGGCGTGTTGGCCTGCGCCCGGATCGGCGCCATTCATTCCGTGGTGTTTGCCGGTTTTTCGGCCAGCTCCCTTTCCGACCGGATCAAGGACGCCAGCTGCAAAATGGTGATCTGCTCCGACTACAACCGGCGGGGCGCCAAGAACATCCCGGTCAAAGCCATTGTGGATGAAGCCGTCGCGATGGGTTGCGACAGCGTAGAAACCGTCTTCGTCCACCAGAATACAGGCGAGGCCATCAACTGGGTAGAAGGCCGCGACAAATGGTGGCACGAGCAGGTGGACCATCAACAACCGGAATGCCCCGCCGAAGAGATGGACAGCGAAGACATGCTCTTCATCCTTTACACCTCCGGCTCAACCGGCAAACCCAAAGGCGTCGTGCACAGCTGCGGCGGCTATATGGTCTATACCTGTTATTCTTTTGCCAACGTGTTCCAATACCAGCCGGGCGATATCTACTGGTGCACCGCCGACATCGGCTGGATCACCGGCCACTCCTATATCGTGTACGGCCCGTTGCTGGCCGGCGCTACGACCGTTATGTTCGAAGGGGTACCCACCTACCCGGATGCGGGCCGGTTCTGGCAGATCGTCGAAAAGCTGAAGGTCAACCAGTTCTACACCGCCCCGACCGCCATTCGGGCGTTGATGGCCTTTGGGGATGACCCCGTCAACAAATACGACCTGAGCAGCATCAAACTCCTCGGTACCGTCGGCGAACCCATCAATGAAGAGGCCTGGGAGTGGTACCACAAGGTCGTCGGCAAGGAAAAATGCCCGATCGTGGATACCTGGTGGCAAACCGAAACAGGCGGCATCATGATCTCCGGACTGGGCGGGCTCAGCCCCATGAAGCCCTCCTTCGCAGGCTACCCGCTGCCCGGCATCCAGCCCTGCCTGCTCGACGGCAACGGCAAGGAGATCGACGGCAACAACGTCGAAGGCGTGCTGTGCATGAAATACCCCTGGCCGTCCATGATCCGGACGACCTACGGCGACCACGAACGCTGCCGGCAAACCTACTTCTCGAGTTACGACAATATGTACTTCACCGGCGACGGCGCCCGCCGCGACGAAAACGGCATGTACCGCATCATCGGCCGGATCGACGATGTCATCAACGTCAGCGGCCACCGCATGGGTACCGCCGAAGTTGAAAATGCCATCAACGAACACCCGAAAGTGGTCGAATCCGCCGTGGTCGGGTATCCCCACGATATAAAAGGACAAGGCATCTACGCCTATGTCATTACCCTTGAGCCGGTCAACGATCTGGAAGGTTTCCGGAAAGAGTTGCTGGCCGTCGTCACCCGGGAGATCGGCCCGATCGCCAAACCGGACAAGATCCAGGTGGTCTCCGGATTGCCGAAAACCCGCTCGGGCAAGATCATGCGCCGGATACTGCGCAAGGTGGCTTCCGGAGAAACCGACAGCCTCGGCGATATCTCCACGCTGCTCAACCCGGAGGTTGTGGAGGAGATCAAGGATGGGGCGCTTTGAGGGTGAGAGAGGTGAGAGAGGTGAGAGGGTGAGAGAGGTGAGCGGATGGCCGGTTGCCCTGGGACCGTTCAGAATTTTGTGTCAACAGAATTTTCAGCACGCGCAGCGTGTTGAAAATTAAAACTTTGCGTCTTTGCGTCTTGGCGCGAAAACACTATTTTGAACAGTCCCGTTGCCCTGGATCGGGTTTGCAGCCATGCGCTCACCTTCTGCCAATATTGCTACCAACGGTCGCCGAACAAACGTTTCCAGAAACCGGGCTTTTTATCTTCCGGCGGCCTGACCTCATTTTCCTGGCCCTGTTCCGGGGTTTCTCCCGCGGGCGAGGCCTGGTTTTCCTTGAGGGTTACCAGCTTTTCAAGGCCTCCTGCCAGCATTTTCGCCATCGGGTGCGCGCTGAGGGAGGGATCGAAGACCAGTCCGAAGAATTCCCCTCTGGCGTTGATCCCCACCGGATAGCGGGTACGGTCGAGCCATTCGGGGGTCTGCAGTTCGGCAAGCGGCGGTTCGTCCCAACAGGTATAGAACCGCTCCCTTCCTTTGGTGATCACCTGCTGCTCCAGGTTGATCTGCGCTGAGCGGAACAGTTCCACCCCTTCTTCCGGGATCTGCAACAACAATACCTGCATTTTGCCGCCTTCCCGGATAACGTCCAGCACCTTGAAAAAAGCATTGACATTGATCACATGGAGTCCCCATTTTTTGACCTCGGGGTTGATGGCCGAAAGCGGTATAGCCTTGGTTGAAGCGACCAGAAAGCGGGTATTTTGCCCGATGCCGCCGCCCATATTGGTGACATCCAGGAAAAATCCGTTGCGCAGGATCTGACCGGGTTGGTACATTCCGGCGACAGGCTGCTCCAGATCGGCATCCCGGTAATACAGGGTCAGCCCCGGAAAAGTCTGATTGACCATCTTTTCGATGAACGCGTTGGTGAATTCCATTTTCTTTATCAGGTTTTAAGGTGAATAATTCATTTTCAAAGCTCTGTCAGAAAAATCTCAACGACCACATTGCCTTCGGCATCAACGGCGTCTGTTTTGAAATTCGTGACCTGAAATTCGGATTTGCTTTTGAAGAGGACTTCAAATTCGTCCTGCCCCGAACCGTTGGGACCATAATGGGAAATATTTTCAATTTCTTTTCCTTTGGCGCCCTCAATATGGAAAAAGACCTTCACTTGTTTGTCGGGCAATGCCGGGTCGAGTACAGCGGAAAGGTCCTCTGAATCTACACCCTGAAATTTTTGTGCGATGATAATGCTCTTGCTGGTAGAGGTAAAGGCGTCTTCGGTGATCGGGGTCCCGTTTTCAAAAGCGGCTTTGTATTTGTTCAGGACGGTCTGAATATCGACCGAAGTCCCCCGGAATGACATCCCTGAATGTCCGGACAACTTGGAAAGTCCGTTGTTGATCAAGGTCTCCAAAGCCAGGTCAAGCGCGCTTGGATTACCGCTTCTCAGGGCTTCATTCAGGGGTTCGTAACCCATCAGGGTATAATGCCGGATGGCGGTGAGCTCTTCGATCGGAATATCGGGATAAATTTCATCGATGCCGTAACCCAGGATCTTGTTCCGGGCGGAGAGAACGACATAATCATTGAACAGTTCAAGGGTGTGCAGGTCAGTCCGGTAAGGCCCGTCTTCCAGCAATTGCCAGGCGCCGAACAGGATCGGGTTTTGCCGGATGCCGGCAGCCAGGTCAGGGTTTGAGGCCAGGTCGTTCCAGAATTTGGTTTGCCCCGCATGATCCAGTTCCAGGTAAAATCTGTAGGCGTCATCCGCTTCGATGGCGTACCAGACATCGGTCAGCTGGGGTTTGCCGTTGAAGACGGCCTTCATGGGGAGGTTGGCTTCCAGTTGCCAGTAAAGCTCCGTTTCTTCCCGGAGGGCCATCTCGCGGGTGCGCATGCGCATGCCCTCGGAGAAGCCGAAATAAGCGGAGGTCTGTTCCCGGGCGGGTTCCAGCGCACGTTCTACATCGGCGGCGGCAATGCCGATCTGATCCGGTATTTCTTCGCCGGCCCGCCTCAGGGCGCTTTCCGTGCCGAGGAACCTGACCGCATCGCCCAGGTCGAGCATGCCCGCTATATTGGTCCCCGCCGAGTTGATCAGATTGATGACCTGGAGGTTGTTGTAATACACCAGGCCCTGATCTCCGTAGGTCTCTGTCAGGTAATCCCGGAATCCTTCATTGGTGACCAGGAGGCCGGCGGACTCGGAAAGCAGGGTCCAGCCGGCCAGCAATTTCCGGGCCAGGCTGCCGGTGTGTATCGCGGCGTTCAACTCCCCGACGCCAACGGCAAATCCCACCGCGTCCAGGGTTGCCATCCCGCTGTTGAACAGATCGTCGTCCGATTTCTTCTCGATGATCCAGGCCAGGGCAAAAGCCGGAAAAAGCAGGGTCCGGTTGTGGCATCCGCTGACCGGGTCGGCTGCGCACAAACCGAGGAAAGAGGCCTTTTCGGCAAAGGTGAGCGCTACCAGCTCAAACGGCGAAAAATCAAAATCATGGGTCTCGAATTCCGCGCACTGACAATGCTCCACCTCCCGCGGTTCGTGCATCCATCCGTCGGGATAGCAGAACGTGCGGATGCAATTCCGCTCGACGATACCCACCCTTCCGTTGTATCCGATTTCCTTTTCGTAGGTATTGTATCCGTTGGTGAGTTCCTGGTACCATGGCGGTACTTTCCAGATAAAGGTCTTGTCGCCGAAGTCCGACACAAACCGGGTGACCGATGCTTCGCCGGGCTCGTATCCTTCCGCCTTCAAAGACAACCTGCTGATGAGGTTAACCAATCCTTCTTCACGTTCATTTGCCGTAAACAGGTTATCCGCCACCTCGTATAACCGGTTGACCATGCCCGGCGACGATGCCAGAAAATCCAGAAACTGGCGGATCTCCTCCGGCGTGTTGCCTTCCAATACGCCGGTCATCACCCTTTGGGGCATGTACAAATAGGTTACGGGCATCCATTCCGGGCTCAGGATCTGGACGGCATTCAACCCTGCGATGTAGAGCGGAAATCCTTGCCCCCAGTAGTTGCTGTAAAGGGCCATCAGTTTTTCCTTGCGGGTGAGGCTCAGGTTCCGGTAATCGTCGTCGGAGGCCCACCGGATCCAGAGCCCCAGCTCGGCAATGCTGGCGCTTTCATCGATCCGGGACGCCAGAAAGGCCTTCCAGCCCAGGAACTGATCGATATTGTCCTGGTAGAGGTCCAGGTAATTTTGAACGGTCAGGTTGGTCAGGTTATCCAGGTTGGATACGTCCATATCTTCGATCCAGGGGCCGAGCCGGTCCAGGTATTGGGCTATGGCAAATACGTATTTTTTGACCTCCGGGGTCCCCTGGATGGCTTCGCACCAGAGGTCGACATAATCCCGTGCGATCTGCCGGGTCAGCGAGGCGTTCAGCTCGGCACAGGATTCATCGCCGCTCAGGTTGTCCGGATCGGCAAAGAATTCCAGTGAGGAATGGATAAAATCGTGGATATACCGGGCGCCGGCGTTCATGCCTTCCGGGTAATCCGTCCGCGTATCCAGCCGGGATTCCACAAATTCGCTGAGGTTGGCTTCAACCTGATGAATAAAGACGCCGCGGGTCCGGCAAGCCCGGGTGATGCGCCGTTTCCACTGGTCCCGGTTCCGGAAGCGGTATTCGCCCACCAGCACGATCACCCTTTCAGGCTGGGTGAACACATCGCTTTTCAGCTGTTCCTCTACCTGCCGCGAGAGGTCGTTCAGGTAATCGTTGTAGGTTGCAAACTCGGCTTCCGACCGGTTTTTAAGAAAATCCAGGATCTTGTCCGACGATTTTACCGCCTGCGGTATGCCGGAACGGATTGCCAGATCCGGAAAGCGGATATAAATGGCGTAAATCTGAATTTTCTTGAGGTTGCCTTCAAAGTCCTCATTGAAGGGCAGGAGCAGGTTATTGAGCTCCTGCCGGTTGGAAATGGCCGGGGCCGAAGCATTGCCTTCGCCGCTGTCGTCCTTTTCGACCACCCATTCGTTCCCGACGGATTTCAAGGTACTGACGGTAAAATCCATCAGATAGGTTCCGCCTTTCAAACCTGAGCTCCTTTTCTGTTCGTTTTCCCGAACGGTCCGGATCACCTCCGAAAGCACCGGGTCTCCGAAGCAGAAACCGGTGCTTTCTTGTAAAAAAAGGAATAGAAAAATTAATGGAGCTTTAATAAAATAATGTTCCATTGAAACTGTTGAAACAGTTTGTAGTAGAGCGCGCATAGTTTAAGGGTTTTAGGATTTCTGAATCCTTTAGTTATAAATCACTTTTGAAAGCGGTCATCCAGCCAATATTCAATCATACCCCATTCCCACCAGCACTCCGCTCACCCGCCGTTTCAACTCCTCTCCCACCGCCGTCACGATCGCCTCAACCGGCTGCCCGCTCAGCAGCAACGGCGCTGCGAAATCCACCAGGTTGAAGCCCGTTTCAAGCAAGACCTGAGCCAGTGCCGTAAGCGACGCCGCATCAACTACTTCCACTTTCAGTTTGCCGAAAGCCGTGCACGTCATGTACTGTTCCTCCACCTGATAGTAGCCGTTGGACAGCTCCGTCAATTCCGGCGAAAATGACGTAGAATCCGCATCCGTATCGCTGACGAACTGTTGCAGGGCATTGAAATCATCAACCCCGTCGCCGCCCAACGCCTCCACCCCGGACCATTGTTGCTGAAGATAATGATCAATTTCTGCAACCGCCGCGTTAAATCCCGTTTCGAGCCCCGACTGCTCCGGACAAGCAACCGTTATCCCGTCAATGGCCTGCGTTACGATCCCCAACAGGTCCGACATGATCTGATCCAGCGCTTCCTGAAACGCCTGATTGGCAGCTTTCACCTGCTCAACAGCCTGCTGGAGCGCCTGGGCGGCCTGTGCGATCGCTGTGGAATCGCCGCTCGCTACGGCTGCATCGTATTGCTGCTGAGCGGCCAGCAGGGCCGATTGCGCGTCCTGCAGATCCTGGCTCACCGAATCGGGCAGGTTGGGGCCCATTTCGATCAGGATCTCGTTGACGGCCCCCAGGATCTCTTCCGTTGCCCCCAGGATTTCTTCCAGTGTGGACAGGGTGTTCAGCACATCCGTCAACACACCGGCCCATTGATCCCCGATCAGGTCAAGCCCCGCACCCGTCACCTCCATATGGCCCGCCGACATGCGGCAATGCTCATTTACCTGGATGCCGACCAGCTTCACCGCCACATGGGCCATATTGAAATACGGCACCTCGATATACCCTTCACCGTAAAATGACCCGGCGCCGGTGACCTGTTTCACGATCACGAGATAATCTCCCGCCCAGACCGAATCGCCGGGCGCTACGGCCGTCAACAAAGGCGCATCATCGGGAAAAGCGGTTCCGGTTGAATCACCGCAGGCGTATCCGTATTCTACCGGGCCGACCTCGCACCCCGGCTTCAGGGTCCTCAGATCGATGCTGTCGCAGGTCGCAAATCCCGACGGGCAAATGAAACAAACCCGAACCCGGTAATCTGTTGACGGCATCAGATCAAGGAGCTTCACCCGGTCCGATTTTACCGCCAAAACCTGTTCAGCCGCCGGTTCGCCGATTGGTTTCCAACTGACGGCAACCGAATCTCCCGGCGCCATGACCCACTGCAGATCCGCACTCCTGGCGCCGGCCCGCTCCACCATCAGGTTCAGCGGTTGGTCGGGCAAACAGTCCGGGATCTGGTTGTTTGGGAATACGAATGTAATATCCGAACAGACGATCGTCCCGTCAGCGCAGGCCGAACAAACCCGGAAAGCGTAGGCCGTCCCCTGTACAAGGCTGTCCACCGCGTAGCTCCCGGCGTCCGCCGCCAGTTCCACTCCGATGGCCAGGCTGTTTCTGCCGCCGGTAAAGACCGCGACCGAATCGCGGCTGATCCACTGTTTCCGGGCGCCGGGGGCCGGAGTCCAGGTCAGGAGCGCCGATTGCGGGCCGTTGACCGTCCAGTTCAGGTTGTCCGGCGGGAGGCATTCCACGGCATTTTCCAGGGTAAAGGCATACACCTCGCTCCATCCGCCGTTGATGAATGCCGACCGGCCCGATGGGTCTTCCGCCCTGATCCTCACCAGGTATTCCTGCCCGGGGTTCAGCGCCGGATCGGCGGGACCATACAGATAAAAAGGCGAGAAAGTCCGGGTGGAAAAAACCGGTGCGGAAGCATTCAGGGTTGCATCATATCCAAAACCGGTCAACTGGTTTTCATACAATTCAAGGGTATATTCAGCTGCAATGCCGGCATGCTGCGGTTGCCAGACAAACCTGAGTTGCTGCGGTACGGAAACCGGGACCTGTCCGACAGGCTCCAGCAACACCGGCGGACGGTGAAGCAGAATAATGCCCTGGGCGCACCCCGTGTTGGAAACCGGCGGATCAAAAAACCGCTGATAATCGTACACCTCCACGCACAAGGCAACCGGCCCTTCGGGAAGTTGCCCCCAGCGGGCAGGCAGGTCGCCCGGCGTCAGGCCGCTGAATTCAAGGTTATCCGGATGAAAATAGCCGGCGAGTTGGGGCCCGGTCAGCACCAAAGGCTGGTTGCGGTGCAGGATAACCGGAGCCGGCAGATAATCCTCCCGGGTCCGGATCTGGAACCCGTTTCCCGAAAACCGGATCCGGATCAGGGCGGGGTATTCTTCGCGAATGTCCGTGGATATCAGGGTTATGACCAGTCGCCCGGGATCGGCGTAATCCTCCGGATAAGGGCTGAAGCCGGTTGCCTGCACAATGGAGGTGACCGGAAAGGGCTGTGCCGCCGCATTGGGCGGAAAGACCTGGATCAAACAACAAAAAAAGACGGAAAAGAACCTGAGCTGACCGGAAAGGATGACCCGCAGACGAAGCGGACCGGAAGGATTTTTTTTGATTGCCGGATACCGGTTCAGACTCCGGTACAGGGAGGCAACCCCGGAACCTTTGGTCCCGGCAGAGATTTCAGCGCGCATTTTTCAGAGTTTTAGGTACAAAGCTGCCCCGGTTTCCGGGACGGCCCGCAACAAATATATTACAAAAACGAAGTCAATGCAAATAAAAATTACACCTTGGGCAAAATCCGGTGACAATCCGGACTGTAATCTCTCGCCATTGCATACCCTTCCTCCCACCAGCCGAACATCTGCTCCGGATCAAAAATGAAGGAATTATCCGTCAGCACCCGCGGCGTGTAATACGTAAAAATGGACACATCGTGTACCTGGCAGGCCAGGTTGCCGATCGTCACATCGTCCTGGCCGATCTGGTTCATCATAAAATCCAGCGCCTTCAGCAACAGCATGAACGCATTGCGCGACGGCGGGGTCAGAATGATCTTTTGTTTGGCCTGCAGGATGATCACATCGATCTCTTTGGCGCCCATATTGATGGATTGCTGGATGGGAATGAGCGCTCCGAACCCGCCGTCGCCGTATTCAAATTTATCCTTCTCAGCCAGGCTCATGAAGGGCACAAGATTGCAGGACAGCCACATCCAGTCGCAAAAATCCTCATAGGAACATTCGTCCGCCATTTTGTACTCCACCCGGTTCAGTGTGAAATTGGAAACCGTAACGGCCACTTTTTTCCCCGAGTCCCTGAGGCGCTGATGGTCCTCCGGAAAATAACTTTCCCGGATCATTCTCCGCAGGTGACGGCTTTCTCCAAAGGTTTTCCGGCCTTTGAGGAACATCCGGAGGGTATTGAAGTGGTTGATTTTCGTCAGGTATTGCCCGTTTTCTTTCTTCCGGATGATAAACGGGTTGATATTGAAGACATCGGACTGCCGGACAGCTGTGTAAACCTTTTTCAATCGCTCCACTTCTCCCAATGCCAGCAACGGCACCAGGAGGCTGCCCGTAGAGGTGCCTACGAGTACGCCGTAATCCGTACCGCAATCCCGGATCAGGTGCTCAGCGATACCGCCGGCAAAGGCGCCTTTACTCCCGCCGCCGGATATGACCAGGCCTTTCATCTACTAATTTTTATTCAGCAAAGAAAATGTTCATCAAGCAATGTCGGATGGGCAAGATAAAGAAAATCGCCCATTCCAAGTGAACCAAGCGCATGCCATTTTGCCTATATTTACCCCCTCATGATCAACCGCAAGCCGGATTCAAATGAAAAAAATCAGTTTTGCCGTCGCCGTTCTCCTGCTGACCTTTTCCTGCCGGAACACCGACACAGCGGCCGAAGAAAAAAAAGTTGACAGCCCGTTGCACTATGACCTGACCGGAACGGGAGATGTCACGCTCGTTTTCATCCATGGTTGGTGCATCAACGGCAGTTATTGGGATAATCAGGTAGCCGCATTCAAGGATCGCTATCAGGTCCTGACCCTGGACCTGGCCGGCCACGGGCAATCCAAAATGCCCAAACCGGAATATACCATCGAAGAACACGGCCGGGACGTGGCCGACCTCATTACCCAACTGGGATTGAAGAAAATCATCCTGATCGGGCATTCCATGAGCGGCGACGTGGCCCTCCATGTATATAACATCCTCCGCAACAGGGTAATGGGGTTCATCGGCATCGACAACCTGCAGCAGCTCGGCGTCATCCCAACGGATGAAGAAAACGAACAATACGCCGCTTTCTTTCTGGCCATGCGCAAGGATTTCGCCAATCTCGTTACCGAATTTGCAAAAGCCAACCTCTTTTCCGAAACGACATCCGACAGCATCAAGGCACGGGTGATCCGCGACTTTGTTTCCGCTGACGTCGACTTTGCTGTTTCAACCATTGTATCCCTGCAATTCGAAGGCGAGAACGAACGGACCCTTGCGCCCAAACTGATGGTCCCCATGTATCTGATCCTGAGCGATAACGGCAGAGATCCGCTTTACGAGGAAGCCTCCCTGAAACAATACTGCGGCGCCGGTTACAAGGTCTGGACGATCAAGGGCACAGGGCACTACCCCATGATAGAGGATGTACCGGAATTCAACAGGGTCCTGGCCGAAGTGCTGGATACCATCCGCAATAATTTTTCAGGTCAATAAACGGGATTGCCAGGTTTTCAAATAGGGCTTTAATATTTTGTTAAATTCTTAACAATTCTTGCATCCTATTAAAATCGCGTCTATATTTGTCCCGCAAATGACGACAGAAAACATATATCATCCAATCATCTCCTATACGGCAGGCCTTCCACGGCCGCGCCGCGCTGCTCGTCGTCGCCCTTAGGGGCGCAATATCTTTATTCCTCCGCGGGAGGCATATTTTCCACCCTTCCCGTTTTCAAGTCTCTTTCACCGAATTTTTCACCACCAAGCATTGATAAAAGGTCTTCAAATTGATCACCTGCTCATTGCGCCAAATAACAAATCTTCAAGCAAAATGAACATTAAGATTCATGTTGCCAGTGCGGAATTCGCCCATTATGCCGAGCAAATCTGCGACCTGATCGAGATTTCTGCCAAACAGCGCGGAACCGGGATCGCGCGCCGTTCCCCGGAGTATATCCGGACCAAAATGGAGAACGGTAACGCGGTCATCGCTCTGGCCGACGACCAACTCGCGGGCTTCTGTTATGTTGAGGTTTGGAGTCACGGGCAATACGTGGCCAATTCAGGCCTGGTTGTCCATCCCGACTTCCGGCAGCAAGGGCTGGCCAAATCCATCAAGGAGAAGGCCTTCAACCTGGCGCGCGACAAATATCCCAGCGCCCGCGTTTTCGGCATCACGACCAGCCTCGCGGTCATGAAGATCAACTCCCAACTGGGTTACAAACCGGTTACCTTCTCTGAACTGACCCAGGACGAAGCCTTCTGGAACGGTTGTCAGAGCTGCCCTAACTTCGATATCCTCCAACGATGCCAACGACGCATGTGCCTCTGCACCGGCATGCTGGCCCCGTCAAAAGAGGAAGAAGAAGCGGAAAAGATGAAATTTGACCTGGCCCAACTGATCCTGAACGGCAACCAGACCGGCCAGGTCGAAGGCGCCGCCGTCTGATTTGCTGCCATCCCTAACCAATATATTGCCTGCTTTTGAATTTGCTCATTGATGGTTGAAACAGGATTGCCAGGATCCAGGACCTGCTATCCCGCATCCGAAATCCATGATCCAGGATCAAATATCCAGGATCTAGTATCCAGGATCTAGTATCCACCACGCCTCGGCGTGGCAGCATCCGGTTTCCCCCATCCAACGTCTTCAAAAATGCCCAATAAAAAAGTTGCGCTCGCCTACAGCGGCGGGCTGGATACTTCTTTCTGCATCAAGTACCTGACCCTTGAGGAAGGGTGCGAAGTACACGCCATTTCGGTCAATACCGGCGGATTCACCCCCGAGGCGCTGGCAGCCATGGAAAAGAAAGCCTACGAACTGGGCGCAGCCTCTTTCCACAGCGTCGACGCTGTCAGGTCCTATTATGATCAATGCCTGCGTTACCTGGTTTACGGCAACGTCCTGCGCAACAACACCTATCCGCTGAGCGTCAGTGCGGAACGCATGTTCCAGGCCCTTGAAGTCGCCCGGTTTGCCAGATCCATCGGCGCGGATGCGATCGCCCATGGCAGCACCGGCGCCGGGAACGATCAGGTCCGTTTCGACCTGGCCTTCCAGGTCATTTGCCCCGACACCGAGATCATCACCCCCATCCGCGACCACCGCTTCGCCCGCGAGGAAGAGGTTGACTATTTGCGCAAGCACGGCTTTGAATGGACCGCCCAGAAAGCCAAATACTCCATCAACCAGGGCATCTGGGGTACCAGCGTGGGCGGCGCCGAAACACTCACGTCCCACCAGGCGCTCCCCGACGGCGCCTATCCGACCCCGCTGAGCCAAACCGAACCGCTGACCGTCACGCTGGGCTTCCAAAAAGGAGAACTCGCCGCTGTGGACGGCAAGCAATTCGCACATCCCGTTGAGGCCATCCAGGCGTTGGATCAGCTCGCCGCGCCCTTCGCCGTCGGCCGCGACATCCATGTCGGAGATACCATTATCGGCATCAAGGGCCGGGTAGGCTTCGAGGCCGCAGCGCCGCTCATTATCATAAAAGCCCACCACCTGCTGGAAAAACACGTGCTGGTCAAGTGGCAGCAATACTGGAAAGAGCAGCTGGCCAACTGGTACGGCATGATGCTGCATGAAAGCCTGTTCCTGGACCCCGTGATGCGCAACATCGAAGCGTTCCTGACCTCCACCCAGGAATTCGTAACCGGTGAGGTCATCGTCAAGTTGCTCCCCTACCGCTTTGAACTGCAAGGCATTCAAAGCCCCTACGATCTGATGCAGACCAAAGCCGGCCAGTACGGTGAGATGAACAACAACTGGAGCGGAGAAGACGTCAAAGGTTTTACCAAGATCCTGGGCAACCAATTGAAGATTTACCAATCGGTCCACCCGGAATGGGATGGATTGTCTTAGGGGTTTTGTTTATTTTGGTTTTTTTAGTTTATTTTGGTTTATTTTAGTTTGTTGTTGTTTATTATGGTTTATTGTTGTTTATTTTGGTTTATTGTTGTTTGTTATGGTTTATTATTGGCCAACAACCACAAACAACAACAAACAACAACAAACAACTATAAACAACCACAAACAACCAACAACAACCATAAACAACCACAAACAACCACAAACAACCAACAACAACCATAAACATAAAAAATGTCCAATTCAAAAATAAAGGTCGGCATCATTGGGGCTGCGGGATATACGGCCGGAGAGTTGCTCCGAATATTGCTGGATCATCCGGATGCGACCATTGCCTTCGCCCATAGTTCCAGCAATGCGGGGGCGCCGGTTTGGAAGGTCCATGCCGATCTGGCCGGGGATACCGACCTGATTTTTTCCGATCGTATGCCTGAGGAGCCGGATGTCCTTTTCCTTTGTTCCGGCCATGGGAAGTCAAAGTCTTTTCTGGCAGGCGCCGGCCTTTCCGGCAAGGTAAAAATCATTGACCTCAGTACGGATTTCCGGATCAAGGGCGAAGGGAACGATTTTGTTTACGGTTTGCCGGAGTTGAACAAGGCTGAGATTGCCGGAGCTGACAAGGTAGCCAACCCCGGTTGTTTTGCGACGGCCATTCAACTGGCGTTATTGCCCCTGGCCAAGGAAGGGCTGTTACAGGACGAAGTGCATATTAACGCCATCACGGGCTCAACCGGGGCCGGACAGGAGCAAACACTGACCTCTCATTTCAGCTGGCGCCAGAACAATATTTCCATTTACAAACCTTTTCAACACCAGCACCTGGCGGAAATCGGCCAAAGCCTGCGCCAGTTGCAGCCGGGTTTTGATAAAAATCTTAATTTTATTCCTGTCAGGGGGAATTTTGCCCGCGGCATTTTTGCCAGCGTTTACACCCGGTCCGACCTCAATGAAAACGAATTGTCGGACTTGTTCAATGGGTATTACGAAGAGGCCGCATTCACGGTGGTCACCCCTGAGAATCCGTCGTTGAAACAGGTGGTCAATACCAATAAATGCATTCTCCATGTTGAAAAACACGGCGATAAAATCTTGATGGTCAGCGCAATTGATAACCTCCTCAAAGGAGCCTCAGGGCAGGCGGTTCAGAATATGAACCTGATGTTCGGCCTTTCGGAAGGCGCGGGGTTGCGGCTTAAGGCCATAGCATTCTAGTAGCGACGCATGATCATGGGTCGCCCCTTTGTAAGTTGTAAGTTGTAAGTTGTAAGTCGTAAGTTGTAAGTTGTAAGTCGTAAGTTGTAAGTTGTAAGTCGTAAGTCGTAAGTGGTCAGGCCGGAAACTGAGGGTAGTTGAACCCGTAATTTTATTTGGACAGCAGGATTTTTTGATCCCATAAAGCCATAAAGATCGAGCATGAAAAATTTTACCGCCGTAAGTGATGTGTCAGATGTGAAAGCGCTGGTAAAGCGGGCGCTGGAGATCAAGCAGGAAGGGCCCGGAAGCACCATCGGGCAACATAAAACGCTGGTGCTGCTGTTTTTCAATCCCAGCCTCCGTACCCGGCTGAGCACTGAAAAGGCGGGCAGGAACCTGGGCATGCAGGTCATCACGATGAACGCCGGCGAGGGCTGGAAACTGGAATTCGAAGAAGGAGCCGTGATGAACGGCGATTCGGCGGAACACGTCAAGGAGGCTGCCGGGGTGATCAGCCGGTACGCTGATATCATCGGGGTGCGCAGCTTTCCCGCTTTCCAGAACCGGGAGGAGGACTACAGCGAAAAGGTCCTGCGGCAATTTATGCGGTACGCGTCAGTCCCGGTTGTGAACCTGGAATCCGCTACGCTCCACCCCTTGCAATCCCTGACCGACCTGATCACCATAGAAGAATACAAAACAACGGCCCGGCCGAAAGTGGTCCTCAGCTGGGCGCCGCATCCGCGGATCTTGCCGCAGGCGGTAGCCAATTCCTTTGTCGAATGGATGAAGGTCAGCGATGTGGAATTGGTGGTCACGCACCCTGAAGGGTACGAACTGGCCCCCCCGTTTGCGGAAGGCGTTCGGGTGGAATACGATCAGGCGAAAGCATTCGAGGGCGCGGATTTTGTTTATGCCAAAAACTGGTCGCCGTATTACCGGTACGGAGAGATCCTGTCGCAAGATCCTGAATGGACGATTTCCGCCCGCCAGATGAGCCGGACGAACAATGCCAAATTCATGCACTGTTTGCCGGTCCGCAGGAATGTCGTGGTGGAAGATTCCGTTTTGGATCACCCGGATTCCATCATTCTTCAACAGGCGGGCAACCGGGAGGTGGCGGCGCAGGCGGTGTTGGAGCGGTTGTTGCTGGAGGCTGCCACGCCGAGGCGTGGTGGATGCTAGATGCTGGAGGCTGGAGGCTAGATGCTGGATGCTAGATGCTGGTTGCTGCCACGCTGAGGCGTGGTGGAGGCTAGATGCTGGATGCTAGATGCTGGTTGCTGCCACGCTGAGGCGTGGTGGAGGCTGGAGGCTGGATACTAGATGCTGGTTGCTGGATGCTGGTTGCAAGGGACCGAAGACTGCCAACTGCCAACCTGCCAACTGCAGGACTGCCACGCCGTCGCCCTTGAGGAGCTATGGCGGACGAGGGATGCTCAACAAACGGGAAGCTAATATACCATTTGGATATGCAATCATTGACCGTAGTCAAAATAGGGGGTAAGGTATTGGAGGATGACAGGCAACTGTCGTCGGCGCTGGCGGATTTTGCGGCTGTTGAAGGGCCGAAGATCCTGGTGCACGGCGGGGGGAAGCGCAGCGATGAGCTTTGTCTTCAGCTCGGGATTGAGCCAAAAATGGTGGAAGGCCGGCGGATTACGGATGCGCCGACCCTTGAGATCGTGACGATGGTGTACGCCGGGTTGCTCAATAAGAAGGTTACCGGGCTGCTGCAGTCGGCCGGATGCAATGCCATCGGCTTGTCGGGGGCCGACGGCAATGCCATACTGGCGCACAAGCGGGCCAAGGGGCAGATCGACTACGGGTTTGCCGGGGATATCGATGAGGTCAATTCGGGTATGCTGACAGCTTTGCTCAACACCGGGCTGGTCCCAGTATTGTGCAGCATCACCCACGACGGCAAAGGGCAATTGTTGAACACCAATGCCGATACCATTGCGACCGTCACAGCAGCGGCGATGGCGGCCAATTACCGGGTCACGCTAAAGTTCTGTTTTGAAAAAGCCGGTGTCCTCCGGGATCCCGCTGATGATGCCGCTGTAATCCCAATGTTGAACCAGGCCGATTATGCCCGTTTTCGGGAAGAAGGCGTCATCAATGCCGGTATGATCCCCAAGATCGATAATGCGCTGGCCGCCAAGCGAGGAGGGGTGAACAAAGTATTGATCTGCGGCGTAAAGGCGATTTCACCGGCGGCCACCCAAAACGGGACGGAAATATGCCTGTGAGCGAAAAACACATTCAGGATGCAATCCACCTGCTGCGACGGTTGATCGCAACGCCGTCCTTTTCAAAAGAGGAGGACCGCTCAGCGGATTTAATCCAGGATTTTCTGGTAAAAAAGGGCGTACAGACGCAAAGGAAGGGCAACAATGTCTGGGCGCGCAATCTGCACTGGCAGGCAAACAAGCCCGTTTTATTGCTCAATTCCCACCACGATACCGTAAAGCCGGTGCAGGGCTGGCAACGCGATCCTTTTGACCCCCTTGAAGCAGACGGCAGGTTGTACGGCCTGGGCAGTAACGATGCCGGCGGGTCGCTGGTATCCTTATGCGCGGTGTTTCTCCATTTTTATACGGCCGGGGACCTGGATTTCAACCTGATCTTTGCGGCCACTGCCGAGGAAGAAATTTCAGGGCAAAACGGAATTGCCGCATTGCTTCCTGAGTTGGGGCCAATCTGGGCCGGGATCGTGGGAGAGCCGACCCGGATGCAGATGGCTGTGGCCGAAAAAGGACTGATGGTGGTGGATGCAGAGGCCAAAGGCATAGCCGGCCATGCGGCCAGGGAGGAAGGCGTCAATGCCATTTATGCGGCCCTGGAAGACATCCGGAAGCTCCGTGATTTTCGGTTTGAGAAGGTTTCGGAAACGCTGGGCCCGGTCAAGATGACGGTTACCCAGATCCAGGCCGGGAGTCAGCACAATGTGGTCCCGGACAGCTGCAGGTTTGTGATTGATATCCGCACAACCGACCGGTACACCAATCAGGAGGTTTTCGGGATATTGGAAAAGGAAGTCCAATCCCGATTGACCGCCCGTTCTTTCCGGCTCAACAGTTCGGGTATTCCGGCGGACCATCCGATCGTGCGCAGCGGTTCGGCGTTGGGGCTGACCGCCTTCGGCTCCCCTACCCTGTCGGACCAGGCGTTGATGCCCTTCCCAACCTTGAAAATCGGATGCGGAGACAGCGCGAGATCCCATACGGCGGATGAATATATTGATCTGGCAGAGATCGGGGAAGGGATCCGGACGTATATCCGATTGCTGGAAGGCATCGGGTTGAATTGACGGCGCCGGAGCTAGTGGCGCGAAATCTAGTGGCCTGCCTGCGCATGTCTTTGTTTTTTTAAAATTTTATGTTGAAATATTTTTTATTTTAACCAAAATAGTTTATATTTGCATTGTAGTTCAATTCAAATTCCCATTTTTCCGGATGGGAGGTTTTTTGTTTCGCGCGCGCTGGAATCTGAAACTGACAGGCTCTCCTCGGAGCCTTGTGCGTATACCCGAGAGTGGTGGCGGAAGGGCGGGCTGTTTTTTCCCCACCCATAATAACCAATAGAAGTAATAGTAATAAAGACCGGGCCGCCGGCCGCCGCAAATCCAATCGATCAGCGATTGCCTTCTCCTTATTTTATCCCTCTTTCATCCAAAAATTCAAATTTTACCGCCTTTACCCCCAATTTTGAATCCTGCAACCCTACCTTTACAGTTTAACTTTTACATCCTACATTTTACCTTTCCTATGAAGCTTTGGGATAAAAACCAATCTGTCAATGAGCTGGTCGAGCGATTCACCATCGGGCGCGACCCGGAATTCGACCTGCACCTGGCGCGGTATGATATCGAGGGGTCGGCGGCCCACGTCAAAATGCTGGCCTCCATCGGGCTGATCGATGGGGATGAATTGCCGCTGCTGGTCGCCGGACTGGAAAAACTGGCCGGTAAGGTCGCCGCCGGTGAATTTGCCATCGAACCGGGTGTGGAGGACGTACATTCCCAGGTCGAGCTCGAACTGACCCGCATGTTGGGCGATATCGGCAAAAAGATCCACAGCGGGCGGTCGCGCAATGATCAGGTATTGGTGGATCTGCGCCTGTTTTTCCGGGCAGAAATCCGGGAAATCGCCGATTTGATCCGGCAGTTGTTCGATATCCTGACCGACCGCAGTGAAGCTTCCAAGGACATCCTGATGCCGGGTTATACGCATACGCAGGTCGCCATGGTCTCCTCGTTCGGGCTTTGGTTCGGCGCTTATGCTGAAACCCTGGTGGATGACCTCCGGCTGTTAAATTCCGTTTACGATATCATCAACCAGAACCCGCTTGGGTCCGCCGCCGGTTACGGCAATTCCCTGCCCCTCAACAGGAAAATGACGACGGAGTTGCTGGGCTTCCGCGACCTGAATTACAACGTCATACATGCGCAGATGGGCCGCGGAAAAACGGAGCAGTTCCTCGCTTTCGCCATGGCCGCCCTGGGCGGCACCCTGGGCAAACTGGCGGCCGACATCTGCCTGTTTTCCAGTCAGAATTTCGGGTTCCTGAAACTGCCGGATGCTTATACCACAGGCTCCAGCATCATGCCGCACAAGAAAAATCCGGATGTCTTTGAGCTGATCCGCGCCAAATGCAACCTGTTGCAAACCATCCCGCAACGGGTATTTGCCGTAACGGCCAACCTGATCAGCGGTTATCACCGGGATTTTCAATTGCTGAAGGAGCAGATCTTTCCGGCCATTACCGACCTGAAGGATTGCCTCCTGCTCACCATCCACTGTCTGCCGGAAATCCGGCTCCGCGAAAATATCCTGGACGACGACAATTACCAGTTGCTGTACACCGTAGAAGCCGTGAACGAAGAGGTCCTGAAAGGGACGCCGTTCCGGGAGGCCTATAAAAAGATCGGCCTGCAGGTTGAGAACGGCGCCTTCGCCTATCACGGCAAGCTCCATCATACCCATGAAGGCAGCCTGGGAAACCTGTGTACGGAGGAGATCCGGCGGAAGTTTTTGGAGGTGTGGAGGGGGTGAGAGGGGTGAGAGGGTGAGAGGGCAGCTATTCTTCGTTAAATGTTCTAGCGGGAAACCGCCGTTGGGTCATCCGGGAAACGGAGATGATCAACAGGAAATTTACGGCCATGGCAAGGGTGCGGAACGGGAAAAGGACCACGCCGTCTTCCACCATCGGATAGGGCAACAATACCGGTAGCCCCAGCGTGGTATCACCGCCGCCGAACCGGAGGATAAAAGCCCCGGCAAACCCCGCCAGTGCGCCGGCTGCGTTGGCTTTTTTGTCAAAAATCGCACAGGTCAGGGCTGGAAAGAGCAGGCAATACACAAAATCGCTGCACAAAAACCAGAGTTCGTAAACACTCCGGATGTTCAGCGCCAACAGCGTGGCGGCTATCCCGATGATCCAGACACTCCGCTTGATGACGCGAACCAACCGGTCTTCGGATATGCCGGGCCGGATCAACGGCCGCCAGACATTCCAGGCTGCCATCGAAGAAGCCGACAGGATGGAAGAATCCACCGAGGACATCACCGCGGCGGCTACCGCCCCCAAACCCAGAGCCGCCACCCAGGGGTCCGTCAGGTAGCGCACTACCCAGGGCAAGGTTGAAGCCGGTTCCGGGATATCCGGCAGGCCCATTCCTTTCCAATCCGCTGCGGCCCCGGCAATTCCGATCAGGATGGACGGTACGGCAGCGATCAGGCAGACCGCACCGGCAGCCAGGGAAAGCGTTACAGCCGCCTTTTCGCTCCGGGCGGATAAAACCCGCTGGAAGTAAACCTGCCAGGCCACGCCGCCGAAGACCAGCAGGAAAGCGTAATCCCACCAATACCAGTAATAGCTCCCCAAGGCTTCGGTTGAAGGCAGCAAACTGGCCGCCGCGCCAAACCGCTCCTGGTATGCCGGCCAGGCTGCAGACCAGCCCCCCACCTTGTCGAGTGCAAAAGGCGTTACAAGAAACAATCCCGCGAGCAACAGAATGAGCTGAATAATATCCGTAAACGCCACCGACCACAGGCCGCCGATGGCGGTATAGGCAATGGCCACCAGGGCCGACATGATGATCGCCGTAGCCGTTTCCAGGCCGAAAACCGTTCCAAAGGTCGTGCCTAAAGCGGTCAGGATAGCGCCGGTCCAGAAGATCTCTCCGGTCAGCGCCGGCAGGAAAAACAAAGCCGTAGCCCGCTTGCCGAACCGCATTTCGAGCGGATCGAGCATCGTTCTGAATTGCCGGCGGCGCATGGGGCGGGCATACAACAAGCCGCCGACCACCAGGCTCAGGGCGTACCCCCACGGCGCCTGCACCCATACCAGGCCCTGGCTGGCCGTATACTCCGCGGTTCCGTTGATGTATCCGCCGCCGATCCAGGTAGCGCTCATGGTGAAGATGGCCATGGTGAGCGGCATGGAACGCCCGGCCAGCATCATGTCGTCCAACTGTCCGGCATTGCCCATATTGGCTGCGTAGGCGCCGGCAAAGAAGATCAGTCCATAAAAAACAAGCATCACCCAATACGCGGGCCAATTGACGTCGAAGGTCGTAAAATAGCGGAGGTAGCCTCCGAGCAGGAGAAGCAACAGGAACAGCAAAAGGGTAGGAACCAACGGCCTTCGAATCATCAACTCTTCAGTTTGAACACCGGAAAAATAGGAAAATCTGGGTACATTTAACCTTTGATTTACATTAAATGCAGCCTTCATTCTATGGATGACCCTTCCAGACCCTCCTTCCACCCATTGCGCATCCTGGCAGCCTGGGGGGTGCATCTGTTTACCGCCGGCGGACTGCTTGCCGGCTTTATGGCGTTGTTAGCCGTTGCGGACCGCGACTGGCGGACGGCAATCGGATGGCTGCTGCTTGCCCAGTTCATCGACGGTATCGACGGGACTTTTGCGCGGATGGTCAGGGTGTGGGAAGTATTGCCCAATTTCAGCGGCAAGACCCTGGATTATGTCATCGATTTTGCGACTTACGCGATCATTCCCGCCTATTTCTTTTTTGAATCGGACCTGACCACCGGCGCCGGTACCTGGATCGGCACTTTTGCCATCCTGCTCTCCTCTGCCTTGTACTACGGCAAGGAAGGCATGGTTGCCGATGAGCAATACTTTGTCGGGTTCCCGGTGTTGTGGAACTGGGTGGTTTTTTATCTGATCCTGGTATTTGACCTGGCGCCGGCCTGGAATCTGATCCTGGTCATCCTTTTCGCCGTACTCCATTTTGTGCCCATCAAATTCGCCTACCCAAGCCGCGCCCGCCGCTTCAAATGGCTTACGTTGGGGTTTTCCGCCCTGACGATTATCGCTATTCTGGTCCTGCTCTGGCATTACCCCCAACCGGCATTATTCTGGCGTTGGGCGGCGGTTGCAGGAGGGGCGTATTTCGGGATCATGGGTATTCTGACTACGTGGTTTGCGGGATCAAAGTCCTGATCCAGGCCGAAAATTGCCGCTGAATTTCATACATTTATGCGGTATCAAAATTAACCGGAAATGAACACCTGGATTGCGCTGTTGAGAGGGATCAACGTCGGCGGGAAGCACATCATCCCGATGAAAGAGCTCGTCAGGCTCATGGAAGAGAACGGTTTCGCCAACGTAAAAACTTACATCCAGAGCGGCAACGTCGTATTTCAAAGCCCTGCCAGACCCGGGGATGAGATCGGCGTGTTGATCGCCCAAAAATTCGGTTTCAAACCCGACATCTTCATTCTCAGCGAAAAGGAACTGAAAACGGCTATGGCCAATAATCCCTACGAACCGGACCTGGGAAAAAACGTCCATTTTTTCTTTTGCGACCGGGAAGATCCGCCGATCGATGTGGAATTCCTGGAATCCCTCCGGGCGCCGTCCGAGGAATATACCCTGACCGGAAACGTGTTTTATCTGCACGCCCCGGAAGGGATCGGCCGCTCGAAAATGGTGGAAAAACTGGGTAAGGCTTTTCCCAGAGAGGTCTCCATGACTGCGAGGAATCTCAATACGATGAACAAGCTTTTGGAGATGATCGACGCGAATCTGTAACAGCTAGGAGCCTGTCGGAGAACATGCTTCTAGAGCAAAGATGGCCGAAAAATGGGAGATTTAAGAGCGGCGAAGGCATAAAGGGCATAAATTGGGGTTTCAAATAGATCATGCTATGCGTAAGTTCATTACCCCTGACCGGCAAAAGGAGCATTTGATGCCCGTCTCAATAGACGAATGGCTTCCGGAGAAGCATTTGGCGCGGTTTGTGGTGGAGATATTGGAGCAGTTGGATTTATCGGCAATCTACAAGGAATACAAGCCAACCGGCCCAC
>JACJYC010000023.1 GCA_020636325.1 Lewinellaceae bacterium
GGATTGGGCGGCACGGAATTCTGGGGAATATATATTGAACAGTCAGGCATTATCTGGGTTACAGCCCGGGGCTGCACCACGAGGTTTGACCCTTCCATCCCCTTGCCTGACCCAAACGCGTTTGCTCTGTTCACACCCGCCGACGGGTTGAATTGCTGCGTTCAAAGCATGTACCAGGATAAGTCGGGAAACATGTGGTGGGGCACCGGACAAGGCCTCTACCGGTTTGACGGCGAACACTTCTATCAGGTCAAGCAGACCGGCCCGTGGTAGGATTTGCATGAATTGACGCTGCATCACATGTAAGTCCGGGCCAAAAAGTGACCAAACCCAAAAAAACGATCCTTTGTCAGGGCTGTCACGCCCGCGAAAATTAAAATGAAAAGTCATGTTGCTGCAGCCGGAGATTTTTTCCGGCAATTTACTTGAACAGCAGCCTTGTACACAGGTTTGCCTATCCTGTTAGTCAATGGTAAATATTGAAATTTGTATTAGATATGAGCGCGACAAAGGTTTGTATTTTTCTCGTTTATCTTTTAGGTTTCATACCGCCTGTTCACACGCAAACAACCCTGTATTACAACGGTAATATTTTTACCTCCGACCAGCAAAAGCCTTATGCCGGGTACTTCATCGTGCAAGATGGAACAGTTTTAGCAACAGGGGAGAAGCTTTCAGCGGACAGCATTGCTCAGTTTGAACATAAAGTGGACCTTGAGGGAAAAACGGTTATTCCGGGAATCGTTGACAGCCATATCCATTTTATCGACGGCTCTTTGGGCTTATTACAGATAAGTTTGGGAGAAGTGCAAAATTCAGCTGAACTGGACAACCAGATAAGGGCTACTTCGCACCAGCTTATGGACGGCGCTTACGTCGCCCGCGATTTGGGCTTTTCCGCACTTTCCGGAATGGATTCACCCCGCGACTTCCTTGACAAAATCATGCCTGACACGCCTGCGATTATATTCCTGAAAAGCGGCCATGCTGCGATTGCCAATACAGTCGGATTAAAAAAATTTGGATTCTCGCACGGCGCAAAAATCCCGGACGGTACAATAGGCACAGATAAGTACGGGGAGTTGAACGGGTGGCTTTTAGAAGCGGCAGCGATGGAGGCCATGAAAAGAGTCGGCGCCGGATACACCGTGAAAACCATTGAAAAAGCCATTGAAAAAGGACAGGAGCTGGCTTTGTCTTATGGCATTACAACGCTTGGCGATAATACTTTTTCGCCGTACAATATGAAGATCTATCAGACCTTGCAACGCGAGGGAAAGCTGGATATCAGAATGTGGACAAGAAGCTACGGACGCCTTTCCCAAACGACCAGCCTGATGAAACCAATGGGCGTAAAAAAGCTCGGATTTATCGGCCCGGCAAATGATTTCAACCGGGTGCATTTTCATCTGATAAAACTATTTGAAGATATGTCGCTTTCTGTTCCGCCAGACATGGCCGGCGCCATTGAACCCGGTGGAACGGTTTTCCTCACCAAAAACGAAATCGAGAAATACCTCCTGCTCCACCCTGACGATAAATTCGCATTTCACGTTCAGGGTGAGACAGGCCTGCAGCATATTATTGATGCGCTGAATGAGCTCGGGAAGAGAAACAACACCCGGCGGCACGTTATCGATCATGCCGGATATTGTACCCCGGAACAATTGAATGAGATCAAAAAACTTGGTTCGGCAGTAACCATTCTTGCTGCTCAGACATTTGATTACCCCACTTTGGTGAGGGAATACGGCAACTCAAGCGTCAATCTTCGCGAAGGCGAATTGCTCGATGCCCGGGCAAAATACAACACCGTTAAAGGGGCTTTAACAAGTGATTTTCCGTATGGGATGGACACAAGTTTTGTTCAGTATAAGTTTGCGGACGGGCTGAACCCCTTTCCGAATATGGCGGTAAATGTTTCCGGAAAACTTCCCGACGGCAATGCGATCTCCGGATTTGAAAATAAAACCCTTTCTGTTGAAGAAGCCATAAAATCGTACACGACTAACGGCGCGTACGTGCTGGGAGAAGAAAATTGGCTGGGTAAAATCGCTCCGGGCTATGCTGCCGATTTTGTAGTCCTGGATCAAAATGTGTTGGATGAAAACCCAATGGATCTGTACAATGCAAAGGTCGCGCAAACCTGGTCGGGCGGGCGAAAGGTTTATGACAAAAACGGCAACTTGCCGCCTCATAGCGAACCTGGAGATGAAAAAATCTCTCCCTACGACTATACCGTCAGCCCGGTTTTTGGATATGACCCGACAGTTGGATTCATTTACGGCGCGGCAGGTTTTGTCTACCCGCTAAAAGTTCCGGCAAATTATTTCGATGTTCAGGTCATGGCAACTGTCCCCGGAAACCTTCAGCTCCAGTCAACGCTGATGCGGTATGAAATTTTAAAGCATGCCGACCTCAGGATTCCTTTCAAATTCAGTGACCTTCCCGAGTATTATTTCGGGGAGAATGATACAACACGGGCGGATAACTATTTTCAGGCCTTTTCAACCCGTTTTTTTGTCCGGCCCGAACTTGAATACAGCTTTTCAAGCCATTGGAAGGCTTTGTTTTTTGGCGACTTTCGAACAAGAAAAGAAAACGCGATAAAGGACAAGAGTGGAGATGAAATATATGCTCGTTTATTCCCGGATGAAAAACTGCTGGGCCTGGGCATCGGGATGGTTTGGGATACAAGAGACAATAAAGGCTCCACCAAATTAGGGTTTTATGGTTCGGTGAATTATGAAAATATCAACGGCCTGAATGCTGCGTCAACTGGAAATTCAGGGTTGCTTTGGGGAGATTTCAGGTATTTTCATTACATATACACCTCGAAATATGTGTTTGCTGCCCGCATTTCCGGCGGCATAAGCCACGGGGATCCGGGGTATCTGTTCCGGTATACGCTCGGCGGGGCCGAAAAACTGCGCGGATACTATACGAACAGGTTCAGAGGCGACCATTTTTATGCCATACAGGCGGAATTCCGGTTCCCGGTTTACAAGCGGTTTTCAGGCGTTTGTTTTATCGATGAAGGTGATGCGGGCGACAGCATACCGGATAAAATATTGTGGAGTTTCGGCGGGGGAGTTCGCGTATCGGTAAACGATAATGTTGTGCTTAGATTGGACTACGGGAAGGGAAAGGACCAGGACGGCCTGTTCTTTACTTTCGGTGAGGCGTTCTGACCTGCTTGTAAATGCTTCAAAATAAAAGCAATGAAGAATATAAATATGGGTGAAAATGCAATTAACGTAATCGGCCATATGAAATGCCAGTCTATTGAAACGCAAAAGGTCTATAACTCGGATTTCGTTCATTTCGTCGTGATCGAAAATCATAAAATAAAGAAATTTCAGGAATTTTTCGACACCTATATCGCCGGAGAAGCCTTTAGGTAAGTATTTGACCGACAGTATGTTATGGATAATTTCCGCATGCATCCCCTCCGTATGGTTTGGCTCTTCGCACCAAAAGCCCTAGATTAGCAGAAACCGGTCACCGGATCATTCGGTGCAAATCCACTCACCTGAGATAAGATGACGAAGCAACAAACCAAACGAATTATCAGGATAGTATTGTTTTTGGGAACCGCGATCTCCATGTTTTTTGTGCCGTGGATCCTGGTAAAGGCCTGGATAATACCCTTGCCCGGTACGGTGCAGGAACAATTGAACGAAGGCCTGAGCTACGGCTTTGACGGGATCGTTGTGTATGCGGACCAATCGGGCAAACCGCCGGCATTTTACGCTGCAGGCTGGAAAAACAAGGAAAACAAAATACCCGCAGATCCGCATGCCTTGTTCAAGATTGCCAGTGTGGGCAAGCTATACGATGCCGTGGCCATCACAAAATTGGTCGGCAGTAAACGCTTGTCCCTGGACAGCACACTGGCGGATTATTTTCCTGAATTGGTTGGAAGAATAGAAAATGCGGATAGAATAACCTTAAGGATGATGGTGCAGCACCGCAGCGGGATCCCCAATTTAACGGATACGCCGAATTTTTGGACCAATCCGCCGAAGAACAGCAAGGAAGCCCTCGAAAGGGTACTGGATTTGCCGGCCGATTTTGAACCGGGCAGAAAATATGCATACTCGAATACAAATTACCTGTTGATCTCCGAACTGATCGAAAAAACGGTCGGTTACAGCAAATTCCAATACATAAAAGAGCAGATCCTGACCCCGCTGGGCCTGAAAAACACCTACGGTTCGGTGAAGGACGTGGACCTGGACAATTTGATGAGCGGCTACTATGTGGGCATCGATGAAGATATCAAAACGGCTGATTACGGCTCTATGATCGCCACGGCGGAAGACGTAGGCATATTTTTAAGGGCCCTCAACGACGGGTCATTGTTCAGGGAAGGAGAACAGGAGATCTATTCGTCCATTTACAGGTACAACCATACGGGACTAATCCCCGGCTACCAGACCATAGCAAAATACCACCCGGACATGGATGCCGTCGTCATCCAGTTTACGAATACGACCAATTTTGACGGATACAACTGGAATTTGTCGGAAATTATTTATAGCCGCATCGTTAAGATACTGCGGCGTGAGAAAAGCTCATAACAGGCAACCAACGGCCGTTTGAACAAAGCAACTTCGGCCGTTTGAACAAAGTCGCAGGGGCATTTCCCGCCTATTTTTGTCCCAACAAAATAAGCATTCATGAAAATGATTACATTCATGATGAAATATTCGCTCTTATTTTTCTTGTCAATAATCACTGTAATGGCGGTACAAGGACAACCCCCGGACCCGCTCGAAAATATCGTCATCACCGCCCAAAAAAAGAAAACCCGGGTACGCACAACTGAAAACGGAATATTGCAGGTCAATGTATCGCCAAAGGATGCGCTTAAATTCAAGGCCGCCGGAATGGTCCGCTACAGCGACTTCGGCGCCAGGGGCGATGGCAAAACCGATGATATGGACGCCATCGCCGCTACCCATGCATTCGCCGGTCAGTACGGCCTCAGGGTAAAGGCCGACGAAGAAGCCACCTATTACATCAGCGGAAAAGCGCGCACGGCGGTCATCCGGACCGATACCGATTTCGGCACGGCTGCCTTCATCATTGACGATACGAATGTGGAAGATCGCAACGCGCCCGTGTTCCTGGTCAGCTCCGGCCTGGCGCCGTTTGAGTTGAAAGGGATATCCTCGCTCAGGCGGGATCAGGCGAAGATCGACGTCTCCCTGCCCGGTACCTGCCTGATCACGGTCACCAATGCCGACGTCAGGCACTATATCCGGTTCGGGCCCAACCAGGACAACGGATCCGCGCAGACGGACATCTTTGTCGCGGATAAAGACGGCCGGGTGGATATGGATGCGCCGATCATCTGGGACTTCGACCGGATCACGGGCATCACCGCGCTGCCCATCGACGAGAAAACGCTGACCATCACCGGCGGGCGATTTACCACCATCGCCAATCAGGCGGAGTCGAAGTACACGTATTACAGCCGGAACATCGCCATCCGGCGCTCCAATGTGGTGGTGGACGGGCTGGAACACCGCGTGACCGGCGAAGGAGACCACGGTGCGCCCTACGGCGGCTTCATCAACATCGGCGATTGCGCCTATGTTACGGTGAAAAACACCGTCCTGACCGGGCACATGACCTATCGCACCATCGGCTCTGCCGGCGAACCCGTCTCCATGGGCAGTTACGACATCTCCGTCAACCGCGCGCTGAACGTATCCTTCGTCAATTGCAGCCAGACCAATGACATCAACGATACCCGGTACTGGGGCATTCTGGGCTCCAATTACTGCAAAAACCTGCTCTACGATCACTGCGTCTTTTCCCGGTTTGATGCCCACAAAGGGGTGGCCAACGCCACCATCCGCAACTCGACCCTGGGGCATATGGGGATCAATGCCATCGGCAGCGGGACCCTGACCGTGGAAAATACCACCGTTCGCGGATGGAGCTTTATCAACCTGCGCTCCGACTACGGCAGCACCTGGCAGGGAACGTTCATTATCCGCAACTGCATTTTTGTGCCCGCACGGCCTGCCCGCGTCGCCCTGATCGGCGGATCTTATTCCGGTCAGCATGATTTCGGCTACACCTGTTATATGCCCGAACGGATCACCATTGAAAATCTTAAAATCGACGACTCCAATCATCCGGAAGATTACCAGGGACCGGCTATTTTCACCGATTTCAATCCTCAAATGACCGGCGACACCTACGTGGAGCAATTCCCATACGTCCGAACCCGTGAAGTCATCCTCCGGAACGTGATCACCGCAAGCGGCAAGCCGCTGAGGGTCAGCGACAACCCGTTCATGTTCAGGGATGTGAAGGTGAGCAAAGATTAGCGGGAACAGGATTTCAAGTAAGGTCGGAATATACCTCCATCATAGATTCTTCACCTCCCGCTTACCCAAATGGTCGTATCCCAGTCCGCGGATATAATCGATCATTTTCTGCGGCCGCAGGTTGATGATCAGCGCCCGGCGATGGCGGTCGGCCGAGGTGTTGCCGAGTGCGCCGTGCAGGGTGTGGCCGTGGTGGGCGATGGCGTCGCCGGGTTCGATCTCGCCGTACGCGATGCGGTCATCTTCCACCACGCATTGCAAAGCGGCATTCGGGGTCGGTTGGAAATGCGGCCGCAGCGGCTCAAGGTGGGAGCCCGGTACGTACATCATGCAGCCGTTTTCGCGGTCGGCCCGGTCCAGGGCGATCCAGAAGGAAAGGGCGCGTTTGTCGTCCATGCGGGGCCAGTAGGCGGCGTCCTGGTGCCAGGGCGTCACCGCATTGGTACCCGGCGCTTTGTCGATCATCATGTCAAAGTCGATGGCCATATCGTCGCCCATCAATTGCCGCGCGATCCGGATTGCCCTGGCGTAGGTCGCCGTCCTCATCAGTTCGTCCACGATCAGGGACGGCCGCATGATCTGCGTGATCTTTTCCACTTTTTTCCCCGGAGAGTCGTCCCCCGACAGATCGCTGCGGAATCCGTTGAGGTCGTATTTGTCGGCCAGGAAATCGTTGTACAGCCGACTGATAGCGGCCAGTTCTTCCGGCGCCGTGAATTGTGGGAGGACGATGAAGCCGTCCTTGTTCCAGCGCGACGTATCGATGGGTTCCATTATTCGACCGGTTGAGGGTTGATCCTGATCTGCCTGACCGTCGCGTTGTTGACGCCGGCCAGGATGAACGCATTATTTTGGGTGTTGAACAGTTTCAGGTCCCGCATATCTCCCCGGATCTGCAGGTCGGAATGATAGGAGAATCCGCCGCTTCCGTCGTTGTAGTAGACCTGGCCGTGATTGGCGTCCATCCGGCCGATCCGCACCCGTGTTTTGGTGATATTTCCCCCCAGGATGAGGTCGTCGTACCCGTCGCCGTTCAGGTCGGCCGACAATGCGGTGAAGACCGGCGCAAACTGGGCCTCCTCCGGCAGGTCGTGCACCACGGCCCGGCCGTCCTGTATGGAAAGGTAACGGGTTTTGAGCTCATCTGCCGTCCTTTTTTCCGCTTTCGAAAGCTCCTGGCCGAAAATGTCCTGTACGGTGGCCGCAGCGTAGGAGGTGTAATCCGTGAAGTTCTTTTTCAACGGCGGTAAGGCGGCAAACAGCTCATCGCGCGCGGCAAAGGTGTATTCCTTGCCCTCCTGGAAATAGGTCAGGATGGGAATGACTTTTGATGCCCCCAGAAAAGGGGCGGCGTACATGGCGGTTCCGGCATCGGACAGCGCGGCAAACTGGTTGTTCAGGCCCAGGTTGCCGCAAATGAGGTCGATATGGCCGTCCCGGTCAAAATCACCGGCGAGGAGGCCGTACCAGAGCCCGGTCGGCGTCAGGTCGGTCGCATCGGCCGGATCAAAAGCGCCGTTCCGGTTTTTCAGCCAGGCGACGGTTCCCCATTCCCGGCTCACCAGCAGATCGGGCTTGCCGTCCCCGTCCGGATCCGCGGCAACGGCGCCGGTGACCATCCCGAGGTCTAAAGCCAGCCGGCGGTTTTTGTCCCTGAACGCTCCTTTCCCGTCGTTGTACAACAGAACGGAATGATCGGCCATCGGGTAGCTTCCGGGGCGAACCCTGGAGCCGATGAAAATATCCAGGGCCCCGTCTCCGTCGGCATCCAATGCGCAAACCGGCCCGGCAGACAGGCTCAGGTCATCCGGCAGCGCCCCCGAAGCCTTCACCCATCGCCCCCCGTCGTTGCGGTAGAGCCTGGGGGACAGCAGTGCAGAACCCGGCTCCAATTGAAACCCGGCTGAAACAACCAGCAGGTCCTGATCCCCGTCGTTGTCGGCATCAAAAAAGACGGCGCCGGCATCCTCGCAGGCGGCATCCGCGGTCAAGGCTTCCTGCGGCGCCGGAACGAACCGGCCGCCTTCAAACCGGAACAACCCGCCGGCCTGGTTCCGGGCGCCGCACGCGTATACCCATCCGTCCGCGCTGCACGCCAGCCCGGGCCCCTGGTAGGACAGCATGAAAGGCAGCAGCGGCTGAAAATCGAAATCGTTTTTCGTGTCCTCCTGGTGGACGAACGGAAAATCCCGGACGTCCATCCGGTCCGGCCGGCCGGCGGTTGCGATCCATTCCCGGCCGGGCTGGTCGGTCGGCGCCGGCGTAAGGGTCCGGCCTGCCCCGACCCCTGCATAATGGGTCGCAACCCCGGAAGGCCAGTAAATGACGACCGAATCCGCTGCAGCTGCCTCGCCAAGGCCGAACGTCAGCGGAAGATACATGCAGGACTGGAATCCGCGGACCGGGTAAAACTCCTGCGCCTGAACCTCCCCGCCGGTGAAAACCTGCACCGAGGCGCCGATGGCGGAAGCGGACGGCAATGCGGTCAGGTCGACTTTCAGGAACCGGTTGTCCGGATGGCTCAGGGTATTCTCCAGGATGGAAGCCGGTGCGTTGACATTATTGACCACCAGGTCCAGGTCGCCGTCCCGGTCGAGATCGGCATACACGGCCCCGTTCGACAGCGACGGATTGGTCATGCCCCATTGCTGCGATACGTCGGAAAACCGGGCCTGTCCTTCGTTCCTGAACAGAAAATTGGTGGCCTCAATGGAAGGCATATTGGCAATGACTTCCATTTCATTGACGGATTTTCCGGATTCCCGGGCCTTGGTCTGGGCGGCTACGGTATAGTTCAGAAATTCCATATTGGTGTAATCCCGCGCATAGCCGTTGGTGATGAAAATATCCTTCTGCCCGTCCAGGTCAAAGTCGGCGCAAAGGGCGGCCCACGACCAGTCGGTATTGGAAATGCCGGCAAACTGGCCCATTTCCGTAAAGGTCGGCTGGCCCGAATCGGCGGATTTGAGCCCTTTGTTCAACTGGAGCATGTTGCGCATGGATTGTTCGTAGAATCCGTTTTCGATCAGGGCCGAATATTTTTTATAGTTATCGTCGCCGGAAGTCATTTTCAGCCGTTCATTGGGCTTCGGCAGCATGTCGAGCGTGACGAGGTCGGGCCATCCGTCGTTGTTGATGTCGGCGGCATCCGACCCCATGGAGAACAGGGAGGTATGGTCGAAGCTTTCGCGCAGGGATTCGGTGAAACTGCCGTCCTTGTTGTTGATATAACAGTAGTCCTCTTCATTGTAGTCGTTGGAAATATACAGGTCGGGCCAACCGTCGCGGTTGAAATCGCTGACGGCTACGCCGAGGCCGAAACTGAGTACGTTGGAGATCAGCCCGGAGCTGTCGGTCACGTCCGTGAATCTGCCGTTGTCATTGCGCAACAGCCTTGAGCCGTAATTTTTATCCTGTTTCTTTTTGAAATGGGGTTGAGCGGCCGAAAAGCCGGCGTATTCCTGCACGGAGTGGTTGAGTATGAAACAATCGGCGTCGCCGTCCTTGTCGTAATCAAAAAAAACGGCCTGCGTGGAATAGGCCGGGTCGTCCAGGCCGTATTGGGCGGATTGTTCCGTGAAGGTGAGGTCGCGGTTGTTGATGTACAACCGGTTTTTGCGGAGCAAGGGGTTGTTGGCCGCCGAGCGGCAGACGTAAATGTCGAGCCAGCCGTCCTGGTTGATGTCCACCAGACTGACGCCGGTATTCCATCCGTCGGCGCCGGCCACGCCCGCTTTTTCCGTAATGTCTTCGAATTCGAACCCTGATTTTCCTGTATTGAGGTAGAGCTTATTGGGCACCAGATTGCCGGTGAAAAAGAGGTCGGGCCATCCGTCGTTGTTCAGGTCGCCGCACGCTACGCCTCCGCCGTTGTAAAAATAACCGTACTTGATGACGTTGAAATCCGGGGATTCTTCCAGCTTGTTATTGAACCGGACGCCTGTTTTGGACGGGGATAATTCCCGGAACATGGCGGTGTTTTCCTGCCCGCATCCTGAGCTGAGCAAGGTCAGGAAACCGCAAAATGTGATGAACGAAAAAGCACAGCTGAATTTTTTCAATGGACCGGTATTTAGGACGGGAAAGATGGGTTGAGCAGTTCGCCTGCAATACCGGTTTCCCGGCGCCGGCGAACTGCTGCTGTCAATACTGCTTACTATTTGTCCCACCAAAGCGGGGTCATGGCCTCATCGGGGCCGCCCAGCAGAGAAGCTGCTGCGGAAACGGCCTCGCCGTTGGTTGTCTTTTCATAGTCGATAAACGGAATCCGCCGCGGCCGCTGGCCGTTGGGAATGGAAGCGTTTTCCGAATTGGCCACCGGATAAAGCACCGGAAGCTTGGCGCGCCGCATATCGGCCCAGGCTTCCATGCCGTCCGGATAGAGCGCCAGCCATTTCTGGGTAGCGATCTGCAATTTCTGCGTAGCGGCATCGCCCGACCATTTGACCGGCGCGTTGTTCAGGGCGGGAGAGTTCAGGTAGTCGCCCGGAGCCGTCGGTGTGGCCGTCGAATTGATATAGGCCTGGATCGCGGCGTTATCGGTGATCCCCCACTGGTTCATCGAAGCCTGGATGCCCTTGTTGTACAGCTCCTCGGCGGTGCCGCCCATATTCCAGCCCTTGAGGGCGCCTTCTGCCCGGTTGAAATACGCTTCGGCGGCGTGCAGGATGTTCTGCGGCGTAGGACCGACCCTTGCCCAGGCCGATCCCGACCCGGTGACCCAACGGGTGCCGACGTTTGAGTTGGCGTTGTTGGAATTGATGGCCTCGCCCAATTGCGCGGGCGTCAGACCGTTCCGCAGGCCGTTGTAGTCGCCGTTATCGGTGGCGGGTTGGAAGTAGATGCCGATCCTCGGGTCGCTGTACCCTTTCAGCGCGGATTCCATCGCGGCGCTCATCCGGAATTCATTCCAGACGGAAATGCCGGAAAGGCCGTTGACATCCTCGCCCGCTTCCGTTTTGAACATATAGGCGTCATCGGAGATATTTTCGATCACGCCGCCGGCAACGGCAGCTTCCGCCTCGCTCTTGGCCCTGGCCGCATCCACATTGGAGATCCTCAAAGCCAGGCGCAGGCGCAGGGTGTTGGTGAACTTGATCCATTTCTCCACGTTCCCGCCGTAGATCAGGTCGAATGACCCGTAAGGCGTAGCGCTTTTATTGGTTTCCAGTACCTTGACGGCGTCGGTCAGGCGCTTGAAGAAATCATCATAGATCTCGCTTTGCGCATCGTAAGGCACGGATGCCAGCGGTTCGCCGGCCTGGAAATAAGGCACCGGGCCGTAATAATCGGTGAGCCGGTGGAAAGCATAGACCCACATGATGCTCGCCAGGGCATTCTCCGGGCTGTTGGCGTCGGTTTCCGTCAGCAGCACCTTCAATTGCGGCACGCAGTCCGTATAGATCGGGCGCCAGTGCCACTGCATCCAGTCCATCCGGATCACGTTCCGGTCGGAAGGGAAATAGGTAGCGGTCGTAGCGTAATACTGGGCATACAGGTCGGAAAACAGGTTTTGCGCCACCTGGTACCGCCAGAATGCGTAGGATGCGGAGGATTGCGCCTTACTGAACAGGAACGGGTATTCATTGCTGCCCAGCGAGGCGAGCTTGGTTTTGTCGATGTTCAGCTCTTCAAAATTCTCGGTACAGGAATTGAACAAGCCGAGCAGGACCAATCCAAGCAAATAATATTTGAAAACGCGAATATGCTGCTTTTTCATTTTTGCTTTTTTAGTTGGAATAAATTAGAAATTCAGTTGCAGGTTGAGCCCTACCGACCGGGTCGACGGCAAGCTTCCGTATTCGATGCCCTGGAAGTTGCCGGCGCCCAGCTGGATATCCGGGTCGAAGTTCATCTTCCGCTCCGGCAAACCCGGGATATCCAGGGTAGCGCTGCCGCGGTAGAGGAACAACAGGTTCCGGCCGACCAGAGACAGGCGGAGGTTCTCGATGCCTGCGCTTTCAGGCAATTTGAACGTATAACCCAGGGCTACTTCCCGGATCCGGACGTTGGTCGCGTCGTAGGTGAAAAATTCGCCGAAAGAATAGCGACCGCCCGATACGCGGGTCCAGAGCTGCTCGGCATTGATGGCCACCGTGTTTTGCTCGCCGGTTTCCGTGACGGCGTTCAGCACCAGTCCGCCTTCCCGGAAGGCTTCCGTATAGTTGGCCGTACCGTCAAAGGCCAGGTTGGCCTCAGTGCCCGAAACCATGACCCCGCCGAAACGGCCGTCGATCAGGAATGAAAGGTTGAAATTACCAATTTGGAACTGGTTATTCAAACCCAAGGTGAAATCGGGGTTGAAGTTGCCCACGGAAGTAGCGCCGGCGCCGGAACCGACGGGAAGCCCGTTGGCGTCGACAATGTAGCGGCCCTGGCTGTCCGTTTTCCAGCCTTCCGCGTACAGGTCGCCGTAGCGGCCGCCTTCCCGGACCAGCGGGCCTGCCGTACGACCGTATCCGCCGCCGAGGAATACCTCTTTGGTCCTTTCCGACAGCTCGATCACGTCATTGACGTTGCGCGTGAAGTTGAGCGTGGCATTATAGGAGAAATTGGCCTTTTCAATGGCCCGCCAGTTGAGCATCAGCTCGATCCCCTTGTTCTGGATATCGCCGGCATTGATGTATTCCTGCGAGAAGCCCGAAGGCGCGGGCAGCGGAACGAGGAACAACTGGTTCCTGGAGTTGGTCTTGTACCAGGTGAAGTCCAACCCCAGCCGGCCGCGCAGCATCCGGACGTCAGCCCCGAATTCGATCGAAGTGGTGATCTCCGGCTTCAGGTCGGGAATGTTCTTGGTCGGATCCTGGGCGATGAAGCCGTTGGTGCCGCCCTGTTGTACGGAAAACGTGTTTTGCAAACGGTAAGGATCGGCGTCGTTGCCCACCTGCGACCAGGCTCCGCGGAGCTTGGCAAAAGAGAAAAAGTCAGGCAGGGTGGTCATGTCGCTCAGGATCAGGGATGCGCCCACCGACGGATAAAAATAGGAATGGGGCGCCGGCAGGGTCGACGACCAGTCGTTCCGCACGGAAGCATCGATGATCAGGTAGTTTTTGAAGTCCAGGGATGCCGTCGCGAAAACGGATTGGTACTCGCGTTCCGACAGGGAGCTTGAGGTGGATACGTTGCGGCCGAAGTCCGTCGAGAACTTGTTGGGCACCAGAAGCCCGTTGGCATTCACGAAGGTGTATTTCGAACTCCGCTTGTTGAGGGCCGTACCCACCATGAAATCAAACCTGAAGTTGTCGGAGAGGTTTTCGTAGCCGTTCAGGAAAAGGTCGAAGTTGTTTTCCTGGAAATAACCGCTGCCTTCCTGGTAGGTTCCGCCGGGTCCTGCGAAGAGCAGGGTCTTGTCGTAGAAACGGAAGGTGAGCAGGTCATTGGACTTGTCGAGGCTGGCCCGGCCGGTGACCTTGATCTTGTCGGTCAGGTCGTAGGTCAGCGAGCCGAGGAAAATATTCCTGTCCCGGCGATCATCGTTCAACATGCGGTTGAGCGTCCAGTACGGGTTGGTGTAAATGGACGAAGTGGTCCAGTACGTGGGATTGCCGTTTTCGTCCTCAAAATCCTTGTAGACGTTCAGGTCGACCGACCTCGGGATTTTGTAGAGGTTTTGTACGATACCGCTTTCCTCGCCGACCTTGACCTTGTTGTCGATCTTTTGCTTGATGATCGTAGCCTTGAAGTCAGCCGACAATTTATTGGTTATCTTCTGGTTCAGGCGAAGGTTGAAGGTATTGCGATCCAGTTCGTTATTGGAAATAATGCCCTGGTCGCGGTTGTTGGTGAAGGAGAAATAAGCCTGCGTTTTCTCGGTGCCGCCGGAAATGCCGATGGTGTTGCTGAGGCTGACCCCGGTCCGGAAAAAGTCGGAAATGTTGTTGGGGTAAGTGGTGGTTTTGCCGCCCCAGCTTCCGGAGGATGTGGTGTTGGAGTTGCCGCCGTTACCCTGGCCGTAGGTGTTCTGCAACTCGGGCAGCAGGGACGGGCTTTCGAACGTGGCGCCCGAATTGAGGCTTACGCTCACCTTGCCTTCCTTGCCTTTTTTGGTCGTGATCAGCATGACCCCGTTGGCGCCCCGGCTGCCGTAAAGCGCGGCTGCCGCACCCCCTTTCAGGAAGCTGACGCTTTCAATATCGGCCGGGTTGATGTTGGAGACCCCGTCGATATTGTTGTAGCCGCCGAAGTCGTTGCCGACCTGTCCGCGGTTGGAGTTGTCAATGGGGACGCCGTCCACGACGATCAGGGCGTTATTGGTGCCGGAAATGGACTTGTTGCCCCGCATGATCACCCTGGCCGCACTGCCGGGGCCGCCGGCATTGGTGGTAACCAGCAGGCCGGCTACTTTCCCGTTGAGGGTGTTCACAAAGTTAGGATCGCGCGCAATGCGAAGCTCATCGCCGTCCAGCTGCTGGATGGAGTAGGTGACGTTCTTTTTACTGCGCTCAATGCCCAGCGCCGTTACAACGACCTCATCCAGCAGCGCGCCTTCAGCCATCCGGATGGCCAGCGGTCCGCCGCTGCCGGTGTAGGTGGCTTCCATCGTCACAAAACCGATGTAAGAGATCTCGAGTGTTGCAGGTACGGAAGAGACCTTGAGACTGAAACTGCCGTCCACGTCGGTGGTGGTACCGTTCGACGACCCTTTTTCAATCACAGAGGCCCCGATCAGCGGGCTGCCGTCTTTTGCAGCCGTTACTACCCCCGAGGCAACCTGCGCGCTCAACCCGGCAGCAAGCATTACCCCAAGGCAGGTAAACAGAAACAGAGCGGCCCGGCGCCTGATCTCCGTCTCAAGTGGCTTTAGCAATTTTGTCATAAGCTTTGAGTTATTAATGAGTGAAAGGTAAGAATGTTCGTTTTTCGATCCGGACAGCGTAACGGAACCCGGTGCCGATTCCTGTTCAGCGTCTATTTGTTCGGCAACGGTATAAAGTGGAGATTTGGGGTCTGCAAAAATACATTAATTGTGTGCGCACACAAAATATTTTACTTGTTTTTATTTCCAGTGTTTGCGCACACTCAAAAACTTTATTTTGAAAAAGACTTATCTGGTAAGATTTTATCCGGCGTGATTTTTGACGCCTGAAGGCCTGAAAGCCTTGTTTTTAAGCCTTCCCCAGCCCTTCGGATTGTTGGTTTTGCCGACTTTAAGCCATGTTTTCATTCCTTTATGACCTCGCCGGAAAGATCCACCGGTTTTTCGAACGGCCGCAGAAAATGATCGACCAGAACGGCGGCCTCCCTCCTGTTTAAATAAAGTTCGGCCGAAAAAGTTCTGGAAAGTTTGGCATTAATCCAGCATTGCCTCAGATCATCCAGGCTGACCGCTGTACCCAGCGCGCTGATTATCTCCCTCAGGTAGGACATTCTGAGTGGCTGCCCGGAGGCATCGTACCGGTATTTCAGCGCCGAAAAATAAGGCCGCAATCCATCGACAAGCTCGAATTCGGTAACGGTCCGATCGGGATAGAACCAGGTCTGATTGGCCCATTTGAAAGGAACGCCGTAACCTTTCAGGATGCCGGTGGCGCCTATCCGCTGAATGGCCGCAAAATGAGGGTCATCCCGGGGTACATCGATAAAAGGCATGATATAGGCTCCGCTTTCCAGCAGGCTTCGTTGAACGACCCTCACCGGGACCTCCCGCGGCGATGTCCGGTGCAGGACAGCCAGCGCTGCAAGGGCGCCCGCAGCCTGTCCGATGCCCAGCACTACAGGCTGCAGGCGGGTAGCGCCGTTGACGATATTGGTGACGCTGATGCTCTTCTCGGCAACGATCAGGCAGGGTTGGCTCTCGGTCAGCATCGCACCCATAGGGACGTTAAAAGAAGGCGTTTTGATCTGGATGAACTCGATAAGCGGCGCCCGGGGATTCTTTTTGTGATGGTGATCTATCGGATAGTCGCCGACTGCAATCCCGGTGCGGTAAAGCGGCTGTTCGAAGGGGTCCAGGATATGATTGACGTTCATGCGCACCAGCCCCTTCACCCGGCCGGATTCCCGGTGATAAGGGATCAACGGCAGGTGATCCGCGGTCGGATATTCATCTTCGGCAATTCCCAGATGCCTGTAGCCCAGCTCATTTTGCAGAAAATAAACAAACCGCAGGGAATGCAGCTTCGCTTCTGCAATTGCCCGCCTGCGTTCGTAAGCCCCAAGCCCGATAAGATTGGCATAGTAGTCGTTGCCGCAATTGGGCCAGTTGATCATATACTTCCCGTTGGGCAGTCTGCCGTATTCCAGCATCTTATCGCAATCGATCAGGGCAACAGGCGGGCCCGACGGGTCGGCGGTATTGCAACAGCACTCGAATTCGGCGGGGTCATAACCCGGCGGCCTCGGTATGGTTTTGTCGGCGCCGGGGCCGAAATCCTTTAGGGTAACCGCGAACGTCAGGTCCTGTACGATGTCGTTGGCCTGTTCCGGCGCCCAGCGTTCCCCGGTTTCCGCCCGGCTGTCCATGCCGGTATCCCGGGGTATTTTCAGCAGGGTCAGCAGGTCGCCCAGCTCCGTGGCATCAATGCAGACGGCGCCGCGGTAAATTTCCTGCTTCCCCTCCCTCGTGCAATAGACTTGCCAAACGCCGTCGGTGAAACGAAGGCTGTCCACCCGCGTTTCCAGCCGGAGATGGATGAGCGGTTCCCCGGCAACCAGATTGCGTAAAATGTCCTGGCCGACCGACGGCTCGAAAAGCGTATTGCTGACCCATCCGGTCGCCACCCCTTCCGGGCCGCCGTAACGGGCGTAAAGACTGTCCCGGAATTCCCCCCAAATGCCCGACGGCAACTGGTGATTCCCGTCCACCGCCGATACCCCCGCTGAAGTGAGCATGCCGCCCAGCCACGGCGTTTCCTCCAGCAACACGCAGGATACCCCCGTGCGGGCGCATTGGAGGGCAGCGGCCGTACCGCTTGCTCCGCCGCCCGCAATGATCACGGGAAACGCCGGCTGCTGCCCCCCGGCCGGAATAGCCGTTATCAGCCAAAAGCAACAAATACCGGCAGCAACGCGAAATGCGGCCGCACGACCGAAAATGAAAAGACGACCCTTCTTGTCCATAATCAACGCTACTTCGATGAAACCCATGGCCTGGTGGCCAGTCTGAACAACAACAACAATAAACCACAACAACAACAACAATAAACCACCATAATAAACCACAACAATCAACCAAAATAAACAATAATAAACAACAATAATCAAAAAACACCCCCATTCCGTACCTTTGCCGCGTGGAAACGCTTCAACAACTTCTCGATCGATACCGCGCCGATCAACGGGTACAGGAACTGGCCTCCAGGAACAGGAAAAGAACGCTGGTCCGGGGTGTAAAAGGCTCCCAGGATTGCTTTCTCCTGGCCGGCGCCCAACTTGCCCGCCCGGGGTGCCACCTTTTTGTCGCCGGCGACAAGGAGGAAGCGGCCTACCTCCAGAATACCCTTGCAGGCCTGCTGCAGGATCAGCACGTGGGCTTTTTTCCGGACTCCTTCAAACGCCCGCTGTACTTCGAAGCCCTCGACAGCAACAATACCCTCCAACGCACCGAAACGGTCAACCAACTGAGCCATGCCGAAGACAACGGCGCCGTAGTGGTCACCTATCCGGAAGCCCTTTTTGAAAAGGTCGTAGCCCCCGATATCCTGGAAAAAAGCCGCCTGGAAATCGCCGTCGGCGAATTGCTGGACGTGGATTCCATCGTGGAGATCCTGGTGGAATACGGATTTTCGCGTGAGGAATTTGTTTACGAACCGGGCCAGTTTTCCATCCGGGGCGGCATTGTCGACATCTATTCCTACGGCAATGAATACCCCTACCGCATCGAACTGTTCGACCTGGATGTGGAAAGCATCCGGACCTTCGACCCCCTGACCCAGCTGTCGGTCCGCAACATCAGCAAGGTCTCCATTGTACCCAATATCAATACCCGGTTCCGGCAGGACCAGAAGGTGTCCCTCTTCCAGGTATTGCCCGTGGAAACGCTGATCTGGATACGCGACTTCCAGCTTCTGCTCGACCGGATCCAGAAATGCTTCGACCGGGCCGGCCAGTTTGCCGAAAACCTGGGAAGCCTCCCGGAGGAAGAATTGTCCGGCATTTTCAACGACCGCGCATTCATCCGGCCCCATGAAGTGATGGAGGATATCGGCGACCGGCCGCTGGTGCTTTTCAGCGATACGGGCCTGCCTTTCACACCGGATAAAAAACTGGAATTTTCGGCCCGGCCCCAGCCGAGTTTCAATAAACAGTTCTCCCTGCTGCTCGATCACCTCAACGATAACGGCAAAAAAGGGATCGACAACTTTATCTTTACCGACAACCCCAAACAACTGGAGCGCTTCCAGGCCATTTTTCGCGACCTGGGCGCCAAAGCCAATTACAACCCCGTCCTGAAGGCCATCCACCAGGGCTTCATCGACGAAGACCTGAAAGTGGCCTGCTATACCGACCACCAGATCTTCGAACGCTTCCACCGGTACAAGCTCCGCCAGGGCTTCACCAAGGACCAGGCCGTCAACCTCAGGATGCTGCGCGAACTGGAACCCGGCGATTTTGTCGTGCACATCGACCACGGGATCGGACGCTTTTCGGGCCTCCAGAAAATGGACATCAACGGCCATATTCAGGAATCCGTCCGGATCATCTACCAAAACAACGATATCCTCTACGTCAGCGTCAACTCGCTGCACAAGATCTCCAAATACACCGGCAAGGACGGCCAGCCGCCCAGGCTCAGCAAACTGGGCTCCGACGCCTGGGCCAACCTCAAACGCCGCACCAAATCCAAGGTCAAGGACATCGCCGGCGAGCTCATCAAGCTCTACGCCAAACGAAAGGCCAGCCCCGGCCACGCCTTTCCGCCCGACGGCTACCTGCAGAACGAACTGGAGGCCAGCTTCATCTACGAAGATACCCCCGACCAGCTCAAGGCCACCCAGGAGGTGAAAGAGGATATGATGAAGGCCTACCCCATGGACCGGCTCATCTGCGGCGACGTAGGCTTCGGCAAGACCGAGGTAGCCATAAGGGCAGCCTTCAAGTCCGTAGCCGACGGCAAGCAAGTGGCCGTGCTGGTACCGACCACCATCCTGGCCCTCCAGCATAACCGCACGTTCTCGGAGCGGCTCGGCGAATTCGGCATCAAAATCGACTACGTCAACCGGTTCCGGACCGCCGCGGAACGCCGGCAGATCTTCAAAGATCTCAAGGAAGGCAAGATCGAGATCGTCATCGGTACCCACGGCCTGCTCAACCAGGAGGTCGGCTTCAAGGACCTCGGCCTGCTCATCATCGACGAAGAGCAGAAATTCGGCGTGGCCGCCAAGGAAAAACTCCGCAACCTGAAAGTGAACGTCGATACCCTGACCCTCACCGCTACCCCCATACCGCGCACCCTCCAGTTCAGCCTGATGGCCGCCCGCGACCTGTCGATCATCCGCACGCCGCCGCCCAACCGCCAGCCGATCCATACCGAAGTGCGCATCTTCAGCGAGGAAGTGATCCGGGAAGCCATTTATTACGAGATCAACCGCGGCGGACAGGTTTTCTTCGTCCACAATCGCGTGAAAACCCTGCCCGACGTGATGGCCCTCGTTCAACGGCTCTGCCCCGATGTGAACATCGCCATGGCCCACGGGCAAATGGATCCCAAAAAACTGGAAGAAACCCTGATCGACTACATCGACCGCCGCTTTGAGGTCCTGATCTGCACCAATATCATCGAGACCGGGCTGGACATCCCCAACGCCAATACCATGATCATCATGGACGCCAATAACTTCGGCCTGAGCGACCTGCACCAGCTGCGCGGCCGGGTAGGGCGATCCAACAAGCGGGCCTTCTGCTACCTCTTTGCGCCGCCCTTGTCGGTACTGACCCCCGAAGCCCGCAAACGGCTCAAGACCATCGAGGAGTTCTCCGACCTGGGCAGCGGCTTCGACATCGCCATGCGCGACCTCGATATCCGGGGCGCCGGCAACCTGCTGGGCGCCGAACAAAGCGGCTTCATCACCGATATCGGCTACGAAACCTACCAGAAGATCCTGGAAGAAGCCATCCAGGAACTCAAGGAAAACGAGTTCAAGGACGTCTTCGAAGAAGAACTGTCCAAACAGCAGGTCTTTGTGCGCGATGTGCAGATCGATACCGACGCCGAAATGCTCATCCCCGAAGATTTCGTGGAAAATATCCAGGAACGCCTCCGGCTCTATACCCAACTCGACGAACTGGAGAACGAGGAAGCCCTGTCCGCTTTCGAGACGGGCCTGCGCGACCGGTTCGGGCGGATCCCGCGGCAGGTCAACGAACTGTTCGAAGGATTGCGCCTGCGCTGGGTGTGCAAGCAGCTGGGCTTCGAACGCGTCCTGCTCAAAGGCGGCAAATTGCGCTGTTATTTTGTGCTGAACCCGCAGTCCAAGTATTACGAAAGTCCGGTATTCAAAAAGATCTTCCAATACGTGGGCCAGCACGGCAAAAACCGGGGTTTGAGCCTCAAACAGTCCGCCCAGCACCTGATCATGGTCAAGGACGATGTCCGGGATATCCGGGAAGCCAGCGCATTGCTGAAAAAGATCGAAGCGGAACTGGAATAGCGCTGTCGGAGCAGCAGCCGATTATTCGTTCCGGATCGGCAAAAATTGCGTATCATTGTAGCTAAAATTCCCGGATAAAATTTCCGTTCCATGAACGAAAACCTGTATTGCCCAAACTGCAACAGCCTGATCCCGGCCGCTGACATCAACATCGCCAGCCTGGTGGCCAAATGCAACAATTGCAATTCCGTTTTTTCCTTTGACCGGCAGGCGTCCGCGGTACCGGAGCGTTCCTACAAGCGGGCCGAAGTGATGCTGCCCCGCGGCTTTGAAGCGTTCAGCACCCTGTCGGCGCTGGATGTCGAGATCAGTTGGCGGCAAACCTCCGGCGGAATGGGCTTCCTCCTGTTTTTCACCTTGTTCTGGAATTTCATCGTTTTTATCTTCGTCTTCATCGGCCTGGCGTCCGGCGAGTACCAGATGCTGCTGTTCATCAGCATTCACCTCCTGATCGGCGTTTCGTTGTTGTACTATGTCATCGCCACCTTTGTCAACAAGACCTATATCCAGGTGTCGCGCCGCCAGCTCAGCATCGTGCACAGCCCCCTGAAACTGCCTTTTTACAAGAATAAGAGTATCTTCTCCAACGAGCTCGACCAGCTCTTCGTCCAGCGATACGTGGCCAGCACCACCAACGGGCAACCCAATCACGCCTTCGCCCTGCAGGCCCGCCTGAAGAACGGCCGCGAGATCCGGCTGATCAAAGGCCTTAAGCACCCCGACCAGGCGGCATACCTGGAACAGCAAATTGAGAAATTCCTCACGATCGAGGACCGGCCGATGGAAGGAGAATATAACTAGTAGCGACGTAAGATTTTACGTCGCAAGATTTTACGCCGCAACGGTTTTCACTTCAACAATCACCAATCATGTAATCAACGATCATCAATCCACCAAATGCAATTGATAAACCCCTGGGTGTATATCCTCCTGGTTGCTTTTGCCTTATTGGGGATAGCTACCCGTCTTGGTTTAGCAATAGGTGGGGTGGTCCATGAAATGAAATGGAGTGTTCGGAAAAATAAATAAGGATCGGAATTGCCTTACTGCTCCCTTTCCCGGACTTCACGCTATAGGCAGGCCCTCGCCTTTGCCCAAACCACTGACCACTGACAACTGACCACTGACAACTGACAACTGACAACTGACAACTGATCACTGACACCAGTTACCGCGCAGCAATCAAATTGGCCACATCCGGATCAACCGTCAGGGCGGGGACCAGCGAGAACAGCACCCCGTGCGCCTCGTAATCCTCCAGGAGGGCTTCACCCAGCCAATACAGGGCTTCCTGGCGGCGCCCCAGGCGGAGGAGGCAGGCGGCCTGGCTGTAGATGAGTTCGGCGCCCAGATCGAAGGTAATGGCCTCTTCGGAGCATTTGAGGGCTTCTTCGAACTGGCCGGTATCGAGCAGGAAGGTGATATAGCGCAACCAGAGGTCCTTTTCTTCGGGCGCGATCTCCAGGGAAGCCTTGAAATAGAAAGCGGCGCCGGTGAGGTCGCCCGTTTGTTCCAGGGCTTCGGCCATGCCGAGGTAGTATTCCTCGCGGCCGTCCTCGATATGGATGGCTTTCTGGTAGCAGCGGATGGCGCTTTTCCAGTTGCCTTTTTCCGCCCAGCATTGGCCCAGGCAGAAATGGGCCTCATCGTCCATCGGGTCGATATGAATGGCCTTGACAAAGTATTCCTTGGCTTCTTCGTATTTGCCCAGGTGCTGGAAGCATTGCCCGATGCGGAGCAGGGTTTCGCCTTCCGGGTCGAACTGCTCCTGCATTTCCAGGTACAGCCTGAGGGCCTTGCCGTATTGCTGAAGCTCGAAACAGAGCTCGGCGCAATCGCGGTAGGCAAACTCGAACTGGTCGTTGATGGAAAAGGCGAACTCGTAGGCTTCTATGGCTTCGTCGTAGTTGCCCAGGCAGGCATGCGCATGCGCCAGGTTATACCACGCCAGGTAGGCATATGGGTAATCTTCCAGCAGGGTCTCGTGGAAGCGGACGCTTTCTTCGTATTGTTTCGACAGCTCGGTGGCCAGCCACATCTTTTCGAGGGCTTCCTCGTTTTCCGGCCACAGGTCCAGGGCAGCCCGCAGAGAGATGAACATCCGCTCGTAGGCCTCTTCCTGTTCGAACAGGACGGCTTCTACCAGGAGGATGTCGCTGAGGTCGTGCCCTTCTGCGCCGGCTTTGCAGGCGTCCAGGATGGCCAGGGCCGTATCCGTCTGGTCGAGGTAGATGAACGCCTCTGCCCGCAGGAGCTCGATCTCCAGCTCACCCGGCGAAAAATTGGCGGCATGCTCAAGGACATTGAGCGCCTCGTGTTCGCGGTGGGTCTCGATCAGGAGGTTGGCCTGACGGAGGTAAAAATCGACGGAGAAACTGTAGTGCTGAATGGCACGGCCGGCAACTTCGAGTGCCTTTTCGGGAAGACCTTCCGATTCGTAGTAGTCAATGAGTTGCTGATAGGCCTTTTCATCCAGAAAAACGGCCAATCCTTGTTTGGATATGTTCTCGTACTCCGCAACGAGGTTGTTCAAAGCGTCGTCACGGTTTTTGTTCATAGGACGCATAGCTCAATTTTAAGGCGCCTGGGCATTTTACGCTCGTGGAAACAATCTAATCATTTACCGGAATGCCGGTTTGTCAGTAAAGGTACATTAAAAGCAAAAATAACTCAACTTATTTTTTGCTTTTGACCAAAAAAGGGCCTCTACCCGCTTGTTTGTACGATAAATGACCTAGAAAGTTTTCTTTTCGCTTAAAAAATTAAGCTTTTTTGTCATGTCAATTATTTTTGAACCCATTGCGGTTGTTTCGGCGCAGCTGGCCGGCGCGTTCCAGGATCATTCTTTTGAACTCCAGATCGGCCTTGTGGTACAGGATGAGCTTGCGGCCCGGCAACACATCGAGCAGCTTCCCGGCGTACTCGCGTTTCAGGGTCAACAGTTCTTCCTCCATCTTCAGCCGGTTGTTCAGCGCTTCTTCGGCTTCGGCGTCCGTCAGGTCGTCGATCCGGCGGGTGAGCCTGTATTTTTTCCGGACGGCGGCCTCCTTGTTCTCAAATTCGCGCATCACGGGCCAGAACCGCTCGGATTCAGACGGCGTGAGCTTCATCTGGTCCGTTATAAACGCTATCCGTTGGGCGCGCACCCGTTCCATGATGGGGCCCTGGGATTCGGCGGGTTCGGGATCGTCAAAAAACTGGGCCTGCGCGAGGGTAGCGCCGAACAGGCAGACCAGCATGATCATCCATTTTTTCATAGTACGGTGGTAATTTAAAATCAGAACAAAATTTGTTCGAGGGTAGCATCGTCCACGTCTTCGAGGTATTCGTCCAGCAGCTGGTCCAATTCGCTGTCCAGGGTGTCTGTCCTGCCTGCTCCGGCCGGGTCGGCGATCTCTTCCGGCCGCGAAGCCACCAGCATGGACAAGTCGAAATCCTCGATATTGTTCAGGATGTATTGTTCCGCTTCCTGTGGGGTGAGGGCGCCCAAATCAAACGCCGCTGATTCCCGCGGCCGGTTCAGCCAGATCAGGGCCGCTGCCGCCAGCACGAGGGCCGCCGCAATGCCCGATTTATAGGGCAGGCGCCATAACCGCCGCATGGGGCGGACAACAGTTTCTTTCTTCGGGCTGTCTTTCAACCTGGACCAGACCTGATCGCTCAAGCCCTCAAAGTAGCCCTCCGGCGTTGTCAGGCCGTCGCCCTTCGCTTTCAGGTCCCGGAGCCGGGGAGAAAGTCCGGAGAGTTCATCCAGTATTTCTTTTCGATTATCCATATCGCTAACGGATCTGTTCGTTCTTAAAAAACTGCTCGATCTTTTTGACCGCGTGGTGGTACGACGCCTTCAGCGCGCCGACCGAAGTGCCCAGCATATCGGACATTTCCTGGTAGCCCATGTCTTCAAAATAGCGCAGGGTGAAGACCTCGCGCTGCTTGTCGGGCAGGCCGGTCAGGGCCCGGTGCAACAAGGCCTGCGCCTCATCGCCGTTGAAATAACTGTCCGCCCTGAGCCGGTTGGCCGCCGCCAGCTGGTCTTCCCCGTCGATGGAGGCGGCCATTTTGCGCTTTTTCCGCTCCAGGAACGTGAACGCCTCATTCGAAGCGATGCGGTACAGCCAGGTGTACAGCCCCGATTTGCCTTCAAACCGGTCGATGGCCCTGAACGCCTTGATCAGGCAGTTCTGCAACACGTCATTGGCGTCCTCATGGTCGATCACCAGCCGCCGGATATGCCGGTACAGCCGTTCCTGGTACTTGGCCATCAGCAGCCGGAACCCCTGCTCCTGTTGCGCGGATTGGTTCAACAACGCTATGATCTGATCATCCGATATTTCCCGGTTCAGCGTCAACAAGCAGTGGATTTTGATGAATTGGACGGAAAAAGCGGGCAAAGGTTTAAACGGCGGCAAAAAATATCCGGTATTTTTTGCCCCATCTTTCGTAAAAATAATTCTTACCGGCCGGACTATATCGATTTTTGTAGCTTTGCGGCCTAAAAAGCCGATACTTTCACATGAAAGTGACCGAATATTTTGAAAAGGCCAAAGGCCGTACGCTGGTCTCCTTTGAGGTGCTGCCCCCGCTGAAAGGCGGCAGCATGAAAGCCATTTTCGATACCCTCGACCCGCTGATGGAGTTCAAGCCGCCTTTTATCGACGTCACCTACCACCGGGAAGAGTTCGTGTACAATATGCGGCCCAGCGGATATTACGAAAAGACCGCCATCCGCAAACGCCCCGGCACGGTCGGCATCTGCGCCGCCATCATGCACCGGTACGGCGTAGACGCGGTACCCCACCTCATCTGCGGCGGGTTTACCCGGGAGGATACCGAAAACGCGCTCATCGACCTCAATTTCCTGAACATCAACAACGTGCTGGCCCTGCGGGGCGACGCCCGCAAATTCGAAGGCAAATTCATCCCGGAAGAAGGCGGCCACGAATACGCCCTCGAACTGGTCCGCCAGATTGCCGACATGAACCGGGGCAAATACCTCGACGACAATATCGAGAACGGCGAAAAGACGGATTTTTGCATCGGGATCGCCGGCTACCCGGAAAAGCACTTCGAAGCGCCGAATATGGAAACCGACCTGGCCCATACCAAGGCCAAGATCGCGGCCGGCGCCAATTATATCGTCACCCAGATGTTCTTCAACACCCAGGCCTATTTCGACTACGTCGACCTTTGCCGCAAGGAAGGCATCGACGTGCCCATCGTGCCGGGCCTGAAGCCCATTACCAAAGCGTACCAGCTCTCCTCCATTCCCCGCAACTTTTTTGTCGATATTCCCACCGAACTGGTCAGGGAAATGTCGGCTGCCAAGACCGATGCCGCCAAAAAGCAGGTGGGCGTTGAATGGTGCATTGCCCAGTCCAAAGCCCTGAAGGCAGCGGGTGTGCCTTGCATTCACTATTATATGATGGGAGACGCCGAGTCGGCGAGGAAGATTGCGGAAGCTATTTTCTGACGGCGCCGGGTCAATTCAGCAAATAAGGAGCGATCAGGTAAAATTCGGGAATGCCCACCTTGAACTCCGACAGGTCCGTTTCGCGGCGCATCAGGTAGGTGCCGTTCATCCGGCCGATCTCCGTATCCAGCGGGCACCAGGAAGCGTATTGGTGCTTTTCGCCCGGAAGCAGGACGGGCTGCTGCCCGATGACGCCTTCGCCTTCCACTTCCCGGACAAAACCGGTTGCGTCCTGGATCAGCCAGTGGCGGCGCATCAGCCGGACCTCCTCCGCCCCCAGGTTTTCGATGATGATTTCGTAGGAAAAAACATAGCGGCCCTGTTCCGGATTGGAATGATCCGGCCGGTAGGTCGGGGTAACGCTTACGCGGATGTCGTGCGTAATCAGGGTATTCATGGATTGTTTTCGAGATTTTTCTTCGCGCCGATCCCTAAGAACACGGATACCAGCCGTTCGGCATCCGTCAGGGCCGTTTCCAATACATCATTAACTAATATTGCATCAAATTTGTTTTGATAACTCAGCTCTTCTTTCGTTTTGGCGATCCTTTTAGCCAGACTGACGGGGTCTTCCGTCCGCCGCAGGTTCAGCCGTTCGAATAAAACCTCAGGCGAAGGAGGCTTTACAAAAACGCTCAGGGCCTGGTCGCCGTAGGTCTTTTTGAGGTTGACGGCGCCTTTGACATCGATATCGAAAATGATGTGTTTGCCCTCGGCCCAAAGCCGGCTGATCTCGCTGTGCAGGGTGCCGTAGAACTGACCCTCGTACACTTCCTGCCATTCGGCGAATGCACCGGCATCGATCCAGGACCGGAACTGCGATACGCTGACAAAGTAATAATCCCGGCCTTCTTCTTCATACGACCTGGGTTGGCGCGTGGTGGCGGATACCGAGAACGCCAGGTTCGGGAATACTTTCAGCAGATGTCGGACGATGGTGGTTTTTCCCGCGCCCGAAGGGGCTGTGAAGATGATGAGCTTGCCCATAAACAACATTTCTAGACCGTATTGGCCACCAGCTCTTTTATCTTTTCCAACTCGTCTTTCATGGTGACGACGAGCCGCTGAATTTCCGATGAATAGGCCTTGGCGCCGAGGGTATTGATCTCGCGGCCCATTTCCTGGCTGATAAACCCGAGCTTCCGCCCTTTGGCGTTGACCTTCTTATCCAGTTCTTCCAGGAAGTAGCGGCAGTGCTGTTCGAGCCGCACCTTTTCCTCGGTGATGTCCATTTTTTCCAGATAGAACAATACCTCCTGTTCGAAGCGGTTCTTGTCCACATTCTCCTTGCCCATGAACTCCTCGAGGTTCTGGTACATGCGCTGGCGGATCTTGGACACGCGCTCTTCTTCAAAGGGGTTGACCTGCCCCAGAAGGTCCAGGATATTGCTGACCCTGGTGCGGAGGTCTTCTTCCATGGCGCCGCCTTCGGCCAGCCGGAATTTGTCGAAGAGGGACAAGGCGTCGGTCATGGCCGACATCACGGTAGACCATTCATCGTCGTCGATTTCCTGCTCCTCGGTCGAAATGACGTTGGGGATCTTGAGGATGGCCTGGACGAGGTCGCTTTGCGGGGCCGCAACGTCGGAGAGGAGGGACTGAAGCTCCTGATAATACCGCTTGAACAAAGGGCGGTTCAGCCCGAAGCCGTCGTCGCCTTGCAGGGATTTGACATCGATGGACAGTTCGAGTTTGCCCCTTTCAGCCCTGTCCACCACCATTTTCCGCAGTTCGGTCTCTTTCTCCCTGAAATTCTGGGGGATCTTGATCCGCAGGTCCGTAAATTTGCTGTTCAGGGATTTGACCTCGACAGAGATGGTTTTCTCCTTGAATGCGACGGACGACCTGCCGTAACCTGTCATTGAAAGAAGCATAATGGTAATATTCCAGCAATTTAATGCTGCAGTGATAAAAGATTGGCAAATATAGCGTTTGCTAGGATTTTATTTCCCCTATCCGCCAATTAAGCCGGGCCCCGGAGGGCCTTCAGGCGGCCCCGGAAAGCTAATTGCCTGAAAAATAACGCAGATCGATGAAAAAATAGATAGAATTTTTTTTTGAATCAAAAATAAAATCCGAAATTTGCCGCTCGTTTGTCGAAAGCAAGAGGATTCATAACTAATTATAAACCAAGAACTAACGATGAGAAAAGCTGATTTGGTTACCGCTATCGCTGAAAAGACCGGTGTTCCTAAAGTTGATGTATTGGTTACACTGGAGACCTTTTTCAAGGAGGTTAAGAACTCTTTGGCGGATGGCGAAAACGTTTACGTTAGAGGTTTTGGTTCTTTCATCATCAAAAAACGCGCGAAAAAAATTGGGCGGCACATTAAAAAGAATCAGGCGATCGAGATCCCTGCTCATTTTATCCCCGCTTTCAAACCGGCCAAAGTTTTTGTTGAGCAAGTGAAGGATAACGTAACCTCCCTGCCTGAGAACGGATGGGACGACGAAGATGAGGATTAATCCTGATCACCTTTTCAACCCAGGCGTATGACCAGGTTGCAAATAGGCATTATCGCGGCTTCCCTGGCGTTGTTCTGCATACTGGCATTCGGGCTGGAGACCAGGCCCAGGCACCTGCGGGATCTGGACCGGCAACGCTCGATCAGCGGGGAGACCACCAGCGCCGCCGTCTTGTTAAAAGAAGCAAGGCAAAAACTGCCTGAAACGGCTGCGGCCGAAGTAGCCGTTATGGAGGACAATGCCCAGGCATCGGCCTCTGATGCGGAAAAAGCGGAACGGTTCAAGGAGCTGTCCGCCAGATGGTACCAATTGGGCTTTCCGGCCATATCGGGCTACTACGCCCAGGAAGTGGCCGAAATCCTGAATTCGGGTGAGAGCTGGGCGATTGCCGGTACGACCTATGCCATCGGTCAGCAGCAGGCTGACGAAGAAAAGGTCAGCGAGTTTTGCACGTCGAGGGCCGTACAGTGTTTTGAAAATGCCGTTTCGCTCGATCCGGACAACCCGGAATACCAGCTGAACCTGGCTAACGTTTATGTGGTGAAACCGCCGCAGGACAACCCGATGAAGGGCATCCTGATGTTGCGCGAATTAAACAATAAGTACCCGGATAATGTTCCGGTATTGAATACACTCGGGCGATTAGCCCTTCAGACCGGTCAGACCGACCGCGCCATCGAACGCCTCGAGCAGGCTTTGTCGCTGGCGCCTGAAAATAATCAGACCCTCTGTCTGCTGGCAGATGCCTATCAGGCTGCCGGGCAATCCGATAAATCGGAGGCCTTCGCCCAAAGGTGCCAGTCAGGAAGGGAGTGACCTGCGCGTTGCAGGCAGATAAGAAACGGATTTTTTAACCAAAAAAATGATGCATTATGCCTTGCGGAAAAAAGCGTAAAAGACATAAGATCGCCACGCACAAGCGGAAGAAGAGACTTCGCAAAAACCGTCATAAGAAGAAGAACAGATAGTCCTATTTTGGGTTATCGGAATGCAGGCATTTTCCCTGCTGCCGGCTTTTTCTTCTCCCGGCTTCGTCCGGGTGTTCAAAATATTTCGGCGCCCATTCCTGAATGCCAAAATAGGATCTGCCGACCTTTTTCCGGGCTTGTCCCGGGAACAGTCAGGCAGTTTATTTCCGGAATGGGCCCGCTCATTGGCCAACATGAGGTTGCGCTCAAGCCTAAGCATGACCGTTCTGCCGCACAGCTGAAAAAGCAGGCGGCATGAGCCCGGTTGTGATCCGCCGGATTCTTCGGAACCGGCGCGATGTTTAAGCTCGCCTCAGGTCCCTTTGGGTAAAGGCGATTTGTCCCGTTGGCGGTTGTTTTTTGAACGGATCGGGAAGTTTTCCCAATAATACCCCTAAAAAAATATCAGGTCAGCTTTTTCCACCACGGCACAAATTGCCCGCCTTAAGTCGGCAACGGCTGGTTTATTGCCTGCATCCGGTATGCAGCAAACCATGTCCCTGTGGAAAAAGAACTTATTATCAATGCCACGCCTACTGAAGTAGAGATCGCATTGCTGGAAGACTCCAAATTGGTGGAGCTCCATAACCAAAAGACCAACAATAACTTCACTGTAGGCGATATATTTTTAGGCAAGATCAACCGGACAATGGCCGGATTGAACGCCGCTTTTGTGGATATCGGCCATAAAAAGGACGCCTTCCTGCACTATACCGACCTGGGGCCCAAACTCCGGTCGCTCGTCAAATATACCGCCAACTCCATCAGCGGCGAGATCACCACTCATAAGCTGGACAGCTTCAAACTCGAACCCGAGATCATTAAAACGGGCAAGATCGACCAGGTGCTCAGCCGCAAGGATATGGTGCTGGTTCAGGTCCTGAAAGAACCCATCTCCACCAAAGGCCCCCGCCTGAGTTGCGAGATCACCATCCCGGGCCGTTACCTCGTCCTGACGCCCTTCGGCGATTCGGTCGCCGTTTCCAAAAAGATCGGCAACGCGGAAGAACGCAAACGGCTCCAGCTGCTGGTGGAAAGCATCCGGCCGAAAAACTTCGGCGTGATCGTCCGCACGGCCGCCGAAGGCAAGAAAGTGGCCGACCTGCACGAAGAGCTCAATATGATGGTGGGCAAATGGGAGGAAGTCTTCCGGCAGTTGCCCCGGGCCAAGCCGCCCATGAAACTGCTCAGCGAACTGGATAAAACCTCCAGCATCCTTCGCGACGTGCTCAACGACTCGTTCAACAAGATCGTCGTCAATGACAAGCAGCTCTTTCAGAACATCAAGAACTACCTGTCCGCCATCGCGCCCGATCAGGTCCGGATCGTGCAATTCTACAAACCGTCCGGCAAACATATCTTCGAAGCGTACGGCGTAAACCGGCAGATCAAAGCCTCCTTCGGCAAGACCGCCACCATGCCCAGCGGCGCTTACCTGGTGATCGAACACACGGAAGCCATGCACGTCATCGACGTCAACAGCGGCCATAAAATGCAAACGATCAACCAGGAGGATGCAGTGCTGAACGTCAACCTGGAAGCCGCTGAAGAAATAGCGCGCCAACTCCGCCTGCGGGATATCGGCGGCATCATCATCGTGGATTTTATCGACATGAAAAATCCGGAGCACAAGAAGGAGCTGATGAAGATGATGCGCCATCATATGAAAAAGGACCGCGCCCAGCATACGATCCTCCCCCTGAGCAAATTCGGCCTGATGCAGATCACGCGCCAGCGGGTCCGGCCGGAAGTGAAGATCAATACCGCCGAGGTGTGCCCCACCTGCAACGGCACCGGAAAGACCAATGCTTCCATCCTGTTGATGGATGAGGTAGAACGCGACCTGACCTTTATCCACCAGTCCAGACAAAAGGCCAAGATCTCCCTGCAGGTACACCCCTACCTCGCGGCTTTCCTCCGGAAAGGATTTCCCAGCATCCAGATGAAATGGTACCTCAAATACCACCGCTGGATCAAGGTCGCGCCCAGCCCCGATCTGGGTATGTTGGAATATAAGTTTTTTGACGACCAGGAAGACGAGATCAGGCTGCAGTAAAAAACTGCCGGCTGTTCCTTGGCACAGCCGGCAATTTTTTGCGATATTGTGAGTTTTAGCAATAGAAACCGGACGCCGCATCAGGCATCCTCCGCACGTTTCTTTCTCAAAATCGCTTTTTCACCAAAACCTTGGGTATGAATAAGAATGGATTAATAGTAATTGCCGTGATCTTGGGTTTGCTCGCACTGCTTGCCGGATGGTGGGGGTTTGGTCAAAGCAAGTCGAACAAAGCGCTGACCCAGCAAAATGATGAACTGACAACACAAATGGGGGACCTCGAAGACCTGAAAACCGCCCTGGCCGGAGAAGTGGACAGCCTGCAGCGAGCCTATGACGCGCTGGCGGAGGAAAACCAGTCCCTCCAGGGATCCCTGACCGAAGCCCAAAGCCAGCTGGCTTCAAAAGACGCTGCGATCAGGTCGGCCAAAAAACAGGCTGCCGCCCAATCGAACAACCTCAAAGCCGAGATCCAGGAACTCCTGGCGGCCAAAGCGGACCTTGAAAGCTCCATTTCCGTGCTGCAGTCCGAAAACGATTCGCTCCGCCAGGTCACCGGCATGCTGGAACAGGACCTCAGCGCCGCCAGAGAAGAAAATACCGCACTGGCCAACCTCAACCGCACCATGCAGGATGAAGTGAGGCGGCTGACGCTGTCCAACTTCAAAGCGACGGCTTTCCAGGTGGAACTGGAGCGCAAATCGAGCAAGGCAACCGCCAAATCTTCCCGCGCCCGCCGCATTCGCGTTACCTTCGACCTGGCCAATGTGCCGCCGGAATACCAGGGGACCCGGACGCTTTACCTGGTGGTGACCGATGAAAAGGGGACTCCGATCCGGAGCGAGAATACGACACAGGCGCAGGTTGTGGTCAATAATCAGCGGGTGGACATCATCGCCCAGAAAGCGCAGGATGTGAACATCACCGAAAGCCAGCGGCTTTCCTTTACCCATGACCTGGAGGAAAAACTCCGCTCAGGGTTCTACCGGGTAGCCGTTTATACGGATATCGGCTTGCTGGGCGCCGCCAACTTCCGCCTGCAGTAAACCCGCCTGCCTGCGTTGACTGCCTGCAACGGGCAGCCGGTTTGCATGCCGGCTGCCCGTTGTCAGTTATGTTTTACCCTGTTTTTCCATAGCCGGATATTTTGTAACTTTGCCACTAGGGCAACCTGTTCATTTATTCAAATTCAATAAACAAAAAACAAATATGGCTGATATCATTCAGCTATTACCAGATGCCATCGCCAATCAGATCGCTGCAGGTGAAGTCATACAGCGGCCGGCCTCAGTTGTAAAAGAACTCATGGAAAATGCCATTGATGCCGGCGCAAGCACCATAAAACTGGTGATCAAGGACTCCGGCAGCGCATTGATCCAGGTTATCGATAACGGTTGCGGGATGTCTGAAACCGACGCCCGCATGTCCTTCGAACGCCATGCCACCTCCAAGATCCGGTACGCCGAAGACCTGTTCGCCATCCGGACCATGGGCTTCCGCGGTGAAGCGCTGGCCTCCGTGGCGGCCGTTGCGCAGGTGGAAATGCGCACCCGCCGCCACGCGGACGAGCTCGGTACCCGCATTCAGATCGACGGCTCCGAAATCAAGGCACAGGAATCCTGCCAGTGCAGCGCAGGCACCACCATTTCGATAAAGAACCTGTTCTTTAACCTGCCGGCGCGCAGGAATTTCCTGAAAAGCCCCACGGTGGAAATGAAACATATCCTGGATGAGTTCCAGCGCATCGCCCTGGCCAATCCGGACATTTTCTTTTCCCTGCACCACAACAGTACCGAGGTCTTCCACCTGCCGCCCGGCAACCTGCGGCAACGGATCGTCGGCGTGTTCGGCACCACCTACAATAAAAAACTGGTGCCGGTACAGGAAACGACCGACCTGCTGAAGGTGTACGGTTTTGTCGGCAAACCCGAATTTGCCAAAAAGGCCAGAGGGGAGCAGTTCTTTTTTGTCAATCAGCGGTTCATCCGCAGCAATTACCTGCACCACGCCGTGATGACCGCCTTTGAGGATATCCTGAAGGACGCGTATCCCTTTTATGTGATCTTCCTGGATATAGATCCCTCGCAGATCGACATCAACGTCCACCCGACCAAGCAGGAGATCAAGTTTGATGACGAAAAACTGGTCTACAATTACCTGAAAGTGGCCATCCGGCACAGCCTGGGGCAGTTCAGCGTCATGCCGACCCTGGATTTTGACCAGGAAGGCAGCTTTTCCGCCGCCCGGATCGCACCGCCCTCACCGGCCGGCAGAACGATCGAAAGCTATACGCGCAGCAGCGGAATGGACAGCGCCAATCCGGCGTCGGCGGGCAAACCGCCCCATTTTCAGCGGCAGGAAAGGCATGATGCCGACCACTGGCAGTCGCTGTACGAAGGCCTGGACGAAGCCGATCCCGGCGCCGGTCCGGACGAAAGCCCTGAAGGCCCGATCACCATCAAGAGCAAATGGGCCGATGAAAGCGCCCTGGATGATGCGTCCGGCAGCTTTTCCCAACCCCAGAAGGCGCCTTACCAGATCCACGCAACGTATATCGTGAGCCCGATCAAGTCGGGTTTTTTGCTGATCGACCAGCAGGCGGCCCACGAGCGGATCCTGTTCGAAAAATACCTCGATGCCCTCGAAAAACAGGAAACCTATTCCCAGCGTCAGCTTTTCCCGCGGACGATCAGCCTGCCGCCTGCCGACGCGGCCGTTCTCAAGGAAATTTCCAGACAGATCAACCAGTTGGGGTTCGATGTACAGGAATTCGGCGCCAATACCTTTGTGATCAACGGCGTACCTGCCGATATGGCCGGCCGGGAAAATGAGGCCCAGGCCATCGAAGACCTGCTGGCCCAGTACAAGGCCAACCTGGACATGAAGCTGGACCTGCGGGAAAACATCGCCAGGGCCATGGCGCGCAGTACCGGCATCAAGCGGGGACAGATCCTGACGGTTGCGGAAATGCAGGGACTCATTGATAAATTGTTCGCCTGCAGCGTGCCGTTCAAGAGCCCTTACGGCCGGCATTGTTTTCTGACCTTTGAACTGGACGAACTTGCCAGGCGTTTTGAAAGTTAAACAAACAGCTAACTGACTTGACCAAATCGTTATGATCCAGATTTCACCCGCTGTAAAGCATTTGCTGTTTATCAATATTCTGGTGTTTTTAGGCGCTTTGCTGCTTGCCCGATCGGGGATGGTTCCGGATATACAGAGCATCCTGGCGCTGCACTATCCGGGATCCGATTTGTTCAAGCCCTTCCAGATCGTCACCCACTTCTTCATGCACGACCTGAGCAACCTGTTCCACTTGTTTTTCAACATGTTTGCGCTGGTCATGTTCGGGTCGATCCTGGAAATGCACTGGGGCAGCAACCGGTTCCTGTTGTTCTATATCGTCTGCGCATTGGGTTCCGCACTGTTGCATACCCTGTTCAACTATATCGAGATCTCGCCGCTGCAGCACGCGCTGGCCGCCTTTCAGGCCAGCCCGGATCTGGATACATTCTGGGCCTATTTCAACAAGACGGGGTTGGCGGACCTGCCGGAAAATGCCGACGCCTTCCGGGAGATGAGCGCCGGGATCCGGTCGGGCAGCGCGGATGCGATCGCTTTTGCGACTACCCAGATGCAAACCCACCTGAAAATGATGATGGACGGCGGAGCGGTCGGCGCTTCCGGTGCGATCAGCGGGTTATTGGTCGCTTTCGGCATGATGTTTCCGAACGCCCCCCTGATGCTGATTTTTCTGCCGGTGCCGGTTAAAGCCAAATATTTTATTCCGGCCCTGCTGCTGGTCGAGGTTTTCCTTGCCAGGCAGCAGTATGCCTGGGACAATATTGCGCACTATGCCCATTTGGGCGGCGCATTAACCGGATTCTTGTTAATTTTGTACTGGCGAAGATTTGGGAAGATATAACTGACGTGCGATGTTCGGGTCAATTTGGGACGATATAAAAAGGGAGTTCTCCTACGGCAACATGGTCAACCGGTTGATCATCATCAACGTGGTTGTTTTTGTTTCGGTGTGTTTGCTATGGGTCATCATGCGGCTGCTGAATGCCGGAGAAACGCCTCCTTTGTACCATAATATCATCCAGTTTTTTGAATTCTCCTCCGACTGGAAACACAATCTGCTCCATCCCTGGACGCTGATCACCAACACCTTTCTGCATGAAGGGTTCATGCACATTGCCTTCAATATGCTGTTCTTTTACTGGTTCGGCAGGATTGTCGGCGACCTGATCGGCGATGCCCGGGTATTGCCGCTCTACCTGATGGGCGGCATTGTCGGCAACATCGTATTCTTCATATCCGTATTCGCTTTCGGTTACGGCGGCGAGAATACCGTCCACTTTGCCCTCGGCGCCTCGGCGGCGGTCATGGCCTTTATCGTCGCTTCCGGATTTGTAGCCCCCAATTTTCTCATCCACCTCCCTTTGCTGGGCGCGATCAAGCTCAAATTCATCGTCGGCGCCTGGATCCTGTACGATTTGGTGGGGGTGGCCGGCGATCTCAATACGGGCGGTCATTTTGCCCACCTGGGCGGCGCGCTGATGGGCTGGTTTTTTGTCGCCCAATTGCACCGGGGCAACGACCTTTCGATCCCCGTCAACCGCTTTTTCCGGCGGATCAGGGGCTTTTTCACCGGACTGAAATCGCAGCCGCCGCCGCGACGGCAGGGGCCGCGCAAGGTCTATTCCAACCCCGCTCCGCGCAAGGAGACATTCAAGAAAAATTCCAATATGAGCTTATCCCACCAGGAACAGCTCGATGCCATTCTGGACAAGATCAAACAATCGGGGTACGACAGCCTTTCCCGGGAGGAAAAAGAATTTTTATTTAACGCCAGCAACAAATAATGAAAAGCAACTTGGGGCTATGGATGCGGTGGATTAACCTGACCCTGGTGACGCTTACCTTGCTGTGCTATCTTTCTCCGTTTGTCGATCCGGCCGGTTTCAGCCTCTTTGCCTTGCTCGGCCTTTTTTATCCCTGGTTGCTGCTGGCCAATATCCTGTTTATTCTCTTCTGGTCGGCTGCCCGCCACCGCTACCTGATCTTCTCCCTGGGGGCTATTCTTGTCGGGTTCCAGCATTGCCAGCGGTTTGTGGGCTTCCATTCGCAGGATACCGACTCCTCGCCCGCGTTGAAGGTGATGACCTACAATTGCCGGCAACTGGTGCCGATGAAGAACAGCGTCAAAAAATGGGAACCCCGGGAGCTGGCCGAACTGGTGAGCCGCTACCGGCCCGATGTGCTGTGCATCCAGGAATTTTCGCTGACCCCCTATTCCTACCAACCCGCCCTGGACCTGCTCGCTGAAAAAGCCGGATTGAAATACAATTATTCCTCGCCCAGGGAAGGGCTGGCCATTTTATCCCGCTTTCCTATGGGCGACGCCAAGTCAACGCATTATTACCAGGGCCAGGGCAAGAACAACGGATACCAGTACGTCGATATCAAAACCGACCAGGGAACCGTCCGCATGTTCAATATCCACCTGCAGACCAACGCCGTGTCCAGGATTGCCGACCACGTAGTGGAAGAAGGGCACCTGAAGGAGAAAAAAACCTGGCTGGAAATCAAGGGCATGCTGGGGCGATATAAGCGCTCGACCGCCATCAGGGCCGCTCAGGCAAAGGAAATCGCCGAACTGGTGCACAAAAGCCCTTTACCGGTCATTACGTGCGGCGACTTTAACGACGTACCCCAATCCTACGCCTACCGCCGACTGGCCAAAGGCCGCAAGGATTCCTTCCTTTCGCGCGGCAAAGGACTGGCCATTACCTTCAAAGGCAGCATCCCCGCCCTCCGCATCGACTATATCCTGGCCGACCCCGTTTTCAGGATCCTGAGCCATAAGACCATCCATGAAGGGTATTCCGACCATTATCCCGTCATGAGCCGCCTGCAGCTGGATAAATAATTGAGCCGCCACGCCGCGGCGTGGTCGATTGATTGGATTTTTCGATTGATTCGATTGATTGGATTTTTGGATTGATTCGCCACGCCGCGGCGTAGTCGGTTGATTGGATTGATTCGAATCGGGCGTTCTTTTATAAGCCAGCCGAATCAACTTCCGGCGGCCGATGCGCCCAACGGGCAAATAAACAAATCAACAAATCAACAAATAAACGAATAAACGAATAAACGAATAAACGAATCACCAAATCACCAAATCACCAAATCAACACCCCTCTCACCCCCAAACCGTGGCCACCAATTGCCGTGCCCCGCCGTTGTTGCGGAACTCGCACAGGTAGATCCCCTGCCAGGTACCCAGGTTGAACCTGCTGCCGGTGATCGGAATGGTTACCGAGCTGCCGATCATAGCGGCCTTGATGTGGGCGGGCATGTCATCGGGGCCTTCCAGGGTATGGGTCAGGAAGGGCATGTTTTCCGGAACAATGTGGTTGAACACCGATTCGAAGTCCTTCCGGACCGAAGGGTCTGCATTCTCATTGATGGCCAGCGCGGCGGAGGTATGCTGAATGAAGAGGTGCAGAAGCCCCCTGGAGGGTAATTCGTGCATGTAGCTGTACACTTCGCCGGTGATCAGGTGGTATCCCCTGGGATAGGGCTTCAATTGGAATGATTTCTGAAAAAGGATCATAGGTTATTTGGATCAGTTGGGGCAAAAATAAGCCGGCGCTGCCGAAATTTTTGCTGTTGAATAAAAAATGAACAGGAGTTGAGCTTGATTCTGGACAACCCGGTGGAATAATTTGCGGTATAAACTATTATGAGATCACATGAATACCGCAACCCAACCCACCTTGATTTTTATCCCTGACATCAGCGGATTTACCCACTTTGTCAGCAACACCGAAATAACCCACAGCCGGCACATCATCGAAGAATTGCTGGAAACATTGCTGGAGGCGAACGAGATCGGCCTGGAAGTCTCGGAAATTGAAGGGGACGCCATTCTGTTCTACCGGTTCGGACAAGCGCCGACGGCCGCTGAACTGCTGGCGCAGGTACAGAAAATGTTCGTCCGATTCCACGCCCACCTGAAAAAATACGAAACGCACCGGATCTGCCATTGCGGCGCCTGCCGGACGGCGCACGACCTGACGCTGAAATTCATCGCACATTACGGCGATATTGCCCAGAACAGGATCAAGGAATACACCAAGCTCTTCGGAAAGGATGTGATAGTTGCGCACCGGCTCCTGAAAAATGATATCGAGCACCACGAATACGCCTTGTTCACGGACCCCTTGGTAAAGGCCTGTTCTACCTGGGTGGAGGTTCCGGAGGCTGCCTGGACCGGCGTTCAGCGCAGCGAGCAGGAATACGATTCCGGCCCCGTGAAGTATTGTTACCTGGCCTTGGCGCCGTTGATGGAAAGGGTACCCGACCCCGCGCCGGAAGATTACCGCATTCCGGGGGTCACGGCGCAGGTCATGCACTCGGAAGCCGTGATTGATGCGCCGATGAAAATGGTCTTCGATGTGATTTCCGACCTGCCGTGGCGGTCCAGGTGGGTGGTTGACGCCGAACCGGAGGTCACGGATCTGAACCACGCGATCTTCCAGGAGGGGGCAACCCATAAATGCCTGGCCAAGGGGGCGGCCATTGTTTCCCACGATTTTCACAGTCGGCCCGAATCCATTTCCTTTTCGGAAACCAATGTGAGGCGGGATTTCTCGATCGTCTATACGCTGTACCGCGTCGATGACCGCCGGACCCGTGCGGTTGCCCGGGGATTCATGAAGCGGAATCCCTTTACGCAACTCATTTTCCGCCTGTTTTACCGGAAAAACATCATGAAGGCGTATGCGGAGACCTGGACCAACCTGAACGGCTATTGCCAAAGCCTGATCGAGGCCGGAAGTTTGCACCATTATGCCATTGAAACGCAAAACGAGGAACAGGCTGCTGCCTGATGCGGCGGGAACCGGAGGCAGGGCGAGGCAGCGGTCGGACGGCGACCTCGCCCTGCCGTGGCGGGTTAAACCTGCGTTTCCGAACCGAATTCGGAAGAGATGAATTCCCGGTTCAAACGGGCGATATTGGTGACCGAGATGCCTTTGGGGCATTCGGCTTCGCATGCGGTGACATTGGAACACATGCCGAAACCTTCGGCGTCCATTTGTTTGACCATATTCTGCACCCTGCGGGCGGCCTCGGGTTTGCCCTGCGGCAATAAGGCCAGATGGCTCACCTTGGCGCTGACAAAGAGCATGGCCGAAGCGTTGGGACAGGCGGCAACGCAGGCGCCGCAGCCGATGCACTCGGCGGCGTCAAATGCATGAGCGGAAAGATCCTTTTCAATTGGCGTGGAGTTGGCATCCTGAGCCTGACCTGTATTCACCGAAATGTATCCGCCTGCCTGGATGATCCGGTCAAAGGCCGCGCGGTCGACCACCAGGTCCCGTACGACCGGGAATGCCCTGGCGCGGAACGGTTCGATCACGATGGTATCCCCGTCCTTGAAATGGCGCATATGGAGCTGGCAGGTCGTCGTTTTGGCCTGGGGGCCGTGCGGATAGCCGTTGATCACCATGCTGCAGGTGCCGCAGATCCCTTCACGGCAATCGTGCTCGAACGCGACCGGCGATTCCTTTTTTGCGATCAGCTCTTCGTTCAGCACGTCGAGCATTTCGAGGAAGGACATATGCGGGTTGACATCGTTGAGCTGATAGGTTACGAGCTCGCCTTTGTACTTGCCGCCCTGGCGCCATATTTTCAGCGTTAATTTCATCTTGCAGGATTTTTATTTGTAAGACCGAGTCTTCAATTCAACATTTTCAAATTCGAGCTGCTCCTTGTGCAGAACGGGTTCGTTTTCCCAGCCCGTGTATTCCCAGGCTGCCACGTAGCGGTAGTTTTGATCGTCCCGTTTGGCTTCGCCGCCTTCGTCCTGGTATTCTTCCCGGAAGTGGCCGCCGCAGGATTCGTTTCGGTTCAGCGCGTCCAGGATCATCAGTTCGCCCTGCTCCAGGAAATCGGCAACCCGGAGGGCTTTTTCGAGCTCTGGGTTGTATTCTTCGTTGGAGCCTGGCACGAATACGTCCTTGTAGAATTCGTCGCGCAGTTCGCGGAGCATGGTCCGGGCCTGGTTCAGCCCTTCGGCGGTGCGGGCCATTCCGCAATAAGTCCACATGATATGGCCGAGGCGGCGGTGGAAACTTTCCACAGACTGGTTGCCCTTGATGCCGAGCAGGGTATTGATCCTGGTCTGGGTATCGGCTTCGGCTTTGGCAAACTCTTCGCGGGCGGGATCGAACTTCGGCGTCCGGATCTCATTGGACAGGAACGCACCTATGGTATAGGGAAGCACGAAATACCCGTCGGCGAGCCCCTGCATCAGGGCCGAAGCGCCGAGGCGGTTGGCGCCGTGATCGGAGAAATTGCACTCGCCGATGGCAAAAAGCCCCGGAATATTGGTTTCGAGGTTGTAATCCACCCAGAGGCCGCCCATGGTGTAGTGGACGGCCGGATAGATCTTCATCGGCATTTTATAGGGGTTTTCGCCGGTGATCTTCTCGTACATTTCGAAGAGGTTGCCGTATTTCTCTTCCACCACCTTTTCCCCGAGTTCGGTGATGGCGGCTTTATCCGCGTCGTGCATGCCCGCGTTATGGGCTTTGGATTGGCCGTACCGCTGGATGGCGGCCGAGAAATCCATGAACACGGCGAGCCCGGTGGGCGCTACGCCGAGCCCTTCATCGCAGGCTACTTTGGCGGCGCGGCTGGCCACGTCGCGCGGTACCAGGTTGCCGAAAGCGGGATAGCGCCTTTCCAGGAAATAATCCCGGTCATCTTCGGCAATATCCAGGGCTGTTTTCCGGCCTTCGCGAATGGCTTTGGCGTCTTCCTGCTTTTTGGGCACCCATACCCGTCCGTCGTTGCGCAGGCTTTCCGACATCAGGGTGAGTTTCGACTGGTAGTCGCCCGATTGCGGGATGCAGGTGGGGTGGATTTGCGTGAAACAAGGGTTGGCCATCAGCGCCCCGCGCCGAACGGCTCTCCAGGCGGCGGAGACGTTGCACATCATGGCGTTGGTAGACAGGTAGAACACGTTGCCGTATCCGCCGGTTGCCAGCACGACGCAGTGGGCTGCGTGGCGTTCGAGTTTGCCGGTGAGGAGGTTGCGGGCGATGATGCCGCGGGCTTTGCCGTCGACGACCACTACATCCAGCATTTCGTGGCGGTTGTAGAGCTCAACGGCGCCCAGCGAAACCTGCCGGGAGAGTGCCTGATAAGCGCCCAGCAGCAGTTGCTGGCCGGTCTGGCCGCGGGCATAGAACGTACGGCTCACCTGGACACCCCCGAAGGAGCGGTTTTCCAGCAGGCCGCCGTATTCCCGGGCGAAAGGCACTCCCTGGGCTACGGCCTGGTCGATGATATCGGCGCTGACTTCGGCGAGGCGGTAGACATTGCCCTCCCGGGCGCGGTAGTCGCCGCCTTTGATGGTATCGTAGAACAGGCGGTAAACGCTGTCGCCGTCGTTGCGATAGTTTTTGGCCGCATTGATCCCGCCCTGAGCGGCAATGGAGTGCGCCCTTCGCGGACTGTCGTGGAAGGTAAAGGCCTTGACGTTGTAGCCGAGTTCGCCGAGCGAAGCGGCGGCAGAAGCGCCGGCCAGGCCGGTGCCGACGACGATGATGTCAATCCTTCTCTTATTGTTAGGGGCTACCAGTGGAACGGTGGAGCGGTAATGCGTCCACTTTTCCTCCAGGGGGCCTGCCGGTATTTTGCCGTCGAGTATCATGACAGATTATTGGTTTTGCGTGTAATCAATTCATAAATAAATACATATAGACCGGGATAAGTGCAAACAGCGCCGGTACGGCAATCGCGTACACGCGCCCCAGGAACCGAATGGCCGGCGTATATTTCTTGTGGTTGAGCCCCAGCGTCTGAAAAGCGCTTTGAAACCCGTGCGCCAGGTGAAAGGCGATGACCGCCATGGAGACCACGTAGAAGACCACATACCCCAGGTTCTGGTAGGCAACGGCTACGATGGCGTACAGGTCTTTGGCTGTTTTGCCGTCGTATTCGGCCATGGGCAGGTTGTTGAGCTTCATCTGGAGCCAGAACTGGTAGAGGTGGATCAGGATGAAAATGAAGATCACCGTACCCAGCCAGCCCATATTGGAGGCGGCGCGCGCGTTGGTGTTTACCGCGCGGGTTACCTTTACGGCATATCCTGCTCCGCGTGCAGCCCGGTTTTTACGCCAGATCGCCCAACCCTGAACGGCATGGATCAGAATGCTCAGGTAAAGGAGGTAGGAAATGGTCTTGACCAGGGGATTGGTGGTCATAAATTTGGCGTAAAGGTTGAAGGCTTTACCGCCGTCGTCGTGCAACAATTGCAGGTTACCCAGCAGGTGTACGATCAGGAACAGGATGAGGAATATCCCTGTCAGGCTCATGATCACTTTTCTGCCTATGGACGATGTTAGGAATTGCAGAAACCAATTCATGCTTATGGCTTTTTATTACTTTTGCCCCGGATTTCAATACGGTTGGCTTGACAGGCAAAACTAAAGATTCAAAATCATTTTCCCAATTCAATTGTTGGAAGCGAACCAGCGTTTTTACCTATTTAGATTAATTCAAAATTAAAACATGGAAAAGGCGCCCCAAAAAGCGGCATTCAGCGCGTTTCTTGACCGGTTTCCGCAGGTGGAACTTCCGGTTACCCTGGGTGAAGATACCCACCATACCTTCAGCCGGAACAACAAGCCTTTGCCCGCTCAGCTGATCGAGCAATATATCCTGCCCGCAGAAGAGGAAGAAGCGGATGACCTGACGGAATTCGTAGCCTGCTTCCGGCTGGAAACTTTACCGGCCTATTCCGCGTTGGTCTACTGGCGGGCAGGTTTGTACAGCTACCAATACATTCTGATGACCTTTGATAAAAAAGGCGACCTGATCGACCGCAGGGTGATCGCGGGCTCTTACTACGACGAAGCCAACCTGACCCAGTCGGTGGCTACCCTTACCGAAGACCGCAAAATATTCGTGGTCTCCGGACAGAGCGATCCGGCAGGCGATCATTTCGATCCGGCTACCAGCACTACCCATCAGTTTCAGTTGGGCGAGGACGGCCGGATTGGGGAAGCGGTTTGAGGGAGAGGAGAGAGACAGTTTGAGGGGGAGAGGGTGAGAGGGGTGAGAGGGGTGAGAGAGGGTGAGAGAGTGAGAGGTCCATATGACCGAAATACCTGTAACATCAGTAACATGAACCTCGCAGTCATACAATACAATGCAGGCAACATCAGGTCGGTGCTCTTTGCGCTGGACCGGCTGGGGGTCAAAGCCGATCTGACCGGCGACCCGGACAGGATCCGGCGCGCCGACAAGGTGATCTTCCCGGGTGTGGGCGAAGCGAATACGACCATGCGCTTTTTGCGGGAAAAAGGCCTTGACGAGGTGATCCGAAGCCTGCGGCAACCGGTCCTGGGGATCTGCCTGGGCATGCAACTCCTGTGCGATCACTCGGAGGAAAACGATACGGAATGCCTGGGGATCATACCGCAGCATGTCCGCCTGTTCCGGCCGGAATCCGGGGAGAAGGTGCCGCATATGGGCTGGAATACCCTGGAGTTGAGCCCGGATTCCTGGTTGAGTCCTGACCTGCAGGACCAGTTTGTGTATTTCGTACACAGCTATTATGTAGAACCCGGGCCTTATACGGCCGCCACTACCCGCTACGTGCAACCTTTCAGTTCGGTGGTCCGCAAGGATAATTTCTATGCCACCCAATTTCACCCTGAAAAATCCGGAAAGGTTGGAGAGGCTATCCTGCGCACCTTTCTGGAAATTTAGGCCCTGGACCGTTCAACCAGGTACCAGCTTCTGGTCAGGAGCAAGATCAGCACGAACAAAACCGCAAAAAAGATGAGCAGCAGCTGCTGGAAAGGCAATCCGCCCAGCAACAGCGTGATCAGGGATATGACAACGGCAATGGATACCGTGACGCCCCGGATGAATTTTTTGGGCCGTTCATACGCCGCAGGGTAGTGTAGCAGATAGGACATGCCGATGATGGACAGCAGGAAAACACTCAGGCTGAAGCCGAACATCAGTTTGACCATTTCCAATCCGTGGTGGTCGGGGCTGTTCAATTCCGCGAGCAAAACGGAGAACGTAGCGCCGATGATGCCCAATGAAGCCAGCGCCGGAATGAAGATCAGGGTGTATTTGACGCCGTTCAGCAAGCCTTGTTTGCATTCCCGGTCCGAAGCCATGGAAAAGAATATCCACCACAATTCAAAGACCACAAGGATGCTCAGGCCAAAAGAGAACCAGATACTCGTGGTGGTCTGCTCATAGGTGGAAATGCCGTTGACCACCCCCAGGATATTCTCCCCGAACAAAATGATGGTGAGCAGCCCGAAACGCTCTACCATAGCCGACGAAAGGTTAACTTCCACACCCCTGGTAAGGCGCCACCGCCTGCTGAGGAACGGCGGCAGGTAATTCAGCACCAGGATGACCCAGAAAAGCATACTCCGGATGGGTTCGCTGACGGCAAGTGAGGCCAGGATCAGGATAAAACCGGCAAAATAACAACCGACGTAAGGACGGCTCAATACCCGGTGTTCCTTATCGTATATGCCGACGCTCCACCAGAGATAGGTGATAAACCCCTGCAGGAAGGCAAAGGCTAAGGTAGTCCGGAAAACAAGGCTTTCCGGCGGGCTGTCGAGGGTTACCCCCAATGCCGCCACCGCCATCATCTGCCACAGGGTCATGAAGCGGGTCCGGATGCCGGGGCTCCCGTGCAGGTCGTGGTATTGGCTGCCGTTGTACCACCCCCAGTAGATCATGGCGAACTGGGTGACGTAATTGCCGATGCTGTGCAAATCGGGATGCAGGGCCAGGTGATGGGTGATCCTGGAGATCACGATCACGTAGACCAGGTCGTAAAAGAGTTCCAGCCAGCTGACCTTCCGCTCTTCCGCGTCGGTCGTGAACTTTTTGGGCGGTCCCCACCAGATGCTGTGTTGCCCGGGATGAGCCATAGGGTAGGTTTTGGGTTGTTATTCGTTAATTGCAAGCGCTGATGCGACAAGCCTCCACCATCTCGAACGTGTCCGGGTATTTGCCTTTTTTAACTGGGCAGCTTCAATTTCATTAATGAATGCAATAAAATCATGGGTGATTTTGGAGAGCCCGGTATAGTATTCATCCCTGGTTAAGAGTTTCCTGTTATCGTCGGATTCCAGTTTTTTATACCGGTACCGGATAGAAGTCAGGTCGCCTCTCTGGCTTGATGACAGGTTTTCCTTTTCCAGTTCAAGGAAGGCCTTTTCAATTTTATCTTCGGCAATAAAGGAACGGCATCGCTGGAATACGTTCACTTGGAATTAGTTTGATTATCGTGCAAAATCCCAGGCGCCGACCTTGCTCATGGCTTCCTGCAATTTCAGGTAATTGCTTTCGGACTGTTCGACAAGCGGGATGCGGACTTCCTTGCTGCAGTACCCGGCGATCTCCATAGCGGCTTTGATCCCGACGGGGTTGCCTTCGACATAGAGCCAGGGGTGTACGTCGAGCAGGTCGAAGTTGAGTTTGCGGGCCAGGTCGAAATTGCCTTCGCGGGCGGCTCTGACGAGGCCGGAGAAATGAGCGGGAAATACGTTGGCGATCACGGAAATGGCGCCGTGTCCGCCGCCTGCGATCATTGGCAGGGTCAGCGGATCTTCGCCGCAGAAGACCTGAAGGTGATCCGGCCGGTGCTTGAGGATCTTCATCGCCTGATCGAGGTTGCCCGAAGCTTCCTTGACGGCCATGAACTGAGCGCTTTCGTGCGCCAGCCGCAGCACGGTTTCCGGCAGCACATTGGAGCCGGTCCGGCTCGGCACGTTATAGATGATAATGGGCCTGGGCGACGCTTCGGCGACGGCCATATAGTGGCGGAAGATCCCTTCCTGGGACGGCTTGGTGTAGGCCGGGCTGCTCGACATGATGGCGGCGACGCCCGTAAAATCGTATTGCCGGATATTGGCGGTCAGGCGTTCGGTGAAATTGCTGCCGAAATAACCTGCTACGATAGGGACGCGGTTGTCCGTGGTTTCGATCGTGAAATCGAGCACTTCCCGGCATTCCTTAGCAGTGAGGGTAACGGCTTCCCCGGTAGTGCCGAGGGAAACAATGAAATCCACCCCGCCTTCGATTACGAAGTTGATGATGTGCTTCAGGGCGGGGTAGTCGATGTCGTGGTTTTTGAACGGGGTAACGAGGGCTACCCCGGCGCCGCTAAATGGCTGCTGCATGTTTAACATTCGTCTTTTTTAAGAGCCGCTCGAGTTGTTCGATGAACTGCGGCAACCTGGTATTGGCCGGCGTATCGATCATCAGATCGTAGCATTGGCTGTTGTCGGTGCAGGGGCCGACTTTCAGGCCTGCTCTGGCCAGGCCCGCCAGGTATTCGGAAATAATATCGGTGCGGGTTTGCAGGGTGATGACCAGGTCGTAGTCCTGATCCAGAAAATCCCGGACGGTATCCCCTTGCGGCCGGTAAGCCCAGTCGATCTGTTTCTTATTGAAGTAGGGGAAGGTAAAATTATCGTCGTTTTGCAGGTTGTCGAAATAGCCCAGGAGCTTGACGTGTTTGCCTTGTTCGCGCAGTTGTCTGGCGAATTGGGTCACCGTGTTGCGTTCGGCTAATTCGGTAGCCTGGAAGATGATGCCGATCATTTTGGCACTGTCCAGGTTGACCATGTTGCGCAGGCGTTTAGGCCTGGTCTTTAACAGTTGGTTAAACGACCTGCGATGGAAATACATCTTAAGGTTATTGATCGTTCCCATAGCGAAAGAAAAGGATTGATGTGATTATTCTACGGGGTTCGGCGTAATTCTTTCATAAACGCCCATGGCGGCGTATTTATTGATGCGGGCGTCTATTCTTTCATCGGGGGTCATTTCCTGCACTTCGGCCAGCGCCTTTTTGATCTGGCGCTTCAGCAGTTTGGCCATTTCATCGGGAATGGCGTGGGCGCCGCCGGTCGGTTCCTTGATGATGCCGTCGATCAGGCCGGCGTTGAACATGTCTTCGGCGGTCAGTTTGAGGGCGTCGGCAGCCCGTTCCTTATAATCCCAGCTATGCCATAGGATAGAGGAGCAGGATTCGGGAGAGATCACGGAATACCAGGTGTTTTCGAGCATATAGACCCGGTCGCCGAGGCCGATGCCGATTGCGCCGCCTGAGGCGCCTTCACCAATGATGACGCAAACGATGGGCACTTTGAGCTGAGCCATTTCAAACAGGTTGCGGGCGATGGCCTCCGCCTGTCCGCGTTCTTCGGCTTCCAGCCCGGGAAAAGCGCCCGGCGTATCGATGAGGGTGATGACGGGAAAATCAAACCGTTCGGCGAGTTTCATCAGGCGCAGGGCCTTGCGGTATCCTTCGGGGTTGGCCATGCCGAAGTTGCGGTATTGGCGCATTTTCGTGTTCACCCCTTTCTGGTGGCCGATGATGACGACGGATTGCCCGTCGAGATTGGCCAGGCCGCCGACGATGGCGGTATCGTCTTTGAAGTACCGGTCGCCGTGCAGTTCGACGAACTTGCGGCACATCTGGTTGATATAATACAGGGTATAAGGCCGTTCTGGATGCCGGGAAAGCTGAACCCGCTGCCACCCGGTGAGACTGGCATAGATCTCCTTTCGGGTGTTCTTGATCTTGTTTTCCAGTTCCTTGATGGTGTCAGACACGTCAACTATTCCTTCTTCCTCAACCTGCTTGATCTTTTCCAGTTGTTCGTACAACTTTTCCAAGGGTTTCTCAAATTCCAGGAAAACCATAATCGATGGTTTGGTTTGTCAATCTAGGGGGAACCTCAGGAGTGCAAAGGTAGCAATAAGCTGGATAACGCGCTGTGTTTTGCCTCAAAATGTAAATTGGAGCCGGAAAAATTAACCCGCTTCGTACATAGGGTGCTTGCTGACGGGGGGCGCCGCGCCGGTCAGGTGATCGAGCGTAAGGCGCAGGGATGCGTCGTTGCCGGAGGCAAAAAACCGGCGTGAAGGGCGATTGTCGGGGGCTGCCGCCAGCGATTCATTTTCCAGTACCCGGGCCACCTGCCGGGCCACGGCCGGCGCCGGATCGATGATTTGCACCTCCGGACCGGCAACGCGGCGGATGAGCGGAAGGATGAGCGGATAATGCGTGCAACCCAGGACGAGGGTATCCGCGCCGCCGGCCAGCATAGGCCGGATGATGGAGGTGATCAGCGCTTCGGTTTCGGGGGCTTCCCATTTGCCGCTTTCGATGAGCGGAACCAACCCCAGGCAGGGGTCCTCAAACACGCGGATGCCGGCGGCGTACCGGTCCATCAGCCCGGCATAGCGCTGGCTTTTGAAGGTGCCTTCGGTGGCCAGCACCCCGATCACGCCGGTCCGGGTTGCTTTGGCGGCGGGTTTGACAGCGGGTTCCATGCCCACAAAAGGGAAACCGGGCCATGTTTCGCGGAGCACCGAAAGGGCTGAGGCAGACGCCGTATTGCAGGCTACCACGATGACCTTGGCGCCCTGATCCATTAAGAACCGGGAAATCTCGATACTGAATCGCTGGATGGTCTCCGGCGGCCTGGGGCCGTAGGGTACGCGGGCCGTGTCGCCAAAATAGATGAGGGACTCTGAGGGCAGGGTCCTGAAAATAGCATTGGCGACCGTCAGGCCGCCAATGCCGGAGTCAAAAACTCCTATAGGCCGGTTGTCCGGATGAAGTCCGTTCAATCCTAGATGCCCAGTTTAGATTTTACCATGGAGCTGACGTCCTGCGTTTCTTCGAAATAGAGCAATACGCTTTTTTCGAAGATGAACTGGTAGCCATTTTCTTTGGCGACAGCGGCGATGGCGTCATTCACCTTTTTGTAGATCGGTTCGAGGAGCTCATTGCGCTTGTCTTGCAATTGCTTCATCATGTCCTGCTCGAACTTTGAAATTTCGCCTTCGCGGTTCTTCAGCTTGCCGGCTTCTTCTTCCTGCTGTTTGGGTGACAAATCTCCGCGTTCGACTTTTTGCTGAACAGCCAGGTAGTCTTGCTGGAGTTGATCAACCATGCCTTGTCCCTTTTTCTGGAGTTGCTTTTGAAGCGCATCCAGGCTGGCGTCGGCTTGTTTGACCTCGGGCAAGCTGGCCAGGATATCGGCTGAATTGACGTAGCCGAACTTCTGAGCCTGAGCGTTAAAGGCAATCACCGAAAAAAACAGCAGCATGGCGCCGACTTTCAACATTTTTCCCATTGTAGCGTTTGTTTTTGAAATTTTTGAAAAACGGCTGCAAATATACAGCTTTCCGTTGACACACAATTACTTCAGTCGTTTTAAAATGTCGTCGGTTTTATCGAATTCGTTATTCGAGAAAATCATACCGGTCGCGCTGGATTTGTCAAAGATGAAATCGAATCCGCGCTCTTTGGCATAATCCTCGATCGCGCCGTATACTTTTTCCTGAATCGGCCTGACGAGATCCTGCCGGCGCTTGAACAATTCGCCTTCCGGGCCGAAGCGTTCCTTCTGCAGATCGCGAACGGCTTTTTCCTTGTTCATGATCTCCTCTTCGCGTTGACGGCGAGCCTCGTCGCTTAAAAGGACTTGTTCTCCCTGATAACGGTTGTATAGCCCCTTGATAACATCGTATTCTTGTGCGATTTCCTGGCGCCACTTGGAGGCCAGACGGTCCAGTTCGCTTTGGGCAGCCTGATATTCTTCGATGCTTTCGAGGATGCGGTTGACGTCCACGGTTGCGAGGCGCTGGCCGAAACTGGTAGTGGCCGCGGCCAGGAATGCAAAAGCGATGCTCAAGGTTTTGATCTGCTTGCTGATGTTGATTTGCATAATTTTCATAAGTTTTGGATTAAAACGATGGATCAAAGATATTCCTTTTCACCGCCGCGTCACGTTTGTTTCGACGGAGAATATCCTCGTCGTCACAACCTTGTCAAGCGGCCGGTTTTTGGAATAATGCGGTAAATATCTCTAATTAAACGGCTTAAGTCAATATGCCGACCGGCTCTGATAACGCTGTTTAACACAGGTTTAACGGGCAAGTTAAGATATTTAACTACTTTTTGGGCATTTGATATTTACATCCCATCTTTGCGGCATCGGATCAAAGGGCAGCCTGTTTTTAATTTGAAAACCCGCAATGCCGGTCCGATATGAAAATGGCAAAACTGATTTGCTAACCTGACCAAATTCAACCGGCACATGTCCAAAACACACCTGATCGGACCTGACTATCTCAGGCTTGAAGATATTCGCAGCATCCTTGACGAAGGCCGCCAGCTGGCGTTGTCTGATGCCGCCCGCAAGCGGCTCAAGGATTGCCGGTTGTTCCTGGATAGCCGCCTGCTCGCCGGCACCGAATATTACTACGGCATCAATACGGGATTCGGCGCTTTGCAGAACGTCGTCATATCGCCGACCGAGCTGGAAGCCCTGCAGCGCAACCTCGTCCGGTCGCATGCCTGCGGCACAGGGCAGGAAGCGCCGGGCGGGATCATCCGGCTGATGCTGTTGCTCAAGATCCAGAGCCTTTGTTACGGGCACTCCGGCGTACGATCCGACCTGGTGGACTACCTGGTCCGTTTTTTCAACGCGGGCCTGAACCCCGTGATTTACCAGCAGGGTTCGCTGGGCGCCTCGGGCGATCTGGCGCCTCTGGCCCATATGAGCCTGGCTTTGCTGGGGGAGGGAATGGCCGATTTGCAGGGGCGCCGGATCCCGGCGGCGGAAGCCCTGGCCATCTTGCAGCTCCGGCCGCTGACATTGGAAGCAAAGGAAGGGCTCGCTTTGCTCAACGGCACCCAGTTCTCAACAGCTTATGCCGTTTGGTGCGTATTGCAGGCCGAACGGTTGCTGGCCCTGTCACACCTCGTGGGCAGCCTTTCCTGTGAGGCATTTGATTGCCGGACCTCCCCGTTCGACGAACGCCTCCACCGGTTGCGCCCGCATCCGGGTCAGGTGGCTTCAGCGGCGGCCATCCGGTATTGGCGCCGGGCCAGCGAATTGGCGGAAAGGGAAAAACCGGCGTTGCAGGACCCCTACGCTTTCCGGTGCATCCCGCAGGTACACGGCGCCAGCGCCGACGCCATCGCCTATATCAGGGAAGTGACCTCGGTGGAGATCAACTCCGTGACCGACAACCCCAATATTTTCCCGGAGGACGAAATGATCCTGTCCGGCGGCAACTTCCATGCGCAACCCATCGCCCTGGCGCTCGACCACCTGGCCATCGCCCTTTCCGAGCTGGGCAGCATCTCGGAACGGCGCACGTACCAGTTGCTCTCCGGCGCGCGCGGATTGCCGGCTTTCCTCAGCCCAAGCCCCGGACTCCATTCCGGGCTCATGATCGCACAATACACGGCGGCTTCCATCGTGAGCCAGAACAAGCAACTCTGCACGCCCGCCTCCGTGGATTCGATCGTATCGAGCAACGGCCAGGAAGACCACGTCAGCATGGCGGCCAATGCGGGCACCAAAGCCTTCCAGGTGGTCGAAAACCTGCAAACCCTCCTCGCCATCGAATGGATGACGGCAGCCCAGGCCCTGCATTTCCGCAGGCCGCTGAAGTCGTCACCCCTGCTGGAAGACCTGGTGGAACATTACCGCCGTACCGTACCTGTACTGGAAAAAGACCGGGTATTGAGCGAGGATATCGCCCGGACCAAGCGATTCCTGGGCTCGCTGGATAACCGGAAGCTGGAAGCTGGAGGCTTGATGCTTGATGCTTGATGCTTGATACTTGATGCTGGATACTAGATGCTGGTGACTGGATACTGGCGACTGCCAACTGCCAACTGCCAACTGAAGACTTGATACTTGATGCTTGATGCTCGTCCGAAAACGAATTCGGACAGGGGCAATTTGGAGCGTTCAGGTGGAAAAAGCCGGGGTTTTTACCCGCGAAAGGGCTTTTAGAATTTATGCGCCGAATCAAAATTTGGCATCCAGCACATACGGCAGCATTTTGCGCCAGGTCGGCCAGTCGTGCGGCATATCGTAGCCCCAGATATCGAGGTCGTGCGGGACGGCTTTGGCGTGCAGGACGCCGGACAGGCGCCGGGAGGCATCCGGATGTTCATAATCTCCCTGGCCGGTCAGGATATGGATATGGCCGCTGCGGCGCATATGCTCCAGGTAATAGTGATCGGTCAGGTTGGGGAGGTATTGCATCGGCGAGTTGAAATAGACGTCCTCGTCGTGGTATCCTTTGGTATAGGTGGCCAGCTCATAGTCGCCGCTCATGGCGATGACGCCGGAGATAAGGTCCGGTCGTTTGAAGAAAAGGTTGGCCGAATGAAAAGCGCCGAGAGAAGCGCCGCAGGTAATGATCGGCGTATCCTGGCTGGTCATATTTTTGATAAAGGGTACGACCTCCTGGTAGATGTATTCGTTGAACTGGGTGTGGCGGATGCTTTTATGCCGCGGGTGCATATGGTTGTTCAACCAGCTTTCGCGGTTGATGCTGTTGACGGAGAACACCTTCACCTTGCCGGCGTCGATCATGGGCGCTATGGTGTCAATCAGGTGAAACCGTTCGTACTCCAGAAAATCAGCTGCTGCCGTAGGTACCAGGAGCAAGGCAACTCCCCAGTGCCCGTAAACGGCGATATCCATATGTTTGTTAAGGCGGGGGCTGTGCCAGCCGTGTATCGATCGATCCATTGGTTATTCCTTTGCGGGTAAATATACGGCCAGGTTTGAAAATAATGCATCCGGGTGAAATTTAAATTCTAAAAAAATACATCTGGAAAATTTTGATATTTCAGCGAATGGCCATAAATTTGTCGCCACCCGGACACGGAACCCTCCCTTTTCCGACGGGTATTCAGGCTATCACACATTTCCGAATCCATTTTCCCACTGAGTCTCCTTGTTACAGGTAAATCACCAGCTTTGAGAGGTTTTTTCTATTGTACCTGATTTTGCTTTTGGTATTTCAACAAGCAATTATAATCCAACATTCACATGAAAAAGTGGACATATTTTGTATTGCTGGCCATGTTGGTATATGCATGCGCACAGGAAGACGCCTTCTCACCGCTGGATGAAAACCTGACGGATCGGCTGGAACGGCTTGCACCGAACGGCTCGCTGGAAGACTTTGTATTGCCGTCCTCCGGCGATTTTGCCAAGATCCCGCAGGGCAAGGGCAACCCGCTGACCAGGGAAAAAGTAAACCTGGGCAAGATGCTGTTTTTTGAAACGGGCCTCGGCCGCGATGCCCGGCATGCCACCGGGATGGGGACCTTCTCCTGCGGCACCTGCCATATACCTTCTTCCGGCTTCATGCCTGGCCGCACCCAGGGTATTGCCGACGGCGGCGCCGGCTACGGCGATAACGGCGAAATGCGGGACGCCATCTCCGAATACGCTGAGAACGAACTCGATGTGCAGGGCGCGCGCCCCATCAGCCTGGTCAACGTGGCTTATGTGACCAATTCGACCTGGAGCGGCAAATTCGGCGCCGGCTATGTCAACGCCGATACCAAAGCGGTCTGGGGCGAGGATGACCCGTCTACGGAAATCAACAAATTGGGCTATGACGGCCTCGAAAGCCAGAATGTGGAAGGCCTGAAGATACACCGCATGGTCATCGATGATTATGTGCTGGATACGCTGGGCTATCGCAATTACTTCGATCAGGCCTTTTCGGCCTGGCCGCAGGAAGAACGCTATTCCCTGCTGGCCGCCAGCTTCGCCATATCCGCCTATATCCGCACCATTGTCAGCGACCAGGCGCCCTTCCAGAAATGGCTCCGCGGAGACCTGGAGGCGATCTCGGACCGCGAAAAGCGCGGCGCGATCCTGTTCTTCGGCAAGGCCGGTTGCTACCGTTGTCACAAAAGCGCTTCCCTGAACTCGATGGAATTCCAGGCGCTGGGCGTGCGCGACCTCTATGAGTCGGGCGTAGCGTACAATACCGGTCCGGACGACCTTCGCAACCTGGGCAGAGGCGGCTTTACGGGCAAAACCGAGGATATGTACAAATTCAAGGTGCCCGGCCTGTACAATATGGCTGATTCGCCGTTCTATTTCCACGGCAGCTCGCGGCACTCCCTGCGGTCGGTAGTGGAATATTTCAACAAGGGCATACCGGAAAATACCAATGTTCCGCCGGCACAGATCTCGGCCTTCTTCCATCCCCTCAACCTCACCGACGAGGAAATGGACGACCTGACGGAATTCCTCAGCAAGAGCCTGCGCGATCCGAACCTCGAAAGATATATGCCTGAACGCGTACTGTCAGGCAATTGCTTCCCCAACAACGATCCGGCCTCAAGGCATGATCTGGGCTGCAATTGACCGCTTTTGGATCAATACAAACTCAGGATATCTACCCACTCACATAAACGCACTATTTACCCCTGGGCCGGCAGCCGCTCCAGCCTCCTCTAGGCAGCCGGCCCTTCTTTTATCTTCGCGCCTTTTCCGGAAGTTCGGTTTATTCTTGCCTATGCCGTTCAACTAATTGTATATTTGCACCCTGAAGGATCCTTTTTACCGCAGGATGGAAGAAGCAAAGACCCGCCTTGAAGATTGGGAACTGGAGTTTGCCTGGTTGCGCGTACGCCACCTGGTCAGGGATATCTTCCGTCGCGAAGACCTGCCCGACCTGAATGCCGTTCTGTTTCTGATCGGGATCCAGGAGTTGGGTAAAACGCCCGGGCCTTTTTCTAAAGAAGAAAAACAGGACCTGATGCATATCGCCGTTTGCCGCTTGCTGAGTGATGACGGGTACTTCCGTTTCTCAGGCAGGGATGCCGACGGCTGGCCGCATTGGGAACCGCTCAAGCCTTTTACGGTTCAGGGCGTGAAACACCAGGAACGCCTGTTGCAAGAACAGGTGATCCGGTATTTCGGAGAAATGGATGAAGAACTCGCACCTTATCTGGATCGTTTCAAGACCAATTAAAATCTGAATCATGAATATGCGCAATTCATTGCTGATGTTTGTCCTGCTCGCAGGGGTTTCCGCTTGTCAGAAAGACGACGCCACCTACGCTGAGATCTCTACGGATTTCGGCAATATCAAGGTCATGCTGTACAACAGTACGCCCAAGCACCGCGATAATTTCATCAAATTGGCGAAAGAGGGCTTTTATGACGGCCTGCTTTTCCACCGGGTCATGAGCAACTTCATGGCGCAAGGCGGCGATCCGGACTCCAGGAACGCTCCCGCCGACCAACCCCTGGGCATGGGCGGCCCCGGTTATGAGATTGAGGCCGAGATCGGCGCTCCGCACATTCGCGGCGCCCTGGCAGCCGCACGGCGCAACAACCCGCAAAAGCAATCGTCAGGCTCCCAGTTCTATATCGTTCAGGGCCAACCTATCGACGATGCGTACCTCAATAATATCGAGGCGCAAAAGCAGATCAAATACAACGATGCCCAGCGCCAGCTGTACAAGGAATTGGGCGGTACGCCGTTCCTCGATAACGACTATACCGTATTCGGGGAAGTCGTCGAGGGAATGGACGTTGTCGACAAGATCTGTTCGCAGCCCACCGGCCCCAACGACCGGCCTTTGCAGGATATCAAAATGACGGTCCGGATCTTGAACTGACCGGTACGGGGCAATATCGGCCCCGTTTTTTTTAATGAATGTCAACAGACGCTAATTTGAGATCAATGAACTTAAAAACGCTCTTGCTCGCCGGTTCGGCCGCTGTCCTGCTGTCGGCATGCGGCAAACCTGTAGCCCAGTTTTCCTACGACGGCGAGCTCCGCGCCGCTTCCGGAGTCCGGTTCGCCAACGCTTCTCATGAGGCTGAATCCTATGAATGGGATTTCGGCGACGGCAACACATCGCAAGAGGCCAATCCCGAACATCGCTACCATGCTTCCGGTGAATACACCGTTCGGCTCAAAGCCGTTAACGCCAAGGGCAAAACCCGCACCCACGAAGAAAAACTCCATATCGGCTCTCCGAAGCATTGCCTGGTTGAGCTGATCACGCCTTACGGCAATATGCTCATCCAGCTGTATGACGCCACTCCGCAACACCAGGACAACTTTACCAAACTGGTCGAACAGGGCTATTTCGACAGCCTGTTGTTCCACCGGGTCATCAACGGGTTCATGATCCAGGGCGGCGATCCGAAATCCAAAGGATCAAAAGCCGGCGAACCGCTGGGCTCCGGCGGCCCCGGTTATACCATCCCCGCTGAATTCGCGGATACCCTCATTCATGTCAAAGGGGCCCTCGCCGCAGCGCGCACGGGCGACCAGGTCAACCCCCAGAAGCGTTCATCCGGCTCTCAGTTCTATATCGTTCAGGGAAGACCTCAGACTGCGGAAGAACTGGACCGCTTTGAAGCCCGCAAAGGGTTCCGGTACAGCACGGAGCAGCGCAAAGCGTATATGGACAAAGGCGGCACGCCGCAGCTCGACCGGGAGTACACCGTTTTCGGGCAGGTGATCGAAGGGTTGGACGTGATTGACAAGATCGCCGCCGTACCGACCGACGGCCGCGACAGGCCCCGGACGGACGTCCCGATGAAGATTATTTTAATTAAATAACCCATATGGCTTCTGATCATCATGTACTGGGGATCGATGTCGGCGGTTCCGGCATCAAAGGCGGCATTATCGATGTGCAATCCGGCCAGATGCTCACCGACCGGCTCCGCCTGGAGACGCCCAAGCCGGCAACGCCCGCCGCAGTGGCCGATACCTTTGCAGCGCTCGTCAAAATGCACAACTGGGATGGATTGATCGGGTCCGGATTCCCCGCTATTGTCAAGAACGGCGTAGCCCGCTCAGCAGCCAACATCGATAAATCGTGGGTCGGGGTCAATGTGGAAAAGCTGTTTTCCGAAGTCAGCGGTCTGCCGGTCAAGGTGGTGAATGATGCCGACGCCGCCGGGATCGCCGCCATGACCTTCGGCGCGGGCAAGGGCCATGACGGCGTAGTCCTCATCCTGACCATCGGCACCGGTATCGGCTCGGCCCTGTTCACGGACGGCATCCTGACGCCCAATACCGAATTCGGCCACCTGTTCTTTTATGAAGATATCGCCGAGAAATACGTTTCGGACAGCGCCCGCAAAAGGGATAACCTTTCCTGGAACGATTGGGGTATGCGCTTTGACAAATTCCTGCACCACCTGGGGCGCCTTTTCTCACCCGATCTGGTCATCCTGAGCGGCGGCGCCAGCAAACAATTCGACAGCTATAAGGACCTTTTTACCGTGGATTTTGAAGTGGTGCCTTCCATGATGCTCAACCACGCGGGATCGATCGGAGCGGCCTATTATGCGTGGCAATCGGTTCATTCTAAATCGATATGATAGTGGTCGTCGTGGCGAATCCGGGCCACATATGACCTAAAATTTGAAGTAATTCCGGATTCTTGATCGCTCCCGTATAAATACCCAATACGCCAGCCCTGCCAAAACGACCGTATTCAACGCCAGCCGGATGATCAGCGCTTCGGGAAATTGCACCCGCAACCAATCGCTGCCCTGCCAGATCACTATGCCGACCGCCAGGTAGAGCGCCATGGTTTTCAGGTCGTACGGTACGTCGTAAAAGCGCTTTCCGGTGAAGTAACAGGCCAATGCCATCGTCGCATAACAGATCAGGGTGGTCCAGGCCGACCCGTAGTACCCGAATATCGGGATCCACCAGATGTTCAACCCGATGGTGATCAGCGCGCCGCCAATGGAAATATAGGCGCCCCAGCGGGTCTTGTCCGTAACCTTGTACCAGACGCTGAAATTGTAATACATGCCCAGGAATACATTGGCCAGGGTCAGGATCGGCACTACGCCAAGCCCGACCCAGTAATCGGGTCCGATGAAATATTTTACCGCATCGATATACAGCACGATAAAAAGAAAGGCGGCCATGCCCGCGATCAGGAAGAACCGGGCCACATCGGCGTACAATTTTTGCACGCCCAGGGTATTCTTCTGTTTGAAAAAGAAGGGTTCAGCCCCGTACCGGAAGGCCTGGGTGAACAAGCTGATCAGCATGGCGAGCTTGTAGTTGGCGCCGTAGATCCCCAACTGGGCCTGGTTTTCGTCCGATGTGCCGGGCAAGAACCAGATCATGATCTTCCGGTCCAGCGTCTCGTTGATGACGTACGAGAACCCCACAATGACCAGCGGAGCGGCGTACAGGGCCATCCTGCGCCATAGGGCCCGGTCGAATTGCCATTGCAGGCGGAAAAAGATCGGGGAAAGCAGCAAAAGCGCAACCAGGCTGGCTACCACATTGGACACAAAAATGTAACCGACGGAGAAATGCGGGTCGTACCAGCCGCTGACCAAACCGGCGCCCCAGGAAGTGGTTTGGAGCCAGGGGCAGATCAGCAGGAAAAACAGATTCAACCCCAGATTCACCCCGATGCTGATGAGCCGTATGGCGGCAAACCGGATAGGCCTGCTTTCAAGCCGGAGCCGGGCATAAGGGATTTCGCATAGGGCATCCAGCGTCAGGATCAACGCGCACATCCGCACCAGGGAGGCCTTGTCGGGGTACTGGAACAGGTCGGCCAGCCAGTCGGACAACAAAAACAAGATGGCTCCGAAAACCAGGGAGGAGCCCACGATGGACCACAGCGCCGTATTAAAGCTCTTCTCCGCGCTGCCTTCATCCGCTTCCGACCCAAAACGGAAATAAGCCGTTTCCATGCGGTAGGTGAAAAACACCATGAGCAAGGCCGTGAAAGCGAACAGGTCGGTCGCGATCCCGTATTCGCCCGGGTTTGGCAATACCCGGGTATAGATGGGGGTCAGCAAAAAGTACAGCATCCGGCCCACTATGGAGCTTACGCCGTAAATCGCTGTTTCCTTGGCTAGTTTTCGAATGGACATCCGCGCGCAATTACACCGCAATTTTACGGTATTGTTTCCGTTTTTTCGCCATTCCCCGATAATTCGGCGCCGCTCTCCGGCCTGCATTCAACCCAAAATCAGTTGCAGGCAAAATGCATATTGTGAAATATCTGTAAATTGCCGGCCATTATGAGAAAAACTGCAATTATCTAACGCACAAATACCGAATACTCCCCAAACATGATCAATGTCGCCTTACTCAAAAAAATTTGCGAAACGCCCGGAGCTCCCGGCTTTGAGCAGCGAATCAGGGAAGTCGTAATTGCGGAGGTAAAACCGCTGGTCGATGAACTCAGCGTGGACAATATGGGTAACGTCGTTGCCGTCAAACGCGGCCGTGAACGAAAACGGGTAATGGTTGCCGCCCATATGGACGAGATCAGCTTCATCATTTCCCATATCGACGACGACGGCTTTCTGCGCTTCCTGCCCCTCGGCGGGTTTGATCCCAAAACCCTGACCTCCCAGCGGGTGATCGTCCATGGCCGGCGCGACCTGATCGGCGTCATGGGCAGCAAACCCATCCACCTGATGAAACCCGATGAACGCACCAAACAGGTGCCGATCCACGAGTATTTCATCGACCTGGGTATGAAAAAAGCCGAAGTTGAACAATGGGTGGCGGTAGGCGACCCTGTGACCCGGGAGCGCGAATTGATCGAAATGGGCGATTGCGTGAACAGCAAATCCCTCGACAACCGGGTGTCGGTTTTTATCCTCCTTGAAGTGCTGAGATCCCTGAAGGACAAAGAAGTCCCTTACGATATTTACGGCGTATTCACCGTACAGGAAGAAGTGGGCCTGCGGGGCGCTGTTTCTTCAGCTCATCATATTGATCCGGATTTCGGATTCGGCCTTGATGTGACTATTGCCTTTGATGTTCCCGGCGCACATTCACATGAAGCGGTCACCTTCCTGGGTAAAGGCGCAGCGATCAAGATCATGGACAGCTCCGTGATCAGCGATTATCGCATGGTGAGCTATCTCAAAAAAGTAGCGACCGAAGGCGGCATCAAGTGGCAGCCCGAGCTGTTGCCTGCCGGCGGTACCGATACGGCCGGCATCCAGCGCGCGGGGAAAAAAGGCGCCATCTCAGGCGCCATCTCCATTCCGCTCCGGCATATCCACCAGACCATCGAAATGGCCCACAAGGAGGATGTGCACCATTGCATCCGGCTCCTGGAAGCCGCCCTCACCAAACTGGATCAATACAATTGGTCGTTCGGATATTCCGGAGAGCATACTGCGGGGTATCTTTGACGATGAGGAATCGAGGAACTGAGGAACCGAGGAATCGATAGCCCTCAGTTCCTCAATTCCTCAGTTCCTCAGTTCCTCAATTCAAAAAGTAATCGCCTTACCCCCATCCACCGGGATCTCCGAACCCGTCAGGAAGCCGCTCTCTTCCGATGCCAGGAACAGGGCCGCCTGGGCCACATCCTCCGATTGACCGAAACGCTGTAGCGGAATTTTCGCCTGTACATCGGCGGCGAAGGCATTCAGCGCCGCTTCGTCCATGCCCATTTTGGAATAGATCGGGGTAGCGATCGGGCCGGGACTGACACTGTTGACCCGGATCTTCCGGTCGGCCAGCTCAATGGCCAGCGTTTTGTTGAGCGAGAGCAATGCGCCCTTGGATGCCGAATAGGCCGACGTGTTGGCCAGCCCAGAATGAACCAGGATGGTCGTGTTCAGGATGATGGAGCCGCCTTCCGGGATCACCGGCAGCAGCTTCTGGACCGTGAAATAAGCGCCCCGGAAATTGATGTCCATGTTGGCGTTGAACAGTTCCTCTGAGGTTCCCTCAAACGGCGCAAACAAGCCTACGCCGGCGTTCACGAACAGGATATCCACTTTAGGAGCCAGTTTGGCAACCTCCCGATCCAGTTGATTGACGTCGGCCATATTGCCGGCATCCGAAACGAATCCGGAAGCGCCTTCACCGAGGTTGCGTACGGCTTCCCGGACGGCATCATCCCGCCTGCCCGTGATGATGACCCGGGCGCCTTCCTTCAGGAACAGTTGGGCGGTAGCAAAACCGATCCCGCTGTTGCCGCCGGTGATGACGGCAACCTTTCCATTTAATTTTCCCATTTTTAACAGTGCTGTTTGTTACATATTTGAATTGTCGGGACAAAGATGCGCCCGCCTGGAAAGGAGAACTGTTCCAAAAAACCGAAACTGGTCAAAACCGGTCAAAAGCCGTTCAGACCAGCATTTCATTCCGTCTTTGGATCAGGAATTGCTTGGGCGGAATACCGTATTTCTTGTGGAATGCCTTGATGAAATGCGAGATATCGTCGTAGCCGGCTTCCATGGCGGTAGCGGTTACGGTGGTATGGTTTTGCGACAGGAGTTGATGGGCCAGTTCCAGGCGCCTGTCGATCAGCCATTGCTTGGGAGCAACGCCGAATTGCCGTTTGAAATCGCGCCGGAAGGTGGAAATGCTCCTGCCGGTCAGGTACGCATAGTCCTCTACACTCAGGGATTTGTTGAAATTGGCGTTCATGAACGTCTTCAAGGTCCTTTTTTCCTTGTTCTTGAGGTTCAGCAGGGCGCCGTTGAAGCATTCTCCCTGTTCGGAAATGCTGATCAGGTGCAGCAATTCGAAGAGTTTGGACCGGGTGAGCTTGTGGTGCGAGTGGGACTTGTCCTTGTACAGGTGCAGCAGGTTCTCGGTGAACATGCGGATATGGTCCGTATAGTCGAGCAGGAGGTAGGGCACGCATTTTTGTTTCGGACTTTTTTCCTTGTGCTGCCGGTCCTGCAGGGATTGGACGAATTCGTCGATGAGCGCCTCGTCAAAAAAGAAGACGATGGCTTCGAATGCGTCTTTTGAAGGCAAAATATCGGAGATCATGTACAATCCCTTCGGCAGGAATACCATCTGACCGGCGTTGACATGGGTCAGAAACTCATCGCCGCTGGCTACGCGCAGACGGCCGTTCAGCACCAGGGTCATGGCATGGGTGGAGACGTATCCTTCCTTTTGCACATCGACCTGGTAAAAAGCCTTGTGGATCACGCAGGAAAGCCCGTCGACCAGCACCTTTCCCACCTGGGGATTCTCGAAAAAAGATTGCGGCAATATTTTCATCATAGGACAAATCAAGTGCGATTCTCTTCAGAGAAGTGGTCGAAAGGAGCAAAAGTTGTGTTTTTCGGTCAAATTATGGGATTTTTCTGAAAGAACAGACGCCTGGTGTAGTCGTTGTGCAGATCGAAAAAAAAGAATCGCGAGCAAAGGCGACCAACAGGCCGAGAGTCAGGGTCAGGACATTGGCCCGGGTGAGCCATTTTTGCCAGAAGGAGAATTTGCGGTCAGCCATTGAATCCTATATTTTCAGTACTTTTGGAAAGCCATATTTAATCAAAATTGAGGAAATTTACACTATATCAGCTGCTGATATTTCTTTGGGGAATTCATCCTTCCATCGCCCAGCAATTGCGTTTCGAAAGGTACACCATGGAAGATGGGCTTTCCAATCCCGGCACCTATTGGCTGAAAAGCCTTATCCAGGACCGGGAAGGCTTTCTCTGGTTCACCACGTTCAACGGCCTGAACCGTTTCGACGGCAAAAATTTCAAGGTTTTCCAGTACGATGACCAATTGCCTAAAAGTTTGGGCGACAACCTGACAACCGGCATATGTGAGGCGGATGACGGCCGGATCTGGGTTGGCACCGCTTCGGGCATCTATATCTTTGACCCGGTAACGGAAACTTTTGATTACATCGAACCTGAACCGGATGAACCCGGGGGCCTTTGCGGCCGTCAGATCAATTTTATCGGTAAGGATCATGAGGGAAACATGTGGGTGGGAACCGGCTCCAACGGGGTATGCCGATGGTCGCCGAAATCGGGGACATTCACCGGTTTCGGGAATTATTTCAAAGATGGGCTGGTTTTTTATCAGCAAAAAGACGGGACTATATGGGTAGGCAATATCGACGGCCTTCATCGGAAACTGCCGGGGAAGGACAGCTTTCAACTGGTTCGGCTGACCGCATCAACCCTGAATGGGCGCCCGCTTCCGGCTTCGGATATAGCGGAACTTCCGGACGGGCAACTTTTCATCGCTTCCTCGGGCTACGGTTTGTGGAAGTATGCGCCTGCCACGGGGCGATTCGAGGATCTGACGGCATCTTTCAGTCCTGAATTCTCAACTTCGCTGAGATGTCTTGTGACGGATAAAGCGGGCAGGATCTGGATGGGGGCAACCCGGGAGATCCAACGGTATGATCCGGTCACAGGGCTTTTTCATGCATTCCGGTTTGATGAGGACGATCCTGCCGGTGTTCCGTCGTTCCCAATCGCGGCAGGCTACGCCGATGCGGCGGGAAGCCTGTGGTTTAATACATCCACAGGTGGGGTCATAGTTACCCATACCTCCGATAATCCGATTGAAATCCTGGGGGATATGATCATCTATGAAGCTGTCCGACTGGATGAAAACCGGGTTCTGATCAACGATGGCGAAAAAATTTGGACCCTTGATTGCAAGGCAAACCAACTCTTGCCGTCAGGAATTCCTCCCGAAATTTCAGCCGCCCCGGTCCGGGATATCGCCCTCTCCGGGCAAAACGAATTATGGACCTTGAATAACAGGGATCAGATCATAAAGGTCTATAATTTTCAAACCGGAAAAATAAGGAGCCTGCCTGGAGGGAGTACATTGCTGAAAACCGACAGGAAAGGCAGGATATGGTCCGGGCTTAAATATTTCGATGAGGATCAGGGTGGGTGGATCCGCTTCTATCCGAAAATTGCAGGCTTCCCGGACTCTACGAAGGTAGAAGGCGCTGTTTTGGATCTGTACTTTGACGACAAAAACACCGCCTGGCTTGCTACCAACCTGGGCATTTTCCGCTACGATCCTGATAAGGACCGGGGCAGGCGTTATACATTATACCCCGGCGCCGGCCAGGCATCGGAAAGGGTGCAATTGATCTTCCCGGGGTCCGGAGGCCGGTTCTACCTGTCTACTACAAACGGATTATCGATTTACGACCCGGTGGCTGATCGCTTCCGGAATTACAATCAAAATAACGGTCTGCTTCACAACCAGGTGACCACAGTAGTAGAGGATATTCACGGCCACCTTTGGATCTCCTCACCGAAAGGCCTGCAAAAATTCCTGCCCGAAACAGGCCAGTTTATAACCTATGGGATCAATGACGGATTCCCGGATCCCTTATTCTATTTCCAACGTGCATACAGTGACCAGGCGGGGTATTTGTATTTCACAAGTGGGGAGAAATTGATCCGGTTTCATCCGGACAGCCTGAAGGAAAAGGATTACGCTCCTTCCGTCCGATTGCTCGACTTCTACCTGGACCATAAGGTCGTAAGAGTCGGCGTCCCTGATTCTCTATTGAAAAAACAACTGCATTTTTCCAACGGGATCCGGCTCCGGCATGACCAGTCTGATTTTGGATTCAGCTTTGTGATGCCTGTATTTTTTAAATCCGAAGGAGTCGAATATTTTTACCAATTGACACCTTACCAGACCGATTGGAGGAGCGCCGGAAACAGAACAGAGATCCACTATTCCAATATTGATCCGGGCCGGTATACGTTCAGGGTAAAAGCCCGAACTGCCGACGGATACTGGAGCGCAAAGGAAGCAACCGTCGGGCTGTATATCGCCCCTCCCTGGTGGGCCACTCCAGGCGCTTATTTCGGTTACCTGCTCCTGGTTTCAGGAGCTGCTTTGGCCATCTACCGGTTCAACCTGAACCGGCAGTTGGAACGTGCCCAGGCCAGGCATCTCAGAGAACTCGACACCCTGAGATCCCGGCTTTACGCCAATATCACCCACGAATTCCGGACGCCCCTCACCGTCATTATGGGTATGGCCGGCAACCTGAAGGGGCAGGAACTGGAAAAAAAGCTGATTCTCCGCAACAGCAACAGCCTGCTCCGGCTCATCAACCAGTTGCTCGACCTGTCGAAGCTGGATGCCGGAAAACTGAACCTTCACCTGATCCGGGCCAATATCGTCAGCTACCTGAAGTACCTCACCGAGTCCTTTTATTCCTTGACGGAAGAAAAACAGATCGACCTGTCTTTCCAATCCGGAGAAGAAACCCTGATCATGGATTTTGACGAGGAGAAGATCCAGCATATCGTCTTCAATCTTTTGTCCAACGCGGTCAAATTCACGCCCCCGGGCGGGGAGATCAGCATCCGACTTCGCAAAACGGATGAAGGGCGGCCATCCTGCCTTCAAATGGAGGTCCTGGACACCGGTATCGGGATATCTCCCGAAAACCTGCCGCATGTTTTTGACCGGTTCTTCCAGGCCGATGACTCCCCGGTTCGCAGGAGCGGCGGAACCGGGATCGGCCTGGCACTTTCCAAAGAGCTTGTCGAACTGATGGGCGGGAATATTTCCATTCAAAGCGAATTAAATAACGGGACATGCGTTACCCTTCGGTTGCCCGTAAAGCAGGAAGCCCCCATGGCCCATTGGGAAGCGCAGGTCATTTCGTATGCTCCACCAACCGAAGAGATCCGGGCAGGGCATCCAACTGAAGAGGCGGGATTGCCGGATAATCGCCCCCTGTTACTGATCATCGAAGACAACCGGGATGTGGTGCTATATCTGGAAAGCATCCTGACGGACAATTACCGCATCCTGACGGAAGCCGACGGCCAATCGGGTATGGACAAGGCCTTTGAGACTGTGCCGGATATCATCCTCAGCGATGTCATGATGCCTGAAAAGGACGGGTTCGAGGTTTGCCGTATCCTGAAAAGCGATCAGCGGACCAGCCATATCCCGATCATCCTGCTGACGGCCAGGGCCGAACAACGGGATAAGGTCTCCGGGTTGAAATTCGGTGCGGACGCTTACCTGCAAAAGCCCTTCGACAAGGAAGAACTCTTCGTTCGCCTCGAAAAACTGGTGGAATCGCGGAAAAGGCTGCAGGAAAAATACCTTCTGCAAGGGGTATCGGGGCTTGACATGCAACCAGGCGATGACCTCGACACCCAATTCCTGCACAAGGTCCGGGATGTAATCAGGGAAAAGATCGGCATTGAGGATCTTTCTCCCGGCGATCTGGGCAAAGCGCTTTACCTGAGCCAGATGCAGCTCTACCGGAAACTGAAGGCGCTGACCGGAAAAACGCCGACCTTGTTTATCCGGACCGTGCGGTTGCAGAACGCAGCCCGATTGCTCAAAACGACGGATCTCAATGTCTCCGAGGTTGCCTACCAATCCGGGTTTTCCGACCCTGCCTATTTCAGCCGGGTGTTTAAAGATGAATTCGGCATCCCGCCAAGTTCTTTTCGCAATTAATTGACAATCAGCTTGATTTGCAAACTCAGTCCAAAGGTTTGCAAAACCAGTCCAAGGGTTCGGCCTGAACCCGGTCATACCTTTGCACCTGTCAAGATCCACTCTATCAGGTAATCCGAAATTAGCAACAAAAGTCCGTTCCCCATTCGACAGCAGGTTCCCGGATTGAAAAATTCGGCGGATAACTGTAAAGGGATAGTTTATCGCCCCTTTTCCATCTGCCGGTCAGACTCCTTTGGAATAAATTATTATTCACCTAAAATTTCTAATCATGAAAATCAAATTAAAAACCTTTAAAGTTATCGGGCTGCTATTGGTTCTGCTTTGTATCGCCAATGTTGGATGCGACCCCCCCAAAGAAGCGGTAATCGATTCAACTACCGGGTTGACACCCCAGCAAAACCAAATGTTGCAGTTGTGTTTGGGTGTAGGATATAGGGGGGAAGGCGGTTATGCCGACTTGAAGTATTCCACCACCAGCCTGTTTGACCCTGATCAGTTGAGTAAGTTTACGGAGGTTGTAATGGCGCCCAGGTATGATGGACGAATAGCTGAGGGGCGGTCGATAAGCGATTATGCCAACAGTTTATCCGTTTCGGTTTCTGTTAGCGGGAAATATGAACTTTTTTCAGGAAGTGCCAGCGCCAGCTTCAATCAAAGTTCTATGACCAATAACAATAACTCCTTTTTTACTTTGCTCGATGTCATAGGATATTACAGGCTGGATATCGATGCGAAAAAAGCACCTTTAAAACCTGCCGTAAAGAATGATATTGAACACATGGCTCCGGACCAGCTAATCGCTACTTATGGTACGCATTATGTACAATCCGCCTATGTCGGAGCCAGGGTTGCATTCAATACCTATATAGACCGTTCCAGGTTTACAAATGAATCTGATTTTGAGGCATCGGTCACAGCCGCATATGGGTCTTCTGTTTCCGGAAAAGCCAGCGTCGGATCAACCAATAAGGAATACATTGAGGAGTTCTCTAAAAATTCTACGGTTCAGGTCTTCGGCGGAGACCCTTCTTTGGCAGAAGCCATTGAAGAGAATGGAAACAAAAACGGAGGATATGACAACTGGAGAAAAACAATCAAGGATCATATGACTTTGGCGGATTATGGAGTGGCGGGGCTCCGGCCCATCTCGGAATTGGCTTCAACACCCGCCAGACAGAAAGCATTAGACGATGCCATTCAAAAATACCTGAAGGAGCATGGACTTCCGGGGCCCACCCCTCAAATCATGAAGAATAGTACGGTTATACTTCGCTCAAGCGACGGCCGTTGTGTGTCGCGTCCAATATTCTGGAGCTTTGTAGGGCAACAATGTTACAACCCCAAAATGTACTCGGAAGATAAAATTGGTGATTTTCGCGTAACCGGCTATTTTTCCTTTACTAATGCATCGGATCCACTGATGCCCAACAATAATGTAACCATCATGTTCAAGGAAAAAGAATTGGTGCCCAATTGGCCGTCCGGCAACTATGCTAAAGAAACCAATACCGACTGGCTCAATGCCAAATATTTGAAATTAAGCGGACCGTTGCCTCCATTTTCTCTGTATTGGAAAGATCCGGAAGATGCATGGGCAGAATGGATAATCAAGAAGGTAAACGGAACAGACGGACCCATTTACAGTGGAGATGAGGTGTATATTTACAATAATGCTAAAAGCGAGTACCTGAATTTTCACGATGACAATTATCTATGGGTAGATACATCCGATAAAATCAAAAATGGCAACCGAGGCGATGATAAATTTATCTGGAAATTTTATGTGGTAAACTAAGTTTCCGATCCCTCTGCCGGAATTACTGCAGGCATGCGATCTTTTCAGACCCGATCAACATGCTTGCGGTATTATTTCCTGCCCTTCCGCCCCTTCATCTTCTCCACATACATCATCTCATCCAGCTCCCAGGCCTCGAACAGATAGGCCCGGAGGATCTCTTCATCAATTCGGTCGCCCGGGTAAAAGCGTTTGTTGTATACCTGCTTGCGGTTGCCCCGGTCCAGGTATCCGATCTCGTCGGCGAGGAGGTAGCCGTAGTTGAAACCGAACTCGACCCCGTCCCAGGTTTTGCCGCCCCACGATACGGCGCCCGGCCAGATATAACAAATGAGCTTATGCCGGCGGTAGAACGGCACGTTGAAGCTCAAGCCCTCTTCGATCTCCGGCAGGCATTCGGTGACGAGGGTCCGCAATTGTTCCACCATTTCCAGTTGTTCTTCCGGCAAAAAGCCGAGCAGCTCGCCGACCGTGCGGAAGTTTACATTTTGCATCGGCTTTTTTGATTGTTCCATTGCTTCATGGTTAGTTGTAAGTTGTAAGTCGTAAGTTGTAAGTCGTAAGTTGTAAGTTGTAAGTCGTAAGTGGGGCAGACATCAGACTAATGACCTTTCATTGTTTCATTGTCGGCTTCTGTCTGCGGTTGCTCCTCAATAAACCGGTGTTTGGGTTCCTGACCGGCTCCTATCGGATAGAAAAGGATAAAATCATTGAAGATTGGCAGTCGAAATACCGTAATTTGCTCGGGGAAACGGCCGAAATTATCCGAATCACCGGCGTTTCGGGATGCAAATTAACAACATCATGACCAAAGAACAACTCATCCGTGATCTGACAACTGCACGGGACAGAACGCTGGCCTTCTTCGACCTGCCGCCTGCGGATCTGTCCCGTTCCTATGGCCCTGGAAAATGGACCGTCCGGCAGATCCTGCACCACATCACGGACGCCGATACGGTGATGTATGATCGCATCCGGCGGGCAATCGCCGAACCGAGACAGGTGATCTGGGCTTTTGACCAGGATCGCTGGTGTCAAAATCTGGATTATCAGTCCTTACCATTGGAATTGAACCGGGATATTTTCAGGTCGGTCCGGAATATGGTCATACACCTGACCGGCCAATTCTACGACAGCCACGGCGCCAATGAATTCGTGCACAGCGAGGTGGGGGTGCGGACCTTGAAGGATGAGCTAGAAAAAGTGGCCTGGCACAATGAAGGGCACCTTAAACAGATCGAAATCGCCCTGAAGACGAAATAAGTTGTAAGAGCAGAAGGTCATGAAATTGAACCGATATTGAAAAACCAACAGCCATGAAATTCAAAAAAACCATTTTCCTGCTCCTTGCTTCCTTTGTCGCATGGGCGGCATCCGGTCAGCAAACAGCGGATATCCATATTTCGATTTCTGTTTCAAATGAGCTCAAGGCGAAAGTTCGTTCCGAAGGGCGTTTGTTCGTTTTTCTGAGCGAAGATGCCGAAGGGGAGCCCCGGACCCAGCTCTGGCCGATGGGGGTGAAAAAGAACCATATTTTCGCTAAAAACCTGAAATGGGACCCGGCCAAACCGCTGGAAGCCGATGCCGGGACCGGCATGATGACCACGGCGCCGTTCAATCTCGGCCAGGTTCCCTCCGGTACGTATCGCCTGCAAGTGCTTTGGGACCAGGATACGCAGGAATCCGGTTTAAATGCACCGGGTAATGTCTTCAGTGAACCCAGGAATGTAGAAATTACCAAGGGGCAGAAATTGGAGATCAGGCTCACCGAGGTGATTCCGCCGCGTCAACTGGTCGATGATCCATTGGTCAAATTGGTGGATTTTACCAGCGATACCCTGTCGAAATGGTGGAAAAAACCGGTCAAGGTAAAGGCTTCCGTCCTGTTGCCGGCCGGGTTCTACGACCACCCCGGCGCCAAATACCCCGTGCGCTACAACGTAGCGGGATACGGCGGGCGCTATACCCGGGTCAACTACTTGGTTGAAAGAGATCCCGATTTTTTCCGTTGGTGGACATCGGACGAGGCGCCCAGGATCATCAACGTTTTTCTGGATGGAGAAGGCCCTTTCGGCGACAGTTATCAGCTCGATTCCGACAACAGCGGCCCGTACGGTTATGCCCTCACGCATGAGCTTATCCCCTATATCGAAAAGCAATACCGGGGGATCGGTACGCCCCAATCCAGGTTTGTGGACGGGTGCTCAACCGGTGGCTGGGTTTCCCTTGCATTGCAACTCTACTATCCGGATTTTTTTAACGGGACCTGGTCATACAGCCCCGACGCCATAGATTTTGAAAATTACCAGTTGATCGATATTTACAAGGACGACAACGCTTTCTACAATGAATGGGGCAACCAGCACCCGGTGGCCAGGGACCTTACCGGGGACCCTATTGTGAATATGAAGGATTTTATCCGGTACGAGAACGTACAGGGCTCGTCGGACACCTACCTGAATTCGGGCGGGCAATTCAGCGCTCACGCGGCCCTGTACAGCCCAAAAGGGGAAAACGGCCTGCCTAAACCCCTGTTTGACCCGCAGACCGGCAAGATCGACCATCAGGTGGCTGAATACTGGAAAAAATACGATCTCAAGCTTTACCTGAAGGAGAACTGGGCCGAATTGGGGCCCAAACTCCAGGGTAAGATCTGGATCTGGATGGGGGACATGGATCATTTTTACCTCAATCCCGCTACCCGGGCCTTCGACGAATTCCTGAAAACGACCGAGAACCCGAAATCTGATGCTTACATTCATTTTGATGCCATGCAAGGCCACTGCCAGCAATACAGCCATATGGAAGTGCTGAAAATGATGGGGGCAAAGGTTAAAGCGCAAGCAAAGCAATAGACATTCAATTGCTGTTGAAAACACCGGTTTAAACCCCCTAATTGATAAATCACGGCTATATTAGCGCCATTAAATGAAGGAAACATGAGGCTGAAGCAAACCGGATTTTTGATCTTTTTTCTGTTTTCAGGCCTGATCCTGACGGCCCAGCCGCTGACCCAAACCATCCGCGGACAAATTACGGATGCAGATACCGGCAAACCGCTTCCGGGCGCCACGGTGGGGCTGCTGGGCACCAGTTTGGGCGCTGTAGCCGATCCTTCGGGAGGGTACCGGATCGATAACGTACCCGTCGGCCGCTATCAGCTCAAGGTCGCCTATGTAGGGTACGGCAGCATCATCCTGCCGGAGATCCTGCTGGAATCGGGCAAGGAACTGGTGCTGGACCTTTCGCTCAAGGAACAACCATCCGAGCTGGACGCCGTCATCGTCAGGGCGCCCCGCCAGGATGTGGTTTCGGATGCGCCCAATGTGAAACCGCTGACGGTAGAGGAAACACTCCGCTTTCCGGCCACTTTTTTTGACCCCGCGCGCCTGGCCAGCACTTTTGCAGGGGTGGTGCAGGACAATGACCAGGCCAACGGCATGGCGGTTCGAGGCAATACCCCCAACGGCGTGCTCTGGCGGCTTGAGGGCCTGGATATCGTCAATCCCAACCATACGCCCAACGCGGGCACCTTCAGCGACCGGGTGACGGCCAACGCCGGCGGTGTGAACATCCTGAGCGCCCAGTTGCTGTCGACCTCCTACCTGTACACCGGCGCATTCCCGGCGGAGTACGGCAACGCTTTGAGCGGGGTGATGGATATGCGCCTGCGCCAGGGCAATAACCAGCAACATGAGTTTACCGGGCAGGCGGGGCTGATCGGCGTGGAGCTGGCTTCCGAAGGGCCCGTTGCTTCCGATATGAAGGCCTCTTACCTGGTCAATTACCGGTATTCCTTTGTCGGCCTGCTCAACCTCATGGGCGTGGAAGTGGGCGATGAGGACATCACTTTTCAGGACCTCTCGTTCAACCTCGTTTTTCCCGGGAAGAACGGATCGGTGTTCACCCTGTTCGGTATGGGCGGCATCAGCGAGAATATCTTCAAGGCCGAGCGCGACAGCACCCTCTGGGAATTCCGCAAAGACCGCTACGACATCATATTCAGGTCGCAAATGGGGGCGGTAGGCTCCACCTACACTACCCCGGTCGGATCAAAGGGCATTTTCCGGGTCGCTGCAGCGGCCTCGGGCCTTTCGAGCACCCGTACCGGCGATCGCCTGGATGCCAACTATGAACCGATCCGCCTGGAGGACGACAAGTACGATCAGGTGAAGATCTCTTTCCACTCGTACTACCAGCACAAGCTGTCGCAGTCCTCCAAGTTGAAGATCGGACTCCAACTGAACCAACAGCATTTTGACATTTACGCCGATCAGATCCAGGGCATGCTGGCCGAAGGGAACGGCGGCGGCCTGTTGGTTCAACCTTATGTCAACTGGCAATCCAATCTGGGGCCGGCAGTTGTGCTCAACGCAGGGCTGCACTATTCCTGGTTCGGGTTTAACGGCAGCAGCGCCCTTGAACCGCGCGCGTCACTGGCCTGGCATTTTTCCCGCAAACAAAGCTTCAACCTGAGCTACGGCCTGCACAGTCAGCTGCAATTGCCGCAACTGTATTTTGCCAGGAGCGGCGGCGCCGCCGGCAATGAAGACCTGGACCTGACAAAGGCCCACCACCTTGGCTTGGGGTATCAGGTCCAGATCCGGGACAATACCCGGTTCAACGCGGAACTGTTCTGGCAATCCCTGTTCGATGTCCCCGTTGCGGATGCCCAGGGCCCCGGCTCCTTGTCGGCCATCAACCTGGTAGAAGGTTTTGTACCGTATCATCTGGTGAACCAGGGAACGGGCAATAACTATGGTCTGGAACTCAGCCTCCAACGGTTCATGGCCGACGGATTTTACTACCTCACCAATGCGACCCTCTACAACTCGACCTACAAAGGCCGCGACGGCATCGAGCGCGATACCCGCTTCAACGGCAAGTACATCTTCAATGCGACTGCCGGTAAGGAATGGATCCGGAGAGCCAAAGCGGACAAAACCCGGCTATGGGGGCTCAACCTGCGTGTCGCCTATATCGGCGGATTCCGGGATACGCCCATTGATGTGGCCGCTTCCCGGCAGGCCGGATATACCGTGTATGAGGACGATCTGGCGTTCACCATTCAGCAAAAAGCCTATTTCCGGACGGACCTGCGGGCATACCTGAAATGGAACAACGCCAAGGCCAGCAGCACCCTGTCACTTGATATCCAGAACCTGACCGGCGCCGAAAATGAGGCCTTCCGGTACTACGACGTGCAGCAGAATACGGTCCTGATCCAGCACCAACTCGGCTTCATCCCGCTGTTGAGCTACCGGATCGAATTCTGAGCTACCGATATTTAGGTCCGATGGACCTGGGTGTTCGTTGTAACGGCGGCATCTCGCCTTTTACCCGTTCTTACGACTTATGACTTACGACTTACAACTAAAACAAACAACTACTTCATCGTCTTCCCCTGATAATAGTCCGTAAACACCTGGTCAATGGGCTCCCAGAGTTCGACCTTGTTGCCTTCGGGGTCCATGATCCAGCCGAATTTGCCGTAGTCGTAGGTCTGGATCTCGCCGACGACTTCTACGCCTTCCTCCCGGAGTACTTCGAGGAGCTTTTCCAGGTTTTCGACCCGGTAGTTGAACATGAAATCCCGGGTGGAAGGCTGGAAATAGTCGGAGTTTTCCGAAAAGGGGCTCCAGGCGGTAAACCCGGCCTTTTGCGGGTCATCGGCCTGCCGCCATTCAAAGGCCCCGCCGTACTGGTCGGTTACAAAGCCGAGGTGGCGGCCGTACCATTCCTTCATTTTTTCGGGGTCTTTGGTTTTGAAGAAAACCCCGCCGATGCCGGTTACTCTTTTCATCGTGTAGCGATTTTTTACAAAAGAAGCGGAATTTGAAGAAACGGGGTTCATACTAAAGTACCAATCTGGCGCTTTTGCGGGGTGATCAGGCTTTCAATGCCCCTGTTTATCGAAAAAATCAACCTTTTTTCCGGTTTTTGTGTAATATTGTTGGTAGAATCAAGCGCATCTGTCGAGATGAACAAAAAAAAGCAGGAAGAAATAGTAGAACAATACAGCCCTGAATTCTCGGAAAAAGGGCTATGGCGGAAGCTGTTACGCTACGCCCGCCGTGCAGGACAAAAGACCGTGTACATGGTATTGCTGATGTTTTTTGCCTACCGGCGGAAAGATACGCCCGCCTGGGCCAGAAATATCATTATCGGTACGTTGGGTTATTTTCTGGCGCCTTTTGACGCAATTCCCGACCTGAGTCCGATCATTGGGTATACCGATGATATCGGCGTGCTGAGTTTTGGCCTGGTGACCATCGCCGCGTATGTCAACGAAGATGTACGGGCCAAAGCGCGTGCAAAGCTCAATGCCTGGTTTGGTCAGTACGACCCCGCCCTGGTCGCGGAGGTGGACAAAAAAATCTGATATTACACCAATCATAGTCATCATTCAAACCAGGTAAAACCCTGTCCGGCCTATGCGCTATGAGCCTTTAAATCCTGAGCTGTTCATTCTCAACAGGCAGCGCTTCATCAGGAAAATGAACCCGGATTCCATCGCCGTCTTTTGCTCCAGCGATCGCATGCCCCGCAACGGGGATACCTTTTTTCCCTTTCGGCAAAATGCAGGTCTTTTTTACCTGAGCGGCCTCGACCAGGAAGACACCGTCGTGGTGCTCTATCCGGACTGTGTGAAAGAGGACGCGCGCGAAATCGCCTTCATCCGCCGGGCAAGCGAGAAACAGAGCATATGGGAAGGCAGCGGACTGACCAAGGAGCAGGCCCGCCAGATTTCCGGCATTCAGAAGATCTACTGGCTGGACGAAATGGAGCCGGTGCTGAACGAACTGATCCTGCTGGCTAAAAGAATATACCTGAACCTGAACGAACACGATCGGTTCCACTCGCCGGTGGAGGACCGCAACCACCGCTTCGCCCGCCAGATCCAGGAAAAATATCCGGCGCACAAGTTGCACCGCTCCCCGCCGATCCTGAAGAAACTGATGATGAACAAATCGCCGATCGAGGTGGAAGCCATCAGTCAGGCCATCCACATCACCGGAAAGGCGTTTCAGCGGGTCCTCGAATTTGTCCGGCCCGGCGTGATGGAGTACGAGGTGGAGGCGGAGATCACCCACGAATTCATCCGCAACCGCGCCAATGGGCACGCCTACGATCCGATAGTGGCAACCGGGGTCAATGCCTGCATCCTGCATTATACCCAGAATACGGCCATGTGCAAAAACGACGAATTGCTGCTGCTGGATTTTGGGGCGGAATACGCCAATTATGCTGCCGATCTGACGCGGACCATCCCGGTGAACGGGCGGTTTACCCCCCGCCAGCGGGCTGTGTACGATGCCGTTTTGCGGACCCTCCGGATGGCGGCGCCCATGCTGGTACCCGGCGTTACGCTGGACGAATACCACAAATCCATCGGCAAGTTCATGGAAAGCGAGCTGATCGGCCTGGGGCTGCTGGACAAGACGGATGTCAAAAACCAGGACCCCAAGCGGCCGCTGTATAAAAAATACTTCATGCACGGGGTTTCCCACCACCTGGGGCTCGGCGTGCACGATCTGGCCAACCGCTACGATCCCATTCAGGCGGGCATGGTATTCACCTGCGAACCGGCCATTTATATCCCGGAAGAAAAGATCGGCATCCGCCTGGAAAACGACATCCTCGTTACGGATACCGATCCTATCGACCTGACCGCTTCCATCCCGATCGAAGCGGAGGCCATTGAGGAGAAAATGCAGGCGTTTTCCGGCGCGTTTAATTGAACCTGTTGAATGCAACTACATAAGATCAAGGAAGCCTTTGCCCGGTACGAAGCCTGGCTGGGTACGCCGAAAGCCGAAGAAAGGCTGTTCCTGTGGGAATCGCAGCGCCTGTTTCAGGAAAACTGGGACCTGGACAGCGAAGACCTCGCGGGGATGTACGACCGCAGCCTGCAGAATTCCACCACCCGCCGGTATTGGTTCCGCGAAAATTACGAACCCAAAAAGGTCATGCTGGCCCTCATGGGCGTCGACCGCGAGTTCGTCCGCAGCATGTTCAAGGACCTGTTCCTGGAAAGCAAAGGGCTGACCGGCCGGGCTGACCGCTTCGTGTTCCACTGCGACCAGCTGCTGTCGGAATTCAAGCGGCAGAACCCGCGATCGGTGGAGAACAACCACTACCACAACGATAATTACCAGATCATTTCACTCTACCTCGCCTTCCGGTATCCGGATCAATACACCTTTTACGACCACGAGGCCTTCAAGCGGCTGATGGTCGCCGTGGGGAGCCGGGATATCCCTGTGACGCCGGATATCGAACGGTTTTCCAAGGTCATGCGCACCCTGTACGGACTGATGAAAAAGGAAGAGCGGCTGATGGAATTGCACCGGAAGCGGCTGGTGGCCGGGCGGGATTATGAGGGGGAGAGTTTGTTGGTGGCATACGATTTTTACCATACTACTGGACATTTTTTCACGTGAAGCGGATTGAAAAGCCCGCAGGCCTGCCTGCCGCAGGCAGGGATTTTTAAGCCTAATCTGATTCAAGGCTTATCAATCCTTGAAGGGCTTAATAATCCGGTCCGTTTTGGAAAATGTCCAGTAGTATGGACTTTTACGCGTCTCAGAGCTGAAAGATCTGCCCCCAAAGCCGCTGCCCGCCGTCCACATACACCGTTTCGCCGGTAATATAGGCCGCCATCGGGCTGACCAGGAACAGCGTCAGCCAGGCCACTTCCTCGGTGGTACCCAGGCGTTTCATCGGTATAGAATCGGAAACGCCTTTCAGGAGATCTGCCGGGTAAAGGTCCAGCCCCGATGATTTGATGATACCGGGCGCCACGGCGTTCACCTGAATTCCGTATTTGCTCCATTCCACGGCCAGCGATTTGGTGAGGTTGTCGACCCCCGCCCGGGCGGCTCCCGAATGCGCCATTCCCGGCGCCCCGCGCAGGATATTGATGATCATGTTGAGGATGACCCCGCTTTTTTGGGGAATGAAAAAGGCCTTTGCCATGGCCTGGGTCATGTACCAGGTGCCGTTGAGGTTGTTGTTCACGACGGCATTCCAGCCCTTTTCGCTCATGTCTTCGGCCAATGACGGGAATTGGCCGCCGGCGTTGTTCACCAGGATATCCAGCCGCCCGGCTTTTTCCCGGATCAATTCCACCAACGCGGCAATCTGCTCCGGTTGCCGGATATCGCAAACCTGATAATCGCATTCCCCGATCTGTCGCAATTGTTCGGCTGCTGCAACCAGCTTTTCCTCCTTCCGGGAAACGATGAACACGCGGGCGCCCAATTCCAGCAATTTTTCAGCGATGGCGTACCCGATGCCGGTAGCGCCTCCGGTAACGAGCGCGGTTTTTCCTTGAAACAATCCGGGTTGAAACATGGCGTTGGTGAAATTAAAAATGTAAATATTTGAATGCAACATGTAAAAGTCGTCTCTCATCCTCGCCCCTCTCTCTCACCCTCTCACCCTCTCACTCTCTCACTCTCTCACTCTCTCACCCTCTCACCCTCTCACCCTCTCACTCTCTCACCCTCTCACCCTCTCACCCTCTCATCAAAGGTCCCGTACCCACCACATCCGCAATTACCTGTTCCTCCTCGCACAGCGGCCGCAGGTGATCCTGGATGAAGACTTGGGCTTTCAGGGCGATCTCTTCCGGGTACAGGAGGTGCAGGTTAGGGCCGGCGTCGAGGCTGAAGTAGAGCGGGAGGCCGGTACTTTGCCGGAATTCCTGCACTTTGCGGATGGCCGTTATGGTGTTCGGTTGCATCAGGATATAGGGCGGATTGGAGCTCATCATAAGGGCGTGCAAGGTCAGGGCTTCCGCCTCCGCGATCCGGCCGAAAGATTCCACGTCGCCGGTGCGCAGGGCGCTCAGGAGCTGGTGAAATCGCTGCCGGGCCTGGAGGTAGCGGTTATCGGCGTAGATGTTGCCGTCCATCAACCCGTGGCCCGCCCGGCTGGAAACCGACTTTTCACCCCGGCTGATGATCAGGATATCGTCGTGAAAGGTTTTGAACACGTCGTGCAGGCCTTCTTCATAGGGGATGGCGTATTCGTCCGAACTTTCAGGCAGTTCTGCGGATTTGCCCCAGACGGCGGCCAGCGGATACACCGACCGGCAGGCGCTCCCCGAGGCCAACCGGGCGATAAAAGAGGCCTTGCGCAGGAATTCCGACTCCGTTTTCAATCCGTCGAACAATTGCCGTTCCATGCTGCATAGGCAAAGCGCCAGTGCGCTCATGCTGGAAGCGGACGAGGCGATGCCCGAGGAATGCGGAAAGGAGTTATTGGAGGCAATGCTGAGTTCCAATTGTTTGAGGAACGGAAAAATATCCAGTATGCTTTCCAGAAAGCGGACCATTTTGTCCTGAAAGGCTTCGTTGGGCCGGTCTTCAAACCTGAAGTCCAGGTGGACCCCTTCTCCCGGTATGGACTTGGCCTGGTACCAGACGGTCATTTCGGTATAGGCTTTGTCGAGCGTAAAGCTGACGGAGGGGTTCCGGGGCAGCTGATTTCCATATTTGCCCCAGTATTTGATGATGGCCAGGTTGGACGGGCTGCGCCAGCTTACCTGACCGGGTTTGACCTCCTTGGATACCAGGACAAGCCGCGGATTCTTATAGTCGTTCATAAACGGAGCGTGGTTTGAAAGGTAAAATTAGAAACAATGCCCGGATTCTCATTTTTCTTCCGTATATTTAAGAACTGAACCGCAAACCACCCGTCATGAAACAAATCACCCTTTTGGCCTTCGTCTTCCTGACGATGCCGCTCCTCCTGCCCGCCCAGGAGGATGGCGCCCGGCACAATATTTTCAGCATCTACTTCGGCGGCGGCAGTTCCTATATCGATGGCCAACAGGCGCGGGAACTCTACAAATGGCTGGACGCTATTCCCGACATTGAGAACTGCGAGATCACCATTCACAGCCATACCGACGACATCGGCCCGCTGGATTACAACGAACGCCTTTCGCGGATGCGCAGCGAATCGGCCATGCAAAAACTGATCGACAAAGGCCTGGACCCCTCCAAAATGTCCATCGAGGATTTCGGGGAGCTCAACCCCGTTTACGACAATTCCACCTGGGAGGGAAAACTCAGGAACCGGCGGGTGGATATTATTATTTGGCCGGTGAATACTTAGTTGTAAGTTGTAAGTCGTAAGTCGTAAGTCGTAAGTCGTAAGTCGTAAGTTGTAAGTCATAAGTTGTAAGTCGTAAGTTGTAAGTCATAAGTTGTAAGTCGTAAGTTGTAAGTCATAAGTTGTAACGGCCCGTTCGCGTAATAAAAATGGACTTCTTCGATTTGCATTCGCAATACGAATGCCTTTCCACCTGATTGAGCTGCCCAGTACAGTGGGCCGTCAGGATCGCGATATCTGTAGCACCCCGGCAACGACGTAAGCCCCCGGCCTGTAGGGCCGGAATATGAAGATCTGCGACGCCGGTTGAAACCCATTCTATCCATATTTAATGGGGCCGGTTCGGAATTGACCGATACGGATGTTGCCGTTTCGAAGCAATCACATACCGGCCCTACAGGCCGGGAACATTATCCTTTAACCTTGATTTGGCGGACCTGACGGCCTGCACGGCTGTTTTGTCATGAAGGAAGGATTTCCTTACGCGAAAGCTCCTTTGTACTTGTGACTTACGACTTGTGACTAATTAACAAAATACTAACTACACCATAACACGCATTAACGGAAATACCCCTTTAATTTGTATCGTAAAAGAACACCAATACAATCCATAGGATCCTGCCCCAAAGTAAAAGGTTTTCCAGACCCAATTCTTATCACCGAAGATTGAAATGCCGGCCTGACACGCTGGGCTGCGGCATTGCATTAACCTGATTTCAGATAACCAAAAAAGAAATACCGATGAAGAAGATCATGCTTCTGACATGGATGGGATTGGTTTGCCTGCTGACGGCAAATACCCAGCTCGATGCGCAAAATGCCATCTCCGCATCCCGCGGAAATAACGGCATCATCGCAACCTCCAAACCTGAAAGCAAGCCGGATGGTGCCAAATCCGATGCGAGCGTAAGCAGAAAGCGTTCGCCGGCTTCCCGGGAAACTTCCCGCAACGACGAAAAAACGCAAGCCCGTGAAAAACAATCCGGCAGCCAGTCCGGTCCGGCCGTTCAAGGCAATACGACCCGGAGCTTTCCCAAAAACGGCCAGGACGCCTACCGGAAAGGCGGCCAGCACGGTCGCGCAGATCATCAGGGAAAAGGTCGCCGTGGTGAAAACGCCCAGTACAAGAAAGACGGGAAACACAGCGGAGAAAAACAGGGGAAGCACAACCGCAAAGGCAACGGGAAGAAACACGCCTGCGATCACCCCGGCCAGCACAAAGGTCTCCACAAGAACAAGCATTAAACTCGCCTAACGCCAATTCATCAATAAAAAAATGAAAACGATGAGAACGTCAATTGCTCCCTTCCTGTTGGTTTTGTTTTGCCTCACCGGCCTGACGGCCCAAAGAAGCTCCCTGTACATCGGCGGGACGGGCGGGGTGAACCTGTCCAAATTCAAATTCACGAGCGACCTGTCCGAACTCTATTCCGAGACCAACCCGATTCTCGGTGTGAACGGCGGGCTGGTCTTCGGCGTCCAGCTCGGAAGCATCACCCTGAGCAGCGGCCTGCAATATGTACAGAAGGGCAGCGAATACCTCACCGATAATTTCGAAGACGATAAAGGGGTCGGCTTTTTTACGGCCCGCGAGCGGCTCCACTTCATCTCCGTCCCGCTGTTGCTGGGCTACCGGAAGAACCTGGGCAGCAATTTCGGGATCTCTGTCGCCATGGGGCCGTCGTTCAACTTCGGCATCAGCGGCAAGCTGGACGAGAAGATCGAATATTTCGGCGAGGACCAGCCGGAAGAGACCACCAACTATGTGGTGCACTTCGGCAGCGGCGTCAACGACGACTACCGCAAGACGCAGGTGGACTTCCAGTTCTCCCCCGGCATTTATTACGACGTCAATCCGTATACCCGGTTCACCTTTAACGTAACCTGGGATTCCGGCCTCGGCGACGCGTTCAACCCGCGATACAAGAAAGCCAACAGCTTTTTTGACGACAACAAAGGGATCGTGATGAACCGGAGCACGATGTTCTCCATCGGCCTTGAGCGCCATTTTTCCATCGGCGATAAATACTAGTGCCATGTTGATCTGCAATAACTGCTCGCATGTCAATGAAGACGGTGTTGTGCAATGCACGCACTGCCATATGCGCGGCAACTTTACGTATTCGAACACGGGTGAACGCCGGAGCGACGACCACTTCGAAGAAGCGGAATCGGAACAGTGCCTGAATTGCGGAAGCACCGCTGCAGGCGACGGGCCTGACTGCGCCCATTGCCACTTCCCGCTTCCGCAACGGCAGGCGACGGCGAAACACAAGATCATTACCGTTTCAGCCGAAAGCCGGTCGAACGGCCATTTCGAATCACCGGAATAACCGCAAAACCACCGGTCATGTCTAGAAGAGAAAGTCAACCGTTTAATTTATCCCTGCTGGACCTGCTGACCAGTGCGCTGGGAGCAGTGATCTTCCTGTTCATCATCACGCCCAAGGGCGGCGCGCCGCCGGCTGAAACCCAGCAAATGGGCGTTTTTGTGGACACGGCGCAGCGCAAGGTGTTCGGCCTGATGCCCGACAGTCTGGTGGGCAAGCAGATCGGGGATACGCTCCGGATCGTCCTGGTGGATTACAAACAATTCCCCGAGGACCAACCGAAGCCGAAGCTGGTCGTACAGCAAACGCCTGCGCCGACGCCCGACCGGGCAACCGCCGTACCGCCTGTTGAGAAACCGGAAAAGCAGGAACCCGGGAAAAAGGCCGAGCCGGATGTGACGGTTGCCAAACCGGCGGATCAGGCAAAACCTGAAGTACCGACGCCGGCGCCGACGCCCGCTCCGCCGACGCCGCCTGTATACAAGGGCGATGCGCCTTCGGTTCCCTGTCTGGTTTCCTTTGAGATCCGCTGGGCCGATGTGGCAGATAATGTCGACCTGTTCGTCTGCAAGGACGGGATCTGCGTCTACGGCGGCCACAAGCGCGACCGGGCAGTCGGCGAATGGGACAGCGGCAAGTCGCGCAATCGCTTGTTCGGCAACGACCTGCGTACCAACCAGGAAGCCGTCCGGCAATTTGACAAGATCCAACCCGGGGAGTACCTGCTGTACGCCCAGTTCAAAAACAGCGACAAAAACCATACGTCGCTCAATCTGACGGGGCTGATCTATACCAAATCGCCGACCGGCCAGGAAAGGGGTACGGATTTCAGCAAACCCCTGACCCCAACCAAAGACCGGGTGTTGCTGGGTAAAGTTGTCCTGAAAGAGGACGGCAATTTCTCATTCACAAAGCATTAAAACCATGTTTCGCACAAAATCCATTCAGTTGATGTTCAGCCTGCTTTCGGCTGCTGTTTTCTGGCTGTTCCTGATGCTCCTGGGGAGTATTTCCGCCCAGGGAACAGGATTCCACAGGCTGATCGAAGCCTTTGGCGGATCGTTCAACGGATATATCCAGGCGGCCATTTACGGTGTGTTCTTTTACAGCCTTTTTGAATTGTTCGACAAGCGCAAGTACCTGCAGGAACAAAACCGCGGCTTCGGGCTGCAATTGTTGCCGGTGAAAGACCAACTCGTTCTCTCGCCGGAAGAAGTAGCCCGGATCAAGCTCAACGCCATTCAGGTGGAACAGAACGGCGGCGGCAGCTTCCTGGTGGTCGACTTCATCAAGAAGGCTTGTACCCAATACCGGAACGACGGCTCCATCAGTGAGACCCTGCAGGTGTTCAACACCCAGGTCGACAACAGCAAGAGCGAACTGGAAAGCACCCTCGAACGGGTACGCTACCTGCTGGGCGCCATCATCTCGCTGGGTTTTATCGGCACCCTGATCGGCTTGTCCACCTCCATCGGCAAGGCCCACCTGGCCCGTACGGCAGAGGGCATGCCCGAGATCACGAGCCAGCTCAACATGGCTTTTGACACGACGCTGGTGGCCCTGCTGGTCGGCCTGGTGCTCAACTTCTTCTACCACCGCTATCTGGAGGACCTGGATACGTTCTATTCCCGGTCGAAGACCTACGTGATCGATAACCTGATCAGCCGGATTTATAAAGGCGCGAAAGCTAGTTGACAGTTGGCAGTTGGCAGTTGGCAGTCCGGACGGCAATGCCTGTAACCCCTGGCCATAATGATCCCATATAAATTCACGTCTATCGGTGAAATGATAGGCGTGAATTCTTTTTTGCGCCGCCGGATGTCCATCTTTGCGGGGAAAAATCCGGAAAAAATGAAAGCAGCCATATTCGATATGGACGGCACGATGGTGGACAACATGATGGTGCACCACCGCGCCTGGCAGAAAAAACTGGCCGAATTCGGGCTGGACATGACCCTTGAGGAAATCAAGGAAAAGGTACACGGCATCAATGAGGAAATCCTGGAGCGCCTGTTTGCCGACCGGTTCACGCCCGATGAACGGCGGCAGATCTCCCGGGAGAAGGAAGCCGCTTATCGGGAAATATTTTTGCCGGATTTGAAGCTGGTGGCCGGTCTGCCGGAATTCCTGAACCAATTGTCGGGCGCCGGCATCCCCATGGCCGTCGCATCGGCGGCCCCGCCTGAAAACGTGAACTTTGTACTGGATAACCTCGCTCTGCGCCCGTACTTTCCCGTGGTGCTGCATGCCCGGGATGTAGCCCGCGGCAAACCCCATCCCGAGATCTATCTGAAGGCAGCTGACGGACTGGGGCTGCCCCCCGGCGATTGCGTGGTGTTTGAGGACAGCCCTGTAGGGGCTACGGCGGCTTCGCGGGCTGGATGTCCGCTGGTCGTGGTGACAACTACCCACGTTGAAGCCGATTTTACCGGCATTTCAAATATCTCCCGGTTTATACCGGATTTCAGGACGATCACGTTTGCCGACCTTCAGCGAATATGCGCAGGGTGATCTTTTCCCGGCTTAAAAACGGACAAACTCCACCCGCCTGTTCTTAGCGCGCCCTTCCTCCGTCTGATTGTCGGCAACCGGTTTTTCTTCGCCGAAACCCCTGGATTTCAAACGATCCGGATGAATGGATAAATTCACCAGCGCCTGTTTCACTGCGGCAGCCCGCAGGCCGGATAATTCCTGGTTGTAGGTCAAAGAACCCTGATTATCGGTATGTCCTTCTATGCTTAGGCGCACTTCGGGGTGTTCCGTCAGCATTTTGGCAATAGACTGAATGATTTCCATGGATTCCGGCTTCAGATCGGCCCGGTCAAACTGGAAACGGATGTCGTTGGTCACAATTTCCGCCTCCAATTTTTGTCGATCCATCAAGCCATCGATTATTTGCCCTATTGGTCGGCCGGCGGGGCGGTTTATAGGACAGGGGTGGTCATAAAATCCGGCCGTTTTTTACAGACAGCCTGTCGAATGCCGACTACCCTCAAGGCATCTGGATTTCGCGCCACTAGATCTCCTCAGAGGACTTTATCAGCCTCGCGGTCAGGTCAGGATCGGCCATGTCCTGGTCCAGGGGGTACATCGGGCGGTTGATGCGCTTGTAGCCGAGGCGTTCGAGGTCCTGGTCCACGCCGCCGGGGGTGAGTGCCATGATCCAGCCGGCGCGCATATTGTAGAGTTCCGGGACGAGGTAACCGATCTTGACGACCACGATATCCGTTTGTCGCGGGTTCAGGCCCAGGTTGGTGAAGTCGGATTCGAGGTGGTAGGGTTTCCGCTTTTTGGTGACGATGACGTGCACGCTGCCCACTTTTACCACTACCTCAACTTCGGCATGCAGATCGCCCTCCCGGATAGCCTCCACGGTTCCGGTGAGGCGGACCGGGGGCGCATACCGGTGATCTACGGCAGCGCCGGCATCGGCAGAAACCTTGCCGCCTATGCCGGCTTGCAAAGCCTGATCCACCAATTCAGGGCCGGGGATGGAGGCGTAGACCAGGGATGGGCCGTCCGCGGACCGGAATTCGGGGCGCGCCAGGATCTCCTGGAGGGTCCAGGTCACATCGCCGGCGCCGCCCGCAGTGGGATTGTCGCCCATATCGCTGATCAGGAAGGGATGTTTGTCGCTTTTGACGGCCATGTCCAGGCTTTCGGCCAGGGTGGCCGTAGGCGCCACAAATTCGAATTGATCCCGCACCTCCCAGAAATGGCGGGCCAGTTTTTCTGCTGCCCGGGTCACCTGTTCCCGGTCGTCGCCGGTCACCATCACCACGGCGTGATTGCGGGGCTCATCGGCCCAGGCGTAGCCCACCCAGATGGCGGCGTCGATAACGCCCTCCTGGGCGGCGGCCGGCGCCACTTCGGCGTACAGGCTCTTACCGGGTTCCACGCGGGTGCTCGTTTTTTCACCGGGCAGCAGGATCGGCACCGGGATCCAGGCTTTGAATTCGGGCTTGCCTTTCCCGTTTTCCAGTCGCGCAATCAGGTTGTGGACTGCACGGCGCTTGGAGTCCATTTCGTCTTCGTGGGGGGCCATACGGTAGCAGGTAATGAGGTCGGTATTTTCGGCCAGGCGTTGGGAAACGTTGCCGTGCAGGTCCATGCAGGTGGAAATCAGGGTTTCCTTCCCGATCACCTCCCGGATGCGGGCGATCATATCCCCTTCCGGGTCGTCGAGGCCGACCACGCTCATGGCGCCGTGGATGTCAAAGAACAGACCGTCGTAAGGCAGGTTCTGCCGCAGCATGTCCAGCGTTTTGCCGACCAGCGATTCATAAGCTTCACGGGTGACGATGCCGCCGGGCAGCGCATGCCCCTGGAGGGTCGGGAACCATTCCGCCTTCGTGCGCAGCAGCGAATCCGGCGACAGGAAAGGGTATTGGGTCAGCACATCGGCGCCGGTCTTGGCGTGGAAAGCCTCCTCGTTCGTCTGAGCAGGGGAGAACGTACTGGATTCGATAGCAATGCCGGCTATGGCGATGCGCGGCGGCGCCGGCGGTTCCTGGGTACAGCTGGATCCGATCCAGGAGAGCAGGAGGAAAATGAGGGGGAGTGAGCGGGTGAGGAGGGGTGCGCCGCACCATTGGGTGGTTTTCGGCTGGTCTTTGACTCCTGATTTGGCTTCTTTTGAAAACGGCCTAAAGCGGATCGATGGCTGCATTTTATTAGATTGAATTTGAAAATGGGTTAATTCAGTGGGCAGTCTTTCAGTGGGCAGTCTTTCAGGGGGCAGTCTTTCAGTGGGCAGTCTTTCAGTTGGCAGTTGGCAGTCTTTCGAGGGGGGCAAACAGCTTATCAATCCTTGCCCACGCGCCTGCGACCGTCTCGGCAACGACGGAATCCACCGGCCTGTAGGGCCTGCATATGAAGACCTGCAACGGGCGTTGAAATCCATTCCATTCATTTTTAAATGCGTTGATCCCGAATCGGCCTGCAACAAACGTTGCCGTTCCGAAACAATCACATACCGGCCCTACAGGCCGGAAACCTCATATTCAATCCGGGTGCTACCAACATGGCGGACCTGACGGCCCGCGCTTGCGTTTTACAGGCATGGAAGCCCCGGTCAATCTTCAACCTTGGGATACCAGCCACAAAACAATAGCCTCATCAAAAGTTGGCAGTCAGCCCGCATCCTGTTCTTGCTGAACGGCGCCATTATACCGGAGGCTGTTCAAAACAGCTTATCAATCCTTGCTCACGCGCCTTCCAACCGCTCCGGCTTAATAATCTGTTCGACTTTACAACGGACGTCCAACCATAAAACCATAACCCAGAATAACGGCTAAATTTACGCTTTAGGCAGTTTTATCCCAATTTTTGACGCCAAATCCCCGATCGATTCCTCGATTCCGCCATTCTTCCGTTCCTCCATTTATCAAAATAATCTACCTTTGCGCTTCCAAATCCAGAAAAGACAACAGGTTATGTCCCAACAGAACGACGCATTCAAGAAACTGGTTGCTCATTGCAAGGAGTACGGCTTTATTTTTCCCTCCAGTGAAGTATACGACGGCCTCAGCGCGGTTTATGATTACGGCCCCTACGGCGTCGAACTGAAAAACAATATCAAGGAATACTGGTGGCGCTCCATGGTGCAGATGCACGAGAACATCGTGGGCATCGATGCCGCCATCTTCATGCACCCTAAAACCTGGAAAGCCTCCGGCCACGTGGATGCCTTCAACGATCCGCTCGTCGACAATAAGGACAGCAAAAAACGCTACCGCGCCGACGTGTTGATCGAGGAATACATGGACAAGATCGAGGGCAAGATCAACAAGGAGGTCGAAAAGGCGCAAAAGCGCTTCGGCGACACCTTCGATGAGGCCATGTACCGCTCCACCAACCCGCGCGTGGCGGAATACCAACAGCAATTCGATACCATCAAGACCCGCCTGGCCACCGCAATGAGCCAGGGCGATATGGCAGCCCTCAAAACGCTGATCGAAGAACTGGAGATCGCCGATCCGGACACGGGCTCGCGCAACTGGACGGAAGTCCGCCAGTTCAACCTCATGTTTTCCACCCAGCTGGGCAATATCGCCGGCGAAGAAGGCAAACTCTACCTGCGGCCCGAAACCGCCCAGGGGATCTTCGTCAACTTCCTCAACGTACAAAAGAGCACCCGCCAGAAGGTGCCCTTCGGGATCGCCCAGATCGGCAAGGCCTTCCGCAACGAGATCGTCGCCCGGCAGTTCATCTTCCGCATGCGCGAGTTCGAGCAGATGGAAATGCAGTTCTTCATCCCGCCCGGCACCCAGAAGGACTGGTTCGACTACTGGAAGGACATGCGCCGCAAATGGCACCTGGCACTGGGTACGCCCGCAAGCAAACTCCGCTTCCACAAGCACGAGAACCTCGCCCACTACGCCGACGCGGCCGAGGATATCCAGTTCGAATTTCCGTTCGGCTTCAAGGAACTGGAAGGCATCCACTCCCGTACCGACTTCGATCTGGGCAGCCACCAGGAACTGTCCGGCAAAAAAATGCAGTACTTCGATCCGGAGCGGAATGAGAATTATGTCCCTTACGTCATCGAAACCTCGATCGGCTGCGACCGCATGTTCCTGGCCATGATGAGCCACGCACTGACGGAAGAAACCGTTCCGGGTTCAAGCGACGAAGGCAACACCCGCGACGTGCTCAGGCTGCACCCGGCGCTGGCGCCCGTCAAGGCGGCGATCCTGCCGCTGAAGCGGAACGAGGACCGGTTGGTCGGGAAGGCAAAAGACATCTTCAACCAGCTCCGGCTGTCGTTCAAGGTCCAGTACGACGATACCGGCTCCATCGGCAAGCTCTACCGCCGCCAGGATGCCATCGGTACGCCGTATTGCATCACCGTGGATTTTGATACGCTGGAGGACAATACCGTTACCATCCGGGATCGCGACACCCTGGTACAGGACCGCGTGGCCATCGACCGGCTTGAGGACATCATCCGGGAACGGGTGGATATGAAGCAGCTTTTCGCCTGACCCCGGCAGCAGGTCAGGATTCGGGAAATTTGTTGAGGTACGTCCAGAACCGGTAAAGGGATTCTACCAGGCTGACAAAATCATTGAAGTCGATGGGTTTGACCACATAGGCATTGGCGCCCAGTTCGTAGCAATCAATGACATCGCGCGTCATTTCGGAAGAGGTGATCATGATGATGGGCAATTCCCGGTAATCCTCCAGGGCGCGAATGGCCCGCAGCGCTTCGATTCCGTCGAGCCGGGGCATTTTGATATCGAGCAGAATGGCTGCCGGGAGCTCCCGGTTCCTGTCGGCGAATTCTCCGCGATAGAAGAGATAATCCAGCACTTCCTGGCCGTCGCGCGCGACATCTATGCGATGCTTTTCCGCCAGTCCTGAAAAAGCCACTTTGAAGAGTTCGATGTCGAACGGGTTGTCATCCGCGCAAAGGATTGGAATGTTTTGCCGATCTGTTTTCATGGCACAGTATTCAGGATTTAAAGGGTAACATAAAAAACAGCTCCCTCGTTCAATGCGCCGTCGGCACGGATTGCACCGCCGTGTTTGCGAATGATTTGCTGGACATTGGCCAGGCCGATGCCGGTCCCTTCAAACTCTTCCTCATTGTGCAACCGTTGGAATACCCCGAACAATTTATCGGCGTAGGCCATATCGAACCCTACGCCGTTGTCGCGGATGAAAACGGTTGAGTTTCCTTTGTCGCCTGATCCGATCTCAATGACGGCTTTTTCCTCTTTCCGGGTGTATTTGATGGCATTGGATATCAGGTTCTCAAAGGCGATCTTGAGCAGATTGGGATCGCCGTTCACCTTTGGCAGCTGATCAATTTTCCATTCGATGCGCCGGTGTTCCAGGTCGGGTTTGAACTGAACAATAATTTCGGATATCAGCGAATTGAGGTCTACTTCGGATTTATCTATGGTTTGGCGGCCCAGTCTGGAAAAATGGAGTAAACCGTCGATCATGGTACCCATCCTGGTGGATGAGCTGTTGATCAGGTCGATATATTTGCCGGCGGTCGGGTGGTCATTCATCATTCGGCCCAGGATATTTGCAAATCCGTTGATGTGGCGGAGGGGCGCCCGGAGGTCGTGGGAGATGGAGTAGGCGAATGCCTCCAGGTCCTTGTTGGTGTCTTCGAGCTGAGCAGTCCGTTGCCGGACCAGTTGTTCGAGGTGATCGCGGTACCGCATCAGTTCGTTTTCCGCCAGTTTGCGGTCGGTTATATCCTGGACGATCCCGACCGAATTAAGGGGTTTGCCGTCCTCATTGTACTCCAGTTCGGATTTGAACCGGATCCATTTCATCCGGCCGTTGATGAAAATGCGGTTTTCCACGTCAAAGACACCGGTGATATTGGCCTT
>JACJYC010000024.1 GCA_020636325.1 Lewinellaceae bacterium
CTTGACAAACTTCGTTCTTCACCGATCCTAAGCGAAAAATTGACTATTTTCGACATAGCGACCAAAATCCAAACAAGCTCTAATTTTTCAACACCCCGAAAAAAAATCACACAAAATTTGCGAAACCAAAAAGTTGCACATATATTTGCAACCGAATAGTTTCATTTTGGGATTTATGGGGCAATGTGGCGAGCAATTTTCGCCTTAACCGCAGCACAAACGCTAAAACCAACAGAAAATGAATAAATTGACTCTCCTTGCAACGATCGTTTTTTGTTTGACAACTTCCTGTTCAAATCCAAATCGGCCGGATAACGCTGATAACGCAATCCAACCAGTCGAAATGACAAATAACACCGTTAAAAATACAAATATGATCACTCAAAAAATCACACCCTATCTCTGGGTAGAGAAAGATGCCAAAGCTGTAGCCGATTACTACTTGTCCATTTTTAAGGACGGCAAGCTGAAAGATTTTCGCAAGTTCGGCAGTGACGAAAGCGGGAATGATGCGGGCATAGAAACAGCTGTCATTGAAATAGCCGGCATGGAGTTCAGCATATTGGCGGCAGGCCCGCTGTTCAAATTCAATGAAGCCGTTTCTTTTGTCATCAATACAAAAGACCAGGCGGAAACGGATTATTATTGGGACGCGCTTACCAAAAATGGCGGTGAGGAAGGCTCCTGCGGATGGTGTAAAGATAAATATGGATTATCATGGCAAGTCGTGCCGACCGAATATTTTGAATTGATCCATAGCGATGACCCGAAAGTAAGGGATAAAGCCATGAAGAACACATTGAAGCAGAAAAAATTGATCCTTTCAGAACTCAAATGAACGGATTACGGCCAGCAGCCGTCGTATTCAGCCACCGATATTGTCGTATTCACACAGCAAAGACACCCTGTTTTTTGGCAAGATTTGTACTTTAAAAAAAGACTAAAATTATGGCACGGATCAATCCTTACATTCACTTCAACGGCAATGCCGAAGAAGCATTCACCTTTTACAAATCCGTATTCGGCGGCGAGTTCGCAAAAGTTTTGCGCTACAAAGACCTGTCAAGTCCTGAATATCCGATACCTGAAAATGATGCAAACCGGCTTATGCACATTGCCTTACCGATCGGCAAAAGCAATATGCTGCAGGGCAGCGATGTGATGGAAATGATGGGAACGGTCACCGAGCACGACAACCGGAATACGATCTCCATCAGTGCGGAAAGCCGCGAAGAAGCGGACAAATTGTTCAATGGACTTTCAGCGGGCGGGCACATTGAAATGCCCATTTCCGACGGCCCTTTGGGTTACTATTTCGGCATGTTTGCAGACAAATACGGCGTGCAATGGATGGTGGACTTTGATCCCCGGAATAACGGATAACAGCACCTCTCAAAAAATCCTGCTTTGTACCTGCAAACAACGCCTATTTTTCAGATATTTGAGGAATCGTCGAGCGTTAAAAATTGTAGGGCAAAATGATCAGATTCATCCTGACCATCTCGATTGTAACCATTCTGGCAAGTTGCAACCTCGCCAATAAAAAGACAGAAGACATGGAAGAACAAAAAAATGAAAAGCCGGACACGCCTTCAACCGATGACACCACACCGAAGGTGACCGGCATCGGCGGCATTTTCTTTTTTTCCGACAATCCGCAGGAAATAAAGGACTGGTACGCCCAAAACCTAGGGCTTGAGATCAACGCATGGGGGAGCTCGAGCTTCGAATCCAGGGACCTCAACAACCCTGACGAAGTCAATTCGCTCCAATGGATGCCCTTCAAAAAGGGGAGCGAATACTTCGCACCTTCAAAAAAGGAATTCATGATCAACTACCGGGTCCGGAACCTTGAAGGGCTTTTGGACAAGCTCAAAGAAAACGGCGTAACCATCCTTGACAGCATTGCGACTTACGACTATGGGAAATTTTTACATATCATGGATGCGGAGGGGAATAAAATTGAGCTTTGGGAGCCGAATTGAGGGTGCCTGGCCAAATCATGAAGGAAAATCCCATTACCGGGCACGCGTCGGACACTTTGAAAGTGTCCGACACGTAAAGCATCCAATAAAATGAAAAAAACAATTAAAAGAACAATCGTCGGTACGCTGCTTTTCGCAACTATGGCAACAGCGGGATTGGTCGCCTTGATTTTCTACCCTCAATCCTTATTTGCCAACAAGTTTGATTATAATCAATTCACCGTTTATTACAACAAAGACTACAAAATTGATAAAGAAGCGTTTCAGCCCATTTTGGATGGTGCGTACAGACTCGTTGAAAAGAGTGAGTTGCATAACCCGGATTTCAAATACAAGGTGTTTTTAGCGCATAATAATATTTTCAATAAAATCGAAAGCCTTCAGGGCGGTGACGTACTCGCCAGGGCGACAGCGTGGAATATCGTCTTTAAAACGGATATTGATATTAAAAATAATCGAATACACTCCGGCGGAAATTCGATTGATCTGACGGCAATCCTGGCGCATGAAATGGTACATATCCTTCAGGCCGGCAAGTACGGTCTCTTGAATTTCGGCTTGTTGAAACATCCCCCCATGTGGAAATTGGAAGGATATCCGGAATATGTTGCGCGGAGGGCGTACCTGAATAGTGAAACGTACGATTTACGCAAAGAAATTCAACGGTTTATTTCGGCAGATATACCAACCAAGCAGGAATCATTTGAAGCCGTGCCAGGCCATTTTATGCCGACATACTACTTCAAGGGCAGAATAATGGTTGAATACCTGATGGACCAGAAAGGAATGTCCTATGATGAAATCCTTAAAGACCAAAGAGCGGAGGAAGCGGTTTTCAAGGAAATGGTTGACTGGATGAATGAGCAATGAAGACAGACGAGCCCAAAATAACCATTCACATGGTCTCCAGCCTGGACGGCTTCATCGCCGGAAAGGACGGCAGCATTGACTGGATGCAAGCAAAGGATACGTATGAAAAAGGCATATCGCTCACCGAGGAGGATATAGCGGCATTCCTGGATCGGATCGATTGTTATGTAATGGGGGCGAGGACCTATGAACAGGCATTGGAACTCGGGTGGCCTTATGGGGATGTCCCCGTCGTTGTGGTCACCCGCAGGAACCTGAAAACCGACAGGACAACGGTTGAATTCTATTCGGGAGACCTGGATCAACTCGTGCAGGATTACCTGAAACCCAAATACCGCAACATTTGGATGGTGGGCGGAGCCGCCCTGGCCAAAGCGTTTATCCAGGCGAAGCTGGCGGACGAAATCGTCATTTCGATCATGCCCGTCATTGTGGGCGGCGGAACCCTTTTTTTTGATTTCATCGGAATCGAACAGGCGTTGCACCTCCTGGATGTAAAGGCCTATAAAGACGGGATGGTTGAACTTTCTTATGCGGTCAGGAAAGGCGACTGAATGTTGATTTCTCTTTCAGTGCACACCACTGGACAAAATGAGCCGGGCTGTACCCGATGCGGTTACCCTGCAAATCTTTGACTTGCGATATTCATCACCATCCAATGCGACCTCAAACAAAATAATTTGACAGATACCCGAAAATGTGCTATCCTGCGTGCGGCATTGCATGCTGCACGGGCTGATCATTGCCATCAAAACGAATTCAAACCAACCGGATATGATAAAACATTTTCGCCTGCATTGGACCCTCCTGCCTCTTGTTTTTTGCTGTTCGAACAGAACAGCCGCGCAAATTTCAACAGAACAGAACCGGCCGCGGATCGTCATTACCGCCGACCCGGAGCTCGATGATAACAATTCCCTGATCCGGTTCTTGCTCTACAGCAGCGACCTGACCATTGAGGGCCTCGTTTATGCCAGCAGTCAGTTTCATTGGAAAGGCGATGGAAAAGGAACGAAATGGTTCGTCCCCGGACGGGAATACGACCGCTTTGGGTTGAAATTATGCCCTTGTGAATCGTGGCGTTGGGCCGAAGGCGAGCGCTTTATTCACGATATCGTGGACGCATATGAAAAAGTTTATCCCAATCTGAAGATCCATAACCCGGGGTATCCCGCTCCGGAATACCTGAGATCAAAAATAAGATACGGCAATATTGAGTTCGATGGCGATATTTCGAAAGACTCGCCCGGTTCGGACCTGATCAAATCGCTGGTCCTGGATGATCAGCCCGGCCCCCTTTTCATTACGGCCTGGGGCGGACAAAGCACCATTGCCCGCGCCCTCAAATCCATACAGGAGCAATACGAGTTTACTACCGAATGGGATGCCGTCAGAAGGAAGATATCCCGAAAAGTGGTGCTGTTGCCATCCGGCGATCAGGATGATACCTACGCCACCTATATCAAACCCAACTGGCCCGATATTGAATACCGGCAGTTCAGAGAAGGCCCGAATTACGGGTATGGAGCCCAGATCAGGGCATCTGCAGAGGATGCACCCTATCTGACCCCTGCCTGGATGAAGGAAAACGTATCGGATCGTGGGCCGTTAGGCGCCCTGTATCGAGTTTGGGGCGATGGAAAGCAAATGGTGAAAGGCGACGTGGTGGACTATTTCGGCCTGTCGGGTTACACCAATGAGGAATTGAAAAAAATGGGCTATGTCGTCTGGATGCCCGTGCAAGCCAAGGGATCCTGGTTGGGCGAAGGCGACAACCACACCTTTATGAACATGCCGGGCAACGGATTGAGGGCCTTTGAAAACGGTTCCTTCGGCGGATGGGGCGGCAGGGCGCCGGATAAACTGGACGACGCGAATCCTTTTTCCATGCCGGCCGACATGAGCGCCGAGGCCATGGCCGACAGAATGAGCGCGATCAATGACCAGCAAAATAAAGTCGCCGTACCCTACCCGGATTTCTTTCCGAAGGCCCAAAACGATTTTGCCGCCCGTCTGAAATGGTCGGTAACCCCCAGGTACGCCGACGCCAATCATGAACCCCTGGTGAGAATTGAAGGCCCGCTGAATATCCTGGCATCACCCGGGCAAAAGATCCGGCTCAATGGCCTTGTATCCGACCCGGACGGCGATGCGATAACCGTTAAATGGTGGCAGTTTCATGTGGGTAGCTATCCCGGCAAGGTTGAGCTTTCAAACCCGGATTCATTGCAGGCGGAAGTCCTGATCCCCGACGATGTGTTGGCCGGGCAGACCATTCATATCATTCTTGAAGCAACGGACAATGGGGCCCCGGTCCTTACGCGGTATCAGCGGGTGGTTATTTTTGTGAGAAGTACAAGGAATTAGAATTAACCCGGCAGCTCCTATTCACCATAATCTCTTACATGAAATATTGGATATTCACACTGCTTTTGATCGTTTCAGCTTGTTCAAATAACCAGCCCGGTAAAAACAATCATACGGACGATAATTCTGCAAGGGACTCAGATTCCGGATGGACTGTTGTTGTATCTCGTTCGCAAGAGGCTCTGCCTCGATGCGGTTACCCTGCAAGTCTCTGACTTGCGATATTCATCACCATCCAATACGACCCCAAACAAAATAATTTGACAGATACCTGAAGAGGAATTTGCCTAACCCTTAACGCACACTACTTCAATTCCACCTTTAGAACCGTTGCAATTTCATCCATCGCCGATGAGTCCGGCGTAGTGACCACCAGTTTTTTATCCTTTATAGCCCATTTCAAAGGCGTGTTGCTGCCCACTACCGATACGCCGGCTATGGCTCTTTGTTCAGCATCCGCTATATGATCAATTTCAAGCGTGGATTGAGCCTGGGGCAGGCCCAGAATATAAATAAAAACAGACTTGCCGTCCTTGGATCTCGAGAACCTGAAATCATTTTGGTCATATTGCATGGTAGCGGATTGCCCGCCGAACTGTCCTTGCTGGAACGCGGCATTGCCGTATCCGTAGATGGAATAAACGCGTGTCTCGTATACCGCTTCCTTGTGCCTGGCAATCCATTTGCCGATCGTGTCCAGCACTTTTCGTTGTTGTTCAATGATGACCCCGTCGGCGGTCGGTGAGATGTTCAGCAACACAATTCCCTTCTTGCTCCATACGTCAATCATATTCCTGATGATCAGCGTCGGATCTTTATAGGTCTGTCCTTCCGTATAGCACCATGATCCGTTACTGATCGTAATGTCGGTCATCCAGTAATCCTCCGCGATGTCCGTCTCTCCACCCTGTTCAATATCGAGCAGGCTGACCTCCTTCGGCAGGTCTTCCTGCTTGTGTATGACGAGGGGTGATTGGTTTCTGCCGATAGCCGCATTAAAATGATGCGCAACCATTTTTTGCAGGTAGTTTTCCGGGATCAGGTCCAGCCAGGAGTCGAACCAAAGGATATCGGGTCCGTACTGGTCTACGACTTCTTCGATCTGTGCCAGCCAATAATCATGGAATTCTTCCTCCCCCAGGTTCCCGTAAAGCTTTCTGAGTTTCGGATCCGTAGACGAGGTGACATAATCCGGGTGATACGGATAATGGCTGTTCCAACCGACGTCCGGACCGTTTCCTGCCCAGTTGCCCGGATCATCAGCATACCTTTGGCCCAATCTGGCATGGTGGAATGTTGCGATGGTTTTGAGCCCCCTTTTTTTCAGGGCCTGAAACAATTCTCCTGTAATATCCTTTTTGGGGCCCATATCTTTTGCGTTCCAGGGGTTTACTGTACTGCCCCACATGGCGAAACCGTCATGGTGTTCGGCGACCGGCCCCGCAAATTTTGCGCCTGTTTTTTCAAAGAGGGATGCCCATTCCTCCGCATCAAAATGTTTGCCGGTGAACATCGGGATAAAGTCGTGATAATTGAATTTCTCAATCGGGCCGTAGGTCTCTTTGTGATGGGCAAAAACCTTTCCGCCCCAATTGTCTCCCCGGTCCGGCATATACATCCATCTCGGATACCACTCGCTGTCAAATGCGGGAACGCTGTACACCCCCCAATGGAAGTAAATGCCCAGTTTGGCGTCCTTGAACCATTCGGGCTCCCGTTCATTCGTTGCCAATGACGCCCAGTTTTCTTCAAATCCGGGAAGCGCTTCCGGCTTTTTTGTTTCGGCAGCAGGATTGCAGGATAAAAACAGGCATAAGATGCCAAGTAAGGCGCAAGTATTTTTTTTCATTTGCTTCGATCCGGTTCAAGGTGAAAAAAAACAGGTTACTTTGTCCGGGGTTTCGTTTGGGCGGAGCCTCGCCAAAATTATTCAACCCTCCGCAAAAAAAGAAAATCCGGTAGACAATTCCACAAATTATGTCAAACACCCAATCGCCCCTGATGATCCTGATCGCCGGGCCCTATCGCTCCGGGACCAACGACGACCCGGCCCTGATCCAGAAGAACGTGGACGCCATGAACGAAACGGCCCTGGCCGTTTACCAAAAAGGGCATTTGCCTGTATTGGGCGAATGGTTCGCCTTGCCGCTGATCGAAACCGCAGGCTCCAAAGCCATGGGCGACGCGATCTGGAACGAACTTTTTCACCCGGTCGCCATCCGCCTGATCAGCAAATGCGACGTTATTTTCAGGATCGGAGGCCCTTCCTCCGGCGCGGATGAAATGGTGCGGATCGGCGAGGAACAAGGCAAAAGGATCATCTATTCAACGGCTGAACTGGATTGAAAGCCGTTTGACCGAAAATTTTGGCCATTATCCCAAACTGCCCTATTTTGGCAAGGCTTAATAGCGAGTGCTGAAGCAGATCACTACTATTCAACAAAAGGACGCCAATCAACCAGACCAACACCATGAACCAGGACCTTTGGAACAAAATCCTTCAATTCGACCTCAACGCCCAACCCGGCGAGTATGTTTTTTCCATCCGGCTGGCCAGGGAAAACAACTGGACCCGGAATTTTACCAAAGGAGCCGTCCTTGAGTACAAAAAGTTCATGTATCTGGCGGCCGACTACGACCTGATGGTATCTCCATCCCCGATCGTGGACATTGTCTGGCACCAGCACCTGATCTTTACCCAGTCTTACCAGGAATTCTGCAATCTGCTGGGCAAACAGATCCAGCATATCCCCTCAACCCACCACAAAACGGATTTTGAGAAATTCCGGCAGGCAGGCGAAAGAACGGCCCGGCTGTACGAAGAAAATTTCGGGCTCCAACCGCGTGCTTTCTGGGAGTGCGAGGATATGTACGGGAGCCTCAACCTGGGGCCGGCAACCTATAAGATCGGCAATACCGTATGGATCGGCATGCTGGCTTTTCTGGTCCTGATCATCCCGTTTTATCTGCTGTTCAGGCCGGTGTATGTTACCATAGGTAATCCCGGTTTCGTTCTCGGTTATCTGGCGCTGATCCTGGCGACTTTTGGATTCCTGGAATTCTTTAACCGGCAAAGACTCAGAAATATCACGGGGCTGTTCGACAAGGAATCCTTTATTTTCAATTTGCTGCCTTACGAACTGCTTTACCTCAAGGATCAGAACTTGTCAATGGTGATCAACGGCGTTGTGAATGAACTGATCATTAACCAAACGGTCGTTGCGAATACAGATAATACGGTTGAACTGACCGAAAGCGAGGTCGCGGATTCCTTTGAACAGCAACAGGTGGTTGAAACCATCCGGTCGCTCGGCCGGCCATCCTACCCCAATGTGATAAAAGCAGTGGCTTTCAAGCCGGTTTTTCAGAATATGACCGGGGCCATGGACGGCTTTAAAAAGTATTTCCGGCAATCAAAGCCTTTCGGCAATCTGTTCAACCTGAACTTCTTCGTTCTGTCCGTCGTCATGATGCTGGGTACCGGCCGCATGATTACCGGCGTGCTCCGGGATAAACCGGTGATGCAGATCTTTTTCGTATTGTTCATTCTTTTTGTTGTAATTGCCTTTTTTCTCGCCAGACTGACCAGACAGGTGGGTACGCAAACCATCCCCGGGTATTACCGGGAAACCATCCTGCCCGGCATGCAAACCGAAGAAGATTGGCAATGGCGCTATTTTTTAGTGGGGACAGCAGCATTGAGCGCATCCTTTCTGCCCATTGTCAATTACGTGAACAGCAGCAGCAGCGATACCAGCAGCTCCGATAGCAGTTCCTCCTGCGGCTCTTCCTGCGGAAGCAGCTGCGGCGGTTGCGGCAGCGATTGATATTTCCGGCGGATTACTAAGCCCGAAATGCAATGAAGGGATTGGTAAGCCAATTGTTACAATCAAGATTAATATGGGTAAGAAAATCAAAGTATTCGTTGCTGAAGCAAGCGCCCGACCCTACGTAAGCGGCGGACTGCTGGCGATAGAAAAGGTCGGAACATTTAAAGGCCTGAAAAGAGGCCTGGACAGCGTAATGAAGTTTTAAACAAATGAAAAGAAGAGATTTTCTCACCCACACCACACTGGCGGCATCCGGAGCGATGATCTGGCATCCCGCTTCCGGCGCTGCCTTGCCGGCCTTCAGCCGCGATCCGCTTGATGATTTGTTCACAGGGTTTCAGGACCCGCCGGGAAGCGCCCGCCTGTTCGTACGCTGGTGGTGGAACGGCAACCGCCTGAAAGCCGAAGAGATCCTGCGCGAACTGGATGTGATGAAAGCCGCGGGTATCGGCGGGGTGGAGATCAACCCCATCGCCTTCCCGGGCGGCCCCGACGTGCCGGGGTACGAGCCCCTGACCATGTTCGAACCGAAATGGCTGGACATGCTGCAGGTCGCCCTTCAGGGAGCCAAAGCACGCGGCATTACCTGCGACATGATCGTGGGCTCCGGCTGGCCCTTCGGCGGCGAATTCCTGAAAAAGGACGACCAGACCCAAATGGTCACCATCGAAACCCTCGACCTGGAAGGCGGCAACAGCTACAGCTTCCGCGTCGACGAGCTGCTGGACAAGGTGAACCCCCATTTCCACTCCGCCAACAAGTCGGTGTTCAAGGATATGGTAACGGTGCGACTGGTGCCGAAACACCCCGGCGAGTTTACGGCGGGCGCCGAATTGATCGACCGCATCCATAACGGCGTCCTTTCCTTTGAGGCGCCGGATGGGGATTTCGTACTGTACTACGTCGTAAAACTGACCGGATACATGGCCGTGATCAACGGCGCGCCCGGCGCCGCGGGGCCCGTATTGAACCATTACAGCAAACAGGCGACTGAGGATTATCTCAACCGGATCTCCGGCTTCATCACCGGCAAGGTCGGCCATATGGGCGACCATATCCGCGCCATGTTTTGCGACAGCATGGAGCTGGAAGGGGCCAACTGGAACGACGACCTCCCCGCCGAATTCGAAAAAAGACGCGGCTATTCCCTCTGGCCTTACCTGCCCTTCGTGTTGAAGAAAGTGGGCCATATGGGCAACCCGGTGGATGAGGAATACGGCGCCCGGTTTCCGGCAAAGGTGGTGGAACGCCTCCGGCGGGTCGACCTGGACTATTACCGGACCCGGATCGAGTTGTTCAAGGAGCGGTTTATCGACACGTTCAACGACTGGTGCCATCGCAACGGCGTGAAATCCAGGATGCAGGCTTACGGCCGGGGCATGCACCCGCTCGAAGCCAGCATGGAGGTAGATATTCCGGAAAGCGAAACCTGGATGTTCAAGGAAGTCGGCCGGGAATACCCCGATACGGGCCTGGAGGGGCGGGCGCCCAGGATGTGCAACAAGTTTGTGTCGTCGGGTGCGGCGCTGGCCGGGAAGCGGGTGGTGAGTTGCGAGGAGATCACCAATACCGCCATGGCCTTCATGGCGACCCTCGAAAACATCAAGGTGGCCGGCGACCAGAGCAATATCTCAGGGGTTACCCATTCCATCCTGCACGGGTTCAATTATACCCCGCTGGAAGCGCCTTTCCCGGGTTGGATCCGGTACGGCGCCTTCTTCAACGAACGCAACACCTGGTGGCCCTATTTCCGGCAGTGGTCGGATTACAAGGCCCGCCTTTCTTACCTGTTTCAAAACGCAACGCCCCGGGCCGACGTGGCCATCCTGCAACCGCTCACCGACCTTTGGCTGAAAATGGGGCCGCAGCGCGATCCGTTCCCGCAAAAATGGTACCCCGAATACCAGCACAACCTCTGGGAAGCGGTTCACCAGAACGGCGGCGGTTGCGACTATGTCAGCGAGAACATCATCCGGAAATCGACCTTCAGGGACGGCCGCATGTGGTTCAACGGCCGCAATTACCATACCGTCCTGCTCCCGGAGATCGAAACCCTGGACGCGGAGACGGCGCACGCCTTATCGACGTTCGCGGACCAGGGCGGCAGGGTCGTCTTCATCGGCAAAAAGCCGTTCCAGTCGCCGGCGTACCAGAACCGCGAAGCCGCCGATGCCGGGATCAGCGGGATTATCGACGCCTTGATGAGCAAGGAACGGGTATCCCTTTACCCCGCACCCGACGGCGACCTCATTAAATGGTACGGCGAACTGCAGGATGAACTGGGCATCCGGCCCTATGTGAAATTGGACCGCACCGATAAATTCCTGAGCCAGGTGAGTTATCAGGTGGGGGAAAATACCCTGTTCTTTATCGCCAACAGCAGCCTGTCGGAACACTTGTCCATACAGGCCGAATGCCGGGTTGAGGGCCGGTTCTATCCCTGGATCTGGAACCCGGAAGACGGCACAAAACGGCGCTATCCGGCGGGCAAGGACGGCAAAACCATCCGGTTGGAGCTCCCGCGCGCGACTTCCCTGCTCATTGTGTTTGAAAAGGCGAAGGGTAAATCACCAAAGCCCGCCGAACCCGAAGGCAGCGGAATGCCCGTTGCAGGCCCCTGGACTTTGCACCTGAACCATATGAACGGCGACCGGCAGCAACTCGTCCTGGAAACCCTGCAGGATCTGGCAAAGGACGAACGGACCCGGCATTTCGCCGGCGAAGTGATCTACGAAAAGACCATCGTCGTGACCGATACCGGCCATACCCATATCGACCTGGGCGACGTGCAGGGCGTTTCCGAGCTCACCCTGAACGGCCAGAACCTGGGAACGCGCTGGTACGGCGCCCATGTTTACCCGGTTGGTAAAGTCCTGAAACCAGGCGAAAACAAGCTGTCCGTCAAGCTGACCACCATCACCGGCAATTACCTCAAAGGCCTGACCGACAACCCCGTCGCCCAGGGTTGGACGGGGCACCAGGATTATTACCCGATGGGCGTGATGGGGCCGGTGCGGTTGATTCCCGGAGCGCATTAAAGTCCTATCTCGAAAAAAAAGCCTTTCCTTTTATCGCGTTCTCCGCAGAAAGCGGCATGAATGAGGCTTTTTCGATTTATGCGTATCCGACCTTCGTGCTGCTGGAACCCGACGGGAAGGTTGCCGGGATCTGGACCGGTTTTGAGGATGCGGTGAAGGAAATACTGTTGGCAAAACCGGATTGAATTGGATTTTGAACTGTTTCATCCAATATTCGGTGCGTTGGGCTCCGGAACAATCCCGGCCTTGTTATATTTGGCGAAAAAATCGCAGGAATGAAAAAACTCTTGTCCGTTTTGGCCGCCGGCGCCTGGATCAGCCTCTCGGAATTCTTTCGGAATGAAATCCTGCTTAAATCTTACTGGACGGAACATTACAGCAAGCTGGGGCTGGATTTCCCCGACGATCCCGTAAACGGGGCTTTATGGGGATTATGGTCCTTCCTGTTTGCCGGCGCCATATTCGTCATGGCCCGCAAATTTTCCCTTATGCAGACGGCAATGCTCGCCTGGTTTGTCGGTTTTGTGCTGATGTGGGTGGTGATCGGCAATATGGGCGTACTGCCGTACAAGGTCCTCTACGCTGCCGTCCCGCTGAGCCTGCTGGAGGCCTTTGTCGCAGCATTTCTGGTGCATAAAATTTCCGGGAAACAGGTTAAATAACTATCTTCGCGCCGTGAAAAAGGCAGCCGTCATATCACTGGCCGTTTTGATAGCCTCCTTGAATTTCAAGGACCTGTTCACCTATCTGGAATTTTACCTCAACCGGGATTATATTGCCGGCAATCTCTGCATCAACCTGAACGATCCCGCTGCGATGTGCTACGGATCCTGTTTTCTGAAAAAGTCGCTAAAAGCCAATCAGGAACAGGAACAGAAATATCCCTTCGCTAAAAAGGAAGAGCGATCCAATACCGTATACCTCCCGATCGCCAGATCCGCGCTCTGCAGCTTTTCTTCAGCTCAAAATCACACACAGATAACCGGTCACCCCGGATCCCTTTATTCATTTACTTACCTGACAGATATCTTTCACCCGCCCAGCCTGGGCTGAATCTCTTTCTTTGGATAATTCTGTTCCGCCGGATCTGAAAACATGCGCTTTTCAGGATTCGGGGAGTACGCTTTTTATCATCAAACTGTCGTTGGGGCTATGTGCTCCCCGATTCCATGCGGGTATTCCGGAGCAGGATCCCTGAATCCGTTTCATTTCCCCGAACGACTCTATTGCGGAACTCGCTTTTCTCAATATTTAAACCATTTTTCAAAATGAAAAAAGTTCTCTTTGCTCTTATTGCATTTTCCATTGCATTCTCCATTTCATCCTGTAAAAAAGACGACCCGGCAGAAACCGGCCCAGGCGCTATTGATATCGAATTCGACAACATTGCCGTTGTTAACGGCATCCAGCGCCAATTGTCCCTGGTGACCCCGGGCAGCACCGATTATACCTACCAGAACGGCATGGGCCAGGATTTTAACATCAATCTGCTGCGTTATTACATCTCCGGCATCAAACTGGAAGGGCCCAACGGAGAGCTGTTTGAAGACCACGTCCATGTCGACGTATCCGGTACGGAAGGTATTTACCTGGTGGACGAAAGCGACCTGTCAACCGGGGTGATCAACCTGGAAAACGTACCAGCCGGCCAATACAACAAGATCACGTTTACGGTAGGCGTCGATGAGGACGGCGTTCAGGAAGGCGCCGCAGGAGGCGTACTCGATCCGGCCACCTGCCATATGTTCTGGAACTGGAACTCCGGCTATATCGCCGTCAAATTCGAAGGGCAATCACCGGTCTCCAACGGCGGCACTTCAGGCGGCGAAACCGTTGACGGAACCAGCCCGAACGGCATCGTCTACCACGTTGGCGGCTGGCGGGACATGCCCGGTACGGCCTTCGTCAAAAACAACAAGACCCTGACGTTCGATTTCGATACGAATGCCCGGGTTCAAAAAGGCCTGCAACCGCGCGTACACATGGTATTTGACGTGCTAAGCCTGTTCAAAGGCCAGAATATGATCGATTTCACCGGCAACCACAACGTCCACAAACCGACCGACGGCCAACCGGTGGCTGAAAATATTCCCGCCGCCTTTGCTTTTGACCACGTGCACCAATAGTTCGGCATACATCCCAAAAAACCAGCGATTGTTCAATCGGGAGGAGCCTTCAAGACTCCTCCCCAATTTCAGGTTTATGAGAGTTCTTATTTTATCGGCAGCAGTCGGCATCCTGCTCGTTGCCTGCCAAAGGGACGATATATCAACCGGGAAAGACACCTATGCCCTGAACCGGCCGGATTATTTCCCGGAAATCGCCTATCCGGTGGCGACAAACCCCATCACCCGCGCCGGCTTTGAGCTGGGCAAAAAACTGTTCAACGATCCCCGCCTTTCTCTCGACAACAGCATAGCCTGCTCCAACTGTCACGTCAAAGCCGTGGCCTTTACCGACCCACAACACAACCCCAGCGTCGGCATTTTTGAACAATCGGGCTCCCGGAACGCCCCGATGATCGCCAATATGGCTTTCCAAAGCGAATTCCTTTGGAACGGCGGCGTCTCTCACCTCGATTTTGTGCCTGTTTTTGCCATCGAAAATGAAAAGGAAATGGGCGAAACCCTGGCCGATGTCATCCGGAAACTGAACAGGACGGACGACTACCCGCCGCTGTTCAAGAAAGCTTTTCCCAAAATAGACACCATCACGTCTCCATACATGCTCAAGGCCTTGTCGCAATACATGCTGCTCCTGGTATCCGATAATTCGAAGTACGATCAATCGGTCAGGGGCGAATTGCAGCTGACCGCCGAAGAAGCGGCCGGCCTGGACATTTTCAACCGGAAATGCGCGAATTGCCACTCGGGCGCCCTCTTTACCAACCACGATTTCCTGAATAACGGACTCGACAGCGTTTTCGAAGACGAAGGCCGGGCACTGATCAGTGAAACCGACGACGACCTGGGAAAATTCAAAGTGCCGAGTTTGCGCAACGTGACCCTGACAGCTCCCTATATGCACGACGGCCGGTTCAAAACCCTGCAGCAAGTGCTCGACCACTATCGCTCAGGGGTAAAGGATGCTCCGACACTGGCGCCGGAGTTGAAAAAAGACGGCCAATTGGGCATCGCCTTAACGGATGACGAAGTGGAAAAACTGATCCTTTTCCTGGAAACACTGACCGATTACGACTTTGTGTCCAATCCGGTATTTTAAACCCGGACAGTGCCGAACGAAAACAAGCGCCCGGTATCGCCGACGAAAAGCCCTGAATTTCAACCGCCCTGAATAGCTGCATCCTATCCAATAATTGCGGATATTGCACATCATTTCCCGGAGGGAAAGTCCCGGGAGGAAAAACGGATGGACAAGGTAACCCTGAAGGAATGGGTAGGCGACGGCAAACTGGAGCAGGCTTTCACCGCCATGCTCGACTATGGCAAAAGCCGGAAGGCCGTAGCCTGGTACAACGCCCTTTTGATCCAGTACAATCAATTCAAGGAACTGGAGCAGGACGAGCTCGAAGGGGTCTTGTCCGACGACGAAGAGAACCTCGCCAGGAACCGGATTCTTTCGGCCACGCTGGCCCTCATCGATGACCTGCCGGCCGGGGAAAGAACGGAAGCGCCATATGAACCGCTGGCGGCTAAAGGCGGCAAAGCCCGCTGGCCGTTGTGGGCATTGGTGGGCGCCGTTGCGCTGATTGGCCTTTACTTCGGGTATTCCAGGCTGGACCTGGCCGCCGCCAGATCCCCGTCAATGGAAACCGGCGGTGCCCGGGCCCTGCATTTTCCGGAGGGCAATTCGCTGACCTTTATCTCCGCCGCCGGGGATGAGATCAAATACAGCCTGCTCAAAGGCGAGCTGACCGATCTGGGCGGCGGGACCCGGCAAGTGTCCTTCAGCATCCGCTGCGCTACCCGGGACGGTTACGGCGCCAATTTCTGGGACGACTCTTTCCGGCTTGAATTGGACGGCGGCGCCGACCTGCTCGCGCCCAACAGCGGCCTGAACGAGTTGGTCGCAAAAAACAGCTTCAAGGACGGCACCGTATCCTTTGCCGTAAACGGTTCGTTTTCCAATATGAAACTGGTGGTGATCAACCCCTGGAACAAGGAAGAAATGCGCAAACTGGCCATTGGTTCCTGATGGACCGAAACCAAAAACGACAGCATCCGAAATGACCTGGTACAGCAGTCAACTCCAAATGATCCGGGAGCAGCATTATTTAAAAGCCCGGACCGTCGGCCACCTGGTGAAGGCCAAACAATTCATCGACGACCGCTATTGCGACCCGATCGACCTGAGGGTCATTGCCAGAGCCGCCTGCCTGTCCAGGTTCCACTTCACCCGGTTGTTCAAACACTGCTACGGCCGTACCCCGCATCAATACCTGACCGAAAAACGCATCGGCCTGGCCAAAAAACTCCTGGCAGATGGCGCAACGGTTGCGGAAACCTGCTGCCGGATCGGCTTTGACAGTCCGAATTCATTTTCAGCCAAATTCAGGCAATACACCGGCGCAAGCCCGTCAGAATACCGAAAAAAGCAATATTCAATAGGTCCGTCCGCAGAAAACGCCCCAATTTTGCCCCGAATCAAATCATAAGCAATGAGGATCAGATTGATGAGCCTGCTGGTGGACGACCAGGAAAAAGCCCTGAAATTTTATACGGAAACGCTCGGTTTCGTCAAAAAGACGGAAGTCCCGATGGGCGAACACAAGTGGCTGACGGTCGTAGCCGCGGATGAACAGGACGGCGTAGAGCTCGTACTGGAACCCCTCGCCTTTCCTCCGGCCAAAACCTTCCAGAAAGCCCTCTTCGACGCAGGCATCCCTCAAACGGCCTTCCAGGTGGACGATGTCGAAGAACAATACCGCCGCCTGCTCGATCTGGGCGTTTCCTTCAGCGTACAACCCACCGCAATGGGCCCCGTCAGGATCGCCGTACTCGACGATACCTGCGGGAATAATATTCAGCTATTCGAAATGTTGTGATTGGGAACCTGCATTTTGTTGCGGGCCGTCCAGTGCCGGAAAAGCCCGCAACAATTGCCGGTTGTGCAGGCGCACAAGATGCAAGCCGCTTCCGGATCGGAAACAGTGAATTACAACAAACACGGTGTGGAGCGTACCCCTGAAAAGCGACCTTGAGCGGGGTGGCCCACGGTTTCATTCGGATTGATGAACGATGCGCTCGGGTTATCTCTCCCTCTCATCCGCCGTAGCCTCAGGCGAAGGCGGGCTCTCACCCTCTCACCCTCTCATCCGCCGTAGCCTCAAGCGAAGGCGGGCTCTCACCCTCTCACCCTCTCTTCTCACCCCCCATGCGTATAATTAAACATCCACCGGATCCCGAACCGGTCCAGGCACGTACCCCAGTAAGCGCCCCAGAACATATCCTGCGGCGGCATGCCGTTCGTGCCGCCTTCGGCAAGCGCTTTGTACAGCCGGTCGGTCTCTTCCCTGGAATCGGGCTCCAGGTTGATGGTGGTATTGTTGCCGACCACCAGCTTGTGGCCCATACTTTCCAGCATATCCGTACCCATGATCTGTACCCCGCCCAGGATGGGGAGCGCTACGTGCATGACCTTCTTACCGTCTTCCTCCGAAAACGGCGGCATGCCTTCATGCGGCGGAATATCCTTGTTGTACATGATGGGCGCCGAAAACTCCGTCCCGAACACGGACTTGTAGAAATTGAAGGCTTCTTCCGTGTTGCCCATGAAATTGAGGTAAATGGATACTTTTCCCATTTTTTGAATTTTATTAGGTGATTTGATGTTGCAAAGATGGAGGATTCCGGACAAGTGTGCGCAGTGCATAAACGACAAGTTGGGGGGGAAATTGCGTCGAATCAAAAAGTTGGATTTGCGCACGCCAAATTCACTGAGGATATAAAAAGCCTGATCAAACCGATCTTTAAACCATGGAAATTAGAATTAACGAGCTCAACCGGATCGGCATTGCCGAATTGATCGCCGACCGCATCCTGATCGCCGGTCCGCAGGAAGCGCTCGAGATCATGATGAACTGCAAATACCGGGGCGCCGATGCGATCATCCTGCGGCGGCACCACCTGACGCCCGTTTTTTTTGACCTGAAAACGCGGGTTGCCGGGGAAATCCTCCAAAAATTCTCCACCTACAGCATGAAGTTGGCCATAGTCGGAGATTTTAGCGATCTTTCGAGCAAAAGCCTGCGGGATTTCATTTACGAAAGCAACAAACAGGGCCGGGTCAATTTTGCAGCATCCGTCGAAGACGCCCTGAAGGCGCTTTCCCGGTGAAACGCGGGAACAACCATTGTTAACAAGTTCCGATACCTGCACACCTTGAAATTTATGAAGCTGTTTTTTGCCCTGATCCTGACTGTTGCAGCCGGCCTTACCTGGCGCAAAGTCAATGCCCCCGAACCGGTAACCGATCCGGTGCAAACGGATGACCTGAGCCGGAAAGAGATCCTGACCGGCGCCGACCAGACGGAAAAATATGTGCCCTACCTGGTCGATAAACGGGTGGCCGTACTGGCCAATCCCACTACGGTCATCGGCTCGCGACACCTGGTGGACAGCCTTCAATCCAGGGGGATCCGCATCGTCAAGGTATTCGGTCCCGAACACGGCTTCCGGGGCAACGCCAGCGCCGGCGCCAAAGTGTCGGACGAAACCGATCCGGCTACCGGCATTCCCATCATTTCCCTGTACGGCAAAAAGCGAAAACCGTCGGCGGAAGACCTCGCCGATGTAGACGTCATGATCTTCGATATCCAGGATGTCGGTTGCCGGTTCTACACCTACATCAATGTGCTCCGCGACGTGATGGACGCCTGCGCCGAAAACGGCAAGGAACTGATGATCCTCGACCGGCCCAACCCCAACGGCTACCTGGTCGACGGCCCGGTGCTGGACATGAAGCTCCGGTCGGGCATCGGCCAGTTCCCCATCCCCATTGCCCACGGGATGACCATCGCGGAATTCGCTCAAATGATCAACGGCCAGGGCTGGCTGCCGGATAACAAGACCTGCAAGCTCAGGATTATCCCCTGCGCCAATTACCGCCACGACCGGGAATACGTTTTGCCCGTCAAGCCCTCGCCCAACCTGAATACCCAATTGAGCGTCCTGCTGTATCCGTCCACCTGCCTTTTTGAGGGCACCATCCTGAATCACGGCCGCGGCACCATGTTCCCGTTCACCGTCCTGGGCAGCCCGTTGCTGAAGGGCAAGTATGATTTTTCGTACACCCCGGTGAGCATACCCGGCATGAGCGAGACCCCGCTCCACATGAATGAAGTTTGTTACGGGCTCGATCTGCGCAACTACGACGTGTCCATATTGCGGAAGACCAAACGGATCAACCTCGACTGGATGATCGGGCTTTACAACGCCTATCCGGACAAAGAGCGGTTCTTCGACCGGTCGCAAAGCAATCAGATCGGCAATATCGACGGCCTGTCCGGGGATGCCGCGTTCAAAAAACAGATCATGGAAGGGAAGCCGGTGAAAGAGATCCGGGATTCGTGGGAACCGGCGTTGTCGGAATACAAGAAGATGCGGAAAAAATATTTGTTGTACCCCTGATCCAAACAGGAATGACATGGCTGCGAATTACAAAAAGGCCTTCAACCGGGTGCTGAAACAAGCTTTCCCCAAGGAATACAAGGCATTGCTGGACGAAACCGAACAGCATTTTGCCCATATCTCCAAAGATGTTGCCTTCGCAGCCAGATCCGCCAATCCAATGGACAGGCGCCTGGATTTTTCAGCTTATTTTCTGAGCCTGATCAAGGCCATGGAGAAAAGCGGCGAGCCGTATGACGCCATCCGGAGGGTCTGCCTGGCCGTGGCAACGGAATACGTCCGGCCCAAAAACCGGCTGCAGGCTTTTTTAAAGCGATTGCCGCCGAAACTCATGGGCACCCGGATAGGGCGCCTCCTGACCGATTCGCTGCATAAAAAAGTGAGCGTCAAAGGGCACGAAGACGGCTTCGAAGCCCATATCATCACCGATAAAGCGGAGACCTACGGCCTGGGTTACGGCGTCAACATCACCGCCTGCGGCATCTGCAAGCTGTTCGACAAGCACGATTCAGGCAAATACACCCATATCCTGTGTGAAGTGGACAAGATCACAACCAGCCTGGCGGGCCTGGAAATGTACCGGACCGGCACGATCTCCGGCGGGGCTGCAGTTTGCGATTTCAGGTACCGCAAAAAATTAGGCGGGGCTTGAGCTCCGCCTAATTTTTTAATTCCGCCGCCTGCTCATCCTTCCCGGAATCATCCCACTCCGGCATCGCTTCCTTCTCGCCTTGTTTGAATTTCACCCGGAGCTGGTATTTGCTGCTCATGGAGGAGATCAGCGGCGAGAACATGGTATTCATCAGTTCGATGGCCTGTTTTCTGGCCTTGTCCATGACGTTGTCCTCGTAGATGGCTTCGCGCCGGAATTCCTCGCGGAGGGTATTGAAACTTTCGTTAAAGTTGATGCTCTTGACTTCGCGCAGCCAGCCGATATCCAGTTTGTCGATCTTGGGATAAACCTCGTGGGACAAAACCGTGGGTTCGGGCAGCGTGATGGTGACGATCCCGGCCTTGCTGTTGAGGCTGATATCGAAATAGTCCTGCAGCCGGAAGCCGACCTTCAGGATGCTGATGGCCGTGATCTCCAGGTCTGAGGAAGAGACGTTCATGCCCCAGATCTTGGTCTGCATTTGTTTGGAAATGCCTTTTTTATCGCGGAGTTCGTAAGTCCCGAGTTCGGCGATGACCTTTTCCACCTTCTCCTCCAACAGGCCCTTGGACCGGGAGAAATCGTCGATCTTGGCACGGTCCTCCAGTTTTTTCATAAAGGGCTGCAACGCTTCATTGGAGGCGATGGAGCAGGGATTGTCCACCCCGCGGCCGCGCGCGAAGAAGGTGCCCTCCTTGGTCTTGATCACCGACGAGATGATCTGGGTGACCAGGAAGCAGGTATACTTCGAGGCGACCTCATTGAGCGCTGCTACGGCGCTGCCGCCGCCGTTGTTGTACCAGGTCTCGTAGAGCTGGGAGTTGGTATCCCGGGCAGCGATGAAGTCATTGTAGTACAGGGTGCGGAGGTAGGGGTGCTGGTTGTCGTATTCCGCCCGGATAGCCGTCATGGCCGAATCGGGGAGGCCCATCCTGCGGGCAACGTGTTCGAGCAGCGAGGTATTGACCTGGTAAACCAATTGGTCAAATTCGCGGCGATACCGTTCGGGGTTGGACAGGATGGCAATGGCGTCTTCCTCGTCGATCTCCATCTTGAAATCGGCGGGCATATAGTTGAGGGTGTACTCTTTCGGTACGTTCGTGAAGTCGGCGCCGAAGCCCGCGACATTTCTCAGATACCGGAAGCCGACAACGCACAGGATGCTGACCCCCAGCACGACAATGAGCATTTTGGCTATGCCGACGTTGGATGCGGGTTTCGGTGAGCTGGAACCTTTGGACATGTTTTATTAAAAATTTGTCAAATATAAAAATAGAAGCCGGAATTATTTAGACGTTTGAAACAAGGGGGTTGTCACACCTCCCTCCTTCCGGGTCATCTTTCTGCATATAACAAGCGGCGACAGGGAAGAGTTGATAGAATAATCGATTGGAAAACAGGTTTTTAAAGCGGCGTCTTCGGCGAATCGGAAAGACCGGCCGCCGGCCCCGCGGGCGGATTGCCGGAAAGGGACCCTCTCCCGGATTTATCGCATTTTATTTTAAAATATACGTCATTTCCGGTCGGATTGTTTCATCCCTTGCCGGTTTCGGCAATCCCTTTCACGGGCAGTGGGCCAATTCCTTCAAACGGAGCGGCAATCTCTTTCCGGGTCGCATTAAAATAGTACCTTTATGATGGAAAATATGACCGCCGCGATATGCTGCACCCAAGGATAACGCTCAATTGCAAGGGAAAACCGTTGTCGCTCGATCCGCCGGCCGTGATGGGGATCATCAACGCCACGCCCGACAGCTTTTATGCCGGCAGCCGGGCCGGGTCGGTTGACCAGGGGCTCCGGATGGCGGAACAAATGGTCATTGAAGGGGCGGCCATACTGGATATCGGCGGCATGTCATCCAGGCCCGGCGCCGCGATCATTGAAGTGCAGGAAGAGCTGGACCGCGTCGTTCCGCTGATCGAGGCCGTCAACCGCACCTTCCCGGATACCGTGATCTCGGTTGATACGGTGCGCGCTTCGGTGGCGAAAGCGGCCGTCCGGGCAGGCGCCCGGATCGTGAACGACATCTCCGCCGGCAGGATCGATCCGGATATGTATCCGACCGTGGCCGGACTCGGCGTGCCCTATATCCTGATGCACATGAAGGGCGAACCGGCCACCATGCAGCAGGCCCCTCAATACGAGGACGCAGCCCTGGAAGTGCTCGATTTCTTTATTGCGGAAACGAGGGAACTGGAACGGTTGGGCGTCAAAGACATCATACTGGACCCCGGGTTCGGGTTCGGCAAAACGATCCGGCACAATTTCCAGCTGATGAAACAACTGCACATTTTCGGGGTGCTGGATTATCCGGTCATGACGGGCATCAGCCGAAAATCGACCATCTACCGGACCCTGGGCGTACAACCGGAGGAGGCGCTCAACGGCGCAACGGCGCTGCACATGGTGGCGCTGCAGCACGGCAGCCGGCTGCTGCGGGTCCACGATGTGAAACCCGCCCGGGAGGCAATTCTTTTATTTCAGGCATTGGAATCGGCATAAATGCAAACCAGGCTCAGCGAAGACGATATCAAAAGCATTACGCTTCGTTTCCTGAAGGACTATTACAAGTTCTTTCACCGGAAGCGGGACCTGCGTGAGGCCCTCAACCTGCGCGGCAGCGACGGGGTGGTGGCCGACGGCCTGCTGTCCTTTGAAAAGAACGATGACCGCATTTACACCATCACCTTCGAAGCCACCTCGGCCGACGTGAAGGAGGAAGTCCAATTCCGGATCAACGACCAATTGCTGGGCTGGGATGCCATTGCGACCACATCCCTCGTGGTCACAGCGGTGTACACCCTGTCTTTCCTGACCCGCATCTTTGCCGTGCCGGAGATCTCCCTGTTTACCCGCATTGTTTCCATTATGCTTTTCGGCTTCCTGGTTTTCCGGCTGTACCGCTACCTGGGGCGAAAATTTCCCCGGTACCGGTATATCTACGCGGTGGAACAGTTCAAACAATATTACGCTGACGAACAATGGATCTCCGTGGGCTGGGATGTATTTGACGACCCGGTGACCGACCCGGGCTACCGCGAACTGCGCAGGCAATGCATCCTTCACGGATTCGGGTTGATCGTGGTGAACAAGGACCGGAGGGCCAAAGCCGTAATTGCGCCTTCGCTGGAAGACCAGTTCAGTTCCAAACGGAAAACGATCCGGTTCCGGACCCTGGGTGAATTGCGAAACCCCTTCAGGCGGCGAAAAGAGGATAAGGATAGGCCGGCCCGACCGGCTTTCAGCCTCCCCCGGGAGTATAAATTGTTGAAATGGATCAAACCCTATTTCCAGGATTCCTATTTCCGTTTCAACCGGACCTATTACCACCAATGGGGATTGGCCGTTACCGGCGCCGTTGCCTTTTCCATTCTGCTGGCGCAGGAGTGGAACCGCTTGCCGATGCGGTACGTTGACGAAAACATCTACGAGCGGCGGATGGAACGCATGAAGGACACCCTCAAGCCCGAATCAAGGATCGTGTATTACGACGCGCCCATTATCCCGTTCGGGCAGGTGGACAGCGTGCCGTTGTTCCGGATCGGAGATTCGCTTTACGGCGGATTTGCCGGCAGCGGGGAAATGTTCTCCTACGACCCCCTGCGCGATTCGGTAGTGGCGTTCGATTGCAAATTCCTGGACCGGCTGGATACCGTGAACTACATGATCCAGGCGCTGAGCCTGCCTGATTGGCCGAAAACCCTGGGACTGATCCGATACCTGACCGATAAGGGGTTCCGGGTGAGCGCCATGTCCAAAGACTGCTTCAAGGGCGCTGAAAAGGGATACCTGATCTATTTTGAACCGCTGGTCACCGACAGCCTGGAGGCCCGGCGTTTGGCCGACCTCTACGACCGGCGCCTGGAAAAGCTGGAAGAGGACTGGCCGCCGCCTATGATCGTTCCGCTGATCCCGAAGATCGATCCGGTTGCCAAACGCGCAAAGGCGATAGCGGACTCCCTGTTGCGGGACTCCATCCGGCGCGTACAGCTCAGAAAGGATGCCTTGTGGCGGGATTCGCTCAGAAGGGATTCCATCCGGCGGGATTCCCTGAAAAAAGACGCCCTGAGCCGGGATACTTCCAAACGGCGGGCGCCTTTTTGATGGAGTAAATTTGCAATTCAATGGGACCGTTCAGAATTTTGTGTCAACAGAATTTTCAGCACGCGCAGCGTGTTGAAAATTAAAACTTTGCGTCTTTGCGTCTTGGCGCGAAAACACTATTTTGAACAGTCCCAATTCAATTGCAGATTTACTAAAAAACACTTTAACTCAAACTTTACCCACCTCAATCCGCTTCGCAAAATCCGCCGTCTCCTTCGCCAGCAACTCCATAGTGTCTTCCTGGCTCATGCCCGAACTTTTCAGGGTTTTGAAGGAATGATCCCCGCTCTCGATCCTGACCAATTCTGCATTTTTAAGTTGCCCGCAAACCGAGGTGATGAGGTCGAAATCCGCCAGCGTGTCGCGCGTGCCTTGCAGGAACAATTGAGGTATCCGGATGTCCGGTAAATGGGCGGCCCGGTCCGTGCCCGGTTTTCCGGCGGGATGCAGCGGGAACCCGTAATAAACGACGCCTTTGACCCCGGTCAGCTCGCCCGCTGCGGCTACCTGGGAGGTCATCCTGCCGCCGAAGGATTTGCCGCCGGCCAGCAATGTTCGCCCTTCTGCGTATTTCGAAGCAGTCTTCAGGGCGGCCCTGATCACGGCGTGTGCTTTGGGCGGTCGGTCGGGGCCGCCGCCGTGTTCCATATAGGCAAAATTGTAGCGCAAAGTGCCCACCTTGCGGCCGGCCAGCCGTTGCGCCAGGTCCTCCATGAAGCTGTGCTCCATACCGGCGCCGGCGCCGTGGCCCAATACCAAGAGGGCGAAAGCGTCTTCCGGCAGGATCAGCAACCCGGAAACCGTGCCGATTGCTTCGGAAACGTCGATTTTCAGTCTTTGCGGTTTGAACATGATTCGGCTTTTTAATTCCCGGGTTGCAGTCGGCCGACTGCAACCCGGGAATTTTGGATCAGTCAGTTATTGAAGCTTCGCCCGTTCGGCCGCCACTTCTTCCGCCGTCACCTCGCCCGCCTGGTTATCGAAGCTGCCCCGGATAAAGGTCAGCACGCCGGCGATCTGCTCATCCGACAGGAAAGCGTGGGGCGCCATCGCGTTCTGGAATTTTTCTCCGTTGATCTCGATGGGCGCGTTCAACCCTTGCAGGACGACATTGATGAGCCGCGGTTTTTCACCCAGGACCCAATCCGTGCCTTTGAGCGGCGGGTTGAGGTTGGGTACGCCTCTGCCGTTGGCCATATGGCAGACCTTGCAGTACTGGTCATATACGGTTTTGCCCAGGGCCATAGCGCCGGTCAGGTCGGCGCTGCCGCTTGAATTGCCGGCATCAGCCGTCAGGTTTTCTACCGGTTTGCTGGTGATACCCGAGCCCTCGCCGTAATAATAGATCCGCCAAACCCGGCCTTGCTGGGAATCGGCTACGTAGAGCGACCCGTCGGGGCCTTCTGCCAGTCCGCAGGGGCGGTAGGTCGCGTCGCCGGTGCTGACGATCTGCTGCGGCCCGGGGAAGCCGTTGGCAAAGATCTCGTAGTCGCCGGTCGGCTTGCCGTCCTTCATGGGCACGAATGCCACCAGGAAGCCGGCCTGCTCGAAATTGAGGCGGTTCCAGGAGCCGTGGAAAGCGATGAAAGCGCCGTTCTTGTATTTTTCGGGGAACATATTGCCCTTATAAATCAGCACGTCATTGGGCGCCCAGTGGCCCGGGAATGCCACCAGCGGCGATTTGATGCCTTCGCAGCGGCCTTGCGTTTTGCCGTCGCCGCCGTATTCCGGGCAAAGCATTTTTTTGCCCTGGAACTGGTCGTAGTAGCAATACGGCCACCCGAAGTTGTCGTTTTCCTCCACCATCAGGAATTCCTCGGCCGGCATGTCGCGGCTTTGTTCGGGCGTATAGAGCTCCGGCCAGAAGCGGTGCAGGTCGTCGCGTCCGTGCTGCACGGCAAAGAGCTTGTCCACGTCGGGGTCCCAGGTCAGGCCGACCGTGTTCCGGATGCCGATCCCGTAAGGCGTTCCGTCGTTCTGGACCTGCCCGATCTTTTCGGCATTGAATTTCCAGATGGCGGCGCGGTAGGGCAATTCCGGACAGGGATCTTTGCCTTTGGAGCCCGGCGAACGCGGGGTTTCCTGGCAGGCATTGGTCCGCGAACCGATATTGGCGTAGATATTTCCTTTGCCGTCGAAAGTAAAGGATTTGGAGGAGTGGCCCTGCAGGGTGGAATCGGGAAAGGTGATGATGGTATCGATCTTGCTGTCGGGCATCATTTCCCCCGCTTTCAGGGCTGCCCGCATAATATACGTGGGAGAGGAGAAATACAGGTAACCCTTGTACTTTTTGACCTCGGTGCCGAAGGAGTTATCTGCAAAATATTCCGTGATATCCGCCTTGCCGTCGCCGGTGGTATCCCGCAGGATGGCGATGCCTTTATTGTTGTTGGACCGGATCAGGCGGACGTATACATCCCCGTTGTCATTGACGAACAGGTGCCGGCCGCGGCCGAGGGTATCGGCTACAACAACGGCCCCGAAATCATCGGGCAGGTGAATGCCGCCCTGATCGGAGTCGGGGGTGGGCAGATCGGGTTGCTCCGCAAGTTGGGTTTTGCATCCCTGAAATGCGAAAAGCGCTGAAAGCAGGATCAGCGCGAACATGATGGGTGTTCTGGTTCTCATTTTGTTATTGATTATTCCGTTTCCGGTTTTCGGATTCTAAGTTGATGGGGTTCAAGTATCCATAGACAGCCTTTCGGATCATTTTTTGATAACTGATCTAATAACAGGTTTGTCATGGTCTGCATGACCTCAAAGTTTGCAGGCCTGTTGGGGCGAACAACTATGATTCCATTTGTTTGATCGGCAGGAAATCGAATAATGTTGGAAAAGTCCAGATCAAGGGTAATGAGACATCGGTTCTCCAGTTTACAAATATTGAAAATATCTTCATCCGGGGAGCCGGAAAGTTTTTCATCCAATACGGATTCTGCATCAAATCCGCGCTTTTTAAACTTTAAAGTTAATGATGGACTGAAATTTTCATCGAGCTTGAATCGCAACATTTTCAGGCTGCATTAATCTTAATATCGACAAAATGCTCTTTTGACATAGCGGATCCGTAAGCAATACAAGCAAAAATATCTTCTTTCCGGATCTGCGGATACGCTTCGAGGATATTGTCCATACTTTCTCCCGCAGATAGATAATCGAGGATTAAGGAAACCCAGATCCGGGTGCCCTTAATACATGGCTTTCCGAAACAAACTTGCGGATTGACCGTGATTCTTTCAAGGAGTGGGTTCATAATAAAATAAAAATAAGGATGGTAAATAGCAAATATAAGGATAGCAGCTTAAAACTTATTCCATCCGCATATTAAAACTGCAACCGGCCCGTAAAAGTTTCCAACATGAGCTGTACACGATCATTTATCGTACCAGCAACAAATAAGCCGCCACATAAGGCAGCATAAAGATAAACCCGTCGAAGCGGTCGAGCAGGCCGCCGTGGCCGGGCATGATGGTGCCCGAATCCTTGAGGTGCTGGCTGCGCTTGAGCATGGATTCCACCAGGTCGCCGAGCGTGCCGAAAACGATGATGATGGCGGCCAGTATCAGCCAGTTGGTCAGGGTAAGATCCTTGAAAAAATAAGCCAGAATAGCCGCAATTACAAATGTGATCAACGCGCCGCCGATGGACCCCTCCCAGGTCTTTTTGGGGGAAATGCGTTGGAAAAGCGGCGTTTTCCCCCACCTGGATCCCGACAGGTAAGCGCCGGTGTCATTTGCCCAACTCAACAACAACAGCCCAAGCACGATGTCAGCATAGAAATGCTCCCCGTTGAACGCAATGAATTCCAGCAGCGAGAACGGCACGCCGATATATACCATGCCCAGAATGACAAAGGCGATATTCACAAACGGTTTTTCCGACTGCGTATACAACTCATAGACGAAGGAAAGGAAAATGGCAGGCGCAAACAGCAGGGAAGCGACCGCCAGAAAAGCTTCCCGGCTGCCGGCCAGCCCCAGTTGAAGGATCGTAGCCAGCACGATCGGCATCAACCCCAGCAGCATGCCCAAAAATTTCCGCAGCCGGTCGCGACGCGAGACCTTGTCCAGAACGATGCCGAAAAACTCCCACAGCGATATGGCTGCAATGATACCGAAAAGCAGCACAAAGGTCAGCCGACCACCATATAATCCTGCCAGCATTATGCCGACAAAAAATCCTGCGGTGATCATCCTTTTTATCAAACCTTCCATAGAAGTATCCTCAGTCGTAAGTTGTAAGTCGTAAGTTGTAAGTCGTAAGTTGTAAGTCGTAAGTCGTAAGTTGTAAGTCGTAAGTTGTAAGTCGTAAGTCAGGTAGTAAGGCGCCATTCCGCCTTTGCAACGGACGAACAACCATGAAACAGTGATCAGTTGTCAGGCTCCGCCCGCCGTAGCTTCAGCGAAGGAGGGGGGCAGTGGTCAGTCGGGTAGCTGAACGAAGTCGAAGCTACAACAACCGTCCCCCGTCCGACGAAGCCTTGGCGGAGTCGGGCCCCGTCCACCGTCCACCGAAGCCTTGGCGGAGTCGGGCCCCGTCTCCTCTACCGTTTCACCATCACCGCATCCGCGTTCAATATCGTACTCGCCACCACGGTATTGGCCGCCAGCAGGGCCGGGTCAATGGCCGGATCAATCCCTGATTCTCCTGATCCAAGCCAGCCTTGCGCCTTTTCCGGATGGGCGGAAAATTTCTGGTATTCGGTTTTTTGCAATTCATTCAAAACCTGCATTTCTTCAGGCGCCGGCTGCCGCCCGGCAAGTTTCCGGAATGCGGTTTGAATGCCCGACTCCACGGTTTCAGCCCGGGAGATGGTCCCGCCCAATACTTTGGCTGCTTCCACATAAACGGGGTCGTTCATCAGCACCAGGGCCTGCAGCGGCGTGCTGGTTTTTTGCCGCCTGACGGTGCACCGGTCCCGGGTCGGCGCGTCAAAGGTGGCCTGGGTGGGGTAGGGTACCGTGCGTTTCCAAATGGTATAGAGGCTGCGCCGGTACAGATCGGCTCCGCTGTCCTGCCGGTACGCCGCGCCGTTGATCTTCCACAGTCCGGGCGGCTGGTAAGGCCTCACGCTGGGGCCGCCGATTTTGTCCACCAGCAATCCTGAGGCTGCCAGGGCGTTATCCCGGAGCATTTCTGCTGTCAGCCGCAATGATGGACCGCGCGCCAGGAACCTGTTTTTGGGGTCTTCATGGGCTGCCCGGGAAGCGGCCCTGGAGGATTGCCGGTAGGTGGCCGACAGGACGATCAGCTTGGCCATCTGTTTGACATTCCAACCGGATTCCCGGAATTCCACCGCCAGCCAATCCAACAGCTCGGGGTGGGAAGGCATTTCGCCCTGGTTGCCGAAATCCTCCGAAGTACGCACGAGTCCGGCGCCGAAAAATTGCTGCCAGAGCCGGTTCACAGCCACCCGCGCCGTCAGCGGATGATCGGGCAGAAACAGCCATTCCGCCAGTCCCAACCGGTTTTTGGGCAGGTCGGCCGGCATCGGCAAAATCCTTTCAGGCGTATCGGCGGAAACCGGGTCGCCGTACACATCGTATTGGCCGCGCACCAGGATATGGGCCTGGCGGGGCGCGGGCATTTCAGCCATGACCATGATCTGCCTGACCGTATCGGTGGTCTCGTTTCTGCGTCGCCGCAGATTTTGCAGATCCTTTTGCATTTGGGTTTGACCCGGTGCGGCATGGGCTGAATACCAGGTTTTCAAAAGGGTTTTGTCTTCAGCGGCAAGGTGTTCTGCCGGCTTGTTCAGCAGGTTTTGAAATGCGCCGGGGTCGAAAAGCTGCAAAACTTCCGCCGCTGCCAGCTCGCGGTCGAATACGGTAATCTCATCCACCACAGCGTCCTTGATGCCGATTCCCCGCCAGCGTGCGCCGATCTGGATGCCGGGTTCCGGTTGGCCCCCGAAGTGGAATTGAATGCTTTTGTACAACAGGTCGTTGTCCACTTTGGTAGGGAGCTCAACGCCGTTAAGGTATACTTTCAGCCCGGCGGCGGCGCTGGAGCCGTCGTAGGTCATGGCCAGGTGGATCCATTGGTTGCGGGGCGGGTTTTCGGCATACTCAATGATGGCATTGTACGGGGCAACATGCGCCATGAGCATTTCCAGCCGGTCGTTTTTGATCGCCAGGTGGAAACCCCGGAAATTGTACAGCGCCGCTCCGATACCCTGATGGAAGATCACGCCGTTGTGGAGGCTGTCCGGCAAATTGACCCAGATCCCGACCGTAAATGGGGCGTCCCGTTCGAATGCGCCGACGCCGCCGAGGTCGAGCCAGGCGTCGCCGTCCATCAGCAGGCCATTGCCGTATTTACCCGGGACCAGGACAGGAGCGATAAAGGCATTTACATCCTGCTGGCGCATCTCTCCCTGCTGGCGCGGGTTCAGCAGATTGGCGATCTGCGGCGAATTGAGGTCGAAACGACCGATCAATCCGGCGGGGTAGGGGGTTGCCTTCAGAGCTGTTCTCTGATTGGCCAGCCAGGTTTCAAATGCCGGCTCAAGGTCGTTCTTCGCTTGTTCGATCCGGTTTTCGGCTGCTGCAATTTGCCGGTCGAGAAACCGGGCGATACTGTCAACCTTTTCGTCGGTCAGCAGCAGGGTAGGGGCGGGGAGGGCGTCGTCCCAACTGATCTGTCCGGCTTCTTTCACATTGTTGAAAAAACTGAACAGCTGGTAGTAATCCTTTTGGCTGACGGGGTCGAATTTGTGGTCATGGCACCGGGCGCATTCCAGGGTGAGCCCCATAAAGGCCGTGCCGAGCGTATTGGTCCGGTCGGCCACGTATTCTACCCTGAACTCTTCCTCCACGATCCCACCTTCCATGTTTTGCTGGTGGTTGCGGTTGAAGCCGGTGGCCAGGATCTGATCCCGGGTGGGGTCGGGCAGCAGGTCGCCGGCCAGTTGCCACGTCACAAACCGGTCGTAGGGCATATTTTCATTGAAGGACCGGATCACCCAATCCCGCCAGGGCGACATATCCCGGTAACGATCAACGGTATAGCCGTGGGTGTCCGCAAACCGGGCCAGGTCCATCCAGTCCGTGGCCATCCGTTCGCCGAAATGGGGAGAGGCCAGCAACCGGTCTACCGCTTTTTCGTAGGCATTTGGATCGGTGTCGGCCAGAAAGGCGTCGATCTCTTCCAGTGTCGGAGGCAAGCCTGTCAAGTCGAGGCTGACCCGCCGCAAAAGGGTTTCCTTGTCTGCCTCTTCGGCCTGTTGCCTGCTTTGCAGTTCGTTTTTTTGGAGAATGAAATAGTCGATGCCGTTTTTGGGCCAGGTTTTGTGGCTCACTTCGGGCAACTTAGGCCTTTCCGGCGGAATGAGCGACCAAAGCGGTTTGTACACCGCACCCTGTTTGATCCAGCGGATCAGGATGGCTTTTTCCGCGGAGGACAGCACCAGATCGGATGCCGGCGGCGGCATCATCAATTCGGGGTCTTCGGTCAGGATCCTGCTGACCAGCTGACTGTGGCCGGTCTTGCCGGGTTTGACGGCAAAATACCCGGGATGCTCGGTCAGTTCAGCGTATGCGGATTCGGCCTGGTCGAGTCGCAAGCCGGCCTTTCGTTTGTTCGAATCGGGCCCGTGGCAGGAAAAGCACCGGTCGCTCAGGATCGGTTTGACGTGCAGGTTGAAATCAATTTTATCAGGCAGGGTCTCCATGGCCGATCTGACGTCGTCGGGCAATGAAGGCGAACAGGCAGTAATCAAACAAACGATCGGCAACCAGAAAAGATGCTTTGACATGGCATGATAAATATCCTGAATTTCGATGGCTTTCGGCTGGCTTTCGGCGGACTTTAGTCCGCCGATAAGTCCGCCGATAAGTCCGCCGAATGATCCCGCAATTCCACCAAAAACCCCCTGATCTGCTCCAGCCGCGCGATCCACTCGGCACGCTCCTTATCGCGCACCTTGCGTTCCTTCAATTCCCGTTTGGCGCCTTCCAGGGTAAATCCCTGTTCCTTGACCAGGGTATAAATTACGCGGACCTGCTCGATGTTCTGGGCGGTGAAGCGCCGGTCGCCCCGCCCGGTCTTGTGCGGGCGCAGAAAATCGAATTCCTTTTCCCAATACCGGATCAGCGACTTGGAAACGCCGAATACCTCAGCGACCTCACCGATGGTGTAGTAGCGCTTGAGATCATCCTCATTTTCGAACATCGGCAGTTGCTCCATAGAAATCGGATGTGACAACGTAAGATTTTACGTCGCATAAATTAATTTCACACCGTATAATTATAAACCCTTAGGTCATAATCAACGCCCTCCTCAAATCCAACCTCCGGCGGCCGTAGTCACGCCATGAGGGTGACGAAGGCGGCAAATCCTCAATTCCTCCCCCGACCGCCGTAGCTCATCAGGAGCGAAGGAGGTAATTCCTCAATTCCTCAATTCCTCCCCTCCTCCATCCCCCTTTCTGACCCCAATATACACAAAAATCCCGATTGCCAGCAGCAAAAGTCCGCCCAATGCCTGTACGGGTTGCTGGATCAGGGTGCTCACCGTAAAAGCCGCCGAAATGCCGATAAAGATGATCGGAACGACGGGGTATCCCCAAACCTTGTAGGGGCGTTCAAGCCCGGGTTGTCTGAGCCGGTAAAGGATGACCACAAAACCTGCCAGCGCCATGAACGCGATATCCATAAAGGTCACATAAGAGATCAGATTCTCAAAGCTGCCCCAGAACAACAGCAGCAGAATGGCCCAGGCAGCCTGGATGATCATAGCGGTTGCCGGGGTATGAAACCGGGGATGAACCCGGGCGAGCCGCTCGAAAAATATGCCGTCGCGGGCCATGGCGAAGTAGATCCGGGGCGCCGACATGGTGTAGATCCCGATCGTGCCGAACACGGAAACGGCAATGGCCAGCGCCGCCAATTGTCCGCCGTTGGGCAGTACGGCCTGGGCGGCATCCCCGGCAATGCGCGTAGATTCCTTGATGGCCTCAATCGGCAACAGGAGCATGTAGCCCAGGTTGACCAGCAGGTACGTGACCGTCACGATCAGCGCGCCCAGCATCATGGCCCGGGGGACCGTCCGCTGCGGGTTGATCGCCTCGCCGGCCATATACGACGCGTGGTGCCAGCCGCCGAATGACCACAGGACGCCGATCAGTGCGAGCAGCAGCGCCTTCGGCAGGTGTTCCGGTATGTTATTGGCCAGCGAAAAGGACAGCTGCACCCGCTCGGGGTCGTAAAAGACGATCCCCAGGACGACGATCCCGGCGATGGCCAGCAATTTCAACCCGGTGAACACATTGCTCAGCCACTGGCTCACGCTTACCCCCCGGATATTGATCAGCGTCAACCCGGCAATGACGCCCATGGCCAGCAGGATCTTGCCTTCACCGGATATCGGGAAAAAGAAGGTGAGGTATTCCGCCAGAATGATGGCCAATGCGGCCAGTGAACCCGTATTGATCACCAGCAGGGTTACCCAGCCGTACAGGAATCCGGTCATGTTGCCGTACCCTTCCTTCAGGAAAACGTATACGCCGCCGGCCTTTGGAAACATGGCGCCCAATTCAGCAAAGGTGAGCGCACCGGTAAGCGCGATCAGGCCGCCTATCGCCCAGATCACCAATACGTACCCGTTGTGCGGGAGCGCCTGCACGATCTTGTAGGGGGTAATGAAGATCCCCGCCCCGATGCAACTCCCTACAGCGATCATGGTCAGGCCGTAGAGGGTGAGTTTTCGTTGTAGTCCGTCCATAATGGGAGCAAAATCGGCAAATCTTTCTGAATTCCAAAATCCCGCGTTTTTGACTACCTTAGCCACCGGCAATACCTGCGCACATGAGCCGTAAAAAGGCTAACGAACCACCTGCCGGCGACCCTGCTTCGCCCATCAATCCGGACTTGCAACGGCGACGGACCGGCCGCCTCTCACCGGAAGCCTATGCGGAAGGCGTACTGGCCGGCGATCGCGTGCTCCTGAGCAAGGCCATCACCCTGATTGAGAGTACCCTGGCCGCCGACCAGGCCCTTGCCGGCCGCGTAGTCGACCTTTGCCTGCCCCACCGCGTGCCTTCACGCCGGATCGGGATCAGCGGCGCGCCCGGCGCAGGTAAAAGCACTTTTATCGAGGCGCTGGGAAAGGTCATTCTCTCAGACGGCGGCAACCTGGCCGTCCTGACCATCGATCCCAGCAGCCGGATCACGGGCGGCAGCATCCTGGGGGATAAAACCCGGATGGAAACCTTGTCGCTGGACGAACGCGCATTCATCCGCCCAAGTCCCGCAGGCGACACCCTCGGCGGCGTAGCCCGCAAGACCCGCGAAACCATCCTCCTTTGCGAAGCAGCCGGTTATTCGGATATCATCGTGGAAACGGTCGGCGTAGGGCAGTCGGAAACCACCGTCCAAAGCATGGTCGATTGCTTTCTGCTCCTGCTGCTGCCCGGCGCCGGCGATGAACTGCAAGGCATCAAACGCGGGATCGTGGAAGTGGCCGACCTGGTTGCCGTCAACAAAGCCGATGGCGACGGACTTACCTTTGCGCGTAAGGCGCAGGCCGCCTATCGCAATGCCCTTCACCTTTTTCCACCTAAAACAAGCGGGTGGACGCCCGAGGTGCTGACTTGTTCCGCCCTGAACAATACCGGGATCGGGGCGATCTGGCAGGTAATCACCACTTTCTTCGACACCGTCCAAACTTCCGGATTCATGGCCGAAAACCGCAGGGAACAGACCCGCTTCTGGTTTCACGACGCGCTGGATGCCGGTCTCCGCAACCTGGTCAAAATCCACCCGAAAGCCAGGGAAAGGCTGCCCGCGCTGGAAAAGGAAGTGCTGGAAGGGACAAGATCGCCACTTGGCGCTGCGGAGGAGATCCTGGGGATTTTGGGAGGTGGGGATTTGAGGATTTGAGGAATCCAGGAACTGAAAGCAAGGTCAATCGAAGAATCGAACAATCGAAGAATCGACCACGCCGCGGCGTGGCGAATCAATCGAAGAATCGAACAATCGAAGAATTGAAGAATCGAATCAATCGAACAATCGAATCAATCGAACAATCGAAGAATCGAAGAATCGAATCAATCGAAGAATCGAAGAATCGAAGAATCGAATCAATCGAAGAATCGAAGAATCGAATCAATCGAAGAATCGAATCAATCGATCAATCGAATCAATCGATCAATCGAATCAATCGAACAATCGAATCAATCGACCATTTCCCAACGTTCCTCGAAAAATCAGAACCTTTCCGGCCAATTATTTGTAAATTTGTAGAAACAAAAAACAAAGCCATACATGAGATCAATCGTTATTATCGCCGTTCTGGTTGGATTGGGAGGCATTCTGTTCATCAGCGGATGCAATTTCAATAACAGTGTTGTCGGCCTGGATGAACAGGTGTCCAAAGCCTGGAGCGACGTACAAAGCGAATACCAGCGCCGGGCGGACCTGATCCCGAACCTGGTCAGCACCGTAAAAGGAGCGGCGGGTTTTGAGCAGGAAACCCTAACGGCCGTGACCGAAGCCCGCGCAAAGGCCACCAGCATCAATATCGACCCCAGCAACATCACGCCGGAACAGATGAAAGCTTTCCAGGAAGCGCAGGCCGGCCTGTCTTCATCCCTCGGCCGCTTGCTGGTCGTCTCTGAAAACTACCCCGAACTGAAGGCCAATGCCAATTTCCGCGACCTGCAGGTCCAATTGGAAGGCACGGAGAACCGCATCAAAGTGGCGCGCAACGATTTTAATGAAGTCGTTACGACGTACAATACAAAGATCCGGAAGTTCCCGGGCAGCCTGTTTGCATCCATCCTCGGATTTGATCGCAAAACGCAGTTCGAAGCCCAGGAAGGCGCCCAGAATGCGCCAAAGGTTGAGTTTTAATCATGGCCGGTATGGTAAAATTCTTTTCTCCTGAAGAAGAGCAGCGGATCATCGGGGCTATTCAGGCCGTTGAAAAACGAACAACGGGAGAGATCCGCGTTCACCTTGAAAGGAAGAGCAGCGGCAATATCCTGGACGACGCCGTCGGCATTTTCCACCGGCTAAACATGCACGATACCAAGGCCCATAACGGGGTGCTGATCGTGATCGTGCCGTCGGAAAAGCAGTTCGCCATCATCGGCGACGAAGGGATCGACGACGTCCTGCCGGATAATTTCTGGGAAGATGAACGCAACCTGATGGTCGCCCAATTCAAAAAAGGCCAGTACTGCGAAGGCGTGGTGAAAGCCATCGAGAAGATCGGCGACAAACTGCAGGCCCACTTCCCGGTCACCGGCGAGGAAGAAAACCCGAACGAACTGCCCGACGACATCTCCTATTCGTAACGCCGGTCCGCAACCCGACACCCTGCAACTGACCTGTTTTCGGCCGTCCCTGTACGACTGCGAATCGACGGCTTATGCCCGGAAGGGGTATCATTTAACCGGGGTGAGATTTACTTGTGCGACATGATATTTTACTTATGCTTCTGCAATGTAAAATCTTGCTTCTGCGACGTAAAATTTTATTGTGCGAGGTAAAATCTTATTTATGCGAGGTAAAATCTTATTTATGCGACGTAAAATCTTATTTATGCGACGTAAAATCTTACGTCGCTACTAATGACTTACAACTTACGACTTACGACTAAAAAATGCATAAATACCGCGTCATATTACCGTTCCTGCTGGGGATCTTTGGGTTGACTTCCGCGTTTGCCCAAAAGCAGATCCCCGAGCCTACCAATTTTCTGGTCAATGATTTTGCCGGTCTGCTGACCCGCGATCAGGTGGTGAGCCTGGGGGATAAACTAAGCAATTACGCCAAAGAGACCTCCACCCAGATCGCCGTCGTGACCGAGGAATCCCTGGAAGGGGAGGAGGTGTTTGATTACGCCCATAAACTGGCCCGCAAATGGGGCATCGGCGGAGATGAGAAAAAGGACAACGGCGTACTGATCTACGTCGCCAAGCAGGAACGCAAGGTGACCATCCTCACCGGCTACGGCTCCGAAGGCTTCCTGCCCGACGTAATGGCCGGCCGCATCATCCGCGAGATCCTTACCCCTGCCTTCAAGGAAGGTAAATTCTACGAAGGCCTCGACCGGGCCACCGACGCCATTATGGCCCTCGGGAAAGGCGAATACACCAACGATTTGCCGCAAAAGGGCGGCAGCGGCATCCCCATTGTCTGGATCATCATGGTGCTGATGGTCGTTATTTTCCTGCTCATTGCCTTCAGCAAAAAAGGCCCTCCTGGCGGAGACGACGACAATGACGGCGGATACTACAAGGACGGGCGCTACAATTACCCCAAACAACGATCTTACCCGCGCAGGGGCGGCGGCTGGGTGGTCTTTCCCGGTGGCGGCTGGAATACCGGCGGCGGCGGCCATAGCGGCGGCGGCGGCGGTGGTTTCGGCGGCTTTGGCGGCGGCGGCTTCGGTGGTTTCGGCGGCGGCGGTTTCGGCGGCGGCGGAGCTTCCGGGGGGTGGTAGTTGGCGCCACGCCGAGGCGATATGATGCTGGATGCTTGATGCTTGATGCTGGGTGCTGGATACTTGATGCTGGATACTGCCCGCCTTCGCTCTTGGGGAGCTATGGCGGACGGGGGATGCTGGGTGCTTGATGCTTGATACTGGAAACCGGATGCTGCCAACTGGCGAACTGCCCCGAAGGGACTCCTTTGGAGCTATACTGAGCTGTAATAGGTTTTGTGCATTAAGGATAGGTAGGGGCCAGGGGCGGGTGCTGGCAAATGCACAAAACCTATTACCATTGAGTATAACTAAATCAGCGGATTTAGGGTGTAAGCCTGCCATTTTTTGCATGGTTCCGCTTAAATTTCAGCATGTCGCGTTACTTTTATCCTTTGACTTTTAATCCTTACCTACCATCCATTTCAACGGCCGGATTATATTATTCTCTTCACTATGGATGGAGATAAAATAGATTCCATCGGGAAGATTTGTCGGCAATTCTGTGTTTATTTCGGCGGTTGTGCCGGAAGGAATTGGCTTAAACCAGATCGTTTTTCCCGAAGCGTCAATGATGCGGATGAAAGCCGGCCGGATGCTTAATCCACTCAGGTGCAAAACAGCGGGCAAATCGTATTTTACCGGATTCGGTGATATATAGGCTTCCAATTGATCCGGAAGATTCCGGACAGCGGAGACCAGAGAGACCTCAAATGAAAGCGTTTTCAGACATCCGTTTTGATCGGTTACAGATAAATCATAGTCTCCAACAGCCAATCCTGAAAGTGAAGCAGTTGTGTCATTGGTGTTCCAATGATATAAATACGGAGGTGTGCCGCCGTGAATACTGTCGATTTGAATGCTGCCGTCATTCAGGCCAGGCCCGCTGACTCCCGTAACGTTGTACCAAACGGAAAGAGAATCAGGCGATGAGATTTCCACCTGATTAATAACCGTACAACTCTCGCTGTCGGTTAATGTCATGCTGTAGGTTCCCGGATTAAGCTTCGACAGAGATAAACCGGTGGAATCATTTGACCAATTGATTTGATAGGGCGCCACACCATTGTCAACGACGGCTTCTATTTGCCCGGTTGCTTCGCCGTAGCAGCCGGGATCCGAAGAAGTCAAATTAACACGAAATCCGGGGGATTCATACGCGCCGATATCCGGCCGGGGGCCTTCGGTTCGGGGCAAGCCGGAGATGTCGGTCTGAATATTCCAGGTATTCAACAGGCTGTCCGTGCCGGCATCTATGGCAGGAGAGCAGCGGTGAAGGGAGAAATCACCGGTTGAAGGAGAAATGAACCGGGGTGCTTGGTTGAAGATATTGCCGGGACCGCAATCGATTTTAGGCCATTGTGTGGAGATCGCCGGGCAAGAATCCATATTCAAAAGGCAGTTTTCAAAATAGAAAGCGCCGCCGCTGAAGTAGTTGTCAGGATTGAGCCCTGTTGTATCCCAAAAAATACAGTTATAAAGGGAATCTTCTATGGCGCCGCTGGAGATATGACCTTGGTTCAAAGCGGAATTATTGAAAAAGGTGCAATTTAGAAATTGAGAATAATCTGCAAAACCGCCAACAGCGCCTCCATTCAAAGCTTCATTTCCATTAAACAGGCAATTCGCGATTTTACTTTTTGATGCGAAGAAATAGATTGCTCCGCCATTTGATGATCCATTCTTTTTGAATTCACAATTTGTGATATTAAAATACCCTATAAGATTAAGGGCACCTCCATTGCCTTCTTCAGATTGAAGGCCAGCCTCATTGTTAAAAAAAATGGATCCTGAAATTTCACCTGGGAAAGAATCCGTGCTTATTTGAGATCTGATTGCCCCACCTCCGAAGGGACTGTAATTTCCTTCAAATTGGCAGTCAATGATTTTAAACTCGTCAGGAGGCGCACCTTCCTCATTGTTAAAATCTGTAAAATAAATTCCTCCTCCTCTGGTAAAACTCCCCTCATTGAATAAAATCTGAGTGTTTAGACATGTAACGGCAGTATTGCCCTGACCTGCTATTACACCGATCCCTCCACCTCCTGACCTTTGAGCTGGCGTATATGCATCAGCGATATTGTCCCTTATTGTTGAAAAAAGAATATTTAATTTAATGATTCCTTTTGTAGCCAGGGCTGCTATTCCGCCGCCGAATCCTGCGTAATTTTCTTTTATTTGACAATTTTTAATGTCAATTTTGATTAAAGATTCTTTATTTGTTGCATCAAGCAAAATACCACCGCCTTCTCCCTGGTCAGCTTGATCTGCATATCCTGAAAAAATAATTATTCCATCTAAAATAATTAGCTCTGAGCTGTTATTTACTGTAATAACATGATAACAATTATCCTGTAAATCAAATTCTTCCCCTATGTTACCGCTTAAAATTGTATGATTGCCTTCCCAGTCCCTTTGATTTATCGATATTTCAAATCCTTCAAATCCGCCGTACAACCTCACTCCATTGGAAACGAAAAAAGTAGCACTTCGATCCGTCCCCGAAGTCGGTTTATAAGTTCCCTTTGCTATCCAGATCTCGTCCAGCGGCTGGGCGGTAGCCAGGGCGGACTGCAAATCCAGGAAAGCATTTTCCCAGGATTCGCCGGTATTGACGCCGGTAGCGGCCTGGTTAACATAAATTACAGCAGCGGGCAGCGAGGTCCATAAAAACATGGAAAGCAGGAAGGAAATAATGCGGTTCATGCAGTAAAATTAAAAGGGAAAGAGAAAATTGGTATTACTTCGACCCGGAAGAAAAAAGTGAGGCGAAGTAATACCCGGATATCGCGAAAACTTAGTTTTTAAACACGCGCTTCGTGACGGTTTTTCCATTTGAACTTATGGATACAAAAAACAGGCCCGAGCCCTGTATTTCGCGATCAGTCAGTTTAAGGCGGTTGATGCCTTTATCGTAGAATCCTTTCGCAAATATACATTTTTCGTATTTTCCCCAAAAAAAGGGGATCATGCAAAAAATGCTCTGCGTTCTGCTGTTGCTCAGTAGCACTTTCTCACTGTCCGGACAGGATTTCGACATCCTCATCCTCAACGGCAAGGTCATTGACGGGACCGGCAACCCCTGGCGCCTGGCGGATATCGGGGTGAAGGACGGCAAGATCGCAGCGATCGGACATCTTTCCGGTGCACTTGCCGTCAAGACCATCGACGCTGCCGGCAAGGTGGTTTGTCCGGGATTCATCGATGTGCATGCCCATGTGGAAGGCTCCATTGAGAACCGGCCCGCAGCCCGCAATTTCCTCCATGATGGGGTCACCACGCTCGTTACCGGCAATTGCGGCGGATCCCGGATCGATATCGGCAACTGGTTCAGGGAACTGGAGACCAAAAAGCTGTCCATCAATATTGCCTCGCTGATCGGGCACAATTCCGTCAGGCGTACGGTCATGGGTAATGAGGACCGCGATCCCACCCCGGAGGAGCTGCAGAATATGGAAACCCTCGTTCAGCGAGGTATGGAACAAGGCGCCGTCGGCCTTTCTACCGGCCTGATCTACCTGCCCGGTGCATTCGCCAAAACACCCGAAATTGTCGCCCTGGCCCGGGTTGCCCATACCTACGGCGGGGTTTATGCATCCCATATCCGCCAGGAGGACGACCGGGTGCTGGATGCCATCAATGAGGCCGCCGTTATCGGGGAAGAATCCGGCATTCCGGTAGAGATCAGCCATTTCAAGATCACCGGCAAGACCAATTGGGGCCGCACCGGCGAAATGATCCGGCTCGTGGAATCCTACCGGAAAAAAGGCGTCGATGTCACCGTGGATCAGTATCCCTATACCGCCAGTTCAACCGGACTGGATGTCCTGCTGCCGGAATGGTCGCGCGAGGGCACCAATGAAGAGGTGGCCGCCCGCCTCACCGACCGCGCTACCCGCAAAAAGGTCCTGAGCGAAATGAAAACCATGCTGGCCCGGACCGGTTTCAAAAACTATGCCTACGCCGTGGTCGCCGGCTGTCCCTGGGATTCGACCCTGAACGGGAAGAACATCACCGAAATTACCGCCCTGTCCGTCAAAAAACCGAAAACGAAGGACGAAATGGAGACCGTCATCGACATGGTCGCCAAAGGAAGACGGGTGCAGATGGTGTACCATAAAATGAACGAAGAGGACGTGAAGACGCTCATGCGGTTGCCCTATGCCATGGTGGCCTCCGATGCGGGCATTCCCGCCTTCGGTGTCGGCAATCCGCATCCGAGGGCTTACGGGACCAATGCCAGGGTGCTGGGACGCTACGTCCGGGAATTGGGCATCCTGTCCCTGGAGGACGCCATCCGGAAGATGACTTCCCTGCCTGCGCAGAAATTCAACCTCCACGACCGGGGGCTGCTCCTGGTGGGTATGGCTGCCGATATCCTGGTGCTGGATCCGGACAAGGTGAGCGATACAGCCAGTTATGACCATCCACACGCCTACTCCACCGGTATCGAACAGGTCATTGTCAACGGGCTGCCCGTGATCGAAGACGGCAAACACAACGGCGCCGGTGCAGGACAGGTGTTGCGCGGACCGGGATACCATATGGATCAACGGTAAATAATTGAATAAGTCCGTTATCAGGTAACATACATTTAAAGGTCATTCCCGCTGAAGACCGGTTATTCCCCGTATCTTTCAACCTCAATGTTGATGGTTGATCGCATTTAAATCTTACCAACTAAAAACAAGACACGTGAAAACCAACCTACCCGTCTTGCTGCTCCTGGCCGTCTTACTGGCGGCCTGTACCGCAAAAAAAGACAACAGCGCGCTGTGGATTTTGTCGGCTCCGGCGGGCGAACAATACACCCATATAGACCGGGCCGGTAAAACAGTCATCCCCAACGGCAGGTTCATCACGCCGGTCGGCAAGACCATTGTAACGGCGCCGCACCCTTACGGATTGACCCTGAGCCCGGACGGAAACCTGGCTGTCACGGCCAATTCCGGGACGAGTCCGCTGTCCATTACCATTATCCGGAATATCCTGTCCGAACACCCGGAAGTCCGGCAAGTGCCGCCCGGACCATCTACCGACCGGGGTGTGCTGGCCTCGGTCTTCATGGGGCTGGCCGTTGCACCGGACAATAAAACCATATACGTAGCCGGCGGACAAGAAAACAAGATCTTCCTTTTTGACGCCCAAACAGGGGAGAAGATGGGCTTCATCGATTGCGCATCCGGGTCGGCTTCTTCGGATTACAGCCATGGGTATATCGGCGACCTGAAGTTATCCGCCGATGGAAAAACCCTGTATGCCGTCGACCAGATCGGCTTCAGAATGGTCATTGCGGACACGGAAACGCGCACCGTTATGCATTCGGTACCCGTGGGGCGTTACCCGTTCGGCGTCTGCTTGTCGAAGGATGAAAAAAGAGCTTATGTGGCCAATGTCGGGATGTTCCAGTATGCCTGGATCAAGAACGGCCCCGGCGATTCCGCCGCCGTCAAACCGGTCCTTTTTCCGCCTTTTGGATTCAATACGGAGGAAATGAAGGAGGGGATTCACGAAGATTCGCTGGAAGTGCCGGGGCTTGGCGATCCCAACGCAGTGGAGGCTTTTTCCGTTTTCACGGTTGACCTGGAAAACGCGACAGCTCCGAAAGTGGTTGCCAGGATCAAGACCGGGCACCTGGTGGGCGCTTTGGTTGAAGACATACCCGCTGTGGGCGGTTCCAGCCCCAATTCGCTGGTGGCCACCGACCAATATATTTTTGTCAGCAACGGGAATAACGACAATATTTCGGTGATCTCAACCGGACAGGATACCGTGGTTCGCACGATCCCGCTTATCCTTGACGACCGGCTTCGCCAGTTCAGAGGGGTAATCCCGTTCGGACTGGCCGTAGATCCGGATCAGAAAAGGCTCTATGTCGCCGAATCCGGGATCAACGCGGTGGCGGTTATCCGGCTTTCCGACTTCAAGGTGCTGGGGCATATACCGACCGGCTGGTTCCCTTCCAAAGTGGAGGTTTCGCGTGACGGAAAACGCCTGATCATTGCCAATGCCAAGGGGTTCGGGAGCGGCCCAAACGGCGGCGCCGACTTTGAGATCGGGCCGGAAGGCAGCTATATCGGCGCCCTGATGAAGGGAACCGTCCAGGTGGTAGACGTGCCCGGGGACGACGAACTTCCGGCCATGACCCAACAGGTGATCGACAACAATTTTCATTTTGCCCATGCCGGGGATCCGGAATTCCAGGCACGATCCGAAAACCCGGTTCCGTTGTACCCGGGGCAGCGCGAAAGCCCGATCAAACATATCGTATTCATTTCCAAGGAAAACCGCACTTACGATGAGGTTATGGGACAAGTGGAGAAGGGAAACGGCGATCCGACCCTGGCGCGTTACGGCAGCGGGGTGGATTTCACCAATCGCGACCAGAGCAGTTCCGTATCCGGCGCCACCATTATGCCCAACCACCTGGCGTTGGCGGCCCAATTTGCCGTTTCGGATAATTTCTACGTGGATTCCGACGTATCCGCCGACGGTCATCGCTGGCTGGTGAATACCTACCCCAACGAATGGTGCGAAACATCCACAGCGGCCAGTTACGGCGGCAACCGGAGCTTCAGGGAGGATTCCAAAGCGCCGGGCGTGTTTGCCATGAACGGGGCGGCCGGCGCAATTTATCCGGAAGACTACAACGAGGCCGGCTCCATGTGGGATCACCTGGAACGACACCAGGCCCGGTTCTACAATTTCGGGTTCAGCATCATGTTCGAACCTGCCCTGTACGAACCCGACAACAAGCTTACAGGCATCCGGCATTACGTCAATTATCCGGTGCCGCAACCGCTTGAGGAGCGAACTTCAAAAATGTATCCCACCTATAACACGGCCATTCCCGACCAGTTCAGGATCGACCAGTTCATACGGGAGTTCGATCAAAAATGGATGGGCGGACAGGATACCATGCCCCAACTGATCACGGTGATCATCCCGAACGACCACGGCGCCGGGGAACGACCGGAAGCGGGTTATCCGTTCCGGGAGAGCTATATGGCGGACAACGACCTGGCCGTCGGCCGCATTGTTGAATACCTCTCCCGGACCCCATACTGGAAGAGCATGATGATCGTCATTACGGAAGACGATGCCCAGAACGGCGTCGACCATATCGATGCCCACCGAAGCCTGTTGATGGTGGTCTCCCCCTGGGTGAAACGGGATTACGTCAGTCATACCCATTACAGTTTCGGCAGCCTGTTCAAAACCTTCTGGAATATCCTCGGATTGCCGTATCTGAACCAGTACGACGCAGGCGCTACCGATCTGGCCGACTTTTTTACCGATAAACCGGACTTCAAACCGTATAACGCCATCCCCGCCGACATCCGGTTTTTCGACCCGCAAATGGCCCTCGACCCCTTTAGCGAGCACTTTGACTGGAAGGCCATTACCGAATCCCCGGAAATGGACGACGTCGAAGACATGATGCGCGAAAGCAAGGAACAGGATGAGTACCGGCTGGAGGATAGGGAGCGGAAGAAGAAAGAGTAGTGCCACACCGCGGCGTGGTTGAACCTTGATGCTGCCCGCCTTCGCTCTTGGGGAGCTATGGCGGACGGGGGATGCTGGATGCTGCCCGCCTTCGCTCTTGAGGAGCTATGGCGGACGGGGGATGCTGGATGCTGCCCGCCTTCGCTCTTGAGAGCTATGGCGGACGGGGGATGCTTGATACTGGAAACCGGATGCTGCCAACTGGCGAACTGCCCCGAAGGGACTCCCTTGGAGCAATACTGAGCTGTAATAGGTTTTGTGCATTAAGGATAGGTTTTCCTCTTTAGGGACCGTTCAGAATTTTGTGTCAACCGGATTTTTAGCATGCGCAGCTTGCTAAAAATCAGATCTTTGCGTTTTTTCGTCTTTGTGTGAAAACACTGTTTTGAACAATCCCTGCGGTTCAATCATACACCTTAAGCCCGATACCATTCAACATGGGCCCATTGATGCCATCGCCGCTGCCACCAGGCTTCTTTAACCTTTCTACTTAACCTTGATCTGACGGTCCGCGTTGCCGTTAAAATGGGGGTGGGAATTTTGGTGCATGCGCCGGAAAACGCGCCGGAAAATCTTCCGTCTCTACGGACACCCGACTTATCCTTCGACTACGCTCAAAAGATCCCCACTTACCACTTACCACTTACGACTTACGACTTACCACTTACGACTTACAACTTACGACTTACGACTTACAACTTACAACTAACCCCTGATAACCGGCCACTGGTTGAACCGTCCGCGCCGGTGGTTGAAACAATTTCATTCCCGCCTTTTGCCGCGCCTACCTTTGGCGGCGTAATCAAATTCATTTAACCAACACTTAAATTTCCAACCAATGAAAAACGTATTGAAAAACGTCTTCCCTGCAATGACCCTGATCGCCTTTATGTTTGTGACGGGCGCTCCCCTGACGGCCCAGGAAACCAATCCGAACGTTGAAAAAGCCAAAGAAGTGTACCAGGAAAATTCGGTCAACCGCAAAACAACGGCCACCGAAAACTCGGGTAATCGCCAGACCACCCGGCAGGCCAATGCAGAGATCGCCAAACCGGTAGCGGAAGAGAACAAATCCCAGCGCCAGGGGCAGTTCCAGGAAAACAGCACCGAACGGAAAGCCGTCGCCGCCGACGGCGTAACCAAAGAAGAAGCTGCCGCCGCCTACGGGGAGAACAGCACCGAACGGCGCACCCTGGCCGATGAGAACTCCACCCAACGCCGGGAAGTCGGCAAAGCGGCAGCCCAGAACAAGAGCGCTACCTCCGCCGGTAATACGACCAACCGCAGGAACACCACCAAAACCAATACCGCCAACCGCAGAAACGGCGGCAATTAAAAAAGCGCCGGTCTCTGACCCTGAAGGCCAAAAGCAAAACAGCCCGAACATACCCAAACCAAGGTCTCCGCAGATCACGTGGCTCCCCCGCCGGCGGGATCTGCGGGCTTTTGAACCTGCATTTTAATCCCATCGATTAACCTGATTCCAACCCATTGCGGGGGATCGATCTGAAACGTTCAAACCATGAAAAAATACCTCATTCCCGTCTTGATCGCCTTTGCAGGCGTTTCTGCCGCAAATGCCCAGGATTCCACAGTCGTCCTTCCTTCCACCTTTCAGGTGCGCCTGAGTTATGAAAGCCACGCGCTGCAATCCGGCAGGGATTTCGATGTTACCCAGTTTTTAATGTCCCCGTCGGTATTTTACAACCATCGCTCGGGTGTTTATGCCGGAGCAAGTGCGCTTTACCTCAGCGAATCCGATCCGGCAGTTTCACAGGTCAATTTCAGCCTGGGTTGCGGCCGGACCCTGACAGACAACTGGTACGCCTCCATGGGCTACAGCTATTCCCTGTATCCGGAAGGCGCCGAAAGCCCGCTTCCCCATGCCATCAGTGCCGGCCTGAGTTTCACCCGTGGAAAAATATCGGGTTCGATGAATTACGATTTCCTGTTTGGTGCGGAAAAGGCCCATCAGCTGACCCCGGGCGTCAGCGCGTATTTCGAAAAAGGGCTCAAAAAAAGCTGTTTCAGTTTTTCTCCCGGAGTCAGCGCAACCTTCGGGACGGCCAATGTGCCGCTGTCCCGGTTTTCGGAGCCTCTTTTCCAACGCGGAACAGGGGTATTATGGGAAAACCGAGATCAATTCCTGATGGCCAAATTCCCCAGAAGGGCGGCAGAAGACCGGAACGTTTTCGGCTTGATGTCCGTACAGGCGTTTTTGCCCCTGCAGTATGCCGTAAACCGGCTTTCGCTGGAATTATCGCTGAATCTGGTCCAACCCGTCGAATTGAAAAACGAAGGCTACGAAAAACTTGAGCCGTCCATCTACCTCGGCGCAGCCGTCCAATACCGGATCTGATATTAACCGACGCGCTCATCCTCCCATCTGACGAAGCTTCAGCGAAGTCGGCCTCCCTGTGCTGAGCGAAGTCGAAGTCTCACCCTCTCACCCTCTCACCCCTCTCACCCCTCTCACTCTCTCACCCCTCTCACCCCTCTCCCCCTACTGCACCTTCACCCCCCCATCCTGCGTCTCCAAACCGATAACTTTTTCCGCAAGGTTGACCACCTCCAGCGCCGTCGGGTCGCCGCTGAACCTGAAATAGGACGACTGGCCGGCCTTGCCGGTTGCCGTGAAGCAGACCTGGTAAAGGGCCCCGCCGTCGGCAACGGTCACGCCTTTCAGGTCGTTGTCTATCCAGACGAAGGTCAGGATGCCTTCCTTGGTGCGGTGGGCGCCGAAACTGTCAGGGCCGAGGTAGGGTAATCCGAAATTCCGGACCTCTTTGAAGGTGAGCACCTTGGGGTCCCAACGCATGGTATATTGCATGGACAGCAACATGCTGAAATTGGCTGCGCTCACAGTGATGCAAACCTCCTGACCCGGGCTTGTTTTAGCATAGCTGCCCGAGAGCTTGAGCGGAGGCTGGCTGACCGCCACCGGTGAATTGGATGCAGATACAGCCTGATCGGCAGCCTGCGCGGGAGCGACCGTTTGTTCGCGGTCATTGTGAGCGGATTCTCCCTTACAGGAAAATAAAAGCAGACCAACGGTCAAAAGCCAAAAATAGCGCATAGTTTACGGTTTTGTGGACAAAGGTATTAAAGCTGCATAAACAGATACAGTAGACGCCGAAAATTATGCCGGTCACTCCTGGATGCCCCCGCCCCGGCGGATGCAGAAGCGGCAACTGCAGTGCGCGGATTGATCCTACAAAAGAAACATAAGAAAAAAAAACTAATATTTTTTATTTGTAAATATGTAACAAAACAAGGCGATCGTCGCAGCCTGCGAATTTAGAAGTATGCGAATAATTTAATTTGAAAATAAACTGATTTATAGGATTTTATGCTGGAAATTTAATTTTTTATTGAATTAGGCGAGTAAAAAAATGCGGTGTTTGCTATGTCACAAATAATAAAAAATGGCTTAGATTAGTTATCGCAGGCTCCCTTTCTTTGCATCATACAAAGCGGGTCAGGCAGGCAAAGGCTTGAAAAGATCCGAAAAGAACAGATCATTAGCTGCCGTAAGGCGCAAATATAGGAATTAATTGGGTGAGTGTTTGTTCATAGAATTTTATACCCCCGAGAGAATCGGGGGTTTTTTTCTCACCTGATCAAGAGATTTTTGTGTTGTTCATAGTGTTTGTATTAAAGCCTTGACGCCCCCGTCAAGGCTTTTTTTGTTTGCGCATCTCCGCCTATTCCGGTATCTTTGCTTGCTGCGTGTTTCCCGCGTCAACTCACGGAGAGCACCGGTGTTCTGAATAATCCTGCACACATGTCTTTGAATCTTGAACAAATGCGGGAAGAGTACCTGCAATCCGAATTATCGGAGAAATCCCTGCTCAATGATCCCGTTGAACAATTCAAAACCTGGTTTGAACAAGCCCGTTCCGCCGGGTTGCCGGAACCCAACGCCATGACCCTGGCTACCTGTACGCCCGATGGAAGGCCGTCCGCCAGGGTGGTATTGCTGAAAAGTGTCGATGAAGCCGGTTTTGTGTTCTTTACGAATTATCAAAGCCGCAAATCCGTTGAACTGGAGGAAAACCCCCACGCGACCCTGCTGTTCTCGTGGCTCGAACTGCAACGCCAGGTCCGGATCGAAGGCATTTGCGAACGCATCAGTGAAGCGGAATCGACCGCCTATTTCCAATCCAGGCCGCGCGGCAACCAGATCGGCGCCTGGGCATCTCCCCAGAGCCGGGTCATAGCCGACCGGGAGCAGCTGGAGCAAAAAATGGCCGACCTGAGCCGCCGGTTCGAAGGAGTCGATCCGCTGCCCAAACCCCCGCATTGGGGCGGTTTCCGGGTTATTCCTTATCGCATCGAATTCTGGCAGGGTAGGGGAAGCCGCCTGCACGACCGCCTGGTATACGAGCCCTCAATAACGGGTAAAGGCCAATGGACTATAAGCCGTCTGGCGCCCTGATCCTTTTCTCTCGTCCAAAAACAGCATAATGGAACCTGAAATATTCATCAACCTGCAACGCCGTGTAAATCAATACAAAGAGGTATTGGCGAATACGGTAGAATATCGGGAAATCTGGCTGGCCAGCCTCCGGCAGCGGATCGTCGATACCCTCGAAGCTGTAATCAACGGCGTCGGCCTGGAAGCTGAGGTAGAGGTTCGCTCCGAAATGGATAACCTGGAAGCGGTAGTACTTTCGCTTGGCGCTATGAAAAGCGGTATGGCGGAAAGGGTGAATGAATCGGTCCGCCGGGATCTGGTGAAATACAACGGCGCGCTTGTTTATCAGCAACTGTTCAACGGTAAGGTGATCGTCCTGATCAATTACCCCTATATCGAGAATTACGGCCAGCCCCGCCCACCCAAAACTATTGCCATTTACCGGCCGGAAGAGCTTCGCGAACCTTATTTTATCCGCCACCTGGAGGAATTCATCCAGGAAGTCACCAATTGGGAAGATTTCGACGATGACGAACCCAACCAACGGATCGGTTTCCATTTCAATTTCCCATCAGGCGGAGAACCCGATGCCGACACCCCCACCGACAAAACCTGACGCCCCTCTCTCCCTCTCACCCTCCCATCCGCCGAAGCCTCCGGACGACTAAGTCGCCTATGGCAGACGGAGCAGGCGAAGGCGGGCTCTCACCCTCTCACCCTCTCACCCTCTCACCCTCTCTCTCACCCCCCTCCCCTCACCATCCCAATATGCGGTATGCCGTCCTCCAGATATTCCTCCCCGACCGTCTTGAATCCGAAGGACGCATAAAATCCGATGAGGTAGGCTTGTGCGGAGATCTTAACGGGGGCCTTCCCGTACAGGCTTTCGATATAAGCTACCGATTCGGCCATCAGTTCCCTCCCGTACCCGAACCGGCGCGCCTCCGGGGCAGTAACCACCCTGCCGATGGAAACGTACCCTTCGTAGGATAATCCGGGCGGGATGATCCTGGCGTAGGCCCAAAGCCTGCCGTCGGGATGATACCCCAGGATATGATGGCAAAGCAGGTCTTTGCCGTCGGCATCCAGGTAGGCGCACGCCTGTTCGACCACAAAAACCTCCTGGCGCAGGGTCATGATCTGATACAGCCTGCCGGCATCCAGCAAATCAAAAGGGAGGCATTGAAATCGGAGTGCCGGTCGTTTCATGGTCAAAAGCGGTAACAGGGAATATTCTTGCCTCTTTTTCCGATTTTCCGGCTTCGGCCCCCTGAATTTCCCTTGCTTTCGCCGGGGAAGGGCGGCACTTTGACGGCAAAATAGAAATCGGCGCCGTTGAATTTGCTGCGGGTGAGCGTTCCGCCGATCTTGTCGGTTCCGATGACGATGAAGCCCAGCCGGGCTGCCAGGCCGATGCGTACCTGCTGCCAATTGTAGAGCGATACCGGCAAGCTCAGGCTGCCCCAGCGGTGTTCAAACCTTGGGGTTACGGCCAGCATGCTGCCCCGCGTGATGGCTGCTTCCTTGAACGGCGCCGGCTGGACCAGCATGCCGTTGACATAAAAAAGTTCGTTCACCTTCACGTCAGCCTGCAGGGCCAGCCGGGTGGGTAATTTCAATTCAAAGGAATTGGCCTGAAAAGAGGCCAGCGAATCGCCGAGGATCTGCCGGCTGAAGGTGCGGACGATCTGGTCGAACTCTTCGACCGACTCGAATTTCCGATAATCCTGCCAGCTCAGCACCCGTTCGCCCTCGGCTTTGGCCAGGTGTTCCTGGGCGCCTTTGTCGAATCTGATCCGGCCGATATCGAGGACGGACAAGCCGAACTGGCAAAGGTAATTTTCACCGTCCTCATCGATGGTGTACACCATGCCAAGGTCGATCCCGAAGCCGGAGCCGCTGACTTTCGGGTTCCATGCTTCGTTTTGGTAGGCGTTTTCGGTAAAACCGAAGGCCAGGTTGGGCGAAATGCCGCTGACGGAATTTTCGGGTAATTTGGACACCGACATCGTTGAGCGGCTGTCAAAATAGGCGCCTTCGTATCCGGCGAGGTGTTTGGCGGTAAACCCCAGTCCTAATCTGCCGTTGGCGGTGTAGGTTGTGAACACATAATTCAAACCGACCTCCGTAAAGCCCGCCGCCCCGGAATGAAAGTCTTTCACCGGGAACGGGTCGAATTCAGCCCGGTTGAACCAGGGATAATAGCTCAGTTCGTTTTCCACACCGAATCCGCTGGCGACAAGCCGGAATGCGGTCATCAGGCCCAATGCATGCCGGTCGTTCAACCGGACAAAAAAGGACGGGCCTTCGATGGCTGCGTTGGCAAAGGCGAACCGGTTTCGGCGGTCGTCGTAAAAATCGATGACGACCTGATCCGGCCGGACCACATCATCGGCTTCCAGCAACGGCCTTGCGACCAGGTCATCCTGGTTGGCGACACTGAGGAGATCCCTGAGGTTGGACTTTTCCGCAAAGGCGTAATTATTGCCGAAAAAGATGCCGCCGCCGAATAGCTGCACATCCCATCGGAGCGGGGAGGCGGCATAGGAAGCCGGATTCAGCCGGATGCCGCTGATGCCCGCATACCTTTCAAGGCGCCAGCCCAATTGTTCCTGGCCCCACAATTGTACGACGAAGAATAAACACAGGGGTATGACACTAAAACGCTTCATGATAAGTAGAATAATAGTTGCAAAATCGGGCTGATCCCGGTAGCTGATATTCAATTGGGGTGCCATGCTAATCAATAGAAACAGGCAATCGGATGGCTTGCCTGTTTTTCAAGCGTGTCGTTTTCCCACAGTGTGAAGGCGAGTAGTCAAACCCTGGTCCAAAACCGGCTTGCGAACAGTTGCGCTGCGCACAGGGCCGCCTTTGCGGGCGTGGTTGTTGTGTCAGGGTTTATTGCTGATCGACATCTTTCCAAGCCTGGAAAGGAAGTAGACCTCAAAAATAGTATAAAAAAAATAAACCCCCAGAAAGGGCAGAATAAATAATTTGGAAGCGGGGTTGAAAATCTTCATGTACCCGAATAATATTCCGAGCGCCAGCATCATCTTCAGCATGGTAAATCCCATGACCACGGTGGTAAACAGGGTTTTATCCGGGCTTTTGGCGGCGCGGTAGCCGATATGATAAATGGCTGCCGACAGCGCAACGAAGAGCCCCAGGCTGATCCAGGCCAGGTCTGAAAAAGATTGCAGCGATTCCATTTGCCGGCTGCCGATGATGAGCAGTGCGGTAAAGGCAGACAAAAAGCTGAGTTGCAGGTAAAAATTTTTTGCCGGCATTATTTTTTGGTCATGAAATCCTTAAGGGTTAAATAGAGCGCTGCGAATACGGCCAATAAGGAAAGGATTGCGGTGAAGACTTTGCCGGTTTGGAAGTGCTCGTCCAGTTTTACGCCCAGAAAAGCGCCGGCCAGTATGATCAACCCCATTTGAACGGCCATGCCGGAATACTTCAAGTAACCTTGAGCATTCCGGCCGGCATCTCCGTTTCTTTCATCCGGGAGTTGCTGATCTTCCTTATTTGGCTTCGGCAACTTTTCCGGCATTGGAAGAAGAGCTTGAAGGATTGCTTTCTTTTTTGAATCCGGAACCGGACAGGACGCTCTTTCCTTCACCCATGGTGCAGGCGACATTGAAAACAGCGCCGGATTGGACGATCAATTTGTTGGTGGTGACATCGCCGCTCACGGCGGCGCTTTCACGGATATTCAGCAATTCGGCTACCTGGATCACGCCTTCGAATTTGCCTTCGATGACGGCGTTCTGGCAGCGAATTTCGCCTTCAACAAAGCCGGTGGGGCCGATAATGACCTTGGCATCGCAAAAGAGTTTTCCTTTGATGTTGCCGTCCACCCGGAAATCCGTTTTGCAATGCACGGACCCCTCAACCATGGTTCCCTGAACCAGGCTGTTCAAAGCGTGTGTAGTTGACGCCGGCAGAACGGAGCCGTTCTTGCTTTTGTTGGCGCTCTCTTTTGTAGTTTCTTTCCCAAACATATCCATTTGTTTTAGTTGGCGCAAAGGGGATAACAACGCCGTTATTCACTTATATGCCGGTTAAAACGGCTCAACAATGTTACGTATTTTCTGCGAACGGTGCAAATTTCCGAAAAATTCCCGGGGATTAAAAAGATGTGAGCTGTTTGGGTTGCCGGATAGGCTTGCAGCGGAGAGGAAACCGCTCGGGGAGAAATGGAACAGCCGGCAGTCAGGTGCAGGAGGCGGGCCTGGGTCGGCCCCGTATTTCCTGCCGGAAACTGCCGGCTGCGAGGTGATCAGAAGTTGGGGCAGTAGACCCCGCGGCGAACAGGGCCGCATATCTTGTAAGTGAGTGCAAATTCAAAACCGCCGTTGGCGTTGCTGGCAGGGCGAAGCGGCGACACGTTGATGTCGTAGCTGAAGCCGATGCTGAAGCTGTCATAATCAAACCGGGTGGACAGGATGGCTGCATCCGTCAACACGCCGGATTCGATCTTGTTGGAGATCCGGGTCCACAAGCCGAGCTGGAAAGCCTGATAGTTGAATTTCGACTTGTTGAGCAGGAATTTGAAGCTCGTACCCGCGTTGACCTGGAAAGACGGCCCCTGGCTCATGACGATCACGCCCGGCACGAGGCCGAACTTGTTGCCCGCCAGGAATTCACCGCCGGCATGAAAGGTGAACCGGCTGTAGAGGTCGTCCACACCGTCGCTGCTGAAGGACTGGTTGGCCCGGTTAAGGTGGTGGAAAGAACCGCCGAAGTAAAGGCTGTTGTCTTCGTCAAACACCATGAACCACAGCAAGCCGGCTGCCAGGTCGGCAAAGAGGAAATTGTCCCGGTCAAAGTTTTCCATGGTCGGCAGGTTGGGGTCGTATCCGCCCCGGCCGTCGTGTTGGGTCCCCCAGCGAAGGTTGAGGAAGTCGATGCTGCGCTGGGCTACGCCTGCTTCGGCGCCTACGACGAGGTAATTGGCGTCTGTCCGGCCGCCGCCCATCCGCTTGCTGTATGCCATGGACAATTTACCGGTAAGGGTGGCGAAATTGGCTTCCCCGGCACGGTCGCCCCAAAAAGTCCCGCCTACGCCGAAATAATCATAACGACCGACCGGAAGGCGCTGGTCATAGGATACGGAATAGGTACTGAACGCATTGTTCCGCAGGACGCTGGCCCACTGGTTGCGATAATTGGCCGTCAGTCGGATATTGCAGTTCATCACGCCGGTCATAGCCGGGTTGAGATTGAGCGGCGACAGATAGAACTGCGAAAAATGGATGTCTTGACCGTGCAAGCCTGTAAGGAACAAAGCCAGCGCGCAAGTCATCATCAGGGACTTGAAATTTTTCATAATGTTGGTAAAATTGCTTGACAAACAAAACAGTTTTTACGAGCCACAAGTATACAGAATCCCGTTCATATGGCCTGTATAAATTTATTGTAAATGACAAAAGGCTGCCAAAAGGCGCAGATGCAATGAAAAGGGTGTCTTTTAAGAGTAGTTAACTTTAACTGAGATGCGGGCATTCGCTAAAACGCTGCTTGGAGAGGAATTATTTTCCCGGCTCAAAGATAATGGATGTCCTTTAAATGGACAATATCCCGGCTTAAAATAATAACGCCAGGCGCTATTTTCCTGCAATGCCCGCTCGATGAAACGAGCGCAAAATTGAAAAGTATCCGGTTGCCAGGTTTTCAGTCGTAAGCCGTAAGCCGTTAAGTCGTAAGTGGTTGACAACCGCATCCTCCGTAGGTCTTAGCTCCCAAGAGCGGCGGCGGCCAGCATCCAGCATCCAGCATCCAGCAACCAGCATCCCCCGTCCGCCATAGTTCCCCAAGAGCGAAGGCGGGCAGCATCCAGCATCCAGCATCAAACATCCAGCATCCAGCATCCCCCGTCCGCCATAGCTCCCCAAGAGCGAAGGCGGGCAGCATCAAACATCCAGCATCAAACATCCAGCAACCAGCATCCAGCATCACCCCTCCTCTCCCTCCTCAAACTTCCACTTCGCGCCATACTCCTCCACCAGGATATTGTCGTAGTGGTCGGCTTTTTCGAACAGGTTTTTGAACAGCAGCAGGCCGGTTTCCACGTTCAGGTACCGGTCGAAGATGAGCAGGGAAAGGATGATGTCCTGTTCCTTGACGCTGAAGGTGAGGCCTTCGAGGTCGTAATTTTGCCGGAGCAGGAATTCATAGATCGGGCCGATATTTTCCTGCGGCAGGGTGCAAAGGTAGGCGTCGCCGGTGATCAGGCCGGTCCGCTCGTGGTAGGCGATGAAGATCCGCGCGCTGCCCTGGCGGATTTCCCAGGTGTCGGAACCCCGGCGGGAGAGTTTGACATCGTGCCCCGCTTCGGCCAGCATCCCTTCGATGGTGGCGGCAATGCCGATGGGTTCGTATTCCTCCACCTGACTGGGCAAATGGATCATGGAGCCGCAATGGGGGCAATAGCTGCCGTCGGCTTTGTCTTCAAAAACGATATTGGAGCACGAGCGGCAGCGGGTTGCCGTTTTTCCGGTAAAGGCGCCGAATTGATCCAGCGTCAGGGCCAGGTATTTTGCAGGCAATGAAAAACCTGTATTGTTGCCTTCTTTGACAATAAAGGTATTGACCCCGATGACATTGCCTTCCTTGTTGACCAGCGGACCGCCGCTGTTGCCCGGATTAAGGGCGGCGTCATTCAGGTAATACTGGATATCGTTGATCTCGTGGGATACGTTGGAAATGATCCCCAGCGTGGTGGTGAATTTCAGGCCGAACGGGTGGCCGATGGCCAGAATGGGATCCCCCTCAACGACCGTCGTTTTATTTTCCAGTTGAATCTCAGGCAATTCGATTCCGGGAGGGACTTCCAGAAAAGCCAGGTCGAACCGCGGATCGCTGTAAATGACGCGGGCCAGCGTCTTTGGGAACAACCTCCCTTTGATAACGACTTCCCGGTTGCCGGAAACGACGTGGTCGTTGGTGACGATCAGGTTAGGGCCTTTCAGGTAAAAACCCGTTCCGAGGCTGGCAGGGGTAGCGATTTGAATGATGACGTCGCGGTAGCGGTCAATTACTTGCTTCATTATTCGGTAGCCCGGTTAAAGATATTTTCCCTGGTAGGGTCAGGCAGGGCAAAAATAAATTTTTAAGGCGGATTAAAGGGTAAGTTTGACCGAAAAAATGAAGAATGGCGGCGCTTGTCCCGAATCACCTGAACAACTTCAACGTTCCAGCTTTTTTCGGATCCCGTTGAAATAGGCCGGAGCGCCCAGCAACCGGCTGCCGTACCAGGAGAAATATTCGCCGTCCACCAGCAGAATGGATGCTCCCGGGCAGTGATCGCGGATTTCTTCGAAGTGCTTTTCCCGGAAAGGGTAGGGTTCCGAAGATAAAAATACGGCATCGGGAGCGGCGTCCTGAAGGTCGGTTCCGCTGATTTCCGGATACCGCATACGGTTTTTGAACGCATTGTCAAACCCCGCCAGCCTAAGCATCTCATCAATAAAGGTATCGGCGGCAGCGGCCATAAAAGGGCTGCGCCAGATCAGGTAAGCCACCTTCATGCGGTTGAATTCCGGAAAATCAAGGCGGGCAAACGCTTCACCGATCCGACCTGCCAGATCAAGGGCTTCGGCTTCTCTTCCTGTTATGGCCCCGATACTGCGGATCATGTTCAGCGCGTCGGGCAGGCGCCTTATATCGCTCATCCAGACAGGGTATTTCCCCATCAGGGCCTCGATCTGCTCCCGGTCGTTTTCCTCCTTGTTGCCGATGATGAGGTCCGGATCCAGTTCGGCTATCCGGTCCAGATGGAGCTGTTTGGTACCCCCGATCCGCCGCTTGCTGCGAAACCATTTTTCCGGATGAACGCAAAATTTGGTGATCCCCGCCACCTCGTCGTCCAACCCCAGATCCGCCAGCAATTCCGTCTGGCTGGGCACCAGGGAAACGATCCTTTCCGGTCGCTCCGGAATCGGGATTCGGCGGCCCATCTGATCTGTGAAAACTGGCATTTTGTGCGTAATAAATTGTAAGTAGGAGATCGGACTTCCGGTGGCGTTCAGCGAATCTTGAGCCCCCGACCTCCCCCGTCCGCCATAGCCCCAGGCGACGGCGGGCAGCCTCCACCACGCCTCAGCGTGGCAGTATCCAGTATCAAGTATCAAGTATCCAGTATCCAGCCTCCAGTATCCAGCCTCCAGTATCCACCACGCCTCAGCGTGGCAGCCTCCAGCCTCACCACTCCAAACCCGGATACGCCCGCTGCAAAAACTGCATTTCCGCCAGAATATATCCCAGGTGTTCGGAATGGCGGCCTTGTTTGCCGCCGGATTGCATCCAGGTACCGGCTGGTATTTCGAGGGTGGCTTCGGTGAGGATGTCGCGGATATATTTTTCTACAGCCGGTTGAAGGCGTTCAAGGTGAGGGGAGATGCCCGCCTCTGCCATTTCCCGGTCGAGGTCATCGGGGTTCCACAATTCGCCGGCGTACGTCCAGAGGTCTTCAAGGGCTGTCTGCATGCGCGAACGGCTTTCTTCGGTACCGTCGCCGAGCCGGATGGTCCATTCCGAGCTGTATTTGCGGTGATAGGCGATTTCTTTCAGCGATTTTTCGGCGATGGCGCGGATCTGCAGGTCGCCGCTGTTGCAAAGATCCTCGTGGAGGGCGAAGTTCCAGGCGTCAAACAGGAATTGGCGGATGATGGTATGGGCAAAATCGCCGTTGGGTTGTTCGACCAGTAAGGCGTTGCGGAAGGCGCCGGCATCCCTCAGGAAAGCCAGGTCGTCCTCAGTTTGACCTTTGCCGGCTGTCTGGGCCGCATATTCCAGCCAAAGCCTGGCTTGTCCGATAAGGTCCAGCGCAATGTTGGTCAGGGCGATATCCTGTTCCAGCACAGGGCCGTGGCCGCACCATTCACCGAGCCGTTGCCCCAGGATGAGGGCATTGTCGCCCAATCGCAGCAGATAATCATATAAACGCGTAGATGGAACCATGCTGTTCGGTCTGAATATTATTCCAAACGGATCGCGGCGCCACTAGATATGGTCAACCTCGTCCGGGAGTTTGTAAAAAGTGGGGTGGCGGTACACCTTGTCATTGGCCGGATCAAAAAACGCCTCTATTTGGTCAGGGCTGGAGGCAGTAATATGACGGGATTCCACCACCCAAATACTGATCCCTTCGCCGCGGCGGGTATAGACATCGCGGGCGTTTTCAATCGCCATTTGCGCATCGGCTGCGTGCAAACTGCCGACGTGTTTGTGGCTCAACCCGTTTTTACTTCTGATGAATACTTCCCAAAGCGGCCAGTCTTTTTTCATTTGATTCATTATTATCGAAAGATCAAGAAATTTCACCACAACCCCATGTTACCGGGTATTTTTGTCAAACAGGCAAAGATGTGGAGCAGGAGTAACAACACCTTCACCCCCTCTCACCCTCTCACCCTCTCACTCTCTCACCCCCTCTCACTCTCTCCCTCTCTCTCACTCTCCTCATAACTACGCCACCCGAGCCCGTTCTTCCGCCCGTTGCTTCCGTTTTTCCGCATAGGCCATCGCAGCTTCCCGCACCCAACTCCCTTCCTCGTGGGCTTGTACGCGCGCTTTCAGCCGTTCCCGGTTGCAGGGACCGTTGCCTTTCACGACGTTCCAGAACTCATCCCAATTGATCGGGCCGAAATCGTAATGGCCTGTTGATTCGTTCCATTTCATATCCGGGTCAGGCACCTGAATGCCGAGGAAATCGGCCTGAGGCACCGTCATATCCACGAATCTTTGGCGCAGTTCGTCATTAGAGATCCTTTTGATCCGCCATTTCATGGATTGTTCGGAGTGGGTGGATTCCTTATCGTTGGGGCCGAACATCATCAGGGCGGGCCACCACCAGCGGTTGAGGGCGTCCTGGGCCATGGCTTTCTGTTCATCCGAACCCCGGCAAAGGGTCAGCATGATCTCATAACCCTGACGTTGGTGGAAGCTTTCTTCCTTGCAGATGCGCACCATAGCCCTGGCGTAAGGCCCGTAGGAACACCGGCAGAGGGGCACCTGGTTCATGATGGCCGCGCCGTCGACGAGCCAGCCGATGGCGCCGATGTCAGCCCAGGTCAGGGTAGGGTAGTTGAAAATGCTGCTGTATTTTGCTTGCCCGCTGTGGAGTTGATCCAGCAATTCTTCGCGTTCTACGCCCAGGGTTTCACAAGCGCTGTACAAGTAAAGTCCGTGCCCGGCCTCATCCTGCACTTTGGCCAGCAGGGCCGCTTTGCGCCTCAGGTTGGGCGCGCGGGTGATCCAGTTGCCTTCCGGCAGCATCCCGACGATCTCGGAGTGGGCGTGTTGGGAAATCTGCCGGATGAGGGTCTTGCGGTACGCGTCCGGCATCCAGTCCTTCGGTTCGATTTTCTGGTCGGCATCAATGGTTGCCTGAAAGTATTCCTCCATTCGTTCGCGACTCATAAGCAGCTTTTATTGGTCCGAATCCCGGTTTTTTCCCCGGACAATCCTTTTGAACGGCTAAAACCGGTGCAAAGATAAGGCTTTTTATGATAAAACGAACGTTTGTTCGTATGGTTCAAACTGGAACGGCGAATTAGCGGAACAGGAGACAAATTCGGTCACTATGATTTCACGGTGATTCGCAAACAGGGCGTTGAGAAAGGTATGGAATGGTCCCAATAACAGAAATTGGCGCCGGATGTGCAATCCGGGCCGGCCGGCCGGGGTATTTACTAATAAGTCTATTGGTTAGTAAGGGTGGGGAAAAAACAGCCCGCCCTTCCGCCACCACTCACGGGTATACGTGCAAGGCCCCTGAAGAGCCTCGGTTCTTTTATTTCCAGCGCGCTGAATCCAGATTTGAAAGCAATATCCCGGCATAATCCCGGAATATCCATTGGGTTTAGAAGAATGCAAATATAAACTATATTTTTTAATTTTAGAAATTAAATCCAAAAAGTTTTTTAAATTCATTCCAAACCCAATGCCGCCGGCAACCAGTATCCAGTATCCAGTATCCAGTCTCCAGTATCCAGTATCCAGTCTCCAGTATCCAGTCTCCAGTCTCCAGTATCCAGTATCCAGTATCCAGTCCCCAGTCCCCAGTATCCAGTATCCACCACGTCGCAGCATGGCAGCATCCCCCGTCCGCCATAGCCCTAAAGCAAAGGCGGGCAGCCACCAGTATCCAGTCCCCAGTCCACAGTATCCAGTATCCAGTCCCCAGTATCCAGTATCCAGCCACCAGTATCTAGTATCCAGTCCCCAGTATCCAGCATCCAGCATCCCCCGCCCCATAGCCCTAAAGCGAAGGCGGGCAGCCACCCCCGCTACCCCAACACCTCCCGCAACGCCCCCGCAAACTTCAGCGTCTGCTCATCCGTCCCGGTACTGACCCGGCACCAATCCAGCATAGGCGGGAAAGGCCGGCCCACAAGAACGCCTCTTGCTTCAAACGCCCGCTGCACCTCGCCGATGGGTTTGCCGGTTTTGAAAAAGACGAAATTGCCGTGTGATTCCTGATACGGCAGCCCGATCTGGTTCAGCGTTGTATAGATCCGGTTTTTGTTGTGGGCATTTTTTTGCAGACTGAATTCGTAGAATTCCTGGTCGCTCATCGCTTCAAGAGCGGCAAAAATGGAGAGCACGTTCGGCCCGCACATGCTCAGTCCTTCCATTTTATCGATCAGTTCAGGCTGTGCGATCAGGTAGCCCACGCGGATGCCGGCCAGGCCGTAGACCTTGGAGAAGGTGCGGGAAACGATGACATTATGCCCTTCCTTGACCAGCTCCACCGCTGAGGGATAACCGGGTTCTGTGATATAATCGAAATAGGCCTCGTCAATGAACATAGTGGCTTGTTTGGCGTGCGATTTTGCAAAATCCCAAAGCTGATCTTTGGGCAAAAGGGCCCCTGTCGGGTTATTGGGATTGCAGATGAAGACCAGACTGGTGTTCGAATTGATCTTCGCGGACATGGCGTTGAGGTCGTGTTGAAGCGCATTGTCCAGCGGCACTTTATGAATGATCCCGCCCACTTTCCCGGCATAATCGGACAAAGCGAAAAAGGTGAGTTCGGCAGTGATGACCTCGCGTTCATCCATGCCGTGGATCAACCCGCTGATGCGCAACCCTTCGGTCGAACCCGCTGTAATGATGACATGGTCCTCCGGGACGCCGTGTTTTGCGGCAATCCGGCTGAGCAGCTCCCGCTGGAATGAAAACGGATATCTGCAGACCTCATCAAAATGATCGATCATGGCCTGCCGGACCTTTTTGGAAGGGCCGTACGGATTTTCGTTGAAGTTCATCCGGGCAGCCCCGTTGACCAATGCCGCCGGCCGGCTTTCACCCGGGATTTCTACGTTGCGGAAACCGCCTAATGTAGCCAGCGCGCCCGCTAATCCGGCAGTGCGCAGCCATTGTCTTCTGTTGAGCTCATTCATGACAGGTAGTTTTACAGGGAGGTGAAGAATGTTACAAATATAGTCATTGGTTGGATTGGATCGATTGGATCGATTGATTCGATTGATTCGATTGATTCGAATTTTAGCGTCCGTTGGTTGGTTAGTCCAATCGGCTCAATCGAATCATTCCAAGAATCGTTTCAATTTTTGATTGATCCGAATTTTAGCGTCCGTTGGTTGGTCAGTCTAATCGGCTCAATCGAATCATTCCAAGAATCGTTTCAATTTTTGATTGATTCGAATTTTAGCGTCCGTTGGTTGGTCAGTCCAATCGGCTCAATCGAATCATTCCAAGAATCGTTTCAATTTTATGATTGATCCGATTGTAAAATAACGTCATCCCTCTGTCATACAGACAGCCTGCATTCAACCAAATGACAAAAAACCTTACCTTTGCCGCCCTAATTCAGCCGTGATGCGATATTTGTTGACAACCCTGTTTTTCGCGTTCCTCCTGTTTTCCTGTTCCACGGATTTTGTGCTGGAAGGCGAGTGGAAGGATATACCGATTGTTTACGGGCTTATTTCAGTGGATGACACCGCGCATTATGTCCGGGTGGAAAAAGCTTTCCTGGAACCCGGCGGCAATGCCGAACAGATCGCCCGGATACCCGATTCGCTGTATTACAACCCGTCGGTTGTCATCCAGATGGAAAATAAACGGACGGGAAAGACCGTGACCCTCCAACGGGTAGACGGAAGCCTTGAAGGGTATCCCCGCGACCCGGGGCCATTCGCCGAAACGCCCAATATCCTGTATAAGGTGAAATACGCCGACCTGCAGCTCAAAGGCGGCGATGAAGTCGAACTGACGATCAACCGGGGCGACCAGTTGCCGCTTGTGACTTCCTCAACCACCATGGTCGGTGAACTGACGCCGGTGACCAACGCCCCGCCGCCCGTATTCTTCCTGGGCGATTATATCAGCACCCGGCGAATTTCATGGAAGGCGGACGAAAATGCCGTTTTATTCGATGTCAGAGCTACCATGCATTACCTGGAATCTGATCCGGATAATCCGACCCAATTCCTTGAAAAAGAGGCGGAATGGATTATGAGCCGGAGTTTTAGCCGCGACGGAGGTTCCAATCAGGTCAATTTCAGTTTTAAATCGGAAGAATTTTTCCTTTTCGTTGCAGGCGCCCTCAACCCCATTGCCAACGGCGCCCGCCGATTCGAATCGCTCGATTTTCACATTACCGCTGCCGGTCAGGATTTCGTGGACCTCCAGCGTATTGTCCAGGCTAACGGAGGGATTACGAGCTCCAATCAATTGCCGGTCTTTTCAAATATTTCCGAGGGATTGGGGATTTTCGCCTCCAGGTCAAAACTGGATATCGAAGGGATCACCCTTGCATCAAGCGGCATTGACTCCCTGGTGAACGGCATTTACACCAAGGACCTGAGCTTTATCGAATAACCCCACGGCAGTGCAGGGTATGATCCCTGTTCCGGATAATTCCCCGTTTTCCGGGCATTATCCCTATTTTTGTCTTGCAGAAAAGGACGAGATAACTGAGCTCAAATGCTGATCAATTTATGTGGAAAAAAGTTCAGGCTCAGGTTTGGGCGGTAATTGCCGCCTCGCTGCTCTCCATTTGCTCAATTTACGCACAATACACCGGCATAGCACCTTACCTTGCCGAACGGGGCGGCCTGCTCATCAACGAAGTTTCCAACGGGACCGGCGGCGGAGAGGAATACATTGAGCTCCTGGTAACCGGCGCTCCGGGGGCTCCGACCACCCCAGTGGATATCAGCGGGTGGATCCTCGACGATAACAATTATCCGGGTTCCGGCCAGGGAAACGCTACCGGCCACCTCGTTTTCGGCGATTGCTACCAGGCTGTTCCGCCGGGGTCGATCATCGTCGTGTATAACGCATTCGACCGCAACCCCAAACTGCCCCCCGACGATCCCCAGGATAACAATCCGGCCGACGGCGTCTACATCATTCCCCATACCGACAACTGCCTGGACGCCTGCGGCAGCAATCCTTCCTCCTCTTCGCCCAACTACTGCCCCTGCGCCAATCCGAGCGCTCAACCGGAAGGCTGGCAGGTCGGCCTGCGGAATGAAGGCGACATGGTGCAGATCCGCGACCGCTGCGAGACCCTGGTGCACGCTGTTTACTGGGGCGGCATCCTGGTAGTGCCTGAAGTCAGCGGCTCTCCGGTTAAGATCACGGACCCCAACAGCCAGAACGGCCGCGTGATCCTGTTTCGGCATACCGTCGACAACAACTGGGATGACCCCGATAATTTTGCCAGCCTCCCCAGTTCATCCAATGAAAGTCCCGGAGCGGCCAACAACCCCCAGAATGCGAATTTTATCACCGCTTTGAAAACCGGCGCCGTACCCTCCACCGGCCAGATCCCCGATTGCAAGGACACCGACGCCGGCGATATTGCCCTGCCCGCCGAAGTGGAGAGCGGCGGCATTCCGATCAGGATATGTTACGGTACCGACCTGAATGCCTTCGGTCATGACTATTCCCAACCCGATGAATTTGCACCCGATGCGGCCGGCTTCAACTTTGAATATGCCTATATCCTGACCCGCAACAATCCGCCGAATTACGATATCGAAACCTTCAATACTTCCGGCGATTTCGACTGGTCCGTACTCGATCCCGGCTCCTATCTTGTCTGGGGTTTTTCCTATATCCAGACCAACGGCTCTTTCGGGGTGGAGTCTTTCCTGAATACGGTGAACACCATTACCCAAATCCGGAATTATTCCGCCTGCGGTTTTGACGCCGACCTGGATAACCTCAGTCCGGGCGGCATTCCCATGGAAGTGCAGATACTCCCGGGTAACGGGTTCATCGAATCGACCGCATTCGAGGTTTGCGACCCGGGCAACGGACAATTCACGTTCAACCTGGTCGCCGTTGAACCCGATATCGTCAACGGGCCGGTTACCGGAATCTCCTGGTACCTGGATGCGCAAGGGACGACCCCCGTGCCCAATCCTGCCGCCTTCTCCACCGGCACGACCGTGGTATATGCTCAACCAGGATCCGGCGCCTGTTCTCCGGACCCCGTTCCGATCTACCTGAATATCGTTACACCGCCGAAACCGCAACTTGTAATCGACCAGGCTGTTGCTTGCAGAGGGGAAAGCTCTGGCATCCTATCCCTAACCATCACCGGCGGAAAAACGCCCTTTTCCGTTCAGTGGAGCAACGGCTCTACGGCTGAACAATTACAGAATCTGGCGGCGGGAACGTATTCAGTGACCGTGACCGATGCGATAGGTTGCAACGGAACGGCTTCAGTGACCTTGAATGATCCCTCTGCCATCGACCTGATCTGCAGCGCCGTAGCGCCGGTGAGCACCCTGGGCGGAAGCGAGGGTAAGGCGCAGTTTGAATTGGCCGGCGGATCGCCGCCGTACGTCGTGGATGTGTCAGGCCCGGTTCCGTCAAATTTCGACTTTTCCGGCGGACATGAACTCCTCACCGGGTTGACGGCCGGACAATACACCATTACCGCCACGGATGACCTTGGGTGCTCCATTGCCTGTCAATTCGAGATCGGCTATCCGGACTGCCCGTTTTTGCTCGAATTTCTGGTACAGGACATTTCCTGCTTCGGAACCGGAGACGGCGCCGTCGGACTGAATATCTACGGGGGTAAGCCGCCGTATGTTTTCCAATGGAGCAACGGCGCCCTGACCAAGGACCTCTCGGGCCTTGAAAAGGGCCCATACGACGTTACGGTCACGGATGCCGCCGGGTGTACGGTCAGCGGTAATGCATCGATTGCCGAACCGGCTGAAATCGTCGCCGAAATTGACGGAACCGACCCGGTTTGTTTCGGAGCGGCTGACGGCGCCATCACTGTATTATCGGTATCAGGTGGGACGGGCCCGTTTTCTCTTCTTCTGAATGGAACCGATATCGGTCAAATACCAAACCTCCCCTTTACGGCCGGCGGATTGGCGCCCGGCAATTACCCGGTAAAAATCCGGGACGCCAACGGTTGCGAGGCGGATTACAGCCAGGAATTGACCGAACCGGCTCCCTTAACCCTTGACCTCGGCCCCAACCAATTCATAGAACAAGGCGAGATCGTCTATTTGCAACCGGTGACCAATTTTCAGGTCGCTTCCTTCAGCTGGTCGCCGGAGGACTACTTTCCGAATCCGGACTTTCAGGTGCGTTTTCAACCCAGGGAAAGCGTTACCCTTTCCCTCGAAGCATTTGATTTTCATGGGTGTGCCATTTCGGATGAGGTCCTCATTGGTGTCGCCAGGCGGCCGGTGCCCGTGTTTATACCCAACGCCTTCAGCCCGGACCTTGACGGGATCAATGACCGCTTTACCGTTTACAGCAATGAGGACCTGCTGGAGGTGCGTTCCTTGCAGATCTTCGATCGCTGGGGCGGCCTTGTCTTCAGCCGCGAGCATTTCCCCGCCAATGATGAGGGCCAGGGTTGGGACGGAAAGGCCGGCGGAAAGCCCGCAACGGCCGGCGTATATGTTTACCTGCTGGAGGTGACGGAGTACGATGGGAAAGTGGTCCGGATGACCGGCAATGTGGTGCTGGTGCGCTGATGTTATCGTGATTTTACCTGTTTTCCCAATTTGTCCATCCTCGCCAGGTCAATGTCTGTCAGGCAAAGGCGATCCCTTGAATAAATAGTATACCATGCCAGGTTTTCTATAACTTAGACCGGTCATCCGGTCTGAACCACCTGTTCCCGGGCTACCTGCAGGTTTGCCAGGTCGTTGGAGTCAACAAATACTTTCTGGCGGGCCACAAAGTCGGTGATGTCTTCAATTGAAACGATCCATTCGGTGGCAAAGGATTTCAGGACTTGTCCTTTCATGCCCAGCTGAACAGCCCGCCTTTCCAGTTTTTTTCCATGCGGGTCATGGTCGGGATCCCATTGCAACCTGACCTCGGAGTTTTTCACGGCATCGGTCCACAATTCCCTGGTTTCATGCCGATCCGGCTGGTAGGACGAAATGACCGCCTGGTTGAAGATATGCTCAAATTTATCCAATCCAATTTCAATGGCGAGAATCCTTTCCTGCCCTGGTTTGGACGCCCAGCCGGCCCGGTACATCATCCACAGGAAATTGGGTTTGATCCAGGACATCCTGGAAAAGGAATAATGCGGGCCGCCGAATTGCTGGTGTCTTACGGCGTAATCGGCAATGTGAGGATTGAAAGCCTGATAAACGATAATGTTTTCGTCCCGGAGCTGGGCTAATATGCACTTGCCGGATTGTGGTAAGTTGCGTTCATAGTCGGGGTAGGGGATGGTTTTCAGTTTCATGGGTTTTAAGAATTAAGTTTTGAACCACTATTTTTGATCCGTAAAACGAAGGCCGATGTCAAAAAGTTCCGATACATCAATTGCTAGCAGGGAAAAACTATTAGGAATGGTATTTTTATGCTTCCTTTCCCTGCCGTTTCATGCTCAGCGCCTTTCCCGTGACTACAATGTAGACATCCTGGTCAACCAGGTCGGTTACGTACCCGGCGCCAGTAAGGTATGCCTCCTCAAAGGTGAATGCGAAAAGCCGTTCAAGGTGATCGACATTCAAACGCAAGCCGTTGTGCTTTCCGGAAATTGGACTCCCTTTTTCGGTGATTTCGGAAAGTGGTCCAAAGGGGATTTCAGTGCCGTTTCCCGGCCGGGCCATTATTATATCCTGTGCGATACCCTGCGATCCTATCCTTTTGAGATCGGCCCGGCTGTTTACCGCCCGGCCATCGATCTGGTTGTGAGCTACTTTTCCAGACAGCGATGCGGCCCCAGCGCCACCGGCTACCTCTCTCCCTGTCACCTGGATGACGGCATCCGGATGGACAACGGCAAGCACCAGGACGTCAGCGGCGGATGGCACGATGCCAGCGACCTGCGCAAATGGGTCGGCGCGACCATATACGGCATGATCGGCCTGGCTAAAGCTTATGAATCAGGTGTAGGCGATCAGGCTAAAATCCGGGACGAACTGCTCTGGGGCAACCGGTATTTTCTTCACATGCAGGAACCCGATGGGCATATCATGAGCTATATCGGCGGGGACGTGCAAAAACATTCCGACAGCAACCGCTGGACCGACAATATAGTCGGTGAGGAAACCGGCGAATTGCAGATGGTCAAACCCAATGCCGGCAGATCACCCCATGATATGCTTATCCGCGGCACAAAGGACGACCGGATCATCCGCACCGATCCCCTGGAACTGACCGGGCAGTTCAATTTCATTACAGCCGAAGCTATGACGGCGAGGATTATGAAAAGATCCGACCGGAAATATGCCGGACAATGCCTGCAGGCCGCCGAAGATTGTTTTAGCTGGTGTCTGAAGAACGATGTACCCTTTGAAACAGGCGAAATTGGCGCTTCTATGCTGGCAAGTCTGGAGTTGTATAAGACGACCAAACGGCCTTTATACCGGGATTTTGCCGCCATGCAGGCCAAAATCCTGCGCACAAGGCAAGCCGACACGGGAGCCCTGAAAGGGTTCTTTTTTACCGGTCAAAGCAATACAGAACCCTATAAAAACATCTGGAACGGCTGCCAGGCCCTGATAGCGCTGTGCGATATGGTCAAGGCTTTTCCAAAACACCAGGACGTGCCGACCTGGAAGGCGATGATCGACCTGTATGCCCGTCAATATGTGGAGATCCTGGCGGAAAAGAATGCATTCGGCATGGTCCCTTTCGGCCTGTACCTCGGTGAAGATCCCGGCGGCGGCAGGCAGGCAGGAGAATATTGGTACCGGTATTTCATGCAACCCGAACTGGACTGGTGGGTCGGTGTCAATGCCAATCTGGCCTCGAACGGGATCGGCTTGTTGAAAGCGGCAGATGTTTTAGGCGATCAAAACCTGAAAGCCCTGGCCCAGCGACAGCTCGACTGGATCATCGGCTTCAACCCGTTTAACAGCTCCACAATTGCAGGTGTGGGGTACAGCCATCCGAAACATTTTCCGGGCAGTTCTTTCAGCCCGCTCACGCCGGTCATTCCGGGCGCTGTATTGAACGGCTTGGGCGGCAACCACGAAGATGAACCGGTTATCGGCAACGGCGACTGGCAGATTTCTGAGTATTGGACGCCGATGGTGGCGTATACCCTATGGCTGATGGGGGTATTGTCCAGCGGATAGGTTATTTAATTAGTTGGATTTGAACCAAATCTAAATATTTTCCATTCAAATGATCAAAATCTTTGTCGGTGGTTAATAATTTAGAGTCGGTTACAGCGGCAGTAGCTGCAATCCAAAGGTCATTTTTTCCCATATTCCTTGCACTTAAGTTTAAGGGATTGTCTTTTAGTTTTCCCTGACTAAAAGCATCTATTTCTGCGTATTTTTTAATCACATCTTTGAAATTAATATCTGCAATTAGGAAACCATTCAATAATTCTTCTAGTTTCTGAACCTTCCTTTTACCCCAATTATTCCTTAACATAATTGATTCCAACTCTCCAAGACTTACAATTGAAAGAATTGGAATGTTATTTGGACCTAATGGGTCATATAAATTGTCAATTCTATCTCTTGTGGATTTATCTTTAAGGTAAACAAGTATAATATTAGTGTCAAGTAAGAATTTCATATCATTTTTAACAGATCCTCAATTGGTTCCTGGATGTCAATTTCATTAATAAGCCGGTCAAATTTGCTTCTGTCAATCCCGGTAAACCCTTGTTCTTTGATCAGTTTATCGATATCAAGATTTTCATCCAATGGCTTGACCAATTGCGATAAAATATCCGAATTCTCTCCGGAATTTTTTGTTAATATTTCTTCTAGTTTGGAAATCAAGAATTTATCCTGAATGCCTGTAATTCTTTCGATTAATTGATATTTTCTTGTTTCTAAAGTCATTTGTATTCAACTTTTAGTTTGCTAATATACGGATTTTTTTAGCTTATAGTCAAATTTTTCAACCCCGATTCGACCAAAAAAGAATTAACTTTACCCATCACCTCAATCTTTCAAACCGATTAATCCACGATTTCGTTCACCAACATGCTCCACAACAAATCTATTGTCATCATCGGAGGAACCACCGGTCTGGGGTTTTCTGCGGCCCGGGCTTTTGTCCGCAACGGCGCAAAGGTCGTAGTGGTTGGCAGGGACCCTGAAAGCGGCGTGACGGCCGGGGAGGCGCTTGGTTCAAATGGGATGGTCGTGACCGGCGATGCCATGGACCCTGATACCGCTGTAGGGGCAATCGACCAATGTTTACACACTTTTGGGACTTTCGACGGTTTGTACCACGTTGCCGGCGGCAGCGGACGGCGATACGGCGACGGCCCGCTGCACGAATTGTCCCTGGAAGGCTGGAACAAGACCCTGGAGTGGAACCTCACCGGATTGATGCTCTCCAACCAGGCTGCCGTCCGGAAATTCCTGGAAACCGGCCGCGGCGGCAGCATACTGAATATGGGCTCCGTTTTGGGATATGACCCTTCGCCTCGGTATTTTGCCACACACGCGTACGCCGCAGCCAAATCGGCGGCTATCGGTTTTACCAGGTCTGTGGCGGCCTATTACGCTCCTTATAATATCCGAATAAATTTGCTGGCGCCGGCCCTGGTGGAAACGCCCATGTCCGCCCGTGCAAGCGAAAATCCGGAGATCATGGCGTTCATCCGCACCAAACAGCCGCTGGATGGAGGCCGCAACGGCCAACCCGAAGACCTGGACGGTGCAGCTGTATATTTTATGTCGGACGCCTCCCGGTTTACGACCGGGCAGACCCTGTACGTGGACGGCGGCTGGGGCGTTTCGGACGGTGGACGGTGGACGGAGGATTACTAAGCCCAAAGCGCAGCGGCGGGATTGGTAAGCCTGAAGGACGGTAGACGGTGGACGGTAGACGGTAGACGATAGACGGTGGACGGGAAACGCCCGGATTACTAAGCCCAAAGCGTAGCGGCGGGATTGGTAAGCCTGAAGGACGGTGGACGGTGGACGGGAAACGCCCGGATTACTAAGCCCAAAGCGTAGCGGCGGGATTGGTAAGCCTGAAGGACGATAGACGGTGGACGGTGGACGGGAAACGCCCGGATTGCTAAGCCCAAAGCGCAGCGGCGGGATTGGTAAGCCTGTTAAGCCCCTGAAAAAGACTCAAATTTCATCAAATGGACAAATTCTTAAACCCTCATACAATAGGCATCGACCTGGGCGGGACCCAGATCAAAGGCGTGCTGCTGAACACAAGCGGGGAGGCGGTCCGGCAGCAGATCCTGCCGACGGACGACGAACCGGGCGGAGACTGGAAGGAAAAAGTACGGGAATTGGCGGAAGGGTTAAAAGCTTCTGCCCCCGTCGAAGATTTCCGGATCGGCCTTTCCGCGCCCGGGCTGGCCAATGCTGAAAACACGGCCATTACTTATATGCCTGACCGGCTGTCCGGCCTCGAAAATTTCATCTGGGGCGAATTCCTTGGTGCGCCGACCTGGGTGCTCAACGACGCGCATGCCGCCCTGATGGCGGAGGCCGAATTCGGCGCAGCGAAAGGCTGCCGGAATGTCCTCCTGCTCACCCTGGGCACCGGCGTCGGCGGAGGGATACTCATCAACGGCGAGCTGTACCAGGGCCAGTTCCAGATGGCCGGCCATTTCGGGCATTTTTCGGTCAACGCCAACGACGACGAGCGCAGCCTGCTGGGCGCCCCGGGCAGCCTGGAATACGCCATCGGGAATTATTCCATACGGCGGCGCTCCTTTGGCAAGTTTAGTTCCACCATGGACCTGCTGAAGGCTTACCGGACGGGAGATCCATTTGCTACCTGGCTCTGGCTGGAATCCGTCCGGAAACTGGCGGCCGGAATCGCTTCTTTAAGCAACGCTTTTTCACCGGAAATCGTAGTTTTGTCCGGGGGAATCACCCTGGCTGGCAATGACCTGTTCCAACCCCTGGAATCTTTTCTTGACATATACGGATTCCGACCGGAGAACAACAAGATCGCCATACGCCGGGCCCATTTCGCCGAACTGTCCGGAGCCATCGGCGCGGCAGCATTCGCCCTGAAGAAATCCATAACCCCCTGATTTTTTTTCCGATATACCCCAATTCAACCTCCGGCGGCCGAAGCTCCCAAAAAGCGGAGGCGGCAATCACCGAATCAACAAATCAACAAACCCTCAATTCCTCAATTCCTCAATTCCTCAATTCCTCAATCCATGTCCTACACCGCCGATTACCTCAATAAATGCCAAACCCTCATCGCCACCGTCGCTGCGCAGGAATCCCGGATCCAGGCAGCGGCAGGGTTGTTTGCCGGTACCATACTTGCCGGGCGGATGGTCCACGTTTTCGGCAGCGGACATAGCCGGATCATGGTCGAGGAAATGTGGCCCCGGTACGGTTCCTTCCCCGGATTCAACCCCATCGTTGAGTTGTCCCTGACCTTTCATAACCTGGTGGTCGGCGCCAACGGCCAGCGGCAGGCCATGTTCCTCGAAAACGTTCCCGGCCTGGCCCGGCAGATCCTGCGCAATTTCGACCTGTCCGACCAGGACTCGGCGCTGGTGATCTCCTCCTCGGGATGCAACGTTGTTCCGATCGAAATGGCAGAACGATTCCGGGAATCCGGCATCAAAACGGTGGGGCTGATCTCCCGGCAACATTCCGAAGCGAGTAAAAGCAAGCGGCCCGATGGCAAAAAACTCCAGGATTTTTGCGACATTGTCCTGGATTCCGGTGCACCGGTCGGAGATGCAATGATCAAAGTGGAAGGACTGGATACGCCGGTATCGCCCGGTTCAACGGTCGGTTCCTGCATGGTCATCAACAGCATTAAGGCCGAATTGGCCGCGCTGCTGACCAAGGCCGGCAAACCGCCGAAAGTGCTGACCGCCGCAGCCGTGGCAGGCCCCGAAAAAGCCGCCGAATTATTCGAATCCGCATACGATGAACACGCGCACAGGCTGGCAAAGTTGTACGAGAATGTAGGCATCGAAAGTTATGTCTCCGGCAATTATGCGGATTGACCCAGTTGGTCCGATCGTTTGGATTTCGCTGACCAAACGTCGGATGCTCATAATCGAATCACTCGAATCAATCCAATCAATCGAATCAATCCAATCAATCGAATCAATTAATCCATGCAGCCCATACCCATCAAAACAACCGTTGTAGGCTCCTGGCCGTTTCCCGGCTGGCTTGAATTTGCCGCCCAGAACCTGGATCAATTCGGCCCGGCCGACCTGGAGGAAATGATCGAAGACGCCGTGGTCAATGCGATCCACGATCAGGTAACGGCAGGTCTGGATGTCATTACCGACGGAGAACAGACCCGGCTGGATTTCAACCTCTCCTTTTACGGATTCCTGGAGGGTATTCGCCCCAACCACGCCGAAACCCGGAAATTTGGCCCGCCGGCCCACGACCAACGCGGTAAACACACCATTTTTGAATCGCTGGCCGCACCCAAGGGACTGGGCGTTGTGGAAGAATTCCAGCGATTGCAGCGATTGGCGCCGAAAGGACAAATGCTGAAAGCTTCCATCCCGGGGCCCTATACGTTATCCGGCCGCCTGCTGCCGGGGAATATCTATAAAGACCGCTGGGAAGTTACCGAAGCCCTTTTGCCTTTAGTGGCAAGCGAATTGGAAAAACTGGTAGCGGCAGGTGCGCAGGAGATCTGCATCGACGAACCCTCTATGTCCTGTTATGCTTACAAAGAGGATACCCGCCGGTTTGTGGACATCTTCAACCGGACAGTGGAACGTGTCGTCGGAAAAACCCGGATCGCCATGCACCTTTGTTTCGGAAATTTCAAAGGCCGCTCCGTGGGTAAAAAGACCATAGCCCCCATGTTGCCGGATTTCCTGGATATGAAGGTGGATGAGGTCCACACCGAAATGACCGTCCTGAATTTCGCGGAGGTCCACCTCCTGGAGCGGTTTGCTGAAAAAGCGGACGTCGCCGTAGGCGTGATCGACGTCAAAAGCTATTATATCGAAACCGTCGCCGATGTGGAGGAGCGGATCCGGAAATGCCTCCAATACGTGCCGGCTGAAAAGCTGGCGGTGGCCCCGGATTGCGGAATGTCCCAAACTGCAAGATGGGCATCGCGGCAGAAGTTGACGAATATGTGTGCCGCGGCGAGGAGGGTGAGGGGGATTGAGGAATTGAGGAATTGAGGAACTGAGGAACTGAGGAACTGTTTATTCGTTTATTTGAATGCTTCGTTTTTCAAATCAACCTCCGGCGGCCGTAGCTCCAAAAGAGCGAAGGCGGCAAATCAACATCTTACATTCCATGGCCCTGATCCGACCAAAACAAAAAGACGAAACGCTCCTGAACGATATCCGCGCGTTCACCAGCGAAACCGGCTTCAAGGTCTGGTGGCTGGGGCAGAGCGGATTTCTGATCAAATGGCAGGGAAAGCACCTGCTTTTCGATCCCTATTTGTCAGACTCCCTGTCGGTCAAATACCGGCATACCGACAAGCCGCACGTAAGGATGAGCGAGATCGTCATCCCGCCGGAAAAGCTCGACTTTATCGATATCGTTACGTCCAGCCATAACCATACCGACCACCTGGATGCCGAAACATTAATGCCTGTTTTGAAGGCCAATCCAGGTATCCGGTTCATCATTCCCGAAGCCAACCGGGATTTTGTAGCGGATCGGCTCAAATGCCCCATTGATTTTCCGATCGGGCTCAATGACGGCCTTTCATGCGAACACCACGGTTTTACCATCACAGGCATTCCGGCAGCCCACAACAACCTGGAACGGAATGAAAAAGGGGAATGCCGGTTCATGGGGTTTGTCGCCCGGTTCGGCGATTTTGCGGTTTATCATTCCGGCGACACGCTTTGGTTCGACGGGCTGGAAGCGATCCTGCGCCCATTTCAGGTAGATATCGCTTTTTTGCCCATCAACGGCAACAAGCCCGAACGCAGGGTAGCCGGCAATCTCAATCCCGATGAAGCGGCCCGGTTGGGCAAGGTCATCGGCGCAAAATGCGTGATCCCTCATCACTACCATATGTTTGAATTCAATACGGAAGACCCCGGTAACTTTATCGCAGCCTGTGAAAATTACAGTACACCTTACCGTGTGCTGGAACTGGGGGAAGGCTGGAACAGAAATTAACCTGTCCGAATAGAAATGAAATACCTGAAATTCTTTATTGCCGCCCTGATTTTATTCGCGGGTTGCCGGCAGGATCGGGTAACGGATCAAGCCGCCGGCTTTTCATCCGAATCCGGCCTATACGGCCCGGAAAACATGGAGATCACCCTTTGGGCCGAATCGCCGATGTTTTTCAACCCTACCAATATGGATGTGGACATCCGCGGGCGGGTCTGGGTCACGGAAGCCGTCAATTACCGGGACTTCAACAACAAACCCGATCACCGCCTGCACCGGGACCACGGCGAACGGGTCGTGATCCTCGAAGATACCGACCAGGACGGAAAAGCAGACAAATCCACCATTTTTGTCGAAGACGAGGACCTGGTTTCTCCGCTGGGCATCGCCGTCATCGGGAATCGCGTATTCGTCAGCGCCGCCCCGAGCCTGATCGTGTACACCGATGAGGACGGCGACGACCATCCGGACAAAAAGGAAATCTTCCTGACCGGATTCGGCGGCCTGGACCACGACCATTCCCTGCATTCCGGCATCGCATCCCCCGACGGCCGGTTCTTCTTCAATGTCGGCAACGCCGGACCCCACCACGTGGCCGACCGCGCCGGGTGGACCCTGCGCTCGGGCAGCGTTTACACCGGCGGCACGCCCTACAATACCGAAAACCACGGCAATCAGGTTTCCGACGACGGCCGCATATGGGTTGGCGGCATGGCCCTGATCATCGGCATGGACGGCAAGGGCCTGAAGGTCCTCGGCCACAACTTCCGCAATTCATACGAAGTCGCCATGGATTCCTACGGCAATATGTGGCAAAACGACAATGACGACCAGGTGATCGCCTGCCGCACTTCATTTCTCATGGAGAACGGCAACGCCGGTTATTTCTCCGCCGACGGCACCCGCTACTGGCAGGCCGACCGACGCCCCGGGCAGGATATTTTTACCGCTTCCTGGCACCAGGAAGACCCTGGGGTGATGCCGGCTTGCGACAATACAGGGGCGGGCTCCCCGACCGGAATAATGCTGTACGAAGGGGACGCTTTCGGCCCTGAATTCAGGGGGACCCTGTTGAGCGCGGAGGCGGGCCGAAACGTCATCTTTGCCTATCACCCAAAACCGGACGGGGCGGGGTTTGAATTGGCTCGCCACGACCTGGTCAGTTCTCAGGGCCGGGAATCCAGTGAGAAATACGAATGGAACGAAACCGGAGAAGACACGACGAAGTGGTTCCGGCCGTCCGACATCTGCGCTTCCACCGACGGCTCCATTTTCATCGCTGACTGGTACGATCCCATCGTCGGCGGGCACGTGATGAAGGATGAGGCGGGCTACGGCAGGATATACCGGTTGGCGCCGAAAGGCCAAAAGCTGACGCCGCCAAGGATCGACCTGGCCACCGAAAACGGCCGGATCGAAGCACTGAAAAGCCCTGCGCCCAATGTCCGGTATGCCGGTTTTGATGCGCTGCGCTCAGCAGGCGCCGGTTCGATACCCACTGTTAAGGCATTGTTGACGGCCGATAATCCCTATCATCGCGCCAGGGCAGTCTGGTTATTGGCGCAATTGGGCGAAAAGGGCCTTGCCCAAGTGGGGGATCAGTTGCAACAGGGGGACAACAACACCCGATTGGCCGCTTTCAGGGCCCTGCGTTCGCAAGGGACGGACATCGTAGACCTTTGCAACCGGGTGATTAAAGAAGCGGACCCACCATTGGCGCGCGAGATCGGGATCGCTCTGCGGGATGTACCCTTTGATCAATGCAAAAATCTGATCATCGCATTGATTCAACAATACGACGGTCTTGATCCCTGGCTCCTGGAAGCCATCGGTACGGCGGCTGATCGGAAGGAGGAAGCGGTTTATCAACTGCTGAAGGGGATGAATCTGGAAAGTGGGAAAAAACGCAATTTGTTGTGGCGGCTCCACCCCGTAACGGCGGTTCCGGAATTATCGGAATTGGCGGCAGACCCTTCACTGGAACCGGCGGAGCGCTCCAAAATGCTCACCGCCCTGGCATTTATCCGGGATAAAACGGCTGCGGAGGCCATGCTGAAACTGGCGAAATCCGACTTTTCGGAGGTAGCGCAAAGGGCGGTTTACTGGCTCAACTTCCGCAAGACGAACGATTGGGCCGAGCTGATGGACTGGAATGCCGAAGCCGCGGGCTACTTGCCGGAAAACCTAAAACAGATGCTGGCGCTGAAGGCGCAATTGACGGACAAACAAACACCCGACGGGGAAAAGATCCGCATTGCCCGGCAAATGGCCCCCGATCCCGCAGGCGGCAACCTCCTGGTCGGCCTCAAAATGGAATACCGGTTGAATGACGACATCGCCGCCGCCGTGACCGACGAGATTTTTAAAAATCCGGACCCGCAGGTTCGCTTGCTGGCCAGCCAGTTCTTTCCCAGGAACGGCGCTCCCATCAAACTGGATTTTGTCAATCGCATGAAAGGCGATCCTGCAAAAGGGAAAACGATATTCGATTCCTTTTGTGCAACCTGCCACCGCCACGGCGATGCCGGTAACGACATCGGTCCCGACCTGACCCAAATTCATACCAAATTCGATAAACCCGCCTTGCTGGACGCCATCATAAACCCGTCAGCCGGGATCGTCTTCGGATTTGAAGCCTATTCGGTGAAGACCAAAGACGGCAACAGCCTGATCGGCTTCATCCAAAGCGACAACGGGAAATTGATCACGCTGAAGGACGCCGGCGGCGCCATCCATTCCATCAAATCAACGGATATTCAAACAAAAGAAAAGCTGGATCGGTCACTGATGCCCGACCCCGTGGGAATGGGCCTGCGCGACCAGGAGCTGGCGGATTTGGCCGCGTACCTTTTAAATTTTGAATAAGAGTCCTAAATTCGCAGATCCGGTTGCCGTCAACCGTTTACCGTCAACCGTAAACCAACTTAAACTTATGGCAAAAGTATGTATCCTGGGCGGCGGCTTTATCGGCCGCTTTTATGCCGACTCCTTACACGGACAGCGCGGCCGCGACCGGGTCAGCACCGTTTACGCGCGCCGCGAAGAAACCGCTGTCCGTTTTGCAAAAGATTACGGCGTACCTCATTATTTTACCAATATGGAAGAAGCCATCGCCCACCCGGAAACGGAAGCGGTGGTCATCGGCCTGCCCAACCATGTGCATGAAGAGGCCGTTATGCTCTGCGTGAAACATAAAAAGCCGGTCCTGTGCACCAAACCCCTGGGCCGGAACGCCGAAGAAGCCCTTCGGATGACCGAGGCCTGCGAAAAAGCAGGGGTCTTTGCCGGCTATCTGGAGGACTTGTGCTACACGCCGAAATTCCTCAAATCGCTCGACAGCGTCAATCGCGGCGCCATCGGCCGGGTGCTTTGGGCCAAATCCCGGGAAACCCACCCCGGGCCTCACTCCGACTGGTTCTGGGACATTCAGAAGGCCGGCGGCGGCGCGATCCTTGATCTGGGTTGTCATTGCATCGAGATCTCCCGCAATTTCATCGGCAAGGATATTCGCCCGGTAGAGGTGATGTGCTGGGCCGATACCCAGGTGAAGCCGATCGAGGCTGAGGACCACGCCATCGGCCTGGTGAAATACGAGAACGGCGCGATCGGCCAGTTCGAGGTGTCCTGGACCTTCCGCGGCGGCATGGACCTGCGCGACGAAGTGATGGGCACCGAAGGCACCATCTGGGTGAATTCGTTCCTGCGCACAGGCTTTGAGGTCTTCACCACCGGCGCCGGAGAAGGCGGATACGTGGCCGAAAAATCGGAAGCCGCCACAGGCTGGCAGTTCCCGGTAGGGGATGAAGCCCACGAACTGGGGTACACCAATATGTTCACCGACATGTTCAACGCCCTGGAAGCCGGTAAGGAACCCGCCGAAACCTTCTACGACGGCTACGTCGTGAACGCTATTATCGACGCAGCCTACAAGTCGGCAAAAACCAAACTGTGGGAGCCCGTACAACTGCCGGTATGGCGGGGTAAGACCGGGGTGACCAAACCCTCCGTTTACCAGGAATACGACCAGGATCATTGGTTCATTAAGGACGAGATCCTGCCCAACGGCGACAAGAAAGTGATCCTTAAGAAAAAGGCGACCGGTGAGATCATTGAGGTGGCTACCTGGAAATAACCGGAGGATATGACGCGCAGATCACATCTGATTTTCCTTTTACTGGCCCTTTCTCTTTCGATTGCGACCGGACAAAAAAGGGCCTTGTTCAAAGGACCATCCGTCGACCTCGCGCATGGGCAGATCCGGGTCAGCGCCGACGGACGCCATTTTGTCCACGCCGACGGAACGCCTTTCTTCTGGTTGGGCGACACGGCATGGGAGCTGTTCCACCGCTTGTCACTGGCAGAAGCCGGCCGTTATCTGGAAGACCGGCGCAGCAAAGGGTTCAACGTCATTCAGGCTGTGGTGCTGGCCGACCTCCACGGGCTTTCCGAGCCCAACCCACAGGGCCATACCCCGCTGTTCGACAATGACCCGGCCCGGCCGGACGAAGCCTATTTCAAGGATGTGGATCAAGTGGTGAACCAGGCGGAAAAACTGGGCATGTACATCGGCATGTTGCCCACCTGGGGGGATAAGTTCAACAAACAATGGGGGTTCGGGCCGGAGATCTTCACCCCGGAAAATGCCCGCGTCTTCGGTGAGTTCCTGGGCAAGCGCTACAAGGACAAACCCGTGATCTGGATACTGGGCGGCGACCGTATTCCGGAAACAGAAGCCCATTACGCTATTATCCGGGCCATGGCGCAAGGGCTGCGGGCCGGCGACGGCGGCAATCACCTGATCACTTATCACACCTGGGGCGAAAACTCTTCCTCCAGGTATTTCCACGAGGACAAGTGGCTCGATTTCAACATGATCCAGTCGGGGCATGCCGCCCTGGACCTGCCCAACTACAAATTCGTCCGCGAGGACTACGGCCGCGAACCGGCCAAACCCGTTGTGGACGGCGAACCGCGTTATGAGGATCACCCGGTAAACTGGGACCCCCGCAAGGGTTTTTTCAACGGCTTTGATATCCGGCAGGCGGCTTACTGGGCGGTGTTATCCGGCGCTGCCGGTCATACCTACGGCAACCACTGCATCTGGCAGATGTGCAGCCCCGACCATGAAATGCTGGCCTATGCCCGGTACTACTGGTACGATGCCCTCCAACATCCCGGCGCGGTGCAAATGGGCTATATGCGAAGGTTGTTCGAATCGCGGCCATTTCAGCGGCTTCATCCGGATCAGCGCATGTTCATTTCCAGCCCGGAGGAAGGCCCCGGTTACCAGTGCGGCGCCATTGCTGACGACGGGAGTTTTTTGGTGGTCTATTCGCCGCTCGGCGAAACGGTCCGCATCCGCCTCGACGGGCTTGCCGGCGATCAGGCTATGGTCTGGGTATTTGACCCGCGGACCGGTAAGGTTCAAAAAACCGGAACGATCAACAAGGCCGATTATTGGGAATTTGATCTGCCCGGACAACCCGGAAGGGGGAATGACTGGGTGATTGTGGTGGACAGTAAAAATGCCGGTTTTCCCGGGCCCCCCGCTAAGAAACCATACCGGAAAAATTGATGCCGGATTGATTTTACAGCAATTTACAGCTTCCTTTTCATCCGGGAGGTCTCACCTGCACTCAGGGGGATGCGCAGCGCTGCATTACTGAACAGCAGGATAAAGGTCATCCGCTTCCCCGATTGAAGTACCTGATCGAGTTGTTCCGGCGTAAGTTGAGCGGAAATGGTGAATTGAGTTCCCCTGATCTGATCAGGAGTACCGGCCGACTGTATGGCCTCCTGAAGTCGGTGAAAACCCGGAAGTGAAGTATCCTGACCTTGTACGGTCGTAACGGAACCATCAGGATGGAGGGTGGTTGAACCGAATTCTGTATAATGCGTGAAGGTCTGTGTGCCGTCCGGGTTAATCTGTGTAGCGGTGTTGCCGTTATTAAAGATGACTGAATGCGTCCCGTCTGGGTTGACCACAGTGGAAATATCCCCGTTGTTGATCACTACCGAATGCGTGCCGTCGGGGTTGACCTGGGTAGCAGTATTCCCATTGTGGAACGTCACCGAATGTGTACCGTCCGGATTGACCACAGTGGAAATATTCCCGTTGTTGAATATCATTGAGTGCGTGCCGTCGGGGTTGATCTGAATCCCTGATCCCGAAGGGGTATTGTCGGAAAAGGGCGCCGGGATCGCGATTTCGACACTATCCGACCTGCCGGAAACTTCGCTCAGCGATAGCAATAACGAACCCGATTCCAGCAGAACCCGATCGAAGAAATCGCCCTCAGCCGGTTCGCCGTAAAATCGGAATGTCAACCGGACGCCTTCCGCTGTGCGCTGATCCATCATCAGACTCAGGTTGCGGTTTGGGTTGTTGGTGCGGACCGGGCTTTGGATCTGCCTGAACGGACTGATTTCGAAATGGGATTGCTGTGTGAACAGGCGCCCGCCTGCCGACAGCATCAGACAGAAGAATAACAGCTTCCGCATATTGATTTTTTTCGGAATTTAGGGGAGATCCGAATTATCCGCAAATGCCGATCGCTGAATTAACAATACTTTATGATTTCAGGTAGCGAAGTCGGAGATTGCTCCGCAAAAGGGAAATATTCAATGGAATTTTTCTCCCTTTGACAGCATTTCCAGAATGGCTTTCATCCGCTTTGCGCGCGTTTCCGGCTTTTTGGCCGTTTGCAATCGCCAACCGATGGCGTAGAGGTTGGTCTTGTTGAGGGTGTCAAAAAAGGCCTTGGCGGCCGGATCCTTTGACAGTTCTTCCAGAAAATCGGCAGGGACCTCCATGTTGGCGGGTGAATCATAGGCCTGGTCCCACCGCCCGTCGGCCTTGGCGGCTTCGATCTGGCGCAGACCGGCGGGCTGCATCCTGCCTTCGCTGATCAGGCGTTCTACATGTTCGATATTCCTTTTCGACCAGATGCTGCGTTTGCGCCGCGGCGTAAATTTCTGAAGGTAGGACAGGTCATCGTATTTATTGGCCACCGCGTCGATCCAACCGTAACAAAGGGCTACATCGAGCGCCTGAGCGTAGACAATGGTCGCTACGCCGGAATTTTTTTTATAGAACCGCAGCCAGATCCCTTTTTCGGTGATTTCGTGATTTTCAACGAGCCATTCCTCCCAATGCGACGGCAGTTCGAAATGGAGGATCGGAAGGTTGTCTTTTTCGTGAAAGAGCATGGTCAGTTCCCGCAATTGGTGTTGTAATAATTGACGATGGTTTCCAGGTCGCCTTTCCGCAATTCCTTGGATTCCAGCAGCTGGGATAATCCCGGACAGTCCCTGAAATAGTCCGACATATCATTTTTGAAAGAAAAACCCTCCGGGTACTTGATCTCCCGGCCTTTCTTCTGAAGGTAATAGTAATTAAAATCCACTGAAAAAGCCGGCGGCATGACCTCGGCGTATTTATCCGTCCGGTCAGGTTCCTCGGCAGGCCGGTAATACTGGAACAACCGCAGCGGGCCGTCGATCCGCAGTTTCAGGAACATCTGCTCCTCACCCGGCATGATCCGGTATCCCGGCAATTGCGGACGATTGACGGCGACCATGCGGACCTCCTCATCACCGAAACGGAAACGGAATTCCCGGGCCCGGTAAGCCCGCAGGGTCTGCCGCTTCCCCCTGGCATCAAAATAGACGACGCCCTGTTGCAGCTTCTCAAAGTCGGGATCATTGAAGATCAACCTGACCGGGATGTTGAACACGACGTTCAGCGTGTCCTTTTCATAAATGATGATCCCTTCGATTTTCCTGGCCTGAAGCTGGAGGGAAAACAGGAAGAGGACCGCGAAAATTGGCAGATTCTTTTTCATTTTTTGGAATTGTCGGGGCAACCCTGTCGGGGCAACCCTGTCGGGGCAACCCTTGTGGTTGCCCTATAAAACCGGGCAACCACAAGGGTTGCCCCTAGCGGATCTTTTCCCATCGGTCTATGACGGCTGCTTTTGTTTTTTCCAGGGTCTGCACGGCGTCCGCCGCCTGCCGGGTCGGCGCTGCGTCCACCGATTGGAACAATTCCATCATATACAGGAACTTCTGTTGCAGCCCGACCAGCGTTTCGCGATCTGCTGCCTGGGCCGTGATGCTGCTGTATACGATATCCGGCGCGCCGGGGTCGCCGTTGCCGCGCAGTTTCTGCAACGCCTCCTTTTGGTCTGCCGGCGGGTTGCCGGACAGGGCTTTGTCAAGGGATTCCCTGATCTCCTGGAGTTGGTGGTAATCATTATAACACCTTAGGGAAAGGTCGGTTTGCCTTTGAAGGTCGGCTTCTCCGATCGCAACCCGCGGATCCAACCGCACCCGGACGGGTTTTTCGGAAACTTCCCCGTCCACCGTCAGGCGGACGGTAAATTGCCCCGGATGAACAAACGGCCCGTGCGGTCCGCTGGGCGTTTGCCGGTAAACCGCCGCAATGGAATAATCCCTGTCGGCGCCCCGCGGCGGTTCGTATCTGAGGTCCCAGGTAAACCGGTGCTGACCGGCGGCGGCCGGGAGTCCTTTCCAGGGTCGGATCCAGTAAGTGGGGTGGGGGAGTTGGGTGGAATCGATCATTTCGGGTTGGTCTTTACTGGAATAACGCCGGATCACCGCGCCTGTGCCGTCCAGGATTTCCAGCGTGACCTCACCTGCGGCCTTGGGCAGGTAATAGTCCAGAATGGCGCCGTCGGGCGGATTTTGGCCGGTGGGTTCTTCCGGCGGCAGCGGCGTATCCGAAAACATATTCCAACGCACGCGGGTGGCTGTTGGCGGCGAAAACAACCAGGCCTTTGAAGCGGCCAGCGCCCCGGCCATTTCCCGCAACGGGGCGATATTGTCCAGGATCCAGATGGACCGGCCGTGCGTGCCGATCACCAGGTCGTCCTCATGGATGACCAGATCCCGGATCGAACTGGCAGGCATGTTGTTGCGCAGGGATTGCCAGTGATCGCCGTCGTCAATGGAGTAATAGACTTCTCTTTCTGTACCTGCAAACAACAACCCGGGTTGTTTCGGGTCCTCCCGCACAACGTTCACCGGGCCGCTTTCCGCCATACCGTTCACCACTTCCTGCCAGGTAGCGCCGCCGTCGTGGGTCCGGAAGATATGGGGCCGCATGTCGTCCCGGCGGATGGCGTTGACGGCTATATAGGCGGTTTTTCGGTCGAAATGACCGGCGTCCAGTTGGGAGACCTTGTCCCATGCCCTCAGGTCGGCCGGCGTGACGTTTTTCCAGTTCGCCCCTCCGTCTGCGGTAATGTGCACAAGCCCGTCATCCGTACCGGCCCAGATCGTGTTGACATCAACCGGGCTGGGCCCTACCGCGTAAATGACACCGCGACGGCGCATCGTATTCAACTCCGGGGTCCTGAAGTCGCCGATACTGGCGGGCACGTCCGGTTGTGCATTCGTCAGGTCAGGGCTGATGATCTCCCAGCCGTCGCCGCCGTTGGTGGTCTTCCAGAGTACGTTGGTGGCGAACAGCAGCATATGCGGGTCGGCGGGGTGAAACAGCAGCGGCATGGTGCGCAGCATGCGGTAATTGCCCGACCGGAGGGCTTCCGGAGCGACATTTTGCGTTTGTCCCGTTTTTTTGTTGAACCGGACCACCCGGCCGCCGTACACCAGGTCCGGATTCAGCGGATCAGGTGCGACATAAGCGTATTCATCGGATCCGACCCCCATCCAGTCGCGGAAGGAGATCTGGCCGCCGTTACCCCGGCTGGCGACGCCGATGGCCCCGCTTTCCTGCTGGCCGCCATATACCCAATAGGGGAAATTGTTATCAGCAATGATATGGTAAAGCTGCGCTGTGGGCTGGTTGTACCACGAGCTCCAGGTGCGGCCGCCGTTGACGGTGATGGTGGCGCCCTGGTCGGCGGCGTACAGCATGATATCAGGCTGAAGCGGATTGATCCAGATGCGGTGGTAGTCGTCGCCGCCCGGAGCGCCCTTGTTGGAGGACCAGGTTTTGCCGCCGTCGTCGGAGCGGTAGGCCGCTACGTTGGCGATGAATACCCGGTTGGCATCCCGGGGATGTACCTTGATCTCGGCGAAATCGCTGCCGCGCCCCCATAGCCTTCGGTCGGTTGCGACCTGCGACCAGCTTTCCCCGCCGTCGGTGCTTTTGTAGATGCCGCCGTTGGTGTTCGCGTCTACGGTAGCGTACATGATCTTCGGATTGCCGGGGGCGATCCCAATCCCGATGCGACCGAGTCCTTCCGGTTCGCCAGGCAGGCCTTTGGTGATTTTGCGCCATTTGGTTCCGCCGTCGGTCGACTTGTACAACCCGCTGTTGGGGCCCGAAAAGGCGGCGTTTTCCCAGGGGCCTTCGCGGTGTTCCCACAGGCTGGCAAACAGGATCTTCGGGTTTTTGGGGTCGAATTCGACCTGAATGGCGCCGGTGTTGTGGTTGATGTACAGGACCTTTTCCCAGCTGCGGCCCCCGTTGACGGTCCGGAAGACGCCCCGCTCCTCATTGGCGCCGTATGGATGGCCGAGCCCGGCTACAAAGAGGATGTCCGGATTGGACGGGTGGATGGCCATCCCGCCGATCTGCTGGACGTCGAACAGGCCGGTATGCTGCCAGGTCTTGCCGCCGTCCGTTGTTTTGAACACGCCGTCCCCGACACTCAGGTCCGGCCGGTGGAGCCCTTCGCCTGTACCCACGTAGATCACGTCGGGGTTGGAGGGGGATACGGCAATATCGCCGACCGAACCGGTGGGCGCCTGGTCAAAAACGGGCTTCCAGGTGCGGCCGTAGTCGTCCGTTTTCCAGACCCCGCCGTTGTTCACACCAATAAAAAAAACATTGGGTTGTGTGGGAATTCCCACCGCTCCAACCGTCCGACCGGCGCGGAAAGGGCCGATCATGCGGTATTCCAGTTCTTGATAATAAGCAGCAGGAACGGCCTGGCTTTCCGCTTTTATCGCGGCAAAAAACAGGAAGGCCAGCATTGGGAGGAGGTACCTGGACATGATTGCGGATTTTACCCGGCAATCTACTAATCCTGATGTTTTGAACAAAATTATTTGCCAGGTTTTATCCATGGCATTCCCTGCGGAACGGGACGCTGCAACGCCGGATTTTATGGAGAATCGTTTTTTTTTAAATCACATGGTCAAACCCCAGGTATCCTTTTTCCGGACCGGCAAATAAACCCCATGAAGCCGGCCGGTTCCAAAGGAAATTAACGATCGGCCGGAATATTGTTAAACAATTCCTAATTCCATGGCTCCTACCAACCTTTGCCGCCTTTCAGAGAGTATTTATGAACATAACAATCTACCTGTTCATACACCAAAGTATCCGATCATGAAAACCGCAAGCCTCCTACTGCTGATGACCGTCGTTTTGTTTTCGGCCTGCAAGAACGATATCGACAATGACCCCGTTTGCAATGTACAGGCCGGGACCAATATGCGTTTTTTTGAATTCGAACATGTCGCTTCCGGAAAAACGTTCGTTGCCTGGACCAACCAGGACGGCCTGCTGGCCGTGGTCGACCAGCAGCTATCGTTGCCGCTCGAACAACGGACCATGCACATCAACGGCCCGATCATCCGGCTGTCAGCCAGTTGCGGCGACCTCAACAAGGGCTGGAGCTGGATCCACAAGCCCAATGCCTGGACCCTGGCGGACGCCTCCATCGAATTGTGCGACGGAAGCCCCCAATACGTGGAAGATCACCTGGATGAATACGTGGATGTGGTGGGCGCATACTGCCCCTGGAGCTCCCGGCTGAAGGCGGAGATCTCTTCACCGTTTTGAATGAGAAATCCTATTGTTTAACCCTTTGAATAACCTGGTATGAAAAATGGACTCATCTGCTGCGTGGTAATTACTACTCTCTTTAGCGCTACGTCCCTGTCAGGGCAAAACACCTTCAGGATCGGGCCTTCTGCTTTGTTGAACGCCTCCTTCTTTGATGATAAAGTCTATACAGCCTTCGGCGGTGAGGTCGCCTACGAATTTGGGATCCTTTCCAGGATCAGCATCAATGTAGCCGGAACGATCCATTACGGCACCCATCCGAACACAATTGACCCGACTTTTACTGAAAAGGACCTTTTGATCGGCATACAACCTGAATTCCGATTCCATTTCCAGGAACGGTCAAATGGGCTGTACCTGGGTATCGGAGGGGATGTCCGGCATTTGCGAGCCGTCAATTTCACCCCCCCGGTTTCAGATGACCCCAAACCGACCCTTTCCGACTGGGAGCTGGATTTCGGGGTATCCTTCGGCGCCATCCTGCCCATCAGCTTCGGCAAAACCATCAATCCGTTCGTCTATATCGGATACAACCCGTTCGACGGCAGCGAATACGATCTACACAGCCGGCTCGGGGTCACGCTCGGTTTTTGACACAACTTACCCTCGAGTCCGCCGACTTCGTCGTCCGAAGGCCGTAACCTTGAGCGAAGGCGGACTCTCCCTCTCTCTCTCACCTTTCTCATCCGCCGAAGCCTTTGGCGAAGGCGGGCTCTCACCCTCTCACTCTCTCACCCTCTCACCCTCTCACCCTCTCTCCCACTCCCCCTCTCCCAGC
>JACJYC010000025.1 GCA_020636325.1 Lewinellaceae bacterium
TATTGCGAATGCAAATCGAAGAAGTCCATTTTGGTTACGCGAAAGGGCCGTCGTAAGTCATAAGTAGAACCCATTGACTGGTGACTTACGACTTACGACTTACGACTTACGACTAATACCGGTAATAATCCGGTTTGAACGGCCCTTCCGCTTCCACGCCGATGTATTCGGCCTGTTTTCCCGAGAGCTCTTCCAGTTCCACACCGATTTTGGCGAGGTGAAGCCTGGCTACCTGCTCATCGAGGTGCTTGGGCAGGGTATATACCTTGTTTTCGTACTGGTCGTGATTTTGCCACAATTCGATCTGGGCCAGGGTCTGGTTGGTGAACGAATTGGACATCACGAACGACGGATGGCCCGTAGCGCAACCCAGGTTGACCAGGCGGCCTTCGGCCAGAACGAGGACATCCTTGCCGTCGATGGTGTATTTGTCGACCTGCGGCTTGATGTTCACCTTGGTGCTGCCGAATTGTTTGTTCAGCCAGGCCATATCGATCTCATTGTCAAAGTGACCGATATTGCACACAATGGCTTTGTCCTTCATGTTGCGGAAATGCTTCTCGGCGATGATGTCGCAGTTGCCGGTAGCGGTCACGATGATGTCCGCCTGCGATACGGCATTTTCCATGCGCAGGACCTGGAATCCGTCCATGGCAGCCTGGAGGGCGCAGATCGGGTCGATTTCGGTAACGATGACCCGGCATCCGGCGCCGCGCAGCGAAGCGGCTGAGCCTTTGCCGACGTCGCCGTAACCGGCAACCACGGCTACCTTGCCGGCCATCATGATATCGGTAGCGCGGCGGATGGCGTCGACGCAGCTTTCCTTACAACCGTATTTGTTGTCGAATTTGGATTTGGTGACCGAGTCGTTGACATTGATGGCCGGCATCGGGAGCGTACCCTTTTTCATGCGCTCGTAGAGGCGGTGGACGCCGGTGGTCGTTTCTTCGCTCAGACCGCGAACGCCGGGGATCAGCTCCTTGTGCTTGTCCAGGACCAGGTTGGTCAGGTCGCCGCCGTCATCCAGGATCATATTGAGCGGTTGGTCATCCTCGAACGCGAAAAGGGTTTGTTCGATCGCCCACCAGAATTCCTCTTCGTTCATGCCTTTCCAGGCGTATACGGGGATGCCTGCGGCGGCAATGGCGGCAGCGGCATGGTCCTGGGTGGAGAAAATGTTGCAGGAAGACCAGGTGACCTCTGCGCCCAGCTCGATCAGGGTTTCGATCAGCACGGCGGTTTGGATGGTCATATGGAGACAGCCTGCAATGCGCGCCCCTTTCAATGGTTTTTGAGGGCCGTAGGTTTCCCTGAGGGCCATCAAGCCCGGCATTTCGGCTTCGGCCAGCTCGATTTCTTTCCGGCCCCAGTCTGCCAGACTGATGTCTTTGACTTTGTACTTCACCTTGGTGGCAGTTGCTTGCATGTTTAATATTTTTTGAGGTGCAAAGATAAGGTTTTTTGGCCATAGAATTTGGATGGAGAATCGCAATATTACTGTAATTTTGCCCTATGAAAATATTGATCATCGGCGGGGGAAATATGGGATTGACCTACGCTCAGAGTTTTTTGCGGTCCCATATCGCCTCGAAGGAACAGATGATGATTCTGGAAAAATCTCCGGAAAAAGCCGACCAGCTGGCCCAGAAAGATATCGGTACGGTGTACGGCAAGCCCGAAGAATGCCTGGTCGGCGCCGACCTGATCATCCTGGCCGTCAAACCGCAGGACGCACCGGCCCTGTTTGAGAGCCTGCAGCCGATGATCGACCCTCAGCAGGTATTCCTCTCCATCATGGCCGGCGTTAAAATGAAAGCCATTGCGGAAGGGCTCGGCGCCAGAAAGGTGATCAGGGCCATGCCCAACCTGCCCGCCCAGATCGGGATGGGCATGACGGCTTTTACCTCTTCCGAGGATGTAACCCGGATCGAACTGGTCATGGTGCAAAACCTCTTGAGCACAACCGGCAAAACGGTGTACGTGGAAGACGAATCTGCGATCGACGCCGCCACGGCCATCAGCGGGAGCGGCCCGGCCTATGTCTGGTTTTTTATGAAAGCCCTGATGGAAGCGGCCCATAAAATGGGGTTCAACGAGTCGGAATCGGAATTGCTGGTCAGCCAGACCTTCCGGGGTGCGGTGGAACTGTATTCCAAAACCGACCTTTCCTGCCAGGAATGGATCGACCGGGTCACGTCAAAAGGCGGAACCACGGAAGCGGCGCTTAAATCCTACCGCGAAAATGCCGTATATGAAGATATCATGAACGGCGCCAGGGCTGCGCTTGCCCGCGCCGTGGAATTGGGTCAGTAAGGAATGCCCAGTTTCCGGTAGATGAAATGCATCAGCCAGGCCGGACCGATCAGCAGGAACTGGAGATCTTCCAGGAACGACGGTTTTTTGCCTTCTATCTTATGGCCGATAAACTGCCCGATCCAGGCCACCGTGAAAATGACCAATGACGCAATTGCAAGCTTGCCGGGCTGTGCGCCTACCGCCAGGTAAATGCTGTGTACAGCCCATAAAAATCCTGCACCGACCGCCACAAAACCCAGAAACAACGGGATGGAGAGGCGGAAATAATAGATCATGGTCAGGACAAGCAATACAGCCGCCCAATTGGTGAGGAACGTCCGCTCTACCGGGAAAGGGATCGCGTAGATCAGGCCCAGCAAACTGATCATTATGGATGGAACGCAGATCCAGTGGATCAGTTTGTTGGTTGCGTTGCGGTGACTCTCGCCGTATTTGTCAAGGAGCCATTGGATCGTTTTTGCCATAGCGTTTAATCGGTTAGGTGAATAAGGCGGCTAAAAATAGCGAAATTTCACAGATTTGGGAAATATTCCACACTGAGCTTTCCGGTCCAGACCCCGCCCGGTTGCAACCGGATCAACCCTTCGCCGTTGTTGAAAGCATCTATATTGGAGGTCATCGGCTCAACGGCAATGGAATCCCGGTAAAACGGGGTGAAGATCTGCAGGAACCTGAAGCCTCCTTCTCCGGATGCCTGGCTGTAAACGAGCCGGCCGGCCTTGTTTTGCAAGGTTACCTGGGCCGTTTTTACGGCTTCATCCAGCGCAAAGCAATTGTCCAATACGGTGGCTCCGATCAGGGCCGGTTTACTGAAATCGTCATAGGGGTATCGTTTGCCGGTGGGCATCATCCGGGCATTGACGCCGATCAGGCTGCAACCGGGCAATTCCATTTCAACCTCATCGATTTTTGTACCCAGGGTAAAATAGGGATGCCAGCCCAGGCTGACGGGAATAACGGTATCGCCCTGGTTTTGGCAGGTCAGTTGAATGGTCAGGCCGTTCGGGCGGTCGACGGTGAATCCGACCTGGAACCTGAAAGGAAAGGGATACCCGGGATGATCGCCTCCGTCGGTGTAGGAACAACGGAAAACAGCCCTTTTATCCGTCAATTCCTGCTTGGTGAATTCGAACGATTTATCCGTACCGAAGCCGTGGATCCCGTGACCGTTTATACTGTCGTCGAGCGGGAACTCATAGGATTGCCCATCCCAGGTGTAAACGCCGTCGGCGAGCCTGTTGGCAAATGGAAAGAGAAATGAACTTTTGTACCACTTGTTCTGGGATAATTCAGCCGGAGTCGGATAGCCGTCAAGGACCGGCATGCCGGCCAGCGTCAATTCGAGGATATGGGCGCCGAATTCCGGTACCAGGGTGCATTTGAACCCCCAATCTTCGTGCTCGATGATGTGTGCGGTAAAAACGCCGAAGGGTTCAGTCCGGTGCCTGAATCTTGCCATAGTCCCTGTATCTGATTAATTGCCTGACAAATGTAATTAATCGCGGGGATACGAGCCGATATCGCAATGGATTAAGCCGAGGAATTATTCTTGCGTCCTGGCTTTTATGGGCTGAAAACTTTGTACTTTTGGCCTTTGTTATAGAAATATTCCTAACCAAAAGGGTACACAATCCAAATTAATCAGCACAATTTTTTATGGATAATACGGCAATTTTTGACCAATTCGCAAAGCGCCATATCGGGATCAATGAATCCGAACTCGGTAAGATGCTGGAGGTCATAGGCGTATCGAGCCTGGATCAATTGATCGACGAAACGGTGCCTGAAACCATCAGGATCCGCCGGGAAATGAACCTTCCGACCGCCTTGAGCGAATACGAGTTCCTGGAAGAGCTGAAAAAGACTGCTGCAAAGAACAAAGTGTTCAAATCCTATATCGGGCTGGGGTATCATCCTACCATCACTCCGTCCGTCATCCTGAGGAATATTTTTCAAAACCCGGGTTGGTATACCCAATATACCCCTTACCAGGCGGAGATCTCCCAAGGGCGGCTGGAAGCCCTGCTGAATTTCCAGACCACGATCAGCGATCTCACCGGCCTGCCCATTGCCAATGCCAGTTTGCTGGACGAAGGCACCGCGGCGGCGGAAGCGATGATCATGTTTCACAGCCAGCGGAACAAGAAAAACAAGGGTGCGTCTGTCGATCGCTTTCTGGTATCCGACCAGGTTTATCCCCAAACCCTGGATGTATTGATCGCAAGGGCCGAACCCCTGGGCATCGAAGTGGTTTCCGGCGACTGGCGGACCTTTGACCTGGACGATAACGTGTTCGGCATTCTGCTCCAGTACCCGGCTGCGAACGGCGAAATTTGCGATTTCCGGAGCCTGACGGCCGCCGCTAAAAGCAAAGAGGTCTACGTCACGGTGGCCTGCGACCTGCTAAGCCTTGCGCTGCTGACGCCTCCCGGTGAATGGGGGGCCGACGCTGCCGTCGGCAATTCGCAGCGGTTCGGCGTCCCGATGGGATACGGCGGGCCCCACGCGGCTTTCTTTGCCTGCCAGGAAGAATACAAACGGCAGATCCCCGGCAGGATCATCGGCGTATCGGTAGATGCGCACGGCCACAGAGCTTTGCGAATGGCGCTCCAGACCCGGGAGCAACACATCAGGCGGGAAAAGGCAACGTCCAATATTTGTACGGCCCAGGCGCTTTTGGCCATCATGGCCGGCATGTACGCCGTTTACCACGGTCCGGAAGGTATTCGCGCCATCGCCGGCCGCATTCACGCCTTTACGGGAATCCTGGCCCGCAACCTGGCCAGGGTCGGCTTCAAGCCTGAAAATGACAGCTTCTTTGATACCTTGAGCATCCCGGTTGATGCAGCAACCTTATCTCAGCTCCGTGAGCTGGCCGATTCAAAAGGCGTCAACTTTTGTTATGGGGATGACCGGATCGGCATCAGCCTCAACGAGACCGTCAACGCCCGCGACCTTGAATTGATCTTCAGCATTTTCGCCGGGGCGGGAAATCGCGGGGAAACGTTCGAACACCAGGCTGCCGGCGACTTGTCCGTTCCGGAATCGCTGCAGCGAAAATCGGGATACCTGACCCATCCTGTTTTCAACCAGTTCCACTCCGAAACGAAAATGATGCGCTATATCAAGCGCCTGGAAAATAAGGATATATCGCTGGTGCATTCCATGATCCCGCTGGGTTCCTGCACCATGAAGCTCAATGCCGCCACGGAGCTTCTGCCGGTCAGCTGGTCGGAGTTTGCGGATGTTCACCCGTTTGTTCCTGCCGGTCAGGTAGCCGGTTATCTTCAGATCTTCAGCGAACTGGAAAGCTATCTGAGCGAAATCACCGGTTTTGCCGCTTGCTCCCTGCAACCCAATTCAGGCGCGCAGGGCGAGTATGCCGGTTTGCTCACGATCCGGGCTTATCACCTGCACAACGGCGACGCGCAGCGGAATATCGTGCTGATCCCGTCGTCCGCCCACGGCACCAATCCCGCCAGCGCCGTAATGGCCGGCATGGAAGTGGTGGTGGTGCAGTGCGACGAGAAAGGCAATATCGATGTGGAAGACCTGCGGGCCAAAGCGGAACAGCATAAGGACCGGCTCTCGGCCCTGATGGTGACCTACCCGTCCACCCACGGCGTTTTTGAAACCGGCATCAAGGGGATCTGCCAACTCATCCACGATTGCGGCGGCCTGGTGTATATGGACGGCGCCAATATGAACGCGCAGGTAGGACTGACCAGCCCGGGCGTGATCGGCGCCGACGTCTGCCACCTCAATCTGCATAAGACCTTTGCCATCCCGCACGGCGGCGGCGGCCCCGGCATGGGACCCATTTGCGTGAACGAACGGCTCAAACCTTTCCTGCCGGGGCACGTATTCGCTCAAACGGGGGGTGGTTTGCCCATTCGCGCCGTTTCCTCGGCGCCCTGGGGAAGCGCTTCCATATTGCTGATCTCTTATGCCTATATCCGGATGCTGGGCAGGAAGGGCCTGCTCAACGCCACCCGGTTTGCCATACTCAATGCCAATTATATCCGTGCCCGCCTGGACGGCGCCTATTCCGTTCTCTACTCCGGTGAAAAAGGCCGCAGCGCCCACGAGCTCATTATTGACCTGCGGCCGTTCAAAGCCCTGGCCAGCGCGGAGGATGTCGCAAAGCGCCTGATGGACTACGGTTTCCACGCGCCCACCTTGTCCTTCCCCGTTGCCGGGACCATCATGGTAGAGCCGACGGAAAGCGAGGATAAAGAAGAGCTCGATCGTTTTTGCGAGGCCATGCTGCAGATCAGGGTAGAATTGGACGAAATAGCAAAAGGGGAAGCGGATCCTGAATCCAATGTGCTGTCGAACGCTCCGCATACCTCGGGGATTGTCGTTTCGGATCAATGGCCCTATACCTACAGCCGGGAAAAGGCCGCCTTTCCGCTGAACTACCTGCGGGAAGGGCGTAAGTTCTGGCCTTCCGCAGGCCGCATTGACGGCGCCTACGGCGACCGCAACCTGATCTGTACTTGTCCGCCGCTGGAAGATTATATGGCTACGGAACGCTGATGCGTCCCTGAAATCATCCCGATATGAAATACATGTTGCTTTTTGCTTTATTGTCGTTTACTGCCAGGGCAAATGACGGAGGCGGATCAGACCACCAATTCCATGTCAGCAAATGCCTGATCGAGTACAGCGAGCCGGATCATACCCTGCAGGTGAGCATGCATATCTTCATTGACGACCTGGAGGAGGCGCTGAGGAGATTGGGGGCCGATAAATTGTTCATCTGCACCAAGATGGAGGATCCCAAAGCGGAAACCTATGTCGAACGGTATATCGCCGACCACCTGGCGGTAACGGTCAACGGCAAAAAGCAACATTTTACCTTCATCGGCAAAGAACCATCGGAGGATCTGGCGGGCGTTTGGTGCTACCTGGAGTCCGACAAAGTGGACGCCGTCAAGGACGTTTCCCTGAAATTCGACCTCCTGATGGAGGCCTTCGACGACCAGAAAAACCTGGTCAGCATTCTGGGACCCAAAAAGCAACAAGGTTCTTTTCTGTTCGAAAAAGGAGCGGCTGAGGACAAGATCTCCTTCTGAACGCCGGTTACCCAACGGTCTTAACATTACCGCATTTTTCAATAGACACCTATGGAAAAACCAACCCGCATTCTTCTTTTTCTCCTGGCAGTCATTCTCCTGGGTTGCCGGGAAAAGCCGGCGCCCGTTTCCTTCGATTCCCTGACGGAAGAGCAAAGGCACCAATCCGCCAACGCCCTGGTCGGCATGACCGTTGCTGACGGATTAGAGGCCGCCCTGTTCGCCGCCGAACCGGAGCTGAGCAATCCGACCAACATAGCGGTGGATGCCAAAGGCAGGGTTTGGGTTTGTGAAGCCGATAACTACAGATTGCCGTATAACCCGAAATTCAAAAAAAGGGAGGAAGGCGACCGGATCCTGATCCTGGAAGATACCGACGGGGACGGGAAATCGGATAAGGTCAAGACTTTTTACCAGGGCCCGGATATGGTAGCGCCGCTGGGCATAGCCGTTCTGGGGTCGAAGATTTATGTATCGGTGAGCCCGGTATTGCTGGTTTTCGAAGATAAGGACGGCGATGACGTGCCGGACAGCCGGGATACCCTGTTCATGACAGAGGGAGGCGCCGATAATGACCACGGATTGCATGCCGTCTCCTTCGGCCTCGACGGCAAGTTGTATTTCAACCACGGCAATGCGGTCACCGGTTTGTACCATAAGGATGGAAGCCCCGTGCTGGATCAATACCAGCGCCCCATCCGGACCAAAGGGCAACCGTATCTCCAGGGTCTGGCTTTGCGGTGCGACCCCGACGGAAGTCATGTGGAGGTGTTGGGCCATAATTTCCGGAATCCATACGAAGTAACGGTCGACCACTACGGCAATGTCTGGCAATCGGACAACGACGACGACGGCAACAAGGGCACCCGGATGAATTTTGTCCTGGAAGGCGGAAACTTCGGCTATGTGGATGAAATGACCGGCGACGGTTGGCAAAAGCGCCGCCTCGGTTGGTCGGATGAAATTCCGGTCAGGCATTGGCACCAGAATGACCCGGGGGTAGTGCCCAACCTGCTGTACAACGGGGCCGGCTCACCGACCGGTCTGATGATCTATAACGGAAAGTTGCTGCCTCAGCCTTTCCAGGGGGCTATGATCCATTGCGAAGCCTTGCAAAATGAAGTCCGGGCCTATCCGACAAGTCCGGACGGAGCCGGATACAAGGCTGAAACGGCAGTGATCATGAAGAGTGAGAATCAATGGTTCCGGCCGTCTGACGTGGCCGCCGCTCCCGATGGATCTTTATTGGTTGCCGACTGGTACGATCCCGGCGTAGGCGGGCATAAATTTGAGGATGTATCCAAAGGGCGGATCTTCCGGGTGGCGCCGGATGCGGGAAAATTCCGTTTCAAGCTGGCCGACCTTGCCACGCTGGACGGCCGCATAAAAGAACTCTCCAATCCGAACATGGATGTCCGGTACCAGGCCTGGATGGGGTTGATGAAACTGGGGACCGAAGCCCGCCCGGCGCTGACAAAAGAATGGGAGAGCGGCGACCCGGTCAGAAAGGTTCAGGCGCTGTGGTTGCTGGCTCGTTTGCCGGATGCCAATACCGGATTCCTGGGGGAAGCCCTGAAGGATGAAGATCCTGAGATCCGCGTGTCGGCGCTCAGGGCCGTTCGGCAGTTCATCCCTGACCAGTTGCCCGGATTTGTAGAAAAAGCGGTTAAGGATCCTTCCCCGGCGGTCCGCAGGGAAGCCGCATTGGCGCTCAGGGATCTGGGAACCCCGCAGGCTGCAGGCTTGTGGGCCGGACTGGCCGACCAGTTCGACGGCAAGGACCGCTGGTACCTGGAAGCGCTCGGCATCGGTTGCGACCGTTATGCGGATCTTTACTTTCAGGCGTGGCTGGACCTTGTGGGGGAAAACTGGAAAACAGCAGCCGGCAAACAGCTGGTCTGGCGTTCCCGCTCGGCGTTGTCTTCGCCCATGCTGGCGCAAATGATCCGGGAAGAGCAGGATCCAAAGATGACGGCGCGGGATTTCCGGTCATTTCAATTCAAGCCCGCCGAAGGCCGCAGCGACCTGATCGCCGGTTTTCTGACGGACAGCGATCCTGAAAAGGCCGCCATGGCGCTGGGGCTCCTGGATGAAGGGTATGCCAGGTCCCATCCGGCTGCGCTCGCCAATATCAGGAAGCTCATACCGGCCATTACCGGCACCCCGGAATGGGTGACCGCTGTACGAAATCTCAATCTGAAGGATCAGGTACCCGCCTTGATGAATACTTTTATGGAAAGCGAGGACCCCGGTTTGGCCTCGGACGCCGCTGGCGCATTTTTTGACCTTGGCGGCGTATCTTACCTGAAAGCGCAATTTGGGAAAGCCGGTCCTGACCGAAAAATGGAGCTCATCAACCGGTTCAAGCCGGTCCAGCATCCTCAACTGGTCAGCTTCTGGTCGGAAGAGGTGTTGAAGCCTTACCCGCCGAACCTGCTTCACGGTTTTGTTGATGCCCTGGGGTACGGCTGGGACGGGCAACATGTGCTTTATGACCTGGTCCGGAACGGTAAGCTGGAAGGCGACCTGAAAACATCCGCCGCCCTGCACATGATGAATTGCTGGGATACGGAAGTCAGGGCGGCCGCCCCCGGATACCTGACCAACCGGAAAGGGAAATCAGGGGATTTTCTCCCCGACCTGAATGACCTGGCGGACCGGGAAGGCATGCCGGAAAAGGGTAAACTGATTTTTACCAATTTGTGTACAACTTGTCACCAAATAAATGGCGAAGGGGTTGCGTTCGGCCCTGATTTAAGTCAAATTGGTGATAAGCTATCGCCAAGATCCATCTATTCGTCCATTATTTATCCTAGCGCGGGCATCAATTTCGGTTATGAAGGATACGTCGTCAAAACTGCTGACGGAAGCGTTTACAGCGGTTACATCACCAGCCAGAATGACCGGGAATTGAATCTGCGCATGATGGGCGGCATTACCCAGACCATCGCGAGAAGCGCGGTTTCGAGCCTGGAACCGATGGAAAGTTCGCTGATGACGCCCAACCTGTACGAGTTGATGGAGGTTCAGGACCTTGTCGATCTGGTGGCTTACCTTTCCACCCTGAAAAAGGAGGAAGATATCCGATGATGGTCCCGTTACAGGACAAAGGGAATGACCGCTTTTCGTTCGGCCGGATAGTTGTCAAAATGAGCTTTGTACCAATGGTGGTGGCTGATCGCCCTCGGGATCAGGTTGGCCGCTGTCCAGGCGGCAAAACTCAGGGCCGGCAAATTCCAGCATAAAACGGCAAAACCGGACCACTCGATGATTTCGCCAAAATGGTTCGGACAGGAGATCCACCGGAATAACCCGTTCTGCGGCATTTTATAACCTGTTTCTCCGGGTTTGCGGAGCGAGATCAGGCTGTTGTCCGATTGGAGATTGATCCCGAATCCGAGGATGAACAAAGTCAGGCCAAGCCAGAACGGCCAGGAAAATAGCCAGTTGCCGGGGTAGGTTGATGCCAGATTTCCCAGATAATAGCCGTTTAAAAAGCCGTTCACGGAGTTAAAAAATATGGCCGAACCCGAAATGGCCAGCGGGATCCGCTTTCCGCCCATTTTTGCCCTGAAGGGATAGATCAGGCTCCTGTTCAGGTAATGGCAGGCCCATAGCCCGGCAGCGATCCAGGCGAACGCGGGTTTGTCGCCGTTTCCGGAAAGGAAAAAAATACAGAACATCAGCGGTGAAACAATTTCCATGAGGATCCAGCCGGTGCGGTAGGGCAGGGTAGGGCCCCATTGATTGGTGCTGTGGCGACCGTAGGGCGCCGTAACCTTCAGCTGAACCGGTACGAGTACCAGTGCGATCCCGATCCAGATCAATGCGATGCTGTTAATTTCTGCAATGGTCATTTCAATGGATGGATTCGGGTTGAAGGGAGACCGGGAGGCCTGATTTTCCCATTTCAGTCAGAACGAAGTAGGTCGCAAGGATGGCGGAAAGTACCAGGTGGCCGGCCACTGCGTAGGTATACCAGTCCCCCCACCGGCTTGCCCCGAACCAATCGCCGTAGGCATAAATAAGCGCGAAACCAAAAATCGACCTGCCGGCCTCGAACAAGGCGGCGTACCGGTTCCTGTCCATGAGCTCGGTATACGCATAAATCGAAAGAAAAACGAAAGCCCCATACAGGAAAATGCCGGGGATGCCGATGGCGGCGATATTGGCGAAGAAATAGATCAGCAGGAAGTAATTGAAGAGCATCTGCACCCACGACCATATGATCATGCCTGTTGAGGCCGGCGTGTCATATTTGTCAAAATGATAAGGATCTTTGATGCTTTCAACCGGGTATTTGTCCCGTACATCCTCCGGGCGCCAACCGGTGGGCATAAACCAGATCCGGAGCTTGTCTTTCCAACTGCTCGTCCGCCAGGCATCTTTCATGAGCAACCAGATGTGCACGAAATTGATCTTGATCGGATTCCAGGTGCGCACCGGCCGGGTTACGCCGTACACGGGCGGCACGTCCGGCAGTTCTTCCTGGAAGGTACCGAACAGTTTGTCCCAGAAAATGAAGATCTGCCCGTGGTTTTTATCCAGGTATTCCGGGTTGATGGCGTGGTGGACCCGGTGGTGGGAAGGCGTCACGATGATCTTTTCCAGGAAACCCATTTTGCCGATCAGGCGGGTGTGGTACCAGTATTGAAGGAACAGGTGGAGCGGACCGATGACGGCGATCACCATGGTGGGAACGCCCAACAGTGCAGCAGGCAGGAGCAGGATCGTGAAAAAATTGATAAAACCCGATATGGACTGCCGCAGCGCGCAAGCCAGGTTGAATTCCTCGCTGCTGTGGTGGATGATATGGCGGTTCCAAAGAAAATTGATCTCGTGGCTCCATCGGTGGGACCAGTAGCCGTGGAAATCGATGACCAGAAAGCCGACGGCGTAGGTCAGAAAGGTATTTTCGACCTGCACGATCGCCACTTTCCTGACCAGCCAGCCGTAGGTGATGATGCTGATGCTCAGGCCCAGGATATCCTTGACTACATTGGTCATCCCGGAGCTGAGGCTCGATATGCTGTCCATATGCCTGATCACCCGCTTGCCTTTCCAGCGGTCGACGAGCCACTCCGCTATAAAAAGGATCAAAAAAACAGGTACTGCAATATTTAAAAGCTTTCCGTAAGTTTCCATCTTTGTTGTGTGGCCGAAGCGGCCTTTTTCTGATTCTCAAATATAGGCAAATTGGCAAATAAAACATCCGGTCGCCGGGTATACAAACCTTCCTACCGAAAATACCGCGCTTATCGTACAGCCCTCCTTGTATCGGGAAGTTACCTGATGCTGGGCCTGAAGCGGCGCATTCTGGGAAAAACCTACTACCGGAAAAAGTTGCCCGGCCTGCATGTGCGAAATGCAAACCGGGTGAATGCGGCAATTCTGGAGCTGCAGGGACTATTTATTAAGTTCGGGCAACTGATCTCCATCCTGTCCAACGTCCTGCCCGAACAGTTCCGCGAACCGCTGGCCGCCCTTCAGGACAAGGTGCCGCCGAGGCCTTTTGAAGAAGTTGCAGCGACCTTTCTGAGTGAGACCGGCAAAAAAATACCGGAGATCTTTGAGCATTTTGAAGAAACCCCGATCGCTGCGGCCTCCATCGGCCAGGTGCACCGGGCGAGGCTGAACGGGGTGGAATACGTCGTCAAAATACAGCATTCGGACATCGAGGCCATTGCCGGCGCCGACCTTTCCATCCTCAAGAGACTCGTTGCCATCCATGCCTTTTTTATGGATATGAAGGGGATGGACTACATTTATGAACAGGTCCGGGAAATGATCCGGGATGAACTGGACTACCTGAAGGAAGCGGCTTCCATGAAGCGCCTTTCGGCCGCGCTGAGCGGTGAGCAGGAGTTGCGCGTAGTCGTTCCCGAGGTGTATCCGGATATCGGTACCCGGAAAATCCTGGTGAGCCGTTATTGCCGGGGCGAGAATATTTCCCGGATCGCCGTATTGGACGAGTGGGGCATCGACCGCAGAAAACTGGCGGAACGGCTGTTGATCCTGTACAGCAAGATGATCCTGGTTGACGGTTTCTATCACGCCGACCCCCATCCCGGGAACATTCTGATCAATAAGGATGGGGAGATCATCCTCCTGGACTACGGCGCCGTAGCGGAGATCTCGCCTGTACTCCGGGCCGCCATTCCGGAATTGATCGAAGCCGTGATCAAAAACAATACGGAAGAGACCGTTGCCGCTTTGAAAAAAATGGGCTTCATCACTTCGGACAAAGAGGCAGTCCGCATTGCCGAACACATGATCCAGGTTTTTCGGGGTTTCCTTCAGGATGAAGTGAAGATAGACGGCATGAACCTGGCCAGCGTCAGCCTGAATTCCGGATTCGGAAGCCTGATCGATCTGTTGAAGCAGGTAAGCCTGAAGGATGTCTCGCGGTCCATCCAGATCCCGAAGGATTACGTGTTGCTCAACCGGACGGTCGTGCTCCTGCTGGGGCTTTCCTTTCAACTTGATCCGGAATTAAACCCGCTCGATACCGTGAGGCCTTACCTGAAAAAGCACCTGGGCCCTGACCGGAAGGGGATCGCAAAAATGGTGTTGAATGCCATCCGGGAACAGGCTATGACCGCCATGGCCATCCCGCGGGAATTGCATAAATACCTGAAACAAGCCAACCGCGGCGAGTTGGAGTTTGAGATCAAGGGATTGAAGGAAGGTCTGACCAGAATTTACTTTCTGGGCCAGCAACTGATCTTTCTTTTGGCGGCAGCCATCAGTTTTTATTTCATCAGCCTGGGCGCCGCCAGCCCATTGGGAGAATATACGCATTGGCTTTGGATTGCAGCTTCCGCATTTGCCTTTTTGTTCTTCCGGGCCTGGTGGAAAGGCGAGAAAAATGATTGAGGGGTCGCCGCCTTTGCAGAATAATCGATGATATTAAACGGCTTGAAATTTTTGTTCTCCGCCAAATGCGTTAAATTGGCTGCCGAATCCATTTACCCATCTTTTCGCCCAAAGCCATATAAGTATTTTTTTACAGTCTGCGCTCAAAATCTCCAAAAAGCCTTGCTTAAAAAAGCCTTTCGTAATGAAGCAGCTATTTACTCTTGCGCTTTTGATTTTGTTTGCGCCGTGCCTTTGGGCCGGAAAGATCTACAAAATCCTTGCTGATGGACCGACCACTCGTTTGGCCATCTCTTCACCCGACAGCCAAACCACTTATGAGATAGGCGGATTGGAGCCCGGGAAAAACTATTGGGTGTACGTCAACGGGCTCAACGGCGAAAAAGCCGGCCTGAGACCCCTGAGCAAAACGGCAAAAGGAGGGCAGTGGGAGAGCCGGCGCCTTTTGTCAGATGTCGGGGCCTCGGAATCCGTCGAAGTCCGGTTTGCCGTTCCCGGGGCGGTATATTGGATCTCCATACTGCAGGAAACGCCGGATGAGAGCCCTGTAGCCAAGGTGCTGGCCGGGATCACAGCATCCTCCAACGGCGACGCACAGTACCTCATCCAGAACGTATTCATCGGCGGGGGCTGTTTTGATGTGTTGAACGCCACTTCCCAGGGTACCAGCACCCAGATCGGGACTTTCAGCAACGGCGGTTCTTCCATCAATATCAACACCGGGGTTATCCTCTCCACGGGCAACGTCACCAATGCGGCAGGTCCCAACAATTCACCCAGTACAGGGTCCAATTTCAACAACGCCAGCAATGACCCCGATCTGGCCGCACTGGTCAACAACGGCAGCCTTTTTGATGCGGCCGTCATCGAATTTGAATTTACGCCGACCATCTCGCAAGTCAGTTTCGAATACGCCTTTGCCTCGGAAGAATACTGCGAATTCGCGGGCTCCAACTTCAATGATGTTTTCGGTTTTTTCATCAGCGGCCCCGGCATCAACGGACCGTTTTCGAACAACGCCGTCAATATTGCGCTGATTCCCGGCACAAATAACCCCGTAGCGATCAATACGGTCAACCATTTCAGCAATACGGCTTACTACCACGACAACAACCCGCCCGGGCAAAGCACCACCTGCAACACCGGCGAGGCGGCAGCCATCGGCACCATCGCCTATGACGGGTTTACCACCGTGCTGACCGCGGTAGCCGACGTGGTGCCCTGTGAAACCTACCACATCAAACTGGCCATTGCAGACCGCGGCGACAGCGCCTATGATTCCGCCGTATTCCTCAAGGCCAACAGCTTTAATGCCGGTACCTCCAGCACCCTGATTACGCCTTCCATATCCGGCGTTGCGTTTTCGGACAATACGGCTTACGAACAATGCGGAGACGGGGTTTTTACCTTTGTCCGGGACAATAGCTTCATCAGCGAACCCTTTGAGTTTTCTTTTACGGTTTCCAGCTCAAGCACCGCAACCCCGGGCCTTGATTATGTGGTTTTCCCGACGACGATCACCTTTGCACCGGGGCAAACCACCCTGCAGCTGCCGGTCGAAATCCTGGCGGATAACCTGGCTGAAGGGGTTGAAAGCATCATCCTTGAATACGACAACCCTTGTTCCTGTTTTCCCCAACAGGTGGAGTTGTTCATTTATGATCCGCCGGCCCTTGAGGTATTCGTTCCGGATGAATTTGTATGTCAGGGTTTGAACACAACCATCACCCCGCAGGTCAACGGCGGAGCCCCGGATTACACCTTTGTCTGGAGCAACAATACCACGGGATCGGATTTTACGGTTGCACCCCCGGCGGGCGCCACCAATTATTCCGTTACCGTAACGGATGCCTGCGGTGAACAGGCGGCAACTTCCTTCCAGATCCAGTCGTTTAAGCCTACGGCCACCATCGCCGGCCAGGGCGCCATCTGCGACGGCAATAACACGGCCTTCGTCGAGGTCTATTTTACCGGCGAACCCCCGTATTCCGTCACCTATTCCGTTAACGGATTCAGCACTACGGTCAATAATATCATAGATAACCCCGCCCAGGTACCTGTACAGGATGTGGGCCCGGTTACCCTGGTTTCCGCCTCCGCCAACGGCTGTCCGGCCAATGTGACCGGCTCGGCGCTGGTCACCCAGACCCAGGTTGCGGTCAACCCCTCCATTACGCCGCTGGTCTGCTACGGCGTGGACGACGGCGCCATCGGCCTGCAGGTTTCCGGCGGGCAGGAGCCCTATTCAATCACCTGGGACAACAACCTCGGCCCGGGTGATTATCAGCAGAATCTGGAACCGGGCGATTACCATGTAACGGTGGTAGACGACAACGGCTGCCTCGCTTTTGCAGAGGTCTCCCTTTTGCCGCCGCCGCTGTTCCAGGCTGATATCGTACAGGTGCACAACGTTGATTGCAATAATCCGCTGGGCGGGATCGACGTCAACATAACCGGCGGCGTCGGGAGCCTGTTGTTCAACTGGAGCAACGGCACTTTCAACCAGAACCTGAGCGGCGTCGAACCCGGGTATTACGACATAGCGGTTTATGATGCCAACGGCTGCCAGGCAACGGCAGGGGCCAATATCATCAACAATATCAACTACCCTAATGCGGTAGTCGCCGATGGCAATACCCTGGATTGTCTCAACCCCTCCGTTCTGATCTCAGGACTCGGGTCGAGCCAGGGCGCCAATATCTCGTACCAATGGCTGGATGAAAACAACCAGGTCATTCCGGGGGCCGTCAACCGGGATTATACAGCTTCGGCCCCGGGGCAATATACCCTCATAGTGACCAATACGGTGAACGGCTGCTCAAAAGAAGCCTCTACCGAGGTCATTCTCGATGCAGACCTTCCGACAGCCGATGCCGGTCCGGGAGGAGAGATCACCTGCCTGGAGCCTACCCTGACCCTGGACGGATCGGCCTCCAGTCAGGGAGCGGGCATTGAGTATGTATGGACGTCCAGCGGCGGGCATATCCTGAGCGGCGCCCACAGCCTTTCGCCGGTAGTAGGCACGGGAGGCACCTATTTTCTGCAGGTCTCCAACGCGGATAACGGGTGTGTCAGCAGAGATACCGTGGTCATAACGGCCGACCAGGATTTTCCCGCTGTTCAGGTTGACGCCCCAGGCCTGATCAATTGTTATGATCCGGTGGCAACCCTCTCGGCCGGAACCTCGAATGCCGGAACCAACTTTGCCGTTGCCTGGACATCCGGCGACGGGCATTTTACCGGCCCGTTGGACGACCTGGTCACCACAGCCGACAGCCCCGGCAATTATACGGTTGCCGTTATTAACCTGGACAATGGGTGTGAAACCGAAAAGACGGTCTCGATCGGCGAGGATTTTGTCCAACCCGTTGCCGAAGCCGGCCCGCCCTCTGAATTGAGCTGCCAGACCTCTTCAGCTGCCTTGAACGGAGCAGGGTCCAGCCAGGGCTCGCAATACGCCTATTCATGGGTCACCGCAGACGGCCAGGTGAACTCCGGGCAACATAGCCTCAATGCCATGGTGAACTCGGCAGGCACCTATACCCTGCAGGTATTGAACACCACAAACGGCTGCCAGGCGGAAGATTCGGTTCAGATCACCGAAAACAGCGATTCTCCGGCCATCGCCGCAGCGGCAGACGGCATCCTGACCTGCGCAAACACATCCGTCCAGCTGAGCGGTGCGGGATCCGATTCGGGACCGGATTTTCAGGCAACCTGGACCGGTCCGTCCGGCGGGAATATCGAATTCCCCGACAGTCTGGTCACCTCGGTTGATCAGCCGGGCATTTATACCCTGTCCGTCACCAACCTGGACAATAGTTGCGTATCCAGCCTCACGGTAAATGTGGGCCAGGATATTGCCCCCCCGGCGGCCTCTGCCGGGCCTGACCGGACCCTGACCTGCTTCGAACCGGCGGTGGACCTGGACGGCTCTTTATCCGACCAGACACCTGAAATGGTGTTGCAATGGACTGACGCCGCCGGCCAACCCATCGGAACAAGCGGCCAACCGGTGGTGAGCACAACGCTTCCCGGAATCTATTACCTGTCGGTCCTCGATCAGGATAACGGGTGCAGTTCAACAGATTCGGTGGAAGTGCTGATCGATCAGGTCAAACCCCTGGCGAACGCGGGGCTGGACAATGAGATCAATTGCGCGACACCGGTTTATCAACTGACCGGAAGCGCTGCCGATACCGGGCCGGCCTATGAACTGGCCTGGACGAATCTGACCGGAACGGAGCCGATTCCCGCTGTGCTTAGTCCGTCCTTTTCCGCTCCCGGAACTTTTGAATTGAAGGTTACAAACCTGGATAACGGTTGTTTTTCGACCGATACCGTTGCGGTTACCGCAAATTTCAATCAGCCTGAGGCATCCATTAGCGGACTTGCGGTGCTGAATTGCACGGATACGCAAATTTTGCTCAATAGCTCAGTGGCCGGCCCGTCCACACAACTGACCTACAGCTGGACAACAGATGCCGGCCATTTCACCGGCAGCACGGCGTCGCCGGATGCTTCTGTCGATCAACCGGGGTTGTATATCCTCCGGGTCCAGGATCTGGAAAGCTTCTGCGTCGACACGGCGTTGTGGAATATCAACCAGGATATCGCACTTCCCATCGTAGCGATTGCGACGCCTGAGATCATCACTTGCTCCAGCCCTGAAGTGACCCTGGACGGTTCTGCCTCCAGTGCGGGGCCGGAATATGAGTATTCCTGGTCAACGGCCGACGGCGAATTGTCCGGCAATTCGGACGACCCCGTAGCAGCAGCGGCTTCTCCCGGCAAGTATACCCTTTCCGTCCTGGATACAGGCAACGGTTGCTCCAGCCAATCGGAGGTGCTGGTGGAACAAGATCCGAATATCCCCGTTGCGGACGCAGGGCTGGAAAAACAGATCACCTGCGATGTGCCCCAGGTAAACCTTGGCGGCAGCGGAACGACCCAGGGGGCCGGCATAATTTATGAATGGCTCACTCCGGCAGGCGGTTCGGTCAGCGATCCGGGGCAAAGTCTCACCACCACGCAAGCTCCGGGCACCTACATTCTCAAGGTCATCAACCAGAACAATGACTGCGTTGCATTGGATACGGTTGTCGTTGCCATCGATACCTTGTCGCCGGTGGCGGCAGCGGGTCCTGATCTGGTCCTGACCTGCGAACAAACCGGTGGCGAACTCACATCGGCGGGTTCGAGTACGGGCCCGGGGTTCAGTTATGCCTGGAGCCGGTCGGATGGCATCGCGCTCGGCGCAAACCCGGTTCTCCCGGTCAACGCGGCGGGGACCTACAGCATTGAGGTAACCAACAATGCCACGGGATGCCGGTCGACGGATGCGGCGGTGGTCTCCATGGATACCCTGCATCCGGTTGTTGCGATCGATCAGCCTGATTTGCTCACCTGTACGGCCCTTTCACTGGCTTTAAACGCCCAGGCCCAGGGCAATCACCAGCTGTCGTATGAATGGTCTTCGGACAACGGGAATATCATTTCCGGGGGCAACGGCCTCCAACCTGTGGTCAATTCCACGGGAGAATATGAGCTGCTGGTCACCAACCTGGTCAATGGTTGCCAGGCCGCCGGAACGGTTGAGGTCGGCATTGATACGGTCCATCCGGTTGTCCAGATTGTCGATCCCCAGATCCTGAACTGTCAGCAGACCTCCATAACCCTGGATGCCGGGGCCAGCCAGCAAACCGGATTCGAATACGAATGGTCAACGGTCGGCGGCCGCATCCTGTCCGGGCAAAACGCCTTGATGCCGGTGGTCGACAAGAAAGGGACCTATACGCTGACCGTCCTGAACCCGGATAACGGTTGCGAGTCCATGTCCTCGGTTCTCGTAGAGGAAGACGTGGATTTACCCCAACTGGCGATTGCAGAACCCGACGTGCTGACCTGCGCGGTTACCTCCGTTACGCTTCAGGGGAGTTCCAACGGGAACTATCAATACACCTGGTCGGGACCGGGCGTACCCGGCGGGACCGGGTTGCAGCTGACGGTCAGCCAGCCGGGCGAATACCGGCTCCAGGCAATTGATCCGACGAATAATTGCCGGAATGACATTGAAGTGACCGTCGATCAGGATATTGAGGCGCCGGTAGCCGATGCCGGAACCGGCGGGACGCTGGATTGCCATCTTTCCGAGGTCGGACTGAACGGCGCCGGTTCTTCACAAGGAAGCGGCTTCATCTATTCCTGGACCACTGCCGGAGGGTCTTTTGTTTCCGGGACAACGGTCCTGAATCCGGTTGTCAACGCTCCCGGGCAATACACCCTCCGGGTCGAGAATACGGACAACGGCTGTTCGGCGACCGATCTTGTTGAAGTAAGCGCTGTTCCTCCGGTTGAAGCGGAGGTGCAGGTAACCCCGCCGCCGTGTTACGGGGATCCCGCCTCGCTGATCATTCAGCATCCGGGCGGCGGCATCGCACCCTACCTTTATTCCATTGACGGCGGGGACAATTTCAGGACCAACCCCGGGTTCACGGGCATTCCATCCGGCGCCTATGAAGTCGTCGTTCAGGATGCCGCCGGGTGTGAATTCCGTCAGGAAGTCGCCATTGAGGAACCGAACGAGCTGGAAGTGGCCCTTGACCCGCAAATCGAGGCTGAACTGGGAGACCAGATCACCCTTCATGCGCAGGTAAACATTGATTCTTCCGAAATTGCCAGCATCCGGTGGCGGCCGGCCGACCCGCTCAGCTGCAGCGACTGCCTGCAACCGACCCTGGAAGCGTTGCAGACCACCATTTTCTCGGTTCAAATTGAAAACAACAACGGCTGCAAGGCCGGGGCGAGCACCCAATTGATCGTGGACCGGAATGTGGATATTTTTATACCGAACGGCTTTACCCCCTATAACCAGGACGGTAACAACGACCTGTTCATGATCTTTGCCAAACCCGGGCAGGTGAACAAGGTTAAATCGCTGCAGATCTTCAACCGCTGGGGCGAACTTGTTTTCGAAGTGTACAATTTCCCGCCCAACGATCCGCTTTACGGATGGGACGGCACGCACAGGGGCCTGCCGCTTGACCCGGCCGTTTTTGTGTATTGGACGGAAGTGGAATTGATCGATGGTCAGACGGTGCTGCTAAAGGGGGATGTTACCTTGATCAGATAACCGGAAAATGATAAAAATCAAGAAGCCCGTCCGGATTTCCGGACGGGCTTCAACTTTGTGGCGGGAGCAGGACTTGAACCTGCGACCTTCGGGTTATGAGCCCGACGAGCTACCAACTGCTCCACCCCGCGGTATTTGTGGGCTGCAAAGATAACAGCCTTTTTTGATTTTAAAATTCTTTTTCAAAAAAAATTGAAAAAAAATCCAACTCCTCATTGCCGGACAAGCCGGAGAACGGTTTCAACTACATCCTCGCTGTTCGGCTTTGAAAAATAGTCCCCATCCGAGCCGTAGGGCGGCCGGTGAGCCCTGGCGGTTAATGTGACCGGGGGGGCATCCAGCCACCGGTACCCGCCCTGGACCTCCAGCACCTGTTGCATCATGTAAGCGGTGGTTCCGCCGGGTACGTCCTCGTCCATGAACAGGATTCTGTTGGTCTTTTTCAGGGATTCCAGGATGCGGTGATGGATATCAAAGGGCAATAAGGTCTGAACATCGATCAACTCTACGGAAATGCCGCGCGATTTAAGCAGCTCCATGCCTTCGAGCGCAACCCGGACGCTGGACCCGTAGGTGACCAGGGTAACGTCCGATCCTTCCTGCAGGACATCCGGTACCCCCAGCGGCAATCGGAGCTGTTCGAGGTTATCCGGTACAGGTTCCTTCAGCCGGTAACCGTTCAGGCATTCAATGATAATGCCCGGGTCGTCACCGTGAAGCAGCGTATTGTAAAACCCGGCAGCCCGGGTCATGTCCCGCGGAGTGATGACATAAATGCCGCGCAGGGCGTTCAGCACCATCCCCATCGGGGAGCCGGAGTGCCAGATCCCTTCCAGCCGGTGCCCCCGGGTCCGGATAATCGCCGGCGCCATTTGTTTGCCGTTGGACCTGTACCTGACGGTCGCCAGGTCGTCGGTCAGGGCGGATAAACCGTACACCAGATAATCCAGGTACTGGATCTCGGCGATCGGCCGCCACCCCCTCATGGAGAGTCCGATCGCCTGTCCGACAATGGTCCATTCCCGGATGCCGGTGTCAAAAATGCGGCTTTCCCCGTATTTTTGCTGGATTCCGGCCAGCCCCTGATTCACATCACCGATCTTGCCGACATCCTCTCCGAAGGCGATGAGGTTGGAATGGGTTGAGAATGCATGGTCAAAAAAGCGATTCAGGATCTCATAGCCGTTCCTGCGTTCGGGGTTGGGGCCGTAAACCGGTCCGACCGGGGCCACCGCGAGCGCGGAATTCGGGGAAGAAGAGTACAGCTGGGCATGGTAGTGCCTTTCGGCGGTCTGATAACAAGCCCTGATCCAGGATTCCAGTTTGGGCAGCGCCGGTTCTGACCCGCCGGCCGAGATTTCAAACAGCATTTTGCGGGCGTTCTTCAGCACTTCGCTGATAACCGGCGTTTTGAGTGCCGATAGTTCTTTTTTCAGCTCAACCGCATTGGGCCGCTGATCGGAAATGGCGGCATAGATCTGTTCCAGTTCCTTTAAACGAGTTCCGGCGTAGTGGTTGCAGCGTTTCCAGGCCTTGTCGCGGCTTTCCTTTACCTTCAGCCTGGCCGTTGTCCGTATTTCGTGCAGTTTTTCTTCGGTGGCATACCCTTCTCTGACCAGCCATCCCTTCATTTGTTCCAGACAGTCGGTCTGTTTTTCCCATTGAAGGCGGTCCGGCGACTTATACCGCTCATGGGAGCCGGAGGTGGAGTGGCCCTGGGGTTGGGTTAGTTCTTCAATATGGAACAGGGCGGGTTGATGTTTTTGGCGCACCTCGGCAAGGCCGGTTTCAAAGAGCCTGAGCAGCTCCGGGTATTTCCAGCCTTTTTCTTTAAGGATGCGGACCCCGCCTGAAGACCGGCGATCCGGCTCGAACCCGGCCAGTGCAGCGGAGATGCTGCCTTTGGTGGTTTGGAACTCTTTGGCAACGGAAATGCCGTAACCGTCGTCCCAGACGAAGACAGCCAAGGGGACCTGCATTACGCCGGCGGCATTGACCGTTTCCCAGAATACGCCTTCGGTGGTACTGGCATCGCCGATGGTGCAGGCGACGATTTCGTTCCCGGCATTGGAAAAGCCGGAAACCACCCCGGCTTCCCGGTATTTTTTTGAAGCCAGAGCGAGGCCGAGCGAACGCGCCATTTGTCCGCCTGTACTGGATATGTCGGCGCTGACATTGAATTGGTTGACGTGCGGCAGCCAGTTGCCTTCGCTGTCAATAAAAGGCGTTGCGAAGTGGCTGTTCATTTGCCTGCCGCCGGAGAACGGGTCGTGGTCGGGATCGGCGTAGAGTTGTGCGAAAAAATCCTCAACCGTGCAAAGGTTGAGCGCGAGCATTAGCGTAAGGTCGCGGTAATAACCCGAGCGGAAATCTCCGGGTTGCAGAAAATGGGCGAGGGCGACCTGCGGGACTTCTTTGCCGTCGCCGGTAATGCCGAATTTGGCCTTGCCGGTGAGAACTTCTCTGCGGGCCAGCAAGGAGGCTTCCCGGCTCAGGCAGCAGATCTCGAAATCATGCAGGTAGGTCTCAGCATTGTATAATGGTCTGTTTTCGGTTCGGCGCTTTCTGGTTTCGAACGCAATGTCTTCACTCATTCAAGGTAAAATTTGGTTAGGCAAGGCCGCAAGGTTTGTTGTCGGAATAAAATTCCGAAAGCCCTTGATTTTTGTAACAAAGTTAAACAAAATTTTGTTGAATTTGAACAGGGACTTTCAGCCTGATGCGCGGACCTCAGTTACTTTAAAACGGGATTGCGTCTTAAAAAGGTCGTTAACAAGCATTAACGAATCATTAACCGGGTAACAAAAATATTTAGGCTACTTTTGCCATTATATCGTTAAAACAAAAAAAATCACCGTAATGAAAAGATTATTTTCTCTCTTTACCATGCTGATTGCCATCACCTCATTCGCCGTTGCACAGACCAACGTTACGCCTGTTGACGCAACGACGCCTGAAAAGGTAGGTGGCCCGAACATGAAATTTGAAACGATGGAAGTTGACTACGGCACCATTGAACAAGGCGCCGATCCCTACCGCGTTTTCAAATTCACGAACGTAGGTACCGAACCGCTCGTGATCAAAAGCGCCAAAGGCAGCTGCGGATGTACGATCCCGACCTATCCGAAAGAGCCGATCCTGCCTGGCCAGACCAACGAGATCAAAGTAAAATATGACACCAACCGCCCTGGCCCCTTCACCAAGCGCGTAACACTGACCACCAACGTCAGCGAAGATCCGGTCGTTTTGACCATTAAAGGGGTTGTGAACAAAAAGGCTGAGGAGCAAGAAGGTTTGCCCTTGAACAAAAGCGGCCTGTTCAATAACAACGGCAACTAATAAAAGGCTGTTATTCAGCGCTTTTATCAATCATAACAAAAAAGCCGGCGCGGAATATCCGCGTCGGCTTTTTTGTTTGTCCGGTACCAAAAAAAAACCCTTGCTTCTTGGAAGCAAGGGCCTCTAACCCAAACAAATAAACACAAAAACTACTTTTAGATACACAATATTACGGCATTTCTTCCAATGATACAATTTTTTCACCTTAAAAAATTTATAAAAAAAACGTATTTCGTTTAAAATGCTGTATATCAGATTTTTATATACGATATTGTCGTTACGGGTAGCGCAGCCCGGCAGAAAACGGATGATGGGGTAGTGTTACAACAACCGGCATCCTAAAAAAAACGGAATTAATATCGATTTGTGACATTTCAAAGTACGGTTAAATTTTTTACTATATTGATTAATAATACTTTATGGGAATTTCAGTGACAAAAAATAACCGCTCTGTTGCTCTGCCCGCCTTATTTTTTGGCCCCGCCCGTTATTTGCGTTTCCAAGATTCGGTTGCAACCTTTATATTTAGTCCCGGAATTCGAAATTTTCATCCATGAAAATACTCAAATTTTTATCAGCCCTGGTCATTACCGGCGCGCTTTTGTTTGTTTTGGGCATGGAAAAGCCATTTGGGGTGCAGCTGCCGCCCATAGGCGGGTTTTTCAGCCCCTTTTCAGGATTCTGGCAAAACGCGGAGTCCGCCGGCGCTTACAAGAGCGGGGCGCTGAACATTGAAGGCACAACAGCGCCGGTGAAAGTGATCTTTGACCGCCGCATGGTGCCCCATATCTTTGCTCAAAGCGCCGAGGATGCGGTTTTTGCGCAAGGATATATTCACGCCAGGTTCAGGCTGTGGCAGATGGATATTTCCGCCCGGGCCACCGGCGGGACCGTAGCCGAAGTTGTCGGAGAGAGCGGCTTGAACAACGACAAGGAGCAACGCCGCAAAGGGATGGTCTTCGCTGCGGAGAAAACGGTGAAAAACTGGCAGAACGCTCCCTTCGAATGGGGCCTGATCCAGGCTTACACCAACGGCGTCAATGCCTATATCGATCAATTGTCCCCGAAGGATTACCCGCTTGAATTCAAATTGCTCAATTACCGTCCGGAGCATTGGACACCGCTGAAATCCGCTTTGTTCTTCAAAAAGATGTCGGAAACCTTATGCGGCAGGAGCGATGACATTGCCGCTACCAGAGCCCTCCGCAAGGTCGGAAAGCCCTTGTACGACTTTTTATTCCCGGAGTACAACCCGCAGCAATCTCCGGTCATTCCCATCGGCACCCCCTGGGACTTTACGCCGGTCGAAATCCCGCCGGCGCCGGAAAATAAGGTCATGATCGGCAACCTGTCGCCTGATTTTAACCCTGCGCAACCCCTGCCGTTTATGGGGAGCAACAACTGGGCGCTGTCCGGCGCAAAAACGGCTTCCGGCTATCCGGTGCTGTGCAGCGATCCGCACCTCCAGCTGACCCTGCCTTCCGTCTGGTTCGAAGTGCAATTGAACGCGCCGGGACTGAACGCATACGGGGTATCCTTTCCGAGCCTTCCCGGCATTTTGATCGGCTTCAACGATCATGTCGCCTGGGCCGAAACCAATGTCGAACAGGATGTCCTGGATTGGTACGCCATCACGTGGGTGAATGAAGAAAAAACCAAATACCTCCTGGACAACAAACCGGTGAATGTGGAGATCCGGGAAGAAACCATCCTGGTGCGCGGTCAGGAACCCGTGGTTGAGAAGGTCAAATACACGGTCTGGGGCCCGGTGGTGACCGAATTCCCGGATAATTCGCACACTGACCTGGCCATGCGCTGGGTGGCGCATGATGCCCAGAATGACGGCGTATCCCATGACATCGGGACCTTTTTCAACCTCATGCGAGCGACCAACTACGAGGATTATTCAAAGGCCCTGAGCACGTATGATAACCCGGCGCAAAACTTTGCTTTTGCTGCCCGTGACGGAGATATCGCGCTAAAGGTCAACGGCCGCTTTCCGCTGCGCCGCCCGGGGCAGGGCAAATTTGTACAGGACGGCAGCATATCCGGTTCGGCCTGGCCCGGCTTTATTCCCATGGATCAGGTCCCGCAGGTGAAAAACCCGGAAAGGGGGTTTGTCGCTTCCTCCAATCAGCGCTCAACCGGGCTGGACTATCCCTATTATTATTTCGGTTATTTTGACGATTACAGGGGCCGCTATATCAACCGGACCTTATCCTCCCGTTCAGGGTTCACACTGGAAGATATGGCCGCTTTGCAGAACGATGACTACAGCCTGAAGGCAGAAGAAGGCGTACCTTTATTGGTCTCATTGCTGGACAACAGCAAGCTGAGTCCCGGAGAACAATCCATGCTGGATACGCTGAAAGCCTGGGATTTCCGGTTCACAGCCGATATCAAAGCGCCGCTGATCTTTGAGGAGTGGATGCGGCAGGTTGCCTTGCTGGCCTTCGATGAAGTGGAGGAAACGGCCGGTGAGCCCATCATCCTGCCGGAGACCTGGCGAATGATCGATCTGCTGGCGCACCAACCGCAAGATACCATTTTTGACAACCGTTCCACACCTGAGACCGAGGATGCGGGCATGATCGTTTCGAAGGCCTTTCACCAGGCGGCCGCAACAATTTCCGATCATTGGGCAGACCCTGCCTATACCTGGAAGGACGCGAAAGGGACCGAGATCCGGCACCTGGCCCGCCTTCCCGGTATGGGATCCGGCCTGATGCCCATCGGCGGTTACCGCGACGCGCCCAATGCACTTTCCCGTACGGCAGGCCCTTCCTGGCGGATGATCGTTGAGCTTGGGCCGCAGGTGAAAGCGCGCGGCATCTACCCCGGCGGCCAGTCCGGAAACCCCGGGAGCCGGTACTACGACAACATGATCGGCGAATGGTCAAAAGGAAAGTATCAGGATCTGATTTTCATGAAGTCGCCGGATGATGATCCGCAATCCGTTTTATTCACCCTGGAAATTAATTGATGATGATCCGTTCTTTATTGTGGCTATCGGCAACTGTACTGGTTGCCGGCCTGATCCTGGGTTTTGTCCTGCCGTGGTGGATCCTTGCATTGGTAGGCGCCGCAGGAGCCTGGCTGTTGAAAACCCCGCCTTCAGCGGCCTGGATCGGCGGTTTCGTCGGCGGCGCGCTGGTGTGGGGCGGTCTTGCATTCTGGATCGATAACGGCAATTCAGGCATCTTGTCCGGCAGGATCGCGGGATTGGCAGGCGCTGAAAGCCGTTACGCCATTCTGCTGGCTACCGCGGTATTCGGGGCTTTGCTGGCTTCTTTCGGCGCGCTAACCGGCAGCCTCGCCCGCCGGGCCATCGCCTGAAAAAGGAAAAGCGAAACCAAAACAGTTCCGCTTTTCAAAATCACTCAAATCGTTTATTCTTCCGGTCGGCGCATCAAATGATCGTCGATACGCCGTCTTTTATTCTTCCTTCGTGGAGGTAGAGTTCCTCCGGTTCGGACACCATATGCGCAATGGCATCGCCGATGCGGGAGCACCCGTAGACAATGGCCGGCGAAAGCTCAGGTGTGCCTATTCCTTTTTCCAGCAGGTATTGAACAGCCAGCCGGATCAGGTGCGCCTCATCGTTCATGCCGAGGCTTTCGAGCAGCATGGCAGCCGATAAAATGGCCGCATTCGGGTTGGCGATGTCTTTGCCTGTGGCCTGCGGAAATGACCCGTGTATGGGCTCAAACAAAGAGGTATGCACACCGATGGATGCCGACGGCAACAGCCCCATTGACCCTGCGATCACGCTGGCTTCGTCGGAAAGGATGTCGCCGAACATGTTTTCGGTCAGGATGACGTCAAACTGCTTCGGGTATTGGATAAGCTGCATGGCGGCATTGTCCACGAACATCATTTCCAGTTCGATATCGGGGTAGTCCTTCGCAATGTTTTTGGTCACATCCCGCCATAGCCTGGAGGTTTCGAGCACATTGGCTTTGTCCACCAGGGTGACTTTTTTCCGGCGGCCGGCCGCGTAGTCAAAAGCCAGCCTGGCGATGCGCTCGATCTCATGCTTTTCGTAGCTGCACAGGTCGGTGGCTTTGCTGTTGTCCGGTTGCCGGGTCTTCTCGCCGAAGTAGATCCCGCCGGTCAATTCGCGGAGGATGATGAAATCAGCGCCGGCTACCTTATCCTCCTTCAGGGGTGAAAGGTGGAGGAGGGTAGGGTAGGTCTTCACCGGCCGGATATTGGCATACAGCTGAAGGCTTTTTCTCAGTTTGAGCAGCCCTTGTTCCGGTCTTACCCTGGCATTCGGATCGTTGTCGTACTTCGGATCGCCGATGGCGCCGAATAAAACGGCATCGGCGGCCATGCAGGTTTCCAGCGTGAGGTCCGGCAACGGATCCCCGGTGCGATCGATGGCGATAGCGCCTACATCGGCAAAACAATATTCGAAATAGTGGTTGAAACGGCCGGCAATGGCGTCCAGCACTTTAATGGCTTGCCAGGTTACTTCGGGGCCGATCCCATCGCCGGGTAATACTGCAATTTTTATCTTTTCCATGGAACTGGTTTCAAATAACAACTCCGCGTTCGCGCTCGAATTGTTCGATTTTATCTTTAAGACTCAGTAAATAATCCAGGTCATCGTATCCGTTGAGCAAACAGGTCTTTTTATACGGATCGATATCGAATGACACCTTTTTACCGGATACCGGCAGCTCGAGGGTCTGGTTTTCAAGATCAACGCTGAATTCGGCCCCTGGATTGGATTCGATGGCCAGGAAAATTTCATCGAGTATTTCCGGGCTGACCGTGATGGGCAGCAATCCGTTGTTCAGGGCATTTCCTTTGAAAATGTCAGCGAAAAAACTGGACACCACCACCCGGAACCCGAAATCGTACAAGGCCCAGGCCGCATGCTCCCGGCTCGATCCGCAGCCAAAATTCTTGCCGGCCACCAGGATATCCCCGGCATACACGGGGTTGTTCAGGATAAAATCCTTTTTGGGGGTTCCGTCGCTGTTGTAACGCCAGTCCCGGAACAAATTATCCCCGAACCCTTCCCGGGTGGTCGCCTTGAGGAACCTCGCCGGAATGATCTGGTCCGTATCCACGTCCTCCGCAGGGAGGGGAACGGCGCTGGATTTTATGGCTTTAAACTTTTCCAAGTTTTCTTTTTTTGACGTTTAAGCAATCATCAATTCCCGGACGTCGGTTACCTGGCCGGCAACCGCAGCCGCAGCGGCTGTGAGCGGGCTGGCCAGAATAGTGCGTGCGCCGGGGCCCTGCCGGCCTTCAAAATTCCGGTTGGAGGTCGATACGCAGTATTCGCCTTGCGGGATTTTGTCCTCGTTCATGCCCAGGCAGGCTGAACAACCGGGTTCCCGGAAATCGAAACCGGCTTCCTGAAAGATCTCCGCCAGGCCTTCTTCCTTTGCCTGTGCGGCTACCTGTTGCGATCCCGGTACGATCATTGCCGTTACGTGATCGGCTTTTCTTTTTCCTTTCAAAAACCGGGCCACTACCCGCAGGTCCTCGATCCTGGAGTTGGTGCAGCTGCCGATGAAGACGTGTTGAATTTTCTTTCCGGAAATGGACTCGCCTGATTCGAAGCCCATATATTCGAGCGCTTTGCCGAAAGTCGCCGGATTCTCTCCGGGTTTGGCCCCCGGTACGGATTGGGTGACCTTGATCCCCATGCCGGGGTTGGTGCCGAATGTTACCATGGGCTCGATATCGGCGGCATCAAAGTTGTATTCTTTATCGAACACGGCATCTTCATCCGAAAACAGGGTTTTCCAACGCGCCGTTGCGGCATCGAAATCCGCTCCCTGCGGGCTGAATTTGCGCCCTTTTAGGTAGTCGAACGTCACCTGGTCCGGAGCGATCAGCCCACCACGGGCGCCCATTTCTATGCTCATATTGCAGATGGTCATCCGGGCTTCCATCGACAAGGAGCGGATGGCAGAGCCGGCGTATTCCACAAAATATCCCGTACCGCCGCCGGCGGTGAGCCTGGAGATGATGTAGAGGATGATATCCTTGGAAAGCACTCCGGGGCGCAATTGACCGTCAACGGTTATGCGCATTCTTTTGGGCCGGCTTTGCAGGAGGCACTGCGTGGCGAATACCTGTTCCACCTGGCTGGTGCCGATACCGAAGGCGATGCACCCGAAGGCGCCGTGCGTGCTGGTATGGCTGTCGCCGCAAACGATGGTCATGCCCGGCTGGGTGACGCCCAGTTCAGGACCGATCACGTGGACAATGCCCTGGTAGGGATGGCCCAGACCGTACAATTCCAATCCGAATTTCCGGCAGTTTTCCGTGAGTTTCTCCACCTGGAACCTGGACAGCTCTTCCCGGATCGGCAAATGCTGGTCCCTGGTCGGTACATTGTGGTCGGCGGTTGCCACGGTCTGGCCCGGTCTGAACACCGGAAGGCCTCTTTCGGCGAGCCCGTCGAATGCCTGAGGGCTGGTAACCTCGTGGATGAAATGGCGGTCGATGTACAACACCTCCATGCCGCCCGGCACAGGGCTGACCACGTGCGCATCCCAGATTTTATCGAATAACGTTTTACCCATTTCGCTTTGTACGTTTTAGGAGACGGTCACTACCACTTTACCGATGATGGCGGAAAGGTCGTCGTCGTTGACTTCTTTCTTCTGATCGGCTACCTGGAGGAATTCCTGGTAAACCAGGTCGAGCTCTTCCTTGCTGAGGTTATGGCCGATCTGTTTGGACCGGTAGGCGATGGCGGCCCGGCCGCTGCGGGCGGTGAGCACGATCTTGGAATGATCGACGCCGACCTCAAGCGGGTCGATGATTTCGTAAGTTTCCCTTTTCTTGATCACGCCGTCCTGGTGGATCCCGGAGGAGTGTGCGAAGGCGTTTGCGCCGACGATCGCCTTGTTGGGTTGCACCGGCATGGCCATACTTTCGGAAACCAACTGGCTCGTCCGGTACAGCAGGCGCGTATTGATGCCGTCCTTGAAACCGAGGTACGGGTGTTGCCGCATGATCATGACCACTTCCTCCAGGGAGGTATTGCCTGCCCTTTCGCCGATGCCGTTGATGGTGCATTCAATCTGCCGCGCGCCGTTCTGGACGCCGGAAATGGAGTTGGCCGTAGCCAATCCAAGGTCATTGTGGCAATGGGTGGACAGGATGGCCTTGTCGATGCCCGTTACATTTTCCTTGAGGTACCGGATCTTGGCGCCGTATTCTTCGGGCAGGCAATACCCCGTGGTGTCGGGAATATTCAGGACGGTAGCGCCGGCTTTGATGACAGCCTCGCAAACGCGGGCCAGGTATTCGTTATCGGTCCGGCCGGCGTCCTCTGCATAAAATTCGACGTCCTCAACGTACGATTTTGCCTTTTTCACAGCGGCTACCGCCCTTTCGATGATCTTTTCCTGGGTACTGTGGAGCTTGTAAAGGATATGCGACTCGGAGGTGCCGATACCGGTATGGATCCGCGCGCGGCGGGCGGGCTTGAGCGCATCGGCAGCCACTTCAATGTCTTTTTCAACAGCCCTTGACAGGCCGCAGATAATGGGTTCCCTGAGCGCCTCGCTGATCCTGCGGACCGACTCAAAATCACCGGGACTGGAAATGGGAAAGCCGGCTTCCAATATATCCACGCCCAGCAATTCAAGTTGCAGGGCTATTTCGATCTTTTTTTCGGTATTCAATTTGCAACCGGGGACCTGCTCGCCATCCCGGAGCGTGGTGTCAAAAATAAATATCCGCTTGTCGTCCATCGCTGGTTTTTTAAATTGCGTTATGTTTGTCTTGCAAAATTACCATGAGAACGAAGCGACTTAAAATCAAAAAAGGGAATTAATACAAGTCCGCAACCCTGGTCATATTTTTTAAATATAAGATTATCAGCGATTTAAAGAGGGAGCATTTACAATGCCAAAACAACGAACCGACGATCTGATCCAACTGATTCGGTCTTTGAGCCGGGCAGAAAAACGCCACTTCAGGTTATTTGTGAGAAGAAACCAGAATTCTGACGATATCCTGTTTTTGCAGCTTTTCGATTTGTTGGAAAAATACAAGGAATACGATGAAGACCTGATCCAGAAGCGATTGCCCGCCATTAAGAAAACCCAGCTGTCCAACCTCAAGGCCCACCTTTACAAACAACTCCTGATCAGTCTCCGGCTGCTCAACAGCTCCAATAACGAAGATATCCAGATCCGGGAGATGATCGACTTTGCCCGGATCCTCTACAACAAGGGACTTTACCGGCAAAGCCTGGAGATCCTCGAACGCGCGAAAGTCAGGGCCATGCGGAGCCGGTTTTATTCCCAGGCCATGGAGATCATCGAGTTTGAAAAACAGATTGAAGGGCAGTATATCACCAGAAGCATAGAAGGCAGGGCCGAAGAGCTGACGGAGGAATCCAGAAGGCTGAACGACATCATTGTCAAGAACAACGAATTCTCCAACCTGGCCATCCAGCTCTACGGCCTGTACCTGAAGGTGGGTTATGTCCGAAGCTACAAGGATTATGTAATCGTTCAGGAATTTTTTCAATCCAACGTTCCGCGGTTCGATTACAAGGAGCTCGATTTCTGGGGAAAGGTCTTCTATTGCCAGGCATTCGTCTGGTTTTACCATATGACCCAGGATTTCCCGATGACGTACCGCTATGCGCAAAAGTGGGTCAACCTTTTTCATGAGAATGACGGGATGATCGAGCTCAACCCGGCGATGTACCTCAAGGGGATCCATAATCTCCTCGGCGCCCTGTTCAATTCGCTGCACTACGACAAGTTTGTTGAAGTATTGAACGTGTTGAACCGATTCCCGGATAAATTTGACATCACGGTCGAGAAAAATATCGAAGGGCTCTTTAACCTGTTCAAATACGTCCATTTCCTGGAAAAACATTTTCTGGAAGGCACTTTTACCAATGGATTAACGCTGGTGCCGGAAATCATCCAGTTGATTGAAACCGATGAATACAACTGGGACCACCACCGCGTCATGATCTTCTATTACCGGATTGCCTGTCTGTATTTCGGCAGCGGCAACAACGGTGAGGCCATCGATTTCCTGAACCGGATCATCAACCAGAAAAACCCCGATTACCGGGAGGATATCCAGTGTTTCGCGCGCATACTGAACCTGATCGCCCATTTCGAACTGGGGAATGCCCAATTGGTGGAATACCAGGTCAAATCGGTTTACCGCTTCCTGTTGAAAATGGAGAACCTGCAGGAAGTGCAAAAAGAAATATTCCGGTTCATCCGCAAGACGCCCCGCATGCGGGAGTCCGAACTGCGAAATGAATTCATCAGCCTGAAAGAGAAATTGTCCAAACTGGAGAATATGCCTTTCGAGCGGCGGCCGTTCCTTTACCTGGATATCATTTCCTGGCTGGAGAGCAAGATCGAACGCAAGCCGGTCCAGTCGGTCATCCGTGAAAAATTCCTGAAACGCCAGCATAAAAACCCTGATAATTAAAACCTTGGGGAGCCCGGCGCCCGATTATTTGCCGATATATCTTTTCCGGAGTTGGCAGAATACGGAAGATTTCATTTAACTTCGGGTCCCGAGATCACAAACAATCATCGCAATGGAAATCTACCTGAAAAGAATCCCGCAGTTACTTTCGCTCAGTTTGGCGGCCTGCCTCCTCTTTGCAGGATGCGGAGGTGATCAACCCGGCGGAAGCAAGGAAATGAACTTTGTACGGGTCAGGCTGGCTGCCGAACCCGACTACATCAACCCCATAATCACCGTCAATGCCTACAGCCGCATGGTATTCAGCGGCATGTACCAGTCCCTGCTGGATTTTGACCCGTATACCATGGAGTTGGTCCCGGTGCTGGCCACAGGCCGCCCCATAATTGAGAATATCGATTCCGGGCCCTACGCCGGCGGCATTTCCTATACCTTTGAAATCCGACCGGAAGCGGACTGGGACGACGGCAGGCCCATAACCGGCGAGGATATTGCTTTTACCCTGAAAACCTATTTCCATCCCGGGATCCCGCTCGCCGCTCCGGGCCGCTCGGTCCTGGAATCCTTCGTTGATGTGGTTGCCGATCCCAATAACCCCAAGGAGTTCACCATTGTTTCCAATACAAGGTACTTTTTGGGAGAAGCGGCTATCGGCACCTTGTCCATCCTGCCGGCCCATGTTTACGATCCGGACGGCGTGCTGAAGAAAGTGCCCATGGCTGACTGGAATAACCCGGAAAAGGCTGCCGCAATGACAGAAGCTTCACCGGAACTGGCCGCTTTTGCAGAAAAATTCATGAACTCCGCCGGCGGCCGCGCCCCGTCCGATCACCTCGGATCAGGCCCTTACAGCCTCGTTTCCTGGGAGACCGGCCAACGGATCATCCTGAAAAGGAAGGCCAACTGGTGGGCGGATAAGGTCACGCCTTCCGGACCAGGCCTTCGCGCTTATCCGGATTCACTGGTCTATGTCATTATCCAGGATCAGACCACGGCGGTAACCGCCCTGAAAGCCCAGGAAATTGACGTCATGACCCAGATTGACGCCAAGGAATACGTCAACCTCCTGCAGGACGAGAACTTCAAGTCGATGTTCACCCTCCACAATCCCGAGGTTTTCCAGGTTTATTACATCGGGATAAACATGAAAAACCCGAAACTGAACGATAAACGGGTGAGAAGAGCGGTCGCTCAATCCCTGGATATCGATGCCCTTATCGACCAGTTGTTCTTCGGCCTCGCCAAAAGGGTCGTCGGCCCGTTTCACCCTGCCAAATCGCTCTACAACAAGGACCTTAAACTGTTGTCCTATGATCCGGACCAGGCCAGAGCACTCCTGAAGGAAGCCGGTTGGGAGGACACCAACGGCAACGGTACGGTGGACAAGAACATCGGCGGGCAACTTACGGAACTGGAACTGGATTACCTGACCACAGCCGGCAGCACCATGGGGCAGAATATCGCCTTGCTGTTTCAGCAGAACGCAGCCAAATCGGGCATCAAGATCAATATTCAGTCGCTTAACCCGGATGTCATGCGCCAATCCCTGGACAACCGGACTTTTGAACTGTTCGGCAGGGGATGGTCGACCGACGGACTTCCGGATGACCCCAGCCAGTACTGGGCCAGGGCCAGCGACCGGCCGGGCGGCGGCAACTACTTCGGTTTCGGAACGGAAGAATCCGATTCCCTCATCGAACAGATCAAGGTAACCATGGATGATGAAGCCCGAAACAAACTGTATTACCGGTTGCAGGAAATCATTTACGATGAACAACCGTGCATTTTTCTGCTCGCCCCGCAGGAGCGGATCGCTATCAGCAACCGTTTTAAAGCCCGGACAAGCGCAACCAGGCCATCCTTTTTTGTGTCGGATTTTGAGCTTCAGGAATAAATCTTTTTGCCAAAAACTGCTTCTATCAAAAAAACGCTGATCCTATGAGTAATATCAGACCATTGCTGAGGCTGACCGTTTTGGTGTCGGCTGCCTTGTTTGGAGGGTGCCGTACTGAAACAGCCCCCAGTGACGACCTGGCGTTCTGTTCCCGAAAATCGAATGACCTTGTCCTCCGGCTGGAAGCCGAACCCAATAACCTGAACCCGTTACTTTCTACCTCCGGCTACAACAGCCTGGTGGATTACCAGATGTTCGGTTACCTGCTGACGATTGATCCGGTATCAATGGAGCTGGCGCCCTACCTGGCTAAATCCAGGCCGGCCATTCAGGAATTGAATGACGGACCTTACGCCGGCGGGATGAGTTATACCTACGAAATCCATGAGGCAGCGGTTTGGGACAACGGCACTCCGGTAACCGGCCGGGATTACGCCTTTACCCTGAAGGCCGTACTCAACCCGTTTGTGACCGGCGCCAAAAGGCTGGTCCCTTATGTCCAGTTCATCAAAGACGTGGTTATCGACCCGGAAAATCCTAAAAAATTCACGGTATACACCAATGAACGCCAACTTTCGGGAGAAGAACGCGTATCCAGCACTTTTTATGTCATCCCTGAATATGCGTACGACCCCGAGGGCTTGTTGAAGGACATACCGGTGGCCGATTTTTCAGATGAGGCCAAAATGAAGGCCCTCTCCGAATCGGATGACCGCCTGTCCAGGTTCGCCGATCAGTTCCAGGACCCGAAATACAGCAACGATCCGGCGGCCATTTCAGGATGCGGCGCTTATAAGCTGGAATCCTGGGAGCCTGGCCAGCAACTTAGCCTGGTCAAAAAGGAAAATTGGTGGGGAGACCCCCTGGTCAAAGATTTTCCCAACCTCGGCGCCTATCCGGACCGGATCATTATCAAACCCATTATTGACGCGGCAACGGCCCTGACGGCCCTGAAAGCAGAGGAAATCGATGTGATGTCGGACATCAACCCCAAGGATTTCACGGATCTGGTAGCTGCGGGCGACTCTTCCTGCTACCGCCTGGAAGCGCCGTCGATTCTGCAGGTTGCCTTTTTGAGCCTGAATACCCGGATCCCCAAACTATCGGATAAGCGGGTCCGGAAAGCCATTGCCTACGCCATCGACGTTGACCAGATCATCAACACCCTTTATTACGGCCTGGCGGAAAGAACGGCTTCGCCGGCTCACCCGTCCACTTCGTATTACAATCAACAACTCAAACCGATCCCGTTTGATATTGAAAAAGCGAAGAGCCTCCTCGCGGAAGCCGGGTGGAAGGATACCAACGGCGACGGCGTTGTCGATAAAGACATCAACGGGCAGAAGGTCGAATTGCAGCTCAGATATGGGTTCACCGCCACCCGGTCCATATCGCAGCAGATCGGCCTGCTGATCCAGGAAAATGCCGGAAAAGCCGGCATCGATATTAAGTTGGACGGGAAGGAATTCAACCAATTGCTGGACGACCGGAAACGGGGCGATTTTGATATCATCGCCGGCGGCCGGTCGCTGTCGCCGCTATACTGGGAACCCAAACAGAATTATCATACGGCAGGCGACAACCAGGTAGGCTTCGGGAATGCAGACACGGATGCCTTGCTCGACAGCATTCAAAATACCTTTGATGAAGCGGAAAGGCTTAAAATGTATCTCCGGTTTCAGGAGATCCTGTACGATGAAATGCCCGAGATCTATGTCATAGCGCCGAAGGGAAGGATCGCTATCCACAAACGGTTCGAGGGACCGACCATGGCGATGTATCCTGGCTTCCTGGTTAATTTATTTCACTTGAAAGAGAACGCTAACTGACAAGTGCGGCCATGGCCTGGTCAAGGTCCGCCATCAGCCAGTCAGGGTCTTCAAGGCCGATGTAAAACCGGACCAGATTCCAGGGCAGGGGAGAGTCCGCGCGGCCGGGAATATCGTAAAACCCGATGGTCGGCAGCGCGAGCGACTCGTGGCCGCCCCAGGAGACCGCGATCAGGAACCCGCGAAGGCGATGAATGAAATCCTCCATTTGTTCCCTGGACCCTGCCTTGAAATAAACGGAAAACAACCCGCCGGCGCCCTTCATTTGTTTTCTGGCCAGGTCGTGCTGCGGAAACGACGGCAGAAAGGGGTGCAGTACCCGTTCCACCTTGGGGTGGGCTTCCAGCCAGCCGGCAATCTTCATGGCGCTTTGGAAACTTCGGTTCATCCGGAGCTCAAGCGTCCGCAAGCCTCTGATGACCAGTGCGGCATCGTGCGGCCCCAGGATCCCGCCGAGCGTCATGTATTCGCTTTCAAAGATCTGCCTGATTTTTTCCTTGCTGCCGCACAACACGCCGACCACCACATCGCTGTGCCCGTTCAGGTACTTGGTGCCGGAATGCACGATCAGGTCAATGCCGAAGGAAGCGGGTTGCTGGAAAAGCGGCGAGGCGTAGCTGTTGTCGATGATGGTCGTGATCCCCCTGGATCGGGCCAGCCGCCCGCAGGCTTCGAGATCCTGGATGTCGAAGGTCAGCGAATTGGGGCTTTCCAGGTACAGCACTTTGGTTTCCGGCCGCAAAGCGGCTTCTATGTTTTCTATTTTCCGGCCGTCGACGAAGGTATGCGTCACGCCGAACCTGGGCAGGAATTGGGTGAGCAACGCCTTGGTCCAGGAATAAGGCGACTGGACGCAAACGATATGATCCCCTGAATTGACCTGGGAAATAACAGCCGCCGCCACCGCCCCGCTGCCGGATGAGAAGACCAGGCAGTCTCCGGTGCCTTCCAGGGCCGCCAGCTTTTGCCGGAGGATGGCAACCGTCGGGTTATTGCCCCGCGTATAGACGTGATTGGCCAGCTCATCGGTGAACGCCTCCCGGAAAGCATGGAGGTCGGGAAAGGCAAAATTGCTGCTTTGGATGACCGGCGGCGAAACCGCATTGAAATAAGCTTCGCGATCTTCGCCCAAATGGACCAGTATTTCACTCAGGTGCATAGTGATGGATTTTAAACTGGGAAAACGACAGGAAAGTACAATGTTAAATGGTCAATACCCCTTCAATGACGGTTACTGCCCGACCTTCAAGGATCACGCGATCTCCGGAAAGAATACACCCCACATCCCCTTTGCGCCTGGACAATTGACGTGCCTGGAGAGAAGACTTACCCAGTTTTTCCGCCCAGTAGGGGGTCATTACAGTATGTGCCGAGCCGGTCACAGGGTCTTCGTCGATCCCGCTCTGCGGAAAAAAGCACCTGGACACAAAGTCGACTTCCTTCCCGGGGGCCGTGACGATCAGTCCTCTTGATTCAAGGTTCCGAATGGCTCTGAAATCGGGCTGGAGGTCAATGATCAGCTCTTCGTCAGATAGGACCGCCATATAATCGTCCTTGCCTCTGAACACCTCCAGCGGTTCCAACCCCAAGCCGGTCACAATAGCCGGCAAGGTATCGACCTTTTGAGCGAAATCGGCAGGAAAATCCATGGCATATGCCTGGTCGGATACCTGACTGACGGTCAATTTGCCGCTCCGGGTAAAAAAATGGACGGCGTCCTGTCTCCAATTCAGATGTTTGTAGAGAACATGTGCGGTTGCCAGCGTAGCATGGCCGCAGAGATTGACCTCAACGGCAGGTGTGAACCACCGGAGCCGAAAGCCTTCCCCTTCGGGCGTAAAAAAGGCCGTTTCTGCCAGGTTATTCTCCATGGCGATGGACTGCATCAATTCATCCGGCAACCAATTTGCAAGTGGAACCACTGCAGCAGGGTTCCCCTCGAACGGCCGCGCCGCGAAGGCGTCGACCTGGAACTGCCGGAGTTTCATCGCCCGAGGGCTTTGAGCATGGTCGCTCCGATCTGGGCCGGCGAATTGACCACATGGATGCCGCAGTCCGCCATGATCTTCATTTTGGCTTCGGCCGTATCTTCCTTGCCGCCGATGATGGCGCCGGCATGGCCCATGGTGCGGCCTTTCGGAGCGGTCTGGCCGGCTATAAACCCGACAACGGGTTTGGTTCCGTGCGCTTTGATGTATTCGGCAGCTTCGGCTTCCATCGTTCCGCCGATCTCGCCGATCATGATGATCCCTTCGGTTTCGGGGTCGTTCATCAGCAGCTCAACGGCGTCTTTGGTGGTTGTTCCTACAATCGGATCACCGCCGATCCCGATACAGGTGGACTGGCCCAGGCCGGCTTTGGTGACCTGGTCAACAGCTTCATAGGTAAGGGTGCCGGACCGGGATACGATCCCTATGCTGCCTTTGCGGTGGATGAAACCGGGCATAATGCCGCATTTGGCCTCGTCGGGGGTGATCACCCCCGGGCAGTTCGGGCCGACCAACCGGCAGTCGTACTGGCTGATAAACGCCTTGGCTTTCACCATATCCTGGACAGGGATGCCTTCTGTAATGCAAATGATTACACGGATGCCGGCAGCGGCTGCTTCCATGATGGCATCGGCTGCAAACGCCGGCGGAACGAAGATCACGGAGGTATCCGCGCCTGCCTTTTCTACCGCGTCGGCTACCGTATTGAACACCGGGCGGTCGAGGTGTTGCTCGCCGCCTTTGCCCGGGGTAACCCCGCCGACGACATTGGTGCCGTACTCAATCATCTGCTCGGCATGAAAAGTGCCTTCCTTCCCAGTAAATCCTTGAATGATGATCCTGGATTGCTTGTTTACAAGAACTGACATGTTGAAATAGTAATTAACCGAAGATGTCGGATTTCGTTAACAAAAACAGCCTGGTGTGCGGCGGCGCGTCCGTGCAAATGAATTATTTCTCTTCATCGTCGATGATAAAAACATCTTCATTGGACTTGCGCATATAGTAGCGCTCGCGGGCAAATTTTTCGTCGTTCAATTCCAGCTCAAGCCGTTCCTGTTTGGCTTCCTCGATCTTTTGCCCGTAGAATTCCTTATCCGCCTCCAGTTTGTTGACCGTCCTTTGGAGCCGGATCTGGGTCAATACATCGTGCTTGTCGATGAAGACCATCAGAAAGGCAAAAATGGCCAGGGAGAGGAAATACTTGTTTCTGAGCGGTTTGGGGAGCCCGTCCACAAGCGGTTTCAACGGGTTGGTCATGGCTAGCTTTTTTGGTAACGGTGTAAAAATACGAATTGTATTCCGTAATTGAGCCAAAAAGTTTGAAAGGCGTTAACCGCCGATCAGCGCCTTGCCCGGATAAACGGCCGATTCACCGAGTTCTTCCTCGATCCGGAGGAGTTGGTTGTACTTGGCGATCCGGTCGGACCTTGAGGCCGAACCCGTTTTGATCTGGCCCGTGTTCAGGGCTACGGCCAGGTCGGCAATGGTCGTATCCTCCGTTTCACCGGAGCGATGGCTCATGACCGACGTATAGGAATTGCGCGTAGCCAGGTTCACTGCGTCGATGGTCTCCGTCAGGCTTCCGATCTGGTTGACCTTGATCAGAATGGAGTTGGCGGCGCCCATATCGATACCGCGTTGCAGGCGCTGGGTATTGGTTACGAACAAATCGTCGCCCACCAGCTGGACCCTGGAACCGAGGGTTTCCGTGAGGGCCTTCCAGTTGTCCCAGTCATCTTCGGCAAGGCCGTCTTCAATGGACAGGATCGGGTATTTGTCGCACCATCCTTTCCAGTAGCTGACCATATCCGAGCCGGACAATTTTTCGCCGCTGGATTTTTTGAAGTGATACAAGCCGGTCTCTTCGTCGTAGAATTCGGAGGAAGCGGCGTCCATCGCGATCATGATATCTTCGCCAGGCCGGAAACCAGCCGATTCGATGGCTTTCAGTACGATTTCGATGGCTTCCTGGTTGCTTTTGATGTTGGGGGCAAAGCCGCCTTCGTCACCGACGTTGGTGGAGTATCCTTTGCTTTTCAACACCTTTTTGAGGTTGTGGAATACTTCGACGCCCATGCGGAGGGCTTCCGAGAAAAATTCCGAGCCTACGGGCATGATCATGAATTCCTGGAAATCGATGCTGTTGTCGGCATGCGATCCGCCGTTGAGGATGTTCATCATGGGCACCGGCATTACATGCGCATTGACGCCGCCCAGGTAGCGGTACAGCGGCATGCCGGCTTCTTCTGCGGCTGCCTTGGCTACGGCCAGGCTGACCCCGAGGATGGCGTTGGCGCCCAGTTTTGATTTATTCGGCGTTCCGTCAAGGTCCTTCATCAACTGGTCGATGTAGCGTTGTTCGAAAACATCGACGCCGAGCAGTTCGTCGGCCAGCACTTCCTCGATATTGCGGCATGCGGTGAGTACGCCTTTGCCGAGGTAGCGGCTGTTATCATCGTCTCTCAGTTCAACCGCTTCGTACCGGCCGGTAGATGCGCCGGAGGGAACGGCTGCGCGGCCCATGGCGCCTTCTTCCGTGAAAACCTCTACCTCAACCGTTGGATTACCGCGGGAGTCGAGAATTTCTCTTGCTCTGATGTCAACAATTTCGCTCATACAATAGATTGTTGAAAATGGTTTGACAGATTTTGCGGGGTTTCAGGCCGCCGCTGTTAGGTTTATGATTAAGATTTTCCGGCGTTTTCCATCATCCGGATAAACTCTTCGAACAAATAGCGGGAATCGTGCGGGCCCGGCGACGATTCGGGGTGGTATTGCACCGAGAAAGCCGGTTTGCCCTTGACCCTGATCCCCTCGATGGTCTGGTCGTTGAGGTTGATATGGGTGATTTCGACCTTGTCCTCATTGGCCCGGATGGCGTCGGGGCTTACGCCGAAGCCGTGGTTCTGGCTGGTGATCTCGCAATGGCCGCTGATCATATTCTTGACGGGGTGATTGATGCCCCGGTGGCCGTGGTGCATCTTGTAGGTCGGGATATCTACGGCCAGCGCCAGCAATTGGTGACCCAGGCAAATCCCGAACAAAGGTTTGCCGGCCTTCAGAATGGCTTTGGCGGTGACCACGGCGTAGTCCATGGACGCCGGATCGCCGGGGCCGTTGGACAGGAAATACCCGTCCGGATTCCAGGCGGCGAGCGTTTCGTAGTCCGTTTTGGCAGGAAAGACCTTGACATAACAATCGCGGCCGGAAAAGCAGCGAAGGATGTTCTCCTTGATGCCGAAGTCAAGGGCGGCAACCCGGTATTTCGCCGATTCGTCGCCGTAGGTATAGGCCTCGTCCGCGCTCACCTTCGACGCCAGTTCGAGCCCTTCCATCGGCGGGGTTTCCGCCAGCCGTTGTTTCAGGGTCTTGATATCCAGGGTCTCCGAAGAGATGATGGCGTTCATGGCGCCTTTATGCCGGATGTGGCGGACGATGGCCCGGGTGTCGACATTGGAAATGCCGACCAGGTTTTCCCGTTCAAAATAATCCTGGATGGATTGGTCGGCTCTGGTCCTGGAAAATTGCCAGGTGAAATTTTTGCAGATCAGGCCGGCAATCTTGATGGAGGACGACTCGGTTTCCAGGTCTTTGGTCCCGTAATTCCCGATATGGGCGTTGGTGGTGACCAGAATTTGACCGAAATAGGAGGGATCCGTAAAAATTTCCTGGTAGCCCGTCATGCCGGTATTAAAGCAGATTTCTCCGGTGGTGGTACCTTTTTTCCCTGCGGCGTGGCCGTAAAAGACGGTACCATCTTCCAGCAAAAGCACCGCGGGGGACTGTTGCAGTTCACTCATGAATACATGTGGTTCATTCCGGCCGCGAAGATAGGGAAGTCCGAAGGAAAGGGGAAAGGATTTTTAAAGTAAAAGGATTTTTTTACCCAACGGGGACTAAAATCCCTTCATTTCGAGTACTTTTTTCATGTTCGCCTGCATTTCAAGCGCCGCAGCCCTGGCTTTCAGGTCGAAATCCGGCCCGTCGCCGGCATAGATGATCCCCCGGGAAGAATTGACCAGCAGGCCGACCTCGTCATTCATCCCATACCGGCATACCGCCTCAAGGTCGCCGCCCTGCGCGCCTACGCCCGGTACGAGGAAGAAGTAATCAGGCGCCAGTTTCCGGATCTCGTCAAACTTTTCGGGGTGGGTAGCGCCGACAACAAACATCAGCTCATCGGGGCCTGCCCATTCAGCGGCTTGCCGGATCACCTTTTCATACAAAGGGACCCCTTCCGCAACCTTCATCTGGAAATCCAGGCTGCCTTCATTTGAGGTAAGGGCCAGTAAAATAACCCATTTGCCGGGGTAGTTCAGAAAGGGTTGAACCGAATCCCGGCCCATATACGGGGCAACTGTGACCGCGTCGCATCCCAGGGTTTCAAAAAATGCCCTGGCGTATAAGGCAGAGGTATTGCCGATGTCGCCGCGTTTGGCATCCGCAATGATAAATTGCTCCCTGGGGATGTATTCCAGCGTCCGCTCCAGGGATGTCCACCCCCGAACACCCTGCGCTTCATAAAAAGCGAGGTTGGGCTTGTAGGCTACGCATAGATCATGGGTGGCATCAATGATCCGTTTGTTGAATTCGAAGACCGGATCGGGAAAGGACCGCAAATGATGCGGAATTTTTGCCGGATCGGAATCCAGCCCGATGCATAAAAACGATTTTTTGATTCGGATCTGATCGCAAAGCTCCTGTCTGGTCATAATATTCAGGTGGTTGAATGATTTTTGATGGATTTTGCCCGGGTTTTACGCGGAAATGCCAAATTTGCACTTGCAAAAAAACGGTATCATGTTAAATCGTCAAAATCCAATCCTGACAGAATCCTGGAAAAAACTCGAAGCCCACTTTCAGCATATGCGGGAAATCGAGATGAAAGCCCTTTTCCAGGCGGATCCGGGCCGCTTTGAAAGGTTCTCTGCCCGCTTCGGCCATATGCTGGTGGATTTCTCCAAAAACAGGATCAAGGAAGAGACCTTAACGCTCCTGCTGGCCCTGGCGGAAGAGTGCGGCCTGAAAGCGGGGATCGACAGCATGTTTTCCGGCGACAAGATCAACGAAACCGAGAACAGGGCCGTTCTGCATATCGCCCTGCGCAACCGCTCCGGAAAACCGATCCTGCTGGATGGCCGGGATATCATGCCCGATGTCAATGCGGTATTGGACCAAATGGCCGCTTTTTCGAAAAAATTGCACGAAGGCGAATGGCGCGGCTTTACCGGCCGGAAGATTACGGATATTGTAAATGTCGGCATCGGCGGATCGGATCTCGGGGGAGTCATGGTCACGGAGGCGCTGAAACACTATTGGCGCGAAGGCATCCGCCCCCATTTTGTTTCCAATGTCGACGGCACCCATATGGCCGAAACCCTGAAAGGGCTCGATCCGGAAACCACCTTGTTCATCATCAGTTCCAAAACCTTTACCACCCAGGAAACCATGACAAATGCCCATTCGGCAAAGGATTGGTTTTTGGGAAAGGGCGCCCCTGAAGACGTTGCCAAACACTTCGTCGCCGTTTCCACCAACGAAAAAGCCGTCCGGGATTTCGGGATCGACGCGGCCAATATGTTTGAATTCTGGGATTGGGTCGGCGGCCGGTATTCGCTGACCTCCGCCATCGGGTTGTCCATCGTTTGCGCTGTGGGGTTTGACCATTTCACCGAACTGCTGGAAGGGTTCCACGCCATGGACCGCCATTTTGCCGAAACGCCCCTGGATAAAAACATTCCCGTCATCCTGGCCCTCATCGGGATCTGGTACAATAACTTCTTCGGCGCAGAATCGGAAGCTATCTTGCCCTATGACCAGTATCTGCACCGGTTTCCGGCCTATTTCCAGCAAGGCAATATGGAGAGCAACGGCAAATACGTGGACCGGAGCGGCAAGCCGGTGCAATACCAGACCGGTCCGATCATCTGGGGCGAACCGGGTACCAACGGCCAGCACGCCTTTTACCAGCTGATCCACCAGGGCACCAAGCTCATTCCCTGCGATTTCATCGCGGCAGCCAACAGCCATAACCCCATCGGCGACCACCACGAAAAGCTGCTGTCCAACTTCTTCGCCCAGACCGAGGCCCTCATGAAAGGCAAAACGGCGGAAGAGGCCGGCAAGGAGCTGGCAGACGCCGGAATGAGCAAGGAGGCCATTGAAAAACTGCTGCCGTTCAAGGTTTTTACCGGCAACCGGCCTACCAATTCCATACTGGTCAAAAAAATGGACCCAAGGACGCTGGGCAGCCTGATCGCGCTGTATGAGCACAAGATCTTTACCCAGGGCGTCATCTGGAATATTTTCAGCTTCGACCAATGGGGGGTAGAATTGGGCAAACAACTGGCCAATAAGATACTCCCTGAATTGCAATCCGAAGCAACTGTTACCAATCATGACGCCTCCACCAACGGATTGATCAATGCCTATAAACTAATGAAGGGGCAATAACTGTTATATAGGGAGAAATCTGAGAATGGTATGAATGCATTGAACCGGAAACGGTGGAGTGTTTGGGTAAGGAAGATTCAGCGCTTTTTCATCACCACCGTGATCGGGGGGCTGGTCGTAGTGTTGCCGATCACCATTTTTTTCACCCTGATCAATCTGGGCTTCCGGCTTATCGGCCGACTTGTCGCGCCCATCGGCGAACTGTTTTCCTTTTCCGACTCCATCAACTCCTGGATTGTCGATCTGGTCGCGCTGGCCGTAGTGATCGTGTTGTTCTTCCTGATCGGCCTGATCGTCAGGACCAATCTGGGCAATCAGCTTTTCAGCATCCTGGAGCGGGATTATCTCAGCCGCCTGCCTTTTTACAATACCCTTCGGGAAACGGTCCGGCAATTCATCGGCAACAAGAAAATGCCGTTCAGCAAGGTAGTGCTGGTTGAAGTATTTGGAACATCCACCAAAATGACCGGGTTTGTGACCGATGAACTCGGAAACGACATGTACACCGTATTTGTACCTACCGCCCCCAATCCGACCAACGGCTTTGTCTTTCATGTGCATGCCAGTCAAATTGAGTTTCTTGACGTGAAGGCCGAGGAAGCCATGCGATCCATCATTGCTGTGGGTGCAGGGTCCAATATCCTCTTCAGGGAAAGAACACAGGCGGATCAGGAAGTCTGACCGACTGCTGGTTTTGCCCGTTCAGGATGGATTTTTTCCCGTTCAGCAAGTATTGGGACGTCCTTTTTTGCACATGTCCATACCTTAATGCAAATTTTATGCCTCAAATGAAGTTCAGGATATTACTCGTTGCATGCGCTTTGGCGTCGATGACCGTTCTGCAGGGTCAATCCCGCCTGTCAACGGAAAACGGTCGCATTTCATTCAAATCCGATGCCCCGCTGGAGCTGATTGAAGCGGCTTCCGGAGAACTCAAGGGCATTATTGATCCGTCCCGCAACGCGTTTGCATTCTCCGTCAATATCCAGTCTTTCCAGGGTTTCAACAGCCCTTTGCAAAGGGAGCATTTCAACGAGAACTACATGGAAAGCAAAAAATTCCCGCGTGCGACCTTTTCCGGCAAATTCATTGAAGATGTGGATTTTACCAAAGACGGCGCCTACCAGGTCAGGGCAAAAGGAAAGCTCAATGTCCACGGAATTGAAAAGGAACGGATCATTAAAGGCTCCGTTAAAGTGGAAGGCGGCAAGGTGACCCTGACGGCCGCTTTCACCGTTCTGCTGGAGGAACATGGGATTGCCATCCCGAAAATCGTATACCAGAAAATCGCCGAAGAGATCTCCGTTGAATTGGTTGCCACCTTAACTGCGCAGGAAGGGTGAAAAAAATAACGTTCTGGACAGGCCTGGTTTTATGGTGTCTCGGACCGGTATCCGGGCAACAGCCGTATTTCAGGTACCATAAATTGCCGGAAGACTGGACGGATGCCGAGGTCAGTACCATCTATGAGGCGTCGGGCGGTTTTGTATGGATCGGTACCGATCAGGGCTTGTTGCGGTTTGACGGGCTGGATTTCAAACCGTTCAGAGTTGCGGGAAACCCCAATCCGCTGGAGGTGTCGGCCATTTACGCCGACCGCCTCGGCACCCTTTGGGTGGGCTACGAGTCAGGGACCATCGTGCATATGCATGGAGATGACAGCCTGCGCGTATGGTCTCCGGAAGAAGGATTGCCAGATGTTCCGATAACCGGATTCGGCGAAGACGAAAAGGGACGGCTTTGGTTCGGCACCTATGGGGAAGGCGTCTATTTTTACGACGGGACCCGGATGTATAATTTTAATATGGACGACGGCCTGCCTGCGGAAGACATTTACACCCTGGTGGCCGGCCCGGATGGCAGGATGCTGATCGGCAGCGACAGCGGTTTGAGCATTTGCTGGATGGAAGGAGGCCGCAAACAGATAAAAAACCTGACCAAGGCCGACGGCCTGCCGGATGATATCATCAAGGCCATTCTGCCGGCCGATGACGGGCATATCTGGGCAGGCGGCTTTGACGGCGGGATCTGCCGGATCTCCCTGAAGGACTTTTCGGTCCAAAAACCGGAAACGGCCTGGAAAAACGGCGTGATCAATAACCTCCTGATTTTTGACGGATTGGAATTGTGGATAGGGACGGAAGGAAATGGCATATGGCGGTATAACTTTGATGAAAAACGGTATTCAGCGGTTGAATCCTTCCGGTTCGGTAAGGCCAGGATCCAGGACCTGCTCAAAGATGTGGAAGGCAATGTCTGGGTGGCCTCCAACGAGGTTCCGTTGGCTTCGGCCAACCGGCAGTTCGAATTCCTGCACGATGGCCTGAAAGACATCCAGGCGGTCCTTTACGACAAAGACCATCAACTCTGGGTAGGCGCTCAAACCGGATTGTACAAGTATGAAACCCAGGCGGATGGCGGCAAAACCTTTCGCGAAGTCATCCCGGGGATCAATGTGATCAGCTTGCACGACAACGACAGCGGCGTATTGTGGATCGGCTGTTTCGGCGAAGGCTTGTACGCCTACCAAAAATCAACCGGCGCAACCCGGATTTTTACGGAATCGGACGGGCTTTCCAACGGGAGCATCCTGTCCATTGCGGACGACGGCGACAAATTGTGGCTGGCTACCCTGGGGGGCGTCTCCAGCATAAAGGCCGGCACGAATCCGTTCGGCGACCGGATCGTCTTCAAGAAAGAGGAAGACCTCGGCGCCAATTTCGTGTTCAAGGTCTATTGCGATTCGAAGGGCCGGAAATGGTTCGGTACCGACGGGAAGGGATTGGTGATGATGGACAAGGGGCGAATAGCCAACTACGACAGCACCGGGGCGCAAGCATTCAAATCGGTTTATGCCGTTACGGAAGATGAAAGCGGCAGGATCTGGTTCAGTACGGCCAAAGAAGGCCTGTTCTCCTTTGACGGTTCTGTTTTTGGCCATTTCGGCCTGCAGGAAGGCCTTCGGAGCCTGACCATCAACGGCCTGGCCACCGACGGCAAAGGCCAGGTGCTGGTGATCCATCCCAACGGCATCGACCTGCTCAACCCGGAGCTGAAGCACTTCATCTATTTCGACCGGGAAGTCGGCCTGACGGATTTTGAACCCAACCTGAATGCCATCTACGCCGACAAGGAGGGGCGGGTCTGGATCGGGGCCAAGGAAGGGGTGATCGGCTTCAATCCGCTCAAGGAAGCGCTGAGCATACACCCCAGGATCATGATCGATCGCGTATCCGTCTTCCTGGAGCCCATCGATTTCAACCGGGTCAACAGCTTCCCGCATGACCGGAACGGCCTGGCCATCGACTATTCCGGCATATGGCTGACCGATCCTGAAACGGTGAAATTCCGCTACAAGCTGGAGGGGTTCGACCGCGAGTGGATCATATCCGCGGACAGAAGGGTCGTCTATTCCAATCTGCCGCCCGGCGACTACAAGTTTGTGATCTCAGCGTCTGAGAATGGAAAGTTTCAGTCGGAGCCCATTGCAACCTACAGCTTTCTGATCCGGACACCCTATTGGAAAAAAAACTGGTTTATCGGCGCTTCCGTCCTGTTGGGCGTCTTGTTGGTTTATTATATCATTCAGATCAGGGAAAAGAGATTGCAGCGCGTGGAAGCCCTCAAAAAAGAAAAGGTGGAAAGCCAGTACGAGACGTTGAAGAGCCAGATCAATCCGCATTTTCTGTTCAATAACTTCAATACCCTTGTAGCCATAATCGAGGAATCGCCTGAGCTGGCCGTTGAATACGTTGAAAAACTGTCGGATTTCTACCGGCATATTCTTCAATACCGCGAAAAGGACCTGATCGACCTCCAGGAAGAGCTGGGCCTGGTCATGGACTACGGATTCCTGCTGGAAAAACGGTTTGGAGACGGATTGCAACTTAAAACCGAAGAGATTCCGCAGGAAGCCTGCATCGCGCCGCTGGCCCTGCAAATGCTGGTGGAAAATGCAGTAAAGCACAATGTGATCAGCAAATCGAGACCTTTAAAGATCCGGATCTATCCGGACGATCATGGTTATATTGTCGTTTGCAACAACCTGCAGAAAAAACTGTCGCCCGAAAAATCTACCGGATTTGGCCTGCAAAGCATCGCCAAGCGATACGAGCACCTGAGTCAGAAGAATATCAGGGTAGAGGAATCGGCCGACAGCTTTAAGGTTTTTATTCCCTTAATCAAAAAAGAACCCGCATGAAAGTTTGGATCGTCGAGGACGAGATCACCGCTGCCAGACGACTGGAAAAGATACTCTGCGAGATCGACAATACCCTGGAGATCGCAGCCAGACTGGACAGCATTGAAGCCGCACTCAACTTCGCGGACAAAAACCCTTTACCGGACCTGCTGTTTATGGATATCCACCTGGCAGACGGGTCCTGTTTCGAGATCTTCGAGCACCTGAAGGTCGATAAACCGATCATTTTTACTACGGCCTACGACCAGTATGCGATCCAGGCATTCAGGGTAAACGCCATAGACTACCTGCTCAAACCCATCAAGCGCCAGGAGCTCGAACAGGCGCTTGACAAATACCGGCAGCTGGCTGAAAAATCGGCCATCGATTATAAAAAACTGGCCGCCATTATTCAAAAAGACGCCCCGTCGAAACGGTTTTTGATCCGGGTCGGCCAGCACATCAAGATCATCGACCTGACGGAGGCCGCTTACTTTTATACCGAAGAAAAGATCACGTTCGTCATTACCTGGGAAGGGAAACGGTATCCGCTGGACCAATCGCTGGAAAAACTGGAGGAGTTCCTGGATCCCGAAAAATTCTTCCGGATCAACCGGCAGTTCATCATTCACGTCCAGGCCATAAGAGAAATGTACGCTTATTCAAAATCCAGGGTAAAGCTGGAGCTGCAACCCGCGTGCGACCTGGAGACGATTGTCAGCACCGAACGGTCGCCACATTTCAAAAAATGGCTTCAGGGTGAACTGGAAAACTCCTGATTTTCCCGTTCAGGGGGCTTTTTTTCCCGTTCGGCAAGTTAATTTTTGATCCTTTGATCCAGGGGGATATTTTTGGCCTCGAATTCAAGCGCCCGAAACGCCCTTAGATCATGGACAAAATTTTAGCGACATTATTTATCTGCCTGGTTGTTTCCGTTTTGCTGATTTCATGCAAACACGAACCATTCGGCCCAATGAGCGACGGTGAAATAACACCGGTTGATACCACCGGCAACCCGATCGATACGACCGGTACGGGCAATCCCGCCGACACCAGCTCCAATACGCCCTGCGACCCCAATCTGGTTTATTTCCAAACCCAGGTACTGCCGATCCTTCAATCCAACTGCGCGCTCAGCGGCTGCCACGATGACCAGTCGGCCCAGGATGGCGTTGTGCTGTCCAGCTACGCAAAAGTCATGTCAACAGCCGACGTGGAACCGGGGGACCTCTCCGAAAGCAAGCTCTACAAAGTCCTCGTTGATGACGACCCGGAAGACAGAATGCCGCAAACGCCCCGGCAACCGCTGGCAGCCAATCAGATTGAACTGATCTCGAAATGGATCCAGCAGGGCGCCAAAGACCTGACTTGCGAGGAGGGGAATTCCGGCGGAAACGGGAACGGTTGCGCAACGGACAACCGCAGCTTTTCTTCCCATATCGCTCCGATCCTGCAGACGCATTGCATCACCTGCCACAGCGGCCCGCTGCCTTCGGGCGGTTACGATTTTACCGTTTACAGCGGCGTGAAGAAAGCTGTGGACAATAATCGCCTGGTCGGCGCCATTCAATGGCAGCAGGGGTTTACAGCTATGCCCTACGGAAGCGCCGCGAAAATCCCGGATTGCGCGATCAACCAGATCAAGGCCTGGGTGGATGCAGGCGCGCCGAATAATTAAAAGTAACTCGAAAAGTCAACCAATTTAAAATGGATCGTACGAAAAAACTGATCTTCTTTTTGATTTCTTTTTCAATCATGGGCATTACTTCCTGTTATTACGACGTTGAAGAAGAACTCTATCCTCAAAACAGTTGTGTGACGGATGGAGCGACCTACCAGGGTACCGTGCTCCCGATCATCCAAAACAATTGCTATATCTGCCACAGCCAGTCGGCCAAGCAGGGGAATGTCGTTTTGGAAGGTTACGACAACCTTAAGTTCTATGTCGACAACCAAAAACTTGTCGGGGTGATCAACCACGCGCCGGGATTCCAGCAGATGCCTCAGGGACAGCCCAAACTCGGGGATTGCAACATCGCCAAGATTGAGGCGTGGGTCCAGGCCGGCGCGCCCAATAATTAGTAACTTTTAAAACAGGAAGCCATGAAAAAAATCTGGATTGCCATTGCCTCATTAGCCCTGATCGGCGCTGTTACGGGAATTTACCTGTGGAACAAACCCCATAAGAACATGAACCGGGCCGCAGCTGATTTCAAAATGGAATCGGCGGCCCTGTTTACCGATTTTGAAACGGACGAAGCCGGCGCCAACACCAAGTACCTGGACAAGGTCATAGAAGTGACCGGCGTGGTGCGGTCCGTCTCAAAAGAGGACGACGGAATCATCAGCGTTACCCTGGCAACGGATGATGAACTGGCAGGCGTGATTTGCCAGCTTGACGAATTGACAACCCATAAGCGAACGGAATTTCAGGCCGGTGAAAAGGTCACCTTCAAGGGGATCTGTACCGGAATGCTGATGGACGTGGTGCTCGTTCGTTGTGTGGAAGTTTGACGGCCGGTTAGAACCGTATTGACGCGCATACTCAGACAAACATTAATCTTATAAACCAATTTTGAAAATGAAAAAATTATCAGTTCTTGCTTGTTTTTGCTTGCTGGCCTCCGCCTCTCTCTTTGCTCAGAAGTACTTTACCCGCGAAGGCAAGATCTCTTTCTTTTCCGAAGCTTCCATGGAAAAGATCGAAGCCCACAACCAGAAAGCGACCAGCGTGCTTGACGCTGAAACAGGTAAAATGGAATTCGCTGTCCTCATCAAGGCCTTTCAGTTTGAAAAAGCTTTGATGCAGGAACACTTCAACGAAAATTATCTGGAGAGCAGCAAGTACCCCAAGGCTGTCTTCAAAGGCGAGATCGTGGACTTTGCCAATAAAGTGAACCTGAAAAAAGACGGTGAATACGCGGTAAAGGTGAAGGGCGACCTGACCATCCACGGCGTCACCAAACAGGTTGAAACAGACGGGGTGTTCAAGGTTGCAGGCGGTGTGATCTCTGCCGTATCCACCTTTGACGTAGCGCTCGCCGATCACAAAGTAGAAATTCCTGCACTGGTCAAGGACAACATCGCTAAAACCGTCAAGGTATCGGTCGATGTCCAATACCAGGAATTGAAGAGCTAAAGCTAGTTTGTTATTCCCCCTTTTATGCGTTCCCAACCCGGAGCAGTCCGGATGAAGTACGCATCTAGGGCTTTTCGAGGCTTTGGGCGGCCGAGTCGGGCTAGACTTGGCCGCCTTTATTAAGGCCCGGTTGTGTTGAGTTTCCGTGCAATTATTAAAAGGATTATCCATGAAAGCGAACCTTTACACCCTTTGTGCAGCTTGCTGCCTGTTTTTTTCAACGGCCGCTTTTTCCCAGGAGGACGACCTGCTGTCCTTATTGGAAGAAGAGGAAGGAACCGAATATGTGACCGCCAGTTTCAAAACAGACCGGGTGATCAACCTCCACTCATTGGAAAGTACGGCCGCCGGCGTACTGGACATTAAAATCTCCCACCGGTTCGGCATGATCAACGGCGGCCCCTACGAATTCTTCGGCCTGGATGCGGCCACGATCCGGATCGGCGCCGACTACGGCCTGACCGACCGGCTGACCATCGGCGGCGGCCGGAACAGCTATGAGAAAACCTTTGACGGCTTTGCCAAATACAAGTTCCTGCGCCAATCAACCGGGAAGCGTAAAATGCCGGTTTCCGCCATTCTTTTTGCCAGCACGGCGCTGAAGTCCATCAAATGGGCCGACCCGGACCGGGAGAATTACTTCTATTCCCGATTGTATTATACCGGCCAGCTGATCATCGGCAGGAAATTCAGCGAAAGCTTCAGCCTTCAGCTTTCCCCGACGGTGGTGCACCGGAACCTCGTTGCGACCAAAGCCGAAAAAAATGACGTTTTTGCCCTGGGCGCAGGCGGCCGGATCAAGTTGTCGAAGCGCATTACCCTGAATGCCGAATACATGTACGTCCTGCCGGATCAACTGGCGCCTGAATACAAGAACATGCTGTCCATCGGATTTGACATCGAAACAGGCGGACACGTTTTTCAGCTCCATTTCACCAATGCCACCTCCATGATCGAAAAAGGCTTCGTGACGGAAACGACAGGGGATTGGGCCGACGGCGGCATCCATTTCGGATTCAATATATCCAGGGTCTTCACGGTCAGAAAACCGAAGATCAGGGAGTAGGGACGCAGTTGCCGGCCAGGCGGTTTATTCTTTGATCTGGTCGAGCGCCTCCCTGACCGTGCGCACCGGCAGTTTGCACAATTTATCCCTGCAGACGAAGATCCAGGTCCGGCCTTCGGCAAATTTGCCTTCCAGCAGCTTCAGCCGGCTATGCCGTTCCGCACCCATGATCAGGACATTGGGCAGATATTGCTGCTGGAGGGAATCCCTGACAGCTCCGGCCTGATCGCCGGTAACGGCTATTTCGTACCGGGGATAGGCGTTGTCCATCTGCACTTTGGCCCAATTGGTGTAAAAGGACGGCGAACCGGATTTTAAAAGCAGATCCGAGACCGCCCGGACCATCGCCCGGCTCCGGTTGACGTACGCGGAGTCATAAAAATAGACGCCCAGGATCGCCAGCCCTTCCGCCATCACCGAGTTGGAGGAGGCAATGACATTGTCTTCGATCTCCACTTTCCGGTGGATCAGCAACGGGTCCAGGTCAGAAGTGTAATAGAACAGCACACTGTCGCGGGCGGAAAAATGGTTGATCGCGTATTCAGCCGTTTGCCGGGCGGCAAACAGCCAAGATTCATCGAATGTTGTTTCATACAAGCGAATAAACGCGAGGGTTGCCCAGCCGTAATCATCCAGAAAGGCGTTGATCGAAGGTTGACCATTTTTGTAATTCCGGTAAAGCCGTCCGTTTTCCTCCATCATTCCGGACCGGATCAATTCGCCGTTCTCAACCGCAGGCCCGAGGTATTCCGGATCGCCCAGATAGCTGAAGGCATCGCAATAAGCCCGGGTCATCATGGCGTTCCAGCTGCAAAGACTTTTGTCGTCGGTGCGGGGCCGGGGTCTGTTCTGCCGCGCCTCCAACAGTGTCGCCGAGATTGCTGAAATGATCGATTTCGCTTCTTCGGGGGTGAACCCGTGTTGTCCGGCAATCTCCCTGACCGGCTGGGGCGCGTAAAGCACATTCCTGCCTGCTGCCCAGTTTCCGTTCTTTGTGATCTGATAGTATGCCTTGAACAGGTCAGCCTGCCGGTTGTGGCCGATCAGGCTGTCAATCTCGCGCTCCGTCCAGACATAGTACCGGCCTTCTTCGCCTTCCGAGTCGGCATCCACGCCGCAGTAGAATTCCCCTTCCGGACCGGTGAGTTCACGCTGTACAAAGGCCAGGGTTTGCCGGGCCACTTTTTTGTAACGGCTGAGCCCGGTTGCGGCGTAAGCCTCGGCGTACAAGCTGACCAGTTGCGCATTGTCGTACAGCATTTTTTCGAAATGGGGAATTTTCCAGTGTTCATCGGTTGAATACCGGGCAAATCCGCCGCCCAGGTGGTCGTAGATGCCGCCCCGTGCCAGGTGATCCAACGTGGTTTTTACCAATTCAAGGGCTTCGGCATTGCCGGTATGGTAGGCCCATGCCAGCAGGAATTCCTGGTTGTCGGGCAGCGGGAACTTCGGAGCGCCTTTTACCCCGCCCAGCCTGGGGTCCATCCGGCCGATCAGGTCCTTTGCGTACCGGTCGAGGTGTTGGAGATTAAATTCAGCGGGATCTGCCGTGCGGACAGGCAGGCCGGATGCGGCGATTTCCTCCGACAGATTTCCGGCGTATTTTTGCAGCTTTTGCGGATTGTCCCGGTAAACTTCCACGAAGTATTTGAGCACGTCGATCCACGCCTTCCTGGGGTGGTAACTGCCCGTCCAGACCGGTTTCCCGTCCGGCAGAGCAAAGACATTGAGGGGCCAGCCGCAACCGTGGGGAGAGGTCAGTTGACATGCATCCATGTAGATGTTGTCAATGTCCGGACGCTCCTCGCGGTCAACCTTGATGCTGATAAAATGCCGGTTCATGATACCGGCAACGGTCGTGTCCTCAAAGCTCTCCTCCTCCATGACATGGCACCAATGGCAGGCCGAATAGCCGATGCTGACGATCAACAGCTTGTTTTCCGCTTTTGCACGGGCCAATGCCTCCTCGCACCACGGATACCAGTCCACCGGGTTGTAAGCGTGTTGCAGCAGGTACGGGCTGGTTTCCCGGATCAGGTGGTTGGGCTCTTTTGATCCGGGGCCGGCCTGTTTGCACCCGCCGGGCAGCAGTGCAAACAGGAACAGAACGGACAGCAATTGGCGGCAGCGGGTCATCGGTGTTTTTTTTACTTGCTAGTACCGGTAATACTTGTCAAAAACAGTGATCACGGGGAGTACATTTCCTTCCGGATCAAAAAAATCCCGGGTGGAGCGTCCATTCATCGTGGCGGGCTCCCACCAGAATACGCCCACGCCCAGGTGGTCCGGCGTATTCAGCACCATCCGGTTCACCTCGTCCAGGAAAGCCTGTTGCCCTTCCGGCGACTCCGGAAAAGGCGCGGGTTTATCCTTGTATTCGGTGGGGGAGGCGCAATAGGCCACTTCAACCAGGATGATCGGTTTTTTATAGGTTTTGGCCATGAAGTACATATTGTCGCGCAGATCCAGCAAGGAACCGTGCCACCAGGGGTAATAGGATTGGCCGATGACATCAAAATCAATTCCGAACGAGGCCAGCCGGTCATAAAAAGCCTTGGTTTGCACCTGGTTGCCGCCTTTGTCGATATGGATCATGATCTTTGGGCGGGGCTGGTTGCCGCAGGCTGCAAAGACGCCGTTGATGCCGGCTTGGGTCAGTTCTGCGAAATTTTGCCAGTTTTCCGGGAGTTTGCCGTCCGGCCAGATCATCCCGTTGCTGACCTCATTGCCGATCTGGACCATGTCCGGAAAGGCGGATGCTTCCCGGAAGGCGGTCATGGTTTCCCGGGTGTATTCGTAAACTGCCGTTACCAGCGCTTCATGCGACTTGCCTTCCCAGGCCTTGGGCATGAATTGCTTGCCGGGGTCCGCCCAGGTATCGGAATAATGGTAATCGAGCAGGAATTTGTAGCCGGCGTCTTTAGCGGCTTTGGCAAGGGCAATGGTGTATTCAAGGTTATTGGGCAGCCGGTCGGGGGTGTGAAACAGCCGCAACCGGATCCAGTTGTAGCCGTGGTCCCTGAATAGCTCCAGCCCCTTTTTCGGGGCGCCGTTTTCTTTGAAGGAAAATCCGTTATCCTCGGCCTGTTTCAGGAAGGAAAGGTCGGCGCCGATGGCATATTCATTTCCCTGGGCATAACTGACGTTGCATAAACAGGAAAGCATGGACGCACATAACAAGCCGGTAAATATCCTGGTCATTCTTTACGATGTTTGGAATCAGGCCAAGTTAGGGAAAATCCCGTAAGCAGGCGAAAGGGATGGCCGGAAAACCGGGCGCAAGGGCGGAAACAATTAACTTTTTATGCCCGCGGAACTACAAACGCCCCGGGATGGTTACCTTTGCTGTCATGAATCCTGCATATGAATAATCTCGAGGCATTCAGACATATTCACACGTTTATGATCGACCTGGACCATGTGCTGTCCAGTCCGTTGTTCCGCATCGAAGCGGACGGGCATATGAGCTGGCAATTTTCCAGGAAGGACGAATTTGCCTTGCGCCTGGCGGTCCAAAGCGGGTACAATATTGCCGTCCTGTCCGGTGAGGAATTGTCGCCGGGATTGGAGGAATGGTTGAGGTCCCTCGGGCTGAATGACCTTTTCTTTGAAACGATCGACAGGTTGGACGCTTATGAGGAATACGTTGAAAGCCGGAAAATGGACAGCGAAGGCATTCTTTACCTGGGGGGAGAACTGCCGGATCTGGAGCCGATGATGAAAGCCGGCCTGCCCGCCTGCCCGGTTGATGCCGGACCGGAAATACTCGGCGCCGCCCACTATATCTCGCCCTTCAAAGGCGGGAACGGATGCGTCCGGGACGTCCTCTCGAAGGTCCTGAAACTCCACCACAATTGGTCCGTTGGATAAAGCTGAAACAGGAATGAAATGGACGGCCGTTTTGCGATTAATCCGGGCTCCCAACCTGCTGATCGTTGCACTGACCCAGTGGCTGATCTATCGGCAGGTGATCCTGCCAGCTTTGTCGGCCGCCGGCATAGGACCGTCACTCGCCCTGAACGAACGCCTGTACCTCATCCTGGTCACGGTCATCATTACAGCGGGAGGTTATGTCATCAATGACCTGTCCGACGGAAAGGCCGACAAGATAAACGGCCGGAAAATCCTGCTTTCGACCCTCGACCAGCGGAGATATGCCTGGTGGTTATACCTGTCCAGCCAGATCCTGGGTTTTTGCCTGGCGCTGTTTCTGGCTTTTCATTCAGGCAACCGGTTATGGATCGGCCTTTACCCGGTCGGGGTCTGGTTGCTTTACGTGTATTCCACTACGCTGAAGCGGCTGCCGTTCCTGGGCAATGTGCTGATCGCCTTGTTCTGTGCCGGCGCGGCCGCGATCATCTGGTTTGCCGAACGGGGAGCGCTTGGCCAATTGCACAGCTCGATGCCCGAGGTTTACCTGCGTTTTGCCCGCATTACCGGGTTTTATCTGGGTTTTGCTTTCCTGAGCACCCTTTTTCGGGAAATGGTAAAGGATCTGGAAGATGAAGCGGGGGACGAACAAGCGGGATACCGGACTGCCGTGGTTTGGCTGGGGACCCGGCCCATGAAACAGTTGACCGTACTGACCGGCGTTTTATTTTTTCTGGCGTTCAGTCTGGGGATGTTTTATCTGGAAGATAACTTCAGAAAGGAATGGCTTTGGTTCACCTTCATTCCGGTGACCTTGCTGTCTTTCGGCGCTATATGGCAAGTATTGAAGGCAAATTCACCCAAGGAATTCCATCAACCCAGTACCCTGGCCAAAGTGATCATGGCTTTGGGCCTTTTGTTGTTATTGGGGCTAAAGCATATTTGAAAGCATGAACAGCATGACGAACAAAAAAATCATTCTCGCTTCCCAATCGCCCCGCCGGCGCGATCTGCTCAAAGCGGCCGGGCTGAGCTTTGAGATCCGTGCAAACCCCGTGGATGAGGAGAATTATCCCGCAACCCTGACGGTCGATGAAGTAGCCGAATTCCTGGCTGTTCAGAAAGCCGGCGCGATCCGGGATACCCTGAAACCGGACGAGGTCGCCATCGGCGCGGACAGCGTGGTGATCCTGGACGACAGGATCTACGGCAAACCCGTTGATCACGCGGAGGCGGTCGCCATCCTTCAAGCGCTTTCAGGCCGGATGCACCGGGTGATTACCGGTGTTTGCCTGCTTTCGCTGGAAAAAGCCGTTTCCTTTTCCGCCGAATCAAAGGTGTATTTCCACCGCCTTTCGGATGAGGAAATCGAGTACTACATCACCCGGTTTCAGCCTTTTGACAAGGCGGGCGCCTATGCCATTCAGGAATGGATCGGCATTTGCAAAATTGCCCGCATTGAAGGGACGTATACCAATATCATGGGCTTGCCGGTGGATAGGGTGGTGGAGGAATTGGGGAAATTTTAGCGCTGGTAAGGAGTTGTGTAGACCGGACAGAATGAGTTGATCCGGTTGCGAATTGAATGTAGGCCTTAAATTTTTGCCGGGGAGTTATTGCAAAAGAAAAAATAGGATTAACTTAGGATCGCTGAAAAAATAACTGTCAGATTTCGAGATTCGGTATATTTGGGGTTATGACAAGATATGACAAAGATACAGAAGAGTTGATGATCCTGTTTTTCGACAATCTTCGGGAGAAAGATCAACGTCATTATGCGGCAGTTGAAGCCAAGAAATTGGGTCATGGCGGCCAGCAATACATTTCAGAGTTGTTCGGCATTTCGGTGCGGACCATTGAACGAGGCATAGAGGAATTGGAAAAAAAAAGTTAGTCGAACCACAGCGGATTCGAAGGCCTGGAGGGGGCCGCCCCAATAAAGAGGCTACCACACCTGAGCTAAAAGAGCATTTAGCAGAGGTGGTTGAAAGCCATACAGCCGGTTGCCCGGTTGCGGGTGTACGCTGGACCTATCTAAGATCAAGTGAGCTGGTAGAGCAGCTTTTAAATCGGGGGATACAAGTCAGTGTACATGTAATCGACCGGTTACTGGCACAAGCCGGAATAGGTCGGCGTAAGTTGGCAAAAAAAGAAACGATGAAGGCAGATATACCCGGCCGTGATGATCAATTCAAGATAATACAGGGATACAAATCGTCCTTTTTGCAGAATGGTTATCCGGTATTGAGCCTGGATGTAAAGAAAAAGGAAATGTTGGGCAGATTTTACAGGTCGGGTCAAGTATATGGAGATCAGGAAATTACGTGTTATGATCATGATTTTGCCAGTTTTTCGACCGGTAAGGTTGTCCCCTATGGAGTTTATGATGTTGGTCGCAATGAAGGACATATGTTGCTGGGGCAAAGCGCCGATACGGCTGAGTTCAACCTGGCTTGCTTACGGCAGTATTGGGATCATCACGGTTCAAAAATTTACGATGGAGACCACCCCATTTTGCTGTTGGTAGATGGAGGTGGTTCCAACGGCAGCACGAATCGATTATTCAAACAAGAACTTCAGGATTGGGTGGATGAAATCGGGCGTATAGTCCGGGTAGCGCATTTCCCGCCCTATTGTTCAAAATACAACCCTATTGAGCATCGGCTTTTTCCGTTTATCACCCGTGCTTGGGAAGGCGTGATGCTGGATAGCCTACAGACCATGATCCAACTGATCGAAAGCAGAACCCGAAATTTGAAATGCGGAATAAAAATATTCGTAGAGGCCATGACCCGGGTATTCCATGCCGGGGTCGCCGTATTTGACAATTATCTGGAATCCTGTAATATCATCCACGATCCGGTGAATGGAAAATGGAATTATCAGGTCATTCCCATTTAGCCAAACACGACAGTTATTTTTTCAGCGATCCTTAGCCTGCAATAACTGAATCCTATATGGACTTTTTAGAGATCCATTCCAAAATGCCCTTGCTTTCGGTACCGCCGAAAGCAAGGGCATTTTGGCTTATGGCGATATCCCCGCACCACCGGGTATTGAAATCGGAACGTCGCTTTTCAATACCCGGTGGTGCGGGGATACAATAGTTGGCGTGCATGCGAGACGAAAACTCAAAACACGGAAAAATGCTAACTTTACATTCGAGCAAAGAATAGATGGAAAGACTATCAACAAAGAAATATCAGAAGGATATATCAAGTGCGATCCAGCACTTTTGGAACACACGTGAAGCTCAGTTAAAGGGACAGAAAAAATCCGACCAAGGATCAAGAGGTTCCGTAACTGGAGGAAAACAGCTTGATGGATTCATTCATGTATTAGTTAAAATATCAAAAGATTTAGGAGTACCTGAAGAATGCATTTATATCAAAGGGAATAACCTACCAGGATTCTTCAGGCCGACCAAAGACTGGGACTTTTTGATTATTACTCCCAATAAACAGCTGATTGCAGTTGTAGAGCTTAAATCCCAAGTTGGTTCGTTTGGCAATAATTTCAACAACAGGACAGAAGAGGCATTAGGAAGTGCTGTTGATTTATGGACTGCGTTTCGAGAAAATGGATTTCCACAAAAGCAACAACCTTGGCTAGGATATGTAATTCTCGTGGAACAAACATCCAAATCTACCAGTCCAGTTCGATTGCAAGAACCACATTTTAAAGTAAGACCCGAGTTTGAGAACACAAGCTATTTAAATAGATATGCCCTCTTTTGCCAAAAACTTATGCAGGAGCGTCACTACTCCTCTACCGCTATGATATGGACGGATAGGGATAAAAAATTCGGATGCCCAGAGGATGACATATCCTTTGACACATTCTTGTTATCTTTTATGGGATTTATTCAGGGTAAACTAAATGAGTTTGAAAAATGATTTACGGAACCAGATCAAATGGCAATTTGCACGGCCTAGTTTTGACAAAACCTATTGTCGTAGAGACAATGTTGGATAGGGTTCAATATACGCAAAATCATGACCTAAGAGATATAAGAGTAATCGAACCTTCTGCTGGTGATGGTGCTTTTGCTTTTGAAATTATTGAAAGGCTTTATCATTCTTCTTTAAAATTTGACTTTTCTTTTCAAAAAGCACTTTCAAACCTAATGTTTTTCGAATTAGATAATGAAATGGGTATACTTTTAAGGCAAAGAATCGAATCCAAGCTAAATGAGTATGCTACGATTGTTCCAGATAACTTAATACGAATTGAAGATTTTCTTTTGTCGAAATCAGATAAGTGTGATTTAATTATAGGCAATCCACCTTATGTTAGGCATGAGAATATTCCAGAGGAAAAAAAGGAATTCTATAGGAGAAAATTTCCCACTTTCAGGCATAGAAGTGATCTATACGTTGGATTCTATGATAAAGGTCTAAGGTTGTTAAAAGATAAAGGGGTTCTTTCATTCATTTGCTCTAATCGTTGGTTGAAAAATCAATACGGGGAAAGTCTCAGGAGTTTAATCCAACTAAACTACTCTCTAGAGGAAATTATTGACTTGGAGGAAACATGTCCTTTTGAAGAGGAAGTAATTGCTTATCCAGCAATTACGACAATCCGCAATTCTAAGGAGAAAACCAAAGCTAATTATTACTTTATTGATGATATAGCCAAATTGGGGGACATTAATAAAGACTTTAAGATTACGAGGACTTTAGATACGACTAGCTCAAAAAATTGGTTCTCTTATGCATGGAGAGGTCAAGTTCACGAAAAGTTCCTGACTACAATTGAAAGCCAAGGATTTCACATAGGAATTGGTGTTGCCACTGGATTAGATAAAGTTTTCATTAGGAGAGATTTTAAGTCATTAGTTGAACAAGAACTTCTATTGCCCATTTTAACTTCAAAAGATTTAAAGAATAATGGACTCAATTGGTCGGGAAATTACATTTTAAACCCTTTTGATAATACAGGGAAACTTATCGACCTAACAAAACACCCCAAAGCAAAAGAGTATCTTGAATCTCATAGAGAAGTGCTAGAAAGACGTCATGTAGCTAAAAAGAATCCCAAGCAATGGTACAAAACAATTGATCGGATTAAGCCTTCTTTGACAAATCAGGATAAGATCATTCTACCAGACATCTCAGGTAATACTCACATATTTATCGATAAGGGCAATTTCTATCCTCATCACAACTTGTACTACATTACAGGTGGTAATCAAAAGAAACTTGTGATTCTAGCATCTATTTTATCATCCGACTTTATTAGAAAACAACTTTTAGAACTAGGAACAACTATGAATGGTGGTTACCCAAGATGGCAAAGTCAAAACTTGAAGAAACTCCGAATACCAATGATAGATGCCATGCCTAAGGAAACTGCGGATTCACTCATTCAAGCATACCATATCAAGGATTATCGCACAATAAATCAATTGGTCACAGAGGACGAAATAGGCAAGTATAGTTTTCAAGTTGGTCAAACAACACTATTTGAACCTAAGGGAGTGGAATATGGGGGAAAATAAGAAGCACGACACGCCAACATTGTATAAGCGTAATGCGGTCTTAACTGCTGATTTTGAGCGCTTTTGCTCCTAAGAAACTTTTCGGTGGGCGGACAGTGAATTGCTCCGAAATCCCGCACTACGCTTATACTTGACCGTTATTAGAAATGAAAAACAGAACTTTATACTTAATCCTGATAATTTTTTTCTTCCTAAACCAAATTTGTTTTAGTCAACAGAGCGGTCTTCTCAGAATATACAGTGTTCCAGAACGAATTTGTGTAGAAGGACAAGTGAAGGAAGAGATTATCAGAGATACTTCGAATTCCTTTGTGATTTACGTAGAAATTTTTGAAGATTCATTACTAAATGATTTTTTAGTGGCATCAAGTATAGTTAATTGCTACCCAGTAACAAAGGCTTTTAACGATAAGACGCCTAGAACCATAATCGATTACCAATTAATATCTAATGTAAATCCAAAATGGGACATATCTGGAACCATTATTTTCTACAACAAAGGGTTGATAAAGTTCAAAGACATTTTCTCTAGAAATCTTGAACTCTATAATTTGATACACCAATGGTTAGATAATAATTAATACAAGGTACAATACCCCGCTAGTGGCGCTAGCTGCCCAGCCTCCGCTGGGGCTCCGGCCGATGGTCTAGTGCGGCGTTGTAGCCAATTAAAGAAAATCCAGAGGCATTTGATTTGAATAGCGGAACGGTGAAAAGATTGTATGATGAAGAAGATGTTGAATTGTTGGAGAATGCGAAAAAAAATAAAAAATTAATTGCTCTGTTTGAATCAGCTAAAGTCAATTTAATTCCTGAAAATTATCAAGTGGAGGGGGTGAAAAATGATATTCTTAATTCTCTTGAGATCATCAAAATCGAGAAATTCAATGGAATACCGATAAAATTTCCATTATTCATTTACAGTAATGAACATGATTGCGAAGCGATGAATGTCTATGTTTACGAATAATGAAAAATGGCTATACCAACAGTTTCCCCCGCAAGCGGCCCTTTAGGATCGCCATATCTGTAGCACCCCGCCAGCGACGTAAGCCAGCGGCCTGTAGGGCCGGCATCTGAAAAGCTGCGATGAGGATGAAATGGATTCCCCATTTTTTAAAGGCATCAATCCGGAATCGACCGGCGCAAAGGTTGCCGGTCCGGAACCATCATATACCGGCCCTACAGGCCGGAAACCCAACATTCAACCTGTGTGCTACCGACATGGCGGACCTGACGGCCCGCGCTGCCGTTTTACAGGCATGGAAGTCCATCGCCGCCGTTAAAAATGGGTTCATTGTTACCCAACATCGTTGCCCTTTGGCCTCTTTAACCTTTCTACGTTAACCTTTAACCTTGACATAGCGGACCTGACGGCCCGCGCTTCCGGTTTCAGGAGTCGGACACTTCCGAAGTGTCCGACTCCTGTACGGTGCGAAATCAGGCGGCAACGGGAAATTACTGCCTGATACCGGAAAACCATGGCGTCAACCGGTCGTTGTGGGCCCGGTTAAGCGATTCCTTGGTAAAAGCCACCTTTTCCCTGTTTGGGTTTCCCCTGCACAGCGATCCGCCAGGCTCGCCCTGTCGGTAGCACCCCGGCAACGACGAAAGCTTCAGCGTATCAAAACCCAAACATGCCATTTTCATTGGCTAAACCATCCGCAGGAATTTCCTGGATTACATCCCAATGCTCTACCGCTTTACCATTCTCAAAACGAAACAAATCGTAAAACACCTGCGACTTCCCATTCCATTCTCCTTCACTTACGGTCAGCACAAAGTTACCTTCACCCAACACTTTGTGGATTTTAGTGTATTTGAACATATTGTTCTGAGCGGTTAAGTATTGAACGGCTTCCACGATGCCCGCCAATCCATCTTTTATGCCCGGATTATGCTGATCATATTGCGCTGAACTTATGTAATCGGCTATCTTTTCCGGATTTTTGCCCATCAGGATATCTTCTATCATATTTTGGGCCAACGCCTTATTCCCGGCGGTTTTATCTGTATCTTTTGCTATTGAGGGGCCATCCGTCTGTGATCTCCCACTGGCGGTTTCCTTTACCAACGGCGTTAAAGCATCCCAATGCTCTGCAACCTTGCCGTTCTCGTCCAGACGGATAATATCAAACGATACCATCTCATCCGCCCCAAAAGGTTCGGCATTTCGCCAAATGTTATGCATGAACACATAGTTGCCGTCTTCAAACATCCTCACGTTTTCTGCAGCCGTTCCGTGTGCTTTTAAAATGGGCAGCATACCTATGAACGGCTCAAGTCCGGTAGGAATAAAAGGGTTGTGCTGGATGTAATCGGCATTGGCCAGTTCCCGCATTTGGGCAGTGTCCTGTTTCATGACAGCGGTTAAAAAACGGCCTGTGATTTCTTTGTTACTCATCGTTGAAGTTTTAGATTGTTGATCATCGCTTGTTTTATCAGCTGAATTGCAGGAAGCGATAAAACCTGTAATCAGAAGAATTGCAAAGATTTGTCTCATACCCGGAAGTTTATTACTTTTGTTTCGCAAGCAAAAATACATAATTACTTGCATTTTGCAAGTTATAATGTAAAAAACTTTCATTTTGCAAGTAATTTTTAATAACGAGTTAACCTATGCTGCCGGAATTCAGATGTGATTGCCCGTTTACTTCAGCCCTCGACATTTTAGGCGATAAGTGGATGTTGGTGATCATAAAGCAAATGCTAATCGAAGGCAAAGAGACCTTTAAAGACTTTACAGAGAGTGAGGAAGCTATCGCTACCAATATTCTTTCCACCAAGCTCAAACTATTGGAAGAGCTGGGAATAATCGTAAAAACGAAACGACCGAATAATAAAAAGACCAACCTTTATCTCTTAACCGATACGGGTTTGGCTTTGACGCCGATTCTTGTGGAACTTGCGACGTGGAGCGATAAATATCTTCGGGATATCCATCCCGGCATCGTAAACGGAGAAGAGATGCAATTGCTGCGGAATGATAAAGCGGCCTTTGCGAGCCGTTTGGAGAAAAAATACAGGGAAAAACTGGCTGCGAACTAATCGTTGTGCGTCTCAATAAATAAGGCTGCGCTAACCCGAAACCGGGTCCGGAACCATCATATACCGGCCCTACAGGCCGGAAACCAATATATTCAACCCATTGCTACCGACATAGCGGACCTGACGGCCCGCGCCGCCGTTTTACAGGCATGGAAGTTCCGTTTAAGCAATCGCAGCAGTTAAAAATGGGTTCATTGTAACCAACATCGCTGCCCTTAGCCCTCTTTATCCTTTCTACTTTAACCTTTAACCTTGACATAGCGGACCTGACGGCCCGCGCTGCCGGTTTACAGGCACGGAAGTCCATCGCCGCGCTTAACCCTCTTTACCCTTTCTACTTTAACCTTGACATGGCGGACCTGACGGTGGTTTGCCCCCTATTAATCGGACAATCGCCCCGTTCAGTTCTTTCAATTGTTTGTTTTTCAGCTGCTTTACGCTTAATTTTCGGAGTAATTCAACCGGAAGGAATTATAATCTTCCACCTGGATATTGAAACGACAACAAGACGAAATGAAAAATCCTACAGGCGCCTTTTTATGGATCCTGGTGTTATGCACCGCCACCAGGATGCCGGCACAAAAGCAGGGACAAGCGCTGATCGATTCCTTGCTTTCGGTGTTGCCCGCTGCTGCCGAAGACACCGGGAAAGTAGAATTGTTGGCTATGCTCAGCTTCAATTATTACCCGATCAACCCTGATGAAGGCATAAAATATGGGAAGCAGGGCCTGAAACTGGCGGATGAGCTTCATTGGCAGCCGGGCATCGCACAGCTAAACGGTCACCTCGGGATCAATTACGCCGTAAAAGCAGATTACCCGACTGCCATTGACCATTTTCTATCTGCCCTGAACGGATATGAGGAACTGGGAAACAAAAACCGGAGCGCTACTACCCTGGTCAATATCGGCAATATCTACCTGCTGACGGCTGACTATCCGCAGGCCCTGGATTTTTACCTGAAAGCATTGAAGGTGCAGGAAGAATTGGGTAATAAAAAGGGGATTGCGCTGAGCCTGTCCAATATCGGGTTGATTTACAAGAACCAGTCGGACATGCCCAGGGCGCTTTCCTATTTCTCAAGAGCGCTGGAGATCAATGAAGAGCTGGGCCTGAAAAATAATATGGCCAATAATCTCTCTTCCATCGGGATCGTCTACGACAACCAGGAGAATTACCCCAAAGCCCTGGAATATTTTACCAAAGCCCTGGAGATCCAGGAAGAGCTCGGGGCAAAGGACGGGATTGCCAAAAGTCTCAGCTATATCGGAAGCGTAAACTTTCACCAGGAACAGTACGAACCTGGACTTCAACACCTGTACCGGTCCCTGGAGCTGGCTAAAGAACTGGGCAATGAGCTCGTTCGGGCGGATAACCTGAGCCTGATCGGCGCTATTTATCTGGCCGCTGCCAAAGATACGGCCGGAAACAGCCTTGGCAGTCTGGGATTTAACGGCAACAGGCGTTCGGCTTTACTCCAGGCCCGGAAAAGCCTGGATGAAGCAATTGCCATCCAGCAAGAAACCAGCAACCTGAAAGGATTGGCCGTTTCCTATGAGAGCCTGAGCGAAGTGGCGGCCATGCTGGGCGATTATGAAAACGGCTACCATACCCAGCGCTTGTTTAAAATGGTGAGCGATTCCATCTTCAACCTGGAAAAAGACAAAAAGATTACCCAGGCTGCCATGCAGTACGAATTTGACAAAAAGGAGGCAGCAACCAAAGCGGAACAGGAAAAAAGGAATGCCATCGCAAGAGAAAAAATGAACCGGCAGAAATTGCTGCTCTACAGTTTCATCAGCGGCTTTGCACTGGTACTGGTCTTCATGTGGGTTTTTTACCGCCAACGCAACAGGATCAAATCTGAAAAGAAAAAAAGTGACGATCTCCTGCTCAATATCCTTCCGGGAAAAGTGGCTGAGGAACTTAAAACCACAGGGTCAGCAGAGGCGCAGATGTTCGAACAGGTTTCCGTGTTGTTTACAGATTTCAAGGGCTTTACCCGGTTATCCGCCCGGCTCGGTCCGAAAGAACTTGTCGGTATGATCAACGAATGCTACTCGGCCTTTGACCGGATACTGGAAAAATACGGGGTCGAAAAAATCAAAACCATCGGCGATTCCTATATGGCTGCCGGCGGGTTACCGGTACCCAATCTCAGCCATGCCGCAGATACGGTCAATGCTGCCCTCGCCATCCGGCAATTCATGTCGGACTATAATAAGAAAAAAAGTGAGGACGGAATGCCCTTCCTGGAGATCCGCATCGGGGTTCATACCGGACCGGTTATTGCCGGAATTGTGGGCCTGAAGAAATTCGCCTATGACATTTGGGGCGATACCGTGAACCTGGCCTCTCGTATGGAAGCCAGTTGCGAACCAGGCAACGTAAACATCAGCAGGAGTACCTATGAACTGACAAAAGATGCCTTCAGCTTTACCTACCGCGGAAAAATTACGACCAAGGACAACGAAGAAGTGGATATGTACTTCGTGGACAAGCTGATTTCTTGAAACTTTTTAATAGCTTAGCCACCTTTATTATTGTCATTCACCAAATTAAATGCCATGAAATTATCAGGGATCTTTATGCTGGTACTTTTATTTCATTACCCGGCTTTTTCCCAGCAAGTTGCGGATACCGCCTACAATCCCGTCATCCAACAACCCATGTATAAACCTGGAGAAGGACCGGTGGTCTTTATCGACGAGGGCCACCATAACTTCCACACCATGAACGGCCGTTACCTGACCTTTGCCAACCTGTTGAAACGAGACGGCTACAACGTGGAACCCTTCCAGGGAATCTTTGAGGACGAAAAGCTGGCAAAGGGCAAAATCCTGGTGATCTCCAACGCCCTGAATGAGATCAATGTGCACGACTGGATACTGCCTACGCCGTCGGCCTTTTCCAGATCGGAAATGGATGCCGTCAGGGAGTGGGTGAACAACGGCGGCAGCCTTTTTCTGATCGCCGACCATATGCCGATTGCGGGGGCGGCAAAGGACCTGGCGGCACAGTTCGGCTTTGAATTCTCGAACGGCTTTGTATTCGACACCCTTTCCACCGGGCCCGACTTTTTTGACCTCAAGGACAATTCACTGGCCAGTTGCACCCTGACCAAAGGACGCAATGACGCTGAAAGCGTTTCGCGCATCGCCACCTTCACCGGGCAGGCGTTCCGGATACCGGAAGACGCGACTTCCATCCTGACCTTTAATGACCGCTATGTCAATTTCATGCCCGATACGGCCTGGGTTTTTCATCCCGAAACCCCCAAGGTCAGCGCCGGAGGCTGGTCGCAGGGCGCGTATAAGAAGTTCGGCAAGGGCAGGGTGGTCATGTTCGGAGAAGCGGCCATGTTCTCCGCCCAGCTGGCCGGACCGCAACAACTGAAAATGGGGATGAACAACGAGGCCGCGCCCCAAAATTACAAGCTGCTGCTCAATATCATTCATTGGCTGGATGGGCTGTTGGAGTGAGGATTTTATTGCTTCATGGTTTGGCGGTTGTTGTAAAGGGAACTGCCGACTGAAGGACAGGAGACTGCAAACTTTTTATGGTTGGATGGTTTTATGGTTATATGGTTGAGCGGTTGTTGTAAAGGGAACTGCCGACTGAAGGACTGGGGACTGCAAACCTTTTATGGTTCAGCGTTTTGAAAATCAAAACTTTGCGTCTTTGCGTCTTCGCGAGAATACACTATATTGAATGGTCTCGAATATTCACGCCTTTCGGTGCTCATCCGTCATTTCCGTCTCCACCCCGAATTCCCGCATCAAAGCGATTCCGTAGTTCCGGATGGTTTCCACTATAGCGATGGCCCGCTCGCCCCGGGACGTTATGGAATATTCCACCTTGGGCGGGACAACGGGATAGACCTCCCGGTGGATGAACCCTTCCTCCTCCAACTGCCGCAATTGCGAGGTCAGCATTTTGTGGGTGATATGCGGAATGTCTTTTTTTAATTCGCTGTACCGCATGACCCGGTCTTTCAACCGCCAGAGAATGGGCATTTTCCAGGTGCCGCCTATCCGGTCCATCGCGAATTCTACCGGATTGTAGTAGAGCTTGTTTTTGTAAATGAATTCCGGCATATTGTTAAGCTGTTGATTATGAGTATACTTTCCTAAAAGTGTGTATCAGTCTTCAGCGTAAGTATATTGCCAAAGGTAGCATATTCCTTCAAATTTGTCCAATCAAAAAAATCGAATTTAAAATGAGAAGGATTATCGCATCCCTTTTTGCAATGTTCATCATCTTTACGGCTAATGCCCAGCACAACGCCGGCGACAACGGAAAAGTCCTGATGATCGCCTCCAACAAGGCGGTCAGCAGCCAAACCGGCTGGGATATCGGCGTCTGGTATGCCGAACTTACTCACCCGTATTGGGTCTTCACGGAAGCCGGCTATTCGGTCGATATCGCTTCCCCCGAGGGCGGGGCCCTTTATTTCGACGGCTTCAGCGACCCGGAGGATGCCAGCGGTTACGCCGCCTTTGACTACATTTCGCTCGGGTTCAAGAAAGACCCGGCTAAAATGGCCCTCACCCAAAATACCCTGAAGCTGTCGGATGTCAACCCGGACGACTACAAGGCCATATTCGTCTGCGGCGGTCAGGGTCCCATGTACACGTTTATCGACAATGCGGACCTGCACAAGTTCTTCACCGATTTCTACCTGACGGGAAAGCCCACGGCCGCCATTTGCCACGGCACCTGCATATTGCTGAAAACCAGGACGCCGGATGGTAAATTCCTGGCGCAAGGCAAGCGCTGGACCGGTTTTGCCAGCAGCGAGGAAAACTACGCGGATGCCTATGTCGGCAAAAAGATCCAACCTTTCCGGATCGAGGACGAGGCCCGCAAAATGCCGGATTCCAGATTCGAGGTTGCTCCCATGTTCGAATCCCACGCGATCCGCGACGGCAACCTGATCACCGGCCAGCAGCAGAACAGCGGCGGCGAGGCGGCCCAACTGGTGGTGGAGGCATTGAAAGCAGACCGGGAACGCTACCCCACTTATGTATTGGTACACGGCGCCTGGGCGGACGAGAGCGCCTGGGGATTTGTGCGGGACCAACTGGCGGTCCATGCCAACGTAGTGGTGGTCAACCTGCCCGCGCACGGCGCCGACAACACCTACGGCGCTGGCATCGGTTTGGAGGATTACGTCAAAACCGTGTCGGAGGCGGTCAACCGGCAAAGCGGCAAGGTGACCCTGGTCGGCCATTCCATGGCGGGGGTGATCATTTCGCAGGTGGCGGAAAATATGCCGGAAAAGATCGGCAAGCTCATTTATGTGGCCGCCTATCTGCCCCGCAACGGCGAGGACGTAAGCGGCATCACCAACCGGTTCCTCAACAACAAACCGATCGAGGTTTTCGAATTCAATCCGGATTATTCCCTGGTGAGCATCAAAAAGGAAGCCATCCCGGAGGTGGTTTGCGCCGATTGCCCGGCCTATATGAAGGAAGCGCTGGTAAAATACCACAGGGCCGAACCGGTAAAAGGGCTGAACGATAAGGTGAAGCTTACCGCCCGGTTTGCAGGCGTGCCGAAGTATTATATCTCCACCAAAAACGACCATGCCGTGCCTTACGCCCTGCAGCAGCAGATGATCAGGGCCGACGGTACGGTGAAAAAGGTGTTTGAAATGGAAACGTCCCATTTGCCCTTTGTGGTCCAACCCGAAAAATTCCTGGGCATCCTTTCAAGCATCCGGTAAATGGAGCGCTGGAAATTAATGATTGCCGCCATAGCGACCTTCGCATGCCTGGAAGGCGCTATGGCGCAAATCCCCGCAGAGGCATTTGCGGGGCATCAAAAGGCCACATTTGACGTCATGTTCTTCAAATACTTCAAAGGGAAGAACGGCGAGCAATCAAAATGGCTTTTCTTCAACCGCGTTCGGGCATCCGTGGATTATAAGATGACCTCTGCAACCCGGTTGCCATCTATCGGCCTGACGGAAGCCTTCAGCTACAACCACCCGGCACTGAAGGGATTTGCGCCTGTTGGGGTCGTACAGATCTTCAGCAGCGGCGTATTTGCAAAGGCCGGGGTGCAGTACGTCCGTCTTCGCAGGGAATGGACCGTTTTCAGCTGGCTGGTCTCCGAAATAGCCGAGGACCCGGGCCTGGACTATTTCCTGCTGGTCCGCTATACGCCCGCCATAACGGATAAGCTGAACCTGTTCACGCAATTTGAAAGCCTGAACACCTTTCCGACCTTGAGCGGCGCCAGAATAAGCCTGACCCAGCGCGTGCGGCTCGGCCTGAAAGCGGGCAATGTCCAGTTTGGCGCCGGCGCCGACTTTTCGGAAGCCGGGCGTAAAGTCCTGAGCCGGAGCGATAATTTGGGCGGGTTCTTGCGGTATGAATTTTAGGATAAAACGGGGCTTTGAAAAATGCAGGGAGGATGCTAACTTGCATTTGCTAAGATCAAACCCTGTTGAATTATGGACTTTGCCCAATACACATAATGAAACCGTTTGGACCCTGGTCCTTGATAACGGTAAATGGAAAGTGGACAATATTGAACAGTCTGAAATGACCATTCAGTACGCTAAAATGGAAAATATAGTTCCGGTTTTGGGGGGCGTCAAGGTCACCTAGACGATATCAGCCTGCAAAATCAGCCAGACACTGGAAGTGACCGCCTGGCCGGACACTGTTATGAAAGCAAACGCCCAACTATGGACAAACCCATCGCTTCCCTAATCCGCCACCTTCGAAAATTCGGCCATATCCCGGATGACCGGGCCCGGCTGATCGAAGGGTATTTTGCGCTGGAGCTTGTACCGGGGGGCGGGTTTTATCTGAGGGAGAACAAGGTCAGCTACCACAGCGGGTTTATCGCGGAAGGGGTGATGCGGTATTGCAACATCGGCGTGGACGGAGAATTGCTGACCTGCTACTTCGTGGCCGAGAATGATCTGGCCGGCGACCCCGAAAGCTTTGCCCGCCAGACGCCGTCGAAGCTGATCCTGCAGGCGGTGACGGATACCCTCGTCGTCACGATCAGCCGTGATCGATACGAAGCCCTGATCGCCCGTTTTCCGGAATTCGAGCGGATCGCGGCCCAAATGGCGCAGGCGTTTATGACCTCCCTGATCAACCAACGCTCATTTTTGTTGAACAACGACGCCAAAAGCAAATACCTCCACTTCCTGGAACATTTTCCACATATCCTCAACCGGGTCCCCCTGGGCATGGTGGCCACTTATCTGGGCATCAAACAGCAGTCGCTGAGCAGGCTCAGGGCCGGCCTGTAGTTTTCGCATCCTTTTTTAACAATTGTGAAAAGCGGTCATCCGGACTTCCCTGAATTTTGGGGTATTAATTCATCCAAAATTTTCGGAAAATGAAAAAGCAAATCTTCTTTATGACCGGCGCGGCCCTTTTCCTCGCAGCCCAGATCGTGCTTCCCCAAGGTACCCCCGACCCTGCCGCGCGGCTGGCTGAAATGCAGCAAAATCCGGGTACCTGGCAATTGGGGCACGGGTTGATCCTTCTGGCCGTACCGCTGATAACCCTGGGCATCGTCCGGCTGCAGGAACTGGGCCGCCTTGTCCGCCCCTGGACGGCGACGACCGGGCTTGTGCTGGTCCTGTTCGGGCTGATGTCGGAAACGGCCATTACCGCGTTGCAAATGTTGTCGGCCGGGATAGCCGGTTCGCTCGACGAAGCCGCTGCCGTGCAGGCGCTGTCGGCCGGGATGGGCGCCAGGGAAGTACGGATCTGGATCTTTATGCCGTTTTTACTTTTGTTGCCAGGGAGTCTCCTCCTGGCACTTCCCCTGCTGCGGGTGAAAGGCTACCGGAATCTGGCGGCCGGCATCGCACTGTTCGGGGTACTCATAGTAATCGGCGGATTCATGCAGTCAAAATGGGCGTTTGTTGGGGCGGCGGGTGTACTGACGTATGTCTTATGGCTTATTCCGACGGAAAAGCCGGTGATCCCGGTCGGGTAAGCTATGTGGTCTGGTGATTTTGCAATGTATCACCGGATTGCTTGGGTTCTGCAAGATGATCGGCCTTAAAACGGGAGACTGTTCAGAATTTTGTGCCAACAGGATTTTTAGCACGCGCAGCGTGATGAAAATCAGAACTTTGCGTCTTTGCGACTTTGCGTGAAACACACTTTATTGAACGGCCTCTAAAACGGGTATTTTTACGGGTTTCAATTTTGCCGTGAAGGGAGTAATTTTGCCGGACATCGTATTATTCACCTAAAACCAATCAGCATGAAACCCAAGTTTCAATCCTCTTCCGTTTTACTATCTTGCCTTTTATCTGTAATTGTTTTCAACTCCTGCGGCTCAAAACACGTGGAGGAAACGCCCGAAGATGTCCGGATAGCGGTGATTCCCTCAATGAAGGAGGCGCAGCGGCATTTTTACCACGCCTGGCTGGCCGATTGCGTGAACGAGGAGCCTTATATAGGCGAAGAAAGGGCTATCCATGACCTGACAGATGAGGCCACAAAGCGGATCAATGGTGCAATCAATAATGATACCATCAAATCATTTTTTGGCGCCGAAGAGTTGTTATGGGGGCCTGTCCTGTCGGTTAATTATGTCGAAAGCTCAACTGATAAATATGTAGTCGACAACCTGATGTATTGTCTGGGGCGTAAAGACTCGGTCGGGCAATACCACTTCATGGTTGCCATTGCGGGTACTGATGCCATATCAAGCTTTGACTGGATGGACGAAGACCTTGATGTGCTCCAGCAAAAACCCTGGCTTGAAGGTACCATGATCTCGGCAGGCGCCATGAACGGCTACCAGAATCTGGTGGGTTTTCGGGACAACGGTGTGGGTATCGACTCCTTTTTACGGATGAAGGCCCGACTGTATCCTGGGATGGAAGTTGAAGTGGCCGGCCACAGTCTCGGCGGGGCCCTGACGCAAGTGATGGCTTCCCATTTCAATGATCAATTGAAAGATGTCGGTTCCGGCATTTCGGTTACAGCCTGGGTATATGCGGGCCCAACAGCAGGGAATAAGGCCTTCGCGGATTCTCTGGTACAGCAATTAGCCGGCTATTATGCCTACGACAATACCTTGGATGTCGTACCGCATGCATGGGAAATGGACCAGGTAATTGAAATTTGCAACCTTTATAACGGCTTTGAATTATGCGGTAATACCATGGAACCCAATATCTGGATAAAGGGTGTTGCCCGCTATATACAGGCTTTGGCAGCAAATACAGGCGATTATACCCAACCGGTCAGTTCGGTTCCTCCCTTTACGGGGAAACATTTTCTGAGCGCGGATACCACAGGCTGTGCAGCCGTTTTGGCCGGCACCAAGAAGGCTTGGGGCGACTCCGGTTACCCTATTGATCTATATCAAAATTTGAACAGCCTGTCGGGCCAGTGCGGATATAAAACCGATGTTACAGAACCGGAATTCAACCAGTTTGCTTTTTTCCTCGCCGAAATGGGCGCTCAACACCTCAATGCCTATTTTGATCATTTTTTTGACAATACCCCGATTGCAACCAGCTTGCCGCAATACGTACCCGGCAATAGCGGCACATTCATTGATTGGGATGCTGCGGACATCCTTTCGGATTTTATTGAAAATGCAGCCGGATACCTGAAGGCACAAGGGATTTCGGATTGTGATTGTCAATCACTACAATGATTTTTTGGGGCAATCGGCGACAATATCCGTACCTTGGCGATAGAAAATCACATACATACTATGAAAAACATCGCACTTTCTTTTCTGCTCTCAAAATGCACAAAACCTACTGCCGTTGAGTATAAACCAAATCGATAAATGAAAATAAATATTAAACCTTTGGAGCGCCTGCATGAGGCATATCTGAACGGCGCCGGCATTCCACAGGAGGTCTTATTGTTGGTTGCCCGGTACAATACGCTCAAACGGGATAAAGCGGATGGAAAATTTTCGGAAGAGGAATCCATAGAGGTGCTGGACGGTATTGTTCATTCTCTTTTTTTATTGATCGGCGTCGATGTTTCGGAGCGGCAACCGGGGCCCGTTATCGCAACGGGCTCAATCGCCGCCGGAACGGAACTGCTTTCCGAAGAAGAGGATTCGAAAGAGCTTTTGGATCGGGTATTGACGCGGGTTTTCAACCGGGATGCTATTTTATTGAAAAACAGGTTTGACAGGCTGATCCTTTTCCGGATCAATAAAATACTGAGTGAAAGTCTTTATCAACGCGAGCTGCAAAGGATTCATTACACTGCCCGGACCATGAATCAGGATTTCCCCGAGGGGGAAGTCGTTGAAAAAGAAAATCCGGCATCGAGCGAAAAAGCCCGGTTGTGTATCGGCGACATCCAGGAAAGAATCGGATTGATGCATGCGAAATTTGACAGCCGGGGCGCCGGAGAACAGATCAAGCTCTTCGGGGACCAGTATGACAAAATCCAGCGGGACCTCAATTTAGGCCTGTTATCGGCAGAAGAATACCTCATGCAGCTGAACAGAATGGATTTTGGACTGTTAACCCTTGCGGAAAATCTGCTGAGGTAATTAAGGCCGAAAGGATTACTGTTGGCAGGCCAACAAATGAGGAGTTGCCTGAATCGGCTGTTTCTCCGATATTCCATATCTTGCCTCTGTTAATGGATTCAATTTAGTTCATTCCAAAGCCATTGATCTGTTCCGGTTTTTTCGAAATATCAGGAAACAATCCTTGTCCGGCAGCCGGTTGGGCAAATACTTGCTGTACGCCGTCGGAGAGGTGCTCCTCATCGTCCTGGGGGTGCTGATCGCCCTGGGAATCGACAACTGGAACCAGGACCGCCTCAGCCGGGAAAAAGAACAATTTTACCTGTCCGGCCTGCAAACGGAATTCGAATCCAGCAGGCGAAAACTGGAAAACCTGATCGAGGTGAACAGGGTAAATTCCGAAGGCGCCAAGATCATTGCCGGATTTATCACCCAGGAAATACCCCCGGATGAATCCAGGCTTTCAGAACTGCTATTCCAGGCTTTTTCCAATGAGATCGCTTTCAATCCGAATACCTCGCTGCTCAACGAACTCATCAATTCCGGCGGCTTCAAAGAGATCTCGAACGCCGAATTGCGAAAACACCTCACCGCCTGGGATGCCTTCATGCAAACCATCCGGCGACAGGAAGCCGCCCTCAGCGACCAACGTGAACGGGTGCTGGAGATCTTTCAATCCGACGCTGCCAGCATCCGCACCATTTTCGATGACGTCGGGATTACCTCCGGGGAAATGGGACTGGCTAAAAGCCCTGACCATATGAGTAACCTGAAAATCCTCAAATCCAGGGCATTTGAAAACAATTTGCTCCTGTTTATTACCACCGGAATGACCACGGAAACAGTTCATTACCAACCCTTGCTGGCCGAGATCGACCTGATCTTGGGGCTAGTTCGGAAAGAAATAAAGGAGTAGAAAAATATATAACCCCAATCCATGCATATATTGGAGTGGGATCATTCTCCGGGCAAACAATTGGCGGAAAAACAGAATGCCCCCAAGGGATTGCAGGCCGGCCATGGAAATTGAATAGCCTCTCATCCTCTCATCCTCTCACCCTCTCACCCAAGCAACCCCAACCCCAATATCCGGTCCTTGAAAGGGACACCAACCGACTGCAGTATGAAAAACCGAAAACCCGCTTTTGCCCTCTTCCTTATGGCTTTTGCCCTGTCCGTACCGTTGTTTTCCCAGCAAATATCACGGGACCTGTTCACGGCAATGGGCGCTTACCGGCTGCCGGATAGCAGTTTTGCCATGATCGGCATGATTGAGGACCTTCCCGTCATCATCTTTCAGGACGGATCGATCCGAGGACTGCGCAAATCGGGTAAAACCTATGAGATCGGCAATGCGCTGGGGTTGTTTGACCAGATTGAAGGGACGGTTGAATTCGGAAGGAAAAAATCCGGTTTGGTGATCGTAAGAGACGGCAATACCCAAACAGGGGCGCGCATACCGCTGAGCCAAAAGGACCTGGATTTCCGGAACGGCGAAATCCAACTTCACGGCACCCTTATCCTGCCGGAAGGAAACGGCCCCTTCGCTTGCGTGGTAATGACCCATGGCTCAGGACCGGAAAAACGGGAAGCCAGCCTGGGACTTGCCGGGTTATTTGCCGGCAACGGGATCGCCGCCTTTATTTATGATAAACGGTTGGTCCGCGAAATGGGCGATAAGTGGCAGGATGATTCGTTTCAGCACTACGCCGAAGACGCCGTCGCTGCGGCCCGGATCCTGGCCCGGGAACCCGCTGTTGATCCTTCCCGGATCGGCATATTCGGTCACAGCCAGGGCGGCTGGGTCGCCCCGCTGGCCGCAAGTCAATCCGACCTGTTCAAATTTGTCATCATCAGCGCGGGCAATGCGGTGTCGCCGGTTGAGCAGCACCTTTGGTCGGGCACCAGGGCCAACCGGCAGGATGGGGTCCGGGAAGACATCATCCGCGAGATTTACGATTTCCGCAAGATCAAATACAAAGCCGGCATCACGGGTGATTCCTCCGAATACAAGGCCGCTTTACCGGTTGCCATGCAAAAACCATGGTTCCGGCGGACGGGCGGGAATCTTCCGACCGGCGCCTTCTGGAAACTGAACGGATACTACGACCCCGAACCGGCTTTGCTGGCTTTGAAATGCCCGGTGCTGGTGATGGGCGGCGAGTCGGACAACCACAGCAATACGGCCGAAAATATGCAGAAATTCAAGGAGATTTTTCAACGCAGCGGTAATAACCGCTTGACTTTCAAGGTATTTCCATCAGCCGACCACGGCTATTTCGAAACTGCCACCGGAAAATTCATGGAAACCGAACTCAGGGAATTAAAGCGATTTGTGCCGGATTACTTTGACACTTTGGTGGAGTGGACCCGGGTAGTTACGTCGAATTGATGGTTGGATTCGGGGCTTTGAGATTTTGATTTTCTTGCACTTTTTTCCCGGGAGTTGTATTTTGGCCCGCATTAGAACGACTTCTATTCAAATTAAGATCATGCGCCACAATTTGCTGTTCCACCCGGGTTATCTGCAACTCCCGATGCCATATCTCCTGTTGCTGTTTTTGCTTTTGATTGGATGCCCTTTATTCGGCCAGGATTACGAATATAAACGACAGGTCATTGATGCTTTGGGAATCAATGAAATGACCCCGGAAGGACAGGATACCATGGTTTATTACTATCAAACGGATTTTTTTAATTTATTTGGCTTGACCGGCAGATTACTGTTCCGCTGGCAATTGAAAATTAAAATTTTATAAATCTCATGCTGCCGCAATGGTCATCGATCTTTGCAATTGTTGGCGCCCTTCTGCTGGCCCATGCCTACAATCGCAGGAATTATATCAGGAATATCCTGGCCAAAGGTGAGGAAACAGAGGGCAGGGTAGTCGAGGTCCGCCGAAACCCGGGGAGCCTGTTCAGCAGTAAAGAAGGGCCGGGCGAAGCGCCCGTCGTAGAATATACCACCATTTCGGGCAATACCCTCCTGCATTATTCCACTACCTATGTTTCACCTTGTAAATACCGGGTGGGACAGCCTGTTCGGATATGGTATATCAACTACAAATCCCGCCGTGAAGCAGCCCTGCCGGACGACCAACCCGGGAACTTACCCCGAGTCCTGTTTATTGCCGGATTGATCTGCCTGGTGCTTGGCGCCCCCGCATTGATCAACGGTTTAATGGGCCTGTTTTAATTCGCTTATAAACAGGGTTAAGTAGTTGCAAAATGAACTTACATCGATCGAAAAAATACCATATGCCGTCAACAATCTTCAAAATCAGCACAGTTATCTGGTTATCCCTGACTTGCTCAGCCCTTGCTGTGGGGCAATGGCAATCCATCCAGGTCGACACCGACGCTTCATTCCGGTCCCTGCACCTGGTGGATAAGAACATTGCGTGGGCCGGGGGCTCGAAAAGTACGGTCCTTAGGACGATCGACGGCGGCGCCAACTGGCAGGTATTCCGGCCCGGCGGCAACCTCGATTTTCGCGGCATTTGCGGTCTGGATCGCCAAACAGCCGTTGCCATGTCAGCCGGAGAAGCGGAAAAGGGCGCCGCAAAGATCCTCCGCACAAGCGACGGGGGCGCTACCTGGAAAGAAGTGTTCGCTACCGCGGAAGCAGGCGTTTTTCTGGATTGCATCAAGTTCAGCGACCCATCCACCGGCTATGTCCTCGGCGATCCGATCGGCGGCAAACCTTATTTGCTGAAAACCACCGACGGCGGCCGGTCCTGGAGCCGGATCGAACCCTCCGTTTTCCCGGATATGATGGCGGGAGAAGCCTCCTTCGCTTCCAGCAATTCCAATATCAGCATCACCGGCAAGATCGTCCGGTTCAGTACACAAAGCCGCGTGTTTATTTCAAACGACGAAGGAAAATCCTGGAAGGTCTACTCAACCCCGTTTGAACAGGGAACCACCTCGGGCATCTTCGGCCTTTATTTTGTCAACAAAAGAACAGGTTTCGCCGTCGGCGGCGATTACGTCAACGACAAAGCCGATTACCCCAATATCGCGCGAACGGCCGACGGTGGCAAAACCTGGCAATTCACCCAGACGGCTCAGCCCCACGGCTTGAAAGAATCGATATGGCAGGTCGGAAAAAAACGGTATTTAGCCGTGGGTACATCCGGCTCAAGCCTGTCCTCCGACGGCGGCAAAACCTGGCAACCTGCCGGAGATGCGCCCTACCATGTGATCCAATGCGTCGGAAAAACCTGCCTTGCAATCGGCGCGAACGGGCAATTGGCAAAATGGAAAAATTGACCGTCCGCTGATCCAGATCACCCTCCGGCCGCTGTAGCTCCCGCTGGGGAGCGTTATTGAAATGAAGGGATTGGTAAGCTAATGTTTAGTTGTTACATTTGTGGCTGTCGGACAGACTTTAAATGCCCAATTCAGTAGATGCAAATTGGAAAATATTTTTTGAGCCACATTTATGCTTCAATGATATTCACCATTTCAATTGTTGAAGTGATAGGAATTTATTCCGGCACCGGATTATCAAAAGAGCATATAGAATCAAATTATTCACATCCTTATTTGAAGCAGAACTTTGTAGTCCACGGCACAAAATGGTGGAGGGTATAGATACCGTATTCAAACATTCGAATGACGGGTTCATTGTGGATACACTGTTGGCCACATTTCGACGAGACACCCTTATCTATGACGAGGACAACAGACTTTCTGCAACCGTATCTCAAACAGGGCAATATCATGGATGTTTTGATAGTTTGGCTTATCGCTTCAATGAAAAAACAAGTTTCCGACCTGACGGCATATTGGTCGGAAGGAATAATTACGAAGAAATATCAGATGAATAAACCGATACGCCTATAAAAGAAACTACAAAAATCATATGAATATCATGAAAATGGAAGTATTAAATCAATTACTTCATTCAATTATGATGACCCTGAACGTAAATGGCGTTACGAATTTATTTACCAGGAGAATGAAATACTTCCGGTAATAATAAAATATCAGCTTCCAAAAAGTGAAAATTTTAAAATAGACACCATACCGCCTCATACATTTTCTTCTATTCTTCACCCTAACCCTTGGTTAAGGAATACCGATAAGGATGCACATGGCAGTTTTATTTACTTTGAAATTGTATGCGACACATTTAACGTATTTAAAGCTACGGATGGGTATCGTTCTGAACGGCATTACAGAAAATTACATTACTAAAACAGCGGAGGAGGTAAATCAACAAATCAGGCTGCGCCACCATCCGCCAGAGGCTGCACCTCGCAGCGGCTACCCTTTAGGATCGGTGAATTAATAAGTGTCGCTTTCGACAGGCGAGGGATTTTGTTGCTAACCAAGGCGACCGCGCCAAAGCGGGGCGATTTTAGCCGTAGCTAAGGGAGGCGGTTCCTCAACGCTGGGTAGCAGCAAAATCCCTCCTGGAAAATCTGACAGAGCGGTCCCTAAACCCGCTCCAGCTTCACCGGCGGCGTCTTGTTCGCATTCCACTGGCAGACATACACATTCTTGTCCTCATCCACACAGACGTCGTGGCCATGGTTGAACACCTTCGCGGCTCCCGTAGCCTGAAACATAGGCTGCAACACGCCGTCCTTGTATTCGGGCGCTTCCCCGCCTGGGTTGGACAGCACGTTGTCCTTTTGGTCCAGAATGGTCACAAACCCGGTGTTCGGATACCATTTCTGACCTTCCCGGGTGACCGACCAGCAAACGCCGGCATATAGGTTTTGATCGTCCAGTACCGGGCGACATACGAAAGCGCCGGGCAGGTTGGCCGTCCGGATATACTTGCCGTCCAGCGTGAAATATTTGAAAGCGTTGTCGTTCCGGCAGGTCACGATGAGCTTCGGATCGGCCGGATCGCGAAGGTCTACCGCCACCCCGTGAGCGTTATTCAGGTTGTAATTCGGATCGTCGTTTTTATGGCCGCCCCAATGCCGGATATACTCGCCGTGGTGGTTGTATTGAATGATATAGTCCGACCCGTAACCGTCGGCGACGTAAAAATCGCCGTTCGGCGCCACCGCCACCTCCGTCGGCTGGAACCGCTCATCGTCCTTGTAAATGCCGATCGTACGCGGATGGCCGATATTGAAAACCACATTCCCGTCGATGGTCGTTTTGACCACTTGCCCGGCCTGCGCCCTGCCCTGGCCCGTCTTGTCCGTATAATAGCCGCAATCTACAATGAAAAGATAATCTTCGCCACCTTCATTGGTCAGCGTCAGCCCATGACCGCCCGGATACTGGGTCCCCCAGTAATCGAGCAACTTTCCGGATTTGTCGAACACCAGGATATTATTGGCCGTATGATCGCCGATCATCAGCAAGCGGCCTTTCTGATCCTGAACCATCTCGTGGCAATTCAGCAACGGATTGTGCACGGCGCTGATCTTGGCCCAGTCCTTGTACACCTTGTACCGGTATTCGCCGTGCCCGATGATCAGGTCATCCACCGGCCTGGGTTTGTTGATGATGGAAAAACTGAACGCGGGCGCAACCGTCAATCCCGCCGCCGCCGTCGCTGCGGTTTTCAGGAAAGTTCTTCTGTTCTTCATTTTACATGCTTTAGCTTGTTCAAAATTAGATATTCGTTTCTTGTTGAGCAACCGGTTAATCTTGTAATCAAGGATCCAAGGATTCAGTCAAATCAACCTCCGGCGGCCGTAGCTCCAAAAGAGCGAAGGCGGCAAATAAACCTCCGGCGGCCGGAGCCTCGGCGAAGGCGGCAAATAAACAAATCAACAAATCAACAAATCAACAAATAAACAAATAAACAAATAAACCAACCAACCAACCCCCCTCACCCCAACACCCCCTTCACCACCTCCCCATGCACATCCGTCAGCCGGAACCGCCGCCCCTGGTACTTGAAGGTCAACCGCTCGTGGTCGATCCCTAACAAATGCATGAGCGTCGCCTGGAAATCGTGGACGTGAACCGGATCCCGGACTATATTGTAACAAAAATCGTCGGTCTCGCCGTAAGTCATCCCTGGTTTTACGCCGGCCCCGGCCATCCACATGGTAAAACACCTGGGGTGGTGATCCCGTCCGTAAGTATCACCCGTCAGCTTGCCCTGCGAATAGGTCGTCCGGCCGAATTCGCCGCCCCAGACGACCAGGGTGTCTTCCAGCATGCCCCGTTGTTTGAGGTCCTGGATAAGCGCTGCTGTAGCCTGGTCGGTTTTCCGGCACTGTTCCCGGATGGCGCCGTTGAGGTGGGTATGCTGATCCCAGCCCTGGTGGTAAAGTTGCACAAACCGGACGTCTTTTTCAAGCAACCGCCTTGCGAGCAGGCAATTCGCCGCATAGGTGCCCGGGTCGCGGCTTTCCGGACCGTACAGGTCGAACACCCAATCCGGTTCATCCGACAGGTCGGCTACCCCCGGAACGGAAGCCTGCATCCGATAGGCCATCTCGTATTGTGCGATCTGGCTGTCCACCTCCGGGTCGTTGTACGCCTCGCGCTGGAATTCGTTCAGTTTTTTGAGGTGGTCCAGCATATTGCGGCGGTCGGCGGCATCGTATCCATCCGGGTTGTTGAGGAACAACACCGGATCCTTGTCCGGCCGAAACTGGACACCCTGGTGTTGGGTCGGCAGGAAACCGTTACCCCATAGCCTGGCGTACAAAGGCTGTCCGCCGGCATTCTTGGAAACCAGGACGATAAAGGTCGGCAGGTTCTCATTGAGGGAACCCAATCCGTAACTCACCCAGGCGCCGATGGAAGGCCGGCCCGCGATCTGGTTGCCGGTCTGGAAAAAAGTGATGGCCGGGTCGTGGTTGATGGCTTCGGTATGAATGGATCTGATAATGCACAGGTCATCTGCCGCGGCCGCCGTATAGGGCATCAACTCGCTCACCCAGGCCCCTGAATGACCGTGTTGCCGGAATTTGAAAACGGAGGCAGCAACCGGCAACGCCGATTGACCCGCGCTCATCCCGGTGAGCCGCTGCCCTTTGCGGATGGACGCCGGCAGGTCTTTGCCGTGCATGCTCTCCAGCCCCGGCTTATAGTCGAACAGGTCCATTTGCGAAGGCCCGCCGCTCATGAACAGGTACACGATGCGACGCGCTTTCGGCAGAAAGTTCGGAAACATGCCGGCAAGGTTTTCCTCCGGTGCAAGACCCGTTGCCAGGCCCCCCGATTGCCCCGCCAGCCAACTGCCTCCCGCCAGCGAACCCAATGCCATGGCCCCCAATCCAAGGGAGGTCCTGGTCAGAAAATGCCGCCTGCTGACCCGTTGCCCCATTTCAAATAAATCCTTGTCCATCGTCGTCGTTATTTGTAAGTCGTAAGTTGTAAGTCGTAAGTTGTAAGTCGTAAGTTGTAAGTCGTAAGTTGTAAGTCGTAAGTTGTAAGTCGTAAGTTG
>JACJYC010000026.1 GCA_020636325.1 Lewinellaceae bacterium
TTAAAATTGGCGGCCGTTCATTTTTGGAGCGTTCGTTGTGTGGAAAATCCGGGAGATATCCTGTTTGAATGGACCAAGCCGACGAATACTCGGTCACTGCTGTCCGCCCACGCGCGCCGTCTTCGTTAAGGGCGTTTTTGGTATTTGACGAGCGTCCGTAAGGCGTTGCGTTTGGTCTTTTGTGTGGTGTCAAGCGGCAATTTCCCGTTGCCTCTTGACTTGTCAAAAGGGTTGCGTTTGATTTTTTAGTTGATAAGGTTTTGACCGTTTTGCCAATTATTACATTACAAGTTGTTTAACCGAAAATTACGGTAAACAACTTTCAGAATTTGCGGTTATACTCTCCGGATCTTCACCGGACACCACAATAAAACCGCATTATGCCTACGCCGAAAATTGCCGTCATCACGGGCGTCAGCCGCGAAGCCGGATTGGGGTTTGAAACCGCCCGCCAACTCAAAGCGCTTGGGTATGCCGTCATCATCACCGCCAGGGACCTGAAAGCAGCGCAACAGCTTGCAGACCGGATCGGCGCCGTCGCTCACCAACTGGACGTCACCAGCGATGAAAGTGCGGATCGCTTCGCCGGAGAGCTTGCACGGGAATACGGAAAAGTGGACGCGCTGATCAATAACGCAGGCGCTTTTTTTGACCAGGGAGGGCAGCCGCTCTCAACGGACATGCAATACGTCAGGGATGCCCTGGATACCAACCTGCTGGGCGCCTGGCGGATGGCAAAGGCCTTTGTGCCGTTGCTGGAAAAATCCGAAGGCGGCCGGATCGTCAACGTGTCGAGCGGGGCAGGGGCGTTTACGGATCCCGTTTTCGGACTGGCCAACCACCAGGGGATCGTACCGGTTTACGGCATCACCAAGCTCGCGCTGAACGGACTTACTGTCAAACTGGCCCGGCAGTTGCAGGATACCTCCATCAAGGTCAATTCGGTATGCCCAGGATTTGTGGCTACTTATCCGGGTACCGAGCAATGGGGCGCCAGGCCGGTAAGTGAAGGCGCGAGGGGAATTGTCTGGGCTGCCACCTTGCCGGATGACGGACCAACCGGCGGGTTTTTCCGGGATGGGGAGGCTTTGGCATGGTAAATTTATATGCCTTATGGATCTTTTATTCAATGCAAAATGTAAAAGAAAAAATACGAAATGTAAACGTAGGAACCGTATATTTCGGAACGCCTGTTGCCTGGAAATGCTCCTGTCAATTCCATCGAATAGGGCCGCCAAAAATCCTGACGATAAGCATGACAAGCAAGAACAGCCCCATCACGGCCAGTGGCAGGGCCGCCAGCATTGTCATCACCAGAGCCATTATTTTGAAACCGGTCAGATGGAGCACGGCTGCAATGATCAGGTAAGACCAACCCAGGTAAACCGTTGGATTGATCCGGAGATATTTTAATTTCAGCTCACCGGCCAGCCACCAGGTCATAAAAATGGCCTCAATCCCGCAAAGTGTCCAGAATATGGCGGGGACCGCACTCCACTTTTCAAAAGCCACCCATCCGGGAAAGGGTATCTTGAAGATTTTCCAAATGATGAGTAAGATGGAAAGCGAAATCAGAGGCTGGAGGATTTTTTTCATTTCGCTGCGATTCAGGAATATTTTTTCAACCACTTGTCCAGGATAGGGATCGCCCGCAGCGCCGGTTTTTCAAACCGGGTCCGTTCATCCAGCGCTTTTCTCAGCTCCTGAACGGCAGGGCGATAATCAACCCCGATGCCATCGAATTTTTGGACGGTCCGCAAAACCCGGTCGATTTCCCAAATGAACCGGCCTTCGTAGAGATCGTACTTGTCCCTGCACCGGCGGATGCTTTCACGGATGAGCCTGGCCTGGGTCAGGATACCCGTTTCAAGCGGTTGTGCGAAAAGGGGCTGATTATCCACCTCATTGGAAGCCAGGAAGGTGAATACTTCAGGGGCCCAATCGGTTTGCAGAAGCCGGATCAATTCTTCCTGCCAGTCTGCGCGCGATTTGACCTTGGCCAGGGCCCGTTGCCGCACCACGGCTTTGTGGTTGGCGTCCGTAAAAACCAGGATCATGGCGATCCCTTTGCCTGCATCCGTAGAGTCGATCTGGTCCAGGTGGTTTTGCTGGTTCCGTTGTTCGAAATCTCCGGCTGCCTGGACCGTGGCTGCTGCTACTTGCGCCCTGGCCGCCATAATTATCGCTACCGCTATCAGACCGATTGCGACCGTAAAAAGGATCGGCCATTTGTAAACTGAACCGGGAACGGCCGTCCGCAACGGGTCGTTGAGGAGTATGGCCGTGCTGGCCAGCAATAATACCGGCAAAACTCCGGGAAGGTAGGACATTGGGAATTTCAGGAAAGACGGCAGGCGACCCAATCCCTCCTTCATGGAAAAGAAGAAATAGCCCGTCATCGCCACTGCGAATCCAAGGGATACGACCACCAATCGCTGCCCGCCTGCCTGGCCGACCCAATCGAAGCCGCCCTTCCAACCGATGATGGCCGTTACGATCCCCATGCAGAGGATAAAACCCGCATTGCCCAGGACCATGGTCCAGGCATAGCCGACCCCGCGGTCGCCACCCGGAGGCGGCTTATGACTGAATAGGATAGGGGATAAGGCAAGGAAAATAAGGGTTGCAATAACCAAAAGCAGGTTGCCGAATAGGATCATAGGGTTGCTTTGAGTTTGACTATGGCCTTCGATCTAACGGGTTTTGATCAGGATGTTTTTTTCCTGGATTTCATAGACGCCCTTTCCACCGGTCGTTTGGGCTTCTACTGTTTTCCTGCCGATAAAATGTAGGATGTCCATTCGTTTTTCCAGCGGGATCTGAGTTTGGGCTTCCCATTGTTTCGGGTCGGGGATGTCGATGACGGCGATCACGTCACCTCCGCCGAATTCCCAATACATGGAAAACGAACCCTCGGGGCCGGTATAAAGGACCTGACCGCTCCTGCCGCTGGTTGAAAAGGCTACCTTAGCGCCTTTTGGTTCCGAAAAAATCATTTTTAACGGGTTTCCCTTTGAAAAAAAGATCAACCAGACGGCATATGCGCCGAAGATGATGAGGGCGATCAATTTGGCTTTCAGTAATGCTGACATATGGATTGAGCAAAGGTGATCATGGGATCGGGAAAAATTTCGGCAAAGGTATTCGCTTTGTTTTGATCCGCGTATTTTTCTGGATGTAGGGTGGGAAAATGGGATTCAACGACGCAAAATGTGGGATTTCAGGCAAGGCCAGGCCATGTTTACGAAACCTCCGAAGTTTCCCAAACGTTAAGTTTTGCATATGGGAAAACCGACTAATCTGGAATCGGGAATTTTATAATTAATGGCAAACTATATTCAAACCCTCCGGAACCTGGTGGGCAACCGGACAATCATCCACCCGGCGGCCAGGATCATCCTGGAAAATGAGGCCGGTGAAATCCTGCTGATCCGCCGCAAGGACAACGGCCGTTGGGGGCTCATCGCGGGCGGATTGGAAGAAGGAGAGGATATCACCAGCTGCATCATCCGGGAGGTCCGGGAAGAAACGGGCCTGGTCATTCGTGAACCCGAAGGCATCGGCTTGAGCACCCGTCCTGAGACGGAATCCGTGACCTACCCGAACGGCGATCAGGTCCAGTACTTTACCGTTGTTTTTTACGCCAGGCATTGGACGGGAGAGCTCCGAATGGAAACGGATGAAACCCATGAAGCCCGGTTTTTTCCGAAAGACCGGCTCCCCGAATTGCCGCCCAATGAAGCGCCTTCGCTGGCCTGGCTGGAGGAATATAAGCAGACGGGAAAATTCATCATTGCATAGCAAATCCCTGTGGAACTGCACTGAAAACCCGCATTGCGATCCGGGAAATGCCGTATATTGTCAGCATGATCCGCCTTCAATCAACAACATCTGTTACCAATGGCCAAAAAAGAAAAAATCCTCATCATCACCGGCGACGCCGGTGAAGGTTACGAGTGCCTCTACGGCAAGCACCGCTTTGAAGAAGCCGGCTACAAGGTCGTTGTAGCGGCGCCAACCAAAAAAAGGTTGAACCTGGTCATTCACGATTTCGAACCCGGCTGGGACACCTATATCGAAAAACCCGGCTATATGGTGGAGTCGGACATCGCTTTTGCCGACGTCAAGCCGAAGGACTATAAAGCCGTACTCATCCTGGGCGGAAGAGCGCCCGAGTTTCTGCGCCACGACCCCAAGGTGATCAGCATCGTCCGGGACTTTGACAAAGCCGGCAAGTTCATTTTTTCCATTTGCCACGGCATCCAGATCCTGGTGGCCGCGGGGTTGGTGAAGGACAAGACCCTGACCTGTTATGAGAATGTCCGCTTCGAAGTGGAAGCCTGCGGCGGCAAATTCACCGGCAAGCAGGAAGCCGTGCGCGACGGGCGCTACGTGACCGGGCAAACCTGGCAGTCGCATCCGGATTTTTACCGTATGGTGTTCGCTTGCTTGGAAGAGTAGTTTTTTTCGTCTATCTTCGCAACTTTTTTGAAAATCAGGCGTCTAAATACCGCCAAATCAAAATAACGAAGATATGCTGAGGACCAATGACCTGGGGCTGCAATACGGAAAACGCGTACTGTTCGACGAAGTGAACCTGAAGTTCACCCGCGGTAACTGCTACGGGGTTATCGGCGCCAACGGCGCGGGTAAATCCACTTTTCTGAAGATCCTTTCCGGAGAGATCTCTCCCAACCGGGGCAGCGTCGACCTGGAGCCGGGCAACCGGATGGCCGTCCTCAAGCAGGATCACTTCGAATTTGAAGACCAGATCGTCCTGAACACGGTCATCATGGGGCACCGCGAGATGTACGACATCATGATCGAAAAGGACGCCATTTATATGGATCCCGATGCCTCCGATGCCGACGCCATCCGGGCCGCAGAGCTGGAGGCCACCTTCGGCGAAATGGGCGGCTGGACGGCAGAAAGCGATGCCGCCGAACTGCTCTCCAACATGGGCATCCGCGAAGACCTCCACTACCGGCAGATGAAAGAACTCAGCGGCCCCGAAAAAGTGAAGGTGCTGCTGGCGCAGGCCCTGTTCGGCAACCCCGATATCCTGTTGCTGGACGAACCGACCAACGACCTGGATGCCCTGACTGTCACCTGGTTGTCGGACTTCCTGGCCGATTTCAAGAATACCGTCATCGTCGTTTCCCACGACCGGTACTTCCTCGACATGGTCTGCACCCATATCGTGGATATCGACTACCAGAAGATCCGGATCACGACCGGCAATTACACCTTCTGGTACGAAACCAGCCAGATGATGGCCCGGCAGATCGCCAACAAGAATAAGAAAGCCGAACAGAAACGTCAGGAGCTGATGGAATTCATCCAGCGATTCAGCGCCAACGCCTCCAAGTCGCGCCAGGCCACCAGCCGCAAGAAGGCCCTGGAAAAACTGGATTTTGAGGAGATCAAACCCTCCAGCCGGAAATATCCCTATATCAATTTTCAGATGGAGCGCGAACCCGGCGATCAGATCCTGCAGGTGCACAACCTGAGCAAGCGCGCAACCGACGGCTCCTGGTATTTTACAGATGTCAGCTTCACGATGAACGCGGGTGAGAAGATCGGCGTGGTATGCCGGGAAACAGCCGCTATTACCGCCCTTTTCAATATACTCGCAGGTGAGGATAAGCCCGATTCCGGTACGGTCCAATACGGTCAGACCATCTCCCCCGAATACCTGCCTAACGCCAATGAACGGTATTTTTCCAACGAGAACGACCTGGACCTGATCAACTGGCTGCGGCAATATTCCGTGGAAAAGGACGAGCAGTTTATCCGGGGGTTCCTGGGGCGGATGCTCTTTTCGGGGGAGGAGGTATACAAGCAATCCAGCGTCCTCTCCGGGGGTGAAAAAGTGCGGTGCATGCTGTCCAGGATCATGTTGCGTTACCCCAACTTCCTGCTCCTGGACGAACCCACCAACCACCTCGACCTGGAATCCATTACGGCGCTGAACAATGCCATGACGGATTTCAAAGGCAATATGATCTTCGCTTCCCATGACCACCAGATCATGCAGACGGTTGCCAATCGCATCATCGAGATCACGCCCAACGGGATGATCGACAGCCTGCTGAGCTTCGAGGAATATCTGGCGTCTGACCGGATCCGGGAGCAACGCGGGGTGCTGGCCGGGGTGGCGGTGTGATAGAGGTTGGGGATAATGGTTTTTGGGCTGTGTGATTTTTGCTGTTGATTCGGTTATTTGTTGATTCGTTGATTTGGCAACGGCAGCCCTCAGATCAACTTGAAATCCATTCCATCCATTTTTAGCGGCGTCAATTCAGGATCGGCCGGCACGGATATTGCCGGTTGGAAAGCCATCACATACCGGCCCTACAGGCCGGGGACCAAATATTCAACCCGATTGCTACCGACATGGCGGACCTGACGGCCCTCGCGGTCGTTGTAAAATCGAAACATCGCCTTACCGTTCGCCAGAGGCTGGGCCTCGCCGCGGATACCCTCAAGTCTCCGACTTGCGAAATGAATGTAAGCTTGTTCCATCGGTACCGACATGGCGGACCTGACGGCCCGCGCGGTCGTTGCCAATCGGCTTCTTTAACCTTTATCCTTGACAGCCGCCTTACAGCTTACCACTCAATTTCGGCCTCCGGACGACGAAGTCTTCGCCCTATGGCTGACGGAGTCGGCTACGCCCAGTTACCAGACTTACAACTTACGACTTACAACTTACGACTTACAACTTACGACTTACAACTTATGACTTATGACTTACAACTTATGACTCACAACTAATCCACATCCGAAGGATCCACCCGCGAAGGGGTTTCTTTGCCGGAGATGATGGTGGCCGCGGCGGCGGCAACGGCCTTGATCGTATTCGTGAGGTGTGCCATGTCCAGGGTTGAAATCTCATCAGAGACCTGGTGGTAGTCCTTGTCGACATCGATGGGGGTGGTGCTGATGGAGTGGGCCGGCACGCCTAAGCGGGCCAGAGTGGCATTATCCGAGCGGTAAAACAGGTTTTGGGAAGGGTAGGGGTCCGCATAAAATTTGTATTGGGTTCCGGCGACCGCGCGTTGAAGGATCTGCCCGAAATCCGATTTGTCGAATCCGGTGATCCAGGCTGAATTGGGGCCGTCCGTCGCCGGTTTGCCGATCATTTCCAGGTTGAACATGGCTACGATCTCATCCGGGTTCAGTTGATTGGAAAAATACCGGGAACCGTAACCGCCGGATTCTTCGGCTGTAAAGGCGACGAATAGGATTGAGCGTTCGGGCTTGCCTTGTTTTTTGAAATACTCTGCCAGCGTGATCACCCCTGTTGTGCCGGAAGCGTCATCGTTGGCGCCGTTGGCGATGGAATCCCGGTTGACGGGTTTCAATATCCCGATATGGTCATAGTGGCCGGAAAACAATACAAACTCGTGTTTCCTTTTCCCTTTGATATACCCCACTACATTCGAGAGGTTTTGGGTATCGACCTTAGCTGACATCCGGATCCGGTAAGCTGCGGGCACTTCATCCGAGATCACAAAAACGATTGTTTTGGGCTTTATCGGCCCTATCGTCCTTCCTGCTCTGGCGGCGAAAGAGGCGTATCTGGAGAAGAACGGTTTATGTGCGGAGTGGATCCATACCACTGCTGATTCTTCAGATCTTCGGTACTCATTGAACATTTCCCGGAAATTATCCCCTTCCCCGATGAAAAGGTTTTTGATGCCGCTGTCCTGCGTCCACTCGATTTCCTTTTCGCTCGTCGAAGCAAACGCATCGCTCAGGGCCTTATCTCCGGCGGATACACTCAGTTCCGACACCGAAAACTGGTACACCGGAAAAGTCTGGAGGTAGGATTTCATTTTATTCCACTTCTTCAACCCGATCCGCTTGAATTCACCGGCAATAAAGTCGGCAGCCTTGTCGGCGTAGGGGGTGAACGCCTGCCGGCCCATCATATCGTCAGCGGCCAGGACGCCGATAATCCGCTCCACTTCGGATTGTTGGATCTGCGCAAAAAGCCGGCCGGAATAGCACAGAATAACCGCTAAAATCAAAGTCGGGATCAATCTTTTCATGATAAAGGATTCATTGGTTGGTGAAAAAAGGCAATACATTTTGTAGATAAAAGTTAACTTGCAAATCTAATATTAACAGCTGCAAACATAGTATAATATGAATTGGGAAAAATTTCCTGAGCCCAAATTTACCTCATTCGGCGAAGAGAAGTAAGGTATGAACGTTGAGCATTTCAAAGAACTGGCATTGTCCTTCCCCGGCACGGAATCCGCGCCGCACTTCGACCGCACAGCCTTCAAGGTGATCAAAAAACGGACTTTTGCAACCTTGCACGAGCCCAGCCGCAGCGCCAATCTGGTGCTTACACCCGAATTGCAAGCCGAATTCTGCGACCTGCACCCCGGCATCACGCAGATCCCCAACAAATGGGGCCTGAAAGGCTGGACGACCTTCGACCTGGAGGCCGTTCCGGATGAGGTGGTGCTGGCGGGATTGGAAGCGGCCTACAAGCTGGTTGTAAGTTAGAAGGTTGCAGGTCGTACCGCCGTTTCGCATAATCATCAACTTTGCCGTGGGAGAAGTCTCATTTGGAAAAACTGGCCGAGCTTCGGCGGCAACTCCAACACCGATACGCGACAATGGTTTGCTCCAATCTTTGCTGTTGGGCAGAGCGGCTGAATAATTACCGGCTCTGCATCCTCTGTTGTTCATGATTTCAATTCCATAAGTCACCGTCTGCGGGCTGATAGTTCCCGATTACTGCGTTAAACGGACCCGTTACCCGGAGCCTTTTGCTTTGAGGTTGTTCATGGTCGAAATTTGCATTTATCATTAACCATTCAATTTATTTAACCATGAAAACAATAAAATTCGCTTTTTCAAAGCAGGTCATAGCCATGCTGCTGCTTTTCTGTTGTGCCGGGTTTACCCAGGCTCAAAACGTAGTGGAACTTGCCAAAGGAAAAACTGCAACCCAATCCAGTGCATACCACCCTTATGCAGGCCAAGCCTTCAAAGCGGTAGATGGCAATACCTCAGGCAGGTGGACGGATGGTTCCGTGACGCACACCATCGCCCCAGGTGAATTCAATGCCCGCCCGGACATCCAGTTATCAGCGTCCGGTTGCCAGTTACCCGCCGTCAGTATCCAGTTACGCCTTTCCTGTTTCATTCCGCACCCAACCACCCGAAATTTGTGTGGTAATCAAAAAATGTATAGTGAAAAATAAAATAACCATGAGAAAATCAACCTTTAAGCCCGTTTTACAGCATGCAATGATGATCATGCTTTTCCTGAGCATTTTTTTTGTTCAGGGTCTTGAAGCGCAATCCCAGATCGGCGGCGCCGTAGTCGATGAAGCGGGTATTCCTGTGCCGTTTACCAATATCCTATTGTTACAGGCATCGGATTCCTCGCTGGTGAAAGGGGAAGTCACCGACAGTGCCGGCGCATTCCTGATCACAGACATTGCGCCGGCCGCCTACTTGTTGGAAGCCAGCATGATCGGCTACGCAAAATACAACTCCGGGGTTTTCGAATTGAAAGCGGAACCAGGTGGAAAAAAAATGGGAAGAATTTCCCTCTCGCAGAATGCAACCGAACTGGCCGGCGTTGAGGTCGTCGCCAAAAAGCCGTTCTTCGAACAGAAGATCGACCGCCTGGTGGTCAACGTGGCCGGCAGCATTACGGCTGCGGGCGCCACAGCCCTGGAAGTGCTCGAACGCTCGCCCGGCATAATCGTCGACCGCCAGAACAGCAGCATTTCGCTGAGCGGAAAAGACGGCGTAGTGGTCATGATCAACGGCAAGATCAACCGGATGCCGATGGCCGCCGTAGTGCAGATGCTGCAGGGGATGCCTTCCGGCAATATCGAAAAGATCGAACTGATCACCACGCCGCCGGCCAACTTTGAGGCCGAAGGGAACGCGGGATATATCAATATCGTCCTGAAGCAGTCGGGGGATCAGGGTCTGAACGGCTCCTATACAGTCTCCGGAGGAGCTGGCAAAGGAGATGTCTCTTCAGCCGCCCTCAATTTCAATTTCCGCCATCGTGACATCAACCTGTACGGGGGCTATTCTTTCAGCCGGCAGGCCCAGCAACAGGTGTTTAATATGGATCGCCTGGTCGGCCTCAACGGGCAAACGATCCGGACCGAAACAGAAACCGTTCGGGACCCGGTTCAGCGCAATCACAATCTCCGCCTGGGACTGGACTGGAACCTGAGCCCGAAAACCGTCGTGGGGGTATTGGTCTCCGGGTATGACAACCGATGGAGCATGGAGGCCATGAATCATTCCGTCCTGTCGCTGAACGGAATGCCTGATTCCCTGATCGCTATCCGGAATGATGAGGTCAACCATTGGCAACACCTCGGCGGAAACCTTAACATTCAGCATACCATCGGCGAAGGGGAATCCGTGAGCCTCGATTTCGACTACCTGCGCTATGAAAACGAGAACCCGACCAACTATCTGATCGATTATTCGGACGGATCGGGCAATTTCCTGTTCAGCGACCAGACTTTCAGCGGTAAGACCACGCCCATCCGGGTGGGGGTAGGCAAGTTGGACTATACCAAACAATTTTCAGGAAATATCCATCTGGAGGCCGGCCTGAAGGGGACGATCAACCGGTTGGACAACGATGTATCCGTCGCAGATATCCGGAACGGCATCCGGATGTACGATCCCGACCTGACCGCCAGGTACCACCTCGACGAAAGCATCGCCGCCGCGTACACCTCGCTTGACCTGAAACTGGACAAAAAATCGGATCTCAAGCTCGGGCTGCGTTATGAATATACCAATTCCAACCTGGGTTCCAATGAACAGGCCGATATCGTCGACCGGCAATACGGCAATTTCTTTCCCAGTGTTTTCCTGTCCAGGAATTTCAATGACAACAACTCCGCCAACCTTTCCTACAGCCGGCGAATTACCCGGCCGACCTTCAAGGATATGGCGCCGTTTGTCATCTTCCTGGATCCCTATACCTTCTTCTCCGGCAATGCCGCGCTGCAACCCGCCGTTTCCAACAACTTAAAGGTCGACTACCGTTACAAGAGCGCCCTGTTTTCCCTTCAATATGCGGTGGAGGACAGCGCGATCGCCGGTTTTCAGAGCCGGGTTATAGAAGGAACGAACCGGCAACTGCTCGGAGCGGAAAATATGAAAAACAGGAAAACGGCCAACTTCACCGTGGCCTTCCCGCTGCACATTGGCAAATGGTGGAATATGCAGAATAACCTCATTGGGACCTGGCAGGAAGTCAACACGTACTTTGACGGGGAACCCGTTCAAGTCAGGGCGCAAAACCTGCAGGTCGTCTGGATCAACAGTTTCACCCTGCCCCATGATTTTAGTGCCGAACTGGTAGGGTTCTACCGGACAAGAGGGCTTTCAGGCGCCCAGGTATCCCTTCCCATGGGAGCGGTGAATATCGGCATCCAGAAGAAATTGGGCGACAACGGCGGTACCCTTCGATTCGGGATTGACGACTTGTTCAATTCACTGGGTTTCGGCTTTGAAACCAATTTCCCGGAATACAACATGGTATCCAAAGGAACCGCCGATTTCAGTCAGCGCACCTTCAAACTGACCTATTCGCGCAATTTCGGCAACAACAAGCTCAAAGGCAGCCGCAAACGGGCTACCGGCGCGGAAGAAGAGCGCAAGCGGGTGGATTGAATCCCGCAATTCCCGGACCCCATTTGCAGAACATCGATCGGCACCGTATTTTGCATTCCGAAACCAACTTAACAACCCAATGTCCGACAGGTCAACAGCCGTGTTCGCCGCACGATCAACCATTCTGCAAAGTATAGCGCATTTCCGGGCAGTTAAATCCACCAGGTGGGCGGGGATGAAACCACGCCTTCGCCCCCTCACTCCCTCTCTCTTTTGTCTCATGCTGTTGTGCATGGTTACCGCCCCGCTCTCCGCCCAGCACGATCCCGTGACCTTCCGGAGCCTGTTGGCAGAAATGCGCCATCCGGCAGCCTTGCCCGCCTATCAGTCCAACACCGTCTGCGCCCAAACCTCCTCCTACGACCGGACGGGCGGCAACGACGACGGCTTCAGCGGCAAATACTCCTATATCCGGATGAACCCCGACAGCACCCTGGTCATTTTTGAGGCTGACGGCCCCGGAGTGATCAACCGGATCTGGACGCCGACCCCTTCCGATGACAGCCTGGCCTTTTACATCGATGACCTGACCAGACCGGCATTTACCATTAACTATCGCGACCTGTTCAGCGGCAAGGTTTTTCCTTTTGTACCGCCGCTCTGCAGCAACCAACTGGGCGGCTTTTATTGCTACCTGCCGATCCCGTTCCAGTCCGGTTGCCGGATCGTGTATAAAGGCAAGCGGACCCAGTTCTATCAGGTGCAGTACCGGCAATACCCCAAGGGGACGAAAGTGGAAAAATTCCATTTGGCGCTCAACCAGGGGCAAAAAGCTGCCCTCGAAGATCTCAGGTCCATCTGGACAAAAGATAACCGCCAATGGCAGGATTTTTATCCGGAAGCCGGCGCAAAGTATATCAGGCAATCCATTCAGCCCGAGCCCGGGAAGACTTACAATCTCTTTCAGGCTTCGGAAGGGGGCCGGATACTCGGGATCGAATTTTCGCCCGCTTCCGCTTTTGAGGGGCTTGCCCGGCAAATGGACCTCAGGATCACCTGGGACGGAGAGAAAACCCCTGCGGTGTACTGCCCCATAGCGGATTTTTTCGGGTATGCCTTCGGCAAGGCTTCCATGAACAGTTTGCTGATCGGTTCCGACGGTGAACGGGCATACTGCTATTTCCCGATGCCCTATGACCGGTCGGCAAAGGTGGAGCTCATTTTCCGGTCGCCGGACGGGGTTGAATTACCGGCTTTGCCCGCTGTTCAGGTCGGCATGCTGGTCTCGGATGAAGCCAGGAATCCCCAAAAAGAGGGCAGGTTTTATGCGCATTGGAACCGGAACAATCCGGCCGTCGAAGGGCAGCCGCATATATTCCTGCACGCCGAAGGAAAAGGGCATTATGTCGGTACGGCCTTGCAGGCTCAAGGCCTTCAACCGGGCATGACCTATTTTTTTGAAGGCGATGATTCTACCGTGGTCGACGGGACGCTCAGGATGCACGGTACCGGCTCCGAAGATTATTTCAACGGCGGCTGGTACGCCCTGCCCGATCGCTGGGATGCGGCCATGAGCCTGCCGCTTTCCGGCGCCCTGGATTATTCGCTGCCGTTTTGCCGGACCGGCGGTTACCGGCTCTTTCTTTCCGATAAGATCTCCTTTGAAAAAAACATCTTCCACAGCATCGAACACGGTCCGGAAGGCAACCGTGCGCCGGCGGATTACACCTCTGTGGCTTATTATTACTGCGACCGACCGCCTGAAAGCGCCGAAAAGCCGACCAATGCAACAACGGGCGTCTATTTGCCGGATACCATGATGCTCTTTCCCCAATTGCTGCAGATGGTGATCCTGGGAGAGGTCGCCGTGAAACCGGCCTGGTTGTATCCCATCGGCGGCGACAGCTTCCTGTTTACAGTGAGCAACAATGCCGCAGTGCGCATCCCGCTGGAAGGGGTGCCCGCAGGCACCTACCGCCTTACGCTGGACTATATCAGGGACCCGGCCGGTTGTGAATTCTCCGTCTGGCAGCGGCAAACCCAGGTTTCAGAGTGGCTGGATGCGAACAACCCTACCCGCGAACGCGAACAAAAGGCTGACCTGTGCACCGTTAAAATCGACCCGCTGGTGAATACGATCACGTTGCGGTTCAAGGCCGGTGACGGGCGGAATTGGTTCGGGTTGAACCGGGTGATTTTGGTGCGGGAATGAGGACAAAGAACACTGGTACTATTCCGCCTTCAACACCTCCGCTGGATTGGCAAGCGCCGTTCTTAACGCCTGGTAGCTGACCGTTGCCAGCGCGATCGCAACGGCTGTCAGTCCCGCCATCGCGAATACCCACCAGGCAATCCCGACCCGGTAAGCGAAGCTGTTCAACCATTGGTGCATGAGGTACCAGGCAATAGGGGCCGCTATCCCGAGCCCGAGGACTGCCAGCCCGATGTACTCCCGGCTGAGCAAAATGGTGATATGGCCTACACCGGCGCCCAGTATTTTGCGAATACTGACCTCCCTGGCTCTTTTCTCCGCATTGAAAAGGCTGAGCCCGAATAAGCCGATACAGGAGATGAAGATGGCGACGGCCATGGAAACATTTACCAGCGTTGCTGCCTGGCGGTCCTTTTCGTACAATTGAGCGATGGATTCCTGGTAAAAACTGAAGCTAAAGGCTGATGCGGGGTAGACCCGTTTCCAGACCTGTTCCATTTGGGAAAGGGTCTCCGCGATGGCCGCCGATTGTTTGCTTTTGGCGTCGAGCCTGACAGCCAAAGAGCCCATCCGGTCCTTGCGATTGATGATACAGAGCGGCTCTATCGGGTTATGCAGAGAACTGGTGTGGAAGTCGGCTACAACCCCAACGACCGGATACGGCCGGTCATTCCAAAAGAGGGTCCGACCGAGGGCTTCTTCCGGTTGTTGGTATCCCATGAACCGGGAGAAGGTCTCATTGATGACGAATTCGTTGACGGTATCCGACGGCGCCAGGTTTCTGCCGGCCAGTAAATGCAATTGATAGAGGGGGATGAATTCCTCGTCGCCGGCAACCTGGGTAACCCAGAAATCTTTTTCATCCGTGCTTTTGTATTTCAATTTCATGCCCCGTGGATTATCGCTCATCGGCGGCAGCCACTGGAGCGCCACCTGCTGTATACCGGGAATCTGCCGGATGTTTTGGGCCAGCACGTCAATCTTGTCCGGGTCCTGCCCCCGGGGTGATTCCATGTTGATGACGGCATCTGCTTTAAATCCCAGGTCCTTCTGACGGGTGTAGCGAAGCTGGTCGGCTACCACAATACTCCCGATCAAAAAGATCATGGAGACGGTAAACTGGAATACGATCAACCCTTTTCGCAACAGGCGGTTGTGGTTTCCTCCCGAGATCCCCTGGCCTTTCAGGGTTCTGACCGGTTCATAAGAGGAAAGGACCAGCCCCGGATAAGTGCCGGCGGCTATTGCGGTTACCACGGTTATACCGGCCAGGAATGCTGCCATGGACGGGTCCGATGCCCGAAAAAAAATCCCCTCGGGAATGTAGGCACCGAAAAAACGCAATACCGGATCTACCAATGCGACTGCAATGGATACCGCCAGGATAGTGAGCAGGAAGGTTTCGGACAGGAATTGAAAAATGAGGCCGTTTTTTCCGCCGCCCAACACCTTGCGGACGCCTACTTCCCGGGCACGCATGATGGATTGCGCCGTTGACAGGTTGATAAAGTTGATAATGGCCAGCACCAGTATGAATGCCGCAATACTCATCAGGCTGTATAGTGTGGGCAGGTGGGCCGTCCGGATCGGATTCTCAATGATGTCGGCATTGAAATGGACTTCGGATAAGGGTTGCAGCCGGGGCGCCAGTTTGATCCGGCCGCCGGCAAGCTGTTTGACCAATGATGCCAACCGGTCGTTAACCTGTACCGGAGATCCACCTTCGGCAAGCTTGACGAAAACCCAGGAATTCATATCCCGCTGATCCCAGGATGTTGTATTGAAGCGCTGTTTTAAATAAGGCCCCCGGATTGTACTGTAGGCGATAAAATCGGTGAACCTCAAATCGGTATTTCCATCCCAATCCTTGATGATCCCCGACACGGTCGCGGCAAGGGAGTCGTTGTAAATGACCGCTTTCCCGATAAAACCATCGGGATGCAGGTCGCCGAAATAATCGCGTGCCCGGTTTTGGGTCAGCACCACGGTATTGGGATCGGCGGATGGAGCGCCGGCCAACCATTGGTACCGGAAGATATCAAAGTATTGGGGTTCTGTCAGTGCCGCGGTCACATAATGCGTTCCGGGAATGGCGCTGGAAAAAGTTTTGGCGTGAGCATCCCCGTTGGAGATCCGGATTTCCGCATAATAGGGTATGATGCCTGCGACAACCTCCAGGTCGGAGATCCCTTCCCGGGCCGCTTGTGCAACGGGTGAGGGAAGCCGGTAAAAATGGAGCAGGTTGCCGGTGCTTTCCGTCAGGTCCCCCACCAATTGATAAATGCGCTTTTTATCGGGGTGGAAGTTGTCGAAACGGAGTTCGTAATTTGTAACCGCATAGATGGTAACGGCGGCACAGACACCCAGCGCCAATCCGAGGGTGTTAATTACGGAATAGGTCTTGTTTCTGAAGATATTGCGCCAGGCGATCTTGAAATAATTCTTGAACATATCAATTGATTGAAAGTTAATCGCACCCCTGAATCCTGAACCAAACCTGTGCCAAAACCAGGAAGGATTGATTAATAAGGGTTTAGATCTTGTAATTGCAGTATGGCAAAATTTTGAGTGTCCGTTTTTGAACAGTTCCTGTCCGGTATTGAAACCGGTTTGCGGGCATTGCAAATCCCGCGATCCCTTGTTATCTTGCTTTGAAAAACCAACTTTGTTATGACAACAAGAAGAAACTTCCTGAAAAACATTACGGCTGCCGGCGCCGGTATGGTTGCCGTTGGGGCGCATCCCGATATTTTGAGCGATGGGTCCGTTCAACCCGCCCAATTCAATATGAGCGGATATGCAGCCCCGAAGTTGGAAACCGTCCGGATCGGGTTTGTCGGCCTGGGGAACCGAGGGTCGGGCGCCGTCAGGCGGATCGCGAATATCGAAGGCATAGAGATCAAAGCTTTGTGCGACAAGATCCCGGAAAAGGTGGCGGCCAGTCAGAAGGTTTTGGCGGACAGTGGGCTGGCTGAAGCCAGGTCTTATGCAGGCAGCGAAAATGCCTGGAAAGACCTTTGCGCAGACCCCAACCTCGATCTGGTGTACATCTGCACCCCCTGGGATTTTCATACCCCCATGGCCGTGACCGCTATGCTGGCCGGTAAACACGCCGCAACCGAGGTGCCGGCCGCAACTACCCTGGATGAGTGCTGGCAATTGGTGGAGACCTCTGAAAAAACGCGAAAGCATTGCATGATGCTGGAGAATTGCTGCTATGATTTCTTTGAACTGCTCACCCTGAATATGGTCCGCAACGGCCTGTTCGGCGACCTCGTACACGTGGAGGGGGCCTATATCCACGACCTGCTGGATTCCAATTTATCCAAAACGGCCTATTCCGATATGTGGCGACTGAAGGAGAATATCGGCCGAAACGGTAACCTGTACCCAACCCATGGCCTGGGCCCCATCGCTCAATGTCTGGACATCAATCGCGGCGACCGGATGGATTACCTGGTATCCATGCAATCCCTCGATTTCAATATGGGGCCGAAAGCCAGATTGCTGGCGGCCGATGACGATTTCTGGAATGGATATGTGGGGCGGCCCTATCGCGGAAATATGAACAACTCCCTGATCAAAACGGTCAAAGGCCGCACCATGCTGATCCAGCACGATGTCAGCTCCCCCAGGCCTTATTCGCGCCTTCATATTGTGAGCGGCTCCAAAGCATACGCCCAGAAATACCCTGAACCGGGCAGGATCGCCCTGGGGCACGACTGGATCAGCGAGGCCGAAATGAAGGACCTGGAAGAAAAATACACCACGCCGCTGGTCCGGCATGTAGGCGAGATCGCCAAAAAGATCGGCGGCCACGGCGGCATGGACTTCATCATGGACTGGCGACTGATGGACTGCCTGCGCAACGGCTTGCCGCTCGATCAGGACGTGTACGATGCCGCACTCTGGAGTTCCATCGCTCCGTTAAGCGAAAAGTCGGTTGCCAAACGATCCGCTTCCATTAAAGTACCCGATTTTACCCGGGGTAACTGGCAAACCAACCGGCCGGTCGATCTGACGCTGGAGGGCGGTGCGACCACCGGGGTAAGGGCGCATTAATATTGACCGTATGACCCATTATACAGCAACAGCATTCGTGGATCAATTGAAGACCTTTCAGTCGGAAGAAGAACTGGAAAAAATTCAGCGTTATTTCAAAACCGGCAAGGGGGATTATTCCGAACACGACCAATTCATGGGTGTCCGGATGGGGCAGGTCTTTGAACTGGCAAAAGCCTTCGAGCCGATGGAGCCGGGTGAGATTGAACAATTGCTGGAAAGCCCCATCCACGAAGTGCGTGCCGGTGCCGTGAGCATTATGGATTACCAGGCGCGCAACAGGAAAACACCTGGAAGCCGGAAAAAAGAATTATTCGAACTCTATTTGCGCCGACATGACCGGATCAACAACTGGGACCTGGTCGACCGGGCTGCCCCGCATGTCGTTGGTGGGTACCTTTGGGACAAACCCAGGGGAATCCTGTATCAACTTGCCCGTTCAGAAAACCTCTGGGAAAGGCGTACGGCTATCGTTTGTACCTGGTTTTTTATCCGCAAGGGCGACGTGGCGGATACGTTTGCCGTCGGCGAAATCCTGATAGACGACCCCAACGAGATCATTCAGAAAGCGGTCGGAAGCTGGTTGCGAACGGCGGGCGATAAGGACAGCCGGAGATTGCTTGAGTTCCTGGATCAACATGCTGCCGGCATGCCCCGGACGGCTTTGCGATATGCCGTCGAGCATTTGGAAGATGCCCAAAGAAAATACTACCTGGGGTTAAAAAATTCGGGTGACTAACCTTCCGATTTCGCAAGGTGCCGCATGACCAGCTGGATTTCACCATAGGAATACTTGTCGCCGAAATGTTCCTTGGCCGGTTTGGCGGAGCCGGTCTGGTTGTCCGCGAAAAATTGTTCGATCTCCTGTACTGCGGTCTTCGGAAGGATATCCAGGATATCCAGTTCGCCCAGCCCGACAAAATGGGCCAGGTGCCCTTCGATGGTGGACCGGACCAGGCCTCGTTCCTGAGCGATCTGGTCGATGGTCTTGCCGGATTTGAACAGTTCGAAACTCTGGACTTTTGTGTCCACCTTGACGGCGGGCAATTCCGGCTCGGTGATCGGGATATCCTGGACAGCGCAGTAATTGCGGATGATTTCCACAAGGTCTTCGCCGAATTGTTTGGTTTTACCCTTGCCGATGCCGCGGACGTTTTTCAGTTCCTTCAGGTTGGTGGGCAGGAGCCTGACCAGATCGACGAGGGATTTGGTGGGCAGCACGGAATAGCGTTCCACATCCAGGATATCGGCCATATCGTCGCGCCATTTTTTGAGCAACGTGAACAACTCGGGGCGGTCGCCCTTGTAAGCTGCGGAGTATTCGGTATCGACCTTCGGTTTCATGCGGGAGGCCTGGAAATCGAGTTCGGCGTTGCCCCTGGCGCGCAGGTATTGCTGGGTGGCAAAGCCCGATTTGACGGTTTCGAAACAGGCATTTTTGGCGAACAGCTCCTTTTGTGCGTTCTCGAGGGCCTCGGTTACCGTTTTCCGGACCTCCTTGTTGTCGGTTTCGATCCGGATTTCGCTGAAGGCTTTCAACCAGCCTTCGCCGATTTTCACCGCAAACCAGTCGGCAGCCTTTTGGATCCTTTCCTGAAGTTCGGCATTCTCCTCCGGCAGACCGGGCTGCGCAAAGAAAGACATCAACTGGGCGCGGAACTTGTCGGCTACCGGAAACACCTCAGCGGCGGCTTCCTGGCGCACGGCGTTGAACTGCTGGAACGCGCCCGGCACCAGCGAGTTTTCGTGTTCCAGGAAAGCGCGGTTGAGTTTGTCAAAATCTTTTCTCAGGTCGTTGAACCCGAACAGGTCCAGGATCAGCGATTGCTGGTAGGCTGCTTTCGACTGGGTCAGGTGGGATTCATCCGGCGCATTCCGGTCGGCTTCTTCCGTATAGTTTTTGACCTTGGTATCGGTTTTGATGCTGGAATGCGCGATTTTGGACCGCAGGACGATCCCTTCAAAGCTTTTGCAGCGGCTCAGTGCGACATAGACCTGCCCGTGGGCAAAGGCGGCCTGGGCGTCGATGATGACCCGTTCGAACGTTAGGCCCTGACTTTTGTGTATGGTAATGGCCCAGGCGAGCCGCAAGGGGTATTGGGTAAAGGATCCGATATTTTCTTCCTGGACTTCCTTGGTGGTTTCGTCGAGGGAGTATTTGAGGTTTTCCCAGGTATCCGGCGTCACCTCTATGGCTTCTGTCTCGCCCGGGCATTTGACAAAGATCGCATCGTCGTCGATGCCGGTGATCCGGCCGATCTTGCCGTTGTAATAGCGTTTTTCGCGGGTGAGGTCGTTTTTGACGAACATGACCTGAGCGCCCACCTTGAAGGCCAGTTCCTCATCGGTAGGGTAGGCGTGAGCCGGAAAATCCCCTTTTATTTTGGCCCGGTAGGTATGGGCGGTTCCGGATAATCCGGCCAGTTTTTCATTGTTGATCTCCTGCGCGGAGGCGTTATGCGAGGTCAGCGTGATGTAGGCGTCCTCATCTTTGGGGTGAAAACCGGGCACGAAGCGGGCGTTCAGGGCATCCAGCACCTCGTTGTCGATGAGGTTGTCGCGGACCTTGTTGAGCAGGCGGATGAAGGTTTGGTCCGATTGGCGGTAGATATGTTTCAATTCGATGGCCACCGGGTCGGTCTGTTGGAGGGCCAGGCTGCTGAAGAAATAGGGGGTCTGATAGTGCTCCCGGAGGAGGTACCATTCGTCGTCCTTGACCACGGGCGGCAACTGGTGGAGGTCGCCGATCATCAGGAGCTGAACGCCCCCGAAGGGTTTGTGGCGGTTTTTGTACCGGCGCAGAACGTCGTCAATGCCGTCGAGCAGGTCGGCGCGCACCATGCTGATCTCGTCGATCACGAGGAGGTCGAGGCTCTGGATGACGCGGATCTTGTCGCGGGAGAAGCGCCGCTGGCGGTTGAGATCCCGGCTGTTGCCCGGCAGAAAGGGCCCGAACGGCAATTGGAAGAAAGAATGTATGGTCATCCCGCCCGCATTGATGGCCGCTACGCCTGTTGGCGCAACGACGGCCATCCGTTTGAGGGGTGATGCCTTGATCTGGTGTAAAAAGGTGGTTTTGCCCGTGCCGGCCTTGCCCGTCAGGAAGATGTTCTTGTCGGTGTGGTTAACGTATTCAAACGCCAGTTCGAGTTGGGGGTTGGATTGCAAACTCATGGTCTTTTTTAGCTGCCGGGTCCCGGCTGTTCAGGTTGATCAGGACCGTAAAATCAGGGTTAAATACCCATTCGAAACCGATGACGGGATAGGAACACTGCGACGATGAAAGATCCTGGCACTGCAAAGATAAGGAAGGAATCCGGCGCTGTCAAGGACAAAATCGGGTTTTTGGAACAGGTCAAATGAAGGTTGGGAGGTGAATACCTGTTGGGGTTCAAAACTATGGCAAATTTATCTTATATTTGTTTATCAGATAAAGACTTAGACAACTGGCTCGAAGAGGATGAACAATAATTTGCGACTGGTACTGGATACAAATGTTTTTCTTGTTTCTTTAATCCATCTATTGGCAGTACTTCCGCTGCTGCTGCCCGCTCAACCCCTCACCACCAACCTGCCCATCGTCCGCATCGAAACCGACGGCCGGGAGATTCCCGACGAACCGAAGATAACCGCACAGGTCTTTATCACGGACAACGGCCCGGGACAAATGAACCGCCTCGACGATCCGCCCAATATCTACGCAGGCTTTGCGGGGATCGAGCGCCGGGGCGCCAGCAGTCTTTGGTACCCGCAGCCGTCCTATGCCATCGAAACCCGGGAAGAAAACGGGGATGAGCTGGACATTTCGCCCTTCGGATGGCCGAAAGAAAGCGACTGGACCCTGATCACACATTTCAACGACCGCGCCCTGATGCGCAACCTGTTGTCCTTTCATTTTTTCCGGGAAATGGGGCATTACGCGCCGCGCGCCCGACTGGTCGAAGCTGTGCTCAACGGTGATTACAGGGGTATTTACCTGTTCTGCGAACGGATCAAGCGGGATAAGGGCCGGGTAGATGTCGCCAAACTGGACGAGGACGAGATCACCGGCCCCGAACTTACCGGCGGCTACATCATCAAGGTGGATTATTTCTCCCCCCAGGACAGCTGGCAGGGCGCCTTTGAGGCCGCCGGCCGCCCGGTTCACTACGTTTATTACTACCCCAAACCCGAAGATATCCGGCCTGAGCAAAAATCCTATATCCAGGCCTTTATGTACAATTTTGAATCGGCCCTTTACAGCCAGGAATTTGCCGACCCCCAGACAGGCTACCGGAAATACATCGATGTGACGTCCTTTATCGATTACCTGATCGTGCAGGAATTGTCGAGGAATGTCGACGGGTTCAAGAAGAGCAGTTATTTCTGGAAGGCCAAAGACAGCGACGGCGGCCTGCTGCACGCCGGGCCCGTCTGGGATTTCGACTGGGCCTGGAAGAACATCAACGAATGCTTTTTCGGCGCTACCGACGGCAGCGGTTTTTCATACCGGGTCAACGATTGCGGACCGGATATCCCCGCCCCGGGCTGGTTGCCCCGAATGCTGCAGGATACTTTTTTTGCCAACCGCCTGCGATGCCGCTACGATTCCCTTCGGGAAGGGTTGTTGTCGGAGGCGCAGATCTTCGGTTTCATCGACAGTGTGGCCCAATCCGTGGAAACAGCTCAGGTCCGGCATTTTGACCGCTGGGATATACTGGGCGTCAATACCGGAGCGCCGGAAGTACCGCCCATACCGGCAACCTACGCCGGCGAGATCGAAAAGCTCAAAACCTGGATCCGCCTGCGCCTCAAATGGCTGGATGCCTACCTGCCCGGCCAGTGCGGGCCCGCGCCGCCGCCCGATCCCTCAGCGTCTCCCTTGCGGGTATGGCCCAATCCGGCAGCGGGGGATGAGATCTATGTGCAGGGCCGGAATACCGCACAGACCCATTATGCCTTATACGACGCGACCGGGCGCAATGTCCGTCCGTTGACCCCCTTCCCGGATTCATCCGGCCGCATCGATGTCTCCGGTTTGCCGGCCGGCGTTTACCTGCTCCGGGTGAGCTGGCCGGATGGGGCGCATGGTTTGAATACGGTCAGGTTTGTGGTCAGGTGAACAGGGTTTTCGCACCGGGATCGCAGGACCCTTGTGATCCGGATCTTGCAACAGCAGCAGGCGGCAACAGCAGTTTAAACGAAAACAATGCTTCTTCCATAGCGAAGTTTTCCTTCATTAACGATTAAATTCCGATTTTTGCCGCCGTTTTTTGAAATCAAGAACCGGAAATGGTATGGGATTCAAGCCCTATTGCCGCCGCCCGGAAGCAATAGCTTTTAAACGATTTTGAACTGATATCCGCCATGGTGCACAAAATGCTGAAACCCGTTGTCATTCTTGCTTTGAAAACGGTTTACCGGAATATCGACCTGATCCGGAAGGACCGCATTCCGAAAGAAGGCCCTGTCATCTTTGTTGCCAACCATCCTACGGCTTTTATTGACCCTGTTTTGCTGGCTGCGCTTCAGGACCGGACCGTGCATTTCCTGACCCGGGGCGATTATTTCAACAGCCGGTTGTTCGGCGCTTTCCTCACCCTGCTCCACGTGAGGCCCGTCTACAGGATGAACGAATCGGGTTTTGCCAAGGTGAAAACGAACCTGTCCACCTTCAATCTCCTGTTTCATCCCGATGGGAAAAGGGAAACCATCCTGGTCTCGGTGGAGGGCAACGCCACCCACGAAAAACGCATGCGACCCGTCAGAAAAGGCGCGGCCCGCATTGCCTTTGACACCCTGGAATCCGGCGGTTTCGAAGAAATCCATCTGGTACCGGTCGGGTTCACCTACACCTATGCCGAGCAGTTCCGGTCGCAGGTCATGATGGTCTTTGATGAACCCATCAAGGGCAGCGACTTCCTGGAGATTTACCGGGAAAACAAGGCCAGAGGGATCACGGCGCTCACAGAAGAGATCAAAAAACGGCTGGAGGACAATGTGGTCATCCTCAACCGGGAGCGGGAGGCTGTGGCCGAAGCGTTTTTTGTCCTGTACCGGTCGGACCATCCGCGGCCTTTCTGGCCGGTGATCACGCATCAGGAAGAGCAGCTGTCGGCCGAAAAAGCGATCGGCGACGGGGTGAACGCGATGGATGACCAGGAATACAACCAATGGAATGAACTGCAAAAGGCGTATTTCACCGCATTGGAGCAAGCCGGATTGGAAGATGCGACCCTGGTGCGGAAAAACGCCGCAAACCTGCTGAATACCGTGATGCTCATCGCGGGGTTTTTACCCGCAGCATTGGGGTATTTATGGGCCTGGCTGCCCTTGCTGCCGGGAAAATATCTGGCAGAACACAAGGTGCGCCGGCTGGAATTCAAAATTTCCGTTCAAATGGGCGTTGGGCTGGGCGCCTTCCTGGTCTACACGATCCTTTGGCTGCTGATCAGCCTGCTGACGGCCAACATCTGGATTGCCGCCCTGATTCCGGTCCTGTTTGCGGCCGCCTACTTTTGCATCTGGTATCTGGAACTCTGGCATAAATGGCGGCAGGATTACCGCCTCCATCGCCTGCCTTTGCAGGAACATGGGACATTGATCATCCGGCGGGAACAGCTGGCCGCGGGGCTTAAAGCGTTATTGCCGCCGGCCGCTCCCTGAGAATACGCAGATCTGCGTAGCTGGTTCAGGTAGTTCTGCGAATGCGGCAAGGCCGTCCGCGCCTGCAATTTTGCGTTGTTAAAACCTAAAACATCGCAAAACCATGAGAAAATTGCTAAAGTGGACCGGCATCATCCTCGGCGGACTCTTGCTGGTTGTCCTGCTCAGTTCCTGGATACTCTCCCGGAAATTCCTGAAAGAATCGGAAAAAACCTACCAGGTGGACCTTGCGCCTGTTGCGATCCCTACCGATTCCGCATCGCTGGAGCGGGGGCTGGTCCTTTCGGTCAGTTGCCGGACCTGTCATGATGCAGACCTGGCCGGCAAGGTGTTTTTTGATGATCCTACCATTGGGGTATTGCCTTCTTCCAATCTGACCCGGGCAAAAGGCAGCGAAACAGAAGGGTATGCGGCCGGGGATTATGTTCGGGCGCTGCGCCACGGCCTGAATAAGGCCGGACACCCGCTTATGGTGATGCCCAGCGAATCCTATACTCACCTCAGCGATCAGGACCTGGGTTCGCTGGTGGCCTTTTTGATGACCCTTAAGCCGGTTGAGCGGACTTTTCCCAAACGGAAATTTACCTATATGGCGCAGGTCATGGCCGGCGCCGGCCTTTTCGGCGACCTGTACCCTTACCATGTGATCGATCACGACAAGGCCCGTAATATCACCGCGCCGCCCATTGGTCCTACGGAGGAATACGGGGCCTATATCTTCAGTATCGGCGGCTGTAAGACCTGCCACGGAGAGCACCTTGGCGGCGGCCCGTCTCCGGACCCGGCTTCCCCGGTAGTACCCAATGTTTCTGTAAGCGGCAACCCCGGTAAATGGACAGCCGCACAGTTTGTGCAGGTCTTCCGAACCGGCACAACGCCCGAAGGCAAACAGCTGGACGGCAAGTTTATGCCGTTTCCAGGTATCGGCGCCTTGCAGGATGCGGAAATAGAGGCGCTCTATCACTATATCCGGACCTTGCCTCCGGCTCCCCAACCGAAATAATTGATTTACACGGATAACCTTAAAACAAAAGAGATGGGAAAGAAAATCATTTTAGGAACGCTGGGAGGCGCCATTGCAGGAATGCTTACCGCCATGGCTATTTTCATGGGCCTGCTCGGCGGTACCATGGAAGAATGGATGAAGGATTATGCCGGCTGCCTCAAAGAGATGAACATGGCCGCCGGTATCGCAGGAAGTCTCGTACTGTCCTTGTTCATGGCCCTGGTGCTGCATAAATTCGGCGTCAGCACGTTCAAAGGCGGAGCGATAGCCGGCACGTGGATCACCTTCCTGATGGTGCTTTGGTTCGGCATCTGGAATGCCTCCACCTTTACGGCCTATACCTGGGATTGGCTGCCTTTGGATGTCATCGGCAATACCCTTGCGGGTGCGCTTGGCGGCGGGGTGATCGGCTGGATTTTTGGAAAGGTCAAATGATTCGAAAATTCATTTACGGGTCGGCAGTCGGCGGATGGATGGTTTGCCGACTGCCGACCCGTATTCATTTGTTCCGGATGCATCTACTGCTTCACCCATTTCAACACGCCCACCGTTCTGTTTTCAACCGCCAACTGGATAAAATACAGTCCGGCCGGCAAGTTTCCGGCTTCTACCCTTTGTTGCATCCTCCCGATCTCGACTCTTTGCTCGTTTACAACCTGACCGGTTAGGCCGATAATGCGGATGGTTGTAGCCGGGGAAGCCGCCTGCGCCAATTCCAGTGTGAACGATCCGGCTGACGGATTTGGATAGAGCCGCATGGACCGCGGTTTTCCGGGCCCGTTCACACCGACCAGGATGCCGTCCAGGCAGAAATAATCCAGATCGATGACGGAACGGGTATCCACGCCTTGTTCATCGCCCAGGTCATTGGTCACAAATATGGCCGGACGGATCATCACGCCCGATCCGTTGCCGCAAAGTTCGGCCGGCGCCCATCCGCTGATGTCGTATGGGATCACCAGGTCAAACTCTTCTGAAGTGTCGGACGGCGGTAGTTCAATACGGGCCACCTGGAAACAATTTTCGCTTGAACATGCCCCGAACGTGTAATCGTCACCGGTGAAGAACTGGATGTTCAGGGTGCTTCGAATTCCATTTACTTTGATCCCGTGGCGGAGCGATATCGTGCCGGTAGTTTTTTGCAGGCAGATCGCTTCCTGCGTACTCAGTACATCGGCATTGTCGAAGTTGCCGGCCAGGCGTACCTTCTTTTTGCCGCCATTGACGTTGATATGCGGGTCGCCCCATGTTCTTGTCCAGCCTGCGGACATACCCTCCATGCCCAGGCTGCCGGCTACTGCGCCTTCATCGAAATCGGGATTGGGAAAAAGGGAGGTTTCGCAGACGGTCCGGGTCAGACAAGTCACGGTGACGATCTGGTTCTTTACGGAAGATTCGCAGAGGCTGCCGTCAGCCCGCTTTCGGGTAACGGTCATATAGACGGTGTAGGTTCCTCCGGTGGGGAAGGTATGACAGAACGTTTGGTTGCCGGTGCTGGTGCCCACCGCGGTGCCGAGCGGGTCGTCCACAAACCATTCCACTTCGTCGCAATCGCTGAGCGCCAGCGGCGTAAAACAGACCCTGCAGGAATTAGCAGCATAGGCCGTTGCAAAACCCAGGTTGACGTCGCTGTTCAGATCGGCCAGATCACAGGGGCAGGTTTCCATACAGCCTTCTTCAACCATGAATTGGATGTTGCACGGACAACTGTCGGCGCCGCAATGCCCTGATATGATCAGGGTGTAAACGCCGGATTGCGAAAAAGCTGAAGAGGGTAGATTGAAGCCGAACCAGGGGGCGGCCGAGGCCGTATCACTGGCGATGAGGCTGTTGTCCGGGCCATAAAGGCTCCAATCCAAATCCGCTGAGGATGTACAACTGTCGCCTGCACACATGAAACTGCCGGTCAGCGTAAACCCGATACCCGGCGCCGGGCAGCCGATGTTCAGCGGCGGGCCGCCGCACAGTACGGGCCGGCTCATGGCGCCCTGCGGACCTCGAATGTACATGTCGGAGAAGGCGCCGCAAATGCAGGTATCCAGTTTCGAACATACGCTAAGTTTGAAGAGATAGGCGTCGTATGGCCCGGCAGCAGTAAGGGTATAGGTTTTGGCGCCGGGATCAAAGTCACCGGAGCCGGAAAAAGTGCCGGAGCAGTAAACGGACTCGTCGGCGGCTACAAAAAGATTCAAACCTGAGGATTGGCTCGAAAGTCCTCCAAAGGGTTTGGCCCAGATAAAGTCGCCGGCATTGGTCAGTTTTTGGATAAAAGTACTGGCTCCGCCCGGTGAGGAAAGAACAGACACCCCTGGCCCGGGATCAAAGTCAAACGTCCCGGAAAATCCTCCGGATGTATAGACATTTCCTTTTGAATCCGTAGTTATCGACTCTCCGCCTTCCCCGGATGATCCGCCCATTCGTTTGGCCCATTCGTAGGCGCCTGTGGAAGACAGCTTGGAAACAAAAATGTCCGCTGCCGACGGGCTTACCGGGGTTAGGACAGCCGTACCGGGCCCCGGGTCAAAATCAGTAGGGCCGAATAACAGGCCGGTGGTGAATACATTGCCCGACCCATCCACCGCGATCGAGTTGACGTGATTGGAGCCGGGCCCTGAGGTCCTGGAAAACGTGTTTGCCCACAAGAAATTCCCGGCCCCGTCAAATTTGGTGACAAAAATATCGTCTGATCCAACCAGCCCGGAACTCAGATTAAAGACGCCCGGCCCGGGATCAAAATCCACTGTGCCGGTAAATGAGCCGGTGACCAGTATATTGCCTGCAAGGTCGGTTACCAGATCAGCGGATGCATCAAGTGACGGGCCGCCGATTTGCCTCACCCAGTTGAAGGCTCCCGAAGGGGAGAAGTTTGCAATAAAAAGATCGGACGAGCCTATCGGAACAAGTCCGGCCACACCCGGCCCCGGATCGAAGTCCAGCGGACCAAAGAAATGACCGGTAAGGATAAGGTCTCCGCCGGCACCCAGGGCAATTGCACTGCTGACATCCAGCGCAGTGCTGCCGATGCCGAAAGCCCAGAGAAAACCGCCTGACGGATCCAGTTTCAATACAAAAATGTCAGCCGACCCCTGTGAGGTCAGGTTATAGGTATTGACGCCGGGATCAAAATCGGCAACGCCCTGAAAAGTTCCCGTGATATACAGATTGCCTGAAGGATCCAGAATGAGATCGTTTATGGCGTCAAATCCGGATCCTTTGATTTGCAGGGACCAAAGGAAAGTACCGGCCGGGGATAATTTGACAATGAAGGCGTCCCTTCCTGCCTGGGCAGTCAGGTTGTAAACAGCGGGCCCGGGATCAAAATCTGCCGTGCCTTCAAAAAATCCGGCTATCCATACATTTCCGGCGGCATCTGCGGTGACGACATTGCCTCCATCGGATAAAGGCCCGCCGAATTGTCCGGCCCATTCCAGGCAACAGTTTTCGGCTTGTTCATCCAGGCAGACCACCGTCACCATGAAGGTGCAGGTATCCGTATTGCCGCCCATATCCGTGACGGTGTAGATCACGGTTGAGGTTCCTTCCGCGAAGGCTGTACTGTCGATGAAGTTTGTGCCGGCAGCAGTTGTAGCGCCGGAAATAACATAGTCCATCATCACCATTGTACAGTTGTCCGAAAAACCCGGTATCAGGTCCGAAAGGACGGTGGAACATGTGCCCATGGAATCCAGTCCGGCATAAACCGTCACACCGGGCGGACAGGTGATCATCGGCGGCTCCTGGTCCTCCACCGTCAGGGTGAAGGTGCATTTGGCCTGGGTGTGGAGAAAGTCGCGGATGGTCAGCGTTTCCTGCGGGGTGACGGCTGAACAGGGGTTGACCAGGGTGATTTCGATGGTTTCGTCGCCCTCCAGCACCCCTTCATTCAGGATGGTCACCGGCAGCACGAGCTTGTCCTGCCCGGCCTGAATGGTTACGCTTGAGGGCAACGCGACGTAGTCCACACCCGGGGTGGCGGTTCCGCCGACCGCAAATGCAACGGTTAACGGCGTAATAGCCTGGTCCAGCCGGTCAAAAACCAGTTCGACCGTTCCGCAATCCTCATAGATGGTCTGCAGGTTCGGATCGCCGTTCACCACCCAGGCAACGGAAGCTATGCCGCCTGCGTCGAATGATCCGCCGTTCAGGAATACAGCGGAATCGTTGAGCCCGTCGCCCACATCGGCAATTGCGATCTTGATATGATAGGTCTGACCGGGGATTACGTTCGCAACGGCCGTGAATTTACGGGTGTATCCGTCGTATTGCAGCTCATTGACTGTAGGGCCGGAAACCGGCAACTGTCCGCACAAGTTGTTACTGCCGGCCGGTTGATTGTTGACGTAAAAGCCGTTGTTGGTGATGTGGTTCACCGTACCGATACCGGTAGGGAGGGTGGTCGCCGGTACAACAGCGATATTCTGCTTGCCGCCCGGAATGCCGGGGCCGGAAAGGAAGATGCCGAAGACGTCGTGGAGCGCACTGGTCGCCAGTTCGCAATACTCCTCCGAAGCGAACACGTAGTTGAGGGAAAGAACCCCGGAAGTCGGGATAAAATCGAATTCCAGGACGGCTATATCGTATTGGGTACCTGTTGTGAGCGTGGCCAGATCGGGGTCGGGCGTATTGTTGCCGCCCATGGGGATGCCTTTGCTGTCGCTGTCGTTGGGGCCGATGGCCAGGATGGCGGGCCCGGTTGCCAGGATGACCCCGGATGAAAAACCCACATTGGAAAGGCCGTTGGAAAAAGTACCCGACTGACTGGGTTCGCCCCGGGCGGTAATGTTGGAGACATCGAAACAATCGCCGCCGATCAGTCCTTCCTGTACCAGCGTCTGGGGCGGAATGCCGGGTTGCACATCCAGGGTCGTCAATATGTTTTCGGGCCCTTCGCCCGGCTCTCCGCCGGGTTCCGCCCACCTGTTCGCCTCGCAGGGCGCTTCGCATAACAGCGGACCGACGTCGACGCATCCGTCGTCCGCAATGCAGCAGATCGTGTTATCGCCTTTCGGGAATTTGGTCTGAGTGGTAATGGGCACGAGTCCCGATTCCGTCACCAGGTAACAGGTCACCGTCGGGTTGGGGTTGCAATTGTCAGTAGCCGTCGGCAAGGGGATGGTTCCGGTATAAAAACATTGGCCGGGATCGGTGCCGACCGTCAGGTCAGGCGGACAGTTGATCATCGGCGGTTCGATGTCCGTCACCACGATGTTCTGTACACAAGAGGCTTCGTTTCCGCAGCTGTCCGTCGCCGTCCAGGTGCGCTGGATGATGCCGTCGCAAGGCAGGCTCCCCAGGGTAAGATCGGCATAGGTGATCACCGGTACGGAAGTGCAATTATCGGTAGCGGTGGCCATCCCGGTGAAATTGGGCGTGATATCGGTGTCGCAGTTTTTCTGCACATTCGGCGGGCACATGATCACGGGCGGCACAATCTCAATGGTTTGGACGCTGGTGGTGCAGGCGCCGACGTTGCCGCACCAGTCGGTGACGCTAAGGGTAACGGGAAAATTGCCGCAACCGGTCAAAACGCCCGGACTGACGCTCATGGATTCGATCCGGCAATTGTCCGTGGAGCCGCCGTCGATCATGACGGGGGTCAGGGTCGTGGTGCAATCGGGGTCCAGTATCACCCCGAATCCCGGCAAACAAACCGCCTGGGGTGGAGTATTCTCCGAAACCTGGATGGTTTGTGTGACAGTGGACATAGAGCCGTCGGCGCAGGTGATGGTCACGCAATAGGTGTACGGTCCGCAGGGCAATTGCAGGTCCAGGTTCGGCGTATTCTCACCGCTGCACCATTGGTAGCTGATGGGTTGAGGGCCGGTACTGGTGCTGACGATCTCTACGTGTCCGCAACTGTCGAGGTAATTGACGGTAAATGATGCTTCGCAGGGATCGGTTCCGCATACCGAAGCCTGGCTCAGGGTCACCATTGAGCCGGTGATGGGCGTTTTTACGGGCATTTCGGCGGCAAACAGTTCAAGCGGCTGAGGCCCGTCAAAAGGGGTGTTTTCGGGTGTCAGGGTTACATCGAAATCAACCGTACAATCGGAGTTCAGGTCGCGGTCGGTCAGCAACAGGACGCCGTCCTGCGGGCCAAAGTTGTTGGGGTGTCCGAAAAGGGCATCAGCAGTGGCTATTTGCCCGCTGGGGGTCAGGGACAAGAAAGAGGCAAAATTGCCCAGGTTGGTCAGGTATTTGGTCCACACGGGGATTGTCGGCGGACCGTTGCTGTCGTCCAGTTTCACCACCACCGGCTGGCAGCAAGTCCCGCCGATGTTGGTCCTGCCCATTATGTAAATTTCGCCGTTCCCGCCGTCTAATACCTGGTCCAGAGAAAGCAACCCGTTGACGGATATTTCCCAGACCGGCAATAAGTCGGCGTCAAAACGCATGACCCTCGGGGGCAGGAAGGCCGTTCCTATATTTCGGTTGGCAATGGCCAGCAGATCGCCGTTTCCGGTCCTGGCGAGGTCTGTATAGTTGAATTGCGCCGGACCTTGCACCCCCGCGACAAAATTTCCGCTGCTGTTCACCCGGAAAATAACGGCATTGCTGCCCAGGGGGCCGGCCACCGTGATATCCCCGTTTGCCATCACCTCCATATCCTGGTAGAAATCGTCATTCGCCGCACTGAAGAACTGTTTTTTGCTGTTGATCACACAATTGGGCGATATATTATAAAGGACGACATCCCGCAAGGTGGAAGGGGTATTGTGAAATCCTATGACCGAGTAGGTATTGCTGCCTGGGTTTTGATCGATGCGGAAAAGACCCTCCAGGCCCGGCTCGTCCAGGAAAGTGATGCAAACCTCCGCACCTGTTCGCGTCAGTTCACCGATGATGCTGCGATCCCGCGAACCTTCAGCGCCTACCATGATCAGGTTTCCGGAGCCCGGCACGACCACCGCATCTTCCCAACCCGAAGAAATATTCAGGGAATGGGTCCATTGGCATACCCCGGCGCTGTTGATCCTGGACACACTGGCCAACCCGCCCACGGCGCCCAGGACATAAAAGTCGGCGCCGTCGGGGATGGCTTTTTTGAAGATCGTTGTGTTGGCGCCTGTACCATAAATGTTCTGAAATTGGGCGCTTACGGTAAGGGCAGAAAGGAATAAGGCCGATACCATGGCAAAAACGGCAACATAGTAAGGTGAGCTTTTCATGAATTGAAGGTTGAATCCGATGATATAAATCCCCCGCGGGGGCAGCCCGAATGTCTTGTAAAAGGGTACCGAATCGGTTTCGTGAACTGCAATGAAAGGAGAGCGTATTCCCTAAAGAAAATACTGATGGTCAGATGAGCCTGTTAACCTTGTTTTGGAAGGACCAAAGTCGCAATTAATGAATCAGGGGGGACAAATATCTTTGGCAAATATAACAAATGGGACCCAAATAATTCAGCATTCAATGAGATTTCTGTTTGATCACTTTGGATGCCCCGATCAGCCGGCCTTTGATCGCCCTTTCTGTTGAGTTTCGCGCGTTAGGATGGAAACGCCATATTGAGTGAAGGCGGGCGGGATGCTCAAAACTGCTGACAGTCCTCTCCAGGCCAACCGATTCTCTGTACCCTCGGTAAAGGGTTAAGGCAGTGCCGCCAACTAACCTGAAATCATTAAAAGTTTATTTTTACAATACTTTATCCCTGCATTCCAACAGACCGCGATTTCCGGTACAACCCGTAAACCACGACCAGTCCCAGCAACGGGATCGAACCTGTTGCAGCCCAGTATCCGAATTGTTCATAGAGGAAGCCGATCGGCGCCCAGACACTGACCGATTCCACGGCGCCGGACTCCAGGTCGTTGAGGTCCCAAACCGTGATCAGGGTCAGGAGCGGGAAGGCCGCCAGCCCTATGTACATGAATCGCCTGTAATAAGCGGCTTGCTCCGTAGGTGTAGCGTCCGCAGGCGGAGCATAAACCCGTTCTGTATCGTCGGTGGCCTTTAGTTGCCGGATACTTCGGTAAGCCAGAAAACCTGCGACCAGCGCAATGAGGCCGGCTATTAAAAAGCCTTCCCCATCTTTTACCTCGGCCCACAACGGCAGGCTGAGGATGAAAAGGACGATCAGGCTGTACGCAGCGATTTGGATTTTCAGATAATGCCGCTTGTTCATGATGAATGAATTGTGGATTTAGGTATTGGATAATGTTGGTTTATCAGTCGGGGTGGGGGATTGTTACCTTTTTTATTTTTCTGTTAGATAATTTTCGAATGCTCCAAAATCCACCGAAGTTATTTCGGTCTTCGAAGGATAAGAATGCCCCATGAGCCCGAGGTACAAGGGAATGGGGTGAACGGCAGGTTTTCCTTTAGGCGATGCAGCCAGGTGAACCAATTTTAATTTTTGTCTTTCGACATAAATACTGAAATCGGACCAACCGTATTCATAGGTTGAACCACATTTCTTGCACGTCCATTTTTCGTTGGTGCATTCATCGGTGAGCTGACTTTTTTCAATGTCAAAACCCGCTTTGGATAGATTAATGAGCAAATCCGTTTCAAAACATTTAAAAGAATTGCCGGTATCGCGGCAGTCGATACCGATGATTTGCTGAAACCTGGGATATGCACAAGGGCAGTTTTCGGCATTGTAAGCAGCCAGACTGGAAATAAACAGATTTTTCACCTGCTCAAACCTGGCCATAAACTCCTTATTCCGCTGTTCGGTTTCCTCCTTGCTGAGGTATTTTTTTGCGGGTTCCTGGTCCGGTTGTTGGGTTTTTGTCTTTTGGAATATTTTTTTGAATGGGTTCATTGGATGTTGTTTTGGTTCGGCTTTTTTTATTCAATTAGAGGGCTGTTGAGTTCAATTTTTACCAATCGAAGATCTGGCCCAAAAGCTCAGCAAAGAACTTCTTGTCTTCCCGTACGATACTGGTAATTTGTTCAAAAGCATCGATGATATGCTGTAGGTCATCCCAGAAGTTTCTCCCGTCCCTCGTTGAACTTCCTCCGGAAAACCCTTCGGAACTGTTTTGGATTTTGTTCAGAAAATCCGGGTTTTCTTTGATGTAATTGGAAACGGTTCCGGTAAATACGGTAAAATGTCCGATCATTTCATTATCCCGTTCCATGAAAATTCGCGCCTGGGCAAAAACCTGCCGGGCAAATTCTTTTTTTTCTTCATCCCACGAAATTTTGGGATTTTCATCTTTGGGCTGATTGGCCATGACTCAAGGTATTTAAGTGAAAAATCAACCGGTCAGCAGGACCGTGTCGAATGGAAATCACCGCATTAACCTATTTGTTACCATTTCCCGGATAAATTTTACCTACCTTTCAAAGACCTTTTGGGAAGGCAAATCAAAGGATAGAAATATGCACCTCTACCATCAACTCGCCCCCTGGTGGCACCTCTTTTCCTCCCCCGCCGACTACGCCGAGGAAGCAGGCCTGTAGCCTATCCCCCATTCAGAACTGGAACCGGATTCCTATTTCGGGATCGTCGCAAAGTAACCCCGGCGACCGGCGAAGTCCCGCCGTAGCCGGCAAACGCCGGCCCCGGGAATCCTGGAACCGGGGAGTCTGAAAATCGGATCAATCGACCACGCCGCGGCGTGGCGAATCAATCATTTATTGAGGAACCGAGGAACTGCCCCGAAGGGACTCCTTTGGAGAAGAATCGAGGAACTGAAAGCAAAATCAATCGAATCAATCGAACAATCGAATCAATCGAACAATCGAACAATCGAATCAATCGAACAATCGAACAATCGATCAATCGACCACGCCGCGGCGTGGCGAATCAATCGCCCCTACTTCCGCTTCTTACTCCTGTTTCCCGCCATAAAACCCCAGCCGCTTGAGCCCAGCAAGAACCCCATATCGTAAAATCCGCCGACGTTATTGACCGCATAGATGGCCACCTTATCGTCAAATAAACTGGTGATAAAGCTGACCGGCGTGATGAAACCATGGATGAGGCCTGAGAAAAAGCCGTATTGTTTGCCGGTGAGGCACTCCGATACGGGCTCCACACCGGCGCATGAAACCAATAAAACGGAAACCAACAACCCGATGAGCAGGAGGTAAAGCGAGCGATAAGTTTTCATTGTCAATTTTTTAATTCAATTTAACCCTTCAACCCAAAGGAATCCATATTTATCGACCAATGGGCCCCGCACAGTGCCCGGAGGACGGCTAAAATTATAGATTAGGCTGAAATGATCCTTACCCCAACTGCCCACTGCCCACTGCCCACTGCCCACTGACACCTCCCGCATTTCACCCCCCAAATCCAACCATCCAACCCCCGAATCCGACGTTTAACACAAATATTATTGACAAACTGAACACCGTTCAGTAAATTTGCACTGTAAATCATTTCAATGGGCATCACGGAGCGAAAGGAACGGGAAAAACAGGAACTAAAACAGCATATCCTCGATGCCGCCATGGCTTTGTTCATGGAGCAGGGGTACGAAAAAACCTCCATCCGGAACATCGCAGAGCGCATCGAATACAGCCCCGGGACCATCTACCTGTACTTCAAGGACAAGGCGGATATCTTCCTGGAGTTGCATACCATGGCCTTTGAAGTGCTGTTCAAACACCTGGCGGTGACCAAAGAGATCAAAGACCCCATGGAACGACTGCGCTCCCTGAGCCAGATGTACCTCAAATTCGCCATCGATAACCCCGACCTGTACGATCTGATGTTCATCCTGCGCGAACCTATGGAAGCCCTCGACCACCATTGCGGTTGGGAAGAAGGGTTCAAAAACTACGACCTCCTCAGGGATACCGTTTTGGAAGCCATGGAAAAAGGCATGATCAAAAAGGAAGACCCCGACGTGATCAGCCTCGCCGCCTGGAGCCTTGTCCACGGCCTGGCATCCCTCTGGATCCGAAAACGGTTTAAAATGCTGCCGGAAGAGGCCGTAAAACCCCTGGTCTTCAAAGCTGCCGACGAGATCTGCAGCCGTTTGAAAGAGGGAATATGAAAGCCTGAAGAATCGAGGAACTGAGCAACCGAAAGCTGTTGTTTTCAAATCAGCAAATCAACAAATCAACAAATAAACCTCCGGCGGCCGGAGCCCCGGCGAAGGCGGCAAATCAACAAATCTCTTTTTTTACCACTCAACTAAACAGTGTTCATTAAATAAATATCGTTCACATGTTGACCTTGAAACACCCGATAACCTGGGCCCTGATGCTTGTGCTGACCATTTCCGGCACATTATCCGCCCAAAAAACCGCGCTGGACAGCTATATCCGGGAAGCCTGGGAAACCAATCCCGGCCTCAACCAGCAACGCTTCCAGCGCCAGAAAGCCGACATCGCGCTCGACGAAGCCCGAAGGCTGAACTATCCGACAGCCACTTTCGGCGCCTCCTATTCACTCGCCGCCGGCGGCCGCAGCATCGACCTGCCCATCGGCGACCTGCTCAACCCGGTCTACTCCACCCTCAACGAGATCACCGGTACCAACCAGTTTCCCATGCTGGATAACGTCAAGGAACAACTGGCGCCCAATAATTTCTACGACGCTAAAGTCCGGGTTACCCAGCCGATCTACAACCGGGACATTTACTACAACCGCCAGATCAAAAAAGAAATGACGGACCTCCAGGGCATCGGCATCAACAAATCCAAAAGGCAACTGGCGCACGATATCAAAATCGCCTATTTTCAGTATCTGCAGGCTGCAGAAGCCGTAGGTATTTATAAAAATGCCCTCAGCTTGCTGGAAGAAAGCCGGCGTGTCAACCAAAGCCTGATCAATAACGGCGCCGGCCTGCCGGGCGTACTGGTCCGCATCGATGGAGAAACCAGCGCCGTTCAGGCTCAAATGGACCAGGCTCAGGTGCAGGCGAAGAATGCTGCCGCGTATTTCAATTTTTTGCTGCAAAAGGACTACGCCACCCCGGTCACCATCGACTCGCTCTTCCTGGCGCTCCCCGAAAGAACCCTCCAGACGTCCGCCGGCCAACGCGAGGAATTGCAACAACTGGAATCCGCCGCCCGGATCAATAACCTGGTGCTGGCCCAGCAGGAAGCCTTCGCAACCCCCAGGGTCGGGGCGCAGCTGGATCTCGGTACCCAGGGCTTCAATTTCGAATGGGGCGGCTATGCGCTGCTCGGCGTTTCCGTCGAGGTGCCGCTGTACGCCGGAAAAAGGAACCTCCTCAAGATCCAGCAAACCAAACTGGAACTGAACGCCATCCAATCCCAAAAGGAACAGGTCATGGATCAGATCGCACTCCAGTCTGCCGTCAATCGCAATACCCTGGAATCCCAATACAGCGCCTATAACAGCTATTCGGACCAGATCCGGTCGGCACGCCGTTATTACAACGACACTCAGCGCCGCTACCGCGAAGGCCAGGCCGGCTTCATCGAGGTGCTGGATGCCCGCACGCAACTGACCAACGCCGAATTGCAACAATCCATCGCCCGCTACAAGGTCTGGGCCCAGCTGGCCGAGATCGAATACGCCGACGCCACCTACCCCGTAAATTAAACCAAAACCAAGGTCCGTAGGACCGAAATGTCTGTAACCCAGGTCCGTAGGACCGAAACGTCCATAACCCAGGTCCGTAGGACCGCAATATCTGTAAGAATGCGCACCACCATCATCACCCTCATCGCCCTGAGCCTGACGGCCTGCGGCAAAAAAGAACAGGACCCGGAAAATGCAACCGCCACCCGGCTGACGCCCGTGAAAATCGCCTCGGTGGAACACGCTGCCATTTCCACGCCGGTCATCGCCACCGGCATGATCCACTCTTCCAACGAGGCGCGGCCCGCCTTCAAGATCGGCGGCGTCATCGCCAAAACCAACGTGGAAGAAGGTGCTTTCGTCCGGGAAGGCCAGCTGTTGGCGACCCTGCAGCGCACCGAGATCGATGCCCAGGTCCAACAGGCCGATGTGGCCCTCGAAAAGGCCAAACGCGATTATGCCCGCGCCCAAAACCTCCACGCCGACAGTGTGGCTACCCTGGAGCAGGTCCAAAACGCCAATACAGGGGTCAAACTGGCGCAGGAAGCCCTGGCCATCGCCCAGTTCAACCGGCAATACGCCGAGGTCCGGGCGCCCATCTCCGGTAAGGTCATTTCCAAACTGATGAACGACGGCGAGATCGTAGGCCCCGGCACGCCCATTTATTACATCCTCGGCACCGGCGCCGGCGATTGGGTCGTCAAGGCCGGCCTGACAGACAAGGACTGGGCCCGCCTCCAACCCGGCGACAAGGCCGTGATCCGCCTGGATGCCTACCCCGGACAGGAATTCGAAGGCCGCGTCAAACACCTGGCCGACGTCGGTAACCCGGGAAGCGGCACCTTTGAAGTGGAACTGACCATCGAGGCCAAAGGCAAACGCCTGGCTGCCGGGCTGGTCGCCGCCCTGGAAATCCAACCCTCCACCTCCGCCGAACGGGCCCTGATACCGGTGGAAGCCCTCGTGGAAAGCAGCGGCAGGTCCGGCACCGTATTCACCGTCGACGCGGAAGCCGTCGCCCATAGATCCATCGTCGTGGTCGACCGCCTGATGGGGGACAAGGTCGTGCTGGCCTCCGGCCTGGACAGCTCCCAAAAAGTGGTGACCGATGGCGCTCCCTACCTGGAAGACGGGCAGAAGGTCAAGGTGATTGATAACTGATGCCAAAAGGGAGGAATCGAGGAATCGAGGAATCGAAGAATTGAATCGATTCTTGGAATGGATCGAATGAATCGATTAGGCTGACCAACCAACGGACATTTAAAATCGGAACAATCGGAACAATCGAACAATCGAAACAATCGAATCAATCGAACCAATCGAATCAATTGAACCAATCGAACCAATCGAATCAATTGATCAATCAAACAACCCAATTCCGCAACCGCAACATTCGTTGACATGAAAATTGCAGCATTCTCCGTAAAGAATTACCAGTTTACGGTTATCATATTCATCATGGCCCTGTTGCTGGGGATGAACGCCCTGTTCAACATGCCGCGCGGCGAAGACCCGCCCTTCGGCGCCCCCATCTTCATCATACTGGCCATTTACCCCGGTACCAGCCCCGCCGATATGGAGGAACTGGTGGCCGACCCGCTCGAAGATGTCCTTTACGAACTGGACGACATCAAGCGGATCGATACCAACTGCGGCGACGGCGTCATGCTGATGAAGGTGGAATTCACCTTCGGCGTGGATGTCGACTCCAAGAACAATGACGTGATCCGCGAGGTCAACCGGTTGCGGCCGGAACTGCCCTCCGACCTGCTCTCCCTGGAAGTGCAACGCGCCGCTTCCTCCGATGTCGCCATTCTGCAGCACGCCCTGGTCTCTTCAACAGCCGGCTATGAGGAATTGCGCAAACAGGCCGAGAAATTGCAGAAGAACCTGGAAAAGGTCAAAGACCTCAAACGGGTCGAGATCCAGGCTTTACCCGAACAGGAAGTCGAGATCAGCATCGACCTGGAAAAAATGGCGCAGTTCCGGCTCGGCCTCAACCAGGTGCTCAACCTCATCGAAGCCAGCAACATCAATATTCCCGGCGGACATATCGACCTTGGGCCCAAGCGGTTCAATATCAAAACGGAAAGTGATTTTGACAACCTGGAGAATATCCGCAATACGGTTGTGCAAACCACCCGGGAAGGCCACCTCGTTCACCTGCGGGATATCGCGTCTATCCGGATGACGGATGAAGAGATCAGCCATATGGCCCGGTTCAATGGGGAGCGGTCCATATGGGTGGTCACCCTGCTGAAGGACCGCAAAAATATCCTCCAGGTCGAGGAAAAGGTCCAGCCCATTATCGACAAATTCACAAGCGACCTGCCGGCAGATATCCGGCTGGAGAAGGCCTTTGATCAGTCGGAAAGCGTCAACCGCCGGCTGGGCCATCTGGGGCGCGACTTTATGATCGCCATTTTCCTGGTATTGCTGACGCTGTTGCCCCTGGGTACGCGCGCATCCCTGGTAGTGATGATCTCCATCCCCCTTTCGCTGTCCATCGGCCTGGCCTTGCTCGATCTGTTCCATTATACCCTCAATCAGCTCAGCATTGTCGGTATGGTGGTGGCGCTGGGTTTGCTGGTCGACGACTCGATCGTAGTGGTGGAAAACATCGAGCGGTTCATGCGCCAGGGCTATTCCCGGAAGGAGGCGGCCATTGTAGCCACCAAGCAGATCGGCATCGCGGTGATCGGTTGTACGGCGACCCTGTTGCTGGCCTTTCTGCCGCTGGCTTTCCTGCCGGAAGGGTCGGGTGATTTTATCCGCAGCCTGCCCATGGCGGTGATGCTGACGGTGATCGCGTCCCTCTTTGTGGCCATCACGATCATCCCGTTCCTGTCTTCGCTCCTGCTGCGCAATGAAGAAAGGCCGGAGGGTAATTTTTTCATGCGCTTGTTCAAAAGGTGGGTCAATCAACCCTACCAGAAAGTATTGGGCTGGTCGTTCCGTCACCCGGTGATCAGTTTGCTGGGCGCTACGGTGATCTTTGTGTTGAGCCTGTTACTGGTACCCAGGATCGGCTTCAGCTTGTTTCCGCTGTCGGAAAAACCGATGTTCCTGGTGAATATCGAGACCCCGCTCGGCACCAATCTCGACGAAACCAACCGCATCACCAGGGATATCGAAAAGAACCTGGAAAGCGAACCGGAGATAATCAGCCTCACCACCAACGTCGGAAAGGGCAACCCCCGGGTGTACTACAACGAATTCCAGCGGGAAAATTCTCCCAATTACGCCCAGATCCTCGTACAGGTGGAACCCGAAATGCTCGTGCCCGAGATCACCGGGCTGGCCGATAAATTGCGCGAACGCTATGCCGCCTACCCCGGAGCGGAGATCCGGGTGATCCAGTTTCAGCAGGGCCCGCCGGTGGTGGCGCCCGTCGAATTCCGCCTTTTCGGCGAAAACCTGGATACGCTGCGCAACCTTTCATTCCAGGTGGAAGAACTGATCAAAAACACGGAGGGTACCATCTATGTCACCAACCCGCTGCGGACCCAGAAAACGGACCTGCTCGTGGCGGTCAACCGCGAAAAGGCCGGCCTCCTGGGCATCCCGCTGGCCGAAGTGGCCAAGACCGTGCGGCTCAGCATGACCGGGTTGAATATCGGCGCCCTGCATACCGATGACGGAGATTCGTATGATATCAAGGCCACCATCGGAAAGGACCCGCAAGAAACCATTGAAACCTTCTCCCGGATCTATGTCACCTCGCTGGCCGGTGAATTGGTCCCGCTGTCCCAGATTGCGGATATCCGGATGGAAACCTCGCCTTCTGTGATCAAACACTACAATAAGGACCGCTACATCAGCATCGGGTCGTTCGTCCAGACCGGCTACAACACCGACGCCCTGACGGATGAGATCATCGCCAAGCTCGACAACTTCAAATTTCCGGAAGGTTTCACCTTTGTCGCAGCCGGCGAACGCGAATCCAGGGAAGAATCCTTCGGCGGCATCCAGACCATCATCATCATTTCGGTCTTCGGCCTGCTGGGCATCCTGGTGCTGGAATTCCGGACCTTCAAAAGCACCATTATTGTCTTGTCCGTCATCCCGCTCGGCATTATCGGCGCACTGGTGACCCTGTTCCTCATCGGCGAAACGCTCTCCTTCGTGGCCACGATCGGCATGATCGCCCTGGTCGGCATCGAGATCAAGAACTCGATCCTGCTGGTGGATTACACCAATCAGCTCCGGGAGCAGGGTATGCCCCTGGAACAAGCCATCATGGAGGGGGCCGAAACCCGATTCCTCCCCATCCTGCTGACGACGATGACGGCCATCGGCGGCCTCATTCCGCTGGTGCTGGAAAACTCGCCCCTGATCTCGCCCCTCGCCTGGGTGCTGATCGGCGGCCTGATCTCCTCCACCTTGCTGAGCCGGATCGTCACGCCGTTGTTGTATAAGCTGTTGCCGCCTAAAGTGAGTTAGTTGGCAGTTGGCAGTCAGATAGTTTGGCAGTTGGCAGTTCGGCAGGTATTACCCCACATACCGAACTGCCAACTGAAAGACTGCCAACTGAAAGACTGATTTCCGAATTTTCCTATCTTTGCCCCCATTCCAAAAACGGGAACGCCCAAAGCGCCCGTTCCGGTTATTCTGAAAAGGCAAAAGATGAAAGTTTCGCTAAACTGGCTTAAAGACTATCTCGATATCCCCCTTGACCCGGATACCCTTTCCGAACTGCTGACCAGCATCGGGCTGGAGGTGGAGGGGATGGAAACGGTGGAAAGCATTCCCGGCGGCCTGGCCGGCGTGGTGACCGGCGAAGTGAAGGAATGCGTCAAACACCCCAATGCCGACAAGCTTTCGCTGACCAAAGTCGACGTCGGCGCCGGCGAACTCCTCCAGATCGTTTGCGGCGCCCCCAATGTGGCTGCCGGACAAAAAGTGCTGGTAGCCACCATCGGTACGGAGTTGCACCCCATTGAAGGTGAGCCTTTTACCATCGGGAAAGGAAAGATCCGCGGTGAAGTTTCCGAAGGCATGATCTGCGCTGAGGACGAACTGGGCCTCGGGCACGATCACGCCGGAATCATGGTGCTGCCCGCCGATACGAAAGTAGGCATCCCCGCCAAAACGTACCTCGGGCTCAAAACCGATTACGTATACGAGATCGGCCTTACGCCCAACCGGTCGGATGCGACCAACCACCTGGGGGTAGCGCGCGACCTTGCTGCGGCCATGAAGATCAATTACGGACACAGCGGCGAGGTGAAAATGCCCGACGTCGCCGGTTTTGCGGTCGATAATACGGAGCTGACGGTGAACGTCCGCGTGGAAAACCCGGAAGCCTGCCCGCGGTACAGCGGCGTCTGCATCCAGGGCATTACGGTAGGGGAGAGCCCCGAATGGCTGAAAACCCGCCTGAAGTCCATCGGCGTTCGTTCCATCAACAATATGGTGGACGCCACCAACTTCATCCTGCACGAGCTCGGTCAGCCCCTGCACGCCTTCGACCTGAATAGGGTAGGCGGCCATGCAGTCGTGGTCAAAACCCTGCCGGAAGGAACCGGATTCCTTTCCCTCGACGAGGTGGAACGCAAGTTGAGCGCGGAAGACCTGATGATCTGCGACGGCAACTCCAAAGGCATGTGCATCGGCGGGGTATTCGGCGGTTTTGGGTCGGGCATCAAGGAGTCAACCCATGACATCTTTCTGGAATCCGCGCATTTCAACCCGAAATGGATCCGGCGGTCCAGCATGCGCCACAACCTCCGCACCGACGCAGCCAGGGTATACGAAAAAGGCAGCGATCCCAACCTGACGGTTTATGCCCTCAAACGGGCCGCCATGCTGATGTGCGAACTCGGCGGCGGCAAAATCGCATCTGAAATCGTGGATATTTACCCCTCCCCGGTCAAACCGGTTGAGGTGGAAGTGGCCTACGAATACGTCAACCGGCTCATCGGGCTCGATCTGGACCACGGCCGGATCAGGGATATCCTCACCGCGTTAAAAATGGAGGTCGTTTCTGAAACAGCAACCACCTTCACCGTAGCCGTTCCGACGGATAAGGCGGATGTGACCCGCCCGGCTGACGTGGTGGAAGAGATCCTCCGGATATACGGTCTGAATAATGTGCCGGAGCCGCTTCACATCCGTTCGGCAGTCGTGATCTCTCCGCAGCCCGATCCGATCGCGGTGCGCAACCTGATCGCCGATATGCTGGCTTCGCAGGGCTTCAACGAAATGATGGCCGTGTCGCTGTCGCAGTCGCGCTATTACAAGGGCTCGGGATGGGACGAATCCAGGCTGGTCTTCGTCAACAATACCGCGAATGTCCACCTCGACGTCATGCGGCCTGCAATGGTGTACAGCGCGCTGGAAGCCGTTGCCCACAACCTGAATCGCAAACAATCCAACCTGAGGCTGTTCGAGTTCGGCCGCACTTATGCGAAGAATGAAGACCGCTACCGGGAAGAAGGCCGCCTTTCGATGACCCTCACAGGGCAGCGGTGGCCCGAAAACTGGTTGAATGAGGATAAGGCCGAGGTCAGCTATTATTCCCTCAAATCGGCTGTTGATCAGGTATTCAACCGGCTCGGCATCCAGGGATACCAGGAATCGGAGGCGGATGCGGATATCTTTCAATACGGCATGAAATACCACCGGGGCCAGCAGGAACTGGTGCAGTTCGGCCGCCTCGACGGGAAACTCGCCCGCGGCATGGACGTGAAGGCCGAAGTCTTCTTTGCCGATTTCAACTGGGACAATATCATGAGCAGCCTCAAAAAGATCCAGCTCGCGGTATCGGAGATCGGCAGATTCCCGTCCGTCCGGCGCGACCTGGCGCTTATTGTCAGCCAGTCTGTCCGGTTCAGCGATATCGCAGCCATAGCCAACAAGGTCGGCAAACCGATCATACAATCGGTCAACCTGTTCGACGTTTATGTCAACGATGATCAATTGGGCGCCGGCAAAAAATCATACGCCATCGGCTGCATGTTCGAAGATCCGACCAAAACCCTCCAGGACAAGGAAGTGGACAAGATCATGGACAAGCTGATCTACGTCTGCAAGGAGCAATTGGGGGCTGTGGTGCGCGGCGCCTGAGGCCGGGGGAAAGCGGTCGGGGGCATTTCCACCTTTACATTTTGCATTTTACCTTCAAAAAACCGTTTTTTCCCCAAAAAATCTCCGTAATTTTACCGCGAGCGGCAGCTGTCGGTACGCCGGCGGCGCTTATGTACCTCAAAGACATGAAAATTTCGGATAAAATTGATAATATTGAGCTCAAAATCAGGCATCTTGCTTCCAGGCATGACCGCCTGCAACAAGAGAACAATGATCTGAAAACCCAAAACGAACATTTAAAAACGGAATTGGACAAACAGCGCGGAGCAGTCAGCGCACTGAAGGAAAAATTGGCCAAAACCCAGGGCGTCCTCGAACGGCAACCCGATAAATCGCCGGAGGAATCCCGTCAACTTAGACAACAACTGGATCAATACATCCGGGAAATTGATAAGTGTATTGAGTGGTTGAATAACGGTTAATCATATGGATGGGCAAGACAGCAAAAGCATTAAAGTGATGATTGCAGGCCGGCCTTATCCATTGAAGATCCAGGAAAGCGACGAGCCTACGATCCACCGGATTGTTAAAGAGGTAAATGATGAAGTCAACCGATTTTCAGCAATGTATTCCAACCTCGACAAACAGGACTGTCTGTCGATGACCTTGCTGACCTATGCGGTTGACCTCCATAAAGCCAAACAAACGGCTGTTGACCCCTCTGAGGAAGAAGTTCGCGCCAAGCTGGCACAAATCGAAGCCCTGCTCGATAAATTGACCGTCTGATCCTTCCTTCTTCGCTCCTGCCATGCGCTTGCCGTTCCGCTGTCGGAATAGAATTTTATTAATCATAAATGGCAAGTAAATCATGGATATTACAGCAATAGTGATAGGTGTTGCAATCGGCGCAGTCCTCTGCTTCGTCGTCCTGCAGTTCCTCGTCAATAAAGGCAAATCAAAAGCCAATACGGAGGCCGAACGCATCCTGGCCGAAGCCAATAACTCCGCTAAAAAAGTTATGGACAGCGCCCAGCACAAGGCCGATAAAATGATCTCGCAGGCCGAGCTGGAAAATGAAAAGATCAAACAGCGCAAGATCCAGGAAGCCAAGGAACGGTACGTCAATATGCGGTCGGAATTCGACAGCCAGAAGGCCAAGCATATGGTGGAGATGAAAGACCGCGAAATGGAGGTGAAAACCCAGGAGAACGAACTGAAACAGAAAGTCGAGAAATTCGAAGATCGCGTAAAAGGCCTCGACAACCAGAAACAGGAACTCGAACAGAAAGAGTCCGAGATCAAGGCCATCCGCGAAAACCTCGATACCCAGCTCAAGGTCGTGGCCAAGAAACGCGAAGAACTCGACGCCGCCAATGAACTGCGGATCAAAGAACTCGAAAGCGTCGCCAGGCTCAGCGAACACGAAGCCAAGGAACAGCTCCTGGAAGCCGTCCGCGCCAAATCCGAAACCGACGCCATGGCCATCGTCAAGGATACCATCGAACAGGCCAAGGTGAACGCCGGCAAGGAAGCCAAAAAGATCGTCATCCAGACCATCCAGCGGATGTGCGCCGAATACACCATCGAAAATACGGTCTCGGTATTCAACCTGGATTCCGACGACCTCAAAGGCCAGATCATCGGCCGCGAAGGCCGGAATATCCGCGCACTCGAAGCCGCTACCGGCGCCGAAATCGTAGTGGACGATACGCCGGAAGCCATCGTGATCTCCAGCTTCGACCCGATCCGCCGCGAAGTGGCCCGCCTGGCCCTGAAAAAACTGGTCGCCGACGGCCGCATTCACCCGGCCCGCATCGAGGAGGTCGTCGCCAAAACCAAAAAACAGCTCGAAGAACAGATCGTCGAGATCGGCGAACGCACCGTGATCGAACTCGACCTGCACGGCCTCGACCCGTACCTGGTCAAAATGGTCGGCCGCATGCGCTTCCGCTCCTCCTACGGGCAAAACCTGCTCAAACACTCCATCGAAACGGCCAACCTCTGCGCCACTATGGCCGCCGAACTCGGCCTTACGCCCAAACAGGTCAAACTCGCCAAACGGGCCGGCCTGCTGCACGATATCGGCAAAGTATCCGAAGAGGAAAGCGAATTGTCGCACGCCCTCCTCGGCATGAAACTTTGTGAGAAATACAAGGAACACCCGGGCGTTATCAACGCAGTCGGCGCACACCACGATGAGATCGAGATGAACAACATCATCTCACCCATCGTCCAGGCCTGCGATGCCATCTCCGGCGCCCGCCCAGGCGCCCGCCGCGAGATCCTGGAAAGCTACCTCAAACGCATCGGCGAACTCGAAGAACTGGCCCTTGCCCACGAAGGCGTTCAGAAAGCCTTCGCCATGCAGGCCGGCCGCGAACTTCGCGTGATCGTCGAAGCTGAAAAGGTATCCGACCAATACGCCGACGACCTGGCTTTCATGATCTCTCAGAAGATCCAGGACGAAATGCAGTACCCGGGCCAGATCAAAGTGACCGTCATCCGCGAAAAACGGGCCGTTTCCTACGCTCGTTGATTTTCGGAGGAACCGAGGATTTGAGGATGCTAACAGGCCGCATATTATGCCCGGCATCCTCGAATCCTCAAAAGAATGTCGGATGATCATCCCTGAAGACCGAAATGACGGAAGATTTGCACGACGGAAAATTTTCCGTCGCTGTTGATAGGACGGAGGATCATGCGGCACTTCGGATATGACGCATGATCATGCGGCACCACGGATACGACGCATGATCATGCGTCGCTACTGATAACTGACAACTGACCACTGACCATGATCACCTACATCAAGGGGGAAATTACACACAAAACGCCGACCTATATCGTGGTAGAAACCGGCGGGGTCGGTTATCATGTCAACATCAGCCTCCATACTTACTCGCAAATAGAAAAGCTGGACCGGGTGAAGATCCTGACCCACCTGCACATCAAAGAGGACAGTCATACCCTCTTCGGTTTTGCGGATGCGGAAGAACGGCAATTCTTCGTTTACCTGATCTCCGTGTCGGGCATCGGCCCCAGTACGGCACAGCTTTTGCTCTCTTCTATGAATCCGGACGAGATCCGGGCGGCCATCGTCGGCGAAGACGTAGAGGCCTTCCGGCGGGTCAAGGGCATCGGCCCGAAGACCGCCAAGCAGATCATCCTCGATTTAAAAGACCGCGTTATGAAAGAAGGTGGGGAATTGGCAGTACCTTTGGCCCCCCAAAACAATACAATGCGGGAAGAGGCGTTATCTGCATTGGTAGCTTTGGGTTTCAACCGCATTCACGTACAACGCGCCTTGAACAGGATAATCCGTCTGGACTCGGACAATCCCACAGTTGAAGGCCTGATCAAGGCCGCGCTAAAGGAGTTGTCCTGACCGGATTGTTAAAATTCTCCCTTCAGGTAAAATGTTTTTTGTTCGGGCGTTTTACATCAGAACTGAAAGGATTTGCAACCCGCTGGTGTGGTTGGTGTATTTAACATCAGCCGCATCCTGATTTCTAAAAGTGCTATGAAGATTAATCTCCGGCCTTTCCGGAGAATCCCATGTATCGTTATGAATAGAACAATACTACTCTTCTGCCTGACGTTGACGGTCGCCGGTTATTATGCCGTCGCCGCTTCCACCCATTCCGGTGGACTGGATGATCCGTACCGCCGCGATATCGTACTGGCCGCCCAGGATACCATCCCGCCGCCGCAACCGAGGTACGGAGATTATATCCACGACAAGACGCAGAATCCCTTCGACCTGAAGGACCCCAACGCCGTTGAGCAAAACGTCGATTTCGACCCGGCTACGGGCCAGTATATCATCTCCGAAAAAATCGGCGATGACTACTTCCGGCCCCCAACCTATATGACCTTCGAGGAATACATGGAATATACCCGAAAGGAGGAGGAACGCCGGTATTTCGACCAGCTTTCCGGGGTCAGTACGGGCAAGGACGGCCTCAGCAGCCTCGACCCCTTTGCCAAATTTGACGTGAAAAGCTCCCTCATCGACCGGCTGTTCGGCGGCAATACCGTCGATATCCGGCCCCAGGGCAGCATCGACCTGACCTTCGGCGTCGATTTCCAGCGCCTCGACAACCCCATCCTCACCGAGCGACAGCGAAAACAGGGCGGGTTCGACTTCGATATGGACATTCAGATGAACGTCACCGGCAAGATCGGCGAAAAGCTCAACCTGACCACCAATTACAATACGTCCGCCGTATTTGACTTTGACAACCAGATCAAGCTCGATTATAATTCCGACCTCTTCAGCGAAGACGAGATCATCAAGAAGATCGAAGCCGGTAACGTCAGCCTGCCCCTGAGGGGAACCCTGATCCAGGGCGCGGAAAGCCTCTTCGGCATCAAGGCCGAAACCCAGTTCGGCCACCTGCGCCTCACCGGTATCCTGTCCCAGCAAAAATCCCAACGGGAAGCCATCCAGCTGCAAGGCGGCAGCCAGCTCCAGGAATTTGAAGTGAAGGCCGACGAGTACGACGAGAACCGCCACTTCTTCCTCAGCCATTACAACCGCGAATCGTTTGAAGGCGCCCTGAAGAACCTTCCTCAGATCAATACGCTTTTCCACCTCGAAAACCTCGAAGTCTGGATCACCAACGACCGCAACGAAGTGGAAGACGTCCGGGACATCGTCGCCTTTGCCGACCTCGGCGAACCCACGCGACTGGTGAACCCGCAAGGCGCTCTGCCGCTGGCTACCCCGAAATTTCAGGAAATCTACAACGGTAAAGCCTTGCCCGACAACGAGGCCAACGGACTATACGATAAACTGATCGCCCGGGGCGAAAGCCTCCGCGATATCGATAAAACGGTGTCCATCCTGCAATCGTCCGAGTTCGGATTGCAGCAGGCCCGCGACTTCGAAAAGGTCAGCGCACGCCGCCTCGACCCGCGGGAATACACCTATAATGCCGAACTGGGCTTCATCTCCGTCAACGTCAACGTATTGCCCGACCAGGTCCTGGCCGTTTCCTACCAATATAAGTACAACGGCGAGATCTACCAGGTGGGCGAAATGTCCGTCAGCCGGGATAACGTCTCTACCGACCCCAATAAGCAGACCCCGCAGGTCCTCTTTGTGAAAATGCTGAAAAGCACCACCCAGCGGATCGACGTGCCGACCTGGGACCTGATGATGAAGAACGTCTATTCAACCGGCGCTTACCAGGTGAACCCGACGGACTTCAAACTCGACGTCTACTACGAAGACCCGGGCAAGGGCCTCAAGCGCTTCCTGCCCAAGAGCAACCTGGAAGGCCGCCCGCTGATCCGCGTGTTCAACCTCGACCGGCTCAATACCCAGGGTGATCCGCAACCGGACGGTATCTTCGACTTCGTGCCCGGCGTCACCATCAACCCGACCAACGGCCGGATCATCTTCCCGGTGCTCGAACCGTTCGGACAATCGCTGGCCGACAAGCTGGATGCGGAATACCGCGATACCTTTACCTATCCGGAATTGTACACCCAGACCCTGTTCCAGGCCCGCGAATACCCGGAAAAGAACCGCTACGTGATCAAAGGCTCCTACAAGTCTTCGGTCTCCTCGGAAATATCCCTCGGCGCGTTCAATATCCCGCCCAATTCAGTCCGCGTGACCGCCGGCGGCGCCCTGCTGGTGGAAGGCCGCGACTATGAAGTGGACTACGGCACCGGCAAGGTGCGCATCCTCAATGATGCCATCCTCAGTTCCGGGGTGCCGGTCAATGTCTCGTTTGAAGACAATACCCTGTTCGGATTCCAGTCAAAGACCATGATGGGCTTGCGGGCGGATTACGAATTGGACCCCAACTTCACCATCGGGGCCACTTTCCTCCAACTGTTCGAAAGGCCTTTTACCTTTAAGACCAATATCGGCGACGACCCCATCAACAACAAAATCTACGGCCTGGACCTCAACTTCAGCCGTGAAGCGCCCTGGCTGACCAAGGCGGTGGATGCCCTGCCGTTCTTTTCCACCAAAGCGCCCTCCAATATCTCCGTGTCGGCGGAAGCGGCCTACCTCAACCCCGGGCACGCCCGAGCCATCAATGAGGACAAAAAGAACAAGGACGGCGTTTCTTATATCGACGACTTCGAAGGCAGCGCGAGCGGCTTCAACGTCACCTTCCCGGTCACGCAGTGGCAATTGGCCTCCGTTCCGCAGGACGACGGCAACAACAACAACCCGCTGTTCCCGGAAGCGACCGTGAATACCCTGGCCTCTGGCGCCAACCGGGCCCGCCTCAACTGGTACCTGATCGACCCGGTCACCAGGAGTTCCAGCCAGGACCGCAAACCGTATACCGGCATTGTGCCGCAGGAAGAGGTCTTCCCCAATGTGCAGGTGCCGATCGACCAGGCCCGGAACTTCCGGACCTTCGACCTGTCCTTCTATCCCGGCGAACGCGGCCCGTACAACTTTGATACGCCTTCAGGGTATGGCAGCCTTACCCGGGGGGTAACCGTCAACGGCGACTCGCTCATCCTGCGCGATCCGCAAACCCGCTGGGGCGGTATCATGCGCGCGCTGAACAATAACGACTTCCAGTCCGCCAATATCGAATTCCTCGAATTCTGGATGCTGAGCCCTTTCCTCGACCCGGACGATGCGGCGCTGGCCGCTACCGACGGCGAGAAGAAAGAAGGCACCCTTTACATCAACCTGGGCAATATCTCGGAGGATATCCTGAAGGACTCCCGGAAGTTCTTTGAGAACGGCCTGCCCGGCCCGACCAGCCCCAACAGGCCGACGGACGAGACCATCTGGTCGGTTGTACCGGTCGGACAACAGATCACCCGGGCATTCGACAATGATCCCGGCAACCGGGAAGCGCAGGACGTCGGTTTTGACGGGTTGAATGACGACGGCGAACGGGAAAAATTCGCCTCCTACGTCAGCGCCATCACCGCCCTCAATGCCACTACCGGCGCCAGGGTGGCCCGCGACCCCTCCAACGACAACTTCCGGTATTACAACGATGCCAGCTTCCCCAATACGGCGGGCGTGCTCGAACGGTACCGCGATTTCAATAACCCGCAGGGCAACTCGCGCTCCAACCAGGATAACCAGTTCCGCCAATCGGCTACCAACCTGCCGGATGCCGAGGACCTGAACCAGGACAATACCCTGAACGAAACGGAATCCTATTTCCAATACGAGATCCCGATCAAGCGCGACCAGTTCAACCAGCGGGAAATCGATGTATCGGGTACGCCGTTCATCACCGACAAGATCGAAGATCCCACTTCACGCCGGGTCTGGTATCGTTTCCGCGTGCCCCTCAACGGCCCGCAGAAAAAGAGCATCGGCGGTATCCGGGACTTCCGCTCCATCCGCTTCATGCGCCTCTATATGCGCGGCTTCCAGGAGCCGACCGTGCTGCGCTTCGCTAAAATGGAACTGGTGCGCAACCAGTGGCGCCGGTATACCCAGGACCTTACGCCGAAAGGCTCTCAGACGATCGCCTGCGACGACCAGGAAACCACGGTTGACGTAGACGCTGTAAACATTGAGGAGAACAGCCGGCGTACGCCCTTCAACTATACCCTGCCGGAAGGTATCCAGCGGGAACAATCCCTCGGCGTATTCACCACCCTGCAGAACGAACAATCGCTGTCGATGCGGATCGATAACCTGTGCGACGGCGACGCGCGGGCCATTTTCAAAAATACCGACCTCGACCTCCGGGTGTACGACAAGCTCAAGATGTTCGTCCACGCTGAAGAGCGCAACCCGGTCTATTCCATTCCGGAAGGCGAACTCCGGATCTTTGTCCGGATAGGCAGCGACTTCCAGAACAACTACTATGAATACGAGATCCCGCTTTCCATATCGGACCCGGATAAGGTCTCGGGGGTAAACCCCGTTTTCCCGGAATACAAGCGGGAAGTCTGGAAACCCGAAAATGAATTCAATTTCCAACTGACCATCCTGCGGCAGCTGAAGGAAGAACGGAATCAGGTCAACGCCAACCAATCGGATGAATACATCAAGGTGCTTGACCCGTCCGACCCGCTCCATTCCCATGTGATCAAGGTGAAGGGAAATCCCAACCTGGGCTACGTACGGGGATTCATGATCGGGGTGCGCAACCCTAAGAATGACGGCGCGGCCTATTCGACGGAGATCTGGGTGAACGAACTGCGGGTAGCCGGGCTGGATGAGCGCGGCGGTCTGGCGGCAGTTGCCCGGATGGACATGCAACTGGCCGACCTGGGGAACCTGACCCTTTCCGGCAACCTCAATTCGGTGGGCTTCGGCGCCCTCGATGACGGGGTGACCGAGCGGAGCCGCGAAGAGATCAAGGGGTATGACGTGGCCACCAACCTGCAACTGGGCAAGTTCTTCCCTGAAAAATGGGGCATCCGCCTGCCGTTCTACGCGCAGGTGTCCAACGTGACCAAGACCCCGGAATACGACCCTTATGATTTCGATATCAAGCTCAAGGACAAGATCAATCAGGCCCAGACCCAGGAAGAACGAAAAGAGATCCGGGAACAGGCCGAGGAAGTGACCAATATCAAGACCTATAACTTCACGGATGTCGGAAAGGATCGAACAGGCGGAGGCGACCGAAAACCCATGCCCTGGGATATCGAGAACTTCAGTGTGAGTTACTCCCATACCGAAACCGAATTCCACGATCCGCTCATCGAGTTCCAGCGCGATCGCCGCGAGACCGGCGGCCTGGATTACAAGTACAGCCGGCCGGCTACCTACCTGGAGCCGTTCAAGAAGGTCGGGGGCAAGAGCGAGTGGCTGCGATGGCTGCGGGAATTCAACTTCAATCCGCTGCCCAACTCCTTCTTCTTCACCAGCATTATGGAGCGGCAGTTTGCCAAGACCCGTTACCGTTTTGCCGGCGTTGACGAGAAATTCAACTCGTTCTTCAACAAGCGCTTTACCTGGGAAAGGGACTACGACCTGACCTGGGACCTGACCAAGTCGCTGAAATTGACCTTTAACGCCTCCTCCTTGTCCTATATCGACGAACCCGACGAGATCAGGATGCTGGAAGACCCGACCATTGCCAATATCGACAAATACCGGCGGGACAGCATCTGGAGCAGCATCAAGGACCTGGGCCGGCCCAAAGGATACGAACACAGCATCAACCTGAGCTATAACCTGCCCTTGCGGCAATTGCCGTTCATGGACTGGATGCAGGTGCGCGCCCAATACCAGGCCGGATATCGCTGGAACCGGGCCGCCCTCAACGCCGACAGCCTGGGCAACGTCATTCAGAACAACCAGAACCGGCAAATCACGGCCGATCTGAACTTTGAGAAATTCTACGACAAGTTCGGCTATCTCAAGAAGATCAACAAGGGCAAAACGCCGAGCCGGACGGGCAGAAGCCGGAATACCGACGAAAAGACGCCCACCCGCGAACCGCGCAACAGCAACAATAAGGATGATGACAACAACAAGAAAAAGAAGGACCGGGAGCCGAGCGCCATCGAACGGGTCGTCGTCCGGCCGCTGTTGCTGATCCGGAAAGTCCGCCTGAATTACCAGGAACGATTCGAAACGGTGGTGCCCGGTTTCACGCCGGAGACCAAGTTGCTGGGCTTGTCGGAGGGCTTCAAAGCGCCCGGATGGGATTTTGTGGCCGGCATTCAACCGAAGATCCGGACGCTCAATGAGGGGGATTACTACAAATCGGGCGACTGGCTGTACGAAAACCGGAAATGGATCACCCATAGCCTGTTCCTCAACCAGGATGTCATCCAGCGCTATACGCAGACCTATGACGGCAAACTGACCCTGGAACCGTTCAAGGACTTCCGGGTCGACATCGAAGCCAACCGCTCTTATACGCAGGATCATACCGAGACCTTCAAGAACCTGGATGTGAATGGAATCGACGGGTATGCCCACGCCGTTCCTTCGGAATTGGGTTCCATGACGGTGACCTATTCGGCCCTCAAGACCCTCTTCAAGGGCAAGGACACCGACGTGGTTGACCAGTTCAATAAATTCAGCAACAACCGCCTGGTCGTGTCCCAGCGCCTCGGTACCGGCACCCACGAAGACCCCAACCTGGGGCAACTGGGCTATACCGAAGGGTATGGCCGGAACCAGCAGGACGTCCTCATCCCGGCGTTCATCGCGACCTATACCGGCGTTGATCCGAATACGGTAAGCCTGGACCTGTTTGAAACGATGCCGCGCCTCAACTGGCGCCTCAATTACAACGGCCTGTCCAAGATACCCTTGTTCAAGAATATTTTCTCGAACTTCAACCTGACCCATTCCTACCGATCCACGCTGACGGTGAACAGCTACCGGACCAACCTGTCCTACCTGCGCGGCAAGAGCAAGAACGTGTTCATTGATACGGTCAATTACAACTTCTTCCCGCGCCTGGAGATCCCGGACGTCGCCATTCAGGAAGGATTTGCACCGCTTCTGGGGATTGAGGCCAACTTGCAGAACGGCATGTCCTTCAACTTTGAGTACGTAACCCAGCGGAGCCTGTCGTTGAATGTGACCAACACGTTGTTGTCGGAAAACCGTTCGAAGGAAGCCACCTTTGGGTTCGGCTACCTGATGCGCGGCGTTGAGATCGGCTTCCTGACCGGCAACAAGCGCAAGAAGCGCCCGTCCAATACGGATCAGCAACAGCCGAACCAGCAGCAACAACGCCCGGGAAGCGGCGGCCGCGGCGGCCAGCTGCAAAGCCAGGACCTGGACATTCAGTTCCTGTTCTCGCTTCGGGACGATATTACGGTGGCGCAAAAACTGGACGGCGCCGAGTTCGAACCGACCAGGGGTAATTATTCTCTGCAGATCTCGCCGTCAGCGGAATACAAGCTCAACAGGCGGTTGTCCTTGCGCCTGTTCTTCGACTACCGGAAGACGGTTCCGAAGACTTCGGCCGGTTATCCGAGGCTGGATACTTCCGGCGGGGTAGTGGTGCGGTTCCAGTTGAATTGATTTTTATACCGGCATTTATTCCGATCCAAATGGCAATGCCAGGCCGATGTTTCCGGTCTGGCATTGCTGTTTTCGGAGGATGCTTAAACTTGCAGGCCTGAAGCGAAATATGCAGGCATTAGGCCGCCTGCCGCGAACCCTCAACCCCTCCGACTCCTTTGGAACGATTACCATTAAATTATGGAAAAATTCCAATGATCGGAGATACTGGTGCGCCCCGAAGGCAACTTTAAAAGAATCAACGAACTTTTCTGGTATTTCTTAAAAGCCACTTTCAAGTGAATTTTTTCCTGACTTTGGTATAAAAAATAGCCGTAAAGAAGCTCTACAAAACAGAATAGAACTCAAGAACCACATATGATTCCATCAAATTACTTTTTTCAAAAAAGACAGCGACAATTCTTACCCGGAAGTATCTTATTTAGCAGGAATTTGGAACGGGTTGGAAAGGACGAAGAAATAATAGCCTTAAGGTGTATCGCTGGGAAGCTCAGAATCAAAATACTATACGAATTATTGTTTGTTAGAGCTACCGACCAAGGGTAACTTACATGAATTTTATCAAAATGGAGAAAGTCATCTTGAGCTAATCGGCCAGACCATTGGAATCCAGAATGGCTAGTTATTGACAATGAAAAACAAATTCGGTACTTGAATGACGTATAATCGCCCAGTGGGTACATAAGGTCCTGCCCGGAGCCATCACATACCGGCCCTACAGGCCGGAGACGTAAAAATGCAACCGGATGCTACCGACATGGCGGACCTGACGGCCCGCGCTGCCGTTTTAAAGGGAGGTGAGAATTTTGGTGAATGCGACGGAAAATCTTCCGTCGCTACTGCCATTTGGCATCTTTAACCTATCGTCCGCCAGAGGCTGCGCCTCGCCGCGGATACCCTCAAGTCTCCGACTTGCGAAATGAATATTAACTTGTTCCATCGGACCGGGGGGTGTCCGGGGCCATCATATACCGGCCCTACAGGCCGGAGACGTAAAAATGCAACCGGGATGCTACCGACATGGCGGACCTGACGGCCCGCGCTGCCGTTTTTAAGGGAGGTGAGAATTTTGGTGAATGCGACGGAAAATCTTCCGTCGCTACTGCCATTTGGCAAACCTTTCAACCCGCTGCCGTTTTAAGGAGGTGAGAATTTTGGTGAATGCGACGGCGGAAAATCTTCCGTCGCTACTGCCATTTGGCATCTTTAACCTTTCTACTTTATCCTTTAACCTTGACATGGCGGACCTGACGGCCCGCGCTGCCGTTTTTAAGGGAGGTGAGAATTTTGGTGAATGCGATGGAAATTGCGACGGAAAATCTTCCGTCGCTACGCACAAGGCTTCATCGGGCGGAAACTGACAACTGACAACCTGCCGGCCGGCAGGCAGGCTGACTGACCACTGACCACTGACAACTGACAACTGACAACTGACAACTGTCTCACTCCTCCTCCCATTCAAAAGCCGTCCGTTCGGGTTCGGCGGCTTCGATTTCAGGAAGTTGAGCGCGGTGGGTGCTGACGGTTTCCCAAAGGAGGTCCTTTAACCGATCGATGCCCATACCGGTGACGGAAGAGATGAAGATATGCGGTACGTCCTTTGGTATGCCGGGTTTGAGCATTTCGATCAGTTCCTGGTCGATCATATCGCATTTGGTGATGGCCAGGATGCGCGGCTTGTCGAGGAGTTCCGGGTTATAATGGCGGAGTTCGCTGAGGAGAATATTGTATTCCTTGTTGATGTCCTCGGCTTCGCAGGGGACCATGAACAGGAGGGTGGCGTTGCGTTCGATATGGCGCAGGAAGCGGTGTCCGAGGCCTTTTCCGAGGTGGGCGTCCTCGATGATACCCGGGATATCGGCGATGGCGAAGGACCGGCCGTCGCGGTACTGAACGATCCCGAGGTTGGGTACGATGGTGGTGAAAGGGTAGGGGGCGATCTCCGGTTTGGCGGCCGTCATGACCGACAGGAAGGTTGATTTGCCGGCGTTGGGAAAGCCGACCAATCCGACGTCGGCCAGTACTTTGAGCTCAAGGATTTTCCATTGCTCCAGGCCTTCTTCACCGGGTTGTGCGAACCGGGGGGTCTGATTGGTGGCGGATTTGAAAAAGGTATTGCCTTTGCCGCCCCGCCCGCCGGGCACCAGTATCCTTTCCTCTTCGTGTCGGGTGATCTCAAAATCCACTTCGCCGGTTTCGGCATCCCGGGCAACGGTACCCAGCGGGACCTCCAGGATGACATCTGCGCCGAAAGCGCCGGTGCTGTTGTTCTCGCTGCCGTTGACGCCGTTGCCGGCAATCACGTGTTTGCGGTATTTCAGGGCCAGGAGGGTCCAGACGTTCCGGTTGCCGCGCAGGATGATATGCCCGCCCCGGCCGCCGTCACCGCCGTCGGGCCCGCCCTTGGGGTTGTGTTTGGAGCGGAAGAAATGCTTTGAGCCCGCTCCTCCGTGTCCGGAACGGCAGCATATTTTTACGTAATCGACGAAGTTCTGCTCTGCCATGGGTGGGTTTATGATGGCGCCGTCCGCCATAGCCTTGGCGGAGGCGGGTTTATGATGGTTTATGGTTGTTTATGATGGCGCCGTCCGTTTATGATGGCGCCGTCCGCCATAGCCTCGGCGGAGGCGGGTTTATGATGGTTAATGATTGTTTATGGTTGTTTATGGTTGTTTATGATGGCGCCGTCCGCCATAGCCTCGGCGGAGGCGGGTTTATGATGGTTTAATGATTGTTTATGGTTGTTTATGATGGTTGGCTCGCATTAACCTACAACAAACAACAACAAACAACAACAAACAACAATAAACGACAACAAACAACAATAAACAAGAATAAAAAAAATCCCGGGCCGAAGCAAAACTCCGATCCGGGACTTCAGGAAAATAGTAGTCAGAAGGAGATTATTCCTCCGGATTATCGTTCAACATTTCCTTCAGTTCGGAGAACACGTCCAGGTCGCCGAGGGTGCTCTTTTCGATAGAGGATTGCTGTTTTTTAACGGCCTGACGCGTGCGGTCGCGGTCGTCCTTGTCTGCTTTTTTGACCTGTTCGTCCGCTTCGCGGCGGATATCTTCCAGGTAGCGCAGGTGGGAAACCATGATCCGTTTGTCGTCCCGGTTGAATTCGATGACTTTCACGGTCAGCGTTTCGTCTACTTCAGCCAGCGAGTTGTCCTCTTTGCGGATATGCTTCAGCGGAGCGTAAGCTTCCAGGCCGTAGGGCAGCAGGAGGATGGCGCCGCGGTCGTCGCGACGAACCAGCGTAGCTTCGTGGTAAGAACCGACCGGGAACACGTTTTCGAAGGTATCCCATGGGTTCTCGTCCAGTTGCTTGCGGCCCAGCGAGAGTTTGCGGTTCTCGCGGTCGATATCCAGGATCATCACATCGATCTTTTCGCCGACCTTGGTGAACTCGGACGGGTGGCCGTAGCGCTTGGTCCAGGACAGGTCGGAGATGTGGATCATACCGCCGATGCCTTTTTCCAGCTCAACAAAGACACCGTAAGGCGTGAGGTTTTTGACCTCGCCGGTATGGCGGCTTTCCACCGGATATTTTTCTGCGATGGTATCCCACGGGTCGGCAGCCAATTGCTTGATGGAGAGGCTCATCTTGCGCTCTTCGCGGTCGATGGTCACCACTTTGGCTTCGTATTCCTGGCCCAGTTTGAAGTATTCGCGGGCATTGATCGGCTGGTTGCTCCAGCTGACCTCGGAGACGTGGATCAACCCTTCGACACCCGGCTGGATCTCGAGGAATGCGCCGTAATCTTCGATATTGACGATCTTGCCTTTGACGGTGGAACCTTCTTCGATCTGCTGGCTGAGGACTTCCCACGGGTGCGGGGTCAGTTGCTTGAGACCGAGAGAGATCCGCTTCTTGTTCTCGTCGAAATCGAGTACAACGACGTTGATCTTCTGGTTGAGCTGCAATACCTCGTTGGGGTGGTTGATCCGGCCCCAGGAAATATCGGTGATGTAGAGCAGGCCGTCGACGCCGCCCAGATCCAGGAACGCACCGAAGTCGGTGATGTTCTTGACGAGGCCTTCGAGTACCTGGCCTTTTTCGAGGCTGGCGATGATGGCTTCGCGTTGTTCGGCGAGGTCGCTTTCGATGAGGGCCTTGTGCGAGACAACGGCGTTCTTGATGACTTCGTTGATCTTGACGACTTTGAATTCCATGGTTTTACCCACGTATGCATCGTAGTCGATGATCGGCTTGATGTCGATCTGTGAACCCGGAAGGAAGGTTTCGAGGCCGCCGCAGTCGACAATAAGACCGCCTTTGGTCTTGCTGATGACGGTGCCGGTGATGACGGTGCCGTTTTCGTAGGAGTCTTTGATGCGTTCCCAGGCGCGCAGCAACTTGGCTTTGCGGCGGGAGAGCACCAGTTGGCCGCGGCCGTCTTCCTGTTGCTCGACATAAACCTCAACGAGGTCGCCGGCTTTGATCTCCGGCATATCCCGGAATTCAGACAGGGAAATGAGGCCGTCGCTCTTGTAGTTGATGTCCAGAACGACATCGCCGCTGCTGATGGAGGTTACCTTGCCGGCAACGATTTCGTTCTCCAGGATCGAATTCAGCGTAGCGTCGTACTTTTCGGTCAGATCGGCGCGTTCTTCCTGCGAGTAGGTCACACCGTGCTTGCTGCTGCGCTTCCAGTCAAAGTCGTCGTGCGGCGTGCGCGCTGCAGCGGCTTCTTCCAGGATGCGGTCAACATCGTCTTCCTCCTCTTCTTCCTCTTCGTCTTCGGACTCTTCTTCGTCTTCGATCTTTTTCTTGACCAGTACCACAGGCTTGGCTTCTTCTTCCTCTTCTTCGGTGTTGCCGCCGGTATTGTCGTCGTCGTCGGAAGTGTCGGTTGTAGTGGTTTCTTCTTCCTGTTCGGAAGCTTGGTCCTGAAGCTCGTCCTGAGCCTCGGTTTCAGGGGTTTCATCCGCCTGATCTTGCAAATCTTTTTCTTCTTCTTGCAGCATTGAAAGAATGCTTTTGGTTAAAAAATATGGTTACTGCCTGCCGCCTGTCGGAGCGGCTGCCCGGCCTCAGGTTTAACCCTTTCGCCACGAGCGGGCGCAAAGGTACCCAATTTAACCGGGTTATCCAAATAAAATCCTTTAAAATCAACAGGTAATGAACCCCGCAGTTTCCTGAAAATGAAGCAATTTTCAGTGTCGCCCTCGGGAATAATGATAAAATTTGTACTTTTAGCCGGAAATGAAATGATATTTGGAAAACTACTTTAAACGCAGTTGCAATATATGAGCGAGGAAAGACCATGGTTGAAACATTATCCCAAAGGCGTGCCCGCCAATATCGATCCGGATGCCTATCCGACCCTGGTAGCCATGCTGGAAGACGTGTTCAAAAAATACGGCAGCCGGCCGGCGTTCACCTGCATGGGCAAGACGCTGAGCTTTGATCAGGTGGATAAACTGTCCCGGCAGTTCGGGGCCTACCTGCACTCCCGCGGTCTTGAGCCCGGCGACCGGATCGCGCTGATGATGCCCAACCTGCTGCAATATCCGATCGTACTTTTCGGCGCTATGCGGGCCGGCCTGATCGTGGTGAATACCAACCCGTTGTACACGCCGCGCGAGATGCTGCATCAGTTCACCGATTCGGGTTGCAAGGCCATTGTGATCGCGGAGAACTTTGCGGCCAACCTGGAGAAGATCCTCGGCGAGACCCAGATCAAGACGGTCATCCTGACCAGCATCGGTGAAATGCTCGGCGCGGTCAAAGGCCGGTTGGTCAATTTTGCTGTGCGCTCCATCCGGAAAATGGTGCCGAAATACAGCCTGTCCAATACCGTGAGTTTTTCGGACGCCCTGAAACAGGGCCGGCGATTCACCATCAAGCCCTTTACCGGCAGCCCCGATGATGTGATCGTGCACCAATATACCGGAGGGACTACGGGCGTGTCGAAAGGCGCCATGCTGACCAACCGCAACCTGGTGGCCAACATGCAGCAGGTCAGGGCGTGGATGTTGCCGTTTTTCATGGAAAAGGACGAGATCGCGATCTGCCCGCTGCCGCTGTACCATATCTTCGCATTTACCGTCAACTGCCTGGTGCTGATGAGCATCGGGGCTCAGAATATTCTCGTCACCAATGCCCGCGACCTGAAATCGGTGGCCAAGGTCTTTCAAAAATACCCCATCACCATGATGACCGGGGTGAATACGCTGTTCAACGGACTGGTCAATAATCCTGATTTCCAGAAGGTGCAATTCGGCGCGCTCAAGATCACGGTCGGGGGCGGCATGGCCGTCCAGCGCCCTGTGGCCGAAAAATGGCAGCAGCTGACGGGGTGTTTCCTGACCGAAGGATTCGGCATGACGGAATCTTCGCCGGTTGTGACGGTCAATCCGCTCGACGGTACCGGCCGCCTCGGTTCTATCGGCCTGCCCGTGCCCAGTACGGATGTGCGCATTGTGGATGTGGACACCAAGGCCGTTCTGGGACCCGGCCAGCCCGGAGAGATCCAGGTGAAGGGCCCGCAGGTGATGAAAGGGTATTACAACCGCCCCGACGAGACCGCCAAAACGATCATAGACGGCGGCTGGCTCTGCACCGGCGATATCGGCCAGATGTCGGAAGACGGGTTCTTCCAGATCGTGGACCGCAAGAAGGATATGATCCTCGTTTCCGGCTTCAACGTATATCCCAACGAGGTGGAAGAAGTGGTGGCCGGGCATCCCAAAGTGCTGGAAGCGGCCGCCATCGGCATCCCGGATGAAAAATCCGGCGAAGTGGTCAAATTGTTTGTGGTGAAAAAGGACAAGTCGCTCACCGAGGCCGAACTCAAGGCCTATTGCCGCGAAAACATGACGGGGTACAAACAGCCCAAGGTCATCGAATTCCGGACGGAGTTGCCGAAGACGAACGTGGGGAAGATCTTGCGGCGGGCGTTGAGGGATGCTTGAGGCTGCCCGCCGCCTTAGGGCTATGGCGGACGGGGATGCTTGATACTGGGTGCTTGATGCTGGATACTTGATGCTGGATACTTGATGCTGGGTGCTTGATGTTGGATACTTGATGCTGGGTGCTTGATGTTGGATACTTGATGCTGGATACTTGATGCTGGATACTTGATGCTGGGTGCTTGATGCTGGGTGCTTGATGCTGGATACTTGATGCTGGGCACTTGATGCTTGATACTGGATACTGCACTTCGGCCTCCGGTCGACGAAGTCTTTGCCTATGGCCGACGGAGTCGGCTTCGCTCAGTGTGAAGGTACTGCCCGCCTTCGCCTGGGGCTATGGCGGACGGGGGATGCTACGTATTTAAGGCATTTTATCTGAAAAAGCTTCACTAACATTCTCCTCTGCTTTTTATTCAGGCATTTCTACCGGCAAAAGTTAAGGGGATGCTTATCAATATGCTATGGATGCCATTTGTCTTTTAAATAGAAGTGAAATTTTTTATGATCCGGTAAAGGAAGAAATTCCCGAAGGGGTGGTGGAAGACCTGGTGTTCGATTATGAAAAACCTTATTATATACTCTAGGCAGAAAAGGCGCCGTTAAGCTGATATGCAAAGATTTGAAAAATGGGTTGAGGTTTATGTCCGACTGTTAAATGCTGACCAGGAAAGTGCGCTGGTTCCCACAGAACTGGAAAAACTTGCGCTGGCAGCTTACCTGATCGGCAGGGATGCGGAAAGTTTTCAGCTTCTGGAACGCGCTCACCAGGGGTATCTCGATCAGGATAAGATTAAACCAGCTGTACGGTGTGCTTTTTGGTTGGGGTTAATGTTGATGAATGCCGGTGAAAAGGCCCGAAGCGGCGGATGGTTTGCCAGAGGCGAAAGGCTTATCAGCGATGAACACCCTGAAGACAGCCCGGAGAAAGGTTTGCTTCTCATTCCGAAGGCATTAGGTGAGCTCTCGGCAGGACATGGCGCCGAAGCCCAACGGATATTTGAACGGGTTGTATCAGCCGGTGAACAATTTCGCAATGTTGACCTGCTTGCGCTCGGCAGGTTGGGGTTAGGACAGGCAATGATCCGGCAGGGGGAAGTAGCCAAAGGGATCAAACTGCTGGATGAAACGATGGTAACCATAGAAACGGAAGAAGTCTTTCCATTGTTAAAGGGTATAGTCTATTGTGCAGTCATCGAAACCTGCCGCAAGGTCTGGGACCTGGAAAGAGCGCAGGAATGGACCGCAGCCCTGACCCGATGGTGCGAGGCGCAACCGGATCTCGTCCCCTTCAGGGGGGAATGCCTGGTGCGAAGGGCCGAAATCTTCCAGTTTCACGGGGAATGGCCCAAGGCGCTGGAGGAAACCAAGGATGCGTGTAATCTGTTGACTCAACATCGCGGTGAGCCGGCTGCAGCTGAGGCCTATTACCGCCAGGCCGAGTTGCATCGCCTGATTGGAAATTACAAGGAAGCGGAAGACTGCTGTCATGAGGCTGCCAAAAGGGGGAGAAATCCGCAACCCGCGCTAGCCCTGTTGCGCCTGGCGCAAAGGCAGACAAATGCGGCGGAAACTTCCATCAGGAATACTTTACAAGAAACAAAGGATCCAAAAAGACGCGCGGAGCTGCTCCCCGCAGCGGTGGACATTTTGATCGCTTCAAAACGTACCGAGGACGCTCTTGAAGCCGGTCAGGAATTATGCGGCATCGCAAGGGATTTCAATGTACCCTATCTCCTGGCCATGTGTTCACATTGCCTGGGAAAAGTGCTTTTTGTAAAAGGAAGCCTACGACCGGCCCTGGATCACCTGCAAAAGGCACTGAAATTCTGGAATGCGTTGAATTTTCCTTATGAATCAGCTGCCTCCAGAGAACTGAAAGGGCTCGTTTACCAGGAATTGAACGATAAGGATAACGCAGCGGCAGCGTTGATGGCCGCTAAATGGGTTTACGAACAACTCGGGGCCTTACCGGATCTGGAACGGGTCAATCATTTGTTGAAAAAGGACCGTCATTCCGGGGCTCACGGCCTTTCACTGCGTGAACTCCAGGTATTGCGCCTTGTCATATCTGGCAAAACCAACAAGGCTATTGCCGATGCATTATTTATCAGTGAGCGAACCGTTGATCGCCATGTCAGTAACATTTTCAATAAACTTGGTGTTTCGTCAAGAGTGGAGGCGACTGCTTTTGCCTTCACCAATCAGTTGCTGGATAACGATCTGTAAGGAGGGCCAGGTTTGCGGCAGGCAGCCCATTATTCAGCCCTCACTGCCCCTGTTTCTTTAATGGGTAATTTTACCCATTCCCATCTTCCGCATAATTGGGCAAACACACCGATGCGCCATGCCTTGACTTGCTTTAATTTTGCCTTGAGCTCTTTTAAGGAATACTAGTGGCGCAAAACTTAGGCGCCACTTAAATAGCGCGCCACTAGCCCTGAAAACCAAAACTATGCGGAACAGACAATACGAAACTGTAATTATCGGCGGCGGTCAGGCAGGCCTGGCAACAGCCTGGCACCTCACCAAACAAAATATGCCTTGCGTCATTCTGGAAGAGAACAACAGGGTGGGAGCAGCCTGGAGAAAACGGTGGAAATCGCTCCGCCTGTTTACACCGGGACGCTACGATAGCTTGCCCGGTATGCCTTACCCAGGGCCTCCCCGGTCGTACCCGGGTAAGGAGGATATCGCGGAATACCTCGAGGCTTACGCTTCCCGGTTCGGCTTTCCGGTAAGAACCGGCGTGAAAGTAACCCATGTAAGCGCCGAAAGGGACCATTATCGTATTCAAACCGGAAATGAAATTATTTCCGCTCGCAATGTGGTCGTGGCTACGGGCCCCTTTCATCATCCCCGCATCCCGGATTTTGCTGACGAACTGGCCCCGCAAATTGTCCGGTTTCATTCCTCCGCATATCAGAGCCCGTCGCAGGTTCAGGATGGCCCTGTTCTCGTAGTGGGCGCAGGCCAATCAGGCGCCGAGATCGCATTGGATATGGCGCCGGATCATCAGGTCTGGCTCTCCGGCAGAGATGTGGGGGAAGAACCTGTTGTCCGGGATAATTTTTCCGGCCGCCTCATCACTGCCCTCATTGTTTTTGCCGCCACAAAGGTATTGAACGTGGCCAACCCGCTCGGGCGCATGATGCGCAGACACTTCTTTTATCCCCCTCGCGGCATCCCCCGGGCAGGAGGCACTAAAAAGAAATTAAAGGAAGCAGGTGTTGAATGGGTTGGACGGACAAAAGGAATAAGTGACGGCTTTCCTATGCTGGAGGACGGACGTGTGCTGAAAGTGAAAAACGTCATCTGGTGTACCGGATTCGTGACGGACTACTCCTGGATAGATCTTCCCATTTTTGACAACTTTGGTTTTCCGCGGCACGATCGAGGAGTTGTCCTCGGCCAGCCTGGCTTGTATTTCATCGGGATGCCGTTTCAACGCACCCTCAGCTCCTCTCTGATCATGGGGGTGGGCAAGGACGCCGGATATATTGCCAATCATATCGCTACCAATCGGGCCGGCCAGGAAATAAAATAAAATTCAACAAGCATTCGCCTGGTGAGATCATCCAGGGCAAACAATGCATTCGAAACGGATTCGAACTGCCTCAATTTTCAATTTCAAATAAAATGTTAACATTATGAAAAGTCTGATCATTATATCATTCCTTTTAATAGAGAGCCTGACCGCTTTTGCTCAGGATAATCCTGAAGATCAACAACAGCCCATCATTGATATGCACATGCATACAGGGCTTCCCCATATGATGCCCCCAGGGACACCATCCTTGTGTCGGCCCGAACCCTGCGAAGGTGATGTCCCGGCAATTGCCGACCCCGCAAAACTGTTGGAGAAAACGCTGGAGATTATGGACCGCAACAATATTGTCAAGGGCTTTCTAAGCGGTGTTGACCTTACAACAGTAATGGAATGGAAAAGGAAGGCTCCCGAACGCTTTATTGCGGCGCCCTTCATCCTGAAACCCGGGTCACCGGATCCGGAAAAGCTCAGACAAGAGTATGCCTCGGGTCATCTTATGGGTATGGGAGAGATCGGAACACAACTCCTCGGCATTGCTCCCAACGATCCGGCCCTCCGGCCCTATTTCGCCCTCGCAGAGGAGCTTGACGTCCCGGTTCTTATTCACACCCTGGGTATAGGCCCATATATGCCAGGTTTTCGATCAGCCGCAGGCAATCCCCTGCTCCTGGAGGACGTTCTGGTTCGCCACCCCAAGCTGCGGCTTTATGTCGAGAATGCCGGTTATCCCTACAAGGAAGAAATGATCGCAATGATGTACCAATATCCCCAACTCTATGCGGACGTTTCAACCATTACCTGGGTAATTCCCCGTACAGCTTTTTATGACTATCTGAAAGCATTGATCCGGGCCGGTCTTGGAAAGCGAATAATGTTTGGGTCTGATCAGATGCAATGGCCGGAAAAAATCGGCGCAGCTGTTGAATCGATTCAACAGGCGCCCTTTTTGACAAAGGAACAGAAGCGGGATATCCTGTATAATAATGCAAAGCGTTTTCTTCGGATGGAAGAAGACCAGGTTTCGGACAGACCTTGAGAATGAACGGCATAAATGATCCTTATTGATCAAAACGAATGAATTTTTTCCCCTCTGCGCCAGATAGGAAGATCCTGCCGGCCTTCAATAAACCTTTTGGAGAATCCGGAGTCTAAACCCTACAAAAAACCTATGTTCATTCGCTTACCCTTTTGCCTCCTGGCTGTTTTGTGCGCATTCGGCAGCCAGGCCCAGAATCTCTATTTCCCGCCCCTCTCAGGTACCGTGTGGTCGACGGTGACGCCCGCGGAACTCGGCTGGCAGGAGGCCGCCCTGGCTGAAACCCTGCAATGGCTGGATGAAAAGAACTCCAAAGCCTTCATCATCCTGCAGGACGGCAAGATCGCCGTGGAGCATTATTTCGACAGCTTCACCCGCGATTCGCTCTGGTACTGGGCTTCGGCCGGGAAAAGCCTGACCGGCACAATGGTCGGCCTGGCGCAGGAGGACGGCCTGCTGAGCATCGACGACACTTCCTCGGATTACCTGGGCGTGGGCTGGACCCAATGCCCGCCGGACAAGGAAGCCCTGATCAAAATCAGGCACCATATCACCATGACCACGGGCCTGGACGA
>JACJYC010000027.1 GCA_020636325.1 Lewinellaceae bacterium
TGCTGAACGGTCCCCTCCACATTAACGGGCATTTTTACAAAAGAGGCAAAAAGAGCCCGACTTCACCCCCTCACCCTCTCACCCTCTCACCCTCTCACCTATAGCAGACGAAGTCAGCGAAGTCAGGCTCGCCCTCTCCCGCATTACGGCCCTTTCCTCTATTGGCCTGACTGCGCATTTTTTAACCTTCCTGATTCCGGGCCGGCGCCTTCGCACAGATAAATCCTGACAAATACCGGGCAAGTCAAAGCCTTTAAAATTCACGCATTATCAGGCCGTCCGGCATGTTAATCCAGGCTATTCATTTGTTAATTTTTGAATACCGGCAAAACCGGCATTATCCAAAGGGGGGTCTTAATTTTGCAATAATATTTTGATCAACACCTCGTTTAACGAATCTTATCTATGAAATTCAGAATTTTACAAAAACCATTCGTCTTGCTGTTTTTCTCCTTATTGTTGGGTTCGGTCCCGGCAATGGCCCAAAACACCATAAGCGGGAAAGTTTCATCCGCCGAGGAGGAAGCCCTGATCGGGGTGAACGTTTTGGTAAAAAGCAGCGGAGCAGGAACGATCACTGACATCGACGGCAACTTCGAGGTCAGCGCGTCGCCCAGCGATACGCTGGTATTTTCCTATGTTGGATTCACCACACAGGAAATACCGGTCGGCAACAGCAGAGTAGTCAACGTAGTTATGGCTTCGGATGCCGAACTCCTCAACGAAGTCGTCGTTATCGGTTACGGCTCGGTTAAGCGTTCCGACCTGACCGGGTCGGTTGCTACCCTCTCCGGGGAAAAACTGACCAATATCCCGGTAGCCAGCGCAGCACAGGCCATTACGGGTCGCCTCCCGGGCGTGAACGTACTGACGACCGACGGATCGCCCGACGCCGAGGTAGTCATCCGGGTCCGCGGCGGCGGTTCCATCACCCAGGATAACTCCCCGCTTTTTGTGGTCGACGGGTTCATCGTAGGCAGCATCCGGGATATTCCGCCGTCCGACATCGAAAGCATCACCGTTTTGAAGGACGCATCGGCCACCGCCATCTACGGCGCCCAGGCGTCCAACGGCGTCGTCGTGATCACGACCAAGCGCCCGATCCCTGGCAAGATCTCGGTCTCCTATAACGGTTTCATGCAGTACAAGCAACTTCCGCAGGACAGGAAGTACGAGGTATTGGATCCTTATGAATTCGCCCTGGCCAACTACGAATACGCAAAATTGCGTTCGGAAGCGGACCTGCGCAACTTCGAAAAGTTCTTCGGCAAATACGATGACCTCGAATTGTACAGGCAGAAAAGACCGACCGATTGGCAGGATGAACTGTTCGGGGATCCGAAACTGTCCCAATACCACAACCTCAGCCTCAGCGGCGGTACCGCCAACACCAAGCTGAGCCTGAGCCTGACCAACAACACGGACGAAGGCCTGTTGATCGGGTCGGGGTACCAGCGGAACGTGATCAACTTCAAGTTGAACCAGAATATCTCCAAGAAACTGACCTTCGAGGCCTCTGCCCGGATCACCAATACCGTAATCGACGGCGCCGGCACTTCCGGTTCGGCGCAGATCAACATCAAGGATGCGGTGCAAACCCGCCCCGTGAACGGCATCGCCGACGAACTGGAGATCGACCTCAACGCAGTCGACCCCAACGACGACTACCAGCAATTCCTGAAGAGCCTCGTCAATCCGACCGACCTTGTCAAGCAGGACTGGCGGAAACGAACAACCAACGACTACGTCTTCAACGCCGCCCTTAATTGGGAGGTCATCAGGGACCTGAACCTGAAGACCACTTTCACCGGTTCCAAAGACTTTGACAACAACCTGCGCTTTTACGGGCCGCTCACCAGCGAATCCTTCAACAACGGCGGCAGCCTTCCGCTGGGGCAAAAGACCACTTCCGAGGGCTTCTCCTATCGCTGGCTGAACACCCTTTCCTACAAAGTGAGCGGTTTGCGCAACCAGGCGCTTGATTTCCTGTTCGGACAGGAGGTCTACTCCAACGGCGGCATGTACGACTTCGTCCGCGCTGAAGAGTTCAGGTTGTCCATTACACCGGAAGAATTGTTTGCCAACATGGCCTTCGGCCGCACCGACCGCCATGAAACGGCTGAAGAGACCAATTCCAACCGGTTCTCCCTGTTCGGCCGGGTCAATTACCAGCTCAATAACAAGTACCTGCTCACGGCCACCTTCCGTTCGGATGCTTCCAGCAAATTTGCCAAGGACAACCGCGTAGGCATTTTCCCGGCCGTAGCGCTGGGCTGGAAATTATCCGAAGAAGGGTTCCTGAAAGATGTGGATTTCATCGACGAGCTCAAACTGCGCGCCAGCTACGGCGAAACCGGCAACGACCGCATCGATGCTACCGCCACTCAATTCCTGTTTGCGGTGACCACAAACCGCGGCCCCGGGTTCGGCAATTTCGACAACACGTACTATACGCCTACCGGCAGTACGCTGTACAACCCGAACATCAAGTGGGAAACGACGGTAAACAGGAACCTCGGTCTTGACTTTACGCTGTTCAAGGGCAAACTCTTCGGTACCTTCGACGTGTACAAGAATACGACCCGCGACCTGTTGCTCCGGTCTGCTATCCCGTCCAATATCGGCTTCAGCACCCAATGGAACAACATCGGTACGACCTCCAACCAGGGGATTGAGCTCGGATTGACGACTTATATCATCGAAAAGCGCGACTTCTCCTTGTCGGCCAACTTCAATATCGGCATCAACAAAGGCAAGGTTGAAAAACTGGACGGCACTACCGAGCGCTTCTTCCAGTCCGGTTGGGCCAGTACCGACCTCAAGGACCAGGATGACTTCTATGTGCAGTTGGGCGGCACCCTTGGGGACATCTACGGCTACGTAACCGACGGCTACTACTCCACCGATGATTTTGAGGGTTATGATCCCGTGACCAACAGCTATACCCTGAAGGAGGGCGTTCCGAATTCGAGCTCCACGGTAGGTAACCAGAACATCCGGCCGGGCTTCCTCAAGCTGAAAGACCTCAACGGCGACGGCATCATCAACAGCGAAGACCGGCAAGTGATCGGCAATACCCTGCCCAAACATCAGGGCGGTTTCGGCTTCGACGCCCGCGTCAAAGGTTTCGACGCCTCCATCTTCTTCAACTGGTCGTACGGCGCAGATGTGTACAACACCGGCAAGATCCAGTACAACCAGTTCCGCCGCGTCACTTACGGCAACCTGCTCAATACCATGAATTCCAGCAACCGCTTCACCTATATCGACATCGACGGCTCTTATACCGGAACGCCGGGCGAAGTGGTGACCGATCTGGGTCAACTGGCGCAATTGAATGCCGGCAAGACCATCTGGTCGCACAACAGTTACGGGGTAGCGCAGGCCGTCATCCATTCCTGGGCGGTTGAGGACGGTTCCTTCCTGCGGCTGAACAACGTGAACATCGGCTATTCGCTGCCCGGCAGCCTGATCTCCAAACTGGGCATGTCGCAGTTCCGCCTCTATGTCACGGGCAACAACCTGTTCATCTGGACCAAGTATTCGGGGTACGACCCGGAAGTCAGTACGACGCGGAGTTCGGCTTACGCAGCCCTGACGCCGGGTGTGGATTACTCTTCCTTCCCGAGGAGCCGCTCCTATACCTTCGGCCTGAACATCACATTCTAATTGAAGAACATCCTAAAAAAAATCTATATGAAACTGCGGAATTTTTTCATCATAACCGCCTCGGCACTGGCGTTGTCTGCCTGCAGCGACTTCCTGGAGCCGGACTCCATATCCACGTTTGACACCAATTACGTTTTCTCAAACGTTGACGATGCCCGCAGGGGGGTCAATGCCATCTATGTGGGATTTGATGTCGACGGATTCCGGTCGAGGTTGTCCAACAATATGACCGGCAATACGGACATCGAACGCCAAAGCGGGTGGACCAGCTCCGGCGACCGCTACCAGATCTGGGACCTGAACGCACTGGCCAGCAACGGCGACCTCCGCCAGTTCTGGAATGCCGCTTACCAGGCTATCCGGGATGCAAACATCGCCATTGAAGGCCTGGAATCCAGCGATGCCTTGAATTCAAGCGATATCCGGGCTTCAAAACTAATGTACAATATGCTCGGTGAGGCGTACACGCTGCGCGCTTACTGGTACAGCATGCTGGTCTATTATTTCGGCGATGTGCCCAATGTACGGGAGGCGCCCAAGGCCGGCAATGACTTCTTTCTGCCGAAGGAAGATCGCAATGTGATCCTTTCCCAGGTGATCGACGATATGATGAAGATCGAGGAAAAAATGCTGTGGGCCGACGAACTGCCCTACGGCATCGAACAGGTCAACCGCGAATATACCCTGGGCATGATCGCCCGGATCGCTTTGCAGCGCGGCGGTTACTTCCTCAAGCCGGACCTGAACATGGACCGTATGGGCGACTATCGCGACTACTACCAGATCGCCAAGACCTATACGCAGAAGCTGATGACGCTGAAGGACCGCGAATTGCCGGCGGACTTCCGCCAGGTCTTCCTCAACGAATGCAAGTTCATCTCCCCGGTCAACGACGATATCCTCTTCGAGGTACCCTTTGCGATCGGCAACGGCGACGTGGGCTGGAACATCGGCATCACGGTAAGGGGCGGCGCTACGGCCAATCACGACTACGGCTCCGGCAACAACTACATGTCCATGCCCGTAACGTATTTCTATTCCTTTGATACGGCGGATATCCGGCGGGCCGTTACGTGCGGATTGTACGAAGTGAACACCGATTTTGTCGAGACATTCGTATCCGGCGGCGTGAGTAATATTTCCCAGGGCAAATGGAGCCGTTACTTCCTCGACAAAGGCCCCGGCGCTTCTTCCGCCAAAGGGACCGGCATCAACTGGCCGATGCTGCGCTACTCCGATGTTCTGCTGATGTTTGCGGAAGCCGAAAACGAGCTGAACGGCCCGACCGCGGCTGCGCAGGAAGCCTTCAAACGGGTTCGCCGCCGCGCTTTCGACGCCAAATACTGGGATACCAAGGTAGACGCCTACACCGCATCCGTTGCCGGCAGCCAACAGGATTTCTTCAAGGCCATCGTCAACGAACGGGCCTGGGAATTCGGCGGCGAAATGATCCGGAAATACGAACTGATCCGTTGGGGCATCTACTCCGAGAAAATGGCTGAAACCGTTGAAAACCTGAAGAAAATGGCCGACGCCGCCTTCACCGGAACGGGAGAATACGCCGATCTGCCGGATTATATCTACTGGAAGCTGGACGAGAGCGGGCACTTCACCGTGTTGAACCCGAACCACAAGATCGCCGCCGCACCGGACGAATCGTGGAAGCGCGAATCCTGGCTGCTGAGCCTGCACAACGACGCCACCACTTACCAGCAGTGGATCACCATGGACTGGCGGAACTATATCTCGGACGGGCCGAAACCCGGCGTTGTCCGCTATATTTTCCCGATCCCGCAGGAAGCCATTACCAACAGCCAGGGTACGCTGGCCAATGACGGCTACAGTTTCTAAAACTGCCGGCCCAGATTTCTATAAACCTGAAATTTCAGAAAAATGAAAATAAAGCATTTAACAAGCAAAACGCTGTTCCTTTTGATTGCCGGTATCGTGATGTTCCTGGGTGCCTGCAAGGAGGATATCACCTATGAAAAAACGCGACTTTTCCGGCCGGTACTGAATGAGGAACTCCGCGCAGAGCTCAATACGATCATTGTCAACATGGGCAAGATCAAGGAGGCAACCACCTATACCATCGAGGTCAGCCGCGACACCTTTGCCACCATCGACTATACGATTGAAGCGGATACTAACTACGTGATCATCGGTGAGGAGACTCTGGCCGGCGACGAGCTGTTCTGGAATACCCTGTACCAGGTACGGGCTACCGCGCATGCCGCCAACGCTGTGTATGACAGCAAGGTATCCGACCTGGGCAACGTCCGTACGGAGCGTTTCCCCTCCATTCTGAATATCCCGAAAGAGGCCGACGTGATCGACGTGGCCGCCCGGGTATCCTGGCAGGTGCTGGGCGCCCCGGTAACCAAGATCCGGACCTTCGCGGCGGACGACCTCAAGCTGCAAAACCCGCTTGCTGAATTCACGGTGGATGCCGATGCGCAGACTGCCGGGGAATTCATCGTTACCGGATTGACGCCCAATGCGCCCGTCCAGATCGCCATTTTCAGCGGCGCCAACGGCGAAACCCTGCGGGGTTGGGAAACCTACGTCACCCTGCCGAGGAATGTGGACCCTTCAGATCCCAACGTAATCGACCTGAGTGAATCCGATGATCCGGACGCCGTGAAGAATGCAATGGCGACTTTGGCGGAAGGAAACATCATCCTGCTGAAAAAAGGCGTGATGTACAACCTGCCTTCCGACCCGCTCGACAAATCCATTACCATCACGGCCGCTTACGGCTTCGGTTCCCAGAAGGCCATCCTCTTCACCACCGGCAACTGGAACATCGCCGACGGCGTGACGGTTGACCACGTGCGTTTCATCGACGTGGAATTGCGCGGCGAAGACATCGGCGGCGACTATGTGTTCAACCCGAACAACTCGACCGAAACCGTTATCAATGAACTGACCTTTGACAATTGCATCATCAGTACCTTCCGGGGCATCATCCGGATCCGTTCGCTGGTTTTCCTGAAGAATTATACCATCAACAACTCCATCGTCCACCATATCGGCGGCTACGGCATCATCACCTGCGATACGGACGGCGAAGGCAGCGCTGCGGTGGACAATATCGCACTGACCAACAGCACCTTCAGCAAGATCAACTCGTTCATGACCTCGCGTACGAACGCGCAATCCATCACGATCGACGCCTGTACGATGAGCGAACTGGCCTCACCCGACGGCATCGTTTTCCGCTGGAGAGGCGCAACGGGTACCCTGAGCAACGTCATCAACGGCATTTCCATCACCAACACCATCTGGGGCCATGCCTGGGATGAAGGCGCTACCGGCAACCTGGCAGTCAGGGGCATTTATGCCGGCCTGGAAGCGACGCCGTTCAACATTGTCAATACATACGCTACCTCCGATTTCGCCTTCACGGCAGGCTCGGAGATCCCTGGATTCCCGGCCCTGACGTACAGCAAGACGGCCAAGGAATTGTGGGTAGATCCCTACGACGCGATGGATTTCAATTTCCAGGATTCCGGTTTCGCAGGCAAATACGATTCCGGAGACCCGCGTTGGAGAGCGAAACTTTAAGTTTCACTAATATAGATTGGATGTTAATTGAAAAGGTATGGTCTCCCAAGGCCATACCTTTTATTTTGGCTTTGAGGAACACCTGCCCTCGTTCGCGTTTATTCCGATTCAAAAAATACAACTTATGAACCGTGTAAAACTGGCTGCCTCCGCAGCGCTCTTCACCATTTTATTTCTTTTCTCCGCCTGCCATGATACCAAGGAGATCGTCAAACCCGGCGACAACGATCCGGACGGCCCCGTACAGGTGGCGGAAACCGCTTACGCCTTTCCGGGTGCAGAAGGATTCGGCCGGGATGCCACCGGCGGCCGGGGCGGCAAGGTCATCTACGTCACCAACCTGAACGACTCCGGCGCCGGCAGCCTCCGCTCGGCGATCGAAACGGCCGGAGCCCGCTACGTCCTGTTCAAGGTGTCCGGAACCATCATCCTTAAATCCAGGCTTGACATCAAATTCGGGGACATCACCATTGCCGGACAAACCGCACCGGGCGACGGGATCTGCGTCCGCGACTACCCCGTTACCGTCAGTGCCGACAACGTCATCATCCGGTTCATGCACTTCCGGATGGGCGATGCCCAGAAACAGGAAGGCGACGCCCTGGGCGGCCGGTTCCACAAGAACATCATCGTCGACCATTGTTCCATGAGCTGGTCGACCGACGAATGCGTTTCTTTCTATGTCAATGAAAATACAACGGTGCAGTGGTCCATCATCGCCGAAAGCCTGCGGAACTCGGTTCACGGCAAGGGCGCCCACGGTTACGGCGGCATCTGGGGCGGCAAAAACGCGTCTTTCCACCATAATCTGCTGGCGCACCACGACAGCCGCAACCCCCGGCTCGGGGAATCGGCCGGCGACGCGTTTGCCCTTTCCGACCTGACGGATCTGCGCAACAACGTCATCTACAACTGGGGCAACAACAGTTGCTACGGCGGTGAAGCGATGAATGTGAATATCGTCAATTGTTATTACAAACCGGGCCCGGCCACGCCCTCCTCCAAACGGGAACGCATCGTATCCATCGACAAGAATAAAACCGCCGGTACGGATGTCTACAACATCTGGGGCAAATTCTATATCGCCGGGAACGTGCTGGAAGGCAGCACCCGCGCCACCGAAGATAACTGGACCTACGGGGTGTACAGCCAGTTCCACTCCAGCTACGGCACGGTCCCTGAAGCCGACAAGGCCGCCATGCGCAAGGCGGAGGAATGGCCCATCAACGGCAATGTGACCACGCATACCGCCCAGGTAGCTTATGAAAAAGTGCTGGATCTGGCCGGCGCTTCCCTGGTTCGCGATGCGGTCGACCTTCGCATTATCGGCAATGTCCGCAACGGCGACTACTCCTTTGAGGGTTCCAACGGCAGTACAAAAGGCATCATCGACCACCAGGGTGATGTAGGGGGCTGGCCCGAATTGAAATCCGCCGCCGCACCTGCGGATACCTCCAACGACGGCATGCCCGACGACTGGAAAACCGGTAAAAAACTGGACCCGGCCAAATTCCAGGCCAACGGTCATGACCTGAGCACGGGGTATGAGAACATCGAGGTCTACCTGAACAGCCTGGTGAAGGCCATCGTGGATCAGCAGCAATAACATGAGGTTCCGGGGGCTTGCAAAGCTCAATAAACCGGCGTATTTTGGTTGGTGTTTAATTACGGATAACCAATGAAGGACCTGGCCACTGAACATCGACCCGTCACCAACCTTTTCCCGCAGCCGGCAACTCAGGATGAATGGGAGCCCTATCGCCTGACAGACGAGCAGGTAGCCTTTTTCAGGGAGGAAGGCTACCTGTCCGGCGTCCGGATCCTGGATGATCACCAGATCGAAGTCCTGCGCAAGGAACTGGCCGGGTTGACCGACCCCGGTCATCCGGGGCACCATTTGTTTTACGAATACCACAGCAACGAATCGACCGACCCGGATACGGTGGTGTTCCACGCATTGGGGCATTGGCGCATCACGCCCGGTTTTCACGACGTACTGTGGAGCCCGGCCTTCCTCATGGCGGCCCATCAATTGCTGGGCGGCGGGGTGCGTTTCTGGCATGACCAGATCTTCAGTAAACCGGCCAGGCACGGCGGTGTGGTGGCCTGGCACCAGGATTATTCCTACTGGACCCGCACGGGCCCGATGAATCACCTCACCTGCTGGATCGGACTGGACGACGCCGACCGGCAGAACGGCTGCCTGCAATACATTCCGGGCAGCCACCGCTGGGGCCTGCTGGACCGGCCGACGCTGACCGGCGACATGGACGGCCTGGTGCAATTCCTGGATGCGGACCAGCGCAAGGCCATGGCCAATCCCGTCGCCGTCGAGTTGAAAGCCGGGCACTGCACCTTCCACCACCCGCTGATGGTGCACGGCTCTTACGCCAACTATACCGAACGGCCGCGACGGGCATTTGTGCTCAACGTGTTCAAGGACGGGGTCATCTCCAATTCGGACGAGGTGCTGCTTGAAGGGGTACCGGTGATCCCCAGGGGAGAGAAGATGGGGGGGCGGTTCTTTCCGTTGTTGATGGAGGGGTAGAATCAGTAAAGTAGTTATCTTTGAACAATGAAACTACCCATCGGCATCCAGACATTCAGTGAAATACGGGAAGGCGGCTTTTTGTATGTGGACAAAACGGAGCATATCCACCGCATCATTACATCCGGCAAGTATTATTTCCTTGCTCGCCCAAGGCGATTCGGCAAGTCGCTGCTGTTGTCAACGATACATGAACTATATGAAGGAAACAAGCGCTTGTTTTCCGGACTTTGGATTGAGGACCAGTGGAACTGGAACGACAAACACCCCGTAATACACCTTAAATTCAGCAGCCAAGGGCTCAAAACGTTGGGAATTGAGAAGGCGATTTTTGAAATGTTGCGGGAGGAATCGACCCGATTAAACATTCGATTGGAAAAGCAGGAATATGATTTGCAACTCCGTGAACTGATTGAGAAAGCCGGCAAAAATTCAAAAGTAGTTCTCCTTATTGACGAATACGATAAACCTATAATCGATTTTCTGGATGATCTGGATCAAGCCCGGGAAAATCGGCAAGTCCTTAAAAATTTTTACTCCGTCCTGAAAGACAGCGATCCTTTTCTTGAGCTGGTATTCATGACCGGGGTAAGCCGTTTTGCAAAAACCAGCATATTTTCTGACCTGAACAATCTTTCCAACCTGACCATGCACCGCAAGGCTTGGATACTTTTGGGTCTGACGCAGGAAGAAGTTGACCTCTATTTTGAATTCAATGTACAAGAGTTGGCCGCAGAATCCGGCATGACTTTAAACGAATTAAAGGCGCAAATCCGTCAATGGTACAACGGTTATTCCTGGAACGGACGGGACAAAGTTTACAACCCCTTTTCTGTATTGAGCTATTTCGAAGCCCGGCAATTCGATAATTTTTGGTTCGAAACCGGTACGCCCACTTTTTTATTGAAAACGCTGCGAGAAAACTGGGATTATAATATAGAAAAAATGGAAGTTTCCGCTTCCGTACTGGATAACTATGACCTGGAGTTTCTAAATCCGATCACTATTTTATTTCAAACGGGTTATCTAACCATTGAAAAGGAATTAGCTCAAGGCATTTACACCCTGGTGTATCCTAATAAAGAGGTTCGGTTATCGATGGAAGAGAAACTGCTGACGTCCTTTTCTCATGATTCCCGGGGAAGCGGCCGGGTGCATGCCTACCATCTTTCAAATGCTTTGCGCAAAGGATCGGTCGAAGATTTGGTCAAAATTCTTAACGCAATCTTTTCATCCATCCCGGCCGAATTATGGCAAAAAGAAAATGAGGCGTTCTATCATGCCCTCATCCATCTCACCTTTTCACTGATGGGAGCATACATTCAGTCAGAGATTCACAGCTCAAACGGCCGTTTGGATGCAAAGGTAGAAACTAATGATACCGTCTATATCCTAGAGTTCAAACTGGATAGATCTGCCGAGGAAGCTATCCGTCAAATCGAAGAAAAAGGGTACTTTAAACCATATCTGACCGCTGACAAAAAAGTAGTCGGCATAGGGATCAACTTTTCAAAGGAAAAGAAGGCCGTCGAGAATTGGATGGTCAAAGTTTTCTAATCCCTAATCCTTCAAATCCAACCGGATCTGCAACTCACCCAACTGCGCTTCAGCGATCTCCGAAGGGGCGTCGATCATCATATCCCGGCCCATGTTGTTCTTGGGGAAGGCGATGAAGTCGCGGATGGAATTCTGGCCGTTCATGACGGAGCAGAGCCGGTCGAAGCCGAAAGCGATACCGCCGTGGGGCGGAGCGCCGAACTCGAAGGCGCCCATCAGGAATCCGAACTGGCGTTCCGCTTCTTCGGGTGTGAAGCCGAGCAACTGGAAATTCTTCGCCTGCAGGCCGCGGTCGTGGATCCGGATAGAGCCGCCGCCGATCTCTACGCCGTTGAGCACCAGGTCATAGGCATCGGCGCGGAGGCCTTTGAGGGTAGCGTGGTCGCCCGACAGCATTTTGGCCACGTCAGCGCGCTTGGGCGATGTGAACGGGTGGTGCATGGCGTAGAAGCGCTGGGTTTCTTCATCCCATTCCAGCAACGGGAAGTCGACCACCCAGAGCGGTTTGAATTCGCCGGGTTTCATCAGGCCGAGGCGGCGGCCCAGCTCAAGGCGCAGTTCGCTGAGTTGTTTGCGGGTCTTTTCCGCCTCGCCGCTCAGCACGAACAGCATATCGCCGGGTTTGGCGCCCATTTTATCGGCCCATGCCTTCAGGTCGGCCTCACCGAAGAATTTATCTACGGAAGATTTATAGGTACCGTCGGCAGCGCATTTGACGTAGACCAGGCCTTTGGCGCCGATCTGCGGGCGCTTAACCCATTCGGTCAGTTCGTCGATCTGTTTGCGGGTCATTTCGGCCTGGCCTTCAGCACAGATACCCGCCACCAGTTCAGCCCCGTCGAACACCTGGAAGCCCTTACCCTGGGCGACGTCGTTGAGTTCAACGAATTCCATGCCGAAGCGGAGGTCCGGTTTGTCGGATCCGAACCGGCGCATGGCTTCATCGTAGTTCATGCGCGGGAAGGTCGGCAGGTCAATGCCGAGGGTCGTTTTGAAGAGGTGCCGGGTGAGGCCTTCAAAGGTATTCAGGATCTCCTCCTGGGTAACGAAGGCCATTTCGCAGTCGATCTGGGTGAATTCCGGCTGGCGGTCGGCGCGCAGGTCTTCGTCGCGGAAGCACTTCACGATCTGGAAATACTTGTCCAAACCGGCCACCATCAGGATCTGCTTGAAGGTTTGGGGCGATTGCGGCAGGGCGTAAAACTGTCCGGGGTTCATGCGGCTGGGCACTACAAAGTCGCGGGCGCCTTCCGGGGTGCTCTTGATGAGGAAGGGTGTTTCGACCTCAATGAAGCCTTCGCCTGAGAGGTATTTGCGCGTTTCGAGCGCCAGGTTGGAGCGGAATATGATATTGCGTTGCACGGGGCTGCGGCGCAGGTCGAGATAGCGGTATTTCATGCGCAGGTCGTCGCCGCCGTCGGTATCGTCTTCAATCGTGAAGGGCGGCAGCTTGGCCGCGTTCAGGACGGTCAGTTCACGGACTTCCAGCTCGATATCGCCGGTGGGCATTTTGTCGTTCTTGGCGACGCGTTCGATGACGACGCCTTTGACCATGACCACAAATTCCCGGCCCAGGGTACGGGCCTGCGCCATCAGTTCCGGCGTGGATTTTTCCTCGGAAAAGATGAGCTGGGTTACGCCGTAGCGGTCGCGCAGGTCGATCCAGAGCATAAAACCTTTATCACGGGTGCGCTGAACCCATCCGCTCAGCGTTACTTCCTGTCCTGCCTGTTGGAGGCGCAATTCCCCGCAGTTGTGCGTGCGATACATATCCTTGAGTTTTAATCGGCCGCAAAAATAGGGAATATTATTGTTGTTGATTTGAGGATTTGAGGATTTGTTGATTTGCCGCCTTCGCCGAGGCTACGGCCGCCGGAGGTTGATTTGCCGCCTTCGCCGAGGCTACGGCCGCCGGAGGTTGATTTTCGGATTTGTTGCCGGACGTCCGTGGTGGCTTCGGCTTCGCTCAGCTACCCGACTGCCGGCAGGCAGGCTGACCACTGACCCCCTCCTCCGCTGACGCCGTCTGCCGTAGGCGACTTTGTCGTCCGGAGGCTGAAGCTACGGCGGGCGGAGACTGACAACTGACAACTGACCACTGATAACTGATAACTGATAACAGACAACTCTAACGCTTAAAAATAAAATACACGGCCAGCACCAGAAAGCCGAATCCGATGAGGTGGTTGAGGCGGAAGGTCTCATTTTTGAATAGCAGGAGGGAAAAAACGGTAAAGACGATCAGCGTGATCACTTCCTGCAACACCTTCAGTTCCACCAGGGAGAAGGGGCCGCCGTGGGGTTTGTACCCGATCCGGTTGGCGGGCACCTGAAAACAATACTCAAACAAGGCGATCCCCCAGCTGATGAGAATGATGGCCAGGAGGCTGAGTTTGGAAAAGCCCTTCCACTCGCTGAATTTCAGGTGGCCGTACCAGGCCATGGTCATGAACGTATTGGACAGGATGAGCAAACCTATCGTATAAAGTCCTTTGGGTAACATAGCGGCAAATTCCGGGTTTTCAGCGACCGGAACGGACGAAAGCTACGGATATTCCACAATTGATTTTCGGGAGCTATCCGGTGTATCAAAAAAATTTACCCGCGCAAGGTCACACTCAGTCCCGTGTTGTCTTATATCCTTGACTTAAGTCGGCAAGAACAGATTTCCGCAACAACCATCAACCGGAGATTACCGGTGCGGCTTGTTGTTCAGGGCGCCGCCCCGGAGGTGGGTTTTCTCGGATACCACCTAAAAAACTGAGCGTCAAGGCTGCCTGCGTGAATGGCGGCATCAAAAAGCGTAGGACAATGAAAAACTCAAATTTACTTTTTGCACTTTTGATTACCGTCCTATCCGGTTTTGCTTACCGGATCCAAGCCCAGATCTGCACCCCGTTCATACTGGGAACGGGTTACTATGACGTTTGTTGCACCCTGCCATTAACCTATACGGTAGCGTCTTTTTCGGGTTGCCCTACAACAGGCGCCATCTATACCTGGACCGTAACAGGCGGTCAAGTCTCTTCGGGGCAAGGGACCCCCACAGTCGGTGTAAGCCCCAATCCGGGTTCCAATTTATTGGTGACCTGCAAAGTAACCGTCGGATCGAGCACATCAATGCCCGGATCGATATCCACCGTCTGGACCGGCTCCCAAACTCCGCCCATCTCCGCGCCGGACTACTTCTGCAAGAACGAAATCTACACCATTTGCGTACCGGCATCCTGCGGCATGACCGGTGTGGACTGGACTTTGCCGCCCAATCTGGACCTCGTCAGCACAGTCAGTCCGTTCTGCATCCGGGTTATGCCCGCTACAAGTGCACCGATCGGCAGCGGCGGCGTTATAACAGCACAGGCCACCACGACCGCCGGTTGTACCCTTTCGGCCTCAGCGCCCAAATCCTTTACCATCTACGAGGCTGAAACACCGCCCGCGCCCAGCGGCTACATCACCCTCGACCTGGACAGCGGAGACCCCTGCGACGACCCCGTTTATGTGGTGAATTTTCATACGACACACCCCTACCGGAACGGATATACCAGCGTTTCGCCAGGCATCGTCCTGGGCGGCAACCACCCCATCGGCCACGGCGGTCACGGAGAACCCAGCGAACCGATCACGATCACCGTTTGTAATGTGAACCTTTGCTCCGGAAAGAAATCCTGCATCACCTTTGAAGTCGATCCGCCGCAGCCTTGTTTCGGCAAAGAGGAAGGGCAGACGGACATTGAGGAACCGGGAACCTCCATTGTAGCCGCCGTCAATTTCCAGGAAGATGAAGCCGTCTCTGTTTTCCCCAATCCTTCCGACGGGCGGTTTTACCTCTCCTGCCCGGCAAACACGGCCGGTGAACTTGCAGTCTTCGACAGCGCAGGGAAACAGGTTACCGCCCGGAAGTTCGAATCCTGGAACCTCAGCGACAGCATTACCGGGTCTCCCCTGCCCCGCGGCGTATACTTTATCCGGATCCGGATGGCCGGCGAACTCATCACCAAAAAGCTCGTGGTTCAATAACTACGCTCATTTGATCCTTCATATCTATAACATGCAGCATGCGGGCCCGGTAATTCGCACACCGGGCCCGCTTTTTTTATTTAAAGTTCAACTATTTTACATACATTTACGGAATAAATAAAAACCACGTGAAAGGCACCAACCTTGGGGAGTTTGAAGAACTGGTAATGCTCACCATTGCCGCGCTGACCACTGAAGCGTACAGCGTTGCCATTTGCGATACGCTGGAAAAGCACGCGGGCCGCAAGGTGAGGCTTGGCGTCGTACATGCTGTGCTCAACCGGCTGGAGTCCAAAGGATACATTAAAAGCACGCTGGGCGAGCCGACCAATGAGCGGGGCGGCAAGCGCAAACGCTTCTATCTGCTGACCAATACGGGCAAATCAGCCCTGGTGAGAGCCCGGGAAGTCCGGGAGCAGCTTTGGAATATCATCCCGGATTTTGTCTTCAAAGGCCTGATAGGATGAAGGAGCAACCGACCTACCGACCGCCGCGATGGGCAGAAAGGCTGCTGGAATGGTATTGCCGGCCCGAATTGCTGGAAGACCTGCAAGGCGATCTCATCGAATATTTCAACCGCAATGTACAGGAAAAAGGGATCCGGGCCGCCCGTCTGGTATTCGTCGTTGACGTGATCAAGTTCTTCCGGCCCTATACGGTCAAACAACCAAAAATTTCACACCCGATGCACAACCTGACTGTCCTTCGCAATTATTTCAAGAGCGCCGCCCGCAGCCTGGGCAAGAACAAGCTCTTTTCCACCATCAACATCCTGGGCATGGCCATCAGCATGTCGGTGGGCCTGTTATTGATCGCCTTTGTGGCTGACCTGAAACATTTCGACGCCTTTCACGCCGGATACGACCGCATCTACCGCGTAATCAATACCTGGCGGGAACCCGGAGAGGAGCCCGGACAGTTCGCGTCCACTTCCATCCTGGCCGGCAAGCGGATCCGGGAGTCCGCTCCAGGCATTGAAGAAGCGGTGATCATCAACAGGGGTTTCAACAGAGATCTCAGCGTTGAAGGGAAGAAATTACCCATCAAAGGGCTTTGGGCTTCTGAAAACTTTTTCCGGGTCTTTTCATTCGAACTGCTGAGCGGGAATCCGGAAACAGCGTTGAAGACCCCTTATTCGATCGTCCTTTCGGAAACCGCCGCCCGAAAACTGTTCAATTCCGCCGACGCAACCGGCAAGACGGTGGATATCGACACCACCCGGTATACCGTGACCGGGGTGGTCAGGGACCCGCCCCGCAATTCTCATATCCAGTTCGAGATGCTCGGATCCCTCATTACCATGGACAACCGGATGCAGGCTGCACAGGATAAGCATTGGCTAAGCTGGACCAATATGTGGAACAATTATGTGTACCTTCTGCTTCCTGAGCAAGGCGATCCTGAAGCGGTCCAAAGGCAACTCCAGGTGATCGCAGACCAGGAAAACAAACCGGGCGATAAGGTCACCATAGACATGCACCTCCAGCCGCTGAGCAAGGTCGTAATCGGGCCTTCGTTGTCCAACGAACTCGGTTTTCACATCCAGGAATTGCTGATCCTGGTGCTGACCGGGCTGGCATTTGTCGTTATCGTATCGGCCTGTTTCAATTATACCAACCTCTCCGTTGCAAGGGCGCTTCGCCGGTCGCGGGAAGTCGGCATACGCAAGGTGGTCGGGGCGTCCCGGGGACAGGTCTTTCTGCAATTCCTGGTCGAATCGGTACTGATCGCAACCCTGGCGGTCGTGTTCGGCTATCTGATGTTCCTGGTCATCCGACCTGGTTTCTTGGGCATTGACGCTCATTTTTCAGACCACGTGACCCTGCGTCCGGCCTTGCAGACCTACCTCTATTTCGTCTTGCTGGCGGTTGGGGTCGGTATCCTGGCCGGCATTTTCCCGGCGTTGTTCTTTTCCAGGATCGACCCGGTGAAGGTGATCAAGGACATCAGCCAGTTGAAGTTGTTCAGACACGTGAACGTCCGCAAGGTCCTGATCACTTTTCAGTTCGCACTTTCAATCTGTTTCATGGTCGCGGTCGGCATCGGTTACAAACAGTATTCCTACTCCCTGAACTTCGACCTCGGGTTCAACACCCACAATATCCTCAACATCAACATGCAGGGCAATTCGCCGGAATTGCTGAAACGGGAAGTCGGCGAATTACCCGAAGTGACCGGCATTTCCGCCTCCATGATGATCCCCAGCGTCGGAGAGACCTATTCCGCTACGGTCAAATACCAGGACCCCATGGATTCGACCTATCTCTATTTCAATAATGTGGATGAAAATTACATCCCGCTGCACGAGCACGAACTGATTGCCGGGCGGAATTTCAGGCCGGCTGTTGCCGATTCCACTGACGACCGCGAAATAATCGTAAATGAAAAGACCCTGCAGCGATTCGGACTGGGCAGCCCCCTGGAGGCCGTCGGGAAGGAGTTGGCCATCGAAGGGGAGAAGGTGCAGATCATCGGGGTCATACGGGATTTTCACCACGGCAAACTCGATGAACCGATCCGCTATTTCGCCTTCCGAAGGAATCCGGAACAGCTGCGATACCTCAACCTCCAAATCGCATCTGCCGATATGCCGGCTACGGTAAGCCGGTTGCAGGCCGCCTGGAAAAAGATAGACGCCGTCCATCCTTTCGAGGCCCGTTTCTATGATGAGGAGATCCAGCGCGCTTACGCCGAGCTCAGCGCCATCATCAAGATCATCGGCTTCCTGGCCTTTCTGGCCATTTCCATTGCCTCGCTGGGTCTGCTGGGCATGGTGGTCTTCACAACCGAGACGCGGCTGAAGGAGATCAGCATACGGAAAGTGCTGGGCGCTACGGAAGGCCGCCTGATCTTCCTGTTGAGCCGGGGGTTCCTGTATCTGCTGATCGCAGCCGGCGCCGTTGCCATCCCGCTGACCTGGTTGCTGTTCGACCGGGTATTGTTCGCCGACATAGTCTACCGCGCCCCCATCGGCTTCATCGAGCTGTTCTCGGGCGCCCTGGCCGTTATCGGCATAGCGTTACTGGCCATCAGCTCGCAGACCATACGGGTGGCGCGGGCCAATCCGGCGGAGACGCTTGGGCGGGAATAGATGGAAGTTGTAAGTCGTAAGTTGTAAGTTGTAAGTCGTAAGTTGTAAGTGAGCCGTTAAACAGGTTTACGACTTACAACTAAAGACTTATAACGGCCCTTTGGCGTAACAAAAATGGACTTCTTCGATTTGCATTCGCAATACCGATGCTTTTCCCCCTGATTGAGCTGCCCGGTACAGCGGTCTGTTAGGATCGCCATATCTGTAGCACCCCGGCAACGACGTAAGCCACCGGCCTGCAGGGCCGGCATATGAAGATCTGCGACGCCCGTTGAAATCCATTCTATCCATATTTAATGGGGCCGGTTCGGAATCGACCGATACGGATGTTGCCGGTTCGAAGCAATCACATACCGGACCTACAGGCCGGGAATCCAATATTCAAACCGCTACCAACAAGACGGACCTGACGGCCCGCACGGCTGTTTTATCATGAAGGAGGGATTTCCTTACGCGAAAGCTCCGTTGTAACTTACGACTCATCAAACAACAACCTTCCGGATCGTTTTCCGGTAAGCAGACGGGCTTTTGCCGGTAATTTCCTTGAACGAGCGGTTAAAGTGGGAAAAATTGTTGAACCCGCATTCGAAGCAGACTTCGGTGATGCTCTCGGCCTTTTCCGACAGGAGCTTGCAGGCGTGGATCACGCGCATTTCGTTGACGAAGTGGGTGAAGGTCTTGCCGGCCATTTTCTTGAAGTAGCGGCAAAAAGCGGGAACCGTCATATTGGCTTCGTTGGCCACCTCTTCGAGCATGATGGTCCGGGTGAAATTCTGTTCCACAAAATTGTAGACCACGTTGATGCGGTCGTTATCCTGATGTTCCACTTCAAGTACGAATCCGCTGGCGTTGAGCAGGGTATATTCCTTGGTGTAGGCCATTTCCTGGAGGATGGAAAGCAGGTGCAGGAGCCGTTCGAAATTATCCAATTTAGGCAGGTTTTCGATCCTGGCGCCGATGCGGTGTTTGGCCGCGCCGTGGAAGGAAAGCCCCGATTTTGCCCGTTCGAACAACTGCTGAATAGCTTCCATTTCGGGGATATGGAAAAAATTGACGCCCAGGAAATCGGCCCGCATCTGGATGATGGTTTCCGATTCGTTGACCGAATGGCGGTCGGTGAAGCCCATATGCGGGAGGTTGGAACCGATAAAGACCAGTTCGCCGTCATTGAAATAGGATAAGTGGTGGCCGATATGCCGTTTTCCGCTGCCCCCTTTGACGTAAACCAATTCCAACTCCGGGTGAAAATGCCAGAACGGTTTTTTCAACTCCGGGGTCGGGTCAAGGTATTGTTTTACGGCAAAGCTGCTCCCAAAAGCAGGAATGATCTTCTCAAGCGCAGGTTTCATGGGAATCATAAGCACGTCAATTGATTGTTCATGTAAAATTAAGACGCAATCCAACCTGAAAGATACACCAAATTAACAGGTTTATATACTATATTAACCCATTAACTCACATTCAGTTCAATCAAGGTTAAAATGATACAGAATCCAGGTAGTTCCCTCTATTACCTGTACCATCACTGGAACGATTATACGGCGTATATCCTGGCCAGGGGAAGCGGTTATGAATTCGGCAGCCACGAGGAAGGCGACCCGAGCGGGAAGACGGCGCTGAGAGCGGAAAGCGGGGTGATGCCGGATTAGGGGGGATTTTGTTGATTTGTTGATCTGTTGATGCGTTGACCTGAAAGGCCTCGAATCAACAGATCAACAAATCAACAGCACATCATCTACGGATTACGGTTTGGAGAACCAAAGCTCGTAGGTATGGTAGTCCGCGTTGTTGCCGCCGATCTGGTCGAGGGCTTCGCGGTTCCAGACGTATTCCGAATTGTAGCGCGGGCGGAGCCGGTAAACGGGTTTGCCGCCGTTGTCCAGGTAGAACGTAGCCGGGAATTCAAAGCCGAGATAGACCTGGTTGTCGTAATGGTAACGACGCATATCCACCCAGGTTTCCAGGGCGCCGTGCACCCACAGGGCGATGTACTTCTGCAGCATGATATCGCTCAGTTTCAGGGCGTCGGCTGTTTGCGGAACGGCGGCGCTGGCCATGTAGGCATCCCGGTCGGCAGCCGCTACACCGGCGTATTCCATATGGGCAGAGATACCTTTTTTGAAGGCATCATAAGCGGTCGGCTTGTCGCCTTTGATGAAGGCAGCTTCCGCTTTCATGAACTGGATCTCGAAATAGGTCACCATCGAGTTCACGCCGTTATTCTTGAAGATATACTTGCCGGGAATGTTGGCGGCGTTGGTCTCCGTGGGGGGCACGCCCCAAAGCAGCGGGATCCGGGTCACCTTGCCGGTGGCATTGGTGGTATCGCCCTTGGTGGGGGTTACCCCGTAGTAATTGCCGTTCGGCGACGGGTTGAGCATGACCGGGAGCCGCGGGTCGGTTACGCCGTTGAAGATCGTTCCGTTCAGCAGGTTGGTTACGAAAACCGTCGGCCGGTAGCTGCGCAGGTTATTCCGTGTAGCGCCCCAGAAACTGCCGTCGGCGCTGCTGGTGCCGGCGTTCGGAATGTCGAAATTATCGGCATTGGAAGCCAGCGACTTGTCGCAATATTCGATGACCTTGTTCGGGTCGTAGTTCGACTTGTTGCTCAGGTGGTGGGCGTTGCGCGCCAGCACGGCGTACACGAACTTGGTCCACTTCGCGCGATCGCCGGCATAGACGAGATCCCCGCGGGCCAGACCGGCCTGGCTGACGCCGCCGTCTGTTCTGGCCAGGTCCTTGAGGGCGTCTTCACACAACCTGACGACCTCGGCATACACGGCTTCCTGGCTGTCGTAGTCGAACACGTAACGGTTGGGTTCCCAGGCCTCGGTCAGGATCATCTCGCCGTTGACGTCGGTGGTGCTTTGCCAGCTCCAGGCGCGAATGGCTTTGGCGACACCCACATAGTCCCATTGTTCTTTGGCCTCGGCCTGCTCGATGATCAGGTCGATGTTCTTGCCGATCGACCAGTAATGGGAACGCCATTTTTCACCGCCGGAGTCGCTTCCGGGAATGTATCCGTGCTGGTCCCAAACGTTGTTGGCCGCCGTCCAGGCCCAGTTCTGGATGTATTGCCCGACATAACGGGTATCAAATACCTCGCCGCGGGACATTTGCGAAAAGATGGGCGGCAGGATGGCAAACCCTTCCGCAACCTGCGGGTTGCTCGGGTCGAAGTTGACATCCAGGTAGTCGCTGCAGCTGTTGGATAGCAACAGCAGCGCTGCGAGGATGGAAGGTATGAAGAATTTACGTTTCATGTCTTTGAAGTTTTGAATTTAGAAAGAGGCGGAAAGGCCGATGGAGAAGGTACGCGGCAGGGACAATTTCCCGAAGTCCATTCCAAATCCGCCTGCGCCGCCGGTAGCCGGGCTGGTGGTGCTGACGTAGGGGTCGGCGCCGGTGTAATTGGTGCTCAGGAACAGGTCCGTACCGTTGACGAAGACGCTGAGGTCCTTGATCACCTTGTTGGGGCCGAGCCAGTTTCCGCTCAGGTTATAGGACAAGGTGACGTCGCGGAGGCGTACCCAGTTGATGTCTCTTTCCACAAAGTCTTCCGGTTGGAGGACGGTCGTATAGTACTGCTCGTTGGCGCTGGGTATGATCTGGATATTGTTGGGCGTCGGGGAGGTTTCCTCGTTGCCGTCCTTCAATACACCGGGGAAGACGAACGGTTGGTCCCGGTCCAGGGTACGCTTGCTCAGGCCCGTCTGGGTCAGGTACAATTCGTTGCCGTTGAAGATATCGCCGCCGACGCGGACATCCAGCAGGAAGGACAAGGTCAGTTTATTGAAGAATCTGAACTCGTTCACGATACCCATCACGAAGTCCGGGTTGCGGTCACCGATGGGCAGGAAGTTGGCATTGCGCAGCGGGAAGCCCGTAGTCGGGTCGATCAGGATATCGCCGTTGCTGTTGCGCAGGTAGCTCCATCCGCCGATGGCCGTGGCCGTACCGGCGCCGCGGTCGTTCAGGGCCGGATAGTACAGGTTATTGGCGCTGTTGAAGCGGGACGACAGGATGTCGGCCGGGGAGAAGGCGCTGGCGCGGGCGTTGCCGATGGCCCAGGTATCCGAATCGTAGTATTCGCTCACTTCAGCCGGCAGGCTCAGCACCTTGGTGGAGTACTTGGTAAAGTTGGCCAGCAGGTCCCAGCTGAAATTGGCGGATTTGACCGGTTTCAGGCCGAGCTGGATCTCCATGCCTTTGGTGTTCAGTTCGCCGCCGTTCAGCAAGCCGAAGATGAAGCCCGTGCCGTAGCTCAGGCGCTGCACCACGATCTGGTCGCTGATGGTCTTGGAGAACAGGGCCAGGTCAACGGATACCCTTCCTTTGAAGAAGCTCAGGTCGGTACCGATCTCGTAGCTTTCCACTTTTTCCGGTTTGAGGGCCGGGTTGTCGCCGAAGAAGTCATACAAAAAGCCGCCGCCGGTAGAGGATTGCGGCACCAGTCTGGCGCGGATCCGGTAAGGCGGAGCGGGGTTGCCCACTTGTGCGTAGGACAGGCGGAGTTTCCCAAAGTCCAGAATGCCGGTTTTATCCCGGAAGCCCGGCATATCGGAGAAAACGAAGGTCAGACCGGCCGACGGATAGAAATAGGAGCGGTTCTCGGTCGGCAGGGTCGACGACCAGTCGTTGCGGCCCGTCAGGTTCAGGATCAGGTAATTATCGAGGTTCAACTCGGCTTTGGCGAAAGCGCCCAGCAGGCGGGTCCGGGTCAGGATCGTCTTGTTGCGCTGGGTAGCCGGATCGGTGTTGTTGATGCTGTTGAAGTCGGGCAGGTACAATTTTTCACCGTAAACGGAGGTCGTTTCGTTGCGGCGATCATCTACTGACGTACCCACAACGATCGATCCCTTGATCAGGCCTTTGGTCTTCCTGACGGTGGTGAAGATATTGGTATTCATGACCCTGCCGAGGTCGGTATAGTTCTCGAGCCAACCCTGGCGGCCATAGCCGATATTGGATTCCGGGTGGAAGAAGCGGTTGGCGTTGGTGGTGTAGATATCGGCGCCGAACCGGCCGGTGACCGTCCACCAGGGCAGGATTTTGGCATCCAGGGTGATGTTGCCGATGGTCCGGTCGGTCTGTTCTACCCTGGCATTCTTGTAGACGTTGAAGTACGGGTTGTCGTTGTCCGTACCCGGGTTGGCCGTTTCCAGGGTCAGGCGGCGGGTGCCGGCATCGGTCAGGTATTCGCTCATATCCTGGTCGGACGGATAGCGCAGCGCGGCGGTCAGGTAGCCTTGGGCGCCGCCGGGCGGGAGGTGGTTGTTATTGCGGGTATAGCTGAAGCGGGTGGAGGCTGTCAGCCAGGAGAGCAATTTGGCCTCGCTGCTCAGGGCGGCGTTGACCTGTTCGTAGGAGTTGGTCGGAATGACGCCGTCGGTTTTGAGATAGGCGCTCGACAGGCGGTAGGTGATCTTGTCGGAACCGCCTTCGAAGGCCAGGTCATGCCGCATGGACTTGCCGGTCTGGAAGAAATCGCCGATGTTGTCATAAAACTGGGTACCGGCGGGGTATTTGGGGCCGAAATAATCCGGGTCGGTGGTTTCCTCCAACCCGTTGCGGCCGCGGCCGTACACCTGCTGGATTTCCGGGAACCGGTTGACATCCGAAACGGAGAAGCGGGTCTTGTAGGTCAGTTTGCCGACGCCGGCCTGGCCTTTTTTGGTGGTAATGAGGATAACGCCGTTGGCGCCTTCGTTACCGTAGAGCGCTGCGGCTTCCGGGCCCTTGAGCACGGTTACGTTATCAATGTCGCTGGGGTTGATCTCGGCGAGGCGGCTGCCGATATCATCGCGGTTGTTGTTGACGTTGCCGTTGACGCCGGCGCCGTCGGAATACAGAACGTGCTGGTTGAGCGTACTGCTGTTGATGGGAAGGCCGTCGAGTACGATCAGGGGCTGGTTGCTGCTGCCGATGGAGTTCACCCCGCGGAGGTTGATGTTCACCGAGCCGCCTGCCAGACCGCTGGTGGGGGTCAGGTTGAGGCCGGCGACCCTGCCCTGGAGCGACAGGAAGGCATTATCCCGTTGGGTACTTTGAAGCTCTTCCCCCTTGACAGATTGGGTGGAGTAGCTCAGTTTTCGCCGGTCTTCCTTGATGCCGAGCGCGGTGACGACGGTTTCGGTCAGCTGGTAAGCGGTTTCCGACATGACCAGGTCGATGGTGGATTGATTGCCTACGGTAACCGTTTCGGTGGCCATCCCGACCATAGCGAATTCCAGCTCCTCGCCGGCATTTGCTGAGATGGTGTATTTGCCGTCAATATCGGTGATCGTACCCTGAGAGGTACCTTTAACCGCAACGGTGACGCCGGTCAGCGGCGTTCCGCCGGCATCGGTAACCGTACCGGTTATGCGCTGCTGAGCGTAACCGGCAATCAGGCAACCTGCCAACAGCAGGATCGTTAAAACAGGGCGTTTCAATGCCCTCATGATCCTTGTAGTAAAGTAAAAAACCATGATGCAGTTGTTTAGTGAAGGAAAAAGGTTTGGCTATTTGCAGGCGCGCGATCATGGCGCCACAAACGTTCAGATGCTGGATACTACTTACTGCCTTGATAATGATTTTAAACAATACTACGGTCAGGCCGGACGGCCAACTGATGCAAATCTAGTAATATTCCCGAGGTAAATATACAAAAATAATCCGGCAAATTTATGCGGGATTCCCGGACCTGCCGCTTACCGGCCCAAAACGGGCTTCGGTTATTTCAGCCCGGCATATTCCTCAGTTTTTCCTCATGCGCGATGAAGATCACGCCCTCGCGGATATCAATATAGCCGTCGTTTTTGAATTCGGTCAGCATCCGGATGACGCTTTCCTTGGCGGTACCCACAATATGGGAAAGGTCTTCGCGATTGATCTGGATCTCATCGGAACCTTCTTTTTCCTTAAGCTGCAACAGGGCGTCCGCCACCCGCTTACGGATGGAATTATAGGCGAGCTGGAGCAACTGTTCTTCTTTCTCGGAGATGTTGTCGGCCAGGATCTTGATAAACCGCGAGGCCACATTGCGGTTGGCATGGATCAGGTTGAGGAAGTCTTCCTTGGGGATCAGGCTGACCTCGCTGTCCTCCATAGCGGCTGCCGAATAAGGGTACCCCTCCCCTGTCAGCAACGGGGTATAGCCCAGGAAATCGCCGGCCTTGCACAAATTGATGATGTATTCCTTGCCGTATTCGTTGGTCTTGAACAACTTGATCTTGCCGGAACTGACAAAATGCAGGTACCGGGGATAATCCCCTTCCGAAAAGACCAGTTCTTTTTTCCGGATGACCTTCGTTTTTTTCTCATGGGAGAGTTTCTGAAGCTCCTCATGCCCCCTGGCTTCGTCGATAAAGGAGGTAAGGCCTTCGGTGGTCTTGTCGAAGGTCTTTTTGAGGCGGTCGTTCTTTTTAAGGCGGGTTTCGATCACCTGGAGCAATTCGTCCTTATAGAAAGGTTTGGTCAGGTAGTCGTCGGCGCCGAGGTTCATGCCCCTCCGGAAATCGTCTTTTTCGGACTTGGCGGTCAGGAAAACGAACGGCACGTCGGCCGTTGCGGGTTTCTTGCTCAGGATGTTCAACACGCCGAAACCGTCGAGTTCGGGCATCATGATGTCGCAAAGGATCAGGTCGGGCGGATGGTTCAGGGCCATCTGGACGCCGACCTTGCCGTTCTCAGCGCCTTCGGTCTCATACCCGTACAGGTCGAGAATCTCTTCGATGTTCTCCCTGACTTCGTCATTGTCTTCAATAATCAGAATACGCTTCATAAATCCTGGTTAATTGGAATAAACACGGTAAATATGGTCCCCTTATCCATACCCGGGGCGGGGCTTTTAAATTCGATCTCCCCTTTCATCAGGTCCAGGTATCGCTTTACGATGTGCAGCCCCAGGCCTGTGCCTTTGATGTTCTCCACGTTATTGGCCCTGAAGAAGCGGGTAAAAAGGTGCTTCTGGTCCTCCTTGGGAATGCCGATGCCTTCATCCTGGACGGCAATATAGATCTTTCCCTGGGTTATTTTCAATTTGAAATCGATCAGGCTGCCTTCTCCGGAATACTTGCTGGCATTGATCAGGAGATTGGACAGGATATGCCGCAGGACATTCTTGTCGAGGAAAGCGTCCTGATCGTCGTTCTGGCCGGTATAGTTCAGTTTCTGATCCGTCTTCAGGTGGTTTTTCAGCTCGTCGACGACATCCAGGCAAAAGTCCCGGATGTTGAGGTGCTGGGGTTGAAACTGAATGCGGCCTTCTTCCAGGCGGCTCAGCGACAGGAAGTCGGTCAGGATGCTGGTGAGGTGGCTGACGGCGTTCTTGATCCGGTCGATATGCTTTACCCGCTTGTCTTTCTGATCGGGCTTTTCCAGCAGCTCCACCAGTTCGATGGAAGACAGGATGGTGCTCAGCGGGGTGCGGAACTCATGGGACGCCATGCTGACGAACCGGCTTTTGAGCTGGCTGAGTTCTTTTTCCTTGTCGAGGGTTTCCTTGAGTTCTTTTTCGCTCAGCCGAAGGGCTTCTTCCACCGCCTGCCGGTCGTGGATCTCCTTGCCCAGTTTTTTATTGGTGGCCAGCAATTGGTCGACCACTTTGGCGAGCTTCTCCGTTCTTTCGTGGACTTTGCGGTCGAGTTCCGCATTTTGTTCTTCCAGTTCGCGGTTGAGTCGCAGGATCTTCTCCTTGGCGGAATTCACATCGCTCAGGTCGTGGATGATGCCAGTAAAGATCCGTTTGCCTTCCAGGAACACTTCGCTGACGGCCAGCCGGAGCGGAAATACCGTACCGTCCTTCCGTTTGCCCTCCACTTCCCGGCCGATACCGATGATGTGGGGCTTGCCGGAATCCAGATAGCGCCGGATATAAAAATCGTGCTCCTCGAAATAGGGCGACGGCATGAGCATTTTAATATTATGCCCGATGACATCCTGCGCATCAAAACCGAATAATTCGGCTGCTGCGGGGTTCAGGGTTTCCACAATGCCTTGCTCATCAATTGTAATAATGCCGTCAATTGCCGTATCGATTACGGCCTGCAAACGCAGCTCCGCATCCGCTTTTACCACATGGCTGGCTTTATTTCCCAAAGGTTTTTTGTTTTACCCGGCTAAAATAAAAGCTAGGTCCCATATTTCCAAATAAATAAAAATCACGGAAGGTCGATGATAAAAGTCACCTTTTATGTTCCGCTTTCCCCGGATTTTGCATTGAATTTAAATACCAACTCAAAAACTTCATATGCTTGGAATAGGGATGAACGCGATCAAAGTGTTGGGTGTAGAAGGCTACAGCAAGTCCGAGCTCCTGAAGGAGAACGTTCTGAAAGCCTTGAAAAACCTAAAGCTGGACATCGACATAGAGGAAATCTATGAGGTCGATCAGCTTATACGCTATGGTATCAGCGGCATTCCTGCGCTTGTCATCCAGGGTGAAGTCATCTCCCAGAAAGTGATCCCGGGCGTAGAGGAGTTGGAAGTGCTTTTCAAGAGCCTTTTCCTTTCGCAAAAAAAAAATTTTCCGCTAAGGTCGATCATCGTCCCGACCGATTTCTCGAAAACTGCCCGGAACGCATTTGATTACGCCATCCAGCTCTCGGCAGCCTACAAAGCCGAGCTCAAGGTTGTCCATGTGCTTTTTCCGGAATGGACCGACTCCCAATTCTACGCGCCATCCGCCTTTTCCGGATTCCTGGAAGAAAAAACGTTTACGCTGAATAACTTTATCCGGCAGGACCCGGCCATGGGCGGCCAAATCGCTACCCTTCCCAAGATCGAAAAGGAAGTCATGGTGGGTTTCCCCTCGGAATCCATTATTCAGCTGTCTTCAGCCCCGGGTACCGATATGATCGTTATGGGCACGACAGGTGATGGGGATATCCTGGAAAAAATATTCGGCAGCGTTTCCACCAACGTCGCGCAGAAAGCGCACTGCCCTGTCCTCCTCGTGCCGGACGGCGCCGCCTTCAAACCCTACCGGAAAATCCTTTACGCCAGCAACAACCACCCCGGCGACGCCGAGATGATGGACAATGTGATCAGCTTCGCCGGATCCTTCGGCACCGATATCCATTATGTCCATATCAACGGGAATCCTACCAGCGACTACGAAGTCGACCTTTTCCGGTTTGAACAGGCTTTCAAGACCGGAGCGCCCGGCGTCAACTTCAGCATGGTCCAGATCGAAAGCAAGGACCTGCTCACCGCACTCAACCGGTACGCCGAAGAAAATGATATCGATCTGATCGTCATGAGTACCACCCAACGGCCTTTCCTGAAAGAATTGTTCCATAAAAGCGTTACTAAAAGGATGGTGTTCAGCACCCGAATCCCACTGATGGTGATGCATTATAATAAATAATTAACCGCGCGAGATCCAGAGATCGGATAACCGTTTAAAAGGTACCGTTATGCGATTTCACAAAACCGTTGTAGGCGTTGACCTGTCGGGTGTATGATGCATTCAGATTCGTTTAACCTCAAAATCTCCTGCCATGTTCAACAAGTATATCAAGGTCGCAGAAATCATGACCACCGGCGTCGTGACCGTTTCTCCCGATGACCTCATGGAGAAAGTAGCGGTCATTTTCAAATCCAACCCGATCCACCATATCCCGGTTGTCCGCAACGGTAAAGTGGAAGGCATCATCAGCAAGGGTGACTTCAACAAGCTGGAACACCATTTCACGCTTTTCAAAAACAAGTCCAGCAAAGATTCCAATTTCTATGTGATGCACTCCCTCCTGGCGTCCGAGGTAATGACCCGCCCCGTAGTCACCGTTTCTCAGGACGACACCCTCGACTTTGCGGCCGGCATCCTGCGGGAAAACCTATTCCATTGCCTGCCCGTAGTAGACGCCAAAAAGCAACTGACCGGCATCCTTACGCCGTATGACCTCATGAACTATGCGTATCGGGATGAACCCCTTGGGTTGGGTTGATGCTGGATGCTGCCACGCCGCGGCGTGGTGGATGCTGGTGGCTGGATGCTGGATGCCGGGAAGCTGCGGTGTGAGGAGGGGTTATTGGTTTATGGCTGGGCGGCTGTTGTAGCTTCGACTGCACTCAGCTACCCGACTGCAGACTGCAGACTGCCAACTGACGAACTGCCGGCTTTTTCATTTATGGTTGGGCGCCCGTTGAGGGTCATCTGATTGCCAAATGCTGATTGATGATTACATGAACTGGGACCGTTCAGAATTTTGTGTCAACCGGATTTTTAGCATGCGCAGCTTGCTAAAAATCAGATCTTTGCGTCTTTGCGTGAAAACACTGTTTTGAACAGTCTCCATGAACTTGATTTTTGATGGAACGCACTCGCTACAAAGGAAGCATGATGCCGTTTATCATCGGCTTACGACGGCCCTTTCGCGCAACAAAATTGGACTTCTTCGATTTGTATCCGCAATACCGATGCTTTTCCACCTGATTGAGCTGCCCAGTACAGCGGTCCGTTAGGATCGCCATATCTGTAGCACCCCGGCAACGACGTAAGCCACCGGCCTGTAGGGCCGGAATATGAAGATCTGCGATGCCGGTTGAAATCCATTCTATCCAAATTTAAAGGGCCGGTTCGGAATTGACCGATACGGATGTTGCCGGTTGGAAGCAATCACATACCGGCCCTACAGGCCGGGAACCCGATATTCAAACCGAGTGCTACAGAGATCGCAGACCTGACGGCCCGCACAACTGTTTTGCCATGAAGAAAGTATTTCCTTACGCGAAAGCTCCGTTATGACTTACTACTTTCGACTAATCAATGGCACATCGGCGTGTTCTGTATCGCCTCCCAGAACGTAAAACCGCGGGGCAGGTCGAATTGCAGGCCGCGAAGGATGAACAGCAGGGCGAGGCCGGTCAGGAAAACCGGATAGAATTTGCGCAGCCGGTTCTGGAAGCGAATGCCGAGCCGGCGGCCGGCCAATGCGGCGCTGAACATGAGGGGGGTCGTGCCCAGGCCGAACAGCAGCATATACAAAGCGCCGCCCGCAATGCTTCCCGCACTCAGGGCGCCCAGTACCGCCATGTACACCAGGCCGCAGGGCAGAAATCCGTTCAGGATGCCGACTTGCAGGAAATGAGCGGCGCCGCTGCCGCGCAATAACCGGGCCAGCCGCTGTTTGAGATAGAGGTAGAACCTGCCCGTCCAGGGAGATTGGAGCAGTTTGTTTTCTACCGGTATGGAAAAAAGGACAACGATCAGCAGAAAGGCGCCGGCGCCGATGGACAACCACCGCTGCAGACCGGCCATGAATAACCCTTTGCCCAGCACCCCGATCAGCAGACCCAGGAAAATGTAGGTCGCAATCCTGCCGGAATTATACAGCAACAGGTTTCCGGCCGTCTTCCACGGGCTTTGCTCACCCGCAGGTAGCGCGCAGGCAATGGGGCCGCACATGCCTACGCAGTGCAGGCTGCCCAAAAGTCCGATGGTAAATGCGGTCCAGAACACGGTATGAATTTTAAATGGTTACTGTTCTCGCCTATTTCTTCATGGCTTCAAGCTCCGAAATATCGACAGCCTGCTCGTCGTAGAATTGCTTTCCGGCGGCCTCCCAGGACACCTCTATGGTCCACCTGCCCGCCGAGGGAAAAGCCTTGTCCAGAATATCCATGACCTGTTCGTCATTGGGCAGGACGGAGACCGAAAAATCCTGATCCTTGTTGTTGGCCCTGTAGAAATGAATGGTCCCTTTGATCGCTCCCAGGTCTTTGGGGAAGGCCAGCCGGACCACTTCTTCATTTTCCAGATAACGGATATCCAGTTTCTGCTTCAGGGCCGCGCTGTTGGCGAGCTGCTCGTAGCGGTTCTGGTACGCCAGGTCCTCTTCGTAATAATTGTCAACCACCAGGCTGTGGTCATAATGCGTGGATTTGAGCACCTGGTAAAAAAGCCCGGCTACAAAGATCCCGTAAAAAAGAAATATACCCGTTCCCCAATTGAATTTCATGGTTGCTGAATTTATTTGATCGGACCGAGGAAATTCGTCCTGGCCTCATCGATTTTCTTTCCGTTCGACCAGACCTCCACAACGACCTTGTTGCTGCGGTCCTTCAATTTTTGCGTTTCCATATCGATGAAAAAGGCCCCTTCCGTCATCTCGCTGGCTTTGATCACCGGCATTTCGCCCACCAGGCGGATGTTCCCGACGTTGTCGCGCAGGCGCAGTTCGACGGTCATATCCTCTTCGGTCTTGTTAAAGATCTGGTAGTTGTACAGGTTGCTGATATGGGTCTCGTCCACTTTCTGGAACAACATGCCCGGCGTGCGCAGCACAACGGTTTCCATAACCCCTCTGTTGGACAACAGGACGATGTTCACCACGATGAGCAAAACCAGCACGATCGTATAGGCGATCACCCGGCCGGTGAAGATCTTGCGCCGCTTGGATTCGACCCCGTTGAAGCTGTCGTACCGGATCAACCCGCGCGGCCGGTCGATCTTGTCCATGATCTCATCGCAGGCATCAATGCAGGCCGTACAATGCACGCATTCAAGCTGGACGCCGTCGCGGATATCGATCCCGGTCGGGCAAACCTGGACGCAGAGTTTGCAGTCGATACAGTCGCCCTTGATCTTGATGGGGCTTTCCTCTACCGGTTCGGGCGTGGCGTCGATAACGCCTTCCGCGACCGTCGCCGCGATCTTATGCACCGGATTGCCGGCGGACAGCGGCTGTTCCGGGCCCTTCCGGTTGCCCTTATCGAGTTTGCCGCGGGGTTCACCCCTGACAAAATCGTAGGTTACCAGGATGGTGTTCTTATCGGTCAGCACGCCCTGAAGGCGGCCGTAAGGGCAGATCGTGGTGCACACCTGTTCGCGCAGGCGGGCGAATACGAAATAAAAGGCCCCGGTGAACGCAACCATGGCGATAAAGCCGCCCCAATTGTTGGCGGGCGAGTGGCTGACGATCTCCCAAACCTCCTTAACGCCGATGATATAGCTCAGGAAAACGTGGGCGATCAGGATGGAGATCAGGATAAAAACAGCCTGTTTAACCGTTTTTTTGATCGCTTTATCCGTCGTCCAGGGACCGTTATTGAGGCGTCGCTGGGCATTGGCATCCCCTTCGATCCAATATTCGATCTTACGGAACACCATTTCCATAAAGATGGTCTGCGGACATACCCATCCGCAAAACAGCCGCCCGTACACCACGGTAAACAGGACAATGAAGACCACCAGGGTCAACATGGCGAGGACAAAAAGGTGGAAGTCCTGCGGCGTAAAGTGAATGCCGAAAAGGATAAAATTCCGCTCCAGCAAGTTGAACAGGATGAACGGTTTGCCGTTCACCTGAACGAACGGCAAACCAAAAAGAACGGCCAGCAAGGCCCAGCTTACGTAGGTCCTGGCGTTGTAAAACCGCCCGGACGGTTTTTTAGGATAGATCCAGATGCGCTTGCCCGTTTCATCAACGGTAGCGATCTTATCCCTGTATTTTTCTACGTCTTGCATGATCAATTAATCATCAGTTATTCGGCGCGGCGGCAGTGGTATCCTGTGCCACATTTTCCGCCTGGGCGGCAGTGGTCTCGGGCTGCCAAAGGTCGCCTTGAGGCGCTTTGGGGTCGGTAGGCGTACTGCCCTGCAGCGACCAAACGAAACTAGCTACTTTTTGCATATCGGAAGCCGTCAATTGCGTCTGCCAGGAGATCATCCCCTTTTCCGGCACGCCGTATTTGATGGTCCTGAACACATTCTTGATCCCGCCGCCGTGGATCCAGTATTGGTCCGTCAGGTTGGGCCCGATCGTGTTGCCGCCGCCGTCGGGGCCGTGGCAAGGGGTGCACTTGTTCTGGAAGATGCTCTGCCCCAGGGCGACCTGGCTGGGATCGGTCAACGCTTCGACGGTATTCTCATCCACCTGATCTGCTCTGGTGGCGAGGTAGGCGTTCACCGCCTGTTCCGCTTCCTTGACCTCGTATTCGTAAGCCTGGGTGGAAGTCATGCCTTTGCCGAATACGTGGTAATACCCGATATAGATCACAGCAATCCCGATCGTAATGTAGAACAGGGCAACCCACCAGGGCGGCAGCACGTTGTCGAGCTCCCGGATGCCGTCGTATTCGTGGTGGAACATGACATCCTTTTCCTTATCGACCGGCACCACCCTGGTCATCCGCTTGTAGATCCGTTTGAACCAGGATTCGCGCGAAATGAGCTTGACTTCCTCAAGGGCCTCAATGCCCATTTCCTGCAGCAGCCTGATCTTCTGGATCTGAAGCAGCATGTTGTTGACATAAGTGATGGCTGCAAATCCGCCGACGATGACCATGGCGCCTATAATGATCACCACATTATCCAGCGCCCACTCCATAACGCCGGTCGACTTGGCGCCGCCGTCAGCGGCAGCGGCCTGAGCATCCTGGGCGCCGGCATACGCCGCCTGCAGGAGCGGCAACAATACCATCAAATATTTTGACCGTTTATTTTTCATATCCAATCAGATTTCGGTGTTATTGAAATTATCTTCCAGCGGCAAATGCGACATTTTGTTGATGTAGCTCTTGCTTTTGCCGAATATCGCGATCGCGCTGATCACAAAAAGCAGAAAGAAAGTGATCAAGGCAAAAATGGCCATCCAGTTGATGTTTCCGGCGTTGGCTAGAATATGCTTGAACATGGTCTGATTTTTTTATTTGTTATCTGTTCAATCCGGTTTTTCCGGCCTGCGGACCACCACAAGGGTTGTCGCTGCTATTGGCCGGCCTGCGGCTTGGGTTTGATATCCGTTCCCAGGCGTTGCAGGTAAGCGATGAGGGCTACGATCTCCTTGTTTTCGAGGCCCTCCAGTTCCACGCCCTGGGTCCGCAGGGTCTCTGCGATGCCTTTGGCCTGTTTTTGCAGGTCGTCGATCGCTTGCTGGTCGTAACCTTCCGGATACGGGGTGCCCAGTTTCCGCAGGGTCCTGATCTTGGCCGGCGTACTGGACACATCCAGGTCGCGGCGGAACAACCACGGGTACGGCGGCATGATCGAACCCGGAGAGGTGCTGCGCGGATCGTACATATGGTTGAAATGCCAGGCGTCGTTGCGCAGGCCGCCTTCGCGGTGGAGGTCAGGCCCCGTGCGTTTGCTGCCCCAGAGGAAGGGCCGGTCGTAGATGAATTCGCCGGATTTGGAATAATCCCCGTACCTGGCTGTTTCCGACCGGAACGGACGGACCATCTGGGAGTGACATCCCAGGCAGCCTTCCCGGATGTAGAGGTCGCGCCCCTGCAATTCGAGCGGCGTATAAGGTTGAACGGCTTCGATCTTCGGTACGTTATCGTCGACAAGCATCATCGGGAAAATCTCGACCAGGCCGCCGATAATCACTGCGATCAGGGAAACGACCAGCATCTGTACCGGACGGCGTTCGATCCAGCGGTGCCAGTGTTCGCCGGTGTGTTTCGCGGCAACTTCCAGCGCCGGCGCCTCGGCAGGCTCATTGGCCACAAACTGTCCGCTTTTCACCGTCTTGATGATGTTGTAGATCATGATGAACACACCCACCAGGTAAAGGCTGCCGCCCAGGGCCCGCATGCGGTACATCGGCAGGATCTGCGTGACCGTTTCCAGGAAATTGGTATATTTCAGGATGCCTTCCGGCAGGAATTCTTTCCACATCAGGCTCTGGGTCCAACCGGCCCAGTACAGCGGAATGGCATAGAACAGAATACCCAGCGTACCGATCCAGAAGTGGTTATTGGCCAGTTTGGTGGAATACAGCTTGGTATTGAACATCCGCGGGATCAGGTAATAGAGGATGCCGAAGGTCAGGAACCCGTTCCAACCCAGGGTGCCGATGTGCACGTGGGCAATGGTCCAGTCTGTGTAGTGGCTGATGGCGTTCACCGACTTGATCGACAGCATCGGGCCTTCCAGGGTCGCCATACCGTAAGCGGTTACGGCAACTACCATGAACTTCAGCACGGGGTCCGTACGCACGCGGTCCCAGGCGCCCCGCAGGGTGAGCAGACCGTTCAGCATACCGCCCCAGCTCGGCGCGATCAGCATCAGGGAGAACACCATGCCCAGGGATTGCGCCCAATCCGGCAGTGAAGTGTACAGCAAGTGGTGCGGGCCTGCCCAGATATAAATGAAGATCAGCGCCCAGAAGTGGATAATGGACAATTTATAGGAGTACACCGGCCGGTTTGCCGCTTTGGGCAGGAAGTAGTACATCAGGCCGAGGTAAGGCGTAGTGAGGAAGAATGCCACTGCGTTGTGGCCGTACCACCACTGCACCAGCGCGTCCTGTACACCCGCAAAAACCGGGTAACTTTTCAGGAAGCTGACCGGCAGTTCAATGTTGTTGCCGATGTGCAGCATGGTGACCGTCACCCAGGTCGCGATATAGAACCAGATGGCCACATACAGGTGCTGCTCTCTCCTTTTGAGGATAGTGCCGAACATATTCAGGCCGAATACCACCCAAATCAGCGCAATGGCGATGTCGATCGGCCATTCCAGTTCGGCGTATTCGTGGGCGGAGGTAATGCCCAGCGGCAGGGTCACCGCGGCCGCTACAATGATCAGCTGCCAGCCCCAGAAGTGGATATTGCTCAGCAGGTCGCTGAACATCCGGGCTTTCAGCAACCGTTGAAGGGAATAATAGACCCCCATGAAAATGCCGTTACCCACAAAGGCAAAAATGGCGGCATTGGTGTGCAGCGGACGGATGCGGCCGAAAGTCGTCATGGCCGTGTTCAGGTTTGCTGCCGGCCAGATCAACTCGATCGCGGCCCACAAACCGACCAACATACCGACCACGCCCCACAACGCAGTCGCGTAGGCGAACTTTTTTACAATGGCGTTGTCGTAACTGAATTGTTCGATCCTTGACATAATTAATGTGATTTAAAATGGGTTCTCGAAGATTACCGTCAGTTGGCCGGAAACCGGCTCCAAGACCGGTTATTCGCTGTCCGTTTTTTTGTCATCGAATAAAATCCTGACCGATGGCGTATAATCATCATCGTATTGCCCCGAGCGGACCGCCCAGATGAAAGCCGCCAGGAAACCCAGCGCGATCAGCAAGCTCAGAATGATCAAAAAGAAGATTATTTTCATCGTAAATCCGAATTTGAGCGCAAGGTAGCTGGGCCTATTCTCCTGTCAGGTGAGAATCATCACGGGGGGGGGTGATTTTTGTCAGGTACCGCCCCGCCAGCATCCTGGTGGAACCGATTCCGAACAGGACAATCGTCAGCGAGCTCAACGGCATCAGGATGGCCGCCACCACCGGCGAGAGCACACCCTGAACCGCAAAGCTCATCCCCGCGATATTATATCCCAAAGCCAGCAGATAAGCTCCATATACCATCCGCATGCTCCATTTAATAAATGTCATCAATTGTGGGAGATAGGTAAATTGCCGCGCATCGAGGATGGCGTCGCAGGCCGGGGTGAAGTTGTTGGTGTTCTCGGAGATCACCAGGCCCACATTGCTCTGCTTGAGCGCGCCGGCGTCGTTCAGCCCGTCGCCGATCATCATCACCCTGCGGCCTTCCGCCTGGCGCTGTTTGATGAAATCCAGCTTATCCTTCGGGCTCTGCCGGAAATGCATCTCCGCTTCGGCAAAAAGCCCCTGGAGCTTGCTTTTTTCCCGGTCGTCGTCTCCTGAAAGGATCAGCATGCTGAAATGCTGCCGCCAGCCGGCAATCAGTTCTTCCAGGCCGGCCCTGAACCTGTTGCGCAGCAGGAAGCGGCCCCTTTCCCGGCCGTTCACCGTCAATTGGGCGCCGCCTTTCTCACTCTTCCCGATCGCCACCTTCATCCCGCCGACCTCCCCGCTGACGCCCGTTCCGGTCACCTCCGCAAAACCGGTGACTTCCGTCAGCGGGTGATCCGACAACAGCAAGGCGATCTTCTGGCTCACGGGGTGGCTGGAGTGGTAGGCCACCGACCGCACCGCCGCTTCTTCCGCTTCGCTCAGGGGGTCGCCCTCATAGGATATCCGGGCGGAATGGCCGTCGGTGATGGTGCCGGTTTTATCAAAAACAATGGTATCGATCTTCACCAGGTTTTCGATCACCTGGGTATTTTTGATGTACATCCCCTTGCCCGCCAGCAAGGTCAGGCTGTTGCCCAGGGTAAAAGGCACGCTCAGGGCCGCCGCGCAGGGGCAGGCGATGATCAGGACCGCCGTAAAAGCGTTGATGGCCAGGCCCATGTCTTTGGGCAGCCAATAAAACAGGGTGACCAGCGCGATGACCAGGACAACGCCCGTGAAGTACTTGCCGACCATATTGGCAAACTCGCTGGCGCCGGCTGCCGTCTCCTTGGTGAAGACCTCATCGTTCCAAAGCTGGGTCAGGTAACTCTGCGAAACCTCGCGGGTCAGTTGGAGTTCCAGGGTATCGCCCATCTGGCGGCCGCCGGCAAAAAGCTGGTCGCCGGCCCGTTTGGCGACCGGTTCGGCTTCTCCTGTGACGAAACTGTAGTCGATATTGCCGGTTCCGCGGATGAGGAGTCCGTCGGCGGGGATCAGCTCCTGGTTTTTGATGATTACGGTGTCCCCCACCTTCAGCTTGTTGAGGGCTATCGATTTTTCTTCGCCGTTTTTCCGGATGGTGGCCGCCACGGGGAAATAGGATTTGTAATCCCGCTCAAAAGAAAGGCGGTGGTAGGTCCGCTGCTGGAACCATTTGCCGATCAGCAGGAAAAAGACGAGGCCGGCCAGGCTGTCCAGATAACCGGACCCCGCGCCGGCGATAATTTCATAGGCGCTGCGCAGGAAAAGGGTCAGCATACCCAGGGAAATGGGCAGATCGATGCCCAACACGCCGTTGCGCAACCCGTACCAGGCCGATTGCAGGTAGCCCCTGCCGCTGTAAACCACGACCGGAAGCGCCAGCAACAGGTTCAGGTAACCGAACCAGGTCTGGTAACCCGCTTCAGCCAGCCCCAGGTATTCCGGAAAACTGAGCAGCATGATGTTGCCGAAGGCAAAACCCGCTACGCCCAGCTGGTAGTAAAACCGCCGGTCAACCGGGGCCTGCTGCCGGGGTTCCTCCAGGCTGCCGAAATGGATGGCCGGCGCATAACCGATAATGGCCAGCAATTCGGCGACTTTCCGAAGGCTCAGCGACGCTTTGTCGTAAGTGATGTATGCTTCTTTTTTCAGGAAATTCACCTTGGAGGCCATCACGCCGCTGTCCAGCTTGTACAGGTTTTCCAGCAACCAGATGCAGGAGGCGCAATGGATATTCGGCAGATAGAACGTGACCTTGGCGATCTTGTCGTTTTCGAAATCCACGAGGCGGGAAGCGATGCCCTCGTCGTCGAGCCAGGCGTATTGTTCGCGGCGGCCGGCCCTGAGGCTGGTCCCGGGGTTGGGGCCGAGGCGGTAAAAATCGGTCAGGTCGTTGGCGTTCAGCACCTCATAGACCATTCTGCACCCTTCGCAGCAGAAGTACTTGTCGTCGAGGAGAATGGATTCGTCCGGGCAAACCTCTCCGCAGTGATAGCAGGTCGTGCCGGCTTTTGCAGCGGCTTTTTTTTCCTGGACAGCGCCCTGGTTTGTCAGGACAATGGGCATATCAATTGTTTTTGTGGATACAAAATTAGCGGTATGCCGGGCGGCCTCCGGTAATCTTCATCACGCGCCGGGGTGATAAAAATCACCGTTGTGGTTCAAGCTGGAAAATTCATGAAATTATGGCGCGGCCCCCTGGAACTATCCGCTCCGGAAAATTGTTTGTCCCTCATCAGCGGCGTGCGCTGCGAGAGGAAAACTGACGAGAACAACCTGGGAAAACACCCATGAGAACAACCTTGACCGCTCCAAAGGCCATTTACTGGCCGGTCATCGGAGCATTCGCCGTTATCTATGTGGTATGGGGTTCCACCTACCTGGCCAACTATTTTGCCATCCAGAGCATTCCGCCTTTTCTGATGTCGGGTTGCCGGTTTACGGCGGCCGGTCTGGCGCTGTATGCCTTTACGATGGTGCGTAAAAAACCGGCGCCGACCCTCAGGCAATGGTTCAACGCCGGCCTGATCGGGATCTTGTTCCTGGCGTTCGGCACCGGCGGGGTGGTCTGGGCCGAGCAGTATATCGACACCAGCATGGCCGCGCTCATCGTGGCATTCGATCCTTTGCTGATCATGACGCTGATGTGGTTGTTCCACAAAACCAAGGTGGGTTCGAGAAGCTGGATGGGAGCCGGCCTCGGGGTGATCGGCATGGTACTGCTGGTCGGGCAACCGCAACTGACGGGCAGCAGGATGGCCGTTTGGGGCCTGCTGGCCATCGGGATCAGCATGACGGCCTGGGCTACGGCGTCGATCTATGTCAGCCGGGTTGAATTGCCCCAATCCAGGATGCGCTCTACCGCTATGCAAATGATCACCGGCGGCGGCGTTTTGCTGATCTTCAGCGCGGCGGTCGGCGAATTCGGGCAGTTCGACTGGGTGCAGGTCACCCCAAAATCCGCTTTTTCCTGGGTGTACCTGGTATTTTTCGGTTCCCTGCTCGGTTTTTCCTGTTTTAACTATCTGCTGATGCGGGTGAGCCCCGAAAAAGTCGCCACCTCCACCTACGTCAATCCGGTGGTGGCCCTGCTGCTGGGCTGGAGCCTGAACGGCGAAACGATCACGGGGCAATCCTTGCTGGCGGGTGCGATCCTGCTGACAGGCGTGTTTTTTATTAATACCTCAAAAGGGCCCGTTTAATAAAAAAAACATGCCGTTTAGTTAAAATTTATTTAAAGGCGGGGAGATTCTTTTGCAAAATTGGTCATATTAGCTTATTTTGCGATCCGAAAGCAAGGATCCCAAAAAGTGTTCAATTAAGAGCTTATGAGGCAAATTTTACTGCTGACTTTATTTTTATTGTCTACCTGCACCGTTATGACGGCTCAACTGAGCGGCGGCCCGATCGCAGAGGCCACTCGCCGCAAACCCAATGAGCGCACCACGGAAATCAAGATCTATCCGAATCCTGTCGTCAATAATTTCAATATCACCGAAAACGACGAAATCCAGACAATTATTTTATTCAACCTCGTGGGCAAGGAAATCAAGCGTTTCAGCTACGTATCCGGCCAGCAGTATTATGTCGGTGATCTTCCCAAAGGCATGTACCTCACCCAATTCGTGGACAAGGGCAAGCGCGTCATCAGCACCCAGCGGATGAACAAACGGTGATTTAATTGAACCGATTAAGCCGATTAAGTCGAATGAATCGATTAAGCTGGCCAACTGGCGGACGTCCAAAATCGGAGGAATCGAGGAATTGAAGAATCGGAGGAATCGAGGAATTGAGGAATTGAATCGATTAGGCCGATTGAATCGAATGTTTGGATTGACCTGACCAACCGACGGACGCCCCAATCGGATCAATCGGATCAATCGGAGGAATCGAGGAATTGAAGAATCGAGGAATTGAAGAATCGAGGAATCGAGGAATTGAATCGATTAGGCCGATTGAATCGAATGTTTGGATTGACCTGACCAACCGACGGACGCCCCAATCGGATCAATCGGATCAATCAAATCAATCGAGGAATCGAGGAATTGAAGAATCGAGGAATCGAGGAATTGAATCGATTAGGCCGATTGAATCGAATGTTTGGATTGACCTGACCAACCGACGGACGCCCCAATCGGATCAATCGGATCAATCGAGGAATTGAAGAATCGAGGAATCGAGGAATCGAGGAATTGAATCGATTAGGCGTGGAGAATTGAATCGATTAGGCCGATTGAATCGAATGTTTGGATTGACCTGACCAACCGACGGACGCCCCAATCGGATCAATCGGATCAATCGAGGAATTGAAGAATCGAGGAATCGAGGAATTGAATCGATTAGGCCGATTGAATCGAATGTTTGGATTGACCTGACCAACCGACGGACGCCCCAATCGGATCAATCGAGGAATTGAAGAATCGAGGAATCGAGGAATTGAATCGAGGAATTGAATCGAATTGATTGATCGATTATCGGATCAATCGAATCAATAATCGATTAGGCTGACCAACCGACGAACGTTTAAAATCGGATCAATCGATTAGGCCGATTGAATCGAATGTTTGGATTCGATGACCAACCGACGGACGCCCCAATCGGATCAATCGGATCAATCGAGGAATTGAAGAATCGAGGAATTGAGGAATTGAAAAATTGAATCGATTATTGGAATCGAATAATCCGATTAGGCTGACCAACCGACGGACGTTTAAAATCGGATCAATCGAACAATCGCTGACTAATCGACGGACGTTTAAAATCGAATCAATCGAAAAATCGGATCAATCGAACAATCGAATCAATCGAACAATCGGATCAATCGATCATTGCCTACCCTCGTTTTTCTTCAAATCCAGGTTCACCAGTATCGCCGTACAGAGGAAGAAAAAGGAACCCACCTTATCGGTTTCGATCATATCATTGATGAGCAGAAAGGCATAAATGACCGCCAGGCAGAGGATGCTCATCAGGACCAGCCGCTTGCCGTCCGGGGTGGTTTGCCGGTGATAAACGCGCTCGCCGTAGAGGAAGATGGCCGCACTCAAGAGTAGGAACAGCAGCAAACCGGGCGCCCCCTGTTCCACCAGGGTCATCAGAAAATAGCTGTGAATGCCCGACAATTCTTCGTTCCGGCTGACATAGGTCCGGAAGCTCTTCACCGTATAAGGCTTGTAGAAATTGACAAAATTACCGGGTCCGTACCCCATCCAGGGTTGCGCCTGGACCATATGGCCGGCCGCTACCCACCGGTAAACCCGTTCCATGGTCGAGATGTCCTCCATCTTGTAGGTCGCCTCCAGGAGGTTGTCAAAATTGGTATGCGTGATGGTCTTGTCGTAATCCGGCGCGTAGTCCAGGTAATTGTTGTGCCGGACCATATAAGCCGCCCCCGCCACCCCCGCAACAGCAGCAGCCGCCAGGGCGTACCGCATCAGCCGCAGCCGGATCACCCAATAGACGCCTACAGCGATGAACAGGGAGATAAACGCCGCCCGGGTATACGTGAAATACAGGGCGACCAGCATGATGACAATCGCCGCGTTCAGGAAATCCCGGGTCAGGGTACCGCGTTGGTACCAGCCGCGCGCCAGCCAGACCACGGGCACAAACAGGGCAATATCCGCGGCGTAGTTTACGTGATTGCGCTGGAACGGATGGAGCACCCGGTGGATATCCGCAAAGGAAAAACCGTAGGCGGCATGCCGGACCATGACCACCAGTACCGTAAAAAAGAGCGAGGAAAAAATCGTCCAGAAAAACAATTCCAGGTCTTTCCGGGTTTTGAGCAGGCTGCCCGCCATAAAATAGAATGTGACGAGGTACCACGTCTTGGCCAGGGAAAACTTCACCGACACCAGCACCAGGTCGGATGTTATGGTGGTAATGTAGATCCAGCCGATGTGCAGCAACAGGATCAGGGTGAGCGGATGGCGGAAAAAATCCTGGGACATCCGGCGGCCTTCCTTCAATACATACAGCAGATATACCAGCATCAGGCCGATGATCAGCGGCTCGGTCGGCAGGTCCGTCCCGAAACCGTTGGGCAGCGCCACTTCAGTGGAAAGCGGAATGCAGAACAACAACAGAAAGAACAGCATGCGGAAATCGACGACAGCCAGGTAGGCGCCGAGCAGCACCAGGGGTATCCCCGCAAGAAAGTACCAATCGGTTGCCAGGCCGGCAAACAAGGACAGCAGCACGACTCCGCCGAAGATCCGGAATTGCACCCGGGAGGCATCGGCTGTTCCACCTGTGCCCGGTCTATCGGCCATAATAGATCTCCCGCCAGTTGACGTCTTTGTAATTCTCAATCATCAGTACGCCGAAGATCCCGAAGACAAAGGCGATAACGGTTGCCGCCAGAACGATCAGGGTCCTGCGGGGCCGGGATTTGACCACGGGGATTTCCGCTTCTTCCACCAGCAGCAATGCGGGGATATCGGCGGTATAGGCGGCCTGGTATTGTTTCAGCTTGGCCTTCTCCTTGCTGAGGTTATCGTTGGACTCATAATATTGCTTCTCGATGATGCTGACCTGGGCAATGCCTGAGTTCAGGGTATCCAGGCGCCCCTGGAGCTGGGCGACTTCGCGTTCGAGGCCGACCAGGCGGGTGGTCAGCATGATCAGGGTGTCCCTTTTCACGCCCTGGGTTTGTTTGGAGGCTTCGAGGCGCCCTTTGGTATAGGTCAGTTTGGACTGGGATTCCGATAATTGGGCGGTCAGCGACTCTGTTTGGGCTTCCGAGTTGTACACGCCGAACTTCTTGCGGATCTCGACCAGGGTATCGCTCAGCAATCTGAGCTGCTGCTCTTTCTGGGCAATGCTGGCCTCATAGGTGCGGATGGTGCGCAGTTGGGAGGTTTTGATCAGGTTCTGGGAGATCTGGTTGATCTTTTCCCTGGCGGCCATGACCATTTTTGCAGCCTGCTCGCGGTCTCGGTCCTCGATAGACAATTCGATGGCGTCCCGCTTGTCCTTTTTCACATCATACAGGTCGAAAAAGGCCAGCCTGACGGAATAGGGCGCTTTGGTGCTTTCCTTTTTGATCCGGTAATGATCGTATAAATCGAAGGAGTCCACCATGAAATTGACCAGTTCGTTGCTTTCAGCGATGATCAGTATCCGGTCGATGTCGGGTGCGCCGCCGTAGTATTCCGGTTCAAAAAGGCCGCTGCCGAAAAGCAATTCCGGCTTGGTTTGGTCCGGGCTGGTGGCGAGGAAGACGGAAGTAGCTTGATAATAAACGGGCAAAATCAGGGAAATGACAGCACTTCCCGCGCCCGCGATGAGGCACAATATGATCAGTTGCCTTTTCCATTTGAAGATCGTGCGCAAAACGCCCAACAAGTTTTCCCTTCGTTTCATGCAGTACTGTTGCTAAAAATTTCCGCAAAAGTAGGAAAATGTCCGTGATAAGCGGCGGAAATGCAGATTCAGTCCCTTCCGGACGGTAATAAGACCCGGAAATCCCTTAGCTGCAAAAGTCGAAAGGTAAACGCCAGGAGCAAGCCGGCCGGTGCGCAGGCCAAAAATTTAACAATCCAGGGGCCGGCGGCCAGGTTTTGCAATAAATAGCAACTTGCCGCCATGCCCGATGCGAATCCCGCCAGCCGGACCAAAGCGCCTGCCCTGGCCGTCAACCCGAATTGTCGGCCGGCCAGTGCGACCTGGGCCAGCAAGGTAGCCCACTGGGTAAAAGCCGTGGCAACCGCCGCCCCCAGCGCGCCCCGGCCGGGGATAAGCAGGGCGTTCAGCAGCACATTCAGGGCGATGCCCGCGATAAAGATCAGGTTCATCGGTCGCATATTGCCGTGGGCGGTCAGCAGGGTGCCGTAAATATAGGTGCCCGCCATCGCCACAAAAGCGGCCATCAGCCAGACCAGGATCTGCCCGCTGTATGCATCGCCGGTCACATAGAGGCTCCGCATGATCGGTTCGCTGAAGAAGCCGACGGCCATCGCCAGGGTAACGGCGCCGGCAAACAGCCACTGGAAGGCCATGCCTGTGAGGGGCCCGACCGGCTCGCCCGCCTTCAGCATCCTGCTAAACATGGGCAGCAACAACCCCGCAAACAGGAATCCCATCATATTGGCCGCATCCAGCAACCGGTACGCGGAGGCGTAAATGCCCGCTTCGGTCCGCCCGTTGTCCAGCATCCGCTCGATCATGACGCCGTCGATGCGGGTGTAGACCGTCATGAGCAGAACGGCCAGTGCGAAGGGGTAGCTTTGCCGCAGGATCACCGCCATGAGCCTTTTGTCGAACCGCACGCGCCAGGCCTGTATTTTCCGGCGACCGATCCGGAAGGCGATCAGACAGGCTACCCCCAGCGAGAGCGTTTGGGCGTATACGAAATCGTGGATGTCAAACCGGCTCCGCCAGGCGGGTACGAGCAAAACGGGGCCGAGCACCAGGATCATCAGGAACCGGTCGAGCACCGAAAGCAGGCTGTCCGTCCGGTAATAGCCCAACCCCGAAACATTGGAGCGCAGGTAAAGCAACAGGGCGTTCAGCATCCAGTTGAAGCCGATCCAGAACAGGAACGGCAGAATCCCGGGCGGGTATCCTGCCAATAACGCGCCCAGGAGGACCAGGACGAGGTAGGTCAGGCCGAGCATGCCCTTCAGGGTCAGAAAATGGGGGAAGTACTTTTCCAGCAGGTGCGGATGCCGGGCGATGTGGCGGTTATTGAAATTCTGGATCCCGAAATCGTTGACGATCTGGAAGAGGAAAGCGAAATTGTAGAGGGCGAAATAAATGCCGAAATCTTCGGCGCCGACCAGGTTTTGCACCGAGCGGTCGACACCGAAGATATAGGCCGGTTTGATCAGCAGATTGATCAGGATCAGCAGAGCGATATTGGAGGCGAATTCCCGCTTCATCGCCGGAAAGATAAGGCGAGTTGGGGCAATTCGGCAAACAATCCGCTATTTATACCAGACGGCTGCGATATAGGTTTTTCCGCTCTTGACCGTCTTGCTGCCTTTCACCAGGTGGTACCCCTGGCCTGTCCACTTGCTGTTTTCGGTATTGAACTGGGCGTCGCTCATATCGTGGCGGGCCACCCATTTGGGATTGTTGGTCTTCACAAAGGAGCCCGCGTACAGCACTTTGCCGGCTTCCTGGTAGACGGTGATGTCGGCGGGGTCCCACCCCTTGTACTGCGGCTTCTGCAGTTCATCGAACTTGGCCTGGTACTGGGCCGAGGTGAGCCCGTGGAAGGATACCGCCTGTTTGCCGTCTTTTCTGAAAATGAGATCGAACATGGGATTATTGGCCGTATGGCCTTCGATGACGGTGGGGCGGTATCCCTTTCCATTCAGTTCGTTGAACTTGGCCTGGTAGTTGCTCGTCTTGATCTTCCAGTACAGGGCGTCGTTGTTGTACAGGTCGTGTGAGGGGATGCTGACATTTTTCGACAGGTCCATCATCAGGGTGTACATTTCGGAGTACAGGTCGTTGTCGCCGCTGGTCCGGTTGAAGAGCGCCACGACGCTGATGCCGTTGTCGCCGAGGGTCATGTAAGAGGACGTACCTGACAGTTTGCCGTTGTGTTGGTATGTTTTGAAGGTATTGTTGCGCCCCCAGCAGAGGCCGTCGTTGAACATCTGGTCGATGGTGGCGTCCTTCAGGAGTTTTTTGCCCGGCACATCCTTGTCGACGCCGCGCAGGATCAGGCCGAGGGCCGGCGCCGAAGCGACCAGGCCGCCGTGCGCATCCATCATATCCATGACGTAGCCGTAGGCGCCGCCGCCGTAGTAGACCGATTCGCCGGCCAGTGCGCCGTTCTGGGCATCCGCGCCGAGCTGGATGCTGCCGATGCCGAGGGGATCGCAGATGTATTTCTTGACGTAATTCTCGTAGAGCATGCCGCTTTTCTTGACGATGATCCGGCCGAGGACGAAATAACCGAAGTTGGAATATTCGGAACGGGAGCCCGGGTCAAATTCGAGTTTGCGCTTGACCATGAAGTCCATGACGGCTTTGCGGGTGTAGGCCCCTTCGGAGGCTTCGATCTCCGATTTTTTGTTGATGGTTGGTTCGAATTCGGGGCTGTAGGCGTTGCCTTTGCTGTCCTTTTTCCGGTCCCAGCCGCCCTGGTGTTTGAGCAGGTGGCGCACGGTGATCTGCTTGAGCCGGTTGTCGGTGATCAGGTCGGTGTATTCGGGGAGCAGGCCGTTGGCGCCGAAGACCTTGTCGTCCAGCTTGATCTTGTTCTGTTCCACCAGTTGCATGATGGCGATGCAGGTAATGGGTTTAGTGACGCTGGCGATGCGGTAAATGGTGTAGGGGGTAGCGGCGCGTTCCTTGTCTTTGTCGGCGTAGCCGAATCCCTTGGCATATACCAGGCGACCGTCTTTCAGTACAGCGACGGATCCGCCTTCGATATTCCATTTTTTCATAAAGTCAATGACCTTCTTGTTGTCGGCCTCCATGCCGGGCGAGAATTCGCCGGTCGGGAAGATCTGGGCCTGGGATGCGCTCAGGAAAGCGGTCAGGGTAATGAGGGTCAGCAACAGGAATTTTTGGATCGTTTTCATGGAAAATGTTGTTTGGAACAATGATTGTTAATTTGGTTAATCGGGTAAGGGTGTGGCGAGCGGAGGAAATGACCCCGGAGGAGGAGAAAATTTAAAATGAAAAGGTAAAAGAGATAATGCAAATTGTAAAAGTGGAGGCCGGCCGTGCATGGTGGGAGCGCCGGTTGCAGGGAATGCTGGAAAGGAATCGGGGCCGTTCAGCAACTTGTGTCAAAAGAATTTTCAGTACGCGCAGCGTGTTGAAAATCAAAACTTTGCGTCTTTGCGTCTTTGCGCGAAAACACTTTATTGAACGGCCTCCTGAATCCTGTCTGAGCCCAGTCTAAATATCTGCCCAACAGATTTTGTCAATGGCCAATCGCCCATATCCTATGAAGACATGGAAATAACCGACAGCCGTCTTTTCAGGGGACATAAACCGAAAACCGATCAATCCGTTGTCATATAGCTGCCAAACACCCAGCCGGTAATGGTGGTCATAACAAGTAATAGCGTAGTCTTCCGAAGCGTCGTAATAATTGCTTAGGGTATATTCCAAATTCGGATTGAATACAAACGGACTATCTGAGGCGATGATGCTCCCGTCCTCTAATTTTGGCAAAGCAACATATTTTTGCACCTTCAGCCATGCCAGGGAATCGTATACCAGGGAATCGCTCGCCTGATAAAGTTTCTCATAAGAACAAAATCGCTGGTTAAGCGTGTCATAATTTATCCATCGTGCAATGGTATCCGCTTTTGAAGTCCCGACAAAAGAAAAGTCGGGATTAAGGATCCTAAACCCGAAGTGTTCCATCCATGCGCCTGATAAAAAAATTCTGAACCTGGAGACAAACTGAATGTCCCCGGCTCCATCATCATCCAGATCCAGAAAAACAGTGTCAGCTCCTAACCAAAACTGCCGATGTATATCCGGCCCCATGCATTTTTCATCCAATTGCAGACCATTGTGCATCAATATGGCCGAAGGAAGGCCATCCAGCGGGTCTGTAACAATTACCGTGTCATTATTTATTGGATCCTGGGTATCCGGAGGTACAGGCTTTGTGCATGAAAATGCAAGTAAAACCAGGCCGATGAGGGTTTGTCCGATTAGTTTCATGGCAGATTTTTGCAACTAAATTATGGATTGTCTACTAGCCAGAAACCAAAAAACCTCATTTTGTCGACTCAACGCTTAAAATAGAATTGAAATTATCTTTCAAATCGATCTCCGGGTTGCCGGGGTCCGGGATCCAGACGCCGTCCACCACGAATTTGTAGCGGTATTCGCCGGGCGCCAAATTCAGGCTAGCGCGCCACTCGCCGTTGACCCATTGCATGGGCAGATCCAGGTCGTTCCAGCCGTTGAAGCTGCCGGCAACGGTTACGAACCGGGCACTTTCATAACTGCGCAGCGTGAAATCAACTTTTACGCTGCCTTCCGGTGCGGGGTCGGGATTGCCTTTGAGCCGGTCCAGCACGCGTTGTCCGAATTCATCATCGGGTTTTAGCGCCATGGCCGCTTCAAGGTATTTAACGGCCGTTTCCCGTTTGCCCATGCGAAGGGAGGACTCCGCCAGGCCGATCATGGCAGGGCGCGATTTGGGATAGGCCTTCAGGTTCATTTCAAAAGCATGACTGGCGGCATCCAGCTCCCGGCGATAAAGCAGTTGATAGCCCACATCGTTCATTTTTCCCGCAGTCAGTTGCACCGTATCCTGCATTTTGCCGCTTTTATCGAGGTAGGGCCTGACGGCTTCCGCGAACGGCATCTCCAGCGCCCGTTTCAGCAACGCCAACCCGGGGTCGCGGGTGGTTCCATAGTCGATATAGTCGATACTGGGTTGCGGGCCGGTGAAGAACAGCGCCAACAGGTCGGCTGCGATGTTCAGTCCTGTACTGCTGTTGGTCAGGTAGACCAGCCCTTCCTGCTTGTCGGGATAACCGATCAAAAAGGCCTTGAAGGTGCCGTTGTCGCCCCATTGCCAAACCGCTTTCCCTGCGCCTGTCAGCTGATAGCCTACCCCCAGGCACCATTGCAGGGTATCGCTGCCTTCCTTCAGTTGACTGTGGGCCTGAGGGGTGAACATCTGGGTCCGGGTCGTTTTTTTCAACCCTTGACCGTTTAACAAGGCGGCGACGAACCGCCCGTAATCCGTTGCCGTGGTTTGCAGGGAATGGGCCGAATTGCCTTCCTCGGGCCGGTATTTGGAAGAGGTCCGGCCGGTTGAGGTGTGGGGTACCGCAAAATCCTCCTCGTACGCCGATTGCCAGATATAGCTGGTATGGGTCATGCCGAGCGGCTTGAAAACGGTCTGTTGCATCCAGTCCTCTATGTTTTGCCCCGTGATCTTTTCCACGGTTCGCATCAGCAGGACGAAGCCTTCGCCGGAATAGCGGAACCGTTGGCCGGGGTCGTACTGGAACTCCAGCCGGTCGCCGTTGCGCCAGTTGGGCAGGCCGGAGGTATGGCTCAACACCATCCGGGCGGTAACCTGCTTGTAGCGTTCGTCGTGGGCCAGATCCGGATATGGATAATATTGGTACAGCGGCTTGTCGAGGTCCAGTTTGCCCGCATCCACCAGGTGCATGACGCCGTACGCGAACACGCATTTGCTCAGGGAGGCCGCGGCGAAGACGGTCTCGTCGTCAACCGGTTGGTTTGTATCGGCACTGCGCACCCCAAGCGCATAGGACTCCGCTATTTTCCCATCCCGGATATAGGCCAGCGAAAGCCCGGGGATGCCGGCTTCAGCCATCAGTTTTTCCAATTGGGCTTTGCGATGCTGGGCATGGAGCAAACCGGAAAAAAGGATCGGGATCAACAGGGTGTAACGAAGGCATTTCATGGCAGGATTTTCATCCAATAACAACTGGCGGGGCGAGGGGTTGCACCTGGCCTGGCATTTGCAGCCGTTATCCTCCGATCAATTGCAGCGCTTTTTCCAATTCCAGGTCTTTACCCGCCAGGATATCTTCCGGGGAATACCGTACGCCGACGGCGGGTACAACCCCGTGGTGATTGGGCGGGATATCCAGGTCATGCCCGATGCGGACCAACGGAAACCGGATGCCGATACCGGACACCGGCAGTTTGATCCTGGCGAAAGACCCCGCATTGGCGCCGGTCTCGCCGCCGCCGGTTTCCTCACCGATGAGCACAGCGTCGGTCTTGTATTTCAGGTAGGAAGCAAGGATCGTGGAAGTTGAGCCGGTCTGGCCGTTGACCAGCACGTACAGGCGCCCGGTATAGCCTTTTGCGTGCGGCTTGCAGCGATGGCGATAGCTGCGCCCGTTTTCCGTTTTCCTGCCCTTGAACAGGTGGACCGCCTCCCAGAAACCGAGCCCCAGCCGGGCCATGGAAAAGCCCAGGTATTTTCCGCGTTTGAAGTTCGGCACGACATCCGTTGAAGAGAATTCCTCCCGGATAAAATATTGCAACAGGTCGACCGCATTGCGGCCTTTTCCGCCGCCGTTTTCCCGGATATCGATGATGAGGTGGCCGGCATGCCGTTCCAGGACCTCCTTGATGATCCGGCTATGGGCGCCCTCACCGCCCGGGTACTGAAAGCTGGTAATGCGCAAATAGAGCGCATCGGGCATGCCTTCAACTTCAAAGAGCTGGAGTTTTCCCCGGTCTACTACGGGTACCGGTTTGATCCGGGGCAGCGTCCGCTGAAATCCGTAGTCCTGCACCCTGGGCATATGGCCGGCCGTTACCGTTCCGTTCTCCGTTTCTATAGTGAACAGGTTGTCCTGCTCAAAATACTGCCCCAGCAAAAGGGAGCCGTATTTGTTGAACAGGCGGATCCCTTTGGTCATTTGAGGGCCGTCGGCCGACTGGAATACCAGCAAGCCGGCAAGGAAATCAGCAACCGGCAGGCCGTTGACCGCGTTGATCCGGGCGGGAAAACCGGGATCGGGGATGTCCGGGGAATCCATGATTTTCGCCATAGCGTAAACGACCTCGCCATCCGTCCAGACCTTATAGGGGAAATTCGGATTTTCCATGGCAATGACCGGCAATTTGGCCGGATCGATAACCGTGTGATAACAACCGGTCAGGGCCAGCGCCGTTCTGATCTGCTGGTCGAATTCGACGTAGGAATACGCCGCCTTGTCCGCAGCGGCAACCCGGTCGATCAGGCCCGGAATCCGGTTTTCAAAAGCGGGGTTGAGGTTGGATGTATGGCACGTTGCCACCACCTCATTGAGGTAATTCAGATCCGTGAGCAAGTCGTTCTTGCTAAAGGCCTGTGCGTTGCCGACAGCCGCCAGGGACACCAGCCCCAGTCCGGAAAAAAAGCTTTTCTTCATCATTGCTTCCCTTTGGCGTAAAAAAGCGGTATTCTTGTACAGCGTAAAGGACTGCATTTTAGCCAAAACCGGTAAATAAAATGAAAAAACTTTCGATCTGGGCCAGGAGTAATCCAGTGCCCGCCAGGTGGATCATCGTGTTTGCGCAAATCCTGACCGTCCTGGCGGGCAGTCTGGCCGGTCTTGCCTTTTATTTCAGAGGAACTATTTTTCCAAATGCCTGCTGGCAGGCCTTAGCCGGATTATTGCTGTCCGCCCTGTTCATTTACCCGGGCAAAGGACTACGGGGTTATTCCTACAGGGTCTGCAACCATTGAGAAATCTAATGATAGGTTTTGTTTTGAAAATGAAATTGGAAAACCACAGATTGCCAAGCGGCCGAAACCTTCTCTTTTGGAGCATTGGAGTTTCTTTCCTGGTCGGCCTGACCTTTTTAGTTTCCGCCTGCAAACCGGCCGGCCCGGAGGAGGGCCTCTTCCCCGCACCGAATGCGCCCGAGCCGGTCTATTCCGCCGCATGGGATTCCATGCTGACAAAGGAAATATACTACGACAAACTACTCGGCATGCTCGCGGGCGCCGCGATCGGGGATGCGATGGGCGCCCCGACGGAAATGTGGCACCGCAACGATATCGCTGTTCAGTTCGGGTATGTGGATTCCCTGGACATGGTCCTGCGCGAAGGCTCGCCGGAAGGGCCCTGGGAGGACAACCTGCCCGGCGGCAGCACGACCGACGACACCCGCTGGAAGTACCTGATGGGGCGCTACCTGATCGAGAATGCCGCCGGCGCTGACAGCCTGGATGCCCGGAATTTCGCTGGTTATCTGGTATCGACCTATGTAAAGGAAATGGAGGCGGTCAAGACCATCGACGCCTTCGCGCCGGAACCGCTGGAGCGGCAGATCATGCACATGGCCTGGCTGCAGGAATGGGCCAAAGTGGCCAAACCGTACCGGGATCGCGACCTGGACGCCTATATCTATGCCCTCGACCGGTTCTACGGCGGGGAAATGTCGTGCGCGGGGATGCTGTATACCCCGTCCGTCGGCGCTTTTTATCCGGCCCAACCGGAGGTCGCCTACCGGGAAGCCTACCGGCTGGGACTGTTCGACCTGGGGTACGCCCGCGACATCTCCGCGCTGACGGCCGCCATGGTGTCAGTGGCCATGAAACCGGGCATTCAACCCAAAGAGATCGGCATCGTCGCCGCTTATGTCGATCCGTTGCGGTATCACAACAGCCGGTTGGTGGGCAGGCTGGCCTTCGGCGCTTACCGGACGGCCATCGACATCGCCTACCGCGCCAAACAGGAACCCGCCGACCCCGAGATCACCGAGCCGGTGAAACTCCGCAACTGGAAACGCGATCCCATCTACTACCGCCAGGTACAGAAAGCGTACGAAATGCTGGATGAACACCTGCAGGACATCCCCTTCCACGCCGCGGAGATCAACCTGATCAACCTGACGGCGCTGGAGTTCTCGGAAGGCGATTTTTCTAAAGCGATTGAATTTGTGGTGAACTACGGCCGGGATAACGATACCGTGGCTGCGGTGACCGGCGCTATTCTCGGCGCTTACTGGGGCTATAGCCGCCTGCCGCAGGAATGGAAGGAAAAGGCGCTGAAGATTAACCGGGACGAGTTGGGAATGGACCTGGAGGCGCTGGCGCGTGGAATGGCGGCGGCTGGGTACAGAGGAAGATGAAAATTAAAAATTGATCATCGCATGTCAAATAGATTGGTCGTATTTCCCTGGCCTGATTGATGAATTTTCGAACGGCTTAAATTCCATCGAAGCCAATATGATAAGTTTTCGTTAAAAACTGGTGTATACCCAATTATTCCGTTTGCCCGGGATGAGAAGCATTTTAATAAAATTTTCCTTGCAACTCAGCAGACTGACTAAAGAACGGCCCTCAGCCATGTTTGCAATTTCGCTGCAATATCCAATCCTGGTGAATTCTTCCGTATTTTGCGGGCAAATCAGGTTCATGCCAATGTCCAACCGATTCCGTCCGATCATCCTCGTTGCCCTTGTCTCTATTTTCAGCGGCTGTCTGAAAGATAAAACGACCGAAAGGGAATGTTTTATTCCATGCATAACCGACCGGACCTGGACCGAGGCGGACTATCCCAACCAGGGCGATCGCAGAAATTACTGCGAGATCCGGCTCAACTCGGATTGCACCTACACCCTTCAAACGGTGCAGGACTGCAAAGTGGTAGAAACCGGAACCTGGGCCTTCACCAAGGACCGCAGACCGCTCCTCACCGGGCCGCAATTCCCCGGCGACTTCATCGGCACGATATCCTTCAGTGTCATCGAAGTCCGGCCGTTCGGCGGGAAAGACCGCCAGTTTTACCACTATTGGGAGTTGCGCGCCTGCGACGGGGACCGATTGGAGGTCTACGAATTCTGGGAAATTGAGGATTGCGCGTGTTATCATTCGGGGGATTTCCCTACCCGGTATTTTGAGTAGGGTTTTAAATTTGTTGGATATTCCTTTTCACGCATCAATGAAAATGGCGAAGGCTACTCTATTGTTTAATTACTTTTTTAAAATAATTTTTACCCGATCCTAATTCAATTTTTACCAAATATGTACCGCTTGAAACTCCTGAAATATCTAATTCTCCATCGAAATTGGCATGAATGAGTACATTCCCTTGTATATCCAGGAGTGTTATTTGGATAATATCACCATTATCTGTGGTTTGAACATTTATTTTCTCAGAAGCCGGAATAGGAAAAATCCGAATATTATCCTGTTGGTAAACGTCCTTAACATCCGTGACCACATCAACCCGGCACATAAAATAATCCTGCCCTCCATAATTTGCGAGAATATCCCCATCAGAAGAAGTTGAGGTACCCGCGATAATAAAAGCATTGCCGTCGACTGGAACAAGGACCCTGCCATCGTCAAAACCGGTTCCGCCAATATTTTTTTCCCACTCCAGATTACCCAATGTATCCAATTTTACGACCCACATATCTCCGAAAATGCCATGAAGGCCACCAACATCCCCGTCAGTAGATCTTGACCAGCCTCCTACCAGGAAGCCGTCATTAAACACGATTGGATTGCATAAGGCTACATCAAGGTTGCTGCCACCGAATGATTTTTGCCAGATCAAATTTCCAGCAGCGTCAAGTCTAATCATCCAGTAATCTAATTTCCCTTTTGAAACAGTGACATCACCATCTTCAGAGGCCGAATACCCTGAAATAAGGTACCCCCCATCATCAAGCGCCAGGGCTTTTTGGGCAAAATCCGAATTGGATCCACCCATCACTTTTTGCCATTCGATTTCTCCATCTTGATCTAATTTGACAATCCACGCATCATCAAGTCCATGATTACCGGAAATATCCCCATCGTTTGATTGGGTTCTGCCGCACAAAATAAATCCGCCGTCGGTTGCCCGTTCAATATTATAAAGTTCATCCAACATTGATCCGCCTATTGATTTGGTCCATAAAATGTCCCCCGATTCATTCAACTTCCAAACTGCAACGTCATTATCGGTTAATGAGGAATCATTAAAAACCCCGACCAAAATAAATCCGCCTTCCTGTAATGGGAGGACATCATAACCCAGATCATTTTTTGTAGTGCCTATCGTTTTTTTCCAGATTACTTCCCCGGCTTGATCCAAATTTATAATCCAAAGATCCTCGAAGCCCTGGTGACCGACAACATCACCATCGGGAGAATAGGTGGAACCTATCACTACATACCCCCCGTCAAAGGTAACTTTACCCTCCAGACAGTAATCATCCTGAGTTCCGCCATATGATTTTTGCCATTGAATCGCTCTATTCTCATCTAGTTTAACAATCCAGAAATCCCTCAAACCGTGATTGCCGGAAACGTCATTGTCGTTGGAACTCGAATAACCGAACAGAATAAATCCGCCGTCATTTGTCGGGTACATTTCCACCAGTTCTTCATCACCCGTCCCGCCGAAATTGTTTTGCCATTGTAATTCAACTTGAGAAAATGTGTAGTGATGATCGAGGCAGAATAATAAAAGGAGTAATAATTTGAATTTTTTCATGTGAATAGTTTTATTGTCAAGCGTCTTGATCAAGGGTGGTCAACTTATATTTGGTGCTTTCTTCGGGCAAAGATCTGAATTCTATTTTTTAGAACCAACTAAAAAGTACAAAGCAGACCCCTAACTTTGAGCGTATAAACCAACTTTCATGAAATCCGCCAACTCACTCCTGTCCCTGATCTTCATCCTTCTTTTTTCCGCCTGCGATAAGCCCGCTTTCTACAGCGTCCGGGGCAAGGACGTCCTCGACCCTGCGGGCAATGTTTTTATCATGAAAGGCACCAACCTCGGCAACTGGCTGGTACCGGAGGGGTATATGTTCAAATTTGAGCATACCAGCTCGCCCCGGCTCATTCAGGAGGCCGTCAACGAGCTGATCGGGCCGGAAGCCGCCAAGCAGTTCTGGAAAACCTACCTCGACAACTATATCAACCGGGACGACATCCGTTATCTCAAGTCGATCGGCATGAATTCCATCCGGCTACCGTTCCATTACAAGCTGTTCACGGATGAGGACTATCTTGGCGGACGAGGGGAGGCCCGCGGATTTGAATTGCTCGACAAGGCCGTCCAGTGGTGCAAGGAAGAAGGGCTCGGCGTACTGCTGGACATGCACTGCGCACCCGGCGGCCAGACCGGCGACAATATCGACGACTCCTACGGTTATCCGTTCCTGTTTGAAAGCCCTGAAAGCCAGGAAATGACCGTTGCCATCTGGAAAAAGATCGCCGACCGGTACAAAAACGAGCCGGCCGTCATCGGTTATGACCTGCTCAATGAACCCATCCCCCATTTTTTCGACCAGGATCACTTCAACCCCCTGCTCGAACCGCTGTACAAAAAAATCACCGCCGCAGTCCGCGAAGTGGACCCCAACCACCTGATCTTCCTCGGCGGCGCGCAGTGGGATTCCAATTTCAAGGTGTTCGGCCCGCCGTTCGACGACAAGCTGGTATATACCTTCCACAAATACTGGACGGCCACCACCGTCGATGTCATCCAGGATTATCTCGATTTCCGCGACCGGTACAACGTCCCCATCTATTGCGGCGAGACTGGCGAAAATTCCGACGAGTGGGTGGCCAATTTCCGCAAGACCCTGGATGAGAACCAGGTCGGCTGGCATTTCTGGCCCTACAAGAAAATGGACAATACGGCCGGTATCGTGACTTTTCCGCGTCCCGAAGGCTACGACCTGGTGAAGAGCTTTGCCGACAGTACGCGCGTTACCTTCGAGGATATCCGCAAGGCCACCCCTGCCGATCGGGAACAGGCGCGCAAGGCGCTCGACGGATTTCTGGAGAATTGTCTGTTCGTGCATTGTTCGGGGAATGGCGGGTATATTGAGGGGTTGGGGTTTGGACGGTAGACGGTAGACGGTGGACGGTGGACGGTGGACGGTAGACGGTGGACGGTAGACGGTGGACGGTGGACGGTGGACGGGGATGCTGGTGGCGCCTGGAGGAGGTTAATAATTTGACTTAGGAAGTTGTTAAAATTTGATAAAAATTTGTATTATTTATCAATTTTTGATAATTTTGTTGTTTGCATAATATCCTGATGAAGGCCTATTTGAAAGAAACCACTACGGACAAATTTCTTGAGGGTATCATTATATCTGCGGTTAAAAATGATATGCCATTGAGAAAGGATGGATGGCAGTTCAACTGGAAATCCTTGTTCAAAGTGGATGGAGCCCTGTTTTTTAAACTTTGTCTGGTTCAAACCCCTGAGCATATAGAAGGGATGCTTATGCTTACTTTGATCAACGGGGAGATGATGTACATGAATAACCTTGAGGTCGCGCCTCACAATTACGGATCAAATGGCAGGTTCGATCGGGTTGCAGGCTGTCTTCTTGCTTTCGCTTGCTGGAAGAGCTTTGAACTTGGCCGGAACAATTATTTAGGGTTTGTTGCTTTTGACAGCAAAACAAATCTGATTGAATTATATGAAAAAAAATACGGCGCTACCCATGCGATAGGGCAAAAGATGTTTTTTGATCCCGTCGCAGGTAAAAACCTGATGGAAGCGTACTTAAAAGTACAATGAAATGAAAAAAAACATAAATGAAGGCGGGATTAACGGTTTGGGCGAAGGTTTGATCAATACAAACAGCGAGGAGTTCAAAGCTTTGCAATCCATGATCCGGAAGGCATCATCCCACCTTGATAAGGAACAATTGCTGGAAAACAAGTTTTTGTCCATTCGTTTTCAAATGGAATCCTATATCAATTCAACGCTACCTGAGCACATCATCCCCGCTGGTGCATTTCTGGAACAATTTATTAATGCTTTGAATATCAAAAAAAAGGATTTTGCAAAATATGTCGAATTCGAAGAATCCAACCTCAGTGCCTTACTGAAGGGAAGAAGAAAATTGAACACTGATCTGGCAATTAAGCTCGGACGAATATTTAAATTGGACCCCGTTATCTGGCTTCATATAGAAAATAAAAATAACTTGTTGATTGAACATCAAAAAAACGAGCAGAAGTATGACCGGTATACGCTTTACGATTTGTTAAAAAAAGTAAGCTGATATTTAAGGACCGCTGAAATAATAACTGTCCACTTTCCTAGGAGGCCTTTTGCCCCTACCCGGCGTTATGGAACCGCCTCCCTTAGCTACGGCTAAGGTCGCCCCGCCTCGGCGGGGATGCCTTGGTTAGGGACAAAATGCCTCGCCTATCAAAAGCGACACTTATTAATTCACCGATCCTAAGCGTCAAATAAATTGCACATTCATCATGAGGATTCCTTTTTCCCTGGCTCCCGCCCAAGCGCTCACCTTGCTGCGCGTAACGATAAGCCTGTATATGGTTGCCCATGGATGTACACGCCTTATTGCCGGGACGGTAGGCGGTTTCGGCGAATTCCTCGGCGGCCAGGGATTTCCGTTCGGGTCAATCCTTGCGTGGGGGATCACGATTTTCGAAATTGCCGGCGGCATTACCCTGGCGCTCGGCTATTTCAGGAAATGGATCAACGCCGTTTTCATCCTTGAATTACTGATGGGCATCATACTGGTTCACGCCTCTAACGGCTGGTTCACCGTTGGTTATTCCTCAGGCGGCATGGAGTACAGCGTTCTGCTGATTATTTGTTTTTTGGCAACGGCTGCCGATTATTGACTATAATTTGTCCTGAGGTTTCCAGATAATTGCATCAATCAAAAACAGAACGAAATGAAAAGTCAACTCACCATCCTGTTCCTGGCGATCGCCCTGGCTGTGAGCGCCCAGACCAAATCCGTCAAAAAATCCCCTCCCCTCTCGGAGGCGGCGCCGGAAACGGTCGGCATGTCCGCTGAACGGCTGGCCCGCATCGATGCCATGTGCAAGGAAGCCGTAGCTGACGGGGATGTGCCGGGCGTAGTCGCGCTGGTGGCCCGTCACGGGAAGATCGTCTTTTACAAGGCTTACGGAAAGGCCGATACCCCCTCCGGGCGCGACCTCAAGCGGGATGATATCTTCCGCATCGCCTCCCAGAGCAAGGCCATTACCTCCACCGCCGTGATGATGCTGTGGGAAGAGGGCAAATTCCAACTGGACGACCCGATCTCCAAGTATATTCCCGAATTCAGGAACCCGCAGGTGCTGCAATCCTTCAAGTATTCCGACACGACCTATACCACCGTGCCGGCGAACAAGGAGATCACCATCCGCCACCTGCTCACGCATACTTCGGGGCTTGGTTACGGCGTGATCGACGGAGATGAGCGCTTCAAGATGATCTACCGCAAAGCCGGCATCACCGACCTGTTCACCACCGAAAACATCCCGATCGGAGAAAGCGTCAAAAAGCTGGCGAAATTACCGCTGCACCACAATCCGGGCGAGCAGTTCACCTACAGCGAAGGTCTGGATGTGTTGGGGTATTTTATTGAGGTTGTCTCCGGTATGCCCTTCGATGAATTCCTGCGCAAGCGCATTTTCGACCCGCTCGGCATGAACGATACCTGGTTCTACCTGCCGCAGGACAAGGCCGGCCGCCTGGTTTCCGTCCAGAAGCCCGAAGACGGGAAATGGGTGCGTTATCCCGTCACCTTCTACGACCCGGATTACCCCATCAAAGGGGCCAAACGGTTCTTCTCCGGCGGCGCGGGCCTCAGCAGTACGGCCAAAGACTACGCCACCTTCCTGCAGATGTACCTCAACGGCGGCGAGCTCAACGGCGTGCGCATCCTCAGCCGGACAACCGTTGACGTCATCATGGCCAACCAGAGCGGCGAAACTTACGGCGGCGGCAATGAACACTACGGCCTCGCCTTCGGCGTACTGGAAGGAAAAGGGCAAGCCCTCGGCGGCCGGGGCAGCGCAGGCACCTTCCAATGGGGCGGCTACTTTAACACCCAGTATTTCGCCGACCCGAAAGAAGACATTATCGGGGTGATCATGAAGCAAACCCAGGGTTCGCCCAACGACCAGACGGGGTGGATGTTCAAGCAGCTCGTCGGCCAGGCGGTGGATGATTAGATTTAGTCATAAGTCATAAGTCGTAAGTCATAAGTCGTAAGCCGTAAGCCGTAAGTCGTAAGTGGGGCCGAGTGATGATAACATTTTGCCGTTACAATGTTGATGCGTTGATCTGTTTATTCGAATCAACGCATCAACAAGCACAAAGTGTTAGGCGGAACACAGCCGAAGCCTACATGAATGAACGGAATAATCAACAACAAAGGTCCGTAGGACCGCAATATCCGTAGGTCCGTAGGACCGTAATATCTGTAACCTGTAACCCGTATGAGCTGGATCAAAACCATCACCTACGCCGAAGCCGCCGGCTACCTCAGGCAACTCTACAACCGGGTAAAGGGCCCCGGCGGCCTGGTCGACAACGTGCTGACCATCCACAGCCTGCGGCCCCATACCCTCCAGGGGCATATGACGCTGTACAAGAACGTACTGCACCACCGCGACAACGAGCTGCCCAAATGGTACCTCGAAACAGCCGGCGTCTTCGTCAGCATGCTCAACGGCTGCAGCTACTGTGTCGATCACCATTCGGCGGGGCTGAAACGGCTCCTCAACGACGATGAGCGGCACCGGCAGCTGGTTGATGCACTCGCCAGGAAAACCTACGAAACAGCGTTGAACGCCAAATTCGCCGCCGGGCTGCGCTATGCCGAAAAGCTGACCTTCCATCCCGCCGACATGGTTGAAAGCGACGTCGTCACCCTGCGCGAAGCCGGTTTCTCCGACGGCGAGCTCCTTGAGCTCAACCAGGTGATCAGCTACTTCTGTTATGTCAACCGGACCGTCCTGGGACTGGGCGTCACCACCGAAGGGGATATATTGGGTCTTTCTCCCGGAGATGGGGATGATGAAGGGAACTGGCGCCACGAATGAGGTAATTGATCCAAAGGTATCGAATTTTTTGTCCGTTATTTGGTCGGTCCATTCGTTAATTCACCCTCAATTCTGGACAAGTCAAGAAGCAACAAACAGAAAATCAAAACCTTATCAACCAAAAATCAAAAGCAACGCCCTACGGACGCCTGTCAAATACCAAAAACGCCCTTAACGAAGACGGCGCGCGTGGCCGGACAGCAGTGACCGAATGGAATGAGTTTGCTGTCCTAGCGCTTTTTTGGTTCCTTTTTTGGGGCAATGCCAAAAAAGG
>JACJYC010000028.1 GCA_020636325.1 Lewinellaceae bacterium
TGGGATTGGGTGGTAGGTTTTTTTAGAGGGTGAGAGGGTGAGAGGGGTGAGAGAGTGAGAGGGGTGAGAGGATGAGAGAGTGAGAGAGTGAGAGAGTGAGAGAGTGAGAGAGTGAGAGAGTGAGAGGGGTGAGAGAGTGAGAGGGTTCTCGGTCACTCTTCCGGGATACCGAAGCTGAAGGAGGTCCAGAAGCTTTCCCAATCCGCATCCTGTTTGTCCGGACAGGGGATCATATGGGTCGCGTGGAAAAACCAGTCGCCTGACCGTTCGGGTTTGGATCCGGAGTTTCGCGTCCAAAATTACGTTTTTTAGTCCTTCAGCAGCCGGTCGCCCAATAAATAAGTCAGCGCATGTTGGATGGCGGACAGGATGCCGAGCCCCCAACCCCAGCGATGCGCGCCGGCCGAATAGAGTGCCAGGGCCGCCAGTCCGCTGATGGCCAGTTCCTGAACCAGGCGCAGGACTTCCGCTTTCTGGCCGAACTGGTGAAAATCAACCAGGCCCCAGAAGCCGAAACCCGCCAACGGCGCGCCGGCAGCAAGGAGGATCTTCCAGAGGGTTTTACCGCCGGTATGATAGCCCCAATAACCGAAACCAAAGACGATGAGCGCTTCCATCAGGCCTCGCAATCCTATGTTTACCCATTGCAGGGGAGAAATTTTTTCTGCTTGCGCCATGATTTTCCGTTTCCATCAATTTAAAAATTTTTGTCAATTTTCCAAATCCAGCTCCATCTGGATATTGCACCGCTTATACGGCGTCCAGCGGCCGACGACCTTCTGGAAGCCCAGCTTGTAATACAGGTTGATGGCCGGTTTCAGGACGGTATTGCTCTCGAGGTAGAGCCTGGAGGCGCCGGCTTCCCGCGCTTTTTGGATGGCGGCCTGCCCCAGGAGCCAGCCGATGCTTTTTCCCTGCGCCTTCGGCGAAACGGCCATTTTGGCCAGCTCGAAACCATGGTCCGGGTCGTTCATTTTGATCAGGGCGCATACGCCCACCGGTTCGTTTTGGTACAGGGCCACGATTATTTTGCCGCCTTTGTCGAGGATGTATTCCCTGGGGTGATCCAGGGCCTTATAATCGGCTTCTTCCATTTCGAAGTAGGTGGAGATCCACTCTTCGTTGAGCGACCTGAAGGCATGGGCATATCGCTCGTGATAGTCCACAATTTCCACGTCCCTGCTTTCGCGCAATTTCTTTTGTTCCTGCACGCGCCGGAACAGCGACCGTTGCTCCAGCAGGAATTCCCATTCTTCCATGGCCTCCCAGAGGTTGTACCGGGCCTCACTGATGATGCTTTCGATGGCGGCGTCCACATCGGTGTATTGCGCCTTGATCTTGTCGTTGAGGGCCATACCTTTCGGGGAGAGGGCCACTACGTTCCGGCGCTTGTCAGCTGATTTGCGGTTGGCCTGCACCAGTCCGGCCGCCGTCATCTCGCGGATGATCCTGCTGACGGAGGGCTGGGAATGCCCGATGTCGCCGGCGATCTCCGTGATGGTCTTTTCGCCGTCCTCGGCCAGTACAAAGAAGACGGGAAACCATTTCGGGGCAAGATCGACGCCGTAGAGCTCATAGAGTTTGACAGCGTCTTCCGTCACTTTTGCGGTCAGCATTCTCAGACGGCTGCCCAGCGCTATTTTACCGGTTCTGACAAAGAGATCCATATTTGTATAGTTAATTACATAATCAGTTATGCAAATATACGGCGTACGTTGATGAAATGCAATAGGGATCGTGCTTTGCATGCCAAGTCAGGCAATCCGGACCTGATCCATAACTATTTTCCTGGTGACCATCCGGTCCACGGTCCGTATTTGCAGCAGGTACATGCCTTTCGGAAGATGCTCGAGGTGCACAGATGGGGTTCGCTTTCCCGGATTGATCCGATTTAAACCGCGTTTCCGGCAGGGTCGCGGACATAGAGCGCCGCTTTGTCCTCCGGTTGTGTTCCATTCCAATGCAAATACCCCTTTAGACGGAATGGGGAAACGGCGATCTCACCGGATTTATCTTCCACGGCTTTTTCAAAAAAAATCAGATATCGTGGCAAATAATTATTTCATCGGTAAAACCATCCTGGCCGATCACCTGATTCAGTTCAATATGAAACGGTGGAAAGAGATAGATCAATGACCCTTCGGGGTCCGGCGTCCGCCATTGCCGGAATTTCCTTTCAAATTTAATACCCTTTTTTACCAGCATTTCCCGGATCAATTCATCCGATGTATTGAATACTTTTTTTATGGATTCCTGGTCGCCGATTAATGTCCAGGGCGTCCTGAAGCGGAAGGCCCAATGGTCCTTGTCCGTATAGATCCATTGATCCTTTTCGTAGTAAATATCCGGTGGAGCCTGGAAAAAGTCGCCGCGAACGGATACTTTGGTCAAATAAAAGTTGCTTCCGAAACTTGGATTCTGGCCGGCTTTCAAATTGGAAAAATTGTTCTTCGCATCGTCAAAGACAAAAGACAGGGCTTCCGAAAAGGTTCCGAACTCAAAAGCGGACGGCATTTCCTGATTTTTTGACGATGCCTTTTTTTCAGCGGAAGCGGGAATTGCGTTTGATTTTTTAGGCCTGGTTTCTACTGATTTTGTTTGGAGGCGGGTGGTGTCCGGGGTTTCTGCCGCACTCCCGGAATCCTGACGCAATTTATCCGGATCAACAGCCGTCTTAAAATCGGGGCTCTTTTCCTTTTGGCCCATCCTGGTGATCACGTAAATCCCTATGGGCACAAGCAGAAACAACAGGAAAATAGCCGGATTCATCTTTTTTTTATCCGGGGATTTAGCGGGTTCAACCTTCCTGCGAGCGGGTTTTGCCTGCTCCGGCGGCCTGACCGGGGCAGTCCTTTCTTTTTCCGCCGGTCGGGCTGCCGTATTTACCGCTTTCTCCGGCTGTTTTTTTTCTTCCTGCTCCTTTTTTACCTTTTTTTCATGCTGGATATTTTTGATCACCGATTTTAATCCTTCATAAATGCTCTCATAGGCTTCATCTTTATTGCCCCATAAGGTAACCGGCTTGCCGTTTTGCGGCAGCGCCTGCAATGACGTCAGATCGGTTTCCCGCCAGCCGCATGGCTTAAGGATTACGGGCACGGCGACGCTTTCGCCTGCATGGTGCCTTTTCAGGGCATTGCCTACTTCATTGTTGTAGAAATAATCGGAAGCCAGGGAGTTTGCGCTTACCAGCAACAAAAATATCTCAGCCGTGTGCAGGGCTTGCTTGATCTCCGTTTCCCATGCCTGTCCGGGTATGATCTCTCCGTCGTACCAAATTTTAACGGACTCATTCCTTTCCAACGGCCAAAAGAAAGTCTTGAGCTCATCTAAAAATTCAGCATCCTTCCGGGAATAGGCAATAAAGATCCGGATTACTTCAGGATTGTCCATGGCCGTATTTTATGATCGCGATCGCTTTGTCCATTTGCAACCGTCTTTGAACTGTTTCGGGTTTCCACACGGGTTCAAAGCCTGGCGAAGTTCGAGGATTTTATGGACAAAATCAAGCGTATCCCGCCGTCACTCTTCCCGCAATGAATCCACCGGATTGGCCACCGCAGCCCGGATGCTTTGGAAACTCACCGTAGCCCCGGCGATCAGCACGGCGGCGAACGCGGTGACGGCGAAGATCCACCAGATGCTGCCGAGGTCCATCGGTGTGTGGTAGGCAAAATCCTTCAGCCAGTTGTTCATCAGGTACCAGGCCGCGGGTGCGGCAAGCAGGAGTCCGAACAGGACGAGTTTGAGAAAATCGCGCGACAGCAGGCTCACAATGCCCGCAACGCTCGCGCCCAGCACTTTCCGGATCCCGACCTCCTTGCGCCGTTGTTCGGCCATGAAAGCGGCCAGGCCGAACAGGCCCAGGCAGGCGATGAAGACAGCCAGTGCCGAGAAGACGGTAAACACCTGGCCCATGCGCTGCTCGGCCCGGTATTGGGCGTCGTATTGCTGGTCGAGGAACTGGTATTCGAAGGCGGCGTCGGGCGCCATTTCCTTCCAAAGAGCCTGGATGGCGGCCACGGCTGAGGCTGTTTCTCCGGCCTGCACCCGAATGGCCATATTGCTCAGTTTCCAGGGGCTCATCATCAGGACAATGGGCTCGATCTCTTCGTGCAGCGACCGGAAGTTGAAATCCTTCACCACGCCGACAACGGTGTAGGGCGCCTGACCGCCGTAGCTGATCTGCTTGCCGACCGGTTCTTCCCAGCCCAGTTTTCTGGCCGCCGTTTCATTGAGCAGGCAGGCGGAACTGTCGGTACTCATGCCCGAAGTGAAGTTGCGTCCTTCGGCCAGTTCGAGCTTCAGGGTTTCCGCAAAACCGGGATCGATGAACGAATAGTTGAGGGAGGTTTCCTTGTAATTGGCCGGCTGTTCGGGCAGGAAAATCGTGCTGTCAAACCCTTCGCCGGGCATGTATTGCGCGGTGGACACCCGCTCTACGACCGGCAGTTTTTTGAGTTGTTCCATGAAAGGGCCGTAATTGTTGCCCAGCGCGGTGGCCCGGTTCAACACCAGCACCTGCTCCTTGTCGAAGCCCAGGTTGAAGCTTTGCAGGTAGCTCAACTGGTTGTGCACGATCAGGGTCCCGATGATCAGGCCGGTAGAGATGCAGAACTGGGCGACCACCAGGGATTGCCGCAGCCAGTTGCCCCCTTCACGGCTGCCGGGCCGCCCCTTGATCACGCTCAGCGGAGAAAAGCCCGAGAGCAGGTATGCCGGAAACGCGCCGGATAACAGGGTGGTGACGACCAGCAACCCGGCCAGCAGGACCAGCACAAAGGGCGAACTCAGGAATCCCAGGTTGAGCGCCTTGCCCGAGAACTGGTTGAAGGCGGGCAGGACCAATGCCGTCAGCGCAACCGCCAGGACCGCAGCCAGCAGCACATAGACGAAGGCCTCGCCGAAGAACTGGCCGATCAGCTGCCGCCGCTGGGAGCCGAGCACCTTGCGGATGCCCACTTCCCGCGAGCGGGTCATGGACCGGGCGGTGGTCAGGTTCACAAAGTTGATGCAGGCCAGGATCAGGATGATCAGGGCCACAACCCCGAAAATGTAGACATAGGACAGGTTGCCGTTGGGGCTCAATTCTCCGTCCGCATTGGACCTCAGGTGAATATCCGTGAGGGCCTGAAACGGGAAGCTGGTGTAATTGTTCCCCCGGTGGAATTCCTCTCCGGCCACGTTCTTGTCGACATAAGCGCTGAGTTTCTCCTGCAGCGCATCCGCATCAGCGTCGGGCCGGATGGTGAAATAGGTATAACAGGCCGCCGAACCCCATTGGTCCTTGCGCTGTTCGATCATGGGAATCAACCGGAGGGACGCCAGAAAATCGAATTGCAGATGGGATTGGCGCGGGTAATCCCGGATGATGCCGGTGACCTGGAACGGTTTTCCGTCGTTCCGAAGGATGGTTTTGCCCATGGGGTCTTCACCCTGGAAATAGCGTTTTGCCGTGGTTTCCGTCAGCACAACGGCATCCGGCGCCGACAGGGCCGTTTTGGGATCGCCGGCGAGCCAGTCAGCGCTGAACACATCGAAAAAATGCTCGTCGACGAACAGGAAGTGCTGCTCGCGGACGATCTCTTCCCCGTTTTTCAGGGTGTAGCCGCCGGCGTAGAAACGGGTCACTTCATCCACTTCCGGGAATTCGCGCTTCAAGGCGGTCGCCAGGGGAACCGGCACCAGGGTGATCTTCCACTCGTTGTCGCCGAACCGGGCTTCCCAAACGGCGCGGTAGGTCCGGTCGGCGTTGGCGTGAAACCGGTCGTAGCTCAGCTCGTCCTTTACCCAGAGGAAGATCAGCAGGCAAACGGCGATACCCACCGAGAGCCCGGCGACATTGATCAGCGTATAGCCTTTGTACCGGAGCATGTTGCGGAGGGCCGCTTTGAGTTGATTGGTCAGCATGACGGGTTCTTTTTTTGAGTGACGGCTTTGATAACATGCCCGGTTCAAAAATCATGCCCTTGGTATAAAAAATTGATTATCAATTTTATACACAAATCGAACGCATAAAAAAGTGTCCGCACGCGAACAGTCATTGTGCGATTTTGGACAGCACTGCACCGGGTTTAAATGGTAATGCCGGCTGGGAATTGGAAATTGTTTATCAGAAATTTTGAAAATCAGGCATCGAATTCCTGAATTTCATCATTGTGATATACCGAGCCATCTCCGAAAAAACCAAAGCCCTGGCCGCCAAATTCCCGGTAGTCAGTTTGACCGGTCCTCGTCTTGACGATGTTGTTGATGCGTTGATCTGAAAACGGCCGCCCCCGAATCCTCAGTTCCTCAATTCCTCGATTCCTCAGTTCCTCGATTCCTCGATTCCTCGATTCCTCAGTTCCTCGATTCCTCAACTCCTCCACTCCTCCACCGGTCACCATAGTCCCGCCGTAAGCGGGACGAAGGAGACAACTCCTCCCCCTCACTCACTCCGCAAGCTCTCCACCGGTTTCGCCATCGCGGCCCGCAAGGTATTGGCGCTCACCACGACCAACGTCAGCGCGAGAATCCCGGCGCCCACAGCGGTGAACACCCAGATCCCGATGTTCGTGTGGTAGGTATATTTCCGGAGCCAGTTGTCCATCAGCCACCAGGTGAGCGGGACCGCCAGTACGAACGCGATCAGCACCAGTTTCAGGAATTCCTTCGACACCAGCATCAGGATCTGATTCACCGATGCGCCCAGCACCTTGCGGATGCCGATCTCCCGGATCCGTTTCTCAATGGTGAAGGACACCAGTCCCGCCAGGCCGATACAGCAGATGAAGATGGCCAGCGCGGCGAAAATATTGGTCAGTTTGCTGATGAGTTCTTCGGTCAGGAATTTTTTGCCGAATTCCTGGTCGGCAAACTGGTATTCGAACGGATACTTAGGATTGAACTGTTTGAAGACCGGTTCGATCACCTGCAGGGCTTCCTGGGGCTTCACGCCTTCTTTCAGGCGCAGGCTGATGGAATTGGCGTTTCCCGGGTCAAAAAACACCATCATCGGGTCGACGGGCTGGAACGGCGAATCCATCACGACATTCTCCGTAACGCCGATAACGGTAAAGGGCCGCCCGTAACGCAGCTGCATGCCGACCGGGTCTTTCAACCCCATCGCTTCCACGGCCGCCTGGTTGAGGAGCATGGCGGAAGAATCGGAAGGCGCGCCGGTAAAATCCTTGCCGGCGATCATCTTTATCCCCAAGGTTTCCGTGAAGCTGACATCGGAGGTGTTGCCGGTGAAGATGATCTGCGATCCTTCCGGCTGGCCCTCCCAATGCGGCGCGGGCGACCGCCACCAGACCTCGGTTATGGGCGACAGGGTCCGGGTCATGGCCTCTACCATGCCGGTTTTGGACAATTCCTGCCGGATGGCCTCAAAATTCTTCTGGGTGTCTTCGGTAGCCGGTACCATGATCAGGTTGTCGGGGTTGTAGCCCATGTCCCGGTTGCGGGTATGCTGGATTTGCTGATAAACAATGATGGTGGCGGAAATCAGCAAAATGGAGATCACAAACTGGCCCACCACCAGGACGCGCCGGGGCAGGGCGGCCTTTTTTCCGGTCAGGAAGGTGCCCTTCAGCACTTTCAGCGGATTGAAGGAAGAGAGGTACAACGCCGGGTAACTGCCCGCTACGATACCCGTGACGGCGATAAGCGCCAGGCCGCCGAGCCAGAATACGGGCTGCGAAAAGTCGAGGGTGAGGCGTTTGTCGACCAGCAGGTTGAAGGCCGGCATCAGCAGATAAACGGCGGCAATGGCGAATACGAACGAAATAACCGCCAGGATCATCGACTCAAAGAAGAATTGCAGGACCAGCTGCTTCTTGTCCGACCCCAGGGTTTTCCGGACGCCGACCTCCTTGGCCCTCTTCTCGGACCGGGCGGTAGAGAGGTTCATGAAATTCACGCAGGCGATCAGGAGGATGATCAGCGCAATGACGGCAAAAAGCCGCACGTATTCGATCATGCCGCCGACGTTCTTCCCGTCCTTGAAATCGCTGTACAGCCGCCATTTGCTCATCGGGAAGGCAAAATAAGTGCTGATCTTTTTATCGATCTCGTCGTGCTCGTATTTGATGTCGTTGATGCCCTTTTCCACGGATTGCAGGTCGGCCCCGGCCACCGGTTGGACGTACAGCTCCCACGACGAGTTCTGCCAGTTGTTCATAGCCCGCTGCAGATCCTCATCGGCGAAATTGAAGGGCATGATATAATCGAATTGCAGGGTGGAATTCGAAGGCGGATCGGCCACAACGGCCGACACTTTGTACACCTGGTCGTTGTCGACCGTAAGGCTTTTGTCCAGCGGGTCGGCATCCCCGAAAAAGGCCGTGGCCGCCGATTGGGTCAGTACGATGAAGGTGGGTTCGGCAACGGCTGTTTTGGGATCCCCTTTGATGAATTGCCAGGAGAACATATCGAAGTAACGCTCGCTGACGGTATACCCCGATTTTTTCAGTTTGGTCCTTTCGTATTCCAGAAAAACCTGCTGGGGGTGGGTCGTAACCACGGCGTTCTTCACCTGCGGCATATTCTCCCCGATCGCTTTTGCAAACGGCAGCACCATGTTCCGGTCCGTAAAGACCTGGTTGTTGAAGTCCCGGTGCGCGATCACCTGGTAAATATCCGCGTAGTTGGCCTGAAACTTATTGTAGCTAAGCTCGTCGCGCACCCACAGCAGGATAAAGATGGTGCAAGCCAGGCCGATGGTCAGGCCTAGAATATTGGTGGCAGAGAACCCCTTGTTTCTGAAGAGGTTGCGCCAGGCGATTTTCATATAATTCTGGAACATGGTCAATTGGTTTTCATTCACTTCTTAAACTTTTCACCGGATTGGTCAGCGCTGCCTTTACACTCTGGAAACTCACCGTGAGAAAAGCGATGACGATCGCCGCCGATCCGGCCAGTGCAAAGACGGTCCAGCCGATCTCAATCCGGTAGGCAAACCCGGCCAGCCATTTATTCATCAGATACCAGGCGACCGGCGATCCGATCACCAGGGCGAGCAGAACAAGTTTGAGAAAATCTTTGGATAAAAGCCCCACGATCCCGGCTACGCCCGCGCCGAGCACTTTGCGGATGCCGATCTCCTTGGTGCGTCGCTCGGCCGAATGCATGGCCAACCCGAACAGCCCGAGACAGGAGATCAGCAGGGCGATAAAGCTGAACGCCTGGAACAGTTGCCGGGCGCGGCCTTCCTTTTCATACAACTTGGCGTATTGCTCATCCAGGAAGTTGTAGCGAAACGGAAAATCGGGTTGATTCGATTGCCAGAATCCGGTCAGGGAAGCGATCAGGCTTTGTGCCTCCCGGCCGGTGGTTTTCACGTAAACATTCCCCAGATATTTCGGGTCAAGGCTGAAAATATTGGGTTGAATAGCCTCCCGCAAAGAAGCCATATGCACATCCTTTGTCACGCCGATCACCGTAACGGGTTCATTGTGGAAGCGAATCGCCTGACCGATAACGGGCGATTTCAGTCCCATTTCCCGCACAGCAGTCTCATTGAGCAGCACTTCGTGTTCGTTCGTCGAATTGGGTTCGAATGTCCTTCCCGCCACCAGCTCCATCTTGAAGAAATCCAGGAAATTCGGCGCCACGCCCAGTTGGTTGATCGGAAATTCGAGATCGGCGGGCTTACCGTCCCAATCCAGGTCGGTAGTCGAGTTCCAGCCGGTGAAAAGGCTTCCGTTATAGGCCGTCAGATCATGCACTTCGGGCATTTTTTCCAGTTCAGCCTTAACAAAATCGTACTTCTTGGGAAAGTCCCAGATCGGGAATTCCAGCACTTGCTCCATGTCAAATCCCAGGTCCTTTTCCTGCATATACTGCAACTGGCGCTGCATGATGAACGCGCAGATCAGCAAGCCTGAAGATGCCGCGAATTGCAATACCACCAGACTCTTGCGCAAGGAACCCGCCTTGCCCGGCAGCCATTCGCCTTTGATTGCATTCGCAGGCCGGAATGAAGACAGCAAGAGGGCCGGGTAGACGCCGGTCAATACCCAAATGCCGGCAAAGGTAAGCCCCGTCACCTTCCACAAACCGGCGTCCAGCATGCCAATGTGGAACGTAATGCCGGAAAGTGATTTGTACAGCGGGGCGGCCACCTCCATGACCAACAGGGATGTCAACAGGGATGCGGTGAGCAAAACGGCCGTTTCCGTCCAGAACTGCCCGAACAATTGAATGCGTTCCGCGCCTACGATCTTCCGGACGCTGATCTCCTTCACCCGTTGGGTAGCTTGTGCAGTGGCCAGGTTGACATAGTTCATCGCAGCCAGCAGGAGGATGAGCAGGGCAATGGCAAAGAATACCTTCACCATCCGGATCTGACCGGGTTCGCCGTCGGGTTTATACAGGTGCAGGGTCGTCAGGGGTTGCAGGCTGAAATAGATCTGGTCCTTCTCCAGCCGGTCGTTGTTCCGGTAGAGCTCATCCGTACATTTTTGGGCCAACACAGCGAGGTCGGCGCCCGGTTGGAGCGCCAGCCAGGTATGGTAATTGTAGTTGCTCCAGTCTTCCTCCGGCAGTCGATAACAGGATTTGGGGTTCTCCAGGCAGCGCTGGGTAAGCAGGGCATTGTTCAGGACAAAATCGAACCGGTACGTCGAATTCTCCGGCGGATCCGCCATTACGCCGCTGACCGTAAGGGTCATCCCCTGGTGTTCGATGGTTTTGCCGACAGGATCGGCCGGGCCGAAAAACCGCTGCGCCGCACTTTCGGAAAGTACGATCGATTTGGCGTCGTAAAACGGCTTTTCCGGGTCGCCCTTTTTCATTTCAAAATCGAATACCTGGAAAAAGGTACTGTCGACGATCCCGTAGCGATCTTCAAAAAAGCGCTTTTCATCTATCTTGAACAGGTCTGCACGCCGCATTTCCTTTACGCGCACCGTCATGGCCACTTCAGGCAGGTTGCGGCGAATATAGGTGGCAATGGGCTGGGGAGAATTGTCCCAGGTGTCGAAACCCTTCACATTGGCATTGACCCTGTAGAGATCGGCGGCATGCCGGTGAAATTTATCAAAGCTCATTTCGTGTTGCACCCAGAACAGGAGCATCAGGCCGGTAGCGAGCCCGATTCCCATCCCGCCGATGTTGAGCAGCGTGTACACGCGGTTGCGCAACAGGTTGCGGATGGCGACTTTCAGATAATTCCGGAACATGTCATAAGATTTTGAGTTATTCCGATTTCAATGATTTCGCCGGGTTGGTCAGCGCCGCCCGGATGCTCTGGAAACTCACCGTGAGGAAGGCGATCCCGAGCGCCAGCGAACCCGCTAACACAAACACCCACCAGTCGATGTCAATCCGGTATGGATATTCCTGCAGCCATCGATTGGCAAAATACCAGGCCAATGGGATGGCCAGCGCCAATCCCGCCAGTACCAGTTTCAGGAAGTCGCCGGATAACAGCGCCACAATGCCCGCAGTGCTCGCGCCCAACACTTTCCGGATGCCGATCTCGCGGGTGCGCAAAAAGGTCATATAGGAAGCCAGAGCAAACAGCCCCAGACAGGCGATCAATACCGTGAGCAAAGTGAAAAAGCCGAGTATCCGGCCGAACCGGCGGTCGGCTTCGTAAAGCCGTTGGTAACTTTCATCCAGGAATTTGTATTGAAATACATTGCCGGGGAAAAACGACTCAAAGGTCGATTGGGCAAATCCGAGGGTTGCTTCCATATCATTGCCGTCCATTCGGATCGATATTTTATCGTAGGTGCCGATAGACGGGATGAACAAAAGCGGTTCGATGGGATGGTGGAGCGACATTTCATGGAAATCCGGCAGCACCCCGACAATCGTACGGTCGCGGTTCCAGACCTTGATGGTCTGCCCAAGCGCCGATTCCGCTGACGGATAGTCGAACATTTTGACGGCAGCTTCATTCAACACCACCTTGTCGAAATCCTGGTTCCAGGCGTAGTCGGTTTCGCGCAGAAAGCGGCCCGCCGCCGGTTTCATGCCGTAGGTATCCGCGTAGTCGTAATCGGTGACGATAAAACTGCAGGTGTATTGCTCGGAGCCGGGGTTATCGCCCGTTTTTTCGATCTGGAATACCCGGCCGTGCCAGTTGTCGTCTACCGTCCGGTTGGAGGTTGCCGCGTGCAGGATATGGGCATTGGTCAGCAGCTTGTCCTTGAAGGCATGGACCTTATCGATAAAGGTGCTGTCAAACCGGAAAAGCCGCGGTGAGTTGACCGTAATGACCTGCTCGATGTCCATTCCCAGGTCCTGCCTGTTCATAAAGGCAATTTGGCGCGCCACCAGCCAGGTGCCCGTGATGAGGGCGATCGATGCCGTGAACTGGAAGACCACCAGGCCTTTCCGCAGTCCTGCCCCGCCGCCGCGGATACCGCCGGCGCCGGAAGCCGGGCCGCCTTTGAGCACATTCGATATATGGGACGACGACAGGAGCCAGGCCGGGTAAGCGCCGGAGGCCAGCACCCCGGCCGCTACCAGCGCCAGCATCATAACCGCCAGGGAATAGTTGCCGCTGCCGGTGAAATGAAGCGCCGAACTGTCGAGTCCGAAATTGGAGGAGAACCAGGGCTTCACGAGCCGAACGAGCTCCCAGGCCACCGCCAGCGCCAGGGCATTGATGACAAAAGACTCGGTCAGGAACTGTCCGATCAGCATGCCGCGACGGGCGCCCACCACTTTGCGAAGGCCCACCTCTTTTGCCCGTTCGATGGCCCGCGCCGAAGACAGGTTGACGTAATTGATCCAGGCGAGCACCAGGATAAAAAAGGCGATGATCAGCAATGACCATACCGCCTTTCCGTTGGCGGTCACGCCGATCTCGTATTCCAGACCGGCGGAATACAGGTGCGCGTCCTTTAAAGCCTGCAGACTGAATACCTCCCGGCTGCCGGACACTTCCGTTCCCCGGAAATGCCGCTCGCTGAATGCCGGGAATTTAGCCTCCAGCGCAACGGGATCCGCGTCCGGTTTGAGCTCCAGGAAATGCCAGAAATCCGACCAGGTCCAGCTTTCATCCGCATCCTTTCCCCGGATCCGGATAAAGGAATCATAGGAGACCAGCACATTGAACTGAAGAAATGAATTGGCCGGCACATCCTCTGCGACACCTACGATCTTGAAAGGGTTATCGTCGTTTTCCATAAAGATCTCCTCCCCCACCACCTGATCATAACGCCCTTTGGCCCCGGGGAAATACTGGTCGGCAACCGAACGCGTGAGAATGACTTCGTTGGTCTCATCCAGGAGCTTCACCCCTTCGGCTGCCAGCAGCGGAAAGTCGAACATTTCCAGAAAATGCTCATCAGCCCACAACAGGCCTTCCTGTTCCGCCAGCTTGTCATCGTGGCGGATGTATACGTTGCCGCCGGGTTTGACGCGGGCGTGGTTGGCGATTTCCGGGAAATCACTCTGCATGGCGGCGCCGATGGTCGGGTAAGTAATCGTTCCTTTCTGGATGGATTTGCCGTTCTGGATGCGCTCATTGACCACCCGGAAAATACGGTCCTTCTTCGCATGGAAGTTATCGAAACTCATTTCGAAGCCCACATATTGCAGCAGCAGCATGCAGGCAGCCATACCTATGGCCAGCCCGCCGATCAGGATGACGGATTGCCCCTTATTGCGCAGCAAATTGCGAAAGGCAATCTTAAAATAGTTCTTCAGCATTTCAGGAATTTTCGGGTGATTCAATGTTTATGCAAGTTCCGGGCTACTCGCTCCGCAGGCTTTTCACCGGGTTGGCCAGCGCCGCCCTGACGCTTTGAAAACTAACGGTCAGGAACGCCACTGCCAGCGCAAGCCCGCCGGTAACCGGGAATACCCACCACGGGACATGGATCCGGTATTCAAAATTCCGGAGCCAGGTATCGGCGGCCCACCAGGCCAGCGGGGAAGAAATGACCAACGACAGCGCGACCAGCTTAAGGAAGTCTTTCGACAACAGGCCGACGATCCCGCTTACCCTGGCGCCGAGCACCTTCCGGACCCCGATCTCCTTGGTGCGCCGTTCGGCAGCAAACGCCGCCAGACCGAAAAGCCCAAGGCAGCAGATCACAATGGCCAGCGTTGCGAAGATCAGCGACAAACTGCCTACCGTGGCCTCGCTGCGGAACAGCCGGTCAAATTCATCATCCAGGAATTTATAATCGAACGGGAATCCCGGATTATGCGCCTGCCATATCTTTTCTACGGAGGACAATGCGCCGGGAAGGTCCTGCCCCGGTTTGAACCGGACAAAAACCACCCCGTTCCTCGGTTGATCGCAGAACATGATGAGCGGCTCCAGATTGCCGTACATGTCGCCGAACCGGAAATCCTTCATGACGCCGACAATCCGGAATTTGTCGTCTCCGGTCTGGATAAGCTGGCCGGCCACCTCTTCCTGCTTGCTGTCGCGGCGGATCAGGTTTGCGAAGGTCTCGTTGACAATGACGGACATCGAATCCAGGGCCGGGTTTTCATAAAAATCCCGGCCTTCACTGAGTTCCATGCCCAGTGTTTTGATGTATTCCGGGCTGCCCCAGTTCATCGCGACGAGCTTGTCCACAGCGGGATCCTTTCCCTGCCAGCTGAATCCGCCCCCGCTGCTGCCGATGTTCAGTACCGCATCGCTCGACCGGGCAACATTCTCCACCTGCCCGGTAGCCATCAATTCCTGTCTGATCGCGGAGTATCCCGCATCGACCTGTTCGGTGATTTTCATATAGATCACCCCTTCCTTCTCATAACCCAGGTGGCGATTCTTGACGTGGCTGATCTGCTTATAGATCACAATGGTGCAGAAAATGAGGAAAACGGACACGCAAAACTGTGCCACAACCAGTCCTTTCCGGATCGAAACCGCTCCGCCGACTCGTTTTGACATGCCCTTCAATACGGCGAGCGGCCGGAAAGAGGATAAGTAAAACGATGGGTAGCTGCCGGCGAGTACTCCGCTGATGAGGGCAACGGCCAGCAAGATGGATGCATGCCGGTAATCGGACAGGTCGATGGTCAATTGTTTGTCGACCAGCGCATTGAAGGCGGGAAGCGCCAGTTTCAGGAGGCCTGTCGCGAGGAGGGTTGCCAGCAGGGAGGTCAGGATCGCTTCGCTGAGGAATTGCCCCGCAAGGGAATTCCTGCCGGCGCCGACCACCTTCCGCACGCCGACCTCGCGGCTCCTGTTCTCCGAACGCGCGGTGGTCAGGTTCATATAATTGAAGCAGGCGATCAGGAGGATAAAGGCCGCAATGATGCTGAACAGCCGGACGTATTCTATGCGGCCCTTGCCCGTATTCTTGCCTTCCTTGAACTCGCTGCGCAGGTGCCAGTCCTTCATGGGGAACAGGAACGGCCGGGCGGCTGCGTTTTCTTCCTTGGTCTGAATGAAACCGAACAGCTTGCGGTTGACGGCAGCCGAATCCGAGGCGGCATTGAGCAGCGCCAGGGTTTGCACCCCGTTGGTTTGCCAGTCGTTCCACCACCGGTTTTCTTTTTCAAAGATCCGGAAAGATCCGAGCCATTCGAATTGGATGGTGGAATTCGGCGGCGGGTTTTCCGCCACCCCTGTGATTTTGAAATCTTCCCGGTTATTGACCCTCAGGGTTTTCCCCATCGGCGATTCCTTTCCGAAGAATTTCTCACCCATCCGCCGGGTCACGATCAGTGCGTTCGTTTCCTGCAAAGCCGTTTTGGGGTCGCCTTCCAATAAGGGGAAACTCAAAATGTCCAGAAATGAGGTATCCACCAGGTACCCTTCCTCAAAAGTGCTCTTGTCGCCCAGAGAAAAGGCATAGCGGTCGCCCCAGTCAAACCGGGCGGTCTGGGCAATTTCCGGGATCTCCGCCTTGATGGCGCCGGCCAGCAACCCGGGTTGGGAAGAGAACGTGTACGTCTGCCCTTCGTAGGTCTGGTTTTCGACGATCCGGAATATGCGGTCCGCTTTCTCGTGAAAAGCATTGTACGATACCTCGTCCTCCACCCACAACAGGATGAGCGCGGCGCAGGCTATCCCTACCGACAATCCGGCGATATTGAGCAGGCTGAAGGATTTGTGTTTCAGCAAATGGCGAATGGCGAGTTTCAGATAATTTTGAAACATGATTTCCCGATTTTGATGGTTGATCTGGTTTTATTCCGACCTCAGCGATTTTACAGGGCTCATCCAGGCTGCTTTGATCGCCTGGAAACTCACCGTCAGCAAGGCGATACCCAGCGCGCCGAAACCCGCGACGGCGAAGATCCACCAGGCAATATGCTGCCGGTAGTCGAATTTTTCAAGCCAGTTGCTCATCAGGAAGAAGGCAATGGGCGTGGCTATCACGCAGGATACAAAAACCAACGCCACGAACTCCCGGGAAAGCAGGCTCCAGACGCTGGTCACCGAAGCCCCGAGCACTTTACGGATACCGATCTCCTTGGTGCGCTGCTCCGCGATGAAGGCCGCCAGGCCGAACAGGCCCAGGCAGGAAATGAAAATGGCCAATGCGGCGAAGAAGGTGGCCAGTTTCCCGATCCGCTCTTCGTTGCCGAACTTCTGGGCGTATTGTTCGTCTACAAACTGAAAATCGAACACCGAAGCCGGATCGTACTTGTCGAAACCCGCTTTAATGGCTGTCAGGGCTTCCCGAGCGCTTTTGTTCGGATTGATCTTCAGGATGACGGCGTTCTCAGCATCCTTGGTCACGTGCCAGAGCGCCGGACGGACAGGGCGGTAAGGCGACTGGACCAGCAGGTCTTTGACCACGCCGACGACGGTATAGGGTTTGCCTTCCCATTTCAGGATGCTGCCGACCGGGTGCTCGAATCCGATGAATTTCACAGCCGATTCGTTGAGGATGAAAGCGGACGTATCCGTCGGGAATTCACGGGAAAAATCCCGGCCCTCCACGACCTCCCAGCCTACGGTCTTGCCGAATTCGGGCGTAACGCCGCTGTTGGGAAAGTCGACCGCGAGGTTGGGGTCCTTCCCTTCCCAGTCGAAGCCGCCGTTGGTATTCCACACTTCGGTCGTCGGGCTGGTCGATTCCGTCATCTCGGCGATGACGCCGGCCGTTTTGAGCTCATTCCTGAGGGCTTCAAAATGGGAATGAAGCTCCTCGGTCACGCTGGTCATGACCAGGCCGTCGCGCGAGTACCCGATGGGACGGTCCTTGGCGTGCTGGATCTGCCGGAATACGATGATGGTGCCGGTGATCAGGGTGATGGAAACCGTGAATTGCAGCACCACCAGCGCCTTGCGCAGTACGCCGGGAAACCGGCCTACCCGGAAGGTGCCTTTCAGCACTTTGACGGGCTCAAACGAAGACAGGAACAAAGCCGGGTAGCTGCCGGCAAACAGGCCGGTGACAATGGTAAAGGCAACGCCCACCAGCCAGAACCACGTGTTGTTCCAGGGCAAAGCGATCCGCTTGTCGGCCACATGGTTGAAAAAAGGCAGGATCGCCATGACCAGCAAAAGGGAAACCGCAAAGGCGAAGAAGGTGACCACCAGCGATTCGGCAAAAAACTGGGTGACCAGTTGTTCGCGCATCGACCCGATGGATTTCCGGATGCCCACTTCCTTGGCTCTTTTTTCGGAACGTGCGGTGCTCAGGTTCATGAAATTGATGCAAGCGAGCAGGAGCACAAAAATGCCGATAATGCCGAAAAGCCAGACCGTCTGGATCCGGCCGCCGGAATTGACACCGTCCTTGAATTCGGAATACAGATGCCATTTGCTCATGGGATGCAGGAAAACGACAGGCTTGTAACGTTTATCAAAATCCTTCACCTTGTTCATCTTGACGTCCCGGATCTTTTCCGACACGGTTTCCATATCCGCATTGTCGGCGATCTGCACGAAGGTCTGGGTAAAATTGCTGCCCCACGGGTTCTCCATTTCGTTGACCCATTTGTTGGTGATCAGGTAGAGCTCCCAGGGCATGATATAGGTCAGGTCCCGGAAAGAGGTGTTGAAGGGCAGGTCCTCGTACACCCCGGTCACCCGCACGGTGGAGGTATTGTCGATCTTCAGGATTTTGTCCAGCGGGTCTTCGTCGTCGAAGAAGGATTTGGCCACGGATTCGGAGAGCAGGATCGAGTTCGGGTCCTTGAGCCCGTCCCGGGTACCGGCCAGCATCTTCAGCGAGAGCATATCGGCCGCCTGCGGTTCGAAATAGCTGCCCGGTTTGAGCAGTTTCTTGTCGCCGTAAGCCAGGGTATGGTTGAAATTCCAGGAAGCTTGCAGCACGTATTTGAAGTCGCTGCCGTAATTATTCCGGATCTCGGCGCCCATCACGGCAGGGTTGGCCACTTGCGACCCGATCTCCCCGTTGTAGGTCTGGTGTTGCATGACCTGGGCGATGCGGTTGTAGTGCTCGTGGTAGGTGTCGTAGGTCATTTCGTCCCAGATCCAGAGCCCGATCAGAATGGCTACGGCCATTCCGGTAGCGAGGCCTGCAATATTGATGAAGGAGGAGACCTTGCTCTTGCCCAGATTTCGGAAGGCGATTTTCAGATAATTGAATAACATCTTCAGGAATTTTATTCGTTTCTCAAACTTTTAACGGGGTTGGTCAGGGCCGCTTTTATGCTTTGAAAACCTACGGTTATCAATACCGCTGTCAGAGAGACGATTCCCGCCAGCGCAAACATCCACCACGAGATTTCCACGTGATAGGCAAAATCTTCCAGCCAGCCGTGCATAAAGTGCCAGGCCACCGGGAATGCGATGACGGAAGCGATCAGAACCAGCCAGAGGAAGTCCCGGGTCAGCAGGCCTGTAATGGCGGCCACTGAAGACCCGAGTATTTTGCGGATGCTGATCTCCTTGGCCCGTTGGGTGACGGTGAACGCGGCAAGTCCGTACAAACCCAGGCAGGAAATGAAAAGGGAAATAAAGGTGACCAGATTGACCAGCGTGCCGGTTTTCCGCTCTTTCTCGAAGAATTGCGCGATGGTATCGTCCAGGAAAGTATAGCCGAACGGGTGATCCGGGTAAACTTCCTGCCACAGGCTGCTGATGCGGGCAATGGTCCGTTTGACGGCCTCCGGATCCCGGTCGCCGAGTTTGACGGCGAGGTTATTGAACCGCCGGGGGGTGGTAATGAAGGTCGGGGCAATCTTCTCGTGGAGGCTGAGTTGGTGAAAATCCCCGACTACGCCCACAACCGGATAAAACTTGTCGTGCCACTGCAATTGAATGCCGATCGCTTCCGAAGGGCGGGAAAATCCCAGGGCTTTGACGAAGCTTTCGTTGATCACGAATTCGCGGGCCGTATCGCTGGGCATGAGGTTTCTGCCGGCCAGGAGTTTCATTTCATAGAACGGGATGAAATTCTCATCGCCCATTTTATAGGCCGCATCGAATTCGCGCTCGCCGCCTTCTTTATAGAACACTTTATCGACGCCGTAATTGATGCCCATCGGTTCGAAGATCTGGCGGGTCGCCTTCGATACGCCCGGCAATTGCTGAATTTTCGGGTACAGCGCATCCAATTGGTTTGCCGGGCCTTTCGGGGCTTGCAGGGTGAGCACCGCATCCGAATTAAACCCAAGGTCCTTGTGCCGCATATAGCCGATCTGCCGGCTGACAAGCACGGTACCCAGGATAAACACCAGGGACACGGCAAACTGGAATACGATCAGGGCCTTGCGCATGAGGCCGCGTTGCATGCCCGCAGAAGACGGCTGCCCTTTCAGGATCAAAGCCGGCAGAAAAGAGGACAAAACAAAGGACGGGTAAAAACCGGCCAGCAAGGCGGTACCCAGCGCAATCAACGCCAGGAACAGGATCGTCTGCGGTGTGAAGTGCAGGGCTACGCCTTCCGGGATATAGGATTGGAAAGTTTGCAGTATTCTGGGGACAAGCGCCAGCGAAAGGGCCAATGCCACTGCCGTCAGCAAAAAGGTCTCGGTCAGGAATTGCAGCATCAGTCGCTTACGGCCGCTCCCCAGCACTTTGCGGATGCCGACCTCCTTGCTGCGGTGCAGCGATTGGGCGGTCGACAGGTTGATGAAGTTGATGCTCGCCAGGAGGAGGATGAACAAGGCAATGGACATCAGGCCGTACAGCGTGGGCATATGGGCCTTGCGGGAGTAATTATCTCCGTAACCGCTGTCGAAATGAAGATCTGACAAAGGTTGCAGCGCCGGCTTGAAATGCATTTGCCCCGTGGGGCGGTCCTTCATAAACGCCGGAAACCGGGCTTCCACTGCGGCCGGATCCGTGTTTTCAGGCAGCTTCACAAAGGCCTGGGAAGCCGACCAGATGTCGTTCCATTCGTTGAGGTTGTAAAAACGGCTCATGAACCCGGCCGAAATGGTGCTGAAGGAGAGGAAATCCGTAAACGCCAGGTCGGAGGGCTTGTCCCAATCCTGCACGATACCCGAAACCGTCATTTTGAGGGAATCCATATAAATGACCTCCCTGCCCATGATCTCCTGCAGCGGCAGATCGCCAAAATATTTATGGGCCTTGCCGGCGGAAAGGACGACTTTATAGGGCGTGTTCAGCGCCGTTTCCGGATTGCCGGCCAGCCATTGGTATTGAAAGATGTCGAAATATTGCGGATCGGCCATAATGATCTCCGCCGGGTCGACGCCCCACCTGCGCTGGGCAAAGAACAACGGCTCCCCTTCCCCGTCCGGAACCCTTACCGAGGTCTCAATATTGATAAACGCTGCAACCGTTTCCACCTGCGAAACCTCCTCCCGGAAGGCGGCAGGCAGGGCATAGGGCACAAAACCGACGGGCCCTTCTTCTCCTTCCCCGAAACTCATGCGCCCGACCAGGCGGTAGATCCGGTCCCCGCCGGGGTGGAATGTGTCGTATTGCAGTTCATAGCTGGTGACCAGGTAAACCACCACGCAGGCCGTCAGGCCCAGGGCCAGCCCTGATACATGGATGAGGCTCGTCCTTCTGTTGCGATTGAGGTTTCGCCAGGCGATCTTGAAATAATTTTGAAACATATGCTCGATCAATTGGGTGATCATTCATTTCTGAGGCTGCCCACCGGGTTGGCCAGCGCAGCTTTCAGGCTTTGGAAACCAACCGTCAGGAAAGCGGTTGCAAGCACCAGAAAACCGGCCAGCGCAAATACCCACCACCGGATATCGATCCGGTAAGCGAAGTCCTGAAGCCACCGGCTCATCAAAAACCAGGCGACCGGAACAGCAATGACCAGCGCGATCAATACCAGTTTGAGGAAATCCCTGGTCAGCAAGCTTATCAGGCCCGCCAGGCCGGCGCCCATCACTTTCCGAACGCCGATCTCCTTGGTGCGGCGCTCCGTGGAGAAAACCGCCAGGCCGAATAACCCCAGGCAGGAGATGAACACCGCCAGGGCCGCCAGCACCCGGAACAAAGCGGCGCTTTTTTCTTCATTCCGGTATAGCCGGTCAAAGGTCTCATCCAGGAAATGGTATTCGAACGGCTGGCCGGGGTTGAAGGCCGACCAGGCATCGCGTGCAGCGGCAATGGCCTCAGCGGCCTGCCCTTCACCTGTCTTCACGATGATGTTGCCGATGGATTTCGGATGGTCGAATAAAACCAGCGGACCGATCTTGTTGCGGAGGCTCTGGAAATGAAAATCGCGGACCACGCCGACCACCTGGCCTTCCCTGCCGTGAAAAGAGAACCGCTGCCCCACGACCGGCTCCGGCAAATGGAAAAGGCGCACGGCCGTTTCGTTCAGGATGACATTCCGCTGATCGGCTTCATTGCCGGGCTCGAACCACCGGCCTTCCTTCAACGGCAACTGCAGCACCTCGCCGAACCCGGGCCCGATGGACAATTGGGAAACGGTCGGCACAAAATCCGCAGGCCTGCCGTCCCAGTCGAGGCTGCCGCTGTGCGTACTGTTCATATCGATAATGGACGAATTGGCCGCCGCCGTACCCGCAACGCCGGGAGCGGCAGCCAGCTTTTGCTGAATCATTTTCACCATTTCCTCACGCCGGTCATTATACGATATCTGGAATTCGAATCGCTGCGACCGGTCATACCCCAGGTCCTTCTTCCGGATGAAATCCTGCTGCTGCAAAATGACCGTTGCGCTGATGATCAAGCCGGCGGTGACCGCAAATTGGACAACGACCAGCCCTTTGCGGAAAACCGTGTTCTTTACATTCAGGAAATTCCGCCCCCGGAGAAAATTCCCCGGCGAAAAGCCCGTCAGGAAGAGCGCAGGGTAAACCCCCGACAACAGCAGCGCCAGAGCGGCAGTACCGCCTACGACCAGCCATACGGCGGGGTCAGCGGAACTGAGCGCGAAATTTTTTTCCGTAAATCCGTTGAAGGCGGGCATGGTGAAATGGACCAGACAAAGCGACAACGCCAGGGCCAACAACACCGTCAGCAGGCTTTCCGCAAACAGCAACCTGAAGACATGGTGCCCGGCGGCGCCGATGATCTTTCGTACGCCGACCTCTTTGGTCCGCATGCCGGCCTGAGCCGTCGTGATGCTGACGTAATTCACACAGGCCAGGAACAGGATGATGAGCCCGATGAGCCCGAAGGTATCGGCCGTCTTCCGGCTGCCGGTGAGCATGGCGGCGGAACTCCTTTCCTCGTCGAAGTGGACCTGGGAAAGGGGTTGGACGTTCAAGGACACATCTTTACTGTCTTTGTACCGCCAGATCAGCTCCGTGAGTTTTTCATTCAGGGCGGCCTCGTCAACTCCGGGGCGCAATTCTGCAAAAGTGAGAAAATTGAAATTATCCCAGTGTTCGTTTTCCCGGACTGCCGGATCGGAAAGAAAGGTTTTCAGGGGCCGGATGATGTCATGGGTAAAGCTCGAATTGGGCCGGTGATTTTCTATCACGGCCTGAACCAGGAATTCTGTCGTGTCGATCTGAAAATTTTCACCGGCCACATCCCATCGACCGAATAATTTTTCGGCAAGGTCCCTGGTGATGATAGCGCTTTGCAGGTGCTGCTCAAACCCGGATGCCGAACCGGAAACAAATTGATAATCAAACAGGTCAAACCAGTCATCGCTTACATAGACATTGTGCTTTGCAGCCACCATCACGGCATTCTTTTTCAGGGCCAGCGGCTGCCAGCTGTTCTCGAACAGCAATGCGGTACGGACCACTTCGGGCACTTCGCTCCTCAGCGCCTCATCCAGCGGCAGTGGCGTCGTGCACCAATGCCAGGTCTCATCACTGCTGATCTTAATGTCGCTGTTGATCCGGCAGATCCGGTCGGCATGCCGGTGGAAGCGGTCGAAACTGAATTCGTTCCGCACCCAGAGGAAAGCAAAAATAGCGGCCGTCATGCCCAGGCCCAGTCCGGCAACATTGATGATGGTGAAGGTGCGGCGGCGGAGCAGGTTCCGCCAGGCGGTCCGGATATTATTTCTGATCATCATTTATTCAGATTTCAGGCTCTCAACCGGATTGGCAAGCGCCGCTTTGATGCTTTGGAAACTGACCGTCAGGAAGGCCACCCCTACCGTCACCGCGCCGGCGATCGCGAAAATCCACCAATAAACCGGTGCGCGGTAGGCAAAGGTGTTCAGCCACTTACCCATGAGAAACCAGGCCAACGGCGCTGCGATCAACAGAGAAAACACAACCAGTTTCAGGAAATCCCTGGACAATAATCCCACAAGGCCCGCGACAGTAGCGCCCAGCACTTTGCGGATGCCGATCTCCTTGGTCCGCTGTTCAGCCGTGAATGCCGATAACCCGAACAGCCCCAGGCAGGAGATCAGGATGGCCATAAAGGTGAACACGCTGATGATCCGGGAAAGCGACTGTTCCGATTCGTACAATTTAGCAAAATCCTCATCCAGGAAGCTGTATTCAAAAGGCAGGTTGGGCAGTACCGACTTCCAGGCCGCTTCCGCTTTGGCAAAAAAGGCGGGGTAGTCCGAAGTATGGATGTCAGCTACTACGTTGGATAATTCGCTGGGCGGATCGATCAGGACCCCGAAGGCATCGATCTTTTCGCCCAAGCCCTCGAAATTAAAATCCTGCATGACGCCTACTACGGTGATTTTGAAATTCATATGCCCGAACTCCGATCGCAGGATCTTGCCCGGCGCTTCTTCCAGCGGGATATCCAGTTCCTTGAGCGCTGTTTCGTTGATGACGATCTTCCCTTCGCCTTCCCGGGTTGAGGTATCGGAAGGCATCATGAACCTGCCGGATAATAATTTGATTTTCAGGGTATTCAAATAGTTTTCATCTACATAAGTGAACCGGATGTCGGTTGCGACGTCCATATTCTGCCCCTCCTTGAACAAGGGGATGTCGTTGTAAACGCTTTGCCCGGGCACGACTGCCATCCCGCTCGCCGCTTGCACTTCCGGCAGGTTTTGGAGTTCGTTCCGGAAGGCTTCCAGTTTTTGCTGGCCTTCTGTGGAATGGAAGGGAAAAATGACCTTTTGGTTTTTTTCGAACCCGAGGTCCTTTTCCAGCATAAAATCCAGCTGGTTGCGGATAATCATGGAGCCGATGATAAGGGAAACGGCAATAACAAACTGGCTGACGACCAACCCTTTGCGCAGCAGTCCGGCAATATTTCCCTTTATGCCCCCGAAGATGTTCGAGCCGCCGCCCCGAAGCACCTGGATGGGCTTGAATGACGACAGATAAAAAGCCGGATAGCTGCCGGCCGCAAGCCCGGTCAGGAGTACGAGCCCGAAAGTGGTCAGCCAGATCATCGGACTTTCGGTGAGGTGAATGGAAAGTTCAACCCCCGTCAGCCGGTTCAGGAAAGGCAGGCAGAAATAGATCACCGGAGCGGCCAATACCACGGCAGCCGCGGCCAGCAACATGCTTTCACCGAGGAATTGCCCGATCAGCGCCCAACGCTGGGCTCCGATGGCCTTGCGCACGCCCACTTCCCGGGCCCGCCTGGAAGAGCGCGCCGTGGACAGGTTCATAAAGTTGATGCAGGCGACCAATTGTATGAAGCCGGCAATCAGCAGCAAAATATTCAGGAAGCGATTGCCGGTAACTTTTGAGGATTCCGCCGTCAGGCCAGGCGTAGTATGGATTTCCGACACCGGCTGCAAGTGAAGGGTTTTCCCCATATTCAGCTGCCGCAACTGATCGGCGCCGTTGCGCAGCAGGAACTCGGGCAGTTTAGCCTCCAGCACCTTCGGATCGGCTCCTTTTTTCAACCTGATATAACCGTGCACGAAGTTATTGCCCGCCCAGGAGTCATTCGAGCGGATGTACTGGCCCAGGTCTCCTGAGTTCATGCTCATGAAAAACTCCGGCATCAGGTGGCTCTTGCCCAAGGCATGGGTAAACACGCCGGTCACCTGGAATTTATCCTCATTGCCCGTGCCCCCGATGCCGACGGTTTGGCCGACCGGATCGGAGGTATTGAACAGCTTTTGGGCCAGGTTTTCCGATATCACAACCGTAAACGGATTATCCAGGGCGTGTATGGGGTCGCCGGCTATAAACTGATAGTCGAACATCCTGAAAAAGGTGCTGTCCGCCAGAAATCCCTTTTTCTCATAAAATACCTTGTCCCCGACCCGGAAAAGGTTTTGCGCCACACCCGGAGGGCTGCATACCCGGGCGGCCTCTTCCACTTCCGGAAATTCAGCTTTGATGGCGGGAGTTATCGGCGGGCCTGAGGTCGCCATATGCATGGTTTCCTCCCCGGGCAGTTCAAGGTCGGTGATCACCCGGAACAGATCCTCAGCGTCGTGGTGCTGAAGGTCGTAACTGCGCTGGTCCCGGACATAGAAAAGAATGTACAGGCAGCAGGCGGTACCCATGGTCAGCCCGAAAATATTGATGAGGCTGAAGGATTTGTTTTTAAGCAGGTTTCGAAAGGCGATCTTCAGAAAATTGATCCACATAATAGTCAGGTTGTCTGCCGGGGATAATTCCAAAAACCATGCCCCGAAGTTTTTAACTGATAATCAATTAATTGCAGCAATAATAATTTATCCCGTGTCCGTAAATGAACAGCCTGTGTGCGGTATTGAACAACCCGGCGGCGCGAAATCCGGACGCCACTTGAATTTCGCGCCGCCGGTTCAGCCGCTTTTCCTGGCGTTGATTTTAAAAACCCCGGGCGGGCATCCCCGTTCACGGGTCCAGAGCCTGGAAAACTGCCGGGGGTCGGCAAATCCGCAGGCCGCCGCGACCTCCTTTACGGACATCTCCGTATGCCGGAGCAATTGCTCGCCGTGCTCCAGGCGCAGGTGGTCGCGATAAGCCTGAATGGTCTGGCCGGTATGGTTTTTAAACAGCCTTGCGAGGTGCCTGCCGCTGAGGTTCATTTCCCGGGCCAGGTCGCTGATGGTAAATTCGGCTTCGAGCCGGTTGGCCAGGATTTCCTGCGCACGGTATACCTCGGCGTTAAAGTGGTTTTTGAAGTCCAGAAAGATGTTCTTCTGCTCCTTGGTTTCCGCCCGCCGCACGTTGATCACCATTTCCTGGGCCACCTTGGCCGCCAGCAGCGGGCTCCGCCAGCGCTCCACAAGCGCCAGCGCCATATCTATGCCCGACGTCATGCCCGCGCTGGTAAAAATCCCTTTGTCCAGGACATAAAGCCGGTTTTCCAGGACCCGGGCCTTTGGAAAATGGTTTTTCATGTAGCTCAGGCATTTCCAGTGGCTGGTACATTCCACGTGGTCCAGCAATCCCATCCGGCCCAATGCCAGCGCCCCTGAACATATCGACGCGATAAAAACGCCTTTGTTACGCTGTTCCCGCAGCCATTCCCCCGTCCGGTCAATGACCGCGTCCATTTCACCCTCCGTGAAGCTTTTGTAATCGAATCCTGGAATGCAGACCAGGTCCCGGGGTTTCAGGCTGAGCCTTTCGAGCGGCGCCAGGCCCGAAAAAGGCAACCCCTGCGCGCTGACGACCATTTTTTCCGGAGAGGCGAATACGGTTTTGAACCGGCCTTTTCCCAATTCAGCGGCTTCAAAAAAGACCTGTGCGGGGCCGCCGAGGTCCTGCAGGTGGACCTTGGGGAAAAGGATGAAAGCGATCTGGGTGGTTTCCATAGGCCGGATTGAATTCAAGACGGATCAGGACATTATTTGGTCAATAAAAGACATTTTTTGCACGGCATGGTTGCCCGGATTATTTTTGGGGACAATCAAATACAGTCGCTTATCATGAAAAAATCCATTGAAATCACCCTGTTGTTTTTGTTGATGATCGCCGGACTTGCCGCACCGGCCCAGCAAGCTGAAAAGCCGCTCTCCGTCGGCATTTTCATTTATCCCGGCGTGGAGATCCTGGATTTCGGCGGCCCGTCGGAGGTATTCGGCTCCACCCAGGGGTTCAAACCGTTCCTGGTCGCCTACAAAAAGGAGCCGATGGTCAGCCAGCGGTTCATCACCGTCACGCCGCAGTATTCCATCGAGGATTGCCCGCCGACCGACGTGCTGGTTTTTCCCGGCGGCAATACCGGCCCGATGATGGACGAACCCGAGCTCATCGAATGGATCAAAGAACGGGCAAAGACCACCCAATTCATGGTCTCGGTCTGCACCGGGGCGGGGCTTTTGTCCAGGGCAGGCCTGCTCGACGGCAAGGAAGCCACCACTTTTCACGGGTTTATCAGCAGTCTGCAAAAAATGACCCCGAAAGCCGCTATCCACGCCGATACGCGGTTTGTGGACAACGGCCAGGTGATCACCACCGCAGGCGTATCGGCCGGCATTGACGGTGCGCTCCACGTGGTCTCCAGGGTCAAAGGGGAAGACGTTGCGCGGGCCACCGCCGCCTACATGGAATACGACAAATGGCGCCCCGGGGAGGGCAAGGTCATCGAATCGGCGTTCCTGACGGATATCCGCCGGGACGGTCTCGAAAAAGCCCTCAGCAACCATACGGCATCCGCCGGCGGCGTCCAGCCGCTTTTTTACCGGGGCGAGATCCTCAACCTGGCGGCTGAGCTGCTGGAATCCAACCCGGCCGAGAGCGCCGGCATTTACCAATGGCTCATCAAAACGCAAGGGCCTGCACCGGCGCTTTACGACGGGCTCGGCGCCGCCTGGAAGAAAACGGGCAGGAAAGCGCCTGTTTCCAACAAGGATTTTCTCAAAAAACTGAACGCCGGCGAAGTGGATTGGGCGAAAAAGACGGCTGCTGAAACGGCCGAAACCAACCCCGGCTGGATGCTGTTCTCCGAAGAGGACATCAACCAGGCGGGATACAATTTGTACTACGCCGAAAAACAGACGGAAGCCGTCGCCGTCCTCAGGTGGAACACCGAACAGTTCCCGGATTCAGCCAACGCCTGGGACAGCCTTTCGGAAGCATACGAAGCCACCGGGCAAACCGAACTCGCGATAAAAGCCGGCGAAAAATGCCTGGCCAAATTACCGCAGTCCGGCTACGACGACAACAGGAAGGCCAACCTGACCAAAGCCTCGAAAGAACGGCTCGAACGGCTCAAGGGTGGTCGATGATCTGTCATATTTCATGCGAATCAGGGGCTAAATTCCCTGCAAAAGTGCCTTTAGACTCAAAATATGGTTTTGAGCCGGGTCGGCATGCTCCACCCGTCTGCCGGAATTCAACCCTTGCGGGATCTTTTTACCCCTGATTCGCATGACCCATGTCATGAATTTTTCATCCTAACCCTCAATCCGCCCTCAGCGAATTGACCGGGTTCGAAAGGGCCGCCCGCACGGAGTGGAAACCCACCGTAAGGAAAGCGATCAGGATACCCGAGATGCCGGCCAGGGCAAACATCCACCACCCCATGTCGATATGGTACACAAAATTGCGGAGCCACCCGTTGAGGTAATACCAGGCTACCGGTGCGGCGACGGCCATCGAGATGATGACCGGGCCTAAAAAACCTTTGGCCATCAGGCCGATGACCGACGTTACCGAAGCCCCCAGCACTTTCCGGATGCCGATCTCCCGGGTGCGCTGTTGCGCGGAGTAATAGGCGAGTCCCAGCAAACCCAGGCAGGAGATGATGATCGCCAGCCCGGCAAACGTCTCGCAGATCCGGGTCATCCGGTTCTCGGTGATGTAAAGGCGGGCGAGGGATTCGTCAAAAAATTCTCCGTTGAACACCTGGCCGGGATACGTATCGTCAAAGACCTTGCGGATCGACGCTATCGAGGCGGCAATATTCTTAGGATTGATCTTGACACCGGCCCCGGTATACAGATCCCTGTAACTGCCTATGGTGATCGGAGCGATTTCGTCGTGTACGGACAGGTTGTGAAAATCCTTCACCACGCCGACAATCGGGTACCAGGGCTCCCGTTCCAGGCGCAATTCCTGGCCGACAGCTTCTTCAGGGCTGGCGATCCCGACCTTCCGCATCAGGGTTTCGTTGATCACATAGCCGGAAATCGTATCGCCCGGTCCGAACCATTTGCCGGCCAGCAATTCCAGGCCGTAGGTGCGCTGAAAATCCGCATCGCAGAATTTGTAGGTGGTCATGAAGTCGGGTTCTTCGTTGCCGCGCCCTACCGTAAAATTGGTTTGCCAGCTGCCGCCCGAGGAAGGGGGCTGGCTGTGCAGGGAAACGGATTCCACACCCGGGATCTTGAGCAATCTGTCCTTCAATCCGTTCATTTTTGACAGGGTGAGGCTGTCGCTGTCAAACCTGAAATTGTAAACAAGCCCCTGGTCAAACCCCAGATCCAGGTTCCGGATATAGTTCATCTGCGCCAGTGTGACGATGGTCCCGATGATCAACGCCTGGGCGATGGCGAACTGGAGGGCTACCAGGCCTTTGCGCAAGGAAATGCCGCTCCGGTCCTGGGCAGGGATCTCGCTTTTCAGCGCCTTGATGGGATTGAACCCCGAAAGGACCAACGCCGGATAAAAACCGGCCAGCAGCGTTACCCCGAGGCCAAGCGCCAGGAGCAGTCCCAATATCAGCGGACTAAACAGCGGGATCTCCGCCGGTATGTCCGAAAAATTCTCAAGCAGCGGGAGGGCGCTCTGTGCAAGCCCGGCGCCCAGCAGGATCGCCAGGGCGGTGATCAGGGCCGTTTCGCCCATAAACCGGCCGAACAGCGTGCTCCTTGAACCCCCAAGGGCTTTCCGGATGCCGATCTCTTTCATGCGGCGCAGGGATTGGGCCGTCGACAGGTTGATGAAATTGAAACAGGCCATGCACAGCACCAGCAAGCCGACGGCCATGACAATCCGGAGTTTGCTTTTTTCAATCCGTTTTCCGCCCGGAGAACCGAAGCGCTTGTCAAAATGCAGTGCGGAAAGGGGTTCCAGCATATGGCTGGTGATCCCCCACTGTTTGACCACAGGCACGTCCGCGTATTCTTTTTTTCCGACCTCCGCCACCTGGGCGTCGGCTGCGGCAAGTTGTTTTCCATCGTACAGCAGCGCAAACAGCTGGTCGTAATACCGGTTTCTGGACCAGCTTTCGAGGTAATCAAACCTATCTTTTTCCGCAAGGAGGGTGGCGTAGGAAACGATTACCTGAACCGGAATATCACAATTGTAGGGCGGGTCTTCAATCACTCCGCGAACCACCATCGGGATCTGATCCACCAGCACGGTCTGTCCCAGCGCATCTTCCCACCGGTCAAAGCACCGCTCTGCCGTATTGCGGGCCATTACCAGGGTGTTCGGCTCGTTGAGCGCGTCGGTCTTTTGGCCGTCGAGCCATTTAAAATCAAAAATCCTGAAAAAATCAGGCTCCGCAAAATAGCCCATCTGGCCGGATTGGAGGTTCAGCTTTTTCAGGGGTTGCCCGCCTGTTGGACCGGGAACGATCACGGTCGGCCAGTACTCCCGCACCCGGCTGCTGGCTTCAAACAGGGAAACCGAATTTTTGGCGGCAATCATGGCCGACGTTTGAGCGCCGGAATAAAACTCGGTTTCTCCGGATGACTTGACCGCTTTTGTCACCATCCGTACGATGCGGTCATAGTTGGCAAAATTGCGGTTGAAATTCAGTTCAAAGTGTACATACCGGTAGGTCAGCACCGTAACGGCAATACCGATGCCGATACCCAGTACGTTCAGCAGCGTGAACCCCCGCTGGCGATTCAGGTTGCGCAAAGCAGTCTTCAGGAAATTGTACAGCATAATGTCGGGTTTTGGGGATCACTCCTGTCGAAGCATCCCGTAGAATTCAATGGGTAACTTGTAAAAATCAGGAGCCAAAACCATGCCTTTATAAAACCAATTGATAACCAATGCATTAAATTTCATTCACGTGAAAAAGTGTTCATAAACGGACACATGCTGTCCGTGAATGGACAACCGTTTATAGCGTACAGGACAGCGGCCGGTTGCGCTTTAAGCAAAATTCAATATATTTACCTGATGCCATTGACCAATGCCAAGTTCCTGATGAGGTGGGTTATTTCCATACTTGTGCTTTACGGGGTTTCATTTCATGCGCGTGCAGCTGACCCGGACAGTCTGCTCAATTTGCTGAGTTCGGCGCAATCCGACTCCTCCCGGTTGAAGGTCCTTCAAAACCTGACCGAAACTTACCTTTTCCGGGTGCCCGACAGCGCCAGGATATTTGCCCGACGGTCGTTGTCTTTAGCCCGAAGAGCCGGCTATAAAGGATACGAAATAGACGCCGCCAGTCAGCTGGGCATTTCCTTCGCCGTAAAAAATCAGAATGATTCAGCATTGTACTATTTCAGGCTCCAGTATGCCCTGGCCCGGCAGGCTGATGACCCGGAGCGGTTAGGCCGGTCGGCCAATCATTTAGGTACCGCTTTCATCAGTGCCGAACAACTTGACAGTGCCGCTTTTTACCTCCTTTTTGCGTTGGAGCGATTTGAACAATCGAAGAATTACCAGGGCATGATAACCTGCCGGAACAACCTTGGACTGGTGATGGAAAACCAGGGGCGGCTGGAACAAGCTTACGAATATTACCGTCTTGCCTTCGAATTGAGAAAGGTCCATGGGCCTGAGGCCAGACTGATGTTTTCTTACAGCAGGCTCGGCAATATCCATTTGCGAAAGAAAGCGTTTGATGAGGCTGAAAAAGACTACCAGGCCTGTTACGACCTTGCCGTCAAATACAACCAACCGCTGGAAGAGGCTACGGCGCTCAGCAACCTGGGGAATGTCAGTAAGGAAAAAGGGCTCTTTACCCCCGCCTTCAACTATTATACCAGGGCATTGGAGCGATATCAGGCTTTCGGTCAACCCTATTTCGAAGCATTCGTCCACAATAATCTGGGAGAAATATTGAATTCGGCCGGCCGTTTCTCCGAGGCTGCCGATCATGCCGCCGCAGGACTGGAAACTGCGATGAAAGCCGATAATCTCGAACAGCAGGCCCGTGCAAATGAAATCCTGGCGGAAGCCCTTTTCAGCTTGCGGAATTATGAAGGAGCGAGAAAGGCGTTCCAGGCTACGCTTACCCTGCGCGACAGCCTGATCCGTAAGGAAAAGGCCGGTGAGTTTGCCCGCCTGGAAGCCAGATACCAAAACCAGGAGCAGGAAGCACTGCTGGCCAGGCAGGATCTTGAGTTGGAAAAGGCGGCCTATTTCCGAAGAGTGATGGTCATCGGCGGTCTGGCCGGTTTTTTCCTGGTTGCGATCCTGTTCCTGTTCTGGCGGCAGCGGCAAAAGATCAAAGAGAAGGAAGTCGAGATGGCCTACCAACTGGAAAGAACCGAAAAAGAAAGCCTTAAGGAACTGGATCGGCTCAAATCCAACTTTTTTGCCAATATCAGCCATGAATTCCGGACTCCCCTCACCCTGTTGATATCTCCGCTGCAGGAGATCAGGGAAGGCACCTTCAAGGGAAGCTTGCCGAAATACGCCAGAATCATGGAACGAAATGCCCGGCGGCTTTTGCAACTGGTCAATCAGCTGCTGGACCTGTCCAGGCTGGAATCCGGAAAAATGGAGCTTGACCTTCAGCCGGGCGACCTGATGCAGGCCCTGCGGGCTATAGCCGGTTCATTCGAAAGCCTTGCCCTGATCAGGCAGATTTCCTTTCTGGTGGAAATACCCCGGCAGCCGGTATTTGTACGATTTGATCGCGACAAGCTGGAAAAAATACTGGCCAACCTGCTTTCCAATGCATTCAAATTCACACGGGAGGAGGGCCATGTATCTTTTACGGCCGTTTACGCAGAAGATCGCCTGGAACTGGAAGTGCGAGACGACGGGATAGGCATTGCTGAAGAACACCTTCCGCGACTTTTTGAGCGCTTCTTCCGGCGCAATAACCCGGCCGAAAGCGATAAGGACGGCCAGGAGGGAAGCGGAATCGGCCTGGCCCTCACCAAGGAGCTCGTTGAATTGCACAAAGGAAGCATCGAAGCAGAAAGTGAACCGGGAAAAGGAACCGCATTCCGGGTCGTTTTGCCTTTCCTGCGCCTTTCGCCCGGCAACTTAGCCGGTGAAGATGGCCCTGTGACGCACCTCAATCCGCCGGAACCCGTGAAATTTCGCCCTGAACCGGAAAAAACCGCTGACCAGGAGCCCGTCGTTCTGATTGCAGAAGACAATGAAGACATTCGCCTGTACATCCGCGACCGGCTTTCGGCAAAATACCGGGTATTGGAAGCGGCCGACGGGGCTGAAGGGCTGAAAATCGCGCTCCGGGAAGTCCCGGATCTGATCATTTCGGACGTTATCATGCCGGGAATGGACGGCCTCGAATTTTGCAAAGCGATCAAAACCCGTGAACAAACAAGCCATATCCCCGTAATCCTGTTGACAGCAAAGGCGGACCACCAGGACAAACTTGAGGGTTTGAACACCGGCGCCGACGATTACCTCATCAAACCGTTTGACGGCCAAGAACTGGAAACCCGGATGATCAACCTGCTCAACCAGCGGGCGTTGCTCAGGCGACGCTACAGCCAAATGGTCTTCCAGCTCAAACCCAGCGATATCCGCCTGCCTTCCGCCGACGAGCAATTCCTGCAACGCACAACCAGGGTCATCGAAGAAAATATCGACGACGAGGAGTTCGGGGTCGAGGAACTGGCAAGGGAGATCGGAATGAGCCGCCACCATCTCCACCGCAAACTCAAAGCGCTGATCGGCCAGACACCCGTCATTTTCATCCGCACCATTCGCCTGGAACGCGCCATGCAATTGCTGCAACAACAAGTCGGTAACGCCTCCGAAGTAGCCTTCATGGTCGGCTTCAGCAGCCCGGCCTATTTCTCAAAATGCTTCGCCGAGCATTTCGGCTATTCTCCAAGCAAGGTCAACACCTCCGGGCTACCCGCTGAATCACAGGACGATTGATTAGTTATGCTCAACGGCAATAGGTTTTGTGCATTTGCCGGCGCCAACCCCTGCCCCCTAAGGGAAGCCTGCCCTGAATGCACAAAACCTGTCACAGCGCCGTATTGCCGTCCGCAACCATGAAAAGTCGGCAGGCTTCAGTCCTTCAGCCGGCAGTCGGGTAGCTGAGCGAAGTCGAAGCTACAACGTCCGCCCAACCATGAAAAGTTGGCAGTCTCCAGTCCTCCAGTCGGCAGTCGGGTAGCTGAACGCAGTCGAAGCTACAACGTCCGCCCAACCATGAAACCATTCACTCCCCTCTCACTCATTCCGCAAACTCTCCACCGGATTGGCCAACGCAGCCCGCAGGCTCTGGAAGCTCACCGCCAGGAAAGCTACGCCGACAGCTGTCACCGCCGCTACTGCAAAAAATTGCCAGCCCAGCGAAATGTGGTAAGCAAACCCATCCAGCCACCGGTTCATGAAATACCAGGCAATGGGGGCGGCCGCCACGAGGGAAATTCCCACCAGTTTGAGAAAATCCTGCGACAACAGCCCGACCAGTCCGGCCGCCGAGGCGCCCAGCACCTTGCGGATGCCGATCTCCTTGGTACGCTGGATGATGGTATAGGATGCCAGGCCGAACAGCCCCAGGCAAGCCAGGAAAATAGCCAGCCCGGCGAAAGTGGTGATCAGGCTGGAAGTCTGGCTTTCAGCGCGGTACATGGCGCCCAGCTCTTCGTCCAGAAAATGATACGTAAACGGCCGGTGAGCAGCCAGCACACCCCATTTCTGCTCCAGGAAGGCCAGGGTGCCGGAAATATCCTCTCCGGATAATTTGACCAAAACGGTGTTCCCCCACGTATCCGGAAAAATGACCAGGTTATCGATGGCCTCGTGCATGGAAGCAAAGTGAAAATCTTTGACCACACCCCTGATCTGGGCAGGCCGGCCGTTGAAATTTACCCGCTGGTCGACCGCCTCATCGGGCGTCCATCCGAAGGCGTTGGCCTGGCTTTCGTTGATCAGGATGCCCCTTACCACGGTAGTGTCTCCGCTGTACATGCGCCTGACCGCCTCGATATCGCTGTGTCCGAAAGAAGCGCCGGCAGCCAGGTCGATGCCCATGGTCCGGACAAAATCCTCATCGGCGGGCAGGGCGGTTACCGGCTGGCTGCCCTCACCGGTCGGGGAGCGGGCGATGCCGTATCCGCCCTCTATATGGGTCGGCGTTTCGTAAGCGAGGCTGACGCCCATCACCCGGCTGTTTTGCCTGAATTCCGATTTGAAGACGTCCAGTTTCTCCACGATCCTGCCGTCGGTGGGCAATGCCACCACAAAATCTTTGTCGTACCCCAGTTTTTTATCCTGTATGAAATCCAGTTGCCCTTTCAGCACCAGGGTAGCGATCATCAGCAAAATGGAAATGGTGAATTGAAAAACGATCAATCCCTTGCGCAACCAGGCGCTGCCCCTTGCGGCCTGGCTCCCCCAATTGCCTTTCAGCACCTTGATCGGCTGGAACCGCGTAGCCGCCAATGCGGGATAAAGCCCGGCCAGCAGGGCGATCAGCAGCCCAAACCCCAGGATGGAAGCGAGCGCTGCCGGGTGGAGGAGCGGATCCATGGTCAACCGGCGTTCAAACAACCGGTTGAAGAGCGGGATCAGGGGCCTGGTAAGCACCAATCCGGCGACCAGGGCGAACCCCGAAACCAGAAACGCCTCGCTGATGTGCTGGCGGACCAGTTGGCCGCGGCCGGCGCCGAGTACTTTCTGCACGCCCATTTCCCGGGCCCGCTCCATGCTCGCCGCAGTCGACAGGTTGACATAGGTGCTCAACCCGATCAGCAGGATAAAAACGCCGACGGCGAGCAGGATATAGATGTAACGGATGTCGCCGTTGGGTTCAAATTTGCCGGCCACCTCTGATTTCAAATGCACATCGCGAAGCGGCTCCAGCTTGTAGGTCACGTATTCATCTCCCGAGAGCCCCGTTTCAGCCGACCTGGACTTCATGAAGGGTCCGATCTTGGCCTGCAGGGATGCTATCGCCGAACGGTCGGTCAGCAACAAAAAGGTTCCGTAATTGGCGTTCCACCAGGTAGCCCGCTCCGGCGCTGCGTCGCGCAGACCGGCAAACGATCCGACGAAATCCGGTTTGATCTGGGTGGTTTCGGGCGGGTTTTCCATCACGGCCGAAACGACGTAATCCAGGCCGTCCACCTTCAGGGTCTTGCCCATGGGATCGGTCCCCGGGAAGTATTTTTCCGCCATCCGCCGGTTGATCACCAGCTGATTGGGCGCCTTCAGGGCCGACCCGGGATTGCCCTCAAGGAGCGGAAAAGTGAACACATCAAAGAAAGTGCTGTCCGCATAAAAGAAATTGTCCTCTTCAATGAGCTGGTCTTCATGCCGCACTACCCTGTCCTCGTATTGAATCACCCGAACGGCATTTTCCACTTCCGGAAACACCTGACGGAAAGTGGGGCCGACCTTGTTGCCCGTATTTTCGGTCAGTACGGTCCGGTCACCGGAATGGTATTCCATCACGACGAACGCGATCCTGTCCGCATGCTGGTGACAGGCCTCATAACTCAGCTCATTGTGCAGGTACAACCCGATCAGCAGGCAGCCCGCAATACCAATCGTCAGGCCGACCAGCTTGATCGTCGTGAACAACTGATTTTTCTTCAAGTTTCTGAATGCCAGTTTTAGGTTGCTCTTCCACATGATCGCTGAATTTTATGTTGAAATACATTGTAAGTTGTAAGTTGTAAGTGGTAAGTCGTAAGTTGTAAGTGGTAAGTCGTAAGTTGTAAGTGGTAAGTCGTAAGTGGTAAGTGGTAAGTCGTAAGTGGTAAGTCGGGTAGCTGAGCGCAGCCGAAGCTACAACGTCCGGCCAACCATAAAAAGTCGGCAGTCTTCAGTCCTTCAGTCGGCAGCTCCCTTTACAACCATCGCCCAACCATGAAACCATCCACCCCTCACTCGCTACGCAAGCTCTTCACCGGGTTGGCCAGTGCCGCCCGAATGCTCTGGAAACTGACCGTCAGCAGGGTAATCGCCAGGGCGCCCAATCCCGCCGCCGCAAAGATCCAGCCTGAAATCCGGGTTCTGTAGGAAAAGTTTTCCAGCCAGCCGTTCAGGAAATACCAGGCTAAGGGGGCTGCCGCAACGCAGGCAATGATCACCAATACGACAAAGTCTTCCGACAGCAATTTCCAGATGTTGAAAATGGAAGCCCCCAATACCTTGCGAATCCCGATCTCCCGGGTGCGCTGTTCGGCAACAAAGGAGGCCAGCCCGAAAAGGCCCAGGCAACTGATGAATACCGCCAGCACGGCAAAGAAGGAGGCCAACTTGCCGACCCGTTTTTCAGTATTGAATTTTTTGGAAAATTCTTCATCCGCAAAACTGTACTCGAAAGGCTGGGCCGGGCTGTATTTCCTGAAAATCCGTTCGATCTTGTCGAGCGATGCCGGCGCGCCGGCTTCCGGATTGAGCTTGGCCACCACGAAATTCCCGGGAGATTCGTCGAGGTAAAAGATCGTGGGTTTCACCGGTTGGTACGGCGAGCCCATGACCATATCTTCCACCACCCCGATCACATGGCAGGGCGTGCCGAACCATTTGATCGTTTCGCCGATCGGGTTTTCAAGGTTCATATACCGGGCGGCCGCTTCGTTGAGGATGAACCCTGTCGAATCGGTTGGAAAGTCGGCGGAAAAATCGCGCCCTTCGAGGAATTTCCACCCGATCGTTTCGCCGTAGCCCAGGGATACGCCTACATTGGGAAAATCGACCGACAGGTTCGGGTCCTTGCCCCGCCAGTCGAAGCCGCTGCTGGACGACCAGGTTTCCGTAGTGGGGTTGGTGGTCTCCGCTACGGCAATCACCGCTTTCTCGTCCATCAAGGCGGCCTTGAAAACATCGAAATGCTTATGGATCTCACCGTTCACCGCCGGGATGGCCACCAATCCGTCGGCATTGTAACCCAAAGGCCGGTTTTGTGCGAATTTGATCTGGGAGAAGACGATCATGGTCCCGATGATCAGGGATACCGATACGGTAAATTGCAGGACGATCAGGACCTTGCGCGGCAAGGCGGCCCAGCGCCCCGCTTTGAACGGACCTGCCAATACCTTGACCGGGCGGAAAGAAGAGAGGTAAAATGCGGGGTAACTGCCGGCAATCAGCCCGGTTACCAGGATAAATGCCAGGCCGACGCCCCAGAAAACAGGCTCCTTCCAGGGCAAGGTCATGGCCTTGTCCGAAATATTGTTGAAGAACGGCAACAACCCCTGCACCAAAAGCAGGGATACCGCAAAGGACAGTCCTGCAAAGAACAGGGATTCGCCCAGGAACTGACCGATCAGTTGCCGCCGGCCGGAACCGATGGCTTTCCGGACCCCGACTTCCTTGGCCCGTTTTTCCGACCGGGCCGTGCTCAGGTTCATAAAATTGATGCAGGCCATGAACAGCACAAAAACACCGATGATCCCGAACATGCGAACGTACCGTATCCGCCCGCCTGTATTGATCCCGTCCCTGTATTCGGAGTAGAGGTGCCACCGGCTCATCGGCAACAGGAAAAGTGCCGGTTTTTTCTTGGCCAGTTCCGTGCTCATATGCTTGAGCTTGGCGTCTTTTATCCGGGCGGAGACCTGTCCGGGGTCCGCGTTTTCGGTCAGTTTCACAAAAAGGGAAAACGCATTGGGCCGCCAGGGGTCGGAAGCTGTTTTCACCCAGCCCGAATTGTCGTAATACAACTGCCAGGGCATGATGAAACCCAGGTCGGAAAAAGCGCTGTTCCGGGGGACGTCTTCGTAGATGCCCGTCACCTGTACGGTCATCTGATCGTCAACCCGGATCGTTTTGTGCATTGGGTCGGTATCGCCGAAAACGGCTTTGGCCGTCGACGCCGAAAGCAGGATCGTCCCCGGGTCTTTCAGGTCGGTGCTCCCTTCCTGAAGTTGAAGACTGAGCAATTCAGGCCCGCCCGGTTCAAAAAAGGTCCCCGAACGGGTCAGGAGTTTGTCTTCCCAGGCCAGAACGTGGGGATAGGTGCCGGAGGCCATCACGACCGATTCAAAATCGCTGCCGTAATTGCTGCGCAGTTCATCCGCCAACGGGAACGGCACGCTGAACCACGTTTGCACTTCACCGTTATTGGTCACATTCTGGATGACCTGGGCCAGCCGGTCATAGTTCCGGTGGTAATGATTGAAGGAGAATTCATCCCGGATCCACAGGCCGATGATCAGCGCCACAGCCATACCCGCCGCCAGCCCCCCGATATTGATCAGGGAATATCCTGTATTTCTGCGGAGGTTTCGAAAGGCGCTTTTCAGATAATTTGTATGCATAGTCGGGTAATTTTACTCGTTCCTCAGGCTCTCTACCGGATTGGCCAGCGCCGCCTTCACCGCATGGAAGCCGACCGTGGCAAAGGCAATAACAACGGCCGCCAGCCCCGCAACGGCGAATATCCACCAGGTCATTTCGATCCGGTAGGCAAACCCCTGAAGCCATTGGTCCATGAAATACCAGGCCACCGGCGACGCGATCACCGCCGCTGCGACAACCAGTTGCAAAAAATCCCTGGACAATAACCCTACAAGGCCGGTTATGCTGGCGCCCAAAACCTTCCGGATACCGATCTCGCGGGTGCGCTGTTCGGCGGCCATCGCGATCAGCCCGAACAAGCCCAAACAGGCGATGAACAGGGAAAGGCCCGTAAAAACGCTCAAAATTGCGCCCAGCTTGGCTTCAGACCGGTAAAGCGCATTGAAATCCTCATCCAGGAAGGAATAGCTGAACGGCGTGTCCGGGGCCATGACCTGCCAAAGGTCCTGGATTTGCGGCAACAGCCGGCTTTCTTCGCCCGGACGGATGCGGACCGCCAGATAGCCCCGGTCAAGGTCGTAGGTTTTCGATGAATAGTGGAACAGGCCGAACGGCTCAATGGCCGCCCTGAAGGACTGGGCGTGGAAATCCTTCATGACGCCGATGACCTTGAATCGCTGATTGCCGTTGCCGGGATAGACCATGAACCGGCCGACGGGGTCCTTCCAGCCGATCGTCCGTACGGCCGTTTCGTTCAATATGACCGCGGCCGAATCAGCGGGGAAATCCCGGGAAAAATTGCGACCTTCCAGCATCTCGATACCCATAGCCGGCACGAAATCGTAATCTACCATATAGGAATTCAGGGTCAGGTCTTTTGCAATGCCCGGATTTTCGCCGTCCGTTTCAGGCTCGTAAAAGTCTCCGAAGGCGTTTTTGGCCGGCAGGTCGGTGGAAAGGCTCGCCAATACCACGCCCGGCAATTGTTCCAGCTGCTGCCGCAGCGATTCTCCTTTTTCCCGGAGCCGCTGGGCGTTGTTGATCACCACCACGTTTTCCTTGTTCAGACCGGCGCTCTGGTTGCGCGAATAATCGATTTGCAACAGGACAACCGCCGTACAAATGATCATGGCAATGGATATGGCGAACTGGAAGACGACCAGGCCGTTTTTCAACCAGGCATTACCGGCCCCGGAAAGTTTGTTCTTCAATATATTGATCGGCGCCATATTTGAGAGGTAAAGCGCAGGGTACAAGCCCCCCAGCAACCCCGCCGCAACCGGCAGGGTAACCGCCAAAACACCGGTCCAGCCGGCGAACAGATGGCTTATGGTAAAGGACTCTCCGCTCAATTGGTTGAAAGCAGGCAGCAACGCCTGCACTAACGCGGCAGCCAGCAACCAAGCCAATCCGCTGCAAAGCATGGACTCGGCGAGAAATTGCCGGACAAGGCCTTGTTGCTTCGATCCCAGCACTTTCCGGACACCTACCTCCCGGGCGCGGGTCAGGGATCTGGCCGTTGTCAGGTTCATGAAATTGACGCAGGCCAGCAGCAGGATCATAAGGCCTACAGTGGCGAAGATATAGACATCTTTTATGCTGCCCAGGTTATTGATCCGGGAGCCTACCCCTTCCGAATACAGGTGGACCTTTTCCAGGGGCTTGAGGGAAAAATCCCATTTCCCGCCATTGGACAGGAATTCGTCCAGCGGTTGGCCGATCCGCTTGAAAGCGCCGGCTGCATACTTTCTGACCATCCCCGGAAATTTGGCCTCCAGGGCCGTCAGCGACTGGCTTGTCGGTTTCCGGGCCAGCAGGACGTAGGTTTCCATCTGCAGCCAAACCCAGCTCCAGCTGAAATGCCGGACGACGTCGTACGCCGCAACGGGCGTCAGGAAATCAAACTGAATGGAAGATTGTCCGGGCAAATCCTCCAGGACGGCCGAAACCCTGAACGGCCGGTTGTCGATGGCTATGGTCCGGCCGATCGCCTGGTCAGCTTCAACCGGACCGAAGTACTTTCTTGCGGTTGATTCCGTCAGTACGATCGACCCCGGGTCTCTCAGGCACTCAGCGGCCTTTCCCGACCGTAAGGGAAATGAAAAAACCTCCAGGAAGTTGGAATCCACGGCCAATCCGCCGCCTTCCGTAAACTGGCGCGATTCCTGGTTTTCATCCGCCTTCAACACCTGATCGCCGGGTTGGAACAGCCGGGTAAAGGCCTCAACTTCCGGATATTCCGCTGCCAGCGCGCTTCCCGCAGGGGGCGGCGAATTGGAAGTAATGAACGACATTCCGCCGAAATTTCCGGCCACGTTGACCTGGCAGATCCGGTCGGATTGGTCCGTCAGGCGATCATAACCCAGTTCATTCCGCACGAAAACCGCGATCAGCCAGCAGGCTGCCATCCCGATGGCCAGCCCCGATAAATTGATGAAGGTGTAAAACTTGTTTTTCCACAAATGGCGAAAGGCGATCTTCAAATTGGTCATGATGCTCAAAGATTGGTATTCATCCGGGTCGGCAGGTCGGCAATTTTCAGAACACGCAAATCTGACCACCCCGTTTCGCTTATTTCCCAAAAACCATGCCCCGCAATAACTAATTAAATATCAGGACAATAAATAAATTTTCTTCTGAATTCGTGTCCAAATCCGGACAAATGGTGTGCGATTTCGGACACAACCCCGGGTATGCAGCCTATCGGATTTCCGCTGCGGATCCGGTACAATTTTCTTACCTTTTCAGCCCGTTCCCTTTCACGGAACCAGGCTTGTCAAAAAACAACACAGATATGAGAACCGACTTTAACTACCCTTTCCGGGCTTTACCGGCCGTTTTTATCCTCTTGACAGGTTTGTTTGTTTTCCAAAGTTGCGGCCCGCGCGAGCCCATCAACGATCCGGACCAGGAAGAATGGATGTCGCTCTTCAACGGCGTCAACCTCGACGGCTGGGACATCAAGATCAACGGCTTTGACCTGAACGACAATTACCAGAACACCTTTTACGTGGAGGACAGCCTGATCAAGGTCCACTACGACGGCTACCCGGAATTCACCAACCAGTTCGGCCACCTGTTCTACAAAGAGCCGTTTTCCTACTACCGCATCCGGGTGGAATACCGCTTTGTCGGCGATCAGGCGCCCGGCGGCCCGGGGTGGGCTTACCGCAACAGCGGGATCATGTTCCACGGCCAGCCCGCCGCGACCATGGGCAAAAACCAGGATTTTCCCATCAGCCTCGAAGCCCAGTTGCTGGGCGGCGACGGCGAACACGATCGCCATACCCTCAACCTCTGCACACCGGGCACCAACGTCGTCATGCACGATACGCTGGAGACCTCGCATTGCATCGAGTCCCGCTCAAAAACCTACCACGGCGACCAATGGGTGACCGCCGAATTGCTGGTGCTCGGTGATTCGCTCATCCAGCATATCATGGAAAATGAAGTGGTGCTCCAGTACTCAAAACCCCAGATCGGCGGCGGCAACGTGGATAATATCGATTCTACCTTGTGGGTGCCCGGCAAGATCCTCACGGGCGGCAGCATTTCCCTGCAAAGCGAAAGCCACCCCGTTCACTTCCGGAAAGTCGAATTGCTCAACCTCGAAGGGTGTACCGACCCCAAGGCCAAAAACTACAAATCCTATTATGTGAAATCGGATAACAGCGCTTGCGTTTATTAGTGGTAAGTCGTAAGTGGTAAGTCGTAAATGGTAAGTCGTAAGTGGTAAGTGGTAAGTCGTAAGTGGGGGTAAGGCGATGTTTCGACTTTACAACGGCCGTCAGATCCGCCATAGCAAGGTTAAAGGATAAAGGTTAAAGGTTAAAGAAGCCAGTTGGCAGCAGCGCTGCTATCAATGAGCCCGTGCTTAATGGCTGCTGGCCGTCAGGTCCGCCATGTCGGTAGCATCCCGGTGGCATTTTTACGTTCCCGGCCTGTAGGGCCGGTATGTGATGGCTCCGGGGCGCCCCGGTCCGATGGAACAAGTTAACATTCATTTCGCAAGTCGGAGACTTGAGGGTATCCGCGGCGAGGCGCAGCCTCTGGCGAACGAGGATAAAGGCTAAAGGTTAAAGGTTAAAGTTGCCAAATGGCAGCAGCCTGGGATCAATGAGCGTGTGCTTAATGGCTGCGGGCCTTTAGGTCCGCCATGTCGGTAGCATCCCGGTTGCATTTTACGTTCCCGGCCTGTAGGGCCGGTATGTGATGGCCCCGGGGCGCCCCGGTCCGATGGAACAAGTTAACATTCATTTCGCAAGTCGGAGACTTGAGGGTATCCGCGGCGAGGCGCAGCCTCTGGCGAACGATAGGTTAAAGATGCCGAACGGCAGTAGCGACGGAAGATTTTCCGTCGCATTTATCAAAATTCTCACGTAGGCCGGAGTCCGAAGTGCAATACCTCCGTCCGCCATTGCCCCGAGGCGACGACGGGCAGCTAACAGCATCAAGTATCCAGCATCAAGTATCCAGCATCAAGTATCCAGCATCAAGTATCCAGCATCCAATCTATTTCATCATTTCATCAACTATCACCTTCCGGAATTCCAGAAAAACATCCTTAAGCCCGCTGTCGGCATCTGTTCCGTAGTTGATCAGCAGGGACAATGTATAGTCCTGATTGGGGAAGTAGAACAGGTCGCCGGTGTAGGCGAGGTCGCGACCTCGGTGCCCCAGGCCGTATTGGTCAGGTGAACGGTCGTAGAAATCCTTTCGGATCGTTACGCCGTACCCTTCCTGGTCGGGAAGGTCCTCGGCAGATATCCTCGTCATTTCCTGAAGTGCGGATTCGGTCAGGACGGTTTTATCCCGCAATAACGCCTCGATAAAATGCTGAAGGTCGAACACCGTGGAATAAATGCCGCCGTAACCGTTGCCGCTGCCCGTATTGAAATTGGACATGTTCACGATCGTTCCGTTGTTGTACAGGTCGTAATAACCCTGGGCCACGAAATCAGGCAACGGATCGTGCCAGTGGTAGTACGTATGCCCAAGCCCCAACGGACGGATCACCTTGTCGCGAAGCAGATCCGCGTGATTTTGACCGGTTGCGCCCTCGATCGCCATGATCGCCAGCAACAGGTTGGTATTGGAATACTCCAGTTGGGTTCCGGGTTCAAACAGCGCATCCACACCATAAACATAACCGAGCAGGTCTTCAGGGGTCCAGAACCGGGCAGGATCATTCAGGATGGCCAGATAAAAACTGTTCTGGTCGATCAGATCCGGGATACCTGAAGTGTGGTTAAGCAGCTGCCGGATCGTCACCTTGTCGGCATTGGCCACCTTCCGGGTGTATTTGGATGCAACATACCGGGTAAGGGGGGCGTCGAGGTCAAAGCGGTCCTCCTCCTCCAGTTTCATGACCAATGTCCCGATAAAGATCTTAGTGATGCTGGCTGCCTTCGAAACATGGCAAGGTTGCATAGGGATCTGCCGGTCGATGTCGGCCATTCCGGAAGCCCCGTACCAAACACCGCCGCCGTCCCGGATCAGAATGGCAATCCCGGGTAGTCCCTTGGCAGTATATTGGTCAATGACCGATTGATAGATCGCGGCTTTCGGATGTTCATCCGGCGAAGGCGCCGATACGGTACAGGCATTCGTCGGCCGGATCGGGTCCTTTTGGCAACTCCACATCAGCATCAACAGGAGCGCCGCGGCAAAACCGCTTCTGGCGATCCATATGAATAGCGTTCTCATGGTACTTGGCTTTGTTTAAAAAATGGGACCGATACCCCCAGGTGAAGGGCTGAGTTGGGCAAAATGGGCACATATTCCTTCACAAAGGGCATCTGAAGATAAACCTGATAGGCCAGGAACAGCCGCAGATTTCCCATGTTTTGGAAGGTATACCCTCCGCCCAGACTGATGCTGACCATAGCCTGAGGCCGACCGATGGAAGATTGGCGGGTGTACGTTCCGTTTTCCGAAAGCTCGAAGACCTGCGCTGCCGGAATACTGTGCAGGTAGCCTGCCCCCAGGCGCGATTCCAGGTCTATCGGAACGCCGAAATGATACCGGTAACCCGCCTCGCTGTACAACTGAATACCGTGCTGTACATAACGATGATAAAAATACCCTACCCGCACAGTCTGAAACCATTCATTCTTCTGGTCGTGGTTGTAGCGGAATTCCGTACCGACCGAAAAACCCGGATGCGCCGGGACACCCCAAACGCCCAATACACCTGCGCCGGGCAGGAGCGTAGCATTATTAAAAACGGTAATGGAGATCGGGCGCAGGCTTTCAGCTGTCGATTGCGCCCCCAGCGATACGGCGACCATAGCCCAAATGACCGCCGCAAACCACCTATTCATCTTGTAGGCCTTCATAGTTCTGATGGGATATTGGACAATCAATTTGCAGCATTATACCCCGTTTTCAAATGATGCAAATCAGCTTGAATGGTGATTGCCGTTGCCGGTCAGGCCTTCGGATTGGGTAACAATCCGGCTCCGAAATGGGACTTGAGGGTATCCGCGGCGAGGCGCGGCCTCTGGCGAATGAGGATAAAGGTTAAAGGCTAAAGGTTAAAGGTTAAAGTTGCCAAATGGCAGCAGCCTGGGATCAATGAGCGTGTGCTTAATGGCTGCGGGCCTTTAGGTCCGCCATGTCGGTAGCATCCCGGTTGCATTTTTACGTTCCCGGCCTGTAGGGCCGGTATGTGATGGCTTTCCAACCGGCAATATCTGTGTAGGCCGATGCCGGATCGACGCATTAAAAAATGGATAGAACGGATTTCAACCGGCGCGCCTCTATTGCCGAAGTCCAATTAAAAAGGGGTAACAATCCGGCCGCACAGGTGATCTTCATAGGATAGGCAGGTGCTAAGAAGAAGAATTTTTATAAATTATTAAAAATTCAATATGTCTTTTGAAACTTCTTTTTAGTGTCGCCGTAAAGACAGTTTGAAATCGGGACAACCGGCGTCTTCCGGTTTGAATACAACAAATTTCCTATGAAAACACCTGTTACAATTTTAGGCTTCTCTCTGTTGCTCGTTTGGGGTTGCAAACATGAAGGTTTCTCCCCCATCGACAATGATCTATCCCTGGCTATAGGCAACAAAGAACGGTATATCCTTCCCGACAGCAAGGATTACGCCAATATCCCGCAATCTGCCGCCAATCCGCTGACAAGTCAAAAGGTTGAGTTGGGCAAATTGCTTTTTTTCGAACCGGCATTCGGCATTGAGAACAAGTACCCCGAAGGAAAGAATACCTTTTCCTGCGGATCCTGTCACGTACCTTCGTCGGGTTTCCGCCCCGGAAGGTCGCAGGGGATCGCTGACGGCGGCAGCGGCTTCGGCTTTCACGGCGAGGCGCGGTTCAAAAACCCCGTGTACCCTGAGGATTCCATCGACGCCCAGGGGGCAAGGCCGCTGTCGGTATTGAACGTTGCCTTTGTCACCAATTCCATGTGGAACGGTTCGTTCGGCTCCGATGGCGTCAATGCCGGAACCGAGGACAAATGGGGCGTCTTTGACCCCGGCACCGCCATCAACCACCAGTACCTGGGCAACCTCGAAGGACAGAACATCGAAGGGCTGAAAACACATCGGCTGAACTACTCCAAGGCATTGGCCGAGCAATACGGCTACAAGGAGATGTTTGACGCCGCCTTCCCGGATGTGCCCGAAGCGGAGCGGTACAGCCGAAAGACCGCCAGTTTTGCCATCTCCGCCTATATCCGTACCCTGACCACAACCGAAGCGCCGTTCCAGCGCTGGCTCAAAGGCGACGACAACGCCATGTCCGAACAGCAGAAACGCGGCGCCATCCTGTTTTTTGAAAAACTCAATTGCGACGGCTGCCATTTTGAAGCCAACCTGGGTTCCAATACGTTTGCCGCACTCGGTGTGAACGACCTGTTCGAGGTCGGCGGGCTGAAAACCTCCGTCAACGACCGCAGAAACCTGGGCCGCGGCGGCTTTACCGGCGAAGAACGCGATATGTACAAGTTCCGGGTCCCGCAGCTGTACAACCTCGGCGACAGCGGTCCTTATTTCCACGGCGCCAGCAAACAAACACTGGAAGAAGTGGTGCGCTACTTCAATGACGGTATCCCCGAAAACAGCCGGGTTCCGCAATCGCAACTCCACCCCTTCCTGCGCCCCCTCCAGATGACCGAACAGGAGATCAAAGACCTGACTGAATTCCTGCAGGAAGGCCTCCGGGATCCCAATCTCAACCGGTTCGTGCCCGGGCAGATGCTATCCGGGATGTGTTTCCCGAACAATGACCCGGATTCGAAGGAGGATATGGGGTGTAATTGAGGTTGTTGCTGGATGCTAGTCGCTGGATGCTGGTCGCTGGATATCAGATGCTGGATGCTGGTCGCTGGATGCTGCCACGCTGAGGCGTGGTGGATGCTGGTCGCTGGATGCTGGATGCTGGATGTCAGATGCTGGATGCTGGTCGCTGGATGCTGGCAGACTGTCAACTGACCACTGACCACTGACCACTGACAACTGACCACTGACAACTGACCACTGACAACTGTCCACTACTATCACTCGCTGCGCAAAGACTTCACCGGGTTGGCCCATGCGGCCCTGATGCTTTGAAAGCTGATGGTCAGGAAGGTCACGGCTACGGCGGTTACTCCGGCAAGCGCCAAAATATACCAGGGAATCTCGATCCTGTAGGCGAAATCCTGGAGCCAGCGGTACATGAAATAATACCCGGTTGGTGCGGCCAGCAGCAGCGCCACCAGAACCAGTTTCAGAAAATCTTTCGACAGCAGGGAAACAATGCCGTAGGTAGAAGCGCCCAGCACTTTTCGCACGCCGATCTCCTTGGTTCGCTGTTGAACCGTAAAGGTCGCCAGACCGAGCAGGCCGATGCAGGCGATAAACACAGCGATACAGGCAAAAACGCTCATGATCTCCCCAACCCTGGTTTCGGCGTCGTACAGCCGGTCGAACCGTTCATCCAGAAAAGTATATTCAAAGGGTTGCGCCGGCGCCATTTCATCCCAGGTTTTCCTGAATTCGCGGATCAATCCTTCCAGGTCCGTGGTTTTGAACCTGAAACTCAAAAAGGCCGGTTGGTCCCGCCTGAACAGCGCTACGGGTTCAATATTGGTCCGCAGGCTGGTGAAATTGAAATCCTTCACCACGCCTACGATGGTATGCGGATCCACTTCTCCATGGGCGCCCACAAAGCTGATTTCCTGCCCTTCTACGGGTTGCTGAGGATACCCGAGCGAACGGGCAAAGGTCTCGTTGATGAGGACGGCCGTACTGTCGGTAGCGATATCTTTCGAAAAATCACGGCCTTCCGCCATCTCCAACCCCATTGTTTTCACGAAGTCGAAGTCCACCCACCAGTTATTGGACAGGATGGAGTTCTCCTGGGAGGCATTTCGGCCTTTTATGACGGTACCGGTATTGCGTACGATCGTAGCCGGGATATTGCTGCTGGCCGAAGCGCTGATGACCGAATGGTTTTGGAGCATCCGCTCCTTGAAAACCGCCAACCGGTTATCCAACAGGCCGATATCGCGCAGGACCAGTACATTCTCCTTTTCGAAGCCCAGTTTTTTATCCTGAATGAAACGCAACTGCCTGTAAACCACCATTGATCCGATCAGCAGTACGATAGTGGTAAAAAACTGAAACACCACCAACCCGTTTCGGAAGCCCTTGCCGCCCGATTTGCCCACCGGAAAGCCGGTCCTGTTCTTCAGGATATGGACCAGTTGGAACGAAGACAGGAAAAAAGCCGGATAACTGCCCGCTGCAAAGCCGATCAATACCGTTGTCAACAGCGCCGACAGCGCAAAACCCGGCCGCAAAAGAGCGGTTAGTTCCAATGCTTTCCCGGACAAGGCATTGAATGCCGGCAGCAGCAGATACATACCCGCAACGGCCACGATCATCGCTATGGCACTCATCGCCAGGCTTTCGCTCAGGAATTGCCCGGCGAGGTCTCCCCGCAAGGCGCCCACGGCCTTCCGAACGCCCACTTCCTTCGCCCGGACCGCCGAACGGGCGGTCGCGAGGTTCATGAAATTGATGCAGGCCAGCGCCAGGATAAACAGGCCGATGATGGAGAAGATATAAACATATTTCACATCTCCGTTCACGCCCGGCTCTTTGTCAAGGTCCGAATGGAGGTGGATATCCCTGACCGGAAAGAACTCCACCCGGGCATAATTGCCGGCTTCGCGGAACTCCTCCCAGGATACATGCAGGTAGTCCTTCAGGATCGTAGAAAAATTGCCGACAAATATATCCGTTGCCTTTTGCGACAAGGCAGCCGGGTCGGCGCCTTTTCTCAACAGGAAATAGTTGTAGTAATTGGTATTGCCCCAGCTTTCATCCCATTCCAGGTTGATGCTGGAGACCGGGCGAAAAAAGTCGAAATGGAAATGGGAGTTTTCGGGGATGTCCTCCATCAGTCCGGTAACCTTGCACGGCGTTTCTCCGAACGTCAGGACCTTGCCGAGCGGGTCCTCCTGCCCGAAATATTTCTCTGCGGCCGTTTTTGTGATGACGACCGAGTTGGGGTCGGTCAGGGCTGCGGAAGCATCTCCTTCCAGCAATTTGAAAGAAAATACCCGGAACAGGGTGCTGTCCGCAAAAATCACCTTCTCCTCCTTGAAAGATTGGTTGTCGTACCGCACCACGAAATCCCCCCAGCTTCGGAGCCTGCAGTATGATTCGATTTCCGGAATATCCTGCTTGAACATAGGCCCAGCGGGTTTGGGCGTCCCTGCCGTATGGGCGAGCTGCTCGCCCAGTTTGGCATAAAAATTCAAGCGGTAGAGCCGGTCGATATTGGCATGATACCGGTCATAGCTCAGTTCATCCTTCACATAAAGGAAAATGAAGAAGAAACAGACCATGCCGACGCTCAATCCGAGGATATTGATGAGCGCGTACAGCGGGTGTTTAAGCAGGCTGCGGATGGCGATTTTCAGGTAGTTCCGGAACATGACTGAAAGGTTATTGTTGTTTTAAAGGCGTCAAAACCCAAAAAAAGTTACTCGATGCGCAAAGATTCCACCGGGTTGGCATGCGCTGCCGCAAATGTCCGGTTCTTGACCAGACTCCGCCAGGCAGCCAGGAAGTAATGTCGGATCATCGGGTGATATTTTTATATCTTCATTCGTTCCTCAGGCTCTTAATCGGGTTGGCCAGGGCCGCTTTGATGCTTTGAAAACTCACCGTGGCAAAAGCGATCAACAAAGCAGCCAGGCCGGCCAGCGCAAATACCCACCAATGAATATCGATCCGGTAGGCAAAATCCTGCAGCCAGTTGTCCATGAAATACCAGGCCAGCGGCGTGGCGATCAGGATGCCGATGAATACGGGTTTGAGAAAATCCCGTGACAACAGGCCGACGATACCCGCAACGCTGGCGCCGATCACCTTGCGGATACCGATCTCCTTAGTGCGGTTAGCGGCGGCAAAGGCAGCAAGGCCGAACATACCGAGGCCTGCAATAAAAATGGCAATCCCCGCAAACAGGGCGAAAATTGCTCCCTGCCTGGATTCGCTCTGGTACAACCGGTCGAGTCGTTCATCCAGAAACTGGTACGTAAACGGAAAGTCAGGCGATATCCGGTTCCAGGTTTGCCCGGCAGCGGCAATGACCTGCGGTATCCGATCACCCCGGGCTTTTACGGCAATCACCCCGCCTCCGAAGGAGGTCGAGATCACCAGGGGTTCAATGGCATCGTGCAGGCTGGTAAAATGGTAGTCCGCCACGATACCGACGATCTCTCTGGGGAGGGAATCAAAAGAGGACAACAAGATCTTCTTACCGAGCGCTTCAGCCGGTGTCAGACCGAGGTCCTTTACCGCGCGTTCGTTGAGGATGGCTGCCCGGGTGCTGTCGCTGGCCAATCTTGGATCAAAATCCCGACCGGCAACCAGTTGCAGTCCTAGCGTTTTCACGAATTCGAAATCCGCGAATGCCGTCCGCATGCGAATATTCTGATTCAACTCGGGAACATCTACGGTCGTAGCATCATGGTGCCCTCCGGGAATCCCGTTCATGAATGCTATATCCGCCACGCCGGGTTCCTGTTTCAGGCGTTGACGGAAAGTCTCCCGGTTGGCATATAGCTCCCGGCTGTTGACACTCATTATCAAAATGTGTTCTTTATCAAAACCGAGACTTTTGTTCCGCATATAGCTCAACTGCTGCTGAATCAGAAAGGTACTGCAAAGCAACCCGACCGAAAGGACGAATTGGAACACCACCAGTGCCTTGCGCAACCCGGCAGTTCGTCGTTCGCCGGTCGAGCCCTGGCCTTTCAACACGAATGCCGGTTTGAAGGACGATAGCAAAACACCCGGATAAAGCCCCGCGAGCAAACCGATCAAAATCGCTACCCCGGCGGTAGCGCTTATCAGTTGAACCGGTGACCAATCCAACTTGAGTGGAACCCCGAATAATGGGTCAAATGCAGGCAAAGCCAGGATCACCAATTGTGCCGCAACCAGGCCGGAAACCAGGCTGATGAACAGGCTTTCCCCTAATATTTTACTGATAATGCCTTTCCTTCCCGAGCCCAGTACCTTGTGAATCCCCACCTCCCGGCTTTTCTCCACCGCCCTGGCGGTCGACAGGTTGACGTAGTTGGCACAGGCAATGACGATCAGCAGCAAAGCCGCCATCAAAAATACATTGACCGCCTGTCGGTTTCCATGCCGCATAGGGTCATAGCGGGTGGCCGATTCGAAATAAATATCCCTGACCGGCTGAAGCCTGAGATCCATGCGGGTCCCCATCCGCGCGAAATCCTTCCCGAAATATTTGTCCATGAATTTCGGCAGTTTTCCTTCAAGGGCAATCGCATCCGTTCCGGGATTCAGCCGGATATAGGTGCATAAGGAGTTGTTCCACCAGCCGGACCACCATTCCGCGTCTTCCAGGGCAAGGGTGCTTTCCACCATGTCAAAATCCATGTGCATCGGCGGCTGATGGTCGGCCAGCAATCCGGTAATGGTTGCATCATAGTCGTTATCAATCCGGAGGGTCTGACCTACCGCCTGATATGGGTCCCCGAAATATTTCCTGGCGGCGTCCATGCTCAACACCATGTCGTGCGGCCTGGAAAGGGCTGTTTCAGGGTTTCCGGCGGCGAGTTGGATTCCGAAGAAAGTCAGGAAGTTGGGATCTGCATAGTAATAGTTATCCTCGGAGAATTGCTTGTCGTGTAACCTCACAATACTGCTGCCGTCCAGTACCCGGACCGCATCCTCAATTTCGGCGGGATAATCCTGTTTGAATGCCGGAGCGTATGGGGCCGATGTAACACCGATATCATAAGGTTCCTTATTGATCTCCGAAACCCGGAGTATGCGAAAGGTCCGCTCAGGGTACGGCAAAGTACGGTCGGTTTGCCGCTCATTGATGACGTACACGGCAATGAGTACCGCTACCGCCATACCGATGGTTAATCCGGAAAAGTTGATGGCAGTTGTTACCTTATTGCGTAAAAGATTCCGCCAGATGAGTTTGAAGTTATTCCTGAACATGATTCTTATTTTATTCGTCTTTGAGGGAGTCAACCGGATTGGCATGCGCCGCTGCCATACCCTGAAAGCTCACCGTGAGCAGGGTGATCACCCCGGCAAAAAAACCGGCGCCCAAAGCGATCAGGGCAAATGTCCACAGCGGCAGATCGATGCGGTAGGCAAAATCCCGAAGCCAGCTTTGGGTAAAATACCACGCCGGGGGCGCAGCTGCGATCACCGCGATCAGCACCAGCCGGATAAAATCCCCGGAAAACAGCGCCACAATGCTGCCGGGGGTAGCTCCGAGGACCTTCCGGATGCCGATCTCCCGGACGCGCCTGGAAACCGCGATGGCGGTAAGTCCGAACAAGCCGATACAGGAAATGAAAACCGCCAACAGCGTAAACGCGGTGAAGATGGAGGAAAACCGCCGCTCGGCGTCGTATTGGAGGGCCAGACGGTCATCCATAAACGTGAATTGAAAGGGCAGCCCGGCGGTAGCAGCCGTCCAGGACCGTTCCACCTGCTGCACAAATGCCGGCAAGTCGGCTGTTTTGTATTGGATGGTCACCTTTTCAAAAAGCTCAGGGTGCATCTGGAAGGTCATGGGGCTGATCCGGTCGCGCAGGGAATGCTGATGGTAATCCCTGACCACGCCGATCACGGTTCCCGACCAGTCCCACTGCCGGAATCGCCGCCCGATGATGTCCTCCGGGGCGGCAAAGCCCAGTTGCCGGACGGCGGTTTCATTCAAAACGAGGGAAGAAGTCGTGTCTGTTGGCAATTCATCCGAAAAATTCCGGCCTGCCAGCAGATCTAGACCGTACACATCCAAAAAACCGGCATCCGCCAGCGTCAGCTCCATTTCCGCAGACCTTTCTTCGCCGTCGGCGCCCTGGACAGCCGTATAGACCCCGTGGGTATATTCCGTCGGGACGTGCGATGAGAAAGTGACCGTCCTGACCCCGGGTATTTTTTGCAATTCGGTTTTAAGGGCGTCCACCGACAGCGGCAATTGGGCCGTCCCGCCGAAATTGATCACCATTTTTGCTTCCCGGTCAAAACCGAGCCCCTGCCGGTTGAGAAAGGCGTACTGCCGCCAGATGACAAAGGTGCTGATGGCCAGCCCGATGGAAATAATGAACTGCATGCCCGTAAGCAACCTTCGCAGGGTAATGCCGCCCATTTCCACCCGGTCGCCGTGGAATAACCGGATCAGTTTCCACCGGGAAACCACAACGGAGGGATAGGCGCCGGCCAGAAGGCCGATCAGCAAAAGGGCGCAGGCCAAAACGGCGCCGAACCCCAGGGGTGACAGGAATGAAAGCGTCAGACCATGTCCCGTCAGTTTGCCGAACCAGGGCAGCAGTAATTTTGCCGCCAGGACCGAGCCCGCGATAGAGGCCGCCGCCAGCAAAGTGCTTTCCGACAGGAATTGCGCCGAGATCTGCCGGCTCCGGGCGCCAAAGGTTTTCCGCACACCGATCTCCCGGGTTCTGCCCGCGTACAGGGCAGTCGCCAGATTGACATAATTGAAGAGCGCCATGAAGAGGATGAATACCCCGGTCAGGGACAACAACAGCAATTGTTTGCGGTTGCCCTTCGGTTTCAGCTCCCCCAGGCGGGGCGGGTTGAAATGGATCGCGAGCATCGGCTCCAGGCCCAGTTTCATCTCCTCGCCCTGTTGTTCTGCGGGCATCCGCGTTTTCAGCCAGCCGGCCAATTTCCTGTTGACGGCGCTGTAATCGGCATGTTCAGCCATCAACAGATAGGTCGGCGAACTCGTCCATCCCCAGTTGGTTTCGGCGGGCGGTCTTTCCCGCGCCCAGGTCGACCAGGAGATCAGGGCGTCAAAACCGATCTGGGAGTTGTCGGGCGGATCGGCGGCCATACCGGATACGGTATACGGATGCCCTTCAATCGTCAGTTCGGCGCCGATAGGATCCTTGTCGCCAAAGTATTTTGCGGCCAGTTTTTCTGTTATGACAATCTGGTCCGGGCGGCCCAGCGCTTTTTTAGCATCTCCTTCCAGCAGTTCAAAATCAAACAGGTCGAAAAAGGTCGAATCGGCGTACAGGATATTCTTTTCAAAATACGCGCGGTTGCCCTGCCTGACGGTGAGATCCCGCCCGGGCATTGCCAGGCGGACGAAGCTTTCCACTTCAGGAAAGTCAGCCGCCATGGCAGGGGCCATCGCTCCCGACGCCAGGGCGAGCTCGAGCTGCTGCCCCGGCATGATCAGATCGACGTTCAACCGGCAGATCCGGTCGGCCTTACGGTGAAAATGGTCGAACCGGAATTCGTTCATCAGATAAATGCCCAGCAGCATGCACGTGGACAACGCAAGGGTCAGTCCGAACAGGTGGATCAGGGTGAATGTCCGGTTCTTGACCAGACTCCGCCAGGCAGCCAGGAAGTAATGTCGGATCATCGGGTGGTATTTTTATATCTTCATTCGTTCCTCAGGCTCCTGATCGGGTTGGCCAGGGCCGCTTTGATGCTTTGAAAACTCACCGTGGCAAAAGCGATCAACAAAGCAGCCAGGCCGGCCAGCGCAAATACCCACCAACTGATGTTGATCCGGTAGGCGAACCCCTGCAGCCAGTTGTGCATGGCCCACCAGGCCAGCGGGGAGGCGATGACCACCGCAACGGCTACCAGTCCGATGAATTCTTTCGACAACAGGCCGACAATGCTGCCGACCGAAGCCCCGATCACCTTGCGAATGCCGATCTCCTTCGTCCGCCGTTCCGCGGCATAAATTACAAGTCCCAGCAGCCCGAGGCAGGAAATGACCACGGCGATGCCGGCAAACCAGTTAGCCAGCTTGCCCGTCAGGGTCTCGGCTTTGTATTGCTTCGCAAATTGGTCGTCGGCGAAGATATAATCGAAAGGATACCCCGGGTTGAGGTCCTTGAACACCGCGCCGATCTGGTCGATAGCTTCATCGGTTTTTCCGGCGGCGGGCTTGATGCAGGCCAAATAGGTATTTCCCGGGTAATACGCCAGCACCATCGGCGTGATGGCTTCGTGCAGCGATTTGAGGTGGTAGTCCTTCACCACCCCGATGATCTGGCCTTTGCCCATCCAGAATTCGACCTCGGTACCCACCGGATTTTCCAGGCCCATCATGCTGACGGCGGTCTCATTGACGATGTAGTTGGCCGAATCCGCCGGGAAGCTCTTGAAATCCCTGCCTGCCAGCAGTTCAATGCCCATTGTTTTGATGAAATCATTGCCGACGAACATCGGCGATACCGAAGTGCTCCGGTTGGGGTCCTTTCCCGGCCAGGTCAGGTCGCCGGAGCTGCTCTCGATATTCAGCGGATCGTCGCCGGTAAGCGTTGCGGCCTGTATGGCAGACGATTTCAGGAGCTCCTGCCGGAACAATTCCTGTTTTTCGCCGAGCGCGCCTTCCATGATCACATAGATCATGTCCTTGCGGTCGATCCCCAGATTCTTGTTCTTGACGTAGTGGACCTGCTGGTTGACCACGATCACCCCGATGATGAGCGCGATGGACAAGGTGAATTGAAAAACAACCAACCCTTTTCGCAGCATATTCGAACCTTTACCCGCTTTGAAGACCTCGCCCTTCAACACCCGTACCGGTTTGAAAGCCGACAGGAAAATCGCGGGATAAATACCGGCGAGCAGGCCCGTAAACAGGCATAACCCCAGGGCTCCGCCCCAGAAATAGGGGCTTCCGTAATCCATGCGCAGGGTTTTATCGAACAGCTGGTTGAAGCCGGAAAGGGCAAATTCCGCCAGGACAACCGCAAAGCCGGTAGCCAGGGCGGTGGTCAGCACGGCTTCCGCAATGAAATGGCCTACGAGCACGCCGCGGTTGGCGCCCACCACCTTCCGGATGCCGGTTTCGCGGGCGCGCTGTCCGGCCCTTGCGGTGGCCAGGTTGATGAAATTGATGCAGGCCAGCAATAAAACAAAACCGGCGATGGCCGAAAACAAACGAAGGTGGTCGATCCGGCCGCCGTCCTGCTTTCCGTTGGTAAACCTGGAATACAGGTACGTATCGCCGAAAGGATACAGGAAAGGCTCGGCTTTGTGTTCTTTCAATTGCTCGATGGCCGCCATTTTTTTATCCACCGCTTTGGGGTCGGCGCCGTCAGCCAGCTGCACATAGGTATCAAAGCTGATATTGCCCCAGGTTTTAGCCCAGTCCTTGCCCTTTTCGAATACGGAGAACGGCCTTATCCAACTGAACCGGATGGTCGAATTGGAAGGAATTTCTCTGGCCACCCCGCTGACGGTCACTTCCTCATCCTGGTTCATCCGGATGGTCTTGCCGACGGCATCTGCCGTATGGAAATATTTGTTGGCGAGATCTTCCGAAATGACGATCGAATTCGGTTCCGACAGCGCAGATCCGGCATCCCCGGCCAACAACGGGAAGGTAAACAGCTCAAAGAAACCGGGAGAGGCGTAAAAGCCGCTTTCCTTTCCGATGATCTTCCCGACGGTAAAGAGCTCGTCGTTGGAATAGGTCGTCTTCACCGCGCGGACCACTTCCGGGAATTCTTCTTCCAGTTTCGGCGCCAGCGGACCAGGCGAATTTGTGCTGGTCGTGGGTTCGTCGCCGGACCAGTACAGGTTGCACATCACTTTATAGAGGTGGTCCCCGTTGGCGTGGAACCGGTTATAGCTCAACTCTTCCTTCACCCAGAGCGAGATCAACAGCGTAAAGGTCAGGCCCAGGGTCAGGCCGATGATGTTGATACCCGTAAAAACCTTGTGTTTCATCAGGTTTCTGAAGGCAACCTTGAAATAATTCAGGAACATAAAATGGATTGTTTTTTGAAAACCACAGAAAGGAGACCATCTCCATGGAAGGAAAGCCAAAAATTATGCCTTTTTTAAAACCAATTGATTACCAATACCTTAACAATGGAAATAAAAAAATCGGTGTCCGGTTTTGAACAATGACTGTCCGGTTTTGGAAGGGGAGAGGTGGCTGATTCGGGTAGTTGTTGATTTGTTGATTCGAATCACCAAATCAACGAATAAACAAATAAACACCCCCCTCAATCCGTAGCCTCATGCCATGCCCGGATATCCGACCGCAGGATGCCCGCTTTCCGGAGCCGGTCGAAAATGGGATAAAAGGCCTCATGGTTGCCGGCGATGTTGGAAAAGAAGGCTACCATCACCCCTTTTTCCGGGATGCGGATGACCATATTGGAAAAACCGCAGGTGGAGCCGGAGTGGAACATTTCGAGGCCGTCCTCTTTTTTGAAGAACCAGCCGGCGCCATATCGGCCTTTGTTGCCGGGGAGCGGCGCGTTGACCTTGTCCAGCGCCTCTTCCAGGTCGATCAGGCGGTTGGTTTGCAGCGCAAGATGCCATTTCAGGTAGTCCTCCAGGGAGGTGTACACGCCGCCGTCGCCTTTGGTCGCGCTGGTGAGGCTTTGATCCGAAAAGTACAATTGGCCCGATTCATCGCGGGCATAGCCGTAAGCCCTGTTTTTGATCCGTTTGCCGGCTTCATAAACGCGCGTATCTTTCATGCCGAGCGGCCGGAAGATGCGCTTTCTGAGGTAGGCGGGAAAGGATTGCCCGGATGTTCGCTCAACGATCAGCGCCAGCAGGCAGTAGGCGCTGTTGCTGTACCGGAAGGCGGTACCCGGTTCAAAATAGGTGTTGTCGATGCCCTTGATGAGTGCCAGCACACCGGCATCCGACAGCTGCTCCTGGAGGTCGTCGGGCATCACGGATTCATAGGCCCGGATACCGGAGGAATGCGTCAGCAATTGCCCTACGGTGATGTGCGCGCCGACGGGTGCAAAATCCGGAAAAAAGCGGGTCAGCGGGTCGTCAAAAGATAACTTCCCCTCCTTTTCCAGCAGCAGGATCGCCATGGCGGTGAACTGTTTGGACACGGAAGCCATCCGGAAATTGGTCTGCGGCGTGAGCTTTTCATCCAACTCCAGGTTGACGATCCCGACAGCCTTTTCGTACACGACCCGGCCGCCTTCTACCACCAGCAAAGCGCCCCCGGGTTGGTCCGGCTTGAATGCGGCGGCCAGCAGGGCATCGAGGTCCTGTTGCAGGGTTTGGGAGAACAAGGATAAAGGCACGATCAAACAAATCAATATTTGGACGACGGTTTTCATCGAACGGCCATAACCGGGATCAGGTCGGAAGTTTGCCGGTATCAATCCTTTTTCGCCTTCTCGCCGTAAAACCTGTACAGCGGTTCTTCCGACACAATGGTCCCTTCGTCTTCAAAAGAGGGCGTTCTTACGAGCATCATGTTGTATTTGCCGTGGATGCCGATATAGCGCTCGTGGTCCTTGACGCCTTCCTGCAGATCCAGCAGGGTATCGATCACATCCATCAGATCACCCCTTTCTTCTTTCTTGACCCGTTTCAGGTCCGGGATCTTGACCAGCACGAGGATCTTTCCGTCCTGAACATTGGAGCGGTATTCAAAATGCTCCTTGTCCATTTCGTCCGAGATGAAGTCGTCAAATAAAGCCTTGATCAGAAACGCGTTGGAGTCGGCCAGTGCGCTGGGCGAACTGGTCATGGCGGCGATATCGGCATGCAGAAGCGTTTCCCGGGGGTCAGGCGTTCTGGAGGATTCGATGAGCGATCCGGCGGAGAATGCGACGATGGCGAACCCGATGATGCCGGTACCCAGCCAATGCACGATGGGGGTTTTTACCTTGGTTACACGCTGGTCGAAGCGCATTTTGAGCTGATCTGGAAATTGCTTCTGCTCGATCGTCCGCTTGCAATTGGCGCATTCGGCCACTGATTTTTTACCGATCGGAAATAAAGGGATCCAGTAAACATGCGCGTACCGGCTGAAAACGGTGACGTGCTGCGACGCGGACTGCCCGCAGGAGGGGCAAACGGTGTTCTGGATCTCAAAGCTGTCTGCCTTCCTGGCGCTGGTGCCGTATACAATCATTGCGGTTCAATTTAACGGGTTTATGAATCTTTTACCGGAGCTCACGAAAAGGTGAGGTTTAACATGGTGCAAGATATGGATTTATGCGCACTACTATGTCCATTTCTGACGGCTTGCCGATAAATTCCGGTTGGGCGGGAATGGTTATTGGGGTTATTTTTGGGTTGTATGCGGGT
>JACJYC010000029.1 GCA_020636325.1 Lewinellaceae bacterium
ATTCGGGTGGCCCGGCTGATCGAGCAACGTCGCAAACTGGCCAGTCGCTATCAGGAAAATGCCCTGCTTAACCCCCTGCTGATCGCTACATCTTCTGTGGATGACCGCTTCCTGAAAGGCGTCCGTACAAATATTGAAAACCACCTGGATGATGAATCCTTCGGCGTGGTCGAATTGGGAGATGCCATGGGCATGAGCAGAAGCCAGCTCCATCGCAAGCTCAAGGCCCTGACCGGTTTCTCTCCCAACGAATTGATCCGGAATATACGCCTGGAACACGGCAAAGCCTTATTGGAAAAAGGCGCCGGGAATGCCTCTGAAGTTGCTTTTATGGTGGGTTTCAGCAGCCTTTCCTACTTCTCTAAATGTTTCAGCGATTATTTTGGGTACCCGCCTTCAAAGGTGGACTGAGTTTTAATTTTTTGATGCCGCCCTTCTCAGCCGGTCATTGATGGCTGTTCCCAGTCCGGATTCCGGGAAGCGCTCCGCAAGAATGAGATCAATCCCGAGAGCGTCCAGGTGGCGGAGGGCTGAGAACAGACGGCGGGCAGCTTCCTTCAGATCACCGGCAGGGGAGAGGGCGATCTGGCGTTCAGCCGGAATTTCCGGAAAATGGGACTGAAACGACAATACCCCGATCCGTTTGCCTGGGTGTTGATCCAGTGATTCCCGGATTGAGCCGAGTATCAGTGGTACCCTCGGCGCATAATGGCTTTTCAACATGCCCGGAGCGGATGGGTTGGAAGTGGAATGCGGCATGACCCTGAGCGGACCAGTGATCCTTTCGATCTCTTCAACCGGGATGCCGCCTTTTCGGTACAGCACAGGGGTTTTGTCGTCGTCCCAGCCTACAATGGTGCTTTCAATGCCGACCTCGCAGGGGCCACCGTCCAGAATATAAGGGATCTTGTCGCCCAATTGCCGGGCGACGTGTGCGGCCGTGGTCGGACTGATATAACCGAACGGGTTGGCACTGGGGGCTGCCAGGGGGAAATCCAGCATGGCAAGCAATTCCTGCGTCAGTGGGTGCCTGGGGGACCGGATGGCTACCAGAGCGGATCCTGAGGTCGTCAGGTCGGGAACCCGGTCGTTTTTCGGCAGCAACAGCGTCAGCGGACCCGGCATAAGGGCCCCGGCCAGCGCCAGGGCTTGTTCCGGAACGGCCTTCACCCAATTTGAGATCCGCTCTGCCGGATAAACGTGGATAATCAGGGGGTCGAACGCCGGCCGGTTCTTCACCGCGTATATTTCGGAAACCGCCCTGTTGCTCAGCGCATTGCCTGCAAGGCCATAAACCGTTTCCGTAGGAATGGCGACCACCTCTTCCCGTTGCAGCAACCAGACTGCGTGCTCAATATCCGTACCAATTCCGGCTGTTTTCATGCCGCAAAGGTAAGGATCGCCGGGTGATTTCCGGTTACTTTGGGATGAGGCGGCCGACATTTAGTGCATCGAAGCTTCTGCTACTGGCCGGCCGGTTGACGCCCGCCTCAACAACAGGATGCCAACAGCACTCACAGCGCTCAGTCCCCCGCAAACAACCCAAAGCGGAATGAATCCGTAAACCTGGGCCATCCACAGGGAAAGCGACGGCCCGATGATCAGGGCGGCGGAATAGGCCATGGAGTAGACCCCCATGTATTGCCCACGCCGGGTAGGATGCGCCTGATCGGCCGTGTAAGCCGATGCAAAGGGCATGCACAACATTTCCCCGATGGTCAGGAAAATCATGAACAGGATCGGCGTCAGCGCCCAATAGCTCAGTCCGCTCAGGGTAAAGTAGGCAATCCCGTAAAAGATTGTTCCGATCCCGATGATGGCCAGCTTCGTCAGTTTCCTTTCGATCAGGTAGGTCATCGGCATTTCCATCGATACGATGATCAACCCGTTGAGGGTGGTCAGCGCCCCGATTTGCGCTTCCGTGAAACCATAGCTGGTTTTCCAGAATATCGGCAGGGTATTCATAAACTGCATAAAGGCCAACGCCCCGAGGGTAATGAACAGGATGAACTTGAGGAATTGGCCGTCCTTCCAGGGGGAAAGCCCTTTTTCCAGCACCGTTTCACTGCGGCGGGCGGCCTTTTTGGGTGAAATGCTGAAGCGGAAGATCAGGGCAGCCCCGAAGCAGGTCACAGCGTCCACTACGAAAAGCCAATGATATCCGGCCGCATGAGCGATCAACCCGCCCATGACCGGCCCCGCTGAAAATCCGAGGTTCACCGCCAACCGGACAAGGGCAAAGGCCCGCGACCTGTTCTCAGGCCGGCTGTGGAAGGCGACCGCCGTCTGGTTGGCCGGCCTGAACGCATCGGCAATGGTACTGAGAATGAACGCAGCCACGCACATGGCTGCTACGCCGCTGACGAACTGAAGCCCCAGAAAGCAAAATCCGCCCAACATCAGCGACCAGAACTGGACCGGATAATATCCGATCCGGTCGGTGAGTTTGCCGCCGATGAAAGCGCCGAGTACGGAGCCGAGGCCGAAGCTGCTCATGACCCATCCGGCTTCCTCCAGGCGAAATCCCTTCTGCCCGGTCAGGTAGATCGTCAGGAAAGGGATGACCATGGTTCCTGCCCGGTTGACCAGCATGACCAGCGACAACAGCCAGATGTCTCTGGAGAGGCCGGAGAAGGAATGTCGGTACAAACGGATTGCGGGCGCTAACATGTCAGGGTGTTTTTTTATGGTTAAATGGTTAAATGGTTAGATGGTTTGGGGAGGGGTTTGTTGGTTCGGCCGCAATAAGCTAAGAGCTGGGGGGCATTAGTTTATGGGTGTTTGCGGTTGTTTATTTTGGTTTTGCCTGCATGGCCTGTAGCGCAAGGGCGTTTTTTTTGGGTGGTCCCGGACCCGGCCGGCGAGACTGTTCAAAATAGTGTTTTCGCGCCAAGACGCAAATCGGTGACCATTAACAGTTACATACCGGCCCTACAGGCCGGAAACGTAAAAATTCGACCTGAATGCTACCAATATGGCGGACCTGACAGCCCACGCTGCCGTTGTAAGGTCGCCCCGTCGCCTTACTCCCACTGACAACTGACCCCCTCCTCCGCTGAAGCTACGGCGGGCGGAGACTGACAACTGACCCCCTCCTCCGCTGAAGCTACGGCGGGCGGAGACTGACAACTGGCCCCAAAAGTCTTAATTCAACCTTTTGGCGTTCCGAAGGGTTCCCATAGCAGTATTATTTTTAAATAAATCTTTAAAACAGGCCGTACTACGAATGCGCATATTCCGTACCTTTGCGGCTTCTTTTCGGAAAGAGAGGATCAGGTTTGTTAATTATTGAAAATCAATTCATTACCTGAAAAAGCCTTTGCGGCAAATTTTGTATCAGGAATAAATTTTTATGGAGAATAAAATCAGGAATGTTGCCATTATCGCGCACGTTGACCACGGGAAAACCACCCTGGTGGACAAGATGCTGCTGGCCGGCAAATTATTCAAAGACCACGAAAAACCGGGAGAACTCATCCTTGACAACAATGACCTGGAACGGGAACGCGGGATCACCATCCTGTCCAAAAACGTATCGATCCGGTACAAGGACGTCAAGATCAACATCATCGATACCCCGGGCCACAGCGATTTCGGCGGAGAGGTAGAACGCGTGTTGAACATGGCCGACGGGGTTCTGCTGCTGGTGGATGCCTTTGAAGGGCCGATGCCCCAAACCCGGTTTGTGCTGCAAAAGGCGCTCCAGCTGGGGCTCAAGCCGATTGTAGTGGTCAATAAGGTTGACAAGGAGAACTGCCGGCCCGATGAGGTGCATGAGGCTGTTTTCGACCTTATGTTCAACCTGGACGCAACCGAGGAACAGCTGGATTTTCCCACCTTGTTCGGAACGGCCAAACACGGCTGGATGAGCCAGGACTGGCGAAATCCGACCTCCGATATCACGCCCCTGCTCGACGCTATCCTCGATCATATCCCGCCGCCCCGCGTGTCGGAGGGTACGCCCCAACTGCTGGTGACCTCCCTGGATTACAGCGCCTATATCGGCCGGATCGCGATCGGCCGGCTCAACCGGGGCAAACTGACGGCCAACCAGCCGGTTGCCCTGGTGAAAAAGGACGGAACCGTTCAGCGAAGCCGGATCAAGAACCTGTTTATCTACGAAGGATTCGAACGGAAAGAGACCAATGAAGTGAAAGCGGGGGATATTTGCGCCATCTTCGGCGTTGAAGGATTCGAGATCGGCGATACCATCGCTGACGCCGAAGCCCCGGAGGCCCTGCCGGCCATTGCGGTCGACGAGCCGACCATGAGCATGGTCTTCACCATCAACGACTCTCCGTTCTTCGGGCAGGAAGGCAAATTCGTTACCTCCCGCCACCTGAAGGACCGCCTGGAAAAAGAACTGGAGAAGAACCTGGCTTTGCGGGTGGAAGAAACCGATTCGGCCGATTCCTTCCGGGTATTCGGCCGCGGCGTACTGCACCTGTCCGTCCTGATCGAAACCATGCGCCGGGAAGGCTATGAGCTGCAGATCGGACAGCCGCAGGTCATCACCAAGCGGATTGACGGCCTGATCCACGAACCCGTAGAGGAACTGACCATTGACCTGCCGGATGCTTTCTCCGGCACGGCTATCGATATGATCACGCGGCGCAAGGGCGTCATGCTGGCCATGGAACCCAAAGGCGACCGGATCTCGTTGCGTTTTGAGATCCCTTCAAGAGGTCTGATCGGCCTGCGCAGCAATATGCTGACGGCCACGGCGGGCGAAGCGGTGATGAACCACCGGTTCCATGAATTTCAGCCGCATAAAGGCGATATCCCGGGCCGGATCAACGGCTCCCTGATCTCGATGGAAACAGGTAAGGCCATCCCTTACGCCATCAATAACCTGCAGGATCGCGGGCGGTTCTTCGTGCTCCACAATGAGGACATTTACGAAGGCCAGGTCGTCGGCGAAAACAGCCGCCCCGGCGATCTGGTGGTGAACCTGACCAAAACCAAGAAACTGACCAATATGCGGGCTTCCGGTTCGGACGACAAGCTGCGCCTGACGCCGCCGAAACGGTTTACCCTTGAAGAAGCGCTCGAATATATCCAGGCGGACGAATACGTTGAGGTCACGCCGCAATCCCTGCGCCTGCGCAAGATCCTGCTGAAAGAGCATGAACGGAAGCGCTCCCGCAACCAGTCTCTGGCGGATGTATAACCGTCCGGCTTAAAATAACGAAATCAAATGAGAACGGGTGTCAAAAGCGCCCGTTTTTATTTTGCTTTAGCCCGATTGTAAATCTTGATTGTCAGAATTTTTCGATTTTTCTTCAAATATTTTTGAAATTTTCTTTTAAGGTTAAGGAAGTTTGCGATAAATTTGCCTCAGGTCTGGTTATTTCACTTCTGTAAAAAGCAATAAGCGACTAGTATTGCGTTGATCCCTTTTTGTTGCCTCCTAAAGATCAATTTTGTCTGCCTGTGCAGCCGGGCCGGGAAGTATTGCGATATTGTTAAACAACCGGAAGAAACTCGTATCAGTGGCATTTCATTTTATGCAGCGGAACTGTTTAACCTAAAAATTTATACTCACTTTCTTTAAACAAGTCAATTTATGAAGAGCAGATTTTACCGAAGATTTCTTCATTCGTTGTTGCTTGTTACCGTTTTTTCCTCCTTCGCCTTTGCGCAAGGCAGGACAATTACCGGTACAGTGACAGATGCGGACGGCCTGGCTTTGCCGGGCGTAAACGTCATTCTGAAGGGGACGGGAACAGGTTCAGTAACCGACTTAGATGGGAAATATTCCATTGCAGTGTCCGGCGACCAGTCTGTGCTTACTTTCAGCTATATCGGTTATTCCGATATCGATATTACCGTAGGCAGCCGCTCTGTGGTTGATGTCAACATGAACTCCGATGCTCAGGTACTTTCGGAGGTTGTGGTTACAGCGCTTGGCATCAAGCGGAACTCAAGAGCCCTGCAGTCATCTGTAACCCAGGTGGACGGGAGCAACTTTACCCAGGCGCGTGAAAACTCCCTGGCCAATGCTTTGGCCGGCCGGGTAGCAGGGGTGAACGTTACCAAGATCGCTTCCGGCCCGGCAGGCTCTTCGCGCGTGGTTATCCGCGGCGCCAAGACGCTGGGTTCCAACCTCAACCAACCGCTCTATGTAGTGGACGGTGTGCCGATGACCAACAACAACTACGGTCAGGCAGGCCTTTGGGGCGGTTCGGACAACGGTGACGGCATCAGCAGCCTTAACCCGGACGATATCGAATCCACCACGGTCCTGAAGGGCGCCAGCGCAGCCGCACTCTACGGTTCGCGCGCCGCCAACGGCGTAATCCTCATTACGACCAAAAAAGGTACCGCCCGCAAAGGGATCGGCGTGGAGTTCAACTCCAACTTCGTCTTTGAAAAGGTGAACAACCTCACTGACCTGCAAACCACCCACGGTTCGGGCGGTATGGTCGGTACGAACCTGCAGAACTCTGTAGCCACCAAATCCAACTCGGCAGCCGACCTCGAAAGAGCATGGAACGGCGGCTGGTTCCGTCAGGCATGGGGCCCGAAATTCGACGGCAGCAACGTTTACCAGTGGGACGGCGTTTCGCGCCCGTATTCCTATCAGGGCGACCAGTGGGACCGTTTCTACGAAACCGGTACGGCATGGACCAACTCCATCGCCTTCTCCGGCGGCAACGAGACCCAGAATTTCCGTTTTGGTATGACCGACCTGCGGAGCAAGAGCGTAATGCCCAATGCCGGGTATGACCGCCTTAACCTCTCCCTGGCAACCAATTCCAAATTCGGCAAGAAGATCACCCTGGAATCGACGATCCTCTACTCCAACGAGGATACCAAGAACCGGCCTTACGTTTCCGACTCTCCGGGTAACGCACCCCAAACGGTGTTCCTCATCCCGGGCGACGTGAACGTGGAAACCTACAAAGGCGATCCCGACAAACTGGGCGCAGTGCCGAGCGTAGAACGCCAAAAGGAAATGGGCATCACCATTTTTGACGGCAAAGCGCCGGGTGAAGAAATGCAGGAATCCTCCAACCTGTGGGGCCAGAACCCCTATTGGGCGGCTTACCAGTATGTGCACTCCGACAAACGCGACCGCGTGATCGCCAACGGCCGCCTTCGTTATGACATCACCGATTTCCTCTACCTGCAGGGCCGTGCCGGTATGGACTGGTCGACCGCCCGGGGAACCAACCTGACCCCGCAAGGTACAGGCTACCAGCGCGGCGGTTCCATGACGGAAAACGAAACCCGCATCCGCGAGGTGAACATGGAATACCTGGTGGGCTTTGACAAAGCTTTCGGCAGCGTCAACGTCAACGCTTTCTTCGGCGGCAACCGGATGCGTTCTTCCTGGGAACAGATCTCGGCCAACGGTAACAACTTCAACGTACCGTTCTTTGCAGCCATCAACAACGCCAAAGACCGCAACTACGGTTACGGATTCGCGGAAAGCGGCATCAACTCCATTTTCTCGAACCTGGAATTGGCCTACAACGAATACTTGTTCCTGACCGGTACGTGGCGCAGGGACTGGTTCTCGGTACTGAATCCGGATAAGAACAGCATCGACTATCCTTCCATCGGCGCCAGCTTCGTCTTCACCGACGCATTCAAGGTGCCGAGCTGGTTGAGCTTCGGTAAACTCCGCGCAGCCTACGGCGAAGTGGGTAACGCCAACTCGGTGGGCGCTTATTCTACCGTACTGACCTACTCCCTGAGCGGAAGCCCGCACAACGGGACAGCCTTTGCTTCCATTGCCGGCAATACCAACGGTTCCAACCTGCCCAACCCGGGCCTGGTGCCGTTTACTTCCGGCGAACTTGAATTCGGTTTTGATGTCCGGTTCTTTAACAACCGCCTGGGCGTCGACTTCAGCTACTACAGCCAGAAAACGACGGATGATATCCTGAATGCCGGTATCTCCCGCGCTTCCGGTTTTGCCACCACTTCGGTCAACCTGGGTGAGATCACCAACAAGGGGATTGAATTATTGGTGAACGGTACGCCGGTACGGGGACCGTTGAACTGGAACATCTCCCTGAACTTCGCCAAGAACAAGAACGAAGTGGTTTCGCTCATCGAAGGCCAGGACAGGCTGTTCGTTGAAGAACCCAGAACCCGTCTGGCAGCTGTTTACCACGTAGTCGGTCAGCCTTACGGCGTGATCCTCGGCGTGAAACAAACGGTAGCGCCGAACGGACAACTGGTGTACGACGCCGACGGCGCTCCGGTTACCGACGGTACCTATCAGTACCTGGGCAACGGCGTTCCCGATTTCACGGGCGGTGTCAATAACGATTTCTCCTTCAAGAACTTCGACCTGAGCTTCCTGATCGACTTCAAAGGCGGCGGCGACATCTATTCCGGCACCAACGTACGCCTGACGCAGGCCGGCTTCCACCAGCAGACCCTCCAGGGCCGCGAAGGTGAAGCCCCGCTGTCCGTCAGCGGCGTTACGCAAACCGGTACGGACGGAAGCGGCAATCCGATCTATGAGCCCTTCACCAAAACCCTGACGCCGGGTGAGGCGCAGAATTACTGGAGCCAGCTGGGCAACCGCGCACAGGAAAACTTCATGTACGACGCGTCCTTCATCAAACTGCGCCAGATCACCTTCGGGTATACCTTCCCGCGGACGATGCTGGAAAAAACGCCGTTCAGGAGCTTGTCCCTTTCTTTCGTCGGCCGGAACCTGGCCATCCTGATGAAGAATACGGACAACATCGACCCGGAATCCTCCTACACCAGCAGCAACGCGCAAGGTCTGGACTACTTCGGTATGCCGGCAACGCGCACCTATGGTTTCAACCTGAGGGCCACATTCTAATTATTTAAAACTGAATTGAATATGAAGTATAATAATAAATTGCTTTTTTCCGGCTTGCTGTCCCTGGCCTTGTTGTCAGGTTGCAATACGGATGAACTGCAAGAACTGAATATCAACCCGCAGGAGGTCACGCAGATCAACCTCAACTTTCTGCTGACAGCCGCCCAACTGGGCGCCGCTTCCGGCGGATCGGCGGGGGATAACCGCTATATCGACTGGCGGACCAACATCGGCATGTGCTCTATGGCCATCCAGCAGATCGCCAACGCTGGCGGCGGTATCGCCCCCGGCGACAAGTACACCGAGAACGTGGAAACCTATACTGCACCGTGGGACTTTATCTACGGCGATCAGCTCAAGAACCTGTCTGAAATCCTGTATCAGACCGGCCCCAACGGGTTTGATGCCGGCAATAAGGTGAATACCCGGAACGCAGCCCGCATCCTGCGCGCATTCCTGTTCCACCGTTTGACCGACTACTACGGCAGCATTCCCTATTCGGAAGCCCTGACGGCCAGCCGGACCGACGGAACCTTCTTCCCGAAGTACGACAAGCAAAAGGACATTTATCTGGATCTGCTGAAAGAACTGGATGAAGCCTCCTCCGCCTTGAGCGCTTCCAATCCGGATGAAGGCTTTGCAGCTGCCGATATTTATTTCGACGGCGATATCGCCAAGTGGAAAAAATGGGGTTATTCCCTCATGCTTCGCCTGGCTATGCGGATCTCGAACGTAGATGCGGCTACGGCCGGTTCCTATGTTCAGAAAGCCATCGCAGGCGGTGTCATGACCAGCAATGCCGACAACGTGATCGTGCCGATGGCTACGGGGCCCAGCGAATGGACCAACCAGAACGGGATCTCCCGCGCCTTCTATCCCGGCGACGGCGGTCAGCCTTCCTACCTGAGCAAAACCCTGGTAGACTGGCTGAAAGGCCCCAGCGCCGGTTCGACGACCGATGACGACCCGCGCCTGATGATCATGAGCGGCGGCATCATCAACTGGTCACCGACTGACGTGACCATCGTCAATGCCGATCCGCTGGCCCAGAAGGGCATGCCCAACGGCAAGGACGCTACCACACTGGCTGAATTCGAAGGCCTTCCCGCAGGTCAGACCGTGGATCAGCCCAATACCTATTCCAGGATCAATACCAAGATGCTGGACGACGGCGATCCGTACATGCTGATGAGCTACGGCGAAGTGGAATTGTTGCTGGCTGAGGCTGCCGAGCGCAGCATCGGCGGCGCTTCCGGCGCTGAAGGTCACTACAAGGCCGGCGTGAAAGCTTCCTGCCAGATGTACACCATCTACGACGAAACGCTCACGGCCAGCGATGCCGCGGTTGACGCTTACCTGGCCGCTCGTCCTTACGGCGGCAACAAGCTTCAAATGATCGGCGAGCAACTTTGGGCGAACAAGTTCCTCAACTGGTGGGATGCCTGGGCCGATTGGAGAAGAACCGGTTTCCCGGTCCTCACTCCGACCAACTACCCGGGTAACGAAACCGGCGGCGTGATCCCGCAAAGGTTGAAATACCCGGTCGGCGAAGTTGCAGGTAACCCGAATTTCGACGCGGGCGCTACCAAACCGAACAACTACGTGACCAAGGTTTGGTGGGCAGGCGGCCCTGAATAATATCATTTAGGGGCGACCACAAGGGTAGCCCCTACAGCGGCAAAAAAACAAACGGCAGCCGGATTCCGGCTGCCGTTTGCTGTTTCAGGGAATTGGTTTCTTGGAAGAATGCGGTTTTCAAAAATCGTTTGATCCGGTATAGGGGCGAAATCGCGGGTGTTGTTTTTGGGGCAACCACAAGGGTTGCGGTTTGGGGCAACCACAAGGGTTGCGGTTTTGGGCAACCACAAGGGTTGCCCCTACCGGGGGGGGCGGAATGCCAGGACCCGGTCATTGTTGCGGGCCACCAGAATGGTCTTCTTTCCGGCTGAATCGAATGCCTTTACATCCCTGACCTCTCCTTCCACGTACATCAACGGCCGTTCCGCTGCCTTGAACGTCATCGGTGTTCCTTTGGCGCCCTTCAAAAACACCCCCCTGCTGGCGTCGTGCCGGCCGGCTTGCGGTTTCAACGCGTAAAAATTGCCGCCCAACCAGATATCGGTTACCTGATCCCCGTCGAAATCACCCGTGAGGATGCCGAAAACGGGGGAGATCTGGGCCTCAACGGGCAAGGCCTGCAGCGAAAAGGAACCGCCGTTGTTCCAGAGTACGGCGCTTTCCAGGTAATCCGTCCGGTAAGCGATGGACTGGGCGCGCACTTCTGCGGGGAAAAGGGTCTCGTAGCGGAGTTTGCCGTAATCCTCGTATTTCAGAATGGTCTTTTTCAAACCGGGCATCTGGGCGGTCAGTTCCTGCTTGGTAGCAAACGGGGCAGGTTGGTCATCCAGGGGCGGATACCAGTTGATGATGAATTCGCTTTTGCCGTTGTGGTCAAAATCGTTGACGTACATGGTCAGCGGTTTGGAAGGGGAGGCTTTGAACTTGGTATTCAACCCCCAGTTGCCGAGGACGAAATCCATGTCGCCGTCCTGATCCAGATCGGCCGGTTGCACGCGGGTCCACCAGCCGTTGCTGTTGGGCAGGACGGTATTTGAATTGAAAGCCCCTCTTTCATTGGTGAAGATGTGGATGCCCATCCAGTCGCCGACCACGATCAGGTCCGGGTCGCCATCCGCATCGACGTCGGTCCAGGCGGCATCCGTGACCATTCCGATATCGCCCAGTTCGGGCGGGGCCGCGTCCGTCCAGCTGCCGCCGTTGTTCCTGAACAGGAAATTTTGCGGCGGCAAGCCGTAATTGCCGGGCACGTTGCGGGCGCCCAGAAATACGTCGATGGCGCCGTCGCCGTCGAAATCGGCGGTTTCAAGCGTGGAAAAGTTGCCGATGACCTGCGGAGCGCCCTGTACGTTTTCCTGAAAACCGCCCTTGCCGTCGTTGGTGTACAACCGGACGACAAAACGGAATTTATCGTTCCTGAAGTCGTTGCCGCCGGAGCCGATCATCAGGTCCGGGTCGCCGTCGCCGTCAAAATCGGCCAGGGCGGCGCAGGTGCTTTCAAAGCCCGCATCCCGGATAAAGGCCGGAACAGGCTGAAAGCGGAAAGTGCCGTCCGGGTTCTGGAGGAAGAGCTTGTCCGGATCCCCCGTTGCGCCGAGGAGGATAAAATCTTCCAACCGGTCATTATTCACATCGCCGGCAGCCAGCCGGGGGCCTTCTGTTGACAGCATGCGCGGCAGCAGGATCTCCTGATCGAAATCGTTTTGGCGGTTCTCCACGTGCCGGGCATTGCCTTTGATCACTTCCCCGCCGACTTCCCTGAACATGGCCGCCATTTCGGTTGCAACCGCGGCCCCGCCCGGCGCTGCCTTTTCCTGCATCAGCACGAGGGTTCTGTCCGCGGCTATGTCCGTCAGGACCTGCGAACGCTTATCCGGCCAGGTTACCTCCAGGCGGTCAATACGGGCAACGTTGCCCAAACCGAAGATCACTTCCGGCTCGATGCTGCTCTGAAACCCGCGGGTATTGAAATTTTGGAGCACCCGTTTTTGGTCTCCGAATTGAGCCGTTACCCGCGCCCCGATGCCGAATGGGTTTTCCTTGACGCCTTTGAACCGGATTTTCAGGAAATGGTTGCCTTCCGATTCGTTCTCATAGACAAAACTCCGGGAGTTGATGTTGTTGATCACGAGGTCGTAATCGCCGTCGTTATCCAGATCGCCGTAAGCGGACCCGTTGCTGAAGGAGGGCGTCGAGAAGCCCAGTGCGTCGGCCTGGTCCTGGAACTGAAGATTACCCTTATTGACGAAAGCGTAATTTTTCAGCGGTTTGGCGGGCATTTGCCGGATGAAATCGAGGTTGGTATACGCATTTTGACCGTTGGGGCCGCCTTTTTTGCGGTTGGCGTCAGCCAGGAAGTCCCGGAAATCCATCGACATGAGGTCTCGCAGGATGCCGTTGCTGACAAAGATATCGTTGCTGCCGTTGTTGTCGAAATCAAAGATCAGGGCGCCCCAGCTCCAGTCGGTAGCGCCTACGCCGGAAAGCAGTCCGGTTTCCTGAAAATCGCCGGAACCATTGTTGAGCTGCAGGCAATTCTGGATCATCTGGTAGTGGAAATTGGCCCGGTACTTCAGGTCTTCCAGGTGGTAGGGGTCGAAGGCCATGGTGGTCTGGAGGCGGTAGTTGTCGGCGGGCAGCATGTCTGTGGTGAAGATTTCCGGTGCGCCGTCGTTGTTCAGGTCGGCGATATCGGCGCCCATGCTCGATACGGGGCAGTAGTTGATGCGGGAATTGAGCTCTTCGGAAAAGCGGCCGTTGCCTTGGTTGATGTAGAGGTAATCCCGTTCCCAGAAGTCGTTGCTGATATAAATGTCGGGCAGCAGGTCGCCGTTGAGGTCGCTTACGGCTATGCCCAGTCCGAAGCCGATAATGCTGCTGTAGATGCCGGCTTCCCGGGATACGTCGTGAAAAACGCCGCCATCGTTGCGCATGAGCTTGTCGCCGCCGGCATCGGGGTCCTGTCGGGCCTTGCGATAGAGTTCGATCTTGCTGGGGTCTTTGAAGCTGTTGTTGAGGATATAGCAATCCAGGTCGCCGTCGAGGTCGTAATCGAAAAAGGCGGCGTGCGTGGAATAGCCTTCATTGTTGAGGTTGTATTCCTTTGCCTTCTCCGTGAAGGTGAGGTCGCCGTTGTTGATAAACAATTCATTTTCCCGGTACTTCCCATCCACATCCCCCGAGTTGCACACGTAAATATCCAGGAGGCCGTCGGCGTTGACGTCGGCCATGGTGACGCCGGTACTCCAGGCGCCTGTACCGCCGACCCCGGCTTTTTCGGTAATGTCCTCAAACTGCAGGTTCCCTTTGTTCAGGTAGAGCCTGTTTTTGAGCTGATTGGCGGTGAAGTAAATATCGGGCAGTGAATCATTGTTGATATCCCCTATGGCAACCCCGCCGCCGTTGTAGAAATTCCGGTAGGTCAGGATGTTGAACCCTTCTTCGTCCCTGACCTCGTTGATGAAATCAATCCCGGTGGCTTGCTGGTCGAGCAAGGTAAACAAGGTACCGCCTGATGCCGGGTTTGAACCTGGAGAATCCGGCTTTTGGTTTGTGCAGCCGGCCAGCAAAAGTAATAATGGAAAAGAGCGTAAGATTGACAGTGATCTGGTCCGAAAATACATGCAGATGCAAATTAAGAAAATTAAAGAGTTGATGCATAACTGTATCATTCAGCGAAAGGATTCGAAACAACCAGGCCTTGTATGGTAGTGAAATCCTTTTCATTCCTGGTAACAAGGATGAGATTATGCGTTAAAGCTGTAGCAGCTATTATTGCATCCGGTAATTTAATTTTGTTGAATTTCCTTAACTGAATGGTCTTTTCTACGATTTCATCGGATAATGGAAGCACAATGGAGTCGGTGATAAACGCTTCATATTCGAACGCTTCTTTGGGGTCTGAAGGTTGAAAACCTAATACTTCCATCTTGGTGATAATGGAAATACACGCCGGCAAATTGGCAGCTGCCTGAATTGTCCTGGAATTTACGGGATTTAAAGTTCCATTTATCAGGTAAATGATGATATTGGTATCTAGTAGATAGGCCGTTCCCATTCATCACGTGTTTGCTGGATATAATTCTCAAAGGCCTTTGTGTCAAGATCCGGCAACTTGCCTATGTGTTTAGAAAGCGGAACTAATGGCTTGGATTCCATGGGGACTTCCTGATAAACTATTTTCACTCCGATACCTTTCAATAAGGGAAGCAATGATTCTAACTCGCCCAAGTGTTTAAGTTCTACAAGAAGTTGCATCAATTAATTTTTTGTCTGCACATACAAAGTTAACAATTGTCGAACAAAATAAAGTTCAATCAGATAAAGATAATTTAATTCAGCGATCCCCGGATTTTCTGAAGATCCCGTCTCCGTTGGTTCCCCGGTAGGCGCCCCAAATGACGGGCTTCCGGATCCGTACATTGGTGGAAATCCTTCGGGCGTTCATGCCCAGGAAGCTCACCAGGTCCTGATAATGGAAATACCGGAAATGGACGATGTCCAGGTAGCCGTCCTGGTCAAGATCGCCGATCCATGGCGTGGTAAAGATGTTTTTCAGGCCCTGCGCTTCATCGATGAGCTGAACGGAATTGTCCTTAAAGTTGACAGCCAGCAGTTTGTTGACCATGGTCCTGGGCGCATTTCCGGTAAAACCGGTTGAGCAATCGAATTCGTTGATGCTGATGATGGCTTCGTCGCGGCCGTCGTGGTTCAGGTCGTAGACAACCGGAGAGGAGAAACCGGTGCAGCCCATGGAGTCCTGATAGGCGATTGCGCCGGTGGCGCCGTCGAGCATGATCTGAAGGGAGCCGGTGCTGTTGGGCCATTCTCCTTTGCTGACGAAAGTGAAAAAATCCGGGATATCATCCGCTGTGAAATAACCCGCCGCAAAACTGTTGCTCGACTCGGTGCCCGGAATTTTCCGTTGCCAAAGGGTTTCCAGGCTTTTTCCGTCGATGGCGAAAACGGAACTGCCGTGGGAGATGGCTACGATATCGTAAAAGCCGTCGCCGTTGATGTCGGCAAGGGTAGGGGGGGCAATGAAGCCGTGCCCTGTTTCGGAGGCAATGACCCGGGCGTTCGACAGTTTTTTGTCCAGCAGATCCTGCAGGGTGCAGCGGTAAAGGTTCCCGCTGATGGTTTCGCCGCCGGTGCCGAAGAGGATGGACATATCGGGGCTGCCGGGCTGCGAAAAGCAGAGGGGCGCCATATAGGATTCCTTGCCGTCGGGCATGGTATCCGCGGCGATGATGTCCCCGGTCTTGCTGTTGATGATCATCAGCACGGCAGGGTAGCGATCCGTTTCGGAATAGGGCGCCGCTTCCGGATTGCCGCCGTTGATGGCCAGCAGGTCGGGAATGCCGTCGCCGTTCTGATCCGGTACGAGGACCGTGTTGTTGAAATTGTAATGGGCGTATTTCAGGATGGGGTCATCCTGGTATTTGTAGGTGTAAGACCAGATCAGGGCGCCGTCCTTGCCGTTGATGGCATAGAATTGCGGGCGCCGTCCGCCGATGAAAACGTCGGGAATGCCGTCGCCGGTCACGTCGTTGAAGGTGGGCGAACCGAATACCTGGTCGGTGGATTCCTGCTGCCAGAGCAGTTGCCCGGTTTTGCCGTCCAGCGCGATGATCCCTTGTTTGGCGTGTTGTTTCTCATTCTGGCCGGCGCCGATCACGATATCCAGGATGCCGTCCTGGTTGAGATCGGCGGCCCGGGGCGAGGATTGGGAGCCGATCACGGGAAAGTCGACCGTCCAGGCCAATTCGGTTTTTTTGGATGAACAGCCCGCGACCAGCAGGCATGCGGGCAATAAAAAGCAGGAATAAAAAACGGCGCGCTGTTCGGGCTGGAAAGCGCGGAAAAGAACCGCAGTTTTTGTGGCTGACATATCCTCTTGTGGCGATGGTTGGTGACGGGGTAAAAGTACGGAAGAATATGCAAACTCACCTGTTTTCAGGCCCGGACATTGGCATCATTCCGGTACGGCGGTATTGGCTTTGATCCGTTCAAAGAATCGCTCGGCCAGCCGCAGTTTCCGGTGGGTTGAGCGTTTTTTGGTCTGGTGGTCCTGCATCCGCTGAAGGATATCGGTCAGCGCCCTGGTAGCGGTCACGATATGGTCCCCTTTGTTCAGCATGATGCATTCGGCCCGCTGCCCCATGGCGGCATCGGTCACTTCCGCGCGGGTATGGACGCCGGTCTTGGCCAGTTCTTCCAATACCTGGGTAGCCCAGATCACCGGCACGTGGGCCGCCTCGCAAATCCAGAGGATCTCTTCCTGCAATTCCGCCAGGCGGCCGAATCCGACCTCAATGGCCAGGTCGCCCCGTGCGATCATGACCCCGAAATTCGGGATCTCCATCGCGGCAAGCAGCATGTCCGGCAAGTGGTGGAACCCTCTGGCCGTTTCAATTTTCAGGATGATGCCCGGCAGCGTTCCGGTCAGCTTGCGCAATTCATGGATCAGTTGATGGACGTCTTCCGGCCCGTTGGCAAACGACATGCCGATCGTATCCGCATGGAGAACGGCAAATTTAAGGTCTTCCAGATCCTGTTCCGTCAGCGCGCTCAACCGCAGGTTCGTATCCGGCAGGTTGATCCCTTTTTCCTTGCGCAGCTTCACCCCGCCGTTCAGGGCGTAAGTGATCCTGACCGCGACCTCCTCCTCCCGGATCTCCTCGATGATGCCGCCTATTTTGCCGTCGTCAAACCAGATGGGCTCGCCGATCTCCACATCGTTCAATACCTCCGGAAGGGAAACCCCGATGCAGGCCGGGCTGACCAATTGCCCCGATTCGTCGAATACGGCCGGAGACCCCGGTTCCTGGTTTCTTTTTAGGATCAATTGGTTTTCAGCCTCCAGCAACAGGAAATTTTCTTTTTGAGGGATTTTACCGACGGATGCCGCCGGTCTTTTTTTGCGGTGATTCCCGGCTGCGGGTTTGAGGCTGATACCGGGGACGAAGTAGGCCGTTTTGCGGAGCGCTCCGATGCAGCCTTCCGGCAGAACAGCGGTTATCCTGATCTTGCGGCTGGATTTCCTGGCATCCTGAAAGCGGATCACATCGCCGGTTTCGAGGTTGCTGAGCCACTTTTCCGGTACGGGCAGTACGGGTTTGCCGGCCCATTCTCCGGCTCCAGCGTTTTCTTCCGGGACCAGCCAAACGACAGCCGGCCGGGTCAATTCCCCGAACTCATTCCTGGCCGGACTTACCTTCAGCACGGCATTGCCCGGCAGGATTTCACCGGTTCTCAGTTTGGGGCCGCCCAGGTCCATATGGATGAGGCAGGGCCGGCCGGTCGATTTTTCCGCCCGCCGCACATTTTCAATGATCCTGAGCCATACATCCGGATCGTCATGGGCGCAATTGACCCTGGCGATGTTCATGCCGTTTTCGAGCAGGTCGTGGATCAGCCGGTAGTTGTTGGCGGCTGCCGAGGGCATGGTCACCATGATCCTGGCCCTGCGGCTTTCCGGTTTTTCTCCGAAAAGCGCTTCGGAGTTGTCTTCCAGCAGTCTCCGGCCTTCCTCGAAACAAACGGGGGGCGCCTCTTCCGGATTCCAGTCCAGGCCCTCCAATGCGTGGATCAGGTGCAGGACCGTATCCACCGTGGCCTGGACCTTCCGCTCGGATCTGCCCAGAGAGGATAAACCCCAGTCGGTGAGTTGGTATTGCACCGGGCGTATGTCCCGCTTGCGCAGGGCCAGGTATTGCAGCAGGTTTCGGGCGCTATTTCGGTGCCTGGGGTGGATCTGATCCAGGTCGCCGAAGGCCTTTTCCCCTTCGAGGATGTTGTTTCTGATCTGCAACAAGGCTGTTCGCAGTTCTTCCAGTGCCGGCGACGGGCAGGGTAATTTGCCGGAATGCTCCAGGATTTCCATACGGCGGAATTTGCCTGCAAGGTTGGAGATTCAGGGCTGAATTCTGATGACTTATGTCACAGCGGAAGCTGATTATTCGGGTTTTACGCCAAAAAAGTAGGATATCGCATCTGTTCAGAAATACCCGACTGAAAATGAAGCATATACTGTTTACACTCCTGACCATTTTATGGTTTCCCTTTTCTATTGCCTGTCAGATTGATTTTTCGCACTACAGACCCGGTCCGCAGGATGATCCGGCCTTTCTCCGGGCGGACAGCGCCATCCGGGCCGATGCCTATGGAGAGGTCCACAGCTTGTTGGTGGTTGAAAAAGGCAAGCTGGTTTTTGAGCGTTATTACCGGGACTGGACCCCGGATTCGCTCCATCAGTTGCAATCGGCTACCAAAAGCATTGTGGCGACGCTGCTGGGTTGCGCCCTCCAGCAGGGGTTGATCCCCGGCGTCGACCAGCCGATCAGCGCCTATTATCCGTACATTGAAGGACGGGACACGCTGAAGAGCGGGATCCGGATCCGGGATCTGCTGACCCAGCGACACGGCCTCAAATGGAAGGAGGCGCCCTGGGACGACCCCGGCAATACCTGGCGCAAGGTGCTGGCTACTGAAGGCAATTGGTTTGAAACGATCCTGAAAACGCCGATGGATACGGCGCCCGGCGCCCGCTTCAATTACAGCAATGCGGCTCCGGTGCTTACCACCGGGATCATCCAGGCCGCCTCCGGCATGCGCATCGATTCGTTCGCCGACCGGTACCTGTTCAAACCGCTGGAGATTGACCATACCTTCTTCTGGCAAGGCAACGGCGGACCCCAAAACAACGGCATGGCGCTGCTGTTTATGACGGCCCGGGATATGGCAAAGATCGGACAGCTCTATCTGCAAGGGGGTAAATGGGAAGGCCGGCAGGTCATGCCATCGTGGTTTGCACAGGAGGCCGTTTCTCCCAAAGTGCACGATGTGGAGGGCAACGGTTACTATGCCGGCTATGATTACGGATATTTCTGGTGGAGCAACCCCGTGCTCAGGACTTCCCCCGACGGCCGGCCAGCAAAAGTCTTCCTCGCCCGCGGCGCCGGCGGTCAGAATATCATCGTTTGGCCCGAACGGGAAATGGTGGTGGTCATTACGGCCTGGAACCTGCAGCAATCCAACCGGCCTCAGGTCATTTTTGACGACTACATGCTGACCGGCAATGGGTGAGGCCGCCGGCTGAAACATGCGGGTTTCGCGTTTGAATCCAGGACAGGTTGACTACATTTGCCTGATCGTATGCCTGACCGGCCGTCGCATACCCGTATGCCTGGCGGTGAGGCTGAATGTAGGCCTGAATCAACAACACCATGAAAAAACCTGGATACCTTTGGTTTTTCCTGCTGCCGGCGTTCCTCACGGGGTGCAAACCCGATGCCCGGCAGGAACCTGCAATACCTCAAAACAACTGGACGCTCGAAGGGTTCGTCAAAGCGGACAGCCTCAACCCCATTCTGGTTCCCGCTCCTGACCTGACCTTCGATTGCCCGGTCTCCGGCGAGCGCGTCAATTGGGAAGAGCGCAATGTACTCAACCCGGCCGCGGTGGTCAGGGGGGATTCGGTTTATTTGTTCTACCGGGCGCAGGACCATACCGGCACTTCCAGGATCGGTATGGCCGTCAGCGCGGACGGGTTGCATTTTGTGAAACGCCCGAAGCCCGTTTTTTACCCGGCCAACGACAGCATGAAGGTATACGAGTGGAATTACCGAAAGGCAGAAGGCCCGCTCATTCCCGGAGAGTCCTATTTTGACGGAACGGAAGACCCCCGGATCGTCGAGCGCGAAGACGGTACGTATATCATGACCTACACCGCCTACGACGGAAAGACCGCCCGGCTGTGCCTGGCTTCCTCAACGGACCTGCAAACCTGGACCAAACACGGCCCGGTGCTTACGGACTCGAAATACCGCGATACCTGGTCAAAGTCCGGCGCTGTCGTGGCCCGGCAGGAAGGCGGCAGGACCATAGCCGTGAAAATAGCGGGAAAATACCGGATGTATTTCGGCGATACCGACCTGTTCATGGCCGCTTCGGAGGACCTGATCCGCTGGTCGCCGGCAGAAAATGAAGAAAGCGGGAAATTGATCGAAGTGCTCCATCCCAGAGCGGGGTATTTTGACAGCCGGCTGGTGGAGCCCGGTCCGTACGCCTTGCAGACCGAACACGGCATCCTGTTGATCTATAACGGCAGCAATGCCGCCAATTTCAATGATCCTGGGTTGCCGAAGTTCACCTACGCTGCAGGTCAGGCCTTGTTTGACGGCAGCCGACCCTGGAAACTCCTCGACCGGACCGCCGGATATTTCATTCACCCCGATAAGGATTACGAAAAAGTGGGCGAGGTGAACGAAGTTTGTTTTGTGGAAGGATTGGTCCGGTTCCGGGGCAACTGGATCCTGTATTACGGGACGGCGGATTCGAGGATTGCAGCCGCTGTCTCGACGGATTGAGCATTTTTTGTATATTATGCCCTATGATAGAAATATTCCCACTTGAAGATTACGCCGGTCTGGCATCTCCCCGCCGGGTTGTCCGGTACGTACTGATCTGGTGCTCGGAGGGGGCGGTTACCCTGGCGGTTGACGAAAGCGATTTCCGGTTGGAAAAGGGGCAATTGATCACCATTACTTCCGGACAGATCCATTATGCCAAAAGCCGGGAGCGGGTGAAAGGCTGGGTGCTGGAGTTCACCTTTGATTTTTTCTGCAAGGATGATTTTGACCTGGAGCTGGTTTTCCAGAACGGCCTGTTTTGCCATTTCGATATGAACGAGGTGATTGCGGTTCCGGACCCGGCTACGGTGGAAGGACCGTTGAAAATGATCCGGGACGAGCTGGCGGAAAAGCCCTTTCAATACCTGATCGCTCTGCACGCTTACGTCAAGCTCATCCTGGTGGCCGTCAACCGGGCCAAGATCTCGCAAGGGGAGGAGGTCTATAAGCCGGATGCCTTGTTTCTGAAATTCCTGGAAATGGTGCGCAGCAATTTCAAGCGCAATTTTACCATCAGTTATTTTGCGGAGGCGTTGCAAACCACTGAATTAAAGCTCAACGAACTGGCCAAATTGCATGCCGGTAAAACGGCGCAGAGCGTGGTGTACGGCCTGATCATCTCGGAAGCGAAGCGATTGCTGACCTACGAAAAAATGCCGGTAAAGGAAGTCGCGTACGAATTGGGGTTTCTGGATCCTTTCTACTTTTCCAATTTTTTCAAGAAGCATACCAAACTGTCGCCCAAAGCTTACAAGGCACAGGCTTTGTGATGTTCAGCGGTTGGTTGCCTTGACCTGGAACGCCTTGGGAGAGAGGCGTTTTTTGCGCTTGAAGACCCGGTTGAAATACGACCGGCTGTCGAAGCCGCAGGCCATATAGACCTCCTTGATCTTCATGTTGGGATCCTGCAGCAGGCTGGTGGCCAGTTTGATCCGTTCGTTATTGATGAAGTCTACCGGAGAAACGCCGGTTTCATTTTTGAATACGCGGTGGAAATTGGAATCGCTCATATAGGCCTTTCGGCTCAGTTCTTCGATGGTGAGCGGTTTGTCGAGGTTTTCCCGGATATACTGTATAATGAAGGCGAGGCGGTTGTTGCTGCTGAGCGTGAGCGCTTTGTCGGTATAAATTTTCCGGGATTCGGCCTGCAGGATCCGGATGATCAGTTCCTTGAGCATGAAATTGACAAACAGGTCCTTGGAGGGATGGTTTTCGGTAAACAGGAACAGCAGGCGCTGAATGATCTGGTAGATGCCGGTATCGTTGGTGAAATGGAAATTGTAATCCATGAACTGCCATTCCGCGTCGTCCGCTTTGGGCAGGTTTTCGTTCATCAGCATGATCACTTCCCTGATCTTGTCCTCTGAAATGGCCATAGCCAGGCAACGCGTCGGGTTGTCCATCCGGGCTTCCGGAAAATCGATGCACATGACTTCGTTGGAAGGGAGGATGAGCGACTCACCGGGCAGAAAATCGAAAGATTGGTGACTGCGCAGGTGCATCACTTTTTTGCCCTGGAACATGCTGGCCAGCACCGGCTGATCGAATTGCAGGAGTACCCGCTCGGCTGCCTGGTGGGTTTCGAATACGTGCATGGCGGCATTTTCCAAGGTGTAAGACGTTTGGTTCTCTACCAGCGTTTCCAGTCTTCTGCCTTTTAAGAAATCAACGGGCAAATCCATGTTCAATCGCAGTTTTGATAATCAAAAATACCGGTTTTCTTTGGTAATGCGAAGGAATATTCTGATTTCCAGGAGGGAAACGGGGGATTTGCAAGGATTGTTCACCCTTTTGGCAGGATTCGTCAAAGCAGCCAAAGTAATGGTGTATAATTTTGCATTATTGAAAAATTCCAGAATGAAAATTGGAATCAATTCAAATCGTAAAATTATTTATCAAACTCAAAAAGGAACATCATGAGCGATGTAATGGCAACCGTCCAGAATGCACTGGAAAAACCGAGGTTCAAGGACCAATATGAAAACTACATCGGCGGCAAATGGACGCCCCCTGTAAAAGGACAATACTTCGAAAATATCTCGCCCGTCGACGGAAAGGGCTACACCAAAGTGGCCCGTTCGACGGAAGAAGACATCGACCTGGCCGTAAATGCCGCCTGGGCGGCCGCGCCCCATTGGAACAACTCCCCGGCCGCCTACCGCAGCAACCTGTTGCTGAAGATCGCGGATGTCATGGAGCAAAACCTTGAGGTGCTGGCCCGGGCGGAAACCTGGGATAACGGCAAACCCATCCGCGAAACAACGGCTGCCGACCTGCCGCTGGCCATCGACCATTTCCGGTATTTTGCCGGCGTGATCCGGGCCGAAGAAGGTACGGTCAGCGAACTGGATTCCGACACCATTTCCATGAACGTACCCGAACCGCTGGGGGTGGTCGGCCAGATCATTCCCTGGAATTTTCCGCTCCTGATGGCCGCCTGGAAAATCGCACCGGCGCTGGCAGCCGGCAACTGCGTGGTGCTGAAACCCGCCGAACAAACGCCGGTCGGCATCATGATCCTGGTAGAACTCATCGAAGGCATCCTGCCCGCCGGGGTGTTGAATGTTGTGAACGGCTTCGGCATTGAAGCGGGCAAACCGCTGGCTTCCCATCCGCGCATCAACAAGGTGGCCTTCACCGGGGAAACCACGACCGGCCAGCTCATCATGCAGTACGCTTCCAAGAATATCATCCCGGTAACGCTCGAACTGGGCGGAAAATCGCCCAATATCTTTTTTGAAAGCGTCATGGATGCCGATGATGAATTCTTCGACAAATGCCTGGAAGGGGCCGTCATGTTCGCCTTCAACCAGGGTGAGGTCTGCACCTGCCCGTCCAGATTGCTGGTCCAGGAAAGCATTTACGACAAATTCATGGCCCGGGTGATCCAGCGGACCAAAGCGGTCAAACTCGGCCACCCGCTCGACCCGTCCACCATGATGGGGGCCCAGGCCTCCAATGATCAGTACGAAAAGATCCTGAATTATATCAAGATCGGCAAGGAAGAAGGCTGCCAGGTCCTGGCCGGCGGCGAACCCGCCTATAACGAAGGCCTGGAAGGCGGATTCTATATCCAGCCCACCATTCTGGAAGGCAACAACAAGATGCGGGTCTTCCAGGAAGAGATCTTCGGCCCCGTGGTTTGCGTGACCACCTTCAAGGACGAAGCCGAAGCCCTGGAGATTGCCAACGACACCCTGTACGGGCTCGGCGCCGGCGTCTGGACCCGGGATACGCACCAGGCCTATCAGATCTCCCGCCAGATCAAGGCCGGCCGCGTATGGGTCAACTGTTACCACGCCTACCCCGCGCATGCGCCCTTCGGCGGGTACAAGAAATCGGGCATCGGCCGCGAAACGCACCGCATGATGCTCAACCATTACCGCCAGACCAAGAACATGCTGGTCTCCTACAAGAAGAAAGCAGAAGGCTTCTTTTAAATGCCGGCCGTCATGACCAGAAGAGTATTGTCAACGGATGCGGCCGGAGCCGTCATCGATCAACTGCGGGAACAACACGGCGACCTGATGTTTCACCAGAGCGGCGGATGCTGCGACGGTTCAAGTCCGATGTGTTTTCCCAAAGGCGAATTGATGCTCAACGAAACGGACGTCTGGCTGGGCCGGATCCACGGCTGCGATTTTTACATGTCGAAAGACCAGTTCGAATATTGGCAGCATACGCAACTCATTGTCGACGTTGTCAAAGGCCGCGGCGCCAGCTTCTCTCTGGAGATCCCCCTTGGTGTGCGGTTCCTCATTCGGTCGCGCATTTACGGCGATGAAGAACTGGCCGAACTGACGCCTGTCCGGTACGGGCTTCAGTGAACTCGGAAACCGGAGAAAAAAGCCCGTCTGACCAATCAGGCGGGCTTATTTTTTATGGTTTATCCTAAAATGCATAACTTTGACTGGCCATCTTCACCAACTACACAGCCTGATCGCTTATGAGAAACAGGATATCACCCGCGTTGGCCCTGATCTTTTGCTGCAGTTTCGTTTTCGGCCAGAAAAACGCCATGTTTGAGCAGCAACCTTCTTCCAGGACCGGCGTAACGTTTGAAAACACCCTCCGGGAGACGCCTGCCTCCAATGTGCTCACCTACGAATATTTCTACAACGGTGGCGGGGTCGCCGTCGGCGACGTCAATAACGACGGCCTCGAGGATCTTTATTTTACGGCCAATATGGGCCCCAACAAGCTCTACATCAACCAGGGCGGGTTTTCCTTCCGGGATGTGACGGACCAGGCCGGCGTGGGCGGGTACGACGGCTGGAAAACCGGAGTGTCCATGGCCGATGTCAACGGCGACGGGCTGCTGGACATCTACGTCTGTTACTCCGGGAAGAGCAGCCCCGATACCCGAAGGAATCAGTTGTTCATCAATAACGGCCCCACCGACCTGCCGGGAGGCGGCAAAGGGGTCACCTTTACGGAACGGGCCCGCGAATACGGCCTCGACGACCCGTCCTATTCCACCCAGGCGGCCTTTTTCGATATGGACCGCGACGGGGATCTGGATATGTACCTCGTCAACCACAACGTCACCGTCATCAGATCCTTTGAGTTCGGCGATGTGAAAAACACCCGCGATCCCTATGCCGGCGACAAGCTGTTCCGCAATGACAACGGCCGCTTCACCGATATCAGCCAAGCGGCGGGCATCAAGGGCAACCCACTGGGGTTCGGCCTCGGCATCAGCGTCTCGGATATCAATAACGACGGTTGGCCCGACCTTTACGTTACCAATGATTATGTCGAGCCCGACTACCTGTACATCAACAACCAGGACGGTACCTTTTCCGACCGACTGACCGATTACATGCAGCATATCTCCCATTTTTCCATGGGATGCGACGTCAGCGACTTCAACAACGACGGTCTGCCCGATATCTTCACCCTGGACATGCTGCCGGAGGACAATAAGCGGCAAAAACTCCTGTACGGCCCCGATAATTACGAACACTACGCCCTGATGGTGCTCAACGGCTTTTACTTCCAGAACATGCGCAACATGCTCCACCTCAACAACGGCGACGGCACCTACAGCGAGATCGGCCAGTTTGCCGGCATCTCGAATACGGACTGGAGCTGGGCGCCGCTCTTTGCCGATTACGACAACGACGGCTGGAAGGACGTTTTCATCACCAACGGATACTATCGCGATTATACCAACCGCGATTTTATGAAATACAAAGGGGATTACTATTTCGAAAAGGCCAAAAACCATGAACCCGCGGATACCTTCCACCTGGTCACCTCCATGAGCTCCACGCCGGTCCACAACTACGCATTCCACAACAACGGCGACCTGACCTTTACCGATGTGAGCGAGGACTGGGGATTCCGGGAACGCAACTTTTCCAACGGCTCCGTATATGCCGATCTCGATAACGACGGCGACCTGGACCTGGTGGTCAATAACCAGAACGAACCCGCATCCCTGTATAAAAACCTCAGCAAGGAACACCAGCCCGAGCGGCATTTTATCCAGCTCTCCCTCACCGGGGCCGGCAAGAATACCCGCGCCCTCGGCGCCAGGGTGAAGATCTATGCAGGCGGCCAGGTACAGTTCTTTGAAATTTCGCCGACCCGCGGCTTCCAGTCCTCGGTGAGCTACCGGATCCACGCCGGCCTGGGCGGTACAGCTGCGGTTGATTCCATCCGGATCGATTGGCCTTCCGGCAAGGAACTGGTGCTGGATAAAGTGCCTGCCGATCAATTGCTGAAGGTCAATGAAGATGAAAGCAAGGGCGTGCAGAACCCGCAGCCGGCAGCCGGCCCGAAAATATTCACCAAAATAGCGTCTGCCATTGATTATCAGCATGTCGAACAAGGGTTCAACGATTTCAAACGGCAACCCCTGCTGATGACCATGCTGACGACCTGCGGACCGGTGCTCGCGCTCGGAGATGTCAACGGCGACGGCCTGCAGGATGTCTATGTCGGCGGGGCGCAGGAAACGCCCGGCAAGTTGTATACCCAGGATGACCGCGGCGGTTTTCAATCTTCTGCCGTGCTGCCGTTCGACCCCCGGTATACGGATGCGGACGCCCTGTTCTTTGACGCCGACGGCGACGGCGACCAGGACCTTTACGTGGTCAGCGGCGGGTACAATGAATACACGGAAAAGGATAATGCACTCCAGGACCGGTTGTACCTCAATAACGGCTCCGGTAAATTCGGGCTCGCCCAGAAGGCTTTGCCGGATATGCGCGTGAGCAAATCCTGCGTCACAGCCGCGGATTTTGACGGCGACGGTGACCTGGACCTGTTTGTCGGCGGCAGGGTGATCCCCGGCAAATACCCCCTGGCGCCCGAAAGTTTTCTGCTGGAGAACAAGGGCGGCCGGTTTGAAAGTGTGGCCGCGAAAGTGGCGCCCGACCTGGCCGGGATCGGCATGGTAACCGACGCCGAATGGGTTGACCTCAACAAGGACGGCCGCATGGACCTTGTGCTGGCCGGCGAATTCATGCCGATCGAGGTTTTCCTGAACGAAGGAGGGCGCAAGCTTGTCAGGGCTACCGACCGCTTTTTCGATCGCCCGTTGGCGGGCTTGTGGAACCGGCTGGCGGTCTACGATTTTGACGGCGACGGCGACGAGGATATCCTGGCCGGCAATTTCGGATTGAACACCCAGCTCAAAGCCAACGCAAAAGAGCCGACGACCCTGGTCTACAAGGACTTTGACAAGAACGGCTCCGTGGATCCCATCCTGAACTGCTATATCCAGGGGAAATCATACCCATTCGCCAGCCGGGAAGAATTGCTGGACCAGATCTACAGTTTGCGCAGCAAATTCACCTCCTACGAGTCCTATTCGGATGCCCAGCTTCAAAACATCTTCTCGAAAGGCGACCTCAAAAATGCCGGTGAACTTGAGATCACGGTGTTGGAAAGCCTGTACTTTGAAAACCTCGGCAACCGCTTCGAGCCGCATAGTTTGCCGGTTCAGGCCCAGTTCTCGCCCGGTTACGCCATTGCCCTGACGGACTACAACCAGGACGGTAATATGGATTTCATCCTGGCTGGAAACCAGAGTTCGATCCGGATCCGGATGGGCGTGATCGACGCCAATTTCGGCCAGCTCTTCCAGGGTGACGGCAAGGGCCATTTCCAATACGTGCCCCAGACCAGATCCGGCCTTCGCCTGACGGGCGATACCAAATCCCTCCAGGTGATCCGGGTGCAGGGCATGCCTTACCTGCTGGCCGGCGTGAACAACGTGGGTGTGGAAATGTACCGGCTGAATGCGGATGAACAGCCGGGGAACGGCCGGGGGGAGGTGCCTAAGAAGTGATGGTTTATGGTTGTTTGTGATGGTTTGTGATGGTTTGTGGTGGTTTATGGTTGTTTATAGTTGTTTATAGTTGTTTATAGTTGTTTATAGTTGTTTGTGATGGTTTGTGGTGGTTTATGGTTGTTTATAGTTGTTTGTGATGGTTTATGGTTGTTTATAGTTGTTTATGATGGTTTGTGGTTGTTTATGATGGTTTGTGATGGTTTGTGATGGTTTATTGTTGTTACGGATTTCAACAACAATAAACAATAATAAACTAAAAACAACAACAATAACAAACAACAATAAACCAAAATGAACTAAAACAAACAACAATAAACTAAAATAAAAATAAGTAAAATGAAAACCAGGCAATTCCGGTTCGTACCGGGAGCAAAGGTCAAAAAACGCGCCGTATTTGGGATGGTGTTCCTGTTCGCGGGCATAATGTCTGCATTGGCGCAGCAGGACGGCGATCAGCGCAAGCGGGAGTCGAAAATGCTGGCGGACAATGTATTCCATTTGTCGGAGGTGATGCTGCACGATGTGGCCAATCCGCCGGCGGCGAGCCGGTTTTATGCTTATTGCACCTTGGGCGCTTATGAGGTGGCCCGTTGCAGCGGCAGCAAATTGCCGGATCTGGACGGCCGGTTCAACGTCAATCCGGGGATCAAGGCGCCGCCGGTACCCAAAAAGTTCAACCTGGCTTTCAGCGCCAATTACGCCCTGCTGGAAGTGGGCCGGCAGATCATGCCGTCCGGGTATATGCTGGAAGAAAAGCAGAAAGAACTGGTGGACGCCTTCAAGGCATCCGGCGTTTTATCCGAACGGAACCTGAACAAGAACATCCGGTACGCGCAGGAGTTGGCCCGGCAGGTGCTGGCTTACGCCAAAACCGACGGCTACGGGAAGCTCAGCACTTACAAGCGATATACGCCGCAAAAAGACGAGGGGCATTGGTACCCGACGCCGCCGGAATTCTTCCCGCCGGTCGAACCCAAATGGGAAACGATCAGGCCCTTTTTCCTGGAATCCGCCGATCAGTTTCAGCCTGTCCGGCCCACCCCCTTCAGCAAGGATACCACCAGCAGTTTCTACGGGGCCATGATGGAGGTCTACAACGTGGTCAACAACCTGACGGCAGAGCAAAAGGAGATCGCCAGCTTCTGGGACTGCAACCCGTTCGCCGTCACTTATTCGGGGCATATGGCCATCGGCCTGAAGAAGATCTCGCCGGGCGGGCACTGGATGGGCATCACCGGGATCGTTTGCCAGGATGCGGGCATCCCGCTGGATTCGGCCATTTTCGCGCATGCCCTGGTAGCGGTCACGCTCCACGACGCTTTCATCAGCTGCTGGCAGGAGAAATATCACAGCGACCGGATCCGGCCGGAAACCGCCATCAATAAAATGGTGGATCCGAAATGGCGGCCGATCCTGCAAACGCCGCCTTTCCCGGAATATACCAGCGGGCACAGCGTGGCCTCCGCTTCAGCGGCCTCCGCCCTGACCCGGCTGTTCGGCGATCATTTCCGGTATACGGATACTTCCGAACTTTATTTCGGTTTGCCGGAAAGGAAATACAACAGCTTTTTCGAAGCCTCCGGGGAAGCGGCCATTTCAAGGCTGTACGGAGGCATCCATTACCGCGATGCCTGCGAGGAAGGCGTCAGGCAGGGTAGGGATGTGGGCGCCTGGGTGCTGAAAAAGGTATTTGGGCCGGACGCCAAAGGCGATTGAGCGTCCGGATCATCATGTATTATTCTGTGGGCTCTTCGATCATCGGCAAGTCCAGCAGTCGTCTTTCTTCGCTGCTGATGCTCATGATGCCGAGGATGCCGCCGGCCGCTTCGGCTACGTGGCGGGCAAAGCTCACGAGGCTTTCGTGATACAGCTTGGCGTAGAAAAAGTCGAGCTTCGGCAGGATGCCGTTGAGCTTGGCCAGCTCAGCGCTGACCGCCTCTTCGCGGGCCTGGGTATCATTCGGCAGGGCAGCCAATAACTCCTTCAGTCGCGGGCCGTACTGTTCGCCGACCCGCTTGTAGTAGGGTACCAGTTTGTCATCGTAGCTGTAGCTCCTGATCTTGGTAATTTTTTCACCCCATTCGGTTTCTTTCAGGTTGATGTCGCCATCGGCGCCTGCGATCAAAATGGTGATATAGGGGATGGCATCGAACATCAGTTGCTGTTCATCTGCCTGGAGCGAAGCGAGTTCTTTTGGCATGTTCTATTGTCTTTTTTCGGCGCAAAATTAAGAATCGTACGCATATTAAACGAAGTAAAGTTATTTTTTTATCCCCAGCCGTTCCGCCAGTTGCGTCAGAATGATCTCGCTGTGTTCGCGGGTATTCTCAATGAACAAGGTTGATGTTTTCAATCCTGCGCAGACAACGCCGGCTATGAATACGTTCGGGAGATGGGTTTCCAGGGTTTCCGGGTCGTGGAGGGGTACCTGATGCCCGTCGCCGGAGATTTCAAGGCCGAGGCTGTTCAGCAGGGCGTAATCGGGTTTATAGCCCGTCATGGCCAGCACGAAGTCGTTGGGCAGGGTGACGGTCCCTTCCGGCCCTTCCAGGACCGCTTCATCGGGCCGGATCTCCCGGACAACGGTATTGAAATAAGCTTTGATGCTGCCTTCCTTGATCCTGTTCTCGATATTGGGCCTGATCCAGTATTTCACCCTCGGATATATCTCATTCTCGCGGATGGCCATGGTGACTTTGGCGCCCTTTTGCCAGGTTTCCAGGGCAACGTCGCAGGCTGAATTGGCGGCGCCTATCACCAGGAGGTTCTGGCCGATATAGGGGTGGGCGTCGTCGTAGTAGTGTTTGACTTTGGGCAGCTCTTCGCCGGGGATTTCCAATTTCCGGGGCGTGTCATAGAATCCTGTGGCGACAATGACGGAGCGGGCAAAGTAAGCGGCTTTTCGGGTATTGATCCGGTACAGGCCGCTTCCGGCCGGCGTCATGGACTGCACTTCCTCATACAGGTTTACCGGGATATGAAAGGATTCCTGGAGGCGGCGGTAGTATTCCAGCGCTTCGGTCCTGGTCGGTTTATCGCCGTGGGAGATAAAAGGCGTTCCGGCGATTTCCAGCAGCCTTGAGGTGGAAAAGAAGGTCATATTGGTGGGGAAGCGATAGATGGAATTGACCAGTAATCCTTTTTCGAGGACCAGTACCCGCATATCCCGCCGGAGGGCCGAAATGGCGCAATTCAGGCCGGTCGGTCCACCACCAATGATGATGAGATCAAAAACGTCCATTTTCCTTTTCAGCAATTTTGGGCAAAGATAGGCCTTATGGACCGGCCAGGCGGAGAATCCGGTTGAAAAGTTCCTCCGGCTTGAACGGTTTGGAGAGATAATCATCCATACCGGCTTGCAGGCAGTTTTCCTCTTCCTGCTTGGAGGCGTTGGCGGTCAGCGCAATAATGGGCGTTTTGCTGGATTGCCGGATCATCCTTGTGGCTTCCAGCCCGTCGATGCCGGGCAGTTGGAGGTCCATCAGGACGACATCATAATGGTCCTTTCCGAAGGAATCGAGCGCGATTTCGCCGGTGGCGGCCACCTTGACCATAATATTCTCGGACCAGGAGGTCAGCAGTTTCCTGGTGGCGATTTGCGAAATGACGTGATCTTCAACCAGCAGGATCTTTTTAGGCGCTTTGGGCGCCGATATGACGCCGCGTTCCTGCACGATAAGCTTCACCGGGATCCGGATCTGGATCTTTTTCCTGGATTCGCCGGCGGACTGGTATTCGAACGAACCATTGATCAGCTTGACCAATTTGAGGGTAATGGCCGCTTTGATGCTGTTCTCGGATGCTTCCAGGTCTTTCAGGGTCGTATTGGACGGCAGGTCGCCGGCCAGTTCTTCCAGTTTGACGGCCGGCCCGGCATACTCGATCCTGGCTTGCAGGAAACCTTTATCATTCAGGTCCGGCGCCAGGTTCACCGCCAGGGTGACCGATCCCTGGCTGCCCAGATTGGAAATCAGGTCGATGATATTGAACAGTGCCAGGGCAAATTTGCCGGCATCTGCCTGCACTTTCCTGACGGTTGACAGTTCATTGGAAAACGTAAAATGGAAGGCGCCTTTCCTGACCCCTGCCTTGGCGGCATTTTCGAGGATCGGGCTCAGGGATTTCAATTCGAGGATATCCTCCCTGACTTCCAGGTTTTCGGAAAAGAAGGCTGCATAATTGACCATGGAATTGGTGGAAACGGACAGATCGTCCAGCGCCATCCGCAATTCGGCGGTCAATTCCCGCTGGTTGGGGTTCAATCCGGTTTGTTCGAGCAGGTAAAGCAGCTGGACGACCGAATTGAGCGGGGATCGAAACTGAAAATTCCACCGTTTGAAGAAAAACTCGGCCAGTTTGGGCAGCTCGGGGTTTTTCAGGACCGGCTTGGCATCCGTGTCGTTCCGGTTTTCGATCTGGTAGGAAATATCCTGGAGGCTGCCCAATAAGAGGATCTTGTTGGACTTGACGTCGTAGCTGATTTTGGCCTGAACCAGCAGGAACTTGACGATCCGGTTATTGACAAAGATCCGGTGTTCGATCCGCTTCTGCTTGTCGGTCTTTTTAGCCTCGTCAAAGAAATCGTAAACCCTGTCCTTGTCTTCTACGTGCACAACGTTCATGTAATCGCCCAGGGTCGGTTGGAACTCATTCGGTTTGAAGCCGAAGATTTCGAACATTTCATTGGACCACACCATGGTATTGGAAACGATATCCAGCTCCCATTTGGCCAGTTTTGCGATTTCGAAGGTTTTCTGATCGCGTTCCTGACTTTTGGCCAGTTCATCGTTGGCCTGCTGCAGGTTTTGCTGGTTTTTGGACCGGTGCAGCGAGAACAGGATGGATTTTTCGAGCTGTTTGGTGTTGATCTCCGATTTGAACAGGTAATCCTGGGCGCCTTCCTTGACCGCCTGTACGCCAAGTTTTTCATTGCGGTTACCGGTCAGGATGATGACCGGCGTTTTGGGTTCCGGCGCGTCCTGGAGGTAGGATTGCAGGGTGGTGAAACCCAGGGTGTCCTCCAGCGACAAGTCAAGCAATACCAGGTCGAACGGATTTTCTGCCAGCAGGGCAATTCCTTCATGCAGGGAGGGTACATGTTCTATCCTGCATTTCAAATGGCTGTCTTCCAGCATTTGCCGGATAAGCCGGACATCGGCGGGCTGATCTTCTATAATCAGGATTTGAATCATGAAATGGACTGATAGAAATGTGGATTGTTGTTCATGCTGGCCGGCAGAGAGGGCAGTTCAGCCGTCAGGAGCCAGAAGTCCACGATCTTTTGAATGATGGTAAAGAACTGGTCGAAATCAACCGGTTTGTTGATAAAACAATTGGCGTAAAGCGAATAACTGTTGATGATATCCTGACGGGCGTTGGAGGTGGTCAGCACCACGATGGGGATCTGACGGAGGTACGGGTCGGCCTTGATTTCCCGGATCACTTCCCGGCCGTCCATTTTGGGCAGGTTCAGGTCGAGCAGAATGAGATCGGGGAGGATTTTGTCGGTGAAGGGTTCTTCTTTGCGCAGGTACTTCAGCGCATCGACTCCGTCCATGACAACTTCCAGGCTGATATTTTGTTTGATCTCCTTAAATGCTTCCTGGGTGAGCCGGACATCGCCGGGATTATCCTCGATCAGCAGCAGCAGGAAGCTTTTTGCATTTTTGAGCATGGTATTCTTGACGTAGTTTTGTGCTGTTTGCAAAAATAGAAAGTTTTGCCGGATTCCCGCGGCTTTTTCTGACCGGGGCGGCGATCCGTTCAATTTTTTGCAAAAATAACGGCGGTCCGCCTTTTCGGATTTAATGCCTTTTTTTGTGGTCGTTATGCTTAATCTGTCAACATGAAGGATATCCGGTATTTTCAGTCCGCTTTCGAAATTTATCTCGCTGACGAGCAGCTGGATCGCCGGCCGGTCAACCTCTACGAACCGGTCAGGTACATAATGGGGTTGGGTGGCAAGCGCATCCGTCCGGTGCTCACCCTGATGGGCGCTTATCTGTTCGGCGACCGGATCAGGGAAGCCCTTCCGGCCGCCCTTGCCATGGAAATTTTCCACAATTTCAGCCTGGTGCACGACGATATCATGGACGAGGCTCCGTTGCGCCGGGGGCAGCCTACCGTTCATTCCCGGTTCGGCCTCAACGCCGGCATCCTTTCCGGCGACGTTATGCTCATCATGAGTTACGAATACCTGTTGAAATCGCCGGTTGACGAACTTGCCAGAAACCGGGCCGTTGCAGCCTTTACCCGGGCCGCCGCAGCGGTATGCGAAGGCCAGCAGATGGACATGGATTTTGAAACCCGCAGCGACGTCTCCCTTCAAGAGTACCTGACCATGATCGAAGGCAAAACCGCTGCCCTGCTGGGCGGTTGCCTGGAAGTGGGCGCCCTGGTGGGCGGCGGGGCGGATACGGAACCGCTTACCGGGTTCGGCAGAAAGGTCGGCATAGCCTTTCAGATCCAGGACGATTACCTCGATACCTTCGGCGACCCCGCCAAATTCGGCAAACAGACCGGCGGCGATATCCTGCAGAACAAGAAAACCGCCTTGTACCTCATCGCCCTCGAAAAAGCCGACCCCAGCCGCCGGGATCAGCTGCTTGGCTATTATTCAAATGAGGATTGGGATCCGGAGGAAAAAATCCGGGGCGTAACCGACCTTTTCAACCAACTCGGCGTACCGCAGGAGGCCAGGAAGTTGCAGGCTGCCTATCAGGAAGAAGCCTTCAGGTTGTTGGATTCGGTAGCGGCCCGGGCCGCGCGGAAGGAGCCCCTGATCCAGCTGGCCAATCAGCTGCTGGAGCGCGAACTTTAGGTCCGTCCCGATTCTCCTGTAAAGTGCATTCGCAAAAGTGTTGGCATAAAAAAAGGAGCAACCGCCGAAGCGGCTACCCCTCACACTATGAAACACTATAATGCTTAATATCTTTATTTTGGGAAAAATAAAATATTGCGATCCAACGGTTAAAAACCAAACTTGAAGATGAAGACCTGTTTTGTGTCGCGCCCCTGCAGGTGGATTTAGCGCTGAAAATCAATGTTTAGGGATGATAGCGCGAATCTAATATTTATTAGACTGAAAGTCAGGCCAAAGGTAACTTAATTTTTTTTTCTCTGCAAAAATAATTTTCCATTCCACCATTCTTTATCGATTACGGCCTGGTTTTTCTCATAAAAAGCAATGGCCGGTTTATTCCAGTCCAGGACCTGCCATTTCACCAGTTTGCAGCCCAGCGCTTCGGCTTCCAGGAGCAGCGCGTCAAACAATTGTTGGCCGATGCCTTCCCGCCTGGCATCCGGTTTGACAACGAAGTCTTCCAGGAACAGCATTTTGCCTTTCCAGGTGGAATAGGCCATATAATAAAGGGTCATGCCGACCACCAGGCCGTCCTTTTCGGCTACAAGCGCCTGGAAAATGCCGTCGGCCATGTCCTGCCGGTATTCTTCCCGGGTAGCGACGAATTCATGACCGGCTTTTTCGTAAACGGCCAGTTCCCGTACCAGATCGTGGATCGCCGGAATGTCCTCCGGACCCGCTTTTCGGATATTGCAATTCATGCAGGGGATTTGATGATGCGTTGAAAGATCAATGGTTTGCCGTCAGTAGGCGCCTTTTAATTTGCGCTTGTAATAGTCGACTCCGGCGCCGTAGACCCAGCCTGCGTGCCCGCGCCCCTGGACTTTTACCCAGGGTTCGTTGGCGGTGATGGCGCCCAGGTTGATCTCGTAGGTGGAGTCGGTCACCTCATTCAGGAAGTTGACCTCTTCATATAATTTCAATTCGGCCAGCACCTTTCCGTTCAGGTTCGGCGTGTCCCGGAGTTTGAGGCCCTCGATGGTCACGTAAAGCGGGGTGGTTTTTTCGCGGATGACCTGGCTGGGCGCCTGTGCGGCCGGAGAAGCGGCGGGTTGAGGCGTGGTTGCAGGCTGGTCGAGCGGTTGCTCCTGCGCCGTGGCCAGCGAGTCCTCATAGGCTTCGAGGGCGGCACGCGCCTTGTATTCGGTTTTAGCAGAGCTGCATTTCGAAACGGCCCAGATGATGAAGGAAATGAAGAAAATGCCGATGATCAAAACCTCGACTCTGGCGGTGAATTTTCTGTTCGTGGCCATAACCGGATTAATTTTGATACAAAGATTGTTAATAAAACAGAAAAATAATAACTTTGTGGCATTCGGCTGAGTCAAAAGTTGACGCTTGTACCCGTAGCTTCCCATCAAAGACGTTAAACCCGGACCGATCCGGGCCTATTTTTCCATCCATTTCGAAGAACGCCGGAAATTTTCCAAAAATCCTGATAACAAACCATTTGGGATGGACCATTTGTTGCACCCCATTGCCCTGACCATGATCCCCAAGGTCGGCCCGGTCACCGCCAGGCAGCTGGTCAGTTATTGCGGCAGCCCGCGAGCCGTATTCGAAGCCGGGAAAAAAGAACTCCTGGCCATTCCCGGCATCGGCCCCCAGATCACAACCGCGGTCCTGGAGCAGAAAGTCCTTTTGCAAGCCGAGCGCGAGCTGGAATTTATCGATCAGCATGGGATTACGGCCTGTTCTTACCTGGACCCCGGCTATCCCGAACGCCTCAAGCCTCTGTACGACAGCCCCGTCATGCTCTATTTTCAAGGGCAGGCCGACCTGAACGCGCTCCGGACGGTAGCCATTGTCGGCACCCGGAAACCGACCCCCTACGGGGTCAGCGTTTGCGAAGAGGTCATTGAGTCCCTCGCGGCGCTGAATGTGCAGATCATCAGCGGACTGGCGTTCGGGATCGACATCGCTGCCCATAAAAAATGCACCGAACTGGGCATCCCGACGATCGGCGTTCTGGGGCATGGCCTGGGCATGGTGTACCCGGCGCAGCACCGGCCTGTTGCCCGGCGCATGATGGAAAACGGCGGACTGCTGACCGAGTTCACCAGCCAGGTGATGCCCGAGCGGGAGCATTTCCCGTTGAGAAACAGGATCATTGCCGGATTGTGCGATGCGCTGGTGGTCATTGAAACCGCCGAGAAAGGCGGTTCGATGATCTCCGCATTTTATGCCAACGAGTACAACCGCGACGTGTTTGCCGTACCGGGCAGGATCCGGGATCCGGCAGCCAGGGGGTGCAACAACCTGATCAAAAGCCACCGGGCCGCTTTACTGAGCGAACCGGCGGATATCGGGTATGTCATGCGGTGGGACGGCCCCCTGAAAGGCAAAGGCCTGCAGCGGCAGCTGTTTGTAGAGCTGGACCCGGAAGAGGAAATAGTCGTAAATTTGCTCCGCGAAAACCCTGAGTGCGGGATCGACTTCCTCCTCTGCCGGTGCGGTATGGCGGGCAGCATGCTGGCCGCGGTGCTGCTCAACCTGGAGTTCAAGGGCGTGGTGAGGGCCCTGCCGGGTAAGCGCTATGCCTGGACCGGTTGACCGCCTGTCGGGTTAATTCCAAAATTAAAAGTAACTTAACCCCGGATTTCACCCGAAGATCCGGGAAGGACGGAAAACAACATACTATGCAAAGAAAATATCTCCTTTTGCCGCTGCTCCTGTTGCTGGCCGCATGCAGCCCCAACACGCCTCCTTTGACCAATTCGACGTTGAGCAATGATGAGCCTGTGGTCCGGAAGCACCCCAAAAACATCATCCTGATGATCGGCGACGGCATGGGGCTGACCCAGATCACGGCCGGCCTGTACAAGAACGGCAACAAGCTCAACCTGGAAAAATTCCCGATTGTCGGCCTGCAAAAGTCGTATTCCGGCGATAACCTGGTCACCGACTCCGCTGCCGGCGCTACGGCGTTCTCTGCGGGCGTGAAGACCTACAACGGCGCCATCGGCGTAAGGATGGACTCTACGGCCGTCAAGACCATATTGGAAGAAGCCGAGGAACGGGGAATGGCCACCGGGATGATCGCCACGTCGACCATCGTGCATGCGACGCCGGCGGCTTTCATCGCCCATGTGAAATCCAGGAATGATTATGAGGACATTGCCGCGGACTTTCTGAAAACCAACATTGATTTTTTTGTGGGAGGCGGCAAGAGCTATTTTGATAAAAGAAAGGACGGCCGCGACCTGATCGGGGAATTGAGATCGAAAAACTATTTTGTATCCAGCACGGATGAGGAGGACCTGACCAAAGTGGCCGTGGATTTCAACCGGAATTTCGCCTTTTTTACAGCGGATGCCGATCCGGCGCCGGTCTCGAAAGGAAGGGATTACCTGACGCCCGCCACCAAACTGGCTACCCTCTTTCTGGAGAAGAAAAGCGATAAAGGGTTCTTTTTGATGGTGGAAGGCTCCCAGATCGATTGGGGCGGCCATGGCAACAATTCCGATTACATCATCTCGGAAATGATCGATTTCGACAAGGCCATCGGCGCCGCGCTCGATTTTGCCAAAGAGGACGGCGAAACCCTGATCGTTATTACAGCCGACCACGAAACCGGCGGCTACGCCATCAATACCGGTTCGACGATGGACAATATCATCCCCGGGTTCACCACCAAAAGCCATACGGCTGTGCTCATCCCCGTTTTCGCCTATGGGCCGGGTTCGGAGTTGTTTGGCGGGATCTATGAGAATACGGCCATTTATGACAAGATGCGGCTGGCTTTCGGGTTTTAACGGCATTTGAAATTGTCTGCCAGCATACAATTTTGCAACGAATATCAAATCAACGCAATATGTCAGGTTGTTGAAAGGACTGTTAAAACAGTTGGTTTTAAAGGCTATGGAGGCCAATTCCAGATTTTTGCAAGATCCCTAAAATTAGAGCGGAAGTAGATGTCGCCGCTGATCGAATCAAAAAATTAACACAAAAAAAATTTGGAATTTTTAAATTTGCCCTTTCCTTAGGCTAGAGCGACAAGTAGCCCCCAATCCAAAAATTCGCCGAATCTCCCCAAGAGACATCTTTTATTTCGTACACTGTGCAACAAAGGTTTCATGAAAAAAATCGTACTGCTGCTATCAGGACTTTTTTCATTTTTTAATTTATGGGGGCAAATGCCTCCGGGATCATGTCCACCCAACCCGGCGCTCGCCAGTTTTTGTTCAGACGCATGCGTGGTATGCGACCTAACCGGGTACTCCTCGATCAACGCCGCCACCATCCTCGGTCAGGCCCCTCCCGGGTTCTGCGCCGGCCAGTTGCACAACACGCAATGGGTCGGATTTATCGCGGGCAGCGCCAACCTGACCCTGCGCATCGACGTATATGCCTGCAACCAGGGTGACGGGCTTCAGATCGGGATCTACAATACCGTCGACTGTTCCTCCTTCCAGCTGGTCAGCAACTGCGACGACCAGGTTCCAGGGAATACCTCCCAGAACTTTGTCGCCAACAACCTGACCCCGGGCGGGATCTACTTCCTGGTCATTGACGGCGCCTTCGGCGACATTTGTCAGTTCGACGTTACGGTTCTTTCCGGGTCGGTTACCGCCCCCCAGATCACTTCAGGGGTGACGGATATCCAGTACCCGACCCCCGTGTGCCCGGGCGGCAACGTCACCTTCAGCGCAACCGACGTATTCGGCGCCGGTGTCTATACCTGGACCCAGGACGGCAACGTGATCGGCTACGACCAGCAGGTCAACCTCAACATGCCCAATTTCGAAACCTCGTTCCAATTGTGCGTCACCCCGTCGAACCCCTGCAGCGCCGACGGCCCGCAGTATTGCGAAACGATCGTGGTGGAATACCCTGACCCCGAGCAGATCAACGAGACCATCTGCCAGGGCGAAACCTATTCCTACCAGGGGCATTCCTACAATACCACCGGCAACTATATGTTCACGTACGTGGACGGGAACGGATGCGACCAGCCGGTTGAACTCAGCCTGACCGTAGAACAACCTACGCAATCGTTTGTGGAGGCCGAGATCTGCGAAGGCATGGAATACTACGTGGGCAACACGGGCTTCTCCAATTCCACGTTTATGCAGCCCGTTCACCTGCAGTCGGCCAACGGCTGCGACAGTACGGTGTTCCTGACCCTGACGGTCAATCCGACCTACTTTGAATACGACCCCCAGGCCATCTGCCAGGGTGAAAGTTATACCATTTCGGACGGCAGTACGAGTTATACGTTTACCCAGTCCACCACCGACGTATTTACCCTCCAATCCTCGGAGGGGTGCGACAGCCTGGTTTATCTCGAACTCACGGTGTATCCCGCGCCCGCGCCGGTCAACATCGCTCCGGTGATCTGCGCCGGCCAGACCTATACGGTCGGCTTTGAGACCTTCTCTACCTCCGGGTTCCGGCAGATCCTCCTGGAGTCGGTGGGCGGTTGTGACAGCATCGTCAACCTGACCCTCACCGTCCGGCCGCCGCTGGTGACCAACCTCGGTACGGTGCAGATCTGCGGCGGCAGTTCCTATTCGGTCGGCGGCACGCCCTATAACACAGCCGGCACCTACTCGAAAGTGATTGCCTCCTCCACCGGCTGCGACAGTACCGTTAATTTCACGTTGCAGGTGTTGCCAACACCGACCGTGAACGTGACGGACTATTTCTGTGAAGGCGGGTCCTATTCCTTTGCCGGAAATACCCTGACCACCCCCGGCAATTACCAGGGAAGTTTCGTGACGGGACTCGGCTGCGACAGCGTGGTCAACCTGACCCTGGTGGAACTCCAGAACGCCACCACGAACCTTCAGGAAACCCGCTGTTTCGGCGAAACCTTCTCGGTCGGCGATTCGACCTATACCCAGTCCGGGCAATATACCCAGACCTTTGCCGCGGCCAACGGCTGCGACAGCATTGTCAATCTGGACCTGACCATAAGGAACGAAATCCTGACCGACCTGCCGGCCACCATCTGTGCCGGCCAAACCTATACGGTCGGCAGTTCCAATTTTGATACCACAGGCACGTATACCGTGGTCCTTACCGCGGCCAACGGTTGCGACAGTACCGTCAACCTCGACCTGACCGTGCTTCCGCTCAGCCATACCGACCTGACGGTGGCCGTCTGCAACGGACAGACCTATACCGTCGGCTCCCAAACCTTCAATGCCAGCGGCAACTACAACGTTACCCTCATGGCCGCTAACGGCTGCGACAGTACCATCGCCCTGAACCTGACCGTAAGGCCGAAGATCCAGTCCAACCGGAATGCCACCATTTGCAGCGGCTCCAGCTTTACCCTCGGCGGACAGACCTTCACGGACGCCGGCAGCTATCAGGTTCAATTTATGTCGGTAACGGGTTGCGACAGTACGGTCAACCTGACCCTGACCGTTGAGGATGTCCTGATTGAAAGCGCAATAGTGGAGCTTTGCGAGGGGGAATCGTACCCGGTCGGCGATTCGACCTACACCGTTTCCGGGCAATACCAGAATTCATTTATTACACCCCAGGGCTGCGACAGCCTCTTTATGCTGGACCTGACCGTCCATCCGACAAAATACACCGACCTGTCGCCCAGCATCTGCAACGGCGAAACCTTTGCCATGGGCGGAACGGATTATGCCGCGACGGGCGTCTACCAGACGACCCTCCAGCAAGCCGGTACCGGGTGTGACAGCGTAGTCACGTTGAACCTGACGGTGCTGGCAACCCCGGAAACCTTCCTTGCCCCCAGCATTTGCGACGGCGATTCCTTTACGGTCGGCGCCTCGGTTTACCAGACTGCCGGCAGCTACGTCGACGTTCTGACGGCTGCCAACGGCTGCGACAGTACCGTTTACCTTGACCTGACCATCCTGGATGTGCCGGAAACCTTCCTGACACCCACCATTTGCGACGGCGAGGTCTATACCGTCGGTACGACCGATTATACAACAACCGGTTCGTTCACCGAAATCCTGACGGCTGCCAACGGTTGCGACAGTATCGTGCACCTGGATCTGACGGTTTTGCCGAACGCTTCCTCGACCGTCAACGCCCTGATCTGCCAGGGAGAAACCTATACGCTGAACGGAACGCCGTACACCGCCACCGGCCAGTATGCCACCGTATTGCCGGCCGCCAACGGCTGCGACAGTACCGTTACGCTCAACCTGACGGTAGCGCCGGTCAAACAGAACAATATCGTAGCCAGCATCTGCCAGAACGGCTCCTACACGGTGGGCAGCTCCGTGTATACCCAAACCGGCATCTACCGGGATACCCTCAGCACTTCGTTCGGCTGCGACAGCATCATCGTCCTGGACCTGACCGTTACCGATTTCTACCAAACCAATCTCAACATTTCCCTCTGTGAAGGGGAATCCTATACGGTGGGAACGAGCACCTACGAACAGACCGGCATGTACGTCGACCAGTTCACCTCGCAGGACGGTTGCGACAGCTTCGTCAACCTCAACCTGACCATCCTGCCGATCCCGGTGACCGACCTGGCGCCGGCCATTTGCGACGGCGAGACTTACACGGTCGGCAGTTCGGTATATACGGTTTCGGGGATTTATCAGGATGTCCTGACGGCTGCCTCGGGTTGCGACAGTATCGTCAACCTCGACCTGACGGTGATCCCGATCCCGGAAGTATTCCTCACGCCGGCCATCTGCGACGGCGAGACCTATTCAGTCGGAACTTCCGATTATACGGTTGAGGGGACCTATACCGATGTGCTGACCGCGGCCAGCGGTTGTGACAGCATCGTTCATCTGGACCTTACGGTTTTCCCGATTCCGGAAACCAACCTGGATATTACCATTTGTGACGGAGAGACCTATTCAGTCGGAACCTCTCAATATACCGCTTCCGGAAATTACGCCGACGTACTGACGGCATTTACGGGCTGCGACAGTATCGTCAACCTGGCGTTGACTGTATTGGCCATTCCGGAAACCTTCCTCACCGAAGCCATTTGCCAGGGCGACCAGTTCCAGGTCGGCGGTTCGGTGTATACCGATGCAGGCCAGTACCAGGATGTACTGGTGGCTGCCAGCGGTTGCGACAGTATTGTGCACCTGGATCTGACGGTCAACCCCGTTTTTGATGTTGTGCTGAATGAAGACATCTGCGACACGGACAGCTTTACGGTCGGAACTTCCAGCTTCAGCACGCCGGGATCCTATTCCGTTGTCCTGAGCACGGTGAACGGCTGCGACAGCGTCATCACCCTGAACCTGAGCAATCACCCCTGCCAGTTGCAGTGGACCAGCGCGGCCGAAGCGACCTCCTGCGCCGGCGGAGCCGACGGGGTATTGGAATTCTCCATGACCATCGGTACGCCGCCGTATCAATACACCCTTGAAACACAGGCAGGTACAACGATCACGTCCGGGACCCTGGACCTGAACGGTTCTCCGATATCGTTCAATAACCTGGCGCCGGGCAATTACAAGGTGTCGGTCGTTGACAGTTACGGCATTACCGCCGATTTCACAGAAACGGTGACCCAACCCGCCCAGCTGACGGCCCAGATCACCCATGTATCTCAATTCGGCCAGTACCATATCAGTTGCCCGGAAGAATCCGACGGCGCGCTCGGCGCCACGGTACAGGGCGGTACGCCGCCGTATGCCTACGCCTGGAGCAACGGCTCCGCTTCTGCCGGTCCGCAAGGCCTCACGGCAGGCGACTATACGGTGACGATAACGGACCAGAAGGGCTGCCAGGTAACGGCATCCTCTACACTGCTGGCGCCGCCTCCGATCGAGGCCTCCCTGACTTCGGTTGATCCGGCATGCTTCGGCGACAAGGTCGGGCAGATCCAGGTTGTGGATGTGACGGGTGGGGTAACGCCCTACGTATATGCCATTAATTCGAGGCCGTTCAGTTCTGCGCCGTTGTTTGCCAATCTGGATGTTGGCGTGTATAACGTCAAGGTCCAGGATGCCGCCGGCTGTGAATGGAGCCAGGAAATCACGATCAATCAACCGGAAGAACTTGTGGTGGACCTGGGCCCGGATGTCACCATCAGCCTCGGGGATGAACTGGAACTCAACGCCCAGACGTCCTATGAGGTCAACCTGTTCAAATGGTCCTCAACCGTACCGGTGGTTTGCTTCGGCGATACCCTGGATTCCAACTGCCCGGACCCGATCGTGGCGCCGATGGAAACCTCGGTCTTTGCGGTCAGCGTAGCCGATGACAAGGGCTGTACGGCCTCGGATAAGATCACGGTCTATGTTTCCAAGGACCGGCCCGTCTACATTCCCAACGCCTTCTCACCGGATGGCGACGGGGTCAATGACGTATTCATGATCCAGGCGAAGGGAAGCGTTGTCACTAACGTCAAGTCCTTCCTGATCTTCAACCGGTGGGGTGAATCCATGTTCGAACTCTATAATTTCCAGCCCAACGACCCGGTTTACGGCTGGGACGGTACCCACCGCGGGCGCCTGCTGAATGCCGGCGTATACGTCTTCTTCGCCGAAGTGGAATTCATTGACGGTGAAACGGTGCTGTATAAAGGCGATGTGACGTTGATGAGGTAGATGACTGTTGACAGTTGTTAGTCGTAAGTCGTAAGTTGTAAGTTGTAAGTCGTAAGTGGGGTAAGGCAATGGGGCGGCTAAACAACGGCGGCGCGGGCTGTCAGGTCTGCGAAGTTGGTAGCATTCGGGGTGCATTTTGCGATTCCGGCCTGTAGGGCTGGTATGTGATTGCTCCAAACCGGCAACATTTCCGAACCGGCCCCATTAAAAATGGATAGAATGGATTTCAACGGGCGTCGCAGGTCTTCATATACCGGCCCTACAGGCCGGTGGCTTGCGTCGTTGTCGGGGTGCTACAGGTATTGCGATCCTAACGGACCGCTGTACCGGGCAGCTCAATCGGGGGGAAAGGCATCCATATTGCGAATGCAAATCGGAGAGGTCATTTTGTTACGCGAAAGGGCCGTCGTAAGTCGTAACGGAGCTGCGTAAGGAGATCCATCCTTCATGACAAAACAGCCGTGCGGGCCTTTAGGTCCGCAAATGGTTCGATGTAGAAGGTTAAAAACAAATGGCAGGTTACCAAAGACATATGTTTAATGGCTGGCCAAGGTTAAACGACTCCCTGTTTGAATATTGGGCCTGGCCTGTAGGGCCGGTATAGCGTGATTGCTCCAAACCGGCAATATTTCCGAACCGGCCCCATTAAATATGGATAGAATGGATTTCAACGGGCGTCGCAGATTACATATCTACGACCGCGTACGGGCAGTCAATCAGGGGAAAGGCATCCGTATTGCGAATGCAACGGAGAAGTCCATTTTTACCGAGGGCGCGGCCTCTACAGCCGGTGGGCTTGCGTCGTTGCCGGGTGTTGAGCTAGTCCTCATTGCGATCTTCAAGTCAATGGCCCAGGTGATAGTAACGGACCGCTGTACCGGGCAGCTCAATCAGGGGGAAAGGCATCCATATTGCGAATGCAAATCGGAGAAATCCATTTTTGTTACGCGAAAGGGCCGTCGTAAGTCGTAAGTGGGGTAAGGCGATGGGTCGGCTAAACAACGGCGGCGCGGGTTGTCAGGTCCGCGAAGTTGGTAGCATTCGGGGTGCATTTTTGCGATTCCGGCCTGTAGGGCCGGTATGTGGACCGGAGGTGGTTCAATAAAGTGTTTTTCTCGCGCAGCTCCATCCAGTTTCCAGTCTTTCAGTTGGCAGTTTTCAGTCTTCAGCGCCAACCATCCAACGCGCCTCGGCCTGGCAGCATCCAGCATCCAGCATCAACCACGCCTCAGCGTGGCAGCATCCAGCATCCAGCATCCAGTATCCAGTTTCCAGCATCCAGCATCAACTCAACCACCCCACCACCCAAAACCCCAGAAACGTCCCGATCGCCGTGCCCAACGACCCCAGCAGGACCGCCGTCAGCGTCAGGTCGCTCCTGCCGAGGCTGCGGGCCAGGGCCAGGGCGGAAGTAGCGCCACCGATATTCGCCTGGCTCGTGATGGCCACCATATCCGGGTCGAGCCGGAGCAGCCGTCCGCCGATTATGGTGAAAAGGGCGTGGACCAACACGGTGACCGCGGTGAGGGCGAGCAGGGAAAAACCCAGCGAACCGAGTTTTCCGAAGGCTTCCAGGTTGCAGAACGCGCCGATCACCGCCAGGAACAGGTACACCGAAAACAGCCCCAGCGCCTGCGGGCCCCGAAGTTTGGAGGCCCAGGGAATTTGTGCGATGATCAGGGCGATCAGGGTCAGGGTGATCACGGAAGGTACGGACAGGAGGTCTTGCACGTAATCGGAAAGGACAAGCGCCCCGAAACCCATTCCCAGGGTGATGCCCAGATCGATCGGGCCCATGGATTCCTGGTCGCCGTTGTCGACAAATTCTCCCTTGCCGGGCAGGTCTTCCCGCACCTGAACCTTCCAGATGCGGACCAGGAATTTGGGCAGGACGAGTGTTGCCGCCATCCACAATGTCGTAATGATATTGTCAACAGCTACCGCGCCGCCGTACATTACGCCGTCCCGGATGACGTCATAATGCAGGGCGACAGCGTTGAAATTCACGCTTCCGCCGGTATAGGTGGCGGTATACATGCCGCCTACGGCGCTGTACAGGTCGCCCAGGATTTCCCGGCCGTTGATCAGCTTCATGCCCAGGATCACGCCCACGGTTGTACCGGCCGCTCCGATCAGAAACAGCGCGATCATGGGAAGGCCGGCCTTGAGGATATCCTTCAGGTTGACCCGGAGCAGCAACCAGAAAATGGACATCGGCGCCAGGTAGGTGAAGATGCCGTCATAAACCGGAACCGGGTGCTCCTCCGACGAGCCGGCCGGTATGATGCCGAGGTTGGCGACAATGGCGGTTAGAACGATGACCAGGAGCGCGGTGCCCAGGCTTTTCAAGATTGTCCGTTCGACCAGTATTTCGGATAGGACAACGAGCAGGCACAGGATAAACAGGATCAGGATCGGATTCATTATTCAAATGTAAATAATTTAATCCGACCTGATCCCTCAATTATTTTCAATGCTTTTCATCGCGGCACAAACCCACGATCTCATGGAAAACATCGTGCAACCCCGTCAGCGACGCAGTCAGCTGTTCGTCGGTTGCCTTCTTTTTGATCATTTTGTTGAGTTTGGAACTGCCTTTTGCCAGCCGCTTGACCGCATCGGCCATCTTTGGGTTGTTGAATTCCGCCGGGATCTTCGCTTTGGCGAGGGCTTTGGCCTTTTGAACCATTTCGCCGGAGCGCGTCCGGATCGGCTCGAAATTCCCCTCTTCCATCGGGTGGAAGGTTTCCGACATCACGGTGTGAAAGGCGCCCAGTTCGGGCCATTGATCAAAAATGCCTTTCGGGGCCGGATTGCCGAAAACCGGGCTGAATGCGGCGGCGCTCAGCAAGAAGAGGCCCAGAACGAGGAAATTGCGCTTGGTCATTGATTTTGATGTTAAGGAATTAGAAAATTATTTGGTTTGTTTCAGTTCGTACAACAGGCGTTCGATATCCTGCATGAAGCCGTCTACCGCTTTCGGGTCCGTGCCGTCGCAATAGGACCGGATCCGCCTCTTCGGATCGACCAGGATGAGGTAGCCGCTGTGGGTGAATCCGCCCGGCGCCAGGGAGTCGACCATCACCGTGCTGATATAATCATCGGCCAGGTCGTAGATGGCGTCCTGATCGCCGGTCACAAAATGCCATTTTTCGGTCTTCACGCCCAGGTTGTCGGCGTACCACTTCAACCTGCCGACCGTATCGCGCCTCACGTCGATCGAATAGGACAACAAGGACAGCAGATCCTCGGTTTCATACTTGTCGTAAATCCGCATCATTTGTTGTTTTACTTTCGGACAAATGGTCGGGCACGACGTGAAAAAGAAGTCGGCAATATAAGCCTTGCCGGCAAAGGTGGCGTTGGTCACCAGTTGGCTGTCCTGGTCCACAAATGCAAAATCGGGGATGGCGGGAGCATCCTCCTCTCCGCCGGTTGCAGCCGGATTGCTGATAACGGGCAGCGGATCGCTCAGCTGATTGCCGCATCCGGCCGTTAAAACCGGTAATATCAATAGAATGAATCGTTTCATGACGGGATGGTTTAATGGTGATCAACCGGTTTTTCCGCGCCGGCCAGCAGCGATTTCGCCGTTTCCATGCTGTGCAGCATTTTATCTTTCACGGCGGATATCTTCTCCTTTTCCTGCGTCAGATAGGCCTCAGCTTCCTCCTGCGCCATCTGTTCGATCTCGTCGTGCGGTCTCAATTCGTGCATCCAGTCCCACATGGCGTCTTCCGCCAGCGTCAGTTCGGTAATCCCGGCTTGTACCAGGCTGTCCTGGGGCAGGTTTTTGAGGTCCTTTTTCAGGCTGCTGAGTTCGCCCATTTTGGGCATGACCTCGTCGTGTACGGCCATGACCGCTTCCCAGAGGCCGGCGCCGGTTTGTTCTTCGGGTTGCGGGTTTTTGCCGGATTGCTGGCAGGAAAAAACCGCGAAGGATAAAAAAAGTATATGGATCAATTTCTTCGGTTGCATGATGCTTGGTTTAAATACGGTTGACGTCACAGGAGGTCGTGCCGGCTTCAGGGCTGTACACCTGTGCGCTTGCCGGTAAAGGCTGAAAAGCCCGCCGGCTGAGATTATTCTGGTCAATTGGTGTGGAAAAACAGCTCAGGAACGCGGAGGGTGAAAGATATCCGGGTTAAATCCAAAACTGTAAAAACACGCTACCGCGGGCAATTCCTGTTGGCGATGATTTACCGGACAGGGGGCGGGTTGCGCAGCGACGGGCGAAAGGATAAAAACGGAAAACTTTTCCTGGTTTGAAGGCGCCGGGAAACCGGTATTTTCATCTTCCGTCCGGGCAATCACTTTATTGACATAGCAGCGGCCGTAGCACATGACTTCGGGCCGGTCCAGGTTGATGCAATATTTCCGGGTGATGAACGATTTGTTGAATTGATAAAGGGAGTAGATCAGGTTCAGCTGGAAGGCGGGAACCAGGGCCAGAAACAGGAGCGATATGGCCAAAATATTTTTCATCAGCGCCCAAAAGTACGGTTTTTCCGGTTATGTTGCCGGCGTCTTTTCAGGCAGAAATATTTCCGCCATCATGCAACGGGCGCTCCCCCCGCCATAGGTTTCGATGGTGTACAGCGGGGCATGCAGGATGCGGGTATGGGCTTCGATCCGGGCGATCTGGCGTTCATCCAGGGCGCGATAGGCCTGTTCGGACATCACCAGGAAACGACGGCCGTCCTTGCTCCTGACCTGCAGCATATTGCCCGCAAAGGCATTCATTTGTTCAAAGGAAATGCCGATGATCTCCTTTCCGGTCGACCGCAGTTTGTCCGCGACCATTTCCCTTTCTTCCGCGCCGGCGATGCTTTCCAGACAGATCACCGCAAAGGTTTCGCCGAGGGCCATCATGACGTTGGTATGGTAGATCTCCGTTCCGTTCTGGTCGACGGCGCGGAAAAGGACCGGTTCGTAACCCGTTTGCCGGGCAAATTCCCGGGTGAGCTCAGGGTCGGTCCTCGGGCTGGTGCAGGCGTATATCAGCCGGTTTTCGCGGTCGAGGACCATGCTGCCTGTGCCCTCCAGAAAGCGGTTGTCCGACTCGGCGGCTTCCATCCGGATCCGGTCATGGACGGCGAAACGGGCCCTCAGCCGTTCCAGCATCGCCTCGCTTCTTTCCAGCCGGCGGTTGGGCGAAAACATGGGAAAGGTGAAGACGCGGCCGTCCTCGTGAAAAGTGACCCAGTTGTTGGGGAAAACGGCATCTGTTTTTACAGGTTCGGGCGTGTCGTCGGCTACGATCACTTCAATGCCTGCGTTGCGCAATTGTCCGACAAACCCGTCAAATTCCGCCAGGGCTTTGCGGCTGACCTCTTCGGCGGAAAGGCGGGCGTCATTGTGCTGAAACGCGTTGTTGGCGGCCGTTTCCGGGTTGAACCCGAACCTTGCCGGCCTGACCATCAGAATTACATCGGCGATCTGCTCTGCCATTGTTGTTGAAAATTTGGGCAAAGGTAAGGTTTTTTGGAGAGGGTGGGAGAGGGTGAGAGGGTGAGAGGGTGAGGGGGTGAGAGGGTGAGAGAGGGTGAGAGAGTGGGAGCCAACCCTTGGGGCCGGACGGCCGTCTTATCACGAAAAGATTCTTTAATTCCGGATTATTTTCTTTTTTCGCCCTGCAATTGTTCATGCACCAATCCTGAATAGATGAAATGGTTTCCTTTCCTGATCTTCATGGCCACAATGATCCTTGCGGTAACTGCCAACGGTCAGAAGATCAGCCGCAATCTCAACCTGGCAGATACCACCCAGCAACATATGCTGTTCACCCAGCGCGGCGATGTATTGGTCGGCCGGGTGGACGGGCTGACGGCCGACAGCGTCTATTTCAGCATCCGCGGCCGGTTCCCGATGACCTACGCCAAAAGTGAAATTACCTGGCTGGGGCCCGCGGATGAGGCGCCCAACAGGACGGGCAGCACCTTTGACAACTGGGGAGGCATCGAAATGGTTGAGGCCGCCGGCGATGAAAACCTCCTGTACAGCCCAACCGCCTTCCGGCTGGGGAAAAAACAGGTTGAGATCCGGAACGTCGACCTGCTCTACAACGAGGTGTCCGCCGGCATCGGGGATAATGTCCAGATCGGCGGCGGCGCTGTATTACCGATCGCCTTTTTCCTGAAGGCCAAAGCCGGGTTTGACGTTTCCAACCTCGTCCACCTGGGGGTGGGCGCCAATTTCCTGCTCCCGATCATCGTGGATGCGGACGGCGTTTCCACCCACGTTTTCGGCATAGCCACCATCGGTGAACCCGGCCGTTTTCTCAACCTCACCGCCGGATACGGGCTTTCACTGACCGACTCCTACGATCCGGAATTTATCATTACCTTGGGCGGCGGGTTAAATTTCCTCCCAAACTGGCGAATCTCCCTCGACGGCATGTTCCTGCCCGGCGAAGGCGCGCTGCAAAGCCTGATGTTCAGCTGGTTCAAGGGAAAGAACCGCTTTGAGATGGGCGCTGTTTTCATTCTGGACGACTTTATCCCGTTTCCGATTATTTCCTACGCAAGAAGATTCTGACATGAAAGACAAAAAAGGCAAAGACCGGCAAGGCGTCGTGTATTCAACCGACCCCGACTTCAATTACCAATACGAAGAACAGGAAGAGCAGGAATTGCTGCCGCCCAACCGGCAGGTCCTGCGCATTGCCCTGGACCGCAAGCAGCGGAAGGGCAAGGAGGTGACCCTCATCACCGGCTTCAAAGGCCCGGATGCCGATCTGCAGGAATTGGGAAAATGGTTGAAGACCAGGTGCGGCACCGGCGGGTCCGCCAAAGATGGGGAGATCCTCATTCAGGGCGACCAGCGGGACAAGGTCCTGGCCCTGTTGTTGGAGAAGGGGTATTCGAATTCGAAGAAATCGGGCGGGTAGGGACGCAAAATTTTGCGTCCCTACGGGCCACGATATATCGATCAACGGCGACCTTTAAATCCGCCGCCGCCGCCGCGGCGATCACCGCCGCCTCGTCTGTCACCGCCGCGATCGCCGCCGCGGTCACCTCTGTCACCTCTGTCGCCGTCGCGATCATCGCCGCCGCCGTTGCCGTTCGGGTTGGGCAGCAGCGCTTTGCGGGAAAGGCGCAGTTTGCCGGTCTTTTTATCGACTTCGATCAGTTTGACCTTTACTTCGTCGCCTTCCTGGAAGTGTTCTTCCACGTTTTCAATGCGCGTATGTGAGATTTCGGAAACGTGGAGCAGGCCGCTCTTGCCGTGGAAATCGACAAATACGCCGTAAGGCATGACGCTGGCCACTTTGCCGACATAAACCTCGCCGACCTGCGGGGTAAAGGTGATCTTGTTCACCCGTTCGACGGCCGCATCGATAGAGGCCTTGTCGGAGCTGGCGATGCTGACGATCCCTTTGTCGCCCACTTCTTCGATATTGATCACGGTGCCGGTCATGGCCTGGATCTCCTGGATCACCTTGCCGCCAGGCCCGATGACAGCGCCGATAAAGCTCTTCTCGATGGTGAGCTGTACCATGCGCGGTGCATGCGGTTTGAGGTCTTCGGCGGGTTGGGCGATGCCTTTGGCCATTTCGCCGAGGATGTGGAGGCGGCCCTGGCGCGCCTGTTCGAGGGCTTTTTCCAGTTGTTCGTACGGCAGGCCGTCGATCTTGATGTCCATCTGGCAGCCGGTGATGCCTTCGTTGGTGCCGGTCACTTTGAAGTCCATATCGCCCAGCGCGTCTTCATCGCCGAGGATATCCGACAGGATCGCGATCCGCTTGCCGTCGGAGATCATGCCCATGGCGATCCCGGAAACGGCTGCTTTGACCTGGATGCCGGCGTCCATCAGCGCCATGGACCCCGCGCAAACGGTGGCCATGGAGGAGGAGCCGTTGGATTCCAGAATATCGGAAACGAGGCGGATGGTGTACGGCGATACCGGCATGACCATGCGCAGCGAGCGGGCTGCCAGGTTGGCGTGGCCGATCTCCCGCCGGCCGGGACCCCGCATAGGCTTGGTTTCACCGACTGAATAGGGCGGGAAATTATAGTGCAGGATGAATTTGTCGTAGTATTGCCCGAGTGCGTTGTCGATCATGATCTCGTCCATTTTGGTGCCGAGCGTGACCGAGGTAAGGCTCTGGGTTTCGCCGCGGGTGAAAATGGAAGAACCGTGAGCGGCCGGCAGGTAGTCGACTTCCACCCAGATCGGGCGGATCTCGTCGAGTTTGCGGCCGTCGAGGCGGGTTTCCAGGTTCAGGACCATCTGGCGAATGGTTTCCTTTTTCAGCTTGTCGAAATATTTGCTGAAGAGGTCGCCATTTTCTTCCATATATTCTTCGCCTTTTTCAGCCAGGATGGTTTCCTTGGCCTTGGTCTTGATGGCGTCGAACTTATCCTTGCGGCTATGCTTGTCGAGTGCGGATTTGGCTACTTCCAGGATATCGGCTTCACAAAGGGAGGCGATTTTCGCTTTCAGTTCCTCGTCTGCCGGAGCGGGCGTCAATTCCCGTTTGTTGAGGGCTTTTTCGCCGACCAGTTCGGCCAGTTTGAGCTGGGCCTGGATCTGGGTCTTGATGGCTTCGTGCCCGGTTTTGATGGCTTCAACGAGGGCTTTTTCCGAGCATTCCTTGGCTTCGCCTTCCACCATCATGACGTCGGCCATGGTAGCGGCTACGATGATGTCGATATCGGCATCGGCCAGGGCGGTTTTGCCGGGGTTGATCACGTATTCGCCGTTGATGCGGGCAACGCGCACTTCGGAGATGGGGCCGGCGAAGGGAATATCGGATACGGCCAGCGCCGAGGAAGCTGCCAGGGCGACGAAAGCGTCGGGCGGAGTGTCCTTATCGCCGGAGATCAGGTTGATGATCACCTGGGTGTCATTCATGTAGCCGTCGGGAAAGAGGGGGCGGATAGCCCGGTCGACCAGGCGGGAAATGAGGACCTCGTAGTCCGACAATTTGGCTTCGCGGCGGAAGAAGTTGCCGGGGATGCGGCCTGCGGCTGCGAATTTTTCCTGATAGTCAACGGAGAGGGGGAAGAAATCCTGTCCTGCGCGGGGTTCTTTAGCCGACACGACGGTGGCCAGGATCATGGTGTTGCCGATGCGGACCATGGCGGAACCATCGGCCTGGGTGGCTAGTTTACCGGTTTCAATAGTAACAGTCCTCCCGTCCGGTAGGTCAAAGGAGGTCGTTAGCGGAATCTTTTGTCCCATTTTTAATCAAATTTAATACAATAAGGATAATTTCCCGTGCAGCAATGTGCACGCAGCCTTGATGTGAGCGGGCCAGTGAGGGGCGGTTTCGACGGTATATTGTGGAATTGATCGGCTGTAAAAATAGTACAGCAATTGGTCGAATTCCGGCTAATGTGCGGACCAAATATAATAAAGTTCGGGAAGATTTGAGGATTAAAGATGAGCTGAGGGCTTGGCGCCTCGCATCTCCGGATCCTCAAATCCTCACCAGTAGACCTACTTACGAATACCTAATTGTTCAATCAGGCTGCGGTATTTCTGGATGTCTTTCTTGGCCAGGTATTGGAGCAGCTGCTTGCGCTTGCCCACCATGCTGAGGAGGGCCTTGCGGCAGGCGTGGTCCTTTTTATTGGTCTTCAAGTGCTCGGAAAGACTTTGAATCCGGTAAGTAAACAGGGCGATTTGCCCTTCGGTCGATCCGGTGTTCTTCTCAGAACCACCGTAGGTGCGGAAAATTTCCGCCAATTTGTCGTTTGTTAAGTATGCGCTCATAATTGTTAAAACCATCAATGATCACGAAAATCTATTAATAGCGGCCGCAAAGGTAATCATTTTTTCCTTCGTCGGTATGTTTTTTTGATTTTCCCCGGATTTTAAGCTTGAAGGGGGATGTTGATGATGGTTGATGATGGTTGATGATGGTTTATTTTGGTTTATTTTGGTTTATGATGGTTTATATGGTTTATTTTGGTTTATGATGGTTTGTGATGGCACCGTCCGCTGTAGTTTGGGAACGGGGAGGCGGGTTTTGATGGAGACTGTTCAAAACAGTGTTTTCACGCAAAGACGCAAAGACGCAAAGATCTGATTTTTAGCAAGCTGCGCATGCCAAAAATCCGGTTGACACAAAATGCTGAACGGTCCCTTTTGATGATTGGGCCCCCAACAACTATAAACCCGCCTTCGCCGAGGCTTCGGCGGACGGAGCAAACAACCATAAACAAGAACAAACAACAACAAACCATAATAACGGTCAAAACAAAAAAGACCGCACCAAACTCAGCGTCTTCAACCGCTGCCGCGCATGCAACCGGCGGGAGACCGACCGCAGCACCACCACCCGCGCAACCCGCCAGCGGTAGCGGGCCCAGGCGGGAAGGGTCCGGTACAGCCATTCGCGGATGGGTTCGATATAGGCGATGAGCACGACGAAAGCGGCGACAAACGAGGCGGCGCCCAGGGCGCAAACCCAAGGCGACAGGCTCCTGGCCCAGAAACCGGCGATACCCAGTCCGAACCAGGTGCCGAACAGCAATACGTAATGCACGCAGTAGATCGTCAGCGTTTCGGAGCCCACTTTGGTCCAGATCCTGGGCACGACCCGCAGCCGCGCGATGCCCCACATGAAGATCCCCTGCACGATGAACACATGGCCGAGCCGCCAGAACAATCCGTTGTTGTAGGCCAGCGACTTGAAATTCTCCCACCCGGACAGCTGGTGCAATTTGATCAGCGCCATCGACGAGTAGTGGCTCACGAGGTAGCCTGTGACCAGTAGCGCCAGCGGGAACAAGTGAGTGAAAGCCAGTTTGGGCCGCACGTGCAGGACGTACCCCATCAGCCCGCCGAACAGCGTATAACCGACCCAGGGTACTGGGGTGAATACCGATCCGTAATCCAGGGTAAAGAGGTTGGCGATGGGTTGGGGCAATGCCGACCAATCGGCTGCCTTGAACGACGGGTCGATGAAGAAGGCGAAAAAGCTGAGCAGGCTCAACAGGATCCAGAACGGCATCCGGATCTTCTGGCTGAGGGCAAAAACGCCGATCAGGATGAGCAGGGCGATGCCGATGCAGTGCAGCACGTCGACGGTGAAATACCACCCGTAAAGCCGGCCGCTGAGCACGGCGAACAGGTTGATCTTCAGGAAATACCCCCAGAACAGCAGCATAAACCCCCGCCGGATGCCCTTGCGGACGCGCACATTTTCGCCGAGCGGGCGCCCGTCCTTCAGCAGGAGAAAGACGAAGACCAGGCCGGTAGTGGTGAAAAAGATGGGCGCTGTAAGGCCGCGCATGAAGTACCAGGCCGAGTAAACCGGATGATCGGGAT
>JACJYC010000003.1 GCA_020636325.1 Lewinellaceae bacterium
GACAGGCTATCTCCGTGGATGTCACCTTTTTCCGCCATAGTGCCTCCCGCCGGCTCCACGAAGGCGGACTTCCTCTCTCCCTTGTCAATTCCTAAAAAAAGTAGACACTTTTGGTTAAAAAATGCTTTTTCCATGCCTGGGTATTGGACCTGCGATTTGGGTGTTGAAAAACGAAGCGTAGCGAAGTTTTTTAACACCCAAATCGCAGGTAAAGCTTTTTCCCCAAAAAAGCTTTTATAAGTCGTTAACAGCTGTCTGTTCAAGCTGCATGGATTGCTGTTCTATCCGTTTGGCTGACGGTCTGTTTGGTCTTTTTCTTTGGCCAATGCATCCGGACCTTTGCCATTTTTCCGCAGTGGACTTGTTCTGGAGTATTCATGTCTAAAGCCCGATGCGGCCGCCGTGTATTGTATAGCTTCACAGCCTGAGCCGTCATGCTTTGCGCCATTTGCCGGGTAGGAATCCATTGGCCCAAGGCATATTCTTGTTTGAGTATGCCGTTGAGCCGCTCTGCTTGTGCATTTTCGTAACAATCTCCCACGGCCGCCATACTGATCTGCATCTTGCGCTTGTGCAAAATAGACCGGTAAGCATGGCAACAGTATTGTACCCCATGATCGGAGTGATGGATCAACTGCTTATGATCAAACCCCGCCGGTAAAGTTTTCAACGCCTGTTTCAAGGCATTTATGCAACCCTCCATCTCCAGCGTATCATGTAAACACCAGCCTACAATTTTTCGACTATATGCATCCATGATCAGGCACAAGTACATCCAACTCGCATTTACACTAATGTAGGTAATATCGCATACCCATACTTGATTGGGAGCTGTTATTTCTTTGTTTACCAATAAGTTGCTGTATCGGCGATAAGCATGATCGGAATTCGTTGTCCGCGTGCCGCCGGCCTTCTTTTCCAATAACATCCCGTTTTTCCGAAATAGCTCGTAGAATTTATCCCGACCCATCTTAATGGATCTGGCAGCCAACTCCGGCTGAAGTAATCGAAATACTTTATCGGTAGCTAATCGGGGCTGCAAGTATCGTTCCCGATGCGCCAAATTCAATACCGTATCGTTTTGATCCAACTCCTGAAGGCTTTGCTCCTGGCTCTTGTAATAAGCCGCTCGGCTATATCTGAAATATTGGCAAATCATTTGGATGCTAATGGCCAGTTTCCGTATTCCCAGCTTGGAATGAACACGGAGCATCACTTTTGATCCCGCTTTTTTTTTAATGACTCCTTGTCTACGCCCAATTGTTCGCAGGCTATCTCCAGATAGCTTTCATTGGCCAGGCTTTCCAACTGAAGGTTCACCACCAGTTTGCGAAGCTCTTCATTCTCTTGCTTTAAACGTTTGACCACATCTTGCTCTTTGATATCCATTACCAGTACTTGTTTCGACAATAAATGATTCTTGCCATAGCGTACCAACCACTTCTTTACCGTGTTGGTCCCTTTGATCTCATACTTCTTCGCTACTCCTGTAGCACTTAATCCCTCCGTTTCCATCCGACGGATTACTTCCATCTTAAATGACTCACTGTAGCGTATCGTTTTACGCTGTTTTACTCCTTTGTTCATGATTTTGCAAAGTTAATCATGTCAACCTATTTCAGGAACAGACACCCTCTCTCACCCTCTCACCCTCTCACTCTCTCACCCTCTCACCCTCTAAAACTCCCTCCCCCGCAACATCCCATGCCAGTACAGCTGCGGCAATCCGTAAGCCTTCAGGGCGTACATGCTGTACCGTTCCTTTGATTGGTCGAACGGAAAGGTTTCCTGCGGCGTCAGGTTGTAGTCGAATTCCGCCATGACCAGGCTGCCGTATCCTGTCACCAGCGGACAAGACGTGTAGCCGTCATAGGCTTGACCGGGCGATTGACCGCGCATGACGGCCAGCAGGTTTTCCACCAGAACCGGCGCCTGTTTGCGAATGGCAGCCCCCGTTTTGGAGGTCGGCAGGTTGCTGGCATCCCCGCAGGAGAAAACATTGGGATATTTGGTGTGCTGAGTTGTATGCTTGTCGACGCTCACCCAACCGGTTTCGGCGGCCAACGGGCTTTCCTTGATGAAGTCCGGAGCGCTCTGCGGCGGGGTTACGTGGATCATATCGTATTCCATTTCGGTTCGCTGGCCGGTCTTCATATTTTCGAAAACGGCAATCTTCCTGTCCGGCTTCAACTCCACCAGGTTTTCGAAATACATGGCCTTGATGTTGTTGCGGGCGATCACCTTATCCAGGGAACGGGCGTATTTGGCCACCGAAAAGATATTGCCAGCCGCACTGGCGAACACGACGTCGATATCCTTGCGAACGCCAGTCCGGCGGAAATGATCGGCGGCGAGGTAGCAGATCTTCTGGGGCGCCCCGCCGCACTTGATGGGGGTAGCCGGCTGGGTAAAGATGGCGCGGCCTTTTTTCAGGTTCTTGATATTGTCCCAGGTAGAGCCTACCGTCTGGAAGGAATAATTGCTGCAAACGCCGGTTCCGGGTTTGCCTACGCTTTCCTTCAGGCCTGGGATCTTGTCCCAGTCGATCTGGATGCCCGCTGCGACCACCAGGTAGTCGTACGTAACGGTATCGCCGCCGGCCAGTTCAACGGAATTGTTATCCGGGTTGAGGGAAACGACCTTGTCCTTGATCCAGGAAGCGCCGTCGGGAATGAAGTCGGCTTCATTCCGTTCGGAGATATCTTTGGAAAACACACCGCCGCCGACCAAAGTCCAGATCGGCTGGTAGTAGTGCTTCTCATTGGGTTCGATGATGGTTACCTGGGGGGCGTCGGGCTGGTTGCGCAACATGGCGGCAATGGTCAAACCGGCTGTACCGCCGCCTATGATCAATATCTGATGGTGAGTCATTTTTAGTTGATTTGTTGTTATAAATCGTTATTGAGGTCGGACAGAAACGACATCAAAGGTGCTTGCCAAAATGCTTCAGGAAGTTCAGGAGGAAGCCCAATCCCTTCTGGCGATCGGGATCTTTCAAAGCGCGAAGCAGGCCGAAAATGCCGCTTGCCTTTGCCGGCGGTTCGTTGCCGGCGGCGGTCAATGCCCGGTTGGCGGCGCCGGCCACAGATACCAGGGCCTGCGGATCGAAGCCGCCTGCAACCGCTTTTTGCATCATTTCATCGGCGGTATCGGCCATCATGGCAATGATCCCCGGCAGCTGGTTGGTCATGGTCAATACCTGGTCGAGCCTTTCGGGCATACCGGGCGCCGTCAGTTTGCCGGCCATTTCCAGACCGTTCTTGACGTGGGTTTCCATGCTGTTGCCGTGTTCGTCGGCCTTGGAATAGATCTCATCGATGGAGTCGGTGGCCATCGCAACGAGGCCCGGGCCCTGCTGCATCAATACGGTGAGGTTATCGACAGCTTTTTCAAGGGTATCCAGCCTGGACAGCAGGTGCTCGATGGCGGTCAGCGTCCTCTCTTCGGAGAACCTGTCCAGCATCTGACGCCCCGCATCGGTTTCCTGCCAGGCGGAAAACGCAGTGCTATTTGTCATATCAACTCGTTGAAAATGAAAGATATTTCGTTATCAACGACAAGATAGGACACGATACCCCTTTTCGTTTGTGACACAGGTCACACAACCGATAAAGATTTGATGGTTTTGAGCCGATTCAATATAACTGCCGGATAGGGCCGCCCGCCACAGAACTTTTCTTCGCTTTCCGGCAGCTCAATAGCTGGTTTCGTCCAGCTTGACCTTCCCCTTGAAGGTCCAGAACACAAATATCGTATAGGCCGCTACCAAAGGCGCTCCGATCAAAGCGATCAGCAGCATGATGCCCAGGGATTTTTCGGAAGAAGCCGCATTGTACACATCAATATTGAATTGGGGATCCACCGTCGACAACAGGATGTTCGGATACAGCTCAAATGCCACCAGGATCAGCAACATGCTCACCGTGACGGAAGAAAAAATGAAAGCCTGCAGGTACTTATGCCTGGAAACCAGCCTGGGAATATTGGCAATGCTCAGCATCGCGATCAACGGCAGGACGAACAAGGCGGGCGATGCCTTGAAATCATCCGATAAATGGGGCAGGTAGATCAGCGTGTAAACCGTTGTCAGGGCGAAACTGACCACAAAGAAAATGATCGTCCGGCGCAGCAACAGCGTCAATTTGGCGAATAGCCTGCCCTCCGTTTTCATCGTCAGGTAAATGGCGCCGTGCATGCTGAACAGGGCCACCGTCGTAACCCCCACCATGACCGCATACAGGTTGATGAATTGCAGCCAATGCCCCTGGAAACTGAAATGCTCGCCGACCGGCACCCCCTGCAGCACATTCCCCAGGACCACGCCCAGCAAAAAAGCCAGCATGACGCTGGAAACGCTGTAGCTGATATCCCAGAATTTGCGCCACCACAACATCGGCTCCTTGCTCCTGAATTCTATCGAAACGGCCCGGAAGATCAGAAAGGCCAGAAACAGCATAAACGGGATATACATGGCTGAAAACAGGAACGCGTATACGACCGGGAACCCCGCAAAAAGGGCCCCGCCGCCGATCACCAGCCAGACTTCATTGCCGTCCCAAACCGGGCCGACCGCGTTCAGCGCGATCCTCCGGCTGTTCTCCTTTTTCAAAAACAAATGCAGCGCCCCCGCGCCGAGATCGAAGCCGTCCAGAATAGCGTAACCGCTGAACAGCCCGCCGACAACCAGGAACCAGAGGGTTGGATAATCGATGCCCAGGAAGGTGGCCATATTGGAAGGATTTGAGGATTTGTGAATCGGGGATCAATCTTGAAAGATAGCGCCTTGCTTCGGACGGTGCACGAAATCATCGCCCTCTTCAGGCCCTTTCACGATCTTCCGGTGCAGCAGATAGATGAACAACCCGAACAGCAACAGGTAAATGATCGTGAACAGGATCAGGGAAAACAGAACCTGGCCCGCGGTAACCGCTTCGGACAAGGCCTCAGAGGTGCGCAAATGGCCGTATACCACCCAGGGCTGCCGGCCCATCTCGGCGGTGAACCACCCCACCTGATTGGCCATCTGCGGCAGGATCACGGCGGGTACAAACAGCCGCATCAGCCATCGCTGTTCGAACAACCTGCCGCGCCACCACTGCACAAGGCCCAGCAGCGTCAGCCCGATCAGCGCTATGCCGATCGCCACCATCAGGTGGTAGAACTGGAAAACGGCGTTGACGGCGCCCGGGCGGTCCGCTTCCGCAAAGGAATTCAGCCCCGGCACCTTGGCGCCCCAGTCGCCGTTGACCAGAAAGCTCAGTCCGTTGGGTATTTTCAGGCCCGACGTTTGCTGATCTTCCTTATTCACCCACCCCAGCAGGTAAAGGTCGGCGGTTTCCAGGGTATCGAAATGGCCTTCCATGGCCGCCAGTTTAGCCGGCTGGTAACGGGCCACCACTTCGGCGGACCGGTGGCCGGCGAACAATTGCGCTACCGAGGAAACGGCCGCGATGGCAAGGGCGATCTTGAATCCTTTCCGGGAAAGTTCCGCATGCCGTCCCTTTACGAGGTACCAGGCATGGACGCTCATGACCAGGAATGCCCCGGCCAGGAATGCTCCGATCCAGACGTGCAGCACCCGGTCAACACTGGAGGGATTAAAGACCATGGCCCAGAAATCGGTGATCTCTGCCCGGGCCAGCATCCCCTCTCCGACGATATGGAACCCGGCAGGCGTTTGTTGCCAGGAATTGGCCACCACGATCCAGATGGCGGAGAACATGGAGCCGAGCCAGACGCCTATGGTGGCAATAAAATGCACCCGCGGACTGACGCGGTTCCAACCGAACAGCAATACGCCCAGAAAGCCGCTTTCGAGGGCAAAAGCGAAGATGCCCTCAGCCGCCAGGGCGCTGCCGAACACGTCGCCGACATACCGGGAATAGACCGCCCAGTTGGTGCCGAATTCGAATTCCATCACGATGCCGGTCGCCACGCCGATGCCGAAGGTGAGGGCAAAAATCTTGGTCCAGAAGCGGGCCATATGGTGGTATACCTGCCTGCCGGTCCTGAGGAACATGCCTTCCATAAAGACCATCACGAGGCCTAATCCGATACTGAGCGGCGGATAGATGTAGTGAAAAGCAACGGTAAACGCGAACTGTATTCGCGCCAATATTTCAACGTCCATGACGAACTTATTGGGTTTCGATCAGTTCAATGCTGTTCCGGCCGAGCCGGACCTTGCCCATGTGTTCCAGTTGTTTGAGCAACCTGGAAACGGCCTCCCGCGAAGAGTTCAGGGAAGCGGCGATATCCTGGTGGGTGGCCTTGATCAGCTTGCTGTTGGCCGTATCCGATTTTTTGCGCAGGTAATCCAGGAGCCGCTCGTCCATTTTCTGGAACGCGATCCGGTCGATGGTCCTGACCAGTTCGGTCATCCGGTAATCGTATGACATCATCACGAAGTTCTTCCAACTCTGGTATTTGCGCATCCACTCGTCCATTTTCCGGACCGGAATGCCGATAAAGGTGACATCTTCCTCGGCTTCGGCCCGGATGATGCTCTTTTTATCCATCATGCAGCAGCTGAAGGACATGGTGCAGGCGTTGCCGGCTTCCAGGAAATAGAGGAACAGTTCGTTTCCGCCTTCATCTTCCCGGACGACCTTGATGCTGCCCTCAATGACCAGCGGCACCAGTTTGACGTAGGAGCCGTAGTCCATGATCACTTCACCGGCCCGATAGTGGAATATCTTTCCGGCCTCGGCGATTTCTTCCTGCAGGCCTTTTTCGGCAATTTCAGGAAAATGCTGGCGCACCAGCTGTAAAATATCTCCGCTTTCAGTATACATATCTGATTATTTCCATGTCACCAGGATCAATACATGGCCAGCAGGCCCAGGCCCAGCCAATTGCCGCGGGTGATGGCGCCGACTTCCGGCTGGGAAAAATACGCATTGACGGTGCTGCCGGAGCCGGCTGAGCCGGCATCGCCGCGGCGCCACGTATAATGGAGGTTGACCTTGAGCTTTCGGGGCATCAGGTGAAGGTTCACGCCTGCCTCCAGGCTGTAATCCTTTCCGGATGCCAGTTTCATGGCTTCCGCCGTTTTTTGACCGGCAGGGTCCATCGGGCCTTTGAATACGGCAGCGGTTACCACGGGTTCCAGAAACCGGTTATGCCGCATGTGAAAATTCCAGCTGAGCCGGCAACATCCCGTGTCCGCCCGATAGGCCCTGACCTCAGCATGGCCGTTGTCCGTCAGGCTGGATCTCCTTTTCAGCAGATCCCATTCGCCTGCCAGGTTAAAGGCCTTCCAATTAATTAAAACATCCAGATTGAACGCCTGGTTGTTTAAAAATCCGGCTTCAGCACCCTGTCCGGCCAAACCGATCCCGATGGACAATCCCTTCCTGCGATTGAAGAAATTGTACTCCTGAACCTGCTTGTAAGTCTTCGATTCCGGATCGCCGATGCTGAATACAGCCCGGCCGACCCAGACTACCGGACTGTAGTCTCCGGACGAGTTGCTGCCGTAGGTGTCAAAAACGGGATTAAAAACCCCGAAATCGTATTGGCAGCCTATGTGTAATGCCGTATCGAGCAGCAATCCGCCCGCATTGATGCCGCCGAGCCGGCCGGGGCCGGGGCCGAATATATGGCGGCGCATATAGGTTTGCGATGCGGCTTTTTCCATCGAACTGACCCTGAATGAGCCCGTCACGCTTTCTCTGCCGAATTGCGGGGTAAAGTACCCTGCGGTCAGGTTCAACGCCTGTCCGCAACCCGGCAACGAATAGGCCACGAACGCATTCAGCGGGTTGATAACCGGGCTGGACCCGTTGTTGGCCGAGCCCGGCGCTCCTGAGAGGGCTTCCTTTCCCACCTGATCCAGGCCAAATAGGAGCTCAACCTTGAGCCCTTCGAACAATTCCGACCGGACACCGAACCGGGTACGCCGGACGATGGTGTTCAACCTTGGCCGGATCCTTTCGTACCGGCTGCTATCCCGGTTAAAAACCGCCTCGTTGACGGTATAAACGCTCCACACCTGAATGCCCAGCACCGGGTCGATCCGTTTGATCCAGTCCGGTGTTTTGGACTGAGCGACCGCACCGGCCAGAAATAAAAAAAAGCAGGAAACCGACAAGAGGTTTCTGCCTGCTGCAACCGGAAGGTCAATGCGGTAACCTGGCTTTGAATACTCCATACATGTAGGCGCCGAAGATTGCACTGGCGATCACTACCAGGATGACCCCTGCCCCCTGGCCCAGCAAAACGTACAACGGACCGGGGCAGGCGCCCGTCATGGCCCATCCCAGGCCAAAGACCGTCCCGCCAAGCAGCAATCGCTTTATTTCCATTTTCTTGGGGTCAAGCTGCAACGGTTTACCCATCATCGACCTGACGCCCTTTTTCTTCAGCAAATATATGCCAATTGCACCGAATACCACTGCCGATCCGATGATGCCGAACATATGAAAACTGTCGAAATGGAACATCTCCTGGATGCGGAACCAGGATATGGCTTCCGACTTGGTCATGACCAGGCCGAAAAGGATGCCTACAGCGAAAAATTTCAGCAATTTCATGGCGCCTCCTTGGTTTTAATATACACTGACGGACAAGATTGAACAATTCAAAAATGCCCTGTGCATGGTTTGGGCCCCATTCGGTTCTCGGGGTCAACGCTAAAGCTTCAGGATCAGCGGGAGCAGCAAATGGGTCATGAGCAGGCCGCCGATAAAAAATCCGATCACAGCCACCAGGGACGGCAACTGCAGGTTGGCCAGGCCGCTGATGCCGTGCCCGGAAGTGCAACCGCCGGCCCAGCGGGAGCCGAAACCGATCAGGAAGCCGCCGCCGACCATCAGGATCAAGCCTTTCAGCGTGGCCAGACTGGCAAAATTGAACAACTCGCCCGGCAGGAACCCCAGCCCTTCGGCCTTGGTTTCCGGGGTTTTTACCCCTATTTTCTGCAAAGCTTCAACGGTAGCCTGCGCGATCCTCACCGGTTCATCGGCAGGCAACAGGTATACGGCGATGAAACCACCGGCAACCGACCCGCCGATGAAGGTCAGGAGCCAGTTATAGCGCCGCCAGTCAAAATTGAAATAACTCACCTTGCGGCCGGCGCCCGCTATGCTGCACAGGGTTTCGAACGACCGGGAAACCCCGAACCGTTCTCCAAACCAAAGCAGCAGGAACATGATACCCGCGATGACCGCGCCGGAAACCGCCCAATGCCAGGGCTGACTCACAATTGAAATTACATCCCTGAGGAATTCCATAACTATCGGTTAGGGTAATGTTAGGTCAACGCTATTTCCCGGTCAAATACAGGAATCCGCAGCATTCCTTTCGGCATTGCTGCGGATCGGTAACCTTAGTTGTTCTTTGCGTACTGGTTGATCACCTGGGTAAGGCTGTAGGCCGACTGCATGCCGGATTGCCGCCACTTGACCTCTCCGTCCTGGAACAGGATGAACGTCGGCACCCCCCTGATCTGGAAATGATTGGCCACTCCGGGATTCTTGTCCACGTCAATCTTCACAATGCGGGCCTTCTCTCCGATACTGGAAGCCACCTCTTTCAGAATAGGCGCCATTGCCTTGCACGGACCGCACCATTCGGCGCTGAAGTCGACCAATACGGGCGTCGGCGTATTGATCAGGTCCTGAAATGACAGTTTCTTTTCCATTTTTTCAATCCTTATGGTTAAACCTTGAAGAAGGTTTTGATTTACTAAAGTGCGGACTGCACCGCCTGGTCCAGGACTTCCTGGTCGATGGTCGTCGGGCAGGCGTATGCCGATTTGGGCAGGGCGGTGTTTTCCAGGTCCTTCCAGCCGTTGGCCACATCGATCACCTGATCGAAGCCGCGCGCTTTGAGGATCGAGGCGGCTACCATTGAGCGGTAACCGCTGCGGCAATGGAGGTAGTAAGTGTCTCCCCGCTTGAGTTTGCCCATATTGTTGTTGATATAATCCAGCGGGTAATTGACCGCATCCAGGAGGTGCTGCGAAACGAATTCCGAGGGCTTGCGCACATCGAGGATGTTCAGGTCGGCGCCGGCCAGATTGTACCGGTGCTCCAATTCAGCTGCGGAGATCGATTCGATCGAAGCGGCTGCTTTGCCGGCTGCTTTCCAGGCGTTGATCCCGCCTTCGAGATAACCCAGCGTGTTGTCATAACCTACGCGGGCCAGGCGGGTGACCGTTTCTTCCGCCCTGCCTTCCGGCGCCACGATCAGGATAGGCTGCTGCAGATCAACGATCAGGGCGCCTACCCAGGGGGCGAAGCTGCCGTCCAGGCCGATAAAGATGGACCCGGGCACGTGGCCCGCTGCAAAATCTTCGACGGGACGGACATCGAGGACGAGTGCATCCTCTTGCGCCATGACCGTTTCAAAAGCTTCCGGGTTCAAGGCTATGGCGCCTTTTTCCAATACCTTGTCAAAACTCTGATAGCCCGATTTATTCATCATGGCGTTCTTGGCAAAATATTGCGGGGGCGGCGTCAGGCCTGCGGTAACTTCCCGGATGAACTCATCCCGGGTCATGTCGGCACGCAGTGCGTAATTGGTTTTTTTCTGATCCCCGAGGTATCCCCAGGTATCGGAGCTGAGGTTTTTGCCGCATGCGGAACCTGCGCCGTGGGCCGGATAAACGATCACATCATCCGCCAGGGGCATGATCTTGTTGCGAAGGCTGTCAAACAGGAAACCCGCCAGGTCTTCGCGCGTGATCTTGCCCTGTTTGATGGCCAGGTCAGGGCGGCCTACATCGCCGAGGAACAGCGTGTCGCCGGTGAAGATGGCATAATCTTTTCCGGATTCGTCCCGAAGCAGGTAAGTCGTGCTTTCCATGGTATGGCCGGGCGTATGCAGCACTTTGAAGGTGACCTTGCCGAGGCGGATCTCTTCGCCGTCCCTGGCCTTGCGGACTTCATAATCCGGTTCGGCGTTGGGTCCGTATACGATTGCAGCGCCTGTCTTTTTGGCCAGGTCTACGTGCCCGGAAACAAAATCGGCGTGAAAATGCGTTTCAAAGATGTATTTGAGATTAGCGCCCGTTTCCATCAGTTTTTCCAGGTAAGGCCTGGTTTCGCGCAACGGATCTATGATTACGGCTTCGCCTTCGCTTTCGATGTAGTAGGCCGCCTCTGCCAGGCAGCCGGTATAAATTTGCTCTACCTTCATGTTTTTATTGGTTAGAATCAAAAAAATTGGATGCTTTATTTGCCTTTACCGGCATTTACAGATACAAAATTAAACCATCCCGAAACCAATGTCAGTGATGTGCATCACATACGCACAGTTTTCTCGAATTCCCGTTCAAGGACCGGCCGGATGGAAAAAAAAACGGGGCAAATCGCGTGATCTGCCCCTTTTGAACCAATTCTTTCTCTGATTCTAACCTATCCAGTATGTCAACGGGGTTTTACAACTCCGTTAATTGCTCTACAAATTCGGTGCGTTTCAGCGGTGTTTCAACAAGCGCTTTATAGCCGCCGCGCACATTGACGACCTGTTCAAATCCGCGGGTCTTGAGGATCGAAGCCGCTACGACAGACCGGTAGCCGGATGCGCAATAGATGTAATAGGTCTTGTTGCGATCGATCGTGCTCATGTTGCGGTTGATGAAGTCCAGCGGGAAGTTGAAAGCGCCTACCAGGTGTTCGGCGTTGTATTCGCTGGCTTTGCGAACGTCCATCACGGAGAGGTTCTTGCCGTCGAAATGCTGCGCCAGCTGGGTAGCGTCCATTTCGTTGATGGTATCGACATCTCCGCCGGCAGCTGTCCAGGCTTCAAAACCGCCTTCGAGGTAGCCGATCGGGTTGTCATAGCCTACGCGCGACAATCTGGTCACCACCTCATCTTCGCGGCCGGGTTCGGCTACAAACAGGATGGGCGTTTTCAGGTCCTGGATCAGGGCGCCTACCCACATGGCAAAGCTGCCGTCGACACCGATGAACACGGAGCCGGGGATGAACCCTTTGGCGAATTTTTCCTGCGGACGGGTATCGATCACCAGGGCGTCTTCGGCTTCCCAGGCCGTTTTGAATTCGCGGACATTGAGGGCCTGCAGGCCGCGGCGGCGTATATCCTCGATGCTGTCGTAGCCCATTTTGTTCATCATCGCGTTTTTGGGGAAATATTGCGGCGGTTCGACGAGGCCTGTCGTGACTTCCTTGACGAATTCATCACGGGTCATATCCGGGCGAAGGGCGTAATTCAGTTTTTTCTGGTCGCCGAGGTAGCTCCAGGTATCCTTGCTCATTTTTTTACCGCATGCCGAACCGGCGCCGTGGCCGGGATACACCAGCACGTCGTCAGCCAGCGGCATGATGCGGTTGCGAAGGCTGTCGAACAGGAATCCGGCCAGGTCTTCCCGGGTGATTTCACCGGCTTTGATGGCCAGGTCCGGACGGCCTACATCGCCGAGGAACAGCGTGTCGCCCGTAAAGATGGCGTAGTCCTTGCCGTTTTCGTCCTTGAGCAGGAAAGTGGTGCTTTCCATGGTATGGCCGGGGGTATGCAGGACCTGAATCCTGACTTTCCCGATTTTCAGTTCCTCATTATCTTTGGCAACATGGGCGTTAAAATTCGGCTTGGCAGTCGGGCCGTAAACGATGGTCGCGCCGGTTTGTTTGGCCAGGTCGAGGTGACCCGATACGAAGTCGGCGTGGAAGTGGGTTTCCAATACGTACTTGATCTTGGCGCCGTCCGCTTCAGCTCTTTCAATATAAGGTTCGGTTTCACGCAAGGGGTCAATAATGGCAGCTTCGCCATTGCTTTCAATATAATAAGCGGCTTCAGCCAGGCATCCGGTATAGATTTGTTCAACTTTCATGTTTAATTGGTTTTATGTTAGCAAATTTCTAATTCCGTGATGGCAAAGTTACACCCCTTGCCAGGCCGGTTTTTGTGAAAAGGATCACAATGATAGGTGATTTTTGTCATCCCGGATGGGTGACATTTGTCATTCCGGGCGATCCGGTCGCCGATCTTGCAGACCGGCCGAAGCGTTTTTAGCTGTAAATAAAGGGCTTGCACAAAATCAGGCTTACATCCGCCATAATCACGCCGAATTTACGCATCATCACCCTCTCACCCTCTCACCCTCTCACCTCTCTCACCCTCTCACCTCTCTCACCCTCTCACCCTCTCCCCCTCTGTGACCCGGATCACCGTCCACGCATCGCTCCGCCCCTAATTTTGTCCCGGTTAAAAAAACAAGAAGATGAAAAACAAAGCCTGGATGCTCTTATTGTTCCTCTCAGCGCCTATATATATAATGGCGCAAGAATCCAATAGTTCGGGTTGGACCAAAAAACTGGAAAGTTTCAAGCTCAAAACCAGCGTGGGTTTTCAACTCTGGAGCAGCTACACCTTTGATGAAGCAGTTTACAATTCAAAAACGGGACAATATGACCGGGTGGACAACCGGATGAATGTCCAGCTGAGGCGTTCGAGGCTTACGTTCAAAGGTCAGCCATATGAGGACCTGCAGTTCAACCTGACGGCCGCGTTTGACCTGGTCGGAAGGGATGTCCTGGCGGGAACGGAAGCCGGCGCCAACAACGGCAGCTCACCCCAACTCCGGTTGTGGAATGCATACGTACAGTGGCGGGTATTGCACGGTTCGGAAAAGCTCAACATCGTCGGCGGGTATTTTGTACCGCAATTCGGGCGGGAAAGCATGACGGCTGCTTTGCAGAGCACCTCCATGGAAAAGGCCTGGTCGCAGAATTACCTGCGCCGCCACCTCACCGGCATAGGCCCCGGGCGCGCCTTCGGCATCAATGCGGGCGGGTTGTTCGCCCATGCTGACAGCAAGCTGACCCTGGGTTATGACGCGGGCATTTTCACCCCCGTGTTCGAAGGTTACAGCGGGAATTCGGTCGGTAAACAATACAGCCCGATGCTGACCGGGCGATTGACCGTTCACATCGGCGACCCGGAATCCAGGACCTATACGGTCAGCCATAAGATCAATTATTTCGGCAAACGCAAAGGCCTTACGATCGGTCTGGCGGGTTCCGCTCAGGGACAGACGGACCTTTTCAAGGCCAATTCCGCCTTGGGTGTAGACGTGCTGCTGAACCTCGGCCACCTCACGCTCGACGGAGACTGGAGCCGCCTGGTCCGGAAAGGCCACGAGGATGCCACCGATGTCAGTCGCGACTTTACCGTAAACGCCGGTACGGGCTATATCCGGATGGGATACAATATCTACCTCAAAAACGGCTACGTACTGGAACCGCTGGCCATGTTTGTTCGCTACAACGGCGAAACGGATGCCCAGGCCCAGGCAGATGCCGCTTCCGTGAAATCCCCGTCCGGCGAAGAGCAGATCATCGACCTCGGGGTGAACCTCTTTTTCAATCCCGACCTGAAACTCTCCCTGCACTATACTTTGCGGGACGCCGCCCCGGGCGCAGCCGGCAACGGCGCTACGGTGAACAACTACTTTACGCAGGACGGCGTCGGGGCGATCCATCGCGGTGACTGGCTGGGGCTGGGGTTGGTGGCGATATTTTGATGTTGATCTGTTGATCTGTTGATTCGGGGATCTGTTGATTCGGGGATTTGAGAGACCGATCAAATGAGGTCGTTTAATACAGTGTTTTTCCGCGAAGCAACAAAGAGACAAAGTATTGATTTTAAACATTTTGCACATTTCCAAAACCCTGTTGACATAAAATCTTGAACGGTCCCGTTCAAATAAACAAATAAACAAATCAACCAATCAACCAATCAACCCATAAACCAATAACCAAATCCCCCCTGTGTAACCGACATCACTGACTGCAAAGGTTCCGCCCCCTAACTTTGCACCCCAATACCTATCATTTCGCCAAAATGAAGATCAAACAGCATATTCCTGCCCTGGATTGGTTGCCCAATTACAAAAAAGAATGGTTATCCGGCGATCTTTCCGCCGGCCTGACCGTTGGTGTGATGCTCATTCCCCAGGGGATGGCTTATTCCATGCTGGCGGGTTTGCCGCCGATCCACGGGTTGTATGCGGTGACGATCCCGCTGGTGTTGTACGCCTTGTTCGGCACTTCGCGGCAATTGGCGGTAGGTCCCGTCGCCATGGTTTCCCTGCTGACGGCAGCGGGCATCGGCGCACTCAAGCCCGACAACCTGGAGACCTACCTGCTCATGGCCCTGACGCTGGCCTTCATGGTAGGGGCCGTGCAATTCCTGATGGGTGCTTTCCGCCTTGGTTTTCTGGTCAATTTCCTGTCGCACCCGGTCATCAGCGGGTTCACTTCGGCTGCCGCCATCATCATCGGCCTAAGCCAGTTGAAACACCTGCTGGGCATCAAGATCCCCAACAGCGAGCACGCCTATGAAATCGTCGGGTCGGTGGCGCAGCATATCGGCGAAACCAACCTGGTCACCTTCGGGATTGGGATTGCCGCCATTCTTGTCATTAAGAATATAAAAAAACTGCACAAGGCCATACCCGGGGCATTGGTCGCCGTTATTCTGGGTATTCTCGCCGTTTGGGGTTTCGGATTGGTGGATCAGGGCGTAAAAATCGTAGGAACCGTTCCTTCCGGGTTACCCGGGTTTTCGGTTCCGTCCTTCGATCCGGCCTACTGGCAGGCGCTGATCCCCGCGACGCTGACCATTTCACTGGTCGGATTCATGGAAAGTTTTGCCGTAGCCAAAGCCATCCAGGCCAAACACAAGGATTACCAGGTGGACGCCAACCAGGAGCTAATCGGGTTGGGCGTAGCCAATTTCGGCGCGGCCTTTTTCCAGAGTTATCCGGTGACCGGCGGGTTTTCCCGAACAGCGGTCAACGACCAGGCCGGCGCCCGGTCCGGACTAGCCGGCATCATCAGCGCGGGGCTGATCGTACTGACCCTGCTGTTCCTGACACCGTTGTTCTATTACCTGCCCAATTCGGTGCTGGCGGCCGTGATCCTGGTAGCCGTTGCAGGCCTGATCGATCACAAGGAAGCCGTCCGGCTGTGGCGCAATGACCGGGCTGACTTCTGGATGCTGCTGGCCACATTTATTGTCACCTTGCTGCTTGGGATCGAAAAAGGGATCGGGGCCGGCGTATTGTTGTCGCTGGGCGTGGTGATTTACCGATCGACCCGGCCGCACGTTGCCGAACTGGCCAAGGTACCGGGTTCGCCGTTCTACCGGAATGTGGACCGGTTTCCCAACCTTGAGGAGCGCCCCGACCTGCTGGTCGTCCGGTTTGACGGCCCGCTCTATTTTGCCAACGTCAATTATTTCAACGATAAACTGGCCGAGCTCACGGCTGCCAAAGGCGGAGCGCTTCGGCTCATCGTCCTCAACGCCGAAAGTATCAGTCACCTCGACAGCAGCGCCGTCCACGCTCTTGAAGAATGGGTAAAAGGGTGCCGCAACCGGGGCGTACAGGTGTTTTTCACCAGCGTCATAGGGCCTGTCCGGGATGCCCTGAACAAGTGGGGCCTTACCCCCGCCATCGGAGAGGACAGCTTTTTCATGAGCAATCAACAGGCAGTGGATGCTTTTGATAATTCTTCGGTGCATAAAGATGCGGTTCGGGATTATAAGGAGTATTTGTTGCAGGCGAATTGAGAGAGAGTGAGAGGGTGAGAGGGTGAGAGGGGGTGAGGGGGTGAGAGGGTGAGAGTCCGACTTCGCCTGCGGCTTCGTCGGATGGAAGATGATTGCTGGATCCAAAATAAATGCAAATATGAATGTGATCAAAAAATCAGCGCCTACGCACCCCGAAACAGATGAGTTAATCCTTCGGGATACGCTTGCCATTGACCGGACCCGGCTGGCGAATCAACGGACTTTCTTATCCTTTGTCAGAACAGGCATCTACTTTGTAGCCACCGCCCTTGGGATCTTTCACCTCAATGAGAGCGGCAACCTCGATTGGCTGGCCTGGGCCTTCACCGGCATTGGGATCGCCCTCACCCTTACGGGGATCGTCAATTATTTCATCATGCGGAAGAAGATCATGCGGATTTATAGCTGATCACCTGGTTTTTATTTTCGTTTATTCTGGTTCATTGTTGTTCCGTCCGCCACAAACCAAAATAAACCATTATAAACCAAAATAAACCTTATAAACCAAAATAAACCATTATAAACCATTATAAACCATTATAAACCTTATAAACATCAACAAACAACAATAACCACCAACCAAAATTCACCCCGGATCACACCTCCATGTGATGCACATCACTGACTAATTTCACTAGACGGCCGATCTTTGTAAAACAATTCAAGCCGATAAAAAAGGCAGAATTGATTTTACGATCATTTTTCAAAAACAAACAATACCATGGAAAATACCGATATAAAAACCATGCCCAGGATCGGCGAAAAAGCCCCCGATTTTGAAGCGATTACGACTGCGGGCCCCATCCGATTTTCAGAATACAATAAAGGGAGCTGGGTTGTGATGTTCTCCCACCCGGCCGATTTTACGCCGGTTTGTACGACCGAAATGTCAGCTTTCGCGGTTGACAAGGAATGGTTTGCCCAACACAATACGAAACTGTTGGGGTTGAGCATCGACAGCATTCACTCACACCTGGCATGGGTGAACAATGTGCGGGAAAAAACGCAGGTTTACATGGATTTCCCGATCATTGCCGACCTGGACATGAAAGTCGCTCAATTGTACGGGATGCTCCATCCTGAAGAAAGCATGACGGCGGCTGTTCGGGCAGTGTTCTTCATAGATCCCAAAGGCACGATCCGGTTGCTGATGTACTATCCGCTTAATGTAGGCCGCAACATGGAAGAGATCCAGCGCGCCTTGATCGCCCTCCAGACGGTGGACGCCAACAATTGCGCCCTTCCGGTCAACTGGAAGCCTGGCGACAAAGCCATTGTGCCGCCGCCAAAAACGCTGGAACAAATGGAAGAACGCATTGCCAATACGGAATACGAAAAAGTGGATTTCTACCTGGCAAAAAGGTCCCTGAATTAAGAATTGTCGTGTGATATTATAAAAAACGCTGCGCCTCCCATCCAACGGCGGCGCAGTTTTTAACCTTTAAACAATGAAATTGACCAGAATTATTCCGTTGCTTACCGTTGTGATGATCGCCTTTTCCTGTCAGCCGAAAACCCAGCAGGCTACGGGTGAGCATTCTTCGCCGGCAGCCCAGTCGCCGTTTACCAACCTGAGCGTGGCTGAATTTGATAAGATGATGCACGAGGATGTTGTGGTGCTGGATGTCCGCACTCCGCAGGAAACGGCCATGGGCAAGATCGACGGCGCCATCGAGATTGATGTAACCGACCCGTCCTTCGCCCAGAAAACAAGCCAACTGGACAAGGACAAGACCTATCTGGTATACTGCCGCAGCGGCCGCCGCAGCGTTTCGGCCTGTACGGCCATGGCAGAACAAGGCTTCGGGCACTTGTACAATCTGGTCGGCGGGTATACGGCCTGGTCGGCTGAAAAGCATTAGAACACACAAATGGACCATTACGAACTATTGGTGATCGGCAGCGGGCCTGGTGGCGTCGAAGCAGCCCGGCGAGGCGCTGATGCCGGACTGAAAACGGCGCTCGTCCACAACATGCCCCTCGGGGGGCGTGCCACGTGGAGCAGCCTGCTGCCCTCCAAAGCCTGGCTCCAGGTAGCCGAATCGGTACACAAAGGCCTGGGACATCCCGTCCTGGGCAGCCTGATCGATGTACCGGTTTCCCTCAACCACGAGGCCCTGCGCGCCTGGATCCAGAAAACGGCTGGCGAGCAAGCGGCCTTTCAGCAGCAACAACTCGAATCGGCCGGCGTGCCCCTGATCCAGGGTACCGCAAAATGGGCCGGGCCGGGTCAGGTGCTCATCGCCAATGAAAATACACCGGACACAACGGTGAAATACGACCACCTAATCGTTTCCGGCGGTTCAGGCCCGCGGTTCACCCCGGCCGTAAAGCCCAATATGGACCATATCATCGCACCCCGGATCAGCCCCAGGCTCAACGAGATCCCGAAAAGCATGATCGTGATGGGCGGCGGCGTAACGGGTACAGAATATGCTTTTGCTTTTGCCTCCATGGGCACGGAGGTCACCATCCTGCAAAAAAACAACCAACTATTACCAACCATTGACGCCGAAGTAGTGGGCGCCTTTTCGCGGTATGTCACCGGCAGATTGCCCATCAGCATCAAAACCGGTGTCACCGTTGCGGCTGCCGAACAACAAGGCAACAAGGTGACGGTCACGGACACGGAAGGCGGGGTCTATACCGCCGATTTCGGTTTTATCGCCATCAGCCGCACCCCCGACCTGAGTTTCTGGCCGGAAATCCCGGACGGGCTTCAACAACTCCCCGGCGGATTCATTTCGGTCGACCGGTGGAGCCGAACATCCCTGCCCGATGTCTATGCGATCGGCGATATGACCGGCGCCCCGATGATGGCCAACCGGGCGCGCAGTCAGGCCCGCGAAGCCGTTCGCGCCATTCTCGGCCAGGCAGACGATTCTCCGGCGCCCGTCACGATGGAAGCCGTATATACCCAACCCAATGTGGTGCAGGTGGGCAGTATGGCCCCCAATCCGAAGGCAACCTTCCATTCGTTCAACTGGAAGGGCAACCTCAAAGCCGCCATCAACGATTATGCGGAAGGGTTGATCCGCGTTCAGGTAGACAACACCACGGGATTGGTCCTGGGGGCCGCCGCTTTCGGGCATCACGCATCGGAGGTATTGTCTCCCATCCAGCTGGCCATCAACGAGGGGATCTCCTGGGAGCGGGTGGTGCGGTCGCCATTTGCGCATCCGACCTTGTCGGAGGTTTGGGGCGGGTAGGAAGCGGTTTCAGGGTTATATTAATTCTTCAACGGTTCAACAACTTCCTGTCCAGAACCTGGTTTCCCTATAAAAAAATCAAATGCCCAGATCCCCTAAATAATCCTCATAAATATACTCCAATCCGTCGGATACCCCCCAGCCTGTACTATAAGTTCTCTCAATCAATTCCCGGCATGCAGCCCCGTATTCCTGCTCCAGTTTTTCCTCCTGGATTGTTTTACAAGCTTCTTTGAAAGAACTTTCGAGGGAATTGTAAAATGGTTCGTCAATCCCTCCGTAAGCATTGGAGAATTCAATCATCATTTCTACCCGGTAAAGCAGCAGTTCAATCACATCTTTTTTAAAAATTGATATTTTCTTAAATTCAGAAATTATTTTTCTGCTCTCGCCGCTCCTGGCTTTTCCAAAACCCCTGTTTGGAAAATATTCCTGCTTTATTTTGTTTTTGTACTCATTCAATATTCCGGAAGTATCCGGACTGAGTTCCATTTCATAATATTTCTTTACCTGATCAAATTTTGAATAAAGTTTTTTGACTTCGTTCTCCAATTCGTTCCGGTCCAATTCTTTTAAATACCTGTTCAATTCAGAAGTTATCGATTTTTTCATTTGCCCCCTTTCTGTTTTCAATAATGCTGCTTATGCCTTTTGTACCCGCTATCAATTTTGGAAAAAAAGGCCGATGAAGGTTCTCGTTTCATTGGCCAAGACCATCCAAATTCAGGCCCAATATAAACATTCGAAAACAGCCCGCCAAGGATTTTCAGGGGTTGGGCAAATAACCGGTTACAAATAAAACGTACTCTTATCCGGCCGCAAAGCCCGGGCAAACCACAGCGGCCGCCGCAAGCCGTCCGGGCCGGGGGCGGGGCGCGTCATTTTGAGCCATTCCTGATAAATTTCGAACGACTTGTTGGTGTCTACGAAGATATCGCCGTATTCATCGCCGGGTTGGGGCCGCTCGATGCGCACGCGCTGGTGCCAGCAATGCATGCCGCTGATCGGATCGGGGTGCACGGCATGGGTGATGTTCTGGTGTACGCCGCCGTCCGACCAGAAAATGCGTTTGCTGTCCGGGTCGTCGCTGGCAAAAGGCCGGATGCCGCTCACGGTCGACATTTTCCAGCCGCCCTTGCCGTCGTTCTGTACGTTCACCGTATTGGTCGCCCAGCGGTTGCCGGCATCCTGTTGGCGGCGCCAGCGACCCAGGTGGTGCGAACAGGCTACCACACCGGGTTTCATGCCTTCGGTCACCCATACCTTGTCGATGAAATAGCCGATATCCGTGTTCATCCGCACCAGGTCCCCGGTCTTGAAGCCGAACCGGTTGGCATCCTCGGGGTGCATCCAGATGGGGTTGCGGTTGGAGATCTCGGTCAGCCATTTGGCGTTGCCCGAACGGGAGTGAATGAGGGTGGGCAGGCGGAAGGTCGGTACGAGGCAATATTCTCCGGCATCTTTGTTGAGGCTGTCCGGATGGATATGGCTCCTGATATAGGTCGGGACGGCGTATTCCGGCCATTTCCAGTCGACCATGGTCTGCGAGTAGAATTCGTTCTTGCGGGAAGGCGTCGGGAAGCCCACATAAGCCTTGCCTTGCACCATGACCCCTACATTGGCGCCGTCCTTGTTGATGACGCCGGTTTCCGGGTCGACGACCGAGCCGTTGAGCTGGGCCTCGGGCACTGCTTTGAGGTGCTTGTTGTAGGAATAGGGCTCCACTTCATAGGCTCCGTATTTGCGCATGTAATCCAGCTCAGTCAGGCCTTCCTTCCTGGCCACATCCGGCAGTCCCGGCACATTTTCAAAAATAAACTGGTAATATTCGTCGATGTTGACCTTTTCACCAGGCCGGTAGGGCGATTTGAAGTGATCGCGGATGCCCAGGCTGCCGTCGGGATCCATGCGCCAGCTGAGCTCGATCCAGAACTCGTCCTCTTCCCACACTTCGCCGGGGTTGGCCTCGTAGGTGAATTCTACGGGTTTGCCCGCACGCCTGGCCACCTCCCGCAACACGGGTTGGCGGAAGGCGATCCAGGTAGCGCCGTGTGTTTCGTAGCTGTTCAGGTCGTGCCTTTCGGAGGCGAGGCCCATCGGCAATACATAATCCGCAAAAAAGGCGGTTTCATTCCAGGTCGGGGTGAGTGCCACGTGCAGCCCCACTTTGCGCTCATCCGACAGCGCCTCGATCCAGGAGAAGCCGTCGGGATAGGTCCAGACCGGGTTGAATACCCGCGTAAAGTACACATCCAGCTTGCCGCGGCCTTCCTTCAGGAAATGCGGCAACAGGAAGCTCATTTCAAAAAAGGCCAGCGGGTACTCATTCGGAAAATGCAATTCATTCCAGAATTTTTGCGCCGGCGGTGTATCGAAGAACTTTGGTTTGAACTTGTTCCAGGTATTCGGCGAGGTGCCGCCTACCGTGCCCACGCTGCCGGTGATCACCTGCAGGAAATGCAGGGCCCGGGAGACCGCCCAGCCGCCGAGGTTGCCGCTGGCAGCGCTTCGCCAGTTGTGGGAAGCGAACCGGGTGCCGGCCTGGCCGATCTGGCGGGCGACATCCACGACCATGGCGGCCTTGGCGCCGCTTTCCTTTTCGGCGAATTCGGGGGTGTATTCCTTGTATTCGTCCCGGAGTTTTTCAATGAAACTTTCGAAAGTCATCGGCGCGCCGGGGTGGACCTTTTTCAGGTATTCCTCCCAGTTCACCCAGTTTTCCATATACTCGCGGTTGTAAAGGCCTTCATCCAGGATGACCTTCACCATGGCCAGCAGTACGGCTGCTTCAGAACCCGGATAGGTCGGCATCCAATAGTCCGACATGCTGGCGGTATTGGACAACCGCGGGTCCATTACGGCCAGTTTGGCGCCTTTCATCTTGCCCTCGATAATGCGTTGGGCATGCGGATTGAAATAGTGTCCGCTTTCCAGGTGCGCGCTGATGAGGAGGATGAATTTGGCGTTGGCGTGGTCCGGCGACGGCCGGTCGTACCCGTACCAGAGGTTGTACCCGAACCGGGCGCCGGAGGAGCAGATATTGGTATGGCTGTTGTGACCGTCGACATTCCAGGCCTGCAGCACGCGGTCCATATACCCTTCGTGCCCCGGGCGGCCGACGTGGTAGGCCACTTCGTTATTCCGCCCTTCACTGATGGCTTTGCCGATCCGTCCGGCAATATCGTTGAGGGCTTCCTCCCAGCTGACGCGTTCCCATTGGCCGGCGCCGCGCGCCCCTACCCTTTTCAGCGGGTACAGGATCCGGTCCGGGTCCGTGATCTGGTTGATGGTGGCAGGCCCCTTGGCGCAGTTCCGCCCCCGGCTGGCCGGGTGGTACGGGTTGCCTTCGAATTTGCGTACCTCACCCGTTTCCTTATCCACATACGCCGTCAGGCCGCAGGCGCTTTCGCAGTTGAAGCAGGTGGTCGGCACGATGGAATAGTGGCGCTTCACCTTGCGGGGGTGAGCCTTGGGGTCGTATTCCGTCCAGTCGTCCCATTTGTCCGGTGGCGGGAAGCTGGTCAGGTCGCCCGGTTCGGTCAACCGCGGGAGCTCCGGTTCCGTTTCGCCGTGCAGGTTGGGGATGATGCCGAGTTTTTCGGCGATCTGCTCTATTATGGTGTGTTTCTTTTGAGCCATCTTACTGACATTGCGGTCCTACGGACCTGGTTACAGGGATTTCGGTCTTACGGACCTTTTCTTCGAATCAGAGGAACTGCATCGATTCCTCAATTCCTCAATTCCTCGATTCCTCGATTCCTCAATTCCTCCCCAATCAAGTCAACGGTATCCGTTGGGGCGCTTCCACCCAGATTTTCTCAGTGAACCAAATCCCCACAAGGGCCAACGCGCCGGCTACCGCCATCGGCAGCGTTTCCAGTCCGCCGAAGATCAGGATGGCCAGCGGTGCGATATTGCCGATCAGGACAGCGCCGATCCAGAACATCATCCGGTAGCGGCCCTTCAGGATGGTTTCCACCGTCAATTTGGCTTCAGTCGTCGGGTGCGTGGTCGCGAGTTCCGCCAGCATGGTGAACAGGCCGACGACAATACTGATCGCCAGGGTGGTTTTCAGGAACCCCGTCCAGGCGGCATCAACCCCGCCGAAGGCGCCGAGCAGCAGCAAGGCAGCGGCGCCGGCCATGAAGCTGTGGGTCAGCATGTGGATCGCCAATGCCGGGCTTTGCCAGAAATCGCGGCCTTTGGCCTGAGCGAAAAGGAATGCCGTATAGATGGCGGCAATGACTGCAAGTACGGCCGTTGCCCAAAGGGTGACCTGCTGGATGCCGTCCCAGCCGAACCACATGGTCAGCCCCCAAAGCGTGAGCAGGCCGCCGAACACGGTAATGGCATATCCTCCACGGACAAGCCAGCTGGACCAATGGGGGCGCAACAGGACGTACAGGAACCTGCCGGGTTGGTCAAGATCCTTGACGAGCAGGGCGCCCGTTGCCATCAGAAAGACCAGGGCTGCAACCAAGGTCTGCCATTTGGTTTCTGCGGTAATGATATCGCCGTAACCCAACTGAAGGCCGGCAAACAGCACCAGGAAAACACCCGCCGCGATCGCCTTGGTCAGCACATAACCTGAAACTTCCCAACCCCAGAGGATGCCCTTGTTGGGTGTATCGTATACCCGGCGCGGTTTGTTCATCAACAGGTCAATGGATTTGGCCTTGCCTTTCTCTGCGATCTCGGCCTGCGTAGCTACCTGATTGTTGATCTGCAACAAGGCGTCTACCACATCGCCGTTGGTGAAGGCCATTTTTTCGGCGGCTTTGGCAAAGTGACCTACCCCCCGGGATTGCGAATTCCAGAGATATACCCCGTCCTTGTCCGTTTCCATGGGGTTGAGTGAGGCCTCATCGCCCATGATATAGAAGAGGTTGGGCTTGGTGGCCTTGGCCGCTTTCCGGACGCTCACCTGCTCCTTGGCAAGCAACTGGAAGATCTCCGTTTCCGGATTCTCCATGTCGCCGGAGATGATAGCATGTTCCGGACAAACGTTGACGCAGGCCGGCTCCAGGCCGACATCGATGCGATGAGCGCAGTAATTGCACTTGGCGGCGGTATGCGTTTCCGGGTCGATATACAGGGCGTCGTACGGGCAGGCCTGCATGCAGGATTTGCAGCCGATACAACGCTTGTTATCAAAATCCACGATGCCATCGTCGCGGATGAATAGCGCTTCAACCGGACAGATCTCTACGCAGGGCGCATCCGTACAGTGATTGCATCGCATTACGGAAAACAACCGCCGGGTATGGGGAAAATTCCCCTTTTCTACCTGCTTGACCCACGTGCGATTGACGCCCAAAGGCACCTCGTGCTCCGATTTGCAAGCCGTGGTGCAGGCGTGGCAGCCGATACACTTGCGGTTGTCAATTACAAAGCCGTATTTCATTTATTGTTGTTTATTGTTGTTGTTGTTTGTTGTTGTTTGTTGTTGTTGTTGTTTGTTGTTGTTGTTTGTTGTGGTTTATTGTTGTTGCTCCGCCCGCCGAAGCCTCGGCGAAGGCGGGTTTGTTGTGGTTTATGGTCGTTTGTTGTTGTTTGCTCCGCCCGCCATAGTGACGCCATGGGCGTTACGGAGGCGGGTTTGTTGTGGTTTGCTATTGTTGTGCCACCAAGGTCTCTTCATTATATCGGTTCAGGGCATCCTGTACAGTTAAAAACAAGTTTTCGCTTCCCAGTTCATCGATCAATCCGGTTTTGGTCAAATAATCCCGGACCGGGCCGATGGCGCCGGAAAGGCAAAAGGCAATGCTCCTCGAACGCATATAAAGGACCACATCCTTCAGGACTTTCAGGCCGCTGGAATCGATATCGTGTATGGAAGAGGCATCCAGGATCACCAGTTTCAATGCGGGGCCTTTTTCCTGGCTCAGCTTTTCAATGGTTTCCCTGAAATACTCAGCATTTCCGAAATAAATCTGGGAATCAAACCGGAGCATCAGGACATGGGGCCATTGTTCAGCCTCCGGAAAACGAAGTATATTCCTGTATTTGTCCTGACCGGGCAGTTTGCCCAGTACAGCGACATGGGGTTTTGAATTCTGGTAAAGGATCAGCAGCAAGGATAAGATAATGCCGGTAAATACGCCTTGTTGAATGCCGACAAAAAGGGTGAGTATGAATGTAGCTGCAAGGGCAAAAAAGTCCCGCCGGTCGGTGCGCCACAGCTCGATCATCTCCCGGTAGTTGATCAGGGTCAGCACCGCCGAGATAACGATAGCAGCCAAAACCGCCTTGGGCAGATAATAGAACAAGGGGGTCAGGAAAAGTAAGGTCAGCGCTATGAGCGAGGCGGCGAAGAACGAGGACAGGGTAGTTTTGGCCCCGGCCTGGTCATTGATCGCGGAGCGGGTAAAACTCCCGGTAGTGGGAAACGCGTGAAAGAACGACCCGCCGACCTTGGTCAGGCCCAGTGCGATCAGTTCCTGGTTGGGGATCACGCGGTAGCTCTTGTGCCTGGCTTCGATCGTCTTGGCAATCGAAAGGGTTTCGATAAAGCTGATGAGGCAGATGGTGAGCGCCAGCGGCAACAATTCGGTCAGTACGCCGCCGCTCAATTTTGGGATCATGAAGCCCGGCAGGCCTTTCGGTACCTCTCCGACAATCTCGATGCCTTTTTCATGCAGCCCGAACACCCACACGATCAGCGTCCAGATCACTACTGCGAGCAAAGCGCCCGGAAAGGATTTCCTGATTTTCTTCAGGATCAGGATCAGGGCAAGGCTCGAAAGGCCGATACCCATTACCGCCCAGTTGATCTGATGCAGATTCTTTGCCAGGGATGCGAGCAGCACATGAAGCTGGTTGCTCCTCGGCAGGTCGATGCCCACCAGGCTCTTCAACTGGCTGAACCCTATGATGAAGGCCGCCGCCGATGTAAATCCGGAAATGACCGGATGGGACAGGAAATTGATGAGGAATCCCAATCGCAATCCGCCCAACAGCAGTTGAATTAAACCGGCAATGGTGGCCGTGGCAACGGCTAACCCGATAAATTCAGGGGTATTGGGTTCGGCGAATTTTCCGATGCCGGAAAGCACCAGGACCGAAACCAGCGCCACCGGCCCTACGGACAATTGCCGCGAGGTGCCGAAAAAAACGTAAATGAATAACGGGACCAATCCGGAATACAACCCGTAAATAGGCGGCAACCCGGCCAGCATGGCATAGGCCATCCCCTGAGGGATCAGAATAACCCCAACCGTCAGGCCTGCCAACAGGTCTCCGCTCAGTTGTTCCCTGCTATAGGAAGGGAGCCATTCCAGAATGGGTAATAAGCCCCGGGCGCTCATCGGATTTGCCGTTTCGTGAGCTCCAAAGGTAATTTTTGAAAAAAGGAAGTTATGTGACCTTCATCACATAACGCCGTTTGCGAAACCTTTGAGGTTTCGTAAACCTCCTGCCATGGATCCAGGATTACGAAACTCCAAAAGTTTCGCAATCCTCCTGCCACGGATCCAGGATTACGAAACTCCAAAAGTTTCGCAATCCTTATCGGTTTCCAGGCTTCCTGAAATCAAGATGAAACCTTAGCAACTGCTGCTTTGCCAGATTAATATTAGGCATGTTAAGTTGCTCAAGCGCCACTTCTATATTTACCAAACTTGGTTTTCCAGAAAAATAGGCATTAAAAGAGGAGAAAGGCCATTCATGGAAAGACTTTGCAAGTTTGTGATGTATCGGATTATGATGGATGTAACAAATTGACCTGAATAATTGAGGTTCTGATCGGATTATTATCCTTTTAAACCGTTTTGAAAACAGGTTACCCCTCCGGCTTTGTTGTTTATTTAGTGCAAGGGAATACCCGGAGAAAAAACGCTTGAACTGATCTTCTATAAATTGATGCCCGGCAATAATTCCGTTGGTAAAATCCCTCCCGGCAACCGTCCCTTCTTCAGCTGTAAGTTCAACATTAATATCTTTAATCCTAACCAAGAAATGGAAATGATTGGGCATCAGGCAATAAGCCATTGTTTCCGAGTAAGGCAAAATATATTTTTTCCATTGTCGAAGGAAGAAATGATAATTATCAGGAGAGTAAAACAGAAGTGCACCATCCACGCACCGATTGTAAATGTGGTAAATTCCACCAGGCTCCAAAGCAGCCCAATAGTTTGTCTTCACGCGTTTTGAGTTTTAGGTTATCAGAGAGTTCAATAAAAATAATTCCCCCGTTTGCGAAACCTCAATGGTTTCGTAAATCTGACACCACAGATCCCGGTTTGCGAAACCTCAAAGGTTTCGTAAATCTGACACCACAGATCCCGGTTTCTGACCCCATGGATCCAGGCTTACGAAACTTCAAAAGTTTCGCAAACCACCAAAGATCCCGGTTTGCGAAACCTCAAAGGTTTCGTAAATCTGACACCACGGATCCAGGTTTACGAAACTTCAAAAGTTTCGCAAACCATCCTGTGTACAGGCTCATATGTACGAATCTAACGCAGCACCACCTCCCGCACTACTTCCTCCCCCAGCCCGTCATTGATCATCTTGCGGATCTTTTCCCGGCCCATGGACAACTCGTGGCGCAGCGGCCCCGATTCGATCCGGATGTAGAGCACTTCCCGGATCAGTTTGATCTCGCGGGTGTAGCCTGCGATGGTCGGCCCCATGGCTTGCTTCCACATGGCCTCGATCCGGGTTTGATCCAGACCCGACTTGAGGCGATAATGATCGACCATGGCCTTGAGGGCCTCCTTGATGCTGACCTGGTTGGAATCTCTCATGCAGTGTTCCGGATTTTGCGGGAAGAAATGCAAAATTAAGCATTTTACCGTTAAAATATTCAATCAAATCACCTCCGCCGCCCCTTCCATTATCCGGAATTGCCGGCACTCCGCCCCCAGCCCCCCGATCAGGGCCGCTACCCGGTTCTCGTCCGTATCCGTGATAAAGAATTGCCCGAATTCGCCGTTCAGCAGGTAAGTCAGCAGGTGGTTGATGCGATCCTGGTCCAGCTTGGCGAAGATATCGTCGAGCAGCAGGATGGGCGGGGTGCTTTTTTTCCCTTTCAGGAAGGAGAACTGCGCGAATTTCAGCGCCAGTACAAAGGTTTTGGTCTGCCCCTGGGAACCGAATAGTTTGAGCGGACGGTCATCCATATTGAAGACCATATCGTCGCGGTGGATGCCGGTAGTGGTCCGCCCAAGGATAAGGTCTTTTTCGCGCGACCTGCCCAGTAAGGCGGCAAAATCCTCCTTTTCCAGCGAGGATTGGTAGGTGCAGCTCACTGTTTCCTGCGCCGCGGCAATGGTTCGGTACACCTCCGCCATTTCAAGCGAAAACTCCTCCAGAAAAGCTTTGCGGGCCTTGAATATCTCCGCCCCGGGGGCGTGCAGTTGCCGGTCATAGATATCGAGCAGGCTGTGGTCAGCCGACCTGGACTCGGCCATTTGCTTGAGGGCGGCGTTGCGCTGCTGGAGGGTTTGATTGTACTGGATCAGGTTGCGCAGATACGCCTGGTCGAGCTGGGAAAGGGTATTATCGAGGAAACGGCGCCGGCTCTCGCTGCCTTCGCTCACGATCACCGCGTCGTCGGGGGCGGCGATGACCACCGGAATGAGCCCGACGTGCTCGGAGATCCGGTTGTAGGCGGTGTCATTGCGTTCGAGTTCCTTCTTTTTCCGGGGTTGGACCTTAGCGACGATCTTTTCCCATTTTTCCAGCCGGCTGAACCGGCCCTCCAGCCTGAAAAAATCCTCGCCGTGCAGGGGCAGGTGCTGGTCGGAATTGGAAAAATAGCTTTTGCCCATGCACAGGTAATAAACAGCGTCCAGCAGGTTGGTCTTCCCCATCCCGTTTTTGCCTGTAAAACAGTTGATTTGATCGTGGAAGGCCAGTTCCGCCGACCGGTAATTTTTAAAATTCGTCAGTTTCAAGTGATCCAGAAACAAGATAGGATTGTTTTTATGGGCAAAAGTAGATCCTTTTCCATTGGAAAAAAAATCGTACCTTTGTCCCTGCAATTGATCAACTCACAATCGTTTAATATGGTAGCGACCAAAAGCAAAAAGAACGCCGCTAAAAAGAACACTTCCAAGCCCGCCTACAGCAAAGAAATGTACCTCCAGTGGTACGAATTGATGCTCCGCATCCGCCGTTTTGAAGAACGGGCGCTGATGATGTACGGCCAGCAAAAAATCAGGGGATTCTGTCACGTTTATATCGGCCAGGAAGCTGTCGCAGCAGGTATCGAATCGGCAATCCGCCGGGAAGACGCCATCGTCACGGCTTACCGCCAACACGGCACGGCCATCGGTCGCGGCCTGTCAACTGATGCCTGCATGGCCGAGCTGTTCGGCAAGGTCACCGGCGCTGTAAAAGGCAAAGGCGGCTCCATGCACTTCTTCTCCAAAGAACACCGCTATTTCGGCGGCAACGGCATTGTAGGCGCCCAGATCCCCATCGGTACCGGCATCGCATTCGCTGAAAAATACAAAGGCACCGACAACCTCTGCGTGACCATGTTCGGCGACGGCGCTTCCCGCCAGGGCGCACTCCACGAGTCCTTCAATATGGCCATGCTCTGGAAACTGCCGGTCCTCTACATCGTCGAAAACAACGGCTACGCGATGGGCACTTCCGTACAACGGACCAGCAATGTAACCGACCTGTCCAAACTGGGCCTTTCCTACGATATGCCGACCGAAACCGTCGACGGCATGAACCCCGAAAGCGTCCACGAAGCCGTGTCCAGAGCCGCCGAACATATCCGCGCCGGCAAAGGCCCCTTCTTCCTCGAAATCCGCACCTACCGCTATAAAGGCCACTCGGTTTCCGACCCGGCCAAATACCGTTCCAAGGACGAAGTGAACGAATACATGGATCGCGACCCGGTCAAAACCACCGAATCGCGCATCCTGGAAAACGGTATCGCCACCGAAGAAGAGATCCAGGCCATCAAGGACAAGATCAAGGAGGAAATCAACGAGGCGGTCCGCTTCGCCGAAGAGTCACCCCTCCCCGATCCGGAAATGCTTTGGGAAGACAACTACTCCGAACCGGACTACCCGTTCATCAAAGACTGAATTTAAATTTACATTTTAAATTTAGCCTTTTACATTTTGAATTGATTTACAAACTTTATCTATCTTTGCCGCGCTTTTTTCGGGAGGAACCGAAATAACCGTTCAACTATTAATCATGGCAAGGAGAATCAAGCAGAATCAAGCATTAGAAGAACAATTAGCCGACGCGCTGGAGATCAAGGGCGGTGGCCCCGGCTTCTTTGAACGCTACCAAAACTATATCATGTATGCCGCCATCGGCCTTATCGCCGTGTTCGGCATCTATATTCTGTACAAGAATATCTACCTGGGCCCCCGCGAAAAGGAAGCCGTCGAGCAGATGGCCCTCGCACAGGCCCAGTTTGAAAAAGACAGCTTCGCACTGGCTTTGACCAACCCCGGCGGCGGCTTCAGCGGCTTCCTGGATATCATTGACCAGTACGGCGGCACCAAAGCAGCCAATACCGCCCACTACTACGCAGGTATTTCCTACCTCAACCTGGGCAAATTTGAAGCTGCCATCTCTTACCTGAAGGATTTCAAACCCGCAGGTCTGCTGACCCCGGCCATGCGCGCAGGCGCCATCGGCGACGCCTATGCAGAGCTGAATGACCTGGACAAGGCCCTCAGCCACTACAAAGACGCCGTCAGCGCAGCAGGTAAAAATGACCTTATCGCGTCCTATTACCTCAAAAAACTGGGCATGCTCAACGAAAAACTGGGCAACAACGACGCCGCCATCGCCGCCTACGAAAGAATCAAAAAGGAATTTCCGAATTCCTCCCAGGCAATCGATATCGACAAGTATCTGTATCGCCTCGGGTACAGCAAATAACCTGAGAGACGGAGATTCGGGCGTTTTTTGATCCGTCACTAATGCCCGAATCCCCGCTTCTTCGAATCCGCTTCCAAATGGCCAGCTCGCTAAAAAACCTGTCGGCTTACAACGAATCCGACGTCCCATCAGCGGCCGAAATGTCTTTCGCCGTCATTCTTTCCGAATGGAACGCTGAAATCACCCACGCCCTCTACCAAGGTTGCATCGATACGCTGATCGCACACGGCGCACAGGAAGACAAGATCCATACCCTTCAGGTCCCCGGTTCCTTTGAACTGCCCTACGGCGCCCGGCTGGCCATCGGCCACCACAACCCGGACGCTGTGATCTGCCTGGGTTGCGTCATCAAAGGCGAAACCAAACACGACGAATACATCAATACGGCGGTGGCCACCGGCCTGACCAACCTCAGCCTGGCCTCCAACCGACCCGTCATCTTCGGCGTCCTGACGCCCAACAATCAGGAACAAGCCCTCGACCGGGCAGGCGGAAAACACGGCAACAAAGGCGTTGAAGCCGCCGTCACCGCTATCCGCATGACCGCCCTGCGCAAACAAATGAGCCAGCAAAAGCAAAAGATCGGTTTTCAGGTATTATGAAAATTCACTTCATCGAAACCGGATTCCTCAAACTGGACGGCGGAGCCATGTTCGGCGTCGTCCCCAAACGCTTGTGGGCCAAACTCAACCCGCCCGACGAAAATAACCTCTGCACCTGGGCCATGCGCTGCCTCCTCCTCGAAACTGACGACCGCAAAATCCTCGTGGATACCGGGGTCGGCAACAAACAGGACGCCAAATTCCGCAGCATTTTTGAACCCCACGGCAATGACTCGCTGATGGGCTCCCTCCGCAAGATCGGCCTGCAACCGGAAGATATCACCGACGTGTTCCTCACTCACCTGCATTTCGACCACGTGGGCGGAGCCGTCGTCCGTACCGAATCCGGCGAACTGAAACCGGCATTCCCCAACGCGACCTATTGGAGTAATCGCCCGCATTACGAATGGGCCGTCAATCCCAATCCGCGCGAGGCTGCGTCGTTTTTGAAGGAGAATATCGTCCCGCTGCAAGAAGCCGGCGTGCTGCGGTTCATCGAGCCTTCAGCCGGGGATATCGAATGGTTGCCGGGCATCCGCGTCCGGTTTGTTTACGGCCATACAGAAGCCATGATGATCCTGCTCATCGAAGCGGAAGGCAAAACGTATGTATATTGCGCGGATGTGATCCCTTCGTCCTTCCATATCGGCATGCCCTATATCATGGCCTATGATCTGCGCCCGCTGGAAACCCTCAAGGAAAAGAACCGCATCCTGGAAGACGCCGCCCGGGAAGGGCATTATCTGGTTTTCGAACACGACCCGCAAACAGCTTACACCCAGGTGACCCGGGACGAGCGCGGCCGGATTGCGGCGGTGAACTCCTGATTTTTTTTTACCACTAAGGGCACTCAGATCACTAAGACCATACCAGGATCTGCCACCCAAACCCTGAGTACCCTTAGTGGTCCGACTCCAGCTTATCAATCCGCCCACGCACGCCCCCACCCCGGCTTAATAATCTGCCGCCCCATCAACAATCAAAAATCATGTAATCACCATTCCTCAGTTCCTCCCCCTCACCCCTCTTAGTGCCCTTAGTGCCCTTAGTGGTCCAAACATCACTCAACCTTCAACACCACCTTCTTCAGATCAGCATCCCGCGAAGAACTCCCGGCCATCACCTCAAACTCCCCAGGCTCCACCACCCAGTTCATATTGACGTCCCAAAGGGCCAGATCATCCGGGCCAAGCGTGAATTGCACCGTCTTCTTTTCACCGGGCGCCAGGGCGATCTTCTCAAAACCCTTCAATTCCTTTACCGGGCGCGTAACGCTGCTCACCTTGTCGCGGATATAGAGTTGTACCACTTCCTGACCGGCGCGCTGCCCCGTGTTGGATACGTCCACCGAAACCGTCACCTTACCGGCTTTCCCGATGGTGGATTCCGACAGCACCGGTTCTCCCGTTTCGAAGGTCGTATAGCTCAACCCGTATCCGAAGGCGAACAGGGGCGAGACCTCATCCCACAAATAGCCTCGGCGGGCGGTCGGTTTATAGTTGTAAAAAGCAGGAATATGCCCGGCCGAACGGGGAAAACTGATCGGCAATTTCCCGCTGGGGTTCACATCGCCGAACAGCACGTTGGCTACCCCCCGGCCGCATTCCTGGCCGAGGTACCAGCATTCAAATACCGCCGGGACCTTTTCCAATACGTTTTGTATCGCTAACGGCCGGCCATTGAACAACAGGGCGACCGTGGGTTTTCCGACCGCCGAGATCCGGTCAACGAGTTCGTTTTGCAGCCCCACCATTTCCAGGCTCGTACGGTCGCCGAGGTGGGATTCCGCCCAGGCTTCCCGGCTGGTCAGTTCATTGCCGCCGATGGCCAGGATCACCAGGTCGGCCTGGCGCGCTACCGAAACGGCTTCCGCAATCTTTTTCCGGTCTTCGGCAGGGTCGGTGGGCAGGACGGGGTCGTTGTACCAGTTGCCGGGTTGGGTGATGCCGCAACCTTCCGCGTACAGGATCTTCACTCCGTCGCCCAGTTTTTCCTTTATTCCCTGCAATACCGTGATAAAATATTTGGGATAATCGGTATATCCGCCCAGCAATACCTGGTCGGCATTGGGGCCGATCACGGCAATGGTTTTGTACCTGCCGGCGTCCAGGGGCGCCAGGTTATCCCTGTTCTGCAGCAGGACCATCGTTTCTTCCGCCGCCTTCAGGGCCAGGGCAGCATTCTTCTCAGAACCAACCTCAGCCCGCGCTTTTTCTTCGTCCACGTACGGATTTTCAAACAAACCCAGTTCGAATTTTAGCTTCAGGTTGCGGGCAACCGCCGTGTCCAGTACCGCCATCGGGAGTTCGCCGCGCTCAAAGTCGTCCTTGAGCAAGCGGTAGGTTTCCTGATCGGGCAATTCGATATCGATGCCTGTTGTAAGGGCGAGTTTACCGGATGCTTTCCAATCGGCAGCGACATGGTGGCGGTCGGCCAGTTCACGCACCGCGTAGTAATCCGAAACCACCGTACCGTTGAATCCCCATTCTCCGCGCAGAATATCCTGGATCAACCATTTATTGGCGTGGCTGGGCACCCCGTCGATCTCATTGTAGGAGGCCATTACGCTGCGGGCTTTCCCCTGTTGGATGCATTTCCTGAACGGCGGCAGGAACAGTTCGCGGATCACCCTTTCGGAAATGGAGGCCGGGCCGATATTGTTGCCGCCTTCGGGTTGGCCGTGGCCGGTCATATGTTTGAGGGTAGCTACAAGGTGTTCGCTGTCGATACGGCCGCTTCTGCCCTGGAACCCGTAAACGGCCGCCAGCCCCATTTCTCCGGCCAGGTAGGGGTCTTCGCCGTAGGTTTCTTCGGTACGGCCCCAACGCGGGTCCCGCACAATGTCGACCACCGGGGTCAGCGCCTGGTGGGCGCCCCGGGCCCTGGCTTCGCGCGCCGTCATCGTAAACAGGTCTTCGACCAATTGCCGGTTCCAGGTACTCGCCAGGCCGATCGGTTGGGGGAAACTCGTCCCGTCCTTGGCGGCATGACCGTGCAGGCATTCTTCATGGAAAAAAGCCGGAATGCCCAATCGCGTCTGTTCGACCAGAAATTGCTGAACGGCGTTGGTAAACCGGGCATTGGCCGCCGCATCGCGCCCGGAATTGCTCGTCCGGTCGGGCCCCTCGCTGGGTCGGCCGATCTGCCCGATGCCGTCTTTGAGGTAAACGGCCGCACTGTCGGGGTTCAAATTGCCTTGCGCATCCAGAATATGCCGCTTTTGCTGCCAGATGCATTGGATCTGCGCCAGTTTTTCATCAACCGTCATTTGGGCCAGCAGGCTTTTTATCCGGGTTTCAACCGGCAACGCTGCATCCTTGTAAGCGTCCGCTCCGGGAGCGCCTCCATTTTGACATCCCTGGGCAATCGCCAGAACGGAAATCAGGATTAAGGTGGTGGGTTTGTGGGTCATGTGTAAGTTGTAAGTTGTAAGTTGTAAGTCGTAAGTCGTAAGTTGTAAGTCGTAAGTTGTAAGTCGTAAGTTGTAAGTCGTAAGTTGTAAGTTGTAACGGCCCTTTCGCGTAACAAAACCGGACTCCTCCGGTTTGCATTCGTTATACCTAGTGGCGCCAAATCTACATACCACTCAAGTTTCGCGCCACTAGTATCCAGCATCAGATATCCAGCATCCAGTATCTAGCATCCAGTATCTAGCATCTAGCATCCAGCATCTAGCATCCAGCATCAGATATCCATCAAAAAAGCCAACCCCTCCTCCAACCCCCTCAATTCAGCCAGTCCGCGCAAACGGCCGATAGCTGAATAGCCTGGGTAGGTCTTTTTGTCCAGGTCGTCGAGCATCTGGTGGCCGTGGTCGGGCCGCATGGGGATGGAAACGCCCCTCCGGTTCATGACCTGGAGGACCTCCTTCACCACGGCCGCCATATCGGTATCGCCGGCGAGGTGGTCGGCTTCAAAGAAATTGCCCTCGTCGTCTCGTTTGGTGTTGCGCAGGTGGAGAAAATGGATATGATCCCCAAAGCGCCGGATCATCCCCGGCAGGTCGTTGTCGGGGCGGGCGCCGTACGAACCGGTACAAAGGCAGAGGCCGTTGGCCGGCGAGGGTACAGCGTCGAGCAGGGCCCGGGCATCTTGTTCGGTACAGACCACCCGCGGCAGGCCGAGCACCGAAAACGGCGGATCGTCCGGGTGGATGGCCATTTGCAGGCCGCATTCCGCGGCAACCGGCACCACTTCGCGGAGAAAATGGAAGAGGTGTTCCTTTAATCTGTCCGCATCAATATCCGCATAGGTTTTCAGGGCTGTCCGCACCTGATCAAGCGTAAAGGCTTCATCGCTGCCGGGCAACCCCAGCAGTATGTTGGTGAACAACACCTTCCGCTCTTCCTCGCTCATCGAATCGTACCGGGTTTTGGCCCTGGCAATTTCCTCCGCGGAATAATCGCGGGCGGCATCCGGGCGTTCCAGTACAAACAGGTCAAATGCGATAAAGGCCGCTCTTTCAAACCGGAGGGCTTTGCTGCCGTCCGGGAGGGTATACGCCGGGTTGGTCCGGAGCCAATCCAGGATGGGCATGAAATTGTAGGTAACGACCTTGAGGCCGCACTGGGCGACATTTCGCAGGCTGGTTTGGTAATTCGCGATGTATTGACGCCAGTTGCCCGTTTGCTTTTTGATGTCCTCGTGCACCGGGAGGCTTTCGATGACCGTCCAGGTCATGCCGGCGTCCTCCACCATTTTTTTCCGCTTTTCGATCTCCCCGATCGTCCATACCTCACCATAAGGGATATGGTGCAGTGCCGTTACCACGCCGGTGCACCCTGCCTGGCGGATGTCGCTGAGCCTGACCACATCGTGCGGGCCGTACCAGCGCATGGTTTGTTCCATTCTGATCATAGTAGCCTTGATTTGGAGCCCCGGAAGCCTGGATTGGGGCAGCTTTCACCTTACAGGCATGCCGGCGCCGCTGTTCAACCGCAAAATTAAAAACCTATTGAATTTCCGCCGTCCACTTTCAGCACTTCACCGGTGATGAACGCCGCCTGATCCGAAGCCAGGAACCAGGCGGCATTGGCAATGTCCTCGGGGTTGCCCATCTTGCCCATCGGCGTGCGCGACAGGACCTTGGATTGCCGCTGGGGATCCCCGTTGAAGGCTTTGGAGGTCATGGCCGTCACGATATACCCCGGAGCGATGCAGTTTACCCGGATGCCTTCCGGTGACAGGTCCACGGCCATTGACCGGGTCATGCCTTCCAGGCCGGTTTTGGAGGCGGAATAGGCCACAACGTTGGGAATACCGTAATGGGCCGCCATTGAGCTGATGTGGATAATGCACCCTTTCTTGCGGGGCAGCATGCTCCGGACGGCTTCCCTCGAGATCACGAAGGCCGCTGTGAGGTTGGTGGTAATGATCCGCTGGAATTCTTCATCCGTCACTTCGGTCAGGTGTTTTTTCAGATTGATGCCGGCATTATTGACCAGGATATCAACATGGCCGTGGCGGGCTGCAACTTCCTGGATAAATCCGGGGATTTTGTCCAGTTCGTTCATGTCCAACCGGGCAGGCCGGCACAATTCACCCAGTTCTTTGGCAGCGTTTTCGAGCTTTTCCCGGTCCCGGCCAGTGATATAGGTAAGTACTCCGTTTTCCGTGAACTTCCTGGCGACGGCAAACCCGATACCGGAGCCGCCGCCGGTCACAATGGCAATTAGTTGGTTGATCATTTTGTGTAATTGCGAATATCAGTTGCTTTAAGTGTTCATTTTTTCCAATTACCCCGCCTACCAACGCGGCCTGATCCCGGGCGCATAAGGGAAAGACAGGGATTCGTAGTAGGGCAGGTCATGCGCCGGTTTTTCCAACCCATCCGGAATATCCATGCCGGAAAAGGTCTGAAAATAAGACAGGCAGGCATCCCGCCACCATTTCGCCTCTTTTTCCTGTATGCCCAGCAGCATGTCCACCTGTTCAAACCGCTCTTCGTCGATCTTACCTTTGAGCGATTCCCAGCTTGTGCGCATCCGGTTTACCGCTTCTGCGCCATGATGGTAATGCAGGCAGAGGGCCTCCCACAGCGTTTTGCCGGAGGCGAGCTTATCCGTCCATTTGACGTGGTGAAACCAGAGCAGGTATTTTTCGGGGCAGGATTCCCGGGAGGCAAATCGGCTTCGGACCGGCTCAAAATACTGCTCCACGGCGTTGCTGCCGGCAGGTGTCCGGTCAAAACCCAGGCCTTCCTTATCCGCTTTGTGGTAATAAACCGAAGTCCAGTCCGGCCTTGACATCCTGCTCACCCAGGGCCCGGGACCGTAATGGTGGCCGGCGCCCATGATATGATGAAGGCCCAGCGGCGTCATATAATCCACACAGGCTTCGTGAGAGGCCATCATGACGGATTTGATTTTTTCTACCGATCCGGGATCGTTTAAAAAGGTCATCCGGATCCACTCTTCCGCTATTTCGGCGGAACCGAGACCGGGGTTCCAGGCCAGCCGGCCGTAAGCGTACCAGTTGGCCTGGCCGAACAGGTGTCCCGTCCAGTTGCGGTCGTTGCCGATGTTGGACACCCCGGCCATACCGCTCAACCGGTGGCCTTCCAGGCTGCCGTCGATCACTTTTGCGACGGTTGAGCCCGGTCCTTTGGCGTAGGTATCGGCATCCAGCACTTCTTCCCACATCGGCGCCAGGTAGACCAGGTGCGTGCCCTGGCCGAGGTATTCCTGGGTGACCTGGAATTCCATCATCAGCGGGGTGGACGGCATGGCGCCGAACAGGGGATGGAAAGGTTCCCGGGGCTGAAAGTCGATCGGGCCGTTCTTGACCTGCACCAGGACATTGTCCGCAAACTGACCGTCGAGGGGTACAAATTCATTATTGGCCTGTTTTGAGCGATCTACGGGCACATCGCCGCTGTAAACGAAGGCGCGCCACATAACGACCCCGTTGTGGGCTTTCAGCGGTTGGGCCAGCATATCGGCGCCTTCCGCATGGGTCCGGTTGTAGTTTTGCGGCCCCGGCTGGCCTTCTGAGTTGGCTTTCACCAGAAACCCGCCGAAATCGGGGACCAGGGTATAAATCTCGTCGATCTTGTCTTTCCACCATTGCCGGACTTCAGGATCCAGGGGGTCGGCCGTTTTCAGTTTGCCGAGCTCCATCGGCGCATTGAACCGCGCGGTCAGGTAGATCCGGATGCCGTAAGGCCTGAACACGTCCGCCAGGGCGCGCACTTTATCCAGGTAATCCGGCCGCAGGATCAGCGAATTGGCATTCACATTGGTCACCACAGCGCCGTTGATGCCGATGGAAGCGTTGGCGCGGGCGTATTCCTTGTACCGGGCATCGATATAACCCGGCAGCCGGTGCCAGTCCCAGATGGAAAAGCCGGCGTAACCGCGCTCCACCGTACGGTCGAGGTTATCCCAATGGTTGAGGATGCGCAATTTGAGCTTTGGAGCCGATTCGACGGCCAGCTTCCCGAGATCGCCGTTCGTCTGAAGATAGCGAAGGAGGTGAAAGGCGCCGTAAAGCACGCCGATATCCCGGTTGGCCGCGATCAGGATTATTTTTTTGCCGCCGAACTTGCCGGTCTGGATCAGGAAACCTTCCTCGCCCAGCGGCTCCAGTCTTTTGTCGAGCCCCAGGCCGGCGATGAAGGGCGACGACGTAGGCGTACCGGCGACAATCGTTCCTTCCTGCTGCATTTCCGTTAGCCCGGGTATGGATTCGCCCAGCAGCCCGGAAAGCCCCATTTCCAGTTCTTCCCTGATGGCTGCAACCGTTGCGGAACTTCCCTCGACGAGCACTCCTTTGACGGCAGCCCGGTACTGATCGAGTTTTTGAGCGTCCTCAATCTTATCATACCGCAGCCAAAGGCGTCCGCCGTCCTCTGCCAGGCAGAAAGCGGCCATGCTGAATTGGAGGAGGATTAAAAGGGCAAATTTTCTCATTTTAGAAATAAACCGCAGTACTATTTCGAAAACTACCTTGTATCAGGGCGAATCTAGGGAAATTTTATCGAACTCAATCGATTGCATAATCTATTTTTATAATTTTAGCATTTAATATATCCAGGTGTTCCAGTTTTTTCGAACTTTTGGATGTTTTTCCGGCTACACTCACTTGAATCAAAATTCCATGAAGAAAAATAACAGCATTACAATTTATGATCTCGCCAAAGAGCTCAACGTATCCCCGTCCACTGTTTCCAGGGCGTTGAACGATCATTACAGCATCGGCAAAAAAACGATCAAGACCATCAAGAAGCTGGCCAAGGAACGGGGGTACAGCATCAACAGCGTGGCCGCCAGCCTGCGCAAGCAACAGACCAACAACATCGGGGTTCTGGTTTCCTGGATCAAACGGCCGTTCCAATCCTCCCTGATCAGCGGCATGGAGGAAGCCGCCCGCGAATCGGGTTACAACGTGCTCATTTCTCAGTCGCATGACAAGTACGACCACGAGATCGAAAACACCAATGCTTTTTACGACAGCCGGATCTGCGGCCTTGTGGTCTCCCTGGCTATGGAAACCACCGATTACAAACACCTGGAACGGTTCATCGACAACGGCACGCCCGTCGTATTCGTCGACCGCATCCCCGGCAACCTCGACGGCTACAAAGTGGTGATCAACAACTTCGAAAGCGCCATGAAGGCCACCCTGCACCTGGTGGAACAGGGCTGCCGCAGGATAGCCTATTTCGGCGGTACCGAAAACCAGGTCATTTATGCCGAACGGAAACGCGGCTACATCGAGGCGCTCAAAATATCGGGATTGCCCATCGACGAATCCATCATCCTGCACGGCGACAACCTGAGCGCCGACGAGGGGGTCAAATGGACCGCATATCTCCTTGGGCTCGACAATCCGCCCGACGGCATTTTCTCCACCAACGACACCGCCGCGGTCAGCGCCATTCAATACGCCAAATCAGTCGGCAAAAGGATACCGGAAGACCTCGCCATCATCGGCTTCAACAATGATCCCCTTTGCCTGATCATCGACCCTCCCCTGTCCACCGTCCATCACCCTGCCTTCGACATGGGCAAACTCGCCGTTGAACAGATCATCCGGATCATGGAAGCCGAGGAAACCATTCCCGTTCAAACCATCATGCTGGAAACAGAGGTCATCGTGCGGGCCTCTTCGCTGAAGAAAAAACCGTAGGATTGACTGGATCGGCTCGATTGTGCGATCCTTCGATTGATTGGATTGTTCAACCCGATCACATCATTCCGGATACACCGCTTGCCTGAATTGAACACAATCGATTGCGTCCCTGCGCTCAATGCCCTGCCCTCATCCTGCCTGCAAGCAATTACCCGTCCTTCAGGATCAGGTCGGCTCCCTTTTCTGCGATCATGTAGACCGGTGCGTTGGTGTTGCCCGAAACGATGGCCGGCATAACGGAGCCATCGATCACCCGCAGGCCTTCCACGCCGCGAACCCGCAGATTGGGATCCGTTACAGCCATTTCGTCAACGCCCATTTTGCAGGTGCCTACCGGGTGATAAACGGTCTCCGCTTGCTGCTGTATATGGCGAAAAATCGCATCGTCGGTACTTTTCCCGTTGAGGATGAGCAGTTGCTTCCGGAAAGGGTCGAAGGCCGGGGCCTGCAATACGTCAAGGGCCTTTCTGGCGCCGTTGATCAGGACCATTTTATCGTTATCCGATGCCAGGAAATTGGGTTGGATCACCGGAAAATCCATCGGATCGGCACTGCGCAGGGAAAGGGCTCCCCGGCTTTCGGGCCGCAACAAGGTGGGCAATATGCTGAACCCGTCCTCGTGCGGAAAAGTGTTCAGGTCGTACATATCGACCGAATAATCCGCTCCGATCTGGAGGGGTGCGAACTGGAACTGGTAATCCACCCGTCCGCCGCCGGCGTCCGTACTGCCGAAGGCGACGGCCTCCAGGGGGCCGGAGGTAAACACGCCCGTTTTGAAAAAGGCGTATTTCAGCAGGCCCAGCAGTTGGTTGACCGGCTTCAGGTGGTGGTTTTGCCCTTGCTGTACGGAAGCCGACGCGCTGACGGCAAAGAACAGGTGATCCTGCAGGTTTTTGCCGACCCCCGGAAGGTCTTTCAGGCATTCAATGCCGTGTTTTTTCAATTCGGCGGCTTCTCCGATGCCGGACAGCATCAGGAGTTGCGGCGAGGCGAATGAACCGGCTGAGAGGATCACTTCCTTTTTGGCGTATATGACCGCTACCTCACCTGATTTCGTTGCCACTTCAACGCCGGTTGCCCGGTCCTTTTGCAGCAGAACCCGGCGCGTATGGGTATGGGTGAACACCTTCAGGTTGGGCCGGCGCAAAACGGGCTTCAGGAAGGCGGTCGCCGCGCTGTGCCGTTTGCCGTTTTTGATGTTGAACTGAAAAAAGCCTGCGCCTTCCTGCTTTTCTCCGTTGTAATCACCGTTCCTTTCAAAACCCGATTGGACACAGGCCTCGACAAAGGCCTCCGCGAAGGGGGTACGGAAGCTTTTGGCGAACCCGGTATTCAGCTCACCGCCGGCGCCGTGATAGGCATTGCGGATATCCTCGTTGTGCTCCGACCGGATAAAATACGGCAGGATCTCACGGTAGCTCCACCCCGGGTTGCCCATGGCAGACCAGTCGTCGTAGTCGGCGCTGTTGCCCCGCACGTAGGCCATGGCATTGGTAGAGCTGCAGCCGCCGAGGGTTTTTCCCCGGGGCAGGTACAAGCGGCGATCGAGCAGGTCGGCTTGCGGCTCGGTCCAATATCCGCCCCAATCCACCCGGCTGCGGTGAAGTTTCCCGTATCCGGCCGGGATATGGATCTCCATTTTTTTATCCGGGCCGCCTGCTTCGATCAGCAGCACCGAATTGGCAGGATCGGCGGAAAGGCGGTTGGCCAGGATGCATCCGGCGCTGCCCGCCCCAACTATGATGTAGTCAAAGGTCATTGGCTCAGTTAGGCTATCGATTGCGCAATTTCCAAAAAAATTCTTTTATTGCGGAACAATTTCATACCATCATGCCCACCCAACCATTCGAAAACGGCATTCGCTGGGGAATCATCGGCGTCGGAGATGTTTGCGAGGTCAAAAGCGGTCCAGCTTTCAATCGCGTGGAGGGCTCCCGGTTGGTAGCCGTCATGCGCCGGAATGCCGCCAAAGCCGAAGATTATGCCCGCCGTCATGGGGTACCCCGGTGGTACAGTGATGCTGACGAACTGCTGAAAGACCCCGGGGTGAACGCTATCTATATCGCAACGCCGCCGGATTCGCATGCCGCGTATGCCCTCAAGGCCGCCGCACTGGGCAAGCCGGTATACGTGGAGAAGCCGATGGCCCGCTCCTTCCAGGAATGCACGGACATGGTCAAAGCCTGTGATGAAGCGGGCGTTCCGCTGTTTGTCGCCTATTACCGCCGCTGCCTGCCCTATTTCCTCAAAGTCAAATCGCTGATCGAAGAAGGCGCCATCGGCGATATCCGTTTTGTGGACATCCGGATCCGGAAACCGGTCCAGCCGGATATTGTCGGCGCCAGCGGCCAGGAAGACAATTGGCGCGTATTGCCGGAGATTGCAGGCGCGGGCTATTTCTACGACCTGGGCTCCCACCAGCTCGACCTGATGGACTTTTTCTTCGGCCCGATCGCAGCGGCCTCCGGGGTTGCCGCCAACCAGGCGGGCGCTTACCCGGCAGAGGACATCGTCATGGGCACTTTCCGGTTTGAGAACGGCATCCTGGGGCAAGGCAGCTGGTGCTTCAATGCGGCGCCCGGCGACGAACTGGAAATGACCACCGTATACGGCAGTCTGGGTAAGATCACCTTCCCCTTTTTTAACAATTACCGGATCACGCTGCACAGAGCGGGCCGGGAAGAGGAGGTCTTTCACGTCGATATGCCGAAACATATCCAGGAGCCGCTGATCCGGACAATCGTCGATGAACTGTTGGGGAAAGGCCGATGCCCGAGTACGGGGGTATCCGGAGGGCGTACGAACCGGGTGATGGAATGGATGCTTGATGCTTGATACTGGATGCTAGATGCTGGTTGCTGGATGCTGGTTGCTGGATGCTGGATGCTGGATGCTGGTGACTGCCAACTGAAAGACCGGCAGGCTGGAATTACGAAATAGGCAACGTAAGATTTTACGTCGCTACGGACAAAATAAAAAAACATGAAACCGACTTTATTCAGACTATTCAGCTTGACGGCTTTATGCTTATGGGGTTATTTCCTGGCGGCGCAAAAGGGGCCTGAACCGCTTTATGACGAGGCCAAAGTGCCGGCTTATACCTTGCCGGACCCGCTCGTTTTGTTGAACGGCCAAACGGTCGGGGACGCTGAAACGTGGCGGACAAAACGCCGGCCGGAGATCCTGAAGCTGTTTGAAGATCACGTCTACGGTAAAACCATGATCGGGCGGCCAGAAGGCATGACCTGGGAGCGAACCAAAGGAGATTCGGTCATCCTGGACGGCAGAGGGGTGACCAAAACGGTATCCGTCTATTTTCTGGGTGACAAGGACGGGCCCAAAATGGACCTGCAGATCCTGTTGCCCGGTCATCGGAAAGGCCCGGTTCCGGTCATCATCATCCCTGAATGGGCCATCGGCATTGAACGCATACTGGGTCATGGTTACGGCGTGGCCACCTTCCGCTCGGCCGATATCGAACCGGATATTTCCCAGGGTTCCTACGAAAAAAGCATCCGGAAGGTCTTTGCCAAACCGGGGCAGACAGCGCCGGAACCCGGCGAGTGGGGCGCGATCGGCGCCTGGGCCTGGGGTATGAGCCGGGCCATGGACTATCTGGAAACCGACCCGGATATCGACGCCAAAAAGGTGTGCGTCATGGGCTTTTCGCGATACGGCAAAGCGGCGGTCTGGGCAGGTGCGCAGGATGAGCGGTTTGCAGCCGTTCTGTCCGGCGAATCGGGTTGCGGCGGCGCTGTGATCGTGCGGCGGGGCTACGGCGAAACGGTCAAGGTGATCAACGACCGGTTCCCGCACTGGTTCAGCGGCAAATTCAAAACCTACGGCGACCGCGTGAATGAATTGCCGGTCGATTGGCATATGCTGATTGCGGCCATCGCTCCGAGGCCGGTGTATATCGCAACTGCGGAAGGCGATCAGTGGGGCGACCCCAGGGGTTCCTTCCTTTCGGGGTTGAATGCGGCGCCGGTTTATGCCCTGTTCGGCAAAAAAGGCCTTGGGGTAACCGAAATGCCTGCGCCGGAAACCCCGGTCGGCGACCAGGTCCGGTTCCATATCCGAAAAGGGACGCACAATATCCTGGATTATGACTGGGATCAGTTTCTGGCGTTCACCGACCGGCAACTGGGTACAACTCCGCCAACCATAGATGCCCGGGTATTCCGGTGGAATGACCTGCCCGTGCAGAAAACCCGGGACGGCGAAAAAAGGATCGTCGCGGATGGCCAGACCCGCGACTTTGAGCGGATGCTGGTGGAGGCCGTCACCCTGAATCCGGGGAAATCAACGGCAAATCTCGCCACGGCAGTCAATGAGGCCTTGTTGATCGTCAAGACCGGAAAGGTCAGCATCAGCATCAACGGCGAAAAGCAACTCCTGGGCCCCGGCAGCGTGGCGCTCGTCCTGCCCGGCGACGAGAACAGCGTGGAAAACACCGGTACCGAAGACGCCACCTTCTTCGTGATGCAATACCGGGCCAGGGAGGACCCTGGTAAAAAATCCGAACCGTCGTTTATGATGGATTGGGAAAAAGTGGCGTTCCGCGCGCACGACAAAGGCGGCATCCGCAATTTCTTCAATCGCCCGACCGGCATGTGCCGCCGGTTGGAAATGCACGTCACCACCCTCAATGCCGGCATCAAGAGTCACGAGCCGCATATCCACCGGGCTGCTGAAATGGTGTTAATGGTGGAAGGCGAAACAGAAATGCAAATCGGCGATCAGTTTTTCCCGGGCGCCGCCGGCGACCTCTTTTTCCTGGCGTCGAATGTCCCGCACGCCATCCGGAACACGGGTTCGAAACCTTGTGTTTATTATGCTATACAGCTTGATTAAATCAGTGGTCAGTGGTCAGTTGTCAGTTGTCAGTCCGTTCAAAGGCCACTGACAACTGACAACTGACCACTTACGACTGACCACTAATAACTACATCTTCCCCGTAGCCGCCCAATAAATCCCGCCGTACAGGTGTTCCAGGAAGGCATCTTCGCTGTATTTGGCGGGGAGGTGCCCCAGGGCGGTATAGAATGACCGGCCGCCGTCGTAATTGTGGTACCAGGCGATGGGATGCAGGTCGCCCATGCCGTTGCCGATCTTTTGTCCCCATTGCACTTTCGGATTGTAGGAGGACTCGTCGACAGAAATGATATAGTTGAGGCCGTCGGTGGTAGCGGGATCGAATTCGTACCATTCATCCGTCCAGAGCTGGGTATCGGGCATGTATTCCAGTCCCGGGAATTTGCGGTCGAGCACTTTGAGGCGGGCCGTCTGAATGGCCGGGTGAATGTGGAACATATGGCCGACCAGCTTGGTGTACCATTCCCAGTCGTACTCCGTATCGGAAGCGCTGTGGATGCCGACGAAGCCTTTGCCCGATTTGATGAATCGCTCGAAGGCGGCCTGTTGCTCGTCATTGAGGATGTCGCCGGTGGTATTGAGGAAAATGATAACGGCGTACTGTTCCAGGTTGCGGTCATTGAACTGGCCGGGATCTTCCTGCCAGCTCACATCGAAGAAATGGCGTTCGCCGAGTTTGCGGATGGCGTCCACACCTTCGTTGATGGACTCGTGGTGAAAGCCGTTGGTCTTGGTGAAGAGCAGGGCCTTGAATTGTTTGCCTTGCGCAAAGCCGGCAACTGCGATGAGCAATCCAAGCGCCGGCAGCATTGATTTCAGCAATTTGTTGAACATGGTTGATTTTTGTTTTGTCGCGTTAAGGTAAGGATAAAGGTTAAAGGTTAAAGGTTAAAGGTTAAAGGAGGGAGATGCGTTTTTTCTTTCGGGCGGCTTTGTAGATCGCCTCGATGCAGAGCATGTCCCGCAGGCCTTCTTCGCCGGGGGTTTTGACGGGGGTATTGTTTTTGATGCTGAGGGCGAAGGCATCCATTTGTGCGGTCTGTTGCCGGTGGTTGTATTCTCCCATGGATTGGTTGTTGATGTATCCGGCAAGCGGGCCGTAGGTATAAGCGGGATCGACACCGTAGACGCCGTTTTCCGTCGACACGCGGAGGTAGTTGTCGCGGGCTACATAGCTGGTGGAGCAGACCGCTGTTGCGCCGCTGGGGAATTCCATTTGCCAGAAGATGGTTTCCTCCATGCCGGGGAGTTTGTCCATGATGGTTTTAAAGCTTTGGGCGGTTACGGCAACGGGCTCTTCGCCGGTGGCGTAACGGATCCCCTGAAGGCAATAGATCCCAATGTCCATCATAGGGCCGCCGCCGGACAGTTTGGGGTCCGTGAAGCGCCAGTTGCTGTTGTTGACGCCGTAAAAGGAGAATCCTGTATTGACCATCTTCACCTTGCCGTGTACCTGTTCGCGTCCGAGCCGTTCGATTTCCTGGTGGAAGGGGTCGTAACGCAACCTGTAGCCGATCTGGAGTTTTTTACCGGCCTTTGCACAGGCCTCGATCATCATCTTGCAACGGTCGGAAGAGATCTCCATGGGTTTCTCGCAGATGACGTGCTTTCCGGCCCGGGCTGCCCTTTCGGCAAACGGCAGGTGGAGCGCATTCGGCGTGACCACGTAAACGATATCGATATCGGGGTTATCGGCTATGGAATCGAAGTTGTCGTAGCTGTAGATATTCTTGTCGGGCAGGTCGTATTTCTGTTTCCACTCCGCTATTTTGGAAGGGGTTCCCGTAACAATGCCCGCAAGCCGGCAATGTTCGGTATAGCCGAGTGCGGGCGCCAATTGGTTGGTGGCGTAATTGCCGAGTCCCAGTAAAGCCACCCCTAATCTGGTCTCCGGACGGGCGGCGGTCAGGTTCATCAGCGACCCGGGTACGGCCAGTACGGCGGCGGCTTTGGCGGAGGTGCGGAGGAAGTCGCGGCGGTCGATCGGATTGGTATGCATGGTTTCAGGTTTTGTTTTGAATCGGTAATGCAATCGATTGACAAAAATAAAATTTCCTGAATATAATCCCCGTAAAATTGTATTTTGCACGTGCAAGGGGTTATGCCTTGCCCTCCTCCCATGCAATTTATTTTTTCATCTACCTGATAACCGATCTTACAAAATCGTCAAAACATGAAAATTGCGCTGTTCATTGCATTGGTCTTTTTATTCCTTTTCACGGCCTGCAAAAACCAACCGGCCGGCGAAAGTGAAACTCCATCCGCCAATCCTCCGGTGACCCTGAAATTATTATGGACCACCGACAGTTTGCTGACTACCTGCGAATCGGTGCTCTACGACCCGGACAAAAATGTGCTGTACGTGTCCAATATCAAAGGTGAAGCGGATGCCAAGGACGGCAACGGGACGATCGCCAAAGTGAACCTGGACGGCGAGATCATCGCTGCCGACTGGGTAAAAGGGCTGGATGCGCCAAAAGGCCTGGGCATGTCAAACGGCATGCTATACGTGGCTGACATCGACCAGATCGTGGAGATCGATACCGAAACCGGCGAGATCACCAAAAAATATCCGGTGCCGGGCGCACAATTCCTGAACGACATCACCGTGGATACGACCGGCAAAATATACGCCAGCGATTCCAATACAGGGCGCATTGCCGCACTCTTTGACGGGCAGGTGGCCACCTGGCTGGACAATGTGAACGGCCCCAACGGGCTCCTGGCGGATCGCGGTCAATTTTATGTACTTTCATGGGGCGATAAGACCCTGAGCATGCTCGATCCCGAATCCGGCAAGCTAAGGGTCAAAGCGGAAGGCCTGGAAGGCCCCGACGGATTGGAAGCCCTGAGCGATTCCTCCTTTATGGTGTCCAGCTGGTACGGCACACTGAGTTATGTGGGGCCCGACTGGAAACCGGTCCTGATCCTGGATACCCGCGATCAGGGTTTCAATGCGGCCGATATCGAATATATTCCGGAGAAGAAGATGCTGCTGGTGCCTACGTTTGAGAAGAACTCGGTGATGGCTTATTCAGTTGCCGCGGACTTAAAGTCCGCGGCAACTAAAGTCCGCGGCAACTAAAGTCCGCGGCAACTAAGAAAGTCCGAATTCGCAGAAGGGGGTAATTTCCCGGAAACCCAGTTTGCGGTAGATGCCGATGCCGTCTTCCGAGGCCTGGAGGACGGCGGTCCGGTAGCCCAGGGATTTGGCCCGGTTGAGGGCAAAGGTCATCATGGCGCTGCCGATGCCTTTGCCGCGGAAGGCCGCCAGGGTGGCAAGACTGTATAAACCGACCGTTTCCTTATCGGAAGGGAACATTTCCAAGGTACCTGCAACCTGGTTTTTTACCCGAAAAGAAAAGAGCTGTATGCCGTTTTGGGCATCCAGAACCGGGGTTGATGCCCGGCGATAGAATTCAGGAACATGCTGGTCGGGCGGAGACCAGTTGGCCGCGACTGCGGAAGCCCAATGCGTCAGGTCGGCCGGGGTTGCTACCTGGCTGATCTGACTGTGAAGGGCATTGGTAACAAGCTCATAACGGGCCAGATCCAGCGACATCCCCCAATCCATATTGTGTTTTGAAAGTCCTTGTCCGGACAACAGTCTTTCAACCCGGTCATTCAACTGCTCCCCGTCGATCCAGAGGCAGAAGGCCAGATCCTTTTTCCGGAAATGATCGATAGCAGCCTGAAGCTCTACCGGGGTCAGTTCCCGGCCGTTCAAGACCTGGATGATATTGAAGGTATCGCAGGAAAGTCCGCTGTCCACCCAGGCCAGGTTGGTTGTCACCATCACCTGCATACCCGGAATTTGAGCAGGGATCTTACAGGCGTGGAGATGAAAATTTTCGGCGATCGTGCGGGTCATATTCAAGGTGTACTGAGTTCCAGGAATTCGCGTTTGTTTTCTTCCATTTGGCGGATATGCCTTTCCGCGTGCAGGCCAAAAAAATGGCTGGTGAGGGCGATATGTTCCAGGATTTCATTGATGGCCCACCCCTGGTCTTTAGGACGATAGGCCCTTAAGTGTTCACCCTCGGCAAACCAGGCAATCACATCTGCATGGGTCTGCAACAGATGGGTACGGATTCGCGCTATATAATCGGTTAGGTTCATATTTTTTTGGAAAACGCGGTTTTCAGCGGGAAAGTTCCAGTTAGAATTCCTTTGAATAGAAAGGCTACCTACTTGTTTTGTAGGTAAACCGGATCTTGTGCGCCAATGTATTTTTGCCGGCATTTCCATCGTAAGTTAATACAACGTCCGGCACTTCATGTTTATAGATAAAATCAAGTCTTCTATGAACTTGGAATTTATCTTCCTCCATAAATTCAACTGATTCTAAAAATCAACCTTAACCGCTTTAATGATCAGAAATAAAGGAATTCTTTTTCTCCTTTCATATTCAGCCTCGTCCTGAAATTGCTTGGGATCCGGACAACCTTCCCGGATATCCGTCACCCTGAAGCCCGTGTCAACCAGCAGTCGCCAGTATTCTTCAATGGTCCGGTGGTATTTTTCAACGTTGCCGCCCATCCATCGCTGGTTTCGAATTCCGGTATTAAAATACTCATCTACCATCCAGTCCTGTTTTTTCCCTTTCGGCCTGGACAGGTGCATGGAAGAGGTCAGGACCGGGTGTTCCACGGAAAAAACCAGTTTGCCGTCCGTTTTGAGGGTGTGGTGAATGCGGTTCAGGATCACACTCAATTCGGCCACATAATGGAATACCAGTCGGGAAATCACCCAGTCAAAGGCATTTTTAGGATATTCCCAATCCTCAAGCCTGGATCGGATCAATTTCACCCGGTCGTTTCCGAACCGGGATTGCCCCATGCCGATCATTTTTGCAGAAGAATCGATACCGGTATAATGTGTTGCACCCTTTAGGACAATTTCCGGGCCCAGGTCGCCGTAGCCGCACCCCAGGTCCAGTATGCTGCCGGTTAGGCCATTGAGCAATTCAAGAACGGCGGGTTTTTCTATCCGTTCATTCGGATTATGGATCCCTTGCCGGTGTTGCGTATATTTTTCAAACACCTCGGGGTCGTCGTAGAATTCGTGCCCTTTAAAATTTGCCATGAATGCAATTTATGTACCCTACAATATAGGAAACGCCGGGTTTACCACAAAAGATAATATGATAACTGCCGATATTTATGTTCCTTGCATTTCAAACACTCGACACCATGGTCACCTATCGCCCGTTGTTCCTTTCAGCTGTTCTTGCGTTTGTCCTCACCGGTCAATCATCCGGAACGGCTCCCGAACGGTCCGGTTGGGCAGAGATCACCACGGTCCGTCAATTATGGGAAAAATATCCCGGTCGGATCCGGAAGGTATTGGAGGCCGTCGATCCCGCATATCCAGGTCTGGAGATGGTAAGTTCAGGGTTGGAAGCCGGAGATACCATCGCTGCGGCTGAATCCCTCCTCGAATATTACCGGCGATCCGATGCGGCGGATTGGCTGGTTCGTCAATCGGTAGAGGGCGAAGAGGCTGAATGGCTCGATCTGGCACGGATGATCACCCACGACAGCATCAGCCTGAACGGTACGACCGCCGCGATACCCCGGAATCCGGACGGCGGTTGGAAATGGGATTATACCGGTCCGGATGAAGATGCGGAATTTGCCTATTCCCTCAATGGACACCGATACCTGACCGCCGTTCTGGGAGCCTGGCGCTCAACCGGCGATGAGGTCTTTATCCGGGCTTTCGACCGGCTGATCCGGGATTGGATCCTGCACAACCCCTTACCGGCGGAAGGCTCACCGATGTACCGTGTTTTTACGGCCCCGGAGCTCGACTGGCGGGACATCGGTGAAACAGCCTGGCGCGACCTCGACGCCGGCCGGCGCATGGAGGGCAGCTGGCCGCAGGCCTTCCATACCTTCCAATCCTCCGGGGCATTCACCCCGGCTGCGCGGTTGCTGATGTTGTCCGGATTTGCGGAACACGCCGCCTACCTGCGCAAATACCACAAAAAAGGGCATAACTGGACCACCATGGAAATGAACGGGCTGGCCCTGGTGGGACTGACCTTTCCGGAATTCAAGGAGGCGAAAGCGTGGACGGAATATGCCATGCAGACCATGGAAACGGAAATTCAACGCCAGGTATACCCGGACGGCGTGCAAACGGAAGTGTCCACCAAAACGCAATGGGTGGCATTGAAGCCGTTTGAGACCATTGCCGCCAACTTTCAGCTGGCTGGACGAGCCGTTTCCGCTGATTATACCGCGCGGCTTGAGGACATGTACAATTATCTCGCTTATGCCATGCGCCCCGACGGCCACCAACCGCTCAACAACGACTCCGACCGGGAAGATCTGCGACCGCGCGTATTGAAAGCCGCCGGAAAATTCAACCGGCCGGATTGGGCCTGGATCGCCACCAACGGCGCCTCCGGACAACAACCGGAAGGGTTGCCGTCGGTCGTTTTCCCCTGGGCCGGTCTTCACATCATGCGCAGCGGCTGGGACGGTCAGGCCCATTGGACATTCTTCGATACGGGCCCCTTCGGCACCGGCCATCAACACGCCGACATGCTTCATCTTTCCATTTCGGCGTACGGAAAAGACCTGTTGGTCGACGGCGGCCGGTATACCCACAAGGACTACTTCAGCTTTGACCCGGCCAACTGGCGCGGTTATTTCCGCAGTTCCTTTTCGCACAATGTGATCCTGGTGGACGGAAAGGGGCAAAACGCAGGCCCGTTGCGGGCAGCCGCTCCGCTTCCGGAATCGGACTATGCCAACACACCTGAATTCGACTTCGCCCGCGGCGCCTTCACCGGCGGTTACGAAGGGGTTGAAGGCCGGGCGGAGCATACCCGGTCGGTGCTTTATATCCGGGGGAAATACTGGATCGTAATCGACCGAATCGAAACGGACCGCCCCAGGGAGCTGTCTGTCCTTTGGCATTTTGAACCGAACTGCACAGTAGCCGCGGAAAAAGGCGGCCGGCTGGTTGCGAGAAACGGGGACGCAAACCTGCAATTCATTCCCCTGGGTCCGACCCTGCCGCAGCCGGAGATCATTGCGGGGCAGGAAAAGCCGGTGATCCAGGGCTGGTATAGCGCGGAATACGGGATAAAAGTCCCGAATCCGACGGCGGTCTATACCCTGAAAAATGCGGGCAGCCTGACGTTGGTCTGGTTATTGGTACCGTCAAGCGGGCAAATGCCTGACGTGAAGGGGTGGTACAGCCTCAGCGACGACGGCGCCATGAACTTCAAGATCAGGCAGGGAAAAGCCGACCCGGTTACCGCAAAGGTTTATATGACCGGCATACCCCAGGTAGAAGGGGTTTCCTCCCGGTGATCTTTTATTCAACGATCCTTAACGGCAAATTGCGGAACCGGATGACATCAACCCGCTTTTTTGCAGCACAGACGGCTACCCTTGCCGGTATTTCCCGGACAGGAGCGGTCGTTCATCCGGGCTGTTCTGGCCTTCCGCAAAACTGCTCTTCATGGCGATGGACACCTGGTCGCCGTCAAAGGTGCAATACAGGTTGTCGCCGTGTACATTTTCCAGAAATTTCCATTTGAGGTGCAATGTCTTTTCATCCTCCCAGGCGGCGCAGGCGGCCATTTTTGAAGACACGCTGGTGCGGTACGGCAGCGCAAACAGACTTTGCGGGTCCGTTTTTTCGTTACCTTCGGTGATCCACTTGCCCATTCCGCAGGCGATGGTCTGGCTCATACCGCCGCCTTTGAGGGTAAACAGACATTGATCGGCGCCGAACTGGAAGGTCACCGAATCGAGTTTCCAGGGGTTATCGCCGAGTACGTATTCTTTGCCGGTGATCTGATCGGCCTGAGGAGAGGCGGCAGATGCCGGCAATGGAGCGAGCTTCAGATTGCCGAGGTCTGCCAGCATCTGGTCATTGGCCGCCTTATCTTCCGGCAGGGCGGATTCCTGCAAGGCGGGGAGGATGTTTTCCCACACCAGGGTCATTGATCGCTGGAGGTCGAAACTCTCACCGGTGATGGCAACGACCGCATCCAGTTGGGGGATGACGATGCAGAACTGGCCGAACGCCCCGTCGCCGCGATAGAACCCGGGGGCTGGTTTGCAACGCCAGAACTGATAGCCGTATCCTTGCGACCAATCGTTGTCTCCTTCCTGGGATTCGGTTTGTTTGCTGGTGGCGGTTTCTACCCACTGAGCGGGCAGGATCTGTTCGCCGTTCCACTGGCCCTTCTGCAGGTAAAGCTGTCCGAACTTGGCGATATCCTCGGTGCGAACCCGCAGCCCGAAACCGCCGACGGACACGCCGTTCGGGTCGGTTTCCCAATCGGCGCCTTCAATGTGGAGGGGCTTGAACAACCTTTCGGAAAGCAGGTCAAATACGCTCCGGCCCATTACTTTTTGCACGATATTGGACAGCATATAGGTCGCGCCGGTGTTGTATTTAAAATGGGTCCCGGGTTCGAATTCAACCGGTACGGCGAGAAATGATTTCGCCCAGTTGTCGTCGCCCGCATCCCGGATAGGCCCCAGCGTGTCCACCGCGTGGCCGGTGTTCATGGTCAGCAGGTGTTTGATCTTCACGGCGCTCAGGTTCTCGCTGACCGTTTCCGGAAGATCGTCCGGAAAAAAGGAGATCAGCTGGTCCTCGACGGTCAGTTTCCCGTCTGCAACCGCCATGCCGACCGCCGTAGAGGTGAAGCTTTTGCTGAGCGAATAAAGCGTATGTTTGAATCCGGACTCAAACGGCGACCACCACCCTTCCGCGACCACATTGCCGTGGCGGACCAGCATAAAACTGTGGAACTGGATGCCGCTGTCCTTCACCGCACCGATAAACCGGCTGATGGCGGCGGAAGAAATCCCCTGTAATTCGGGCGTGCTGCGCGGCAATTGCGTCAGGTCGGCAACGACTGCGGTACCGGCGGCATTGCGACAATAAGGAAAAGTGGAAATGATCCCGATCCCTACGGCGCCGTAGCTGAGCTGTTGCAGGAAGGTTCTGCGAGTGGTCATGATTTTTTTGGTTGAAATTTTTGGATTCGAATCTTTGGCTTTCGTTGCATCCGCTCACATTTGGGTGTTTATGATGGTTTATTTTGGTTTATGGTGGTTTATGGTGGTTTATGATGGTTTATTTTGGTTTATGGTGGTTACGGACAACAACAAACAATCATAAACAACAACAAACAACAACAAACAATCATAAACAACAACAAACAACAATAACCTCAATACTGATGGAAGGCGTCCGAAACGAACGACAGGACAACGGGCAGGGCTTCCCGCCAATAGGTCCAGTTGTGGGCGCCGTCGCGGACGCGGTATTCGTGTTTGATCTCCTTTTTCCGCATGGCGATATGAACCAGCGCATTGCCTTCGTACAGGAAATCGTCATCGCCGCAGTCGATATACCAGCGAACGGATTTGACGTCGTCGGTCTTCACGGTTTCCAGCAAGGCCAGCGCGCTGTATTGGTTGTAATAGGATTCGATCTCGCTGTCGGTATACGCCACGGTCGCTCTTCGGGACAACCAGCTTTTGGCGTCTTCCAGGCTCAAGGGGCCGGTACTGGCGCTGAGCGGGCAGGCGGATGAAAACAGCTCAGGATGGTGAAGGGCATACATAAAGGAGCCGCCGCCGCCCATGGAGAGGCCGGCTACCGCGCGGTACCGTTTTTGCCCCTTTATGCGATAGGTCTTTTCAATAAAAGGCATGAATTCCTCAAAGAAAAAGTCCTCGTAACGCCAGTTGCCCTTGGGGTCGTTGAAATACCCGCGCTGGCCGGTATCGGCATCGGGCATGACAATGATCATCGGGGTGGCCGTTCCTTCGCTGATGGCCTGATCTGTTATGTGGAGGACCTCGCCGAACTGGACCCAACCGGTCTGGTCGTCGCCGGCCCCGTGGAGCAGATAAAGGACGGGATAGCTCCGTTTGGAAGTCGCATAATCGGGCGGCAGGTAGATGGCATATTTGCGTTCCATGTTCAGGATCTTGCTGGTCATCGACAGGTCGTCCATTACGATTCCCGATTGAGCGGACAGGGAGGCGACCAGCAGGGACGCCGCCAGGAGAAGAAGGTTTTTCATTTCGTTTCGTTTAAAGTTGGAATAAAGATAGGTTTTTTAGTCGTAAGTCGGTTAGTTGTAAGTCGTAAGTAGCGACGTAAGATTTTATGTCGCTCTCCACGTATTATTCCCCCGGCTTGTACGCAGCCGGATACCATCTTCTACAGCGTTACCCCGTCCAGTCTTTCAGTTGGCAGTTGGCAGTCACCAGTCTTTCAGTTGGCAGTCACCAGCATCCAGTCACCAGCATCCAGCATCCAGCATCTAGCATCTAGCATCTAGCATCTAGCATCCAGCACGCCTCGGCGGGCAGCATCAACTATCCCACTCTGCCCCATGGAAATCCTTCACCAGCCGGTTATTTTGTTGGCGCAGGGCGTTGATTTGAGCCATATCCGTTTCCGAAAGTTCGAAGTCGAAAATGTCCATATTTTCTTCCAGTCTGGCCGGATTGCCGGTTTTGGGGATGGTCATCACTTCGTCCAGCTGGATCATCCAGCGGAGGGCGACTTGGGAGGCGGACTTGCCGTACTTCACGCCGATCTCCTGCAGCAGCTGGTTACCGGGGATCAGGCCCTGGGCAAGCGGGCTGTAAGCCGTCAGGGAGATTCCGTTGGAGCGCATGAACTGCCGCAATTTTTCCTGGTCGATCAGCGGATGAAATTCCACCTGATTGGTGACAATGGGTACGCCCAGGTCGAGGGTTTCCTGCAATTGGGCGATATTGAAATTGCTGACGCCCACCAACCGGGTCATGCCCAGCGAGCGGGCTTTTTCCAGTTCGGTCAGGTAAGTTTTCAACGGCAAGTCGGCGTTGGGCCAATGAATTAGGAGCAGGTCGACATAATCGGCGCCCAGTTTTCGCAGGCTGCTTTCCACCGACGGCAGAAACCGGTCGCGGGCGTGGTTGGACGGCCAGACCTTGGTGACCAGAAAGATGTCCTCGCGCGGAACGCCGGACCGGCGGATCCCTTCGCCTACTTCGCGCTCATTCTCATAAAACTGGGCGGTATCGATATGCCGGTAGCCGTATTCTTCAATGGCCATTCTAATGACATCTGCTGACCGGGGGCCGGTGCTGCGATAGGTTCCCAATCCCAGGGCAGGGACTTTGACATTGTTGAGGGTGAGGTATTTCATACTGATAAACGATCCTGTGATGAGCATATTCAACCCGTCAGGGCCTGTTGAAGTTCACCACCTTCCAAAATGCTTTCTTGGGTTGCAGGTCCTTATCGAACAGCAACGGGTAATTTTTCCGGCCGCGGACCGGGAAATTGTCCAGCCAGCTGCGACGGTCGGAAATGTTCCAGAAAGTCACGCCGGTAATGACCTTCCTGTAATCCCGGAAAACGCGGAAGATCATATCGTACTGTTCCATTTGTTTTTGCTCCAGTTCCTGCGTAAAGGTTTGATTTTCACCCGGAACGGGATCGCGGCGCTGATCTTCGGCCGGATAGATGGAAATGTCCAGTTCGGTGATCTGGACCTGCAAACCGAGCGAGGCGTATTTTTCAATGGCGGCCCGCAGATTGGCGTCGTTGGGCTCAAAAACAGACCAGTGGCCCTGAATGCCCATGCCGTGAACGGGAACGCCAGCGTCCAGCAGTTTTTTCAGCATTTCATGGATCTTGTCCCGTTTTTCCGGATCAACCGCATTGTAATCATTGTAGAACAGCAGGGCGTCGGGATCTGCTTCATGCGCATATTCAAACGCTTTGGCGATGAATTCCTCGCCGCAAATCCGGTACCAGGGGGATTCGCGATAGAACTTTTCCGGGTTGTCATCGATGACCTCATTGACCACGTCCCATGCGTACACCCTGCCTTTGTAGCGGCCGGCCACGGCGTTGATATGGGCTTTCAACCTGGCCAGCAACACCGCTTTGGGCACCTCTTCCCCCTTTTCATCCACGAATAGCCACCCCGGCGTCTGGTTGTGCCAGCAAAGCGTATGCCCCCTCAATTTCAGGCCGTGCCCGCGGGCAAAATCCGCGATGCGGTCGGCGGGTTCCCAGTTGAAGCGATCCTCTTCCGGATGAATCGGCCCCATTTTCATGACGTTCTCAGCCGTCAGGCCGGCAAATTGCCGGAGGATGAGTTCCGATTCGTCGCCGGAAAGATTCCTCGGCCCGACGGAAACCCCGATCGGAAAATAATCTTCGTAAGCGCCCTTAAGCGTCTTCTGCCCGGCAGGCTGGTCCTGCGCGGCGGCGGACAGGGCCACTGCCGCCAGTACAGCCGGCATCCACCCCTTTTTTGCGGTTGGAAAAAGATTCATGGTCGGTGTTTGATCCGCGGTGTGTAAACGCAATCGATTGCGAATTTAATGGAATTTCACGGAACAAAAAACCCCGGTCAAAAATGACCGGGGTCAGGTTTCAGGGATTACAATAAAGGTTAGCTGTAATGAGCAGGCGGATCAATGAAAACAGGTCTGCACAGGTTGTCGCCGGGTATGCACCGGGATTGCGGGATCACTTCATTTTGACAAAACGCCGGACCTCCGCGCCACCGTCGCTGATGAGGCGAAGGAAGTAGGTTCCGGGCGCCAACCCGTTCAGCTCAATCGTCAGGGTTCGGTTTTCCATATCTTGCGGGTCGATCGTGCGATGCAGCCGCCCGTTCTGGTCGAAAATTTCCAGGCTGCGGTATGCCTTTCCGTCCGGCAAGCCGACATTCAGTTCCTCCGTTGCCGGGTTGGGATACAATACGAGTTCAGGCGCAGTTTCGGTTGAGGCAACCGGTCCGACAGACGCCGGCCGGTAACTGTTCCCGCCGGATTCGCCGAAATAGTAGGCATCCAGGGCAATATCGCTGAGGCCGCCGGGGCCGCCGATCCCGGTGACCCGGATCTTGAAGGGCGCATATTTGAAGGCCGACAGATCGATGGAAGCCTTATGCCATTGGTTGCCCTGGTTGCCGGTCCGGGACCAGATCGTTTGCCAGGAATTTTCGTTGTCCAGGCTGATCTCAACCAGCAGGGACCCCATCTGGGCGCCGTACATATGGTAATAGAACTCGAATACAGGGTTGGTCAGCCGGGAAAAATCCAGGCATTTCTTGATCTTCAACATCGCAACCGGCAGCGGTGCGTTGTGGGAAACGGATGCTTCCAGATAACGATACCGGGCGCCTTCATAGGCGGATGAGGGGCCTGTATTGCCGGTCGGCGTACTGCCGGATCGCTGGGTCCAGTTCTTGTTATCGAATACCGTTTCCTGTTCGAACCAGCCCAGGCCGCTCTCGAAACCGTGGGCGTAAGGGAAATTCCGGTATACGCCTTCGCAACTCACCCCCTGAGCGCTCACCAGGACGGAGGCCACTTTCGCACATCCGCCGGCATCCGTGACCGTGACGGAATAAAGGCCGGCATTCAGGCTGGAAAGCACGGCTGACGTCGCACCGTTTGACCAATAGAAAGCATACGGCGGGCGGCCGCCGCTCACGGTTGCGCTGACCAGCCCGTCGCTTTGCCCGGGGCCGGATTCGTCGGATGCGGACAGGGATAACTGCAAAACAGGCGGTTCGCTGATCACAAAATTACCGGTGACCGAACAGCGGTTTCCGTCCGTGACGGTAAGGGTATAAACACCGGGCGCCAGGCCGGAGACAGCGGGATCCGTTGCCCCGTTGGACCAGGAAAACACCACCGGCGGCACAAATGCCCCCAGCAGGTCGACGCTGATCTGCCCGCTGGAATCCCCGTAACAAACCGCATCGCGTACATAGGACACCAGGTCAAGCGTACAGCCGTCCGGTTGGGTATCGGCGATGGCAATGGAATCCAGCGCCACATCCGCCAGTTCGCCCTGGGCCATATTGACCACAAACCTGAACTGGGTGTAAGGCGCCCCGCTGAAATCCGTCAGATCGACGGCTGTTTGCTGCCAGGCGGGGCCCTGGTTGCCCTGCCCTACCCACAGGAAGGTGGGATCGCCTTTCCAGGTAAATCCGCCGTCAACGCTGTATTGCAGGAAAATGTAGGCGGGTGTAGCGCCTTCGGCGTGCAGGGCAAACCGTAGCTCCGGGGCATTGAGCCTGCGCAGGTCAAAGCAGGGGCTGTTCAGGACAAAATATCGGTCGTAGGCATTCAGATCATTGCTGGACTCAGCGTACATATAGCCCGAACCGCTGAAGGCGGCTGCCGGGCCGGTTCCGGCAGTCGGCGTGGGGCCGGCGTTCAACTGCATGGGCAACAATTCGAACAGGTCGGATTCGGTAGGGTACCAATGGCCTGTGCCGTTCTCGAAATCCTCCACATAGGGAAAATCGGCGATCACGGTTTCACAGCCGCCCGGATGGGCGCAACCCGTCAGGTAATTCCGGTCGTAATGGACGCTGTAAACCATCCGGTTCATCTGGCCGGGCGTAAACCGGTTGCGGCAGTTGTACGGGGCATACGACATCAGGTTGGAGGGGTCCGGCTGATAAAGCTGGTTATTGACGTCCCTCAGGGTGGTATTTGAATAGGTGCAATTGTAGACGGAATACAGGTTGGGATCTGCGGGCGTATCGCAAACGTCATCGCCTGCCGTGCTGCAATTGCTGCCGTCAACCAGTTCGTCGGTCAGTTGGCCGCCGGTTTTGCCGTGGGTATGGTACAGGCTGAGGTAATGCCCCATTTCGTGCAGCAGTACATCGGAATCGAGGCTGCAGCTCACCGACTTGGACAGGATGATCCGGTCCTGGCTGGGCGGCAGGTAGGAATACCCGCAATACACGGCTGATCCGTCGGTCACGGCGTTGAAATAGTAGATATTGATCACGTTCGGGACGTCGTAGGCTGCCAGCGAAGGCTCTTCGGAAGCGTCGAAGGCATAAAGCGCCTGGTTGGCGAAGCGGTCGATGTATCCGCATTCATAGAACTGGACGTTGTAGGGCAGGAAGGTCTCATTGAGGTCATTGAGCCATTGCCAAAGGGTGTAATCGTCCAGGGCGCCGTTGAGGGAGCCCGGCGAGGGCACGCAATCGTGTATTTGTATGGGTACCCAGGTGATGGAATTGTTACCGTTGCGGGCGGCGGCGGCAAGCGCGTCATAGGTCTGCCGTTCCTGCCTGGTTTGCTCCAGGTACCTGGCCTGGTTTTCATCCGCGGCCGTGCGGCAATTGCCCGGTTGGGCGATCGACTGGAAAGCCAGCCATACAAAGAGAGCGGTAATGGTGTAGTGTTTCAACATTATCATGGAATCAGACTTTTGGTTTTCAAATCGGGGGGTTGCGGTGCAACATTAGGGCAAAACCCGCGCTGGGCCGGGCCGGATTTTACAACTGCACCTGTTTTTTTGATAAGTGCACCGTTTTTGCCGCCCAATAGTGCGTATTATTGCACAGCGATGGGCCGATAAGGCGACCATGCGCTCAAGAGCCTGAATTTTTGCTTATGCGATCATTATCCACCAAAAACTTCCCGGCAATCCTGACTGCCGCGCTGATCTCCATCCTGCCGGCCTGCGCCTGCGCCCAATCAGCTGATACCCTGTTCAACCGCTTAATACGGGAGGCGGAACACCTGACCGCCATTTCAGACCGGGATGAGCTGCAAAAAACAGCGACCCGGTTGCAGGAACTGGCTTCCGAACACCCGGGAAACACCTACAAGCCGTGGGCTGATTTCTATTCGGCGGACGGCCTGATGCGGACCAACCTTCAGGAGGCAAAATCCTATGCGGACGCCGCGCTGACGGGTTTTATCCGGATCGGCGACCGCGAGATGGAAGCGCGATCCAGGGGGGTAAAGGGCAATATCCTCGCCAACCTGGGCGAACAGGAGGAGGCGCTGAAACTGCTGGATGAATCGCTGGCCTATTGGCTGACCCGGGATACATCGGAGGCGGGCGTCCAGAAAAACCTCGCCAAACTCCATATGAACATCGGCTTCATTCATACCCGCCTGGGCGAGGTTGAGCAGGGATCGGATCACCTGTTTTCGGCTGAACGGTTTTCCAGACAACTCCGGGATACGGTCCTGACCAGCGCCATCCTTACGCATATCGGAAATGCCTTCTTCATTGCGGAGGACTATCAGAACAGTTTCAAATATTACCGCAAAGCTTACAACCTGGCCAGGGCAACCGATAACCCCGCCGTCATCCGGCCTACCTTGTCCGGGATCGGGAACACCTTTTTCAAACTCCACCAACTGGACAGCGCCCTCGCCTACCAATTGCAGGTTTACGACCTTGTGAAAAAGACCAATGATCAGGTAGCCGCTGCCGTTGCGTTGACCAACCTGACCGGCATTTACGGCGAAATGAAGAACCTGCCGAAAGCCCTGGCGCTGCTGGAAGAACTCCGTGAACTGGCCGAAAAGAACGGGCTGACCATGCACCTGGCCAACGCGTACATCAATATGGCCGGGTGCGCCGCCGAGGCCGGTGCGTTTGATAAAGCCCTCGATCTGAATCAAAAAGGGCTCGATCTGGCTTTATCCATCGGAGACCTCAACCTCCAGGAAGGTTTTTATTATTCCAATTTTCAAATCCATGAAGCGAAGGGGGATTACCGGTCGGCCCTGCGATCCTACCTGAAATACGACCAGCTCAAAGACAGCCTCAAGGATGAAAAGGTCCTGGCCAGGATCAATGAATGGGAAACCAGGTACGAAACCGCCCAGAAAGAAGCGAAAATAGCGGCGCTGAACGAGGAAAACCGGATCCAGGCGCTGGAATTGCGGCAAAAAACCACGTTGCTGGCCGCACTCGGACTCATCGGCCTGCTGCTTTTTGCGGCCGTATTCCTGTACAACCGCCAACGCGTACTGCGGTCGCAAAAAAAGGCGATCGAACTGGAACAGCGGCTGCTCGGCGCCCAGATGAATCCCCATTTCACCTTCAATGCATTATCCTCCATTCAGTCTTTTCTGCTCAACCAGGGCCAGGCCGAACGGGGCGCTTTTTACCTCACCAAATTCGCGCGGCTCATCCGCCAAACCCTCGAACACAGCCGCAGGGAGCTGATCCCGCTGTCGGAAGAGACCGAGTCGCTGAACAACTACCTCGCCATTCAACAACTGCGCTACGAAAACCGGTTCGGTTTTCGCATCGAGATGGATGAAGACCTGGACCCTGACGAGATTTTCATCCCGCCCATGCTGATCCAGCCTTTTGTGGAAAACGCCATTGAACACGGCCGGATCTATACCCGGTCGGGCGGCAATGTGAATATCCGTTTTGAACAGCGCCGGGATCATTATCAGGTCGTCATTTCCGACAACGGCATCGGCCGAACCGCCGCCCGGCAACTGAACGGCCGCAAGGACGGTTCGCTGGCCACCCTCATCACCCGGGAACGGTGCAGCCTGCTGACGCGAACCTACCGCAAGGCCTTCCGGTATGATACGGAAGACGGCGCGGAAGGCGGTACACGGGTTGTCCTGGTACTGCCCAAACTGAAGGAAAGGCGATTCGGCAACCCTGCAATGCAAACCGCATGAAAACCATCCTGATCGAAAACGAAGGCGCTACGCTTCGGGTCCTTCAACAACTGCTGGCGACCTGCTGCCCGGAGGTTCAGATTATCGGGACCGCCCACAGCATTGCCTCCGCTTTAAAGGTCATTGGCCTCCACCCGGAAGCCGAATTGCTGATCCTGGATGTAGAGCTTGACGACGGCACCAGCATGGAATTGCTCGATCAACTGGGAGACCGGACCTTCCAGGTCATTTTCATCACCGCCCACGACCGGTATGCCGTCCAGGCGTTCCGGTACAGCGCGGTAGAGTTCCTGCTCAAGCCCGTCGACGGAGAAGAGCTGGCGGCAAGCGTGCAGAAGGTCCGCGACCAGCTGGACAAGGATCAGTTGCTGGCCCAACTATCCATCATGCGAGAGATGCTCCGGTCGGCCGGCCGGGAGAAACCCCGGAAAATCGTCATCCGCGACCGGGAGAACATATACGTCCTGCTGATTGAGGACATCCTTTACCTGGAGTCCGACGGGGCCTACACCCGGTTGCAGCTCAAGGACGGCAAACAGATCCTCGCCTCCCGCAACCTGAAGCATTTTGAAACGATGCTTGCGGAAGCCGACTTCCTGCGGGTCCACCACTCCTTTCTGATCAACCCGCACCACATCACCCATTACGACAAAGTGAACAACTGCGTGACCTTGTCGGGCAGGGAAACCGCCCCGGTCGCCGTCCGGAAAAAGGAAGCCTTACTGGCGCTGTTGGACAAGATCAGGTGACCGGTCCTGATAATTATCATCCCCGTTGCTGATTTTTCGCATAAGCTTTCCCCTGGGGGTCAGTTTATTTTGTTGTTTGAAAATTACGGCCTTTTCATGAGGGCCGAAAACCGATTCCTTCTCGCGAAAAACCTGGTAAAAAATGAAAAAGATCATCACAACGGGATTGATTACCGGCGTTGTCCTCCTGGTTTTGGGCTTCGGCATGGTATACCTGACCGTTCTCGCCTTCCCCGGCCTGGCCGAACAATACTACAATCCTGTTTTCCGGACCGGAGACGACCGCAGTTGGCTGTTTTTTGTCCATCCGTTCATCCTGGGTCTTGGCCTGGCGTGGTTCTGGGAGCGTTTCAAAGGGCAGTTCAACGGGTGGTTCCTGCTGCGGGGCCTGGAGCTTGGCCTGGTTTACGTAGCGGTGGCGGTACTGCCGTCCATGTGGATCACGTTCAGCGCCATTGACGTTTCGCTGACCATGATCCTGACCTGGCTGCTGTACGGGTTTGTGCAAGCTGCCGTGGCGGGCATCCTGCTGGCGCGGTTGAATCCGTAGGGAGGTACCGGCCGTATGCAGCCCTGACGGCCCGCACTGGCGCCTGTGGTTTTCTGCGCTGAAAGGCCGGTACGGCATATGGATTACAGGGACATAATCATGCCGGGAGACGCATAATCATGCCGGGAGACGCATCATCATGCCGGGAGACGCATAATCATGCCGGGAGACGCATCATCATGCGTCTCTAGTATTTCCATTCGTCGAGGTACTTGACAAAGATCTTGGCGAGGTTCTTGGCGTCGTCAATGCCGCGGTGGTGGCTGCCGGTGAATTCAAAACCTTCGCTGTTGACGGCCGCTTTGAGGCCGCGCGAGCGGTGCAGGCGTTTCAACTCCTGGTATTGCCGTTTGAGGTTGATGTGGTGGGCGGTCCAATCGTAATCCAGTTTGTGCAAAATGCAATCCTGGACGAGCAGTTTTTTGTCGAAGCTGCCCCAGGAGCACAGCAGGTAATCTTCATCGTCGAACACGCCGGACCATTCCTGAAACTCGTCGGCTACATCCGGGAAGGCGGAGGCCCGATTGATGTATTCCTGTTCGATATGGGTGAGCTGGCGGCAAAAATAGGACAGGAAAGGGTTGATCACCGGCCGGATAAACCGGTTGAAGGTATCTTCCACCTCGCCGTAGGGATTGATCCGGACAGCGCCGATCTCGATGGTTTCCTGCACCATGTTCGGCGGTTTTCCTTCCCAGCAGGTCGCTTCCAGGTCGAATATGATAAAGTTCATGTTCCAGGCTTTTCACCGATTCAATGAATCGCATTATTCTGCGGGTTCCGGCACTTCTTCCATTTTCCGCCAGCGGATTTTTTTGTTCAGCCCGTAATTTTCCAGGCGGTTGTGGTAATAATACAGCACTTTGAAGCTGTCGCTGACAATCTCGTCTTTTTTATTGAACCGGAGGGGTTTTCCGACGTGGAAATTCCCCAGACGGGAAATACCGTCGGCGACCAGTTCTTCAATATTCAGGCCAATTTCGGGCGACAAGCGGACCTCTCCCCGGCTTTCCATTTCGGTGAGCCCCGCCTTGAGCTGGTCGATCACATCGTACAGGACATCCTTCGGAAAGACATAATCATCTTCCGGCAACCGCAGCACGCCGTAGATATCGAGCCGCATATTCTGCTGTTTCAGGATTTCGAATGCCGCGTAGGCCACCAGGTGGCTGGTGAGCACGGTATTGTCCCTGAAATAGCGATCCACAATCTTTTCGGCCACCATTTTGGTATATTCCGACTCCCGCTGGAGGTCACGGTTGACAACGCCGTCCAGCATGAAAAAGCCCTTGATGTCCAATTCTCTGCCGCGTGCGTCCATACTCCGGCCTTCCGCATCCACCGGATTGCCCAGCACATCCATCGGCCGGCCGAACGACAGGGTGATCTCGTTGGCTTTGGAAAACAGCTGCCAGATAAATTTCAGGATCTGCCAGGGGCTGCCGGACTCGTCCTGCGAACGGATATACCGCTCCTGCCCCGTTTCCCGGAGGTGCTGTTCGATGAGGAATTTGGCTTCCAGCACAAAGTGGTAACCCAGCACCAGCGGGACGACAAACACCTTGGTATCCTTTCCTTGTTCAAACAGGGCGCGCTGGGCTTCCACGACGGTGCCGAGCAGCCCGAGTTTGAGCTTGGTTTCCAGCGCGCCGGACCTCGACCGGGTCCCGCCCGGGAAGAACAGGCTGTTCACCCCGCGCTGGATGGACAGGTTCGACATGGCCTTCAGGGTTTCCAGGTAAACGACATTCTTTTTGCGGCGGTCTACCCGGTAGGCGCCCAGCCGGTTCATGAAGTAGGCCGTATACCCGGTATTGTACAGGTTGAGGCCGGCGCCGTACGAAAAGGAAGGCAGCCCCATAAAGGTATCCATGGCGTAGCCGATGAGGATGGAGTCCAGATTGCTGAAGTGGGTGGGCGCTACGATGACCACGCCTTTTTTCATCAGCGAACGCACTTCGTCGATGTAGCCGGTGACGATGAGCCGGTCCATCAGGCTGTATTTCGAGCCGAAGATCCGCCCCCAGTTGCGGCCTGCGGCGGTATTGAGCAGCCGGGTAAAGAACAGGGTCAGAAACCGCCTGGCAAACAGAAAGGTCTTAATGCGGAAGGACCCTACAATCTCCTCTGAATAGCGGTGTACGATCTGCCGGAGAATCTCTTCATTGGTTTTGCGCACCTCTTCCTCTCCCTTGTCCAGGCCGCTTTTGAGGAGTTTGCGCCGGATCCGTTTCCAGAAAAGGCGTTCGTTGGGCGGGTCCACTTTCCAGGGTTCTTCCTTGATCCGGATGCGTTCCTGATAAATGGTTTTGGCTATGGTATCGCCGATCTTGCTGCCGTGGATTTTCAGCAGGCGGTTGACGGTAAACTGGTCGACCTCTTCCACAAAATTCTTTCGGTCTTCGCTCAGGCGGTAGATCGGCCAATCTTCAATATCCGGGATGACCGGCGGATAAAATGTTTTATCTTCTGCTGACATGTTTTTCCGATTTCGGGCATGCTTTTGCGCCCTGTTCTAAATCCCCTGCAAGACCCCTCCGATAAACTGAAGGATCTCCTGCCGCCCGGTCTTTTTGTGGGAAGAGGTAACGAACTGTTCCGGCAAGGTCTCCCAATTTTCCAGCATCGCCGAACAAATGGCCTCCGCCTGGCCTTTAATCTTGACAGGCGATAATTTGTCGGTTTTGGTAAAGGCGACCACAAAAGGAACCTGGTTTTCGCCCATCCAGTTCATGAATTCCATGTCCAATGCCTGGGGAGGCACATTGATGTCGAGCAACAGGAAGGCGCAGACCAGTTCCCGGCGGTCCCGCAGGTAGGATTCGATGAGCCGGCCGAAATCGGCGCGTTTGGTCTTGGATATGCGGGCGTAACCGTAACCCGGCAGGTCCACCAGGTACCATTTTTCGTCAATGGCGAAATAATTGAGACTCTGGGTTTTTCCGGGCTTTCCGGAGGTATGGGCCAGTTCCTTTCGGCCGCACAACATATTGATGAGCGAGGATTTCCCAACATTAGACCTGCCGATAAAGGCAAATTCCGGCCACCCCGATTTGGGGCAATGCTTCAGATCCGGGAAGCTGCCAATAAACTCCGCTTTTTCAATTTCCATTCGGGTCTTTTGTTAAAAACCTGCAAGATAATCGTATTTTTTCGGGGAATTATAAAGAAAATCGACCTTTGAAAGTATTTTTCACCTCCGGCCGTGCGTTATCCGGATAAAAACCAAATCATGAGAAAGGAAATCCTTTTCACGCTTCTTACCGTGGTGCTGACGATCTCTTACGGCTACAGCCAGCTGCGCATCGGCATTCGCGCCGGGGCCAGCACGGAAGAATTAAGCCCCGACGATTTCAACGTCATCGAAAATGGCGTGGATCGGTTGAACATCGCCCTGAAGGATGCCAAATACGGTGTCCATGCCGGGCTGGTCATCCAGGCCCGTTTCAACAACTTCCTCTTTCAGCCGGAGATCCTGCTGAATTCCAATAAGGTGGATTTTCAGGTGGAAGACCTCCAGAACCCGGGAACCGTCGTCAAAGAAGAAAAATACCAATACCTGGACGTGCCCGTCCTGCTGGGCTATAAATTCGGCCCCCTGCGCCTGCACGCGGGCCCTGTCGGCCATATTTACCTCAACAGCACTTCCGACCTCACCGATTTCGAGGGCTACAAACAGGATTTCAAAAGCATGACCCTGGGTTGGCAAGGCGGCCTGGGCATCGATATCTGGAAACTGATGATCGACCTGCGCTACGAAGGCAATTTCAACAAATTCGGCGACCACATTACGTTCGGCAATACGAGCTACGCTTTTGATGAGACTCCGGCCAGGTTCTTGTTCTCGCTCGGATTTATGTTCGGGAAGAATTCGCGGTAGGGTTGCCGCCTTCGCCGAGGCTACGGCCGCCGGAGGTTGATTGGCCGCCTTCGCCGAGGCTACGGCCGCCGGAGGTTGATTTGAACGGCTCTTTGAGTCTTTGGTTTGGGGTTTATGATGGTTTATTCTGGTTTATGATGGTTTATGGTTGCTCCGCCCGCCATAGCCTTGGCGTAGGCGGGTTTATGGTGGTTTATTGTTGTTCATGATAGTTCAGAATGGTTCATGATGGTTGGGCGTTCGTTGTAGCTTCGACTGCGCTCAGCTACCCGACTGACGACTGGGGAGTGCGAACGGAAAAATGCTTTATGCCGGTTTATTTTTTACGACCGTCAACGTGACTATTCAGCATTTTGTGTCAACCGGATTTTTAGCATGCGCAGCTTGGTAAAAATCAGATCTTTGCGTCTTGGCGTCTTGGCGCGAAAACACTGTTTTGAACAGTCTCCCGTCAACCATTACAAACCAAAACAAACCCGCCTTCGCCGAGGCTTCGGCCACCGGGCAACGAAGCCTATGGCGAAGTTGACGGGCGGAGCAACAACAATAAACAACAATAAACCCTCCTTCGTAACGCTAGTGGCGTCACTACGGCGGGCGGAGCAACAACAATAAACCAAAATAAACAACAATAAACAACAATAACAACCATCTCACCCCATCTGCCGGGCGAATTCCCAGGCCAGGATACCGGCGCAGACCGAGATGTTGAGGGAATGCTTGGCGCCGGCCTGCGGGATCTCCAGGGCGCCGTCGACGTGGGCCATGACCTCATCGCTGACGCCGTTGACCTCATTTCCGAAAACAAGGGCGTATTGCCGGCCGGGCAGGACCCTGAATTCGTGGAGTTGGATGCTGCCCACCGCTTGTTCGACCGCAAGGACCTTGTAGCCTTCATTTTTTAATTCAAGGACAGCCGCAACGGGGTCCGGGTAATGGGACCACGATACGGACTCCGTAGCGCCCAGCGCCGTTTTGAGGATCTCCCGGTGCGGCGGAATGGCCGTGATGCCGCAAAGCAGGATGCGTTCCAACCCGAAACCGTCGGCTGTGCGGAAGACGGAGCCTACATTCAGGCCGGAGCGGACATTGTCCAGCACCAGGGCTACCGGTTTGCGGGCCTGTTCGCGGAAAGCCTCGACGCTGGGGCGGTTCAATTCGTCCATCGTTTTTTTGCGCATCGATCTGATCGGGTTTATTTCAGTTTTCTCTTGTCCAGGCGTTCTTTTTCCGCTTTTAGCCATTCATCGATCTGTTCGCGGATCAATTCCATATGGGCGTCGGCAACGGCTCTCATGGCCGCTTTTTTCTGATAGACCTCCTGTTCGATCTGTGCCTGGTGCAGGTTCGACAGCAGGGTGGTCTTTTTGCTGATCTCCATTTTGCGTTCGTTCACCGCTTCCAGCTGATCGAGGTAAAATTGGTCTTCAACGCGCCTGAGCATTTCGTCATAAGGCCCGCGCGGGGAAAGGATCTTCGCCAGGATCGGCGAGACCTCGATCATCAGGATCAGGAGCATGATGAAAAAACCGGGCCCCCAGGGCAGCCGGCCTGCTGCCGATATGCGCGCGACCAGGCCATCGGAGAACAGGTCTGAAGCGTTGGTCAGGGCGCCTTCGTTCTCATTTTTCAGGGCTTCGATCTCGTCTCGTATGCGGGCGATCTGGCCTTCCCTATCTGTTTTGAGCTCCTGGTATTCCCGGTCGGATTGCAGATATTTTTTTTCCTTGCGCTCGCATTCCGACCCGCGGCCGACCTTGCCCGTGCCGCAGGTGCCGTCGCATTCGCACTTATAATCCTGATAGTTTTGTTCCCTGATCTCGAAACTGGTCTTTATTTCCTGGTTCAGGCGATCAATTGCGGTTTCTTTCTCCGCAATTTTCTCCTGGAACTTCCGGTCTACCAGGTCCAGTTTTTCATTCTTTTGCCGGTCCTGGATTTCAGCGATTTCCGATTCAAAGATCCGCAATTCCAGGGGTTTGGAAATCACCGTAGCCAACAGGACGGCCAGGAGGAACCGTGGCAGGGCGATGACCAGCTGGCGGCGGACCGACCCTTCCTTTTTGATGGTGGAAACGATAAACCGGTCCAGATTGAAGATAATGGCGCCCCACAGGATACCCAGCATCAGGGCCAGCGGTACGGATTTGAAGACGGTGAAAAAGGCATAAGCACCCGAAATGCCCGCCAGCAGACCGGTAAAGAAGACCGTGGCGCCGATTCCCGCGTATTTGATATGCTCCGACCTGGGGCAATAGCGCAGGATATCCGTGTTGCCTCCGGAGCAAAACCAGCAGAAATCGCGGAGTAAATTGGGTTTTAAAACCCCGGTCGTGCCATTTTCCATATCTGCAAATTCCCGTTAAAGTTACGGCTTTTTTCTTTTGAACCAGGTCAGCCAGCCTTTCCGGGGGCGCTTGGGCGCTTCCTTTCCCGGCCGGATGGCGAGCGGCGGGTCATCAGCGGCCGGCGCCATCCTATGCTGGTCAATCTCCCAGTTGAGGGGTTGATTCAACCAGGCCGGCACCTGAATATTATTGAAATGGAGCACCGACCGAACCTCCATGCTGTCGGGCAGGACCGACCGGATCTTTTCCATGGCCGGCATCGGAAAGACGTTGATGACAACCACCTTTTTGGCCGCCATGCCGCCGTTGCGCGCAATGATGGTATAGGCGGTCAGTTTTTCAGGCGTCAACACCTTGAACCCGTTCGCAGCTACCGGTCCGATCCCGTCGATCTCAACGGATCCGGCATTTCTGACCTCCCAATACAAGGTAACGGCCTGGCCGTGGATAATGCCGTAGTGGTCCGGAAAATCCTCGCGGAAATAGAGCGGGATCTCACCGCCGGTGGCAAAGTCCAGGGTAGTGATCCGGTACAGGATTTTCGGATTTTCATCCACTTCAACGCTCAATACCCTCGACAGTTCCCTGTCTGAACCGACGGCGCGCAACCGGAATTCCGTACTGCGCTCGAGCGGTAACGCTGCAGTTCCTCTGGGCGGGCAAATGCCGATCCCGGGGGTGATCTCAACAACCGTCGCTCCGGTCACTTCCCAACCCAGTTCAACCGTTCCGCCGGGTTCCACGGTTCTGGGCCGGGCCTCAAACCAGGCTGTCAGCGGCCGGCCGGCAATGGCGCCCGCCGGGTTCTTTTGGCCGTCCGGATCCAGGAGCGGGATCACCGCACCCGAAAGGCCCTGTTCCTTGAGCTTGCGAAACCGTTGACCATACTGCCCGATGAGGTCGGCCGCGCGGATCATTTCCAGGCGCCGGGGATTGGCCGGCTGAACGGATTCGAGCAAAAGAAGGGTCCCGTCCAGCAGGATAAAAGAAGGAGGCAGATCCCGGATGCGCTTTTCCGCGGGATAGGCGAACCAGGCGCCTCCCGCAGCGCGAAGGTTGTCGAAATAGGTCGGGTTGATGTCCAGACCTGCATAGAGGGATTCGCTTCCGGCGACCTCGACAGCCAATCCCTTCCTGGCCAATTCCAGGAGGCTCTGGAAAAACCAGATCTCCGGATTTCCGTTCAAGTGGACCAGGACCGAGCTTTCCGCCAGGCCGAACGCCTCCAGCATCTCCTCTCTATGTTCCCAGAACTGCAGCATCAATAGTCCTTGTCATTTTTATATTCTCCCAGGAGCTCTTCCAGTTCCTTTTTCAATACCTCAATATTCGTTTTCCACTTCCGGATGGTCAGATTCTCGGTTGAGAAAAGTTCATTGGAATTGATGTAGACGATTCCCCACATCCCCTGGCCGGACTCTTCGAGCCGGATATGGTCGTAGTCGTTAAGAAAAACAGCGCCCTGCACGTTACCCGGCGCGATCAGGTCGAGGTTCCACAGCACAATGCTGCCGTCGAGGCTGGACGAGGCCAGTTGATGCGCATGCGGGTTGAAACCCAGGGTAGAAATGGTGGAGGATTGCAAGCTCAAAATACCCAAATCCGCTCCGAAATTGGCGTCGGGCAGCAAATCGTCTGCGGGAGCCAGAAAAATAGTCCCGTTTTCGAGACCTACGGCCACCAATGAGGTTTGTTCGCCGAATGGCCCTGAAAAGGCATCGCTCACGGCCAATGCGGTTATGGCCGCGCCGGTGAAAGGCACCGTTTTCAGGTGAACGAGGGACCGGTTGGGGCCCTCGCTGAGTTCAAATACCTCGAGCGCGCCGTCCCCTCCGGCAATCACCATATCTTTATCGGGGGAAATGGCGCATGCCCTGATCTCATGGAGGCCGGCATCCAGCCTGACGTTCTGAACCTGAACAAACCGGTCGGGGCCGCCCGTGGACGCCGACAGCAGTTGCAGTTCCCACGGGGTGACAACCAGCAGATAATCCCCGATCTGAAATATGGCATTAATGGGTTTATCCATATCCGGCCCCAGTTCCAGTTTCGCATAAGGAAAAACGCCTTTGCCCCTGGGGTCGGTGGCCAGGCCTTCGTACCTGAGAATATTGCCCCTGAAGGTGCCGGCCAGCAGGGTTGCGGAATCGGTATAGGTGAGGGCCGTAATCCTTTCGCCGGAAGAGGCCGTTTTAAAATCGTCTTCCCCATTGAAAATGCGGACATTCCCAAGGGCGTCGCCGTATGCGTACTGGGCCTCGATCCCGGGGTTGGAGGCAAAAGCCATCACCAGGGCCTGATCCTTGTGCCTGAAATTATTGTGCTCCAGGTCGTCGTATTTCTGGGCCAGGATTTGCTGCAGGGTGGCGATATGCTCCTCAAGCGCTTTATAAATGAGCGGGAACTGATAAAAAGTATCCCGGACCGTCCGGTTGAAATTGATCGCTTCACCGGCAATTCCGAGGATATCGGAAGCCGATTGAATGATCAGCGACTTGGAATTCCGCGCGTTTTCAGCAACCTTCAGGGAATTCAGCGTCAGCGCTGCATTGATGGACAGGGTGTTGAATTTATCGATAACCCTTTCATTGTATGCTGACAGATTGCGGTTGGCCGCAACCATCGCATCGGGTATGAGGGCGATGTAAAAACTGTCTGCCAGGAATTTCAGCATGCCGCGCATCGAATCCTTCATTTCGTCCTCATCCAGCAGGGATTCCGTTCTGATCTCCTCTTTCAGCTTATTGTTGTACTCCTCCGAATGAATTTCCTTCCGGATCGTGCGGGTTTGGGAGAGGATATCCAGGAAATCGAATAATTCCACGTTTTGCCTGTTCAATTTCTCTGCCCTGCGCAGGCTGGAGGCGCGGATGGTCGCGATGACCGCCACGACGGCCAGCACCAGAAAGATGAGGGTCAGCCGCCTGGAATTATTCACCCGCCGCTCCTTTTCCATTTCCCTGCGTTCGACGATGCCCTTGACGTTTTCGAGGCTGAGGTCGTAGTAGGTTCTGGCCAACGCAAAATGGTGCTCAATACCTTTTTCCTGAACCAGGTATTTGTTCAATTTGTATTCCTCCAGCGCATCCGGATCTTCCGGCGGCGGATCCTTGACCGGTATCCGGTGGGGGTTGTAATATCTTCTGGCCCAGGTCTCATTCGGGATATTGTTCTGTTTCCATTCAAAAGGCAGCCTGATGGAGTTGAGGGAGAGCTTCTCGCCCGGGTTGAAATCCTCCTGAAGGGAAAATTCAATCTTTTTATTGAGCAACTGCAATTCCCTTTTGACCGATCCGGAGATCATGCGGAAGTACCCCGCGATGAACTCCCAGATCCTTTTCAGCAAGCCGGTTTCAGGCGTGTTTCCGGTCGGACCGGCTTGTACGCCGCCGGGCACGCCTTCCGCCGTTTTCTTGTAATAGGCTTTTGCAAATTCGATCAGGCCTTTGTAAATGCCGGCATCCACCACCTCCTGATCCGCCCAGGCCTTGATCCTGTTCCAATTGGAGACCAGGGCCTCTTCCTGGATATAGACAATGCGGTCGAAGTCCTGATCAGCGGGCGGGTCAATGATCCGGATGAAGGGGTTCGAAGGCGTATTGAACCCCATCAATTGATCCAGCACCTGCCTTTCGGTCAGGTTTTTTGTCGTTTCATCGCCCCAGGGGTCGGCATTGCTTTGTACGGCGTTTGCGGGGTTGGCTACGCTCCGCCGGCAAAGTTCCAGCAGTTCCGACAGGAACACCGGGCGGCGGACAGCCACGCCCGAAGGGTCTTTCTCCGTCAGCGCCTTGAAGGATCGCATGACGATTTTCTGATCGGTGGTCAGGGATGCCAGTCCGGCGGGCGTTTCGCCGGCAGCTTCGCCGGAGGGTTGAAGGGCTCCGAATTTCCGTTCCAGCCAAAGATCGATCACCCGGCTGATTTTGCCGTTTTCCCGGTAAAGCTGGCTGATATCCGCATCCTGGCTTCCGGCGGCAGCCGCTCTCATTTGCTGAAGGGCAAAAGTCAGCTTGAACAGCGCGTGCGGATCTGCGCCGTTATTCCCGTTTTTGAGGTCGGCGGCCAGGGCGTCGATAAAGGCCCGTTCCGCTTCGGTTTCCGCACCGTCGCCGGCGGCCTGCCTGACCCATGCCGCCGCGCTCTTCGGGTCGAATTTCCGGAGTTGAAACCGGTTCTGATCGATATCTTCCAGGAAGCCGCTGTATTGATAAACCTGATTGAGGCTGCCCGAATCCATCAGCAGGATGATATAGACGGGCAAGGACGACCGTATGGCAGAGAGGATGAGGTTGAAGAAAAGGGCGTCATCGCCGGCCTGACCGTGCCAGGTGCCGTTTTCCCGGAACATGGAAATTTCTTCCAACCTGTCGACAACGATCAGCAGGTTGAAATCCTCCGAATCCTTTTCCGACTCGTAAACTTCCAGCAATCCATCGATGCCCGACCGGAGCTTCCGTTCAAGGGTCTTTCCGAAATCGGCTTCCACAGCGGCCCTGAGCACGCCCGGCTCAGCGAGTGCGCCGGCGAGGTTGCCGACCGGATTGGGGCCGGGCGTCAGGATCGGGGCTATCGACCAGTTGAAGCCGGCACGGCCTTCGATATCGCTCTTTCTGACCCCGCCTGAGCCGGCTGCAGGATTTCCTCCGCCGTTCGTTTGCAGGGAGGGCAGGAGCCCGTCAAAAACAAGCGACCGCAGCTGATAGCTCTCTTCCCCGAACACAGCCAGGAAATTGCTGTATTTGAGCCTGTTTTTCACTTCCTCCAGCTCTTCAGGTCGGAAGAATGAGATCTTTTCCGGCAATCTTTGTAAAAAAGGACGGACCTCGGTCTTAGTGGCAGACATGACCAGTCGTTTTAGGCGTTGAAGAAATCCAAAGGCAGATCCGGCACACAATGAAATGGATGGGAAAGGTAATCATTTTTTCAGATCCGTCAAAAATACAGGCCTTGCCGATTCAAAAAAAAATCCTAACTTTGACGATCTCGATTCAGGAGATTCAGCCGTTCCTGAGCGTATTAAACCTGAAACCATGAAATCTTCCGCTTTCGCCTCTTCCCGCAACTCCCGCAGCCGGGCCAGCGCAAATCATGCCGGCCGGCGGTCAGGCCATACGTCTTCTTCCGGCTTTGCCGACAACAGGGCCATCGCCGCCGTACAGCGGAGCCTTCAGCCTTCCGCCCAGATGATGGCCGCACCGGAGGACGAATTGCTGCAGGGCAAATTCAACGGGCAGGCCTCCCCCGCGCTTCAGCTGGCGACCCCGGATGAAGAAGAACTGCTGCAGGGCAGGTTCGAACAGGGGCAACCGGCGGCGCTCCAGAAAAAAGAAAATGCGACCGGCATGCCCGACCCCGTGAAGAACCAGATGGAAACCGCCCTCCAGACTGATTTCTCGGATGTACGCATCCATGCCGACTCCTCCGCAGCGCCCAAGGTAGGCGCATTGGCCTATACCCAGGGCAGTGATGTCCACTTCGCACCCGGACAGTTCAAACCCGACACCTCATCAGGACAGGAACTGCTGGGCCACGAACTGACGCATGTGGTCCAACAGCGGCAGGGGATCGTAAAAGCCACTACCCAGGCGGCCGGCCTCCCGGTAAACGATGACCCGGGGCTCGAAAAAGCTGCGGACATCATGGGTAAAAAAGCCGCCCGGACCCGATTGGATTAATATTGTCTGTGTCAGATTCCTGCACTTTGTTGAATCGAAAACCGATGCAGGATAAGTTGAAATCTTTATTTGCAGGTCTTCTTTTGCTTTTGCCGGCCCTGTTGGCCGGACAAAAAGAAGCAGCCTGTTCCCCTCCTCCGCCGGACGTGACGGCGGCTATCCGCTCCCATCCCGCAATGACCGGTTATAAATTGTCGGAGATCTGCCTGGACACCCTGGGCATCGACACCCTCCGGGAAGGCGCGACCGTGACGTTCATCGTCAAAACGCGGCTCAGGGTCATCCGCAGGAAAGAACCCTTGTTGTGGTCCGGCAGGGATTCCGTCCTGATGGAACCGATCCGGATCTCCCGAAAAAAATGCCCCGCGCTGGATTTGAACAAGAAAGGGAAGGCCAAAAAAGGGAAAGATAAATGCACTTGCCTGACATTTGACCTCAAAGCGCCGGGCCAATCGAAGGATACTGCCCAAAATCACTACTTGCTCCGTGGGAGGGGCCTTGCCGGCGACAGTCTGGTCATTGACCTGAAGACCGTTGACGGCAAGCCCCTCAAAGCAGCTGCCCTGACCGACAAGGAGGGCAAAATCATCCAGGCGAACCTCAAGGCGGCCTCGGTCCGGTACACGGCGCTGCTCAAAGGCTCCGCCGAGCGCTTCACCCTTTACCTGAGGGGGGGCAGTCTTTTCCGAAAACAATTTGCCACCGTCAAAGCCGGCCTGCACTCCCCTGCGGATACCGTCTACTGGTCAGCCGGCGACCTGGGAGCGGGCCCTTCCGATAATCCGGCAACCGCATCCGCCCGGCAGCTGATCTTTAAAAAGGAGCAGGTCCTGGTTCCGACCGGTGATACCATTCTGTTGCAGGTCACGGATATTACCCTTAGTCTGACCGGCAAACGAAACCCCATGCAATCCGGCGTCGGAGTGGTGGAGGTCAATATTCCGGAGCATGCGGAGGATAACGACCTCTTCCTGTTCATCACCTATTGGGTGGGCATCGGCGCGCCGACCGTCGCCGCCTATGCAGCCCTGGAGGCCAGTACGCCCCCTGAATGGTCCCAGCCGGGCGTAACGCCGCCCCTGGCGGCATTCGGCCTGGGCCGACCGATCGTTCTTCCGGCCGTCAGCCGCATCGATCCGGGATTTGATCCGAATCTGGTACCGTACGTCATAGCCGATGACCGGAACAGGGAAAGGTTCCTGAAGTCCGGGAAACCTTCCGGCGCGACAGAGCTCTTCGGACACAAAAACAACCCGAACAATTTCGGCAAGGGGTTTCCGGGTACCGGCAGCCGCAATTTTTATTTCGCATTCATCAATCAACACGACATCAATACCTTTCCCGTACAGGTGAAGGTGGTGGCCTATTACCAGCGGAGAAAGCCGCAGGAAAGGCTGGTACGCCAACCCTGAAGGGACGGGTAAAACCCATAAGGCAACATGAGAAAGGCACTGATATTGTGGATCATGCTGGCGGGCTGGATGCAATCCGGCAAGCTGCAGGCCCAGAACACCTCCGACGGGCAGGCCGAAAAGAAGCAGTCCCGGATCGAGGTGGTTTGGCAATCCCTGTTCAAACCCGACCGGGATACGGCGGTCAGGCCCGCGTTTCCGACCGAAAAGGGCATAAAGGACAAACTGGGTTTGATTTACAACGCCATCCACAGCGAAGAATTTGAGCGCTATTCGGCGGTTCAGGATTCCCAGGTCCAGGATTGGCTCGATTATTTCCGCCTGGAGGACAAACAGGTGCTCTACCAATCCCCGAAAGGCGATACCCTTGTGATCGCCAACAACGTCAAAGTGTTCGGATGGCATCCCTTCTGGATGGGCGAGGCCTACAAAAGCTACAACTATCAACTGCTCAATTACGTTTCCCTGTTTTCGTATAACCTCAATACCGCGCCCGAGCCCAATATCGCCTACGACAACCCGGAGGTCGTGGAAGGCTGGAGCAACCCCAACTTCAAGCTGATCGGCATGGCCCACGAAAAAGGCTGCAAGGTGCTGATCACCCTCACCAGCTTTTACAAATCGGGCAACCGGCAATTCCTTGACAACAAGAGCCGGCAGCAGGAGCGATTGATCCAGAATTTATCGGAATTGCTGGTCAAATTGCAGGCCGACGGGCTGGATGTCAATTTCGAACAGATTCCGGCCGGGTACGAGTTGAAATTCTCCCAATTCATCCGCAAGCTCCGGACCTCGCTGCCCCCCCACCCTGCCGGCGGCAATTATATCGTCAGCGTCGTCTTGCCCAAGCTCAACCAATACCAGATCTATCAGGTGGACACCCTTCAAAAGTACGTCGACTTCTTCATCCTCACCGGGTACGACTACCATATCGGGGCCAAAATGCCGCCCGGGCCGGTGGCGCCGCTCTTCAAATCGGAAGGGTCGATCGAGCAGTCCGTATTTCACTGGCTGGAACAGGGCGTAAACAGGCGCAAGCTGTTGTTGGGATTGCCGTATTACGGCGCCCTGTGGTCGACCACCAATGCCAATGACCCCAACTGGCGGGACACTTCGAAGATCACCTTTCAGCATATCCCCTACTGGCGCATCCGGCAGCAATACGGCAACCGGCGGGAGCCGCCCAACTACAATATCGAATCCTGGACGGCCAATTACACCTATACGGTTACGGATTCCATCGGCAACCCCGTCCGGCGCGAGACCTTGTATTTCGACGACTCCACTACCCTGAACGCCAAGTTCAACTGGGTGCTGAAGGAAGGACTGGGGGGGGTCGGCATCTGGGCCCTCGGGTATGATTCGGGCAGGAAGGAGCTCTGGTCCCTGATCGACACCCTGTTTGCGCCGTCCCAGGACACGATTGCGGTATACCATCCGGCGCAGGAGCGTTTTTACCTGCCGCAATCCCTGTCCAAATACCGCGACGTGGTAGCGGTGGGGAGCGTTTTCCTGGTTGTCTTCCTGTTGGCCGGATTTGTCGGCGCTCTTTTTGACGCTGCGGTCCGGGATGTATTTTTCGCCAACAAGACCCTGAGGTTGACCTACATAATGGGCGGCTTTTTGTTTATAGCTGTTGCAGCTGTCCTGTACTATTATCTGAAGGTTTCGGAAGACCCCTACGCCAGCCCGTACACACCGGAGCAGCTGCTGACCCGGAACCGGCTGGTGGTCCTGGCGGTGGGCATCATCAGCGGGATCCTGATCACGGTACTGGGTACGGCGCTGTTTGAACGCAGAAGAAAACGGCTGCCCTGAGGCCGGCGGGCGAATGCTGTTGATAACCGGTTGTAACAATAACCTTGTTTTTCGATCATGAAAAAATTCATTGCAAAGGAGTTTCTTTGGTTCCTGGGTTCGCTGGTGGCCGCCTTGCCGCTGTCGCTGCTTTTCATGGCATTGATGGACCTGGTTTCGGGCGAGCGCTATTTTTCGGAAAAAGAAAAATTATTGATCGTCGAGTTGTTTGTTTTCATTTATATCGCTAACTTTACAGGCATCTACCTGATACGGCTGGTAATTTCAGCAATTAAAATACTGGCCAGGAAGTAGAAATGTGTTGCGATCCTAATTTTATTTTTCCTTGCAGCATATAGCCCTGAGTAATTCACTGCATTATCTGCAATTTTTCGTCAGATTCCCACACAAACAGCCTCTTCCGGCTTCAGCCGCGGCTGCCCTTTTGTTAATGATTTAATTCCGCAAGCGACCTTCAGCCCCTTTTACCGCTCTTAAAATGATTTAAGGGTTAGTCTGTTTATGCAGGATGATGACTGATGTTGGACCTCCGCTTCAGCCTTTCCCGGCATAGCAACGCCCTGTGTTTTTTGTTTTAGGGAAAACCACTATTTTACAATGCTTCAGCATGTACTGCCTGTCATTGTGGAGGAATTGAATAATTTCCTGAAAAGGCGATTTCAGGAAAGAGAGGCCAAGGTAATTCTGTCCGACCTGGTCAAACAAGACGGTTCCGTGCCGGCTGCCGGTGCGAATAAGATCATCTGTTCGCTGGTAAACATGGAACAGGAGCGGACCAGTTTGAGTTTTGGCCAGCAAAATTCCGTTAAGACCAATCCGCCCGTCAACCTCAACCTGTACGTTCTGTTTGCCGCCTATTTCCCTGAAACGGTCTATGAGGAATCGCTGAAATTTCTGTCCAGCGTCATCGGTTTTTTCCAGGGCAAACAGGTGTTCACCCCGCAAAACACGCCTGGCCTGAGCGCTTCCGTGCAGAAGATCGCTGTGGAAATCACGAACCTGACATTTCACGAACAAAGTAACCTTTGGGCTACTTTGGGCGCAAAATACATCCCTTCTGTCCTTTTGAAAATGCGTATGATCACCATTACAGAAGACATGATTCTGGAAGAAATTCCTGAGATCACAGAAGTGGGGACACCTAAAGTTCATTCCGGCAGCTAAAGGGGCCCGGCGCCCCTTTGCTGCCTGCTAAAGTCTGCATTTAAATGGCAAAAAAATTCCGGCCATTATTACATCTTGCCTTCAGGCACTCCTTTTTCAACCGCAACAATGAGGTTTGCAGGGATCTGGAGTTGGCGCCTATGGCTGCAACGCTTGCTTCGTTCAGACGGTATGACCTGAGGTTGCACGAAGACCCGACCGGTTTCGGCCTTTACTATGGTGAAGAAAACAACCTCAAACCGCCCGTCCTGTCAGCTGGGGAAACCCTCCGGCTTCCGTTTTTCATCCGGGTCCGGAATCCTTATTTCATCAATTATACAGACCTGCCGCTTACGCTGCCGGAAAATACCCTTCATTATTACAATAACCTGAACCCGGCTGAGATCACGGACCCGCTTTACGGGAAGTTCGGATCTCCGGCCGGCTTGCTGGACAGCATTTTGATCAGAAAAACAGGGGTATCCTTCACACACCGCACGGCTCCGAACGGATCGGCCGGCCGGCTGGTTTTGAACAACGCATCGGGCCCCGTGAAAGAAGATCCGGATTACCCGTTCGCAACCCCGGACCCCGACCAGAACACCCTGTTCAGGATCAACCTGGCACAGGAAGACATTCCCGGTTATTTCGAACTGTCCGGCGCCGGGGAAGGAGACGAGGCCGCTCAGCAGGATGTTCTCCGCTTTTTTGCCTCGGATCAGGAGATTGGAAACGACGTTTTCGGCATTGTGGAACTCTTTCTGAGCCCGGAAAAAATGCTGAAGCCGGAAAACGGCGCGGAGATCCTGCAACCCGTGCAGTATGAAATCCGCTTTAAGGCCCGGCAGACCCTGTGGCGGTACCTTGTATTCCAAAACAACGAACACGTCTATGAGGACCTGTCCATAAACGGATCAAACGAAGCATCCTTTCACCAATGGGCGCCTGCCGGAGACGCATTGACCCCTGAAATCCGCCAAAAAGCAACCATATTCATAAGCGACGCCCCGATAACGCTGCAGGAACAGAGCAGCCGGCAATTCACCCTCAAACTGCCCGGAATGGGGAACGGTGCGGAGATCCGGTTGCCCGCGCCTGATATCAAAACCATTAAACCCGAACCCGATGGATCGAACGATCGAAAGATCTATTCCGATATGTATGTCTATTTATAAACCAAATACCTAAAACAGATGGCAAGAGTGCTTGCAACGCCTGGCGTTTACATCGATGAAAAGAGCGCCTTTCCCAACTCAGCGGTACCGGTGCCGACGGCTGTGCCCGTTTTCATCGGTTACACGGAGAAGGCGATCATGGGAAAAAAATCGCTGTTGAAAGTTCCCACCAAGATCAGTTCCTATGGAGAATTCCTGGAATTCTTCGGCGGGCCGCCCAAAGTAAAATACACCATTGAGGCAGATGCCGCTGTGGGGTATAAGCTCACTGTGGACAAATCGACCCAATTTATCCTGCACAGCTGCATGAAGCTGTTCTTTTCCAACGGCGGATCGGATTGTTATATCGTTTCCGTAGGAAAGTACACCGACGCCCCCACCGGCGTTGTGGGCGCCGACCTGACCAGCGGGATCGAACCGCTGCTCAAGGAGCCGGAACCGACCATGGTCGTGATCCCGGAGGCGATCCTGCTGGTAGAAGAATCCACCGCCAAAGGGCCCGATCCGAATGACAATACCAAGCAGATTGATATTGTCACCCGGGACGCGCAAGGCGCCTTCGACCTTCAGGTGGCTATGCTGGCGCATTGCGGGCTCGATATGCGCAACCGGGTGGCCATCCTGGACGTTCCGCTCGGCAACCTCGACCTGCGAGAAGACGTGGTCAAGAATTTCCGCGTAGGGATCGGCCAGAATTTCCTCCAATGGGGCGGCGCTTATTACCCCTTTCTGGAAACAACCATCGTGGCCGCGGAAGAGCTGGACTTCTCCAACATCGTCAATATCACCGGCGATGATATTACCGCCGATGCGCCGGATTTCGCCGACAAGCTCGACGATAAGCAGAAACTGATCGCCGCCGCCAACAAGGCAGCCTTCGACACCGACACAACGGCCATTGAGGTTTCAAGCCTTGCCACCTTATTGTACAAGAACCTGCGCGAAGAACTCTCCGAAAGCCTCATTTCCGGCAAACGGGCGGTTGAAATCCACGAACAGATCGTTAAACTGGACACCTTCAAAACCGGCATCCCCGATGCCAAAGCCGACGAAGCCACCCAGCTGCATCAGACCCTCCTCGCCGTCAGCCCGACCTACAAGGAACTGATGAAGAACCTTCGTTCGAGCATGAACCTGCTGCCGCCGAGCCCCGCCATGGCCGGCATCTACTCCATGGTGGACAATACGGTGGGCGTACACCAGTCTCCCGCCAATATCAGCGTAGGGTCGGTCATCAAGCCCGCTGTCGACCTGACCGCCAAGGACCAGGAAGACCTCAACCTCCCGCTGAACGGCAAAGCCATCAATGCCATCCGCACCTTCCCCGGCAAAGGCGTACTGGTGTGGGGCGCCAGAACCCTCGACGGCAACAGTCAGGACTGGCGTTATATCAGCGTCCGGCGCACCGTGATCTTTATCGAGCAGTCCATCAAGTTTGCCGCCGAAGCCTACGTATTCGAACCCAACGTGTCGAGCACCTGGTCGAACATCCGCGCGCTCATCAGCAATTTCCTGACCAATGTCTGGAAATCGGGCGCACTGGCCGGCGCTACCCCCGACGACGCCTTCAGCGTAGACGTCGGCCTGGGCACCACCATGACCCCGATCGATATCCTGGACGGCATCATGCGCATTTCCGTAAGGATTGCCGTAACCCGCCCGGCGGAATTCATTGTGATCACCTTCCAGCAGAAGATGCAGACTTCGTAGCGGGATGCTGCCACGCTGAGGCGTGGTGGATGCTTGATGCTGGATACTTGATGCTTGATACTTGATGCTGGATGTTGGATACTGGATACTTGATGTTGGATACTTGATGCTGGATGTTGGATACTGCCCGCCGTCGCTCTCAGGGAGCTATGGCGGACGGAGGATGTTGCCCGCCGGCGACTGACAACTTACGACTTACGACTTACAACTTACAACTTACAACTTACAACTAATTTCAAACACCTTTAAATCAAAATAAAATGGCTAATTCAGGCGATGCCCAAGGCGCACCGTGGCCCGTACCCAAATTTTATTTTCAGGTCAAGCTCGGCGATGTCGGGGTAATTTCCTTTCAGGAGGTTTCCGGCCTTGACTCCGAGCACGATGTGATCGAGTACCGGGCAGGTGACAGCAAGGCATTTTCAACCATCAAAATGCCGGGCTTGAAGAAGTCCAGCGATGTGACGTGCAAGAAAGGCATGTTCAAGGACGATACCGCGCTGTTCGATTATTTCAATTCCATAAAAATGAATACGATCAAGCGGGAAACCGTCACGATACAATTGCTGGACCAGGACGGGAAGGCCATGTTCGTTTGGGAATTGACCAATGCCTGGCCGATGAAGGTAACAGGTACGGATTTCAATTCCCAGAACAGCGAAGTGGCGGTGGAGGAGATCGTCCTGTCGCACGAGGGCATGTCGATGAAAAAAGGCTAACGGATGAATACCTATATTCCTCCGGTCGGTTTTTTTTATTCTGTCAATCTGTTAGGCGGCAACTCGCCGAATGCAGCGGTAGATGCCGGATTCCAGGAGGTTTCCGGTATCTCCCTCAAAATGGGGACGGACGAGATCCGGGAGGGCGGCGAGAACCGGTTTGCGTACAAAGTGCCCGGCCGCGTCGCATTCGACAATCTGGTGCTTCGGCGCGGCCTGGTTGTGAAGTCCTCTCCCTTCGGCAATTGGGTTCGGGATACGCTGTCCGGGGGGCTGGATCAGAAGATCGAACCCAAGGACATCATGGTCGACCTGCTGGACGCCGGCGGATCCCTGGACAAACCCACGCCGCTCATGTCCTGGCATTTTGTCAACGCCTACCCCGTTCAGTGGGAAATTTCAGACCTGAAAGCCCAGGACAGCTCCATTGTGGTGGAAACCCTGACCCTGGCTTACAGCTATTTTTCCTTTGTCGATACCGTCGTGGTCAAATACCCGCACGACGACAAGGGATGACCTAAAACACATATGCTATGCCGATCGAGATCAAGGAGTTGGTCATCCGGGCCAATATGTCCGAACAGAAGGATGAGGAGGGCGCCAACGCCGTTTTGCTGGAAAAAGACATTGACATGATCCTTGAGCTGGTCAAAAGCGATCCCGCCCTGATTTCCCAGGACATGAAAAAGGAGATTGTCCGGGAATGCATCGAAAAGGTGAAAGCGCTGCTGGCCGATGAGAAATTCCGATAAAACCTGAGAGCCATGGCGAAAAAACCGGCAGCGGGTTCGAACCCAAAGCTAAAAATCTGGGCGTACAAGGATCCTGACTTCACCCAGCTGGCGCCTGGTTTCTCCCAAGCGCTGGAGGTCAGCATCAACCCGGAGAAATACAAGCGGGTTTTCAAACCGCTCACCTACGACGCCAGCTATTCCGTCAAACTGGCCAACGGCGACCGCATTGACGGCCGGATCGTCGATCCGCCGCCGGAAACCTTCCAGCTGGAGCTCTGGTTTGACGGCACGGGCGCCGTTCCGGGAACCGGAGAGGTGTACGACGAGATCGAAAAACTCCAGCAGTACGCGCTGTATTACAACGGCAGCATCCACTCCAATCACTATGTCAAGATCGAATGGGGCGGCGACAAGGGCCTGTTGTTCAAGGGACAGTTGCAAAGCATCTCGATCGACTACATGCTGTTCGACAGCAACGGCAAACCGCTCAGGGCCAAAGCGGATGTCTCCTTCAAGCAATTCATCGACGCCCAGACCCGGGAAAGCCTGAAGAACAAATCGTCGCCGGACCTGACGCACGTCAGGGTCGTCCGCGACGGGGACAACCTGCCCATGATGTGTTTTGCCATCTACCAGGACCCCGGTTATTACCTCCAGGTCGCTGAATTCAACGGACTATCCAATTTTATGGACCTGCGACCCGGACAAAAAATCATTTTCCCACCCTTAGAAAACTGAATATTATGGCGCAACCGCTCCCAATCGACAACATTGACGTGGTTTCCTACACCATCAAGATTGACGGCAGCCCGATCAAAAGCACCTATTATGTGCTCTCCATCGATGTCAGAAAGGAGGTCAACCGGGTTGCTTCCGCCAAAGTCATATTCGTACTGGATCGCGGGCAGGCGGCCAACGAAGCTTTCGAGCCCAGCGAATCCGATGATTTCAAACCCGGGAAGGAGATCGAGATCCAGTTGGGGTACCATTCCAAGGATAAGACTGTTTTCAAGGGCATCATCGTCAATCAAAGCCTGAAAGCCCGGCCCGACCGCAGGGTCCAGCTGATCGTACACTGCAGCGATAAAGCCGTTAAGATGACCCTGGGCAGGCGAAACAAGTATTTCAAGGACATGACCGACAGCAGCGTCATCTCCGGGATCATTGACAACTACGGCCTGGAAAAAGCCGTTGAAAGCTCCGCTTACCAGCACAAGCAGCTTATCCAGTACCACGCCGTCGACTGGGACTTCATGGTTGCCCGGGCCGAAGCCAACGGCATGATCGCCTATACCTCCGACGGGAAAGTGTATGTCAAAAAACCCCTGGCCTCCGGCGCCGCACAATTGAAAATCAACTACGACCGCGATGTCTTTGAATTCGACGGGGAGATCGAGACCCGGTTTCAGATCCCCTCAGCCGTTGCCCATTCCTGGGACATGAAAAAACAGGCTGTCACAGAAGGGAAATCATCGCCGCCGAGCGTGCCGTCACAGGGCAACCTGACGGGAACACAACTGGCCGCTACCCTGAACCTCGATGAATTCGAACTCCATTCCACCGGCCCCATCGAAGCCGCCGAACTGAAAGAATGGGCGAAGGCCGCCCTGCTGAAATCGACCCTTGCCCGGATCCGGGGCCGGGTTTCCTTCTTCGGCAACGAGATGCCGGCGGTCAATACCCTGATCACCCTGGAAGGCTTCGGCAAGCGTTTCAACGGCGACGCGCTGATCTCATCCGTCCACCATACGGTATCGGAAGGCAGCTGGATCACGGAAGTAGGCTTCGGCCTTCCGCCCGAGTGGTATGCCGAAGAGCGCCCCATCACCACGCCGCCGGCGGGCGGGCTGCTGGCCGGCGTCCATGGCCTGCAGAATGCCACGGTCAAGAAAATTGACGCCGACCCGGACGGGGAGTTCCGCGTGCAGGTTGAAGTGCCCATGATTGCCGCCTCAGGCGACGGCATATGGGCCAGACTGGCCAATTTTTACGCCACCAATAAAAAAGGCAGCTTCTTCATTCCGGAGGTGAACGACGAAGTCGTGATCGGATTCCTCAACAATGACCCCCGCTATGCGGTCATCCTGGGCAGCTTGTACAGCAGCAAACAAGCGCCGCCCTATACCCCCGATACCGAAAATTCGATAAAAGCAATCGTAACCAAAAATGACCTGAAACTCGAATTCAACGATAAAGACAAGATCCTGACCGTTCAAACCCCCGCCGGAAATAAATTCATTCTTTCCGACAAGGATAAAAGCATTACCGTCCAGGATCAGAACGGCAACAAAATGGAAATGGCCGCAGCGGGCATTACCATCAAAAGCGCCAAAGACATCACCCTCCAGGCCACCGGAAAGATCGACATCAAAGCCAACCAGAATATTTCGGCGCAAGCCTCCGGCGGCGATGTCAGCCTTCAGGGATTGAATGTGAACGCCAAAGCCAATATCGCCTTTTCCGCCCAGGGATCTGCCAGCGCCGAACTCAAGGCCGCCGGCAATACCAGCATCAAAGGCGCCATGGTGATGATTAATTGATTGTTGTTCTTTGTTGTTTATTTTGGTTTGTTGTTGTTTATTTTGGTTTATTTTGGTTTGTTGTTGTTCATTCTGGTTTGTTTTGGTTTGTTGTTGTTGCCGGAAACTTACAAACAACCACAAACAACCATCAACAATCATAAACCCGCCTACGCCGAGGCTATGGCGGGCGGAGCAACCACAAACAATCATAAACCCGCCTACGCCGAGGCTATGGCGGGCGGAGCAACCATAAACAACCATAAACCCGCCTACGCCGAGGCTATGGCGGGCGGAGCAACCACAAACAACCATAAACCCGCCTACGCCGAGGCTATGGCGGGCGGAGCAATCATAAACAATCATAAACCCGCCTACGCCGAGGCTATGGCGGGCGGAGCAATCATAAACAACCATAAACCCGCCTACGCCGAGGCTATGGCGGGCGGAGCAACCATAAACCAAAAAAATGCCGCCAGCAGCCAGATTAACAGACATGCACACCTGCCCGATGCAGACGCCGGGGTTACCGCCCATTCCGCATGTCGGGGGCCCGATTACAGGCCCCGGAGTGCCCAACGTGCTCATTGCCGGGATGCCGGCCGCCGTAATGGGCGATATGTGCGTTTGCGTCGGCCCGCCGGATACCATTGTCAAGGGGTCGGCGACGGTGATGATCAGCGGTCGCCCCGCAGCGCGCATGGGCGACACTACCGCGCACGGCGGCTCCATTGTGCTGGGCGCGCCCAATGTGATGATCGGCGGGTAAAGGTTAAATGCAGCTTTTATGAACGAAGAGGATAAGCGAAGTTTTCTGGGCACCGGCTGGAGTTTTCCGCCCGCTTTTGACGAACACAAGGGCGGTATCAGGATGGTTTCCGAAGAGGCGGATATCCGCCAGAGCCTGTTCATCCTGTTCTCCACCATACCGGGCGAGCGGATCATGAAACCGAAGTACGGGTGCGATCTCCACCGGCTGGTTTTCAGTTCACTGACCAGCAGCGCCAAATCCCAGATCGTGGACATGATCAGGATGGCCGTCCTTTGGTATGAACCCAGGATCACGGTTGAACAGATCGATGTCCGGATCAACACCGAAGATTTCGGCGTCATTTACATTACACTCGAATATACGATCCGGAAAACCAACACCCGGGATAATATCGTCTATCCGTTCTACCTGAAGGAAGGCACTAATATCCAGGGGGTCTGAACCCGGAGCAAACAGGTCAACATTGGCAAAACAAAGCGACAAATGGGTTGAACTTGCAGGCAGCGCTCAACAGGAGCGTTTGCTGAGTTCCCTGTTGCCCGGTTCCATCCCCATCGATGAACGCCAATTGAGCGACCTCCTGGTTTTTGTTGCCGCTTATTCCAGCAATGTCAATTTTTATAACGACCAGAACGAACCTGCCGGCGATTGGTCTCAGTTTTTCAGCCGGGACATCAGCGTATTCCTGGCCGGGATCATCCGGACCGATCTCGAATCCATAGACTTTCAATTTGAGGAAGCGCTCCATTCCACCAGGCTGGTCAACGATCCGGATGAGCGCCGGAACCGCCTGTCCGTTCTGTTCAGCATTGTTCAGCGGATCCCTGAAATGTTGAACGGCTGGTACCTTAGGGCACAAACCCTGCGCCGGTTCGATGAGGAGACCCGCCTTGAAAAGGAGATCGAGCAGGGCATCCAAACCGATCTGTGCTGGCAACTCCAGATCCTGACGGTGTTATCCGGCGCCGCGCTGCCGGGGAACGCTAAAAAGGACTCCGCCTCCAAATACCATCGCATCTGGCGACTGGAAAAACAGGAGGAAATCGCGGGCATCGAAACGCCCGACCCCTCGGATCTGAATGCGCTGCTCGGTAAGATCCAGGAGGTCCACCGGAAATTTTATCTGTTTGCGCTATATCTGCGGGAACTCACGCCGGCCCTGCTGGAAAAATCCCTGGAGGAAAAAAGCGATCACCAACCCCATATCGGGTTGCTGATTGCATTCCTCAAGATTTTCAGGTTTGCCCAGGACAACCTCAATACCCTGACCCGGCGTCACCTGGAATACTACTTCTTCGACGTCCTCAAACAGCAAAAAAGGGCCGGGGTGCCGGATCGCAGCTTTGTCTGTTTCACCCTGGCCGATTTCGCCTCACCTTACCTATTGCCTAAAAACACCCTGCTGCTGGCCGGCATCAATCAGGAAGGGCTGGAGTCGCATTACCGCACCTTGCTTCCCCTGGAAATCAACAAGGCCCGGGTCGCAGCATTGAAAACCCTGTTCGTCAGCAAAAATCCGCTGATCAGTACAGGCAGTTCCTACAAACTGGTATCCAATATCTATGCCGCTCCGGTTGCCGCTTCGATGAACGGCCTGGGTCTGCCCTTTGAAAACCCGGAAAAAAGCTGGCCCGTTCTCGGAGCGGAACAGATCGACAAACCGGCCGACGAACGCCGGATGGTAGCCGGCACGCTGGGTTTTGCGCTGGCTTCATCCGTCCTGCTGCTGTCGGAAGGCGAACGAACCATTAAAGTGACGCTGGCCTTCAACCCTGGCGCTTTTCACCAGTTCGAATCCCTGATCGAGGACATCAGCCACAATGAAGGCATAGATAAAGAATCCGTTTTTCACCGGATCTTCAACAGTTCCCTGGAGCTGTCGGTGACCGGGGCAGAGGGTTGGATCCCCGTCAGGCGGTACGGCGTCAATCCGCTTTGGGCGGACCAGCGCATTGTGATCACCTTCGGGTTGACCATGGCCGACCCCGCCATTGCCGGGTACGATCCGGGGGTCATCCCCGAACAATACGATACCGAGTGGCCGTTGCTCAGGATCCTGCTGGCAGCCAATGAAGCCGTTTACATCTATTCCTTTCTGAAGGTATTGCGGCTGGAGACCATCGACCTGGACGTGGAGGTCCGCGGCATGAAGTCCCTGCAACTGTACAATGAACTGGGCCTCCTGGACGGCAGCGCGCCCTTCCAGCCTTTCGGCCCCACGCCCAACCGGAACGCCTATTTGCTGGTCGGCAACCGGGAGTTGTTCATCAAAAAGCTGACCGATCTGAAGATCAATATCCACTGGAACAACCTGCCCTACGATAAAAACGGTTTTGAGGATTATTACGCGGCTTATGAACAGGACATCGACAACGACAGCTTCCGGGTGAAATTAACCGCCTTGTCCGATTTCGATTTCTTCCCCAAGGGCGCCGAAAAACAGGAAGAATTTCACTTGTTTGAATCGGCGGCCGGCGAAGATAAAACCTTATTGCCGGATACCGGATGGCAGATCAATGACCTGAAAACCCTCCAGATCCGGCCGGATTTCCGCATGCGGCAACTGCCGGAGTATACGAACAGCGCCAAAACGGGCTATTTCAAATTTCAGATCAGCAACCCGCCCATGGCTTTCGGTCAGGCCGTTTATCCCCGGCTGTTTGCCCGGATAGTCAGTGAAAACGCACGCCCCCGGCCGTTCAGCATTGTCCCGGGGGTGGAGGAGCCCAAACCGCTTCCCAATGAACCCTTCGTACCGGTTGTCCGGCGCCTGACCCTCAATTACGCGGCCGGCGCCCGGTTGAATATGCGGGTGCAGGAATTCCGGGAGAACGACCCGGCGGCGCGCGACCTGCTCGTGCACATCACGCCGTTCGGAAAACGGACGGTCTTCAGCAACGGAAAAGCGGATGACCACTACCTCGTCCCGCAATACGATGCGGACGGTTATTTGTTCATCGGGTTGGAAGGCCTCAATCCCCCGGAGGAGCTTTCCCTGTTATTCCACCTGACGGAAAGCGTGGGAAAGCCTTCCCAAATGCCCATTGAGCTGGAATGGCAGTACCTGAGCCATGAAAACTGGGTGACTTTCCCCCCGGACCGGGTGCTGATGGATTCTTCCGACGGACTGACCAGGGCCGGGATCGTGTTGCTCGACATCCCGCCGGATTGCACCCCGAGCGAGGAAATGCTGACGCCGGGCCTGTTCTGGCTGCGCGTCACCGGCAAAGGCAACCTCAACGCGCTGGGCGGCGCTCACACGATCCACCCCCATGCCGTCGAAGTTGAATGGGTCGACAACGGCGACAAAACGCATTACGACCAGAACGGCAATCTGCCCAAAATAAAGGACCTGGTTCAGCCCATCCCGCAGATCGCACAAATCTATCAACCGGTGGGCTTCAAAGGCGGCATTCCGCCGGAGGACAGCCGGATGTTCTACACCCGGGTCAGCGAACGCCTTCGACACAAGAACAGGGCCGTAACCATCTGGGATTACGAAAGGCTGGTGTTGGAAAAATTCCCGGAAATCCGTCAGGTGAAATGCCTGGGGAGTGTCGGGAACGAACAATTTCTGGAGCCGGGTGAGGTCATGGTCGTGGTCATCCCCGAATTCGAAGGGAAAACGGTAACGCCGATGGCCGGTTTCTATGACCTCAAAGCCATCAAATCCTACCTGGAGCAGCAAGGCAACGCCTTTGCCCGGATCCGGGTGGTCAATCCCTCCTATGAGCGGCTTAAAGTGAGTTGTTCCCTGATGCTCAAGGCCGAATTCGAATCAAAAAAGGGGGTTATTTTGAAACAATTGCACCGGGATATCCGGGATTATATCTGCCCCTGGGTAAAAGGCCAAAGCCTGGAGCTGGGCAGAGAGCTCAGCAAAAATGACCTGTTTGCGTTCATCCGCGATCAGCCCTATGTCCGGTATATCACCGGGTTTTCCATCGTGCAGGTCTTTGAAACGGCTCCGGACTATTATGAGTTGCGGGATACCGCCGGCCGGGAATCCGACGCGGAAACCCTGCGCCCCGGAAACCCCTGGAGCGTGTTTGTCCCGGTCGGGGAGCACCTCATTCATTTTGTGGACAAGGAGGCCTTCGGGGCGCCCGAACAGGCTGCCATTGACATCATGCGCATCGGATCCGATTTTGTGGTCTTGCCGGATGAGAACCAACCGGAGATTTCGGCCAGGCCACCTGTCAGGGAAACAGAGGAGCACCCCGATGATGAGTATTTTTTGTTTGAATAACCGGCGACGGACGCCCTAAATCATAGCTTATGTCCCTTTTTAACCGGAAAACGCTGAAGAACTATTTCAAGAAGGGGAGCTTCCCGTCAGAAGTGCACTTCAACTACCTGATCGATTCGACGGTCAACAAGATCGACGACGGTTATGCCAAAACGCCGGAGGACGGGCTCCAGCTTTCCCCCCAGGGCGAGTCCACCCAACTGATCAGCTTTTTTGACAACCTGGCAGCGCCGAGCCCCAGGTTTCAGTTCAACCTCCTCAAAAACGAAAACGCCGACGGTCTGAGCCTCGACCGGTTATATACCAATGACGAAGGGGTGACCCTGCCGGAAAACGCCCTGTTCGTCAACGCCAAGACCGGCAATGTCGGCATCCATACCCAATCGCCGGCCACCAGCCTTGAGGTCAGCGGCACGGCTGCACTGGAAACCCGGATCGGCGCCCTGAAGATCGGCAGGGTGCCCGGCGACGGCAAATGGCACCCCTTGTTTGAAAAAGAACTGACCGGCATGCACATTTTCGAGGTTACGGCCAGGATAAAAGGCCCCAAAGGCCGGGGCAAATACGGCTTCACCCACGCCGTTGCCATCGGGGTAAACCGGCACAGGGGCAGCAAGGTGCAACAGACCTGCGCGTATTTCGGCAGTTTCCTCAACAAGATCCGCATCCGGTGGAAGGGGGGGTGGGTGCCGAACGAAAAAGGCGAGCTCGAGTACAAGTACAACCTTTACGCACGCACCTTATGGCCGTATCGCGCCGTCACCGCCAACAAAGAGGAAACCGAGTACCATTACATCTATTACCATGTGGCAGGCCTTTGGGACGACGACTTTTTCGATGCCTACGAAAATGCCCTCTCCAGCAGATCGGAGCAGCCCGCCGCCCAACCGGCCAAATAACCAATCGGATGGACCAGCCCAGCAGCATAAAACGAATACCGCCTGCCGATAAAAGCATGGATTTTGACTTCCTCAGAAAGGAGGCCATCCGCTATGCGCAACAACTGTCGGGCGACTCCTGGACCGACTACAACGAACACGACCCAGGCGTGACCTTGCTCGAATACCTGGCATTTGCGATCACCGACCTGGGTTACCGCACAGCCTTCGACATCAAGGACCTCCTGTACGCGCGGGAAAACAAAAAAGCCCCCGCTCCCGAGTTCCTCCTGAAAAACGGTAAGGAGCCGCCCATCAACGCCTTTTTCGGTCCTTCGGCCATTTTGCCGGCCGGGCCCCTTATCGAATCCGACTACCGGAGGCTGATCATAGACCGGTGCAACCACCTGGTGAAAAATGCCTGGTTTCAACCCGTCACGGACCAGGAACAGGGCTACAAAGGCCTCTACCGGGTGCTGGTGCAGCTGGCCGAAGACTACAACCCCGAAAACGACAGTGAAGCGCTGCAGGAGATCCGCCATTTGCTGGCCCGCTACCGCAACCTGTGCGAAGACATAGAGGAAGTCCGGGTCCTGCAATCCGAACCCGTTACCGTCTTCGCCGACGTGTACCTGATGCCGGACGCCTTCGGCGAATATGTGCTGGCGGAGATCATATTCGCCCTGGAAGAGTACCTGAGCCCGTCGATCCCCTTTTATCAGCCCGATGAATTGCTCGAAATGGGTTGGGACATCAACGAGATTTTCGAGGGGCCGCTGCCCCTGTACGGCTTCATTCGCCCGGCCGACCTCCGGCCCCTGGAATCCGCCGTCATTGTGTCCCAATTGCGTGACCTGGTAGCCGGCACGGCGGGGGTTAGAAGCGTCAATAATCTCTACCTCCGCAAAAAAGGAGCCCGCGTATACGGCGATGAAGTGGAAATTGATCCGGGTACCTATCTCGTGCTGAGCAAGAAGGAAATGATCAGCCCCGAAGCCGTACCCTACCCCGTCCGGTTGATCAAGGACGGCGAAGAAGTGCCGGTCAACTTCAGCCAGGTCCTGCGCATTTACCATACCATGGCCGCCAAAAAGCGAAAAATATCCCGGCTGCCGCAGGATTTTGAGGAGGCCGCACCGGTTTCCGGCAAAGACCTCGCCAAGGTACGCGAATACTTTTCATTCCAGCGCCTGCTGCCGGGGGTTTACGGCGTGGGAAACTACGGTCTGCCCGAAGTGGCCGGCCGGCAACGCAAAGCCCAGGCCAGCCAGTTGAAAGGGTATTTGCTGGTATTTGAACAATTGCTGGCCAACTACCTCAGTCAGCTGGCGGGGGTGCGGCACTTGTTTTCCCTGTCAGAAGACGTAAAAGCCACTTATTTTGCCGGTTTTCCCTTTGACATTCCGGATGTTCTTCACCTGCAGAATTTTGTGCCCGATGCCGAAGACCTGCCGCCCGGCGAGGCGATGCGCGTCATCCAGGAAAGCATGAGGAAATGGACGACGGAAAATTTTGACCCCGGGGCCGGCCGGCGCAATCGCTTCCTGGATCATCTGCTCGGGCGTTTCGGCGAAATATTCACAGGCGACCACCTGCGCGCACTATTCAAGGAAGAGTCCAATTCCGGGATGCTGAAAAAAGCCCTGATCCGGACCAAAATCCGTTTTCTGCAGCAATATCCCGAACTGAGCCGCGATCGCTCCATCGGTTTCAACTACCGGGAACCCGCCTGGGAAAATGACAATATTTCCACCCTTAAGAAAAGGATCTGCCTGTTCCTGGATATCAAAAACCAGCAAAACTGCTCCCTGACAGCCGGATTGGAACTGTTTGAAAAAACAGAGGAAGCCCCGAAAAAGGGAAGTCTGCTCCCCATGAAGACCATGCTTCGCCTGGGCTGGGATGAACACCGCTACAAGATCACCCCCGACGGCGAAAGGTGGAAATTGATCCTGATCACCAACCCCGATCCGGCAGCAGCGGGCAACCTGTCGGATGAAAAAGACGTGATCCCGCTTTATTCCGGCCAATCAAAACAGGATTGCGAACAGGCCCGGGTCCGTTTAATGGAACAACTGGGGAAGTTCAACGCCGGAAGCGAGGGCTTTTTCATTGTGGAACACCTGTTGCTGCGGCCCAAAAGGGCGTCCGGCTTTAAACTGGTTTATCGCGCAGAAGGAGAATACGAAGGCATACCGCTTGTTTTCAAGAGCATCGATTTTCAGCCGTCCGCGGAACTGAACCGGGTATTGAACGACCTCGTCTTTCTCGGAACCGTTTTCATGAATGATACGGGCGCCGGCCGAAGCGATACCCCGGAGTTTCCCAATTCGAATTACCTGCTGCTGGAAGCCCGGGAAGGCGGATACTATCTTTTGCTGCTCCGGAAGCATACTCCCGTGCTGATTGCCGGGAGGGAGGAAGACACCGAAAAAGGGAAAACGGTCCGCATTCTGCCCTTCAGGACACGGTCAGAGGCGCGGCAGGCCATCCTCAATGCAATGGATCACCTGCAAACCCTCAAAGGCAACCCTTCCGGCATAGCTGATTTCACTGACTTTGAGCCGGAACCCCTGAGCGGCCTGGCCCACATCGAACGGGATTTTTACAGTCACCGGCTCAGTTTTGTTCTCCCGGACTGGCCGACCTACTTCCAGGATCCGGATTACAGGCAACTTTTCGAACAAACAGTCCGCCTGAATATCCCCGTTCACCTCAGCATTCAGTTCAAATGGCTGGGATTCAAACAAATGCAGGCTTTTGAAAAGACTTTCCAATCCTGGCTGGAAGTCAAAACCGCCGATTCTGCCGACCCTGGAAAGGCGGACGACCTTTCCCTGGAGCTGTTGAGATACCTGCACCCTTCGGATGACATTGAAAGCCGGATCGCCGGATCCAGGGCCGAAAAAACGGCTGCGGCTACCCCCCTGCGGTTCTTCAAAGCAGCCTACAGCCATCCGGATCTCCGGTTCTCCTACTTCCTCAGGGAAAATGACCTCCAGGCCATAGACGGTATCGGGCCGGAGACAGAGGGCATCCTCAAAAGCGCAGGTGTCCGTTCCTGGATCGGGCTGGCCGTAAAAAAAGAGGATGATCTGCTGGAACTGTTCACCGCCGCAAAATTCAAGATCGGCAAACAGGACGTTCAATACTGGAAGCAGCAGGCCAAGGCGGCAGCCGAGGGGAATTGGAACAGCCTCATCAAACTTCAGCGCAGCAAAATCGAACAGGAAGAAGCAGCAGGCGTCATCCGGCCCGGCAACCAGCCACAGGCGGAAAAACGGGCCTTTATCCGGTTTGTCGCCCGTTTTGACACCACCGACCTGACCCTGTTCGAAGGCATCGACGAAGCCGTGGAAAAACAATTGCGCGACGCCGGCATCCAGTCCTGGAGCGACCTGGCGAACGCCAGGAACCAACGCATCCTGGAAAAGGTCAACCCGGAGAAATCCCAATCCTGGAAAGCTCAGGCCGAGTCGGCCTTAAGGGCAATCAGGGGAGATCGCGAAGACGCCAGGCCCCCGCAACGCAAGAAAAAACAGGGAAAAAACCGGACAGACCAATAACCCATGGCCGCAAATTCCCATACGATCGGCCGGCACATCTTTGAGATCGATGTCGATAATCCGGCGGATGCGCAATTTGCAACCGAAGCATTGAGTCAGCTGTTCCATAACCGTCTTGTATCCGGGTTGGAAAAGATATTATCCGATTTTTCCCCCGGCGACGCCGTCATCCATTTCGACCGGATCGAACTGGATATCGGCGCTTTGACCAGGGATGATTTCCAACTCCAGGCCGGTTCGCGGATACTGGAGGCCCTGAAAGCATTCCTGGGACAAAAAACAAGGGAACAGGCCGAAACGCCGTCACAAGATGAGATCCCGCCCCTGGAGATGATCCGCCTTTTCCTGCGTTCGGGCAGGTTTCCCTGGTGGAAGGACGGCAAACAACCCGGCCTGTTTGCCGACCTCCTCAAAGCCGCCGCCCGGCAAGACCCTTCAGCCCTGAGGCAGGTATTGTTCGAAGAAATGCAGGCTGAAAAAAGCGTCCGGGATCGTTTAAGGTGGCAACTTCACGCATCCGAATTGTCCGATCTGAGGCATTTGACCGGAAGGGGCTCCCCCGCTATCCTCCGATCTGCAAAAGAGCTGGCTGACTTCTACGGTAGTCGCCCGGATGCGATCCCGCCGGGGATTGCGTTGGATCAGGAACTGGAATTCACGCTGCTCTATGCCGGTCTGTCATCCATGACGCAACCCGAATCATTTCTTCGCTTGTGGATCAGTCGTCTTGCCGAAATGACCGGCCGGTCCGTGGAGGCTCTTCTGATCCGGTTGAAAGAAGGATTGCAGGAAACAGCGGGCTCAACAGGAGAAAGGCGCACCCTGCAAGAGGCTGTCATAAAGGTGGCGGAGATCGCGAAAGCGCCCCCGGAACCCGCTGCGGGAGTTCCCGGTTCCATTGCCCCACCCGGCGCAAAGCCGTCCGGTCCGGTTGAAGCCGAGGGAAGCGCTCCATCTGTAAAAGCGCTCCCTCATGACCAGGAGCATACCCCGGAAACCCCGGCAGATCCCACTGCCCGAACCCCTACGGATCCGACCCCAATTGCCGGGTTTGAGCCGCCCGCTGAAGAAACCGGCCCGACTCCGGCAGGATCCGCCGCCGGTGATAGCGAATCCGTCGCCAGCCTTTCCGGGATATCGACCGAAGACCCTGACCGGATGCTGATCTTTTTCCTGCTGAACGGTTATTTCCCCGGCAAGCCCGATATTCTGGGCGGCCCGGAGCCTGATCACTTGTTCCGGTCTCTTACCGGCCCGGCCCAGGCAGCGTTCCAGACCGCATTCCTGCCCCTGGCCGCGGATATAGGCGTCATGCGGCGAATCCGGTCCCGGTTTTCCCCGGCTTCACAAATCCGCCTGCTGGATTGGCTGACGGGACGGGATTGGACGTCTGTCCTTGATCTGGCAACCCGGTTATCCGGACTTTTCCAACACCAACCGGCGCCGGGCGAGGTTACCGTTGATCTTCGCATGGTTTTGGAGGAGGAAATGGCCCTTTTGTTTGTAGAGCGCCCCGAACCCGGGGAGGCGAGAAAAACCATTTTGAAACGATTGATCAGCCGCCTTCAGGTTGCGACGGGATCCGAACCCGGCGTCCTCGCACCCTATTTTCATTCGGTCATCACCCGGGAGGAAATGGAATATTTCTTCGGTCGGCAAAACCGGGAGAAGGAGGCTGTTCCCCAACCGGGCTCCGGGGAGGTGGTCGGCTCCGAGACGCTGGCCCTCCGGATCGAAAACCGGCTTGACCGGGGGGAGTTTATCCCGGATGCGGCATTCCCCACTCCCGAGGCGCTTGAACAGGAAATCATCCGAAGGGTCCGGACCGGCGACCAGGTGTTATTGGACCGGTTGGTCCGTTTGCATAAAAAAACTGAAAGCGCGGGAAAGCAATCTGCCGCGTGGAATCCGGAACTGCTCGAAATCCTGGTTGAAAAAGTTGCGGGGCCGGATTGGGCCGCTATCGCCCCGGTAATGGCCGACCTGAGATTGATCTACGGTCAATCGCCGGTGAGCGGGCTTTCGATCCGGGAATTCCAGGCTTTGCAACAAAAATTGCTGCTCGACCTCAAACTTTCAATCAGCCGGGATCTTGACCCCTGGCGGTTCTGGACGGCGATCCTGGAGAGGGTCGCAACCGCAACAAAACGCTCCGAAGCCGCCTTGCTGACCCGGTTCCAACAACAAATTCAATCCTTTGCCAGTCCAGCCGTCTTTCAAAGCGCATTGCCGTTCAGGATCCAGACAGCTGCTTTGACGCCCAAAAAGAGAACGGCGGAATCGGCCGGCCGGGAGGCTTATCTGCATTTTCTTCAATTCGGGGCCTGGCCGCCCGGAGAGATCGTACCGGACCCAGCCCGGAAAGAAGCTTTTTTTGTCCGGTTCCTGAAAGACGCGCCGGATGAATTCCGGTCGATCTGCCTGGAGCTGCGGGACAAGACCAACCTGGCGCAGCGGCTGGTCACCTTCCTGAGCCTGAAAACGGTTGACCTGCTGATCCTGACCCTGACCGGAAACCAGCAGGAGTGGAAGGAGCTGCTGAAAGAAACAGACCGCCTCGGAAAAACAGGCCTGGGCTTAGCGGGATTCCGGTACCGGCCCGCAGAAATCCGGGAATACCTGCTCCAGACCATCCTGCGGGATTTGCGAACGGGTCCGGATCTCGTCCGGTCAACCAGGCATCTGTTGACCCGGATTGCGCGGGACAGCGGCGCCGAACCTGCCGACCTGCTCGCCGGCCTGGTCCAAATCGTTCAAGAGCAACCCTATCCGGCATCCTACCGGTCGCTGCTGCAGAGGGTCAGGGCTTATCTGGAGCCGGCAGCCGTTCGGGATATCGAGGCCTTTCTGGCGTCGGAAAGGGAAGCTGTCCTGCCGGCGACCGGGGACGAACCCGTATTTTATTATCTGCGGACCGGTCAATTCCCCTGGTGGGCGCCCGATTTGGAACCGGAGGAAGCGCTTTCCGGATTGCTGGAAAGCGACCCGGACGGAGCCCGCGAGGCGCTGCTGCCGTTTCTGCGCCGGTCCGGCTGGCTGAAAAAATGGCTGGCAAGGCTGGATCCGCAGGCCCGGGTCCGGTTCACGGAGGCCGCTGCCGGAAACTACGCCGGTTTCGTGTCCGCTTTCCTTGAGCTGTTCCCCGCCCTGGCTGACCGGGGCGGCATCCGGAGAAAAGATACGCCGGATGCGGTTCGCGAACGCGTGATTTTCGCGCTGCTGACCGATCCGGGCATGGGTACCGATACCCTTACCCGGCGGATGATCGACGCTGTTGCGAAACAGGAAAACCTGGACATGGGAACGGCAGCCGCAGCAATCGGTGAAGCCGCCTCAGAGCGGGTTGGCCGGCAGGACATCCGGTATTACCGGCTTCTTGAGCTTTTGGAGCAATGGCGACCTTCGACCCGCAGCGGGTCCGGGGCGCCCTTGCCGGATAGTCCGCCCGGACCCCGGGAAAAAGAAATCCCGGTAAACATTGCCGGATCCGATCCGGAAAAAGAACAGGAAGAAGCGCCCGGCCAGGATTATACCCAAACCGTCAGAAGCGGGCTGGCGGCATTCCGGCATTTTCTGCTGACCGGCAACTTAAAAAAAGGCCAATCGCATTGGCGCCAGGCCGACCTTGAGCAAATGCACCTGGAACTTATCGGGGCCAACCCGGCCTTTTACAAAACCTATATCCTGGGGATAATCAACCAGAACAGGGCTGCAAAAAGGCTGGCCGCGACATTCCCCAGGCTGAGGCTTCCCGCAGCCTATCTGCTGCTGGAACCTTCAATGCCCTGGATACTTGAAACGCTGCAAGCGGTGAGCCGGGCAGAAGGGAGATCCCTGCACCAGGACCAGGCCGCTTATTTCCATCACCTTTTCGGATATGCAGCCCGGAAAGGCGACACCGATCCCCAACAGGAGGACTATTTTACCGATCTGGCCGGTTTCCTGGCGGCAGCAGCGCCCATGCCGGTTGCGGTCTGGCTCGACCGGCTTGAGTCGGCCGGCGGCGAAATGCCCGAATGGATGGCGGGACTCATCCGGGCCGCAAAAAAACGGCCGGAGCCGCCGAGGGAAAAGGCGGCCGGGCCAACGGCCAAAAGCGGCGCAAAAAAAAGACAGGGGTCGGGTCGGCCGGAAGAAGCGGTGTACATCCACAACGCCGGTTTGGTCATCCTGGCGCCGTTCCTGCCGCGTTATTTCGACATGCTGGAGATGACTGCCGACGGGGCATTTGTTGCCGAAGAGGCTGCCGCAAGAGGTGCGCACCTGTTGCAGTACCTGGTCACCGGGCAGACCGAGACGCCGGAACAGCTGATGGTTTTCAACAAGATCCTTTGCGGATTGGCGCTGGAAACCCCGCTGCCCTTGTCCATTGATTTAACGGAAAAAGAACTCGATATTAGCGGTCAGTTGCTGAACAGCGCGCTGGCTAACTGGGAAAAGATGAGCGGGTCGACTGTCGATAACCTGCGGGCGACCTTTCTGATCCGGGACGGCCGCCTGCTGGAACACGAGGACAGCTGGGAGCTGAAGGTCGAATCCAAGACTTTCGATGTCCTAATGGAGTATCTGCCCTGGAGCACCGCCCTGGTCAAGTTGCCGTGGATGTCCAAACGAATAGAAGTAGAATGGAAAAAATTCAATTGACGTTAAACGCCAAAACCCTGGAAGGGGAATTCAATTGGTTGACCCAGGTTATCCATACCCGGTTCAAGCTGTACTTCGGCCAGGAGAGCGAATTTTCGGATATCCGGGAGATCGAACCGCCTTCGCTCACCGGCGACCCTTCGCTTTACGCGCGCATCGCCTGCCATTATCCCTTTTCGGTGGAAGAAAGATTGATGGTGTTGCTGACCCTGGCGCCCCATATCCAGCCGCAGGCGCTCGATTTGTTTTTCACCAAAAACAGCATTTACGACCGCGGCTACACCGAATTCGGCGGACTGGTCGGGCAAAACCACAGCGGATTCCTTCCGACCGGAGAGACGGCTCAATTCCTGATCGCCGGCAACGACCTGCAATACAGGATGCAGCTGACGGCGCTGTTTGACGAACAACATTTCTTTTTCCGGCATAATATCCTGCGGCTGGCGTCCGGCAAGTCCGAAGAGCCTTTTCTAAGCGGTGCGCTGACCCTGAGTGCGGAATACCTCGCCTATTTTACGACCGGCGATGATTATCACCCCAACTACAGCACAAACTTCCCGGCCAAACGCCTCACTACAGAACTCGATTGGCCCGACCTGATCCTGGATGCGCATATTCTGGAAGAGATCGAGGAGATCATCGCCTGGATCAGGCACAACGACAAGATCCGGAACGAATGGGAACTGGGCAGCCGCATCAAACCCGGGTACCGTTCCCTGTTCTACGGCCCCCCGGGAACCGGCAAAACCCTGACCGCCTCGCTGATGGGCAAGACCACCGGCCTGAGCGTGTACCGGATCGATCTGTCGCAGGTGGTGTCCAAATACATCGGAGAAACGGAGAAAAACCTGGCAAACGTCTTTGACCAGGCTGAAAACAAGAACTGGATCCTGTTCTTTGACGAAGCCGACGCGCTTTTCGGGAAACGCACCAGCACAAAAGATGCCAAGGACCGGTATGCCAACCAGGAGATCGCCTATCTGCTGCAGCGCATTGAGGATTTTCCGGGCGTGGTCATCCTGGCCACCAATATGAAGGACAATATCGACGACGCCTTTGCCCGCCGTTTTCAATCCATGATCTACTTTCCGGTCCCGGACGCCGAGCAGCGCTACCTGCTCTGGAAGATGGCCTTTTCGGACAAGCTGGCGCTCGATTCCAGAATTGACCTCCACCAGATTGCGGAGAAGTATGAGCTTTCGGGCGGCGGCATCATCAATGTATTGCGATATGCCGCGATTGCGGCTGTGAGGCGGGACAGCAACAGCATTCTGCTGCAGGATCTCCTCCAGGGCATCCGCAGGGAGTTCAGAAAAGAAGGAAAAACCGTTTGATCGCTACCCTTTCTTCCCCAGCTCCTCCATCATTTCCACCTGCAATTGCTGGATCTCCAGCAGCCGCTCCCATTGCTGGAGCAGGAGGTGGTCCATTTTTTCGTGGAGGGCCCTGATCTCCAGTTCGGCCTTGAGGTTGATGCGGTAATCCTGTTCGGCGCGAAGGCGGTCCTTGGCTTCCTGGCGGTTCTGGCTCATCATGATCACGGGCGCCTGAATGGCGGCGAGGCAGGACAGTACCAGGTTGAGCAGGATGAAGGGAAACGGGTCGAACGGATGCCGGACCAGGTATACATTCAGGATGATCCAGCTGAGCAAGGTAGCGCCGAACAGGATGATGAAGGTCCAGCTGCCGCCGAATTCGGCGATCCGGTCCGCCAGGTGCTGACCGAAACTGAGGTTTTCATCGCTCAGTTTATTGACGTTGGCTGCTGTGAGTTCCCCCTCCCGGATGCTGTCGAGGATCTGGCGGTCCAACTGGCTCACCTCGCCTTTTTCCTGTTGCAGGACCTTTTCCAGGAAAACGCTCCGGTAATGGTTCAGGTCGGTGCGGCAGACGGATTGTTTTTCATTCCAGTCGGGGTGATCCGCCATGATCAGTTCGGCGATGCCCTGGCGCACCAAAGCCCCGGGTACCATTTGATGGGCGGGCCGTTGTTTCCCGCAGACCGGGCATGCAGTTTCTTTGGCTTTCATGAACGAAGGATTTATAGCTTAAAGGTGGATAATTCCGGGGAAAATCAGGCAAAAAAAATCCACCCGGCGGCTACCGGGTGGGCTACAAGGGAAAATAATACTACTGATAACAACCTGGAATAACGAAAGATTAGTATGAAAACCAAACCGATGAAGGGAAAAATGCGGGGCCCAAGCCCGGGTCCCCGCATCATACAACCCATCAAATCTATTCTCTTTAACTGTCCCTTTTTTCTTTCCTCAGGGTTTCCTTCATTTCGCGGGAATAATCCCCGGCGCCGGAGGGTTTGACCTGGTTGCCGCTGCCGTCGTAGACAACGGTCATTTTTTCGCGGCCTTTTTCCAGTTTCACCCGATAATACACCTGTTGCCTGCCGGGTTTGTAGACGGTAATGAGTTCATGGTCGCCGGCAACTGCCCAGCCCGGGTATTCAGCGCCGATGGATCTTCCGATCTGGTGCGGCAGGATCACGTTCTTCAGGTTTTCACGCGCGGATATCAGCCGGCCGTTCGCGTCGTAGGTAGCCGTACCCGCAAACGCATTTCCGTCAATATCCACCTGATAGGTATCGTATTTATCCTGATTGACATCGTTGCGGACTACCGCCCAATCCTCGCCGATCGACTGGATCGGGATGGCGGAATAGCCTGTAACGGTGCTTTCGGGAAAATCCTTTTCAATTGACGACATCACGACGGGCGGGATCTTGTCTTTCTTCAGCGGAATGACAAAAAGCTGGTCCTGGGCTTCAAGGAAGCTGCAACTTGCCAAAATCAGGCCGATTAACAACAGTGACTTTTTCATGGTATTTGGTTTTTTTCAGGAAATAAGCATCAGAGGAATTTGAGAGAAAGACCCGGGTTTTTCCGAAGGTCACCGGCAGGCCTGTCAATTTCGTTGGAAACAGCCCATTTTCAGCTCATTTTCATCCATCCAATGTACCGTATCGGCGAATCCTTTTCCCGTACTGCCGACAGTTTTGAACCTTTCACCGAACGGTTATCCCTGTCCCTTTTTTTGATCCCCATCTTTGGACGGCAAACCATACAGCATTTGCAGGCGGTCAGCCGCAATTCGGTCACTGATTCTCTCATTTTAAATCAATAGCCATTATGAAGACTTCATCGAAAATCATCCTGCTGTCGGCAGCGCTATTTCTCGCTTCTTCCCTTACAATTTCTGCCCAATCCAGCACGGGCTCCGGACCGGCCGCTACCCCGGCTTCCGCTACCCTCGCCCATGCTTCGGGGCAAAAACCAAAGCACAAGAAGAAATCCGCATCAAAGCACAAGGCATCCGCTGCGGGCAAAACGGCCAAATCCAGGGACAAACACGCAACCGACGCCAATGCCGGTGAAATGAAACAAAAGCAGGACGCCAGTGCCGGGTCGGAAAGAAAGCCCCATACGATGACCGCTCGCTCCGGGCAGCAGAAACAGGGCACGACCGAACAGGGCGCCAAAACGGCCCGGGCCAAAAAACCAAAGGAAAACGGCGACACGGAGGGCAACAACTGAATACTGTTTATCCAACCTCATGAAATTCGGGCCGATAGCTTAGGTTATCGGCTCTTTTTTTTTGCCGGCTACCAAAGGGAAGCGTACAGGATTTCTTCCAGCCTGTTGAGGAACCCAAAACGGCCGGCGCCGCTCATTTCATGCACGGAGGCAAACGGGAAAGCGCCGGCCAGTTTTTTACGAACATGCCGGTTGGCGGGGCTGTCCGGTTCGTTGTGCCATAGATGGACGCGTTGCCGGATGTCCTCCAGCCTGAAAGGCAACGGGCGTTCGAGGGCCGCCAGGTCGCCGACGGGCCCTGCGGCGGGGTCGCTCCAGGCGTCTTCAAGGGTGAGGTACAGGGCTCGCCTGATCTTGTCCGACTGCAAAAACCGGCGATCCCGGTCATTGAGGTCCTTCAGGAAGAGTTGCAGCCATTTTTCCGGATTTTTGCGGTATTTTTTGGCTTGCCAGAAGAAATAACGGCGGGCAATGCCCGGGAAATACCGGGCCAGCAAGGTCGACCACCTGACGGCTCCATCGGCCAGCTTCCAGTATTCGCGGTCACCGATGGGCGGCATCGGGCTGATCAGGATCAGGAATTCCACCAACTCGGGGTAGGCCGCGGCAAAGGCAATGGCAAAAGGCGCGCCGGCCGACCACCCGATGGCAGCGCAGCTCTCGTGTCCGAGTTTTTCCACCAACAGCGCGGCGTCATCCGCAATGTCGCAGAGGGAATACCCCGGCCGCGAATCGGAAGCGCCAACCCCCGGCCGGTCAAAGCTGACCAGCGACCAGCGGTGCCGGTCCAGCCATTGCTCATCCGCCACCAGCGTATTCCGGGAGGATCCGAAGTCGTGGAAGAAGATGACCGGAAAATGCGCCTGATGCCCATACAGGTTATAGGCCACATTTCGTTGGTCCGGCATTCTGATGGTGGAAGTTTTCATTGCGTTACCCGTCAAGCCTAAGGAGGACTTTCAATCCGTGAATGGTCACGCGCGCTTATTTTTTCCTTTCTTCTTTGCAAGACTACCGGAATTGGGGTAACTTGCATCTCTTTAAAGGCTTTGCGGAGATATGATTGAATGCGTGATCATCGATGACAATCCAATGGCCAGGACCGCCCTGCGCAACCTGGTTCGCCAGGTCAAAAGCCTGGAACTGATCGGTGAATGTGAAAGCGCCATGGACGCCTACGAGTTCCTGCAGCGGAAAAAGGCCGATCTGCTTTTGCTGGATGTCGAAATGCCGGACATGAGCGGCCTGGAGTTGTTGCGCAGCCTGGACAATCCGCCTGCGGTCATCCTCATCACTTCCAAATCCGATTACGCGGTTGACGCCTTTGGCCTCAAGGTGCTGGATTACATCGTAAAGCCCGTCACCCTGGCGCGATTGCTGCAGGCCGTCGACCGGCTGGCCGAATCCCGGCACACGGCCAGGTCAGCCGAACATTCGGGGTACATCTTCGTACGGGAAGAGAACACCCTGGTCCGGATCGACCTGGAAGACATCCTTTACCTGGAAGCTATGGGGGATTACGTCCGGATCGCCACCCCGCAGAAGAAACACACCGTTCACCAGACCATGAAGAACCTGCTGGACAAACTTCCGGCCGACCGGTTTTTCAGGTGCCACCGTTCCTATATCATCGCTCCGGACAAGATCGAAAGCATTGCCGACAATATGATTGTGATCAACAAGGATGTGATCCCGCTCAGCGAAACGAACAAAAAGGAGTTGATGGACCGGATCAATCTCATTTAACCGGATGACGCCCCCTTTATGAAAAGGCTATTCGACACCATTTTCCATATCCCCAAAAGCTGGCGGCTCGAAACGCGCGTACTGGGCCTGTCGGCGCTGGGGCTGTTCGCGTTGATCTTTATCCAGGTCAATTTCGGCGAAACCCTGGACGAAAAGGCCAATACCCGTGAGATGGTCCTTCGATACCTGATTGCCTATGAGTCCTTTGAAAATGTAGAGGATACATTGGTGGAGGTCAATCAGCTGCTTTCCGCGCTGAAGGAGAATCCCGACCCGGCCGACCAGGCAAAAGTGGAAGACCACCTGAAACACCTGACGCAAAGCCTCGACCGGCTGAACAGCCACCTGGCCAATGAACCCGAACTTAAGGACAGCATCAACCGCCTGATCAACAACCGGATCGACCAGGCCAAAGCCGACCTTCCGCTGCTGATGAACAAAGTCCCCGTAGACCTGCGGAAGGTCAACTGGAGCGAGTCGCTCAACCATTTCCGGTCGGCCCTGTTCGATAAACGCGAGGAAGCCATCCGGTTCGCACTGGAAAAAGGCGCGCGCGATGACGACCAGGAAGGCATTTCGGGGCAGATCGGCGTGATCATCCTCTTTATCCTGATCTTTTTGATCTTCTTTGTCGTTTACCACGGCATGCGGCGCACCCGGCAGGATGAGCGCAAGCTGGTCAGGGCCCGCGAGGAGGCCGAGGCGGCCGTGGTCACCAAAGAGCACTTCCTGGCCAACATGAGCCATGAGATCCGGACCCCGCTCAACGCTATCATCGGTTTTTCCCGCAATCTTTCCGAAACGCAGCTGAACGAACGCCAGTCCGAATTCGCACAAGGCATCGAATCCGCCGGAAGAACCCTGCTCACCATCGTCAATGACGTGCTGGACCTGTCCAAACTGGAGGCCGGCATGGTCCGGATCGAGGCCATTCCTTTTCAGTTGAACAGCCTGCTGGACTCCATCGGCCGGATCTTCCAACGGCAGGCCCACGACAAGGGGATCGAGCTCGTTATTCACCAGGAAAACCAGGCGCCCGATATCCTGATCGGCGACCCTACCCGGCTCACCCAGATGCTGGTCAACCTGGTGGGCAATGCCGTTAAATTCACGCCGCACGGAAGGGTGGACGTCTTCACCAGGGTCATCAACCGGCAGGATGAAAACGTGGTGATCAGTTTCAAGATCCAGGATACCGGCATCGGCATTTCGGCGGATAAGCTGGAGTCGATCTTTGAACGCTTCGAACAAGGCTCGGCCAGCATTACCCGGCAATACGGCGGGGCGGGGCTCGGTTTGTCCATCGTTAAAAAACTCGCCGAACTCCAGGGCGGGCAGGTGCTGGTGCACAGCAAGGAAGGGAAAGGCACCACCTTTTACCTGGAGATCCCCTACCGGCTGCCGAGGGAGGGAGAAGTCCCCGAACCGGCCTTCGACGAGGCGGAATTGTTGTCGGCCCGCGACCGGCTCAACCGGCTGAAGGTGCTGGTGGTGGAAGACAACCCGCTGAACCAGCGCATTACGGCCCTGATGCTGGAAAAATGGGGCGTTCGGGCCGAACTCGCCAAAAACGGGCTTGAAGCCGTCCGGTTGGCGGAAGAAGCGCATTTCGACCTGATCCTGATGGACCTGCAGATGCCCGAAATGGACGGTTATGAGGCCGCGCGCACCCTCCGCAAAAAGCTGGATCTGAAAGCCCCCATCATCGCCATGACGGCCCATGCCCTGGCCGGCGAACAGGAGAAATGCATAGACGCCGGCATGAACGCCTACCTGAGCAAACCCTTCCGCGATCAGGACCTGCTCAAGGTCATTTTCCGGTTTTTCCCTGAGGACATGGAACTGCCGGAAGCGGAAAAGGGGGAAAACGTCCAGATCAATTTCAACTACCTGAAGGAACTCAGCGGCGGCGATCCGTCGGCGCTGGCAGAGCTGGCCGGCATTTTCCTCAGTCATGCGCCGGCTGAACTGGAAAAAATGAAAAAGGCGTTCGGCGACCGCGATTTCCCGCTGCTGGCAGAGACGGCCCACAGCATGAAAAGCACCGTTGCTTATATGGGTATGGATCAATCGCTGGGCGCCCGGCTCAAACAACTGGAAATCATCGCAAGCGCGCAAAAACCGAAACCGGCCGAGATACAACCGCTCCTCAATCAGGTGGAAAAAATGACCCAAACGGCCACGGAGCTGGTGCGAAAGGAGGTCATCCGGTCCGAAAAATGACTCACCGAAGTGATCCGGGGATTAAACGACAGATCCGGGGCGCTCAACGAAAGGTTCCTTCCAAACCCATTTCAGACAGGTAATTTTGAGGTATTGAACAACCTGAATAAAATTACTTGCCATGACAACCCAATCTACCTCGCAGCTCGCTGACGAAGAACTTGTCGCCGGTTTCAGAGCGACACGGGATGAATCCTGTTTCGTTGAACTGTACAACCGGTATTCCCAGAAGATCTTCCAATATTGCCTGACCATAACCAAGGATTCCGAAGTGGCCTCGGATATCAGTCAGGATGTGTTCCTTTCGGCCGTGGAAAAAATGGACCAGCTCCGCAATCCGTCCATCTTCAAAGGATGGCTGTTCCGCATCGCCCGAAACGAATGCATGGACTATTACAAAAAGAACACGCGCCTCCGGTTTGTACCGGCTGACGAACGGTTCGACCTTGCAGCGGACGAATCCGGCGTCGAATCCGCCCGGGAAAAAGAAAAAATGCTTTCCTCGGTCGAAATGCTGTTCAGCAATATGGAAGAAGATACCCGTACACTGTTAGGCCTCAAATACTTTGAAAACTACACCATCGAGGACCTCGAAGCGAGGTACCACGTCGGCAAAAGCGCTATCAAAATGCGCCTTTCAAGAGCCCGCAACCGGATACTGAATGCCTATCACGATATGCAGCGGGCATGAACTGAATATGTTCAATCCGATTTCCCCCAAAAACCAACCATGGTAGAAGCGCGGCCGACGCAAGTCAACCGCGCCTTTTTTATTGATGTTGCTCACCTTTGGTCATCATCCCGTTCGCCATCCGAAAGGCTTCCGCCCCGGGTTCGGATGAGGACGACTCCGTTGCCGCCGTCCGAGCCGTATATCATGGTTTCGGCCGGCGATTTCAGGACCTCCACCGATGCGATGTCGTAAATGCTGACAGCATTGTTGGCCTGCACATAGCTGTGGCCCATCCGAACGCCGTCGATCACGTACAGCGGCCGCCCGCCCCGGATAAATACATCGGCATTCCCATAGCGATCGTCAACGAACACGCCCGGCACATAGACCAGGAAATCCGCAAGGGTTTGGGGGTTGGAAATGGAGATAACCCGGTCGTCGCTGTTGGCGCCGGCGTATTCCGTATCTGTTCTGGTGGTTGCACAGGCGGAAAGGAGGACCGCTGTGAACAAACCTGTGATGATGTGATTTTTCATAGCTTAATATTTTGGTTTTACCGGTCAAAAAAAAAGAGGCGCCGAAAGCGCCTCAAAGAAATTCACCCGACTGTTAAGAATAGTCTTTTTAATTGCTTTTTGGTTAACGGCTTTTGGGTAATTAAGCGAAAGCCGGTCTTCCCTTTTTGAGGTTAGACCGGCTTTTATAATCAAAGGTTTATGCTGCTTTCAAACAATTTTGCATCCGGAGATCAAAGCCCGAAGGCGTAGTAGTAGACCTGACTGGAGCCCGGATAGACCCCTTCGATCATCACGCCGCCGGATTTTTCCTTCAGCGCTCTGGTCAGGTCCTCCACGGAATGAACCGGGTAACGGTCCACTTTGGTGATGATAAACCCGACGCGCATATCGGTCTGGGAGCGAAGTTTGCCGGTCATGAGCTTGGTCACTTTCAGGCCTCCGGACAGGTTATTGTCCTCTTTCTCCTTGCTGGACAGGGGCGTGAATTCGGCGCCGAGCATGTCAATGACTTCGCCTTGTTCGTCTCTTTTTACAACATCGGTATTGCCCGCCTTGTTCTTGAGGGTTACCGGGATCGTTTTTTCCTGGCCTTTGCGCAGGACGGTCAGGTCGACCTTGTCGCCGGGGCGGTGGCGGCCGATTTGTTCGAGCAGTTCGGGTGAGGAATTGGTCAGGGCGCCGTCCACTTTGATGATGACATCACCGACCTTCAGGCCAGCCGCGGCGGCAGCGCTGTTTTCCACGAGGCTGTCCACCCATACGCCGTCATTGACGGAGAGGCCTTTTTCCTTGGCGAATTTGCCGTCGACGCCGCGAATGATCGCGCCGAGGTAACCGCGTTGGACCACGCCGTATTCCTTGATGTCCTTGATGACCTTGGCGGCGATATTGCTCGGCACGGCGAAGGAATACCCGGCATATACGCCGGTCGGGGTAGCGATGGCAGTATTGATCCCGACGAGTTCGCCGCGGATGTTGACGAGTGCGCCCCCGCTGTTACCCGGGTTGACAGCCGCGTCGGTCTGGATAAAGGATTCGATCGGCGCCTGGCCTTCCAGGATATTGATGCTGCGGCCTTTGGCGCTGACGATACCTGCCGTAACGGTAGAAGCCAGGTTGAAGGGGTTACCGACGGCAACCACCCATTCCCCGACCTTCACGTCGTCGGAATTGCCGAACGTAATAAAAGGCAGGTCTTTCTCATCGATCTTGATCAGGGCGATATCCGTATTCGGGTCGGTGCCGATCAGTTTGGCCGTATAGACCCGCTTGTCGTTGAGGGTGACTTCGAGGTTCTCGGCGTCGCCCGCAACGTGGTTGTTGGTGATGATGTACCCGTCGGTGCTGATGATGACGCCGGAACCGGTGCCTTCCACCAGATCATCCTGGGGTTGTTGTTGCTGCCGCTGGTCGGGGTTCCCGAAAAAGTCGCGGAAAGGTTCCGGCAGGGAACGGAAATCGAATCCCTGGGCCATACCGCTGTTCCGGACGTGTTCGGAAGCGCGGATGTGGACAACGGCCGGGAGTGTTCGTTCTGCAGCAGCGGTAAAGCCGTCGGTCGGTACAACGGCGTCATAGGACCCGGGCACATGGTTGACCAGCCGGGCATTGGTCACTGCGGGAAAGGGCTGCGAAGAGGCTTTATCGCCGAATCCCAGGATTTTGGCTCCTCCCAGCGCAACAAGACCGCCTAAAACAGCGGTGAGTAATAAAACGCTTATCTTTTTCATCTGTGACGAATTTTTGAAGTTATAGACCGAAAATAAATGCGGTGTTTTTAACTAAAAAATCGTCTAAAGGACTTAAAGGTTGGGTGGGGTCATCCCCGGCATGCCGAGTTTAACCAAAATTTAACAGTTCCATACTTGTAAAACGGCCTTTTACGCTACTGAATGGACTTCAAAAAGGCGTCCTTGTTCTTTTCTTTTTCATAGGTTTTAACGAGGTCGGATAATCCTGTTTTGACCTCATCGATTTCGGATTGGAGGGTTGGGATTGACGTGTTGAATTTTTTGTCCTCCTTAGGCGCTTCAAACACGGCAGCTACAGCCTTCATTTTTTCGGGCGCCTTTTCCAGCGAACTTTTTTCAAATTTTGAGGACAGGCCTGAAAATACAGCATCAAGGACGTCGGCAAGTCCGATCAAGGCTTTCAGGGTCTGGGCGTTTGCTACCAGGTTCTTTACAAAATCAATACCCGGAACGGTAAGGGCTTCCAGTTGGTCATTGATCCTTTTAACGTATTCCTTGACGTCGCTGACCACCTCTACAGCTGAGAATTTTTCGTTCAACCCGGAAATGGTGGATTTAACGCCGCTCAGTTTATTCAGTTCGGTTATCATGGTTTGGCCGGCCACATTCAATTTGTCGTAAACGCTGCCGAGGTTAGCCTTTTTATCTTTTTGCGGCTTGCCGGCCTTATCGTCATCTTTCGCTCTAAGGTCGGCAATTATATTCTTCAAGTCTTCCAATCCCAGCCTGAGGGCTTTGATTTCCATACCGACTGAGCTGAACTGTCCTTTGTATTCTTCGATTTTGGCCTGCTCCGCTTTTTCAAGACCCAGTTGGGATTCAAGGTCTTTCAGTTTTTGCTCGGCAGCCATTTTTGCTTTTTCAGCCTCTTCAAGCGGGGTTGTCTTCTTCTTCAAAGGTTGGTCGGGAGCGTCTTCATCGACCTTTATGAGCTTTTTCAATTCGGCTATATCTGCTGAAAGGCTGGTATCCGGTTTTAGGCCGTTCAATTGCTGAAACCCGGCCAGCGCAGCATCTTCTTCCTTGCCCAACGCCTCCAGTTTCTGGGTCAGGTCCGCTACCAGGGCCTTGTGCGCTGCATCTGTCTGATCGTAGAAATTTTTGGCCGATGGGATATTGATGGTCAGAAAATCCTCGCTCAGGTATTTTTCCAGGTCGCCGTACAGACTCTTGATGTTTTGCTCTATCAGGCGGATTTTGAACGGATCTTTTTCCTTGGGAATTTCCTTCTTGATTATCTCTTTGTTCTTATCGACCGCTGCCGTTTTATTTTCCTCTTCCGCAACCAGGCCGACTAACAGCTCTGCGAACAGTTGATCGTCACTTTGGTGGATATCGCTTGCCAGGTTTTCGCTTAATTTCACGATAGTGCCGAACCCGTCTTTTATCTTTCCGGCAGCTTTCAGATTGGCGGCAAGCCCCGGTAAAAGCGTCCCGGCATAAGTGGTATCCAATCGGGTAACCAGGTCCTTTGCAAAAGCAAGGCCGTCTGCGACTTCTTCCAGGATGGTTTTTTCCAGGTTTTGAACGCTTTCAGCATCCCCGTTCAGGTATTGATAGAAGGCATTCATTTTTTTGGCACAATCCAGGAGTTTCTTCTGGTAAGCGAGTTGCATGCCTGAATCCGGAGCGGCAGGGGTTGTTGAAACGGCTTCGCCCCCATTTAAGGCGTCAAGAATTCCCTTTTGCAGGGCATCCAGTTCGGTTTTAGCGTCTGACATGGTTTTAGGTTTTTTAGCGATGGATTAAAATTATGGATTCATTCCGGATATCCTCATCCGAAATTCAGAAACAAAGACTTTGTTCCAAATTTTCATCGACAGGAACAATGCACTCCATAAAATATCGAGATAAATACGCAGCAACTGCGTAGGGGACTGGCACAACTGACATCAAATACTGTCTGGTAAAGATACCAATTCCAGGTTAAAAAACAAATTTACGGTTCATTCGGGCCGTTGATAGAGGATAAATTTCACGCCGAAATTTTTCAACTCCCTGGTTTTAATCCACGATGAGGCGAGGCTATCTATTTCAGCATCCGTGAAATCGTTCATGACATTGCTGTACAGGATCCATTTTTGGTGTTCCAGATCCTTTTCGACCATGCCGTCCGTCCGCCCGGATAAATCCCTGTATTTCAACGGACCAATCTCTGGAAAGGCCGTCCCGATCCGGTCCAACGGGATGCCTTCCGCCTGGATTCGCGCCAGCATTTCATGCCGTAGACTGTAATATGGCCAATGGGCGAGCGTGGAGTCCCACCCTTGCGAAACCTTATCCGGGTAGATCCAGCAATTCCCCGTTGCCAGGCCGATTAAGGCTACCAGCAAGGTTCCGGTCCTGACCTTCCGGCCAATGCGGGCATGCTGCAATACCGCCAGAAAAAGCAGGGTAAAGGACAAAAACGCCGGCAACAAATACCGGTGGGCCTGGAGGCCGGAATAGGTGAGGAACGAAATGCTCAGGACAAATGCGATGCACACAACAAGCGTGAAGGCTTTTCTAACCGCGGGGTCTTTGAAGGACTTCCATCCGCCGCGCCATAGCAAAAAGCCCAATCCCAGCCACAGGAAAACCCGCCCGAAATCCAGCCAGCGCCATCCGGCTACAGCGATATTCTTCAATAGTCCGCGAAACCCTACCCGCTCGAAGCCCGGCGCCCAGGGCGAATCCGGATGATACCCGATCCATCCTTTGACGTGGTAGTGGTACCCCAGAAAGGCCAGCGCCAACAATCCGCCGGGGATAAAAGGCAGGGCTGTTTTCCACAACCGGAGCCACCAGGCCCGCCCGCGGTCCCAACCCGTAATGACGGCATAAAGATAAAGTCCGGCGGCCGTCATCATGCCCCGCATGCTGATCAGGGCCAACCCGGCAACGGCTATCGTCAGCCAGGCCGTTCGCTTGTTTTCTATGGCATTTAAACCCAGGAGGAAAAAGAAAACCAGGGGGATATCGGGGGTGATCAGGGTGCTTTGGGAGAGGAGGACGGGGTCGAGGAGGAGGAGCGGGAGAGAGGGGGTGAGAGGGTGAGAGGATGAGAGGGTGAGAGGGTGAGAGGGTGAGAGAGGGGTGAGAGGGGTGAGAGGGGTGAGGTTAAGGAGTTGATAGATGATGCCGGTCAGGAACGGGAACATCATCCAATGGCTTGCGACGAGGTTGGGGCCACCGGTCAGTTTCCAGACGGCGGCCAGCAGCATGCCGAAAAAGGGCGGGTGCCCGCTGTCCAGTTCATCGGGAAGGAGAAAATGGCTGAAGTTGGTTTCGTAAAACCACCAGGCGTGTTTTGCCCCAAGCTGTACGGTATCCCAGAAAAAGATGTGGTCCTGCGCGGGCCAGATGATGATCGCGGCGAGGAGCGGGGGGAGCAGGGCCCGGACCGGGATTTTGGGCATTATTGTTGTTTATTGTTGTTTATTGTTGTTTATTGTTGTTTATTGTTGTTTATTGTTGTTTGTTGTTGTTTATTGTTGTTGCTCCGCCCGTCAACTTCGCCATAGGCTTCGTTGCCCGGTGGCCGAAGCCTCGGCAAAGGCGGGTTTGTTGTTGTTTGTTGTCCGTAACCAAAATAAACCACCATAAACCATCATAAACTATAAACCATCATAAACCACCATAAACCATAAACCATCATAAACCACCATAACCCGCAAAAGAGCTTTCCAATTCCTCCCCGCTTGCCGGTCTCCGGCGGCCAAAGCCTATGGCGACGGCATGCAGACTCATTTCCTCAGTTCCTCCTCCGACCGCCGTAGCTCATCAAGAGCGAAGGAGGTAATTCCTCGATTCCTCCAACTTCAAATCATTCCCCATATTTCTGAACAATGGCAGCTTGCACGAATGCCACGAAAAGCGGATGCGGTTTTTCTACCCGGCTTTTCAATTCGGGGTGAAACTGGACGCCGACGAACCAGGGGTGGTCTTTGAGTTCAACGATTTCGACGAGGCCGGATTCGGGGTTGATGCCGGAGGGGATGAGGCCTTTTTTCTCCATGGCATCGAGGTATTTGTTGTTGAATTCATAGCGGTGGCGATGGCGTTCCTGTATCTTCAGGGCGCCGTAAAGGAGCTGTGCTTTGGATTTGCGTTTCAATTCGCAATCATAGGCGCCGAGGCGCATGGTTCCGCCCTTGCGGGTGATTTTCTTTTGCTCCGGCATCATATCGATCACCGGTTCCGTTGTTTTGGGATTCACCTCGGTGGAGGCGGCTTCCTTGAGGCCCAGGACGTGGCGGGCAAATTCCACGACTGCGCATTGCATGCCGAGGCAGATGCCGAAGAACGGGATATTGTTTTCCCGCACAAACCGGATGGCCTTGATCTTGCCCTCGATCCCCCGTTCGCCGAACCCGGGGGCTACCAGTACGCCATTGAGGTCGCCCAGGCGGCGGGCTACGCTTTCGGCATCGCCTTCCAGGGCTTCGGAGTGGATCGGATCGATGGTGATCTTGCACTCGCAAACAGCGCCGGCATGGACAAAAGACTCGTGGATGGATTTGTAGGCATCCTGGAGTTCGTTGTATTTGCCGACCAGGCCGATGCGGACTTCCCGGGTCGGGTTTTTGAGTTTGCCGAGGAAGTTCTTCCAGGCGCTCATATCCGGCTCGCGGCGATCCAGGAGGCGGAGTTTGCTGATGACCACCGTGTCCAGCTTTTCCTTGAGCATGAGCATGGGTACGTCGTAGATGGTTTCCGCGTCGATGGCTTCGATAACGGACCCTACGTCGACATTGCAAAAGAGCGCCAGTTTGCGGCGGATATCCATGCTGAGCGGGTATTCGGAGCGGCAGACCAGGATATCGGGTTGGATGCCGGTATTGAGCAATTCCTTGACGGAGTGCTGTGTCGGTTTGGTTTTGAGCTCTTTGGCCGCGCTGAGGTAAGGGATCAGGGTCAGGTGGATGACCAGGCAATTGTCGGTCCCAAGTTCCCAGCGCAGCTGGCGGACGGATTCGAGGTAGGGCAGGCTTTCGATATCGCCGACCGTACCGCCGAGCTCGGTGATGATGATGTCATAATCATTGGTGGCGCCCAGCAACTGGACGCGCCGTTTGATCTCATCCGTAATATGCGGGATCACCTGGACGGTTTTACCGAGGTAATCGCCGGATCTTTCCTTGTTGATGACAGTCTGGTAGATCCGGCCTGTTGTCACGTTATTGGCCTGAGAGGTTGAGATGTTGAGAAAGCGCTCGTAGTGCCCAAGGTCGAGGTCGGTTTCAGCGCCGTCATCGGTGACGTAGCATTCGCCGTGTTCGTAGGGGTTGAGCGTTCCCGGGTCGACATTGATGTAAGGATCAAATTTCTGGATGGTGGCTGAGAAGCCGCGTGCCTGAAGCAACTTGGCCAGGGAAGCCGAGATGATGCCCTTGCCTAAAGAAGAGGTTACCCCACCCGTAACAAAGATGTATTTCGTCATGATTTTGCTATGCGTTGCGATTGTTACGGGATACAAAGGTATGCAGTTTTTGGAGAAACCGGCAAGTAATCGTCAAAAAGAATCCGGCAGGTGCTGCCCGGTTTTTTGCGGATATCTTGCTATATTTGTTTAAACATCACACTAATAATTAATACCAACCAACTTTAAAGTATTCAAAATGAAGTACAATCGCAGGAATTTCATTCAAACCGCGGGTTTGATCACCGGAGGTACAATTATCCTGCCCCAATGGGCCTGCAAAAACAGCGGCAGCCAATCCGACGAAAACGCAGAAAGCGAGGATGCAGCCCCTCAACCCAGCCTGAGCGAATTCGGCATCCAGTTGTATACGCTCCGGGATGATATCCCCAAGGATCCGAAAGGCATATTGCAACAACTGGCCTCATTCGGATACAAGCAGGTAGAGGGTTACGAAGGCCCCCTGGGTTTGTTCTGGGGCATGACCAATACCGAGTTCAAACAATACATGGACCAGCTCGGCATGAATTTCGTTTCGAGCCATTGCGACATCAACACGGATTTCGAAACCAAGGCGGCACAAGCCGGCGAAATCGGAATGAAATACCTGATCTGCCCATACCTCGGGCCGCAAAAGTCCCTGGATGATTTCAAAAAATTTGCGGAAAAATTCAATGAGCTGGGCGCCATCTGCAAGAAGAACGGCCTCCGTTTCGCCTATCACAACCACGATTATTCCTTCAAGGAGCAGGACGGGGAAATGATCCAGGATGTCATGATGAACAATACCGATCCGGATCTGGTCGACTTTGAAATGGATATCTACTGGGTCGTAACCGGCGGCGCCGATCCGGTCGCCTACCTCGATAAATACCCGAACAGGTGGCGCCTTTGCCATGTGAAGGACCGCATGAAGGGCGTACCGGCTGAAGAACGGGAAGTTTCCTGCGATCTGGGCACCGGCTCAATCGATTACCCGGCCATTCTGAAGGCAGCCTCCGAAAAAGGCATGCAGTATTATATCGTGGAGCAGGAACGCTACGACAATTCCACACCCCTGCAGAGCGCCAAAGCAGATGCGGCCTATTTGAAGACCTTGGTGTTTTCCTGATTTGCCGCCTTCGCTGAGGCTGCGGTTGTTGATTTACCTGCTCCGGTGAAGCTACGGCGGTCGGAGGGGATTTTTCGATTTTTCGATTCTTCGATTGATTCGCCACGCCGCGGCGTGGTCGATTCCTCGATTCCTCGATTCTTCAATTCCTCGATTCCTCAGCTTAAATTTTAATAGATGGAGGGCAGTTCGCGGTGAATGGAGCCGGTTTTAATGCAAGACGACCCGACGAACTGCCCGTAATTCCACCTTATTAAAAAGAACACGCTTGCTTGTCAATACCGGTCAGGAATCCGCGGGGGCCTTTCCGGTGAGCATCAGTTCGGATGCCACGATTTCGGGGAATGACCTTTCTATGCCGTCCTTGTCCTTGTAGGTCCGGTAGGTAAGTTTGCCGCGGACGACCACCTCTTTGCCTTTTTTGAGCAGCCCGTTCATCGATTCGGCTTTTTTGCCCCACAGGATGACGTTGTGCCATTGGGTTTCCTTCACTTTTTCGCCGTCGTTATTGCGGTACACTTCATCGGTGGCCAGTGTGAATTTCGCAAACATCCTGCCGTTTTCGAGGGTTTTGGATTCAGGGTCCCTGCCGAGGTGGCCGATGAGCGTAACACTGTTTTTAAGAGCGTTCATATTTCGAGATTTTAGGTTACGTAGGATTCAGGGAATGTAATAACGGGTTAAATCACCTTGAAGGCATAACCGCCCTCGCCGTTGAATACCTCTTCCGTTGGTCCGGGATTGGTGACATTTTCCAGTATGTGGAAATGGTTGTCGGCGCCGTTGTTCATCAGGTAGTCCACCCGAAGGGTTTCGATACAATCGGAATTTGCGAACAACACGCCTTTCGTATCATCGGTGAGGTTGTAAAATGCCAGGTAAAAGACGCCTTTTTTACGGCAAACCATCCCGACCCGCAGCCGGCGCACGCCGGATTCAGCTGTTTCATAGATCACGCTGGTATGAATGGTATAGGGCAGGATTTTGAACTCCAAACGGCCTTTTTCAAAAATATAAGCAAAATGGGGTTCACCCGGGAAAAAAGGCACCGTGTCTTGCCGGGCCACTGCGGCCCTGACATGAAAATCAAACTGGGAAACATCCATCAGCTTACCCGACAGGCTGTCCTCCAGTTCCACCGGGATTTCGGATTCAAGCCACAGCGTATCGCCGATCCGGAAGGTATCCCGGGCGGGTGTAACGGTCATTCCGATCCGGAATTTATACTCCAGGAAACATTCAGGGGTATCGCCAACCCGGCATTTCATCCCTGAAAACAGCAGCCATGCCCCGACTGCAAACGCCATCCATTTATTCATAAGGTGTGCTTTATTTTTCAAAAACCGTATTCGCTGAACAGCAGCTCCAGGTCCGCAGCCGACTGCCCCGGCGGAAGGTGCTGGAGCATGAATGTCTTTACGCAAGGTATGCATGCCCGGCCGGCGACCACCGCCTGGAAACAGGTGGCCATGCTGAAATCCTTGACCATGTCGACCACCGGGTCTGCAACGGCCGTTGGGTTCAGCGCATTGTCGTCCATGCAATCCAGCAGAAGCCCTGCCGGTATCCACGCGTCTTCCGGGTCATTCGCATTGGGCGAGCCGAGTGCCGCTTTCGGGTCAAACCGTTCCAATGCATTCAGATGCCGGTGCCTGTTGATGATTACAGGGTCGGAATTGGTTACCAGGCTATGGTGCATGCCGTAGGTCCTGTCCGCATACATAAATCCGATATGGTTGCCCCACATTTCAATGACGGCGGTCGGTCCGGCGCCGGGTTTCGTACCGTCGCCGTAGGGTGGGTTTGTACCTGAAATCTGGTTGCCGACCAGGTAAATGGCGTTGTTCAGCCAGTAAATATCGTCACCGATCGCGTGGAAATGGGCCGCGTGACCGTATTCGTGGTACATGGTCCGTTTCAGCCTGTCGGACGGAAAATCGGTCAACTCGCCGTAATTAAAGATCACGTCCGGTGAATAGGCTACAATATAGGCCCAAAAAGCGGCTAATGTAACCGTTGCCGGTAAAAAACCGACGCTCAGGACGGCTGCGGCCACCATCCCGATTTCGTAAGCGGCCATACTGATCAGGGGGTTGTTGGACATGTCGTCGAACATGGGCGCCGCAGCGCTGCCCCCGAAATTGGTCAGCAGGACATCGAGTTCCATCGGCACGCCGGGTATGCCGTCGGCTGCCGCGTATTCGTTGTATTCGTAAATGGCGTTATTGGCTGTGGCCGCAAACCAGTAAGCCTTATCCCGGCTGCCGTTGTCGTTGTCGGGGAAATAGACGATCCTGATGTTGTTGTACGGCGGTCCGCTGAAGTAGGCCTGGTCCTGGATGGCAGCGGCATATTCCCAGATCCGGGCGCCGCGCAAGCCGCGAATGGTCTTCTGGTCGCTTTTGAATTTAACCCACATGTAGGCGCGGCCGCTTTCCCGGTGATTGATGGCCCAGCAACCGTTTTCGTCGGTGAATGTCTTGCGGATATCGAACCAGCCGTTCCACCAGACGATCCTGACGTCCCGGACGCCGTCCGCATGCACGCTTTTCCCGTTGATCAGGGAATTGTCCGGCAGTTCCGTGTCCACTACCTGCACGCAGCCGGCAGGAGTCCGGGCATTGCCGGGAACGACGCAACCGCAATCGTTGAGGGTTCCGCCGCCGGGCCCGTCGCCGCCGGTCGACAGGCAGTCAGGATACCCGGATTGTCCCGGCAAACAATCCGGGTTCAGGCCTTTGCACCACTGGGGCACTACGTCATCTCCGCAGTCCACCAATCCGGTCAGGCAGCAGGGATAAGAAGGGCAGTCCGGGTCGCAGACAGGTTCGGGGTACAGCAATTCAAGGCCGGATTGCCCGCTCCCATCCTGTTTCAAAGCCGTCTGATCATAGGGCTGACCGGCCAACCGGAACGCCTCGGCCGCCAGGTAGGAATCGTACGGGACCAGGTGGAGCTCATCCAGGATCTCGTAGGTTATGCCGGGAAAGGCAAAATCCGGTTTGACCACGGTATACAACCAGGTGATGCGATCCTCGGGGATGGCGGGATCCTGATAATAATCGCCGGTCTGGGTAACCTCATAGTCCATCGGAAAATCCAGTAATTCCAGGCCCAGGCTGTCCAGTACCGCGTATTCCTGCAGGTTTTCGGGCAGGAACCGGACGTACAGGTCGGTTACCGGCAGTTTTTCATAATGGGCTGCATACAGATTGTTCCAGGCGTTGGTCATATTGGTTACCGCATACGGGTTTGTTTTTTTGGCGCCGAGTTGCATCTTATGATTGCTTCCGGATTTGACCGGAACCCCGGATTGATTGCCGCGCAGGACCATCAGCGGACCTGTCTGGCCGGGGATGACCGCTTGTTGGGTCATGGGTTGAATTTCATTTGATTCGTCCTCCACAAAGGTGCAGGTCCAGAATAGGATCAACAGCATAAGCGAACCTGTTGCCAGGGTCAGTTTAATCAACCTGTTCATTGAATGGCGCGTTTTAGGTATTTTGGATCAATTCTGCAAAAATATCCGCCGGGAAGATGCCAGTCAAGGACAAATTTGCCGTTTTGGAACAGGTCAAATTTTTATTATTTTTGTCCCGCCAGCTCCACGCTCACACTTTTCCGGAACTCATTTTCATTCACTCAAGCCAACTTAAACAATGGTTAACCGCATTTTTTACCGGTTTCCAGGCATGGAAATCTTCTTTTCTTTTTTGGTTGTTTTTGGCGCCTCCCCTTCAAGCGCGCAACCTGAAGTCACAGCCTGGGGCAACCTGGAGGGCATCCGGGTAGAAGGGCAATTGCTGGAATTCGAGACCAGTTTTCGGGTGGTGGGCGCCGATTGGACCAGGGTTGCCGCCACCGGAAAGGAGCGGCAATCGCCCCGTTTTTCCCGCGAAAACAACATTCCGACGGTGGAAACCCGGATCGACAGCCTGTTTTTCAAGGCGACCTTTGAGGACAACGGGCCGGGCGCCGCGACCGTCAACGCGGAATTCCGCTCCCGCGCCGATACCAGTCTGGCCGGCGTATATTTCTGCATACGGGTGCCCGCCGATGAATTTGCGGGCGCCAGGCTGGATGTGATCGATCCGGCTCCGATGACGCTGGAAGGGCCTCCCCCGCCCGGCCTCAACGAGTACCTGCGCATGCCCGGCAACGGGGTTCGCATCAGGGCCGGCCAACGCTGGCTGGAGGTAAACCTGCCCGAAACCGGGGTGATCCTGGTGAAAGGGGAGACGGAAGCGGACAGGGATTATTACGCCGTGTACGTTCCCTTGGCCGGCGGCAAGCTGTTCAAGGGGATGATCTCCAATAAGCGATTCACCGTCAGGACCGGCGGCGAGATCGACAAGACGCCGGTTGCCGTCTCCATCGACCCCCTGCGGCCCGGTCGGGTCTGGGACGGGCTCGGCGGCAATTTCAGGATCCAGAATGTGAAGGTGGACCCGCCTGTTATCGATTATTGCCTCAACAACCTGACCGTCAAATGGGGGCGCACCGATATGCCGTGGATGCTCTGGCAACCGTCGGATACCATCAACCCCATCGCAGAGGCCAGGAAAGGCAACCTGCACGAGCGGGTGAAAATGGCGATGGAGATGGCGCAGAAACTGCACCGACGCGGCATGCCCGTGATCCTGTCGGCCTGGTTCCCGCCGCAGTGGGCGATTGTCGGGAAAAAGGTTTTCGGCCGCGGCCCGGACGGGCAATTCGGCAACCCGCTGGATACCGCCAAAACCCAGGAGATCTACGCTTCTATTACGGACTACATCCTCTATCTGAAAGAAACCTACGGTGTAGAGATCGACATGTTCTCGTTCAACGAATCGGACCTGGGCATCGATGTGCGGCAAACCGACGAAGAGCACCTGCAGCTGATCAAAGGCCTGGGCGCTTACTTCAAATCCAGGGGGTTGAAGACCAAATTGCTGCTGGGCGATACGGCCGACGCCAACGGCTACGACTTCATCAATAAAACCATGGACGATCCGGATGCCTGGCCTTTTGTGGGAGCCATCTCCTTCCACTCCTGGCGCGGTTGGGCGGATGCGACCCTGCAAAAATGGGCCGACGCCGCTGCGCGCATGAAGCTTCCGCTGCTGGTGGGCGAGGGAAGCATCGACGCCGGGGCATGGCGTTACCCCAATATTTTCCAGGAACCATCCTACGCCATGGATGAGATCGGGCTGTACATTCGCATCCTGAATATCTGCCAGCCGGCTTCAATTCTGCAATGGCAACTGACCTCAGATTATTCGGTGCTGGCCGGCGGCGGCGTGTTCCGGAATGACAGCGAACCCCTCCACCCTACCCAGCGGTTCTGGAACCTGAAACAACTGGCCGGGGCCCCAACCGGCTTAAAAGCTATACCAGCGAAATGCGCAAACAAAAACATCAGTTGCGCAGCCATGGGGGACAGCGAGAAAGGCGTATATGTGGTGCATATCGTCAACGACGGGGCGACCCGGGAGACGACGATCAGCGGATTTCCGAAAGGCGTGAAACGGGTGAAGGTCTTTGTGACGGATGAAAAACGGGCGATGGAAGAAGGTAAAAAACTGAAGGTGGAAAACGGGAGCGTGACGCTGCCGGTGGATTCGCGGAGCTTTGTGACTTTGATCGGGGAGTAGGAAATCTGTTAATTGATTCGATTGTTCGATTGATTCGCCACGCCGCGGCGTGGTCGATTCTTCGATTCCTCGATTCCTCGATTCCTCGATTCCTCGATTCTTCGATTCCTCGATTCCTCGATTCCTCGATTCCTCAAAAGTCAGCAGGATTGCAGAGGACAATTCAATATCTTTGCAAGTAAGCTGCGGAAGATGGATTTCCGTATGTTGGTTGTCGTTCATTTGCACTTAAATTAAACCTGACATGGAGAAATATGCTCTTTCAACCGCATCAAAGGCTTTTGCCCTGTTTGCGTTCATTTTCCTGCTGGGGCTGGCGGCCTGCCAAAAGGATAAACCTGTGATCAATCTGGCGGATGATTCGCATGACACGGAGAATTTCCAGTATTTGTTCAACCTGACGCCCCGGCGCATTTCCGACTGCAAGTTCAGCGACCTGCCTACCGGCGGCTTCGTGCTTGCGGGGGAATACGGCATCAAAAAGGAATTAAAGATTATCCGGCTGGCGGAAAGCAAGGAGGTCCTGGTGGAGACCAACTACGATTACTTTACAGCATTGGAAGTCAATTTCAGCTTTGTCAACCATTCGGGAAAGGTATTGACGGGCGGCGCGATGGAGGTGTATACCAAATCCAGACAGGCGCTGTTGTTGCTGGAAGAGCCTTCTACAGGAGCTGTTTCCTGGCTCAACGGATTCGGCGGAGCAGGGGTTGAAAAAGGTTATGATGCGACGGAGGCTTCCACGGGCGGCTATTTATTGACCGGTTCTGTGGGCGACAGCATGCTGGTGATCCGGGTGGATGACGAAGGGCAGGAAATCTGGACCAGGCATTACGGGTCGGCATCCGGAATCTCTTCCCCGGCGCCAAGGGGGATCAAGATCATTGAAGCCGCCGACGGTAATTTCGTTATTTTGATCGAAGAAAGGAACAACATCCTCAATATCCGGTATCAACTGGCCAAAATCGATCCTGACGGCCATCTGATCTGGCACAAGACCTACGATTTTCCGGTTTATACGGGGGCGCAACCCTATATCATGGAGGCCTCCGATCAAACGGTGATGCTGGTGACCTCGGTCAACCGAAATGAAGACCCCTTGTCTGACGAGGATATCCTGCTGGCCAAGATAGGCGCCGAGGGTGAAGTTATCTGGACCAGGCAATACGGCGGTACCGTATACAACGACGGAGCCGAATTTGTAGGCGAGGCGGATAACGGCGATTTCGTCCTCATCGGCAGTACCGGGAGCTTCGGGCACGGCAGCTTGGATATCTATATGATCCGGACCGACCCGAACGGGGAAAGGCTATGGCATAAAACCTATGGGGATCAGCGGTTCCAGGTCGTTGTCGGGGCCACTCAGCGACCGGACGGCGGCTTCTGGATTTTGGGGCTGTCGGAAACGGCGGCTTCTGCTGATTTTTTTGATTACGGGTATTTTATTCTGGCGGTGAACGGGGATGGGACGCCGAATTAGGGGGATTGGACCACTTAGGGCACTAAGATCACTAAGGGGGGTCGGCATTGGGGGGGACCACTTAGGGCACTAAGATCACTAAGGGGATTGATGATTGGTGATTACAGGTGGATGGGTGGAGATAGGGGACGGGACGCCGAAGGGGAAGGGATTGGACCACTCAGGGGATCACTAAGGGGTCGGCATTGATGACCACTGGGGGCACTAAGATCACTAGGGGGATGATGATTGATTACAGGATATTTGATTGTGGATGGGTGGAGATAGGGGGGGACGCCGAATTAGGGGGATTGGACCACTTAGGGCACTAAGATCACTAAGGGGGTCGGCATTGGGGGGGACCACTTAGGGCACTAAGATCACTAAGGGGGTCGGCATTGGGGGGGACCACTTAGGGCACTAAGATCACTAAGGCGGGTCGGCATTGGGGGGACCACTCAGGGCACTAAGATCACTGGATTAAGGGGGATTGATGATTGGTGATTACAGGATATTTGATTGTGGATGGGTGGAGATAGGGGACGGGACGCCGAATTAGGGGGATTGGACCACTTAGGGCACTAAGATCACTAAGGCGGGTCGGCATTGGGGGGGGGGGACCACTCAGGGCACTAAGATCACTAAGGGGGTCGGCATTGGGGGGGACCACTTGGGCACTAAGGACACTAGGGGGATTGATTGGTGGTGATTACAGGATATTTGATTGTTGATGGGTGGAGATAGGGGACGGGACGCCGAATTCAGGGGATTGGACCACTTAGGGCACTAAGATCACTAAGGGGGGTCGGCATTGGGGGGACCACTCAGGGCACTAAGATCACTAAGGGGGTCGGCATTGGGGGACCACTTAGGGCACTAAGATCACTAAGGCGGGTCGGCATTGGGGGGGGACCACTCAGGGCACTAAGGCGATAATGATATTGGCTTACCAATTCGGGGCCGTTCAGAATTTTGTGTCAGCCGGATTTTTAGCAAGCTGCGCATGCTAAAAATCAGATCTTTGCGTCTTTGCCTCACCAATTCCTACGGGCTTAATAATCCTCCCAGACAACGGCAGTGATCTGCCAGCCGGTTCCGGTTTTGATGAACTGGAAGAGTTTGCGGCCGGATTGTTCGAAGGGACGGCCGTCCATGACGCCTTTTTTGCGGTATTGGGAGAAACGTTGGGCGATATGGCCGGAGATCCGGGTTTCTTCGGATTCCTCCCACTCGGAGAAGCCGGTCAGGGCGCCGCCGGAAAGGAGTTTGCGGCGGGGAGCGATAAAGGAGTCGAGGTTGTACACTTCCTGATCTAATCCGGATTTTTTTATGATGAGGGCTTCCGGTATGCAGGTGGAATAGACCGCATCCCAATCGGGCCGGCGGCCGTCCGCGTTGGTGAAGATATCAAAAAAACGGGCGGTCAGGCGGTCTATTTTTGCCTTGTCCAGGTCAAGGACCATCCGGTCCATCCCCCGGAATGCATCCTTGAAATAGGGCAATTCCAGGCGGCACTTGCTGTGAAAGGTAAAGCCTGCTTTTTTGTAAAAACCGATGGACGGCAAATTGGTATCCAGTACGCAGAGGTGCAGGATGCGCTTGCCCGCCGTCTCCCCTACCCGATCGATCAGTTCCGCGAGGACCTTTTTCCCGATCCCGCCGCCTTTCAGATCGGGCAGTACGTAGATTTTTTCCAATTCGCAACATGCTTCGGCGGGCAGATCATCCAGGCCGGACCGGGTATTGAGTTTGACAAATCCGACGGGCGCTTCCTCTACATAGATCAGCCACCACACAATATCCGGCTTTTCGAGGTCAGCGGTCAACCGGGCAATGCCGAATTCCCGGTCGAGGTACCACTCCAGGCCGCCTGCTTCCCAGTGGGTATGGAAATTGCCGGCATAGGCCGTCTTGGCCACTTCATGCAGCACGGGTACATTGGCGATGCCGACCTTTATCAGTTTCATCGGGCAGAGAATTTATTCAAGGACGAAAAAAAGGAAAAAATCCGGGAAATCAGGCGGATTTGGGGTGAGGATTTGTGGAACCCGACCGGCAGTGCGTGCGGACATGGCAAGCCTTTATGGAAAGATCTAAGAAATTATTTTTAATATCGGATAATATTATTTATAATACAAACCGATATTAAATTCGTATCTTTGTTGAATGGACTGGAAAGCATACAACTGGCAATTCGAAGGTTGGGAAAAAACGCTGGACCGGATAAAGGAGAAAAAAGCCCGTTTGAATGGACTTCGCCCATTACCGGCCGCTGCGTTGCAAAAAATCAAAGACAGCCTGACCTTGGAGTGGACTTATAACTCCAACGCCATTGAAGGCAATACCTTGTCCCTTCAAGAAACCAGGTTGATCATTGAAGATGGGTTGACGGTCAAAGGGAAATCACTTCGGGAACATTTTGAAGCTGTCAACCACCAGGAATCCATTGAATTTGTGGAAAGCCTCGTGTCTGATGATTACCTGCTGAAGGCGACCGATATACTTGATGTTCACAAGCTGGTTCTGGACCGGATAGAAAAGGATTTTGCGGGACGGTACCGAAATTCCGGCGTCCGGATTGCCGGCGCCAATTTTGTACCGCCCAACGCCCTTAAAATAGATGCATTGATGGAAGACCTGATCGATTGGGTCAACGGGAACGATGATACCCTTGATCCGGTCGTCAAGGCCACTTTTTTCCATCATCGATTTGTGTGGATCCATCCCTTTTTTGACGGGAACGGCCGGACAGTGCGCCTCATTTTCAATCTTCTGCTGATGAAAGAAGGCTTTCCGCCTGCCATCATCCTGAAGAACGACCGCAAAAAATACTACGATGCGCTGAACAAGGCCAATACGGGCGATTATTCCAAGCTGTTGCTATTGATCCTTCAGGCGCTGGAGCGATCACTGGACATTTATTTATCCAGCCTTACCAACCTTTACGACGATTATTCATCCATTTCAACTATCGCTGAAGATCCTGAAGTGCCCTATGGCGCTGAGTACATCAGCTTATTGGTGCGCCGGGGCAAGATCGACGGTTTCAAAGAACAACGCAACTGGCTCACCACCAAAAAAGCCGTCCTGAACTATATCGAAAAAAGGGACCGCAAAAGGGTCCTGAAAAGCTGATCGCCGGAATTTTTATTGTTCCTGCCCGCATTTTCCCTAAAAGTTACATACACCCCCGCAGTATGTAAGAAAACCCACCTCAACGGCCGCGTTTACCGGAATAAATTTGTAGAAATCCAGCTTTCACCGGATAAAATCCGGTCTGGACGCATAGTTCATTCACTATTTATTTAAAAATCCAGTCAACTTATGGGAACTTTTACAGCCAATCACATGGCCCGAAGATGGTTGACCGCTTCGCTCTGGCTGTTGTCCGTTGTTTGCCTCAGCGCTCAGATGCGGACCATTTCAGGGACCGTGGTCTCCTCAGAAAAGGAACCCCTCATCGGGGCCACCATTCTGATCGACAACGCGCCGGATCGCGGAACGGTTACGGACCTCGACGGCAATTTCTCCATTCAGGCCGCCACGGGGGAAAAATTGCGGATCTCGTACACCGGCTACGAACCGTTTCTCGTGGAGGTCACCACCGAATCCAGGTACAGCCTCGTGTTGTCCTCAACTGCCGTGCTGCTTGACGAACTCGTGGTGGTCGGTTACGGAACCGCCAAAAAAAGCGACCTCACCGGGGCCGTTTCTTCCGTCACCGGCGACCAACTCCGGAGTTCCATCACCACCAACCTCGACCAGGCCCTACAGGGGCGCATCGCAGGGGTGCAGGTGACCCAAAACTCCGGCCAGCCCGGCGGCGCGGCTTCCATCCGCATCCGGGGCGCCAACTCCATCACCGGTTCCAGCGAGCCGCTGTACGTCATCGACGGCATCCCCTTCCAGGGCGACGGCGCAGGCGTAGCCGGCTTCGACTGGGCAGGCGGCGCCAACGGCCAGAACCGCGTCAACCCGCTGTCCACCATCAACCCGAACGACATTGTCCGGATCGAAGTGCTGAAAGACGCCTCAGCTTCCGCCATTTACGGCGCACGGGCTGCCAACGGGGTGATCCTCATCACCACCAAACGCGGGCAGAAAGGCGAGTCCAAGATCTCCTACAACGGTTATTACGCCAACCAGTCGCTGCCCAAAAAGCTGGAAATGATGGACCTCCCGCAATTCGCAGATTATCAATTGCAGATTGCCTCCGACCTGGACCTGTTCCCCAATCAGCGCTACCTCGATCCCACCCTGCTGGGACCGGGCACCGACTGGCAGGACGCCGTCTTTCGCAATGCGGGCATTCAGAGCCACCAGCTTTCCGTATCCGGCGGTACGGACAAGACCACTTATGCCGTTTCCGGCGGGTATTTCAACCAGGACGGCATCATCATCGGCTCCAATTTCGACCGCTTCACTACCCGCATCAACCTGGACAATCAGGTGAAGGACTGGATGAAGATCGGCGGCAGCCTGGCCTATGCCAATACCGACGAGCGCATCACCCTCAACGACGGCGGCGACGGGGTCATCATGCAGGCCCTGATCATGCAGCCCGACGTCCCGGTGAAGGACATCAACGGCAACTACGCAGGCCCTGATGTTTCCCTGGGCGGCACCAGCTACAACCCGGTCGCCTCGGCCCTGCAACGCAACAACACCCTCCGCCGTCAGCGCCTGATGGCCAACATCTACGGCGACGCCACCCTGACCAAAGGCCTGACCTTCCGCAGCGAGATCGGTTTTGACAACAACCACTCGCTCAACAAGGCCTTTCACCCGACCTACAAGTGGGGCGTACTGGAAAACAACGAGAACCAGCTCCGCCAGCGCGAGGAAAGCAGCTTCTTCTGGATCTGGAAGAACTACCTGACCTACGATTTCACCGTCGGCAGCGCCCACCACCTCACCGCAATGGTGGGTACGGAAGCCCAGAAGTCAACCTGGGAAGGATCGCAGGTGACCAAGAAGAATTTCTCCTCCAACGATATCCAGGTGCTCAGCGAAGGCGACGACCTGACCTCCCGCACCAGCGGCTGGAAGGATGCCGCGGCCATCGCCTCCTATTTCGGCCGCTTCAACTACACCTTCGACGAGCGGTACCTGTTCACCTTCACCATGCGGGCCGACGGCTCGTCCAAATTCGGGCCGGAAAACCGCTGGGGCTATTTCCCCTCAGGGTCCTTTGCCTGGCGGATCGGCCGCGAAGGCTTTATGGAATCCCTCGGTTTTATCAGCGACCTGAAGCTGCGCGTCGGCTACGGCGAGGTGGGCAACCAGGCCATCGGCAACTACCTCTGGGGATCGGCGCTCCAAACCCTCAATACGCCGTTCGGTACGGCCTACCGCCTGGAGCGCATTTCCAACCCGAACCTGAAATGGGAAGCCACCGCCCAGTATAACATCGGCATGGACCTGTCCCTGTTCGAAGGACGGGTGGACCTGACGGTGGACCTGTACAACAAACAAACCCGGGATATGCTCCTGCTCCTGAGCGTGCCCAGCTACCTCGGCGGACCGAACTACAACGATATCCGGGCGCCGTACGCCAATGTGGGCAAAATGGAGAACAAAGGGGTGGACCTGGCGCTCAGCACCCGCAATATCCGGACCAAGAACTTCACCTGGAACACGGATTTCACCTTGTCCCTGAACCGCAACAAAGTGCTTGAGCTGGACGACGACTCCAAGATCTACTGGCGCAACCTCTACTGGTACAGCGAATTCCAGACGGCCACCCGCACCGCTGTGGGTCAGCCGCTCGGCATGTTCTACGGCTATGTAACGGAGGGGTTGTTTGAAAACGAACAGGACATCCTCAACCATGCGGTGCAGGTGCAGGCGCCGGGCTCCGTCACGGACGACCGCCCCAACGGCGTCAACCTCGTAGACCGCCGGACCGGCATGTGGATCGGCGACATCAAATTCAAGGACCTCAACGGCGACGGCGTCATCAACACCAACGACCAGACGCTGATCGGCAATCCCAACCCGGATTTCACGTTCGGCCTGAACAACACCTTCACCTTCGGCCCGTTCGACGCCACCATCTACCTGAACGGCGCTTACGGCCTGGACGTGCTCAACTATTCGCGGGTGCTGATCGAGGGGCAAACGAGCATTTACAGCAACCAGTCCGCCGCGGTCGCCAACCGCGCCCGGTTTGCGCTCAACGACCCGAACGGCTCCGTTACCGACCCGGCCAACGTTTACCTGGCCAATCCCGGCGCCGACGTACCGCGCCCAACCACTACCGACAACAACCGCAACAACCGGATGTCGGACCGCTTCATTGAGGACGGCTCCTACCTCCGGATCCAGAACATCCGGCTGGCCTATACCCTGCCGGCAACCCTGACCGGCCGCTACAAGATCGAGCGGCTGCGGTTGTATGTCAACATCCAGAACCTGAAGACCTTCACCAACTATTCAGGTTATGACCCTGAGATCGGCTCGTTCAACCAGGATCCGCTGATGCAGAACATCGACATGGGCCGCTATCCGACGCCCCGGATGTTCACCTTCGGCCTGGATCTCGATTTTTAGACAATCAACGGCGGGACCGGGCCTCTATACCGGTCATCGCTTAACCGCTGGTTTTAAACAAGAAAATCATGACTATCAAATTCAACTATATCGCGTCCCTGTTCCTGGTGCTGCTGCTGAGTTCCTGCACCAAGGAATTCCTGGACATCAAACCGGTCGACCGGCTGACGGCAGATAATTTCTACCGCTCGGAATCCGAGATCAAGGCCGCAACAGCCTCCCTCTACGGTTTCCCCTGGTTCGACTTCAACGACAAGTTTTTCTGGTGCGCCGGCGACGCCATGGCGGGCGACCTTTACCATACCTGGGACCAGGAAGGGCAGTATTTCTACTTTTCCTTTACAGAAGGCAACGCCCACCTGTCAGCCGCCTGGAAAGGCCTGTTCCGCGTGGTCTCTTATGCCAATTCCATCATCAATGACATGCCCAGGGCGGCAGCCGGCAACGTCCCGGACGAGGTGATCAACAGGGCATTGGGCGAAGCGCGGTTCATCCGGGGTACCGCCTATTATTTCCTGTCCGAATACTGGGGAGAGGTGCCCATCGTGGAGAATTCGACGGAGCTGGTGACCAGCAACAACCTGTTCCTGCCCAAGAACACCCGTTCCAGCGTATACGAATTCATCCGACGGGACCTGACTTACGCCGCTGAAAACCTGCCGGCCTCCGACGAACCCGGCCGCGCGACGCAGTGGTCGGCAAAAGGCATGCTGGCCAAGTTGTACCTGACCATGGCCCAGGACCTGAAGGATCCGAAATCAGGCGAGTATTTCAACCAGGCCAAACAACTGGCCGGCGACGTGATCACCAACAGCGGCCTGAGCCTGATGCCCAAATACGCCGACCTGTTCAGGATCGAAAACAACAACAATCCGGAGTCGCTCTTCGCATTCCAGTTCATGGAAGGCTCCTATGCCCTGGGCAACAGCCGCCAGGCCAACTGGGCGCGCAGCAGCCTCATCACCGGCAACAGCGAGGCCTGGGGGGGCGGCAAATGCGTGACGTATGATTTTGTGAAGAACGTCGAACCCGGCGACCTGCGCCAACCGGCCATCTACATGGCGCCCGACGATTTTTATCCGGAGATCAACAAGAAGAACGGCGGCTACCGGTACAATATCGTCACCCGCGACCCGACCGACCCGAACATCGTAGTGGAAGGGGCTACGCCGTTGCTGAACAGCCTCAAGAAATATGTGGTCGGCAGCGCCGACGATACCGGCGGCAAGGTATCCACCGGGCAGGCAGCAGCCATCAACCAGTACGTGCTGCGGCTGGCGGACGTCTACCTGATTTACGCCGAAGCGACGCTGGGTTCGGGCGCTTCCACCGCCGACGGCGCCGCGCTCAACTATTTCAACGCCATCCGTTCAAGGGCAGGGCTGTCGCCCAAGACCAGCCTCACCTTTGCCGACATCATGAAGGAACGGCGGGTGGAATTCGGCCTGGAAAGCCTCGCCTGGTTCGATGTGAAGCGGTTTTATTACCGGGACAGCGCCGGAGCCCTGGCCTACCTGAACGCGCAACAGCGGCAGGAGACCTACCAGCGCATCCAGGGCAATAACGCACCGGATGAGAACACGATGGAAGGATATACCCTGACGCCGGCCACGAGCACGATCGTCGTGTCGGATGCCGATATGTTCCTTCCGATCCCGGCAGCGGAAGTGGTGGCCAACAGCATGCTGGCGCCGTCCGAACCGGCTGTGGAATACGAGTTCCATTAAACCGATTTGTTAACCGATCCAAATTCGGATAAAATGAAATTTTCGATCAAACATATTTCCCTGCGCCTCCTGTTGCTGCTGGTCGTGGCCGGAATAGGCCCGTCCTGCGAAAAGGATGAACCGGCGGCCAACAACGGCGAACCGGTCGTCTACTACGTCAGGTCGACCGAGCCGGCCAAAGCCGATTCCCTGCTGGCGGGCGCTTTTATGGGCAACCTCATCGCCATTGTGGGCGACAACCTGGGCGATACCCGCGAAATGTGGTTCAACGACCAGCGGGCCACCCTCAACCCGACGTACATCACCAACAAGACCATCCTGGTCAACGTACCCAGCACCGTCCCTGCGGAGGTGACCAACCAGATCCGGTTCGTCTTCGGCGACGGCAGCGAGTACCGCTATGATTTCTCGGTGAACGTGCCCGGCCCTGTGCTGACCGGCATCAAATGCGAGTACGTTCCCGACGGCCAGACGGCTGTGCTGTACGGCGATTTTTTCTTTGAACCCAAGGTATTCTTCCCCGGCGACAAGGAAGCGGAAGTGGTGAATTTCGACAAGACCTTCGTGGAAGTGACCGTGCCCGACGGTTCCGTACCCGGTCAGATCGAACTGCGCACAAAATTCGGCAAGGCCAGATCGTCCTTCTATTTCCGCGACGACCGGAATACGATCCTGGATTTTGACAACCTGCTGCACGAAACCTGGACGGCGCCCATCGCCAATGCGGCCGAGAACCCCGATCCGGCGCCCTGCTCCGGCAATTACGCCTATTTCAAGAACGACGCCGACGGCGCCTGGATGTGGGTCAATGAGCTCACCATGCAGTATTGGGCCCCGCGCGGCCGCGGCAACCGGCCCCTCGCGACCGGTTCGATCAACGACCTGGTTTTCCGCTTTGAGGCCAATGTGCCCATCGAGTGGAAAGACGTACGGATGGAGATCTTCCTCGGCCCCTATGCCGAAGACCACGGCCGCGATGTGTCGAGCACGGCGGTAGCCCGCTGGCAACCCTGGAAAAACGGACCGTTTACCACCGACGGCTGGCAAACGATCTCCATTCCGCTGACGGAATTCAAGTACTACAAGGACGACCCGGCCGACGCCGCCACCGGCACCCGGACGATCGAGAACCTGTCGTCCCTGACGAACGTGACCATGATGCTCTTCGGCCCGGCTGACGGGGCAAACCCGGTCTATATCGCGTTCGACAATGTCCGCATCGTTGAGAAATAATTTGAAGGGGGAAGCCGGCTTTCCGAACCCGAGGCCGGCCCTCCGACAACACCAAACCGTTTAACATCATGACAAAATACAGATTCAGTACCCTCATCATGCTGTTGGCGCTGGCCGCGGGTTTCTCCTTCCTGTCTTGCGAGAAGGACGAACCCGAAGTGATCCGGCTCGACAGCTTTGGTCCGTCGCCGGTTTTGCGGGGCGGCGACCTCAAATTCATCGGGGAGCACCTCGACAAGGTCTCCGAGATCGTGCTGACCAGCGGGGTGAGCGTGACGTCTTTCAAGTCCAGATCCCCGCAATTGCTGGTCATTACGGTCCCCGAAGCCACCGTGGACGGAAAAGTGGTCCTGAAAACGCCCGACGGCGACATCGAAACCAAGACCATCCTGACGATTTCAGAACCCATTACGATCACTTCCATTACTCCGGCGAGGGTCCGGCCGGGCGATATCGTCACCATCAACGGAGACTACCTCAATCTGGTCAGGGAGGTCATTTTCAACAATAAAAAAACGGTGACCGTATTCCAGAGCCAGTCGCGGGAAAAACTGGAGGTCAAGGTTCCCGATGACGCCCAGACCGGGAAGGTGGTCGTTTCCAACGGCGAACCCGACCCGATCCAGGTGGAATCGGAAACGGACCTGGAAATCGCGCTTCCCATGGCTTTGCTGGTATCGCCCAACCCGGTGAAAGCCGGTGCGGAACTGACCATTGAGGGCGAGGACCTCGACCTGGCCCAAAAGGTCGTTTTCGGCGGCGGCAGCAGCGTGGACCAATTTGTCAGCCGGGAAGCCGGCAAGCTCGTTGTGGCCGTGCCCGCTGATGCCCAGGACGGCAAACTGGGCCTGATCGCCGCCTCCCAGGTTCAGACCGAATCGGCGGTTTCGCTCGTCATGGTGGTGCCCGCAATTGCGGATATCAACCCGAATCCGGCCAAGAACGGCGGAACCGTCACGATCACCGGTACAAACCTCGACCTGGTGACTTCCGTTGTTTTCGGCGGCGGCAAGAATGGGGAGATCCAGAACGCTTCGGCGACCGAGCTCACCGTCAAGGTACCCGATGACGCTACGGCAGCTGCGGTTACCCTGAACACGGCGGCCAACAAGTCGGTGGCTTCCACAGCGGTGCTCGGCCTGGTCAAGCCGGTCATCGAATCCTTCTCACCGATGGAAACCCAGGCCAACAAGGACATCACCATCACGGGTACCGACCTGGACCTGGTGGTGAAAGTGATCTTCGGCGGCGACAAGGAAGGAACCATTGTATCGGCTTCCGAAACCGAACTGACGGTGACGGTTCCGCCGGGCACCCTTTCCGGCGCTTTCACGCTGGTGGCCCGCAACGGCGATATGACGGTTTCCACCCAGGAACTGACCATTCTGGCCTCCAACGTACCGATCATCCTGAGCATGCCGACCCAGGCCAAACCCGGTGAAATGATCACGATCGAAGGCGAAAAGCTCGACCTGCTGACCGACGTCATCTTCCCGGTCGGGATCAAAGCCACCATGTTCGGCATCAAAACGGCCACGATCCTGCAGGTGGTCGTGCCCCCCGACGTGCAGAAGGGGATCGGCGTGATCACCTTTGTCACCTCCGAGAACGAAACCACCACTTCGCCGCCCATCAACTTCCAGGGCGTGGACGTGGTGGCCGATCCGACGCTGGTGTTCTTCAACTTTGACAACCTGAACCGCTGGTGGGGCGATACCGGCGATAACGAGAACGACCCCGACCTGAGCCTGGACGGCTCCAATTATTTCCGCGTGAACGGCTCTTTGTCCGGCTGGACGGGCTTTTTCTGGCGCAACGGCAAAAACGAATTCCCGGCCGACGTGATCGGCACCAACGTGAGCAGCTATGTGCTGAAATTCGACGTCAACATCCTGGAGCCGATCACGGGCGGTGAGTTCGCCTGGCGGTTCAAGGGCAGCTCCGGCGATTTCTGGTATTACTGGAAACCCTGGGAGGCTACCGGCTCGTACATGACGCCCGGGTGGATCACCGTGACCATCCCGCTGACGGCCTTCTCGGCGGGCGGCGCCCCGATCACCGACATGTCGACGATCAATGAGGATTTCGGCGTGGCTTTCAACAGCGGCAGCTCCACCGTGAATGCCTGCTTTGATAACGTCCGTTTCGAATTGCAATAAACCTGATGCAGGAAATTAGTAAGCAGTATTGAATTGTATTGCTGAAAGTGAGATAGGGGTGTTCTGAGGAATACCCCTTTTTTATTTTTCCTTATCTTTGTACGAACAATCGTTCGTATTCAATTTCAGTCCTATGCCAATATACCATAAACTGGGCAACATACCGCCCAAACGCCATACCATCTTTGAGAAACCGGGCGGCGGCCTGTACTACGAACAGCTTTTCGGCACCGTCGGATTTGACGGCATGTCGAGCCTGTCCTACCATATCCACCGCCCGACCATGGTGCGTGAGATCCGGGGCGCCCGGGATGTCACGCCGAAGATTGCCGTTGAAAAGAACATGCAGGCCCGTCTGCTCAAGGGGTTCAACGCCGCGCCCAAAGATGATTTTCTGGATAGCCGCGAACCCCTGCTTGTCAACAAGGATATCCATATCGGCGTGGCGGCGCCCCGCAAATCGCTGCGGGATTATTTTTACAAGAATGCCGACGCCGACGAGCTGCTGTTCATCCACCGCGGCGCCGGCAAACTCCGCACCTTTCTGGGCAATATCGATTTCGAATACGGGGACTACCTGATCATCCCGCGCGGCATGATCTACCAGATCGACTTCGACACGGAAGACAACCGGATCCTGTACGCCGAATCCTTTCATCCGATCTACACGCCGAAGCGGTACCGGAACTGGTTCGGGCAATTGCTGGAACATTCGCCCTTCTGCGAACGGGACTACAAACTGCCGGCCGGGCTGGAGACGTACGACGAAACGGGGGAATTCCCGATCCGGATCAAAAAACAGGGCATGCTGCACGACCTGGTGTACGCCTCGCACCCGTTCGACGTGGTGGGCTGGGACGGCTACAATTTCCCGTACGGCTTTTCGATCCACAATTTCGAACCCATCACCGGACGGGTGCACCAGCCGCCGCCCGTGCACCAGACCTTCGAGACGCCGGCCTTTGTGGTATGTTCGTTCTGCCCCAGGTTGTACGATTACCACCCGAAAGCCATCCCGGCGCCCTACAACCACTCGAACATCGACTCGGATGAGATGTTGTATTATGTGGACGGCGATTTCATGAGCCGCAACAATATCGACAAAGGCTATATTTCCCTGCATCCGGGGGGCATCCCGCACGGGCCGCACCCAGGCGCCTACGAGCGCAGCATCGGCAAAAAGTCGACCGAAGAGCTGGCTGTGATGATCGACACCTTCAAGCCGCTGATGATCACGGAGAACGCGCTCAAGCTCGACGACGGGGTGTATTATCGCTCCTGGATGGAAAATCAGCATTAATCCGAATGAATGGATTGTCCGATTGATCCGATTTTGACGTCTGGCTCTTGGTCAAATCAATCCAACAATCGGATCATTCCAAAAATCGAATCAATAAACAAGATGCAAACCTGGATTCCCATACCCGAAAATTCCGATTTCACGATCCACAACCTGCCGTTCGGGATCTTTTCCATGGAGGGTGAGACACCCGGCGCAGGCGTGGCCATCGGCGACCAGATCCTGGACCTTTACGCTGTAGCCGACCTGGAGCACCTGGATATCCCCGGTGTGGACAAGTCCGTTTTCAACCACAGCTCCCTGAATCCGTTCATCCGGTTGGGAAAAAGGACGACCTCGGCGGTTCGCCTGAAGGTGCAGCAATTGCTCTCGGACGAGCATTCGCCGCTGCGGTCCCGGCCCGAGGTGTTCATCCCGCAATCCTCGGTGACGATGCACCTGCCCGTGGAGATCGGCGACTACACTGATTTTTATTCCAGCATCGAACACGCCACCAATGTGGGCATGATGTTCCGGGATCCGGCCAATGCCCTGTTGCCCAACTGGCGGCATTTGCCGGTAGGTTACCACGGCCGGTCATCCTCGATCGTGATCAGCGGTACGCCCGTGCGCAGGCCGTCCGGTCAGGTAAAACCGAAGGAGGCTGATCAGCCGGTATTTCAGCCCAGCGCACGGCTGGATTTTGAACTGGAAACGGCCTTCATCATCGGGCGGAATACCGAATTGGGGCAGTCCGTTTCCACCGCTGAAGCCGAGGATTACATCTTCGGCATGGTGCTGTTCAACGACTGGTCGGCGCGCGACCTCCAACAATGGGAATACGTACCGCTGGGGCCGTTCCTCGGCAAGAATTTCGCCTCCAGCATATCGCCCTGGGTGGTTACGCTGGACGCATTGGAGCCGTTCCGCACCGAAGGCCCCGTTCAGGAACCGGCGGTACTGCCCTATTTGCAGTATACCGGCAAAAAGAACTACGACATCCACCTGGAGGTCGGCCTGCAGCCGGCAGCGGGGGATGAGACGGTCATCTGCCGGTCCAATTTCAAATACATGTACTGGAACATGTGCCAGCAACTGGCCCACCATACCGTCAACGGGTGCAATATCCGGATAGGCGATCTGATGGCCTCGGGCACCATCAGCGGCAAAGATCCGGGTTCGTACGGCTCAATGCTGGAATTGTCGTGGTCCGGCACGAAGCCCATCCAATTGAAAGACGGCTCAACCCGGACTTTTCTGCAGGACGGCGACACGGTCCGGATGCGCGGCTGGGCGGAGCAGGGCGGCGTCCGCGTGGGGTTCGGGGCGGTGGAAGGCCGGATTGTGGGGTGATCCTTTTTTAATGTAAAATGCAAAATGTAAAGGTGATAATGTAAAAGTATTGGGTTGCTTCCGGGTTTGACCGCGTATTGGCCATCCCCGCACACCTCACTTTTGCATTTTAAATTTTTTCTTTTGCATTTTCCTCCTGATTACCTGGCAAGGTCTCTAAAATGCGTAAGAAAAAAACGCCCGCTGCGGGTCCAGGAATCGACTCCGAAACCTGTTCCCGCAGCGGGCGATGAATAATGAACCACACCGATTATTGCGCATAGCCTTAAGTCCGTTGCAGCCTCCACTTATCCTTCGGCTTCGCTCAGGATCTCCCGCTTACGACTTATCCTTCGGCTGTCCTCAGGACCCCAACTTACCACTTACGACTTACAACTTACAACTTACGACTTACGACTTAAGACTTACGACTTAAGCCTTACGATTACCCCCCAATGGTCATTTCATCACGCTGAACTTCTTGACCACTTTTTCGTAGGCGCCCGACAGTTCGAGCAGGTAAATGCCCGCGGGCAGGCTGTTGATGTCCAGTTCAAGGGCATTGGTTTCCGGGTCAATGCGTTGTTCCAGGAGCTGCTTGCCGTTCAGGTCGACCACTTTGAGGGCATTGACTTCCAGTTTATCCCAGGTGACGTTGAGCAGGTCTTTGGAGGGATTGGGGTGGAGTTGGACGCCGGCGCCCGGTTCCTGGCCGACCTGGACTTTGCCAAAGCCGCTGTCTGTCCCGCCGAAGCCCGTTGTGGGCCATTCATAATCCCGAAGTTCGGCACAATCAATAACCGCCCTTTCTTCATCCGGAATGGCCTTAAACTGCCCGCCGCAATTGTAAAAAACGTCATCCTCACATTCTTCACAATTGGAATCCGGAGCTGTGGAGACCCTATGGATAATGCGGAGGAAAACGCAGTTGGGTGCGAGATAATTGGAAAAATTCACGCTGCCGGGAATGTACCCAACCGGAGTCCATGGACCGTTGGGGCCAGGTCCCGTCATAAAATACCATTCGTGGTACAAGTTCGGGTTCTGGACATTGGTTGAGGACAAGTTGAAGCCGCCGGTTGTCGGTGTGGGGAGGACGCCGAATGAAGCATCCACCGGTTGTTGTACAACATTTGCAGTCAGACAAAGCGAGAGGAAAGCGAAATTCGGACAACCGCCTGCGCCCAGGTTGGTCACCTGCACGATGATGGTGTTTTGGCCGGGAACCAGATACGGGGCAATATTGATCGGCCCGTTGGGCGTATTCCATCCGCTGGCCGGCGAGGTCAGGTTACCGGCAGTCTGGCCGTTGATCCAGATCCGGGAGGAGTTGTCCGCCTGCCACAGGACCGTTCCGTTAACGGTGGTGCATGGGTCTGTCGGATCATAATTCAGATTAAAGGTCTGGCGGAAAAAGAAGGTAGCAGCCGGGTAAAAACAATCTGCCGGAGGCGGTGTTCCCCAAATCGGCTGCGCATTGGCACAGGTATTGATATTCAGGTTACCGTTCCAGTTCGGACACAGACATTGGAGCACACAGTTGTTGGTACAGGCGCCAACCAGAAAGGCGGGGCCCCAGGGACCGTTCATGTTCTGGCTGGCTTGCCAGGTCTGATCCGTGACAATGTTAACCTGAGCGGAAGCCCGCTCAGCCGACAAGCCCAAAACCAGGACCGACGTAAGGACAACAAGTGTTTTTACGAACTTTTTCATGATAATTTTTTTAGGATGAATAAAACAAAACAAATCACCTCCAACCACTCATACATACAATGATACAGGCCTGATTATCAGTTGTATATAATCGGTTTTCGGATTTGATTATAGAAGAAAAAAAATGAAAAAATGTGACGGAATTAATTGGCATTTATTTTTGTCACAATGGCAGGTTCAAATGCACACTACTGGACATTTCAGCGCTTCCCTCAGGGTCTTATTTGTTGACTGCAGGAAAAGGGAGCAGCGTTGCCGTCGAAAAATTCGTCAAAAAATAGAAAGATCAGCCCGCGTTTCGGACCTTTGTCAGGTACGTTCTTAATCCAGCGACCATGAACAAAATGCTCCTATTTGCTATCCTTTCAGCCGGTTTTTCCCTCTGTTTGTCAACGGCTTTTGCCCAGACCAACCCCGAGCAGATCCGGATGAAGGCCTATACGCGCAGCGACGGCGCCTATGCCAGGCCGTATTTCCGGACCGCCCCGCAGCTCAATACCAGCGATCAGTACGCCGCCCGTTCCGCCGCAACCGGACTGGCCGGCATTCCGGGCTGGATGGACAAGGGCAGCAAGTTCAATACCTTGTTTTATGCGGATTACGTGATCGGCAGCGGTCCCGCCTCCCCTATCCCTCGGTTTTCCGACCGGATCTACGTGGAAGACGAATTCGGCGTATTGTCCAGCTATATCGTGCAGGAGGATACGCGAACGTACAAAGTGTACAACACAGCCGACCAGCATATCCTGTACCTGTCGGTGACCCACGAGGGCGAGTGGCGGCTGTACGACCTGTACGGGCGGATGATCAAGATGCTGTTTTTGGCGGAGTGAGGGGGGGATTGAGGAATTGAGGAATTGAGGAATTGAGGAACTGAGGAATCGAGGAATTGCTGCCTCCGCTCTTTTGGAGCTGCGACGGCCGGAGGAGGAACTGAGCCGGGGATGCGGGCGGATTACTAAGCGAGACCGGCCCCAAGGACGGGCCGATTGGTAAGCCTGCGCGGGTGTGCCTGATTGCCGGTTTTCAGGATAAAACCTGAACAAATGGGAATAGCACCCTATCTTTGCCTTCAAGGCAACACAAACCTCAGCGCCCTGAGTGCCCTAAGTGGTCCCCAACAACACAAACCTCAGTGCCCTGAGTGCCCTAAGTGGTCCGCAACAACACAAACCTCAGTGCCCTGAGTGCCCTAAGTGGTCTCCAACAACACAAACCTCAGTGCCCTGAGTGATCTAACACCATCAACATGAAAAATCACCTGCACGGTCTCACAACCGCCATCCTCCTCAGCTTCATCGCCCCGGCCTGCGCCATGGCCAATGTCACCCTCCCCCAAATTTTCAACGATCATATGGTCCTGCAACAAAGATCCGAAATCACCGTCTGGGGCTGGGGCAAACCGCGCGAAGAGATCTCCGTGACCACATCCTGGGACAACCATACCGAAAAAACCGTCGCCGACAGCGAGTCCAACTGGCAGGTCAAGGTGCAGACCCCCGCAGCGGGCGGCCCGTTCACCATTACCATCAAAGGCTACAACACCATCGAATTAACCGATATCCTGATCGGGGAGGTCTGGCTCTGTTCCGGCCAATCCAACATGGAATGGACGCCCGCAGCCGGTGTTGAAGGCGGCGAGGAGGCCATCCGCACCGCCGACCAGCCCAGGATCCGCCTGTTCACCGTCAACAACCGAACGGCATCCGACCCGCAAATCGACCTGAAGGGCGACTGGAGCGTTTGCACCCCGGAAACCATGAAGCATTTCAGCGCCGTCGGCTACTTCTTTGCACGTCGCCTGCGCGAAGAGATGGACGTCCCCATCGGGCTCATCAACAGCAGTTGGGGCGGCACCCCCGTTGAGGTCTGGATGAATGCCAAGGTGATTGCCGAAGATCCGGTTTTGGCGCAATCCGCGGCCAAACTCACGCCCGTGCCCTGGGGGCCGGTCAAACCCGGCAGGGCCTACAACGCCATGATCGCCCCGCTGATCCCCTTCCGCATCGCGGGCGCCCTCTGGTACCAGGGAGAAGCCAATACCGCCAACGGCGACACGTATGCCGAGATGCTCAACGCCATGATCACGAGCTGGCGAAAAGAATGGGGTGTTGACTTCCCGTTCTTATACGTCCAGATCGCACCTTACGAATACGGCAAACCGGAAGAAGGGGTCGTGGTTCGCGACGAACAGCGCCAGGCCCTGGCGACCCCCAATACCGCCATGGTAGTGATCAGCGATATCGGCAACATCAAGGATATCCACCCCCGCAACAAGATCGACGTGGGCACAAGGCTGGCCAACTGGGCGCTGACCAAGGCCTACGGCAAAGCAGGCATTCCGGTCTCCGGCCCGCTGTTCCGGGAAGCCAAAGCCGAAGGAAAAAAGGTGCGCATTTACTTCGATTATGCCGAGAACGGGCTATTTGCCAAGGGCGACGGCGAGGTCGGTTTGTTTGAACTGGCCGGCGAGGACGGCCATTTCGTTCCGGCCGAAGCCACCATTGCCGGCACGACCGTCGTGGTCAAAGCCAGGGGCATCCGCAGGCCTACCGCCGTCCGTTTCGCCTGGAGCAACACCGCCGAGCCCAATCTGGTGAACAAGGAAGGGCTGCCGGCATCGTGTTTTAAAATTTATTTGAAGGATTGAAGGATTTTATAAATTTTTTGAGTTTTATTTTCAAATTTGCAAACTATTCATTATATTTGTATCCTCATCGGTAATCTACCGGTGCGTATCGCATCGGATTTTCATTTCTTGAATGTGCAACCCGCGTTTCCGGGAAATCATCGTCGTAATTTTCTTTTTGCCGGCACCAGGCGGTCATTCAGCCGCAAACCGTTTTCTGCGCATACCGGTCAAAGGACCGGAACGGGCGAAGTATGCCTTATGCGAGCCGAAGCGGGATTTGGCGAGGTCGGCAGGCCGGTGGGTGGGTTCCCACCCCTGGCCGTCAGGCCGGTTTTTGGCCCTGCCCCACCCCGATGTTGCCTGAGCCGTTGGCACCCGCTCAAATAATATGCCCAACAAATCTCAATTCGCTGTAATTTTACCGGATAATTGCATCATCCTTTACCCAATCAAACAGCAAGTCGCATACAAGTGAAATTCAACAATCCTGCTGATGCCGCCAAACCTCCGCCCCGTCAGCGTTGACCAGCCGATCAGCCGGCCTCGCGCCGCCGCCATTCTTCGGCTGTCCGATCCTTCATCCTACCCATTTTCCGACATTGTTTTTTCATCAACCTCCTAGCTCGATGCCGATCCAACTTGTCTGGGACCATTACAAGGTCTGGATTTTGACGCCTGAAGTGGACAATCCCGATCCGCATATCCAGGTCTACTACGATTTTTCCGAAAGCCTGGAAGAGCATACCCGGATATTCAGCGCGCTGGGACTGGAATGGGAATGGTTGCCGGTCAGGCTGCGCAACCTGAAGCGCCGGATAGCCCGCATTCAACCCAAGTCAGCCGGAAAAACACCTTTGGTTTTCAACCTCTGCGACGGCGATGAGGTCAACGGCGCTCCGGGCATCTCGGTGATCCGTGAATTGGACCGCCGCCGGCTGATCTACACAGGCGCCGACTCAGCTTTCTACGACCTGACGAGCTCCAAAATACCGATGAAAAGCCTGTTCGACCAATGCGGGCTTCCTACGCCGGCCTGGGAGGTCATTGACCCCAGCTGCCGCAATTTATCCGGCATTTTCGACAGGCTGGGCCGCCCGCTGATCATCAAACCGGCCGTTTCCGGCGGCAGCATGGGCCTGAGCGCCGCCAACGTGGTCGCAGATGAAAAAGGGTTGACAGCTTGCCTGCAATCGCTCAAAAACGGATACCGCGGCTGGCAACTGACCACAGGCGGAATCATCGCCGAACGGTTCATAACAGGCCGCGAATTCACGGTGTTGCTGGTCGGTTCGGCCGCCCAACCGGAAAATATCCTCTGCTATCCGGCAGCCGAACGGATTTTCCCCGATTTTTTGCCGGAAACCGAGCAGTTTCTCTCCTTCGACGGCAACTGGGGTTTGTACGAAGACGATTCCAGGGGTTGCATCGAAGGGCCTTTCTACCGTTACCTGGCGCCCGAACCGGAAATCCGCGCCAGAGCCGAACAGCTGAGCCTGGCCGCCTATCTCGCAACAGGCGGCACGGGCTACGGCCGCGTAGACCTGCGTATGGACAAAACGACCGGGCAGCTTTTCGTGCTGGAGGTCAACGCCCAATGCGGATTGAGCGCCGACGAACAAAACGCCTCCGTAGGCGCCATCCTGCGGCTGGCCGGAAAAAGCTTCCAACAGTTGCATACCGAGATCATGCAAGATGCCGTTAACCGCATTCCAAACCGTCCTTCAAGTCCCTTAACCTATGCTCAAAGTCTGCGTTCTCCAACCTGACTATTCCACCACCGGTGTCGATTACCAATATTATGATCCGCCCAGAAACTTGTCGCCGCTGATGCCGGATGCCGCGGTTGATCACGTTTTTTTGAATAAGCTGACCACCTACCGGCAACTGCGGGAGCTCGGCAAAAAAGGATACGACATCTTTGTCAACCTCTGCGAAGGGTACCTCGATTGGGAAATCCCTTCCATCGACGTCATACAGGCCATGGAACTGCTGAACCTGCCCTTCACCGGGCCGGATTCCCGGTTGTATGACCCGCCCAAACCGCTGATGAAATACGTGGCCTATTGCGCGGGGGTCAATACGCCGGCATATCATCTGGTGCGGGATATAGCGGATGCCGATCAGATCCGCGAAACGGATTATCCCCTGTTTGTCAAACCGGCAAAAGCGGGCGACAGCCTGGGCGTCGACGAGCACGCCAGGGTCGAAAACCGGTCGGAACTGCTGGCCCAAATAACCCGGTTATTGCCCGAGTACGACGAATTGCTGGTAGAAGCTTATATCCCGGGCCGGGAATTTACAGTACTGGTTGCGGCCGATCCGCTGCCTGAAAAAACCTGCAGGTCCTTCAAACCGGTGGAATACCGCTTTCCGGCCGGCCTTTCCTTTAAAACCTATGCCCTGAAGACCTCCGAATTGCATCCCGACTGTAATTATCCCTGCGAAGACCCCGGGCTGGAAGGGGTGCTCAGAACAGCAGCCGAACGGATCTTCCGGGAATTCGGCGGCAAGGGATACGCCCGGCTCGACTTCCGGGTGAACGACCGCAACGAGGTTTATTTTCTGGAGATCAATTTCACCTGCTCCGTTTTTTATGTCGACGGTTATGAAGGCTCCGCTGATTTCATCCTGCGCTTTGACGGCATCGGCCAGGCCGGTTTCCTTCGGCATATCATCGCAGAGGGGATATCCCGACACAAGGCGCAGCAAAAAAAATATTACGTCCGGGGAAATTCCATTGCCGGTTTCGGGATTTGCGCAGTCCGCGACCTGCAGGCCGGGGAGATCATTTTCAAGGGAGAGGAACGCGCCTGGCGGATCGTTACGCGCCGTCATGTGGAAAGCCATTGGTCGGAACGGGACAAGGATTTTTTCCGCCGTTACGCCTGGCCGGTCAGCAACGAAGTGTTTGTCCTTTGGGACGATTCACCCGAAAACTGGGCGCCGCAAAACCACAGCTGCCGGGCCAATACGGGGTATGACGGCCTCAATGTGGTTGCCCTCAGGGACATTCGCATGCATGAAGAGCTCACGCTGGATTATGCCCAATTCCTGGATGAGCATGCCGAGCCGTTCGTCTGCAACTGCGGCGCTCCCGGTTGCCGCGGGCTGGTCAGCGGCATTCCCGGTAATTCGGTGACCCGGCGGGAAGAGGCCAGGTTGAAGACGGAAGGAGATGGTTTGGTGGTTTGGTGATTTGCCGCCTTCGCTCTTTCGGAGCTACGGCCGCCGGAGGTTGATTTGAATCAATCGAGGAATCGAGGAATCGAGGAATCGAAGAATCGAACAATCGACCACGCCGCGGCGTGGCGAATCAATCGAATCCATTTAATAATTGAACTATTTATCCCTAATTTTGCTTTTCACTTTTGGAACTGACCTGTACAAGCGCGATTGACTATGGAACTTGAACCAAAAGACCTGTTCGAGAAACTGGAATTTGATAAGATACTGGCACTGGTAAAACGGGAATGCCTGGGTGAATTAGGGAAGGAAGCGATCGGAAAACTGGGCCCGTCCGGCAATCTGCTCTGGATAAAGGCCCGGTTGGAGGAGGTCCACGTCTTTAAACAATCGGTGGAAAGAAACGACCCATTCCCGCTCAGGGCCTACGAAGACCTCTCTGAAGACCTGTCGATGCTGGAGATCGAAGGCTATGTGCTGCCTGTCGAAGGGCTCCAACGGATCAACAATACCCTGCAGATCATCTCCCGGATTTTCAAGTATTTCAACCGGAAGCGGCAGGAGGATTATCCGGTCCTGTACGCTATTGTCCAGAAACTGGAGTTTGACGAGGAGCTGTCCAAGGCCATCGAAAAAGTGATCGACGAGGAAGGCAATATCCGGCCCGACGCCTCCCCGGAACTGATGAAGATCAGCAAGGGGATCCTTTCCAAGCAAAAGGAACTGGACCGGCTGTTCCGCATCATCGTCAACGAATACCGCTCCAAGGGCTGGCTGACGGATAACGTGGAGACCTTCCGGAACAACCGCCGCGTGCTCAGCGTGCCGGCCGAACACAAGCGCAAGATCCGCGGCATCATACACGACGAATCGGCCACCGGTAAAACGGCCTTCATCGAACCTGACGGGGTGATCGCGATCAACAACGATATCTTTGACCTGGAACAGGAATACAAGCGCGAAATTTACCGCATTCTCAAGGCGCTCAGCGCTACGCTCAGCCCCTATACCGAACATTTGGCGGCCTATCAGGAAACCATTGTCCGCGTGGATCAGATACAGGCCAAGGCGCGCCTGGCCGCCCAGATGAACGGCTATGCGCCCAATATGGTGGACCGGCCCCATTTCGGTATTCTGAAGGGGTTCCATCCTTTGCTTTTCCTCAAGAACAAGGCTGCCGGAAAAAAGACCGTGCCTTTCGACCTGTCGCTGATCCCGCCCAACCGGTTGCTCGTGCTCAGCGGGCCGAATGCCGGCGGCAAATCGGTAGCCATGAAATCAGCGGGTCTGCTACAGCTCATGGTGCAAAGCGGGCTGCTCGTGCCGGTTAGCCCGGTATCCGAAATGGGCATTTTCGACCGCTTTTTTGCCGATATCGGCGACCAGCAATCCCTGGAAGACGACCTGAGCACCTATAGCTCAAGGCTGGCCAATGCCCGGGTTTTTCTGGAAAAGGCCGACAAGCGAACCCTGGTGCTGATCGACGAATTCGGGTCCGGCACCGACCCCAAGATCGGCGGGGCCATTGCCGAAGCCGTCCTGAAAGAACTCAACCAGCAAGGCGTTTTCGGGGTGATCACCACCCACTATTCCAACCTCAAGGTCTTCGCGTTCAAGACCAAAGGACTGGTGAACGGCTGCATGCTGTTCGACGCCGAAAACCTGGCGCCCACTTACGAGCTCAAGGTCGGCCGGCCGGGCAGTTCCTACGCCTTTGAAATTGCAGAAAAAAGCCGGTTGGGCGACAGCGTCCTGAGCTACGCCCGCCAGAAGATCGGCAAGAATGAAAAAGCTGTGGACGAGCTGCTCATCGACCTGCAACGCGAAAAACAGGAAGTGGAAGAGATCCTGAAAGATCTGCAGGAAAAACAGCAATCGCTCGACAAGCTGATCAAGTCCTATGATCAGATGAGTGCGGAACTGGAATACAAACGGAAGAAATTCAAGCTCGAATCCAAGGAAACCGCCTTGCAGGAAAATACCCGCACCAACCGGGAGTTTGAAAAATTGATCCGCGAGATCAAGGAACAGCAAAACCTGGAAAAAGCCAAGGAGCTTTCCGCCAAAGTCCGGGAAGAGCGCAACGAACTCGCCGAACAGGTACAGGACCTCCGCTCGGAGATCTACTACAAGCCGACCGATAAAGATAAAAAAGCCGACCCCATCCGCGAAGGCGATTTTGTCAAGCTCAAATCCGGCAGCGCCGCCGGCCAGGTGGAATCCGTCAGCAAAAACAAGGCCGTCGTCCTGATGGGCGATATGCGCCTGACCATAAATCTGCGCGACCTGCAACACGCCCGGGAGCCGCTGGATGTGCGTTCCAGCCGCAGTGTCCAGGCCGACGTCGACCAGGCTTCCGGCTTCCAGAACAAGCTCGATATCCGCGGCATGCGCTATGAGGAAGCCCTGAAACTCGTGGAGGACTTTGTGGATATGGCGCTGGTCTCCAACGCTCACTCCCTGCGCATCGTGCACGGCAAGGGCACCGGCATCCTGCGCAACGCCGTCCGCCAAAAATTGCGGGAATACAACGTGGACATGAAGATCTCGCATCCGGCGGCGGAATTGGGCGGTGATGGGGTGACGATTGTGGAAATGTAAACCACTGTAGTCTTTCAATTGAACTACTTCAAGCACCGCATGCTTGGCTTGGGCAAGCGCAGCTTAATCAAATATCTATCAAATACAAATAGTCTTTTACACTAATAACAATCAATAATTATCATCCATTAAACAGTATTTTAACATGAAAAGAACATTACTATTCCTCCCAGCGCTGTTTATGACCGTTGCTTCATTTGCTCAAATCATGGACCAGGAGCTGTACTTTGAAACCGACTGCATTGTCGATTTGGCCCGCGATTCATCCGGCAACCTTTATTTTGTCAACGGCGGAGGCAAATTGTATGCCTACGAAAACAACGATTGGGACACCATTCAACTTGATCCATCCCTTACCTTTGTTTCTTACGCGGGGGTCACTGTGGATGAAAACGGCGTTTTATGGGTAGCTACCTCCAAAGGCCTGTTTTCTTATCAGGACGGGAATGTAACCAAGTACACTAAAACCAACAGTACGATTCCTAAAGACAACCTCCGCCTGGTTAAAGCCTTCGGGCAAACGCTTTGGATAGGCGTCAACGGTGAAGGCCTGATCCGTAAGGACGGGGATAACTTCCAGTCGGTCAATGCATTCCCCGGTTTATTTATGCCTATCGTTTCGGATATTGAAATTGCTGATGACAGCACGGCAATCGTTGCGAGTTACAATTATGTGGCTACGGTAAAAGGAAATTCAATCCATACCTATGACCTGCGTTCCGAAATAAGCTTCCAGAATTTTATCGTCAATGATATCTTTATCGACTACCTCGGCAAAGTCTGGTTGTCGACGAGTGACGGCATGGTTATATTTGATCATTCAAACGAAACTTTTGAGCAGTTGTCGGATCAGTACGGAATCCTAAACTTCAAACGTGCTGTGTTCACCCAAAAAGACGAACTTTTTGCCTTTACATCCGACAATGACCTTTTTTATAAAAACCCCCTGGGTGATTCCCTGTTTTTCGGCATTTTCGACCTTACTTACCCATATCCGGACGGTTTTCTGTATGACGGCGATACTTTGCGTGGTTGGGGCAATAACATACAAGGCGAATCCTGCAGCGCTATTTTCAATTTCAACTACTTGTATCTCGACCAGGACAATGACGGTTTCACCCGGGAATTTGACTGTGATGATGACAATCCCGCCATCAACCCGGGTCAAACAGATATTCCCAACAACGGGATCGACGAAGACTGCAATGGAGAGGATCTGATGACAGGTGTTCACGATATTGCCGGTTCAAAAATCACTATTTATCCAAATCCGGCTTCAAGCCATATTTACCTGGACACAGATTTGCTTGCCGGGTTGTCCGTCAGCGTGTCGGATATGTCGGGCAATACAGTTCTAGTAGCGGAAAATGACCGTAGAATTGATGTCTCATCCCTACCGGCCGGCATCTATCTATTGGAAATTCTGGATCGGATCACCCACCAGAGGGTTTTTGAAAAAATCGTTTTGAGCAGGTAAGCGAATTGAAGAACCATTTTGAACTTTCCTGATTTCCATTGTGTTTTATATTAAGGTAGCGAAATTTCGCTAAATCTAACGCCCAAGTTATATGGAGCGAATTTCGAATAATTATCTTGTAGGTTTAATTATTTGAAGACAATGGGAAAATGGAAAGCATTTAAGGCCAAAGCTTTTCATGCCTATGAAAAAGTTTCTGGTCATTTCAGCTCTTTTGTTAGCGGGTTTTGGGATCTTTTGAAGAAAAAAACGCTTGAGGCAATGGTCTTGGCAACCATTACCCTCACTATCGGCTTATGCATCGATGATCTTAAGGCCTATATCCAGGATAAAAAAGAAAATCCTGAAGTAGAATATCAATTTTTTGGAAAAGTCTCTTCATTGGATTCGTGTGATGATTTTCCGGTAAGCAAAGCTGTCATTTCGATATCCGGCCTTCCTATTGAAGCTGTTGCGGATGAAAAAGGTTTTTATACCATTTCGTTCAAATTGAAGAAAAACGTTAACAGGGTTAAAGTAATTGCAAACTCACCCGATTATCACCAATCGGATGAAATTTGGCAGGATGTTCATCCTAAGTTGGAAAAGTACAATTTAGATTTTCAACTTAGGGATACACAATCACAAAGCTATAGCTCAACGGATTAATTATTGATCAGGTATTGATTTTTTAGATTGAAATACATAACTTTGGTGCTTGTTTTTTTGAAAGCCCATAGTTATGAAAAAAATCTTTTACACCCTGTTGTTCCTATTTGTTTGCTTGGTTGTTTTCCTATCTTTTAAAAATCGGGAAGTTCCTGTCACTCTTATCGGAAAGGTCCAAGGCATGTCTGATGATTATTGCTCAGCTATGGTTTGCCTTAACAAAAACGGATCAGAGGAAAGGAATTGTGAATATCACCAATACATCAACAAAGAAGGTTTATTCAGTCTGACATTTTCTTCAATGGAAAATGAATTTGTTTTTGTAGACATCTTAAACGAAAATAAAGGCTATCCAAGAATAAGAGAAAAAGTTTATATCCCAAGCGGTCAAAAGAAAATTGCCATGCACACAATTCAGCTGGCCCGGCTTTTTGGCCCGCAAAACGGACATAAAAGGATGTCCGAAGGACTACCCTCAATCAGGATTTTTGATTCATCCGACCTTACCAATTTTACCCTCATAGATTTAGATCAAATTGCTTTTTTTTCAAATTTAAAGCTTATCGGCCAGCGGGAGCTGATTGAACCCTCGCAACTTGACGGAACCAAAGAAAAGATATCAAGAGGAAACGTCTATTCAGCCAACCTGAAAAAAATTGATTCAAAAATGCTGATAGAAAATATTTATTTATTTGAGATTTCGAACAACGAAGAGCCCGCCATATCCGAAAAACTACCTGGTGACGCTAAAGAATAGATCAGATTTTTTTTCTGATTCATTCCATTTCTATAGGGTCAGGGTTCCATTTTATCCATACTTTTAGCCTCCACAAACCAATTACCTGTTGTATTTGTTCAAAAGCAAGATTCTTTCAACCTGTATCTTAATTGCAGCAAGTGGGTTTGCAGCCATTTCAACCTACTGCTGCAGCTCCATCACCGGCCCCACACATGGCCTGTCAGGTAAAATCGTATTGAGCGAAGGCTGGAAAAACGTCATCTACCTGATCGCCCCGCGCGGATTCGACGAGGTAGCGGCCAATTACAGCGGCACAGTGGTCGATTCGGCAGTCATCGGGCCCGACGGGCGGTTTGCGTTCGAAAATCTGCCGGACCAACCGCGACCTGCGCTGTACCAACTCACGGTCCAACCGGTATCCAGCCGGTATCCGACCATGCTGACAGATGAGGTCCCGCTTTCCGCCAATTATATGCCGGTCGTACTAAGCCACGGTTCACCGGTCTCCATAAACGCCGAAATCGACCGTTTTCAGGCCAGTTTTACAATGGAGAAACCGTCGCCCGACAATGAGGCCCTGCTCAACCTTCGTACGATCCGGCAGTCGACCTACCAAGTTATGCAGGCCGAACTGGAGGACGCCAAAACCCCGGATGAGCACCGATTGCTGGAGCAGGAAGACGCCGTCCACCGTTTTCAATTGCCCATGATGGCCTTTGCGGATTCCACCGGGTCCTTCTGGGCGGCACTGGTAGCCGTCCGGTGGGTCAGTCCCCGGAATGACTACGAACGGGTACCCGAAATACTCGATGCGCAATGCCGGAAATGGTCCGGCCTGAGCGCTGAAAATGCATTTGCAGCACAACTTTGCGCCAAAACAGCAGCCGGTATGCTGCCCGTTCTGAAAGGGGAAATCATCCCCGATTACGCGCTGCCCATGAGCACCGGCGACACCGTCCATTTAAAACAACTGCTCGGGGCAAAGATCACCATTCTCGACATCTGGGCATCCTGGTGCATGCCCTGCCGGAGGGAGAACAAGGAATGGCTGGCCCCGCTTTGGTCGGACTATGCCGGCCAGGGCCTCCAGATCATCGGATACTCGATCGACAGCGGCGCTGAAGCCTGGCAAAAAGCCCTTAATATTGACGCCGCTACCTGGCCGCAGGCCTCTCACCTTATGGGCGACGATGCCCCCCTGATGACCGAATTCCGCATCTCCACCATTCCCGCCAATTTTATCCTGGATGCATCCGGCACCGTGATCGCTAAAAATGTCCACGGCGCCGACCTGAAAAATTTCATTGATACCTACCTCAATCCCTGATCCCGCCTCTTTAACCTTTATCCTTACCTTAAAAAAAACTACCCCGCCTGCCGAACAAGGGGGTAGCCTACGCTATGAGAACACCCATTTTCAATTCTTTCCGGGGCTTTCTGTATTTATTATTAGGACGCCGAACGCCTGTTAATTGTTATTGATCGATTGGTTAAGGTTGGGTTAAACTTCGGCTCCGCTCCATTACGGCTTACGACTAAAAAAAGAGCGGCGGGTATTGCTACCCAACCGCCCCTTTCATGCCGCCCTTTCGGACAGCTTTCATAATAAACAGCCGAATGATTATCTACAAAAATTGGATTATTTCAAAACCAGTTCATCCTTGTCGCCGTAGTTTTCATAGCTGGAAACAATGACGATATCGCCTTCCTGAAGCCCTTCCACCACCTCGTAGTAATTCGGGTTCTGGCGATTCACCTTGATATTGCGCTTGTGGGCCACCCCTGTTTCCGGATTGATGACGTAAACCCAGTTGCCGCCGGTGGTCTGATAAAAACCGCCTCTGGCGAGCAGGAGGGCGCGGGTTTCGTCGCTAAGCGACAGTTTCAGGGAGATAGATTGGCCGCGTTTGATGTTGTCGGGACGATCGCTTACAAAGAGCAGATCTGCTTCAAAGGCGCCGTTGGTCACTTCGGGGTAGATCCGGTTGACCTTCAGCATATAGTCTTTTCCGTTCAGGGTAACGGTGGCCTCCTGTTCGGGGAATACGCGGGAAATATAAAATTCATCGATGCGGGCCCGGATCTTGAACTTGTCCAGGATATCGATCTGGGCAATGCGCTGGCCGCGGTTGATCAACTGGCCGATCTCCGAATTAAGAGAGGAGATCTGGCCTGCAATCGGCGCCTTTACGATCAGGTTATCCAGGCTGGTGCGGGCAAAAGCGAGGTTGCGCTGCATCAGGTCGAGGGTAGTTGACATTTGGTTTTCCTGCAAATCGGCAAAGACGGAATCTTTCTGGATTGAAATATCCAGGAGTTTCTTCCGGTTGACGAGGTATTCGTATTCGTCCTCCGTGTCTTCAAAATCCACCTTGGCGATCACGCTGTCGTTGTAGAGGGACTTGTTGCGTTTGTAGCGCTTTTCGATCTGGTCGATCTGGTAGCCGACATTCAGGGCCAATTCCTTGAGGTTGAGGCTCTGTTGTTCGGTCAACACCTTCGTCTGGCTGATGGCGTTCACCTGATTGACGATCTGGGCTTCCTGGTTCAACACGTTCAATTGAAGGTCCAGGTTAGAGAGGCGCAGGATCTGCTGGCCGGCTTCCACCATGGTACCGTTGAGCAGGAAGACCTCTTCTATCCGGCCGGTTTCCACGGCGTCAATGTATACGGTGGTGAGCGGCTCAACCGTACCGAAGATGGCAATATACTCTTTGAAAACGTCCATATTGACCGTATCCGTCAACAGGCGCTCGGTTTCAACGTTCAGGCGGCTCTTGCCGGCATCGCGGTAGATGGCTGAACCCAGAAACGCTGCGAGGGCCACACCGCCGCCGATCAGGACGATCTTCTGCCAGGTCCAAAAATTTTTCTTGATTTGACGATCCATATTTCTTTTTCAAATGCTTAAAAAATGTGCCCGTTTTGGGTCTTGGCCAATTACGGGCAATTGATATGCCAAAATATTAAGAATCTGTGAATCAATTTTTTACAAAACACCGCCCGCTGACCCGGCATTTTTTTTGTCCGCCTTTGAACATTGGGTGTCCGATAACGGACAGTTGGTGGTTGTTTTGGTTTATGATGGTTTATGATGGTTTATGATGGTTTATGATGGTTTATGGGGGTTTATGGGGGTTTATTTTGGTTTATGGTGGTTTATGGTGGTTTATGATGGTTTATTTTGGTTTATGATGGTTTATGGGGTTTATGATGGTTTATTTTGGTTTATGATGGTTTATGGTGGTTTATGGTGGTTTATGATGGTTTATGGTTGTTTACGGGGCAACAACAAACAACAACAATAAACAACAACAAACAACCATAAACCTATAATCCCTTCAACACCTCCTCCTCCGTCCCCAGGTTGGCCCGGCAGATGACGGCATCCGGCCTGTCCTGCAATTCCCGGTATCCGACCTGTTTGTTCCGGTATTCAATTTCAAAACAGAATGGGCAAAAGTAGCAATCCTGCCAGAGATCGGCGTAGGCCGTTCCCGCCATGGGACCGCTGCGCAGGATTCGCTTTTTCAAGGGGCAGCCATCCACCGTAAAGCGCCGGTATCTGGCGTTGATCCGGACCTTTTTCCGGAGCGCAGCCTGCCGGATCCGGTATTCGACCGCTTGCTGCCAGGGGTGGAACAACCATTTTTTGTGGCGGGTCTCCTCTACCAGTTTCCGGGCAAAAGCGCGCGGATCGCCGGCCAGGCCGAGTCCGGTCAGTTCCAGGTGAATGGCCGCCACGTCAATTTCAAGGACCGGCAGGTTGAGTTGGCGCAACCGGTGCAATTTGGCCGGGCCGACCGCATGGGTAACAGCCGCTTCCACCAGGATTTTCCTTTGCCCTTTTATCAGGGCGATATCGGGAATGACCTGGCCGTGCCGTTTTTCAAGGACCACCTGGTCGAACGGCCAATCCTTTTCATGGCACAGCAGTCGTTCAAAGCCATGCAGTTCGAGGGCCGGCAACCGGATTTTACCCGACCGCAGCAGGATGGCCTTGGCGGCCAGGTGAAGGCTGGATTCCAATGCATGCGGGCATTCCTCCATCTTGTAATGGGAAAAATGATGGACGCGGGCGGCGCCTTTCTTGGCCATCACCCGGTTTCCGCAAGCCGGGCAGACGCAACCGCAGGCCAACCCTCGCCGGGCTTTGGCAATGCTGACCGGCTCTCCGTTCTTGAGCGCGTAGGGGATCATGGGGTTTTAAGGTTAAAGGTTAAAGGTTAAAGGTTAAAGGTTAAAGGTTAAAGGTTAAAGGTTAAAGGTTGGGGCGTTTTCAAAGATAAGGGAAAATCGGAATACGTGCAAATATTGTTATTTGCTGGTAGTAAGTCATAAGAGGCTCTATTTTGGTTACGGCCCTACAACTATTGCCGTTTAAGACATTGGGGCCTGTATTTCTAAATGAATTGCAATGGTAAACCTTATTTATTTCCCAAGTCGCAGACTTGGCGGTATTCGCGGCGAGGCGCAGCCTCTGGCGGGCGGTGGGCGCAAAGAAAAAACGCTCTCACCGATCGGGCGGGAGGGGGTATTTTGGCGCTGTCCGGAAACCTCGCTGCAGGCTTCGTCGCCCGGTGGCCGTAGCTTGGGAGCGGCGGGGACTGTTCAAAATAGTGTTTTCGCGCCAAGATGCAAAGACGCAAAGTTTTAATTTTCAACACGCTGCGCGTGCTGAAAATTCTGTTGACACAAAATTCTGAACGGTCCCGAGCGGCGGCGGGTTTATGCTTATGATGGTTACGCTCCAGACAACAATAAACACGCCTTCCCTGAAGTTTTGGCAGGCGGGCCGTCAGGTCCGCCATATCTGTAGCACCCGGGTTGAATATTCGGCTTCCGGCCTGTAGGGCCGGCATATGATCGCTGCGGATCGATTACGGCTTAAAACAGCCATAAACCCGCCTTCGCCGAGGCTTTGGCCACCGGGTAAGTGGTAAGTCAAAAGTGGTAAGTCATTGCGGGATTTTCGGATGAGAAATTGGAGCTCCTTCAACTACAACGGCCATTTCGCGCGAGGTTGGTTTTTTAAGCCTTAAAGCACATAAGAAACACAAGAACACATAAGTTTTTCATTTCAATGGCCGTATTTGTTTTACAATTCAAATAGAAATCCCTATATTTGTTTTACAAAATATATACTAATGAAGAATTACTTAGGTGAATTCGAAGAGCTGATCCTGACCATGGTCGGCATTTGCGGAGAGGAAGCCTATGGGAACGCCATCGTTGAGGAGATCAAAAAACAGCTCGACCGCGATGTCAGCCTCAGCGCCGTTCACATCACCTTGTACCGGCTGGAAGATAAGGGCCTGGTCAGGTCCCGATACGGGGGTGCAACAGCCACGCGCGGCGGACGGCGGAAGCGGCTTTTCCAGATCACCAATGCCGGGACCAGCCTGATCCGGGATATCCAGGACCAACGGCAAAAGTTGTGGAAACTGTTCCCCGGTCTGGAATTCCGGCTTCATTAACCTTGATACAACCCGACAAGATGAAATCACCCGCCAATCCAAGCGACCGGCCGCCATCCTGGGCGGTCTCATTCCTTGAGTGGTTTTGCCCGGATGAACTTCAGGAAAGCATCCTCGGCGATCTGCTCGAACAATTCGATCAGGACCGGGATCACCTGGGCCGACGCAGGGCACGGCAGCTGTTCGCGCTGAACGTCCTGCGCTTTTTCAGGCCTTCCCTCATTGCCAGAAACCAGTTCAATTTACCGTTTATGCATACCGGCATCCTGAAAAATCATCTGCGGGTCGCATTCCGCAGCATGAAGCGCTATACCTTTTATTCCCTTGTTAACCTCCTCGGACTCTCCCTGGCCATCGCTTTTGTCTTCCTGGCCGTCCGGTTTATCGACACCGAGCTGAGCTATGACCGGTTCCATACCCGGAAAGACCGCATCTTCCGGCTCACCTCACAATCCCGGAACCCCGAAACGGGCATTGAAAATCCCGCCAGCGCCATTACGGCCATCCCGCTGGCCAGGGATATGGCAGCCGATTTTGCCGACATCACCGATTTCACCCGGTTGGGAAGCGGTACCGCAACCCTGACCATCAAGGGCGAACCCTATCAGGAATCCGTCAGTTACGCCGATCCGGGTTTTCTCAGGATGTTCGACTTTCCGATGCCGGAAGGCGACCGGCAGACGGCATTGAGCACCCCGGGAACGGTGGTCCTGTCCAGAGAAAAAGCGGATAAATATTTCGGAAATGAACCTGCGCTGGGCCAGTTTATCGCCATCCGGTTCAACGATACCGCCGTGAATTTGAAAGTGACCGGCGTGATCGACCCTTTGCCGGAAAAATCCAGCCTGACCTTCGATTTCCTGACCTCCATGGACCTGCTCCGCGCCATTGTCGGCGAGGAGACCTATAATTCCTACAACTACGGCATCCTGGAAAATTACGTCCTGACCGGCGGCCAATATCCCGCAGAAACGCTTGGGCGGATGATGAGCGAGGCCCCGCAGGTCCGGCCGGACGAGACAAATGGCCGGTCAGAAATCGGATTGCAGCCGCTGACCTCCATACACCTCAACGACCACGTGACCGGAAACGCCCGGTTTACCAGCCCCCGAAAGCTCTACATCATGGCTGCGCTGGTGCTGCTGGTGATCGTAATTGCCGTCATCAATTTCATCACCCTTTCCACCAGTCACGCCCTCAACAGGATCCGGGAAATGGGGTTGCGAACCTCCTTCGGAGCAGTGCGTCGCCAGTTGAGGCGGCAAATGGTCGCTGAATCTTTTTTTCTGACATTGGCAGCTTCCATGGCAGGCATCCTGATAGCCGTCGCCATCCTTCCCTATTTCAGCACCCTGGTCGGCATCCGGGTGCCGGCATCCCTGAGTCTCCGCGAATTGGCCTTTATCCTGGTGATCGACCTGATGATCGGCTGGGTCACGGGGAGTCTCCAGGCTTTCTTTTTGCTGAAAAACAATATCCGGAATGCGCTGCAAGGTCAGGTCAGAATCAGGAGCGCCAACGCTCCGCTCAACAAGGTCTTGCTGGTCATCCAGTTCGCACTGTCCATCCTGCTGATCAGCGGCGCCGCGGGGATCCGGCTGCAAATGCGGTATGTCCAAAACAAGGACCTCGGTTTTGAAGCCGAGCGATTGCTGGAGATCAGCATGAACAGTTCGCCGGATCAGGAGTCCGCACGGCAACTTGTCGAGCGTTTCCGGAACCTGGCTTTGCAGGACGACAGGATCCTCGCCGTAAGCGCATCGATGAACAGCGCCCGGGAGCCCTGGACCCGGTTGATGTTCGATCAGGAAGCGGGCCCTCCGGAAGGCCTTTTTTACAACCAGGTCGACCCGGCTTACCTTCGGACCATGGGCGTTGAGCTCGTCGCGGGTACCGGGTTCCATGAAACGGACGCCAATCCGGGTGACGGCATATTGGTCAATGAGGCCATGGTCCGGCATTTCGGCTGGAAAAACCCGCTGGAAGCCCGGATCCCCGGCAAGGAATTTTCCAAACCCCACCGCATCCTGGGCGTGGTCAGGGATTTTCACTTCAGTTCCCTCCACCAGCGGATCGAACCGCTCATCCTCGCTCTAGACCTGGGTTCGATAAGCTCCGGCATAACCGGATTGAACACCTACGTCTGGCCGTCCAACCTATATCAGCTCGAAGTCCGTATCGGTCCCGGCGCATTGGAGGGGGCGTTGCGTTTCCTGGAGCAAGCCTGGAAAAAAGCCGCCCCCGACAAAGCCTTTGTCTACCATTTTGTCGACGAGTCCCTGGAAGCGGGCTATGCCGACGACTTGCGCTGGTCGAAAGTGATGGACGCGGCCGCCACTTTTGCCGTAGTCATCGCCTGGCTGGGGTTGCTGGGGCTGATGCGGCTTTCCATCCAAAGAAGGGTCCGCGAAATGGGCATCCGGAAGGTCCTGGGGGCTTCCTACACCGGGATAGCCGGGCTGTTATCGGGGCAATACATCGCCCTGATCGCGGCAGGGGCCGCCATTGCTTTCCCCGCAGGGTGGTGGCTGATGCAGCGGTGGCTGGCCTCCTTTTCGTACCGGGTCGAGCTGAGCCCCTTGTTGTTCCTGTTTTCCGGTTTTATTGTCCTGCTCCTTTCGCTGGGGTCGTTATGGCTTCAAGCGCTGAAAGCAGCCATGGCCGATCCGGTGGAGACGTTGAAAGGGGAGTGACTTCGACTCCGATCAGTCATCGGAGGCGGAACGCTCAAAGGCCGTGTTCGGCAACCGCCATAATGGTCATCATATCCGCTTCCCGGATAGGCGTCAGGCTCCAGGAGCGGAAGGAGACAAAACCGGCGCCCGGCCTGTTGCCGAAAGGCTTATAAAAAGAAACGATCCGGCCGAACTCATTGGCAGCCAGGACAACGAGCCCTTCACCACCTCCGATCGTTGACCCCGGCGCTGTGAATTCGGCCGGCAACCCCCATTCCAAACCGGCATTCGTGGTCTTGGCGTAATACGTGCCGAAATCCATATGGATGTCAAAATCCAGGCCCAGCAGTTTTGCCGAATACCCCGGATTAAAGGCTACAATATTGAGGTCCTTATCGGGTGTCCAGTACTTGGGCAAAAAGGCCAGCCAAACGACCTTACCGCCCGATTCCATGTATTTTTTCAGCAGGCTTTGGTCCGGATCATCTCCCGAAACATCCCCCGGCAGGTATTCATGGGCGAAGACGACGACGCTGGGGTTGCCGTCCCGGATCCGGTCCCGCATGAATTGCCCCAGGTCCGTGGTATCGAGTCGCTGGTAGCCCTGTTCTTCCAACCAGGGTGCAATGCGCTTATCCGACAATAATTCGTTTTCGACGATTTTCCGGGGCTGATAAACGGCTTTGAAGGTCGGAGGGCCATTTTCAAAGGCGTAGACTCGCCCGTTGTCGCTGCCGATATAGAGCACGCCGTTTTCCAGGGCGGGTGACGAAAGCACTGCATTGCCGGTCTGATATTCCCAGGCTACTTTTCCGGTTTCCTTTTCAAATCCGTAAACCTTGCCGTTGAAGGAGCCGGCGTATACATTCCGGCTGTCGGTCACAGGCGTGGCATATACGTAAGCTTTACAGTTGTACTGCCATCGCTCCTTACCGGTTTCAAGGTCAAAGGCGGAGAACACGAGCTGGTCCGACCACCCCACAAAAACCGTTTGGCCGTCAATTACCGGCGCGCTGCCGACCCAGGAGGCCCCGTAAGCAAACCGCCATTTCTGCTCCAGTGTCCGGGCGTCGATACAGTACAGGCCGCCGTCACGGGAGCCGAAGACGAGGCGGCCGTTATTGAGGGCGGGTTGGCCGGTGATGGAGGTGCGGTCCCAACCGTAAACTTTATCGTAGTACCCGACGCCTTCGGTTTTGAACTTTCCGGTTTCCGCACCGGTAGCGGGATCCAGGACGTAAACATAGCCGTCGAAGGCAGGGACGAACAGCCGGTTTTCCGCAACCAGCGGGGCAGCCCGGATCTTGTCGCCGGCCTCAAATGACCAGGTCTCTTTCCCGGTCTTCAGGTCGAGGGCGTACAGGTGGTGGTCACCGGAGCCGATCAGGACCTGCCTGCCCGAGATCACCGGCATCGGCGTATAATAATCCCACCCCCAGGTATGCGGGGCGGAACCTTGCATTTTGAACTGCCAGGCGGGTTTGCCGGTTGAGGCCTTCAGGGCGTAAACCCGGTTGTCGCGGCTTTGAAAAATCACTTTTCCGTCGGCGACCGCGGGGGTGCAGGTGATCGCGCCGCCGGTTTTGAATTGCCATACGAGCCGGCCCGCGGCTTTGTCCAGGCAAAAAAGGACCCCGTCTGAATTGCCGAAATAGAGTCGGTCCCCGTCGATTGCCATACCGCCTCTAACGGGTGCGCCTGCGTCGTATTGCCAGCGGATATGCGGGTGATCGATGGATCCTTGCTGAGAAAACAGCGGGAGGGCGGCGCCGAGCAGCACCAGGATTAAAAAGTTGGCTCGCATAACAACAGTCCTTTTGGTGTGATAATGGTGATTCCGAATAATGGGCTAAAATACCGATTTCAACGGGAAATGCGGTTATTTTTCTTTTTCGGAAGGGTCGGAGAATCTGCAAACGAACGTTGCCAAACCCGGCGGTTTGAATATATTTGCCGGGAAAGGAGTTCAACCATGCACCGACTTACATTGTTCACCCTGACCGCCTGCCTTGGCCTGTTCCTGATTTCCGCTTCAACCCTTGCACAGGTCCCCAAAGCGCTCATCCAAAAAAACCTGTCCGATGAGGAACTGCTCGACCTGGTTCAGCGCCAGACCTTCCGGTATTTCTGGGATTTCGGTCACCCCGTGAGCGGGATGGCCCGGGAGCGCAGCAATACGTCGTTCGGATACGGGGACGAGGTGGTCACTACGGGCGGCACCGGGTTCGGGGTCATGGCCATCATTGTAGCGGCCGACCGGCAATGGATCACCCGCGAACAGGCCGCCGAACGGTTGAACAAAATGGTGGATTTCCTGCTCAAGGCCAACCATTACCACGGCGTTTTTCCCCACTGGCTGGACGGCGCTACGGGCAAAACCATCCCCTTCAGCCGCAAGGACGACGGCGGCGACCTCGTGGAAACGGCCTACCTGATGCAGGGCCTGCTCTGCGCGCGCGCCTATTTTGACGGCCCCGAGGACCCGGAGCGCCGGCTGCGGCAGCGCATCACCTGGCTATGGGACGACGTGGAGTGGAACTGGCACACCGCCGGCTCCAACAACCAGCTGTACTGGCACTGGAGCCCCAATCACGGCTGGGCCATGAACTTCGAATTGCGGGGTTGGAACGAGTGCCTGATCACTTACATCCTCGCCGCTTCTTCCAAAAAGTACAGCATTACCCCGCAGGTTTACCACAAGTGCTGGGCGCAAAGCAACCATTTCACCAACGGCAAGGAATACTACGGGATCCGCCTTCCGCTGGGATTCGATTACGGCGGTCCGCTGTTCTTTGCCCATTACTCCTTTCTGGGGGTGGATCCGCACGGCCTCAAGGACCGGTACGCCGACTACTGGGAACAGAACCGCAACCATACCCTGATCAATTACCGGCATTGCGTCGAGAATCCGAAAGGCTTCAAAGGCTACGGCCCGGATTGCTGGGGACTGACCGCTTCCGACAACTTCAACGGATACGGCGCCCACAACCCCGGCAACGACCTCGGCGTGATCAGCCCCACGGCGGCCCTCTCCTCCTTTCCGTATACCCCTGAAGAATCCATGCGCGCACTTCGCCATTTCTACGAGGATCTGGGCGACCGGATCTGGACCGGGTACGGGTTTTCGGATGCCTTTTCAGCAACCAAGGACTGGTACGCCGACTCCCACCTGGCCATCGACCAGGGGCCCATCATTGTGATGATCGAAAATTACCGGAGCGGGCTGCTGTGGAAGTTATTCATGAACATTCCGGAAATCCGGGATGGGATGAAGAAACTGGGGTTTGAGAGTCCGTATTTTGATGCCCCGAAAAAATAAAAATCCGTACTTACGTCAGCCTGTTATATCTTAGTCCTGCCTGATGGGTAACATTCCTGTTCATCCCCTGATTTAAGCGAAACGGTTCATCTATTCGCACCTGAAGCAATTCCATTTATTTAATCGACACTTAAAAACCCGAAACAATGAAAAGTCCAATTTTCTTTTTTGCAATGCTTGCCTTGATCAGCTTATTTTCGTGCAAAGGACCGAAGGGGCCCGAAACCCCGTCAGGGACATTCCCGGAAGCCAATGCCAGCATAAAAGCGGATCAGGCAGCTGATCTGACCTTCAGCTGGACAACGGATGAAGTGACCCGTCAGGCAGCCGCTCCGGGTGATCAATCCCTGCAATTGTTCCGAATGACATCGGCGACGGAAAACAATGGAAAGAAACTTTATCAATTCACCATGGTGGAGGAACACAAGGTGGAAAGCGGCAAAACTTCCGTCAAGCGCTCCGAAAACAACCGGCAAAGCCAGCAAACGCTCCCAAGTGATAATATCTATGCCTGGAGGGTCGTAGGAACAGGGGCTGACGGGAACAGGGTGATGGTACACAGCCTTTCCTCTTTCGGGGTCGGAAATCCGTCGAATGCCGCCAATAGTTTCCTTCAGGTGTCGAATACACCTTCCATCATGTGTTATGATACCATCTGGCAACCCAACTGCAGTTCATTTGACATAAAATCGTATGAATGCGGCCCGATCATTCATATTGTTAACCTGGAAAGCGCCGATTTTTTATCCAACAATCTCCAATTCCGCTCCATGAATTATGATACGATCGGGGATTGCATCAATTTGGACCCCACTTTCATGCTTGAAGGGTACCTGAGATTTTCTGTGGACGTCCCGTGCGAAAAGAAAAATATCGTCGGCAACAGTTTTATCCAGACCATCCTTTTCAAAGACCGCGATACAATTCCGGCCGCTGAAATGATCACAAAGGAGATCAGGATCAACGACACCATCTCTACTGACCTGATCATCAAACCCGACCAATACCTGGAGAATTGTTCGTCAGGCAAAAAAGTTTGCAAAGCGCTGGTCAACGTTTATATTAAGTTTGAAGTAAAAACCGGGGCCGACGGTCAGCCGTTGCCGTACGATTTTGTCTTTTATCTGCCGATGGAATCAACGCATGTGGCCATAGACCTGGTCAGCCAAAGCCTGAACCATGCCCAAACGGCAGCACGCCAGGGAAAAACACACCAGCATAACGTTACCGATTGCACAAGTTATTCTACGTTTTCGCTTGATTACTATCTTTGTCTGGATAGTAAAACAGGCGAGCACGTTTCCGGGCACGTTGTTCCTTTCCATTTGAACTTTTGCCCCATCTGATCGACAGCGATGATTTAGCCCGCCAATAAAGGAAAAGCCTTAGATTTGTAAGCAAACCTGAAACCATGCTTCCGGATTTAAGGCTTTTTCCCTGGGGCAAGCTCTTATTGTATTTACTCCTTCTTCATTCCTGTTCGCCGGTTGCCGGGCAGCGAACGCCCCGATATCCCGGTTTTGAAAAGGATTCCATTCAGGCCGTCACCTATTTCAACATCGCAGATACCAGTTATATGGATGTTGACAAATGCATACGGTATTCCCATAGGGCAATCCCGTTGTTAAAAAAGACGGGGCAGTGGGAGAAATACGTTTACGTGCTGACGGGACTGAGCTATTGTTACGGCATAAAGGAGCAATACGACAGTATCGAAACCAACAATATCCTGGCCTACCAGGAAGCCCGGCGTTACCTGACCCCGGACAAGGCCCCTTATATGGCGTCCCTTAATAACCTGGCAATCGTCTACACGGATTATAAACTGGATTATGACCGGGCGCTGGACTATTACCAGGAAGCCCTCATGTCGTTCGACAGTGCCCGAAGCCTGCTGTCTTTCAAGGCAACCATTTTGAAAAACATCGGTCGCGTTTACCTGAAAAAAGGCGATTTCATCCGGTCTGAGATCTATTTTAACGAAGCCTATACCTCCTACCTGCAAGCTTTCCATGATCCTGTATATGCGGACAAGGAAGATATCCTGAGTTTCCGGATTGCCGAAGTCTTCCAGGACCTCGCCATGGTCAATCAGTACCAGCAAAAATTCCGGACGGCCGAAAAATATCTTCTGGACATGCTTGAACTGATGCAAACCAATAAAAAGGCGTTCAACAACCGGTATTATGTCTATTGTTATACCAACCTGGCGGAAGTTGAGCTGAAAATGGATGCCGGCCGGCAAGCCAGGACGTACCTCCAACGGGCCCTGCAATTGAAACCGCTGACAACTTCCCAGGTTTCCGCGGTGTACCGGATCTTATCGAGGGTCGATGCCGCCGACGGCCACCTTGAAAATGCCCTGAAGGCCGCACAAAAGGCCGTTGCCGCAGCACCGGCCGAAATTCCCATCGACCGGTCCCAGGCCCACCTGACCCTGGCGGAAGCCTGGTTCAACCTGCAGGAATACGATTGCGCGCTGGAAGCCGCGGATGAGGCGATCAGTCACCTGATACCGGTGGGAAGACTTTCGGCCGATACCCCGGAATTGCCGGAGAATTTCCGGCCCCTCTCCAGGATCGACCTGGTCAACGCCCTCCAATTGAAGGCTGCCTGCCTCGAAGCGGTTTATGGGGTCCGGCACGATATCGCGCTGTTGATCCCGGCATTGAACTGTTATTTCCAGATCTCCCGCCTGAGCGACCAATTGCGGCAGGATTATCAGTCGGAAGAATCCAAAGCCTTCCTCAGCGAATCCACCCATTCCTATTACGAAAAGGGCATTGCGGTGGCCGCACAATTGCACATTCTTCAACCCGAAGGGCGGCATATTCAGGAGATTTTCTATTTTTTTGAAAAAAGCAAGGCCGTGGTCCTCCTCGAAGAGATCAGGGCCAAAGAAGCTGAAGGCATTTTCACGCTGCCCAGGGAATGGATCGACCAGGAATACGCAATAAGGGTTGAGCTCAATTATCTCCGGCGGCTGTTGGACGCCGAAAACCGGAGATCGGTCAAAAACCAGACCAGCATTAAAACGTGGAACAGCCGCCTGCTGGAACTGATGCGGGAAAAGGATGACCTCATAGCACGCATCGGCCGGAATTACCCGGATTATACGGCCTATACCCGCACCGAAATCCCGGATATCGGCTCGGTACAGCAGGCACTGACAGACGATAACCGGGCTATCCTTGAATTTTTTGCCGGACAGGAGAATTGTTATGCACTTTTCATCCGCCGGCATTCAGCTGAGTTGCGAAAGATCGGCCCACCCGATTCCCTTAGATTCCTGACCAATCAGGTCGCGGAAAATCTCCGGATGGACGACCTGGAAGGCATCAGGCGGTTTCAACAGGCTGCATATCGATTATACCGGCAATTGTTCGAATCTTTTGATCTCGAAGCGATTGAAAACCTGACTATTATCCCGGACGGATTTCTGAACCTCCTGCCCTTTGAGCTGTTACTTACCCGATTGCCGCAGGACCAATCGCCTCGCCGGTACCCCTATTTACTGAACGACTGCACAACGGGTTATGCCTATTCGGCGGCGCTGTTATCCATTCAACAGCAATCCCCCCAAAGCGGGGGCAGGGTGCTGGTAGTGGCGCCGGTCTTTGAGGACGATCCAGCCCGATACCTGCCCAACAGCGAGCTGCCCATAACCGCATTGGAACAATTCGATTGCACGGTCCTGTCGAAGAGGGAAGCAAACATCCCCGGATTTTTGAACCAGGCGGCTGACTACGGTTTAATTTACTTTTCAACCCACGCCCAAACCAGTGACAGCCTAAACAACCAGCCTTCCATCGACTTCGCCGATGGGCAGCTTTATCTCAGCGATCTATACACCCTGCACCTGCCGGCCCACCTGGCCGTACTGAGCGCTTGCCAGACCGGGCTCGGCGACCTTCGGAAAGGCGAAGGCGTAATGAGTCTTGCCAGAGGATTCACCTATGCGGGTGTTCCAAGCGTGGTCACCAGCCTTTGGAAGGTCAACGAAAATGCAACCCATTCCATCATGCAGGATTTTTACCGCCGGCTGGCTGACGGCCTTCAAAAGGATGAAGCTTTGCGGCAAGCCAAACTCGACTATCTGAAAAAATGCCCCGACATCAAGGCGGCCCCTTATTTCTGGTCGGGTTTCATTGTCATTGGAAACACCCATACTTTCCGGTTTGAAAAAAGGGGCCGATCCGGCAAAGTCAGGTCCGCTTTTCTGATTTCAGCAATAGTCCTTATTTTAGTCTTCGTTTTTCAATTCAGCACCAAAAAATACACCTGAGCCATGCAGTGGACGCCCATCCAGAAGATCGCCTTCCGTTTTTTTGCGATCTATCTCTTCCTCTTCGCCATGTCGAACCAGTTTGTGCTGTCTTTTGCCTTTGACGCCTTGTGGCGGCAGATCGTCCCCTGGTTTGCAGCCCATGTCCTGCACCTGGAACAGCCGATCACGGTGTTCACCAACGGGAGCGGCGACACGACCTACAATTATGTCAGTTTGCTGGTCTTCGCATTGCTTGCCCTGGTCGCCACCGCGGTCTGGACGGCGCTCGACCGGCGGCGGCAGGATTACGGCAAGGCTTTCCAGTGGCTGGTGATCCTGATCCGGTACTACGTTATTTACCAGATGGTGATCTACGGGCTGGCCAAGTTGTTTTACCTGCAGTTTCAACCGCCGCATTTCGGCAAGCTCATCGAGCCGTACGGCGAGTCCTCACCGATGGGATTGCTCTGGACCTTTATGGGTTATTCCAAGGGGTATACCATGTTCACCGGATTCGGAGAACTGGCGGGCGGCCTGTTGCTGCTGTTCCGGAACACCCGTACACTGGGGGCTTTGGTCGTATTCGGGGTGATGGCCAACGTGATGGCGCTGAATTTCTTTTACGACGTGCCGGTCAAGATCCTGTCCTCCCACCTCGTCCTGATGGCCCTGTTCCTGATCGCACTGGATTTGCGGCGGGTCTGGCAGGTATTTGTGGCCAACAAGGCGGTGGAAGCCGTGGAGATCCGGCCGCTGTTCGGCAATCCGGCGCTGGAAAAGGCCAAAACCATCATCAAGTGGATGATCATTGTTGCCGGATTGGGGCTCGGGACGTACTCCATGGTCAGCATGTCGGCCCAATACGGCCCGGTCGCCAATCGTCCGGCATTGCACGGGCTTTACGAAGTGACCGCTTTCCAACGCAACGGAGAGGAACTTCCCCCGTTGCTTACGGATACTTACCGGTGGCGCTGGCTGGTCATCGACTGGAAGGACCGCGCAATGGTAAAATACATGAACGATACGGAACGGTACTTCGATTTCATACCGGATACCACCCTGCTCACCATTGCCGTGAAGGCGAACGGCCGGGACGGCACAACGGATACTTTGCGTTATTTCCCCCGCGATACGTCAGGGTTCCGCATAGAAGGCATTCTGGAAGGCGATACGCTGAATATCGCCATGAAACCCAAGAAAAAGGAGGATTTTCTGCTGATCAACCGGGGTTTCCGTTGGGTGAGCGAGTATCCGTTCAATAAATAGCCGTTGTTCATTTCAGCAAGGCCTCCGACTTCTCCAGCAACCAGGGTTTGTTGATGAGGGGTTCGTCATACGCCATAAGGCGGGCAACAAGCTGCCGCGCTTTTGTGCGCAAGCTTCGATCTCCGCCGGCCCTGCTCAGGGATTCCAGGTTGACCAGGACCCTGGCGAACCGGACAAAATTCAAACCGCCTTTCCGGTGAAAAACCGGCATTTTCTTGTTGCGCAGGTTGAAAATCCGGAAACTGTCCAGCGCGGATTGCAGGAGCGAATCCTCTCCCTGTTCAAAATAGATCTTGATCTGCAGGAACCTCACCTTGATCTGGTAGAAGATATTGGTGAAAGCTACTTGCCCGATCAGTTCCAGGGATTCGTCGTACCGTTTCTCATGAAAATAAATATTGGCCATGTTGAAATTGCCGGCGTTTTCCCTTACATCCTCCGGCAGGTAAGCCACATATTTCCCGGCAAAATCCCTGGCCCATTCGTACTCCTGAAAATTGCAGGAAAGGGAAATGATATTGTTGTATTCCGACTGTTGGATCTTGCCGCCGCGGAAGATCAACCCGTTGTCAATGAGCTTTTTGTAAACATTCAGGCTTTCCCTTTCAAAAAATGGATCGTTGCTGTTCGTTTTCCGGATGGTGTAATTCAGCAGGTGGCGGTAAATCGTTGTCCGGTCATGTGTATTCAGGTTGAATTCATGTTTGCTGAAATAAGCCGAAAGGTCAAAATAGTGCTTCAATTCTTCGTTCTCTCTGACCATCAGGAGGCATTTATAGTACAGAATGACAACGGGGAATGCCTCAAAATAGGCCAGGTTTTTCCGGATAAAGTCAAAATGGCGTTCCAGGAACGGGACGGTTTCCCGTTGGCGCTTCATTTCCTGAATGGCAAACAGTTCGCAGGTGCGTTCCAGCCTGATTTTGAAATACCACACGTCCAGGGCGGTAAGGCTTTCCTGAAGGGTTGAAATATGAAAATCCGTTTCGAGGCCGAACTGATAATCGTGATCAGCCAGTTGAAGCCTGAATTTCATCCAATAATATTTGTCGTCCTTCACCGGCATGCCTTCCATGCGTTTCCTGCTGCCGGCCATGTTCTGCCGGAACAGGGATACCAGGCCCAGATCCATGGCAGCTTCCAGCCCGTACAGGTCCGTTTCCGGTTGTCCTTCCATGCCGGTCTGGATCAGGAACCGGTCGAACAGATCCATCAGATAGGACATGGTGTTGCTGACCCGGAATTCTTCATGCGGTTGCCCCGGAAACAACTTTTCGGACAATTCCTCCTTGGTGATCCGGTCCCACCGGCGACGTTGATCAGCCAGGTACTCCGCCAGGTCCAATGTCGGTTGATGGCTGTTGAAAAATGGTGAACGGACGAATTGCAGAAACCTTGTCAACTGCCGGGCATCCAAGGTTGACAAGGCGCAAATCAATTTGCTTCGGCCGATTTTTTTCATAAAAATATCTACTAATTACTCAGTTTAAGATTACAAATTACTTAAAATCAATTATTTAAAAAATAATGAAACAAAATAAACAGCTAAAATTATAAAAAAATGTACTTTCTCACGCCGGTCAGCCGCCCGTAATTTTGCACCGTTCGAACGGATTAATGCTTTCAAGATTCTGTTTAAACTTCCATCACAATGAAAAAACTGTTTACCATCTCCCTTTTTTACATTCTTGCAATCGCGGCTGCTGTTGGTCAGGACGGGGCCCCCGACTCGTCCTTTGCGGGTACGGGCGTGCTGCTCATTGACCTCGTCCAGAATACCGAGACCGGCAACGGCGTTGAAGTGCAGGCAGACGGCAAGATCCTGTTGCTGGCCTCCGCCAAGATCGGCGCCGCGTTTGACATCGAGGTTGTCCGGCTCAACGAAGACGGCTCCATCGATTCCACCTTCGCAGTTGACGGGGCATACCGGTACCAGAACCTGAACGGCTCCGACCTGGCTTACGATCTCAACATCCTGGACGACGGCAGCATGCTCGTTTGCGGCTCTCACGCCAATACGCCCAACGATACCGAAATGCTGTTGATCAAACTCGACTCCGGGGGCAGCCCGGACTCTACTTTCGGCACTAACGGCATCGTCATCCAGCATGTGGACGTTGACCAGGACTACGCCAATGCCGTGGATGTCAACGACCAGGGCGAGATCTTCCTGGGCGGCACCAGCAAAGTCCAGGGGTTCAACTATATCCGGAACGTAGTCGCCAAATACGACGCACACGGCGTGATCGACACAACCTTCGGCGACCACGGCATTTTCATGTGGAAAACCGATTCCACCGCCAACGACGTCCTCCAGCTCCAGGTTCTCGACGACGGTAACATCCTCACCTCGGGCCGCGCCAAACCGGCCGGCAAGGACCGCATTGCCCTCTACAAGATCCTGAGCGACGGCAGCGGGCTGGATACCGCTTTCGCCGACCACGGGGAGCTCCTGGCGCCTTTCGAAGGCAAGGGCTACGGCCTGACCGTCCACGAAAACGGCAATATCCTGGTAACCGGCAACAACCTGACGGCCCAGGGTTATGACCTGGTGGTACTGGCTTATAATCAGGACGGTACTGAAAATCTGGATTTCGGCGAGTTCGGCGTAGCGCAATTCAATAAAGGGATCAACGATGTCGGGCTGGCCATCCTGGTCCAATCAGACGGCAAGATCATCGCCAGCGGCGAAACCGGCGGCACTGTGTTTTCCGGCCCGCCCCGCGCGTTCTTCTCCGTGCGCATGGATGCGGAAGGCGTGATCGACACCACCTGGGGCGACCACGGATTTGTCACCACACCTACTTCGAATTTTTTCGCCTTCGCCAACGCCAGCGCCATCCAGGCTGACGGCAAAGTGTTGCTGGTCGGCGCATCCGCCACCAACGTATCGGGCAACGACCTGACCGTCGTCCGCTACAACAATTTCATCGATGAAGATATGGACGGCTACAGCCTGGCCCAGGATTGCAACGACGAAGCGGCCGCCATCCACCCCGGCGCCACTGAAGTGCCCAACAACGATATCGATGAGGATTGCGACGGCATCGCCCTGGTGATCGATGAAGATATGGACGGATATAATTCCTACGAAGATTGTAATGATAACGATCCCGGCGTTTATCCGGGCGCCGAAGAGATACCGAATAATGACATAGACGAAGATTGTGATGGAACGGATCTGATCGTGGAAAGTGTCCGGGAAACGGTTCTATCCGGCAAGTTCCGGGTTTTCCCCAATCCTGCTCAGCAATCCGCGTACATCCGTTATGAACCCGGCGGCCTGCGTCCGGAACGGGTAACCTTGACGGATGCGGCCGGCCGGACCTTGCGTCAATGGTCGTCACCGGATCTCACCGGCGGCGACATGGCCATCGACCTGAGCGGCCTGCCCGCCGGCATGCTGATCCTGACGATCCAGACCAACGAAGGATTGGCGGTCAAGCGATTAATAAAAGAGTAGTTATACCTTTTGACAAGGAGATCCAGGCGGGTCTCCTTGCTTTTTTGACCGGTGTACGCCGGCCTGTAATACCGTGCTTCTCCGATCCCGTAAATTCCGCGATCCGTCTTTGTTCCCGGTTTATTTTCAAACGGTATCATCATGTCCTCCATCACAAAAAATCCGTTTTGCTTTCTTTTCCTCTTCCTGCTTTCCGGCGGGCAGGCATACAGCCAAAACCTGATTGCCGACCCGGGTATCGAGATCTGGGACGGTACAACCGGTACCTCTCCCCATACCCTGGGCTCGCTGCAGCATTGGTATGAAGCCAACGGCACCCCCGACTATCACAATACGGACATCATGTCCGGCTCCAACCTGACCGGGCTCCAGCCTTGTCCGACCGGCGAGGGGAATACCTGGTGCGGGTACCCTCACGAGGGCAAGGGCGTGCTGGGCTGCTGGAAAGGCAACGGCCCCGACGGGACGCGCGAATGGGCCGGCACCCGCCTGCTCAGCCCCATGGTGCCCGGCGATTGTTATGAGATCTCCTTCTGGATCCAAAACAAAAAAGATAACCCTGCCGCCCTGTACGAGACCAATCAGTGGGGCATGTTCTTCTCCAAGACCCAGTACCCTTCCTTCAACCCCAGCCTGGCCAACTTTACGCCGATGGCCGACCGCTGGGTGGCCTGCAGCCAGGTCATCAGCGGCAGCGAATGGCAAAAGGTGACCTTTACCTATACCCCAAGCCAGGCATTTGAGTATGCCTTTATCGGCTTTATGGGCAATGTGGCCAACTCCACCTTTACGGCCGCCAATGACGACTATTTGCTTGGGTTTTACGTCTGGATCGATGAGGTCGTCATCCAACATGTCGACGTCCGGGTTCCCGAAGCGGCGACCATCTGCCCGGGCGACAGCGTCCTGCTCAGTTTCGAATCGGATTATCCCATCACGTGGACGGATGGGGTCCGGACCGACACCTCGGCCTCGGTTTGGGTAAAACCGGAAACGACCACCACCTATTACGTGGAAGCGCAGGGCGAACTGGGTTGCACCAAACGGGATTCCGTGACCATCACGGTGCGGGACAGGAACTACACCGATTACCCCGAGCTGGTTTGTACGGCTACTGCGCCCTTCCTGCTCGATCCGGATGCGCCCCAGGGTTATTGGTCGGGAGAAGGTATTGTCGACGCGGTTACCGGGCTTTTTGACCCTACGGTGACCGGAAGCGGCGCCTTTTCGGTCGACTTTATTTCGGCGGGCGATTGCCGGGAGAATTTCACCATGTTTGTAGAGGTCGCCGAAACGCCCGGGGTCCATATTGTCGCGGATGTTGACCGGGGCTGTCCGCCGCTGACCGTACAATTCAGCGATGAGGCGGCCAATCCGGGAGCGACCTACGCCTGGTCGTTCGGCGACGGGGCTGCCGCCGACAACCCCAAAACCGTCGGGCATACCTTTGCCGATGGCGGGGTATACGACCTGGACGTGGCCGTCACCCATTTCCCCAGGTGCACCACCGAGCTGACGATCCCGGAAGCGGTACAGGTATATGAGCCGCCGACGGCAGGTTTTGAATATACCCCTGAACGGCCGGATCTGCTGGAGAACAACGTCCGGTTTGAAAACACCTCGGAGGGCAGCATCGTCCAATACCGCTGGGATTTCGGCGACCTGACCGGGAGCAGCCTGGGGGATCCGGCGCATGAATACCTGACGCCCGGAGATTTTCAGGTGACTTTGCAGGTGACGGACGTTCACCAGTGCACGGATTCCATCACCAGGTCGCTCACCGTCCGAAACAAAGTAAAACTATACCTCCCGAATGCTTTTTCACCCAATGATGACGGCATCAACGACAAGTTCGAGATCGGTTATGCAGGCCTCCTTTACGACTACCGGATGACCGTTTTCAACCGCTGGGGCGGGCTGGTCTTCCAATCCACCGACCCTGCAGAGGGTTGGAACGGCAAGTCGCTCAACGGTCAACCGGCCGGGACCGGGGTATATTCCTACGTGATCGAGTACACGCTGGCCCCGGAAACGCCGTCGGGCGGCAAGGCGGTCAGCGACGTCGTTTCCGGGGATGTGATGATCATGCGCTGAGGCGCTTACTTTCCGTAGTCGTTGATGTTCACCACTTTGACGCCCGGCATTTCTCCAAAGAGGGTAGCCATGGGCCAGCGGTGACCGGCGCCGACGATGATCACTACTTTTTTCAGTCCGGCGGCGCGGGCCCTTTCCACGGTATTGTTGCACATGGTGATGTTGCGCATCAGCCACCAGTGCAGTTTTTCCTGGAAAGCGTAGGCCGGAAATCCGCGCAAGCCCAGCAATTCGGGGCTGACAAGGTTGACCCGGTTGAGGAAATTGTCGGCTTCCGGGGTGTTGAGGATCTCGGTCATTTGCGATTGCTTATACCCGGCAACCGATTCCCCCTTGGTTTGGGCGGCCATAGCGGCTTCCTTCTTTTTGACCGCCGAGTAGAACAGGGCTTCTCCGCTGTCGGGGTTGCGCCTGAGCTGTTCTTTGTAGACGCTTTCCAATGAATCGGAATAGGCCCAGGCTTCGCTCCAGAATACGTCGTAGGCCTGGCAATCCATGGGGTAGATCCAGTCTTTTTTCAATTCCATCATCATGGGGAAAGCGATCAGGTCGTATTCGTTGTTGGTATAGCTGTCGATGAATTTCTGCGGGGTATCCTGCCAGGGGCCCCGCACCAGCGCCGAGTAATCAAAAAGCGCCTGGTTGGAGGGATCGCGCTTCAATTCCTTGCTGACCTGCCACATCTGGTAGTAGCCGTTACCGGCTTCCTGGCTGAGATAATAGGCGTGGGCCAGGTCGATTCTGGCGGAAAAATCCCGGGGATTTGCCGCTACTTTGGCTTTCAATTCCTGAATGAGGCCCGGCAGTTTTTCATCGGGAATATCTTTGTTTGCGCGCAGGCGTCTGGTCCGCCCATCTACGTTTTTCTTGTTCCAATAGGTCAGCAGATCTTTTTCATCTTCCGGCGAAAGCCATTCTCCGAAGAATGCGTCGGGTTGGAAAGCGCGTATCTTGCTGTGAATGCCGGTCATATCCTGGCCCGGCTCATATTGGTGGGATGCGCCGATCAGGAGGACCTCCAGGGATGGGGATTGCGCGTTCAGCAGGTTTGCGGTCAAAAGCAGCAGGGCTGCAAAAAGGATTTTTTTCATCGTGAATGGTTGGTTGATCAGGTGAACAATGCTGTTGCGGCCGGCAACTTTCAGCGCAAATCTACAGGCAGGAATGCCGGCAAGTCAAGGCGGATCGGCCATTCCCGGCTCCGGGTCGACCAACCGGGATCCGGGCCGTTTATCCCGTTTTTCCGGGTTTGTCGATCCAGACGCCGGGTCGTCGGCCGTTCAACCCGGTTGGTAGAGTACAGGCCCGCCATTTTGCGGTTTTTGCGATATTTGACATTTGATCCATCCGATATGTCCAGGAAACAGCGCATCATTTTCCATATAGGATACTGGTTTTTTGTCCTGTTCTACAGCGACTTTCTCCAGATCATCGGCAACCGCCAATATGAGTTCTCCTGGAAAAACTGGGTCAGCCTCTTCGGTCTCACGTCCGTCATGTTCATGGTGGGCGGCGCCTACGCCATCCTGTGGGTCATCAACCGTTATTTTGATTCCAAACAATACCGGCGGCTGGCTGCCGGTATCTTCGGGGTAATGCTGTGTTATGTTTTGCTGCGGTATTTCATCGAAGAGAACGTAACCCGGTGGATCTGGGGGGTGCACAATTACTATTATACAGAGAGTTTTACCTGGTTGTATTATACCACCGACAGCTTGTACAACTCCGTCCGCTTCCTGTTCCACGCCGCTTTCCTGAAAATGGTCACCGATTTTTTCAAGAATGAAAAGATCAAGAACGAGCTTAAAAGCGAGAAAACCGAAGCCGAGCTGGCCTTCCTCAAATCCCAGCTCAATCCGCATTTCCTGTTCAATACCCTGAACAACATCTACGTGCTGGCCTATCAGCGGGCCGAATCGGCGCCGGAGGCCGTCCTGAAATTATCGGAGATCATGCGGTATATGCTTTACGAAAGCAATGAGCATACCGTCAGCCTGCAGGAGGAGGTCAAGTACCTCAAAAACCTGATCGCCCTGCAGGAGATGCGGCACAAGGGCGGGGCCTGCATCCGGGCGGATTTCAAAGGGCAGTTCGACGGCAAACGGATCGCGCCGCTGCTGTTGTCGCCCTTTGTGGAAAACGCCTTCAAACACGGCGAGGCCGGCGACCCCGAACACCCGCTGGCCATCCGGTTCCTCGAAAGCGGGGGCAACCTCCATTTCTCGGTCAACAACCGGAAAAGCAAGCGCAACAAGGACCAGATCGGCGGGGTGGGCATGGCCAACGTCCGCCGCCGGTTGGAGCTGTTGTACCCCGACCGGTACAGCCTGGACATCCGGGAGGACGATCATGAATACGCCTGCGAACTGAACCTGATCCTGGCCTGAAAAATCGATGCAATACCATGAAGAAGATCCGCTGCATAGCCGTTGACGACGAGCCGCTCGCCCTGGAGCTGATGGCCGACTACATCGGCAAGATCCCGTTCCTGGACCTGGTATGCACCACGGGACAGGTCCTGGAGGCGCTGTCCCTGATCCAGCAAGGCCAGGTCGACCTGGTTTTTCTGGACATCCAGATGCCTGAATTGACCGGCATGCAGTTCCTCTCCATCACCAACGGCAAGTGCAAGGCGATCCTCACCACGGCTTATCCGCAGTTTGCGCTGGAGGGATACGAATACGAGGTATTGGATTACCTGATCAAACCGATCCGTTTTGAACGGTTCGTCAAGGCGGCAAACAAGGCGGCCGGTTATTTCGGAGAACCGGAAGAAGCCCGGGTGGAAATACCGCAGGCGGCCGATCAGGTCGTTCAGGCAGACACCCCGGATTTTATCTTTGTAAAGGTCGAACACAAGATCGTAAAGGTCAACCTGCCGGATATTTTATACATCGAAGGGCTCAAGGATTATATCTCCATTTACACTCCGGGCGAGCGCATCCTGTCCCTGATGACCATGAAAAAAGCGGAAGAGCTGTTGCCGGAACCGCGGTTCACGCGCGTCCACAAATCCTATATCGTGGCCCTTGACAAGATCGACTACATCGAGCGGCAACGGATCTTTATCGGCAAGCATGCCATTCCTTTGGGAGAGACATATCGGGAGGGGTTTATGGAGAGGGTGAGAGGGTGAGAGGAGGTGAGAGAGTGAGAGAGTGAGAGGGTGAGAGGGTGAGAGGGTGAGAGAGGGTGAGAGAGGGTGAGAGGGGGTGAGTGCGCTCCTTCGGAGGATGGCGATTTGCGCGTTAATGGTTGGGCAGTTGCTTCAGGAGGTCGGCGGCGGGTTTTTGTTTGTAGTGTCCGGTGTTACGGGCTATTTTTTCCAAGAGTGACTTTGCTTTTGGGGTTTCACCGGCCTGTATCCAGGCCAGGGCGAGGTGCCATTCGATGGGTTGCTGCAAACCGGGCAAGGCGCCTGAAGCTGAAAGCGCTTCCAGGATGCGGGCGGACTCGGCGCCTTGTCCGCCGGCCAGCAGGGCTTCTGCCCGGTAGAATTGCATATTGGGGTTGAGGGCATCCGGGGGCATGGCGCTGAAAAGGCGGATCGCCTCCGCGTACCGGCCGGCCTGATAAGCTTCTATGGCTTCGGGGACAGCAACCGGCGCGGCATTCTCCGAGCGAAAAGCATCCAGCGGGTAGGGTTCAAAATACTGGGCGAGCAGGGAATCAGGAGCCGGAGCGGGCTTGCGCATCAGCAGGAATACGGCAAAAGCGGCGAGCAGGAGGGTTGCCGCCAGCCCCATCCAGCGGCGCGATATGCGGCGCATGCGAGGGCGCGAAAATGCCTTGTTTTTTGCCCGGGGCCTTACGACTTCCGTCAGCACCCCGGATAGTTTTGCCAGTCCCGGATCGCCCAGGGTTTCCATCAGCTCGCGATGCAGGGCAACTTCCCGGCGCAGGGTCTCATCCCCGGCGACGGCGGCCTCAAAGTCCTTTCGCTCCGGTTCGCTCAGCGCTCCGTTCAGGTAACGCTCTATTTGTTCGGTTTGCCGGTTTTGTTCTTCCATGGCTGATTAATTCTTCAATTGATTCGCCACGCCGCAGCGCGGTCGATTCCCCGATTTCTCCCCCGCTCATCAGGAGCGAAGGAGGTAATTCCTCGATTCCTCCCCCGACCGCCGTAGCTCATCAGGAGCGAAGGAGGTAATTCCTCAATTCCTCAATTCCTCAAACCTTGGGTCCTGCCTGATGGAGGCAACCAGGGTTTCCTTGCAGGTGAATTTCCGTTTTTTGACGTATTTCTCCGTCAGGTTCAGCATTTCCGCGATTTCACTGAGCCGCACTTTTGCAAAGAACAGCTCCAGGATCCGGCGGCATTGGTCTCCCAGCCTGCTGAAGTGTTCCCGGTACAGGCGGTCGCGGCCGGCCCGGAAGATCAGCTCGTCAATATCAGGGGATTCATCCGCAGCAGATTCGCCTTCGCCGGGCTGCAAGCGCAATTCCCGGCTGTCGCGCAGGCGGGTCCGCCAGATATTGCGGCAAACGGCCAGCAGATAGGTGCGCAGAGAGGCCGTCAGGACCAGTTCTCCGGAGCGCATTTTGCGGAACAGGAAATACACCGCATCCTGGAAAACATCCCTGGCATCATCTTCCGTACCCTTGTGGCTCACCACGAATTGGATGATCCCCGGCATATACTCATCATAAAAGCGCTGTACCTGCTCCCGGTCCGCCGACTTGATCCCTTCCAATAGCGTTTTGTCAGCTTCATCGACTGTTCTGATCATAGTATAACAATTAAGGGGAAAAGGTTACCCGGGGCAGTTTGAATTGTGTAAACTTAGCAATTTTTGAAAATTTCCTGCACAGAAGGGTAACCTTTAACGGTTGTAAGCCATGCTGCATAGGAATAGGGTGTCCGGCCGGCTCCGGGTAAAAAGCAGGTCACAAGGCCGTATGGCCGGCCTGGAGCAGGGTGATGAAAAAATAGTATCTTACATCATATTCCGCGACAAACCAAAGGTCCCCTATGCGATTATTGCCATGTATAACCCGGTATTTTTGCAGCCTGTTGATCCTTATGGCTGCGGGCGCCCACGCCCAGGACAACCAACTGATTCTGCGAGCCGACAGCTTGCTGGAGGCCCGGCAATTTGACGAGGCGGCCGCCATCTACGACCGGCTCCTGTCGGAGGCATCCCAGCCCGCACAACGGGCCGCCTGGCTGCTGAAACTGGGGAATTGCGCCTTCCAGCCCGGCGATTTCCGGACTGCCCGCACCCAATACCAACTGGCGCTCAGGGCAGCCCTTGAAAGCGGCGACGCGGAACTGACAAACCGGAGCCGGCATGCATTCGGCCGATCCCTCTCCCGGTTGGCGGAATACGACGAAGCCAAAAAACAGCTGGGAATGGCCCTTGCCGCTTACCGGAAACAAGGCGCCCGCGCCATCGCGGAAACCAGCGAATGCCTGGGCGATCTGTCCTTCGTCCACCTGTTGCTGGATGAGCTCAGGGAATCGGAAGAATGTGCGCTGGATGCCGCAAACCTGCTCCAACAACAGCCTCAACCCGACCAGCTGAAGGCCGCCAATATCTATAATCTGCTCGGCAATATCTACAAGCGCATGGGCCGCAACGACGATGCCGATGCCTATTACCTGAAATGCATGAAGATCCGGGAGGCGGAACTCCCCTACCCCAACATCGCCCTGGGCGGCGTTTACTATAATTACGGCGTTTTTCTGACCTATCTGGGTCGAACTTCCGAAGCGATGGCCTATTCCCAAAAGGCCCTGGACAATTACAAAGCCATCGACCCCGACCATCCGCGCGTGGGCGACGCTTACCTTTCAATCGGTCAGAAATACGTGGAATTCGGCGACTACCGGGCCGGTCGCGATTGTTTTCTCGAATCGTTGAGGATATTCCGTAAGGCATTCGGCGAAAAACAGGAACGGGTCGGCACCATCTACAACCTGCTGGGCAATATCTACCGGCTCAACGGCGATTTCGAACAGGCCCGGATTTATGTCGAACGCGGATTGGAGATCACCCGGTCCGTGCTGGGCCCCGACCACGACCGCATCGCCAGCGCACTGACCACCGTGGGCGATATCGAAGCAGACGCCGGCAACTATCCGCTCGCGCTGGATGCCTATCGCCGGGCATTGGAGATCCGGCGGAAAATACTGGGCGACGACAACCCCAATACGGCCTTCCTTTATTTTCTGACCGGACAGGCGAGCCGGGAAGCCGGTCTGCCCCGGGAAGGCCTCCCCTACCTTCAGCACGCCCTGAAAATTTACGGCGACTCGGACATGGGTGAAAGCGAGGATATGGCCAATGTCTGCGCCTCGCTGGGGCTGACCTACCTCGACCTTGCGGAATATGCCGTATCCCTTTCCTATCTGCGAAAGGACCTTGTCATCCTTCGGCAGCTGTACGGCAATACCCACCCCTACCTGGCCGACAGCTACAGCAATGAGGGCCTGTGGTTCGAACGGCAAGGCCGGCTCGATTCTGCGCTCTATTACTACCACGAAGCCATGCGGGCCATGAGCCTGGACTTCGACGAAAAGGACATTTACGCCACCCCCGGGCTTACCGGCATCATGCTGCCCTATCAGTTTCTGGACATCCTGAAAATGAAAGGAGACGCCTTTGCGGAACGCGCTTCGGGTACAAAGGACCTGGAAGCCGCCCTCGACTGTTACCGGCGCGGCGGCGAACTCATCGACCGGCTGCGCAGCCAATACCGGAGCCAGGGCGCCAAGCTCTTTTTCCAGCAAAAGGCGGATCCATTGTTCGCCGCCGGGTTCCGGACGGCCTGGCGGTTGTACGAGCAGACCAACGACCGGCGCCAGGCGGAAGCGGCGTTCTGGTTTGCCGAACGAAGCAAAGCCGGACTCCTGACCGCCGCGCTCCAGGGTGTCGCCGACCGGCCTTTTGCCGGCGTTCCGGACAGCCTCAGGCTCCATGCGGAAAACCTGCGTTCGCGCATCTCCGGGGCAGAACAACAGGTCAATGACGAACGCCTCTGGCCGTCGGATTCCACGGGCCGGCAACTCAGTCTGCTGAAATCCCGGCAGACCGCCCTGCAGAGTTCATTTGATTCCTTGCTCGCCGTCCTGGAAAACCGTTTTCCGGCCTTCTACCAGCTGAACTACGGTACTGCGACGGCCTCTCTGGCGGCCATTCAACACAAAATTGCGGACAAGCGGACGGCCGTACTGGAATACTTCCTGACCAATGACCGGCTGTACACCTTCACCATTACCCGGAGCGACGTTAACCTGTCCGCCGCCGACAGGCCGCAATCCCTTGACGAAGACATTGCCTACCTGCGCAGCCCGCCTGATCGCACCTTGTGGCTCCGGGAGCCGGACAAGGCGGCAGCTGATTATCTGAGCCGAAGCCACCGGTTGTTCGGCATCCTCATCGGGCAATACCTCGACGTGAGCCGGTATGACCGTTTGGTGGTCATTCCGCATGGGATTTTATCCTATATGCCGTTTGAGGGGTTGTCATCGGATGAAGGGGTTGATTTTCGGCAGGCCGATTTCCTGGTCCGCCGTTGTGCCGTACAATATGCCAATTCAGCCACCCTTTGGGCCGCCGACCGGGAAAACAGGTCCGGCCGGGAGAAAAAACTGCTGGGCATGGCGCCGGCCTACGGGAATGCCCTGGCCCAGACGAACATCGCACAGGACCTCAACTTCAGGGGGTCGCTGGGGCCGCTCAAATTCAACGAAACCGAGATCAGCCAGGCGGCCGAATATTTCCCCGGCAGCATCCTGCTGAACGGAGCGGCCGCCACCGAGCTGGCGTTCAAAGAAAATGCGCCGGATGCCGCCATCCTCCACCTGGCCATGCACGCCCTGGTAAGCGACAGCCTGCCGATGCAATCGCGCCTGATCTTTGCCCCCGGTCAGGACACCCTTGAGGACGGGCTTTTGCACGCTTACGAGCTGTACAACATGAAATTGCCGGCGGAAATGGCCGTCCTCAGCGCCTGCAATACCGGCTTCGGGCGGCTCGCGGCCGGTGAAGGCGTAATGAGCCTTGCCCACGCCTTCCGCTATGCCGGGTGCAAGAGCATCATCATGAGCCTGTGGCCGGCGGAGGACGAGGGAACCGCCAAAATCATCGCCCGGTTCTACGCCCACCTGGCCGACGGCCTGCCCAAGGACGAGGCCCTGCGGCTGGCCCGGCTGGATTACCTGGGTCAGGCCGATCTCATGCATGCCCATCCCTATTACTGGGCGCACCTGGTAGCCGTCGGGGATATGGCGCCGCTGCGAAAGAGTCGCTCGATCCCCGTCTGGGGCTGGATACTGGCCGCGTTGGCGCTGGCGGCTGCCGTCCGCATTTTCCGGGTCCGCAAAAGTTAAGCAGCATCGTGCTTTCAGGCGGTGAACGCCCCCATTCAGGTACGGGATTTGGAAAAGCTCTCCAGGTATTCGGCGGGGCGTTTGCCGAAATGCTTCTCGTATACTTTGGTGAAATATCCGGGCGTATTGAACCCGCTGGCATAGGCGACCTCGGAGATGGTCCGGAAGGTCCTGTGTTCCAGTAAGTGGCGGGCTTTTTGCAGCTTGATCTCCAGGATATACTGTTTGGAGGACAAGCCGGTAAGGGTCGTGATCCTGCGCAGCAACTGCCTTTCGCTCAGGGACATTTTCTCGGCGAGATAGGTGGCGGTGAAGTCGATTCTCTGGTTCAGGGCCGCCTTGGCAACGGTTTCCAGTTCCTGCAACCAATGCTCATCAGCCGGCTGGGTAGCCTCAAAGGTAATGTCAACCCCGGAGCTGTTGTCTTCCAGGATATTGACAACCGTATTGTTGGCCAGCCCCTTTTTGATGGTGACCGATTTGACGACCTTGTTCAGGCGGGGATCAAGGATCTGCAAGCCGCCCTTCACGGTACCTATCCAGATCCGGCCCTGGCGGTCTTCGTGGAGTACCACACTCCTGAAATCCTCGAAATCGGGCGTAAATCCCAGGTGTTCTACCTTGTCGCCGTCCGGCCTGATGCGGTACAGCCCGTTGATGGTCGCTATCCATAGGCTGCCGTCGCCTCCTTCCAGCAAACAGGTGACCGGGCTGTTGAATTTGACAGGTTGGCCGCCGGATAAGGCCGGTGTGGATTCGTTTTTGCGGGGATCGAAGTAAAATAGCTGGCGATTCCCTAACCGGTTCATATCTATGGCGGCAAGAGAGCCGTTTTTCAGAAAAACCGGAAATTTAGAAGCGATCCCATTCAGGGAATAGGAGATGCAGGTGTCCCGGTTATTGAGCGGATACCGGGTCAGTTCATTTTCCGAACCTAACCACAAGCGCCTTTCCGGGTCGGTTACCAGGGTGATGTAGCCCGTTTTGGCTTCCTTTGAAATTAAAGACAAACAGGGACCGCCTCCGCCAAAGGGAGATGTTTTCCCTTCCGATTCGTTCAGGGCAAACCATCGGAAGCGGTCAATTTTAATGAGATAATTCCCCGGGCCTGTCTCTCCGATCTCGCGGATGCTCAACCCGGGCAAATAGGTCTTTATGGCTGAGTTCAACCCGGCAACGGACAGGTAAGCGCCTGTGGCCGTGGTGACAAAGGCTTCGCGCTTGAAGTCCTCCGAAGCGATGGAATTGATCCTGGGAAGCCCGCGGATCATGGGTGAGTATTCCCAATATCGGCCGTCGGTGTCGAGCAGGATTGCGCGTTGCTGCGCCTTTTTATCCAGATAGGCGAATAAAAGGTTTCCCTGGCTGTCTTTGAAAATAGCCTTGCCGGTACCGCCCTCGGGGACAATATTGAGGGAATTGAATTGCCCGGCCTGGTCATCCAGCAGGTAGAAATCGGGCGATTCACCGAATTCCAGGTAATAAATCCTGCCGCGGCCGGATTCAAGATGATACTTGCCGGCTACCTTGTCACAAAAAAGCAGGCATCATGAGGGGAATAAGCCCGATTGAAAGATGGCGTTTCAGGTAGGACACAAAGATGTCAAAAATAAATTACAAAAAATAACATACTAAAGGGAATCAACCCCAACCGGGTGAACGGCTGCAACCGGCCGGTGTTGCATCCGTTCTATCTATATGCCGGCTCCCGCCGTCCGGTTTATTCACCGGCCAGGGTAATGACCACATTGCCCTTTTTCCGGCCGGTATCGACGTACCGGTGCGCCTCGGCTGTTTGTTCAAAGGCGTAACGCCTGTCAATGACCGGCTTAAGATGGCCCGATTCAAGAAGCCCCTTGAGGAAGTCCAGGTCTTCCCGGCGTTCTTCCACGACCCCCATAACCAGTTTGGGGCCGCCCGTCAAGGCGCTCAGCAAGGCCAGGAAAAGGGCGGAAAAGCCGGCTGCCGCCGCCAGGAACAAGCCCTTCGGATGCAGGATCCGTTTCGACGCTGAAAAAGAAGCTTTGCCGACCGTATCAAAAATCAGGTCGTAGCGCTCGCCGTTCCGGGTGTAGTCCTCCCGGGTGTAATCGATCACCTTATCGGCGCCAAGCGATTTCACCAGGTCGGCGTTTCCGGCGCTGGTCACACCGGTTACCTCCGCGCCGAAATACCTGGCGAGTTGAACGGCCGCAGTGCCCAGGCTGCCGGAGGCCCCGATGACCAGTACTTTTTGTCCGGGCCGGATCCTGCCTTTTTCCCGAAGGAAGAACAGCGCGGCAGTAGCGCCGAAAGGTATTGCAGCAGCCTCCTCAAAGGTCAGGTTTTCCGGCTTCAAGGCGACCATGCCGCTTTCAGGCAACACAACGTATTCCGCGTTGGCGCCCAGTTTGAACCCGGTGGCTCCAAACACCCGGTCTCCTTTTTTGAATTGGGTCACGCTATCCCCGACGGACTCGATCACCCCTGAAAACTCATTGCCCAGGATAGGGGTCTTGGGTCGTTTCCACCCGTAAATCAACCGGATGAGGAAGGGGTCTGCACGGCGGATACGCGCGTCGCCGGACGTGACCGTAGCCGCGTGAATTTTTACCCGGACCTCCTTATCGCCGGGCGTCGGTGCGGGTACTTCCTGAAGTTGAAGGACATCGGGTGATCCGTATGCCGTGGTTACGATCGCTTTCATGGTTGTCATTTTATTGGTTTATCAATTTAAATGTCAGTTGGAATACCGGGCAAATGCGCCGCGCCGAAGGGCAATCCGCCCGCTTTACTGCCCCACCAGGCAATTGACCGACAGGAGCGGCAAACCCAGGTCGCGTACTTTCCGGAGTGCGCCGAACAAGGCAGCCTGGTCGGCAAGCGGGCCGGTCAGCAGGGTAGTTCCGTCGGCTTCCCGGGAAATGGTCATGCCGTCGAACCGGTCGGCCCATTGGTTTCCAAGGTGCCCCTGCACCCTGATCTGGTAAATCAACGGCTGTGAGAAATCTTTTTCCGGTTTGAATTGCGCTGGCATGATCCTGTACCTTTTGCAGCCGGGGTCGCCCGGCCATGTTGCTAACTGATGGCAAATATGCCGGCCAAAAGGTACTGTTGGAAAGGTACTAAAGTACTGTTCTGCATGATTGGCAGGTAGTGTTGTCTATAGCAAGCCCAATTCCCTGGCGCGGGCAACCGCTTCCGTTCTCCTGCCGACTTCCAGCTTTTCAAAGATGTGCTGGTTATGGCCTTTGACGGTGCTCAGCGCCAGGAACAATCGCTCGCTGATGGCCTGGTTGGAGAGGCCCTGCGCAATGAGCCGGAGGATTTCCAGCTCTCTTTCGCTCAGGGGTTCGATCAGGGTTTTATTCCCGGAACCGACCCTGAGATCCGGTTTCTTGTCAACGGCCGGAAGCTCAAGTCCGGCAAGCAGGCGGCCGGAGAAATCCGGTTTTATTCCTTTTTTGAAAGCTTGATCCAGCAGGCGGGCCATGGGTGCGCCTTCCGCAATGAAGATGCGGGTATAACCTTCCGGTTCGGCCATTGCGAGGGCCCGCTCCAGCGTTTGCAAGGCTTTTTCGGTATGGCCTCCGGCTTCAAAAACAAGGGATTGGAGGACCAGAACAGCCATAACCGTTCCCATCCGGTTGCCGGCCCCGGCAACGCGGAGCAGGCGTTCAAGCAAGGCGGAGGCTTCCTGCAGATTGCGATCGTCCTGATCGCGACGGTATAAGCCGATCCGGATACGGGCCAGGGTCAGGTGCTCAAATTCGTTGAGGTATCCCAGATCGTCATGGCCGGAAAGCCCCCGTTCCCGGGCCCAGGCCTCGGCCTTGTCCAGCCTGCCTGTCCGGGCCCATAATCCGGCCTTCAAAGCAGGAATGGGCCTTTCAACCGGGATGGGTGTCCGGCTGAATAGTTGTTCCGCTTCTGCCAACAGGCTGTCGGCTGCTTCCGGCCGGCCGGCTGCTTCTTCAAACCGGGCCTTGACCAGGCGCACCCGGCAACTCCAGTCGGGCAAGGCAGCCTGTTCGCCTAGTTCTTCGCTTCGGGCCAGCTGCCGGTCGGCGTTTTCCTGATCCCCGCGCTCGAAGGCGAGTTCTCCCATCCCCAGGAAAATATCCGCAACCCCGCGGATGTTCGTTTCCTGTTCCAGCGCCAGGCTTAAAGCCCGCTCATATACCTTGCCCGCTTCCCTCAGTTTGCCCTGGGTGATGCGGATGCCGGCCAGGAAATAGGTGCCGCTCAGGGCAAATGCGATATTCCCGTTCAGCAGAAAATTGTTCAATGCTTCCGTCAGGGACTTGTGAGCGGCTTCCAGGTTGCCCGTCGCCCATTCGGCAATGCCCAGCAGGGCCGCTGCCGGCCCGCGGCGAAGATGATCGTCGTCCGGCAGCAGATCAAGCGCTTTCCGGGCATAGGTCACAGCCTGTTCCACATCGCCTTTGGCCATGCTGATGTATGATCTGGCCGTTGTGATCGACCCCGGGAGAAAGCGGAAATGTTCTTCGTCCGCCACAACTCTTTTTGATTGAAGCCCGGATTCCGGGTCCAATAAGCGCTCGGCGTCCCGCAACCGGTCTTCGCCTGCTTCCAGGAGACCGCTGTTCAGCAAAGCCCAGGCATAAGCTACCGACAAGACCGGCCGGACCCGGACCAGGTCGTCGGGCAATGCCCTGACCCACTCCAGCCAGGTCGCCGCCTGAAAGCTCTCATCCATTTCGGGCCAGGCCAGCTCGATCAGCCCGGCTGCAAACGGCGGATCGCCTGCTGCCAGGGCATGGCGTACCGCTTCAGCCGTCAGTCCGTTGTTCATATGCCATTCCGCCGCCCGCCGGTGCCGTTCAGGAAGTTGCCGGTTCTGCCCCTCCTCCCCGTAGGCTTTAAGCACTTCGGCAAACAAATGGTGGTAACGATACCAACGGCGACGATCGTCAAGCGGTACCACAAAGAGATTATCGCGCTCCAACTGCTCCAACATTTCCCGTCCGTCGTCTCTCCCGGTCACCGCATCGCACAATGGGCCGCAAAGCCTTTCCAAGATAGCGGTCTGGATCAGGAATTGCCGGACTGCTTCGGGTTGATGGCGCAACACTTCCTCCACCAGATAATCCAGGATAAAATGGTGTCCGCCTGTGAAATCGCGGATGAACTCCGCCGTATCTGTACGCCCCTGCATGGAGAGGGCCGCCAGTTGCAGGCCGGCAATCCAGCCTTCGGTACGGGCTTCCAGGGCGCCGACTTCCTCATCGGTCAGGGAAAGTCCCATTCCCTCCTGAAGAAAACCGATGGTCTCGGCGGCCGTGAAACGCAGGTCGCCGATCCGCAATTCCGTCATTTGCCCCCTCACCCTGAGCCTGGACAAGGGTAAAGGCGGGTCCTCGCGGGTGGAGATGACCAGGTGGAGTTGCGGCGGCAGGTGATCGAGCAAAAAACCCATTGCGTCGTGCACAGGCTGCGCATCAATGGCATGGTAATCATCCAGTACCAAAACCACGGAGGCCGGCAATGCAGCCGCTTCATTGAGGAAGAAGGACAGGGTTTGCTCCATTGCAGGCGGTTGCTGGGATTGAAGCAACCCCGACACCCCCTCGCCGAACCCTTTTTCAACGGTCTGCAGGGCTGCGATCAGGTAGGTCATAAACCGGATCGGGTCGCTGTCCCGCTCATCCAGCGACAACCAGGCTGCAGGGCGGCCGCAACCGGATATCCACTCGCTGACCAGGGTCGATTTTCCGAAACCCGCCGGAGCGGAAATGAGGGTCAGCTTGCCGTGCAGTCCCAGGTTCAACCGGTCGGTCAGCCTGAGGCGATGGACGGCTTTCGGCCGCACAGGCGGAATAAACAACTTGGTCGCAATGATAAAAGACGCTCCTTTATTGCCGGATGCAGGCCTTGCACCCTCCGCGCTCCCCGGCTTTGAACCGGGTTCGGTCTTGCCTTCCAGCACATCGGGCGCCGGAACAATCAGCCCTTCATTCGCAACAGCATACACCTCGATCGGCCTTTCGATATTTTTGAATTGCACCGGTTTCATCAGCACTGCGCGGATGGACGGCTGGTTCTTGATCTCATCAAATACTTTTCCGGAGATGAAAACGCTGCCCGGCACCGCCAGCGACTCAATGCGGGAGGCTACATTGACGCTGTCACCGACGATCTCCTCATGGCTGAAAAAGATGTCGCCGGTATGAATGCCGATGCGGACGGGAATGGCGGGTTCTTGCCGGAACCCCAACTGCATTTCGATCCCGCAATGGACGGCATCAATGGCGCTGTCAAAAATGCTCAGGGTGCCGTCGCCGTAATATTGCAGAATCCTGCCGTTGAACTTTGCCGTGGCGGCGTTGAAAATTTGCCGGTGTTTATCCCGGGCGGCAACCGCTTTCTGCTCATCCTGCTGCATCAAGGCCGTGTACCCCTTGATATCGGTGAACATGATGGCGGCGAGTTGGCGGGTAGGTGTCATCCGGCCAAGATAGAAAATTCTGGAGAGGGCGGCAAAAATAGGCCGATGTCCGTGCCGATTGCAAAGCAAAACAGACCAAAAAATTGCGGTTGGCAATCAGAATAACTGCCAACCGCAAACGGAAAACCGGTTTATGGATCTATAACCGTCAATCCTGGATGATCAGTTTCCGCATATCATACCGGCCGTCTTCGCGGGTCAGGCGAACCAGATAGGTTCCCGACGGAAGGTGCGCGACGTTCAATTGCAACTGGTATTCACCCGGAGCGGCATCCACTCGTTTTTCCAGTACAGGCCGCCCGATCATGTCGAACAGCTGGACCTGCAGGGCGGATTGATCCCGTACGCTGAAGTCGACGTATACCGATTCGCTCGCCGGATTGGGGAACAAATTGACAATGGTCAGCGGTTCGGTCAGATCCGTAACTTCCCTTACCGGGGTGAACTCCGAATCGCAGGCATCGCCGATGCCGTCGTGGTCGGCGTCCTCGCTGGGGATAGCGGCGCCGGTGCCGAAGTTGGAGGTCTCTCCGGTCAGCTGAAAACCTGAAAACGATCCGTTGTTGCCGAAGCTGCTGAGGTCGGACACTGCGCCGATCTGGGTGTTGTCGCCGCCCGAAACCCCCTGGTCAAAGTTATAGTACACGACCAGGCCGGGTTCGGAACCGGTCAGTTCACGCCGCATGTCGGCAGAGATCTCCGCCTGGGTCCGGGCGGTATTCCATAAGCGGAACTCATCCATTTTGCCGTTGAAATTGCTTTGGTACCCCAGTTGAAGCGCGCTCGTAAAATTGAAGCTGGCTTCGATTTCGCCGTAGAGCGACCCGTTGATGTAAAGCTTCAGTTTGGCGCCGTCGTAAACCGTGGCGAAATGCGTCCATCTCCCGGGTTTGATGACGGGATTCAATTGAGGGCCGTCATAAACGCCGATCTGCATAACCCCGTTGGCATTGATGATCCAGTGGTGGGCGCCAGCGCCGGGCGCGCCCAGGAGGATGGGCCAGCAGCGGTCGGCGGAAAAATCGTTCAGGTAGACCCATACTTCCATGGTATGCGCCTGGTTGCCGCCATCCAATCCATTGATGGCGCCGAGCCAGACAAAGTCATCAATCCCGTCAAAAGCGAGGCCGGGATTGGCCAGGTCCGGGCAGTTGTCGCAACCGTCGGGAATGCCGTCGCCGTCCGCGTCAAAAGTATCGTTGTAACCCTGGCATTGGTCGAGTGCGTCGATGACCATATCGCCGTCGAAGTCATCTTCAGCCTGCCCGTTTCCGGCGTTGAACTCCCATTTCACGGGGGCATCGATGAAGTTGCCGTAGAGGTCCTTCACTTCCGAAAGGATCACCCGGAACCGTTCGCCCGGCATCAGGGTCAGGTCTTCCAAAGGCGTAATGAGCACTTTATCGCCGGAGCAGGTGAGCTGGGCCGGGATATTTTCGTTGTAATATATCCGCTGCAGCATGACCTGCGCATCGGTCAGGGTATTGCAATTGATGGTTTCATTGAACACCACGGAGATCTCATCGTCCGCAGCCAGGTTGTCGTCGGCGGGTTGCGGAATGCCGAACACGCGCGGCCCTTTGCGGTCGATAATGCCGGATACGCGACCTGTGTAGACGGTGCTGACGCCGCAACTCAGTTTCAGGCGAATATCGTATTTTCCATCCGGTACATTGGCGGTATTCCAGACCACTTCCGTACCCGACGCTGAACTGGACAGGTCGTTGTTGCCCAATACCAGGGCAGGCGCCCAGGAGTTGCCGCCGGCCGGTGCATATTCCACGGCCACCTGGTCCAGATTGTTCTTATCATAACCTTTCATCCGGATGAACATCTGATTATTATCGGCCTGGGCCAGAACCCAGCCCGCAGCGGGTTGCGTGAGCTGGATACTGCTGCACGGACTCTGAAAATAAGCGGATAAGGCGACTGTAGACACCACCTCCGGATCGTCGCACGAAGAATACAACTGAAATACGATGCCTTCATAGGAATAGACCGGGGAAGACGGTGCGCGCTTGATGCGTACGGTCACCTGCTGTTCCTGGCCGGCAGCGATATCTTCCAGGAAAACGGAATTCACGTCGCTGCCGTTGATGGTGATCAGGGCGCCGTTGGGGTTGGTGCTTTGCCTGAGGCGCAGGTAATAATCCCGCGTTTCATCGGTTTCGCTGATGTTGCCGGCTTTGAGGATGAACTCCGCCTCGCCGTCGGCTGGAATACCGGCTTGTATGGGGTTGTCAGCCCGCAATTTCACAGCTTCCCGCGCATTGGTGCCTTCCTCGACGGGACAACTGCTCTGGCCGCCCAGCAATTCGAAAACGGGCGTTTTATAGACCGGATCGGTTTTCACTTTCACGGTGAATGAATCTCCGCTGTCGTCGTCTTCCAGGTGGTACCCCGTGGTCAGGGTGTTAACGACCGTGGTGGTTTTCGAGTTGCCGGTTTCCATGCGGAAATTGGTGATCACACCCCCGGACAAACCGGAGCCGCCGATCTCAAAACCCAGTTCGGAAGCGACTTCTTCATTGATCTCCATGCCGAAGTCGATGGAAATGCTTTCGGAAGAGGTCTCCGTGGTGGATTTCGTTTTGGGCGCGTTGGCGCTGAACTGCAGGATCTCTACTTCATTTGCTGCGGCTTTCAATTCCTCGTTCCGCTGGAGGGTTTGTTCCCAGACCAGGATCTGATTGGAATATTCGTCTTTTTTGGCCTGGCTTGTGGCCTGCGCGCGCTTGGACTCCAGGTCAGGGATCACAAAGTCGCGGATATGGTTCTCGGTGAAAATGAATCCGACCTCAAGCCCTTCGTCGGCCATGACCAGCGACTTGGACAACGCCACCTCGCAGTTATACCGGTCGAACAGCACTTCATCGGCAATGGTATAGGCAAACGCCAGGGCGGCGCCGACAAAGACATCCCCTTCCGTCCCGGTGATTTCCGGATTGCCGGAGGTTTCGAAGTTTTCGGTGGTTGTCATGCTCAGCAGCACCTCGTTGGCATTGGTATTCGTGGAATTGACCTCATAGGAACCTTTGACGTCGCCCCAGAAGGAGGTCTCGGTGCTGATGCCGAGTATGCCGGCTTCGAACTTGGTACCGATCTTGACGTCGGCCCAGGTATTAATGGAATTGCTGTTCTGGGAATAGAACCGGGTGGCGGTCTCCGCGGTAACGCTCTTTTCGAGGAAACTGTAGCTGCCGTCGCCCGGCGGGTCGCGCAGGATCAACAACGGGATCTGCGGCGACTGGGTGGTGAAATTCTGCTCGCGCGGCCGGGCGCCGGTCACCAGCGCCGAGCGGTTGTAATTGTCGGAGCGTTCAAAGGTATCGATTGCGACGAAGGTGATGTTTTTCAGGTAGGGCGCCACGATGTTCGGATTGCCGGCCGTCATTTCGTATTCGATATAGCCGTCGGTAAAGGTCAGCGTGTCCGGGGTATTGCCCCGGTCGGCGATCTGGTCGGTGATCACCAGTTTGCCGGTCCCGACCGGGCAGGAACCGCCTTCTTCCCAGACGCGGATGGTCAGCGCATAGGAATTGGTCTGCTCCAGGATGCTCTGGTCATAGCCGTCGCAATCGGGTTCCGGAAATCCGGTCACTTCGATCACCGGCGGGCGGTGGTAGATGAAATCCAGGGCCTGGTCGGCCTGGCGCAGGTCGGCGCTTTTGGTCTTGCTGAAGAAATCCAGCACCGTGAGTTTGTCAAACCCGGCTACCGGGTTAAAATTGGTCACCTGCACTTCGTACTCCCTGGCGGGCAGATTCGTGATCTGGTACAGCCCCTGACCATTGGTCGCGAAGGATTTGCTGAAACAGTTGTCCTTGTCGGATACGGTTACGATTGCCGTCCCCATGAAGGTTTCGCAGGCGGCCATCACATACCCGCTCAGGTCGAAGGTGGTGATATCCGAGAAATTGAGGTTCGGGATATTGTTGTCGATATTCTGGGGAAGGGTGGCCGGCTGGAACTGATGGCCTTCCGAAACCGGACGAATAACGTAGGCGCCCTGATTTTCTACCGTCATGGAATAGTTGCCGGAATTGTCGGTATTGGCCGATTTGACCACGACGCCGTCGTAGACCAGTTCGACCTTGACATTTTTGGCCGGGCAAACGTTGGATTCGTAGGTTTGGGTCACCTTGCCGCTAATTGTGAAGACCGAGACATCCGTGAAGTTGACCACCTTTGCGCTGGATGAATTGATCGTGACATCGGTATTGGCCGGGTCAAAGGTATGGTTGGTCTTCGTCGGGGTAACCTTGAAATTTGCCTGGGTGGGCCCGTAATAGATATTGTCGATGCTGTAATTGCCGCTTGCGTCGGTGGTGGCCGTGTATTCAACGCCGGCTGCGCCGCCCTGGACTTCGTTCAGGCGTTTGGCGGTGACCAGGACATCAGGTACGCCGGTACCCTGCTGGCTCGAGACCTTACCGGTGATCTTGCCGTTGGGCTGAATAACGGTGAAGGTTATCGCATTAGAGGAAGCGCCGGCGCCGCACTTGCTGAATACGGTTCGCCTGAATTCGGTGGTTTTATCCAGAGCCGGCGGGTCATAGGTTTGCCCTGTAGCGCCGCTGATAGCCGACCAGCCGCTCCAGGTGCTGCCCGTCAACTCCCGCTTTTCCCATTGAATGGTGAACGGCGCCGGGGTAGCGGAGGCATTCGCGGAGGAAGTGAAAATCCCGGGATCGGCGCCCGCCGGAACAGTAAACGTAGTGCTGCCGGAAAGGTTGATCGAGCCTACCGTAAAGCTGGGCGTGTCTTTAGTGATGGTTATGGTATTGGAATTGGCGGAGGTATTGCCCGCGTCCTTTGCCCTGCGGTAATAAGTGAGGGTGCTGCTGCCCATGGTACCGGGATCGTCGTAAGTGGCCCCGGTAGCACCCGGTATAAGATTCCCGTTTTTGTACCACTGGTAGCTGACCGAGCCGCAGGGAGAAGACGCCGGCGTTGCAGACCCCAACTCAGGTATTTGGGCTCCCTCGCAAAGCGAAGTCTCCGTGCTGGAAATAACGCCCGGGCTGACAGTGGTGGCTGCGGAAACCCCGATGGTGAGTTTAAAGTTCCCTTGAGAGCTGGCACCGGCACCTTCTACCACCACGTAATAATACCCGGGGCAAAGATCCCGAATGATCAGCGACCCAAGGCCCGCGCCGTCGTCGTCGTCTCCTTCTATATAATTGTACGTATAATCATTCTGTCCGTTGGTACCCATCAAATGGACATAGGTATCGTAATCTGTCTCCGGGTAGTCGGTCCGGATGGTGACGCGCCTGGATTCCGTCAATTGAAAAGTATAGGTAACATCGTTGCTCTGCCTGAATCCATCCGGAGCATAACTCCACCCGTTGCCGTACCCGGTATGCCCCTGCGGTCCGGTTTTGGTGGAATTGGTATGGGTTTTTGTACCACTGGAAATGGCGCCGAAGGTAAGCGGAGTATACCCGTCGTAACCTTTGGTGTACCGCCAGGCGATGGACACGTCCATTTGGGACCGCCCTTCATAACCTTCGTGGGTATTCGTATGGGTTACACAAGGAGTGCCGCTTTTGATCGTAAAAGTTGGGCTTCCGCAATGCCCGCCGTCGTCGTCACTGTCATCGGAGCAGTCGTTACCGAAATCATCGTCATTTTCCCAACTGATATAAGAGATGGCCACATAATCTGTAGCCGGTTTGCTGAATTCTGAAAATAACAACAGATCAGGATAATGATTCCCTTCCGATTCATTATAGCCTACACACCAGCCGTTGCTATCGCCCGTATTGGGATAGCTGGAATCACTGCATTGGAGACTGTACGCCTGATTAAGACGCCATTTGATTTTCCAGAACGGTTCATCGTATCCGTCATCATAGGCGCCGTTTTGCCAGAGCCTGGTGATCTTGACGTAATAATTGATCAGGTTATCATTGGTCACATCCTGGGCTGAAGTCGTTGCAGCATACAAGATCATGACCGCAAACATAAGCAGGTAGAAAAGCCTTCTCATAAAATTGGTTTTATGGTGTATCCATAATTTTCGGAAACGGAAACGGTCCATCTCCATATCGGTGCAAACTTAACCCCGTTCCGCCCCTGCCGACAAAGACATTTTCTATGAAAAATCAGTATTATTTTTTGAAAGTTTAAAATCTAATATATTGATAATCAATTTTTAATAAAATTATTCAATAAGGTTAAAATTGACTATTTTTGGTCGTCAAATCCACCTTTATGCACGACAGCAAACTGATCCGGTACCTGAAGATCCTGGATGAAGCCGAGCTCAAGCGGCTGCTCTACTTCCTCAAATCGCCCTTTTACAATGCCAACCCGCATATCCTGAAACTGTACATGCTGCTGCGGCCGGAGCATCCGGGTTTCAGTTCGCCCAAACTGACCAGGGAGCGGTTGTTCAAAAAACTTTTCCGCGACCGGGCGTACGACCACCAGAAAATGCTCAACCTGATGTCGGACTTTACCCAATTGCTGGAAAAGTATATGATTGCGCTGCAATTGGAAAAGGAGGAAGACATGCAGGATCAATTGCTCCTGACCTCCTTCGGGGAAAGACCGGAGGGCTACGCCGCATTTGAAAAGACAGCGGAACGGATCGGGCAAAAGCGGGATGCGCTCCCCTACCGCGATACGGGGTACTACCGCCGGAAGTTTCAGCTGGAACAGCAGTATTTCAACCACCCCGCCACGGATAAATTCGAACTGTCCAAAGACCGGTACGATGACGCCATGGAACAACTCGACCGATGGTTCATCCTGGAGAAATTGCTGCTGAGTTGCGAGATGAAGGCCCGGGAAAAACCCCTCTCGGAGGAATACGAAATCTGGCTGCTCCCGGAGATCCGGGCCGGATTGCCGCACTACCCCATGCAGGATGCCATTACAGGGGTTTACCTTGAAATGCTGGACCTGCTGGAGAAAGAAGAGCCGGATTCCTACTACCGGTTGAAAGCGCTTTTTATGGAGAACCTGACCCGGTTTACCCGGCAGCAGCAGCAAAACGTCTTGCAGAGCCTGATCAATTATACCATCCGGGAAGGCAACCGCGGGAATAAGCCGTTCCTGCAGGAAAACCTGGCTTTATACCGGCTCGGGTTGGAAAGCGGGTTGTTCCAGGAAGGCGGACTGCTCAATGATATGGTCTATATCAGCGTGGTGAATGTGGCCAACCGGGCGGGCGAAACGGCCTGGTGCGGGCATTTTATCCGGGATTTTGAGCCTGCGCTCGAGCAAAGTATTCGCAAGGATGCCTCCGCTCTGGCCCGCGCCCTATGGCTCTATGCCAGTCAAAAACCGGAAGAAACCATGGCATTGCTGCAGAAAGTCGAATTCCTGAATATCTATTACCAGATCCAGGCCAGGGTATTGATGATCAAGGTCTGTTTTGAAGCCTTCCGCAAGGACGACCATTACCAGGAGCTGGTGGTTTCACTGGCCGACGCTTTCCGGCAATTCCTGCGCAGGAATAAAAGGGTATCCAGATCCCAGAAAGAAGCCCTGCTCAATTTTGCGCTGTGCGTGGGGCAATTGGCCAAATGGCGCACCGACCCCGGGTTTGACCGGCAAAAGCGGGTTGAGCTGAAGCAGGAGTGGAACAGCCTGACGCCGCTTTACAACAAAACCTGGATACTGCAGCAGACAGACCGGTGAGGCCTAAAAAAACAGGCAGGTCCTTATGCAGAACCCGCCCTCCCAATGGCAAATGGTTTCAGGTGTTTTGGCCTTCTGCCACCGGTCAGAAACCGCAGGCATTGTCCTAAATCTCCGGTATGTCGGTGATGATCACCGCTGCGGTGCAACACGCGAATCGCCCTTTTCTTGAAAAAGACCGATCATGAGCTTGTTGAGCATTTGGTCGAACAGGGTTTTTTACTGCGCTTTCCATGTTGATTACGGGTAATAGGGTAAAAAAATGTTTACGGGCACGAGGGTATCAGGCCGACCGGGGTTGCGGCCCGGCAGCCGTAGCATACCACACTTGGGATCATGAAAGTCCGCGGCGACGGCCTGAACTGGCCTGAACGCCCGCTGATAGTCAAAAGGAATGCGGCAGAATCGATCTGTTGCAAGCAATGCCTATACGGCCTGACCGCATCTTCACCGGTTTGGCAGGTTTGCGGACAAAAATTCCATTTTCCTGCTCTCCGTTGATTTCCGAATACAAATTGCCCGTTTCCTGAGCAAATTCAAACAGGAGGCGGGTAACCAGCTCCGGCGGGGAGGTAAGTGGCGGGAATTGGGGGGTAAGTGGGGTGAGAGGAGGGTGAGAGGGGGAGAGGTGAGGGGGTGAGGGGAGAGGGGGTGAGAGGGAGAGGGTGAGAGGGGGTGAGAGGGTGAGGTGAGAGGGGAGAGAGGGGGAGAGGGGTGAGGGAGGGTGAGAGGGGCTATTAGTTATGGCAGGTCATTCTTTCTACCTGGAAATATCGCTTTTCTTCAGCGGGGCATGGGCTGGAAGGCTCCGGCCGGTTCACCCGGCTGATAAAACGGCCTTCAACCCGGATTTTTGCACAGGCGACCTCTTCCTGGTCCGTTTTCAAGCAAACAGGTATCTCCTCTCCGTTTTCCAGGGTAAGGTATCCGGCATTGAAACAATAACAGCTGAGCGGGTCCATGACGCCTTTGACGCTCCTGAACTGGCCGGTCAGAGCAACGGGACCATCCGCTGAATCCGGTCGGGTTGCTCCGGAGCAGCCGGGAAGCAAATTGCAAACCACAAGCGCTCCGCAGCAAGCCAATAACAAGCGGTTTTTCAAATTCTTATTTTGTCTCTATAACGCGCAATTCGTCCATTCCGCACTCATTTCCTGTAAATTTTTTGCACACCGTCCGCCGTCCTCAAAAGGTAAACCCCGGAAGGCAGCCCGGAAAGGTCGGCAGAACAACGCGTGGCAGCCTCCCGGACGATCGCAACCCTGTTCACCCGCCGGCCCAATAAGTCCAAGATGGCGATGTCCTCCAGTTGTTCTGAAGGTCCTTCAATGGTCAGCAGATCCGAAACGGGGTTCGGGTAAACGGCCAGGGTACTTTCGCCTCCCGGAGCAGCAGCAATGGCGGCCACCTCGGAATACCGGAATTCGCCGTTAAAGTCAACCTGCCTGAGCCGGTAATAGGATTGGCCCGACAGCGGAAACCGGTCGGTCAACGCGTAATCCAGCGACTGGGTCGAATTACCGGCGCCGTTGATGCGGGCTACGGTTTCCCAGTGGTCGGCATTGCCGGAGCGCTGCACCTCAAAAAAGTCGTTGTTGATCTCGGCGGCGGTCTGCCAGGTCAGTTCTACCGTTCCGGCCTTCTGTTTTGCCTTGAAATAGGTCAGCTCCACCGGCAATACGGTAACGGCGCATGGGATGAACTGCGCAGGAATGCCGGGCCCCTGGATTTCGACGGTAAAGGACAGGCATCCCAGCGACACCGGTGTGGCGGTCGCGCAATCCGTATTGGAGTTGTAGGGGTTGGCGGTAGTCGTCAGCGTACCCGCGCCGCCGCCGTTGGGCAGGTCAAAAAAGAGTTCGTAACTGTTACAAAAGAGCTTGCCCTGCAACGTATAGAGGGAGCCCGGTCGGTTATTGCCCGTAAATTTGATGTCGTAATCGATAACCGCGTTGAAGTTATACCCGTTCGGGCAGGTGGAAGGCGCTGCGATCGCCTTCGGATTCAGGGTAATGTTTACCTGATATCCGTTGGAAGACGAAACCACCATGTTGCATTGAGAGATTGCCGCAAACGGCAGGGCCAGGAATACCGGCAACAGTAATCTTGCGTTCATTTGTTCAAGCTTTGATGCACTTAAGGGTGCTGGTTCTGATTAGCGATGTTGAACCTAAATCGGGAAAGCTAATTGCTGCAGCTGGTAAGGAGTCGTACTTTGTTCTATTAGACGCCGGAATAAAGGAAAGTCACATTTCGGAAGATAAGTGAACCAAGCTCCCTGACCAGTTGTATATATCGATAAGGCAGGAGATTTGTCCTGAAAAGGCGGGTCCGAAACCGGGAAATCCACTAATTTTGCCACAAATTCAAAAAACAGCTTAATATGTATCCAGCAGAATTGACTGCGCCGATGGCGATGGAACTGGAAGAAATGGGTGTTGAAAGCCTGACGACGCCGGAAGAAGTAATAAATGCCCTGGACAATGCCGAGGGCACCACGCTGGTCGTCGTTAATTCGGTTTGCGGTTGCGCCGCCCGCAATGCCCGCCCGGGTGTTCGGTTTGCGCTGACCAACGAAAAGACGCCCGACCATTTGTTTACGGTATTCGCCGGCGTTGATATGGAAGCAACCGCCAAGGCAAGGGAGTTTATGCTCCCCTACCCGCCTTCCTCCCCGTCGGTAGCTTTGTTCAAGGACGGCAAACTGGTCCATTTCCTGGAGCGCCACCATATCGAAGGCCGCCCCGCGGAAATCATCGGACAAAACCTGAAAATGGCGTTTGACCATTATTGCTGATCGCGACAGCCGCCGACACAAGATCTGTTGGCCGCGCGTCCCTTTATAACGAAGAAAATCGGTGCCGTTTGATTTCGGCACCGATTTTCTTTTTCCATCCCGGGTCCGGTTGCAAGCAACTGGTCCGGCGCCTGCCTACAACTTCATCGCGCCTTTATTGGCCTCGTTGTAATTCTCGGTCACTTCCTGCCAGTTGATCAGGTTGAAGAAGGACTGGATATAGTCCGGCCGGCGGTTCTGGTAGTTGAGGTAATACGCGTGTTCCCAGACATCCAGCCCAAGGATCGGCATGCCGCGCTTTTCGGCTACGTCCATCAGGGGGTTGTCCTGATTCGGGGTGGAAGTGATGAACAGTTCGTCGTTTCCGGATACGCAAAGCCAGGCCCAGCCGGAGCCGAAGCGGGTCGCAGCCGCGTTGGCAAATTGCTCCTTGAAGGCCGAAAACGAACCGAAGGACTGGTTGATGGCTTTGGCGATATTCATTTGAGCGCTCGGCTCGCCGCCGCCGTTAGGCGACATGACCTTCCAGAACAGGGAGTGATTATAGTGCCCCCCGCCGTTATTGCGGACTGCCGTGGAATAGTTGGAGACGTGCAGCATCAGCTCCACGAGCGATTTATTTTCCAGATCAGTGCCTTCTATCGCTTTATTGAGGTTGGTTACATACCCGTTGTGGTGTTTGGTGTAGTGGATTTCCATGGTGCGCGCGTCGATATGCGGTTCGAGGGCGTCGTACCCGTAAGGCAAATCAGGAAGTTTAAAAGCCATGATTATTATTGGTTTTGATGTGAATGAAATGGATGCTTCCTACTGAACAGCCCTTGAGGCGGGAATGTTTAGTCGGGGGCTAAAGATAGGGGCTCTGGCGTTTTTTGGAAACGGATAGAGCGAAAAAACGATAAAATTTAATCCTGTTTTTACTTTCACCGGTCAGCCCAACAGGTCATTTCTGCCAGTATTTATCCCGGATTCTGAGCCTGGCCGCCTCCGCCGGCGCCCCCGCTCACCCGGCCTGCCACGGTATCCGTACCGATGCCGGGTTTAAGGGGCTGCCCATGCGTGAGACTGGCCAGCAGGGCTGCCGGAACGGACAGTACGGCCGTCATGGGCAAATTCAGGCGGTCTTCCCGCACCAGGGTCAGGAGGTTTTCGCGGGCAAAGAAGTGGCTGGGCAGGAAAAGCTGCTGTGCGGCAAACCGCCGGTCGAGCTGACCGTCGGACAACAGGAAGAGCAAGGTCTCCTCCGTGGGTATGAATCCGCCTGCCGACCCATCCGATATGCCGCCGAATTCGGAGAAAGGCCGGTTGCTGATCGGATTCCTGGTGAAAAACACATCCAGCAAGCGCGGTTCCATGCACGGCGCCAGGGCCAGCACCAGCGCCAGCCGCTCCTCGAAAGTGGGCTTGAATTTCCGGACGAGCGCCGCCCAGTTGGAGTCCGAATTGCCCACATCGGGCGGCTGGATTTCGGATATGCCGGCAAAATCGGCTTCCTGGCCGAAATGGAGTTTCAGGTGGGTATCCACTATGCGCCGAAGCCATTGGAACTCTAGTGACAGGTCCCGGCTGTTGGCTTTGATGAGGTCGGTAATTTCCATGGTAAAAAAGGTGGTTTGTTTTGCGGATCAAGAGAATCCAGCCCTTGATCCGCATTTTCAATGCCTGAGTCCGTTCATTTCGGTTTGCTTCCCATTTCATTCGGGTTCAGGCTGACACCCTCTTCGTTCGGCTTCAATTGCTTTGCTTCAGGCATAGGCATCGGTTCCTGCAGTTGGGCGGCCGCCTGTTGCTGGATCTTGCCGATCAAATTATAAACTTGTGCAAAGGGCTTGTCACCCAAAGCATCCAGGATCTGGTTGGCTTCGTCGATGGTGACGGTTAAGGTGAGGTCTTTCATGGCGGTTGTTTTTTAACCTGACCGATATTGCAGGACAGGTGAGTTAAAGGTTGTTTTTAAATTCCAGGCGCATCGGCTGTTTCTTTTCCTTTCGGCAGCATGCATCCTGAATCCAAAGTTAAGTTATTATTTGGGTTCCCGGCTCTCATACAAGGTTAATTGCTCGTCTCAGCCGGTCGTTGGAAGGTACAGGCGGGTAAGCGGCAAATAATTTCCCACCTATTTCCCCGATTCGTTCCATTTCCCCGGCTCCCGAACTATATTTGCACCCAAAATCCAATATCCATATCATGAGCTTCCGTACCGAACGCGACAGCATGGGCCCAATTGAGGTGCCGGCCGACAAATACTGGGGCGCGCAAACCCAGCGCTCTTCCGAGAATTTCCGCATCGGCGGCCAGCGCATGCCCGTTGAGGTCATCCGCGCTTTTGCCATCCTCAAAAAAGCGGCGGCCCTGACCAACCACGGCCTGGGCATCCTGTCCCGTGAAAAAACCGACCTGATCGGGCGCGTATGCGACGAGATCAGCGCCGGCCAACTCGACGATCAGTTTCCGCTCGTGGTCTGGCAAACCGGATCCGGTACCCAATCCAATATGAACGTCAATGAAGTGATCGCCAACCGGGGGCATGTCCTTGACGGCGGCCAACTCCTCGACGAAAAGAAGGTGCTGCATCCCAATGACGACGTCAATAAATCCCAATCCTCCAACGATACGTTCCCGACCGCCATGCACATCGCCGCCTACCAGATCCTGGTGGAGGTGACCCTGCCGGGCATCCAGAAGCTGCGCAATACGCTGGCCGAGAAGTCGAAATTGTTCATGCATGTGGTCAAGATCGGCCGCACCCACTTCATGGACGCCACGCCCGTGACCGTCGGGCAGGAGATCTCCGGCTACGTATCCCAGCTCGACCATTGCATGCGGGCCATCAGGAACACCCTGCCCCATGTAGCCGAACTGGCCCTGGGCGGTACCGCCGTCGGTACCGGGCTCAACGCCCCCCACGGCTACGCCGAAAAAGTAGCCGCCAAGATCGCTGAATTGAGCGGGTTGCCCTTCGTGAGCGCTGAGAACAAATTCGAAGCCCTCGCCACCCACGACGCGCTGGTGGAAGCCCACGGCGCCCTGAAAACGGCCGCTGTCGCCCTGATGAAGATCGGCAACGATATCCGCATGCTGGCGTCAGGCCCGCGCAGCGGCATCGGCGAACTGAACATCCCCGAAAACGAACCGGGGTCGTCCATCATGCCGGGCAAGGTGAATCCCACCCAGTCGGAAGCCCTCACTATGGCCGCCGCCCAGGTGCTCGGCAACGATGTCGCCATCAACATCGGCGGCGCAACCGGCCACTTCGAGCTCAACGTCTTTAAGCCCGTCATCATCTATAACTTCCTGATCTCCGCCCGCCTTATCGGCGACGCCTGCGACAGTTTCAACGAGCATTGCGCCGTCGGCATCGAACCCAATTACGAGCGCATCAAGGAACACCTCAACAACTCGCTGATGCTCGTCACGGCCCTCAACACAAAGATCGGCTACGACAACGCCGCCAAGATCGCCAAGAAGGCCCATAAGGAAGGGAAAACGCTCAAACAGGCCGGCATCGAACTGGGCCTGCTCACCGCCGAACAATTCGACGAGTGGGTCATCCCGGAGGATATGATCGGGAATTTGAAGTGAGCCCGTCAGGAAGGCTTTTTCAACTCATCCAGCCCCCTGATCAGTGCGCGTATGGCTGATTTATCCGCTTCGAAATAGGCGGACCTTTCGTTGGAGAGCAAGAAATTGCGAATGACCTCCGGTACCTCGAAAGCTTCGTCGCCGGCCTTATCCGTTTTTTGGAGGACCATCAGCGTACTGTACGGATTGTCCAGCGGGTCCAGGTTGGTGAATACGCCGATTGTCAGGTCCTCATTCAGGATCTTATTCGAGCAATGCAGGGTAAAGGTGCCCAGCCGGTCTTTGCGGTGCCTTTCTGAAAAATCCGTTCCGACCCGGATGGTACAGTGGTTGTTGAAATAATAAATGGAGCCCGAATAGGTGTCCTTTGAATGGGTGCTCCTGATCCGGACGTTATGGTTGTAATTATTGATCTCCAGAATGAACTTGTCGATCTTGTTGTCCAATACGAAAAAGCACCGGTACACGGTGGTATTTTTCCAGTTCTCGCCATTGTTATTCCACAGATTATCCCAGTGTTTGTTTACCGTCTGCCCGATCGGATTGGACAAGGTAACCTCCACAAATGGTTTTTCATCCGATTTTTCTCCGTAAAAAAACCATCCGCAAAGCATAATGTCATCCACGGCGAATAACTGCAACCCCGGTACTTCGTTAAAGAACCGCCACTCCAGATTTCCCCGGGCTGATTTTTGCAACTCCTTGAAAATGACGATATTCTTGCTGATTTCTTTGGCGATGTCAATGGAATTATCCAACACATAAATGCCCTTTTGCCTCAATTGGGCGGCTTCGGATGTGGGATGCAGCATCAGGATCTTGATCCGGCAATCCCGGTTGATGGCATTTTGCAGGCAATCCTTGAGTTTTTCGAGGTGAGAGGAATACGTGGTCAATACCCTGATCTCCCGTTTGGCCCGGTTGAAGAGGTTTTCAAGAATGGAGTCGGTCACCCTTAAATGGACCCGGCGGACGCCTTCCAGGTTCAGGTCGGACAGGCTTTGGGCGGCAACCGGCGTATTGGGGCGAACCAGCAGCATTACCTCGCCTTGCTGGTCCTTGGCAATGGAGCCGTTCCGGTATTTGATTTGAATTAAATGCCCTTCACGGTCCTTATACCCCACGGCGTCCTGGTCGAAAGTGTAATTCAACAGTTCTTCCATGGCAAAGACCAGCCGGTTACGCCCTTCCGACTCTTTTTCTTTAGCCCGGAGAGGTTGGAAAACGCCTTTATTTTCCTTTACAGTTCGATACCTTGACAAAGAAGGAGCAGAGGTTTTCAATTTTTCGGCCGCTTTTGCGAGGTTGCCGTTTCCGCTTATCCACAGCCAATGCAATAAGGTGTTGTATCGCTCTTCAAAGAGTTTCATATACATAATGGGAGCTTAAGTGTTCATTTCTTTACAAAGCAATAAAAAATCCGGCAATGGTGAAATATTTCAGCTGAGTTGAAATTTCAGGTAAAATATTTCACTCGGTTACTTGTTTGGTTTTCAGAATTTTAGCAAACCATTGAAAATTTGAATGAAAAGCCGATCCGATAAAAAAACTAGTTATTTCCGGTGTATTTTTGTAACCACCGTGCTGCGAGACTTTTGATTGCCTCAAAATAATCCTGCTGTCCCAATGATTCTCCATCCGCTGCTACCCGGGATGGATAAGCGGCATAATAGCTGAAAATTCAATTTCTGAAAGGCGGATGAGCGCTGCCATTCTTACCATACCTGTACGGTCATCGAGGATTTCTGAAAGATGGTAAGACCCCGATTGCAATTCAATATTCATTGGCAAGAAATACCTGCATATTCTTTTTTCGGCTGGAAAGTTTAACTGACTTTTTATTGCTTGCTCAACTATAAAACTACACCCCGTTTGTTATCAGCAGGAAGTTGAAGCAGCTTGAGATTGGATTGATGAAAATTCAAGAATTAACCCTCCTGGTTGTTCCATCTGGAAGTAGACCGGAGGGTTAATTTTTTGAGCGCCCTGAGTGGTCACCCCTTCAATCACCTTTCACCTGAGTGCCCTGAGTGCCCTGAGTGGTCACCCCTTCAACCACCTTTCATCTGAGTGCCCTCAGTGGTCACCCCTTCAACTACCTTTCACCTGAGTGCCCTGAGTGCCCTCAGTGGTCACCCCTTCAACCACCTTTCACCTGAGTGCCCTGAGTGCCCTCAGTGGTCACCCCTTCAACCACCTTTCACCTGAGTGCCCTCATCCATCACCCCTCCTTCCTCCCCAAAAACACAAAATAATCCCATACCCCCAGATAAGCCCCCTTCACCTCCGACACCTCCGCCGAAAACGCCTGCTCCATAACCGGCGTCAAATGACCGTCCATCCGCACATGGTTCCGGCCCATATGGCGTTTGAACCACCCGAACCGCGAGTCGTGAAAATCAACGGCAGCGAGTATGCCGCCCGGCTTCAAATCGGCTTTTGCCTGCAGCAGGAGCGATTCCCATTGCGGGTTGATCATCGTGAGCGAGTAGGAAAACAGGATCACATCGAATCCGTCTCCCCACTCGCCTCCCCCCCTTTGATAAGGCTTTTGGATCAGCGTAACCCGGTCTTTGAATGGTATCAGCCGGTTAGCGGCCCGGTCTATCATATCCGCCGAAACGTCCAGACCGGTCAATCGGGCGTTCGGAAAATTTTTAGCTGTCGTTTCCAGGTTGTACCCCGTCCCGCAGCCGATCTCCAATACGGAAATCGCCTCATCCCATTCAAACGGCAATCGCCTGATCACCTCTCTTCTGCCGAACAGGAAAGTCCACCGGCTCAGATCATAGATCGCGGCATGACGGCGGTAATACCGCTGCATTTTTTCGTTCTGGTGCGTTTCTACTTTTGCGGTCGCTGCGTTCATTTTATTGGTCGTAAGTTGTAAGTCGTAAGTTGTAAGTTGTAAGTCGTAAGTAGGGACACATGATCATGCGTCGTAAGTTGTAAGTCCTAACGGAGCTTTCGCGTAAGGAAATCCTTCCTTCATGACAAAACAGCTGTGCGGGCCGTCAGGTCCGCGATATCTGTAGCACTCGGTTTGAATATTGGGTTCCCGGCCTGTAGGGCCGGCATGTGATTGCTTTCAACCGGCGTCGCAGATCTTCATATTCCGGCAGGACCGTTCAGAATTTTGTGTCAACCGGATTTTTAGCAAGCTGCGCATGCTAAAAATCAGATCTTTGCATCTTTGCGTCTTTGCGTGAAAACACTGTTTTGAACAATCCCGTTCCGGACTCTCACCTCACCACCCCCAGATAAGTACTGGCATACGTCCCTACCCGGTCATTCTTCTGCACTTCCTCCACTTTTTCTTTTTCAAAATGTACGCGTTCCAGCACAAAATCGGGGAAAAACCGGATCTCCGAGGCAGCCGAACGCATCAGGATCTTTGTTCCGGGCCGGCTGTTCTGCAGGATATACCGCCATTCCTCTTCCAGTTCCCTGGGAGCGTTGAACGCCATCCAGTCCTGGTGATCCAGCAATACGAAATGGCTGTACTCGCCGGGGTTGGATTTCAGGAACTGGGTGATTGTCTTCGTATGGGTGCGGATCTCGGTTTCCGGCTTTTTGAACCAGTCGAAATTGCGCGCTTTCAGGTATTCCGGGCAGCAATCCTGCGTATAGCATCCATTGAGGTAAACCTTCCAGAAATAGTTGTCGGCTGCCGGCTGGTCGGCGAATACCTTGCGAAGGCAATCCCGCAGGTACCCCAAAGCGCCGGATTCGTACTCGTGGCGGAACAACAATTGCTGGTCGCGGGGTACCCCGATCAGGCTCATGGTCAGGTGCTGGTTGACCACCCGCCGGATGCCCGACCGCATCAGCATCGGTTCGACCTGCCAATACCAACCCATTTGCTCCTGGAGGGAGTCGGCGTTGAGCATGGCCTGCACCCCCCGGTAAATCCGCCTTTTTGATTTCAGGAACTGACGCGACATCCAGGCAATGGACCCCGAGGTTCCGCGGTAGTAGAAACTCCTGCGAATACCTTTACCGTTGAAATAGATCCATTTCTTATCCCAATAGGCCCGGGCCGTCGCCGGCAGGCTGCTGCGCAACCGCAGGTAGTACAGGTCTTCCATATTGGGGTGAAAACCCCGCCCGAAAAGCTGGAAAAAGTCTTCGAAATCGAGTTGCCGGAAGGCCGCCAGCTTCAATTCGAGCAAGGCGTTTTGCCGGGGGTTCATATCCACGCAATGGATCGCCTCCGGTTTGTCCAGCGAATAATCCAGGGCGTTGCATCCCGCGCTGGTGATCATGACAATCTTACTATCTCTTTGAATGTCAAGCAATTCACGGTCACACCGGGGATCCTCCCAGCAGGTATTGTACACCAATTGGCTGCCGTGAATCTTGCTGAACAGCCAGTCCTTGAACTGATCGGTAGAAGTGTATTTGCCCATGCTGCAAAAGTAGACAGCCCCAAACACCCGCCCTAAAAACCGGCTTTACCGTTTCAATAAATTTCCCTTAACTGATTGTAAATAAATCAGATAAGGACCGCCATTTTGAACATATTTGTTAATTATTTGATAAACATATTTTCACAATGGGTTAATAATTGAATTCCAACTTTGCCCTCGATTTGGTCCGAATGACCTGCCCAAACCAACATGAGAAGGGAAATCGATATCGTTGTAATTTCCGATGTGCATTTAGGAACCTACGGCTGTCACGCCAAAGAACTGCTCAACTATCTTAAAAGCATCAAGCCCGCCACCCTGATCCTTAACGGCGATTTCATAGATATCTGGGAATTCAGAAAACGCTACTTCCCCAAAGAACACCTCGAGGTCATCCAGCGCATCCTGCGCATGGCCGCCAAGGGTACGAAAGTCTACTACATCACCGGCAATCACGACGATACCCTTCGCCGCTATTCCAATTTTCATACTGGCAATATCTGCCTGCGCGACAAACTCCTCCTGCGGCTGAACGACCACAAATATTGGATATTCCACGGCGACATTTTCGACGCTTCCATCAAATTCTCTCCCCTCATCGCGCGCCTGGGCGGCAAAGGTTACGACTGGCTCATCGTGCTCAACCGCTGGGTCAACAAGATCCGAACCTCCCTGGGGTACTCCCGCATGTCCTTTGCCCGCAAGATCAAGCTCGGCGTAAAAAAAGCGGTCAAATTCATCTCGGATTTTGAAAATACCGCCATCGAACTGGCCGGCGAACAAGACTACGATTACGTCCTTTGCGGCCATATCCATATTCCGCAGATGCGACAGGTCAGAACAAAATCCGGCAAAACCGTCATCTACCTCAACTCCGGCGACTGGGTAGAAAGCCTCACCTCCCTGGAGTTCTCCAACGGAGAATGGTCCATTTACGAGTATAAAGAAGCCGATTTCAAATCCTTTGACCCCGAACTCCAGGTCAACCACCAGGAGGAAGAAGCCGAAGAATGGGTATCCGACCTTAAATTGTTCTACCACCGCTTCCATAAGTCCTGACATTTATTTTCCCGCCGTATATTTAGCCGGTCATTTGATTGGATTAGGCTGACCAACCGTCGGACGCCTACAATCGAATCAATCCAACAATCGAATCAATTGAACAATCGCCATCTATGAAACCCATACTTTTCCTGACCTTTGCAACCCTTTCACTGTCCTGTAATAACCAGACCGATCAATCTATGAACCAACCGACCAACCAGGATCCGGCCTATAATCCGGAGGCCCGCCTGGCCGAAATGGGCATCCAACTGGCTGAAGCCTCTTCTCCGGTGGCAACCTACGTGAACGCCGTGCGAACCGGTAACCTGCTTTTCCTTTCCGGCAAGGGCCCGCAGAAGGACGACGGCACCTTCATCACCGGAAAAGTCGGCGCCGACCTCTCAGTAGAGCAAGGGTACGAAGCCGCCAGACTGACCGGCATCAGCCTCCTGGAAGTGCTGAAAGCCGAACTCGGCAACCTCAACCGGGTCAAACGCGTTGTTAAGGTGTTGGGCATGGTCAACGGCACACCTGATTTCGGCAACCAACCGGAAGTCATCAACGGTTTTTCCGACCTGATGGTGGCCGTATTCGGCGATCGCGGCAAACACGCCCGCTCTGCCGTCGGCATGGGCTCGCTGCCCAGGAATATTGCCGTGGAGATCGAGATGATCGTGGAAGTCGAATAAATCCAATTTGAAAAAATGCAGGTCGTAAGCCTTAAGTAGTACGTGACCTACAACTTACGACTTACAACTTACGACTTACAACTTACGACTTACAACTTACGACTTACAACTTACAACTAACACCGTTTGAGTGAACCGAAAGACATTCATTAAATACCTGGGAGGAGCAACCGCTATGTTTTCGTTAGGATCGCTTGCGCAAGTTGCCGGAACGATGAAATCCGGTGAAGAAAAAATGCCCGTCCTGTTTATCGGGCACGGGTCGCCGATGAACGGCATCGAGGAAAACGCTTTCAGTGAACAATGGCAGGAGTTGGGCCGAAAGATTCCGACGCCCAAATTCGTCCTCTGCGTCTCTGCGCATTGGCTGACCCGCGGCACCCACGTCACGGCCATGGAGCACCCCAGGACCATCCACGACTTCGGCGGCTTCCCCCGGGAATTGTTCGAAGTGGAATACCCCGCCCCAGGCAGCCCTGAACTGGCCGGAGAAACCGCCCGCCTGGTCACCAAAACCCAGGTCGGCCTCGACCACGACTGGGGCCTCGACCACGGCACCTGGACGGTGGTGCGCCATATGTACCCCAATGCGAATATTCCGGTCCTGCAACTCAGCATCGATTACCACCAACCGGCAAAATACCACTACGAACTGGCCCGCGAACTGGCTGCCTTGCGCGAAAAAGGCGTCCTCATCATCGGCAGCGGCAACATGGTGCACAACCTGCGCATGGTGGCTTGGGACAAGCTCAACGAACCCGAATTCGGCTTCGATTGGGCCCTTGAAATGAACACGCTCTTCAAACAACACATCGCCGACGGCAACCACCAACCGCTGCTCGATTATCAACAACTGGGCCGCGCCGCCCAACTGGCCATCCCAACTCCCGATCATTACTACCCGCTGATCTATAGCCTGGGCCTGCAGGAAAAAGGCGATACGGTCGAATTCTTCAACGACAAGGCAGTCGGCGGCTCCCTGACAATGACTTCGGTTTGGATTGGTTGATGCTGCCCGCCGTCGCCTTAGGGCTATGGCGGACGTGGGATGCTGCCCGCCGTCGCCTTAGGGCTATGGCGGACGTGGGATGATGCCCGCCGTCGCCCGAGGCTTCATCGGACGGGGGTTGCTTATGGCTGCCATGACGAGGCGAGGTTGATGCGTTGGGTTTTCAATTGAAGGCGCCGAAACCGGACCCTGCACCGCTTACGACTTACAACTAAACAACTTACGACGGAGCTTTCTCGTAAGGAAAATCTTTCTTCATGGCAAAACAGCCATGCGGGCCGTCAGGTCCGCGATATCTGTAGCACTTGGTTTGAACATTGGGTTCCCGGCCTGTAGGGCCGGTATGTGATGGCAAATCGGGGAGGTCGGTTTTTGTTACGTTACGATGGATAACCTGGCTGACGCATGGCCTGGTTGGCGACGCTACGGACGACTAAACAACTCCCCCTCAACAAGCTCGCAAATCAAATGCCCCACCAACATATGGCATTCCTGTATGCGCGGGGTGTCTTTACTGGGCATATTCAATAAAATATGGCTCAGATCCCGCAATTTCCCCCCGTCGGCCCCCGTCATCCCGATGACCGTCATGCCGGTCTTGATCGCGTCCTCGGCAGCCCGAAGGATATTCGGCGAATTGCCCGAAGTAGACATGCCAAACAGGATATCCCCCGTCCGGCCCATTGCCCGCACCATCCTGGCGAAGGCTTCGTCGTAGGAATAGTCATTGGCTACTGCCGTCAGGAACGACGTATTTACATGGAGCGCCTCAGCATACAACGGCTCCCGGTCGAAGTAAAACCGCCCCGACAATTCAGCTGCCAGGTGTTGGGCATCCGCCGCGCTGCCCCCGTTTCCGCAAAACAGGATCTTGCCGCCGTTGCGCAGGCATTCAACACAGCTGGATACGGCCTGATCCACTTTTCCCAATAGCTGCTCGTCCGCCAGCAACGCTTGCTTGGTCGCAATGCTCTCCGCGACAGCCTTCTTTATTCTGGAATGCATGAACACTTATTTTGTAAAGAAGAAAAACAGCCAGGCCACCAAAGCGATGAACAATACCTCCAGGATATTTCCCAGGCGCTTGTTCCTCACCCTGAAATTGATCAGTGAGATGACCGCGGCAATAAACCCGCCGCCGGCATAAAACAGGAACATCGCATAGTCGGGGGCAGGCGCCCAGGCCGACTTGAGCCATGCCAGCGTTTGCAAAGCCAGCTGGTGCAGCAATACCCCGACCACGGCTACCCCGATGCCGGCTGCCAACAATTTCAGCCCGGGAATCTTCTTGCGCAACCGCTCAATACTTCGCAACGTACTCGTGCAGACCACCCAAAACAGGACCAGGCTAACCCCGGTCTTTGCCGCCCTTGTGAAGGTGGTGGCTTCCGGCGACAGGCGAAACGCGGCCCAATCCAGCAGCAACAACAGCAACCCCAACAGGATCCCGGAGATCACCACTGCCTTGAATGCCACCTGGTTATCTATAACTGCATGCTTTTCCACCCGGCTTGTTTATTGTTTCTATTTTATTATTGGGCCGATTACCCCGATCGAATCAGATCATCCCCTGATCAAGAGCAACCTTTTGGCCGGTTAAATCAATCGCATCAATCGACCACAACGCGGCGTGGCGAATCAATCGAATCAATCGTATCAATCGTATCAATCGATCAATCGAATCAATCGAACCAATCATATCATTCCAACACCGCCCGAACCATCCGCTCCCACGAAAAATCCTTCTGCCGGGCAACCACCGCCCTGGTCATCTCCGCGCGCCGGTCCCGTTCGAAATAATCGACAATGGCCCCGGCAATGGCCGCAGGATCGACCGGCACGACATACCCCGCCTTTTCGTGTTCCACGATCTCGGGCAAGCCGCCGACATTGGTCACCAGCATCGGTACCGCAAAATGATACGCCATCTGCGAGATGCCGCTTTGGGTGGCCGTACGGTACGTCTGCGCCACCAGATCGGCCGCGCAAAAGTAATATTTCACGGCTTCGTTCGGTATGAAATCCGGGTGTAACACGACCTGGTCCTCCAGCCCTTTGTTCCGGATGAGTTCCTGATAGGGTTCCGGATCTTCATAAAACTCCCCGGCAACGACCAACTTTAATCCCAACCGCCGCACCCGCTCATCAGCCATGGCCTCCAGCAACAGATCGAGCCCCTTGTACTTGCGGATAAAGCCGAAAAACAGGATATACCGATCCGACGCAGGCAGCCCCAAATGCCGGAGCGCCGTTTCGCGGTCAACCGGAGCGCCGTAATTGTCATAGATCGGATGCGGAGCGTACCTGACGGGCTTGGTGCGGGTGAATTGCCGGATATCATCCTCCACCGAGCGGGACATGACCACAAAGGCGTCGGCCGCACCGATGAAATACCGGGTAAACAGCCGGTCGCCGGGCCTTTTTTCGTGCGGAATGACATTGTCCGTAATCGCTACAACCTTCGTATTTCTGCGCCGTGCCAGTCGGAGTACCGTACCCAGGCATGGCCCTATTAACGGGAGCCAGTATCGGACCACGATGACATCCGCCTTTTCGCGGCGCATCTTCAGCCCTGCCGCCAGCCAATTGAACGGGTTGATCGCATTGACCAGGGTATCGATCGCCAACCCTTCCGGCGGCGGATCGTCCGTATACTGGGTTTTGCCCGGGAAAAGGAAATTCGGGTACAACAACCGGAAGGAAATGATCTTTACATCATGCCCCTGCTCCTGAAAGGCATAAGCCAGCCGCTCCGAGGAAGAGGCAATACCGCCCCGCAACGGATGGGCCGGCGACAAGATAAGGATCTTACTCATTGAGGCGCTTTTCGATCAGGTAGTGGTTCCGGTCCGGCGCGCTCCGGATGATGAGCTCGGCCAGGAAGCCCGTCATGAACAGGATGGTCCCCAGCACCATGCAGGTCAGGGCAATATAGAAATAAGGGTTGCTGGTCACCAGGATAGCGCGAAGGCCTTTGCTGAGCATGATCAGCTTATTGATGCCGATATAGGCGGCCGAAAAGAATCCGATAATGAAGATCAGCGTGCCCAGCGTACCGAACAGGTGCATGGGCCGCCGCCCGAACCGGCCGACAAAGGTAATGGACAGCAGATCGAGAAACCCGGTGATCAGCCGCTGCCAACCGTATTTGCTGACGCCGTACTGCCGGGCCCGGTGTTCCACAACCTTTTCGCCGATCTTGCGAAACCCCGCCCATTTGGCCAGCAAGGGGATGTAACGGTGCATTTCGCCGTACACCTCGATGCTCTTGATCACCTGGCTGCGATAACTCTTCAACCCGCAATTGAAATCATGCAGCTGAATGCCGCTGCTCCGGCGCACGACCGAATTGAAGAACTTGGACGGCAGGGTCTTCGAGATCGGGTCGTGGCGCTTCTTTTTCCAACCCGAAACCAGGTCAAATCCATCCTCCCGGATCATCCGGTAAAGCTCAGGGATCTCATCCGGGCTGTCCTGCAGGTCGGCATCCATCGTAATGACCACCCGGCCTTTTGCCGCCTGAAAACCGACATTCAACGCGGCAGATTTCCCGTAGTTGCGCCGGAACTTGATGCCGCGAACCTTGTCGTTGTTCCGGCACAATGCCTCAACAACCGCCCAACTGCCGTCTATGCTACCGTCATCCACAAAAAGGATCTCATAGGCCAGCTTTTCACGCTCTGCCACCCGCCTGATCCAGGCTTCCAGCTCCGGCAGGGATTCTTCCTCGTTGAACAAAGGCACCACTATTGAAAGATCAATCTCCATTTTTTAGTTGTGTGTAGCAACGGAAGATTTTCCGTCGCATAAGCCGTAAGCCGTAAGTCGTAAGTTGTAAGTCGTAAGTTGTAAGTCTGCTGGTCGTAAGCCGGGAAAAAAGGCGATAGGCCGACGCATCAACACATCCCCATCCCCCGTCCGACGAAGCCTCGGCGAAGTCGGACCCCGTCCACCGTCTCCCGTCCACCGTCTCCCGTCCACCGTCCACCGTCTCCCGTCCACCGTCTCCCGTCTCCCGTCCACCGTCTACCGTCTCCCCGCAGCCGCCACGCCCAGCGACAGGATAAAACCGCCGATCAGGCTGTAACAATAACGAAAAAACGTATTGCCCAGTGTGACCTTCAGGTCGTAGTTTTCAAAAGCCTGGCCGAACCGCGGGTCCGAAACCATGGTTTCGCGCTGCAAATCTACCAGTCCGGGGTCAAATACGCCGAATAACAGGTAATAAAACAGGTAAAAAAGGGCGTTGGCCACCACAAAGGTGAGAAAAGCGGGCTGGAGCGCCGACCTGAAATCGCCGGGAGCGGCGCTTTTCACCGCCCGGTACATGAAAACCAGGTAAAGGATCATGGATCCCCACCACAATGCGGGGTGGTTGACCAAAGGCCGGTCAATCCAATAAAAAAGCAGGAACAGGACTACGGTCGCTGTTCCTGCTATTGCCCCAAAACGAATTTTAGCAGGCATATTCAATATTGATCAGACATTTGCCGCCGGGTCTTTTTTCATGACCGCGCCGACAATCAGGGAAATAATCGCGGAGAAAAAGGCCGAGCCCAGGAATCCGAACAACATGCTCATGATCGATCCGGGGTTGCCGCCGCGCTGCATGGCTTCTTCCATTTGGGCGTCATCCATCTGCACACCGAAGTCCTCCATCATTTCCATCGATTCGCGCATGACATTTTGCGCATAATCCGGCTCAATGAAGTTCATATAGATATAGGAGAAGATGATGCCGATTACGCCGGAGATCAATAAGGCGACAAAACCGGTCAGGAAAGCCTTGCCGAAGTTGATGTAACCGCCGAGGTCCTTATCCCGGTATGCCTTGATGGCCATAACCGCAACAATCACCGAAATGGCCAGGCTGACCACAAAATTGACGGCGATCATGGCAATACCCGCCGACGGCCTGCCGAATCCCAGCGTATTGCCCAGCAGAAAATAAATCACGGAGATCAAACCGCCGATCAACCCCCATCGCATGGCTGCCGGGAAAAACGGGGCGTCAGGTTGTATTCTCGAAGAGTCTAAAGGTTCCATAATAAGCGTTTTAGTTGGTTAAAATTTTGATCCAAATTAGAGTTAAAATCCGAATATTCTTCTTCAGGAACTACTTTTTTTGATAAAAGGCCAATTTTATTCGATAATCGCCTCCTTTCCCGCCAGGTTGAAGATGAGTTCGAATTCCGATCCCTCACCCGGTCTGCTCTGCAGCTGGATCCGCCCTCCGTGGGCCTGAACGATCTGCCGGACATAATGCAGGCCCAGTCCGAACCCGGTCACTTCGTGCAAATTGCCGGTAGGCGCGCGGTAGAATTTGTCAAAGATCTTCTTTTGGTGCTCCGGCGCGATCCCGATTCCCCGGTCCCGGATCCGGATATGAATAAACGGCCCCGCATTATGCGTCGATACCCGGATGACAGGCGGTTTGTCGGTATATTTCAGGGCATTTTCCAGCAAATTCTGTACCGCGTTCTTGACGTGGACGCTGTCCAGCTCCGCCAGGTCATTGGCTGCATCCAATTGGAATTCAAGCCGCCCTTCCTTTTCTTCCGATTTGCGGGCATAATCCCGGCAAACCTCTTCCAGCAATTCGTGAACATGGATAGGCCGGGCCTGGATATGCTTTTGCCCGCTTTCCAGCGAAGCCAGTTCCAGCACTTTCTCGATATGGTCTTTCAGTTGCTCGTTTTCCCGTTCCAGCAAGGCCAGGTATTCGGCAGCTTTTTCGGTTTTCTTACCGGAAAGGGCTTCGCTCAGCAGCCGCAGGAGGAGCGAGGTGGAAAAGGCCGGCGTTTTCAGCTCGTGGGTAAGGTTGTTGATGAAGTCGTTCTTGACCTGGTCCAGTTTCCGCAGCCGGTTCGTTTTGATGATCAGCCAGCCCAGACTGAAGGCCAGCAAGCCGACAAACAGGACCGACAGTACGATCAGGCTCGTCAGCCGGCCCAGCAGGTATCCCAGCAGGTTGGTCACCTGAACCTCCAGTACAGGCCGGCAGCCGCAATCGGCGCCGATCCGGCCGTAAAGGGTCCTTTGATAATGCTGGTAAGCCGGTTGGTCGCTGCGGTCAGCCCCCGGAAAGGTGAGCACCGCCTGCTTTTCGTATCCGTCCCAGAGGGTCAGGGCAAAATCCACGGAAATGCCCCTGGAGAGCAGCTCCCGGCTCAGGATATCCTCCAGAGAATCCCGAAGCGGCCTTCGCACCTCTTCCCGCTGCACCGTATCCCGGTAGGCCTCTATGACCATGGCCCGGACTTCCTTCGACTTTTCGATGCTGATGTTGACCTGCTCCAGCACGGCGGCCATTTTGGGGTCGAATCGCGCCTTCTCCAGCAATAACCCGACCCGGAGCAGATAGACCTGCACCCAGGCCAGCCCCAAGAGCGCCAACAAAACCATAACCGCAATGATCCAGTTCTTCATATCCGGCTGCAAAATACGGCTTTACCCAAATTACGGCTACTTGCAAATTTCTTAACCCATTTACATTTATTACCGTATATTTGCGCAGTTTTTCCGTAGGGTAGGTTTTTTTTCGTTGGAAGTCAATATTTTAACAAACTGGCTTTCAAGGACAAACAACCCGGACAACCTGCGGGGCGACCTACTTGTTTTTACATTTAAAACTGATTTTGGGTTAAATTTTGGAGTTATGCAAGGAAAAGGAGTTGTTAGGTTTTTCCTGTTCGCGATGGCCGTGATGGCCGTCATTCAGGGCGTTTTCATGCTGAAGTCCTCCGCTGTGGAGAAAAAAGCCGCTGCTTATGCCAAAACCGCTTCGTCCGGCATCGCCGACGAAACCGAACAGGATAGTGTCTACAAGGCAAAAATGACGGGATACCTCGACAGCGTTTCTACCGAAACCGTATTCCGTATTCCCCTGATCAAGTCGTACACCTATCAGGAACTGAAAGAGCAGCAGATCAACCTCGGTCTGGACCTGAAAGGCGGTATGAGCGTTGTCCTTCAGGTGGACCTTAAAGAATTTATTCGATCACTTGCAAAGAATTCCAAAGACCCAACATTCAATCAGGCCCTCGACGATGCCGCCGCAGCCCAGGCCAATACACAGTCTGATTTCGTTACGCTCTTTGCCGATGCCTGGAGCAATATTGCCGGCGACAAGAAGCTGGCGCCCATATTCATTCTCAACCCGGGACTCCGCAGCGAGATTGACAACAACAGCAGTGATTCCGAAGTCATCGCCGTACTGAAGAGAAAAGCCGGCGAAACCGTCGACCTCTCGTTCGACCTGCTCAAAAAACGGATCGACAAAATGGGCGTTATCCAGCCCAACGTCACCAAGGATCCGGATCGCGACCTGATCCTGGTCGAACTGCCCGGCATCGATAACCCCGAGCGCGCCCGCAAATTCCTGTCGGCTACCGCTCAGCTCGACTTCCGGAATGTCTACCGCGTTTCCGACCCCGAGATCCTCCCTAATTTCTCCGCAGCCAACGAATTGCTGGCCAAAACCGAAGGAGTGGATCTGGAACCGACGATCTCCAGGATCGATACCGTTCCGCAAAGGGATTCCACAGGTAATATCATACCCGGATCCGTTGCAAGCTATGATACCATCTACGACAACTCGGCTGCCCGCGGTCCGCTGTTCAGCATCCTGACCGTCACCAACGGCTCCTACGGCCGCGCCGTCATGGGCGTAGCCGAAAAGAACAAGCGCGAACAGATCCTCAACTACCTCAAGCGCGACGACGTCAAGGGACTCTTCCCCGAGGATGTGGTCTGGGCTTTCTCCCGGGATGCCATCGTCAACCCGACGGACAACAAGTCGACCAACCTCTACGAACTCTATGCCCTCAAATCCGAGCGCGACGGCTCTGCCCCGCTGACCGGCGAGAACGTTTCCAGCGCTTCGCCGCAGCCGGACCCGCAGACCAATAAGGTATCCGTATCGCTGAGCATGGACAATGAAGGCGCCCGCACCTGGGGCCGGATGACCACCGCCGCGGCACAGGACCAGAACCGCGAGATCGCCATCGTACTGGACGGTGAGGTCGCCTCCGCCCCTCAGGTGATCAACCCGATCACGGGCGGCGTTTCTTCCATCACGGGTAATTTCACCATTCAGGACGCAACCGACCTGGCCAATATCCTCCAGGTAGGCCGCCTGCCGGCTACCATGAAGATCATCCAGGAAAACCTGGTCGGCCCGTCGCTCGGTAAGCAGAATATCCAGGACAGCGTGCTGGCCCTGCTCATCGGCTTCTTTATCGTGATGGCTTTCATGATCATCTATTACGGCAAAGGCGGGGTTGTATCCGTGATCTCCCTGTTGCTGAACGTCGTTTTCATCTTCACCGCGCTGGCCTCCTTCGGTACGGTACTTACCCTGCCGGGTATCGCCGGTATCGTATTGACCATCGGTATGGCGGTGGATGCCAACGTGATCATCTACGAAAGGATCCGCGAAGAATTGCGGGAAGGCAAGGCGCTGACCTCGGCTGTAACCGACGGCTTCAAGCATTCCTACTCCGCCATCATCGACGCCAACGTGACGACGCTGCTGACGGCCATCGTACTGAATTACTTCGGTCTGGGCCCCATCAAAGGCTTCGCCATCGTGTTGATCATCGGTGTGATTTCCTCGCTGTTCACAGCCGTATTGGTTACCCGCCTCATCATTGAATGGTGGATGAAAAAAGGCCGCTCGATCAACTTCGATACGGGCTGGTCCAAAAACGTCATGTCCAACCTCAATGTCAATTGGATGGGCATGCGCAAAGTGGCATACGGGGTCAGCGGCGCGATCATTCTGATGGGCCTTGCCTCCTTCTTTATCCGCGGCTTTGACCTGGGTGTCGACTTCAAGGGCGGCTATTCCTACAACCTGACCATCGATCCTTCCGTACCCGTTGACGCCGACCAATTGCGCACGGCACTGACCACGACCTTCGAAGGCAGCGCCCCCGTAGTAAAAGCAGTCGACGTTTCGAACTCCTACAACGTCGTAACCGACTACCTGATCGATGCCGACCAGGTGAATGGCGAGCCGGCTGAAGACCTGGTCATGCAAAAACTGTACGACGGCGTCAAATCGATCGTCGCCGGCGATCTTACCATCGAGCACTTCAAAAATCCGGATTTCAGCGGCACACACGTCACCAGCTTCACCAAAGTGGGCCCGACCATTGCCGACGACATTCAGCGAAGCGCCTTCGAGGCCGGCATTTTTGCCCTGTTGCTGATCTTCCTGTACATCTTCATCCGGTTCAGCAAGTGGCAATACAGCCTTGGCGCTGTGATCGCGTTGTTCCACGATACCCTGATCACCCTGGGCATCTTCTCCATGTTCCACGGCATCCTGCCGTTTACCATGGAAGTTGACCAGGCCTTCATCGCAGCTATCCTGACGGTGATCGGTTATTCCATCAACGATACCGTGATCGTATTCGACCGTATCCGGGAATACCTGAACACGTACACCAAGCGCGACAAGATCGAAACGATCAATATGGCCATCAACAGCACGTTGAGCCGGACGACGATCACCTCCATGACCACCTTGTTCGTGGTTTTGGTGCTCTTTATCTTCGGCGGCGCCAGCATCAAAGGTTTTGCCTTCGCCATCCTGGTGGGTATCCTGGTCGGTACCTACTCTTCCATCTTCATCGCTACCCCGGTCATGGCCGACCTGAGCGGCGACCTGGAAGCCAAGGAAGTGAAGAAAAAAGAAACCAAGAAATCCTTCTCACGGGCAACGCAAACAACCCGCTAGTAAGGGCAACCCTTGTGGTTGCCCCCGTGGTTGCCCCCGTGGCTGCCCCCGTGGCTGCCCCATGGTTGCCCCGCGGTTGCCCCACAGCGATCGATAACAAAAGCCCCCTGCGAAATCGCAGGGGGCTTTTGCGTTGAGGCGACAACTTCTCGTTGTCGCATCAATTTTGTTTGGGGGTAACCACAAGGGTTACCCCAACCAGGTTACCCCAACCAGGTTACCCCAACCAGGTTACCCCAACCAGGTTACCCCAACGGCGAATCAGGATTTAACAACCTCCCCGTACAGGTCAAACTCTTCTGCGTTCGTGATCCGGACCATGGCAAAGTCGCCGATCCGGGCATAATTATCTTCCGCCGGGACCAATACCTCATTATCGACCTCGGGCGAGTCGAATTCGGTGCGGCCGACAAAATACCCGCCTTCCTTTCGGTCGAAAAGGGTTTTGAAGGTCTTGCCGATCTTTTCCTGGTTCAATTCCCAGGAGATATCCTGCTGGATTTCCATCAAACGAGCGGCGCGGTCGGCTTTGACCTCGGCCGGAATGTCGTCGGGCAGGTCAAAAGCCCGGGTGTCCTCTTCGTGGGAATACTGGAAGACGCCCAACCGGTCGAACCGCATTTCGCGGACGAAATCGCAGAGTTCCTCGAATTCGCGGTCCGTTTCACCGGGGAACCCGACGAGCATGGTGGTGCGCAATCCCAGTCCGGGCACTTTTTGGCGGATCGTCCGGATCAGCTCCTCGGTCTCCGCGCGCGTGATCTGCCGCCGCATGCGGTCCAGTACCCCGTCGGCGGCGTGTTGCAGCGGCATATCGAGGTAATTGCAGATTTCCGGGCGTTGGGCCATCACATCGAGGATCTCCGGCGGGAATTTGCTGGGATAGGCGTAATGCAGGCGTATCCAGTCGATACCTTCCACATCGGCCAAAGCGTGCAACAGGCGGGGCAATTCCCGCTTTTTATACAGGTCCAGCCCGTAATAGGTCAGTTCCTGGGCGATCAGCATCAGCTCCTTGACCCCCATCCTGGCCAGGTTGGAGGCCTCTTTGACCAATTCTTCGATGGGCCTGGAAACGTGACCGCCCCGCATCAGCGGAATGGCGCAAAAAGAGCAGGTCCGGTTGCAACCCTCCGAAATCTTGAGGTATGCGTAGTGCTCGGGGGTGGTGATCAGGCGTTCGCCGATCAGTTCGTGTTTATAGTCCGCGTTCAGGCGTGCCAGCAGGTTGGGCAGTTCCAGGGTGCCGAAATAGGCGTCCACCTCAGGGATCTCCGTCTCCAGGTCGTCCTTGTACCGCTGACTAAGGCAACCGGTAACGAACAGTTTCTCGATTCCCCCTTCCTTTTTGATCTCGGCGTATTCGAGGATCGTGTCAATGGATTCCTGTTTGGCCAGATCGATGAACCCGCAGGTATTGATGATCACCACATTGGCATCGTCGTCGTTGCTGTCGTGCACCACGTCAAATTCATTGCCCCTCAGTTGGGTGATCAGATTCTCTGAATCCACCAGGTTCTTTGAACACCCCAAGGTGATCACATTGACCTTATCTTTTTCCAGTTTCTTGGTTTTCATAGAATTGCAAACCGAATCGGCTTGCCCGCAGCTTGAATTTCAAAGTTTCGCAAAGATACGGATATTTGTACCATACTTTAAACGGCCCGTTCCCGTTATCCTTTAGGGCAAATTATTGGAATATCCGAGAAAAAGATCAACATGAGAAAAAACGGACTTATCGCCATCTTCACCCTTACAACACTCAGCCTTTCCGCTCAGTTCGGCATCAACGGCGCGTACCGGCTGAACAATGCGGAACAATGGAAACTGACGCCGTTCAGCAGCAATCAGGAACTGGCGGAATTCCTCGGCAACGGTCCCGCGGTCGGCATCGATTACTGGTTCCGGCTCAAGAATGTCCGCATCGAATTTTTACCCGAGCTCAATGCCGGCTTTTACCATTCCACCATTTCCGAAGTGGACGGCAAATCCTCGGTCGGGCAGTTCAGCTTCTTTTTCAATACCAATATCTACTTCCTCAATTTCAAAGGCGACTGTGATTGTCCGACCTTCTCCAAACACGGTCCGCCCCTCAGCAAAGGCATTTTCTTCCAATTGTCGCCGGGCGTTTCGTACTGGAACCTCGACCACACTTCGGGTGAACTGGAGGTCAAAGCCGATGCGACAGCTTTCAACATCGGCGCAGGGCTGGGGCTGGACATCGGCCTGAGCGACCTGGTCACCATCACCCCGGTCATCGGGTTGCGTTATACCCCTTCGGTTACCTGGGACGGGCTGTCCAAAGCCAACGGCGGCATCAAGGAATGGATCCTGGGCGATGAAACTTCCAATATTTTCCAGACCAACCTGGGGATCAGGCTTGGATTCCGGTTGGATCAGTAACGGATTCTTAAGCCCGCAGGGATTGAGAAGCCTATTACACACAATCCCGCCCAATCCCGGATTCTTAAGCCCGCAGGGATTGAGAAGCCAGTTTAACCCCTGCATTAACCGGCTTACCAATCGGCCCGTCTTTTGGCCGGGCTCGCTTAGTAATCCTCCGGGGTGACAGGCAATTCCGGCAGTAGGCGTATATTTGCCGGACAACAAAACCGAGACAATTGAAAAGGCTCTACTCTATCCTGCCGGGATGCGGACTCCTTCTCTTGCTGTTCACCGGCTGTTCACCGGACAAAGGTTCCGAACTCGAAGCCGGGCAACTGCTCCGTTCTTCCGCCACATTCCAAACCGCTGACTATCATTTCCCGGGAGCCGACAGCCTCGATCAGCCCGCAATTACCGTCCAGGGCGAGGATATTGTGCTGGATTTTTCCGGCATCACGCTGGACGGCGCCGCTGAAACCGATATGCCCGACCAGTTCAAAGGGTTGGGCATCCTGGTGAAGGACAGCCGGAATGTGACCATCAAAAACCTTTCCGTGCGGGGGTACAAGGTAGGGCTGATGGCCGTCCATGTGGACAGTCTCAAGCTGATCGACTGCGATTTCAGCTACAACTATCGCCCCAGGCTGGCCAGCAAACGCGAACGGGAAAGCCTTGCCGACTGGCTGAGCTACCACCAGAACGATCAGGACGAATGGCTCCGCTACGGGGCCGGGATCTACCTCAAGGATTGCACCCACCCGGTGGTCAAAGGCGTTACGATCACCCAGAACCAGAACGCCCTGCTGATGACGGGCACGACCGAAGGGCTGATCTACAACAACTTTTTTTCTTTTAACTCCGGGCTGGGCGTCGGCCTGTACCGCTCGTCGGGCAACCGGGTGATGCACAACCGCCTCGATTGGAATGTCCGCGGATACAGCCATGAGATCTACCAGCGCGGGCAGGATTCGGCCGGCATTTTGTGTTATGAACAAAGCAACAACAACACGTTCGCCTTTAATTCGGCAACCCATTCCGGAGACGGCTTCTTTTTGTGGCCCGGCCAGTCGACCATAGACAGCGGAGCAGGCGGTTGCAACGATAACCTGATCTACGCCAATAACTTTTCCTACGCACCGGCCAACGGGATCGAAGTGACCTTCAGCAGCAACAAACTGATCGGCAACGAACTCAAAGAGTGCCGATACGGAGTATGGGGCGGCTACAGCTGGAAAACCCTCATGCTCGGCAATACCATCGAAAACTGCGATTTCGGCATCGCTGTCGAAAACGGGCAGGACAATACCATTTCGCACAACAACCTGAAGTTTGACAAAGTCGGGATCCAACTCTTTGAACGGCCCCATCAGCCGGATGAATGGGGTTATTCCAGGGTCAAGGACGTCAGCAGCCGCAATTACCAGATCGCCGGCAACCTGTTTTTCGCCGTCAACAATCCGTTCTACATTTCGGGAACGGACCATGTCGCCATTGCCGACAGCAACCAGGTACACGAGGCCCGCGCATTGCTGACCGGCCGGGAGCCCAACGAAGACCTGACGTTCAATAACAACGATTTTTATATGGTATACGGCGACGGCAACCCGGTCAAACTCCCCGAAACCAACCGCTTCAACCCGCCGCCGGATAACCCGCGGTGGAAAGCCCTTGAGGATCGGTTCATCGGGCCGGCGATGGCCGGACTGGACCTGCCCAAACCGCTGCCGGACGGGATGGATGCCAGCCTTTCCGAGGATCAGATGGTCGGCCGGAAATTCATTTTGATGAATGAATGGGGTCCCTATAATTTCAAATATCCTTCGATCTGGCTGCGCAGTACCGAGCGGGGCGAATATACCTTCCTGGTATTAGGGCCGCACGGCAACTGGAAAGCGGTCGGCGGCCAGGGCGTCGCCGGCATCAATCCGAAAACCGGCAATTTCCCGGCAACCATCCGGGTCAAGCGCGACCCGGACGCTACGGTGATTGCCCTCGATCTCGAATTCATCGGCGACGCATTCACCGACCAGTTCGGCAAGGTCAACCCCAAGGGCAAAGTCTTTCCGATCCGGTTCAACCGGGTGGAGACGGCTGAATACTGGGAAGCTCATTTTTACAATTACGACGAGAATACCGACCCCATTCAACATTATGACGCCTTCAAAGCGCTTAAAAACCAGCCGCCGCAGGCCGTCAAAAACCTCGGCGTGCTGACCTTCAACTGGGCGAACGCGCCGGATTCCAACATGAAATCCGACCGTTACGGGACTTTCGCCTCCACTACTTTCCCGATTGAAAAGGGAAACTACCGGTTTACCGTCACCAGCGACGACGGCGTCAGGGTATTTTTGGATGGGAAACTCATCCTCGACCATTGGAGTGTGCACGAAGCGGCTGTCGATATCGTCGAGGTCCCGATTGAAGGCGGCGAGCATACCCTGGAAGTGGAGCATTTTAACCAGGACGGAGGCGCGACCCTGGATCTGTACATTGAAAAGGCCGGGTGATCAGGGGAGGTTTTCCAAAGCGGAGAAAATAACCGAGGCCGCCGTCTCCAGGGTTTCGCCAAAGGCAAAGATCCCTTCGCGGTGGCCTTCCATTACAAACAGGCGGCGCGCCGGCAGGTCGGTCGTTACCAGCAAATCCGCAATACTGGCCACCATTTCCGGCGATCCGTAAGGCGCTGACGCATCTGTCGTGGGGACTTTATGGAGCAGATATTCCCACAAGGCCAGGTGATGGATGTGAATGACGCCGTTGACCCCGGGTTGTTTGCGGTAAATAACGGAATGGCTCATGGATTCGCTGGATGCCAGGATGGGCCCCCGGCAAGTTAGCCGGTTCTCATTCGGGATAACCTCCGTGACCAGGCAATAATGAGCCGGTGTCAGCTGTTCAAAATTCCCGGTCGCAGAACCGGTGATCAGGAATCGCCCTTCACTGTCCCACCGCCGGCTGATATTCCCGAACCCTATTCCGTCAGGGTAGGCGCCGATGAGCCCTGCGCGATACATGACGTCCCGCCAATGATCCAGTTCCTGCACCTGATCAGCGGGTAAAGGCGGGGATTTCTCCCATTTCGCCTGAAATTTGATATAGCCTTCTTCTGTTGTCAGTGATCAGTTGTCAGTTGTCAGTTAGGGAACTGACCGAAGTCGAAGTTCAGTAGCGACGGAAAATTTTCCGCCGCAAATTATATACGTTGTAAACAGTCACACGGCGACAGCTCCAATCAGCGTCGGCCAATCTTGCACAGGAGGCTATCCGTCAGTAAGCATAGACCGTTGAAATCGCGGCCCGATTACTCGATTCCTCAGTTCCTCAGATTCCTCACAAATCACAACGCCGTCTGCAAGGCCGCCTCGATCTGTTCAGCGCCCCGCAAGCCGATCGCGGCGATCTTGCCGTCGCGCCCAACCAGGAACGTATTGGGAATGCTGTGAACGCCGTACAGCGCAGCGGCATCGGAATTCCACCATTTCAGGTCGGAAACGTGGTTTTCCCATTTCAGGTTATCCTTTTCGATGGCGGCTACCCATGGCTCTTTGGCCCGGTCGAGCGAAACGCTGTAGATGGTAAAGCCTTTATCCTTGTATTTGTCGTAAACCTTGACGACGTTGGGGTTTTCGCGGCGGCAGGGTCCGCACCAGCTGGCCCAGAAATCGATCAGGACAACCTGACCTTTCAGGGAAGACAGCGGGATCTGTTTGCCGGAGGGGCTGGCCAATTTGATATCGGGCGCATCCTGACCGACCTGAATGAGCTGGGTGGCCATGGTGGATTTGTACTGGTTCTCCACCTGGTCGACGAAGTTGCCGAATTCCTGGGTCAATTCCAGGGTAGGATAGGTTTGTGCCAGCCGGTTGTAGGCATTTTTATGCAGGTCGATATAGGCGCCGTTATCGCGCAGGGCCTGGTAGGCGATGAAAGCAGCCAGGACCGGGTTGGCGGTCGTGTCGATGAATTGTTTGACGCCTTCGACATTCATCTGCCGGTTGATCAGGGCCTTCATCGTATTGGACAGCACAACGGCATCTCTTGCGCCTGAGATCTGGAGGTTGTAATTGGCCATCTCATTCAGGCTGCCGGTGAGCTTGATGTTTTTCTCCTCTCCGTTCAGCACAATGCTGAGCCGGCGGGCGCCGATGCGGAGGTTATAGATCCCCGGCTCAATGCCTTCCGGAAAATCCATTTTAAAATTGCCGGAGCCGTCAATGTCGGTTTTGGCAATGATATCGCTCGCCTTTCCGATCACCACATGATCCAGAAATGCCTGGGTGTTGGCTGCATCGTTGATGCTGCCCTGAATCACAAGGCCCGAAGAGGCGCCTGTATTGGAACATTGCCATGCCAGAAACGGCACTGCAAGCAAAATCAGTATTGGATATAATTTCTTCATATGCACAGGATTTGAAAATTACCGTTCCATTTCATTGCCCAGGGTCTGGTCGAACATTTCTTTCCACCCGGCAACCGGACCGAAATCCGTCTTGTCGACCAGGGCGCTGCCGCCTTTCACTTCGCCAAGTTTTGAAAAAGAAACATTCTTCGAATTCAGATAGTTGACCATCTCATCCTCATTTTCGGCCGAAACCGTGATGATCACCCGGCTTTGGCTTTCGCCGAACAGGTAGGCGTCCTTACGGAAGACCGGGTCCGTTTCGATCTCGAAGCCCAGGCCGCGCACCATCGCCGACTCCATCAACGCGGTAAAAAGGCCGCCGTCGGCAACATCGTGGGCAGAAGCAGCCCAGCCCTGGCGGATAACCGCCTTGACGGCTTCCTGTACGGCCCATTCCTCTTCCAGGTCGAATCGCGGCGCCGGTGAAAAGCGAATATTGTGTATCCTTCTCAGGTATTCGGAGCTGCCCAGATCCGTGCAGGGCGGTCCGATCAGGTAGATCTGGTCGCCGGCCTGTTTGAAATCCAGGGTCATCGCGTGGTTGAGATTTTCAAGAATGCCCAGCATCCCGATGGTCGGCGTCGGGTAGACCGGCTCGGTGCGGTCCTTGAAGACGGATTGGTTGTAGAAACTGACGTTGCCGCCCGTCACCGGCGTATCAAACCGGCGGCAGGCTTCCCCCATTCCCTTGAGGGCGTGCACGAATTGCCAGTACACCTCCGGGTTGTAGGGATTGCCGAAGTTCAGGCAGTTGGTAATGGCTACGGGAACCGCGCCGGAACAAACGATATTCCGGGCCGCTTCGGCCACCGCGATCATGCCGCCGACATAAGGGTCGGCGTACACGTAGGCGGAATTGCAATCCGTAGTGACGGAAAGCGCCTTGTCGGTGCCTTTCACCCTGACCAGGGCCGCATCGCTGGGGTTGTTGGTGCCCATGGAGTTGGTGCGCACCATCGAATCGTACTGCTCGTAGATCCAGCGCTTGGACACCAGGTTAGGCGATGCGAACAACTTCCTGGCTGTTGCCACATAATCCTCCGGCACCGGCACCGAATCCGGGTTGAAGGCCGCGATCTGATCCAGGTAAGCCGGGCGCTTGAATTCCCGTTTGTACACCGGAGCGCCGCCGCCCAGCACGAGCGGTTCGGCGGGTACGTCGGCTACCTTTTGCCCGTCCTGATAAAATTCCAGGCGGCCGGTAGCGGTCACTTCCCCGATCTGTTCGCAGACGAGGTCCCATTTTTCAAATACGTCGTACAGCTCCTGTTCGCGTCCTTTATGCCCGACGATCAGCATTCGTTCCTGGCTTTCGGACAGCAGGATCTCGAAGGGTTTCATGTGCGGCTGGCGGGTCGGCACCTTGTCCAGGTCGATGCGCATGCCCGTTTCGCTCTTGGCGCTCATTTCAGAAGTGGAACAGGTGATCCCTGCGGCGCCCATATCCTGCATGCCGACGATGGCGCCGGTCCTGATGGCTTCCAGGGAGGCTTCCAGCAGGAGTTTTTCCTGGAAGGGGTCGCCTACCTGTACCGCCGGCAGGTCTTCGGCGGAATCTTCGGTCAGGTCGGCGGAGGCGAAAGTAGCGCCGTGGATGCCGTCCTTACCGGTCGCCGAACCGACGATGAACACCGGGTTGCCGGGGCCGTCGGCGCGGGCGGAGACGGTCTCCCCTACCTTTACAATGCCGACCGACATAGCGTTCACGAGTATATTCTGGTTGTAACAATCGTTGAAATAAACCTCGCCGCCGACAGTCGGCACGCCGAAGCTGTTGCCGTAATTGCCGATCCCCTTGACCACGCCGCGGATCAGCCGCTTGGTATGCGGCAGCTCCGGATTGCCGAACCGAAGGGAATTCAGGGCTGCGATCGGCCGGGCGCCCATGGTGAAGATATCGCGATGGATGCCGCCTACGCCGGTTGCCGCGCCCTGGTAGGGTTCGATGGCGGAGGGGTGGTTGTGGGATTCGATCTTGAAGGCGCAGGCCAGTCCGTCACCGATATCGACCAGGCCGGCGTTTTCCTCCCCGGCGCCGACGAGCAGGCGTTCGCCGTCGCGGGGCAGGGTTTTCAGCCAGATGATCGAGTTTTTGTACGAGCAGTGTTCCGACCACATGACCGAAAAAATGCTCAGTTCGGTGAAATTGGGCGTACGGCCCAGGATTTCCTGGATTTTTTCGAATTCTTCGGGCGTCAGGCCCAGTTGTTGAGCGGTCGAAACGGTGACCTGCGGCTCCACAATTTGCATGCTTGATGGTTTAAAGGCGCAAAGATAAGGGTTTTGGGAACGTGGGGAGAATTATTTGATGGTTTGGTGGTTACAGATTGCTAAGCCAGCGCGAGCCAATGCGGGAGGAAGGATTGGTAAGCTGAGCATTGATGGCTGGATTCAGGGTTACAGCTATTTTCGCTAGCGGATCAAATAATTCACCCAAAAGAACAGCACCAGGTAGATCCACAGCCCGTCGAGGAAATGCCAGTAGACGGTGAGCAGGCGGAGGCGCAGGCGCTTGTCGGAATCGGAGAAGTAGATCAGCACGGTCATCGGTTCCTTCAGGTATTTGTAGGCCTGCCACAGGAAATAGATCAGGAAAGGGATGCCGCCCAGCAAGTGCAGGAAGTGGAGGCCGGAAATGACGTACAGATAACCGGCCAGCGGGCTGGAAGTGATCTTTATATTGCTCAGGAACAACTCGCGCCAGGCAAAGATCTGCGAGATCAGGAACAGGACCGACAGGCCAACCGTCCAGATCAGGGCGTGCTGGTAGCGGCGGGTCTCGTCGGCCTTGTAGGCGAGCTGGGCCCGGTACATGGCAAAACTGCTGCCGAGCAGGATCAGGGTATTGAAGACAAACAGGATCGGGATGTTGACCGGCGGCAGGTCGCTTTGCACCCGGGTGTAGATGAAGGCCAGGGTCATGCTCAGGAACAGGGCCGTCATGCTGAACATGGCCAACGTCAACAGAACGTTCAGCGGGTGAAAGAGGTTGGAAGGTTCGTGGTGGTCCGGATCCGGCTTGCCCTGGTTCATTGATTCGATGTTATTGTAGGCTAAAAGTTTTTATGCCCTGATACTGCAAATCTGGTAGCCCAGAAATCCACCCCCTTGTTCCCCCGCCAGCGGGGATACTCCTCACAATCAACATTACGTATTTGTTTTTAACGCGTTCGCATCTTAGCGAAGGGTATTATTTGCTTTGGAGCGCCGGTCCCGCAAAGTGGGAAAGGCATCGCTTTTCCCCCTCTCTCACCCCCTTTCATCCGCCGAAGTCTTCAGCGAAGGCGGGCTCTCACACCCTCTCACCCTCTCACCCTCTCACTCTCACACCCTCTCACCCTCCCCCCCTCTATAACCCTCCCCTCTGTCCATTTCATCCGGTAGTATGTACCTTTCCACGTTTGGCCGCCTTCCGGCATCCGTCGCTGCAATACCGGACCTGCTCCCAGTCGCGCGCCCATTTCTTCCGCCAGGTAAACGGCCTCCCGCAATGTACGCAGATCTTTTGAGGCAACGGGCGCTTTCTTTTATCCGGCATCTGCAAATTTATTATCTTTCCGCTTCAACCGAAAGGGTAGCCTTTTTGTTCAAAACCATTTGATAAAATTAAGGAAACAGGGACCGTCCACCGTCCACCGTCTACCGTCCACCGTATGAAATACTGCCCCCAATGTGGTGTCGAACTCAATATCCAGGGCCGCTTCTGCTGGCAATGCGGGGCTCCTTTGCCTGCAGCCGACCTGACGGCCATCGGGATTGACCCGCAAGGCGACCTGGAACAACAGATCACGGCCGGGTTTTTCAAGGTACTGAAAAAGAATATCGAGGAAGAGCAGGACCCCGAAAAATGGCAGGCCTTTTCCGAACGGGTATACGACAGCGGTTTCCGGGATTTCCTGCAACGCCGTGTCGGCCAGGTCGCCGCCAAGATCCAAAGCGGCCAGGGCGGACCGTCCCAAAGCAAGCTCATCACCGAGTTATGGGAGAACCTCTCCGACCATTTCGTCATTTCTTTCTGCCCGGACCTCTGCCAAACGGTCTTCCCCGAAAAACTCCTGCGTTATCTGGAGGAGGATTGGAAACACGTCGACCTGTACCGCATGGCCATGGACTACCTCGACCTGGCTGCTGAACCCGTACCGCATTACACGGATTTCCTGGCCATGCCGGTGGAAAAACTGAAAAATGCGGGCAAGACCTTTCTCAAACCGGATAAAGGAGAACGCATTTTCCTGATCGTCGACCTGAGCATACTGGGCTCCTGCCAGGAGGGGTTCGCCGTCACCGAAAAAGGGCTGTACTGGAAAGCGCAGCTCAACCGGGCGCACAGGGTCACCTTTATCGGCCTCAACAACCTGCAGAAAGAACGGGAATGGATCACCATCAACGGTCACTTCTTCAATGCCGGGCCCTCCCTGAATATCAAAATGCTGAAATTGCTGAAGCGGATCAAGCGGTTTTTGGATTGATTCGATTGATTCGCCACGCCGCGGCGTGGTCGATTGATTCCCCGCCTGTCGGTCTCCTATGCGCCATAGCCGCTACGGCGACGGGGCACCGGCAGGGATTGAGGCGATTTGCCTGAAGAGCCGATTGGTTACTCCAAATCGGATTATTCGCTTCAATCCGCAAAATCGGATCAATAATTCAACGGCTTACCAATCGGCCCGTCCTTGGGGCCGGTCTCGCTTAGTAATCCGGTCGAACTCAACCCTCAAAACCGCCTTCGTCCCCTCTCCTATCTTGAATCGTTCATCCGCACGCAGGCCGACCACCCAGGCGATCTCGCCGGCGGCGGAACACAGCAACCAGGTCCGCTCTTTATCAAACAGGGTGAGCTTGCGGTTGGAGAAAAAATCCTGCAATTTCTGCCGCTTGCCGCCCATGCCGAGCGGATGGAAAAAGTCGCCGGATTGCCAACGCCGCAAAGTGAGGGGGAAGGTGAGCTTGTCGGCATCAAAAAAGGCGATATCCGGATGATCAGGCCATTGATCCGGTATGGGAACGGGAAAACGGAGCGCCAGCCGGCCTTCAGGGAGGTCGAGGAGTTGGGTTTCCCGGGTGATTAAATAACTGTCAGCAGTTTGCTGTTGCGCCAGCGGTTCGATCAGCAACTGCCCGCGATCCCGGACCATTTTGTGGGTCGGACTGTTGAATACCGCGCCTGATTCGCCCGCATTCAGGACATCGCTCGCCTGATTGGGCAGAAACCCGAATTCCCGGATCCATTCATACAAGAGGCTACCCGCGAAATCGGGAAAATCGCGGGATACGGCCAGGTCGATGACGACGGTGTTTTCCCGGATGGATTTGTAGCGGCTGCCCAGTTCTTTTACCGCCCATTCATAAAGGCTAGCCGTAGCGCTGAGGTGGTGAAAATTCCGGGCAGCGGTTTGTTCCAGCCCGGGATTCAATTCCTTCAACACCGGGATTATCTTATGCCGGATCTTGTTCCGGGTGTATTTGTCGGTGTCGTTGGAGCTGTCCTCGCGGTATTCCAGTCCCGTTTCCTCCGCATAAGCGGCAATTTCTTCACGGGTGGCCCAAAGCAGCGGGCGGATCAGCCGGTTGCCGGTTTCGGGCACCCCAAGCAGGCCGCGAATCCCGGTCCCCCTCGTGAAATTGATCAGGGCCGTTTCTATGGAATCGTTGAGATGATGCGCTGTGGCTACCAGGTCAAAGTTATTGGCGATGCGGGTTTCCTCCAGCCAGCCGTAACGCTGCTCGCGGGCCGTTTCGTGGATGCTCTTTCCCGAATCAAGGGCGTCCTGTTCGGTATGGAAGTCGGCCCGAAAAAAAGGGACCCCGTAGCGGTCCGCCAACGTCCGGACAAATTCGGCGTCTCCGTCGGACGCTTCCCCCCTTAAGTGAAAATTGCAATGCCCGATCCCGAAATCCAGCTTGCTGCGAAAGGCGAGGTCGGCCATCACAACCGAATCGATCCCCCCGCTGACGGCCAGGAGCATCCGTTTCCCGGTGAGGCGGCGGGATTCGAGGTGGTTGGTCCAGGTGGTGAGGAAGGGGGACAAGGTTAAAGGTTAAAGGTTAAAGGTTAAAGGTTAAAGGTTAAAGGTTAAAGGGGGGGTAATGCAAAATGTAAAAGCTGGAATTTAAAAGTTTTAAGGGGACTGCGGTAAATATACCTTAAAAATGGTTCCGGCGGGTAGGTTGTCGGATATGCGTACATGGCCGCCGTGGGCTTTTACGATCTCTTTAACGATAAAAAGGCCCAATCCGGTTCCCTTGGTACTGCGGGTATCTTCATTGCCGACGCGATAGAACCGGTCGAAAACCCGGGCTTTTTCCTTATCGGGGATGCCGATACCGTTGTCGGCCACTTCCAGGACCAGGTAGCGGTCTTCTTCCTGGTAAAGGCCGCATTCCACGGTCGCGTCCACCGGGCTGTACTTTACGGCATTTTCCAGCAGGTTTTGCGCAACGGACGATAATCCCGTTTTATCCCCCTGCACTTTCGGCAATCCTTCTGCGATATGGGTGCGGAAAGCTGCATCAGGGTATTTCGACTGCAAATCGGCTATCAGTTCCTCCAGCAGTTCATCCAGGTGCAGGGGTTCCAGGGAAGGTTTGTAAGCCGATTCCAGGCGGGCAGACAGGAGCAGGTCGTTCACCAGTTGGGTCAGCCGGTCCACTTCCTGCAATCCGCTCCGGCTGAGCTTTTCGCGTTGTTCGTCGTTCAGTATCCTTTTCCGGAAAGTTTCCAGGATCAGTCGGGCGGAAGCCAGCGGCGACTTCAATTCGTGGGTAATGGACAGCAGAAAGTTGCGCTGCTGCTTGGCGGTGCGTACTTCTTTCACATAGCTGAGTTGCACCAGCCAGATCCCGCACAACAGGCTCAACACCATAAAGATCCCTTCTCCAAGGATCATCCAGGCCTGCAATTCGTATTTATGGTGCAATTCCTGATAGGCCGGATGCCCGGAGAAATCGCCGTTGATGGGGATTTCCTTTTTGGAGATCGCCACCAGGCGTTGAAATTCCATCTTGGCCAGGAAGGCATCCCGGTTTTTGGTCCACAACAATACCGACCACCAGGCGAATGCAAGGAGCATATAAGCCATCACCACATAGGAAAGGAGCCGGAGGCGGGGGTTTTCTGTCATTGTTTGGTTATAAGTAGCGACGCATGATCATGCGTTGTAAGTTGTAAGTTGTAAGTCGTAAGTTGTAAGTCGTAAGTCGTAAGTTGTAAGTTGTAAGTTGTAAGTTGTAAGTCATAAGTCGTAAGTTGTAAGTTGTAAGTCATAAGTTGTAAGTCGATAGGTAAAATCATGTGAATTTCATCAGGCAAAAATCCCGTCCATCGCCTTACAAATGGTTTCGGCGGCGGATTGCAGGTCTTCCGGAGTATGGGCGGCGCTGACAAAACCGACCTCATAACCGCTGGGGCCGAGATAAATGCCTTCCTGGAGGAGTTCAAAGTGCAATCGTTTGAAGTGCTCCATTCCGGCCGGATCGATGGCGGCTGCCGTCCGAATGGTATCCCTGGAAAAGGACAACCAGAAAATGGAGGCGATATGCGGGATGGAAACAGGATAACCTTTTTCATCGCAATGGTCCTGGATCATCCGGACAAAATCCGCCGTTTTGCGCGCCAGTTGTTCATAAAAACCGGGTTCCAGCAATTGCCGGAGGGCGGCATATCCCGCTGCCATCGCTACCGGATTGGCCGACAGGGTACCCGCCTGGTAGACCGGTCCGTCGGGTGCGACATGCCCCATAATTTCAGCGCTTGCCGCATAGGCTCCGACCGGCATGCCGCCGCCGATGATCTTCCCAAAGGTAATGATATCCGGTTGAATGCCGTAATAACCGGCCGCCCCTTCGAAGCCCACCCGGAAGCCGGAGATCACTTCGTCAAAGATGAGCAGGATGCCGTAGCGGGTACATTGTTCGCGCAAATATTGCAGAAACGACCGCTGCTGCAGCAACAAGCCGTTATTGGCCGGTACCGGCTCGATGATGATGCAGGCGACTTCCTGCCCGGATTGTTCCAGCAACCGATCCAACGCGTCCGTATCATCCAGCGGCAATACCAGCGTATCCCCGATAAAGGCGTCCGGTATGCCTGCCGAGGTGCTCACGCCGAAGGTGACCAGCCCGGAGCCGGCCCGCACCAGCAGCGAATCGACATGGCCGTGGTAACAGCCTTCGAATTTCAGGATCTTGTCGCGCCCGGTCACGCCCCGTGCAAGGCGGATGGCGGACATGACCGCCTCCGTCCCCGAGCTGACGAACCGCATTTTCTCGATGTAGCGATGGTTGGACAGGATCAGTTTGCCGAGCTGGTTGCCCAGGGCAGTCGGCGCCCCGAAGGACGTGCCGTTGGCGACCGTTTCAATGATGCTTTCCCGGATCCGTTCGTTGTCGTGCCCCAGGATCAGCGGGCCCCAGGAACAGCAAAAGTCCGTAAAAACGTTGCCGTCTTCGTCCCAGATGCGGCTCCCCTTTCCCTTCCGGATGAACAACGGCGGGCCGATCACAGATTTGAACGCGCGAACCGGTGAGTTCACGCCGCCCGGAAAAAGGGTCTTTGCCTCATTGAAGAGCGCTTCAGAGCGTTGTCTGGATATTTTGTGTTGGATTTGCATACTTTGGTTTGGTTTATTTTGGTTTGTTATGGTTTATTTTGGTTTGTTATGGTTTATTTTGGTTCGTTATGGTTTATTTTTGGTTATTATGGTTTATTTTGGTTAGCGGCAACGATCATAAACAACGAGACTGTTCAAAACAGTGTTTTCGCGCAAAGACGCAAAGACGCAAAGATCTGATTTTTAGCAAGCTGCGCATGCTAAAAATCCGGTTGACACAAAATGCTGAATAGTCTCTAAACAACAACAAACAACAACAAACAACAACAAACAACAACAAACAACAACAACAACAACAACAACAAACAAACAACAACAACAACAAACAACAACAAACAATCATAAACAACCATAAACAACCATTTCCCCATCAACAAAGGTATAACCTGGGGCTCCCAAAAGCGCGTCCGCGATGTAATTTCTTCGTCAAACTAGGGGGCGAGGTATATTCCGTCGGTGGTTTTGTACAAAACAGGCTGTTTTTTCGTTTCTTTGTAAGACCAATGGAGGCAAGCATATATAGAAAATCATGGCAATAGAAATCGGCGCCTACATAGCAGAGTTGCTGTACGAACATGAGAAAGTTGCCGTACCGGGGTTGGGCGGTTTCATAAAAGTGTACCAGCATGCGGTGGTTGACCACGTGCAGGAGCAGATCTTTCCCCCGACCGAGGAGGTCAAATTCAACCCGAACCTGGCCTTTGACGACGGTTTGTTGATCAATAAAATTGTTGAAGACCACGGCCTTTCAGTGGAAGAGGCAGAAAAGGAGATCCAGGGTTTTGTGAACGAGCTCAAGGAGGCTGCCGATCGCCGGGAGATCATTGTTCTGCCGGGTGTAGGCCGCCTGTACCGCAGCGGCGAAAGCCAGTTGAACCTGTTGTCCGATCACCAGAATTTCAGCACGCAACTCTTTGGTTTGGCCCCGGCCAAAGCCTTGCCCGTTGCCAAAATCGAATTCATACCGACCGACAGCGGCATTTCTTCCTCAGCCGGCAAGAAACCGGCCGTTATGCCATGGACTGTCCGGCTCACCACCTGGGCAAACCGCCACCTCTGGCTGGTACTGGGCATCGCTGCCGTTGCGATCCTGGCCACTGCCTGGATCCTGTTCCGGGAGCCGGAATCCCAGCTCTCTTCGGCCCTCAATCCGCCAGAGGACCGGCTGAATGTCCGCCCCTCGGATCCGCCGGCGGCTGCCGAGCCTGAGCCCGGGACCGGCAATGCGGAGGAAAATCAGCAACAAGCTTCCGGCGCTACGGATGATGAGGACGATGACACGGAAGCGCCTTCCCTGGCGCCCGGCCAAAAGGAATGCCGCATCCGGATCGGCAAATTCGGCAGTGAGTCCAATGTCAAGAAGCTGGTGGAAAAGCTCTACGACGCCGGTTTTGAACCGTATACCCGGCCGGCCGGCAGCCTGACGGAGGTCGGCGTCCAGTTTGCCTATGAGACCCAGGCAGATATCGACAAGAAGCTGAAACTCGTCCAATCCAGGTTTGAGAAAAAGGCGGTTGTTGCTGAACAGTGACCGGGCCTGCCAACGGTTTATGCCGCTGACTGCGTCTATCCGTAAAAAGGCATTTCCATTATGAAAAGGTTGATCATTTCCGCACTGTTCGCCGCCGTTTTATTGGCGGCCGCCTGTGACAAGGAATCCAAAAATTACGGCGACTTCGACGAAGGCCTTCTTCTGGGGCAGGATTTCCGCAGGTGCGTATCCCCAATCTGCAGCGGTTGGTTCATCGAGATCAACGGGGACACCCTCCGGTTTCTGGGTTTTCCGGAAAACAGCGGAATCGCAAACTCCGATCTGGACCTCCTGCCGTTGCCGGTGCTGGTCAAATGGACTCCCTATGCCGATCCCGACTTTGCCGATGTGCAGGGTCTGATCACCGTTACCGAAATACACAAACAATAAGGAATCAGATATCGTAGGTCAGCTCTACATCCGGACTGGTGGGGTGCGACTGGCAGGTCAGGATATAGCCGTCGGCTACTTCTTCCTCGTCCAGCGCGTAACAAACTTCCATTTCCACAGTGCCCTTAAGGAGTTTGGCCATGCACGTAGAACATGAGCCTGACGTACAGGAATAAGGCGGATCGTATTTCAGATCGATCAATCCGTCGAGGATGGTTTTGCCTTTGGGCAGCGCGAATTCTATCCATTGCCCGTTCAGGCCCACCCGAACCCTGGCATCGGTCATACCTTCCACCTTGGCGCCATCGCCGGGCAGAACGTTATTGTTGAAATGTTCGATATGGATATTGTCCTTGTCGACGCCTGAAATCACAAGTTCGGCCTTGACGATATCGATCATTTCGCCGGGGCCGCAAATAAAGTATTCGACCTGTTTGACCGGGGAGGGGTATTCGGCCAGGAATTTCCGAACCGCGGCGGCGTCAATCCGCCCGCGCGATCCCTGCCAGGATACGGCGCCCTTGGAGAAGAGGCCGGAGATCCCTTTCGGTTTTTCCCGGTTGGGTTGGCTCAGGGTGTGCCGGACCGTCAGCTGGCCTTCGTAGCGTTTTTCCAGGATATTCAGCTCCTCCTTAAACAAAATGGTTTCTTCGCTGCGGTTGCCGTACAGCAGGAACACCGCGCTCTGGGGCTCATCCTCGAGAATGGTTTTGAGGATGGAGAAAAGCGGGGTAATGCCGCTGCCGGCGCCAAACAGGTAATAGGTCTTTCGCTGGGCCGGGTTCAGTTGGGTAAAAAAACGCCCTTGCGGCGGCATGACCCCGATCGTCATCCCGGGCTGCGCGTTGTCGAAAAGGTAGTTGGAAACCAGACCGTTCCGGACCCGCTTGACGGCAACCGTCGGGAATTCCTCGTGCGGCGAGCTGCACATGGAATAGGCCCGCCTCACTTCGCGGCCGTTGATGTGCAATTTCAGGGTAAGGTATTGGCCTTGCCGGTATTCAAAAACCGGCTTCAATTCGACGGGAATTTCAAAGGAGATGACAACGGCATCCTCCGTTTGCTTGCGTACCTGCCTGATTTTGAGCGTATGAAATTCTGAAACCATATTATAATTCAGGGCGATTAACGTTAAATTTGTCCGAATGAAAAACGCTTAACCTTACACAAGGTTTAAGGACCGCTGAAATAATAACTGTCCACTTTCCTAGGAGGCCTTTTGCCCCTATCCGGCGTTATGGAACCGCCTCCCTTAGCTATGGCTAAGGTCGTGAACCCATGCCTTGGCTAGGATCAAAATGCCTGACCTATCAAAAGCGACACTTATTAATTCAACGATCCTAAGCCAAACAGCTTTTACATATGTGGCGCGACATCAAATACTTCCTGGCCTATATCCTGCCGGCCAGCGCTTTCTGGGGCATTTACCGCGGCGGCTGGCATTCCTTCCTGACCCTGTTGATCGCTTTTGCCGCCATTCCTTTACTGGAGGCCCTCCTTCCCCGATCTGCGGGCAATATTCCGCCTGCTGAGGAAGCAACACGTTCAAAACGGCGGCTTTTCGACTGGCTGCTCTACCTGAACATCCCGCTCTTGTGGGGATTGATCCTGTATCTGGCCCATACCGTCCAGGCCGGCGCGCACGCCTGGTGGGAGGTACTGGGCATGACCCTTAGCACCGGTTTGATCGCGGGCACTTCGGGCATCAATGTCGGCCACGAATTGGGTCACCGACAGGATAAAGCCGAACAGGCCATGGCCAAGTTGCTGCTGTTGCCTGCTTTGTACATGCACTTTTTTATCGAACACAACAAAGGGCACCACAAACACGTCGGCACCGACGCAGATCCCGCATCCGCCCGCCGCGGAGAGAGCTTGTACGCCTTCTGGTGGCGTTCGGTCAGAGAGGGATATCTCGATGCCTGGCGCCTTGAAAAACAAAAACTCCGGCGCGAAGATAAAAACTTTTGGAGCCGGCAAAACGAAATGATCCGTTTCCAGGTTTATCAGGCGCTTTATATGGTTGGGATGGCGGTCGTTTTCGGCAAGGCGGTCGTACCTTATCTGCTGGGCGTGGCCGTGGTCGCCTTCCTGCTGCTGGAAACCATCAACTACATCGAACACTACGGCCTGCGGCGTCGATTGCTGCCCAACCAGCGTTACGAGCCGGTCAGCCCGAAACATTCCTGGAACTCCGACCATGAGATCGGCCGGATCATGCTGTACGAACTGACCCGGCACAGCGATCACCATTACAAGGCAAGCCGGAAATACCAGATCCTGCGGCACTGCGAAGAAAGCCCGCAGTTGCCGATGGGATACCCGGCAGCCGTCCTGCTTGCGCTGGCGCCGCCCTTGTGGTTCAGGATAATGGATAAGAAGCTCTAAACGCTGACCGCCGATTTGGCGATAAAGGCCTTGACCCAGTCCGTCGTAAGCGATTTCGGCCGTTCCAGCGGAAAGCCCAGCGCGCGGGCCCAGCAAAGCGCGGCCAGCACGCCCAGTGCGCGGGAAACGCCGAACAGCACCGTATAGTAGCTGTATTCCTTGAGCCCGTACTGAACCAGCAGGGCGCCGGAATGCGCATCGACGTTCGGCCAGGGGTTCTTGACCTTGCCGAGGCCTTCGAGGATATCGGGCACCACTTCGAAGACTTTCCAGACCACGTTCACCAGGTCGCTGTCGGGCATGTACTCTTCCGCGAATTCCTTCTGTGCGATAAAGCGCGGATCGGGCCTGCGGAGGACGGCATGGCCGTAGCCCGGGATCACCTGTCCGGCAGCCAGGGTGCTTTTGACGTATTCGGCGATCTGCTCCTTGGTCGGGGTGGTCGTGCCGAGCGCATCCAGCATGCGGAAGATCCAACGGATCACTTCCTGGTTGGCCAACCCGTGGAGCGGGCCTGCCAACGCATCCATTCCGGCAGCGAAGGAGAAATAGGGATCGCTCAGGGTAGAGCCTACCAGGTGGGTGGTATGCGCCGAAGCGTTTCCGCCTTCGTGGTCGGCGTGGATGGTCATATAAAGGCGCATCAGGTTCTTGAAGTCCGGCTTTTCGATCCCCAGCATGTGGGCGAAATTGGCGGCCCAGTCCTGGGTCATATCCGGCGAGATATGTTTGCCCTGATGGTAAGAGCGGCGATAGATATAGGCGGCTACCCGCGGGAGGCGGGCGATGAGGTTCATGGTATCCTCATAGGTAGGATCCCAGTATTCGGTTTTTTTCATGCCCTCATCGTAGCGGCGGGCGAAGATGCTTTCGGTCTGCATGGCGTTGATGGCCACGGTGAACTGCGCCATGGGGTGGGCGTCAACCGGCAGGCTGTCCAGCACCTTGAACACGTGTTCGGGCACATTGCAGCGATGCCGCCACTGGTCGGTCAGCCAGTTCACTTCATCCAGGGTAGGAATTTCGCCGACGAGCATGAGCCAGAAAAGGCCTTCGGGTTTCGGTTCTTTACCTGTGGGGCCGTGGGGGAGCTTTTCCCGAAGTTCGGGAATGGAAAAACCGCGGAATCGGATCCCTTCGATGGGATCGAGTTCGGAGGGTTCCCAAACCATCATTTTAATGTTGCGGGCTCCGCCGAAGATCTGGCTCAGCGTAACTTCGTCTACTTTTGTTCCGCCGTGTTCGGCGAGGAGGGCCTTCATTTCCGCTTTGAGGGCGGTGGCTTTATCGATAAATTTTTGTTTTAAGGGATCCATTCAGCAATTGATCTCGTTTTGCAGTTGAATTAATGGATTTCGAAGGAGAGGCGCCTGTTGGCGAGCGCGTAGGTGCAACGTCAGGTTTCTCCCTTTTATATCACAACAAAAAGCTATAATTGTTCAATTCGTTGAGCGGAATAAGCATCCTGCGTTCCTGACGTCAGGGTTCGGTATCTTCCAGTTTGAGCACAGCCAGTTCAATGGCGTCCTTTGCAGCGCCTTCCTGTCTCATTTTCTTGATCAGGTCGGACTCCGTTTTGCGCCTTTCCGCCAGTTGGCGGTTGAACACCGGCACCTGATCGGCGGTCAGTAACCTGCGGAGCGATCCTTCCGCGCCCCGGCGGATGGTACGTCTTTTCTTCAGGTACTGTTCAAAGTTATCTGATTTCAGGTTATCGATGGACCTGATCTGGTCCAGGCGGCGTTGTTGAATGGTGACCAGTTTATCGGTCTGTTCGGCATTCAGGCTGTACAGCTCGGTCAAATCCTTTACGGCCTTGTCCAGGTCAGCTGAGCTGGATTGTGCGTTGGCGAAACCTGCAAAAAAGAGGACCAGGGCAAGCCAAATCAAGCGCTTCATTTCAATGGTTTTTAACATCCGGTTTTTTTTCAATCTCCGATGTGCCTGCTGCAAATCGGCTTTGAGTCGCTAAAATACAACTTTATCAAAAAAAACCACTACGGAAAATGCCTGCAATGAAAAATCAGGGCAAAAACGGGCCGGAATGGCTGCTCAAAGGCTCCGAACCGGATTTAAACGGCGGTGTACGGGCATTATTTTTCGGCGGGACGGCTGAGAATAGTACATTTGCCCCGAAGCAAACCAAATAGTTGTGAAACCGGCAAATAAACTAAACGAACTGGCTGCAACCGCCATTTGCGGCAATGACATCAGTTCATCCTGCCTGTACGTCTCTGCGCTTGCCATTATTTACGCCGGGCAATACGCCTGGCTGGCCCTGGTCATCGTAGCCGTGGTCCTGTTCCTGTTCCGCCGGATCTACGGCGAGGTCGTCGGGGCGCTCCCGTTGAACGGCGGCGCCTACAACGCGCTGCTCAACACCACAAGCAAATCCACCGCTTCCCTGGCCGCCACCCTGACGTTGCTCTCCTATATGGCGACTGCCGTAATTTCGGCCAGCGAAGCGATGCACTACGTCCACAGCATCTGGCAGGGGCTTCCCGTACTGCCGGCAACGGTCCTGTTGCTCGCCATTTTCATGGGGCTGACCATTCTGGGGATCGGCGAATCCTCCAAAGTGGCCATCGGCATATTCCTGTTTCACCTGGTCTCGCTGGTCTTGCTGGTGATCGTCTGCGGATTGTTCATTGCCAAAAACGGATTCGGCGTCCTGGCCGCCAATTACCAGATGCCGGTCAGGGGCGGCATTCAAACGGCCCTCTTTTTCGGGTTTTCGGCGGCCATGCTCGGCATCTCGGGTTTTGAGAGTTCTGCCAATTTCGTGGAAGAGCAGGCCGGCGGCGTTTTCCCGAAGACCCTCCGGAATATGTGGATCGTAGTGAGCATTTTCAACCCGCTGATGGCTTTTCTGGCGCTCTCCATCATCCCGGCCGCCGAAGTGCAGACCAACCAGGAGGCCCTGCTTTCCTTCATGGGGAACAAGGCGGGGGGCAGTTGGCTGTCCGGGCTGATCTCGGTGGACGCGGCCCTGGTGCTGAGCGGCGCCGTGCTCACGGCGTATGTCGGCGTAGGCGGTTTGCTTGAACGGATGACCCTCGACCGGATCCTGCCCAATTTCCTGCTGAAGAAGAACAACCGCGGGACCGCTTACCGGATCATGATCATGTTTTTCCTGCTCGGCATTTCGATCCTGTTCATCACGCGGGGCGAACTCGGGGCGCTGGCGGGCGTTTACACCATTTCCTTCCTGGCGGTAATGACCCTTTTCGGGGTGGGCAACGTCCTGCTCAAGATCAACCGCGCCAAATTGCCCCGGCCGGAGCGCGCCTCGCCGATCGCCATATTGCTGGCTGTTGCAGCCGTGCTGGCCGCTATCGTCGGCAATGTGATCATGAACCCGGATTACCTGGGGGTCTTTCTCGAATATTTCCTGCCGGCCTTCCTGCTGGTCAGCATCATGCTCAACCGGACCAAGCTGCTGCGCGGGCTGCTGCTGCTGGTCAAATACTTTTTTGAACCGGTCCAGCGCTTTGTCAAGACATTCAACCGGGGGATCCTCAAACTCATCGACGAGATCAATTCCCAGGAGTTCGTCTTCTTCACCAACCACGACAATGTAGCTACCCTGAACAAGGTGATGCTCTACATCAAGAAAAACGAACACACCCGCAAGCTCAAGATCGTGACGGTGCTGGAAAAGGACCAGCAACTGCCGCCGCGACTGGAGTCGGACATCGAAGTACTGGACCGGGAATACCCCGAGATCAAGATCGAGTTCATCCCGATGGAAGGCAAATTCGGGCCGGAGCTGATCCAGGAATTGTCGGACAAATGGAAGATCCCGATCAATTTCATGTTCATCGGTTCGCCCGGCGACCACTTTCCCTACCGGGTGGAAGAATTGGGCGGCGTTCGGTTAATCATTTGAGCATGTGACTTTTCCGCATGTTCCGGTCTTTTTGGTATAAAAACCGGAAAGCCATGAAAGCCAAGGATAACTTTGAGGGATTGGATCCCGTACCCGATTATCTTCATCTCGCATTTCGTCCGGGTCTGATTGCCGCCCTTCTCATGGGGTTTTACGAGCTGGCCATCCATCTGGCGCATTCGGACACCCTCGAAGGCTGGCGGTTCATGAAATACCTCATCCTGTTCGCGACCATCGGCATGGCGATGAGTAATGCCCGGAGCTGGATCAGGAACGACCGTTCTTCACAGGACAGCATGATCTTCGGGCTGGCCGTTGCCATCGTGACCGCTTTCGGGGTGATCCTGTTCAACGGATTGATTTCCATCATCAACTACCGCATGGAGATCAGCGATACGATCGCGCCGGTTGACGGCGGCCTCGATTTCGCGGTCAATTCCATCGGCACCTTGTTCGGATGTCTGGGCTACGGATTTATGAGTTCCTTTATTTTCAGCTATTTTTATAAACTCTCGTAGACGGCGCCCCTATAGCGCCTAACGGAAAATCAGCGTATCTTGCGGCCGATAAAAAGCTGTAACGATTTTCCATTATGATTTTGATCGGCGATATCCTGATTAGCGACGAAGTGGTGACCGAGCAGTTCATCTGCAACCTGGAGGCCTGCAAAGGCGCCTGTTGCCGCGAAGGGGATTACGGCGCCCCCCTGGACGAGGAGGAGCTGGAGATCCTCAAACAAATTTATCCGCTTGTCAGGCCCTACCTGACGGAAGAAGGGCGCGCCGCCATCGACCGCAACGGCCCTTATGCCTGGATTGAGGAAGCGGAGGAGTTCGGCACGACCTTGCTGGACGGAGCCGGGCCTTGCGCGTTCATGACAACGAATGAAGCCGGGGTGGCCCAATGCGGTATCGAACAAGCCTGGAAAGCCGGCGCCGTTGATTTCCGGAAGCCCGTTTCCTGCCACCTTTACCCCATCCGGGTGAATAAAAACGCGGCTGCCAATTTCGAATCGCTCAATTACGACCGGTGGGATATTTGTTCGGCCGCCTGCACGCTGGGCCGGAAGGAAAAGGTGCCCGTTTACCGGTTTCTGGAGGAGGCGATCGTCCGCAGGTACGGCCGCGAATTTTACGAGGAGCTGGATCAGGCCGCCCAATTTCACGCTAACACTCAGACTGCAAAAAGGCCGGATAAATAAAATTTTTTTTAAAAATTTGCAAATCTGATTTTTCTGTGGTATTTTTGACCCAAGCAAAGGGCCTGTCTGCCTAGAATACGGTCCTTACCAATCCGAAGAAAGTATAATTTACAATAGCAACTTATCAATACACTTCACCCAATACGGATACGCCTATGTGTAATGAAGTGTGTATTACTCTCCCTATTACCTTCTAATTAAAAGGCATTCACGTTTTGACGTCCCCTTTTAATGCCGTTTGCCCATAAAAGCATTCGAGCGTTGGTCATTCCTTCAACCAGAATAATGCGCACGCCGCGATAACGGGGTGCGTTGAAGATATTGCTTCCCCCCCTTTTGAAGTTGGATTTTTGGCAGCCTGGCGGAATTTCCGTACCAGGCTGCTCTTTATTTTGGGCAAAAAAAAAGACCGACGCGATTGCGTCGGTCCCAAAAAACACCTAAAACCCTATTAACTAACCTACGGGCGACTATAAGCGGGCGCCCGTAGTTCAGGCGGTCAGGCGATATCGATCGTGCGGGTAACCTTCGTTTTGGCCTCTTCCTTTTTGGGGAGGGCGACAAACAGGATTCCGCTGTCATACGTGGCTTTGATGCCTTGTTCGTTAACCGTTTCCGGGAGGTTGAAGCTGCGGCTGAAAGAAGTGTAATTGAATTCCCTCCGGGTATATTTACCTTCGGTTTTTTCTTCTTTTTGTTCTTTTTTGGCCGAGATTGTCAGATGACCGTTTTCCAGGTTGATCTGAAAATCCTCTTTCTGCAATCCGGGCGCCGCCACTTCGAGCCGAAACTCGTTTTCTTCTTCGATCACGTTGACCGAAGGTTGTCCTGCCGGAAAATCAGTGCCGATGAAATCACCGATACTGCGGTTAAAAAAGTCATCGATCCAGTTCCCAAAATTCTTCGCCGGTGCGAAGGGGTAATATTTAGTAGGTTTCATTTTGTCAAGGTTTTTATTAAACAATTCAAACTCAAAAAATATTGTCAGATCTGTGTCATTTTCGCGACCAAGGCTCAGATTGCCTTTTTTACCGTCGCATTCCGGATCGTGCGCCCTTAAAAGACGCCGGATCCATTTCAGGTCACTTCACGGTGATGGATTTAACAAGATCCGTTTTATAGGGCAGATTGACCCGCAGGATACCGTTATCGTAAACGGCGTTGATGGCGGCGTCATCTACGGTTTTGGGCAAGCGGAAAACCCTTTCGAAGCCTGCCGCAACAAAATCGCGCTTGATGTACTTTACATTGCCGTTTTCTTTGGCTTCGGTTTTGGCGGATACCGTCAGGCGGTCTTCATCCAGGCTGATCGAAAAATCTGATTTCTGATACCCGGGAGCGGCAATTTCCAGGTTAATGCCGGTCTCTGTTTTCAGGACATTGGCTGCCGGAACGTAGCCGCCGTTGGTGGAATTCGTCCGGGTAACCGGCCTGAAAAAATCTTCGAAAAACCAATCCACGCTGTTCGGGTTGGCAACACGGCCGGGGGCCATCGGTTTAACATTCACTGCTATCATGTCTTTTAAATTTTTTTGATTAAAGTACGCCTTGTGTACATCAATTGCCGTACCATTGCAGTTTTAGGTGTAAAAGCGTCAGCCATTTTCAGCCCACGTGCCATTCTGTCTGTTTTTTCAAAAAACAAATGCCATTTTGTCACCAAGCTGTAAAAGAACCGACCGCACTGTCGATTCAACAGGCGGTTTCAGGGCCGGAATACGGTAACAGTTGCCCAAAAAACAGGAACACCCCCATGTCGTTTGTAGACCTTCTGATCAGCGCTATTCTCGCTTTCATCATGTTCAGCGTCGGCTTATCGCTGACGTGGCGGAGCTTTGTAGTTACCTTCGGGCGGCCGAAGGCTTTTCTGGGCGGGTTGTTCCTTCAGCTCATCGTGTTGCCTGCGCTGGCTTTTGCCATTGCCAGCATCGCACAGCTGCCGCCGGCCTACAAACTGGGGTTCATGATCCTGTCGGTCTGCCCCGGGGGTACGACGTCCAATTTCATCACCTACCTGCTCAACGCCAACACGGCTTTGTCGATCTCCCTGACGGTGGTCAACAGTTTCCTCGCCCTGATCACGGTCCCGTTGATCGTCGGGTTGTCGGTCAGTCATTTCATGCACGCCGAAGCGGCCATTTCCCTGCCGATCGGAGATACCGTACTTCAGATCTTTGCCATCATCATCATCCCGACCTTTCTGGGGGTATTGCTCCGGCGGTTCCGCCCCACACTGGCCGTAAAAACCACCAAACCGCTGAAATGGATCACGGTGACCTTGCTGGCGGTCCTGTTCCTGATCAAGTTTCTGGCCACCGAAAGTCAGGGCGGTACGGGCATCACCGGCCAGGAGATCCTGGCCATTCTCCCCTACTCCACTGCCGGCAACCTGCTCAACCTGTTCGCGGGTTACTCGCTGGCCAAACGGCTGGGTGTGCCGCGAAACGACCAGGTCACCATGGGCATCGAGGTGGGCATCCAGAACACTTCGCTGGCATTTCTGATCGGCGGCACGCTGCTGGCACTGGAGGATTCGCTGAAGCCGGCGCTGGTTTACGCCATGTTCACTTTCTTCACCGCCGTTGTCTACGGTTTGATCGTCAAACCCGAAGAATGGGGTAAACTGAAAAAACTGGTCGCGTTCAGGCAGCGCAAGAAGGCTGTGGAATAAAATCAGGAGATAATGCTGTATCTTTCATGCCGCTTTACTTCACCCAACTCAACGCAGCATGAAAAATCAACTTCTTTTCGCACTTGCCGGCCTTTTCACGATCATCTCCTGCCGTCAGGCGGAATCGCCGGACACCGGAACCCGGGAAGTCCGGGATTACACGATCGACCAGTTCATGAACAATGAGAATGTGTTCGGCAGCAGCTTTTCGGCCGATCAAAACAAAGTAATGGTCACCAGCAACCGGTCGGGGATCTTCAACGCCTATACCGTACCCGTTACCGGGGGCGACCTGACCGCCCTGACCGGCTCGGACAGCGCTTCCATCTACGGTATTTCCTATTTCCCGGAAGACGACCGGATCCTGTTCCAAATGGACAACAACGGGGATGAGGTCTGGCAACTTTACGTCCTCGACCCGGGCGGCAAGGTAACAGCACTGACCGATCAACCCGGCGCCCGCGCACAGTTTTATGAATGGGCCGACGACCGGAAGAGTTTTTTCATCGGCTGGAGCAAGCGCGACCCCCGGTTTATGGACGTATATGAGGTCAGCACAGCCACGCTTGCCCCGGAACTGCGGTACGAGATGGCCTCGGGCGACAATTTCGGCGGGATCTCTCCGGATAAGCGCACCATGGCCATTGCCAGGCCCATCAATACCAGTGATGACGAACTCTACCTCTATGACTTCAAACAAAAGCAACTCCGGAAAATCTCCGAAAAGCAGGCATCGCACAAACCCTCCCATTTCAGCCCGGATAACCGTTATTTCTACTACCTGACGGATGCGGAAGGCGAGTACAATGCCCTGGTCCGGTATGACCTGGCGGGCGGCGAACGGACCACGGCCGCCGCTGAAGATTGGGATATCATGTACGCCTCCCTGTCGAAAACCGGCAAATACCAGGTGTTGGGCATCAATGCGGATGGCAAGACGGTGGTCAGGGTCACCGAAGCGGCTACCGGCAAGGCGGTGGCATTTCCCGATTTCGGCCAGGGCGATATCACCGGTGTGAACATTTCGGATAATGAGCAGCAGGTAGCCTTTTATGTGGGCAGTTCGGCGTTGCCGGGCGACCTGTACGTTTACAATTTCGAAACGGGAGAAAACCGAAAACTGACCAATACGCTGAACCCCGAAATTGCCCCGGATGACCTGGTGGAAGCCGAGGTGGTCCGTTTTCCTTCGTTTGACGGCAAGGATATCCCGGGCATTTACTACAAACCCCACCAGGCCGGCAGCCAAAACAAGGCCGGTGCGTTGGTCTGGGTGCACGGCGGCCCGGGCGGGCAGTCGCGGCAGACCTATAATCCCCTGATCCAGTACCTGGTCAATCACGGCTATGTGGTCCTGGCCATCAACAACCGGGGCAGCAGCGGCTACGGCAAGACCTTCTTTCACCTCGACGATCAGCAACACGGCGAGGGCGACCTGCGGGATTGCATCGCCGCCAAGGACTGGATGGCGACCCAACCCTATATCGACTCGACCCAGATCGGGATTATCGGCGGGTCTTACGGCGGCTTCATGGTGATGCGCGCCATGACGCATGCGCCTGAGGCGTTTGCCGTGGGCGTGGACATTTACGGCGTCACCAACTGGGTGCGGACCCTGAGGAGCATCCCGCCCTGGTGGGAAAGTTTCAAAACGGCGCTTTACCAGGAAATGGGCGATCCCGGTACGGCTGATTCTGTCCGGCTGCGCGGCATCAGTCCGCTCTTTCACGCCGATCAGGTGCAGCATCCGGTCATGGTGTTGCAGGGCGGCCAGGACCCCAGGGTGCTGAAAGTCGAGTCCGACGAGATGGTCGAAGCCATGCGGGCCAACGGCGTACCGGTGGAATACGTTCAATTTGAGGATGAAGGCCACGGTTTTGTCAAAAAGGAGAACCAGATCGAGGCTGACCGGAAGATCCTGGAGTTTCTGGACAAGTATTTGCGGAAAACCGGGTTGAAAGGGTGACCGGATTCTTAAGCCCGACGGCAGGGAGGGATTGAGCAGCCGATTGCGCCAGGATTCATTCCCCAAATCGGGGAACCAATCCGTTCGGGGTGACCGGATTTCAACCCGGCTTACCAATCGGCCTGCCCTGCGGTTCAGGCTCGCTTAGTAATCCTGGCCTGACTTATGACTAAAATCCCTATTTTTGCCTTTCCGATGCCAGGGCGATTAACCGCCGGCTGGCCATAGATTATGAATCGAGCATTGAGATCCGCAGCGTATGTTATTTCGGTGGCTTTGCACCCTTTGCTGGTACCGACATATGGATTGATCCTGTTGTTGTTGGTGAATCCGTATGATTTCGGGATCCGGGTGATCAGCGACATGCCGGGCAAGATACTGATACTCAGAATTTTCCTTTCCACCTTTTTCATACCGGCTTTTGCCATCATCATGCTGAGGCTGACGGGGTTGGTGAAGACCCTGGAAATGCGGGACCGCCATGAGCGGATCGGTCCGTACATCATAACGGCGGTATTTTACCTGTGGATGCTGCAGAATTTCCTGCACAATCCGACGATCCCGCTGGCTTATACCAGTTTTTTGCTCGGCGGCGTCATCGGGTTGTTTCTGGCTTTTTTTGTCAACATCTTCTCCAAGATCAGCATCCATGCGGTCGGCATGGGCGGATTGCTCGGGTTGATCGTCATGACCATGATGTGGTGGTACCGGCAGGGGTCCTTCACGATCCACTCCACTTTGTTCGGGGTGCTGGAGGTGAGTATGGCCGGTGTGCTGATCCTGATGCTGATCCTGGCCGGAGCGGTCGGCAGTTCGCGCCTGTTGCTGCAGGCCCACAGGCCGCCTGAATTGTACAACGGATATCTGGTGGGTTTTTTCGCCCAATTGGTGGCGCTTCGCTTTTTATTGTTTTAAAGAAAAATGAATCCCATGGCCAATCAACTTAAAAAAGAGGCCGTCATTTCCGGCGCGGGCCTGGTAGGGTCCTTATGGGCCATCATGCTGGCGCGGCGCGGATATGAGGTAAGGGTATACGAGCGCAGGCCTGATTTCAGGAATACCGGTTTTGCCGGCGGGCGCTCCATCAACCTGGCGCTGAGCGACCGCGGGTGGAAGGCCCTTGAGCGCGCCGGCGTGGATGAACTGATCCGGGAAAAAGCCATCTCCATGGCGGGCCGGATGATCCATTCGCAGGAAGGGGCGCAGTCTTTTCAACCCTATGGTCAGGAAGGGCAGGCCATCTACTCGGTCTCCAGGTCCGGGCTCAACCTGGCCCTTGTGGAGGCGGCATCGGCTTATCCGGGCGTAACCTTCCATTTTGAACATAAGTGTCAGGGATACCAGACCGAAAAAGGGGAAGTCCGTTTCCTGCACGAAGCCAGCCAAAAGCGGATCATTGAGCGGCCGGCGTTGCTGTTTGCCGCCGACGGCGCTTTTTCAGCCGTCCGGGCGGCCCTGACCAAACAAACCCGTTTCAATTACAGCCAGCAATACCTGGATTACGGCTACAAAGAGCTGAGCATTCCTCCGGCCCCAGGCGGCGGTCACCGGCTTGAGCCGAATGCGCTTCATATCTGGCCGAGGGGCAATTTCATGCTCATCGCGCTGCCGAATGCGGACGGCAGTTTTACCTGTACGCTCTTTCTGCCGTTCGAAGGCCCTGTTTCATTTGAAGGCCTGACAACGGACGACCTCGTTATGCGGTTTTTCCGACGCCATTTTCCGGACGCCCTGGCGCTCATGCCGGAATTGATCCAGGATTTCAACGGCAATCCGACCGCATCGCTGGTTACGGTGCGTTGCAGCCCCTGGCATTTCCGCAACCAGGTTTTGCTTATGGGCGACGCGGCGCATGCCATTGTCCCGTTCTACGGTCAGGGCATGAACGCCGGTTTTGAGGACTGTACGCTGTTGGATGACCTGGCGAATAAATACCAGGAGGACTGGGGGCGGATCATGCCGGAATTCAACCGGACCCGCATCGCCGACGGAAACGCCATTGCCGACCTTGCGCTGCGCAATTTTGTGGAAATGCGCGACCTGGTGGCGGACCCGAAATTCCAGTTGCGCAAAGAAATGGAAGCCTGGCTGGCAGAGCGATATCCGAAAGAATTCCTGCCTTTGTACAGCATGGTGTCTTTCAGCCATATCCCGTACAGCAGGGCGCTGGCCGAGGGCAAAGCCCAGGATCAATTGTTCGAGTCGCTGCTTTCCATTGATCAGGTGCAGGCGAATTGGCGGACGAATCCGGAGGTGGTGAGGCGGTTTGGGGCGTGGGTGAAGGGGAGAGGGTGAGAGAGGGTGAGAGGGTGAGAGGGTGAGAGAGGGTGAGAGGGTGTGAGAGTGAGAGGGTGAGAGAAGGGATTCCCGAGCGATCCTGGTTTCCGGAACCGGATTACCGGACCGTCGGGAATCATCAAATCCATCGAACCATTATACTAGAACCGATATCCGAGGGATGCCCCGAATCCGGTATGGTTCCATTTGGACTTGTCATCAGCAATACCCTGATACTCCGGGTTGATGTTTACAAGCCCGAGCTGGGTATTGAGCTGAAAGGAAAGGCCGTTTGCAAATTCGTAACCCGCCAGGATATTGGCGCCTGCATCGAAGCGCCGGAAATAAAATACGTCATCCGGGTCGGAGATCTCCACTGTGTTTTTGTATTCCACGTCGAGGTCGGCGTTGTTGTCGCCGCTTTCCAGTTTGGCGTTACCGGTGAGTCCGAATCCGACATAGGGGCCGAACCCGAGGATAAGCCGGCCGCTGCCCAGCGCGGGTTTGTGAACGAGGTTGACCGGGATCTCCAGGTAGCCGAGGGTCAATTTGGAGGCGACGCTCTGGCCGAGTATCTCGCCGGTCGATTTAGCGCCTTTCAGGGTGAACATTAATCCGGGCTGGAAATAGAAATCCGGGGCGATGGGTATTTCGCCGTTGATGCCGGCGTTGAACCCGGCGACCAGGTCGTTTTCGAGTTTATCCCCGGCTGCGTTTTTGCCGTTGATGTTCTGGAAATTGACCCCGGCGCGAAGGCCGATACCCTGGGCGCTCAGGCCGGCGGCAAGCAGCAACAACAGGGCGGGCAGCAAAGATCTTATGTTTTTCATGGTACTTTATGTTTTGGGATGGATACAATAGGGTTATTTACCGGCTGGCCACTTCGCTCCGGGCTTCCTGCTGCATTTTTTCATTGGCTGTGATCAGGAATTCCACCCGCCGGTTAAGGGCCATGTTGGCATCTGTTGTATTGGGGTATTCGGGCGCTGTTTCGCCGTAGCCGACCATGACCAGGCGGCCCGGGCTGACGCCTCTTGCGGAGAGGTAATTGCCGACGGAAGCTGCCCGCCTGACGGATAGTTTCTGGTTGTATTCCTCAGAGCCGCTGCTGTCCGTGTGGCCCTGGATCTCGATATCGGTATCGGGGTAATCTTTCAGGATGGTCACCAGGTCGTCAAGTGAGTTTTTAGCATTTGCGGTGAGGTCGGATTGATCAAACCCGAACAGGATTGCGCTGTTGAATTCGACGGCAATCCCTTCTCCTACCCGTTCGACTTTGGCTTCCGGCACTTTCTCTTCAATTTCCTTGGCTTGTTTGTCCATTTGATGGCCGATCACCGCACCTGCCGCGCCGCCGACCGTAGCGCCGATGATCGCGCCGAGCGTGGTATTTCCGGAAGCTTTTCCGATGACTGCGCCTGCTGCGCCGCCGCCGGCCGCACCGATCACGGCGCCTTTCTGCGATTTATTCCAGGATGCGCAACCGGCGAGAACCAGGGTAATCGCCAGTAAGCAGATCATTATATTTTTCATGGCTGATTGAGATTGATTTTGAAAAAAGGATCTCCTGCCGGCGCAGATACGCCGATTGCATACCGGATGGGGAACACCCCTTACTTACAGGCCGGTTGCGGGCAGGAGATCCCGATTATATGACAGATTATTGAATGGTTTCGAAACGAATCGGCAGGGTGATGGTCACATCAACCGGTTTGCCGTTTCGCAGGGCAGGCGCCCAATTGGACGGCAAGGCGGCCACGACCTCGCGGGCGGCAAGCGCGCACCCTTCGCAAGGTTGTTCTTTCGTGCGGACGGTAATATTGTCGATCATACCGGCTTTGGTCACACGGAAAGTCACGTATTCCAGCCCGTCATCGCCGTTATCTTTGGCCTCTTCCGGATATTGGATATGGTCTTTTACGAAAGTCTCGATCATTTCATTGGAACACAGCAGCGGGTGTTCTTCCTCCAGACATGCGAGGCTGAAGACCGGCGGCCGGTTTACGCGCAGATCGTTGATGGTTGCTTTGAGGCTGACATGCAGCTCGGGGGAAGCGTATTCCACTTTGGCAGGCGAATTTCCAATCGTTTCAGCAGATTCCTTACCTGCGGAGGCATTATTTACCTTTTTGGCTTCGCCTTTATTTGCGGCAGACCTGGTATACCCGTTTTCTTCTACGGTATACGGATAATAACTGTTTTCGGGTGCGGCGCCGTCCTCGTATGCCACTGCGTTATCGAAAGCAGCTGCGATGCTGTCGCGGGTAGCATCGGCCAGGTCCTGGTCGCCGGACCGGGTATTGTTGCAAGAAGCGAGGAAAGCGGTGAATGCGAATGCGGACAGGGCTGTGAGGAAGCCCATTTTAAGCGTTTTCATGGTTTTTTGATTTTTGGTTAGCAAAGCCTGCAGCCCTTCAAAGTTTCTTCCTATTCACGGGTTCTGCAGGGATGTTGTTTGAGGTTAAAACGCAAATAGCGGCTTCGTGTTCAGCCGGCGCCTGATTTCAAAGGGTGGATCTATTTATCGTTAAACCCCTCAATGGGCCGGACAATGGCGCCTTTGTCCTGTCTTTGCTGCTGAATCATGAAGCGGATTTTCACCTTGAAGGGATGTTGTTTTGCTCTGCTGATGATCAGGCTTTGGGAGTTGATGCCAATAGCCAGTTTTCGGCTTTTTTCCAACATGCTCTTTACGAAATTCCCGGACCTTCTCCGGAACGATCCGGATTGGTCGGATGAGTCTTCGGGTGCAGACTGTTGCCTGGTACCTCCAAGAAATGTCTGGGTCAATCTTCCGCCTTCTTCTGTTTCAATCAGCAGCCCTACCTGTTGCGGGACCTGAGCCATGAAGCGGTTCAGGAATTCAAAATTGGTTGGATTAAATAAATTGAAGCCTTCCGGCACCATAAATTCAAAATCCATGGGCGGCGTAATCACAAAGGGAGAATCGCCGAAGGGCCGCCCCATCGGTACGATCTCAGAGCCGAAAGACCCGAGGCCCGACGGCATTTCCGGTTTGGGAAAGGGCATTCCTCCGGACGGAAACATGAAGGGCGATGACGGCGAACGGCTAAGGGACTCCTGGAACCTGGCAGAAACATCTTCCCGGTGGGCCTGATAGGAAGGAACCAGGGCCCGCCGGTTTTCTTCAGGGGAGGCCAGGCCTTTCACGTTCTTTTCTACCAGTTGATTGAGCTTGAAGGCTTCAATATAGCCCATCATTTTATCTACGACCTTACCGGATGTCGTGTAGAATGACAGACTGACCGGCTTGCTGTCCGGGATGTTACCGAATACGGCATGCGGGCCATTGGTGGCGATATCTATATTGATTTTTTCAGCGAAGGGGCCCGTAATATGGCCTTCCGTATAAAAACGGGCCTTGAGCTTTCCGGGGTCCTTTTTGTCCATTTCCTTGATCTTGTTCTCATAGGGAATCATCTGGGAGTTAACGGCATAAAGCCCGGCGACCAGGTTGGATTTCAGCGTCTTGCCGCCGATCTGGGCCCCTCTTACGTGCAACCATTCCCAGTTTTGATTCAGGTCAAAAGGTTTTCCATAAAAACGATTGGCATATGCGGCGGCGCCGAGTGCGTTCCACTCTGACATTGCTTTTTCCTGGCCTTCCCCCCTGGGTACGGTATTGAACGCTGTAACCCAGCCCTCGGAAACCGGCGGGCCTATCATCCGGAATGATTTATCCAGCCTTTTATGCAGTTTCGAATTTTCGGTTACAGCGCTGAATTTTTCGTCATACTTTTTGCCTGCCGCCTTGAATCTGGCGTTCTTTGAGCGGTGCAGCGTTTTTTCAGATCTATAGAGCAGGTCATCGGTTGTGATGACGTTGTCCTGGTCGTGCAGTAATTGGGACCGCTTTTCAGAAAATTCCTTATCGGTCATGTTGTACAGTTCGACATGGCCCATTGTCGAAAACTTTTCCGGCGGGATACCAAGCCGCGCGAATACCTCTTCCCTGGGCATATCGCCCCTGACCGCCAATTTACCCATGGCCCTCGGATAGCGGTTGCTGGCGCCGCCTTGCCAGAAGGCGGGGCCGCCCCTTTTCAGGGCTTCGATCAGCCGTTGCTGGAAAAAAGTCCAATTGTCAATTTCTGTCAGTTTTATCAGTTTCCCATCACCTGTTATTGCGTAAATGTGGCCATAAAGTTCAGTATAATCGGAATACAACCGAAATTGGCCGACATAATCATGAAGCCCAAATCCCTTCACTTGCTTTTGGGCTTCCTCATACTGTTCGATGAAATTGAGCAGCCCCGTATAATCCGCAAAATAATACTCCGCTCTGCCTCCGTTTTTTCCTATGTAACCTACTTCGTTGCCGGTATCCGAGTCCTCATAAATATTTTCGTCGGCATTTTTGAGGATGACTTCCCGTTGAATGGGTTGACGTGCCGGTACGGCCGCCTGTTTTTCCCCGGGCCCGGAAGCTGCGGATCGGGCGGCGTTTTTGATTTGCAATTGAGCGGCGGCGGCGGGGCGGTTATCCGCAAAGCCGGGTACGGCTTCGGCTGACGAATGTACAGCCGGCCTGGCAGATAACGCAGCGCCGGCGGGCAGGTTGGGTGTTTTTTGAACTTGCTTCCGCATAGGGAATACGGGTTAAAGAAAATCCTTAAAGACTCTCCAAATATATTAAAAATCTCCTTCAAAGAATATTTTTGCCACGTTCAACGTCCGCATGGCGCTTTTTTTCTTGGTTTGGTGGGCTGCCATACGCTGGTCGATATCCGACAGCATGGTCACCGCTTCAAGGATATGGGGGCCTTTGTTGAGCATGGTGCACTCGGCGCGGGCGGACAGGACGGCATCGGATATTTCGGCGCGGGTGGCCCTGCCTGTCTTGGCCAGGTTTTCCAGCACCTGGGTAGCCCAGATGGTGGGGATATGCGCGGCTTCGCAAAGCCAGAGGATCTGTTCCTGCACTTCGGAAATGCGGATAAAACCCAGCTCCACCGCCAGGTCGCCGCGGGCGATCATCGCGCCGATCCGGGGGCTTCGCATGGCCGTCAGCAACAGGATGGGCAGGTTTTCGAAGGTTTCCCGGGTCTCGATCTTGAGGATAATCCCGATATCCTCCCTTCCCAGTTTTTTCAATTCGCTCTGCAACAATTCGACGTCTTCGGGCCGGCGAACAAATGAATACCCCACCATGTCGGCATGTTGAGCGATCAGGGCCAGGTTTTCGATATCCTCTACGGTCAAAGCGGGCAGGTGAAGCTTTGTTTCCGGCAGGTTGATCCCCTTTTCCGCATACAGCCGGACGCCGCCCTGGTCCGCGCTGGTGATCCTGACCTCGATCCGGTCCGGCGAGCAGGATTCGATCACACCGCCGATCTTGCCGTCGTCAAACCAAATAGCCTGCCCGGCCCTGACATCTTCGAAAACTTCGGTGAGCGCCACGCCGACCGATCCGGGTTGGGCCTGGCGGTCCTCTTCGTCAAAAACAGGCCGCTTACCCGGTTTTTCGCCGGGATAAAGCACCAGGAGGTCGTCTTTGCGCAAGCGGATATAGCCGCGTTTTTCCTTTTTCTTTTTTTTGGTGACGCGCGGTTCTATGGGGCCGGTCCTCAGTTTCGGCCCCTGCAGGTCCATATAAATGAGGATCTTTTTACCCGTGGTTTCACTGATCTTGTTGACATGGCCGATCATCCTGAGCCAGGCTTCGGGGCTGTCGTGGCTGCAATTGATGCGGGCGATGTCCATGCCGGCTTCCGCCATGCCTTTTACCAGTTCGTATTCGTGAGCCGCTTCAGTGGGCAGGGTGACCATGATCCGGGTATGGCCGGGGAATTGTTCGGGGCCGAACAGGTCGACCGTGTGGGAATCGAGCCGGCGCTGGCTTTGCGGAAAATTGAGGTTGAAGGGAGAGTCGCCGCCGCTGGAATAAGCGGGCGGATCGCCGTTGAGCAGCCGGAGCAGGAATAGGATATTCTGGAGATTGACCATTGAGTACCGCTCAGAATGCCCCAGGGAGGAGAGGCCCAAAGAGGAAAGGCGCCATTGTACGTCGCGCAGGTCGAAGGTACGCAGGGCGAGGTAATGGAGCAGGTTCCTGGCACTGTCCCGGTAGTGGGGTTGAACGGAGGCGATCAGGGTTTGGTTTTTCTTTTCGGCATCGAGCATCGCCTGCCGGATTTTGGTCAGGATGGCGATGAGCGGTTTGATCTCTATGATGTCTTGCATAGTGTAGGCGATTTGGGGCAAAGATGGGAATTTTTTGCTTTGGTTTGCTGGTTTGAGGTTCGGTTCCCCGGTTCATCAGTTCTCCGGTTATTCAATCCCGTGGATTCTATCCGGATTGCCGGCTCCGGGCATTTTTTCAAAGATCGAGGCCGTTCACAACAGTATTGCCACAGAAAGACGCAAAGTACGGTCCTCAAAGGTCAAAATACAACATGAGCCATCCCAAAATCCGGGGTGACTCATGTTGTCAAAAGGGCCCCGTTACGGGCTCTTCTTATTTTTTCCTGGATATCCGGTACATCGTCCACCCCATGAAGGCAAACGCCGCGACGCCAAGGAGCTGATAGCCCGCTGAACCGAGAGCGCCTTCGAACCCGTGTTCCAGGTTGATCTTGCCGAAGAACTTCTCAACAGACGGAATGACGGACAACAGGGCGATGATGACCCCCATGAGTGCGCCGCCCGCTACCAGGCCGGTGGCAAACAGGCTGCCTTTACCCAGTTCGCTGTCTTCCACTTCTTCGCCTTTGCTGCGCGCTACGCGGTCGGAAATGCCCTTGATGGCGCCGCCCACAAAAATGGGGAGCGTTGTCGACAGCGGCAGGTAGGCGCCCACTGCGAAAGACAGGGAGTTCACACCGCAAAGCTCGATGGTGATGGCCAGGAAAACGCCGACCAGCACGAACTGCCAGTCGAGGTTGAAGGACAACAGGCCCTTGATCAAGGTCGCCATCAAGGTACCCTGCGGGGCCGGGAACTTATCACTGCCGATAGCGTGGGTAATACCCTGCTGGATGAGATCGGCGGTAGGCCGGTCGAGCACTTTTACGGTAGCGCCGATGGCAATGGACGAGACGATCACCCCGACGAACAGGGCGATTTGCTGGTATTTAGGCGTTGCGCCGACGATATAGCCGGTTTTGAGGTCCTGGGAAGTTGCGCCGGCATTGGCAGCAGCGATGCAGATCATGCTGCCTACCACGAGTGCCAGCGGTTCGAATGCCTTGCCTGTGAATCCGACGGCGATAAAGATCAGCGCCGTGCCCATCAGGGTGGCGATGGTCATGCCGGAAACCGGGTTGGAGCTGGTACCGATCAGGCCTACGATCCGGCTGGAGACCGTGACGAAAAAGAAGCCGAAAACGATGACCAGCAGGCCGACCAGCAATTTGCTGATGATGCCTTCACCCGGGATATTGGGCAAAACGGCCATCAGGATGACGAGCGCGAGGCTGCCGCCGGCCACGATCTTGACCGAAAGGTCCTGTTCGGTGCGGTTCACGACCACCCCGGAAGCCCGTTCACGCAGGGAAGCCAGGCTGTCCTTAAAGGAAGCGACGATGGTCGGCAGGGTCTTCAGCAGGGTGATGAAACCGCCCGCGGCCACTGCACCTGCGCCGATCTGCCGGACGTAAGCCCGGTAAATGGCGCCCGCCGTATCGGCAAAGGAATGGGTCACAGGATCCCATCCGCCGGGGCCGCCGGCAATGGGAAGCCCGGTAGCGGGGTCGGTTGCCAGGTAGCCCAGTTTCACCAGTTGGTCTGCGATCACGTCGGGCGGCACCAGGGTTGCCAGCAGCGGAATGAGGCCTACCCAGGCCAGCACGCCGCCCGCTACGAGTACGCCTGCAATGCGCGGCCCGATGATATAACCAACGCCGATGTATTCGGGCGTGATCTCCCCGTTGACCGTGGCGGAAGGGAAGTATTTGTTCACCTGGGAAGTGGCGAAAGTGGGCACTTCCGCGATGACGTGGAAAACCTTTTGCAACAGCGCGTAAAGGGCTGCAAAGCCGAGACCCTGGAAGGCCGTTTTGGCAAAATCGCCGCCTTTGTCGCCCGCGATCAGGACCTGCCCGCAGGCGGTCCCTTCGGGATAAGGCAGCTGGCCGTGTTCCTTGACGATGAGGGAGCGCCGGAGCGGGATCATCATCAGCACGCCCAGAATACCGCCGAACATGGCCAGGGTGAAGATGGTCCAGTAGTTGAAATAGGCGTCGCCGATGCCGTCGCTCATGAACAGAAAGGCCGGCAGGGTAAAGACCACCCCGGCTGCGACCGATTCACCGGCGGAACCGGTTGTCTGGATGATGTTGTTTTCAAGGATCGAGGTTTTCAGGAAACGCCGCCCCAGGGAGATGGCAATGACCGCAATCGGAATGGAGGCGGATACGGTCAGGCCGGCCTTCAGGGCCAGGTAAACGGTAGCTGCGCCGAAGAGGACGCCGAAGACAGCGCCCGTGACAATCGCCTTTACGGTGAACTCCTTCACTCCCGACACCTGGGGGGAGATATAGGGTTGGAAATTTGTGTTTGGTTTCTCGCTCATACGTGGTTAGTTAATTGTTGGAGCGAATATAGGAAGATTCTGGGAGACGGTGCCCGCCGTCGCTCTGTGGAGCTTTGGCGGACTGTAGACGGTGCCCGCCGTCGCTCTGTGGAGCTATGGCGGACTGTAGACCGTGCCCGCCGTCGCTCTGTGGCGCTTTGGCGGACGGGGGGTATTGATAACTAAATTATCCGTTCTTTGATGTTGAACCGGGCAGCCAACTCCCGGGTCTTGCGGTTGAAGGCTTCGCGATAACGGGCGGGCATCTCAGTGGATTGGTCAAAAAAGCGTTGGTATTTTTCCAGGAGCTCGGGGTAATGTCTGGCGACGGCTCGAAGGACGAGGGGTTTGCTGTCGGACGGATCGGCGCCGAAAAGGGTCAGGGTAGCCGGGAAGAGGTATTTGACGCCGGCTTCGCTGAAGGTGCGGTAGGTTTCTTCCAGGATATCGCCCTTGTCGCTGATCCAGGGCAGCAAGGGCATGAGGCTGACCCCGCTGTGGAAACCCGCGGCCAGGGTGGTTTTCAGGGTTTGAAGCCGGGCGGAAGGCGGGGTGGCGCCGGGTTCGAAAATAGCGCCGACCCGATCGTCCAGGGTGGAAAATGAGAACGTGACGAATACTTTGCGTGACAGCTTACCTTCCAGTTCGGCGGGCAGGACGGCGTTGGCATCGATTTCCTTTAACAGGTCAAAATCCCGGATAACGAGGTCGGACTTGGTAATGATGTGGACCGGAAAGCGGTATTTGAGGAACAGCTCCAGGAACCGGCGGGTCAGTTGGTAATCTTGCTCAAAATGCAGGTACGGGTCCGTTGCCGACGCCATGACAACTATGCCGTATTGGCCCTTTTTAGCACGGGCCGCCAGGTTTTTTTCCAGGATTTCCGGTGAATTGACCTTGATGCCCAGTTTTTCCTCCATATGGGTCCCGTATTTGCTGCCGCGGATGTAGCAATACAGGCAGTTGAAGGAACAGCCGCTGTATGGATTGGCGGTGTAGTCGTCGAGGAACCACGGATCCCGCCGTTTGGTCTTATTCAGTACGGTTTTTACCTGTATCTCGTTCGGCATCTTTCAGGGATAAATTAAGCCCTATGTTCAGCTTTCGCTTGAACCAGGGCCGAATGGAGGGATCGGCAAGGATCTCCGGCAGGTAGGTGCGCACCATACCGGGGTGGAACCTGGCGATGGTCTTAGCGCCCCACCCTACCCCTTTGCCGGTGTGAAAATCGGTGGAACCCGCCAGGGTCAGCAGCAATTGGAAGGTCTTTTCAGCATAATCCGGGGAAAGGCCCCATTTTACCGCCAGGTGGGCCGCCACGCCGACCGACCGGACGATCCATTTATCGGGGTGCCGGGCCATCCTGGCGAGTTCGGGCAAGGCCTGTTTGGGCATGGTGAGCAGGGCGTAACCGGGCACTCTTTCGCCGATGATGTCGCAGGCGTACCATTTGTCGCCCGAGATGATGAAATCGCGGGCTTTGCGCATGGCGTTGCCGAAGTCGTACGGCAGCCGTTCGCGAAGGATAACACCGGCCATCACGTAGCTGCCGATGGCCTTGACCCCGACGATGCGCTCTGCAATCTCTACCTGCCGTTCACCCGGCAATACGTTCAACCACTCCAGGGTCAGCCATTCCAGGAGCGGGAACCTGATCTTCCGGCTGAGGACGTCCCGTTCCAAAAGGTCCATAAAGGCATCCGGCCGGCGCCCTTCCAGCTGTTGCAAGCCGGCAACCAGAATGGGCCTGAGGGTGGTTTTGGAAGGATTGGACGGCATGTTTTTCCTGCAAATTAGACAAGGTTTTTTAATTTTGAAAAAAAATCCAATATGGATTATCCCAAGCTTGACCGAACTCAATTCAAACGACAAAGTTTTGACGAGGCTGACCATACCCGGGATTTTTGGATGTCGGAAACACCGGAAGAACGGTTTCGGGCTGCCTGGCTTTTAATCTGCACAGTCTTTGGCATTGACCCTGAATCTCCGCCCAGGATGAACAGGAATGCCTTTGCCACCCGAAAACACCCTTTTTAATGGCAGCTATATTCAATCCCGATTTTCGCGATTTTATTGCAGCCTTGAATAATAATCAGGTAGAATATATTTTGGTAGTCTGATCAAAGCCAAAAAGGCTGTTCGCCGACCGAAGGACCTTGATGATATCGACCACCTTACAGGAAATTAAGATTTTTAATCCAACAGTTCCTCAATTCCTCAATTCCTCAGTTCCTCAATTCCTCAGTTCCTCAATTCCTCAGTTCCTCAATTCCTCAGTTCCTCAATTCCTCAATTCTTCGCAACCTCATCCCCCAAAGCCGCCATCCGAAACCTGGTCAGCTCCGGTTCCTTGTGCTGGGTCTCCATAATGCGGCGGATCTTTTCCACAATTTCAGGGTGTCCGGAGGCTATGTCATGGGATTCGGCCGGGTCCGATTTCAGGTCGAACAGTTGTATTTCGGAAGGGCCTTTGTGCAATTCCAGGCGGATCCCTTTCCAGTCGCCCATCCTGACGGCTTGCTGGCCGTCGTATTCCGGGAACTCCCAGTAGAGGAATTCGTGCGCCGCTTGTTCGTTCGTTTTCCCCATCAGCGCAGGCAGGAAGCTGATGCCGTCGGTCGGCGGCGGTTCGGCTCCGGTCAGTTCGGCCAGCGTCGGCATGACGTCGTAGAAAGAGAGCTGGTGCAGGCTTTCCGAACCAGGGTTGATCTTACCCGGCCAGCAGGCGATAAAGGGCTCGCGGATACCGCCTTCGTGTACAAAACCTTTGCCCCAGCCGTACTCGGATTTAAACGGTCCGGCGCTGTTGAAATAGGGTGAGTCCGTTCCGCCGTTGTAGGTGGGGCCGTTGTCGCTGGTGAATACGATGAGGGTATTTTCTTCCAGACCCAGTTCCCGCAGTTTGGCAACGAGCTCCCCCACTTTCTCATCGAGGTAGGAGATCATGGCGGCGTAGGCAGCGTGCGGAGTCCGGTTGGGGAAGTAGCCTTTGTCGCCGACGTAGGGTGCTTCGGGGCCGAATTTCTGCCGGTAATGGTCCACCCAATGCGGGGGCGCTTGCAAGGGGGCGTGCGATATCGGGGTGGCATAATATAGAAAGAAGGGGTTGTCCTTGTTTTGTTCGATGAAACCGAGGGCTTCTTTTTGCATAAGGTCCGGCGAATATTCCCTGAGCCAGAAATTGGCGTAGGCGGTTGAATCGTCGGGGTCGGCGCCTTCGGAGAGTTTGGTTCCGGGCGGCACCAGGGGGTTGTCCAGTCGTACTTTTTCCCTGTTTTTCCAAAGATGGAGCGGGAAATAGGTATGGGCCTGCCGCTGGCAATTGTAGCCGAAGAAGAAGTCGAATCCCTGGTTATTGGGAATGCCGTCGCTCAGCGGTCCGCCGAGTCCCCATTTGCCGACCATGCCGGTGGCGTATCCCCGGGATTTCAGCACCTCTGCGACCGTCAGCGAATCGACCGGCAGCGGGCGTTGACCTTCCAGGTTGGGATCTTCTGCCGCCCTGGCGAAATTCCAGACTTCGCCGCGTTCGCCCCATTCGTCGTTGCCCCGGATGTAGGCGTGCCCGGTATGGCGCCCCGTAAGCAATACGCAGCGCGCGGGAGCGCAAACCGGCGAACCGGAGTAGGCCTGGGTGAATCGCATGCCGCGCCGCGCCAGATCATCGATATTGGGCGTTTCGATTTTGGTCTGTCCGTAGCAGCCGAGTTCGCCGTAGCCCAGGTCATCGGCCATGATGAAGATGATGTTGGGCGGTGCGAGCGGCGTTTCGGTTTTGGCTTTGCAGCCGGAAAGGAGGGTTGTTCCTGACAGGGTCAGCAACACTAAAGCCGGAAAGGATCTGATGTTCATCCTGGCCATCGGTGGTTCTTTTGGGCTAATGTAGGGATTATTTTTTGGTATGAGCTCAAACAGTATGCTGTGCGGCCACTCCATTCCAGCCAATGTCTTATCCTTCGCGCCTTCAGGCTGTTTGAGGGGTAAATGTCCAAAAGCGCGAAGGATAATGCCGCGGCACGCGGTATAACGGCCCATCTGCTGATGCCGGAACCCTCGCTGGCAGTGTGCGTTGTCCATTCAAACAGAATCTTCCCGGAATTTCCACGCAACGAACATTCCAAAAATGGACGACTGCCACTTTTAAATTTCGCATTTTTTCTTTTACATTTTGCATTTGATCAACAAGTCAAGAGGCAACGGGAAGTTGCCGCTTGACACCACACAAAAGACCAAACGCAACGCCTTACGGACGCCCGTCAACTATCAAAAATGCACTTGACGGAGACGGTGCGGGAGGGGGCTCATTAGTGTTCGACCGGAGGAAGTTTAATGAGCCAAGCGTTTTTGGTTACTTTTTTCGCGATTGAAAAAAGTAACAAACTTCAGAGGCAACGAACAGAAAACAAGGGTTTTATCGATCGCAGAATCAAAAAAACCTGGTTGGAAAGTCAAGAAGCAACGGAAAGTTGCTGCTTGACAACCTGACCAAAATAACGAAAAATACCAAGTCTTAGCACAAAACAAAATTAGGCTTGAGCAACAATAACCGCATATAGGCAAAAATGAGCAATACAAAACAAAATGTCTTGCAAATTAAGGCGGGAAAACATAAACAAAAAAGCCATTGGCTCTAAAAACCAATGGCTTATACAAACTTGAATAATTCTTGGTGGAGCCACCCAGGAGACTCGAACTCCCGACCCACGCATTACGAATGCGTTGCTCTACCAACTGAGCTAGGGTGGCTTTTAGAAGATGCGAGGATTTGAGTATTCGAGGAATCGAGTATTCGATTTGGAGTTCCTCAGTTCCTCCTCCGGCCGCTTTAGCTACGGAATACAATGAAGTAGCGGCGGCGGCAGTTCAAAAAACCGGCTGCAAATATAAACCTCTTTTTAATATCTGCCAATAGTCGCGCAAAAAAATCCATACCTTTGGCGCAAATCGCACGCCTTTTATGAAACAGGTCGCCGAACTGATCTCGCTGCTCGAACTGGAACCCATTGAGAACAACCTCTTTCGCGGACAAAGCCGCAGCGTAGGCTCCAAACGGGTGTTCGGCGGACAGGTGCTGGCGCAGGCCCTCAGCGCCGCTACCCAGACCGTGCCGGAAGACCGGTTCGTACACTCGCTGCACGGGTATTTCATCCTGCCCGGCGATATGGAACGGCCCATCATCTTTGAAGTGGACCGCATCCGCGACGGCGGCAGCTTCACCACCCGCCGCGTGAAGGGCATCCAGAACGGACAGGCCATCTTCAATATGTCGGCCTCCTTCCAATTGGTGCAGGATGGGTTCGAACACCAGATCCGGATGCCCGATGTGTCGCCGCCGGAAGACCTGCCAAGCTGGGAAGGGATGGCCAAGGAGTACGGCGACCTGCTGCCGCCCAACCTCAAGCGGATCCTGGATGTGGAACGCCCCATCGAATTCCGGCCGGTGGAGTTCTACAACCCGCTCACGGCCGATAAATACGACCCGTACCGGCATATCTGGATGAAAGCGCGCGGGGACATGCCCGACGATAAGAAATGGCACGCCCTGGTGCTGGCCTATACCTCCGATTACAACCTGCTCACCACGGCGCTGCTGCCGCACGGCATGGTGTCCGACTTCTCAAAGCTGCAAATGGCCAGTCTGGACCACGCCATGTGGTTCCACCGCGATTTCAGGGTCGACGACTGGCTGCTGTACGCCGTCGACAGTCCCAGCGCCTCAGGCGCGCGCGGCTTTACCCGGGGCAATATCTTTGACCGAGCGGGAAGGTTGGTCGCTTCCGTAGTGCAGGAAGGCCTGATCCGGCCTATACGATAAGACGGAGTGCGGATGAAAAATCAGCCTGGAAAATAGAAAAAAAATTCCCGGGAGCCGGGAAAGATAGGGTGGGAGGGAGCCCTCCCGAGCAAGGGGTATAAAACCTTGACGGCTTATACCTCTTCCTCGCGACGGATCTGTTCTTTGTATTGCGCCTTCAGGATCTCATTGCGCCTTTTAACAGAAGGCTTGGTGAACTCCTTGCGGGTGCGCAATTCGCGCATGATGCCGGCATTCTGAAACTTGCGTTTGTAGCGCTTCAATGCCTTATCAATGCTTTCGCCATCTTTAACATCAATGATCAGCATATGCTCGTTTTAATTTTTAGCGCCGCAAAGGTACGGCGACCGGATTAAATAACAAAGCAATTGTGCGGAAAAACTTTTACCCCATGGCGGATTGTTGTTGATTATGATTGTTGATTGTTGTTTATGATTGTTTATTGTTGTTGATTATAGTTGGCGGCCGACAACAATCAACAACTATAAACCAACATAAACCTATAAACCAACATAAACCAAAATAAACCTATAAACCAACATAAACCTATAAACCAGCATAAACCAAAACAAACCAAAATGAACCAAAGCAAACAAATCCGGCAACTCCTCGAACAAGTCCCCGACCCGGAGATCCCGGTGCTCAGCGTGGTGGACCTGGGGATCGTCCGCGACGTGATCTGGACGGATGCCGGGCCCGAAATCGTCATCACGCCGACCTATTCAGGCTGCCCGGCCATGAATACCATCGAGATCAACATCCGGGCGGTGCTGGAGGACAACGGATTCCCTGACGCGAAGATCACCACCGTCCTGTCGCCGGCCTGGACGACCGACTGGATGAGCGAGGCGGGCCGCGAAAAACTCCTGGCCTACGGCATCGCACCGCCCAAAAAAGGGGAAAAGGACAAACACGCCCTCTTCGCCGACCCGCCCCGGATCGCCTGCCCCCATTGCGGCTCCAAGGACACGGAAATGGTCGCCCAATTCGGCTCCACCGCCTGCAAGGCCATGTACCGCTGCCTGTCCTGCAAGGAGCCTTTCGACTATTTCAAATGCCATTGATGCCGGACCCGAATTTCGGGCTTCAGTTTTCCACACCGAGTTATCAACATTGTGGAAAAGTTTACTAACAATGTTAAGTGTTTGAAAAACAGTCAATTGATGCAATTATCAACATGGTGTGGATAACTTCTGCTTGATCGGAGCCGTGCAGTGGTTAATTTAGTGCTCCTAAGTTGGTGCAACTATCGGGAAAACTGTGTGTGGTTCTCAACCGAGTTTATTTGGAGCTCGCCAATCCCCGACCACGGGCGATTTCGACGCGAGTCACTAAGGATCGGTGAATTAATAAGTGTCGCTTTTTATAGGTCAGGCATTTTGTTCCTAACCAAGGCGAGGGTTCCCGACCTTAGCCGTAGCTAAGGGAGGCGGTTCCTCAACGCAGGGTAGGAGGAAAAGGCCTCCTAGGAAAGTGGGCAGTTATTATTTCAGCGGTCCTAAAGCAGCAAGGGATAACAGAAGGGGAAGATCCCACCTGGTTTTAAGCAGGATAAAATCAAGTTTTATTTTTCAGTTACCGCGGACGAACAGCCTTCGCCCGGGCCTGCTTCGTATTGCAAATACTTCAATCATACATAAATTTTAAGTCATCATGAGTCAGCAAATTGAACCTATCTTACAGGAAAACCCCAACCGGTTTGTCCTCTTTCCCATCGAACACGACGACATCTGGCAATTCTACAAGAAATCGGAAGCCAATTTCTGGACCGCAGAGGAGATCGACCTGGCCCAGGACCTGACGGACTGGGATCAGAAGCTCAACGACAATGAGCGCCATTTCATCAAGCACGTCCTGGCCTTTTTCGCCGCCAGCGACGGGATCGTGAACGAAAACCTGGCTGAGAACTTCGTCAGCGAAGTCCAGTATACCGAGGCCAAATTCTTCTACGGTTTTCAGATCATGATGGAGAATATCCATTCCGAAACCTATTCCCTGCTGATCGATACCTATATAAAGGATCCGAAGGAAAAGGATTACCTCTTCAATGCCATTGAGAACCTGGAATGCGTCAACAAAAAGGCCAACTGGGCCCTGCGCTGGATCAAGAACAGCACGTTCGCCGAACGCCTGATCGCGTTCGCCGCCGTTGAGGGCATCTTCTTTTCCGGGTCCTTCTGTTCCATCTTCTGGCTGAAGAACCGGGGCCTGATGCCGGGCCTTTCCTTCTCCAACGAACTGATCTCGCGGGACGAGGGCATGCACTGCGACTTTGCCTGCCTGCTGTACAATGACCACATCGCCAATAAACTGTCGCCGGATACGGTCAAAAAGATCATCATGGACGCGGTGGAGATTGAAAAGGAATTCGTTTCCGACGCCATCCCCGTGAAGCTGATCGGCATGAACGCCGAGCTGATGCAGCAGTACATCGAATTTGTCGCCGACCGCCTGCTGGCCGCCCTCAACCAGCCTAAAGTGTACAAGGTCGAAAACCCCTTCCCGTGGATGGACCTCATTTCAATCCAGGGGAAAACGAACTTCTTCGAAAAGCGCGTAGGCGATTACCAGAAGTCGGGCGTGATGACCGAGCGCGACAAGCAGGTGTTCACCCTCAATGAAGATTTTTAGTCATCTCTATTAACCAATTGAATAATCCTATAGCATCATGGAAGTTGTAAAAAGGAGCGGAAAAAGGGAAGCCGTCAGTTTTGACAAGATCACAGCCCGCGTCAAGAAGCTGTGTTATGGCCTCAACCCACACTATGTAAACTACATCGAAATTTCCAAAAAGGTGATCCTGGGCCTGTACGACGGGGTTACCACCACCGAACTGGATAACCTCGCCGCTGAAACCGCCGCGTCGATGGCCGCCATCCACCCGGATTATGCCATCCTGGCCGCACGGATCGCCGTTTCGAACCTGCACAAGAATACCGACAAGTCGTTTGCCGTTACCATCAAGCAATTGTACAACTATATCGACCCCAAAACGGGCGATAAAGCGGGCCTGATCGGCGACGATATCTATAAGATCATCTGGAAACACCGCGATACCCTGGATTCGGCCCTGATCTACGACCGGGATTACGAATTCGATTATTTCGGCTTCAAGACCCTCGAACGGTCCTACCTGCTGAAAATGAACGGCAAGGTGGTCGAGCGCCCGCAGCAGATGCTGATGCGCGTGGCGGTAGGCATCCACGGGGAAGACATCGAAGCCGCGGTGGAAACCTACAACCTGATGTCGGAGAAGTGGTTCATCCACGCCACGCCGACCCTGTTCAACGCCGGTACGCCCAAACCCCAATTGTCGAGCTGCTTCCTGCTGAGCGTGACGGACGACAGCATCTCCGGCATTTTTGAAACGCTCTCCCGCTGCGCCCGGATCTCCCAGTCGGCCGGCGGCATCGGCCTGAGCATCCACAATATCCGCGCCAAGGGCAGCTACATCAAGGGCACGGGCGGCACCTCCAACGGGATCATCCCCATGCTCCGGGTGTACAACGATACGGCCCGCTACGTCGACCAGGGCGGCGGCAAACGCAAAGGCGCCTTCGCCGTTTACCTGGAGCCGTGGCACGCCGACGTGCTGGATTTCCTGGAATTGAAAAAGAACCACGGCAAGGAGGAACTGCGCGCACGCGACCTGTTCTACGCCATGTGGATCCCGGACCTCTTCATGGAACGCGTGAAGCAGGATGCCGACTGGTCCTTGTTCTGCCCCAACGAAGCGCCGGGCCTGTTCGATACCTACGGCGGCGAATTCGAGGCCCTTTACCACCAATATGAAAAAGAAGGCCGGGCCCGCAAGGTGGTCCGCGCACAGGAACTCTGGTTCTCCATCCTGGAATCGCAGATCGAAACGGGTACGCCGTATTTGCTGTACAAGGATTCGGCCAACCGGAAGAGCAACCAGAAGAACCTCGGCACGATCCGCTCCAGCAACCTTTGCACGGAGATCATGGAATATACGTCGGCTGACGAAGTGGCGGTGTGCAACCTCGCTTCCATCGCCCTGAACAAATTCGTGAAGGAAGACCGGACCTTTGATTTCGAACGCCTTTTCGAGATCGCCCGCGTGGTGACCCGCAACCTGAACAAGGTGATCGACATCAACTATTATCCGATCGAGGAGGCCCGCCGGTCCAATATGCGCCACCGGCCTATCGGTATCGGCGTGCAGGGGCTGGCCGACGCCTTTATCCTGATGCGCTATCCGTTCGACAGCCCGGAGGCCCGCAAGCTCAATCAGGAGATCTTTGAAACGATCTACTATGCGGCCCTGACCGAATCCAACGTCCTGGCCGAACGCGACGGCGCCTACGAAACCTTCCCGGGATCGCCGGCCAGCCAGGGCGAACTGCAATTCGATATGTGGGGCGTTCAACCCAGCGATCGCTGGGACTGGAAATCGCTCAAGGCCCGGATCAAGAAAACCGGTATCCGGAACAGCCTCCTGCTGGCGCCCATGCCGACCGCGTCGACCTCCCAGATCCTGGGGAACAACGAATGTTTCGAACCCTATACGTCCAATATCTACAGCCGCCGGACCCTGAGCGGCGAGTTCATTGTGGTGAACAAACACCTCCTCAACGACCTCATCCGCCTTGGGCTCTGGAACGAAGAGATGCGGCATATCCTGATGGCCTCCAACGGCTCAATTCAGCATATCGAAGGCATTCCGCAGGAATTGAAGGACCTCTACAAAACGGTTTGGGAGATCAGCCAGAAGGTCATCATCGATATGGCTGCCGACCGCGGGGCCTACATCTGCCAAAGCCAGAGCATGAACCTGTTCGTGGAAAGCCCGAACTACGGCAAGCTGTCGTCCATGCACTTCTACGCCTGGGAGCGGGGCCTGAAAACAGGCATGTACTACCTGCGTTCCAAAGCCGCCATCGACCCGATCAAGTTCACGGTCGACCAGAAAGCGCAACAAGCCGTCAAGGCCGGCCAGCAACACGCCGCCGCCTCCTTCTTCGCCGCCCCGGACCCCAACAAGGACCTGTCGGTGGAGGAAATGACCATGGGCAAAGCCTGCAGCCTGGATGACCCGGATTGTTTGGCTTGCAGTGCGTAATAGTCGTAAGTCTACAGTCATAAGTCGTAAGATCCTGACCAAGAGCCTGACCGACTTACGACTTACAACTTACAACTTACAACTTACAACTTACGACTTACGACTTACAACTTACGACTTACAACTTACGACTTACAACTAACTTACTGATACATCAATTTTTTTCCCATTGAAAATGGCGAGTGATCAAAAAACTCGCCATTTTTTTAATTTTGCGCAAGTTATTGTCATTTTTACAGGCAAAAGCATAATAAAACCGGGTAATTGCCAGTTTACGCTAGAGTTGGTACAATCCTGATAGCCTACCCCTTAAAATGAGCCGAAGCCATTTATCCCGGCTTGGTCCTATTCCAATACGCCGTTGAGAAAACTTCACATACGATCCGTGCCGCAGTGCACCGGAAAGCCTGCATTTTGTCAATTTGCAAGATTTTTGTTTTGATCAGGTCGCAAACGGCCGGGCCATCAGAACCTTTTATATACTTTTGTTTTCCATGGGCCCGATCCATAAACATGAACATATTACACACTATTGAGAAAAAGCTACATGCCATGAGGATTCAGATCGTATTTGCACTGGCCGTGCTGTCGGCCTATGTTGTATCCGCCCAGCCTAAGTGGGAAATAGGCCTGACCGGCGGCGCTTCGTTTTATTTGGGCGATCTGGCTCCAAGCGAGTGGCCCGTCTGGTCGGAAACCAAACCGATGGCCGGGGTCCAGTTCGGGTACCGGTTGAGCCCGGGCTGGAGCTTGCGCCTCGGGTTGTCCGGCTCCAAAATCACCGGCGATGACAATAATTTCCCGGAAGACAACTGGGTGAGATTGTACCGCAAGGCAACCTTTGAGACCACCATGGGCGAAGCCGCCCTTGCCTTTATATGGGAACCCTGGGGAAGAAAACGGATCACGGAAGGCAATGTGCTGCGCCGGATCTGGTCGCCCTACCTCTTTACCGGCTTCGGCCGCCTCCAGGGCAAAGTAGAACCCGATTTTTCCAATATTGTGGATGACGGCCTGTTGCCGCAGGCGCGCCGGGACCAGAAGGCGAAACTGAACCGGGGGTTCTGGACCATGCCGGTCGGTGTGGGCCTTCGCAAAGACCTCGGCAGGAACAGTTTTCTCAACGCAGAATTCGGGGTGCGGACGGCTTTTTCCGACCACCTGGACGGCGTCAGTTTTGCCGGCAATCCCAACGATAAGGATTGGTATGCTTTTGCCGGACTGGCGTTGGGCTGGCGCCTCGGCCGCTGGGATGTCGACGGCGACGGGATCCTGGACAAGGACGACAAGTGCCCGCGCGTACCCGGCAAAGCGTCGGCCCAGGGCTGCCCGGATGCGGACGGCGACGGCGTGGAAGACCTGGAAGACGCCTGCCCGGAAGTGGCGGGTCTGATCGAACAGAGCGGTTGCCCGGACACGGACCGCGACGGGACCATGGACCTCCTGGATGCCTGCCCGACGGACCCCGGACCGGAAGCCACCCAGGGCTGCCCGGATGCCGATAGCGACAATATCGCGGACAAGGACGACGAATGCCCGGAACTGGCCGGCCTGGAAGCCTTCAAAGGCTGCCCGGATACCGACGGCGACGGCATACCCGATAAAGACGACGAATGCCCGGATGTTTCGGGTTTCGAACAATTCAAAGGCTGTCCGTTTGCCGATGCGGATAAGGACGGTATCGCCGATGAGGACGATCGGTGCCCGGATATTGCGGGCACGGAAGCCTTCAAAGGTTGCCCGGATACGGACGGCGACAGCGTTGCAGACCCGGATGACCGTTGTCCTGAATTAGCGGGCGAGCTCGGCGGCTGCCCGGATGCGGATAAGGACGGCGTCGCGGATATCGATGACCACTGCCCGGAAACGGCCGGCGAAAAAGACAACGGCGGCTGCCCGCCGCTGCCCGAGGAAAAGCGCAAGGTGCTCGATCTGGCGACCAAGGCAGTCCAGTTTGAAACCGCCAAGGCCGCCCTTAAAAAAGCCTCCCTGAAGACCCTCAGCGAGATCGCGGACATCCTCAAGGAATACGATTATTACCACCTTTCGATCGAAGGGCATACCGACAGCCAGGGATCGGACAAGCTCAACCAGGGGCTTTCAGAAAAGCGGGCGCAGGCCTGCTACGATTACCTGGTCAAACAGGGGATCGCGGCTGAACGCCTGAAACACGCCGGATTCGGGGAAACCATGCCGGTGGCGACCAACAAGACGGCGGCGGGCCGCCAGCTGAACCGGCGGGTGGAATTCAAGCTCAGCATTGAATGATCTTGTGCAAAAAACCATACTACTGGACATTTTTGCAAAAAGGGCAAAGACGGGGAGAGCGAGTGAGGGAGAGAGTGGGTAAAAAGCAATGCCTTCACCCACTCTCTCCCTCCCTAAGTCTCCCACTGTGCTCATTTTGTCCAGCAGTGTGGCAAAAAACCGTTTCTTTGCCCTTTGGATAGGCTCAAAAACGCGGCAAGGAATGGATCTGCTTTTGCATTGGGACGAACAATTATTCCGGCTGATCAACGGCCAATGGCATACCGGTTGGCTGGATGCGGTCATGCCGCTGTGGCGGGAGAAACTGTTCTGGGTCCCGTTTTACCTGGCCCTGACGGCCTGGTCGGTCTGGCGCTATAAATGGCGCGGCCTGGTCCTGATCCTTTTCATGGGCGCTGCGGTGGCCGTTTCCGACCCGGTCAGCAGCCAGCTGTTCAAAAAAAATGTCGAGCGGCTCCGGCCCTGCCGTACCCCCGGATTGGAGGAAAGCGTCCATTTGCTCGTTCCCTGCGGCGGCGGATACAGCTTTACGTCCTCCCATGCAACCAACCACTTCGCGCTGGCGTTCTTCTTAATCGGTACCCTGGGCCGGCGATACCGGCGCTGGCGGTGGCCCCTGGCCCTGTGGGCCGCCAGCATAGCTTACGGACAGGTATACGTTGGGGTCCATTTTCCGCTGGACGTGATCTGCGGGGCCTTGCTGGGCGCCGGGATCGGCGCACTGGTCGCTTATTTCTACAGGAAGTGGGATAAGGTCAGCATTTTGAATGAACAATAGTTTTTCCAAAACCATTGTTCAAATATTTTTACCACAATAGAATCATAAGGACGCATAAGAAGAGCCTATTGGAATTGGCGCAAAGCGCAATTGCAATGAAAAACGGATGTGAACTTATATGCCTAAGGGCCGTTACGATTAACAACTTACAACTAAAAAAATGACCCTCTGGGGATATCTCTTATTGATCAGCGTGGTGGCAGGCGGCGGCCTGGTGGGGTATTACCTCCATAAAAGGGCGGGTTCGTTGCTGCCGATGGTCCTGTCCTTCAGCGGGGCGTATATCCTGGGGATTACGGTGCTCCATCTCCTGCCGGAAGTGATGACCGGAGCGAGCCACAAGGTCGGGTACTGGCTGTTGGCCGGCTTTTTCGTACAGTTGCTGCTCGAACAGCTTTCTCAGGGCGTTGAACACGGCCATATCCACGGGCGCCATCATGCGCGCAAAGGGTTTGCCGTACAGGTCATGGCCGGGCTTTGCCTGCACGCTTTCATTGAGGGCATGCCCCTGAGCCATTACGGTCATTTGCACGAAGCGGTCACCCATGGCGCCGACCACCTGAAAGGGACGCATCTGCTGATCGGGGTGGCCCTGCACAAGGCGCCGGCCGCCTTTGCCCTGGCAGCGCTGCTGCTGCATTCCGGCTTCAGGAAGACCTTTGTCTTCGCCTGTCTCGGGTGTTTTGCCCTGATGTCGCCGCTCGGGGCCCTGTTGTCCTCTTTGATGACCTTATCCCTGGATCAGATCCAGTGGCTGCTGGCCTTTGTGATCGGGTCATTCCTCCATATTTCCACCACGATCCTGTTTGAATCCGACTCGCCGGGCAAACATGCCATCTCCTTCCGCAAGGTGCTGACCATTTTGCTGGGGCTGGGTTTTTCACTGGCTACCACCCTTTTATAGTCGGCCGTAAATTAATTGTAAACAAATATTCACGGAGTAATTGAAATTTCATTAATTTGGCCTTGCCAAAACAAATGTTTTCTTACACACACGCCACTTTTATGAAATTTGTATACAATGCCCTTTGCCTAAACATTATTTCGATTTTTTTACTTTCTTCTGGCCTGAACGCGCAAACGGTCATTCGCGGTGAGATCACGGACAACGATACGGGAGAACCGCTGATCGGCGCGACGGTTCTGGTGAAGAGTACCGGCGAAGGCACGGTTACAGATTTCGACGGCGCGTTTGAATTGAGAACGGATGAAGCCCTTCCCGTTACGGTTGTTTTTTCTTATACCGGCTACGGTTTGCTGGAAATGGACATCACCAATACGGATCAACCGCTGAAGATCAAGCTGGGCGCTGAAGCCATCACGACGGAAGTGGTGGAAGTAAAGGGCCAGCGCATTTCCGAAAAGCAGAAAGCGGCGCCGCTCACCATTGAGTCCCTGGATGCTCTTGCCATAAAACAGACTGCTTCCGACAACTTTTACGACGGCCTGGGCGCCCTGAAGGGGGTCGATCTCACCGCCGCCAGCCTCGGGTTCAAGATCATCAACACCCGCGGGTTCAACAGCACCAGCCCCGTGCGCTCCCTGCAGATCATCGACGGAGTGGACAACCAGTCGCCGGGCCTTAATTTTTCCCTGGGCAACTTCCTGGGATCCCCCGAACTGGATGTGATCAAGGTCGATCTGGTCGTGGGCGCAAGCTCGGCTTTCTACGGCCCGGGCGCCTTCAACGGCGTGGTCAGCATGGAAACCAAAAACCCATTCTACACCAAAGGCCTTTCCGCCATGGTCAAATTCGGCGAACGAAGCCTGGTGGAAACCGGTTTCCGGTGGGCCGATGCCGTGAAAAACAAACAAGGCCAGGACCTGCTGGGGTATAAGATCAACTTTTCCTACCTCAGCGCCAACGACTGGGAAGCGACGAATTACGACCCGGTTTACGATACCCGGACCGGTGTGGACAACCCCGGCCGGTATGACGCCGTGAACATTTACGGCGACGAATACGCCGCAGCATTCGATTACTCCACCGTTGACCTGCATACCTATCCCGGCATCGGCATCTTCCACCGCACAGGCTACAAGGAAGTCGACCTGGTCGATTACAATACCCGGAACATCAAGGCCAATGCGTCCATCTATCTGCGCACCAACCCCGCCAAGGCCGACGATTCGCCCGAATTGATCCTCGGATCCAGCGTCGGTACCGGCACCACGGTCTATCAGGGCGATAACCGGTTCAGCCTGAAGAATATCCTCTTCTACCAGAACCGGATCGAATTCAGAAAACGTGATAAATTCTTTATCCGGGCTTACAGCTCAACCGAAGACGCAGGGGATTCCTACGACCCGTACCTGACCGCCTTGTTGTTGCAGGACAGCGCCAAAACCAATACCCGCTGGGCGCAGGACTATGTCGCTTACTGGCAGGCGAACGTTTCACCCCAGATCAAAAGCGACGATGAATTCCCCAAACTGGTGGTTATGGTGGACCCGGTCACCGGCCAGATCACGGCTACCTTCGACCGGGACAAGGCCCTGCAGTACCTCGATGCCCACCACGACGACCTGGTCAGGTGGCACTCAGAGGCGGAAGCCAAGGCCAACCTGCAAAGCCTGCCCACCTCTACGGTAGACTTTTATCAGCCCGGAACAACCCGTTTCGATGAAGAATTCCGGGAAATTACCAGCAAAAAACGCACGGAAGGCGGTTCGCTGTTTTTCGATAAATCATCGCTTTATCATGTGCACGGCGAGTACAAATTCACGCCCTCCTTTACCGATGCCATCACGGTCGGGGCCAACGCCCGCCTGTACACGCCCAAATCAGAAGGCACCGTATTCTATGACACGATGGGCGTGAAGATCACCAACTTCGAATACGGCCTGTATACGGGTATCGAGAAGAACCTGTGGGACAAGCGCCTCAAGCTCAGCGCAGCTTTCCGGGCCGACAAGAACGAGAATTTCGACTGGATCTTCTCTCCTGCGGCCTCCATCGTGTACAAGCCTTCAGCCAGCAATTTTTTGCGGTTTTCGTTCTCTTCCGCCATCCGCAACCCGACCCTTACGGACCAATACCTGTTCCTGAACGTGGGCCGGGCCACCTTGTCGGGCAACCTGGATGGGGTACAGGGACTGGCAGACCTGGAATCCGTTAAGGAATTTTTGGCTACCTTGCAGTCCAGCAGCCTGAAATACTTCGATATCGACCCGGTCCGGCCGGAAAAGGTCAAGACATTCGAGGTCGGATACCGCACAACCCTGTTCAATAAACTATATGTCGACGCCGGGTATTATTACAATATCTACGATGATTTCTTGGGGTACAATATCGGCGGTAAGCTGACGCTGGATCCGGTCAGCGGCCGTCCGACACGGATCCGGATCTTCCGGTATTCGGCCAATTCCATCAACCAGGTAACGACCCAGGGTTTTTCTATCGGGCTGAATTATTACTTCAAGCGGTATTACATGTTCTCCGGGAATTATTCCTGGAACAAGCTCAATAAGGCTTTTGAGGACGACCCGATCATACCGGCATTCAATACGCCGGAGCACAAATACAACCTGGGCCTGAGCGGACGGGATATCCCGCTGGACCTGGGCGTGTTCAGGTTGAAAAACTTCGGGTTCAACGTCAACTACAAATGGATCGACGGCTTCCTGTTCGAAGGGTCGCCGCAATTCACGGGCCAGGTCCCGTCGTACGATCTGCTCGACGTACAGGTCAATAACCGGTTCGAAAAACTGAAGACCACGGTCAAGATCGGCGCCTCCAACGTGCTGGACAATAAACAATTCCAGGCTTACGGCGGTCCGCGGATCGGCAGGTTGGCGTACATTTCCCTGGTGTATGAATTCCAGAAAAGGTAATTATCTAACTTGTTTCCTATAAAAATCGCGTCTATGAAAAAAATCAACACTCTTTTTATTGGAATTTTATCCCTGATGCTGATCCCCCTGACCTCCTGGGGGCAAAGGTATCTGACGGAGACTTTCCCGGAAGTGCAGGTTACCTCGGACCTGACTTACGGCGTTAATGCCACTATACTGCTTCTGCCTGTTGTCGGCCAGGCCATTCCCGAAGCGCTCAAGTTTGATTTTTATGAACCAAAAAACGATGACGAAACAGAAAGGCCGCTGGTGATCCTGATCCATACCGGCAACTTCCTGCCGATCCAGCTTAACCAGTCGACAACGGGCGCCAGGACGGATTCTGTCAACGTTGAAATAGCCCATCGGCTGGCGAAACTGGGGTATTGCGTCGCTGCGATCGACTACCGCCTGGGCTGGAACCCGACGGCTGAAACCCAACCGGAGCGCGCGCTGGGCTTGATCCAGGCCGCCTACCGCGGGATCCAGGACACCCGTACGGCGATCCGCTATTTCAAAAAGGACTATGTCGAGAATGAGAATTCCTACGGTGTGGATACCAGCCGGATCGTGGTCTGGGGTATCGGTACCGGCGGGTACGTCTCCCTTGCCGCAGCTACCTTCGACAAGTTCATTGAAGTGGCTACCACCACCACTCCTCCCGGTAAATTCCTGACCGACCTGGACGGCAACCCGGCTACGCTGGAGCCGATGGTTGCCCCGCCCTATAACGGCGACATTTACGGGACTTCCGTCGGGGTTACTCCGCCGACCGGTCTGCCGCCGCTGCCGCCGAACGATACCTTGTGTTATCCAAACCATGTGGGGTATTCTTCCGCGTTTCAGCTGTGCGTGAATATGGGCGGTGCGTTGGCCGACATTTCCTGGCTGGAGGACGGCGATGTGCCGATGATCACCTATCAGGTGCCGACCGACCCGTTTGCGCCGTATGAATCCGCCGTACTGATCGTGCCGACTACCGGCGACCCGATCGTGGAGGTCCAGGGCGGCCACCAGGTCGCTACCAAAGCAAATGACCTGGGGAATAACGACGTTTTCTCAGGGGTGGATGACGCGTTCCCGGATTTCAAGGTTTATACGGACGGCGCCAAGGCAGGCTCCGCATCGGCAAATCACGATTACGAGGAAGGGCTTTATCCCTTTATTCGCGCCACGAATATTTACGGGCAGGAAGAAGGCGACCCCTGGACCTGGTGGGATCCGGTAATCTGGAGCGCTATCGCTCACCCGAGCGGCCTGGGCACCTTCCATCAGGTTGGCCTGTTCAATAATGCCGATATGAGTGCAACCAAAGGGCGTTTGTATGTCGATACCATCATGGGGTATTTTGCCCCCAGGGCATACCTGGCGCTCAATCTCACGGTTGGCACGGAAGAACTGCTGAACGACAACCAGATCAAGGTCAATGTATCGCCTAACCCGGCGCCTGATTTTGTCCTGGTCGAATCGCCGGCAGAACACCCCATCCAAAGCCTGCAGGTCTATGACTTCAACGGCAGATTGGTGCAAAACCTTCAGAACATCCAGAACAACCTGGTTCGGGTTGACCGCAACGGCGTACCGCCGGGCCTTTATCTGGTCAAGCTGAAATTTGAGGAGGGTGTGATCGCGAAGAAGGTGGTGTTCAAATAGGAATTTCCATCCTGAACTCAGGAGGCAACTTCACAAGTTGCCTCCTGAATTATTTAAGCCCCAGCAGAAACGCTACCGTATCCACCCCATCCGCATAATCCCACAGTTCCGGCTCCTGAGCCGCCCCGAAAGGCAGGGTAGGGGCGTTGAGGACGCCCGGCCGGGCAGCCACCAGCTGGATCTCTTCCGATCGGTCCAGGATCTCTTTCTCCACGGTTTCGATATCGCTGTAAAATTGGTAATACGCCGCGGCTATCGGTGAAACGATGCCGGTATCCTCCATCAACACCAGGCACCCGTTGGAGAGGTATGCCGTTTTATTCAACATGGCGATGGCGGTGTTGTAGTCGAAGTTGTTCTTGTATTTGTCGTGGAGCACAATTTGGCGGTATTCGTGCAGGCTTTCCAGTAAAGGCTCAAAATCGTAACCTTCCGGCACGTAGAGTTTGGAAACGTTGCGGCAACCCAGCCCGAAGTACCGGAAGATATCCTCGCCGAGCGCCGCCAGTTCTTCCGGCGTTTCCAGGCCGGTCAGGACAGCGACCCCGTTCCGGTTCCGGCGGATGATATTGGGGTATTTTCCGAAATAAGCCTCAAAGTAGCGGGAGGAGTTGTTGCTGCCTGTAGCGATCACGGCGTCGAAGCCTTCCAGCCTTTCTGCAAATTGAAAGCAGGACGCGGCCCGCTCGTCCATTTCCGTCATCACCTTCACCAGAAAAGGCAGCAAATGCGGGTCTTTCTCCGAGAGCTTGATCATGGCCTTATGGCCGGTGGCGAAGACGGCGATCACATCGTGAAAACCCACCAGCGGGATATTGCCGGCCAGGACAAGCCCTACCTTCCTCGCGGTCCTTTCAGCCGGTATATCGTAATTGCCGAGCCATTGGTCCAGCTTCTCAAACCTCAGCCACTGCTCCGCGATGGCATCCACCGCCTTCCACTGGTTTTCCTTGGTGAACCAAAGGTTGGTATGGGCGGTCCTGTGGATCACCGCTTCCAATCGTTCATCCTTGCTGCGAAGGTAGTCGCCCAGGCGGGCCAGCAACGCTATTCTTTCTGCTAATTGCACGTCTGTTCTCTGTTCAGGTTATTTCTTGGCCGCTTCAACCCGCCGGATGAAAGCCGTAGCCGTTCCCGGTTCGACCGACTGGATCTCGAAGGTTTCGCCGTCCGGCATCTTGATGATCTTGTCCTTGCTTTTCAGCCCTTCCAAGGCCTCCATGAAAGCCGGGTTGTTGGAGGTAATGCTGAGAATGCCCTGTTTGAAGCCGAAGAAATAGAACAGTTCGCTCGGCGACTTGACGTAGACGTACAACCGGTCGTCGTTGTCGATGGACGGCATCTTGAACTCCAGGTAGCAGGTCAGCATCTTGTTGATGGACTCCCCGTTGATGCTGATCAGGCCGATGTTCTTATCCGTGGTCACAAACGACTGGTAATCGGAATCCCACTTCAGTTTCATCTTGCTGAACAACAAGGTGAACGTGTTCACTTTGGACGGCAGGTCGAGATAGCCCGAGCTCAGCCCCAATAAACCCTCCTGGAATTCCTTGCTGGGCGGGAAGACCTCGCTGGCCGCTTTCCGGTAGAAATCCAGATCGGTGAGGAAGGAAATGGAGCGCGCGTCAAAAGCCGATGACTTGATATCCGTGGAGATGATCTTCATCAGGGATTCCGGCACGTTGAGCTGCAAACCGGCCATGATCTCGGCCGTGGTCGGTATTTCAACGATTTCCGGGACTTTGGCCGCGGCCGTATCCGGTTCGGCCGACATCATGTTCTCTTGTTCCGGCTCAGCCGACATCATGTTGGGGTCTTCCTTCGGCTTGGGCGGCGGAAATGCGGAACTGATGACCCCGCCTGCCGAAACCGTGACATATTTCATCGATTCGCAGAGTTCCAGTTTGCCTTCGCCCTGTACGGTGCCGTCGGTATTTTTGAAGACGAACTGATTGCCCTTGAGTTCCTGCCGGATGACTTTGGACGAATCGCCGAAAACGAATGCATCCTTGTCGGCCTGGTATTTGAACACGCCTTTGACCGGCAGGATCGGCCGGTCCTTTCGGAAATAGAGCGGTTGCATGGCCCTCGGGTAGATCCTGGAGGATTCCTTGCTCAGGTAAATGCCCGAAGCCAGCGGTTCGCCGTCGGGGCTTTTAGGGGTATCGAATTTGATGGCCAGGTCCTTCCGGTCGCCCTCGCTGCTGACGGTGAACCAATAGGGGTCGGGCAGCTTGTCGGCGTCCAGCAGGGCAAATCCGTCGAATTGCAGGTTTTTGGATTCCGCTTTGAGGGATATGGTCCCCTGGAACCTGGTTTTCTTATCGATGTAGAACGTGTCGGTATCAGCGACGGTGCCTTCCGCCTGCGTGACGGAGCGTTTTTCGGAATATTTGCCCTTTCCGCCGGGCATCCCGACGATATTCTGGAACTCGACTTCCTGCTGGCGGTCGCCGACGTTGTATTCGTAAAAACCGGAAGCCTTATAGCTTCTCCGGCCGAGGATGTTTACGGTGGCGCGGTTGATCACGTGGTATTTGTTGGAGGTATCCGCGATGATCCTGGCGTTTTCCAGTTGGGTCATCACGCCGCCTTTCTGGATCTCGACGTACCCGCTGTCCGGATAAACAAAAGCGTCGGCGGTTACGATATGCGGTATTCCGCTGATCTGGAGCAGGCTGGATTCCAGGTTGTAAAAAGCGTCTTTACCCTGGAACCGGAGGGAATCCTGATCGGGGTGGATGCTGGTAAAGGTGCCCATGCTGCCTTCTTCGGTATTGAATGCGATCGATCGGGCTTTCATATCCCAGGTGAACTCATTCATGGAAGTGATGTACTGGTTGTAAGGCAGGGAGGTATACAGGAATTTGTCGTTGGCCTTGAACAGGCCCATTTGTTTGTCGAAATCGACATCAGCGTTGACGTTCTCGGTACGCAGCGCCAGGTCGTCGGCGTCAAAAGCCTTGATGCCCAGGTTGGTGGTATCGGCCGTAACGGAATAAGCGCCGAACGCCAGCTGTTTTGAACGCATGCTGGCTTCGTTCCAGTCGAGCAGGCCGTTGCCCTTCAAACCGCCGGGCGTGAGGATCAGGGTGCCGGTAAAGGTGTGGTGCCCCGATTTGTACATGTCGAACGGTTTTTCCTTCGGGGTCACGTAAAGGCTGTCCTTGTACGGGCGCCAGAGGATGCTGATCTCCTCGCCGCGCACCTGCGGGATCTGCTCCTTGGGGTTGCGGTTCTCTTCCAGGTTGAATTTTTCGGCCGTACCCGTCGCTTCTTCCGGTTTGAAGACGATATCCTCGGTATTGATGGAAGCGCCGAGGTATTTGAGGGCGCCCTGCCCGAGCAGGCCCCGGTTGCTCAGGTCCAGCTTGCCGACATAGTTGCCCTTGCCCTGGTAGGCGGGATAACCGTTATCCGGCGTGGTATGGACAAAGCCCAGTGACTGATCTTCCTTGCGGAGTACGAGGGTCTCCTTGAATTCCGGGAAGATCTCGTGGGACACCATATTGCCCTTGAACTGGATGTCCTTGGCCGTAAAGCCGTCCAGGCGGTTAAAACTGAACGGGTCGATCCGGAAATAGAACGAATCCCGCTGGTAAATGCCGCTCTGGGTGCTGTCCTTGTCATAAAAGACATAGGAATTGCCCTTGGTCTGGAGGGAAGGGAACGTGGGAATATCTTCCCGGCCGGATTTGTTCAGCGGCGCGTCGATGAGCAGGGTGCCGGCCAGGTGTTCGATCCGGGAGCCGATGGATAAGGCAACGGGTTGGTTCTTGTCGTCCAGTTTGCCGGTCGGCACGTAAAGGTCGAAATAGCGGACCGAGTCGAGCTGAAACTGGAAGTCTTCGTATTTGAAGTGAAAATCCTTGCCCTCGAAATGGCTGAAGCCCGCAAACAGGCGTCCGTCCAGGTCGATATTGCGATCTTCCCGCAGCAGGATCTGGTGACCGAGCGGGATAGCGGCTACCTTTTGCCTGGAGCTGAACTCGATGTTGTCGATACCCTCGATTGCGATGGAGTGATCGTGCATGTTCATTACGGCGTTCACCCCTTGGGTGGAGGAGCGGATATTCAGGACATCGAAATCGGAGTCGCCCTGGTTGGATTTCACATAGTGAAAGACCTTTTCCTTGACGGTCACCTCCTTTTTCTCCTCGTCATAATTGATGAATCCCTGGGCGGCCAGGTCGTACAGCAGGCTGAGGATATTGTCTACCGTAAAGCTCTTGTTGATCCGCTGGGCCAGCAGGTCGGCTTTAATGGGATTTTCGTTTTCCCGTTCCACCGTGGCTTTCATGATGGCCAGCGGGTTGGCGGAGGCGATATTCTGTATCCTTTCGTAATCTTTTTTGCGGAAGTAATGCAGCGACTCAAAGAACACGTCGCTTTTGGTGGCGATGCTGACCGTCGGCTTGCCGATGACAATGGAATCGCCGTCGAGATAAACGTTGATGTTGTCGGCCTTGATGTTGACGTTGTGGACCGAGCTGAAAAACGGGTTCCGGTCGCTGCCGCGTTCGCCCCGGGTGAGCTGGATCTCCCGTTTGGGAATGATGTAACGGACGTTGACGGAAGGGTGGTAGATGGAATCTTTGCCGTAATAAAGGACCGATTCCACCCGTTCGGCTACAATGCGGTCTTCCCGCTTGACGGCGAACTGTTCGGCCTTACCCTCGAAAACGGGCCGGTTGGCGTCGTCCATCAGGGTGAGGGACGCCTTGTCTTCGCGGCTCCCGATACCGTAGATCGTTGTGCCGAGCAATTTGAAGCCGCCCCTGAATTTGATGCCTTTGCCGAAATTGTCGATCTCCAGGATCTTTTCCCGGGATTCAAACCGGGGATAAGAGGCGTCTTTGGCCTCGGAAGAGGAAACCAGCTTATCGCTGAAACTGCCGGTGATGACCCTGCTGCCGAAGAACAGCGGGTAGTGCAGTTTGGCCTCCGGCACCTCGTAAAGGCTCTTCTGCATTTCGAAGGTGAAGGGACCGAGATCCACATAGACATCGGCGTCGAGGCCCTGCCGCTCCCAGGTCACTTTCCCTTTCTTGCCTTCCCAGGTATCGGACAGGGGCTTGAACCTGCCCGCTGTACCGGTGATCTGGATGGAGTCCTGATTCCTGGCAGCGACCAGGGTGAGATCGGGAAAATCCAGGACGGGCTCCTTGCCTTCGTATTTGAGTTGGTAATTGTCGGTACGGGCATACCAGGAAGTACCCAGGGTGCTGTACCGGAGCGCCTGCCGGTTGAGGAAGTCGACGGAAAAGGACAGGAAGTCGCTGAGTTGCTGCGGGCTGAAATCGGCTTCGTTGTCCAGCATGTTGTTAATGATGGCATGCCAGGTTTGGAACCGCTCCGGCGACTGGTTTGTGCTTTTGAGGGTCATCAGGAGATCGAGATAACTCCTGAAGTGAGGATTGGCGGACAGGCGATGTTTGAGCATTTTGTTCATCGTCTGTTGGATCAGCCCCGTTTCGGTCTCGTTGAACTGGCCGCCCTTGAAGGTCTTTTCAAACGCCTTGTATTGTTCTTCCATGACCACGGTTTTGCTGGAGGTCATGAACGAACCCAATTCGGAAATGAAAGAACCCTGATCGGCTGAGAACTCTTCCAGCCGCTGGCCGGATAGGAAAAGGGACAACAGGAGGGCGGGGCCCAGGAGGTAGATACGCTTCATAGATCGCAAATTGAAAAAGCGGGTGAAAATACTGCTATTTTTCAAACCAGAAACAGGACCAGTCGCCGCGTTCCATGGCGGATGCGAGCCTGAATCCCGCATCGGCCGCGGCGCCGCTGACCAGGTCTTTTTCCTTGGTCAGGATGCCGGAAACGAGCAGGGTCCCGCCGGTTTTCAGTTTCTGATATAACGCAGGCAGGGTGGCTAAAATTACATTTCTGTTGATATTGGCAAGCAGGATGTCAAAACCGGTTTCCGGCACGGCGTCGAGGTCGCCCAGCCGCACTTCAAATCCTTCTGTCCGGTTCAGTTCAAGGTTTTCCTGGGTATTCTCAAACGCCGGCTTTTCAATGTCCACCCCGATGATGGACGCAGCGCCCAGTTTGGCGGCCAGTATGCCGAGAATGCCGGTGCCGCAGCCGAAATCCAGGACGTTTTTTCCGCTGAATTCCAGGGCCGACATGGTCTGCATCATCATATAGGTCGTTTCGTGATGACCGGTGCCGAACGCCATTTGGGGCTGAATAATGATTTCGTGCCGGACATCCGGCCGGGGTGTATGGAATAGCGCCCGGATATGGCAGAAATCACCGACGGCGACCGGCTGGAAATTGGATTCCCAGACCTCGTTCCAGTTTTGGCCCGGAAACCATTCCCGTTCGAACTGAAAAGGAACTACCGACTGGAGTTCGATCAGCCGGCGGACCAGTTCTTCGCCGTCTTCTTCGATAGGGGCGTAGGCCAGCAATTCGGTTTCGGTTTCTTCGATCCCTTCGAAGGGAAGACTGCCCAGCAGATCGGCGAGCGCCGCCTTTTGCGGTGTTTCCGGTGTGATGCGATATTGCCAGTAATCCTTGTAGTTGGACATATGCGGGAGAGCAGATTAGCGGTCTACAGGTCGTATTCCTTGATTTTTCGGTAGAGGGTTCTTTCCGAGATGCCGAGATCCTGTGCGGCTTCCTTGCGGCGGCCCTGGTGTTTTTTCAGCGCCTTTTTAATGAGTTCCTTTTCGTGCTCGGAGATCGAAAGGTTCTCGTCGATCGTTTCCACAGGCGCGTAGCCGGCGCGGCCTCCGTTGTTGACCACCATGGTCGTTATGGCATCTTCCGCATCCTCTTCGGTCAGGCTTTCGGCCTCGTGCACCTCGTGAAACCCTTCCGGAAAAGCGGGTTGCCGGGCCAGGGCGGTTGTCGGCGCCAGCAGGCCTTTCACGCGGACCGGATCGGATACCTGCAGGTCGTTGTTCTGGATCAGCTCCCTGATCAGGGATTTGAGATCCCGGAGGTCGTTTTTCATTTCGAACAGGACCTTGTAAAGGATCTCCCTTTCGTTGATCGAAGTGGGATCCATGCCGTTGGAGGCATGGATGGCCGGCAGGTTCCGGTTCATCAATACCGGTACGAGGTCCGCCAGACTTTGGGAATCGATCTCCCGGTCTTCGGTCAGGATCGAAATCTGTTCCGCCACGTTTTTGAGCTCCCGGATGTTGCCGGGCCAGGAATAATTTTCGAGCAGCCTTCTGGCTTCCGCATCCATCTGGATGGGCGCCATCCTGTATTTTTCAGCGAAATCTATGGCAAACTTCCGGAACAGCATGTAAATATCCTCGCGGCGCTCGCGCAAGGGCGGCAGGTGGATGGGTACCGTGTTCAGCCGGTAGAACAGGTCTTCCCTGAATTTCCCTTTTTTGATGTTCTCGCCCAGGTCGACATTGGTGGCGGCGATAATGCGGACGTCCGTGTGGAGGGTCTTCGAAGAGCCGACCCGGATAAATTCGCCGGTTTCGAGGATCCGCAACAGGAAAGACTGGGTATCCAGCGGCATTTCCCCGATCTCGTCCAGAAAAATGCTACCGCCGTTGTAGGTTTCGAAATACCCCTTTCGTTCGCCGGTAGCGCCCGTGAACGCGCCCTTCTCATGACCGAAAAGCTCCGAATTGATGGTGCCTTCCGGGATGGCCCCGCAGTTGATGGCGACGAAGCCGTTGTGTTTCCGGATGCTGTTATCGTGTATGATCCGGGAAAAGATCTCCTTGCCGGTTCCGCTCTCCCCGGTGATCAATACGGAAAGATCGGTATTGGCTACCCGCAGGGCAGTGCTCAACGCGCGGTCAAGGGCCTCATTCCGACCGATGATGCCGTAGCGTTGTTTTATGGTTTGAAGTTCGTTATTGGCCATTAAAATGGATGCTGTTCTGGATGATGCAGGGTGAAAAGGTCTTTTTTCTTCAGGCGACGACTTGCCCCAGCAAGGTGGCGCTGGTCGCTTCCAGGATCCTGACCCGGACGTAGTCGCCGGGTTTGTAATCGCCGGTTTTGGGGAAAATGACCATCTTGTTCTGCGTGTTGCGCCCTTTGAATTCCTGATCGGATCGCCTCGAATCGCCTTCGATCAATACCTTGAATTCTTTACCTACGTCGTTGATATTGTGTTGATAGGAGATCTTTGTCTGCAGCTCAATGATTTCCTGCAGGCGGCGTTTTTTAACTTCCATCGGAATATCGTCGGGATATTTGCGCGCCGCCAGGGTGCCCGGCCTTTCGGAATAGAAGAACATGTAAGACATGCTGTAGCGGGCAAATTCGACCATGCTGAGGGTGTCCTGGTGCTCTTCCTCCGTTTCGGAGCAGAATCCTGCGATCATATCCGAGGAGATGGCGCAATCCGGCATGATCTCGTAAATTCTGCGCACCTTGTCCATATACCAATCCCGGTCATAGGTCCGGTTCATCAATTCCAGGATGCGGCTGTTGCCCGACTGTACCGGCAGGTGGATATACTTGCAGATATTGTCGTATCTGGCCATGGTATAGAGCACCTCATCCGTAATATCCTTGGGATGGGAGGTGGAGAAGCGGACGCGCAGTTCGGGGTGCACGAGGGCCACTGTTTCCAGGAGGTTGGCGAAAGTGACGGTTTGTCCGGTCTCGGGGTTGTCCCAGCGGTAGGAATCCACATTTTGCCCCAGCAGGGTGACTTCGCGGAAGCCCCGTTCGAACAGGTCGGTCGCTTCGGCGGCAATGCTGAAGGCATCCCGGCTTCTTTCCCTTCCCCTGGTGAACGGCACGACGCAGAAGGAGCACATATTGTCGCACCCGCGCATGATGGAAATGAAGGCCGTTACGCCGTTGGAATCCAGCCGCAGGGGAGCGATATCGGCATAGGTTTCCTCCCTGGACAAAATGACATTGATGCCGCGGTTGCCGTCTTCGGCGGTTCCGACCAATGTCGGCAAATCCCGGTAAGCGTCCGGGCCGACCACCAGATCCACCAGCTTTTCCTGTTCGAGGAGCTTGCCTTTCAGGCGCTCGGCCATGCAACCCAATACGCCGATCAGGGCGCCGGGGCGATGTTTTTTGACCTGATTGAAGTACTGGAGGCGTTTGCGGACGGTTTCTTCGGCTTTTTCCCGGATGGAACAGGTATTGATCAGGATGAGGTCGGATTCTTCCACGTTGCGGGTAGGCGAAAAGCCGCTTTCCGCCAGAATGGAAGCAACGATCTCGCTGTCGCTGAAATTCATCTGGCAGCCGTAGCTTTCGATGTAAAAATGCTTGCCGCCGGTATGCGGAAGCCCTTCGGCCCCGGGGAAGAATGCTTCTCCCTGCCTGTTCTCATCGTGCGGTTTATCGATACCTACCAGCGTAGGATTGTCGTCGTACATGATTTATTTCATTTGGACCGGAAGATCTCCCGGCGGACCCGGCTTAACAACGGTCAGGATCGTTTTTTTTGACCATTGCTTAAATATAATAGAACAAAACCGGGAATGGTTCGAAAACAGGCGCAAAGATAAGGGAAAACATGACAAAATGGCACTCCTGAGGGAAAATAAACCCCTGGGCAGGGCATAAAAAAATCCGGTCTGGCCCTGCATGGATACCTGCGTTTCGGGCCAACCGGATTTCAATCGGGTAATTTGGAACAAGCGTTCCGGTATTATATGACTACGCTTTGGATAAAATTATCTTTCTGGCGGAGGCGCGGGCATCCTGCTGGATGCTGAGATAATAAGTGCCTTCGCCGTTCTGGATGATGTCCAGGTTATCGCTGAAATCGCCCTGGAAGGTGCCCATATCGTATTTATAGATCAACCTGCCCTGGCTGTTGATGACCTTCACAACGGTCTGCCCGCTGGAAGGAAGCTCAAAGCTCAGCTTGAACAAACCCTGGGAGGAATTGGGCACGAGTTGGATGTTCCGGATTTCCAGCTCCCGCTGTCCCCTGAGGTCAAGCCCGAATTTCCGGCGCAGATCCTCCACTTCTTTTCCCGGCGCGTCGGTGATAATCACCTTGACATTTTTGATGTCCAGCCGGTTGGTGGCGATTACGGTTTTGGGGGTTACGTCCCATACCCAGTCGGTGATGGTCGTGATTTTGGTATCGCAATAGGATTTGATGGGCTCGGCGGCATCCATCCGGCGGTTGCCCCGCAGGATCTCAAGTTTGATGGTTTCGCCGACCTGCATATTGTCGATCGCCGTGGAAATGTCTTCCCAGTCTACCATGGAAAAACCGTTGATCTTCACAATGATATCGCCGTCTTCCAGCCCCATTTCTTCGGCCGTTGAATTTTCAACGATATCAACCCTGATCCCGTGTTCGGTAGCCATGTCGTGGCTGGCCCTGATCCCCAGGAAGGGTTTTTCGCATTTGTCGCGCTCTGCGCTGCGGCCCTCTTCATTCCGGCGGCCCAGCACAACCGGCAGGGACCTGTTTCTGCCCTGGCGGACCAGTTGGACGGATGCCCGTTGGCCGGGATTGTATTTATGCAGAATGGAAGAAAGGGACTGGTCGGCCCCCGTCCGGTATTCATCCACCCCGTATATGTAGTCGAAGGCCTGGATTCCGGCCCTGTCAGCTGCCGTATTCGGAATGACGCTGGTGACGTAGCTGCCGTAAATGTTATCAAAACCCAGTTTCATCGCCTTTTCCTTGGTCAGGTTCACGCTATTGATGCCCAGAAAGGCATATTCCTCTTTTTGTTTGATCTCCAGGTTTCCGTCCAGGGCCAGCATCCTGTTTTCTGATGCGGCAGAGGCGCCTGTCCGGCTTTTGTACAACCCCGACAAGGTGATCTTTCTTCCGTAGCGTTCCGCCACCACTTCCACGGGGTCGCCCGGGTCCGACAGGGGGACGGCGGTGGTAATGTCCTCCCAGTCGACAACAGGGTGCCCGTTGATGGACAGGATCCGGTCGCCGTCTTTCAGGCCCATCCCTTCGGCGGTCGAACGGGATACGATTTCGACCACCACTCCGGCCTGTTCATCATCGTCCTCATCCGCTTGGCTGACCCCCAGGAACGTGTTTTTCCGGGCGGATGGCCAGCGTTGGTACTTTCCCAGGACCGTGTTGATGGACATTGCCCGGCCGTCCCGGAACAGGTGGATCGTTACCTGTTCTCCAGGGTGGAAATAGCCGAGCAGATCCGTCAGGTCCTCGTCGTCACTGGTCCTCATTTCATTGATACCGTACAGGTAATCAAAGGGCAGAATGCCGGCATCATGGCCGGCGCCGGCAGGATGGACCTCGCTGACATAACTGCCGTAGGCATTGCGGAACCCCAGTATCTCCGCCTTTTCTTCTGAGATCGTATTGGTGCGAATATTGAGGTACGCCCTTCCATCCTCACAATCCGACTGCTTCGCCACTTTTTGCGCAAGGGCACTATTCCCCAGCGTAAACACGGAGCAAAGAACCATGCTTAATACAGTCGCTTTCATACTATTTTGCGTTTAACTTTCGGAATCAAAGACAGTGTATTTGAATCAGGGTTGCAAACCCCGTTTTCAGGCCTTGAATTGGGACCGGAACTGTACCCCTCGGCAAACTTATTTGCGCGATTCCAACCGGAAAATGGATAAGTCCCGCTAATTTTACGCGAATCAAAATGAATTCAGCCGGATATGAAAAAATACATGGCTTTTTTTGTTATTATAGCAGGCCTGTTTGGCTGTAAAACCACTCAACCGGTGCGACCGCAAGAATTTTACGACGAAAAAACCGGGGAATACATCTCCAATCTGAATATTCCGATCCATATCGAAATGAAGGCGCTTGAGAAAATGCTCAACAAGCAGCTTTCGGGGGTGATCTATGAGGATAAGGACCTGAATGACGGCGACGATATGATGCTGCGCGCCGAAAAGAAAGAGGATATAACGCTCAGCCTGACGGAAGACACCATCCGGTACCGGGTCCCGCTGGCCGTTTTCGTCAAATACGATGCCGGCATCGCCAAGGTCGACGCCGACGGAGAAATCGCCTTTGATTTCAAAACGGTTTTTAATATCGGTTCGGATTGGAACCTCAAAACCCAAACCGGGATCGACAGCTATGAGTGGATCACCAAGCCCAAAGTGCGGCTGGGCGTCCTCAGCCTGCCGGTCGGCAGCATTGCCAATCTCCTGCTCAACAAGTTCAAATCTACCATCACGGAAGCCATCGACCAGCAGATCGCCGAGAACTTCAATATGCGGCAATGGGTCCAGACGGCCTGGACCCAAATGTTCGACCCCATTGAGGTTTCACCGGAATACCGGGCATGGCTGATGATCCAACCGCAGGGTATGGCTATTACGCCCCTGGAGAATAAAAACGGCCGGATTGAAAGCACCATTACAGTAAAAACACAGCCCAGGATCGTCATCGGGGCCAAACCCGTGACGCCCCTCCCGGCCGCCCTCCCGGCATTTCAGTACGGGCAACCGGAAGAAGGCGGATTTCAGATGCTCGTAGCGGCGGAAATTCCCTATGAAGAAGCCGAAAGCATCGCCAAGGCCTCTGTGGTCGGCGAACGCTACGACTACGGCAAGCGGTATATCGTAGTGGACGACCTGGAACTCTACGGCCAGGGCAATAAGCTGGTGGTCAATACCAAATTGTCCGGCTCCTTCAACGGCAGCCTCTACCTGACGGGCGAACCTTCCTTCAACGAACGCCGCAACGCCATCGACGTCAAAAACCTGAAATACACCATCGATTCCCGTAACTTCCTCCTGAAAACAGCGGGCTGGCTGCTGCGGAGTCAGTTCAAAAATACCCTCCAGGAAAATATGGACTTTCTGCTCGATGCCAACCTCAAGGAGATCCACGAGCAGATCCAGCAGCAACTGACCAATTATAAAATTGCGGATAATATCTTCCTGACCGGCAAATTATCCGAATTCAACCTGGCCGACGCCTACCTCGCGCCCGAGGCCATCCGCGTGGAAGTTGTCCTGAAAGGCGATGTCGTGGTAGACCTGAAGGAATTAAAGGTTGAATGACAGCGGTCAGCGGGCCAATTGCCGCCCCCCGACCGCTGTATCCATTGCCCGCATAGCCGTTGTAAATGGAACCGCTCCGTATTTTGCGTCAACCGGATTTATAACACGCGTAGCGTGATGAAAATCAAATCTTTGCGTCTTTGCGTCTTTGCGCGACAACACTCTTTTGAACAGCCCCTTGTAAAGCCGAAACATCGCCTCACCCCCCAATTACCACTTACGACTTACAACTTACGACTTACAACTTACGACTTACAACTTACCACTTACGACTTACAACTCACTGGCCACTAACAACCGACAGCCGCTTCACCTGAGCGCCCCGGTCGGTTTCCACCCTGAGCAGGTATACGCCCGAAGGCAGACCATACAGCGGGATCTCCACCTGATGGTTGCCGGGTTGCAGCCGACCCAAGCCCATGAACTTGACCATGCTTCCGTTGAGGTCGGTCAGTTCCAGCCGGACAGCATCGGATTCCTTCAGGGAGATTTCGACCGTGCTTTTTTCCGTTGCAGGGTTCGGATGCGGCCCGCGAACGGTCAGGTTGGACGACAGTGTGCCGTATTCGATCGTTTTTACAGGGCCTTCTCCAAGCGGGATCTGGGCGGTGTACACCTCTATATTGCCGTCATTCGACCGGCCGTCGGCCCAGAATGCCCAAACGTATCCTTTGGTGGCGACCACCTGCGTATACTCCCCGATGCCGAATCCGCCGTTCTTTTCCCCGATCATGGCAAAATCCGCCGGAAGGGCATTGACGGCAAAATCCGTTTCGAACAGCGCTCCGCCGTCTTTGGACCAGGCCATGTAATAATCCGCTGATTGGTTGAGGTTTTGCCGCATATCGTACCAGGCGGTGACCACCAGGCCGTCATCATTCACATATAGCGTTGGGTGGAACTGATTGGCGCCGGAGTTGCCGTCCTGGTTCAACACCCTGGGCGCCGACCAGGTGTCGCCCTGGTCGGTTGAGGCGCTGATCCAGATATCGGTAGTCAGCGAATCGGGCTGCGAGCCGGTCCAGACCAGGTAAATGCTGCCCTCGTGGTCGCCGCCTGACCGGTCGACCCGCAACTGGGGGGACGGATACATGCGGGCCGGGTCAACACCGGTAATGCAAGGATCGCCCCCTTCCTGCAGGAAACAGGGCAAAATGAAATCGGATACCTTTTCCGGAGCGCTGAAGGTAACGCCGCCGTCCAGCGAGCGGGTGTAATAAAGCGCCGGCGGAGACAGCGTATCCTTGATGCCGGCATAAACCAGGTGAACGCCGCCGGTATTGTCCACATCGATGGTCGTGAATTGAACCAGGATCAGGGAGTCGTTGTCGATTACAACCGGTGTCGGGGAAAACATGGTTTGCCCCGGCGTTAACCGCCTGACCAGGATATTATAGGTCGTATCCGTCAGGTTGATCTCTGTGTAGGCGGTATAGATGTTGCCTTTGAAAGTGGAGGCATCGCTCCGGTCGGCGGCCATCCATTCCTTGTCCACGAACCTGCCGGCGGAAAGGCCTTCCAGGTCCCCGGCATCCACTGCCGGTGACATCCGGGTCCAGTTTACGCCGCCGTCTTCGGAAACGGCCCATTCCAGGGCGATCCTCAGCTGGAGCCCCTGGGCGTAGAGCAGCAACCAGGAAAGGTAGGCTTTGCCGTCGGGACCGAATACAATGATCGGATCTCCGCCGCCCAGCACAAAGGATGACCCTGAGAGGTGGGCCGAGGCGTCAAAGTCGCTGACTTGCCAGGTTTGTCCGAAATCCTTGGTATAGTAGACCGGAAATTCCAGGGACGCCCCGAAAATGCCGCCGTCTCCGTATCGCATGGTGCCGACAATGATATTGTTGGAATCCAGCGGATTGACGGCAGCGTGGATCTCGGATTCGGGGTCTTCGGTTTCAGTGATATTCGTTTCGTCGCCGGGGCCGCCCCTGAAATGCAACGGAATGGCTTCCGGGTCGCGCTGGTAGCGGTCGATCCATTCCAGCAGCAATTCCGGCTGTGCCGCCAATTCCGGATCAACGGTCAGTTTTTTCTTTAGGGTTTCGGTCGCTTTTCGGTAGAGGTAGTCTTTTACGGAGTGGACCTGAGCGGTCAAAGTAAGTGCGGATGCTGAAAGGAACAGCACCAAAACGGCTTTGGGAAAACGATACATGGTTTTTTTGGATTTTGAATTGGCGATTGGTTATACAATGAATTTAGCGTTTAGGGTTTCGAAGATAAGATTAATCTGCTGGATAAACGCCGCTTTTTCTTTGATTTGTCTGACAACACTGATAAAATTGCCGTTGATTCATACGCTTTCAAAATTGAAATATGGAAAAAGAGCCGAAGATCGTAGTACTGGACGGGTATACCCTGAACCCCGGCGATTTGAGCTGGGCGCCTTTGGAGGCACTGGGGAAACTTGCCGTTTATGAACGCACATCAGCAGCGGAAGCAGCAGGGCGCGCCCTGGATGCGGACATTCTGCTGGTCAACAAGGTCCGGCTGGATGCCGCGCTGCTGGACCGATTGCCCAACCTGAAATGCGTGTGCGTACTGGCAACAGGGTTCAACAATATCGATACCGGAAAGGCAAAATCCAGGGACATACCGGTGTGCAACGTAAAAGGCTACGGATCCGCCTCCGTAGCGCAGCACGTGTTCGCCATGATGCTGGCGATGGTAAACGGCATCGCCGACCATAACCGCAGCGTGCAGGCGGGCGGTTGGGCTGCGCAGCCGGATTTTTGCTATACCTTATTCCCGGTAACGGAACTGGCCGGCAAAACGCTTGGCATTTACGGCCTCGGGCAGATCGGCCGGCAGGTGGCCCGATTGGGATTGGCATTTGATATGGAGGTGATCGCCGTACACAAGCACCCTGAACGCGATGCCATGGATGGCGTAGCCTTTGTCGACCTGGAGGCGCTGTTTTCCCGGAGCGATTTCCTGACCCTCCATGCACCCCTGACGGCTGAGAACGAAGGCCTGGTCAATACCGCCAGGCTGTCAACCATGAAGCCTTCCGCGCGGCTCATCAACACCAGCCGGGGCGGTTTGATCCGGGAAGGCGACCTGAAAGCGGCGTTGTTGTCCGGGAAAATAGCAGGGGCAGCCCTTGACGTACTCTCTGCGGAACCGCCGCCGGCCGATCACATATTGATGGGCGTTGACAATTGCCTGATCACGCCCCACATGGCCTGGGCGAGCCTGGAAGCCCGCCGCCGGTTGCTGGAGGAAACGGTCGAAAACGTAAAGGCTTTTCTGGCGGGAAATGCCAGGAACAATGTAGCGGTGTAAGGCGGGTCAGTTGTTTTCCTTTCGGGTTTCCAAAACTTCCCGCAACAAGGGTCTTTCTTTCAGCAATTCTTCCTTTTTGACCCCCGTTGCCTTGGTCTGTTCAAGTACCTGCGGAAATTTGCGGGTATCGCGGGTCGCCTCCAATTGGATGGCGATGGCCTTTGAATTCCTGGAGTCGATGGCGAGGGCTTTGCCCGAAGCGTCGGCAGCCTCCTTTTTATCGCCCAGGTTGATGCTGGCTTCAGCTTTGTCGATCAGGGCATCCAGGTTTCTGGGGTCGCGTTGGAGGATGGCATCCGCCTTGACCTTGCGGTCTTCCTGTTCCTTTCTTTTGTCCTTGAGCTCAAGCACGCGCCGGTCCAGTATCCTGGAGGTTGATTCACCGTCGCTTGCCAGGGTATCGCCTTGCTGGACATTCTTATTGGGCGGCGTTCTGGAATCGAGCACTTCCCTTACCCGTTTGAGGTCATTTTCTGCGTGGTCCACCTGGTCCATTTCCAGGAGAATGCCGGCGCGATTCAGCAGGGCGTCGGTATTTTCGGGTTTGTTTTCAATTTGCCGGGAAAGGTCGGATACCGCTTCAGCGTATTTTCCTTTTTTGTAGTAGATCATGGCCCGGTTGTTGAGTGCAAGCCAATAATTCGGGTGTTGATCCAGTACCTTGTCCAGGGAGGTTTCGGCCTTATCCGGTTGCCCCATTTTCCAATAGCTGTCCGCCAGGGCCATGCCCGAAAGCAGCGAGGCGGATGAATCCTGGGTTTGGGCGGTGGACAGAATTTTGACTGCATTTTCTTCGTCGCCCGATTCGTGGGCCAACACGCCGAACAAGATCTGCAGGATGGATTCTATTTTTTTGGTCGGCGCCCCTTCGGTTGCTATGCTGGACAGGGAAGTCACCGTATCCACTACGATGCCTTCCGTGGAGATGCTTGAAGCATTGGATACTGTGCCGATATTGGCGTCATCGCCGATCACCAGTTTGCCGAATTGGAAATTGTCGCCGTTTTGAATAAAATTGTACCGCGTAGTGATGATGATCCGGTCGTCTTTTTTTCGTTCGGTAGTTCCCCAGATCACCAGGTTGGAGTGGCATTGGCTGCCGGAGGTTTCCGCTTCCGAGTTGGTGCCCGGTAAAACTGAAAAATCGTCCGGTTGAATCTTCGGGTTCTGAATGCTGGCATTGATGGGAATGGATTCGCTGAAATCCGCTAACCGCGTTTTGATCTGTCCGTGGGTGTCGAGCACTTTGGTTGCATCGGCCTCAAGCGGCCTGAAGGGCCAGATCAATACATTGAAGACGGAATTTTTTGCAAAGGAAGGACACGGGCCGTCAGCTTGCTGCTGCTGCTCCCCGCCGTTGACAAAATAGAATGCGGCAGCCGTGATCAGGATCAGCAGAACCACTATACCGCCTATGGCGATATAGGATTTCTTCCGTGCAGCAGCTTGCGCCCGCGGTGATTCCAGCTGATCCAGCAGCAGGACCAGTTGATTGGTGATCTGATTGTAGGACAACTTGACGTTCTCCTGGCTGACAATGCCGAGGGTCTCGTCCTTTTGGGTTTTTTCGAATTGCGACTTGATTTGCAACGCCAGGTTGGACAACTCCTTGTAGGCGCCCTTGCGTTCTTCCAGAAAAGAGTTTACGGTATCCACAGCCGATTCCAGTTCGGCGTTTGCGATCAGGTTTCTGACTTTGTCGATCAATTCAGTTTCGGGGAGCATTGTCGCTTTCATGATTTAAAGGGCTAATATATAATTTTCCGCAGTCAGCCCCAAATTTTGTTTGTACAAGTCTTTCCCCATTTACTTTTCTGCCAGCTCGGGAGCGGTATAACTCCCATTTGCGGGCGGATCGTTCCGCAATTCGGCAACCCTGTCGGCTTTGATATCCTGCCGGCTGTCGCCGAAGGCGTTCTGCACAAAGTTCAGGATAGCGGCAATATCCCGGTCCCGGATTTCCTGGCTGGCGCCCAATGCCGGCATGGCGGTGTTGAACTGGTATTTTTGCCCCTGTATGGTGATGGGGCCGGTCAGTCCGAACAATGCAATCCGGATCAGGTTGTCGCTTTTACCCAGCACATAGTCCGATTTGTAAAGCGGGGGCGCCAAGGGGTCGAGGCCTTCTCCGTTCATGCCGTGGCAGCCGCTGCAATGCAGCCGGTATAGGGTCAGGCCGTCCTCGTTTTCGGGTTTGGAGCCCGGTACCGGCGTCGGCATGGAAGCCATTTGTTCCTGGGTGTCCTGGGCTTTTTCCAGAAATGCGTTTAAGGGGGAGTCCATCAGGTTTTTCGCTTTCAGGGTGGCTTGAAGGTCTTTTTCCAAACCTTCAACCCCGCTCACAATGGCTTCTGCCATGATGGTGTCCTGGGGGAATTTTGCGGCGGCGGTACACAACAGGTCGAAAATCTTAGCCTGATCAGCCGGAGCGTATTCGGCAACCGCATGCGCTGCGTGCCGGCGGGCAATGGGGTGTTCGCCGAGCAGCCATTGCTCCAGGTAGGGTGGGAGGGGGCCTTTCCCGGCCGACAGGCCCGACAACCGGGCCACAGTGGCCTGTGCCTGGTCATCCGTGCTTTGGGCTGCGGCATTCAGGGTATTGCCATCGAGTTGGTCGAGGCCTTCCAGCGCCCATAGTGCCAGGATCTGCCGTCCCGGATCGGTCGGGTCGGCCGCCTTGGCCTTTAGGTTGGCGGGCAACACGCCGCCGAAAACGATCTTTTCCCGGGCTCGTTCCCTGACCCAGGCGTTGGGATGGTCCAGCAGGTCGGTCAGTTCTTCCGGCGTTTTGTTGGTGAGGTCAACAGGCGGCTGAACAGGCTGCTGACCGGCCGTCACCCTGAGGATGCGGCCTTCGCCTACAATCGTATCCAGTCCCTTTTTTTCGATCTGCTCCCGGAGGTACGAGGTCATGTAGGTCTTATGCTGGATGATGCCCCGGTGAAAATCGACTATATACAGGGCGCCGTCGGGGCCGTTGTACAGATTGACCGGCCGGAAGGCGTCGTCGGTGGATGCCAGGAATTCCTTCCCTTGCCAGGCTTGCTGCGCGGTGATTTTTCCGTCGGCGGCGGACAGGATATTGCGTTTGACCAGGTTGGCCTCAGGCGCGCAAACAAAGGCGTTGTTGTCGTATTCCGCCGGGAATTGGCCGCCCCTGTAAATGACCGGCCCGCAGGCGGAGGTGAAGTCCACCACTTTCCCTTCCTCATCCAGAATGCCTTCCTGGTAACCCCGGTTCACGGCAGTTGCGTGCAGGGGATACAGCCGTTGATCACGCGTCAGCTGTTTGCCTGCGCCGTACCTGGGGCGATAATGCGGATTGGCGGTCAGTACGCCGGGCAGCATCCAGTCGCCGGCGAGCTGGTTGGAATTGTCGTTGAAATACAAGCGGCCGAAATCGTCATTGGAAATGCCCCATTGTCCGCGGAAAGCAGTCGGGGCTTTGATCCACTCCCCGTTGATGCGGCGGTAGCGGTACCTGCTTTTGGCGCAGTAGATCCAGTTGTCGTGGTTGAACAGGAGTCCGTTGGGCTGGTGCTCAACGTTGCCGCCTACGGCAAATAAGGAATCGACCAACACCTTTTCACCCGGCTGATCGCCGGCTTCGATGGGTACAAACCAAAGATTGGGGGGCTCAGCGTACAACAAGCCGTTGTATACCAGGGCAAGGGCGCGGGGCAGCACCAGCCCGTCGAGGAACACCTTGGCCCGGTCCGCCCGGCCGTCGCCGTCAGCGTCTTCCAGGATCGTGATCCGGCCGTTGGGCGCATCTTCGCCGTCGCCTGCAATGTCCGGCATATAACCCGGCATTTCAACCACCCATATCCGGGCGCGGTCGTCAAAAACCATCGCAACAGGCGATTGGATCAGGGGTTCTGCAGCGGCAACTGAGAGCTCAAAACCGGGTTCGATCCGGTAATTTTGGAAATCGATTGCGTGATCGTCATGATTGCTGCTGCATGCCATCAGACCAAACAGGCCGCAAACAGGAAAAAAAAGTCGGTAGGGAATTCCCATTAGTGAAAAAATTTTTACTTTCGGCCAGGGCCAATAGTTTATCCGCAGTGCTCCATATCCGATTCCGGACCCCCAAAAGTACACCACTAATCTAAAAGAATGATAAAACGTATCTTTTTGCTGCTGCCCGTGCTGGCTTTCATTTCCTTAAACGGACAAGAGGACGGTTGGTTTACCCTGTTTAACGGAAAAGACCTTACCGGTTGGTCCCAGCTGAACGGCCAGGCGCCCTACAGGGTCGAAAATGGCGAAATTGTAGGGACCACCAAATCGGGTTCGCCCAATTCCTTTCTTTGCACCGACAAGAAATACGGCGATTTTATCCTGGAACTCGAATACCTGGTCGATCCGACCATGAATTCGGGCATTCAGATCAGGAGCGAAAGCATCAAAACATACCAGAACGGCAGGGTCCATGGCTACCAGATCGAAATCGATCCGAGTACGCGGGCTTTTTCGGGTGGGATATATGACGAAGCCCGACGAGGATGGCTTTATCCCCTCTCCCTCAATCCCGCCGGCAAAACGGCTTTTAAACAAAGCCAGTGGAACCACCTTAGGGTTGAGGCGATCGGCCCCTCCATCAGGGTATGGCTCAACGGCATCAATACGGCCAATATTCAGGATGATATGACCCTGTCCGGATTTATCGCCCTGCAGGTCCACGCCATCGGCGGCGAAGCGGATGCCGGCAAGGAGATCCGCTGGCGGAATATCCGGCTGAAAACCGGGGACCTTGAAAAAGACCGCACGCCGATCGTTCCGGGCGTACACGAAGAAAATTTTCTGGTCAATCAGCTGTCCGATTACGAAAAACGAATGGGTTGGCGTTTGCTTTGGGACGGAAAAACAACAGGCGGATGGCGCAGCGCAAAAGGCGGGGCGTTCCCGCAAAGCGGTTGGCAGATCGATGACGGCGTATTGTCGGTCCTGGCTTCCGACGGCAGCGAATCAACCCATGGCGGCGACATCGTAACCGAGGAGGTGTTCAGCGATTTTGAACTACGGCTGGAATTCAGGATCACACCCGGCGCCAACAGCGGGATCAAGTATTTTGTCGATACGGACCTGAATAAAGGGGCCGGCTCAGCCATCGGCCCGGAATACCAGATCCTGGATGACGAACGCCATCCGGACGCCAAGCTCGGCGTAAACGGCAACAGGACCATCGCCTCGCTTTATGACCTGATCCCGGCTGAAAATCTATCGCTCCCCGGGAAGGACAAACCCTTCAGGGGCGTCGGTGAGTGGAACCAGGCCAGGATCATTGCACGGGGCAATAAAGTGGAGCATTGGCTGAACCAGCACAAGGTCGTTGAATACGAACGGGGCACCCCGATGTGGCGCGCCCTGGTGGCGTACAGCAAGTACAAGACCTGGCCCGGTTTCGGCGAATTGCCGGCCGGTCATATCCTCCTGCAGGACCACGGCAACCTGGTTTCATTTCGCAGCATCAAAATAAAAATCCTTTAATCGTGAGTACAAGACGAAAATTTATCCAACAAGCAGCTATCGGAACGGCCGCCACGCTGGTTCCGGTTCCATTTTTTGCCAAAGGCTCGCCTGCCAAAAAAATTACCGTTGCTGTCATGGGCGTTCGAAGCCGGGGGTATGCCCTGGCCACCAATTACGCTCAAATGCCCGATACCGAAGTAGCCTATATCTGCGATGTAGATAAGGAATACCTGGAAAAAGGGTTGGACGCCGTGGAAAAACTCCAGGGCAAGCGCCCGAAAGGGGAAAAGGATATTCGCAAGGTATTGGAAGATAAATCCATCGATGCCCTCGTGATCGCCGCGCCCGATCACTGGCATGCGCCGGCAGCCCTCCTGGGGGTACAGGCCGGTAAGCATGTTTACGTCGAGAAACCCTGCGCGCACAACCCGAACGAAGGGGAAATGCTGGTAGCCGCCGAAAAGAAATACGGCCGGATCATCCAGATGGGCAACCAGCGCCGGTCGTGGAGCAAGGTCGTTGAAGGCATCAACGAACTGCATGCCGGCATCATCGGCCGGGTGTATTTTGCCAAAGGCTGGTACACCAATAACCGCGCTTCCATCGGTTTCGGCAAAGAAGTGCCCGTGCCGGACAAGCTGGACTGGGACCTGTGGCAGGGACCTGCGCCGCGCACCGCTTACCACGACAATTACCACCCGTACGAATGGCATTGGTTCCGCCGCTGGGGTACCGGCGAGGCCCTCAACAACGGCACCCACGAGATCGATGTGATCCGCTGGGGGCTGGATGTGGATTACCCTTCGAAAGTGGTCGCCACCGGAGGCCGGTACCACTTCCGCGATGATTGGCAATTTCCCGACACCATGGTCGTCAATTTCGAATTTGACAAAGGCGCCGCCGCCAGCTGGGAAAGCAGGTCCTGCAACACTTATCCCATCGAAGGCGACAGCCGGGGCAATATCTTCTTCGGAGAGAAAGGTTCCATGGTGATCATCGGCAACAATTATTCCGTTTACGACAATTCGCCGAAGCCCAACCTGATCAAATCCGTCAAGGAAGAACGCAGCAATGCGACAGCGGTTTCCAACAATACCATGAGCCCGGACGCTAACCTGGACGGGGTGCATATCAAGAATTTCCTGGACGGCATCCGCGACGGCAAACCGGTCAGCAGCCCCGTGCACGAGGGCTTCAAGAGCGTGCTGATGTGCCAGTTGGGCAATATCTCCTGGATGACCGGCCGGCAACTCCATATCGACCCCCGCAACGGCCATATCATGGGCGATCCTGAAGCCATGGCGCATTGGTCGAGGGAGTATGAACCTGGCTGGGCGCCGGTTGTTTAACAGATCAGAGAACATCGGGATCATGAAAGTGCTGATTCGATTGTTAATGTGCATTGCGGTAACCTGGGCTTTCAAATGCGATGAGGCGGCTCCCGCCTCCGCATCGGCTCAGGAGGCCTCCGAAAACGGACCTTCCCGCAGGGATATGCGGTCCGCATACCGCCGGGCAGGCGCTGTTCAGATCGTTTACAGCACGGCTGATCCCGATGTTGTTCCGGTTTATTTGCAATACGCGGATTCCCTCCGGGCTAACCTGAGGGGGCGATTGGCGGTTTCGGTTCTTGCGGATTCGGATCTGTCCCTGGAAAAACTCCGGGAATCTCCGCTCATTCTCGTAGGGCGCAACTTCAAACAGGGTGCGATCGACAGCATCCTGAACGGATTGCCTTTTAAACTGTCAACCGGCAGCTGGGAATTTGACGGTAAGGAATACACCGGCCCGGAATTGCTGTTCCGGCTCAATCAGTATCCCAACCCGCTCAACCGGCAAATGCCGGTGACCCTGATCAGCGCCAACCGGGATCAAAACCTCGCGGATTGGATTCGCCGGCAGAGCGGGAACGGGGGCGGCGGCTTCTTTTTCGGCGGTTGGGGGTATGAGATCTTTGACCGCAACGAAACCGTTGCCTTGGGCGAATTCACCGACGGCTCCTGGACAATCGACCGGGCCAGCCAACGGGATTTTTCCAGGTACAGGGATACGCTCGCGCGATCGGCTCATTTTGTCTTCATCGACAAAGGCGCCGGCCTGACCGCCGATCAACTCAATGACCTGCAATCGGGGTGCGAAGCCGGCATTGCCAGGATCGGAGCTTATCTCGGAACGGACCGCCCGCTGCCTTCGATCCGGTATTACCTTTACGGCGCCGCGGAAGACAAAGGGCTTCAACTCAGGGATATGGACCCCGCCCAGGTCAACCCGGACAAGAATGAGGTGTATGTCCTGGCAACCCCTCCATTCAACGGCCAGACACTGCAGCCCGAAAACTACCTGGCGCTGAACGCCTGGCTGGGCAAAGCCTCCAAACCCTTTCTTGCACGGGGCCTGGCCGTCTTTTTTACCGAGGCATGGCACCAAAAAGGCTACACTTACTGGGCCGGCCGGCTGAATGAGTCCGGCAATCTTCCGGCGCTTCGGGAACTGCTGGATGATGAAGCCTTCAGCAGGGAATCCGGATTGGTGATGGATTGTTCCGCAGCTTCATTCTGCGCCTACCTCCTGGATGCCTGGGGAAAGGAAAAATTCCTGGAGCAATACCGGGATTGGTCCCCGCCGGACCAGGCCGAAACGGATCGGCTCGAATCGGGCTGGAAAGCCTGGCTGACCCGCAACGGGGCCGGGGATGAACCCGTTTTCAAAATGAAACTGACCGCCCTCAAAGGCTTCAATTTTGCCCATGAAGGGTACCAGGTCTTCAACGGCTACGGCTCCCGGATGGCGGAAGCCTCCCTGACCAAACTCAGCAGGTTGGGCGCCAATACGGTCGCATTGGTGCCGTACGGGTTTATGCGCGATGCCGACCGACCCGGATTCATCGGTGTTGATCATGGCGCCGGCGGCGAGAATGACGAATCCGTGATACAGTCTGCCTGGTTTGCGCACCGCAACGGATTGACTACCCTGCTAAAACCCCAGATCTGGGTTTCGAGGGGTTGGCCCGGGGATGTACAGATGACCTCGGAGGAGGACTGGAAACAATTCTTTGATTTCTATTACCGCTGGATCCGGCATTATGCCCTGATGGCGGAAATGGAACATATGGACGCTCTGTGCATCGGGGTGGAATTTGCCAAGGCCACAGTCGGACATCCGGAAGCGTGGAAACAGATCATCCGGAAGATCCGGGGCATTTATTCCGGCCCGGTCACCTACGCCGCCAATTGGGGCGAGGAGTTTGAGAACCTGACTTTCTGGGATGAACTGGATTACATCGGGCTGGATTGTTATTATCCGCTCAGCGACAAACAATCGCCCGAAAAGAGCGAGCTGCAGGCGGCTTTCGCGAAGGTGTTGGATAAAGTGGAAAGGATCAGCCGGCAATACCATAAGCCGGTCATTTTTACGGAAATCGGATTCCGGAGCGTCGCCACGCCCTGGCGCAATCCGCACGCCGAAAGGGGCGACCGTCCGGTTGACCAGAAAGCCCAGGACCTCTGCTACGAAGTGGTCTTCGAGGGCCTGAGGGCCAAGCCTTGGGTCGCAGGCGTTCTGTGGTGGAAATGGCCCAGTTATCTGGACTATGACGGAGACGGCGGCGGCTGTTTTTCACCCAACAACAAGCTGGCGGAAGCAACCTTGAAAAAATGGTTCGGCCATCCGGAATAAAGCATTTTACCCGCCCAGTGATTTCCGGTTCTTGAAGATAATGGACAGGTCATTTAACGGGGTATAATTCCTGGCATATAACCGGTCCAGCTGACGGGCATTAACCGCTGAAATACCCGTTTCCGCCCAAAAGGTGGACGGCGAAATGACCCCGGGTTTGAGCTCCGGGAGCTGCCCTTTTTCTGGTGGAGCGTGGTATCCCACCCAGGTTTTTCTGCCCCGCAGCACTTCCCATCCGTGTTTGATCAATCCGGACCTGTTGCGCACCCAGATCCATTGCAGCGGAAAGGTCAACAGGACCAACAGCGCAGTCAATACATCCACTACCCGCTTGTTGCGCCGGTTTTCCGGGAAGGCGATGGCAAAGGGCGTTTCCAGGGTGTACAATTGGCCCGCGGCATTTTTGGAACTGCTGCCGACCACGGTTTGGCTGCCTTCGGCGATCATCCGGTACTTGATCCCGGGCCCCAGCCGGCTCATCCATTCGATGACCCGGCTATGACCGGTATCCTGCATGCAAAAGATCAGTTCCCGGATCCGGAATAGGGCTGTCACCCGTTCCAGGTTATCGAAATGCCCGATCACCTTATCCCCATCAGGGTCGGCTTCAGGGGCGATCCTGCCGGTGTACCGCCGTTTCAATCCGGTATCCTGCAGTAATTTCAAGACCCTGGCCGCCTCGGCTTCCGACCCGGCAACGGCCATGCTGGAGGCGGCAGCACGCTCGGGGTAGAAGCTGCCGTAGGCGGTAAAATGCAATAAAGACCGGATGGCCGTCATGCTGACCAAAGCCCAACCTGCCCCCAGGATCAGCAAGGCCCTCGACGGGCGGTAGGCCAAACCAAGAAAACCATACACCGCTGCCGACAACACGGTGCCCAGGAAAATACCCCGCACCACACGGCGAATATTGGTTTCACGGTCGTATCCGCCGCTGAAGAAGACGCTCAGGATCCAGATGGCGGTGTATAGCGGAAAATTGAAATAAGTGACCAGATCGTCGTAATAATCCGGATTGTGGAAATGGTAATTGGCCCAGAACTGTTTCAGGGTCACCAGGCCGGCAAAGATCAGCAGGGCGTCCAGAATGGGCAACCGGGCGCGGCGGAAGAAATTGCCGATCACCGTGATGACGGCCCTGAGGTATACCGCGGTTTGCAGCATGAGCACGAACAACCGGGCTCTTTCTCCCCTGAAGTGTTTTTGTGCGAAAATGATCATGGCCTGGTAAAAGATCCGGACATAATTCAGGGTGCCTTTTTTGGTGCTCTCGCCCTTGAAATGGATGATTTTGACATCGGGAAGGAAATAGTTCTGATAGCCGGCCTGGATCAATCGGTAGGAAAGGTCGATGTCTTCGCCGTACATGAAGAAAGATTCATCCAGTAAACCCGACTTCGCCAGCGCTTCGCTCCGCATCAGCATGAAGGCCCCCGAAAGGATATCGGCTTCATGCGGCTCATCCATCGGCAAATAGCCCAGGTAATAGGTGTTGAACCACTTCGACCGGGGAAACAGCCGGGAAAGGCCCGCAGTTTTGCAAAAGGCGACCCATGGGGTAGGGAAGCCCCTTCTCGATTCCGGCAGGAATTGACCGGATCCGTCAAGCATATGCACCCCCAGACCGCCCGCTTCCGGATGCCGGTCCATAAAGGATAAACATTTGGAAAAAGTATCTTCTGCAACAATGGTATCGGGGTTGAGGAGCAGGATAAATTCGCCGGAGGCCTGCCGGATGGCCTGGTTGTTGGCCCTGGCAAAGCCCGGATTGTCATCGTTGGCGATAAGCCTGACCCAGGGAAATTTCTCGCGGACCAGGTTCGCGGATCCGTCTGCCGAGTTGTTGTCAACCACCCAGGTCTCAACCGCCAATCCTTCCGAAGCCTTGCGGACGGAATTCAGCGCCTGTTCCAGGAAGTATTTGACATTATAGCTGACGATGACAACGGAGAGCTTCATCCGGCCGGGAAAAGTTAATCAAGCAAAAATGGGCATTCCCCCTCCGAACTGCTTCTCGCAAGGGATTGGCAAAGTTAGGTAAAACCGTCAATTTTTGCATTTTATCACAATGAGCCCCGGGTTTTGCTCGATAACGCGTTGAATGATGCGGTTCGTTTCCGGGTTCCCCTTCCGGTACCGGACCGCATCCCTGAGGTTTTCCTGGGTAAAAGGGTCGTCGGCGGATATGTACCCGTAGCCGCAGTAATTCCCGTTCTCAACCAGAACGACGGCCTTTTCACCGGGATCCCTTCCCTGGTCAATGAGGAAAAAGTCCTCTTCGAATACGGTGCGCAGCGATACCATTGCGGCATGCGCCCGCTCATTGTAGGCATCTGCGGATTCCGCCTCAACGCACGCGCCGCCGCATTGGTGGAGATGATAATGAAAACAGGCTCCTTTCCCGGATTCCAGCCCGCAGTATTTGGAACAGAGCTCAAACCGCTTCAATACGGATTCCAGGCGCCCTTTGGCACGGGTCAGGGTAGGGTATTCGGACACCAGGTTCAGCTTTTTCCGTTCTCTGGCGCTGGTCCTTCCGAATCCGAAACACAGGTAGCCGGCAGTATTGACGTAGTGGTGGATGACAAACGGGAATTGTTTTTGCCGCTGCGCCCGGTTGACTTCCGGGTGAAGGGTCTTGATTTCATGCGATTCGAGGAGCAGGGCCACCATTTCACTGCCGGTCACTTCGCAGGAGATATGGTGGACCGCGGCGTGGAGTTTCAGGGCCTTATCCGTCTGGTCGGTGAAATGCTCGGCGATCCGCTTCCGGATATTGATGCTTTTGCCGACATAGATTACGGTGCCCGTTTGATCATGGAGATAATAGACCCCGCAGGTGTCGGGCAGGGCGTGGATGTCCTCCAGGTTGAGGTGATTGGGAAATTTGGATTCCCTGATGCCCAGGTTGACCAGCGTGCTGATCTCCGATTCTGCCCGTTCTTTGGTCAGGATCCGCTCGAACAGGTCGGTGGTGGCCAGGGCGTCGGCCATGGCCCGGTGGCGGTCGTCCACCCGGATGTCAAAATGCCGGATCAGGTTGCCCAGGCTGTAAGACCCCAGGCCCGGGAAGACCTTGCGGCTCAGCCGGACGGTGCACAACTGCTTGCGGGTGAAAGCGTACCCCAGGCGGGCGAATTCTTCCTTGAGAAAGCCATAGTCGAACCGGACATTGTGCGCCACAAAAATGGCTCCTTCCGTCATCTCCACCACTTTTTTGGCCACTTCAAAAAAACGCGGCGCACCGGCTACCATTTCCTGGGTGATGCCGGTGAGCTGAGTGATGCCGTACGGGATATAACATTCGGGGTTGATGAGCGTTTCAAACTTGTCCACTATTTTTTCACCGTCGTGGAGGACTATGGCAATTTCCGTAATTTTATCGCGGGAGGCCCGCCCTCCGGTGGTTTCCAGGTCGATTATGGCATAGAATTTCTCTTTCATAAAAAGATAATGATGGCAAAAGTACATCTTTTTGTTTTAATAGCAATTTTATTCCAATGGAATTGTGGAAATCAGGCGGTTAAAGCGAGTGACCGGCCGTTGGAAACCCAACCGCCGGTCGGCGGGAGCCTTCTGACCGGCGCTGAACGGATGGAGGAATACCTGCCCCTGCTCGAAGGGAAGAAGGTCAGCCTGGTGGTCAATCAGACTTCCATGGTTGGAAATACGCACCTCGTGGATACCTTGCTGGCATTGGGCATCCGGATCCAAACCATTTTCTCGCCCGAACACGGGTTCCGGGGTGAAGCCGATGCCGGCCAGAAAATTGCCGATTCCAGGGACCCCGAAACAGGCATTCAGCTGATCTCGCTGTACGGCGCCAAACACAAGCCCGCCCCCGAAGACCTGAAAGGAACGGATCTGCTGATCTTTGACATCCAGGACGTCGGCGTCCGCTTTTACACCTATATCTCCACACTGCATTTTGTGATGGAGGCCGGAGCCGAGCATCACCTTCCGGTGATGGTACTGGACCGCCCCAACCCGAACGGCCACTATGTGGACGGGCCGATGCTGGATACCGCTTATCGATCGTTTGTGGCCATGGACCCCGTGCCGGTCGTTTACGGACTGACCATCGGGGAATACGCCCGCATGGTCAACGGCGAAGGCTGGCTGGCCGGCGGTGAAAAGTGCGACCTGACGGTTATTCCCTGCCTGAATTACACCCATCAGACGGCTTATGAGCTGCCGGTGAAACCGTCGCCGAACCTGCCGAACATGCGAGCGATCTACCTGTATCCGTCAACCTGCTTTTTTGAAGGCACCACCGTCAGCGAAGGCCGCGGCACCAGCCAGCAATTCCAGGTATACGGGCATCCGGATTTCAAGGGCGGCGATCATGTTTTCCTGCCCCAGGCGAAACCCGGCGCCATGAACCCCAAACACAAGGGACAGCTTTGTTACGGTTACGACCTGACCAAACTGGATCCGGATTCCATCCGGGCAGAGAAGAAGATCAACCTCCATTATCTGGTGGATTTTTACAGGGAATTCCCCGACAAGGATAAATTCTTCCTGCCTTCCAACTATATCGATAAACTCGCCGGCGGTACGGCCCTCCGCGAGCAGATCCTGGCCGGAAGAACGGCCGATGAGATCAGGGCCTCCTGGCAAAAGGACCTGGAAGCCTACAAGGCGGTCCGGAAAAAATATCTGTTATACCCTGAAAGCTAAAAGAACAACCGAAGGGCTACGATAAAGGTCATGCCGATCATAAAATACCGGAATTCCCTTTCCGGCAGCAGCCTGACGATCCGCATCCCGGCCCAGGCCCCGATCAAAATAGCCGGAAAGGTGACCAGGTCGATCGGCAGGGATGACCAGGTAATGGTTTTCCATACAAAAATGTGCAACGGGACCTTGAAGAGGTTGATGAGCAGAAAAAACCACGCGCCTGTCCCCAGAAACTGATTTTTTGGCAAGGCTATGGCCAGCAGATAAACCGTCATCACCGGCCCGGCAGCGTTGCCGATCATGGTACTGAATCCGCCCAGCAGGCCGAATACCGACCCGAATACCCACCCGCCGGTCAGCGCGGCGGACAGCGGCCTTCTTTCCTGAATGATCATGAGCGCCAGGCTGGCGATGATCACCATGCCCATCATGCGCTTGAACAGCTCGTCGTTGATGTAAATGCCCACCACCATCGCCAGCAGGATCCCTGCGGCAGCAGCCGGGATAAGGCGCCAGATGAATCGCCAGTTGGCGTCGCGGTTGTAGAATTTCACCGCCATGACGTCAGCCATGACCAGCATCGGCAGGACGATCCCGGTGGAAGCCTTGCCGCCGTATATGCCCGCCATGAGCGGAACGGCCAGCATACCCGCGCCTTTGACCCCGCCTTTTGCCATGCCGATCAGGGCGGCGCTCAAAAAAATCAGCATCCATTGGGAACCCGTGACGGAAGAAAGCGATTGAATGATCATGGGGCGCAAAATACGAACATTGGGACAGTAAGTGCTTGTTGCCACTTGTTCATTTTGCCAAACCCTGTATCTTTGCCGCCTAAAATTAGCCGCGATGTCGCTTTCCACACGATACAACCCGCAGGATACCGAAAGTAAATGGTACCGGTACTGGATGGAGAAAAATTATTTCCATTCCGTTCCGGATGACAGAGAGCCCTTTTCCATCGTTATCCCGCCGCCCAACGTTACCGGTGTGCTGCATATGGGCCATATGCTCAACAATACCATCCAGGATATCCTCATCCGGAAAGCCCGGCTGGACGGCAAGAACGCCTGCTGGGTACCGGGCACCGACCATGCTTCCATCGCTACTGAAGCGAAGGTGGTGGGCATGCTGCGCGAACGCGGCATCAAAAAATCGGACCTTTCCCGCGAAGAATTCTTCAAATACGCCTGGGAATGGAAAGAAAAATACGGCGGCATTATCCTCGAACAACTCAAAAAACTCGGCGCTTCCTGCGACTGGGAACGGACCCGCTTCACCATGGAACCGTCCTTGTCAAAGGCCGTTATCCATGTGTTCAACGACCTGTACCGGAAAGGAAAGATCTACCGCGGACTGCGGATGACCAACTGGGACCCTGCCGCGAAAACGGTATTGTCCAACGAAGAGGTCATCTATCAGGATGAGAACGCCAGGCTCTTCTACATCAGTTACCGGATCGAAGGCTCGGATGACTCGGTGGTCATTGCCACCCAACGCCCCGAAACCATCATGGCCGATACGGGACTTGCCGTCAACCCGGACGACCCGAGGTACAAACACCTGCACGGCAAGCGGGTCATCGTTCCGCTGGTCGACCGGCCGGTACCGGTCATTGCGGATGCCTATGTCGATATCGAATTCGGAACGGGCGCCCTGAAGGTTACGCCGGCCCACGATCAGAACGACTACGACCTCGGGCAGAAATACCAGCTGGAGGTGATCGATATCCTGAACGAAGACGGCACCCTCAACGAATCCGCGCAGTTTTGCGTGGGCATGGACCGTTTTGAGGCCAGAAAGAGCATTGTCAAAGAACTGGAAGCCCGCGGCCACCTCGTCAAGGTGGAGGATTATCGCACCCGCCTGGGCCGTTCCGAACGCACCAATTCCGTGGTAGAGCCGCGCCTGACCCTGCAGTGGTTCCTGGATATGAAGGATTTCGCCAAAACGGCGCTGGAAGCGGTCAGCAGCGGAGAGGTTCGGTTCTTCCCGGAGTCGCTCTGGAACATGTACTACAATTGGCTCAACGAGGACAATATCCGCGACTGGTGCATCTCCAGGCAGTTGTGGTGGGGACAGCGCATCCCGGCCTGGTATTGTGAAGATCAGATCTTCGTTGCCGAATCGGAATCGGAAGCCCTGGAAGCCGCCAGAAAGGCCACCGGCCGCCCTGAACTGACCCTGCAGGACCTGAAGCAGGATGAGGATGTGGTGGATACCTGGTTCTCCTCCTGGCTGTGGCCGATCTCCGTTTTTGACGGTTTTGAAACCACGGAAGAACTCAAATATTACTACCCGACCAATGTCCTGGTGACGGGTTGGGACATCATGTTCTTCTGGGTTGCCCGCATGATCATGTCCGGTTACGAATGGTCGGAGGAATTGCTGGGCAGCGAGCACGTTGCCGCAAGAGGCCGTCAACCCTTCAGCGATGTATATTTCACCGGCATGGTTCGGGACAACAAGCGCCGGAAGATGAGCAAATCGCTCGGCAATTCCCCGGATGCCTTGAAGCTGATCGAGAATTACGGCGCCGACGGGGTCAGGTTCGGCATGATGGCCAGTTCGGCCGCCGGTAATGATATCCTGTTCGATGCACCGTTTGATCAGGCTACCGGCGAGATCCTGAACGAGAGCAAACTTTGCGAGCAAGGCCGCAATTTTTGCAACAAGATGTGGAATGCACTCCGCCTGATCAAAGGATGGGAGGTGGTTGAAGCGCCCGTGAACGATGAAACGGCCCGGATCAACCGGCTGGCTGCCGAATGGCTGGACAACAAGCTGACGGAACTGATCGGCCGGATGGACAAGATGTTCGAATCCTACCGGTTGTCGGAAGCCATCATGGAACTGTATAAGTTCACCTGGGATGATTTCTGCTCCTGGTACCTGGAGATGATCAAACCGGAATACGGCGATCCCATTGATGCAGGCACCCTGGAAACAACGCTTGGGCTGTTCGAGAAGCAGCTCACCCTGCTGCATCCTTTCATGCCGTTTGTCACCGAGGAATTATGGCACCAGCTCTATGCGCGCGAAGCTGGGGACGACTGCATCGTCAGCTCCTGGCCGGCAGCCGGCGCATTCGATGAAAAACTGATCCAGGCGGTCGAATCGGCCAAGACCATCGTAACCGGCATCCGCGAAATCCGGAACGACAAAGGCATCAAGAACAAGGACGCCGTAAAGGTTGTCGCTCAACCCGGCCCAGGCATCAGCAGCCTCCTCGGCCGCAACGGCCTGAAGGAAATGATCTCCAAAATGGCCAACCTGGAATCGCTGGAATTATCGGATGAAGAACCCGCAAATGCCGTCTCCTTCCTGGCAGGTACCGATAAATTCTACGTGGTGCTGGAACAGGAAATCGACACGGAGGAGGAATGCCAGCGCCTTCAGAAAGAACAGGAATACCTGGAGGGGTTTGTCCGCTCGGTAGAAAAGAAATTATCCAACGAAGGCTTCGTGGGCAAGGCTCCGGCCGCCGTTGTAGAAGCCGAACGCAAAAAACTTGCGGACGGGCAGACCAAACTGAATAATATACTGGATACCCGCCGCGAATTGGGCTGCTTGTAACCATGGAGCCGGAACCCGCTAACTTCGATCCCGGTAACTGAGCGGAGTCGAAGTTAGCGGAGTCGAGATCAGAACCAGCCGGCGCCCAGATTCCGGAACGGCCAGGGAATGCCGGCCAGGAGCAATACGAGCCCGGCCAGGTAGAAAAGCGCCAGGATTTTGAAACCCTTGGCATCGGGCGCTGAGCGCTTGGACCGGCTGTAGCCCATCGTGATCAAGGCCACGGCCAGCGCCATCAGGGTCACGTGTTCCACAGAGAAAAAGCGGGTAACGGGATCCTTCATCATATTGGCGCCGAAGGCCACTTTAGGACTGACAAAATAGAGGATGACACCCAGCAGCAACTGCAAATGGGTGACGATGAGCGCGAAAAGCGCCAGCCGCTGCTTTTTGGGCTCAAACGGCGATTTTTTCTGCCATTTGTTCCAGGCTTGGACGATGGCGGCAACGATCAGCAGTAAAATGACCCATCGTAATCCCGAATGGGCCTGGCGAAGAATAACGTACATGCGTTTTTTGCGGGCTAAGATAGTATTTATTCCCGCAGAAATTCAAACTCATCCTTCCGGGTAAGGCGGACCATGACGGAAGGCTCACCGTGGGCTTTTTCACCCTGCCTGAATTTGGTCACATAATCCACCGCTTCGATCACATCCGAGCTGACAGCGCCGAAATGCGACGGCAGCGTACTGCCTTCCCTCCAGGCGTAAATTGAGGCGATCGGCCTGCCCAGAGCGCCGATCAGGTCCCGGCAATACTCGTCCTGAACGACGCGGAAAGCTGCCGAACGGCCGTTCACCAGTACGTCAACCGGAAGCTGCCTGACCTTGTCGAAAAGGATGGTCAACGGCCTGACATGGTAGACCAGCAAGGTCTCGATCCGGGGGTGAACATGGGCTACATACTCCTTCAGCATGTCCACAGAATTGACCAGGATTTCAAGGGAGGCAGATGGCCGGAAACGGAGCAGCCGCTTCAGGGCCACAGGGTCAGATACATCGCAGCCGATACTCCATAGGGTGTCGGTAGGGAACAGGATAACGCCGCTGTTTTCGAGGGTGGCGACGGCGCCTGCGAGATCGTAGTGTTGAACCATAGAGGTTTCATTTGTAAACATTGTCCACATAGCATGCTTGTTTGAATAAGGGCGTTTTCCTGGAATCAGGGGATACCCTGACCGGGGTAACCTACGTCCCGGCGGGTATTAAAGATTGTTCACCGGGGCTGTAGGTTGTACAGCCTCAGGCTTCCTTCCATCCATCAACATGAAGAGTTCGGCTATTCAGGATCGGCGGGGATCCGTTATGCCGTCATAGGGAGTGAACCTTGCTGCTGCCGGTCGAAATCGAGGGGGATGACTTAATGTCGGTCAATATACCATTTCTGGAAATAAAATTCGCCGGCAGCCGATTCTTTAAAACTTTCGTTATATTGTGTGTTAGTCTTTATGTCAAAATTCTCATTATAAACTCTTTTTTTTGCGTAGTATTGTTCTGGATTGCAATTTTCATACTTTCACATGAGAAAACGTAAAATCTTGAGCTCTGAAAACGCGTTCACTGAATACCTGAGTTGCAACAAACATCCGGCTATGAACTGGAAGAACATCCGAAATCAAAATCCCTGGAATACCGGTTTTTTGCGCCTGTTTTTCCTGGCTTTAATCCTCCCTGCCGTCGTCCCGCTCTGGGGCAGGCATATCATCGGGGGAAATATCACTTATGAATGCCTGGGCAATAATACCTACCGGTTTGTACTGACCATGTACCGCGACTGCTTTTGTACGGATTGCGCCGATTTTGACCCCATCGCCCACATCGGCGTTTATCGTTGCGGCGGTTCCATCAATTGCAATAACCTGGGGCAGAACAGCACCTTCCGCACCGTTGACGTACCCCTGTCCGGTACGCCCCGCAACGTGGAACGGCCGGATTATCCCTGCCTGATCCCGCCGGATGTCTGCGTGGAAGAAGCGTCTTATATCTGGCAAATGGTGCTGCCGCAATCCGCTGAAAGTTACCATATCTCCTATCAGCGCTGCTGCCGGAACATTACCATCAGCAACATTATAGCTCCGCAAAACGCAGGCGCCACCTATACCATCGAAATTACGCCGACAGCCCAGCAGGTGTGCAATAACAGCCCGGTATTCAACAGTTTCCCGCCGACCGTTATCTGCGCCAACCAACCGTTTACCTACGACCACTCGGCTACCGATCCCGACGGGGATTTGCTGGTTTACGAATTCTGCAGCCCGCTGCTCGGCGGCGGCCCCATCCTGGACGGCTTGTCCTTTTCTTCCTGCGACGGCGCCGCGCCCGACCCCGCCTGCCCGCCTCCATACGACAATGTCAGCTTCAAGGCCCCGGCCTATACCCCCGCATTCCCCATGGGCGGCGACCCGCCGGTCACCATCAACCCGTTCACCGGCATCATATCCGGTACGCCCACCACGCTGGGCCAGTTCGTGGTAGGGGTCTGCGTGTCGGAGTACCGCAACGGTGAACTGCTCAGCCGCGTTTTCCGCGACTTCCAGTTCAATGTGGCCAATTGCGATCCGACGGTGGTTGCGGACGTCAAAGAGGACAAGATCATTGACGACCAGGAATTCCTGATCCAGTCCTGCGGGGAATACACCATCAACTTTGTCAACCAAAGCTACCAGCAGAACTTCATCAAGAGCCACCGCTGGGAGTTCAATATCAATAACTCCATCCAGACCTTCACCGACTGGAGCCCGACGGTCACCTTCCCCGGTGTCGGTAATTATACGGGCCGCCTGATGGTCAACCCCGGTCAGGATTGCGGCGATACGGCTTTTATCTTCGTCAATATTTTCCCGGAAATAGACGCGGATTTCAAGTTCGAATACGATACCTGCCGCGCCGGCCCGGTGAAATTTACCGACCTGTCCACAACCGGCTCGTGCTGCCTGACCCATTGGGGGTGGGACTTCGGGGACAATACCGCCTCAACCGAGAAAAACCCGTCGCACCTGTACCGTCAGCCCGGCAATATCCCGGTTACCTTGTCGGTGCGGGATACCAATAAATGCGTCGATGAGATTACCAAGGTGATCCCTTATTTCCCGGTACCGTCGCTCATCATCATATCGCCGAACACCTACAACGGCTGCGCGCCGGCGGATATCTTCTTCGACAACCTTTCGTTCCCGATCGATGAGACCTATTCCATCCTGTGGGACTTCGGCGACGGCGGCACGGGGACGGACATCAGCCCGTCCTATACCTATATGGACCCCGGCACCTATTCGGTCGGGGTGGAGATCACCTCGCCGATCGGCTGCATGACCGATACCTTCTTCAAAGACCTGATCACCATTCTGCCTGCGCCCGAGGCCGGGTTTTCCTATACGCCGGAAGATCCGAGCAACCTCGATCCGAAGGTGTTTTTCAAGGATGAATCGACAGGCGCCAACGGCTGGATCTGGGATTTCGGCACTGGAGTGCGCAGTTCGGTGCCCAATCCGATGTACACCTTCCCGGATACAGGTATGTTCGAAGTCCAGCAAATCGTGGTTCATCCCAGCGGCTGCCGCGATACCCTGAGCAGGATTATCGATATCAGACCCGAAGTGCGGTATCATTTGCCGAACGCCTTTACACCGAATAACGACGGCACCAACGACGTATACAAAGGCGTCGGCATATTGCCCGGCCTGCGCAGTTTCAATATGACCATCTGGAACCGCTGGGGTGAAATGATCTTCGAAACCGACGACCCGGACGAAGGATGGAACGGCCTCAAAAACAACTCGGGCAAGGAGGCCCCCAACGGCATCTACCTGGTCATGGTGAGTTATACCGCGCCCAGGGGGGAAACCTATTACCTGAAAGCCTACGCCACCCTCATCCGCTGACGGCGGCAAATGCGCAGCGCCGTGATAGAAAAAAAGGAACAAAAGGTTTGGTCAAATAAAAAATAGCTTTACCTTTGCACCGCTTTAAAAAGGACCTAAACATTCAAGGACAATGGACGCAATTAAATTTGTTCACGAACAACTGACCGCCGAGCGGAAGTTTCCCGCTTTCCGCCCCGGTGATAACGTCACCGTGAACTATAAGATCATAGAAGGCGACAAAGAGCGCGTACAGGCTTTCCGCGGTGATGTCATCCAGATCAAAGGTCAGGGTGCAACCAAGACTTTTACGGTTCGCAAAATTTCCAACGGTGTAGGCGTTGAACGTATTTTCCCGTTCAGCTCCCCGAATATCGTAGGCATTGAAGTGACCAAGCGCGGTAAAGTTCGCCGTTCCAAACTGTTCTACCTGCGCGGTCTGGTCGGTAAGAAAGCCCGCATCAAAGAACGCAAATTGATCAAGGATAACTGATTATCCGATAAATCATATAGTTAAACCGGGCCGTCGCACAGTGCAGCGGCCCGGTTTTGTTTTTGACCGGTTTACCCTTCCGCCTTCAATTCGTAACACCGGCCTTCTCCGGCTTTCAGCGGAGGAATAAACCAATGGTATTCGTTTTGGACAACCGGCGCTGCGTCGTCGCCCTTCTGGTGAGTGGAAAACCGGAAACCGGCGATTTTGCCGGGCGCCGCCCGCGGTACCAATACCTGTTCCGATCGCCTGGATCCGTCCAGGTTGACAACAAACAAGTACCTCGGGTGTTTCTGCTGGGTCCAGGCGATCACCTTGCAGCCTGCCAGCGGATCGGGTTTGATCAACCACCTCGTCCCTTCTTCCCGGATTTCAGCAAAGATCGCTTCCGCCAGTTGCCGGATTCGGTTCAAGCGGTTGAACAAGCGCATATTCCCGCCCCAACGGTAAGGCCCTGCTGTGGATTTCGGTCCGTCGCTGATCTGAAAAACGTACAACTTTGTGTAGTATTCATTCTGTGCGGGCTTGCGGTGGATATCCCGCAGCTCAAAACCCAGGCCCATATAGGACGGCCAGTCGGTGAGGAACAACCCGGTGAAAAAACGGGCTTCGTTGCCGTTAAGGTAAAATCTGTCGAACCGGGGATCGTCCTTATCCGCCGTCATCAGGGTGAAGTTGGGGGCAAACCGCCGGGTTTCCGACAAAGCCAGGTACTGGCTGAAGGCCGCCATGAAGCGGGCGCTTCCCACTGCCATGCTTTGCAGATCGCCCAGGGTCGAATCGGCATCGGATGCTTCCAGGTGGTCGTACTCGTTCCCGTAGGCCATTACGCCCGGACCGGCCAGGAAGGTTTCCGCAAAATACCCGAAGTAGGGCGCCTTTTTGCGGATATGATTGCGGACAGCCTTATGCGGGTCGTAGAAATCATCGACCCCGGCAGGCACACCCTCCGGACGCATTTGTACATGCGACATGTCCCCGCGCATGAAGTCGAAGCCGTATTCAGCCTGGATGGCGGCATATTTTGCGCAGAAATAGTCCCAGACCTCCCGGTTCGGACGGCTGAAATCCAGTTGCCAGTCGCGGTTATCGTTCAAGGGTTCGTAAAACCGGTACCGGGTAAGCGGCCCGAATACACGGGACATGAACTGCGGCCGGATTATGCGGTAATCCCGCCAGACCCGGCCTTCGCTGTCCGTTACGCTGGCCTCGGGGCGCGGATCGACCTCCAACCCCCTGTACGGGGGCCCCATGGTGGCCGGGACCGGTTCAAAGCCTTGTCTGAACAGTTCATCCAGAACCAGGGTCCTGCGATGATTGCGGCCTTCAAAATCCTCGTGGCGGCCGAACAGGATCAGGTTGCGGCGTTCTTCCCCGAAAGCGGGGGCAAAAAACATTTCCGGGTCTTCCGGAAAATCCATGGCGGGAACGGCCGGCCCTTTTCGGATCAGCCAGTTCAGAATGGCCGTTTCAACCTTTTCATGCAAGGTCGCGCTATGATCGGCAATGCGGGTGTCCTTCCGTTGGAGCCATTCAAAAAAACGCGGATTGGCCAGCACGATCTCCGAATAACGGTCCGTATGCGGGATCACGTCCATGCCGACCGTTTTACCCAGGGCATGCAACAGGTTGACTGCGACCTTGAGCTGCTTTTCTACCGAGTGGAGGGCCGGGACCAGGGTCGCCAGTTCCGGACTGAAAAATTCCCGGTTGATGCGCCAGCTGGTCATGCCGTACAAGCTGCCCACTACGCCGGGTTCCCAGATCGGGAGCAAATGAATGGCCGACTGGCTCTGGGGCAAGGTCAGGGCGTATTTGACGACATTCCAGAAGGATTGGATCGTCCGGACATTGACGCCTGCCATGTTCACGCTCTTCAACCAGGCAGGCGTCCCGGAATTCCGAACCGGGCCCGGGAATGAATTCCCCGGATCAAGCGCGGATTGCAGGGCTTTGGCGCCGATCCTTTTGTTCAGCATGGAAAGAACGTCCGAACCAGGCAGCGTTAACGCCGCTTGAGGTGTCAGGTTCCGGATAAAAGATTGTTTCCTTGAAATAAAAGCATGTACATCCGGATCCACTAAAAGGGACGGTCCGCTTTTAAGTTTCATATGACTTCGAGCTACTTGACAAACCGGTGCCCGATGAAAGGGATCTCCCGGCGGTGGATCCAGGCTACCGTGCAGCTGCCGATGAAGGCCACTACGGCTAAGGCAAACAGTTTGCCGCCGTCGCCGTTGACATTGATGCCCAGTATGGCGAGGTGGAAAAAGATCGCGCCTGCCAGCACGCCGGCTGCAAGTACGGCTCCCAGCGCCCTGCTCGTCGGCCGCAGGATGGCAAGGCTGGCGAGCAATTCCATAACCCCCACCATGATGCGCCCGGTAGGCTCCATGTGGAGTTTGGTGAAAATGAACACACTGTCCGGATGCGCCGTAAATTTAAAATAAAGGGTCTGCAACAGGATAACAGCAACTATCGCAGCGGCAATATGTGAAATCCATCTCCGAGTCATAGCTTTTGATTTTTCGAAAATCGAATCAATCGACCACGCCGCGGCGTGGCGAATCAATTTATCCATTCGCTTTCCGGTGGTCTTCCAGAAACTTGGCCAGACCGATATCCGTCAGCGGATGGTTGAGCATGCCCAGGATGGCGGACAGCGGGCAGGTGACCACATCGGCGCCTGCAAGCGCTGCGTCGACGATATGTTTGGAGTTCCGGATGGAGGCGGCCAGGATCTGGGTGTCGAATCCCTGCATGGCGTAGATCTCGGCGATCTGGCGGATCAGGTCCATGCCGTCCCAGTTGATGTCGTCGATCCGGCCGATGAACGGAGACATGTACGTTGCGCCGGCCTTGGCTGCCAGCATGGCCTGTGCGCCTGAGAATACCAGGGTACAGTTGGTGCGGATGCCGAGATCCGTGAAATGGGAAATGGCTTTGACGCCTTCCCGGATCATGGGAACCTTGACCACGATATTCGGCGCCAGGTCGGCCAGGCGTTTGCCTTCTTCGACAATCCCGTCAAAATCGGTGGCGATCACTTCTGCGCTGACGTCCCCGTCAACGATATCGCAGATGTTCTGGTAGTGGCGGCGGATATTTTCCTCACCGGTGATCCCTTCTTTGGCCATCAGGGAGGGGTTGGTGGTTACGCCGTCCAGGATGCCCAGATCCCGCGCTTCTTCAATTTGCTTGAGACTAGCCGTATCAATAAAAAATTTCATGAAAATGCATTTTGGTTTCGCGCAAAGGTACGCAACTTTTGCGGCGAATGGTGAACTGAAGCCGTCGGCCTTACATTTAAAAAATGACAATAAAACGAATTTCAGGTGTTGGCTGCTCGCCGGTATGGGGTTAATTTTGCAGATATGAAAATGCAGAACGATCTTTTACTGAAAGTTGCAAAAGGCGAACCGGTCAGCCGGCCGCCGGTTTGGCTCATGCGGCAGGCGGGCAGGGTGCTGCCCCAATACCGCGCTTTGCGGGAAAAACTCAGCGGGTTCAAGGAACTGGTGGAAACGCCGGACCTGGCCGCTGAAGTGACCATTCAACCCGTTGATGAATGGGGGGTGGACGCGGCGATCATCTTCAGCGATATCCTGGTCATTCCCGAGGCTATGGGGTTGTCTTATGAAATGGCTGAGGCCAAAGGGCCCTATTTTCCGGCCACCATCAGGACGGCCGCAGACATCGAGCGGCTGATTTTCGGTGAACCGGCCGCTGATCGCCTGGAATATGTCTACGAAGCCCTCAAGGTTACATCCCGGCGACTGGACGGCCGGGTCCCGCTGATCGGATTTGCCGGGGCGCCCTGGACGATCCTGGCCTATATGGTGGAAGGAAAGGGGAGCAAAACCTTCGGGATCGCCAAGAAAATGCTGTATGCCGAACCCGCATTGGCGCACCGGCTCCTGGAGCGGATCACCGAAACGACCATTGCTTACCTGAAAAATCAGATCCGAAGCGGCGCACAGGTTGTCCAGCTTTTTGATTCCTGGGCAGGCCTGCTGGGGCCGGCACAGTATTCAGCGTTCAGCGTGCCGTACATCGAAAGGATCTGCCGGGAAATTTCCGCTGATGCGCCTGTGATCGTTTTTGCAAAAGGAGCCTGGTTTGCTTTACGGGAGCTGGCGGCCGCCGACCCGGCCGTGATCGGCCTGGATTGGAACACCGACCCTGAAACGGCCAGGACAGAAACCGGCGGGCGTATTGCGCTGCAAGGGAATCTCGACCCGTGCGCCTTGTACGCGGATCCGGATGAGATCAGAAAACTGACCGGGGAAATGCTGGCCAGGTTCGGTTCCCGGCACATTGTCAACCTGGGACACGGCCTTTACCCCGATATCTCCAGGGAAAATGTCCGGGTTTTTGTAGAAACCGTAAAAGCCTTTGAATACCAACCTGTTTGATATTGGACCGGGAAATTGTTTTACCGGAAATAGGGAATAATATCCAAGGTATCCGTATTTTTGGCCCGGTTCCCTATTGGAACGGAGTGAACAAACCAGCTAAATAAAGGACTGTTATGGGGTGGTTCAAACGCTTGAAGGACGGCATTCAAACGGCAACCAGAAACAAGAAAGAAGCACCTGAAGGGCTTTGGTATAAATGCAAGGAGTGTAAGGAAACCTCCACGATGAAGGAGCTGAAGGAGAATTTTTTCAAATGCCCTTTCTGCAACCACCACGTCCGCATCGGCTCCCAGGATTATTTCGGCCTTTTATTTGACGGGAATTTCGAAGAACTGTTCGGGGACCTGATCTCCACGGATGCGCTCGAATTCGTTGACCTTAAACCGTACCCGCAGCGCCTGGAAGAAGCTTACCGCAAGACCGGCCTGAAGGATGCCATCTCCGTTGCCAAAGGAAAAGTGAATAAACGGCCGCTTGTTGTCGCAGCCATGGATTTCAGCTTTATCGGCGGCTCAATGGGCTCCGTGGTCGGGGAAAAGATCAGCCTTTCGATCGACCATTGCGTGGAAGAGGGCATTCCGTTGCTGATCATCTCCAAATCGGGCGGCGCTCGCATGATGGAAGCGTCCTTCTCCCTCATGCAAATGGCGAAGACGGCCGCAAAACTGACCAGGCTGGCAAGGGCCCGAATTCCCTATTTCTCCTTGCTCACCGATCCGACCACCGGCGGCGTGACCGCCTCTTACGCCATGCTCGGCGATATCAACTTCTCCGAACCCGGCGCCCTCATCGGCTTTGCAGGCCCGCGCGTGATCAAGGAAACCATCAAAAAAGACCTGCCGGAAGGCTTCCAGACCGCCGAATTCCTCCTCGAACACGGCTTCCTGGATTTTATTGTCGACCGCAAAGACCTCAAAGAGCGGATGTCCGACCTGTTGGCCATCTTCGACTCCAAATCGGCAGCTGCAAACGTTGGCTCTTAGTGGTCTAAGTGCCTTCAGTGGCCCATAAAAACCAAAACGCAACCCCCGAAAAGCCATTGCCCCAGGAAGTTGCGTTTCGATTCTTACATGCCGAACTACAAAATCAATCCTCCACCAGTTCCGCCTGATGTTCGGCGATCAGCTGTTTCTGGATCTCATGCGGTACAGCGCTGTATTCGGAAAACTTGCGCGTGAACTTGGCCTTCCCCTGGGTCAGCGACCGCAAAGTTGAGGAATATTGGTACATCTCGGATTGCGGCACCTTGGCGATGATCTTCTGGTAATGTCCTTCCGCTGCCATCCCCTGGATGATGGCCCGCCGGGTTTGCAAGTCGCCCATGACCTCGCCCATGACGTCGTCAGCGCAGAGTACTTCCAGATCATAGATCGGCTCCAGCAATTGCGGCGCAGCTTCGTTGAAGGCCTCTTTGAAGGCGTGCGTGGAAGCGAGCATGAACGCCATATCATTGGAGTCCACAGGGTGCATCTTGCCGTCGTAAATGCAGACGCGGATGTCCTGGCATCGACTGCCGGTCAGCGGGCCTTCTTCCATCTTCGACATGATCCCCTTCTTGATGGCGTTGGAATACTTGGCATCGATCGAACCGCCGACAATGCACCAGAAGAAGGCAAGTTTGCCTCCCCAGGGAAGGTCTTCAATGTCTGTGTTTTTAACGGTCAGTTCGGAAGGAGCAGGCATGCCGTCGTAATAAGGTTCGATCCGCATGTGGACCTCGGCAAACTGCCCGGCTCCGCCGGACTGCTTTTTGTGGCGGTACTGGGTATTCGCCATACGCGTGATGGTTTCACGGTAGGCGATCCGCGGGCGGATGAAGTCCATGGTAATGCCCTGTACCTTTTCGATCCGGTACTTGATCAGGTCGAGGTGGAGCTGGCCTTGTCCGTGGATCAGGGTCTGCTTCAGGACCGCCGATTGTTCGACGATCAGCGTCGGATCCTCTTCTTCGATCTGGTGCAGGGCTTTCATCAGCTTTTCCATATCCGACTTGCTGGGCGGCGAAACCGCGGTGCGGATCCTGGGCTCGGGGAAGTGCATGGGCTCGATCCGGCGGTCGTCGCCTTTGGAGTTGAGCGTATTGTTGGTATGGGAATTTTTAAGCTTGACGGTGACGCCGATATCGCCGGCGCGGAGTTCCTCCACCTGTTTGCGGTCCTTGCCGTTGGCAATGAACAACTGGCTGAAGCGCTCGGAGCCGCGGTTGTTGGCGTTGTAAAGGTCCTCACTGGGATGGAGGACGCCGGAATAGACTTTGAAATAGGAAACCATCCCGACCTTGGGTTCGGAAATGGTTTTGAAAATGAAGACGGAGCAGGTGCCGTCCTTGCTGTTGCAGGCCAGTTCGCCGCCGCCTTCCAGCGGTGCGGCCGGTCGGTCAGCCGGGCTAGGGCAAATGTCGTTGACAAAACCCATGATGCGGCCGCTGCCCATGTTCCGGGTCGAGGAACAGACCATGACCGGAAAGATCTGCTGGTGAGCGATGGCCGTGCGCAGGCCTTCCGCCAGTTCTTCTTCCGAAAGGGTGCCCTGATCAAAGTATTTTTCCATCAGGGTTTCGTCATTCTCGGCGGCAGCTTCGACGAGCGCGTTGTGCATTTCTTTGGCCCGGTCCATTTCGGCGGCGGGAATATCTTTCTTTTCCGGTTTGCCGCCGTCGGCCGGGAATTCGTACATCACCATGCGCAGCGCGTCGATGATGGCATTGAAGCCGAGCCCCTGGTTGAGCGGATACTGTACCGGGATGACCTTGGGACCGAAGCGCGCCTGCATTTGTTCCAGCGCCTGATCGTAATCGGATTTGTCATGGTCCACCTGGTTGATGACAAACATGGCGGGGGTTTCGAATTTTTCGACATATTCCCAGATCAGCTCTGTACCTACCTCAACGCCGTGGGCGGAGTTGATGAGCACGATGGCGGTGTCGGCAACTTTCAGGGAGGAAATGACTTCACCTACAAAGTCGTCAAAACCCGGAGTGTCGAGAATGTTGATCTTCGAATCCTTCCAGTTGGCGTGCATCAGGGTGCTGAAAATAGAGTTTCCGCGCTCCTTTTCGATATTGGTGTAATCGGAAACCGTATTCCCGTCCTGAACCGAACCTCTCCGGTCGATTTCATTGGATTCGAACAACATGGTTTCAGCAAAGGTGGTTTTTCCTGATCCGGAATGCCCCAACAAGGTGACATTCCGAACATTTTTTGTTTCGAAGGCCATAATTCTAAGGTTTTACTTGAAGCAATCCTGCAGTAAAGAAATCGCAGTCGGGAAGGAAAAAGCGGGATAACAGCAGCCTTTTTCACTTCCCAATGAAATTAGGTTCTGCGCTGTAATATCCAAAATTAACGGCTATTCCGAAAGTTTTAAGCGAATTTTTTCCGGATTATTGCAAAGGGATTTTTGTCACTTTCCATATGCCGTTCCGGTGATTTTTTTCATCCGGCAGGCGGGAATTCAGTGCAGCCTACTTATCTTTGACTGCATGATTCAGTACCATTCCATTAACGGGCAGCTGGTCCCGGCTGCTTCTGCTGCGCTTCAAGTGAACGATCTGTCAATCCTGCGGGGATACGGCATTTTCGATTTTTTTGGGGTATTGTCGGGAGTGCCGTTGTTCTTTGATGACTACCTGGATCGCTTCTTCCGTTCTGCCGGCATCCTGGGTTTGAAACTTCCTTTTGACCGGCCGCAAGTGATCGGCGCCGTCCATGATGTTATCCGGGCCAACGACATGTCCGACGGGTATATCCGGCTGGAAGTCACCGGCGGCTATTCGCCCGACGGCTACAAACCCGGCACGGCAAACTGGATGGTCCTGGGCGCGCATCCCCCCAAACCTTCCGATAAACAATACGTTGACGGCATCCACCTGATGTTGTACCCGCACCAGCGGGAGTTGCCGGAAGCGAAATCCATCAATTACCTGACCGGTATCTTCCTCCTGCCCATGCTGGCGGAAAAAGGCGCCGATGCAGTGCTGTATCACGACAACGGATGGGTAAGGGAATCGGACCGGTCCAACTTTTTTATCGTAACCCGGGCAGGCGTTCTCGTGACCCCGCGCGAAAAAATACTGGCGGGCATCACCCGCAAAAAGGTGCTGGACCTGGCCGGGCCGTTGATGGCGACTGAAATAAGGGAGATTGCCGTGGAAGAATTGAAAGAAGCTGAGGAGGCTTTTATTACCAGTACGATAAAGGGTGTACTTCCGGTAAGCAGGATCGACAACCGCCCGGTCGGGGACGGCAGGCCGGGGCCGGTCAGCCGGGACCTGGGCCTGCGGTTCTCCGAACTGACCAGAAATTATATCCTACAAACGACGCAAGTATGAGCCTGACCCTGGAAGCAGCGCAATTTGTTGAACAACGGCTGACCAGCCGGTTGACCGAGGACCACAGATACCATAACTGGCCCCATACCATGGCCGTACGGGAAGCCTGTGGGTTTCTCGGAGTGCAAACCGGGCTTTCACCGGACGATCTGGAAGTGCTGGACCTGGCAGCCTTATTCCATGATATCGGATTTATTGAAACCTACAGAGGGCACGAAGCCGTCAGCCGGGAAATAGCGGGCGATTTCCTGACCTCCAGGGACTATCCCGCCGACAAACTGGAAAAGGTGCTGGCCTGCATCGATTCCACCCAACCCAGCGCCGACCCGTCGAATCAGCTGGAAGCGATCATCAAGGATGCCGACCTCAGCAATCTGGCCCGTACGGACTATCTGTCGTCGTTGAACAACCTCCGCATGGAGTGGGAACTGCTCTGCAATGAGTTTTATTCGGATCGGGAATGGTTCAAGCTGAATTACAAATTCCTCAAAGCCCACCAGTATTATACCGATGCCGCTAAGTCGAGCTATGACGAACAACTCAAAATAAACCAAAAGGTCTTAAAGAAAATGTCGAAAGGCGAGCAACAAAAAGAGTCGGGGGATGTCAGCCGCCTGGCCTCCAGCAAAAGTGCGCAGATGATGTTTAAGACATCCCTTCGCAACCACCTTGATCTGAGCAATCTGGCAGATAACAAGGCCAATATCATGCTGAGCATCAATGCCCTGATCATCACCATCGCCATGCCGCTGGCCGTGTCTTATATCAAGGCGCAGCCTTATCTGCTTTATCCGGCTGTCTGCCTGCTGGCTACCTGCCTTTGTTCCATGATATTCGCAACGCTGGCTACGCGGCCCATTCGCATGTCCGGTTATACCGAACTGGAAAACATCAAGGCCGGCCGGTCCAACCTCTTCTTTTTCGGCAACTTCTACAAAATGAGCTACAACGAATACCAGACCGGCATGCAACACGTGCTGGAACAGGAGGAAAGGCTGGAGGATTCCGTCATGCGCGACCTATACTTCCTGGGCAGGTCCCTGGGGATGAAGTACAGCCAGTTGCGGATCTGCTACAATGTTTTCATGTCCGGCGTGATCCTTTCCGTCCTTGTATTCGGAATTGCTTATCTGCTGTATGATTAATTTGAGGTCAGGGTAAAAAAATAATGGAAAAAGGAGTTTTATCAAAAGAAATAATTACCTTTGCGACCGTTTTTTTCAAAACCTATATGTCTGATTTATGAGCAATTACGAAATTACGTTCATCGTCGATCCAGTGCTGTCGGGCGATGAAATCAAAGGGACAGCTCAGACGTATGTCGATCTCCTTCAGAACGAAGGGTGTGTGATCGTTCATGTGGATGAGATGGGCTTGCGCCAATTGGCGTACCCTATCAACAAGCGCAGTTCGGGAATTTATTATTGTGTCGAGTTCCAAAGTGAAACAGGCGGCGTCATCGACCAGATGGAGCTGGCCTTCCGCCGCGACGAGCGGATCATGCGTTATCTGACGCTTAAGCTGGACAAGTACGGCGTCAAGTACAATGATGACAAGCGGAAGGGTTTGATCGGCAAGAAGAAAAAACAGGCCCAGCCGGCCTCTGTAACGCCGCGGACGGAAAAACCGAAGCCCGCACCCGTTGAGAGCGCTCCTCCTGTTCAGAAAGCCGCTCCGGTCGCAGCAGCCGCTCCGGTTGCTCCGGTTGTCGCCAAGGAAGAAGAAGAATAAGTTTGATTACACAAAAAGCAATTCACCATGGCTACGTCCAGAGATGATATTAAATTCCTAAGCAATCCCAAGATCGGCCAGAAGCGCAAAAAATACTGCCGCTTCCGCAAATTCGGTATCAAATATATCGACTATAAGGATGCCGATTTCCTCACGCAGTTTTTGAATGAACAAGGCAAAATTCTCCCCCGCAGGATCACGGGCAACTCCCTGAAATACCAGCGCAAGGTCTCTACGGCCATCAAGCGGGCCCGCCACCTGGCTATTTTGCCTTATGTAACGGACCAGCTGAAATAAGCGGTTCCCAATTTTTAATTGCGTTAAATTGAATTGACATGGAAATTATTCTTTTGGAAGATATCGAAAAAGTCGGGGAAAAGCATTCCATCGTTAAAGTTCGCGATGGCTACGGCCGCAATTATTTGATCCCCAAAGGCATGGCAATCGTTGCCAACAAAAGCAACCGCAATCAACTCGACAGCATGAAGCGCCGGGAAGCTGCGGTTGAAGCCAAGTTCATCGCCGAATACCAGGCTATTGCCGACCTGCTGAAAGGCAAAATGCTCAAGGTGGGCGCCAAAGCCGGTACCAGCGGCAAAATCTTCGGCAGCGTTACCAACGTACAGGTTGCCAACGCCCTGAAAGAACAATTCAGCGTTGAAATTGACCGCCGGAAAATTATTATGGATGACGATATCAAGGAACTCGGCAACTACAAAGTGGTCCTTGATCTCCACAAATCCCTCAAACCGGAAGTGGATATCGAAGTGTTCGCCGAGTAATCCGCGAATATAAACCGACTTTCTGCAGATCTCGCATCGTGTACGGAAATGCCTGTTTCCTTGTCCGGCGAGATTTGCAGAAATCCCAAGTCCTGCCCGCTGATCGGAATCTTTTACCTCATCGCCCGATCTTTCTGACTCAATCCTTCCATTCCAGTTTGATCCTGAGCAAAACGCCGTCCTTTTCCCAGGTCAACGTATTTTGACCGGCGTCGATGGCTGGAGACAAAACAATGCTTCCGATCAGATCGTTTTCTGTTATGCTGTCGTAATCATACAGGCAGATGGCGTAGGTCTGCGTCAGGTCATTGATCACAAAGCCCGGGGAAAACTCCGCCGTTCCATGTAACTTCAGGTTCTCGATCCTTCTGGAAGGATTGCTGTACATGATTTTTTTGGCGGTCACATTTTTAATGACAAAGTAGACGTCCGGGAGATAACCTCCCCAGTAGTTGTCCCACCGTCGCCCGTCGGTTTTGAGCTCGGGAAACTTGAGAAGCTGGATATTGCTGATAATCACTCTTTTGTTGCCCGATTCCGTGCTTTGCCCCGCAGTGGAGAACGAAAGCAAAATACAGGCAGTTGCGGCGAAGATCAACGGACCAAGGGTGTTAGCAAGTCGCATAAGTATGATAGTTAGTGATAAAGGTCCTGCGATAGAATAAAATGAAATCCCGCGTGAAAAAATTGCGCAGCGTCTTTGAAATTCGCTGCACCTGAGCGCCGGACGCCTGAAATACAACATTTTTACATCCAAAATAATTTCCATGATCACCAGAATTGGCCTTTTATTCCTGCTGGCCGGAGTCGCCATGTCGTGCGCCGTAAGACCCAAAGACGATTACAGAAGCCAAAGCCAACCCGGCTCGCCGGATTACAGCCGGCTTGCCGCATGGGCTTCCCATCCGGACCTTGACGATCCTGCCGACCGGATCCCGGACCCTGAATTGCCCGACCGGCAAATGACCTCCGGGGTGGATGTCTTTTTTATCCATCCGACAACCTATACCGGCGATCGCGGTCAAAACCTTTGGAATGCACCCGTTGACGATGAAAAACTGAACCGGAAAACGGATAAATCGACCATCCTCTATCAGGCCAGCCTCTTCAACGGCGCCGGCAGGATATTCGCCCCGAGGTACCGCCAGGCCCACCTCAATGCCTATTTCACCCAGGATAGGCAATCCGCAAACAACGCTTTCGATCTGGCCTATTCCGATGTGAAATCCGCTTTTGAATACTACCTGGCGCACTTCAACAACGGCAGACCGTTTATCATCGCATCCCACAGCCAGGGCACAACCCACGGCATTCGCCTGGTCAGGGAACTGATCGACGGAAAGCCGCTGCAGCAACAGCTGGTCGCCGCGTACCTGGTCGGTATGCCGGTTGAAAAAAATGCGTTCGAACAAATCCCGCCCTGCGGGAAGCCCGACCAGACCGGGTGTTTTGTGAGCTGGCGGACCTATAAAAAGGGGTATACCCCGCCCGAATACATACCGATGGACGACCAATTGGCGGTTGTCAACCCATTGACATGGGATACTACGGCCGTCGAAGCGCCGAAGGCTTTGAACCGCGGAGCAGTGGTCGGAAAGTTCTCCAGGGTCATCCCGGGGGTGACCGACGCCCAAATCCACGAGGGAATCCTTTGGGCTTCAAAACCGAAGTTTCCGGGGAGCTTCCTGATTACCAGAAAAAACTACCATATCGGCGATTACAACCTCTATTACCTGAATGTAAGGGAAAACGCTGCGGATAGGGTGGCGGCCTTTATGAAGAACAATGCAACGGCCGGCGGGAAATAAAAAGGCGGCGATAAATCGCCGCCTGCACTTTAAGTTTCATACACTGTTAAATCCAGCCTATAATTTAGAAACGACTTGAAAGATATAATCAACAAACAGCAAAAAGGTTTATTGATCTTCAAACAAGGAAAAATATTTTGATTTTTTGAAATTTTATTTGTTAAAGATAAGCCGAATACTTATTGCACACAAGTATATTTTGTTTCCGGGGGGGATAAGAATTCCCGCAAACGGATGCGCAAACGGTTGCGGTGGAAAAAAAGTTGTACATTGGGACCAGGAATGCAGGAAAGATGAAAAAAATAACGATCAAGGATCTGGCTAAGTTGCTGGCGGTCAATCCGTCTACCGTTTCCAGGGCGCTCAAGGATCATCCTGATATCAGCCCCGAGATGCGGGCAAGGGTAAAGGAGGTCGCCGCTGAATTGGGCTATTCCCCCAACTGGCAGGCCATTTCTTTCCGCAAGCGGCGCAGCAGGCTCATCGGTCTGATCATTCCTGACATGAACATGTACTTTTTCCCGCCGGTGATCAAGGCTATCGAGCGGCGGGTTCGACAGGAAGGCTACAACCTCATCGTGCTCCATTCCAATAACCAGTTGCAGGGCGAAAAGGATAATGTCGACATATGCCGGCACCTTGGGGTTGAAGGTCTCCTGGTTTCACTTTCCACGGAATCGGAAAACCTGGACCACCTGCGGCGGTTCCGCGACCAGGAAGAGGCGCCCGTCGTCCTGTTTGACCGGGTCAAGGGAAATGCCGGTTTCCCAACGGTGGTCATCCAGGATGAAATCGCAACGCGATCGGCGATCAAGCACCTCGCCGAACGCGGAAGGAAGTCGATCCTCGGCTTGTTCGGCGACCCGCATCTCTCCATCTCCAAAGCCAGGCTGGCCGGATACCGTCAGGCGTTGGCCGAGTTCGGCATACCTGCGCGGGAAGACCTGATCTGCCACGCATACAGCGAACTGGAAGCCCAGGCCGCCGTGCGGAAGGCCTTGCTGATCACCCCCCGTCCGGATGCTATTTTTGCCATGAGCGACGAGCTGCTGGTCGGGGTGATGCAGGGCCTTTCCGAAAGCCGGATCAATATCCCGGATGAAATCGCCGTAATCGCCATCAGCGACGGTATGGCGCCCACCTTCTGGAACCCTTCCATCTCTTTTGTAGAACATTCCGGAACTGCCGTCGGCGCCACGTCGGCCTCCTTCTTGTTTGATCTTATCGAGGGCAGGACCGCTGAACAATCGAGGATTGTTCCGACCTATCTGATGGCCAAGGCCTCCACCTGAGGGCATCCCTGATCAGAAACGGTATTTCACCTGGGCGCTGTATTGGGTTCTGGACGGACCGCTGATCTCCTCCAGTCCGCTGCCGAAGGTGCTTTGGTTGGTATAATAGGTCTGTGCAATGCGGCCTTCAACCGTCATGTTCCGGATGCCTTTGAAGCGGACGTTGAGGTAATACCGCACCCCTTCGTTGTAATAGGCCGGTATGGAAAACTGGTACAGGAGGTTGTTCTCGAATGAATAGAAACGGGCCTGGTAGCCGTCGGTATCCATCAGCGCGAAACGGGCCGTGAAGGAAACCGGGAATTGTATGGGGTGGAACAGGATATCCTGATAAATGACAAATCCGGACTGGCGATTATTGATCTCGTTATCCGAAAAGCCGAAATCCGCCCTGCTGCGCAGCTCCAGCGCCTTGCTCAGTTGGTAGCCGAAGTGAAACCGGGTCTGGAAAACCCGCGAAGGCACGGGCCAATTCGTTTTTGTTTCGAAAAGAGGGACGTTCTTTTCCTTGGTTTCATCCCGGAATTCGACATAGGCCTCGTATTTCCGTTTTTTGAAGTGGGTCACCCTGAGGCGGTATTCATGCCCCCGGCTGGGCGCATCGGCGTCGAACCGGAGCCAGGGATGCTGCCAGACATCGTAATAACCGCTCAGGATCCAGTTTCGCACGGGCCGCAACACCAGCCCAAGGTAGAGGCCTTCTTCATTTCTCGCACCGCTGGTCTCGCCGAACGGGTCGCCGTTGAGGGCAATGAAATTCCGCGGATAATTCCGGTAAACCACCGCTACATCGATATCGCGGTGCAGGCCGGCCAATAATCCGTTGACCGTGGCCAGGGCCCCGTTTTCAGACCAGGCGGTTTCGCCGAAAAAATTGAAATTCCGGTACAGCCAGCTGTAATCCGCACTCAGGTTGATGGATTGATCCCCCGAGAAATAATAGTAGTTGTAGGGTTCGAGCCTGCGGTTCAATGATTTGTCCAGCTTGTGGTAAACGCCGTTCAATCCGACATTCCATCTGGGCGTGATGTACTTCAGGCTGCCCCCGGTTGAGAGTTGCATGGTGGCGTTGCGGTCGGCAATTTCTGAGGGTGTCCGGTGGTACCCGTCAATATCAAGGGAGGAAATGCTCAGGATCTCGCGGTCCAGGTCGGAGGTGTCCGACAGCAGGTTGCCGTCGCGACCCCGGTACGAACCGAAAGCGGTGAGTTCCAGGTTAGGGGTCAGGGCAATGGTAGCCGCTGCCCCGCGCATGAAATTGACCTCGTTGACGGAGGTATAAGCCCGCACATTGCGGCCGCCCCGCTTGACGGTGGTGGCCAGTACGCTTTTTCCCGCATTGAACCCCGAGGCCATGATCAGCCCTTGCCCGAAGTTGACGGTATAATCACCCAGCGCTACCGCCTTGACGGTCCGGTTATAGTCGCGCAGGTAAAAATGGGCGGAGTAGAAATCGAACCCGTTCGGGTTTGAACCGGTGAAAAACTCCTCGCCGCGGTCTTTCTCGGCCGTGAACCCGTAGGAAAGCCGGTTGCTGTTGCTGTGTTTGAACCGGAGATACAACTGGTTGGGATCGCCCAGGTAGCGGCTTGCGGTTGAGCCGGGGGAAGGGGGCTCGAAGCCCTTCTGGGATTCCCGTACCCTCGACCATCGCATATACAGTTCGTTGCTGCCCTGGGTGAGCATGTCTTTTAAATTGATCTGGTAATCGTCCGTGCCGCCCTTGACCGTGACAAACGGCAGGATGGCCTGGATGGTGGCCGGATCAAAACCCGGAATGGCCTGCAATTCATAAATGGAGATCAACTCGCCGGTTGTCAGCCGGTAACGCAGCAGGTTGAGGATCTGAATATCGGAGAGCAAGCGGAGATCGCGCAGGGATTTTTCGTCCGCTCCGTTAAGATTTAAAGGATTTTTCTTATATTGGTCCAATTCTTCCAAGATCGTGTTGAAATCAAAATCTCCTTCACGCTCCGAATTCTGAAGGAAATCTTCCGCTAATTGTACCGGGCCGATGGGTGATGGGTCCGTCAAGGTATCGGATTGGCCGGGCAGGCAATTCAACAACGACAACTGCAAAAGGAAGAAGAAGCTTATGGTTCTCATACAGCCCGGTTTTGAGTGGGAGTCGTGAAGGTAAAATATTTTCCGCCTTCGTGCAAAGACCGTTTTTGAAAAATCATTCTGCAACAATAATGCTAAAAACATGAGTATTTCCAGATTCAACGCCATTGAAACCGTTTTGAACCGTACGGATAACGGGGTCAGCATTGAAGCGCCCGACAAAAGAATCTCGTCCTTCTACGGCAGCCACGTTTTCAACGAACAGAAAATGAAGGCTTTTCTCCCGGAACGGGTTTTCAACAGTGTGAAATCGGCGATCCAATCCGGTAAAAAACTGGGCCGCGAAGAGGCCGATGTGATCGCCGAAGCCATGAAAAAATGGGCCATTGAACACGGCGCCACCCATTATTCTCACTGGTTCCAGCCCCTGACCGGCAGGACGGCCGAAAAACACGATTCCTTCTTTACGCTTCGTCCCGACGGCAGCATTGTCGAAGAATTCAACGGCGATACCCTGGTCCAGCAGGAACCCGATGGTTCAAGTTTTCCCGGCGGCGGCCTCCGTTCCACGTTTGAGGCCCGGGGATATACAGCCTGGGACCCTTCGTCGCCCGCCTTCATCCTGGAAACGGCCGCCGGCAAAACCCTTTGCATACCCACCATCTTTGTGACTTATTCCGGCCAATCGCTGGACTATAAGCTGCCGTTGCTCAAGTCGCAGGCCTACCTGGAATCCTCCGCCGTTGAGGTTTGTCATTATTTCGACAAGGCGGTCAAAAAGGTCATGACCACGCTTGGGTGGGAACAGGAATACTTTCTGGTGGATGAGGCCCTCTTCAACGCCCGCCCTGACCTGATGCTGACCGGCCGCACCCTGATGGGTAAACATTCGCCGAAGGGCCAGCAACTGGACGACCACTATTTCGGCTCGATCCCGGAACGCGTATACGCTTTTATGCGCGACCTTGAGATCGAATGCCACAAACTGGGAATCCCCGTCAGGACCCGCCACAATGAAGTGGGCCCCGGGCAGTACGAACTGGCGCCGATGTACGAGGAGGTCAACGTTGCGGTCGATCACAACCAGCTGCTGATGGACCTGATGGACCGGGTCGCAAGCCGCCATTCCCTGCGGGTCTTGCTCCATGAAAAGCCCTTTTCCGGGGTCAACGGTTCGGGTAAGCACAACAACTGGTCGATGGGAACGGATACGGGCAAAAACCTGCTTTCTCCGGGTAAAACACCGGGAAAGAACCTGCAATTCCTGGCCTTCTTTACCGCCACGATCCGCGCGGTATATGAATATGCCGACCTGCTGCGGGCAAGTGTGGCTTCCGCCGCCAACGACCACCGCCTCGGCGCCAATGAAGCGCCGCCGGCCATCGTCTCGGTATTCGTCGGGGAAACCCTCTCAAAGGTCATGGGGGATATCGCCGATGGCGTGCATTCCGATAAGGAAGGCGTCAAAGAGGTCCTGGATCTGTTGAGCAAAATCCCGGACCTGGAAAAAGACAATACGGACCGGAACAGGACCTCCCCGTTTGCGTTCACCGGCAATAAGTTTGAGATCCGGATGGTCGGCTCCTCCATGAATTGCGCCGGCCCGATGACGGTCATGAACACCATTGTGGGCCGACAGTTAAGGGATTTTAAAAAAGAAGTGGACGGATTGGTCCAAAAGGGCAAGGACCAGAATGCGGCCATCCTGGAGGTCATCAAGCGGTACATCGTCGAATCCAGGCCCATCCTCTTCGAGGGCGACGGATACAGCGATTCCTGGAAGGAGGAAGCCGCCGGACGCGGGCTCAGCAACACGCCGAATACGCCCGAGGCGCTGGAGGCCCTGCTGGATAAAAAGTCGGTTGAATTGTATACCGGGGCCGGGGTGTTTACCTCGCAGGAATTGCACGCCCATTTCGATGTGATGTGCGAAAATTATGTCCTGAAATTGCAGATCGAATCCAGGACGCTGGGGGAGATGGTGATCAACCACGTGTTGCCGGCGGCATTCAATTATCAGACCATGCTGGCGGATAATGTGACCGCCCTCCACCAACTGGACCTGCCCAAAGGCGCCTACGGGCCGCAACTGGATATCATCGCCCGCATTTCCGAAAACACGGGCAAGATCAAGGAATTAGTCGATAAGATGTCGGAAGCCAGAAAAGCCGCCAACCAGCAGGAGGAAGTCATAGACCGGGCAAAAGCCTACTGTCAGGACGTGAAGCCTTTGATGGAATCCATCCGGCTGCATGCCGACCGGCTGGAGTACCTGATCGACGACCGGGAATGGCCGTTGGTGAAGTACCGGGAACTGTTGTTTGTCCGGTAACAACGAAGATCCCCTCGGATCATAGTGAAATGTGCAGGTAAAACAGCTCTTCTTTGCTTGATCCGAGGGTGCTCTCCGGTTTTCAACTCCCTTGCGGGATTATTTTTTGATCAGCGCCGAAACAGCGTCCGCGGGCTGAATGAGCTTGCCGGTCAGTTGGTTCTGATGGGTCTTTTTCCCTGATTTGGACAGAATGGCGTAGGCCGTTTCCGTATCCAGGTTGGGCCGTATGCTTTTCATCAGGCCCACCAGGCCCGCCACGTAGGGCGTCGCCATGGAAGTCCCGCTGTAAGCGCCGTAGCGGTTGTTGGGGATCGTGGAATAAATGTCGACGCCGGGTGCAGCAATGCCCATTGGAATATCCTGTACGGTATTGGAGAAAACAGCCTTGTTGAGGTTGGGGTCGATTGCGCTGACGCCGATGACGCCTTTAGCGCCGACGGGCGCGAATTCTTTGGCGTTCCGGCTGTTGTTGCCGGCTGCGGCCACGACGATGGCGCCTGCTTTATTGGCGTATTTCACGGCCTTTTCGTAGGCGCGCTGCTTGGTCTGGTTGGAATACCCGCCCAGGGACATGGAGATCACATCCGCGCCGCTGTCGGCGGCTTCGATTATGCCCTTGATGATCGATTGCTGGGTGCCCATTCCGCTGGCATTCAGTACTTTGATGCTGGTGATCTGGACAAATTCATTGTTCCTGGAATAGGAGGCAACGCCCACTCCGTTGTTGGATACGGCGCCGGCAATGCCCGCGCAGTGGGAGCCGTGCCCTTTGGGGTCGTCGTCGTATTGGGTTTTGATGGACTTGTAATTTCCGGCCAGGTCCTCGTGTTTTGAATCGACGCCGGTGTCGAGGATCGCGACCAGGGCCTTTTTCTGCGGCTGAATGTTTTTGTCTTCCAGCAAGGTGTAGAGTTTATCCATACCCATCGCTTCGAAACTCCACAACTGCCCCAGGCCGGGGTCATTGATGCCGTATTTTTTGTTGATTTCAGGGACCTTCCTGCCGGGTTCGGGCGCCACGGTGACCATTTCATTGGGCTCGGCCCATTCCACGCCTTTCACCCGCTCCAGGGATCGTTCTATTTTTTGCCATTCGGCAGATTTTCCGTCGGGGATATTAACGACATAGTAGGCATCCAGTTCGGTCCATTCCGGATGCTCGGGCTGGAAGGCTGGTGAAATTTCCAATCCGTTCTTATCGGCAAAGGCCTGCAATGCGTCGAGGCCGGCCTGGTTTTCGGTGATCTCGACCAGCAGTTCGCCGTCCGCGCTGAGCTCGATCCCGGATAGGGCGGGGGAGGAGAAGGAGGCGGACAGGAACCGGTTGTTGTACCAAAGGCTTACGCCCAGGACCGCGACGAGCGCCACCCATTTGCCGTATGATTTATGCGTCAAGGCGGAGATGATAATGCCGAAAATGCTCAAGGCAAGGAGGTCGCGGCAGGCGACAGCCATTTTAACGCCCCAGGCTGCATGGCTGAACGCGACGCCGGCAGCATAGGCTACCAGGCCGCCGATCAGGAGATACCGGAAGATCCGGGCATCCTGTTTATCCTTTCTGAAAAACCACACGGTGAGCGCGACAAGGCTGACAATAAAGCTCAATGCATACATAGGGCTGCAATTTTCAGGGAAAATAAGGAATTTTTGCCAAAAAGACAAATATTTCCGATGGGCGGACGCGTTCGGTGGGTCAACCGGGCCAAAGGGCCGATTACCGTAAAATCAGGACAGGATTTAAAAAGCGTTTAATCCCGGAGTATTTCCCGGGAAATGACCAGTTTCTGGATCTCGGAAGTCCCCTCGCCGATGGTACAGAGTTTGGCGTCCCGGTAGAATTTCTCCACGGGGAATTCCTTGATATAACCATATCCGCCGTAGATCTGGACCGCTTCATTGGCGATGGAAACCGCGGCTTCTGAAGCGTAATACTTCGCCATGGCCGACAACTTGGTCGATTTTTCGTCGTGATCCTTGAGCTCTCCGGCCTTGAAGGTCAGGAGTTCAGCCGCTTCGATCTGTGTGGCCATATCGGCCAGTTTGAAACCGATGGCCTGGAAGGAGGCGATGGGCTTGCCGAATTGTTCGCGTTCCTTGGCGTAGTTGCGGGCGGCTTCATAGGCGCCTTTGGCGATGCCGAGCGAGAGAGCGGCGATGGAGATCCGGCCGCCGTCGAGGACTTTCATGGCCTGGATGAACCCTTCGCCTTCTTCGCCGAGGATCTGGCTTTTGTGGATCCGGCAATTCTCGAAGATCATCTCAGCGGTTTCGGAGGCCCGCATGCCGAGTTTGTTCTCTTTCTTACCCGATTTGAAGCCGGAATGGCCGCGTTCGATCACAAAAGCCGTCATGCCGTGGCTGTCGAGCAGATCGCCGGTACGGGCGATGACGACTGCAATGCCGCCGGATTTGCCGTGCGTGATGAAATTCTTGGTGCCGTTGAGGACGTAATAATCACCGTCTTTGACGGCTGTGCATTGCATCCTCCCGGCATCGCTGCCGGTGTTGGGTTCGGTAAGGCCCCAGGCGCCGAGTTGTTGGCCGGAGGCCAGTTTCGGCAGGTATTTCAGCTTCTGCTCTTCGTTGGCGAAAAGCAGGATATGGTTGGTGCAAAGGGAGTTGTGCGCAGCAACCGACAGGCCGATACTGCCGCAAACCTTCGAAATTTCGGATATAATGGTGATGTATGCCTGATAATTCAGGCCTGCGCCGCCGTAGATCTCCGGGACCAGAACGCCCAGAAAACCGTATTCTCCCATTTTGTGGAAGAGGTCGACCGGGAAATGTTGGCTTTCATCCCACTCCATGACGTGGGGCCGGATATAGGTTTCAGCAAAGTCGCGGGCGCTTTCCTGTATCAGTTGGAGATTTTCCTGGATTTCAACGTTCATAGGCGCGAAGATTGAGACAATACACTTCTTTTGTGCAGTTTGTATTTGGTTTGGAATAATTGTGATTACAACTGGTGTTTGGTGTATAATTCCTGATACGCAAAAAAGTTTAATCCTTGCGAGTTTTTTTATTCCGGCAGCCGGCGCCCGGCTTCAGGGTTCGGGGGTCATTCACCCTTTATCGAGGTGGATTCCCGACCGGCCCCGAGGTTCAGGGCAGCTTTCATTTTGTGATAAATGGCCGTATTCTCGTAAATGCCCGAAAAGGATTCCGAGTCGGGGCCGTAAGCGTATACGGGCACCAGACTGGCCGTATGGCCGTTGGTGGTGAACTTCATGTCCAGCCGGTTGATCTTCGAACCGTCCACGATGGAAGCGCCGCCGGTCTCGTGGTCTGCCGTGACGATTACCAGGGTATCCCCGCGTTTTCGGGCAAAGTCCAGGATCATGCCGACCGCCCGGTCAAAATCCAGGGTTTCCTTGATCATGTCCCGTTCGTTGTTGGAGTGGGCGGCCCAATCGATCTGGGAGCCTTCGATCATGAGAAAAAAACCTTTATCTGACTTTTTGCTCAAAAATTCGGCGGCAAACAGGCTGGCATAGGGCAGGTAATCCCGTCCCTGATTGACATGTGGCGGCTGGTCCTCGGCAGTAAAGACGGCCAGTCGCCTGGAAGCGTCAATTTTCGATCTGGGGGACGGGACGTTATCCAGGATCAGGAAGCCCCTGTCCGACATTTCTGCCAGCAGGTTGCGCCTGTCCATTCTCCTGTTGTAGAAATAGGTTTTGCCGCCGCCGATGATCAGGTCGATATTGGATTCGGCGATGTCAACGGCTATATTTTCATACAGGATCCGCAGCGGTTGGTGGGCCACGAATGCGGCAGGCGTAGCGTGCGTAACGGTTGAGGTGACCACGATGCCGGTGGCCAGCCCTTGCAAAGACGCTTCTTCGAGGATGGTAATGCAAGGCAGGGTATCGGGGCCCAGGCCGATGGCATTGTTGTAGGTTTTTACACCGCAGGCAAACGCGGTCGCTCCGGCTGCTGAATCGGTGATCAAATCGGAACCTGAGTAGGATTTATGAAAACCGACGACCGGAAACCGCTCCAGGTTCAACCGGTTGTTGTTGCTGTACAGCGCGGCGGAAACCTGCGCAAGCCCCATGCCGTCACCGATCATCAAAATAACGTTCCTGGGTGATGCTGCCTGCTTCGCCGGGGCTTCAATTTCCACCTCTTTCGCCGGTTGGCAAGCCGCCAGGAGCAAAATCATACTTAGTCCTGCAATGCGCTTCATTTCGGAATTTTTCCTTGATAGCAGAAAATTGTTGGTCTTCTCACTGCTGGGGAAAACAAAATTTCAACTTCCAGGAATTTGGTCAATAATTCTATCAATTCTACTATTTCGGAATTTAATTTTGATCGAAAATAATAATTGGCTGTAAAATGGAATTATGTTTGGATTTCAATTATCTTTGCGGTACTAAAGCCCGGCGCCTGAAAGGTTAAAATATTCCGAACAGGCAACCCTTTTATTCCTGAACCGTCAATTAAAGTGGTAAAGCTACTAAAACCAATTGGCAATCCGGAATTCGGAATGCCCATTAAACCAAATTTTATGATCACCCGACTGTTAAAACCGTTCGCCTTATTGGCGTCCATGGCCTTGTTATGGCCTCCATCCAGCTTTTCCCGCACCCCGGCTGATGCTTTTCCGCGGCAGCAAAGTTTCTTTGATTTCTTATCAGGCGTTCCCGTCAGGGAAATAACGATCGAAGCGGATTTCAGCCAGTTTCTGGAAAACAAGAATACCGACAATTATCAGCCGGCCGTCGTTACTTTTGACGACAACGGCGGGGCCGAGGTCACTTTTGATGCCAAAATCAGATCGCGGGGCAAGTACCGGCGCAGGGTCTGCGACTTGCCGCCCATCAAGCTGAATCTGCCGAAGGGCAGGCTCAAAGACCTGGGCTTGCGGGAGGATTTTGACAAATACAAGATCGTCACCCACTGCCTGGACGAAAGGGATCCCGGTCAGGACAATGTGGTCAAGGAGTTGATGGCCTATCAGTTGTACAACCAATTGACGCCTTACAGCTTCCGGACCCAGTTGCTGCGGGTGCAGTACATCGATACCAGCGGGAAAATGGGGCGTTTCAAGCGGCTCGCCATCCTGATCGAGGACAATGACGAACTGGCCGACCGGATGAACCTGACCAAGTGCGAAGACTGCCTGAATCCGGATCCTCTCCGGGTAAACCCGCAGCTGGAAATGACCCATGCCCTCTTCCAGTTTATGATCGGGAATGCGGACTTCAGCATGAAAATGGCCCGGAATATCGAGATGTTCCTCAATGAAAAAGGGGAGATCGTTCCCGTACCATTCGACTTTGACTTTGCAGGCCTGGTCAATGCCGGGTATGCGATAGCCAACACGGACTACGGGCTGACCAGCGTGCGCGACCGGATCTACCTGGGTATCGACCGGCCCAATTCGGAATTGCTGCCGGTTATCCGGCAATTTAAAACCAAGGAACCGGAGTTTCTGGCCATTGTCATGCAGAATAAAAACCTGGACCGGGAAAGCCGTGTCGATGTGGCAGACTTCCTGGATACCTTCTACACGGAGATTGACGGGCTGCTGAGCCGGCCGCAAGGCGATTGGGCGGCCATCCTTACCAGAAAGCAAATGCCGCAGGTAAGGGATTCCACGATCAATTCCGGCAAATAAACTTATTTGAGCAGTCCGGATGCTTTTAGGTCAGCGCGCAATTGGTCGGGGTCCCGGAAGCGGATCCCTTTCATGCCGAGCGTTTCGGCGGCGCGGACGTTGTCCGGATTGTCATCAATGAATAAAGCGGATCCGGCGGAGAGGTTGAATCGGGAGAAAAGCCGCTGATAGATCGCCGGGTCCGGTTTTTTCAACTTCTCTTCCCCGGACACCAGAATGCCTTCGAACCGGTTGAGAAAGGCGAACCGCTCTTCGGCAAAATGCCAGGTTTCGGCCGACCAATTGGTCAGGGCCAGCAGTCTGTAATCGTAATTTTGCGCCAGATCTTCCAGGATTTCCACCGTACCTGAAATCGGACCGCCCAGCATTCTGGGCCATTCCTGCCAATAAGCCTCGATTTCCCGGCTGTAACCGGGGTATTTGCCGGTCAGTTCATCCACGGCTTCCGACCAGGGCCTGCCGGCATCCTGTTGGATATTCCATTCGTGGTTGCAAATTTCGGACAGGAAATAAGCGCGTTCCCGGTCGTCGGGAATAAGGTCGCGGTACAGGTATTCCGGGCTCCAGTCGATGAGGACGGCGCCCAGGTCAAATACAATGGAATCGATCATTTTATGGTTATTTATCCATTCGTGCGTCGTAGATCGATTGGTGCAACCGCTGGCGGATATCGTGTTGGTACAACCCCCTGCGATCGCGCGACGGATACACCCTGTTGGACAGGAAAACGATCAGAATGCCCGATTCGGGGTCGCCCCAGATATAGGTGCCCGTAAAGCCGGAATGGCCGAAGCTGGCCGGGCTTGCGTCTTTCGCGGAATAGCTCCTGGCGGGATCAAAAACGGGCAACGGCTTATCAAAACCCAGGCCGCGGTGGTTGCCTTCGTCACAATACTGGCAGCGGGTGAATTCGCGCAGGGCTTTTGCGGCGATCAACTGCTCGCCGCCGTATGCGCCTTCATTCATATACATCTGCACCAGCTTGGCCAGGTCGTCGGCATTTCCGAACAGCCCGGCGTTTCCGGATACGCCGCCCAGCATGGCGGCCGCTTCGTCGTGCACATACCCTTGCACGAGGAGGTGCCGGAATGACGTGTCGATCTCGGTGGGCGCCATCCGGGAAACCGGGAACCGCCTGGCGGGGTTGAACCCGAGGGTATAGGCCCCGAGCGGTTTGTAGAATTGGTCAGCTACGTACCGGTCGAACGGCACGCCTTCCATTTCTTCGATCATGTCCGGTATGACCAGAAAGAGCAGACCTGAATACAGGTAGCCCGGTTTTTCATTCAAGGGCGACTTCCGGATGGCCTTATAGATCTTTTTCTTGTAATCAGCGTATTCCCAGATATCGTCGGTGATCCGGATATTGTACCGGTCGCTGGAATCGGCGGCAAAGGTCCGGGAACGGTAGTTGCCGTTGTTAACCGGGTTGGCGGCCCAGCCTTTCTTCCAGGGGTAGCGGGCGCTGCTCCTGAGGGCGCCTACCCAATACGGGATATAGGCGCGCAAACGGGCGTTGTGGGCCAGCATTTCCCGGAAGGTCAGATCCTTTTTGTTCGAGTGTTTGAAATAGGGCACGTATTGCCTGAAGGGGGCATCGAGGTTGAAACGGTCTTCTCCGTACAGTTTCATGACGGCCGGCAATGCGCTGGTCACTTTGGTTACCGAAGCGAAATCGTAGAGGTCGTCCAGGGTTACCGGCCGTGTGGAGTCGTAGGTATAGTACCCGAAAGCCTCCCGGAAGACGACTTTCCCGTTTCGGGCCACCAGCAATTCCGCTCCCGGATAAGCGCCGGAGCGAATGCCTTCGTTGACGATCCTGCGCAGGGAATCCCTCAGGCTCAGGCCGTTCAGTCCGACCAGTTCAGGCGGGCCGTACCCCAGGCGCAGTCCGCCCGGTGCATCAAAGCCGGCGCCTGAGGGAAATTGACCGCTCAGGTCTTCTTTCAAACGGGCGTGTAAGGCCGTTGCGCCATAGACGGCTTGCGCTGCAACGGATTGCCTGGTCTCGCTCATTTCGGGAACATAGATCACAGCGTCGGCATAGGCCCGGATATTGAGCACCCGCCACAGTTCGCCCTTGCCGAAAATAACCAGGACGACCTTCATTTTCGGATTCAGGGCGGTGAATAATTTTTCCATTACGGCCCCGGGTTTCCAGATGGCGTCTTTAACGGCCTCCGCATTTACCCCGGCAATGAGCAGGTTGTATCCGGCAGCCTGAATCCGGCGGGCTGTTTCTTCAATATCCTCCTCATCGGGCTGAAGGACGGCGGTATGCTGGTAGAGGGTCAGCACGGATTCAAAGAGAGGATGATCGCCCATCCACAGGGTCAGCGCTGCGGGGCGGAGGGTATCCAGTTTTTTCAAAGGCAGGAGATCTCCGCTGTTTTGCAAAAGCACCTGTTCGGCTTCGGCAAGCCTCCAGGGCGTTGCGGCATCCTGGCCTTTCAGAAACGGCGCCAAAAATAAAATCACAAGGAAAAGGCTGAACCTTGCCGTGCGGACAACCGGACATCGCTTATTCATTGACGAGAATTGAGGATATGATTAACGGTAAATGATTCCTCCTCCGACCACCTGGTCGCCTTCATAAAAAACAGCGGATTGCCCCGGTGCGATGCCTTTGACATTGGCCAGGAACTCAATGCTGACCTGATCGCCCACGGGGGCGGTCAGCACGCTGAGGGTACCCTGGTCGCGGTATCTCACTTTGGTGGTCACTTCCAGACCTTCGGGAAGCTCCGGATATTTCATCGAATTGACCTGTCCGACGTTCATTTTGTTGCGGACCAGTTCATCGACCTTGCCCAGTACGACCGTATTGGTTTCCGGCCGGATCTCGGTGACGAACATGGGCTCACCCAGGGCGATACCCAGGCCTTTTCGTTGGCCGATGGTATAGAACGGGTATCCCTGGTGCTTGCCGAGCACTTGCCCGGCCGCATCTACAAAATCGCCGCCGTCGACCCGGGTTTCGAGGTCGGGCACCCTGCGCTTGAGAAAACCCCGGTAGTCGTTGTCGGGCACAAAGCAGATCTCATAGCTTTCCGCCTTTTTGGACAGTTCTTCGTAGCCCAGTTCGTAGGCGATCCGGCGGACCTCCGGTTTGGTCATGCCGCCGAGCGGAAACCGGCTCCGGTGGAGGCAATCCTGGCTCAGGCCCCACAGCACATAGGACTGATCCTTATTCAGGTCGGCGGATTTATAGATGAATTTCCGGCCTTCGTGTTCGCCGATGCGGGCGTAATGCCCGGTAGCGATGAATTCGCAATCGAGGGAATCGGCGCGTTTCAGCAGGGCGTTCCACTTGATATGGGTATTGCAGAGCACGCACGGATTGGGGGTGCGTCCGGCCAGGTATTCATCCACAAAATTGTCGATCACATAATCGCCGAACTCATCGCGGATGTCCACGATGAAATGGTGGAAGCCCATGGTAACGGCTACCTGGCGGGCATCGTTGATGGAATCCAGGCTGCAGCAACCGGTCTCCTTTTTGGATCCGCCTGAATTGGCATAATCCCAGGTTTTCATGGTGATGCCGACCACTTCATAACCTTCCTCATGCAATAACATTGCGGTTACGGTGCTGTCAATACCGCCGCTCATGGCCACCAGTGCTCTTCCTCGCTTGCTCATCCTGATAAAAATTGACGCGAAATTAAATCTAAATGTGAGTAAAATACAAAATGACCGGGGCAAAAGTTCAAAAATTGTAAACGCAATGAATTTAAAACAGCAATCGTTGTAATAGTTGAAAAATGAGCCTATCTTTGAAAACGCGACAAATTGATTCACTAAAATACCTTATGATGAAGAAGTACTTCCACTTGTTGCTGATCCCCTTGTATCTTTCATCAGCCTTTGTCCTCCGTGCCCAGGAAGAAGAATACGGCATCGCTTCCTACTACGGGGATGAATTTCAGGGCCGCCGGACCGCCTACGGCGACACCTACGATAAAAACCAACTGACAGCCGCCCACAAAAAACACCCCTATGGAACGTATTTGAAGGTAACCCGCCTGGACAATAAGAAGTCGGTTACCGTCCGGGTGAATGATAAAGGCCCGTTCGTGAAAGGCCGCGTAGTCGAGCTCAGCCGGAAAGCTGCGGAGCTCATCGGGCTGGACAGGGACGGCGTTACCCAGGTCAAGGTTGAGGTGGTCAAGAACCCGGGAACCCAGGCGGAGTCCGCCCTGGCAACCAGTTCGACATCGCCGCCCAAGGAAACTGCGCCCGCCACAAAACCGGCCAGCTACGAGGAAACGGATAAACCCAAAATTGCCGAGTCATCTGTAAAAGAGAAAAGCGCATCCCAACCGGAACCGGCCCCTAAGAAAGCGGAGGCCATGGTAAAGGATGCGAAGGCAAAAACAGCAGGTTCATCCGCGCCCGCAAAATTTGAGGTCGTACGGACCGATTTTCAAACCTACGGCCTGTACAAAATCACCCTCGAAAAACCTGACAAGAAAGGATACGGCGTCCAGGTGGCCAGCCTCAGCAGCTACGAGAACGTGCTCAAGCAAGTAGCCGACCTGCAGGGCAAGTGGTTTGATAATATTCTGGTGAGCATTGAGCCGGCAACCGGCAACAAATCCATTTATAAAGTGATCCTCGGTCCTTTCGACACCGAAGATGCGGCTAATAAATACCAGGATAGCCTGAAGAAAAAGTACAAGATCAACGGGTTTACCATTAACCTGGGCGATCTGAAGTTCTGATGCCAGGTTTTCGGCTGACCTGGTTGGCAGTTCGCCAGTTCACAGTATTCAATCAGCAATACTGCCAACTGCGGACCGGCGAACTGCCAACTTCTGAATTAGTTGTTTGAAAACCCTGGGATGACTTATCGGCATTAATTTACCTTCATCACAAAGGGCAGTCTTGCCTGCGCGCCGTTGGACGCTTTGATCTCTTCCATGAAGCTGTACAGCGGATAAAGCTCGCCCAGGGCTTCTTTCATGACCATTCTTTGTTTGGCCTCCTCATTTCCGCCCGTGAGTTGTTCGATCAGCAGAACGATGGGTTCTTTCATTTTGGGATACTCCACCACGTGGTAATCATCGGCGATGTCGGCCATATGCGCAGCGGCGGCAACCGCGTCTTCTATGTCCCCGATCCGGTCTACCAGGCCGATCTCAACGGCTTTGCCGCCGACCCAGACCCGGCCTTGTGCAATTTCTTCCACCTGGTCCATCGTCAGTTTCCGGCCGTCGGACACATGCTGTTTGAAGTAGTTGTACATTTCGTTGGTTCGGCTTTGCAACAGGTTCCTTTCGGCGTCCGTCATTTTGAAGTACACCGAGGGGAAGGTGGCAAAAGGCGCCGTTTTGACCGTATCGACGTGGAGGCCGAGCTTGTCGTTCATCAGGTTCTGGGCATTGGGCAACACGCTGAATACGCCGATGGAACCGGTCAGGGTATTGTCTTCCGCAAAGATGGAATCGGCCAGGCAGGCGATGTAATATCCCCCGGAGGCCGCGTAATCCCCCATGGATACAACAAGCGGTTTGCCGGCTTCCTTGACCAGGCTGAGCGCCCGCCAGATGCTTTCCGACGCCATTGCGCTGCCGCCCGGCGAGTTCACCCTGAGGACGACGGCTTTGACCTGGTCATCATTCCGCAGTCGGTCGATCACCTTAACGTAGGCTTCATCGCCTACGGAGCCGGGTTCGCCCTTGCCGTCCACGATCACGCCTTCCGCATAGATGACGGCGACCTTGTTCTTGGCGGAAAAATTGGATTTGCGGGGTTTGGTCGTCAGGTAATCGGCCGGTGAAATGAGCCTGAATTTCTTATCCTTTTCGAGGCCCATTTTCTGCCGCATATTATCCAGCACCTCATCCCGCTGGCTGATCCCGTCGATGATTCCTGCTTTCAGTGCGGCTTCGAGGCTTACCGCTTCATAATTATTGACAAACCGGCGGAGCGCACTCGTATCGATCTGTCTGGAGGCGGCAATATCCTCCAGGAAAGTCCGGTAAATGGGGTCAAGGAATGCGCGGGTTTGCAACCGGCTTTCCGGCGACATATCATTGCGGCGGTAGGGTTCGGTAGCGCTTTTGAACTTGCCGGCGTAAACAGCTTGCATTTCAACGCCGATTTTGTCCAGGAAATCTTTCATGAAAATGATCTGGGCGCCGAATCCGCGGAGGTCGAGCATACCCAGCGGGTGCATGTAGATCTCGTCGCCTGCGGTGGCAAGGTAGTAAGCGCCCTGGGTGAAGAACTTATCGTAGGCAACGACGAACTTGCCGCTTTCCCTGAATTTGACCAGCTCCTCGCGCAGATCCCGGAGGTTGGCCAGTCCCAGGGGAACGGATTGGGTTTCGATGAAGATGCCCTTGATATGGTCATCGGCGGCAGCGGTTTCGAGGAGGTATTTGTAGTCGCTCAATCCCAATACCTTTGTTTGGTAAATGTCGTAGGGGTTGATGGCTGTATTGTTCGTGAGCTCCGGCAGCGACTGATCGAATTTCAGGTGAAGCACCGAATTGTCCGTTACCGGTTGCGCTTGTTGACCACTGCCGGCCAGAGCGGCAATGAAAACAAAGAACAGGAAGATGAGGGCGATAAATGCAACCAAAACGCCCAGGCAAGAAGCGAAGAAGAATTTGATAAACTGTCTCATTGTGCAAATGAAAAATTCGTGTAAATTTCCATCTATATCCACAAAAAAAGAGAAGTATTAGACAAAAGGCATCGAATAACGGACGGGAGGAATGTTTTGCTGACGCTTATCCGTTGATCCTGCCCGAATTCCTCCAAAAGCCGACCAAACCGGATAATTTTCAATCCATCCGTTGTTCATGCCTGCTTTTTTGCCTTATTTTGAGATTTTTATAACCTAACGGGTACAAAACAGCAGTATCGGGTGATCTACAATCAGTCAATTACTGTTAATCTGCACAATTATGGAGGTCAAAAAAACGGCAATGAAACGCTTTAAGTTCATTTGCATGCCGGTGTTGCTCTTTCTGGTGAACGGCCTGAGCGCTCAAATCCTTGAAGTCACCGACGCCCCGCCGATCACGCCGCAGAACCTGATCACAAATGTGTTTTTGGGTGACGGGGTAGAGGTGGTCAGCGTGGTATATCAGGGAGCGGACGAAGCGGTCGGCTATTTCAAGAACGGCGATAATGCCGTCGGTTTGAACAGAGGGATCGTAATGACCACCGGCAGGGCCGTTTCGCAAGGGGTAAACGTGGGCGTGGACGCGCCGGGCGGAAGTTTCGCCAGCTACTCCAACGGAAGCAACGCTTCGGACGTCGACCTCCTGTCCATCGCAAACGGCGCTTCCATCAACAACGTCAGCAAGTACATCATCACATTTATCCCGATTTCGGATACCCTGCGCTTCAGATACGCTTTCGCCTCAGAGGAATATCCTGAATGGGTTTGCAGCAATTTCAATGATATTTTCGGTTTTTTCATTTCCGGGCCGGGCATTACCGGACCCTATGAGAACAACGGCAAGAATATTGCACTGATCCCGGGGACCAACCTTCCGGTCCGGATCAATAACGTCAATCCCGGGGTAGTCGGCTCCAACGGCAGCATCGGCAACTGTTCGGGCGCCAACGGTTCACTGGCCTATTCCCAGTTTTATAATGACAACAACGGCTCGGCCAAATTCCCGGTTTACGACGGGATTACCGATGTATTTACGGCAGAAGCCGTCGTCCAGCCCTGCCAGGTGTATACCATCAAGCTGGTCATTGCCGATGTGTCGGACAGCGCTTTCGATTCCGGCGTATTCCTGGAAGCCAAGAGTTTCGGGACCGGATCGCTACAGGTGGAAACCGCCACCCTCAGCCTCGACGGCAGCATTGCGGAAGGTTGCGCAAGCGGATCCATTACTTTCTCCCTTCCCAACCCGACGGAAGCCGATTTTCCGATCGATTTCAATCTGTCCGGAACGGCTCAAAACGGGATTGACTATGAAACGATCCCTACCAATTTATTCATTCCGGCCGGTTCCAACTCGATCACCATTTCCCTTACCGGGATTGAGGACGGCATCGATGAAGGGGATGAAACGATCATTTTTGATGTGCAAAGGGATATCTGCCACAGGGATACCTTCACCATTCTGCTGCGCGAAAACCCCTTGATCGACCCGGATCTAGGCCCGGATCAGACCATTTGCCAGGGGGATTCGGTTCAACTGGACGGCACCATCCCGATCGTATTGCCGGATCCGCCGTCCTTCACCAATTCCACACCGGTGAACATTACCCCATTTGGTACGGCGATTTATTCCGATATCCAGGTCAACGGCGTAGCGCCTACGATACTGGGGCCGGATGTGATCCAGTCCATCTGCATTGACAGCCTGGCGCACCGTTGGATCGACGACCTGGATATTTACCTGATCGGCCCCGACGGCCAGTTTCTGGAGTTGACCACCGACAACGGCGGCAACGGCGGCAACGGTGCGCAACTCGATTATTACCTTCATACCTGTTTCACACCGACCGCCACCGTACCGATCAATTTTCCGGGCCCCCTTGCGCCGCCCACAGCCGTTCCTTTTACCGGTGAGTTTTTGCCGGAAGGCGTTTTTTCGGACCTTTGGGACGGCGTAAAACAGACCAACGGGACCTGGCGTTTGTTGCTGTACGATGATGCCAACGGTTTTGAAGGGACCCTCTACCAGTGGACGATCACCTTCAATTCGATTTATGAGATAAAATATGACTGGTCGCCTGCGGCGGGGTTGAGCTGTACGGACTGCCCCGACCCGGTTGCCAAACCAGACCAGACCACCACCTATACGGTTACCGCTACAGACTCCTATGGATGCAGCGTTTCGCAGTCGGTGACCATCGAAGTGGAACCTGTTTACCCGGCCCCCGTGGTCACTTGCGGAACCCCCTCCAACAGCACGGTACAGGTGATCTGGGATCCGATTCCGGGCGCTGCCGGGTTTGAGGTCCAGGTCAACGGCGGCCCTTGGGAAGCACCAACAAGCCCGTTGTCCCACCAGGTCAACGGGGTGGCGATGGGCGAATCCGTGGAGATCAGCGTTCGCGCGGTCGGCGGTTGCGGCGGCCCGGCAACGACCGTTCAGTGCGTTGCTCAGGATTGCTCGCCGCCGGATGCTGCCGTAGAAAAAACGGATATCACCTGCGCCGGGGCAGGCGACGGGACCGTTACGGTGCTGCCGGCTACCGGCACTGCGCCGTTCAGTTTTCAACTCGCCGGGCAAACCAACGACACAGGCCTCTTCACCGGATTGGACAAAGGCGCTTATACGGGCGTATTGCGGGATGCCATCGGTTGCGCCCTGATCTTTAACGTGGTGATCAATGAACCCGAACCGCTCAATGCGGCGGCGATCATTGCCGAACCGGTTGATTGCAACGGAGCGGCTACCGGCGCCGCTGCGGCAGTCGCAACAGGCGGGACAGGGCCCTACGCCTTCGCCTGGTCGGACCTTTCCCCCGACTCCCTGAATACGAACCTGGCTGCGGGTGTTTTTGAGGTCACGATCACGGATGCCAACGGTTGCGAAGCCACGGCGTCGATCGGATTGGACGACCCGCCCGCGATCGCGGTGGACGCCGTGGTTGCGGATGCATCGTGTTTCGGATTGGACAACGGTTCGGCTGAACTCGCCATTTCAGGCGGAGTGAGCCCTTATGCCGTGGCCTGGGACGCCGCCGCCCAAAATCAGGCGACTGAAACGGCAGTCGGGTTGCCGGCGGGGCAATATTCGGCCATCATCAGGGACGCCAACGGCTGCGAAGTATCCAAAGTCGTGGACATCGGTGAGCCGGAGGCCATCGATCTTGCCGTTTCAGGGACGAATGCCCTGTGCAGCGATTCAAATGACGGCGCCGTATCGGCGATAGTTTCAGGCGGAACCGGAAACCTGACCCTGACCTGGACAACGGACACGGGAACCAATATAGGCGACACGCCTGATGTTTCCGGCCTGCAACCGGGGCGTTATATCGCCGGCGTACTGGACGAAAACCAATGTGAAGCCAGGGATTCGGTGGAGATCACCGCGCCGGCCCTCCTGGCGGTCGTCCTGGCGACAGCGGATCCGGCCTGTGCAGGCGCCGCAAGCGGTACCGCCGAGGTTCAGATTACCGGCGGCACGGCGCCTTATGAGGTCGATTGGGGCAATGGTTTCGTCAGCGACCTGACCCGGAATGATCTGTCCGCCGGAGCGTATAACCTTCAGATCAGGGATGCCAACGGATGTACCGCATCCAATGCATTCTCGCTGACCGATCCCGGCGTATTGACCGCGGATGCCCAGGTACAACCGGTATCCTGCCAGGGCGCCGGCGACGGGGCCATAACCCTGACCGCTGCAGGCGGCGACGGAAACTATTCCTTTGAATGGGAAGGCGGCGCTACAGGCCCGTCAATCGCCGGGCTGAACCCGGGCCCGACCGGTGTAACGGTATCGGACGGCATGGGTTGTCAGGTGGAATTTGTATTCGTAGTGGACGAACCCGATCCCCTCGCGGTTACCATCGACCTGACCAATCCGGATTGCAACGGCGCCTCGAACGGTTCGGCGGCAGCTACGGTAACGGGCGGCAACGGCGCCTATACCTACCAGTGGGACAATAATCAGACCGGCCCGGCGGCAAACGGCCTTCCGGCGGGCGCCCACCAGGTTACGATCACAGATAACGGAGGGTGTACCGAAATACGGGATTTCACCCTGCAGGAACCTGCGGCGCTCTCAGCGACAATATCCACCACCATGGCCAGTTGCCGGCCTTCACCGGACGGCACCGCCTCGGTGGTTCCGGCAGGCGGGACACCGCCCTATAATTACCATTGGGAAGACGGTCAAACGGCCGCGCTGGCTTCCGCACTTCTTGCGGGGCCCCATTCGGTAACCGTTTCCGATGCGCATGGCTGCGCAATCACCCTGACAGGCATCGTGGATGCCGCTCCGCCTGTTGACCTGTCGTTGTCCGCAGCGCCGGTGCTGTGTTACGGCATGAACCAGGGCGCCATTATGAGTTCGGCTTCCGGCGGCACCGGTGTTTTGTCATATGCGTGGAGCCAGGCGGGCCTGCCGGCGGTTCCCAACCTGACCAACCTCTCTGCGGGGACCTACACCCTCACGGTAACCGACGAGCAGGGGTGCATGGCCACAGCCGGCATTACCATCACCCAGCCGGAGGCGCTTTCGGCTACCCCTCAGGCTACACAGGTCATCTGTGAAGGGGACCAGACCGGGTCCATCGATGTAGCTGTCTCAGGCGGCACGGGGCCCTACCAGTATGCCTGGAGCAACGGCGCTACCACAGAAGATATTTCCGGACTTCAGGTCGGCCAGTACGTATTGACGGTTACGGATGCCAATCAATGTCAGACAACGACCAACTCGACCATCCTTCAGCCTGATCCGCTGAAAATAAATATTGTGGCCAAACCGGCGGATTGCTTCGGGGCCACAACCGGCGCGGTACAGGTGCAGACCTCCGGCGGAGCTGCCCCTTATTCCTTCAGCTGGAACAACGGGACGACCACGGAAGACCTCACCGGTATTCCTGCGGGGAACTATACCCTCGAGGTGACCGACAACGCGGGGTGTTCCGCAGTCCGGGAAGTTTCGGTTACGCAACCGGCAGCTCCGGTGGAGGCCCAGGTGGAAACCCTTGACGTCTCCTGCGCCGGCGGCCGGGACGGGCGGATTGACCTGGACGCAACGGGCGGGACCGGGCCTTATGCCTACAGCTTCAACGGGATCGATTTCAACGGCAACAGCGGCAGGATCGGACTGGTCGCGGGCGTTTATCCGGTCATTATCAAGGATGCCCACGGCTGCATCTGGCAAGGCGGCCCGGTAGAGGTCAAGGAGCCCCAACCGCTGGTGCTCGACCTCGGCCCCGACCAAACCATTGCTTACGGCGAAGTGCTTAATTTGCCTGCCCCGGCCGTTTCCGGCGGTACCGGCCCGGGTTTCCAATACGCCTGGACGCCCCGGGATACCAGCCTGCTCAGCTGTTTCGACTGCCCGTCGCCGGTCATTACCATCGATTATCAAACTTCTTTTATCCTGGTGGTCACCGATGAGGCCGGATGTGAGACGGAGGATGTCCTGACGGTATTTGTTCAGAAAAACAACCGCGTATTTGTGCCGACCGGTTTTACGCCCAACAACGACGGTACAAACGACCGGTTGCTGGTCCACGCCAGGGCAGATACCCCGGTAGAAGTCGTGACTTTCCGGGTGTTTGACCGCTGGGGAGAGCTGGTCTACGAGGACGGCGGCTTTATGGCCAACGACCCCGACCGGGGATGGGACGGCGCCTTCCGGCAGCAACCCATGAATTCCGGCGTGTTCCTCTGGAGCCTGGAAGTGCAATACCAGGATGGGAACCGGGAAAGCTTTAAGGGCAGTACGACCTTGATTCGTTGACGGGGTAAGGTGTTGCGCACCGCAGATTCAGGAAAATTTGGAAAAACCGGCAGTTGTTTTATATTCGCATTGGATCCAATTCAATGCCATGAGCAGCACCGCCAAAGAAAAAGCAAAAAAGCCCGGAAGCCGTAAAAAATCCAAAAAACAGAAGGTCTCATACCACAAAAGGCCGGACGCTCTGCAACTCGATGTCTGGCAATTTGCCTTGCGGAAGCAATTCGGAGAAGAGAGCCGTTTTGTCATTTCCAATATCGGGGAAGAACCGGTCTTTTCCACCTTCCGGGTATTCAACCCCGAAACGAAGAATGATTACGAAGTGTGGATCCGCAACGGAGAAACCCGATTCGGCCATATTCCCGGACCATCCCTTTTCCAGACCGGCAATCTTTGCACCTGCCATGATTTCAGGACCAACAGGTTGGGCATGTGCAAACATATCAGCGCGGTGCTGAGCCACCTTGGAAAAAAAAGGGGGAACAAGAAAATCCTGAAACAATCTTTCCGCCCGCCCGATACGGCGATTTATCTCGATTACCTGTCCGGAAGAGAGGTCCGGATTGCCATTGGAACCGAGAAAACTGAGGAATTCGAGGAGTGGTCTGAGGCATATTTCGATGAAGAAGGTCGGATCAGGCCGGATACTTTCAGCGGATTCAACAAAATCATCCTGGAAGGAAGGAAGATCCACCCGGGATTCTTCTGCACACCCGATGCCTTTGAGTTCATTCTGCAGAAAAGAGAGGAGATCGGACGCAGGAAAAAGATCAGGGCTGAGATTCCGGGTGGCGCGGAGGATCCCTTTTTTGACGGGCTGATGGCCAACATCAAACTTTACCCGTATCAGCGTCAGGGAATCCTTTTCGGGGCGAATGCAGGGCGGTGCCTGATCGCCGATGAAATGGGGCTCGGCAAGACCATCCAGGCTATCGGAACAGCGGAATTATTGAAACGGGTTACCGGTATTCAAAAGGTGATCATTATATGCCCGACTTCGTTGAAATACCAGTGGAAATCAGAGATCAGAAAATTTACAGGGCAGGAAGCTGTTGTTGTGGAAGGGATGCAAACCAAACGGATAAAAATCTACGAGGAATCGGAATCCTTTTACCACATCATGAGCTATAATGTCGGAACGAATGACGTGGAAGCCATTAACCGGATGGATGCGGACCTGATCATTCTGGACGAGGCGCAGCGGATCAAAAATTTCAGGACGAAGGCAGCTACGCAGCTCAAGAAAATCTATACGCCATATTGTCTGGTCCTGACAGGGACCCCGCTTGAGAATAAACTCGAAGAATTATATTCCATTGTCCAATTTGTCGATCAATTCAAATTCCCTCCGCTGTATCGCTTCCTGGACCGTTACCAGGTGATGGAAGAAGGCCGGGTAATCGGTTACAGGAACCTGAAAGAAATTTCAGAAATACTGGGGTCCTGCATGATCAGGCGGCTCAAAAAGGAGGTGATCAAGCAATTGCCCAAACGGGTTGACAAACACCTGTTCGTCCCGATGACGAGCCAGCAGGCAACCATCCACAAAGAGCTGGAAGATAATGTTGCCCGTTTGGTCGCCAAATGGAAGCGATATAATTTTTTGAATGAAACGGACAGGAGAAGGCTGATCCTGAGCCTGAGCCAGATGCGGATGGTTTGCGACAGCACCTTTATCCTGGATCAGGAAACCCGGTTTGATACCAAAATTGACGAGTTGATGTACATTTTGGAAGAGGCGCTCGGCGACCCCGACCAAAAGGTTGTAATTTTCAGTCAATGGGAAAGGATGACCAGATTGGTGGCACAACAACTGGAAGCCATTGAAGTCGGCTTTGCCTGGCTGCACGGCGGGGTGGAAAGCCGCTCACGCGGAGACCTGCTCGAAAAATTCAGGGAAGATGCCGACTGCCGGATCTTCCTGTCCACGGATGCCGGCGGAGTAGGTTTGAACCTGCAAAACGCAAGCCTTGTCATCAATCTGGATCTGCCGTGGAATCCGGCCGTCCTTGAACAGCGCATTGCCCGGGTTTTTCGCATCGGTCAAAAATCCAAGGTTACGGTCATCAACATGGTTGCGACAAACACCATAGAGCATCGCATGCTCAGCGTTCTGGCCTTCAAGGCAGAAATGGCTAAAGGCGTACTGGACCCGGAGGGCGAAGACGCGATCTTTATGAGCGCATCCCGGTTCAAAAAACTCATGGAGAATATTGAACAGCTGTCAACCTCGTCAGAAACGGAGACCAATCTGTTTGGCGAGCCGGATATCGGAAATGAGGAAGAAAACCTCGAATCGCCCGATCAGGCCAAGCCCGGCGAAGCAGGTGCAGGTGCGGAGCATGCAGGGGTGGATACATTCATCGGGGATGATGACATAAAGGAATCAGGGAAACAGACCGAAGAACGTGAAAAATCCGGTAAGGAACCGCCGTCAGGCGAAAAAGCCGGGCCGGAGCAGATCGGCGAGGTCGTACAATCCGGCATTTCGTTTTTCTCCGGTCTGGCCAATATTTTGAATAACCGGGAAAAGACCGCTGAACTGGTTGAAAGCCTCGTTCAGAAGGATGAAAATTCCGGGGAAACCTTTCTGAAAATCCCCATCGAAAACAAAGAGGTGGTCAGCAATGCCCTGGAGGCATTCCGGAAGCTGGTTTCGGCATTGGGTAATTGAACAATTTGATTAATTAAATTACACCAAATTAATGACATTCAAGAAAATAAGTCAAGTTTGTTCAATTCCGGCCCCAATCGCAGTCTTCCTGGCGATCTTCCTCACCGGATGCCAGGCCGGAAAAAAAATCGCAGATGGGGACGCGGAAAAAATCCCGTTCACCACCGCCGACCTGAAGGCCGCCCAAAAGGTGATCGGCCTGTCCTTTACAGATAACGAAATCGATACCTTGTACGGAACGGTGGCCCGCAACCTGGATGGATACCAGGGCCTCCGGCAAACGCCGCTTGAAAATGCCGTGGCCCCGGCCCTGGTTTTTGACCCCAGGCCGGCAGGATTCAATATGGCCGAGGTGCCCGCAGCGGGCACTGCTGAATGGGGCCTGCCGGAAGAAGTGACCTTGCCGGACAACAAGGAAGAGCTGGCCTTTTATTCCGTTGCCGAACTGTCGGTGCTGATCCGGACCCGGAAAATCACCTCCGTTGAATTGACCGGCATTTACCTGGAGCGCATCAGGCGGTACGATGCCCGGCTTGAAGCCGTCATAACGCTGACCGATTCGCTGGCCCTTGTCCAGGCCCGCCGCGCGGACGCGGAGATCGCCGCCGGAAAATACCGGGGCCCGCTCCATGGGATTCCGTACGGGGTCAAGGACCTGGCATCCGTGAAAGGTTATCCCACAACCTGGGGCGCTCAGCCATTCAAAAACCAGCAATTCGACTTTACGGCTACCGTAGTGGAAAAGCTGGAGGCCGCCGGCGCCGTACTGGTCGCCAAACTGGTTTCGGGCGAGCTGGCCACCGGCGATATCTGGTTTGCGGGCCAGACCAAAAATCCGTGGGACCTCCAGCAGGGGGCGAGCGGTTCCTCCGCAGGTTCGGGCTCGGCGACGGCTGCCGGCCTCGTGGCTTTTTCCATCGGTACGGAAACCTGGGGATCCATCCTCTCTCCTTCTTCCCAATGCGGGGCTACGGGACTGCGGCCCACCTTCGGCCGTGTGAGCCGGTATGGTGTCATGACGCTGGCCTGGTCGCTGGACAAAGTAGGCCCGATCTGCAGGACCGCTCAGGATTGCGCGCTGGTGCTCAACGCCATAAAAGGCCGGGATGAGAAAGACCGGTCGACGATCGATGCGGGTTTCGTCTATGACGCGGACCTGGACCTGAAAACCCTCAGGGTCGGTTTTCTGGAGGAAGAATTCAGCAAGGAAACCGGCAAATGGGGCGAAAACGCAAACCAGGCGCTGGCAACCTTCCGGTCGATGGGCATAGAACCGGAACCCATGACTTTGCCGGGGGGCGCGTCGGTCTACGCCCTGATGTCCACCATCATCCGGGCAGAGGCGGGCGCGGCTTTTGACGACCTGGTGCTCTCCAATCAGGATGACGATCTGGCCAGACAGACAAGGTGGTCAAGGGCGAACTCGTTGCGCCAGGCCCGGTTCATTCCGGCCGTTGAATACATCCAGGCCAACCGGTACCGCGACCAGCTGATCAATGAGATGAAGGCCGTCTTCGACCGGTACGACGCCGTCATTGTGCCGACGAACACCGGCAACCAGTCGGCCCTCAGCAACCTGACCGGTCATCCGGCCATTTGTCTCCCCAACGGGTGGGATGACAAGGGACGTCCGACCAGCATCAGCCTGTTGGGCGGCCTGTACAAGGAAAATATTTTGCTGGCGATCGGGGCCAGGTTCCAGGCGCTGACCGATTTTGAGAGCCGGCATCCCGCGGGATTCTGACCTATTCCAGCCATGAGCAATTTCCGGTTCAAACAATTTGAGATCGGGCAGGACCGATGCGCGATGAAGGTGGGAACCGACGGCGTATTGCTGGGCGCCTGGGTGGATGCTGCCGGTGCGGAGCGGATACTGGATATCGGCACGGGTACGGGCCTGATCGCGTTGATGCTGGCCCAGAAATCAGCGACCGCGCGGATCACCGGCATCGATATCGATCCTTCGGCCACGGTACAGGCATTGGAAAATGTGCGGGCATCTCCCTGGAGCGACCGGATAGCGGTCATTCAGGTTTCCGCCCAGGAATTCGGCAGGGCACAGGGCCGGGAATTCGACCTTATCGTCAGCAATCCGCCCTATTTCGACAAGGCCTTGCTGTCGGCGGATCAGGGCCGGAACCGGGTTCGGCATACCATTGATCTGAGCTACGGCGACCTGGTGAAGGCGGTTGACGGGTTGCTGGCCGACGAGGGCCGGTTTTATGCCATATTGCCTGCCCGGGCTGCGGAAGGATTTTGCAGGATCGGGCGATATTTCGGGTTGTACTGTACCGGGATGCTGAAAATAGCCACAAAAAGCGGCAAGCCGGTCTCCAGGGTCATATTGGAATTCAGGCGGCAGGAAACGATCGCCTGGGAGGAAGAACTGACCATACAGGGCGACCACGACAGCCGATGGTCGGAAGCTTACCGGAAATTGACGGCTCCGTTTTATCTGAATCTGGAATAGAGGAGCGTCTGCCCATTAATTGAAAACGGGAAGCTGCATTTGTTGCGGCTTCCCGTTTTTCAGGGGTTTCATTTTAGTTGGACCTCAATTTGATTTTCTTCCAGAATTTTGAGCGCGGCCTTCAGGATAGCCGTATCTTCCAGGTTGACAATCCCGCCGTCGGGTCCTGGTTCCAAATGTTTACCGGCATAGTCGCCATCTTCGAATTTGTTGGCGCCGAAATAATTCCGCACCGTTTGCTCCTTTATCTTCAATTCGTTGGCTATCCGAGCGACACTGCCGGTGGGGAGCTTGTGTTTGATGTCCCTCAGTTCATTGAATGTGATAATCATAAAGCTGTAATTTTGGTGAGAAATAAGTCTGCAATCTTCAGGTCTAAAGTACCCCCTTTTTCAGTTTTTTCAAAATTTATTTGGAAAAAAAGGACGAAAAAAATAGAAAAACCTGAATTGTGAAATGATGGTTGAAGCGGGGCTTCTTTTGCGGGCACAGGACCCCTTGCGGGAGGTTGTTTGAGGCTGGTCCGGCCTGAAACGGCGCATCCCGGACTTCGGGGCGGAAATCCGGGATGCGATGGCCATATCTTCGTTTGCTTAAAAACGGGCGGAAATCCCGACCAGGGCGTTCAACCCGAATGTGGGATAGTACTCCCACCGCTGGCGTTTGTTGTTGGCCAGGTTGTTGATCATGATGAACCCGCCGAAGTTTTCGGAGAAGAAATACTCCAAACCTGCGCTGATGTCAAACAAGGCGTTCAGGTTTTTCACTTCGCCTTTCAGGTCGCGGTACGGAACGCCGTTTTCGAGGAAGAACTCGCCGGTTACGCGGGCTTTCTGATCGGGCGTTGTGTACTTGGCCGCTACGTTGACCGAGAAGCTGGGCAGGTGCCAGGCCTTTTCTTCCCGTTTGGGGTTGAAAACGTTCTGGCTGAGGGTGCCGACGAGTTCGAAGCCCTTGAACAGCGGAGCTGAAAGCGATCCCTTGATGTAGAAAACGCTGACCGTATCGTAGATCGGATCAAAGCGGACGACCGGGCTCAAGGTATCGCTGATCAGGAACAAGGCCAGGTCATCCGTATTTTTATAGCCGATCTGGGCGTTGTAGTCAATCCCCTGGATATTCCCCTTGATGCCGCCGAAGAAATCGTTGTAGTGGGTATTTTTGACCGGCACCCTCGATTCGAGGTAGGGGTTGTAATCCGTCAGGTTGCGGAACGTGTTTTTCTGCAGACTGCCTTCAGCGCCGATAAAGGCGCCGAGGATGCCTTCCACGATATTGGCGGAGAGTTCGATATCCGGGAAGAAGGAGAACTCATCGTTGTGGGAAGCGATATTGACGCCGATTTTTGCCTTGAAACGGTCGCCGTGATAAGCGTAGGAGGGGTTCAGGAAAAAGTTGTTGAGGGTCTGCTTGCCGTCCGTTTTGAAGGAAGTGAAATCGGTGGTCAGGTTGACGCGCAGGGCATGCTGCCCCTGGAACCACTTGGTGCCGCTGATCTTGAGCACAAATCCGTTCTCGCGGGCTTCGTAGTTATCGTTGAGGATATAGTAGTCGAAACCGGCCGAGTAGTTGAAATCCGCTTCGGTCCGGACGCCGTTGAAAATGGAGGCGCCGATATCAAAAATGGAAAACCGCTGCCGAACCTCTTCGGGTACGAAGGTGTAGGAGGAGTCGAATTCCTCATTGATGGTATTGTAACCGTAAAAATGGTGGGTATTCCGGGTATAGCCCAGCCGGCCGTTGACGGCAAACCCCTGGTCAAAATAATAGGTGCCCGTTGCGCCGAAATGGTTGCGGTTGAACCGCTGGTTTTCGACCTTTTTGGTGTTATTGGCGGAGTGATGTTTGAAATCGATGCCGAAATCGAGGTTTTTCACCGAATTCAGGTAGTAGGAAGCCTCCCCGTAAAGGGACGCCGGAAGGCCAGGCCCCAGCTTGAGGTAGCCCTGATAGACTTTCTGGTTGTCGTCGCCGCGCATGGCCAACGGGCGGATGCTGGGCGGAAGGTAATCAACATCCGTCGTTTTGGTGATGACATTGTAGGTCTGCTTCCTGGTCACCGTATCGAGGGGCGGCAATCCGGGAGAGACGTCTATCTTGGCGGTCTCCAGCAAGTGTGCATCAAAGCTCTTTACGACATCGACCTGTTCGGAAGGCAATTCCTTCTGGGCGAAGGCGGCCAGTGCCAATAAAGAGAAAGTGAACGGCAAAACAATATATTTCAGAGAACGATTCATTGTTCGATTGATTTTAAGGTGATCACTTGGAGGAATCAATTGTTGTTGCTGTTGTCAAGCTCCAGGCGATTGGGATCGGGCGCTGCCCGCAGCTTGCTGTTTTGGTTGAGTTGCTGATTGATTCGCTCCAGCTTGGTCCGGGCGGTTTGCACCAGCTCCTGGTCCTCGTTATAGTTTTCGAGCAGCGCTTCCAGGGCTGCCCGGGCGTTGTACAGATCGCCCTTTTCCGACAGGATATCGGACAGGAGGATAATGCTTTTGGCCACCCAGAAAGGATACGCCGAACTTTCTTTGTTGGAGTTCAGGCAAAGGGTCTGGGCGGTGTTCAGGTCGCGTTTCAGGTAGTAGATGTAGGCTTTCAGGTACCTGGCCTCGGCCGTTTGTTCGTTATCGCTCATCTGGATCACTTTATTCAGGGAGGTCAGGGCGCCGTCGTAATCCTTGCGATCGTAATTGATCTTGCCGATATAAAAATGGGCGGTTGCGGCCTGTTCCTGTGAAGCGCTCGGGTTATTGGCCACTTTATTGGCCAGGGTATATACCGCTTGGGTATTGTTCAGGCGGTAAGCGCTTCGCAACGCTCCCAGCTGCGCTTCAAACCGCTCCTCATCGGTGGATGCCACAGCCTCCAGCTGTGAATAGTAGGTGTAGGATTTATTGAAATCCAGGCTGTGGTTATAGGCGATGATAGCGGCTTTTTCCAGCGATTTTGCATAGAATTTGCTGTTGCCTTTGCCGATGACGGTTTCATAGTCCTGAAGCGCTTCCGTGTATTGGCGCAGCACCGCATTGGATTCTGCGCGGTGATAAAAAGCGGTCAGGGTGTACAACCCGTTGGGGAATTTGCGGAGGTAGTCCGTATAGGCGGTGATGGCCCGGGAATAATTCCCGTTCTCAAACTGGGATTCAGCGGCTTTGAAATTGATGGAATCCTTTGAGAGGTTGTCTACCTTATAACCCGGAATGGTTTCCAGGAAGGCAAAATACTCGTCAGCCCGGCCCATGTCGTCCACATAGATCTCTTCCAGTGCGGCCAGCGCGAGGCTGGCATCCGACGGCTCCGGATTGTTGCTGAAAACCTGCTTGTAGTAATTGATGGCTGTTTCGAGGCTGCCCTGGTTATAGCTGATGAGGCCCAATTGGATCAGGCCTTTGGTAATCAGGTTGGACGAATTCTTGTAATCGGTGACCAGGGTCTTCAGCGGCGGAACGGCCTTGTTCAGCTGTCCGATCTCCTGGTAGGTGATGCCGAGCTGAAGGAGGGCTTCATCCGCGTAGTCCGATTTGGGGAATTCCCGGGCAATCCGTTCCAGCGCCAGGATCTTGTCGGTCACCCGGCCCCTGAGGCCTTCAATAATGGCTTTCTGGTAGATGGCGTAAACGAACCCGGAATACCGCTGATCGATCGCCTGATCGTAGTATTTAATGGCCTGGTCGTAGTTGTTCCGTTTGAAGTTGCAGTCGCCGGCGCGCAGGATGGCGTCGCCGAGTACGCGGTCTTTGACGTCGTTATTGCCGATGAAGGCCTTATTCCTGGTTATGCCGTTGGCGGCTTCCTGGAAGAAGCCCAGGGCTGCCGTGTAATTATTCTGTTTGAGGTAGTTATACCCTTGCAGGTAATTGCCGGTAAACATGGAAGCTTCGTCCGGCAGATTGCTCATGGTTTTGGCCATGGTCAGGAATTCGTTGGTCTGGCGGATGCTCTGGTCGTAATTTTCCTGCCTGTGGGAAATATCGGCCAGCCAGTAAGTGGCCAGCGCTTTGGTTTTCAGGTCGGTCGGGAACTGAAGGGATTTATTGAAATGGAGTTTTGCGCCTTCCAGATCGTTTTCCTGCATCAGCTGGAGTGCCCGGAGGTAGGTGACCTGCTGGTAGCTTTTCTGGAGCTGGGGCGATTTATTGGGCATGTTTTCCAGTACTTCCAGCGCCTGTTTGTAGTCGCGGTAGGAAAGGAAGATCTCGCTCATCAGGGTTTGGGCTTCCACGTAATACCTGGAGCCGGGGCCGAAGGTCTGCAGCGCCCCGATCGCTTCGCGCGGATCTTTCAGCTCGTAGGACAATTTACCGTAGTTGAACAGGGCCTCTTCCTGGATCTGGGTGTCGTAGTTCATCCGTTTGGCGGAGGCCAGGGCGGTGCGGGCCGAGGTTTTCCGGCCGAGTTTGAGGTTGGCGTCGGCCAGGTAATACATAGCCGATTGCCCCATGGGGGAGTCTACGCTGGAAAGCTCGCTCAGGCTCCGAACGGCTTTCTGGTAATCCCCGGCCTGGTATTGGGCAAAACCGAGCTGGTACCATTCTTCTTCGCGCATTTTACCGCTGCGTTCGGCGTAGTATTCCAGGTAGGGCAGGGCCTTTTTGTAGTCGCCTTTTTCAAAGTAGGCCTGACCGACGAGCTGGTTGATCTCCGTTGTGTTGCGCAAACCGGCTTCCTGCAATCTCGGTTCCGCGTAGGCGATGAGTTCATCGAACCGCCTTTCGGCAAAGTAGATCTGGGTCAGGTAATAAGGGATGTAGGGTTTGTATTTTTTGGACTTTTCCACCACCCTGAACTGGCTGATGGCCTGGTCGTAGTTGCTTTCATAGAAATAGCACAACCCCAGGTAATAATTGGTCGGATAGTAATATTCGTTGTCAAAATCCTTGATCTCCGCAAAATTGGCTTTGGCTTGCGGAAACCGTTTCTGGACAAAGAAGGAATACCCCATTTTGAACCGGACTTCCGAGCGCTGTTCGCGGGTCATCCCGCCGGTCGGCACCTGGGAATAATATTCAACGGCTTTTTCGTATTTGCCGTCGTTGTAGTAGTAGTTGGCGATCTCGACCAGTGCGTCATTGGCAATGGGGTCCGGGCGATGGCTCCTGATAAAATCCAGGATGAGCTTTTCGCCATCCGGGTCGTTGAGCTGAACGGCACACTTGGCGTAGTTGAACTCCGCCTTGGTCAGCAGCAATTCCGCTTCCGGTTCGTTCACCGGTTTCAGCTTGGCAATGGTCTGTTGGAATTCTTGTTGCGCCTGATCCAGTAACCCCTTTTCCATAAATGCTTCACCGCGTTTGTAAGCCTCATTGGCATCAGTGAATACGGTGGAGGATTGGGCATGGAGGATAAAGGAGGCAAACCAGGCAGTCAAAAAGGTTAAGATAAGTCGAGATTTCATGGATGTTTCAGTTAAGGTTTGCTTCGGACAACGGAACAGCCGTTTTTCCGGGTTGTATAACAGAAAAAACCTTTCGGTTAATTGCGATATTGTGACCGATTAAAGAAATTTTAACATTTTTCGGTTTTCCGGCTGCTGATTGGCCCGGAAAGCCGAAAAAGCGTGCGTTATTCAAACTCAAGGACCGTATTTGCGATGATATCGCAGCATTCCAGCAACTGCTCTTCCGTAATGACCAGCGGCGGCGCAAACCGGATGATATTCCCGTGGGTCGGTTTGGCCAATAACCCCTTTTCGGCCATCTTCAGGCAAATGTTCCAGGCGGTCTGGCCGGTCTCTTCCTCATCGATCACAATGGCGTTCAGCAGGCCCTTGCCGCGCACCAGGCGAACCAGCGGCGTTTTGACGACCAGCGTTTCGTGCATCTTCCGCCTGAATAATTCGCCCAGCCGGGCGGCATTATCGGCCAGGTTTTCATCTTCCACCACCTGGAGGGCTTCCATGGCTACGGCGCAGGCCAGCGGGTTTCCGCCGTAGGTTGAGCCGTGTTCCCCGGGTTTGAGCGTGAGCATGACCTCATCGTCGGCCAATACGGCTGAGACCGGCATGACGCCGCCCGACAAGGCCTTGCCCAAAATGAGGATGTCGGGTTTGAATCCGTGGTGGTCGCAACAAAGGCGTTTGCCCGTGCGGGCGATACCGGTCTGGACTTCATCGGCGATGAACAGGACATTCCTGGCTTTGCACAGCGCATAGGCGCCGGCCAGGTATCCGGGGTCGGGAACCACCACACCGGCTTCTCCCTGGATGGGTTCCACCATGAAACCGGCCACGTCCGGGTCTTCCAGCGCCCTTTCCAGCGCCTCCGGATCATTGTATGGAATGACCACAAATCCAGGCATGTACGGGCCGAAATTGCGCACGCTGGCGGGCTCGGTGGAAGTGGATATCGCCGAGAGGGTCCGGCCCCAGAAATTGCCGGTCACGAAAATGATCTTGGCCCGGTTGGCGGGAACCCCTTTGACCTGATAGGCCCATTTCCGGCACAGCTTTACCGCCGTTTCGCCGCCTTCCACCCCGGTATTCATCGGCAGGACGCGGTCGTAGCCGAAAAGATCCGTGATGTATTCTTCGAACCTCCCGAGCACATCATTGTGGAATGCCCGGCTGGTCAGCGTCAGTTTTTGCGCCTGCTCCACCAAGGCATTCAAGATCCTGGGGTGGCAATGGCCTTGGTTCACGGCTGAATAGGCGGACAGGAAATCGTAGTATTTTTTTCCTTCCACGTCCCATAGGAACACGCCTTTTCCTTTGGCCAGCACAACGGGGATGGGGTGGTAATTATGAGCGCCGTACTTGTCCTCCAGTTCGATCAGATCGTGGGAGGAAAGTTGAATATCGTGGATCATGTTATATTTATTTTAATTTAATATGTTGATAACTCCTGACAAGTTAATAAAATTGCGTTGTAATCCATAAAGATATCACGCCGGGGGCAAATCGCCGGACCGGATGATCCGGGCGCCTTTCTTTTCCATTTCCGCTACGGCGTTTTCCGCATCTCCGGGGTTGAGGTTGACGCCCCTGCAACCATCCTCGATGAGCCAGGCATTGAACCCCAGGTCAAGCGCGTCCAGGACTGAGGATTTGACGCAATAGTCGGTAGCGAGCCCGAGGAAATACAGGTCCGTCACCTGTTGGTCCTTCAGCCAGTCGCCCATGCCGGTGGATTTCCGGTGGCCGTTGTCAAAAAAACAGCTGTAGCTGTCGATCCCGGGGTCGGTGCCTTTCCGGAAAACCCTGTCGATCCGGGAGGTATCCAGGCCGGAGTGGAAACTGGCGCCGAAGGTTTCCTGTACGCAGTGGATCGGCCATAGCACCTGCGGCAGGCCGTCCAGGTCGATCACCTGCCCGGGTTTGCGCCACCAATGGTTGGCTGCGAAACTGCCGTGGTTGGCCGGATGCCAGTCCTGGCTGGCCACGATCAGCCCGAAATGATCCATTGCCCGGTTGGCAACGGGTAAAACCTGCTCAGCTTCGGGCACAGGAAGTGCGCCTTCATTAAAAAAGTCAAATTGGAGATCAATCAGGATAAGGGCATTCATATCAATAACCGATAAGCGCCAGCGTGTCGAGGTTTGTTCGTTCCAGCAGAAAAGATTTGAGACTGGTCTCGTCCTGGCGACGTTGTTTTTCGGGTTTGCGGGTGTCCCAGTGAACAAGGAACAAAGGTAAGGAACTTGGCGGATTTTTGCCGTCAGATTGTTGGGATAATGCGTAGCCCATTTCCAGCAATTGGCTGTAAACGGACCGCGCCTCCCGGGTGATCTGTCCGATGGGAATGCTGTCCTGCCGGAGGCTGTCGAGGTGATGGTAAAACAATTTGCGTTCTTCGGCTTCCTTCCGCTGGGAATCCGCCAGGTTTTTCAGTTGTTCCGACAGGGTTCCGAGGGAGGCCACTTCGTATTGGACCTTGTCGAGCCGTTCAAGCTCCACCCCGTAATCGGGTATCGGGCGCAGGTAGGTACCGGCAAGGGCATATTTCTCGTGCAGGAGTTCGTTAATGATGGGAATGGAATCCTCCGGGATGGTCCGGCCCATGAGTTGCACGACCAGCAGGGTGGAATCTTCGGCGATCGGAAAGGTCTTGTAATTCAGGCAAACGTTCCGGAGGTTATCCTCCACAAAGGCCTTGACGTTTTGTTTGTAGCGCAGATCGGCGATCACCTTGCGGAGGATGTACAGCCCGGGAATGGTGATCAGCAAGCTGAAAATCAGTACGATATAGCGATTTCGCCGGTTTTCGGCCGGATCAACCAGCCGGCTTCTGTACGGAAACCTCAGCAACCGGATGATGAGGTAGGTGGTTAGGGCAATGAAAAATGAGTTGAGGAAAAAGAGGTAAAAGGAATTGAGCATGACATCAAAATTCCCTTTGGCGATGCCGTAACCCGTAACGCAAAGCGGCGGCATCAATGCAGTGGCAATGGCAACACCCGGAATGGCATTGGACTTGTCTTTGCGGGATACGGAGATGATGCCGGCCACACCGCCGAAAACAGCTACCAGGCCATCCAGAAAAGTGGGGGCCGTACGGGCCTGGATCTCATTGGTCAGGGTGCCCAGCGGCGTAACCAGGAAATAGGCCGTACTGGTAAACAGGGCGATCAGGATGGCGATGGAGAAATTCCGGAGGGAAATGAGCAAGGTTTCCTGGTCATTGGTGCCGACCGCGAGGCCAACGCCCAGGATCGGGTTCATCAGCGGGGATATCAGCATGGCTCCGATGATCACAGCGGGTGAATTGAGGTCAAGACCGAGCGATGCGATCATGATGGAGCACATGAGCATCCAGGCGTTGGAGCCGCGCATCCGGTTGCCGCTTTTGATGGCGGCCACCGTTCCGGCCCGGTCCTGACCTTCCCTCAGGTCCATAAGGTCCCTGAACCAATCCCTGGTGGCATAGACCAGTTGGTTAAACAGGTCCCCTATGGTCTGTTTTTGGCGTTTATCCGGCATTTTCCATTGATAAACGGAGCATGAAAATTACCGGCTGGTGACGACAAGCGTTCCGGCCATCATATCGTGCAGCGCCTGCTTCCGCTCGGTGAAACCGGCCATGATGAAGCCGATATAGATGATCACTCCGGAAATGATTTTTCCGAAGAACCTGCCGCTGGCCTTGCCGAAGGAGATCCTTTCTCCGGCCTCATCGACCACCTTTATGCCGACGGCCATTTTACCCAGTGTAGCTTGCTTGGCTGAGCTTTCCATCAGGGCAAAATACAACCACATGCCGGCAATGATGATAACGTACATCAGGGCCATTCCGCCCATGAGCCCGGTTTCGTTGATCGAACCGCCGCTCATTGCTCCGGCCCACAAGGCGCCTAAAATGGCAAACATCACCACGTAGGTTACGATAGTGACGATAAAGCCGTCAATGATATACGCGGCGAACCGCAACCAAAATCCGGCATAATCCCTGAAATAGGGCCTGGCATCCGGTGCATCCAAAATTTCGTTCATAAAAATTCCAGGTTTTAGAAATATGGGGCCTACATTCTCGCATTTCGGCATTGCGCCCTACTTTAGGATTTTAGAGGTTTTTCGGGTTTTTCCTCCGGACTGTTCCATATTAATACCCTGGCAAATTAACATATTACCTGGAAATTTTCAAAACAGAATTCAAGGCATTACCCGGAGGATGCCCCGCATGGAGAGGTAATGCCCGGGAAATGAGCAGACGTACATATAATCACCCGGCTTATCGGGCGCAATGAAATAGAGGGTCTCCGAGGACCCGGGGAGCATCAGTTTGCTGTGGTGCAGGACTTTGGGCGTATTGGGCACATAGTTCATGGACGGCCCTTTCAACCCGAGATCCAGCGCCATTTTCCCGACCAAATCGGCGGCGCCGGGGTCGACAAAAACGATGTTGTGGGGCATGTCATCGTTGTTGTTGAACGTGAATTTCACCTTGCTGCCCGCCTTGACCATCACCAGGGTCTGGTCGTATTTCAACCCCGGCAGGGTACTCATGCTCAGGGTGATATCCGGTTTGCCCCAACCGGCCGGCATTTTGGTGACCCGTTTGGCCGACGAGGAAGCGGAGGCGGCCGGCGTTGGGTTATTGGCTTTTTTCGGGTTGTCCGCTTCGCCGGCGGCCGGCACAACGGGCATTTTGTGATTGCTGTGGTCCATCGCGGGCGCTTCCTCCACCGGTTCGGGCTCAGGTTCGGGCTCAGGCACCACCAGTTTTTCCCCGTCCGGGATCTCGTTGAGGGTGTAGTAGCCTGTGCCGTGGAGCAAGGGCAGGTCGCCGGCATAAGACGTGATGCCCGGCGTTTTGATCTCGTGTACGTATTTTTTCCGGAGGTTGTCCACAACCAGGCGGGCTTTCAATCCGTCAGCGGAAACTTCGACGTAGCGGACCGGGCACTTCTCGTCGTTGACGATGGGGCTGCCGTAGACCGGGTGGTATTTGTAAATAAACCCGGTAATGTCGTAGGAGGCCGGATCGGCGGCCCTGGCCTTGTTGACCGGCTGCGTGAATTCGATCTCGAATCCGTCGGGCATGGCCCGGATGGCCCTCATCTCGAAGGGCATTTGGCCGGACCAGATCACCCGCTCCAGCGCAAAGGGCTGGTTGCCGGTGGACCCCCATCCGCGGTTGGTCTGCCCGACAAACAAAGACCCGTCCTTGCCCCACGCCATTCTCAGCACCCCGGACCGGAACCCTTCGCGGAAGGCAAAGGCGGCACCCTGGTACACGCCCTTGACCTGCTCGAGGAACACCCGGTCGATCTTGCTTTGCCCCTGATCGCCGACAAAGATCTGGCCGGCGAACGGGCCGAAGCTTCCGTTGGTTTCGTCGGTGATGATCTCCGAGGTGGAAATTCCGAGGATGCCGTGCGGCAACCAGACGGCCGGCGTTTTTACCGAAGGGACCTCTTCGGCCACCTTGAACAGGGGCGTCGGGATCTCATCCTCTATGTTTTCGGGTTTGACGGGATCTTTTCCTTTGGGCGTAAGGCGCGGGTTCACCCGGTAGTAAATATCGTTGTAAGTGACCTTGACGGGCGATTCGGGCCGGCCGGTCCAGCTCAATCCGGCGGGGTGACCGGTGAAGTCGCCTTTATTGACCGGCATGATGAAACCGGATCCCATCCAGTCGCCCTGGTTGTCGCCGTAAAAGAACTGGCCGTTGACCCAGCCGATGCCGCAAGGCGACCGCATGCCCGTTGCCCAGGGCTCCATTTCGCCTTCCGGGGTGATGCGCATGGTCCAGCCGCGCCAGGGGACCCGGCTTTCGCCGCGCCACCACTCCTGATTGCCGAAAGCGACGTTGCCGGTGACAAAAAAGCTGCCGTCCGGGGCAATTTTAGGGCCGTAGGAGTATTCGTGATAATGGCCTGACAGCGGCCATTGATAAACGGTTTCGAATACATCCGCGCGGCCGTCGCCGTCGGTATCTTCGAGCCGGGTGAGCTCGCCGCGTTGCGCCATGTACAAGGAGCCGTCCTTGTAGGCCAGGCCCAGGATTTCGTGCAGCCCGGATGCGAATTTCCGGAAATTGGGATATTGCCCGTTCTTCATGTACGGATTCTCGATAATCCAGACTTCTCCGCGGCGGGTTGAAACGGCAATGTCGCCGTCGGGCAGGGTAACCACGCCGCCGCCTTCCAGCACTATGTCTTCGGGAATGGGGATGGAGATCAGTTTGAAATAGTCGCTTTCAGTGGGCAGCAGGGCCGGTTTGTCCAGTTGCCCGGCGGCACAGGTCAGCGCCAGGCAAAATAAAAGGGTTGAAATATATGGATAGGCGGTTTTCATCTTGCATGCATTGATAGAATTACCAAATCAGTTCGTATTCTACGGCGTTTCCGCTGAACGGAATGAGGAGTTCCTCACCGCCGCCGGAAGCCCTGACCATGGGTTTGGCGGCTGATTTTTCAGGCGTGCGCACATAATAGCGCCCGTCGACGCGGAACAGGTTCTTTTCCAGGGGTTCGATGGTTGTTCCTTTCCCCGCGCGGGCGTACAGGGCGCCCTGCGGCTGACCGGAAACCAGTATCCTGCGCGTGAACCGGCCGTCTGCCGGGCTGACCTGGTCATCGAAAGAAGCCCCGTAGGCCTGAAAGGTGAAGGTCGGCTCACCAGCCGGATTCAGTCGGTATCCTTTCGGCCGGAAGCCTTCGGTTTGGCCCAGCGTGTCCGGCCAGGCCTGGTTCTCATTGGCAAGAACGGCAACCGCCGGAGCGTCCAGAAGGTGCAATACGCTGCCGCGGGCGCGGGAGCTGCCGTCGCCGCGATCATTCCACATCGGCGTTGCATCCAGGAAACCGCCGCGCCATACCTGGAAAACCGTTCCGTACGACAGGTCGTAACCGAAGCAGGAACCGTTGGGAAAACCCACATTGGCGGCGTGGGTGATCCGGTGGGCCTTCTGACCGTCACCCGGATTGAAATCGACGAAACTCCGGGTGATGACGGGATCTTTTTCAAAATCGATGAAGATTTGTCTGGACAGGCTGCCGATGGGTTCGGAACCGGGCGCATGGAGCGGCTGCCGGCGGATGCCCGGGCCGCTGATGTAGAAAGCCAGGCCGTTGGGCATCCAGGACTCCATTTTCACGTAGAATATTTCCACCTGGTGAACGCCTGCGGAGAGTTGGAAGTCGACCTGCCGCCCGCCCCAGGATTTTTCAATAACGGTCTTACCGTCAATCCGCACGTTGCCGCGGCCATAAAAATTAAAGTCCAGGTGGTATTCGCCCGCAACAGGGATTTGCAGCGGTCCGTTGAAAAGCAGGGCGAATTTCTCGTTTTCCGTGCAGACTTCCTGGGTCAGGACGGCCGTTGTTCCCTTTTTCACGGGTTTAAGGTCGCCGGGGCCCGTAATCTGGTCGTTCCCTTCCACGAAGTATTGTGCGTAGGTCATTTCACCCAGCGACAGCGGGGGCAGGTTGTAGTTGTCAATGCGGATATTCCTGAAGGCAACGGGTCCGTGATCACCCTGGAGTCGCAGCGGGCCGGTGGGTTTTTCTTCGCCCCAGGCGCCGCGCGTCGGGCCGGTCAGTTCGAGGTTCTCATGGATGACCACACCGTTCATGATCACCCAGATCAGGCGGGCGTTGGCTGTTTTCCGGCCGTAGGCGTCGAAGCGGGCCGCCTGAAAGGAAATATCCATGGTTTGCCAAAGCCCGGGGGCTCTGGCGGCATTTATTCGGGGCGCATAGCCTTCAAACCCTTTTTTGCCCTCCGGCCTGGCTTCATCCCATCGTTCATAAACCCCGCCGCAATCGCTGAACCTGGGGTGGGCTGCTGCCCAGCTGTCGAATAGCTGGATCTCATACAACCCCTGAAGATAGATCCCGGAATTGGAGCCCCTGGCCATCATGAATTCCAGATGAAGGTCAAAGTCGCCGTACTCGCCGGCTGTCCGCAGGTCTTCTCCGTGTTTGCCGCCCGGATCATTGACCAGGATCCCCTTGCCTTGTTTGAGCTTCAGGGATTCGTTTTTATCCAGGTCGGCGGTGACATTTCCGGCAATTTTCCAATTACCGGACGGCGCCTGGAAAAAAGAAAGATCGTCGAGCGGGACGTTGCCCGAAGTTTGAGCGGAAAGGAATGACAGGGCGCCAGAAATGAAAACGGCTATCCCTGCAAGGCGCATGATTCGCATGTTGGTCAATTCGATTTGTTCACGGGCCAAAGCTAGCCATCCCTTTCAAAAAAGCAAATAAGTATGGACCAAAAATTAGCTTCCCGCTTTCAACTCAGCCTTTTTCGGGCGCCACGGCGGGGATTTCAGGAATAATCGCCGGGGGCGGCGGCGGTTTGATGCTGGGAAAGGACAACCTGCCGCTGATCGGTCTGGAGGCCTTTGACATGCCCCGTTTGGTTTGCAGCAAAAATTCAAAGGAGAGGTTATAATTGATCATATGCTGATCGTCGATCAGATCGAGGGGATAAGTGTCCAGGCTTTCGACCGTCAGCCAATACTGGCGCCTTGGGGCGTCGCACCGGATATTGGCCAGCCGCACCGGGATTTGCTGCTCATTGCGCTGCACCACCAACCGGGAGACCTCGGGCAAGGTGGCGTAATCCACGGGGTTTTCGTAATCCTCCAGGTCGACGCTGAAGGTCCATTGGAAGGCAAATCGCCGGTCCTCCTTTTTGGTCAGGTCGAAATAACCGTTGTTCAGGGTGGCAATCGGGTGGGCGCTGGTGGGGATATCCTCCTCGATGTAGAACCGGATATACTCGCCGCCGACGGGATAGCGGCTTCTGACCTGGTAGGCTACCTTTATCCTGTCGGGCCGGGTACCCAGCGGGCCGGTGAAATGCTCGGACAGCGGCCGGCCGGTGACCGTGAATTTGCAGCCGAAATTGCCGTTTGCCGGGTCGCCGTACGATTCGGTCCGCAGCTCCGGCGAACCCTGGTAGACGCCCGGGCGGACATTTTCCAGCATCCAGAAATTATCCGTCATTTCCCTGGGAATGCCGTCTACGCTGAAGGAGTGCCGGTGTTCGGCGCTTTCGGACATGAGCGGGAAGTCTTTGGACAACTGGACATCGGGGCGTTGAGCGGAAAAATAGGCGGCTATCTGGGTCGGTGAGGGCAGCGGCGTGAACAGCATCGACCGCGTATAATCCGGGTTGAAATCGGCGTAAACGATGGTTTCCCAGTCGGTGCCGTTAAAGGAATTTGAGCTTGATTTGCCCTTTCCGAACTTGTTGCTGATCTTGGCCGAAAAAGGCAGGCTGACGTTGACGCCCACTTCAGCGTCCCATTTGCGGTTCTCTTCGGCCGTGGTGATGTGCTTGACCATGACCCCCTCGAATTCCCGCAGGTAGTAGGCCTTGTTGACGTATTCCGGATTATCCCGGTAAAACCGCCAGAGCTGCATCATGGCCTCGTTCGAGCGCCAGTCGTTGGATTCGAAGGCGATTTTCAGCGGGGAGAGGAAGGAGCCGGAAACGGCAACCACATTGGATTCCCTTCGGTCATCAGTGGCCAGTGCGGTTTTGAACGCGGAATAGGGCGGTTCGATGCCGGCATCCAGGGAGGCTTTCAGGTAGCCGCTGCAGTTTTTGGTCAGGATGAAAGAATCGAAATTTTCATCGGGGTCGATCAGAAACTGATTGGGTATGCCGTTGGAGGTGAATACCTTGCTTTGGCTGTAATTGATATCGGAAAACGGCCGTTGGGTCTCGTCATAGGTGAAGATGTAATTGAGCAGTCCGCCGCCGCGGATATCGGCTGTTTCCACCTTGGTGCGCAGATCCCGTTTACCCAGGAACTTGCTCATGTCTGCCGGCACAAAATCCCGTTTGGTGTCGGAAATGGAAAAACCGCAGTAGTCGGTATGTTTTTTAAAGATCCGCTGAAGGGCGTAGCCGAGCGAAATCCTGGAATACACCCGTTGCGGCGGCCAATCCTCATTGCGGAGTTCTTCCAGTCTGTCCTTGTATTTGCTTGCCCTTTGAGCCGTTAACGCATTGGCGGAGCAAAAAATACCTAAAACCGCTATGATCAGACACGGTAAAAGTTTATTACTCATTTTTGAATCGTTGTCATTTGCAAAACAGAACGCAGCCGAAGGTCGGTTGTTACAGCACAAATTGCAGAAATTATAAATATAACGAAAGTTTTTGGAAAATTTCGGGTTCAGGATAAAAATCGCGGAGAGCGGCGCCTTTCATCAGTGAGCAATAACGATTTTCGCGGCGGAACTATTATATCCGGGGGGCAAATCTCCCATGGCGATGCCCATAGAAACCCGGTACTCTCCCGACATCCGGGCGGGAATGACCGCCGTTGCAGACAGCTCAACTCCGGCGCCGGAAGGCCAGGTCTTGCGTTCAGGTTGCACCTCCAGCATCCGGATGGCGCCGTGATCCCTGGGAACGTCAAAGATGATCCATAGGGAAAGCGGCATATCTCCCCGGTCAGGATAAATATCAAAAGGGTAGGGGTTGGTCAGTTTCACGGGCAGGTGCAGCGTATCGCCCGGGCGGTAGGTCGCGTCCGGAATTGCAAATTCCAGCTTCACCTGCCGGGCCACCTGCAGGCTGTCCACTTTTTTGATCCTGAAGGTATTCAGCGGAGGTTTGATCTCGCGGGCGCCGCGGACCCGCCAGTCGCCCTGGCCGATGATCCAGACGGACCGGTTTTGCAGATCCCTTTCATCGCCCCACAGGTCAAACTGGCTGGGCCGGTAATAGAGGTCGGTCAGGGTATAGGCTTTTTTCCCGGTCTGGAAGGTGAACTGCGCCGGGCTTCTGTAGGAATTCTGGAATACGACGGGCGTGTTGCCTGCAATGCTGTCCACAGGCGCAATCCAATCCCATTTTTCAAGAGGGTTTTTGACCCCTGGAAGGTGAAGCATCAACCCGGTGCGGGCGATCATCAGCAAAACAAAACCGGCAACCGCCATTTTCCGGACCAGCGCTGAGCCCTGGTTCGGCGGGCGGTACCTGTTCCAGAGGATCAGCACAATGGCCGGCGTCAGGGCGGCCGTCCATTGGGGTTCGACGTGGCCTTTGCCGGTGGAATACAGGAAGAATGCCCAGAAACCGATGATCATCCAGCGGCAGGCTGCCTCAATCCCCTTGGTTCCGGCTTTCACCGAATGATAAACGGCGCGGATAATGAAAGGAAATAACAAGGGGCTGAAAACCAGAAACTGATTCAGCAGGTAGTTCAGGGTGTACTTCAGTTCATACAGGTCGTCGCGGCCGCCCAGCAAATGGTACCGGATGGAAATGAAATCGTGGCGGTACTGCCAGTTCAGGTGCGGCATATACAAGGCCAGCGCGATCAAACCCGCACTGACCCATTTCAGGTCGAGGATTTTCCGCCAATACGGCAACAGGGAAAACCCGATGACGAGGAGGCCGTGGTATTTGCTGTAGAGCAAGCCGGCCATGGCCGCTGCCAGGAGCAGGGCAAATTTCCAGTTGTTATGGCGCAGCAGGCCGTCCAGCGCCCAAAGGTATGCCGCCGTAAAAAAGAGCAAGGGGCTGTCCGGTGTGGCAATGAAACCGAAAACATGGAAAAAGGGCATGGCCGCCAGGAGGGCGAAGAAGAACAAAAGACCGGCTCTGTCCGTTGGCGAACCTGCCAACCGGCGAAGCAGTCCGAAAGCGACCAATTGGAGGACGGGGAAGAAAAATCTGGCCCCGAAAGCCCCCGGGAAGAGGGCCTGACCCGCCCTGATGAAGAAGGCGGTCATCGGGGGGTGGTCGAAATACCCCCAATCCAGCCTGGCGGCATAAAGCAGGTAATAGGCTTCATCCGGATCCAGGGGCAACCAGGCCGCCTGGATCCAGTTGAATGCCAGCCATGCCGACGCAAAATAAAAGACGTTACGACTTGACAAGGAATATCTTACCGTTGGATGCTGTAATCACCAGACGCGTTTCTGCGGCCTGGGTATAGGTTTGAGCATTCTTCAACAATTCAAAGAAACGGGACTCCTGGGTCATCAGGCCGTCGCAGTGCATCCGTCCGGAAGCCAATTCAGAAAAAGAGATCTGACCGCCGGTTTCAACTGTAAAACGGCTGTGGTAAGGATTGCAGCTGCCTTTGCCGGAGGCTTTCCCGCGATCGAGGACCAGGGATACTTCGGAATCTTTATACAGCGCCATGTTCTGGCCGTTGTATTCCATGGATTCCAGCGTGTATTTGCCGTCAATCTCGCTGGGTTCGCCGGTCGGCTCGGGATCAACAGCGCCTTGCGGCACCTCCTGAGGCTCGGCATTTTGCTGGTCGGCAGGCTGACTGTTGTCAGCGGGTTTGTTCTGGCAGGCAACCATCAGCAAACAGCAGGCAAACAGTGGAAATAAATATTTGGTCATCATTTTTGAGTTTTAATCCATTCAGGCTTTAAAATACCTCCCAGGTGGTCGTAAGGAATCGTGAATTCGGTCGGCCCGGAAGCGTATGAAGCCACTTCATATGGGTTGTAAAAGAAATACAATCCTTCATTGCCCAGGGCAAAATTTTCGGGGAGGGTGAACCCTTGTCCCCAGAAAAAGTCGGTTTCGTCAAAATCCTGGCCGTCCATCAGGTTGCGGACTTCCCGGAATTTCACCTGCACGAGGGCTTTCAGCTTGTTCATATCCGCCGTGATGTCCTCCAGGGACAGGGTTTTTCCGCTGGACAGGTCGAAGTTGAGCAGCGAAACAAACGAATTGGGGTGGGCGCCGCCCATATAAGAATACGTTCCGATCGAAACAGAGGCCCATTTTTCAGTGTTGCTGAGCACTTCGCCGGATACGGCTACTTCCCAGGGCAGGCTGTAGTCCGGGCTTTCCCGGAGTTGGTCCTCGTATTCCCTGATGAGTCCGGACGCTATGCTGTCCATGCTCGGAGGGGTTGCTCCAGGCTCAACGGCAAAGACGTCCATACTGTTGCGGACCCTGAATTGGATGGAATCGTTGATCAGGCGCGCAATTTCTGCGGGTTCCCCGCCGGCGACGGGATAACTGACCGACATATTCAGGCATTTGCTGGAATCAGCGGCACAGCCGGGCGAATGCCATTCAGCGGAAGATTTGTCGAAGCGGATAGCCTGATCGGCACCCTGTTTGTCAGCGGAAGGTCCGCAGGCTGTCAATGCGCCTGCAAGCGCGGCGAATAGAAAGCAGTTTGAGATTCTGTTCACAGGTCGAGAATTTAGTAGCGATTATAGCTTTTCCCGTTTCGGGCTGCAAAGCTACCAAAAGAACGTTATATATGGCTTTTTCATTTTTATCTTGAGCGTAATAAATCGCCTAAATGCTGGACGCCCCGGTTTCGGAGTCTGCTGAGGAGTTTAAGCAAGAGGGTTGCGGTGATAAAGGCGTCTCCCGCTGCGGTATGGCGATCGCTGGGTCTGATCCGGTATTGTTTGCAAAGGTCGTCCAGACTGAGGGGGCCGGCAGGATAAACCGGGCCGGAAACAGGATTGACCCGTTTGGAAAGGGCGCCTGTATCGACCCGTTTGTTTTTTAATCCCGATCCGGTCAACGGCTTGAGGGCCTGGTTGATGACGGCAATATCGAAACCCACGTGGTGCCCGACCAGGATGCTGTTGCCGATCATCCGGACAAATTTTTCCAGGGCTTCCCTTTCCTCCAGGTCGTTGGGCCTTTCTTTCGGCAGGATGCCGTGGATGACAACAGCAGGGCTCGTATTGCTGTCGTGCCGGGCTATGGTGCATTCAAGTGAACCGGAAATGTCGATCTGCCAATTGCAGACCCGGACGGCCCCGATGGACAAGATCCGGTCTTTGGCGGGGTCCACGCCTGTGGTTTCGGTATCAAAAACGACGAAAGGGACCTCATGGATCGGCGTTTGGGCGGGCAGCGGCGTGCGGAATAGCCGCAGGTAGTCCTTCCAGAAGGCCGGGCCGTCGCCTTCGGGTTCCGCATTTCGTTTTTTGTTTGATCTGAAAAACCACATGGCCGGCAATTTACCGCATATAAGCCAATTGGTAGCGCATATTCAGCAGCGATTGCAATTCCTGTATGGGCTGGAAGCTGTTCCGCAGATTGATCCGTTCCATTTTTGAAAGTTCCGAGGGGTTGAAATACCTGCCTGAATTCCGGTTTCTGATGCCTTGCAGGGCGCGGTACCGCATGAGGATGCCGTACGAATCGGCGGCCTGCTGGAAGAGTTCGGCGTTGCTGGGCTCGAGTTCCGCCAGTTTTTCAAACCGCTTGATGGTATTGTTGATCCTGCCGACCCTGGCGCTCAGGATCAGCACCCTGGCAGCGTCGGCCAGCGGCATCATGGCCCTGGCCTTGATATCGAATTCGTCCTTGTGCTCGCCGCTGCGCTCTACCACGAACCCCCGGAAAAACGTCAGCGGGGCCGGGTTTTGGAGGGCGGCTTTGGCGAGGAAGGACAGGAATATGGTTTGCCTGCCGACGGATTCAAAAATATGGTCGGTCAGGGCCGCGGCCAGGGAGCTGTCGCCGTAAACAGGCCTGAAATCGAAAAAGATCTCGCAGTGGAGGATGGCCTCGGGGATGGGTTCGAAGATCCATTTGCCGAACTGCTCTTTCCATTCGCTGAGCGACAGGCACCATTTGGCGTTGCTGGCCATCATATCGCCCGGGCAGTAGTCGAATCCGCATTCGTTCAGCATGGTGCTGACCCTGCCTGCCAGGGTCAGGAAGTAGGCTTTGGCGGCGGGGTATTCTTCCTCGGGCACATCGCCGAAGAGGAGCGCGCTGTCCTGGTCGGTGCGCAGCAATTGTTCTTCCCGGCCTTCGCTGCCCAGGGTGAGCCAGCAATAGGGCACGCCCGGCGGTTTGACCGCTTCCTCTTCCATGGTTTCTTCGCAAAGCCGGATGACCTGCGTGATCAGGGCATCGTTGATCTCGGTCATGACGGAAGAAATATAGGAAATGGAAACCTCCTGGTAAAGATATTTCTGCAACAGGCTTTCCGCCTGCTGGCGGATGTTCTTCAGCTCGGCAGCTTTCCGGCTGCGCCGGATCTCCCGGATCATGACGGCCGGATTATTGCCCTGAACGACAAGCAGGTCATGCTCGGAAATGACCCCGACCACCGGCGTATCCGGCGTGCCGTCCTCCGTCATGACGAGGTGGTGGATGCGGTGTTTGACCATATCCATCTGGGCGTCCGCCACGGTCATTTCCTTTTTTGAGGTCACCACGGGGTGGGCCATGATCTGCTCAACCGGTTGATGGATCGGCACCAGGCCGGTTGCGACCTTTCGCCGGAGGTCCTTGTCCGTAATGATCCCGATCGGGTGCTGTTTTTCATCCACTACGACGATGGAACTGACCTCTTCCCGCGCCATTAACCCGGCAGCGATCTGGATGGGTATTTTGGAAGGGCAGGTAACCGGCGCCTTGCTGTATTCCAGCGACTGGACCTCCACCAGGTGGAAATGCCCGTCGATATACCGGTCCTGGTCCAGGAATAGCCTGTTTTTGAAGTGGGTGTCGTAATTTCTCCGAAGGCCTTCCGCAAAGCTGCTGGCCAGGTAATGGGCTATTTTCGGGTTGGCATTCCAGGTTTCCCGGTATTTTTCCACATTGACAACGTACAGGAGGGTTTCTTCAACGGCCTTTGCCGTAAGGGCGTAATTGTCTTCATTGATCAGCGGCCGGATGCCGAACACGTCGCCTTCGTCGCATTGCTCAACCAGTATCTCACGGTCGTCCTCCTGGCGAACCATTTGAACGGCGCCTTCCCGGACGACAAAGATCCGCTGTTCCGGCTTTTCACCTTGCCGGAAGATCACTTCGTTGGGGCGGCAATACTGGACGGTGACCGAGGCGGACAGTTCGGCCAATTGGTGCGGATCCAATAAGCTGAAAGGCGGATAATCCTTTAAATAATCATGGATTCTGGTGCTGATGGTGTTTGCCATGCGGATCATTCAATTGACCAGGTCGATCATGGGTTCGGGGTAATCCTTGCCGATCCGGACCTGGTAAAATGCCTGTTCTTCAAGGCTCAGGTACTCCGGCTGGTGGATTTTTTCCTGCGGCAGGTTCCGGAGCTCGGGCACCCAGAACCGGATGAAATCGCCTTTGGGGTCGTACCGTTTGCCTTGCGAATGGATGTTGAAATAACGGTCTTCGCGCGGATCGCTGCCCACGCCGGCGATGTAGTTCCAGTTGCCGTAATTGCTGCAGGGGTCATAGTCGACCAGGAGCGATTCGAAATATTCGGCGCCCATCAGCCAGTTGATGTTCAGGTCCTTGACCAGGAAGCTGGCCGCATTTTGCCGGCCGCGGTTGGACATGAATCCGGTTTGGCGGAGTTCCCGCATATTGGCGTCAATGAACGGGATGCCGGTCTGGCCTTCCGCCCATTTGGAGAACAGGTCCCAGTCCTCCGTCCAGTTGTGGTCCCTTTTCCCGGTAATGCCCTCTTCCCTGAAGATCTTATTGCCGTGTTTTTTGGCCATGAACCGGAAAAAGTCGCGCCAAAGCAATTCGAAAACCAGCCAGTAGGTCGATTCGTTCTCACCATGCGCCTGTTCGTGCCGCTTGATTTCGCTGTAGATCAACTTGGGGGAAAGGCAGCCCTGGGACAGCCAGGGTGAGAATTTGGAGGAGTAATCCATGCCCAGCAGTTGATTGCGCGTTTCCTTGTAACGGTCAACCAGCAGAGAGTCGTGTATATAGTACCGGAGCCGTTCAAGGCCCGCTTTCTCTCCACCTTTGAAATGATTGGATGCGCCGGCCGGTTCCGGCGGCGTCGCATGGCCCAGGTCCCGGAGTTCCGGCATGGGGCCATAGTCCAGCCGGGTGCTCAATGGGGGCAACCGGTCCGGTGCGGGCAGGGGATCGCGGACCGGTACGATCTTTTCGACTTCCTTCCTGAATTGGGTGAAGACATCCGGCGTGTGGGGAACGGGAAAGGGGAGGTCTGCGGTGTAGAGCAGCATTTTCCCCCGGGAATACCAGATTTCCTGTCCGATGGTCCACAGGTTCTTTTCCAGGGCGTCCTGGACGAGGACTTCCTCCTGGGTGCGTTCGCGGTTGCAGAAGACCCAGCTGCTTTTCACGGATCGAGCCAGCTCAAAGATGACCTCCTCGGGTTTGCCGATCCGAACCCAGAGATCCGAACCGATGGCCTGAAGGGATGCCCTCAGGTCGATCACCGATTCCAGGATGAACTTTGCCCGGAACGATCCGGTCTTGGGAAACCCGTACTTCGTTTTACCCTTGAAGATCCTTGGATCGAAAACATAGACCGGAATAACCTCATCCGCACTTTTGAGGGCATCGAGGAGCGCCTCGTTGTCGTGCAGCCTCAGATCCTGCCTGAACCAAACTATTGCCCGCCGATAATCCATAGCCGAAGGAATTTTTTCAACATGAAATCGAAAGGATAACAATGCAAAGATACATTGGTTTGTAGTTTTTGGAATTACTTGGGAAATTGCAGCCTGAATTTCAACAGGCCGGAGCAGGCTTTGTTTAGATGATCAAATAAACTGATGTTATGGATTCCCGAATTTTCAAATGCGCGTTCTTTTCAGCATTGCTGATCCTTACCGCTATCTCCTGTCAGGATAATCCTTTTACCCAGGGAGAGCGATTGTACGATCATTTATGCGCCAATTGCCACATGGATACCGGAGAGGGGTTGCAGAATCTGATCCCGCCGCTGGCCGGTTCCGAATTCGTCCGGGACAATGTCAGCGGCGCTGCCTGCATCATCCGGTACGGCACATCGGATACCATCACCGTTGCCGGCCGGGTGTTTCAGCAACCGATGGCCGGCAATCCGGACCTGACGGAGTTCGAGATCGCCAATCTGGTGAACTACATCCGCCACGCCTGGGGAAACGAATACGGGTTTGTCAAACTCGACGAGATCAAGGCAGGGCTTGAAGCCTGCCGGCCTGCATCCGAATAAACAAATTCGTTCAGACGGGCTTCGTGCAACTATCCGGACGGATTTGTAAAAAAATGCTACCTTTCCGACCAATTTCCGGGCTTTAGCGCTATCTATCACGCTCAAATTCCTTTACTTTGGCCCAATTAATCGAAACGATTTTATGAAGCAGTTCTTTACCATTGTATTTTGTTTGCTGACCCTGGGATTAGCAGCACAGGCGCCCGTAAACGATGATTGTTCCGGGCTGATCGACCTGGGCGTTGCGCCGGCTTGCCCCGATGTTTTCTTTTCCAACGTGAACGCGACGGCCAGCAATATCGGTTTCGGCAATATTCCGCAGTGTTTCAACGGCGGCGGCGTACAGAACGACGTCTGGTTCGCCTTCACGACCTCCGACACCATTTTCAATTATACGATCACGGTGACCGGCATGTCAGACGGAGTAACGCCGGCAATGGTAAATCCGCAGGTGGCCATCTACCGCGGGGATTGCGAACCCGACGGGCTGGCCGAGCTGGTCTGCGCTTCCGCCGACCTGGGCGAATCAATCGTGGAACTGGACGTGGAGGAACTCACCCCGAACGTGATCTATTTCCTCCGGATAAATGACTATTCCGCCACCGGTACCCCCAACTGGGGCTCGTTTCAGGTATGCGTGGACGAAACCCCGCCCGCCAATAACATCGACGAAGGCGGGTCAACGGCTTGCTCCGGCCTGCTTTACGACAGCGGCGGCCCCGACGCAGACTACGGCCCCAACGAAGATTATACCTTCTCCATTTGCCCCAGCGAATTCAACCAGTGCATCAATTTCACGCTCGACTACTTCAATATCGAGGACGGTTCATTCGACCAGTTGAACTTTTTTGACGGCCCCGAAGTGAACCCGGCTACCTTGCTTGCCTCTATCGGCGGCTTTAACCTTTCCGGCGGCGGCGCCGTTTGTTTCCAGGTACAGGCCAGCAGCGGTTGCCTGACGGTCCAGTTTGTTTCCGACGGCTCCATCCAGCTCGAAGGATTTGCCGGTTCATGGCAATGCTCCGCCTTCCCTTGCGAACCCTATGATCCGGTAGTGGTGGAGGAAGGCGCTTCCAATGAACAGATCGAAAATTTCGTTTCCACGCCCCAAACCCTGGCAACCGTCACGAGCATTAACTGCCCGCCGAACGCTTACGGCACTTTTGTGGCCGGCGATACCACCGACCTGGGACTGGACAGAGGCCTGCTCCTCACCACCGGGGATGTGAATAACGCACCGGGCCGCAACAATTCCGGCAGCACCGGCCTGGACAACGATTTCCCCGGCGATCCGGACCTGGATTATCTCTCCACCCTTTTCGGGGCGGAAGTTGAGTCGTTCGACGCTTGCGTGGTCGAGATGGATGTGTTCGCAGCTACCAATGAACTCACCTTCGAATACGTGTTCGGTTCGGAGGAATACACCGAATTCGTGGGGTCCAACTTCAACGATATTTTCGCCTTCCTGGCCTCCGGTCCGGGAATCGTCGGCGATCCCAATATGAACAACCAGATCAATATCGCTGTGCTGCCCGACGGCGCAACGCCTGTGCAGATCAACAGCGTCAACAATATTGACAACTGGCAATACTACCGCAACAACGAACTGGGGCAGAGCCTGGAATACGACGGCTTGACCTCCGATTTCCTCGGTACCAAAAAAAGCCTGACCGCCCGGGTACAGACCATCCCCTGCAATACCTATCACCTCAAACTGGCGATTGCCGACCGCAACGACGGCATCTACGACTCCGGGGTCTTTATCTCCGAGATCCGCGGCGGGACGCCCAAGCTGGAAGTGGTGTTCAATTCCGGGATCGATTACCTGATCGAGGATTGCACCAACACGCCGGATGAACTGGTTGTTCGGCTCAACAGCGCACTGGAAGATACCGTCACCTATAAGGTCAATATTTCCGGAACGGCAATCCTGGGCGTTGACTACGACCTGGTCCTGCCGGATGCCATCACCTTCCTGCCGGGCCAAACGGAGTTCTCTTTCCCGATCACCCCGCTATCGGACCTTATAGACGAAGACATCGAAACCATCATCATCTCCCTGTCCAACGACTTCGGTTGCGGCGAGGTGACCTATACCACGCTGACCATTGAACTGCATGACGAACTCGTAGTGGACATCCTTGCACAGGGCGATACCCTCCTGGTTTGCGCCGACAGCAGCCTGGTCGTTCAAGCCGAAGGCGCCGCTACCTATTTCTGGAGTCCTGCCGGCATTTTCAGCGATCCGACCAGCGATTCTCCGGCCGCTACCCCCGGTTTCAGCCGTTGGGTCAAGGTGGAGGGCTTTGTCGGCGCCGGCTGTACGGACGTGGATTCGGTGTTCCTGAAGGTCATAGACCCCATGATTGAAGTGGCGGCCCTGGATCCTACGGCCATCTGCCGGGGAGACTCCGTGCACCTGGTGGTCACGGATAATGTGGACCATTCCAACCTGACGTGGTTTCCGGCACTCGGTCTGAGCGACCCGAACGGCGCTGAGGTGACGGCCAAGCCGCAGGACACAACCCTGTATATCGCCTCGGTTAACGTAGCGGGCTGCGTGGTGATGGACTCCGTGCTCATTGATGTCAACCTGTTTGAATTCCCGGAAATCGCCAATGATACCACCATCTGTCAGAATTACAGCGTTCAACTGGCCGCGCTGATCAATCCGGAGGCGACCAATTATACCTGGACCCCGGCGACCGGCCTGGATAACGATACCATATCAGGACCGCTGGCTACGCCGGATGCCACCACCACCTATACGCTGACGGCAGAAAGCGTCAACGGCGCCTGCAGCCAAACGGCTGATATTACGGTGCAGGTGTTGCCCGCCGACGTCAACATCACTGCGGCCGATACGGTCTTCCTCTGCCTCGGCGAGACCCTGAATCTGGACGCGGTGACCAGCACCGGCGTCGCGGATAACCTGATCTGGTCGCCCGGCGACAGCACCCTGAGCGATACATTGGGCCTGAACGTGATCGCTTCTCCGGAAGTGACCACCTGGTATTACGCCACCTTTACCGTCGGCGCCTGCGTGGTCATGGATTCCGTGCTGGCCCGCGTTGACTCCCTGCCCGATCTGAGCCTGATGACGGACCCCATGAAGGATTTCTATTGCCAGGGCGATATCGTCAAGATCATTTCGGCCAATATTTATGAACCTTCCAATTTCCCGGATATAGCGCATACCTGGACGGAGGGCCTCGGTTTTGAAACCCCCGACTCCCTGGCCTTTATGGTGTTCACGGCCCAGGATACAGCCTATTATACCAGGATTACCGTCAATAATGCCTGCCGGGATACCAACAGGATGCTGATCAATGTGGTGGAACCGCAGACCCTGATCCCGCATCCGTCGGATACCACCATTTGCGAAGGGCAGACAGTGCAGGTCATGCTCGAATTCCAGGGGCAGGGCGACATATCCTGGGAGCCCGAAGAGAATATCAGTTGTACGGACTGCCTGAATCCGGTGCTGAGTACCCCGATCCCGATGACCTATACGGTTAAGGCAAAAGAAGGGGAGTGCACGCAGGAAGCGACCGTACAGGTGAATATCCGGCCATTGCCCGTTTATGCGCTAAGCCCCGATGTGGAAATATGCGCCGGGGCCGGAACGCAGGTCCAGCTGAACAGCGCCACCGACGGGGTGAGCGATTACCAGTGGACTTCCTCGGTGGATCCGAACTTTACTTCCGGCGAAGACCTCCTGACGGTCAGTCCGGACCAGACAACGACCTTCACGCTCACGGCGACCAACGAATGCGGTTCGGTCGGCGGGCCGGTCAAGGTTACGGTGGTCCCGCAATCGTTTATTTCCCTGGATGACGCCTCGATTTGTCTCGGCAATTCCGTTACCCTTGTAGCGGAAGGATCGGCGCCGGATGGCGTATCTGAAGTCTTCAGCTGGACCGTTAACGGTCAACCGGCGGGCGACGGTACGAATACGCTGACCATCAACCCGGAGGAAACTTCGCAGGTCACCGTCAACTATGTCTATGGCGACAATTGCGGAAGTGACAGCAAAACAGTGACACTCACGGTGTTTGACAACAATTTCCCGGTTGAACTATCGTCCAATCCGGTCGATACCGTTTATTCCGGAGAAGAATTGACGCTGACCGCAAACGTCACCCTTGCCGGGCAACAGGCCAACAGCTACAGCTGGAGCGGACAAGGGGTGGACGGCCAAACGACCACTACCAACCAGATTTCGACGACCCAGCGTTCCGACCAGGTCGAAAACCTGTCTTACCAGGTTCAGGTGACGACCGACCAGGGCTGCATTGGGGAAGGCGCCGTATTTGTGGTGCTGGTGCCGAATATCGCCAAAGTGCCCAACGTTTTCACACCCAACGGCGATGAGGTCAACGACGTGTTCAAGGTGTATTACAACGCCAGGGTATTCGGGATCCGCCAATTCCGCATCTACAACCGGTGGGGGCAATTGGTATACGACGGCAAGGACAACAACGGCTGGGACGGAACCTACAAAGGCCAACCGGCTGTTTCGGATGTATATATTTATCAGATCGCCTATGAGATCGGCGGGGAAGTGAAGACGGTGAAGGGGGATGTGACCTTGCTGCGTTGATCCTTAGGTGCGAAACACTATGAAGAGCCTTAACCATAAATTATCCGGGTTGACCACGATTAGCCTAATTGCCGCCGTGTTGCTGCTCCTGACCTGCAGGAATGAAATGCCCGCAGTGCCGGAAGAACCCGAATTGCCCATCGGCACCACCCCGATCCCCGCCTCCCCGCAAAGGACCGGCGATCCGCAGGCGGGGTACGATTATCTGGTAGCAGGCAATTATATCCGAAGCGGCATTCCGTACTCCGTTTTTGTCAATACCTTCGGGAAAGACACCAAGAACGAACTCGGCAGGAGCGGCGACAATGCAGAGATCAATTACGAATTTACCGCCGTGGATGCGCCGAACGGCGTGCGGGTGGTAGCGCCGAACTGCCTTCAATGCCACGCCCAGTACCTGAACGGCCAATTGGTGGTCGGCCTGGGCAACAGCACCTATGATTTTACCACCGACCAATCCCAGAATGCGGCGCTCCTGGAAACGGTGATCAAGGCATTTTACGGGAGTACATCCCCGCAATGGGAGGCGGCCAAGAATTTCACACGGGCCGTGAAAGCTACCGGGCCGTACCTGATCACCAAAGTGCGGGGTGTGAACCCGGCCGACAAACTGGCGGCGGTCCTGGCCGCTCACCGCGATGTTTCGGACCTTTCCTGGTACGATGAGTCGCAGATGTCCTTACCCGCGGAGGTGGTCCCGTCGGACGTACCCGCCTGGTGGCTGCTGAAAAAGAAGAACGCCATGTTCTACAACGCGGCCGGCAGAAAGGATTTTGCCCGCTTCATGATGGCGTCCAACCTGCTGACGGTTTCCGATTCCACAGAGGCCAGAGATGTCGACAACCATTTCAATGATGTGCTCGCTTATATCCTGACCCTGCAGCCGCCTGCCTATCCCGGCGCACTGGATCAGGCCCAGGTTGAAAAAGGCCGGGTTATCTTCAAAGAGAACTGCGAATCCTGCCACGGGACGTACGGCGCGGAAGCCGCTTATCCCAACCTGCTGGTATCCCTGGACAGGGTAGGGACCGACCCGCAACTCGCTCAGGCCAATTTTGCCTATCCCGAATTCGTTGATTGGTACAACCGCAGCTGGTTCAGCAAAAATCCGAACGCCGCCAGGCTCGAGCCGGGTGAAGGCTATATCGCCCCGCCGCTCGACGGCATCTGGGCTACGGCGCCTTATCTGCACAACGGTTCCGTGCCGACGCTCGAAGATCTGCTGAACAGTACTGCGCGGCCTAAATACTGGAAGCGGTCATTTGACACCAGCGATTATGATCAGACCAAAGCGGGTTGGAATTATTCGGTTGAAACATCAGGTGGGAGTACATCCGTGTACGACACCACGCTGCCCGGATACGGCAATCAGGGGCATACATTCGGCGATTTCCTGAATGACACCGATCGCGCCGCTTTGATCGAGTACCTGAAATCGCTGTAATCCGGCATACTACTGGACAAAATGAGCAGTGGGGACGGATGAAAAAGTGCGCGAGAGCATAAAAAGCAACGCCTTTACGCTCTCGCTCACTTATCCTCTCGGGCTCTTTTTGCCACCTTTGCAAAAATGTCCACTAATCACTTATCGCACCTCTTTTGCCCAATTCGATCACTTCGAGCTGACCGATCTTCCCGGCATCGACCTGGAACCGGACAATGGTTCTCATTAGATGGAACCCGTGGTGGCCGGCCGCACCCGGGTTGATGTGCAGGCAGCCGGATTGTTTGTCCGGCATGACCTTGAGGATATGGGAATGCCCGCAGATGAACAATCCGGGCGGATTGACCTGCATGATTTCCCGGACCCGTTGGTTGTACCTCCCAGGGTAACCGCCGATATGGGTGATCCAGACGTCGAGCCCATCGCAATCGAACCGCCAATCCAGCGGGAATTGCCGCCGGGCCAGGTGGTCGTCGATATTGCCGTAAACCGCCTTCAGCGGCCTGAAGGCCGCCAGCTGATCCGTCACCGACAGATCGCCGATGTCGCCGGCGTGCCAGATCTCGTCCACCGGTTCAAAATATTGAAATACATGGGGATCGAGGTATCCGTGGGTATCCGAAATCAGGCCGATTTTTTTCATAGCGCCGGGTCGATGATGATTTTGCCGAATTGATCGCTTTGTTCCAATCGTTGAAAGGCTTCATTGACCCTTGAAAGCGGGAATGCGCGGTCAATGACGGGGTGTATCTGGTGGAGGGTTACGAAATTCAGCATTTCCAGGAATTCTTCATCCGTGCCCATCGAGGTGCCGCAGATAGTGATCTGTTTCCAGAAAATGGACTGCGGCAGGAACTTGGGTACAGCGCCCAAGGTGCCGCCGTAAGTAACGATCCGGGCGCCCGGACCGGCAATTTTGATGAGTTGGTTGAATCCGGGGCCGCCCGCACTGTCAATGATCAGGTCAAATCCGCCCGATTTTGCCTTCAGGGATTCATGCCAGCTCTCTTCCCTGTAATCGGCGCCCCCGGCAGCCCCCATGGCCATGGCCTTATCCAGTTTTTCCACGGATCCGGATGTGACGTATACGACAGCCCCTGCTGCCACCGCAAACTGCATGGCGGTAAGCGCAACACCCCCGCCGACCCCGGTGATCAGTACTTTTTGGTCTTTTTTGAGGCCTCCTTTTGTAAAAAGCGCCCGGTAGGCGGTCAGGCCGGCCAGGGGCAGGGCGGCGGCCTCGTGCCAATTCAAATGAGCAGGCTTGGGGTACAACCGGTCGGTATTGACCAGTATCTTTTCAGCAAGCGTACCGTTGTCGGGCATGCCGAGGATGGTGTAGTTTTTGGATGGAAAGGCCGGGTTGCTGCCCCAATGCTGGTTGGGGTTGATGATGACCTCGCGCCCGTTGTGCAGACCTGCACCGTCAGACCCCAGGACGATGGGCGTCACGATTTTGGGATAGAGCCCTTTGGTGATGAAATAATCGCGCCGGTTCAGGGCGGCAGCCTTGAGGGTTACGACTGCCGTGTCCGCCGATTCGGTCGGGTCGGGCAGATCCGCCAGGGACAACGGATGATCCTGTTGTGTAAAAAGAGCGGCCTTCATGGAGATACTGACTCGTTTTGAGGTAAAAATATAGATTTTGGCAATTAAATTTGAGAAAATACCCGTCACTTCTTCCGGCCAGATCTTTACCATCAAAAAAACAGACGGTTCGACCATTCAGACCGATCTGGCGGGCTTGCTCAATGAGCGAAAACTGGGTACAATTGACGATATCCCGGTTCCGCCAACCACGCCGCCACCTGCCGCAGATCCATGCGCTCCATTGGCGCCGCTTGGCTGCACTGACCTGGAACAACAAGCCCAAAACCAGTCTCTGGTACTGATCCTGAACGATATGGCAAGCCTGGATGTAAGTACGCTGCAGTACCCGGTACAGATCCACCTGGTCAGGTTATGCGACGGATCTACAGCCTATATCCTTGACCAGTTTTTAGGCGACCTGGAAGGTTCGCATCTTACCATTGGAAGCATTACTGTGACTAGTCCGGACCAGTTGTTCAATGTTACGGCGGTACAACCCGAACCCATTTTTGCAATGGCCTTCAACCATGAAGCCAATGGAAACATCAGCCGGGCTGAATGGCAGGTAACATACAATCAGCCTCAATACTATGACTATGGTTATGACCAATTGAACCGCCTGACTTCCGCCCAATATGGGCGAGTTGTTCCCCTTTATAGCATAACAGGCGTTTTTATGAATTTCTCCCATATCATCAGCAATAATTATTCTGTTCCGACCATCAGTTATGATGGGGATGGTAATATTGAGACCCTTCAGCGTTTTGGGATGATCCCGGATGGCAATTGTTTTACTAAGAATCAGATTGATAACCTGGCCTACGAATACTTCACGGATTCACCAAGGCTTAAAAAAGTTACCGATACAGCTCCGAGCACCTATCGTCCTAAAGGCTTTAACCCGGGAACGGCATCCACCTCTGATGAATATGAGTATGATGCCAATGGCAACCTGGAAACTGATCCATACAAGAGTCTCCATATTGACTACAATTTGCTAAATTTACCCAGCAGCGTAATCAAAGGTGGGGCAAGCATGACCATTCGTTATGATGTGACAGGCAGAAAATGGAGTCAAACCGGGACGGAAGGTATCCGCGAGTATGTTGGTGGAGTTGAATATATGGATGAAGAAATACAGTCAGTTCAACATGGTGAAGGACGTTTGGTTGCTACATATAATGAGACGGCAATAGAATCAATTCGGGCAGAATATTGGCGGCAGGATCATTTGGGGAATACAAGAGTAGCCTTTTCAGATTTTAATTTGGATGGCGTTATTGCCACCAAGGATGATCCAAATACGACAGAAAATGAAGTGGAGATCACCCAGGAAAACCACTATTATCCGTTCGGGTTGAATCATGATGGGCCTTGGTATCAGTTGGTCCAGCCTGAGAACAAGTATCAATATAATGGCAAGGAATATGTTGAAGATTTGGGGTTGGATTGGAATGATTATGGTGTGAGATGGTATAATTCAGCAATTGGAAGGTGGCATACCATCGATCCATTAGCTGATAAATATTCCTCTTGGAGTTCTTATTGTTATGTTATGGATATGCCAATTAATGCCATTGATCCAGATGGGCGTTATGTTGAAATCAAAAATGAAGATGATCAAAAATATTTTTTAGAAAAATTAAAATCAGTCTTAGGAAATACCCCATCCCTTTTTTCTTTTAAGAAAAATGGCATTCTCAAAGTGGATAAAAAAGGTTTAAAACAATTAAAGGAAGGTGATTCAAAAGAAATAGTGCAGGGGTTTTATGATCTTGCAAATAGTACTGATTATGGAATTGAATTTTCAACCCAACTAGGCGAGGATGGTAAATATACATGGAACCCGTCTGTTATGGTTGACACAAAGGAGCGTGATGAAAATGGAAATATTGTCACGACTTCTATGCAAATCAACGCATTTTCTGGCAAAGGGATAACACTTGATTTAACAAATAAAAATGAAGGGATATTTACAAGTTTAAAGAATGTAGATGATAATAGAATTAATGACAATCGCTCTCTTATCTTGATGAATCGACAACTTTCAGAAACCGGCACATTTTCATCAAATGGAGAAAAAACATCCCCCTGTGCAGGATGTATACTAGTGGCGTGAAATATAAATGCCACATAAGTTATTAAAAAGAAAGCGGCTTACCGTTGTAAGTCCAATTAAAAGGCTTAGCCATCGTCCGGTTAAAATAGTCGATAAACCGGAGAATTTGTTCTTTGAGGTCTTGTGTTGAAGAAAAATTGCCTCTGCGCAGCAATCGCCTGGAAAGAATGCTGAACCAGATTTCTATTTGGTTGAGCCATGAGCAGTGCTTTGGGGTGTAAATAAAATAAACCGGGTGCTGGTCGTCGGCTAGAAAGGCAGTCCTGGTTTCCTTATTTTGAAGGATACCGGATTTGCCTTTTTGGCCTAAATCAATTTGGGGATCAACCAAACTTGCCACCCATTTGACCAGGGATGCAGATTGATGGGTATTGAGTTGATCGCAGACAAAAGCCCATTTTTTTACATTGGAGTCCGACTCAACCGTTTGGCGGATATGTGCCAGGAAATCTTCTTCGGTACGCGTCGGCTCAATGGTAGGACTAATAATTCCTCCGTTGACAACATCCCAGTTGGCTGTCAGACATTGAGTTCCGTGCCGGGTGTATTCAAATTCCTGACACCGTTTTTTTCCCTGTTGCAGGGGCAAATCCGGTGCAATCCGCTCCAGGGCCTGAATGCCCGTTTTTTCATCTACGCTCAGGGTTTTTATTCCGGCATCCGCCCACTTTTGGGGAGCTGCCAGATAAGCCTCACAGATTCGGGTGCAACCTTGTGCCAATTCTTCGGGCGTGCACTTGGGATTGAGCCAACCTCTGGTTTTATGGGGTTTGATTTCGCTTTCCTTTTAAAAAAAGCCGAACCTGGTTCGAGCTGATGCTTTTGACAATTCCCCGTTTAATCGCCTCATCTGCTATTTCTTTTGACGTCCATTCGCTTATCGGACGTTCGCTCTGGGCTGGATCTTCCAGCGAAATGGCTACAATTTGACAATATTGTTCCGCACTGAAGGTATAAGATCGACCGCTTCTTTGGCCATCGGCCAGGCATTCCTTTATTTTTTGGGTCATCCGATGCCGCAAATGACCATCATCCGGACCGGATTCCAAGGCCGCAAAAGCCGATTCAAAACTCAACCACCGTTTTCTCCACCGTTGAACCCGGTCATACTGGACTCCCAAATTCTGCGACACTTGCGTGTTGGCCAGCCCCTTGCTGATCTCCAATATGATCTGACTTCGACCAGCTTCCGACACACTGGATTTTCGTTGGCCCTGGAGCTGTTCCAATATCGATCTTTGCAACTCGCTGACTTGTATTTTCAAACTCTTCGGCGTTGGCATCCCTTTTTTCTACGCAAGATACTAAACTTAAGCGTTAATTGAATTTCGTGCCACTAGTGGCGCGAAATTTAAGTAGCACCACAGTCTCGGGAGGCTATTTTTCGACAGGCAAGGCGCGAGAAGGAGCATAGCGGGACTCTGTGACCGAGGAGCAACGCAGCATGTCGGAAAAAAAGAGGCCGCGAAACTTGAGTGGTATCTAGATTTCGCGCCACTAGTACATGAATTTTTAGATCATGGGCTTCCATGGATAAAAGGCACCAATAGTAATGTCGTCGAATATCACAACAAAGCCTTGAGAATCAAAAAATCAAAACAACGAGATGGAAAAGACCACTAGAATAGTTTCAACCAATAACTGGATAGATTTATTCATTGTCATACTTTTGCTTGCAATCCCTATAAGTTCATCCTGCCAAGCTAAGCATGAAATGATGTTTAAACTGCGAAAAAAAAAGCTTGAAATTATTATCTTTAATCCTACTAAAGATACTCTTTTTCTGCCGAGTCAGGCATATTGGAGGGAACTGCCAAAGGAGTCTGTTCATACTAGGTCGGATACATTAATTGTAAACCTAATTAGGGAACCAGTAATTGCTGTTTCGGATGGAGAGGGAATAGTTTCACAAGGTGTTTATTTTTCAGATTTTATTATCCCTCCGAGCAAAAACAGGATCATAGCGTTTCGGTTAAAGATTAAGCACCGAAGGAGAATCAACTTTCTTACTTTAGTTTGGAATGAAGGTAAGGACAAAGTTGTCTCAGACGAAAATTGGTAAAACAGTGCAGGGAAAAACGCAAGCTGGTGAAAAGCATACCATGTAGCGCATAATTTGGAAATAAAATCAGGTCTTTTTGATCGGGTTTATCCGTCCTTTTGCATCCAATTTGGCCTGTTCCGAAATGGCAAATTTGTCCTTGACAAGGAAGTCCTTCCAGACATAACTTTACTGGATCAAGTTCAAAGAAGCCCTAGGTTTAGGTGTAATTTCCTTAAGGTCGGCCGGTGGCAGGCCTTGTTTTTGGTTGGAATTGACTTTTTGATTAAATGGAGCTATTTTGGGGTAAATATCATTTAGGAAAGAGGGCAAAGCGAATCGGGATAACGAAGCATAGAATAGAGAAGTAACTTTCTTAAGTACAATCCAGATTTCTTTAACGAAAAAACAAGATACATAAAAATTATAGATCATGGCTCTTGGGGATTTTTTCAGAATTAACTTCCCTTACGGGATGCAAAAAAATGATAAAAATGAATGGTTCGTTTTTAATCGCGAATACAAGCCATTAGGCTTTAATACTGACGAAAAGGTCAAGTATGAAGATTATCCAATTTTTGTTAAATACAAAGGATTGACAGATGCCAAATTGCAAAAGCTAGCTTGCCCAAATGAAAACACCATTAGGCGAAACGATAAAGGTGAAATTTTTATGATTTGGTTTTACTCAGATGGTACCAATCCTAAAGACAACCCTAAATACTGGGACGCCTACTTTAAACGGATAAAAATTCTATCATCATTGCGAAGCCCAGATCTATAAATTCTTCCGAAATCCAATTCATTCCAAATACATTTATTTGATTCAAATTGACAAATCGAGAAATCCCATGGCGAACAAGGATGTAGAATATGAATTATTTGTCAAAAGTGTTTACCAATCGATACTTCGCATTGATGGCATGGAAGGTCTATCAGTCGACCATAATGTAATGATTAAAGGAAAATCAGGGTGTGAACACCAGATTGATGTTTATTTTGAATTGAGGATTGCCGGTGAAATTCAAAGATTTGCAATTGAATGTAAAAATTATTCAAAATCGATCCAAATAGGTAAAGTTAGAGATTTTTTTGGGGTTGTCACCGATATCGGAGGCATTAAAGGGATTATGGCAACAAAGATAGGGTTCCAAAGCGGCGCAAGACTTTTTGGAGATTTCTATAGAATTAGTTTAAAAGAAATTAGAAAACCAGAGGAAGATGACTGGAATAATAGGTTAAGAAAAATTCAATTCAATGTAATTATGTTGCATATAAAAATCAAAAATATTAAGATAAATCTTGACTATGATTGGATCGTTAAGAATTTTGAATATTTTGACTCCGAAGTATTGGCATTATTATCTTCTATCAATGAAGAAATTGTTCTTTATTTCGAAGATGGAGAAAAAGACTTCGATTTTCGAGAGTTGGAAGAAAAAATTCCCCGAAAAGGTAAAAATGTTGAAAATTTAAAATACGAATTTGATTTCAATAAAAACTTCAGATTCATTGATACTAACATTGGGAGGGTAAAGGTTGCCAATATCATTGTGACGTACGATGAGGCCCCTCTCTCAAAAGAAATTTTGATAGACTCATACCATCTTACGAAAGCGATTTTCAGAGACATTCAATCAGGTGACATGAAATTTATCAAAAATTTGTAGCGCTTCTTATTTTGCACATATCCTCCCGCTCCCACAAACCCCACCGTTCCCACTTCCAGTAACATCTTGATTCTCCACACCCGCCGCCCCCATATTGCATTCATTTTCACGACTATTCGTATACCTAAATGATGCAATTATGCTTCGACAAGCAACTCAGCGGCGGCTGGTCATTCCTGCCAAGCCGGTCAATTCATGCCTTTGGTATATCATCAACCGCCCCACGGTGGTGCCTACCGTGGAAGCCGGCGGCCAGTGCCAAAGGCATGTATTGCCCGTCATGGAAACCGATCCCAGTGCTGCCGGAGTCAAACAACGGGGTATTGTTCGGCTTCTATCAGAAGTTCTGCTCAATACTGATCTTCAGGCAGCAACACAAACCCATTGCGGGCATATTTGCCGAAATCATCGTATTTGATCCAGATATAGCCGCCCATGCCCCATTGGTTGCCCCAGCAGCTGAGCACCTCGAATGCCTGGTCGTTTTCATTGAAACCGACGACAATGAGGGGATAACTCGCGTTGGCCTGCCCGTCGGGGTCCCAGTACCGGGCGCCGGTAAATGACCTGATCCTTTCGTCCGCCTTGATCTCGAACAGGACGGGATTGCCGCGTTGCAGGGCTTTTTTGGTTTCGAATACCCGCTGCCGCTCCTTGGTCAGGTCGCTGAAAATATGCAGGTAATTGACGATCTTGTACTTCTGCGTGGCCATCACGGCGCCGGGGATTTCCCGGGCGTCATAGGTGACGATGGCGGCATTCACGGTACCTTCCCGGGCCAGGAAATTCAAGGTCTCTTCAAAGCTGACGGGCTTGCCCGCTCCGGCCAGGTTGAGGCCGATATAGTCCGGACTGAGGTTGACCTTGAAGTTCTTGCCCAGGTTGACGTAGAACTCCAGCAGGATGGAAGCGCCGTAGGCAATGGATTCACCCCGGATGCCGACCTGCCTGACCGGCATCATGTACGGCTTGAGGCTCTGGGCTTCCAGCAGGTCGCGGGCGTTGCTGCCGGCGCCCGGAACGTAGGGCAAAAAATGATCGATGAGGGCTTCTTCCGTAATGCCCAGCTTCAACCCTCTGGCGGATTTCGGCATCATATCCTGGGCAGAAAGCGGTAAAACCGACAAACAGCATAAAACGGGCAACAGCCCGGTAAACAGGTTTTTCATGAAGGGGAGGATTGTTGAAGTACTGGTCGTGTCAAATAGTTGAAGATGTGCTTTGTTCTCAGGTCTATTCGAAACGATCAAACCGATCGATTTCTTTTTTGATCAATAAAAAAAATTCTCCGGATTCAGAAATATGGCCTGATACAATGTCCGGGCTTATGGCGACAAGCGGAATGAAGCGCCAAAATAGAACTGCCTGGGCAGGCCCGGATAATAATACCGGGGCGAAGAGCCGGCCGCGTTCACCTGCAACATGGCCGCATACCGGATATCGGCCAGGTTCTCCATCCCGGCAAAGAAATTGCAATGCAGGTACCAGGTCTTCGTCCGGTTGGACAATACCTTTTCCCAACCCGCACGGAAGGAGCATATGCCATATGCATCCGCTGAAGCCTTATTGGCGTCATCGGCATAAACCTTATCGGTAAAGTCGTAATTGAGGTGCAGGTAATACCCGGCCCTCAGGCCCAGGTCGGCGGTGAGGTGGGCCCGGACGGGAGCAACCCCGGCAAGCGTATTGCCCTCGAAATCGCCGCCGGTTCCGTCATAATCGAGGAAAGTGAATTTGCCGGCAGTATAATTCAGGCTCGTATACAGGGATGGGTTTTCCCGGATCCAGGTTTGTCCGACCAGGAATTCGAAACCCTCGTGGAGGCTTTTTCCGGCATTGACCAGCGCCGGTTCGCCATTCGGCAGTTCACTGGGTACCAGGAGGTGGTCTACGGTCATCCGGAATGCGGTGATTTCAGCCTCAAGACCCGAAACCGCGGCGCCTGAAAACCGGATGCCGGACTCCAGGTTCCAGGCCTTTTCCGGCAAAAGATCCAGGCGAAGGCCTGATGCGTAGGAGGACTCCGCTCCCGGCCAGAACGAACCGCTGCTCACCAGCCCGAACCATTCCAGATCCTGTTTTTTGTCCAGGTAAAAGGACGCGCCCAGTTGCGGTGAAAAAATGGGTTTGGAATGTGCCGAGAGATTCTCCGGAGGATTGTTGGTGAAATGCCACCGGCTCAGGTTTTGCTTCAGGTTCAGACCCCATTCCACCTTTATGCGTTTCAGCGGAATATTGCCTTCAGCGTACAGGTAATATTGCAGCCGGTTTTCTTTGATCCGGTCCAACGGATCGCCGGTAGCGCCCATCGGCAGGGTCTCAAAGGTCTGCTGATCGTATCGTTCGCCGTACACTTCCAGCCCGGCGCTGTATTTCCAGGAATCGGCTTCAGGCCTCGGAATCCGGCTCAGCGAAAGCCTAACCCCGCCGCCGAGGTTGTTTTCCCGGAGCACGTTGAACGGGCGGACCTCGTCGTTGGTGCGCAACTGGCCGTAAACGGTGGTCAGCGCCCGCATCTCTGCTGATTCCGAACCCGACAACCAGGCTGTTTTCCGGGTTATTCCGCCGGTAAAGGTATAGGCATCCTCTCCGCCTTTGACGGCTGCCCAATTCGCCGCAGCTGCCTCCGGATGGTCTCTGAAATCAAGGGCTGTCAGGCTGCTTGGTATCCTGGCATTGATATGCTGTCCGTAGAGCAGGTAATCCAGCCGTCTGGTTTCCATGGTCCGTTTGGTGTTCTCGTCAAATGCCTCCTGCTGCCCGACCGTTCCCGCCAGGAGCAACGAGCTGCGGTCGTACCGGTTGTTGGCCCTGTACCCGTCCGCATGGGTATGATTGGCGCTGATCCTCAGGGGGACCATGCCGGATGGGGATGTAAACGGAGCGGCATAGGCGTGGGTCTGCCACAGGCCGTACGACCCGGCGAGGGTTTTGAACGCGAAAGGGTAGGGGCTCGTACCCGGCAACCGGATCTGAAGGGCCCCGCCCGGTCCTGCGCCCAGCCTGGCCGGCGCCGGCCCCCTGCGATAGGCTATCGAGCCCAGCAGGTTGGGGTCCCATTCTTCCACGGCGCTTTCTCCTGCGCCGTTGGTCAGCGGGATCTCTCCATAATACAAAGTAAGCCGGTTGGTGGCAAAAGGCGAACGGGCGCCGATCCCTCTGACATTGAGCCGGTAGGTGTTAAGGGCGCCTTTCTGGATCTGGAGGCCCGGCAGCCGGTCGATCACATCGGCGATATTGATGACGGCTTCCCGTTGGATGAGGTTGACGCCGACCCTTATTTCAGGCAAGGGGCCTTCGGCATTGATGATGGAAAATTTGGCCGCCTCGCGGTCGGACCTTCCGGTGAGGGTGACGCCTTCCAGGTCGATGGTCCATACGTTCGCCGTATCCTTGTCCGCTTGGGCCAGGACCCGAAAACCCGGGCATAGGAACAGTGCGGTTGCCAGGATTAAATATGGCTTGAAAGGCCTCAATCGATGCGGATTTTTAATATTGCAAGGCGGTAAGCGCGCCATTTTTGATGCGGTATTCCATATTGCGGGTGTCCGCTTTCCGGAATGACTTACCCGTGATGTTTTCGTAAAGATTGATGTATCGATCGGAAACCTCCTGAACGAACTCGTCGGGCATGTCGGGCATTTTCTGTCCTTCCAACCCCTGAAACCCATTGGCCATCAGCCATTCGCGGACGAATTCCTTGGAGAGTTGTTTTTGTTTTTCGCCCCGGGCCTGCCTTTCCCTGTAACCCTCCAGGTAGAAATAACGCGAGCTGTCGGGGGTGTGGATCTCATCGATCAGGAGGATAACCCCGTCTTTTTTGCCGAACTCATATTTTGTATCCACCAGGATCAGGCCCTGTTCTTCCGCCATCTGGGTGCCCCGCCTGAACAGCCCCCGCGTATACTCCTCCAACCTGCTGTACTCTCCGGCGGAAACCAGCCCTTTGGCAATGATCTCCTCCTTTGAAATGTCCTCGTCGTGGCCTTCGTCGGCTTTGGTGGCCGGGGTGATGATGGGTTCGGGAAAGGGATCGTTTTCTTTCATGCCGTCGGGCATGGACACCCCGCACAGGGTCCTTTTGCCCGCGCTGTATTCCCGCCAGGCGTGGCCGGCCAGATAGCCCCGGATGACCATTTCGATCTTGATGGGTTCGCACATTTCCCCGAAAGCGAGGTTGGGATCCGGTGTACTGAGCAGCCAGTTGGGCACAATGTCCTTGGTGGCGTTCAGAAAATGAGCGGCCACCTGATTGAGCACCTGGCCTTTGTAGGGAATGGGTTTGGGCAGGATGTGATCAAACGCGGAAATGCGGTCGGTAGCGACCATCAGCATCTTGTTGCCGAAAAAATATACATCGCGGACCTTGCCGCGGTAAAATCCGGTTTGACCGGGGAAAGAAAAGTTGGTTTCCCTGAGTGCCTGCGTCATTGGTGTTGCATTAAGATGTTTTGGCAGATGTACCGGCAAATTTAGACGCAATTCGTCAATAAAGCTTATTTTCAGGTCGCAGAACTTTCAAGTAATTTACCGGCCCGCCTTCGGGTACATCTCACCCTCTCACTCTCTCACCCTCTCACCCCCTCTCACCCTCTCACCCTCTCCCTCCCCCTCTCACTCCAACGCCTCCGGCGCCAGCCTTACCACCAGCCCGTCCAGTTCATCCTTAATCCGGAGCTGGCAGCCCAGCCGGGAATTATCCTCCACAAAAAAAGCCTGGTCGAGCATGTCGGCTTCGGCGTCCTGCATTTCGGGCAACGCGTGGCTGCTTTCGACATAAACATGACAGGTAGAACAAAGCGCCATGCCGCCGCAGGTGCCCTTTACCGGCAATTCGTACATTTTACAGACCTCCATCAGGTTCAGGTTCATGTCTGTGGGCGCTTCCAGTTCATGGGGTTCACCCTCCCTGTCGATCACAGTTATATTGATCATTTCTGCTTTTCCGTTGTTTAAACGGCAAAAATATTCTTTTAAATCCAATAGGCCCCGGTGATATTTGTTTTTCTGTATCATTGCATATCAAAACCGAGCAGTCATGAAAATCACTTATTACGGACATTCCGCCTTCGGACTGGAAATGGGCGGTAAAAACCTGCTGTTTGATCCGTTTATTTCGCCGAACCCGATGGCGGCCGAAATCGACATCAACAAGATACCGGCGGATTACCTGTTGATCTCCCACGGCCACCAGGACCATGTGGCCGATGCCGAACGGATTGCCAAAAGAACGGGCGCCGGCGTGATCTCCTCCTTCGAGATCTTTACCTGGTTCAACCAGATGGAAATAGGCGGGCATCCCATGAATACCGGCGGGAAATATACTTTCGACTTCGGGACGGTCAAGGCAGTCAGTGCGATCCATTCCAGCGTCCTGCCCGACGGGACTTACGGCGCCAACCCCATGGGGTTTGTGATCTGGAACGATGAAGCTTGTTTTTATTATGCAGGCGATACCGCCCTGACCATGGATATGAAGCTGATCCCGATGACCTGCCCCAAACTCGATTTTGCCGTCTTGCCCATAGGCGACAACTTCACCATGGGCTATGAGGATGCCTTGATTGCCAGCGACTTCATCGGGTGCGACACCATTATCGGGGTCCACTTCGATACCTTCGGTTATATTAAAATTGACCACAATGAAGTCCTAAAGGCTTTCGCGGAACGGGGAAAAAAGCTAATTTTGCCCTCGGTTGGCGAAGTTATTCAATTGTAGCCGGCTTTATCTGCATTTCAAACCCGATAATCGAATCAAGATGGGAAAAGTTATTGCGATTGCAAATCAGAAAGGCGGTGTCGGCAAAACGACGACTGCCATCAACCTCGCCGCCAGCCTTGCAATCCTGGAGAAAAAGGTGCTGTTGATCGATGCGGACCCCCAGGCCAACGCCTCCTCAGGGGTGGGCGCCATGCCCGAAGATGTGGAAACCTCCATTTACGATTGCCTGATCAACGGCCTTAGCCCGGAAGAGGCGATCTACGAGACCGATACGCCCAACCTCCACCTGATCCCGTCCCATATCAACCTGGTCGGCGCTGAATTGGAACTGATCAACCTGGAAGACCGGGTGCAGGTCATGAAAGGGATCGTCGATAAGGTCAGGGATGATTATGATTATGTGTTCATCGATTGCCTGCCGTCCCTGGGGCTGATCACCCTGAATGCGCTTACGGCAGCGGATACGGTCCTGATCCCGGCTCAATGCGAATTCTTTGCACTGGAAGGGCTTGCAAAATTGCAGAATACCATCCAGCTGGTTAAGGATAATTACAACCCGGGCCTCGAGATCGAAGGCATCCTGCTGTCTATGTACGACAGCCGCCTTCGGTTGGCTTCCGTTGTGGTGGAAAAAGTCCGGGAGATCTTCCCCGACCACGTCTACGATACCATCATCCACCGGAACGCCCGGATCGGCGAGGCGCCCAACCACCACATGCCCATCGTTTTGATCAACGCCGGCAGCAAGGGCAGCATTAACTTTTTGAACCTGGCACAGGAATTCCTGGCCAAAAACAAGGATAACGTCCTGGTCTGACGGCCGGATGTTGTTCATTCTCTTATTCCCCAAGCGGGAGCGATAAATCGGACACATGGCAAAAAGAATTGCATCCAAAACAGGCGCCAAAGAGGCATTAGGTTCGGGGATCGATGTCCTGTTTACCAAAAAACTGGATCAGGCCATCGCCGAAAACCCTGAAAAAGTCGTTAAGGACCTCAGCAGCCATTTCGCACTGGTTCCCATCGACCAGATAGAGAGCAATCCCGACCAGCCCAGGAAGGATTTTGATCCTGAAGCCCTGCAGGAACTGGCGGATTCCATCAAGGTCCACGGCATTATCCAACCGCTGACCGTCCGGCGCCTCAACGCCAAACAATACCAGATCATTTCCGGCGAACGCCGGTGGCGGGCATCAAAATTGGCAGGGATCAAAGAAGCGCCGGCTTATATCCGGATCGCAAACGACCAGACCCTCCTGGAAATGGCCCTCATCGAGAATATCCAGCGGGAAGACCTCAACGCGCTGGAGATCGCCGTGTCGTACTACCGCCTCAAAGAGGAGTGCGCCCTGACCGACGACCAACTGGCCGAAAGGGTAGGCAAGCAACGCAGCACCATCAGCAACTATATCCGCTTGCTCGACCTCCACGTCGAAGTTCAGAAGGCCATCAAGGAAGGTAAGATATCCATGGGCCACGCCAGGGCGATTGCCGGCATCAAGGACAAATTGCTCCACAAGGAGGTCCTGGGCAAGATCCTGGCCAAAGAACTTTCTGTTCGCCAGACCGAAGACCTGACCAGCGGATACTCAGGTAACGCCAAGAAAAAAACGCCCGCGCAACCCGCCGCCAGAAGCCTTTCTTCAGAGCATGAGGACATCCTACAGGATTTTCGCGAATTTTTCGGCTCCAAAAAGATCAAAATGGTCCTGGAAGATAAGGAAGGCGGAAAAGGGCATATCCTCATTCCGTTTGAGACCAAGGATCAGCTCCACCACTTTTTCAAGTGTGTTGAGATGCCTTGATGAAAGGTGAACAAAAAGCAAAGGGACTTAACAAATCCCGTGTTTCGCCGCTGTTGGGCGTCTTTACTTAAAATTGTTGCATGAAAGCCATTTTTCCTGTCATCGGATTGCTGCTCCTGTCCTCCTTCGGACTGCGTGCCCAATCCGGAAATGCAGGGGATTCGCTGGCTGTCAACCCGCCGGATACGCTCCGGCCCGTTGCCGTCAAATGGCAGCCGGAACCCAAAAAAGCCCTTATGTGGGCCATCATTCCCGGCGGCGGCCAGATCTACAACCGGAGGTGGTGGAAAGCGCCCATCGTGTACGGCGCAACCTACGGGATGTACCGGGTGGTGGACTATAACCAGGGCCTTTATCGCCGGTTCAAAAAAGCCTACCTGGCCAAGCTCAATGACGAACCCCATGAATTTACCGGCACCACGATCGACAATATCCAAACCCTGCGGAACCTGCGCGACCGCTACGATAAAAAAACGCAGAACGCCTATGTGTACTTTGCCCTGCTGTACGTCCTGCAAGGGATCGAAGCCTACGTAGACGCTCATTTGCAGGGGTTTGACGTGAACGAGGACATCGGCTTTCACGTGCGCCCAGTGCTGAGCGTCGACCCGGTTCTGGCCCAACCCTCCTTCGGGGTGGGCATCGTCATCCCGATCGGCAAATAGGCCCCGGTTCGGTTGAGTAAAATCTTATGTGTTAAAATACCCCCGGGAGAAATCTTTTTGCCCTCCCCGGTCGTTAATAGCTTGGGAATTTTCGAGATCAAAATGAATTTTCATTGAAATAATGTTTTGATCTCTTGGATATTCTCTTATATTTGTTCTATCAGGAATGGAAAAAGTTTCGTTCCCTTCAAAAGACGAAGGCTTAACATTCATTCATTGCCGGAATAAAAGTTCTGGACAAAAGTTCTTTTTTTCTGCTGACCAACACAAACCAATTGCCATGATCCAAACACCGCTTAGAAGCCGACTGGACCGAGCAAAACAGGCACTTAGTCAAACCATTCAAAAAATCCTGGACATCAATCGAAAGCGGAAAGGTCTCTCACAGACCGATGATGTAGTAGAACAGGGGGAAACCCTGAAACAAGAACTCCGGTTGTTGAACAAAATGGCTGAACAACAAGCGCGGGTCGTTCAGACTTACGAACAAAAACTGAAAAAATCCCCTCAAACGCGATAACCTCCAATTATCAGCATGATCTGGAAACATGAACCTTCGATTGAGGGAATAAACGCCATTTCCCCCAAAACGCTGGTGGACGCCCTGGGGATTACCTTTACGCGGTTCGGCGACGATTTCCTCGAAGCGCAAATGCCCGTTGATCACCGGACCAAACAACCCGCCGGACTGCTGCACGGCGGCGCCTCCGCCGCCCTCGCGGAAACCGTCGGCAGCGTAGCCTCCATATTTTGCCTTGAGGATATGTCGGCACAACTTCCCGTAGGGGTGGAGCTGAATGCCAATCACCTGAATTCCGCTACCTCCGGTACCGTGACCGCAAGGGCCACACCCTTCAAAATCGGCCGGTCCATCCACGTCTGGCATATTGAAATCCGCGACGAACAACAAAAACTGATATGTGTCAGCAGGTTAACAATTGCAGTGGTAGATCGCAGAAAATAATCCTGCAACCCCGCCTTTAATCCTATCTTTGGCGCCGCTTCTTGAATTTTAATCACAGCTCGAATGAAAAAAATTACCCTTTGCCTGACCCTGGCCTCCCTTGCCGTTATGGGTTTCGGGCAACTGAACGTTGACCTGATCGCACATATTCCCTATAACGAAGACCTGAACGATGTTTGGGGCTGGACAGCCTCCGACGGAACCGAATACGGCCTGGTCGGTCTGCACGGCGGCGTATCCATCGTCAGCCTGGCCGACCACGACAATGTCGGCGAAGTGGCCTATATTCCCGGGCCGGGCAGCACCTGGCGCGATATCAAAACCTGGGGCAATTACGCCTATGTGACCAATGAGGAAGACGGCGGCCTGCTGATCATCGATATGTCGAACCTTCCGGGCGCTGCGCCTTATAGCTATTGGTCCCCGGACCTTTTCGGCACCGGACCCCTGCTCACCTGCCACAACCTGTTTATCGACGAGTTCGGCTATTGCTACCTGGCGGGCAGCAACCTGAACAGCGGCGGCGTCGTCATCCTGGATGTGGCCACTACCCCCGGCCAGCCCATTCTGGTGGGTAAAGGGCCCAACGTTTATTCCCACGATGTGTATGCCCGGAATAACGAAATGTATTCGTCCGAGATCTATGCAGGCCATCTGGGGATTTACAACGTTTCGGATAAATCCAATATAACCCTCCAGGCTACCCAGACCACCCCCTTCCAGTTTACGCATAATGCCTGGTTGTCGGATAACGGAAATGTCGTTTTCACCACCGACGAAAGGGCCAACGCACCGGTTGCCGCCTATGACATTTCCAACCTGAATAACATCGTGGAACTGGACGAATTCCGGCCTATTGCCACCGTCGGCCAGAATGTGATTCCGCATAACGTCCATGTCTGGCAGGATTGGCTCATCATTTCCTATTATACCGACGGCGGCATCGTGGTGGATGCCTCCAGACCGAACAACCTGATCGAGGTCGGTAATTTTGATACCTTCTTCGGCGCAGGCGCGGGCTTCAACGGGGCCTGGGGCGCATATCCTTTCTTCCCTTCCCAGACGATCCTGGTTTCGGATATCGGCGACGGGTTGTACGTCCTGGAACCGCACTACGTCCGGGCATGCTGGCTGGAAGGAACCGTGACGGATGCCGTACAAGGCGCCCCGCTGACCGGCGTAGAGGTCAAAATCCAGTCTCAGCAACCCAATGATGACGTTACAAACGCCCTGGGAAAATACGAAACGGGTCAGGCATTGGCCGGCACCTTTCAGGTCCGGTTCTTCAAGCAGGGATATCAGCCCAAAGTGGTCCCGGTCGAACTGGTCAATGGCCAGCTCACCACCCTGGATGTGGAACTGCAGCCGCTGAATCAATACAGTCTTACCGGGATTACGGTCAGAAACAACGACGGAACGCCTGTGGAAGGCGCTACCGTGATCGTTTCCGGCGAGCAGGGGAACTTCCAGTCGGTTACCGGCGGGAACGGACAATTCAACGTTTCGGCCATTTACGAAGGGCAATACGATATTTATGTCGGCCGTTGGGGGTACCTCCATCAGGTTATACCGGATATTCAGGTAGCGGACAATTCGGCCGTAACCGTGTCCCTGGACCCGGGATATCAGGATGATTTTTATTTCGACCTCGGATGGCAGGCCACCCACCAGGTTCAGCAAAACCAGGGATGGACCGGTGAATGGGAACGCGGGGAACCGATCGGAACCTACCGTGCGGATGGCGCCCTGGCCAACCCGGATCTCGACATCCAGGGCGACCTGGGCGACCAGTGTTACGTGACCGACAACGGCGGCGGGTCCAATTCAGCCCATGATGTCGACAAAGGGGTGTTCACGCTGTCCTCACCGCTGATGGATCTTACCGCTTATGACGACCCGGCGATCAGTTACTACCTATGGTTCCACAACGGCGGCGGAAACGGCTCGCCGGATGATTCCCTGGTGGTCAGGTTGTCCAACGGCACGGATACGGTAACCGTGGAATCGGTCAAGGAATCCGGCAGCGACTGGCGGCCGCAGTCCAGGATCCGGGTTTCGGATTTTATCCAGGTATCCGATCAGATGCAGATCTTTTTTGTGACCGGCGATCTGGACCCGAACGGCCATATTGTGGAAGCCGGGGTGGACGACTTTCTGGTCGGGGAGTTCAACGTGGTCGGAACGGCAGAGCCCGCAACGGCGGCAGCCCTGAAGATTTATCCCAATCCGTTCGAAGAATCCGTCCGCATTGAATTTGAACTCGGAAATAAAGCCGCATCGACGCAGGTCCGGCTGCTGAATGCCACCGGAATGGAAGTGTATAACTGGACGCTGAATGACGGCAACGGCGCGGTTCAAACCGGCACGAGCCTGCCCGCAGGCGTTTACTTCGTTCAGCTGATCGCCGACGGCAAGTTGGTGGAGACCCGAAAAATGGTAAAGGTTACGCGCTAAGGATCGCTTTTCAGCCAGGCGCTCACTCCAGGATCTGCAATTTCGCAAATTTCAGCATGATCCGCCTTTCGGGGGCGTCAATATCCTGGAAGTGGATGGTCGCGATCCGGTTATCCTTGCCGCCGTCGATACTGATCACCTTTCCTTCGCCGAATTTAAGGTGCAGAACCTTCATGCCGGCCTGGATGTTTTCCGAAGCGCTTGGTTTGAAATCCTTGGGATCCGCTCTGAGGACCGGGCTTGAGGCGCTTGTCCGTTTCTGGAAATTGCCCATCACCCTCGACATCGTGGAAACCGCAGCCTCCTCGCCGCCGGTCCGGATATAGGCCGTACTTTCGAGGTGCTGGCGCGGTATTTCTCCCAGGAAACGGCTGGGATCATTGATCCGCATCTGGCCGAACCTGTACCGGTTTTTGGCGTAGCTCAGGGTCAGGAATTGTTCTGCCCGGGTGACGGCAACATAAAATAACCTGCGTTCCTCATCCATGCCTTCTGCATTTTCCATCGACAAATAGGACGGGAACAGCTTTTCTTCCAGGCCCGTGACAAAAACGGATTTGAATTCGAGCCCTTTGGCGGAGTGGATGGACATGAGGGTGATAAAATCCCGCTGGTCGGCATTCTCGTCCGCGTCCGTCAGCAGGGCGATGTTCTGCAGGTAGGTGGCCAGGCTTTTATCGGGCAGGGTTTGGGTATCGATCACGGTGTCTTCGTCAACAAAGGATTTGATGGCGTCGAGCAATCCGTCCACGTTTTCTTTCCGGGACAGCCCTTCGATGGAGGTATCCGCTTTCAGGTCGTCCAGCAGCCCTGACTGTTTGGCCATATGGACAGCCAATTCGTAGGCGTCCGACGTGTCGAGTTGGGCGTTGGCCTTTACGATCATCTCCTTGAAGCCGGTCAGCGCGTTGGCGGTTCGGGCGCCTGCCTGAACTTCCAGCAGGCATTCCCACATGGTCCGGTTGGTGGCGGCGGCCAGTTCGCCGATCTTTTCCACCGTAGTCTGTCCGATCCCTCTTTTGGGGTAATTGATGACGCGGCGCAGGGCTTCCTCATCTTTCATGTTGACGACCAGGCGCAGATAGGCGATCAGGTCTTTGACTTCCTTGCGCTGGTAGAACGATTGCCCGCCGTAAACCTTGTACGCCAGGTTGAAACGCCGCAGGTATTCTTCAAAGATCCGGGATTGGGAGTTGGTGCGGTACAACACCACGATATCCGAATTGGACAGGTGGAAGCGGTTCTTTTGCTCCACGATGGTATCTATGACCCGTTTGCCCTCTTCATTATCGGTGATGGCTTCCAGGACCTTGATCTTGTGCCCTTCCCCCTTGTCCGACCAGATCTTCTTGGGGATCTGGCGGCTATTGTTCTGGATCAGGACATTGGCAGCCTGTACGATATGATCGGTGGAGCGGTAGTTCTGTTCCAGCTTGAACACGCGGATGTTGAACGGCTTGAAATCGGCTTCGAAATCCAGGATATTCTGAATGGTGGCGCCCCGGAAGGCGTAGATGCTCTGGGCGTCGTCGCCGACCACGCAGATATTGCGCGGACTGTTGTCGAAGTTGACCAGTTTCCGGATAATGGAATACTGGAGGTGGTTGGTATCCTGAAATTCGTCGACCAGAAAATGGGTGAAACGCGACCGGTATTTCTCGAGGATATTGTCCGGATTGGTTTGCAGCAGCTCGTACAGCCGGTAGAGCAGGTCGTCAAAATCCATGGCGCCGGCCCGTTTGCAGCGGACCACGTATTTTTCATAAATATCGTAGATCTGGGGCATTTTGGCCATCCGGTCCTGGTTGCGGAGTTCCTCGTTCTGGGCGTATAACCTGGGAGTGATGAGGTTGCTTTTGGCCGACGAGATCCGGCTTCGCACGGTATTGGGATTGTACACGTTGCGGTCCAGGTGCATTTCCTGGAGGATGGTGCCGATCAGGGATTTGGTATCGTCCGTATCGTAAATGGTGAAATTGGAAGGGTAACCGATCTTCTCCGCCTCCACCCGCAGGATCCGGGCAAAAATGGAGTGGAAGGTGCCCGCCCAGACCTTATCCGCCTGGGGCCCCACAACTTTGCCAATCCGCTCTTTCATCTCCCTGGCGGCCTTGTTGGTAAACGTCAGCGCCATAATGGCCCACGGGGCGGTACCCTGTTGGATGATATGGGCGATGCGGTAGGTCAGCACCCGGGTTTTTCCGGAGCCCGGGCCTGCAACGACCAAAACGGGACCGTCGATGGTCGTAACCGCTTGGCGCTGAACGTCATTCAAACTGTTCAGGTAATTCCCCGGAGTATTCGTTTCCATAAGCCCAATTTTTAGAAAACCCGCAAGCGCGAATCAAGTGGCAAGTTTACAATAAATTGTTGAAAAAAGAGATTAAATCTCGATCTCTTCGTCGCTGATCACCCGGCTGTCAACACAGCGGATAATCCGGGCGGGAAAATGCTGGATCACCCTGTAATCGTGGGTGGCAAAAATGACTGCAGTATTGTTTTTTTTGGATAAATCCCTCATTAACAGAAGAATATCGTCGGATGTTTCGGGGTCCAGATTGCCGGTCGGCTCGTCGGCGATCAGCAGCTGGGGTTTGTTCAGCAGAGCCCGGGCTATTACAACTCTTTGTTGTTCGCCGCCGGAAAGTTGCCAGGGCATTTTGGTCGCTTTGTCTTTCAGGTCAACCTGTTCGAGGACCTCGGTCGACCGCTGCCGGATTTTTTTATCCTCTTTCCAGCCGGTGGCTTCCAGGACGAACCGGAGGTTATCCGCCACGTTCCGGTCGGTCAGCAGGTTGAAATCCTGGAAGACGATCCCCAGGTTTCTCCTCAGCAGCGGGATGCTTTTCCTGTCCAGCGAGCGCAAATCATAACCGGCCACCGAACCCTTGCCTTCCGTCAGGGGGAGGGCGGCGTACAGGGTCTTGAGCAGGCTTGATTTTCCGCTGCCGGTCTTTCCGATCAGGTAGGTGAACTCGCCGCGGGAAATGCGCATATTGACCTCGGTCAGTACCCGGTTTTCCTTCTGGTAAATGTTGGCTTGTTGCAACCTGACGATCAAATGGTCTTCCATAATCGGCTTTTCGGTAATCCGGCAAAGTTATAATAATTGGCCGATTTTGAGCCCTTCCCGGCATTTTGACAAGATTTTGACGTCATTGAGATTTATGCTTCGTAGATTTGTTCGAAATTAAAGCAGCACGTCCATGAAGAAAATCCATATCGTGGCAATCGGAATGATCGCAGTCGCCATCTTCATCTTGTCCAGGATGGCAGGCGATATGAGCAGCTACGCCACCTTCGACCAGGCCGAAGTGTCCGGCAAGAAAGTCAAGATCGCGGGTGAACTGGTCAAGGAAAAGGAAATGGTATACAAGCCGGAGGAAGATCCCAACGAATTCCGGTTTTACCTCCGGGATACCGACGGCAAAGAGCATAGAGTCCTCCTGCTGAGGGCCAAACCGCAGGATTTTGAATTGGCCGAACAGATTGTCCTGACCGGCAGGATGAAAGGCGATGAGTTCGTTGCCACCGATTACCTCACCAAGTGCCCTTCGAAATACAAGGATGAGGAAGTTTTCCTCAAGGAGAAAAAAAGCTGATTCCTGATGGAGTATATTGGCGAACATCTTTTACCTGGCAAACTGGGCCATCTGGCCATTTTTCTGGCTTTCAGCGCTGCGTTCCTGTCGGCGCTGGCTTATTATTTCGGCACCCGCCGGCGGGATACGCCCGAAGCCGCCAACTGGAAGAACATCGGCAGGGGCGCTTTCCTTGTACATGGCCTGAGCGTGTTTTCCATCATCGGGATCATTTTTTTCCTGATGATCAACCGTTACTATGAGTACCAGTACGTCCAGGCGCATACCTCCGACGACCTGGCTTTCCGGTATATTTTCTCCGCTTTCTGGGAAGGCCAGGAGGGCAGTTTTCTGTTGTGGATGTTCTGGCATGTGGTCCTGGGGGTCGTCCTGATGCGGACGGCCGGAAAATGGGAATCGCCGGTCATGTCCACGCTGTCCCTGGTGCAGGTATTCCTCATGTCCATGATCCTGGGGGTTTATATCGGCTGGGGCGATGACCCCGCCCGCATCGGCAGCAATCCGCTGATGCTGCTCCGCAACCTGGTTGAAGCGCCGATCTTCAACAGTGCGGATTACCTCAACCTGGTGCAGGGAAACGGATTGAACCCTCTGTTGCAGAACTATTGGATGACCATCCACCCGCCGACCCTTTTCCTGGGGTTTGCGTCCACTGTCGTACCGTTCTGCTTTGCCGTAGCCGGATTGTGGCTGCGCGACCACCGGGACTGGATGAAGCCGGCCCTGAAGTGGGCCCTGTTCAGCGGCGCCATCCTGGGGCTCGGCATCCTGATGGGCGGCGCCTGGGCTTATGAAGCGCTGACCTTCGGCGGCTACTGGGCCTGGGACCCGGTTGAGAATATGTCTCTCGTGCCGTGGCTGATGATGGTGGCCGGCATACACGCCAACCTGGTCGGACGCAATTCAGGATACTCCATCAAAAGCGCCTATATCTTTTATATCCTGTCCTTTTTGCTGGTCCTGTATTCAACCTTCCTGACCCGCAGCGGCATTCTGGGCGAGACCAGCGTCCACGCCTTTACAGAAATGGGCCTGGAATGGCAACTGATCATTTTCATGGCCGCATTCCTGGGGATCTCGATCTACCTGCTGATCTCCCGGAACAAGGGCATCCCCGTGCCCGAAAAAGAAGAAGCGACGGCCTCCCGGGAGTTCTGGATGTTTATCGGCGCATTGGTGCTGCTGTTCTCATCCGTCCTGATCTCCGGTTCAACCTCCTTGCCCGTCTTCAACAAGATTGTTACTTTTTTCAATCCGGATTTCAAACCCATGGTCATTACCGACCAGGTGCCGCATTACAACAAATACCAGCTGTGGATCGGCGTATTGATCGGTTTGCTGTCGGGTGCGGCGCAGTTTATGCGCTACCGCGAACCCAACTGGCCGAAGTACAACAGGAAGTTCCTGCTCCATGCCGGGCTCTCGCTGGGCCTGTCGGTTGCCCTGACGGCGCTTTCCCTGCTGTGGATTCAGGCAAAGGCCTGGCAATATTGGTTATTGCTGCTGGCGGGTTGGTTTGCCATCATCAGCAACCTGGATTTCCTCATCACCTTTATCCGCGGAAAGATCAAACTGGCAGCATCGGCCTTTTCTCACCTGGGATTCGGCGTCATGCTGATCGGGATATTGGCTTCCGGGCTGAACAAGCAGTATATCTCGTCCAACCCTTTCCTGATGGACGGCATCATCGAAGGCGCTGAAGAGGACGCCGCCAAAAAGAATATCATGCTGTTCAAGGGCGTACCCATGCCGATGAGCGGCTATCAGGTGACCTATGTCGGCGACACCATCGAAGGCTTTACCCGCACCTATACCGTCAACCTGAAAAAACAGGACGCCGACGGGAAGGTGTCGGAGGAATTCAACCTTCATCCCAACATCCTTTATGATAAGGGATTTACCAAGATTGCCGCCTATAATCCGTATACCAAGCGGTATGTCAACAAGGACATCTTTACCCATATCACCGGTTTGCCGGAAGTGGAAATGGACGCCGAGGCGAGGAAGAACCGCGAAAAAAACCTGAACTACAAGCCGGTCGACCTGTACCCCGGCGCCGGGTTCGAAATGCTGGATACGGTGAACCTCCGCGACAGGGATACCTTCGACCTCCGCCGGGTCACCTTAACCCTTGAAGGCGTCAATTTTCACCCCGTACATCCCGAATACGATCCAAAACCCGGAGACATCGGCCTCGGCGCCCGCATCCGGGTGACTCCCGCTGCAGGGGATACCTCATATGTGGTCGCCCCGGCATTGGTCCTGCGCGGGCAACTGGCCTATACCTATCCGGCCCAGATCAACGAGCTGAGCATGCGGATCAAACTGGACGAAAGCGCCATTGACCGCTATATCGGGATTGAGGGCAACCTCGATTTCAAGGAATTCCGGCTCAAACAGGGAGAATCGGCCGAGTTCAACGGCATGCCGTTCCGGTTTGCCGGCGTAGACCGGAAACCCCAAAACCCGGGCTATGTGAAAGAGGAAAACGATATCGCCGTCGGCGGACTGCTGGAAGTCACGGGCCCGGAAGGTAAACGCTACCTCGCCCAACCGGTCTATTATATCCGGGGCGCCCAACCGATGAATATCCGGGATTATATTCCGGAACTGGGCTTGTACGCCCGATTCGTATCCATCGACCCGGCAACCGAAACCATGACCTTTATGCTGGCGCAACGCGAGGCCGGCCCGGAAGCCTTGCCGGTCGACGTAGCTACCAATAGTTTCAGGTCCGATTTCATCGTCTTTCAGGCCATCATCTTTCCGGGGATCAACCTGTTCTGGATCGGCTCCCTGCTGATGCTGAGCGGCCTGGGGCTCGGGCTGGTGAACCGGCTCAAAAACCGGTAGGGTATTGGATCGCGTTGAGGCATATGAACCCATCATTCTGGTGGGGGCCGGCAACCTGGCTACCCGGTTGGGGCTGAGATTGGCGGAGAAAAATATCCAGGTACTTCAGGTGTACAACCGGACGCCGGAGCGGGCATCTGCCCTGGCGTCCAGGATCGGGGCACAACCCGTGGCCGATATCCGGGGGATCGATCCGGCCGGCCGCCTGTTCATACTGGCCGTGGCCGACCAGGCGGTGCCGGAACTGGCCGCCGCCCTTACGCCGCTGAATGCTCCTGAGCGGCTTTTTGTCCACACCTCCGGCAGCCTGCCGTCCACAATCCTTGCGCCGGCATTTTCCCGTTACGGAGTGTTTTATCCCCTCCAGACCTTTACGAAAAACCGAACGCCGGATTTTGATGAGATCCCGGTTTGCGTGCATGCCGCTGCTGAGGCGGATCTGCGCGTTTTGGAGGCCCTCGGGCAGCGGGTGAGCAGGAAAATCTACCGGATTAACGATGAAGAACGGGCCGCGGCACATATCGCCGCAGTGTTTGCCAATAATTTCACCAATCACCTGTATGGGATCGCCGAACGGCTTCTTGCGGAAAACGGATTGCCTTTTGATCTGATCCGCCCCCTGATCCTGGAAACGGCTTTAAAGGTCCAGTCGGAATCGCCGGCGCCGATGCAGACCGGTCCGGCGCGGCGAAATGACCGGGAGACCATCCGCCGGCACCTGGAAGCGCTAGGTCGTCACCCGGAATGGGCATCCCTTTACCGGCTAATCACAGAAAGCATTCAACATGAGGATAATAGGCTACATTGAACACCCCGGCATGAAGATCACCGTCTTCAAAACCGATACCCGCATTTCCGTGAAATTTGAAACGGGATTCTACGAACAGACCTATAAATTCCCGATTGATGTCCACCTCCAAAACCTGGACGATGTAAAAAAACTCGTTGATCAGGCGTTTATCTCGGCCGTGCGCCAGGAAATGGAGCGCATGCACCGGATATCCGTCCAGGCTGCTGCCCGGCGGCCGCCTGAAAAAGAGCATGATTTCGAAGAGATCATCTGACCCCGTCAATTCTGTCCGTTCACGCTGTCGTTCACATCCCCGATCTTGATCGCTGTAAAGTTGACCGTCATGTCATCATCCAGCGCCTGGATGACCACGGTTTCCGGAAAATTCTCCCCGAACGGATTGGTCGGATCCAGGAAATTATAACTGGCCGGAACAAAACGCCAGGAAGTGTTATTCGAGAAATTCTCGTTGATGTGCAGGACTACGCGCCGGATATGGACCAGGTCGAGCGTCGAAATGACCTTCGACTTGTTGGCATCTGCTGCGATCATTTTATACGGACTCGACAGGAATTGTTCCGCGAGAATATGCCGCGTGATCTGGATGACGTCGAAAGTGGTAACGCCGTTGATGGCATTCAGGTCTTTTGCCACCTCCAGTTTGTAGGTGCCGCCTTCCGGGACATCCGCGAATTCGTAGTATCCCAGGAAATCGGTCAATTGTTCCTGCGGGACCGGCGTGTTGAGCTTGACCAACACGTTGGCGACAGGTTGCCCGGTTTCCGTTTGGATGAACCCGCGAATGGTAAAAAACCGCTCGCAGCCGTTGGGCTGGGTTTCGATGGAGATCTGCGCGGTGCAGGAAGCTGTATTGCCGTTGGGGTCCTGAGCGAACAGCTGCACCGTCCGGACCCCGATCGAGTCGCAATCGTATTGCAGGCTGCCGACGGCGCCGTCCGGGCCGAAACCGAGCAGCACATCGCCGCAGGCATCACTTGTCACACCCGCCATTTCGGGGGTCAGCACAAGCGGCTGCTCGGCAAAGACCTCAAAGGCGAGATTCTGCGCGCAGGTCAGCGAAGGCGGAGTGCAGTCCGACACCTGGAACGGGACGGTCTTTGTACCGGCATTGCCGCATTCGTCGACCGCAGTGATCACCACCGCGTACTCGCCGATCGGATACAGGCCCGCGATCCGGTAGCCCTGGGCGGTTGGGGTCAGTTGCCCGTAAGGGTCTGCCTGGAGTTGCCCGTTGAATTGCAATTTATGCTGTACCTGAAGCGAAGCCTGGCAGTTGTCCTGCACCGAAATGTCGAGTTGGACGGCTCCCAGGCAACCGGCATCCGTACACACTTCCCCGAGGCTGCCGGCCGTGACCACCGGCGCCCCGTTATCCACAATATCCACCCATTGTTCGTATCGGTAGATGCCTGTTGCAGGGTCCAGGTTGATATCGCCGGGCAGGAAAACCCAGAAGACATCCCCGTCGTGGATGCTGAATTCAACGGCTTCCCCGTTCGATCTGGGCAGGACATAAGGATCGGTGACCCCATCATACTCGCACCAGTTGATGACCTGGTGGGTCCGGATGATCCGGTGACAAGCCTGGCCGCCGCCCGGCGCCGGCGTTTCGCTGATCAGGGAATAGGTCAGAAAATCGCAGCCGGTAGTGGCATAGGCCATGGTATCCGATACCGATCCGCCGCAGGAAACCGTTGCGTCCGCAGGCGCAAAGATGGAATAGGTGAAAACGCCGGTTGCGGTAATGGTTTGATGGACGACTGCCGGCTGGTTATTCGGATTGTCGCGGGCGGTCCAGGTCCTGATCAACTGACCGATCCCGCAGGAATTCCGCTGGTCGTCGATGGTGAATTCGACCTCGAACTGGCAATTGTCCAGGAATACCGGAGCGTCATAATCCTCGGCAAAATAGGCCGAGATGTCGGCTTGACAGGTAAAGGTCCTGTCGGCCGGTTGCGACCCTACGGTAACCTTTTGCCGGTCTTCGACAATGAGCGTTGCTTCGCAGTCGTTGAAATGACCGGCGCAATCCCACATCCGCATGATGACGCTGGTGGTGGCGTTGGTGCAGTAGAAGGTGATATTCGGCCTGAACTGGCTGTCGTCCTCATCGATCAGCTTGATGAGCAGCTGGTCGACGCAGCAGTCGTCGCGGCTGCCTTCATCGATCATGGCCGGCGTCACCTGGCCCAACCCGTTGCTGGCCAGCGAAACGTTGAGCAGGCTGTTGCAGATCATCTGCGGCAACTGCTGGTCCTCCACGATCAGGGTGGCGTTGACGGTCCGGATATTGTCACAGGCGTCCTTTACTTTATATTGGATGGTGTGCTGGCCCAATTGCAATCCGGGCGCCGGGATATAACCTCCTTGTGCGCCGTCCTGGCCGTTTACATATACGGCTTCACCCAGCGGCGTAAAAATCTGGATGGTAAAATCATTGCAGGCGTCGGTCACGACCGGAGCCGGGATCAAACCGGTGGATGAACATTTGGGCAGCCCCGTGTCCAGCGGGCTCAAATTCGACCCTACCGTCACGGTCGGAGTGGCCACGGTCGGCGGGGTGACATCCCTAACCCGGATCAGCTGGACGTTGTCGTTGCCGCCGCCGTCCGTTGTATAGACGGTGATTCCGCATTCGTCCAGCACCGTCCAGGTCCGGATGATGAAAAAACTGGTCTGCGGATTGCCGCACAGCGGAATCACATTATCCTGATGGGTGTAGATCAGACCGCACAGCGGGTTGTCAACCAGGGTCGGTATGCCGGCGCCCAGGGTTGCTGCTTCGATGATGGCCGGATTGGCGGCGTATTGTTCGCAGGTGTACTCCTTGTCGGTCGGAAACAAAAAATCGTTCTGCGTGGCCCTGGAAATGGAGATCACCTGGAGTTTGGTTGAAACCAGCCCGCCGGCATCCGTGGCTTTCCAGGTCCGGTTGATCCTGACCTTAGGGTTATTGCAGACCGATTCGATCCACTGGTCGGTATAGGTTACGTTCACGGGGGTGCAATCGGTGGCTGTGGCGTATCCGGTGCTGGCCGGGCTGTAATCTCCGGTACAGGGTATGGTGATGTTGGGCGGTACCGTCAGGGTCGGCGCCGTATTGTCCGTGACATTGAAAAGGGTAGTGCAGCTCAATCCGGTGCAATGGTCGTAAATGGTGGCCTCAACGGTTTGTCCGGCCAGCGCGCTGGTAATGGTGTCGCCCAGCACATGCCCGTCCTCATCCTCGATGGTGATCGTATAGTGGTCGATGTCCGTCGGGTTGGAGGTCAGGATCATCGACGGCGTGATCTTGGCAATGCAGGTATTGGGGTTCAGGGTCAGGTTGAGCGAACTGTGGCAGATCATGGGCACCGTTGTATGGACGTAAACATCCTTGTAAACGGTCGTATTGCACCCGGTTTTTACGGGGCTCTGATTGGGGTGGTTATTGCCGGTGAACGTGTACCGGACGCGGTAATGGCCGCCGCCGAGGCTGGTCGGCGAAAAGGTGGAGGTAATATAAGACTGGTTGTTCTCCACCCTGGTGATGGTCCAGAGCTCTTCCACGGGGGTGAGGGGAAGGAAATTATTGTCGTAGGCGCTGGTCACGGTAGCCAGGGGAGATACGGCCGGATCCACATCGCAGTATTCGTCGGCCAGCAATTCGATCTTTGCATCGGGGTAATAGCAGTGGTTCTCCACGGGGCCGAAGGTCTGGCCCGGATAATCGGTGGGCGATTCCACGATATAGAGATAACCTGTGATCTCGCGGTGGGCGAATTTCAGCACATAGACCCCGGTTTGGCCGACCTCCGGGATGACCACTCCGTTGGCCAGCGTATCCAGTGTGGCCGGCTTGAGCATGTTGCCGGCAATTTTCACTTTCCAGGTCTGGCCCGATATGCCGGTGGCGACCACCACCTGATCGTCGAAAACGCGGTTGTCGAGGTTGACGCCCGTAGCGTATTCCGGATAGGACCGGCAGGAACAGGGTGGATAAATATCGGGTACGCCGTTGTTGTTGATGTCCAGCGGGCCGTTGGTCGCAGCATTGAGATAGGCGAAAGTACCGGTGAATTGCCCGGGAATGCCGACCTGGACGGGCTCATCCAACGGCGTCATGGCCGGATGCTGACCGGAAGGATGATGCTCAGGCGCATGCACCATGACCCAAAGCCAGGGCAGCATAAATACAAAAGAGAAATAAGTGTACGTTCTTGGGATGTTCATGGCAGATTGCATTAAACCGGTTGTACCAAATAATTGTAATGAAAAAGGATGCTATTCAACTAAGGTGGGTCAATACCGGCTTGCAATCTCCGGCATCCAGTGCAGAAGCAATACATGTTCCTAGTTTTGGGATTGATAATTTGTTTTCGTTTTACGAATATAGGGGGATTTTTCGACAATGAGCACAACAGATACAAAAATTAACACAAGTGTCGGGCAGGCTGACTTTTTTTCGATTGCCGAGCAAAAACGGTATGCCCGCCATTTCGCCCTGCCGGGATTTGGACAGGAGGGGCAAGCCAGGCTGAAGGCCGGCAGCGCACTGGTGGTCGGCGCCGGCGGATTGGGGTGTCCGGCATTGTTATATCTGGCCGCCGCCGGGGTGGGCCGGATCGGCATTGCGGACGGCGACAGGGTAGAGGAGAGCAACCTCCAGCGGCAGGTCCTGTTTACGATCGGAGACCTTGGAAAGCCCAAAGCCGAGGCAGCAAAATGCCGGATTGAGGCTTTGAATCCCCATATCCGGGTGGAAGCGTTCGACCGGATGCTGAACAGCGAAAATGCCCTCGACCTGATCCGGAGCTACGACGTCATTGTCGACGGCAGCGATAATTTTCCCACCAGGTACCTGGTCAATGATGCCTGCCTCATATTGGGAAAGCCGCTGGTTTACGGCGCGGTCTCAGCCTTCGAAGGCCAGGTGGCGGTATTCAACTGGCTGATGGAGAACGGCGGGCGCAGCCCGAACTATCGCGACCTGTTCCCCGAGCCTCCGGAGCCGGGTGCGGTACAAAACTGCGAAGAGGGCGGCGTACTCGGCGTATTGCCCGGCATAATCGGGAGCATGCAGGCCAATGAGGCACTGAAGATCCTCAGCGGGTATGAAGCCCCCATGCACAGCAAGTTGTTCATCCTGGATGCCGCCAGCCTCCGGACCATGACGCTTAAATTCCGGAAACACTATTTCGAGCCGGTAAAAACGCTTATCGATTACGAAGGGTTCTGCGGCGTACCCCTGCCGGACTCGCAACGGATTGTCCAGGTGGAACCCGAAACGTTCAAATCCCTGAAGCACCCGGAAGAGGCCTATTTCCTGATCGACGTGCGCGAGCCGGATGAACATAACCGGCAAAACCTCGGCGGCATCAATATCCCTTTGGGTATGATCCGGGAGCAGGCTCGCCAAATCCCGACCGACCGGCCGGTAATGCTGTATTGCCAAAGCGGCCGCCGCAGCCAGCAGGCCATTCTTCAGTTGCAGGAAATGGGGTTTGGTAATCTTCTTAATCTTAGCGGGGGGATGGATGGGCAGTTGTAAGCAGTTAGTCGTAAGTTGTAAGTCGTAAGTCGTAAGTTGTAAGTTGTAAGTCGTAAGTTGTAAGTCGTAAGTTGTTAGTCGTAAGTCAGGGTAAGGCGACATTTCGACTTTAAAACGGACGCAACCATAAAACCATATCATATCCAAAGCCGGGATAAAAGGCGAAATGCAACCTCAATTCGGCCGCCCAGCAATGAACCAATGAACCAATGAACCAATGAAGCATAAAACAATCCCGCCCCAAAAGCAGTTTACCAATAGATCACGCAAAAACCGCTCAAATTGAAAAGAACACTCGTCCTCGGCGCCTCCCCCAATCCCGACAGGGCCTCCAACCGGGCCGTCCACCTGTTGAAGATCAAAGGGTTTGAGCCGGTTCCCGTCGGCATAAAAAAAGGCGAGATCGCAGGCATTCCGATCCTGAACGGGCAACCGGACCTGGAGGACATCGATACCGTTTCGCTCTATTTATCGCCGGAAAACCAGCCGCAGTATTACGATTATGTGTTTGGGCTCCACCCCAGGCGGATCATCTTTAATCCGGGCACGGAAAATCCGGAGTTGATGAGATTGGCTCAGGAAAACGGCATTGAGGGGGAAGCGGCTTGTACGTTGGTGATGTTGACGGTGGGGGTGTATTGATGTGATTTTGGTCTGAAGCAAGGTTTGGTGAGTAGTTCATATGGGTTTATGGTTGTTTATTCTTGTTAGAATGTGCGGCTATCAGCCATAAATTTTTCATAAGAGGCTTTTGCGGAAGAAATAAAATAGCCTTATCTTGGCTTGCAGAAATTGAATCCTGTTATGATTTTTAAAGAAAACCGTTTCACAATGCCCTTGCTTTTTGGCCCGGCCGGAAGCAGGGGCATTGTAGTTTATAGCGATATTCCCGAACAATGAGTGTTTAAAGGCGACCTTCTGAATTTAATGCCTGGGGTTTTAATATGCAAGAGCTCGCCGAAATCAATATATTGAGGAATGAAGATTGTTTCTGGCTGCGATATATAACCCAACATATTTCGAACCATGAAAAAACACTTAAAAAACTGGACATTTCGCCTGCTTTTTACAGGGCTGTTCCTTTTTGGTCTCCTGGTTGTGTTCATGCTGAATCCAATACAACTTTATGCAAACAAGTCCATGTCAGGAAACTATACGATCTATCATAATCAACCGATAGACGAACATTTTTTACCCCGGCTTGAACGATCTGTTTCCATAGTTAAAGGAAGTGAACTATACGACCCGGATATTAAAATAGACATATGCCTGAGTGACGGTTCAAAGTATCCGGGCTTGATTGAAAAAGTTTTGGGTAGGGACGCACTTGCAACGTTCTATAATAAGATAGTCTTTACCGGCGATGAGGTTAATTTTGAAGAAAATTACATTTTGTTTTACGGACATAAAATCAATCTGGAAGAAATGCTTGCTCATGTGCAGGTGCACTGTTTGGAATTTAAAAAATATGGACTTTGGAAATCAAACCCGATTGCAGGATATCCTGAATGGAAGTGGGAAGGATACCCTGAATACATAGCGAGACAGCATGCTCATTTCGGAGACCTGCGAACAGATATTAATGCGCTTCTGAAGGCGGAGCAAGATAGCGACACGGGTTGGATGACCCTTCCGGACAGTACGGAGACCTTGGCTCATTATTTCAGGTATCGGTTGCTCATTCAATACTGTTTAGAAATTAAAAAAATGACATTTGTCAGCCTGCTTCAGGATACTACAAGTGAGGAGACGGTGCGATTGCAAATGATGGATTGGTACGCTAAACCATCTGACTGAAGGAAAAAAGAACGAGTAACAGCAATCAGTTTCCAGCCGGCTTCACCATTTCCGAAAACGGACTTTCCGGCCAGAAGAATCCTTCAAACGGGTCGGGCTTTGAAGGATCAAAACCGCCGAAATCATCGGTTATGTATTTGGCCAGGTCCAGCTTTTGGCTTTTGATTTCCTGCACCACGCATTTGGCCAGTTCATAAGCGCCGTACGCGTTGAAATGGGTATTGTCCGCCAGCGGCTCCTTTTGATTGGGGTAGGTATTTGCCGGATAATGGACAAACGCCTTTTTTGAGTTTTCCACGCCCAACGCCTCATACAGCGCCTTGCTCATGGCGTTGAGGTCGATCAGCGGGATATGCTCTTTTGCGGCCAGTTGCCGCATGGCGTCCGGGTATGCCTCGAGCGTGTTCTCAATTTTGCCGTTTTCGTCGAACTTGCGCCGGTTGGTGGACGTCACCAGCACAGGAATACCGCCTTTTTTCCGGGTTTCCGCGATGAAGAACATCAATTCCTCCAGATACGTCGTGTAGGGATCCACATGATTGCCGCCGGGTTTCTGATCGTTGTGCGCAAACTCCATGAACAGGTAGTCGCCGGGCTTCATCACGCTCAATATTTTTTGCAGCCTGTTTTCTCTTCTGAAGGCTTTCAGGGTTTCTCCGGATTCGGCAAAATTGGCCACCGCGATTTCCGGCTTCAGAAATCGGGTAAACATTTGCCCCCAGGATGCCCACGGTTCGTTTTCCTGGTCGGTGACGGTCGAATTGCCCGCCAGGAATATGACGGGCAGCTCATCGGCCTTTTCAATCGCTATGTAACGGATCGATGGATTCTTGCCGTTGAACTCAAGGTTCAGACTTTTATCCCAGTTCTTATAGGGCAGTTCCCGGTCTTTCAGCCGGATGCTTTCCGTGGCATTGATGCGGGGCGTCCGGACGTCCACAATGATGGTTTTAAGCGCCGTTTCTCCTTTTTTCAACGCTATATTTTCCAGCATCAACCGCCGCGATTCCGCTTTGACGGTAACGGCTGATTCTTTTTCCGGATTGCCGAGTGCAAGGGTGACCTTATACCGGCCCTCCGGCAGATCAACATTGAAATAGAACGGCCCTTCCGAACTTAGTCCGTCGCTCAACAGCTCATCAGTTCCTGCTTGGGCAAAACCTTTTACAACACCGAGGGGAATGAGCCCATACCCGTTTTCTGCCGTATATAAATCCCGTTCCGCTATCCGGGTAAAGCCTTCTTTTACCTTGCCCGGACCGAAATCAAAGTTCCAGGTCTGGGGTTTGCTTTCCTGGTACAACATGGTCGCACTGTCATTGATGCGGATATCGTGGGTACGAACCAGCTCGATCATTTCCGCACCCGCCAACAGGACCGGACCATACCCATGCGCAGCATAAACGTTAACCGGCCGGTAGTAATAAAAGGCGGGATCGAACCCCATTCCGGTTCCTACGCAGGTCCCTTCCACCTGACCCTTTTCGTTCACTTTACCGGCTACGGCATGCCAGGCCAGGCACACCATCGGCCCGTAGACTTTTCCGTCGACGTAGCCCCGGTTGATGGCCCGGGCAATGGAATAGGTGTATATGGCCGTTGCTGAGGTTTCAAGGTAGCTATCGTTCCGGTCGATCAGTTGATGCCAGAAACCGGTTCCGTCCTGGCAGGCGGCCAGACCGCGGATATGCCGGCGCAACAGATCCAGGACCTGATCGCGGCCCGGGTGGTCGGCCGGCAAAACTTCCAGCAATTCCACCATGGTCATTAAAGCCCAGCCGTTCGCGCGCGCCCAGTGGAATTGCGGATGTTCTTCCATTTCCTGGATCCAGCCATGCATGAAAAGCCCTTTTTCGTAGTTGAACATGCGTTTGCTGAACTGGAGAACCTGCTTCACGGCATCGTCAAAATACTTCGGGTCTCCGCTGTAGCTGCCCATTTGAGCCAGCGCGGGCACACTCATGAACAGGTCGTCGAGCCAGATGGAATTGGGTTGCGGTCGGTTTCTGGCCAGGGTGCCGTCCTCCAGGCGAAATTGTTTCTCACTGATGTAGCGAATGTAATTGTCGATCACACCTTTTTGTATATCGGCTTTTCCCGCTCTGGCCGCCTTGATCATGGCTGCGCAGATCGCTCCGCAATCGTCCAGTGCCTGCGGGTGCAGGGAATGTTTGAGCTGGAAATCCTTGCCTTCATGCTTTTCTTCAAAATCGGCGAAGGCAGCCAATGCATTCGCAAGAAAATTCAGCCGGTCGGTCACATAGGCCGAGTATTTCGCCTGACCGGTTTGTTCGGCCGCCAGCAGCATGCCTGCGTAGGTCACGCCCCACTCGTAGCTGTTGAGCCGGAAATCACCGGGCTTCATGATGCTGTTTTCATTGACCGATGTGAGGTCTGAGATTTCTTTGCCGGATATTTTATCCACCAATTGCGGCGGGGTAACCTGAACCAGATAATCGTAAACACGGGTCAACACCTGTTCAATGTCCTTCACTTCCGGCTTGCCGTAGCCATAGGGATAGGCCGGCTGCATCAGGTGCAGCGGCGTGGTCACGTCATTGATTTGCGCAATGCCGGCCGACCACGCAACGAGAAAAAAGAAAAAGCACAAAAATCTTCGGTCCATTTTTGATTGCGGATTGGTGGAAGTGAAGGCAGGTCGCCGGGCGAAGCCGGAAAAGGTGAGTGGGAGAGCGGGGGAAGGTAATGCCTCCCGCTCTCCCGGTCGAAGAAGTCAAATCAATATGACGCGGTTCTTAGTACCCTGGATTCTGCATAGCCTGCTTTTCAGCCGGCGTCAGCGGGCGTCCTTCCGTGTAGATTGCATCCAGGAAGGTCTGAGGTATAGGCCTCAGGTTGTGGTAATCCTGGATGTTCGGCGCCGCCTCGGGGTTATAAGCGCGAGCCCTGGCTACCAGGGTTTTGGTGCGGCTTAAATCTTCCCAGCGGAGCCATTCACCGCAGAGTTCGCGGGTACGCTCATTCAGGACCAGACACAACATGCGGTCATAATTACTTGAATATCCGAGTTTGGCGATCACGGCTTCGTCTTCTGCCGGTAAAGCGGAAGCGCTGGTGATGGTCAGATCGGTTGAAGCTGTGGTCACCGGGATATTATTGGATTCATAATAAGAATTTTCATTCATGTATGAATTGTCGCTGGCCGGCTGGGAAAATGCGGAAGTAGGATAGGATTCAGCGCCGTCCATGTAGTACGAGCGGTCTTCTCCATCTTTGTAAGCTCCGCGGTTGCGAACCGTATTGATGTAATCCAGTGCCTCCGAGTACTTTTCCTGCCGGATTTTTGCCTCAGCTGCCATCAGATAGGTTTCGGCCGAACGCGCCAGGATTTCATCCCGCATGCCCCGGTTGTCATTGATGGCTGTGCGGTCCGATTCAAAGTGTTTTGATAAGGATGGAAACCTCGGGTTGGCCAGGAGGCCTACGCCGTCGGCGGCATGCGCTACAAATACGTGAGGGATGGTTTTGCCGTTGTACAAAATGCCGGGATCATTGTTGTTGATGGTCTTGGCAAAACGGTTGTCACTTGCCGAATTGATGATGTACAGGATGCCGAGATCCACACCTGCGGTGTAGTTGGTTCCGCTGAAATCACCTCCTTTGTTTACCCTGTGTTTGGTCCTGAAGGTCTTCCAGAACCGGGAATCCTTGATATGGTCGAACACATCATAGGTGAAATACGTGGGGGCCATCCGGCTGTACGGGCGCATTCCCGTAAGGTCGCGCTTCATCGTCGGGAGGTCGTCATAACGGGCGGTGAAGAATACGTGACTCTGGTTGTACGTCTCAAGGACCGGATCGCGGCTGAAGGATGCGGACAGAATCATTTCGGGCAGCGATTCATTCGCGCCGTCAGGCTGGGTATAATACCAAAGATCCTGGTAGTTGCCGGCAAGCGGGTGATGGCTGATGACTTCATTGGAAAGGGCCACGACCTGGTCCAGGTCGGCGCTTTTTGTAGCCGAGTTCCAGGAGTCGTTGATCTCGCTGGCGCGGGTCAGGTACGCTTTGGCCAGGAAATGGGCAGCGGCATCTTTGCTGATCTTATTGGGCGTACCTGCTGAATTATCCAACAAGTCGTAGGCCTGTTTAAAATCGGAGATGACCTGTGCCAGCACCTCCTCCGCACTTGCGCGCGTGAATTCCAGTTCAACCGTAGTGCTTGGCGTCAACTTCAACGGAACGCCGCCGTATTGACGGACCAGTTTCAGGTAATTGAAAGCGCGAAGGAAATAGCCTTCTCCCAATGCCACGTTTTTGATGGCGGGATTGGTCGATTCAATATTGGTAGCTGATTCAATCAATTGGTTGGCCAGGCCGATGCCTACGTAAACATTGTCCCAGAATTCCTGCGCATTCGTTCTGGTGGTTACGATGATGGAACCAAAACGGCTGTCGTAATTGTTCCAGATATCATTGGTCTTGTCGCCGCCCAAATGAAACTCATCCGTACCGTAATTGGTGGTCCCGAATTGATATTCGGATGCAAACGGAGAGGAAAAGACCCGGTAATAGGCACCCACGGCCAATTCCTGGATGCCTTGTTCCGTATCATAAAACGAATAGTCCCTTTCAGTCTTCAGGGTTTCGTCCAGAAAACTGTCCTTGACGCAGGAGGTCACGCTGATCATCAGCGCCAGAAGCGTCAATAAGATTAGATGAAAATTTATATGTTTTTTCATGATTTTCATTCTTTTAAGGCTGAGCTATGATTAAAATTGGAGGTTTACGCCGGTCACAAAACCTCTGTTCGAAGCATGGTACCTTACGTCCATGTCGATCCAGGGTACATTGTTGAAGACAAACCCCGGGTTCAACGCCTGAGCATAGATCCGCAATCTGGAAAGGCCGATCCTGCTGGAAACGCTCGAAGGCAGGTTGTACCCCAGGGAAATATTCCGGATCTTCAGGAACGAACCGTCTTTGTACCCAAGGGAGCGGAAATATTCATCCCCAAAACCTTCGGAGTAGATGGGCTTCTGAAAATCGGAATTCGGATCCGCCTCGGTCCAATAATCCACCAATCTTTGATTATAGCGGCCTACAAGGCCTTCACCACCTGTATTGTACAGGTATTTCATGCGGCCATATAAGAATATGGATAACTCAAAACCTTTGTAATTAAAGGTGTTCGTGATGCCCAGGATGTATTTCGGTATCGTGCTGCCGATAATGACCTGGTCGTTGTTCGCATCGATGACATAATCGCCGTTCTGGTCAACCGGGCGGACATTACCCGCAGTAAAGGTATGGCCGTTGTCGTTGAATTTGGCCATTTCGGCTGCATCCGATGCCTGCCAGATCCCGTTGGATTCATAACCGTAGATGACATCCTGGGACTGGCCGATGAACCATCCGTTATTGATGTCGTCAAATTTGCCGTTGGCCAAAGAGACGATTTTGTTGTCCTGATAGGAAGCGTTCAAGGTAGTTGTCCACTCGAAACTCCGGCCTGAAACGTTGATGGTGTTCAGGGTCAGGTCAACACCTTTGGATTGTGTCTCTCCGATGTTGGCAAACGTGTTGGTATAACCGGTAGTGGTCGGGATGGATTTTTGCACCAACAGATCATTGGTGTTGGAGGTGTAAAAGTCCAAACTGCCGTAAATCTTTGATTTAACGATAGAGAAATCAAGCCCCACGTTGTACTGCGTGGTTTTTTCCCATCCCAGATCCTTGTTTGCCAGGGTGGTGACGTTCAGCTGTCCGGGTGTGGATACGCTGCCGAACGGATAGAAAATAGCGTCCAGCCTGCCCTTGGTGGAATAAGGGTTAATGGCTGCGTTACCCGTGACCCCGACGCCGACCCGCAGCTTCAACTGGTCGATCCAGTCCATGCCGTCCATAAAGGATTCCTGATCGATGCGCCAGCCCAACGCTACGCTGGGAAAGAAATCCCACTTATTGCCTTCCGCCAATTGAGAGGCTCCGTCATACCGGCCTGATACGGTCAGCAGATATTTATAATTGAAACTGTAGTTCAAACGCGCCATATAGGACAACAAGGACGATTCGACGATGCCGGAGCTCCAGCTTTTGAGGGAGCTGACAGCGCCCAATGCATCCCATTTCTGGCTGGCCAGCGGAACGTTATCTGCCGAAATGAAACTGGATTCCGAGTTGAATTTGGTCTGACTCTGCAACAAGGTCAGGCCGAAATCGTGGTTCCCGGCGGTTTTATTATAGTACAGCAGGTTGTCGAGGGTATAGGACAAACGCTGCGATTTCTCCAATGAAGCGTAAGAGGAACCGTTCCTGATCACGGAAACGGCATCCAGGAAAATGCCGTCGCGCCAGTTCTCGATATCCGGACCGAAGTTGGTGCGGAATTTCAATCCGTCCAGTACAGGTATGATGGCGCCGATGTCCAGTTGACCGTAAAAACTGCCGAAAGCCCGCATCGATGTGCGTTGGTCCTGCGATAATTTATCCTCGCCTATGATGGTTTTAACGGCAATATCACCGCCCGGATAGTCGATCCGGTTGCCCTCATCGTCATAAGGTACCGCATACTGGAAAATGGTGCGCGCGCTTTCGTACAATCCGTCCCTGACCGAAACCCCGACGTTGCCCGAGGTGGATTGGCCGAATTCCTGCTTGCTGAAGGAACCGCTCATGGTACCGCCGAAGGAGAACCATTTGGTTGGTTTGATATCGATCCTGAGGATACCGTTATAGCGTTTGAAGTCTTGTCCTTTTACAACCCCGACATTATCCGTGTACCCGAACGAGCCGTAGGCGGTCATTTTATCCGTGCCGCCGCTTGCGCTCAGCGTATTCTGGGTAGTGACGCCCGTGCGGGTGACAAAATCGGTCCAATCCGTGGAAGTTACCTTGGAGGGATCCCAGGTGCCGCTTGCCCAACCTTTTTTAATGTTGGCCAATGCAAACGCATCACCTGAAAAAATGGTTTCGTCACTTGCAAATGTCGGCTGGTCTCCTCTGGGGTAAACGGTTTGCCCGACGATGTAATACCTGGCCCAACGGCGGTATTCAATGTACTCGGCCGCGTTCATCAAAGTCGAAAATTCATGAATCTTTTCAGTGGTTAGCGAAGAATTAACCTCCAGGTGCATCTTGCCGGCCTTACCTTGTTTGGTGGTAATGAGCACCACGCCGTTGGCGCCGCGCGAGCCGTAAATGGCGGTGGCCGATGCATCTTTCAGAATGTCGATGGATTCGATGTCATTCGGGTTGAGGTTGTCAATGCCGCCAAGCGTCACATCATTGCCCGATGCGCTGACCACGCCGGTGACCAACGGAATACCGTCCACAACATACAGCGGAGAGTTGGACGCCGTAAGGGAGCGGACACCGCGGATGGTAATGTTCCCAACGGTACCCGGCCGTTCGTTTGACGAGATATCCACACCGGCCGCTTTGCCCTGCATCGCTTCAACCACATTCCTTACCGGGCGGGAGGCCAGCTCTTCTGCACTGACATTCACCGTAGCGCCCGTTACATCCGCTTTTCTTTGAACGCCGTAGCCGATGACCACAACTTCTCCGAGAATGGCGGAGTTTTCACTCAGGGCGATGGTGAAGGCAGATTGACTGCCTATCGGAATTTCCGTGGTTTCATAACCCGTATAGGAAATCACCAGAATTTCATCCGAATCGTCAATTTCCAGGCTGAAGGCCCCGTCCGCATCCGTAACAGTTCCCTTCGCAGTTCCTTTGACCAATACGTTCGCCCCGATCAGCGGTTCGTTCGCATTGTCTGTGACCACCCCTTTGATTACCCTGGGCGGGAGGTCTGGTCCCGGGTAAAAGGTATTGGCCTTCAGATTCGGAAAATTTAACAAGGCAAATACCCCCATCAACATGACCCTGAACAACAGGCCCTGTTTTGAAAGGCGATTTTTGTTAGCTCTCTTGCTTTTCATCATTCAACAATTGAAATAAGGTTATCGTAATAGAGTAAGTTGGCTCAACATGTAGGGGTGTTGAAATGAAAATCCGGAATAACACGAGTTTTAAAAGGGAAAATTAACCGCCGGAATTCCCGTTCTCTTTCATCTTCTCCAGTTTCCTGGACTGCTGCATCGGGTTTTCGCGACTGCCGCCGCCGAAGCCTCCTCTGCCGCCCCCTTTGAACAGCTCAAACCTGGTCGGCTCGCGGTGCGGCGGCCAGTAATTGTTGCCGCGATCGGTATCCGCGGTTTCCAGATACGGGTCCAGAACGATCTCTTCCACTTCTTTTTCAAAGAAAAATACCTTGTTGATCTCGTCGTTGTTGCGGCGCCAGATCTCAGCAGGGATCCGGACGTCCTCAAAGGTGCCGTCCGTGAATTTGAATTGCAGGATCAGGGGCATGACCATGCCGCCCACATTTTTAAAGTGGATCGAATAGTAATTGTAGTCGGCGTCCAGTATGGCTTTTTCTTCCGGGGTCAGGCTGGAAATATACCTTTCGTACTCCTTCTTGTCCAGTACGGTCACCTCCAGCGGATCGTAGGTATCGTAAAAATCCCGCATATTCGGATCGCGCTTGACCACGGTCTGCATGGTTTCGTTGCGCTGGTCCCCGACGTATTTGGGGGCCTGGTCCTGGTTGGCGCGCGTAATGGCGTTTTCCACTTCGGGGTTCTGGGTATTCGCCTTGAACCATTCCACTTTATCCATGGCGATATCCACGTTGTCGGTGGAGAAGAACCAGCCGCGCCAGAACCAATCCAGGTCGACAGCCGAAGCGTCTTCCATGGTGCGGAAGAAATCGGCCGGCGTCGGATGTTTGAACTTCCACCGCTGGGCGTATTCCTTGAAGGCCATATCGAAGAGTTCGCGGCCCATGATGGTTTCCCGGAGGATATACAACCCGGTCGCCGGTTTGGTATAGGCATTGGGCCCCAGGCTGATCACCGACTCCGAGTTGGTCATGATGGGATTTTGCCGGCTCTTGTCGAGTTTCATGTAATCCACGATTTTGACCGGTTGTCCGCCGCTGGTCGGGAAATCGGCGTCCCATTCCTGTTCGGTGATGTATTCCAGGAAACTGTTGAGGCCTTCGTCCATCCAGGTCCATTGCCGTTCGTCGGAATTGACGATCATCGGGAAGAAGTTGTGCCCTACTTCGTGGACGATGACGCCGATCATGCCGAACTTGGTCCGCTCCGAATAGGTGCCGTCGGCTTCCGGCCGGCCGCCGTTGAAGCAGATCATGGGGTATTCCATGCCGATCCGGTCGGTATGGATGCTGTAGGCCAGCGGATAGGGATAATCGAAGGTATATTTGGAGTAGGTTTTCAGCGTGTGGGCCACGACGCGCGTGCTGTATTTTTCCCAAAGCGGATTGCCTTCTTTCGGGTACAGGGACATGGCCATCACGGTCCGGTCGCCGAACTTGACGGCCATCGCGTCCCAGATGAATTTCCGGGAGGTGGCAAAGGCAAAATCGCGAACGTTTTCAGCCTTGTAAACCCAGGTTTTCTTTTCTTTCGAGCGCTTGGTTTCCGTATCCCTGGCTTCGGCTTCCGTGACGATGAATACGGGATCTTTGGTATTCATGCGCGCCTCTTCCATGCGCTTGCGCTGGGCGTCGGTCAGCACCAGCTTTGCATTCTGGAGTTCGCCGGTTGCGCCGACGACATGGTCGGCCGGCACGGTGATGCGAACATCGAAATTACCGAAGGTCAGGGTAAATTCGCCGGCGCCGAGGAACTGCTTGTGCTGCCAGCCTTCCACCTCGTTATAAACGGCCATGCGCGGATAAAACTGGGCGATGGTATACAGGTAGTTGTCCTCGTCTTCAAAGTACTCATAACCGGAGCGGCCGCCGTCCTTGAGGCGGTTATTGATCTTGTACCACCATTTTACGTTGAATACGAACTTGGCGCCGGGCGCCAGCGGTTGCGGCAGGTTGACGCGCATCATGGTCTTGTTGATGACGTGGGTCAGTTCTTTGCCTGCGGCGTCCTTGACCGTTTCGATGTTGAATCCGCCGTCAAAATGGTTGTGCATCCGCATGATCTGGTTGAAGCCGACCCGGCCCTCCAGGTCGTTGGTCTGGATCTTGTACGTATCCGATTCTTTCGAGCGCATATTCTGATCCAGCTGGAGCCAGATATAGTTCAGGGGGTCGGGCGATTGGTTGAAATAGGTCACGGTTTCAGTGCCGCGGACGATCTGGTTGTCGTCATCCAGCTCGATGTCCATGACATAGTCGGCCCGTTGCTGGTAGTATTCATGCCCTGGCGCGCCGGATGCGGTCCGGTAGGAATTGGGCGTCGGCAACTCCATATACAGTTGCCGGAATTTGTTGTAATCCAGGTTTTTTTCCTGGGAGAAAATCGCTGCGGGAAGGCATAGCGACACGGTAATCACTAATGGTAGATAGATGTTCTTCATGCAATCGGATTTTTAGCGGGTAAGGTACAAAATGACCTGTAAAAAGCTGGAAATTAGGCGGGGATGTTAAAAAATGGAGGCGTCGCGTTAAAAAGTGGAGAGCCTCCGCGTTTCGTATTCAAAAATGGATTATCTTTGTACGGTGAAAGTAAAAGTACCTTTTCATTTGCTGTATGAAAACCCGCTCGTTCAAGGCGGGATGCATTCAGGCTTGCGCTAATAGGGTGTTAAGTTTTAGCCAGTCATTCGGGCCTTCCTCAGTATGGTATTCCATTTCACTAGCTACAACTTAAGTGTGGACTGTCCGGTTGGAACGAATCCGGACGATGATATTTCCTGATCGATTCAACAGGGATATCTTATGCGTTCAGCGGAAGATTAGTTCGTTGGCTATTCAATTTTTATGCGTTTGTTGGTCTTTTTTAATTTTTAATTATTAATTATTTTTTGTAATGAACATTTTTGTAGCAAAGTTGAATTTTGAAACCGATAGCGACGATCTGCGCACGGCTTTTGAAGCCTACGGAGAAGTAGATTCCGCTAAGGTCATTACTGACCACGAGACGGGCCGTTCCCGTGGTTTCGCCTTTGTTGAAATGCCGAATGACGATGAGGCAAAAGCAGCTATTGCCGCATTGAACGAAGCAGAACTTGATGGCCGCACCATCATTGTTAAACAAGCTGAACCGCGTGAATCCCGCGGCGGCGGCGGCGGCGGCGGTTTCAACCGCGGCGGCGGCGGTGGCGGCGGCTTCAATCGCGGCGGCGGCGGCGGCGGGTTTAACCGCGGCGGCGGCGGTGGCGGCGGTGGTTTCAACCGCGGCGGCAGCGGCGGCGGGGATCGCGGCGGCTTCAACCGTGACCGCGACCGCGACGGTGGCTACAACCGCGACCGGAACCGTGACCGCGACAACTTCCGGCGTCGCAACGACTGGGATTAAGATTTTCCGTTTACGGATTTTTAATAATGAAGCCGGCGGGCGAGTAACATCATCCGCCGGCTTTCTTATTTTTGCCCGATGAAGAAAATTTTCCTGAAGCCGAAAAAAGAAGCGGCCGTACTGCGGTTCCACCCTTGGGTGTTCTCCGGCGCCGTTGCCCGCATCGAGGGCAGTCCCGCCGACGGGGATACGGTCGCGGTTTGCAACCAATCCGGGCAACACCTGGCTACCGGGCATTATCAGGACGGCAATATCTGCGTGCGCATCTTTACCTTCGAGCCGGTCTGGCCGGATCAGTCATTCTGGACCGGCAGGATTCAGAACGCCGCCGATTATCGCCTTGCAATAGGCCTGCCCCGGCCGGATGCAACAAACTGCTTCCGGCTTGTTCACGCCGAAGGCGACGGCTTGCCGGGGCTCATCATCGATTGGTACGCCGGTGTGGCCGTTGTTCAATGCCACTCCATCGGCATGCACCTCATCCGGGACGCCCTGGCGCAGGCCTTGCAACAGGTTTTCGGCGATGCGCTGACGGCCGTCTACGACAAAAGCAGGGAAACCCTGCCCAAGACTTACGCCCAGGGCGTCCAGAACGGCTATTTGCGGGGCGCCCAGGATCAATCGGAGGTACTTGAAAACGGCTATCGATTCCATGTCGATTGGGCTGCCGGACAAAAGACCGGTTTTTTCCTGGATCAGCGGGAAAACAGGAAACTGGTCGGCGGCCTGGCTGCCGGCAAAAAAGTGCTGAACGCTTTTTGCTACACCGGCGGCTTTTCGATATACGCGCTGGGCGCCGGTGCGAAGTCGGTGGATTCGGTAGACGTATCCGCCAAAGCCATGGAATGGACCGGCCTGAACGTAGCCCTCAACGGGTTCGACCCCGGGCGGCACCGTTCGATCACCGCGGATGTGATCCCCTGGCTGAGCAGCAACAATGACCGCTACGACCTGATGATCGTGGACCCGCCGGCATTTGCCAAAAATATCGCCAAGCGGCACAGCGCCGTCCAGGGGTATAAGCGCCTGAACGCCCTGGCTTTGAAAAGCATCATGCCCGGCGGTATCATGCTGACGTTCTCCTGCTCTCAGGTTATCGACCGGCCCCTGTTCAACCACACCATCGTAGCGGCTGCGCTCGAAGCAGGACGCAAGATCAGGGTCATGCAGGAGCTCGGCCAACCCGCCGACCACCCGGTCAACCTCTTTCATCCGGAAGGGGCCTACCTGAAAGGATTAATGCTGGAAGTGGAATAGAGCGCCGAAAAAAAATTATCTTTCCACCCGAATGGAAAAGATCAATTACCCCTTATTGGTTTATACCCTGGATACCGGCCTTGTTCTTGGATTACTGGTCGGTACGGAGTACGAACTGGTTGAAAAGGATGTAAAGGCCCTTAAAACCTCCCTTTCCAATCATTTGCAACGCATCTACAAGCGGCACAACGAATACCCCTATATCGACCTGCTGGAGCCCAAACTCAAAATGGTCAACGTCGCTATTCAACCTTCTTACATCGACAAAATGGGGGCGTTCCCGGTTGCCCATCAGGTCGAACTGTCGACTCCCGCTGTTTTCGGCGAGACGGAACGCGGGCACTATGCCTGTTTTTTTCCCCTGTTCAACAAACATTTCATCTATTACGACGCCCGGCAATTCGATATTCTGGCCAGCCATTTTCTGACCTCCCTCTCCAATGCGATGGAGCCCGAAAAGATCTACCGGCAACTGACCTTTCCCAAACCGAAACTCGACCAGATCACCCTGAAGGTGAACAAAGACCGCGAGCCGGTCTGGAATCATTTCCCGGGGCAACGTTCTTTCCCGACCCTATCTCACCTGGCCGAACAATACCCCCTCAAGGTGAGCAAGGCTTCGGGCAAGAAAAGCGGTTTTATTCCGGATGCGGCCTGGGAAATGGAAGCCGAGATTTCCGAGATCATCGACAAACTGATCAACAACCGGGTCAACGTACTGGTCGTCGGCCCCAGAGGCGTCGGGAAAAGCGCGCTGATTTCGACGGCCGTCCGCAGGTTGAGTGCGCACAGCCGCCGGCAAAAACTCGATTTCACCTTCTGGCGCATCATGTCCCAGCGCATAACCGCCAGCGCCAGGTACCTCGGCGAATGGCAGGAAACCTGCGAAAAGCTGATCATGGAACTCATGTCGGCCAACGGGATCCTTTGGGTCATGGACATCATCCAGCTGATCCAGACCGGCGGGGAAGGCGCCGAGGACAGCGTGGGCGCTTTCCTGATCCCTTTCCTGCAGGGCGGCAAACTCCAGATCGTCGGCGAAACGACCGAAGAGGAATTGGAAACGATCCGGCGGCTGCTGCCCGGTTTTGTCCAGAATTTCCAGTTGATCCGGCTGACGGAAATGCCCGAAAACAAGGTCTTTTCCATCCTGGACAAGCTGGCCGATTTTGCAGCCCAGAAATTCAAAATACAAATCACCCCGGATGCCCGCATGCTGGCCCACCGGCTCCTGCTCCGGTATTATCCTTACGAAGCATTTCCGGGTAAAGCGATCCGGTTTTTTGGTTTTTGCCTCAATGAAGCCGAGAACCGCGCCTTGTCCAGGATCGACAAGAACGCAGTGATCCGGAATTTTATCCAGCAGACCGGCTTGCCGGAACTGTTCCTGCGCGATGAGATCCTGCTCGAAAGCGAGGCCCTCCGCAGCTTCTTCAGTACCCGGATCATCGGACAGAATGATGTGGTGGATAAACTTTGCGAAGTGGTCAAGGTCTTCAAAGCCGGGATCAACAACCCGGCAAAGCCTATCGCCACCCTCATTTTTGCGGGCCCCACAGGCGTGGGCAAAACCGCCAGCGCCAAAGTGCTGGCAGAGTATTTCTTCGGGGCCGGACAAAACAAATCCCCGCTGATCCGACTGGATATGAGCGAGTTTCAGCACCCGGCCATGATAACCCGGCTGATCGGGGAAGGTAAGGAACCGGGCCAATTGGTAAAGGAAATCCGCGAAAGGCCCTTCGCCGTTTTACTGCTGGATGAAGTCGAAAAGGCGCACCCCGCGATCTTTGACGCCCTGCTCACCGTATTGGATGAAGGGCATCTGGTCGACGGCTTCGGCCGCATCACCAACTTCAGGAATGCGGTGATCATCCTGACCTCGAATCTGGGCGCTTCCAGGCAGCAGTCCATCGCCTTCACCAAAACGACCTCGGAGGAAAAGCATTATATGTCCGCCATTGAAGGGTTTTTCCGGCCTGAGTTTTTTAACCGGATCGATGGGGTGGTGCTGTTCAACCCGCTGCAGCAAGCGGATATTCAAAGGATCGCTTTCAAGGAGCTGCGGGAGCTGGATGCCAGAGAAGGGATCGCCAAACGCCGGCTGACCCTCGCCTTTTCTCCCGGTTTGGTGGATTGGCTGGTCAATACGGGGTTTGACGAAAGGTACGGCGCCAGGCCCCTGCAGCGGGCCATCGACCGCTACGTCGTCACACCGCTGGCCGCCTGGATGCTGGAGCATCAGCAAGTGACCGACTGCCGTTTGTCGCTCGACTGGAGCGGCGGGCTGTTGGTAAATATTGAACAATTTCCCGAATGAAACCTGTCGCCCTGTTCGAAATGCTGCTGATCGCGCTTAGCCCTGTGGCGGGCCGGTGGCTCAGCAAAAAGGGATGGTTGCCGGATTGGATCAGCCCTGTGGTATTTTGTTATGCGATCGGCATTGCCGCCGGGAATTTCCCCGGCCTGACCATCGATGCCGAAGTCGCCTCCCTGGCTATGCAGGGGGCTCTGCTGCTGGCATTGCCGTTGTTGCTGTTTCCAACCGATCTCCTGGGCCAGATCCGGACCGCGGGCAGGCCTTTGCTGGCCTTCGGGTTGTGCGCCGCGGCCGGCATATTCAGTACGGCATTGGCGGCCTGGGCTTTCCGGCACCACCTTACCGACTCCTGGCGGCTGGCGGGCATGCTGACCGGGATGTACACCGGCGGAACGCCCAATATGCAGGCCATCGGTCTGGCGCTCGGCGCATCGGAAAATGAGCTGATCGCCGTGAATGCAGCGGATATTTTCGGCGGCGGGGTATACCTGGTGCTGTTGAGCTCTTTCCTGCCGGGGCTGCTGCTCAAATGGTTGCCTGCCTACCGGGTTGCCGGAGTTGCCGAAGCGGCTGAAATCGGGGAAAATCCCAGGTTCGGGGCAAGAGACGTTTTGTTCAGCGCAGGGCTTGCCGTTCTGGTCGTAGCCGGTTCGGTCGGACTTTGTTTGCTGTTCACGGGCAAATTGGAGGACATTGCCCTGATCATTTTATGCCTGACCACCCTTGGCCTGGCCCTTTCCTTTGTACCCTCGGTAAGGAACAGGCCCGGAAGTTTCGAAACCGGCGAATTCCTGCTGCTGGCATTTTGCGTCGCACTCGGATTGCAGGCCGATTTTGCGGCTTTGATCGAGACCGGCCAAGGGATTATCCTGTTTTCCTGCCTGGCCCTCGGCGGAACCATCATCCTCCATTTCCTGTTTTGCCGGGTTTTCGGCATCGACCGGGACACCTGCCTGATCGCTTCTACGGCCGGCATTTACGGCCCCGCGTTCATCGGCCAGGTGGCTGCGGTGATCGGCAACCGCCGGCTCGTTTTTAACGGCATCGCGCTGGGGTTGCTGGGGTACGCGGTCGGTAATTATTTGGGAATCAGCCTCGGATGGCTGCTGAAATGGTGGCTGATCTCATAAATCCTGAAATGTTTTTATTACACCATTAAAAAAATCAATATATTTGTCTGGCAAATCAGCTTTCATGAATCGGCTGTTCCCGCTTATCTCCGGCTTTTTGATCCTGTTGCTCAGCGCATCTACCTGCGAGGAGGACCTTGACTTTAACCAACCCGATCCCGCACCCAAGTTGGTAGTGATCAGCAATTTCACCAATGACCGGGCACTTCAGGTGCAGGTTACCCGCAGCCGCTCCGTACTCGATAACGCGCCGGAAGAATACATTTCGAATGCACGGGTCTGGCTGATGGAAGGCGACCTCACCCTGGAAGAACTTAAACTGGTGATTCCGCAAAATACCAAGGAAGGCCCTTATTTTACAACCGTTTCCAGCCGGCCCGAAGTGGGGATTGACTATACCATCCGCGTTGAAGCCCCCGGGTTTGAAACCGTGGAAGCCCAAAGCAGCATCCCGCCGAAAATCAATCTGACGGCCTTTCGCATCGACAAGATCGAAATGGAACAAGTGCCGGAATCCAGCCTGGAAAGGTATTATTTCACCGTCAGCGTCAGTTTTCACGACAACCCGGATGAGCGGAACTATTACCACCTGATCCTGTACCAGAAAATCAATGATTATATCGAGCTGGACGGCGATACCGTCATCGTGGATTCACGCCTTTATCCGGTATATTTCAGCAAATCCATCAACAGCAATTATATCACGGCACACCTGAGCGGGGGGCTCCTGCTCGAAGACGACCCCCTGAACGGCAATTATACATTCCGCTTTTCCGCCGACATCGACCCGGAAATGCAGCTTATCAGCAAGCTTTTTGTCGACCTGCGCACCGTTTCCGATGATTATTACTTCTATTACCGGTCGCTTTCCCGGATCAAGGACGCCGACAACGGCGGCTTCTTCGGCGATCCCGTCATTCTTTACAACAACATCCTCAACGGCCACGGCAATTTTGCCGGGTTCAGCCAATCCCAGGACTCCCTGCTGGTAGTCAATTAACTTACCTGATTCCATAAAAGGATCCCTGCAATGCCGCCTGACTGACGGCATGCCGGTTTTTTGCGGGCCTTAAATTAATTTTGAAACATAATTTTAAATATAGCCTGTCTGGTATAGATTGATGGAATATTATTTGGCAATGTTTGCTTTTTCGACTTAAAATTTCCATTCGTTTAAATAAGGCAAAAAATTAAATGCCCCGGATAGGGGAGGACCGAATTTTTCGTGTCATTATGATTGATAGTGCCTCGAAAATCCTGCAAAAATTTAATCACTACTGAAAAAAGGATCATGAACACAGATCAAAAATTGGGCTTTATCAATCAATTTCCGCTGTTCTCTCCATTGGTTGAAGATGAAAAACTCCGGTTGGCTGAAATGATGAAGCCGGTTACCTTTTCGCGGTACAGTTTTGTTTACCTTCCGGGTGAACCCTCCGAGCAGGTTTATTTTCTGGCCAAAGGTTCTGTAAAGATCGGAACCCACTCCAGCGACGGCAAGGAAGTCATCAAATCGCTGGTGCACCCGCTGGCCATGTTTGGCGAACTGGGCCTGATCGGCGAAGAAGAACGGCAGGATTTTGCGCAGGTGCTCAAAGAGGAAGTACAGGTATTTGTCCTTAAGGTCGAGGACTTCAAAAAGATCATGCGCCAGAATTTCGACCTTTCCTCCAAGGTCATGAACCTGTTCGGCGCCAGACTCCTGCGGGCTGAAAGCAAGCTTGAATCCCTCATCTTCAAGGACGCCAGGACCCGCATCATCGAATTCATCAAGGAATCCGTGTCCGATCGCGGCCGCAGGATCGGCTATGAAATGCTGCTGAAGCATTCCCTTACGCACCAGGATATCGCCAATATCACGTGCACTTCACGACAAACCGTTACGCTGGTTTTAAACGAACTTCGCAAGTCGGACCTCATTTACTTCAACAGGGGCAAGATCCTCGTCAGGGATATGGCCAGGTTGGCCTGACAAATGGAGGAGTCGGGAAATTGAACAAGTTCAATTCTCCGGGATATCCATGATGATGCGCCATTCCTTAGGGTAATAATTGTTGACCCGGTTGTTCAGGCCTTTCGCCCATCCGAGCGGCAGGCCCTCGTATTCAACCGCGAACCAACCCTGGGGAAAATTGCCCGGCAGGGCGCCTTTTTTCAGATAGATCAGCGCCTCCTCTCTGGAAAGCGAAGCCCTCGGGAATTTCCAGTTGATCCCGGTATTCAAGGCCAGTTCCGGCGCCGGGATGAAGTCCTTTCCTTTGAAGATGCCCACCGCCTGGCCGGGTAGAAAACGCTGGAGTTTGTTGTCCAGCAATTGGGCTTTTGCCAGTTCGCTCTCCCTGATGATCCTGATCTCGCCCTGGCCGGATTGAAAGTAAACCATGCTGCTATCGGGTTCGATCCATTCATTGAGCGCGGATTGGACGGCTTTTGGAACCGGAAGCCAGTTTTTCCAGCCTTTCGCAGGGTCCTGCAATGCCTTCCCGCCTTTTTTTTGAAAACAAGCCAGAAAAAAACCTTCCCCCCGCACCCGGTGCGGAAAACACTGGGCGCCCCATTCGGTCTGTATCACGCCCCAATCCGGTGGAATTTCCAGGGGAATGAAATCCATATCCAGGTTTTCGGCCGTCCATCGGGCATTTTCCTGATTTTCTTTCGTGTTGTAGGTGCAGGTGCTGTACAGGAGGAAGCCGCCCGGCCTGACCAATTGGGCAGCCTCGCCTAAAATGCGGCGCTGCCGGCCGGCGCAGAAGTCCGTATGCGCCGGCGACCATTCGGCTATGGCCCTCGGATCCTTGCGGAACAAGCCCTCACCCGAGCAGGGCGCATCGGCCAGCACCAGGTCAAAAAAGCCGGCCAGCGGCGCAAAATGCCGGCTGTCGGCCTGACTGGCGTGCACCCCGGCCTGCCCCCATTTGACGAGATTGTAATTCAATACCTGGTACCGGCTGCCGATCACTTCGTTGCAGACCAGGAATCGGCCCTCGGGCAACTCGGAGGCCAGCAAGGTGCTTTTGCCGCCCGGTGCGGCGCACAGGTCGAGCACGGTAGGGGATTCCGTTTCCAGCCGGATCCCGCGCAAGGCGGCTGAGATCAGCATGGAGGAGGCCTCCTGCACGTAGTAGGCCCCGGCGTGGAACAGCGGGTCGAGGGTGAAGACGGGCCGTTGGTCCAAATATACTCCGTCGTTATTCCATTTTACTCCTTCAAAATTTTCTCGCCAATTTTTTAATTTTTGAAAATTGCGCCGGACACTAACCGGAGCTGGGCGCGACAGGGCTTCCAGGAAGGCAGGGAGGTCTGGTCCCAGCAATTCCCGCATTTGAGCAATGAACGCTGTCGGTAAGGTCATGGCGGCTTTTTGGCTGCAAATATAGCGCCTGAAAGCGAATGGGGCAGGGTAGGGGCTATTTGTTGAGCGCCCAATCGTATTCCCGGTACTCGATCCTGGCATCCTCCGGCACGGATTGGGCGGCGTATTGATTGAGAAAATCAATCAGGTTGCCGAAATCGGCGGCGTACCAGTCGAAGATCTTGGACACGTAGACCGGATTGCCCGAAAGCTGGTTGTAGTCCGGGTTGTTGATGAACATGCGGGCCCGGCTGTCCAGCTGAGCATTGAGGTTGTCGGCGGTCCAGGCTTTATTGAGCAGGGGAGGGCAGGATCTGGCCGCGCAGTTCAGCGCAAAATGGATGCGGGGGTCCTTGAATGTTGGCCTGAGGATCTCGTTTTCGATCTGATTGAGCGAGAGGGTCCGGCCGTCCAGGTTGATCCATTTGGTATCCCAGGGGTTTCCCTTATCGATGTCTGTGATGCTGCTGACGGGATAGTGATCCAGGATCAGTTTTATGGTAAAGGCGTTGTAGGCGTTGATCCAGTACGCCATTTTTCCGGCTTTTGACCAGTTGTCGCGGACCGGATTATCCGCCAGGTCTTTGAGGTAGGCCTCCAATTTGGCCTGCGCCTGTTTGAAGCCGGCGTAATTGACCTTGCCCTTGCCCGAAACGTATTCCTGCAGGAGAGCATCCCAGGCTTCATGACCGGGCCTGGCAGACGGTGCAGGGCGCGCAGGCGGATCCCCGGCAGGAGCTGAGCCGGCTGCTGGTTTTTCAACGGGTTGGGGCGGGGTTGCTGCCGGTTGCGGCGCAGCAGGGCGGTCTTTTTTCACCGGCTCGGGCTTTAGTTTGACGGGTATGGTTTCGGGGTGGGCGGGGGTGTCGCCTTTGGCCGTTTGGCCGGGGTCGGGAAGATGGGCCGTATCTCCCAATGTGGATTGACCTTTAACCCCGGCTGTAGTTGCGGCAGAGCCTGTCGAGTTATCTTGAATATTCTGGCAAGAGAGCAGAAAAAATGTTAAAATCAGAAAAGAAAGACCCTCTTTATTCATATTTAATTATTTTGTCTAGCCAATTAACCTTTGATTGTAATACTTTGTTGCTTATCCCGGGCCATAGTGTTCAGCAGAAGACATTTGCTAAGCTGATGGACCGGTTTGAATAATATTTCTAAACTCTGATCTCATGAATCGACTATTTACCACACTCCTTTTTTTTTCGTGTACTTTTTCATTGTCAGCCCAGCAAATCGTAGCCAAAATTCAATTGAACGGTACTGCTGAAATCCTTCCTGCTGAAATTCCCGCACAAGTCTCCGGGGGAACCCCTACCGAAAACAGGTTTGGCGAACCCAATTCAGCAATGAGGTTTAATGGAGAAAATGATTTCATCCTTTTCAATAATGTGGATTTTTTGAATTTTGATACGAACGATTTTGCTGTTGCCTTTTGGATGAAAGGAGAAAATTCTGATGACATTCAAACACTGATCCACAAAGGAGGAAGTACATCTGATCCAAATTATTATTTTCGGATCAACGGATTTGACGATTTTACCAGGTTTAGGTTTTTTACAGGCGACGGCACACCTCCCAACTTGTTTATGGATCTCCAGACCGCGCCTTGGGTAGACGGCCAATGGCACCACGTACTGGGACAGCGAAAAGGAAACCAAATCGAGCTTTACATTGATTGTGAACTGGTGGCAACAAGAGAAGGGCCTCCGGAAAATGTTGATTTCGGAGGAGGTTTGATCCTGGGCGCCCAGCACCCAAACTATGACAATCCGGAGTTGAGCCAAATCCACAATTATTTTGAAGGAGCCCTGGATGATATCTGGTTTTTTCGGGGATCATTTACATTGGCGGAGATTAAAAAGATCTGCGGAATACCTGATTACCCTTTAGTTGGTGTTCGTGCTCAGGAAACAAGCGGTATGCGTTTTGCCAATTTATCCTCGACCGGCCGGTTGAGGTTCTTTGACGAAAACGGTCGGACCGTTGAGGTCTTCGATATGCAAGGGAAAAGGGTAGCAAGGACTGAATTCAAACCTGCATTGGACCTGGATAATCTTCCCTCAGGCGTTTATCTGATAGTTGTATCGGATGATAAGGGCAGGGTGCTGCTTCGCGAGAAAACCCTGATTATTTCCTCAATAAGACCGTGATTCAGGGCCTGATTTTTTTAATGAAGCCGACTAATGCATTATTGAGATCCTCCGAAATACGAAAATAAAATATTAATCCTGCAAATGCCCCGCCCAGGATAATCGACCTGAATATCAGATCCAGCCAATCATTGCCTGTGGATGGGTATAGATATGCCAATCCAATGACGAAGCCGCTGATCAGCAGCAGTATGCCTGTTTTTGATGTGAAAGGGTGGATTCGGAACCTGAAATAGACATAAAGGGTTTTTAAAACATTATAGCTTGTCAGAGACAAGGCTGTTGCTATAGCTGCACCGTTCACGCCATATCTTGGGATGAAATAGCTGTTGAATAGAATATTCAAACCGCCAAGGACCAGAATCAGGTAAAACCCTGTCCGATAGTATTTCGAATAGAAAATGATATGTCCGTTTACACCTGTAATCAGGTCGGATATCTTTCCTATTCCAAGGATCAAGATCACATATTTACCCGCTCTGAGGGTTTCTCCAGAGGGGAGTATGTCCAGGAGGTTGTCAAGATTGAACCAGATCAGGATCAGAAGCCCAAATCCTGCAAGTGACAAGTTCAATGAAGTCTTTATATAGGTTGACTGGATTTCAGCCATATTTTGCTCCTCAATGGCTTTGGCGATAATAGGGGCCGTTATTTTCTGAATGGCTCTTTGAGGGATATCTACGGTATTGGTAATGTAATTATTTAAGGAAAAAATACCTGTATTTTTCAGCCCTGCAAGGCCGCCGAGCATGATGACATCGATCTGAAAGGCCAACAGGCTGCCTATACTGCCTAAAGAACTGAAGAAGGCATACCTGATCATTTCGGGGATCAGCTTTCGTATCCTCGGCCAATCGATCTTCAAATTTAGTTCACCGAGATATAAAAGGTAAGCCAGCAGCATTGCCACGATAAGGCCGTAAGCGCCTAAAACGAGCAGGACCAGCCACTGAACGGACAAGAAATGCCAGATAAACAGGAGCGTCAGAAAAGGCACGGCAACCTTCAGAAAAAGCTCATTTACTACTGTTGGCCAGACAATCCGGTGGAAATTGGAAATATAGGCAGAAAGGATGTTGATTTGAAGGATAAAAAAAGCAAGCGGGATAAAATAGGCCAGGAAACGAGGCAAATAATTGTTGTCCTCATTTCGCTGGGTGAAAAATTGGAAAATGGGACTCCAAAACAGGAATACCGCAAAAACAAAAACAATAAAGGCAAGGGATGAAGCCAGGAGCAGAAATCCTAGAAAACCCGAATGGCCGTTTTCCTGATTCCGGAATTTAGGAAAAAACCGGACGGGTAGGGTATGGCTCCCCAGGCTCGCGAACGGAAGGGATAAAGTCGCGGTCGCTACCAGGATCTGTATCAAACCATATTCATCCAGCGCAAGCGGCGCAATGAAAAGAACGTTGACCATGCCGATCAAAGCGCCTGCATAATTGACAACGCTGTATTTGATGCTTTGCCTTTGGATAATGCCCATGGAGCGCAAAATTAGGTAATTCTGTCAATCATGGATCTTTTCCCGTGTTGATAAGTCGAAGCCTTGGATTATATTTGCGCTTTCAAGTTGTTTAACTATCCGGATGAGCCATAGCCAAACAGTTCAATGCCTGCTTTGCGGTGAAACGAAGCTTTCTCTTTTGCATAACCGGGGTAGAGGCAGTAAAAAGGTCGATAATTATATTTGTGAAAATTGCGGATTTGTATTTATCCTTCCCCGCCCGGATTGGAGCAGGCATTCCGAAATCTATCAGTCCGGTGGGTTTTCTTCTTCTGCTCGCCAGTCTGATAAGCCAACGTTTAAAAAACTTCGCCAATCAGAGGATCAGGCTGCAACCCGATACAGGATTTTATCCGATTACACCAACGGGAATATCTGGAAAAAAGGCAATGCGGATCACCCCGCAAAAGCGCTGGAAATCGGATGCGGGACCGGCAGTTTTTTGCGGTACCTGAAAGCGGCAGGATGGGAAGTTGTCGGTATTGAACCCGATGCTACCTATACGGCCAGCGTGAAGGAACAATTCGGTTTACCCATAGCAAATTGTTTTCTGGAAGAGTTTTCCGATGATCGGAAATTTGACCTGATTTCAAGCTTTCATGTGATTGAACACGTGGATTCGCCGGATAGGTTTCTGCTGAAATGCTCAGAATTGCTGGCAGACGAAGGGCTGCTTTTTCTGGAATGTCCGGCTATTGACCGGATATACGGCCCCAATAAGGACTTTTTCTTTTGGGATGTACACATCAATACCTTTTCCTATAAAACGTTGACGGCATTTCTGGCCAAAAACGGATTTGAGGTGATCAATCACACCTGGAATGGAGATTTCATCAATGTCCTGGCCCGTAAGTCCGTTGCGCCCCTTTCTCCAAATGCCTTCTACGATGATCCATCTGCCGTTCGCGCCAGGGTTGCAGCTTATGACAAAGGGACGTTTCGACGGAAGTTAAAAAGTCGGTTCGAAAAATTCTCCAAAGCCAGGAAAAGATTAAAAAACGGACTGGAAGATTTAGTATATCCCTTCGCAGATGCCATGTACGACTTCCTGAGCCGTCGAAAAAAGTACAGACTGTCCAGAGGGCCTTCGGTCAAAAGCGGCCTCAACCTGACCCATGTCGCCTTTTTCGGCCATTACAATGCCGGCGATACCTTGCTCCCCGTGGTTTTGCGCGATCTGTACGACCGGCAACTGGGGCGCTCCGCCTGGAACAAGCAACACGTTCATAAGGTGGTGGACCGCCGGGCGCTGGCCCGCATCAACAGCAGCGACGGCCTGGTCATCGGCGGCGGAGGTCTCTTCCTGCGCGATACCAACCCCAACCAACTCAGCGGCTGGCAATGGTCCTGCAGCCTCGATACCCTCGATAAGATCAAGGTGCCCATCAGCGTTTTTGCCGTAGGCTACAACCGCTTCCGCGGACAACCCGATTTCGCGCCCGTTTTCCGGGATCACCTGCGCCTGCTGGCCGAAAAATCGGTGTTTATCGGCCTGCGCAATTACGGCAGCATCGAACAGGTCAAAGCCTACCTGCCGCCTGAACTGCACCACAAACTCCGCTTCCAGCCCTGCATGACCACCCTGGCGGCTTCCCTGTACGGCGATCAGGCCCGCCGGTCGCCGGAGGTTCCGCCCTTTATTGCCCTCAACTGCGCCTTCGACCGGCCCCAATTCCGGTACGGCGAAAAAATGGGGGAAATGCTGACCGAACTCGCACGCGGCATCAAGGCGGTTTCCCGCCTGGCGCCGATCCATTATTACGCCCACCATCCGGACGATGAGCATTTCCTGCCCTACCTGGAAGCCCTGGAAGTGGATTTTCGCCTGGAAAGGCTCTACAAACGCCCGCCCGCCATTGTGCTGGAAGCCTACCGCAAACCGCTCCTCGTCCTGGGTATGCGGGGCCACGCCCAATTGATCCCTTTCGGTTGCGAAAGACCGATCCTGTCCGTGGTTTCCCACAATAAGCTCCAGTATTTTCTGGACGATATCCAGGCGCCGGATTGGGGTATCGACATCAATCAACCTAATTTGCCGGATATGTTGTTTCATAAGGTGGACGAAATGATCCGAAACCTGGATGCCTATGAACAGGCCGTTATTGAAAAACAAGCGCGGTTATGGCAAATAACCGCCCAAAATCTCGAAGAAATCAAAAAATCTTATGGCGCTTAACCATTATCAACCAGCAAAAGTCATTGCCGAGATCGGCTGCAACCATATGGGCCAGATGGACATCGCCAAGGAATTGATCCGGCTGGCCAGGGAATGCGGCGCTTCCGTCGCCAAATTTCAGAAACGGACGCCGAAGGAATTGCTCACGCCCGAGCAATACAACGCCCCTCATCCGGTACCCTACAATTCCTATGGCGCCACCTACGGCGAACACCGCGAATTCCTCGAACTCAGCGCCGCACAACACGCTGAGCTCAAAGCCTATTGCGACGAATTGGGCATCGGCTATTCCACCTCCGTTTGGGATGTCACTTCCGCCCGTGAAATTGCGGCCCTCAACCCCGATTTCCTGAAAGTGCCCTCCGCCTGCAACAACCACTTTGAGATGCTGCGCGTATTGCGCGATGAATTCAAGGGTGAAGTCCACGCCTCTACCGGCATGACAACCCGGGAAGAAGAAGACGCACTCGTAGCCTTCTTTGAAGAAACCGGACAGGCCAAAGACCGCCTGGTGCTGTACGCCTGCACGTCGGGTTATCCCGTACCCTTTGAGGATGTCTGCCTGCTGGAGATCAACCGCCTGCGCGAAAGGTTCGGCGACCGGGTGAAAGACATCGGCTTTTCCGGCCACCACCTGGGTATCGCCATCGACATTGCAGCCTTCACCCTGGGCGCCACCTGGATCGAAAGGCATTTCACGAAAGACCGGACCTGGAAAGGGACTGACCACGCGGCCTCCCTCGAACCGCCGGGACTGGGTAAGATGATCCGCGATCTGAATGCAACCTACAAAGCCCTGCAATACAAACCGGACGAGATCCTGGGCATTGAATCGGTACAGCGCGACAAACTCAAATACCGCACCCAATGAGCAAAGTGATCGCCTTTGTTCCGGCTCGCTGCGGAAGTAAATCCATCGAATTCAAGAACATCCGGCCGATCTGCGGCCGCCCCCTGATCTGGTGGAACCTGGACGCCCTCCAGCAATGCGAACAGGTGGACGAGGTATACCTGGCCACAGATTGCGATCAGATCGAACAGACCGCCCGTGAATTCGGCTTTTCAAAATTGCGGATCTACAGAAGGTCGCCGGCCAATGCTGCCGACCATTCCTCCACAGAATCCGTCATGCTGGAATTCCTGGATGCCCATCCGCAACCGGAGGACGCCTTGTTCCTGCTGGTTCAGGCCACTTCGCCGCTCACCAGGACCGCGGACTTCACAGCGGGATTGGAACAATTCAGGTCATCCGGCGCCGACTCCCTGCTGACCTGCGTCAGGATCAAGCGGTTTTTCTGGTCGCCGGCAGGGGAGAGCCTGAATTATGATTACCGCAGCCGGCCGAGGCGCCAGGATTTTGACGGCCAGCTGATGGAAAACGGCGCCTTCTACATCAGCAAGGTCGGGGCCGTCCGACAGTCCGGTAACCGGCTGAGCGGCCAGATCGCCGTCTGCGAATTGCCGGATTTCATGGCCACCGAGCTGGACGAACCCCACGATTGGGTCGTTATGGAGGAACTGATCCGCAAACACCGCATGAGCGATCGCCCCAGGCTTAAGGTCCGCCTTTTTGTTTCCGATGTGGACGGGGTTATGACGGACGCCGGCATGTATTATTCCGAAAACGGGGATGAACTCAAAAAATTCAACACCCACGACGGAATGGCTTTCAACCTGATGCAAAAAGCCGGGATCAAAACGGCCATGGTGACCAGCGAGAATACCCAAATGGTGGAGCGCAGGGCCCGGAAACTCAAAGTGGATTACCTGTACCAGGGCAAATGGCACGGCGATAAGCTGGATGCCGTACTGGATATTTGCAAAAAAGAAGGCTTCGAGTTGTCCGAAGTGGCCTATATCGGCGACGATATCAATTGCCGGGAAGTGCTGACCCGGGTCGGCGTGGCCGCCTGCCCGGCTAACGCCCTGCCGGTCATCAAAAATATCCCGGGCATCATCCGCCTGGACACGAGGGGAGGGGAGGGCGCCGTCCGTGAATTCTATGAAACCTACCTGGCATAGCAGCCATGAAACTGGTTCTGCTGGTACATAATAACCTCACACTGCAATTCGCCCGCAAGGCAGTGGAATACTTTCAGCTCAACCCTGAAAATTGCCTCTGGATCCGGGACCGCAGGGCGGCAGTGCCGGCGGAGTTTGTCCACACTTTTGATTTGGATCAGGCGCCTTTATTCGAATTCAGGATAGCGGACGCTTTGAATTGGGGGAAACAAATCCGGGTGAATTACCGGAGCCTGTCCCGCATCGACCGGTGTTTGAGCGACTTTGCACCCGAAGGATTCCAATTGATCGCGCCCCACAGCTACGATCTGCGGTATCACGCCCTGATCACCCATCCCGGCTGCAAAGGGTTCTATTACCTGGAAGAAGGCAAGTTGAGTTGCGCCGGCAATCCCGGGCGCCGCAGGAACTGGAAAAGGCCGTTGGTCGGTCTGGGTCATCTGTTTTTCCTGAAAGGGAGAATCCCCGCTTTCCCGCCGCCTTTTTCAACCGGCCACCCCAAATACAAAGGCGTTTTCGCCTTCAGTCCGTTTGCCTTCAATGGGTTTAAAAACCGAATTGAATTGCCCTTGCCTTTCCGCAGCAGGCCGGAATTGGCCCATTTCAAACAGGTGCTGGTGCTGGGTCCGTATGTCGAATTCGGAGAATTGCCGCAAGAGGTTGAAATCCGTATTCTGAAGGCGTTTTTTGCCTGGTTTGCCGCTGAAGGCCCCGGCCGGCTATACGTGAAATTCCATCCGGCCCAACTCGCGCAGGACCTTTCCGCCCCGGTCATCCGCACATTACTGAACGAATTCCAGGGCGCCTTTTCCTGGGAAGAGATCCCGCCGTCGGTTTCTCTGGAAGAACTAGCCGTCAGCGCCCAGCCTGACATGTACCTGGCCACCAGCAGCGTGGCCCTCTACGCGATGGCGTCCGGCGCCCGCGTGCATACCTACGCCCCGGATTTGATAAAAGCTTATCCGCCGTTCCGGCAGGTCTGGGAAGATCTCCCCTTGACGGTCAGGAATGCCATGTCGCCGATCCCGCTGACGCAGTGATCCCCGCTGAAAGTTCCAAAAAAAATCCCGCAGATTTTGCAACCGGCAACCTTGATCGCTGCCGGGATGCAATACCTGCGGGAAATGCCGTTGTCATGCCGGGAAACCCCCGGGTAAGTTTAGCGGTAAGTCGCAAAAAACTTTGTGGCAACCCCCATAATACTTAAGACTTACCACTTAAGACTAATAACTTACGACTTACGACTTACCACTTACCACTTACGACTAATAACTTACGACTTAATTAAAAATGTACCGTACGCCGAAACGCATCCGCCAGCGGGAGGTCGTACCGGCGATGTTGAATGCATCTTTGCCGGTGTTGGTTCCGCCGCGATAGGAAAACTTCGGTACCGTGTTGTTGCCGTTGGCGTCTGCCGAATATCCTTCAAAGTTCAGCAATTCGTAGTTGTTGAAGTTGCTGCCCGGAACGATATAGACCGTACCCCAGCTCGGGTTGATCAGGTTGCCGACGTTGAAGATATCCAGCGAGAACTGCAGTTTCTGCGTCGTGTTGCCGGTCTTGATGCCGACGTCCTGACGGATGGCGAAATCAAGGATGCTGCTGAACGGAGCGAAAGCGCTGTTCTTGTCAACATATTCCCCGCGGTGGTCTTTCAGGCTCGGAACGGATTCGATGAATGCGTTCAGGTTTTGCCATTGCTGAGCTGCCGTAACGGTATTGCCGCCGCTGGTATAGTCTACCAGATTGATATCAGACTGGCTGGCAGGAACATAAACAAGGCTGCGGTTGGCGCTCGTAGAACCCCTTTCCAGGTTGATATTCCGGCCGGATGAGCCGCCGATGATGTAGGACATAGCGGTTCCCGACTGGCCGTTGTAGAACAGCGAGAAGGTCGTAGCTGCGTTTTCATCGGCATTCCACTTCAGCTTGTAGTTGAGGGCTGCGAGCACGCGGTGGCCCATAGCGAAGTCCGAGCGACCCAGTACCGGGAAGTTACGGCCGTCGGTGTTGATCTGACCCCGCCATTGCGAAGAGTTCTGAGAAGAGGTGCCTTCGTTCACAGCATAGGCATCGCCGTAGGTGTAAGCCAGGTAGGTGTTGAAACCGTTGGCAAAATCCTTGGCCAGGGTAGCGGTGATCGTGTAGGTATACCCTTCATTGGTGTTGGAACCGACGTAAACGGCGCTGTAGGTGTTGTCAATGTTCTTGTTGACATATACCGGCCGGTCGTCGCCCGAACCGCTCCAGTTGAAAGAAACCGTAGGATCGGAGTTGACTTGCGTGTACAGGACGTTGTTGAGCGTCTTGGTATAGGTACCTTCCAGCGAAGCGCGGATGCCGTTGGGCAGCGTGTGATCAATGGCGAGGTTGGTACGGAATACCTGCGGGTATTTGAAGTCCTTCACAAAGAGGTCGATCTGACCGGAAGGAACGGCAAAATCCGGGTTGGTCGGCTGCTTGGAGACATCTGCGATGAAGTTGGCAGAGCCGCCCAGGTTGGTCTCGTCAACACGGCCTTGTGTCAGACCGTTGTTGTTGAACATAGCGCCCGGCCATACGAACGGGATGCGGCTGGTGAAGATGCCCAGACCGCCGCGGAGAACCGTTTTGCGGTCGCCGTTGAAGTCATAGGTGAAACCTGCGCGCGGGGAGAACATAAGCTGTCCGTCCGGAGCGTGGCCGGCCTGAACGTCCTTGGCGATATCGTATTTAGCCTGCATTTTGGGCAGGGCTGTCTGGTTGAAGTAGGTATCTTCGGTCGGATCGGAGGTAATGACCGGCAAATCCACGCGGAGGCCGAAGGTCAGGTTGAACTTCTTGCTGATCTCCCATTCGTCCTGGGCATACAGGCCGAACTGGACGGCGTTGAAATCGGCAGCGGCGGCAGAACCGTCACCGGTCTTGTCGTCCACCAGGGAGTAAGCGCGGTCATATTCGTAAGCAGGCTGGCCGGTAAGGAAATCGTCCAGGCTGTTGAAACGGTAGGTGCCGTAGTTCTGACCGATGAAGATATTGTAAATGTCGTAGAATTCGTTGTGCGTACCGATCGTGAAGGTATGAGCGCCGTTGTACAGCTTCACATTATCCGTGATCGTGAAGATCTTCTGCAGCAGCTGGTTGGCGGTCGAGAACTGTTCGGAACCCAGCTGGATGGTCCTGGAAGTACCGTCGTTGATGATGACCCACGGGAAGTCGCTGGCGAGCGGGTCGCGGTCGTCGTTGACGCTGGTATAACCCAGGATAAGGTTGTTGGAGATCTTGTCGCCGAAACGGGAGTTCAATTCAATCGCCGAGGAATTGGTGATGCTCGGGAAGAAGATGCCGTCGTTGGAGAAGTTGATCGTGGAAGAGCTGCTGCTGGTCCGGTCGTACTGTTCCGCTTTGGTGTACTGGTGGCGGATCGTCAACTTGTGGTTCTGGTTCAGGTTGAAGTCCAGTTTGCCGAACAGTTTGAGGCCTTTCAGCTCATCAGCGGTGGACAGGTACCCGCCCGGATCATAACCGTAGGTATTGATCAGGAAGGAGCGGAGGTTGTCCAGCTGAGCGGTGGTCACATCGCCGCCGTACTGGGCAAATTCAAAGGGGATCGGCGTCTCGTCTTTCTGGATTTCTGCGTTGGCAAAGAAGAAAACCTTGTCTTTGACGATAGGGCCGCCCAAAGAAGCGCCGTACAGTTTCTGGCTGAAGTCCGCCAGTTTGGTGCGTTCGAGACCGAACTGGTCCGCCTGGGTTTTGTTGGTTTTACCGGCCAGGCCTTCGTTCTGCATGAAGTAGTAGGCAGTGCCTTTGAAGGTGTTCGTACCGGATTTGGTCACGGCGTTCACGCCGCCGCCGGCAAAACCGCCCAGCGTTACGTCATAAGGAGAAAGAACGACCTGGAACTGGTCGATGACGTCGATGCTGAAAGGAGAAATGCCGGTTTGGCCGCCGTTGGTGCCCGAAGAAGCCAGGCCGAATACGTCGTTGTTGACAGCGCCGTCGATGTAGATGGCGTTGTAACGGTTGTTGACGCCGGCGAAAGAGCTGCCGCCGCCGTAGGCGCTGGCTTGCGGGGTCAACCGGAGGAAGTCGTTGACATCCCGGTTGAGGGTCGGCATGACGTCAATGTCGGCCGAGGTGATCTGGGTACTGGCGCCCACATTCTGGCCGGTAACCCCGGCGGATGCGCTGACGACAATGGCGTCAAGCGTCACCGAAGATTCTTCCAGCGGGCAGTTGATGATCAACGCTTCACCCAGGCGAAGAAAAACATTCTCATAAGTCTGATCGGCATATCCGGTGTAGGATACGGTAATCTTGTAAGGACCGCCGACACGCATACCCGGGATACGGAAATTGCCGTCCAGGTCGGTGGCAGTTCCGTACGTCGTCCCTGATGGCGTATGGACGGCGAGCAAGTTGGCGCCGATTAGCGCTTCACCCGTAGCTTTGTCTGTAATCTGGCCGTTGATGGAGGAAGTGGTTACCCCCTGGCCGGATACGGTTGCATGCATGAACAGAATCATGGCAAGAACCGAAAGCAATTGTGTGATTCTGGAAAATTTCATAAACCAGTGCAGTTTTGGTTAAAAATTGATGGGGCAAAAATACGGACCTAAAGTTAAGATTTTGTTAATTTATGGTGTTTTCGTGTGAAGATTTATTTCATAAAACCTTGATAATTAATTTTCTTTGGACCGGCAATCTTTTTATCCTTATTACTTTCTGATCAAGGCTTTATTGGGAAAATAAAACGCAGATTTATCCATGTTTTCCCTACAAACATTTTATTTGCCGGTTTGCGCTGCTTTCAGGCCTCCAAAAATGAAATTTACAATTGTTAACTTTGCCTACCATCATCAAATATCGCCTATTATGAAACAATCTTTTTTACTCTCTCTCCTTTTGGCGGCCGCAAGCGCTCTTTGGAGCCAGCCGCTGGTCATCACCGAAATCCTGTATAACCCGCCTGACGGCCCCGACACCCTTGAGTTCATTGAAATTTATAACAATGGACAAGACGTGGTCAACCTCATGGGATACACCCTCGATGGGGTGGAATTCACCTTCCCCTCCTTCAACCTCGAAAGCCAGGAATACGTTCTGGTTGCCAAAGACTCGGTCGCCATGTTGTCCGCATTCGGGGTAACGGCCTTCCAGTGGGTTTCCGGCGGGTTGAACAACGGCGGCGAGCTCATCGCGGTGCTCAATCCTTCGGGCGCAGTGGTCGACAGCGTCGAATTTGACGACAGCAACGGTTGGCCCCTGACAGCCGACGGCAGCGGCCCCTCCATCGTGCTGTGCAATCCGGCTGCCGACAACAATGACCCCGCCAACTGGCAGGCCGCCAACACCCCCACCGGCTACGTGACGGAAGGCGTGGAAATCCTGGCCAATCCCGGCGGCGCTTCCAACTGCTCCAGCGGGCCGCTGATCTATTTCCCGGTAAGCAGCCTCGAAGTCGCTGAAGACGGCGGCTCCGCTTCGGTAATGGTGGTCATGAAAGACGGGGATGGGACCCCCACTACGGTCATGGTCGTTCTGAACGCGGGCGGATCCACTGCCGTGAACGGATCGGACTTTGATTTTGCTCCCGTTCAAGTCACCTTTGACAATGTACCGGTCGATACCCAATTGGTTACCGTCTCCATCACCAACGACGCAGAAATCGAAGGGCTGGAAACCGTTGTGCTGAACCTCGAATCGGCCAGCGCCAATGCCTCCATCGACAACGCGCGCGCTTCGGTCACCCTGACCATCGCCGATGACGATGCGGTCATCCCGAAATTGGTGATCAACGAGATCATGTACAATAACCCGGGCGGCGATACCTACGAATTCCTCGAACTGTTCAACAATGATCCGAACCCGGTGCAAATGGGCGGGTATACCCTGAGCAGCGCCATAACCTACACGTTCGCGGATATGACCCTGGCGCCCGGCGGATACATCGTCCTGGCCATCGACTCGGCCCTGTTTGAGCAGAACCTCGGGGTGCCGGCTTTGCAGTTCTCCGGCCAGCTCAACAATACCGGCGAACCGATCGAGCTGCGCGATCCGCTCGGCAACCTGGTCGATCTGGTAACCTACTCCTCCAGCGCTCCCTGGGACGCCAACGCCAACGGCGCCGGCGGGTCCCTTGAGTTGTGCGACCCGGATTCCGACAACGAATTGCCCGCGAGCTGGAAAGCTTCCAAGACCGGCACGGGATTTTTCATCAATGGAATTGAAGTGCTCGCTACTCCTGGCGCCGCCAACGATTGTTCGGATGCCCCGCCGGTGACTTATCCGCCTTACGCAGTCGGACTGGTGACGTCCGCAGACGCTGACGGCCAGGTCGATTCCCTTGGAGTGACCTGCGAGATCCAGGGCGTCGTTTACGGCGGCAACCTTCGCCCCGGCGGCCTCCAGTTTACGCTGATCGACGATCAGAATGACGGCATCGGCGTATTCGAAACGACCGGTGATTACGGATATGCTGTTGCGGAAGGCGACCAGATCATCATCCGGGGCAAGGTCAACCAGTTCAACGGCCTGGCTCAGATTGATCCGGATACCCTTATCCTGGTATCCTCGGGCAACAACCTTTTTGCGCCTACCGCCGTCAGCGCGCTCGGCGAAGCCACCGAATCGCAACTGGTCAAGATCAATAACCTGACCATCGTTGATCCGGGCCAATGGACCAATTCCGGCTCCGGATTTACCGTCCAGGTGACCGACGGCGCGTCCACTTTCGATATGCGCGTCGATAACGATGTCAATATTTTCGGATCCACCCCGCCAACCGTACCTTTCAACCTTACCGGCATCGGCGGGCAATTCGACAGCAGTTCGCCCTATACGGAGGGGTATCAGATCCTGCCGCGGTATCTCGGGGATATTGAATTGCTGAACGCGGTTGTGGACCCCGGCCTGGCACAGGGATTGATCATTCATCCCAACCCGGCTTCAGATCAGGTCTGGCTGACCGCCGGCGTCCAACCCGATCGCATTCAGGTGTATAATCCGCTCGGTCAGCGGGTCCGGGATCTCATTCCGGATGGAACAACCGCCAAAATCGAACTGTCCGGATTGCCGAACGGCATCTATGTCCTCAAAGTGATCAAAGGACATGGGATCTGGAGCGAACAGATTGTAAAACAATAGCATAAGCAAGCAACTGCAGGCTGTGCACAAGGGGGCCCGGATCAACCGGCGCCTCCTTTGTGCGCGGCAGCCTGATTCCGGTCAGGCGGATGCTTAACCAAAAAACTGAATATGACAACCGGCATTGCTTTTTCAGGCGGAGGAGCCCGCGGTATTGCACATGTTGGCGTTCTCAAAGCGCTCCTCGAACACGGCATTTACCCCGACTTTGTTTCCGGAACCAGCGCCGGAGCTATTGTTGCGGCCTTGTATTCGGCCGGCAAAAGCATCGATGAGATTATGGAATTTGTCCGGAACAGCAACAATTGGAAGATTTTTCGCCTGGGCCTGCCCAATGCCGGGTTTGCCAAATTGTCCTACCTGCGCAACCAACTGGATGAATTGATCGGCGCCGATGATTTCGGGCAGCTGAACATCCCCCTCGCCATTGCCATCAGCGATCTGGAGAACGGCAAACTCGAGATCAGGGAGTCCGGTTCCCTCTTTGACGTGATCGTGGCTTCCGCGTCGATCCCGCTGGTTTTCCAGCCTGTTGAAATTGACGGCAAGCTCTTTGTCGACGGCGGCGTATTGTGCAACCTGCCGGCTTTCCCGCTCCGGGAAAAAGCCGACCGGCTGATCGGCATCAACGTCATGCCGGTCGTACCCGCAAAAAAGAAAACCGTACAGTCCTTTCTGGGGGTTTCCACCCGGTGTTTTGAAATGTCGATCTGGGCCAATACGCGCCCCGAACTGGAAATATGCGATTGGGTAATAGAACCGAGCGAGGTGTACCGCTACAATATCTTCCAGTTCAACAAGCACCGCGAATTGTTCAAGATCGGCTACGAAGCGGCCATGACCCAGATCGAAACCCTGAAACAGGCGGAATTGCACAACATGTAATAAGAGGGTTAATTGCCGCCTGAATCCTGGGTTATTTTTTCGTTGGCATTGAAGATCAGCTCCACCATGGCGATCCGCCAATCTCCTTTTACCTTTTCCATCACCCGGGTCTCGTAGGTGATGACGCCGTTGTTGACCTGCTCGAAAGAAACCCAGGCGCCGGAGCCGTAGATCCGGAAGACGTAATTTCTCTTTTCGACATGCCCGGCGTAAGGTATGGCTTCCGGGCTTTCTGCAAAGAAGCTTTCAACGTGTTTGTTCCAGGCATCCCAGCTCTGGTATTGGGTCACCCCGTCCCTGGAGGCGGCCCGCCAGATGACGTAATTTTCGTGCACCCACTGTTTTTTCCAGTTTTTGAGGTCGCGCGCCCAGAAGTATCTGGATTCATTTTCGATGGCAGCGCGGATGGCCGCTTCATCATTGACTTTCTTTTGGGCTGCCGCCGGTACTGAAAAGACGGGCAAAAGGGCGATGAACAATACAAACTGACGCATAAGGAAGATTTTGAGTGAGGGGAAGGTTCACTTATCTCGACATGTGCGGAAAACTGAATTCAAGGATGATCCGGTAGCGTTATTCAAAATCCAGGAACGGGTATGGAGCGCGTAATCAGAATATTTTAAACACGGCTTTGAAATATATGCCTACAATATAAGTGATATCCAGTATAATGTCAATAGGTTATTCCAAAATGATAAAATTAAATTTTGAATCAGAAATCAATGGCCGGATGCAAAAAAAAAGGGTGTGAAGCCAACGACGACGAAAACCCATTTCTTATGATCGCTGGTACACACCCTGAACAGTTGCGTTGCCACAACTGCTAATATTGGAACACATTCTCCCTTTGAAGTCAGATTTTATTTGGACTTTAGGTTTTTTTTCCGAATTTCCCTCGAAATTCCATATTATTGATAAACCAACTATCATGCCAAAAATGAAACACCTTTATAAATTTGTTTACATTTCATTGATAGTCAGTGTTTTATTTTCTTGCAGAGAAACGCCAGCCGTACCCTATCAGGCTACAAAAAGCACAATTGCCGATTCGGCCATGGTCGTTTCCCCGCACCCGCTGGCCTCGCAGGTCGGGCTGGACATCCTCCGGTCAGGCGGAAATGCGATGGATGCAATGGTCGCCGTACAGTTTGCCATCGCTGTGGTGTACCCAAGGGCCGGAAATATCGGCGGCGGCGGCTTCCTGATTTACCGGATGGAAAACGGAGACAACGCCGCGCTCGATTACCGGGAGAAAGCCCCGGCGGCCGCCTCCAGGGATATGTACCTGGACAGCCTCGGCAATCCGGTGCCCGACCTGAGCTATGCCGGTCATCTGGCGGCCGGCGTTCCCGGAACGGTCGATGGCTTGCTGACGGCTCATGCCCGGTTTGGAAAATTGCCCCTTGCCCGTTTGATCGATCCGGCCATCCGCCTGGCAAGCGAGGGATACCCGGTTTCTGCAACGGAGGCCGCCCGGCTCAACCGGTACCAGGAAGACTTTAAAAAATACAACACGGATCAATGTCCTTTTATCAAGGCGGAATGGAAAGAAGGCGACCTGTTGAAACAACCGGAACTGGCCCAAACCCTGACCCGCATCCGGGACAAAGGCCGCGACGGATTCTACGCAGGCGAAACAGCATCCTTTATTGCCGCCGAAATGAAAGAAGGCAATGGGATCATCACCCCCGACGACCTGAAGGAATATCAGGCCAAATGGCGGGAACCCGTCATAGGCGAATACAAGGGGTACAAGCTCATCTCGATGCCGCCGCCCTCCAGCGGGGGGATCACGATGATGGAAATGCTCGAAATGATCGAGCCGTTTCCGCTCCATGATTGGGGGTTCCATACCACCCAATCGGTTCATTTGATGGTGGAAGCCATGCGGAGAGCCTATGCCGACCGGGCCGAACACCTGGGCGACAGCGACTTTTATCCCGTACCCGGGGATTCGCTCCTGTCTGCCGGTTATATAACAGGCCGGATGGCGGATTTTAGTCCGGACAGCGCATCTGCCAGTGAAAGCACCAGGGCCCACCCGTTCGCCCTGGCCAAGGAAAGCTTTGAAACCACCCATACCTCCATTGTGGACGCGCAAGGCAATGCGGCGTCGGTCACCACCACCCTCAACGGCAATTTCGGTTGCAAAGTCTGGGTGGACGGCGCCGGATTCTTCCTCAACAACGAAATGGACGACTTCAGCGTCAAACCCGGAGTGCCCAATGCCTACGGCCTGGTGGGGGCTGAAGCCAACGCCATTGCCCCGGGCAAACGGATGCTGAGCTCCATGACCCCGACCATTGTCGAAAAGGACGGAAAGTGGTTCATGGTCGTCGGCACGCCGGGCGGTTCCACCATCATTACCTCGGTTATGCAGGTTTTCCTGAATGTGGTGGAATTCGATCAACCCATCGATGAAGCCATCAGCCGGCCCCGGTTTCACCATCAGTGGCTGCCCAATGAGATCATGGCGGAAAAAGGGGCATTTGATGAAGCGACCAAAAAGGAACTGGAAGCCAAGGGCCATGCCGTCCGCGAAGTGGAAGCGATTGCCGTTGTCAAGGGCATCCTCCGCCGGCAAGACGGCAAAATACAGGGCGCCGGCGACCCCAGAAACCCGGAAGATGATGCCAGAGGGTATTGACCGGCCTGGCCTGAGCCCGGTTAAGAGCTTGTTTGGATAAAATCCAAACAAGCTCTTAATCTCAGGAATTCCATAGTTGATCCAAATTTTAACGGCGCTGCGCAGCTTTTTATCAACTTTGGCCTAAATATCCTGACCTGATGATCATACTTCAAACCCGTGGGCTGTCCAAATCCTACGGAAGAATTCAAGCCCTGTCCTCTTTGGACCTCACTGTCCGGCAAGGAATGATCTACGGCATACTGGGCCCAAACGGCAGCGGCAAGACCACCACGCTCGGCATCGTACTGGGGGTGATCAATGCAGGCGCCGGTGATTATACCTGGTTTGAAGATCAATACGGGAAAAATCCCAGAAAAAAACTCGGCGCCCTGCTGGAAACGCCGAACTTCTACCCTTATCTGAGCGGGGAGGATAACCTGAGGCTGGTCGCTCATATCAAGAAAATAAAAGACCCGGATATACCGGGGCTGCTCCGCCTGGTCAATCTGCTTCAGCGGAAGGATTCCGGGTTCAGGACCTACTCGCTGGGTATGAAACAGCGGCTCGCCATAGCCGCTTCCCTGATCGGCGACCCCGAAGCGATCGTGCTGGACGAACCGACCAACGGCCTGGACCCCCAGGGCATTGCCGAAGTGCGGGAAACCATCCTTCAGATTGCCGCGGGCGGAAAGACCATCATCATGGCCAGCCATATCCTCGACGAGGTGGAAAAGACCTGCACCCATGTCGGCATTTTGAAATCGGGGCAACTCCTGGCCTCGGGGCCGGTCGGCGCCATCCTGAGCAACGATGTTTTGATCGAACTGGGAGCGGATGACCTGCCCCGCCTGCGCGAAATATTCGCCAACTTTCCCGATTTGAAAAAGATTGAAGAAGGTTCCGGCAAGCTCATTCTGCATTTTTCGGCCGACATTTCCGCACAGCAACTGAATAAAGCCGCTTTTGAAGCGGGCCTGGTCCTGACCCATCTGGTAAAACGTCAGCAGAGCCTGGAAAAACAATTCCTGGAGATCACAAGATCCGCCTGAGGTCCGAATTTTCAATCACCAAGATCCTTTAACCATGATCCGATACTGGCTATTAATGGAATGGCAAAAATGGTCCAAACACACCGTTTTCCGGCTTTGTATGGCAGCGTATGTCGTGATGTTGCCGGCCATCCTGCTGGCGGGAAAGAAACTGCCCGATATGCCGCCGCCCATCGTATCCACCAAAGTCCTGTTCATGTTCCCCACAGTCTGGGAATACCTGGGGTTTGTGGGCAACTGGCTTACCTATTTCCTGTTCGGACTGCTGGGCGTCATCCTGATCACCTCCGAGTTCTCCTATAAGACCTTCCGCCAGAACGTCATCACCGGATTGGACCGAAGCCAGTTCTTCTATTCGAAGATAGCCTTCTATTTTGCCATCTGTTTGTTCGGCACCCTGTATTACGCTCTGGTTGCGCTCATCATCGGGTATTTCAATACCGAATCCATCTATTGGCAGAAAGTGTGGCAACATCTGGATTACCTCCCCAGGTATTTGATGATGTGTTTCGGCTACATGAGCCTCGGCATGGTCTTCGGATTCCTGATCAAACGCACGGCGCTGGCCTTGATCGGCTACCTGGGGTACAGTTTTTTTCTGGAGCCGGTGCTCCGGTGGGCTGTTCATCGCAACATCTGGCAACACCAGAGCATGCATTATTACCCGGTGAACGGATTTGAGGACCTGGTCCCCGCGCCCTTTATCGGATTTGCGGACGATTTCCTCAAACAGTTCGGCTTCAGCCTGTTTCTCACCCCCTGGCAAGCCGTGACGGTCTCAACCTGTTATATTTCCCTGTTCTTGTGGATCAGTTGGCGGATCGTCCGGAAAAGCGATATTTAGCCGGGATTGGTTTGGAAAAGTTATAGAATTGCAAATTTTTCTCCGGGAGAGAACTTTTTTTCCGTTTTATACGTATTATTGATATACAAAGCGATATGCGCTTTGGGTCGGGTCAAAAACCAAAAATTTCGTCGGCAGAAATTTTTTGTTAAGAAAATTTTAACAACTTTGTTACTGATTTGTTATCTTTGACCCAGCATTTAACATTAACGAGTATTTCTTTTTTATCCTTCATAATAACAGTCGGGTGATTTCTTACAAGAGCGGAGCATTTAATGCTTGCGCTCTTTTTCTTTTAGGAAACGCCGTCTCGTCAGGGCCTTAGTTCCTCAAACAGCTTTTCATCCACTTTTCCCGGTGTAGCAATATCGCTCAGCTCGCGTTTGCCGCGGTTGCCCGACAACTTGATGCCCCCGTATTGCCGGTAATCCGCCCAGGGCGTCGACATGCGGGGTTCCGCGTCGGTGGCGTTCTGGAAATAATCCCATTGTACAACAAGGTTGGTTTTGGGATCAACATAGACGAGGTATTTGTTCTGGGGCGTATCCCCGACATGATCAAAGGTCAGTTGCAGGATTTCGGCGCCGGCGCCCGCGCTGGTTTTTCCTTTCCCTTCATATTTCAAGGTGACCCCCGAATCCTTTAGTTTAAAAGGCATGGTCAGCCAGTAGGAGTCGTTGATCCAGATGCTTCTGCCCCTTGGGAGGTATTTGGCAAGCGAATCGGCATTGGTCATTTCGACGCCTTTGCGAAAGACTTTCCCGCTGCCGTCGGTCAGGTTGACGATATAGACCATGCTGTCCCGGGCTGATTCGATGCGCACCCGGCTTTTATGTTTGTCCCAGAGCAATTTCCGGGCTCCGAAAAAATTCCACTGGATGTACCGGGTATCGTTCCAGTTTTTCCAACCGCCCATGGCCTTCATGACCTTGTCGGCCAGTTTGACGGCCTTTGAATCAGAGTCTTTGAGGTTGAACCCTTCTGCGGCAGGATTGGCTGAATTCACCTGGGCGGAAAGGGATAGAACAAGGAAGATCGAGGAGACGATCAAGGTCAATAAGCGTTTCATCAGTTGGTTTTTGATTGTAAACAATCGATTGAGCATATAGTTGTCAAAAGGAGATCCCCGCCGGACAATGCCGGCGGGGATCTTTATCGGGTTCCCTTTGCAGGGCACTTTTCGGAATGGAGGCCGGAAGTTATTCCTTACCGCCTTGCAGGTGTTCCTGGTATTCGGCCAGTTCATCCCATTTGCCGGCGGCGGCCAGTTCGGCCTGTTTGGGCCAGGTGCCCGGGTCAGCCAGCCTGTAGTTGTCGCCTGCTGCGTCCAGGATCTGCTGGATGCGATCCACCGCGGCGGCAGCCAGGTCCGACCAGGTTTTGATGCCGCCGTCCTTCAGGAGTTTCTCGATCTTGGGACCGATGCCTTCCACGATCTTCAGGTCTTCCGGGTTGTTGGAAAAGCCCATCAGCTTGGCGATCAGTTTCTCAACCTTCGACGGGTTTTCCATATCGCCCTTATCTTCCCGGCCGGCGTCCAGGAATTTCTGGTATTTGATCAGTTCATCCCATTTGCCGTCTTCCGCCAGTTTGGCCTGTTCGGTCCAGGATTTCGGATCGTGGATCCGGTACCGGGGGCCTGCGTCATCCAGGATTTGCCGGAGTTTATCCTGGGGCGCCGCGGCAAGGGCTGCCCAGGTGGTGATGCCTGCGGCTTTGAGCAGTTCTTCAATTTTGGGTCCGATGCCTTCGACGATCTGGAGGTTGTCGCGCCCGAGCAGGGTAGCGTAGTCCTTGCCGCCGGGGCCCCCCGAGCCGGTTACGATACCGGGGCCGCCTGCATCCTGCGCTACTTTCAGTTTATGGGCCAGAACGGCTTTATCGGCCTCGCAGGAGTTGAGGGAGGCCCGCAGCGCGGTATTGTCCTTCTGCAGCTCATCGTGGTGGTACTTCAGGTCCATGTAGTCTTTCTCCATGTCCGTGATCTTGTCGTGGTGCCGTTTGAGCTCAACTTCGAGTTCACCCACGCGAACGCAGCACCTGCGCCACAGCCAGGCCCCCAGCAGGAGGCCCAGGAGGAAAGACAGCAGGGAGGCCAGCCCCCACAATAACCAACAGGGCAGGCCGAGGAAAGTATCGAGCAGCAAAATATCCATTTGCATGTTGTCAGATTTTAGGATTGATTAATTGGTTTTGATCAGGCGGACTTCCACCCGGCGGTTGTTATGCCGGCCATCTTCCGTGTCGTTGTTGTCCACGGGCTGGGTCTGGCCTTTGGCATCGACGATGATCTGGTCGGATTTCACACCTTTTTTCAGCAGGATGGCCTGGACCTCCCTGGCCCGCCTTTCCGACAGCTTCAGGTTGCCCTCAGGTTGGCCGGTGTTATCGGTATGGCCTGTGAGGGATACCTTTTCGCCGGTTTGCTTGATGCGGTCCGCCAGTTTGTTGAGGTATTCGTCGATGTTGGCATCCTTGTCCTTTATAGCGGAGTTATAAGGGAATCGGATGATCACACGGTCGGCGAGCTCCTCGACGGTTTTGGCGGGCACTTCTTCGGGCGTTACCCAGCTGTAATCGGAAGCTTCGAAATACCCGGTTTTGACCCCTTCCGTTTCATCCACAAGGCGTGCGCGCAGGTGGATGCGGTCGGCCGGAATGTCGGGGACCAGGAGCTGCCTGATTTTATCGGCTCTTGCAAATCCCATGTTGTCGTAACCGTCCGGTTTGGGCTCGCTTTCAAAATAGAAGCCGGTGACCTCAAGGATATTGTTATCCTTCATTTCGGAAACCAGCCGGGCCTTGAGTTCGGCGAATCCGTCGTTGGTGAATGCGGCGGCGTTACCGTACTGGAAATCGATGGGAAAGCGCTTGACGGGCCCTGTATCGTCAGGAGTGACAGGCGTCTCAGTCACCTCTGATCCGCCATTGCCGGCACAGCATTGCTTGAGGCACCCTTCATAAGCCAGAAAGGACCACAGCAACCATATTGCCAGCATAATCAAAATTTTAATGGGTGCTGACATACGTGTATAGTTGGTTAGTTAAATACGTACAAGGTGTCAATTGGGACCAGAAAAATGTCTTAAGCCTTCAGGGGGTCGGGCAGATCTTTTTTAAGCCGGTATTTGAAATAGAGGAAGGGCAGCTGTACGCCTGCGGAGCGGGTTATGCTAAACCAAGACCGAAAGCGTTTGTGTCCAAGCGCGAAAAAGTAACAGTTACCGGTACTGGGCTTGAAATGTTCACAGGCAGCTTTCGCTGAAATTGGCTATATTTGCCTCCGCAAAATAATAAATAAATCTGGAAAAACAATGTTCGAAAGTTTAAGCGATCGGCTTGACGTAGCCCTGAAGACCCTCAAAGGGGAAAGCAAACTGACTGAACTGAATGTGGCTCAATCAGTTAAGGAGATCCGAAGGGCGTTGGTCGCCGCCGACGTCAACTATAAAATCGCCAAAGATTTTACAGATAAGATCAAGGATAAAGCCCTGGGAAAAGAAAACCTGCTGAAAGCGGTCAAACCCGGCGAATTGATGGTCAAGATCGTCATGGACGAACTGATCGACCTCATGGGCGGGCAGGCTGCCGGCATCAACCTCAAAGGGAACCCAACCGTCATCCTGATCGCCGGCCTTCAGGGGTCCGGTAAAACGACTTTTTCCGGTAAACTGGCGCACTTTCTGAAGACCAAACGCAGCAAAAAGCCGCTCCTGGTCGCTTGCGACGTCTACCGGCCCGCAGCCATCAATCAGCTTTCCGTCCTCGCAGGACAGGTCGGCGTTCCGGTCTATAAGGAAGAAGAAAACAAGAATCCCGTTGAGATTTCCCTCAAAGCGATCGCGCACGCCAAAACCCTGAACTGCGACGTGGTGATCGTGGATACCGCAGGCCGTCTGTCCGTTGATGAGGAGATGATGAAAGAGATCGCCAACATCAAGGATGCCGTTCAGCCGGATGAAACCTTGTTTGTGGTCGACTCGATGACCGGCCAGGATGCCGTCAATACCGCCCAGGCCTTCAACGAACGCATCAACTACGACGGCGTCGTCCTCACCAAGCTCGACGGCGATACCCGCGGGGGCGCCGCCCTTTCGGTCAAGTATACCGTCGGCAAACCCATCAAATTTGTCAGCACCGGGGAGAAAATGGACGCCCTGGACGTGTTCTACCCGGACCGGATGGCCCAGCGCATCCTCGGTATGGGCGATATCGTTTCTTTCGTAGAACGCGCGCAGGAACAATTCGACGAAGAAGAAGCCAAACGGCTTGAGAAGAAGATCAAGAAAAATCAGCTCGATTTCAACGACTTCCTCGGCCAGCTCAAGCAGATCCGGAAAATGGGCGATATGAAAAGCCTGCTGGGCATGATCCCCGGGATCTCCAAAATGACCAAGGACATCAATATCGATGACAACGCCCTCAACAAAGTGGAGGCTATCATCCAAAGCATGACGCCGCAGGAGCGCGAAAACCCCGACCTGATCAACATGAACCGCAAAAAGCGGATCGCCCTGGGTTGCGGCCAGAAACTGGACGATATCAACCGCTTTATGAAACAGTTCGAGCAAATGCGGCAATTCATGCACCAGATGTCCAAATCGCCGATGATGGGCGGAGCGCCTGCGGCCCAGGGAAAAAGACCTGGGTTCAGAGGCCGCCGGTAACCCTTTACAAACGTTAAAATACAGGATAAACTGTAACGGCGCCGCCTGTTTCCGTTATTCAGTATTATTCGCCGGGATCTCCGGCCTGCGCACCTTTCTTCACCAACCCGTTTGCGCGGAGCTGTGCGCATCTTTTTTTATGCTATTGCTAACCAATCAAAACGGGATATGATGCTCCAAAAATTTTCAGCAGCCTGCCTGCTATCCATCTGCCTGATTTCCGTTGCCTATTCCCAGGATAACCCCGGAATCATCCGCAAGTACGACATGACCGACAAATTGCCGGTCGACCCCCAATTCCGGCAAGGCATCCTGCCCAACGGCATGAAGTATTTCCTGAAATACAACGCCAAACCGGAAAAACACGCCGAACTCCGCCTGGCGGTTGACGCCGGATCCCTTCAGGAAGACGAAGACCAGCTCGGCGTAGCCCACTTTGTAGAACATATGGCCTTCAACGGGTCCGAACATTTCAAGAAAAACGAACTCGTCGATTACCTGGAATCGATCGGCACCCGTTTCGGCGCCGACCTGAATGCCTATACCAGTTTTGACGAGACGGTCTATATGATCCAGTCCAGGACGGATTCCCTGCCGCTGCTCGAAAAAGGATTATTGGTCCTTCAGGATTGGGCCGGCGGCCTCGATTTCGACCATTCGGAAATCGACAAGGAAAGGGGTGTGGTGGTCTCCGAATGGCGGACCCGGCTCAGCCCGGACCAGCGCATGCAACAGAAAGCCTTCCCCATCATTTACCAGGGCTCCCAATACGCCGACCGCCTGCCCATCGGCAAACCGGAACTGATCGAAACGGTGGATTACGAAACCGTGAAAAAGTTTTATACCGATTGGTACCGCCCAAACCTGATGGCCCTGGTGGTTGTCGGGGATTTTGACCTCGACTGGATGGAAGAACAGATCAAATCCAGGTTTTCCGGCCTGCAAAACCCGGCCGAGCCGCGCCCTCGGGTCAGATACGAAATGACGCTTGCCGGAGGTACCCGATCCGCTATTTTTTCCGACAAGGAAGCCCCCTTTACCCAAATTGAGGTGATGTACCAGCAACCCGAACAGAAAACCCGGACCCTTGAAGACTTCAAGAACAGCCTGGCCAGGTCCTTGTACAACCGGATGCTGAATGCGCGCCTGTTTGAACTGCGGCAGCAGTCCAATCCGCCGTTCACCTTCGCCTCCTCCGGGTACGGCAGCGATCTGGGCAATCTGGACGCCTATTTTGTTTCGGCTTTCACCCCGGAAGGAAAGGCCCTTGACGGACTCGAAGTCGTCTTGATTGAAACGAGGCGGGCCCTGTTGCACGGTTTTACAGCTACCGAACTGGAACGGCAGAAGGCCGAAATGATCCGCGCGGTCGAAAAGGAATTCAAGGAGAAGGACAAGCTGCAATCCGGACAGCTGGCGTCACAGGGGGTCAGCTATTTCCTGCACGAAACGCCGCTGCTCAATCCGGCTCAACGGTTGAATCTGTACAAGGAATTCCTGCCCAGGGTGACCCTGGAGGAGATCAACCACCTGCCTTATGAATGGATTTCCAAGGAAAACCGCGTCATCAACGTGACCGCACCCGAAAAGGAAGGCCTGGAATTGCCGACGGAAGAGGCCATCCTGGCTTTATTGGACAAAGTGGATGAAATGAAGCCGGAACCTTATGTCGACCAGGTATCCGACAAACCCCTCATGGAAGAGAACCTCCCGGAAACGAAGATCGCAGATGAAAAATCCTTCGAATCCCTCGGCATAACGGAATGGACGCTGGCCAACGGCGTCCGGGTAGTGCTCAAACCCACCGATTTCAAAAACGACGAGATCCTCATGGCGGCCTACAGCCCCGGCGGAAATTCCCTTTATCCGGATGCCGATTACCAGAATGCTTCCAATGCGTCCGGGATTGTCAACCAGAGCGGGATAGCCGGTTTTTCGGTCGTGGAGCTGGAAAAGATGCTGGCCGGTAAAACCGTAGGGGTGGGGCCTTATATCGGAGAATTGAACGAAGGGCTCAACGGCTCCTGTTCGCCTCAGGACCTTGAAACCCTGTTCCAGCTGACCTACCTCTACTTCAAGCAACCAAGGATAGACGAAAAGGCCCTGGAAACCTTCAAGTCCCAGCAGGAGTCCATCCTTCAGAACATGATGATCAACCCCTATTACTATTTCAGCGACGAAAAGAACAAGATCAAATACAATAACCATCCGCGCCGGCATATCCCGACGGTGGAAGAGATCGAAAGCCTCGACCTGAAAAAAATGGAATCGGTGTACAAGGACCGGTTTGCAGACGCCGGCGATTTCACTTTCTTTTTTGTCGGCAATTTCGAGGTGGAAGCCATCCGGCCGCTGATCAGCCGCTACCTCGGCAATTTGCCGTCCACCGGCCGGAAAGAAACCTGGAAGGACGTTCACTCCGATCTCGTGAACGGCAAAATCGACAAAACGATCACCAGGGGCAAGGCGCCCAAAGCCCTGGTTGAATTGGTGTACCACGGCGATTTTCCGTACCTGGACAGCAAGGCCCGTTATGATTTTTATTCGCTGATGGATGTACTCCGCATCAAATTGCGCGAGTCCATGCGGGAAGACAAAGGCGGCGTGTACGGCGTCAGTGTCAACGGCAGCGCGTCTCAGTTCCCGACCCAGAAATATGCCATTACCATCGGGTTCAATGCGGAGCCTGAAAAGGTGGAAGAGTTGATCGGTACGGCTTTGGCTGAAGTGGCCAAACTGCAGCAGGAAGGCCCCGGGGCGAAAGATATCGCCAAGGTACAGGAGACCCAGCGGCAAAGCCGGATCAAGGACCTGAAAGAAAACCGGTTCTGGCTCGGCCAGTTGCGGGCGAGGTACGAAAACAACCTTCCGCTGGACGGCCTTTCCATGGAGGAATACGAGAAGACCATCAACGGGTTAAACGCAGCCGACCTGCAGAAAGGCGCCAAAGCCTGGTTTGATGCCGATAACTTCATGCGGTTTGTCCTGCTGCCCGAGGCGGAAGCCGAAGGCAATCGATAATCCGGATCAGCGGTATTTGTACCTGCCGTAAAAAAGAAGCTCCCTTCCGGACAACCGGAAGGGAGCTTTTATTTTGCAGAAGCAAGACCGGGAAATTATTTCTTGTCTTTAACCTCTTCGTATTCTACATCGGTAACTTCATCGGCGCCTTTGCCCGATCCGCCCGGCGCTTCCTCACTGCCGTTGGTATGCGCCTGGTCAGCGCCGCCCTGGGTGGCCTGGTACATTTCCTGGCTGGCTGCCTGCCATGCGGTATTCAGGTTATTCATGGCGGTGTCGATGCGGGCGATATCCTGCGCTTTGTGCGCTTCGCGGAGTTCTGCAAGGGCGGATTCGATGGCCTCTTTTTTCTGGGCCGGGATCTTGTCGCCGTATTCCTGCAGTTGTTTTTCCGTCTGGAAGATCATAGAGTCGGCCGCATTGACCTTCTCAGCCCTGTCGCGCACTTCGCGGTCGCTGTCGGCATTGGCCTTGGCTTCCGCCTTCATTTTTTCGATTTCTTCCTTGGACAGGCCGGTAGAGGCTTCGATGCGGATCTTTTGCTCTTTGCCGGTTCCTTTGTCTTTGGCGGAAACGTTGAGAATGCCGTTGGCGTCGATGTCGAAGGTTACCTCGATTTGCGGTTCACCGCGGCGGGCCGGCGGAATGCCGTCCAGGATAAATTTGCCGACAGTGCGGTTATCTTTGGCCATCTGGCGTTCGCCCTGGAGAATGTGGATCTCAACGGAGGGCTGATTATCCGCAGCGGTTGAGTAGACCTTTGATTTTTTCGTCGGGATGGTGGCGTTGGCCTCGATCACAACGTCGTAGATGCCGCCCATGGTTTCGATACCCAGCGAAAGCGGAGTAACGTCGAGCAGGAGCACGTTCTGTACATCGCCGCTCAGCACGCCGCCCTGAATGGAAGCGCCAACAGCGACGACTTCGTCGGGGTTTACGCCCTTATTGGGTTTTTTGCCGAAGAATTCCTCGACAGCCTGCTGGATGCGCGGGATCCGGGTGGAACCGCCGACGAGGATGACCTCATCGATATCCGCAGCGGAGAGCCCTGCGTCTTTCAGTGCGAGGCGGCAAGGTTCGAGGGTCCTGGAAACCAGCGAGTCGGCCAGTTGTTCGAATTTGGCCCTGGACAGTTTGATCACAAGGTGCTTGGGCACGCCGTCGACAGCCGTGATATAGGGCAGGTTGATTTCCGTTTCGCTGGAAGAGGACAATTCGATCTTGGCCTTTTCAGCGGCGTCTTTGAGGCGCTGGAGGGCCATGGGGTCTTTGCGGAGGTCGATGCCTTCCTGGGTTTTGAACGAGTCGGCCAGCCAGTCGATGATGACGTGGTCAAAGTCGTCGCCGCCGAGGTGGGTATCGCCGTTGGTAGATTTCACTTCAAATACGCCGTCTCCCATTTCAAGTATGGAAATATCGAATGTACCGCCGCCGAGGTCATATACGGCGATGGTCATGTCCTTGTTGCGTTTGTCGAGGCCGTAGGCCAGGGCAGCGGCGGTCGGTTCGTTGATGATCCTTTTAATGGTCAGGCCGGCGATTTCGCCTGCCTCTTTGGTGGCCTGGCGCTGGGAGTCATTGAAGTAAGCCGGGACCGTAACAACGGCTTCGGTGACTTCCTGGCCCAGAAAATCTTCTGCAACCTTTTTCATTTTCTGCAGGACCATGGCAGAAATTTCCTGCGGAGTATATTGCCGGCCGTCAATATCGACGCGAACGGAATCATTGTCGCCGCCAACCACTTTATAAGACATGCGGGTTGCTTCCTTGGTGACTTCACCGAAGCGATGGCCCATGAAACGCTTGATAGAAGAAATGGTTCTTTTGGGGTTGGTGATGGCCTGGCGTTTGGCCGGATCGCCGATTTTGCGTTCTCCGTTATCCATGAAAGCGACTACGGAAGGAGTGGTTCTTCTGCCTTCATCATTAGCAATCACGACCGGCTCATTTCCTTCCATAACTGCCACACAGGAATTGGTGGTGCCTAAGTCAATGCCAATTATTTTACCCATTTTAAGTTTTTTAATTGAATTCAAAATGTAAGTCTGACCATTAGACATCAAGGTATGTGCCAAGCCGTTTCTCGCAGGGCATCCATGACAAAATTAAAGATTTGAGGCCCGATAGCCGCCATTTTGGACTAAATCGGCAAGGCAGGCTGTCAAAATGTGCCATTTTGGCAGCAGGGAGTGGATCAGTTTTCGCCGGATCTGCGGAACCCGATAGCGGGTTTGGTGAAGATGAAATCGCTTTTATCCATTTTGAGGTGGGAAACGTCTTCCGTAGTCAGAATGTTGGGCGGCTGCTGGTCGCGTTCTTTCGGGGAAAGGCCTGACAACCGCAGATTGTGGGCTTTTATGACATCCTGGACGATGCTGCGGACCGTACGGGCATTTCCGAAGTATTTGTCCCGGTAAAGGTGGACGAATTCGAGGTAGTTGCGCAGGTGTTCCTCGGCTTCCGGGCTGGGAATGAGCCCTTCCCTGGACAGCATGAGCTGAGCGATCCGGTTCAGTTCGGAAGGTGAATAATCTTCAAACTTCAGCACCTTGTCGAAGCGGGAACTAAGGCCCGGGTTGGCCTTCAGGAACGTTTCCATGTTATCCGGGTAGCCTGCGACAAATAGGAAGAACTGGCCCCTGAAATCCTCCATTCTTTTCAGGAGGGTCTGGATGGCCTCATCGCCGAAATCGCCGTGGGTGCTCAATCCCCGCTGGGTCAGGGCGTAGGCCTCGTCGATGAAGAGGACGCCGCCCATGGCCTCGTCCACTTTTTCAGCGGTTTTGATGGCGGTTTGTCCGACGTAACCGGCCACCAGCCCTTGCCGGTCCGTTTCCACCATATGGCCTCTTTCCAGGATGCCGAGCGCCTTGTATATCTTGGTCAGAATCCGGGCTACCGTGGTTTTGCCGGTACCGGGGTTGCCGATGAACACGGTATGAAGGTAAAAGGCGTTGAGTACGTCCTTGTAGCTCTCCCGGTAATATTTCACCAGGCGGACCATTTCGTTGATCTGGGCTTTGATCCGGTCCATCCCGATCAGGTTGCTCAGTTCGTTGAGGGCGTCCTGGAGCAGGATTTCATCGACCGGAATATCGGGCAGCTCTTTTTTGCGGCCGATCTCGATGCGGGCAACGTCTTCGAATTCGACCGTGGAGAGGGTTTCTCTCGGCAGTTGCTTGTAATGATTTTGGGACATGATCCGGAGGCCCAGGTTGATCTTCGCCTGTTCGACCAGATCGAAAACAAAGCGGGCGTTGCCGAAGGTGCGATCGCGGCGGCGGTAAGCGCTGACAATGATCTCGTCGATGCGTTTGCGGGCAATTTCCGTGAACTGGATGCCTTTCTCGAGGGCGGCGTATTCCGCGATCCGGGAAAGCTCCTGCGGCAGATAATCCGAAAATTCGAAATACAGTTTGAACCTGGATTTGAGGCCCGGGTTGGAATCCAGGAACTGGCGCATTTCCTTGGGATAGCCGGCGACGATGACCGCCAGGTCGCCGGGGCCGTTGGACAGTTCTTTGACCAGGATTTCGATCACTTCCCGGCCGAAGTCCTTGGTATCATCGAGGGATCTGGCGAGGGAGTAGGCTTCGTCGATGAACAAAACGCCCCCCCTGGCCTTTTCGATGGCTTCCTTGACCTTCGGCGCAGTCTGGCCGATGTATTCCCCGACCAGGTCTACGCGGTCCACCTCATGGACATGGCCTTTGCTCAGCAGGCCCATTTTTTTGTACAGTTTACCCATCATGCCGGCGACGGTCGTTTTGCCGGTCCCCGGGTTGCCGATGAAAACGGAGTGAACGTTGATCTCCTCTTTCTCGTCAAATCCTTTTTCTTTCCTGTATTGGAGGAACTGGATGTATTTGGCGTGATCCTGCACCCGCTCCTTGATCTCTTTGAGGCCGATGAGGGCGTTGAGGCGGGCCATGACGTCCTCGAAGGTCTGGCGATCCTCATCGGTGTGGATCAGCTCCACGGGGGTATGCTGGTCGGGCAGGAGGACGCCGGCGATGCCCTCTTCGAATTCTTCGCTGACATCAAACGGCACCACCGCCAGCAATTTATCCAGGAAGACGATCTCCGCCGAATACCGGTCGCGTCGCCAGGAGCCCTTGACATTGGAGCCCCAACCCGCGCTGAGTTTGATGATCTCGTCCTTCTTCTCGATGCGTTGCAGCCGGACGACCTGGCCTTTCAATTCGCGGGCGTTGTTGAAAAACTTGATGAACAACTCGCATTGCCAGGATTTTTCCGGCTGGAGGTTGCGCAGCATGATCTCCACGTAGATATAGCGGGTCTCCTCGGAACTGAATTTTTTATAGAAAATCCTTTCGTCTTCGATGATATCGTCGTAGGGACCTTCGTAAAGGCGCAGGGATTCAACCTGAAGGTAGGGGTTTTCCTCGATGGCGTCTTCTTCGCCCGGTTCTTCAACATAAAAGTATTTGGAGGCGATTTTGTCTCCGTCGATCCAGGCTTCCCAGAAGTAGGTGCCTTTTTTCCAGAATACGCCGTCCGACTTATTGCCCCATCCTTCCCGGACAAAAAACACGGGGTCGTACTTGCTGATCTTGCGTTTGACGGGGATCCGGGCAATTTCCTTTTTGCCTTTTTTCAGGGAATAGCACCGCAGTTCGACTTCGATATCCCAGTCATCAACGTCAAAGTTCTTATTGAACAGGGAGAGTTCGGCATATATAAAAGAGGTATTGAAACGATCGAAAACCTGGCGGTACTTTTTTTTGTTGTCCGCCAGCCATTCGGTCGAGGAATATACCTTCAATTCCTTGAACTTGTACTTTTTCGATTCGGATAAAGAAGTTTCTGCTTCCATTGCGGGTTATTCGATCACGAAACTAAGGTAAAAACTTTTTCAATACAAGGAAGGCCGGGATCAGAATTTATTGATTTTTGACCCTTGAAAGGTCCAGCGCTTTGCGGTTATTTCTAATAAACGGGCGCAATTCCATAAAGTTTCGGTCAGGGAGGGCAGGCGGCCGGTCGCGGCGCTTTGGAAATCCGGGGAAAGCAAAACAAAAAGCCGGACCAGATGCGGTTGGGACGGCATGCGGCACGGCTTTGGATATGTTTTGGGTTACAATCGGGTGATTTGGATTGCAAAAATAAACAAAAAATTGTAAAAACAAAAAATAATAACAATATTTTTTATTTTAGATCCGATTGCTTAAATTTGTGGAAAACTTTTGCGGAAAGATCAATCACCAAGGTCCGGAATGCTGTAATTTGGGCCTTGCTTTAAAACCGAAACGTCATGCCTGAATTCGTCCATTTGCATTGCCATACCCAATTTTCCCTGCTCGATGGAGCCGCCGATATCGGCACCATGATGAACAAGGCGCAAAAAGACGGTCAGAAAGGGGTTGCGCTGACGGACCACGGCAATATGTTCGGCGCCTTCAAATTCACGTATGAGGCGCAAAAAAGAGATCTCAAGCCCATCATCGGATGTGAGTTCTACCTGGTTGAAGACCGGCACAAGAAGGCCTTTTCAAGAGCAAACGGCGAATCGGATGAACGTTTCCACCAATTGTTGCTGGCCAAAAACCAGAAAGGATACGAAAACATTTCCAAACTCTGTTCGCTCGGCTACCTGGAAGGGCTGTACAGCAAATTCCCGAGGATTGACAAGGAATTGCTGCTCCAGCACCACGAAGGCCTGATCGCGACAAGCTGCTGCATCGGCGCGGAAATCCCGCAGGCCATCCTCCGCGGCAAAGTGGAAGAAGCCGAAGAGAAACTGAAGTGGTGGCTCGACCTCTTCGGCGAGGATTTCTACATTGAGCTGCAACGGCACCGCGGGCTGGAAAATATCGACGGGCTCGGCATCAGCCAGGAGGACGTCAACCAGCAATTGCTGAAATTTGCCGCCAAATACAATGTCAAGGTCATTGCCACCAATGACTCTCATTATGTTGATGAGGAGGATTTCGCTCCGCATGATATCCTGCTTTGCATCAATACCAACAGCTTGCTGCAGGACGAAAAGCGGTTCAAATTCCCGAGCAGCGATTTTTATTTCAAAACCCAGGGTGAAATGGGCAAGCTGTTCCAGGATGTGCCCTTTGCGCTGGACAATACCCTGGAGATCTTTGACAAGATCGACACGCTCAAGCTGGCCAGGGATATTTTGCTGCCGGCATTTCCGGTTCCGGAAGGTTTTACCTCCCAGGACGATTACCTGCGACACCTGACCTTTGACGGCGCCAGAAAGCGGTACGGCTCCATTTCGCCCGAGGTGGAGGAACGGTTGAATTTTGAACTGTCCGTTATCAAGCAATCGGGGTATCCCGGGTACTTTCTCATTGTTCAGGACTTTACCAATACCGCCCGGAAAATGGGGGTTTCGGTCGGGCCCGGCCGGGGCAGCGCCGCTGGATCGGCCGTCGCCTATTGCATCGGCATCACCAATGTGGACCCGATCAAATACGACCTGCTGTTCGAACGTTTCCTGAACCCCGAGCGGGTCTCCATGCCGGATATTGATATTGACTTTGACGACGAAGGCAGGGATAAGGTGATCAACTATGTGATCGAAAAATACGGCCGCAACCAGGTTGCGCAGATCGTCACCTACGGCACCATGGCCGCCAAACTCAGCCTCAGGGACGTCGGCCGGGTGATGAACGTGCCCCTGCCGGAAGTTGACCGGGTGGCCAAAACCTTTCCCCTGCACCTCAAGGCTACGCTCGCCAAGGTCCTGGCCGAACCCGATATCGATTCCAAGCTCAAGTCCGAACTCAACTCCGAAGAGCAGGAAAAGGCCTATCGGTTCAGGGACCTTGCAAAGGGCGAAGACGAGATCGGCCATATGATCCAGACGGCAAGGAAACTGGAAGGCTCGGTCCGCAATACCGGCATTCACGCCTGCGGGGTGGTCATCACGCCGGATGAGATCACCAAGTACGTCCCGGTGAAGGTGGACAAGGAGTCCGACATGTTGGTGACCCAATTTGACAACAGCGTGGCAGAAGCCGCCGGCTTGCTCAAAATGGACTTTCTGGGGCTGAAAACGCTGACCATCATCAAGGATGCCGTCCGGATGGTCCGGGAAAACCACGGCGTCGACCTGGATATGGACAATATTCCGCTGGACGACCTGAAAACATACGAGCTTTTCCAGCGGGGGGATACGGTAGGCATATTCCAGTATGAAAGTTCCGGCATGCAGAAATACATGAAGGAGCTCGTGCCCACCACCTTTGAGGACCTGATCGCCATGAACGCCCTCTACCGGCCGGGGCCCCTTGAATACATCCCGAACTTCATCGCCCGTAAACACGGCCGCGAGCCCATTACCTACGACCTGCCGGACATGGAGGAATACCTCAGGGATACCTACGGCATCAGCGTCTACCAGGAGCAGGTCATGCTGCTGAGCCAGAAACTGGCCGGATTCTCCAAAGGCCAGGCGGACAAGCTGCGGAAGGCCATGGGTAAAAAGCTGAAAGCCGAACTGGATGCCATGTACCCCAAATTTCTGGCAGGGGGTGAGGAGCGCGGTCACCCGAAAAAGATCCTGGAAAAGGTCTGGAAGGACTGGGAAGCCTTTGCCTCTTACGCCTTCAACAAGTCGCACTCCACCTGTTATGCGTTTGTCGCTTTCCAGACGGCCTATCTCAAGGCCCACTATCCGGCTGAATTCATGGCTTCGGTGCTGACCCACAACAAGAATGACATTTCCAAGATCACCTTCTTCCTGCAGGAGTGCAAGCGGATCGGCCTGACGGTACTGGGCCCGGATGTGAATGAAAGCGCCTCGGATTTTTCGGTGAACAAACTGGGGCAGGTGCGGTTCGGGCTTTCGGCCCTGAAAGGGGTAGGAGAGGGTCCTGTCGACGAGATCCTCAAGGATCGCTCCCAATCGGGCCCCTTCGGCAATATATTTGAATTTGTGCAGCGATTGACGGGTAACGCCATCAACAAAAAGGTGATGGAAAGCCTGGCCCTGGGCGGCGCATTCGATTGCTTCGGCGATATTCTCAGGTCCCAGTATTTTGCGGCTTCCGACAAATACGATTCCTTCATTGAACACCTCTTGCGGTACGGGGCGGCTTATCTGTCCCAAAAGGCTGAAGCGGCCACTTCCCTTTTCGGCGCTTCCGACGATATCATGCTGCCGGAGCCGACGCCCCCGGTTTGCCCGCCCTGGCCCTTGCTGGTCAAGCTCAACCGGGAAAAAGAGGTGACCGGCATCTTTATCAGCGGACATCCGCTGGACGATTACCGGGTCGAGATCGAGCATTTCATTTCCTGCCCGCTGGAAGAAGTCGAAAACCAGATGCAGCGGCCGCAGCTCAACCTGGCCGGCATGGTCAGCGTTGCCCGCCACATGATCTCCAAAAACGGCAACGGCTGGGGCATTTTTGAGATCAGCGATTACAATGCCAGCATGGAGTTCAAGCTCTTCGGGGAGGATTATCAGAAATTCAAACATTTGCTGGAAGAAGGCAAAGCCCTGTTTCTGAAAGGCAATTTTCAGAAGGGTTGGCGGGGCGATGAAATGGAATTCAAGGTGAAAGAGATCAAATTGCTGGAAGGTGTCGCTGAAAGCCTGACGGAATCGATCACCCTCAAACTCCACCTGGATATGGTGACAGCTGATATGATTGAGCGGATCGATGAACTTTGCCGGCAGTTTTCGGGCAAACACCGGCTAAAGATGGAATTGAGCGATCCGGCCAACCGGCTCCGGCTTAAACTGATGGCCAAGGAAAGAAAGGTGAACGCCGACAATGCCTTTGTCGCCGAACTGGATAAACTGGGCGTGGAATACAGCCTGAATTGATATTCATGGACGCCGCGTTTGAAATATTGCTGGAAACGGACCAATATCTGGTCATCAACAAGCCTGCCGGGGTAAATGTGGAGCGGCTTCCCCAGGGGTTCCCTTCCGTGGAAGAAATGGTGGAAAACCATATGAGGGGCAAAGGCGTGAAAAAGCCCTTTGCCGGGATTGTCCACCGGTTGGACCGGCCGGTCAGCGGCGTGCTGCTGATCGCCAAAAAGAAAAGCGCGCTTAAGTTGCTCAACGAGCAGTTCAGGCTCAGGAAGATCCGGAAGGCATATCAGGCCCTGGTTTATCCCGCTCCGGCGGAGGACCGCGGCATTCTGCACCACTGGCTGGTAAAAGACCAGAAAGAAAAACGGTCGGAAGCCTATCCGGAGCCGAGGGGGAATGCAAAGGAAGCATTCCTGGAGTTTGAGCGCATTTCCATATCGGCAGCCGGCGAAGGGCTCCTGAAAGTTATTCCTTCCGGCGGGCAGTTTCATCAGATCCGGGTGCAGCTCGCTGCGGCGGGCTGGCCGATATTGGGGGATGCAAAGTATGGATCCATAGGGGCCTTTAAACAAGATGCCATAGCACTGCACGCAATCCTTCTGGCATTTGAAGATCCCGTTTCTCGCCGGGAAATCATTGTGACCTCTCTTCCTGGTTTTTTGCCAGGGCCATCCAACCTTTCACTGGTCTGAAAAAACCAAAGAAGTTTCCAGTACTGCCGGCTGTAAGCACAATTGCCAGTCCGACCGGCATAAATGCCGAGATGGTGAATAACATCTCATGGTAATAAGGAAGAAAGCCCAGCTTTGCCCACAGCAGGATGCCCTGGAGGAAGAGCAGGGATTCCGATCCGATGAAACCGGCCTGAAAAAGAAACATCCCCAGGCGTGGCCGGCGGGCGGCAACTACCAACCAGCCCTTTTGCATGGAAATACCGAGCATAAAATGTGTCACAACGCCAAGCAGGATCAGGTGTATGAATCCCAGTACAAAATTGCGGATGGTATAGGCGATTGTAGCAATATAGGGAATGATGACAACCGTTTGGATCAAGACCTTTAAAACAAAAGCTAGTAATGAAATGGTCAGCATGCCCGAAGCCTGACCGAATTTTTGCTTCAGACTTGCCCTGTTTCGCCAGATTACCTCAATCAGCAAAGCGGAAGCCGCAAATTGGAGTAAAACACCGGCACTGTTGAGCCAAAAAAGGATTTTGACTGGATTTGACCAGGTTACCGCCAACAAGAAGGTGAGCAGGCATGATATGGATAAAAGGTAAAAGAACCAAAGAAGTTTGCCCCGGACGAAGCGGAGCCCAAGATTTTCCATCTCCCTGAAGATGAGCGCAAGGATGGCAAACAGGAACCAGCCGTTGAACTGAAAATGCAGATAGAACTGAACACTCATGTAATAAAGTGCTGATCCTTTTAATTGTAGCGCCATAATGGGGCCCATTGCCCATAAGCTTAAAGTGGACAGGATCATCCAGAAAAAACTGGCTTTGACCAGGAGGCCTGAAAATTGACCATGATGGGGCGTTTTCCGGAAATCTTTTAGAAACCGGTACGCAAAAAAATAGGACAGGATCATTTGAGCGGTAGAAAAAAAGATGGCCCAACCACCATATCCCTGCAGTGGAAATGCGACAAGCATCCCCATTACGGCCAGCTGGTTGAGCCAGAAAACCATCCTGTAAAAACTGCTTTTTCTTTGCGGAGGGAGTAGAAACCCTTCGATGTAGTGCACATATATTGCGACGAATACCCATCCCAGCATGGCTATATGCGAATGAGCGTGCAATATTTTCATGAAATCAATTCCCGGGATTTCATGAATGAAAATGAACCGGAGGGTAACCCCAAGGAAGGCCGCAATGAGCAGATTCAATAAAGCGATCCGAATTCCGAAAGCAGGTTTCAACATGAATTTTGATTATTGGCCGGATGACCCTCCATCGTTGTCCAGCATGAATTCCAGGACATCCCGGGCATCACCCACGGAAAGGTTCTGGTTGGGCATCCTGACTAGGCATTCCTTTAGCAGCTCCCTTGCTGCGGGATCTTGTTCCAGCATGACATCCACATTTGTGGCCATGTTCATGATCCATTCCGGTTTCCGTCTTTGAGTAACACCGGCCCATCCCGGCCCGACGACCCTCTGGTCGGTGAGCTTGTGGCAGGCAGAGCATTTCATATCGTAGATGGCCTTTCCCCTGCCGACCATAGCCTGATCGAGCGGATTATTCAGATCAACATGCGTTATTTCGCCGATGCCCTTTCCGTCTGCTGTTTTGGCTGGAGTTGAAACTGCGGTACCCGAGCCCTCACCGGATGTGCCGGAATCAGAAGGAGATCCGTTGCCGCAGGAGGCTGAAACCATTGCCAAAGCCAGGCAAAAGATTACATTTTTCATGATCGTTGTTTTTATTTTTCACAAATTAAGATGCTCCTTTTTGATGCTAAGCGCCAGGTCCTTGATGATCTGGTGTTCCAACTGGAATTTCAGTCCCTGCCTGAATGCATTTGCCTGTACGTGTAACGGGCAGGGGTGTTTATGAGAGCAGGCAGGTAAACCCAATACACAGGCATGCAGAAGATCCGGCCCGTCGATACAATTGATGATTTCGCTCAGGTTGGAGTCTGCGTTTTCCGGACTCAGGTAGAACCCGCCTCCGGGGCCCTTAACAGAAGAGATCAACCCGGCCTTCGCCAGTTGTTGAAGGATCTTGGCTAAAAAGGGAGCCGGGACATTCAACTCAGTTGCAATTTCCTTCACGCCGGCCCGGATACCGGTTTCGAGAGAAGCGAGAAAGAGAACTGCACGGATACCGTATTTGCAAGACTTTGAAAACATTTGTAAGTTTTTTGCAAATATAAAAGATTTTTAGGTATTTTAATTTAAAATTGTTTTACAAAGCGTTGTTTCGGAGATGATTGATTTTGCTCCGGTATTTTGCGCAAAATGATGATAATGTGCGAATAAATCAATTGATAAAAATCATTGCGCTTGGTGATTTTTATCTTTTTTAGATTTTTTAACCGGACCTACATTTGTAAAAAGGATAAAAACATCCTTTATTGATCACAATTCTTTCTAACTAAATTATCTCACCATGAAAATCCATTCCGGCTTTCGACAGCTCCTATATTGGGTTTTGCCTATATTAGGAATCTTTGCGATGATATCCTGCAATAGTGAAAAAAACGACTCCACCGCCGGGGTTCTGGCCGGGGATGCCGCCTCCCAGGTCTATGTAGCGCCTGGAAAGTACGATGAGTTTTACGCCTTCATGTCAGGAGGCTTCAGCGGGCAGGTCAGTGTTTATGGATTGCCCTCAGGCAGATTGTTGAAGGTCATTCCGGTTTTTTCGCTGGACGCTGAAAAGGGGTACGGCTTCAACGAGGAGACCAAACCGATGCTCAATACGTCGCATGGATTTGTACCGTGGGATGACGCTCACCACCCTGAGCTTTCTCAGACCAACGGCTCTACAGATGGTCGATGGCTTTTTATCAACGGGAACAACACGCCGAGGGTGGCCAGGATCGACCTGACCACATTTGAGACGGCAGAAATCATCGAAATCCCGAATAGCGGCGGCAATCACAGTTCTCCATTTACCACTGAAAATACGGAATATGTTGTAGCAGGTACCCGTTTCGGGGTCCCGTACCCCCAAAGAGATGTCGAAATCAACAGTTACGCCGAGAATTTCAAAGGTATGCTCACCTTTATCAAGGTAGCTGACGACGGCGGTATGGAGATCGCATTTCAGGTGCTTTTGCCGGCATTTGACTATGACCTGGCCCACTCCGGCAAAGGCAAGTCGAATGGGTGGACCTTCTTTACCACCTATAATACCGAGCAGAAAAATACCCTACTTGAAGTGGCAGCCTCTCAAAACGACAAGGACTTCATAGCTGCGGTGAATTGGAAAAAAGCCGAAGAATACATTCAGCAGGGAAAGTTCAAGGAAATCCCGGCGAGGTATGCGCATAACCTGTACAGCGATAAAAACCATTCGGGAACTTCCACTATGATGGATAAGGTAAAGGTCTTGCTACCATCAGAATGCCCCGGCCTGGTTTATTTCCTTCCCACACCCAAATCTCCGCATGGTGTCGACGTTGATCCCACGGGAGAATACATTGTAGGCAACGGGAAATTATCTGCAGACCTGACCGTGCACTCTTTTACCAGGATGCTCAAAGCGATCGAGAATCAGGCTTTCGAATCGGAAGTAGCGGGCATTCCGGTATTGAAGTTTGAAGAGGTCGTGGGCGGGGTGGTAAAAGAGCCCGGCCTGGGGCCGTTGCACACCGAATTTGATGCCAACGGCAATGCGTATACCACCTTCTTCATCTCGTCGGAGATCGTAAAATGGAAAGTGGGAACCTGGGAGGTTTTGGACCGCACCCCATGTTATTATTCGGTGGGACACCTGATGATCCCCGGAGGGGATTCGAAGAACCCGCAAGGCAAATACATGGTTGCACTGAACAAGATAACAAAAGACCGCTACCTGCCCACAGGTCCGGAGCTGTGCCATGCAGCCCAGTTGTATGATATTTCCGGAGATAAGATAAAATTGCTGCTCGATTTTCCGACCGTTGGCGAACCCCACTATGCCCAGGGGATTTCTGCTGACCGGATCCAGAGCAAATCCAAAAAGTTCTTCCCGATTGAGGAAAACGAACACCCGTATCGCGCAATGGGCGAAAAAGATGCAAAGGTGGTCAGAGAGGGCAATACCGTTCACGTTTACATGACCACCATCAGGAGTCACTTCGCACCGGACAACATCGAAGGTGTAAAAGTGGGGGATAAGGTCCTGTTCCACATTACAAACCTTGAACAAGACTGGGATGTTCCGCATGGTTTTGCAGTTCTCGGAGCCAATAATGCCGAGTTGCTGGTCATGCCGGGACAGACGGAGACCCTGGCGTGGGAACCCAAAACAGAAGGCGTATTTCCATTTTATTGCACCGATTTCTGTTCGGCACTCCACCAGGAAATGCAGGGGTATGTCCGTGTTTCGGCAAGGGATGCCGCTGTAGCCCTGAAATGGGGCCTGGGAGAAGAAATAACGCAATAGACCTTCTTATTCACCCCGGTGTTGCAGGAGCCAGCTCCCGGCTTCTGCGCACCGGGGTATAATCGAAATCGCATGAAACGGTTACCTGTTTTTCTGATGTTGGCGGCAATGATTTCGCTCCTGACCTTGTTTGTGTTCCCGATATGGCGGATCACGCTGATCGCTCCTCAATATCCGGACGGAGTGACCATGTTCATCTGGATCAACAAATTGGGAGGGGACAGCCCTGGAGTATTACAGAATGTAAATATCCTGAACCACTATGTCGGCATGAAATTCATTGTAGCCGATTCGATCCCGGAGCTGAAATACTTCCCCACCATTATCCTGATCATGGGCGGATTGGCCTTGCTGGCATCCCTCATAAACAGATCGTGGATGTACTTTGGCTGGGGGGTGATCATGGTCGCTCTGGCCGTGGCCGGCATTTATGACTTTTACCTGTGGGAATACGATTACGGCCACAACCTGAGCCCTGAGGCGCCGATTAAAATACCAGGGGCCTCCTTCCAGCCTCCGCTGTTCGGCACCAAACATATCCTCAATTTCATCGCCAAGTCCTACCCCCATCTGGGCGGTTATTTTGCCGGCTTGGCTATTTTCCTGGCCTTCGCAGCCTGGTGGATTAAAACTAAAATGGATAAAAATGAAAACATCGATCGCAATAGTATTGGCAATCCTGTTGGCAACAGCCTGCAAACCCAAGCCTAAGCCGATACAATACGGACTGGAGAGTTGCGATTACTGCAGAATGACGATCGTGGATACCCAACATGCGGCGGAAGCAGTAACGGATAAAGGTAAGGCATATGTATTTGATGCCATCGAATGTATGATTCAATTCAAGGCCGGGCATGCGGATAAAGATTTCGCCTTGCTGCTGATCAATGATTATGCGGAAGCCGGAACACTCAAAGATGCCACCCAGGCAACTTACCTGATCAGCTCCCAGGTTCCGAGCCCGATGGGCGCTTTTTTATCCGGGTTTTCCAATCCGCAGGATGCTGAAAAAATGCGTGCAGCAAAAGGAGGCGACTTGTATTCCTGGGCCGAAATTGAAAAAAAGATCAGCACCACCAAATAACAACGGCATGAAAAATTTCATGGTCCTTCAATTCTGGCTTTTGCTCTTGTCCGCTCATCCAGCCCTGGGGGGCGTGGTCGAGGTTGGCCCGGACGGACCGTATCCCACCATCCGCAGCGCCATTGAAGCCGCTCATTCCGGAGACCGGATAATCGTTTGTCCCGGTATTTACAGAGAGGGGCAGATTATTGTCGATAAAATGGTTTCTATCCTTGGGGAAGGGCAGCCGGTACTTGACGGAGAAGGCCGTTCTGAAATTCTGACCATCATTGCGGATTCGGTTCGGGTAAGCGGACTTGTGGTGCAAAACGTCGGAATCAGCTATATGGAGGACCGCGCGGGTATCCGGGTCCGGAAAGCCAAAAATTTTGTGATAGAGGAGAATACCCTGATCAATACATTTTTCGGAATATACCTGGAGCATGCGGGGAGCGGGGTGATCCGGCATAACAAGATCCGGGGAGAAGCCGTTCAGGAAAATGCCTCCGGAAACGCCATTCATTTATGGTATTGCCGGAATATCCGGGTGGATCAGAATCAGGTAAGCGGGCATAGGGATGGCATTTATCTTGAATTTGTGGACAGCAGCGTTATTGCGAACAATCTCAGTACCAACAATCTCAGATACGGTCTTCATTTCATGTTCTCCAATGGAGATGACTACTTCGGCAACCGGTTTTCGGGGAATGGAGCAGGCGTAGCCGTCATGTTCTCCAAAAAGATCAATATGTGGGAGAATGTATTTGAACAGAACTGGGGCAGGGCTTCCTACGGCCTTTTGCTGAAAGAAATCTATGATGCTGCCATCTACCGGAACACCTTCCATGAGAACACCATCGGCATTCACCTTGAAGGGTGCGGCAGAATAAAGTATTCCCATAATGATTTTGCGAATAACGGGTGGGCCCTGAAAATGGCAGGAGGCTGCCTGGAGAACACCTTCACCGAAAATAATTTTGTTTCCAATACATTCGACCTTTCGACGGACAGCAATACCGACGATAATCATTATGACGGCAATTACTGGAGTGAGTATGCAGGCTATGACCTGGACAGGGATGAGGTCGGTGACGTACCGTATCATCCGGTAAAGCTCTTTAGTTTCGTGGTAAGCCGAACGCCGGAGTCGATCGTTCTGCTGCGCAGCGTTTTTGTCGACCTGATCAATTTCTCAGAAAAAGTCAGCCCGCTGTTCACGCCGGCCAATGTGGCGGATCATTCCCCAAGGATGAAATACATTTCATGGCAAGAAATTCAATTAAAATGATCCAGATTCAGAATTTGTCCAAGTCTTTTCATAAAAATCAGGTCTTGAGCAGCCTTGATCTTGAGATCAGCCAACCCGGCGTATTTGCTGTATTAGGCCCTAACGGTTCGGGTAAAACGACTTTGATCAAGTGCATTCTGGGGATGGTCATCCCCGATAGCGGCCAGATCCGCTACCAGGGCGCTTCCATCACAAACGAATGGAAATACCGGGCTGCCATCAGTTATTTACCCCAAATTGCCCGGTTTCCCGAGAATTTGACGGTGAATGAATTGCTGCAAATGATCCGGGATATCCGGGATCAGGCAGCAAGGGCCGAAGAAATTATTCACCTGTTTGGCATCGAGCCTTGGCTGAACAGCAGACTTGGAACACTTTCAGGAGGAACCCGGCAGAAAGTCAACCTGGTGCTGGCGTTCATGTATGATAACCCGGTTATTATCATGGATGAACCGACGGCGGGGCTGGATCCGGTCGCGCTGATCCGGTTGAAAGACCTTATCCAGGCGGAAAGACAAAAGGGCAAAATCATCCTGGTCACTACGCACGTCATGAACTTTGTGGAGGAAATGGCCAATGAGATTGTATTCCTGCTAGATGGCCGTATCCGGTTCCGCGGTGAGCTGGCCGCCCTCAAGCGCCGCTGCGGCGAACCCACGCTGGAACGGGCCATTGCCAAACTTCTCCAGGGCGAGTGCCTGGAGGCCGGCCCGGCCGCGGGCAAAACAGCGGCGGAAAACCCGGATAAGGGATTTTTTCAACCAAAAACAGAAATACCATGCTCAAGATATTGAAATACAGCCTTTCTGACATGATGAGAAGCCGGTGGATCTATATTTATACCCTTTTTTACCTTCTGCTGACAACAGCGCTTTTCTGGCTCAGCCCGGATCTATCAAAGGTGATCATCAGTCTGATGAATATCATTTTGGTGCTCTCGCCATTGATCGCCGCGCTCTTTTCTACCCTGTACTTCCAGCAATCCAGAGAATTCACAGAACTGCTGCTGGCGCAGCCTGTCAGGCGGTCATCAATCTTTTGGGGCCAATACTTTGGCGTGGCATTGTCCATGTCGTTGAGCCTGCTGACAGGACTGGGTGTGCCGTTTCTTTTTTACGGCTTATTGGTTTCCGGTGAGATTTGGAATTTCCTGGTTTTGCTCTTTGCAGGGATCATCCTTTCATTAATCTTTTCTGGATTGGCCTACTACATTGCATTGAAGACTGAAAACAAGATAAAAGGATTCAGCCTGACCATCCTGCTGTGGCTTTTTTTTGCCGTGATATACGATGGATTATTCTTGTTGATACTTGTTTTATTCAATGATTATCCGCTGGATAAATTTGCCTTGGGCGCGTCCTTGTTCAATCCAATTAACCTGGCCAGGGTATTGATCTTGCTCAAACTGGATATTTCAGCCCTGATGGGGTACACGGGCGCCGTTTTTCAGCAGTTTTTAGGCAGTGCGCCAGGTATGTCCATTGCCGTTGCATCCTTGCTGGTCTGGGCCGCATTGCCGGTATGGGGGATCAGAAGGGTAGCGATGAAAAAAGATTTTTAATAAAACCAAACCGTCAACCAAACGAATTCCTCCGAAAAAGACGTCTTCATGATTAAAACTGTTACTTATGAAGAAGCTTTTGATTGTATTGGTCGCATTTTCGCTGTGGCAATGCCAGAAAGATAAACCTGCAGACCCAAGGCCGGTGGATTTCGGTCAGGAAATTGAGCTGGCAAAAGGTCAATCTGTCATGGTAAGCCACAAGAACCCGACCATGGACCTGATGATCGAATCCGCAGAGATCGGCGAAAGCCGCTGCCCCAGCGATGTGGTCTGTGTCTGGGCCGGTTTTGCCAAGGCCGACCTCAAGGTTTCCGGAGAAGGCGAAACCGCGAATGTCTCCCTCTGCCTGGGGCAATGTGAAGCCAAATACAAACTGGCGGACACCACTTACGTCCAGTTGGGCGGCACCGAATTCGGGCTCATTCTCAAGGAAATCAATCCTTTCCCCACCTCAACCAATGGATCCGACCCGAAAACGGCAGTCGTAGAAGTTTTTATTAAATAGATTATTCTGAAAAGTTTTGCGGTTAAGCGCTTATCTTAGCCGCAAAACTTTTTTATGCCTACCCGCCTGATCACATGCTTATTTTTATTCATTGCCTTCCGTTTACCGGCCCAGGTTGACGCCGCAGCCCTCGACGCTTATTTTGAGAAATCGGTCGAAGACTGGGGCATTCCCGGGATGGCCGTGGGGATCATCAAGGACGGAAAAGTCGTGCTCTCCAAAGGCTACGGGGTCCGCGAACTGGGCAAAAAAGATGCCATAGACGGCAACACCCTGTTTGCCATTGCTTCCAATACCAAAGCCTTCATTTCTGCCTCCATGGTCATGTTGCAGGAAGACGGCAAACTGAACCTGGACGATCCGGTCCGCAAATACCTGCCATATTTCACCTTGTATGACGAATATGCTTCCGAACACGCAACGGTCAGAGACCTGTTGTGCCATCGTCTGGGGCTGGGTACGTTCAGCGGCGATGTGGTCTGGTTCAAAAGCAATTATCCGGCCGAAGAGGTGGTGCGCCGGGTCAGGTACCTGCCTCAGGCCTACGAGTTCCGGGCCGGTTACGGTTATTCCAACGTCATGTTCATCACGGCCGGCGAAGTGATCAGATCGGCATACGGCAAACCGTGGAGCGCTTTCGTGAAGGAAAAAATCCTGACCCCGCTGGGCATGAACCGAACCAGAACCTCTGTCACGGAACTGGCCGGTATGGACAATGTGGCGATGCCGCATAAAACCAGGGGCAATACCCATACCCCGATCGCCTATGTCAACTGGGACAATATGGGCGCCGCGGGCGGCATCCTGTCCAGCACCAACGATATGCTTAAATGGTTGTCCCTCCAGCTTGATGAAGGGCAGTATCAGGGTACGACCCTGTTCAAACCTTCCAGCCAGACCGAGTTCTGGACGCCGCACAACAGCTATAAGGTTTCAAAAGCCGCGAGGGATTTTTTACCGTCCCGGCACTTCAACAGCTACGGCCTGGGCTGGGGCCTGTTCGATTACGGCGGCAGTATGGTGGCTTCGCACAGCGGCGGTTATGACGGCATGTATTCGCGGGTGGTCGCGGTACCGGACCAGAAACTGGGGATCGTCGTCCTGACCAACAGCATGACGGGTATCAGCAGCGCGGTCATGTACCATGTACTGGATCAATACCTCAATATAAAACCGGACAGGGATTGGAGTGATTTTTACCTGGATCAGCAGCGCAAGGGCGCTGAAGCCTGGGCCAAACGGGAAAAGGGAAGAAAGGATGCCAGGATAACCGGCACCAGACCGGGTTTGCCGCTCGAAAAATACGCCGGACTGTACCACGATGACCTTTTCGGGGACATTGAGATCAAATACGAAGGCGGCCGCTTATTGCTGCATTTTCCTTCTTCCCCTTCCCTGGATGCGGCATTGGAGCATTGGCACTTCGATACCTTCGAGATCAAATGGAACGAGAACCACGCCTGGTTCGATTTCGGCACCCTCCAATTCACGATGGACAACAACGCCGGGATAATCGGCCTGCGATTCGATGTACCCAATGACGATATCTTTTTCGATGAAATTCATGCCTTACGGGTTGACCGCTGAGGTTGTATATCCGAGAATTCAGGGTATTGGTCGAAGGGAAGATACCCGGTACCATAATTGATCTTAACCTTGCAGCTGGAAAGCTGAGCGAAATTATGTTTAGGACCGAACCGGTGGATGTCCTGGCCCGCCTGAAATCGAATGACCGGCTGGCTTTGAAAGAACTCTTTCAACTGTACTACGGTATGGTTTGTAAGACCATTCGCCGTTTTATCCATGACGATGCCCTTTGCGAGGACCTCGCCCAGGAGGTTTTCCTCCGTTTTTGGGAAAAGCGAAATCAATTGGAGATCTCTTCCTCCCTGGAAGGCTATCTCCGGCGCATGGCCGTCAATGAGGCTTTGGCTTATTTGCGCCGCCGGAAATATTTCGAAGAGGAAATCACCCCGTCAACCCCTGCCGAAACACTGCCGAGCGGGGAAGAGCACCTGCTGCATTCCGAATTGGAAAGCAATATCCGATCAGCCATAGATACCTTGCCGCCCAAATGCAAAACCGTTTTTCAGCTGAGCAGATTTGAAGAATTGACCTACCAGGAAATTGCCGACCATATGGGGATTTCCATCAAAACGGTTGAAAATCAAATGGGCAAAGCGCTGAAGATCCTTCGGGAAAAACTGAGCGGTTACCTCCACTTGTTCCTCTGATGTGATCCAAAAAATAAATTGCCGGTCTCCTCTTGACAAGTAGGGTTCCCTTGCATTATCTTTGAGCGGTCATTTTTGATACCAGGATAGGAGTCATTCGTGGCTGCTACCATTCCAAACCAAGGCAACTTCTGCCGACAGCAATGCCGACAAGTCCCTCTGGCTGAGATGGCGCAAAGCACATGAAATTTTTTTTCAACCGGATTAAACCTACGTTTTCTGCTCAGGAATTGTGTTTTTTTTATACGCAGTTTGCATAAGAAGGTTTGTAACATTCGGGCATGACAGGCGTCATGCTCTTTTCATTTTATGTGCTCGCCGTCCCAAATGGGCAGTTTATCGAAACCTGGGGCAAAAAAAGTATAATATTTGCCAAATTTGCCGCAGATAGGAAAACCGCATGCTTATGTCGCATTACATGAAGGTGTTAATGCCGTGTTTGGTTCTTTTTTTGCATTCAACCCTGCCCAATCAACCGGTTTTTATCCGAAACGGATCGCTTGAAGACATGCCTTCGTCCGGAAAGCCGCCGAGAGAATGGTTTTTCTGCGGAGCGGTGGGCGAATCCCCGCCGGATATTCATCCCAACGGCTTGTTCGGCGTCACCAAAGCCCCCGCCCACGGCGCTACCTTTGTTGGCCTGGTGGTCCGGGATAACGGCACATCAGAGGCGATCGGCCAGCAATTGGCATCGCCGCTAAAGCCCGGGGTCTGCTACCGGATGCGGGTATACGCCTGCCGTTCTGAAAATTACCTGAGTTACAGTCGGAAAACGCGGATGCCGGCGAATTATAACAACCCGGTCCGGCTCTCCGTCTGGGGTGGCAATCAGCTTTGTTATAACCGGGATCTGCTGGCCGTTTCCGTGCCGGTTGACTGGCCGGACTGGCAACCCATCGACTTTGATCTATGCCCCGGGAAGGCCTACAATCATCTCATCCTCGAAGCAGCCCCGTTGGAAGATGGTGAGCCGTACAACGGCAATGTGCTGATCGACTTCATTCAGCCGCTTATACCGTATGATACCCTGGCCGACCGGCCAGAAGCGGAAATGGTGAAAATGGAGGATGCAAAACCCGACCTGGGCAGGGAAAGCTGGGAAACGCTGATCCACCGAACCCTGAGATCTCAGGGACTGAGGAGCGTTTTTGAGGATCCTTCAGGCAATGCTTACCATGCCAACCCGGATTGGTGGATCTTCTTCCGGACAGCTGTTGCGGACGAGATGGCTGTTCAACTCAACCTGTCAGCCGGCAGATCGGATCTGGAGCAGGTCATCCGGGAAGCTGCGCTGGAGGCTGGATACCCGCTGAACCACCTTCGGCTGAAAAAAAACAGACGGAAAACCAGAGATCCCGGATTTCGCTGGAAAAGCCGCCAATTGTTGGTCGTTGACCTTTGATAATCCTCGGAACTTTTTATTCCAGATAACATTAGCAATCCAAAAAAGCCTATTTTTGCCCCGAATTTAAAACCGCTCAACAGCCTTTTATGAAAAAGCACAATTTTAGCCCCGGCCCGGCCATTCTGCCGGCCGAAGTTATGGAACAAGCCGCTCAGGCATGCGTTGAATTCAATAACTCCGGGCTCTCCATACTGGAAATCTCCCACCGCAGCGCCCTCTTTACGCCGGTCCTGGCCGAAGCGGAAGAGCTGGTCAGGGAAATGACCGGTCTTGGAGATGAATACGGCGTCATTTTCCTCTCCGGCGGCGCCAGCACCCAGTTCTTCATGGCCCCGATGAACCTCATCGACCCGGAGGACACCGCTTTGTACGTCGATACGGGCGCCTGGTCCTCCAAGGCGATCAAGGAAGCCAAAGCCTTCGGCAAGGTTGAGGTCCTGGCTTCTTCAAAGGCGGATAATTACAATTATATCCCGAAGGATTATTCGGTTTCCAACCACGCAAAATACCTGCACATCACCAGCAACAATACCATTTTCGGTACGCAACAGCACTGGTGGCCGCAGACCTCTCTGCCGATCGTTGCGGATATGTCTTCCGATATGTTCAGCCGGCCGCTGGATTGGGATCGATTCGGCCTTATTTATGCAGGCGCGCAGAAAAACCTGGGCCCGGCCGGGGTTACGCTGGTGATCGTCCGGAAAGACCTGCTCGGCACCGTGCAGCGTCATTTGCCCTCTATGCTGGACTACCGCCTGCACATCGAGAACGAGTCTACTTACAATACGCCGCCGGTGTTCCCGATCTATGTCATGATGCTCACCCTGCGGTGGATCAAGGCCAACGGCGGCCTGAACGCCATGGAGGCCCACAACCGCAAAAAGGCGGCCTTGCTTTACAATGAGATTGACCGAAACCCGTTGTTCGCAGGCACTGTAAAGCACGAAGAGGATCGTTCTTTGATGAACGTGACCTTCGTCGGCGCCAGCGAGGAAGTGGATTCGCTGTTCCTGAAAGCCGCCAAAGAAGCGGGCTGCGTCGATATAAAAGGGCACCGGTCGGTCGGCGGGTTCAGGGCTTCCATCTACAACGCGATGAGCGAGGAAAGCATACAGGTTTTGGTGGACGTGATGCAGGATTTTGCGCGCAAGCATGGCTAAAAAAAGCAACAGGACCAAAAAGGAGGACCGAAGGAGTTTTCTTTGGCGAGGCAGGGAGTTACCCTTGCTGGTGGTTTGGGAAAGCCGTCGGTCCATCCGCATGGCGCTGGGCAAAAAGGAGATCATCCTTCGCCTGCCCTCGGGGCTGCTCATGCGCCCTAAGCTGGAAGATGTGCTGGTCAATCTGGGGATCTGGCTGGATAAGCTGGAGCGAAAGAAACCGGGTCTGATGGACCGGTTTGAAGAGCGGGTTTATGCGGACGGGCAGATGCTGCAAGTCGGCAGCCGGCGATATGCGCTCCAAGTCAGGACCGAACCCAGATTGACCCACACCGCCAGCCTGAAAAAAGGCATTATCGAGCTCAGGTTGGCGGATTCGGATGGAGGCGCTTCCCTTCAAAAGAATATCCGTACCCTGTTGAGCCGCGTTGTCGCCTCGGATTTCCTGCCTGAAATTACCCGCCGGACCCACCAGCTCAACGAGCTCCATTTCAGCAAACCGATCAAATCCGTAACCTTGCGCTATGCCCACGGGCGTTGGGGCAGTTGCTCTTCTTCCGGCCGGATCAATTTTTCCACCAGACTTTTGTTTGCACCGCCCTTCGTGGTAGACTATGTGATCATCCATGAACTGGCTCACTTGCTGGAGCACAACCACTCCGACCGGTATTGGAAAATTGTGGAAAAGGCCATGCCCGCCTACGAAGAGGCTGAGAAATGGCTGAAGGAAAACGGGCACCAGTGCGATTTTTAGCAGTGCAATCTAGCAATCAATTAGCAATATTCTTGGCTAATGCTTTAATCTTGGCTTGTATTTGTATTTTTTCAATGACTAATTGTTCGAGTAACAGAGATTTCCCAATACAATGTATAACCGGGTATGTTAAGGCTAATGTCAATAAAGAAGAATTAGACGATTTTATTAAATTAAATGGAATTGAGGTATGGAGGAAATGGGATAATTTAACTACCAAAATTGCTAACGACAATTTCGCTATTGAAAATTGTGGAATATATGAATATATGGATGATAGACAAACACCAATGAATACGTTTAAAGGTAAAGTCACTTTTGTATATTTAATTCACAGTTATTTAAAGTATGGATATATTAATCAGAAGAATGTCGACTTAGAGGTTGAGAAAGTTATTCAAAATTGATTTTTAAAATGAAGTTTTGATTTGCGCTCTCTCTTACAATTATTAGATCTTAAAATCATGGATCAGATTAAAATGATTTTTTTATTTTTTATTAATTGTAATCCTAATATGAGATTAATTGAGGATTTTAAAATTGAAATCAACGGGCCGATTTCAAAAATCCCAGATTACAAGATAAGTTAAAATCTGTAGGGAGTCAAATTTTAGATGATTGATTAAAAAAAAACGGTTTCGCTCATATCCATTAGGGTTAGGCCGTTCAATAAAGTGTTTTTCTCGCGAAGACGCAAAGACGCAAAGATTTGATTTTCAAAATGCTGCGCATGCTGAAAATCCTGTTGACACAAAACTCTGAACGGTCTCTGCTGTCCTGGCAATCAATAGAATTTTAATCCACTTTCTTCGCCAACACCACATACACCGGAAAGTGGTCGCTATAACCGCCGGCGTATACATCCCCGTCGAAAGTCCGGAAAGGATACCCTTTGAAATGACCTGATTTCTGGAACAGATAGGCCGGATTGTGGATCTTGACCTGGAAATACTGGTATCCTCCGACACGAGGGCTGATCAACCCCTTGGAGAGGATGATCTGGTCGAACAGGTTCCAGGCATCCTGGTAGGCGAGGGTGCCGATCCCCTTTTTGTACAAATCGAACATCGGATTGAACAGGCCTTTGGACCGGACTTCTTTTATTTTCCCCTCCGCGGCCAGCACTTTCCGGACACTGGGGCTGGTGGGGTCGTCGTTCAGGTCGCCCATGATCATGACCTTGGCGGAAGGGTCGGCATTGATCAACGAATCGACCACCTGTTTGCAGACCATGGCCCCGGCATTCCGCAATGGTTGGGAAGCCGCTTCGCCGCCGCGCCTGGACGGCCAGTGATTGACCAGCACATGCAAAGGTTCGCCGTCGAGTTCGCCGGAAACAAAAAGGATGTCTCTGGTCCGGATCCGCTCGCCGCTGTCATCGTAGATCATCAACGGGATGGCCCGGCTGGCGGTGACCTTGAAATATTTGGGTTGGTACAACAAGCCGACGTCAATGCCGCGCATATCGGGAGAGTCGAACTGAACGATCTGGTAATTCCTGGCGGCGATTTTGGGCTGTTTGACGAGGTCCTCAAGCACTTTCCGGTTTTCGATCTCGCTTACGCCGAGGATGGCAACCCCGTCAGGGGAGATCTCGGTGCCGAGTTCTGAAATGACCTGGGAAAGGTTACCCAGTTTATCGGCGTATAGCTCGGGGGTCCATTTCCGGAGTCCGTCCGGTGTGAACTCCTCGTCGTTGATATTCGGATCATTGTCGGTATCAAACAGGTTTTCGAGGTTGTAAAAGCCGACGATGCCGACCCGGTATTGCTGTTTTTGGGAAATGCCTTCCCGGCAGACGAACAGCGCCAGGAACAGAAGGATTTGAATGACTTTCATCGTGCAAAAATTGCAATTTATTTGTTTAGACGCAAAACAACGGACAAAGTTCTTAAATAAAGATGGGGCAAAGAATTAAGTTAGTGTTAATTTTGGCGCCGGAAGAAAGCAAGATTGTCAATTAGTTTTAATTTTGCCCAGCTTTTCAAATCTAAAGTATGTTTGAACGTCTACCATTTTTTGCAGCGCTTGCCTTTGTCTGCTGCATGCTTAGCTTCAACCTCAATGGCCAAACCGTATTCCAGGGTAAAGTAATTGACCAGCTTTCAGGGCGGCCCATCCCGGGAACCACAGTCAGCCTGTTAACAGCCAGCACGACTTCGGATGCCGATGGCGCTTTCAAACTGGAAGCGGTGGTCGGTGCGGACGAAGTTGTTCTGACCTTTTCCGTGGCCGGCTACCGGACGCTGAACCTGTCGCAGAAAGTCAACGGCCAATCGGTTGTCGAGCTGGGATCGGTCAACCTGGATGTCGAGGAAAACCAGGATTTGATCGGTTCCGAGGAAATCATTCCCACGGTCACCCTGAGCACGGACGAGGATATCAGTTCGGGTGCGCAAAACATATCGGGGGTGTTGACCGCCTCGCGCGATGTGTTCATTTCCGCGGCGGCTTACAACCTGAGCACGTACCGGTTTAACATCAGAGGTTACGACTCCGATTATTCCCAGGTATTGTTCAACGGCGTGCCCATGAACGATCCGGAGAGCGGCAGCGTTTTCTGGAGCGAATGGGGCGGCCTCAACGATGTCACCCGCAACAGGGACAATATCATCGGCCTGGAAGCCGGTGAATTCGCCTTCGGGGGCATCGGCGGCGCTTCCAATATCGATACCCGGGCTTCCAATCACCGCAAACAATTCAGGGTATCCTACGCCCTGTCCAACCGGGCTTATCGCCATCGGGTGATGGGGACCTGGTCGACCGGCCTGCTCAAAAACGGATGGGCGCTTTCACTGAGCGCTTCCCGCCGCTGGGCCGAAGAGGGTTACGTGCCCGGCACTTTCTACGACGCCTGGTCCTATTTCATGAGTGTCGATAAAAAGATCGGCAGCAAGCACCTGTTCAACTTCACGTTCCTCGGCGCGCCGAGCAAGAGGGGCAGATCAGGCGCTTCCACCAAGGAAATGTACGATCTGGCCGGTACCAATTTCTACAACTCTTATTGGGGGTACCAGAACGGCGAGAAGCGAAACTCCCGGGTTTCACAATACAACCAACCGATGGCCATTTTGCGCCACGACTGGGATATCAGCGATAACGCCCGTTTGACCACGGCCGCTTCTTACCAGTTCGGCAGGGCCGGCACCACCGCCCTCGACTGGTACAATGCCCGCGACCCGCGACCCGATTATTACCGCCGCTTGCCCAGCTATATTCAAAACGGACAGTCTGCCATCGTCGAAGCCCTGCTGCGGGAAAACGAATCCCTGCGGCAGCTCGATTGGGATTATATGTACGACGTCAACCGCCACAACCTGACCACCGTGGAAAATGCCAACGGCATCGAAGGCAACAGCGTGACCGGCAACCGCGCGCAGTATGTGGTGGAAGAACGGCGGTTTGACAGCAAAACCGCCAACCTGAACACGATTCTGGCGATTGACGTCAACGAGCACTTCACCATCAACGGCGGGCTGAACTACCAGCTGTACGTCAGCGAAAACTTCAAAGTGCTCGACGACCTGCTGGGCGCTGATTTTTATGTGGATATCGACAAATTCTCCGAGTTTGTGCCCGGCGCCAGCAATGATTACATCCAGAATGACCTGGCGATCCCCAACAGGATACTCAGGCAGGGGGATATCTTCGGGTACAATTACAATATCAATGTCCGCAAGGGCGGCGGCTGGCTCCAGGGGGATTTTTCCTTCAAACATCTTGACTTCTTCCTGGCCGGCAGCGCCGACAAGAATACGTACTGGCGGGACGGCAAGGTGCAGAACGGCCGTTTCCCCGATAACTCCCTGGGCGAATCCGAAAAAGCCGACTTTTTTGAATACGGCGCCAAATCCGGGGTTACCTACAAACTCGACGGCCGGAACTATTTCTTTGTCAACGGCGGGTATATTTCCAGGGCGCCGATGTCCCGAAATGCCTTCCTGGCGCAACGGACGCGGAACGCTCTGGTGGAGGGCCTGACCAATGAGAAGATCCTGTCCTTCGAAGGCGGGTACCTGCTCCGCGCGCCGTACGCCAAAGCCCGCCTGGTGGGGTATTATACCGATTTCAAGGATCAACTGTTCAACAGGAGCCTGTTCCTGGACAGCAACCTGGGCGACGGCGTGATCTCCGAAGGCGGATTTGTGAACTATATCATGACCGGCATCGATACCCGGCATATGGGGCTTGAGATCGCCGGCGAGATCAGGGCTTTCTCCCGGCTGAAGATCAGCGCGGTGGCGGCTTTGGGCCAGTATACCTACACCAACCGGCCGCTGGCACGGATCTACCTGGACAACAGCGCCGCCAAACTGGCCGAAAAGGTGATTTACCTGAAGAACTTCTACGTGCCCAACGGCCCGCAGAAAGCGTATACGTTCGGCTTGAACTACAGCGGCAAAGACTTCTGGTTCGCAAGCCTGAACTTCAACTTTTTTGATGACATCTACATGGATTTCTACCCCGAAAGGCGTACGCTGGAGGCGGTTTCCTATGTGCCCAATCCGGATTACACCCAGCAGGCGGTAGACCCTGACTCGGACCTTTGGAAGCGCATCGTTCACCAGGAAAAAGCGCCGTCGGCGTATACGCTTGACTTTTTCGGCGGCAAATCCTGGAAGATCAAGGACCTGTATATCTACCTGAACGTCGGGGTGAATAACATACTCGACAAGAAGGATTTCATTACCGGGGGATACGAGCAGTTTCGCTTCGATTTCGAGAACAAGAATCCGGATCTGTTCCCGAGCCGGTATTTCTATAGTTTCGGCCGGAATTATTTTGTCAGCCTGGCCTTCAGAATTTAATGTTTAATCCAAAATCACTGTTTATGATCCGTTTGCGTGGTCAGTGGATAATGCTTCTCGCTGTTTCCGCTCTCTTCTTCTGGTCGGGCTGTGTCGACCAGGATTTCGATGAACCCCCGGTGAGAGGACTTTCCACTCTGGAACCCAATAAAACCATTGCCGACCTGCTTGCGCTCGGCACCGGCGCCGGAGACGTGGAGATCAACGATGAATTCAATATCGGCGGCGTTGTTGTTGCCGATGACAGATCCGGAAACCTCTACAAACAAATTGTCATTCAGGATAATACGGGCGGCATACTGGTCCGGCTGAATGCAGTGGGCCTATACAACGACTTTCCCGAAGGGTCCCGCCTGGTGATCAAGTGCCAGGGGCTTTCCCTGGGGTATTACGAAGGATTGCCGCAATTGAACGGCAGCCCGGGACAGGCCGTTGAAGAAGTGCGCATCAACCAGCACGTTTTTGTGACCGAACGCGATGTGACCGTTGAACCCCGGATCGTTACGATCCCGGAACTGGCGGACGACGCATTCCTGAAAACCATCCTGAATACCCTCGTCAAATTCGAAAGCGTACAGTTCGCATCGGCGGATGCCGGCGCCACCTACGCGGACGCGGTCAACCAGTTTTCGCTGAACCGGAATGTGGAAGACTGCAACAAAAATGCGGTTATCCTTCGTTCCAGCGGTTTCGCTGATTTCGCGGCTCAGCTGACGCCGACCGGCAGCGGCACCCTGACTGCGGTCATGAGCGTTTTCCGGGGGACCCGCCAATTGGTGATCCGCGATCCGGATGACGTGCAAATGACCGGCGATCGCTGCGATCCGGTTTCGGGCGGCACCCTCATGCCGATCAGCGATTTGCGTACGGTTTACACCACAGGCGGCGTAAAAGGCCCCGACGGCAAGAACATCAAAGGCGTTGTGATCTCCGACCGGACCAACAACAACTGGGATGGCCGCAATCTGGTGATCCAGGACGGAACGGCCGGCATCATGGTTCGCTTCACCTCCACCCATACCTTTAATCTGGGCGATGAAGTAGAAGTGGGCATCGGCGGCCAGGAACTTTCTGAATTCAGGGGCTTGCTCCAGGTCAACAACGTTTCCAACGACAACGCCGTCAAAAAGGGCGCCGGCCAATTGCCGACCCCGCGTGCAACGACCGTACAGGAATACAAGGCCAATGCCGAGGCATGGGAGTCCACCCTGGTCAAATTCACGGAGGTGGAATTGACCGGAAACGCCGTCTATTCAGGCACGGTCACCATTGCCGACGGCGCAAATACGCTTCCGATGTTTACGCGCAGCCAGGCGAATTTCTCCGGAAGCGCTGTGCCGACCGGGAAAGTGAATGTGACCGGTGTCGCTTCCGACTTCGACGGGGCGCAACTCATCATTCGCAACCTCTCGGACGTAGAGGGCGGCAATACCGGCAGCGGCGGAACACCGATCTCCCTGGGCGAACTGCGCCAGCTCTTTGCCGGGGGCGCCAGCACCGTTCCAACCGGTAAAACCATTAAGGGAATTGTCATCTCTGATTACGCCAACGCCAATACCACCACCAAAAACCTTGTCTTTCAGGATACTTCCGGCGGGGTGGTTATCCGCCTCACAGCGGACCATACCTATCCGCTCGGTACGGAACTGGAGATCCAGGTCGGCGGTCAGGAACTTTCGGAATTCAACGGGCTGTTGCAGATCAATAACGTGCCGAATGCCCTGGTAACGGATAAAGGCGCAGGCACGCTGCCGACCCCGAAAACCGTGACCATCCAGGAGATCCTGACGGATATGCAGGGTGCGCAGAAGCTGGAATCGACGCTGGTGAAAATTGCGAATGCTACCTTCCCGGAAGGCGGGTCCTATTCAGGCAGCAAGAATGTAACGGACGGTACCGGCACGATTGTGATGTTTACGCGGACGCAGGCGCCGTTTGCCAATTCAAATGTACCTGCGGGCGCGGTCACCATTGTCGCGATGGTTTCCGACTTCAACGCTCCGCAAATCAATATCAGGTCGCTGGCCGATATTCAGTAGTAGTAGGCTCGTTTCTCCCGCAGATCCGGAATGGTCAGCCGGATCTGCGGGAGAAAACGATCACCTGTTTTCAGGCCTGGTCATTCGGCGCCTGGTGCCCCTTGCGGTAGGCCAGCGTGCTGGGCGCAACGCCCAGGTTCTCGTCCAGATCAGCGCCTGGGGCCACCCATTTCCAGCCCACTTTGATCAAAGCCAGATGGTGTATGGCGTGATCGCATATGAACATCAGTTCCCTGCCTACGGAAGATTTCAGCATCGTATGCTCCAACGGCCCTTTATCCTGATCAAAATGGGCCCTGACGGACATATCCCTTTCCTCCTCAAGTTCGCTCAGGTAGGGCAATAAGCGGGAAAAGGCCTCATTGGCATAAGCCGGGTCTTTTTCGATCATCGGATTCCTTTCCCTTGCGGCATAATCGAGTTTCATTTCGGGAAGTCCTTTCACAAAACAATCGTAAAAGTCAAAGATATGTCTGAAATGCTGGCCTAATGTTGCACCATTGAAAATGGAAAGCGGCTGGCTGTAATGGACCCTGTCGATCTGATCCAGCAGCCCGATAATTTGTTCCGCCATGCTGACGGCGGCAGTTTTTCCGTTCATTTATCTGAATTTAGGGATAAATTTCTTTCCGGTTGGCTTTGAGGGTGTTCAACAATAGGGAGACAACGGTCATCGGACCCACGCCGCCGGGTACCGGCGTAATGAAGGAGGCTTTTGGCGCTACGCCGGCAAAATCGACATCTCCGGCCAGTTTGTAGCCCCTTTTGGTTTCTGGCGCGTCCACCCGGTTGATCCCGACATCGATCACAACAACGCCTTCTTTGACCATATCGGCCGTTACAAAATTGGCCCGTCCGATAGCTGCGATCAGGATATCGGCCTTCAGGGTGTGTTCCCGCAGGTTTTGGGTCCGGCTGTGACATATCGTTACGGTCCCGTTGCCCGGATTGGATTTTTGGGACAACAACAACGCGATCGGGGTACCGACGATATTGCTCCGGCCGATGACCACCACTTCCTTGCCTTCAGCAGAGATATTGTAACGCTTCATCATTTCGATGATGCCGCAAGGGGTGGCGGGAAGGTAACAAGGGAGGCCTTGCGCCATCCGCCCGAAATTGACCGGATGAAAACCATCCACATCCTTTTCCGGTTTGATGGCCAGGGTGACCCGGTCTTCGTTGATATGCCGGGGTAAGGGAAGCTGAACGATAAACCCGTCAATCTCGCTGTTCCGGTTGAGGTCGTCCACGATGCCGAGCAGTTCTTCCTCCGAGATCGCTGCATCCCTGCGGATCAGGGTGGACTGAAAACCGACCTCCTCGCAGGATTTGACCTTGTTGCGGACATATACCTGGCTGGCGGGGTCTTCGCCGATCAATACCGCAGCCAGATGGGGAGGCCTTTTGCCTTCATTTGTGATTTTGAGCACCTCTTCCGCAATTTCTTTTTTGATTTCCTGAGCGAGCAGCGTGCCGTTAATTTCTGTCATAGCTTAAAATTGAAGGGTTTACCTGGTTGTGTTTCAATGATTATGCCGTGAAGTCAGGCAAAGGTAAACCTTTTGGCAAAAAAATTATTTTCCGGGTTTAACACAAAATTTTTCATAATGCATATGATATTTTCACAATTTATTATCTTTGTCCAATCTGAAAGTACGCCCTACGCACCTGTTTTCAAGTCTATAGCCCTTCTGATTGCCCTCGGAAGCGAGCCGTTTTTTTTTCAAATCTCATGACGACCGCCTAGGCGAAGAAATCCCTTATCCATTTAATTAGGCACTGTCTTCCATTACATAGTGGAACTTATTTGATCAAACAATCAAAACGCCATGTTCATGCGGACATTTTTATTCGTCATTCCATTGCTTCTATTGATCAGTGTAACAGGTTTTGGTCAAAATTATCTGATGAACGGAACACCCATTAACGATTGTTCCGGATTCTTTTTGGACAGCGGCGGCAACGGCAACTACGGCGCCAATGAAGATTTTGTCACCACCATTTGTTCAGACGGGACCAATACCCACGTAAAACTGACCTTTTCCGGGGTTGACATGGTAGAAGGAGATACCATTTTCTTCTACGACGGGTTAACCCAGAACGCTACCACCTACCTTTCCACCAACTGGGATTTTCCGCCGAACGCTCCATTTATCATTCAAGCCACAGCAGAGAATACCTCGGGATGCATTACGGTCCACTTCGTTTCCAACGGCAGCGATCAGGCTGCCGGGTGGAGCGCACAGATCGAATGCGTAACCGCCTGCCAGACTATCTTGTCTGACATACTGGCCACCGATCCGGCTATGGTGCCGGCCGATACCGGCTATATCGATATTTGCCCGGGCCAGCGCGTCAGCTTCAACGGCAGGGGGATCTATCCTCAAAACGGGATCGTTTACCAGCATTCGGACGCGACCTCTTCCTTCCTCTGGGAATTCGGCGACGGCTCCACTGCGGTCGGACCCAACGCCAGCCACGTCTACGAAGAACCGGGCGGTTACCGGGCCCAGCTCAAGATCAAGGACGTCAAAGGCTGCGAGAACACCAACTTCCTGGGGCTCCGGATCAGGGTTGCCGGCCCGCCCACCTTCAATACAGATGAACTGCCCGACCATATTTGCGCAGGAGATACCATTGCCCTGAATTCGGGAACCGTTATTTCCCAACCGGGCTCATTCCTGGCAGGGGCCATCGTTTCGGATTCCCTGGCCCTCCCGGACGGCACCGGCGCCACCTACCAGGCCACGGTGTTCATCACTGACTTTGCTCCGGGCCAGACCCTCACCAGCGCAAGCGACCTGGAATCCATTTGCGTGAACATGGAGCACTCCTGGATGCACGACCTGGATATCTTCATTTTCTGTCCAAACGGGGATTCCATCAAGCTGCAGGATCAGGAATTCATCGGCAATGAAGTCTACCTGGGCATACCCTATACCCTCGACGATACCCAAAACCCCACGGTGCCTGCCCCAGGCGTAGGTTATGATTATTGCTGGACGGCGGACGCACCGTATACCTGGACGCAATACACCCAGCTTTTCGATCCGCAAACCCTGCCTTCGGGCGATTACGCGCCCTTCCAATCCTTCTCCGGCCTCCAGGGCTGCCCCCTGAACGGGGAATGGACGCTGGAAGTGCGGGACCTTTGGGGCGAGGATAACGGCTGGATATTCGAGTGGAGCATTAACTTTGTCAAGAGCCTGTACCCGGCGCTGGAGGTCTTTGACCCCGGTATCGTGGATTACAGTCTGGTCGAAAGTCCTTTTTCCATTTATTATACCCAGGATTCCATGATCACGGTGCCCACCAATGCCGGCGAGGCCAATTTCATGGTGACCGCTACCGACGGATTCGGTTGCGTATGGGATACCTCCATGGTGGTGCCGGTGTTGCCGCCCACCCACCCCGACTGCCGTTCCTGCGCCGCGTTGATCACCCCCCCGCAGGATGCGGTGATCTGCCAGAATGAGGATGTCGCATTCGACGTGCTGGCGCCGATCGAACCGCAGACGAACATTACCTTCGAATCGTTCCCGAACGAGCCCATCGGTTTTTCGAATTATCCGAATACCTCACCTTTTCTGGCAAAAATCAACGTAAACAGCATAAGACCCCTGACGCTCGCCAGCCCGACAACCCAGATCGTTTCGGTTTGCGTCAACCTGGACACGGACTACGATTCGGATATCCGGATGTTCCTGATCTCGCCGGGCGGACAAACCCTGGAGCTTTGTACAGGCAACGGCGGCTCCGGCGATAACTTTATCAATACCTGCTTTACACCGACCGCTATTACTCCGATCACGGCGGGTACGCCTCCTTTTACGGGAGACTTCAGACCCGAAGGAAACTGGAATGTATTCAACAACGCCACCATCGCAGGCGATTGGACCTTGCGGGTGTCCGATCAATTCGGGGTCAACGAAATGGGCCTGTTGAAATCCTGGTCGATCACCTTCAAATCGACCAACTCGGTGACCTATACCTGGACGCCGCCGACCGGACTTTCCTGCACCAACTGCCCGGACCCGACTGCGGCGCCCGGCGCCACAACTACTTACTATGTCAATGCCTCCGACAGCTACGGCTGCGTGGCCAGGGATACGGTCATAGTGGGCGTGGTGGGCGACCTGGCCGCTCCGGATGTCACCTGCGATATTACGGGCGACGGTCAACTGACCTTCTGGTGGTCGCAGGTCGAAACCTTTGACCTCTACGAAGTGCGCGCCACCATCAACGGCGTTCAGGGCGATTGGTCCGGCCCCGTATCCGGCTTGAGCTATGCGGTGGAAGACCTGGAAAACAACGATAACGTCAGCCTTCAGGTCAGGGTATACGGCGGTACGCAACCGCTGAACTGCATCATCAATTCCGGCAATTCATCCTGCGTTTACGACCGGTGTTTCCTGACCTTGAGCGAAACCAATGTCCAGGGCGTGACTTGCAACGGCGATTCAGACGGGACGGCTTCGTTCTCAGCCCTCAATAATATGGGCTCGCTGACCTATTTCCTGGACGGAACCGATGACGGGCAGCCGACGCCTGATTTTTCAAGCCTGACGGGGGGCGACCACTTTGTAGTGGCTGCCGACATTGACGGCTGTACGGATACCTTGTATTTCAATGTGCCGGAACCCACGGCGGTCGTTCCTTCCATCCAGGTGGTGGACGAAGTTAATTGCAACAACGGCCAGGACGGCGCACTCACCGCGTCTGCCACCGGCGGCGACGGCGTTTATACCTATTCCTGGAATGCGGGGACGCCAGGCAGCAATCCCCAGATCAACAGTTTGTCGCCGGGAACCTACGCACTCCTGGTGTCCGACTCCAAGGGTTGTACCGGAACGGCATCTGAAACCCTGGCCAATCCTGAAAAGATAACCATAGAACTTGCGGCCCAGGATCCCAGCTGTTTCGGCAGCACCAACGGATCGGTCACCGGTGCGTTTAACGGCGGAACGGGCGCTTTCTCCTATAGCTGGAGCGGCGGTTTACCCGCTACCGCCAATGCCGCCAACCTGGGCGCCGGCAATTATTGCGTGACCGCAACGGATGCCAACGGCTGCCAGGAAACGGCCTGCGCCGACCTGACGGCTCCGGCCGAACTCAAGGTGGTTTCCTTTGACGTAACGCCGGTCGATTGTTTCGGTAACGAAACCGGAACGGCGCAAGTGAATGCAACCGGCGGAACCGGTACTTTGTCCTATCTGTGGAGCGATCCGCTGCAGCAGATCAACCAGGAAGCTTCTTTCCTGGGCGCGGGGGCCTACACGGTACAGGTTACCGATGCAAACGGCTGCCAGGTGATCGAGTCGATCGAGGTCACGGAACCCGGCGAACTGACGGTTGCCGCCTCCGGGACGGATGTTCTTTGCAACAGCGGAGCCGACGGCTCGGCCAGCGCCACGCCCGCCGGTGGGGTAGAGCCTTATGCCTTCCAATGGACGGGCGGCCTGTCGGGCCAACAGGTCAATAACCTTACGGCCGGCGGTTACACGGTTACCGTCACGGATAAGAACGGCTGTTTGTCCACTTCCGATATCACGATCAGCCAACCGCAAAATCCGGTCCTGGTAACGGCGTCCCAAACGTTTAACGGATGCAACGGCGCTGCAGACAATGAAGCCACTGCCATGGCTTCCGGCGGCGTGGGCAACTTTACCTACCAATGGAACGATCCGCAGAACCAGAGCGGCGGTCAGGCGGTGAATCTCGCCGCCCAGACCTTCACGGTTGTGGCAACGGACGGGAACGGCTGCGCGGCTGAAACCACGGTAACCCTGAAAGACCTTCCGGCGGTTACCATCGGCATTATTGCCAATGAGCCTACCTGTAACGGCTACTCCGACGGTGAAATGGGCGTGAACCAGGTAACCGGCGGAGTCGGCCAGGGCAATACCCTGAATTATACCTATTTGTGGAGCAATGCCCAATCCGGCCTTACCATTAACGGACTTGCCGGTGGCGTCACCTATACGGTTACAGTTACGGACAGCCAGGGTTGCGAGGGCATCGGAAGCCGGTTTTTACCCAACCCCGAGCCCGTCAGCTTTGAATCCGCCACCACAGATGTTTCCTGCTTCGGTTCTGCTGACGGAACGGCTTCAGTCGTCAATATTGACGGACCGAATACCCAATATAACATCAAATGGGGACCGAATGCCGGCGGCCAGACCACGGCAACGGCAACCGGATTGAGTGCGGGGACCTATACGGTTACGGTTACCGACAACAAAGGGTGCTTTATCAGCAACTCCGTGGCTGTTGCTCAGCCGGCCGCGCTGAAGATCAACGCGAAAACCAAGGACGCCGGCTGTTCCGGCGAACAAACCGGCTTCATCGTGCTCAATGCGGAAGGCGGCGTTCCGGGCTATCAATATCAGTGGTCCAACGGCGCGACGCTGGCCCAATTGAACGACATCGGTGCGGGTGAATACTCGGTGACCATTACAGATTCCAATAACTGCGAACTGATCCAGGCTATCCGGATCAATCAACCGGAACCGATCAAACCCGATCTGACGGCACAGGATGTAACGTGCTTCGGCCGGCAGGACGGCCTGATCTCCATCCAGACCAACGGGGGGACCCCGCCGTTCAAATACAGTCTGGACAACATTGAGTACAAAGGAACACGGACCTTTATCGGCCTGCCGGCAGGGAACTATACCGTGTTTGTGAAAGATGCCAACGATTGTACCACAGCCGGGCAGGTGGTAGTGGGCACGCCGCTTGAATTTGTAGTAGACGCCGGCGAAGACCGCACCCTGATCCTGGGAGATTCCCTCCAATTGGAGGCTACTTCGGCCAACCCCGCTCCGGGGTTTGTGGAGTACATCTGGACCGAGCCCTATGCCGGCACATTGAGCTGTACGGAATGCACCAACCCTTGGGCTTCACCGATGTACAGCATTATTTACGAATTGCTGGGGATCGACTCCAAAGGGTGCGAATCAACCGACCTGATCCGGGTAAACGTTGAAAAACCGAGGGTCGCCATGGTCCCCACAGGATTCACGCCGAACAACGACCTGACCAACGACCTGCTGGTTGTTCACGGCATGGAAGGCACCCTGGTCAAAACCTTCAGGATATTTGACCGGTGGGGTGAGCTGTTGTATGAGGATAAAGACTTCTACGTCAATGATACGGCCAGAGGTTGGGACGGCACTTTCCGGGGGAAACCCATGAACGGCGGGGTGTATGTCTGGTACCTGGAAGTGGAATATCCTTATGACAAAGCAGAAGCCACCTTCCGCGGTCAAACTACGCTCATCAGGTAACAGAACGTTGTTCCGCCTGATCAGAAAAAGGGGTTAACCCAATTGAACCATCATTAAAATTAATCTTATGCGTCCTTTTTACGCACTCACTTTTACGGCTGTTCTTTTCTTTGGCCTATTGTCGGCCGGCTCCGTGTCGGCGCAGGACACCCGGTTCGCGCAGTTTTATACCAGTCCCACCCAACTCAACCCGGCCTTGATCGGGGTATTTGACGGCCAATACCGCCTGACGGCCAACTACCGGTCCCTCTATTCCAGCATCCTCGGCAGGGAATCCTTCAAAACCATGGCTGCAAGCGCCGAGTTGCGCCAGCGGGTGAGCAGAAGCCGCGATTATGCGGGGTTTGCGCTGAATTTTCTCCGGGACCAGGTCGGGGCCTCTGAATTCAAGCAAGTCAGGGCTTCTTTGGGTGCTTCCTATATGAAACAAATGGGTGGCAGCGGTTACCGCTCGGCAGACCAATACCTGGTTGCAGGGGCGCAATTGGGTATCGGTCAAAGGGGTTATGACTGGGGGAAACTCTGGTTTACCCAGCAGTTTGACCAGGCCCAGGCCATCGTCAATTACAGTGCAGACAACGGAGAGGGCTTCTCCCAGAACAATACCGGACTTTATGTCGATTTCAATGCCGGCATTCTCTGGTATGCCAGTTTTGAAAAGAATATGAGCATTTACTTCGGCGGGGCTATCCACCACCTGAATACGCCGAATATCTCCTTTCTGGATCAGGCGGATGAAAAGCTCTATTCGCGCTATACCATCCATGCCGGCGGCGAATTGCCGTTTACCGACCAGTTGAGCTTTCTGCCGGCGGTGGCTTTCATGAGCCAGGGCCCCTCATTGAGCACGACAATAGGCGGTAATTTCCGGTATACCAACAAGGATTGGCGGGAACTGGCCATCCGGGCGGGGGTTTGGGGCCACGTCGCCAATAAACTGGATAAAGGCCTTGAAATGGATGCCCTGATCTTTGCGGCTATTCTGGAAACCGGCCCGCTCAACTTCGGATTGAGCTACGACGTGACTACCTCGCTCCTGTCAACAGCCAATAATTCAAGAGGAGCATTTGAGATTTCCCTGATCTATACCAGCCCGCCGAAGACGAAGCGCTTTGCAGTGGCCTGCCCACGATTGTAACCGTTGTTGTTTCCATAGTCAGCATTAAACAACATGAGTCATCCCGGATTTTGTAACACGGTAAACACGGGATGTATTTTATTGAACCACGACTTGTCCCGCAAGGCGGGATGAGAAACAGCAGAACACAATAGTTAAATACAATAAAATGGCGCTAAAAGCGCCATTTTATTGTCCTTCTTATGAGGAATCCGCTTGTTTATTCCAGGACCAGCTTTCCTTCCTTCGTTTCCCCGTCCTTTTCCACCAGCAGCTTATAGGTGCCTTTGAACAGGTAAACCTTCCCATTGTCGGCCTTTTCCACCTTGATCGGCCGGTCATCCGGTTTTTTATCCTTATTCAATGTTTTATTATACTCAGACAAAATTTTCTCATCAATTGAATAATCATAAGAAACATAATTCAACCCTGTTACGGCATCCCGGTCTCCTTTATACAGTTCCAGCCCGTCAGCTGTCTGGATCCGGATGGTCATCATGCCTTTCGACTTGCTGTAAACCGGGATCTTTGTTTCCGGATTATTTTCACCAAAGAACGATTTTGACCCCCAACGTGAACTGGTGCGGGCCTTCTCCATGGCAAACAAATGCAGGTTTTCTTCCAGAAGGGCAGGGGTGAGCAGTTCCAGCTCTTTTACACTGCCAATGAAAAGCGAACGCCCGTGGGTTCCTGCGATCAGGTCCTTTTCGCGGGGATGGACGACAAGGTCGTGAATCGCAACGGCAGGCAATCCGTTGTTCATCAGCATGAAGCTTTTTCCCCGGTTGAGGGAAACATAGAGCCCGTGGTCCGTCCCGACATAGAGGATATCCTCGTTCTCAGGATCTTCCTTTACGACGTTGACGGGTTCCAGCGGGAGATCCGCGCCGATTTTTTGCCAGGTTTTGCCGTAATCCTCGGATGCATAGAGATAGGCCGAAAAATCATCCCACCGGTAGCCGTTCAGGGCTGCGTAAACCCGGCCTTCTTTGTGGCCGGAAGCCTGTACCCGGCTGACATAAAGATCCTGCGGCAACCCGGCAGAGACGTTCTCCCAGGAAAACCCGCCGTCCTGTGTCACATGGATCAGTCCGTCATCGGATCCGGTATAGATCAGGCCGAAACGAAGGTGGGATTCGTGGATGGTCGTCAGGGTGCCGTAGGGTACATCGCCTTTGACCCCGCCTTTGGTCAGGTCGCCGGAAATGATTTCGAAATTCTCCCCCTGATCCAGCGACCGGTGGAGTTTGTTGGATCCCATGTACAGGATGTCCTGGTTGTGTCCGGAAAGCCAGATCGGCGTTTGCCAGTTCCATCGATAGGGTTCTTCTCCCAGGTCGTGCCGGGGAGTGATGAATTTCCGGTCGCCTGTCCGGGTATTCAGCCGGACATAATTGCCGAATTGCGACCCGGTGTAAACGGTCTCGTTGTCACGGGTATCGACGGCTACCTGCATGCCGTCGCCGCCGAGGATGGCTTTGTAGGGGTATTGCCCGTCCGTTTGCCAGCTGGTGCTTGCCCGGTAGTTGCTGGGGCCCATCCATACGCCGTTGTCCTGAAGGCCGCCGTATACATTGTACGGTTTGGCCATATCCACGGCAATGGCATAAAACTGGCCGACCGGAGGGGTATTGCAGGCAATCCAGTGCTCGCCGTCGTCGTAGGAGATATTCACGCCGCCGTCATTTCCCAGGATAAGGTGCCCCGGCCGATTGGGGTCGACCCACAATGCGTGGTGATCGCTGTGGACATTGTCCCCGTTGATCGATTTCCAGGTTTTCCCGCCGTCGTCGGAGCGCAGGATGGGCACGCCCATGGTATAAAGCTTGTTGGAATCGTAGGCGGCAACCCGCAGGACGCTGAAATAATAGCCGTAGGAAAAAACAACCCCGTCCAGGTAGTCCTCGTGCGTTTTGGTCCATTTTTTGGCATTCGGGTCGGTGCTGTAGACCTCCAGGCCGATCACCGGGGTGTCAAAAAGCAGGGCGTTTGCATTTTCCGTGTATTCCACAAGGGTTTTGGGTTGGATCTCTCCCTTCTTGATCATTTGTTTCACCTTGGCGGGATCGTATTTCCTCGGGAAGCCGTTGCTCCGCAGGTAGTCTTCCAACTGGTAATTGGGGATTTTGTCAAAATCCCCGGCGCTCATGGCGCGCAGGGCGTCCTTGGTAAGCTCATCCCCGCCGGTTTCTTCCTTCGGTCTGCGGAAGTTGTTGTCGATACAGGCGAAGAGTTTTTTATTGCCTTTCTTGTCCTTGGAAAGGGCCAGGCCGATCCGCCCAGCTCCTTCGCCGGCGGGAAAACCTTTGGCTGCCGTACTGATGAGGTCCCAGTGGTCGCCGCCGTCCTTGCTCATATAAATGCCCGAACCCGGACCGGCTTCCGTGAAATCCCAGGCCCTGCGGGTCCTTTCCCAGGTAGCTGCGTACAGGATTTTCGGGTTATCCGGATCGATGACCATGTCAACTGCGCCCGCGTTATCATTTACATAGAGCACTTTTTTCCAGGTTTTTCCGCCGTCTGCGGTTTTGTAAACGCCGCGTTCCGGGTTGGCGGAATAGAGGTGACCGAGGGCTGCCACCCAAACGGTATTGGGATCTGTAGGGTGCAGGATGATTTTACCGATATGGTGGGTTTCTGCAAGGCCCAGGTATTGCCAGGTTTTTCCGCCGTTCGTACTTTTAAAAACGCCTGCGCCGGCATAAGAAGAGCGGCTTGAGTTCACCTCGCCGGATCCGACCCAAATGATGTTGCGATCCCAGTTGACGGCAATATCGCCGATGGACATCACCATTTCCTTATCGAAGATCGGGGAAAAGGAAATGCCGTTATCCTCGGTTTTCCAAAGGCCGCCTGACGCATAGGCGACATAAAAGTGAGTGGGATCCTTTTCCCAGGCTTCCAGGTCGACTACGCGGCCGCTTTGGACGCTCGGGCCGACGGACCTGAATTCAACCCCATTGACAATGGAAGCCGCTTCGAGTGCTTTTCGTTGTTCAAAGCTGTTCACCCGTTCGGCTGCGGGCGTAAAGGGAAGCTGAGCCGGTTGCTTTGCAAGGAGAGACAAAGCGGACATGGCCAGGGTAAGGGCAAAGGCGAATCTGGTCATTTTCGTTTGTTTTGAATGAATCCGCGTAATAATACGATAAAAAGGCGGAAAGTAAACCGAAGAGGCGGCTGTCAGGAAATTTTTGCGGCAATGGCGTCCATTTCAACCAGGAAGCCATGGTGGAGTTCGCGGGTAGGGACTACGGCTCTGGCCGGTTTATGCTCGCCGAATTGCGCGGCGAAAACGGCATTGAAACGGCCCCAAAGGGAGATGTCGCTGATGAAAACGGTGCATTTCAGGACGGTGGTCAGGTCGCCGCCGCCGGCCTGGACGATCTCCAGCACGTTGGCAATGACCTGTTGCGCCTGTTCCTCGATGTCGCCCAGTACTTTTTCGCCCGTATGCGGTTTGATGGGCAATTGGCCGGATACGAAGATGAGGTCCCTGAAGATTACGGCCTGTGCGTAATGGCCGCCGGGAGCGGGCGCATGCGGAGTCTGGACTTTCCGGATCATGACGGGGAGGTATATAATTCAACCACTTCCGGGCTGGCATTATCCATTTTGAGTACTTTGAGCCGGTATCTATCGATGGTCAGTTCCTGCCCGGCTTCGGGCAATCGGTCAAGCAGGTCCAGGATCAACCCCGAAAGGGTGGAATAATTCGACCCGAGCGGCAGGGGGTAAGGCAGGTCGTCATTGATCTCCTCCAGCGGGTTTTGTGCCTGGACCCTGAAGGTCTCCTCGTTGATCTTTTCCACCACCGGCAGTTCCTCATCGGATTCATCCTGGATCTCTCCCACGAGTTCCTCCAGAATATCCTCGAGGGTCAGTATCCCGATGGTTCCGCCGAATTCATTGATGACGACGGCCATTTGCACATGTTCTTTCTGGAACCTGCGCAGGACCTTGAAGATCTTCTTGCCGGAGGGGATGATCAGCACCGGCCGAAGAATGTCGCCAAGGGATTTTTCCGGTGAATTCAGCATCAGGTTCAGGACGTCCTTTGCCAGGACAAAGCCCAGGATGCGGTCGATATTGCCCTCAAAAACGGGGTACCGGGAATAGCCGTCGCTCACCACGATTTTGGCCGCTTCGGCAAGCGGGGTATTGATCTCGAGTGCTGCGATCTGTGTACGCGGTTTGAGCACCTGCCGGACCAGGCGGTTGTCAAAATCGAAAACGTTCTGGATGAGCTCCCGTTCGGAGGCTTGTATCGCACCGCCCTCCGCGCTTTCGGCTATGATCAGCTTCAGCTCTTCTTCCGAATGGATCTCGCTGTGGGGAACCGGCCGGATGCCCATCATTTTCAGGAAGAAATTGGCCAGACCGTTGAGGATCCAGATAAAGGGTTTGAAGATGACAAAAAACAAGCGCAACGGCGGAGAAAGGGAAAGCGTGGTCTGGGTCGGATACCGGATGGCCAGGGACTTGGGCGCCAGTTCACCGAACACGATGTGCAGGATGGTAATGGTAGCGAAGGCAACCGGTAGCGCGATCTGGTGCGCCAGGGTTTCGGACATCTCCAGGCCCAGGCCGTTGAAAATGGACAGGATGACCTTAGAGACTACCCCTTCACCGATCCAGCCGAGTCCCAGGCTGGCCAGGGTAATGCCCAATTGGGTGGCCGCCAGGTAACCGTCCAGGTTTTCAACCACGCTCTTGGCCATCCGCGCTGAAAAACTCTGGCTGGTACGGACCTGGATTTGTGAGATGCGGACTTTTACAATGGCAAACTCCGCTGCAACGAAGAATCCGTTCAGCAATACCAGTAAAAACGTCAGGAGGATATTAAGGATCATATCAGACCAACAACCGGATCGGTTCCTCCAATATCGACTTGAACGTCTGCAGGAACTGGGCGCCGGTAGCTCCGTCAACTACCCTGTGATCGCAGGAAAGGGTTACTTTCATCATGTTCCCTACAGCGATCTGCCCGTCCTTGACGATCGGTTTTTCAATAATGCCGCCGACGGCGAGGATGCAGCTGTCGGGCGGATTGATGATGGCGGTGAATTCCTCAATGCCGAACATGCCCAGGTTCGAGATGGTAAAGGTATTGCCCTGCATTTCATCCGGCTGGAGTTTTTTCTCCTTGGCTTTCCCGGCCAGCGTCTTGACCTCGGTATTGATCTGGGAGAGGGTTTTGATATCGGTATAGCGAATAACCGGCACGAGAAGGCCTTCTTCCACGGCTACCGCTACGCCGACATTGATATCCTTGTTTCGCCGGATCTTGTCGCCGAGCCAGCTGGAGTTGACGGCCGGGTGTTGGCGCAAGGCTGCGGCTGCGGCTTTGATCACCAGGTCGTTGAAGGATAATTTGGTGGGCGACACCTCGTTCAGCTTCTGCCGAAGTTGAACGGCTTTATCCATATTGATCTCGATAGTGAGGTAGAAATGAGGCGCGGAGAACTTGCTTTCGCTCAATCTCCGGGCGATGGTCTTCCGCATCTGGCTGACGGCCACCTCTTCGTAATTGGCTTCGCCGCCGCCGTAAACGAAAGGCGTAACGGCAGGAGCGGGTTTTGAAGGCGCCGGAGCGGCCGGTTGAGCTGCCGGAGCGGGCGCAGTTTTCTGGGATTCGATGGCCGCTTCGACATCGCGGCGAACGATCCGGCCATGATCGCCGGAGCCGGCCACCTCGGAAATATCTATTCCGGCTTCCCTGGCCATGGATTTGGCCAGCGGGGAAGCTTTAACGCGTTTATCGTCCTGGGTTGAAGCGACGCCGTTGCTGGCGGGCGCTTCCGTTTTTTGCGGCGCCGGTTCTTCCTTGGCGGGTTCGGGAGCCGATTCCGCAGGAGCAGCAGCCGTATCGCCGGCAGAAGAAATGGCGATTTTCCAATCTTCACCCGGTTTGCCGATCACAGCGATCACGCCGTCAATGGGAACGGGCCCTTCTTTAACGGCAATGTGCAGCAGGGTGCCTTCAACATAACTGTCCAGCTCCATGGTGGCTTTGTCGGTTTCCACCTCTGCAAGGGTTTCACCGGGTTCGATGACGTCGCCTTCTTTTTTCAACCAACCGACAATGTTGCCTTCTTCCATGGTATCGCTCATGCGGGGCATGCGGATCACTTCAGCCATAACTCCTTTGCTTTTAATGTTTTGGTTTACCTGCGGCAAAAATGCAATATTTTCGGCAATTTTTCACCCTTATTCCGTTCCGACCCGACCAAATTACCGCAGGGATACTTGAAACCAGTTTATTATTTTTGCGGAATGAATTTTTCATCCAAACTGCTTGAACAGGCCGTTGAGGCATTTTCGACCTTGCCGGGGATCGGCCGAAAGACGGCCCTTCGCCTGGTTTTACACCTGATCCGGCAATCTGAAGAACATACCGAACAGTTTTCGGAGGCGTTGCGGCAATTGCGGCGAAACATCAAATATTGCCAGATCTGCCATAACCTCTCCGATGAGGCTGTTTGCACGATTTGTTCAGATAAACGCCGGGAAGAAGGAATTGTTTGCGTGGTGGAAACGATCCGGGATGTTATGGCCATCGAGGATACCGGTCAGTACAGAGGGCTGTACCATGTGCTGGGCGGCGTCATCTCTCCGATTGAGGGTATCGGCCCCGCCGACCTGAGCATCGACAGCCTTGTGGATCGGGTTCACAGCGGCGGGATCAGGGAGCTCATTATGGCCATCAGCCCGACCATAGAAGGGGAGACCACCATTTTTTACATCGCCAAACGGCTGCGCGAACGCAACCTGGAGGTACAGCTCAGCACCATTGCCCGCGGGGTATCCTTCGGCGGCGAACTGGAATATGCGGACGAAGTGACCCTGGGCCGATCGATCGTGACGCGGGTCAATTATCAGGTTAAAGACTAGAAGTGGTCAGTTGTCAGTTGTCAGTTGTCAGTTGTCAGTGGGGGCATTTCGGACAGAAACGCCGCTTTGTAGGTCCTGCCTACCGGGATCTCGAATCCGCCGGCTTCGACTTCATTGGCCGACCAGGCTGAAATCTTGTTCCGGGCGACGATGAAGGATTTATGGACCCGGATGAATTGGTCGGCCGGCAGGAGGTCCGCAAAATTGCCGATGGAGCTTTTGGTGAGCAGATGCCGCCCGTTCAGCACAATCTTGACGTAGTCTTTCACGCCTTCCACATAAATGATCTGTTCCAGGTCGATTTTCACCGTTTTGCGGTCGGCTTTTACCAATATGGCATTCGTTTTTTCAGGAACTTCCGGACCGGCATCCGCCAGCTGTTTTTCCAGGAATTTGTCTATCGCCTGGAGAAATCTCGGAAAGGGGATCGGTTTGACCAGATAATCCAGAACGCCGAGATCAAAACCCTCTACCGCGTATTCCCGGTAGGCTGTCGTAATGATGACCGCCGGTTTTTTCTGCATGGAGGCGATCAATTCCAGTCCGGTAACCTCCGGCATTTCAATGTCCAGGAACAGCAGGTCGGGTTGAAGGATCTTCATCTGTTCCAGCCCTTCAACCGCATCTGTGGTCTTTCCGCAGACTTCAAGGTTTGGAAAACGAGCCAGGTGCCGGACGATGACGTCCAGAGCAAGGGGCTCGTCATCGATGATATAGCATTTGAAACGGGCCATCATTATTCGAATTTGATCTCCAATTCAACCCTGAAACCATCGGGTTCTTCCCGGATCATCAGGGTGTATTTGCCGGGATAAAGGAGTTCGAGGCGCTGCCGTATATTCTTCAAGCCGACGCCTCCTGAAGCGCGGAGGTTCTTTTTCCGCTGGTTTTTGGTGTTGAAGATCCGGAACGACAAGCGGTTTTCAGCTGCTTCCAGGTTGATGTCGACCCGGAACAGGCCGTCTTTCCCCGCGCCTCCGTGTTTGAAGCAATTTTCAGCAAACGGCAACAGGATCAATGGGGCAACCGGCAAGGCATCATTGGATACCGACCGGTCAAACGCCACTTTCAGGCGATCGCCGTACCGCAATTCTTCCAGACCGATATAGTTTTCCACCAGTTCGATCTCTTTGTTCAACGCTACTTTTTCCATTCCCGCCCGGTAAACCAGGTAATCCAGCAATTCGGTCAGTTTCAGTATGCTGTCAGCGGTGTGTTCCGACCGGCTGAGGGCCAGGCTGTAGATGTTGTTGAGCGAATTGAACAGAAAATGCGGGTGGAGCTGGCCTTTCAGCAATTGGATCTCAGCTTCCGCTTTCGCTTTGATCAGGCGCTCGTTGGTTTGCTGCTGCCGCCGGTAATCCCCGATGATATGGATACATACCCCAAGGGCAATGATGGCGTAATCCCGGATAACGTTTTTCAGCACTTTCGATACGGGCACCTCATAGAAGTCCCCGGATTCGAAATAATTGACCAACCCCAGCCATTTGATCCGGCCGTATAATACAAAAATGGCCGCCGCCAGGGCACATAGCAGGAAAGGCGCCCACCTTTTGGCCTGCAAGTAGCGGGGTACGGCGAACAACGCGATGAAATAGGTCGGAATGATCATCACCGGCAGCGACAACAATGTGGCCCGGAAAAATTGCGGATTGGCCGACAGTTGCCGGTGCATTTGGTTGGCAAAATACTCCGAGATCACATACAATGCCCAGAAACCGGCATGAACGGCCAATGTGCGCAGGTGAACCCTGCCGTGAACATACTTGCTGTTTGAAATCGTCAATTCCATGCTGCAAATAACGCGCTTGCGGGCAAATACGACGGGTTAGTATACCAACTGCCGGATATGGCAGAGCATCTGCCGGCTGCATGGCATTTTCGACAAAGTTTGCCGTTCCTCTCCAGGCATGCTCCCCAGGTCTACTTCTGCCCATCCGAGTTGAAAGTAGGCATAAGTTTGCAATTATTCACTAAAAAAATGGAGACCATGAAAATCACCTTGAAGCATTTGATCTTATCAGCAGCCGTTTTGGTGCTGACCTGTTCATTCAGCGCTGCCCCGTCAGTTGCCGGTTTCGGCGGCGCGTATCTGAATTTTTCCGGTAAAATGGGCGGCGAGATCACCAAAAAAGAAATGAGCGGCCGGCATGAACTCGCGGTGGAAGGCTGCGCCAAGGGGTCGCGCATCTTCAAGTTTTCGCTGGCCGTCACCCACGCCGGCAAAACAGTGACCTATGAGAGCAGCTCCAATAAATTATCCGCCCAGATGACCTCAGCGCTCGATGGCCTGACCAAAGGGGATGCCTTTGAGTTCAAGGACATCAAAGCCTATCTGCCCAACGGAAAAAGCGTGGTAGATGTCTGGGCAAAACGGTTTACGGTTGTTTAGAGAAAAACGGGGATCGGGCGGCAAGAGGACGTTGCCGCCTGGTTTTTTAAAACCTTTCAACCTCAAATAACCGCACATCAATGGATGGCTGTTGTTGCCTGATCAACTCCGAAACAACCTTGCCGGTAGCGGGGCCCAGGCTCAACCCCATCATGGCGTGCCCTGTGGCTACAACCAGGTTGCTGTATTTTTTGGAACGCCCCAGGTAGGGCAACCCGTCGGGCGAACAGGGCCGGAACCCGTGCCAGACATTTTGAAGCGCCGGCATTTCCGGTTGGATGTCGGGGTAATAGGCCGGTAGGGCTTCGGCAATCGCCTCGAACCGGGGGCGGCTGATCTTGTTCGACAGATGGCTGATCTCCAGGGTGCCGCCGATGCGAAGATCCTGCCCCATCGGCGTTACAGCTACCCGGGCCTCCGTCAGGATCGTTGGAACGGCGGGCCTTTGGTTCAATGCCGGCAGCGTATAGGAATACCCTTTGCCGTCCTGCAACAGGCAATTCACCCCCAGCGGCCCGAGCAGCCCTGCCGACCAGACGCCCGCGGCTATGACAACATGGTCGCAGGCAATGGTTTCACCGTTCTGCGTCAGGATGCCTGATATTTTCCCATTGCTGGCCAAAAGACCTTTGACGCCTGAATTGCAGTGAAATGCCACACCGTTGTCCCGAAGCCAGGTCTCCAGTTGAATGACCAGTTGATTCGGATACAAATGGGCGTCTCCCGGATAATATACGCCGCCCAGGACGTCGGTACGGGTGCCGGTCTCTACCTTGCTCACGCCTGTCGCATCCAAAACCCGGGCTTCCATACCCAGGGAATGGGCGATCTCCGCCGTTTCGGCTTCTTCGTGGCCTACTTTCGGGGTTTTGAAAAGCATCATCAGCCCCTTTTCCTCAAAGGCAAATTCAAAACCGGGTTGGGTGGAGAGCTCCTTGTACAATTCCTTGCTGAGCAGATGATAATCCCGCAGAACGGGCATGGCGTTTTCTACTTTTTTCTGGTCGCAGGCCCGGTAAAACTGCCACAGCCAGGAGGCCAGTTCCAGGCTCAGGCGCGGTTTGATATAAAAAGGGCTTTTGGCCTTGAACATCCAGCGAACTCCCTGTGCGATCACCCCCGGCGCCGCCAGCGGGATGAAGTGGCTGGGCACGATCATGCCCGCATTGCCGTCTGAAGCGCTGCCTTTCCGTACCTGATCAATGACCTCCACTTCGAAGCCTTCTTTCCGCAGGTAATAGGCAGAACAGAGACCGATGATGCCGCCGCCGATGATGTGGACTTTCATGTCAAGGTTAAAGGATAAAGGTTAAAGGATAAAGGTTAAAGTGGGGTGGTGGGGATCAGATGACCTGGAAGCCGAAAGCGTAGGGGTCGTCTTCGTCATCGATGATGATTTGGTTGTAGCCGGTGATCCGGGCCCATCCTTCGATACCGGGAATGACGGCAGGGTAGGGGCCGCAGGTCGTTTCCGCTTCAACGGTCCCCCTGAACTGGCTGCCGATGATGCTTTCATGGACAAAGGAATCACCGGACTTCAGTTTGCCTTTGGCCGCCCATTGGGCCATGCGGGCGGAGGTGCCTGTACCGCATGGGCTCCGGTCGATGGCTTTTTCTCCATAGAACACGGCGTTGCGGGCGTCAGCTTCCGGGCTTAGGGTGTCGCCGGTCCAGAGGATATGGCTCAACCCCCGGATCTTGGCGTCAAGCGGATGTTCAAACCGGTATTTTTCGTTGAGCCGTTGCCGGATAACCGGGCTCCAGGCGATGAGCTGCCCGGCGGTAAAGGCCTGCAAGCCCGGAAAATTCTCCTGCGGATCGATAATCGCATAAAAATTTCCGCCGTAAGCTACATCCACTTTGAGTACGCCCAGGTCAGGACAATCCACCTTCAGGTCCTCCAGATAAAGGAACGAAGGAACATTTACGAGTTTGACCGACCGGACCTTTTTTCCTTCGGTTTTATAGGTCACCGTAACCAGGCCGGCCGGTGTTTCCAGGCGGAGTTGCCCCGGTGTTTTCGGCGTTACAAGGCCTTCTTCCAGGGCGATGGTCACTGTGCCGATCGTGCCGTGGCCGCACATGGGCAGACAGCCGCTGGTTTCGATAAACAGGACGCCTGCATCATTGGCCGGGTCGACCGGCGGGTAAAGAATGCTGCCGGACATCATGTCATGGCCGCGGGGTTCGAACATCAGGCCTTTCCGGATCCAGTCATAATGGTCCAGAAAAAAAAGCCGCCGTTCGCCCATGCTGGCGCCTTCGAGCTGCGGGCCGCCGCCGGCCACCAGCCGTACCGGATTTCCGCAGGTATGCGCATCGATGCAAAAAAAGGTCTTTCTCACCTCAGCCTTTGTTTTTTGACAGCGCACCGTCGAGGGTGCGCCAGATCCCCAGCGGGTTGTCTTTTTTCAGCTCGGCCGGCAGGATTTCGTCCGGACAATCCTGGTAGGCAACCGGCCGGGCAAACCGCTTGACGGCGGTCGTTCCGACGGATGTAAACCGGCTGTCGGTGGTAGCAGGGTAGGGGCCGCCGTGTTGCATGGCGTGGCAGACTTCCACTCCGGTCGGCATGCCGTTGAAGATCAGCCGGCCAACCTTGCTTTGAAGGACGTCGATCAATCCCGTATGGCCGTTCAACTCCCCGGTTTCGCCCCATATCGAGGCGGTAAGTTGTCCGGAGAGCGCTGTGACCGCATTGGCCAGTTCCTGCGGATCAGCGCAACGAACAACCAGCGTAAACGGCCCGAAGATCTCTTCGTGGAGGTGCGGATTCTGAATAAAATCCTGCCCGGTGACGGAAGCGAAAGCCTGGCGCGCCTGGAGTTGGGTCTCGTCCGCATCGCCCGCCCATTCGAATTCGGTCACTACTGCGGTTTCTTTCAGCAATCCCATTTTCCTGAATTCGAAATTGCGATGGATCCCGGGATTGAGCATGGTACCGGGCGCTGATCCGGCAAAGGCTGTTTTCAAAGCTGCCAGGAAGTCCGGCAAACCGATATGGTCGAGGACAAAAACCAGGCCCGGATTGGTGCAAAACTGGCCAACACCCAGGTTGACGGAGCCCGCCAGGGCCTGGGCTGCTTTTTCGGTGTTTTGCGACAGGTACCCGGGCAAAAAAACAACCGGGTTCACGCTGCCCATTTCAGCAAAAACGGGAATGGGCTCAGGCCTTTTGGCTGCCAGGTCAAACAAAGCTTTACCGCCCCGCAGGGATCCGGTGAAGGCCACTGCCTTGGTCTGCGGATGTTCGACCAGCAATTGGCCGGTTCGGTATCCTTCTCCGTTCAGGGCGGAGAACACCCCGTCGGGCATGCCGGCATCCGCTGCTGCTTTGCGGATCGCACCCGCTATCAGGGCGTTGGTGCCCAGGTGGCTTTCATGCGCTTTTACGACTACCGGGCAACCTGCAGCCAGGGCAGAGGCCGTATCGCCGCCAGCGGTGGAAAAAGCGAGTGGGAAATTGCTTGCTGTGAACACTACGACCGGGCCGATGGCCGTCAACATCCGGCGAATATCCGGTTTTGGGGCTGGCTGCCGGTCGGGAACGGCGGTATCGATGATAGCTTCGGTCCAGGAGCCTTCTTCAACGAGTTGCGCAAACAGCCGGAGCTGTCCGCAGGTCCGGCCGCGTTCACCGGTTATGCGGGCTTGCGGCAAGCCGCTTTCCTGCATGACGCGTTCGATCAGGGTGTCGCCAAGGGCTTCTATTTCATCGGCGATGGCCCGCAGAAAGGCTGCCTTGGATTTCCCGTCGACTTTTCGGTAGGCAAGCCAGGCATTGTGGGCCTTTTCCATCGCCCGGTTGACTTCCGTCTCCGTGGAGGTGTAAAATTCGCCTTCCAGTTCTGCCAGTCCTTTCGGATTGACGGCTTTCAGGACCGCTTTGCCTTGCGAGGACCATTCAAGACCGATGAGGTTCTTTCCCAGTTCAGCCATTTTTTATTGTTTTTGGTTGCTTAAGCGTTCAGATAATCGGGTAAAACCGGCCTGGCGTCAAGGCCTTTCTTCAGGATGTTCAGCACCCGTTCCCTTTCAGCGCCGGCCAGGGGCATCCTCGGCGGTCTGACGGTTTCCGTGCCTAACCCGGTCATAACCTCAGCCAGTTTGATGTTTTGCACCAGTTGCGGACTGATGTCGAGCTCCAGGATCGGCATAAACCAGCGATAGATTTCGCGGGCTTCATCGAGGCGGCCGGCTTTGGTGAGGCGATAAACAGCCACGGTCTCCCGGGGAAAAGCGCAAACCAGGCCGGCTACCCAGCCGTCGGCGCCCATGACGAGTTCTTCCATGGCCAGGGTATCTACGCCGCAGAGGACCTTCAGCCGGTCGCCGAACCGGGAAATGATCCGGGAGACATTGGAAATGTCGCGGGTACTTTCCTTGACGGCCTGAATGTTCTTTTCCTTCAGCAGGGTTTCAAACATGTCCAGGGTGACCTCGATCTTGTAATCGACCGGGTTGTTATAGATCAGGATGGGCAAATCGGTGCTTTGGGCAATATCCTGGAAATAGCGGACCACCTCCGCATCGGTTGCCTTGTATTGCATGGGCGGCAGGGCCATCAATCCCTGGGCGCCGCCGGCCTGCGCGTCCTCGGCAATTTTTACGGCTGCGGCAGTAGACCGCTCGGCGATATTGACCAGAATCGGGATCCTGCCTTTGGCGGTGTCCAGCGCTGCCTTGAGCAGCTCCATCTTTTCTTCGTGGGTAATGGTGCTGGCCTCGCCCAGCGAACCGCCCACGATCACGCCGTCGATCCCGGCCCCGATCTGGGCTTCCAGGTTCTTTTGAAAGGCAGGGATGTCGAGTTGGAGGTTATCCTTGAATTTGGTCGTAAGCGCCGGGAAAACTCCCTTCCATTGGATCATAAGCGTATGGTTGTGGTGGTTGCAAAAATTTTCGCGAATATAGGGATTGTTGAAAAGTTATATCCTAATTTTGCACCGCTTTAAAAAAATGAGTTATGGGTCGCGCATTTGAATATCGCAAAGATCGAAAGATGAAACGCTGGGCCTCCATGGCCAAGGCATTTACCCGGATCGGCAGGGAGATCGCTATTGCTGTCAAGGAAGGCGGGCCGGATCCGAACTATAATTCCAGGCTCCGGATGGCTATTCAGAACGCCAAATCGGCTAATATGCCCAAGGCCAACGTGGAGAGCGCCATCAAAAAAGCCAATTCCAAGGATGCCGAATCCTATGATGAGGTCGTATACGAAGGATACGCGCCGCACGGGGTAGCCATGGTGGTAGAAACAGCAACCGACAATACCAACCGGACGGTAGCCAATATACGCCATATCTTTTCCAAATTCGGCGGATCACTGGGTACTTCGGGCTCTGTGAGTTATATGTTCGAACGCAAAGGCGTTTTCAGGATCAAGGCAGAGGGGTTGGACATCGAAGAGCTCGAGCTTGAACTGATCGATCACGGCCTGGAAGAGTTGAAAACGGAGGACGAATGGGCCATGCTCTATTCTCCGTTCGAAGACTTCGGCGCCCTTCAAAAAGCCCTGGAAGAACGCAATATTGAGGTTGAGAATGCCGAACTGGTCCGTATTCCCTCGCATACCAAAAAACTCACCGACGAAGAAGTAGAAGACGTCATCAAGCTCATCGAAAAAATGGAAGAAGACGAGGATGTCGTCAATATCTTCCATAATATGGATATGAGCGAGTAGGTGGTGGGGGTAAGTCAGGAGTTGTAACGGCCTATTCTATTCAGGTGACAATAATGCACTTCTCCGATTTGCACTCTTGATACCAACTCTTTTTCTTTGTCCGGATGTTAATGTGAATTTTGTTTTTTTCAAAAAATTTGATTTTACATCCAAAAGATTTATACTTGCAATTCAGTCAAAAGAAAATAGTCAAAACTCGCCAGGTTCCGCCCATATCTCCATTCGGGAGCTAAGTTTCATTTAATTGGTTTATTCAATTTCCATAAGTCAGACCGGCTTATGCTGGTCATTGATTTGCTGTGACCGGCAGCAACGCCAGTTGATTTATTGGAGAACCCCTGTTTTAACAAACCAAACCCACGGCATTGTGAAAAAAACGGCATACCTGTTTCTGCTTTTGTGGATGGCGCTTACCGGCGCGAATGGTCAACCCTATACCTGCTATCAGGTGATGGAGCACAACACCGGCATCCCGGCGCTGTACAATACCGCGCTGGATTCAGTGGCCTGTTCGCTGAAAACCCTGGTCAACAATACCGGCAGTCAGGGGTTTGTGGTGTTGGGTTACGACCTCTACCCGGCACTGGCCTATGTGGATCCTTATGAAACCTACCGGGAGCGATATGAGACAGCGGTCACTCGGGCAGAAGCGGCTTACCAGAGCTTTGTACTGGTGACCAAAGAGCATCGGCAGGAGGGGGAGATTGCGTACCGGCTGAAAATCAAATTTCCAAGTTTGTCACCCTTCGATGAACTGACGCCGTTTGAGCGAGGAGGGATTGAAGCGAAGGTTTTGGAAACCCTTGAACAGAAAGCAGCTGCCGCTGAATATTCCACCGGCAGTAATGCGGGTGTGGAAATCGCGGTGCTGGAAAAACTGAAAGGCTATTTCCAAGCCGTTATTGATGAGACTTTTTCCCTGGAGGGGGATTTGCTGGCGTTGTCGGGATTTGAGAGACTCACATTTGATGGTCCGACGACCATAGAAGTGTCCAATAACACGAGTTTGGCGGCAGCAGGGGGGAAGATATATGATTATGCCGGATTAAAGAATCAGGATGTTTTTCTTCGGTCGAATCTCCAGGCTGCTTATGATTCTATCCAATTGTTTGATCCGCCGGCAGTAATAATTACAGCAAGCAATATGACCTATTCAGGCGGTTTTAATGCTGCAGAGAGCACTTTTGACAGCCTGCCTTTTGCATTTGTCCTTTGGCTTCATTTCGATGCGGATAAGGACAGTCTGTACATAAAAGGGAAAACCAATCTGACCGAGCAGGAAGCTCAGGTTATGGTAGATGAGTGGTATGAACAAGCAACTGAGGAATATTGGTCGGATGAAGCGTCGGTACAAGCAGCGGCTCCTGATGACCCCAACAGAGACAATAATGGGAGTAGTCGGAATTTTTCTTGTAGTGATGCTCCCAGCGGGATTTATGATTGTACAAAATACCACGGGTTAACACCTAGGAAATGGCGGGCATATTGTTGCCTGTTACCACTAGAACAGGATTATTCTCCTGGAGGATATAATTACGGAGTAAGTTGTGGTGTGATTGACGGACTCTGGGAAACAGTTTTGTTTTTATATGATGCCAATAATGCCGTAAACACCACAGTTTTAAAGGCGTCAATTCCAGGATATGCATTTTATCAGGTGCTTGAAAAAATGGGAAAAGAGTTGAGTCTGAGAAAGGCAATGAAAGAAAAATATGAAAAAGATAAAGAGTTTTTAGAAGCAATTGGTAAATTAATTTTTATTTATCAAAATTGGCAAATTTTAAATTCAGTTTCAGGAAATCAGTTGAGTAAAAAACTCTTTGATTCAATCCAAGAAGCAATTTCCAGGGTTTACATAGATATGATATCGTCAGATGTAAGGGGAGGGTACATAGTTGGAAGAATTGTGTTTGAACTGCTGCTAGATTACTTTACAGGTGGGGCCCAAAATTATAAGAATATCTCCAAATTGGGAAAATCATTCTTTGACTTTATTGTGACATTGGCAACAAAAAGCGTTGATGAAATTGCCGATTTTTTAGAGGTAGCTTTAAGATCCGCCAAAAATATTTTTAAGGCGGCAAGATGTACGCTGCTTGCTACCGGTTGCTTTGTTCCCGGCACCCAGGTTATGGCTTTGGATAATAATACCCGGTCAATAGAATATATATTACCAGGAGATTGGGTTTACGCTTACAGAAAACAGGATGAAAGACTTCAGGCTGGACTAGAAAATAAAATAGGTGCTTATACTGGAACAAAATCTGATTTTGTTTATACCACGCTATCTGTCAAAAAAAATTTGTTTGAAATAAAACTGGAAATTAAACAAGGAACCAGTGAAAGAAATGATATAATAAGACTGATTCGCCCGGGGAACTGGCTGGACAGTATCGGGATCAGTACAATAGGCGACCAAATGTGGTTAACCATGCCCGAACAAGGCATTAACGGCCAGGCAAAGGTCACGGAATTAAAACCATTCAGATGGTCCGAGCCACCAATTGAAGAAAATAAGCAGGATCGTTATGATCTTTGCCAGGTAACAGGTATTTTTACCCATACTTCCAATAACGTTTGGGAGTTGATCTTTGACAATGCGGATACCGTTAGGTGTACTTTTTCTCATCCAATTTTTAGCGTGGACATTAATGATTGGCGCGCTGCCGGGGAATTAGAACCCGGGGAAAGGGTGTTATCAAAGGCAGGAAATGCAGCTTTGACAAGTAAAAAAATGCTTCCGGGTCGGTTTACGGTTTACAACCTGGAAGTTGCAGAACTGCATAATTTTCTGGTTGGTAAATCCGGAATTGCAGTGCATAATTCTTGCTTGGTGGAAGAATTGGTTGGTGTGCTGAGAAGTTCATACAGGAAAATTTTTGAGGAGAGATTTATTCGCCCGCTTGAATATTTGAGTTTGAGGCCTATTGAAAAAGTCCTGGCGGATATGTCAGATGTCCAGTTTGATCGATTTGTAAGCCAAATGAAAGGGGTAGGCGTTGAAAATAAATTGTGGGTTAAAGCAGAATTGGCTAAGTCGTGGCTTTTTTTGGATAATATCCCAAGCATTTCAAATCAACTTGATTTGATTTCCTATACAGTTGTTGATCAATTTTATACAAAGCTGGCCAAGAAAATTTCTAAATGGGGGTTGAATGACGAGGAAATAAGATTATTGTTTCAATATTACTATAAGTATGATGATACATTTAATCAAACAATTACTGAGCTCATCGGAAATGATACCAAAGGTTTATCAAGAGCGTTTCAAAAAATAAATGAAATTTTAAAAAGAACAGGAGGAGCTAAGGAAAATTCTTTTTTTTCAAGTGTGATAAAAGGCTTCAGTCACCCTAATCCTAATAATAGAAAAGGCTGGAAATGGATCGTTGAATATATAGGGAGATCAGATAATTATATAATGAATGTTTTGGAAGGAGGATTTGTCACTCCTAAAAATATTAGATTTGGTCGTCAAATCACTAATAAAGTGACGAAAAGAAATAGATATGTTGATGTGTTTTTGGATGGAGAAGAAATAAAGGTTGGATTTGAGCTTAAATCACATAAAAGAATTGAAACACTTGACAAAGAACGATTTGCGAGTGAATTTGTGACAGATTTGCTTGAATTTGAAGATTTTAGATTCGCATGGATCTTCGAACTAAATGCACTGAATTATTCAAAAGAAGTAGCTCAAGGACATTTAATGAATTTATTGAAAAGTAATGAGGTGATTTCTTTATTAAACCAGTGCAAAAATGGAAATATTCTTGAATATACGAATAAACTAGAATCCTTATTCAATCTTAATCCAGGTGAAAATATTTCAATAGGCAATGTCGTTGATCTCATGGAAGCAGAACTGGATAATGGAGGATTAACCGTATTTCAATCAATATTTAAATTTGAGTAAATGGATATATTATTTTTCTTAAATGAAATAGGAACATTGACAGAGTTCAATAATCCACCTATTTTTTTGTTTCGCAAAATAAATGATGAAAACGATCAAACTATAAGTTTTTTTGATATCGAAAATTTACAAATTAATTTCAGCCTGAGATTTGAAAACAATCATTCGATAAATGCTGAATTTTGGAGAGAAAATATCTATATTCAAAATGGACAAAAAATTTCTGTACTGAAACGAGACGGGCAATGTATTAAAGAATTCTATGGGCAAAGTTTTTTTTCAAAAGGAATGATTTTTCGTTATCTGCCTGGGAATGATGGTGAGGAATTGACCTATGAGGCGTTTTCTTTCGAGCAGAATAGGGTTTTATTTTTAATTCAAGCTGGCAAATGGGCTAGATTTTATTCGGGAGATACTTCAGTTTTAATATTTTTAAAACTGAAAAAAAACGAGCACGTTTTTCGAATATATAATAGTTTAAGTGGAAAAATTGTTAATGAGATTTTTTTGAGACAGGAGTTGCAGGACTATCGTAGCCTTGGATTTTACATTAAGGATTTTTTTGAAATCAGATCTTTCTTTGTACTTCAAATTTCTTCTGGATGGATACTGGGAATATCTCAAAAATCTGGTAAAATTATTTGGAAATCAAAGCTGGGTGATTCCATCGAAATTAAAGTTATTGATGAAGCTATTTTCGTGATAAATGATGATAGGTGCTATCAAATAGATTACAGTTCTGGAGTTGAGATAAAAGAGGGAATTTCAATTGCCTTTCCGAAAAAAAGTATTGAAAGTTATGGAAGAAGCATGGTAAGTAGATTGTACTATTCCGATGAAACTTTATTGATTGGGAGGATGTCTGAGGATCATTCTGCTATTTTACTTTATTCAAATAATTATTATAAAAAATATTCACCAGTTTTTGTAAAAGAAATTGAGGGAGATCGTAATATTGCTTTGAATGGGTTTAATAATTTTCATTTTTACGATGACAAGCTGTTAGTATCTTGTTTCAACAATCATTTAATCATTCTAGATGTAGAGCCTGTAAAAAATTAAGCGATAATCAACTTGTAAGGATGACCGCTTGATTTCGGGCAGTGCATCAAATGTAAAGCTGAAGGAAGGGGTAAAAGTGGGCAACCCGGCATATTTCCTGGCCAATTTTTTGAGCAACTCCGCAATGGTGTCTACGTTGACATAATCGGGAAAGTCCATTTTGTTACGCGAAAGAGCCATAATAATTCACAACCTGCCTTCGATCAGGTCCCTGATTTTTTGCTGGAGCCAGCTTTTATTGAATACGGAAGGCGCCACATCTATTTCCTGTTCCAGGCGCAGGAGTTCCTGTTTTGCTTTTTTTGCTGAAGAATATCCCAAAGCGGCTCTTAGCTGGGCGGCCTTTCGGGTAAACCGGAATAAATGGTCGTAACCGTTCCGGCGGGAGTCGGCCAGCAACTTATGCCGTTGGCGGAATTGCTCCGCCCTTTGGCCTGGTTAGAGGAGCGCCAAATCCATTCCATCGGTGATGAAGTCCAGATCTTTCTGCCGGAGCAGGGATTTTGCGGAATAGCCGGGGTGACTTCCCTGATTCCATTTCGATTCAACTCTCCTGAATCGGAAAAAATTTATCCGGACGGTTTACAATTGTCGCCGATAACGGGTACCTTTACCCATACTTCCGAAAACGTTTGGGAGTTGATCTTTGACAATGCGGATACCATTCTGGTAACAGCTGCTCATCCGTTCTACAGCCTTGATGCGCAGGATTGGCGGCTGGCAGGAGAACTTCGCCTGGGGGAAAGGGTGCAATCAAAAGACAACCAAGGAATCCTGACGGGAGCATCGTACTTGCCGGGCAAATACAAAGTTTACAACCTGGAGGTACGCACCAACCATAATTTTTTGGTTGGGAGTTCCGGGTTGCTGGTGCACAATCAATGCAAAGTATCGGAGCTCAGGGAGCTTGTTCAGCCATTAAAAAAAGACCCCGATTGGGTATTGCCTTTATCACCCGGTTCCAATGTATTGGATAAAAACCCGGATTGGCTGACGGAACTGGCTAAATTGCCCGATCAACTTCCGGTGACCAATACAGGCCCCAGCCTGCAGCGGTTTATTGATGAGGTAGGGGATATAGGTGGTACGATTGAGGGAGAACTATTTAAAGCTTGGATTGCCTTATTAAAAACATCTTTAAATTCAAATAAATATTGGCTTAAAAGGATTTCAAGATGGCAGGACGCTGGATTAAATTTTACATTCACTCAGCAGGGAGCAAAAATTAAAGTTTTCAAAGGGGGCAAAGAAGTAGTAGAAATTAATGATGTTCTTGAGTATTTTAAAGTAAAGCATAATGGTTTTGGAGGTGATATTTTTTGCCCATTAGATAAAACAGTGACCGTAATTGGATTATATCACCCTTATCAACAACTTCTAGGTACTTGGTATCTTATCGATGATTTGAAACTTTTTAAAACAGGTGTAAACCCAGGCGGACTCAATCTTTTAAATGCTCCAAATTGGTCTTGGGATTTAAATCGTGATTGGCTCTACGAAGCGGCAATAGTTCGTGGTGATATTATTAGAATTATTTCTGACCCTGATATCCCTTCAACTATTTGGGATAATGGAATTCAACCTGGATTACCTGGGCACAACGGTATTAAGACAGTTACTGGCCTAGAAATTGATTTCTTGAAGAGCTATGGATATAATATATGATCCAACTATCCCTGGGTTCAAAAAACCATAATAATAATTTTATGAATCAAATTAATTTGGATATTCTGGAAAGAATAAACGCTGAATATTCCGATGAAGATCAAAAAGAAATATTGATGATCATTGAAAATATTTTTAGTAATGGGTCAATAGTTGGCCCTGCTCAATTAGCTAGAAGCTTGTTATTCTTAGCAAATGGTAATCTAAATTTGATAAAACAATTTATGACTAAAGATCCTAGGGATGTCATTTTAGCAGCAGAACGGAAGATAGGAAGCCCCGGGCATTTCTTTAATTTGCCGTTTGACGAAATTGATCAATTTTTTGAAAAATTATATGGCAATGAGTGACTGGCCTCCGCCGGGATTTGGAATTAGAGAAATAGATATAATTGACTAATTACACTGTAAATTAAATTTATGCGTACGAATGGAAGCTGGGATCCTCCGGAGAAATTATCAGTTATCCGTTATGTTATCGGATAGGATCGATGATCAAAATGATCCCGGTTTTTGTGAATGATACTCCGATCTCAGGTAGCGTAAAAATAAAAGCAAATATCAAAGGAGTAGATTATGTGGTTGATGGAGTCAGCTCGGACGATCACATAACTACGGATGAGAATGGGATTGAATTTGAAGCCGATCATTTTGTAGGTTATGAAGAGAAAAGGTTGATCAAATGGTCAGTCTCTTTCAATGATGGGGATTGGTTTCCTGTTGGAGAAAGCGGGCATAAATTATTTTTTACCCTGGAAGACCCTGCTGTGGGAGTTGGAATTACATATACAGACCCACCTTTTGAAAAATATTTGTATTTTTCTTGCAACAAGGCAAAGGGAAAATCTTCCAGAACAGGTGTTTTGAGCGCTATATGGAATGCTTTCGATATTAATAATCCTGAAAAATTGAAAGTAGGAGATTTTTTAGAAAATAATATTGATGAAGAAAAATTAATAACCTATTATGGAACACCTGAAACAAGCACAAATTGTTTGACAGAGCCTTTTGATGGTCAGTGTACCGCTTGGGTTAGTTTATTAACCAATGCTTTAGCTCACCAAGGATTTAAAAGGTTGGTTGACTACAAAAACGTTACTATTGGATCCATCTACAAGAATGACAATGAATGCTTTCTGGTTAAAAATTGGCAATTTAAAGATTTAGATCCCTCGGAACCATTGTTTTTACACCCAGAAAGTAATCAATATTATTCTCATAGCAATTATACTACAGCACCTGAAATACAGCCAACTTCAATTGGGAATAACGCAACTGGACACTATTTTTGGACGAGTGAAGAGGTGTTTGAACGCCCGGGAATACCAGGACAGAATAACCCAAATCCAGCATCAGATTTTTGCTATCACGAAATTGCGAGAATTAATTTAGATGGCGGTGTTTACGCATACTTTGATCCATCATACGGAGTTAAATATAATTCCCATTCAGAGATTAAAAACACGATTGAGGGTTTCTATATCTTAGGGTTATCTCTGGAAGAAGATGAAGTGAATGGTGAAGTAATTACAGTGTGGCCCTTCTATTTTAGAAAAAATATTGACGGATCATCAATTTTAATCGATGAATAAATCTTATTTTATTATTTTTTTTATTTTATTCTTTATTGATGTGAATCATTCTCAAGTGGAGAGCTTTGGCCTTGTTTATAATAATCGACTTATTGTAGGTGGAACCGAAGTCAATCTTCCTGGAAATTACTTTAAAAGCTTTAATGATCGAAATAATTCAGAGTCATTTTTTACAAAAATTCCTTCATTAATAAAATCAAGTAAATATGATTTTCCTTTTTGTTGGGATGTGTTTAAAGATACTGTTTTTGTAGTTGTATCCAGACAGGTCAGGGGATTTCGCGAAGAGGTTCATTTTTCCCAATGGGAGCTTTCCAAGCTTACTCAAGTTGAAGTAAACTTAGCTGATTCTTTGGGAAGAATTTCACTTGACAAAAATGCTCCAGACTTTCAAGATAAAGTTAAAATAATTGGCGATGAATTGATGAAAGAGGAAATTAAAAGGAATTTTAGAACAGTTAGGCCAGTCTCTAGCATATTTGATGAATTGCATGGAAACCAGGGAGAACAGTTTTATTTGCCTCTCAAAAATAAAGATATCATTACTTACGATTTCGTCACCCTGAATCGGGATACCCATTTGTTTTTTGTCCGGGACGGCCGGAAATTATCTGTGTGGAAATACGCCTATCCGGTCATTGGACAAAAGAATGAGGATTCAGACTGGCGGGAGATGGTTACCTATACTTCGGATTCCATCTATGTTCCACCGGAAAAAAGTTTTTACTACAAACCGAATTATGCCTTTCATGCTTCAAAAGAAAAAACGATCTGCTCAGCGATCGATGACACCCTGTTTTTCAAAGGTCACTTCAAAGCCATCCGGCAGGATGGAGAAACCTACCTGATCAACCTGAAACACGGAGCGATCTATCATCTGCAGGAAAAAAAGATCGTCAGGATCGGAAAGCTGGATGTTGGGAACCAAAAATTTTCGGTTCCGGAAGGGCAGCTCTTTATTGAGGACCGGGACAACCGGCGATTGATTTTTTTCGGTAAGGTGAAGCAGGAGGGCCGACCAGAGAAATTTCCCAGGTTTATTGAAATTTTGACAAAGGAAGACCTGCGCACGGTATTTCCGAATATCCATGAAATTTTTATTCCGGTTGATCAACATTAAATCTCCTAAAAATGAAACTGAGTAAGACGATCCGGTTTCTGAATAGAAATACGCTCAGGCAATCATTCAGGCTTTGCAGTACATGGCAGACGTGCTCGAAGGCCCTTATTTTATGATTTCAGACAGGAAATATTATTCAGGCAGCGTGGCTTATTTGGGGCAAGCGGATGATGAAGTAGAAGAATTGGCTGCTTTCCATGCCGATGGGACACCGTTTCCAGGCTCTTCTTCCTGGTCGGGTGTAACCGGCGGAAGCGGTCATATTGCTACCTTTTCTGTTGACGCCCCTTCCGCGGCCTCATCAGGGGATCCGGTCAGCATAAGTTACGATAACGCGGGAACTCTGGAAGAACTCGCGATCCATATCGTTGTGGTCAAGGTGACTTTCAGGAAACATCCGGATCAGGTTTACGGGTTTGATGATAATCCGGCGTTTATCAAATCAAATGGAAATAAATTTTGCTATCCATTTTATAATACCTCACCACCCAAGGATGGAATCCCATGGAAATCTGTCGAAGTCGGGAAATCGGATGCAGTGGTTGCGGAAATATCGCCGGTGGGGGTTGGTAATAAAGTTTTTTTGGTTAGCAATACCCCTCAATTTCTCGCTTCGCCCAATGCTGTATCAACATCCGAAATTTCTTTTGCTGTTCAAGCGGGAACTGAAAACTCCGAAGGTTTGATTACTGCATCATTGGGGCAAGAGGACGGGCTTTCCGGCGGATGGCTGCGGTTGGTAAGCTTTCCCGAAGTTGAGAAAAGGATATTTCTAATTGAAGTTTATAATGCTGAAATTGACCCGGTCAGTCAGGCTTTGCTTCCGGAACAGACGGAAATGAACAATCAAGTTAGCAGCATTTATAATGAAGGAGTTGTAAAACTATTGATTGGGAATCATATTTTGGAAAATAGTGACTATGACTTGATACCCTATAATCAGATTGAAATACCTGAGAGTGGGACGTATTCAACGGAAATGATGTCAATTTACGAAAATTGTGTTCTCTGTGAAGAGGTAATATCTTTATTTGATCAAGAAGAAGTATGGTTTATTTTTATTGTAGATCTTCCAACATATCAAAATGGAAGCCCCTTTGATATTCAAGGAAGATTTGATACAGAGCTTAATTATGGATTTGTTTTTCTCAATAACCATTCAGAATCTAATATCATTAATACGACGGCTCATGAGTTCGGCCATGGTATTTTTGATCTGAAACATCCATTTAGTGAGTTTAATCCAGGTTATGATTCGCCCTGTTTGAGTAATTACGACCCGAGTGGTTTGGATCCAAATAATGTAATGGATTATAATCAAGGGATATTTATGCTCTTTCGGAGGTATTATTGGTCAAAAATGCATTAATGATGAAAATTATCCTGATGTTCTCCTTATTTGTAATTTCTGTGAATTATTCTGATGCCCAGACCAGAAGAGATTCTTTTTTGTATTATCTGGAGAATATACGTGAAGTAAACCAGCCTTTTACACTTTATTTCAAAGATTTTTCTGCGGATTCTTATTGGATGTACGATCTTCTGGTTCCTTATATTGAAAAAAATAAAACCAAAAATGCTGTTGATTATTTTGTGGTTGCATGGAGTTTAGCTTATAAGAGTCAAAAAAAGGATTTAAATAAAAAGGTTTTGAATTTATTAATTGGCGGATCAAGCAGTAATGAAATTAATACCCGAGAGCATTGTGTTTTAAATTTAAAAAGATTTGAAAAGGAACTGTTTGGAGAAGAGGAAATAAAAAAAATCAAAAATTTATTACATAAGCCTTCCCAGGATCAATTATTTAATTTGATACTGCTTTGTGGATATCTTGATCTTAAATCGCAAAAGAAGTATTTAAAACAGCATTATATCGGAAGCTATCAACCTGTTAATTACAAGTCGTATTATGAATCCAATGAATGGGCAGCCTACCTGGCATTAGCCCGAATGGGAGACAGAAACTCCATAACCTATGTAATTCAGCATTACAGGGCAGAAAAAGATCTGTTTGATAAATGCAAAATTATTAGTAGACATCTTGATTATGTTAAAAGAAAAGAGTCCCTAGAACAATTAATAGAAATATTTACAGGTGATCTTGAAGTACCTCCGGAGTATCCCGAAATAAAAGGAACTCCCTGTGGGCAAAACTTCATTTATTTTTTAGCAAAAAGCATAAAAAACTACCCTTACCCTATAAAACGGGTCTACTACCCCGAAGACATCGAAAAAGCCCGCGCCTGGTTTGCCACCCGCCCCAAAATCATCATCAACCGGGATATCTTCTGAGCTTTGCGAAACCTCCGGGGTTTCGTAAAGCTGAAACGCAACCAAACCTTCAACATATGCGCAATTTGCTACACACAACCGCTCTTTTCCTCCTGTCAGCCGCCGGCCTGGCCGCACAGCCTCTGGAAATCCGCCACGTCTCCAGCCCGCTGCTCGTGCGCGAGACGCGCGGATTCACGGAAGGCCCCGACGGGACCATCTACTTCTTCACCGGAGACGACAACCTCTACCGGATCCAGGACGATACCCTGGTGGTGGCGGTGGAATACGAATGCCCGTCCTTTTGCGGGGTGCAGGACATCTACGCCGGCCCCGACAGCGCCCTGTACGTGGGCACCAAATTCGGCGGCCTGCTCCGCGTCAAGGACGGCGTGACCACCGGATTCATCCCCGACAAAAACGTGTACAGCGTAGCTGCCGACACGGCCGGCAAACTCTACGCCGGGATCGACGGCGGCGGCGTGGGGGTATACGACGGCGCCACCTGGACCTACTACAAAAATGCGGGCACCAACCTGGCCTCGGACTTCATCTACGACCTGGCGATCGATACCAACCACGTGCTGTGGCTGGCCACCGGGGCGGGCCTGGCCAAATACACGGGCCCGGGAAATAATTTTACCAATTACACTTTGTCAGGTTTCGGCCCCTCTTATTCCAGAGTGGTGATCGGGGCCGACAACAAGGTCTGGGCGACAGCCAGTTCCGGCGGTGCGGTCGGCTTCGACGGGGCGGAGTGGACCACCTTCCCGAATATCTTCACCTTCATATCCGGCGTGAACGGGCTGGGCGTCAGTTCCACCGGAATTGTCTGGACCTCCCGCAGCAGCCACGGCCTGTACCGCGTGCAGACCGCCCCGACCGTGCAGGGTACCCTTTACCCCTTCGATACCCTCGGCCTGGGGACGGGCTTCATCCTGCGGAGCCTGTTCATGGACAGCCGCGACCGGCTCTGGGCCTGCCTGGATTTCAGCACCGACCTGGCGGTGATCACCGAGAACCCGGTCTCCGGTACCGCGGAAACGCACCCGTATCAGGACCATTTCCGGCTCCATCCCAACCCGGTCAGGACGGACTTCCGTCTGGCCCTGAGCCCCGAAGCTGCCGGACTGCAGGGCAAGACCGCCGTGTTGTACAATGCCCTCGGTCAGCGCGCCGCCGCCTGGCAGTTGCCGGACGGACAAACGGAGATCACCTGCGAAACCGAAGAACTCACACCGGGCGTTTATACCCTGCAGATGGAGCAAAGCGGGCGGGTAGTAGCAGCTTTGCGGATGGTTCGGCTTTGATCTCCGGTGACTGAGCGGAGTCGAAGTCAGCGGTAGGCAGCTGGGGTCGGACACCTCGGAGGTGTCCGACCCCGACCCGAAAAACAAAAGAATTTAACAAACCAAACCCTTCGGCATTATGAAAAAGACGGCATACCTAAGTTCGGATCTCCTGACGGTCCGGCCGTACGACAGCGGTCGGCGCGGCGATATCGGAAATTTTGAAGCCCGGGTGATCTGTGAGCCTTTGTCGGTGCTGCCCAATCAGGCTGCATACGATATCCTGGAGCGCATACTCGACGATTTCGAATCGAATGAAACGGTCAGCCTGGATTCGGTGGAATTGCTGGTGTACCACAACGTGATCAGCGCCGCCGAGTACAACGACCTGAGCGTCCAGCCCGCCAAGGAGATCCACGCCTTCCTGAGCGCCCGCAAGCTGGAATTCTGGAAGGACGATATTGTCGCCCGCGTGGAGCTGGGCTGGGATTATGACGCCGAAGAACAACTGCAGGATTTCCAGCTTTTCCGCAGCGCCGAGGGCAGCGCCGTGATGCTGTACAAGACCATCCCCCTGAGCCAGTTGACCGCCGGCCTTGCATTTGTGGACGAAGACGTCAAACCCGGCCGACGGTACTTCTACCAGATCATGGCCCGCCATTCGGACGGCGGGTTCAGCAAGCGGAGCGGGGTGGTGATGGTGCGGGTGCCGCGGTAGGGGGAGTTTCTTCCATGCTAGATTAGATTACCCTTCTAATTGGTTATTAGACCGTTAGATTTAATTAAGTAAATTTCAATGTAAAGAAATGAATAAATTAAGCGATTACCGAGCTTTAGTTTTTAATTTGACTTTGGGAGTAAATCTTTTTTGTTTTTTGTCTGTTCAATCTCAAAATTGTTACGTTCAATTATCTAATATGTCAGGTTTTGACACATCTCCTTATGTAGAAGAATTAGAGGCTGCTGCCTGTGCACTCAAAGAATCACTTCCATTAGAATATCAAAATGATTTCAAAGTGTTTGATTTTGAATTTTACAGGATAAATGAATTTTTAGAAGAAGGATTTGAGTCTTCATGGCAACAAATAATTGAAGATGTTCAGAATCAATCAACTTATTATTTACTTTTTGGTAAAATATCTACGTGGAACAGCATTTATAGCGGGATTAAGGTTGATTACAAAATGCCTGAGGATGTAAATGTTTGTTTGTCATTAGAATATTTTATTGAGAATAAACTTTCTCGAATTCTTAACCAAGAGCTAAGTCCCTTTTATTACGCTTCGAGAGAAATAGAAGCAATGGAAGCGTTCTTATCTTTGGAATGTGAAATATGCGACAATGAAATTGATGACGATGCCGATGGATATATAGACTGTTATGATTTAGATTGCATATTAATTAATGGAGCCCAGAAAAATAAACCCGAAAAATCGAGAAATTCAGAAGTGTGTTATAGTTTAACAGAATCATGCATAAATTCAATTGTTACTTTTATTGAAAATAGTGAAAATGACCAATGGATGAAGGGGAATTTAGATGTGTTTGATTGGGGGCTTTCTTTTATGGCAGAACATGGATGTACAAAAGAAACAGGTAGCTTTGTTATAGATGCATTCAATTTAAAAAAAACAGACGAAGAGGTGAAACTTGATAGAATTGAGGAATTATATCTGTTGCTAAAAGACAACCCAAATGCGCTATTAGAAGATTGCCCTGATTATGATTTGCAAACCTATTCAGATTTACTAAATTTGCAAGTGCCTAATTCAATTGTTGAACAACTTAATTCGTATGGACTATGTGGAGCTTTAGATCCTACTACGACCATAAACACCCTATATCCTTGTTTTGGTTTGCAAACTATTGAAGAAGGTAGTAGTGCTTTAGTCAATATAGATTATTATGCAGTTGAAATAACACAAATTCCTGATTTTAATGGAGACGGTAGTTCTGACACAAAGGAACAATTATATCAAAAATTTAGAGAGAAATTCACAGGATTTGCCAGTGGTATGACGACAATTACTAGTACAAATTGTTTTTCTCCAATTCCTGGAAATATATATGCTTCATGGACGTTTACACCTTATGATGGAAATATTGATTTACCCCTATGGGAATCAAGGACAATTGGTGCAAGATTCTTTATTGATGCCAATGCAAATCATTTAAATGCGCTAGTTGCCGACAATGGGGCTATTATCACCATTCAGGAGAATGAATTTAATTTTATAGTTAATACTATATATACTCCAAGGAGCCTTACTCAACCATTTTCAGGAAAGAGAATGTGGGGAATTCGTACAAATCAAAATGGAAATTGTGAAATATTTACCAGAGGGGTTGATACTGCAAAGCCTTTAGCTCTAATAACCCTCTTTGGGTTAGAATTTTTAAATCCAGAATGCGACGATAAGGATTATTTTGTGATAGCAGATCGTACATGGCGGAATTTGCAAGCGAAAATCTCTCAATTCATTGAAGATAAAGGAGGTGAAACCACAATTAAAGAACCAATGGTTGTTCACATGAGTTTTAAGCAATTTTATGAAAAGCTAAAATCTGATACACCTGTAAATTTTCTCTCATGCTACTAAAGGATCGAAGCTCATCTTTGAAATTGGTTATCCTATACTTATTTTATAATGTTTGTCTAAAAATATTTTTTTCTCTTTTTAACCATCTTCTATATATAGAATATCCAGAAGATATAAAACAATTGTCATTTTTTGTGATTAAAGACAATTTCTTGAGTACTTTTATGGAAAACCTCTTTAGAGTTATTTCAAGTGATTTGTTTTGGTTGCTCCCTTATACGATAATGAATATTTACATTTTTGTGAAATTAATTAATTACTTGATTAAAGAGAATAGGGATGTATATCAGTATATGAGTTTCGTAATCTTAAAAGTGTATTTTTTTTGGTGTATTGTTTATTTATGCTCTATTGGATTTGGCTTTTTTTTAGAAAATGGTGGCTTGGGCTCCTTACTAGGAGGTGTAGCATCACCTTATGGAGGTTACACTATAACCTATTTACTGTTAGGAAATTTTGTTTTTGTACTTCTCTTTGTTCCTTTATGGAATAAAATTGTCAAAAATTGGGTATTTAAAACAAAGCCATAACTCTTAATAGGGTGCCAGAAAATAGAACCGAACATTATTGAACCGGGATATCTTTTGAGCTTTGAAATCTGTAAAACTGAAACGCAACCAAACCTTCAACATATGCGCAATTATCTGTACACAACCGCTCTTTTCCTCCTGTCAGCCGCCGGCCTGGCCGCACAGCCCCTCGAAATCCGCCACGTCTCCAGCCCGCTGCTCGTGCGCGAGACGCGCGGATTCACGGAAGGCCCCGACGGGACCATCTACTTCTTCACCGGAGACGACAACCTCTACCGGATCCAGGACGATACCCTGGTGGTGGCGGTGGAATACGAATGCCCGTCTTTTTGCGGGGTGCAGGACATCTACGCCGGCCCCGACAGCGCCCTGTACGTGGGCACCAAATTCGGCGGCCTGCACCAACCTGGCCTCCGACTTTATCAACGACCTGGCGTGCAGCACTGTAGGAATCAAAATTCAATTGGATATAAATTCATTCCATTTAAACACAGAGTTAATATGGGTCACGTATTTAAAATCTGCACCCCATGAAACATTTAATTGCAGCATGTATGATTTTTTTTCATATTAATTGCAATGTGTCAAGCCGACCTCCATATGAAAGATTCAATGGCATTGAATTTTTACCATGCGGCGACTTTTATAACGGCAGAATATATATTAAGGACATACATAAATTTAATATAAACGAAATTGTTGAATTTGCATATTGCTATACTTCCCAAAATAACTTTGAGGGCTTGGTTATAGAAAGTGAATATTATTCGGGGCCTTCTTTTTGGAGTGGGAAAAAGAGAGGGTATACATTATATAAGCTGCAATTTGGTATGGTTGAAAATTTAGAATCGGATACAGAATTCTATTTGCAAAAAGAAGTGATCTTAGCATTACAAAAAGTCCAAAATGAGTTTGTTGAAATTCCAACAGTTGAATATAGACTAAAGTATAACTGTAAATAAAACTCCGTTGTATGATGGTATCTGTCTGTCCCACCTTATTTTTCAAATTAATCCACAATTGCAGACCTTTAGAATAATACCATTGAAGCCTATCCAAATGGGGAAATCCAAGTAATTGAAAAAAACTATGAATTCAACATTTTATTTCATGAAGGATGATGTCACCCTGGAATTGTTGGCTTATGTTCCTTTACAGCAGATTGAGTAAATTTGGGTTCAAAAACGAATGGATTACGCAATTGACACATTGCTGGATGAAGATCGGTGTTATGCCCACTTGGTAGACCACTCTCATGGCGGGAAGTTAACTTGTCCGGCTTGCGGGAGTTCAAATAATCGGGTACATCATCGGCGGCGCAAACCGGTTTTCCAATTTTTTTGCCTGGAATGCAGGACCTATTTCAATGTTTTTACGGGCACTGCTTTTGAAGGGACTCGTTGGCCATGTTCAAAAATTGTGATGATAGGATTAAAGCTGACAAAATTTCTAAAAGTGAAGCTCAATTTGCTTGGGATGGATTTACTGATGCCGGATTGTATAATAGGCCACTCGACGATTGGATTGATAAGATAATCGTTCATTGTAAAGACGGCGAAATAATTTTAAAAAATTAATTATGAAATATCTGTCATTTGATCAATTGGTAGAGCAGTTTAGCGGGAGCAAGGATGCAGGTGTGTTTGAATTTGAATACACTGGGAAGTTTGAAAAAAACGAATATTTTAAAATTATTTTTAATGGGGTTGTTAATTCGTTTGTTTCAAATTTGAGTTTAATAGAGCTATGCTATACAGATAATCAATCGAGAACCGTTATTGATTTTCCTGACGATGATATTTTGGCAAATTTGAAAAGCATGAAAATTAAATTAAATTCATGTTTCTTTTTTTTTGGAATTGTAGAAAATAATTTAAAATTGATTTTTAGAAAATTTCCCGAAATTATTTCTTGTTATATATTTAGAGATAAGACTTTTGTTGTCCAGTTGAGTGAAAACTTATTTACGAATGAATTGTATTTTTTCCAGAATGGCATAAATGAAGATCGAGTAAGTTTTGAACCAGCCTCAACTTTGAACAGGAAGTTGTTGGCTGAAACTTTGAAATTAATAGAAAAAAAAACAAATTCAATTATTGTCGAATGGCATTGTGAGTTGCCGATTAAAATAAATAAATATGGATTTAGTGAAGACGCGTTTATCGATTATCAAAGAATCTAGTGGCGCGAAATTTAATTAACACTATAGTTTCGGGAGGCTATTTTTTCGACCGGCAAGGCGTCCCGCTGTTGGCGGGAGGGGCATAGGGGGACTCTGTGACCAACCTGCCCGCCGTACTTAGGTACTAAGGCAGGCGTGGCGAGCAACGCAGCAGGTCGGAAAAAGAGGCCGCGAAACTTGAGTGGTATCTAGATTTCGCGCCACTAGATAATATTTTTAGGCCTCAATCCAATAACTAATGCAAAAATCATATATTGTATTCGGTTTATTTTTACTCTTGTCAACGGGATGTTTTCAGAATACATCAAGAATTGAAAATGATGAGGTACGGTTTAGTGTTCAAGGGCCTGTACCCTCTGACACAAGTGTTCATAAAAGGTATTCACTCGATTATGAGCAATACTTGCTAAGTATTAATTGTCTGCAAAAAAATATTTATGTCCCTTTCTTTCCTGATAGTAATATATATCACGTAACAAATCACAATGCTTTCAAAGAAATAAACCAAGATACTATATATACTTCTGGTGGAAAAGCTGATTATTTTTCCCAATATTTTCGACTTTTAAAGAAAGGAAAAGATTACGAATTTTTATTTTTTTTAGCTAAACCTGAATTTGTGCCAGATACTATCCTTATTTGGTTTGAATACTATCCTGACTCTTTAACTGCAAAACCCAGAACACTAAAGATTGCTCACGCCTTTTATAGATAATTATTAACGAAAAATGGGCCATGGCGGATCTTTCTCCTATTTTAACGTGAGTTCGGGATAGGGTGGCTGGTTTTCAGCCCAATTTCGGAATAAAAGCCGTCAACTTCCCGGTTCGGGAGTAGATGGAAGGCTTTTGGTCCAGAAAGTGGTAGGCAGCTACCCCACCTAAAATGTGAATTATGGCGTTGAGTGGGCTTCGATGACGGGTATGATCGATATCGCATATTGATTTTAAAATATCGATCACCGATTCAATTACACCTCTTTTATTGAGATAGAATTTATCCTCCATCGTTACCAAAGCCGTCTTCATATTTCGAGGGACTTTTGTAATTAATCGTGTTCCTTGTTCCATACTACTGGACATTTTTAAAAAGCGCTTGATTTTCCTTGGGCAAAATCCCCAAAAGGTTCACAGTCCTGACCAGCGGTAACAAACTGACCAACAGCCAGATGTTTTTTACCGCTCCAAGCCCAAAGTTTTCATACAGGTCCGTAAATTTGCGTAAGTGCGGAAGAAGCATCGTTTTTTATGTTGTGGTAAACACAAAAGTCGTGCTTTCTTCCGCCTTTTTCAAAAATGTCCAGTAGTGTGATGGAAAACAATAACTTTTCAAAATCGGATTATGGGCTAATTTATTTGTCGAATTTCGAGAATGGGTTAAGCTATTATAAATGGAATCAAGACGTTATCAGTCTTTTAAAGTCACGACTACATCCAAATGAAATTTTAACAGATTTAAAGTCAAAGGAATTTATTAAGTCTATAGATTATGAAGGCGTAAAGCACTATGCTTTAACTGAAATCGGGTTAAAACATGCACAGCAGATACGTATTGAAATAGAACCTTTTTTTAGTCGGCTAACTGAAGTACAAAATGTATTACGACAAAAAGGATATCTACTTGAAGAAATAAAAACATATCTTCCTGTGAGCTCTTTTATACATTCTAATAGAAAGTATCGATTTCTTTTAGACGTAGATTCAAATTGTAGATATGTGTTAAGAGTAATTCTGCCATCTGATACAAATAAAGCTTTTAATGAAGTAGAAATGTCAGTGGAATCCCTTTTAAAGACAAGCTATTTAGAAGGTTTATTAGTTGCTGATTTTAAGTTATTCGATGACCAATCCTAAAGAACCGCAATATTCTTAAACTGGGAGCCGTAATAATTCACAACCTACTTTCGATCAGGTCCCTGATTTTTTGCTGAAGCCAGCTTTTATTGAACACGGAAGGCGCCATATCTATTTCCTGTTCCAGGCGCAGGAGTTCCTGTTTTGTTTTTTTTGCTGAAGAATATCCCAAAGCGGCTCTTAGCTGGGCGGCCTTTCGGGTAAACCGGAATAAATGGTCGTAACCGTTCCGGCGGGAGTCGGCCAGCAACTTATGCCGTTGGAGGAATTGCCTGAAAGAGTCCACCAGGGAAAACAAGGCTTCGTCCTCTTCCAATTCATAATAAGTGCGCAACAACAACGCTCTGGCGCCGAGGCTGTACCGGATATCGCTGTAAGTTACCTGATTCAGCAGTTCCAGCACCTTATCGTAAGATTCGCAGGCGTGGAAGTAGGCAGCCATATTGAAGCAATAAGCATTTTCGGCCACCTCCGGCCTCAGCTTGTCCCTGAATTGCTCCAGGAAATTTTTGATCCATTCCAGTTTGCTCAACCGGATGGCGGTTGTGGTTATATTCTTGTAATGCCATTCCGGCAAAAAACCATCTTCCAGCAACAGGTCTTGCTCCAACTGGATCTGGTACAGGCCGAAAAGTTCATCCAGAAAAGGCTCCTGGTTCCGATTGATCTCCCGAATACAGTAATTCTGAAAATAATTGTAAATGGAGGCAAGTTCGGGCTCCGGCAAGAAGGGTTTTGCCCGGACCAGGGTAGCCCTCGCTTCATAGTAGAACTGATGGGCTGTATCCGAAAACATCCGGTAAAGCTGGTAGTATAAGAGGATGGTCGGGGTGGCGGCGTAGAGGTCCATATTGTGCTCCACTTCCTTCAGCACATGCTCCAGCAACCGGCTGGAATAATCGAATTGGCGGAGGTTGCGCCGGATCTGCATTTCCACCGCGTCCTTGAGCTTGGTCGACAGATAATAGACATCGAGGCTGCGCTGTTTTTGCTCCAGGCTGCCCAGCCGCTCTTCCTTTTTGGCGTGGGTGAAAAAATGATCCGCTTCGGCGGCCACCGCGTGCATCCTTTGGAAATGGGCGCCGTCCCGCCAGGCGCTTTCTTCCAGCTCTTTTTCCGTCCGTTCCAGCAGGCTTTCATACTGGTCGAACAGTTTGCGCTTCCGCAGTTGCCCGAGCAGCATAACCCGCGCCGGCTGGGTCTCTTCTTTAAAGGCCTCTTGGATCAGGAATTGTTCGGCCAGCTTGCGGGTATAGGAGAAAACCACCGCCAGCCTGGCCTGATCATGGGGCGCTCCCGGAAAAACATGCGGAAAAATGATGTGCCGGTTGCAGGTTTGTTCCGTAAAATGAGGATATATGCCATTGAAATAATCGATCAGGTTCCGGACTTCATCGTGTTTGTTGAAGTAGGGAGACCAGGCAAATGCCTTGAACCGCGTCATTTCCTTGCGGTCAAAACCGGAAAGGATATTGATTACACTATGTTTAAGCATAAAAAATCCAAATCTGCAATTTTTTTAAATGTTGAAATTCAGCTATTAGCGATCAAAAATAGCTAAATTTAACAAAATTTTTCCCAAAAACAGCTGGAATAAGTTTTTTCCCGGATGGATTTATATTTTGATTTTTGTAACGTGAAATTCGATTCCATGACGAGCCAATACCTAATGATTATGCGCAAATTGTCCTTGATTGCCCTTTTCCAGTTTTTCCTGACCATTTGGGCTTTTGGCCAGGAACCCTGTCAGATCGTCAACCTGGCGGCAGAAGTGGCCAATTGTCATCCCGTACAAAACAACACCTGGGTCCAGTTTGACCTTCAGGTCAACCTCGAAGCCGTCAATTCCCTCAGCCAGGGTTTTGATGTCCGGATCAACGGCGAACCGGCCGGCTTCTTTGAGTCGGCGCCGTTTACCGTCACCAACCTGGCGTTTCCCAACACCACTTCCTCCATCCACGTGCTGGTTTGCGCCAATGATCAGGACAATTGCTGCGCGGACATCAACGTCTCGCTGGCAGGCTGCACCAATCCGGAGCCCTGTGAAGTGCACGACCTGACAGCGGAAATCGTGGGTTGCCAGATCACCAATAATCAGTCGACCATCTATCGCGTATTGCTGGATTATCACGTCGTCAATCAGGTCGGGCAAGGCGCCGATGTATACGTGAACGGCGAACTCTACAATTATTTCCCGCAGGACGGCCCCATCCTCCTGCAGGAAGTCCACGTTCCACCCAATGCCAATGATTTCAATATTACGGTTTGCGGCAACGACTCTCCCAACTGTTGCGAAACGATCAACCTGGCCAATCCGGGGTGCAGCGGCGATTGCAACCTCGAATCCGTAGAAGTGCTCAGCGTGACTTGCGGCCAGGGTGGGTTTTACAACGCAAAAGCCGTACTGGTCGGCGATAACCTCGGGCAGTCCGTCACGATCACCAATAGCGAAGGGCATACGATCACCCGAAATCCCAACGGTATTATCAATCTCGAATTCCCCGTGCCGGCCCAGCAACCGGAGGTCTGGACCATCTGCTCCGTTACCCATCCGGATTGCTGCCTGACCTACACGTATGAATTGCCTTGCGAACCTGCCCAGGTCTGCGAAATCGGTCCGATTTTGTTAGATACCTTACCTTGTAATGGCGACGGCCAATTTTATTTCAACCTGTACTTCGAACACAATACGCCTTCCGAGCATTTCAATCTGTATGTCAACAACCAGTTGTATGAGAGCAATTATGCCTACAGTCAGCTCCCCATTCTGGTAGGCCCGTTCACGGGAAATCCCAATTCAGGCTGGTTTTTCAAGGTCTTCGACAGTTCGGGACAATGTGACCGCGGCCGTGAACTCGGCCCCGTATTTTGCGAGGGAGATTGCCATGTGGTCGACCTGTCCGCCGAAATTCAGGCCTGCGAACAAGCCAACGGGGTGAACCATTACAATATCATGGTTGATTTCGGAATCGAAAACCCGGTCAGCCAGGGGGTGGATGTGTACATCAATGACCACCATATCGGCTACTACCCGCAACAGCCGCCGTTCCTGCTCCAGAATGTGGAGGTGGCGTCCACTGCCGATCACATCACGGTCCGGGTCTGCGCCAACGATGCGGCCGACTGCTGCAATTACATTGTGCTGCCCAATCAATGTGTCGAACCGGAATGCGGTTTCAACGACCTGATTGCGGAAACCTACCCTTGTGTCGACGGTCAATTCATGGTGGACATCGCTTTTCATAATCCCAATCCCGGACCTGCAGGTTACTATATCTTTGCGGACGGCGCCATTTCAGGCCCCTACCAGTACGGCGCAGCACCGTATATTACCCTCGGGCCTTTTGCAGGCGACGGTACAACGGTTTACGATTTCCTGCTGCTGGACATTGCCAATCCCGCCTGTTTCGGATACGTAGAGGTAGGCCCCGTGGATTGCAGCGGTGACTGTCATATCTCCGATGTGACCGCCGAGGTCAAGGATTGCGAGAACGGCCAGTTTTATGTCGACCTGCATTTCAATTATAACAATGTGGGCGGCCAGGGATTCCATATCCAGGGCAACGGCCACAATTACGGCAATTTCCAATATGGGAACCAGGTCATCACGCTCGGACCGCTTGAAGCAAACGGCACTACGCCCTACGAATTTGCAGTGATCGACAATGAAAATCCGGATTGCCATAGTGCGATTGATCTCGGTCCTGTAAGTTGCGAGGAATGCAGCATTTCGGGCCTGGATTTCAATATCCATTGCAACCAGAACGAGCCGCTCTTTGCCATTACAAACCTCACATTTGAGGTGGTTCACCCGGAAAGCGACTATTTCCGCCTGTTTATCGGCAATGTCCAGGTCGGCGAATATCCTTATTCCAGCCTGCCGTTATCGGTAGACGGCCTTTCATTGTTCCAGTTCCAGGGCGAAACCCTGAGCGTGGCTGATCTCCACAACGGGGATTGCCGGATGACCGTTCCCCTTGATATTCCCTGTTGCAGGCTGTACGATATGGTGGTCGAACCCTACGATTGCGCCACCGACGGCACTTTCCTGGTCGACCTCAACGTCCATATCCTCAATGGATCGGACTCCCTCATACTGGCCTACGGCCCGGCCGGCGGCGCCCAGATGAGCCAGACCTACGCTTATGACGACCTGTACCTGACGCTTGGCCCGCTGCCGGGTAATCCCAATTCAGCCTGGCAATTCAAGGTCACCGATCAGAGCCTGCTTTGCCAGACCAGCAAAACCCTTGAACCGATTTATTGCGCCAATGAAGGGTGTATTGAATGGGAAGAAACCGAACCGGGAATTTTCGGCCCGATCACCGGTTACGACCCCCTGGATCAAATCACGGAGGAGGATGACGTGCCGGTCATCTACACGCCCGCCGACGACAACGGGTGCAATACCTGTTACGCCGTGGTGTTGGCAGAAACGCCATATCCGGAATTCACGGCCGCCATCGGGCATATTGCCGGCGTGTCCAATTCAGGGTTGGGCTTTGATCTGGCAGGATTGCCGCAGCCGGCCGTGTCCATCACCCTGGATTATTTCTTCCCGGGTACGGAGATCAGCATTGCAGTCAACGGTGGGGATCCGGTAGTTGCTACCCATCCGGTCAACCTGCCTGCCGATCTTGGCTCCGGCGTGACCCTGGAAGTCTTTCCGGCTTCCAACGACGGTCGCGCCGGTTCCATGACCCTCACCGGTATTGTCGGAAAACTGGTGATCTCCGCTTCCGGCAGTCTTTTCCTGGACAATATCTGCATCACCCAGGACGATGACAATGTATGGCCCGGCGACGGCAATTCGGACAACCTGGTCAGCCATGTGGACCTGCTCAATGTGGGCCTGGCTTACGGCTCCGAAGGCCCTGAGCGGCCGGAAACCGGTTTCCAATGGGCCGCGTACCAGGCTTCCGACTGGAATCAATCCTTTGCGGACGGCCTCAATTTCAAGCACGCGGATTGCAACGGCGACGGGGTGGTCAACCAGGCGGACCGGGATATTATCGGCGTCAACTACGGCCTTTCGCATGGCCCGTCGGAGCCGATCGAAGAGCTGCCGCATACCGAGATCGACCCGGAAATCTCGGTCGATCTATCGGGCATCACGGGATTAGGCCCGGGCGCGCAGTTTGAGATTCCCCTTATTTTCGGCACCGCGGCACATCCCGCGGAAGACGTTTACGGGATCGCTTTTACGGTTTCCATTGATCCGTCTGTTATCGACCTGAATAATGTTTCGGTACAATATCCGACCAGCTGGTTCGGAGAACCGGGGGTCAACCTGATCACCATCGACCGGACGTTCGCCGCCGACGGCAAGATCCAGATCGCCCTGAGCCGTACGGACCACAACAATGTGACCGGTTACGGGACCATCGCCTACCTGATCGGGGTCATTGACGATATCGCCGGCATACATGGCACGGAGGTGGACATCGCTTCGCCGTTGGTGATCGACGACCATGAGATCCGCATTCCGGTTCAGCCGCAATCCCAATTCCTTAAACTGACGACACAAACCGAAGCGCCGGCCCTGCTGGATCTCAAGCGCAGCATCCGCCTGGTGCCCAATCCAACGGACGGCGACCTGCGGATCAGCAATCCCTACGGGTATATCCCGGATGAGGTGATCGTGCTGGATGCAGCGGGCAGGGCTACCGGCCTGGCCTTCCGGAACACCGATCAGCTCTCATTAGAAAGGCTGCCTGCCGGGATATACAACCTGCGTATCCGCATGGCAGGGTATGTGATGCACAAGCAGGTGGTGAAAGTGGAGTAATAGCGAACCACCACGCCTTTGGGGTGGAAGCAAACATGAGTCATCCCGGATTTTGTAACACGGTAAGCACGAGATGTTTCTTATGTGGTCAAAAATCTTTCAGTGTAAAAATTTGGGATGGCTCATGTTGTGACTTTGTGGTGAAAAAATAGCGGATAAACCATAATGATCTTCTACCGCAAACCCTGCTTCCGCAAATTCTCCCGATAGATCTCCACATTCTTATTGTGGGCTGCCAGCGTTTTGGCGAAGGAATGCAGACCTGAGCCGTCGCCTTTGGCGCAGAAGAAGATATAGTCATGCTGCTCGGCATTGAGCACGGCATCCAGGCTCGAAATGGAGGCCATGGCGATCGGGCCGGGCGGCAGCCCTTTATACAGGTAGGTATTGTAGGGCGAATCAAATTTGGTATGGTAATCCGTCACCCGTTTGGTGTTGAAATCGCGGGTCGCAAAAACGCAGGTCGGATCGGCCTGAAGCGGCATCCCGAGCTTGAGCCGGTTGAGGTAAACGCCGGCCATTCGCTTCTTCTCGCTGTTTTGCAGGGTCTCCTTCTCGACGATGGAAGCGAGGGTATACACTTCAGCCGGGGTCAATCCAAGGGCAGCCGCTTTTTCCTTGCGGCGGTCCTGGTCCCAGAATTTCTTGTGTTCCTTGACCATCCTGTCGACAAATTCCCTGGGGCGCGTATTCCAGTAGAATTCGTAGGTATTGGGAATGAACAGGCTCATCAGGGTTTCGGGCGTATAGCCCAGCGATTGGATATAGGGAATATCCTTGAACAAGGCCGCCAACTCCAATGAATCGGGCTCGATGAACCTGGCGGCTTTTGCAGCCACGTTTTCCGGTTCCCGCTCAGTGGTCAGTACAACCTGAACCGGGTCCTGTTTGCCGTTGCGCAAGTGCCGGATCAGGTCGATCATGCTCCAGCCCGGCTCGATCCTGAACCTGCCGGAACGCATGGGATCTTTTTGGTACTGCATCTTGTCAGCGAGCCACCTGAAGACGCCTTCGTCCTTGATCATGCCGCCGTCCTTCAGCAACTTGACCACTTCTTCAAAATCAGATCCTGTGGGGATTTCAACGTAGTAGGGCTCGCTTCTGGGCGGAACCGCCGAACTGGCCACAAACCGGTAATACAGGTAGGCGCCACCCAGAATGAGGGCGGCCAGAAGGATCAGAAGCGATAGTCGTACGATTTTGCTCATATGCAGGTTCAGGGTGAATGTTGAAGATCATGTAATTAACGACCGAATCCGGCCATTTGTTGGGGTAACCCCAGTTGGGGTAACCCTTGTGGTTACCCACCAATATCCCCTTGTGGTTACCCACCAATATCCCCTTGTGGTTACCCACCAATTCTCAGAAAGAAGCTCAAATCGGGGAAAAACCTCGCAATCCCGTGGTCACCCCTCCATCAATACTGCTCCTGTTCGTTCGGGAAATCCCGATTCTTGACGTCCTCAATATAATGCTCCACGGCCCCTTTGATGGTCTCAAACAGGTCGAGATACCGGCGAAGGAACCGGGGTTGGAATTCCTTGGTGATCCCCAGCATATCGTGCAGGACCAGTACCTGTCCATCCGCATGCACCCCGCCGCCGATGCCGATGGTCGGGATGTGGAGCTTTTCGGAGACTTTTTTGGTCAGCTCGGCGGGGATCTTTTCCAACACAACGGCGAAGCAACCCAATTCCTGAAGCGTCAGGGCGTCTTCCATCAACTTTTCGGCTTCGGCTTCTTCCCGGGCCCTTACGGTATACGTGCCGAATTTGTAGATGGATTGCGGGGTAAGCCCCAGGTGGCCCATGACCGGCACACCGGCCGTGAGTATGCGGCGGATGGAATCGGAAATTTCAGCGCCGCCTTCCAGTTTGACGGCATGGGCGCCGGCTTCCTTCATGATGCGGATGGTCGACTCCAGCGCCAGCTTGGAATTGCCCTGATAGGTACCGAAGGGCAGGTCAACGACGACCAGTGACCTTTTAACGGCCCGTACGACCGATGAGGCATGGTAGATCATCTGATCGAGGGTGATGGGCAGGGTGGTTTCGTGCCCCGCCATGACATTGCTGGCTGAGTCCCCGACGAGGATGATATCGATCCCGGCTTCATCCACAATCCTGGCCAAAGAGTAGTCATACGCCGTAAGCATGCTGATCTTCTCTCCCCGGAGTTTCATAGCCTGAAGGACATGGGTCGTGATCCGTTTTATTTCCTTGTTGACTGACATGTTTTCAATTGAGGCGCCAAAGATACGGGTCTTGATGTGGAATTCCTTTTTTTAATGTTTTAAGTTTAGGTGATCCATTTCCAGTGCGAAATCATTAGATTTGGGTTTTTCAAACACTCGCATGACATGAAAAAAGCCACCTTGATCCTGTTCAGCATTTTCCTTTGTGCCGCTGCGGTACAAGCCCAGGTCAAAAAAGCGCCGGACCGGGCGGAGGGCGACGGCCCTTACTCCCAGCTGATTATCCGGGGCGTTACCCTGATCAACGGCAACGGAGCGCCGCCTACCGGCCCGGTGGATATTGTCGTGGAGAACAACAGGATAGCGCAGGTGCGGACGGTCGGATTTCCAGGGGTGCCCATCGACCCTGAACGCAGACCAAAACTGAAAGAAGGCGGCAAGGAATACGATTGCGAGGGCATGTACCTGATGCCCGGTTTTGTGGACATGCACGGCCATATCGGCGGCGGCTCACAGGGCGCGGATGCCGAATACGTTTTCAAACTCTGGATGGGCCACGGGATCACCACCATCCGGGATCCATCCTGCGGGAACGGCCTCGATTGGGTGCTCGACCAACGGGAACGCAGCGCTAAAAATGAGATCACAGCGCCCCGGATCAAAGCCTACACGGCCTTTGGAATGGGCTGGGACAAACCCATCAGCACGCCGGAAGAAGCGCGGCAATGGGTGCGCGAGAACGCCAAAAAGGGCGCCGACGGCATCAAGTTCTTCGGTGCACCGCCGGACATCATGTCAGCGGCCCTGGGAGAGAACAAAAAACTGGGGCTGCGCTCCGCCTGCCACCATGCCCAAATGGACGTGGCCCGTTGGAATGTACTGAACTCGGCCCGGGCAGGTCTTACTTCCATGGAGCATTGGTACGGCTTACCGGAAGCGCTGTTTGCCGACCGGACCGTACAGAATTATCCCCTGGACTACAACTACCAGAACGAGCAGAACCGCTTTGAAGAGGCCGGCAAGCTCTGGAAACAGGCGGCCCAACCTTATTCCGATCATTGGAATGCCGTCATGGAGGAGCTGCTTTCCCTGGATTTTACCATCGATCCCACCTTCAACATCTATGAGGCCAACCGCGACCTGATGCGGGCCCGCCGGGCGGAGTGGCACGAGGATTATACCATGCCTTCGCTCTGGCGCTTTTACATGCCCAGCCGCATGTCGCACGGGTCTTACTGGCATGCCTGGGGAACCGAACAGGAAGTGGAGTGGAAAGAAAACTACCGCCTGTGGATGACCTTCGTGAACGAATACAAGAACCGCGGCGGCCGCGTTACCGCTGGTTCTGATTCCGGATTCATCTACCAGCTTTACGGTTTTGCGTATATCCGGGAACTGGAATTGCTGCGCGAGTCCGGTTTCCACCCGCTGGAGGTCATCCGGTCCGCTACCCTATACGGCGCCCAGGCGCTGGGCATGGACGACCAGATTGGCACCGTGGAAGTCGGCAAACTGGCCGACTTCGTGATCGTGGAAGAAAACCCGCTGATGGACCTCAAAGTCCTCTACGGCACCGGCGCCATCCGGCTTGATGAGAACAATGAGGTGGTCCGGGTCGGCGGGGTGAAATACACCGTCAAGGACGGCATCGTTTATGACGCCAAACAACTGCTGGCCGACGTGCGGGAAATGGTCAAAAAGGCCAAAAGCGCAGAGGATTTTGAGATCGAACAACCTGGTGTGAAAAAGGTGAAACCTTGATTTTTGCATTACAAGGTGTTCAGGTCTTCGCGCCGTCCTTTTCGCGGTAACGGTTCAGGAGATTTTCCAGGGCATAAGCCGCATACATCAGATAAAAGGGCTCAAGCGTTATGGTCCGGAACCGGCTCATCGGCCAGAAAAAGACGAAGAAAAAAAACAGGGTAAAAACAAGGAAGGCCATCCACCAGTGGTCCTGCATATGGGTACGAAATGCCTTCCAAAGGCCGAAGTAAGCCAGCAAATAAACCGGAAGGCCGAGTAAAAAGGAGGCCAGCCAGGTGTTGAAGGGGTAGTGCGCCTTACTCAGTCCGGGTGTGAAGAAACGCCGGAAAGCGAACCATTTCAGCTCCAGGAACTTCCGCGGATTGGCGCTGATCCATTCCCGGGCCATCCGCCAGTGCATCGCCTGCATTTCTTTTTGCGGCAACCGGTTGACCTTGCCGTATTTTCCGAAATCGTAATCGCGGTAAAAAGCGAAAAGGATGCCCGGTATCCGTTGCCCGGTGAGGCTGTCCACAACCGGGAAGGTTTCCTTATACCCTTCGTCGCTGTGGTGCATATGGAAATTGGATCCGAAGCCCGTGCTGGACAATACGTACAAGCCGTTCACCCGCAAATTGTACAGCCCGTACGGCACTGTAAAGGCAAGGCAGATCACGGCGTATAGGGTGGCCCTGTACAATCGCCTCGAAAAAGGCCGTTTTTTCTGCAACAAAAACAACAAGGCGATAAAGGGCGAATACAGCAAACAATGCGATTTGGTAAGAAAGGCCAATGAGAAAAGCACAGCCGACCGTATCAGGGCGTCTTTTGAATCCTTCAACGCCGCAACCAGATAATAAACAGAACCGATGAAAAACGATTGAAACAGCGTTTCCTGCGACAAGGTATAATTGAGCCATAAGGTATTGGGAAACAGGCCGTAAAAGATCGCCGTGAGCAAGGCAACGGATCTGCGCTGAAAAACCAGCAAGGCGAGGCGGTATAACCATACTCCAGACCAGGATACAACGGCAAACTGTAAGGCTACCGCTGCCGTTTGCCAATAAGCGCCGAACAGGAGTTTCATCCCGGCCAGAAAATAGGGATACAAGGGAGCGATAATGAAGGCAAAACCGTCCAGATTGAAATTGCCCGAAAGGAGCTGGTCGCTGAAGATATCGTATCGGTAAGAATCCCCGAAGAGCTCGAAATTATCGTGCCCGGTTACCCATTTGAACAGGCAGCGGCTCAGGAAGAAAAAGGCAAAGATCAGCCGGGCCGTTTTGGTGGCGGAGGCCTTCTCCAAACCATCCATTACGGGCTTAAAAAAAGCTTTTTTCATGCCTTGAAGCATACCGCTTTAGGTGAGATTTATCCGGCCGACTCAATCACAACGGATTCGATTTCCTTTTGGATTTCGCTTGATTGGTACTCCGGGAAGAAGCTGAGTTTACTTGAGACCAATAAAACCGGTACAAGTTAAGTTTTTGTACTCAATTCTCAATGTACAGCCATGATCACACCACGCCCAATTCTTTCCCGACCTTCGTAAACGCCGCCACCGCCTTCTCCAGATGCGCCATTTCATGCCCGGCGGATACCTGCACCCGGATGCGGGCCTTGCCTTTCGGAACAACCGGGAAGAAGAAGCCGATGACATAGATGCCTTCGTCCAGCAGTTTCCTGGCGAATTCCTGGGCCAGCGGCGCATCGTACAGCATGATGGGCACAATGGGGTGTTCGCCCGGCAGGATATCGAAACCGGCTTCGGTCATGGCCTTGCGGAAGTACCGGGTATTGGCCTCAAGCTTGTCGCGCAGCGCCGTAGAGCCGCTCAGCAGGTCGATCACCGCGATGGTAGCGCCCGCGATGGCCGGGGCGAGGGTGTTGGAGAACAGGTAGGGCCGCGACCGTTGCCGCAACAGGTCAACAATTTCCTGGCGCGCCGCCGTGAATCCGCCGGAAGCGCCGCCGAGCGCCTTGCCGAAGGTGCCGGTGATGATGTCCACCCGGCCCATGACATTGCGGTATTCGTGGGTGCCCCGGCCGGTTTTACCCATGAAGCCGGTGGCGTGGCATTCGTCGATCATTACCATGGCGTCGTATTGATCGGCCAGGTCGCAAATCTTGTCCAGCTGGGCGATGGTGCCGTCCATAGAGAACACGCCGTCGGTCGCGATCATGCGGCGGCGCGCACCCTGGGTTTGTTTCAGGATCTCTTCCAGCTCCGCCATGTTGTTGTGCTTGTAGCGGTGGCGGTCGGCCTTGCAAAGCCGGATACCGTCGATGATGGAGGCGTGGTTGAGCTCATCGGAGATGATGGCATCTTCGGGGCCCAGGAGCGGCTCGAACAATCCGCCGTTGGCATCAAACGCCGCTGCGTAGAGGATCGTATCCTCCGTCCCCAGAAACTCAGCTGTCTTGCGCTCCAATTCCTTGTGCAGATCCTGGGTGCCGCAAATGAACCGCACCGACGACAGCCCGAATCCGTGGCTGTCAATGGCTGCCTTGGCCGCTTCTATCACGGCGGGGTGGGAAGAAAGCCCCAGGTAGTTGTTGGCGCAAAAATTGAGTACCTCCATACCTGCCGTTGTCCGGATTTCGGCGCTCTGCGGCGTGGTAATGATCCGTTCTTCCTTATACAGGCCTGCCTGACGGATCTCGTCCAGCTCCTGTTGCAATTCAGGTTTTACATTCTTGAACATATCTTTCAGATTTACAGGTGCGGCAAATCAACCTCCGACCGCCGCAGCTCCTATAGAGCGGAGAAGGTAAATCAACCAATAAACAAATCAACAAATAAACCAATAAACAAATAAACCAATCAACAAATAAACCAATCAACAAATAAACCAATAAACCAATCAACAAATCCCCCCTCAAACCACCAAATACTGCTCTTTCAAATGCACGATCATATCCTCCGTCATGCCCTCCAGGTCGTAGGCAGGCCGCCAGTTCCAGTCGCGGCGGGCAGCGGTATCGTCGATGCTTTCCGACCAGGATTCGGCGATATTCTGGCGAAAATCCGGTTCGTACCCGACCTCGAAATCCGGAACATGCTTCCGGATGGCTTCCGTCAATTCAGCAGGAGTGAAGCTCATCGCTGCGAGGTTGTAGCTGGTCCGAACGGTGATTTGCCTGGCCGGTGCGTTCATCAGCTCCAGGGTTGCCCGGATGGCGTCGTCCATATAGATCATGGGCAGACGGGTTTCGGGCTTGAGGAAGCAGTTATAGGGCTCTCCCCTGACGGCATAGTGGAATATTTCCACCGCATAGTCCGTGGTTCCGCCGCCCGGCATGGATTGGTAACCGATCACTCCCGGATAGCGCAAAGAGCGGACATCCACGCCGAATTTCAGGTGATAATACTGGCACCAGTTCTCTCCTGCTGCTTTGCTGATGCCGTATACGGTTTCGGGGTGGATGATGGTTTCCTGCGGCGTATTCTTTCGGGGCGTATGGCTGCCGAAAACGGCAATAGTGCTCGGAAAAAAAAGGCGCAGCTTTTCCTCCCGGGCCAGTTCGAGGGCATTGAACAAGCCGTTGATGTTGACATCCCAGGCCAATTTGGGGTTTTGTTCCCCCTTGGCGGAAAGGATGGCGGCCAGGTGATAGATCTGGGTGATCCTGTACTTCCGGGCCAGGCGTTCGAGTTGGCGGCGATCAACAACATCCAGCAATTCGAACGGACCCTCATCCTCCAACGGCATCCGGATATCGGTGGCCAGTACGTTGTTGCGTCCGAATTGATCTCTGAGGGCACGGGTCAGCACTGAACCCAGCTGACCGTTTGCGCCGATAACCAGAATATTGTCTTTTTTCATGCATGGTGGTTAGGACGGGGCAAAGATAGTGGAATTTAGTGCGGTTTATGAAATTAACTCATGGCAGGTCTCCAACAAAAAATCGCGAAGGCTTCGGTACAGCAGGGCCCCTTCCGGGCCTTCCAGGAATTCCTTCGGGGAGGCCCATTCACCCTTTTCAATGTCTTCCTCATGCTGGACCTTCAAAGCGGTATCTGCTGAATCGATATAGTACCAATGGGTCGTTTTCAGCACTCTTTTTTTGCTGTCTACCCGGTAGGTGTGGTAGGTCTCGCCGGCTTTGCTTTTCAGCGACAGCCGGTTCAGTCCGGTCTCCTCTTCCACCTCCCGCAGTGCAGCTTCTTCCGGTGTTTCGCCCTTCTCCAGTTTACCTTTCGGAAGATCCCAGAAACCGAGACGATAAATGAACAACATTTCATGCGCCGGATTGAAGATCAACCCGCCGGCCGCTTCAATTTTTTTGAAATGCCCCAGAAAATCGCTTTTCAACCTGTCGAAATCGGGATCGTACAGGGTGACGGATTGCCAGTTGCGCGATTTCTCCAGCAGATCGATGTAGTTGAACAGCGTTTTGGGTTTGCCGCTATACCGGGCTACCATGTGACCGTCCTGCTCGGATTGATTCCTGTCAGGAAGGTCGGGACTTAAGATGAGGGGCGTGTCATTAATGTAAACTTTGTACATTTGCCGTTTCTTTTTGGCTCCCGCTTGTCCGGAAGCGCGAGGTCAGGACTAAGAGGTTGTTTGGATTTTGGTCGCTATGTCGAAAATCGTCAATTTTTCGTTTAGGCAAGGCGCGGGTTCGGGATCATAGCCTAAGCTATGAAGCCCGGTTCTGCAACGCAGCATAAGCGGAAAAGTGACATTTGCAGACCAGTTACTAAAGTCCAAACAAGCTCTAAAAATCACAACATGGATATTCCCGCTGAAGTCGCCAGCAGATTATTGCAAATAAAGGCAATTAAATTGAGTCCGCAAAACCCGTTCACCTGGGCGTCAGGGCTCCGTTCGCCGATCTATTGCGATAACCGGCTGATTTTGTCGCACCCCGAAGTCAGGCGCTTTGTCGTCAGTTGTTTTGTCGAATTATCCGGATCTTTCCGGCCGTTCGACGCGATCGCCGGGGTAGCTACGGCCGGGATCGCTCACGGCGTGCTGCTGGCGCAACAACTGGATCTCCCGTTTGCCTACGTCCGCGACAAAGCCAAAGGGCACGGCAGGCAAAACCAGATTGAGGGAGAGCTGACGCCCGGTGCCAGGGTATTGGTCGTTGAGGACCTGATCTCCACCGGCGGATCCAGCCTGGCGGCAGTTGAAGCCCTCCGTTCAGCCGGGTATCAGGTGATCGGCGCCCTGGCGGTTTTTACCTATGAATTCGAAAAAGCCGCCGCGGCCTTCGCAAACGCGGAATGCCCGGTGAACACACTTTCCGGTTACAGCGTTCTGATCGAACAAGCCAGAATCCAGGGGTATATCGAAGCGAATGATATGGCTACCCTGGGCGATTGGCGCCGGAATCCGGAAGGCTGGAGCAACAAGTGGCAACAGACGCAACCATAATTTAAAATAATTACTATTTTTATCCCGTTCATAAGGCGAACAAAACGATTATGCCAATCCTTAATTCCCAATCAGAAGCCTTTTTAAGGCAATATCTAAATAATGCATCTCCAACCGGGTTCGAGTCTGAAGGACAAAAACTCTGGCTTGACTATATCCGACCCTATATCGATGATTGGTCGATAGATACCTATGGAACCGTTTACGGCGTCATTAATCCGGGTAAGGATTTCAAGGTCGTGATCGAAGGCCATGCCGATGAGATTTCCTGGTTCGTTCATTACATCACGGATGAAGGGTTTATCAATGTGATCCGCAACGGAGGCTCCGATCATATGATCGCGCCGTCCAAACGGGTCAATATCCACACCGACAAAGGCATCATCAAAGGCGTTTTCGGCTGGCCGGCCATCCATACCCGCCGGGGTGAGGATGCCAAATTGACGCCCAGCATCGAAAACATTTTCATCGACGTCGGCGCCAAGAACAAGGATGAGGTCCTGGAAATGGGCATTCACGTAGGCTGCGTGGTGACCTACGAAGATGAAATGATCGTGCTGAACGACCGCTACTTCGTCGGCCGGGCCCTGGACAACCGGATGGGCGGTTTCTGCATCGCCGAGGTTGTCCGGATGCTGAAAGAGAACAAGATCCAGTTGCCGTACACGCTTTATGTCGTCAATTCGGTACAGGAAGAGGTCGGCCTTCGCGGCGCCGAAATGATCGCGCAATCCATCAAACCGCAGGTCGCCATCGTCACGGATGTCACCCACGACACGCATACGCCGCTGGTCAAGCCCAAGGTGATCGGCGATATCCGCAGCGGCAAAGGCCCTTCGGTCACCTATGCGCCGGCTGTCCACAACAAGCTGCTGCAGCTGATCATCAACACGGCCGCTGAAAAGAATATTCCCATTCAGCGCGAAGCTTCCTCCCGGGGTACCGGAACGGATACCGACGCCTTTGCCTATTCCAACGGCGGCGTAGCTTCAGCTTTGATCTCCCTGCCGCTGCGGTACATGCATACCACCGTCGAAATGGCGCACAAGGAGGATGTTGAAAATGTGATCCGCCTGATCTACGAAACTTTGTTGAAAATAGAATACGGACATAATTTCAAATATTTTTAGCCACCGGAACCTCACGCGGGGACTGTACGCCGTAATCGATCTTTTTTTGTACGGCAATCTATGGATCGCAGCCTGCGCCCTGGCGCTTGCCTTTCAAACGCAGTTTGTACTGACAGGGGCCTTCCGGTTTTCACCCGTGGCGGCATTCGTGTTTTTCGGCACCCTTTCGCTGTACGGCCTCCACCGGATCATCGGCCTGAACAAGGTCCAGGCCTTCAAGAACAAAGGCCGGTTCGCGGTCATTTCCCGGTTTACCAGCCACATTCTTTTCTACGCGGGCGTTTCTGCGGTCGCTGCCGCCTGGTATTGGTTCAAAATTCCGGTCCGGATCTGGCCATGGCTGCTGTTTCCCGGCCTGTTGGGCGGCGGGTATGTCATTCCTATCTTCAAGGGCAAGCGCCTTCGTGATTTCAACGACATCAAGATCTTTCTCATCGCAGTAGTCTGGACGGCTTTTACAGTGCTCGCCCCGGCCGTGGAGCTTCACCGCCACCTGGAGGCCGGGATCTGGCTGATGGCCCTGGAACGGTTCCTGTTCATCTTTGCCATCACCCTCCCGTTCGACCTCCGGGACCTGCCGGTCGACACCCTGACCGGGGTCAGGACTTTACCCCGCTTGCTCGGCCGCCGGCGCACCGTATGGGTATCGGCCGGATGCCTCATCCTGGCTTTTTCCCTTGCCGCTGTCAATTTTGGTCGTGGATTGTATGCCGGTGATGTTTTGATCGGAACAGGCGTCACCACCGTTGTTACCATTGGACTGGTGGCAGGCTCCCGCCCCGAACGGCACGATTATTATTATTCAGGCCTCATGGACGGCATGATGATCTTTCAGTTTCTCGCAGTTTGGATCACCACCCTAATGATATGAAACAACAACCGCGGATTTTCCGGATGGTCCGGCTTTTGTCCTGTTGCATGCTGCTGAATGCAGGCATTTTGCCGGGACAAACCGGCGCCACACTGAATTCTATCCGGCTTTCGGAAGCGAATTTGCAACCGCTTCTCTTTACAGGAACGGATGCGGGCGCCTGCAAACCGGTCTTTACCCATCCGCTGGTCGCTTTCCAGGTCGGCGAGAAATGGCTGGACGCCCAAAACGCCGCCTGTGACTATTTTACGCCGGACTCCGCTTTCATCCGGATTGGAGCGATCGGTGTCGGTTTTGCCAAAGGGCATCCCGGGAATCAGGGATGGGAAGCGACCCTGACGTTCATCAACGGCTCAAAGGATACGATTGAACTCCACAACGTCGTCCCGTTCGGGGTTTCTTCCAGGTACCCGTACATCACCGGGAAGGGCAATCACGGCCTGTCCCGCAGCCATTTGTTCCTGCCGGGGCGCGAGCCGGTCAACGTCATCCTGCCTGACAACGCATGGGAACTGGGGTATGCCGCAATTCCGACCGATAGGGAGGGCCTGAGCGTGGCCGCCCTGGCCAGGCGGGTGAGCTGGGACCGGGAAAAGGCCCGGCGGCGCCGTTTTTCAACCGTGCTTTATCCCGGCGGGCAGGTGACCTACCGGATCTGGGCGGATTATTACCAGGGCGAATGGCAGGAAGGGCTCAGGCTGATGTTCCAGAAGCGATACCTTTACGACCTCAAGGATTTCGATAACTCCCTTTTCGAACGCAAAGACCTGGAATGGATCCGCCACGCCTATGCCATGCACCTGATCATGGCCTGGGATCACGCCTTCTACGATCAGCAAAACGGCGGTTACCGGCTCAGCTCCTTTATCCAAGAAAGCAAGCGGTTGTACGGCGGCAATGACGTGATCGGCATCTGGCAGAACTGGCCGACCCTGGGCCTGGACCAGCGCAATCAATGGGATTTGTTGCGCGACCTGCCGGGCGGAACGTCCAGAATCAGGGAACTGGCTGAGGATTGCCGCGACAACGGCGCCAGGTTCTTTATTTCCTATAACCCCTGGGACGAAAGCACCCGCTGGGAAGACCATCATTCCGGCATGTCAGCCATGATCGAAGAGACCGGCGCCGACGGTGTGGTGCTGGACACAGAGGGAAAAAGCAGCCCCGAGCACCAACTGGCCGCCGACCGGGTAAAGCCGGGTGTGATCATGTACAGCGAAGGCATGGCCGTGCCGAAGGATATGACCACCATCGTTTCCGGCAGGGTCCACAATGCGCTCTATTACCCGCCCATGCTGAACCTCAATAAATTCATCAAACCCGAATTTGCCATTTTCAGGGTGGCCGAATTGTACCTGGAGCGGATCCGGCGGGAATATGCGCTTTCCCTGTTCAACGGATACGGAACCGAGTTGAACATTTTCCGGCCGGGGCGCCCGGATTGGGCGGAAGAGGATTACCGCTTCTGGGGCAGAACGCTCATGATCCTGAGGGAAAACACCTCCAATTTCGTTCAGCAAGGATTTACGCCCCTCATCCCGACCACAGCCGACGGGATATATGTGAATAAATGGCCGTTGGCCGGCAAAATCGTATTCACGATATTCAGCCTGATCCCGGAAGGGTTCGACGCCCCGTTGTTTGAAATTCATCCCGAAGAAGGCTACCATTATTTCGACTTGTGGAACCATGAGCCGGTAACCATCGATACAATCGACGGAAAATACTTTGCCCGCGCAAGCGTCGACGGATTTTCCAAACAATGGCTGGGCACCAACAACGAAGGCGCGGTGGGCGCCGTTGCCCGGCTGAAGGAAGACCTTATGGTGCGGCAAAACGGAGACTGGCTGACCGTTTCCGCAATGCGCGGCGATCAGTTCAAAATCTGGCCCGGCAATCCCGCCTATGATAAAACCCCGCTGGTGTTGCCCGCCGGCGAACACCGGATCAGGCTGACGGATCATTTCGGCCGGTATGAAGGGAAATTCGTTGTGCAGGCCTTCACGAAAAATGAATTGTCAGATGAGGCTGTATTCGAAATCCCACCCGGTACGGCCCGCCTGATCAGCCATGCGGAACATACCCCCAAACCAGCTGCCAGGCCTGAGGATATGGTCCTGATACCGTCGGGCAGATTCCTGATGAAAACCACCTTCGGCGACAATTTCATTCCCAACCCGGACCCCGCAGGCGATGCCGTCGGCATGAAGGCTTTTTACATGGATAAATATCCGGTCACCAATCAGGAATTTGCACAATTTCTGAAAGCCACCGGCTATCATCCGGCGGATACCGCCAACTTTCTGAAGCATTGGACCGGCGGAAGAATCCCGGCAGGGGAGGAGCGTTTTCCGGTGGTCTATATCGCCTATGAGGACGCCAGGGCCTATGCGGACTGGGCCGGCAAACGATTGCCCACCGAAGCTGAATGGCAATACGCCGCTCAGGCAGGCGACGGCCGGGAATGGCCTTGGGATAAAAACGCGAGGGTGGAACGCAAAGAACAGGTCATTACCAATACCCTGACCGTTTCCAGGCTCCAGGTCGATTCCCAACTGTGCAATACGGGCAACGGCAGGCCTTATGCCGTCGGCGCGTACCCCAAAGGCGCAAACCCCTATGGATTGGAAGACCTGGTAGGCTGCGTCTGGCAGTTGACCAACGACCTGTACGACAACGGCGCCAACTATTATATTATCCTGAAGGGCGGCAGTTATTTTCTGCCGACCTCCAGCTGGTGGTACGTCGAGGGCGGCCCCAGGGAGCTGACCTATCAACAGAAGCTGCTCAGGGTTTCTCCGGGCTTTGAAAGGAATGCGACGGTGGGATTCCGTTGCGTGGCAGACCCCTGAGCAGGGGGTCAATCCTTTGAGACCGGGACCGGCGCCCGCTTGCGCAGGATCCAGTGGATATTGCTGAGGTTGTTCTCAAACACCACGTAGGCCTGGACGAATTTCCACCCGTCCTGCCCCATGAAATTCAGCGCATCGATCATGGAATTGAAGGTCTTTACCTTTCCCGTCTGTTCGTCCCGCAACCGGGTGTCCTGGAAGAAGGCGCGTTCTTCACCAAAATCAACGGAGACGCTGATCTTGTTGGTAAAGGCCCTGGGGCGCCCGATCAGCAGGCAATACTGGTAGGATTCGTCGTCAGCCTCAATGGTTTCTTCGGCCACCGTGGCTTGCGCTGAGAGGATAACCGGGCTGGCGAGCAGCAGCAGCAAAAACAGGAATGAAAGCTTTTTCATAGCGGATATTGAACATTGATCAAATAAAAAAAGTCGTAAGTCTGACCCGCGGAAAGCATCCGTTGCGGACGGCAAACTTACGACTTCTGGTAAAGATACCGGTTTAAAATCAGTTTTTAAAAGGATCGCTGAATCGGGCGTCCTGTATGAAATTATAGTCTGTCAGGGTCTGGAGGAAAGCCACCAAAGCCTGTTTCTGGTCTTGCGTGAAGTTCATTTGCATCGCCTGGCCCGGAGCTGAAGGGTTGTACAGGAGCGGATCCAGGTTGGGATTCGCCTGAATGCCGGAGCTGTAATGTTCAACCACATCAGCGAGGGTGGCAAACCTGCCGTCGTGCATGTAGGGCGCGGTCAGTGCGACATTTCTCAGGAACGGCACTTTGAAGAGCCCTTCATCCTGCTCGCGGCCTGAAATGCCGCCCAGGCCTTTATCGGCATAAACCGCGTCGAGACCGTTATTGGCCACGACGGTGGACAGGGTCGACATATCCCGGCTATGGCAGCTAGCGCAATGCTGCATGAAGAGGGACTTGCCCAGGTTTTCCGCCGTGGAATAATTCGGGAAGCTGGAGAACGGATCGTTGGTGCGGTTCAGCCCTTCGTCAAATTTGGAGTCCACGCAGAAAAAGGCGTTGACAAATTCCTGGATGGATTCCAGAATCCTGTTTTCATTGATGATGTCGTCGCCGTAGGCTTTTTTGAACAGGATATGGTAATATTCCTCGTTGGCCAGTTTGCCGGGCAGGGCGTTCATGTCCATGCCCATTTCGATATCGTCCTGGATGGTCAGCTTGCTTTGATCGTGGATGCTCTGGGCGCGTTCATCCCAGAAAAAACCGGCTTTAAGGCCGTTGAAAGCGCCGCCGCCGCCGTACGAGGCTTCAAAATTGGCGGTGGAAGCCAGCGGCAATGAATTGCGCTTGGTGAGCTGCCCGTCGAATCCCTTGCTGAAAGCGAGATCGTCGGAGAATGCCAGTTCCTGTTTGTGGCAGGATGCGCAGGATACCGAATTGTTCCGTGAGAGTTTGGTGTCATAGAACAGGACCCGTCCGAGGGTTGCCTTGGCGGAGTTGATGGAAGGCGGGATAAACCCTTTGCCCATCATGTGCTGGGGCAGGTGAACGAGGTAGTTGTCCCGATCAATCGGAAGGTTCAGATCACGGCTGATTACCGAGAATTCCTGATCGGTGTAATTGAATTCCTGCACGGCGACATTATCCTTCAAACAAGAGGTAAGTAGTCCGCTCAGAGCAAACAGCGTCAATAAGGTAAAGGTCCGGGTATTCATATGAATAAGTGTTTTAGATACAGACGGAGATAAGGACCATTAAAGTTGGAATATTTTTTGCAGTCCGACAAAATTTTAACAAAGTTTAACCATTTTCGACATAATTTATACCTTCGTGCCGGATGAAAAACACCATAAAATGAAACTTTTGCAGGATAAAGTAGCCCTGGTAACGGGCGGATCGCGCGGGATCGGAGCTGCTATCGCACAGCGACTCGCCGAACAAGGCGCCTCCGTTGCATTCACTTATCTTTCTTCCGAAGAAAAGGCCAAAAAAATTGAAGCCGGACTGGCGGCAAACGGAGTAAAGGCTAAAGCCTACAAGTCGGACGCCGGCAATTACGCCGAGGCGGAAGCCCTGGTCGGCGCTGTACTGGCTGATTTCGGCGGACTGGATATATTGATCAATAATGCCGGAATCACCCGCGACAACCTGATGCTGCGCATGAGCGAGGAACAATGGGATGAGGTCATACAGACCAACCTCAAGTCTGTGTTCAACCTGACCAAACACGCCTTGCGCCCGATGATGAAGAACAGGGGCGGCTCCATCATCAACCTGAGCTCCATTGTCGGGGTAACCGGGAATGCAGGCCAGGCCAATTATGCCGCCTCAAAAGCGGGCATTATCGGCTTTTCAAAATCCATCGCCAAGGAAATGGGGTCCAGGAACATCCGCTGCAACGTCATCGCGCCCGGGTTCATTGAAACGGATATGACCGGCGAACTGGATGAAAAAACCAAAGAGGCTTACCTCACAAATATTCCGATGAAACGGCTTGGAAAAGCCGGGGAAGTGGCTGATGTCTGCGTTTTTCTGGGTTCGGACATGTCGGGCTATATTTCCGGGCAGGTCATCAGCGTTTGCGGCGCCCTGAACTGCTGACCGGGTTCCGCCGCCAAAAAGAAAGCCGGAACTGGAGTGAAAACCAGTCCCGGCTTTTTAATGGGTCCATGGGTGTCAAATTTCCTTAACCATGAATTTGACAGGCAATGGCGGAAATTTGGCGTAGTCTTCCCCTGTTCAGGGCAAATTCTTCCCCTTCCGGGGCCGGAAATACATCCAGAGCGCCGGTCCGGCTGATTTGTCTGATCTGGGACTCAACCTGCTTTTCAGGGAGCCCCGTAGCCGAACAAATCTCTGGTATCGAAACTTTTTTTGAGGACTGGAGATAATCCAGCAAGATCTGATGTTTGTCTTTCGACAAGGTTTCAAGTAGGGTAATGGCCCGATCCATCAGATCAGTCTCCCCCCGCGTTAAAGTGTTCCACGTGTTCATAAGAAATGGGTTTGTAAAATAATCATCTCAGGTTGACGGAAGGCACTTTGACAAAAGTACAAGACGATCGTACCTATCCTGTCGGTATACTCAATTCGGGAATCGGGAGGCGATTATGCAACAGTGGTCTTCAGGGCGGTTGCTTGGGTTAATATTGATATGTAGGAAGCCTTTCAGGTTGGATTTGAATACAATAACTGAAACGGCATATCCAGGGCAAGGTTTCAATTCCAACCGTATTTTTTGGGCAGAATGAGTAAATGCAAACTTCTGGCTGAAAAGTGGTACCACTTTTCAAGATTAGGGTAAATTTGCCCTGAACCAAATTTGAATGACCATGCCGATTAGAATGGAACGCGACCCGCAGCAACCGCAGGATCAGAACCCCAGGCAACCGGGCGGCGGCGGCGGCCGGTCTTTGTTGCAATTGATCCCGTTTCTGCTCCTGTTGCTGTTTAAAAAACCAAAGTTGCTGATCCCGGTATTGCTGATCGGCGGGGCCTGGTATTTCTTTTTCGGCGGAAAGGAAATGCTGAACGGCGGCGGAACGGCCTATGACGATAATGAAACCAGCGATTTTCAATTTGGCGCAACCCTTGACCAGGAACATTTTGACAAAGCCAAGGTGTTTGAGCCGATCGCCTACGGCTACAGCGGCAATCAACTGCCCGCCAGCGCCAGCCTGGCAAAGTACATCCCCCGACGGCTCCACCAGGGCCAGCAGGGCTCCTGCGTAGGGTGGGCCTCCGCCTACGCCGCCAGGACCATCCTGCAGGCGCGGGCCACCGGAAAAGATCCCAATCAGGTCGCCTTCAGCCCGGCTTACCTTTACAACCAGATCGCCCTGACCGGCTGCGAAGGCGCCTATATGCTGGATGCCATGAAATCCATGGCACAGAACGGAGGGCTGCCGTTCCAGGATTTCAGGTATACCGATCGCACCTGTTCCAATTACCCTTCCCAGACCGACATCGCCAAAGGGCGCGAATTCAAGATCAAAGGCTTCAATCGCCTGACGGTCGGGGCCAACGACTACAAACCCGACATCTGGGCCATCAAGCAGAACCTGGCGCAAGGGGCGCCGGTGGTGATCGGCATGCAGGTCGGCGGAACGTTCATGAGCAGAATGCTGGGCCAGAAAGCCTGGATTCCGTCCGAACGGGATTACGCCATGCCGAACTTCGGCGGCCACGCCATGTGCGTGATCGGCTACGACGACAATTACCAGGGCGGCGCCTTCCAGCTGATGAACAGCTGGAGCGAGGACTGGGGCGACAAAGGCCTTGCCTGGGTACGCTACAAGGATTTTGAGTATTTCGTCAAAGAAGCCTACGGCCTTTATCCGATGGGCAGTTCGGATGCGCCCCAATCCGACCCGAACAAGCTTGCGGTCGAATTCGGCCTGCTGGATATAGCCTCCCAAAAGACCATACCCCTGAAATTGCAATCCGATATCGTTTTCAGAACCACCAGCCCGATCAGGAAAGGCGATAAGTTCAAGGTCCTTGTGGCCAATTCCATTGAGTGTTATGTCTATGTTTTCGGACAGGAAACGGACGGCTCAAGTTATGTCCTTTTCCCGTACACGGACAAACATTCGCCCTATTGCGGCATCACGGGAACCCGGCTTTTTCCCAAGGATTATTCCATGAAAGCGGATGAGATCGGCAATACCGACTATATCGCCGTCGTGGTTTCTAAAAAAGAGTTGAACTTCACTGATTTCAACAGCCGCATCAACAGCAGCCGGAAATCGACCTATCAGGATAAATTAAAGGATGCACTCGCCGGTCAGCGCATCGAGCAGGTCACTTTCCAGTCGGGTAATACGATAGCCTTTCAGGCCACCTCCAAAGACCGTTCGGCGGTCGGCATGGTCATCGCGCTGGATAAGCGCTAAAAAGACAACATTCCCCTTAAATGATCAGGATACCGTAAAAAACGATCACTACAATTGCGCATTAGCGCAATTGTAGTGATCAACTTATGCGGTTTAAACAAATCCAAACCGAAGGGTTTGGTATTTGGGAGCGTCTGATCCTTTCAAAGGATCGGCCTTATCCCTCGTGTACGGCCCATCAGTTGTTCACCGCTTGCTGGGCGTCAATCAGTCCCCAGCCGAATTCGCTGTCCCGCGAAGGATAGAATTGCGATGCATTTTTAAGCCGGTTCAAGACCTGATTGCGCGTCTGCCCGGGGTTGGTCGACCAGACCAATGCCGCGATGCCGGCCGTAATGGCCGTAGCCGCCGACGAACCGCCGACCGTAGAGGGCTGATTTCCGCTCATGGCAAGGGTCAAAGCAGTTCGGTTGTTGTTGGAAGCCCGCTGCATGACGGCCACAAAATCCACTTCGCTCCCGGAGTGGCATACATTGCAACGCTGCAAGGTGGCGCCGTCCTTAACGCCTGTCACCGCCACCGTTTCAGGCATATAAGCCGGGAAGATGACGCCCCACCAGTTGGTGAAAGAAGTGGAAGTGCCGGCGGCGGCGAAGATCATTTTGCCGTGATTGTAGGCATAATAAACGCCGTCGGCAACGGTGTCGCTCCAGAAGATATCTCCCAACGACATGCTGATCACCTTGACGTCGCTGCGCCCTCCCGCGATGATCAGCGCATTTTTGACGCCTTTTTTCTCGCTTGAGCCGTTCACTACCACGTCGCCGGTAGCCCGGATAGCCAGGAGGTTGGCATTGTAGGCTACCCCTACCGTAGCGCCGCCGCTTCCGCGGGGTGCGGCCAGCAAACCGGCCATCTGTGTACCGTGGCCGCACTGGTCATCCGGCCCGTCGGGGCTGGCCCAGGGCCACCAGGAGGATACATAGGTGCCCTGCCGGTCGATAAAGCGACCCGAGGATTGGCCGGAATTGAACTGGCTGCCGAGCTTGTTCTGATCCGGGGAAGTACCGGTGTCTATCAGCGCGATGGTGATGCCCGATCCGGTAGAGGTCGACCAGGCGCCGGGAATATTCATATTGTAGAAATTCCAGGTCACCTTGACGTTGGGGCTGATCGTAGCGTAATCAGCTGCATTGATCGATGAGGCCGGCGACACGCCGCACCCGGATTCACTGCGGTAATTGAGTTCTTCGGGCGTATACCCGAGGGGTTCAAGGTACCTGACTTCGGGCATTTCCCGCAATCCGGCGATCACTTCCCGGTCAAATACCTTCATTTCAAGAATGGGAAGAACCTTGTCCGCTTCGAATAACAGGTCTTTTTCTGCAGGTTTCATCCCCGGGTGCAGGCGTTCGGTCAGCTCAATGACTTTGCTGATCACCTTGTTTCTGGCGTTTTTCCAGGGATCGGAATCGACATTGATCAGGTGGATCTTGTCTTTGATCTCCCCCTGGTTCGCGGGTTTGTAACCGATGGCCAGCAGGGAATCGCCGAGCAGCGCAGCGCTCCACAACATGCGGTCGTCGGCATCTTTCCAGTTATAAACGGCATTGGACTGTTCTATCTTGGCCCGGACCGCCGCATTGATTTCGCTTCGGGTCATCGGATCCTGGTTGGCCGGCGAGCCGGGTTCATCCGGATTCTCTTTTTGACAGGCAGAAAAAAGCAGGGCTAATCCTGCGGCAAGCAAGTAAGATTTGCGCATCATGGAGATAAGATTTTAAGGCTAGGTAATTGGTTACATGATAGTTGCTTGAAATGGGGTTTGATCAAGGCAAGTATATTAAAAAAATGAAACTTTTTTTTATTTTTCCGTCTAATACACAAAAACTGATTTAGCCACCCAAAAAATTAAAAAACCACTATGCGAAAATCCCTACTAATCATGGCCGTTCTGGCAATGTTTGCCTTCCGTTCCGAAGCCCAGGCGCCTGAAAAAAAGTCGGCGAACGAAGTGTTCGCCAAGGTCATCGGGATCGATTACGGCCGGCCCAATGACGTGACCGGACAGAACATCACCTACGGCCTGGAATTGGGCGGAACCCACCTGTTCAATCGTTTTTTCGGGGTCACCGTTCCGCTCAAAATCGGCGTTGCGGACGTAGGCGACGACATCAACAACCGCAATTTCTTCAACCTCGACGGCTTGCTGCGGTTCCAGTACCAACCCAAGGAAGATACCAAGGTGATTCCCTATATTTTCGGTGGAGTAGGGGCCAGTTTTGAAAAATGGGAATATCACAATACCCAGATCCCGCTGGGCGGCGGCCTTAATTTCCGGGTAGGCAAAACCTCCCTGGTGAATGTACAGGCTGAATACCGGTCCTCAAATGTCGACCTGAGGAATAATATCCAGGCGGGAGTCGGTTTCGTTTACCGGTTGGGTAAGCTGGACCGCGACGGCGACGGCGTAGCGGACAGCCAGGACCTCTGCCCGGATGTACCCGGCGCAATATCGGCGGCCGGATGCCCGGACAAGGACGGTGACGGCATTACGGATGCCGATGACCTCTGCCCGGATGTACCCGGCACCCTCAACGGTTGCCCCGATCGCGACGGCGACGGCGTGGCCGATAACAAGGACGCATGCCCCGATACCCCCGGAACGCTGATGGGGTGCCCCGACCGGGATAGCGACGGCGTGGCGGACAAAGACGACCAATGCCCGGATGTGGCCGGCGATATCAACGGCTGCCCGGACCGCGACGGCGATAAAGTGATCGATAAACTGGATGAATGTCCGGATGAAGCCGGGCCCGCTGCCAACAACGGGTGCCCCGTAACCGACCGCGACGGCGACGGGATCAAGGACGACGAGGACGACTGCCCCGACGTGCCGGGGACTTCCAGGACCAAAGGCTGCCCGGACAAGGACAATGACGGCGTTGCCGACCAGTACGATCGCTGCCCGGACGTACCCGGCGTCTATGCCGGTTGCCCGGATACGGACGGCGACGGCATCCACGACGGCGACGACAAATGCCCCAATCAACCGGGCGCCATTACCAACGGCGGTTGTCCGGAGATCCGTAAGGAAATCCGCGAAGTCCTCAAATTTGCCATGCAGGCCGTTCAGTTTGAGACCGGCAGCGCGAATCTCCTGCCCCAATCCTATTCCGTGCTGGATCAGATCGTTTCTGTGATGAACGAATATGTCGATTACCGGCTGGGCATAGCAGGCCATACGGACAATGTAGGGGATGAGACCAAAAACCAGGTCCTGTCCGAAGCCCGGGCGAAAGCGTGTTACGATTACCTCGTTTCAAAAGGCATCAATCCGGTCAGACTGGGCTTCCAGGGGTATGGCGAAAGCGTTCCGATCGCCGACAACAATACCCCGGATGGACGGCGCAGAAACAGGCGGGTGGAGTTCAACCTTTATATTCCCTGATTCAAAAGCGGGAAATCCTGTCTGAAGACGCCGGGGCCGGTTGGATGATCCCAACCGGCCCCGGCGTCTTTTATTTCACCAAAATCCGTTATACCCCCTCACCGGAATCCGGTATTTTGGGGCAGAGCCGGCATAAAGGCTGCAAATCCGCCTTATCTTGCCGGTACAAATGAAACGCCGTTACGCATGAACAAGCTGCCGGCTAAAGGCCTCTTGCTGATTGCCTTTGCCATCCTGTCCGGCTCTGCGATGGCAGCCGGTGTCCCGGATCCCGTAGAGATCGATTCCAGTTTCAGGTATGTGATGCTGGGCAGGGAAGTCCGCTACCTCAAGGTTCGCAGGGATGACCTGAAAAAAGCCGACGACGTCTTCCGGTTGGATGATTCGGCCTTTACCCCGATGGATAAACCCGGTTTTTTCTTCGGCCTGGAGGAAAGTTCCATCTGGCTTAAATTCGACGCCAAGTTCAGGATCCCGCCGGACAAGGAAGCAACCTCCTACCTGATCGAACTGGCCAATCCCTATCTGGACAGTCTTTCCTGCTTCATTTACGAAGGCGAGGACCGGATTTTCACCAAAAGGCTTGGCCCTGAGGCCCTGGCAGGGGCATCTCACCATCGCAACTGGCAGATCAAGCTGGACACCGTATCCATTTCGCCGGAAGACAGCCTTACCTTTTTACTCTACATCCCCGCCAGCAAGACCCCCCTGCAATTCGACCTGTACCTGTGGGAAAAAGGCGCCCGCGCCTGGCAACAGAACGTGGAGAACCTGGTCCTGGTAGCCAGCTTCACGGTATTGCTGTTCTTTCTGGCGCTGATCTGCATAGCCAACAGGGTGATCCGGTTTTCTTCGCTTTGGTACTATGCGATTTACGTAGCGCTCGGGGCTTTGTTCATCTTCAGTGATCTGGGCCTGGGGTATCAGTATTTATGGCCGGGGTGGCCCGGATTCCGGCAGCCCTCCAACCTGCTGTTCGCCAATTTGTATTTGCTGGCCGGCCTGCAATTTGTCCGGACCTATTTCAGGGTGGCCTATTATTTTCCGAACATCAACAAGGGTATGGTCATCGTCATGGGCGTAGCTACGGCGTTGATTCCGTTCACCCTGGCGGTACCGCTGATCGAGCGGATCCGGTTCACCCATATTTTATCCCTGCTGCACTATCTGGTGTTCCTGGCGGGATCCGGTTTGGTGGCGGGTGTTTTTGCCTATTCCGCTATCCGGCGGCAAAGGATCATGGCGGGTTGGTTCCTGATCGGGTTCGGACTGCACGGATTGGCCATTCTGCTGACCATCATGCAATACGTGGGGCTGTTGCCCACCATTTCCTTTACCCGGTTCCTGGCCAACCAGGGCCATCCGATGACCTTTTTTACCCAGGTGCTGATGATCATCGGCGCCCTGGTAGAAGCCCCCATCCTTTTTTATATTGCTTTTGTGCGGTTCAAAGGGCTCTATGACCACAACGTGAACCAGGCCCGCGAACTGGCCAACTGGCGGGAGAACCACTGGGACGCCCTCATGATGGGAATTGAATCCGAGCGCAAAAGGGTGGGGCAGGACCTTCACGATTCGCTGGGCGTACAACTGGCGGCCGCAAAAATGCGGTTGTCCCTGATCGCTGAGGCCAGCGCAAACGGGCAAAAGGACCAGCTCCGGCAAGTCTCCAAAGACCTTGAAAATGCCCACGGTGATCTGCGCAGGATCTCCCACAACCTGATGCCGCGTTCTCTGGAGAAACTGGGGCTGGAAGCTGCCATCAAGGAAGACCTGAACCGGATGGAGGTGGCCCAACCTGGTTTGAAAACGCATTTTTACACCAATATCCCGCTGAACCGGCTAAAGCTTGTGCCCCGCTGGAGTCTTTACCGGATCATGCTTGAGTTATTTACCAACGTCGTTCAACACGCCGGGGCAACCGAGCTCAATGTCCAGATCGTCGGCACCAATGACCACAATCTGCTGGTCACGGTTGAGGACAACGGCGCCGGGTTCGACCTGAAAAAAATGAACGGCAAAGGGATCGGGATCAAGAACATCGAAAACAGGGTCAACCTGCTCGGCGGCCGGTTCGACCTGGATTCTTCCCCGGGGCGGGGCACGATTGCCAGCCTTGAAGCGCCTTTGATCCCGCTGCTGGAACCTGAGGTCAAGGATATTTAACCGCGTTACAGAATCTGTTTGTCCTTGGCCAGCTGGATCGCCTCTACGATGTTTTTGGCGCCGAGTTTGGCCAGAATATTCTTCCGGTGCGTTTCAATGGTGTTGACGCTGAGAAACAATTCTTTGGCGAGTTCGCCGCTGGTCCTGCCTTCAGCCAGCATGCCCAGGACCTCCGTTTCCCGGGGGGTGAGGGGAGAAGGTCCGTTCTTTTTGACCGGCGACATCATCCCCTCCGTGATGATATCCCTGACCCGTGCATCAAAATACCGGTTACCTGAATAGACCTGCCGAATCGATTCTTCGAGCTCTTCCTTGCTGCTGATCTTCAGCACGTAACCCCGGGCCCCTTTTTGCAGGCTTTCCTGAATGGAGGCAAAGTCCTCGTGAACGGTCAGCATGATAATTTTGAGTTCAGGCCGGGATGCCAGCAGTTTCTCCATGGTTTCGAACCCGTCCATTTCCGGCATCCCGAGGTCCAGCAGGATCAGGTCCGGCAATGGATTATGCCGGCAGAACGCCAGCGCTTTTTCCCCGCTGGTGACCGTACCGGCCACTTCAAATCCGGGGATGGTCGATAACAGTGCGGTCAGGGCTTCGAGCCACATGCGCTGGTCGTCTGCAATAAGGATCCGGATCGGCTGGCTTTCGGCTGGCATGTACGAAGAAATGTTTTGGTAAAGATAATATTTTAAGCCTATTCATCCATAAGCTGCGACAAGGGGATATATCTCCGGGTTGAACCGGGCCAGCTTTCCGGAATTTGATTTTTGTGCCTATCTTCGCCGTCGTTTAACGGTAAGTCTTTTATGTCGGCGAACCTTCTGGAAATTAAAAATTTGCGAATCGAGTTTCCGGGCAAGGATGAATCCTTTGCCGCGGTTCGAAACATTTCCTTCACGCTGGCCAAAGGCGAGACCCTCGGCATTGTGGGGGAATCCGGTTCGGGGAAATCCATAACCGCCTTGTCGCTCATGGGGTTGCTGCCGGGCGGCGGCAAGCAGACTTCCGGGGAGATCTGGTTTCAGGGCAAAGGTTTTGACCAGGCCCAGGACCTTTCGGAAGCGTCGCCCCAGGTGCGCCGCCGGTTGCGGGGCGACCGGCTTTCCATGATCTTCCAGGAGCCGATGACTTCCCTGAATCCGGTCATTCGCTGCGGCGAACAGGTCGCGGAATCCCTGATGGTTCATGAAGGGCTGTCAAAGGCGGAAGCGATCAGCAGGACAAAAAAGCTGTTTGAAGAGGTCAGGCTGACCGACCCGGAACGCATCCTGCAGTCCTATCCGCATCAACTATCCGGCGGGCAGCGGCAACGGGTCATGATCGCCATGGCGCTGGCTTCCAGGCCGGACATCCTCATTGCCGACGAACCCACTACGGCCCTGGATGTGACCGTTCAAAGCGCCATCCTCAGCCTGTTCAAGGACCTGCGCGAATCCATCGGCAGCGGGGTCATTTTCATTTCGCACGACCTGGGCGTGATTGCCGAACTGGCTGATCGCGTCCTGATCATGCGAAAAGGCGAAATTGTGGAGTCCGGCAAGGTTGAAGAAGTCTTCTCCAACCCCAAACATCCTTATACAAAAGCCTTGCTGGCGTGCCGGCCCCCGCTTGACCGGCAATTGAAGCGGTTGCCTACGGTCGAGCTGTTTGAAAAGGGAAATTCGGATATCTCCGTAGCTGCTGCCAAAAAGCAAGCCGCCGTTTCCCCCGCCGACCTTGAAGCGCGGCGCCGGTTCCTGTCCGGCCAGCCTCCGATGCTGGAAGCCCGGGGGCTGAAGGTCCGTTTTCCGTCGGGCAAAAACTGGCTGGGCAAACCCGTTTCCTGGGTCAATGCGGTCGATGAAGTTGACCTGAGCATACGGGCCGGCGAATGCCTCGGCCTGGTCGGCGAGTCGGGCAGCGGCAAAACCACCCTGGGCCGGACCTTGCTTGGCCTCCAGAAAGCGGACGGCGGGGCCTTGTCCTTCATGGATCAGGAAATAGACTCCGCAGGTGAAGAACACTGGGCACGCCTGCGGAAGGATATGCAAATTGTCTTTCAGGACCCATACGGATCGTTGAACCCCAGAATGACCGTTGGGGATGCGGTTGCCGAACCGATCCGCACCCACCGCAACGGCCTCTCAAAGAAAGACACCGCTGATAAAGCCCTTGAATTAATGCTGAAGACCGGGCTGGGAAAGGAGCATTTCAACCGGTATCCGTTCCAGCTTTCCGGCGGGCAGCGGCAAAGGGCCTGCATCGCCAGAGCCCTTGCCGTAGAACCCCGGTTTCTGGTGTGCGACGAACCCGTTTCCGCGTTGGATGTTTCTGTTCAGGCCCAGATCCTGAACCTGTTGTCGGCTTTGAAGGAGGAATTCGGGTTAACCTACCTTTTTATTTCGCATGACTTGTCGGTCGTGAAGTTCATTTCCGATCGCATTATGGTGATGCAAAACGGTAAGGTCATCGAACAAGGGGATCCCGCGGAAATTTACAGCCATCCGCAGCACCCCTACACCCGAAAGCTGATCGCAGCCATTCCAAAAAAAATTGACCGGTTTTGAAAAAACACCCCGTTTTGGTCAACGTTTTTTTGATTTGAACCGTCTATATTATGACGATGGTCCGAAAATCCGGTACAGTCGTCGATTATTCAGAACCCTGAACCCGGAAACCCTTAATTTTAAGCAATCTACCTGTTATTGTCATGGAAAAAAGATCAGCCCGAACCGTACTGCTAACCTTGATCGGCATTGCCAGTTTCCTGTCCTATCTTTACCTGCAACGCGCCAGAGTGGCCGACCAGTTAAGTGAAGAAGACCAGATAACAATCGAAGAGGTCGAGGTCGGCGATGACTTCCAGCAAGAAGTCCACCTGCCTGATGTCCAAATGATCCAAAAGCTCGTTGAAACCGGAAAACGCCTGATACCCGGCTCGTAAAGCGTCTGGTATACCATGCAAGTTTTAAGTCCCGTTCCCAAAGGAACGATCGTACAGGAAGTCCTTTCCCTGCCCTCATTTTGGTACAAGCTTTCGAAGGTGAACACCACCGGTCTGGGAGCCTCCAAAATCCGTTATGGCCGCCATTCCCGGCAATACATCATTCGAATAGATCCCATGGGCAGCCCCGCTCCTCCCGGTAAGGCCGTTGTGTATTTTCACGGCGGCGGCTGGCGATTCGGGAAACCCGAATTTTTTCTGTCCAATGCCAAGGTCCTTGCTGCCGCGGGATTCAAGGTATATCTCCCATCGGTTCGCCGCATTCCCTGGGCGGATTACAAGACCATCCGCAAAGATTTGAACGCCGTGCTGTTAACGGTGCTGGACGACCTTCGTACCGACGGCCTGGCGCCGGCCGGTTTGGTCCTCGGCGGAATGTCGGCAGGCGGGAACCTCGCCGCGCTGTCGGCATTTGATGATGAGGTCAGAACAGGCACCGGCCTTGCCCGGACTGATTTTGCCGGATTGTTTCTTTGCGGCGCGCCGCTGAATCTCCGGCTGATGGCGCCCTCCGTTATCGTGCGGGGGTTCGCCGGCAAAAGGGAAGGCAAACTGTTTTCTGCCGCCAATCCGGTGGAACGCTTATCCAATGAGGAAGACATCCCGGTTCTGTGCATTCACGGCGAAAAAGACGGACTGGTGGAATTCTCTTCAGCCGTCTCCTTTATCGAACAACTCAAAGCCGTTAACCGGAAGGAAACGGTTTTCGAGGTCCTCCGGCAGGGCACCCACCTGGACGCCGGCTCCTGGGCCTACGAAAACAACCACCAGCGATCCGTTTTATTGGATTGGCTGGACCGGTATTGCACTTCGTAAGTCAGCAACCATTCAAGCTATTGATAATTAATGATTTACGATCAAAAACCTTCTTTATCTAGGTCGTAAGTCTTGTACAAAAAGAATTCCCGCCATCAATCCCGGCATTTATTTTTGCACCTCATAATTATGCACAACAGCTAATGGAGGAATTGAATAAATACAGCCGTACGGTTACCCAGGACGAGACGCAGCCGGCTTCACAGGCGATGTTGATCGGAACAGGCCTAAGCCTCGATGATTTGAAAAAGGCGCAGGTAGGGATCGTCAGTACCGGCTGGGAAGGGAATACCTGCAATATGCACCTGAACGGGTTGGCAGAGATCGTGAAGCAAGGCGTCCGGGAAAGCGATCTGGTCGGGCTGATCTTCCATACGATCGGCGTGAGCGACGGGATTTCCATGGGTACGGCGGGCATGCGCTATTCGTTGCCGTCCCGGGACCTGATAGCCGATTCCATTGAAACCGTGGTTTCGGCCCAATGGTACGACGCTGTTGTGCCGGTGGTCGGTTGCGATAAGAACATGCCTGGCGCGATGATGGCTTTGGGGCGACTCAACCGGCCCGCTATACTGGTTTACGGCGGCACCATCAGCCCCGGCCACTACAAAGGCCAGACCCTGGATATCATTTCGGCCTTTGAAGCCTTGGGCAAAAAGATTGCGGGCAAAATATCGGATGAAGATTATCAGGGGGTTGTGGCCAATGCCTGCCCCGGCCCGGGCGCCTGCGGCGGCATGTATACCGCCAACACCATGGCTTCCGCCATTGAGGCCCTCGGCATGAGCCTGCCCAATAACTCCTCGGTGCCGGCGAGCGATCCCGGCAAACTGGATGATTGCCATCGCGTCGGCAAAGCCATCCGCCACCTGCTCGAAAAGGATATCAAACCGCGGGATATCATGACCCGGAAGGCCTTCGAGAATGCGGTTACCCTGGTCACTATTTTAGGCGGCAGCACCAACGCGGTGTTGCACCTGCTCGCCATCGCCCGTTCGGTGGAGGTAGATTTCACCATTGATGACTTCCAGCGGATCAGCGACAAAACGCCGTTCTTGGCCGACCTGAAGCCCAGCGGCAAATACGTCATGGAGGACCTGTTCAGGGTCGGCGGCGTACAGGCTGTGCTGAAGCTGCTGCTGGAGGCGGGCTACCTTCACGGAGACTGCCTCACCGTCACCGGAAAGACCATGGCCGAAAATCTGCAGGATGCGCCCACCCTTGCCGGCGGGCAAGCCATCCTTCGTCCGTTCGACCAACCCATCAAACCGACCGGCCATATCCAGATCCTGTACGGCAACCTGGCGGAACAAGGGTCTGTCGCCAAAATCACCGGTAAGGAAGGAGAAGTGTTTACCGGTACCGCAAGGGTTTTTGACGGAGAGGAAGCAGCCAACGCCGCGATCGTCAACAAAGTGCTGCGCCCCGGCGATGTGGTGGTCATCCGGTATTGCGGTCCGAAAGGCGGTCCCGGCATGCCGGAAATGCTGAAGCCGACCTCCGCCATTATGGGCGAAGGCCTGGGTACAAGCGTTGCCCTGATCACGGACGGCCGTTTTTCCGGCGGCACGCACGGCTTTGTGGTCGGGCATATCACCCCGGAAGCGCAGGAAGGCGGCCTGATCGGCCTGTTGAGAGACGGTGACCGGATCACTATTGATGCCGCCAGTAACCGGATCCACGCCCACCTGGAACCTGCCGAGATCGAAGCCCGGAAAAAGGCCTGGACCGCACCTCCTCTGCCGGCGACAAAGGGTATTCTGAAGAAATACGCACAATCCGTCTCCTCGGCCAGCAACGGCTGCGTTACGGATGAGTTATAAGCAAAATCAATGTGCCATGACCAAAAAAGAAAAAGTATCCGAACAGGCTGCGCCCGCAATGGAAAAAATGCGCATCCGGGGCGCTGAAGCGGTTCTTGAATGTCTGCTGGCGGAAGGTGTCGACACCATTTTCGGCTACCCCGGCGGCGCGATCATGCCCGTTTATGACGCCCTTTTTGACTACCAGGACAGGATCCGGCACATCCTGCCGCGCCACGAACAAGGCGCTATTCACGCAGCGGAGGGTTATGCCCGCGTTACGCGCAAGACCGGCGTATGCATGGCCACCTCCGGCCCCGGCGCAACTAACCTGATCACCGGCATCGGGGATGCCATCATGGATTCCACTCCGCTGGTCTGCATCACCGGCCAGGTAGCCAGCCATTTGCTGGGCTCCGACGCCTTCCAGGAAACGGATGTGATCAATTGCACGATCCCCCTGACCAAGTGGAATTACCAGATCACCAAGGCCGACGAAATTCCGGCTGTTTTTGCCAAGGCCTTTTACATCGCCAATTCAGGGCGTCCTGGGCCGGTCGTCATCGACATCACCAAGAATGCCCAGCTGGATATGCTGGACTTTGAATACGCCAGGCGCCCCTATATCAGAAGCTATCACCCGTTTCCGGTACCTGAAGATCACGCGATACAGGCCGCTGCGGACCTGATCAATGCCGCCAGGAAGCCGATGATCCTGGCTGGCCACGGCATTCAGATCGCTCACGCGCAGGAAGCTTTCGGGAAATTCATCGATAAAACAGGTATTCCCTTTGCCTGTACCATTCACGGGCTTTCATCCCTGCCCTCCACGCACCCGTTGCATATGGGCATGCTGGGCATGCACGGCAATTATGGCCCGAATCTCAAACAAAATGAATGCGATGTCCTGATCGCCATCGGCATGCGCTTTGATGACCGGGTTACCGGCCGCCTGACCAGTTACGCCAAACAGGCCAAAGTGATCCACATCGAGATCGATGCCTCTGAGATCAACAAAAACGTCCATGCCGAAGTCCCGATCCATTCAGACGCCAAACTGGCGCTGGAATTGCTGCTGCCCAAGGTTCAGGAAAAGACCTATCCGGACTGGGTAGAGTCGTTCAGGGAATGCTACAGGAAGGAGGTCGAGCTGGTCATCAACCGGGATTTGACACCGTCTCCCGAAGACCAGATCCGCATGGCCATGGTGGTCAAAGAGGTCAGCGATCAGACCCGCGGCATGGCGGTGGTCGCCACCGACGTCGGCCAGCACCAGATGGTGGCAGCCCGGTATTACCGGTTTGAAGACACCAACCAATGGGTTTCATCCGGCGGCGCCGGTACCATGGGATACGGACTTCCGGCTGCTTTCGGCGCCAAACTGGCCCAACCCGGGCGCGAGGTGGTTGCCTTCATTGGGGACGGGGGCTTCCAGATGACCCTCCAGGAACTGGGCATGTGCGCACAGTGGAATGTCGGTGTGAAGATTATCATCCTGGACAATAACTACCTGGGTATGGTCCGGCAGTGGCAACAATTGTTCCATGAAAGGCGGTATTCCTCTGTTGAACTCCAAAATCCCGATTTCATCAAGATCGCCGAAGGGTTCGGTGTTCCGGGCAGGAAGATCGCCAAGCCCGGAGAATTGAAGGCAGCGGTATCCGAATTGCTTTCCCACGACGGCCCTTTCCTGTTGCACGTCATGGTCGAAAAAGAACACAACGTCTTCCCGATGGTGCCTTCCGGCGCTGCGGTGGATGAAATTAAACTTACGCCTGAATTTTAAATCTATCCGAAGCCATGTCGCAAACCAATAAATATACCCTGACGGTTTTCACGGAGAATCAGACGGGGTTGTTGTCCAGGGTGGTATCCATCTTCACCCGCCGCCACATCAACGTAGAGAGCCTGACGACCTCCAAATCGTCCATGCCGAGGATACACCGCTTCACCATAGTGGTGGAAACGACCCACGAAATGGTGGAAAAACTGGTGGCGCAACTGGACAAGCAGGTCGACGTGCTCAAGGCGTTTTACTACGAACCGCATGAGATCGTTTTTCAGGAAATCGCCTTGTATAAGGTGCCCATGCATATTTTTTCCAACAGCGACAAGGTAGAGACCCTCATCCGTTCACACAATGCCAGGATACTTTCCATTGAACCTGAATACGTTGTGATCGAAAAGACCGGCCACGAACGGGAAACGGAAGCCCTGCTTACCGACCTCAGGGAGATCGGCATCTACGAATTCGTCCGGTCGGGTAGGGTAGCGGTGGTAAAGGCTATGGAACGGTTGAATACTTACCTACAGTCGCTGGAGAAAAATGCGGCGCAGAACGGCCATTAGCAATTCCTGGAACAGGCCAATAAGCAAAAAGGGACCGGAAAACGTTCTTAGTTTATAATCCGTCCCGTTTATGAGAATAACAGCACTGCTAATCCTGGTCCTTTTGGTTTTTACGGAGGGTCATGGGCAAAAAATTTTTCTGAACAATCCTTCTTTTGAGGGTGACCCGCAGGATGCCACCGTTCCTATCGGCTGGCATGGGTGCGAACCGGGCACAACGCCCGATATCCTGCCCGGCCCCTGGGGGGTATATACCGAGCCGTCGGACGGCGAGACCTTCATGGGCCTGATCACCCGGGATAACGGCACCTGGGAAAGCGTCGGGCAGCGGCTCAAATCAACCTTGAATCCGCCGGAATGCTATTCTTTCACCATTGATCTGGCCCATTCCGGGACTTACGCCAATTACAATCAGTCGATCAAACTCCGCATCTGGGGTGGCGAAACGGCCTGCAGCAAAGACCAGTTGCTGCTGGAGACGCCGCTGATCGATCATTCCGACTGGAAAACCTACGAGGTCCGCTTCACACCGGAAAAACCGGTCCGTTTCCTGATTTTTGAGGCCTTTTTCAGCGAAAAGCGGTTCTCAAGACGCGGAAATGTCCTGATCGACAATATGTCTCCCATCAAACAATGCCCAAGAGTGTAACTAATTTGATTGGAAATCATCCCTGATCAGATTATAGATCTGCACCTGGGGCGAGTTTGCAGCCGCTTTGTAGCGAAAGGGATTTTCCAGTTTACCGTCGAGGAGGCGGGCCTTGGCATTTTCGCCCAATTGTATTCTCAGGATACTTTTCAACTGTTGCCGGATATTTGCATCATAAACGGGAATGGCAACCTCGATCCTTCGGTCCAGATTCCTGCCCATCCAATCTGCAGAGGCGATCATGCAGATCTCGTCGCCGTCATTTCCGAAAAAGAAGACCCGGGCGTGTTCAAGGTACCGGTCCACAATGGAACAGGCCACGAATTGTTTTCCCTGCCCGATCTGTTCCGTGTTCATGCAGAAGATGCCGCGGACGATCAGCCGGACCCTTACGCCCGCCTTTTCAGCCTCCCGCAGTTTATCGATCATTGTTTTGTCTTCCAGGCTGTTGAGCTTAACGGCGATCGAGCCGCCTTTTCCTGAAGCCGCCAGCTTTATTTCCTGATCGATTAACTGTGTGAAGCGCTCCCTGAGGTCAAACGGAGCAACGAACAAGTGCCGGACACCCGGGGTGATGATCTTGCGCTCAAGCAGGTCAAAAACCCTTCGCACGTCGCGGGTCAATCGCTTGTCTGCCGTAAAAAGGCCGTGATCAGCGTAAACCCTGGCGGTTTTTTCGTTGAAATTTCCGGTACTGAGGTAGGCGTAACGCGAGGGTTTGCGGCTATCCTCCGCCTCAATGAGCAACAATTTGGCATGGACCTTTATGCCGGGATAGCTATAATAAACTTTTGCACCCGCCCGGGTAAGGGTCTCACCGGCCTTCAGGTTGGTCGCCTCGTCAAAACGGGCCTTGGCCTCAATGAACACAACCACCTCCTTCCCATTCCGGCAGGCCTCCAGCAAGGCATTGATGACCTCCGACGGATCGGCAACCCGGTAAAGGGTGATCCGGATGGACTTCACCACGGGGTCGGAGGCTGCTTCCCCGAGCAACCGCAGTACATAGTCGTACCGATGGTAGGGGAAGTGGAGCATGATATCCCTTTTTTCCATGGCGCTCAGAATAGACTCCGACTGATCCAATGCCGGACAAGGCAAGGCCGGCAACGGTGGAAAATGCAGGTGCTCATGGCCCTTGGGATCCGGGAAGGAAAAGAAGTCGTGGAAGTTATGGTAACGGGCCCCGGGGATCAGGTCGTTTTTGTTCAAACCCCAAAGCTGTTTTACCTGCGCCAGCACGTCCGGGGGCATTGCGCTGTCGTATAACACGCGCGTCGGCAGGCCGATATGGCGGTTGTCGAGGCCCTTTTTGATCTTTTCCAGCAAGTCGCCGTCGTATTCGTCGTCGATATAGAGTTCGGCGTCCCGGGAGAATTTGAGGGCATAGATCCCGGAGACCGGCCGATTCAGGAATTCCGGCAAATTGCAGCGGATGATATCATCCAGAAAAGCGATGGCGGTATGGTTTTCGTCCGAAGACGGCAAGGGGACGAACCGGGGCAGGTCAGGCACCGGGATCTCGACCAGGGCCAGTTCGGGCGTATCCCCGAAGGTTGCCAGCAGGTAGACGACCTTGTTTTTCAAAAAGGGCGCGGATGCCGGATCCTGTGTGAATCGGACCTCCAGCACGGGCGCCACCCGCTGGCGGAACCAGGCCCTGGCAAAGTCCGTTTCCGCCGGCCCGAATGCAGTTTCATCTACCAGGTGGATGCCTTCTTCGGCAAGCGCCGGCAGGATCTGTCCGGTGAATATCCGGCCGAAGGTCTTTTGCTGGGCGTCCACCGTTTCGCGGATCTCCTTCAGCAGCTGTTTGGGGTTGATTTCAAGCGCTTTGCGGGTGGATTTCTTGAGCTGGCGGAAACTGCGGAGCGAGGCGACGCGGACCCGGTAAAACTCGTCCAGGTTGCTGCTGTAGATGGCCAGGAACTTGATCCGTTCGTAAAGCGGGGTGCCTGGGTTTTCGGCTTCCTGGAGTACGCGGTGGTTGAAGGCCAGCCAGCTGATATCCCGTTCAATATATTGCGAGGGTTCTTCCATGGTGATTCGGGTTCCTGAAAATGACAAGCCGTCCGGTCAGCGATCGAATGGCCGAAATATCAAAGTTACTGCTAATGGAATCAGATAAAGTTGATCAGGATATCGCCTTCTTCTACCGGCTTGTTGAGGAGCAATTCCTGACCGATGAATTTGAGGATATTCTTTTTGATGTCTTCCCTGACTTTTCTGAAGACGATCAACTGTTCCTCTTCAGTGCCGGTAGCAAGCGCCGGATCGGCAACCTCGAAATGGAAATGCCGTTTGGCGCGAATTGACTTGGGTATATTCTTTTTGACTTCCCTGCAAACGGTGATGAGAAAGTCGAACTTATGGTTGTTGTAAACCGAAAAACTTTTGGATTCCTTCTGGGAAATATCGATGTTATCCTCTGCCATAGCTTTAACGGCCAAAGGATGAACATTGTCCGAGGCCAACCCTGCGCTAAATGCCTGAATCTGCTCTCCGGCAAAAAAATCGAGATACCCCTCAGACATCTGGCTTCTACAGGAATTTTGCTTGCAAAGAACCAAAATTTTCCTCATAGAATGATAAAGGTCAAACTTACCGGAAGTAAAGATAACCTTAAATTTACATTAAACCTTAACCGGTCTGAAAAATTCCGGCTGGTTTGGCGATATTCCTAGAAATTGGTAGGGCAGCCGATGCCCTTGCCGCTTCCCCAACCGGCGCCGCCGCCGCCCAGGTAAAAGGAGATGGTCACCCCGCCGAAATAATACCAGTCCTGGTATTCCCCGCCCCTGACATAGGTCAGGTTGGCATCCGGCGTGTCCTTGATCTTTGGGTTGCTGAGTTGTGCTGCAAGGGTGCCGTTGCCTTCCAGGATATCGAGGTAATTCACTTCTTTGGAGGATACGTCGTCCAGGAAATCGGTGAAGAGTTTTCTTCCGCCGAACTCGAACCCGAGGCTCCAGGCGTTCTTGAAAATGAATCGCATGCCGACGCCCATCGGAACGGCGAATTGGGTGAGTTTATAAGGGGCTTCATAGCCCGGAAGGCCTTGCCCTTCGGTGCCGAGGGGCTGCAGGTTTACATAGTCGCCGTCAAATTTGGCTTGCGGATCAAAATGGTAGACGGCGCCGCCGCCGAAAAGATAAGGCACCCACTGCGTACCTTTTTCGTTACCGGCATGTGCGACATTGATCTCTGCCGTCAGGGCAACTTCGAATATGTTGGTTCTGAAATTGAGTCCGCGTTGTTCCAGGCCGATTTCCATGTCATCGCCGTCCACTTTGCCGTTGGTGATGCCCAGGCGGATGGAAAGCGGCTTGGCTACGTTCAGCCGGCCGAAAATGCCGAATGCGGGATTGATCTGATTGAAATAGACACCGAACTCGTCCGGAGAGATATCGCCGCTGTAGATGGCGCCCCCGCCCATGACCCCCAATTCCAGCTTCTGGGCAAAAACAGCCAATGGAAACAAAAGGATTGCCAATAGAAATGATCTTTTCATAGGATTATTTATTTAACCTTGCAATAACGTTTTTGACCATGGGCTTTAGTATGCAATTAATTTGTGAGCCATAAGGCCTGAGCGCGCGGGAACTGTTTTGTTGCTATTGAGGAATTGGTAAGGACAGGAACCGTTTCGGGGCAAAATTAAGCAAATCTTTATTATGGAAGCGCTAAAATTGCACCGAATTATGGTAACCTTTTTCAGGAATGAAATGTTCAATTGGGGTAATTTTAAGCTTCGAGTATGGGAATGCGCAGAAGAGGAGGCGACGATAAGCCTCCTGTTAAGATCACCAGAGATAAATTCAAGCGGGCGTTACGGGTTTTCAAGTACGTCCTGCCCTATCGCTGGGCTTTTATCGGCGGTATGGTCTGCCTGGGTTTGGGCAGCCTTATCTTCCTGGGTATCATGAAAGTACCCGGTGAAATTTTTAACGTTGTTTCCGGAGAATCCCAATATGGGCTCGGCCTGGGGCAACTGATGGGCATCCTTTTCGGTTTGCTGGCCTTGCAGAGCGGCCTGTCCTTTCTCCGGGTTCAGCTGTTTGCCATCGTGAGCGAAAAAAGCATTGCGCTGCTTCGGCAGGAGCTGTTCGCCAAACTGGTCACGCTGGGGATCCCGTTTTTTGAACAGCGGCGGGTCGGCGAGATCACCAGCCGGTTGACCAATGACGTCACCCAGGTGCAAGGGGTCTTTTCCATCACCCTGGCCGAATTTGTCCGTCAGGTCATTGTGCTGGTCGGCGGTATCGGCATCATTATCTTCACCATGCCGCGGCTGGCCCTGACCATGCTCGCTACCTTTCCGGTCGTGGTGGTGCTGGCCATGGTCTTCGGCAGGCATATCCGCCGGCTGATGAAGAAAAGGCAGGATCAGCTCGCCCTTACCAACGTGGTCGTTGAAGAATCCATGCAAACCATTCAGACCGTAAAGGCCTATACCAACGAGAAGTTTGAATGGAAAAGATATGTTACAAGCCTGAATGAAGCGGTCAGGATCTCCCTGAAGACGGCCTGGATGCGCGGCCTTTTTGCAGCATTCATCATATTTGTCATGTTCGGGGCCCTGTTTTTCATCATGTGGCGGGCCGCGATCATGGTTCAGTCCGGCGCGATGCTCAAAGGCGATCTGGTGGATTTTGTCGTCTTCACCGGGATCATCGGCGGCGCCATCGCCAGCCTCGGCAATTTTTATACGGAGCTCATTTCAGCGGTGGGCGCTACCGACCGGGTGCTGGAAATTCTGGATGAAGAATCCGAGCTCGAGTTGACGGCGGATGATAAACCCCGCAAGGCGCCCCGTTATCATGGGAAGATCACCTACGAGAACGTCAGGTTTTCCTATCCCACCCGCAAGGACGTCGAAGTATTGAAAGGCATCAACCTTGAGATTGAACCCGGCAAAAAGGTAGCCCTTGTGGGGTCCAGCGGCGCCGGCAAGTCGACCATCGTCCAGCTTCTGCTCCGGTTCTACCAGCCGGATGAAGGCCGGATCCTGGTTGACGATCGCCCCATACAGGATTTTGACCTGTCGGAGTACCGGTCCAACCTGGCCATTGTACCGCAGGAAGTCCTGCTTTTCGGCGGCACCATCCGCGATAATATCCGGTACGGCAAGCCCGACGCAGATGAAGAAGAGATCATCGAAGCGGCCAGGTTGGCCAATGCCTGGGACTTTATCCGGTCCTTCCCGGAAGGGTTGGACACGGTAGTCGGAGAGCGCGGCGTGAAATTGTCCGGCGGGCAGCGTCAGCGGGTGGCCATTGCGAGGGCCATTCTCAAGGACCCGGCCATTTTGCTCCTGGATGAAGCCACCTCAAGCCTGGACGCGGAATCTGAAAAAGTGGTGCAGGATGCCTTGAACACCCTGATGGAAGGCCGAACGTCCGTCATTATCGCCCACCGGCTGGCCACTATCCGGGAAGCGGATTGCATTTATGTCATCGACAACGGTCAGATCGTCGAACAGGGCACCCATGAGGAGCTCTCTCTGCTTGAAAAAGGCATTTACAACCAACTGGCCAAAATGCAGTTTGAAAACGCAACAACTTAATGTAACTTACAGGGCGAACCAACCCCCCTTTTATGAGGCTCGACCGTATATCAGGCGTTTATCCGTTGGCGGCTGCCGTTTTTTTCGGCCTGATCATCCTTTACGCTTTCGAGCTGAACGTCATCAACCGCTACCTGGAGCCCAACCGGCTGATCGCAGTTTCTTTGATTACCGGCGCAGTCGCAGGCACGGTATTGGCCTGGCGGGTCATGCGCCGGCAAAAGGACCTTTACGACAAGATCAGGATCGGATTCACCACCTGGGCCGCTGTTGTGGCCTTCAGCCCGCTCATCATCAGCCTCGTCAATCAGGTTTCTTCCTTTGGCGCAAAAGATGTGGTTCCCGCGGTATTTGCTTCCCATGAAGCCCGCTTCACCTCCCGGTTCGGCGCCTCCGCGCGGAGTAACCTGGAGCCCAACCGGCATATCTATTTTTTTTACCTTGGACCGAAATTAAAACGCATCACCCTGGATAAGCCGATTTGGGAGAATCGGTCATCCGGCGATACGGTTTCACTGGCGGTCAGAAAAGGCGGTTTGGGGCTCGATTGGATCGCCCTGCCCGCTAACTGACCAGCAGCCCCAATCAGCATGATCAAAATTGAAGAAAAGGTCTCTCTGCGCAACCTGAACACCTTCGGGGTAGAGGCCGTTGCCGAACGTTTTGCCGTCATTCACAAGGATTCGGACCTTGATGAGCTATATCGCGAAGGGGCTGCTGATTCCGTCGCATTGATCCTGGGCGGCGGCAGCAATGTCCTCCTGCTGAGCGACATCCCCGGGCTGACCCTGCTCAACCGGCTGGAAGGCATCCGGGTCGAAGCCGAGACCGACGATCGTGTCCTGATCAGCGCGATGGGCGGCGTCATTTGGCATGACCTGGTGCTGTGGACGCTTCGGCACAACTTCGGCGGCCTGGAAAATCTTTCCCTGATCCCGGGCACTGCGGGCGCGGCGCCGATCCAGAATATCGGGGCTTACGGCGTGGAGCTCAAAATGGTTTTTGAAAAGCTGGAGGCGTTTGAGCTCAAAACCGGGAAGCGGGTTTCCTTCAATGCCGCCGAGTGCCGGTTCGGATACCGCGACAGCATTTTCAAACATATGGACCGAAACCGGTTTCTGATCGCCAGGATCTGGCTGAGCCTCAGCAAAAGAAATCATCAACTCCACCTGGAATACGGCGCTATCCGGCAGATGTTGTCCGAAAACGGCATAACCCACCCCACTGTCCAGGATGTCAGCCGGGCGGTAACCGCCATTCGCCAAAGCAAGTTGCCGGATCCGGAAAAGATCGGCAATGCCGGCAGTTTTTTCAAAAACCCCGAAGTGACGGTAGCGGAAGCTGAACGGTTGAAAGCCGCCTTCCCGGAACTGGTCCATTTTCCCGGCGCCGACGGCAGGATCAAGCTCTCTGCAGGATGGCTGATCGAACAATGCGGATGGAAAGGCAGGAGGGTAGGGGATGCGGGCTGCTACGACAAGCAGGCCCTGGTGCTGGTGAATTGGGCCGATGCTGTGGGTGAGGACATCCTGGCCCTGTCGACCCTGATCCGGCGGGATGTCAGGGCGAAATTCGGCGTGGACCTCCAACCGGAAATTAACATTGTTTAGGTGAAAGCCTGGGTGTCGATGGGAATGTTGAAATACCTGGCGACTTCCAGAAGGGTCTTTTTGGTGGATTCCAGCTGGGATTTGTCGGAGGCCTGTTCGAGCACGCTGCTGAGTTTGTTGGCGTATTGCCCCCGTTGGGTTTCGCGCCATTTGGCGGCGTAATAAAAGCCGTGCAGCGCCAGGTCGTTCTCCGGGTTCACGGTTTTCCCTTTGATCGATTTCTTATACCGTCTGTAATTGCGCTCCATTTCCTCATAATCCTCCAGACAGAAACACCCCATGATCAGGGTGGTGAAGGCCGGATCGATATAGGCATGGAAGGGCACCTGCTGATAGGACAGCAACATGTACTCGAGGGTCTGGATGCTTTTTTTGATCTCCTCCTTGCTGCCCAGCAGCAGCAATCCGGAATAAATGGTGGTCAGGTTGATCAGGCGGACCACAAAACGGTCCTGCAGCGCAGGGTTGTTCAGGATGGCCTCGCACCGCACTTTGAGTTCTTCCATTCGGTCTTTGATCTCCGAAGGTATCAATTGAAGGTGATCGGGCCTGTAAGCGGTAAAATAGTTGGTGACAAAATAGCTGGTCTGAATGGCAATGGAGGATATTTCAGGCAGGTTGACAAAACTGTTCCAAAAAAGATCATCCTTGCTGTCTTCTATGATCCGGGCAGCTTCCTGCAGGACTTTTTCCTGGTTCAGCTGGCGAATGGAATAATTCAGCTTCAGGAAGGCCAGCCGGGGCCGGATATTGTGCAGGAATGGAAAAATGATGTAGTCGGATTTCTCCAACTCGTCTTCGATCATCTCCAGCTTGCGGAGGTTTTCAGGGTTGTAAAACCGGTCGTCCTTTAAAATATATAAGAGGTGGCAGGTATTCAATTGAGCCAGCATGCGTTTTGCAAAACTCTCACTCTCGAGGAATCCTTCCAGATAGGCAAGTTTCTGATCCAGATCAAAATTAAACTCTTCTTTCCCCCTGTCCTTTAACTGAACGAGTACGAAATTGTTGAGCTCGTTGATCCCCGATTTTAGTTTAAGCAGGCGGTCAATTCGTTCATAATATTTGAGCGCGTCTTTCCCCGATTCATTCAATACCTCCTGTTGGGCCAATATGCTGAGGATCTTGATCTCGGTGTCAAAGTCTTCGATCTTTTCCGCGACATCCCGCACCATTTCCGACAGGCGTTTTGCCGCTGTCAGGTCGCCGTTATTGATGAATTGCTGTATCCTGGTAATATTATGTTGCAAATAGTCGGGATAATTCCGGGCCAGAAAACCGGTGAACTTGAAGGTGTAATGGCTCAGCTGAAAAAATTTCTTCATATCCCGGTCGCCATTAGGTGGGTCGCCGTACACTTTTTTGTACAGCCCCTCGGAATCCTGCTCCACATCAGCCCTGCGGTCAATTACGTCAACCAACGCCAACGGGTAATAGGATCTGACGCTGTAATGCTTGACGTGTTCCCGGAACTGGCTGAAGTGGAATTCATCCAGCAGCTTGATGACTTTTTCAATTAAAAGCATATGCAATCATGGCGATAACACTAAAAAACGGCTTCTAAAAGAGTTTTCAGATTTACCAATTCAGGCGATTGGAAGATGGGTGTGGAGCCTAATATCGGGGACGGGTTGCAAATTAATCAATTTATGCTCAACCAGAGAAAACTAAACATAAAATAGCGCCTTCTTTTTTTTCCCATAATCCTATCCACATCAGAAGACCCGGCCACTTTCCCGAAATGTAAGGAATTTTACAACGTAATTGAACTGGATTGAAAAAAACAGAAACAGAAACTTATGGACAACAACTACTACAAATTTAGAGTATGGATCGGAATAGCAGCATTGACGGTTGCTATCCCAGCCGGTATAGCGCAAAAGAACACTTTCGAATCGGACCCCAAGATAAGCAAAGTTGAAATAAATGCCATCAGGGAAACGCCCTCCCTCATCGTTTTTGACTGGCAGGCGCAGGACGCCTACACAGAAAAAGATGTTCGCCCGCTGTTGCAGCGGTTTTTCAAGCTGGCGCCGGGTCAGTGCGAACTGGGTTCTGTAAAACGGACAGAACACGTTGCCGGAGCCGGATTTGAGCGATTCCAGCAATATTATAAAGGCATCCGGGTTGAGCACGGGCAGCTCACTGCCTTCACCCGGAAAGGCCTGCTGATTTCGCTGAACGGAGAATTTTATGACCTCCGCAACCTCGACACCAGACCGGTACTGACCGAAAAACAGGCGCTTGAGCTGGCGTTTAAATCCATTGGCGCTTCCGAATACGTATATGAATATGTCAATAAGTTCAGAAATGGGATAAATGCGCCCAAAATAGCCGATAAGCTCAACGAGCTTTACGACAACTACCAGCCCAAGGGCGAATTGGTCATTGTCGATGATTATTCCACGCCGGAATCCGACCCGGCCCTGGCCTATAAGTTCAATATTTATGCCAGCGAGCCGCTTTCCCGGGATTGGGTCTATGTCAACGCCCAATCCGGCAAGATCATGCTTAAGGACGCGATCATCAAACATGCCGGCGCCACGGTCAACACGCGTTACAGCGGGCAGCAAACCATACAGACAACGGCCAGGACCGGCCTGAACCCAAGCCCCCAATACCTGCTTGATTTCGGTTATTACGTCCTGCGCGATCAGACCCGCGGCGGCGGCGTGAATACCCTCGACATGAACGGCCTGGGCGGAGCGCCCATTTCGGTGCCGCTGCTCTATAATCTTGCCGCTGAATGCGTCGATGACGATAACTCCTGGACGACCGCCGAACACGTTCGCGATCCGGCGCCCACCATCCTGGAAGCTGTGAATGACGATATTGCCTGGGATGCCCACTTCGGCGCATCGATGGTATACGATTACTGGAAACAGCGCCACAACCGGCTCAGTTTTGACGGGAATAACGGCGCCATTAACAGCTACGTACACTACGGCGTCGGTTATGACAATGCTTTCTGGGATGGCGCAGAGATGACCTACGGAGACGGCAGCTATCAGGATTTCGGGTTTACCCAGATCGGCAGCTTCAGCCCGCTGACCTCCATGGATGTGTGCGCGCATGAGATCGGTCACGGCGTCTGCGAACATACGGCCAACCTGGTCTACGAGCGCGAATCCGGCGCAATGAATGAAGGCTTCAGCGATATCTGGGCCGCATGTGTCGAAGCTTATGTTCTCCAGCGTTTTCCGGGTAAATCACTGGATTATAACCCATGGGGTATCGGCGAGCAAATCGACCAAAGCAACGGTTTCAACAACCTGGATCAGGCTTTGCGCTGGATGGACGACCCCAAACGGGCGAGCAACCCCGATACCTACGGCGGTGATTTCTGGACCGCTCCGGACTGCGGCACCCCGAACCTGGTCAACGACTATTGCGGCGTCCACTCCAACAGCGGCTTGCTGAACAAATGGTTTTACCTGCTGACGGCCGGATCGGGCAACGCCCCCGATGACGGCGTGAATGACAACGGCGATGCCTATACTGTTTCCGGCCTTGGTTTTACACGCTCAGAACTGATCGCCTTCGGTACGGAGATCATGCTTTCTCCCAACGCTACTTTCGCGGAAGCCCGGGCGGCTTCGATCGCCTATGCCCAGGCGGTTTACGGCGTTTGCTCGCCGGAGGAAGAAGCCACCACCAATGCCTGGTTCGGTGTTGGGGTAGGAGCGGCATTCGGTTGCGAAGGCGCCAGGAGCCTGATCAATCCGGTGGTCAACAATATGGGATCCGCAACGGTCTACCCGAACCCCGCAAACGACCGGGTCTTCGTCGTAATCCCGAACACAGATGCCGAAGCCGGAGTTCAATTGAAAATATTCGATTCTGCAGGACGTCCGCTGATCACCAAATCCGTTGAGGGAACCATTCCCGGGCAATCTGTTGAAATTCCGGTAGCCGATGTCCCCGCAGGATTGTATTGGATCGGCCTGTACGATGCCCGGGGCGCTGCAATGCCGGGTACCGCCCAAAAATTATTGATCAATCGTAAATAAGGACAATTAAACACAAAAACTGAACGACAGAAAAAAAATTAGTAAGGAGTGACCTTTTAGGTCTTGAGCAGCGCCGGAACACGGATCGGCGCTGTTTTTTTTATTCCCACCGTTTCCCTGCCAGGCACCGGCAGATCTCTTCCAGGCTTGTCCGATCTCACTCAAATAGGGCCGTTCCGGGTCCCGATCAGCAACCATGAATTACTTTACCAGAAAATCGAAAGGCCTGCTGGTAAATCGGCAGGTTATTTTGCAGCGGTGCAAAAGGCCGCAAGGCGCTGCTTGTGGCGGACTTAAAAAAAGAAAACCGGTGAAGGATTCTCCACCGGTTTCATTCACATTAACACTCGATTTAAGGTGAACTATTAACTACCTGCACATTTGCTTTTATACTCTCAATTAAACCTGATTTGCATAGAAAAGGCGTTCAACAGAAGAAATGGCCGCCAGGCAAACCACCTGGCGCCACTTCTTCACATCGCCATGTGTAAAAACGTAATAAAAGCTTTATGGGTAATTGGCAGGGCTTGGGCTAAAGGCCGGCAAGCCGCTCGATTATTTACGACTTGCCGGCAAAAGAGGGACTAAGTTTCTCCGAATGATTCAAAAGTAGTTTCTGTGGCGTTGTCATTGATACCCACAAGATACCCCTGTTTACCCGGCCCGGCGCCGGTATCTGATATGCATCAACTTACCGGAAAAAAAATACTCCGGTCATTGATAGCCGGGAAATCCCCGCAGGTGCAGCCATAAAAAAGCCGCTTTGGAAACCTTTTCCAAAGCGGCCATTTTTAGAGCTAAGGGCTTTCTGAATCAGTTCTTGATCACTTGCTTGGTGAAGACCTTGCCGTCGATATTGAACCGGAGATAGTACTGTCCGGCAGGCAATCTTGAGCAGTCCATATAGGCTTGGTCATCTCCGGCGGCAACCTGGGTATGCTGGATCAATCGTCCGAACCCGTCGCGGAGTTCCACGGCGCCGTCCAGTACGACAGGCCGCTCAAAGCGGATGTTCATGGCGCCGATGATCGGGTTGGGATAAACCTCCGTACCGTCGCTGCCGATCGGTACGGCATTGATCACGTCACCGGATTGGCCGTCATCTTTCCAGAAGAGCAACCCGCCGATCAGTTGGAAGATCTGCAGCGTATTCACCTGCCCCGGGGTACTGTTGAACAGCGGGAGCCCCCAGATGAAGTCGAGCAGATCAATGCCGATGCCTTTGAGCTGGAGCGATTTGTTCGGACTGGTCTGCTTGCCGATATTATCCGATGACATACCGCTTGCGGGGCCTTCAACGGCGTTGATGGTCAGCGGCTGACCGGAAGGCGTATCTCCGTAACTGGAGAATTGCTCAACCTCACCGTTCGGCCTTACCAATGCGGCGCCGCCCCGGTTGGTCTGGCCGGAGTTCAACTGCTCCACTTCGTACCAAATGGTACCATGGCCGTTTTGCTGGTCGGGAACGGTACTGGATGAGTTCAGGCTTTTCGAACTCTGCACGCTGCCGTCCGGATTATAGAAATACAGCATCCAACCGTTGAGGTCGGTTCCTGATTCACCGGCGATCTCAACCCCGCGTGAACTTGGGTTAGTGGCCAGGTAATTGATCTCGTTGATAAACGTGGTTTGGGCAAAACAGGCAGTAATGCCCGCAACCAGGAAGGTCAGGAAGGAGATAAACGTTTTTTTCATGGCGAAAATTTGAGTATTCAAAAAACCTTTGCCGGGGCAAAGGATGGGTCATACACTGAAGCAGCAATGAAAATTGCAGCAAATTCAGGGCATTCAGCCTTTCGTACTTCAAACCGGTTAAGTGATTGGACGGACAGAGCGTTTACGATTGGAATTTTGCGGATTTCATAAGAACATTCTGCCTGTCAAGATAGACAGTTTTTCAGACTTAATTAAGATTTGATCCAAATAAAAAGAACACTGACAGGTAAATATGCGCCGGAACTGGTTTGTGGTCCCGGCGCAGCTTGCAATTGCACGGTATTACATGATTTCAGGCGAAAGGATTTCAAAAGCCGCCAAGCTGAATGGGCATTGGCGGCATTTCTAAAAGCAGTATTTGTGTATTTGTAGAACTATTTACAAAAAAAGGGGGTTTGACCGATACCTGTCGCCGCATCTGATATTCTCCGCATAACCGGAAAAAAAATGCTCCGGCCCGCGTTCGCGGGCCGGAGCATTCCGTCTTTAGGATAAGGAACCTTATTTCAGCAGGTTGACGTCTCCTTTATACAGGATGACCTCTCCATCCGTAAATTCGATCTCGGCAAAATAAACGTATACGCCGGGATTCATAGGCCTGCTCCGGTGCTTGCCGTCCCAGCCGTAGCCTGGGTCATTCGGTTGGAAATCATACAACTCCATCATGTTTTCACCCCAACGGTTGAAGATCAGGAAGGATTTGATCCTGGTAACGGAGTTATCCCTCGCCTGGATATAAAAAATATCATTGAATCCGTCATTGTTGGGCGAAAAAGCGCTCGGTATGTAAACAGGCCGCACCTTCCGGACAAAAATGGTCTCGTCGTCCGAATCGCTGCACCCGTTTTCATCAACAATTGTCACAGAAAACTGGGTCGTCTCCGTTGGCATGACCGAAATGGAGGTCGGGTTATTGCCCAATGCCAGGGAATCGGGTTTCCAGATGATCGTATCCAGCACCACATTCGGATCAAAAACGGCCCTGAGTGTGATTTCATCCCCGTTCTCGATGGTATTCTGCCCCGCTTCCAGGTCCGTTACCAGGGTAACCGTCAATTCCTCCGGTTGGGTGAGATTGATGGACACCTCCGATGAGCAACCGTTTTGGTCCCGAACCACCACGGTGTAGGCCGCAGGGCCAAGGAAGGCGAAATGCGTCTGTGCATTGAAAGGACCGCCGTTGAAGCTGAACTGGTAGGGCGGCGTTCCGCCCTGAACCCCATCTACCGTTATCGCGCCGTCGTTTGCCTGGAAGCAGCTGATCTGCGAAATGGAGAGCGAGGCCACAGGCGAGGCATTTTCGGAAGTAACCTCTACAGAGTCCGTTGAAGAACAGCCCAGGTCATTGGTCACGGTCAGCGTGTAAACGCCGGCCTGACTGACATCGATCAGCGGGCTGGTCGGGTCCGAGATGACCACGTCCGGATCGCTGGAGGACCAGGCATACGTTATGCCGTTACCGGACGAACTGTTGCCGCCCAGGCTAACCAGGCTGATGTCGCAGGTCAGCAACTGATCCTCTCCGGCCACGGCTTTCGGCGTCGGCTCAATGATCACAGTGACCGTTGTTTCGTCATCCGGACAAGGGTCGCCCGCATCCAGGTGGTACAGGAAGGTGTAGGTTGCAGGGAGTTGGTTGACCGGGTTGAACGTACCGCCGGCTGGATTGAAAGCGCCGCCCGTCGACCGCACGGCGGAGGTTTCCGTCCATACGCCTCCGGTTTGCGCACCTTCAAGCAGGTCACTCAAAACAACGGTCTGTCCTTCGCCCTGACAGAAGCGAACGGGTTCCTTGGCTGTGCCCGCGTCAACGGATTGATTGACCGTCAGGTCCCAGGCGGCATTGCCCGGATAGGTACAATTCGCATCGCTCAGGTCCAGGATGGAGATGACGACCAATGAGATATTGTCCGTCACGTTATTGAACGGCACAACCCCGTTGTCCGAGAGCGTTATGGGCGCTTGCTGTGCTCCGTTGATGGAATAGGTAACCTCAAACGGCCCGGCGCTTGCGGTATTGAAATCAAAAGTCAGCTGAGTTGAACTGCCTTCGCATAAGGTAACGGAAGGGGAGAGGTTCAGGCTCAGCGGCAGACAGTTGTTGGCTATGCAGGTGGCTGAGCCCGGCGAACTGTTGCCGCAGGCGCCGCTGCCGGTCGCCACGACCTGTATCGTGATTTCCTGGTTGGGCGTCAGGTTGTCGATGGTATAAGTCGTATCGGCAAGCACGCCCTGCGGACCATCCACGACGGTCACCACATACCCTTGTGCGCCCGCTACCGGGTGCCAGCCGTAGGTGATGCTGCTGGTGCTGGTTTCCAGGCAGAAGACCTGGGGCGTGGTTAACGGCGCCTCGATGTCGACTGTGGCCGTAAATGCAGCGGATACGCAACCGTTTTCGGTTACGGTCAGCGAAATGGTTTTGGCGCCTGCCGTCGGCCAGGAGACGGCATAAGGCCCCTGGCCGGTTCCGCTGGCGACGGTCCCCCCGTCGAAATTCCAGTCGTAAACTGCGCCCGCGCCGGCAGCGCCGTCAAACGTCACCATAACATCCTGCCCGGCACACGCAGGGCCGGCTGCCGTAAAGGAAGCCACAGGTACCGGATTGACCGAAATATCGAGGTCGGCTGAATACGAGCATACGCCTTCCACATAGGTCGCCGTCACCGTTGTTGTGCCGGAAACCATGGCCGGATCAAAAGTGCCTGACGGGTCGGTCACGCCGGTTCCGGCCCAGGTCAGGGTTCCGCCGCCCGCTCCGCCGGTAATGTTCGCCGTCAGGGTTTGTATGTCGCTGTCAGCGCACAGCGCTCCGGGGGACTGAGGCGTTACCGTGATCGAGGGACAGGGATCTGCCGAACAGGTTTGCTCGGTCATGGACGGGCCGCAAATATTGGCTGTTTGAGCCGTCACGACAATGGTAGCCGTCTCCTCCGGCATCAGCCCCGTAATGAGGTAGCTGGTGCCGTTTTGCGTACCGGTCTGACCGGTCAGTACTTCAACCGTATAGCCGGTAGCGCCGGTCACCGCCGGCCAGGTGAAATTGATGGAAGTCGTAGTGGTCTCGCAGCTGATCACCGGCGCTGCAATGGGCTCGGCCACCTCCACAGCTACGCTGGAGCTGATGGACGGGCAGTTGTTTTCAATCACCACGAGCTCAATATTCTTGACCCCGCCGGTCGGCCAGCTGATCGTATACGGACCGGAGCCGGTTCCGCTGACCACTGTTCCGCCGTCGAAATCCCAGTTGTAGGTAGCCCCGGGGTCGGCGCCGCCGGTATAGGTAACGGTGATGGGATCGCCCGCGCAAACGGACTGATCTGCCGTGAACGTCGAAGAGGGCTGCTCATTCACCACAATGGTAATGGACACATTATAGGGGCAGTTCCCCTGTTGGTATCTGAAGGTGATGATGTGGCTTCCCGGGCCTGCGGCAGAAGGCGTGAAAACCCCTTGCGGGCTGACGCCGGTGCCGGTCCAGCTTTCGGCGCCGGTGCCGTCTCCGCCGGTAACGGTTCCGTTCAGGTTAATGGCTGTTGCGGAAGCATCCAGACAGATCGGCGCTACCGGATCGATCGCCAGGGTGATGTCCGGGCAGTCTTCGGCGGTGCAGGAACCCATGCCTACGCTGTTGCCGCAGGGGCCGTTGCCGAGCGCCGTAACCTGGATTTCGACCATATCACCGGGCACCAGTCCGGTCACGGTATAGGTGTTGCCGCTTTGGACGCCGGCCGGGCCGCTGAGCACGGTGACCTGGTATCCGGTCGCACCCGGTACGTCAGCCCAGCTGAATTCAATGGATGAAGGGCTTGGGATGCAACTGACGACAGGCTCCGGCATCGGATTCTGAATGGTAATATTCTGACTGAACACCGCGGAGGTGCAACCGTTTTCCGTTACGGTCAGGGTCACGGTTTTTTGACCGGCGGTTGCCCAGGTAACATCAATCGGGCCGGCGCCTGAATTGGGGTTGGCTGTGCCGCCGTTGAAATTCCAGGTAAAGGTCGCCGTATTCGGATCGCTTACGGTACCGTTGAAGGTGATGGTCACCGGCTGGTTGATGCAGGCGGGCGATTGCGAGAACGTAAACCCTGCCACCGGAATGGCAAAGACCTGAACAACGATATCCTCGCTTTCGGTACACGGGCCTTCCGCATACGTAACCGTGAGGGTATGGTTGCCTGCACCCGCCGTCTGCGGATTGAAGGAATTGCCGGTCACACCCGGTCCGCTCCAGGTCATGGCGCCTCCGCCGGTTCCGCCGGTCACTGTGGCCGCCAGCGTAACCGGCGGAGAGGAAGCGCCCAGGCAGATCGGATCGACCGGGGTAATATCAAATACGAAATCCGGGCAGGGCAATGCGCTGCAGGTGAAATTGCTGGAAACAGAACCGCAAGGGTCATCCGTTTCCGCGACCACCTGAATTTCGACCGATTGGCCGGGTGTGAGCCCTGTAACGGTATAGGTGTTGCCGTTGAGGGTACCGGTGGGGCCTGAAATGACGTTGACGGTGAATCCGGTCGATCCGGCAACGGGGCCCCAGGTGAATTCAACGGAAGTGGTTGTGGCATTGCCGCATGCGATTGCCGGCGGCGTAAGCGCGTCGGTAATGTCGATGGAGGCGCTGGCGGTCTCGGATGTGCAGCCGTTCTCCGTAACGCTGACGGTAACCGTTTTGGGGCCGGACGCAGTCCAGCTGACCTGATGCGGGCCGGGGCCGGTACCGGGATCGGCAATACCGCCGCCGAAATCCCAGGTGTAGGTAGCGCCGGCGCCTGCCGTTCCGGTAAAGGTCACGGTTGTGGACTGGTTATTGCAGATCTGCGCGTCGGCGATGGAAAGGCCGGCGGTCGGGATGTCGAATATCCGGATAACGGTGGTATCCGTGTAAACGCAAAGCCCTTCTGCGTGGGTAAAAATGATCTGGTGGTTGCCGACACCGGCCGTATCAACATTAAATATACCGGTTGCCGGGTTGGTGATGCCGGGGCCGCTCCAGCTATCTGTTCCGGCCATGCCGCCGGTAATGGTTGCTTCCAGGTCGATCACCGGAAGCCCGGCCTCAAAACAGATATCTGCCACCGGTGTGATGGCGATCGTTTCCATGGGGCAGTCTACGGAATTGCAGGTGATGGTGGTCGACGGGTTCGGGCAGGCCGGGTTCGGGCTGATCGCCACAACGGTGATGCTTACCGGCGTACCGGGTGCAAGGCCCGTAACCGAGTAGGTGGTGCCGGTCAGGGTCCCGGTCTGGCCGCTGTTGACCGTAACATTATAGCCGGTTGCTCCGGTGACGGCAGGCCAGGTAAATGACACGGAATTTGGCGTTGCTGCGCCGCAACTGACAACAGGCGCGGTGATGGGGTCTACCACCGTTATGGTGACTTCGGCATCATCTGAACAGCCGGCCAGGTTGGTGCCCAGAACCGAGACGATGGTCGTGGTCATGGGCGTAATGGTGATGGAAGGCGTGTTGTTGGCGCCGGTGCTCCAGCTGTATGAGTTTGCCCCGACCCCGGTCAGCGTAACCGATTCGCCTTTGCAGATGGTGGTAGCAGAGGCGTTGATGGAAACGGTAGGAGAGGGGTCGATATAAATATCCAGTAAACCTTCCGCCTGGCAACCGTTGGCGTCCTGGCCGAAGATCTGGGACTGGAACGGCCCGGGTTGGTCGATGACAAAGAATCTCGGGTTGTCCGACAGGCCGTCTTCCCAGAAATAGGACTGCGCACCGCTGGCGGTCACGGTTATCGTGCTGCCCACGCACCAGGTGCCCTGTACATCCAGGGTGATCTCCGACAACGGATTGACGGTGATCACCAGGTCGTCAGTGGCTTCGCAGCCATTGACATCGGTAGCCACCGCCTGGATGGTGATCGGACTGTCGGCCAGGTCGGTCTGCGTGAACGTATAGTCAAACGGGTTGCTGGTGCCAAGCACCTGACCGGTATTGGTATTGATCCACTGAACGCTGGTAATGCCGGTACCGAGGGCGGCAAATTCAACGCTGGCGCCTACGCATACCGATGTCTGGCTGGCCTGCGCCTCAATGAAGAAATCGACGAATTGGGCGTTGACGGTCTGCGGTTCCGACTGGCATCCGTCCACCGTAACCACGAGCGTGTAGGTGCCGGCCTGGGTCGGATGGACGACCTGACCGTTCTGGTTGAACCCTCCCGGGCCGGTCCAGTGGTATTGAATATTCGACCCAAAGCCGTCGGTACTGCCGGTGAGGGTGAACGGATTGCCCGGGCAGGGGGTATCCGCATCAGGGAAGGCCTGCGGCGGGTCTCCGTCCGTGATGACCACCGGCTGCGGGTTGACGCTGAGGTTGCAACCGCTCGCGATATCAACAGCTACAATACTGTAACTGCCCGTAGCCAGGTTATTGAGGTCGACAATATTGCTGGTAGGCGGTATGGTGGTGATGGGTGTGGATCCGTTATTATAGAAAACATAGTACTGGTAAGTGCCGCCGAGCGGATCGATCTGAATGCTGCCGTCGTTGGCGCCGGGGCAGGAGGTCGGTGTCGGTACGGCAATGGGTTCGATCCCGGAGCAACAAACCACCGATGCCAGAAAATTGAAGGTGAACCCCGAGTTGCAACCGGTTTGGGTCCAGGAGCCGGAATCGCCGTCCGACCAGATCTCTATGACCATGCTCAGGTCGTTTCCGGTGAAGTTGGGGCCGCCGGTGTCCATACAGTCAGAAACGGAAACCGTCCAGCAGAAGGTGATCGGAAAATCTCCTCCGCCGGGGTTCTGGCAGGGGTCCCCCCAGTTGTTGCCGGGGTTGCCGTCAAACGGCCCTCCCTGGCTTGAGTCAAAGGCGAACCCCGGTCCGAAGACCTGCCCTGTATTTGAGCTGACCCAGGAGTCGTACCAGTGCCAGTCGCCGGTAGCGGTACAGGGAGCCGGGGGTTGCGGGAGCAGGGAGGTGACATCCCAACCCGGGCCGAACTGAACGGTTACGGCGTGGAGCCATTCGATGGTCGAGGTGACGTCCCAGTCGTTGATGGTCATGCAGACCGTCACTTCCTGGCCGGATGAATAGGTGCCGTTAATGGGCGGAGGCGAAACGGTCAGGGTTTGATCCAGCAAGCAGGGGTTGCAGTTGTTCCTGCTTCGTATAGTGAGGGTGAAGTTGCCCTGATCGCTGATATCTCCGCCGGAAACCATTAAATAATAGGTTTCGCCCACCAGAATATTCTGCGTTAGGGTAAGTGTGCCGTTGGAGCCCCGGTCGCAGTCCTGCGGCGTGAGGAAGGAGCAATCCGTCCCCCTGAACAAGATCACGTTGGGGGTATGCAAGCCGTTGACGATGATATCAATGACGTTGGAAACACCCACAAAGGAGTACCAGACTTCCGCGGCAGGGCCGTCGTTCTGGTCGCCGTTGGTACATTGCAGCAGTGGATAAGGCGATATCGGCGTCGCGTTTGTGGTTGTTCCGTTGACAACCGTGTTTACGGGGGTTGTCGACGGGCATGGCGCGGGCGAATTCAGGTTGATGACCTGCGGGTTGGAACAATCGTCATTGGCAGGTTGAGAAAACGCAACAGTCCAGGCACAAAAGAGCAGTCCTAAGCAAAGTGTAAATTTTGCCTTCATATCGAATGGTTAATAAATTTCTAATTTGCGAGAGCAAATTTGAAGAGGAGAGCATTAATGGTTGGGGTAATAAAATGCTGAATGTAATGGTGGCAGGTGTGCATTTTCAAGAATAACCGTGCATTGTTGGTGAATTCCTCCCCTGAATGTCGCTCCCAATTTAATCCAAATTTTATTCGGAGTAGATGTTAATTTCCGGGGTTTTGCAAAAGACCGGGTTCTAATTTGACGGCGCAATTTACGACTAATTTGATATAAAAGAGGAGAATATTTGGAAAAGTTGCCTGAACGTCATTATTGCAATACTTTTTTTGTTCGGCCGTTTTAATGATTGCGGCTTATATTTGCCCAAAAGACATATGGAGATGAATAAAAAAAGCCTTTTCGCCGCCCTCTGCCTGGTGGTTGCCTGTGCCTTAAACCCGATTTACGGACAGGGTGTTTCGACGACAAGCAAAAAGAACGCTGATGCCAATTTCGGGTACAGGCTCTGGTACGGCACGCATGTTACCTTGGGATTCAACGGAGGATACGGCGAGAGTCTGTTCACTTTCGGCCTTGCCCCGATGGTCGGCTATAAGGTTTTGCCCTGGTTGTCGGCCGGCCCGAGGGCTTATTTCCTGTATTACAATTACCGGGTTGATTTCGGCGGCGGCCGCATCGAAAAGATCAACCCTACGGAATGGGGCGCGGGCGCCTTTTTGCGCATTCACCCTATTCAGACCTTTTTTGCGCAGGTGGAATACGATTATGAGAACGAGCCGCTGATCTCTTACGACGGGCAGATGCTGGTGGCCGATCGCAGAACCAGGGGGGCCGGCTATGTCGGGCTGGGGTATTCCAGCAGAGGCGGCGGGCCTTGGGGTTTTGAAGTGCTGCTGATGTACAATTTCAACCAGCCGTCCAATACGATCGAATCCCCGCTGGATTACCGGGCCGGGGTAACCTATAATTTTTAATTCAAGTACAATTGTAAAAATGAAGCGCTCCCTGCTGTTCAATATGTTTTTAGCCGCCTGGCTGTTGCTGCCGGGGCAGGCGGCCGCCCAGGATAAAACGGAAGCGGCCATCACCGCCAGGCTGGATCAGTTTATTGCCGCAACCGCCAATAAGGACTGGAACGGGGTACTGGACCTGACCTACCCGGCACTCTTCACCCTGGCCTCAAGGGAAGAAATGCTGGCCTTGTTCGACCAGATGGAGAACAGCGGCATGGATATCCAGTTCAAGGATATGAAAATCAATTCCATCTCGCCCGTATTCCCTTTCGATACGCTCCTTTTCACGCAGATCAGCTATTCCGCCGAAATGACCATCGGCTTTGAGGGAGAGCTTTACGGCGACGACGTGCTGCCGTTCCTGAAAACGAGCTTTGAAACGACATTCGGAAAGGACAATGTCGCTTTCAACAAGGAAAACAAAACCTTCCGGATACTGGCGGAGAAATCCCTGTTCGGCGTTGCTGAAAAAGACGCCGGAAACTGGTATTTTATAGAAAATAATCCCGAACAGGATGTTTTGCTGCAGGAGATCATTCCGGCCGAAGTCCGGGGGCATTTCTCAAAACAATGATTTTTCAAAAATCGGGAAAAAAATTTGCAGGTTCAGCTTTTAAGTGTACCTTTGCCTTGAATTATGAACTACACTGATAGTTTGCCTGGCGTTCTATCCTTAGATCTGGCGCCAGGTTTTTTTTTATCTCCCCGCCTCACCAAGACCAATCTTCATGCTTCATAGCGATATCTGCATAGTCGGCGCGGGCCCGGGCGGCGCAGCGTGCGCGCTGAAGTTGAGCTATGCCGGCATTCCCTGCATACTGTTGGATAAAGCCGAATTTCCGCGGGACAAGATCTGCGGAGACGCCGTCAGCGGGAAGGTGACCACCTTGCTGAACCGGCTGGATCCTGAAATTCTCAAACGGTTCAACACAGCGGCGCCCAGCGTCGGGGTATGGGGCATCCGGTTCCTTGCCCCCAACGGAAGGGTCATTGATGTGCCTTTCAACACGGCAACCGGCGATTCGGACGGCGCTCCTCCCGGGTATGTTTGCCGCAGGCTGGATTTCGACCGGTTTCTGACCGATGAGATCGCCAGGCGGCCCAATATTGATTTCTGGCCGTCCTCGGAAGCCACGGCTTATAACCGTACAGACGACGGTTGGGAGGTGGTGGTCAATCAGGGAGAACGCCGCATCAGCTGCCGGTTGCTGATCATTGCCGACGGCGCCCATTCGTCCTTCAGCCGCAAAACCGCCGGGCTGGAAAAGGATCCCAGGCACCATGCCGCGGCACTCCGGGCTTATTATAAAGGCGTTACAGGTTTCAGCAACGACCAATTCATCGAGCTCCACTTCATCCGGGAAATCACGCCCGGGTATTTCTGGATCTTTCCCCTCCCGGACGGCCATGCCAATGTCGGGATCGGCATGCGCAGCGATATCCTCAAGCAGAAAAAAATAAACCTGAACCGGGTATTGGACGACCTGATCGCCCATCATCCGCTGATCCGGGACCGGTTTGCCGCCGCCGAAAGGACCGGTCCGGTCACCGGCTACGGATTGCCGCTGGGGTCAAAAGAACGCTCCATTTCCGGCGACGGCTTCATGCTCGTCGGCGATGCCGGCCACCTGATCGACCCGCTGACGGGGGAGGGCATCGGCAATGCATTCTACAGCGGGTTCATAGCTGCGGACCAGGCGGTCAACTGCCTGCAGGCCAATGATTTCAGTGCGGAGGCCATGAAAGCCTACGACGTCAGGGTTGCCAGGGTGCTGGGCTCGGAAATGAAGTTGAGCCGGAAATTACAGGAGGTTATGCGGTATCCGGCTATTGTAAACCTGATGGGATACGTGATTTCCGGCAACCGTAAAATGCTGAAATCCCTTTCCGACATGTACACCGATTTCAACCTGCGGGAGCGGCTGCTGACGCCTTTTTTCTGGTTCAAAATGCTGTTTGCCCGAAAAAACGGCCCCAAATCTCCCTAAAAGACAGGTTTCTTATAGATTTAAATATTTTTTAACTCTTCTTCTTGAAACATTTACAATAAAATCCGAGTTTAAACATTATATATTCAGATTCGCACGCATGTATGCGTTTTACTGCCGGATCCGCATAAAAAGAAAAGTTGGCTTTAGTTTCATAAACTAGTGAGTGTAAAGTTGGAGCCCCGTGTTTGCCACGGGGCTTTTTGTTTCCATCCCTCTCAGTGCAGTTTATTCCTCACCGGCACAACTCCGGCCATGCAAAAATGAAATTTATCGGATCAAATGGCAGAAGAATTTACTATCTTTGCCCCGCCCGAAAAAAATACAATATTTTTGAATGACTTTGAGGATCGGTACACGGGGCAGTGAATTGGCCCTTTGGCAGGCCAATCACACCCGACAGGCCCTAAGCGAAAAAGGAATTGACACTGAATTGGTCATTATATCGACAAAAGGTGACCGGATACAAGATCTTAGCTTTGATAAAATTGAAGGAAAAGGTTTCTTTACAAAAGAAATAGAAGAAGCATTACTCCTCGACGAAATAGACCTTGCCGTTCATTCGATGAAAGACCTTCCCACCGCTAACCCGGAAGGATTGGTGATCGGCGCGGTTTCTTATCGCGAAAACCCCGCAGATTGGTTGCTATGCCGCCAGGACGCCACAGTCGACGGCAAACTTTTTCAACTAAAAGAAGGTGCGATCGTCGGAACCTCTTCCGCCAGAAGAAAAGCGCAAATGCTGTTTTTCAGGCCGGATATCCGGTTTTCCGATATCAGGGGCAATGTCCCCACCCGTATCCGGAAACTGCGCGAAGGCCAGGTCGATGCCGTTCTTCTGGCCGCAGCCGGGCTTGAAAGACTGAAACCCGACCTGAACGGCATTCAGGTCATTCGGCTCAACCCCCGGGAATTTGTGCCGGCGCCCGGGCAGGGAGTCCTTGCCTGGCAAGTCAAAGCCGAGGCCCTGGAAGTTAGAAACGCGCTGAAACAAATCCACCATCCGGAAGTTTCAGCAGTGACCAATATAGAACGAAAAGTCCTCAAATTAATGGAAGGCGGATGCCAGATGCCGTTGGGCGTATATTGCGAAAAAGACCCGGCAGGCAATTTTCACGTATGGGCCGCCAAAGCAGATACCTGGGACGCCCCGGTCGCCAGAATCCAACTATCAGCCAGTACCAGTTATCAACTTGCCGAAAAGGTAGCAGAAGGCCTGAGCAGTTCAGGCCGGTAAATTAATTTGACAAACCGCTTATACCCCCACCTTAAACCCTCATTTACGCGCAATTAAGATATGTTAATTTAAATTAATAAGATAAGATGCGAGAAAAGATGACCAGAATCGGGGTTTTTTACGATGGCAATTACTTTCTGCACGTAAGCAACTATTACAATTACGATCACCAGCGAAGAAGACGGCTCAGCATTTCCGGTTTGCATGAATTCATCCGCCACCAGGTCGCTCAGGAGGAAAATGTCGACGTCCGGTTGGCCCAGATCGTTTCGGCCCATTATTTCAGGGGCCGGCTGAACGCTTTTGAAGCCAAACAACGCGGGGATACCCTGTATTGGGACCGGGTTTTCGACGATATCCTGATGTCTGCCGGGGTGATGACCCACTTTTTGCCCCTGCGCTCTACCTTCGGCCGCCGCGAAGAAAAAGGCGTCGACGTATACCTGGCCCTGGAAGCTTATGACCAGGGGGTACACGACAAATTTGACGTACTGGTCCTGATCAGCTCCGACGGAGATTACGTTCCGCTGATCCGCAAACTGAACGGCGCCGGCGTCCGGGTCATGGTCCTGAGCTGGGATTTCGAATATGAGAACGAGATCGGCAAGCGCATGATCACCCGCACTTCCCAGGAATTGCTGGAGGAAGTGACCTATCCGATCGCCATGCACGAACTGATCGACAACCGGCTCAAACGCAATGACCCGCTGGTCAATAATATCTTTGTCCAGACTGAAGGCAAGAAAGCCTACCAGGTGGAGCCGGCTACCAACGGCCACGAGGCTTTTGAGGAATTCGAGGAAGGTGAGATCCTGGTAGGGGAGATCTTCAGTCTGAAAAACGGCTACGGCTTTATCAAATATCCGCCCAACAACCTGTTCTTCCACCATACCAGCGTGATCGACGGCGATTTCACCGAACTTCGCGAAGGCGATGAGGTCGAATTCACCATCGGCCGCAACGACGACGGCGAACCGATCGCCGAAAGCATCCGGTTGCTCTGGGAAGAGGAATGACCGGACGGAACGCAGGCGGACATGAAGATTTTCATCACGCGCGAATTGGCATCCGGCTCGCTGTTCAGCCGGGTGCTGGAGGCCCAGGGTTGTCGGGTCGAAGGATGCTCATTGCTGACCTTCTCTCCGGAGCCCTTCCTGGAAATTCCCGAATCGGACTGGATCTTTTTTTACAGCAAACAAGGAGCGCGTTTTTTCTACGAAGGCCTTCGCGCAGCAGGGCTTCCTGAACCGCAGGCCAAAATTGCAGCCCTGGGGCCGGGTACGGACCGGTACCTCTCAACGCTGGGGATCCAAACTGCATTTGCCGGATCAGGAAAGCCGCAGGAGGTTGCTCAATCCTTTCTCCGGATCGCCCGCGGCTCAAGGGTTTTGTTTCCCAGGGCCGCCACCTCCGTTCAGTCCGTCCGCCATCAGATGGATGACCGGATTACCGCCCTTGATCTCATCGTCTACAAAAACGAAATTGCCCCGGATGCGGAGCCGCCGGATGCGGACCTGTATGTGTTTACCAGCCCGTTGAACGCTGAGGCTTTTTTTCAAAAGGTCCCTGATCCGTTGCAAAAGCTCGAAAACCGGCAAGTCGTGGCCATCGGTGCGTCGACAGCGGGAAGGCTATCAGCGCTGGGTTTCCGGAAAGCTCATTTACCTGCATCACCCGTCGAAGCGGACCTGGCGGCCTGCGTTCTTTCGCTCAAAGGCAGCCGGTAAATATGTCACTTTTCCTTATTTCGGCGTTCTTTCAAAAAATCGCAGATGAAACCACTTCAATTGATCTGTTTGCCGCTTATCCCGGTTGCCCTTTTTTTCAGCGCCTGCAAGCCCAAAGAGCAGGCGAGCGCCTTGCCTGTAAACCTGCCGGAGGATTTCACGACCTTCTATCAGCGCTTTTTGAAAGACAGCCTCTATCAGATGGAACATATCGTTTTTCCGCTGGAAGGCATTCCCGATCATGCGGACAGCCTGACCATTGCCGGGCGCGAATTCCGCTGGCAAAAGGAGGATTGGCTCATGCACAAGCCCGTTGATCCGGCCCATTCGGATTTTGACCTATATTTCGAGATCTTCGGCGATGATATCGTCACGGAGAACATGATCCACCGGTCGGGGCAGTACGCCATCATGCGGCGTTATGCCAAACAGGACGGCGAGTGGAACCTGATTTACTATGCCGGCCTGAATTCCATCCGGGAATAGTTAGTGGCGCGAAATATAGATACCACTCAAATTTCGCGCCACTAGCAAAGATCGAAAAAGGAGCGTACCCCGATGGTTCTGTTCACGTTGAAGCCTTCGCCGAATTCAAAGCCGGCGGGCCGGCCGTAAGTAGCCGCCTTGGCTTTCAGGAATTGCAGGAAATCCTGCCCGGAAATGGGCGATTGCAGTTCATTGGAATATTCCGGCGCATCCGGCGCATAAAACTGGGAGCGGAAAGCGAGGATCAGCTCCATTTTACGGTCGATATACGGTGTGATGTCCACCACAAAATCCGGTTCGAGGTTGTGATCCTGGATATAGTGATAGACGGCTGCGGGCCGCCACCTGTCCTGGATGGCGCCGTCTTCCCCATAGGTGATAATTTTCTGAAGACCGCTGTAAAAGCAGGCTTCCGCCACCAGTTTTGCCGCCCGGCCGTGGTCGGGATGACGATCTGACAAGGCGTTGGCCAAAACGATTTCCGGCTGACAGGACCGTACGGCCGCGGCAATTTTCAACACGTTTTCCTTGGTGTATTCGAAAAAGCCGTCCGCAAACTCCAGGTTTTTCCTGAATTTGGCGCCCATGATTTCTGCGGCGGACCGGGCTTCGGCATCCCGGATTTCAGCGCTCCCCCGGGTACCCAATTCACCGCGCGTCAGGTCGAGCAAACCCACTGTTTTGCCCATTTTGATATGATGCAGCAAGGTCCCGCTGCAACTCAGCTCCACATCATCGGGATGGACGCCTACAGCGAGGATATCAACTTTAGTCAATTGATTGAGGATCATGGAAGGGTGTTTTTCTTCAGGTCCACTTTAACGCAGATAATCGTTTCAAAAGGAAATACAAAGGTAATATTAAAACCACAGCCGCAACAAAGGAAACCCAACCCGGGGTGAACAGCACCAGCAAATAATGGAAACCGCCGATGACCCCCACCGCAACCGTGGTCAGGATATTGGTCGCCACCTGGCCCCCTTTTTTGGCCTCCTCCCAGGGTGCTGCCAGGGGCAGGTCGGGCGTCAGGTACGTGATGATGACCGAGATGATGGACAGGTTGACGAATGCGAGCAGGATATGGGGCGCCGTTTTGACACCCCAGAAGGAAAGCGTAATGACGGCAAAAACCAGGAAGAACGGGACAAAAAACCTGCCCATGACCGCCTTGAACGCGCCGGCGATCAATTCTCCTTTTCTGGCTACAGGTGAGGTGATGAACAACCAGGAGGCCTTGTATTTATCCGAAAACCGGATGCTGACCAGCGGTGTGGAAACCGCAAGCAACAACATATACAGCAACAACAGGAAATAATTGCCGCTCCGGATCTCCATGAACCGCTCAGCCAGGGTGCCCTTTCCCTGGATGGCCATATACAGGAAAAATACCGGTATAAATCCGAAACTGGGATAGACCTTGACCTTGAAATCCCGGCTTCTGGCGGTCATCAGCCAGGTCAGGTCGAATGCCGCTTTTTCGGCCTGGGACCTGCAGACCCATCTGCTCAGGCGGTCCATATAACCGGATCCGGGTTGGTTCCTTTTACGGATGACCGGGCCGGCATCGGACTTAACGCCCATGCTGATGGCCATCAGTTTGCGGTTGAATCCGCCGGCGAGAAAGCGAACGACCAGCCAGATCCCCAGCAAGGGAACCAAAATGCCCAATCCTGCGCGAAACAGGGAAACCGTATCGGCCGCCCCCTCGTGCAGAACCTCCCAGATGCTGCCCAGCCAGGCCGGCGGAAGGATCGTCGACAGCGGTTTTTCCAGGAAGTTGACGGCGGTTACGCGGTCCCAGTCCAATAGGCGGGGAGTGAGGTAGTAACCGGCAAAAATCATGACCGTCAGGGCGATCTGGAAATAGCCGATCATGTCCCGGAACCGGGCCGGCGAGGCAAACCGGAGGATGCCCAGGTAGATCAGGTTGATGCCAAAGACCACCATCAATTCGCTGAGGAGCTGGAGGAATATAAAGATCAGCACCCCGCTTATGCCGAACATGACGGCCATGTAGATCAGCGCGGGCAGCATGAACGGAACGGTAAGGCCGGCCAGGTAAATGACGATGTGCATGAGCCTGGAGGCGCTGATGGTGCGGTCGTTCACAGGCCTTGGCAGGACGATATAGTTGTCCCGCACGTCGATGAGGACTTCCGTGAAATCGCTGATCAGGGTGACGGAAAAGAAGACCATCCAGATCAGGAAATAGAGCGTGAGGCCGCTGCCGACATGGTCGAACTGGATGATGGCCGCCAATGCGCCGCCGCCGATGAAAAAGAAGGAGAGGTAGATCAGCCAGCTGCTGCCGCCCGAATTGGAGGATTTGTTCTGCTGCCACGTTTTCCTGCGCCGGGTCTCCATCAGCAACCGGGCTTCCATCAGCGCTTTCAATTGGTCATAATTGACCCCGAGGCGCTTCCACAGGGGTTTCAGCAGCCGTATTATGAAGAGCCAGAATCTGATCATTGCTCGTCGGATCGAAAGGATTCCATAAAGTCGCCGGCCATTTGGTCGAGATCCTGTTTGCCGGTCAGTTTGGAGAAGACTTGTTCGAGGGATTCGCCCTCCTGCTGTTTCAATTCGTTGAAGGTGCCGTCGGCCACCACCCGGCCTTTGTCGATCAGGATGATCCGGTCGGATACCTTTTCCACGACATCCATCATGTGGGAACAGTAGAAAACGGTTTTGCCCTGTGCGGCCAGCCTGGAGATGATCTCCTTGACCATGATCACCGAATTGGCGTCGAGGCCGGAAAGCGGTTCGTCCAGGAAAAGGACCTGCGGATTGTGCAGCAGTCCCGAGATCAGCAGCACCTTTTGGCGCATGCCTTTGGAGAAAGTGTCCATCCGGTCGTCGGCATTGGTTTCCAGCCCGAAAAAGCGGAGCATGCGGAGGCTTCGCTCCAGGGTCACGGCATCCGACAGGTTGTGCAGCCGCCCGATCATGGTCAGGAATTCCCTGGGGGTCAGTACGTCGTACAGTTCGGCCATTTCGGGCACATAGCCGATCATTTGTTTTACCCCCAGGGGATCCTTCCTCACATCGATGCCGCAAATGGTGGCTTCGCCTGAAAACTCGCCGTCCAAACCGGCCAGAATCCGGACCGTAGTGGATTTGCCCGCGCCGTTCGGGCCGATATAGCCGATGACCTGACCGGGATAAAAATCCAGGTTGATGTCAAACAGGACCTGGGTTTTCCCGTAGGATTTGCTGAGGCGGTTCAGACTGATGACAGGTGCTTTGAATGGTGGTGGTTCCTGCATTTCACTTAATATTTTCCTTCCAGTTTTTCGACTTCCTGCACTTCGCCGATCCTGAATTTGATGGGAAAATCGGCAAATTCCTCCAAGCGGACCTCGATCTTGCAAAAGAAGGCGAGGTCTTCGTATTTCCAGGCGGCCGGCAGGTTGGCCTTGCGGAGAAGGGTAGGGGAGGCGCCCCGCTTTTTGCCGGCCGGTTGGCGCTGGAGAAGCTGGAAATGCGCAACCTTTTCCGGCCGGGCGGTCTTGATCTCCAGGACTGATTTTCCGGATAAGCGGTACCAGCGGCCGTCCTGGGCAAATGCCGGAACGGCGCATGAGAAGAGGAACGCCACCAGGAGCAATCGTTTCATTTTTCGATCAGCTTGTTCCCTGTAAAGTTACGGAATTATTCCAAAAGGCCTTTCAGGAAACGTGCAAGGCCAGGACAGGGGTACTGGCGTGGTAGGACAACATTTTGGTTTTGCTGTAATGGAAAAGTTCCTGGATAAAGCTCCGCTTATGGGTAACCATGGCAAACAGGTCGATATGTTTCTGCTCCAGAAAGTCGGTTACGGCCTCCTGAAAATCCGTACCTTCCAATACGTGGGTCGACACGTTTTTACCGTGTTGCTTGAGGTGCACGGCAAATTTATCCATCTGATGGGTTATTTCTTCGGTATGCGACAGGTCGACGTTGATGCAGTGGATTTCGGGATTGAACACCTCAAAAAGAGCGGAGAGCGTTTCGAGCGCCTTCAGCTCCTCCTCGTGGTAGCTGGTGGCGAATCCGATGTTGTCGATCACCCCGTCAAAGTCGCTTTTTTCCGGCACAGCCAGGACCGGGCAGCAGGCATTTTCCAGGATCTCACCGGTAACGCTGCCCAGGAAGATCTCCTTGAGCCCCCGGGCGCCGGTAGTGCCCATCACGATCAGGTCGGCTTTCTCCTGCCCGGCTATTTTCAGGATCGTTTCAACGGTCTCGCCTTCCTTCAGTACGTGGTTCAGTTCCACATGCCCGAAACCGTACGCGTTGGCCATGTCGACCAGAGGGGGTATAGCATCCTTATAGCTTTCAAACTCGTACAGATCCACAGAGTCGTAGAAATCCTGAAGGCTTACGGGCAGGTGAACGGCCGAAATGTCCGGTTTTTTGAATACGTGGATGGTGGTAATGGAAGCCCCGGTTTTGCCGGCCAACTGAAGCGCATAGATAAAGGCTTTGTTGGAGGCGTCAGAAAAATCTGTCGGGAAAAGGATCTTTTTCATTCTATTTGGCTTTTGCGAACAAAGAGAATCAATTTTAGTAAAAACTATCCATTCGCGCGTCAATTATTTTAATATTAAACATGAATTAACATAGCCGGGAAGAAATGAAAAAGGATAAATATCACCGGATATGCTGATTTTTATCATCTGAACGCGGCGGTGAACCGCCTTATCTTTGTAGTGTTGAAAGCGAGAGCATAAACTTCGAAAGAAGAAAAGATATAGGTCAATTGGGTGTTCAATTGTTTAAAGGAGATTAGGTGTCTCCTGTTCTGTCGCCTTGATTTTTCGGGGCGACAGTTTTTTTTGCCTCAATCGCTGTTTTGTCTATTAAATTGCCGGTTTTGTAGAAATTAACCGCCCCGCAGCTAGGTGTTCCATCCGGATTTCCCTACTTTTGCTTAGCCTTATAACTAGTCGGTTTGTACCCGTTTTATGTTCGCAATCAAGGACCAACGCCGGAACGTGCTGTTATTCCCTTTCCTGAATTTACCGATTTGTGTTGCAGCAAGCTTGACAGGTACATGCATTTTCAAACGTATACAGTCGAGGATAAATTTGACTAACCTGAAAACAACAGGTTGGAGATCATATTTTTATTCATCAAATAGCAGGTTATGTTGAAACGTTTCACCCTTCTGACGCTCTTATGCGCTGCGCTGGCGGCGCCCGTCTTCTCTCAGTCCGAAATGTATTTCAAACCGGACGACATTGACATTCCTTACCAGAAGTTCATACTGCCGAACGGCCTCACCCTGGTGGTCCATGAAGATCACAAGGCCCCCATCGCAGCGGTCAACGTCTGGTACCATGTCGGCTCCAAAAATGAGAAACCCGGCAAAAGCGGTTTCGCCCACCTGTTCGAACACCTGATGTTCAACGGCAGCGAACACTTCAACGACGATTACTTCCAGGTGCTGGAACGGATCGGCGGCACCGACCTGAACGGCACCACCAATACCGACCGCACCAACTACTTCCAGAACGTGCCGCTGGCGTCCCTCGATCAGGTGCTCTGGCTGGAAAGCGACCGGATGGGCCACCTCCTCGGCGCAATCGACCAGGCCAAACTGGACGAGCAGCGCGGCGTTGTCCAAAACGAGAAACGCCAGGGGGACAACCAACCCTACAGCAAGCAATTCGACCTGATGACCAAGGCCATGTTCCCCAAAGGACACCCTTATTCCTGGACGACGATCGGTGAAATGGAAGACCTCAATGCCGCGTCCCTGGAAGACGTGCACCAATGGTTCAAATCCTACTATGGTGCGGCCAACGCCGTTCTGGTCATCGCCGGCGACGTCAAGGCCGAGGAAATCTATAAAAAAGTGGTCAGGTATTTCGGCGACATTCCGTCGGGGCCGACCATCGTCCGGCCTGAGGTCAATATCCCGGTCCGCACGGCCGACACGCGCGAGGAATACCAGGACCGCGTCCCGGAAGCGCGCGTAGCCATGTTCTGGAACGTACCGGAATGGGGAACCCCCGAAGCCGTTTATCTCGACCTGGCTTCCGACATTCTTTCTGTCGGTAAGAATTCCCGCCTCTACAAGCGCCTGGTCTACGAAGATCAGATCGCCAGCTCGGCCAATGCCTATGTTTCGATCAAGGAAATTGCCGGCAACTTCATCGTCCAGGCGAATGTAAAACCGGGGCAGGACGTCGGAAAAGTGGAAAGCGTGCTGATCGAAGAATTGCAGAAGTTCCTGAAAGACGGCCCTACGGACAACGAATTGTACCGCGCCAAGTCGCAGTACTTCGCCAACTTCATCAAAGGCCTTGAACGCATCGGCGGCTTCGGCGGCAAATCGGATATCCTGGCCCAAAACGAGGTTTACGGCGGCTCGCCCGATTATTACAAGAAAATCCTGAATACCATTTCCAAGGCCACCCCGGAAGATATCCGCAAGGCGGCCGCCAAATGGCTTTCCCAGGGCAAGCACACCATCACCTGCACGCCTTTCCCGGATTATTCCGTGACCGCATCCGATGTGGATCGCGATAAAGGCCTGCCCGAAATGGGTGAACCTGTGGAATCCAAATTCCCGGACCTCCAGCACGCTACCCTCAAAAACGGCATGAAAGTGGTGCTCGCCCGCCGGCCGGGCGTGCCGACCGTGGTCATGAACATGGTGTTCGACGCCGGTACCGCTACCGACCAGTCCGCCAAACCGGGCACCGCCTCCCTGGCCATGAACATGCTGGACGAGGGCACCAAATCCCGCACAGGGCTGGAGATCAGCGAGGAATTGCAGATCCTCGGCGCCGGGATCGGAGCCAGCGCCGGCAGGGACGCTTCCTTCATCAGCCTGAACACGCTTAAGCCCACCCTGGACAAAAGCCTGGATCTGTACGCCGATGTGGCGCTCAACCCGGCTTTCCCGCAGTCGGAGTTTGACCGGCTCAAAAATGAAACCCTGGCTCAGATCAAACGCGAAAAATCCAGCCCGGTGCAAATGGCTTTCAGGACCCTCCCGCAGTTCCTCTACGGCGAAGGACACCCCTACAGCACCCCGGGATCGGGCTATGAAGAAACCGTACAGGCCATGACCCGCGAAGACCTGGTCAAATATTACAACGACTGGCTCAAGCCCAATAACGCCACCTTGGCTGTTGTAGGCGACCTGACCATGGATGAGCTCCTGCCGAAACTGGAAGCCCGCTTCGGTAAATGGCAGAAAGGCAAAGTGCCCGCCAAAAATATCGCCAAAGTGGACGAGGCCGAAAACAAAGGGAAACTTTTCCTGATGGACCGCCCCGAGTCACCGCAATCGGTAGTGGTCGGCGCTTACCTGGTTGAGCCTTACGGACAAATCCCGGAAATCGCACGCGAAGCCATGATCGACGTATTCGGCGGTCAGTTCACCTCCAGGATCAACATGAACCTTCGCGAGGACAAACACTGGGCCTACGGCGCCTATTCCTTCATCCAGAATGCCAAGGGACAGCGTCCGCTGGTGGCTTATGCCCAGGTACAGACCGACAAGACCAAGGAATCCATCGATGAGTTCACCAAGGAATTCCAGCAGATTGTGGGCAACAAGCCGGTAACCGAAGCCGAATTTGAAAAAACGACGCAAAACACCGTCCTTCAGCTTCCAGGGCAATGGGAAACCAACAACGCTGTGCTGGGCTCGCTGGTGAACATGGTGCAGTATGATCTGCCGGAGGATTATTACAAGACGTACGACCAGAAAGTACGCGAACTGAAGCTTGGCGACGTGCAAAACATGGCCAAGAAACTCGTCCACCCGGACCAGTTGTCCTTCATGGTCGTCGGCGACAAAGAAAAAGTCATGCCGGAACTCGAAAAACTCGGATTGGAGATCATCCTGATCGACGCCAACGGCAAACCGATCCCGAAATTGGGTAAGGCGAAGCCTTAAGTCAGTCCTACAGTCTGCAGTCTGCAGTTGGCAGTTGGCAGTTGGCAGTCCATCAAACCGGGCTGCCGGCTGCCAACTGAAAGACTGCCATCCAACCCTCAACCCGGCCAACGCTCCAGCGCCATGATCAGCGCCGGCCCGAAGGCCATCCCGGAGATAAACAGCTTCCAGTCCGGTTGTTTCGTCCGCATCAGGCTCAGGGCAATGCCCGTCAACGCCATAATGACGCCCACAATGCAGAGCTGCCCGAGCTCTACGCCTATATTGAAGGCCAGCAGCTGATACACCAGGTCATGCTCCTCACCCGGAAGCAAGGCCGAACGCAAAAAATTGGAGAATCCCATCCCGTGGATCAGCCCGAATATCAACGGCAGCAGGTACAACATCCACTTTGAACGAAGCCCGCTTCCTTTTGCTTCCGACAACTGCCTGCCGATCGTCACGTTGTACACTGCCGTCAGGCAGATGGTGACGGGGATCAGGAATTCCACCCATTTCGCCGGAAAACGGACGACATCCAGGGCGGCCAGCGCCAGGGTGATCGAATGGCCGACGGTGAAGGCGGTTGCCAGCAGGGCTACCTTTTTCCATTCCGCAGGCCGATAAATGGCGCAAAGTGCAACAATAAACAAGATGTGGTCGTATCCCTTCAGGTCGGAGATATGCTTGAATCCCAGTTCGAGGTAAATGCCGAACATGCTGTTTCGGATATTAATGAAGGGTAAAAATAGACCTTGTTCTGTAAAGAAATCAAAAAGAATCACGCCTTAAATTAAAATGAATATTAATTTTTTTAATTTTTCAAGGCATGACCGCTATAATTTATGGAAAGACCTTATATTTACGGTCGCATACTTTCCCAATCGGTTAAAGGCTTTTCTACATCCACACCTGTTTTGGAAATCTAGGGTTTCCCAATACACGCTTATCCCGTATTGGCGCTAATCATGTTAAACTATAAACACTAACTTATGAATCGGTTTTTACCCATCCTATTGTTGTTTACCTTGGGCTCTGCTGCGCTGTTGAAGGCCCAGCCCTTTTCCTGCAGCGACCTGTTCTTTTCCGAGTACGTTGAAGGAAGCGGTTCTGAGAAATACATCGAGATTTACAACCCTACTGCGGATCCGATCGATCTGTCGGATTACGTACTGCGGCTCTATTCCAACGGTGCGTCAACTCCGTCCCAATCCGTCAACCTGGGTGTTGCCGGCACGCTGGCCAGCGGCGAAGTAGTGGTGTTCCGCAACAATTCGGCTACCTTGTACACAGACGGTTTTGTTAACTCAGCGGTCATCAACCACAACGGCAACGACGCCTTTGAGCTGTACAAGGTCTCTACCGAAGCTTCTGTAGACATCTTCGGCCGCATCGGCAGTGATCCGGGGACTGCCTGGACGGGCGCCGGCGGTTACAGCACGGCCAACAAAACCCTGCGCCGGAAGGCCGCCGTCGGGAAAGGCGTAACGGTCAACCCTTCAGGTACGGGCATCTCTGCCTTTACCACCCTGACCACTGAATGGGATCTGTTTAATCAGGATGATGTTTCCGGCCTGGGATCGCATACCAGCGATTGCATCACCGAACCACCAACCCCGACAGGGTGCAGCGAGCTGTTCATCTCCCAGTATGTTGAAGGTACCAGCTTCGAAAAATACATAGAGATTTATAATCCCACTTCCGGCCCGATCGACCTATCCAACTACACGCTGGATCTGCACACCAACGGGGCTGCGGCAGCAAGCACGAGCTCGAGCCTTTCCGCCGGCGGCATGTTGCCCAGCGGCGGCGCAGTGGTGTTCAAGAACTCGCAGGCGGTCGGCTATTCAGGCGGCTTCGTCATCAGCGCGGTCAACCACAACGGGGACGATGCCTATGCCCTCGTCAGGGTTTCCGACAACACGATCGTGGATATCTTCGGTGTTCTCGGCGATGACCCGGGTTCAGCCTGGTCTGACGGCGGCCTTTCTACCATGGATCGCACCCTGCGGCGGAAATCTTCCGTAACCGGCGGGGTAACCACCAATCCTTCAGGCACCGGGCCGACCGGTTTCGCCACCCTGACTTCCGAATGGGACGGATACCCGACCAACGACGTATCCGGCCTTGGCGCTCATACCAGCGATTGCATCGAAGTATCCTGCGAGATCGTCTCCATTGCGCTGTCGAATGTCAGCGAATGCGACGGCCAGGGCAGCATCGGCACCGGCGATGACTCGTTCACTGCCGATGTGACGGTCACCTTTGCCAATGCACCGGAAGGCGGCTCCCTCGAACTGACGGGCGACGGTTCCGGCAGCGTTTTGGTCAGCAACATTGACTCGCCGACGTCTTATACCTTTACCGGCGTAACCATGGCCGCCGACGGCACGCCGATCCAACTGACGGCCAGCTTCTCGGACGAAGGCGCCTGCACCCTGTCCGAACTCGATCTGGGCACTGCGCCCTCTCCGTGTTCCGTTATCCCGGATTGCGGCGCGCTTTTCTTCTCGGAATACATCGAAGGCAGCGGCAACAACAAGTGCGTGGAGATCTATAACCCGACCGGCAGCGACATCGACCTCGCTTCCGGCGAATACCAGATCAAAATGTACTTCAACGGCAGCGCGTCTGCCGGCCTGACGATCAACCTGACGGGAGTGATCCCCAGCGGCGGAACCTATGTGGTTTGCAACACCGGCTCCACTGCCGACTTCACCTCTCATGCCGACCAGCTTGCCGGCGGCGGTTGGTTCAACGGCAATGATGCCATTGAGCTCAGCAATGCCGAAGGCGTTCTGGACGTGATCGGCCAGATCGGCAACAGCGATAACTTCGGACCGGACGTTACGCTTCGCCGCAATTACTCCGTACAGAAAGGCGATAACGACGGATCGGATGCTTTCACTCCGGCCGCTGAATGGACCAGCTTTGCCATCAATACCGCCTGGGGGCTGGGTTACCACGCCACGGACTGCCAACCGGCTTTACCTGCCGGCTGGAACCCGTACGCGGTCGGTTGCGACGGCACCACGACCTTTGACGACGGCGAATGGACCCAAACCACCAACTGCGTCAGCCCGGGTGCGCTGGCGGATAACGTGACCTTCTCCTTCCAGGAGTTCTGCGGCAATACCGCCATTTCAGCCACCGTTGAAGTCGTCGATTATAACGCATCGGCAGGCCTCATGATCCGGGAAAACCTGAGCCCGGGCTCGAAAATGGCCTGGATGTTCCGCCGCCAGGGCAACCTCGTGTACTGGAAGGTCAGAAGCGCCCAGAACGGGTTAACGTCCATCCTGACCAGGCCGTGGCTGCCGAGCTATAAATACATCAAAATTGAGCGGTCGGGTAATTTCTTCTACGGCTATGTCTCCACCAACGGCGTATCCTGGATCAAATTGTTCCAGTCCGTCATCCTGATGAACTCCTGCGGTTATGTCGGTCTGGCTACCGAAAGCAATGTTTCCACGAATACGGTAACGGCTCATTTCAATGAGGTTATCCTTTCCGGCCAGATCAACCAGTCGCGCGGGGGTAACGATGAGGAAGCGGCTTCCTTCGACATTGCTCCGCAGAACCTGAACCTGTATCCCAACCCGGCGCAGCACGAGTTGTTCGTAAGCGTCCCGGAGCGGATTCTGGGCAAAGCGCAGGTGAGCATCGTCGACCTCAACGGCAAAACACTGTATAATACGATTACGGAAGTAGAAGGCGACCGCACGATCCAGCTCGATCTGCAAGGCCTTAACCTCGTTCCGGGCCTCTACCTCGTACGGGTAGAAAACGGCAGCGAGCAATACATCCAGCGATTCGTTAAGCAATAGAGAAAAGCGTTTGCAGTCCTTCAGTTGGCAGTTGGCGGTAATGCTGCTGACTGCCAACTGAAGGACTGCAACTCCTTAATTAATTAATAACCAGATAATTATATCTATTCTGCTGTTTGAAAGGTTTTGAGACCACCCCTGTTTGTTAAAATCGCCTCCCGGTGAAAATATTGCGGTGAATCTGCGTTATGTTTCAGAACCCATGACCGCCGTATGATCGCCAGGATTTCGTTTTCGCTGCTCTTGCTCCTCGTTTGTCTGAGCCTCAAAGCTCAACTGCCCGACCTGCCCACCCGTTATCGCACCGAATTCGGCATTGACATCCTTCCACTCATTATCCGTGCCGGCGGCGGCGAAATCAATTATTCCGAACTGGAATTGGTGTACAGGGAACTCCAGAAGAGCGGCGACCTGCGCTTCCGGCTCTCCATCAACAACCGGAATTTTACCGGAAGCAACTTCGTGAGCGCCGAAGAGATCGAGGACAACCAACCCGAAAGCCTTACTTATGTGGAGAATCTCTATGCCCCGAAAACGGGATTTCTGGCGGGCATCGGCATTTCCAGGAATATGCGCAACAATGTGCTGCCGCTCTACTACGGCCTCGATCTCGGTTTCGGCCTCGCCCGGGCAGATGTCAATTCCTTTTACAAGACCATCAAACTGACCGGTACCGACCGCGACCTGATCACCACCAATGAAAGCACTTTGCACATTATCGGGTTTAGTCCGTTTCTGGGCGGCCGCAAAGCCCTGGGCAGGAATATCGGCTTCTTTGTGGAATTTGCCGTGCCGGTTCATTTTCTGATCGGCGAAGTGCCTTACCTGGATGCCGACCTCAAGCTGAAAGAAAAGCGCTTCCGGGAATTCGAATTGCCCTGGAGCCGGGTCATCAGCGATATCGGCGTTTACATCAGCCTTTGAAGTTCCATTAATCCGCTCCTTCAAACAGCAGGGTTCCGATCCTCACCAGGGTGCTGCCTTCCTCCAGCGCGATGCCGTAATCGCCGGACATGCCCATGGAGAGCTCGCTGAACCGGTCGTTGTCCTTGAAAAAGGCCGACTTCAGGGCCTTGAAAATACCGGCTAATTTTCTGAATTCAGCCCGCACCCGGTCTTCGTCGTCCGTGAAGGTCGCCATGCCCATCACCCCGCAAACCCGGACGTGGGACAAGCGGCTGAATTCGGCCGACCCCAGCATCGCTTCTGCCGCCGCAAGGTCCGGAATCCCGTACTTGGTGTCTTCTTCCGCGATTTTGAACTGCAGCAGGCAATCGATGACCCTGCCGGCGGCCTGTGCGCGCTTGTCGATTTCCTGCAGCAGGCCCAGGCTGTCAACCGCGTGGATCAGGTGGATGAAATCGGCGATGTATTTGACCTTGTTGGATTGAAGGTGGCCGATCAGGTGCCAGCGGATGTCGGCGGGGAGGGCTTCCCTGCGTTCCAGCAGGTCCTGAACCCGGTTTTCGGCGAAGTCCCGCTGTCCCTGGTCATAAATGGCCCGGATCTCGGGGATCGTCCGCCTTTTGGAGACGGCGACGAGTTTGGCGCGGTAGGGTTTGAGCTGGTCCAGAATGGCTGAAAGCATAAATTCGGTCAGGTTTGCTTTACGGGCAAATATCGGCAATTGCCCGGTGATGCCCAAAAACCCCGACCGGAAACCGGGATGATTTTGATCAATGGGGTGAAATATATTCCGGAAAACGCAGAAATTCGCCCGGCAACGAAAAGAAGAAAATGAAACACAAGATCCTGAACCTTGCCCTGATCCTCACCTCCCTGATCGGCTACCTGGAATGGGGCGGCGGCAACAGCATGTATTTGTTCCAGGGCGAACTGGACATAGTCCGCAGGCTGTTCACCGATCCGGGATCCGCCATCCACCCGTTCACGGTGCTGCCGTTATTGGGGCAGCTCCTGCTGCTCATTGCCCTGTTCCAAAAAAAGCCGTCCTGGATCCTGACGTTCACCGGCATCGGCCTGATCGGCATCCTGTTGTTCTTCATCCTGTTCATCGGCCTGTTGGGCCTGAATTTCAGGATACTGCTGTCGAGCCTGCCGTTTGCTGTAGTGGCGGTGTGGGCGGTTGTTTTGTATCGGCGGGAAAAGCGCCGGAAATGAGTTTTACAGCGATATATCCTGTAAGCAATAAGGGCTGGTTTTCAAAAAAATTGTACATTTTTGCCCTGGGGTGATTCGCTGCGGCTAAATCGACTCCACATTGCCATGTATAAATAATCGATATTGGGAACCCTGCGGGCCATAACAGCACCTGACAAGTCCATAGCCGTACTGCCTTTTGTCAACATGAGCGCCGATCCGGACAATGAATACTTCAGCGACGGCATTACGGAGGAGATCATCAATGCGTTGACGAGGATACCGCGCCTGAAGGTCATTGCCCGCACTTCATCCTTCGCTTTCAAAAATCAAAATATCGACATTCGCACCATCGGCAGGAAACTGGGCGTATCCACCATTCTGGAAGGCAGCGTCCGCAGGGCCAAGAACCGGGTGCGGATCACCGCCCAGCTCATCAACGCCGGCGACGGCACCCATTTCTGGTCGAAAAACTACAACCGGGAACTGGAGGACATCTTCCATTTGCAGGATGAGATCAGCGAACTCATTGCCGACCAGATCCGGGAGAACTTCGGCCACCTGGAACTCCCGCTCTTTCCGCACGCCATCCCCACCAGCAGCATCGAAGCCTATGAATTGCTGATGAAAGGAAACTATTTCCTGAAGCGAAAAGACTTTGACGACATCAGGCGGGCGTTGGAACTCTTCAAACAGTCCATACAGCTCGACCCTCAATACTCCGAAGCCTATTCGGCGTTGGGAGAGGCCTATATCCATGCCGCCGGCTTCGGCATGCTGACGACGCGGGAAGCCCATGAACTGGCCCGGCAGGCCGCTGAAAAGGCCGTTGCGCTAAAGGAGCAAAACGCGCAGGGGCACAAGGTCCTGGCTTTCATCAGGCTGTTCTACGATTGGGACTGGGAACAGGCTTTGGCCGAATACGAAAAGGCAGTGGCCAACGGCCTCCCGGATCAGAACGAGTTCATCACCTACTATTATATTTTCATTGAAAAGGACTACGACCGCGCCATCCGGGTAGCGCAGAAGGCCGTTGAAACCGATCCGCTCCATGTCATCACGCATTGGCAACTGGGCCTGGCCTGTTATTTCGCCCGCCGTTTTGAACAGGCGGCCGATGCATTCAGCGTTGCCCTGGACATTGACCCCGGTTTTGGCGAAGCCCTGCGTTTCAGGGGATTGGTCAGGGGATATCTGGGCCGTTTTGAGGAAGCGCTCAAGGATATTAACCAGGCGCTCGAGCTTTCCGGCGGGCAGGGGTTGGCCAATCTGGACCTCCTTGTCGTAAAACTGCTGATGGGCCAAAAAGAAGAAGTGTTGGCGGCCGTAAACCAAACCGCTTTTGTCGATTCTTCAGATCCCGCATTCCTGTACGCCCTCATGAATAGGCCGGATGAGGCTATTTTCTGGCTGGAAAAAGCTTACGAGGAACGGTCGGTTATGCTGGTATCCCTGAAGAACTACTGGATCTGGGATAACATCCGGCAAGCCCCTCGTTTTCAGGAAATTTGTGCGCGCATGAATTTTCCGGCTACCGGGAATTCTCCTGTCGCTGCCGCGCCAGGCGTCAATCCGGACCAGCCCGCCTTGCTCACCGGTAAAGAAACCGCCTATTATCTTGGGGAACTGGACCGGTGGGTCCGCACGGAAGAACTGTTTGCCGATCCGGCTCTCTCGCTCCGGTCCTTGGCGGAAAAAATGGCCTTGCATCCCAACAAACTGTCGTGGCTGCTCAATGAGCAAATCGGCAAGAACTTCAATGAATACATCAACGGGTTCCGCCTGGAGGCTTTCAAGGTAAAAGCCCTGGATCCGGCCAACAGTCACCTCACCCTTTTGGGATTGGCCTATGACAGCGGATTCAACTCAAAGACTGTATTCAATGCCAGTTTTAAGAAAATGGAAGGAATGACGCCCAGAGCCTGGGTAAAAATGAAGAAGTTTTGACGGACAGCTCCATACAAAACACCCGGTTCACCGGCTACCAGACCCTGTTGACCTCGCTATTTGTGTTCATTCTATTCACTATTGTGGTGGATTATATGACCTTGCCTGCCCTGTCGGCCATCCTGTTGCCCGATCTGAAGCTCACCACAGAACAATTCGGCCTGATCGTCTCGGCGTATGCATTCAGTGCGGGCATATCCGGGCTTTTGGCGACCGGTTTTGCGGACAAATACGACAGAAAGCGGCTTTTGTTGGTCTATTACGGCGGTTTCCTGGCCGGCATGGTATTGTGCGCGACCGCCGATTCGCTGATCGCCCTTGTGGTTGCCCGCGTAATCTCGGGGCTGTTCGGGGGTGTTGTGGCTTCCGTCTGTTTTGCGGTCATTTCCGATTTATTCGCGGTTGACTTGCGGGGACGGGTAATAGGTTTTGTACAGATGGCTTTTGCCGGCGGCCAGGTTGCGGGCCTTCCGCTCGCTTTGTACCTGGCTGCCCGGGCTGAATGGCATAGCGTTTACTGGGCGTTTTTCGGTATGGGTTCCATCATTTTCACCGTTGTTCTGTTCAAGATGAAACCGGTTGTCGCCCACCTTGCCGTTCAACACAAAGGCGACATCCCGCTCAGGCATTCCCTGCGGCTGTTCGGCCGACGGGACTACTGGGCGGTTTTCCTGAACAACATCCTCATTGTGCTCGGCGATGTGATGTTTATGACCTTCGGCTCAGCCTACAGCACCAATAACCTGGGCGTGAGCCTGGAGGACCTTCCGCTGATATTCGGCATCGGCGGCATTACCACCCTGGTGCTCGGCCCGGTAATCGGCCATCTTTCCGACCGATACGGCAAATTTCGGGTCTTTGCCGCGGGAACGATCCTGGCCGCCTCCATTGCGGCCGTTTACAGCCGGTCGGGCATAACGCCGCTCTGGCTGGTCGTTGCCTGGCACGTTATCCTCTTTACAGGGATCAACGCCCGCATGATCTCCTCCACGGCCCTGACCACCGCTATGCCGGATCAGCGGGACAGGGGCGCTTTCATGGCCCTGGATGCTTCCCTTCAGCAGGTTGCGGGCGGGGTAGCCGCCGCTGCCGCAGGCCTTCTCGTACGGCAGTCCGCGGACGGCATGATGCTTGGATACCCGTCACTGGGGGCCGTGGTCATCGCGGTTATGCTGATCACTATGGGACTGATGCAGCTCATCAACGGGATCATAGCCCGCAAGCGCTGAGCGCACACCGCCGAACGTTCGGAATCTCACCAAAAGGTACGCAATTACATATCAGGACGATTGAGGCGTCTCACCGCCCCATCTTTGCATTGTCAATTCGAGAAAGACAATAAACTTTCATTCACTTAAAAAAACAACATCATGAAAAAAGTCTTGATCATCGTTTTAACGTTTTGCGCCTTCGGTGTTTTCGGTCAGAATACCGGTATTGAAAGGAACGGATTCGTATTCGGCATCGGCGCCGGCGGCGGCGTCATCAGCATCTCCGACAGCGACCAGGAAGTCCCCTTCAACAAAGCCCAGGGCGCCCTCAGCCTGCCCAACCTCAAGATCGGTTGGATGGTGAACGACCGGTTGGCCGTACTGGCCACCCTGCCCGGCATGATCTACGATTATGAGGGCAAGGACCGGAGTTTCGAAGCCCTCATTCCCGCCGTCCAATACTGGGCCAAAGACAGGTGGTGGATCAACGGCGGCATTGGACTGGCCATGGATTTCCCGGCGCTTTACGAGAAAAATTCCGGAGGAGAACGTTGGAATTTCGGTTGCGCAGTCGCTGCCGCCACAGGGTACGAGATCGTGCAAAAGAAGCGCTTCGCCATCGACCTGCAGACCCAATTGCACCTGGGACGGGCTTTTCTCGGGAACGATCAACACCGCGACGGCGTCGCCTTCTCGGTAGGCATCGGCTTCAATTGGTACTAATTTCGGGAGAATTCCCCGGTCAAAGGTTGACTTATTCATCAAAAAACCGGAAATTGGCTCAATCCCGGATTCACGCCTGCCTCAAGGATCTGGCGTGAATCCTTTTTATTTACTTCCGATACCGTATCTAATCAGCCTGAAATGAAAACCACCTCAATTAAACCCGGCATAATCCTTCTGTCATTAGGACTCCTGCTTGCTGCCGCCTGCACCAACGCCGAAAAAAACAGGGAATTGCCCTCGAATGATGATCCTGTTTCCGAAAAACCAGTGCAACCGATCCCCGGGGAACCCTATTCGGATGCCATGGCCGAATCCATCGTGCAGGAGATCATGGAAGAGAACCAACCGGTAAACATCGACTCCTTCGCTGATCTGCACGGTTTTGAGCTTTCCAGGTTCAAAACCAGGGAATGCACCGATTTCACCCTGGACCTGGTCGCGCAGAATGCAGGTATGGACAACCCTGTCAGCAAAGCCCAGCATGCCATTCTTGGCGTTACTGATTATTACTGCAACAAATCCATTTCGCCCGGCTTCGATGCGTATATTTTCTATACCAGATCGATGGAGTCCCACTACGGCAATGCCTTCGAACTGGTTACCGTCGATAAATCCTCCAATCGGATCAACCGGCTGGTATTGAGCCAGGAATACCTGAGCGAAGGGTATGAAGCCCGGATCGAAAGCCGGTTTCTGGATGATCGCCGGATCCGGGTCACGAAAACCGAATTGTTCAATACGTCCAATAATGACCCGATGGATGATTCGACTCGTGTGGTGAAAATGGATTATCGAATTGGAAGGCGTGGTGAAATTGAAGCAGATGAATAGATGTTCTATGAATCGTGATAGCAGTATTTTCTCGTTGGCCCTTGGGGCAGCTCAATCAGGGGGAAAGGCAAGGGCAAAGACGGGGAGAGCGAGAGCGTTGGTGAAGGCATTGTTTTTCACCCACTGAGACTGTCCAAAATAGTGTTTTCGCGCCAAGACGCAAAGCTTTGATTTTCATCACGCTGCGCGTGTTAAAAATCCGGTTGACACAAAATCTCACCCACTCTCTCCCTCTCTAAGTCTCCCACGCTGCTCATTTTGTCCAGTAGTGTGGTATGAACTATAAATCTGCAGCGAATTTCACCCCACAAAGGCCACCACGGCATGCTCCCTTCAACGCCCGGTTTGCAACTTGCAGAGCTCAAGATATTCGCAAAGCACCCCTGCGTTCCGGTTAAAGACCGCACTGCTGATCCGGTCCATCTCCAGGTATTGTCCGTTCCATCGTTCGCCCCTCGGCATTTCTTTTTTGAACCGGTCATTGCGGGTGATCCAGGCGCCCGAGGCATCCTGCTCCTCCAGTATTTGCCGAACAGTCCCCGACAAGGCTTCCAGCCGGTTGGCGATATCTTCTTTGGACCATTCGGGGTGCTCGGCCTTCCGCAAGCCGTCCAGACCCAGGCTCAGGGCTTTTTCGTAGCGCTGACTGCAAGCTTCCAACGGCTGTTCCAGATTGGTTTCATAGGCATAACCCGTACTGCGTTCGGGGTGCAGCTCCGCGACGCTGTTCACCCGGATCCTTCCGCGGTCGTAATACAAGGGCTTATTGGTGCCGATCTCGACAAACCGGGCCCATTTGCCGTTTTCCAACCGGATTTCCCGCAGCCATTTTAAGGCATCCGGAATGGGCTCCAGCAGGGTAGGGTCGCCCAGCGCCAGGTAGAGGTCGATCAGCGTATTGATGTTCCTGACGGTGACCATTGGGCAAACAGCGGGCGGCTCGAAAGCCCGGGCCCAGGCGGGTTGCAGGAATTCGTTGTACTGCTGCGCCCAACCCGGTTGCGGCGGCGGGAGTTGCGAGATCATCATAAACCGGGCTGCCTTGCGCAGGCTGTTCCGGACGGCGTCGTTATCCTTGTCATACCGGTGGGCCTCGATCATGACGCGGATGCAATCATTGATCCCGCCGTCGTTGAATGTGGCGTAATCGTGATAATTGCCCCGCATGGGGTATTCGTGGGGCCAGCCGCCGTTGTCCAGTTGGGTTGCGATCATCATGTCCAGCGCTCGTTTGGTGGCCGCTGCGAGCCGTGGGTCATCGATCTCCTGATCCAGGGCCATGAGGAAGCTGACGGCCGATTGGGTTTGGTTGTCATCGAAGCTGATCGTTTTGTTTTACTTTGTTGTCGTATTCAGCCGCTGATATTGTCGCATCCGCACAGCGGCGGCATGGTCTTTATCCGCGATCTTTGTATCGCAACAAAACAATTTAACGAATACCTTACAATTGGATGCCTTATGAGAAAAATAACTGTTTTATCGATGATCACACTGGACGGCGTCATGCAGTCCCCCGGCGGACCTGAAGAAGACCCGTCAGGCGGTTTCGAATACGGCGGCTGGGTAGCGCCGTTCGACGACGAAGTCTACGGCGAGGTGATGCAGAAGGAACTGGAGCCCGCCGATTATCTGCTGGGCAGAAAAACCTATGAGATCTGGGCCGCCTACTGGCCTGAACACGGAGCCTACTGGCCGGGCATCAATGAAGGCGCCAAATACGTGTATTCCAACAGCCTGAAAATGTCGGACCCGATGGTTGCCGGGTGGAAAAATTCGGTCGTCATCAATAGCGTGGAGGACATCCGGCAGCTCAAGCGCTCGCAAGGCGCAGACATCCAGGTCTGGGGCAGCGGTGAGCTCGTTCAGCTGCTCCTTGAAAATGACCTGGCAGACGAACTCCGGATCAAAATCCACCCGCTGACCTTAGGCGGCGGGAAAAAGCTTTTTGACAAGGGGACCATTCCGGCGGCATTTTCCGTAGCGGAGAGTATTGTCACACCCAGCGGCGTTATTATTGTCCATTACAAACGGGCGGGGCAGGTTAAAACGGGGATTGTCGGGGGTTGATGCAACTGCAGAGGTTTTGCCGTAAATTGAGTGCACTTAGATTTACCCGTCAAACGGCAGGGACCATTTGTTTTCAGGTGATCCGGGCTGCCGGCGCCGGCCCGGGGAGGAGTTTGAAAATGGAATGAAATATGCCGGTGGCCAAACCGATCCCGGCTGATTTGATCGGGAAGATTGTGAAATTCAGGGTTGCGGAAAATTTGCGAACGACGAATCCGATTTGATGAGAGATGACAGCTGAAAAAAAATTTGCGAAACCAGAAAGTTGCGCATATATTTGCAACCGATTAGTTTCATTATTAAGCCGAACGACCCATGCGCAGAGACATCTTTCAAGCTATTGCAGACCCGACAAGGCGAGCCATCCTCGTTTTAATTGCCGTACAGGCTATGACCCCCAACGCCATTGCTGAAAACTTCAACAGTACGCGGCAGGCGGTATCAAAACACCTGCGCATTCTTACGGAGTGTGAACTTGTAAAACAGGAGCAAAAAGGCAGGGAGATTTACTACTCACTCGAAATTGACAAAATGAAAGAAATAGACCGGTGGCTGGAGCAATTCAGGAAGATTTGGGAAACCCGGTTTAATCAATTGGACGATTTATTATCAACAATAAAAAAAAATAAAAAATGAACAATCTGCAATTTGACTTCAGGGTAGACAAACCGACCGGCACTGTTTATGTCGACCGGGCGTTTAATGCAGGGCTTTCCCTCGTTTGGGATGCATTCACCAAACAGGAAATACTTGACCAATGGTGGGCGCCCAAACCCTGGATCTCAAGAACAAAGTTCATGGACTTCAAAGTAGGCGGACGCAGGTTTTATGCCATGGTCAGCCCGGAAGGGCAGGAAAGTTGGCAAATCCAGGACTATACCTCCATCAGCCCAAAAACGAACTTCAAGTATTTAAGCGTTTTTGCAGACAAAGATGAAACCCCGCATTTACCAGGCTCAAATTGGGATTTGAACTTCAGCGAACAAAATGGAACGACGAAAGTGAGCATTACGATCCATAACGAATCACAGGAGCGTCTGGAAAAAATGCTGGAAATGGGTTTCAAAGAAGGCTTTACAATGACCTTGAACGAATTGGCCAATTTATTATTGACTTTAAGTGCTGCCGCCGACAAATAAGCGACAAAGGCTCCGCAGTGTTTCGGCGCCGAATCGGGCATGGAAAGGTGAGCCTATCAGTATAGATGAACTTCGTGCAGCGACAAAGCTATACTTATGCTTCTTTCAATTATATCAAGACCATGTTATTCTAAGTGGTCTCGCTAGGAATCGAACCTAGATCTTGGGCTCCGGAAACCCACATACTATCCGTTGTACTACGAGACCGGCCGGACTTTTCGTCCAATGCGGGTGCAAAGGTATTGGACTTTCTCCATATATACAATAGCAGCCCAAAAATTGCACGAGACTGTTCAGTATTTTGTGTCAATCAAATTTTTAACTCGCGCAGCGTGATGAAAACCAAAGCTTTGCGCGAGAACACTATTTTGCACAGCAACTTGTCCCTCAAAAGGCAGGATTTGAAAGATATGAACACATTAGATAAAAAGGGTTACACATAAAAAATATCATGATGCATTTACCCTGCCCGCTCTCTCCCTCCCATCCGGCGAAGGCAGACTCCCTGTGCTGAGGGAAGTCGAAGCGTCGCCCGCTGATCTACTCCTGCACCTCAGCCACCTTGCCCGCCATATTCTTTTTCACATAGTTCACCACCCGCCGCACCGTGCGCTTGCGGATCTCTTTTTCCATCTCGCGGTCGCGGTGGAGGATGACGTACTGGAACTTCAGCAGCAGACTGTCCTTGCGGATGTCCACAATACGGAGGTAGTAGCTCTTGGGTTCTATGAATTCGTTGTGATCGTGCAAGGCCTTCACCAGGTCGCGCTCCAGCTCCTCAATGGTGCGCAGCGAAGCCAGCGTGATCTCGAACGGGATGCTCACCCGCCGGATCTCGCGTTTGGTATAGTTGATGATCTCATTGGAATACACCTTGGCGTTGGGCAGAAAAACCACCTCGTCGTCGTCGTTGAGCAAGGCCAGCTTGGTCAGCATCAGGTCGGTAATGCGGCCTTTGTGTTCCCCGATCTTCACGTAGTCGCCGATGGCCAGTTGCTTGGAGAACACGATGATGATGCCGCTGATGATCTCCGAGACGTACTCCTTGGAGATAATGGCGATGGCCGCCGCAATGATGCTCAGGCTGGTGAACAGGGTCTTGGAATCCAGCCCGAAAAAGCTGGCAAAGGTCATGATCACAGCGCCGGCCAGGAGCAGGTAATATATGTTCTCCAGCCCCGCGATCACGTTGTCGATCCGGTTTTTGGACAGCTTTTTCTGCCGGCGGTACAACCACGTCAGCCCCACCACCAGCAAATTGCTGCTCAGGGCGAAAATGATGAACCCCGCCAGCGCTTTAAATACAAATTCGCCCGTCCGGATCCCGTCCAGCAAATTGTAATGGTACCGGATCAGGATCATGCCGGCGAGCAGGGCGATCTTTAAAAGAAGAAACACTATTTTCATATCCTGGTATAAGTCGTAAGTTGTCAGTCATAAGTCGTAAGTCATGAGCAGTCAGCCACTTACGACTTACAACTTACGACTTGCGACTAAAACACCAAATCTACCGCATTTTGCCGTTCGCTGCATCTCGCGCGAAAGGTTTAATTTTGTCATAGGCTAAAACAAACATCCGGGTATTTGTCTGGTCCAGATCTGAAAAAAACGACTTCTCCGCTTCGATTGTTCATCAACGTCCTGTTGTTGCAATGCATTTTTTTATCCGTCGCCGCAGCGGGCGGGGAACTGCCGCGGGTCGTCTCCTTTGACCAGGCCAACCACCACGCCCAAAGCCAGACCTGGGACATCACCCAGGCCGGCGACGGAATCATGTATTTTGCCAATTCGTCGGGTCTCCTGTCTTATGACGGTACGGACTGGCGCACCTATTACCTGCCCGAAAAACAAGTGGTGCGCTCGGTTGCCTGCGACAAGGACAACCGCGTGTTCACCGGAGCCTACGGCGAGTTCGGTTACTGGAAACGGGATAGAAACGGCTTCCTGCGATACACCTCCCTGAGCGCCGGGCTCACCATGCCCTCCGCCAGAAACGAAGAGATCTGGCATATCCTCACCGGCGACGGCTGGGTGATCTTTCAGTCCTTTTCCGTCATCTTCCTCTACGACTACAAGGAAGTGCGCGAGATCCTGCCGCCCGGCAACCTGATGTTCCTCCAAAAGGTCAACGACAAAGTGATCGTACCGGTCCTCAACAAAGGGCTCTACGAATGGCAGGGTGGGGGCGCCTTCGAATTCATGCAGGCCACCGAACAACTCCCCGGCTACCGCGTAAAAGGCATGGTCCGCTGGAAAAACGGCTTCCAGATCGCCACCGAAGAAAACGGGATCTGGGAATACCTGCCCGAAAAAGGCCTGGTGTACAAGGATACGCCCCTCAACCGGGCCTTCGGCAACAGCCAGCTCAATCGCATGGTGGCCCTTTCCAACGGAGCGCTGGCCCTGGGCACCGTCCAGAACGGGCTGTACATCTTCAATCCGGACGGTACCTTCCTCTACCATATCAACAAGGTCAACGGCCTGCAGAACAACACGGTGCTCGGCCTGTACGAAGACCGCGACGGCAACCTTTGGGTGGGCATGGACAAGGGCATCGATGTCGTCCAGCTCAGCGATCCCCTGCGGTATTATCAGGACATCAACGGCAAGGTCGGCACCGTCTATACCGCCTTTGCTCAAAACAACATCCTTTATCTGGGTACAAATCAGGGGTTGTACACCCAAAAAGGTGATGATTACGAGGTGATCCCCGGTACCCAGGGCCAGATCTGGGAGATCCGGGACTTCGACGGCCAGATCCTTTGCGGACACAACAACGGCACTTTCCGCCTCGAAAACGGTCAACCGGCCTGGGTGTCAACGGTCACCGGCGGGTGGCAGACCCAGACATTCCCGGATGATCCCGGACAGCTGCTGCAGGCCACTTATACCGGCCTGGTGGTGTTCGGCAAGGGCAAGGACGGCCTCTGGCGATTCGACCATAGGGTAGGGGGGCTGCTGACGCCGCTGAAGCAGTTTTGTTTCGACCGGGAAGGCGCTGTCTGGGCTGTCAACCCTTACAAGGGGCTGTACCGGCTTAAGCTCAATCCCGAACGCGACAGCGTGGTCAGCCTCAAGGAGTTTACCGACGCTGACGGATTGCCGACCCTGTTCCGGCTTCGGCTGATCAACTGGAATAACGAGGTCATCATCCGGTCCGATACCGTTTTTTATCAATGGGACCCGTCGGGTTCGACGCTGGTTGCCCTGCATTCGTTGGCCGGCCAAAGCCTTTCCGGTGTACTGAACATCTGCGTGCTCAACGACCGCGAGATGTTCTTCATCAAACGGAACCAGGTGGAATGGATCCGCGACCGGCAACTGATCCGGAAATTTCCCTTGTCGCTGGTAACCGATGACGACAAGATCATCTCGCTGGGAGATGCCCGCCGGCTGCTTTTCGGCCTGAGCACGGGGTACGCCATTCTGGATACCCGAAACCTGAACCCGCAGGAAAGCTATCCGGCGCCCGATTCCCTGGGCCGGGTCATGATCACCGAACTGAGCATTCTCGGGAATCCGCACCTTAAATACGGCAACCTGACCCTGGCCGGCGTCGACAACCTGGAAATGCGCCCCAACCAGAACCATTTGCTGTTCCGCTTTTCCGCGCCGTTCTTCTCCGAACAACTGCAGTTCAGGTACCGGCTGGAGGGTTTTGACCCGGCCTGGTCGGCGTGGCAGCCCGAAAATGTCCGGGAATACACCAACCTGCCGCCCGGCCCGTACCGGTTTACCGTCATCAGCAATTTCAACGACCAGGAGGCTTCTTTCTCTTTTGTCATCCAACCCAAATGGTTCCAGACCTCCTGGGCCAAAGCGCTGTTCATCGGCATGCTGGGCCTGGTGATCTTCCTGGTCAACCGCTGGCTTCAGTTCCGCCTGCAACGGCAAAGGGATGTGCTGGAAAGGGAGCGGGAACGGCAACTGCAGGATGAGCGGATCCGGAACCGCAACGAACAGTTGCAACTGGACATCATCAACAAAAGCAAACAACTGGCCAATTCCACCTTCAGCCTCGTGCGGAAGAACGAGATCCTCTTCCAGCTCAAGGACGAACTGGAGCAGATCAAACAGGACCTCGGCGCCCGTTTTCCGGAAAAATACTACTACCGGATGCTCGACCAGATCAACCGCCAGTTGTCCGACAACCAGGACTGGGAGATCTTCGAAACGAATTTCAACCTGGTCCACGACGAGTTTTTTAAAAAACTGAGAAAGGAGTTCCCCGAACTCACGCCGAGCGAACTCCGGCTGGCCGCCTACCTGAGAATGAACCTGGCCACCAAGGAGATCGCACCGCTGCTGAACATTTCCATCCGGGGCGTGGAGAACAAGCGCTACCGCCTCCGGAAGAAGCTGGGACTGGACCAGGATGCCAACCTGACCGACTTTTTATTGAACTATTAATCCACCTTCATTTGACTGGTGTAGATATCTTGCATGACAGCTTATTCTAATTGACTTGATTTCAACACCTTGCATTTTTACTTTTCATGAATGGCGTAGTTATGTCGAATTAAAAATCCAGGATGGCGTAGTATTGGTGAGGTGAAAAAATTGACTTTCCGATTCCAAAATCGTAATATTGTACTAAGAACTGGTTTTTTCGAGGCCATATCTTCGGAAGATATGCGCGCGCGCAAAACTTTCATACAGTTTTTGCAGGAAAAGAGCTTTGATGGATACTACACTCTTCAATTGGTCAACTTTGCTGAAAACATGCTCCGTTTTTTTGACGCTCAGCCTGTTTGCGGGCCCGCTGTCGGCCCAACCCGCCGCACCGACAGGCCTGACAGCCACCGGTTATGACAGTCATATCGAACTAAAATGGAATAAGAACCCGGAACCCAACATTCTCGGGTACCGGATATACCGTCAGAACGAAGGAGAAACCAACTTTTCCTATGTTACCTTCACCACCTCCGATCTGCCTTACTGGCTGGATTTCACCGGCCAGAACAGCGGTACGCGCATTTACAGGATCAATGCGGTTTCGACAGGGGGGCAGGTGAGCGATTACGCCCAACCGGACACGGCTGCCACTCACACTATGACCGACGACGAATTCCTCGATATGGTCCAGGCCTACACCTTTCGCTATTTCTGGGACTTCGGCCATCCGGTGTCGGGACTGACCCGCGAGCGGAACACCTCAGGGGATGTCGTCACCATCGGCGGGTCCGGGTTCGGGGTCATGGCCATCCTGGTGGGCATCGAACGGGGTTTCATTACCTGGGACGAGGGCCTGCAGCGCATGCTCAAGATCGTGCTTTTTCTGGAGGGCGCCGACCGGTTCCACGGCGTTTTTCCGCATTGGATGAACGGACAGACCGGTAAAGTAGTGCCGTTCAGCACCCTCGACAACGGCGGTGATCTGGTGGAAACCTCCTTCATGCTGGAAGGCCTGCTCACCGCCAGGGCCTATTTCGGCGGCAATTCCGTGGACGAGATCGTCTTGCGGACCAAGATCAACCAGATCTGGGAAACGGTCGACTGGAACTGGTACCGCAAACAAAACCAGAATGTCCTCTTCTGGCATTGGTCGCCCAACAATAATTTTGCCATCAATTTCCAGATCAGGGGCTACAACGAGGCGCTGATCGTGTATTTGCTGGCGGCCGCTTCACCTACCTACGCGGTTCCCGGCCAATTGTACACACTCGGCTGGGCCGGCAACAATAATTACGTCAACGGCAATACCTATTACGGCTACAAACTGGATGTAGGCCCTGCGCTCGGCGGCCCGCTCTTTTTCGCCCATTACTCCTTCATGGGGTTCGACCCGCGCAACATCAAGGACGCCTACGCCAACTATTTCAAACACAACCGCAATCATACCCTTGTCAACCGGGCCTATTGCATCGCCAATCCCAAAGGACACGCAGGCTACTCGGACGTCTGCTGGGGACTGACCGCCAGCGACGATCCCTTTGTGGGCTACCTGGCCCACGAACCCGGCGGGAGCCGCGACAACGGCACCATCGCCCCCACAGCAGCCCTTTCTTCCATGCCCTATACGCCCGCTGAATCCATTGCCGCCCTGAAGCATTTTTACCGCGATCACGGCGACAAGATCTGGGGCCCCATGGGATTTTACGACGCCTTCAACGTCGGCGCGGACTGGTATACGCACAGCTACCTGGCCATCGACCAGGGCCCCATCATCAACATGATCGAAAACTACCGGTCCGGCCTCTTGTGGAACAATTTCATGTCCAATCCCGAAATTCAGCCGGCATTGGACAAGGTCGGGTTTACGCCCGAAATGACCGCCGCAACGGCTCCAGGTGGAAATATCAACTGGCGGGTTTTCCCGGTTCCCACCGACGGAAAGATCATATCCGACCTGGATACGGGCCATCCCGCAACGGTTTCCCTCCGGGTCTACGACAGCCGCAACCGGCTCATCATGACCCAGATTGACCATCAACGACTGAACACGGATAAACGAACGATCGACCTGAGCGCTTACCCGCCGGGCGTATATTTTTTGCAACTAGCGACTGACAATAATTCATGGTTCAGGAAGGTACTTCTCATTCATTGACTATAAACATTACAATCTAGCACTTATGAAAAAAAATCTACTTCTGCTCATCCTTACTTGTTTGCCCTTTCTGATGGCATTCGGGCAAATTACCTACGAAGACTTTGAAACGGACACGTTACCCTGGAACGGATCATTTGGAGACGGTACATTTTCAGTTGTGGCCAACCCGCCCGACAGCGACCCACTGGGCATCAACCCCAGCGCCAATGTCGGCTCTTATACCAAAGAGGTCGGCAAGGCTTACAGCTTGCTCATCGCCGTATTGGATAATCCGATCGATCTTTCTGTGAACAACCACTTCAAGATTCAGGTGAATTCACCGGTCGCCACCCAATTCATCCTTAAACTGGAAGGGACCGGCGAAGCGAAGGAACTGACCAAGAACATCGCAGTAACCAACAAGTGGATCGAATACGATTTTGACTTCAGCAGCGCTGCGGCATTCACAACCATCACCAAGATCATCCTGTTCTTCGATCCGGGAGTGGCCGATAGCGGCGATACCTATCTGTTTGACAATATCGTAGCCTATCCGGCTGATGCCTGCGCGGGTACGGTTCCCGACCTGAGCATCGTTGACGACTTTGAGTGCCAGCGCAACGGCACGGTCGGCAACCCGGGTTATTACGACCTGACGGCGGTCGCCAACCCCGATCCGTCCGGCATCAACACCAGCGATATGGTAGGCCGCTACCGGGATACCCTGGGCGCTTTCCACGCTTTGGTGTACAACTGGAATTCACCGGACAAATTCCCGTTGGCGGAAGGCGCCAGCATCCTCAAGGTCAAGGTTTGGGCGCCCAAAGCCGGCAACCTGCTTATAAAGCTGGAGGCTGGGGCTTCCCCGGCCATTGAAGTGCCGGTAGCTATAACCGAATTGAACAAGTGGGTGGAATACGAGGTCGACTTTACCGCACAGGTCGGCGCCAGCTACAAGAACCTGGTATTGTTCTTCAATGCCGGTGTAAATGCCGAAGTCGGCGACATCTACTACATGGATGACCTGCGCTTCGATTCGCCGCCGACGGCCGCTTCGCTCGAAGATTTCGAACCGACACCCAAGATGTTCTGGGAATCCCTCGGAGATGAGGCCATTTTCGGTACGTTCGGCGGCGCCCTGGCCAACCCGGCGCCGAATGACGTGAACGACTCTCCGACAGTCGGTAAATACACCAAAGGCTCTTCCGCACTCGGCGGCCTGAAAGCGACCCTCCCGGTCGACTTCTCCATCGCTGCCTTCCCGCAGATGAACCTGCAGGTATGGGCCCCCGCCGGCGCCAATGAACTGGTGCTGAAACTGTTCAGCCCGAGCCAGGGCCTGAAGAGCGTCTCCCAGCCGATCCCGGCTACCGGGGAATGGGTTCAGCTCAACTTCAACTTTGTGGATTTCACCACCATCACCGACTTTGAACGGGTTGAGATTTCCTTCGACCCGGATCTGGTATCGACCGATGTCTGGTACTTTGACAACCTCAGCCAGGGTGTCGAAACCGTAGACCCATGCGCCGACGTCGAACCCATCACCAATATCGTGGACGACTTCGACTGCCAGCGAAACGTGGGCATTTCAGCCGGCGCAAACCAGATCGAAGTGGTCAAGAACCCGAACCCGGGCGGCCTCAACCCGGACCCGCTGGACAATGTCGGCCAATATACCGACCCGGCAGATGCCTGGTCCGCACTGGTTTACGACTACGGCAGCAGCATGGACCTTTCTTTCTACAACCAACTGGAAGTCCTGATCTACTCGCCGAAAGTGGTACCCCTGCTCTTCAAACTGGAAGGCGGCACGGGCCCGGCCAAAGAAGTCTTCACAGACGTGACCTCGGCCAACGGCTGGGTCAAATACCGGATCGACTTCAGCGGCGAAGCGGCTGTTGACCACACCCGGCTGGCTATTTTCTTCAACGCAGGCGTCGACCACACCGAAAGCGATGTGTACTACATCGATGACGTTTCCTGGAAACCGGCGCCCTTTACCGCCTGCGTGTCCAACTTCGAAACGCTGGACCTGTCCCTGCTGAACTGGAAATATTTCGCCAACGGCTCGCTTGAAATGACCGAATTTACGACCGTTTCCAACCCGGCGCCGGATGCCGTCAATGAATCCGGTACGGTAGGCGTATTCCTGGAATCATCAGACGGTTCAACTTTCGCCGGCATGTATGCCGATCCGTCCGCGCCCATTTCTATGGCCCCGGGCAACAAGACCATGACCATGAAGGTCTGGATGGACCATGCTGCCAAAGTGACCATGAAGATGGAAGGCGGTATCGACGGGGCTCCGGGCTCCGGCGACAACAACGTGGATTACAATACGCCGAACCAGTGGCAAAACCTGACCTGGGATTTCTCCGCCCTGCCGGATAACGCCCTCTACGGCCGGATCACGCTGATCTTCGACATCGAGAACATCCCGACCGAAACGAAGACCTACTACTTCGATGATATTTCCGTAGGCGGTGCAAGCTGCGGTACGGTGGGCGTGTTCAACCCGGTCGAGGTGGCCCGGCTCAAGATCTCCCCCAACCCGGTGGAAGGCATCCTGACCATTGAAAGCAACGGCGACGCCCAGGTGTTCCGGGTGCACAACGCCTTCGGTCAGAATCTCGGCACGATCCAGACGGTTAACGCCGGGGTCAATACGATCGACGTCAGCGACCTGGCCCAGGGGGTTTACTTCCTTTCGGCCTATGACCGCCAGGGACAATTGATCGGTAACGCGAAATTTGTTAAGCGTTAATTAAATAGTCTGAAGTCTGTTTCCATACGGCTTCGATTGCTGCATCATTGAAGATGGGGTAACAGGCGACCGCCTGTTACTCCATCTACTCTGCCTGTAACGGAGGCTTTCCGGTATCCGTTGGTTGGATATTTATTTCTTCACATTAACGACGCGGTATGAAAGGTTTTGCGCGTGTATTGATTTGCACGGGATTCCTGTTTTTTTCAGCTTGTTCGCAAAAAACCGCGGTCTCCGACGCACCCGCATCGGTCCCATACTCACTGGAAGAGCTCCAAAAGCGGACTTTCCATTTTTTCTGGGATCTGGCGGACAAGCAAAATTACCAGGTTCCTGACCGCTACCCCAGAAACAATTTTTCCAGCATCGCGGCTACCGGTTTCGGCCTTACAGCCTATTGCATCGGCGCCGAAAAGGGTTTTATCAGCCGGGAGGAAGCTGCCGGCAGGGTATTGAATACCTTGAAAGTGCTTTGGAACCTGCCCCAGGGACCGGAATCGGCAGGGATCAGCGGCTACAAAGGCTTGTTCTACCATTTTCTGAACCCGGGAGACGCCAAACGGTTCAAGGAAGTGGAGCTGTCTACCATCGATACGGGATTGCTGATGGCAGGCGTCCTGTCAGCCCAATCTTATTTTGATCAGGACAATGAAACCGAACAGGAGATCCGCAATGTCGCCGACGCACTCTACCGGCGCGTGGAATGGGATTGGGCCTTGAATGATCGCGGCTTGCTAAGCATGGGCTGGCATCCGGAAAAAGGGTACATCAAAGCCGAGTGGAGCGGGTACAACGAAGCCATGATCCTGCTGGTATTGGCCATCGGCTCGCCGACTCACCCGATCCCGGCGGAGTCATGGGCCAAATGGTGCGAATCGTACCAATGGGCCGCTTTTCAGGGGGAGGAACATGTCAACTTTTCACCGCTGTTCGGCCACCAGTACAGCCAGATGTATATCGATTTCAAGGGGATAGCCGACCCGTACATGCGTGAAAAAGGCATTGACTATTTTGAGAATTCGAGGCGCGCCACGATCGCCAACCGGGCCTACTGCCTTGAAAACCCCGGAAATTTTGAAGGGTACGGCCCCGATGAATGGGGCCTGACAGCCTGTGACGGCCCGAAATGGGAAGCCCGCGAATGGAAAGGCGATACCATCCGGTTCATGGAGTATTCGGCCAGGGGCGCATCCTCTCTGCACATTGTGGACGACGGCACCATCGCCCCCACGGCTGCCGGCGGCTCGGCGCCCTTTGCACCGGAGATCTGCCTGCCTGTCCTGGAGCATCTCTGGAATGCCTATTACAACGACCTGGTCGGCGAATACGGCTTCAAGGACGCCTTCAACCGGAGTTACACCTTCTGTGAAGGCTGCGGGAACGGCTGGTTCGATGACGACTACCTGGGCATTGACCAGGGCCCGATCCTGATCCAGACGGAAAACTACCTTTCCGGCCTGGTCTGGGAAACGATGAAGAAAAACCCCTATATTCGGAACGGATTGAAATCGGCCGGGTTCACCGGAGGCTGGCTGGAGGACAACGAGACCAAATAAAATCTGTTATGAAGAAAAACATTACCCGTTTACTCGCATGGATCGCGATCTGGAGCGCCGGCATCCTATTGGCCATGCCGGCAGCGGGAGCGCAGAAGCCGGGAGGCAAATTGAATGTGATCTTCATTCTGAGCGATGATCACCGGTATGACTTCATGGGATTTACCGGCAAGGTGCCCGGACTGGAAACACCCAACATGGACAAAATGGCGCGGGAAGGCGCCCATTGCCCGAACGCCTTTGTGACCACCTCCCTGTGCTCGCCGAGCCGGGCCAGCATCCTGACCGGTCTTTATTCGCACGTGCACAAGGTGGTGGACAACGACGCACCGGCCGATTCCAGCCTGATCTATTTCCCGGCCTACCTGCAAAAAGGCGGCTACCAGACGGCGTTTGTCGGCAAATGGCATATGGGCCACGGCGACGACGAACCCCGCCCCGGATTCGACCATTGGGTGAGTTTCAAAGGACAGGGCCAGTATTATAATCCGACCCTGAATGTGGACGGCAAACAAGTGGTTTACGGCGACAGCGCCTACATCACCGATGTGCTCACCAGGCATGCCCTGGATTGGCTGCAGAACCGGAAAAAGGATAAGCCGTTTTTTCTCTACCTGTCGCATAAGGCAGTGCACGCGGAATTTTTGCCTTCTCCCCGCCACCGGGGGCGCTACGCCGGTCAACCGATCAATTACCCGCCCACCATGTATCCGCCGGAAACGGAGCCGTTCAACTATAAAAGCATAACCGCCCCGACGCCGACTGAACAGGTCCTGGCCAAAGCGCGCCGCACGCAGTACCGTTACGAATCGGTGCCCAATTGGGTCAAAGCCCAGCGCGGCAGCTGGCACGGCGTCGATTTCATGTACAACGGCGATATCGCATTTGACGATTTTTATCGCCGTTACCTCGAAACCCTGCTGGGCATCGATGAAAGCATCGGGCAGGTACTGGACTACCTACGCGCCAACGATCTGTTGAAAAATACCGTCGTATTCTATATGGGCGACAACGGTTTCTCCTTCGGGGAGCATGGGCTGATCGACAAGCGCCACGCCTACGAGGAATCCATGAAGGTCCCGCTGCTGGTGTACGGCCCCGGCATTGTCAGAGCAGCCCCGGTAAAGGAATTGATCCAGAATATCGATATCGCACCGACCATCCTGGATATGGCGGGCGTCCCGATTCCTGCCTATTTGCAGGGCAGGTCCTTTTTCCCGCTGTTGCAGGGTAAGAAAGTGGACGATTGGCGGAAAATGATCTTCTATGAATACTACTGGGAGCGCCCCTTCCCGCAAACCCCGTCGATGCACGCGGTCAGGACCGATCGCTACAAGTTCATCCGCTACCAGGGGATCTGGGATACCAACGAGTTTTTCGACCTGGAAGCCGACCCCTGGGAAGCCAACAACCTGATCGCCGACCCGGCTTATCAGGACAAGATCAGGGAAATGAACGAGGCCTTGTTCGATTGGCTGGAAAAAACCAACGGTCTGGCCATTCCCCTGAAACCGACGCTGTATCCGAGGCCCGGAGCCGATTGGAAATACGGGAACACTTATTGAATTGTTAACCAGATTTCAGGCATAATTTTTCTTTATCCAGCTTACACAAACTATTGAATATGAAAAACATAATTACACTAGCTGCAATAGTGACGATGTTGCCGGCGCTGGTGTTTGCCCAACGAACGGTTTCTGGTGTCGTGAATTCGACCGAAGGACCGCTCATCGGGGTGAACATACAGGTCAAAGGCACTACGCTCGGCGCCATCTCCGGCATCGACGGGGATTATACGCTTGAAGTGGCGAACGCCAACGATACGCTCGTTTTTTCCTATGTCGGATATGTGACCAAAGAAGAACCGCTGGCCGGCAGAACAACCGTCAACGTCGACCTTGAACTGGAATCGGAATTGCTGAACGAAGTGGTGGTCGTCGGTTACGGCGTCACCCGCAAGAGCGATTTGACCGGTTCCGTTGCCAGGGTGGAATCCGGGGATATCGCCAAGATACCGACGGCTTCCCTGAGCCAGGCCCTGCAGGGGAAAGTATCCGGCGTACAGGTGACGCCCGCTTCCGGCGAGCCCGGCGCCGACGCCATCATCCGCGTTCGCGGGGTAGGCTCTTTCCGGGGCGCCGACCCGTTGTTTGTGGTTGACGGCATGATCGTCAACGACATCACCTTTGTCAACCCCCAGGACGTGGAGAACGTATCCGTGCTGAAAGACGCTTCGGCCACCGCCATCTACGGCGCCCGGGGCGCCAACGGCGTCATCATCGTGACCACCAAACGGGGCAGTTTTGATCAGGATGCCCAGGTCAGCGTTTCAGCCTACCGCGGTTATCAGAATGTCATTAAGAAGATCGACCTCACCAACGGCGTGGAGTACGCCACCCTCGCCAACGAGCTTTCCGTGAACGAAGGCCGCAAAGCCCCGTTCGAGGATCCGTCCATCTTCGGAGAAGGCACCGACTGGCAGGATGTCATTTTTCAGACCGCGCCGACCCAGAATTATCAGCTGAGCTTTTCCGGCGGTTCGCAGAAAATGGCCTACAACATCAGCGCCAATTATTACCAGCAGGACGGGATCATCCGCGGATCGGACTTTCAGCGCTTTACCCTCCGGCTCAACAACGACTACCAGCTAAAACCCTACCTGAAGATCGGTCACAATCTGGCGATCGTGTACACCAACCAAAAGATCGGCGCCGGGGTGCTGAACTCCGCTCTTCGCGCCGACCCGCTCACGCCGGTCCGGGATTCACTCGGCAATTTCGGGGACGCCTCGATTTATTCTTCTTCCGCCAACGTGGAAGCCAGCATTTTCTACAACGACAACTACCAGAACGGGTACCGCGCCATCGGGAACACTTATATGGACGTCAAATTCCTGAACGGCTTCACCTTCAGGTCCAATATCGGCCTCGATTTTCTGTACTCCGACGGCAAGTCCTTCGTGCCGATTTACTACGTCTCCGCAATCCAGCAAAATACCCAGAACGTCCTGAATGTTCGTTCGACCAGGTCCCGCAACTGGCTCTGGGAAAATACCCTGGCCTACGCCGGCGAATGGGGCGCACATCGCCTGAATGCCGTAGCGGGGATCACCGTACAGGACAACTTTGCGGAATTCCTGGGCGGCTCCAGGCGCAATTACGTGGATGAATCCCAGGAACTGCGCTACCTCAGCGCCGGCGAACAGGGCACCGAATCCAACTACAACAATGTAGGCGGCGACTGGGCCATGATCTCCTACCTGTTCCGGGCCAACTATACGCTCATGGACCGTTACCTGTTCACGTTCTCCTCCAGGGTGGACGGTTCCACGCGCTTCGGCAAGAACAACCGCTACGGTTTCTTCCCGTCTGTAGCGCTGGGATGGAACATCACCAACGAACCCTTTATCTCCGATATCCCCTTCCTCAGCCGCCTGAAACTGCGCGCCAGCTGGGGCCGGACCGGCAATGACCGGATCGGCGATTACGAGTACACCTCTCTGGTGACCTTGAACCAGGGCGCCGTATTCGGTCCGAATGAGACCCTCAACAACGGGGCCACCATCACCAAACTGTCGAACCCCGACCTGCGCTGGGAGGAGACCACCCAGGCCGATGTCGGCTTGGAGATCGGTTTGTTCGACAACAAATTCCAGGCAGAAGTCGATTATTTCCACCGGGTTTCCGACGGGGTATTGTATGAAACGCCGATCCCGGCCTACCTGGGCGCCAACGCGCCGGCGCAGAATACCGCCAAGATCCAGAATACCGGTTTTGATTTCGACCTCAAATGGCAGCAGCGCCTGACCAATAAACTGAGCTACAACCTGGGCGCTGTGATCTCGCTGCTCGACAATGAAGTATTGCGCGTAGACGGGCAAGGCAGCGACCTCTTCGGCGGCGGCGGCCTTCCGGGCGGCCAGTTGGCGACCAACTCCCGCGCAGGCTGGCCGGTAGGCGCTTTCTACGGCTATCAGCTCGACGGCGTATTCCAGAATGAAGGAGAACTTTCCCAATATCCCAAACTGGGTACCCAGGTGGTCGGGGATCTCCGCTTTCACGATACCAACGGGGATGGGGTGATAACGCCCGACGACCGGACCCTGATCGGAAATCCGACCCCGGATGTCATCTATAGCTTCTCCGCCGGACTCGAATTCGCAGGCATCGACCTTTCAGTGGAATTCAACGGTCAGGCCGGCAATGAGCTCGTGAATGCCAAACGAATGGGCCGTTTCGGTTTGTACAATTTCGAATCCGTCTACCTCGACCGCTGGCACGGCGAAGGCACCAGCAATACGGAACCCAGGGTCACCACCTCAGGGATCAACTACGAATTCTCCGAACGGTTCCTGGAAGACGGCGATTTCCTCCGCCTGCGGACCATCCAGATCGGATATACCTTGCCGCAATCGGTTTTGCGCAAGGTGAATTTTTCCAACCTGAGGGTTTATGTCAGCGCCACCAATCCCTACACCTGGCAGCGATTCTCCGGTTTTACACCCGAATTGTACAATGCCAATGTGTTTGATGTCGGCATCGATACAGGAACTTATCCGATTGCCAAAACTTTTTTGGCGGGAATCAATTTATCATTCTGAAGCCGGAAGAAAAGAAGATTCCGTGCGAATCCTCCGGTCTTTGGATCCTCAATCAGATTATCATGAATTCAAAATACCTTGTCTCCATCGCGTTAACCCTCGCGGCACTCGGATTCTCGGGCTGCGCTGAAGAGGTTTTCGACCGCAAACCCAAAGTGGTCATCACCCAGGAAAACTTTTTCCAGACGGAAGAACACGCCGTACTGGCCACCAACGCGGTGTACAATATGCTGCGCAGCTGGGAAGTCCACGTCTTCAGCTATATCGGATTGACGGACATAGCGTCCGACGACGCCGACAAAGGGTCTTTCCCCGCCGACGCGTTTTTCCTCCAGGAACTGGACGATTTCACCCATACCCCCTCCAACCTGGCGCCTCAAACCGTTTGGGGCGGGTACTACACGGGGATCTACCGGGCCAACCTGGCGCTGGACAATATCCCGGACATCGAAATGGACGCCAACCTTAAAACCCGCCTCATGGGCGAATGCAAATTCCTCAGGGCCTATTTCTATTTCAACCTGGTGCGCTGGTTCGGCGACATTCCGCTGATCACCAGAACGCTTGGCGCCGATGAATTCCTCCAGGAAAGAAGGCCCGTGGCCGAGGTCTACGCCCAGATCGAACAAGACCTGCTCGATGCCATTGCGGGCCTTCCGGCCAAGTACGCATCCGCCGACCTGGGCAGGGCCACGAAAGGCGCCGCTCAAGCCTTGCTGGCCAAGGTTTATCTTACGGAAAAAGACTACGCCAACGCGGAAAAATACGCGCTGGACGTGATCAATTCCGGCTTGTATGCCCTGTACCCGGATTACGGAAAACTCTTCCAGCCCATCGGTGAGAACTCTTCAGAGAGCATCTTTGAGGTACAGGCCGCAGCCTTTGACGCAGGCGGCGGCGGCAGCCAGTACAACGAGGTGCAGGGAGTACGCGGCATGCCCAACCTGGGGTGGGGCTTTAACCGGCCTTCCGACAATCTGGTAGCCGCCTATGAGCCCGGCGACCCGCGGCGCGATGCCACCATCCTGTACGTAGGCGAGATCCTGCCCGACGGCTCCGACGTTGTCCATGACAACCCGGATATCATCGGGGAGCGCTACAACCAAAAGGCTTGGGTGCCCCAACACCCCGGCGGCAACGGCAACGGCAACGGCAATATCCGCCTGATCCGCTATGCCGACGTGCTGCTCATGGCCGCTGAAGCCCTCAATGAGAATGACAAACCAGCTCAGGCGCTGGTCTACCTCAACATGGTCCGGGCCCGCGCCCGCAAGAACAATCCGAATATCCTGCCGGATGTGACGGTGACCAACAAGGACCAACTCCGCACCAGGATCTGGAACGAACGCCGCGTGGAACTGGCCCTGGAACAACAGCGCTGGTTCGACCTTTGCCGGCAGGGCAGGGTAGCGCAGGTGATGCAGGCGGTCGGTAAGAATTTTGTGACCAATAAGAACGAACTCTGGCCCATCCCCCAAAAGGATATCGACCTGAGCCAGGGAACCCTGACGCAGAACCCGGGGTATTGAAAACAAGGTTAAAGGATGAAGGTTAAAGTTAAAGGGATGACCTTTTCTTTAACCTTTATCCTTGAACCTTTATCCTTGAAATATTATATTTGCCGGAATCATAGCACATCCAGTTCCGGAATGAAACGAAAACAACCAACCAGATCCCGGCGGGATTTTATCCGCCAAAGTGCGTTCTTTTCCCTTGGTGCAAGCCTGACGCCGAATTTGCCGGTCTGGCCCTCAACCGGGCTTTTTGCCCCGGATCTTCCGGAAAAACACCCGGGTCTCATCGTGCTCGGCGACCGGCCGGTCAACGCCGAAACGCCGCCGCACCTCCTGGATGACCCGCTCACCCCCAACGATAAATTCTTTGTTCGGAATAACGGCCTCCCCCCGCAAAAGGAGAGCATCGACCTGAAGACCTGGACGCTTACCATCGACGGCGAATCGGTGAAACAAAAAAAGACCTACACGCTTCAGGAGTTGAAATCGAAGTTCCAGCACCATACCTACCAATTGGTCCTGGAATGCGCAGGGAACGGCCGCAAGGAATTCAACCCGCCCGCCCACGGCAATCAATGGAGCGTCGGCGCTGTAGGCTGTGCGGCCTGGACGGGCGTCCGGCTCAAGGATGTCCTGAACGACGCAGGCATCAAAAGCGACGCCGTTTACATCGGCTATTACGGTAAGGACAGCCACCTCAACGGCGGCGACGAGCCCTCCATTTCGAGGGGCGTACCCATGTCAAAAGCCCTGGAAGACGAAAGCCTGATCGCCTGGGCCATGAACGGCAAGGACATCCCCCTGTTGAACGGATTTCCGCTCCGGCTGGTATTCGGCGGCTGGCCGGCCTCCTGCTCCGGCAAATGGCTGTCCCGGATCGCTGTGCGCAATATCGTCCACGACGGCCCTAAAATGGGCGGCGACTCTTATCGGGTTCCCTGCCATCCGGTTGCCCCGGGCGCCAAAGTGGAAGACCAGGACATGTGCATCATCGAAAGCATGCCCGTCAAATCGGTGATCGCGTACCCCAAAACCGGCGCAACGATCAGAAAAGGGCAGAAAATGCCCCTCCGCGGCCACGCCTGGGCCGGGGATACTTCGGTCAGGTCCGTCTTTTACTCCGTCAATTTTGGCCGGACCTGGGAACCCTGCAAGGTAAGCCCTCAGGCCAACCGGAATGCCTGGCAACAATTTGAGACCGAGATCGCTTTTCCGGATTCGGGCTACTACGAAGTCTGGGCAAGAGCCGTCGATGCGCAAGGAAACTCCCAACCCATGCTGTTGCCGGGGTGGAATCCGAAGGGCTACCTGAACAATGCCTGCCATCGGATCGCAGTCAAGGTTTCCTGATCTAATCGAATTAAATACAATTCCTTAATGGAGTTTGATAAAAATTCTACACTCGCGAAACTCAGCCGGCTCAATTGGATTGCCGGCCTGGTTTCTATTTTATCCTTCCTGCTTTTGCTTTATGTGGGTTTCGGCGGATCGCTGGGGTGGGGGAGCGAACCCGCTGCGGCCGGTGAAGAAATGCCCGCGCAGGCGGTGATCGCCGCCGACACAACGGACAATAGGGTAGAGGACGGAATTCACCTGGCAACCGGCCTGATCTACGCGGATGGGTTCGAAACCGTTCGGAAAAACTGCACCGCCTGCCATTCCGGTAAACTGGTCGCTCAGAACAAAGCTACGCGCGAAGGCTGGGAAGAGACCATCCGCTGGATGCAAGCCACGCAGGGGCTCTGGGACCTGGGCGATGCCGAAGCGGAGATCCTCGACTACCTGGCCGCCAATTATGCCCCCGCAGAAACAGGAAGGCGGACCAACCTGGACGTGGAGAACATCGAATGGTATATGCTTGAACTGAAATAATCCGAGTCAGATGATCCAGAAAATAAATTGGGCAGAAGTGCCGGAAGAACAGGTCAATCCCCAAATGACGAGAAGAATCATTTATGGGGAAAAGATCATGATCGCCAAAATGAAATTCAGGGACGGGTTTCTCGTCCCGCTCCACAGCCACGAGAACGAACAGATTACCGAGGTCATTTCCGGTACCATGCGGTTCTGGTTTGGAGCCGGCCAGGAACAGGTCATGGACCTTCACGCGGGCGAAACCATCGTAATTCCGGGCAATCTGCCGCACGCAGCCCTGATGATCGGCGATGTAGAGGAAATCGACACCTGGGCGCCCCCGCGTCAGGATTGGATCAACGGAACGGACGACTACCTTAAAAAATAATGCTCTATGGATCTGGGATTGAAAAACAAAACAGCCCTGGTGCTGGCATCCAGCAAGGGACTGGGAAAAAGTGTTGCGCTCGAACTGGCCCGGGAAGGCGCCCGGGTCGTCATCTGCGGCAGGGATGAAGCCGTTCTGACCCGAACGAAAGCCGAAATAGCCTCAGAAACCGACACCGATATCCTGGCCGTGGTCTGCGACCTGAACAAGCAGGAAGACAGGATCCGGTTGGTGCGCGTAGCGAATGAAAAATGGGGCGATATCGACATCCTGGTCACCAACACCGGCGGGCCGCCCTCCGGGCCGTTTGAGCAATTCGGACCGGATGACTGGAAGGACTTCTTCAACAACCTTTTTGTCAGCGCAGCCGATGTGATCAAAATGGTGTTGCCGGGGATGAAGCGGAAGAAATCCGGCAGCATCCTGATGATCACTTCGGTAGCCATCAAACAACCGGTGGACAACCTGATCGCCTCCAACGCCGTCCGTTCAGGCTTGCTGGGTTTTATGAAAAGCCTGGCCAATGAAGCGGGGCCATATGGGGTCACCGTCAACAACCTGATGCCCGGCTTTACCCTGACCGAGCGGCTGGAAAAACTCATCGCACAGAACCCGAACATGAATTCGATCGCGGAAACCATACCCATGAAACGATTCGGCTCGCCTTCGGAGTTTGCGGCCGCCGCGGCCTTCCTGGTGAGTGACCGGGCCCGGTATATCACGGGCGTTTCCCTTCCCGTCGACGGGGGTTGGACAAAGGGGATCTGACCCTATCTCAGTCGCCGGATCACCTGAAAGTCGTCAAACCAGACGGGTTCCTTGGTGTGATCCCACAGATAAAAGCGCAGGGTATCGGTGGGGTAATCTTCCGGCAACGTGATCTCCATGCGCACCCGGTACCAGTCGCCTTCAACCGGCTCGTAAAGCGGCGGATAGATCTCAAAAGCATAGAATGCCCGTTGCTCCGGGGTTGCGGCCACTATGCCTGCAGCAGGACTTTTGCCCCACCGCCAGGCTGTTATCGTGATCCAGTCGCACGGGCCTACGCCGGTGATGTAGGAATCGGCGGCAAATTCAGCGCCTTCTTTCATAACCCAGGCGCGCCGGCCCGACCGCGTATGTTGCGCGTCCTCCAGCCCGTTCAATCCGAAAAGGACCGGTGAATGCGCCCAATTTGAATCCGCAACCGCCTCTCCGTCAAAAAATATCGTGTCCGATGCGGCAAAAGGGGGCCTTTCCAGCATATGGATGTATTCCTTCCGGCCCGGGATCCAGGCCTGGTATTCCCGCACCTTCCAGGGTTGGTAACACGGGAGCTGCCCGGTAGTAATCACATACTGATCATCGGCGACGAACCACCGGCTGATCCCGGCCCGCACGCCGGCGGAGGTTTTGGTATTGGGATTGCCGATATGGGTCTTCAGCGCTGCGTTGAACTCAAATCCCCCGTCGATCTGCAGCGGCGATATGCCGTCCTTTTCCATGGTCTCGTCCAGCAAGGCCCACCTGGCCCGGTTCCACCCGAGGTAATCATGGGTGCCCGCAACGGCATACCAGGCGAAGGGCGCAAAACAGAACAGGGCAGGGAGCCCCCACCATCGCTCAAACCGGCTCGCAACAGGCGACAGGATCAGCAACAGCAAGCAGGGGATCAGCGGCAGGTAATACCGGTCGAAATTGGCCCATCCCAGAAAAAGGAATATGAAATAGGCCGTTCCGAACAAGGCAATAGCGGTCTTGAAAGCCCTGGTTGTTGAATGGATTTTGAAAGAGAACGTCTTTAAATAATTGACCAATAAAGATATGATATTAAAAACCATTGCAGCCGCCCCTGCACAGGCCATCAGCCGGATCGCCCGCCAGATGCCGTCGGGCATATTGGTTCCGCGCGCCAGCCCCATATCGTAATCCTTGAGTACCACAGGACCGAGCCCCAGATTATACAGGATGTTCCCGAACAGTGCATTGTCCCAGGTTCGCCAACTGAAGAAAACAGCCAGCGCTACGGACAGGAAGCCGATGAGGGCGGCCCTGAATTTGCCGGCCTTCTGCACCGCACGGGGCAGGACCAGGAAATGAAAGGGAAACAGGAACAGCCCAAGGAGGAAAAGAAAGCCGCCCATCCGCTCCAGGAAATGGAAATAAACCGTCCGGATGTTCAACCAACCGGAGAGATTGCCCAGATCGCCGAAACTCGAAGGCAGCTGTTGGACCGAGGAAAGCCAGACCGTATAGAGTTTAAGAGCGCCCCAGGTGACCCCGAATCCAAGGATCGCCAGCGCCAATCTCCTTCGGTTGTATTGCTGCAAAAGGGCTGTTATGCCGAAACAGAACGGCAGCAACAAGGCAAACTGCCGGATCAAAATGCCGAAAACGGAAAAGAGGATAGCCCCTGCCCAGTAAAACGTCTTATCCGTTTCCAGCACCTTGAGGTAGAAAGCCGCCCCGCCGAAAAAGAAAAACAGGAAGGACACATCGGTCATGTAGGTATAGGACAGGGAAAAATACATGGGATTGAACGCCAGGGCCAGCATGGCGACAAAGGACACCATGGTGTTCTTGCACAGCCGCCCGGCCAGCCATCCGAAAAGCAGCACGCCGCCCAGACCTAGCGCCAGGACCATGTACCGCAGAAGCGCCAGGGAAAAGCCGCCGGCAATTTTGCAGAGCAACACCCCGAGCCAGACATGCGTCCACAGGGTCATGGCCGGCCAGTCGCTTACCCGGTATTTGCCGTCAGTCAGCACGCCCCGCACGACCTCTGAATAGGCCCAGTCATCGTTGAGCGGGAATTCTCCGGAAGGGTTTACCAGCCAGGCTGCAAATGCCCAGATCCCAATGGTCAGCGCGAAAGCCAACGGTTGGGAAAGGCTTGAAAACCTGTTTTTCAAACTAGTCATTTGCAGTTAATTGGGTCTGGAAGTCTGAACAGGGGCCGGAACAGGAATTACTTGGCGTTGTCCAGCAGTTTGAGCAATTTGGCAGCGCCCTCCTCTGTGTCCAGGTCAAAGGTATTCCAGCCTTTCAGTTCTTTTATTTTTGCCTTTTCTCCGGACAGCGCTTTTTCAACCGATTTGGCCTGCAATTTCAATTTCTCATAAGGTTGATCGCCGACTTTGAGCCAGTAAAAGGTTTTCTCCCTGTATTCATTATAGGTGCGGCTGGTGCCGTAGGGTGTCTCGGGTTCGGCCCTCAGGAAGGTTTTGGTATAGCTCTTCAGCAGGGAGTACTCGGGCCCTTCATACAATACCTGGTAAAAATTCAGTTCATCCGATTTACCGCCTTCGACATCTCCTTTGGGAAAGACCCGGAACAGGAGCGATCGGGTGGCGCTGGTGTCAACCAACACGGCTTTCACAAATTTGGTGGTAATGACATTGATATGGCCGTTGGTCAGCCGGAAGTACAGCTGTTGTTTGAAAAAATCCAGGTTCACATCCACGGAATAGCCGAATGAATCCTGTTCGACCAGCATCAGGTGCCCCGGTTTCCAGTCGGGCGTCAGCAACGGGCTTCCCAGTGTCGTGTTTTCGTTCAGGTTGAAGACGGACACGTCCACATCGGAAAGTCCGCGGGTCGACATGCTGTTGAGATCTGCCACATCGGCCTGGGCCCGGATGCCGGTGATCAAAACAAGGATGAAAAAAGAGGCGATCATCAGGTGACGTAAGTGCATAATCCTATGGTTTATTTTTAGTGGGTCTAATTTAAGGCCAATTCTCGGAAAATCTCTGGTAAACCGCCATCCATTTTTACCGTTCAGCAATTTGTACGACCCGGTGCGGCCGTGGTATTTCCCTGAAAATCGCGACGCAAGTTTGAAAACTTTTTACACCTGGAATAAAACAATAATCAGTTAATTATAAATACATTATGTATTACAAAGCAGCATTTTTTCCGACATTTTTTACTCCTTTATTTGCAAATTGTCCTTGCGTTTTGATGAAAACTGCCGGTTCTTTGTGAAAACGAGTTGGTATGACTCCTTCCAATAATAAATTTGCCGCTGCAGCTGAATGCGAATATACGATTCAGTTTCAAATTCTGGCTGAAGTGGAATTCGGGGTAGTGAGTAAGAAATGCAGAAACTTCGGGATCTGCCGGATCACCCCCGCAAAATTGGATGACTTGGGGTCGGCCACAACGCAGGACCGAAAATCAACCGCGATCGCCACCGTGTTTTGCAAGAACCACGTGGAGATGGATTTTCTGAAACACTCCATTACATCGAGTACTTACGACCGTTACTTTTCGTGCAAGCGGTTTCTGGTCGATGAAGACTTTGAATATTCACTGCCCCAGTCAAAGAGTGTCGATTTCTCCATTCAAAAAGGAGAATATGACATTCAGGAAAATAATACGTTGATAAAAGTCATTTTTAAATAACCCACCTTTTAATAAACACTTAAGCTGCAGTTGCACCGGTCTGCGGCGAATTTCTCCTGATCTGGCACGCTTACGCCTGTCCATGGAATTCACCTGGTATCCGGTTTGGTTTTGAGAGAAACAAAGCAAACCTTTCATTGTCGTAACTGCAATGAAGGGTTTGGGCAGTTGGTCACAAGTTATCATGGGACTAAGGTGGCGGAGCTGTGCCAGGTGATTAACGCCGACCAACCGGCCTTTTTTCCGGAAATAGCTAACTCAATGTCAGGTAAATGAATGACTTGAAATGGTTTGTCGCCTACACTCATTACAAATCGGAAAAAAAAGTCAGTTCCCGTTTTCAACATAAGGGCCTGGAGGTTTATCTGCCGATGAGGAAAGTCAAAAGCAAATGGAGCGACCGGATCAAGGAAGTTGAATTCCCGCTCTTCACCTGCTACGTTTTTGTAAGAACCACGCCGGGCAGGTTGTCCCAGGTTGCGGATATTGACGGCCTGGCCCGCTTCCTATCCTTTGGTAATGAACTGGCTACCGTCAAAGATCACGAAATCGAACTGATCAGAAAAATGATCAGGGATTACGAGGACGTAAAAGCAGAACCCCTTTTTACAGCGGGACAAAGAATAAGGATCGCAAAAGGCCCGCTTTGCGGCCTCGAAGGGATCCTGCAAAAGGAAAAAGGGAAAAACCGGTTCCTGATCGCGATTGAAGGATTGAGACAATCCCTGTCCATTGAGATTCCATCGCAATACCTCGCAAGTTGTTAACGCTTCCCCGGACATATGGTGCTGATCCGATACGCAGAATTGAAAGACCCGGGATCATTCCGGGAAGTTGATGCCTTTCTGCCGGGGTTGCCTCCGGACCTCCGCAGGAAGATCAGCGCCTACAAATTTGCCAAAGATGCCCAATTGTGCCTGTACGGCAAACTGCTGATCCGGCAAATAGCCGGGGAAATGGGCTACCCGGGCGATATTCTCCCTCAAATCCGGTATTCAACCTACAGCAGGCCCTATGTAGCGGATGGGCCCGCTGATTTCAACACCTCTCATTCCGGTTCGATCGTAGCAGTCGCCATGAGCTCAAAAGGCAGATTAGGCATTGACATTGAAGCGATCAGGGCTGTTGAACTGTCGGATTTCAAAGGTTATTTTCCGGAAGCGGAATTTGCGGAAATTACCGCCTCGGCGGACCCGCTGCGAAGCTTTTACAAGCAGTGGACCCGAAAAGAGGCGTTGATGAAAGCCGACGGCCGCGGAATGCACCTCGAACTCAGCAAGATTGAGATTGAGGGCAATGAAGGGCGGATCGGGGCCGCAAGATGGTTTTTGACGCCGCTTCATTTCGGCAATAATTACAGCGCTCACCTGGCAACCGCCTGGCAACCGGCAGCAACAGAGATACAGATCGCTAAAAGCGAATTTCATCCATAACAATCATCTTATATTCTAACTGACGCTCTATGCACGTACCTGATATCATTGAAGTCAAAGATCTCTTGGAAGGATTGAAGACAAATGGACTCATCGCCGAATGGGAACTGCCCTACGAAAACATCCTCACCAGGCGCAGCGCGGCCATTTTCTTTCTGCGTTTTCATCCGGGCGCCGATATGGACAAAGCCTGGAAGGAACTCGGTCATTTCGATCATTTCAGCTTCCGGGAAAACACCGAAAAGCTCCTCTCGGAGCTCGACTACCAGATCACTTTCAGCGAAGAAGAAAAACTGAAAAACCGCCAACCCGAAGAACAAGCCGCTTCCGCGGCTGAAGAGCCCGCAAATTAACCGAAATCCCGCCTGCCGGCTCCTGATACCTGATAACCGCCTTACCCTGCGCTGCAGAACCCACCAGTCGCCTACAATGAAATCAATTCTGGATCTGCTCTTTCAGCGAAGTGTTGAAACACCCGACCGGAAGGTATTTACCTTTCTGGAAGGGGGAGATTTGCCCGCCGGTTCCCTTACCTTCCGGGAATTGGACGACCGATCCGGTCAATTGGCCGGATCACTGGCAAAGATCATAGCGCCCGGAGACAGGGTACTGCTTTTGTTTCCCGAGGGCTTGGAGTTCATCACCACCTTTTTTGCCTGCCTGAAATGCGGCGCAATCGCCGTTCCGTGCAACGTTCCCACAAAAAGAGAACGCCTTTTCCGCACCAGATCAATCCTGTCAAGCGCCGAACCTGCCCTGATCCTCGGGCCGCAGGATCTGCTGGAAAGCGACCGGCCGCTTGATTTTCTTGCCGGATTTGAGCACATCAAAACTGCCGCTCCGGATCAGATCGGAATGGCCGGCGAACAGCCTCTGCCGGCGCCGGCGGTCGACAATGATACCATCGCTTACCTCCAATATACTTCCGGTTCTACCGGAAATCCCAAAGGCACGATCGTTACCCACGGCAACATCATGGATAACCTGGCTGCCTTCCAGGCGACCTTTCAGCATACCGAATCTTCCGTGGCTGTTTCCTGGTTGCCTTTCTTCCACGACATGGGGCTGGTTTACGGCCTGTTGCAGCCCGTCTACAGCGGTTATCATGGTTACCTGATGCCGCCGTTGTCATTTGTGCAGAACCCCGCCAGATGGCTCCGCGCCATCAGCCGGTACAAAGGCACCCATGCGGTTGCGCCCAATTTCGGGTATGAGCTCTGCTGTACCCTGCCGGAAGAACAGAAGAAGGATCTCGACCTCTCCTCCTGGGTAGTGGCCATCAACGGATCGGAATTCATCCGCGCTTCGACCCTGGAGCAGTTTACGGCCGCCTTTGGCCCTTATGGCTGGAAGGATAGCGCATTCTGCCCGGGGTACGGCCTCGCCGAAGCAACCCTGATGGTAACGGCGCTCGCCAAAGGACTTCGCCCCACTGTCCTGGACGGCCAAATGGTTCCCCGGGATAAAAATGCGGCTGTCCGGCCGGAGTGGGAATCTTCCGGCCAGGTGGTGGGTTGCGGCTATTTGAATGAGTTCACGGATGTCAGGATCGTGGATCCGGCGACCGGAAAAACGGTCGGTGACGGCGGGCTGGGCGAGATATGGGTGGCCGGTAAAAATGTATCCCCGGGCTATTGGAACAATCCGGCGGCAACAGCAGCCGTTTTCGGGGCAAAAATCAAGGGAATCGACCGGTCTTACCTCAAAACCGGCGACCTGGGTTTTGTGCATAACGGCCAATTGTATGTAACCGGGCGAATCAAGGAACTGATCATACTGAACGGCCAGAATTTTTATCCGACCGACCTGGAGCAAATAATCGAAACCAGCCATTCCGCGATCAGCAGTAACGGCGTTTGCGCCTTTTCGTTTGCCCAAGGGGAAAAGGAAAAGGTGGGTGTGGCCTGTGAGATCAAACGGACTGCCGTTAAAAATCTGGACCCCGCTGAAGTGTTGAAAACGATCAGGTCAAGGATCATCGAAGAATTCGGCGTAAGAATTTCAGCCTTGTACCTGGTCAAACCCCGGGTCCTGCCCCGGACCACCAGCGGGAAGATCATGCGCCTGGAGTCCGGAACCGGCTTCCGGTCGGGAAAGATCGACTGTATCTTCACCTGGGAAGACCCCCTGGAATTGCAGGACACCGGCCATCAACCGGCGAATTCATCCGCCGCTGCGGATTCCGGCAAAATCAGGACCTGGTTGATGGAGCAGGTCGCAGAGATCTGCTCAGTGCCCGATGTGTCGGCAGATGAACCGTTCAGTTTTTACGGCATGGATTCAGCGCTCGCAGCCCGGCTGGCGCAAAAATTGACCGGCAAACTGGGCAGACCGGTCTCTCCGACCCTCTTCTATAACTATCCGACAGCCGCCGCCCTGGCGGAAAAACTGACTGCAGACGGTTTCCAGGACGAGAACACAGCAGTACAGACCCGAATCCCGGAGAAAGATCACCAGGAGCCGGTAGCGATTGTGGGCATGGGATGCCGTTTCCCCGGTGCGAATGATACGGACGAATTCTGGGATTTGCTCCAAAACGGGGTATGCGCTACCGGCAAGATACCCGATGACAGGTGGAAAATCTCAGGGAATCGCGCGGCGGCGGGATTCGGCGGCACAGTGAAAGACATCGATCTTTTCGATCCGTTGTTTTTCGGTATTTCTCCGCGGGAAGCCGTCAATATTGATCCGCAGCAGCGATTGCTCCTGGAGGTGGCCTGGGAATCCCTGCAGGACGCAGGCATCCTCACCGCATCGTTGAAGGGATCCAATACCGGCGTATATATAGGCATCAGCAGCAATGATTATGCGGCTGTTTCAATCGGTCCTGAATCCTCTCCGCAAGCTGTAACGGGCATCGCGCTGAGCATTGCCGCCAACAGGATTTCCTACCTGCTGGACCTGAAGGGCCCGGCCATCGCCATTGATACAGCCTGTTCTTCCTCGCTCGTTGCCGTCCACCGTGCAGTGAAAGACCTGCAGTCCGGAGAAATCGATACAGCAATCGTCGGCGGGGTGAATGTCCTGCTCAATCCCCATATTTCCCTTGTCTTCGAAAAGGCGGGCATGCTTTCCCCGACCGGCCGGTGCAATACTTTCGATGCCGGTGCCAACGGCTACGTCCGGTCGGAGGGATGCGGAGCGGTTATCCTGAAAAGGTCCGCAGACGCCATAAGGGAAAACTGCAACATCCACGCCCTGATCCGGGGAACAGCCGTCAACCAGGACGGCAAAACCAACGGAATTACGGCGCCCAACGGCCTTTCCCAGGCCCGGGTGATCAAAACGGCCCAGGCCGGCGCGGGAGTGCCCCCCGGAGATATCGATCTGTTTGAAGCGCACGGCACGGGAACACCGTTGGGCGACCCGATCGAGGTGAACGCCCTTAAAACCGTTTTAGCAGAAAACACAAATGAGCCTTCGACCTGTTGGCTCACCTCCGTAAAGGCCAATATCGGCCACCTGGAAGCAGCAGCGGGCATTGCGGGCCTGATCAAGGCCGTGCTCTGCCTGAAGCACCGTACAGCGCCCCCCCAGGTCAACTACTCCCGGTTGAATCCGGAGATTGACCTGACGGATTCCAGGTTGGATATTCCGGTACAGAAAACAGCCCTGCCGGCCAATCGCCCGCTGTTTGCCGGCGTGAGTTCCTTCGGCTTTGGCGGAACAAATGCCCATGTGGTCATTGAAACCCCGCCTGCCGCTGCCGCTCCTGTTGAGCGCCGGAAAACGGACCGCGAGGCACTTGTCCTGCTTTCCGCCCGGTCAGAGGCGGCGATCGGGCAATTGGTACAACGGTACCTTGCCGGTCGGGACAAGCTCCGGGAAGCCGGACTTCGGGCGCTAAGCCTGAACACCATCTTTTGCCGCGATATTTCAAAGGTCACCCTGGGTATTGCCGCGCGGGATTTTGCTGACTTAGAAAAAGCCCTGCGGTCTTATCCGGAAACCGGAAACGGGCAATCATTCCTGATCAGACAGATGTCCGGAAACCCGGCTAAAACGGTTTGGGTATTCTCCGGACAAGGGAGTCAGTTTGAGGGGATGGGCCGTGAATTGTATGATTCGATTCCCGAATTCAGGGTAACCATTGATGAATGCGCCGGTATCCTGAAGCAATATTCTTTTGATCTGCCCGATTGCCTCTTCGGCCCTTCTGCGGAGCGGATCAACCAGACCCGGTTTGCACAACCCGGCATTTTCGCAATTGAATACAGCCTGGCAAAACTGATGCTCGGCTGGGGAATGACCCCCGACGCCATCATCGGGCACAGTATCGGCGAATATGCTGCTGCCTGCATTTCGGGCATCCTGAAACTGGAAGATGCCCTGCGCATGCTCTGCCTTCGCGGAGCATTGATGCAAGGCATGGAGCCCGGAGAAATGACAGCCGTTTTCGCTCATGAAAAGCAGCTGGAGGGCATTTTACCGGAACTGCGAAGTCAGGCCGAAATTGCAGCTTATAATTCAGATGCCTGTGTCGTTTTATCCGGCGAATCTGCCGCAATGGCCGAATTGCGGTCCTTCTGCGACCGGGAAGGGCTGCGGTTTAAAGCGTTGAACGTTTCGCACGCTTTCCATTCTCCCATGACCGAATCCATCCTGGAACCTTTCCGGGACGGCATCGGTGAAGTGAACTTCGGCGCCCCCCGGATTCCGATCCTGTCGACGCTGACCGGGACAGCGGTTGGCGAAGAAATGGGCGATATCAACTATTGGATCAGGCATATCAGGGAACCGGTCCGTTTCCGCGAGGTTGTTCAAAAGGCCGCAGATCAGTACGGCGTATTTATAGAGCTGGGACCAAAATCAAACCTGCAGGGCACCTTGAATGCCAACCTGCCGGAAGGGACTTTGATACTGCCTGCCCTGACCGGAAAAGGCACTGACAGAAAAGACCTCCTTTTACTCGCCGGAAAATTGACCGCATTGCAGCCCGCCAACCCCGTCAACTGGAGCAAAGTGACCGGCGACTCAGCAGCTTTCCCCAGGATCAAATTGCCCTTTATGCCCTATGAAAAAGACCGGTACTGGATCAGCAGCGAACCGGAAAGAACCATGTCCGGAAACGGCCGGAAACAGGAAAATGATCAACCCGGCACAACAACGGTACAACCTACCATGGATTCCATCCTGGAGCTGGCTTCAGCTGTATTGCATATCCCGGTAGAATCGATTGACCCGGAAACCCCGCTGACCGGTTTGGGCGCCGACTCCATCATGTTATTGGAACTGGTGCGCAAGATCAACAGCCGGTTCGGCGTGGAAATCTCCGTACGCCAGTTATTTGGCGAAACCGGGAACCTGAGGCAGCTGGCCGACTATGTCAGCAGCCGGGCTATCCCCGAAACGCCGGCGCCGGCGCCACATCCGGAGATCCGGGAAAATGCTGCCCTCCGGACGGTTCCGAACGGTGGGGATTCAACATGGTCCGACCTGTTCAGCCGGCAGCTGGACCTGATCGACCGCACCTTGCAAAAACAATTTGAGCTGTTGGGTGCACCAGCCGTTGAGCGCGGATCCGCCCGATTGCGGGAAAACAAGCCCGAAGCGCAGGCGTCCGCCCAGGTCGACCCCCGCTACAGTGCAACCGCCAACAAGCTGTCGGAAGAACGGCAGTTGACCGCATCCCAGCAAAGGTATTTCGACGCGCTGCAATTGCGGTATGCCCAAAAAACAAAGTCTTCCAAACTGCATGCCGGAGCTGCCCGGAAACACCACGCCGATTGGCTTTATTCCATCGATTTCAGGCTCGCGACCAAGGAATTTTTATATCCCATCGTATTCAAGCACGCTTTTGAAGGCCGGTTCACCGACATCGACGACAACGAGTACATCGATATCGGCATGGGTTACGGCGTCAATTTTTTCGGCAACAGCCCCCGGTTCATCCGGGACGCCCTCGCCGGCGCCCTCGACCAGGGTCAGGAAATCGCCGCCCAGCATTCGATGGCCGCCCAGGTATCCGAAGCCGTTTGCCGGCTGACAGGCCACGACAGGGTCACCTTCACGAACAGCGGCACGGAAGCCGTTATGACAGCCATCCGGATGGCCAGGGCAGTGACCGGCAGAAACAAGATTGTGCTGTTCAACGGATGTTATCACGGCACATTTGACGGTTACCTGGCACAGGCGGATGCTGAAGGCGACGGTGTGATTCCGCTCAGCCCGGGAACCCCCGATGCCATGATCCGGGATGTAATCCTGCTGGACTACGGGCAACCTGCCGCCATTGAAAAAATCCGGGCATTGGGCGACGACCTTGCCGCAGTGCTCGTTGAGCCGGTCCAGAGCCGGAAGCCGGACGGATACGACCCGCATTTTTTGCAGGAATTAAGAGCCGTGACAACCGAGTGCAATATCGTCCTGATCTTCGACGAGATCATCACCGGCTTCAGGGTTCACCCCGGAGGCGTCCAGGCTGTTGCCGGGATTCGGGCGGATCTTACCACCTACGGAAAGGTCATCGGCGGCGGGATGCCCATCGGCATGATTGCCGGCAAGTCCGTTGTGATGGATGCCATCGACGGCGGTCCCTGGGACTTCGGGGACCAAAGCTACCCCCGGTCCGTGAAGACCTTCTTTGGGGGAACGTTCTGCAAACACCCCCTGACCCTGGCCGCAGCCAAAGCCGTAGCAGATAAATTGCTCGAAGAAGGCCCCTCGCTCCAGGAAAGGGTTAACCGGCTCACCGGAGAAATGGCGGAGGAATTGAACCGCTTCTTCCGGTCCCTGAATGTCCCGTTGAAGGTGGTCCGCTACGGCTCCTTGTTCAGGTTCAAATCCGAGGGCAGGTACAATATGCTGCTGCGGCCCATCGAATTGGATATTTTCTTCTATTCCCTCATGGAAAAGGGGGTGTACACCTGGGAACGCAGGGTATGCTTCCTTTCAACAGCGCATTCCCAAGCGGATATCAGGGAACTGATGCAAAAAGTGAGGGAAACGGTCCTGGATATGCTGGCTGCCGGTTTCTTTCCGGAAGCCAATAGCGTTCAACCGGGAGAATCTTCAACATCCCGTTTCCCGCTTACCCCGGTCCAAAAGCAGCTTTTCATCCTGTCCGGGATAAATGCCGGCGCATCAACCGCCTGCAACCTCAGAATGACGTTGAAAATAGACGGGGCGCTGGACGAGTCCCGACTGGAGGCCGCTGTCCGCCGATTGGCGGACCGGCATGAGGCGCTGCGGATCAGGTTTGACCAATCCGGCGAATTTCAGGAAATCCTGCCCGCCATAAGGATTCCGTTCAGATCCGCCGCAGGTTCCCATGAGGACGGAACGCTTCCCAAGTTAATTGAAGAAGAGACCAACAGGCCTTTTGACGTGGAGGAGGGACCGCTTTTCCGGGTAACCCTGTTGAAAGCTGGTCCGCAAACCAACTACCTGATCCTTACCGCCCATCACCTGATCGCCGACGGTTGGTCAATGGGTGTGATCGCCAAAGACCTTGGCGATATTTACCGCATTGGGGGGGATGGCAATGAAACTGCCTTGAACCGGCCGGTACCCTTCAGCCGGCACCTCAACAAGGTGCTGGCCCCGGGCCACGCAGAAGCCATCCGGAAAGACATCGCATTTTGGCAGGAAAAGATAGGGTCTCGCCGGCCAACAGCCATGCCCGGAACAAAAATCAGGGCCAGGGACCTCGGATTCGCCGCCCAAAGGATCCGCGAAAGGCTGCCGGCTGCCGTTTACCGCCCATTGACGGATCTCGGAAGAAAGGCAGGATGCACGTCCTTCATGACCCTCTATGGCGCTTTCACTTTCCTGATCTATCGCCTGGGAGGAGAAAGGCAGTTTCTGATCGGCGTACCCACAGCCGGCCGGGCCATGGACACCGGGCAATTCATGGTGGGGTCTTGTGCAGATATGCTGCCCGTCCTGAACGAACTGGATCCCGAATCGGGGTGGCTATCGTACCTGCAGCGGGTAAAAACCGCTTTGCCTGAAAGTTATGAACACCAAACTGGAACGTTTGCCAGCTACCAGGAAGAAACCGGATCCGCCGGCGGAAATGCCCTCCGGATCTCCTTCAACCTGGATGCCAATATACAATTGCCGGAGATCCCGGGATTGGAAACGGAACTTGACTTTTCTCCGGTCCTCAATACGCAGTTCGATTTGGTATTCGACCTGTCGATCATCGGCGATGAACTTCAGATCGAGTGTGATTACAGAACGGCGTACCTGGAAGAAGATTTTGTCCGGCAGTTTTTAGCATTGTACAAAGAAGCGCTTATCCGGCTGGCTGCGGAACCTGAATTGCCGCTCAAGGATGTGAACCTGTTTGACCTTGGAAGCGTCTCCGGCAAAAATACCGGGTCCGACCAGGAAGTAACTGCAGATGAACCGGTTCAACCGCTTCTGCAGCTTATCGACAAGAAATCAGCAGGCCCTGCCGGGCAGCGCCCGGCGCTGGTATCCGTGGAGCGGTCATTGACTTTCCTGGATTTGGAAGAAAGATCCGATAGTTTTGCCAGGCTCCTGATCCAACGCTTTGAGCTGCCTGAAAACGGCGTGGTCGCCGCAATTTACGACCCCTCTCCGGAATGGGCGGTGGCCATGTTGGGCGTTTGGAAAGCGGGCGGTGTGTTTTTACCGGTGGATAACAGCCTTGCTGAAGCAGACCTCGCGTTCCTGCTTGACACGGCAAAACCCCATTGTTTGCTTTTGCACAGCGCCCGGTTCGCTCAAATTCCCCAAAACCCGGGATTGAGGTTGATCGCCCTGAACACTCAGGTCGAAAACCTTCCAAAATCCGGTGGTACGCCCTTGCGCTCCGTTCATCCGGACAAGCCCGCCTTAATGACCTTGAATCGTCAGCGGCGGGGCAAAGAACGGTCATTCAGGGCAGTTAGCCACCATATGCTCTCCAGGTCCGCAACAGATTTTATCGGGGTCGTCGGGGCTGAGGAACAATCCCTTTTCCTCGTTTTACCCTCGGGCAGAATGAATCGGTCGGTTTATGAAATCTGCAGCGTGCTTGCAGCCGGAATGGGAGTCTTTTTCCCGGACCGGGCCGCCCTGAACCCCGGATCTCTCGAAAAGTTGATCGCAGAACATCAAATTACAGGATTAAGCCTGCCCTCCGTTTTTCTCCCCAGCCTGGATATTAGCCTTTGTCCATCCGTAAAACGGGTGGTGATATGGGGCGAGCCGCCCGGAAAAGAGCATGTCCGTTCACTCCTCCAAACGGAGGCGATACAATTGTCATATGGACTGGACAGTCCTGAGGTTTTTGGCAGCATAACCCTCCGGAATATGGCTGAAGCGGACCTGTCAGCGGATTGGATCTCCATAGCCGGCTCCTCCGCCGGCAGACGCCTTAAGGTGGTAGACCGGGATCTGAACATCCTGCCCGCCGGGATCCGGGGAGAATTGGCCGTTACCGGTCCATGGCTTCCCGGTGAAAATACGAACGAAAGCGCTGAGAATGCTTTTGTACTTACCGGAATATTGGCAAAATGGACTTCCGGCGGCATGCTTCAATACCTGGGTGAGCAACAAAACCAGTTCGCAGCCGACGGCCTTCAGATTAATTTGCAGGAAATAAAAAACAGCATACTCGACCATCCCGGCGTGCGAAACGCAGTCGTAGTCTGGTCCGGTGCGGACGAGGCCCAAAACCAGCCGGTTGCCTTTTACAGCGTTCGAAAAAAGGCGCCCGGACACAAATCCAACGGCAGCCCCCACCAGGGTGATGACTTGCCGGTTGAAAGGTTGCGTTCATTTTTGAAAAAACAACTTCCGGCAGGCTTTATTCCGGAGAAAATTTACCGGGTCGACCATATTCCGGTCCTTACGGATCTCCTTTCTCCGGAGAAACAAGGGCCGGCGCTTGCCGCAACCCGGGCCCATACAACGGACGACCTGATCGAGCAGCAGATTACGGACATCTGGAAAGAGGTGCTCGGCCTTGATCAGATCCAACCGGATCAGGTATTTTTCGAAATCGGCGGACACTCGCTTAAGGGCATGCAGGTCTGCTTTCGCATCAAGGAAAAATTGGGCGGGGAGATCGGCCTGGCCGGGTTGATAGAACACCCGACCATCCGCGAGTTGACGAGCCTCATCAAAAACCGCGCAGAGCAGGCAGAAAGCGGGAATACCGCCGCACCTGCTGAAGAACCGGATCTACTGGTGTCGCCTGCCCAACAGCGGCTCTGGACCCTGGATAAGATCGAAGAAGGCAGTCATTACAACCTGTTTGGCGCATTCCAGCTGGAGGGAGCATTGAATTTCCCGGCCCTGGAACAAAGCCTGAATGCCTTGTTGGTTCGCCATGAAAGCCTGAGAACCACCTTTGCCCTGAAGGAAGGCCGGCTCATCCAACAGATCCGTCCGGTTTCAGCTATTTACTTCAAGCTGACCGTTCTGGACCTTGCAGATCATGCCGCCCAAGCGGAAGAACTTGGTCATCACCTGGCCACCGAAGAGCGCAGGAGGTTTGATCTGGCCGATGGTCCCTTGTTTGTGGCTGGTGTCATCAGGCTTGGCGCTGAAAAGCACGTCCTTTATTTCAATATACACCATATCGCAGCGGATGCCTGGTCGCTCAATTTGATGTTGAACGAATTGAGCGTCCTGTACAATGCATCGGTTGCCGGCGGCAATAACCCGCTTGCCCCGCTGGAATGGCAATACAAGGATTTTGCCGCCCGGCAACGCAGGGAAATCGATTCGGGTGCGCTGGAGCCGCATCGCAGGTACTGGGCGTCCAGACTGGAAGAAGGCATTCCGCGCCTGAATCTGCCCACTGATTGTCTTGTCCGCCCGTCCGGCAGAACGTATGATGGGGCAGTCGCTGCCCTGGCCCTTGACCGGGGACTGTGTGAAAAGCTCTATACCTGCGGGAAGGAAAGCCGCATAACGCCTTTCATGATCCTGGCCGCAGGGGTTGCTGCTTTGCTGAATCGCTATACCCACAGTGCCAGAATCACCATGGGCGCGCCCGTACTTGGCCGGCATCGCCGTGAACTGGAAAACCAGGTCGGATTTTTTGTGAACCTGGTCTTGCTGGTGATGGATGTCGATGACCAGGCCGGATTCGAATCCCTGTTGTCCCATTCCAGGGAGACACTCCTCGGTGCGTTGGCGCATCAGGATTATCCGTTCGACCTCCTCGTGGAGGAATTTGAAAAGGAACGCGACCCAAGTTATTCCCCGCTTTTTGATGTTTATGTTTCCCTCAATGACAACCTGCAGGCAGAGCTGTCCTTGAAAGGGCTGTCGGCAGGCAGGCTTCCCACCCCGCAGACGACGAGTAAATACGATTTATCCTTCAATTTTGAAGAATCCAATGCAGGCGATATCAGCCTGGAGATAGAATACGATACCCGCCTTTTCGGGCCTGAAAAGATCTCAAGACTATTGGGCCATTTTGAGAAATTGCTCGAATTATGTCTGGCGGATCCTCAAAAGCCGCTTTGGCAGCATGAGTACCTGAAGGAAGAGGAGAAGATTTTGCTGCTGGAAAAATTCCACGGCAAATACGCGGATATACCTGAAAACGTCAGTCTCCCCGGATTGTTCTCCCGAATGGCGGCTGAAATGGGGGATCGGATCGCCGTTGAAGACGAGGCGATTCGCATCACCTATGCCGAATTCGACCGCTATACCGACCGGCTTGCCCATTTCCTGAGGTTGAAGAAAGGGGTCCGGAAAGGCGATCGCGTCATCATTGCCGCCGAGCCGGGCTACCGGATGACGGCAGGCCTCATGGCCATTCTGAAGGCAGGCGGAGGGTATGTCCCCGTTGACCCGGAATACCCTGAGGAAAGGGTGCGGCAAATATTCGATGCCTGCCGGCCGGTTGCCGTGCTGTCTGATTCAGATCGCCATGCTTGCCTGAACACGCTGGAGGTCACGGTAATTCCCGGAATAAACGATGAAGGGCTTGCCGGGGCTTTCACCGGCGAAATGGAACCGGTCGGTTTGGCGGGTGAAGATCTCGCTTACATCATTTTCACCTCCGGGTCCACCGGCGTTCCGAAAGGGGTTGCGATAAGCCACCGTAACGTTTTCAACACCATCAACTGGATGTGGGAGACCCTTGGGTTCGATCGCGATGACATCGTGCTTCAGAAAACCAGCTTTACCTTCGATGTATCGGTCTGGGAGTTTTTCCTCACCCTCTGTTTCGGGGCCAGGCTTGTGTGCTGTCCCAAGCGGTTTTGGTACGACATGGAAGGGTTGCACCGGTATATGATTGAAAAGGGGGTCACCTCGATCAGTTATGTTCCCAGCGCCCTGGTGGTGTACCAGGATTTTGTTTCACGGCAGAAGACAAGCGCAGCGGTTCCGTTAAAACGCATAATTGCAGCCGGGGAGGCGCTCAAGCCCCAGGTTGCAGCCATGCACCACAGCATGTGGCCGGTTTTGCTCTACAACCTCTACGGTCCTACCGAAGCAACCGTATATGCCAGCATATACCTTACCCGTCCCGGGGATGCGACGATCCCTATCGGCGTACCCGTCTACAATTCCGAATTGCTGGTTTTGGACCGGTACCGCAGGTTATGTCCGCTGGGCGTCCAGGGCGAAATTGCCATAGGAGGCGCCGGCCTTTCCTCCGGATACTACAATGCGCCGGAACTCACGGAAAGGGTATTCATCGACCATCCCTACCGGCCGGGTGAGAAACTGTACCTGACAGGCGATGTGGGAAAATTGGAGCCCGACGGGAATATGATCTATATGGGTCGGAAGGACCACCAGATCAAATTGAGGGGATTCCGGATCGAACTCGGTGAAATCGAAACCGCATTGGCCAGGCACGAAAAGGTCCAGGAAGCCGTTGTCCTGTTGAAAGAAGGCGAATCGCCGTTCCTGGCGGGGTATATCTTGTCGGAATCGGACGTAACGCCTGCTGAACTGAAATCCTTTCTGAACAGTCAGCTTCCGGCCTACATGGTCCCTTCGGCCTTTATTGTCATGGACAGTTTTCCCAGGACCGGCAGCGGAAAAATCGACAGGAAAACCCTGGTCCGGCAAGGGAATCTGCCGGCTGAAAACAAACCGGAGCCCAACGGACCGGTCAACGCCACGGAAAGCCGCGTTCTTGCCATTTGGAAAGCCGTTCTGGGGCTCGAAGCAATCGACCGGGAACACCATTTCTTTGAGATCGGCGGTCAATCCCTGAAAGGCATACAGATCTGCCTGAACCTGGAATCGGAATTCGGAATACCGGTTACGTTCCGGGACCTGGTTGCCCATCCCAGGATCAGCGCCCTGGCCGAATGGATCGGGGGAGTTAAAAAAACATCTGCTCCCGCTTTTACGGCGTCAGACCCGCGCCCCGCCGATTATCCGGCATCCCTGGCGCAGGAGCGCCTTTGGACCCTCCTCCAGATTGAGGAAGACCTGCCCGCATTCAATATTTTCGGCGCCTTTGAGCTGCTCGGTCCGCTTAACACCGAAGGATTGACCAAAAGCCTCAAACGCATTGTTGAGAGACACGAAAGTCTCCGGACCAACTTTGAACTCAAATCCGGCAAACTCATCCAGGTCATCCGCGATGCCGGATCCTCCGGTTTTGAAGTTTTATGCGACGACCTGACCAACGGGCGGGAAATTGACAAGGAGGTGTCTGAAATCATTATGCGGGAACAGCTTTACACTTTTGACCTGGCCCATGAGCCCCTGTTCCGGGCCGGGGTAATCAAGACCGGGCAGGATGCCCATTTGCTCTTTTTCAATTTGCATCACATTATTGCAGATGAGTGGTCCCTGGATGTGATCACCGGCGAGTTGATCCGGTTCTACAACGCTTATTTGCACAATGAAGAGCCGGGGCTGCCTGAGCCGGAAAGGCAATACAAGGATTTCGCCTTGCGGCAGCGTATTGAAATAGAGGAAGGGTTGGCGGAGTCTCACAGAGCGTACTGGAAAGACCGGTTGTCGGGTAAAAGCCCGCGATTGACTTTACCGGTCGACATCCCTGAAAAACCCACAGAAAAATCCTACCGGGGCTCGGCCTATGCCCTGGATTTTGACCGGCAAAAATCAGCCGGCATTTACGCGTTTTGCCAGACTGAAGGCCTCACGCCGTTCATGTTGCTTGCAGCCGGAACAGCAGCCCTGTTGTCGCCTTATGCCCAGGAAGGCGACCCGGTAATGCTCGGCACCTCCGTGCTGGGCAGAAATCAGAAAGAATTGCAGGACCAGGTCGGTTATTATATCAATCTGCTGCCGCTGCGCATCGATGTTGACCGGGATCAGGGCTTCCGGTCATTGGCCTGCCGGACCAGGGAAATCCTTCTGGACGGCTTAAGCCACCAGGATTATCCATTTCACCTGATGGTAAAGGAGACTGCGCCTGACCGGGATCTGGCATCCTCGCCGCTTTTCGATGTATATATTTCCTGGAACAACCGGCCCGAAGATGACCTCAGGCTGGAAAACCTCCGCATTCAACCGCTAAAAACGGCCCCGCTGACCGGAAAATACGACCTGTCCTTCAATTTCAGCGAGCATGACGGCAGGATCTCCCTTGAGATCATTTACGATCCTGTTTTATTCAGGCCGGATTCGGTCAAAGCGATCGCTGACCGTTTCGACCGGTTGATGGCAGAATGCCTGGTGGATCCGGAAAGACCGCTTGGAAGCCTGCAATCCACCGGGAAAACGAATGCCGGTAAAATGCCGGCTGTTTCCCGCCTGTCGAGCCTTGTGCCAAACGGCCCCGCCCTTATGGAAATGCTGGAGGCCCGGGCCGGACAAAAACCGGATCAGGAGGCTGTTGTTTCCGAAGCCGGAACCCGGACTTTCCGGGAGCTCCACCGCGACGCCAACCGGCTGGCGCATTTCCTGCTGCGGAACGGACTTCGCAAGAACGATCTTGCACTCCTCCTGTTGGAAGATTCACCTGGCAGCGCAGTTGTTGCCATCCTGGCCGTTTTAAAGGCAGGAGGCGCTTATGTGCCCCTGGATCCCGCTTTGCCCCCGGAAAGAATGCACAGCATTGTCCAGGATACGGGCGCCGGGATAATCATCACCGACCGGCCTGATATCTTGGACAAAGTACCCGCCGGCCGGCCAATCAGAGTCATCGATATCAGGGCCGAATGGCCGGTCATTTCACAGGAGTCCCCGATGCGGCCGCAGCAGGCCTTTCATCCGGAAGACCTGGCCTACATCATTTACACCTCCGGTTCGACCGGAACCCCCAAAGGGGTAATGATCACGCACGGCAACCTTGCAGATTACCTGACCGGCCTGGATTCGGCAATCAACATCCGGCGTTGGAGGTCCTTCGGGTTGATGTCGACCATGACGGCGGATCTCGGCAATACGGTCCTGTTCGGCTCGTTGGTCACCGGAGGAACAATCCACCTGTTCTCTAAAGATAACCTCAGCGATCCGCCTTTCCTGCACGATTATTTCAGGAAACACGAGATCGACTGCATAAAGATCGTTCCTGCTCACTGGAAGGCGCTGGAGTTCGGGCAACGTATTTTGCTGCCCGGCAAAGCGATCATTTTTGGCGGGGAGGAGCTTACCGGTGATATCCTCCGGAGAATCAGGCAGGCCTCCGGAAAGGAGATCCAGGTATTCAACCATTACGGCCCCACAGAAGCTACCATCGGGAAATTGGTGTTTCCGGTGGACCTGACCCAAGCCTACGATTCGGCGCCCATCGGCAAGCCCTTCGGCCATACGGTGTGTTATATTGTCGACGAGCAGGGCGAAATTTGCGGGGCAGGCGTGCCGGGCGAATTGTGGATCGGAGGAAAAGGCATTGCAGCCGGATATTGGAACCGGCCGGAGCTTACCGGTCAAAAATTCATCGACAATCCCTTTGAAGATGAGGCGGCTGGAAAATTATACAGAACAGGCGATCTGGTCTGCATGCTGGAGGACGGCCAGGTGGTTTTTCGGGGAAGAATGGACGACCAGGTCAAATTGAACGGGTTCCGGATAGAATTAAAAGAGGTTGAACTGGCCTTGAGGAGCCATGAAAAGGTCGGAGAAGCCATCGTCCTGCTCAGGAAAGATCCGGCGCCCGCCCTGGCTGCATTCGTTCTGACAAATGAGCCGATCTCTTCGGACGACCTGCGGGATCACCTGCGCCAAAAACTCCCCGATTACATGATCCCCGGCGAGATCCGGATACTGGAACGCTTTCCATTGAACAGCAACGGCAAAATCGACAGAAAGGCGCTGCTTGCGCTTCCCGTTTTGGCCCGGCCCGGCGGTGAATTCAGGCGCCCGGAAACCGACCTCCAGCGCCGGATCGCGGCCATCTGGAAAGAATTGCTCGGGCATGACCGGTTCGGAATCGAAGAGAAGTTTTTCGCTGTCGGCGGTGATTCGATCAAGGTAATCCGCCTGGTGGCCCTGATCCGGGACACCCTTGGGTTGAAACTCCGGGCCCGGACCGTATTCCGGCACCAGACCATTGAGCAACTTGCAACGTATTTCCAGACGGAAAGCACCACGGAGGAAGAGCGCCACAACGACCCGGGCCGGGATATCGACTTATTCAGGCAGAACCTTGAGGCAATTGATCCCGCCTTGACCGGCCTGAAAGCCGGGGATTGGGAGGATTATTACCCCATGAGCGATATTCAACTCGGAATGATCTACCATTATCAGGAAGAGAATGAGGATCGGCTCTACCACCAACAGACATTTTTCCAATTCAGGACCAAAAACCCTGATCTCGACCGGTTGAAGGAGTCGCTCGGCATTTTGGTCCGGCGGCATCCGATCCTCCGGACCAGTTTCCATCTGTCCGATTTTTCGATGCCGCTCCAGATCGTACACCATTCGGTCGACATCCCATCCAAAATCCATTTTGAAGATTATCAGCACCTGGATTCCCGCGCCCGGAACAAACATATCCTGGAATACCTGGAACGAGAACGCCGGGAACAGCCCTTCGACCTGTCGCAGCCCGGACTGTTCAGGATGACCGTGTTCCAAGTCGCTCCTTCGGAATTCGGCGTGGTCTGGTCTTTCCACCATGCTATTCTGGACGGATGGAGCAACCACGCGTTCCTGGCCGAGCTCCGGCGGGCCTATCTTGGAGAGGAAACTTCACCGGCGCCGGCGTCCCTGTACCGGGATTATGTCTTTGACCAGCGCCGGATTGCTTCGGATAAAACTTATTTCGACTTCTGGGCCGGGGAAATGGCCGGTTTCCGCCCGTCTCCCGCACCTTTTGCCAAAACCGGCAGCGACGCGGAAGGAGAAGGCTGCGATTATTACGCCTTCAGTATCCCGAAATCGCTGCACCAGGCAGTCCGGCAGATCGCCGCCAGGTCCGGGGCCGGTTTGAAAGCGGTGTACCTGGCAGCCTTCTGCCGGTTATTGAGCCGGACCGGCAATCCGGAGAAAACCGGCTTCGGCCTGCTGACCCACGGTCGCCTTGAGGAAGCAGACGGAGACAAAGTGCTGGGGTGTTTTTTGAACTCCGTCCCATTCGGGGTTGATCTGGCCCCGGCTGAAAACCCCCGTGCATTGATCAGGAAGGTAAGCGACAAGCTTGCGGAGTTATCGGGTTTTGACGCCCTGTCGCTGGTGAAGATCCTGAAAACCGCACCGGAGAAGGACCATCGGGCGAAACACCCATTTGAGGTATTATTCGCCTATTTTGATTTTCCGGTTGCCGGCCACCCAACTGATGACCTCGCGTTGGTTGCCTCCCGGATCGGAGGCTACTCCATGACCGATACGCCGTTTGACTTTATGGTTTACAATAAGGGTGACCACGCCAATGTCGGCATCTTCTACCGGACCGCTTCGATTGACCGGGCCGATATCCGGCAGGCAGGCAACCTTTACCGGGAAATCCTGGCCCGATTCGCAGCTGAATCCGGCGCTCCCGCCCTGGAAATCACGCCTTCGAAGGAATCAGAAAAGGCTGGATCAACTGCCGCGCCGGAAGCCAATGAGGTCCGGTCCGGCTCAACCGTTACCCCGTTGGAACAGACCATGACGGCCATCTGGGAGAAAGTGCTCAGCAACCGGATCGGCGAGATCGGGGCACTCGAGGCCTGGGATCCCGCAAAAACGACGGCCCGTTCGATTTCAGCCACCGACAACTTCTTCACCCTTGGCGGGGACTCCATCCTGGCCATGCAACTGAGCATCCGGATCCAGAAGGAGCTGGGGCTGGCCGTCAAACCCAAGGATGTATTCAATCATCCGACCATAGAAGGCCTTTGCCGTTATGCCATGCGTGACCTCCCCGCAGTCACGGAGATCCCGGTCAGGGAAGAGCAGGCTTTTTATCCGGCATCTCCGGCGCAGCAGCGCTTTTATATCCTGCAGGAGATGAGTGAGGACAAGACCCGGTACAACCTCCGGGGCGCCCTTATCACTGACGGCCCCCTGGATTACCAGGATCTGAATGCCGCTTTCGGACAGCTTATTGAACGGCAGGAAAGTTTGCGGACGGCTTTTCATGCCGTGGACGGAGAAGTGATGATCCGGGTGGTTAATCCGGAAACCATTCAGCTGCCGGTTGTCTTCAGGGACTTCAGCAATTTGGCTGATCCTGAGCATGCGGCCCTGCAGGAGGCCAATACCAACGGATTGTTCGAATTTGATCTGTCAAGGCCTCCGCTCATCCACCTGGAAATCATCCGGATCACCCCCCTCAAACACCTGCTGATCTTCAACATTCACCATATTATCAGCGATGAATGGTCGATGCATATCCTGGTGGGCGAAATCGGGGAAATATACCGGTCGATCCGGTCGGGTTTACCGGCAGCAATGCCCCCGCTCCGGGTTCAATACAAAGATTTTACCGCCTGGCTAACCCAGGAATTATTTGCCAGAAGGGCCACCCTGAAGGCGTATTGGGAAGGGCGTTTCCCCAAAGGCGTACCCCAGTTGAACCTGCCGACCGATTTTCCAAGGCCGGGCCTTCGTTCGTCGGCCGGCATTGAGATCCGGACCCAATTGCCCGTGGAGTTGACAGCGCAGATTACCGGCATCCTGGAAGCCGAGCGATCCACCCTGTTCGTATTTTTCACCACTGCAGTAGTGTTCTTCCTGAGCAAACTCTGCAAACAGGAGCGAATTGTCGTCGGCACCCCCGTTTCAGGCCGGGTCCATCCGGACACGGAGAACCTGATCGGGTTATTCATCAACACGTTGCTGATTGACGCAAAAGTCGATCCGGATTCCGGTTTTTCCGAATTGCTGCATGCCGTCGGCAAGGCGGCTGAAGGGGCCCAGGACCACCAGCTCTACCCATTTGACGAACTGGTGGCTGACATGCTCGAGACCAGGGAAGAGGGCAGAAACCCGCTTTTTGACGTCTGGGTGGTGTACCACAACGCCGAGATCAACGCGGAAGCCCACGAAAAGCTGGCCGGCGACATTGCCATGAATCCCGTTGACGACAACATAACCCTGAACAGATACGATCTGAAATTTGATTTTGTAAAGACAAAAAGCGGAGTGCAATTCATATTCGAAAGCAGCAAAGACCTCTTCACCGAAAGAAGAACGAGGCTGCTGTTTGAAGGATTCATGGCGTGTATCCGGTATCTGGCCGGGCATTTTGACCAACAACCGTCTTCCTTCCAACTCCCCGAAACGGATCCGGTCCGGAATGACGCCCCCCATAACGACAAACCGCTGATTAAAAAAACAAGCAGACGTCGCGCGGAATAGTCGCGATCGGACGCCTGCCGTTCTTCCATTCCATCTTACAACCTGGATTATGAAATTAATCGTTAAAAGCGCCCGCCGGTTGCTGGGGTGCATGTTACTCGTTTCCCTGTTCAGTTGCCGTGATTCCTTGAATGTGGAAAACGGCGGATCAGCCCCGGAGGAAACCCTCCAGCAATACATTGACGAAGTTGTTTCCGGCAATGACCAGATTCAGGGGATGATGGTCCATTTGGAATCGCCGGCCCTCGGCCTATCCTGGAGCGGGGCATCGGGTGTTTCGGATATCAAAACGGGCGCCGAATTGACGCCTGAGCAGCCGTTCCGGATCGCGAGCGTAACAAAAACCTTTGTCGCCGCCTCCATATTGCGGCTTTTTGAGGAAGGGAAACTTTCGCTGGATGACCCCATTACGAAATATATTTCCGCCGAACACGCCGGGATTCTGACGAATGGGGGTTATCAGCCCGAGGCCATGACCGTGCGGCATTTGCTGACCCACACCTCCGGATTGTTCGATTACGCGCTGGGCAGCCAGGTATACGCTACAAAAGTCAAAAATGACCCCGGGCACCGGTGGACCCGGACCGAACAACTGCAAGGCGCGATGGAGTGGGGGAGACCCTACGCCCCACCGGGTAAGGAATTCCATTATTCGGATACCGGGTATATTCTATTGGGCGAAATCATAGAAAAGCTCACGGATAAATCTTTGGCCCCCGGCATAAGGGACCTGCTGGATTTTTCCCGGCTTGGGCTCAGGAACACCTGGCTGGAATCCCTGGAAGAAGCCCCGCCCGGCATTCCCGACCGGGCGCATCAATACCTCAATGACACGGACATCTACGACTGGGACCCTTCCTGCGACCTGTACGGCGGCGGCGGACTGGCTTCCACCACTTCCGATATCGCCCGCTTCTACTACCAACTGTTCAACGGCAAGGTCTTTTCACAGCCTTCCACCCTGGACACCATGCTGGAAAAAACAAAATTCCCGGAGGGACAACAACCTTCCAAACAGGACTACCGGATGGGGATTGAGCTGATCAATATCTATGGGACGGATGCCTACATGCACACCGGATACTGGGGTGTTCAGGCCGTTTACCTGCCCAAATACGATACTGCGATTGTCATCAACTTCATAACCGGAGGAAATATTTTCATCATCAAAAAGATCATATCCATGGTCGATTCGATGCATTCAGGCAAACAAGAAGCCGGTAACTCATAAAAGACATAAACATGGACGGTGCGGTCAACAAAAAGATAGAAAGAAGATCCAGGCAGCGGCCTGACCTCAATGAAAAAGCAGTCAAAAGGTTCTTTTTTTCGGAGGAACAAAAGCTTCCGCTGGTATTTCGGGCCGAATACGCAGGGCTTGACCTGAGGATTTGGTTGTCGGAGAACGCAGCCCTCATCAAGCGCGAGCTCAATGCTTCCGGCGCTGTATTGTTCAGGGGGTTCGCCAATACATCCATTGAAGAATTTAATCAGGTTGTCCGGGCCTGGAACCCGGAGCTGATGGATTATGACTTCGGCTCCACCCCGCGCACCAACCTGAAGGCGGGCATTTATACGAGCACCGAATACCCGGCCGACCAGGAAATTGTAATGCACAATGAAATGGCGTATACCGGCAAATACCCCGCTTATTTGTGGTTCTATTGCCACCAACCGGCTGAGTCGGGCGGGCAAACGCCTTTAGCCGACAGCCGGGAGGTGTATAAAATGCTGGGGCAGGAGATCACCCAATTGTTCGAAAGCCGAAAGATCGTTTATTGCCGCAATTACAAACCGGGGATCGACGTGCCCTGGACAAGCGTATTCCGGACCACGGACAAACAGGCGGTAGAAGCATTCTGCACCGATCACAATATTGATTTCGAGTGGGTGAACGATGAACACCTCCGGACCAGGGAAGCCTGCCCGGGCGTCATTACGCACCCTGAAACCCGCGAAAAGGTCTGGTTCAATCAGGCCCATTTGTTCCACATCTCCAACCTTTCGGAAGAACTGGCCGGCCAGTTGGCTATGATCCCGGAGGCAGACCTGCCCAGGAATGTGTATTGGGATAACGGCGAGCCTATGGATACCGCCATTCTGGATAAGATCCGGTCAACATTCAGGCAGGCAAAAGTGAAATTCGACTGGCAGGCCGGCGATATGCTCCTCGTCGACAACCTTCTGGCTTCTCATGGCCGCGAGCCCTATTCAGGAAGCAGGAAGATCCTGGTTGCCATGCAGGGCGCTCTTACCGCAGAACCCATTTGAACCCAGACACCATCCCGAAATGATCGAACAATCTCTCGCCGGATTTCCGGTTTCAAGGCAGCAACAGCGGTTATTTGACCTGGAAGGCCTGCAAGGCCCGGGGAACCATTTGACTGTGAGCATCAACGCAGCAATTGATCAGCAGAGCATTTCTGACTGCCTGATGGAATTTGTCAGAAAAGCTGAAAATTTCCACGTTTCCCTTGTAAAAAATCCGGTCTCAAAATACCCGTTGCAGCAAATCCTGGATGCGCCGCAAACGATGATCCGGTTTCACCGGACGGAGGATGAATCACAGGCCAGAAAATCCCTGCAGAACCTGATCCGGGCGCCTTTCCATGCAGACAGCCCGGAATGCATTCGTTTCCATTGCTTTTCCTGGGGAGGTCCCAAATCCCTTCTGCTGGTTTCCAGTTCCAGGTTCTTTTCTGATTTTCAGAGTTTTGCCGACCTGCTGCGCCACCTGGAAGGATGGATCACCGGCGCAGAGATCACCAGGGCGGAAGAGGACTCCCTTCAGTATCTCGATTACAGCGAATGGCAGCATGAGTTATTCCTGGAGCAAAGCGCAGACGGCTACCGGTTTTGGTCCGGTATCGGCAAAGCGCTGGCAGCCGCCATCCCGGGACAGGATCCCCTTGCCGAAGCGGTGGCGGACTGCACAACACAAAGCTTTGTGCTGCCCCGCGAGTCCGTCAGCAACCTGGCAGATATAGCCCGTTCCAATGACGTATCGCTGAACGGTTTGCTGACCGCAGCCTGGTGGAAGGTTTTGAATGCGTTCATCGCCAGAGATGTTCCGCTGGCGTATAGCCACCCCGGCAGAAACGACGAACAGACCGCCGGCATATTCGGTTTGTTTGAAAAGTACCTGGTGCTGCCGGCCGAAACTGGTAACGACCTCCATAGTCTAACGCAGCTGGCCGCCTGCGCTGACCGCACCAAAAAAAAGCAGGCCTTTTATCAGGATTATTTCCACCTTGAGAACGAGTCAGGCGCCGGAAAACCGATTTATCTCCCTTTCCAGTTCGCGTGTTATGAATTTCCCGGCGGTTTGCCGGAGATCTTTGAATTGGAATCCCTCCAGGTCCATGCGGATCACTTTTCCCTCAAGCTCCAAATTGTCCTTTCCGGAGAAAAAGAAGCGGCGAATTGCACGGTCTTCAACCGGTCGGCGGATATTCCCGGGGACTGGACCGCAGCAATGGCGGACCGCTTCCGGCAGCTGCTGGAGCTGGAAATCACCCTCGCCCGGCAAGGCGCAGCTCAACTGCAACTTCAAAAAAACGAACTGGCCTGGGCCTGGCAAAAGGCCATCAATCCTCCGGCGAAAGGCTTTGACCGTTCGTTGGAAAGCCTGGTCTCCGGGATGGAAAACGCAGCCCGGAATCACCCGCATAAAACAGCCCTGGTATTTGAGGAAAAAACCATTTCGTTCGAATCCTTTCACGAGCAAGTCAACAGGATTGCCCATCTGATTGTCAGCAGGACCCAGCACAGGACCGGCAAGGTAATCGGGGTTCAATTCGGCAATCCCGTTCAAATGATCATCGCCTTTGCCGCGATTTTGAAAAGCGGGAATGCCTTTCTGCCCGTTGAACCGGCGCAACCCGAGGCCAGGGCAAAGTTCATGATCGAGCAAAGCCAGGCGGTCCTTTTCCTGTCGGACCAGGAGTGGGCCGTCCGGGATTTCCCCGGCATCACCCTGAAATGGGTGCAACTGGAGGAGCAGTCTTCCGGTTTTCCGGCTACCGCCCCGGCGATTGCGCTTACTGCCCAATCACCCTGTTACCTGATTTTCACTTCAGGCACCACCGGCAATCCTAAAGGCGTACTGATTTCCCACGGATCGATTGCGAATTATCTGAACTGGTTCATAACCCGGCATCAGATCAATGCATCCGACAAAACCGTGCTGTTCTCCTCCATGGCCTTCGACCTCGGCCACACCATTATTTGGTCCGCCCTGATCACCGGAGCGGAATTGCACCTGGTCGCCCCGGAAAATATCCTGGCCTTCATAGGCGGACTCAACGCGTATATGGCAAAACAGGGGATCAGCTACATCAAATGTACGCCGTCCCATTTCAAGTTGATCCTGGAGGATCCCGACCTGCCCAGGTGGTCCGGATCACAACGCCTACGGCTCATTTTCCTCGGCGGCGAACAGATTGACGCCGAGGACCTCAATCGCTATTTCAAGCTCCATGACGGTGTATTGATCGTAAACGAATACGGGCCTACTGAAACTACGATAGGTGTCATAGCCAAAGAAATAACCGCCGAAACAGCCGCGCATTTCAGCCGCAGGCCGGTAATCGGCAGGCCTTACGGCGGGCATTCCATCTTTATCCTGGATGAGGATCGCAATCCGGTTTTTCCGGGAGAATACGGGGGTATTTTTATCGGAGGCCCCGGTATTGCGCTGGCGTATCTCCACAGGCCGGATCTCACAGCGAAGGCTTTTGTCGACCTGCCCTCAGCCTGGGCTGGGGAAGGCAAATATTACGATTCCGGGGATCTGGGCAGATGGTTGCCGGATGGCGACATCCAGCTGGCCGGCAGAAAGGACGGTCAACTAAAAGTGAGGGGATACCGGATTGAACCGGAGGAAATCGCACAGGTGGCCGCCGGAATGCAAGGGGTGCGCAATGCCTTTGTATCCGCTTACAGGTCTGAAAAAACAGAGATCGGCATCCGGATGTTCGCCTGTTTCACCGGGCCGTCCGCTACGGTCGATACGCTGAGAACCTACCTCCTGGATCAGCTCCCGGAATACATGGTCCCGGATCAGATTTTTGAGACGGATCATATCCCGCTCACCCCGAACGGGAAAGTGGACCGCGATGCCCTGGACCGCGCGGCTGAGCATGAACTTCAAAAAACAAGCCTCAAACTTCCTGTAACGGATACGGAAAACAGGATCGCTGCCATCTGGCGCGACTTGTTCGGAATCCCTGAAGTAGGCGTACAGCAGCATTTTTTCCAGTTGGGCGGGCACTCCCTTCTGGCTATGAAAATGCTGGCGCGGGTGCAGAAGCAACTTGGCTTAAGCATGCCCCTGCCCGAATTCTTCAAACAACCTACTATTGCCTTTTTGGCCGCGGCCTTGCATGCCGGCGGCAAAGAGCAGTTCACGCCCATTGTGCCAATTCAGCGGGAACCGGGAGCGCTGCTGACGGTTTCTCATGCTCAGCGCCGGATCTGGATGCAGGCTCAGTTGCAGGAAGAGGAAGGCGGGTTGAACGTCTACTTCGCAGTACGCCTGAAAAATGATCCGGACCTGGCCAATATGGCCGATTGCCTGACGGCTCTGGCCAGGCGGCATGAGTCCCTTCGCACCAATTTCAAAGCGGTCGAAACGGGGGTCATGCAGGTCATTCGCGAGGTGGAGCGCACTTTTGTGCCGGTTGAGGATCTCGGGACCGAAGCCTGGTCGCCTGCCCGCCTGCATCAGGAGATCATTGCCGCTTCCAGGCGGGGTTTTGATCTGGAACGGGATATCCTTTTCCGTTGTTTCCGGTTCAGGGAAGCAGCCGGCGACTCTATCCTGGCCTTTGTTTTCCATCATATCCTTGTCGACGAATGGTCAATGGATGTTTTCCAGCAGGAGTTGACCACCTTGCTGACCTTCGGCAAGGAGGAAGGGCTGCGGCGGCTGCCTGAACTGCACGTCCAATACCCTGATTTTGCGGCATGGGAAAAAGAAAACTGCACGGAGGCGTACTTCAAACCGATGAAGGCCTACTTTGAACGTCAACTTTCCGGACAATTGCCCGTATTGAATTTGCCCACCGACTTCCCGCGCAAGACCAGGAAGACTCTCGAGGGAAATTCCACCGGCCTTGACCTGGATATCGACCCCGAAAAGCTCAACAACTTTTGCATTAAGCGGGGCTGTACGATGTTCTCTCTCCTGATCGCTTCGGTAAAGGCCTTGCTTTTCCGGCTGACCGGACAAACCGATATCATCATCGGGACGCTGGCAGCCAACCGCATCCATCCGGACCTAGAACACCTCATCGGCAGTTTTTTCAATATTGTCCCGGTCCGATCCGGCTTTCCCGCCGATGCGCGGTTTTCCGATTTGCTGGGCATTGTCCATGATCAGGCGGATGCCGCCATGGCCAATGCCGCCTATCCGTTCGATCTGTTGCTGAGGGATCTTAAAACGCATCCGCTCCCGGGCCGGTCGCCTGTTTTTGATGTGATGGTCACGCTCCGAACCCTGCGGGATGAGGACGAGCGGGAGAACCGGGCCGGAAGTCTGGTCTTCGAACCCTACGTGATGCCTTCCTTATCCAGCAAATACGATCTGCTGTTCGACTTTGTCCGCAGAAACGAAAATCTGAGGGTCCTGATCGAATACAATACCGGCCTCTTCAAAGAGGAAACCGTGAAGGAATTCTGCAGGATCCTCCAGGTGCTGCTCGAAGCCATACTCGTAAATCCTGACATCCGGATTCCGGAAATCGGAGCCCCTGAAGGGGAGACCCCCGGCGCCGAAGATGCTTCAGAGTCTTTTTTCAGCTTCTAATACCCATTTCCTATGTTCCTAAAACAAGAGTATAACCGGTACAGTCCCCAGGACCATGAAACCTGGAGCATCCTGTTCAGGCGTCAAAGAGACACGGTGGTCAAGTCTGCTTCCGCGGCCTACCAGGACGGCTACAACAAACTGGCCATTGATCCGGACAAAATCGTGCAGGTCGAGACGTTTAATGAGGTCCTCAGGTCCTATTGCGGTTGGACGATCCGGGGCGTCAGCGGTCTTGTTCCCAACAAGGAATTCTTTGACATGCTCATCAACCGCCAGTTTCCGGTGACGGTATTCATCCGGAAACGGGAAGAGCTGGATTACGCCAAACAACCGGATATTTTCCACGATGTGATCGGCCATGTGCCGATGCTGCTGAATGAGGTCTTTGTTTCTTTCATAGTGGACTTCAGCCGCATCAGCAGACGGTACCTGCACCACCCCAAGGCGGTTGACTACCTTTCAAGGTTATACTGGTTCACCCTTGAAATGGGCCTGATCACGGAAGAAAACAAGATCAAACCCTATGGCGGTGCGATCATAACGTCCAAGGATGAGATTAACAATATCCGCAGCGACATAAGCAAGAAACATCAGTTTGACATCTGGAAACTGATCAATACTCCGATCAAGCTGATGATCCAGACGGAATACTTCATCATCCAGAATTACAATCAGTTGTTCAACTCCCTGAAAGACCTGGAAAGGATTCTGCAGGAGGAGTTCACTCCTTCACCCGCGGTTTGATAGCGCTATAATTTTCCCTCTGCATGATTACCAATAAACAGTTTATTTTTTCCGGCGACCGCTTTGCCGGTCATCTGGCGTTCTGGAAAAAGGAACTGTCTGAACCGGGACCTCCCTGGACCTTCCGGGGAGACAAAAACGGCAGCGGCAGCAGAGTTGTCGAGCGTTTTTGTTTTGAACTTGAACAAGCATGCGCCCGGAGGCTGGAGGCCATCGCGGGGAACCGCCCTATGGAGCGCTTTACCCTTTTCCTGACGGCGGCCGCGGTAGTGATATCGAAATATTCAGGCTATCCAAGGGTCGCTCTCGCCACACCGCTGACCAGGGCCGGAGTATCGGACGTTCAGTGGGAAACATTTGTCCCCGTAGCCCTGGACCTGGATGAAAAGGCCAGCCTCAAAAAGACGATCATTGACGTCAGCAACCGCCTGAAGGAATGCTACCGTTTTCAGAACTTCCCGCTGGACCTTGCGGAGGAGAAAGTTGTCCGGATCGCCGACATTTGCATTTCAAGCGAGGACCTGCACGTTGATATTGCCGACGACGCCCAGGACTGGGACTTCCGCATTCACGTCAGCGGTCCGCTTTCAGAGGCCCCCTGCGCATTCAGGATCGATGCCGACCCGCGGTATTATTCCCCGGATTTTGTCAGGGCTTTCGGCAGGCATTTGCAGGTAATCCTGAACGAATATTCTGACGCGGAAAAAACCATCGGGGCATGCACCCTGCTTTCGGAGGAAGAAGAGCGCCGGTTGATAAAAGACTTCAACGATACGGCATTTCCTTACCCGGAAGAAAAAACCGTCATTGATCTTTTCAGGGAAAACGCTGCGCGGCATCCCGAACACGCAGCCCTGCTGTACAAGGATCAAACGATTTCCTACCGGGAGCTTGATGCCAGGTCGGATCACCTGGCCGCTTTTTTGCAAAGCAAGGGTTTGGCCGGGAGACAAATCGCAGCGATCTGCCTGGGCAGGTCGGTTGAAATGATCGTCGCCGTGCTGGGCGTGCTTAAATCCGGAAATGCCTATGTTCCCATTGACCCTAAACTGCCCATCAACAGGATCCGCCTGATCCTGGAGGATACCGGCGCAGGGCTGTTGCTGGCGGATGCGCAAACCGATCCCGCACTGCAGGAAACCGGAATTCCGGAAAGGGTAGTGCTGGATGAACAACGGCCGGATGTAACGGCCGGCGAAACCGGCAATATACCTTCTCCGCCAACCCCGGATGACCCGGCCTATGTGATCTTCACTTCCGGATCAACCGGCCTGCCCAAGGGGGTCCGGATCACGCACCGGAATCTTTGCCTGCGGCTGACCGGCATGGCGAACCGGCTGGATTTTGACCGGCAGACCAGGACCTGTTTGCTGACCAATTTTGTCTTTGACGTTTCACTGCTGGAGATCCTGCTGCCCCTGATCGCTGGCGGCAGCCTCTGCATTCCGCCGGAAGAAACAATTTATGACCTTCCCAGGCTGGCAGACCTGATGGCTGCGCAAAAGGTGACCATTATCCAGGCTACCCCCAGCTTCTTGTCCGAACTTGCGCAGGCATTGGACCAGGAAGCGGTTTCCAGGCTCGGCCTGACCAGGATCTGTTCCGGAGGAGAATCCCTGAAAAAGGAGTTGGTGGAGGAGTTGAAGCGAAAACTGCCCGGCGTAAAACTCAGCAATCATTATGGGCCGACCGAAACCACCATCGATGCAATAGCCTTAAAGGACATCGACCGCTATGAAACCAACTGGATCGGCAAGCCCTTGCCCAATACCTGGGCTTATATCGTCAACGCGGCCTTAAAACCCGTACCGGTCGGGGTTGCAGGAGAATTGCTGATTGGCGGCGCCGCTGTTTCGCCCGGTTACCTCAACCGGCCTGAAATAAATGCCGAAAAATTCCTGTCCAATCCCGTAGATCCGCAAAAAGGCGGCCCGGTTTACAGATCCGGCGACCTCGCCAGATGGCTTCCTGACGGCAACATTGAATTCATCGGCAGGATTGATGAACAGGTCAAGATCCGGGGATTCCGGGTGGAGCCGGGTGAGATCGAAACCCTGTTAAGCGGTTTCAGCGGCGTCAGAAATTCAGCCGTCACCCTCTTTGAAGACCGGAACGGGAGCCCGCAACTGGCAGCATATGTGGTCATGAAACCGGGGGAGCCCTTTGACCGGCAGCAACTGGTCGCCTTTCTTGAAAACCAGGTGCCGGCGTACATGGTGCCGGCCAGGTGGGTGCCGATGGAGCACTTGCCGCTTACCCCGACCGGCAAATTGGACAAAAAGGCCCTGCCCGATCCCAACGAACAAGAAGGAAATAGCGCCAAATACCTTGCGCCGAAAACCGGCTGCGAAATTGGTTTGGCAGAAATATGGGCGGACCTGCTGCAGCGGGAAGAAATCAGTGCGGATGATGACTTTTTTGAGATCGGCGGCCATTCTTTGCTGGCCATGCGACTGATCACCCGGATTCACCGGCGGTTCGGCGTTAAGGTCTCCTTCCTGGAAATATTTCAAAATCCGGAACTTGCCGGACTCGCGGCCCTTATCGATTCGAAGCATCCGGAACAAGATCAACCGATAGCATTTGCTGTTCCCCGGAAGGGAGACAACCTTTTCCATCTTTCCGACGGCCAGCAGCAAATGTGGATCATGGATCAGCAGCAGGAGGACCCCGTCGGGTTTGTCCTCCCGGATTATTTCCGGCTCAGGGGCCGCCTTGAGATCGGCTACCTGGAGGAGGCCTTCCACAACATAATCCGCAGACATGAAAGCCTGAGAACCGTCTTTAAGGTTGTCGACGGTACCCCGTACCAACTGGTCAGGACTTTTGAGCAGGCAGGCGTCCGGCTCCTATATGAAGACTTCCGCGCTTATAATGACCGGGAAGCCCGTGCGGCGGCCGAGGCCAGAGAAGATGCCGTCACAAGTTTCGACCTTGAAAACGGCCCGCTGATCAGGGCAAAGCTCATCCAATTGTCCGACGTGGAGTTCGTCTTCCTGATGAGCATCCACCATATCGTTTCGGACGGCGTCTCCACCCTTAATTTGTTCCGTGAGCTGATTGCCGGGTACAATGCCCTGGCAGCCGGCAAGCCATACGATCCGCCGGCGCTGCGGATTCAGTACAAGGATTATGCCGCCTGGCAACAAACGCGGAAGATTGATCCGGACCACAGGGATTTCTGGCTTAAAACCTTCGAAGGTTACTCGCCGTCCGACCTGCTGATCCCGGATTTTCCGCGCACGGGCGCCGGGAATTCCAAAGGGGAGGTCGAACCCTTTACCATCAGTGAGGACCAAACCCGGGCACTGAACCGGTTTTGCAGGAAGAACGGCCTTAGCCTGTTCATGCTTTTCAGGGGGATTGCCGATTTGCTCCTCTACAGGTATTCCGGCCAAAAGGACATTGCCGTGGGCGCAACGGTCTCAGACAGGGAACACGCCGACCTCCAGGACCAGATCGGCCTCTTCGTCAACATTCTCGTCTTCCGCTCGGTGATCGACCCTGCCAGGACCCTGAAACAACATTTCGATGCAATAAAGCAAAACACCCTTGAAAGTTACAAACACCAGGCTTTCCCTTTCCAGGAACTGGTAAAAGAGCTGCAGGTGCCGCGCAGGCCGGGCAGAAACCCCCTGTTTGACGTATACCTGGCTGTCGGCGCCGAAACCCAAACCCTGCTGGGTTCCGGGAAATTCGCCGGCCTCGAAATGGAAAAAATGGATATCGGTTATGCCGCCAGCATACACGACCTGATCATAAATGTCATTGAAAAGGAATCCCGCATCGAGGGCGCCCTGATCTTTCCCGAGGGTTTGTACCACAAGGACAGGATGAGCTCCATCCGGGATCATTTGCTGCATGCGATAGAACTATTGGCCGGAAACGAAAACCAGGTGCTGGATATGCCGTTCTCGCAGATCGGTTTCATGCCGGAAGCGGAAACAAACAGGATGCTTGCCTTTGGAACCCGGTCGGCGCCCTTCCCGGAAGACAAGACCGTTGTCCACCTGTTTGAGGAGCAGGCGGCCCGCTATCCGGAAAAAGCAGCGATTGTGTTTGAAGACCGGGAACTGACCTACCGGGAGCTGAATGAAGCATCCAACCGGCTGGCCGGCAACCTGATCCAAAACGGAGCCGGCAGCGGGTCATTGGTGGCAGTTTGCCTGGACCGATCGGCTGAGATGATCGTCAGCATAATGGGCATTCTGAAAGCGGGTGCGGCCTATCTGCCCATCGATCCCGGGTATCCCGGTGAAAGGATCAGCTTCATGCTGGCTGACAGTGCTTATTCCAGCCTGATCGACCAAACCTTCCTCAGGGAGCACAACAAGATCAAGGATCGTTTTTCCGAACTGAATCCCGTAACCAAGCCCGGGCCTGAAGACCTGTATTCCGTTATTTATACCTCGGGCTCCACCGGAAGGCCGAAAGGCGTAATGCTGGAGCACCGGGGGCTGGTCAACCATATCCACAATGTAAAAAACCATTATCAGATTGACCGGAACAGCCGGTTCCTCCAATTTTTCAATATCGGATTTGACGCAGCCGCCGAGGAGATTTTCACTGCGCTCTCCTTCGGCGCCACCCTGTGCATCAGAAACGAGGATGACCTGGATGCAAAGAACATGATCCGGTTCCTCAACAAGCATGCCGTCACGCATGCGGATTTTTCTACCGCCTATTTCGAGGGGTTGATCAGCGCGATTCCGAACGGCGCCCTCCGGCAACCGCTGGTAAGTTGCGGCATCGGCGGTGAAAAAGCGGGGAAAGCGTTCATCGTAAAAAACAGATCAACCCTGCGGTCATTCACCGCCAGACTGTTCAATGTTTACGGCCCAACCGAAACCACCCTCACGGTATCCATACACGATGTATTGAACGATGCCGACCTGGAGGAACGCGTCAACGTCCCGATCGGCATCCCGTATCCCAATCGCAGCATCTATGTGCTGGACGAAGCGCTAAGGCCTGCCCCCATCGGCGTATACGGAGAAATCCACATCGGCGGGACAGGCATTGCCAGGGGGTACCTTAACCGGCCCGAACTGACCGCTGAAAAATTTGTACGCGATCCTTTTGCAACGAACTCCGGCGCCAGGATGTACCGGACAGGAGACCTTGGGCGATGGCTGCCGGACGGCAACCTCGAATTCCTGGGCAGAACGGACTCGCAGGTCAAGATCCGGGGTTACCGCATAGAACCCGGGGAGATCGAATCCGTTTTGCAAAGATCTCCGCTGATCCGGGAAGGCGTGGTGGTTGCCAGGGATGAATCCGGCGCAAGCAAGCGGTTGGTCGCTTATGTGGTGCCTGTACAACCCCGGTACAACCGGAAGGACCTATTGGCGCATTTGCGGTCGGCATTGCCGGATTACATGATTCCTTCCTTCGTCGTCGAACTGGCGGAAATGCCCCTGACCAGAAACGGCAAACTGGACAAGAAAGCGCTGCCCGCGCCTGAAATCGCCTCGCTGGGATCGGCGGATTACGAAGCCCCCGGCAATGAAGTCGAAAACCTGCTCGCACGCATTTGGGCCGATCTGCTGGGGCTTGAACGGGTGGGGATAAACGATAACTTTTATGAACTGGGCGGCGACTCCATCAAAGCGCTCCAGGTAGCCTCCCAACTGCACCGTGCAGGGTGGAAGGTCGAAACCAAGGATATTTTCCTTCACCAGACCATCGGCGAGCTGGGTACCCGGCTCCAGGCCATTTCCAGGATTCCCGACCAGGCGCCGGTAGTGGGCCGGGTACCCCTGAATGCTATCCAGAAGGCTTTCTTTGGGTGGGGCCTCCACCAGCCCAACCATTTCAACCAGGCGATCCTGCTGGATTGTCCGGCGGACATCACCGCCGATGGGCTAACCGGCATGCTGGAACGCATTCAGGAGCACCACGACCTGCTGAGAGCCCGGTTCGCCGTGGAGGAAAATGGCCGGGAAGTCCTGATCTGCGATCCCCCGGGCGGCCAGGTACCCATTGAAGTCATCAACCCCGGCAATGCGCCGGATCCGATATCGGAAATGGACCTGATCTGCGACCGCGTCCAAAGGCAAATCGATATAACCGGTGCGATCTGGAAGGCAGTACTCATCGATCAGCAACCATCAAAAAAGCTGTTGATCGTTGCCCACCACCTGATCATCGACGCCGTTTCCTGGCGGATTTTACTCGAAGACCTTGCCGCCCTGTACCACCAATGGAAGAAGAATATGCCGTTGGACTTGTTCCTGAAAACCGATTCATTTCACGCGTGGGCCACCGGCATGCAGGCATATGCCCGGGGAGAAGCATGTCAAACCAGCAAGCACTATTGGCGGTCAATCGCAGGGAAGGAAATGCCCGCTTTACCAAGGGATAATGACCATCCGGATAACCGCTACGGAGATGAATACAACAAAAGCTGCAAGCTGACAGCCGACCTCACCAAAAAGCTCATCCACCGCAGCTCAAGGGTTTCGGGCGCCGAAATGCCCGCTATCCTGCTCGCCGCTCTGGCGAAGGCGCTGCAAGAGGTTTTCGGGCTGCAGCGGGTCGCGGTCATGCTCGAGGGGCACGGCAGGGAGGAGATCCTCCGGGATTTGAATGTTTCAAGAACGGTAGGGTGGTTCACCAGCATGTATCCGGTGATCCTTGAATGTCAATCCGGGGAACCGGTCAGCCGGACATTGGGGCGGGTCAGCGAGACCCTCGGAAAAATCCCCAATAAAGGCATTGATTACGGCATTCTGCGGTATCTCACCCCCGAAAGCCTCAAAGAAGATATGGATTTTCGTTTACAACCCCGGATAAGCTTCAACTATCTGGGTCAGGCAGAACGGCAATCCCGGGACGGCGATTTCAAAATAGCTGCCGGATCCGTAGGGCGGGCCATCGGCGAGGCGAATCAGCGGGAATACGACCTTGAGGTCGGCGCGGTGGTCATGGATGAGGAACTCGTCATCGAATTGACTTTCAACGCTTTGCACTTTTACCCCCAGACCATCCAGACCCTGTTGGCCCGCTTCAAAGACGAACTGGAAACACTGGCTGAAAACAAGAGCGCCGGACAGGATGAGGGTCCGCAGGCCCGCACATTCACCGGAAAGGATCTTTCCAGGGAAAATCTGGAAAAACTGAAGCAACTCTTTGAATAACCATCTATGGACGGATGTGAAAGCAACGGCTCTCTGCATCTCCATTGCCAAAATCCCCGATACACCTTGAGTATGCACGCAAAAAATCAGGAAGTGATCCAATCCGCTGACGCCCGGACGGTCCATCAGATAGCAGCCTTGTTGAATAAATACTCGGATGAGGGAAAGGACATTTCCTGTTATCTGGAGAAACTATTGCAGGAGAAAAACCTGGACTATACGGATTATTTGAATCTGGATACCCTGTTGACCTTGCAAAAACCCCGTACAGGGCAGCCGGACGAGGTCGTCTTTATTATTTACCATCAGGTAGTGGAATTGTTCTTCAGCCTGATGATATGGGAACTGAAGCAACTGACCTCCCCGCCGCAAATACCCGTCGATCCTTTGACCTTCTCGGAAAAGATCGATCGCCTCAACCGGTATGTCCAGATCCTGATCGCTTCTTTTCAGGTTATCCTGGATGGATTGGACAAGGAACAGTTCCAGAAATTCCGGGTGACCTTGTTCCCCGCCAGCGGATTTCAATCCTGCCAGTACCGGCTCATTGAATTTTATATCACTGACCTGAAAAACCTGGTGGCAGTGCGCAGCCGAGGAGAGGTCCTTCCCGATGCCGACCTCAGGTTCCTGTACGACCGCCTATATTGGAAGATCGGGATGACCAACCCCAGAAAAGGCGATAAAAGTCCGACGCTTACGGATTTTGAAGATCGCTATGACGGCATCTTGTTCAACCACGCCGCTGCGCACAAATCCCGGAATCTCTGGCAGGTTTTCAAACACCAGCTGGCCGGCGACCCAACCGCTCCCGAGATCGTGAACGGGTTGCGGCAACTGGACGAATCGATGAATGTGCGATGGCAAAGCCTGCACTATAAGGTCGCTATGAAATACCTTACCACCGACGAAAATACCCAGATACAGTCGACCGGAGGCTCCCACTGGAGAAAATACCTGCATCCCCATTTTCAGAAGATCATTTTTTTTCCGGCGCTCTGGACCGAAAGCGAAATGGCGGATTGGGGCGCCCAGGAGTACTGGAAAACCCAGCAGGATTACACGGCCGGTTAATCTAGAAAATACATTGCAATGGAAAATCAATCGGTATATTTAAAGCCCAACACCGTAATCGAACCGCTCTACGACCAATGGTACGCCTGGTCGCACCTGATCTCGCCGGCAACTGCGGCCATGAATACCGTGGGCAGGCACCTCAAGATCATGAATTCGTTTATCCAGGCCCCGCAGATCCATGCAGCCGCCGTGAAAAACCCCCGGATGAAAGGCGGGCCGTTCATCGATATGGATCCTGCACGGGTGGCAGAAATCAGGCAACTCAAGGAAGATACCTTGCGGAAAAGGGACCTGCTGATAAAGTTCACAGCGGCCGTCAATGACCTGACCCGGTTATTGAAGTCCAAAGCCAAGGGGTTTTCGCTGGAAGACCTGTACCGGGAGGTTCCTGAAATCCTCCAGGGGTATGTGGAATTGGTATATGACCTGAACAATCAACCTGCTTTCCGCTTTTTTGAGCCCTTGCTGTACAAGAGCGATTTTTATGCCGAAGACGCGCAGAGCATAGCCATGTGGGTTACGAACAATGACGAACGGCCGTTTGTGCTGAGCACCCCGCGCATGCAGGACGATCCCGGCGTCATCCATTTCAATATTCCGTTCCGGAGCAAAGCGATAGACGTCCTGGGCAGCATGAAACACAAGCCGTTTCCCTACAACGGCATCCGGTCAATGCTGAATGTAGCGCCAGAGGATGAGCGGTTATTCGAATCGTTTTTTACCGCAGAAAAACCCGAGCCTTACCAGCGGTACCAGGGGGATAAGGTCCGGATGCGTTATTTTGGGCACGCCTGCATCCTGGTCGAAACCCGGGACGTCAGTATCCTGCTGGATCCCCTGATCAGTTATTACGGTTACGAAGCGGAGGTCGGCCGCTTTTCGGATGCGGACCTGCCGCCTGAAATCGATTACGTGCTCATCACCCATAACCACCAGGATCATATCCTTTTTGAAACCCTGCTGCCGCTCCGGCACAGGATCAAGAACCTGATCGTACCCGCCACGACCAGCGGCTCGCTGCAGGATCCGAATCTGAGGTTAATGTTCCAGAACCTGGGTTTTAATCAGGTGATCGAGATCCAGGATCTGCAGACCATAGAATTTGCGGATTGCTCGATTACCGGGGTGCCTTTTATCGGGGAGCACTGTGATCTGAACATACAGACCAAAATATGCCACCACGTCAAAACCGGCGGATTCTCCATGCTTTTTGCCGCTGATTCGGCCAATGTGCAGCCGAGGCTTTATGATCATATCCAACGTTTGATCGGCGACATCGATATCCTGTTTTTGGGCATGGAATGCGACGGCGCTCCGTTGACCTGGTTATACGGCCCGTTGCTCAGCGAGGAAATAGAGCGCGGCAAGGACCAGTCCAGAAGATTGGCCGGGTCGAATTTCGAGCGGGGCATGGCCCTGGTGGACGCTTTCAACCCCAAAGAGGCCTATGTTTATGCCATGGGCATGGAGCCCTGGCTGGAATTCATCAGCAGCATCAAATACACGGACGAATCCAGACCGATCGTGGATTCCAACAGATTTGTTGCGGCCTGCGAAGACCGCGGAATTGTGGCCGAACGGCTTTTCGGAGAAAAAGAACTGCTCTATAACAAGGTGGAAAGTTTAACCTGATTCTTTGTTTTGTAGTTAAATACCCACTATTTGTCAATTAATTTTTGGGGTTTTTGACAAAAATCCTGAATTTTCTAAAAAAATAACCCAATGCCTTCACACCCATTCGTAATTCAGGTTCAGGATCTGGAATTCAGCTACACAGCCAAACAACAGATCCTAAACAAATTAAATCTATCAGTGCCGGAATCATCCATATACGGTTTTCTGGGCGCCAACGGAGCAGGGAAAAGCACCACCATTCGTTCCATTCTGGGTCTGCTGAAACCGCAGGCCGGAAAAATATCCCTCTTCGGGATGGAACAGCAAAGCGCCAACAGGATGCCGATCCTGAGGAAAGTCGGGTCCCTGATCGAAGATCCGTCGCTTTACAAGCACCTCAGCGGGTACGACAACCTGAAAATCGCCTGCAAATACCTCAACCTGCCCACTTCCAGGATCGGAGAGGTACTGGAACTCGTCAATCTGGAGAAAAACAGCAGAAAAATTTCAAAGGAATATTCCACCGGCATGAAACAACGGCTGGGCCTTGCCATAGCGTTGCTGCCCGACCCCGACCTGCTCATCCTGGACGAACCCACCAACGGCCTCGATCCGACCGGGATCATCGAAATCCGCAACATCCTCAAACACCTGCACGAACAGGGGAAGACCATTTTTCTTTCCAGCCACCTCCTGTCGGAGATCGAAAAGATCGCCACCCAGGTCGGGATCGTAAAGGATGGCAAAACCGTTTTCCAGGGAGCCATCGAAGACCTTGAAAACCTGAGGAAAAAGAATTTCGCCGTCAATATCGTGGCTTCCAATTCCTCGGAGATCGCAGGCAAGCTCAACGGGAAATACCCCTCCAAGATTTTAGGCTCCGAGAATATGCAGATCTACCTCGACGAAAGGGAAGCGCTTCCGGTGCTGATAAACGACCTGGTGAACATGGGCGCCAGGCTGTATGAGGTCAGCCCGCAGCGAGACAACCTCGAAGAATTATTCATTGATCTTACCACCAACCAGGCCTAAGGCGACCGCCATTCCTGATCTCAAAATTCCGGCACAATGAATTTAGCAATTTCCGAGTTTTCCCGGAGTGTTACCGCGGAAGTTTACAAACTCAAAAGAACACCGATCTTGTGGATTTCCATCATCGGCGGCATGACCAGTGCGATCATCGTGTTTCTGATGTTCCTCATCCTGATCGATGAATTCGTCAACTTCAATCAAACACCGTGGGCGGAGTACTACCAGATCTGCCACGGATTGCTCACCAATTTCCTGCTTGTTCCCTATATCGTTCTGGCCAGCAGTACGATTATCCAGGCCGAACACAATTCCAACGCCTGGAAATACCTGTACGCGCTGCCGCTCAACAAAAGCTCCGTCTATTTCTCCAAAATGCTGGTGACCATAGCCCTGATCGCCATGGCCCTTGCGATATTCTGGGTCGCCTCCCTGATGGGCGGTTATATCATCGGTTACTTCCGGCCCGAGTACGAATTCCTTGATTATTCGGCTGCCCCGTTCCGGTGGCTGAGCGTCATATTCCACACTTTTATTGCTTCCCTGGGCGTGGCCGCCTTGCAATACTGGTTCAACATCCGTTGGAAGAACTACATTATCCCGATCAGCATCGGATTGCTCGGTTTCATCTTCGCCGTTCTGGTAGTAGGGGAGGACCGGATAGCGCTTTACTTCCCGTATTGTTATCCCATGCACATTGCCGAGAAAATGGATTACGCGAAAACCTTCGACGTCGCCAATCCGATGACCATGGGCATATCCAAGGCCGAATGGAACAGCCTCATCGTGTTCGCGGTTTTTTCCGTCATCGGCTTTTACGAACAGAAAATAAGAAACGTAAAATAGCCTTGCAACCCCTGTCCCCGGTAACAGAAATATATTTTTCACTCCAACTGCGTTTGAAACAATATGATCAGTAATTACATCAAAATTGTCCTGCGGGCAATCCAGCAGAACAAGCTGAGCTATTTTCTGAACCTTTTTGGTTTGTCGATCGGCATAGCGTCGTTCCTTTTCATTTTTTACTACGTCAATTTTGAACTTGGATATGACAAGTTCAATGACCGACAGGATCTCATCTACCGGGTCGGGCTGGATCAGTTCAAAAACAACGAGCTGATTTTCGAAAGCGCTGAAAACTATCCGGCCGTCGGGCCCGCCTTGCAGGAATCTTTTCCGGAAGTGGTCGATTTTACCCGGCTTTACAATGCCGGGGCCAAGAACAACGTAGTCTTTTACCGGCCCGAGGAAGAAGGGAAACAAGGGTATAAGGTCCGGCGCTTCCTGTATGCCGATTCTTCCTTCTTCAGGATCTTTTCCTTTCCCCTGCTGAAAGGAGACCCAAAAACCTGCCTGTCCCAGTCCAAATCGGCGGTCATATCACGGTCCTTCGCCGAAAAGGTATTCAAGGGTGAAGACCCCATGGGGCAATCCATCGTGATGGCCGATGACGACTTTAATCAGGAGATCTGCAAGATAACGGGCGTATTTGAGGATGTGCCCTATGACTCCCACCTGAAATTCGACGTTCTGGCTTCCTATTCCAGCCTCATGACCCGCGGCCGGAATGCAGTTGAGCGATACGATCAGTCCTGGGATGAAAAGGATATGTACACTTACGTTCTGCTCAAGGACGGGACTGATCCTCTGGCCCTGGAAGCCAAGTTTCCGCAATTCATGGATCAGCACAACCCCGAGTTGTTGATGATGAACCAGGAAAAAAAGATCTTCCTGCAGCCGCTGAGTTCGATCCACCTGGATTCGCACCTGGCGGATGAAGCGGAACAAAACGGCCAAAAGCAAAATGTGCTGACCCTGGTTCTGGTCGGCGGGCTTATCCTTTTGGTGGCCATGGTCAATTTCCTGAACTATACGGTGGCAAAATCCATGACCAGGGCGAAAGATTTCGGTCTGCGGAAGACTATGGGCGCCGTCAAAAAAGACCTGTACCTCCAGTTCATCTTTGAGGCCCTTTTCCACAATATCCTGGCCATCGCATTCGCGGCGGGGATCGTGGTGGTCTGCCTTCCCTTTTTCAAGGACCTCACCCAGCTTGAGATCAACAGTTTCAGCGAATTTTTCCTCAACAGGAGTTTCCTGTACGCGGTCGGCGGCACCCTCGCGGCAGGGCTGGTTTTCGGCGGCCTCGCTCCGGCGCTTATCCTGAACAATTACGACCTGATCGAAGTGGTGAAGGGCCGGATTATGAACTTCGGCAAGGGGCTCTTTCTGCGGCGGGTTTTGCTCACCCTCCAGATCGCAGCTTCAACCGCCCTGACCGCCATGTTTTTGCTGGTGATCAACCAGATCAACTTCCTGACCAATTACGACCTGGGGATCGATATCGATAATGTTTTTGTCGTTGACCGGCCCGGGACGGGCGCCAAGGATTTCCGAAGTCAACGGGATAATTTCATCCTGTTCAGGAATAAACTTGCAGCGGATCAGCATATTGAGTCCGTTTGCGGATCCTCCGTAATCCCGGGTAAAAGGATCCGGTGGAGGGCATCCCTGTACAACTACGGCGATGCCGGGAAGAACACCCACCAGGTGGACCTTGCCGCGGTAGATGAGAACTTTTTTGAAGCTTACAACCTCGACCTGATCGCAGGAAGGGGCTTCTCCCTGGATCGCGCCATGGATGCGGATACCAATATCGTCCTTTCCAGGAAGGCAACCAAATTGCTGGGGTATGACAACCCGGAGGATGCCGTCGGGAAGACGGTGGTCGTTGAGGAATGGGAATGGAGCCCCAACATTATCGGGGTGGTGGAGGATTATCACCAGCTCTCCCTGCGCGAGAACACCCATCCGACCTTGTACATGTTTACCGTCAATCTGGCGGAGTATTATATGATCAAGGTGAAACCGGAAAATACCGCAGCCGCACTGGGCTCCATCGAAAGGACCTGGGAATCGGTATTCCCCGGCAATCCGTTCTCGTATTATTACCTGGAGAGCTTCTTTTCGGAACAATACGCTTCGGACAAGGTATTTTCCAGGATCATGCTCGTTTTTGCCACCATTTCCATTTTGATCTCCTGTATCAGCCTGTTCAATATTTCTCTGTTTGCGCTTGTACAGCGAACCAGAGAGATCGGCATACGAAAGACACTGGGCGCCAGCCGTTGGCTTATCGCCTGGATCTTTGTCCGCGATTACCTCATCATGATCGCCGTAGGCAGCCTCATTGCATTCCCGCTGGCCTATCTGTTCGGGAAAGAATGGCTCGCCAATTTTGTGTACAGCATCTCGATCAACGCCTGGTATTTTGTTATTGCTTTTGCGTCCATTTTATTCATTTCCCTGATCACGATCAGTTTTTACACGCTCCGGTCCACCAGGATCAACCCGGTGGAAGCCTTGCGGTACCAAAATTGATCCTCCGGACCTCTTCCTGCCCAAGGCCGGCGATCAGCCGCTGATTCCGCCGGTTTTCGGAAGGCCGCATTTATCGCTCCGCATCCCGCACCTCCCCCGGGATGCCTGGTCCTGATATGTCTATCAACGCCTGTTAAAAATTATTAACGCTCCATACCATCTCAATCATGGCCGACAAACAAGTTTACCTGAAGAATAACATTCAGGTCGAACCCCTTATCAACAACTGGTTCGCCTGGGTACACCTGATCGCTCCCGTAACCGGCGCACTCAACGTCGTGAAACGGTATATGGGCATAATGAGCTCGTACATCGCCTCTCCGCAAATGCATGCAGTTGCCGTCAGCAATCCTTTCTTTAAAGGCGGGCCTTTCATAGACCTGAACGGCGAAAAAGTGGATGAAATAAAAGCGCTAAGAGACCGCATTCAGTCAGCGGACAAGGATTTGTTCGACCTGGTTGAAGCGATCTTCGAGCTCGATGACCTGCTGAAATCAGAAGCCACAGGGTTTGCCCTGGAAAGCCTCTACGCGAAAATACCGGAACCGCTTCAGGGTTATGTGGACCTGTACTACGACCTGGACCACAAACCCGGGTTCAAATTCCTGGAAAGCATGCTCTACAGAAGCAAATACTACCGGGAAGAATGGCAGAGCATTGCGCTTTCGGAGATCACTTCTGACGCCGATCGCCCCTTTATCATGAGCACCCCGAGGCTCCCGGGAAAAAACGTCTGCGAGATCAGGATTCCGTTCAGGGACGAAGCGCTTGACGAGCTGTTCCAGATGAAACGCAAACCCAATTCGCTGGCCTATATTAAAGAGCGGCTCGGTGTCCGGCCGGAACAAGCCGAACTGTTCGATACTTTCTTCACCGAAAAAGCGCCGGCGCCGTACCGGAAATACACCGGCGAAAAAGTACGGATCAGGTATTACGGGCACGCCTGCATCCTGATCGAAACGGCTGATATCAGCATCCTCGTTGACCCGGTCCTGAGTTATACCTATGAATCCGATATTTCAAGATTCACCTATGATGACCTTCCGGATCAGATCGATTACCTCCTCGTCACCCACAGCCACCATGACCATATCCTGATCGAAACCATTTTGCAGATCAGGCACAAGGTCAAGCACTTCATTGTAGGCAGAAACCTGGAAGGGGTGATCTCCGACCCATCGCTTTATCTGATCCTGAAGAATATCGGCTTTGACAACGTCCATGAGATCCATGACCTGGACGAATTCCCGATTCCCAACGGCGTGATCACCGGTTTACCCTTCATGGGCGAACACCACGATCTCTTCATCCACAGCAAATCCTCGTACGCAATCGAACTGGACGGCTACAAATTTCTCATCATGGCCGATTCCTGCAATATCTCACCCCGCGTCTACGAACACGTCCACCGCATCATCGGCGATATAGATGTACTCTTCATCGGCATGGAATGCGACGGCGCACCCGTATCGTGGCCCTACGGCCCGCTGTTCAAACAGCAGGTTGCATCGGATATCGATAAATCCAGGCGGGGCCGGGGTTGCAACTATGATGAGGCCATGGGGTTGGTCAATATTTTCCACCCCAGGGAAGCCTATGTATACGCCATGGGCGAAGAACCCTGGGTGCACCATATCCTCGGTGTCATCTATACCCAGGAATCCAATCCGATAGTCCAGTCCAACCGATTTGTGGAAACCTGCACGAGCATGGGCATAACATCCAGCCGGCTGTTCGGCGAGAAGGAGATCCTGCTCGAAGCAGAAGAAAAAGCCTCACTCGCCAGGTAGTTCCATTCAGGAGAACTGCTTCCTTTTTTTGTCTGACCCTCCATATTCCTAGTTCCGTGGAAAAGCAATCCAGAATTGAAGATGTCTATACCCTTTCGCCTTTACAGGCCGGGATGTTATTTCATTCGATCTATCAGCGGGATTCCTCAGCGTATTTCGTCCAGTCGGCCTACCGGCTGATTGGAGACCTGAATGTCCGACTGGTGGAATACAGCCTGAATGAACTGATCAGGCGGCATGAAATATTGAGAACCTCCTTTGTGTATGAAGAAATGGACAAGCCCCTTCAGGTGGTCCTTTCGCACAGAAAACTGCCATTTTATTTTGAGGACATCAGCAATCTGTCCTCAAAAAAAGAGCAGGAGGACCGGATAGAAGTGTTCAAAAAAGAGGACCGCAAACATTATTTCGACCTGGTGAAGGACAGTCTGATCCGGGCGGCTGTTTTCAGGATCAGCGACTCGGAGCATGAGTTCATCTGGAGCTGCCATCACATCATTATCGACGGATGGTCGTTGAAAACCATAGAAAAGGAGTTTTTTGCCATTTACGAAAGTGCGGGCGCTGACAGGACCCCATCGCTGCCGCCGCCCGTTCAATACCGGAACTATATCGATTGGCTCGAGAACAAGCCCTCCTCCGAATCGGCCGAATTCTGGAAAAAGTACCTCCTTCATTTCGATGCTCCTTCGCCCATTCCCCGGCTCCTTCGCAGCGAGGAACCGGAGTCCGCTTTCGACAACAGGGTCATAACCTTTGAATTGCCGGACACCCTTCATCAAAACCTCCTGGAAGTAGCCCGGAAGAACAGAACAACCCTTAATAATATCTTCAGGACGTTATGGGGGCTCCTGCTGGCAAAATATAACGATCAGCGGGACGCTGTTTTCGGCGCTGTCGTTTCGGGCCGCCCTCCGCAACTGCCCGATTCCGACGAGATAGTGGGTTTGTTCATCAATACCGTTCCGGTAAGGGTTGCCTTCGATGCCGAAACCGGTTTCGGCGATTTGGTCCGGAGGGTATCAACCGAGGCGGTCGATTCGGAGGAATTCCACCATTATCCGCTGGCCGAGATCCAGAACGCCAGTGAACTGAAACAACACCTGTTCGACCATATTGTCGTTTTTGAGAATTATCCGGTAAATGCCGGGCTCCCGGGCCTGAAAGTCGGTACAGAGACCGGCAAAGCGGAAAGCATGCTGGAACTGATCCGGGAAAGCGTATTCAGCCAAAACCACTACCCGTTTTACATCATCGTCGGGACAAAACCCGTACTGAGGCTCAATTTTTATTATAACCGCGAGCTTTACGCCGAAGACCTGGTCAGAGACCTGTTCGGGCAATTCTGCTTGCTGGCAGAGCAGGCCATCAGCCAGGAAGCCATGCCGGTGGACCGTTTCGGATTGGTTGAAGAAGACGGCAAACAGCATCACTGGCTGTTGGATGAGGTCAATGACACCCAAAAGGTATTCGAGCCTTTCCCTTCTGTTCATTCCCTTTTTGAACGTACAGCGGCAGCCTTCCCCGACAAGACGGCAATCCGGTCGGAAATGGGCAGCTATTCCTACCTCGAATTGAATGGCGAGGCCGATGCGCTGGCGGCTCACCTGATCGATCAGCTGGATGGGCAGGCGAAGGGAAAACGGATCGCCATTCTTGTGGACCGCTATGACTATGCGCTCATCGGCATGTTGGCGGCAGCCAGGTCGGGAGCAGCCTTTGTACCGATCCACCCCGAATTGCCCGGCGCAAGCATACGCAATATCCTGCAGGGAGCCCAACCGGCGGTCCTGCTGACGGAAAGTACCATGCTGGAACATGCTGAAGGCTTTCCCGGCGAGTTATTTGCAATGGACATCCAACTGGATATGCTCGACAGGTCCGGAAAATGTCCGGAGGTTTCCACCGGTCCGGATGACCCGCTTTACCTGATCTACTCTTCCGGAACAACCGGAAAACCCAAGGGGGTGATGGTCAGCCACGGTGCATTACTGAACTACGTATCCTGGTTCAAAAGCGAATTTGATTTTTCGCAGGAATACCGGGGAGCACTCCTGTCCTCCTATGCTTTCGACCTGGGATATACCGCTATCTGGGGAACATTGCTCAGCGGAGCGACCTTGTTTTTGCCCGACAAGAACACCGTCAGAAATCCCGACAGCCTGCTGACCTTCCTTTTGGAAAACCAGATCTCATTCCTGAAACTGACGCCTTCTCATTTCAAGATCCTGATGGCTTCGGGCAAAAAGGCCTCGCTGGCTTCATCCGCCCTGAAATTGGTTTTGCTGGGCGGAGAGAAAATCAATGTCAGCGACCTTGCGGCATACCTGGAAATAAATCCTTCAACGCAATTTGTCAATCACTACGGACCTACTGAGGCGACCATCGGCGCCGTATTCCACCGGATCGATCCGGATAACCTCGATGCCTACGGCCGGTTCCCGGTCATCGGGCGGCCTATCGCCAACGCCGGCGCGCATATACTTGACGACAACGGGAATCTTTTACCGGTCGGGGCAAAAGGACAATTATGCCTCGGCGGGAAAGGGCTGGCCATCGGCTATTTCGGAAACGACGAACTGACCCAACAAAAATTCACAGTCAATGCCCGGGGGCAAAGGATCTATAAAACCGGGGACAGGGCGCGGCGCATGCCGGGCGGCGAAATCGAATTTCTGGGCAGGATTGACCAGGAGGTGAAAATCCGGGGTTACCGGATCGATACCAACGAGATCGATCAGGTACTGCTCAGTCATCCTGAAGTGGCTTTTGCCTCAGTCCAGCCATTCGAAGAACCGGGCGGCGGATACGCGTTGACCGCTTTCATCCAATACCGGGATGACCCGGACTCCGGCGCTTTGCTGGCTTTCCTCCGGACAAAATTACCCGATTACATGGTGCCCGGACAATTGACGGCCATCCAATCGGTCCCCATCACCCCTAACGGCAAACTGGACGTGAAGGCCCTCCGGAAAATGAAGCAGGACAACAGGGCGAAAACCGTCATCCCGCCTGAAACCGACCTGGAGGAAGGGCTGCTGGCCATCTGGCAAGAGGTTTTAGGCCATGAAAAGATCAGCATGGATGACGACTTTTTTGACCTGGGCGGGCACTCCCTCAAAGCCGTCCAGATCATATCAAGGATCATCTCCGAATTCCGCATTACGCTTGAAGTCAAGGATATTTTTGACCATACCACCATCCGCCAATTGGCGGCGGAGGTCGGGAGACAGATCGGCATTGCCGACACCGGGCGGTCGATGGAAGAGATCATCATTTGATACGACGCCCCTGTTTACCCCGGCAATCCAAAGATTCCTCAAACCGCTAAATTCTACTTTGTGGACCGCAACCAGAAAATGATCGAGGACATATTGAAAATCAGGGAGCAGATCGGCAAGACCCCATTGGTCCGGTTGGAACATTTCCCGGGTTTCAACCTGTTTGCCAAACTGGAATACACCAATTTTTCAGGCAGCATCAAGGACCGCGCTGCCAACAACATCCTCTACCACGCCATAAAGGAAAACAAGATCCGGGAGGGAACCATAGTCATAGAATCGAGCTCCGGCAATTTCGGCATATCAACAGCCTTGCAATGCAACCGGCTGGGGGTCGATTTTTGTGCGGTTGTCGACCCTCAGATCAGCGAGATCAACCTCAAGATGCTCCGCCTGTTCGCCTCCAGGGTCATTATGGTTGACCAACCGGATGAAACCGGCGGTTTTTTGCTCAACCGGATCAGGAAGGTGAAAGAATTGGTGGAGATCACGGACAACAGCTACTGGACCAACCAATACGAGAATCCTAACAATTTCCTCGGTTACGCCGGACTGGCAGATGAAATCAACCGCGCCTTTTCCAGCCTGGATTACCTCTTTGTGCCGACCAGCTCCTGCGGAACCGTAGTCGGCTTGACCCGCTTTGTCAAACAGCAGTTTCCGGATCTGGTGGTAGTGGCCGTCGACATTGAAGGCTCCATGATCTTCAGCGATAAAAAATGTAAAAGATATATCCCGGGACTTGGCGCCGGCAGGAAAGCCGCCTTTATGGAGGGCGCTCCGGTAGACGAGGTCATGATCCTGACCCACGAAGAGATCATCAGCGGTTGCCGGGATCTATTGAACAGCCATTCCGTTTTTGCAGGCGGTTCATCGGGCGCGGCCTATTTCGCAGCCTGCAAGTTCATGAACGGCAGAAAATGGCAGGGCTCCTCGCCGAACGCCCTGATCATCTGCCCGGATCGCGGCATTCCTTATATCGATACCATCTATAACGATGCGTGGGTAACAAAAATCCTGGAAGAAAAGACCATGAATGAACTGATGGAAAAGGTCGGCTGAGCAGGACCGCACCCAAAACTTATCTCCGGCAGCAACCCGCACGCCGTCAAATCCGAACCATTTGACCTATGTACTACCTGAATTCCAAGCATATCCAATCCATTCCCCGCGACTGGAACCAACTCGCGCTCGTCATCGAAGAAGCGGTCCGCTGCATGGGAAACGAAGATTTTGCGCAGCCCGTAAAACCCTATCTGCGGTACCGCAACCTCCAGAACAGGATCATCGCGATGCCCGCGTTTATCGGCGGCCAGATCAATTTTTCCGGCATCAAGTGGATCGCCAGTTTTCCGGGCAACCTGGAAAAAGGGGAGAAGCGCGCGCACTCGGTCAGCATCCTCAATGAGGCCGACACCGGGATTCCGCGTTGCATGATCAATACAGCCATCATCAGCGGCATCCGGACGGCTGCGGTAACCGGCGCGGTCATCAAAAAGGTAATGGAAGCGCGCGGAACGGAACAAAAGGACCTGGTAGCGGGGATGACCGGATTCGGCCCCATCGGGCAGTTGCACCTGGAAATGCTGCAGGCCATCCTTGGAAATACCCTGAAAGAGGTGAGAATTTTTGACATCCGCCCCTTCGATGAGTTGGCCGGCGCCCGGCAAACCATTTCCGGCGTGCGCCCCGTTTCCACCTTCGAAGAAGCGAGCGACGGGGTTGACATCTTCATTACCGCCACCGTTTCTGACAAACCCTACTTTAATCGCCCCCCCAAACCGGGAAGCCTCCACCTCAACGTATCGCTGCGCGACTATGTACCTGACTTCATGGACTTTGTCGACCTTATGATCGTGGATGATTGGGACGAGGTTTGCAGGGAAAAAACCGATATAGAAATGATGGCCATCCATAAAGGGCTCAAAAAGGAGGATACCGTCAACCTGGTAGATGTCTTCTGCAATGGCGCCCTGGATCGCCTGGATCAGCATGAGGTGGTCATGTTCAATCCGATGGGTATGGCGGTATTCGATATCGCCATCGGAGCCTGGTACTACGAAAAGGCCAAAGAACTGGCGATCTGTACCATCCTTGAGGATTAAAAGCAACAACGCTGTACAATGAAAGACCTGTTCGATCAACTGGAAAAAGCCGGCATAAAACTGGAACTGATTCAGGGAAACTTGAAACTCAGTGCTGAAAAAGGGCTGATAACCAGCGAACTGTTGGCTAAAATTAAAGCAAATAAAGAAGCGATAATCGCCGAGCTGGAAGCCTGCTCCGGTGCAGCGGATGCTGTATTGGAACGGGAAGGAGAAACGTTCTTTGAATTATCCGTTTTCCAGCGGGAAATCTGGATCAATTCCGCCTTGTACCAAACCGGCGTCTATAACCAGGTCCGTTCGTTTTTGCTTGAAGGCGATCTGAACCTTGAGGCCCTGGAAGCGGCTGCATTTGACCTGATGGATCGCTATGAAATATTGAGGACTACGTTCCACCTCGTTGACGGTGAGCCCTTTCAAAGGATCAACCCGGTTGATGGGCTTTTCCCCGGCAGTGTTCTGGAGCGTGATGACCTGAGGGAGCTGCAGACTCCGAAGGAAGCCGCACTGCATCGCATCAAATCGATTTCAAGCGATGAAATGGATTTTGAAAACGGCCCCCTCATCCGCTTTCTACTGTTTCGCATCGATGTCAACAGCTATGTTTTTGCGCTGGTCCATCACCATATCATCATGGACGGATGGTCTTCTGAAATCGCGGCAAACTACCTGATGTCCAGGTATATGCTCCGGTTGGAAGGCGATCCGGCGCCTGCAGCCAGACCGGCCTTTCAATATAAGGATTTTTCAGCCCGCCTCAACCGGGAGTTAAAACAAGGGCTTCATCAGGCTCAAAGGGCCTTTTGGCGGGAATACCTGGCGGGCGAGCTGCCTGTCCTCCATTTCCCAACGGATTTCCAACGGCCGGCGGTCCGGACATTCAACGGCGAACACGCGGAAATCACAATGGATCCGGCTGTTTCGGCGGCCATAAAAAGCTATTGCAGGGAAAATAATGTCACGCCTTTCCTGTTCTTCCACAGCCTGGTGTCGGTCCTGCTTTACCGGTACACCGGTCAAACCGACCTGATCACCGGATCGGCATTCGCAGGCCGCGGACGTCCTGAACTGGAGGATCAACTCGGCACATTCGCGAATATCCTGCCGATCCGGACCCAAATCGACAAAAACGAGACCTTTTCCGATCTGCTGAACCGCGTAAAAAACAATATCCTCCAGGTCTATGACAATCAGTTCTATCCGTTTTCCAACATTCTTGAGGACATCGGATATGTGTTTGATCAAAGTCATGCTCCGTTATTCGATGTGGCGGTCGCCGCACAAAATTTCAGCCAATCCGCAGCTTCAATCAACGGCTTCAAAAATTTAATTGCAACCCCGATGGACGCCGAAGAGACGGTTGCCGCGCGGGATCTCGGATTCGTAATAGGGGAGGGGCCGGACGGAAAGATCGGGATCAGCATCCTGTACAATACGGATCTATTCAAGCGATCCCGCATTGAAGCCCTGGCCAGACACCTGCTTCGCCTGGCAACCGCTGCGGTCAATCAGGCCGACACGGAGATCTCCAGGTTGCCGATGCTCTCCGAGAAAGAAGCATTCGGGTTGCTCCGGGTGTTCAACGACACTTCTATCGGTCCGCCGCCTTATGACACGATCCTGGATCTTTTCAGGGAAACGGTAATGAAATATCCGGCAGCGATCGCATTGGCCTGGAATGATACCAGGCTGACCTACTGCGAACTGGACCGGGAATCAGATCAATTCGCCGCCGTTCTCCGCAGGCAGTTTAACCTGCAACCCGGCGATTTCGCAGCGGTGATGGCCGGCAGGAATCACCATACCATCATCGCCATGCTGGCGGTGATGAAGGCCGGAGGCGTATTCATGCCCATCGAGGAAGATACCCCGGAACAACGGATACAGGAGGTCTGTCATATAGCAAAACCTTCGCTCTTCCTCTCCGTTGCTGAACTGGCAGGAAGGATCCCGGCATCTGCCGGATTGCCGGTCCTGCTGATGGACAACCCAGTGGATGCTCCGGCCGAAGATCCGCAGGAAAAAACGCATCGCGTCAAAGCGGGCGATCCGGCCTATATCATCTTCACTTCCGGGTCAACCGGTCAACCCAAACCGATCGTCGCTAAACACGAAGGCCTGATCAACAATGTATGGGACTACATCCCGAAGCTGGGAGCGGGTCCGGAAGATAACTACCTGCAGTTCTTTTCATTGGGGTTTGACGGCTTTTTCTTTGACATATTCCCGTTATTGTGCGGCGCCACCCTGGTAATGGCCGATAAAAACACGGTGGAAGACCGGGATCAGTTCCTGGCATACCTCGAGTCCCACCGCATCACCATGACGGGTATGACGCCCTCCTACCTGGAAATGCTGAACCGCCCCGATTTTCCGGGGCTGCGCGGCCTGATTTCGGCAGGTGAGGCGGCAGATCCGGCCGCAGCCCGGCAATACGGCTCCCGGTTGTCGTTTTTCAACCTTTACGGCCCGGCTGAAGCAACCGTGATCGCCACTTTTTACCGGGTCGACCCGGCTGAGTTGGTCCCCGGTCAGCCGGTACCGATCGGCAAACCCTGCGCAAACAAAAAAATATATGTACTGGACGATGAGCTGAACCTCCTGCCCAAGGGCGTGCCCGGCGAACTCTGCATTTCCGGGGCCGGGATCGTCGACGGCTATTTGAACAATCCGGGACTTACCGCAGAGAAGTTTTTACCCGATCCTTTTGAACCGGGGCTCCTGCTGTATCGCACCGGCGACCTGGCGCAATGGACGGAAGACGGCAACCTCCTGTTTCTCGGACGTAAGGACAGCCAGATCAAGGTCAATGGTTATCGCATTGAATTGGGGGAGATCGAGAAAAAAATCCTCGACCACCCCTCAGTCGCCAGAGCAGCCGTGCGCGCGGTAAAAAAAGAGCGGGGCGCCGAAATGATCGGATTTTACCAGCGGGCCGGTGAGATCCAACTCGGCGGACAGGCCGGTGAGGATCCATTCGCAAATGAATTGAGACACTTCCTTTTCCGGAGGATTCCCGGGTATATGATTCCCGGAAAATTGATTGAGGTGGATGAATGGCCGCTTACCCCCCAGGGCAAGATCGACGGATCGGAGCTGCTCCGGTTGGCCGCCCGGTACCGCAATCAGCCGCAAATCGCAGAACCGCTCACCCCAATGCAGGAAAATATCCGCGGAATATGGGCTGAAATCCTCAAAAAAACGGAAATCGGGATACATGATTTCTTTTTTGAAACCGGAGGGGACTCACTTTCCGCGATCCGGGTTGTGTCGGCCATCAAAAGCAGGCTCAAGCTTGAATTAAAGGTCAAGGACATTTTCAACCATCCGACCATTGCCCAACTCGCAGACTTCCTGGAGAAGAAGAGTGATGAAATTCCGCCGCCTGAAATTTCTGCCGGCCCGAGACCGGATAGGATTCCGCTGTCGTTTGCGCAGGAGAGATTGTGGTTTATTGATCAACTTGGCGGCAGCCTCGAATACCATATGCCTTCCGTTATCAGGCTGACCGGCGACCTGAACCCCAACATGCTGGAGGCTGCCCTTCGGGGGCTTGTCGGCAGGCATGAAGTGCTGCGCACCGTTTTCACAGCGGAAGACGGCAGGCCCTTTCAGGTTGTAATGCCGGCGTCAGACTGGAAGCTAACCTTTAGCCGCAACCAAAACGCGGAGGACCAAGGCAGCCTCCAGGATCTTATTGCAGAAACAGTGACCAGGCCTTTTGACCTGTCCGCTGATTACATGCTCAGGGCCCACCTTGCTGAATGCGGCCCTCACGACCATGTGCTCATTCTGGTAGTTCACCATATTGCTTCCGACGGTTGGTCGCAGTCGCTGCTCGTCAGGGATCTGGCGGCTTTATATGCGGCATTTTCGGCAGCAAAAGAGCCGGAACTCCAACCTTTGCCCGTCCAGTACGCCGATTATGCCGTCTGGCAGCGCCGGTACCTGGATCAGGCCCGCCTTTCCCGCGACCTTGATTGGTGGTCGGCCAATCTTGCGGGCGTCGAGCCGCTCAAGTTGCCGGCGGACTTTCCCAGGCCGGCCGTTCAGGGGACCCGGGGCAAGAAGCTGGAGCTGGAGATCGGTTCGGGATTGACAGACGGCCTTCGCAAACTGAGCCGTTCTTCCGGAACGACCCTTTTTATGACCCTTCTTGCGGCCTACAAGGTCTTGTTGTACAGGTATAGCGGGCAGGCCGACTTATGCGTCGGCACACCGGTGGCCAACCGGCAGGACCCGTTGCTGGAATCTTTGGCGGGCTTTTTTGTCAATACCCTGGCCTTGCGCAGCGACCTGAGCGGAAACCCTCCGTTCAGGCAGGTGCTGAAGCAGATCCGGACAACCGTACTTTCAGCCTTCGAACGCCAGGAAACGCCTTTCGAACAGGTTGTGGACCGTGTTGAACAAAGGCGCGATCTGAGCCGCAATCCGGTGTTTCAGGTAGAGTTTGTGCTGCAGAACCTCCCCGAAATCGCAGATCTCAACCTGCGCGGGCTCACGATCGCCCAGGAATTTGACGTTCATGTTGCCGCCCAGTTTGAGGTATCCCTGTCGGTGATCGAAAAACCGGAAAAGCTGATCCTGGGATTTATCTACAACAGCGATCTGTTCACCGAATCCAGAATGGACCGGTTCGCCGGTCACTTCCGGGAATTGCTAACCGGCCTGGTAGCCGACCCGGATATAAGGATCGGCGAATGCCCGATGCTGACGGCTGAGGAAGAGCGCGAGATCCTGGTAGCTTTCAATGATACGGCAAAGGCATATCCGGCCGATAAAACCATAATCGACCTCGTCTTTGAACAGGTTAAGAGAACCCCGGAAAAAACAGCCGTAACGTGCGCAGGTGAGGCGCTGAGCTATTCGGAACTTGTAAGCAGAGCAGGACAACTGGCCGGATACCTGCGAGCCCAGGCAATCGGCAAAGAGGAGATCATCCCGGTTTGCATGGATCGGTCCCCTGAGATGCTGATCGGAATATTGGGAATCTTCATGGCCGGCGGGGCCTATTTGCCTGTCGACCCTGAATACCCGGACCAAAGGGTCGGTTATATCCTGGAAGACTCAGGCGCGAGGCTAATGTTGACTGACGGCAAAAATCATGGACGATTGAAAGGCATAACCGCTGCAAAGTCGATCCTGCCGCAGGATTGGCTGAATTGCGTTGCGCCGGCGAGCAGAGCGGATGTCCATCCGGACGACCTGGCGTATGTCATTTATACATCCGGATCCACCGGCAACCCGAAGGGCGCGATGATCGAACACAGGGGGATGGTAAATCACCTCTACGCCAAGATCAACGAACTGGGAATAACCTCAACCTCGCGGGTATTGCAAAACGCGTCGCAGGCATTTGATATTTCCATCTGGCAATTCCTGGTTGCCCTTGCCGCGGGGGGCACTACCGTGATTTATCCCCAGGAAATCGTACTCGATGCCGACCGGTTCCTTACCGGGCTGGCGATGGACCGGCTGACGCACGCAGAAGTGGTCCCGAGCTATCTCAGGCTGCTGCTGGATATGGAAAAGATCCGGGAGAGCCGGTTTCCGGACCTGGAGTACCTGCTGGTCACAGGCGAAACCCTGCCCAAGCCTTTGCTGGCACAATGGTTGTCGCAATTCCCGGAGATCCCGGTTGTCAACGCTTACGGACCGACGGAGGCCTCTGACGATATCACCCACTGTTTCCTGTCGGCCTTGCCGGCCGGTGAATTTGTTCCGATCGGTCACGTTTTGCAAAACCTGAGGATACTGATCCTGAACCCGTTCGGAGAACTGTGTCCGGTCGGCGTGCCGGGTGAAATCTGCGTTACCGGAACCGGCGTCGGCAGGGGGTACCTCAACCAACCGGTTCTGACCGCGCGAAAGTTCGTGAACGATCCTTTGAACCCCGGTGAAACCATGTATAAAACCGGCGATCTGGGCTATTGGCAGGAAAACGGTGAGCTCATTTTCATCGGGCGAATCGATAACCAGGTTAAAATCCGCGGGCACCGCATCGAACTGGAAGAAATTGAAGCCGTTGTCAGAAAATGCCCCGGGGTCAGGGAAACTGCCGTGATAACCTTCCTGAACGACAACAACTCCGCCGCACTTGCGGGGTATATCGTTCTGGACGGAACTGCATCCCGGGATGACCTGCAGCATTGGATCGCGCAGCAATTGCCGGATTATATGACTCCCTCGGTCTGGATCGAACTTGACCGGATGCCGCTTACGCCAAATGGAAAACTCGACCGGAAAGGGCTGCCTGCACCGGAGGCCGGAGATGCAGGAAGCGGGCAATATGTTCCCCCCGGGAATAAAACGGAAAAAGACCTGACCGACATCTGGTCCGCCTTGCTGAAACAGGAAAGAATCGGCATCCATGATAACTTTTTTGAAAAGGGCGGCGATTCCATCATCTCCATCCAGCTGGTGAGCAGGGCAAGACAATCGGGTTATGCCATACAGCCCAGAGATGTCTTTCTGTACCAGACGGTTGCTACGCTGGCGGAAAGGATCAGCACCCGCAGCAGTGAAGCGGTCATCGCCGAGCAGGGGCTGCTGAACGGGCCCGCCGAACTGCTCCCCATACAACAGCGATTCTTTCAATACGGGGATCAACCGCTGTCCCATTACAATCAATCTGTACTGACCGGATTGGATAAATCGGTTGCCGCTACCGACCTGGAAAAGATTGCAGGGGTATTGATCCGGCAACACGACGCCCTCCGGTTCAGGTATTACCTTGAAAACGGGCAATGGCGCCAGGAATACGGCGATTCACCCGGGCTGCTGGAAATTGTCCGGTTGGATACCGTACCGCCCGAATCAGTAAGCGCTGAAATCACCAAGGCCTGCAACCGACTGCAGGCGTCGCTGGATATCTGCAAGGGTCCGATTATCAGGTTCTGTTTGATCCTGACCCCGTCTGAGTACGATCACAACCGGTTATTCATCACCATCCATCACCTGGCTGCCGACGGCATTTCATGGCGGATCCTGTTTGAAGACCTGGAAAAACACCTAACGGCGTTAAGCCTGGGCCAACCCATCAGTTTGGAGAAGAAAGGCACCTCGTACCGTCAGTGGGCAACAGCCCTTGCCAAGCATGCAGAGGACCGGAGAACGACCACGCAACTGGCCTTCTGGCAATCCGTTATCCGGGATTACCAACCCATCCCGGCAGATCGCCAAACCGGTGGCTGCCGGTACGGCGATCTGGAAACATGGGCTTTCGACCTGCCTGCCGCATTGACCCGGTCGTTGTTGCAGGAAGCCAACCAGGCCTACGGCACCGCCATCAATGATCTGCTGGTCAGCGCCCTGGTGTCCGCCCTGGGAAATTGGTCCGGATTGACAACCGTAGTCATCGGACTGGAAGGCCATGGGCGCGAATCCTTGGCCGATAATATCGATATCAGCCGAACCATCGGATGGTTCACCACCCTGTACCCGGCCGCTTTTTCCTATGACCCGGCCGCCGGAGAGGATACCCTCATCAAGACCGTAAAGGAACAACTGCGGGGTATCCCCGACAAGGGATTGGGATTTGGGTTGCTCCGCTATCTCCACCCCTCGGAGAAGATCCGTTGTGAACTGGCCCTTGCAAAATGGGATATCGAGTTCAACTACCTCGGCCAGACAGACAATGCGACGGCTCCCGGAAATTGGTTCAGCGATGTTCCGGAATCGAAAGGGGAGGGGATCAGCCCTGAGGCCCCCATAGAAGAGAAATTGCTGATAAACGCCTTTGTTGCAGAAGGCCGGTTGAGGCTTTCTTTGAATTATTCAAAGAACCAATACAAGTTAGCCACCATCGATCGGCTGGGGCAGCACTTCGTCAACGCGCTTGAGCGGATCGCCTATCATTGTCTGGACCAAAACCGGACTGCCATCACCCCGTCTGACCTGGGGCTCGGCAATCAAATGGATCATCGCGAACTGGACGAACTGAACGACTTCCTCATCCAGGCGGAGAACAATGGGGATGAAATTTTGCGATTCTGACAAACTCCTTGCCGCTTAACAAATTGAAAAGCCGAACCCGGCTCGGGTTCAAATACCTATTTATGAACAGTTTTATCGAGGAATTGGAAAAACTCAACCTGTTTCTGGTTGAGCAGAACGGAGACCTCATCCTGAAAGGCCGGAAAGGTCAGTTAACCCAAAAGGAAATTGAACTGATCAGACAAAACGGTTATATCACCGACTTTATCCGGAAGAACAAGGCTGAACTCATCAGGCACCTCGCCGCTGAACAGCCCAGGCAGCGGGCCATCTACAAATTGAGCCCGTTGCAGGAAGGCATGCTGTTCCATTACCTCTATGATTCAGACTCCCGGGTCTACATCGAGCAATTTGCAGTTGACCTTCCCGCCGGCGTAAATGCCGCAGCGCTTGAAAAGGCCTGGGGATGGGTCATCCGGAAACACAGCATACTCCGGACTGGTTTCATACACGACCGGACCAGCGTCCCCCTTCAGGTGGTCCATCCGGAGTTGGACTTTGCCGTTCAGGAAACGGATCTCACCGCATTCGATGCCGATCAGCTTGAAAAGGAGCTTGAACGATTGCTGGACCAGGACCTTTCCACAGGATTCGACCTGCAAACACCGCCTTTGATGCGGGTCAACCTTATCAAAACGGGAAAAAAGGCCTGGAAAATGGTTTGGACCTACCACCATATCCTGCTCGACGGGTGGTCGCTCCCGATTGTGGTCAACGAACTGCTCACCGCCTACGAGGCTTATTGCGACGGCAAGACCCCGGCTCCCCAGGAGGAAGACCTCTTTGAGGATTATATCAAATACCTGAACCGGCAGGAGGGTTACAAGGCCGAGGCATTCTGGAAAAAATACCTGGACGGCTTCGAAACCCCCTCCTTGTTGCCGTTCACCAACAGCCATCTCGACCGGAACAAGGGAGGTGCAACCGTAAAAAAGGTGCAACACACCTTCGATGCTGTCCAAACAGCGGCGATAAAGGATTATGTGCAATCTAGGAATATTACGGTCAATACCTTGATCCAGGGCGTATGGTCCGTTCTGCTGTCCTATTACAGCGGCAACCAGGATGTTGCCTTTGGGGTAACGGTTTCCGGCAGGCCGATGGATTTAAAGGATGCTGACCGGAAAGTCGGACTCTTCATCAACATCCTGCCCTTCAGAGCGGAAATCCGCCCCGGCGATAAGGCCGGCGAATGGCTTTCGGCCTTGCAGGAAGGTCATGCTGCGGCCCGCGAATACCAATACCACGCGTTGAATGAGATCCAGCAATGGAGCGGGATCACCGGTGATTTTTTTGACAGTTTGCTGGTGTTTGAAAATTATCCGGTTGATGAAGCGGTCCGGGAAAAGAAGTGGGCGCTGGAGCTGGGAGATGTCCGGGTTCAGGAACAGACCAACTACCTGCTCACCATTGTGGCCGGCATGGGCAATACCCTGGACCTGAAATTCATATACAACAGCGACCTGCTCGACGATGTCTATGCTGAGATGATCTCCAGGCATTTCGCCGCCCTGGTGACCAGGATCGCAATTAGCGGCCAGGAAGACCTTTCCGGCATCAGGATCCTCACGGATGAAGAAGAGAAACAGCTCATTGCTGAATCCGGCAGCGTCGGATACCCTGCCGGCATGTCTTTGGTTGACCTGTTTACGGACCAGGCCGCGGAAACACCGGATTCGGTTGCCGTGGTTTTCAGGGACAGACAATTGTCTTACAGCGAGCTGGATGAACGATCAACCCGACTGGCCAACCGGCTCATTGAAAAAGGAATAAACAGAGAATCGCTGATCCCGATCCTGTTGGACCCGTCCCCAGAGCTTATAATAGCTATCCTGGGCATCCTCAAGGCCGGCGGGGCCTATGTGCCCGTTGATCCTGAATACCCGGTCGACCGGATCCGGTTCATCATCGGGGATACCGGCGCCGGAACCATTATTGCTGATCGGAAATTTGCCGGACTGCTGGCTGAGGTCAGCGGCGCGGAAAGCCTGTTCATGGATGACCAGCCCCTATGGACGGGGGAAAAATCGCCGCAATTCCGTCAACATTTGCCCGCGCCCGAAAGCCTGGCCTATGTGATCTATACATCCGGCTCAACCGGCAAGCCCAAGGGTGTACTGGTTGAACATAAGCACGTGGTCCGGCTGTTGAAGACCGATAAACCGCTGTTTGATTTTAATGAACGGGACGTATGGACGCTTTTCCATTCCCATGCCTTTGATTTTTCTGTTTGGGAAATTTTCGGGGCCTTGCTGTTCGGAGCAAAACTGGTGATCGTTCCGTCCGAAATGAGAAAGGAACCCCGCGCCTTTGCACAGTTGATCAGCGAACAGGCCGTCACGGTCCTCAACCAGACTCCCGGAGCATTTTATCAGCTTCAGCATGCCTTCACCCCATCCCATAATGCCGGCTCCCTCCGGTATGTGATCTTCGGCGGAGAGGCGCTGGATCCAGCGCTCCTGCAATCCTGGAAGGAACAGTACCCGCCTTGCCGGCTGATCAATATGTACGGCATTACCGAGACTACGGTGCACGTCACCTTCAAGGAAATTGAGGAAAAAGACATCCGGTCCGGCATCAGCAATATCGGCAGGGCGATCCCCACACTCAGTTGTTATGTGCTCGACCAACACATGCGGCACCTTCCAGCCGGTGTTCCGGGTGAGTTGTTTGTCGCAGGAGAAGGCGTCGCGCGCGGGTACCTGAACCGGGAAACCTTAACGGCTGAAAGATTCCTGGAAGACCCGTTTTCTGCACGCGGTGCGGGCCGGATTTACAAAACCGGCGACCTGGCCCGGCGATTGCCGGATGGGAATTTTGAATACCTGGGGCGGATTGACAACCAGGTGAAGATCCGGGGGTACCGGATCGAGCTGGGAGAGATCGAAGCAACCCTCAGGATGGCGCCGGGTGTTGCCCAGGCCGTTGTAGCGGCCAAAGAAGGCCACGACGGGGTCAAACGGCTGATCGCCTATGTCCTGCCGCAGGGCAGTCTTGAAAAAGCGGCGGTACAGGCTTACCTGCGTTCTGTCCTGCCGGCCTACATGGTGCCGGCCAACCTGATTGAACTTGATGCATTTCCGCTTACCCGGAACGGCAAGATCGATAAAAAAGCCTTGCCCGATCCGGAACATACAACCGGACCGGGCGCCCATTTCGCCGCGCCGCAAAATGAGACTGAAAGGGCCTTGCTCGACATCTGGAAAGGTCTGCTCGGGGTGGCAACCCTGGGTACGCGGGATAATTTCTTCGAGACCGGCGGACACTCGCTGCTGGCCATGCGGGTCATAGCCGCCGTCCGAAAGCAGCTTAAGCGGGAATTGAGGGTAAAGGACATTTTCACCTTCCCCACCGTCGAAAGCCTGGCCCTGCATATGGAAGCAGGTAACCGGAAGAGTGTTCTTTTACCGCCTGTAACAACCGGGAAACGACCGCTCCGGCTTCCGCTTTCTTATTCCCAGGAACGGCTTTGGTTTATCCATCAAATGGGCGGCAGTACTCAGTACCACCTGCCTACGGTGATCCGGTTGAAAAACCAAATCAACCGCAAAGGGTTGGAAGCGGCCTTTTCGGCACTGATCAACCGGCATGAGTCCTTGCGGACCGTGATCAGCCAGGACGACGGTCAGCCTTTTCAAACCGTTTTGCCCGCTGAAGGGTGGAAAATGGCGTTTTCCGAACGACCATCGCCGGAGAACGGCAATTCACCCGACCAATTCATATCGGAGGAGATCAGCCGGCCATTTAACCTGTCCAAAGACTTTCCGCTCAGGGCTCGCCTGATCAGGTATGGCGATAATGACCATTGCCTGGTCATCGTCCTCCACCATATCGCATCCGACGGCTGGTCCGAATCCGTTCTGGTAAGGGATTTGACCGAACTTTACAACGCTTATGTCGAAAACCGCCCGGCGGCCCTTGCTCCCCTTCAGGTCCAATACGCGGATTACGCGATCTGGCAGCGGCAGCATTTAAGCGACCGGTATCTCGAAAGCCTGCTGGATTGGTGGGAAGCCCGGCTGAAAGGGGTTGAGCCGATCAAACTGCCGACCGACTACCGGCGTCCTGCCGTTCAAAGCCACAGGGGCGCCAACTGGGGCCTGCCGTTGGATAAAGCGCTCTCGGCTGCAATAAAGGACCTTTCCATCCGGATGGGTACGACCCCGTTCATGACCATGCTGGCGGCATTCAAGGTGCTGCTCTACCGGTATAGCGGTCAGCAGGATATCTGCGTCGGCACTCCGGTTGCCAACCGCAATTCCGGGGAGTTGGACCAGTTGGCAGGTTTTTTTGTCAATACCATCGCTTTGCGGACTCAAATTGACGGAAACCGGCAAGCGGGCGAGTTGCTGAAACAAATCAAGGAGGAATCACTTGCCGCTTTTTCAAGGCAGGAAGCGCCTTTCGAACAGATCGTCGGAAGAGTGGTCGCCGACCGGAGCCTGAGCAGGAGCCCGGTATTCCAGGTGATGTTCATCATGCAGAACAACCCCGAAACCCCGGATTTGAAATTGAACGGGCTTGACCTGAGCTTTGAGGCCCCGGGCGGGCAGACCGCCCAATTTGACCTCACGTTCTCGCTGGTTGAGGCGGATGGTCAATTTTATCTCGGTATCGAATATTGCACCGATCTGTTCACACCGGAGACCATTGAAAGGATGGCAGGTCACTTTATTCAGCTGGCCGGATCATTTGTTGCCGCCCCCGAAACCAGGGTTGACGACCTCCGGATGACGACCGAAACAGAAGAGAATTTGCTGCGAAAGGTATTCAATCAAACCGTTGAACCGTTTCCGGATGACCTGACCCTGGTTGATCTGTTCTGTTCTCAAGCCAGGCAAACACCCGACCTGATCGCCGCCGCATTTGAAGGAGAAACGATAACGTACAGGGAACTGGATCAGAGATCCAACGCCCTGGCCCGCTTCCTGAAAAAGGCCGGAGCGGGCCCCGACACGCTTGTGGCCATTTGCATCGGGCGGTCATTGGAAATGATAACGGGTATCCTCGGCATCCTGAAGGCCGGCGGAGCCTATGTCCCGGTAGATCCGGAATATCCAGGTCACAGAATAAATTATCTGCTGGAAGATACAGGGGCCCGGATCGCGGTATCCGTTCGCGATTTCGCCCATTTGCTGGCCGGGGAAAACAAGATCAAGACCATCCTGCTGGACGAGGACTGGCCCGAAATCGCCCTCGAATCCGGTGACCGGGTCGAAGCAGGGATTAAACCCGAAAACCTGGCCTATGTCATCTATACGTCGGGGTCAACAGGTCGCCCCAAAGGTGTTATGAACCAGCACAGCGGAGTGGTTAACCGGCTGTTGTGGGGAAAGAAAACGTTCGGACTCGAACCGGGCAAAGATGCGGTGCTGCAAAAAACGACCTTCAGCTTTGATGTTTCCGTATGGGAAATATTCTGGCCGTTGATTTCAGGCGCACAGTTGGTCCTTGCCAGGCCCGGCGGCCATAAGGACAATGCGTACGTCAAAAGCCTCATTTCAAGCCGGGCGATAACGACGGTCCATTTCGTGCCGTCCATGCTCGAAGTGTTTTTGCAGGACCTTGAACAGGGTGAATTGCCCGGCCTGCGACAAGTGTTTTGCAGCGGCGAAGAGCTCAAGCCGGCGCATGTCGATTTATTTGCGCAACGACTCCCGCATGTTGAGCTGCACAACCTGTACGGCCCCACGGAAACAGCGATCGAGGTTTCGTGGCTGCATCTTCCGGCCGGCCAGGACCGCAAAGCAGAAACGGTCACGATCGGAAAACCGATTGCCAATACTGCCCTCTATGTCGGGAGCCCAAACGGACGGCTTTCCGGGATCGGTGTTCCGGGCGAACTCCTCATCGGCGGCATCCAGGTCGCCCGGGGTTACCTGAACCGACAGGCCGTCACAGCCGAAAAATTCATACCCAACCCGTTTGCCGCTGACGGCTCCGGTTCGCGGTTGTACAGGTCGGGCGACCTGGCCCGGGTACTCCCCGACGGTCAGGTGGAGTTCCTGGGCAGGATCGATACCCAGGTCAAAATCAGGGGATACCGCATTGAATTGTCTGAAATCGAATTTGTATTGCGGCAATTGCCCGGCATCAGGCAATGCGCCGTAATTGCCAAAACCGGTGAAAATGTGAACCCCGGCCTGATCGCCTATGTTGTCCGGGACGGGAGCGCAACGGAGACGGCCGGTCTTGACGGCAAGGTCCGGGATTGGCTCAAAGAGCGGCTCCCCGATTACATGGTCCCAGCTGTTGTGGCGGAGCTGAACGAGCTTCCTTTGACCGCAAACGGAAAACTGGATATCAAAGCGTTGCCGGAAACGGCCCATGGGCAGGAAGCAGCCAAGACCTATATCGCCCCCGCCGATGCAACCGAATCCGCGCTGGCTGAAATCTGGGCAAAATTGCTCAGGATGGACCGGGTAAGCGTTTCGGACAATTTCTTCGAGATCGGCGGACATTCCCTGCTGGCCATGCGGATGATCTCAGCCGTCAGGCGGGAGTTGAACGCAGAACTCGAAGTACTCGACGTCTTTACGCATCCGACGGTCAGGGAAATGGCCGCCCGGCTCAACGAGAATGACCTTAAGCCTGTTTTACCGCCCCCGGTTGCCGGTGAAAGGCCTGATGAAATCCCGCTTTCCTATTCGCAGGAACGCTTATGGTTTATCGATCAGTTGGAGGGAAGCATCCATTATCATCAACCGACCATCCTCCGGATCAGGTCTGAAGTGGACATCAGCATCCTGGAAAAGGCCCTTCGCGCTTTGGTCGAAAGGCATGAGGTGCTGCGTACGGTTTTCAGGGTAAAGACCGGCCAGCCCTACCAGGTGATCCTGCCTGCCGGTGGCTGGAAACTCTCCTTTAGCGCGGATAAGGCCTTTGCCGATAAATCCCAACTCCAATCGTTCATTGCCGCCGAGGTCAGGAAACCCTTTGACCTGACGGCCGATTATATGCTCCGGGCAAGCCTCGTAAAATCCGGCGATAATGATTTTACCCTGATCCTGGTCAGGCACCATATTGCCTCTGACGGATGGTCGGAATCAATCCTGGTAAGCGATCTGGCAGCATTGTACAGCGCGGCCAAAAACGGGCGTAAACCCGATTTGCCCGGCCTTCCCGTCCAGTACGCCGATTATGCGATCTGGCAGCGGAAACACCAGTCGGGGGCCTACCTCGAAGCGCACCTGGAATGGTGGAAAAATCACCTCCGGGAGCTGGAGCCGCTGGAACTTCCCACCGACTTTCCGCGGCCTACCATCCGAAGCACGCGGGGCGCAACTAGGCGTTTCCGGATCGATTCCGGGCTTACCAACCAACTCAAAGACCTCGCGAACAATTCAGGCGCAACCCTCTTCATGACGCTGGTTGCCGCCTATAAGGTTTTGTTGTTCAAATACAGCGGCCAGGAAGATATCTGCATCGGCACCCCGCTTGCCAACAGGAATTACAAGGAACTCGAGCCCGTGGTCGGCTTTTTCATCAATAACCTGGTATTGCGCACTTCCCTGGAGGGCGGCCCCGGATTCCGCGAGCTGCTCCAAAGGGTAAAAACCAGCACGCTCTCTGCTTTTCGGCATCAGGATGTTCCCTTTGAACAGATTGTCGATGAGATTGAAAAAAACAGGAACCTGAGCCGCAACCCCATTTTCCAGGTCACTTTTGCCATGCAGAATACGCCCGATATCCCGGAAATGGTCCTTGAAGGGCTCGACGTGAGCTTTGAGTCGTCGGCGCACAGCGCCTCGCGCTTTGATATGAATTTCTCGGTAACCGAAACCCGCCAGGGGCTGGCTGTCGCCATTGAATATTGCAGCGATCTATTCACAGAATCCAGGATCGCGGGCATGGCAACCCATTTTGAAGAACTGCTCAGGTCAGCGGTCGCCGATCCGGAAATGCCGGTGGGCCGGTTGAAGATGCTGTCGGAGGAAGAAGAACGTCAGGTAGTGTTCGGCTTCAATGAAACGGAATTCGAATTCCCGCAAGACAAGACCCTCATGGAGCTGTTCCGGGCTCAGGTTGCCGAAACCCCGGACCATATCGCCGCAGTTTTTGAGGAAAAAACCCTGACCTACCGGGAGCTGGATCGTTTGTCCAACCGGTTTGGTCATTATCTCCGTCAAAATTTCCCGATCGCACCGGATGACCGGATCGCCATCAAAATCGAACGAAGCGAATGGATGCTCGTCACCATTTTCGGCATTCTGAAAGCAGGCGGAGCTTATGTGCCCATTGATCCGGCGTTTCCGGAAGACCGGGTTGCCTTTATGCTCGAAGACAGTGCTGCCAAAGTGCTCATCGACGAGCGTGAACTGCAAAAATTCAGGACGGAACAAGCGCAGCACCCGGATACGGCGCCGGTATCGGGAACAAAGCCCGGCAATCTGGCCTATGTCATTTATACTTCAGGTTCCACAGGAAAAGCCAAAGGCGTCCAGATCGAACACCGGACCGTCGTCAGCGAGATCCTGTACCTGAAGGAAAAATTCCGGATTTCGGAAAAGGACAGGGTCTTGCAGACCGCCAACTACGTGTTCGACCCTTCGGTAGAACAGATCTTCATTGCCTTGCTGAGCGGCGCAACACTGGTACTGATCCGCAAGGAGACCCTCCTGGACAAAGACCGGATGGAGGAGATCCTGACCAAGGAACGGGTGACCTACCTCCATACCACACCGAGCCTGCTGCAGCTCATCAAACCGGGGAAATATCCAGCCCTCAGGCAGATTTCGTCGGGCGGAGAGTTTTGCACGCTGGCCCTTGCCCGCTCATGGGCCCCATACCTTCAGTTCGTCAATAAATACGGGCCGACGGAAGCCACGGTTACCTCCACCATTTATTTCTATCATCTGCCCTCAAATCCTGAATCGGAAACCAGCTTGCCGGTGGGCAGGCCGCTCGGAAACGTCAAAACCTACGTGATGGACAACTGGGGCAATCCTGTGCCGATCGGGGTTAACGGCGAGATCTGCATCGGCGGCGGCAATCTGGCCCGGGGCTATCTCAACCGGCCTGGGTTGACGGAAGAAAAATTCGTGGATTCGCCGTTCTGCCCCGGTGAACGGATCTATAAAACCGGCGACATCGGCCGCTGGCTCCCGGACGGCAACCTGGAGTTCATCGCCCGGAAAGACGACCAGGTCAAGATCCGCGGATACCGGATTGAACCCGGCGAGATCGAATCCGTCATTCAAAGCTCGGGACTGGTTGGCCAGGCGATCGTAATGGCCAGGGATGGCCGCACCGGAGGCAAACGGCTGGTCGCTTATTTAACCCTTAAAGAAGGCGTTGACCAACAAGAGATAAAAACCTACCTGGAGGCTCGTTTACCCGAATATATGGTCCCGTCGGCCATTGTTACGCTGAATGAGTTCCCATTGACGGTCAACGGAAAGGTCGATAAAAAGGCTTTGCCCGAAGCGGATGAAACGGCAAATTCTGCTGAAAATAGCGAAGAACCCCGTACACCTGCTGAAACAGCGCTGGCCGCCATCTGGAAAGAAACCCTGAAGATAGACCAGGTCGGAATCAAGGACAGCTTCTTCGAACTGGGCGGCCATTCCCTGCTGGCCATGCGGGTGATCTCGGCGGTAAGGCATAAAATGAAACTGGAAGTCAGGGTCCGCGATATTTTCACCCATCCGACCCTAGAGGGCTTTGCGCGGCAACTGGATACGCTCCGGCAAGAAAACGCCCTGCCGCCGATCGGCAGTACAACCCGGCCGAAGCAAATACCTTTGTCCTATGCCCAGGAGCGGTTGTGGTTCATCGATCAGTTTGAAGGAAGCGTTCATTATCACCAACCGACCGTAATGCGCATTGCCGGCAAGCCGGATCCGAAAATCCTCCGGGCAGCTTTTACCGCCCTCATCGAGCGGCACGAAGTGCTCAGGACCGTGATCAAAACGGATGACGGCCGCCCATACCAGGAAGTGATTCCGGCCGGATCCTGGCAATTGGAGCATACCGCCATGTTCAATGCCCGTGACGATGAATCCCTTAAACATTTCATTGTAACCGAGATCAACCGACCGTTTGATCTGTCTGCCGACTTTATGCTCCGGGCCCACCTGATCAGCATTGAGGAAGACTTACACCTGCTGGTGGTGGTGATGCACCATATTGCATCCGACGGTTGGTCCCAACCAATCCTGGTAAAGGACCTGATGGAGCTTTACAGCGCCGGGTTGGAGGTTCGCACCCCCAGCTTACCGGCTCTCCCGGTACAGTATGCGGATTTCGCGGTGTGGCAAAGGGAACATTACGGAGGGAAATACCTGGCGGAGCAATTGGATTGGTGGGCGGAACACCTGCGCGGAATCGAACCGATAGAACTGCCTTGCGATTTTAACCGCCCTCCGGCCCTGACCATGAAAGGCAGTTCCCTGGGATTCCAACTGGATAAGAACCTATCCGGGCAGTTAAAGACTTTGGCCGTCCGGTCGGATGCGTCCTTGTTTATGACCTTGCTGACCGCATTCAACGTCTTGTTGTACCGGTACAGCGGACAGGAGGATATCTGTGTGGGTACGCCGGTGGCCAACCGCGACCGAAAGGAGATCGAGTCCCTGGTCGGCTTTTTCATCAACAACCTGGTATTGCGTACCAATCTGGAAGGCGATCCCGGATTCCTTGAGCTGTTGAGCAGGGTGCGGCAGGAGACGCTTGCTGCATTTGCCCGCCAGGATGCCCCGTTTGAACAAATTGTCGAAAGGGTGGAAAACCAGCGCGACCTCAGCAGAAGTCCGCTTTTCCAGGTGGTCTTTATGATGCAGGGCGCCGACGAAGCGCCTGAATTGAAACTGGGGAACCTGGATATCACCTTTGAACCGCCGGGGCAAAACCTTACGCGGTTCGAGCTGACCTTTTCCGTGGATGAAGGCCCGGAAGGGTTGCGGCTGGGCATTTCTTACAGCACCGATCTCTTTTCCCGGGATTCTATCGCCAGGATGGGTGAACACTTCATTGCATTGCTCAGGTCCATCGCCGCCAGCCCCGGGGAGAAAATCAGCCGGCTTAATCTGTTGACCGAAGCGGAAAAAAATCAATTGCTGTCGGAATTCAACACGGCCGAAGTGGAAATCCCGGAAGGCAGTACCCTGGTCGACCTCTTCAGGGAGCAGGCCGAAAAGACACCGGATTCAACAGCGGTCGTTTGCCGGGACAGAGAGCTTTCGTACAGGGAATTTGATGCCGAAACCAACAAAATCGGCGCTTTCCTGCGGAAATCCGGCTTGCGGGAGGGTTCGCTGGCGGCCGTTTGCATCGATAATCCGTTTGATATGGTCCTGGCCATATGGGGCGTTCTGAAGGGCGGCGGCACCTACCTCCCGCTGGATCATGAGAACCCGGCAGATCGGATCAACGCCATCCTCGACAATGCCGGCGTCGACTTTGCTGTCGTCAATGCCCGGACTGCCGGCCTGATCCGGCAAAGACCGGGCCTTGCAATCATCGTAATCGATGACTGCCGGGAAGCGATCGCTTCAGCAGCGGATGAAGAAATTGAATTATCCCTCACGCCGGAAAGCCTGGTCTACGTGATCCATACCTCAGGTTCGACGGGCGTTCCGAAAGGGGTGATGCTCAGCCACAGGAATGTCATTGATCACTTGTACGGCTTTTTCTCCAGGGTAACCTTCCGGGCAAGCCGCACCTTTGCCATCATGTCGACCCTCTCAGCCGATCTTTCCAAGACCGTTCTATTCGGAGCGCTGATCACCGGCGGGACCATACACCTCATCGAAAAAGAAACATATACCGACGCCGGAAAAACACACGAATATTTCCGAAAAAACAGCATCGATTTTATCAAGCTGGTACCGTCCCACTGGCTGGCCCTTGAAAATGAGGAAGGTGTCCTGATCCCGAACCGGACAATTGTATTCGGGGGAGAGGTCCTCTCTCCTGAGATCCTGCAAAAAATAAAATCAGCCGCTCCTGCGCTGGAGATCATCAACCATTACGGACCAACAGAGGTGACCATCGGGAAGGTTTGTTACCGGGTAGACCTGGAGGCCGTACCGGATAAAACGCCGATCGGCAAGCCTTTCTGCAATACCAGGCTATACGTGGTTGACCGGCATATGGCCTTGTGCCCGGTGGGCGTGCCCGGCGAGTTGCTGATCGGCGGGACAGGCGTCTCCAAAGGCTATATCAACCGGCCCGAACTGACATCGGAACGGTTCATCAAAGACCCGTTCAGCGAACGAGAAGATGAAATCGTGTACCGCTCCGGCGACCTGATCCGGTGGCTGCCGGACGGCAACCTGGATTTTATCGGCCGGGTGGACGACCAGGTCAAGATCCGGGGATACCGCATCGAACTGGGCGAAATCAATACCGTCCTCCGGCAGGCGCCCGCAGTGGGGCATTGCGCGGTACTGGCCAAGGCGGGCCCGGATGGGCAAAAACGCCTCGTTGCCTACGTCGCTGCCGACAAAACCCAGGCCGCAACACTTGAAAGGCCGTCAATCATGACCTTCCTCAGGGCCAGGCTGCCGGAATATATGGTGCCGACCGTTCTGGTAGAAATGGATAAGATCCCGCTCAATGCAAACGGTAAAATTGACAGGAGGTCTTTGCCGGATCCCTTTGCCGAAACACTCCACCAGGATGATTTTGTGCCTCCGGGCAACAAAACCCAGGAACAGCTGGCCGGGATCTGGAAAGGGCTGCTGGGAATGGAGCGGGTCGGCATACACGACAATTTCTTTGAGATCGGCGGCCACTCTCTCCTGGCGATGCGGGTGATCACTGCCATCAGAAAACAATTTTCCCTGCATGTTCCGATCAAGATCATTTTCAAGTATCCCAGCATAGCCGAATTGGAAGAATACATTCTGCTGATGAAAGAAAGTGAGAGCGAATTGAACTTTGAGACATCGGAAGTCCTGGAATTGTAAAACTATTTTCTCGCCTGTTCTGATCAAGTTAATATCATGGAAGTAAAAACCAATGTTGTTTCTCTGTTGAGGAAAGCACTGGAAAACGGTCTTTCGGTTTTTCAGGAAGAACAGAAACTGAAAATCAAGGTTGCCCAGGGCATTGTGCCTGATCCGGAGATTATTGGGTTGCTCAAGGCCAATAAAGAAGAAATCATTGCCTTTTTGAAGGATGGAATGGGCGGAGCGGAGGATATGAAAACCTTTGGGGAGCCGATCCTTCCCATGGATCGCAGCAACCCGGATCAAAGAATCCCGCTTTCCTTTTCACAGGAACAATTGTGGTTCATTGACCAGCTTGGCGGAAGCATGCAGTACCACCAGCCTTTGGCGCTCCGCATTAAGAACCGGCTGGACAAACAGATTCTGGAAGAATCGCTCCTGGCCCTGGTCGACCGCCATGAAACGCTCCGCACTGTCGTGAAATCAGAGGATGGCCGGCCCTATCAGGAAATTATGCCGTCGGAAGGGTGGACGATGGCTTACTCGGAAGGAGACGCTTTCCGGGACGAACAATACCTTGTTGAATTCATCGAATCCGTTTTCAACAAACCATTCGACCTTGGCCGGGATTACATGTTCAGAGCGCATTTGATCCGTTGCGGAGAGGACGACAATGTACTGGCCTTGGTGATGCACCATATTGCCTCCGACGGTTGGTCAAAATCCATTCTGGTAAATGACCTGATTGAGATCTATGCCGCCCGGCAGGAAGGCAGGCGTCCGGCTCTGCCGCCTTTGAAGATCAATTATGCCGATTTTGCCTTCTGGCAGCGCAACCGGCTTTCCGGAGACGTACTGGAATCCAAACTGGGATGGTGGGAAAGCCAACTGAAGGGAGTCGAAACCATCCGTTTGCCGTACGATTTCCAACGGCCCGCCACGCACAGCGCACGGGGCGCGGTTACCCAACTCCGGATTGAAAAGGACCTGGCCGACGACCTTAAGGCCTTGTCCATTGAGCAGGAAACGACCCTTTTCATGACCCTGCTCACGGCTTTCAATACCCTGCTGCACCGGCTTACCGGCCAGGAGGACATCTGTGTCGGTACCCCCCTCGCCAACCGGAATCAGGAAGAACTGGAACCCATCGTGGGCTTTTTTGTCAATTCCCTTGCCTTGCGCAACAACCTGGGCGGCGACCCGCGCTTCAGCGAACTGCTTCAAAAAGTAAAATCCGCTGCCTTATCGGCTTTTGCCAACCAGGAAGTGCCGCTGGAACAGATCGTCCGAAAGATAGAACCCGAGCGCAGCCTCAATCGCAATCCGGTCTTCCAGGTCATGTTTGTCATCCAGAACATACCTGAAATACCGGACCTCGAACTGGGCGACCTCAGTTTGTCGCCGGTCAGAACAGGCCATGAATATTCAAAATTTGATCTGGTTTTCTCCGCCAACGACAGCCCGATGGGCCTGTTCTTCGATATCGTTTATTGCAGGGATCTTTTCCTGGAAGAAACCGTAAAAAGAATGGCGGGCAATTTCAGGCAACTGCTCAGATCCGTTGTATCCGACCCGGATCAACGCATCTCAAATCTTTCCATTATTTCGGATGAAGAGAAAGTCGCTACCTTCCGCAAATCCATCGGTACTGAAACATTTTATCCTGCAGATAAAACCCTCATTGACCTTTTTTACCACCAGGTTGACGAAAACCCCGATGAAATTGCACTGGTTTTTGACGGGAAGGTCCTGACCTATTCCGACCTCGACCAACAATCCAACCGCCTGGCAAATTGCCTGCTGACCAAAGGCGTCAAACCGCAGGATAGGGTAGGGCTGCTGTCAACCAGGGGAATCGAAATGATCACCGGCATCCTGGCGATCCTGAAGTGCAGGGGCGTTTATGTCCCCCTCAACCTGGAATACCCGGCGTCAAGGTTAGCTTTTATGCTGCAGGATGCCGCTGCGGACCTCGTTGTGGCTTCCGATACCGCATTGGTGGAAAAATTCGACCTTCCCCAGGTAGAAATCATCGATACCAGGGCGGCTGCTTCCTGTTCCCCGGACCGGCCAGCGTGCCAGTCTGCCTCCGGCGATGGGGTTTATATCATGTACACGTCCGGCACGACCGGTACGCCGAAAGGTACCTTGGTCAGCCAGCAAAACGTACTGAAACTCGTTCACGAACCAGGTCCGATCGCCGTAAAACCCGGAGACAGGGTGCTGCAATGGTCAAATTTTGCATTCGACGGCTCGGTTTACGACATATTCTGTTCGCTGCTGAACGGGGCTTCTCTCCATCTTGTCAGCGAGGATGCCGTTTCGGATCCGGGAAAACTGACTGCAGTCCTGCAAGAACAAAAAATCACCGTTTGGTTTGTAACAACGGCCTTGTTCAACGCCATGGTCGATTTTGACCCGGCCGGGCTGAAAGGGCTCCGGAAATTGCTGTTCGGGGGGGAGCTGGTTTCGATCCCACACGCCAGGAAGGCGTTCAATGTTTTGGGTCCCGGCAAGCTGGTGCACGTATACGGTCCCACTGAGACCACGGTGTACTGCACTTATTACCCGATAGACAGTATGGCATCCGGCAAGGTCCCTATCGGCAAGCCGCTCGCCAACTCTTCGGTATACATACTAGACAAGGCCGGCAACCTTGCCGGAACCGGGGTTGCCGGTGAGATCCTGATCGGCGGTCACGGCGTGAGCGAAGGGTATATCAACCGGCCGGAACTGACCGCCCAAAAATATATTTCCGACCCGTTCAGATCACCTTTCGGCCAGAGGCTCTATAAGTCGGGCGACATAGGGGTCCTGATGAACGACGGCAATATCGACTTCATTGGTCGCCGCGACGCTCAGTTAAAGATCCGGGGATACCGGATTGAATTGGGTGAAATAGAATCCGTTCTTCAGGATTGCCCGCAAGTCGCCCGGTGTACCGTAATCGCCGGCGAGGATGGATCGGGTGCGAAGAAACTGGTTGGGTATTACGTTCCGCATATGGAGATTGATGCTGAACCGGCGGGCGCAAACGAAGCGATCCGGGCCTATCTGAAAAACCGCTTGCCCGATTATATGATTCCGGCATTCCTGATCCCGTTGGACCATCTTCCGCTGAATCCGAACGGAAAAGTAGACCGAAATGCGCTTCCCGGTTGGGAAGACCTTTCCGTTGCCGGTGATATCAGGATTATGCCCCGCACCGCAACAGAGATCAAAGTCGCTGAAATCTGGGAAACCCTGCTGCATCTTAAAAACATCAGCGCAAACGACAATTTCTTTGAGATCGGCGGCCATTCCCTGCTGGCCATGCGGGTCATTGCCGCGGTCCGCAAAAATCTGGGCCGGGAGTTGAAGGTAAAGGACGTTTTTACCCATACTACCGTTGCCGGCCTCGCTTCCCGGCTGGACAGCCTGGCCGGGACCATTTCCCGACCGCCCATCGTGCCCGGCGACCGCCCGGAGCAAATTCCGCTTTCTTTTTCCCAGGAACGCCTCTGGCTCGTCGACCAGCTCGAAGGAAGCGTTCACTATCATATACCGCAATTATTCAGCATTGGCGGAAAATTGAATGAGGACGCCCTTGAATGCGCCTTCGCCGATCTGGTCGACCGGCATGAGATCCTCCGGACGGTCTATTCATTGGAAAAAGGCCGGCCGGTACAGAAAATCCTGGATGCAGGAAAATGGCGCATGACCGTCCTCGACCGGCAAAGCCCGGACGCCGGGCCGGCAGGAGAAGACTGGATCGCAGCATCCGTGAAAAAGCCTTTTGACCTCGCCGCTGATCACATGCTCAGGGTCTGGTTGATGAAGAAAACCCCGGATCAATATGATCTCCTGATCGTATTGCACCACATAGCTGCCGACGGTTGGTCGATCCCCATTCTGATGAGGGAACTGACGGCCTGTTACCGCGCCCGGATCCAGGGACAAACCCCCAACCTGGCGCCCTTGCAGGTTCAATACGCCGATTACGCAGTCTGGCAGCGAAAACACCTTACGCCGCCTCAACTGGAGGAGCAACTGACCTATTGGGTGAATCAGCTGGCAGGGGCCCCGCCGCTTCAATTGCCGCTTGATTTTCCGCGCCCTGCCGTTCGGTCTGCCCGCGGTGCGGTAACAGGCCTGTTGATCCCCGATTCCCGTTTTCAGGAACTGGCCGCCATATGCAGAAATGAGGAAGTAACGCTTTTCATGCTCCTGACAGCTGCTTTAAAGGTCCTGCTTTACCGGTACACCGGCCAAACGGACATTTGCATAGGAACCTCTGTGGGCAACCGCGGAAGCCAGGAGGCCGAATCCTTGATCGGTTTTTTCATCAATACACTGGCACTGCGGTCCCGGTTCGGGGATAAACCTACCTTCAGGGAGTTCCTCAACAGGACAAAATCCAATTGTCTGGATGCCTTTGCCCGGCAGGAAGCGCCGTTTGAGCAGGTGCTGGAACGGGTCGCCCCCGAACGCGTTCCGGGAAGGAACCCGCTGTTCGACGTCATGTTCATCCTCCAGAATGCCTCCGGCCCCGGAAATTCCGCCGACCTGAACGAAGGCGGGCTCGGGGAACTGACGATGACAGCGGAGGACCGAGGCATCGCAAACAGCAAATTCGATCTGGCCATCACCGCCACCGAAACTCCGGACGGCCTGTCGCTTAAAGCAATCTACAATCCCGATTTGTTTCAGGAAGAGAGCATGACGGGCATGATGGACCATTTCAGGAATCTGCTCGGCAAGCTTAAGGACCACCTCGACCAGCCGGTAAGCGCTATTGATATATGCTCAGCCGACGAAAAAGCGGCCCTCCTCCAAAGATCAAGGCCGGCTCCTGTGTCTTTTCACGGGCCGCAAACCCTGCTGGATCAATTCGAAGCCCAGGCCGCCAAAACGCCTGACAACCCGGCGGCCGTTTTCGAGGGGTCCGCATTATCCTACAAAGAGCTCGACGAGAAGGCCAACCGGTGGGCGCATTTCCTTTCGGCCAAAGGAGTCGGCAAAGGCGATATTGTCGGCATCTCCCTGCAGCGATCCCTGGATATGATCACCGCAGTGCTGGCCGTATTTAAAACGGGAGCGGCTTATTTGCCGATCGATCCGGATTTTCCCGAAACCAGGATCGCCTTCATGCTGAAAGATGCAGGGGTCAGGTACGTCCTGACACATCATTTGCACCGCGACCGCTTCACCGGAAGTCAGCTTGCAGGGCTCTTTGCCATGGACCGCGATCTGGCAGCCGGTCAGCCGTCCGACAAACCGGGGCCGGGTCCTAACCCTGACGATGCCGCCTACGTGATTTATACTTCCGGGTCGACAGGCCGCCCCAAAGGGGTTATCATGGACCACGCAGGTGTGGTCAATCAGGGGTACTGGGCCATCGATTTCCTGGAGTTGAAGTCCTCAGACGTGGTTATACAGAAAACATCGTTTTGTTTCGATCCTTCCGTCTGGGAATTTTTCTGGCCCCTGTCCGCAGGCGGGCAGATCTGTTTCGCAGGGCCCGGCCTGGAAGGCGACAGCCGTCACCTGGTCGCGACCATTGAAAAGCATAAGGTAACGATCATTTGCCTGGTACCCTCCATGTTATCGGCATTCCTGGAAGATCTGGCTCCCGGAGAATGCAGCAGCTTGAGGATCATTATTTGCGGAGGAGAAGTCCTCCATAAAAGCCAGTTGATCCTGTGCAGGCAAAAACTGCCCCGCGTCAAGGTCAGGAACATGTACGGCCCTACCGAAGCGGCCATACACGTAACCTGCTGGCCTGTACCCGAAAATCTCGATCGGACGGATGTGATACCGATCGGCAAACCGTTGCCGAATGTCCGGATCTATATCCTCAATGATGACCTTCAGCTGAACCCGGAAGGAATAGCCGGCGAGCTTTGCATCGGCGGCATCCAATTGGCCCGCGGGTATCTCAACCGGCCTGAACTGACACGCGAAAAATTTGTGCGCCTGTCGATTGAAGACGGCGGGGAATCGGTGATTTACCGGACAGGCGACCTCGCCCGCTGGCTTCCTGATGGTGACATAGAATACCTGGGCAGGAAGGACAACCAGCTGAAAATAAACGGATTCAGGGTTGAGTTGGAGGAAGTCGAATACCTCCTGGGGAAAACCCCGGGCATCAGATCTGCCGTAGTTGTAGCGCGCAAAGATCCATTCGGCCACAACCGCCTGATCGCATATGTCATTCCTGACAACAAATTTGATAAAGCTGCGGCGGAAACCCACCTGCGGGATATGGCGCCGGCTTATATGACCCCTTCGATATGGGTTCAGTTGGAGGCATTCCCGCTTGGAACAACCGGCAAGGTTGACCGGCATGCACTTCCGGAGCCGGACCTCCGCCAACTGGTGGAAAACAATTATGTCCCGCCGGGCAGCGACAGCGAAATCATCCTGGTCGGGATTTTCAGTGAACTCCTTCACCTGGAAAAAGTCGGCGTAAAGGACAACTTCTTCGAGATCGGCGGCCATTCATTGCTGGCAGTCAGGGTTATTTCGGCGATCAGGGAAAAAATGAACCGGGAAATCAAGGTCCGGGATCTCTTTACCTGGCCGACCGCAGAAAGCCTTGCCCTCCACCTGCAATCCACCGGCCCGGAAACCGGTTTGCCCCCGCTGAAAAAGGCGGAACCCAGACCGGAAAGGATCCCGCTGTCTTATTCCCAGGAACGCCTTTGGTTTGTGGACCAATTGCGCGGCAGCGTACAGTTTCACCAGGCTACGGTTTTGCAGCTGAACAACGAATTGGACAGGAACGTGCTGGAGCAAGCATTGAAAGCCTTGGTCAGCCGGCATGAATCCCTTCGCTCGGTGATCCGTTCGGAAGACGGGCAACCCTACCAGGCGGTACTCGGCCCGCAATCCTGGCGCATGGAATATTCAGACTTTTCAGGATCTGCGGACAGGGCCGACATCCAGGGACTGATCGATGAGGTTGTAAACCGGCCCTTTGAGTTGGATGCCGACTACATGCTCCGGGCCCACCTGGTCCGGCAAGCTCCGGGAGAGCACCTGCTGATCCTGGTCATCCACCATATTGCCTCGGATGGGTGGTCTGACGCCGTCCTGGTTGAAGACCTGACCGAACTCTACCGGGCATACCTTGGTTCCGATTTGCCGGACCTGCCCGAACTCCCGGTTCAATACCCCGATTATGCCATATGGCAAAGAGAACACATCGCCGGCAAGTACCTGGAAGATCAGCTTGCCTGGTGGAAGGAACAACTTGCAGGCCTGGAGCCATTGGAAATACCGATTGATTTCCCCAGGCCGGCCAGGCAGAGCAACCGGGGCGACACCTATGGTTTTTCGGTTGAAAATCAATTGCTCCGCGAATTGAAGGCATTATCGCTCCAATCGGAAGCGACCCTCTTCATGACCCTCCTGTCGGCATTGAAAATCCTGCTCGCCCGGTACGCCGGCAAGGAAGACATTTGTGTCGGCACTTCACTGGCCAATCGAAACCATAAATCACTTGAGCGGCTTGCCGGATTTTTTGTCAACAATCTGGTGCTGCGGACGCAAATCGAGCCGGGGTCTACGTTCCGCGGAGTGCTGGGGCAGGTGAGATCGACCGTGTTATCGGCCTTTGCGCACCAGGATGTTCCTTTTGAAAAAATAGTCGACCTGGTAGAAACCGGCAGAAACCTGAATCGCACGCCCGTTTTTCAGGTGTTGTTCACGCTCCACAACACCCCGGAAGTTCCGGTGCTTGAATTTGACAACCTGCACCTTTCCCCGGTTTCAAGCGGGCAGAAAAGAACGCTTTACGATCTGTCATTTTACCTCAGGGAAACCCCTGCGGGCTTGCAGGTCAGCATTGTGTACTGTACCGACCTCTTTTCCAGGGGAACCATTGAATCCATCGCCAATCATTTTCATAATCTACTCCGGTCCGCAGCGTCCATGCCGGACCATCAAATCGAGGAATTGTCCATGATCTCCGAACAAGAAGCCGTTAACCTGATGCAAGGATCGGCATCCGCCGAAAAGTCACCCTATGATAAAACGTTTGTCAATCTGTTTGAAGAACAGGCGGCCAGGACGCCGGAAAGTCCGGCAGTCGTATTTGAGGCGGCAACCTGGACCTACTCCGAACTGAATGAGCGGGCCAACCGGATTGCCTGGTACCTGAAAGATGAATTCAACATCCGGCCCAATGATCTGGTCGGCATGGCAATGGACGGCTCCCACTGGGCGGTGGCCGCCATTATCGGGATCCTGAAAACAGGTGCGGCCTATGTACCCGTCAACATCGAATTCCCTGCGGAAAGAATCCGTTACATGATCGAAGACACCCGGATGAAAGCGCTGGCGTTGCATAAAGATCGCAGCGTTGACCTTGCCGGGTTTGAATCCTTGTTTTTTAATGTGCAGGATGCTGCCAGCGGGGATACGGATAAAACCAGGACCGTTAATCCTGAGGATGTGACTTATCCGGATCATCGGATTTATGTCATTTATACTTCCGGGTCCACCGGCGCTTCCAAAGGTGTGGAAATCACCCACCGCAATCTTTCCAATTACCTTTCCGGATTGCTGGACAAGGTCGACATTCAATCCTGCAGATCTTTTGGCCTGATGTCGACCCTATCCGCCGATCTGGGCAATACCGTTTTGTACGGTGCGTTGGGTACCGGGGGCGCCCTCCACGTTTTTTCAAGAAAAACGCTGACCGATGCCTCCGCAATCCAGGCTTATTTCAAAGAAAACCCGATCGATTGCATTAAAATAGTGCCCTCGCATTGGCGCGCCCTGGAAACCGACTCGGGCCTGTTGTTGCCTGCGCGAACCATCATCTTCGGAGGCGAATCCCTCACCGTTGACATACTGGAAAAGATCCGCCGCTCAAACCCGGCGCTTGAAGTGATCAACCATTACGGTCCGACAGAGGCCACAATCGGGAAAGTCCTTCACCGGGTCAACCTTGCCGCCAATTATAACACGGTGCCGATCGGACGACCCTTTTCGCAGGCCAGGGCTTATGTGGTCGATCAGCACCTGAAACTTTGTCCGCCAGGCGTGCCCGGTGAATTGCTGCTTGGCGGGGAAGGGGTTGCAAAAGGGTATTTCAACCGCCCCGAGCTGACCCGGGCCAAGTTCATAAAAGACCCGTTCAGCCCAAACGAACAGGACAGGGTTTACCTGACCGGCGACGTGGTCAGGCAGCTTCCCGACGGAAACCTGGAGTTCATCGGCAGAAAAGACGATCAACTAAAAATAAGGGGTTACCGGGTCGAATTGGGAGAGATCGAGCACGCCTTGAACGCCTCGCCGATGGTCAACGGCTGTGTGGTATTGGGTAAGACCGATACAGGCGGGAACATCAACCTGGTGGCTTATATCGTCCCGGAAAACGGATTTGAAAGGGCTGAACTGCAGGCCTACCTCGGAACAATACTCCCGGATTATATGATCCCTTCCATTTGGATGGAGCTGGCGCAATTGCCGCTGACCGAAAACGGGAAAATTAACAGGAAAGCCCTTCCGGAGCCCGTTTTTACAACTTCATCGGATGCTGAATTTGTGGCGCCCCGGACAGAAACAGAAAAAATACTGGCCGAGATCTGGTGCAAACTGTTGAAATTAGACAACGTCGGCATCCACGATCATTTCTTCGAGATCGGCGGACACTCCCTGCTGGCCATCCGGGTCATTTCCGCCATCCGCAAAGCTTTTAGCCAAAAACCCGACCTGGAGGATATCTTTTCTTACCCCACGATAGCCGAATTGGCGGAATTTCTTCAAAACAAGCAAAACCCGGATACCCTCCCGGCCGTAACTGCCGGCCCAAGACCGGAAAAAATACCATTGTCGTTTGCACAGGAACGGCTCTGGTTCACCGATCAACTCGGTGGCAGCGTTCAATACCACATGCCCTCGGTATTGCGGCTGAGGAACAAGCTGGATATCACCGTACTGGAAGAAGCCCTCGGCGATCTGGTGCGCCGCCACGAGGTATTGCGGACGGTCTTCAAATCGGAAAACGGGGAACCGTTCCAGGTTGTACTCCCGGCGGATAACTGGAAAATGACCTTCAGCGAACCCGAAGGCGCCGGTGACGAAGGGCAACTCAGGCAATTAATACTCGAGCAGGTCAATACCCCGTTTGATCTGGCCACCGACTTCATGCTTCGGGCCCACCTGTTCAAATGCGGCGAAGAAGAACATCGCCTGGTATTGGTGCTGCACCATATAGCCGCCGACGGTTGGTCCATTTCCTTGCTGGTCAGCGATCTGATGGAATTGTACAGCGCCAGGCTGGAGCGCAGGCCCTCCAGATTGCCGGACCTCCCGATCCAATACGCCGATTATGCCGTATGGCAACGGTCCCATTTATCGGGTGAAGTGCTGGCGTCCCAGCTCGATTGGTGGGTCGCCGGATTGAAAGGCCTGGAACCCCTTTCGCTGCCGACCGATTTTCCGCGGCCGGCGATCCAGAGCACCCGTGGCGACAGCATGGGCTTCCGGATCGAAAAAGACCTGACGGATCAATTGAAAGCGGCGGCGTTGGAGGCTGACGTTACCTTGTTCATGTTGCTCCTTTCGGCGTACAAGGTAATGCTCTGCCAATACAGCGGCCAAACCGATTTCTGCATCGGAGCGCCGCTGGCAAACCGGGACCAGAAAGAAGTGGAAAACCTGGTCGGATGTTTTCTCAACGCCCTGGTTCTGCGAACCGACCTGTCCGGCAATCCGCGCTTTAGCGACCTGCTCCAAACCGTCAAATCAAATACCCTGGCCGCATTCAATCATCAGCAGGTCCCGTTTGAGCAAATTGTGGACCGGGTGGAATCGGACCGGAGCCTCAGCAGAAGCCCGGTTTTCCAGGTGCTTTTTTCCATGCGGAACACCCCGGAAGTGCCTGACCTGCAACTGGGAGAATTGCAGCTGAACGCCGAACCTTCCGGTCAGCAGATCTCCCAATTGGATCTCGCCTTTTATGTCAGGGAAAGCCCCGGCGGGTTGGACATTTCCATCCTGTTCTGCACGGACCTGTTCTTGCCGGAAACCATTGAACGAATGGCGCGCCATTTTACCAGGTTGCTGGAAAGCATTGTTTCCAATCCGGACCATCCCATTGACGAACTTGAATTGCTGACAGCCCGGGAAGCCGATCTGCTGTTGAACGAATTCAACAACACAGCGGCGCCCTATCCCGATAACCGGTCCATCGTCAGCCTGTTTGAAGAGAAAGCGGCCCTTTATCCCGAAAAAACAGCCGTCACCTTCCAGAACAGGGCCCTGACCTACAGCCAGCTGGACGACCAGGCCGCCAAACTGGCTGCCTATTTGAAAGCCACGTATCAGCTCGGTCCGGACGACCTGGTAGGCGTCATGACCCCAAGATCCGAGTGGGCGATCATCGCCTGCCTGGGCATTCTGAAGGCAGGTGCGGCATTTGTTCCGATTGACATCAACCTTCCAAAGGATCGCAAATCCTTCCTCATGGAAGATACCGGCATAAAAGCGCTGATCGCGCATTCGGACAATCTTTACGATCTGATAACCGGCGGGTTCAATATCCCGGTTTTTGCCATTGACATGCAACTGGGAACGCTAACGGACCGGCTTCCTGAGGAAGCTTCAAAAGAAATTCTTTTGGATCAGCTGGCGTACGTCATTTATACATCCGGCTCAACCGGGAACCCCAAAGGGGTGCTTATCGAGCACCAAAGCATAAAAAATACGATCCTTTCTCAAATCAAGGATTTCGGGATCACTGAAGGCGACAGGTGCCTGCAATTCTATGCGCTTTCATTTGATGCCTCCATACTCGAGATCTTTACGGCCCTGCTGGCCGGAGCCCGGTTGTGCATTATCGGTCAGGACGACCGGACAAATCCATCGAGGTTATATGCCTTCCTCCGGGAGCAGGGCATAACAATCGGCAGCATTCCCCCCGCATATCTCAATGAGCTGAACATGAATGAGCTTGAGAGCATGCGGACGTTGTTCACCGGCGGAGAGTCCGCTGCTCCAGACCGCATCAGGAAATTCCTCGAATGGGGGCATTACATCAATTCCTACGGCCCGACGGAAGCCGGCATCTGCGCAACCGTTTTCCGGATCGACCGGGGCGGTGAATTGCCTTACGCCAATATTCCCATCGGGCGGCCGATCGATAATGCGCAGGTTTATACCCTGAATGCAGCCGGAAAACAAACCCCCATCGGCGTACCCGGTGAATTGTACATCGGCGGCGCCGGTTTGGCGCGGGGCTATCTCAACAATGAGGAATTGACCAGGATCAGCTTTGCATATGCCGACCCGGCGGGGAAAGGCCCGATGAGATTGTACAAAACAGGCGACCTTGCCCGATTTTTACCCGATGGCAACCTGGAATTCCTGGGCAGAAGGGATAACCAGGTCAAAATAAGGGGCCACCGGATCGAATTGGGCGAAATAGAGGCGGCGCTGAACGCCCACCCTGCTGTCAGGAGTTGCGCAGTGATAACCGCCGCAGGCCCATCCGGAAACCTGCAGCTGGCAGCCTATATCGTCCCGGCCGGCGAATACAACAAGCCGGCCTTGCAAGCCCACCTGATCTCCCGCCTGCCGGATTACATGGTTCCTTCCTACTGGACAAAAATGGACCAGCTTCCGCTCACGGAAACCGGAAAAGTGAATAAATCGGCCTTACCGACTCCCGATGTTTCCGGTCAGATCGACCAGGAATACACCGCGCCGCGCAACCGGACCGAAGAGATCCTGGCCGGGATCTGGGCTGATCTGCTGAAGGTAGAAAAAGTGGGCATCCATGACAATTTCTTTGCACTGGGAGGGCATTCCCTCCTGGCCGTCAGGCTGCTTTCACTTGTACGCGATAATTTCTCACTCGACATTCCGCTTAAGGTCGTTTTTGAATTCCCGACCATCGGTGAATTCCAAAAGTACATTGCGCTCCAGCAAAATGACACCGACGGAGGGCAGCAGGAAGACTCGGAAGTATTCGAATTGTAAACACACCAGGCACCCCGTCCAATTCCGGTAATATGACGACTACCGATCAGAAAAACATCGTTGATCTTTTAATCAGGGCAAAAGAGAAAGGCATCACCGTCTTTCTTGAAGAGGAGAAGCTGAAAATACGCGTTTCCCGCAATGCGCCGGGTGATGAGGAAATGCTGGGCATGCTCAAATCGGAAAAAACGCGGATTCTGGCGTTCCTGGGTCGCGACGATAACCCGGAAGAAAAAGCCATCCTTCCCGCCGATCGGTCTGCCGGACCGTTACCGCTTTCTTACGCCCAGGAGCGGTTATGGTTCATCGACCGTTTGCAGGGCAGCGTACAGTATCATCTTCCCACGGTTCTCAGGCTTAAGAACAAAATCGACCCGGGCGCACTTGAGCGGGCTTTGAGGGCTTTGCTGGAACGCCATGAAGTGCTGCGGACCAGGATTGCCGAACAGGACGGAAACCCGTTCCAGCAAGTCTTGCCGGCATCCGGATGGAAGCTTGATTACATAACACAAGGGGCTATCCCCCAAGGAGAAATAGCAGCCCGCATTGCTGAGCTGATAGAGCAACCTTTTGATCTTTCCAGCGATTATATGTTGCGCGCGCACCTCATAGAACGGAGCGCAGAAGACTTCACCCTGGTCCTGGTCCTGCATCATATTGCCACCGACGGTTGGTCAAACAGCATCCTGGTCAGAGACCTGACGGCCCTGTACCGGGCTGAGACAGACGGCAAACCGGCAAAGCTCCCCAAACTCCCGGTCCAATACGCCGACTATGCCGTATGGCAGCGGTCGCCCGCTCAGGAGGCGGTCATGGCCTCGGGTTTGGATTGGTGGGCAGAGCAACTGAAAAACACCGAACCGCTCCAGTTGCCGCTCGATTTCCCCCGGCCTGCCGTACAGAGCGTCAGGGGCGAAGGTATAATCCTGCGGCTGGGTAAAACACTGAGCGATAAGCTGAAGGCACTTGCCCTGGAAACGGAGACCACGCTGTTCATGACCCTGGCTGCAGCCTTTAAAGTGCTGCTTTACAGGTATTGCGGGCAGGATGACATCTGCATCGGCACGCCCGTTGCCAATCGCCGTCAAAGGGAGATAGAGCACCTTGCTGGGTTCTTTGTCAACACACTCGCTTTGAGGTCGGATCTGGGCGGCAATCCGGAATTCCGGACCCTGTTGAGGAAGGTCAGGGAAAATTGCATCGGAGCTTTCGAAAGACAAAGCATTCCGTTTGAGCAAATTGTGGACAGGGTAGGGGCGGAGCGGTCACTGAGTTCCAACCCCTTATTCCAGGTGATGTTTATTCTGCAGAATGCGCCCCAATCCGAAGGTTTAAAATTGGGCGACCTGGCCCTGGAAGGGGAATCGGTGGAGCGTACGACCACGTTGTTCGACCTCATTTTCTCCGTAAATGATTCGCCCGCCGGGTTGTATGTGAAAATGATCTATTGCAAAGATCTTTTCCGCCGTGCGACGATTGAGCGGATGGGCCGCCATTTCAACAACCTGCTGGAAAACATTGCCGCCGACCCGGATCAAAATATCGGTTACCTGAACATGCTGGATCCCGAAGAAAGGAAACTGGTGCTCAAGGTTTTTAACGATAATCAAACCGGATTCAAAGGGTTGCACCAGGATAATGTGGCAGACCTGTTCGAACGCCAGGTTCAGGCAACGCCCCATGCAACCGCATTGGTTTGCGGCATGGTGAGCCTGGATTACCGGGAGTTGAACGGCAAGGCCGACCAATTGGCCGGCTTGCTCAGGTCGCAGCCGGGATTTCACCGGGGAGCGCGCATCGGCGTCCTTATGGAACGCTCGCACTGGAATGTGATCTGCATGATCGGCATATTTAAAGCAGGGGCCGTTTACGTTCCTGTCGATATTGCTTATCCTGACCACCGGATCGAATATATCCTGAAAGACAGCGGACAAGCCTGTTGCCTCATCAATGCCGATGAACCTCTCGGGCTGGTCAAGCGGTCGGGCATCCCGTTTGTTGATCTGAGAACCGGATTTGAAACGGAATACCCGGACATAGCTGATCCGGAAGCCGCCCTGCCGCTCCGGGATCCCGGATTCCTGATCTACACTTCCGGCTCAACCGGGACGCCCAAAGGGGTAGAACAAACCCATCTGACCCTTTTCAACCTGGTGATGTGGTGCCTGGAGCAATCCGGGCTGACCCGGGGAGGGAAGTGCCTGCAATACGCTTCCTTCAGCTTCGACATGTCCTTGTACGAGACCTTCTTCACCCTGGCGAGCGGCGGTGAATTGCACATTTGCGAGGAATGGATGCGAAAGGACCTGCTGGCGATCAAGGAGTACATCCTGACCCAAGAGATCGAAATCCTTTCCATGCCGTATTCGGCTTTGAAATGGCTGTTTGAGGAATTCGCGGATGGGCCGACCGGAAGCCACCGGCTCCGGGATATCATTTCTGCCGGGGAACAACTCCATATTACCGGAGGGTTGAGGAAATTCCTGGTTGAAAATCCGGAAGTCCGCCTTTTCAACCAGTACGGGCCCTCGGAAACCCACGTGGCTACCGGCGCCGTATTCAGTTTCAGCGCCGGCGATCCCCCCATGGAAGCCCATATCGGCCGGCCGGTGAGCAATAACCGGGTCTATATCCTGGATGACCGGATGCAGCCCGTCCCTGTCGGCATTGACGGCGAAATCTACATCGGCGGCCACCACCTTGCCCACGGTTATCGCAACGATCAGCGCCGTACCGAAGCCCGGTTTATCCCCGATCCGTTCCTTCCGGGAGAACGGCTGTACAAAACCGGCGATCAGGCCAGGTGGATGGAGAGCGGTGAGATCTCATTTCGGGGCCGCAAGGACGACCAGATCAAAATCAGGGGATTCAGGGTGGAAATCGGGGAGATTCAAAGCGTTCTGAATGGTTGCAGTCTGATCAAGGAGAGCGCGGTTATCGCCTTAAAAAGCAATACCGGTGAACTGCGGCTGCACGCTTATATCGTACCTGAAGGCGAATTCGGGCAGGAAGATTTGATGGTTTTCCTGGAGACCCGGTTGCCGGATTTCATGATACCCGAACGGATCATCTGCCTGCCGGAAATTCCGCTGAATGGAAACGGCAAGGTCGACAGAAGGGCCCTCGAATCGCTGACCCCGGAAGAAGAAACGCAACTGCCGGATGCCCGGCCGCAAACGGATACCCAAAAAACGCTGGCCGCCCTTTGGAAAGAACTGCTTGGCGTGGAAGATCCGGGCCTGGATCAGGATTTTTTCAGGTCGGGAGGACATTCCTTACTGGCCATGCGCATGGTGTCGGGCATCAGAAAGCATTTGCGCCGCGAACTGCCGGTAAAAGTGCTTTTCGCGCATCCCACCATCCGGAGCCTGTCCCGCTACCTGGAGGAGGCGAAAACGCCGCAAGAAACAACTCCGCTGACCGGAGGCAACCGGCCCGAACGAATTCCGCTGTCCTTTTCGCAGGAACGGCTTTGGTTTATAGATCAAATGAGCGGCAGTCGCCCATACCACCTCCCGGTGATCTGGCGATTGTCCGGCGAAGTGGATAAAAGGTCGCTGGAACTGGCCCTCAGGCAACTCATCGAGCGCCACGAAACCTTCCGAACCGTTATCCGCACGCAAAACGGCATAGCTTATCAGGAAATCTTGCCTGCGGACGATTGGCGCATGGGCTTCCATACCGGTCTATCATCGGAAAAACGGAAAGCGCTCATTGCCGGCCTGGTGGATAAGCCCTTTGACCTGACTGCCGACTACCTGCTTAGGGCGGATTTGCTGGAAGCAGGTCCCGGTGAACTGACACTGGTTCTGGTCATGCACCATATTGCCTGTGACGGCTGGTCAAATTCGATCCTGGTGAGGGATTTCACGGCCCTGTATGAAGCCATTCTCGAAAACCGGCCTCACAACCTGCCGTCTATCCCTGTTCATTATGCCGACTATGCCGTTTGGCAACGGGAGACCTCCGATCTGAACGCAGGATTGGCCTGGTGGGAAAACAACCTGAAAGGAGCTGAGTCCCTTGACTTCCCAACCGATTTCCCAAGGCCTGCTATCCGGAGCACCCGCGGGGCAACCTACGGGTTTATGGTTTCGGCACAGGAAGTGGAAACCCTCCGGCGATTGGGTCAAGATAGCGGAGCCACCTTGTTCATGACCCTGTTTGCCGCCTTGAACGTTCTTTTCCGCCGTTATACCGGTCAGGCAGATATCAGCATCGGTACGGTAGCCGCCAACCGCAACAGAAAAGAGATTGAAGATGTCGTCGGTTTTTTTGTGAATAATCTGGTTTTGCGCAATAACCTGGAAGGCAATCCGCCTTTCAGCGATCTCCTCGGGAAAATCAGGAAATCCACCCTCGAAGCATTCGAACGCCAGGAAATTCCATTTGACCAGGTCGTTGACCGCCTAAAGGTGGAGCGGAGTTTGAGCAGAAGTCCCCTGTTCGAGGTGATGTTCATCCTGCAGAATACCCCCGACGTACCCAGGATGAGCCTCGGCGAAACGTCAGTCGGGAGCGAATCCCCCGGCGCGGTAAAGGCCATGTTCGACATGGTGTTCTCCGCCACCGAAACGCCGGATGGGCTGCACATCGGAGTGGTTTATTGTGCCGATCTTTTTGAAGCGGAAACCATCCGCAGAATTTGCGGTCATTTTAGAAACCTGCTTTGTTCAATCGGGAACAATCCGGATGCCGGCATCATGGCTTTGCCGATGCTGGAAAAGGCGGAAACAGCTCTATTGAATGCGCGGCTGAACCCCTCTCCGGTGCAGTTCAACCGGGAGCAGACTGTGCTGGCGAATGTTGATGCCTGGGCAAACGGACCGGCTGACCAGGTCGCGCTGGTCTACCGGGATAAAGAATGGACCTATTCCGCGCTCAAGAACCTGTCGGACAGACTGGCCCTTGCCGTTCAGGCCCGGTTCGACATCCATCCGGGAGAGATCATAGGCGTAATGGCGAACCGGTCGGACCTGCCGCTCATCGCCCTGCTGGGCGCCATGAAATCAGGCGCCGCATACCTGCCGCTGAATCCCGCTGACCCGGAAGAGCGTCTAAAGTACATCATCGGCGATACCTCGCTCAAAGGAATAATAGTTGATGCCGGGAATTCGGAGAAAGCAGAAAATCTCGGTGCAAAGTGGTTTTCCATCGAAGAGTGGCTGGCCGGCGATCAGGCATCGGAAATGCAGCAACCGCTTTCCTTGCCGGCGCCGGAGGACCTGGCCTACGTTATCTACACTTCCGGCTCGACAGGCAGACCAAAAGGCGTCCTGGTCGAACACGGCAGCCTGGCGAACACCATCAATTCGCAGCAGCAGGCCTTCGGCTTTGACCAGGGCGACCGGTGCCTTCAGTTTATTTCCTACACGTTTGACGCCTCATTGCTCGAGATTTTCACAGCCTGGACTGCCGGCGCCGCCCTGCATATTGCCGGAGAAGAAGAGCGAAATGACCCCGCAGCCTTGATGGATCTTATGTCGGATGAGAAAATTACGGCCGCCATATTCCCCGCGGGATATTTGGGTGAGCTGGAAGCCGAAAAGATCCCTTCGCTGCGCATACTGGTTACCGGCGGTGAGTCGCCGCGGTTGGATAAAATTGCCGGGTTCTCCGCACGGGGTGTTCAATATTTCAATTCCTACGGGCCGACAGAAGCGGGAATCGCAGCAACCATCTACCGGCACCCGGGCCCACAAAGCCCGCACGCCGGCAGGTTGCCGATCGGATTTCCGGTAGACAATATGGGCGCCTGCATCCTCGATAGCGCCGGAGGAGCATCGCCTGTAGGGGCTGTAGGCGAATTGTGCCTTGCCGGCCCCGGGTTGGCCAGGGGATACCTGAACAACCCGGTTCAAACCCAAAAAGCCTTCGCCCTCGATGCCGGCGGCAAAAGAATTTACAGAACAGGCGATCTGTGCCGGTGGCTGCCGGATGGTCAGATCGGTTTTGTGGGGCGCCGGGACGATCAGGTCAAGATCCGCGGACACCGGGTCGAACTCCAGGAGATCGAACAGGTCCTGAATGCGTGCCCCGCTGTCAAAACCTCGGTAGTCAAAACCCAGACCGCTCCTGACGGCAGGGAGTCGTTGATCGCTTATGTCGTGCCCGGGCATGAATTTGACCAGGCTGAAATGGAAAAATGGCTCCGGCAGAGCCTCCCGGGTTATATGGTGCCGACCCATTGGGTAGCGCTGCAGTCCGTTCCGCGAACAGCAACCGGCAAAATTGATAAAAAGGCATTACCGGCCCCCGACTTCAGCCGGGTTCAGCGCAATGGTTACTTTCCACCCCAAAATGAAATAGAGCATATTATCGCTGACGTATGGGAGGAAGTCCTGCAGGTGGACCGGGTGAGCCGTTTTGATAATTTTTTTGAAATTGGCGGGCATTCGTTATTGGCCATGCGGGTGGTTTCGGCATTGCGTCAGAAACTGGGCCGCGAGATCAAAGTAGCCGATATTTTCACCCAGCCCGCCTTGGATGGATTGGCAAAACTGATCCGGTCCGGCAATTTCAACGCAGGCCTGCCGGAGGTGATCCTCAAACCGCTCCCGGACCCGATTCCGTTGTCCTTTGCGCAGGAGCGCCTTTGGTTTATCCATCGGCTCAACGGCAGTTCGGAATACCACATGCCGGCAGTGATGCACCTCTCAGGCGAGGTGGACCAAAACGCCCTAGCCCGGGCGTTGAAAGCCTTGGTGGAACGCCACCCTGCCCTGCGCACCGTCATCCGGGAAACGGAAGGCGCGCCCCACCAGATAATTTTGGGTTCGGACGACTGGGAAATGGGCTATTCCCGGCTGAACCCGGGCCAAAATCCGGATGGAATCATTGCGGAACAGGTCAACCGTCCTTTTGACCTTTCCGTGGATTATATGCTCAGGGCTCACCTGCTGGAAATCGAAGGCAGCCGGTTTATTCTCATACTCGTAGTCCACCACATTGCCTCCGACGGGTGGTCGCAGTCGATCCTGACTGCCGACCTTGCGGCCCTGTACGAGGCCGAATGCACCGGAATGCCCGCCGTCCTGCCCGATCTGCCGCTGACCTACGCGCATTATGCCGTCTGGCAGCGCCGGCAGCTGGAATCAGCAGAAATGGAAAAACAGCTTTCCGGGTGGACCGAAAACCTCAAAGGGATCGAACCTTTGGTGCTGCCGACCGATTTCCCGCGGCCGGCGGTCAAAACCTTCAAGGGAAATGTGTGGGTGTTCCGTATGGATAAGGAGCTCGCGGGGAATCTTCAGGATTTGGCCGTACGGAAGAAAGCTTCCCTTTTTATGGTGCTCCTGTCGGCTTTGAAAGTTTTGCTTTACCGGTATACCGGCCAGACCGATATGGCCGTGGGTACGCCCCTTGCCAACCGCGGGCAAAAAGAGCTGGAGGGTATCGTTGGCTTTTTTCTCAACACCCTTGCCCTCCGCACTGACCTGTCCGGCAACCCCGGATTCATACAGGTGCTTGAAAAAGTACGCCAAAACGTGCTGACCGCATTTGCCAACCAGAATACTCCGTTCGAACAGGTCGTTCAGGCGGCCTGGCCGCGCAGAAGCCGCAGCATTACGCCTTTGTTCCAGGTTATGATGGTCATGCAAAACGCAGGGGCTGACGATGATTTGCAATTGGGCGATGCTGATATTTCCTCCTTGTCTCCCGGCTTCAGCCGGTCCTTGTACGATATTTCTTTCCTGGTCAAGGATACCGCGGGTAATATCCAGGTGGCCATCGAATACGCCACAGACCTGTTCCGCGAGGGTACCATAAAGAGGATGGCTGAACATTTTCAAAATCTGCTGGAGGCCGTCGTCGCCGCTCCGGAGGAAAAGATCTCCCGCTTGAACATACTGGGAGATGCGGAGGAAAACCGATTGCGAATTGATTTTAATGAGACGGCTATGCCGTTCTATCCTTATAACTCGGTTGTAGAACTCATCGACCGGCAAGCCAGCCTGTACCCGGATCAGGCAGCGGTTGCCTTCGGTCAAAACACCATGACCTATGCAGCGTTGAAAGCCTTGTCCGATAAACTGGCGGATTATTTGACGGATGAGTTGGAGCTGGCGGCTGAAGACCTGATCGGCATTACCGGCAGCCGTTCGGATCTGACCGTTGTATCGATTCTCGGCATCCTGAAAGCCGGCTGCGCCTACGTCCCGATAGATGTGAACTATCCTGCCGCGCGCAAATCCTACATCATCAGCGACACCTGCCTTAAAGCCTTGATCTGCACTTCGGAAACCGGCGATCAAGGGTTGACGGGCGATTTCAGGACCATCCATGCCGATCAGCTGCTGCCGCAACTCGCCGCATCGCCGGGCAAGGAAAAGGCGCCCCCCCGCCGGATCAGGCCCGATCACCTCGCTTATGTGATTTATACTTCCGGATCCACGGGCAGGCCCAAAGGGGTAGCGGTAGCGCATGATTCGCTGCTGAATTACCTGCAATGCTGCGCCGGAATGTATCGTACCGGTGATTCGCCCTTTCATTTTCCGCTGTTCACCTCGCTTTCTTTCGATCTGACCCAGACCAGCATTCTACTGCCCTTGATCACCGGCGGAACGGTTTTTGTACAACAGGAAGGGACGCCTGACCGGATATTGTCGGGTATTGCAGCAAATCCGGCCGTCAATGCCGTGAAACTGACGCCTTCGCATGTCCATTTCCTGCAAGGGCTTGCCAGCAACCGCCTGAAAATTGCCATAGTAGGCGGGGAAGAACTGGAAGCCTTCCACGTAAAGGTGCTCAGAAAATTCAATCCCGAAATCAAAATATTTAATGAGTACGGACCCACCGAAGCTACGATCGGGTGCACGGTCTGGGAAGTTGAAAACGGCAACGAATCCGTTATTCCTATCGGCAGGCCGATGGCCAATACGCAGATCTTTATCGCCGATGAGGAAGGCAAAATCGTTCCCCAGGGTGTTTCCGGTGAAATCTGGATCGGGGGCCGGGGGCTGGCAAGGGGATACCTGAACCAGCCGGCCATGACCGCCCGAAAATTTGCGCCCCATCCTTTTGAAAACAATGCAAGGATCTACAAGACGGGCGACCTGGGCAGATGGCTCGAGGGCGGCGTGATCGAATACAAGGGCAGGAAGGATGACCAGATCAAGGTCCGCGGTTTCAGGGTGGAACTGGGTGAAGTGGAAGCGGCGGTGGGCCGGCTGGACGGCGTGGACCAATGCACGGTTGTGGCCCGCAACTTCGGCAGCGGCGATGTTCGGCTGATTGCCTATGTAGTCGGCGAAGGAAGTGCGAATCCCCGCGCACTCGCCGAAAAACTGAGCAAAAATCTCCCGGATTACATGGTGCCTGCGCATTGGGTTGCCCTGCAAGCCCTTCCCCTGACCAGTTCGGGCAAGGTGGATAAACGGCAACTTACCTGGGATCCGGATGAAGGAAACGCCGGCCAGGAAGACGAAACGCCCGATTCTCCTACCGAGGCGGCATTGACCAAGATCTGGAAGGAAATGCTATCGCTCAATCATATCGGACCCCATGACAATTTTTTCAATTCAGGCGGTCATTCGCTGAATGCCATCCCCATTTTATTCAGGATCAACAAAGCCCTTTCGATCAACCTGAATTTAATGGACCTGTTTTCAAATCCGACTATCCGCGCATTGGCTGCCTTCATAGAAAGCGAAAGGACGGGATCCCAAAGCGTTTTTCCGCTTAACCCTGTCAAACCGGGTGCTGCCAACCTGTTCTGTCTGCCGCCGATACTGGGTATGCCGGTCGTTTTCAACCATTTGGCGCGGGAACTGCAAAACAAGCTCAACTGCTACGGCCTCCAATACAGGGGTATCCATTCCTCCGCTCCCTTTGACCAAAGTATCGTGGAGCTGGCTGCCCGGCTGACCAGCGAGATCCTGACCGTCCAACCGGCCGGCAATTTTATGCTTTGCGGGTATTCCATGGGGGCGCCGGTTGCATTTGAGGTCGCCAAACAATTGGAGAAAAACGGCCATCAGGTTGATTTGATCCTGATCGACAGAGGACCGGAAAAACCGGGTAAAACCGCCACGCCCGACAAGGAGGATAAAATGGTGGAATTTTACCTGGCCTGGTTGAATGAACAAATGGGAAATGCCTCATCCGAAGAATTCCAGGAACAGGAAGTCAGGCAATCTTTTGTGAACAATATCCGGATCCTGAATCAATACACCGCCGCCGGCAAAATTTCAGGGCCGGTCCTGGCGATTGAATCCCGGCAGGGCAGGGCTCAATCCATCATGAAAGGGTGGGGCGGCTTTACGGAAAGCCGCTTCGATCACGCCTGGATGGACGCCGGCCATTATGAGTTGCTGGATGCCGGTTCCGCCCGCGCGATAGGCCGGAAGATCCTGAGACACAAGCGAAGAACCGCCAGGAGAAGGCTCGCGGGATTATTTTTTGACCAATTCAGATTCAAAACTTCATCATGACGCCGGCTAACAACAAAACCTTGCTGAGGTCTTATTCCTATGTGCGGAAATATTACCTCAAGGAGCTGTTCATCCTTTTGCTGATCCTTTGCCAGAATGCGGGGGCGCTGTCGTTTCCCTATTTCATCAAGGTGATCATCGACAAGGTTTTTCCGGCCGCTGATTTCCAAATGCTGATCGAGGTCCTGTTGTTCATTGTCGGGATCCAGTTGTTCTCCATGGTGGCCGGCATCCTTTCGGCGTATTTCCAGCAACAGGTCAGCAACGCTGTCATGGAGGACCTGCGAACAGACCTGTTTGATCATATCATCCACCTGCCGATTGATTTTTACAACAAGAATGACATCGGGGAAGTGATCCACAGCCTCAGCAACGAAGTCAACATTATCCGCGAATTTCTGACCACCAGTCTGATCCAGTTTGCCAACAACCTGATCCTTATTATCGGCATTTCGCTGATCCTGTACTTCCTGGATGCCAAATTGTTTTTCCTGTGCATCCTCCTCATTCCGTTGCTGCTGATCACCATAAGCTTGTTTCACCGGCGCATCAGGGCCTATATTGCCCGGGACCGAAAGGCGGATGCCTCCGTAATGTCCTTCATGATCGAAAAACTGGACAATGTCATCCTGATCAAACTCTTCAACCGCTATCGGTTCGAATGGCAAAATTTCCGGAACAGGATCAGGGAATACATAAAGATCAACCTGAGGGTAACCATGCTCAGGGCTCAGGGCACGCAGATTTCAATTTTTCTGATTGCGATGGCCCCGGTTGTCGTCATCGGTTTCGGCAGCGGCGGGATTTTTTCCGGCATCCTTTCCCTGGGTACGCTGGTGGCCTTCCTGGAGTATTTCAACCTGATGATCGGCCCGTCGAGGAACATGCTGGGCCTGTATTACGGCATGCTGAGAGCCGGTGAGTCCGCCAGGAAACTCATGGCCTTCTTTGATACGCCTATTCCGGACCGGGACAGGAAACCGGGGGCCGGAATTGAACCGGTAGAAAGGATTGCTGTCGAACAAGTCGGGCTTACGCTCGGCGCCAACCAGATCCTGGAAGAGGTCAGTTTCGTCCTGGAGAAAGGAAGAAGCTACGGCTTTGTAGGCGCCAGCGGCAGCGGCAAGAGCTCCCTGACCTTTATGCTTTGCGGCCTGTACAAGGCTGACAAGGGCCATATCTACTTCAACGGAAAAGATACAAAAGACCTTGGCGTTTACGCCTTATGCGACCAGGTAGGGCTGGTTCGGTCCAATACGAAACTGCTGCGGGGCACGATCCGGGACAACATACTGTACGGCATTGAATCCGCCGGCGCCGACGCCGACGCCCTGGAAGCTGTACTGGAATTCGTCGGCCTGGCCGACTATATCCTGGAATTGCCTCAGCAACTGGACACGGACATTTCAGATCTGGGCACCCGGCTCTCCGACGGTCAGCGCCAGAGGCTGGCCATTGCACGGGCCTTGCTGAAAGATCCGCAGGTGCTGATCCTGGATGAAGCGACCTCCGCCATGGATTCGATCTCAGAATCCACGCTGATCCGGAATATCCTGGACCGCTACCAGGACCGGATTGTTGTGGTGATCAGCCACCGGCTCAGCACGGTAAGCAACCTGGACGAGATCATCTGCCTCCGGGACGGCGTCATTGCCGAACAGGATGCCCATGCCAGGCTCCTGGCCAAAAAAGGCGCGTACTGGAACCTGTTTGAGCAACAACTCGTCGGCAATACCGCCGACTTGCAAGGAAACCTAATGATTGATAACAAAAAATAAGCGTTGGATATGAGTTCCGTCGAAACATTCCCGTATATCTGGGCCAATGACGCCCCCGCGGAGCCGGACGCACTGCCGGCCCTGTTCAGAGAACAACACCTTGAAATCAAAAAGATACTCCTGGACACAGGCGCCATTCTCTTCAAATCCTTCGGCATAGACAGCCCCGCAAAATTGCAGCGCTGCATCGAAGCCTTTCCCGGGAACCCGGTAAATTATGTAGGCGGCAATTCTCCGAGGACCAACCTTGAAGGCAAGGTTTATACCTCCACCGAACAGGCCGCACATGCCCATATTTCGCTCCACAATGAGCTCTCCTATGCGCATACCTGGCCCCGGTACATTTTCTTTTGCTGCGAAAAACCGGCGGAGGAAGGCGGTTTCACCATCATTGCCGACAGCCGGAGGATCCTCTCGGATCTGCCCGCTTCGGTGAGCGGTTCTTTTCGCGGAAAAGGCGTAAGTTATATCCGCAACCTGCACGGCGGCGCAGGCGCAGGCCCTTCCTGGCAAGGCACCTTCGAGACGGAGCAACCGGAGAACGTTGAACATTTCTGCCGGGAAAATGATATCCGCTTTGAATGGAAGGACAGAAAAAAACTGAGACTGACCGAAAACAGGGCAGCTGTCATCCGGCATCCCGAAACCGGAGAAGAGGTCTGGTTTAACCAGGCTGACCAGTTTCACCCGTCCACCAACGAACCGGAAGTATACGAAGCGCTGATGGAACTCTATGAAGACGATCCAAAGGAGATGCCGCAATATGTATGTTTCAACGACGGATCGGATATTCCGCTGGAAATGCTGGACCAGATCCGGGCCGCCGGCGACAAGAACACGGTATACTTTACCTGGGAAAAAGGCGACCTGCTGCTGCTCGACAATATCCTAACAGCCCACGGCCGTACACCGTACAAGGGCTCCCGGAGCATTCTTGTAGCCATGCTTTCCTGAATTGCCCTTGATTTTATACCTTTCAGGTCATTTGAATTCCCGATTTAAAATTCCTTTCACATGAAAATGCATCCTTTTTTGAGCCTGTTCTTCGGTATTGTTTTAATGACCGCCCTGGCATCCTGCAGCAACGTGGCAGACCAGGGACCGGAAAAAGAAACCGAGCCGGCGCCGCCCTCCCTGGAGGATTACGTCGGCAGGTATAACATTGTAGAATCCAAATACGGAAAGTACTTCGACGTCTTTCTCAAAAATGACACCTTGTTCCTGAACAGCCTGGACAGGGGAAGTTCTGTAATGTATGCGGAAAAAAATGAGGTATTCGATATCCCCGGCCACGAAACGAAAATGAGGTTTCTGCGCGATGACGCCGGAGAAGTCGACCGTGCAGCCTTCCTGACCAAAAAGGGCAAATATACCGCTACCAGGGTCCCGGCCGACTCGGTTGGCGTAGCGCCCGGGCAATAGATCAATTCTCACATATTGGCTTTAAAACATCCGCTATGGAAAATGGGCTATCCTGTTTTCATGAGTTCGTACATTCCCGACCCGGGCAGCTGATCGTTCAACCCCGAATGGGTTTCAGTCAGTTCGACCGGATGCGGGAAGGGCTGGCGTGCGTTAAAAACATCAACGCGCACACGGTCGGCACCATAACCCTGGACAGTTTCACCCGTACCGGAGATTTCAGGAGCGCAAAGGAGGCCATCGAAAATCACCGGCCCTTGAACGGCTATCCGATTGTGTCGTACGGCGCCCGGGTAAACAGGCAATTGATCGACGGCCTCGCCGGTCCCGACTTCCCCGTTCAGGTGAGGCATGGATGCTCCCGGCCCGAAAGCATTTTCAAAGCGATCATTGACGCCGGGATCGATGCGACCGAAGGCGGCCCGGTTTCCTATTGCCTTCCATATGGCCGGGTCCCGCTGACTGCGAGTGCGGCATCATGGAGAGCCTGTTGCGAAATGTTTGCGGAGGGAGACCATACCAAAAGGCATATTGAAAGTTTCGGCGGCTGCATCATGGGCCAGCTTTGTCCGCCGGCCATGCTGATTGCGGTCACGGTGGTGGAAGCCCTGTTCTTCAGGCAATATGGGGTCAGGTCCTTTTCCGTCAGCCTGTCGCAGGGTTCCAATTTTCAGCAGGATGCCGCAGCATTGAGCGCGCTGCGGATCGTGAGCCGAAAATACCTGGGAGATCAGGATCAATGGCACATTGTCTATTATACGTTCATGGGAAAATTCCCGGTAACGGTGCACGGCGCGAAAGCCATCATGAAAGACAGCGTGCGGATAGCCAAATCCGGCAAAGCCGACCGGATCATCGTAAAAACCATCAAGGAAGCCCACCAGATCCCATCGATCGAAGATAACAGAGATGCCCTGATCCAGGCTGACCGCGACTTCAGGGCGCCCCTCGATCCGCTTGAAGAACAAATCGACCCGGGAGAGGTCGAGCGCATTACAGAAGAAGCCGATTTCCTGATCGAAGTCCTGCTGAATGCGGATAATAACCTGGAAAATGCCATCGCCGCAGTTTTCAGCAAGGGGTACTGGGACATCCCTTTTTGCCTGCATCCCGACAACAGAAACGCAGCATTTGCCAGATTGGATGATGAAGGCCGGGTAGAATGGGCCGATACGGGCAATATTCCCTTCCCGGCCAGGATCCTGAAAAATCACCGCCGGAAGAACAAAAAGCTTTCTTCCAAAGAGCTCTTGTTGATGGTTTCCTACAACCAGATAAAATATGATTTCCCGGGTTGGAAGGCCGACCGTGAAAACGGCCCTGCCGGGGAAGGCATTCTTGAAAAACCCTTAATCCAGATCTAACATGAAGCCAAAAGCACTCCTCACCACCATTCCCTCGGATGCCCACAACTGGAATCTGATCTACATTCAACTCCTGATGGAAGAAAACGGGGCTGAAGTGATCAACCTGGGCGCCTGCACGGCTTACGAAGAAATAGAAAGCGCCTGCCTTCAGGTCCTGCCCGACTTCATCGTGGTGTCCACCGTCAACGGCCACGGATTTATCGAAGGCCGGGAATTGATCATGCGGATACGGGAGATCCCCCAAATGAAAAATATCCCCGTTTACCTCGGCGGAAAACTGAGCACCGACCAGGCCGAATCCGACAAGTATGCACTCGAACTGGAGGCTGCCGGGTACACCAGGGTTTATTGCGAGAACAAAGATGAAAAAGCATTCGTTGCCGAGCTCAGGAAATTCGCCGGGAAGGGCAAGGAATCGTTCAAACCCGGCATCCTCTGAAACACACACAACCCAACGGCATGAAAAGAATAGGCCTTCTGGGCGGGACAAGCTGGCCATCCACCATTCTCTATTACAAACGGCTCAATGAGCTGGTGTTGGAGAAGCTGGGCCCCTTTCATTCCTGCCCGATGATATTGCACAGTATTGATTATCATCATATTAAAAGCAGGTATCAGGACAACTGGCCGGAAATTCCGGCTCTGCTGAAGGTTGAGGTCGAAAAACTGCTCTCCTTCGGCCCCGATTGCCTGATCCTCTGCAATAATACGCTCCACAAGGCGCTTGACCTGATCGAAAACGACCTGGATCTCCAGGTGCCGCTTTTCCATATCGTCAGGCTTACGCGGGACTATCTCCTGCAAACCGGAAAACAGAAAGTGCTGCTGCTCGGCACCCGTTTCACCATGGAAGACGACTACTTCAAGAAACCCCTGGAAGAAGCCGGGATGGCGGTTGTAACGCCGGACCGGAAGGACAGGGACGATATACAGGAGGTCCAGACCCAGCTTTCAAAAGGAATGATGAAACCCGAGTTTGAACATTTTTTCCAACAAATCCTGGATAAGTATGCCGGTTCTGACGCCGTCATCCTCGCCTGTACCGAACTGCCGCTGGCGTTCGATAATGTCCGGACGGAGATGGAGGTGATCAGCACCATCGAATTGCAATGCGCTGAGGCCGTCCGCTTCAGCATTCCTTCCTGAAATTTTTCCTGCTGACCGGGCATCCCTGAGATTGCCCGGATAGGGTAGGGGACCGGCGTCCTCCATACCCCTGCTTTGCCATGATTTCGGTACCAATTAAATTTCCCTCATATGAAATTTCCTAACATTGAAGAAAAAGCCATCCAAGTGCTTACAAAACATGGAATTCCCTTTACGGACAACCTTCCCGTGATAAAGTCCCCCCGGCAATTTAAGCTGGGCGGTGACTACGGTGTGGAAATTCCCGCGATAAACAGCTTCAGGTCTTTGAACCTGATCGTCAATGCACTCAAAGAAAATGGAATTTATTGTACCCGCTTTAACGAAACCCATGGATCCTTTCTGCTGTCCGACAGCGAAATAGAGGACATGCTGGCGCTGTGCAGCGAAAGCGGGTACGGGATCACCTTCGGGCTCGGGCCAAGGCCGGAATACGACATTAAAGCCGCCCTGTACCGGACAAAATTCGGGCTGGAGCTCGGACGCCAGCTCAACAACAACGACGCCATCAGCCATTCGGTGGCAGAGGCCATACGACTGACGGAACTGGGGTGCCGCGGTATCATCGTTTACGACCTTGGGGTGCTTCATATCCTTAATCTGCTCAGGAGCAAGGGAGACCTTCCCCAGGACACCGTTTTCAAGATTTCTTCCCATTGCATGGTTTCCAGCCCGCATATGGCCAAAATTTACCGGGAAAACGGCGCCGACAGCGTCACAACGGTTCATGACCTCAGCATCGGCATGCTCCAGGAAATGAGAAGGATTTGCCCTGATCTTGTGCTTGACGTACCCATCGATATTTATCCGACCAAAGGCGGTTTTATCCGCTTTTATGATATCGCCAAGATCGTCGAAGTGGCTTCACCGGTATTCCTGAAAATGGGCGCCAGCAGCCAGGACGATCCCTATTCAGCCATCACGGATGAAGTGATCCGCAAAAGGGTCAACCGGGTTGCCGTTGGGCTGGAATACCTCTATAAAATGATGGGAGATCAGCAAGTGATCGACCGGAACAACCCGGATTGCGCGCTGCCTTCCTTCCAGAAGCTCAATGTGGAGCACCTGAACGGCGCCGTCTGATAACCAGCTAAAGCCCTGCCGATGAACCTGACCGATATTGAATTGCGGAAACCGGACGGCTATACCGTCGCCGTTTTCAACCGCCCGGACAAGCTCAACGCGCTCCGGGAAACAACCCGGTTGGAACTCCTGCACATTCTCCGTGATTTCCGGAAGGATTCTCGATCGAACGCCCTGGTGCTGACAGGCGCCGGCAGGGCTTTTTCCAGCGGCGTTGACCTGGAAGAATTGGATTTCAGCCGGGAACAACCCTTCAACGAGGTAGAAAAGCGGAAGGAGCTGGAGCTGTTTCAGGAGATCACGAGCGCAATAATCAACCTGGAAAAGCCGGTCATTGCCGCCATCAACGGCATCGCCGTCGGCGCGGGTCTGGAAATAGCGCTTGCCTGTGATATCCGGATTGCCGCTGCGGAAGCCAGATTCTCCTTTGCCGAAGTTCGCCGCGGGTTGTGTCAGACCAATGGGGTCATGTATATCCTACCACGCCTGATCGGTTTTGGAAGAGCCATGGAAATTCTCCTGACCGGCCGGACGCTGACGGGGCCGGAAGCCCTATCCCTGGGGTTGATCACCCGGTTGGTTCCTCCCGGCGCACTGGAGGAGGAAATGGCTGAATTAGCCGCCGGCCTGGCCGAGAATGCCCCGATCTCCCTTAGGCTGATCAAGCAAATGGGCTGGAAGTCCCTTGACGGCGCCCTGCCTGAGGTCATGGACCTCGAAGTCGAGGGGATGCTTCAATGCCTCCGGTCGGAGGACATGTGGGAAGGCATCCGGGCTTTCCTTGAGAAACGCAAACCTGTGTTTACCAACCGTTAGTCATGAATGTACCCCGATTGCCCTTTTTATGGGATTACCTTTCCCATTGGGCCGGACAAATGCCGGAGGAGGTTGCACTGGTCTACGACGGTGTTTCCCGTACCTACAACGAACTGTTTCGCAGCGTTGATGACATGACCCGCTCCTTGCAGGCGCTTGGTGTCAGGAAGGGCGACCGGATTGTCACCATTCTGCCCGCACGGCCCGAGTTTCTGGTCGTCTTCCTGGCCGCTGCAAGGGTAGGGGCGGTCACCCTGCCCATGGATGTCCGGTACAAGTCCGGCGACCTTGAGCGATTGCTCCCGCAGGCCGCCCCCCGGCTGATCATCGCCATGGCCGCTACGGCCGGCAATGAAGATATCGCCGGGCAGGTCAAAGGGCTCAAATGCGGCATCCGGGAGCCGGATTGTTACTTTATCGGGAAGACTGCCTTCGGAAGGGATTATCAGGAATTGGCGACCATCGCCGCACAGGTTGAAATCAAAGACATCGAACCTTTTTCGGAAGATGATCCGGCGCTGATCGTCTTTACCGGCGGAAGCACAGGGCGACCCAAAGCGGCCGTCCTGTCGCACAGGAACGTGACACAGATGGCTTACTTTGAAGAAGGTTTCATCCGCAGAGAGTTGAACAGGGCCGGTTTCGAAGGCAGGATTTCCACACTGGCCGCCTTGCCGCCAAGCCATGTCGGCGGTACGGTGGAATGTATGGGAATGGGCCTTGTCGGCGGTCATAAACTCTTTTTTCTCGACCACTGGCGGCCGGACACCGTATTTGAAACGACCATCCGGAACAAGATCCCATGGGTGGGAGCTGTGCCGTCCATGTATGCCATTTTGCTTTCTTACCTCGCGGATCACCCCGATCCGGATCCATCAGGCATTTACCTGGCAATTTTCTCCGGAGAGCCTGTGACCCTCGAAATGTTGGGCAGCATCAGGAGATCGATCTGCCCCCGGGTGATCAACGGCTACGGCAGCACGGAAGCAGGCGCGGAAGTGACCTTTACCACACCGGAAGATTTGCCGGAAGCGCTTGCCGCCGGATATGTCGGGCGGCCTTTGCCGACGGTTCAAATCAAAATTGCGGACGAGGAAGGCCGCGAACTTCCGGCCGGAAAAACCGGCGAAATCCTGGTAAAATCCGATTTCACCATCGCCGGTTACTTCAACATGCCGGAAGAGGACAACGCGGGTTTTACGCCGGACGGGTTTTGCAGAACCGGCGACCTGGGCTACCTGACAGCCGACGGCGGACTCTGCCTGCAGGGTCGAAAAAAGCAGATTATCCGGGTTGGCGGCTACACCGTTTTACCGGTTGAGGTCGAGGAGTCTGCCATGGAATTCCCCGGCATCGCCGCCGCTGCCGCAGTAGGCCGGCCCGACCCGAAGTACGGCGAAGTGGTTTGGCTGCATGTCGCGCCGGCGGAACACGTTGATCTGGATGCCGCCCGGCTCCTGGCCTACCTGAAAACCAGGCTTGCCGACTACAAAGTGCCCCGGCGGATCATTTTAAGGGAGGCCCTGCCTGCCACTCATATCGGCAAGGTGGACCGAAGTGCGCTGATCCGGGACAACTGAAACACATTTCCATCCAAAACCTGAACCATGAAGGTTTCGCTTTTCTACCGGAAGTACTTGCTGCCGGGCCTTGTCTTTCAATCCATCGTTATTGGCGGAGGTTACGGCACCGGCCGCGAGATGATCGAATTCTTCATGTCCAAAGGTCCGGTGACCGGCTATCTGGGCATGTTGCTGACGATGGTGATCTGGGGCCTTGTCATGGCGGTGGGATTCGAGTTGGCGAGGATGGAAAGACTATACGACTACAGGACCATGCTCCGGTCGTTGTTGGGAAAAGGTTGGGTCTTGTTCGAGGTAGTCTTCGTCAGCACCCTGATCCTGGTAATTGCGGTTGTGGGTTCCGCTTCAGGAGAGATATTGCACCAGATGTTCGGTTGGCCGAAATTCGCGGGCAGCGGCGTAATGATCCTGGCGATTGCCTTGCTTGTGCTGAAAGGTACAAAATGGATCGAAAGCGCCTTTTCATCCTGGTCCTTTTTCCTGTATGCGGTTTATATCGTCATCTTCTTTTTTGCATTGTCGGCTTTCGGCGGCAGGATACTGGAGAACCTTCGATCCGGTCCTCCGGAATTCGGCGCTGCCCTGAAAGGGGGGCTCCAATACGCTGCCTACAACCTGGGGGTGCTGCCGGCCATGTTGTTCGTTGCGCGCCATTTCGAAACCAGGAAAGAAGCGGTGACCGCAGGCTTGCTTTGCGGCCCCCTGGCGATCATCCCGGCCGTCCTTATTTACTCCGTAATGCTGGGCGCTTATCCGGAGGTCCTGAATGAGCCGCTGCCGGCGCTGTTCACGATCGGACCGTTGGGCGCATTCCTTTCCCTGGTATTTCAGGCTACGTTGTTGGGCACCTTCATCGAGACCGGGACCGGGCTGGTCCACGGCTTCAACGAACGGGTTGCCGGAGTGCTGAATGAGCGCAACAAGGCATTGCAACCGGCCGGGAGACTGGCAATCGGCCTGCTCATTCTGTTTACCGCATTGGTCATCGGAAACGCCTTCGGCCTGATCTCCATCATAGCCAAAGGGTACGGATACATCACATGGGCGTTCTGGATCATTTTTTTAATCCCCTTATTGACAATAGGTACGATAAGGATCATCAAAAAAACCTAGCGAGATGATTTTGACTCAACTTGAAATGCCGATAAATGTATTCAATATTACCGACTGGGGTGTTGATCTGAACAGGTTCCAGGATACACTGAGGTCGCATTATGAACAATACGCCTGGGACCTCTACCTGTATCGTCAGAACCAGATCGAATACCTGAAAAAACACCTTCCCGGCAGGATCCTGTCAACCATTGAAAATTCATTCTGGATCGACTTTTATTCCGGGAAGGCCCCGGAACAGCAGATCAGGAAACTGGTTGAAAGGCTTCCGGCCGAACAGATCCCGGGCTATCAAAGCATCAAAAAAACACGGAAGCGCCTTATCGCCGAGTTCAATATCCGATACGACGGGTTCTGGCAGATGGAGCGCATCCCTGCAAGGGCCTTTGGGCAGGAGTACGCCCTGATCCGCGACCGCAATTCGCAGGATTACAGGCTTGCCAAACGGACGTTCGCCGAAATGCCGGAGTCGTTAAACAATTCCGACATGAAAAAGATCCTTTTCGGCATCGCTGAAGACCTGGCTGAAAAAAACGGCAGGATCAGTTTTCTGAACATCATAGTTCACCCTACGTTGCTCTATTGTTTTGCAGACCAGCCGGCCTCCAATTCACCCGAGGGCATCCACCAGGACGGCATGGACTATATCGTCTCGGCCCTCGTCATGGAAAGGAAGGACGTCATCGGCGGTAAGAGCGTTGTGTACGGAAAAGACATCCGGACCAAGATCCTTGAAACGGTCCTCCAGGCCGGCCAGGGTATTTTGCAACCGGATAAGGATACGGAGCTCTGGCACGAAGTGACGCCGATCAGAAGCGCCGCAGGATTTGAATCAGGTTACCGTTCTACAATCGGGTTCGATATTACGGTGATGTAACTCAGCAACCTTGGTAAAGCAGCAAGCATGAAGAAGATTACGCTTTTCGCGTTGCCCTTTGCGGGCGGGAGCAGGTATTCCTATGCCGAATTCAAAAATTATTTGCCCGAATTCATCGACCTGGTCAGCCTTGAGCTTCCGGGGCGCGGCAGAAGGATCGCCGAGGAATGCCTGTCGGGCGTCCGCGAAATGACGGAAGACCTGTTGTCGGCCATCCGGAGTGAAACAGCGGGCCGGTATGCCTTCTACGGCCATAGCCTGGGCAGCCTTATGGCATTCCTGCTGACCAGGGAAATCATCCGCGAAGGCCTTAATCCGCCGGTTGCCCTGATCTTGAGCGGTCGTTCGGGGCCGTCTGAAAAAAGAAGATTGCCGATGATCCACGATTTGCCGAAAGATGAATTCCTGTCGTCATTGCGGGAAATGGGCGGCATGCCGGATGTATTGCTGGAAAATGAGGAACTGATGGAATTCTTCGAGCCGATCATCAGGGCCGACCTCAAGGCTGCTGAAACTTACGTCTACGAACCGGGCCCCCCAATCAACGTTCCGGTTTCGGTCATGATCGGCGCCGATGAGGGGATTGCTGACAGTGAGGCGAAAGCCTGGCAAAAGGAGACAAGTGTACCGATCAGGTTCAGCAAATTTCCGGGCCACCATTTTTTCATCATGGATCACGCCGATACGGTCATAAATGAAATTTCAGAATTTCTCCATTCGATCAACCTTGAAACCATTTCGTGAGCGGCATCAATGGGCAAATTTGGAATCGAGCGAATCCATGATGAACCCCCAGAGGTCTTCGTAGGGGATGATCTCAATTTCATGGGGCTGGTTGGCCAGATCAAGAGGGGCTGAAGTCAGCCTGTCGTACCATTTTTTGGCCTTCCGCGCCACGCCGGATTTGTGAAAATTGCCTTTGGGTATCTGGAGGAGCATATTGATGAAACAATTGCTCCTGTAACCGTCGCCCTTGTGCAGATACCTGGAACAATACTTTTGAATGGCCTCAAAACGATCAAGCGATTTGTCATAATCCTTCCGGATGATCATGAACAGGATCTGTATGATCAGGACCGGGATATTGAGTCCTCTTTTATCCCGCGAAAGGTTGGGGACGCTGTTCAGGATCTTCCCAAGCCAGAGGCGGTTTCCGTCGCCTTCATTCTGGATCTCGAGTTTGCCGGCTTCCGCCAAAAAATAGACATAAGCCTTGTAGATCAGCCATCGTTCCTGGACGTAGGCGGACAAAAACTTGAACTTCGGGTGGTCCAATGCCAGTTTCAGGGTCTTCCAGGCCTCCGCATATTCTTTGGAATGCAGGGCGAGTAAAAGGCTTAATTCCTGGCTGACGTACCAGCTGTGGGTGCCTACCAGAACCAGCGAAGCGGCTTTGGAGGCCGCAACTTTCCCATTTGGGAAATTTTTGGTCTGCACGTAACTCAACAGCAAGGTATGCAGGAAAACCCTCAGCGGCGTGTTGTAACCATAGGGCTTGCTTTCAAAAAATTTGATGGCTTTCTCGCAGTGCAGAATGACCTGGTTGTAGTCGTTCATGCTCAGGTGTGAAATGATCAGGATGTACCTGCCGTAAAAATGCAAAAGGGGCGACTTGAATTTTTTGAGGTACGGTTCAAGCAGTTCGTAAAAAGCAAGCGCCTTTTTGCTGGTGCTCTCATTGGTTGCCTTGCTTTTTACATAAGGAAGCATTAGAATGGTATAATACTCTTCGGCCAGGCTCTCGGCCATGGCGATGTCCTGGTACTTCTTGAATATTTTGTTGTAATAATTGAATTCCTTCAGGCTGCCGGTACGCGTGCCGTGATGAAGGCGGAGATAACGGGCCGTTTCGAGAATGAATTCGGTCAATTCAACCCTCAGGGCTTTTTTGAAAACCTTTTTGCAAATATTGATGCCGGTCTCCCGGGTACCGAAGTTGATCAGGATCTTCGCGGCCATCATGTTTTTGCAGCAATAGATGTACTCCCGGTCGTATTCTCCGTAGTTCTGCTTGGGTTCAATAAAGAACAGACTGCTGAGTAATTTTTCCTTGAGGTAGCGTTTCAGGTTCTTGTACCTGAAGTCAGTGGTGCCGGTTTTGAAAAAATACTGTGCGGCCTCCTGGTCGGTATGGAGTTCCCGGTTAACCAGTTTTTCGTAAAATACCTGAGCCTGGCTTTTCCGGCCGGTATCTGACAAAAGCAGGTCTGAAGATTTGAGTTTTATGGTTTTGACTATATCTACAATTTCAAACAGGCTATCCATTGCATGCTAATTTTCGAGGTTATTACTGGTCAGGCATTCAACCCTGTTATATCGGAAAAATAATTGAAACGGAATACAGGCCTGGCAGGCTTCCGGCATAATTCGTCGGGTGCAAGACGAGGGATATACCCTGAAAACAACCAGGAAACTGACAATTTAACCGGCGGGGTTAGCGCAAATCAGTCGGTAAGATTAAACGGCGGGTGCCAATTTTTTCGGAAATATACAATTTTTCTGAAACATGCAAATTCCGTCAATACGGTACCATTTTTCCGGATACAAGAATATTGTTTCAATCTGATGCACAACACTTTTCGCTTGCTCTCATAAATTGTAAAATTCTGTATATCAAACACTTAAAAAATAAATTTAAAATTGAAATCCATTTTTTGCCATGCGCCGCTGCCTGATTTCTGTCCTCGGAAAAGAGGGTAGGGGAGGATAGTTTTGGGCTCAAGAATATCAGTGTTAAACCAAAACTGTGTGGCCATATGTCATCTCTGTTCAATTCAATCCTGTCTGTTGTGGGTTTATTATTCACAAGCGCCGATTCTTCATCTAGTGAATCATTAATCATTATTGAGGATACAGTCGGCAATTAACGCCAAAAAACCTGGGTGCCGTTTTGATTTATTTTAAAGGCGCCCAGGTATCTGTTTTACAGGACGAAGGGGAGGTTCTGAATTAATTACTTAACATAATATAAATTATGGGCAAATAGTGGATAAAAAGAGAGGCGACCTCAAACGGTCGCCTCCTGCTCACCAACTTTAAACTATTACCTAGCGAATAGAAACTTTCTTGTAGAAGGTGTTGTCATCCGTACGGACAGCGACCGAATAATCGCCCGCAGGCAGATTGGTCAGGTCGAACCGGCGCTGGATGCTGCCGGATTCCGCTTTCGGCTCGTTGTACAACACATCGCCCTGTGCGTTCAGGATCTCGATGCTGACCGGCTGGCCGCTCAGGTGCAGCAAGGAAAAATCCATTTTGCCTTCGTTCATCGTCACGATCGGCTTGAATACTTCCGTGCGCTTGGCCGGCTCAACAACCAGGCCTGCAGGCTTCAGCACAACCGGCTGGAGTTTCAGGCTCATCTCATCCTCCAGGTACAGGAAATATTCGCCTTCCGGCAAATTGGACATGTTGTATTTCTTTGCAGCGTGGGTGCCTTTTTCCAGCGCTTCGATGAAAAGGATCTGACCGTCCTGATCTTCGATCCGGAACTGGGCATCCATGGACAACGGTTTCTGGAATGACAGGACGAACGTCTTATCGCCGGCGCTCTTTACATTGAAGTAAGCATTAGCGGATACGAAATAGCTCGTCATAGCGAAAACTGAAAGAAGCGAAAATTTGATTACTGTCTTCATGTTCATGTTTTTTGGTAAAACCATTTTTTTACATCAAAAAGAATGAAAGCGCTTGTACATCGTTTTGACACTGCAAAATTATATACGGTGAGCCTATCGGATCTATACTTGAATTACCCTATTTATGTACTATTTTAACCAACTGATGCCCTTTTTGAGGCATATGGTCAAAATACTGCATATCCGGGTTAAAATATGTGAAATTATCTTTTGGAAGGATTGATTAAACTGAAGACATTTGGAAGATAATTCTGTTTAATAGCATTACTTTACTTTGGGCGGACGTGGCCGTCACCCGTTACAATCCATTTATAACTCGTCAACTCCTGCAGCCCCATCGGCCCGCGGGCATGCAGCTTTTGAGTGCTTATGCCGATTTCCGCCCCCAATCCGAACTGAGCCCCGTCTGTGAAAGCAGTCGATGCATTGGCGTAAACCACAGCCGCATCCACCTTGTTGAGGAAATCCGCAACGACCTGAGGGTCTTCTGCGATGACGGCTTCGCTGTGCCTGGAACTGTACCGGGCAATATGATCCAGGGCTTCTTGCAGATCCTTTACGCATTTCACCGACATTTTCATCGAAAGGAATTCCCGGCCGAAATCACCCTGGCCTGCCCGAAACAGCCGTTCGGGGCTGTAACGGCCCGCAAGCGCCGCATAACTTTCCGGATCGGCATAGACTTCGCATTGGTGCTCCGTATCGAGCCTGCCGAGCAAATGCGGCAGATCCGCCAATCGGCGCTCATGGATCAGCAGCGTATCCAGGGCGTTGCAGACGCTTACCCTGCGGGCCTTGGCGTTTTCGATCACCCCCCTACCCTTTTCCGGATCGCCGCTTTCGTCGAAGTAAATATGCACGACCCCCGCCCCTGTCTCGATCACCGGAACGCTTGAATTTTCCCTTACAAAATCGATCAGGCCCTGGCTCCCCCTCGGGATAATGACATCAATATGCCGGTCGGCATGCAGGATGACCGGCAACGCTTCCCGCTCGCTTGGGGCCAGAAAACAAGCTCCTTCCAGGCCATAATCCGAAAGGGCCTTCCGGATCAGCTCATGGATGGCCAGGTTGGAAAAATGCGCGTCCCGGCTGCCTTTCAGCACCGTAGCGTTCCCCGACTTCAGGGTAAGCGCAAATACATCAAAAGTAACGTTGGGTCTGGATTCAAAAACAATCCCGATAACCCCGAGCGGCACCGTCTTTTTGGTCAGGTTCAACCCGTTGGGCAATGATCGCGCTTCCAGGATCCGCCCCAGCGGCGACGGCAGCCCGGCCACCTTGCGCAGGTCATTGCAGATTTGTTTTATCCGCCCGGGGTTCAACAGCAAACGATCGTATTTAGGGTCGTCTGCCGGCATTCTGGACAAGTCTTCGGCATTGGCTGCCAGGATCATGCCGGTTTGTTTTTCCGCCAGGTCGGCCAGGGAAAGCAGGATCCCGTTCAACACCTTCTCCGGGGTCACCGCCAGATTTCTGGCCGCCTCCCTTGCGCTTTCAAGCCCGCTCGTGATTTCGCTTTCCATAACCTGCGCCGCATTCATATATATTATTCTTTAATGGATTTTTCGATAAAAAGGTAATCGTAATGCACCAATGGTTTCCTGCCGGTTTCGCCGATCCATCTGCGGGCGTTCTCGGCGTCGTACCGGGCAATGCCGAGCCCGATCAGATCCCCGCCCTGGTTGCAGATCTGGATCAGATCGCCTTTCATGAAACTCCCTTCAATGCGAATGATGCCGACCGGCAGCAAACTGGTAACCGCCTGCTCGGACAGCAAGGCGCTGACCGCACCGTCGTTGACCACTACCTGGCCCTTGTATGCGACATCGTTGAACACGATCCATTTCTTGATATTGGACAACTGGGCCTTGGGTATGATCCTGGTGCCCGCCTTACCGCCTGTCAGTACCGTGGTGATGATGTCCTTTTTCTTGCCGTTGAGGATAAAGGTCTCAATGCCGACGCCAGCTGTTTTCCGGGCGATCCGCAGTTTGGTCTGCATTCCGCCGCGGCCAAACGAAGACTTCACCGGTAAAATCCTGCCGGCAACGGCTTTGTCATCCGGATCGATTTCCGCCAGCAACCGGCTGTCCGGCGAATCCGGGTGTCCGTCATAAATGCCGTCGACGTTGGTCAGGATCAGCAAGGCATCGGCGCCGGTCATCGCGGCAACCAGTCCGGCCAGTTCATCATTGTCGGTGAACATCAATTCATCGATGGCGATCACGTCGTTCTCATTGACGATCGGGACGATATTGTCACGCTGCAAGGCCAGGAAACAGCTCTTCATGTTGATATAATGCTGCCGGTCCCGGAAATCCTCCTTGGTGGCCAGTACCTGGGCGCAAAAAAAACCTTTGGGCCCGAAAAAAGAGTCGTAGATCTGCATCAGCTTCACCTGGCCCAGCGAGGCCAGAACCTGCCTGCGCACCACCCTGCTCAAATCATCCAGCCCCGGCATCAGAGACCTGCCCGCCCCTACCGCCCCCGACGATACCAGGATGACGTGGGTTCCCGATCGCTTCATTTCCGCCACCTGCCCGGCAATGTGTTCAATGACCGCCAGATCCGGCATGCCGTCTCCCCTGGTCAGGACGTTAGTCCCTACCTTAATGACTACCTTCTTATATGCAACTGCCTTCATTTCATCGCATTGGAGTTGCAATATTATGGGTTCGCGCCCAGAAATGCGATTTGTCGGATCGAATTTTCTTACTTAACATAATGTAAATCTGCTGCCTGGGAGGCATTTATTTGAAATATTTGTAAAAAATACCCGGAACTTCCTAATTTTGGAAGGGTTACTGTCCTCGAAACGAACTGGTATTACAAATGATCAAATTCTGGCGACATGTGGGGAAAAACCCTGACCTTGTTCTTTCTGGCTTATTGGGCCGTAGCTTCCCATGAAGTTTTATTCCAACCCGAAGCGGGTCCCGTTGAAATATGCAACAATGCAATCGACGACGACGGAGACGGGCTGATCGACATCAACGATCCGGACTGCAAATGCCCGATCCTGGAGCCGACCTCGCTGATCCCGAACCCTTCTTTTGAGGACCACAGCGGTTGCTGCCCCAGCTCAAGGAGCCAGCTCAATTGCGCCGATGTCTGGATACAGGCATCGGAGGCCACTACGGATTACCTGCATACGTGCGGATGGATGGGATGGGACGATCTTCCGCCCCCCCTACCCTTTCCGGACGGCCAGGGATGCATCGGCTTCCGGGACGGCCGGTTCGCCCAGGAAAAGGTGCCGGGCTGGAAGGAATATACCGGCGCCTGCCTGGTATCGCCTTTAAAAAAAGGGAATTCCTACCGGTTCAGGTTCAGCATTGGGTTCACTCATCCGGTCAATTCGCCTCCGATCAACGTGACCTTTTTTGGCTCAACCAATTGCAACAACCTGCCTTTCGGTGTCGGAGACCCGAATTTTGGCTGTCCGACGAACGGCCCCGGATGGAAGAACCTCGGAGCCGTTCACGCAGCCGGAGCCAACGCCTGGCTCATCAAAGAAATCAATATCGTACCCACTGAAGATATTTACGCCATCGCCATCGGCCCGGACTGCCCTTCGAGGGACTCTGAAGTCGACCTGTACTATTTCTTCGACAACCTGATCCTGGCTGAATTAAAGGAATTCGAATTCCAGATCACGCCGACAGACCCGAATAAATGCGCCGAAGACTTCTCCCTCCAGGTGCCGTATGCGGATACCATTCAATACCAGTGGTACAAGAACGGCATTGCCCTGATCGGGGAAACCGGCGCGAAGCTGAAGACCATGCACGGCGATGGAATATACCAGGTGATGCTGACCTCTCCCACCAGCTGCAAACTGACCGGCACTTACAACCGGGAAGAGCCGGTGTATTCCAACACCAGGCGGGAGCTGTTTTGCGAGGGCGACTCCTTCTTCTTCAACGGGGTCAACCTGGAAACGGCAGGCACCTATTACGATACCCTCCAGACCAAAGCCGGCTGCGACAGCATCATTGTCCTCAATCTGAAAATGGCATCGGACGGGCATGATACCATCATTACCAAAATTTTCGATTTCGAATATTTCCCGGTCGGCTCCCGCAGGTTCAACATGCCCGGTATATACAATATCAACCTGGTTTCGAAACTGGGCTGCGACAGCCTGGTGTACCTCAATCTCGATTACTACCACGTCTACTCGCCCACGGCCTTTTCACCCAATGATGACGGCCTTAACGACTATTTCAACTTATTCGGCGATGCGGACCTGGTAGCCGTCCGGAGCCTCATGGTGTTCGACCGGTGGGGCAGCATGGTATACAGCGGGAAAGACCTCCAGCCCAACAGTTTCCATCAGGGCTGGAACGGCAAGGTCGGATCAGGCAACAAACCCGCCCCCGAAGGCCTGTACGTTTATAAAGCGGAGGTCCTCATGGATGACGGCAAAGTCAGGACCCTGAAAGGCGGCGTTAACCTCATAAAATAGAAAACATTAGCTTTACGCCTTAAAAGCCGGACTATGAGCCTGAAAAGAAAAGATTTCCTCAAAGGGATCGCTATCGGCACGCTTTCTCTCCCTGTGGCGATGCGAGCTATTCTGGGCAAGAATTTCGCTCAAAGCACAACCTCAAACCGCATAAATACCGGCAAACGGTACGAATGGAAAATGGTCACCACCTGGCCGCCCAAGTTCCCGATCCTGGGGGATGCCTGCGAGCTGTTCGCCTCCGTGATCGAGTCGATGTCGGACGGCAGGATCAAGATCAAGGTCTACGGCGGCGGCGAACTGGTGCCCGCACTGGAAACCTTCAATACGGTTCGGAACGGCGGCGCTGAATTGGGCTGCGGGGCCGCTTACTATTGGGCGGGCATCATGCCGGCAGGGCAATTCCTGTCGTCCGTTCCATTCGGCATGAATGCCCAGCAACTTACATCCTGGATCCTGTGCGGAGGAGGCATGGAGCTTTGGGAAGAGTTGTACCGCGACTACAATGTAGTGCCCCTTCTGGGCGGGAATACAGGCTGCCAGATGGGCGGTTGGTTCAACAGAGAGATCAACAGCCTGGCCGACCTGAAAGGGCTTAAAATGAGAATCCCGGGTCTTGGCGGCCGGGTGTTGCAAAAAGCCGGCGGAACGCCTGTTCTGATGGCCGGCGGGGAGATCTATACCAGCCTTGAGCGAGGGGTGCTCGATGCAGCGGAATGGATAGGTCCGTACCACGATATGCTGATCGGATTCCATGAAATTGCCAAATACTACTATTACCCCGGTTGGCAGGAAGCCGGCACCGCGTTGGAGTTTACGGTAAATAAGGAAAAATACGACGAGCTGCCGGAAGACCTGCAGGCGATCATCCGTTCGGCTGCCCTCCACGTCAATTCCTGGCTCCTGGCGCAAATGGAGGCCAGCAATGCGGGCGCCCTTTCCGAACTCCTGTCCAAAGGCGTAAAAATCCGGAAATTTCCGCCCGAAGTCCTGGATCAACTCAGGAAGTACAACAAGGAAGTGATCGAAGAACTCGCCGATTCCGATCCCTTTGCCCGGCGGGCATACGATTCCTATTCCGCATTCCGCAAGAAAATGAACGCCTGGGCCGACCTTTCAGAGCGGGAATACTACGAAAGCATCAGCATCATGTGAACCGGGTTTTCGTCAATTCATAAACCCCTTGAAAACGTAGATGATCTCCGGGAATAAGGCAACCAGCAATAGAAAGAATAGCTGAATGACGACAAACGGGATGATTCCCCTGTACAGGTGGCCGGTTGTGATATGAGGCGGCGCGACCCCTTTCAGGTAGAACAGGGAAAAACCGAAGGGCGGCGTAAGAAACGAGGTCTGCAGGTTGAGCGCCAACAGGATGCCCACCCAAACGAGATCAAGCCCCAGCGTATGAAAAATCGGGGATACGACCGGAACGATAATGAAAATGATTTCTATGAAATCGATGAAAAAACCAGCCACAAAGACAATGGCCATCACCAGCAGCAAAAACCAACCCGCTGAAAGGTTGGCGTCCTGAATGACCTCCACCAGATAGACGTCGCCGCCCAATTCCCGGAAAACGAAAGAAAAGCAGGTCGCCCCCAACAGAATGATGAATACCATGGTGGTCAGGTGCGATGTTTCCCGCATAACGGTTTTCAGAATGCTCATGGAAAACCGCCGCTGCCCGATGGTGAGCAAGGTAGCGCCCATGGCCCCGACGGCGGCCGCCTCGGTTGGCGAGGCAATCCCCAGGAAGATGGACCCCAGCACGGCTATGATCAGCAGAATCGGCAAAAAGAAGGCGGAAAGGAGTTTTTTCATGAAATCCGCGCCTTTGAATGCCTTGATCTCCGCTTCGGGGATGGCCGGGGCGCTTTGCGGCCGAAGCCGGGCAAAGATCACGATATACGCCAGGTAAAAAACGACCAGCAATAGCCCCGGCGCCAGCGCGGCAGCAAATAAGGCCCCCACTGAAACATTCAGTACGCTGCCCAATAAGACGAGCACCACCGAAGGCGGAATGATCTGCCCCAGGGTGCCTGAGGAGGCGATCACCCCTGTGGCCAGCTCGGGTTTGTACCCTCTTTTCAGCATCACCGGCAAACTGATCAACCCCATGGTAATGACGGTAGCCCCAACTATGCCGGTGGAGGCGGCCAGCATCGCGCCGACCAGGACAACCGATATAGCCAATCCGCCGGGCACCTTACCGAATAATATCGCCATGGTTTCCAGCAGATTTTCCGCAAGCCCCGATTTTTCCAGCATGATGCCCATGAAAATGAACAAAGGCACCGCCAGCAGCACCGGATTGCTCATGACCCCCATGATCCTGGAGGGCAAAGCGGAAAATGTGGAAGGCTCCAGAAAACAAAGCGCGTAGATGACGGATAACCCGCCCAGGGTAAAGGCTACAGGATATCCGTATAAAATAAGCAGGAAGATGCTGATAAACAGGATAATGGCGATGATTTCCATAAGTGATCTTGCAAGGTTAGGGTCAAAGGGATTCGTTGAACTCCCGGGGTTCTTCCAGGTCCAGGCCTTTCCATACCCGGTAATCCTTGATCATTTGGGAAATGCCCTGGAGCAACAGCAATACCAACCCGAGCGTGACGGCAAATTTGATCACGTAGCGGGCAGGCAGGCCGCCGGGATCCGGAGAGGTCTCCCGGTTCAAAAAGGATTCGTAGGCATATCCGAAAGAAGTGATCCCGATCAACAGGCACCAGGGAAGCAGAAAAACCAACCCGCCGATCAGATTAACCAGCGCCTTGTCTTTGGGCGAGAATTTATCGTAAAACAGATCGACCCTCACGTGGCGGTCGTGCTTCAGGGCGAACCCGGCGCCAAACAAAAAAAGCAGGGAAAAAAGGTGCCATTCGAGCTCCATCACCCAGGCCGCAGTTTCGCTGAACAGGTACCTGGACAATACGTCGATGCAAACAAGGATGACCAGGATGCCGGAAATCCAGGAACTTGTTCTTCCCACCCATTCATTGATCCGGTCAATCTCTTTGGAAAGCTTCAAAAAGAAGTCAGCCATATTGCCGTAAATTTTAGCGGCAATATACGTAAGTACCCGCAATTAGCGGTCAGACCTGGCGGTCGAAGCGATAAAGTTTGAGGGCTTCAATAATGCGGATCAGTTTTTCCGCATATTTTTTATCCGTTGCGTAGCCCGCTTTTTTCAGGCCGAACGCCCATCCCTGATAGTCTGTCATTTTAAGTTTGAGCAGGTGCTGGTACCGTTTGGTGGTCAGCAAGGCGGAATGCTCCCTGAAGCTTTCTACCGGATCGCTAAACACGCGGAACATGTCGTATATGTCATCGTCCGTATAGTTGCGGCAAGTGCAACCCCGGCATTTGCTGCGGCATTTGATCCCGAAATGGTTGGCGGACTCTGTCGAAAGCCTGCTCTCGCCCGCATCGGATTCCAGCAACCCCTGCGCCAGGGTGATGCTGGCGGGAATGCCTGTCCGTTTCATTTCCCGTAAGGCAACGCCTGCAAACTCGGCAACGTACCTTTCGCAGGTGTTTAATTTGGCTTCAACCACCGCCGGGTCAACATGCTTCCGTTTCACATAGCCCGGATTCAGGATAAAGGTAAGGTTCCGGAAATGATTCGCTTTCAGGTCGTTTTTATCAGCGGGCGGCCGTTGCGCATGAAGGGACACGGTTTCTTTCTGTACAGGCGCCGGCGCAGTCGGGGCGGACTCCCCTGCCCTGCTCTCCTGCCGCCATGCAAGGTCGTTGAAATGCAGGGTGATCGATATGTCCCGGCTTTGCCAGATGTACACAAAAATCAGACAAAGGAAAAGGTCGAAGATACGGCGTCGAAGCCAGTTGCGAACAGCGGTGAAGTCTAAAGCCGGCACGGCAATGGTAGTTGTATAGGTCATTGATTTCTGTTTTACAACACCAAAAATAAAAACTTTTTGTTTTTTTTCAAATAAAACCAACAACTTTTATTTACATCAAACAAATTTTCTTCCTTCGTGTAATTTTTACACTACCTTTGCGGGTGTTTTAAATCGATTACCATGAGTAAAGAAAATAACGGTGAACGAAAAATAAACCGGATTGCCGTATTCACTTCCGGCGGGGATGCGCCGGGGATGAATGCAGCGATCCGGGCAGTAGTAAGAACGGCGGCTTTTCACGATTTGCATGTATACGGGGTAGCCCGGGGATACGAAGGAATGATTGACGGCGATTTTTCCAGGTTGGAAAGCCGGGACGTAGCCAATATCATCCAGCGCGGGGGCACCATCCTGAAAACGGCCCGCAGCCAGCGCTTTATGACGCCGGAGGGGCGCAAGGCGGCCTACGATTCCCTGCTGGCCTTTGAGATCGACGCCTGCATCGCCATCGGCGGCAACGGCACCTTCACCGGCGCCAGCGTTTTTTCCAAGGAGTACGGCATTCCTTTCATCGGCATACCCGGCACCATCGACAATGACCTGTATGGTACCGAGCTCACCATCGGCTTTGATACGGCGGTAAACACGGCTATTGAAGCCGTCGACAAGATCCGGGACACGGCCGACTCCCACAACCGCCTCTTTTTTGTCGAGGTCATGGGCCGCAACTCCGGGTTCATCGCCCTGAGCACAGCCATCGGGGGCGGCGCCGGCAGCCTGCTGATCCCGGAGGTCGACACTTCCCTTGAAGACCTGATCGATACCATCAGATTGAGCGCCAAACGGAAAAAATTGTTCAGCGTGGTCATTGTAGCCGAAGGCAACAAGATCGGCGGAGCAGCGACGATCGCCCAAAAAGTAAAAGAACAATTCGATTACGATATACGCGTTGCCATTATCGGCCACCTGCAAAGGGGCGGCTCACCATCGGCCATCGACCGGCTCCTCGCCAGTCGCCTGGGCTATCGCGCCGTAACGGGCCTGTTGGATGGCAAGGAAAATGTAATGGTGGGCCTGCAGGACAATAAAGTCAGTTTCACCCCCCTCAAAGACGCCATCTCCAAAGAAAAGAAACCCGATCAGGACCTGATCAAAATGGCGGAAATTCTGGCCACCTGATTCCGCCCGCCACATTGATTGAATGCTGAGAGCCGTACTGCTGCAACCGCCAAACGGCCGGGTTTGCAGAGGAGGGTATCTTCCGGTTTTACGGGAGGAGTGCAAAAAGAAAAGGCGAACAGATCATCTGCTCGCCTTTGTAGCCCGTACGGGAATCGAACCCGTGTTTCGGGAATGAAAATCCCGCGTCCTAACCCCTAGACGAACGGGCCGTCTGGTTTTTTGCTTCAGGCATTCCGCGTTCAAAATGACTGCTTTTTCCTAAAGCGCTGCAAAGATATACCTTTTTTGAAATTTCCAAAACTCTCCCAAAAAATTTTCAGGATAAAAACATTTATAGCCCGGAGAAAGTTCCCGGCTCAACCAGTTCGATTAAATTATTGTTATTTTTACACTAAGTAAGAAAAATACCATTCTCCTATGTATATTTGCGTCTTCTGTTAACCAATCAAAATCAACCCATAATATGGCGAAGAGAATCGCAATAAACGGTTTCGGGCGCATCGGCCGCCTCAGTTTCAGGAACTTGCTCGCTGCTGACGATGTCGAAGTGGTGGCCATCAACGACCTCACCGACAATCACACGCTGGCTCACCTGCTGAAATACGATTCCGTCCACGGAAAGTTCAACGGTACCGTTACCGCTGACGACGAATACCTGCATGTCAACGGCCAGGCTATCCATGCGATGGCGGAAAAAGACCCGACCAAATTGCCCTGGGGCGAAATGGGCGTCGACGTTGTGCTGGAATGCACCGGCCGCTTTGTTTCACAGGAGGACGCCGGTAAACACCTTGTTGCAGGCGCCAAAAAAGTGATCATCTCCGCGCCGGCGAAAGGCGACGTACCGACCGTAGTGCTCGGTGTGAACGACGAGAAGATCAAACCCGAAATCACCGTTTTCTCCAATGCTTCCTGTACCACCAACTGCCTCGCGCCGATGGTGAAGGTATTGGATGACGCTTTCGGCATCGAGCAGGGCTTCATGACCACCATCCACGCCTACACGGCCGACCAGCGGATCCAGGACTCCCCGCACAGCGACCTGCGCCGCGCCCGCGCTGCAGCCGTTTCCATCGTGCCCACCAGCACCGGCGCTGCCAAAGCAGTGGGATTGGTACTGCCCCACCTCAAAGGGAAACTCAACGGCAACGCCATGCGCGTACCGGTACCCGACGGCTCGGTGACGGACTTCACGGCCATCATCAAGAAACCGGCTACGGCGGAAGAGATCAACGCAGCGTTCAAAGTCGCTGCCGAAGGCCCGCTCAAAGGCATCCTCGAATACAACGTTGACCCGATCGTTTCTTCCGATATCATCGGCAACAAGCATTCCTGCATCTTTGACAGCGAGCTGACCATGGTGATCGGCACGACCGTCAAAATTGTTGGCTGGTACGACAACGAAGCCGGTTATTCGGCCCGCCTGTCCGACCTCTGCGTACGGGTGGCAAACCTGTAGTCAATTTTCTCCGGAGGGTTGTGAAAGAAACATCCCGGATTGTCGCCCGGCGGCCGTCGCCGCACATTCGGCTTCTTCCACAACCCTTTTCTCAATTCAACCATTATGGACCTCGATTTTAAAGGCAAAAAAGCCCTGGTTCGGGTGGACTTCAATGTTCCGCTCGACAAGGAATACCATATTACAGACGATACCCGGATCCGGGCGGCAATCCCGACCATCCGGCATATCCTCGATCATGGCGGCTCGGTCATCCTGATGTCCCACTTCGATCGCCCTTTGAAAAAATTATTGCCCGACGGCTCCATCGACAAAGAGAAATTCACGCTGCGGCATTTATTGGGGCGACTGTCAGAGCTGCTCGGCGAAAAGGTTCAGTTTTGCGAAACTACGGTCGGCCCCGAAGCCGGAAAAATGGCGGCGGCGCTCCAGCCCGGACAGGTTCTCCTGCTGGAAAACACCCGCTTCTACAAAGGCGAAGAAAAAGGCGATGAGGAACTGGCCCGGCAAATGGCGGAGCTCGGTGACCTGTACATCAACGACGCTTTCGGATCCGCTCACCGGGCGCACGCCTCAACGGCCACCGTTGCACAGTTTTTCCCGCCGGATAAAAGGGCTTTCGGCTTCCTGATGAAGGCGGAGGTCGAAAATGCCGACCGGGTGGTCAACAACCCCGAACGCCCCCTGGCAGCCATTGTAGGCGGCGCAAAGGTCTCCGACAAGATCCTGCTGCTGGAACGACTGATCGACCTGTGCGATACGCTCATTATCGGCGGCGGCATGGCCTATACCTTCGTGAAGGCCCAGGGCGGTCAGATCGGCAAATCCCTGGTGGAGGAGGACAAAACGGACCTTGCACTTGAACTGATCAAAAAAGCCAGGGCCAAAGGCGTGAACCTGCTGCTGCCCGCTGATTCCCGGATAGCCGACAATTTCTCCAACGAGGCCAATCTCAAGGTTGCCTCAAGCGACGAAATTCCCGAGGGCTGGATGGGGCTTGATATCGGCCCTCAGGCTGTTGCCGCTTTCGAAACAGCCATCAAATCCTGCAAGACCATATTGTGGAACGGGCCGATGGGCGTATTTGAGTTCCCGAATTTCGCAGGCGGCACCAAGGCCGTTGCCGAAGCGGTGGCCGCAGCAACGGCTGCAGGCGCGTTCTCCCTTGTAGGGGGCGGCGACAGCGTAGCTGCCGTCAATCAAATGGGACTTGACGATAAGGTCAGCTACGTATCCACCGGCGGGGGCGCCATGCTGGAGTTCCTGGAAGGCAAAACCCTGCCCGGCGTAGCAGCAATTCAGGGCTAAAACCGTCGGATGGCTGTTCAACAGAAATACGACTTTATCATTATCGGCGGGGGGATCTTTGGCGTTTATGCCGCCATCTACCTCGCCGGACACCGACAACGGGTCTGCTTGATTGAAAAGGAAGCCGGCATGATGCTCAAGGCCTCCACAGTCAACCAGGCCCGTTTGCATGGCGGGTACCACTACCCCAGGAGCGTTTCCACGGCGCTGATGTCCGACGAGAACAAGGCCCGCTTTACCGAAGATCACAAACCTTTCATTCACTTCGGGTTCGAGCAATACTACGCAATCGACGAATTCAATTCCTTTACGGACGGCGTACAGTTCGAACGCTTCTGCAACTTCATTGGCATTCCCTGCAAGCCGGTATCTCAACACCCGCTGATCAACTTCGGGCGGATTGAATCCCTGTATGTCACCCAGGAATACAGTTTTGACCCGGTACTGATCAATCAATATTACCGGTCAAAACTAAAAGCCTGTTCCAATGTCCGGATCTGCCTGAACACCCGGCCTGTCGCCGCGCAAGCTGCGGGCGGCGGTTGGGAGGTTGAAATCCTCAATACCGCTGAAGGGACCCGGGAAAGGATTTCGGCCGGTCAGGTCATCAATGCCACCTATGCCGGAAGCAACGCCATCAACGACTTGTTCGGCGTCCGGAATATCGAATTGATGCACGAGATATCTGAGATCGCACTGGTCAGTTCGCCCCAGCTCGGCGACCGCATCGGGCTGACCATCATGGACGGGCCGTTCGCATCCATGATGCCTTACGGCAAATCGGGACTCCTCTCCCTTTCATCCGTTGCCTACACCCACCACAAGGTCTCGTACGAGGCGTCGCCTGCCTTCGTCTGCCAGCAGATCAACCTGGATTGCCAACCCGAATACCTGGCCAATTGCAATTACTGCGTGGCCAAACCGGCATCCAACCAGAAGAAAATGGTCGCCCAGATCAGGCAATACCTGGAGGATGAAGTTGAGCTGAATTATTTCGGCTCGCTGTTCACCATCAAGTCCAAGTTGATGGCCAATTATATCGATGACGGCCGCCCTACCGAAATTGCCGTGCTGAATGATAATCCCCGATTTTATTGCATATTTGCCGGGAAGATCAACTCTATCTACGAAATTGAAAAGGTGGTGGACCTCGGTTGATCCGGCCACGCCTGCCCTAATCCAACTTTATGACCAAATCCAATATCAGCGTAACCTCCGAAATTGCGCCGTTAAGACGGGTGATTGTCCATCGGCCCGATGAAGGCATCGCCAGGATTACGCCTAAACGAGCCGAAGAACTCCTTTTTGACGACATCGTACACCTGCCCAGGATGCAGGAAGAACACGATGTGTTCACCGCCATTTTAAAGACCTTCGTCGGAGAGGACCGCGTCCACGAGATCGGCCAGCTCCTCCTGGAAGCGTTGGGCGAGGACGAAGAAAGCAAACTGGAAATGATCGAAATGATCGTAGATTACGAGGAACTCCCCTCCAGTTTCAAATCGCTCCTCAGGAATATGTCCGACCAGGAATTGACCGAGGTGCTGATCACCGGTTATTACCCCAAGGACGACCATATCCTCTTCGACCCTATTCCCAACTTCATTTTCACCCGCGATATCGGCTTTGCCGTCAACGACCACATCATCATCACAAAAGCGGCCAAGGAAGCCCGGTTCCGGGAAAACTTCATTACGCGGTTCATCATCTGGGCCCATCCGATCTTCCGGGAATGCCGGGACATGGGAAAGATCATCAACATGAACAAAGTCGATGAGTTTCCGCCTTCCAAACGGGGGGAGCTCGTCTCGATCGAGGGCGGCGATGCGATGATCCTCAACAAGGATTACCTGCTGGTGGGCCGCAGCGAGCGCACCACGGCGCATGCCATCCGGTCGCTTGCCGACGCGCTGTTTGAACGAAAAGTCATTTCCAACGTTGTTCAGGTAAATATCCCGCTCGACCGGTCGTATATGCACATCGACACCATTTTCACGCAAATCAACCACCACGACTATATGGCCTTCAAGCCCATTATCGTGGATGGGTTGAGTTCCAATGTCGAAGTGCATCGCCTGGGCGCCAAAACGGATACTTATCACAATCTCGCCGATTTCCTCCGGGAAGAAATCAGCCCTGACCTGCGCTTTATTTTCAGCGGCAAGGGTGAATCGCCATACCAGGAACGGGAGCAATGGACCGACGGCTGCAACCTGGTCGCCCTGAAACCGGGCGTTGCCCTCACCTATGACCGGAACCCCAAAACAGAGGAAGCATTCGAAGAAGCCGGATACAGGGTGGTTTATGCGCGGGATTTGCTCAAGGCCTTTCAGGACGGCATTATCGATCCCGGCGAAGTGAAGAATACCATCATCACCCTGCCTTCCAACGAATTGTCGAGGGCGCGGGGCGGATCCCATTGCATGACCTGCCCCCTGGAAAGAAATTAAGCAACAGTCAGTTAAAAGGCTGCCGAAATGTACAGTTTTGACTATCAGAAAAGGGTGCGATACGGCGAAACCGACCAGATGGGCTACCTCTATTATGGTCAGTATGCCCAATACTACGAGATCGGCCGGGTGGAAATGATGCGTTCGCTCGGCATCCGGTACAAGGACCTGGAGGATGAGCACGGGGTCATGATGCCCGTTGTTTCCCTTCAGATGCGTTTTGTGCGGCCGGCCTACTACGATGAATTGCTGACGATCAGGACTGCCGTCCGGAAAATGCCCGATAAATTCATTACGTTTGAAGTTGAAATACGCAATGAAGCGGGCAAACTCCTCAACGCAGGCAGCGTCAGGTTGTGTTTTGTAGAAAAGGCAACCCAGAAAACAGTTCCCCTGCCGGCATTCATCCAACAAAAACTCGCACCACATTTTGCGCAGGCCCAAGATTAAAATACCGGATAACCAACAGGTTTCAGACTACCTGATGAGTCACCCGTTGATCAAACGGATCCTTCATTGGTCAAAGACCCATTCCCTGCCGGGTTTTTTCAAGGTGCCGATCTATGAAGTCGTCGTTTTTGTTTACAACGAGATCCGCAGCTTTGACCTGACGTCCAGAGCCAACTCCATAGCCTACAGCTTTTTCCTGTCGCTGTTTCCTGCCTTGCTCGCCTTGTTCACCCTGTTGCCGTTCCTGCACAACTATTTTCTGAAATTCATCCCGCAAGGCGCCAGTTTTGAAGGATACTTGCGCGACGAGATCAGTCAGATCATGCCGGGTTCGGCCGGCCAGGCGCTGCTTGACTTTATTGTTGAGATCACCACAACCCCCAAGATCGGCTTGTTGTCCTTCGGTTTCATTCTCGCCGGATACTTCTCTTCCAACGGCATGCTGGCCATGATGCGCAGTTTTGACAAAAGCTACCGGGTAACCTTCAAAAAGCGTTCAGGCTGGAAAAAAAGGGTCATCGCCCTGGCCCTCACCGGCCTTCTGGGCGGATTGGTGATCGCTTCCGTGGTGCTGGTCATTCTGGGCAACGTGATCGTGGAATGGCTGTCGGAATACATCACCCTGGCCGGATTCAGCACGGCGGGCTTTGCCATGCTGCGCTGGATTTCCATCATTTTCCTGTTCTATTTCGGCATATCGGTCATTTACCGGTACGGTGCGGCCACCTACAAAAGGTTCTCATTTTTTTCGCCCGGGGCCACCCTGGCCACTATCCTTTCCCTGCTTTCCTCCATGGCCTTTTCGTTGTATATCGATGAATTTGAACGGTACGAGACCTACAACAAGTTCTACGGTTCCATCGCGGCCATCATCATCGTCATGCTGTGGATACAACTCAACTCGCTGATCCTCCTGATCGGGTTCGAGTTGAACGCCAGTATCGCCGTCAACCGGGATCTCATAAAGGCCCGCGAAGAGGAAGAATAGCCGGAAAACCGCTTTGCCGGCAGCATGACCCGATTCCGGGGCATTTTTTTGAATTTCTTTTCGGGCAGCAATCAAAAAACTTTTACTTTTATCGCCCGGTCCATCTTTTGACCTCTCAACTCTTTTTGCATTTGAAAAGACTTCCGGACCACCCGGAAGTCGAAGCTTTATTTCATTTTTTCAAACGACGAAGAATGAGAAAACCAACTTGCTTTCAATTACTCGGATGGACCGTGATGCTTCTGATCAGTTGTAACGCCGGCCAGCAAACGCCCGGCCCATCCCCAAACCACGATGCTGGAATGATGCAAAAAGTAAAAGACCTGATGGCCAAGATGACGATCGAGGAAAAAGTGGGCCAGATGACCCAGGTCACCATCGACATGGTCATGCAGGATCAGGGAAACCAGAACATTGATGAGGCCAAACTCCGCACCGCTGTCCTCGACAAAAAAGTGGGATCCATCCTCAACGTCAAATGGTACGGCTACGATCTGGCCAAATGGCACGAGATCATTTCCCGGATCCAGGACGTAGCTGTCGGGGAAACGCCCCATAAAATTCCGATCCTGTACGGTATTGATGCCATCCACGGCGCCAATTACATCCTGGGAGGGACCCTGTTCCCGCACAATATCGGCATGGCCGCTACCCGGAACGACGAACTGGTCAAAGCCGCTGCAAAGATCACGGCCGCCGAGACCCGCGCAAGCGGCATCCGCTGGAATTTTGACCCGGTACTCGACGTCGGCCGGCAGCCGCTCTGGCCACGGTTCGAGGAAACCTTCGGCGAAGACACCTACCTGACCGGCCAAATGGGCAGCGCCGTAATTCAGGCCTATGAGGAAGACGGGCTGGAGGAGATCACGGCTGTCGCCTCCTGCATGAAGCATTACCTGGGCTACAGCGTCCCGCTTTCCGGAAAAGACCGCACCCCGGCCTATATTCCCGAAACCCAGCTCCGCGAAATCTTCCTTCCGCCTTTCGAAAAGGCCGTAAAAGCCGGCGCCTCCACCATCATGATCAACTCCGGCGAGGTGAACGGCGTTCCGGTCCACGCGAGCCATTTCCTGCTCACAGACGTCCTCAGGGGTGAACTCGGATTCGAGGGCCTGGCTGTTTCAGACTGGGAAGACGTGATCCGGTTGCATACCCGGCACAAGATCGCAGCCACCCCAAAGGAGGCGGTTATGCTGGCCGTCAATGCAGGCATCGATATGAGCATGGTGCCGCTGGACTACTCATTTTACGACCTTTTACTTGAACTGGTGAAAGAAGGCAAGGTTTCCGAAAAGAGGATCGACGAAGCGGTAGCGCGGATCCTGCTGTTGAAATTCCGCCTGGGCCTTTTTGATAATCCCTACCCGGAAGAAGCGGCAAAAAGCCTGTTCGGGCGACCTGAATACAGCCGGACAGCGCTGAATGCCGCCCTGGAAAGCGTGACCCTCCTGAAAAACGAAGGCGCTATCCTTCCCTTGACCGGTAATCAGAAAATACTGGTAGCAGGCCCAGGCGCCAACAACAAAGCCTCCCTGCACGGCAGCTGGTCCTTCTCCTGGCAAGGTCAGGATGAATCGCTTTATCCCGCTGATACAAAAACCATTGTCCAGGCCTTGACAGAACGCCTTGGCGCCCAAAACGTGGTTTGCCGCGCTGTCCCGGATTACCGGGCGGCCGTCAACTTCGACCCGGCCCTGCTAAAGCGCGATGCAACCTCCGCCGATCTCATAGTCCTTTGTCTGGGCGAGGAAGCCTACGCCGAATCCCCGGGTATCATCAGTGATCTCAACCTGGATGAACACCAGACGGACCTTGCAAAGGCGGCGATCCAAACAGGCAAACCGGTAATTCTTGTGCTGACGGAAGGAAGACCCCGGGTAATTTCGCCGATAGAACCCGGGATTAAAGCCATCCTCCTGGCCTACCGGCCGGCGAGCCGCGGCGCCGATGCCATTGCCGATCTGCTGACCGGCAAAGCCAATCCTTCCGGCGTGCTGCCGTTCTCATATCCCCGGCAAACCGGCGATTTACTGACCTACGACCACAAGTTCACAGAAACCGTCCGGGAACCCGGCGCCGGCGAGTTTGACAACGGCGGGTATGACCCCCAATGGCCATTCGGATTTGGCTTGAGTTATACCGAATTCCGGTTTTCAGGGCTGAAACTGGATAAATCCGTGCTGAAAGCTGGCCAAACCCTGGAGGTTTCGGTAACGGTGACCAACACCGGCAGTCTGCCCGGAAAGGCGGCGGTTGACCTCTATACCCACGACCTGTTTGCCTCCGTCACACCCAGTGAAAGAAAATTGAGAAAATACGCCAAGGTTGAACTGGCGCCAGGTGAAAGCAAGACAATCAACTTCACCTTATCGCCTGAAGATCTGTCGTTTATCAATGAAAAGCAACAAAGAATTGTAGAGCCCGGCGAATTCGAGGTGTTGATCGGCGATCAAAAAGCCGGATTCACCTATGAATGACCCCAGTTTTGAAGAAAAATTAATAAAAACAGTGCAACGTGTACCTATTGGGATTTGACCTTGGAAGTTCTTCCGTCAAGGCCGCGCTGGTGCGGGCCGATGACAACTCGGTTGCGGGAGCCACCCAATACCCGGATACGGAAATGGAGATCTCTTCCCCCTTTCCGGGTTGGGCGGAACAAGACCCCGACCTCTGGTGGGACCATATCTGCAAAGTCACCCGCAAACTCCTGGACCAGACCCGCGTTGATCCCGCCAGGGTCAAAGGGATCGGCATCGCCTACCAGATGCACGGTCTGGTTGTTGTGGACCGGAACGGCAAACCCTTGCGCCCTTCCATTATCTGGTGCGACAGCCGGGCCGTCGGCGAGGGGCAGAAGGCATTTGATGCCATCGGGGAAAAAATGTGCCTGAGCCGCCTGCTGAATTCACCGGGCAACTTTACAGCTGCCAAGCTGAAGTGGGTAAAGGAGCACGAACCCGGGGTTTATGAGCAGGTCTATAAATTCATGTTACCCGGTGATTATATCGGTTATAAGCTCACGGGGGAAATGCATACAACGGCCTCCGGTCTTTCCGAAGGGATCTTATGGGATTTCCAGCTGGAGTCACAGGCGGATCTCCTGCTCAACCAGATGGGGCTTGACAAGGCGCTGATTCCCGACCTTTCGCCTACCTTCGGCCTGCAGGGTGTCCTGCACGAAGAAGCGGCAAGGGCCACCGGCCTGAAAGCAGGAACGCCGGTGACCTACCGGGCGGGCGACCAGCCCAATAATGCCCTTTCGCTCGGCGTACTGAATCCTGGTGAAGCCGCGGCAACCGGGGGCACTTCCGGGGTGGTTTACGGCGTTACAGACCGCCCCGCTTACGATCCCGCTTCCAGGGTAAACGGGTTCGTACACGTCAATCATACTCCTGATGCGCCCCGGATCGGCATCCTTCTGTGCATCAACGGGACGGGGATACAATACAGCTGGATGAGGCGGCAATTAGGCAAAGAGGCCCTACCCTATCCGGAAATCGAAAAACTGGCGGCGGGCGTTGCCGCCGGCGCCGATGGACTGCGCATTCTGCCTTTCGGCAACGGCGCAGAACGCATGTTGGGCAACCGGGATCCGGGCGCCAGGATGGTCAATATCCAGTTTAACCGGCATACCCAGGCCCACTTGTTCCGGGCCGCGCTGGAAGGAATTGCCTTCTCCTTCGTTTACGGATTATCCGTTTTTGAAGAAATGGGCATGTCGGTGAGCACGATAAAAGTGGGGAATGACAACCTTTTTCAATCGGCAGTTTTTGCCTCCGCCATTGCGACGCTTACCAACTGCAGGATTGAAATGGTCAAAACCACCGGCGCGGTCGGAGCAGCCCGGGCTGCCGGCGTAGGATCGGGCTTTTTTGCGTCGCCTGCCGAGGCGGTAGGGACCCAGGAATTGGTGCACGTCTACAACCCCATGCCGAATGCGGAGGCTCACCGGTCGGCCTACCGGCAATGGAAACAAGATCTCGAACAACTTCTTATTTAAAACCTGAATACAACACCATGAGTAATCCATCCAATATCACCCTTGGAAAAGAGGAGTATTTCAAAGGAATAGGCAAAATCGCCTATGAAGGCAAAGGGTCCAAAAATCCGCTTGCGTTCAAATGGTACGACGAGAACAAGGTTGTCGGCGGTAAAACCATGAAAGCGCATTTCCGTTTTGCCGTGGCCTACTGGCATACCTTCTGCGGAACCGGCGGCGATCCGTTCGGCGCACCCACCAAAAAATTTCCTTGGCTCGCCGAGGAAGATCCCATCCGGCAGGCCAAAGACAAGATGGACGCGGCATTCGAATTCATCACCAAAATAGGCATACCCTACTATTGTTTCCACGATTTTGATTTGATCCAGGAAGGCGCCACGATCGGCGAATCCGCCAGAAGGTTGGAAAGCATCACGGACTATGCCCTCGAAAAACAACAGGCGTCAGGCGTCAAGCTCCTTTGGGGTACGGCCAACCTGTTTTCCAACCCCAGGTACATGAACGGGGCCGCCACCAACCCGGACCTTTCCGTTGTGGCGTACGCCGGCGCCCAGGTAAAAAACGCCCTGGATGCCACCATCAAACTGGGCGGCGAGAACTATGTTTTCTGGGGCGGCCGGGAAGGCTATCTCTCCCTGCTGAATACCAATATGAAAAAGGAAACCGAACATATGGCGCGGTTCCTGCACATGGCCAAAGACTATGCCCGAAAGCAAGGCTTCAAAGGCGCTTTTTTCATTGAACCCAAGCCGGCCGAACCGTCCAAGCACCAATACGATTTCGATTCCGCCACCGTGATCGGCTTCCTCCGCGAATACGACCTGCTGAATGATTTCAAACTGAATATCGAGGTCAATCACGCGACACTGGCCAACCATACCTTCCAGCACGAGCTGCAGGTAGCTGCCGACGCGGGCGTACTGGGCAGCATGGACGCCAACCGGGGCGATTACCAGAACGGCTGGGACACCGATCAGTTTCCCAATAACCTGTATGAACTGACCGAAGCCATGCTGGTGGTCCTCGAGGCCGGCGGTTTTCAGGGCGGCGGCGTGAATTTTGACGCCAAAACCCGCCGCAATTCAACCGATCTGGCGGACATTTTCTATGCCCATATCGGCGGCATGGACGCCTTTGCCCGGGCGTTGCTCATCGCAGATGCCATCCTCCGGGAATCCGGCTATCCGGCAATGAAGAAGGAACGTTACGCTTCCTTTGACACCCCGGAAGGCGCGGCATTCGAAAGCGGGAGGCTGACGCTCGAAGACCTGGCCCAACTTGCCGAAAAACGCGGCGAACCCGCCATGACCAGCGGCAGGCAGGAATTGTTCGAAAACCTGATCAGCGACTATATTTAGGATTACCCTCCTGTTTTCCGGGTTCGGGCATCCTTTATGTTGCCCGAACCCGCATTACGGCCCTCGCTTGAGCAATCAATCCGCTTCCGATGCACCAAAATGAAGCCGGCCTTCGTTAATGCAGGATCAAGCAATCAAATGATAAAAATGCCTAAAGTAAGAATCCTGCTGCCCGCCCTTATGCTTCTGCTGCATGTCGGTCTTTCCGGCCAATCCTACGATGTAGCAGCCGGCATCCGGTTGGGTACAGACTGGGGGGTGACCGGGAAGATGCGGTTTGCCCAAAAAGCGACCGCCGAATTGATCATCCAGTCAGGCATCAAAAACAAGGAGACCATGATCAGCGCGTTGGCCATGCAACACAATCCGATCCTGACCAGGCGGCTGAATGTGTTCTTCGGCGGCGGCCTCCACAAAGGCTGGCTCAACAACCCGGATGAAGCCGTAGTGGGAACGCCCAAAGATCCGTTCGGCCTTTCCCTGATCGGCGGCATCGAGTTCTCCATCGGCCGCATGAACCTTACCTGGGACTACAAACCCGCCATAAACCTGATCGGCGGGCGGAAAACCATTTACCACCAAAGCGGCATTTCCCTGCGTTACGTTTTCATCAAAAGGGCCAAATTGCTGAATGACCGGAAAAAATTTAACTGGAAGTTCTGGCAAAAGAACGACTGATCCGGCTTGCTCTCTGACAAAGTGAGTATATTCGCAGCGAATTCTGCAAGTAATGGAGCGCGATCAATTCGGGAGAGCTTACGCGATTCTTATTCTTTCAACGGTTCTGGTCCTGATTTATCCATGGGTGCATGCCAATGTCCCTTGGCTGAAGGAGCATTTTCGTTCCTATGCCGGCGTGAACGACCTGTTCAGCAATCCAACCGAGGATTCTTTGACTACAGCGTTTCAGGACAGCCTCCTGCCTTCCGCCCCGGCCGATACCATACCCGCTCCGAAACCGGAACCCATCCCTTTTCCTTCCAAAACCCAGGAAGGCATGAATTCCTTCTTCGAGGCGCTGAGGGCCGGCAACAGCCAGGTGCGGATTGCCTGGTTCGGGGATTCCGCCATCGAAGGCGACCTGATCTGTCAAACGGTGAGGGACAGCCTCCAGCGAAAATTCGGCGGTACCGGCAACGGGTTCGCGCCGGTCATCGCCCGGGTCCGGGGGTTCCGCCACACCATACAGGATGAAAATACCGGAAAGTGGTATGCCAGGTACCTGGGCCAGAAAAACCCCAGATCCATCCCATTCGGCCTGGCGGGGTCTTATTTTTTGGCGGATACCCTGCCAAGCGTCTTTGACAGCCTTTACATCCACGCGCACGATACGGCCGCTTATGCTTTGCTGCCCTGGGAAACGTTGCCGGGCGCTTCATTCAAGGCAACCCGCTCAGCGCAAACGGTGCGCCTTTTCTACGGCAAACCGGATTCCCTGACAGGCTACAGGGCCGATGACCCCATATGCAAGGTTGAAATCGGCGAACATGCCCGGTATCTCCGCTTGCATCCCACCGCCGAACTGACGGAAACCCGGCTTTCGGATGCCCGCATCAGGGAAATCGGCTTTAGCGTGGCGTCCCGGTTTGAATTCCCGGTTTTCGGGATCAGCATGGAAAGTCCGACCGGGGTGATCCTGGATAATTTGCCTTCCAGGGGCAACCACGGCGACCGGCTGATGCAAACCCCGGTTGAAATGTACCAGGCGTTCGATTCCCTTATGGATTACGACCTGGTCATTCTGCAATTCGGCCTCAACGCCCTGGCAGCCGAAATGGAGGATTTCAGCTGGTACGAGGCCGAAATGACCCGGCTGGTCCGGTTCATGCGGCAGGCTTTTCCGGGCAAACCCATCCTGATCGTCGCCCCGACCGACCGGGCGATCAAATATGAGGATATACTGATGACCGACCCCAGCCTGCCCCGGGTAACCGCAGTGCTCAAGCGGGTTTCGGAAAGGGAAAAAACTTCCTTTTTCAGCTTCTATGAAGCCATGGGCGGAAGCGGCACCATGATAGACTGGGTGGACAATAAAACCCCCAGACTGGCTAACCTGGACTATACTCACCTCAATTTGCAGGGCGCCGAAATTGCCGGCAGATTGTTCCTTCAATATTTGCTAAAAGAATACGACGCCTATCTGGCGGGTAAAAATGAACCGGTGGAATGAAACGGTTATCCTTTATCGCTTTAAATATCTTTTTCCTGACCTGCTCGTCCTTCGGTCAGGGAGAGACCTTTTCCTTCCTGCAGGAAGATCTCAACACCATTATTAACAGGACCGCGCTTGATTCATTCTACCAAAAGCTGGCCGACCTCGAATCTGGCAAGATCCGGAAAGTCAGCATAGTCCATATCGGCGACTCGCATATTCAGGCGGACTACATGACCGGCAGGCTCCGGTACCTTTTCCAGGACCGGTACGGCAACGCCGGGCGCGGCTTCGTTTTTCCCTACCGGCTGGCCGATTCCAATAGCCCAAGGGACATCAGGAGCAGCTCGAACATAGCCTGGGAATCACGTAAAAGCCTGTATCAGAATACCGGCATTCCGCTGGGGCTGGCAGGTATGGCCATCCAGACCCGCCACCCGGGTTTTTTGTTTGAAATGGAATTCAAGGAAGGTTTTTTCCCGCAGGACCCGCTGTTCGACAAGGTGACGCTCTTTTATCAGCAGGGACATAACAGCCAGGACTTGTCGCTCGGCTATTTCTTGCCGGGTATCATCAGCGAACCGGCGCCGGAGCCGGTCAGGAAATACCATACCGTACGATCCGGCGACACCCTCTACGGGTTATCCCTGAAATACGGTTGCTCCGTAAAAGACCTCCAGCGCTGGAACGGCATGCGGGGTACCATGCTGCACATCGGTAAAAAGCTCATCGTTTACAGCAGGGGCGGATCGCCGACACTGGCTGCCAAGCCGTTTGAGCCCATTTCCACCATTTCCACCCATGATCAGCCCTCGGGGCCGGGGTACTCCGTCTGCCAGCTGGACACCCTGATGCGGTCCATCGTTTTGAAAGGTGTGAACGGATCGACGGACAAAAACGAAGCCTGCCTTTTCGGCATGGTTTGCGAAAACAGCCGCAGGACGGGCATCCTGTACAACGCCATAGGCGTAAACGGCGCAACTTTTGCCCACTACAATTCCGCGGCTTATTTCTGGGATCAGCTGCCGGTTCTGGAACCCGACCTGATCATCGTATCCCTGGGCACCAATGAATCCGCAGGCAAACCGGCAGATTCGCTCTCGGTCAGAACGGAGGTCAACCTCTTCCTGGCCAACCTGCAACGGGTTGCGCCGGGAGCGCCGGTGCTGATCACCACCAACCCGGACATCCTCAAAAGGAAGCGGTATACCAACCCTTACGGTCAGATTGTCCGGGACATCCTGGTTCAGACAGCGGAACAGCGCAATCTGGCGGCCTGGGACCTGTACAGCCTCATGGGAGGCCTGGGCAGCATGAAATCCTGGCGACAGGCCGGACTGTCCGCGGGTGACTACATCCATTTTGCTCAAAGCGGCTATGAACTTCAGGCCGACTTGTTATTTGAGGCGCTCATCTCGAACGCAGACAACTAAATACAGCCACATTGGGACCGGATTCGATTATTTCCCAGCTTGTCTACAACCCCGCTCAACCGATGCTGTTCAACAGCGTCCGGTTCCTGGTGTTTTTCCTGTTGCTGTACGGTCTGTTCCTGGCAATCCGAAAGCAGGTCCTGACCCGAACGCTTTACCTCCTGGCCTTTTCCCTTTACTTTTACTATTTGTCCAGCGGCTGGTATTTTCTGCTGCTGATTCTTTCCACACTGATTGATTTTTCGCTCGGCCACCTGATCTATTCGGCTAAAACGCAAAGGCGGAGCCTGTTCTGGCTTTGGGTCAGCATAGCCGCCAACCTGGGCATCCTGGGCTATTTCAAATACACCCACTTCCTGATCAATTCGGCGAATGCCGCATTTGGGCTGGACTGGTCCTTCCATAAGATTTTTCTGCCGGTGGGCATATCGTTCTTTACCTTCCAGACGATGAGTTACAGCATCGACGTTTACCGGCGGAAGATCGTACCCCTTACCGCCGAAGTCAGCGATTTACCGTCGTTCTTCAGGCAGTTGTCCGAATTTGCGTTTTTTGTCAGCTTTTTCCCGCAACTCGTAGCCGGTCCGATCGTGAGGGCGGCAGAGTTTATCCCGCAGATCCGCAGCAAGCTGACCCTGACCCGAGCGGATTTGAGCCGCGCCGTGTTGCTGCTGTCTGCAGGTCTGTTCAAAAAAGCGATCATTTCCGATTATATCAGTGTCAACTTCGTGGACCGGATCTTTGACACGCCTGCACAATATTCGGGGATCGAGAACCTGCTGGCCGCCTATGGTTATGCCATCCAGATCTACTGCGATTTTTCCGGTTACTCGGACATGGCCATCGGATTGGCGCTGCTCATGGGCTATCGCCTGCCGGACAACTTCAACCTGCCCTACCGGGCGGATACGATCCGGGATTTCTGGCGGCGCTGGCACATCTCCTTGTCCACCTGGCTGAAGGATTACCTCTACATTTCGCTGGGCGGGAACCGGAAGGGCAGATTGCGCACCTACTTCAATCTGATGGTCACCATGCTGCTGGGCGGCCTGTGGCACGGCGCCAGCTGGGTGTTTGTCATTTGGGGCGGGCTCCACGGCGCGGCGCTGGCCATTGACCGGTGGCTGGAATCCCTGGGCAGGTTCTTTAAGCGGAAAGTAATCCGGATAGCGGCGATCATGGGGGGCATACAGGCTGGAGGCTATGTATGGATCTGGTGGGCTGCTGCGGATGGAACGATCACCGCTACGGCCGCAGGGCAGGCAAACGGCGTCCTGACCTACATCGCGATTGCCTGGGTCGGGGCAACAGTGGTGCTGGTTCTGACGGAAAGCCTGTTGCGAAAAGGAGAGGCCTTAAGCCGTCCTTTCAGCGTTTTGCTGGTCTTCCACTTTGTCACCCTTTGCTGGATCTTCTTCCGATCGGGTGCGCTGAACGCGGTCAATCCGCCGCTGACCACCACCGGATCCATGCTGATGCAGATCCTGACCGCGTTTCAACCCGGCGTGTTTGCGGAAATGGTCGGCAGCGCATACGGCCCTGCTCTGCTGTTGATCGCAATCGGGTACCTCTTGCATTTCCGCCCGCTGGGCATCAATCGATTGGTTGAAGCCAGGCTGGCCGGCGCACCGTTTGCTTTACAGGCACTCTTGCTGGCGCTGGTCATATGGGGCGCCATTCAGATGGCGGGAAGCGGGATTGTTCCCTTTATCTATTTTCAGTTCTGATCGACTGATCCGATCTCTTTCCCCGGGTTGACCGCGCCGGATGTCAGCTGTTCAAAATTATCCAGTCCGCACCGCAGGAAATCGCCGTATTCTTTTGGATCGGGCGTAAATGCCTTGGGCGCGTTGAGCAGGTAACTGTCCGGGGAGATCAACACGTAATACGGCTGCGAGTTGGCAATAAAGTACTTTTCCTGGAGGTATTGCCAACGGTCGCCGGTTGTGCGCAGGGTTTTCGTGCCCTTGCCGGTTGCCCGGGGGACCTCGATCACCTGATCCTGGGGCAGCGCCCGGTCCTCATCTACGTAAAGGGAGATCAATACAAAGTCTTCCTTCAGGTGGGAATACACTTCTTCTTCAGGCCATACGTGCTCTTCCATCTTGCGGCAATTCACGCAATTGTACCCCGTGAAATCGATCATCACCGGCTTATTATTCGCCTTCGCAAAGGCCAGCCCCTGTTCAAGGTCCTTAAAACAATCCAGGTTTTGCGGGCAGTTGCACGGGTGTTGCCAGCTGTAACAACTCGGCGGCAGCAGGCCGCTCATCAGTTTAAGGGGTTGATAAGAACCCATCTTGTCATTGAACGTGAAGCCGAAACCAAGGTAAACGATCAGGGCGAGGGCAGCCAGTCCGGTCAATCCCCTGGCGATACCCAGTTTTTTGAGCGGCGAATCGTGCGGGAATTTGATCCTGCCGAAGAGATACAGGGTCAGGCCGGCAGCAATCACGATCCAGATCCCCAGGAAGACTTCATACCGAAGAATATCCCAGTGGCGGGTCAGGTCGGCATTGGAGAGGAACTTGAATGCGAGCGCCAATTCCACAAAACCCAACGTCACCTTTACCGTATTCAGCCAGCCGCCCGATTTGGGCAACGAGCTCAGCCAGGTCGGGAAGGCCGCAAACAAGGCAAACGGCAAGGCCAGCGCCAGGCCGAATCCGCCCATCCCCATGGTCAATTGCATGGCGCCGCCGTCAGAGGTCAGGGCGCCGGCTAACAGGGACCCCAGAATAGGGCCTGTGCAGGAAAACGAGACCAGGGCCAGCGTAACCGCCATGAAGAAGGTGCCGAACATGCCGCCCAGGCCTTCTGCAGAGCTCGCCTTATTGGTCCAGCTCTGCGGCAGGGTGATCTCATAATACCCGAAAAAGGACAATGCAAAAAATACGAAAACCGCGAAAAAGGCCACATTGAGCCAGACATTGGTGGAAATCTTGTTGAGGATGCCGGAATCGATCGAGTCCATTAAGTGGAAGGGCAGGCTCAGCAGGATATAGACCAGGAATATAAAAAAGCCGTACATGAACGCCTTGGTCAGGCCTTTGCGGCGATTTTCAGCGCCCTTGGTAAAAAAGCTGACCGTCAGCGGGATCATCGGAAAAACGCAGGGCGTCAGCAGGGCGATCAAGCCGCCGAGAAAACCCAGAATGAAAATCCCCCAATACCCCTTGCCCTGGGTGGTTACCACTTCGCCGCACTGTCCTACGGGCGAATGCAGCTTGTTGAGATCGAGGAGGCGCTCAAAGGGATCGGTCGGCTCCCCTGTCGGTTCTTCCGTGCCGATTCCGGTAGTTGAAAGGTTGTCCGTACCGATAACTGCTTTCAGGTTCGCCAGGTCCGCCGTGAAGGGTACGCTTTGCGTGGGAAGACACTGGGTATCATCGCAGGCAATGAAAAAAACCGTCCCTTTGACGGGTACAGCGGGATCAGCAGCCGACAACTTTTGCCGGAACAATACCGTGCTTTCCAGGAATTTGACGACAACGGCATTGTCAAAAAGGGGTTCGGGGCCTTTCTTTTTTTTGCCTTCTTCAATTACGTCACCTGTAAGGTTATAATTCCCGGCAGGTTCGAATTCGATGTAGGTGGCTAACGGGAGGTCTTCCGAAGTTTCCTTTGAATAGATCACCCATCCTTTTTCGATATTAGCGGTAAACAACAACTCGAATGCTCCGTCAGGCGTCCTGGAAACGGTCAGGTCCCATTTCACAGGATCTTTCAAGCCGCCGGCAGCGGAGGGCCGGTCATTACCAAAAAGATCCTGGGTGGCGGCGGGTTCGGCGCCCGACGTTTGGGCAGCCCGATCGCCCTGGTCACCTGACGACGGCTCGGTTTTGGTCGGAGATTCAGCCGGTTTTTTATCCGGTTCAGGGGTTTCAACCTTGCCGGGCGTCAGCTTGAATTCAAAATCCTCAGTAGTCGGCGGCAGGCACCGCTCGTTATCGCAGGTCATGAACTCAACGCTGGCCAGGATCGGTTTGGAAAAGTCCGTTACCTTCACTCGCTGGGTGAAAACCACCGGACCATGAGTGAATTTGATCACGATGGCGCCGCCGAAGAGGTCATCCGGCCCTTCTTTCTTCTCTCCTTTTTCAACCACCTCCCCTTTTAAGGCGAAATGGTCTCCTTTTTCAAAGGTAAAGGAAGTCGGCACCGGGCCGTCAGGGGAAGTATGCTGGGAGTACAAGGTCCAGCCTTTGTCCAGCCGGGCAGTAAAGATCAGATCAAATTCATCGGCGCTCACCTGTTTGGACGAGGATTCCCACTTGACAGGATTCAGGATCTGTGCTTCAAGTCCATGGGCGAATAAAACTGCGCAAAAGAGTACCAGCGCTCTCATCATTTCAGAAGGTATTAAATATTCAATCCGGGCGATCTTTGAAAACATTGCGAACCGATTGATGGTTGCGGAAATTTGAGCCCGGGTCGGTTTTGATTGTTCCCCGCAAAGATAAGACATCTGCCCGGGACCCAAGGCATATTAACAAGTCATTGGGAATTGAAATCCCTGAAAAGCCATAGGCCGGACAATTATCCGAGGCGACGTTTGAAATCCTCATAGCCGAAGGTCCGCAGAACATCCAGCTTGCCGTTTGACCGCAGGATGCAGATAGCGGGATGGCCGACCCCGTTGAAGGTCGTGGTTTTGACCATCGTATAATGGATCATATCCTCAAAAACGATCCGCCGGCCGATGGTCAGCGGTTGGTCAAAAGCATATTCCGGCATATAATCCCCCGCCAGGCAGCTCGATCCGCCGATGCGGCAGGCCGGATAACCCTCAACCGGATCCCTGGCGCCCCGGATCCTCGGCCGGTAAGGCATTTCAAGGGTATCGGGCATATGGGCCGTAAAAGATACATCCATCATAGCCGTCCGGACACCGTGGTTGTCTACAATGTCCAGCACGGTAGCCAGCAATACGCCGGTTTCCCAGGCAATGGCGCTGCCCGGCTCAAGGATGACCTCCAGGTTGGGGTACCGTTCCCTGAATCGCGTCAGAATATGGACCAAATGGTCAATGTCATATCCCTTGCGGGTCATGAGGTGGCCGCCGCCGAAATTGACCCATTTGAGCCTGGGCAGAAAATGGCCGAATCTTTCTTCAAAATGCGCCAGTACGTGCTCCAGCGCATGCGATGTGCTCTCGCAAAGGGTATGGAAATGCAAACCCTCCAGCCCGTCCGGCAATTCTTTCGGAAAGCCCGCGGGATCTACGCCCAGCCTGGACCCCGGAGCGGCCGGATTGTACAGCGCAACTTCAACCTCTGAATATTCCGGATTGACCCGGATGCCGGCGCTCACCCCATGGGGAGCAGCTTTTACCTGATCGATATAGCGATGGAACTGTCCGACTGAGTTAAAGGTAATATGGCTGCTGTAATGCAGGATCTCTTCGAATTCATCGGGTTTGTAGGCCGGCACATAGGTATGAGCCTTCACCCCCATCTCTTCAAAGATCAGCCTGGCCTCGTGCAGGGAACTGGCCGTTGCGCCGGATAAATAACGTCCGACCAGGGGAAAGACCGGCCACATGGCGAATCCCTTCAATGCGAGAATAATGGACACACCGGCCCTTTCCCGGACGCTTTTGATCAATTCGAGGTTCCGGATCAACAGCGCCTCTTCCAGAATAAAGGCAGGCGAAGGAGCTTTATCGTACTGGCTGATAGGTGACATGGTCCAAGCAGTTTTTGATTCGGCGGCTCACCGGCCATTCAACCATCCGGTAAGCCGCCGGCAAACAGACTATTTTTCGAACTCCAGGTCACCGTTCACTTCCTCGTGCCAGGGCAGGCCGTATTGGTTCATTTTATCCATGAACGGATCGGGGTTGAATTGTTCGACGTTGAATACGCCTTTCCCCTGCCATTGTCCGGTCAGTACCATCATGGCGCCGATCATGGCCGGTACGCCGGTTGTATAGGACACCCCCTGGGTGCCGGTTTCGTCATAAGCGGCCTGGTGGCTGCAGTTGTTCCAGACGTAATAGGTTTTTTCCTTGCCGTCCTTGGTTCCCCTGATCCGGCAACCGATGGAGGTTTGTCCGGTATAGTTTTCTCCCAGTTCGCCCGGATCGGGAAGGACGTATTTCAGGAATTCCAGCGGGATCACCTCGACGCCTTTATACATGACCGGGTCGATGCGGGACATGCCGATATTCTGAATCACGCGCAGGTGGGTCAGGTATTCATCGCCGAAGGTCATCCAGAAGCGGGCCCGCTTGAGGCTTGGAAAATTCCTGACCAGCGATTCCAGTTCTTCGTGGAAGATCAGGTACGATTTCTTCGGGCCGATCCCCGGGTACGTAAGGGGTTTCATAACGGAATGGGGGTCGATCTCCAGCCATTCACCATCCTCATAATATTTTCCTTTCTGGGTGATCTCCCGGATATTGATCTCGGGGTTGAAATTGGTGGCAAACGCCTTGCCGTGGTCCCCGGCATTGCAATCGACAATATCCAGGTAATGGATCTCATCAAAATGGTGTTTGGCGGCATAGGCGGTGAATACGCTCGTGGCGCCGGGGTCGAATCCGCAACCCAGGAGGGCCAGCAAGCCTTTTTCCTTGAAGCGGTCGTGATAGGCCCATTGCCACTTATATTCGAATTTGGCCTCGTCCTTCGGTTCGTAATTGGCCGTATCCATATAATGAACGCCGGCTGCCAGGCAGGCCTCCATGATGGTCAGGTCCTGGTAAGGCAACGCAACGTGGATCACCAGCTCCGGCCCGAAACTGCGGATCAAAGCTGTCAATTCCGGCACATTCTCAGCGTCAACAGCGGCTGTGGCGATATGCTTGTGGCCGGTCGCCTTTTTGGCGTCCTCGGCTATGACGTCGCATTTCGATTTGGTACGGCTGGCCAGCAGGATCTCCGAAAACACTTCAGGGTGTTGTGCGCATTTGAAAACAACAACTCTTCCGACTCCTCCGGCTCCAATGATCAGGACTTTTGACATGCTTGTTTTTTTTATTTTGGCGCAAATATAACCTTAGCGGATTGAATGTGGGTGGTTTTGGGGTTATGATTGTTTGTGGTTGTTTATGATTGTTTGTGGTTGTTTGTGGTTGTTTGTGGTTGTTTGTGGTTGTTTATGATGGTTTGTGGTTGTTTATGGTTGTTTGTGGTTGTTTGTGGTTGTTTATGATGGTTTGTGGTTGTTTGTGGTTGTTTGTTTTGGTCGAGACTATTCAGCATTTTGTGTCAACCGCATTTTTAGCATGCGCAGCTTGCTAAAAATCAAATCTTTGCGTCTTTGCGTCTTTGCGCGAAAACACTGTTTTGAACAGTCTCTTTTGGTCAGAGGCCGAATTCCCGGCGGAAGAGTTCGATGTTCTTCTCATGGTATTCCTGCTGGCCGGCCTTGTATTTATAATCTGACCATAGCTGCTGCTCCGGAAACGGCTTGTTATTGAGCAGGCAATCTTCGAGGGTGTCCAGGTAGGCATGAGCAGCTGATAACCGCTTTTGCATCTCCTCGGTGGCGGTACAAACCGACCCGTGGCCGGGAATAAGGACCCGCACCCGGCCGGACCGCACCAGGATGTCAATTTTGACCAAGGTTTCGCGGTAGGCCCTGAAACTGTGGTACACGAACGGAAATTCGGCATCCGAAAGATAATCTCCGGCAAAAAGGATGCCGTCCGGCTCTATGAGGGTCAGGATGCCGTCCGGATTATGACCGGGCGCCAGCCAGAAAGAAAGTCTGGCTTCTCCGGCGGCCAGGAATTGTTCGTCTTCGTCGATAACGAAGTCGATTTCCGGGTAGCCGACCGGGTAATGCCGGTCCAGGTAATATTTCTCATCAAATTCCCGGATAAGGCGGACCTGCTCCGCCTTATCAGCGCTTTCGGTAAAGGCCCGCGAAGCTACGGTTTTCGCTTCCGGAAATGCCCCGTCGCCAATGATGTGGTCGTAGTCGGAATGGGTGAAAATCAAATGCAGGCCCTGTTTGCCGGTCAGGTCGTCAAGGTAATGCCTGATCGCGGCCACTTCGTCCGGCAACCAGGTAGGGTCTACCAGCACAAGGGCGCCGTTCCCGGTATACAAACCGGAGGTTGTCCTGAAAAGAGCGCTTTCAAATATGGTCAGCGTCCTGGTCTTGAATTGGATCATGTTGTGATTTCTGTACTTAAAGCGCTGCTAATTTATGAATTTAATCCTAAAGTCTTTCGCTTGAAAGGATTTGCTATTTTTACGCTGACGAATACTGAATAAAAAGGCCTTCCTTTATGAGCTTACGCATTGTATTTATGGGAACCCCGGAATTTGCGGTTCCTTCCCTTAAAATCCTGGTTGAAAACGGATACGATATTGTAGGGGTGATCACTGCTACGGATAAAATGGGCGGCCGCGGGGGCCACCAGGTACTGACATCGGCAGTCAAAAAATATGCCCTGGAAACCGGTTTGAAGATTCTTCAACCCGAAAAGCTCCGGAATCCTGAATTCATCCGGGAGCTTCGTTCCCTGAATGCCGACCTCCAGGTGGTCGTTGCGTTCAGAATGCTGCCCGAGATCGTATGGGATATGCCCGGATCGGGAACCTTCAACCTGCACGGATCCCTCCTGCCCAAATACAGGGGCGCCGCGCCCATCAACTGGGCCGTCATCAACGGCGAAACGGAAACCGGCGTAACCACTTTTTTCATCCGTCATGAAATCGATACCGGTGATGTGATCTTTCAGGAGCGGACCCCGATCGGGCCGGATGAAACGGCCGGAGAATTGCACGACCGCATGATGGACCTTGGCGCCCAACTCGTTCTGAAGACCGTCCGGGCAATTGAATCCGGCGATTACCGGCTCCACCGGCAGGATCCGGCCCTGGCCTGCCCGGCGCCGAAACTATCCAAGGAAACCGGCCGGATCAATTTCGATCAACCTGCCCGGGCCGTCCACAACTTCATTCGAGGTCTCAGCCCCTTTCCCGGCGCCTGGACCGTTCTGGACGACCTTGAATTGAAGATCCTGCGCTCCAGACCGGTTCAGGAGCCTCACCCCTACCCTTCCGGCCGGATGGTCACGGATGAAAAAACCTACATAAAATTCGCCGCCGCCGACGGATTCGTGGAAATACTGGAACTCCAGCTTCAGGGCCGGAAACGCATGGATGCGGCGGATTTTGTCAGGGGTTACCGGTTTTCAAGCAATTGAAAATTGCTGGGGAAATTTTGAATGAGTAAATTTTTATTATAAATGATTAATCAATACATCCATTTCCGCAACCTCCGGTTCCTGCTTCACGAGGTGCTGGATGCCGAAGGGCTGACCCGGTTTGAGAAGCATGCCGCCTATGATCGGGAAGCTATAGATATGAGCCTTGACGCGGCCCGGCAAATCGGCGACATCCACTTGTTTCCCCATTACCGGGAAATGGATAAGGACAAAGCCCGTTTCCAGGACGGCGAAGTCTGGGTCCACCCCACCCTGAGGCCCGCCATCAAGGCTCTGGCAGACGGCGGATGGATTGCCGCTACGGACGACTTTGCAGCCGGCGGCCAGCAAATGCCCTGGACGGTCTTCAATGCCTGCCTGCTGATCTTTTATGCCGCCAACGGCAATGCGGCGAGCTACGCCTTCCTCACCCGGGGGGCTGCCAACCTGATCAGGACCTTCGGTGATGAAAACCTGAACCGGACCTTCGTCCCCAAAATGTATGCCGGAGACTGGCAGGGAACGATGGCCCTGACCGAACCCCAGGCAGGCAGTTCCCTATCGGATATCACCACTGCGGCCGAACCGCAACCGGACGGCAGTTATCGCATCAGCGGTCAGAAAATCTACATTTCCGGAGGCGACCACCGGGCTGTCGATAATGTCATTCACCTGCTGCTGGCCAGGATCAAGGGCGCCCCGGAAGGGGCTCGCGGGATCTCTCTGTTTGCCGTACCCAAATTCAGGCCTGAAGGGGGCGAGCTTGTTGCGAATGACGTTGTCACAGCGGGCATATTCGGCAAGATGGGGCAAAAAGGTTATGTGGCTGCCCACCTGATGCTGGGCGAAAAGAATGATTGCAAAGGGTACCTGGTCGGCCAGCCTCACAAAGGCCTCGCACACATGTTCCTGATGATGAACGAAGCCAGGGTCGCCACCGGCATTATGGCCATCGGCACGGCTTCAGCCGCTTATTATGCGGCGCTGAAGTACGCCAACGAACGGCCGCAGGGGCGCCATCCTTCCAATAAGGATGTCGCTCAACCTCAGGTGCTGATCATCGAACACGCCGACGTAAAAAGAATGCTGCTCTTCCAGAAAGCCGTGGTCGAGGGCAGCATCGCCCTGCTCTTGCAGTGCAGTTATTATGCTGACCTGGCAACGGTAGGGCTCCCGGAAGAAAAACAACGGGCTCATTTGTTGTTGGAACTCCTGACACCCGTTGCGAAATCCTATCCGGCGGAAATGGGCATTCAAGCGGTCAGCACAGCCATGCAATGCCTTGGCGGCGCCGGGTATTGCGACGATTTTCCGATCGAACAATTTTATCGCGACATCCGGGTAAACGCCATCTATGAAGGCACGACAGGCATCCATGGGATGGATCTTCTGGGGCGAAAGGTCTTGCTGGAAGACGGCAAGGCCATGACCTGGCTCCTGGAGGAAATCAAGGCCGTCATCGAATCCGCAAGGGCAATTGATGACCTCCGGGACATGGCGGAAGCCCTGGAAAACACGGTCAGGCAGTTCCACAAAACGACATTGGGGCTGATCCGGTTGGCCATGGAGGACAAACCCGAGGTCTTTCTGGCTGACGCTACCCTTTATCTGGAATACTTCGGAATAGTCGTTATCAGCTGGCAATGGCTCAAACAGGCCGCGATTGCCACCGGTTCCCTGAAAAATTCAACCGGAGAGGAGGAAAAGGCGTTTTACGGCGGAAAATTAATTACAGCCAGATACTTTATTGAATACGAATTGGTTAAGACCAAAGGACTGGATGAAAGGTTAAACCGCCGCGACCGGCTCACCCTGGATGCGGATCCGGCCTTTATCAATTGATCCATGCGGATATTGAGCATACATATCAAAAATATCCACTCCCTCCGGGAACCGGTGACCATAGACTTCGAGCGGTCCCCGTTGCTGGAGTCCGGGTTATTTGCTATAACCGGGGATACCGGCGCAGGAAAAACGACCATACTCGACGCCATTACCCTTGCCCTGTACGGACGGGTTCACCGCAACAAGGAGGTCAGGGAAGTGATGAGCTACGGGACCGCGGAAAGCCTGGCGCAGGTGGATTTTGAAAGCAAGAGCGGCAAATACCGCGCCACCTGGAATATATGGCGCAGCCGCGGCAAGGTGGACGGCTCCATACAAGGCCCCAAGCGGGAGCTCGCCCTTTGGAATCCGGATAAAGAAGTCTTTGAAATCATCGCGGAAAAGATCAGGGAGGTGGACGAACAAGTAGAGGCAGCGACCGGTCTTGACTACGACCGCTTCACCCGGTCAGCCCTTCTTTCCCAGGGAGACTTTGCCGCCTTCATGCGGGCCGGAGAGCGGGAACGAAGCGACCTGCTGGAACGCATTACCGGTTCGGCCATTTATACGGAGCTTTCCATTGCGGCTTTTGAGCGAAACAAGGAAGAAGCCCGCCTGCTGGAAGACCTGCGCCGGCAAAGGGACCAGCTGTCCCTGCTCTCTCCCGAAGAGCGTAAACAGCTGGATGAAAAACAGGCAGAACTGACCGCCAAAACCAAATCGACGGAACAGGAAATCAAGACCTTGCAAGCCTTGCTGCTCGATTGGGGCCGGCTGGAAGACCTCCGGTTGAAAGCCGGCGAATTGGAGCGGCAACATCAGCAACTGGCCAGCGATAAAGAATTGCTGGCCAAGGACCTTTCCCTCCTGGAAGCCAGCCAGCAAGCCGCCCCGTACAAAACCGACCTCCACCGGATCAGGGATTGGGAGCTCGAAAAAGTGAATATTTCGGCTGAGATCGGGCAGATCAGGACCCGGCTTGAATCCTTTGACCAGGAGTCCGCGACCAAAAAAGCCGCCCAGGAAGCCGTTTCCGGCCGGCTTCGAACCCAGAAAGCGGACTGGGCTGACTTTCAGCAACTGTACGAGGAGATCCTCAGGTTGGATACCACCCTGGCCGAGAAGCAGGGACAGCTGCTCCAACAGGAAGCCGATCTGGCGGCATTGGAGGAAGAGCTCGCCGCCGTTTCGACCAGAATAACCGGCAATGAGGCTGTTAAGACTGATGCGGTCCGCAAAATTTCCGAATTGGCATCCTGGCTGAAAGAAAATGACCAATGGAGCAACCTCCGGAACGACCTGCCGGGTTTTGAGATCCGGAGGGAACAGATGCGGGATATATTCAGGCAGCAAAAAAGCCTTCAGGACGAATTGTCGCGGCAAAGCGAGGAAGCCGAAACCCGCCGGGCAAGCCTTGAATCCGCCCGGAACCAATATGCCGCCAATGAAAACAAAAGGGAAAAGCTGGCTGCCGAATTTGAGGCTGCCCTGCCCGAAACCTTCGCCAGTACCCGCAGTGAACTGATCGCCCTGGTATTCCGGGAGATCGACGGACTCGGCAAAGAAAAACAACACCTTGAACAGTTGCTGCAACTTTCCGAGCAGTACAGAAGCATGCTGACCGACCTGTCGGAAACCGAAGAGGAGCTGGAAAACCTCCAAAGGGCGGAGCTGAACCTCAGCAAACAATTCATGACCGCTTTTGAACGGACAGAAAGCCTTTTGCCTGTTCTTCAGTACAAGCAGAAAGTCTTTGAGCAACAATTGTCCATTGCCAGCTACGAAAAGGACCGCGCGCAGTTAAAGGAGGGCGATCCTTGCCCGGTCTGCCTTTCCACCCATCACCCATTCAGAGATCACCCTCATTTTCAACCCTTTGTGGATGAAGCCCAGGCTGAAATGGAAAACGCACGGAAAGCGTACGAAACCGCCTTTTCAGCATATGCCGAATTGGGCCGGCAGCACGCCAACCTCAATGCGCAGATAGCGCAACTCATAGGCGAGGACCGGGAAGAAAAGCAGGGCCAGCTTAAAAAACAGCTCGAAAGGATACTTGAATTTGAAAACAAGATCCAGCACCTTGCCGTCCATATCGGCCCAAGGCGATTTGAAGAGGCTCAGATCGAGGCCCTTGAAAACAACATCCGCGAGAAGGAAAACCTGATCCAATCCAGGAAATCGGTGGAAAATGAGCTCAGCCGGCTTAATCAGGAACTGGACCTTCTTGAAAAAAACGAAAAATCCCTGGCTGAAAATGTCGCCAAACAGGAAAATGCCGCAGTCCTTTTGGCCGAAAAAACCGAAAGCACACGGCTTCAGCTGGAGGCGCTTGAACAGCAATTTGCCCGGGAAACGGACCACCTGAACGAAATGCTGAAAAAGTACGGGATCACTTTTGAACCCGCCAACGGCAAAGCCGTATTCGAACAACTTTCGGGCATGGCCGCCCGTTTCGAACAGGCCCAACTGGATCTGCTCCAACAAAAAGAGGCGAAAGCCGTACTGGAAGAGTCCATCCGCCTGGACAGCGAAAAAGCAGGCGATCTCCGGAATAAACAAAAAAAACTGGCCGGTCAGCTTTCGAAAAGCAAAACGGATTTTGACCACCTGCAACAGGACCGGATCACCAAATTCGGAGACCAAGACCCCCGTTCGGAACGGGAACTAAAACTGCAGGCGCTGGAGCAGACTGAATCCGAAAGTAAGGCCTTGCAGGAAGAAATAAACAGGATCGGCGGTGAGATCACCTCCGGCGGCCGGCTGCTGGAGGATAAAGCCCGCCAGTTGGAGCAAATCAGCAACCGGATCACCCGGGTGACCGCCGAACTGGCCCCCAAATTGCAGTCGGCGGGATTTGAATCCCTGTCCGCCGCTGAAGCGGCCATCCTGCCGGAGGAATCGGAAAACAAGATACTGGGTATGAAAAAGGCGCTGGAACAGAAAGAAATCAGCCTGTCTGAATCCATGCCGGAAAACAGCAAATCGCTGGCGCTGGCGGAGGAAAAACTCCAGGGCCAGCCGGACCGGGCTGCGGCAGAAGCCAAACTGGCGGAAGCGGAAACAAACCTCCAGGCCGCCCTTCAGGAAACCGGCGCCATTCGGGAAAAACTGGCCGAACAAGCGCGGCGCAAGCAATCGGCAGATGAACTGAATAACCGGATCGAAGCCCAGAAAAGAGAATTGCTGAGGTGGGCCCGGTTAAGCGACCTCATCGGCCAGGCCGACGGCAAGAAATTCAGGATATTCGCACAAGGCCTCACCTTGCAGAAACTGGTTGAACTGGCCAACATCCAGCTCGAAAAGCTCAATGGAAGATACTATATCCGGAAACGCAGCGATGAGGACCTTGAGCTGGACATCATAGATACCTACCAGGCCAATAATACCCGGTCTATGAATACCTTGTCCGGCGGCGAGAGCTTCCTGGTGAGCCTGGCCCTGGCGCTGGGCCTGAGCGACCTGGCCGGAAAACAAACCCGGATCGAATCGCTGTTCATCGACGAAGGATTCGGCACCCTTGACGACAGCAGCCTGGACCTCGCGATCAGCACCCTTGAAAATTTGCAGGCCACCGGTAAGAAAATCGGCCTGATATCACACGTGCAGACCTTAAAAGAGCGCATCGGCGTCCAGATCCAGGTCTTCAAAAAAGGGAACGGATTCAGCCATGTAGAGGTCAGGGGATGAAATCCTTTGCCGGTCAATTTCCGTTTTCTGCTAGGATTTACCGACAATAACCCGGTAATCATCGAAAAACAATTGGAAAATCTTAACCGATTCACTTATATTGTAGTTTTCAAAATAAACACGCAATGCAGAGCAAATTAAAATCTATTTTCGGAAATCACCACGGACTGGATGAAAGAAGCATAAACGTTCTGACCAAAGCACTGGAGAACGCCAACCTCCCGGGGTTTGATTATCTGGAATTCAAGCAATCCCTTGCGGCGCTCACCCAAATGAACATGGACGAAGCTATGGCCATCAAATCGGCTTTTGCCACAGCTTCAACCATGGGATTGACCAAAGAAAAACTGCTCCAAACGGCCGACCACTACAAGAAGGTCCTGATGGCGGAAAAAGCCGAATTCAGCAAAGCCCTCCAGGAAAATCTGCGCAGCAAAGTGGAAGGTAAACGGCTGGAAGTAGAGAAACTGAAAAAACAGGTGGAAGAATTCAAGGCCAAGATCCGCGAACTGGAAGAAGGCATCACCAAAAAGCAGGCTGTCATTGACACTGCCGACGAGCAGATACAGGCGGACAAGGAACGGATCGAAGCTACGGGTGAAGCCTTTGAAAAAACACTCCAAAGCCTGATGAATCAAATTCAGATGGATATCGACCATATCCAGCAAAACCTTTAACATAATTGAATCGAAATGTCTGATATAGCTCAATTCAACAATCAGGAGTTCAAACAAAAATCCTTCTGGAAACGCCCGGAAGGGATGACCGGTCTGATTTTTCTGGCGGGATTGGCCGCTTTGGCCGGATACCTGATCGTAACCCTGCCCTGGCAGACCATTTTTGCCAATACCCTCTACCTGGCAGGATCACTGATGGCCATCGGTGCGGTGTTGTACCTGATCCTGGATCCGAAAATGCGGAGCCTGATCTGGTATATGTACAAAAGCGTCATGCGCTGGCTGACCGGTGTTTTTGTGAATATCGACCCGATCGGCGTACTCAAAAGCTATGTGGAGGACCTCAGCGATAACCTCGTCAAGATGCGCAAGCAGATCGGCATCCTGCGCGGCCAGATGCGGAAGATTTCCACCCTGATAGAGTCCAACGAAAAAGATATCCAGGAGAACCTCAAGCTGGCCGCAGCCGCTAAAAGCAAGGACAAGGAGCAGCAGTTCGTGCTGGCTACCCGCAAAGCTGCCCGACTGAAAGACAGCAACCAGAAATACCAGGTGCTGTACCAGAAAATGGACGTGCTGTACCGGATCCTGAATAAAATGCACCAAAATTCAGAGATCCTGCTGGAAGACACCAAAGATCAGGTTTCGCTGAAGGAGCAGGAACGCAAGGCCATCCGGGCCAGCCACTCCGCCATGCAATCGGCTATGAGTGTCATGACCGGCGACCCCGATAAGCGCGCCATGTTTGAAATGGCCATGGAAGCCGTGGCGGAGGATGTCGCCAGCAAGGTCGGAGAAATGGAACGATTCATGGAGATGTCGTCCAAGATCATGGACTCTGTAGACCTCCAAAACGGCGTTTTCGAAGAGGAAGGCCTGAAAATGCTGGAACAGTGGGAAAAGGAAAGTACCCTGATGCTGCTGGACGGCAACAAGAAATCGCAAAGCGATACCCTGGACCTCAACAGCAAGCGGAGCAATCCGGAAAAATCTGCCCAGGGAAACGCAAATACCTACGATCAACTGTTCGAATAATCGGGCCTGATCACGGCAGCCGGCGTTTTGGACTGCCCCAACAGGTACAAAACGCCGGCCAACGGCCCCATGAAATGGGGAAACCTGTACAAGGTTTCCAGCAGCCACTGATGAAGATCATGCCAGAAGTCAGCCCAATGGACGAACGCCCCTACCCGGGCAAAGCTGGTGGCCGCACCCCAGAAAATGCAATAGACCAGGGCCGCCTTGCGGACATTGTTGTCCGGGATAAACAAACCCGCCGAAACAATAAAGTCAAGTATCCCCGCAACCCGCAAGAATTGTACGGCTTCCGCATTGCCCAACCCAAGAATATTCATGGTCATGGAGACGAACTGCCCCGGAACCGGATAGAACCCTACGGCATACAATCCGTGGCAAGTGAACGTCAGGGCGACGGCGACCCGCAGCGCCAAAAACAGGGACCGGTCAAACCCCCGGTTTCGCACAAAATACCACAAGATCAGGGGGAAACTCCATTGCAGGGTATATTCCAGCAACTGACCGATATAAAAAAAGTGTTCCTTATAGTACAAAGCAGATAAAACGATCAGGCCTGCCGATCCGGCGATCATAAAGCCGCCGCCCGCCCTGGGGAATCGCCTGATCAGGATGGCGGCCAGCGCGCAAAGCAGATAAAACCACCCAAGGCTTTCGATCGACCATTGGATAATCCTGTCGGTAGCCGCACTGGCGGCGTAGGCATCCCAGGTCCCTCCGAATTTTTTCACGATAGGGCCCACCCAATGTTCGTCCCAAAGCAGGGCCCGGTACGGCGTATCCCAGAACCAATGTTGCCAGGCGCGACCCAAAAACAGGGCCGTCGCCCCAACCTGCAATACGCCCAATTGCCGGGAAAGGCTGATATGATCTCGATCCAATAGAAGAAGTTTTCTACTTTAACGGAAAAATGGCGCCGGTCATTGGTTGCCGGCAAAAAAAATCCGTTATGGCTTGCCGGCAAGCCATAACGGAAATCATTCACTGCGGGCCGGATTAATCCTCAACCCCGTTGCTGCCTTCGTGGTGCATCAGGAAGGCTTTGAGGAAACCGTCCAGGTCTCCGTCCAGCACCGAATCGGTCTGGCTGGTCTGGTGGCCGGTCCTGTGGTCTTTTACCCTGCGGTCATCCAGCACGTAACTGCGGATCTGTGACCCCCACTCATTCTTCATCTTGGCGGATTCGATCTTGCTGCGCTCCTCCATCTGCCGCTCCAGTTCGCGTTCATAGAGCCTGGATTTCAGCATTTGGATCGCTTTGTCGCGGTTCATGTGCTGGGACCGTTCCTGCTGGCACTCAACGACAATTCCGGACGGAATATGCCTTACGCGGACAGCGGACTCCGTTTTATTGACGTGCTGGCCGCCCGCGCCGCTGGAGCGGAAGGTATCCCAATCCAGGTCGGCCGGGTTGATCTCCACCTCGATCCGTTCGTCCACCATGGGGTGTACAAAAACGGAAGCGAAAGAGGTCATCCTTTTGCCTTGTGCGTTGTAGGGGCTGACCCGTACGAGCCGGTGGACGCCGTTTTCGCCTTTGAGCCAGCCGTAGGCAAAATCTCCGGCTACTTCCAGCTCTGCGGATTTGATGCCGGCCACATCACCGTCCTGGCGGTTGAGCTCATTGATCTTGAACCCGCGCCTTTCGGCCCACATGGCGTACATCCGCAGCAGCATCTCCGCCCAATCGCAGGCTTCGGTGCCGCCGGCCCCGGCATTGATCTCCAGTACGGCGCCCAATTCGTCTTCCTGCCTGTTGAGCGTAGAGCGGAATTCCAACTCTTCCACTGCCTCCAGGGACAGGTCGTACTGGGCCTCCAGGTCCTCTTCGGTGGCGTCGCCTTCCCGGACAAATTCCTGAAGGACTTCAACCTCGTCGATCAGGTTGGCCACCCTGGTGAATTGCTCGACCCACTGTTTATGGCTTTTCAACGCCTTCAGGGTGCTTTCGGCGGCCTGAGGGTCGTTCCAGAAATTAGGGTCGGCGGTCTGTTGTTCTTTTTCTTCGATTTGAATCAGTCGCTCATCGACGTCAAAGATACCTCCTTAACAAGGCGAGCCGCTGCTTCAAGTCTTTGAATTGCTCTACCGTCATGGTTTTAGTTAACTTTTAATAATTCAACATAAAATATAAGGTCCGATCTTTCCGGGATCACCGGCGGCGACCCAGCCTCGCCGTAGGCAAGGGAATACGGCACGAACAAGGTGGCCTTTGTCCCTTCCTTCAGCAAGGCGAAGCCTTCATCCCAACCGGGAATCACAGAGCCGACGCCCAGCTGGAAGTCGATCGGTTCGCCACGTTCGTACGAATTGTCAAACATGGAGCCGTCTTTCAGCACACCGTAATAATGAACAGTCAGATTTCTGCCTGGTTCAGCCGCCTTACCTGTACCTTCCTCGTGGATGATGTATTTCAACCCGGAATTGGTGGTTTGGAGCGCTGAGCCCAGCGAGTTGGAGGTATACTTGGCCGCTTCGTCTTTGATCAGCGCCTGAATTTCGGGCAATTGGGCCTGAGCAGCCTGAGCAGCTTCCATTTTTTTGGCCCGTTCGGCCTGCACTTCCTCCTGGAACTTTGCATCGGTTTTGATCTCCTGGATCACCAGGTCGTAATAGAGTACGCTGGCTTCTTCAAACCCCGGAGGTTTCGGATCGATGGTGTCGAGGCGGACCACAATGGTGGCGCTGTCGCCGACGCCCATGTTCTGAAGCACCTGAAGGACGGACTGCCCTTTTTCACTGTCGACATTCGCAGGAATTTGTACATAAGGCACATTAGGGCTTTTGCGGCTGGTATTGACTACCTCCTCCCCATTGCGGATGTATGCGTGAAAATATACCCAGTCTCCCGGGTTCGGCAGCGGATTTCCGGTTTTCGTATGGATAATGTACTCCGTACCATCCGCAGTAACCAGGCTTTTTGAGTTGTTGCCACAACCGGCCAGCCCAGCCAACGCGACCAACCCGACCAGTGATGCAAAAATTAATGCTGAACGCATAAATTGAAATTTGGATTATTGAATGATTTGTAAACGATACTCTGGTAAAATCTCTTTGAATTTACGAACGGTGGTTTTAAGGCCCTGAAAGGAGTATCCGCCGGCGGCATTCTTGTGCCCGCCGCCTTTAAAGTGTTTTTTGGCGATTTCCTGGACCGAGAAATCACCTTTGGACCTCAGGGAAAGCTTTACAATGGTAGGTTGTTCGGTTATGAAGGCAGCCAGTTTTACGTTTTTGAGCTTGAGCAGGTAATTGACGATCCCTTCGGTGTCGCCCCGCTGAATTTCGAAATTGGCGTAATCTTCCTTTGTCAGCGCAATGATCCCGGTCTGGTATTCCTCCAGGATCTCCATTCTGTTGTGCAGGCAGTGACCGAGCAGGCGCAATTGTTTTACCGACATGCAATTGAAGATCAGGTCCTGCAGCAGGTAATCATCAACACCGAATTCGAGCAGGTCGGCGACCGTCCGGAAAAGCTTGGAGGAGGTCGCATATTTGAAGGACCCCGTATCCGTGACGATCCCGGTGTAAATGCATTCCGCGATGATCTTGTCCACTTTGCTCCTGAAACCCAGGGCCGAAATGAAATCGTACACCATTTCGCTGGTGGAGCTGGCATCCGGATCGGAGATGATGAAGTCCGCGCAATTTTCCGGGTACAGGTGATGATCGATCATGATCCTGGTTCCCTTCCTGGGGGCGATCATCTCACCGAGCTTATCAATCCGCTCCAGGTCGTTGAAATCCAGGAAAAAGAAAAGGTCGGCCTGCTCGATGGCGGCCTGGCTTTCTTCGGGTTGATTATCAAAAACGATGATCTTGGTGACATCGGGCATCCAGTCCAGAAAGTCCGGGTATTCGGACGGGACGATCACCGTCACGAAATGGCCCAATCCTCTCAGGAAATGGTAAAGCCCCAGGGAGGAGCCAATCGCATCGCCGTCCGGGTTCCTGTGCGAAGTAATGACCACATTTTTCGGTGTGGCCAGAACGGGTTTAATGTCGTTTGCAAAAAAATCCATCGCAAGTTAAAATCAAGGCGCGAAGATGATAAAAATTATGAATTTAACCAAAGATTAAAGGTGGGCCTTTAGGTATTAAAAACAATATGGATTACTTTTGCACCTCTTTTTAAAAAACCATTAAAATCAGGACTTATCTCATGGCAGGAAACAGAACGTTTACCATGATCAAGCCGGACGCGGTCAAAGCCGGCCATATCGGCGGAATTCTGGCCAAGATCAATGAAGGCGGATTCCGGATTGTAGCGATGAAACTGACCAAGCTCTCTCCCGAAAAAGCCGGTGAATTCTACGAAATCCACAAGGAACGCCCCTTTTACCAGGAACTCGTCGATTTTATGTCGAGCGGCCCCATTGTCGCGGCTATTCTTGAAAAGGAAAACGCGGTGGAGGACTTCCGCACGCTGATCGGCGCAACCGACCCCGCCAAGGCAGCTCCGGGTACCATCCGGGCGCTGTACGCCACGAGCATCGGCGAAAATGCCGTACACGGCGCTGATTCCGATGAAAATGCGGCCAGGGAAGGCAGCTTCCACTTTGCAGCTACGGAAATGTTCTAAAACTTTCCGTTTCCATTACCGGGGGCGGCTGTATTCAAGCTTCCCCCGGCATGAAATCCAGCCCCGGTTTTGAAACCCCGTCCCCTTTTCTTGCGTAAAATACATCGGGTTAGTTTCATATCTTTGGGCAATCTAAGCAAAACCTTGCCCCAATCCACAGCGGCTCATCTATCCTGCCAAAAAGACGGATCCCCGATTCATTCAATCATACGTTATGATTAAATACGCTGCACTTTTACTGACTGTATTCGCTGTGTTGAGCTGCCAGACCAAGCAGGAAGATAACCGGGATCTCTCCGACTGCCTTTACGCGGTCCCGGAAGCCATATTCCCCGAAGGAACCAACGCGATCAGCGATCATCACTTTTCCTATGACGGGGCAGCCGGAAAAGAAGACCTCTCCTTTGACGAAGACGGCGCAAGGCTCCATATCATACAGTCCGGTTGCGATCATTTAAAACAGGAATTTCGGTTTCAACTGCCGGGGGCCCGGATTCCCGGAACACCAGGCCAGGTGATCGCGCTGGCGGTCCGGCAATTTGAACGGATCGCGGGCCTTGGTCCGGAGTTCCTGGTTTTTGAGGAATGGGCCGAAGCCATCGAGGCGCAATCCGACGAAATCGGAACCGGCGAGCCCACTGCGCTTCAGCCCGGGTTTTATGTTAAAGTTGAAACAGAGGGTACGCAAAAGGATGCTATTTTAGTCATAACATTATCCGACCGGCCCTGATTCCGGGCGCTCATTACCAAATGTCCGAAGGCCCTTGTTTTTTAGTCTTTCCGGGCCGCAAACGCTTTAAATATTAGTTAATTTTTATATTTGTATATTATTGAAGATTATATTTTTAATCAAAAAAATGACAAAAGCTTAAATTGAAAATCCGAATAAAATTTTGTCGAAAATATTTGCCGGGAAGGGTTAAACTTTCTAATTTTACGGCATCAAATAAAGGCGATGATCAATTCCGTTTTTAATCCGGCAAGGTGCAAAACCCTGTATTCCGGCACTGACCGGAAACCGGATGCTTCGGGATTTGTCATACAGACCTTTTTTTCCAACGCCTTTCGGTACAATCAGTAATAAGTTCGATAATAACGGTCAGCCCGCGAAGATATATTAGTATCAGTAGGTTAGTGGCTCCGTTGCGTAATCGCAACGGGGCTTTTTGCTTTTTGAAAAAGCCGGTCTATATTTGCGGCCACAAACGCCGAAGCTTGAAACTAAGCGGCCCGGCGGTTGTTCATTCATAAGTTTGTTGATATAAAAAGAATACCATATGAATTATGATCTTATCGTGATCGGGAGCGGCCCGGGGGGATACGTGGCTGCCATCCGCGCTGCGCAACTTAAAATGAAAGTTGCCGTTGTTGAGCGGGAATCGCTTGGCGGCATTTGCCTCAACTGGGGCTGCATACCCACCAAAGCCCTGCTGAAAAGCGCTCAGGTCTTCGAATACTTCCAGCACGCAGAGGATTACGGCATTAAAGCCGCCAGCCCGAAGATCGACTTTGACGCCACCATCAAGAGAAGCCGCGGCGTAGCCGACGGAATGAGCAAAGGGGTGACCTTCCTGATGCGGAAAAACAAGATCGATGTCATAAACGGTGTTGCCAAACTGACCAAAAGCAAAGGGGTGGAAGTCAAGGACAGCGCCGGCAAAACCCAGACCTATACGGCCAAAAACGTGATCATAGCAACCGGCGGGCGCGCAAAAGAACTGCCCAACGTGCCGATCGACGGCGAAAAGATCATCGAATACCGGAAGGCCATGTCCCTTCCCAAACAACCTAAAAAAATGGTAGTGGTCGGCGCCGGCGCCATCGGCGTGGAATTTGCCTATTTCTACCACACCATCGGCACGGAAGTAACCATCGTTGAGTTTCTCGAACAAGGCCTCGTACCCCGTGAGGACGCCGACATTTCCAAGGAACTGGGTAAGATCTACCAGAAAAAAGGGATCAAGGTCCTGGGCAATACTTCGGTGGAAACGGTCGATACCAAAGGAAAAGGATGCGTTGTGACGGTCAAAAACCGGAAAACGGGCGCCACTGAAAAGATAGAATGCGATGTCGTCCTGTCGGCCGCCGGCGTAACGCCCAATACGGAAAATATCGGACTGGAAGACCTCGGGGTCAAAACCGATCGCGGCGTCATCCAGGTCGACCCGTTCTACCAGACCAATGTGCCCGGCATCTACGCCATCGGCGACGTGGTGCCCGGGCCGGCATTGGCCCACGTGGCCAGCGCTGAAGGCATCATCTGCGTTGAAAAAATGGCCGGCCTGAATCCGGAGCCGCTGGATTACAACAATATCCCGTCATGTACCTATTGCTCCCCGGAAGTGGCTTCCGTCGGGCTGACCGAGCAAGCCGCCAAGGATGCCGGATATGAGATCAAGGTCGGTAAATTCCCGTTCTCGGCCTCGGGCAAGGCCAGCGCCGCGGGCGCCAAAGAAGGTTTTGTCAAGGTAATATTCGACGCCAAATACGGTGAATGGCTGGGCGCCCACCTGATCGGGTTCAACGTCACTGAATTGGTGGCTGAAGTGGTGACGGCCAGGAAACTGGAGACAACGGGGCACGAGATCATCAAATCGGTGCACCCCCACCCTACCATGAGCGAAGCCATCATGGAGGCTGCTGCCGCTGCCTACGACGAGGTGATCCACCTCTGACCATAGCTTTTCTCCCGCAGGTCGATCCGGGTCTGCGGGAGAACGCTTCGCCTTTTCTTTTGGAGATTTACCGGACGGAAACCTTCCGGAACCGTTCAAAGATCCATTCCAGGAACCGCTTTTCTTCTGTAATGATCTCCACCTTGCCGGTCATGCCTTGCGCCGGTTCCAGTTTATTGCCCGTGGTGGTGATCAGGCCTTTCGGAAACACCACATCGATCGGCACTTCCTCGCCGGTCAGGGACTTGCCCTTTTTGAATACCTCGCCGAAAACAGCGCCGAATTCCGGAAAGGGATAACTGTCAAATTTGACGACGACCTTCTGGCCCGCCCTGACCTTTCCGGAGCCGTTGGGCGCCAGGTTGATCTTGCCGATAATGCCGGAAGTATTGGTCGGCAGGATCACCATCAGTTCGGTTCCCGCCCGAACGTATTGCTGCTTTTGCACCTCGTCATTGGTCAGGTAAACCACGCCGGGAGCGCTGGCGACCACGAGGAATTCCTTTTTCCAGGCATCGATCCTTTTCTGGAGGTTGATGAAGCTTTCCCGCAGGTTATTCAACGCGCCTTCCCTGGAGGCCGACGAACCGCTTTTTACGCCGCTGATCTCCCGCTCATACATCTGGATCTCGATCTGCCGGGTCTTCACCGAGGATTCCGATCCCTGGATCATGCGCTCGTAATTGAGCACCTCTTCTTCCATCTGGCGCACCTTGGAAATATCGCTGCGCCCGGAATTATACAGGTTCTGCTCCCGAATATACCGCTGCCGGACAAGCTCCAGCTCTTTTTCAAGACTTTCCTTCCGGCGTCTTTCGTATTGAATGCTGCTTTGCGCCCGGCGGATCTGGCGTTCCAGCTGATCGATGCCCAGGTTGCTGAACTTACCGGAGGTAACGGCCAGCAGTTCCTCTTTTTTTTCGAGGAAATTATAGAGTGCGTCGTCCAGTTCACCAAGGATCAGGTCCCTGTCCGGGCTGAACGCCAGCAGGGTTGAATCGTCGAGGCTCTTGATATTGGAAACCTTATCCTCCAGGACGAGCACATCGCCGAAATTGGCTTTGCTCCTGTAGACCATCAGGGTTTGCCCTTTGGTAATGGTATCTTCGTTGTGGATCAGGATATCCGATATGAAGGAAGCGTTTTCTGCAACCACTTTCCTGGGCGGGTCAACGGAAGTGATGCGGATGGCGCCGCTGACCACGTCGGGGTACTTGATCAGGTAACCGATCCAACCCAGCAAAATGATGGCGGCCATGGCCACCAGGGTGCCGTACCGGGTAAGCCAGGCGGGAGGGGTGCCCAGGATTTCCTGCACCTCTTCGCTCCTGATCTCCAGATTATCCTGTTGGTAATTCATCGTTTTTCCGTTTGGGGTTTCAGGCGCCGAGTTCCATCTGGTTGCGCACCAGCCGGTAATAGGCGCCCCGCAGGTAAGTCAGTTCTTCGTGTGAGCCTTGTTCTACCACTTCACCGCCTTCCAATACGACAATATTATCGGCATTCAGGACGGTATTGAGCCGGTGGGCGACGATCACCATGGTCTTCCCCTTGAAGATCTCCTCGATGTTCTCCATGATGATCATTTCATTGAACGCATCCAGCGCGTTGGTGGCCTCATCCAGGAAAAGGTAATCGGGGTTCTTGTAAACGGCCCGGGCCAGCAGTAATCGCTGGCGTTGGCCCTGGCTGAGGCCCTGCCCTTCGGCGCCGATCTTGGTATTGTATCCCAGGGGCAGCGACTCGATGAAATTCTGGATATTGGCCGCTTTGACCGCCTGAAGCAACTTGATCTTATCGATGATCTCGTCGCCGAGTGCGATATTTTTGGCGATGGTGTCATTGAAAAGGAATCCGTCGGGGGAAACGATGCCGCATTTTGCGCGCCAGAGTTTGTTGTGGATGTTCTTCAAATTGACATCGCCGAGCCGGATAGCGCCTTCAGCCGGTTGGTAGAAGTTGAGCAGCAATTTGATGAGGGAGGATTTCCCGCTGCCGCTGCTGCCGACAATGGCGGTTATCTTTCCCTTCGGGATGCGCAGGTTGATGTTTTTCAGTACAATCGGCGAATTGGGACCGTTGTATTGGAAGGAGACGTCTTCCAGCACCAGATCCCCGAATTCGGGCATCAGGGTGATCTTGTCCTGAATATTTTCCTCGTCCTCCTTGGTATGGATCTCGTTCATCCGTTCGAGGCTGATCCGGACTTCCTGGAAAGAGCGGGCAAATTCAAGGAACTGGTTGATCGGGCCGTTGAGCTGGCCTACGATGTACTGGATGCCCACGAGCATGCCCAGGGTCATTTCGCCCTCCAGCACCGCTTTGGCGACAAAAAAGATGATGAGGAGGTTTTTGGACTCATTGATGAATGTAGCCCCTGACCGTTGGAACTGTTCGATTTTCAGGGCATTCAACCCGGTGCGGAACAGGCGGGCCTGTATCCGTTCCCAGGCCCAGCGTTTTTGTTTTTCGGCATTGTGCAATTTGATCTCCTGCATGCCGTTGATCAGTTCGATCAGGTTGCCCTGGTTTTCGGCAGCCTGATCGAACCGTTTATAATCCAGGTCCCTGCGTTTTTGCAGGAAGTAGAGGACCCACACTACGTTAAGGGTTGTCCCCAGGAGGAAAACAAAGAAAACCGACCAGTTCCAGGCAACCAGGATGAAGGAAAAGACCAGGAAGTTGAAAAAGGAAAAGGCTGACAATAAGGTTGTTGAGGTAAAGAATCGCTGGACCCGTTCGTGGTCTACGATCCGCTGAAGCAGGTCGCCGGTAAGCCGCGCGTCAAAGAAGCGGATCGGCAGCTTGGTCAGTTTGATGAGGAAGTCGGAGATCAGGCTGATATTCACCCGTACGCCGATATGCAGCAGGATTGAACTGCGGAAAAACTCAACGGCCGCCTGGGTAGCAAACAGAACGATCTGGGCGACGACGATCAGCCAAAGGAACGAGATGTCGACATTGCCGATACCGACGTCTACAATGGATTTGATAAAGAAAGGAAAGACCAATTGAAGGAGGCTGCCCAGGAGGAGGCCCAGCGCGAGTTGGCCTATGAGCTGCCGGTACTTCTGGAAATAGGAAAAGACGTACCCAAACCCGGATTTGTTGATCTTTTCGCCGTCGCGTTCAAAGAATTCGGGGGTTGTTTCGAGGGCAAGGACCACTCCCTGGGGTTCGCCGTCTTCGAGGTCGCTGACCCAGTTCTCTTCAAATTCTTCCCTTTTCAGTTTGAACTTGCCGGCGGCGGGGTCGGCGATCCAGACAAATTTTGCGGTCACCTGGTAGACCACCACGAAGTGGGTTTGTTTCCAGTGAACGATACAAGGCATGGGGATGTCCTCCACCAGCCGATCATAAGTGGTTTTCAGGGCCAGCGACTGAAGGCCGATATGTTCTGCTGCATCGCTGATCCCCAGGAGGTCCACGCCTTGTTTGCCCATATAGGTCAATTCCCTCAGAAACTCCAGGGAGTAGAAGCGGCCATAGTGACGAGCGATCATGCGGAGGCAGGTTGCCCCGCAATCCATTTCATCCAGTTGTTGATAAAATGGGAAGTTTTTCAGCATATATCAGTGGTTTTCACCCCTTTGTACATACAAAATTAACAACGAATTCTCTTAATACGCCTTGTTTGGTATTATTTTTTTACAGCCAACGGGGTTAAATGCCTAATTTCGGCCAGATTTTCAGCAAAAGAGGCTATGTATAACTCGTTCATTTCTGTTGTCCACGTTCTTCATTACCCCCACGAAGTCGCGCAATTGCCGGCTTATCTGACATCCGTTTACAGCGTGTTAGCCGAAAACTTCAGCGATTTCGAGGTTATTCTAGTGAACAACCACACCGGTGAGAATCCGGATTCCGGCATCGCTGCGCTGCCTGCTGATCTGAAACAACACGTTTACCTGCTCAATCTTTCCTCCAAAGTGGACCGGAACCACGCCATTCTGGCCGGGCTTGACCGGGCCAACGGCGACTACACGGTTATCTTTGAGCCCGAATTTGCACGGCAACCCGGTATCATTGTCGACCTCTTTGAGAAAACCAGGGAACATTTCGACATTGTATATCTCCGGGCCAGGAACCGCAAAACCCGCCTGGCGGTCAGGTGGTTGTACACCCTTTTCTACGCCATTCTCAAGCGGTATTCCTCGCTTCGGATCGACGACAAGGCCCACGACACGCGAATCATTTCCCGCAGGGCCCTGAATTCACTGCTCAAACTCCGGGAAAACCTCCGGTACATGAAGGCCATTTATTCGATAGTCGGCTACAATACGACTTTTATTGAGACGGATGAACCCTTGATTCGTAACGGAGAAGAATCATTTTCCGAAAAATTCAGGACCTCCCTGGTGGCCATAACTTCCTTCACCACATTCCTGAATACGCTTTTGCTTTGGATATTCCTGGTCTCTCTGTGTTTTCTGATCTATGTCGCGGTGGACGCCTTAAAGGTTAAATTTACGGGTTATGACGTCTTCGGCAATGCCCAGACAGCGCTTTCGGGGTGGACCTATCTGGTCATGCTCATCTCCATTTTCTTTGCGGTCACCTGCCTCAACCTGTACCTGATGTCCATCTATCTGTCCAATATTTACCACGAGATCAAAAAACGGCCGCTTTACATCATTGAGTCCATCAAGCGATTTTGAAAGCTCCGGCTTCAGTTCGATTTCCAGAAAAACGGCGTGAACAAAACCAGTATGGTAAACAATTCCAGGCGCCCCAGGAGCATCAGGAATGAAAGGACCAGTTTGGCGCCGTCCGTCATCCAGGCAAAGTTGTCCACCGGGCCCACTTTTCCGATACCCGGGCCCACGTTGCCCAGCGAGGTTGCCACTGCGCCGATCGAGGTCATGAAATCATACCCCATAACGGAAAGCACAATGGAGCCCAGTAGAAAGGACAACAGGTAGAGCAACAGGAAAATGATCACATGGGTGATGACCCGGCCGGGAACGGTAAGCTCGTTGATCTTCAGCGGAACAACCGCCCGCGGGTGAAGGATGCGCTTGAATTCCAGGTAGGAATTCTTGAAGAACACCAGGTGGCGGATCACCTTGATCCCCCCGGCCGTGGATCCGGCACAGGCCCCGACGAACAGCAAAATAAAAAAGAACATGGTGAGCCCCGACGACCACGACGTATAGTCCGCTGTGACAAAACCCGTGGTCGTGATGAGCGAAACGATCTGAAAGGAGCTGTCCCTGAAGGCTTTTTCAAATGACAGATCCTCCACCTGGTATACCCTGAGCGAAACGATGAACATAAAAAAGAGGACCATGAACAGGTAATACCTGAATTCGTCGCTCTTCCAGACCCTGGTCATTTTCCTTTTGAAGGCGAAATACAGCACGGTGTAGTTGACCCCCGCCAGGAACATATATACAATAAGGATATACTGGATGACCGGCGAGTAGTAAGCGATGCTGTTGTTCCTGGTTGAAAACCCGCCGGTAGCCATGGTCGTGAACGCGTGATTGATGGCGTCATAGCCGCTCATGCCGGCAATCCAGAGGAAGGCAAACAGCGAAAGGGTCAGGGCCAGGTAGATAAACCAGAGCCGCTTCGCCGTACCGGAAATCCGGGGGTGGAGCTTGTCGGAGGTGGGGCCGGGCGCTTCGGCGACAAAAAGCTCGATGCCGCCGATCCCCAGCAGCGGCAGGATGGCCACCGTCAGTACAATGATCCCCATACCGCCGATCCATTGGGTGAAACTGCGCCAGAACAGGATCCCTTTGGGTACGGACTCGATATCGGTCAGGATAGAGGCGCCGGTGGTGGTAATGCCGGAAACGGTTTCGAACAGCGCATCGGGCACCCCGGGAACAACCCCGCTGATGATATAGGGCAAAGCGCCGAAAGAAGACATGGCAAACCAGCCGAGCGCGACGATGAGGTAACCTTCGCGTTTTTTCAGGTTCCGGTCGCTGTCTTCCTTTTTCAGCATCCAAAGGGGAATACCCGCCAGGAAGCACAGCAAGGCGGAGAAGACCATGGCGCCCGCATCACCGCTGTCGTGGTACCAGGAAACAGGAACGACCAGGAGCATTGAAACGCCCATGATCAGGAGCAGCATCCCTAAAACCCTGGCAACCGGTCGGAAGTGAATCATCGTTTATCTGAACAGTTGTTCTAATTTTCCAATAGCCTCCGGCAAGGCGAAAACGATCACCTTATCGTGTACGTTGAGTTGAAATTCACCGTTCGGGATGAGGCTTTCGTTGCCCCGGATCACGCTGCCGATCAGGGCTGTTTTGGGAAAATGAAGGTCTTTCAGCGGTTTGCGGGTCAGCTGATTTTCCTTGTGTACGATGTATTCAATGATTTCCGCATCCACGCCGTGAAGGCTGGTGATGGCCTCTACCCTGCCCTTTCGTACAAACCGGAAAATATTGTTGGCCGCGATGATCTTCTTGTTGATCAGCGTATCCACCCCGATATTCTGGGAGATATGGGTGTATTCCTTGTTTTCAACCTGTGCGATGGTTTTGTAGACGCCGTGATTTTTGGCGGTGAGGCTGGCGATGATGTTGACCTCGGAGTTGTCCGTCACGGCGATGAAGGCATCCATATGGTTGAGGCCTTCCTCCTCCAGGAGTTGGATATTGCTGAAATCCCCTTTGATGATGAGGGTTTCAGCCAGTTGATCCGACAGTTCCTTGCACCGCTGCTTATCTTTTTCGATCAAGGTGACGTTGTAGAACTTTTCCAGGCGTTTGGCCGTGGCCAGGCCCATATCCGTGCCGCCGATGATCATCACGTTCTTCACCTTGACGGCGGGTTTGCCGACAATGCCCACCACCTCTTCGATATTCTCCTTCATGGTGATGAAATAGATATGATCATTTTTCCGAAGAACGGTATCGCCCCGGGGAATAATGGTCCGGTGCCCCCGCAGGATGGCGATGGGCCGCAGGTTGACCCTATCCTGGAGTTTGTTGATTTCAAGAATGGGCTTATTGACCACCATGGAAGATTCGTCGATGGTGATGCCGGCGAGGTTTACCTTTCCTTCCTCAAAATCGAAAATATCGGTAAACGAGCATTGTTTGACCAGCCGGTAGATCTCCTCGGCGGCTAACTGGACCGGTGAAAAAAGGGAATCCACCCCCAGCTCATTGAAAAGCAGGCGTTGGTTCTCGGAAAGGTATTCCGGGTTATTCACCCGGGCGATCGTTTGTTTTGCACCCAGTTTTTTGGCCAGGATGGCGGTGATCAGGTTGGTCTTCTCTGAGGTGGTCACGGCCAGCACGAGTTTGGCCCGTTCCACATCCGCCTGTTCGAGAACATCGATGGAACTGGAGTCGCCTTTTATGGTCATTACGTCCAGGTGGGTGGCGGCATAGTCCAGTACATCCTGATTGGCGTCGACCAGGATGATGTCCTGGTTTTCAAAGGAAAGCAATTCCGCCAAATGGAACCCGACGTCGCCTGCGCCCGCAATTACAATTTTCATATAAAAAAATTGACCCGGTTATATACCAGCAAATGTAGCTATTTCATTGGGTCCATAAACAAAAACATGCCATAATTTCCATGAACTGCTTAGCTTTATGGCTCTTAATACCCAGACATGAAAATTCTCATGGTTTGTTTAGGCAATATTTGCCGGTCACCCCTGGCGGAGGGCATACTGGATCACAAAGCAAGGCAACAAGGCCTCCCCTGGAGGGTGGACTCCGCAGGTACGGGTTCGTGGCATATCGGCCAGGGCCCGGATCCAAGGTCGGTAGCGACAGCGAAGGCCCACGGAATCGACATCACCGGTCAAAGGGCCCGGCAACTGAAACGGGTGGATCTGGAAAAGTTCGATCTCGTCCTGGCCATGGACGGCCAGAATTACCGCGACATCTTATCCCTTTCCGAAGATGAGGACGACCGGAACAAAGTGCACATGATCATGGAATTCGCCTATCCCGGGAAGCGGGAAAGCGTACCCGACCCCTATTGGGACGATAACGGATTTGAGCGTGTCTTTGAAATGCTGGATTCCGCCTGTGATGCGATCGTCAACAAGCTGTCAAAAGCGGATCAGGGCGGATAACCGGGCTGAAATGAAAATGGCCGCCCGGGTCGGACGGCCATTTGGTGGAGGAAACGGGATTCGAACCCGTGACCTCTTGCATGCCATGCAAGCGCTCTAGCCAGCTGAGCTATACCCCCATGCTTAAATTGCGGGGCGAAGATAAAACAAAATCGTGCAATACTATATCCTCCGGGTGAAAAAAAATTAGTTATGGAAAAAATCACTGAAGCGCCATCGAATTACAGGCATCTCGACCAAATGACTTCCAGAGACCTGCTGGAAAACATCAACCGGGAAGACCAGACGGTGCCGGCTGCTGTAAACAAGGCCATACCTGCCATAGAAAAACTGGTAGACGTGATCGCTGAAAAAATGCACGAGGGCGGCCGGTTGTTCTATGTCGGGGCCGGCACAAGCGGGCGGTTGGGCATCCTGGACGCTTCGGAGTGCCCCCCCACCTACGGCGTCCCGGAAGGCATGGTTATCGGCCTGATCGCCGGCGGGGACCAGGCCATCCGGCGGGCCGTTGAAGCGGCTGAAGACGACCCGGAGCTCGCCTGGCACGACCTCACGCAGTACTTCATCAACCCGCAGGATGTGGTGGTGGGCATTGCGGCGTCGGGCACAACACCGTATGTGGTTTACGGGTTGAAGCATTGCCAGGAACAAGGCATCGTCACCGGCTGCATCACCTGCAACCCGGGCGCGCCCATCACCGAATACGCCGACTATCCCATCGAGGTCATCGTCGGCCCGGAATTTGTTACCGGCAGCACAAGGATGAAAGCCGGGACCGCCCAAAAGCTGGTCCTGAACATGATCAGCACCAGTGTCATGATCAAGCTGGGCCGGGTAATGGACAACAAGATGGTGGACATGAAGCTGAGCAACAACAAGCTGGTGGACCGGGGGACAAAAATCCTGATGCATGCGTTGAAACTCAACTATGAAGAGGCCAACCAATTGTTGCTGAAACACGGAAATGTCCGGAAGGCCCTGGAGTCAGCCGGCGGCAATCCGCAATGATCGTGCAGCCCGACCTGTTGACGCCACCTTTCAAGAAAGTTTGAATCATGTCCTCAATTTCCCTGATCATCGACAGCGGCGCTACCAAATCCGCCTGGGCCTGGACCCTTGACGGCGCATTAATCCATTCCGCATCTCACCCGGGCATTCACCCTTTCTTTTCTGACGATTCCGGGCTGGAAGAAGCCTTTCGCAAAGGCAGCATCGGCCAACCGGCAAGCCCGGCAGCTATTTTTTATTACGGAACGGGCTGCAAACCCGTTTCCTCCCAAACCCGGATCCGGTCAGCCATCGGGAAAGCCTTCCCGGGCGCGGCTACCATAGAAGTGAATACCGACCTGCTGGGCGCCGCCCGCGCCCTTTGCCGCCACACGGCCGGCATCGCCTGCATTCTGGGCACCGGCTCCAATTCGGCTTATTACGACGGCAGTCAAATCGTCCGGACGGCGGGGGGACTGGGTTTCATACTCGGGGATGAGGGAAGCGGGGCCGACCTCGGGAAAACCTGGGTCAGCGCCTGGATGTACGACGAAGTCCCGGATGAACTCGGGCAAAAATTTGCCGGTCAATTCGGCCTGACCCAAGCCGAAGTCATCGAAGCCGTTTACCGAAAACCATTCCCGAGCAGGTATCTGGCCCAATTTGCCGTATTTCTCCGGGAGAACATAGAACACGCCTATATCGAACGCCTCGTCGGCGATCGTTTTGCCCTGTTTTTAAAACGGCACCTGCCGCTGCTCGCCGGTTCCGGTGTTTATCCCGTACATTTCACCGGCTCCATAGCTGTCCATTTTTCGGAAATCCTGGAAAAAACCCTGTCGGCGTACGGATTTCCGCCCGGCAGGATCGAAGGCGATCCGATCAAAGGACTGGCGGTTTTCCACACATCTTAATTCCTTTTTTATTACCTTTGCGCCATTGTTCTCACTGGGGTGCCTAACTTAAACAGGCTGAGATCATACCCATTGAACCTGCCCGGGTAATGCCGGGAAGGGAGGTCAAACCTTCTGCAGGTACAGGCTTTCGGACAAGTGCTGCCTTTCGTCGTTCAGTCGTCGAAGGCTCTCCGGTATGCCGGTTTGTCCTTAGCCTTCACCGCTTAATCAATGGCATTGGGAAAATTGCGCCCCCACCCCGGGATGCGTAAAGGCTTAATGTTCAATCATTGATCATGAAATTTTTGTTTCCACTTTTGTTTGTGTTCGCGCTAATCCGGCCGGCAGACGCCCAGGCGGTCCTGACGGGTACCGTTACCGATCCCGAAGGCCGGCCGCTGCCGGGCGCTTCCGTCCTGATCCCATCTTCAAACACCGGAACGACGACGGATGAGGCCGGCCGGTACCGCCTGGCTATTCAGGCGGAAGGCCGTCTGGAGGTCCGGTATGCCTACCTCGGATACCGGGAAGAGATCCGGGAAATCCAGCCGGGCGGCGGAAAGGACATCCTTGTTCTGGACGTCCGGCTGACCCAGAAGACCTTCCTGCTCGATGAGCTGGAGGTGTCGGCCACCAAAGCCCAGGGGCTTTCGCCCTTCACGTACACCAATATATCCAAAGAGGACCTGTCGGCGTCGGATTTTGGCCAGGATGCGCCTTATCTCATGCGTTGGACGCCCTCCGTAGTGGTCACCTCCGATGCCGGCGCGGGCGTCGGGTATACCGGGATCCGGATCAGGGGCACGGATGCCAGCCGGATCAATGTGACCATCAACGGGGTGCCGTTGAACGATGCGGAATCCCAGCAGGTATATTGGGTCGATCTGCCTGATATCGCCGGTTCGGCACAGGAGATCCAAATTCAGCGCGGGGTCGGCACGAGCACCAACGGGGCCGGCGCGTTCGGCGCCACCATCAATGTCGAAACCAACAACCTCCATCCGGAGCCCTTTGCCGAGATCGGCCTCGCAGGGGGATCCTTCAACACCTTGAAGCGGAATATCCGTTTCGGCTCGGGTTTGCTCAACCAGCATTTTTCGATTGAGGGCCGACTGTCCAAAATCACCTCCGACGGCTACGTCGACCGCGCATCCGCGGACCTGGACTCGTATTATTTATCCGCCACCCTGCTTGGTCAGAACAGCTCGCTGCAATTGCTGACCTTTTCCGGACACGAAAAAACCTACCAGGCCTGGTACGGGATCTCCGCATCGTTGCTGGATGATCCGGAAACCAGGACGTTTAATCCAGCCGGAACTGAAAAAGCGGGAGAGCCTTATGATAACCAGGTCGATGATTACAGGCAGACCCATTATCAATTGCATTATTTCACCCAATTGCACCCCGAATGGACACTGAATGCCACCTTGCATTATACCAAAGGTTCAGGGTTCTACGAAGAATACAAGGCGCAGGAAAACCTGCCGGATTACGGGCTGGCAACCGTATCCATCGGCGATACGGCGATTGAGTCCAGCGACCTGATCCGCCGCCGGTGGCTGGACAATGACTTCTACGGCACAACGTTCAGCCTGCGGTACCAACGCCCCGGAGGCCTTTTGAAACTGACCCTGGGCGGCGCCTGGAACCAATACGACGGCCGGCATTTCGGGGAGGTGATCTGGGCCCGGTTCGCCTCGAACGGGGAGATCCGCCACCCGTATTACGACAACGATGCGACCAAAACCGACTTCAACCTGTTTGGAAAAATGGACCTTCGGCTTGGGCAAAAGCTCAACGGTTTTCTCGATCTCCAGGTCAGGCGCGTCGGGTATACCTTCCTCGGGCTGACCGACCAGCTCGACCGGCTGGAACAAACCGCGGCCCATACTTTTTTCAATCCCAAAGCCGGCATTTTCTACCAGGCCGGCGATCTGGCCAACCTTTACCTTTCAGTGGGCGTAGCCAACCGCGAACCCAACCGCGACGACTATGTGGACAACCTGACCAGCCAGCAACCCCGCCCGGAAAAACTGATCAATGCGGAAGCGGGATACCGCTACAAGGCGCCGAAGGGCGGGTTTGAGGCCAATATTTACTATATGCACTACAAGGACCAGCTCGCCCTGAACGGCCAGTTGAACGACGACGGCGCCTATATCCGGGTCAATATTCCGGACAGCTACCGGCTTGGCCTGGAACTGGCGGGTGAATACCAGATCGGCGATCATTGGCAGGCACATGCTACCGCCACGATCAGCCGCAACAAAGTCAGCTCCTACACGGAATACCTCGACGCCTATGACGCCGATTTCAACTGGACAGGCCAGGAAACCATCAGCCGGAACAACACGGACCTGGCCTTTTCGCCCGGGGTGATCGCGAGCGGTGAAATGGCCTGGCTGCCTTTGTCGGGGGCTCAAAACAGGGACCTCAGCATCAGCCTGCTGGGCAAATATATCGGCCGCCAATACCTGGATAATTCATCGGATGACCAGAACATCCTGCCGGCCTATTTCTTTTCGGATCTCAGGATCAGGTACACTTTGCATCCAAAGCCATTCAGGGAAATCGGATTGGCCTTTTCCGTAAACAACTGGACCGGATCGTTGTACGAGAGCAACGGCTGGTCCTACAGATACCTGGTTGACGGGGCCGGCAGCCTTGACCAGGGTTTTTATCCCCAGGCCGGTCGGCATTTTCTGGCCGGCGTTACGCTGGCTTTCTGATGGTTTGCTCCCCTATTAATCGGACAATCGACCAGTCCGATTAATAGGGGGCAAACCAAGCTCTTTTTTCGGTGTCTTCCATTATGGTAGTCGGTTGGGTTTATAGTCCTGAAAGTCTGCGTCACTTGTGAAATATTCTATTGTCAAAACCAAAAAAACAAAGCAAATAAATGATACTTTTTGCATAACAGCTAACAATTCCCAATGTCCGGCCCCATACAAATACAAAGTAGCGTAAAATATAAGGAGGCTGCCAATGCAAAAAAACTTTAACCAATGAAGCTTTGTCTTTAAGATAAAGACGGTAATGTAAAACAAACCAAGCATGGTCAGCGTACTTGAAACCGTTACCATTATGTCATGCAGGGGTGTCGCAATTAAAAAGGTAAAAAGCATATTGACAACGCCAATAGATTTTAAAACCAGCCTTGTATACTTATGGGGTATTTTCCGGGAGGTATGAATAAAAAAAAGTCCATATCCGATTGAATGGAAGACCATACCGGTAAGCGCCCAAATCCTTGAAGGATTTGCAGCGCCATTGAGTGCTTTCGCTGAAAATAAGTTGCTAAAAAAATTCTTTGACCAGTCAAAGCCTACCGCATTTTTGTCAAGGATTGAACCGCCCGGATAAAGTAAGGTAGCAATTACAAGAAAAAGCACAGAGATGATTACACATATCAGAACCGAATGCTTTTGCACTATTTGCCAGAATTTGATTATTAAATTTTTTGACTGTAATTGCAATATTTAGCGCTTATTTGTCGGCGGTTCGTTGTTTTTCCGCAATCGATAATTTTCACCATTGTTGGAATCTGATTCCTACCTGGTTCATTCCCATTAACTTAAGCCCCCAACCAGGTTAAAAAACAGCATAAAAGGAGGATATTCGTGAAAATTCCACTAATCATGAACACCTCCCTTCATGCTTATCTTGAAGCCATGCGGCAATTTCCATTCCTGGCCAAACGCTCGCCTCAAGTATCCGCCCACCTCACCCCACCTTTCCCATTAAATGAGGAAGGGTGACCTTTGGGAAAAAAAATGAGCAAGACAGATCGGTTATTGCTAGGCTGTTCAATTTGACGTCAAATCCGTTCTACGTTTTTTGGGCTGGATGAAAATACGCCCACACTTCTGTACCTTTAGTGTACGACCAAAAAAAGTCATCCATGTGGGCGCGCATTAAAGGTACGATAAATCGATTAAAGTCAACGGCAAAAGGTCGGACTAAAGAGCGGCGACGATTACGGGATCAGCTCAAATACAGCCGGAAGCGGATAAGCTGGCTTGAGGCGGAGAATGAACGACTTTCGCGGATAGCCTGTCCTCAGCTGGCTATTCCGGTGATACTGACCCCCATTCCGGAGCATATTGACCCCTTATTGGAGGCGGATAGAGGTAAGAGATGGCACTGACAAAATTACAGTTTTTTTCTCAAGCTTTCACCTTTGAGTTCGATGCGGTGAGACTGAGCAGTCAATCGGTCTAAAATGGCATCGGCAATGGTGTCTTCCCCAATAATATCATACCAGTTTGCTACGGGTAATTGACTGGCGATAATCGTTGCATTTTTCCGGTGCCGGTCCTCCACTATTTCCATTAAATCAATGCGATCCTGTGCGGCCAGGGGCGTGAGTCCGAAGTCGTCAATGATCAGCAATTGGGTTTTGGAGATTTTCTCCATCAGTTTTAAAATGGTGCCCTCGGCCCTGGCGATTTTCAGGCGCAGCAGGAGTTTTTGCATGTTGTAGTAGAGGGTTTTGTACCCTTGGGCGCAAGCATGGTGGCCCAGGGCTGTAGCGATGTAACTTTTGCCGCAACCGGTAGCTCCGGTGATGAGGACGGCTTCTCCGTTTTTGATGTATTCTCCGGAAGCCAACAAGTGGATCGTGTTGTCTTTTAGTCCCCGATCGGGGGTGTAGGCGATCTCCTGCAACGAGGACTGATAACGGAAGTTGGCCGTTTTGGTCAGGCGGTCCATTTTCCGGTTTTCCCGCTCCTGACTCTCGGCTCTGAGGAGGATTTCCATACCCTCCACCAGGCTGAGTTGCTGGAGGCCTTTGCTTTCTTTGAGCCCCAGCCATTGGCTGTGCATACCCCCCAGGCGCAGACTGATCATTTGTTCTTCAACTTTCATTTTTAATGGATTTAAAGGATGAATAAACTATTGGTAATTGGCCTTGCCCCGAACATTATCGTGACAGGGTAAGGCTTTGAGTTCAAGCCTGTCTTCGGCCGGACGGGTCATCCCATTTTGGATGATGCGCCGGATGAACCCATAACTGTAGTGCGGGATCTGATTGGCTATGATACAGGCATTGATCAACTCTTCCGGCCTGACTTTGCGGTAAAGAGCCAATACTCCGTCGCAGCTTTTGTATGCTTGCTCCGGGTGGCGGCTGCTTTGCAGCAAGCCCTGGATAAACCGGCCGACTTCCGGGTGGATCTTACCGGCCCGCTCCCGGTAGTAGGCCGGGCTGCGGTCGTGGTAGTGTTGCAAATGGGAAGGCAGGTGTTCCTTCACCGTTGTATAGCGGTTACGCCCGCAGCTTCTTAGATGGCTGGCCACCAGATGGGTCTGGACATAGATGCTGACTTTGTTATTGGTATAAATGATCATAGCCTGTTGGCCGATCCAATGGTGAGGAACACTGTAGTAATGACCGTCTTCTTTTATAAACACATGACCGTTTTTTTGAACGGTGGCTTTCCTGCGTTTTTTCATCTCAAAGGGCAGCTCCGGCAGCGGCGCCAGGCAGGGGCGTTCCTGGCCTTCAAACAACTCCCGCCTGCTGTAATCCCGGCCTTGGAACAGGCTTTGGTTGTAATTGTCCAGGTGGGGGCGGATGGCTTCATTGATCTGGTAGAGGCTATAAAAACGTTGGTCGCGCAGGGGGGCATAAATCTTGCGGTAGGCGTGTTTGACCATGTTCTCGGCCAGGGCTTTGTCCTTGGGCCTGGCTGCCCGCGTGGGGATGATGACCGTCCCGTAATGATTGGCAAAGTCTTCCAGCGCCTCATTGATCCGGGGGTCGTACCGGTCTGCTTTGATCACAGCGCTTTTGAGGTTATCCGGAACAATCCCCTTGGGCACACCGCCGAAAAAAGCCAGGGCTCGCCCCAGGGCTGCCAGCAGATCGGCTACCTTTTGGCTGGCGATCGCTTCTACATAACTGTATTGGCTAAAGCCCAATGTGGCAATCAATACCTGGGCCTGGATCACCTCTGCCGTTTGCTCGTCAATATATTCCAGGGTTCTGCCTGCAAAGTCGATGTACAACAGATCACCCACCTGATGATCAATCACTGCACAACCCGCTCGTTGCTGGGTTTGTTGTTGTAAATGCCAGCAGAACTGAGAGTAACCGTACCCCTGGGGATAAACTTGCCGGTACTCGCTCCATAGCAAAAAACGCGTCACGCCCTTGCGCTTCAACTCTGCGACCAGATAATCGTATCGGGTTAGAAAGTCGCTGAAACGCTCATCTTTGTCACTCTTCCGTTCTTCCAAAAACGCCCGTTCCAGTTCCTGTTCATCGCTTTTTAAAAGCCCCTCCAAACCCTTTTCCGACTCCTTCGCCCGGGCGATGTACTTGCGTACCGTGTTGCGGGAAACGCCCGTTATCCGGGCGATCTTTTTGATGGGTTGATCCTGTTGGACAAGTCGCAGAATTTGTTTTACTTTACTCATGGATTTTGGTTTTCCTGCCATCTTTTGTCTTTTTGGTTTTGCACTTCGAAAATGCAAAAACATGGCTTACCAAAATCCATTTTTTTTTGCCCGTAGGGGGTCAGTATGCGCCGGAATGGCAGATCTTGACCCGGGGTCAATATCCTCCGGAACAGGGGGTTAACATCCTCCGGAATTGGGGGTCAGTTTGGTCCGGAATTTCCACAATTCCGTTCCGGACTCTCACCTCACCACT
>JACJYC010000030.1 GCA_020636325.1 Lewinellaceae bacterium
CCTCCAGCACAAGCCTCACTCCACCCGCTTCCCAAACCGCCGCACGATCAAAAACAGCACGCCCAGGCTGGCCAGCAGCATCACAAAGGAAATGGCCCATCCGCCGCCAAGGCCGGTCGTAACGCCGCCGGCGACCAGGCTGACAGCGCCTACCGTGAGCGCGTACGGCAACTGCGTGCGCACGTGTTCGATGTGGTTGCAGTCCGACGCCAGGGAGCTGAGGATAGTGGTATCCGATATCGGCGAGCAGTGATCGCCCAGTACCGAGGCGGCCAGGGTGACGGCAATGACATTGAGCAGCAATTCCGTGCTCATCTCGGGCGGGAGGCCGTTGTTGTGGTGGCAGATCGCCCAGGTCAGCGGTATGACGATGGGGTACAAAATCGCCATGGTCGACCAGCTGGAGCCGGTGGAAAACGAAATCACCGCTGCCAGTGCAAAGACGATGGGCGGCAACAGGAACGGGTTCAGGCTGTCCGCCAGGGCGCCGGTAAGGTAAGTGGCCGTATGCAGGGTTTCGGTGGTGGCCGCCAACGACCAGGCCAGCGTCAGGATCATGATGGCCGGCAACATGGTCTTGAAGCCGGTGATCAGGGTGGAAATGGCCGGACCGATCCGCATCACCTTTGCCCGAAGGGTCAGCAGAATAGCAGCGATCACCCCGGTCAGGGAAGCCCACAGCAGGGCCACATATGAGTCGGCGGCGCCGATGACCTTGCCCAGTTTGACAAAGAACCCGGACCCCTCGTCGGTGATCAGGGCGCTCAACCCAGCCCAGGTGTCGCCCCAGCCGGAGGAAGCAACCGGCAGGCCTTTTTCCACCAGTTCGTTATAGCAACTCAGCAAACCGGTATCGAGCAGGCCGAAGATGGTCACCAGGATCACCAGCAATACCGGAACGGCCGCATTGTACCACTTCAGCGGCGCACCTTCCACCGGGCTCAGGTCCTCCACAGATTCGGTATGCCCGCCGGCCCTGACCGGCTGCACTTCGCCGGTATTGCGGGCATGGACTTCGGATTTGAACATGGGCCCGAAATCGCGGCGCATATAGATCAGCATGAGCATGAAGGCCAGGGTCAGGATCGGATAAAACGCGTATTTCAGCGAACCGATGAAGATGGCATAAGCCGTCATGTTCTGCTCCTCAAAATGGGCGATGTTGTGGATGCCGTCGTCGATATACCCCAGTTCAGCGCCGATCCAGGTAGTAATGAACGCGATGGCCGCCACCGGCGCCGCCGTGCTGTCGACCAGGTAGGCCAGCTTGGCCCGCGAAATGCGATACTTGTCCGTAACAGGCCGCATGGTATTCCCCACGATCAGCGTATTGGCATAATCGTCGAAGAAAATGGCCACCCCCAGCAGCCAGGTGATGAACTGTGCGCTGCGCGAAGAACGGGCGTATCGCGACAGCGCCTTGACCACCCCGGCCATGCCGCCGTTGCGCGAGATGACCGCCACCATGCCGCCGATCATGAGCGAGAACACGATGATGGACAGGTGTCCGGAGTCGTTTAACGCCTCGATCACGTATTTCTGGATGGCATCAAAGATGCTCAGCAAAAAGTAGTATAAAGATTCGATCCGCAGACCGCCGGCGATGAACGCGCCTACCCAGATGCCCAGGAACAGCGAGACCAGCACCTCCTTGAAAATCAGCGCCAGTGCAATAGCGATCAGGGGCGGCAAGACGGACAGCCACAGCGGGATATGGCGCAAACGGATGGTACCGTCCTTGCGGGCGGCCGCGTGATACATTTTGTGCCCCTTGCCCGCGTTGAACAAAAAGAGTTGCCCGCGGTGGTCGACACCCGGCGACCAGGCCGCCTGTCCGTTCTTAAAATCAAGGGTATCTTCCGTTTCATTGATGACCACGATACCCGGGCCTTCCACGCCGGATGCCACGACGACCGGCCGGCCGTTCTCCAGGGTAACGGTCGGGTTTTCTACCACCTGAGGAATGGGCGGAGGCGCAGGGGCAGGAGCCAGGACCAGGGTGTCCTGCCGGCAAAAAACAAGGGTCGGTGTAAAACAAATGACCAGAAAGGCCAAAATTTTGCGGATGTTCATCTTCTCTTCGTTATTTTGCAGGATCGCAATATCGGGTGAAAATACCATTGCCCGGTAAAATTTCAAATGAGTGATTGTGAATTTTCGAAAATATCGGTCTCTTTGGGTCTTGCTCCTCTGTTGTTACAGCGCTGTTGCTTTCGGCCAACCCCTTCCCGCAGCCGACATTCCGGTAACGGTTGGCGGCGTCTTGCTGAAAAATCCGTGGGCGGGCGGGCTCAATTGCCCCCAACCCTCGGCCGTGGATCTCAACAACGACGGATTGCAGGATCTCTACATCTTTGACCGGGTGGGTGATGTCCACCTTACTTTTATCAACCAGGGCACGCCGGGCCATCCGGATTTTGTGCTGGCGCCTGAATACGCGCTCAATTTCCCGGTGATCCATAACTGGTGCCTGTTGCGGGATTACGACGGCGACGGCATACAGGATATCTTTTCTTATTCCGACCAGGCTTTCGATGCCGTTATGGTTTACAAAGGCCATTATCAGGCCGGCAAGCTGGCCTTTACCCGCTTCCACTTCCAGGGGCCGGCCGATGTGATCTACATCCCCGGGCCGACCCAGCTGTACGTCAGCACCATCGACTATCCGGCGGTCGACGACCTGGACTGCGACGGCGACCTCGATATCCTCACCTTCAACGTAGCCGGCGGCATCATCGAACTGTACACCAACCGGTCGGTTGAAATGGGGTACGGCCGCGACAGCCTGATCTACAAGCTGGCCGAAGGCTGCTGGGGCGGGATCTATGAAAGCGGACTTCAGGTGGAGGTCACCCTGTCGCCGGTAATGGGCGAATGCGCCGATCATTTCTGGGATCCCGACGATACGCCGCTGCAATTCCGGCATTCCGGCTCTACCCTCGTCACCTTTGACGGCGACGGCGACGGCGACAAGGAACTCATGCTGGGCGACCTCAGTTTTTCCAACCTCAATTACCTGGTCAACGGCGGCAATTGCCAGAAGGCCTGGATCACGGACCAGAACGCCCTTTTTCCCAACACCGCCCAACTGGCTGAGATCCCGCTTTTTCCGGCCGCCTTTTACCTCGACGTCACCGGCGACGGCAAACGCGACCTGCTGGCGGCGCCCAACAACAAACTCGGCTCCATCGACCAGAACTGTTTCTGGTTGTATCAGAATACGGGTCAGGACAATGCCCCGGCCTTCAGCCTGCAACAAAAGAACTGGCTGGTAGACGGCATGATCGACCTGGGTACCGGCGCCCGGCCCGTTTTCGTGGATGTCGACGCCGACGGACTGCCCGACCTCGTGGCCGGCAATTACAGCATTTACGCGCCGTTCGGGGCCAAAGATCCGCGCGTCTTTTACTTCCGGAACACCGGGACGGCCTCCCAGCCCGCCTTCACCCTGACCAATAGCGACTTCATGGGCATGAACGCCTTCAGCGCGTCGTCCTTTGCCTTTACCCCCTGCTTCGGGGACCTTGACGGCGACGGCGACCTGGACGCGCTGGTCGGTGAACAATTCGGGCACCTGTTCTTTGTGGAGAATACGGCGGGTCCGGGGCAGCCCATGGCGTTCAAACCCGCCGTGTACGATTATAAAGGCATCAATGTCGGACAAGCCAGCGTCCCGCAGATCATCGACCTCAACCGCGACGGCCTGCCCGACCTGCTGGTCGGCGAGCGGAACGGCAACATCAATTATTTCCAGAATACCGGGACGGCCCAAAACCCGGAGTTCAACCCCGACCCGGAGTCGGCGCCCAACAACTTCTTCCTCGGCCAGGTGGATACCCGGATCATGGGATATACCACCGGCTACAGCGCCCCCTGGGTGCAGGAGGTCAACGGACAGTACCGCCTCTTTACGGGCACCGAAGTGGGCCGGATCGAATCCTATTCCAACATCGACGGCAACCTGGGCGGCGTCTTTACCACCGACACCGAAACATACGGCCAGATCGCCGCCGGCGAACGCACGCAGGTCACCCTGGCCGACATCAACAACGACGGCAAACTCGAAATCGCAGTGGGGAATTTCCGGGGCGGCATCACCATCTACGAGACTGACCTGGACGGCCCGCCCGTGGGTACCGTACAACCGCATGACCGGCCGCAACTGGTGGAACTCTTCCCCAATCCGACAGCCGGCGACTTCTTTCTGCGCAGGCTGAGCGCTGACCCGGCGCCCCTCGAACTGCGGATATTTGACGGAACGGGGCGGCTGGCTGAGGCGCGGACGGTCCCCTTTCCGGACCAAACACTGCGCATCGGTACGGCAGACCTCGCAAACGGCGTTTACTGGGTGGAGGTCCGGCAGGGAGCAATATTGCAGGTGGCGCGGGTGGTTTTGCTGAAGGCGGATTAGCAAAACTTTTTTAGGTTTTGCAATGGAATAATTGTGCTTAAAAAAGCGTTTAAGCTCCGATCCGCATATGGCCCAAATGAACATGCTTTAAATTTCAAAACAGAATGCGAACGAACTATCTTTTCTTCTGCCTTTTTAGCAGCCTCTTTTTCATTTCCACCCCCGCTTTTACCCAGACCGGCAACTTTGACGAAACCTGGAAGGAATTCCTGGAGAACAACAAGATCTCCAACATGAGCGAATTGATCAAGCCGAACAAAGAGCGCGACCGCCTGAATTACGCCAAATATCTGTTGATGAACACCAATTCCAATTTTTGTCAGAGCCGGGTGGACGGCGCTGAAAACCTGATGGCGGAAATCCAGGAGATGGACCCCCAATTGCATAAGGCCATTCCGGGTTATGTGGAAAAATTGTACGACCTGGAAACGAAGATCAAAGCCTTTCATACCATAGACGATATCTGGAAACAATTCTTGCGGACCAAGGAAGTCCCCTCGGATGAACTGGAAGCGATCACAGCAGCTAAAACAAGCTGTGAGAAACAAACGCTGGCCAAGTATTCCTACATGACGGCTTATGACTATTTCTGCAAGGGAGATATTGCGAAATCAAAGGACATTTTCGAGAACCGGACCCTCCAGCTGGCCGAAAAAACCACCTTGCGCATCCAGGATGTGGACGGATTGGCCCCGGAAGTGGCCAAAATGAAAACCATGTACCAGGATATGGCCAAATTGGATGCAGCCTGGAAGTCCTATGTGAAAACCGGCGTTTCTCCCGGTTTTGACCTCGAATTGCCGCTTTTTCCCTGCAACCCCGTTCCGAAGATGAAGGAATTGGTCCTGAAAGGCGTACTGGACGTATGCCATCTGGGGCCTGGTACGGTTGATCAGATTAAAAAACTGCAATCCCAAAGCGGCGTAACCCTCGACCGCGAATTGGCGGGGAAAGTGAAAGAACTGGAATCGGCCATCGGACAGAATGAGGCCAATCTGGCTGCCTTGAACAAGGCGTGGGAAGCTTTCATTCCGGACAACAAAGTGAAATCCGGGTACAGGTACGGGTATGATTATTGCCGTCCGGAGCCGCTCATCCGGGCCTATATCATGGACGGGTTCACGTTTACCTGCGACCTGGCCGGTGAAATGCTGCTGAAAATCGACTCCCTCCAGCGGGCCGAGAACCTGACCCTGGACGGCGTCACCAGGACCAAGATCAATGAGTTGGTTGCGGTCACCCAGCAACAGCAGGCCGATGCCATGAAAATTGAACGGCTGTGGAACAAGTTCGTCGCGCAAGGCGATAAACTCACGGAAACCTACCAGTCGGCCGAATTCTATTGCGACAATATCCACCTGGTCAAGGATCTGACGATGAGGGGTCTTTCCGGCACCTGTGAGGAAGGATTCCGGTATCTGCAGAAGATTGAGGCGTTCCTTTCCACCTTCGAGTTCAGCCTGGATAAGGAACTGGCGTGCAGGGTGCAGAAATTGGAAGCCAAGGTATGGGATTGCCGTTATGATGCCTTGAAGAATCTGGCCCGCATTCAGGCGCCCGACTCGGTGGACGCCAGGCTGAAAGAATTAATGGAAGAAAACGGCATCGGAGACCGTCCGGAGGTTTGTACGGCGAATAAATAAGGCGGGTCAATGCAGGTGGTCCGGGGCTTGGGCGATATAATAACCTTTGGCGGCTTTACCCTGCATCCATCCAGATCATACCCAAAATGAATATTATCTTCCATAACACAACAGTTGCCGGTTTGACGGTCATTTTAACAGCCACCAAACGAACTAAAAAAAGTGTCCATGCTAAATATGAGTCATCCCGAATTCTGTAACACGGTAAGTACGGGGTGTTTTTTATTGAACCACATGAGAAAAATTAGAACACAATAGTTAAATACCATAAAATGGCGCTTTTAGCGCCATTTTATGGTCCTGCTTATGTGTTCTAATGTGCCTAATCCCGCCTTGCGGGACAAGTCGTGGTCAAAAATCTTTCAGTGTAAAAATTTGGAATGACTCATGTTTCATAATCAGATTTTGCTTTTTAACAATCGCAGTTGGAGCACAAAATCCTGTACCTGTCAAACCCAGAATTTTAATCAGTACAGATATAGGCGGTACGGACCCTGATGATAATCAATCCATGGTCCATTTGCTGATGTACAGCGATTTATTCGCAATTGAAGGACTTAACAGCACCACGAGCCCGAAAGATACCGTAGCATTTTGCTCCATACTTGAATTTCACCTGAAAGGGCCTGAAGTCGATATTCCATCGGACTCCATTTGTTTTTGGATGGAAGTCCCATACGGTAAATCAGTTCAAAGATGGCCCGGCTTTTACCTTGGAAACGAGGACTATGCCATAAGGTATATCCCCAAAAAAGCTGAAACATTAAGATACCGGTTCACCTCGCACATTTCAAAAATAAATGAGCTGAATGGCAGCATCGTTGTGGACAATTTCTGGCCTGGAAAAAAGCACCCGACTGATTATCCGTTGGGAAATAATTGGTATACCGACAAATCCGACAAGGGTCTTTATGATGGCGAAATACAAGGAGGGACGACTATCCTGAAATGGCGAAGTGATATTCTGCAAAACTGGGCAAAACGTTGGAGTTGGTTAATACGGTAACACCTGGTTTTATCAAACCGACCATCAGTCAATCAATTTGCCAAATATGGATCCTCATTTCCAATCGCAGCCACCATCCACTACCCCCCTCTCTTTCCAATGTTTTCCAGGGCCGATTATGCCTTTTGCTGCACGGTCTGAAAGCAGCCGGGTTTACAAGATTACCAAATTGTAATTTCAAAATCAACGCCTGCTACCTGCCGGGGTCATTTTTCAAAAAAACGACATTTTTAACTTTCTTCCCTTCCTTTTCCCTGTTGACGGAATCGGTCTGAATTTCATATTCCACTTCTTTCTGCGCCAATTTCCACCAGAGGATAGCCGGAATAAGTTTTCCCGAGTGTTTTTCCAGCCTGTACGCAAGTGATTTCCCGATTTTTTCCTTGTCGTTCATGATCCTGCTCAGGCGTGCGGGATGAATGTCGATATCTTCAGCAAATTCCTTTTGCTTCCGGTTGACGGCAATGAGGTAATCTTCGAGAAAATTGGCAAATTTCCGGTTATCGTCATACCCCGGAGAGCCGACATAATGCTGCATTTGGTATTTGATCCGCATCAGGTTGGAAAAGACTTTTTCTTCCGCGGTCATTTCCATCAGCCTTTTTTTCCGGAATTCAGCCATTTGCCGCTGCGCCTCCGCTTCTTCTTCCGGAGAATGATCGCCTGGAAAAACAAAAGCCTCAACCAATTCTTCTTCGGTATATTGCGCCTTCAATTTTTTGTACAATTCCTGGTCCTTATCCATCGGTCAAGTATTTTTGAATGAGCCGATCCGAGTTCTCCAATTCGGTATAGAGATGCCGGCCCATTGAATTTAAGCCATATCCGGTTTCATACCATTCAATCAATTCCGATTTTGGAAATAGCGATACAAATCCGTCATAATTTTTTTCAAACGCCATTTGGCAGGCAAATGGGATAACAATTTACAAAGATCTAATCTTACCTTTACCATCGCAAAAAATGATTATTTTGATTGCAGTTAATGACCCCATCCTTGCATCCCCTAGACCGACAATATCCTGCTATGCCGACCATCCACCTCCGCCTCACCCAAACCGCCTACATCTTCCAGACCGGCAATGAACTTGAGCTGTCACACGCCACTATTGAAGGTTTATTCTACGGGGAGAAGGTAACCGGCTACGCAATCCCCGATACCGGCGACGGCACGCCCGGCATCCTGCCCGCCGATTTTGCAGAAGTGATCCCGCCTCCCGAACCGGCCGAAGCCTACTACGGAAAATGCCTCCTGACCCAGGTGACCAATTTTTATCCGGAAGGAACAGGCGACAACGCCAGCGGGGAAACCGAGATCGGCATTGTCCGGAAAGAACAGGTGCGGGTCATCCATTATCCCGATTGTCAGCAACTGGTGTTCCATATGCCGCGTTACGCCTGGGACGCCGGTCAACTCCGGCTGATGGACGCGGTTAGCGGTACCGCATTATCCTCATCAAAGGTTTCGGACCGGCTGAGCGGCGGCACCATGATCATCTGGGATACGCTGCCCCTCAAGCCCGGTTTTTACACCATTGAGGCCGACTGGCCCGACGGGTGGACCCACCGGATCCGGTTCATCAAGATGATCCCCGGGTACCCGCAGGAAGCCTACAGTCATCCGCCGGGTAACGTGCGCATGGTCCAGGATGACCATACCTATCGCCTGTTCGATTCCAATGGGGTGGAGATCCGCTCCGGCATGGAGGACCTGCGTCAGCAGATATTGGACAAGATCACCGGTTCGGGGCGCCGGTTGGAATACGAGCAATCCGGCCGGGCCGGGATCATCACTTACTGCGAGCAGGACCTTCGCATTGCGTTTGACTGGGAATTCGCGGCCGGAAACAGCGTAGTGTACATCTTCGTCCCCAACCCCGGCCAATGGGAGGCCGCCACCCATACCCCGCTGACCCGCCGTGAGGAGATTCTGGACTTCGTGGGCGCCCAGGTCGTCCGCGACAAGGCCCCCGGCTGCACCTACCGGATCGAAGACGGTTGGATTGATGTATTTAGTCGTAAGTCGGCCAGTCGTAAGTCGTAAGTCCCCCAATGGGCTCATTTACGACGGAGGTTTCGCGTATAAAACTCCAGGGAGGTTCTACCTCCACGCTCCAAATTGATCCCTTCTGAATTCGTTGTCGGACGAGACCGTATTTTTAAGACACGAAGTCATTCCGGTTGCCAAACCATTCTGGTTCGGCTTGTATTTTCACCATATAAGGCACATGAGTTCACATCAGTTTTTCATGGCAATTGCGCAAAGGCGCAATTACAATGGGTCCTTCTTATGTGTTCTTATGATTCTGATGTGGTAAAAATAAGCCTTGGTTTCAAAATAACGATGGTTCATTCAAATCTGCGTTATTAGCAATGCCCTGTTCAGGCAATTATCAGAAAATGCCCACTTTGACTTCACTTGGAAGTTGGTGAATGATCGGTGAAGTAAAGTTATCCTTATGCGAAATGATCGTCAGTAAGTCGTAAATACCCCAACAGGCCCACTGACGACTTACTGACTTACGACTAATACTTAGCCGGAGCGCCCTTAACCGGCAGCGTTGCCCGGATAAACTCCCGCAAATGCTCATTGGCGGATTCAAGGTCTTCTTTGCGCAGGTACATCATGTGCCCGCTCCGGTAACCCTTGAAGCTGAGGCGGTCCTTCATCTTGCCGCTGGGGTCGAGGTGCCACATGCTGTATTTGGCATTGAAATAGGTGCAGGCCCCGTCGTAGTATCCCGACTGGATCATGACCTTCAGATACGGGTTCTGGGCCATGGCCTGGCGCAGGTTGTCGCCGGTGCGGTCGCCGTTGCGGTCCCAGGGGTTGACCGGCCCGAACATATTGTACTTGATGTCCGTCTTGTAGTTGAGGTGTTCGCGGAAATAGTAGTTGATCGCCGGGGTGAAGGAATGCAGCCAGGAGGTCAGTTCGGCGTTGTAATCGGGGCGTTCGCCGGCATCTTCCCGGTCGATGCCCAGGTACCGCGAATCGAGGCGGCCGACGGTGAATCCGCCTTCATCCCGGAGGAGGTCCTTCCAGAAAAAGTTGGTGGGCACGTCGAGGTTATGTTGCAGGATCACGGTCTCCGACAGGCCCGAGTAGTAGGCCATTTTACGGGCGATCTCCGCTTTCCGCGCCTCGTCCAGGAAACCGCCCAGGGCCATGGCCGGCAGCAATTCGTTCAGGGTATAGGCCTCCACTTCCGGCAGCAGGTCTTTTTCCAGGTCCTTGGCCTGCAGTTCGGGGCTGAGCGCTTTGTGGAACCAGGCGGCGGCTGCGAAATACGGCAACCGGTTGGCCGCTTCCACGGGTCCGTCGCGTTTGATGCCCAGGTCGGTCGGCGAAACGAGGACCACGCCGTTGAGGTACATCCACTGGGCGTTCTGCAGTTCGAGCGCCAGGCCGGACACCCGGGTCGTGCCGTAACTTTCGCCGATCAGGTACTTGGGTGAGCGCCAGCGGCTCTTGCGGGTCACGAAGGTATTCACCCATTCCGCCAGGTATTTGATGTCGGCGTTGACCCCGAAGAAATCCGACTTTTTGGCCTCTTTGTCCAGGATGCGGGAATACCCCGTGTTCACCGGATTGACATACACGATATCGGCCACATCCAGGATGGAATACGGGTTTTCGCGAATGCCGTACGGTTGAACGGGGTAGCCTTCGTCATCGATCTCCAGCATGCGCGGGCCGGTGTAGGCAATGTGCATCCAGACGGAGGCCGAGCCGGGCCCGCCGTTGAAAGAGATCACCAGGGGGCGGGAAGCGCGGTCCTTGACATCCGTCCGTTCGTAATAGGTGTAGAACAGGGCAGCGACGGGTTTACCTTCCTCATTCCATACGGGCTGCGTGCCGCAACTGGCGGTATAGGGCACTTTCTGCCCTTTGATGGTGACATCGTGACTGGTGGTCACTTCCGATTCCGGTTCGAGTTTGCGGTCTTGCGCGTTGAGGGCCGTGCAGGCAATGAGCAGGCAAAAGGTGGTTAGTATCCGGGTTTTCATGCAGGAATATGTTTTGAGTTTTTGATACTGGTTCGGGGTGAAGATAGGAAATCGGTGCAAGTTGCGGATCTATAAAATCCATATCGCCGGCACGAACATATTGATGGAGCCCCTGCCGAAGGGATATTCCTGTCGGTCGAAGAAGAATGGTATTATCAAAAATGAATCTCACCAAATCCGGCAAACGCTCCATCAGGCGCCTGCATTGCTACCTTATCAGCACCACCTCTCCCCCATCCGTAATCCGCTGGACCTCATCCTGGACCAGCAATTCGTATTGCATCGTCCAGACATAAACACCCGTGCCAAGCTCGCGACCGTGCGCCATGCCTTCCCAGCCCGCCCCCAGTTGATGGGTCTCGAAAAGCTTTGTTCCCCAACGGTCGAAGATCTGCAGGGAAAAATTTTGGATCGGATAAGGCGAATTGATAAAGGGCGCGAAAGTATCATTCACACCATCCCGGTTGGGCGAAAAGGCATTGGGCACGTAGGTGTCCGGCGCACAGTCTGTCAGCGCTATGGTGAGTTTTACAGGGAAGGAGGTACAGGGCAATTTTGCGGTAATCTCGTAACTGCCTTGCGCTGATAAGCTCCGTTGCGCCCCCGAAAAGCCGTCTGCCCAGTCAAAAACGACGGGTACTTCTGGCGGCACCCCGGCCAGTTCGCGAAGATCGACGTCAAACGTTTTCCCCCCGCAACTGCTGAAGATGGTATCAATTCTATCCGGTACCGGATACAGGATCAATTGGTCCAGATCAAAATGATAGATGAGGTAGTTTAGCGCATCCCCGCTCTCCCGAAATACACAAGGAGGGCTCATATTGACTGCGCCCCGATTCAGGGAGATGCCAAAATCACTATGATCGCCTTCAGCCGTAAAACATTGATTGAAGGGCACCCATCCCCCCGGTTCCGATCCCTGCAATTCCGGTGATGAGAAAGTGAAGTCTGCCGGCCGGCCGATAAATTCCGTCGGGTAGAGGAAATCCTGATCGCCAAAATAAACCTGCACCTGCCTGGGCGGGTCGGTATCACAAACCCGCAGCGAATCGGGGATGCGGTGCCAGAGCCCACGGTTGCGGGCATTAAACTGCAGGTAGTATTCCCGGCCGGCCCGAATCGGTGTCGTCAACTTCACACCCATGGCCACCGAGCTGTACACCCCGTCCACAAAAAGCTGCCCGGTCAGGCCGACGGTGTTCAGGCCGTCCACGGGCAGTGCCGAGGGATTATAAAAATGCCAGACAGCGGGATCGTACGGGCATCCGCGGGTAATCAGGTGCGGGGTATCGTAAGAATACCAATCGCTGACCAGTTGGAAACCCGATATGGGGTTGTCGGCACAGGTGAAGCTCGACATAGTTTCAAAATTACCGTTGGGAATGATGTTCTGGGCCTGGCTAAACCTTGCAAACAGGCAAGTAAACCATAGGAGCAGACATGATCTGGACATATTGTTTTGCTATTACGGTGAATCAGGGTCAAAATAAGAAAAAATCTATATTTTGGAACTTCACAATTGGGTAGAGACCGTTCAATAAAGTGTTTTCGCGCCAAGATGCAAAGACGCAAAGCTTTGATTTTCATCACGCTGCGCGCGTTTAAAATCCAGTTGACACAAAATCCTGAACGGTCCCATTGGGTATGCCGCTATGCTGCTGTATAGAACATCGTCTATACCAAAAAATTCATCCGATTCAATCAACTTAAAAATGAAATCCTCACCATTTTCGCCATTTTCCCTACCTTCATCGAGAAAATTAGCAAGATCAATCCGTTTCACACAACTTGGGGTTATGTGTCAGCCTAATCCATTGAACACAACAAAATCATGAAAGAACGCCAACCCCATCAGGACCAACGTTACATCGAGGCCCTTTTAAACAACGACGAACGCCTGATCCGGGAAATCTATGAACAGCATTCGCAGGCCATCCTGCGCTACGTCCACCAAAACAACGGCAACGAAGAAGACGCCCGCGACCTGTTCCAGCAAGGCCTGATCGCCGTCCTGCGCCGGGCCCGGCAAGGAGATTTCACGCTCACCTGCCCGTTCGGCGGTTATTTGTTCATCGTCTGTAAGTCGCTTTGGATCAACGAGCTCGAAAAAAGGAAGCGGCATAGGGTAACAAGCCTCGACGATGACGGATATAACAAGGAAGCAGGAGAAGATACGTTCGCACAAGCCGAAGAAACCCTGAGCGAAAACCAGAAATTCGAACGTTATCAGCAAGCCTTGGATTCGCTTGGCGAAGACTGCCGACAACTCATTAAGCTTCCCCTAAAAGGCCATTCATTATCAGAAGTTGCCGAACTAATGGGCATCACCTACGGCTATGCCCGTAAGAGACGGTGTCAGTGTATGGACAAGCTGGTCACTGCTGTGCAAACCGGCGCAAAAAAGGAATCGATATGACAAACTACTACGAATGGATCACAGATTACTTATCCGGTGAGTTGGAAGAAAAGGACAAACAGGCTTTCGAGGCCGCGCTGCGGCAGGATCAGCAACTGGCAGACCAGGTAGAGGCCTACCGCAAAACCCTCGCAGACCTCTCCGTACTCGTTGAACTGGAATCCGCCGAAACCGAACTGAAGGCCACCCTGGAAAAAACCGGCCGCGATTTTTTTTTAAAGGAAGAAACACCCGTTGTCCGCATGCCGTTCTACCGGACCCGCTTCTTCCAACTGGCCGCCGCCGCTGCCGTACTGCTGCTCATCGCATTTGCCGTTTTCGGGCCGAAAAAAAATAACCTTCCGGCGCCCGTCTACGCCAATTATGCCCACCACTACCCCGCTTCCTTTACCGTAATGGGCGCCAATGAGGAGCTCCTGACCAAAGCCGAACAAGCCTTTAACCAACAGGATTATGCCGCCGCAGGCGACAACCTCCAGGCCTACCTGCAGGACAACCCGGACCATTCCGAAGCCGCCCTCTATCTCGGGATCTGCCGAATGGAACAGGGCCGTTCGTCCGAAGCGAATTCCTTGTTCAAGCAATTGCTCAACCATCCGAGCTACCAGAATGAAGCCCGCTGGAACCTTGCCCTGCTGGCCCTGAAAAACAACAACAAGGAGGAGTGCGCAGAATGGCTGAGCAATATCCCGGAAGGCGCCGACCGCCATGCGGAGGCTCAAAAACTGCTCAAAGCTTTGGGCCGGCCGAATTGAACTGATTTTGCAGCGGTAATAAATTTATCTTATTTTCAATAAAATTATTTCAATTTCAAAGGTATATTTATTCATTTTTTTTACATTTGTCCTGGTCACCAATCCTGCCGCTTACACGCTATAAACCAGACTGAAGGCAATGCCGCTGTATGCAATAATCACTTTATTGAGTGCGGTTGTTATTTTGCTGGCCGGATTCAGGATCTACCTGATGGAAAGGAACAACGCAGCCTACCAGGCCTTCGGGCTTGTTTGCGTCAACCTTTCCTGGATGTGCTTTTGCTGGTACGAAATGGAGCAAACCGGCGATCTGGCCACCGCGCAATTCTACAGGAAGCTGCAGTTCGTCTGGGCGCTCAACAATCCCTTATTGGTGTACGGCAGCTGGCGCCTGGCGGAAATGCACCAGAAAAGGATATCCCCCTGGATCTATACGCCGTTCTTCACACTCATTATCCTGCCGGGTATCTATTTCGCTTATCTTGAACTGTTCACGCCCAACGGCCACGGCGCCGTCACCCTGCTGCAGAACGGGCGTTGGGGATTGGATATCAAAGGCGATGTCTATACCTACCTTCGCGGCATCTGGACCATTCTGATCATGGGTTCCTGCCTTTTTTTAATTTATCAGGTCTACAGAAAAGAGCGCATTCCCAAAAAGAAGCGATGGCTTGCCCTGCTGCTGCTGTTTTTTGCCTTTGTCATCGTGAGCACGGTCTCCAAAAACTATATTCTGCCGCTCCAGGGCAAGTCGCAGCCCCTCAACGAATCCGTCAATTTTGCACTGGCCATCCTGGTCATGGGCTGGGGCGTTTCCGACTTCAGGCTGTTCGAATTAAAACCCGAGTCCACCTTTGAGCTGGTTACCGGCGCCATGACCAATATGCTCATCCTCGTGGATCAGGACCTGTTCATCAAAAAGATCAACCCGTCAACCGAGGCCTTTTTTAACCTACCGGAAAAGGAAGTCCGCAGCCAGCCGCTGTCGTTGCTGGTCGGCAAAAAAGCCGTTTCGGAACTGTTCGACAACCTGGATCCGACCCAAAAACATACCGAACAGGAAATCGGATTTGACCGCGGTGATGAAACCGCCACTTTTCTGGTTACGCTGTCGACCATTTTTTCCAAACGCGGCAAAGTGCGGGGGTACGCCCTGGTCAGCACCGATCTGACGCCCTACTATGCAGCCATGGAAAAGGTGCAGGAATACAACGTCAAACTGGAATCTTCCAATAAGGCCCTGGAGCGCTTCGCCTACGCCGCCTCCCACGACATGAAAGAACCCCTGCGCACCATCGGCGGCTTTGCAGGGTTGTTGAAGCAGGAAGCCTACCTGACCGCCAACCTCAATATCCAGGAATATGTCGGCTTTATCGACCAGGGTGTCAGGCGAATGGACGCCATCATCAAGTCCTTGTTGGAGCTTTCCCGGTTAAATGAAGAAAATCCTGCCTGCCAGCTGATCGATCTCAATGTGGTCATTACCGAGATCCGGGAAAAACTGCATTCGCTGCTCACCCGGAAAAATGCCCGCATCATCGGCCATAACCTTCCCGAAATCTACGGAAACTACGGGCAATTGAGCCTGTTGTTCCAAAACCTGATAGAAAACGGCATTAAGTACAACGAGAGCGCCTCGCCGGAGGTATCCATTACCGCCCTGGAAGCGCTCAACGGCTACGAATTCTCCATCCGCGACAACGGGATCGGCATCAACCCCATCTACAAGGACCAGATCTTCCTGATGTTCAAACGCCTCCACTCCTGGGCCGAATACGAAGGGACAGGCATGGGGCTGGCCATCTGCAAAAAGATCATCGATCACCTCGACGGCCGGATCTGGCTGGAACCCGGCAATGCCGAAGGTTCAACCTTCAAACTGTGGATTCCTGAAAAAAAGGCGGACGGCCCTTCTTCTTCCAAAACACAACCTGGTTTTGTTGTTGTTAAGTCCTAAGCCGGGATTACTAAGCGAGCCGGCCCCAAAGGGTCGGCCGATTGGTAAGCCGGATAGTATTTCTCGCGCAATACTTTCGCCGTGCCCTGGATCGGCTTCTCAATCCCTGCCTGCCGGCGGGCTTAAGAATCCGGGCGGCGGATTAAATAGCGCCCTCTTCCTTCGAGCTCATCACCGCCTCCTGGTGGTTGATGGATTCCTGGTGGATCGCCTTGAGGTAGATTTCCATGAATTCCTCACTCAGGCCCTTGATGGCGCCTTTGGCGATGCCCCGCTCCAGGATCTCATTCCAGCGGCTGGGTTGAAGGATGGCGATATTGTTGCGTTTCTTGTACCGCCCGATGCTGTCGGCCAGCTCCATGCGTTTGCCCAGGAGGCTCAGGATCTCGTCGTCGATCTCGTCAATTTCATTGCGCAGGTGCTCCAGGGTTTCGAGGAATTCGATGTTGTCGGTCGTCGGATTGCGGCGCACCAGCCTGCCGAACAACTCCTTGAATTGGTCCGGGGTGATCTGCTGCGCGGCGTCGCTCCAGGCTTTGTCCGGATCGGGGTGCACTTCGGTCATGATGCCGTCGAAATCCAGGTCGAATGCTTTTTGGGCTACATCGAACAGGATATCCCGGCGGCCGCAGATATGGCTGTTGTCACAGATGATGGTCAGGTCGGGGAACCGGCGCTTCAACTCGATCGGGAACTGCCAGAAGGGTACGTTCCGGTATTTGGTTTCGCCATGGTAGGCAAAACCGCGGTGGATGACCCCGATCCGGGTGATGCCCGCCTTGTAGATGCGTTCGATGGCGCCGATCCAGAGGCTGAGGTCCGGGTTGATCGGATTCTTGATCAGTACGGGGATGTCCACGCCTTTGATGGCGTCGGCGACTTCCTGAACCGAGAAGGGGTTGACCGTGGTACGAGCCCCGATCCACAGCACATCGATGCCGTGCTTGAGGGCTTCAAAAACGTGGTCGGTCTTGGCCACCTCGGTGGTCACCTTCAGGCCGGTCTCTTCCTTCACCCGCTTGAGCCATTTCAGGCCGGGTACGCCGATCCCCTCGAAAGAGCCCGGGCGGGTGCGGGGTTTCCAGATGCCGGACCGGAACAGGTCGATATTCTGCTTGGCCAGGTCGCGGGCGGTTTGCAGCACTTGTTCTTCCGTTTCGGCGCTGCAGGGGCCTGCAATCACGATCGGCCTTTTATTCGGCTGATCCAGGATTGGTTGAAAGGTCATTTCCATGATCGTAAATTTTTAGGCCGGAAGCCCGGCTTCGTTTATTTCAATATTTTCCGAATGTTATTTGCTTCCTGCATGAGGGCGTAGAAGGTTTTGAAATCGCGTTTGATCAGCAGGCTCCGAAACCTGGACAGCTGATTGATATGTTCGTCCAGCACGTCCAGCAGGTTGTCCCGGTTTTGTTGGAAGATCGGCGCCCACATATCCGGCGAGCTTTTGGCCAGCCGGACCGTCGAATCAAAACCGCCGCTGGCCAGCTCAAAGATCCTCGATTCGTCCCTTTCCTTTTCCAGCACGGTCAGCGCCAGCGCGAATGAGCTGATATGGGAAATGTGAGAGACATAGGCCGCATGCAGGTCGTGCGATTCGCTGTCGAGCCACACCTTCCGCATGGGGATGGACTCATACAGTTTTTCCACGATTGCCAACGCATCCGGGTCGCTTTCCTCCGCATTGCACAAAACGGTACACTTGCGGTCGAACAGGTTCGGGATGGCCGCTTCCGGTCCGCTGTATTCCGTGCCCGCCATCGGGTGGGTCGCCACAAAACGCCCTCTTTTGGGGTGGCGTGCGATGCCCTTCAACAGTTCCGTTTTGGTGGAGCCGACGTCCATCACCACCTGCCGGTCCACCAGATCCAGCACCCGGGGCACGATGTCCAGAATGGTATTCACCGGTGTGGCTACAATTACGATATCCGCCGCCTTTACCCCTTCGTCAAACGGCATGTCCTCATCGATGAGGCGGCGCCGGACGGCCTTGTCCAGGTTTGCCTGGTTGGCGTCCACCCCGATGACCCGGGTCGCAAACCCGTTCTCCTTCAAGGTGATGGCCATTGACCCGCCAATGAGCCCGATGCCGATTATGGTGATGTTCATGGTTTGGTATTTTTGGTTTGTTGTGGTTTATTTTGGTTTGTTGTGGTTTGTTGTGGTTTGTTGTGGTTTGTTGTGGTTTGTTGTGGTTTATTCTGGTTTATTCTTGTTCATTGTGGTTTGTTCTTGTTCATTCTGGTTTGTTGTGGCCGCCAACGAAAATAAACAACCATGAACAACCATCAACAATCATAAACAATCATCAACAATCATCAACAATCATAAACCATCATAAACAACCATCAACCATCATCAACAATTATAAACTATTCTTCAACCGCCGTATAGCTTCCGCAAAAACAGCCGTGTCCGCACAAAGCGATATCCGGATATAGGGGTCGCCCTGGTTGCCGAAAATGCCGCCGGGCGTGATGAACACGTGAGCGGTTTCCAGCACTTCATCGGAGAGTTCGTAGCCCGTTTGGTAGCGTGACGGTATCCTGGCCCAAACGAACATGCCCGCCTGGCCTGCGTCATAGGTGCATCCCAGCAAGTCGAGCAGTTCGAATACCTTGTTGCGGCGCTCCCGGTAAACGGCGTTCAGGTCTTCGTACCATTCCCTCGGGGCCTGCAGCGCCTTGGCTGCAGCCATTTGCAGGGGGCGGAACATGCCGGAGTCCATATTGCTTTTGAACCGAAGGATCGTCTGGAGGTATTCGGCTTTGCCGGCCAGTACGCCGATCCGCCAGCCGGCCATGTTGTGGGATTTGCTGAGGGAGTTCAGTTCGAGCGCCACTTCCTTCGCACCGTCGACGGACAACAGGCTCACCGGCCGGTCGTTCAGGATGAAGGCGTAGGGGTTGTCGTTGCAGATCAGGATGCGGTGGCGGTGGGCAAAGCCGATCAGTTTTTCAAAGAATTCCAGGGTAGGCAATGCGCCTGTAGGCATATTCGGATAATTCACCCACATGACCTTTACGCGGCTCAGGTCCTGATTTTCCAGCTTTTCCAGGTCGGGCATCCAGCCGTTGCGTTCTTCCAGCAGGTATTCCCGCACGGTCGCGCCGGTCAGGTTGGCCACCGCCCGGTAAGCCGGATAGCCCGGGTTGGGCACCAGCACCTCATCGCCGGCTTCCAGGTAGGTCATGCTGATGTGCATGATGCCTTCCTTGGAGCCGATCAGCGGCAGGACCTCGTTATCCGGGTTCAGATCGACGCCGAACCATTGGCGGTACCAATCGGTGAAAGCGCGGCGCAGTTCCGGTATGCCGTTGTAGCTTTGGTACGCGTGCTGGTTGCGGTCCAGGCTATTGCGCGACAATTCATCGATCGTATCCTGGTGCGGCGGCAGGTCGGGGCTGCCGATACCCAGATTGAGCACCTGCTTGCCTTCGGCCCGCATTTTGGCGATCTCCCTCAACTTTCTGGAGAAGTAATATTCCTCCACCTGCCCGAGGCGCGAAGCCGGTTGTATGAAAAGGTCTGCGTTCACTTCCATGACATTACATTTCGAAATGGTTGCCTTTCCGGTAGATGCCGAAGATGTTGAGCACGTGGGTCAGCGGCCGGATGGCGTCGATGGCCTGTTGAAAGCCGAGTTTGCCTTCGGTTACAAAATCGAGGAAGAACATATATTCCCAGGGTTTGCCGATAATGGGCGCCGACTGGATCTTGGTGAGGTTGACCTGGTAGGCTGCCAATACGGCGAGCACCTTGTACAAGCTGCCCACCTCGTGATCGACACTGAAACAGAGGGACACCTTGTCGGCATCCTCCAGCAGTTGTTCGTCCACCAGCCCCTTTTTCAGCAGCAGGAAACGGGTATGGTTCTTCTTGTTGGTCTCGATGCTTGCGGCAAGCACTTCCAGCCCGTACATGTCAGCTGCCAGGGTGCTGGCGATGGCGCCGACGTGTTTCAACTCCTGGTCGCGAACCAGCTTGGCGCTCAGGGCCGTATCCACGGTTTCCACAAGCCGGATATGGGGGTGTTTTTTGAAGAATTCCCGGCATTGCGCGATGGCTATGGGGTGTGAATGCACTTCGGTAAGATCCTCGATGCGGGTACCCGGCAGGACGAGCAGGTTCTGCTTGATGCGCAGGTAGACTTCGCCGATAACGCTGAGGTTGCTGTTGTTGAGCAGCCGGTAGTTTTCCATCAGGCTGCCGGCCAGGGTATTTTCGATGGCCATCAACCCGTAGTCGGCCTGTTCGCCGATTTCCACCATTTCAAACAGATCTTCGAAGGTATGAGCCGGTTGTACGTCGATATCTTCGTCTTCGAAGAGGAAGCGCGCGGCTATTTCGTGGAATGCGCCGGGGTAACCCTGGATGGCGATCCTGAGTTTCGACCCGGCTTCCCGCTCCGGGGTGGTTTCCGATTGCGTTGCTGACAATGTCATGGTATATTGGTTTACAAACAAAAAATCCCGCTCTGGGCGGGACTTGTGGGTTGATCCTGGACCAAAAACCGCAAGCCCCTTATGGCGAACCATAAAAGAAGCCGTAAAAATAAACGGCAAAGCATTTGGTATATTGGTTAGTGCACATCACGGTTACGGGCAAAAAAAAAGTCCCGAAGATCGGGACTACTTTGATTTTTGATCCGGTTGAACATAAACCAGCAGTCCCTTTACGTGTGAGCGTAAAAGTAAAAGCTGTTAAAATAAAAAGAGTGACGGTTCAACATAACGGCGGATCATTTTAACGAATCCGTTGCAAACGTATGCAAATATTTGATAGGATGCAACAATGGGCCGGATTTTTTTGAAAAAATTAACGGAGGAGTAATATATAGGCGTATAGCTTTGCGAAGCTGGTGAAGTTTAGTACCATGGGTATTCATCCTGATTCATCCGGGACTTTGGCGAAGTCCAGGATTCGTGATGGCCCGCGTTCTTTTTTTTGGCATCAGGTGGCATAGTACAAGCCTTCCAGACAAATCAATGTTTTGCAACCTATGGCATCAGTGGATTTATGTGCCTTATCCC
>JACJYC010000031.1 GCA_020636325.1 Lewinellaceae bacterium
ATCAAATTACAAAAGAGCCGTACATAAGAATCTTGGTGCCACAATAAACTCCATTAATGGTAGTGATTTAAAAAAATTCAAGGTGCCTTTCCCTTCTATCCCCGAACAACAAAAAATCGCCGACTTCCTCACCGCAATCGACCAAAAAATAACCCATGCCAAAAAACAGCTCGAACACATGCAAACTTTCAAAAAAGGCTTATTACAGCAAATGTTTGTTTAAACAGCAGTCCCATGACCCAGTCAGAACAAGCCCTCGAAGACAACCTCATTCATCAGCTCACCACCCTGGGGTATGAATTTGTACCGGTCAAGGACGAAACAGATCTCCTGGCTAACTTCAAAACCCAGCTCGAAAAACACAACGGCATACAACTCACCGCCGGCGAATTTGCCAAAGTCCTCAACCATCTGAACAAGGGCAATGTCTTTGACCGCGCCAAAACCCTGCGCGACCGCTTCCAGATCACCCGCGAGAACGGCGACAGCATCTATATCGAATTCCTGAACCAGGAACACTGGTGCCAGAACGAATACCAGGTCACCCGCCAGGTGAGCATGGAAGGCAAGTACAAAAACCGCTACGACGTGACCCTCCTGGTCAACGGCCTGCCCCTGGTGCAGATCGAGCTGAAGCGCCGCGGACTGGAGCTGAAAGAGGCCTTCAACCAGATCAACCGCTATCAGCGCCATTCTTACTGGTCGTCACACGGCCTGTTTCAATACGTGCAGGTCTTTGTCATCAGCAACGGCGTGGATACCAAGTATTACGCCAATAACCGCCGGCAGTCCTTCAAGCAGACTTTTTTCTGGACAGACCCGGAAAACCGGAAAATAACCCGGCTTGAGCCGTTTGCAGAGGCCTTTCTGGAGAAATGCCATATTTCCAAGATGATCTGCAAGTACATTGTACTGCACGAATCCGATAAGATCCTGATGGTGTTGCGCCCCTATCAGTATTATGCGGTGGAGGCCCTGATCGACCAGGTCAGGAACAGCAACAAAAACGGCTATATCTGGCATACGACCGGATCGGGCAAAACCCTCACCTCTTTCAAGGCCAGTCAGATCCTCGTCAAATTGCCCCAGGTGCACAAGGTGGTGTTTGTGGTGGATCGCAATGACCTGGACTACCAAACCACCCGGGAGTTCAATTTCTTTTCCGAAGGAAGCGTGGACGGTACCGACAATACCGCGCACCTGGTCCGGCAGTTTTCCGACGACACCAGGCTGATCGTCACGACCATCCAGAAGTTGAATAACGCCATTTCCCGGGCCCGCTATCAGAAAAAGATGGAGGCTGAATTGGCGGCTGAAACGTATCAAGGTTATAACGGCAATTCCGGAAAGGCTGCACCGAATCAGAAACGGATTATTTTCCTGTTCGACGAATGCCACCGCAGCCAGTTCGGGGAGACCCACAAACGGATCAAGGCCTTCTTTACCAATCACCAGATGTTCGGCTTTACCGGCACCCCGATCTTTGCCGAAAACGCCGTCAGCAATCAATTCGGAAAGCGCACCACTTACGAGTTGTTCGGCGCCTGCCTGCATAAATACGTGCTCACCAATGCGATCAGGGACGATAATGTGCTGCGGTTTGCCATTGAGTACGTCGGCCGCTACAAGCAAAAAGAAGGTGCGGAGGTCGACCTGGATATCGAAGTGGAAGACATAGACCGGAAAGAGCTGCTGGATTCGCCGCAACGCCTGGAAAAGATCGCGGATTACATTGCCACCCACCACGACCGGAAGACCCACCGGAAAGCATTCACCGCTATTTTTTGCGTCAGCAGTATCGAAACACTGATCCGGTATTACGAGATTTTCAAAGTCCGGAAAGAAGCCGGCCTGCACGACCTCCGGATCGCAACCATATTCAGCTATACCGCCAACGAGGAAGATAAGGATGCTGACGGCCTGATCGGCGATCCTGGTTTTGATATCAGCGCAGATACCCCGGTCAACGTCCATTCCCGCGAGAAACTCGATGAATGCATCGCGGATTACAACCGGATGTACGGCACAAAACACTCCACCAGGGACAGCCAAAGTTTTTATAACTACTACAACGATATTTCCAAACGGATAAAAGAACGGGAAAAAGATACCTTTCTGGACAAGGACCGCGTTGATATCCTTTTGGTGGTCAATATGTACCTGACCGGCTTTGACGCCAAAAAGGTCAACACGCTGTATGTGGACAAAAACCTGCGCCACCATGGGCTTATTCAGGCGTTTTCCCGCACCAACCGCATTCTGAACGAGGTGAAGTCCCACGGCAATATTGTCTGCTTCAGGAACCTCAAGGACGCTACGGACGACGCCATCGCCTTGTTTTCCAATCCGGAGGCCAAAGAGGTCATTTTGATGGAGCCCTATGAGGCGTATGTCAGAAAGTTTAATGCCGCATTGGACAAATTACTCAAGATCGCCCCTACGGTGGACAGCGTTAACGAGCTGCCCAGCGAAGAGGAGGAACTGGAATTTGTCAAGGCCTTTCGGGATTTGATGCGATTGAGGAACATCCTTTCCGGATTTTCCGATTTTCAATTCGAGGATCTGGAGATAGATGAACAAACCTTTGAAGACTATAAGAGCAAGTACCTGGACATTCACGATAAGGTGAAAAACTTTACCGAGAAGGAAAAGGTATCCATCCTGGACGACGTGGATTTTGAATTGGAGTTGATCCACCGGGATGAGATCAACGTCGCCTATATCTTAAGGCTGCTGAGCAAGCTCCATGAATCCGAGGAAAAGACAAAGCAGCGGGAAGAGATCATCAACCTGCTTGGCGGAGAGGCCCAGCTTCGCAGCAAGAAGGAGCTGATCGAGAAATTCATCGACCAGAATCTGCCGAAGATCTATGACGTGGATGAAATTCCGGAAGCCTTTGCCCTTTTCTGGGATGCGGAAAGGCAGGCGGCATTGGATAACCTATGCGAGGAAGAGCAACTGATCCTGGAAGAGGTCAAGACTGTCATTGAAAACTACCTGTTTACCAGCCGGCGCCCTCTTCGCGATAGTATTGTGGCCACCCTGAAGGAAAAACCCAAGATCCTGGAAAGGAAAACCATCCTTGAAAGGGTGACCGACAGGATTATGGCGTTTGTCGGGTTGTTTGATGAGGGGATGGGTGGGGTATGATGTGAACGCCCCCACCCACCCCATCCATCATGTGCCTTTTTCCGTCAATCATGTAGCAAAATCCGTCAAAATGCACCGGGCGCTGGTTTGATAAGGAAAAACCGCTTATCCTTGCACAACTGCGATTAGTATTACCGCCACAACCATTCACCGAAACCCCAAGTCGCTGTATTTTCTTTACAGTGGTCGCTTACCGTGTACAATGTCTCCCTGCATATAGCAACCCGCCTCTCTTGTTGGAAAGAGACTAAAACGCACATTTCACGATTTAATTCATTTAAATACCTGCAAAATGATTAGAAAACTACTTTTGACCTTTGGGCTGATGGCCTCGGTCATGGTCCTGAAGGCGCAAGACAACAGCGGCCCCGATGCGGTCGCCATCCGCTACATCGCCAATAACCACTTGTGGCCCTTATCCAGTGTTAAGGGACTCAATACCAATGATTTCCGGGGCGGACTGGAATTCGAATTCTTCGAACGCCTGAGCAATACCTTCGACGTCAGCTTTCCCATCCGCCTGGCCGCCGCCAATTTCTCCAATACAGGCGATCGCTCAAAACTCGTCAAAGGTTCCGTACTGGGGTTGAACGCCTTGCTGAACCTCAACATCTACAAAGGCAAGGTGTTCCGCCCGCGCCTGTATACCGGGGTCGGCGGCGCTTTGCTGTCCAACAAGGACCTCACCCTGGACATTCCCTTCGGCCTGGGGCTGGATTTCCACCTGGGCGGCGCAACGACCCTGACCACCACTTTTGCCTACCACTACAATGACCTCGATTACCGGGATCACCTCAAGGCCGGCATCGGCTTTCTGATCGGCCTCGGAGAGGATACGCCGCCCCCGCCCAAGGTCACCGACCGCGACGGCGACGGCATCCTGGATACTGAAGACCTCTGCCCTGACGTACCGGGTATCGCGGCGCTCAACGGCTGCCCCGATAAAGACGGCGACGGCATCACCGACGCCAGCGACGATTGCCCGGATGTGGCCGGCATCGCCAAATTCAACGGTTGCCCGGATACGGACGGCGACGGCCTGATCGACAGCAAGGACAAATGCCCCAACGAGGCAGGTCCGGTTGACAACGAGGGCTGCCCGGTCAGGGACCGCGACGGCGACGGCGTCAGCGACGAAGCGGACGCTTGTCCCGACCAGCCGGGTACCGCAGCCAACAAGGGTTGCCCCGAAAAATCACTGGTCGTGACGGCCAAGGATAAAATAACCGGCGAGGTCATTCCGGGCGTATCGGTGACCCTCCTCGATGCGAGCGGCAAAGTCGTGGCCACCGGCATGACCAACGATGCGGGCGTAGCGCAGTTTGCCAACGTACAACCGGGAACCTATTCCATAGCCGGCAAGATCCTCGACGTCGACCTGCAAGGCGCGCAACTCAGCCCTGCCGACTTCAATACCAACTCCATCTCGAAGACCATCATTTATGACGACCCGAACTTTATCGTCCAGGGAAAGGTCTTCTACTGCAACAGCCCCCGCGCCCTGCCGACCGTGACGCTCAAATTGAAAGGGGTCAAGCGCAACTTCCTGAAGTCGACCATATCCGACGACCAGGGCCGGTATATCTTCTACCTGGAAACCAAAGACGTGTACGAATTGTACGCCCAGAAGGAGAGCTTCCTGTCGCAGGTCGTGGAGATCAACCCGGCCGATTACAACCGCAGCACCTCGGTATTCGTCCGCCTGGAGGTCTGTGCAGAAGAGGTCAGGTGCGGGGAAGCCGTCCGCCTCAACAACATCCTGTATGACTCCGGAAAATCCAACATCCGCCCGGACGCGTATCCGGATCTGAACAAAGTCGTACAGTTCCTGCGGGATAATCCCGACGCCAAGATCGAGCTTTCCTCGCATACGGACAGCCGCGGCACCGCAAGCAGCAACCTGACGCTTTCGCAGAATCGCGCCAAATCCGCTGCGGACTACATCATCGGTCAGGGGATCGACCGGGCCCGCGTTACCGGCAAAGGTTACGGCGAAACCCAACTGCTCAATAACTGCGCGGACGGCGTTAAGTGCACGGATGCCGAGCACCAGCTCAACCGCCGGACGGAATTCAAGGTGATCTGTCCGAATAAGGATTAAAATTACCGGATGTTGATCCCTGCCATTGTGCTGCCGGCACAATGGCAGGGATATTTACTTTTGCGCCCTTTTGTTTCTTTTGCGGTAAAAATAAAAAGGCTTCAGCCATTCGAACCCCTTTACCTCTACCCGACTGCCCACTGACAACTGACAACTGTCAACTGACAACTGTTAACCATCCCCTCCCATCACCTCCGCCGGGTTCACCAACGCCGCCTTGATCGCCTGGTAGCTGATCGTCAGCAAGGCGATCAGGAACACGGCCAGGCCGGCCAGCAGGAAAATGTCCGCTGTGACGGAGACGCGGTAGGTGTAGTTGTCCAGCCAGCGCGACAAAATGTACCAGGCCGGCGGCGTGGCCAGGCAAAGCGCAACCAGGATCAAGCCCAGGAAATTCTGGGTCAGCAGCCGGAAAATGGCAGGAACGGAAGCCCCCAGCACCTTTCGGATGCTCATCTCCTTCGACCGCTGCTGCGCCATGAAGGCGGCCAGGGCGAACAGGCCCAGACAAGCCAGCGCAATGGCCAGCATGGAAAAACCGGTGATGATCCGCTCCATCCTTTTCAAGTCGTCGTACGCCGCGGCAAAACGCTCATCCAGGAAGGTATACCGGATCGGCTGATTGGGCAAAAAACGGTCCCAGATCTTCGTCAGGGCCGGCAAAACGGCGCTTACCTTTTCAGCCGCCACCCTTACGCTCATGGTCTCCGCGTAGCTGTCATCCAGCACCAGACACAGCGGCGCGATCTCTTCTTTCAGGGACTCAAAATGGAAATCCTTCACCACGCCGATGATCTTCACCGGCTTCTGATCGCGGTTGGCGATATACGTTCCGACCGGGTTTTCCAATTGCATCTTTTCTACCAGCCGCTGGTTGACGATCGTCGCCAGGGAATCCGACGGCATTTCCCGGTTGAAATCGCGGCCTTCCACCAATTGCATGCCCATGGCCTTGATGTAGTCGGGGTCAACCCGCCACCGCTGCACCAACACATCCTGATCCGTATTTTTCCGGCTCTCCGGCTTCATCATGTTCCCGTATCGCTTGCTCCCTTCTACCGGCAAAAAATCGCCGATGGAGACGTACTTCACTTCAGACAGCTGCAACAGGTTTTCCCGGAGGGCATATTTCTTATCCCCCAGGGTCTGCACGCCCTGCAAGAGGACGACCTGGTCCTTATTAAAACCCAGATCCTTGTGCAGGATAAAATTCACCTGCCGGTTGACCAGGATCGTGGCGGCAATCAGGACGATGCTGACGGTGAATTGAAAAACAACGAGCGCATTCTGCAGGCCTTTCCCTTTTGCCCCTTTGGCCAACTGTCCTTTCAGGGTCTCCATGGGCCGGAAACCCGAAAGGTAGAATGCCGGATAAACGCCCGCCATCAGTCCGATGAAAAGGGAGGCCGCGACCAGAGCGGGAATAAACCAGGGCTCACCCCAGGGCAACACCATCGATTTTGCGGTCATCCGGTTGAATTGCGGCAATAACAGACCCGCCGCCAGGCCGCCCAAAATGAAAGCGAGAACGGCGTACAGTACGGATTCGCTCAGAAACTGGCTGACCAATGTACCGCGACCTGAGCCCAGCGTTTTCCTGAGCCCTACCTCTTTGGCCCGGTTGGCCGACCGCGCGGTGGAGAGGTTGACAAAATTGACCGCCGCCAGTAACAGGATAAAAACGGCGATAATGCCCAGGAACCAGACCAGCCGGATATCGCCGTGTTTCTGGTTGTCGCGTATGCCGGCCGAAGCCGTTTTCAGGTACACTTCATCCACCGGCTGCAACCTGAGGTGACACACGGCCGCAAAGGCGTCGATGCTTTTTGCCTGCCCGCGTTCGACTGCGGCCGCAGCAAAATGGTCGCGGACAATATGCTGCAGCTTTTTCTCGAAGGCAACGGCGTCCACATTCGGTTTGAGCTTGAGGTAACAGTCGTAAAAATTGACGCTCCACAGCTGCTGCTCTCCCGGCCAGAATTCGTGCCCCGCCAGGGACAGGTAGAAGTCGAACCGAATATGCGATTTGAGCCCGGAATCCGCCAAAACGCCGGTAACTTTGAAAGGCCGGTCGGTGCGGTCGTTGAGGACCACGGTCTTGCCCAGCGGGTTTTCATCCGGAAAATATTGCCGGGCCTTTTTCTCGGTCAGCACGATCGTGTTGGGTTGGCTCAGGGCGGTGGCGGGGTCACCGTACAGGAACGGGAACTGAAAGATATCCAGCAGGCTTTGATCGGCGTAAACAAATCCTTCCTCGTAGGTATTCTGCTGTTGATCAGCCGGCCGGAACTGATTGGCGCCGGGGCCGTCCAGATCGGGCCAGGCATTGAACCGGGCGGTTGAGGCCACCTCCGGAAATTGGTCCCGGATCGCCGCCGCCAGGGGCGGCGGTTGGCTGGCGCCGGAAATGACGTTATCCTCCAGGTTGTATTGAATATAGACCCGGTAGATCCGGTCCAGATCCGGATATTGCCGGTCATAACTCAGTTCGTCCCTGATATACAAGGCAATCAACAGAAAAGCTGCGACCCCCATCGCAAAGCCCCCGATCTTAATGGCTGCATACCCTTTTTGTTTCGCCATATGCCGGAAGGCGATCATGAGATTTTCCCTGAGCATAAAATTTGAATTGAAGAGATGAGCCAATCTGACAGGCCGGATGATCCCGGGCCGGAACAGGAGCAGGACATCCTTGTACAGGCGCCGTCCGGCTTTCGCCCGCCCAAGTTCCGCTACCCGGCGGTGGTACAATTCGACCAGGTCCCCTTCGATATCGCTGTGATAGGCGGGTTTGCAAAACCATTTGAACAACCGGAGCGGCCATTTCGGCGGCGGAATTGCGTTCATGCGGATATTTATAGGTTCAATACGATCGGCGGCAGAGCATTCCAAAGCTCATTCCGGACCTGCCGGGTACTTTCGATCGCATTTTTACCGTGAGCGGTAATGGTGAAAAAAAGCTTGGGCTTCCCGCCCCTTTCCGGTGTGCCTTCACCGCTGACCGACTTCAGATAGCCTTTGGATTCGAGCCTGCGCAAGGTGACCTGAAGGGCGCCGATGCTGACCGGCCGTTTGAGCCGCTCTTCCATTTCGTCCTTGATCGCAACACCGTAAGCATTGCCGTGCAAAATGCCGACAGTCAGCAGGACAAGCTCTTCGAATTCGCCGATTTTGTATGGGTCCATATCAATACTACAATATAGTATTGCAAAAATACAGGAATCCTGCATACGGCGCAACAGAAAAATAAAATTGAGGGAAAAAAATAGCGGCGGCTACAAAAAGCAAGAGCAGCTAACGCTGCTCTTACCCAAAATAAAACTAAACCCCAGTTATAATCGTGACCCCGGTCGATGAAAAGGCATCGCCCATGAGGGAATTATTCTTTTTTTATGACCACACTGAAACCGAGAAGAAAGGTATCGGATAAGGAAGACTTCAAAAGGTGTATTGGTCACATCCGTACAAATCTCCAAATCGCGGCAAAGGTAAATCATTTTTTCAAATTCAAACAACTTTTATCCGGTAAGATTTTTTTTTATTAGGCCGCCCGGTTTGGTGCAATTATATTTGTTTTCGCCCCGGGAAATGTGCGGATTAAAATTTGCAGTTTCCGCCGGTTTGCCTTACCTTTGAGGTGGTATGAATTTGCATTGCTGTTTACTTCGGTCAACAGTATTTTTAACCCCAAATTACGATCATGAAATTTTTCCCCAATCCGGCGCCGCCGCCAGGCAGGCGATCATTTTTTTTGTTTTTTTCCTCCTCAGCACCTCCTGAGGCACAAGGCTTAAATCTTACAACGGCTGATTTTCAGGAACAATCAGGTCATTGATCTGATCTGTAATCGTTTCGTCCGAAGGAATTCATGAAGCGGCCATCGCGGCGCTTCTCACCGTTCCGGGCGCTGTATCGCCATGATATGGTCGGCCGAAGGCTTGTTCGTACTTATTGCACCCCAAAAAAACTAAAAATGA
>JACJYC010000032.1 GCA_020636325.1 Lewinellaceae bacterium
CCTTCCGTGCCCAGCGGCTGGAGGCGTACGACCGAGCCCTGATAGTCCGTCACCGGGTTGTACCCGAACAATGCCACTCCGCCGAATAAATACGGCGAAAACCCGCTTTGCAGATTGTAGGGCTGGTAACCTAGGATGTTCCATTCCACCCCCAGCATGCCTTCGAAGATATTGCTGCGAAAAGACAGGTTCCGGGTCCGGATCGCTTCATCACGGGCGTTGGCGTCGGTTCCGCCGACCTGGGCAAACTGGAATCCAAGGCGCAGGGATACAAAACGGTGAACGTTCCAGCGCAGGAATGCCCCCGCTGAGCCGCCGGTTTCCGATAGGATAATGCGCTGGGAATTCTCGCTCAGGTCGCCCCTGTAATTGGAGCCGCCGAGGAGCAAGCCGGCTTCCAGGTTCTGGGCATTCAATGCCAGCCCGGACAATAAAAGAAAAAGAACCAACCCGTTTTTCATAAGTGCACCGTTTGTGAGGGCCCAAAAATACGCCAACCGCTGCAAAAGCTCAATTTTTTGTCATAATTTATAATACAGCCAACCTTTGGAGCGTCTTTTTGATTTATATATTGTTTTTTTACACAAACAAACAGAGAAACAAAAATGAATTTCAAATCGCTAGCGACTTTGATGCTGCTGTTCGCAGCTTGCATGGTTTACGCTCAGGACGCGCCGCCCAAAGATTGGCCCCAAATGGACCCGACACAGGATCACTATCCCGGCATGAGCACAGAAAAAACGTACAAAGACCTGCTGAAAGGCCGGCAAAGCCAGACGGTGATCGTAGCCGTCATTGACGGCGGGGTGGACGCCGAACACGAGGACCTGGCCGACATCATGTGGGTGAACAAAGGCGAGATCCCCGGCAACGGCATTGACGATGACCATAACGGCTATATCGACGATATCCACGGATGGAATTTTCTGGGCAACGCAAAAGGCGAGGATGTCAATTACGAAAACCTGGAAATGACCCGCCTGTACAAGACCTACAAAAAGAAATTCGAAGGCAGGGACGTCTCCTCCCTCAGCAAGGAAGAGAAAAAACAATACGACCAATACGAGGAATACGGCAAGATCATCGAAAACAAGAAAAAGGAGCTCTCGCCAAAGGTTGATTACTTCAGCCGGGGGTATGAGGTGTTCACAGCGCTGGCAGCGGCCATCGGCAAGGATCCGGAAGACATCGGTATCGATGACCTCAAGAAATTCAAAAGCAAGGACGGGACCCTCGACCGGATTGCAAGCGCCGTAGCAGAAGACCTCTCCAAAGGCGCTACGTTCTTCGAGCTTTACGACTACTTCGATGAGGGTTACAATTATTACAATGCCCAACTCAACTACCAGTACAACCCCGATTTCGAAGCCCGGCAACTCATCGGCGACAATCCGGAAAATTACGCCGACCATAATTACGGCAACAACGATGTAGAAGGCCCCGATGCAGAACACGGCACCCATGTGGCCGGCATCATCGGCGCCATCCGCCATAACGGCATCGGCATGGACGGGGTCGCCGACAATGTCCGCATCATGGCCGTCCGCACCATCCCCAACGGCGATGAGCGCGACAAGGACGTGGCCAACGCTATCCGGTATGCGGTAGACAACGGCGCGCAGGTGATCAACATGAGCTTCGGCAAGGGGTCTTCCCCGGGTAAGGAAGCCGTTGACGCCGCCGTCAGGTACGCCATGAAGCACGACGTGTTGCTGGTGCACGGCGCAGGCAACGACAACGAGCTGATCAGTTATGAAGATAATTTCCCCAACGATAAATTTGACAAAAAGGGATTGTTCGCCCCCAAATACGCCAAAAACTGGATCGAGGTCGGCGCCATTTCCTTTACGGATGACGAAAACCTGGTGGCTGAATTTTCCAATTACAGCCCCACGCTGGTCGATGTCATGGCGCCCGGTGTAGAGATCTACTCCACGGTTCCGAACAGCAAATACAAGAATCTGCAGGGCACCAGCATGGCCTCTCCGGAAGTAGCCGGCCTGGCCGCCCTGTTGCGCTCCTATTTCCCTACCCTGACCGCCCAGCAGGTCAAGGAAGTGATCATGGGTTCGGTGGTTGAGCACAAAGGCAAGGTCATCAAGCCCGGCACCGAGGAACTGGTCGACCTCAAAGACCTTTGCGTCACCGGCGGCATGGTGAATACCTACCGCGCCGTGACTTTGGCCATGCAGACGAAGGGAAAAAGGAAGTGGGCCAAATCGGATAAAACCGAGAAGGCCGAGGTCAGGGCGATTCCTTGAAATGAGGCCGAAACCATAGTCCTGAAAGGGTCCAACAGGAGTCATGCCGGAATTTAAGCGTAAACCTGCAAGAAACCGCAAGCTTTCGCTTCAAATCACCAGTTGATCGGCTCTAAAGGGACTCCTTTCGGGGCAATCAGGCTGCAGAAGACCGGCGGGTACTCTATTCTAACACAAGGTTTTCTATATTTTTACCACAAAAGAAACAAAAGGGCACAAAAGTTTAAATTGTCCTTGAATTCAACTTCAGCGTACTTACTCCGGCCAGCACAACCAGCACAAGCACGATCCATTTTCCCTGTGCGGCAACTTGCCCCACCAGATCAGATGCCGTATTGGGTTGCAGCGCAATCCGCTCAGACATCCAGGCGACGGACGCTATGATGGCGAAAACCGCCCCGATTATCCTCACGCTTTTGTAATGGTTGTTTTTGCTCAATATGATCAGCCAGGGGATGGTGAGCAGGATCAAAAAAACCTGCATGAGCTCAATGCCGATATTAAAGCCCAGGAGGCTGTACAGGAGTTCGGCAGGCCCCAGGTGTAGTTCGGTCAGCACGGTGGAAAATGCCAGACCGTGCACCAGCCCGAAGACCCCCGCTATGATCACTTCCCGCTTTGGAAAAATCGGCCGCAAGGCATGAACGGCGGCAACCAGGATCGTTACGGCAATCCCGATCTCAACCGGTTGCGGGGGCAGGGACAACCATTGCATAGCGCCCAGAAAGAGGGAAATGGAATGTCCAACCGTAAATGCAGTCGCTATTTTCAGCATATTGAAAACCGTACGCCGCGTACCGGCATATTTCGTCCAGCGCCTGTTCTCGGCCGCCAATGTAGCGGGCAACAGCAAGACCAGCAGGAAAAGCAGGTGGTCGGCGCCTTCGGCAATATGGTGGATGCCGAGCCGGACCATTGCTGCAAACCCTTTGAATCTGCTGCCGTGGCTGAGGTTGACGTGCAGCGGGGGAACCGTATTGTCGGCAACGTTCAACCCGATCACCCCGAGGCTGTTTTCCTGATCGCCGGTCTCTCCGTTCTGCCAATCCCGGCTGACGGTTACAAATATTTTATGGGTCACCACCTGGTGCAGAACGCCGTCATAGTACAGGTCGAAACTCCGGTTGGATTCCCCCGGAGGCGGTTGCAGGGTAAGATAGGCTGTGAGCTCCTCATACCTGGCGGTAGCAGTCTGCTCAGCTTCTGCGATTGAAAAACCGGTGACCGCAACCGTCCAGGGTTTGCCGTTCAGGCTTTTCGGGTGAAAATGGGAAATCAGGTAATCGGAAAGTTGCCGCCTCAGCATCGCATCAAGCGTTCCACCCAGGTCGGTTACGTTGAAAGAGACGGCCGGTTGCAACTCTTTCAGGGGAATTTTCAGCTCAGCTTCGATCATGTCCGAACCTACTGCCAACGACAACACAGAATGGGGCATCGGATGTGCGATGGCCAGTTGCGCCGCCGAGAGCAGCAAAAGCAGGAGAATCATTTTATTCCACATACGCGTCATGTTGGTATCGGTCAAAAATTGACTTCTCTTTTCAATTCCGAATAAATTTCCCGGCATACAAGCGGTTTTTTTCCTGCACTTTCAGGATATAGCTCCCTTTCGGCAAGGATTGGATATCCACGATGATCCGGGCGCCGGAATCCATGCCGCGGTAAACCGTCCTGCCGGACATGTCGGAGACGGTAATCACAGCATCGGCCACTTCCAGCGGCAACACGACAACGATCTGGCTGTCGGCCGGGTTGGGATATATGCTGATGTTCCGGGATAATTCCAATTGATGAACGGCCGTCGAGGTGTTGTCGATCGCATCCCCGCTCAGGTCCACCCCGTAATCATGCACGTGGTCGCGCCAGACCGAATGGTAATGGATCTGGTTTTGAAAGACCACCCCGTTTTGGCAGGCAAATTCAATCCAGACGGTGGGCCCGTCAATGCGCGCATAGTTGGAATTGGACGCCAGGAAAGAAGTCGCACTTCCAGCCGTGCCGTTCCCGGTAAAGGCGATATAGGTCTGGTCTATTTCCGACGTATACCGGGCCATAACGGCCTTGGCGGTGACGGAGTCCATATCTTCCACGTAATTGCGGACGGCCTCCAGCACCAGATCCTTCTGGGCGCTGGTCAGGGCGCTGACGGCAAGTCCCTGTTTGGTGGAAGGGAAGGTATTGTTGTTACCGTTGCTTTCCCCCGGGCTCATCAAACAATCGCTGAAAGTGGTATTGAGCTTGGCCGTTGCGAGTTCGGATGAGCTCAGGGAAGCCAGCATGGTTCGCAGGGCCGTACGTTCATCCTCCATGGGGCCATAACTGACGCCGTTGTAGGTAAAAGTGGTCGGTTCAAGGGCCACAAAGAACGGGGTTGCTCCGATCACGTGGCCGTTGTTGAACGCGATGTTGGCCGCGTAGTGGTGCCCGCCGAACTGCAGCATCCAGGCGCCGGTTTCGCTCGGTGCGTTCAGGAAGGCCAGCCAGCGCAAACCCGAGTTGTATTGGGAACTGGAGGCGCCGTTGGCAGCCAGGTAATCCTCGGCGGTTGTAATGTCCAGGTATTCCTGATAACCATTATCGGATGAGGCGCCGAGCACATCCTGGATCACCTGCTTGGCGAGGGTCAGTTGGGCGGACGTGAGCGAGCCCAGCTGAATGCCGTTCCTGCAGCCCGAACCGCAGGGCAGGTTGCTCCACTTCCGGGCCAGCGTTGTGGTATAGCTGAGCTGCAAGGTCGATTGCTGGGCCGAACTGAGCGAATTGTAAAAGGCCTCCGCATCTGCCACGACCTGGGATACATCGAGGTCGGACGGGACCGGGGGCGCAAAGTTGTAATTGAACGGCGCCGGGTTTTCCTGCAAGCCATCAAACATGCTGCCGGCTTCTCTTGCGCCGTTGCTCGCATAAAACAAAGCAATAACGCAAACTGCTGAAACCAGCAATAAAACGGATTCAAGGCTGATTGCTGAATGGATTTTAGCCGGCTCCGGGATGTAAAGCTTTTTTTGCATGGTGGATCTTTTTTAGAGGTTCTTACCTATTCGTGTAGGTATCCTTTTTTTCAAAAGGTTGCATCCTTCCCGCTGAATTCCCTAATTATTCACCAGCTTCATCGCCCCATCGCTGTACCTCGGCCCCGTATTCGGGTATTTCCGGATCACGGCTTCGATCCGTTCCTGGTCGGCTTTATCCAGCTGAATGTCGAGGGCGGCGGTGTTCTCTTCCAGGTACTTGCGGCGCTTGGTGCCCGGAATGGGGATGATATCGTCGCCTTGGGCCAATACCCAGGCCAGGGCCAGCTGGGCGGGCTTGCACTGCTTGTCGGCGGCCAGTTCCGCAAATTCCCTGACCAGGTTGTTGTTGTTTTCCCGGTAAGCTTCCCCGAAGCGCGGCAGGGTGCTGCGAAAATCGGTATCCGGATAGGGCTTGTCGTGCGGCAGCGTTGCCGTGATCAGGCCGCGGGCCAATGGGCTGAACGGCACCAGGCTGATGCCCAGTTCGCGGATGGTCGTCAGGATCTCTCCTTCAACCTCGCGGGTGAGGAGTGAATACTCGCTTTGCAGGGCGGCGATCGGGTGTACGGCATGCGCCCGGCGGATCGATTCGGCAGAGGCTTCCGACAGGCCGAGGTAGCGCACCTTGCCCGCCTGAACCAGATCAGACATCGCGCCCACCATGTCCTCAACCGGCACCTTCGGGTCGACCCGGTGGGCGTAGTACAGGTCGATGGTATCGATGTTGAGGCGTTTCAGGCTGGCGTCCACCGCTGTTTTGAGGTATCCCGGCGAGCAGTCCAGCCAGGTATTGGACGTACCGCCGAAGCTCAGCGTAGCGCCTTCCGACCGGCGGAAACCGAACTTGGTGGCGATAAAGATCTTGTCCCGCCGGGAGGAGAGCACTTTCGAGAGGAGTTCCTCATTGGCGCCGAAGCCGTAAAAGTCGGCCGTATCCCAGAAGTTGATGCCCAGGTCGAGGGCGTGGTGCAGGGTGGCGATGGATTCTGCTTCGTCAGCGGCGCCGTAGCCGAAGCTCATCCCCATGCAGCCGAGGCCGATGGCGGATATGGATTCGGAGGTGTTGCCTAGTTTGCGGTATTTCATGGTTACAGATATTTTGGTCCGCTGGACCTTACAGATATTGCGGTCCGCTGGACTTTACAGATATTGCGGTCCGCTGGACTTTACAGAAATTTCGGTCCGCTGGACCTTGCGGGTGTTAGATGATTTGGACAATTCCTCAGTTCCTCAATTCCTCAGTTCCTCAATTCCTCAATTCCTCAGTTCCTCAATTCCTCATTTCCCCATTTCCTCCCCCGTCCGACAAAGCCTCAGCGACATTGGAGCTTTCTCAGCAAATCACTCCTGCAGCCGGTCAATACAATTGGTCATTCCGCGGTAGTGGTGATAGGTTGCCTTCCAGATATGGCCTTTCAGGGCGGTTTTCTGGTCGGGTTCCTTGTCCAGTCCGCCGGCGTACCAGTCGCCGTGATCGTGGTCGACGAGGTAGGTATTGACATAATCCCAAAGCTTGACGAAGTGTTCGAAATAGCGATGGTCATCCGCCGGATATTTTTCCGACATCAGGAGCAGGGAGTTCAGCCCTTCGGCCTGCGCCCACCAGTTTTTGGTATCGCGAATGATGGTCAGGCCGGGTTTGTCTTTGAAATAGTACCCTTCGTCGTAGAAACCGCCGACGGAATCATCCCAACCGTTGGCCAGCGCGTGGTCCACCATCCGTTTGGCGATCGTTTCGGTTCGCTCGTCGTTTTCCAGCCCCAGGGTTTCCGAGGCTTCCAGCATGAGGTAGGCCGTCTCCACATCGTGGCCGAACGAAACGTGGTCGAGGTTGTGGTGTTTCAGGATCACCTCCTCTGTTGAATCCCGGAAAGAAACCGGGGTCCAATCCGGCTCAAGGAAGAGGGTGAGGTAGCCCTTTTCCGTCGTGATGGTATCCCGGATGAGCAGCAGGAGTTCCTGCAGGCGTTCCCTCACCAGGGCGTCGGGCCAAACCCGGTACAACTCGGTAAATGCTTCGAGGAGGTGGATGGAACTGTTCTGGTCCTTGTAGCCCGTTTCAGCTGTGGAGGCCGCCGTACTGTCGCGCCGGATCGGCGTCCCGTCCATGGTCAGGTGTTGGAAATAGCCTTTTTCAACCGGGTCATGGCTGTGGTTTTCGAGCCACATAAAGGCTTCCTTGGCCAGGTTGAGGGCAGCCGTATCCCGGGTGGCGTCGTAATAAGCGGCCAGGGCATAAATGCCGAACGCGTTGCCGTAGGCTGTTTTGACGAGGTCGCCTTCCTTGTGCTTTCCCGAACGGCTGACCAGGGTGTAAAACCCGCCGTTGAGGGGGTCCCACATCTTATCCCGGAGGAATTGAAACCCGTGCGCAGCTCCTTCCTTGAAGCGGCGCTCATTCGGATGCGACAGGGAAGCTTTGGCGTTGGTCCAGACCTGCCGGGCCTGGGTCACGATCATTTTATCCTGCGGTCCCTGCAACTGGAAATCGTAGGTAAAGGTGGAATAAAACCCGCCCGAATCCCGGTCGATGGATCGGGGGTACCAGTTGTCCAGCACGGCATTGAGGGAGGCTTCCATTTCGGATGCGATCAGCGAGCGTTCGTTGCGATCCGGCGGACTGCAGGCAACCAGGAGGGAGAACAGCGGCAATAGGTAAAGGTGGCGCATGGCATAAAATGTTGGAATGCCATAAAAATAGGGCTAGAATTTGAAAATTACCCCATCCATGGTCGTGACCGGGGTCAAAAAGGCGGTCTTTTCCATGATCCCGATCTTCGGCAGGGGTGATAAAGATCATTGCCCGGGCCGGTCAAAAGGGGTTAATTTTACTATGCATTGAGAGATGCGGATCGGTTCGGCCTTCCGGCTGGATCGCCTGAAATTCACGCTAAAATTCAATTTGCCATGCTACGTGCAAACACAAGAAACCACGCCTTCAATTTGATGGGCGACCGTTTTGCGCCAGTTATCGACCGCGATCATTTTCTGGGACAAAGCGCCTTCGATATCCCGCGAAAAAGGGAGGAACCTCCTGCTAACATAACCAAGGAAGGTGAGTTATTTCACCTGGAAATTGCCGTCCCCGGCTTTGCAAAAGAAGACCTCGAGATCAGGGTTGAAAACGATATGCTGATCATCAAGGGGAAAAAGACGAGGGAAGAAACGGTAGAGAAACCGGAATATATCCTGGAAGAGTTCAGCCGTGATTTCATCGAACGGCAGTTTATGCTGGATGAGGATGCAGCCAAAGGCCAGATCGAGGCCCGATATGCCGATGGACTGCTGAAGCTGACCTTCCGGGATATTCCCAAAAAATCGAAGGCCAAAACCAGAAAGGTTGCCGTCCTTTAACCCGGATTCTTAAGCCCGCAGGGATTGAGAAGCCAAAATCGTTCCCCATCGGATTCTTAAGCCCGCAGGCTTGCCTGCCGGCAGGCAGGGATTGAGCAGCCAGTATTCAATTCAACCAAATTGCAAAACAAAAAGGGAGCCTTCGTGTGCTCCCCTTCCGGCAGCTCACCAACCCTCTATCCGCAATTTTCGCCCGCTGTCCAAAAGGATAGCCGGAAAAAGCGCAGAGGGCCGGCGAGCTGCCGCTGTTTGATGATGGCGCTCACCCTCACTCTCTCACCCTCTCTCACCCTCTCTCTCTCACCCTCTCACCCTCCCATCCGCCGAAGCCTCAGGCGAAGGCGGGCTCTCACCCTCTAATATCCTCCGCGTCATCCAGATAAAAAGCCGCATCGTGCCGGGTCATCCCGATCCTCGGA
>JACJYC010000033.1 GCA_020636325.1 Lewinellaceae bacterium
TGGATTATGGTTATGTTATCCGGGCATACTACTGGACAAAATGAGCAGAGTGGGTGACTTAGAGAGTGAGAGAGTGAGTGAAGGCATTGCTTTTCACCCACTCTCCCGCTCCCTCCCTCTCCTTGTCTTTGCCCCTTTTACAAAAATGTCCAGTAGCATGGTTATCCGGGCATCTCTTTCTGGAAAGCGGGGAAGCGACTGAATAAACGTCGCTTCCCTCACTTCCCGGACATGTATTTTCAAAACTCCAACCCTTCAAACGGATTTTCAGGGTTTTCTTCCATTTCAACCGAAAGATCCACCCGGACCGTGACGGCGCACCAGTCCATGGAGATCCGGTCCGGATTCAGTTCTTTGCTATCCGAATCGCGGGTGCCCTTGAGGCCGGTTTGTTCCAGGCGGTGGTAGTCCAGTTCTTCGGTGGTGGCGATCAGCTTGAACCAACTGCTGACCTGCCCTTCGTCGACTTCCGGCCCCCATCCGAAGCCCTGGCCGTTGTTGATCGACAGCATATCCTTACTTTGACCGGGATCCAGGAATTGTTCCTGTTCGGTCGAAAAATCAATGGCGCAGTTATCCTTCAGGTGGTATCCGTAGAAAAAGATGGACTGCCCGGCAGTGTCTTTCAGTTTAACCCGGTAGTTAAACGCCGCCAAATAAGCCGATACGGTACCGGAATCGTCCGTCTTTTTAAAGGCATCCGCTTTGCTGATTACGATCGGTTCGAACAATTGCACAGAACCTTCGGTATCCTCCTTCGGGGTGAGGGCTATCCGCCTGGCATTTTTGTCCGATACAACGAGCTCGAAATCAAATAGCTCCCGGATCTTGCTGTTGGGATTGTCCAGGGCGATCGTCCGCATCCAGTTGGCGATCTTGTCCAGGTTCTCAACTGCGAGGTCGTGGCGGTCCTGCGGCAAACCGGTCGCCGGCATTTTCAACAGGACCTGGTTGCCCATCTGAAGGTTTTTTAAGGTCAGTTCACCATGCAGGCCCGCATGCAGCTCTATGGCCGGCGGTTCGGAGATTTCATCGCCGTCCTGATTGGTGAACAGGGTAGGCCTGCCCGCCGGTTTCCCATCCAGCCAATGGATGCTCTTGGCCGCCAGCGGTTCCCACCGGTCCTTTATGGCTTTTAACCAGACGGGGGTGCCGCTCAGCAGGACGTAGATCGGCGCAGCGGGTAAAACCCGGATCTCCGCCTGGTAATCGTCCACGTTGGCGGGGTTTGCGGTATGTTCTCCCAGCAGCGTGATCAGGCTATGCTGGGCGCTTACCATGACAACGGCCGCATTGGCGACGACCTTATTTTCTTTCTCATCGATGATATCCATCAGGATACTGCCGCCCGGGGCATTGGAGGGCAAGCCGTTTATAGCGCCGCACTTGACAAACCACGCCACACCGGAATCTTTTACCCTGGCCAGCAGCGGATACCGGCCGGGTTTGCCCAGCGACGAGCCTTCCAGAAAGCGGGTATACGGGTTGAAACCGCCGATCGTCTCGAATTGCGGGTTTTGTTCCTTGCGCTTTTTTCGGGCCGTCGAGCGGGTTTTCAGGAACAGGGATTCGTAATTGACATCTTCGCCGGTTGCCCGCAGGGTCTCGATCAGGCTGGTGGTGAATACGCCCCCGGCATCCGTATCGCCGGCCAGTTGGCGGCTTTCGCAGGCCGAGAGGGCCACGTGGGTCGACATGGGCACCTCGATATTGGAGGCCGAATAATTGCCGATATACGTGTTGATGGTGCGGACGCCGCCGGCCTCAAGCGCGTCGCTTCGTGTCTTGCCCTTGGTCGGGTCGTAGTTGCGGGGGCGGACCTCATCGTCGCGGGTGCCGGAGCCCGAGTGGCAGCAGTCGAGCGACACGACGATATGGGGCGCCATACCTGTGTCCTGATCGAATCCTCTTTTTTCCGCTTCTGCCAAAAGGACGGCGATTTCCTTGTCCGCCAGGTGGAGTTGGCTGCCATTTTGGTCATCCTGATAACAGACAACAGTTTGGTCCTTACCGGCCGGTTCGATGGTTCTCAGGAATTCTTCGGCTGTGAATTGCTGGGAACCGTGCCCGCTGAAATGGAACCAGATCGTGTCATAACCGGTGGCCAGGCCGAGGTGTTCCCGGTTTTCATCCCGGAATGCAGCGATGATATTGTCGTAGGTAGCCTCTGTGTTGAGCAGCTTTTTGATTTGGGCTTTGTTGCCGTAGGTGTTTTTGAGGTACTTTTCAACCAGTTCCACATCCTTAACGCAACCGCCCAGTTTGGGTATGGGCTCCGGATAATCGTTGATGCCGACCAACAGGGCGAAGATGCGCAGTTTGTCTTTGTCGCGGGGCGGATCGGGTAGGGGGCGCGGGCCGGTGGGTTTTGGGGGTGATGGAGTAGGTTCCGGTAAAACCGTAGTGTTGGTGGTCGTAGTTGTGGTGGTTCCTGTGCCGTCTTCGGCCAGGAGTTCAAAGCCTGAAACGTTGGATTCCAGAATGTCCATTTTGTTTTGGATTTAAGGTTTCTAAAAATGATACCGGCATGGGGCTTCAATCCTGGTATCGCGGTTTATGTACAAACTAACCCATTCATTCAGACTCATACAAATTCAACTAAATGGGATAATCAGGTTTTTTAAAGGGATTTAGGTTCAATTTTTTCACTCAGTAAATTGATTTTAAGTTATTTATAATGATTTTAAAATAAGAATAAAATCAATTATCTTGGTTTGAAAAACACATGATTTGACCTATCCGATATGCTGACTGGCCACAATTTTTCTGTCCTATTGAACAGGTTATGCCTAAACCCCGTCCCCGGCTTCCAGGAACTGGAGGAAGCCGTCCTTTTTGCGCCGCGATATGCTGATGGCTTTTTTATTGGACATTACGACAAACCCGCCTTCGTTGCGGATATATTCGGCGATATGGTTCCGGTTGATCAGGTACGAGTGGTGCACCCGGTAGAAACCGTATGTTTCCAGTTGTTCCTCCAGCCAGCCCAGGGTTTTGGTCAGCCGGATGGGAGGTTTGTCGGCCAGGTGGATGACCGCGATGTTGTCTTCTGCCTGGGCGTAGATCACCTCCTGAATGTCGACGAATTGCATGCCGGTAGCGATAGGCAAACCGAATTTGGCGGTTGCGGGCGCCGCAGGTGTTTGTTTGGCGGCAGCGTTGGCCGGATTTTGCAGTTTGACCCGCGCCTTGGCTACGGCATCCAGCAGCTCGTCTACTTCGACGGGTTTGAGCAGGTAGTCCAATGCGCTGGTCTTGATGGCCTGAATGGCGTAATCGTCGTAGCTGGTGGTGAAGATCACCTCGAAAGAAGGATGCCGGATGGACTTGAGCACGTCAAAGCCGGTCATGTCGCCCAGCATGATGTCGAGGAACAGCAGGTCGGGCAGCAGGCGGCGGATGGTATTGACGGCGTCCTGGCCGTTGGTGCATTCCGCAATGATCTCCACTTCGGGGCAGTTGTTCTGCAGTTTCCAGCGCAGGTTTTCCAGGCCGGAGGGCTCGTCTTCCACAATGATTGCACGTATCGGATTCATGCTGGTTTCATTTTTTTGATTTTAAAAGGCAGCCGGATCACGATCCGGGTTCCGGCGGCTTGTCCCTGGTCGTCGTACAGGTCGATGATATCCACCTGGGTATCTTTTACATGGCCTATGGTCTTGAGGCGTTCCTGGGTGATCTGCATGCCGACCGACTTATGCTGCATCAGGGATTTGGCCTTGATCTCCCGGGCTTTCTCCCGGCCGATGCCGTCGTCCTCGATGGTGCAGATGAGGGATCTGTCCTGTTTTTCCACTTTGATCAGCAGGAACCCCGTCCCTTGTTTGGGTTTGATGCCGTGCCAGATGGCATTTTCGACGTAGGGCTGCAGGATCATGGCCGGCAATTCGACCGGTTGGTTTTCAAGTTCGGGAGCCACTTCGATCCGGTAGGTCATTTTGTCCCGGAAACGGAGCTGCTCCAGCGCCATAAAGTGTTCCAGCATTTTCAATTCTTCGGCGAGGGTCGTTACGCCGTCCCTTGAGCTGTTGAGGATCTGGCGCGAAAGCCGCGAAAAATGGATGATGTATTTGGCTGCGGCGTCCTTTTGGTCGTGGTTCACGAGGCTTTCGATGGCGTTGAGGCTGTTGGACACGAAATGCGGGTTGATCTGGGCCCTGAGCGCTTCCATTTTGGCCTTGAGCCGTTTTTGCTGTTGCCGTTGCAGCAGGATCAGAAAAATAAATCCTGCGATGACCAGTCCGGCCCCGCTGGTCATCCAGATCGTATTGACCCGGTGTTTGTTCTCCGATTCCTGCAATTGGAGGGCAAAGGCATTGTTTTGCCGGCTGGCTGCCTGAAGCCGGTTGACGATCGTATCGTTGAGTTCTTTGTATTGTTTGTTCAAAAAGGTCATGCTGGGGTCGCTGAGCAAGTCGCTGCAATCTTTTCCAATTATGATTACCCGGGCATTGCACAATTTGGAAATATTATCAACAAGGGGTTCCATGATTTTTGGAGCGCCAATTTTTTTGGCCTCCAGCACCGCCGCCTTGAAATAAACAATAGCCGAGTCAATCTCAGGATAGGGACCCGCTTTTCTTGCTTTAGAATAATAGGCCTTTCCCATCAGTTCAAGCGTGACATAGTCCCGGTCCTTTTGCAGCATCATACATTTTTCAAGCAGGTCGAATGTTGCTCCGATGAGAAGCGAATCGCCAGAGGCCACATATTGGAGCCGTTTCAATTCTGCCAGTTGCCGGTAAGCAATGATCAGTGTTTTGGTATCCCGGTTTTCTTTTCCGTAGTCAATGCTAAGCTGGATCAGGGAATCGGCCGTCTCATAATCATTCTGGTAGGTATAATACAGGCCCATATCCAGCCACAATCGGGACAAGGCAGAACCATATCCGGTTTTTTCGTATAATTCCTCACTTTTTGCAAAGTAATTCAGCGATTTATGGGGGTCCTGATACAAGTAGTAATACAGGTTGCCGAGTTCGTGAAAGATTTCCCCTTTCTGTTTATCCGATTCCTCGGTCCCGGATTCCGCGATTTCCTGTGTTTTCAACGCATCAAACAGGTATTCCTTGGCGGCTATGCTGTCTCCTTTATAATAATTGAGGTGTCCGAGCAAAACCTGCGTTTTAACCTGCCATTCTTTGCTTTTTGCCCGTTCGAATAACTGATAGCTGTTCCCGGCATTGACAATGGCGCCTTCCAGGGCTTCTTCATCGCCAAGCACATATTGTCTGCCGGAAAACAGGGCGATATAATACCCGCTGACCGCCCGGGCCATTCTCAAATTCTCTTCTTCAGCGATCCGGTTGGCTTCTTTTGCGTATGCCATGGCCGCCTTGTCGTCGTAGTTGGCCAGCAACTCCGTGTAGTAGAACAGGCTGTCGAGCTGCTGACCGGTATCCTTCAGGTCATTCAACCTGGCAAGGACAGCGTCGGTATGAGCGTACCCTTTCAGTACCGTTTCGGGTATTTCTCCCGGCGTAACCTCCGGGATGTCCGGCGTATATTCCCGGCAACCAGACAGGACCAGCGCCGCAAAGCCCAAAACTGCCGCAAACCACCGGACGCGATGCCGGTGCGGTAATGCTCGATATGAAAAATGACGCTTCAAGTTCCGGTCGGATTTAAATCATTACAAATGGCAGAATTGATGAACTACGGTATGTTTTCGATGGGACGACGACTAAAGATAACAATGTGAGCGCATTTCACATGCCTGAGGGGAACTGATCGGGGCCACCAGGACCCTGAATTCCCAAATATAGATGTTTTTAGTCGTAAGTCAATAGCCGTAAGCCAATAGTCGTAAGTGGGCCTTAATCTTACCACTTACCACTTACCACTTATGACTTACGACTTACGACTTACCACTTACGACTTACCCCCAAGTAATCCTATGCTGCCGAACGCAGGACTGTCCGCCAACGGGGCTGTTCCTTCCGCTTGAATTTCTTTGCGATCGATTTTTTGATCACCCCTACCACATTCTGCAGGTGCATCGGGCCGATCGTGATCAGGCCGTGGCCGCGGTCATATCCGGGGTTGGCCAGGGTAAAGAACCGGATATCGGGGTCGGCCAGGTATTTGGGTGCAATGACGGTATTGATGTCGTTTACGAGGACGGCGTCCTTCCGCACGGTTTTGGTTTCGGGGCAAAAGGTTTCGGGGTAGTATTTTTCGCCGATCTGGTCGATCAGCCGGTTGACGGGCGCCGGGGTTTCTTCCTGGTAACTGGGGTAGAACTCTTCCAGGTTCTTGGCAAAAACCAGGTAGGCTTTGTACGTCAGGTTGTCGGCCCAGAAATACATCTTCGACAAGAGCATGTCTTTCCAGTACCGGGCAAACAGCCTGAGCGCTGTTCTGGGGATAAGGAAATTGCCGCGGCTGGATTCATCGATCACCGTCTGGCCGAAATAGACCAGCAATTTGCCGTCGATCCGGTCGATGCGCAGGCCGGTAAAACCCACGATTTTGCCTTCCAGGGTATAGAAAGAATAGAAGTTGTTCTTCTGGAAGCGCTGGAAAAACTCCTCGCGGGTATAGTGGTAATAATGCCGGTAGATCGACCACATTTCCTCTTTTACGGATGCCGGAAGGTTGTTGGATGCGATGCTCACTTTTATTTTTTGCCGGTTCATTGCTGCTGTGTTTTGAATCATTTTATTGGATGTAAATCCCTTTGTTGATTCAAAATTGCAGCGGTTCAAGCCGGAAAAAAACGGAAGGCGGGTAAGTGGCGGGTCAGGCCGGGCCGTGTACAAGAACGGGGGGGTAAGTGGATTGGTTCCCGCCTGCCGGCAAGCAGGGATTGATTTGATTTGAATTGACGACGGATACTTCAGGCGAATATTCGGTCACTGCTGTCCGGCCGCGCGCGCCGTCTTCGTTAAGGGCGTTTTTGGTAGTTGACGGGCGTCCGTAGGGTGTTGCTTTTGATCTTTTGGTTGATGAGGTTTTGATTTTGTATTCGTTGCCTCTTTACTTGTTGGTTAAATGCAAAATGTAAAAGAAAAAATGCGAAATGTAAAAGTGGCAGCCGTTCATTTTTGGAGCGTTCGTTGTATGGAAAATCCGGGAGATATCCCGTTTGAACGGACGA
>JACJYC010000004.1 GCA_020636325.1 Lewinellaceae bacterium
ATCCAGTCACCAGCATCCAGCATCCAGTCACCAGTATCCAGCATCCAGCATCCAGCATCCAGCATCCAGTATCCAGCATCAAGCATCCACCACGCCTCGGCGTGGCAGCCTCCAGCCTCACCTCACAAACGCATCCGCCATTCCGCCGTCCACATTGATCGTGTTGCCGGTGCTTTTGTCCAGAATGCCGACCAGGCAGAAAACGGCGTTGGCGATATCTTCCGGCAGGATGATCTCCTTGAGCAGATTGCGCTGAGCGTAATGGGCCGGGAGTTGGTCAACCGTGATGCCGTATGCTTTGGCCCGGCCTTCGGCCCAGGCGCCTTCCCAGATCTTACTGCCGACGATGACCCCGTCAGGGTTGACGGTATTCACCCGGATCTTGTCCTTGCCCAGTTCGGCTGCCAGCAGTCGGGTCATATGCTGCTGGGCGGCTTTGGCGGTGCCGTAGCCCGTGTTGTTCGGACCGGCGACCAAACCGTTCTTGCTGGCGATATTAATGATATCGCCGCCGAAACCCTGGTGGCGCATGATGCGAACACCTTCCCGGGCCATCAGGAACTGGCCTTTGACCAATACGTTCTGCAGCAATTCCCAATCCTGATCCGTAGTATCCAGAAGTGCTTTGGAAATGGCCAGGCCGGCGCTGTGTACGACGATATCGACCCCGCCGAATTCCAGGCAGGCTTTGCGGTAGGCGGATGCAACGGACGCCGGATCGCTGACATCGCAGACGGCGTACGAGGCCGTATCCCGCTTGTAGGTGTCGGCGGCGGCCCTGACCCGGTCTTCCGCAATATCCGTCAGCACCACGTTGGCGCCCTCTGCTGCCAGCTTGTCCGCAATGGCTTTTCCGATGCCGCCGCCTCCGCCGGTGATGATGGCCACCCTCCGGGAGAGCGGTTTTTCCTTGGGCATGCGCTGCAGCTTGGCTTCTTCGAGCAACCAGTATTCGATATTGAAGGCTTCCTGCCGGGAGAGGGCCGTGTATTCCGAAATGGCTTCCGCCCCGCGCATCACGTTGATGGCGTTGATGTAGAATTCACCGGCTACCCGTGCGGTTTGTTTGTCCTTGGCGAAGGTGAACATGCCGACGCCGGGGTAGAGGATGACCACCGGGTTGGGGTCGCGCATGGCCGGGCTGTCCGGGTGTTTGCAAGCCTCATAATATTCGGCGTATTCCTTGCGGTATTGTTCAAAGGCAGGTTCCAGCGCGGTTTTAACGGCTGCCGGGTCGCTGAGGTCGGCTTTGGCGTCAAGCGGCAAAACCAGGGGTTGGATCTTGGTGCGCAGGAAGTGGTCGGGGCACGAGGTGCCCAACGGCGCCAATTTGCCCAGGTCGTTGCTGTTGATGAATTCCAGCACCCGCTTGTCATCGGTGAAATGCCCGATCATGCGCTTGTATCCCGAACAAAGGCCCCGCAGGATGGGAGCGAGTTGGGAGGCCTGACCGATGCGCTCCGTTTCCGGCAGGCTTTCCATCCTGGCGCCGCCAAAAACAGGGCGGTCCTTGCCCAGGCGGTTCTCGATGTAAACGGAGGCCTGTTCGATCACTTCAAGGCTGTTGACATAGCATTCATAGGAGGTATCGCCCCAGGTGAACAAGCCGTGGCCGCCCAGTACGATGCCGCGGATGCCGGGGTTTTCCTCCAGGCATTTCTCCAGCTGCAGCCCAAGGTCGAAACCGGGCCGTTGCCAGGGGACCCACCCCATGCTGTCCCCCCAGATCTCGCGGGTGATCGCCCGGCTGTCCCTGGCAGCGGCTACGGCGATGAGGGCGTCGGGGTGGAGGTGATCGATATGTTTGAAGGGCAGCAGGCCGTGTAAAGGCGTATCAATGGAGGGCGCGGCACTGTCGAGGTCATACAGGCAATGGAGGAAAAGACCGACCATTTCGTCCTCAAATTCCAGACCGCGATACCTTGTTTTCAGGGCGCGCAACCGGTCGGTGTACAAACCGGCGATGCCTTTCCGGGTCAAGGTGCCGATATCGCCGCCTGACCCTTTTACCCACATGACTTCCACCTGCTCCCCGGTCAGCGGATCGCTTTCCATGGTCTTGCAGGAGGTATTGCCGCCGCCGTAATTGGTGATCCGCAGGTCTGCTCCCAGTATATTGGAGCGGTATAAAAACAAAGCAACTTCATCACCTTCGAGAGCGGCAGCTTTGGATTCATCCCAAAGGTAGCGGACGTGTCGCCAATCGGTAGTGTTCTTCATCCCGGTTTTAACTTCCATGGCATTATTGAATTTAGATATGCTTGCAATGACACAAAACTATTATCTTAGTCTCGGAATACCATTCTGTTCTATTCGGTTTTTTCTAAAAACTGTTCTGGTTTGTTCTGTTTATGCGACAATTGATACAGATTAATGAATTCTCAAAAACGCCCAAATACCTTCAGATCATCAACTGCATCGTTACCGGGATTGAAAAGGGCGAACTGAAAGTCAAGGATAAGCTTCCTTCGGTTAACAAACTCCTCATTCAATTCGATATTTCCAGGGATACGGTGGTCAAGGCCTACGAACAACTCAAGGAAATGTCCCTCATTGAGTCGGCGCCGGGCAAAGGATACTACGTGAAGAGCAATCAGGTCAACCGGAAAGCCAAGATCTTTTTACTGTTCAATAAACTGAGCGTTCATAAAAAGATCATCTACGACGCCTTCTCCTCCGTACTCGGGGATCAGGCGGCCATCGATTTTTTTATCTACAACAACAATTACAGACTGTTCAAAAACCTGATCCAGGAAAATACACCGTCCAATTATACGCATTACGTCATCATCGCCCATTTTCTGGACGGCGGAGAGAACGCCACCGAGATCCTCAACCAGATCCCCAAAAACAAGCTGATCCTGCTGGACAAGTTTGTGCCCGGGATTACCGGCGATTATGCCGCCGTCTACCAGGACTTTGCCAAGGATATCTATAATGCCCTGGCGGAAGCCCTCGCCCTGCTGAAAAAATACAGCAGGCTCAACCTCATTTTTCCGCCGTACAGTTATCACCCGTTGGAGATCGTTAACGGGTTCCGGAATTTCTGTACGGAATACGCCTTCGATCACAACCTGATCAGCGATATCTCAACGGCGCCCATCGGAAAAGACCAGGTCTATATCAACCTGATGGAGGACGACCTGGTCATCCTCATCAAACGGGTCAAAAGCCTGGGACTCAGGGTGGGGCGCGATGTGGGCATCATTTCCTACAATGAAACCCCGTTGAAGGAGATCCTGCTGGACGGCATTACCGTCATTTCCACCGACTTTAAGATGTTGGGCGAAACAGCCGCCAGGATGGTGCTTGAAAACGGGAAAGACCACGTTGTGAATCCGTTCCGACTGGTGGTGAGGAATTCTTTGTAGCGGGTGAGACGCCTGCCTCAGTTCCTCCTCCGGCCGTCGTAGCTCCAAAAGAGCGGAGACGGCAATTCCTCAACTCCTCGATTCCTCAATTCCTCATTCCCTACTCCTCCCGCCAGCGGGTAGTATGCATGAATACGATCACAAACCCGGCGACGATCATGAGCAGCCTGGTGACAAAACCGAACAGGGGGCCGGGCAGGTCGATGAAGGTGAGGAAGGACAATTGTACGCCGACCATGCTCAGAATGAGGGCCATAAAACCGGTGCCTGCCAGGAGGAAGCCGAAAATGATCCAGATGGATTTCATGTTGATTGCTTTAAACTGCTGTTGCCGGGAAATTACGGGCGGTCTGCCGGTGGTCCCGGTTTGGAACTGCAAATATAAGCGGTTGTTTCGGTTGATATTGATTTGTAACCGGGACAACCGGGGGTTTATTTGCCCCGCTTCGTAAATTTCTATCCGATTGTACAACGCTTATCCGCCTCAAACGTTTATTTTGGGTACCTGTTGAGCCTGCCGCAGCTCCCGGAGATTTGCCGCTTCAGCTTCAAGATCACCGCCTTTGCCCAGGCCGATAAACCAAGTCGAATGGTAAAACTGATCGAATGCCCGAGGGACGCCATGCAGGGCATACATGCCTTTATACCGACCCGGACCAAAGCCGCCTACATCAACCAGCTGTTGAAAGTGGGGTTTGATACCATTGATTTCGGCAGCTTTGTTTCGCCCAAGGCCATACCCCAGATGCGGGATACGGCGGAGGTTTTGTCCCTGCTCGATTTATCCGGCGACCATTCCGGCCTGCTCGCCATCGTGGCCAACCGCCGGGGCGCCGAGGATGCCGTCCAATTCGGCGAGATCGGTTACCTCGGTTATCCTTTTTCCATTTCGGAAACCTTCCAGCTCAGGAATACCAACGCCACGATCGAGGAATCCCTGGGCAGGGTAGGGGAAATCCAGGATATCTGCCTGCAAAAAGGCAAGCGGCTGGTCATTTACATCTCCATGGGGTTCGGCAACCCTTACGGCGACCCCTGGAACGTAGAGATCGTCCAGCGCTGGGTGGACAAGCTGGTCGGGATGGGCATCGCTATTTTTCAGCTCTCCGACACCATCGGCGTAGCCGGGCCGGAGAATATCGCCTACCTGTTCAGCAACCTGATCCCGGCCTACCCCGATATCGAATTCGGCGCCCATTTTCACACCACGCCGACTGCCTGGAAGGAGAAAATCCAGGCGGCCTACGAAAACGGCTGCAGGCGCTATGACGGCGCCATCCGCGGCTTCGGCGGCTGCCCGATGGCCAAGGACGACCTTACCGGGAATATGCCCACCGAAAATATGGTCGGGTTCTTCCAGGAGGCCGGCGAACCGACCGGGTTGAACCCCGATGCTTTTGCCCGTTCGGTCGCCATGATCCCGGATGTTTTTCCCATGTGATCACCCCCTCTCACCCTCTCACCCTCTCTCACCCTCTCATCCTCTCACCCTCTCATCCTCTCACCCCCTCTCACCTCTCTCACCCCCTCACCTCCTCAACACCTTGAACGCATGCACCCAGTCGTTTTGCAGGAAACCCGGGATGCACCACAAAATGGCCAGGGGTTCGATGGCGCGCGCCGCTTCCGCCTTTCCAAGGTCTTCCGTTTCCCAGCCGAATGTATCCAGGATGCCGGTCACGGTCTTTTTGGCGGCTTCGTCATTTCCGCAAATGAACATTGACGGTTTAAGGCCGTTGAGGTCGGGGTCAACCATCAGGGCGCTGCCCACCGAATTGAAGGCTTTTACAAAGTAGGCATCCGGATAGCCGGCCTGCAGCGTTTCCATCAGCGAATGGTTCAGGTCGGTGAAATATTGCAATACGCCGTTGACCGGAGGCGCTTCCTTGATCGGGTTGGTCGCATCCAGGATCACTTTGCCGCTCAGGTTGGCCTTGCCGGCAGCTTCCAGGACTTTTTCCGCGGCAAATCCTTTGACCGCCAGCACGAGGATCTCCCCGAACGCGGCAGTTTCCGGAAAGGAGCCGGCGGGTATTCCTGTTTTGGCCGACCATTCCGCCAGTTTGGAGGTATCCCGCGTACCCAGTTTGACCTCGTAGCCGTATTTCAAAAAGCCTTCTCCAAGCGTTTTGGCTACCGTGCCGGAGCCGAAAATTCCGATTTTAGTTCCCATAAATCAATTATTTTTGTATGTACAAATGAATTGCGAAAAAAATTATGACCCAAGTTGAAGAGCAGCGATATAGACCCGATCGGTAAGGTCGCGCGCCGCCGGTTCGCCCAGTACGGCAGTATACCGTTTGAACAGGTCCGACCAGGCCGCCCGCACCTGATCATCCATGGCTACGGACTCGGGCGTCGGAAAGATCAGGGTGGATTTGCCCTCCGAAATGCGTTTCGCCAGGTTTTTCTTTTCCAGTTTTTCAATCAACCGCGTTATGGTAGACGGTGAAAGCCCCATCATTTCGGCCAGGTTACCCGCCGGGATGCCCGGATATTTATTGATGCTCATCACCAGGAAGGCATAAGAGGGATGCAGGCCCGTACCGGCAAAGACATCCTCCGCCATTCTGGAAATGGCCCGGGCCAATGCGTTGGCACTGAAATACAAACAGCGGCAGTATTCTTCTTTTTTTGGCTTCACAGGGCAAAGTTAGACCTTTTTAATTGTATGTGCAAATGTTTGCGAAAAATTTGTTAAAGAAAAGCCAACTCTGTGAACCCGGACGGCGGTACGAGGCTTTAAGCCTTATTTTTAAATGGAATAAACAACCTGACAGCAGCCGGCAACGTTCTTTAATATTTGTAATTAAACCGTTGCCGGCAATAGAAAGTCCTTAACTTTGCCGGCCTGATGAAAAGGAGCATGAGACAACTGGATAAATTACTGATCAGCAGTTTTATTCCGCCTTTTGTCGTCACTTTCATGATTGCCATTTTTGTTCTGCTCATGCAGATCCTTTGGCTGTACATCGACGATATCGCGGGTAAAGGGCTGGGTATGTTCCTGTTGCTGGAATTGATCGGGTATAAATGCGTCGGTCTGATTCCGATGGCGCTGCCGTTGGCCATCCTGATCTCGTCGGTAATGGTGCTGGGCAGCCTGGCGGAGCACTACGAATTGTCCAGTTTCAAATCCGCGGGCGTTTCCCTGTTCCGGGTAATGCGCCCGCTGATCGTGTTCGGCTTTCTCGCCATGGGGTTTTCCTATGTTTGTTCCAACAACCTGATCCCGATCGCCAACCTGAAGTTCGGCTCCAGGATGTACGATATCCAACGCCAAAAGCCTGCCCTGAGGCTGGATGCGGGCGTATTCAACGACGATTTTGACCAATACGCCATCCATATCGGCGAAAAAGAACGCGACGGGAAGTCGATCAGGGACGTTTTGATCTACGACCACCGGGGCGCCGACCGCGGACAGCTCAGCGAAACCGTAGCCGAAAGCGGGCAGATGTACGCTACCCCGGACGGACAGTTCTTTGTGATGAACCTGGTGAATGGCCACCAATACATCGAAACGGCGCCGAGCGCGTCCAACGGTCAGAATCAATTCCCTTTCATCCGCGTATCGTTCGAGAGTTGGAACAAAGTATTCGACCTCTCCCAGTTTCAGATCAGCCGGACCAACGAGGAGTTGTTCAAACAAAACCGCAGCATGCTCAGCAGCGGCCAATTGCGGGAGGCGATCGACTCGCTGTCCTATAAGATCCTGGAGCGGCAGAAAAACCTGGCCAACCAGGTGGCGACCCAATTCACCTTCATGACGAAGGACAGCACCTTTCTCAAAGCCGAACCAACGGAAAACGCACCCGAAGGCGAAAGCCGGGATACCGCCCGCCTCATTTCCGTTCCCAGGGATTCGACGGCTGCCCAACCGGTAGCGGAAAAGGAAAAAACGCCCGGCTTCGGGATTGCCAGGGGCAACGGTGCGGCAACGGCATTCAGGCGCCTCAGGATTGCGCAGAAGGAATGGGTGCTCGATTCAACCAGCAAGGCAGGAAAGTTGATGATCAGCCTGGATACCATCGGGGATTTCGATGCGGTTTTAAAAAGCCTGCAACCCTACGAGCGAAGAGGCGTACTGGACAAGGCGCAAAACCAGGCCCGCGCCATCCGGAATCAGGCGGAGTCGGCCGCCCGCACGCTGGACAACCTCAAGGAAAACAAGGTGAAGTTCATTTACGAACTGCACACCAAATACAGCATGGCGGTGGTCTGCATCATTTTTGTGTTCATCGGTGCGCCGATGGGCGCCATCATCCGCAAGGGAGGATTCGGTTTTCCGATCCTGGTGTCCATCGTTTTTTTCATGCTTTTTGTCGTGCTGACCATCTTCTGCAGGAAAATTGCCGAGACCTTTGCGGTACCTGCGGCAGTTGCGGCCTGGATCCCGGGCGGCATCCTTTTCCCGATCGGCATGTATGTGACCTACAAGGCTATGCGGGATGCGAAGGCCCTGAACTTTGAACGGTTGAAAATCGTATTCAGTTATATCGGCGCCCTGTTCAGCCGGTTAATCCCCTCAAGATGATCCGGGTTATTAAGGATAACAGATTTTTTTTCACCGTAGCCGGGATCTGGGTACTCGCCGGATTGTGCCTGCTGCTGTTCATCCCCCACGGACATGAGGTGTTGTGGTTGAATCAGAACCGAACACCGGCCGCCGACGTTTTTTTCCGGTTCTGGACCCGTTTGGGCGAACCGGTTGCCTATATCGTATGCATTTTCCTGCTGTTGTTTGTGCGGTACCGTTCGGCTGTATTGATCCCGGCGATCGGCATCAGCGTGACGCTGATCAGCTTTCTGGCCAAAGCCTGGTTCCACCAGGACAGGCCGTTCCCGTTTTTCAGCAAGGCCGGGCTTTGGGAGCAATTCAATCCGGTGGAAGGCGTCAGATTGCTGGGCGGCGCCAACAGTTTTCCTTCGGGGCACAGCACTTCGGCTTTTGCCTTGTTCACTTTTGTAGCGCTTAACCTGGCGGGAAAGCGCGGCCCCGGGATCGTGCTGGCCCTGACGGCAATCTTCGTGGCGGTTTCCCGGATATACCTGTTGCAACATTTTCTGCGCGATGTCGTCTTCGGCTCCGTGCTGGGCATGCTGATCGGCCTTTCGTTTTACCTGATACAGGTTTCGCTCTCCCGCCGGCCCGGACATTGGCTGGACGGCAAACTTCGAATCCCTGCCCGAAAGGAAACGGCCTGAGCCCGGATTATTTTTCCCGGATCAGCTGCTTTTCCAGATCCTCCAGCGATACGCCTTTCGTTTCCGGCATCACCCGCCAGACAAACAGCAGTTGCAGCACCATCATCAAGGCAAAAAAGGCGAAGATGTACCCCGCTCCGAATTTGCCCGCGAAGAAGGGAAAATTCCCCGCGATCAAAGCTGCAAACACCCAGTGGGTGGCGCTGCCCAGCGAGTTGCCGTATGACCGGACCTCATTGGGAAAAATCTCGGAAATGAACACCCAGATCACGGCGCCCTGACCGATGGCATGGGCTGCAATGAATGCAAACAGCAGGATCGGCACCAGCAGGCTGTTGGAAGCTGCGCCGCTGAAAAAGGCAAAGGAGACCAGCCCAAGCGAAAGGATATAACCGAAGGAGCCGATATACATCAGGAAGCGCCTTCCCATCCTGTCGATCAGCGCCAGCCCCAACATGGTGAAGACCAGGTTGATCACGCCGATGCCGACCGAGGACAACAGCGCAGAGCTCTCTTCCATGCCCGTTTGGGAAAAGATCCGGGGCGCGTAGTAGATCACCGCATTGATGCCGGAAACCTGGTTAAAAAACGCGATCAGGAACGCCAGCATGATCGGCAGCTTGTATCGGCCGGAGATAAAGGCCTTGAACCCGGATTGCCGGTGGTGGTCGGTGCTTTGGATGGCCCTCAGGGCTTCCTGCTCATTGCCCGGGTCGATGATGCGCAGGGTTTTCAGCGCCTCCTCAACCTGTCCTTTCTTGATGATCAGCCAGCGCGGGCTTTCCGGTACGTACAGGATCATGACTACGAATGCCAGGGCCGGAACGGCTTCAACCCCCAGCATCCACCGCCAGGCGCCTTCCGCCTCGGTGCCGATCAGGAAGTTGGAAAAATAGGCGATCAGGATGCCCAATACGATGTTGAACTGGAAGAGGGCCGTGAGGAAGCCCCGGTTCTCTTTGGGCGCGATCTCGGAGATGTACATGGGGGCCGCAACCGAGGAAGCGCCGACCCCAAGGCCGCCGATGAACCGGAAGATCATCAGGGAGTAGATCTCCGGAGCAAGCGCGGAGCCGACGGCCGAGACCAGGTACAGCAGCGCTACCCAGAAAAGGGTCTTTTTGCGCCCCATGATCTCTGAGGGTATGCCGCCGAACAGCGCTCCGATGATGGTACCGTACAGCGCCATGGCGACCATCTGGCCGATCATGGCATCGCTCAGCTTCCAGAGTTGCTGTATCTCCTGTTCGCCGCCGGAGATGACGGCCGTGTCGAAGCCAAACAAAAAACCGCCCAGCGCTACGGTAATGGACCAAAAAACTACCTTGCCGTTGTTCATTTCGTCTTGTTTGGCGGCAATTTAGGACAATTTTATGACAGTTGTCAGTGGTCAGTTGTCAGTTGACAGTTGACAGTTGACAGTTGACAGTTGACAGTTGACAGTGGTCAGTCTGGTAGCTGGGTGAGGTCGAAGCTACAACGGAGCGCCCAACAATGAACCAACAAACCGCCGTCCACCAGAACATTAAGGACCGGCGGTGGACGGAGGTCCGACATTGAAGTTATTCCAGTTTGCCCAATTTCAGATCGTCATAGGCATCGCGGAGGTCTTTGGCTTTGATGTTGCGGCCTTTGACGCTGATGATGTAGCGCTTTTTATAGAAGACGCTGAGCTCACCGTCGCCGTTCTTTTCGTTGAATTTTTCGAAGGCCTTGTTGCCGTCAATGGTGACGGTCCTTTCGTAGCCGTCATCGGATTCGTTGTCGATCTCGACCATGGTCCAGGCAGCGGCGCCCAGGGCGGCCAGTCCGACGCCCGCGCCGTCCACAACGTTTACTTCCAGGCGTTTGTCGCCGTCGCGATAGACAGCTTCAGCGTTGGAGATCTTGAAGCCCGCCGCCCCGTTGCGTTGGCCCTTATGGGATTCGCGATCCATTCCGAGGAGTTTTTCCGGCATGGTTTCTTTCAGGTCGCGGAAATCCATGGCTTCAACCGGATTGCCGTTGGCATCCTTGACCTGGATATTCTGGAGGGCATTGCCGATCTGTTCCAGGCCGCTTTTGAGGTCTTCGCCGGCTTTTTCCATTTCTTCTTTCGCTTCGTTCATGGCCTCTTTGGTCTCTTTTTCAGCCTCTTCAGCTTCTTTCGCGGCGCTGTTGGAACAAGCGGTGGTGAACAAAATGGCAAAGGCGAGGAATGGGAAAAAAAGTCTTCTCAACATGGTTAACGGTTTTTTTGGTTATGATGGATTGATATTGTTGTTTGTTGTTGTTTGTGTTGTTGTTTGTTATTGTTTGTTATTGTTTGTTGTTGTTTGTTGTTGTTTGTTGCCGGTACCGAATGAACAACCATAAACAACCATGAACAACCATAAACAACCATAAACAACAATAAACCGGTCAAAACAATAATAAACAAGCCAAAACAAAAATAAACGACCATAAACCAGCAAAACCGATCAACCCGCCATCAGCTCACGGGCGTTTTCGATAGCCGAGTCGCTGGGAGGGCTTTGGCTCAGCATGGTTGCTATTGCGCGGATGCGCTCATCCGGATTGAGCAGGCGGACGTGGGTAACGGTACGGTCCTCCCGGTCTTTTTTATAGATAAAATAGTGGGCATCCGCCTTGGCCGCAATTTGCGGAGAATGGGTGATGGATACCACCTGGTGTTTTAAGGATAATGCTTTCAACAATTTACCTACGCTGAGGGCCACATCGCCGGAAACCCCGGAATCGATCTCGTCGAAGATCAGGGTAGGGAAGGAGATGGCTCCTGCGATCAGGGATTTGGCAGCCAGGTTGAGCCGTGAAAGCTCACCGCCTGAAGCCACATCCTTGATGGCCTGCAGTTTGCCGCCTTTGTTGGCTGCAAACCGGAACTGGACCTCATCCAGCCCGGTAGCGGTAAATTCCTGCAGTTCCTGAAAATGGACCTTCAACTGGGCATGTTTCATCGACAATTGCCCGAGGCGCTTTTCAACTTCTTCGCCGAAAGCCGGGCCTACGGATTGCCGTTTGGCGCGGAGTTCGGCTGCAAGTTTCTGCAATATGTTCTTTTCCGCCTGGATCTGTTCCCTTAATTCGACGATTTGGTCGCTCAGATCGGCGAAAGTATGCAGTCTTTGTTCGGTTTCTTCCTTCAATGCGAGCAATTCCGCGGTGGTTTGCACGCCGTATTTGTTCTGCAGGCGGTAGATCAGGTCGAGGCGCTGCTCGACTTCCTGTATGCGCTCAGGGTCGTATTCGGTTTCTTCCGCTATTTTTTCGAATTCGCCGGAAAGGTCCTGCAATTCTACGATCATCCCGGAAAGGCGTTCGTTGAGTTGGCCGATTTCGGGGCTGACCTTTTCCAGGCTTTGCAAGGCGTTGCGCATATCCGTCAGCTGGGAAAGAACAGCCATGTCGCTTTCGCTTAATCCCTGGAAAGCCTCGCCCGTTACCCGTTTGATGTCCTCGGCATTGTTGAGTTTGGCGATTTCGGATTCGAGGGTTTCCTGCTCTCCGGCGGCCAGATTGGCGGCCTCCAGTTCGTCAAGTTGGAATTGCAGGAATTCGATCTCGCGGGCTGCCTGGCTGTTTTCGGCTTCCAGTGCGGCCAGTTTGCGCGTGTCGGATTGATATTTGCGAAAATGGCCCTGGTATTTTTCCAGCAGGTCTTTATTGCCGGCCAGTGCGTCGATCATCCGGAGCTGAAAGGAGACCTGGTTGATGTCCAGGCTGTCGAATTGCTGGTGAAGGTCGATCAGGGAGTCGCTGAGGTCCTCCAGTATTTTCAGGTTGACGGGGGAGTCATTGACAAAGGCCCTGGATTTGCCGGAAGGCAGGATCTCGCGCCGGATGACCAGTTCGGAGTCGAAATCCAGTTCATTTGCATCAAAAAACGGCCGCAGGTTGTACTGGCTGATGTCAAAAACGCCTTCTACAACGCATTTTTCCGCGTCGTTGTACAGGGCTTTGGTATCCGCGCGTTCGCCCATGATCATGCCGAGCGCGCCCAGCAGGATGGATTTGCCGGCGCCGGTTTCACCGGTAATAATGGTCAGGCCCTCGGAAAAACGGATCTCCAGGGACTCTATAAGGGCGTAATTGCGGATTTGCAAACTTCTTATCATAGCGCTGAGCGGCGCCCTGCTGGGCAAGGCTGATCTAGCTGCCTGCAAAAATACATTTTAATGTTTTTCCGCAGGAACTTTAAATAAATACTTTTGGAATTTTTCCCGCAGGGATCAATCGGCCCGGACGCGGTAGATGCCCGTATAGTCGCCGAGGCTGGGATCGATGCATAAGCGGCTGCCCGTTCCGGCGTCCCGGATCTCCACATAGTCGTGGTCCTTGAAAAAGGGATCTTTGAAAAGGCGATGGACATCATAGCCCAGGAAGTAGATCTTTCCGACCTTGTGGCTGGCCTGGAATTGGTCCGCCCAGCCGTTTTGCCGGAACATCTGTTGGCAAACCGATGCATACAAGGCGGCATACCCGATGCAATTGGCCTTGCCCGCCCGATAGGCTTCATCGGGATTTGACGGCGCCGACCGCAGGGCAAAGGAAAGGTTCCGCGCAGTAATCGACCGGGCTATTTTAACGATTTCACCGAGCTGGTCGGGCTTCCGGACGGAAAGCTGCTCTTCGATAAGCGCTTTCAGCTCCTGGTCGGCCGGCGCCATGACGGAGCGCTCCGCAACGGGCCGGTATTGCACCAGTCCCCGGAAAAGGGCGCCCCTCGCCGCAAACAGGACCAGCAGGATGCCCAGCCAAACGATCCACTTCCTTTTTTTCATTTGCGCCAGGCCTCTCTTAAAAACCGGAGCCAGTTTTTGTGGAAAATATTATCGATATCATCGTCCGAATAACCGCGTTTTTTCAATACCGGTCCCAGCTTTTGCAGATCGGCGATGGTGTCGATTTCCATCGGGCACTGGTTTTTACCGAAAGCGCCGTCGAGGTCGCTGCCGATGGCAGAATGCAGGGAATTGCCCGCCATCTGGCAGACATAGTCGATATGGTCGGCTGCCTTTTCGAGGTCAACGCCGGCGCCTGCCGGAGTGGAAACGCCGCGCACCCAGCCCGGGGTCAGCATCCAGGCATCCAGTACGGCCCCGATGACGGCGCCCCGGTTGAGGAGTTCCCGGATCTGTTCGTCGCTGAATTGCCGGTTGTGCGGCACCAGGGCCCGGCAGTTATTGTGGCTGGCCCAGACTCGGCCGTTGAAATGGTCCATGGCTTCCCAAAAGCTCTGATCGCAGAGGTGGGTGGCGTCGAGTATGATGTTGAGCTCCTCCATTTTTTTCAGGAGCTGTTTCCCTTTCTCGCCGATGCCGCCTGCCGAATCGGTGCCGAAGGCGTACGTGCCGGGACCGTAATGGCCGGGTCCGAGAGCCCGCAATCCGGCAGCGTGGCTTTTTTCAAGGTAATCGAGGCTGACGATGGAGTCGGCGCCTTCCAGGCTCAGGATGTATCCGATGGCCCGGTAACCGGGATCGGTGTCCAGTTTTTGCAGGTGATCATCCAGGGAAGCCCGGTCGGTTATGGGCTGCAGCTGGCCGGCTTCTTCCATCGTCCGGTACCAGGCGAGCTGGGCTTGGGTCATGGCCCAGGCCTGCTGCGGCGACCGCCAACCGGGGAGCGGGTTGCTTTTTTTGACGTAACGGGCGATCTGGGTGGCGGTGCAGATCCTGATATGGCCTTCCCGCATGGCGTCAAATGAGACGGTGCCCATACTGCGGTCGGGTTTGTCGGTCATGTTTTGTTCGCTTTCCCGAATGGCGCCGATGGACCAGGTGAGGTCGCGGTTCCATTCAACGGCGTTCATGGCCAGGTCGAGGTGGCCGTCAAAAATAAGGGTATTTCGGTTCAAGTTTGGCCGGTTTTGATCGATCAAAGGTACATGTTTCCCCCAAATCGCCTATCTTGGCGGTTAAAACCTGAAGACCATGAATAAATCATTCCTCGTATTTCTCGATGCCGGCCACGGCGCCCTCGACGCCAAAGGAAATTATGTCACAGCCCCCAGCAAACAATTTCAGCACACCCAGGGGGTCTTTCATAAAGGGAGCTGGTTCTATGAAGGGGTCTGGGACCGTACCCTCACCAACAGGGTCGCTTCCAAACTCGCCCAACTCGGCATCGATCACCTGATCGTGAGCCATGAATACCTCGATACCCCGCTCGCTTACCGGGTGGATATGGCCAACTGGTACGCCAAGCGCGCCTCAAAATCGCTGTACATCTCCAACCACGCCAACGCTTCCGGCGCCAACGCCCGCGGCTTTGAAGTCTATACCACGCCCGGCAAAACCGGATCAGACGCCGTTGCCGAATTGCACTACAACAATGTAAAAGAACTGCTCGGCAACCGGATCACCATGCGGCCCGACAACAGCGACGGCGATTCCGACCGGGAAGCCAATTTCTACGTCATCCGCAAAACCGTCATGCCCGCCTTCCTGGTTGAACACCTGTTTTTCGACAACTTTGAAGACGCCAAACTCCTGATGGACGATGAGATCGTCGACTATTTTGCCGAAGCACAGGTGCGGACGATCATTCAATACATGGAGTCCTGACCTCCTTTCACAGCTCAATCGAATAATGACCAATAAGGAAATTGCCAACGAATTCCGGTTCCTGGGCGATATCATGGAATTGCACGGGGAAAACCCGTTCAAGATCCGCTCTTACCAAAATGCTTATATCACCCTGCGCAAACTGGACCGCCCCCTCGCTGAAATGGACCAGCCTGAAATGGAGGCCATTAAAGGGGTAGGGAAGGCCATCGCGGAAAAGATCGGTGAACTGCTCCAAACCGGCAAGATGTCCACCCTGGAGCAATACCGCGAAAAAACGCCGGAAGGAGTGCAGGAAATGCTTACCGTCAAAGGCTTCGGGCCCAAAAAGGTACAGGCCGTTTGGAAAGACCTTGGCATCGAAACGGTCGGCGAACTCCTCTACGCCGTCAACGAAAACCGGCTGATCGAGCTGAAGGGCTTCGGGCAAAAAACACAGGAAGAGCTCAAACAGAAACTCGAATACTTCCAACGGTCCCAGGATCAATTCCATTTTTCCGCGCTCGAAAGCGCCGCAAACAACCTGGTCAGCCTGTTGGAATCCGGGTTGAAGGACGCCCGGATCGCCCTTTGCGGAGCCATCCGGCGATGCGCCAATACCCTGGACGGCATCGACATCCTGGCGGCTTCCTCCGCAACGGTTCAGGAAATGGCGGCCGCCGCCAACCTCAAGGAAGGAAAAGGCGGAGAGCAACCCACCCATTTGTTGACCGACGACGACCTGCCGGTCAGGTTATACCGGTGCAAACCCGAAGAATTCGGTTCGAAATTATTCCGGTACAGCGCCTCGGGCGAATTCATGGATGCCTTTCTGGCAAAATACCCCGGTCTGGATTTCCGGAACCTGCCGGAAGAACAGCAGGTCTTTGACAAGGCCGGTATTCCGTTCATTCCCCCGGAAATGCGGGAGCAGGAATGGGCCCTTGACCTGGCTGCAGGGAATGATCTTCCTGAACTCATCGGGGAGGCGGACATTCGCGGGGTCATCCACAGCCATACCACCTACAGCGACGGCATAGCTACGCTGCGGGACATGGCGGAAACGGCCCGGGCGCTCGGGTACGATTACATCGGGATCACCGACCACTCCAAATCTGCCTTTTATGCCAACGGGTTGCAACCCGACCGGGTCCTGGCTCAAATGGAAGAGATCGATGCGCTTAACCGGGAGTTGGCGCCGTTCCGGATTTTTAAAGGCATCGAATCGGATATCCTGAACGACGGTTCCCTGGATTATGATCCGGAAATCCTCGGCCGGTTCGATTTCATCATCGCCTCTGTCCATTCCAACCTGCGGATGGATGAAGAAAAGGCCACACGGCGGATATTGACGGCTGTTGAAAACCCGTACACCTCGATCCTGGGCCATCCCACCGGTCGGCTGCTGCTTTCAAGGCAAGGCTATCCGCTGGATCACAAAAAAATCATTGATGCCTGCGCGGCAAACGGCGTTTCCATTGAACTCAATGCCAATCCTTATCGTTTGGATTTAGACTGGACATGGATTCCGTATGCCCTGGAAAAAGGCGTCCTGATCTCGATCAACCCGGATGCGCACAGCAAGGAAGGGATCAGGGATATCCATTTCGGTGTGCGCTCAGCAAGGAAGGGAGGCCTAACCGCGGCTGCCTGCCTGAATGCCAGGTCGGCAGATGGTTTCCTCGCGGCCGTGCGAAAAGGTTGAAAACAGGCCTGTAAAGGCCTTTTTAACAACTCGTTAACAATAATTGCCGCAAGGTTAACAACGGTTATTTTTAACTTCCCTACTTTTGTGCGAGCAAAGTATGAAATTCATTTTTAAACTTAAATTTGTCGAATCAATGCGCAAGCTAATTTTATCTTTCATTGCCGTTCTTGCTGTTGCCGCCCTTGTTGTAAGCTGCCAGAGCTCCAGCAAAGACGTTCGCGACGAAGCCCGTACCAGTGTGGAAACGGGTGTCCAGCCTGCAAATCCGAGTCCGAATGTAACGCCCAACCAGGCAGCGCCTACCGCTCCCACGGGCCCGACTACGGTTATGGCTTTTGAAGAAACCACTTTCGAGTTCGGTACGGTTCAGGAAGGCGAAAAGGTAACCCATACCTACAAGTTCAAGAACACCGGCAAAGAACCGCTCGTGATCTCCAACGCACAAGGCAGCTGCGGCTGTACGGTTCCGCAATGGTCCAAAGAACCGGTTGCTCCCGGCGCTTCGGGTTCCGTTACCGTTGAATTCAACTCCAAGAACAAAAACGGCAAACGCAACCAGAAAGTGACCCTGACGGCCAACACCGATCCGCCCCAGACTTTCCTCTACCTGACGGGTGAGGTTGTCGGCGGCGAAAGTGCACAACCGCAAATCCAGGTTAACAACTAATAGGATCTATGCCGAAGGCCCCGGGCCTGAAAGCATTTGAATATTGACCGGAAGCCGCCCTTCAAGATGCCAGATACACTGGCTTTCGGTCAACTTTTTTCCGGAAAGCCTGTTTGTTCGAAATAGCAGACAGGCTTTTTTTATTTTCGAAGCCGTTTTGTTTTCTGCCCGGTTCAAAGTCTTACCTTTGTACTCCGGTCCTAAACAATTTAAAGGTGCTCAGGAATTACCTTTCGCTCATCAAGTTCAGCCATACGATCTTTGCGCTTCCCTTTGCCCTGTTGGGCTTTTTTCTGGCCTACCTGCAAGGGAGCTCTCCGTTCAGTTTGCGCCTGTTGCTGCTGGTACTGGCCTGCATGGTTTTTGCCCGTACGGCGGCAATGGCTTTCAACCGCTACCTGGACCGGCGCTTTGACAGCCTCAACCCGCGGACCAGTATCCGGGAGATCCCGGCCGGCATTGTCACACCCGGATCGGCCCTGACATTGGTCATTGGCAGCTCGCTGATGTTTGTTTTTTGCACCTGGCTGATCAACCCGCTTTGTCTTGCCCTTTCCCCCGTTGCCCTGGCGGTTATCCTGGGGTACAGCTACACCAAGCGCTTCACGGCTTTGTGCCACCTCGTCCTGGGGCTCGGGCTGTCCCTGGCGCCTATAGGGGCTTATCTCGCCCTGGCGGGCCGCTTCGATTGGTTGCCCTTGTTGTACAGCGCCGCCGTCTTGTGCTGGGTATCGGGTTTCGATATCATTTACGCCCTGCAGGACGAAGAATTTGACAAAGCCCACCAATTGCACTCCTTACCTGCCCTTTTTGGAAAAGCAGGCGCCCTGAACCTGTCCGTGTTGCTGCATTTGCTGTGCGGGCTGTTCCTGTTTTTCGCCGTTTATCTGGAAAGCGCCTTGTACCCTGAGTTCGGCTGGCTTCACTGGCTGGCCGCCGCATTTTTTGCCGGTTTGCTGGTGTATCAGCATACCCTGGTCCGACCGGATGACCTGAGCAGGGTCGGCCTGGCCTTTGCCACCACAAACGGCATAGGCAGCGTGGTTTTCAGCGTCCTGGTCATCCTGGATATTTTTATCTGAATGACGGCTGAAATCCGTTTGATCTGCGGATGTAAGGCAAAAGACATAATTGAAGGGATTTGTATAACCTTTGTTCAAATCTTTCGTAGAAATATATGAACTTTGGTAACTAACGCGCCGGTTTGATCCGACGGATAGGAGATTGGGCAAACGTCCGGCCGGCCTGTTGCCACTGGGATAAATGCCAGAACAACTATGAGAATTATTGTACAACCGCTATTACTGTTCCTCTGCCTGCTGACGGCAGGGGCGGCCCTTGGCCAGAAAGCCAAGCTCCAGAAGGCGACGTCCTATATGGAAGCGCTTGAATATGAAAAAGCCATATCGGTTTATCTTCAGATTCTGGATAAAGGCGACCAGCTCGAAGCAATGAAAGGGCTGGCAAAGGCCTACCGGAAGATCAATGACTACCCGAACGCGGAAACCTGGTATGCCAAACTGGTGCAGGAAAAGGAGATCGATCCGATCAACCACTACTACTACGGCCTGATCCTGTTCAGAAAAGGCGACTGTGAAAACGCCGAGGCCCAGTTTGCGGAATTCCTCCGGCAGCAACCCTTTGATCCCAGGAAAAGCCGCCTCCAGCATGTTTGCGACTACCGCGAAACCCTCCTCGACAAAAATAAGGACGTACTTGAAATAGCCGACCTGTCCATCAACAGCCCTGAACAGGAAATCGGCCCCGCTTTTTATTTGGACGGCCTTGTGTTTGGTTCAACCAGGCCGCCGGCCGACAGCAAGAACAACAAAAAGCATTATTTCGACCTTCAATACGCGCCGTTTGCCATGGAAGACGGCCAGCCCCTGGATCCCTTCCGCTTCAGCGAACCGAAGGTGTTCTCCGAACAGCTTCATTTTCCTTACCATGAGGCCATGGTAGCGTTCAGCGACGATTTCTCGGAAATCTTCCTGACCCGGAACAACCAGGTGCGCAAAGGCCCCGAAGACCTCGGATTGATCCGGCTGGAAATCATGTTCGCTTCCAATCTCGGGGGCGACAACTGGAGCGACCTCAACCCGCTTCCCTTTAACTCAACGGAATATTCAGTGGCGCACCCCAGCCTGACGCCCGACGGCAAAAGGTTGTTCTTTTCCTCGGATATGCCCGGCGGATTCGGCGGAAAGGACCTGTATGTCGTCTTCAAAGACAACGGCGAATGGGGGAAACCGATCAACCTCGGCCCGTCCATCAATACGGAAGGCGACGAATTTTATCCACATTTTGACGCATCAGGCAAACTCTATTTTGCCTCTGACGGACACCTCGGACTCGGCGGGCAGGATATCTTCTTCTCCGAAGAGACCCCTGACGGAAACTGGAGCGAAGTGGAAAACATGGGCGCGCCCATCAATTCCATTTATGATGACTACGGGCTCATCCTGTCCAAAGAAGGTTATTACGGCTATTTCACCTCCAACCGGGCCGGCGGTCAGGGGATGGACGACGTCTACGGCTTCCGCAAAAAGGGGGTGACCGTTGAACTGGAGGTCCTGGAGGCCGCTTCCGGCCAATCGTTGCCGGGCGCCTTTGTCAATGCCTGCAAGCAATACCCGTTATTGGAACTGGGGGGCGGAAAATTCAGGATGATCCTGCCGCCGGGCGAATGCTGCCAGGTGACGGCCGGTGGCGACGGCTTCATGCCGCAAACCGATAAGATCTGCGCCGAAGGCTATAGCGCAGCCAATTTCTTGCGGGTGCAAATGGCGCTTCAGCCGCTGGAAAGGGTTGCCAAATGGGAAGTATCCGGAAAGGTGCTCAACCAGTTCAACGGGCTGCCGCTGGCAAATGCCAAGGTCGTCCTGACGGGCGGCCAATGCGACGAAGTCCTCGACCTGGTCACGGATGCTGACGGGATCTATAAATTCAATGCACAGGCAGGCTGCTGCTACCTCCTCAGGGTAGAGAAAAAGGGCTATTTTGCCTTTGCTTCCGACGACTGGATCTGCCCGGATCAAACCCAGGCCAACAAGGTGATCATGGATGTATTCCTGCAGCCCTACAACCAGCAGGCGCAGTCGACCGGATCGCAACCGGTAGCCTCTATCGAGAATACCCCGCCAGTCCAGCCCAAAAAGGATCCGGTTCCGGAAAAGACGCCGGACCCCGTACCGCCGGCGCCTAAACCGGCAGCTCCCGAAAATTCGATCCAGGCCTTTACCCAGGGCGACAGCCGGTATGACGACGACGGCAGCATTCCCTACCTGCTGAACGTGTATTACGAAGTCGGCCGTTCGAGCGTAAAAAAGGAATCCGTACCCGAGCTTATCCGCCTGTTCAATGTATTGGAGGATAACCCGGACCTGTCCATCGAGATCGCATCGCATACGGATGCCCGCGGCTCGGATAAATTCAACCAGAACCTGTCGCAACGCCGCGCGGAAGCCATCGTCAGGTACCTTATCGAAAAAGGCATCTCAAAATCAAGATTGCGCGCCAAAGGGTACGGCGAATCCAGGCCGGTCAATGATTGTGTCGACGGCAAGGATTGCCCGGAAGATCTTTACCAAATGAACCGGAGAACGGAATTCAGGGTAGTTGATAAATCCTGAACACAGGGCTTAATGGCGAAAATAGGCCGGTACGGGCGCATTCCGGTAACGGCTGTCCTTCACCATTGCCGCCAGGCTCTCCATGGTCTTGACCGGCCCCGAGGTAATGCCCAGGTTGATCACCCACGCCGGGAGACTGCCGCCCGGATTGGTCTTGACCTCGTATTCAATGGATACCTTGTCAGGGCCGACCGGAGAGATCTTCCAGGTGGAATTGAATTCCCGGATCCGCACCACCCCTTTGTTGTCCGGCAAATAATCCGGCCGGGCGGACGAACGGGAATGAATGACCCCGTGGTTGTCCTGCCAGTGCCACGAATGGACGATCAGATCGCGGTCGGAAGCCGGAAACGGGAAATCGGATTTGGTATAGTAGAAAAATTCCTGCTCGCTGACGGTCTCCAGCCTGCGGGCTTCACTGCACTTGTACACCCAGTCCAGATAAGCGGGTACATCGCACAGGGCGGCCATAAGTCCGCTTTGCGAGGTTTCCATCAGGGTGGTTATCCGGACCTCCTTGATGCCGGAGTCGGCATTGGCCCGGGTGTAGACCTTCAGATCGCCCTTTTCCTGGCGCAGGGTCCATTCATTGGCGGAAATATTGGTTTCAAAGGTCGGCAGAAAGAGGATCAGGGGTAAAAAACCGGCTGTCCAGTGTTTGAGTGTCAATCGTTTCATAAACAGGGTTTTAATCCTAAATCACGGATTAGCATTAGAATATTATTCTTAACGCCTTTAAGTTTAGATTTGTTAAAACCGTTAAGTTAAATTTTAATGCAATCTGTGTAAATATTTTACCCCTGATCCGAATTACCTGTGTAAAGGCACTGCGCCGGGACAATAAAATCAACCCACAGGACTAGTGGCGCGAAATCTAGATACCACTCAAGTTTCGCGGCCTCTTTTTCCGACCTGCTGCGTTGCTCGTCGGTCACAGAGTCCCGCTATGCTCCCTCCTCGCGCCTTGCCGGTCGAAAAAATAGCCTCCCGAAACTATGGTGCTACTTAGATTTCACGCCACTAGCCGTTTTCAACTGTTCCGAAACCAGCTTCTGCCATTTATCCAGCAACCCCAGCTCTTCAGTCAGCGAGGGGTATTCCTGGGCATTGTAGAATTCCAGTTGCCGTTCTTTCTCGGCCTGCTCCCCGGTTGTGAATGCCAGCGCCAGCCGGTCGATGATTTTCCTGTTTTCAGCAGCCGTCCTGTTGATGTTGACGGCCTTGCAGCTTTTGACCTTGGTCAGGTCAATAAGCGCCTCCTGCTGCTGACCGTTTTTGTCCTTGAGATAAAACAGCTTTTTAGCTGCCGGATCAAGCCCGATCGCATGAAAGCGCCATTTGTCGCACTGGACGATTTTTAATTGCCGCTCGGCTGCCAGTTTGAGGAAATTCGCCTGGAATTTCCTGGCTTTGCTTTTTTTACGCTGCTCCACCGCAACGATCGGCACAATCATTAAACCCAAAAGGAAAATACCGATTATCAATGATGATAAGTCCATGTTTCTGAATTGATGAAGGTGAAATAATAGAACCTGGGCCTACCCGCGTACATTGACCGGAAGGCCCTTCCAGGGAGCTGCAAATGCAGACCCGGGTTGAATTTCACTACCAGAAACTATGGAAAGGAAAGATGATCTCTCTGGTCTCCAGGCCACGGATAATCAGGCTCAGAAAAGAAGCCTTCCAGCATTGCGGGGCAGGCCGCCGGGCCCCGTTCATCTTTAAAAAAACAGGGACAAACGACAGTTTAAAGGAAAGCCTTTTCCCTTTCAGCTGGTTCAAAAGGCCGAAAGCCTCCTTCTCCTTGTCGGTCACGCAAAGCGGAAGGGAATGGTCTGCTTTCAGAAAAACGGAGGAGTCCCCTCCTTCAGCCGTTTGTTCGAATGTGAGGTCGGCAAAGAAAAGCCCCGCGCCGGAACGGACGCTCAGAAAGAAGATAAGAACGGCAAAAAACAAGGCAGTAAACCGCAACCCTGCATTCATGCCGCAAATCTACGCCGTTTTATCATTCTCCCTGAAAATATTTTTACACCGGAGATCAAAGCGGTGACCTTCCCTTAACGGCTCCGGTTAAGCGTCTCCGGCATCCCCCGTCCGCCATAGCTCCCCAAGAGCGACGGCGGGCAGCATCCACCACGCCGCGGCGTGGCAGCCTCACCGCACCAAAGTCACATCCCCCTTGAAGGTCTCCCGTCGCCCGTCAACATATTCCACCTCGGCATAGAAGACATAGACCGCCGCGTTCATCGGCCGGCCCTGGAATTCGCCGTCCCAGCCCCGGCCCGGGTTGTTCGGTTCGAACGGCCCGTCGGAAAACAACAGGTTGCCCCAACGATCAAATACCTTGAAGACGGTGACGCGGGCGACTTCCCCGCCGGCAAATACCGTAAAGGTGTCGTTGTTGCCGTCGCCGTTCGGCGAGAAGACCGACGGGATATAAACGCGGCCTTGCTTGTTGACAAAGACGGTGATTTTATCGCTCACCTGACAGCCGCTGGCTTCTGTAGCCGTAAGGGTGTAAATCGTCGTTTCCGTAGGAGAGGCTTCCGTAGAGAGGTTATCCGGGGATCTCAGGGAATCTGTCGGGGTCCAGGCAAAGGACGCCACTTCGAAATTCACCAACGCATTCAATTCAACGGATTCGCCCAGTTGGATGGTCTGGTCAGGGCCCAGGTCAAGCGCCAGTTCTTCAGCGCCCTGCACAACAACCGGATAGACCGTTGCGCAATCGTAGACGTCCGAGATCTCAAGGTTGTAGGCCCCGGCCTGCAGGTTGGGGATTGCGAACTGTCCGTTCGGCAGCGGTTTGAAGAATAAACCGTCCAGCGAGTATTCAAATGGCGCGATGCCGCCGGTCAGCGAATTGATGATGATCTGACCGGAATTCTCATCAAAACAATTGGCGCTCAGGGTGGCGACCTCCGCTTCGATCGGCGGCGGCCCTGCCAGCTCAAGGGTAGTCGAGCCGGTGCACCCTGCGGCGTCCGTTGCCGTGACGCTGTAAAGGCCTGCCCCCACACCCGTCTGGAACGGCGCGGTGGTACCGTTGTCCCATTGGAAGAAAACAGGATTGACGCCCCCCGAAGCGCGGGCCGTGATGGTGCCGTCAAAAGCGTCGGCGCAACTGATGGGGTATCCGCCGAAATCAGAGGAAGCCGCAATTTCAACCGCCAATCCGGAAACCTCGATCGTTGCCGGCCCGCCGGTGATGCTGATCGGGCAATTGCCGCCCTGCGACAGAATGCTTGAAATGAAATAATTCGTGGTAGCTGCAGGCGAAACTTCGAATGTTTGACCGTCTACCGCACCGGTGAGGGAAATAGGACTGCCGCCCCCGATGCTGATGTCCACCGGTCCGGTTGTGCCGGTCAGGTGAAGGGTCAGCACCCCTGTTCCGCCCGGACAAATGGCGCCTGAGGCGGTCAGGCCGGCCGTTTGTTGCGGCACAAAGCTGAGGTTGACCATGATCAGGCTGTCGCAGCCGGTGGCGGAAGCGCCCGCCAGTACCTGCTGACCGGTCGGGTTGTTCTGATCGTAGACCTGACCGTTGACCGTCAGGCTTTCCCCTTCGCAAAGGGTTTGGGCAATGGTGCTCACCGAACCCGGATAGAAGGTCAGGGTAATGACGACAATGCTGTCGCAACCTGTCGAACCGGTCAGTATTTCCGTACCGTCGGGATTAAGCTGGTCGTAAACGTTTCCGTTGACCATCACGGATTCTCCGGGGCATAACGGGCCTGATATATTGGTGACCGAAGGCGGGTAATAACCGAGATTGACCACTATGGTGCTGTCGCAACCGGCAGCGCTGCCGCCCGGGACCACTTCGGTACCCGACGGGTTGGCTTCATCGTATACGGTGCCGTTGACCGTCAGGGATTCACCCATGCAAAGGGTCGTGTCGATCTGCGTGATCACCTCATCCAGGAAGGTAAGCTGGATGTTCACGGTGGAGTCGCAGCCGTTGCCCGCGGCGCCTGCCAGAACCTCGCTGCCGGCTGGGTTATTCCGGTCATAGACGATGTTGTTGACCGTTACGCTGAATCCGTCGCAAACGGTTTCCTGGAGGTCAAAAACAACCGGATCGAAGAAGCTGAGCTGAATGTTGATGGTGGAATCGCAACCGCTGGCCGCGCCGCCGATCAGGATTTCCGTGCCGGCGGGGTTGTTCGCATCATAAACGGTGTTGTTCACAACCAGGTTTTCGCCTGGGCACAGGGTCATGGCTATGTCCGCAACGGCAGCCGGATAGAACGACAGCTCCACGGTCACGGTGGAGTCGCATCCGGTTGAGGCGGCGCCCGGAAGCACCACCGTTCCCGAGGGATTTGTTTCGCTGAAAACCTCATTTCCGACGGCCAGCGTTTCACCGGGACAAAGGGTTTGCACAATCGAACTTTCAGCAGCAGGGTAGAAGGTCAGGTTGACCGTGATGACGCTGTCGCACCCGTTGGCGGCCATGGCAATCTCCATCCCGTTGGGGTTATTCTGGTCGTAAACGGTTCCGTTCACGGTTACGGATTCCCCGTCGCACAAAGTCTCAGTAATATCCGAGCTGCTTTCCGGCAAAATATCGATGATGTAGGTCTCGTCGATCGGGGTGGAGCAATTGGCGTCATCCAGCTGGATCAGATGGACGGAAACAACGCCCGTACTTAGTCCGAATGCGGAAGGGCAGAAGATCAGCGTATCCAGACCAGTGGGGATCACATCTGAAAAATCAAGCGTATTGCCGCCTGCCGTAACCTGGTATGTGAGGGTATAAGGCGGGGTTCCGGTCAGGCTCAGGATGACCGTAGCGCAGTCCGAGGCGCAGACAGACCCATCCGCGGAAATGGCAATCCCCGGATTGGTGGCGGCAGTGCCGATATTGACGCTCGCCGTGGCGGTGCAGGCATGGGTGTCCGTTACCGTTACGGCGTACGTGCCGGGCGCCAGGTCGGTGGGGTCTTCCGTTGCATCCAGGCCATCCGCATTCCAGTCGATCGCAAAGGGGCCGAACCCGCCGTTGATGGTCAGGTCGATGCTGCCGTTTTCGGCGCCCGGGCAGGTGACATCCGTACCCGCGATATCAATCGTCAGATCGCAATTCGGCGTATTGATGGTAAAACCGCAGTTGCTGGTACAACCGTTGGCGTCCGTCATCGTCACGGAATAGACGCCCGCTGCAAGGCCGGTAATATTGACCGTCCCGGCATTGGCCGCATTCTGGGTACCGCTTCCCGGGCCGCTCCAGGCCAGGGTATAAGGCGGCGTACCGCCACCCGGCGTAATGGCCGCAACCCCATCGGCGGCGCCGACCATCGAAACGGCCGATTGCTGGGCGCAACTCAGGAGCAGCGCCGGAGGATCCGTCAGGTTGATGGTGGTCTCGGCCGTGCAGTTATTGGCGTCCGTTACCGTAACGGAATAGGCGCCCGGCGCCAGACCGGTCGGGTTTTGCTGGCCGTCCAGCGCGTTCACATTCCAGTCGAAGGTCAGGTTGCCGGAAGAATTGATTACGGTCAATTCGATGGAGCCGTCATTGGCGCCGGCGCAGGTCGGGTCGGTCGGATCGGCGGTGACCTGTACAAAGCACCCGGGCCCGTTGATGGTGAAATTGCAGGTGGTTGAACAACCGTTGGCATCCGTGAAGGTCAGCACATAGTCACCGGGCAGTAATCCCGGGAAAACGGTTCCGGCGCTTGCTGTGGAAGCCGTGGTACTGATCGGTGTCGGCCCTGTAAAATTGAAGGCATAGGGTGGGGTCCCCCCGCCGAATCCGATCAGCGCCGATCCGTCGGCGGTATTGATGCCGGACGCCGGCGAGTTTTGACCGCAGTTGACCACCAGTGCCGGCGGATCATTCAGGGTGACGGAGGCCGTCGCCTCGCAGCCCGTCTCGTCCGTAACGGTGAGGTTATAAGTGCCGGCCTGGAGCCCCGCAGGATCTTCGGTTCCGTCCAGGCTGTCGACGTCCCAGTCGAACGAAACGGCGCCGGAAGCATTCTGCACATCCAGGCTGATCGATCCGTTGTTGCCGCCCGGACAGGTTGGATCGGTCCCGGCGATGTCGAGGAGGATATTGCACCCGAAACTGCTCATGGAAAATTCGCAGGTCGTCTCGCATCCCTGACTGTCGGTCAGTACGATGCTGTATTCGCCTACCGGAAGACCGGTGATGAAGAAAGGATCGTTATTCGCCAGGGTCTGGCTGCCGCTGACCGGTCCGCTCCAACTGAGCTGGAAGGGCGGTACGCCGCCGGTGACGATCACAATGGCCTCACCGTCGGAGGCGCCGGGCGAGGAAGCCTGCTGGGTTTCGCCGCAAGCCAGTTCAATACCGGAAGCCGCGCTGAGGGTGGCCGCTGTCATGTCGCTGCAGCCGTTTTGGTCGGTGACCGTCACGGTGTAATCCCCGGGTTCAAGCCCGGTGGGGTTCTGCTCGCCGTCAAGGGCGTCGGGGTCCCAGTCGAAGATATAGGGCGAGCTTCCGCCGTTGACGGCGATGCTGATGGCTCCGTTATTGCCTACCGTACAATCAGGGTCAACGGTATTGGCTACCGTGGCGACGGGGTTCGGGTTGACCACCAGGGACACCGCAACCGGCAAAGAAGTGCATTGCCCGTTTGAAACCGCAGCGTAAACCAGTCCGCCTGCCGTTGAATAAGCATCCGGGTTGCTGATGGCGACGGTTGCGCCCGCATTTGAATACCAGCTCACGGTAACGCTTTGCCCGTTGGCCACCACCGGATTCAGCGCGCTCAGGTTGAAAACGGCAAATCCGGTACCCGTGTCGCACATGGCCTGGTTGCCCGGGTTGGCGGCCACCGGCGCCGCCAGCACCGTAACCGGGATGGGAAGTACATCCTGACAGCCCGCGCCGCCGTTGGCAAAGGCGTAATAAGTGGTGTTTGAGCCGGGCGAAACCGTCGTATTCGTCAACTGGTTGCCCGGGGTCGGCGGATTGGCCGAATGGAAAGTGATGGGCAGCCCCGTGAAATTCAGATCCAGTACGACATCCGATAGATCCAGGCTCCCGCCCGGGCAGATCTCGGTACTGTTATTGACGATAAGGTCGGGCGCCTGCGCGATATCGACCAGGAAAATCTCTTCATCCAGACACAAGGGAGAGGCGAAATCCAGCGCATACAGGATCACGCTCGAGGTGATCACCTCACCTGGGAAATAGGTGATGCCGGTGCCGTTGGGCCCCGTATGGTACGCTTCCTGACCGGTCAGGTTGGTCCCCTGGATCGCCGGCAGGGTATAACTCCCGCAAGCCGTTACGTCATTGATCGGGAAAATATCCGGCGCAACCTGTACCGCCACCGTGACCGGGGTCGGTGTGATCGGGGTGGAACAGCTGCCGGTAGAGACCTGCGTGATGTAAAAATCAGTGGTGGCATCCACAAAAATCAGGGTGGAACCGCCGTTGGTGGTCGTGATGGTGGAGTTGATGGTGCCGATCACCGAATTCGAATAGGAATAGGCTACGGTATAGGACCCGCCGATCGGCAGGGTGAAGGTCAGGGTCACGTCGCCGGGGCCGCAAAGGGCGGTCGGGGAGACGTCCAGGCCGACGGCTGCGGGGTCGATCCCGCTGACCACATTTAGGGTCACCGTCCCCGGTTGCGCCGAACGGCATCCCGAAGGCGAGGAGGCGAAAGCGTAGAGGACTGTTCCGTTGGTTGCCGTGAAGTTACCGGGATTCGGGACGGGATTCAGACCGGTATTGTCGAGGTAGAAGGTAACGGTTATACCCGGCGTGCCGTTTACCTGGCCGGCCAGTGTGGTCAGGTCGAAAACGGCCGTCCCGTTGCCGGAATCGCAGGCCTGGGCCGATGCATTTTGGGAAGCCGGCGCAAATTCCAGCTGGACCGTTACAGGTACGGTGGAAGATTCGCACTGGCCGTTGAAAACAGTGGCAAAGACGGTTGAGGGCAACCCGGCCACGTCATTGATGTCATTGATGGGGCTGGTCCCTGCCGCGTCGTTGTACCAGTTAACCTGGAGGCCCGTACCGCCGTTGATGACGTTCTCGGTACCCGGCAGGTCGTAATCGGCTGCGGGCGGCGCTATGCTGAGTACGCAGATGTTGAAGGTAGTGGGGTTGGCGGTCGGAACGGCATTGACCAGGACGTTGAGGTTATTGGTTCCGGCGCATTGCCCCGGATCGGGCGTGAAAGTAAGCCCGTTGGAACCGGTATTGGCGGTTGCCGGGTTGAACGTATTGCCGGATACGCCGGGCCCCGACCAGGTACCCGTAATGCCGCTTTGGGTGGTGTTGAGGGGAACTGAGGCGTCATTTGCACAAAACGGCCCGATGGGAGCGAGGGCGGGGGTGGTTGCCCCGTTCACCGTGACCATTATCGTGTTGGCGTTGGCGCATTGCCCGGCGGTTGGGGTAAAGGTCAAAGTGTGGTTGCCGGCGCCGGCCGAAGCCGGGTTGAAGCTGTTGCCCGCTACGCCCGGGCCGGACCAGGTGCCATTTATGCCGCTTTGGGTCGCATTCAAAGGCACGGCAGCATCCGTGCTGCAAAGCGGGCCGACCGGGTTTAAAGCCGGGGTGGTCGCGGAATTCACCGTCACCGGAAGCGTATTGGCCAGGGCGCATTGTCCGGCAGCCGGAGTGAAGGTCAGGGTATGGTTGCCCGCGCCTGCGGTGGCCGGGTTGAAGCTGTTGCCGGATACACCCGGGCCTGACCAGGCGCCGGATATGCCGCTTTGCGTCGTGTTCAGCGGCACGGCTGCGTCATTGATGCAGAACGGCCCTACCGATGTCAACGCGGGCGATGTCGCGTTGGTGACGTTTACCATCAATGTGTTGACGGAAGCGCATTGTCCGGCATTGGGCGTAAACGTCAGGGTGTGGTTGCCCGCGCCTGCGGTAGCCGGGTTGAACGTATTGCCGGATACGCCGGGCCCGGACCAGATCCCGGTAATCCCGCTTTGGGTGGTGTTCAGGGGCACGGCGGCATCTGTGGAACAGAGCGGACCGATTGGGGTCAGCCCCGGCGAGGTAGCATTGGTCACGTTGACCATTATTGTATTTACATCGGCGCATTGGCCGGCATCGGGCGTAAAGGTCAGGGTATGGATGCCCGCACCGGCGGTGGCCGGGTTGAAAATATTTCCCGAAACGCCGGGGCCGGACCAGGTTCCTGTAATCCCGCTTTGGGTCGTATTCAGCGGTACGGCTGCATCAGTAGAACAAAAGGGGCCGATATTGGTCAGCGTCGGCGCTGTCGGGGTGTTGATTGTGATGGTGAAGGACTCTTCGTCGCTGCAGGAGGAAGTGGGGTCGTAGATATAATATGTACCGGATGATGTAATCAACTGACCCGGCGAAAATTGTGTGCCGCTTCCACTAGGCCCTGTAAAAAAAGCCTCATTTCCGCTTAAATTTGAACCGGCAATATTTGGTAGGCTAAAACTGCTGCAGGCAATTTGCGGACCTGGGTTCGTGAAATCCGGTGGTGTACAGGTTTGAACAAAGTCAATGATTGGAATACAATCTCCGCCAGGCTGGTAATTTATTGTGCCGCCAGCGCCCAATTGAATATTTTCACCGTCATTATTTGAAAACACCTGAACATCATAGTCAATATCATAGGAGCAACCTCCATTAAATACGATATCAATATACCGGATACATCCACATGCGGTACAACCGGAATTCTTGAAAAGAGGGGTTCCGCCCGAGTAATTCCCAAATACGACATACACATTTTCAGCCCCACATAAACCGCTCAAACTGGTTGGGGTTAAATAGGATAGATCTGGGTTTGCACTTGGGAAAACCAATACCTTTGAATTTGGGGGTATATTGCCGCTTGTTGGCGGAGCCATTGCATCAATAAAGATATTTCCCGAACCACAAGGCCCCAATGAATTGTTTAACGCTGCAACTGCGACCGCATTGGAAGAGTAGCCATTGACTAGGCTATTAAGTGTTCCTTCTGGGCATTCGACATCTATTGTGGTCCCAGACATAGTATATGCAGAACTCCCTGTTTGGAATAAAATAAATTCTGTAGTAGATTCATCTCCACAGGCATTAATCATAATCTGAAGTGGAGTAGGAGAAGACCCAAAACAACTTGTCGAACTCCAGCCATCTTGTGCATTGATTGGATTTATTAAAGCAAGTGAAACTCCTAAAAGTGAAACTGCACCCATTACCCCACTCCGGAGGGGGATAAGAGAGGTCACCCTCCGTTCAATAACTTCCCGGTCAAGGGAATACATGACCGCCGCGCTCAACCGGGCGAACCAGGCTCGGGGCGTGGAAAAAACGCTTTTCATCAAATCGGCGATGGGTAAAAGTATGGATGTCCGCAAACGCATTTTGTTCTTTTTGTCAGGCTAAAGTTAAGGTGGAATTCAGCCCAAACCCGGTAAAAAGCGGGCAGGGTCCTGATTATTGCAAAAAACAACCCTATGGTCGTTCATTCATCCGCATCGGATGAACCGGCTTTTCAGTTTGTACAGGTGCAATCTCGGAGTAGTATGGCAACGGGAGCTGGGTAAAGTTTAAATGCTAAGTGCAAAGGTAAAAATGTAAAAGTCAAACGGCAAGGCGCAAAACTAAGGCAAAAAATCGACAGGGCGAACAGACCCCATGTTAAGGCAACTTTAAGTCGACGATTTTGCTGAATTCTGCTGCGCGACGGACCTTTATTTTATTTTTCGGCCCATTCCGCGCCTCATTCGCCAAATCTCCCGGTAATTTTCCAATTATAATCTATTTTTGCCGCACCAACCATCTGCTTATGTTACGCACTCGTATGGCTGAACTAGCCGTGAAGCTCCTCTTGTTGATCTCCTCTCTGCTCCTGAATCTGCCGGGCGCCTTTAGCCAGGGCGAACGCCCGCTGCCGCCGCCGGAAGCGGTTGCCGCCGCTCCCTGGTGGGCAAGGGAAATGTACTCCGGCCAGGCCAACGTCCTGAAAGTGGACAGCGCCTACCGGGTCTGGCAGGAAGACCACCCGGGCGAGGTTACTTATTTTACCCGGTATTATCAGCATTGGCGCAAAGCCATAGAGCGCCTCACCCCCGAAGGATACGCCTTTGAACCCGATCTGGCCGGGGAAATGCGGACATTCGAGGATTGGAAAAACCTGCGCCAGCAGTCCGGCCGGGGGACCGCCGTATGGGAAAACATAGGCCCCGGCAATACCCTCTCGGAAGGAGATGCACAACCGGTTTCCTGGCAGGCCAATATCTACTGCCTCGACCAGTCGGCCTCCAACCCGGATATCCTCTACGCCGGTACCGAAACGGGCGCTATCTTTAAATCCACCGACAAGGGACAGTCCTGGGACTGCGTCTCCGATGAGCTTTCCCTCGGCGGGATCGCCAGCATTGCAGTTGACCCCGCCAACCCGGATATCGTCTATTTCGGCGAAGGCTCCACCGTGTATAAGACCACGGACGGCGGCGCCGAATGGAAGGTTGTTTTCCAGATTCCGGGCCTGGACCCCTATGTGCTGGCCGTGAATCCCGTTGACCCGAATATCGTCCTGCTCGGCTGCGGCCTTGGCCTTTTTCGCAGTGACGACAGCGGGCAAAGCTGGAACCAGTATTTCATCGAAAAATGCTGGGACATCGCCTTCAAACCCGGCGACGGCAATACGGTCTACCTCGTCAAGACCAATATCGGCTCCAAACTCTGCGATTTCTACAAGTCAACGGATAAAGGCGCTTCCTGGTACCCCAAACAAAACGGCTGGATCGATGCCTTTGCACCGGGCAACGGCCTGAGCGACAACAAAGACGGCGGCGCCCGCCTGGCGGTCTCCAATGCCGATCCCGACCGGGTTTACGCTGTCCTGCTCGGCCAATACAACGACGGCCTGAACGACAATAATTTCCTCGGCATCTACCGCAGCGATGACAGCGGCGAATCCTGGAGCCTGCCGAACACCAACGCCAACGGCGGCCCCGGCGCTCCGTATGCCGGCAACCACTATTGCCTGTCCACCTTCTGGTTCGGCGCCGACGAATGGTATCCCGAAACCTACCAGTACGACCAGGGGTATTACAACCTGGCCATTGCCGCCTCGGATTCCGATGCCGACGACCTCCTGATCGGCTTCCTGAACCTGTTCAAATCCGAAGACGGCGCCGCTACCTTCACCCGGTGGGGCGGTTACGGCGGCGGCCCGGGCAACCAGCACCCCGATATCCAGGATATCGACATCAACGGCGACGACGTCTGGGTCTGCTCCGACGGCGGCATCAATAAATACATGCCTGATTTTTCGGCGCATGAAGCCAGGAATACCGGCCTGGAAGCGTCCGAATTCTGGGGTTTTGACGGCGGCTGGAACGAAGACATCCTCACCGGCGGCCGGTATCACAACGGCAATACGGCCACCATCTTCGAAATTTACCCCAGCGGAGAATACCTTCGGCTGGGCGGCGCGGAAGCCGGGACGGGCTACGTCCACCCGTCCGGCGGCAGGAAGGTGATGCATTCTGACATCAACCCCAAAGTGCTGCCGGAAATCATCTCCGGAGAAATGGAAGGATTCGCGTTCGAGGAATACCCCAACGAAGGCTACGCCGGCAACAATGAAAACAGTTCTGAGATCGAACAGGACCCGCGTTGCTATAATCACCTCTATATGGGCAAGGACAATACGCTGGTCAAATCCGAAGACGGCGGCTTGTCCTGGTCGACGGTGTACACGTTCGGCCAAACGGAGACCGATATCATCACGGGGATCGAAATCGGCCGCAATGATCCGTCGGTCATTTATTGCGTGCAGAATGCCGGTACGACCTCCCGCTTGTGGCGTTCTGCCGACGGCGGCGCTTCCTTCGCGGAAACCACCCTGCCGCCCGGACCCGCCAACGGCGCTTTTATCGCCCTCAGCCCCGAAGACGACCAGAAGATCTGGCTCGCCTGGAGCAGGGGAGGGAGCAATGCCAACAAGGTTTTTGTCAGCGTAAACGGAGGCCAGGGGTGGAACAATATCACCACGCCCGTCCTCAACGGCCATTTCATCGAACAGTTGGTTGCCATCGGCGGTACCGACGACCTCCTTTACCTGGCGACCGATCTCGGCGTATTTTACCACAAAGGCAATATCCCTGTCTGGACGGCCTGCTCAGACGGCCTTCCGGCGCGCGCCGCCTCCAACCGCATGGTGCCTTTTTACGCCAAGGGTAAAGTCAGGCTGGCTACCTATAAAAGGGGGATCTGGCAGGCTGATTTCGTGGAGCAACCCACCCATCCGGTGGTACAGCCCACCGTCGACAAGCTGGTTTCCGGCTGCGCCCGCGATACTTTTTATTTTGACGACTTCAGCATGGTCAACCATACCGGCGCTACCTGGAGCTGGACCTTTACCCCTCAACCTCAATTTGTGGACAACCCAGGCATCCGCAATCCCAAAGTGGTGTTCGGAAACCCGGGAGAATACACCGCCACATTGCTGCTCAACGGGCAATACAGCAAAGACCTCCTCCTGACCGTCAACGCCGATTGCGACCCCGAAACCATCCCAGGCAAGGCCCTTGCCCTCAGCGGTGAAGGCCAGTACGCCGTATCCAACGGAAACCTGAATCTGAATGCCAATACCGTCACCCTGACAGCCTGGATCAAACCCCAGGGACCGCAAAATGACTGGGCAGGCATCCTGTTTGCCAGAGGCGGCAATACGACCGCAGGCCTCAGCATCCGGGACAACAACAAGCTGGCCTACCACTGGAACGACAGCGGCTGGTGGTGGGATTCAGGACTGACCGTTCCCAGCGATACCTGGACCCATGTAGCGCTGGTCATTACGCCTGCCAATGCAAAGATCTACCTCAACGGCGTACCGGCCACCCACAATGAAACCCAGGAAAAAGAACAATTCGACACGCCCCTGAATATCGGGGTGGACCCCAACGGCGGCGACCGCTATTTCAAAGGGCTGATCGATGAGGTGAACGTTTGGAAAACCGCCCTTTCGCAGGCGCAGATCCGCGAGTTGATGCACCTCACCCGCAAGCCCGCCGAACAACCCGGCCTGGTGGCGTATTACCAGTTCAACGAAGAACAGGGCCAGGCCAACGACAGGGTAGGGGTTCGCCACGTTTCCCTGGCCGGCGGCGCTACCAGAACCGCCTCAACAGCGCCGGTCGGCGACGGGGTCAGCGCCAGGAACACGGTGGACAACGACGGAATCTTCACCTTCGGCTCGACCGGGATCACCCTGGAATTCGGGCAGGGCGCCCAGCACCCGAACGGTGAGCTTTGCGTCAGCCGCCTGAACCTGGATCCCGATCAGCTGCCCGACGGCAATCCGCATAGCCGGTCCTACTGGATCGTCAATAATTACGGCGCGAACCAGGCTTTCGACCCGCTTAAATTCATTCGGTTTGAAGGATACGGCCCGGTTCCTGCCGGCGCTGCTTCCGGGAGCTACCGGCTCTACGAACGGGCTTCCTTCGCCGACGGTCCCACCTGGGGGGCGCCGCTCGACTATTCCGATTTCATTACACCCGGCGATGACGGCACCGTAGAGTTCTTTGAAGGAAACGGGGTTACGGCGCTGGGGCAGTTTATGGTGACCCAGGACCTGACCGTGGCGACAACCGAACCCGGAACCGACGGCTGGAGCCTGTTTCCCAATCCGCTGAAATTTGGCCGCAAGCTTACCATCCGCCCGGATTTTGACGGCAAATACAACCTCAGCATCAGTGATGCAACCGGTAAGGTCGTTCTGGAAAAATCGCTGCAGGGCGACTTTGAACTGCCTGAAAAAGCCCTTCAACCGGGCGCCTATTCCTTTACCTTGGTCGGTCCCAACCGGCGGTTGGTAGGAAAGATCGTAGTAATTCGTTAAAAGATTCAACCGAAACCCGGTTTCAGGTTTTATCTTTACAGGACATTGTAAAGACCGCAGCATGGGATTTCTGACAACTTTGGCATTGTTGATCACGCTTGGCGTGCTTTGGCTGGTATTCACCGTTATGAAGCATGCAGCCCCCAGTGAGAAAAGAATGCGGGCAGAACTGGCCAAAATGAAAACCGATATGGATGCCTGGGCCGGCGATCTGGTGAAGATCGATAAAGCCGAACTCGAGCTCTTTTCCCTGGGCCAGGTTAAAAAAGCGGCCAAAAAACGATTCAGATCAGCCGTTAAGGGCATCTATACCACCATTTTCGAAGAACCGGTTGTCGCCTACAGCTTCAAAAAATTCCTGGGGAAAAACGGCCTCCTGTACGCGCGTACCGCCACCCACGAGTACGGCTATTGGATCAAAAACAACGAAACCCAGGTCCTGATCAACGGCCAGATCGTCGGCGCCCTGCGCGATGACGGCGGCCTGTACGGCGCCCGCACCAAACGGCTGCTCGCCAAACTGGATAAAAAAGGCGCGGTAGCCTTCCCCGTAACCGTCAACCAACGCGAGGTGGCCAGCATGACCAAAGCCCAGCCTGCCGACAATAAGGAATTGACCGCCAGAGCCTTCCAGTTTGTCAAAGACGACCTTACCGAAGAGGAAGAAGTCCTGCTCCTGTCGGTCGTCCTCCCTGAAATCATCCAACCGCCTGTCGGGAAATAGTTTATTGTTGTTTATTGTTGTTTATTGTTGTTTGTTGTTGTTGTTGTTGTTGTTGTTGTTGTTGTTGTTGTTTATTTTTGTTTGTTGTTGTTGGCCCCACCATCCTAAACAACAATAAACCATCATAAACCATCATAAACCATCCTAAACAACAATAACCCATCATAAACCATCCTAAACAACAATAACCCATCATAAACCATCATAAACAACAATAACCCAAAAAAATTCCTCACCTTTGCCAGTTCAAGAACCTTTTTTCGGGAACACTGTTTACAGATAAATGCTCAGGGTACCGCATATGGCTTTGCAGGAACAAGTAAAAATGATCATTTACCGCTTTCGCGAGAGAGGCCTGGAGATTTTTCTCGAAAACTCCGTGGACAATGAAGAATCCTGGCAACTGCCCGCAGGCAGCCTGCCCGCGCAAAAGGGCCAGCCCGGCGATAAACTCATCGAACTGGACGCTGTCGAACAAGCCGACGGCCAGAAAGAATCCGCCTGGGCCGTTGAAGGAGACTGGCATGAGATCCCCTCGCTGAAAGCCATGCTCTATGAGGATGCAATGGACCTCAGGGAAAAGATCAAGGAAATGGAAAAAGGCGCCTTTTTTGCCGTGAAGGAAGCTTTCAAAAAAGTGCTGCCCCACCAATACCAGTTTCTGAAAGAATTGAAGGATATCCTGGTCGACCGGAATTCCGTCAAAGATCTTTGATCTTACCCGCCGTTTCCTTCCGATTTCCAGCCAGATAACCCGCTTTCACCACCGTTAGGCGCGGCAGGCGACGAATGACCTCGTCGCAAGCGGCCGTCTTTTTTTGGAAGATTTCTGCCGAAAACTGTATTTTTAGCGCTTCAACAGTCCCAAAAAATTGACCTGGATGAAACACGCTTCCCAACTACTACTGATCGTTGCTTATTTGATGGTTGTAAAAACCAACGCCCAAACCCCCATAAACCTGTCCAATCCATCCATTTGCGGACTTAATCTGCCGCTGGCCGCTATCAGTTGCTCCGATGACGGCGTTTACAATTCTCCCGACCTGTTCAATATCCAGGTGACCAATGCGCCGGGCGTTCAATTGGGAACCGATGTGTATTTGCAGCAGGTTCGCCTGATCATCAAACACAACTGGCCGGCAGACCTGGAGATCAGGCTCACCTCGCCCGGCGGAAAAACGGTTTTGCTGGCATCGGATAACGGCGGCGGCGACGATGATTTCGGCAACCCGAATGACGTCAGTTGCGACTCCGCTGCGGTTTTTCTGTCCTCCGCCTGCCTTTCCGTGGAAGACGGCCTGGGGCCGTTCCTGCCGGGGCCTTACCGGCCGCTCGAAAGCTTCTACGAATTCAACGACAATGCCACCAACCCGAACGGAACCTGGCGACTGTCCATCTGCGATGACCATATCGATGATGCAGGCATCCTGGAATTCGTAGAACTGGTCTTCGCGCCGATGACCTGCCTGCCCGCGTTGGACCTCGCGGTAACGGGGCTGGATACCACCTCCGCCTGGCTGACCTGGAACGCGGGCGAACCCTGCGGGCCGGCCATCATAGAATTCGGTTTGGCGGGTTTTACCCCCGGAACAGACTCCCTGCCGGGCTCCGGCGGGACCGTTGTGTTTGCGGATTGTGCTCCGTTTCTGCTCACCGGGCTTCCGCCCGACGCTGAAGTGGATATCTACGTGCGGCGCTATTGCCCGTTCCTGAGCGGGTTTTCCGGAAATTCCTGCGGATTGACGGTCCGGTCCGGATGCCAACCCCCGCCCGCTACCATAGTTTCCACCTTCGACGACGAAAACCTCTGCGGCACCCTGTGCGGCAACCTCTGCGAGATGACCGGCTTTTGGCGAAACGGCCCGAACGGCGATTTTGACTGGCTGGTCCATACCGGCGCGACCCCGACCGGCGGCACGGGCCCCGAAAGCGACGTGGACGGGAGCGGAAAGTACGTCTATACCGAAACCACGGGCGCCAATTGCGCGGTAGGCGCCGAAGCCCATTTGCTTTCCGGTTGCGTGGAGGTCAATAAGATGGGGACGGATACCTGCCACATGTCTTTCAATTACCACATGTTCGGCACCAGCATCGGCAGCCTGCGCCTGGAGGTGTCTTCCGACGGCGGTTTTACCTGGAATATCCTCTGGCAAAAGGCCGGCAACCAGGGCAATCAATGGAACAAGGTCTACCTGCCTTTTGCCGCTTTCAATGACGGCGATCGCCTGCAATTCCGTTTTGTCGCCGTTAAGGGGAACGGCTTTCGCGGCGATATCGCGCTGGATCATATCGTATTTTACGGTTCCAAAAACCTGGGATACCCCGACCTGATGTACTTTGCCGACAACGACGGCGACGGATACGGTCATCCCGGCGAGTTCTGGCTGAGCTGCACCACCGACCCGCCGGCCGGATTCGTGCAAAATGACGGCGACTGCATGGACAACGACCCGATGATCAACCCGGGCAGGCCCGAAATCGCCTGCGACGGCATTGATAACAATTGCAACGGCCCGGAAGACGACCTGATCCTTGACCCGCCGGCCGCGCAAAACGACACCATCTGCTCCGGATTCATACCCACCATCTGCGCGACGCCCGCCAACCCCGATTTTTTTATCGTCTGGTACGGCGAACCGGAAGGCGAGGACAGTGCCTTGAGCATCGGAAATTGTTATTCCCCCGACCTGCCCCCCAACAATACGGCTGCGCCGGTGGTCTACCGCTTTTATGCGGAAGAAACCAACTTCAATTGCCACTCCGGAAGCAGGGCGGAAGTCGAGGTGGTGGTCTTTCCCGACCCGGACATCTTTACGCCGGATGAACCGGCCATTTGCCCGGGGGAATCCTTCAACCTGAACAGCCTCGATATCCGCGACAACCATTTCACCGGGGCGACGTATACCTTCCACTCCGGTTTCCCGGCAACGGCCGGAAATGTGCTGACCAGCCCGGTGGTCATGCCGTCCGGCACAACGACCTATTATTTCAAAGGCGTATCTCCCCGGGGGTGCGAGGATACGGACAGCGTGACCGTTCAGGTCAAGGAAGCCCCCCTTGCGGCGTTTGACCCGGCAGATTCGCTGTCGCTGTGCAAGGAAAGTTCGACCCTCGTTACGGCCTCAGCTACCGGCGGCACCGGCCCCTATACCTATTTCTGGAGCACAGGGAGTTCCAACGCCCAGATCACGGTCAATGCCGGCGCTGTATCCGGGATCACCAAAAACTACCAGGTGACGGTGACCGACCAGGAGGGTTGTGCCAATACCGGTAACCTGAAAGTCACAACGACCAACAGCATAGACTCCCTGAAACGGATTGTCAGGAATGTCACCGATTGCGAGGGCAGCGACGGGCAGATCATCCTCATCCCGCTGAACGGATTGCCGCCTTTCAGTTATCAATGGACCGGCGGCAACGGTACGTCCGGCTCCGGCTCCGGGGTGCAGGATACCATTTTCATCAACGGATTGAGCCAGGCCAGTTACCGGGTCACCATTACCGATAATTCCCAGGCCATGTGCTCGTTCGTCCTGCGCAATATCCTGGTGCAGGGCCCGGCGGCCGTCGTCAATTCCACTTCCGTAAAGGATGTGACCTGCGCAGGCGCCGCCGACGGCGAAATTTGCGTGAATGTCACAGGGAATAACCCGGTTTTCCACTGGAGCAACAACGAAACCACCTCCTGCATCGATAACCTTCCGGGCGGTCAATATTCCGTCACCATTACGGACGGCCCCTGCATTACCACCCTGGATAAGATCGTGGTGGAAGAACCTTCCGTGATCGTCACCCGCGCCGATCTGCGATCGCCTACCTGCGCGCAGAACAGCGACGGTTCCATTACCGTGGTCGCTTTCGGCGGTACGCCGCCCTATGAATACCAGTGGAGCAACCAGGTGCAAACGCCCCAGAACGCGCAAATCGCGGCCGGATCCTATATTGTCACGGTTTCGGACGCCCAAGACTGCTTCCGCATCGATACCTTCCAGCTCCAGGCGCCCGATTTGCTCCAGTTGGTTGTCGATTCCCTGCGGGATATGAGTTGCTCGGGCATCCCCGACGGCTTTGTCCAGGTCCGGGCCATCGGTGGTACGCCGCCCTACCACTTCACCTGGGCGAGCGGAAGCAATTCCCCGGTTCGATTCGGCCTGGCAGCCGGTACCTATACCGCAAACGTTACGGATTACAACAACTGTACGGCTCAGATCCAGGTGCAGGTGAAAGAACCCCTGCCCGTTACGGTCAATGTTGCCGTGTTTAACCGGCCGCTCTGCCAGGGCGATGCTACCGGATCTATCCAGGTGGCCGCATCGGGCGGAACGCCGCCCTATACCTATTTCTGGGCCGGAGGTCAAAGCGGAAATTCCCTTGCCGACCTGCCGGTAGGCGCCTATTCGGTTACCGCCCGGGACAGCAGAGGCTGCCTTAGCCTGCCGTTAACGGTTCAGCTGTTGCCCCAGACAACGATCAACCTGGGAATTGCGGTGGTTCCGCCCCCGTGCGTGGGCCCGCAAACCGGACAGATCGCCCTTACGCCGACCGGTGTGGGGCCGTTTACCTATCATTGGGACAGCGGTGCAACGAACCCTGTACTGACCGGGATCGGGGTGGGAAATCACGGCGTGGAAGTCATGGACGGGCAGGGCTGCATCCTGGATACGGTGATTGCGGTGACGGCGCCGCAGGTCTTCCAGGCCAATCTGTTCCCGGAACAACCGTCTTGTTACGGCGTTGCGGACGGTCTTATCCAGACGGTCTTGCTGGCCACCGGCACGCCGCCCATCCAGTATGCCTGGAATGACGGACCTGCCGCGACCAAGGATCGCGCATCACTGGCTCCGGGCGACTACCAACTGACCATCTCCGACGGCATCGGTTGCAGGTTTATTTCCGATACCATTTCCCTGGAATGGCCCGAACGATTCCGCATCGACGCCTTTGACCTGGGAAATGCCCTTTGCCACGGTGAGACCAACGGATATATCGAAACGGTGCTGACAGGCGGCACTTTGCCGTATTCCGTCAATTGGGTAGGACAGGGTTCAGGCCAATCCGGAATCTACGATCTGGCGCCGGGTACTTACCGCTTGCTGGCCAGCGACGCCAGGGGCTGTCCGATCGATACCAACTTTGTCATTGCGGAACCGCCGCCCCTTTCCGTCAGTTTTACCCTGACCTTCGGGGCGACGTGCGATCCGTCGGCGCTGGATTCACTGGTGGCGAATGCTGCCGGCGGCACGCAACCCTATCAGTACGAGTGGAACAACGGGAAAAAGACGAAAAAACTCATCAATATGCCGGCCGGCGATTACGGCGTGACCGTTACCGATGCCAACGGATGCACAGCTTCCATCCCGTCCATCAAGGTCCGGGAAGAAGTGCCGGCCCTGAAACTGGATACGTTCTACCTGACCCCCATTACCTGTTTCGGAGAGCATGACGCTTCCATGACGGCTGTTATTTCCGGCGGATCGGGCATGTTCCGTTATCATTTTTCACCGACCTATGTGCTTACCGGCGTTTCGGCGGACAGCGTCACGGTTGACTCCCTGGGCCTGTTCGACGCCTACCGGGTAACCGTTACCGACCTCCAGACGGGCTGCCAGGTTGTTTCGCAGACCCTTCACACGTCGGAACCGCCGCTGTTGTCCATCGCCCTTGATCACCTGGATCCGGTCAATTGCGCCGGCAGCAACGACGGCGGGATCGACCTGCACCCGGTCGGCGGCGTTTCGCCCTATGACTTCATCTGGACCAATGAAGCGGGGGACACCCTAAGTTTGAGCGAAGACCTGAACGGCGTCGGCCCCGGGCATTACTACCTCGAACTGACCGACGCCAATGGGTGCTCGGTCTACTTTGACGACGAGGTTCCCCAGGTCAACCAACCGATCCAGGTATCCAATGTCAGCATTGCCCCGGTGGCGTGTTACGGCGCCCATACCGGCAGTATCCAGCTCAGCGTTTCCGGCGGGAAATTACCCTATCATTACACCTGGAGCAACGGCATGATGACCCAGGATATCGCCAACCTGGAAGCCGGCGCCTACACGCTTACGCTGACCGACGGGGACAATTGTCAGGTCGTCCTTCAGGATTTTGAGGTGACCGGCCCGGATTCCCCGATCGATATTGAGGAGGAAGTGCTGGATCCTACCTGCGCCGGGGAACAGGACGGCGCCATCCGGCTGGACATTTCCGGCGGAGAGTCGCCGTATACCCTAACCTGGTGGAACGGCGGCGTGATCATCCCCAATGCCCATTCCGACAGCCTGATCAACCTGAAGCCGGGGAAATATACCTTCCGGGTAACCGACAACCTGGGGTGCAGCGTCCTCCGGGAATTCAACCTGTACAACCCGGCGCCCATATTGCTGAATATCCAGACCATCCCGCCCATGCCGCCCGATTATGCCGACGGCCGGATCGTGGTGACGCCCTCGGGCGGTACGGCGCCCTACGAATTCCTGTGGAGCACAGGCAGCATCAACGATACGCTGGAAATGCTGGGCGTAGGCACCTATCAGGTGACCGTGACAGATGCCAACGATTGCGAATCGGTGGGTACCGTGATGCTGGTGGATGCAGGAGAAACCCTTCTGGCGGATAGCGGGCGGTTGTATCCCAACCCGGCAGGCGATCTGGTCAACCTGGAACTCCACCTCAACCGTTCAGCCGATCTGGATATTGAACTGTTTGACTGGACGGGTCGCAGGATCACCGCTTTCCGGAAAATACACCAGGACGGCGTCATCCCCATCCCGCTGGACGGGTTGGCCACCGGCCTTTATCTGGTGCGGGCCCGGATCGGCTTGCAGACGGTGTTTGTGGGGCGGCTGGTGAAGGGGGAATAGGCCTTTTTCGGGCTGAAGTTTAGCGTTATGCCGATTATTCCCGGTTTTGGGCCAACCTGTCCGGCTCAAAAACCGTCTTCCTGATTGAACAGACAGGCATGCATCGGCTGTTTGTTTAAATGAACAGGCAGTTGCATAGTTATTCGATTCGCAAACCTTGGTACTGCGCAAGGTTCCAAAACCAATCATCATGACCAAAATCATTCCCATCGCGCTCCTGGGCCTTCTCTTTACGGCCTGCAAAAAGGAAAACACCAATCCCGCCGGGCCGGACCCCATTCCGGTGGAAGACGTCCAGGAAATAGCCGCCATCAACCAAAGCCTCGGCTGGAAGATCTTCAATAAGGAGCACGCCGCCAAACCCGACGAAAATATCCTGATCTCTCCCTGGAGCATCCAGACGGCGGTCCAGATGGCGATCAACGGCGCCAAGGGCAATACCCTGGATGAGATCCTGGAATTGATGGATTGCAAGGATTGCGAAGTAGCCTCCCTCAACCAGTTTCACGGCGACCTGACCACCATGCTCACCCAGCAAAGCGGTCAACCGACCCTGACCATGGCCAACGGCTATTTTTACGACCCCAACCGGATCAACCTCAAGACGCCGTTCGTCAATACGCTGACGGATGATTATGCCTGCGGGTTCAAGAATCTGGATTTCACGGCGGAAGAAACCTCCCTTGATCAGATCAACACCTGGGTCAAAAACAGCACCAACGGCAAAATTGACAAGATCCTGGAAAAGATCACGGATATGGATGTCGCCTTCCTGATCAACGCCCTCCACTTCAAAGCGGATTGGGCCACGGGATTTGCGCCTGAATCCACCTACGAAACGGACTTCACCAAAGCCGACGGATCCAAAGTACCTGTCGAACTGGTCAATGCCGACCGGAATTTTACCTTCCGCCAGGGGAATGACTACAATCTGGTCGATATCCCGTTCAAGGATTCTACGTATAGCCTCACCTTCATTCAGCCGGCCAAAAACAATACGGACCCCGACTGGCATTCCAAACTGGATCAGGCAAAATGGCTGGCATTATACAATGACGCTACGTACCAAAGAGCTATTGTGGCCTTTCCCAAACTGAAACTGGCCTACGAAAATGACCTCATCGCATCCCTGAAAGCGCTCGGCGTCGTGGATGCCTTCAGCGACCGGAACGCCGACTTCACCGATATGGGTACGTCGTCCAACAATATATTCATCAACCAGATCAAGCACAAAGCCGTCCTGAACGTGGATGAAAAGGGTGCGGAAGGAGCAGCTGTCACCTCGATCGGTTTCGGGGTCACTTCCCTGCCGCCGACCTTCTATTTCACCAGCCCGTTCATCCTGGTTTTGCGCCATATCCCGACCAATACCATGATCTTCACCGGCTATGTGGCCGACCCGGAGATTTGATAGCGGAGATAATAATAAGATGGGAACTTATACCAGGAAGTCAAACAGCATCCGGCTGTCGTTGAGGGCCTGATAATTGATCCGGTGGCGGTCCATCCGCTCGATGAGGCCCTCGTAATCTTCCCGCTTTTTCACCTGGATGCCGACGAGCGCCGGGCCGTTGTCCCGGTTGTGCTTTTTGGTGTATTCAAAGTGGGTAATGTCGTCGGTGGGGCCCAGGACATTGTTGAGGAAATCGCGCAAGGCGCCGGCCCGCTGCGGGAACCGGATGATGAAATAGTGTTTGAGGCCTTCGTACAACAGGCTCCTTTCCTTGATCTCTTCTGTTCGGGTAATGTCGTTATTGCTGCCGCTGAGCAGGCAGACCACATTCTTGCCCTTGATCTGGTCCCGGTAAAAATCCAGGGCTGCGATGGTCAGGGCGCCGGCGGGTTCTACGATGATCCCTTCTTCGTTGTACAAATCCAGGATGGCTGTACAAACCTTGCCTTCCGGCACCAGGATCATGTCGTCCACCACCTGCTGGGCGATCTTGAAGGTTTTTTCGCCCACTTTCCGGACGGCCGCCCCGTCGATGAAGGTATCGATCTGGTCGAGTTGCACCACGTGACCCGCCTTGAGCGATTCGTACATGGCGGGCGCACCCTGCGGCTCCACCCCGATGATCCTGGTGGAAGGGCTGATCTGTTTGAAATAGCTGCCCAACCCCGAGATCAGTCCGCCGCCGCCGATGGCGACAAAGATGTAATCGATCGGCGGGGGGCAGGCTTCCATGATTTCCAGGCCGACGGTACCCTGACCTTCCATCACCCGCTCGTCGTCGAACGGGTGGACAAACGTCATGCCCTCTGTCTCGGCAGCCGCTTTGGCGGCGTCATAGGAGTCGTCAAACGTATCGCCGGTAAGGACGACCTCGACAAAGGATTTGCCGAATTTTTCCACCTTGCGCACCTTCTGCTGCGGGGTAACGGCCGGCATATAGATCTTGCCTTTTATGCCCATTCGCTGGCAGGCGTAAGCGACCCCCATGGCGTGGTTTCCGGCGCTGGCGCAAATGACGCCTTTGGCAAGCTCGGACTTCGGAATGGTCGACATCTTATTGTAGGCTCCCCTGATCTTGTAGGAGCGTACCACCTGCATGTCTTCCCTTTTCAGCCAGAGCCTGCATTCATACAGCTCCGAAAAATGCAGATTCTGCTGAAGCGGGGTAGTTTCCACCACCCCCTTCAGCCGCACTTTGGCTTTGTATATGTTTTCCACCGTCATCAGGACGGGGTTCGCCTTTGTTGTACTCGGAGTCATTTTACACCGCTATTTATTCATGGGCGCCGGGCAGGTTGCAGGTTGCAGTTGTCAGTTGTCAGTTGTCAGTTGTCAGTACGCCTGCCGGTATCCAGCATCAAGGACCAGGCATCCCCCGTCCGCCATAGCTCAAGACGACGGCGGGCAGCATCTTCACACTGAGCGCAGTCGAAGCGCAGCATCCCCCGTCCGCCATAGCCTCCAGGCGACGGCGGGCAGCATCCAGCATCCAGCATCAAGCATCCAGCATCCAGCATCAAGCATCCACCTTCACCGCGCTGGCTTCCGGCCTCAAGCTCCGCACCACGCGGCCTGCCTGCCACATTTCGCTTTCGCGCAATTGGCGCAGTTCCTCTTCCAGTTTGGCGCGATAATCGGCCTGGCTGTTGGAGTCGATCGAACGCTGTGCTTCGTTGCCGGATGCGACGCTGTCATAGAGTTCCTTGAAAACAGGCGCGACGGCATCGCGGAATTTCGTCCACCAGTCCAATGCGCCGCGCTGAGCGGTTGTGGAGCAGTTGGCGTACATCCAGTCCATGCCGTTTTCCGCAACCAGCGGCATCAGGCTTTGGGTGAGTTCTTCCACCGTCTCGTTGAAGGCTTCGGAGGGGGAGTGGCCGCGCTTGCGCAATTCGTCGTACTGGGCGGCAAAAATACCCTGGATAGCGCCCATGAGCGTGCCGCGTTCGCCGGTCAGGTCGCTGTATACTTCTTGCTGGAAGGTGGTTTCAAACAGGTATCCCGAACCGATGCCGATGCCCAGGGCGATGACCCGGTCGTAGGCGGTGCCCGTGGCGTCCTGGAAAATGGCGTAGCTTGAATTCAAGCCGCGGCCTTCCAGGAACAAGCGGCGCAGGCTCGTACCGGAACCCTTCGGCGCTACGAGGATCACATCCACGTCGGCAGGCGGGATAATGCCGGTCCGTTCCTTGTAGGTGATGGCGAATCCGTGGGAGAAATAGAGGGCTTTGCCTTTGGTGAGGTACGGCTTGAGCTTGGGCCAAATGGCGATCTGGGCGGCGTCAGACAAGAGATACTGGATAATCGTGCCCCGTTCGGCCGCTTCTTCGATCTCAAACAGGGTCTCGCCGGGTACCCAACCGTCGCGCACCGCTTTGTCCCAGGTTTTGGAGCCTTTACGCTGGCCGATGATGACATTGAAGCCGTTTTCACGCAGGTTCAACGCCTGGCCGGGGCCCTGCACGCCGTAACCGATGATGGCGATGGTCTCATCCGCGAGGGTGTTCAATGCCTTTTCAAGTGGAAATTCTTCGCGGGTTGCTACATTTTCTTCGACACCGCCGAAATTCATTTTAGCCATAATGCTTTTCTTTAATTGAATTAAAAAAAGAACAGCGGGCTCATTGGAAGGAAAATCGGCATTTGGGAACAACGGGGCCCTTGACAGAAACCCCGGATGGCCAAATTCCTAAATCTTCAGCAAAGCCAATGGCATGCCGTCGCCGTTGTTTGATTTGATTGAGTGATTTTGAAAAGCGGACTGGCTTTGGTCAGGATTGGTCCGCAAAGGTAAAAAGTATAATCGAATAATGGTAACGGCCTGAAAATATTTTATGATGCGGGACCGGCGCAGAAAGCAATTCATCCGCAGCGGTTTAGGCGGCGGGAGCCTTGCAGCCTGCCGGACATTTTAACCGGAAACTATCCTGAAAACCGGGTATTGGCCTAACTTTTGCCGACATTGTACGTATATTGAAATAAATCATGACTTTTGACCAACCAAAATGCATCCTATGAAATTCCGGAATTCTACCTTGATCGCCGCTTTCGGGCTCTTTTGCAGCGTATTGAATGCCCAATCTATTGAGGTTCCCCAAACCAAAATACCCATGTTTACCAAAATTGCAGCCGACTGGTGCCCGCCTTGCGGAGGCTGGGGCTGGAATTTTTATGAAGGCGCCCTGGATGATAATTCCGCCAAGGCCATGGTCTGGACCATCCACCACAGCGGCGGCCTGACCAATTCCACGGCCAGCAAAATTGCCCATAACTTCAATATCATCGGACAGCCGGAATTCTACCTGGATATGACAAAAGAACCGGTCAACAGTTCCAATTATACGACCTACTTCACTACGCTCTCCAACCAGGTGAACAACCTCGCAGCCGGCGACCCCCTGGCACAAACCGGCCTGATCGCCGCTCATGCAGACGAAGAGCTGAAGGTGGTCACCAAGACCCGTTTTTTTAATCCGACCGACGGCGGAGAATACCGCCTCGGGGTCTACCTGGTTGAAAAACTGTATGTCGGTTTTCAGCAGTCACAGGGAAATAATGCCCAGCACAAGGAATTGTTCCGGCGCAAACTGACCACCGATGATTTCGGAATGTTGCTCACCGATCAGGCCATCGCCGCCGGCACGGAATTCTCCCTGCAGACGAGCGTCCCCTGGAGTGAGATCACCTACCCGCAGTCCAATATCCGGATCGTCACCGTCATCTGGAAAAAGGACGGCAACCGCTACCTCGCCGTCAATACCAATTATACGGACTTTATCCAGGACGGCCTCGTATCCACCAATGAACGCATCGAACCCAATCTGACCCTGCAAATCTGGCCGAATCCGCTGGAGGACCAGGGCTCGCTTTGGCTCAAAAACCCGGTTCAACTCCAGCGCCTGAACATTGACCTTTTCGACCGGTCGGGCCGCCTGATTAAAAATCTCTTTAACGGTCAGGTCCCGGCGGGTGAGAACAACCTGCCGTTCAGCGTGGCCGGCTTGCCGCAGGGCAGCTACCTGATCCGGGCTACCACCGCTACGGAGTCCATCGCGCGCTGGGCTGTCGTAAAATAATCTATCGGCCTAAAAGGCAAGTGAATCAGGAATTTCGGAAGGCCGCTCTGCGGATCCAATTCCTGATTCACATGCATCAGACGACTCTCCCGGCTCACTGATCATATCCGGTGAGCAAATTCAATTCCTCGATTCCTCAGTTCCTCAATTCCTCAATTCCTCAGTTCCTCAATTCCTCAGTTCCTCAATCCCCCAATTCCCCCTATCTTACCCCCACAATCCATCCACCATGCCTGATTATAAAAATCCCTGGCAGACCGTCAGCATCGAACGGATTTACGATAACCCCTGGATCGCCGTTTCTCACCGGGATGTGATCAATCCCTCGGGAAATAAGGGTATCTACGGCGTTGTCCATTTCAAAAACCTGGCCATCGGCATTGTTCCACTTGATGAAGAGGGCAACACCTGGCTGGTCGGCCAATACCGGTATACCATCGATCAGTACAGTTGGGAGATCCCCGAAGGCGGCTGCCCCCTGGGGACCGACCCGCTGGCTTCCGCGCAGCGGGAATTATTGGAAGAAACCGGCATAACCGCCGGCAAATGGGAAAAAATCCTGGATTTTCATACCTCCAACTCCGTTACCGACGAAGCCGGAATGGTTTTCCTGGCCCGGGAACTGTCATTCGGGCCTTCCCAGCCGGAAGAAACCGAAAAACTGGAAGTCCGCAAATTGCCCTTTTCCGAAGCTGTGAAAATGGTAGAATCCGGAGAAATCACGGATTCATTGTCCATCATGGCCCTACTCCGCGTAAGGCTTATGCTGTGAAAGTAGATGAGGAATCGATCAACAAATCAACCTCCGGCGGCCGGAGCCCCGGCGAAGGCGGCAAATCAACAAATAAACAAATAAACCTCCGGCGGCCGGAGCCCCGGCGAAGGCGGCAAATAAACAAAACCCACCCCTCAATCCAGGTACCGCTTCACCAACCCCTCGTAAGCGTCAATGCGCCGGTCCCGCAAAAACGGCCAGATGCGCCGCACATCCTCGCTCCGCCGCTTGTCCACTTCCACCACGGCAAAATCCTCTTCTCCGGCCGGCGACTGGTAGATAAGCTCCCCTTGAGGGCCGGCAACAAAGCTCTGTCCCCAGAATTCGATCCCCCCCGTGACGCCTGACCAATCGGGTTCCCTGCCCGTTCGGTTCACTGCGATCACCGGGAGGCCGTTCGCTACCGCATGCCCCCGTTGTATGGTCTGCCAGGCGCCGAACTGGCGGGATTTCTCTTCCGCGCTGTCCGAACTTTCCCATCCGATAGCGGTAGGGTAGATCAGCAGTTCAGCCCCCGCCAGGGCCATCAGGCGGGCCGCTTCAGGGTACCATTGATCCCAACAGACCAGCACCCCCAACCGGCCGACCGAGGTGTCGACGGGCTGGAAGCCGAGATCGCCCGGGGTGAAATAGAATTTCTCGTAATAGGCCGGGTCATCGGGGATGTGCATTTTGCGGTATTTACCCGCCATGCTGCCGTCTTTTTCCAGTACAACCGCCGTATTGTGGTACAATCCCGGCGCTCTTTTTTCAAACAGCGAACACACCAGCACAATGCCCAATTCACGGGCGATCGCCCCGAACTCTTGCGTCGACGGCCCCGGGATCGGTTCCGCCATATCGAATTTTTCGACCTCTTCCGCCTGGCAGAAATAAATGCCCGTGTGCAATTCCTGCAGGATCACCAGTTGAGCGCCTTTCGCCGCACAAGCCCTGATGCCCGCAATGGATTTCCTGATATTTTCCTGCCGGTCCGTTCCGCACATCTGCTGAACCAGCCCGATTTTTAATGTTGACATGGTTGGTATGAATGCTTTAATTCCATCTTTTAAACGCAGGATTACCCCGAAAGGTCACATCTTTTTATCGAATGTGTGATTTTCCTATCGACGTAAGATCTTACGTCGCTACTGTCAACTGACAACTAATAAAGGGTACTGCATCGAAATGCAATGCAAGGATCCGTGCTGCCGGATCAGGGCGCTGCAATCAATGGCAATGATCTCCCTGCCGGGAAACAAGGGCCGCAACCGTTCAACCGCCGCGTCGTCTTCCGGTACGCCGTAGACCGGGATCAGAACGGCCCCGTTGATGATCAGGAAATTGGCATAGGTAGCCGGCAGCCGGTAGCCTTCTTCCGCATAAACGGGGGAGGGCATCGGCAGCGGAACCAGGCGGTAAGGTTGTCCGCCGGGGGTTCGGAACGCTTTCAATTCCTGTTCCATCAGCCGCAGGGCCTCGTAATGCTCGTCCGATTCATCGGTGCATTGCACGTAGGCGATCGTCTCCGGGTCGCAGAAACGCGCCAGCGTATCGATATGGGAGTCCGTGTCGTCGCCTGCGAGGTAGCCGTTGCGGAGCCACAATACCCTTTTCAGGCCGAACCGCTGTTTGAGGAAGGCTTCGGTCGCCGCCTGGTCCATATGCGGATTCCGGTTGGGCGACAGCAGGCAATGGGTGGTTGTCATCAGGGTGCCTTGACCGTCGCTCTCAATGCCGCCGCCTTCGAGGGCGATACCGCCCGGCACGACCGGCGTGGAGCCGAAAATACCCAGCCGTTTCAATCCGGAGGTGATCAGGTTATCCTTGTCGGCTGCGAATTTGAGCCCCCAGCCGTTGAATACAAAATCCAGGATGACCGGTTGGTTGTCGACCAGGATGGTGATGCCGCCGTGGTCGCGCGCCCAGGTGTCGTTGCTGGGCAGTTCGGCCAGGATGAGGTTGGTCCGGTCGAGGTTTGCCAGTTGCCGGTCGACCCATTTCAGGTCGTTGCAGACGATCAGTACTTGCTCGAACCGGCTTACGGCGCGGATGCAATCCAAAAAGCAGGGGATGACATCGTCCAGCATATCGGCCCAATCCGTATCGGGATGGGGGAACGTGAATTGGACGGCGCTTTGCGGCTCCCATTCAGCCGGTAATCGGGTTGCGGATTCCATGGTGATCGAAAAAATTAGGGGCATCTTCGGTTAAGAAGACACCCCAGCCACAATTTGTTACTAGCGAATTATGCCCGCTTCGGGCTATTCTTCAGCCATGAACGGATAGCGATAATCCGTCGGCGGAACGAAATTTTCCTTCAGAGTGCGCGGTGAAACCCAACGGAGGAGATTCCAAACGGAGCCTGCCTTGTCGTTGGTGCCGGAAGCCCTTGCGCCGCCGAACGGTTGTTGTCCGACAACGGCTCCGGTAGGTTTGTCATTGATGTAAAAATTGCCGGCTGCATGGCGCAACTTCTCTGTAGCGTGCGCTATAGCATCCCTATCTGAGGCGAACACGGCGCCGGTCAATGCGTAAGGAGAGGTTTCATCTACCAGATCCAGGGTTTTTTCCCAGGAACGGTCATTGTACACATAGATGGTCAGAACGGGGCCGAAGATCTCCTCTTCCATGGTTCTGTAATGCGGATCGTCAACCAGCAGAACGGTCGGTTGGATGAAATAGCCTACCGATTTGTCGTATTCTCCGCCGGCGATGATCTCGACCCCTTCGTCCTTTTTGGCTTGGGCAATATAGCTGGTGATCTTGTCAAATGCGCGATGATCGATCACCGCATTGACAAAATTAGTAAAATCTTCCGGAGATCCCATACGTATGGCGGCCAAATCTTCAAGCATGAAAGATTTAACGCTTTTCCAGAGGCTTCTGGGGATGTACGCGCGGGATGCAGCCGAGCATTTCTGGCCCTGGTATTCGAAGGCGCCCCTCACCAGTGCGGTAGCGACCGCCCTGGGGTCGGCGCTGGGGTGGGCGACGACAAAATCCTTGCCGCCTGTTTCTCCCACGATCCGCGGATAGGATTTGTATTTGGCGATATTTTTGCCGATGGTCAGCCAAAGGTGCTGGAAGACCTTGGTGCTGCCGGTGAAATGCAGACCCGCGAATTCGGGGTGTGCAAAGATGATATCTCCGGCAACCGGGCCGTCTACCAGGATCAGGTTGATCACCCCGGGCGGCAGGCCCGCTGCTTCAAAGATCTCCATGATCACCGCCGCCGAATACACCTGCGTTTCGGCCGGTTTCCAGACGACCGTATTGCCCATCAAGGCGGGCGCCGCCGGCAAATTCCCGGCGATAGACGTGAAGTTGAACGGCGTCAGGGCGAAGATGAACCCTTCGAGCGGACGGTATTCCAGCCGGTTCCAGATGCCTGCGGAGCTGCCGGGTTGCTCCCGGTAGATATCCGTCATGTATTGGGCGTTGAACCGGAAGAAGTCACACAATTCGGCAACGCAGTCAATCTCGGCCTGGTAGATGGTCTTGGATTGACCGAGCATGGTGGCGGCATTCATTTTTGCCCGGAAGGGGCCGGCCAGCAGATCGGCTGCTTTCAGAAAAATGGCCGCTCTTTCCTGCCAGGGCATGGCTTCCCAGGCGGGCTTTGCGGCAAGGGCCGCCTGAATAGCCTGATGTACGTGTTCGGAACCGCCTTTGTGGAAATGACCGAGTACGTATTTGTGGTCGTGCGGCGGGGTAATGGTCACTTTTTCACTTGCGCGAACCGCCTGCCCTCCGATATGCATCGGTATGTCGAGCTTCTGAGCCTTCAGCTCCGCAATAGCTGCTTTGACCGCAGCGCGCTCGGGAGAGCCCGGAGCGTAGGACAATACAGGTTCATTTTTGATTGGAGGAAGTAAAAAAGTTGCATCCGGCATTGAAAGCAGGGTTTTGGTCTGACGCTGCAAATATAGTACACTGTTTGGATTTTATCACCTTTCCGCCGAATTAACCAGCTTGAGCACCTCGGAAAGGTCGTGTATCTGGTAGTCGGGTTCTATGTCCAGATAGGGCTGCAAACGGTCCGGATTGAACCAGCACGCGTCGATGCCGTACGACATGCTGCCCAGGATATCGGCATTCAGGTTATCGCCGACCATCAATACCCGGCCTGGGTCGGGCCGGCCCATCTCATGAAAGGCATGATCGAAAAAACCGGCATCGGGCTTGGCATGGCCGATCTCATCCGAAACCACGATGACCTTGAAAAAGGAGGTCAGTCCCGATTTGACCAGCCGGGGGCGTTGCACTTCCTTCAGTCCGTTGGTGGCCAGCGCGAGGCCGAATTCTCCGTGCAAGCTGTTCAGCAGGGCTTCGGCGCCGGGCAGCAGGATCGTCCCGCCGGCCAGCAGCCCCAGGTAATCAACCGCAAACGCCTCCAGGTCCTCCTTCAGGCCGATCTCCGCGAAAAACAACTCGAACCGGCGCAGGCGCAATTCAGCCCGGGTGATCCTGCCCGTCTCGAAATCGTGCCAGCAGGATTTGTTGATGATATGGTATACGTCGTGGTGACTGTCCTGGAAATAGACCCCCAGATTTTCCAAGGCGCCTTTCAGTGCGGCCTTTTCGCACGCTGTGAAGTCGAAAAGGGTGTTGTCGGCGTCGAAAATGATCCAGTCGTATTTGTATTTGCTCGTGCTCAACCGTTGTAATGATTTATGCGAACCTCGCGGGGCAGGAACGGGCTGGCATCGCCCCCTCCTTTGATGATCTCCCGGACAATCGTCGAACTGATGTGCGAATAGGCGGGTTTGCTGATGAGGAAAATGGTCTCCAGCCCATCGCCGATGATGTGGTTGAGCTGGGAAATGGTCTTTTCATAATCGAAATCAGACGCATTCCGCAACCCCCGCAGCAGGTAGCGGGCGCCGATCCTTCGGCAGTAATGCGCCGTCAGGTTTTCGAAAAAATCGACCTCCACTTTCGGTTCGTCCTTGAATACGGCCTTTAACCAATCCATGCGCTGATCGAAGTCAAACAAGGTGCTTTTCTGAGAATTGATCCCGATGGCAACGATGATCTTTTCAAAGAACGGCAAGGCCCGTTGCACCAGCTCGACATGGCCGACGGTGATGGGGTCAAATGACCCCGGAAAAACAGCGATCTTGGACATGGTTAAGGTTGCTTTGCCCGCGAAGGTAAGGAACCCTGTCGAAATCGGATCAATTGGAATTGAGGAATTACCTCCTTCGCTCTGGATGAGCTACGGCGGTCGGGGAGGAATTGAGGAATCGAGGAATCGAGGAATTGAGGAATCGAGGATCGAAAAATTGGACCGATTAAGTCGATTAATCCGAATGATTGGATTAGGCTGACCAACTGACAGACGCCCCAATCGGAACAATCGGATCAATCGGATCAATCGAACAATTGAGGAAATGACGGACGCTCAAATTCGGATCAATCGAACAATCGGATCAATCGAACAATCGAGGAATCGAGGAATCGACCACGCCGCGGCGTGGCGAATCAATCGAAAAATCGAGGAATCGAAAAATCGACCATGCCGCGGCGTGGCGAATCAATTCAACTCCACCTCCATCCAGACCGGCTGGTGATCCGAAAAACGGAAACCGGTATCCACCGTTTTTACCGACCTCACCCGGATATTCGGCGATATGAGGTAGAAATCGATGATCGTCACAAAGGTTTCTCCGGGTTGGTAAGCGGTTTTGTTCTTGCGGTTGGTCGGAATGCCGGGGTCATAAACCCATTTCCAGCCAGGGGGCATGAAATCCGGATCGATGTTCAACTGACGGTATCCCTGGGTTTTGTCCGGCATGAACCCGTCGAACCGGAAATAGGGCGGGCATTCGTTCCAGTCGCCGCCTGCGATGACATAATTCCCGGCCTCGTAGGCCTCCAGGAAGATCTTTTTCAGAAAATCCAGCTGTTGGGTTTTGAGCTTGCCCAACTCGTCGTAGGCCGAATTGTGGATATTGAGCAGGAGCAGTTCCTTGCCGTTTTGAAGGGGATAACGCTGGACCAGGGCGCAGCGATCGAGCTGGAAAATCCGCGTCGGCCAGGCGTAATTGCCGGGCAACTGTCTGCGGACCGCCTCAACCGGTTCGTACCGGGAATAGGTGGCCAATCCGGATTCGGTGCGGCCGTAAGCCCGCCAGGGTTCCAGCAGGGGCAGCGGCACAAAGTCCACCAGGTAGTTCAGCCCGAAAGCCTGATGGTAGCCCTCCATCTGTTTGCCCAGTTCTTCAAACTCATTGATGAAATAGCTTCGTTTGGAGCCTTTGTCCGTTTCCTGGAACAGGTAGAAATCGCTTTGAATGCCGGAAGCGACCTGTTTGATGCCGTTCAGGTTTTTATTCACCAAATCGCGTGAAGACCTGACGGAATGCCTGCCGGCCAGGAAAAAGCCGCCGTTATCGTAAAAGAAATCAGATTCGGCGCCCAGGCCGCAGTAGCCGATATTCCAGATCGTGAGTCGGAGGATGCTGTCCCGGATGGGCGTTACCGTTGCCGGATCGGACTGGCTCAAGGTTTCGGCGGGAGGCGGTTGGTAATCCTTGACGGTGCCGAAGATAAGCACCCCTATAATATAAAGGAGATAGACGCCGACCAGGGAGAACAGGATTTTTCTCAATAGTTTCATAGGTGCAGTAAGGATTTTGTGTTTTGTTTTTGTTGGGCGTCTAGTGGCATAAAGGGGTAGGGGACCCGTCAATCGATCCCCAGCATATCGTTCATTTCAAAATAACCTTGTTTGCCGGCAATCCAGTGGGCTGCCGCCAGCGCGCCTTTGGCAAACCCCTCGCGGGAATGCGCTTCGTGCTGAATGGTCAGGGTGTCGACGGCGGAGGCATATTTAATGGTATGGGTGCCGGGTACCTGTCCTTCCCTGCGGGAAAGAACGGGCAGGGAGGAAGGTTGATCCGAAGCCCGGTTGACCCAGCCGGAAATGCCCGGCAGCCGGTCGATCATATCCCGGGCCAGGGCAATGGCCGTTCCGCTGGGGGCGTCCAGTTTTTGGGTATGGTGGATCTCCTCCATTTCAGGCCGGTACTCGGGGCGCGCGGCCATCAGATCGGCCAGGTAGCGATTGAGGGCAAAAAACAGGTGAACACCGATGCTGAAATTGGCGGCATAGAACAAGGCGCCGTTTTGGGCCTTGCACAGGGCTTGCGCTTCCGGCATGCGATCGAGCCAGCCTGTGGTGCCGGCCACGACCGGTACGCCCGATTCCAGGCAGAGGCTGATGTTGCGATAAGCATTTTCGGGACGGCTGAATTCAATGGCCACGTCTGCGGTCCGGACCAGTTGGCTGTCCAGTGCGGTTTCATTTGACCGGTTGATGCGGAAGGCGACCTCATCGCCTGCCGCCAGGGCAAGTCGTTCGATCTCTTTCCCCATTTTGCCGTAACCGAGTAAACCGATCTTCATGACGCGTCAGTGACCCCGCATATTTTTGGGGAAAAGGTTGGAGTTGCCCCGTTTGGTGGAAAGCTGCCCGTTCTTCTTGGTTTTGACCTGGGTGGACTCAACGGCCGGGCAACCCGTCTTGCGGCTGCAGGAAGGACCCGCAGCAACGGCAACGGCCAGGATCAGCAAAATTAAAAGGCGCCTGGATGATAAGCGATTCATGGCAAAACAGGATTTGAAGTGACTTTTTTTAACGGAGGCGGACGTAAAGATGTTGTATTCCGGCTAAAAATCAAAAAATAAAAGGCTTTCAAGGTTATTTTTATTGAAAATGCTTGGTTAAGCAATAGGCAGCGTATAAATTTGCGGCACATTTTTTCTCACTAAAACCGTCTCAAATGAATAAGGGAGATCTGATCAACAAGATTGCAGAAAATGCTGGCATTACCAAAGCGCAGGCTGACAGCGCTTTAGAGGCTGTTCTGGGCGCCATTGAAGGTGCGCTGAAAAGCGGCGATTCGGTTACTTTGGTAGGCTTCGGTACATTTTCTGTCTCTAACCGTGAGGCTCGTACCGGCCGTAACCCCCGCACTGGTGCAACGGTGAAGATTGCTGCTAAGAAGTCTGTGAAATTCAAGGCCGGCAAGAAACTCTCCGAATCTGTCAACTAATTTGCGAAAATAGTTACTGACTATTCAGCATATAAAGGGCAATCCGCACACAGTTTCGGGTTGCCCTTTTTTGTCAAAACAGATCATTCCTTTTCCTTATGGCTGATATTTCCAAGCTTCGTAACATAGCCTCCCAGATCCGGCGCGACATCATTCGCCAGGTATTCAACTGCCAAAGCGGCCACCCGGGCGGATCGCTGGGCTGCACCGAATTCTTCACGGCCCTGTATTTTGAGATCATGGACCACAACCCCGACTTCCACATGGAGGGCAAGGGCGAAGACGTCTTCTTTCTTTCCAACGGGCATATCTCTCCGGTCTGGTACAGCACCCTGGCCCGCAGCGGCTATTTCCCGGTAGCAGAAATGGCTACCTTCCGCCAGCTCAATTCCCGCCTGCAGGGGCACCCCGCTACCCATGAGGGGCTTCCCGGCATCCGCGTCGCCTCCGGGTCGCTCGGGCAAGGGCTCTCCGTAGCCATCGGCATGGCACTCTCCAAACGGCTCAACGGCGATGATAAAAAAGTATACGCCCTCACCGGCGACGGCGAACTCCAGGAAGGCCAGATCTGGGAAGCGCTGCTCTTCGCGGCTCACAATAAGGTCGATAACCTGATTGTAACGGTCGACTGGAACGGTCAGCAGATTGACGGCCCCAACGACGAGGTCCTTTCCCTGGGCGACCTGCCCGGCAAATGGGCCGCTTTCGGCTGGGATGTCGTCCGCCTCGACCATGGAAATGACCTCGAAGCGGTCATCGCCGCCCTACGCGAAGCGCAATCCCGGAGCGGTAAAGGCAAACCCGTCGTTATCCTGATGAAGACCGTAATGGGCAAAGGCGTCGACTTTATGGAAGGCACCCACCAATGGCACGGCAAAGCCCCCAATGCCGAACAAACCGAAAGGGCATTGGCCCAATTGGAAGAAACACTGGGTGATTTTTAATACAAAACGTTGTTACAGTTAACAATAATTTAAACTCCGGCCGGGTTCATTACTTTGATAAAAGGCTATTTTTGCCGCTTATTAATGTTAATTTAACATGGACTCGACCAAGATCCTGATCGTCGACGATGAACCCGATATCCTTGAGTTCCTCAAATACAACCTGGTAAAGGAAGGATTTGACGTTCTCGCCGCTTCCGACGGAGAAGAGGCCATCAAAATCGCCGACCAGGAAAAACCCCAGCTCATCGTCCTGGACATCATGATGCCCAAAATGGACGGCGTAGAGGTTTGCCGGATCCTCCGTTCCAAACCGGAATTCGACAAAACAGTGATCGCCTTCCTGACCGCCCGCGAAGAAGATTACTCCCAGATCGCAGCCCTCGATGTCGGCGGCGACGACTATATCACCAAACCCATCAGACCCCGCGTTTTCATCAGCCGGATCAAAGCCCTCCTCCGCCGCTCCGATCGCTACGAGGTGGAAAGCGGCGACAAACTGGCCATCGGCAACATGATCATCGACAAGGAACGGGTCACTGTTCAGCGCGGTGACGAAACCATCGACCTGGCCAAAAAAGAGTTCGAACTGCTCATCCTGCTGGCCTCCAAGCCGGGTAAGGTCTTCTCCCGCGAGGAGATATTCAATAAAGTATGGGGGACCGACGTTATTGTCGGCAACCGCACCATCGACGTGCACATCCGGAAACTCCGCGAAAAAATCGGAGACGATTACATCAAAACCATCAAAGGAATAGGCTATAAATTTGAATTTTAATGATCAAAAACCCGACGCCACGGCAAGTTTCCCTCTTCACCGCTCTTTTTATCACCTTAATTACCTTTATTATTTTCTTTGTCTTGTTCTGGGTTTTTGACGGCATTCGCCTGAATTGGACCTGGATAGCCTTTCCCTTCCTCATCTTTCTTACCGCTTACTACACCAGCTTCTATTACATCAAGAATTATATCTACCGCAAGATCAAGGTGATCTATAAAACGATCCACCGCCACAAGCGCTCCCCGGAAGAACGAACCGCCAAATTCGAAATGGCGCCCACCATTTTTGAAGATGTGGAAAAGGAAGTGGAACAATGGGCCGATATCCAGGAAAAAGAGATCGACAAGTACAAGACCTGGGCGGAGTACCGCCGCAAATTTGTGGGGGACATTTCCCACGAACTCAAAACCCCGATCTTCAGCATACAGGGCTACCTGCACTCCCTGATCGACGGCGGCCTGTACGATGAGGAGGTCAACATGTCTTTTCTCCAGAAAGCCGCCAAAAACGTCGAACGCCTCTACACCATCGTGGAGGACCTCAGCGCCATAGCCCGCCTCGAATCCGGCGGACTGGTGCTGGAAATGCAGGTCTTCGACATCAAGGAACTCACCCAGGAGGTATTCGAAGACCTCGAGATGAGGGCCGCCGAGAAAAACATCAAACTCGAATTCAAGGAAGGCGCCGGCCACAATTACCGGGTCCGGGCCGACCGCGAAAATATCCGCCAGGTCCTGACCAACCTGGTCCATAACTCCATAAAATACGGAAACCCCAACGGCAAGACCAAGGTCGGATTCTATGATATGGATAAAAACCTGCTCGTGGAGGTCGCTGACAACGGTATCGGAATCCCCAAACAACACCTCAACCACGTCTTCGACCGGTTCTACCGCGTCGACAAAAGCCGCTCCCGCGAACAGGGCGGCTCCGGTCTGGGGCTTTCCATCGTAAAGCATATCATTGAAGCCCACAAACAAACCATCAACGTACGCAGTACGCCCAACCTGGGTTCTACATTCGGTTTTACCCTGGAAAAAGCCTGATCTTCATCAACCGGATTTCCCGCTTTTCAATCGCATTTTATCATAGTGAAAGGCCCGTGAAAACTTTGCGGACTAAAGCCGGTTTGATCGTAACTGATTTGCAGGTCAAGGACAACCTCCTGGTCCGGCATCTGCATGGCTCCGTTGCCGGAAAAATTGGCCTGATAAGTGCGCGGGTTGCCGCCTGGTGTCGGGATATTCCCTGAATAGGAGAAATACGGCAACTCTAACCATCCGTTGACAACCTTGCCGTAAACCTCGGGAAACGGCCAGGTAAACGGAAAGTTGCGGATAATAAAATCATAACCCGGTTTATCGCTGACCACAATGGAAATGGAACACAGGTTAGCCGTGTCTGATTGAGCCCGGTAGTTCCCGATAATTTCATCCACGCTTTCTATTTCACCCGTGGGGTGCGCAGGGCAATTCATCCCCGTGCCGGTAGCCCCTGTAATGATCGGCTCATCGACCGACCGGTTAATGGCATAATCGATCAAATGAAGCATCTTCCCGCCTTCATAACATTCCAGCCGAAACCAACCGTAGAAGTATCCGCCGTCAGCCTGTGGAATCCGAAAACCCAGGAACCGGATCCCGGCATCTTTGAACTTCCCGGATGTACTGATATTAGAGGACAAGAGCGCATCCTTGGGCTCCCATACCCCATTTGCCGGAGTGATCTGGTATCCTTCGTTTAAGGCATCTGCATAACCGTAGGTGGAATTGTCCAGGAACTCGCAATTGGCAGCATAGGCTTTGACATAGTCACTGCTGAGTTGAAAACGAATGGAAGTTGCACCGTCTTCCTCAAGCGGAATCGTCACAGTTGAACTGCCGCCGATCGTAATCTCAAGCGAAGTATGACATATCTCAACAGGTAAGGTTGTCGTATCCGGGTCGCAGCTCCAAAGTCCGAAAATAATAACAGCTAAAGAAAGGTAGCGTCTGTTTTTCATACCGAAGGGTTTTATGCATTTGTAATTTTAAAAATCGATTCACACTAATTTGATGACGCATTTTTCTTTTTCGGGGTATGACGTTAACATTAAATTTTCCCTACATGTCATCTATCTGTCTTTTTTTAATTTTTCAATGCATCTTTAGTTGGCAGTCCCCAGTTTCCAGCATCCCCCGTCCGCCATAACCCTCAGGCGACGGCGGGCAGCCACCAGCATCCAGCATCCAGCATCCAGTATCCAGCATCCAGTATCCAGCATCAACCCCTCACCCCCGCCATCAACCCCTTGATATACCCGATCGCAAACAGCGTCCCGATCGTACTGTAACCCGCATGTTCATTGCTGTCTTCGGCCATGGTGGGCACGTGATCGGGTCGCATAGGGCCCCGGAAGCCGATGTCGTAATAAGCTTGCATGGCAGCCATCATATCCGTCTTTCCGGCGTCGTGGAAGGTTTCCTCAAAATGGTATTTGTTTCCGCGGACATCCCTGAAATGGACAAAATGGATGGCGCCCCGACCCCCGAATTCCCGGATGGCAGCCGGGATATCCACGTCTTCGCCCGGGCCGCCCATAGAGGCAAAACTGCCCTGGCAAAAAGTGATGCCGTTGCTCGGACTGGGATAAAGATCCAGCAACCTGCGGAACGCGGCTACCGAGGTCATGATGCGTGGTATGCCCCGGATGCTGTCCACCGGCGGGTCGTCGGGGTGGAGGGCCAGTTTTACCCCGGCTTTCTCCGCTTCCGGGATAACGGCCTTCAGAAAATATTCCATGTTTTGCCACATCCGTTCAGGGGTCAGCTCTCCGTATTCGGTATAGACAGGCTGATCCTGAATGGCTTCAATGTCGAAAGCGCTGACCAACGCCCCGCCCCGGCTGGCCCTGGCGGTGTCTGTCCGGGCCCAGCTGATGACAGGCATCCAGTTGTGACAAACCACCTCAATGCCCAACCGACCGATACCTTGGACGAACTGGATAAAACGCCCAATCTCCTCATCCCGGCCCGGGAGGCCGAGTTTGGTTTTTTCTTACAATGACGGAGGGCCTTCAATTACCCTGAGCCGCAAGCCTTCCCGCTCCCAGGCTTCTTTGACCCCCTTGATCACTTCAAATTCATAGTTTTTGCGGCCCGGCAAACCCGCCATTGCCGGATTGATCCCCCCGACGGCGCCCAACACATCCATTTGTCTGGCCAGGGCAACCTTCCTGGGTTCAATGCCCCAGAAATAGGCGAGGCAGAGGTCAATGGAAGCGTCCTTTGCCGCCGAGGCCAGGCGGTTGCCCGCGGACAGCGCCGGGTTGCCGATTCCGGAGAGTGCGGCCAGGGAAGCCGTGGTCCGGATGAAATTTCGCCTTGTACTTTTCATTGGATCCAAGGTAGGTTTGTTTCATAGGAATAAAACCCGCATCACGGCATCTTTAGCTGCACCACCTTAACAGCCTTGCCCTGGATCGTGACGACATAAAAATTGTCGTACTCATTATCAGCCATCTGAGGGTAGCTGTGGGCGGGATCGAGATGAGACAATAAGGCGGGTACCGTATTGGAATGGCCGACGATCAGGACATTCCCGCCGGGATATTTTTGCTCGATTTCCCTGACGAGGTTGTCCTGATTCCGCGGATCGTAGGATTGGATCTCAAGGCCGAACGACATGGCCGCCGGCGTTCCTGTTTGAACGGTTCGCTTGTAGGGCGTGCTGTACACGGCATCCAGGCGGATGGCGCCGAGCATGCGGGAGATGTCTTCGGCCCGGTCCATGCCCTTTTCCGTAAGGTCGGGGTCGTTGCCGTCCGTACCTTTCTCGGCGTGCCGGACCAGAAAAATCGTCAGGGGAGGCGCTGCGGTTTCCTGTTTTTCACCACCTGGCGGGGATTGCGAATTCGCCGGCCGGTTACAGGCTATCAGGCCGATAACGCCCCACAGGAAGATCAATCCGCAAATGTTATTCCATCGCTTCATTTTCCAAAATGATTATGGTGCTTCTGCAACCCTCAGGTGACCGGGTAGGGCGGAAGCGGTTCGAAGTTTTGAGCCGCTATTCATCTTCATCCTCCAGCACCTTGTTTTCTTCCAGCACTTTCAAGGCAGCCTCTGCATCTTCGGCTGTTGTGTACAGGTCGGCGCTTCCCAGGAAGGGCATGACCGAATCCGGCTTGTTGGTAATATGGCTTTCGATGCCGTTTTGTTTAAGGAGATCTTCAGCCAGTTTAGCCTGAATCAGGTTGGCAGCGCTGAAAATTTTAACCCATCCTTCTTTCATGGTTGGCGGTTTTAAATGGTTTTTAATAAAATATAACCGGGTTTTCGGCCCATTGGTTCGAATCAAAGTTAGGCCATAACCGGTACAATATAGTCCTTTTTGGTTACCGGGGTTTATGATTTTTGTCATAATGTTAAAGTCGGGGAATCGAAAACCCCTCAAAAGAAAAACGCGCTTCCGAACCCGAAACGCCAGAAATTCTCTTCCGACTTGAACATGCCCAGTTGCAGCGTCAGCACGTCGAACGGGCTGGCATAGAGCCCGCCGCCATAGCTTGTGTGCCAGACGTCAGGTTCGTCCACATCAGCCCATACCCTCCCGTGGTCGAACCCGCCGTAGATGCCCAGGCTGAACGGGAGCGCCCTGTTATTGGAGGTCAGGATCTTCCACCGCAGGTCGATATTCTGGAAAAAGGCGGTATGTCCGCTGTAGCGCTCGCGGCGCAACCCCCTGAAATTGCTGTTGATGCCGGTTCCGCCCAGCGTAGCCGCCTGGAAGAAAGCGAATTTATCATTGAACCTGTGTTCAAATCCCACCCGGCTGGCCAGCACCAAAGCACCGCTCGGCACCAACCGCTGGTAAAAGCTCAACCCCGCGTCGAGATAGGCAAATTGGTTGTCCGCATTTTCAAATTGACGCTTCCAGCCGCCGTCGGCCTGAAAAGCCAATCCCCGGGTCGGAAACGAGGGGCTGTCCTGGTTCCGGAAGGAGAACCGGAGATGCGCCCCCCCGAATTCGACGCCTTCAAAGATCTCGGGATCGACACTGTCGCCGATCTGGTCGATGTAGCGGCCTTCGGTCCGTTCTACCCGGATGGATTCGAACGTCGGACCGACGGTGAAAAAGGCCTGCCCGGGGAGTTTTTTCATGAAAGCCGGATAAAAACGGATGACCCGCTCCTTGAGCCGGTTGTACTCATCTTCCAATTCCATTTCCGGGTTGACCGTTGTATTGCCGATCCCGTAGAAATTGGAAGCGTACAGGGCGGTTTGCAGCTCTGCGCCCAGAAACAATTCCCAGGTGCCGAACAGGTCGATGAATTCGCCTTTGTACTCGATCCGGCCGCCGCCGGTTTCCAGGGCCAGCTGGGCCTTCAACTGATGGCTGGAGGCGTACGGATTCTTTTTGAAGCCGTAAGTGACGAATTGCCCGATCCCGGCCAGCTCCAGGCCGTCATCCGGGTTGCCGCTGATGGCCGGCAGGATGATGCTGTAGTTGTAGTCATTGTCGTTGCTGCGCCGGTCGTAAGTATTGAGATCCGGATGGCCGGTGATCCGCAAACGGGCTTCCGACCCCGGCTTTATCTTGTTCTTTTCTTCCCTGGCATCGTAGATGATGGTTCTTTTGCCGCCGCCCACATGGGATTCGTCAATGAACTCATCTTGCCCCAGGCCGCCGATCGCCCTGACCAGGACCCCTTTTGGCGCGTCTCCCTTGAATTCGAACAAATCGTCGCCGTCCAGGCCGTAGAGCCGGATTTCCTTTGTTTCGCCGGGTTTGAAATGCCGCTGATAGAGGATATCCTTGCGCTTATCCGATTTGGTGATGTCGAAGATGTTGACCAGGGTCTGCCCGTCCGGCAATCTTTCCACGGAGAAGAGTTCCCTTTTTTCAGTACCCAATATGTCCACTTTTCTGGCCAGGTGCCGATAATGTTCCCTCGCGTAGTCCAGCAGGTGGTCCCGCCGGAGGCGAATTCCTGCGGCCAGGTTTTTGCCGTCGATGGCGTACAATTGCGGCGGCAGGGTGCTGACCAGCGTCGAATCGATGAGCTCATCGGTGATCTGTTCCTGCAGAAACCGGGCCTCCCGTTCCCAATGGTCCAGCTCCAGGCCGGTCAGGAAGGTCTGGTCGAATTGCCGGCCGTTGAAATTGCTCCACTTGACCTTGCCGGGGCCTTTTCTGAAAGGCCGCAACTGTTTGGCAAACGGGAAGGTCTGCCGGGCCAGACCCAGCATGAGGCCGTCGTAATTGCTGAAGGCCTGGTCGCGGTCACGGGGTATGGGCCGGTACAGCTTGAGGCCGTCCTTCTCGATCCGGCTCCATCGCCATTGGTCGTCGTGGCGGTCCCAGTCGCCGATCACCATGTCGAACAGGCGGGTCCGGACGGTCCAGATCTGATCGATGCGGTCGTCCTGGTCTCCCTGTATGGCCTCCAGCACATCGGGGGTGCTGACCACTTTGTCCGGATTTCCGAAATCGGGGTCTTCCATCCAAAGATCGTCGTCGGGCCGCTCCTCGACCAGGTAGAGGGCGTTGCCGAACTGGTCATTGAAAACACCCAGGCCCGGTTGTTTCGGCACATAGGCGATCAAAGGATTGGTATGAAAGACCTTGGCTGCGTCGGCCAAAGGCGGGACGATCAGGGCGGAAAGGGGATAGCTGGCGCTGAAATTGTCCTCCACGATGTCGAGGGTAAGCGACGACTTGAAGGGGTAAGGGACGGTCCGGGTGGCGTCCTTGTCCATAGACCGCAGGGCGTATTGCCGGCCGGTCTTTTCGTTGACCAGCCTGAGGGAGTTGGTCTGAAAACCGCCCCCTTGTTTGAAAGCGGTCACCCCGCCCTTGAAACGGGCCAGGTCCAGTACCGGCACTTCGATCGGGGTGTGGTAGGCGTCGCGGTAATGGTCGCCCCAGATGAAACGGCCGAAGGCATTTTTCCGGAAATTCAGCCGGTCGGTGATTTCTTTGGTTTCGGTGGCGTCCGGCGGAATGGGCTTGAAGGAGGAGGGCGGCGGAACATCAGCATGGGGCAGCGGTTGTTTGATCTGTTTGCGGAACACCACCCTGCCTTTGCCGTTTTCAGGAACCAGGAAAGTGGCCCAGCCCGAGCCGTCCGGGTAAAAGTCAAGGCGGGAAAAGCCCTGGTGGCCGTAGGCGAATTCAACCGGACCGGCAGCCCTGGCGGCGGATTGTTTGGAGCCTGCGCCGCTGATGATGAACACCTGGCTGTCGCGCTCAATGTATTGCAGGGTATGCTCGTGGCCGGCCACAAAGATGAAGCTTCCGTATTTGCGCGCGGCGCCCAGCAACCCGTCTCTCAGGTTTTTATACCGCGGGTGGGCCAGGTCCTGTCTGGAGCCGACATTGGCCCGCAGGAAAGCTCCCAGGGTGCCGATGACCGGCAGGGGGATGTACAACTTGGGATTGGCGGCGGTGAGCGGGAAAAAATGGTCTTTTACGGTGAACTGGCCCCCGTGCGGCCCGTTGCTGTACATCGGGTGGTGCATGGCAATGACCACGTTCTTGTTGCGGTTGCTTTTCAGGATCTGGTCGAAATCGTTGCGGAAAGCGACCCGGTCCTTGACCGAACAGTCGGCATTGATCTCGGTTTCGCCCTCCCAATCGGTCAGGTACCACTGCGAGTCGAGCAGGACAAGCACGAGGTTGTCGTCCAGATCGATCTCTTCGGGGTCGCCGCAACCGGGATAAGGGAACCAGACTTTGCGGTCACCCAGGTATTTTTCAATAAATTTGCGCTCCCGTTTGAGCCCTTCGATGCCGTAGGTGTACCAGTCGTGGTTGCCCGGTATGAAGAAAACCTTTCCCGGGTAGTCTTTCACTGCATCGAGTTGGGCTTCCAGTTTACTTTCGTCCGAAGACCGGAGCTGGGTCTCGTTTTTGGATGCGAAACCGTCGGGGTAGATATTGTCGCCCAGGAAAATCACGGCTGATTTTTCCGGCGCATGCTCCAGTTCCTGTTTCAGCAGGGTTACGGCCGGCGACGGATCCTCCCGGGGGTCGTTTCCGCCGTCGCCGATGAGGTAGATGGAGTAGGCCGGTTGTACGTCGGCAGGGTAGGGGGCATTCGGCCAGGATGCGCCTTCGCGGGTGTAATTGAGCTTGTAATTGGCGCATCCGGCAAAAAATAAACCGGACAGACACAACCATGTCAGGGCGGTAATCGTTTTGCGAAGGGAGGTGTAAGTTATAAGCATGGGTATGTGATTGTAGCCTGTAAGGATATTTTGATTAAACTTGCGCTATTATCGTAAAAGTATGGATAATTTTGATTTTCCCGGCCTTCAGAGACCGCGCCGCAACCGGAGAACGGCTGCTGTCAGGGGATTGGTAAAAGAAACACATTTACCTGTAACATCTTTGGTGCAGCCTTTGTTTCTGGTGGACGGCCGGGGTATCCGAAACGAGGTGACCTCCCTGCCGGGGACTTTTCGCCTTTCAACCGATGAATGCCTGCGGGAAGTGGAAGAATGCCTCACTTCAGGCGTCACCAATTTCATTGTTTTTCCAGCCGTTCCGGAAGAGCTCAAGGACAAGACAGGGACCTACGGCTACGACCCGGCCAATTTTTACCTTCAGGCGGCCCGGGAGATCAAATCCCGCTTCCCGGAAGCCTGCCTGATCAGCGACGTCGCCCTGGACCCCTACAATATAGACGGACACGACGGGCTGGTCAGAAACGGGCGCATACTCAACGACGAGACCCTGCCCATCCTGGCTAAAATGGGCATTGCCCAGGCTGCAGCCGGCTTTGATATCCTCGGCCCCAGCGATATGATGGACGGCCGGATCGGGTACCTGCGGCAGGCGCTGGACAAGGCCGGATTCACCGAAACCGGGATCATGGCCTATTCAGCCAAATACGCCAGCGCATTCTACGGCCCCTTCAGGGATGCCCTGGACAGCGCGCCCAAGGACGGCGACGATATCCCGAAGGATAAAAAGACCTACCAGATGGATCCGGCCAACCAGCGGGAGGCGCTGATTGAAGCTGCTTTGGATACGGCGGAAGGCGCCGATTTCCTGATGGTCAAGCCGGCCCTCAATTATCTGGACGTCATTGCCCTGCTGAGGCAAAATTTTGAACTGCCCATCGCAGCCTACCACGTGAGCGGAGAATGCGCGATGCTGCTGGCTGCCGCCCGCAACGGCTGGCTCGATTTCGACCGCGCCATGCCGGAAACGCTGTTGGCCATCCGGCGTGCCGGCGCCGACGTGATCATCACGTACTTTGCAAAAGCATACGCTCAAATGACCCAGTCATGAAAGGCATTGTCAAAAAGATATTCATCCTGCCGATCCGGTTCTATCAGGCATCCATTTCGCCCTTGTTGGGCCCCAAATGCCGTTTTCAACCGACCTGTTCGCACTATATGGTTGAATCCATTGAGGAGTGGGGCGTTATCAAGGGGCTGTGGCTGGGTTTGAAACGGATCTTCAAATGCCATCCCTGGGGGCCTTGGGGATATGACCCGGTACCGAGGAATCCGCGCAAGCATCAGCACAAAACGGAAGAAAATGCCGCTGGATAATTCCGAGTTCAAGGAGCTTTCCCAACGCTATTACGGCGATATCCTGGCGATCCGCCGCCACCTGCACCAGTTCCCGGAATTGTCGTTCCAGGAAAATGAGACCAGCAAGTTCGTCTGTCAGCAGCTTGCGGAATGGGGCATCCCCTACCAGGCAGGGATCGGCGGTACGGGGATTGTCGCCATGATCCGGGGCGGTAGGTCAGGCGGGGCGGTTACAGCCCTTCGCGCCGACCTGGATGCGCTGCCGATCCAGGAAGCTAACGATAAGCCTTACAGATCCAGGAACGACGGGGTCATGCACGCCTGCGGTCACGATGTGCATACCTCCAGCCTGCTGGGCGCCGCCCGCATTCTGCACCGGCTGCGCGACCAATTGCGCGGCGACGTGAAGCTGATTTTTCAACCCGGTGAAGAGAAAAATCCCGGCGGCGCGTCCATCCTCATCAAGGAGGGCGTGCTGGAAAACCCGCGGCCGGCCACCATTTTCGGACAGCACGTTTACCCTTCCCTGGAGACCGGTAAGGTAGGCTTCCGGGCCGGACAGTACATGGCTTCAGCTGATGAACTGTACCTGACCGTTACCGGCAAGGGCGGCCACGGGGCCATGCCGCAGGATTGCGTCGACCCCATTACCGTATCGGCCCAGATCATCACGGCGGTGCAGCAGTTGGTCAGCCGGAATTCGGACCCTATCCTGCCGGTAGTGCTGACCTTCGGGTATATCGCCTCCAACGGCGGAGCCACCAATGTGATTCCGGATTCGGTTCGCCTCAAGGGCACCTTCCGGACCATGGACGAAAAATGGCGCCGCGAAGCCCACGTCAGGATCCGCAAACTGGTGGAAGGCATCGCCGAAGCCATGGGCGCAAAGGCAGATCTGCATATTGATGTCGGATACCCCTGCCTGCAAAACGACGAGGTCCTGACAGCCCGTACGGAGGAATACGCCCGGCGGTATTTGGGGCCTGAAAATGTGGTGGAGCTCCCCATCCGGATGACTTCGGAGGATTTTGCCTATTACTCCCACGAAATTCCCGCCTGCTTTTACCGCCTGGGCACCGGAAATATCGCCAAGGGCATCACCTCACCCGTCCACTCCAATACCTTCGACATCGACGAACCCGCCCTGGAAACGGGTATGGGCCTGATGGCCTGGATCGCGGCCTCGGAGTTGGAAAAGGAAGGTTGATGTTTGCCCGGATTCTTAAGCCCGCAGGCCTGCTACCGGCAGGCAGGGATTGAGAAGCCAATGAGTGCCGCAACGTCCATCCATAAACAAAGATAAACCACAATTAACCACAATAAACAACGATAAACCACAATTAACCACAATAAACAAAGATAAACCACAATAACCCCAGAACTAAATCCGGTAATCCATCCGATCAGGCAGTATAAATACCGTTTTTGAAAATTTCATCTACAGATTTGGTTGATTCATCGCTTCAAAAGGTCGATTCATCGGATTTTGAAAAAAATTTTATTTGGCCGTGCAACATTTGGCTACATTTGACCGTCTTTAATACAGAGTTTTTTCATACTAGTTCAATTTACAGGTCGCGCCGCCCGGCGCGACTTTTTTTTTATCCGGAATCTGCCTACCTTTCCCCAATCTATAACTACACCTAACCACCGTATGGCTACTTTAAAATTGGGTTCCAGGGACGCCGGCGCGCCGGCCGTCGATAAAAATGCTTACTTTGGTCTTTTCCACGAGGTTTTGTCGAGCGACCTTAAGCTCAAACGCAAATTCAGGGATGAAGCCAACAACGTCTGGCGGGATTTCCAGGATTTGCCCGGTACGAATGTTACCGATCTGCAACAATTCCTGCACGAAGCCGGATTCCTCGCCGCCATCACCGAGCCGGGCTTTTACGGTTATGTGACCGGTGCGGCCGTAAGGTTATTCCAGGAATATGTCCGTTCGGTGGAAGGGGATGGCTCGATCGGAACACCCGACGGCGTTGCCGGTTCGAATACCCTGAAGCATGTTGAACGATGGAAATCCGGCGGGTTGAAAAGCGAGTACGCCTCATTTTCGGCGGCCGCACCAAGTATGGAGTACCAGGTCTGGATGAACATGCTGAAAAATGCGAAGGCCCACTTCATTGCCAATGCCAGTCCGGTACTCCAGCTCCGGGAGGTATTTGCCGCGCCGACCGATACGCTCCGATTGGCCGACTGGAACACGGATCCCAATGAAATCCACCTCATCGGGATCCGCCGAAACCAGGATCAGAAGGTCGGTGCCAACGAAATCCGGGAAAACGATGATCTGTTCGTTTTACTGTTCAACGGCATGGTGTTCAAGTTCTGGGGATCGACGGACGCCAACCCGCATTTGGCCCATAAGGATCGAAAGGATGAAGCCTACCTGATGGAAGGGCAGCACCGCTATCGGTTCGGCTGGCACAAGATCAGCGACGGCGGCCGGGTATACCGGGCATTGAGGCCCTCTGGCCCCGGAGTCCTGGTTTTCCGTGATCGCGACGGCGCCAACGCCTTGACGGAAGAAAATATCGGCAAAGGCATTGACGCCAAAGCCAACCAGGAGATTAACATCCACTGGTCGGGCAAGGGCGACAGCAATTTCTCGGCCGGTTGCCAGGTCATAGCCGGCAAAAGCTATATCAACCACCGCGGCGAACTGATCGACTGTTCCGGATTCGCCGCTTCTACTTATGAGGAATTGAAGACCAAGACCCGCGGCGCCTACAATTTTATGGCCGATCTGGTGCTGGCCCTCTCCGGTGCGGGCGTCAACAAGGTCTATTACACCCTCGGACGGGATGAAACCCTGGACCTGGAGCCGACTTTGGGCGCGGCTTTTGCGGAGAGGGCGGTGCAGCGGTTGAAGAAACTGGAGATTGATTGATGAAAATAATATAACAAGCTGATAGATAGGTGTTTTTAGACCTCTCTTATTGATGAAAATCACCGGGTTTACGATTTGATCTTTGCGGGTTTTCCCGTAACTTTATAGGAAATCTCCTGTTATGGGAAATGCTTCTGTGATCGGGTTTTTCAAGATCCTTCCGGTTGCAGTCTTGCTTACCGCCTGTGGTCCTGCGCTTTATCTTCCCAATTCAATCAACGTACCCCTTCTGGAAAAAAAAGGCGATTTCAAACTGTCAACGGGTATCGTAGGGGCTACCAGAGACTTTCAATGGGACCTCCAGGGGTCATATGCCGTAACCGACCACCTGGCGGTAATGGCGAATTCGAGCCGGCTGGATCATCCAATGGCTGATTTGAAAACCTATAATCATTACCTTGACGGAGGCCTCGGCGGATATTTTTCCAAGGCCCCCAACAAATACGGAGTGAACGTGTTCAGGGGAGAATTATTTGTCGGATATGGAAAAGGACGAGCCCAGTATGTGGAAAAAAACGGAAATTACGCCTTCGGAGACTTTGACAAGTTTTTTCTACAGCCCGGAATCGGTGTAAGGACCAGGAATTTTGACATTTCATTGGCTGCCCGGTTTTCAAATGTCGAATTCAAGGATTATGGGAAATTTGAAAATGACCATCTTTCAACCGGTGGATCCTTCGGTTTCGGTAATTCTGAATCCGTGTTGACGGTGGGGTTTGGCCATAAGCGGGTGAAATTTCATATCCAGATCGGCACGGGCGGGGCAACCGGCAATGTTGGAAGTTATCGCAAAGTGACTCGTGATTTCGGCGGAGGCCATTTTAATTATGGAATCAGTTACAGTCCTTGGCGGGAACCGCTGGTTCCAAGTCCACAGGTCGTTTTCACCATGGGGCCAGAAGAGACGGGGGATTCGCTCAGTGATCACAATAAAGAATTAATCATTAAAAAAGTAAATCCAAAAATCCGGATTCCGTTGTTAACAATAACCACCGGATCCAAGGATATTGCTGTTTGTCTGAGTACCGTCGAACCTATGGACAGTGTAAGACTCGGCATCCTTTTTAAGGGCGGATATCTGGCACAAAATCTGAATCTGGACAATGACCCCGCCTGCTTTGAATTGTCCGTAATCCCTGATGAGGAAAACCTGTTTTATATTCTGGCCGTTTCCGAACGGAATAACATACCCAAAACGCTCGAGATTACAGTCCGTGAACGAGAGAAGGTTAAAAAATTTTTCCTTTCCGTAAAAACAGGAAGAGTCGAGATCGTCAAGTTTAAAACCTCCTGACCGTTTCCCAGTATCCACCACGCCTCAGCGGGGCAGCATCAAAAAAAAACAATCCCCCCCTTCACCACCATCTCCACCTTCCGCAGCGCCCGGATATCTCTGTCCGGCTGCCCGTCCACGACAACCAGGTCGGCCAGCAGCCCGGTTCTGATCCGCCCGATCCGGTCGCCCCAGCCGAATACATCGGCGTTGACACTGGTAACCGACCGCAGGACGTCTGCCGCCGGCATGCCGTAATCCGCCATCATTTCCAGTTCGCGGGCATTGTCGCCGTGGGCAAAGACGCCGACATCACCGCCGGCGCAAATGACCACACCGGCTGCCAATGCGGCTTTGAAGCTCTTCTTCTTCTGGATGATCCGGTCCGGGTCCGGATCCGTGCCCTTCTTCCAACCGCGGTATTGGAGGATAGCGTCGCCGGCCGCCAGGGTAGGACAGAGGGCTGCGCCTTTTTCGGCCATAAGCCGGAAGACTTCCTCGGTGCCGCCGTCGCCGTGTTCGATGGTCCTTACGCCCGCCAGGATGGCCCGGCGCATGCCCTCGGAAGTAGAAGCATGGGCCACCACAGGCCGGCCGCTGCTCGCTGCTGTCTCTACAATGGCCTTCAGTTCTTCAATGGAAAAAGTGGGCATGGCAGCGCCGTCGAGCCCCCAGCGGTAATCTGCATATACCTTTACCACGTCCACACCCTTGCCGATCTGTTCGCGGGTGAGCCGGGTAAGCCCTTCGACCCCGTCACCCTCATCGGCGCCGATGGGGGTATCCACGTGGTCGGCAAAGCCTTTCGGCCCATAGCTGCCGGTAGCGACAATGGCAGGGCCGGCCACCAGCATTCTAGGCCCCGGGATCACGCCCTTTTCAATGGCATCCCTGATGCCCACATCGGCATAACCGGCGCCTTCGGTACCCAGGTCGCGCACGGTGGTGAAACCGGCTGCCAGGGTTTTTCGCGCGTGTTCGCCGGCGCGCAATACGCGCTCGGCCCGGCTCTCCACCAGCACCTGATCATTCCAGGAGGTTTCGTTATAGGGGTGCAGCAACAGGTGGGAATGCCCCTCGATCAGGCCGGGCAGCAAGGTTTTGCCCGGTAACTCCCGGATCACGGCCTTTTTCGCTGCCGCATGTTGCCCCATTGGACCGGCATACTCGATTCGGTCGCCAGTCACGATTACTTCCCAGTTTTCATGTACGGTTTCCCCGTCAAATACCCAGGACGGGCGGAAAACCAGACTTTGAGCCGGTAGAAAAAAAGGCGCTGAAAAAAGGAAGAGCAAGTGTAGTTTTTTCATAACCTGATAATTGGTGTTCAAACAGGATTAAACCCGATTTCGTAACGCCCGCAGCGGCACTACGGCGGGCGGAGCAAACAACAATAATAAGCTTACCACTCCCTGCGTCCATTCCTGGTCCGCCAATCTGCCGCATCCTCAATTCCTCAGTTCCTCAATTCCTCAGCTCCTCAATTCCTCAGTTCCTCAATTCCTCAGTTCCTCAGTTCCTCAGTTCCTCAATTCCTCAATTCCTCAGTTCCTCCCCCGACCGCCGTAGCTCATCAAGAGCGAAGGAGGTAATTCCTCACCCCAATAACCCCTATCTTCGCAAATATAAAACAACGCCGATGAATAAGAATACTGCTATCATCACCATCCTGGCCACCCTGGTCATCCTGCTTTCCGGGGCTTGCGGCACTACCCTGTACATCCCGAATACCGTCAATACGCCGTTGCTGGAAAAGAAAAACGACTTCAAGGTGGTCAACGGGTTTGTCTCCAATGCACCGGAGATAGACTACGATTTACAGGGCAGTTATGCTGTTTCCGACCACCTGGCGGTCATGGCCAATTTCAATTTCATGAACTCATCGATCGAAGAAAGGGAAAACCACCACAACCTGGTGGAAGGCGGGGTAGGGGCCTATGCCTCCTTCTGGCCCAACCGGCGCGGCGTGCATGTCGGCCGTCTGGAGCTCTTCGGCGGAATCGGCCAGGGCTGGGCCCGCGATCAGGAGAATGCGCTCAACCTGTTCACGGGGGCATACCAGCGGTACTTCCTTCAACCGGGATTCGGCATCCGGACCCGTATCCTCGACTTTACCCTGGGCGGCCGGCTGTCAAAGGTCCATTTTTCCAGGTTTCGGCAAACCAGCGGCGGCCAGTTATTTCCCGAAAGGAATTTCGGCTTCGGCACGTATGAACCCGTATTCACGGTCGCATTGGGTTTCAAGCAGGTGAGGTTTTATATGCAATTCGGCGATATCCGGGCAATCGTCAACGCGGACAATTATCACGCCGTCAACGAAGACGGCCTGGATGCCCATTTCAATTTCGGGTTCATCCTGTGCCCCTGGAAAGAAGGCCCGCTGATCGACCGGCCCATCGAATTCACGGAGGCTGATTATCGGCGGCAGGAAGTCGAAAGGGATAAGGACGCGCCATACCAGGAACCCCGCGACCAGGACGGCGAAATCCGGCAGGCGCTCATCGTACCGGCGACCGCTTCAGCCATATCGGTTTGTTTAAGCGACGCAGGCGATCCGGATCAGGACATCGTCAACGTCAGCTTTCAGGGCGCCTACCTGGCCCAGAACCTGGAATTGACCAAAACTCCCGCCTGTTTTGATCTGGCGCTGAACCAGGGGGAAGACAACCTCCTGTACGTAGAAGCCCTCACGGATGGCAAATCGAAGCCCAATACCGTTCAGATCATCGTCAGGGAAGGCAAAAAGGAACGCACCTTCTATATCCGGACGGATGTAGGCAAAGTGGAAGAGGTGGTCTTCAGGAGCCGGTAAAACAGGTGATTTACTTCCCGACAACCAATTGCCCGATCTCGACTTTATTCCCTACCCATAACTGCACCACATAAACCCCGGGAACCACCTTTTCGCTCCAGGTGATCCGGTGCTCGCCGCCGGGCAGCTTACCGCTCAACGGGACATCGGTCAATTGGCCGTTGATGTTGTAGATCTCGATCCGCGTTTCGCCGGCCACAGGCAGGCTGAACCGGATATTAACCGGGCCGGAAGCCGGGTTGGGCGCCATTTGAAGCCCGAAAAAATCCCGTACCACTTCGGTTGTGCCGACATACCCGCCCGGCGGAGCGTCGAGGCGGACGTTGGTATACAGGCGGTATTCACCCGGGGCGAAATTCAGGGCCAGGGCAGTATTTTCCACCATTAGGCTGTCGCCGGTGAAGTATTCGTACCACCAACCGGTTTCGGGGAAAGCAGAGGTGATATTGGCTGCGGTTACCCCGAAATTACCCTGGATGGCCACTTCCATGTCGTTGGAATGCAGGAAGATCCGCTTGGTGGACGCGGAAAGGAACAGGTCGAAATCTTCTGTTTTGAATACCGGATAATGGGTTTTCAGGTAGATCAGCGAGCGCACGGTTTCAAACAACTTCCGGCGGCTCGGACTTTGATAATAATCCCAGCGAATGGGTTTGTTCGATAGTCGGCAATCGTTGCTGATGCTGCCGTCCTCGCAGGTGTTGATGGAATAGTCATATCCTAATTCACCGAACTGCCAGAGCATCTTGGGCCCCGGCAGCGGATAGAAAAAGGTCGCCGCCAATTCAGCACGACGCAAACCGGTGATGAAGTCCTTGACGTTGTAATTGCCGGAGCTGTTACCGAAATTCTCGTTCTTGTACATCATCCGCTCTTCATCGTGGCTTTCCATATAGGGGATGAGGTGCGGAAGCGTCCAACCCCGGGAGGTATAGGAAGATCCGGTGAGATCGCTGGCATAACCCAATGAACCTTCGAGGTACTGGTTCTGAATGCCGCCCCCGCCCCACGACATCATGCCGTAGTTGATCAGTTCGGTCTCTTCGCTGTTTTCGGCAAAGTGTTCCAGGATCGTGTAAGCCGACGGATTGACATTCCAGATCACATCGGCGTAATGCTTCAGGATCGCGATCCGGGAAGCATCGTACTGCCCCCATGCACCGACATCGGTATTGAACTTCTGGGTGAAGCCCTTGGACAGGTCGAAGCGGAAGCCGTCCACCCGGAATTCTTCCAGCCAGTATTCCAGGATCTGGTCGACATAGCGTTTGGTGGCCGGGCTTTCGTGGTTGAAGTCATACCCCACATTGAACGGGTGGCGCGCCGTCGGATTGAGCCACGGGTTGGCGGCCGTCGGCCGGAAATTGACCGGATCCCAGAACAGCTGTGCCAGCGGGCTCTGGCTGAAAGCGTGGTTGAACACAACGTCCAGGATAACGGCGATTCCCCGGGAATGGCATTCGTCAATAAAGGCTTTGAAATCGGGGATCGGGCCGTAGTACTTATCCAGCGCCTGGTGAAAACTCGGATTATACCCCCAGCTGAGGTTGCCCTCGAATTCGCTGACCGGCATAAGCTCAATGGCTGTAATCCCCAGCCGCTGCAGGTAATCCAGGGTATCTTTCAAGGTCTGATAGTCGTGGCGGCCGATGAAGTCGCGGATCAGCAATTCATAAATGACGAGGTCCTTTTTTTCCGGGGCCTGATAATCGTTGCTTTGCCATTCATACGGCGCAGCGCCGGGTTGGATCAGGGTGACAATGCCGGTGGTCTTGCCGGCGGGGTAGGGCGGCAGGTCCGGATAGGTAACCGCCGGTATATAAGGGTCCTGGTCCGGATCGAGGACGACCGTGCTGTGCGGATCGGCCACTTTGATGTTGCCGTCCACTAGATACTGGAAGGTATAGTTCCTGCCCGGTTCCAGCCCGTTCACCTGCAGCCAGTAAGTGGCGCCGTCATTGCCCTTTTTCATCACAAAATCTGCTTTGGGCTGCCAGTCGTTGAAGTCGCCGAGGACCATGGTCACCGCCTTGTTCGGGCAATGCAATTGCAGGAATACGCTCGTATCGCTGAGATAGGTGACCCCGTCCCGGTAGGTTTGCGGCGGGTTTTGGGTGCCCAGTTGGCTGGTACTGAGGTAAACCAGGCTCCGGGTCACCGTTTCGCCGTTATAGGTCGCTTCCAGGTCAATTTGATGAATAGCGCCGTTGGCGGTGAAATTAAAAGAAACCGTTGCCGAATTGCCTGCGGCGGCCACTTCAACCCCATTGTCCAACAGGCGCAGATCGGCTGGAATATAAGCCGTGCCCGCTACGGAGATCTGCTGCCCCGGATTGACGATCAGAAAATTGCCGGCGGGCTGCGAAAAGGCCGCTTTTAAGCTCGCCTGGTAGGTGAAGGAAGCCGTATCCGAGGCTGTTCCGTTGACAGCGATGAACTGAACGAGATGGCTGCCGGATTCGTCGGCGTAGATGTCGTGATTGAGGCTGGACGAATTGCTTGCCTGCGCAATCAACTCGCCGTTGTCGTACAGGAACAGGTTGGAGGCAATCGAGGCGGCGCCGTTCACCGGGATGGTTTGGCCCAGCGCCACATCCATGTTGGACCCCGACGGGCTCAACAGGTTGGTGGTCAGGCCGGTCCCTTCCGGGTACAGGTCGTAAAAAATGTCGGTATTGCCCGTGCCTTTGCCCTCTTTTGAGCCGTCAGCGTTGCGGAATACGAACGCCAGCTTCAGCGCGTCCTCTCCCTGCGGAATGCCGTAATAGGATCGCACGGAGGGCCCGATCACGTAGCTGTATTTGTTGGGCTGCCCGGCTACCGGCGTCATTTTCCAGGCTGCGTTGGCCTGACCCCAGGTGGTCACCACGTGTTTCCAGTCGCTCGTACCCGTACTCTGGTTGGTGATCACGCCGGTATGGAGGTAAACGTCGCAATTGCAGTTGGCCAGGCCGCCGGCGCCTTGTGTGGCGTCAAAGTAAATGGTAACCTGATCGTTTTGGGTGGGAAAAGTCGGATCCGTTGTCAGGATCTGGCCCCAAAGAGAAACGCTTGCTGCAAGGAACAGGCAGCAGTTCATTAGTCGCTTAAGCATGGTGTTCTTTTTATTAATTCCAGTGTAAAAATACAAAATCAATCCAATGAATCGATTTGCCGATGGATCCGAATGATCCGATTCTGCAAACCAACTGACGGATGCCCAAATTCCAATCAATCCAATCAATCCAATCAATCGAAGAATCGAATCAATCGAGTCAATCGAGTCAATCGAATCAATCCAATCAATCCAATCAATTGATTCAATTCCCCAACACTTTCCTGATCCGCGCAGATTCCGGTTGGATCGCCAGTCCGCGCTGCCCGGTCTGAACGGCATCGTTTTGCTGTCCGGCCATGGCATAGGTTTCTGTCAGGTCTTCCAGCAGCAGGATGTTGTTCGGGTCGATCTTCAGGCCGTAATTGAGGTATTGGATCGCCAGCGGGAAATTTCGTTTTTCCACCGCCAGCAACTGGTAGGCTGCCCGGTGGTAGAAATCGGTCATTTTCCGGGCCGGCGCCCGGTTATTGACGTATTCCAGGTACTGGGTGATGAAATCGACCGGCCGTGCCGCCAGGAGCTGGTAAAAGCCGTCCAGCAGGTTGTCGATATTGCCGTCCATCTGGTAGTAACCGGCTACAAGGCCGCCTTTGCAGGTCAGCGCATCGGTATATTCCGGGTAGATCTCCAATGCGCGGTCAACATACGGCGTGGCTTCGTCAAACAGGGCTTTTTTCCGGGTTTGGTCGGTTTCATCCACCCCGGCGCGGTACAGGGAATAGGCCATATAGCTGTTGGCGCGCGCCGAATTGACGGACACTTTGATCGCCGCCCGGTTGAGGGTCATTTCGTTCTCCCAGTCCGGTACGCGGGTAACCGTCTTCACCGCATACCCGGCCGCGATCAACCCCAGCAATCCCAGACTGAACCAGGCATTGCGCGGCGCCCCAAGCTTTAATTTTTCGGGCAGGTACTCAACCGCCAACCAGGCCAGCGCCAGGCAGAAACCCGCAGAGGAGAAATACACGAAGCGCTCGTTCATCGGCGCGCCGACTGAAATCACGATATTCGAGACAATGGAAAGCGTAGCGAAATAAAAGAAGATCGACCAGGACAATACCGGCTTTTTCCGGAATACCCGGACGGCAATATAGATCAGCCCCAGATTAAGGAAAAGGGAAAGCAGCGCCCGCCAATCCCCCCAATTCATGAGCGGCACCTGATACGGGTAATAATCGTGGGTCAGCGGGTGGGGAAAGAACAGCAGTTGAAGGTACTTGCCCAGGGTATAGGTGATCATGGCCGATCGCTGCCCGGGGGAAAGCCCGTAAAACGGATTGTTCATGATCCCGGTGATCTCCTGGCCGCTGTCCAGCAAAAAACCGATGACGCTGACCCGGATGACCAGATAAACAATGAACGCGGCGAACAACGGCGCCATCGCGGTCAGGATCCGGCGCCAGGGCGTTTTCGCGAACAGGTACAAAGCTGCCGGGATCACCGCCAGAAAAGTCAGGGCATTCTCCTTGGCCAGCAGCGCCAGCAGGAATACGGGACCCGCCAGGGCAAGGTCCGCTATTTTACGGTAAACCGCGTACCGGTAACTGAAATAAAATGCCCCCAATGACAGCAACAGCGCCAGGATCTCATCCCTGCCCTTGATGTTGGCGACCACCTCGGTGTGGATCGGATGCAGGATGAACAGCACAGCGGCCAGCATCGGCAAGGCCATATGCCATTTCCGGTCTTTATCCTGCCGCAGAAACAGCGCAAGTACCCTGAACAACAGCAGCCCGGTCAATGCGTAAAAAAGGATATTCAGAAAATGGCTGTTGCGCGGATTCAAACCCCAGAAATGGTGCTCAACGGCAAAAGTGGCGATGGACAGCGGGCGATACCTCGATCCCGCTACCAGGTTTTTCTGCTCGCCCAGGTAGCCTGTAAAGCTCTCGGTGGAAAATATGTCGCCGATACCGGCCAGGCCCTTTTTGACGAAGTTGTTTTCCGACAGTACGATCTTGTCGTCCAGCACGTAGCCGTATTTCAGGGATGCCCCGTACAGCGCAAAGGGTAAGATCAACAGGATGACCGCGCCGGGCCAGTTCCTTTTCCAGAACCCGGTCTGGGATGCGGGTTTGGGAGCCGCCTTCACTGCCGGGGAAGGGCTCGTCCTTTTGGCCGGGTTGCCGGTCGGTTTTTTCTTGGGTTTGCTCATGACAAGTAGTTGGCGACAAAGATAAAAGCCTCCGCAGTTCAACGCAACTTTTGCCCTAAAGTTATGGTTCGGTCAACCGGAAGGTCCTTTGAGCCGGGTCGTAGTCGATCCGGTAGTCGGTCTCCGGAACGGATTCCGGGTTCAGGCCGGTCAGGCGAAGCGGGTTGAGGAAGGCCGTTTTCAACAGGTCCTCGGGCCGGAGGTCGACATTGGCGGCCAGGTAGTTCATGCAGCGCAACATGCTGAACGAAGAACCGGCCAGGAATTTTTTAACGGGGTTCCACAGCTTGCCGTCCTCTTCCAGGGAAATCTCATTGCTCGGGGTGGCGTACCGGCCTGGCGGGAGCCCTGCAAAAGGCGATGCATCGCTGATCACGGCGACCCGGTCGGGGCCTTTTACCTTGATAATGACCCGGAGCAATTCGAGGCTCAGGTGAAAACCGTCCGGTATCACGGTAGCTGACAGTCCGTCGATCAGAAACGCCGACCAGAGCGGATTTTTGTGTTTGCCGAGCTCGTGCGGAATGCTGTTGCCGAGGTGGGTGAAGGCCTTTGCGCCGTGTTCAACCATCTCCAGCAGGTCCGCGGTTTCGCATTTCTGATGGGCCAGGAAGACGGAAATACCCATTGAAACAGCTTTTTTCGCCAGTTCGTCAGCGCCGGGTTGGCCGGCGGCCATGGTCAAAATCCGTATCTTGCCGTCCGCCCAGACCTGAAATTGTCGCAGCAGCTCCGGGTCGGGATCCAGCGCCCATTCCGGTTTATGCGCGCCGATATAGCCGGGCAGCGGGCAGAGGAACGGGCCTTCGACATGGATGCCCAAGGCATGTTTTCCCCAGATCCGGTCTGACATGGCGCGGGCGAGGATGGGCAGGTTCCGTTCGAAAAGCGCAAGGGGCGAGGTGACGATGGTCGGGAAAAAACCCCTGGCGCCGCTTTTGACAATGGCTTCAAATGCCCGGATCGCGTCCGCTTCGGTCAGGTCGGGAGAGGAAAAATCAATGCCGATATATCCGTTGATCTGGAGATCGATGAGTCCTGGAAAATTCATTGGCCGTCGGTTTTGGAATGCTTTTCGGGTTGGAGCGGTGCTGCGGAATTTGAATACATTGCCCCAAATTTGAACTTACAGGCAATATTAATCCTTATTCATGAAAACAACCTTTTCGAATCATTCCGGAATTATGAAAAAATTAACCTGGCTCATGTTGATCCTCCTGACGGGGGCTTGCAATAACAGTTCAACACCCGGCGAGGAAGCTGTTGAAAATGAAGGCGATACCACGGCTGAATCCGCAACGCCTGAAGCAGCGCCCGCCAAGATCATCTTTTTCGGCAACAGCCTGACCGCCGCCTACGGACTCGACCCCGCCCAGGGATTTGTAGCCCTTGTCCAGGAACGGCTGGATTCACTCGGCCTCCGGTACAAGGCCGTTAATGCCGGCTTGAGCGGTGAAACCACTTCCGGCGGCAACGAACGCGTGGACTGGGTCCTGGACCAGGGCGTTGACATTTTTGTCCTGGAACTCGGCGGGAATGACGGCCTCCGCGGCATCGACCCCAAGGTCAGTTACCAGAACCTGGTTTCCATCATCGAAAAGGTCAAAAAGGCCGCTCCCGAAGCAAAGATCATCCTCGCCGGCATGGAAGCCCCGCCCAATATGGGAAAAACCTACACCGACGAATTCCGGAGCATCTACCCCCGCCTGGCCAAAGAATTTGACGTAAAGCTCATCCCCTTTCTGCTCGAAGGCGTCGGCGGCATCCCCGATTTGAACCAGGCTGACGGCATTCACCCCAACGTGAAAGGACAGAAAATCGTTTTGGAGAACGTCTGGAAGGTGTTGAAGGGGATGTTATAGGTTTATTGTTGTTTATGGTTGTTTGTTGTTGTTTGTTGTTGTTTGTTGTTGTTTGTTGTTGTTGGCCCCACCATCCTAAACAACAATAAACCATCATAAACCATCATAAACCATCATAAACCACAATAAACCACCATAAACCATCACAAACCACAATAAACCATCATAAACCATCATAAACCACCATAAACCATCATAAACCATCACAAACCACAATAAACCATCATAAACCACCATAAACCACCATAACCTCAAACACTCCAGCGCACCAGCGGCCCAACATCCTGCCCGGAAAATTCGCCTTTGAGGTATTTGTAATAACCCGCTACGGCGATCATGCCGGCATTGTCCGTACAGTACTCCAGTTTGGGGATGTAGGTATTCCAGCCCAGGCGCTTGCCGGCTGATTCAACGGCGCTGCGCAGGCCTGAATTGGCGGAAACCCCGCCGGCTACGGCGATTTCCCGGATGCCGGTTTCAGCGGCGGCTTTTTCGAGTTTGTCCATTAAGGTGTTCACGATGATCTGTTGCACGGAGGCGCAGATATCCGCCAGGTTGTTGCGGATGAATTCGGGGTCTTTTTCCAGTGCTTGCCGGAGGAAATAAAGGATGGCGGTTTTGAGGCCGCTGAAACTGAAATCCAACCCCGGGATCTGCGGGCGGGGAAAGGGAAATCGGGGAGTCCCCTGCCGGGCCAGTTTGTCGATCAGCGGGCCTGCCGGATAATCGAGGCCGAGCAGTTTTCCGGTTTTGTCGAAGGCCTCGCCGGCCGCGTCGTCGAGGGTATGGCCCAGGACTTCCATGTTCAGGGGGTCCTTTACCCGTACGATCTGGGTATGGCCGCCGGATACCGTCAGGCAGAGGAACGGGAATGCCGGGTACGGCGGTTCGGCGAAATGGGCCAATACGTGGGCCTGCATGTGATTGACCTCCACCAACGGGATATCCAGGCTCAGCGCGAGGGCTTTGGCAAAGGATACCCCGACGATCAGCGAGCCGGCCAGACCCGGACCGCGGGTGAAAGCCACCGCAGAAAGCTCCTCCAACCCAACACCGGCTTTTTTCAGGGCGGCATCCACCACCGGGACAATATGCACCTGGTGCGCCCTGGAGGCGACCTCCGGCACCACGCCGCCGTACAACTTGTGCGCCTCCTGGCCCGCAACGAGATTGCTCAGCACTGCCCCGTCCCGCAGAATGGCCGCCGAAGTGTCGTCGCACGAGGATTCTATTCCCAAAATTGTGGTCTGCATATTCAATTTTTACACGCCAAACCCGGTAAAAATGGCATCTTTACAGGGATAATGGTTGTCCGGACCGGCAAATTTCGATAATTTCTGGTTAAAGGCGCGCCACTGTTTCAAACGGATTGCTTAATATTGCACCAAAACAAATCGAAAAATGAGATTAGTCGTAAACATCGTCCTATTACTAATTATCGTACTGCTTGGTTGGGTACTCATCCAAAGCATACGCGAACCTATTGCTTTTCAGGCCGAAAGGACCAAGCGGGAAGATGCTGTAATTGAACGTTTAAGGCAAATCCGCACCACTCAGGAAATGTTCCGGTCCATCAAAGGCGGTTTCGCGCCTTCTTTCGACTCCCTGATCAAAGTGCTTTCAACCGAAAAATTCGCTACCATAAAGGTGATCGGCGACCCCGATGACCCCAATTTTACCGGTACTGTTCAGTTTGATACCATTTTCACGCCGGCGATCGACTCGATCAAGCGGCTGGGCATCAACCTCGATTCGCTGCGCTATGTGCCTTACGGCGAAAATCACGCCACTTTCGACATCCAGGCCGATACCATCACCTACCAGAGCACCAATGTGCCGGTTGTGGAAGTAGGCGTTCCGAGGGAAAAATTCATGGGGCCATACAAAGACAAGCGTTTCGCGCGTTATGATCAGAAGTACGATCCCAAAAAGCCGATCAAATTCGGCAATATGGGCGCACCGAACTTGTCAGGCAACTGGGAATGATCAAATTTGACCTTGTAGAAGACCGATTTTCGGTAAATGATACTTTATCGTGCAAGCTGTCCATCCTGGTCGGGGTGGACAGCTTCGCGTATATGGTCGTCGACGATCACAATCACATCAAGGTCATCCGCGAATACGATTTTGATAAAAGGCTCCATCGCCACCGCTGGCTGGACCAAACCCTGAACGCCGATAAATGGCTTCAGGCCGGTTACAGCCATACCCGCATCGCTATCGACGATTCGAGAATGGCGCTGTCTCCCAAACGCTTGTTCCGGGAAGAGGAAAAACGGAGCTACCTGGCTCACCTCTCCTCCGCTGCCGCCGCCCCGGAGGTGGATGTCGAAGAAGTCGACGGATTCGGCGCCGTCCTGGTATACAGCGTATTGCCGGAGATCAAACAGCGCCTCGAACAAGCTTTCCCGGAGGCGGAATGGACCCATCTCAATGCCTGCCTGCTGAAAGCCCTTAACCAGCACGGACAAAACCAGCCCGGATTTCACCTTTGGGTGCTGGTAAAGGACAAGCAGTTGAAGATCATGGCCTTCGACAGGGGAGCTTTGCATTTTATCAACTCTTTTCCCTTTTATTCGGCCCATGATTTTCTGTATTATATCATGCTGGTTTGCCAACAGGTCGGCGTCAAACCCAAAGACACCCCGCTCTATCTGGCCGGCCGGCTCATGGCCGATTCTGAAATTTACCGGAGGCTGGAACGGTATATGCCCAAGCTCCATTTCTGGGTACCCCCAACCTCGCTTGTGCCGGGAGATAAGGTGAAAGCGCTGCCGTCCTATTTTTTTGCCGACCTGCTCGCTACCCGGCAATTCGGTTGACCGAATGCCCTGCAGGCCGTTCAACGCCCATTATTATGAGGATAATCGGAGGAAAATTCAAAGGCAGGCGTTTTTATCCCCCGGCGGATAAATGGCCTACCCGCCCGACAACGGACTTTGCCAAGGAAGGATTATTCAACATCCTGAACAATACTTTTGATTTTGAGGAGATCAAGGTGCTGGACCTGTTCGGCGGCACCGGCAACCACAGCTATGAGTTCATCTCCAGAGGATGTGAAGACGTAACCTATGTCGACAAATTCGGTTCCTGCGTTGATTTCGTCAAAAAAACGGCCGCCCAGTTAGGTCTGGCCGGCGAACTGAAAATCTTCCGTTCGGACGTCTTCAAATTCATCGCCGGTTGCCGCGATCAGTTCGACTATATTTTTGCGGGCCCGCCCTACGGCCTGCCCAACCTCGACCAGATCCCCGGACTGATTTTTGAACACAAACTCCTGAAGCCCGGCGGATGGCTCGTGCTGGAACATAACCCGCACCACGATTTCAAGACCCATCCCCATTTTATTCAGGATCGGCACTACGGCAAGACCATCTTCAGCATTTTCGAACAGGAACTATAACCCTGTTTTTTTCGTTTTGTAATGAAAGCTTTCATCAACATGAATTTCTTTACCCGGCTTTTGACCCACTGCGCATCCTGCGCATCCCTTCCGGTCCTCTTTATCCTGCTGACGGCAAACCCGCAGGAAGTTCGGGCCCAGGAAGCTTTTGTCGGGAAATGGAAAGGCGTGATCACCCAAAACGACGGCGGCTACCGGTCCCTGTACGATTTCGAAATGTATTTCCGACAGGTCGGCAGAAACCTGGAAGGCCGGTCCTACGTGAAAGTGGATGAGATCTACGCCGAAATGGAACTGACCGCTTTTGTGATGGACGATAAGACCATCCAGTTCACAGAAGTCAAAATCGTGGACAGCAAAAAAGTGGATAACCTGGAATGGTGCTTCAAGAGCGGCAAACTTACCCTGGTCAAGGAATTGGGCCAGTTGAAACTGGTCGGCCCCTGGGAAGGTTTTTCCGCCTACGGCCCCTGCATTCCCGGCCGGATCATCCTGGTGAAGGAAATCCCCCGCGCCTGACCCTGGCCATTGGATCGATTTTTGGAATGTTGCGAATGAATCCCTGCCGGCCGGTCTCCTATGCGCCATAGCCGCTTCGGCGACGGGGCACAGGCGGGGATTAAGCTGACCAACCGACGGATGCTAAAATTCGAACCAATCCAACCAATCGACCATGCCGCGGCGTGGCGAACCAATCGAACCAATCCAACCAATCGAACCAATCGAACCAATTAAATAACAGAATAAGGTCTTATATTTGGCCGCCGAATCCATTTTGTCTGTATGAAGGTTATTGACGTTATTCTCGATGGTGTAGTAAATGGAGTGAAATCCCTTTACGGCTTTGAAACCGAACCCGGACAGGTCACCTGGAACCTGACGCGCAAGGACTTCGAAGGCGATTATACCATTGTGGTTTTCCCGTATACCAAGGTTGCCAGGAAAAAACCGGAAGACATCGGCCGGGAACTCGGTGATTTCCTGCTCGGCGAAATCCCGGCAGTTGCGCGTTTTAATGTCGTGAACGGCTTCCTGAACCTCGTCATCAGCGACCGGTTCTGGGTGGATTTCATCCAGGAAGCCTACGCTGACGATCATTTCGGCAGACAACCGTCCAACGGTAAAAAGGTGTTGGTGGAATTTTGCTCGCCGAACACCAATAAGCCGCTTCACCTGGGCCATATCCGGAATATTTTGCTGGGATGGTCGTCCTACAAGATCCTGCAGGCCGCCGGCTACGAGGTGGTTCGCATCCAGATCATCAACGACCGGGGGATTGCCATTTGCAAGAGCATGCTGGCGTGGCAGAAGTATGCCGGCGGCGCTACGCCCGGTTCGACCGGCAAAAAGGGCGATCACTTCGTCGGGGAATACTACGTGCTGTTCGAAAAGCAATTCCAGGAGGAATACAAGGCCTGGCAGCAGTCCGAAAAAGGTATCGGCATCCTGGCGGATAAGAAAAAACCGGAGCAGACCGGCGAAGAATTCTTCAAAGCCTACAAAAACCAGTATTTCAACGAATTCAGCGCCCTCGGCGCCCAGGCCAAAGACATGCTGCGCCGCTGGGAAGCCGGCGATCCGGATACGATTGCCCTGTGGAAGCAGATGAACGGTTGGGTCTATGAAGGCTTTGAACAGACCTACGCCGCATTGGGGGTCGCTTTCGATAAGCTGTACTACGAATCCGAAACCTACCTCCTGGGCAAGGATATGGTGCAGAAGGGGTTGGATGCAAACGTGTTCTACCGCAAGGAAGACGGCTCCGTATGGGCCGACCTGGAGGATGCCGGTCTGGACAAAAAAGCCATTCTGCGGAGCGACGGAACCTCCCTGTACGTCACCCAGGACCTGGGTACCGCCCACCAGCGCTATCTCGACCACGGCGCCGATAAAATGATCTATGTGGTGGCCGATGAACAGAATTACCACTTCCAGGTCCTGTTCGAATTGATCAAACGCCTGGGTGAGCCCTACGCCGGCGGCTTGTTCCACCTCTCCTACGGCATGGTGGACCTGACCACCGGCAAAATGAAATCAAGGGAAGGCACTGTGGTGGACGCCGACGACCTGATCGCAGAGGTGATCGCCGACGCCAGGGACAGCTCCCAGGAAAGGGAACGGACAGCCAACCTCACGGCCGAAGAACAGGAAGAGATCATCCGCAATATCGGATTGTCCGCCCTGAAATTCTATATCACCAAGGTCCATCCCAAAAAACGGATGACCTTTGACCCCAAGGAATCGGTCGACCTGCAAGGGCAAACCGGTCCCTATATACAGAACGCATTCGTCCGGATCCGGTCGGTTATCCGGAACGCGCCGGCTTTCCCGGCCGACGCCTGCAGGGAATATGCCGACCTGAACCCCGAGGAGAAGGACCTGGTCAACGCCGTGTACAGTTTTCCGGGATTGATCCTGGAAGCGGCGGAGAACTATGATCCTTCCACCATCGCGAACTTTTGTTACAGCCTGGCCAAATCGTTCCATAAATTTTACCACGACCATTCTATCCTGAATGCCGACACCGAAGCCGCCAAATCATTTCGTCTGGTGCTGAGCACCGTCGTCAGCAAGGTGTTGAAAACAGGGATGGACCTTTTGGGCATTGATATGCCGGAATACATGTAAACCAGTCAATTATGAGCGAAGAAAGCAAAGAATCCCTGAATTTTATCGAGGAATTCATCGAAGAGGACATCAGGAACGGAAAACACGCCGGCAGGGTACACACGCGCTTCCCGCCGGAACCCAACGGTTATCTCCACATCGGACACGCCAAGGCCATCGTGCTGAATTTTGAGATCGCCAAAAAATACGGCGGCCTGACCAACCTTCGCCTGGACGATACCAACCCCACCACGGAGAAGACCGACTATGTAGAAAACATCAAGAACGATATCCGCTGGCTCGGGTACCAATGGCACGATACGGAGTATTACGCTTCCGATTATTTCGGGCAGTTGTACGAATACGCCCTCCTGCTCATCCGCAAAGGCCTGGCCTACGTAGACGACTCCACGCCCGAGGAGATCGCCGCCATGAAGGGCAGCACCGACAAACCGGGGACCAACAGCCCGTACCGGGAACGGAGCATCGAGGAGAACCTGCGCCTGTTCGAAGGGATGAAAAACAGCGAATTCCCGGACGGCTCAAGGGTCCTGCGGGCCAAAGTCGATATGAGCCATCCGAACATGCATATGCGCGATCCCATCATGTATCGCATCAAGCATGAACACCACCACCGGACGGGCGACGACTGGTGCATTTACCCGATGTACGACTTCGCCCACGGTCAGTCGGACTCGATCGAAGGGATCACCCACTCGCTTTGTTCGCTGGAGTTTATCCACCACCGGCCGTTGTACGACTGGTTTATCCAGAACCTGGAGATCTTCCCGTCCCGGCAGATCGAATTCGCCCGGATGAACGTCACCTACATGATCACGTCCAAGCGCAAATTGCTCAAACTGGTTGAGGACAACTTCGTCACCGGCTGGGACGACCCCCGCATGCCGACCATTGCGGGCATGCGCCGCAGGGGCTTTCCGCCGGCCGCCATCCGGGAGTTCTGCAACCGGGCCGGCATTGCCAAACGGGACAACCTGATCGGGATCGAATTGCTGGAATTCTGCGTCCGGGAGGAGCTCAACCGGACCACCAACCGGGTGATGGCCGTGCTGGACCCCGTGAAACTGGTGATCACCAATTATCCGGAAGGGCAGGTGGAATACCTCGAAACGGAAAACAACCCGGAAGACGAAAAGGCCGGCGTACGGACCCTGCCGTTTTCCCGGGAGCTGTATATCGAAAGGGACGATTTCATGGAAGATCCGCCCAAAAAATACTTCCGGTTGGCGCCGGGGCAGGATGTGCGGTTAAAAAGCGCCTATATCCTGCACTGCGAGAAGGCGGTGAAAGATCCGGCCTCCGGAGAAATCACCGCAATTCACTGTACCTATTACCCGGACAGCCGCAGCGGAGCCGATACGTCGGGCGTCAAAGCGAAAGGCACCATCCACTGGGTTTCGGTAGCGCATGCCAAAGAAGCGGAGGTGCGCATGTACGACCGGCTGTTCACCGATCCGGAACCGGCGAGCCATGAAGACAAGGATTTTCTGGAATTTTTCAATCCGGAATCCCTGAACGTGATCACAGCCTACGTAGAGCCGAGCCTGGCCGACGCACAGGGCGGCGAGCAGTTCCAATTCATCAGAAAAGGCTATTTCTGCGCGGATCCGGATACCTCGGCGGACAAGCCGGTATTCAACCTGACGGTTGGCTTGAAGGATTCTTTTGCTAAGAAGTTGGGGTGATTAGTCGTAAGTTGTAAGTTGTAAGTCGTAAGTAATTACGGAAAAGCTTACGACTTACAACTTACGACTTACAACTTACGACTGACTGAATTATTGATCAGCTTTCGGCACAACCGAGGTCAGGTCAACCCGGACGCCATCCTGATAGGCGACTACCCAGGCGTCTTTCAAGCCGATCTTTTTCATGTGTTTCATCAGGTCTTTGGCCTGGCCGTAGTCGCGGAAGTAACCCACCATGACTTTCTGCATGCCGTCGGCGGCTTCAAAGGTGATGCTTTCGGACGTATCCAGGTTTTCGGGGATATAGGTCTTCTCGTAGGCGCCGATCTGGACCTTGAAGACGATGCCGTTCATGTCCTCGCCCATGTCGTTGCCTTTGGAGGCAAAGGTGTCATTTTCGTCGGACAGGCGCTGGATCTGGTTCTGCGCTTCCAGGAGCCGGTTATTGAGCTGGATATTGTCGGCTTCCAATTGGGAAACGCGGCTTTCCTGCTGGGCTTTCTCCGATTCCAGGAAATTCAGCTGCTGCTGGTAATCATCCGCCTGTTGCTTGTATTTTTCTACATCCAGGGTCAGATCTTTCAGCGCTTCCGGATTTTTCTTGTAATCCTTCAGCTGTTTTTTCCAGTACTTCTTCTCTTCTTTCGTCAGTTTGGCATCCTGGGCTTGTACTTGACCGCTGATCAGAAACAGGGCGGCCAACGATAAGATGGTAAGCATTCTCATGGTGAAAAAAGTTTTGTTTTGGTATGAAGATAGCATTTCCTCCTTAAGGGTGCTTAAGTTCCAGGGAAATGGAAGATCCGAGACTAATGTTGCGAAGCGTGGAATAGTACAGTTGCTGCTGATTACGTTTCTAACAAACGCAAATTTCAACATTTTTCGTATTTGTTGCAATTTCTTTTGAAAAAATCTGGGATCAGACCAAATCCAATGGGTCGTTGTTTCCGGTTTTATCCGACCATTTGTTTAACTTAGGCTGGATGAACCATACGCCGATGAATTGGAACCAGATCAACACAAACTCGCCGATGAAATCCCCGAAGGCGACATTCCGCTTTAGTTCAACCGCCTTAATGGTCTTTGCCGCGATATACATGCAATAGAAGATGCAAAAAACGGCGAACAGATGGACCAGCATGAGCGGAAATATGGCGAACAGCGTATCAGGCCCCGGGGGCGGAAAAAAGGGAAACCTGCCGGAGGTAAAAAGCCAGAAGATTAAACCTATGCCAATGGTGAGATAAGCAAGCGGAAACCCCCAAAACCAGTTAAAGGTCCTGTAATTGATCCGGACGTCCGCCGGGACCCGATGTTTCAACCCCATGACCATGGCCCTCAGCCAGCCGAACATCAGCAGGGCTGAAAACAGACTCACCCCCAAACTTGCAGGGATCATGAAGGAAATGAACAGGAACGGATCGCGGGAGCTGACCAAAAGCGGGACAGCGACCACCGGGATCAACACCGGGATCAGGAAAAATGCGCAAAACAATTGCCAATGTTTGGCTTTTAGGAACAACTGCATGGGTTTTTCTACAAATATCGCAATATTTCCTGACAATCCCCCTCTCACCCTCTCACCCTCTCTCACCCCCTCACCCTCTCACCCTCTCTCACCTCCCCGACCGGTTGATCACCAGATTGCTGGCCTGCTGCGTACCGAGCATATAAATATCCTGAATATTGACATGCGGCGGCCTGGTAGCCATGAACAGGATCGCTTCCGCGACATCCTCGGCTTTCAGCGGTTGGAAATCCTCGTAGATCTTGGCCCGTTCGGCATCGCCGTCGAAGCGGACGAGCGCGAATTCGGTGTCTTCCACATGGCCGGGGTTCACCATGCCCACGCGGATATTGTGGGCATGCAGGTCGAGCCGCATCCCTTCCGTAAGGGCATTGACGGCCGATTTGGTGGCGCAATACACATTGCCTTTGGGGTAGACTTCCTTACCGGCGGAAGAACCGATATTGATCACCATGCCCTCCCGGCGGGCGATCATGCCCGGCGCAACGGCCCTGGTGACGTACAGCAAGCCTTTGAGGTTGGTATCGATCATTTCCTCCCAGTGGTCGAGGTGGCCTTCCTGGATGGGATCCAGGCCTTTGGCTTTGCCGGCGTTATTGACCAGGATGTCGATACCCGTCCATTCCGCGGGCAATTGCCCGATGGCATCCTCTACCGCTTTTTGGTCGCGAACGTCGAAAGCGAGGGTGAGTACCTGAGCGGACAGCTCGGATTCCAGCGCCGATTTGAGCTCTTCCAGCCGGTCTTCGCGGCGGCCGGTCAGGATGAGGCGATAACCTTCCCCGGCAAAAGCCCGGGCTGTGGCATATCCGATGCCGGAGGTTGCGCCGGTGATGAGCGCGACCTTGCCTTCGCCCTTGAGGGTCGGCTGGTTCCTGGCTTCTTCCTCTTCGCGTACCCGGATCAGTTCTTCCAGTCTGGCCAGGTTTTCCTTCAGCGCGCTGATGGTATCGTGCTGCAATCCGGAAGCTTTATTGGGGTCGAAGGAAAAAGCCAGGTCGTTCTCCGGCGTTTTCATTTCCGGATTGACCCTGGCCGCCTCAACGTACGATTCGAATGCCGCTGCCCGGTCGCCGCGCTTGTGATAAATGAGGGCGAGGTCGTAATGGGCAAATTCGTGGTCGGGGTCCAGGCTGACGGTTTTGCGGAAGTAGGATTCCGCCTGGTTCGGATCACTCATGGCTTCGTTCAGGATCAGGCCGATCTGGTAATAGGCGTCCACGTTGCCGCGATTGCGCTTGACCGCTTCCTGAAAATCTTTGAGGGCGCCGCTGATGTCGCCCATGAAGTGGCCTTTTACCAGCCCGAGCCGGTAGAAAATATCCGGGAACTGCGGGTTCATGGAAGCCACCTTCCGGTAATCTTCCAGGGCCTGGTTGTGGTCGCCGGCGGTCTCGGCCAGTTCTCCGCGCAGGAAAAGGCCTTCGACGTGGGTCGGGTGCAGCGCAAGCAGGTTATTGAGCACGTTCATCGCGTTTTCGTGGTCTTCCCGCGATTTGACCAGCAGTACGGCCCGGCGGTAAAGCATGGCCGCATTATCGGGGTATTGTTCCAGGCCTTGTTCCAGGATGTCGATCGCATCTTCCGGATCGGCATGCAGCGCTTTTTCCAATATGCTTTCCGGCGTGATTTCGCTTTGCGGCGGGTGATATCCGGCGCCGTTCATTGCGATCGGTTCCGGGATGGTTTCTTCTTCGTAGGCAGGGGGTTCCGGGATTTCTTCCTGTTCCGGAAGCGGTTCGTTCATTTGGTGCGAACCCGGAATTTCTTCTTCATCCGGAGAACCGGCGTCTTCGGTTTCTTCTTCCGCTCCGATCACCGGTTCATCGGCTATTTCATCCTCAGGATCGACCGGCGTTTCCATTTCCTCTTCCGCTTCCTCGGGGTGGAGCAGGGGTTCATGGACGTCTTCCACGGTGGGTTCCTCCGCGACGAAAACCTCGCTGGACTCTTCTTCCGGTTCTTCGGCTTCTTCCGGTTCGTGACCGACGGGTTGAACGGCGGTTGCCCGCGGTGCGCCGGCGGATTTCCTTTTTGCGCGGAAGGTTTCCCAGTTGGGCATGATATTGAGGAAGCGGAATACCTGGAGGTAGTCTTCATTTTCCAGGTTTTCGAACAGGGCGTAATTCAGGCTGCGCAGTTGCCGGAGGTATTCGCTGATCTCGCTGGAAATTTCCCGGACCACGCGCAGTTGTTCCTGGAGCGCTTCTTCGCTTTTGCCGGTCTGTTCGCGTTTTTGCCGGCGCAGGTCGAGGTAAAGGTCCTGCCAGTGGTTGATATATTGGATGATATCGCTGATCCTTTCAAAATGGGTCGGCACGGCGATGTCTTCCCCGAGTTCATTCCTGCGGGTGCCTTCTGCGATGATGGGCATGATGTCTTCGCGCCTTTCCTGCAGGAAGGAGAGCATACCCTCCATGCAATTGGCGGAATGGAGGAAGTTGTCGGTGATCAGTAAAAGGATAGGGCCAGGTTTTTCGGTCAATTGTTCGGAAAGCAACGGTGCATCTCCTGATTTTGCGCCTTTGGCATGGGCTACGGTGATACCGCCCAGTTCAAGTTCGTTTTGGATTTGTTGAGCCAACGGCTCGTTTTGATCGGCGTAAGCCAGTACGATGTTTTTTGAACTCATTGTTGAAATTGGATTTATTGGGTAGTTTGTTCGCCGGTCAATTGCTCGATGGTCTTTTGAAAGCCGGCTTTGAAAGATTCGTATTCCTTGGTGGCAGGGCCTGAAAAGCCCGTATGGATCCGTCGTACGCGGTTGTTTCGGTCTACAAAGATCAGGGTGGGGTAGGACATGACCCGGTCGAGCATGGGCAGGCGGGCGGCGGCATCCCCGTTGTTGTAATTGCCCGCCAGCAGAACCTCATAAGGTAACGCCATCTTTTCCCGGAAAGTGCGGATGGCAGCCATGGACCTGGATTCGTCGTCGTAGCGTTCGAAGGACAGGCCGATAACGGCCAGGTCCTGGTCGGGATGCGCATCGAGGTATTCTTTCAGGAAATGGGTCTCATCCCGGCAATTGGGGCACCAGGTACCCATGATCTGCACCAGTTTGACCTTGCCCTGATAGGCGGGGTCGGACAGGGACACCATTTTGCCGTCCGGATTCGGGAAGGAAAAATTAAAGTCCGTTACGCCCGGCATCAAATGGGTCAGGGAATCGGGATTGCTGAGCGCGAATTCCGAATTGCGCCTGGCTTCCCAAACGGACCTGAAGTGGGAGCCGGACCGGAAAGAGCCGATCATCGAACCGTCGTTCAGGATCTTGCCTTCGAAGAGAAAGGCGTGCGCACCGTCAAAAGTGGAGAGGTAGATCTTGTCGGCCTGTATGGTCCCTTCCAGGTAGCGGTAGTCGCCGGTTTCGGTCAGGAAGGTGCCGGAGAGCCGGTTGCCGGATTGGGTGAATTCCCCGACGGCTTTGTAGGGGTCTTCGTCCTCAGGTTCGAAGGTGGTTTCCCAGCGGCCGCTGATGTCCGCGACGGGCTCTTTTTTCAGGGTGGAGAACCGGTAATCCTTTCCGAAATAGGCTACGAACGGGATGGAATAGTTCTCCCGGTAATTGACGACCCAAAGGCCTTCCATGATATTGCTTTCGACGATGGCGCTGATATAGGAATCGAAAACCGGAAAGCGGATGAGGATGGTGTCCTTTGCGGTGCGGATATCCCGGCCGAAGGTGATGTCGTCGACCCGGATCCGTTCTTCTCCGTTGATGATGTCCAGGTGGAAGTCCGTTTCACTGTCATAGACGACTTCAAAGAGGAACGGCAATTCCCCTTCGGTGACCTCTTCAAACTCGTAATTGACCTTTTCCGGGAGCGGTTCGCCCTTGGGATTCGGGGTGATCGGTTTCGGATCGAGCTTGAGCACTGCACGCCAGGGGCCAGGCGCCAGCCCCGTGTAAGGATGCGGCATGACAAAACAGCCTGCAAGGGTTGCGAGGGCTGCCAGCATTGAAAACAAAAACAGTTTTTTCATTCCCGGTCTCCTTTATCACCAACGAAATTGTGCTCCTTATATTTGAAAAGGACGTTAAAAGTGGTGAGACTCCCGTAAATCCGGGTAATATATTGCTGGAGATTGACCTTTTCCTCGTCGTTGAGGTTGCTGCTGTTGACCCGTTGCTCCATGACCCGCAGCCGGTCCCTGACCATTACAATCTTGTGGAAAAAGGCTTCGATGGGAATTTCCTTTGGTTTCAGGCTTTCATCGGATGGTTTCAGGATCAGGGTGCCCTTGTCCCAGCGGTCGCCGAGGGGCACGACTTCCGAGATATCGGAAAACTCCCGCAGAATTCTTTTCAGCGATTTCTCGGCTTCGGAATAGGTGACGGCTGAATCGGCTTCGATTGCTTCGATGATTTCCCAGGCGTTGTAGTCCTTGCCTACGGATTTGATCCCGTACAGCATAAAGGCCACTTCATAGGCCGCCTGGTGGAGCCGTATGACAACCCCGTCGCCATAACCCGGATGGCGGACGCGGGAGCCGACGCCCAGCAATTTAGTTTGTTGCGTTTCACTTGTTGACATGCTAAAAACCGGTTTACTAACACAATAACGAACACAAGCCCCAAAAGTTACGGCTTTTATATCTTAACTTTTTTTAACGCAAGGTCCAAAATACATATCCGGATACCATCGTTACAAAGAAATAAAAACCCAATGACCATGAGCCAGTACCTGTTTGAAAGAAGAATCCGGGTGAATCGCCGCAGGGCGGTGGTCTTCACTATTCTGTTCCACGCCGCATTGATCGGAGGCCTGCTGGCAGCCAGCGACGGACAATGGCGCGATCACTTGCCGGAGACCGTAAAAGAATGGTTAGGTTGGGATAAGCCTGCTGACATGCAGCCTGCGCAGGCCAGTGTGCCCACGCCTTAGAGCACTAAAATAACCCGTGCAGCTCCGCGCGGACCATGTCTACGACCTTGCCGAGGTCTTCAGGGCGATTCTGAAAGTCGATATCATCGGCTTGTATGATGAGCAACTTGCCCTCCTTGTAGCCGGAGATCCAGTTCTCGTACCGTTCATTCAACCGCTTGAGGTAGTCCAGGCTCATGTTGCCTTCGTAATCCCGCCCGCGTGACTGGATATGCTCCACCAGGGTCGGAATGCTGGCCCGGAGGTAAATGAGCAGGTCCGGCGGCTGAATTTGGGAGGACATGGTCTTGAACAGGCTGAAATAATTATCGAAATCCCTTTTGGACATCAGCCCCATGTCGTGCAGGTTCGGGGCAAAAATATAGGCATCTTCGTAGATGGTGCGATCCTGGACGACGGTGCGGTCGCCATTGAGGATTTTGAGCACCTGCTGATAGCGATTGTTGAGGAAGTAGATCTGCAGGTTGAAGGACCACCGCTGCATATCGATATAGAAATCGCTCAGATAGGGGTTATTGTCTGTGGATTCGTAGTGAACGTCCCAGTCAAAATTTTTGGCCAGTTTTTCGCACAGGGTGGTCTTACCGGCCCCGATATTGCCCGCAATGGCTACGTGTTTGATCTTTTCCGAAATGCTCATAGTTATGTTATTCGCCTTTCCAGGTCGGCGGCACGAAAATAGGACATCCCTTTTTAATAGCCAAAGAATCTATCCAACTCTTCCGCCCTGCGTTATGTTACTTTTTATTAATATTGCGTTATCAACCTGTATGACCCGGCCGGAAACCGGCGTTTTGCCGAAAAAAACCGCCCAAACTTCGATTTTTTTCCAATGGTGATCACAGAAGACCTAGTTTTAAAGCTTGAGCAATTGACCAGGCTGGAATTGTCGCCCGAAGAACGCGAACATATCCTGGAAGACCTCAACAAGATCCTCGGAATGGTGGATCAGCTCAACGGCCTTGACACGCAGGGTGTCGAACCGCTAACCTACCTGAACGATGAACCGATCGTACTGCGGCCGGATGAGGTGCAGGGCGAAATCGACCGCGAAGCAGCCCTGAGCAATGCCCCGGATGCGGATGGGGTTTATTTCAGGACGCCTAAGGTGATTGGGGAGGTGTGAGGGTGAGGGAGAGAGGGTGAGAGGGTGAGAGAGAGAGAGGGGGTGAGAGGGTGAGAGAGGGTGAAACCATTTGGGGGGATCGACCGTCTTTTAAGGGTTAGCAGGACAGATCAACTTCGCCGGAGGGCGATTCAAGATTAATTAACCGAACAATCCGTTCATTTCATGGAATCAATCATTGCCGTAAGAAATCTCCAGAAAACCTACCAGATGGGTAATACCCTGGTGAAAGCCCTTCAATCCATTACGATGGACATCCGCAGGAACGAATTTGTAGCGCTGATGGGGCCTTCCGGTTCGGGTAAATCCACGCTGATGAACCTGCTGGGGTGCCTGGATACGCCGACCAGCGGTGATTATATCCTCAATGGAACGAACGTCAGCACCATGACCGACTCCGAACTGGCCGAAGTGCGCAACAAGGAGATCGGTTTCGTTTTCCAGACCTTCAACCTGCTGCCCAGGCTCTCAGCCCTGGAAAACGTAGCCCTGCCGCTGGTATATGCCGGCGCCAGCAAGAGTGCGCGCCTGAGCCGCGCGGCTGAAGTCCTGGAGTCTGTCGGCCTGGCCGACCGGATGGACCACAAGCCCAACGAATTGTCCGGCGGTCAGCGGCAACGGGTGGCCATCGCCCGGGCACTGGTCAACAGTCCGTCCATTATCCTTGCGGACGAACCCACCGGTAACCTGGACTCCAAAACCTCGATCGAGATCATGGGCATTTTCGAAGAGATCCACGAACAGGGCAACACCGTGATCCTGGTCACCCACGAACCGGATATCGCCGAGCATGCCCATCGCGTAGTCCGCCTCAAAGACGGCCTCATCGAAAGCGATACCACCAATGACAACCCGGTCAGGGCTTTGAGCAGACAACCTATGTGATTTAATTAATTCGATTAATTCGATTAATTCGATTAATTCGATTGAGTCGATTACGCTGACCAAAGATCGGACGCCAGGAATCGAAACAATTGGATCAATCGGACAATCGAATCAATTCAAATGTCTTTCAAAATCTACACCAAATCCGGGGACAAGGGCCAAACCTCCCTTTTTGACGGCAGCCGCCTGCCCAAGCACCATATTCGCATCGAATCCTATGGGACGGTCGATGAGTTGAACGCTCATATCGGCTTGCTCCGGGATCAGGCGGACCGCGGGGATGTACGGGCCCAACTGCTGTCCATCCAGCACCTGCTGTTCGTGGTAGGCTCGCAACTGGCTGCCGGCGCCAAACCCAGCCCGCATATTCCGGAAATGCCGGACGGCGCTGTGGAAACACTGGAAAACGCCATCGACGAAATGACGGAGCAGCTGCCCCCGCTGCGCAGTTTTATCCTGCCGGGCGGGCATGTGGCCGTTTCCCAATGCCATGTGGCGCGCACGGTTTGCCGCCGGGCCGAACGACTGGCCGTAGCGCTATCCGAAATAGAACCGGTGCCGCCCATCCTGATCACTTACCTCAACCGGCTATCCGACTATCTCTTCACCCTTTGCCGTTTTTTGTCCCATCATTTCGGCGCGGAGGAGATCAAATGGGAAAAACCCGTTTGAATTTGAGCCATTCTTTTCCTGGAGTTGTTTTTTGTTTGTAACCTTACGAATCGCAGGCGACTTACCTTTGAGATCATGCAAACAACCAAACATCAGAAACACGCCAAACTGGCCCGGCCTGCCGCCGGGCATTTCGGGCGAAGGGAATGGGCCTTTATGGGGGCGCCCTGCGGGGGTATTCACGAATTGTTTGCAGACCTGGTCCGCGAATTGAGCCCCCGATACCGGTTGGCCTGCATGGATGCCGACCACCACAGCCAACCGGAAGAAAGCGGGTGGCTGTCCGGGGGCGCGAATGCCGTTTACACCAACAAGCTCGAATACCACCGGCTGGACCGGCACGACGAACCCAATGCGTTCCAATACCGGGAGTGGTTCAACGACGCGGACGCCGTACTGGTCAACGGCAACCATTTTACGGCTGCCCGCCAGGTTCTGATCCTGGATCCGCGCAAATTTGACTCGTTGAGCCGGAAACTGGACCGGCTGACCCAGGTGGACCTGGTGCTGGAATTACCGGAAGAACACCCGGTTCCCCAGGCAGTCCTCGACCATTTGGGCGACCGGCTGAAGGATATTCCGAGGCTCCGGCTGGATGATCGCAGCGGTATAGCCCGTTGGCTATCGGCACAATTGGAAAGCGCCATCGCCCCGGTAAAAGGCCTGATCCTGGCCGGCGGGCAAAGCACCCGCATGGGTACGGACAAAAGCCTGCTCGATTACCACGGCGTTCCGCAAAGGGATTATCTGTACAACATGATGGACAACCTGGGGTTGGAGCCCGTTTTGTCGGTGGCGGCAGGGCAGGAAATCCCCGGATTCCGGACCATTCAGGATACCTTTCTCGGCCTGGGGCCGATGGGCGCCATTTTATCCGCCTTTCGGGAAGAACCCGATACCGCCTGGCTGGTGCTGGCCTGCGATCTGCCGCTGGTAGACGAGCAGGTGCTTCGTGTATTGATCGGCAACCGCCGCCCTTCGGCCGCAGCGACGGCTTTCCGCAGCCCCGAATCCGGGTTTCCGGAACCGCTGGCGGCTATTTGGGAACCCCGGAGCTATCCGGTGCTGTTCCGGTTCCTGTCGCAGGGGTACTCGTGCCCCAGAAAGACGCTGATCAATTCCGATACCCATGTGATCGACCCGCCGACTCCGGAAAGCATGCTGAATGCCAATAAACCGGAGGAAATGGAAGCAATCCTGAAGCATTATGTGGGACGTTGAATCCTTCCGGGACCATTTTCCCCTGTTTTCGGCGCAACCCGGATTGGCCTATCTGGACAATGCGGCAACCACCCAGAAGCCCGCTGCGGTTATTGAGGCCATTGCGGGTTATTACTCGAACGGATACGCCTCTGTTCACCGGGGGACCTACGCACTTGCGGATGCGGTAACCAGGACTTACGAGGGGGTTCGGAAAAAGGCGGCTCAATTTATCAATGCGGGATCGGAAAAAGAGATCGTCTTCACTTCCGGCGCTACGGGCGGAATTAACCTGGTCGCGGAGGCTTTTCTGGCCGATAAACTGAACAGCAGCCGGTCGATCGTGGTGACGGCCATGGAGCACCATTCCAATCTGCTGCCCTGGCAGGCCTTGGCGGCCCGTTGCGGCGCTTACCTGCGGGTGGTCCGGGTGGACCCGGACGGCAGGCTCAACCTCAATTCGCTGGCGGAATGCCTGGATGAACATACGGCCTTGCTGGCGGTGACCCATGTGTCCAATGTGTTGGGCGTTGTCAATCCGATAAAAGAGATTGCAGCGGAAGCGAACGGGCGGAATATTCCGGTCCTGGTGGATGCTGCCCAGGGAGCTATGTTGCACCCCATCGACGTACAAGACTGGCGTTGCGATTTCCTGGTATTTTCGGGCCATAAGGTCTTCGGGCCCACCGGCATCGGGGTCTTATACGGCAAGAAGGAACGCCTCGAAACCATGCGACCCTGGCAATACGGCGGCGAAATGGTGCTGGACGCCACTTTTGCCCACAGTGAATACGCACCCGCACCTGCCAGGTTTGAAGCCGGAACGCCGAATATAGCCGGCGTGACCGGACTGGGCGCCGCAATCGATTTTCTGACGGCGACGGACCGGTCGGCAGCACTGGAATACACAACCGGATTGCGGCGTTACGCTGTCGGATTGCTGGCGGATATGCCGGGAATCCGGATCCTTGCCCGGGACGCGGCGGACTCGGTGATCGTTTCCTTTGCATTAAATGAGATACACCCTCATGATATTGCAACGTTTTTGGGGCAGGACCAGGTGGCGATCCGGGCCGGGCACCATTGCGCGCAACCGCTGATGGATTATTTCGGTTTGCCGGGGAGCACGCGCGTATCTTTGGCGCCGTATAACACGGAGAGGGAGGTGGAGCGGATGGCGGAATCTTTGAAGGAGGCGCGGCGGTTGTTGGGAGGGTGAGAGGGTGAGAGGGGGGACTTTGGGACGGGAAATTAAAACCAATAAAATATGGCTACGGATCGGAAAACACCGGGCGTTTATATTCAGGAACTGGATGCATTCCCAAATTCGGTCGCACAGGTTGAAACCGCTATTCCGGCTTTTATCGGGTATACGCCGCAGGCAGCTGTGAACGGGAAGCCCTGCTGGTTTAAGCCGGTCAAGATCTGGTCCATGGCCGATTTTCTGGCGATTTTCGGCTTTCCGGCAGATCCGGTTACCGGGCAATCGCCGGTCCAGTATGCGCCTTCGCATTACATTGCAGAACATAAGAAGGCGCCTTCAAAAGGCGATACCTATATTTTTAACGGGAATGTCTATACCATTGAGCCCGACCCGGATACCGTTTATTACCTGTACAACAGCGTAAAACTGTTTTTTGAGAACGGCGGGGCCCAGGCCTATATCGTTTCGACGGGGGGGTATGGCCCGGCGTCCGGATCACCGGTGGATGCGGGAGGAGCAATCGTCAACCTCAATGTGAAATTGGCCGACCTGATCAAGGGGTTGAAGGCGCTACTGAAATTCCCGGATGTTACGCTATACGTTTTTCCGGAAGCTACCTTGCTCAGCGGCGGAGAAAACGGGACCCTGATGGAGGAAACGCTTCTTCAATGCGGAACCATGTTTTCTCCGATGGCCCTTTTTGATGTCATCGGCGGCAGGGCGCCGGACCCTATCCTCTGGCCGCAGGATATCCAGGCTTTCAGGAACAATACCGGCAACAATTCCCTGGATTGCGGGGCGGCCTATTACCCGTTTTTGAAAACCACCGCGACGGCAATCGATGACATCACCTACGAGAATCTTAACGGCGGCAAGGTAAGCACCTTGACAGATTTGTTGAGTCCGGCTTCAGCTCCAAATACCGCTGCCGCTGATATCATCAACTCGATTGCCAAAGGGAATGGGCTCAGTGTCCGGGAAAACAATGCAGCGCTGATGAAGGCCAGCAAATTGTACCAACAGATCCTGGGTATTGTACAGGATAAAGTGAATATTCTGCCGCCCAGCGGGATCATGGCGGGTGTATACAGCCTTGTGGATGCGACAAAAGGGGTTTGGACGGCGCCTGCTAATGTCGCGCCGGTGGGCGTAACCGACGTCACGATCCGGCTTTCCGACCAGGATCAGGCCGGGCTGAATGTAGATGCCGTCAGCGGCAAATCCATCAACGCCATTCGGTTCTTTAACGGCCGCGGCGTGCTGGTTTGGGGCGCCCGTACACTGGACGGCAACAGCCAGGACTGGCGCTATATCAACGTGAGAAGAACGATGACCATGATCGAACAATCTGCCATGCATGCTGTAAAAGCCTATGTTTTTGAACCCAACGATGCCAATACCTGGTCGGCAGTGAAGAGCATGCTGGACAATTTCCTGACGGGCCTTTGGCAGGCAGGCGCTTTACAGGGCGCGAAGTCGTCGGATGCATTTGCCGTACAGATTGGATTGGGTTCTACCATGACGGCGCTGGACGTGCAGAATGGCCTGATGCGGGTAAACCTGATGCTGGCCGTGGTCCACCCCGCAGAATTCATTGTCCTCACCCTCGAGCAACAGCAGGTGACATCCTGATGTTAGCCGGGCTGAACGGAAAATTATCCGAAAGCCTGATTGAGCAGGGCTGCCAGCCGCACCCCGCCTTTGAGCAAGCGATCCTTTACGACCGGCAGGTTTTTGAACGGGTATTCGTAGCTCAAGGTAGGCAGGCCGCTGGTAAAGTCCGTTTTCTGGTAGGCGGTGGCGTAGAGGGCTTTCCGGTGACCGATGGATTCCTGGGCCCAGGCCTCAACGCCGTCGCTCTGCCAGGTCCGGACATCCTGTTCGGCGGGGTGATCGATGAACTGGACGAATTCGGTATAGCTCAGTTTTTGCTGTTCGATCATGCTTTCATCCCAGACTTCGTGCAGGTTTGACTTTTCGCCGAACCAGAGGACCGCGATCTTGTTGCCGCCCAGGTCATACGTCCGGCCCACGTGCAGCGGTTGGTGGATGTCCCCGACAAAGTGGATGAGCAGGGCCAGCGCGGTCGCCCGGGTTGAGCCCATAAGGGGTTCTACCTTGTGTTCCGCCATCATGGCTTCAAAGATCCGGGTATTGGCGGCGTCGCCTTTGAGCAGGGCGTAGAAGAATTGGATGGCTTCGACCACGTTGGCGATCTGACCGTCCTTGTGGTCCCGTTTCAGCACGGCGTCGAGGGTTTCGTCCTCATCCACGGAGATATAATGCCAGGGTTTGACAAAGTCCCAGGCCGGATCGGACCGGATCTCGTCGGCCCAGGTGGAAAGTTTGGCCAGGGGGTATGGGCCTGCCAGGTCCCGGATGGCTTTTTGGGCCTTATCGGTGAGGTGGCGTTGGGCGATCTCCGCCGTGATGCGGTGCCCGGTCGGACCCCAGGAAGCGGCAAATGCGCTGCAGGCGACCAGAAGGCAGAGGGGAAGGAGGATTTTTTTCATGGCAGTGGGTTGAGGTTGGATGAACCGGATGTTGTTTTGCCGACAACGGGCGCAAGATAATACTTGTCATGAAATTTGTTCAGCACGCTGGAAGCTGATTGTTCATCCTTCCCGGAAAAATCGAATAAAATGAGAGGTCTAAATAGCGAATAAGAGATTGAAAAGCAACCCCTTCACTCTCTCACTCACTCACCCTCTCACGCCTTCTTTTTGCCTCTTTTGCGAGAGTGTGCGCGATTGTGTATCTTAACCCATCATTCAACTTGAACATGCAGGAAGAACCGGAAAAGAAACGACTCGATCTGTACGGCGAAACCATCTTGAGGGAAAGCAGGTCGCCCTATCATTTTGAGAAAATGCCGGAAGGACAAACAGTTGTAGAGGCCTACAATCCGTATTGCGGGGATAAATACCGGTTGTTCCTGGACGTAGAGGAAGGGGTGATCCGGACGATCCATTTTCACGGGTATGGGTGTGCGGTGTCGAAGGCGTCGTGTTCGGTGCTGGCGCAGGAGTTGGAGGGGAAACCTTTGGAGGAAGCCCGGCAGCTGATCGGGGGATTTGTAGCTGCGATCCGGAAAGAAGGGATGCCTTCTGACGAGGTGGCTCTGATCGTTGCGCCGTTTTTACCTGCGGCGGATTATCCGGGGCGGGAGACTTGCGCAGTGTTGGGGTGGGAGGCTTTGGGGCGGTGGTTGGGTTGATGATTGTTGATGATGGTTTATGATTGTTGATGATTGTTTATGATCGTTGATGATCGTTGATGATCGCTGATTGTTCCGGTTAATGGAGCAAGGCCAAAGCCATTCGTTTTAGCACCCTGGAGGCAATTTGTAAAGCGCTGGACTGTCAACCGGGGGATATTTTGTAATATCTTGATGACGAGCAAGGTTGAAGCGGTGAGCGGTGATGAAACATTGGCGCCGGATTAGCCAAAAGGCTCTCAAATGGAGATTGTTCAAAACAGTGTTTTCACGCAAGGACGCAAAGATCTGATTTTTAGCAAGCTGCGCATGTTAAAAATCCGGTTGACACAAAATGCTGAACGGTCCCCTCAAATGCCGTACCTTTGCGAGGTGTTGCAGGTTTAATGAACCGGTTTTTCAACCAGAAATAACAGCAGACATGAACCAAACATCCCAACACGATGAACGCATCGCCAAAATGACATTCGCTTCGGTCTATCCGCATTACGTGGCCAAGGTCGAGAAGAAGGGCAGGACGAAGGATGAACTGCATCAGGTCATCCGGTGGCTGACCGGGTACGACGAGGGAAAATTGCAGGAGCTCATGGGGGAGAAGGCGACCTTTGAAAAGTTCTTTCAACAGGCTTCGCTAAATCCAAATGCGCACCTCATAACCGGCGTGATCTGCGGTTACCGGATTGAAGACATTGAAAATTCATTGACCCGGCAGGTGCGGTACCTGGACAAGCTGGTGGATGAATTGGCGAAGGGACGTAAAATGGAAAAGATCCTGCGGACTGAATAATGCGCCGGCGCAAATTCAGGCATGGCAGCTATTTAAATCCAGCCTCCACCCACCCAACAAGCCCATTGTTGCATCTTAACAGTATAAACTGGACAGCCGGGTGACGGAACAAGAACTCATAGACGGATGTAAACTCGATGACCGCAGGGCGCAGAAAGCCCTTTATGAGCGGTATTCCCCCGACATGCTGGGGGTCTGCCGGCGGTACATCAAGGTACAGGAAGACGCCGAGGATGTGCTCGTAGAGGCCTTTTTCAAGGTATTTGACAAGATCGACCAGTTTAAGCAGGAAGGCAGTTTTGAGGGTTGGATCCGCCGGATCGTGGTGAACGAATCGCTGATGTTCCTGCGGAAAAGGCATAATTTCAACCTGACCGTGGAGCTGGACAAGGTGGAGATCGGCGAGCCCGCCAATGTACCGGCGGAGCTGGAAGCCCGGGAGATCCTCAGCCTGCTGAACGACCTGCCGACCGGCTACCGGACCGTTTTCAACCTCTATGTGTTGGAAGGATTTAAGCACAAGGAAATTGCCGAAACGCTCGGCATTAGCATCAATACGTCAAAATCCCAGCTGATCCTGGCCAAAAAGCGGCTCCAGGAACTGTTTACGGCCCGCGATCAGTGGCACCACCAAGAACAAGCGGGATGATTGTCCATTATGATTTCAAGGGATTGCGAAAGATGAAAAAGCAAAAAGATATATTCGACCTGTTCCGGGAAAATCAGCATAAACTTTCCCAGAATCCCTCGTCTCAAAGCTGGCAGCGCCTGGAGCGGCGACTGAACCGGCGGAATCTCCATTCCGGTCACACCAGCCTGATGCCCATTGCGGCGGCCATCCTGCTGCTGGTGGGCGTCATCGGCCTGCTGACCCTGTTTGCCAATCCAAAGCAGGCGGATTCCTTTGCCGACAATCACGTCACGCCGGTGGTGGAAGACCTGAAACCGGCCGGTTATTCGCCCGAATTGCTGCAGGCCGTCGAGTTTTGCCGGGTGCATTGCAATCCGGGAGCGGATAAGATAGAGGAAGGCAAGGCGGGCAAAAGGTTGGTGGTGAACCGGCAGGCGCTGGGGGGGTAATCAGAGAGTGGGAGAGGGAGAGAGGGTGAGAGAGTGAGAGAGCCCGACTTCGTAACGCCTGCGGCGTCACTTCGTCGGATGAGAGAGGAGGGAGAAAGTAACGACGTAGGTCACCGGCCTGTAGGGACGGCATGTGGAGACCTGCAACGGGGGGTGAAATCCATTCCATTCATGTTTAAAGCCGTCAATGCGGAATCAATCGGTCGACATGACCGGTTGTCGATCCGGGAGAATCACATACCGGCCCTACAGGCCGGAAACCCTTATTCAACCCGGGAGCTACCGATATGGCGGACCTGACGGCCCGCGGCGAGAGAATATGCGGCGCCCTGTAGCTTACGGATTGCAGACTTTAACTTTTTGATCTTCGCTTTTTTGCCGCCTGGCATCTACTTTATCCTTTAACCTTGATATGACGGACCTAACGGCCGGCGCAGGCGTTTTACTGGCATGGTAAAATTTCCTTTCTTTCCATTTCACCATGATTCGTGAATATTTCCTGTAATCGAATTTTACAGTGGAACCGTTGATTTGATTATAAAAAAGGATTAAATTTGCATAGGCTTCAATGCTATACGAATCTTTATGACAAAAACAGAAATCGTATCCATTATTGCGGATTATCTCTCAAAACAACCCGTTGAATGGGTAGGCGTATTTGGTTCATTCGCCCGAAATGAAATGCGGCTGGATAGCGACATTGATGTAGCCGTTCAATTCAAGGAAGGAGCCAAAGTGAGTCTGCTGGATTACGTTCGTTACAAACAAGAATTGGAAGAGCTCCTTGGGAAAAAAGTAGATTTAGTTAGTTATAAATACCTTCGACCCCGCCTCAAATCTTATATTGACGAGGATTTGCAAATCATTTTTCGAAAAGCTGCATGAATGAAAAATTGATAAAAAAGCTTGGGTGACTAACCATTATCCTAAAAGGAGAACAATAAATTTGTTATTGAGCTGTTAAACGCCCCCCGAAGTGGCTTTGCAGCAAGATTTCAGCCTAGCTTAGCTTGCAAAACCGGAAAATGCCGAATTTCAAACCTTTATTCGCCTCTCCATTTTTTTTCCTGATTTTTTCTACGGTCTTCCTGGCCTCTTGCTCCGGCCAGCACGAGGAAAACGGCCGGGAGAACGGAATCGGTAAAGTGGAAAGCAGTGCCGATGATACCTTGAACCGGGAAAACCAACCCGCCTATAAGGATCCGCTTTTCTTTATTGAAGGGCAGCTTTGCCAACACCTGCGCAAGATCTACCAGGATAAAAAAGGCAATCTTTGGTTCGGGACCAATGTGTACGGGCTGATGCGCTACGACGGCGATACGCTGGTCTATTTCTCGGAAAAAGACGGCCTCGGCAAGGGACGGATAACCGGTATTGTGGAAGACAAAGCCGGGAATGTGTGGTTCGGCACCTATGCCGGGATAACCAAATATGACGGGCGATCCTTTACCAATTATCCCCTGAGCGAGGGCCCTTTCTACAATGATGTATGGGCCCTGACCATTGACCGGAACGGCCTGTTCTGGGTCGGCACCATGAAAGGGGTATTTCAATTCGACGGGCAAAAATTCACCGCATTTCCCATTCCAAAGGCCCAGGTGAAAGACCCCAAAACGATACTTTCCTATGACCGCATCTCGTGCATACTGGAAGACCGAAACGGGGTCCTCTGGTTTGGAACGGACGGGTTCGGCATCTGCAAATATGACCCCTCTGCCAAAGAATCGCCCTTTACTCTGGTGACGGAAGAAGACGGCCTTTGCGGCAACAACATCCATAGCTTAATGGAAGACAGCAAGGGCAATATCTGGATCGGCACCATGTTCGGCGGGGCATGCCGGTACAATGACCGGACCGGATTCACCAATTTCACCCGGGATGGCGTGATTGACGGGGTCGAGGTCGGGGGCTATTTTGAGGATAAAAACGGCCATATCTGGTTTGCAGCTGAAAACAACGGCGTGTACCGGTACGACGGGAATTCACAATCGGATGGCAAAACGGGATTTACCCATTTCAATGAAAAAGACGGTTTGAACACCGGCGGTGTACTGTCCATTTTTGAGGACCGGGAAGGCCGGTTCTGGTTCGGCGGTTGGGGCGGACTTTTTCGGTTTGATGGGGAGGGGTTTGTTGGTGTTACGCGGGATGGGCCTTGGGAGGTGAGGTAGAAAGAGAGAGGGCGTGAGGGGAGAGGGGGAGAGTGAGAGAGAGTGAGAGCGTGAGTGGGGTGGCGGCGGCCAACTGCATGAATTTGACTTGGCTCAGGATAGGGATACGGGGGATGAGCCGAGAACGTTCAATAAAGTGTTTTCGCGCTAAGACGCAAAGGTTTGATTTTCATCACGCTACGCGTGTCAAAATCCGGTTGGCGCAAGATCTTGATAAGGCTAATTACCTCACTCCCCGTCCGCCGAAGCTTCACGCGAAGGCGGACACCTGTGCTGAGCGCAGTCAAATTTATGCAGAACGAAGTCGAATTTATGCTGAGCGTAGTCGAAGCAGCATCACCCTGTCACCCTCTCTCTCATCCTCTCATCCTCTCATCCTCTCACCCTCTCACCCTCTCTCTCTTTCACCCACTTCTCATCCGACGAAGTGACGCTGCAGGCGTTACGAAGTCGGGCCCCCTTCAGAAAAAGGATGCCTTGGTGTCCATTCCGCCTCCGGCTCCAGGTAGTGCACCAGATTGGGCAGCAGCAGGTTCACCACCGGGTTCTTGTGGCGAACGTAGCAGTTCAGCATTTCCGGTTTGGCGCCGACGGAGCTTTTGATCTCCAGGGCTGTCCGGGCGAAGACCAGTCTTTGGGCGCTGGCCGAGATGGCCTCCTCCGTCAGGTCGAAGAGCATATTGAGGTACAATTGGTGTTCGCGGTTCACGGCTTCGTCGTAACCCAGGAAATGCGCTTCCATGCTCTCGCCGTGGTAGATGCCGGTGTAGAAGCCGACCATTTCCTCGCCGGAGAAATAAGCCCAGACCCGGAACCGCTGGCCAAGGGCTGCCTTGAGGGCCTGCCAGTAGCCGGGGTGCAGGTCGATCAGGTTGAAATCGGCCTTGGCGGCTTGCTCCTGATACAGACCGTGGATGGTGTCATTCCAGGTTCGGATATCCGAGTAGGAAAGTTCTTTGCGGGTGAGGTTGCCCAGTTTTTTGCGGGCCCTGCGGTAGCGCACGCGGTATTTGGCGGAAAGGTCGTCCAGGTAGTCGGAGAGCTGACGCCAATGCGGGGCCCGCGTCAGCACCATGTTGGGTTGGAAGGGAAAGGTTGAATAACCGGATTGCCGGATATTACGAAAACCGGCAGCTGTTTCCCGCCCGGTATCCTTGATCATGATGGCGCCGGCACTCAACAGGGTCGCCTCCTTTTCGAGGGCTTCCACCAGCAATTGACCGTTCTGGGCCGAATCATCCCGGAAGTGGAATCCGTGTTTGCCGGTGCCCTGAACCGTGCCGCAGATGAGCATGGTGAAATTGAACAGGCCGGAGATCTGTTTCCTGAGCCATTGCCCGCCGTTGAGCCATTGAAGGTGCTCGGCGGTCCGGACCGGTACGACCTGGCCGAGGGCGATCCCGATGGGTTGATGATCCCGGTAAAAGACCAGGTAGCGGAATTGCATGCCGGCCGGCGGAAAGTCTTCCATGGATTGCAGGAACGGTACGGACAGGTAGAGGTTATCCGCGGGGGCAAGTCTTTCCCAGGTGTCGGCCACGGCCTGGATATGATCCGATGCCAGATAGCCCGTTCCTTCTGCGGACAACGGCGTAACGTTTGCGCCGGCAAGCGGGGCAACCGCACAAAAATGGGTTCGATGAAGGCTAACGGCGAATGCGACCGATTTGGAAACGAGACATTGCATCATCAGGAAAGAACTTCAATTTGATAAATAACAGGTATTGGCCGGATTAGTTTAATCTGATCAACTTTTTGGTTTATTTTTTTAAAATTTGCCACTTTTTTATTTCATTCATTGCGAATTCGCCGTCTTCCCAGCCCACCAGTTCCACTGCATTGTAGCCTTTGTAATAGACAAACCAGTTTTCAATCATGCGCTTGGCCGGTTCGAATTCCAGGGCAAAATCCAGGTAATTGTCCGCATCAAAGAGCCTGTCGGCGGGGTCGGCGGGTACCGCTATGATCTTGGTATCCAGCTCGCCGCCGTCCTTCATCACCAAAGCGGCGATGGGAATGCAGCGGATCAATGACCCGGTCGGCCGGCTCTCGGAAAGGACCAGCACGTCGAGCGGGTCGCCGTCGCCGCCTTCGGCAGCCGATACCAGCGTATTGGGGATGAAGCCGTAATTGCCGGGGTAGGGGAGGAACCGCACTTTCCGGACGGCGCCGCCTTCCAGGTCGGGGAGAAATTTACCGGATACCGGGTCGTATTCGATCTTGGTATTGGTGCCCGCCGGGATCTCGATGACGGCATTGACGACCGAATCCACCATCGGTGGAATGACCAACGGATCGACCGGCTGGAACGGGTTCACCGGGCGGCAGGCGGAAAATCCGATCAGGATAACGGGGATCACAAGGTGGAAGGCCATTCGGCGTACGGGACTTTGTTTACGGCGTTTCATCGCAGGTTTTTTTTGATTCCTTTTAGGGGTATAGGCTTCAATTTGCCATCCCTGTATTGAATGCTTGCAAATAACCATTATTCCAATTAATAAAACCACTATCAATGAAAAAAATATTCTTTTTCCTGATGATCGCATCGCTGACCGGATTGAGCAAAGCCGACGCCCAGGACTGGTGGAAGAGCAAGATCAGGGGAGAAGGCCCGACCGTCACCCAGGATCTGGACCTGCCTGCATTTGAAGCCGTCAAGCTGTCGATGGATGCCGATGTTTATGTTCGTCAGGGTTCGCAGCAAAGCGTCCGCATCGAGGCCCAACAGAACATGATCGACAACATCAAAAAGGAAGTGGACGGCAAAACCTGGCGCATCACCACCGACCGCTGGGTTACCCGCCACGATCCCATCAAGATCTACATCACGATCCCCAGGCTGACGGAAGCGTCGGTCAGCGGTTCCGGGAATCTGATGGGAGAAACGGCCTTTTCCGGCTCCGACCGGTTCTACACGGGCGTTTCCGGCTCCGGCAACGTCAAGCTGGAGATTACCTGCGATGAACTGGAGGCCAGGGTCAGCGGCTCGGGCAATGTCCGCCTGGCGGGCTCTACGGGTTCTCTGATGGCCAAAATTTCCGGCTCCGGCAACATCAAGGCCGAGGACCTGGCCGCAAAAACATGCAATGTCCAGGTATCCGGTTCCGGGAATTCTTCGGTGAACGTGAGCGATGAACTGGATGTGAAGATCTCCGGCTCGGGGGATGTGAGCTATAAGGGGCGTCCCAAAGTGAATTCCAGGATCTCCGGCTCGGGCGACCTCGTTTCCAGGAATTAATACAGTCGTACTAACCAATCATACAAAGGCCGCCGGATGAACCGGCGGCTTTTTTTGTTTACGTTATTATCTTTGCGGCCTAAATCTGTTTCCAACTTATGCGTAAGCACTTACCACTATTATGGGTACCGGTTTTCGGGCTGCTTTCCGCCTGTTCGGGAGACCGCGCTTCCGAAAACGGCGAACAGGGGCCGCAAAAGCCGCTGACCGAGATCCTGCCGGGCACCTGGGAGAGCGTGACCATCAACGTCCGGGTCAATTCCGTGGAAAATATGGACTCTACCGCCTATTTCAGCATCCCGGAATCGGATTGGAAGGACCTGTACATGGTCAAACCGCCGAAGGTCTTTTTTGAACCCGGCAACAAATACCGCCGGGAACACCGCAATTTCCAGGATTCGATCATCAGCATGAGCCGCGGCATGTGGAACGTCTTCGGCGATACCCTGATGATGATCGAAAAGGACGCTACGTACCAGTATTTTGTCAAACGCGGAAACGGCCTGGTCACCTTTTCCACCCTGATGGACTGGGACGGCGACGGCCAGGATGACGATGAATACGAGGAGGTGAAGCGGAAGGTGAGCATTTCTACGGGGGGGAATTGAGGTTGGTTATTGTTGTTTGTTGTTGTTTGTTGTTGTTTATTGTTGTTTGTTGTTGTTTATTGTTGTTGTTTATTGTTGTTTGCTCCGCCCGTCAACTTCGCCATAGGCTTCGTTGCCCGGTGGCCGAAGCCTCGGCGAAGGCGGGTTTATTGTTGTTTATGGGGTTATGATTGTTTCTCCCGGCAAACCGGCCGATGGTTTGGAATATAGGCGGGGTTGTTGGAATCGGGAACGGAATAAGTGAGCATGGAATACTTGTTTAAAACGCAGCGACTGGGATTCCGGCCCTGGCGGGAGTCGGATCTGGAGCCGTTGGCGGCCCTGAATGCCGACCCGGTGGCGATGGAATACTTTCCCGCCACGTTGACCCGGGATGAAACGGCGGCGATGATCGCCCGGTTCAGCGCCCATTTTGAGGAACACGGTTATTGCTTTTTTCCGGTCGACCTGCTGAAAACCGGGGAATGCATCGGGTTTATCGGGATTTCCAACCCGCGGTTTGAAAGTTATTTCACCCCGTGCGTGGAGATCGGCTGGCGGTTGTCCCGGTCGGTTTGGGGGATGGGGTTGGCCACGGAAGGCGCCCGGGCGTGCCTGGAATATGCCTTTTCAAATTTCGATATCCCCAGGATTTATTCGTTTACATCCGTTCATAACCACCGCTCCCAAAGGGTCATGATCAAGGCCGGCATGGAGCAGATCGGTGAATTTGACCACCCAAGTATCCCGGAAGGACATTGGTTGCAGCGGCATGTGCTGTATTGTCTGGAGAGAAAGCCGTAAGTCGTATCGGCCCTTTTGCGATTTGGCATCTTTAACCTTTCAACTTTATCCTTTAACCTTGACATAGCGGACCTGACGGCCCGCGCGGTCGTTGTAAAGTCGAAACATCGCCTTACCGTTCGCCAGAGGCTGCGCCTCGCTGCGGATACCCTCAAGTCTCCGACTTGCGAAATGAATGAAAACTTGTTCCATCGGATCAGGGCGCCCGGGCCATCACATACCGGCCCTACAGGCCGGAAACGTAAAAACAACCGATTGCTACCGACATAGCGGACCTGACGGCCGCGGTCGTTGTAAAGTCGAAACACCGCCTTACCGTCACCCGTCGCCATATCCGGGACGGCTGGCGCTCACCACACGCCGCGGCGGCATGTCACCATCACAGTCTTCCGCTAATGAAGCGTAAAATGATATTGGTGTTAAAAAATAACAGTCAAAAGTTCATTGAAACGATTTAGCAGCAATGGGCAAAGCTGAGTTCAAATCCAATGAGAGTGGCACTGTTTAGAACTGGAAGTACAATGGAGTGCCTTGTCAAACGTTTAATAGTTTAATCAGATGAGCGATTAATGGGCCTTTCACACAGCTCTGCGAGACTCAAAAGCTGGAAGTGTGGTGTCTGATGCCAGGCTGTAAAGTTTCAGAACAGAACACTGTCGCGCCTCTGGGATATCTATCAAGCGATGACTCCGGTCTCCTAGAAGGCATGGGCAAGCCACAGGTCAATACATGCCGCGCTTTCTCATTCGTGTTCATTAGATCAGGCCATTGGGAGGATCGCCTGGCAGAAGCAGCCACCACAAATGATTTGCTGGACGTGGCAAGACGTTTTTGCAATGGACCAGAGGATCAGTGGGCGTTTGCATAAAGCTACAGCCCTCCTGTTGGAAGCCATCACAGTCAAAATATCAGAAGGCGAACTATGGCTAAGACCGTGTCATCAGTTACAATCCACTCAAAGGATGGCAACTATTCATCACCAATGTGATACGCTGCTTTGAATTTGTAGAGGCCTCGTCAGGCGGCATTTTGTTCAAGCCATGCATCCGGAAGCATTTACCTGAACCTTGTGAACAAGCAATCCATTCAAGCAACCGTTCAAAAATTTTTATTCCTGGTCTTATCCTGAATCCGCCTTTTTTTCCATGTATTTTTACACATCCAGCATCCAGCACCAGCAACAAGCCTCCCGTCCGCCATAGTCCCAAGGCGACGGCTGGCGCAACCACCACGCCGCGGCGTGGCAGCATCCAGTCACCAGTTCCATATCCAGTCACCAGTCACCAGCATCCAGTCACCAGCATCCTCCGTCCGCCATAGACCCAAGGCAACAGCGTGGCAGCCCCAGTATCCAGCAACCAGCAACCAGCATAATCCAGCATCCAGCAACGACGTCGCAGCATCCAGCAACAGCATCCAGCCTCCCCCGTCCGCCATAGCTCCATTAAAGCGACGGCTGGCAGCACCTTCACTCCCCAAATTCCACACTTCAGTCCAAAAAATTGGATTTTCCCTCTCCTCAGGCTTAATTTTGGTCCCATCAAACTATGCGTGATGAACCGAATCGGAATCCTGTTGCTCGTGTTTTCTTTCGTCCAATCCGGCCTGGCGCAGACCCGGATAAAGGGCCTGGTTACGGATAACCATGCCGAACCGCTGGTCGGCGCCAACGTCTTCCTGGACGGCACCTACGACGGAGCAACCACAGAAGCCGACGGCACCTTCGATTTCCAAACCGATGAGACCGGCCCGCAGACCCTTTTGGTGACCTATCTGGGGTACGACAGCATCGCCATGCACGTGGAACTGACCGGGCAACCGCTGGATCTGCGCCTGAAACTCAGGGAAAAAGCCGCCGCCCTCGACGAGATCGTCATCTCCGCCGGTTCGATCGAAGCGGCCAACGACCGGAAAAAGGCCGTTGTTCTGTCGCCCATCGACATTGCCCTCACCGCCAGCGCAACTGCCGATATCGCGGGGGCCATCGCTACCTTGCCCGGTGTGACGCGAAACGGCGAATCCGGCCGGATCCTCGTCAGGGGCGGGGCGGCCTACGAAACCAAAACCTTTATGGATGGCATGCTGGTCCAGAAGCCGTACAGCAATTCGGTGGACAACCTTCCGGCCCGCAACCGGTTTTCACCATTCCTGTTCAAGGGGACCCAGTTCTCCACCGGAGGGTATTCCGCCGAATACGGGCAAGCCATGTCGTCCGCGCTCATCCTGAACACAGAGGACCTGGCGCCGCAATCCACGACGGGTGTGACCCTGCTGTCGCTCGGCGGCGGACTGGCCCGGACCAAACGCTGGGACAACTCCTCGCTCTCCCTGAGCGGAACGTATACCAACCTGGCGCCCTATTTCGCACTGGTCAAGCAAGACCTCGACTGGATCGCTCCGCCGCAATCGCTGGGTGCGGAGGCGGTTTTCCGGACCAAAACCAGTGAAACGGGCATGCTCAAGACCTATGCCACGGGGTCCCGGTCCTTTATGCGTCTCCAATACCCCGACCCTTCAAATCCCATTGAGCTGACCCCGCTGAAGATGCGCGGCGACAACGTTTACGCCAATGTATCCTACAAGGAAGACCTGGGCCATGACTGGATCCTGTTCGGCGGAACAGCTTACACGTATTTTGAAAATGCCGTTGATGCCGATTTCAGCAATACGGCCACGGAGCAATCCGTTCAGACCAGGCTGGCACTGTCCCGGTATTTCACCAATCGCGTCAAACTCAAATTCGGCGCCGAATATTGGCGGAACGGCTTCAACGAAACCTATGCCGACGCCAATACAGGGACCTTCAATACCCAACTCCGGGAGGATTTCACCGCCGGGTTTGCAGAAGCGGAAATGCTGCTGTCAGCCAGGTGGGCCGGCCGGGCCGGCATCCGCGCCGAACATTCGGCTTTGATCGGCAAGACCAACCTGGCGCCGCGCCTTTCGCTGGCTTACCTGTTTGATAACCGGGAGCAGATCTCCTTCGCCTTCGGCCGCTTTTACCAGACGCCGGAGAACGAACTGATGCGCCGCAACACCAATCTCCGGTTCGAATCGGCGGACCATTATATGCTGAATTACCAGCGCATCAAGAACGGGCTGACCTTCCGGGCCGAAGCCTATTACAAACAATATCACGACCTGGTTAAAACCGACCCGGCGACCTTCCTGGCCGATAACCGGGGTAAAGGGTACGCCCGGGGGCTCGATGTCTTTTTCCGGGACCAGAAGACCTTCAGAAATGCGGATTACTGGATCTCCTATTCCTACCTGGATACCAAACGGGATTACCTGGATTTTCCGGTGGAAGCGACGCCGCATTTCGCTTCAAAACATAATTTTTCCCTGGTGTATAAAAAATGGATGCCGAAGCTCAATACGGCTTTCGGGGCAACCTACAGCTACGCTTCCGGCAGGCCCTACAACGACCCCAACGAAGAAGTGTTCATGAACGGGCGGACAGCCGACTATCACGACCTCAGCATCAACGGCAGTTACCTGACCAATATAGCCGGTCACTTCACGGTCATCTATTTTTCGGCGACCAACGTGCCCGGTTTCAAACAAACCTTCGGGTATCAATTCAGCCCCAATCAGAATAACGACGGCGTGTACCAGTCGCGCGCCATTCAACCGCCTGCCCGGCGCTTTTTCCTGATCGCCGTGATCCTGTCCATCGGCCAGCAATACAACGCCGGGGAGATCACAACCGACGATATCTGACCGCATTTATTAATAACATCCGCTAAATCAATTACCTTACCATGAAACGACTTCTGATCGTCCTAGCGCTTATCCTCTCGTTCGCGAGCCTGACCTCCGCCCAAAACGCCAAATACAAGCAGGCGATGACCAAAGCCAGGGTCCAGCTCGATTCGGCGCAAACCGCTGAACAGTTCCTGGCCGCGGCCAACGCTTTTGCCCGCATCGGCGGGGCGGAGAAAGGGGAATGGCTGCCGGCGTATTATGAATCCTACAGCCAGGTGATGGCCGCTTTCCAGCTCCTCCAATCGGAGCACGCCAAAGGCTCGGAGGCGCTCAATGCCGCCCAATCCGCTCTGGACCGCGCCGCATCGCTGAAAGGCGACGAATCCGAGCTCGGCGTGTTGAAAGCCTACCTCATCATGGGCCGGGTTTCGGAAAATCCGATGACCAACGGCCAGACGATGACCCCCCAATTCTTTGAAACCCTGACCAAGGCCGGGGAAGCCAATCCGGACAACCCGCGCGTGCCGCTCCTGCAGGCCATTTATACCATGAACATGCCCGAATTTTTCGGAGGAGGCGTGGAAAAGGCCAGGCCCATTTTTGAAAAAGCCAAAACGCTTTTTGCCAGTGCGGAAAAACCGGCCGACGAATTAGCGCCGTCCTGGGGCAGAGAGACGTATGCCTATTTTGCGAAAGCCCTGGATTTGAAATGATCCGCGGGATTGAACCGGTAACCGGTACTTCACCGGACTGAACTGAATTTGCACCATGGAAACAGCCGGCAACATACCATCGGGAACCAGGCGATTTCTGTTGGAAACCGTCAAACTTTGGCTGATCGGCGGCGTCATCATGACCCTGATCATCGGCAACCCCGCCAATTTGTACGAGAAAGGGATCCTGCTGAAATCGTTCCTCATCAACGGCCTGGCGACCGTCGTGTTCTGGCAGGGGAACGCCTACCTGAGCAACCTGCCCGACCGGTGGATCAATTGGGTGGACGCTCCCTTCAAACGCCTGTTGCTGACCCTGGGCATTATGATCGTTTTTACCACGGCGGCGTCCGTAATGATCACCTGCCTGTATTACACGGAAATTTACGGGTGGGATTTGCGGACCTTCTTTGCCAGGTTGGATATCGGCGCCGTACTGCCGACGCTGATCATCACCTTCGGCATTTCTGCATTCATGCACGGCAGAGGGTTTCTGTTGGAATTGAAAAGGTCGATAGTGGAAGCGGAAAGCCTCAAAAAGCAGCAATTGGAGGCCCGGTATGAGGCGCTCAAGAACCAGGTCAATCCCCATTTCCTGTTTAACAGCCTCAATGTGCTGTCGGGGCTGGTGCACAAGGATGCCGACGAATCCGAACGGTTCATCCACCGGTTGTCTTCCGTACTGCGGTACATTCTGGAAAGCAAAGACCGGAATACGGTGAGCCTGGAGGAGGAGTTGCAGATGCTGGACGCCTACCTGTCCATGATGAAGATCCGTTTTGGAGAAGGTTTCCGGTACGTTATCGATGCGCCGGATCCGGCCGGGTACGAAATCGCCCCCTTGTGCCTGCAGATGTTGGTGGAAAACGCGCTCAAACACAATGAAACGTCGAAACAACACCCCCTGGAGATCGGCATTTTCCTGGATGGGGAATCCTATATCCACGTCCGGAACAACCTTCGCAAAAAGGAGCAGATCCAGGCCTCATCCGGGATCGGGCTGGCCAATATCCGGTCCCGGTACCAGTTTTTGACCGATCGCAAGGTCAGGGTCGCCGAATCTGACGGGGAATTCTCGGTCGGCATACCTTTGATCAGCGCAAAACAACCGGCTCTATGAAAGTGGTGATCGTTGAAGACGAAGAGCTGGCGGTTGAAGTGCTGATCCGGCAAATCAAACGGGTGGAACCGGGCGCGGAACTGCTGGCCGTATTGGATTCGGTGCAGGCTGCCGTGGCGTGGTTCCGGGAGCACCCGATGCCCGATCTCGCGTTCTTCGATATCCAGCTGAACGACGGCCTGAGTTTCAGGATCTTTGAATTGACAGACGTAACCTGCCCGGTCATTTTTACCACAGCCTATGATTCGTACGCGCTGAAGGCCTTCAAGGTCAACAGTGTGGATTATCTGCTGAAACCGGTCGGGGAGCCGGAGCTGGCGAAGGCCCTCGACAAATTGCGCCTGCTCCGCGGCCATGCGGCGCCCGACATGGGGGTGATGAAACAGGTACAGGAAATGCTGCAATCCCTGGATCAGAACCGGTACAAGGGCCGCTTTCTGGTAAAAGTGGGCGACCAGCTGATCGCCGTACCCGTTGCCGATATTGAATATTTTTACGGCGAGAACAAGGTGGTCTGGCTAAAACACCGCAACGGCCGGAAATATGTCGTCGACCACACCCTTGAAACCTTGACCGGCCTGCTGGACCCAACCCGGTTTTTCCGCCTGAACAGGAAGTATATCACGACCTTCAACGCCATCAGACAGGTTACAGCCTATTCCAACAGCCGCCTGAAGATCACCCTCACCGACCCGCCGGATGGGGATCCGATCCTGGTCAGCCGGGAAAAGGCCGAGGATTTCAGGAAATGGCTGGATGGCTGAGGATTACTAAGCGAGCCTGGCCCCAAGGACAGGCCGATTGGTAAGCCGGATCGGATCGGTTCATATTGACAGGCTTCTCAATCCCTGCCTGCCGGCTACGGGCTTAAGAATCCGGCTGCCGTTGTCAAACATGCCGCTCCGCATGGTACGAAGACCGCACCAACGGGCCGCTTTCCACATACTGGAAGCCTTTTTGCATGCCGACCTCGCGGTATCTGGCAAACTGATCGGGGTGAACGAATCCGGCCACTTCCAGGTGCATGCGGGTAGGTTGCAGGTACTGGCCGATGGTCATGACATCGCAGCCGTGGGCGAGGAGGTCGTCCATGGTTTTGAACACTTCTTCTTCGGTTTCGCCCAGGCCGACCATGATGCCGGATTTGGTGCGCTTGCCGAATGCCTTGGTGCGTTGGATCTGTTCAAGGCTGCGTTCGTATTTGGCTTGCGGGCGCACCTTGCGATACAGCCGCTCGACGGTTTCCATGTTGTGGGAAACGACTTCCTGGCCCGCGCTGATCATTCGTTCAAGGGCCGGCCAGGTGGCCTTTACGTCGGGGATGAGCGTTTCGATGGTGGTATCTGGTGAAACTTCCTTGATGGCGCGCACGGTCTGGTGCCAGATCTCGGCGCCGCGGTCGGGCAGTTCATCCCGGTTGACGGAAGTGATGACGGCGTGTTTGACGCCCATGAGGAAAATGGCCTCAGCCACGCGGCGCGGTTCGTCCTCGTCGTATTCGGGCGGGCGGCCGGTTTTGACGGCGCAAAACGAACAGGAACGGGTGCAGGTGTTCCCCAGGATCATGAAGGTAGCGGTGCCGGCGCCCCAGCATTCGCCCATATTCGGGCAATTGCCGCTTTGGCAGATGGTGTGAAGCTTGTATTCATCGACCAGAGAGCGGACTTTTTTATAATTCGGACCGATGGGCAGTTTGACCCTCAGCCAATCCGGTTTGCGTTCGCGTTGGGGTTTATCATTCACAACAGGTAATTCCAGCATTGCGTCTTTTTTCTTTACAATTGCTCACCAGCGCTTGCCGAGCATAAAATGGAGGTAAAGGTTCAAAAAAAGCGGCGTATTTTTCACATCGCTGTCGGAAGTTTCGATCATGATCGGCACTTCCTTGAAAAAGAAATCGACCATCGCACCCGCTTCCACCGCTTTCAGCATCTCGTCGTAGGCGCCCCAGTCGAAATGGATGCCCAGTTTGGCGTGCGCGCCCGGGTAGATCTTCATTTCGCTGATGCCCTTGGCAAAGCCCGATGCGCCGTAGATCCTGCCGACATTCAGAAAAACATCGGCATTGGACTCGGTATATTTTTCGCTGCGGATGAAATATTCGAGCCCGGAATCCTCGGTTTGCCACAGATCGAGGTAGTAGGGTTTGACCAGCCCCAGCGTCGGGCCGGCTTCATAACTAATACCGATGGCGAGGCCTTTTTGTTTTGCCTTTTCCGACAAATATCGCTTTTCGCCGAAACCGACCCGGAGGGGGTACAGCGCATTTTGTTTGCCGAAGACGAAGGCCCGGGAGATCCGGTTGGTAGCCGGCGCCTGAAAATCAAAACTTTGCCGGTATTCGCGGATATGGCGCAGCGATCCGATCTCGATATTGATGAACCGGGTAAGGTAATAGGTTTTGATCGTGCCGATGGAAGCGCCGAGGCCGAACCCGCGGGTTTGCAGCTTGGCGTAAAAGCCGAGTTCTTTATTGTAAATGATGCCTTTGCTGTTTTCCTGGTAATTGTTCTGGCCGTATTCCAGCCGCGTTTGCCCCAGGACCAGGCTAAAGGATATGCAGCATATGGCGAGGGTGGCAGTAAGTTGCTTTTTCATGGTTTTCCTCGGTTTGTCATACAGTTTGAACGGCCTATTGCATTAGCAGGGATTACTGATAAGGAATACGGCTGTGGATAAAAAAAGTTCACATCTTTGTAAAACCTCTCCAAGTTAGGGATTTTAAAGATAAAAAAATACCTCATTGAATTTCTTTTATCAATTTTGTCTTCAAATCGGCGATTTTGAAAGTACTCATCCGGACCGACGGGCACGGCCCCAGGTTGAATTATACCTTTTCCCTGATCTTCGGCGGGGAGGCCGGTAGCGGGTTTGAACTGGTCTCCGATCCGGGCGCCTGGTCCGCTTATCCGGGGCCCCGGGTCTGGTATGGCGCCGGTCAGCCGCCTGCGGAAGCCTGCGTCTGGTTGCCCGATTCGGGTTGGCTGGCTGAAACCGGCATCCGCGAATTCCGGCCTGAAACCGGGGAATTTGAGGGAAAGCCCGTTTTGTTTCCCGCTCCGAAATCCAAAGCGACCCTGCCTTTTGACCTGCCGGCCATGGTTTTTTACCTGGTGAGCCGGTATGAGGAATACCTGCCGTTTGAGCCTGACCGCCACGGCCGCTTTCCGGCGGCCCAAAGCCTGGGGTTCCGGGAAGGATTCCTCGACTTTCCCCTTGCCGATTTTTGGATCAACCGCCTTTTTGATCTGCTGGAACGCCGTTTCCCGGGCGGCGCCGACCCCCGCCCGGCAGGCCGGTCCAGACTGACCTACGATATCGATATGCCGTGGGCTTTCCGTTATCGCCGGTGGTGGCAGTATCCGGCGGGGTATTTCCGGGATGTCTTGCGGGGCCACCTGCAGGGGTTGAAAGCGCGATTGGCCGTCCACACCGGGAAAACCCCCGATCCTTTCTTTACCTTTCCGATGCTGGCCCGGCGGCACAGGGAACTGGGGTTGCGGCCCACGTTTTTCTTTTTGCTGGCAGGCCCCGGAAAATACGATCCTTACCCGGGCTACCGGTCGGCGGCTTACCGGACGTTTGCCCGGGAACTGTTGCAACATGCCGACGGCGGCATCCATCCTTCGTACCGGACTTCGGACCGGCCGGATCTGCTGAGCCTCGAACTCCAACGCTGGCAGTCCATTTTCGGGGAGCCGCCCCTGAGGAGCCGCCAGCATTATCTGCGCTTCCGGTTGCCGGACACCTACCGCCTTCTGCTGGGGGCAGGCCTCCTGGAAGACCATTCGATGGGGTTTGCCGATCAACCCGGGTTTCGGGCGGGTACGTCGCGGCCGTTTCAGTGGTACGACCTGGAAGCCGAGCAGGAAACCCGGCTGACGGTATTCCCGTTTGCCGTTATGGAGGTTACGCTTCAGCAATACCTCGGCCTCGACCCGGCCGGAGCGATAACGGCGCTGCGAAATCTGCACCGAAATGCAACAGAAGCCGGCGGGGATTGGGCCGTATTGTGGCACAACAGCTCGTTTCCGCCTGCCCCGGGATGGGACGGATGGGACCGGGTTCACGATGAAATGCTGAATTTAACGGCGAATTTTGATAAATGACTTATTTTTGGCCGAAACAGGAAAACAGCGATTTATGGTTAATCTCAACGAACAAAATACCATTGCCAATATCTTTGTCGCCGAACTGCGGGACACCAAGATCCAGACGGACCCCTTCCGGTTCAGGTACAACCTCGAACGCCTCGGTGAGGTCATGGCCTATGAAATCAGCCGGACCCTCCATTACAAACATATCTCGGTTGAAACGTCGTTGGGTATTGCCAATACCAAAGTACCGGCCGATGAGATCGTACTGGGCGCCATCCTCCGCGCCGGCCTGCCCCTGCACCAGGGGCTGCTGCGGATCTTCGACCGGGCCTCCAACGCCTTTGTCTCCGCTTACCGCAAACACCACAAGGACGGCACTTTCGAGATCGAGCTGGAGTACGTTTCCTGCCCGTCGCTCGACGGCAAGGTGCTCATCATGGCCGACCCCATGCTGGCTACCGGCGCATCCATGGGGATCGCCCTGGCCGAACTGCTGAAATTCGGCAAGCCCAAGGCCATTCACGTGGTCACGGCCATCGCCTCCACTTACGGCCTCGAACACATCAAGCGCCTTTTTCCGGAGGCCAAGGTCTGGATGGGCGACCTGGATGAGGAATTGACGGCCAAATCCTATATCGTGCCCGGTCTGGGCGATGCCGGCGACCTGAGCTACGGCATTAAATTGCAGGACTGACCATGAAGGCGGCGATCGGCATAGTGGCGGCCATCCTGCTGGCGGTAACCTCCTCCTACGGGCAGATCCCCTCCAATACCATTGGCGCGAATCCGCCGGAGTTGAAATGGCGAACCATCAATACCGACGCCGTGCGGATCGTTTTCCCCACCGAAGCGGAGGCGCAGGCGCAACGGGTTGCCAATATCATTGCCTACCTGAGCGACCACCACAACGAAACCATCGGCGACAAGCGGAAAAAAGTCAGCATCTTTTTCCAGAACCAGACCGTTATCCCCAACGGCCTGGTGACGGTAGGGCCGTTCCGGTCCGAATTCAACCTGACCTCGCCGCAATTCAACTGCCCCTCCGACTGGGTCGACCTGCTGGCCGTTCACGAATATGAGCACGTCAAACAATTTGCCAATTCCAACCGGGGCATCACCTCCGTTTTCAAAACCCTGATGGGATCCTGGGCCTGGGGCGGATTTGCCGCTACGGCGCTTCCCCGGTGGTTCTGGGAAGGCGACGCGGTCAATACGGAGACAGCCTTGTCCAACACCGGCCGGGGCCGGATGCCCGCCTTTACCATGGAACAACGCGCGCTGGTGCTGGACGGCATTGATTACGGTTATGAAAAAGCGGCGGCGGGCTCCTTGAAGGATTTTGTCCCGGACCATTACAGCCTGGGTTACTATATGACCGCCTACGGTAAGGGCCATTTCGGAAGAGAACTGTGGAAGGGCGTTCTGGCGGATGCCGTAAGTTATAAAGGGCTTTTCTTTCCCCTCAGCCGGAACCTCAAAAAGCGGACGGGTTTGGGGACTGCCGGCCTGTACGACGCCATGCGGACCGAACTGGACAGCCTTTGGCAGGACAACGGCCGTTCGGTTGCCGTTTCTTCTTCCGCCATGTTCAACAAGGCCACGAAAAGAACGGTGGTCCATTACAGCGCTCCGCAATGGCTGGACAATGGACGGTTGATTGTGGAAAAGCGCGGTTATGACCAGATTCCATCCTACGTGGCGCTCGATGCAAACGGGACGGAAACCAGGGTGACGATGCCGGGCGTATTGTTCGGCCCGCCGGAAACGACCCTCTCCTATGCCGCCAACCGGCTGGCCTGGGCTGAGCTGGCCTTCGATCCCCGATGGTCCAACCGGGATTATTCGGTGATCCGCATCTACGAGCTCAATACCCGCCAAAAAAGGACCCTGACCCGGCAGTCGAAGCTGTTTGCGCCGGCCCTTTCGCCGGACGGCAACCGGGTCGCCGCCGTCGAATATGCGCCCTCCGGGGCCTGCAGCCTGGTCATCCTGGATGCGGGCGACGGTCGTGAATTGCAGCGGTTGCCGAACCCGGAAGGGTATTTCTACGCGTACCCCAACTGGGGCCCGCAGGGGGATTATCTGGTGGTGGTGGCCCAGAAGGACGAAAAACACGCATTGCATAAAATTGATCTGGCAGCCGGGCAACCGGTTGTGCTGGTCCCGGGGCGGCCGGCCCAATTGTCGCACACGGCGGTCGGCGGCGAATGGGTTTATTTTTCAGCCGCTTATTCAGGCGTCAATCAGGTCTATGCGGTGAAAAGCGACGGAACGGGGCTGTCCGCGGTTACAAACGCTCCGATCGGGGCTTTTCAACCCGCCGTCTCGCCGGATGGAAAAAACCTGGCGTACAGCGAATTTTCCAGCCGGGGCTTCAATGTCATGACCATGCCGCTTGATCCGGATGCGTTTACCCCGGCAGATCTTTCGGCGGTTGAGCCGTTGCCGACCTACGCGGAGGCGTTGAGCCGTCAGGAAGGCGGCAGCATCCTGCCCGAAATGACGAACCGCAGTTTCGAGGTAAAAAAATTCAACCGGCTTTCCGGCATCATCAACCCGCACAGCTGGCTGCCCGTCCTGGACCCGCCGCTGTACGGTGCGAGGATCCTGTCGGACAACCGCTTCAGCACGTTGTCGATGGAAGGTTCGGCGCTTTACAACGACAATGAAAAAGAGTGGAGTTATTCCGGCACATTGAGCTATGCCGAATGGTTTCCGATCATTAACCTGAGTTATACGGATCAGCACCGGTCGGGCAACCAATTGGTCTTTACCCCCGAAAATGATTCTACGGTCATCTTCTCGTCGTACAACGAGCGCTGGCGGGAAAACAAATGGACGGCGGGCGTGCACGTGCCCCTCAATTTCAGCAAGGGAAATGTCTTTCAGCGGATTGATGTCCTGGCCAATTCGGATTTCATCGATGTGGATGCGGAAGGCCGGTTCGACCGGCCGGGCAATTTCAGGGATACCCTCAATGTGGGAAAAGGCGGGGTCAACCGGCTGACCGACCTGTTCAAAGAACCGATAGAAGACGGGCAATTCAATACGCTGGATTTGCGCCTGCGCTGGATCCTCTATCAGCGCCAGGCCGTTCAGTTCCTGAACCCGAAATGGGGCATGCTGGCCGATTTCCGGTACAGAACGGCCATGGGGAGTGAACGGTTCAGGGGCGACAACCTGCTGATCCGGTCGGACCTGTATTTCCCCGGGTTGGCTCGCAACCACAGCTTCTACATCAACCTGGCCTACCAGCAGAACGATTTGCTGGATAACTACCGTTTCCCGGATTTTTTTCCCTATCCCCGAGGCTATGACGGCTTGCTGGGCACGCGGGTGTTCAAAGCAGGGGCCAATTACAGCCTGCCGCTTGCTTATCCCGATCTGGCGATCGGGCCGCTGGCTTTTGTCAAGCGGATAAAAGTAAACGGTTTCTTTGACTACGGCAGGCGGGAGAACGACAGCCCCTTTACCGGGAGCAATCAATTCTCCTCAACGGGATTGGAACTCCGTTTTGACGTTCGCCTGTTGCGGCTGGTGGAAGCCGACCTGGGGCTGCGGTACAGTTATCTGCTGAACGCCGCCTACGCGCCCCAGGGACAGGTGCACCAATTCGATTTCCTGGTGATCAGTATCAGCAACTGATTACTCCTTCGGGTCGACCGGGGAGAAGTACCGCTTGAAGTAGGTGCCTTCCGCCTGGTTGATGCCCAGTACGAGGATGTTGTCGCCGAGCGTATCGACGGGAACCGGCGAGTTTCTGGTGCCGTCAAACTGGAAGATTACGGCAGGTTTTCCTTCGAATTTGGTCCACATCCATTTGCCGGTGCGGACTTCTTCCTTGGTGGTGATCGTCAGGGTGCTGTCCGCCTTGAATTCAAAAAAAGCGTCGCGGAAGCGGGTTGTGGTGGCCTGAACGCCTTCGCGAAGGTAATCATTCAGCTCCAGTTTACCCGATTCCTGGAGGGTGGTGCGGTCATCAAAGCGCCATGGGGTCCGCGTCAGCATTTGGGTCATAGCTGATTCGCCGGAATTGCCGCCCGTTTTGCCGCAGGCTGCGATGGCCAATATGCTCAGGGAAAATAAAAGGATACGGTACATTTTGTTCATGATTTTTTAGCGGCGCAAAGGTAGGAGTTTTTTTATTATTGATCCGATTGGATCGATTTTTAGATTGATTCGATTGAGCTGACCAACCGACGGATGTCCAAAATTCCAGCTAACCTGCCGACTGGGGTCAATCGACCACGCCGCGGCGTGGCGGATCAATCGGATCAATCGAAAAATTATTCTGCTTTTTTCTTCTCCAGCAACGCCAGATAGAATCCGTCAAATCCGCAGATGTGGGGCGCCAGGGTTTTGGATTCCTGCCATTCAAAGCTGTCGCCGTGTCTGGCCATGAAGGCTTCCACCTGTTTTTCGTTCTCCGAGGGGAGGATGCTGCACGTGGCATATACCATTTTACCGCCCGGTTTGAGCATGCGGGAATAGGATTCCAGCAATTCGGCCTGGGTTTGCCGGACCCGGTCGATGAAGTCGGGGGTGAGCTTCCATTTGGCGTCCGGGTTGCGGCGCAGGACACCCAGCCCGGAGCACGGCGCATCGATGAGGAGCCGGTCGGCGCTGCCGGCCAGGCGTTTGATGGTCTTGGTGCTTTCCACCGGCCGGGCTTCGATGATGTCGACCCCGTTCCGGCGGGCGCGTTTGCGGAGCTCGTCCAGTTTCCAGGCTTCGGTATCCAGCGCGATGATCTGCCCTTTGTTCTGCATCAGGGCGGCGATGTGAAGGGTTTTGCCGCCTGCGCCCGCACAGGCATCGATGACCCGCATGCCCGGCAGCACATTGAGCAGGGGCGCTACCTGTTGGGACGACCAGTCCTGGATTTCGAACCAGCCTTTTTTGAACGCCTGGGTATTGAACAGGTTCTTACGCTCCGTAACGACCATTGCGTCTCCGTTGAGCGGTTCGGTACGCACTTCCTCATCCAGCAGCAGGGCGTGCAGCTCGGGAATATCGGCTTTGAGCCGGTTGACCCGGATGACGACCCTGGCGGGGTCGTTGAGGGCCGGCAGGATCTTTGCCCAGTCCTCACCCAGTTCTTTTTCGCCGAGTTCATCTATCCAATCCGGGATGGATTCCCGGAATTTGCGCAGGCCGCATAGGTCCCGGTAGCGATCCTGGAGGTTATCCCGGTTGAGGCCCTGGAATTCTTCCCAATGCGGCAGTTCGCGGCCTTTGATCAGGTAGAAAATGCCGAAAATCCGCCACCAGTCCAACTCGCTGGACGGATTCCGCCCCAGCAGGGTCGCCAGCGGACGGTACCAGCGCACGATCTCGTAGACGCTCTCCGCCACGAAAGCGCGGTCGCGCGAACCCCATTTGGGCATATTCTTGAAGGACCGCTCAATGGCCTTGTCGGCATACAGCCCCTCTTCAAAAATAGCCGTAAGGATAATGGCCACCCCTTTGACCAGGTTGGGAAAAAGCTTTGGCGGACCGGCCTGCTGCTCCTGCTTTTCACTGACTTTGCGCTGTTGATCGTTTTTCATTCGAAAATTTGGGCAAAATTAGGAAAAATGTAAAGACAAGGTGACCCTTTACCCCTTTCCGGTCTTTTTCTTAAAGCGATTAACTCCCTGGAAACATCCCAATTGCCATAAAAACCAATGCCATATGAAAAAGCAATCTTTGATTCCGATCCTGGTTTTTGCCCTGCTGGGCTTTTCCGCCTGCCGGCAAACCAACCAACCTTCCGCGGAAGCAGTGGACGATGAAAGTCTGACCGAATTGCCGAACAAACAAAGAAAATGGACGCGTTCCTGGCGAAGAACAAACCTCCGGTCAACTCGTAGAGGGGATTTTTGAAGAGTGGGTGAGGGAGAGAGTGAGAGAGGTGGTGATGGGGAGTTGTTGCCTGCGCCGGCTTTGCGTGATTGTGATCCATGGAGTGTTGCAGGTCCTGTAGTCTGAAATGATCCAGATAATTGAGGCCGTTCAATAAAGTGTATTTCTCGCCAAGACACGAAGATCTGATTTTTAGCAAGCTGCACATGCTAAAAATCCAGGGGACACAAAATTCTGAACAGCCTCAGATAATTTGCAGGAGATGCAATTGCCGGCGTAGCAACAATAAACCAAAACAAACAACAACAAACCCGCCTTCGCCGAGGCTTCAGCGGGCAGAGTAAACAAAAACAAACAAAAATAAACAAAAACAAACAACAACAAACAAAAATAATCTACCGCGCCGCATAAGGCCCGAATTCCCCGATCACTTCCCGCTTTGCCGAATTGTCATCCAAAATAAACACTTTATACCGGGCGCCGTTGTCATAGACCCGGATCAATACGTGTCCGTGCCGGCTTTTGTACGACTGTTCGATGCGGCCGCCGATGACCAGTTCGTTGGCTTCCAGCATATCGGTGGAAAAGAGGTCGCGCTCGCCAGGGTAGAGGACCGGGGAGGTGATCCGCCGCAGGACTTCCTCGCCGGGGTGATCCGACGACCAGTTTTGCTGCACCCATATCCGCGGCCGCAGGGTGCGCACGTAGTACGGGCTTTGGGAATCGCGGTTGCCGTGATGGTTGAGGGTGGCTGCGTCGACCGGGCCGACAACCGGCGCCAGGTTGGCCTCCACGCTGTTCATATCGCTTTCCCCGATGGCATTCATGCCGCTGATATCGCCCCCCGTGAAATAGTCGAAATCGCCGAAGCTGATCCGGACGGCATTGCTCAACGGGTTTTCGCCCGGGTATTGGCCGGCCTGGAAAAGCTGGAAGGTCTCGCCTTCTGCATAGCCCGTCCAGATCCGGCCGTTGGAGGAGATATTCCTGACCTCGAAGCCGGGAAAATTTTCAGGGTGATATTGCAAAGTGATCTGTCGGCCGGATCCCGGCCGGATCGGTTCGTTGACCATCCCGTGCTTTTCTTTCTGGAATTCGATGAATTTCCAGTATTCGCGCAGGGTTTGGAGGATATGGTATTCATCGGCGCTTGCTCCGGCGGCGAAGGCCTCCGATTTCAGATCGATCGGAAAATCGAAACCGCGGTCGAGCATCGTCCGGATGGGGATCAGGTCCCCGACCTCCATCATGCCCGTGAGCCGGTAGCCTCCGGTAGAGAGCGGCCGGTTTTCGTCCCATTCCCCGAAATGGTCGTCATGGTAGTGCGTGATCAGGGCGTAATCCAGTACGGGCGGCCTGCCTGTGGGGGCGAACTGACGGATATAGTCCGCAATCCAGGCGCCGGCGGACCGGGTATCGTCCGGTTTGCGCACTGTGTTGCGCGGAGACAGTGTGCGCGGATGGGTATCGGAAATATCGCCTGCATCGACAAGCAGGGTGGTGCCGTCCGGGAAGACCAGGTACGCCGCGTCGCCGCGCCCGGTGCTGATGTGGTGAATGTCGAGGAAGCCCTCCTGCCAGGGCGGCAAAATAGCCTGGGATTGGCCTGCACCAGGCAAGAGGTAAGCGAGGAGAAAAAGGAATGCGTATGGTTTCACGGTAGACGGTTGAGGGTTCACGGTAGACGGATTACGGGGCTTCAAATCAGCTGTTTTTAGGCTCCAAAGGACTCTATTCATAGCAATACTATAGTTTTTGCTATTTTTTTACAACAGAAGAAACAAATTCAAGCTTTTCGACTGTTTCAGTGAAACGCACTCGGGAAAAGCAAGTAAAAAACGGCTATTTCCCAACCTAATTTATTGCTCTTCGTCCGTCGGTCCGGATTTCCGTCCACCGTCTACCGTCCACCGTCCACCGTCCACCGTGAATATAACGCTTTATTTCAAATACCACATCTTAGTATTGATGTCATCCGGGCCTTGGGCAGCTACGGCGGCAGCGCGGTTGTCGCCGTTCAGGCCTTGTTCGATGATCGGGTAGATGAACCGGACCGGAATGCGGTCTTCGTTCTGGTTGTCGACCGAGGGTTGGAGGGACGGGATGCCCGTCCGGCGCCAGTCGAACCAGGCTTCAAGGCCCTGGTAGAAGAACGAGATCCATTTCTGGGTGCCGATCTTGACCAGTTTTTCCGGGGTTGAGCCGGAGTAGGCAACAGCAGCCTGTGCGAGGTAGGCATCGGAAGCGGTCAGGTCGAAGTATTGGAACGACGATTTCACGCCGTTCAGGTAATACGTTGCGGCATCGCCGGCGATCAGGCCGGTTTCAGCGGCTTCCGCCAGCAGGAACTGGAGTTCCGGGTAGGTCATGATCACGCCTTTGGCGACCTTGATGCCCTGTGCGGAAACGGATTGCTCGAAGAACAGCTCACCGATGCGGGAGTGATTCTGCGGGCCGCCGTTGTACTGCAGCGCTTCGGCGTCGGCCAGGCCGTTGGGAATACCTTCATAAACCGGTGAGGCTGAGCCCTCGGTTGCGGGCGTGGGACGGAAAAACACGTACAACCGGTCGTCGTTCAGCGCTTTCAGCATATCCAACGAGGTTTTGCTGGCCCGGAATTCGTTGAAAGAACCGATACGCGTGGTGTACAGCGGGAATTGGTCAGGAGCTGAGGACAGAAAATTGTAAACGGCGTTGTCGTCGTTGCTTCCAAAAACGGGATATTTCGGATCGGAGAGAATGGCCTGGATATCGGCTCCGACGTTGCGCTTCCTGGAGATCCGCATCAGGTAGCGGATGCGCAGGGAGTTGGCCAGTTTTTTCCATTTGGCAATATCGCCGTTGAAGATCACGTCGCCGCTGACCACCTCGCCGGTGGACCCCAGGATGTCCGCAGCCGTTTTCAGGTCGCTCAGGATCCCGTTGTAGATGTCCTCCTGGCTGTCGTATTTCGGATAGATGTACCCTTCCTTGGCGCGGGCGGCTTCTGAATAGGGGACATCGCCGTAACAATCGGTAGCCAGAGAGAACATCCAGGCTTTCATGATCAGGGCGATGCCCTTGTAGTTGTTCTGGTCCAGCTCCTCGCTCTGGCGGAGGATGTTGTTCACATCGCGCATGTTGTCATACACGTTGTTCCAGATGGAATTCAACTCGCCCCAGAGGTACCGGTCTTCATTGACAAATTGGTTTTTTGCGGTGTGCTGGATCACGATGTTGCCGATGCCCCAGGCTTCGCCCAGCACAGCGTTGATCATGTCGCGTTGGATTTGCGGCAACAACAGCGATGAATTGACCTCAGAAGGCGAATTGGGGTTGACGTTGATCTCGGAAAACTCATCCGTACACGCCGGCAGCAGGGCCAGCGAGGACAGGATTATGATGGATTTGAATACGATCTTTCTCATTTTCATGATTTTAACAAGTGGTCAGGCCCGGGCAGCCGCCGTTTTTAGCCGGCCGCCCGGACCCGCAGGATCAATGAATTAAAACTTGAAATTCAGGTTGACGCCCCAGCTGCGCGTCGACGGCAGCGCTACGGATTCCACGCCCGGGATGATGGTGCCGCCGGAAGTGGATGCCGTTTCGGGGTCGACATGCGGCACATCCGACCATACGGCCAGGTTGCGGCCCACCAGCGACAGGCTGATATCCCGTACCGGCAGCCTGCCCAGGATCCGGTTGGGGATGGTATAGGCCAGGCGCACTTCGCGCAGCTTCACGAAAGAGGCGTCGTATACCATGGCCTCCAGCAACCGGCGACCCAGCGTGATGGACGTATGCCATTCGCGGGCGCTCAGCTTCACGTCGTTGGGGCGGAAGGTACCGTCGCCGTTGGCAATCACGCCGTCGCCGATCACGCCGTTGCCCGGTTGGCTGAGGTCGTAACCGTCCGCGCGGCCTTCCAGCGTTTCGACGATCTGACCGCCTTCACGGCCTACGGTCTGGGTATGGGAGTAGATCTGGCCGCCCTGACGAATGTCGAACAGGACGTTGAGCGACAGCCCTTTGAACCGGAACGTGTTGTTCAGGCCCATCAGGTAATCCGGGTTGTAGTTGCCCAGTTTGACGCGGGAATCGGTAGGAACCGGTTTGCCCTGCGAAGTGTAAACGATCTGGCCGACGTACTGTCCGGAAGCGTCGTAGTATTTGTCGTTGGGATTATCGCTGACGCGGGCAAAACCGATGGCGTACATATCGCCCATTTGCTCGCCTACGCGGGCTTCGATGGTCATGTAGCGGTCGGCCATCACGAAGTTGGTGATCTCCTGGCCGGTGATCGGGTCCTTGAACAGTTCCTTGACCTCGCTGCGGTTCAGGGAGAAGTTGAAATCGACATCCCACTGGAAGCCGTTGTTCAGTTTGACGGGTACCAGGTTCAGGGCCACTTCCAGGCCTTTGTTCTCGATCAGACCGGCGTTGATGAAGCGGGCGCTGTAGCCGCTGGTGCCGGAAATGGGTTGCCCCAGGATCTGGTTCTTGCTCCGGGTGCGGTAAGCGGCGATGTCCAGGCCGATCCTGTTTTTGAAGAAGCGGATGTCGAGGCCGGCTTCCACCGATGTGGAGATCTCCGGCTTCAGCACGGCGTTGGGCAGTGTATTCTGTTCTGAATAAGCGGGCTGGCCTTTCACCGGCGTATTGGCGAGGTAAACCGGATCCAGGTTGAACGGATCGGTGTCGTTACCTACCTGGGCTACGCCGAAGCGGACCTTGGCAAAGGACAGCGGGCTGTTGACATCCGTATGGAAAATGTCGGTCAGGATACCGCTGAGGTTGGCGGCGTAATAGAAATAGCTCCAGTTGTCGGAGGGCAGGGTTGAAGACCAGTCATTGCGCGCCGACAAGTCGAGATAAAGGTAGTTGTTGAAACCCAGCTGGGTGGTCGCGTAAATGCTGTTGATGCGCTTTTCGGACTGGTAGGTAGAGCCCACCAGGGCCACGCGGGAGTTGCCCAGGGCATACACGCCGGGAACGGCCAGCTGCGGAGCGCTGATATCGGAAATGTTGCGGCGCTGGGTCAGCAGGTTGCCGCCCGCCGAAGCCGAAAGGGTGAAGGATTCGGACAGGTCCTTGTTATAGCTCAGCAAGGCGTCCAGGTTGGTTTCCGTGAAGCTGATCTTCTCCTCGCGGTAGCTGCCCAGTTGGAAGCGCTGGGTGGAATAGGCCCGCCTTCTGTCGCGGAACTCGCTGGTCACGTCGGTGGCGGCGCGCAGCATCAGGTTCAGGTCGTTGGTCAGCTTGTAGTTGAGGGCCGTATAGCCGTATACCCGGTCGAGCTGCTGGCCGTTGGTGTTCTCGTAGACGTTGAAATACGGGTTGTCGTGATAGTTGTAGTTGAAATTGAACTGGTTGAGCCCTTCGCGGCCTGCCTGCCAGTAATCGCGCAGAGCGGCGATATTGGTGCTGCGGCCGAACCAGCAATTGAACAGGTACATGATGTTCTCGGTACCGTAGCTGAGGTTGGGCCGGTTGGCGCTCTCGCTGTTGACGTAGTTGATCACGGTGCGGACCGACAGGCGGTCGCTGAGGTTGTACCCGCCGTTGAAGGCGATGGTATTGCGTTGCTGGTCGGTATTGGGTACGATGCCGGTCTGGTTGAGCCAGGTATAAGCCAGGCGGAAGTCGCCTTTGTCGTTGCTGCCGGCTACGGCGATGTTGTGGATCTGGGTCACGCCGGTTTCGAAGAAATCCCGGACGTTATTCGGCTGGGCAACCCAGGGTGTAGGCGTGATCTCGCCGCGGGCGGCCAGTTGCGCGTTCAGGTCGACGGGGCCGATGGCGACAAAGAGGTTGCCTACGTCGCCGGCGCGGTAACCGTTGGCCGTCGGGCTGTTGAATTGTTTGATCGGCTGGCCGTTGTAGGCCGGGCCCCAGCTTTCGTCCACGCCGTCGGCCTGACCGCCGCCGTTGCCGTCCCTGAATTCAAATACGCCGTTCAGCCCCTGACCGTATTGGTTCTGGTATTCCGGCAGTACCAGCGGATCTTCGAAGGTGATGGAGGAATTGACGGATACGCCGATACCTTTGACGTTTTTGCCCGATTTGGTGGTGATCAGGATGACGCCGTTGTTGGCGCGGGAACCGTACAGGGCGGTAGCGCTGGGGCCTTTCAACACGGTTACGGTCTCGATATCGTCCGGGTTGATCAGGCCGGCGCCGTTGCCGTAGTCGACATCCTGGTTGCTGCGCCCGGAAGAGCCGCTGAACTGGTTGGCGATGGGCACCCCGTCGATGACGAACAACGGCTGGTTGTTGTTGATGTTCAGGGAGCGTTCGCCGCGGATGGTCACGCGCGCCGACCCGCCGACACCGCTCGGGTTGCCGACGATCTGAACGCCGGCGATCTTGCCCGCCAGGTTGTTGACGAAGTTGGCGTCCTTGGCCTTGTCGATGGCGTCGCCCTTGACCTCCTGGACGGCATAGCCCAGGGCTTTTTTCTCGCGGCTGATCCCGAGGGCCGTTACCGTGACCTCATTGAGGCCGACGGCGTCGGATTCCATGCGGATGTCGAGATTTTTTTGGCCGTTTACAGGGACTTCCATAGTTTTGTAACCGACGAAAGAGAACACAACAACCTGTTCTCCCGGCGGTAAGCTGATCGTGTAGCTGCCGTCGACGTCGGTAATGGCGCCCGAAGCGGTGCCTTTGACCATGATGGTCAGGCCGACCAGCGGCTCATCGGTAGATGCATCTGTAACAACGCCTTGAAGGCTGTTTTGGGAATGGGCCTGCAGCGTAAGGAAAAAGCAGGCGGCTGCGGCAATCAAGCGGATAACAGAAATGCGGACTCCGCCAACCGCGCCTGGTTGTAGCCAAAGTTTCATGAAGTGAATTTTTTTTAATAATTTTTGCTATATCGCCGACCCGGGTCGCCCCGGGCCGGTTTTTCGCTGCAAAGGTCTGACTTAAATGCCGGGTCCGGCTGCCTTCGGATTTAAGAAATCATTAAGCCAAGATTAATTTACCGGCCTTCCATTTTTACATGCCGCCGTAAAAACAACCGCCGCCGACAGCGCCGACAGCGGTAAAATCTTATATTTGCCCTCCTTCACTCACTTTCAAACCGAGGCAATTGGCGAAGACAAAAACAGAGACGGAGCCCAAGGTCACACCCCTGATGCAGCAATACATGAAGGTGAAGACCAAGCATCCGGATGCGATCCTGCTGTTCCGCGTCGGCGACTTCTATGAAACCTTCGGAGAGGATGCCGTCGCCGCCTCCAAGGCCCTGGGGATTATCCTGACCAGCCGCAACAACGGCGGCAGCGATATCGAACTGGCCGGCTTCCCGCACCACAGCATGGATATGTACCTGCCCCGGCTCGTCAAGGCCGGCTACCGGGTGGCGGTTTGCGAGCAACTGGAAAAGCCCTCCCCCCAGAAGAAGATCGTCCGCAGGGGCGTAACCGAGGTCGTCACCCCCGGGATCGCCGTCGATGACAAGCTCCTGGACCACAAGACCAACAATTTCCTGGCTTCCCTGTATTTCGGCAAGAACGAAACCCTCGGAATGGCCTTCCTGGATATTTCCACCGGAGAATTCCTGGTCTGCGAAGGGGATTACGCTTACGGCGACAAACTGCTGCAAAGCCTGAAACCTTCCGAGGTGATTTTTTCCAAAGAGAAGAAAAAGGTTTTCGAAAAGCGGTTCGGCGATAAGTTCTACGTTTACAACCTCGATGAGTGGATCTATACCCTGGATTACGCCCGGGAAAAGCTGCTGGAACAGTTCAACGTGCAATCCCTGAAAGGGTTCGGTGTCGAGGAAATGGAGTCGGCCCAGATCGCCGCCGGCGCGGTGCTCCACTACCTGGCCACCACCGAGAACAAGAACCTGCGGCATATCAACAACATCAGCCGGATCCAGCCCGAGCGCTACGTCTGGCTCGACCGGTTTACCATCCGCAACCTGGAATTGCTGTATACGCCGTTCGACTCGGGCGTGCCGCTGATCAAAATCCTCGATCAGACCCTGACCCCGATGGGCGCCCGCCTGATGAAAAAATGGGTGGTGCTGCCGCTGAAGAACCGGCGCGACATCAACGCCCGGCTCGATATCGTGGAGCACCTCTACAATACCCAGGAACTGACCGACCTGCTGGAAATCCAGTTGCGGCAGATCGGCGACCTGGAACGCCTGATCTCCAAGGCGCCCCTGGGCAAGATCAGTCCGCGGGAGGCCGTCCAACTGAAACGGGCGCTGGCAGCCATCGGCCCGGTGAAAACCGCCCTGTCGGAATCCGGATTGGAATACCTCCAGAAAATGGCCGACGGACTCAACACCTGCCCAGAATTGCAGGAGCGCATCACCCGCCAGATCAAGGAGGACCCGCCCGCCAACCTGTCCAAAGGCGGCGTGATCGCCGACGGCTTTTCGGAGGACCTGGATGAATTGCGCCATATCGTTTCGCATAGCAACGAATTGCTGAAGGACATCCAGGAACGCGAGATCGAACGCACCGGCATTTCCTCGCTCAAGGTCGGGTTCAACTCCGTTTTCGGGTACTATATCGAGATCACCAATAAGTATAAGGAACAGGCGCCGGCCGATTGGGTGCGCAAGCAGACCCTCACCAACGGAGAACGCTTCATTACCGATGAGCTGAAGAAACTGGAGGCCAAGATCCTGGGCGCCGAAGAGCGGATCCTGGAATTGGAACAACACCTCTACGAGCAGTTCATCCTCGACCTGACGGATTACGTGGCGCCAATTCAGACCAACGCCGCCATCCTGGCCCGCATGGACTGCCTGCTGTCATTTACCAAGATCGCGCAAAAGAACCGCTATTGCCGGCCGGTGATGGACGATTCCCTGGTGATCGACATCAAACAGGGCCGCCACCCGGTGATCGAGCAGCAACTGGAGCTGGGCGAATCGTACGTGCCCAATGACGTGTTCCTCGACAACGACAGCCAGCAGATCCTCATGATCACAGGGCCCAACATGGCAGGTAAATCGGCTTTGCTGCGGCAAACGGCCCTGATCTGCCTGATGGCGCAAATGGGCTCCTTCGTACCCGCATCGGGCGCCAAACTGGGCGTGATCGACAAGATCTTTACCCGTGTCGGCGCCTCCGATAATATTTCCAGCGGCGAATCGACCTTCATGGTGGAAATGACCGAAACGGCCAGCATCATGAACAACATCTCCGACCGCAGCCTGATCCTGCTGGATGAACTCGGCCGGGGTACCAGCACCTACGACGGCATTTCGATCGCCTGGTCGATCGCCGAGTACCTGCACAATGCGCCGGACGCCCGTCCCAAAACCCTGTTTGCCACCCATTACCACGAGCTCAACGAACTGGCGAACAAATTCAGCCGCATTCATAATTTCCATATCGCAACCCGGGAGGTGGGCCAGAAGGTGATCTTTCTGCGCAAGCTCGTCCCGGGCGGCAGCGAGCACAGCTTCGGCATCCACGTGGCCGGTATGGCGGGCATGCCCCGCAGCATTGTGGAGCGGGCCGCCCATATCCTGTCGCAGCTGGAGCAAAAATCGATTGCCGGCGACGTGCAGGGTGGGGGAGAGCCCCAGTCCAGGCGCCCCGAAACCGGCCGGATCGCCGCAGAGCAATACCAGCTCAGCATCTTCGAAACCGTGGACGAGACCGCCGGCAAGCTCAAGGCCGCCCTGCTCAACCTGGACATCAACTCGATGACGCCGATCGATTGCATGCTGAAGTTGAATGAGTTGCGGAAGCTGATTGAGGAGTGAGTTGGCGGGGGCAGTTGTCAGTGATCAGTGATCAGTTGTCAGTTGTCAGTGGTCAGTTGGGGAGCTGAGCGAATTCGAAGCTCAGTGGGGTGCAGGCGGGATTGTGCTCCTTCAATTGAATTTAGGTTCATAGGATCAAAGTTTCTTAGGCGTGAGTTAGGTCGAAATCGGTCATCAATGAATTTGGGTTTATCCAGGCGTGCCAAATTGTTTTGGTCTTTTTCGGTACTCAAATAGGTTTACATATGCAATACGATAATGAATGCATGCTTTTGGCCATTCTGTTTTTGCTTCCCGCCTGCACCCCGCCGGTTACGCGCGTACAATCTCTTTTTGAATGCCCCCACCCGGTTTCACTAAAACAGGCAGAAGTTGCCGGTTTAACCCATTATCGGGAGGATGTCCTGTTGTTGGGATACCAAACAGAGGATGGTGCAGACTATCTGTATCAATTTGAGGACCGGAATCCAGGCGCAATCTCCGTGAATGTTGTCATCCGGAGGCTATATCCGACTTTCAACGCTGCTGCTCTTCATAAACTGATGACCGACCAGGGATTGAAACTTTCCAGTCTGGATACCCTGGACGCCCGGCTTTGGAAATTCAAGCTGACCAATGAGGATAATTGTATGTTTGAATGCAGTTGTGAAACCGAATTATCAGCGGAATTGAATTGTTTTTATGCATTCTAAACCGATAAAAAATGAATATTCCGGATTTGATGCAGGCAGTGATCTTCCCCCCATTATCCCGACAACAAGGTTGAATTTCTTGATTTGAAAATAGGGGCTGTGTTTTCTTTTGTAAGTTAAGGCTATTCGATGCCCTGTTTTGGAGAGGGAACATCATTGCTATAAAGTATCCAGGCTTACGAAACCCCAAAGGTTTCGCAAGCCCGTACAACCCTAATCCGACGTCCGGATCACCGTATTTTCCTGGATCCAGCAGCCCACCTTGTACGTACCGCCCACCGAAAGGGTGCGGAGGAAGACGTCTTCCTTTTTGGGCATATACTGCGCGTACCGGTTGATCCACTTGTTGGCCTCACCGGCACTTGAGGGGTCCACTTGCTTGGCGCGGCTCCACATGTCGATGGCGGGCCAGACCACCACCTGGCTGTCCCAACCCCGGCCGGGGCCGCACAACGGGCCGCTGGAGGCGTACAACCGGCCGATATGGATATAGGGCTCGCCCCAGTTGGGCCGCACTTCAGCCGCCTTGAAGGCGTACTGGCGCGAACGCGAGAAATTCTTGAGGTGGGTCTGGTAGATGCGGGCGATCAGCATGTACAGGTCGCCTTTCTTCTCAGCGGAGGGCTCTTCCTGGATGGCCTGTTCGAACAGCTCGATCGACCGGGCGTAGTTGCCGTTTCGGTATTCCTGGTAACCCTGGGTGAGCGTACCCGGCGCTTCCACGCAGTTCTTGTTGCCGGCCGCGATCAGGGCCGCAAATTTTTCGTTGGCCTCGGGGCAGTCGCCGAATTTGAGGAAGGCGTACACCGAACGCAGCGTCTCGCAATTGGTCGGGTCGGCCTCAAAGTCGGCGTAGTATTTGTCCAGGTAGTATTCGCAGGGGTAGAAGCCCTTCACGGATTCGAAGGCCTCCAACCGCACGGGCGCGTATTCCTGGATGATCTTCCACCGTTCGCAATCGACGCCCTTGCAGTCGCCCAGGCCCTTTTCAATGCGCCGGCGGATGAATTTTTCGTAACGCTGGGCCTCCTCCATCGGGATCTTGCCGGCCTGGAAAAGGTCCACCATTAAAGCCGTGAAGGGGTTGATCACAAAATCCTGGGTCTTGATCCCGTCCGTTTCGATCGACTCCTTGAACATGGCGTAGATCTCTTCCGGCGTTTTCCGGTTGGGGTATTTGTAGTAATAATCAAACGCCTTGCGGGCCTCGATATAGCCGCCCTCCGGGTAGCACTCCTGGATGCGGTCGTAAATCCGGAAGATCTCGTCGATATAGCCGTTCCGCTGGACGGTATCCTGGGTTTGCGACATAAAGTATTCCATGAAAAAGATGCCGTCGGCATATACCGTATTCCGCTTGCCGTCGGCCGCCGGCGCAACATCGTACACCTTCTTCCACAGGTCGTAGGCTTTGGGGTAGTCCTTCACCTTCAGAAAGTCGCGATACAGCACGTAATTGGTCTCCACCTCATCCTTATTCGGCGCGTCCTGGAATTTGGGGCACGGGCTGAGATTTTCGTCCACCACGGGTTCCGCCACCGGCGGCTCCTCGTTCCTGACCACCGGCTCGGCGGTTTTCGGCGTGCAGGCTCCGATCAGCAATCCCGTAAAGAGCGCAAAGAACAATTTCGTCTTTTTCATGGTCATAGTTTGTTTGTAACGAAAAAACGGGGTTTTAATTGAAACAACAACAACGGCGCCCCATGTTCGTTTGGAAGCGCCGTTGTTGCAGGTTGATTTGTTTATTCGTTGATTCGTTGATTTGTTTATTCGAACCCTCAAATCAACAGATCACCCCCCTTGGCGGCCGTAGCCTCGGCGAAGGCGGCAAATCAACAAATCCTCAGTTCCTCGATTCCTCGATTCCTCGATTCCTCCAACCTCACTTATACCTCACCTTCACCGTCTCCCCGATCCAGCAACCGACCTTCACGGACTGGCCTTCACCCACGCCGCGCATAAAGCCTTCCTGTTTGTCGGGCAGGGCGTCGTTGTACTGGCCGATGCGTTTGTTGGCGTCGTCGGCCACTTCCGAGTCGATGGATTTGGCGTAGTAGTATTTTTCGAGGGCTGCGATGATGGCCATGCGGGAATCCCAGTCATCGCCGCAGCTCCGGCTGGTGCGGGCGTACATGTCGCCGATCAGGATATAGGGCTTGCCCCAGTTGGGTTTGAGGCCGGCGGCTTTCCGTGCGTTCTCCCGCGCGGAGGAATATTGCCCCAGCTGCCAGGTCTGGATGAAAGCGATACTGTAATAGACCTGCGCCTTGATCTCGGGGTCATCGGTCGATTCCAGGCATTCCTGGTAGCGCGCCAGGGCTTCCGTGTATTTTTCTTCCCGTTGCAATTGCGAGCCGTCGTAGCAGGGGTTGTCGATCCGGCGCTGCTTTTCGATGCCTTCGTTCATGACCGCGGCCAAGGCCTCGTAGTGGGATTTGACATCCTGAACGAACGGGTCTTCTTCGGCGCAGCCCTGATCCTTCAGCGTGACGTAGATGTATTTCAGGTTTTCCAGGTTATCCGGTTCCTTTTCATACATCGGCTTCAGCTTGTTCTTGAAGTAGGTGCAATCGAAGATCTCCCTTTCGATCTCGTTCGTCCGGAAGTGGTTTTCCATGATGGCCATGCCGGATTCGTAATACTGACCGTAGGTCTTGTTGTTGACCTTGTTGTGTTCGGCAATTTTGGACAGCTTGTCGTACATGTCCAGGAATTCTTCCTTGGACAGCTGCTTGGCCTTGTACAGGTAGGACATCAGTTGCCCCAGCGGGTCATAAACGATGTATTCGGTATCGTTTTTGCCCATGTCCACGGCCTTTTTGAACGTATCAAAGGTTTCGCGGGAATAGCCCCAACCCGGAGTGTAGAACATGTCAAACGCTTTGCGGCCCATCAGGAAGGCCTCGTTTTTATAGCATTTGGCTTGTTCGTCATAGAGTTTGAAGACCATTTCGCCGTATTCTTTCTTTTTGGCGTCATCCGTCGTTTTGAGGATCATGGCCTTGTACAGTTTCCGGCCGTCCACGTAATGGGCTGGCCGCTGTCCGTCGGCTGCGGGCGCAATTTCGTAGGCTTTGCGCCAGTTGTCGAAAGCGATCTTGAAATTGGCTTCATCCAGCTCGGTGGCCAGTTGTTGTTCGGTCCGATCCTTTACAAACGGCCGGTAGACCACGTGAGCATTCTCCGCTTCTTCTTTCCGCGGGCTGTCGTTCCAGGTTTGGCACTGGGCAGCAGCCTGCCCCGCCCAAAGGACGCTAACAATTGCAGCCATCCAAACATTGCGTAGTTCCTTCATGATTAATTGAATTTTCTTTTGAAAAACCAAGAATTATCATTAAGCGTAAACCCAAGGTTGAGTTTGATAAATGATTCCGTAAGTACGTCTTTTACCCCGAATTTTCCGGCTTCAAGCGACAGGTCGACGAAAGAGACCTGCTGCCTGGGCATGATGATCGGGAAGCCGAAGCCGAGCGTAACAGCTGTTTGTTTCAATTGCTGACCGTTGACGGTCCTCGGGTCGCCGGCCTGGTAAAAGCCTGCACGGTAGTAGATTTTCTGGGTATAGCTGTTGTAGGATGTGAGATTGGGCACGTATTCAACCCCGGCTGCGAACCGGTAACTGTCCGTGAGTTGCTCCGGTTTGGCGGGGTTGGCAAATTTACTCCACTTTCCGGAGGAATATTCCAGCCCGACGCGGAGTTTGTTGATTTGCTCGTAAGATATGCCGATCGTCCATTCCATCGGCATGTCGACCGCGTTCTTAACACCGGATTCCAGCAAAAAAGTATCGATGACCACGCCGACGTAGCTGGAAATATTGTTGCGCTGGAAAAACCGGCTGGATTCGCTGTTCAGGTTTTGGGCCGGCCGGCCGTAAGCGCCGACAATGATGCGCTTGCCGGTATTTTCCATTTCGCCTTTGGCGTTCGGTTTTTTGAAGTTGTAGACGTATTGAGCGCCGAGGGTATAGCTCAACCCGTTGATGGCGATCTCGTTGCGGTATTCGGTTTCGTAGCTGTGGGACAGGCTGTCGAAGGCAACGCGGCGGCTGTAAACGGCCTTGCCGAAATTGTATTCGAGGTTGAGGCCCAGGGACAGGTTCTTGTACTTGACCGAGTTGCCCCATTGCGCGCGGTAGATGCCGCCGTCGCCCTTGAGGTAGTTGGTGGCTTCCTTGAATCCGTCGTTGTACGTCTTGGATTCGATGCTGTAGCCGACCCGGGTATAGGGCGCCAGGGAAAGGCTCATGCCGAAATCCCAGGGCGACCGGTTGCGGTCCAGCGCGCGGTTTACCGGATTTTTCAGCGGGAAACCGAGTGCCAGGTACGACAGGTTGCCGCCCCAGACATCGTCCTTGCCGCTCGGAGTGGCCAGTTTGGTGTACTTGCCGTAAAGCCCGACCTCAAAAGAAGTGGCTTTCAGGTGGGCCAGCGCTGCGGGGTTGGCCAGGTTGAGGTGGTAAAAGTCGTTATAGGCTGCTGTAAGGCCGCCCATGCCTGCCGAACCGGCCAGGTACCCGGGCAGCACATCCCCCAAACCGAAGCGGGAGTAGGGAGAATTGCTCTTGGGTTTGATGGTTGCATTCTCATTTTGAGCCTGCAGGGCAATAGCTCCCAAACCTGTAAAAACAAGGACCAATAAACTACGCCAGGTGTTTGACATTATGGATTAAAATTTTGTTTAGCCCCTGAAGGACTAAATCGGAAGCCGCAAATATCTCGCTTTTCAATTGATTCGCCAAAAAATCCGCGTCGCCTCCGGTTAAAATAACAATGATTTCTCCGAAATGCTCTCTCGCCAGGGAGATCATTCCCTCAATTTCCAGCAGCGCGCCCCATTGTGCGCCGTTGCGCAAAGCAGTTTCGGTCCGGTCGCCGATCCAGCCGCCGAACGGCCCTTTCTCCACCCTCGGAAGCGCGGCGGTAAAGGTGTGCATGGCGTTTAACCTCATGTCAAGACCAGGTGAAATATTGCCCCCCAGGAAGGTCGTACCGGATTCCAGCACGTCCAGCGTGATGCAGGTGCCTGCATCGATCACCAGACAGGTCTTCTCCGGGAAAAGCGCCTGGGCGCCGACTACGGCGGCCAACCGGTCTTTTCCCAGCGTTTCGGGCGTTTTATACGTATTTAGGATGGGCAAGGGGGTCAAATGATCCAGTTTGAGGTATCTGAACCGGGAACGGAGGAAATCGTCCAATTCTTCCGCTTTGCTTCCCGCTGTACTGGATAAGATGACACTTTCTACCGTATGGTTGGTTGTATAGGTGGAAAAATCTTTTATCCCCCACTCCGGCCATACGACCTTGTCCACCAGGTTTTCGCCCTGGAAAAGGCCCAGTTTCGCCCGTGTATTGCCGATATCGATCGCCAGGTTGGTCAATTTTCCTGTTTATTGGTTGTGACGCAAAGATGACGACAAAGAATATTATAGTTTTGTTAAACTTTTGGGCTTGCCTTATCTTTGTTCATAATTATCCCAAAACAAATTGCCCATGAAATTGCTGTTGACCCCGCTCTTGATCTGCGCAGTCCTGCCTGTATTCGGCCAAATGTGGAACGGGACGGACACCTTATACGGCAATGAATGGATCCGGTTTGATCAATCTTATTTCAAAATATCGGTTCCGGAGGACGGCGTTTACCGCATCCCCTTCGAAACCCTCGCCGCAGCCGGCATCCCCGCCGGTTCCATTCCGCCCGCCGACTTCAGGATCTTTCACAACGGCCGGGAAATACCCCTACAGGTTTCCGCCGCCGGCGCGCTGACCGCCGGGGATTTCATCGAGTTCGCCGGACTGAAAAACAGGGACGAACTGGACCGCTACCTCTTTGAAGACCCGGACAATGAGCTCCTGAACCCCGAATACAGCATGTTCACCGATACCGCGGCCTATTTCCTGACCTGGTCCCCACAACCCGGTTCGCAAAGGTACCAGACCGTTGCCAACAACCTCAATAACCTGCCCCCGAAAGAGGAATGGTTCTGGTTCGATCTGAAACGGATCTATTCCAACGGCTTCATCCAGAAAACCAACGGCGACGGCGTATCGGAATCCTCCTTCGAAGCAGGCGAGGGCTTTTCCGCCGGATTCACCTCCAACCTCAGCATCAGCCTGAAGCCGGATTTCCTGTATCCCGCAGCGGAGAACGCCGCTTTCCGGACCCGCTTCGTCGCCAGCCACGGATTTACCCACCAGCTTTCCGTCTCGGTGGACAATACCGTGATCGAACAACAGAATTTCAGCGGGGTGCGCCTCCTCGACCTCAGCTACCAGAAACCCGCGACTCAACTGGCGGCCACCGAAACCATCAAGGTGACCGGCGCCGCGCCCAACAACGACCGGTACGCAGTGGCCTTCGGCAGCCTGCGTTATCCCAGGGCGTTCAATTTCGGCAATCAATCCGCCTTCTTTTTCGAAATAGCCGCAGGTACGGCCGATAAATACCTGGAAATTGAAAAATTCGATGTGTCCGGCGGACAGGTGGTTTTGTACGACCTGACCAACCAACAGCGCATAGCGGCCGCGGTGCAGGACGGCAAGGTGCTCGTGCGGGTCGGCCCGTCGGGGAGCGCCCGGCAGCTGGTCCTGGTGAATCTCAGCAAGGGATTGAAGACCGTAACCGGCCTGCAACCCGTCCAATTCACCGATTTTTCGGGGTTGAATGCGGATTACCTGATCATCTCCCATGCCGCCCTGTTCGACGACGGCCAGGGCCGGAACTGGGTCCAGGCGTATGCCGATTACAGGGCAGGCGCGGCAGGCGGCGGTTTCCACCCGGCTGTTGCGGATATCCGGGAACTGTATGACCAGTTTGGATACGGGATCAATCGCCATCCTGCGGCCGTGCGCAATTTTGTCCACTTTGTACACAAGCAATGGGACAAGATCCGGTACGTCCTCCTCATCGGGAAAGGCCGCGAATACGGCAACGTCCGCCGGGCCGATCAGCTTGCCGATCCCGTCAACCGCACGTTTTACGTACCTACTTTCGGCCAGCCCGGATCGGATGCGCTGCTGATCGCTCCGCCCGGCCGGCAGACCCCGCTCGCGCCCATCGGCAGGATCCCGGCGGCCGCGCCCCGCGATATCGAATGGTACCTCGAAAAGGTGAAGGAATACGAAGACATACCCGCGGAGGAAGAGGGCAGGGGATGGCGCAAGGAAGTGATCCACCTCGGCGGCGGCGGCAACCCGGGCGAACAGGAGGTCATCCGGAATGCGCTCAAACAAATGGAGTACACCCTCAACCGGAATGCCTACGGCGCCAACGTGTTCTCATTTTACAAATCAAGCCCCGATCCGATACAGCAATCGCAATCCGAACAGATCTCCGAACGCATCAATGCCGGAGCGGGCCTGATCACCTTTTTCGGCCATTCGGGCACCGGCGGTTTCGATTTCAGCATCGACGACCCCAGTACCTACAAGAACAAGGGCAAATACCCCGTTATGCTGTCCCTGGGCTGCCTGTCGGGGCAAATGCACAGCGATATCGTCAGCGTAGGGGAGGATTTTGTCTTTCAGGAAGAAAAGGGCGCCATTGCCTTTTTTGCGACCACGGGGTTCGGCTATATCCATACCCTCAACACCTTTGCCCGGAAATATTATGAACTGATCGGCGGCGACCTCTACGGACAGGGGGTGGGGGATATCCTCAGGCGGTGCATCCAGACCTATGCCAACAACCAGGACCTGCCGACCCGGACGATGGTCCAGCAATTTTCCCTCGACGGCGACCCAGCCCTGAAGGTCATGCCGTTTGAAACCCCGGATTTTATCCCGGTGGCCGAAAGCGTCCGGTTCTATCCGGCTGCCGTAACCGCCCAGACCGACAGCCTTGAGCTTGTTTTTGACGTCCGCAACCTGGGCAAGGCCGTAGCCGATTCCATCGATGTGGAAGTGGACCGCCGTTTTCCCGACGGCGTCCTGATCCAGGTATACAAACGCACCATCGAGGCGCCCTATTTTGAATCGGAGATCCGCCTGAAGGTGCCGGTCCGCGGGAGCCGGGCGGTCGGCGAAAACCGGTTTTTTGTCCGGGTGGACGTCGGGAACCGGGTCGCGGAAGGGCCTGTTCCGCCGGCTGAGACCAACAACGAACTCTACGACAGCCGGCAGGAGCGGGGCGTCGGTTTGTACATTTTCGCCAACAGCGTTTCGCCGGTCTACCCGCCGGATCTCGGTATTGCGGGCGACCCCGGTCTTACACTCCAGGCTTCAACCGCCAATCCCTTTGCGGCAATCCAGAAATACCTGCTGGAAATCGATACCACCCAAAATTTTGACAGTCCGGCCAGGATCCGGAAGGAGATCGTGCAAGGCGGCGGACTGGTCAAATGGCAACCCGGGTTGTCGTGGCGGGATTCCACCGTATACTACTGGCGCATCAGCCCTGATACCATCGACGGTCAGGGTTATCGCTGGGCCGCCAGTTCGTTCTTATTCCTCGATGGGTATAAATCCGGGTGGAACCAGTCGCATTACTACCAGTTTCAGCAAACCCAGAGCAATAATATGGAGTTGTCGGAAGGCCTCCGCAATTTCAAATTCCTGGACGACCTGAAATCGGTCCGGGTCAAGAACGGCGTTTACCCGGATGTCTGGCCGGAAATAGACATCAACAACGATACCTACGTTTACCTGCCCTGGGATAATCCCATCAAGGGCGGACTTTATATCTGCGTGCTGGATTCCATCACGGCGGACCCCTGGATCAACCAACCGGATGGGCTCTACGGCAGCCATATCTCGCCCTGGGCCTATTGGGCGGCTTTCCCGTATTCAACCCAAACCCGGGAAGGGCGCAACCTCGCCATTCAGTTTCTGCGCGATATCGTGCCCTCAGGTGATTATGTCGTCATTTACACCGTCCAATACGCCAATGTCGATTACGAACCGGCTGAATGGGCGCAGGATTCCGTTGATCTCGGGGTGAATTTATTCCAGATCCTGGAACAACAGGGCGCTTCCCAGCTCCGGCAAACCGCCGTTTCAGGCGCCAAACCCTATGTGCTGGTTTATAAAAAGGACGATCCAACCTTTCCCGTTTTTGAAAAGATGGTGGAAAAGAACGAAGAGATCCTGGAAAGCTTTTCCTTCACCGGCCTGTGGGATGAAGGCTCCGTGCGATCGCCCCTGATCGGCCCGGCGCAAAACTGGTCGGAATTGAACTGGAAGATCGAAAATGCCGAACCCAAGGATGAATGGGGCCTTTACCTGTACGGCATCCGGGCTGATAGTACGCGCCGGGAATTCATCGCCGACTGGACGGGCAGGGATACGACCCTGCAATGGCTGGATGCGCAGGAATACCCCTACGTTCAGCTTGAATACCGGGCAAAGGATACCCTGCTCCGGTCGGCGCCCAGGTTGCCGTACTGGCGGGTGCTGTACGAAAGCATCCCCGAGGCGGCCCTCAATCCGCAGGCCGGTTTTGAATTCCACAGCGACACCCTGCAACAGGGCGACCGGCTGAAGCTGGCGGTGGCCGTGGAAAATATCAGTCCTTACCCGATGGACAGCCTGCTGATGAAATACATCGTGCTGGACGGCGCCAACAACAACCGGCAGTTCTACCGCCGCTACCGGCCCCTGCCCGCCGGGGATACCCTGATGGCGACCTTCGACCTGGATGTCCGGCAGATCCAGGGCGGGCAGACGCTGATCGTGGAGGCCAACCCGGACAAGGATCAGCCGGAACTGACCCATTTCAACAACCTGGGCCGGAAGGATTTTGCGGTGCAGCGCGACCTGCGCAACCCCTTGCTGGATGTCACCTTCGACGGGACCCGCATCCTGGACGGCGACCTGGTGTCGGCCCGGCCGCATATCGTGGTCAACATGGAGGATGAGAATCCCTATCTGCCGCTGTCCGATACTTCCCTGTTCAATGTGCTGATCCAGTACCCGGGGCAGAGTGACGTTCACGCGGTGCATTTCGATTCCGGCGAATTGCTGTTCCAGCCGGCCGGCGCCGACCGCAACCGCGCCACTGTGGAATGGATGCCCGAATTTGCGGAATCCGGGACCTATACCCTGATCGTGCAGGGGCGGGATGCGAGCGGCAACCAAAGCGGCAGACTGGACTACAAGGTGTCTTTTGAGGTGATCACGGAATCGTCGATCTCGCATATCTTCAATTATCCCAATCCCTTTTCAACGTCCACCCAGTTCGTGTATACCCTGACCGGCAGCGATCCGCCCGCCTGGTTTTCCATCCAGATCATGACCGTTTCCGGGCGGATTGTCCGGACCATCACCCAGAACGAGATCGGCCCGCTGAAGATCGGTACCCACCGAACGGATTTCGCCTGGGACGGCACCGACGAGTTCGGCGACCGGCTGGCCAACGGGGTCTACCTGTACCGGGTGGTGGCCAAAGGCGCCGACGGTAAGGATTTCGGCCATTTTGAAAACGGCACGGACGGGTTTTTCAGGAATGGATTTGGGAAAATGGTGATCTTGCGGTGAGTCTGGCGGTTTCTTGCTTTTATACAAACTGCAGACTTGAATACGCTTATTCCAAAACCTTCGGTTTTAGTCTTTTTAAACCACATAAGGCACATTAGTTCACAATGGGAGCTTCTTATGTGTTCATATGATTCTATTGTGGTAAAAAATAAACCTTGGTTTTGAAAAAACCAAGGTTCATTTAACTGCTTTGGACCGGCAACATCTGTATCGGTCGATTCCGAACTGCCCCTTAAATAGGAATAGAATGGATTTCAGCCGGCGTTGCAGATCTTCATATGCCGGCCCTACAGGCAGGTGGCTTTCGTCGTTGCCGGGGTGCTACCAATATGGCGATCTTAACGGATCGCATACAGGGGCTGTAGATCCTAATCCTTTACCAACCTGGCCATATAAGTCTCCGACCCGCTGCCCATCTGCAACAGGTACATCCCGGCGGGCAATCCGTCCAGGTTGATCTCCGCAACAGGTTTGCGCCATTCCCGGAGCGAACGCCCGAGTTGATCCGTCACGGTCACCCAATCCGGGGTAAACCCGTCGAATCGTACCGTACCCGAGGTCGGGTTGGGAAACACCTTGAACGGCGTATCCTCAATATCCGTGACGGCTACGGTTTCAAGCAAGGTAACCTCCAGGCAGAAGGCGCCCACTGCGACATAATCAGGCTGAACAAAACCATCTGTCATGAGCCGGTATTCCACGCCGGCGACCGTCTCGATTTCCAGGAAGCCGTTGTATAGATTGGCGTCAAAGTTTTCATCCTCACTGCAGACCAGCGCAGTAAGCTCATCGCAACTGCCGCTGTACAGGGCAAATTGGGTGTCGTTGTTCAATATCGGATTGACGGTATTGCAAACCACCGTGCGGATACGGTATTTATTGCCGTCACCGGTGAAGGTGTACCAGATGGTGTTGGTGAGCTGAGGCTCGGCATCAATCCAGCATTCATAACCGGCGCCCGGGTCGTTTTCCCCGTTGTAACCGGTGTTGTCCTGGAGGCCGGATACCACCGGAACGTTCAGGGCTCCGCCGAACAGGCTGTCGATGGCAATGGCATCCGTGCAGATGTCGCCGTCCAGCGCCTGGGCTTGTTCCACGGTGATCTCTGCTGTGGCCGCAGCGGTGCAACCGGCCGTGTTGGTGAAGGTATAGGTGACCGTGTGCATTCCGACGCCTGCCGTTGCCGGGTCGAAACTGAAGGTCATGCCGTTGCCGTTGTCCGTTACGCCGGGCCCGCTGTATACGCCGCCGGCCGGACTACCGCCGGTGGCGCCCGATTGTACACCGTCGGTTATATTCACGTTGGAAAGGCTGCTCGAAAAGGTCACTTCGGGTACGGCAACAACCTCAATGGTGGCCGTCGCAACATTGACCCCGCAAACTGCACCGTCCGGCAGGGTATAGGTGATGGTATGGGTTCCTGTTCCGGCCGCTGCCGGGTCAAAGTTAAAGGTTGATCCGTTGCCGTTATCCGTCACGCCGGGACCGCTGTAAACGCCGCCTGCAGGCGATCCGCCCTCCAGTCCGTTCTGCACGCCGGCATTGAGGCAAACGGTTGAGGAAAGGGAGAAGCTTGCCGGTGAAGTTGCAATGTTGACCGTGGTGACGGCATAAGGGCGACAATCACTGTCTGCGGGGGCCGGTTGTAATACCGCGTATATCTGATTGGGCCCGGCAGAAATACCAAATTCGTTACTCATAGCAGTGGTGCCGTTTGCGCCCAATCCGTCAAAAGGTATAGAAGAAAGACTAATACCGCCGGTGTACGGGTCGTCCGTCGGGGAATCGAAAAGGACGAACCGGATGCCGAAGTTCTGCTCACCGTTGGCAGACATGGCCATATCCGAAAGCCCGGTAGCGGTCACCGTAAAAAACTCAAATTCACAGGCCGTGGTTACACTGGGGCTGGCCGCGCCGATGGTCGGGCAGGTAAAAGCGGGCGGGGTACCGCCGATGACGCGGAGAAAATAGTCATCCTTGTTCGTAACGTCTTCATCGTTCTTGTAGATCACGGCAAAATTGCCGTTATGCAATGCCGTCACAAAACGCACGCTCTCTTCATCCGCATCATTTCCCGAGTTGGTTTTGATCGAGCCGCAGAGCGGGGCGCCCATATTGTCGTACACCCGGTGATAGGTGTCCTCTTCCTTCCCGGTGGGACCCGCATCACCCGGTCCTCCAATGGAATTCCAGACCACTGTAAAACCGTTTTCCAGGGCCGTTACAACCGGACCGGTTCCGGATTGATCGCCGGTACCCATCGGATTGATGTCGGCGTAGGCGAGGGTTACAGGGGTTACCGCGCCCCCGGTGGAATTGAAGACCCGATGGAAGGATCCGGCCCCGTTCCCGTCGCCTTGCGTGCCCGGGAATGCGCCCCAACCAACCACAAAATTCCCGTTGCTCAGGGCTGCCAGTCCGAACTCCGTGTGCAAAACATTGTATACGTCGGTTTGCGTGCCGCCGCTCACCTCCACCCCGGCGCTGACCGCCGCTCCGGACGCGTTGAACACCCGGACATAGATGTCATCGGTATTTCCCGTCAGGTCTTTATCCGGTGAAAAGGCGATCACAAAATTCCCGCCTTCCAGGGCCAGGATTCCCCGAAATTTATCTTCCTGGCCGGTCAGGTCGTTGGCTTTGACGGTGCCCGATACCGCTGCACCTGCGGGGGAATACACCCTGAAATAGGTATCCAGCTGGTCATCCCCGACCGGGCCTTCATCGCCCGGGCCGTCTTCGGATTCCCAGGCCACCACCAGGTTGCCGCCCGCCAGGCGGATCATCCGCGGACCAGGGGTACCCTGGCTGCCTGTGCCCATGGGATTGATATCGGCATAGGGCATGATCACGTCTGTAACCGGTGTGCCGTCGGTGTTGAAGATCCGGAAATATCCGCCTTCGCGATCCCCGTCGGCGCCATCCCTGGCTTCCCAGGTTATCCCGAACCGGTTATTCCCCAGGTCCGCCATGGCGTATTGATTGTCGGTCGTCTGGAAAAACGCATCGTGCAAGCCGCCGGAGACGTTGGTCAGCGGAGAGGCGGCCATGCCGGTCGCGTTAAAAGCCTGGAAATAGTAATCGTCATTATTCACAGCATCCTCATCGATCCGGATCAGCACCACAAACCCGCCGTTTTCCAGCGGAAGGAGAAATTCGAGTTGGTCTTCCTGTGCGGCCACACTGATGCGTGTTGTACCGGAGGTGGGGCTTCCGGCATTGTCATAGACCCGGAAGTAAACATCTTGCTGGTCATCGCCGGGGGCGCCGGTATCCCCCGGTCCGTCTTCGGATTCCCAGGCCATGACAAAACCGTTGGAAAGGGCGGCGACCATCGGGCCGAACAAGCCCTGTGCGCCGGTCCCCGAAGGATTGATATCCGTATAGGGAATGACCACGCTGGAAACCGGCATACCGCTGGGATCAAAAACCTGGAAAAAGCAGCCGGTCGAATCGCCGTCAATGGCGTCTCTTGTGGTCCACGCCGTTACAAAATTATCGTTGCTGAGCCTGGCGGCGGCGAAAACCGGATGGATCTCCTGGAATCCCGGGTTATGGGCTGCACCGCCCAGGGTCACGTTTCCGCTGATATGCGAGCAGGGTTGTCCCCAGGAATGGACAGACATCAGCAGTAAAGCGAAAAGGGAAAAGAAAGCCGCAATGCGGACGTTGAAAATTTTAGACATAGTTGAAGGTTTCAGGTGTGTGAATAAGACCGGCATCTGACGCCTGATGGCCGCCAATGCTCCGGTATGGGGAATTGAATTGTTAAAGTACTTCTGCATAAAATTAGGTTTTGAACAGGCCTACTCTTTTAAGGATTTTCGGCAAGCTCCTTGGGTTTCCCGGGAAAATCAAGGATAGGAACAGATACATCGGATATTCCTTTTTACAAAGTTCGGGGAAGGCGAGTGACTTTTTCCGTCAATCTTGTAGCAAAATCCGTCAAATTTGGCCACGAAGGGTAGATTATGTGAATCCGGGTGCGAATAGATCCCGTGGGGATTATACCCCGGTAGACTACGGGGTTAAACGGCGGTCGGTACGCCGTGGGGTGATCCTATATGGCCAGTCGGGTTCGATGTCGGTCAAGAGAATGTGACCTTTCGGAATTTTCTGCTGACAGGGTTTTCAGCACGTACAATGCGTTGGAAATCAAATCTTTGTGTCTTATGGCCTTCGCGCCAAACACACTTTGTTGAACGACCTCTACAAACTGGAAAAAATGTAAATTTGACCGTCACAAAATGCATATGAAGTATGAAAAATCACCACCTGTTATTCCTGGGGCTTTCTGCCCTGCTGGTCGCCTCCTGCAGCCGGCCCGCTCCTGCACCCGAAGCAACCCCGGACCTCTACACCCAATTGACGGAAGAATCCGCCTACGATTCCGTTTTTGCGGCCAAACTCGGATCGGATGATTACGGGATGAAAGCCTATGTCATGGCCTTCCTTAAAAAAGGTCCGAACCGCGACCTGGATTCTCTGGCTGCCGCCGAGTTGCAAACAGCTCACCTGAAGAATATCTTTGCCATGGCCGCCTCCGGTAAGCTGGCCGTCGCCGGACCGTTCATGGACGACGGCGATATCAGGGGGATCTATATCTTCAATGTGCCCACGGTAGAGGAGGCCCGGGCGCTGACAGCCACCGACCCGGCCATCCAGGCGGGCAGCCTGGTCATGGAATTGCACCCGTGGTACGGGCCGGCAACCCTCCCGTTATTGGCGCCTTTGAGTAAAAGGGTTGAAAAGCAGTCGATCGCAGAATAATTCAAGCGTCTGTCGGTTCGTTTAATAGAGACGTACTCGCACCGGGGGCCTGACTTTTGAATTTTACATTTAGAATTTTACATTTTACATTGACGATCAGGATTTAATGTAAAATGCAAAATGTAAAAGTTATAATTCAAAAGTGCTGCCGTCTTTGATTTTACACCATTGAGTAGGAAGGGAAAGATGGACAACCGACTTTTCACGAATAACAAACACGCTTATGAAAAACACACGGATCATCCCATTGACTTTGTTTGCTTTCTTGTTGACGCTGGCCGTCCACGCCCAGCGACATGCCGGTTCTGTCGGTATCGGCGCCCAGTTCGGGCAGCCGACAGGACTTACCTTTAAAGTGTACAATCCCGCCAAACTCAGCCTGGAGATCCTGGCGGCCTGGGATCTCGGCGATTTCCTGTTTGTCAACATTCACGGTCTGATCGAAAAGCCCATCGGCTCCGACCCGAAATTCAACTACTTCTATGGACCGGGGATCTACGGCGGATTCAAGGATCGCTATCCCGACAACAAGAAATTTGACGATGGGGAATTCACGGCGGGCATTAGCGGCACCCTGGGCCTGAATGCCCTGTTGGGACAACTGGAAATTTACCTCCAGATCACGCCCCGGCTGCAACTCATCGACCGAACGGACGGCCAGTTCGGCGGCGGGTTCGGGATACGGTTCTATTTCCCCTGATCTCACCCACGCCGCCTAACCGACCGTCCACCGTCCCCCGTCTCTAAAGCGGCCGAATCCAGATATTCCGGTAGCTGACCGGATTACCGTGATCCTGCAATACCAGCGGACCCGCGCCGTGGGGCGCGTTCTTCGGCATGCCGATGTACTCGGTGGTGCCTTTGATCTCGGTGTTGTTCTGCACGAGGATCCCGTTTTGCAGGACGGTGATCCTGCCCGGAGCCACCTTGATGCCGTCGGCGTTGAAGCGCGGGGCGGTATAGATGACGTCGTAAGCCTGCCATTCGCCCGGCGGGCGGCAGGCGTTGACCAGCGGGATGCTCTGCTTGTAGATGGACCCGCACTGACCGTTGGAATAGGTCCGGTTGTTGTAGTTGTCGAGGACCTGCAGCTCGTAAAGACCCTGAAGGAAAATGCCGCTGTTCCCGCGTCCCTGGCTTTCACCAACGACTACCGAGGGCGTGCGGAACTCGATGTGCAGCTGGCAATCGGTGAAGGTTTGGCGCGTCTGAATGATGCCGGTTTGTTTGACGACGGTCATGGCGCCGTCCTTTAGGTCCCATTTTACGGCAGAACCGTCGGCATGGGTCCATTCATTGAAATTGGTACCGTCGAAAAGGACGATGGCGTCGGAGGGCGCACTGCTGTTCTGGCCGGGGGTGACTACCCGTGGTTCCGGTTCCCATACTTCGGTTGCTACGGGATCGGTGATCTGGGCGCCGGCAACTGTTGCGAACAACAGGCTCAGGCCCAAGAGGCTGAAAAATTTTTGCATAAAGCGGTTGATGTTTTGTTATGATAATAATCGCTACGTACCGGAAAGCGCCGGTACGGTTTCTGCAAGCATGACCGGATCGCCGACACGGATCCGGCCGCCCTTGATCACCCGTGCGGTGATGCCGCCGTGTCCGCGCATGGCGTTGAAACCGCCGGGCCCCAGGTTTTCTTCCATTCTGGAGCAGGGATGGCACTGACCGGTCATCTCAAGGATCACTTCTCCGATGGCGAATTGGCGCTCGTCGAACGCCTGGAGGTTGATGCCGGAAACCACGATGTTTCTCCGGATGAGGCCGGGATCCACCTCCGGTAATCCGAGGATATTGGCCACCCCCTGGAGGTGTTCGGCCTGGATCAGGGTCACCTGGCGCTTCCGGCTTTCGCCGCTGTAGTGGTCGCCGACCAGGCCGTCTTCAAGGGAGATTTCCGCTTCATCTACCACCTGGAGGTCGTTGCGCCTGGCGGGGCGCAGGCCGATCCATTCAATTTTCCCGGTTTGCGGAAGCGTATTGTACATGGTTTCAATCGGAGAGGAAGGCATGATTTTGAATTTAGGTATACAGGACAGTTATTAAATCGCCGGTGTACGGCAAAAATACGAATTCAGGAAAAAATAATTTTGTGTTTTGCTTATTTTTACCTTTATCAATGAGCAAAAACACCAATCCGTATGCCTCAAAAATCACTGAAGAAAGTAAAAGCCCTGGTGGTAGGGATCGACCGGTACGCATCGCCCGTTCCCGCACTTTCCGGCTGTGCCGCCGACGCAAAGGCCATGGCCCTTTTCCTGAAAGACTTTCCTGGCATTGAGCTGGACCTGATCCTGCTGACCGACAACGACGCCAACAAGCGCAATATCGTCCGGTATTTCGTTCAGCACCTCGGAAAGGCAGGGCCCGATGACGTCGCATTTTTCTATTTCGCCGGGCACGGTACCCGGGAAACGGCTTCCCGCGTATTTCTGGAAAGCGATCCCGGCGGCCAATTGCAGTCGATCCTCTGCGTCGAAGGGGTCTGGCGGGAAAACGGTCAGATCCGTACCGCTTTTCTGGCCAACAAGGAGCTGCGATATCTCATCAACAGCGTGGCCCGGAAAGGACCGCATATCCTGACCATCTTTGATTGTTGTCACTCCGGGCAGAATACCCGCAGCGCGGATGCCGGGGTGCATATCCGGCAATGCCTGCCCTCCAATGCCCGCCTGGGATCGGATAAAGCCTTCCCCGAGCGGCCCTGGGAGGATTTTATCTTCAGCGGAGAAATTACCCAGGCCGACTTTGCGGGCAGGAATATCGGTGAATTACTGCCAGAAGGCCGCCATGTCCAATTGGCTGCGGCCCGGCAGGATGAATCGGCTTTCGAAAAAGACGGGCGCGGGGTATTTACCCGCAACCTGATCGACCTGCTGGAGCGGTGCCGGGGAAAGGTAACCTATTACGACCTGCAGAGCCGGATCCGGAATTTTATCAAGAACGACTTCCGGCAAACACCCCAGATGTACGTCTCCAGCGAAGAACCCAACGAGGTATTCCGCTGCTTTCTGGACCTGGAAGCCGCCGGCTCCGGCCCCGTTTACGGCAACGTGCAGTACAAGCAACCGGAAGGCTGGACCATGGACATCGGCAGCGCCAACGGCGTGTCGGGCATGGCCGCCGCCGTGCAGGTCGCTACCATGGACGACAGCCGGTCCTGGACGGCAACCCTGGCCAAAGTGAACCCCGGGGAATCCATCCTGGCCTTCCAGGAAGAACCGCCCCGGGATCTGCTCGGCAAGGGGTTCGTGGAAGGTTTCCTGTCGGCGCCGGTCAAGGTGTTCGTGCGGGGAGCAGCCGGCGGTCAGAAAAATCTGGACCTGGTGAAGAAGGTCATCCGGGAAAAAGGCGGCAAAAATCTTTTTCTCGCCGACCATGAATACGAAGCCGATTATACGGTAAATATTGCGGAAAGCGGCCTGACCGTTACCCGACCTGAGGATTGGGCGCGGCCGTTGGTCCCGTTGGTGAAAGAGATCAGTGCGGCCGGGGCGTCAACCCTTTGCAGTTTCCTCAACCATATTTCACGCTGGGAATACGTCCGGAACCTGCACAACGCCAAAACCAGGTACAAATACCACCCCGTCAGGATCGACTTTTTCAGGGTGGACGCCGCCGGCAAAGAAGAACTCCTGGAGCCCGAAGGGGAGGTCATCCGCATGAAAAGCGAACCCGGCCTGAAGATAAAGATCCGGCTGACCAACCAGACGGACGAAAAACTGTTCGTTTCCCTGCTTTACCTGTCCGTCAATTTCCAGGTCTTCACCAAACTGATCCCGCAGATCAGTACCTTGCTCCAACCCGGTGAGGTGTTGTATGCCTGGGAAAACCGGCCGATCCCTCAGAAACTGGAACCGCAGATCGATGCCTTCAACTGGGCGTACAGCCCCAGCTGGGTGAAGCTGATCGTGAGCAATTTCCACCTGGATGTGTCCAACCTGGAAATGATGCCCCTGCCGTCGCCGCTGGAAACGGTCAAACGCGGGTTCGACCTGGAGGAGGAAAAACCGGAGGATGCCTCGGATTGGACGACCCGGACAATTGAAATTGAGCTTGGGAATCCGAATTACAGGGAAGGGTAGGAGGAGTCGGCAGCTTTTCAGTCGCCAGTTGGCAGTCCTTTTACTTTCCGGGACTGCCAACTGGTGACTGCAAGACTGAAAAACTACGCCTTCGACTGCCGGATGGCCGCCAGGTAGCTGTTGAGTTCCTGTTTGACTTTGGGGAACAACAGGATCAGGCCGATCATGTTGGGGAATACCAGTGCAAGGATCATGGCGTCGGAGAATTTGATCACCGCGTCCAGGGTTGCAGCTGCGCCCAAAACCACAAAAAGAAGGAACAGGACCTTATAGATCAACTCGTTGGTCTTGGTACGACCGAACAGGTAAAGCCAGGATTGCATGCCGTAATACGACCAGGAGATCATGGTCGAGAAGGCAAACAGGAAGATGGCGATGGTCAGCACGTAGGAAGAACCGGGAATGGACGATTCAAAGGCCGTAGAGGTCAGGTCCACACCGTTGAGGCTGCCGGATTCGTAGCTGCCTGTGATAACGATGACCAGCGCGGTCATGGTACAGATCACCACGGTGTCGATGAACGGTTCCAACAAAGCGACGATGCCTTCGCTGGCCGGGAATTTGGTCTCAACAGCGGAGTGAGCGATGGCCGCAGAACCGGCGCCTGCTTCGTTGGAGAAGGCTGCCCGGCGGAAACCCGTGATCAGCACGCCCACAAAACCGCCTGCAACAGCGGATGGGTTGAACGCCTCGGAAAAGATATGGGCGAATGCAGAGCCGATATGTGAGATGTTCATCAATATGATGGCCAGAGCCGCCGCCACGTAAAGGATGGCCATGAACGGAACGATCTTTTCAGTAACGTTGGCGATCCGCTTGATGCCCCCGATGATGACCAGGCCGACAAAAGCGGCGATCACGACACCCAGGATGGTACCGGCAGCGCCGGATTGGATGCCGAACTGGGTGACAACCTGCTGGGTGGCCTGGTTGGCCTGGAACATGTTGCCGCCGCCGAATGAAGCGCCGATGCACAGGATGGCGAACAAGCCGGCCATAACCTTGCCGAATCCGCCCATGCCGATCTCGCGCAAACCTTTCGACAGGTAATACATCGGGCCGCCGTAAACGGTGCCGTCAGGACCGATGTCCCTATATTTTACACCGAGGGTGCATTCTACGAATTTGGAGGACATGCCCAGCAAACCGGCCAGGATCATCCAGAATGTAGCGCCGGGGCCGCCCATGACGATGGCTACGGCCACCCCGCCGATATTGCCCAGGCCGACCGTGCCGGATACGGCGGTTGCCAGGGCCTGGAAGTGGTTGACCTCACCGATATGACCTTCGTCCTTGATGGTGTCAACCAGGTCGCCGTCGACTACGTTGACATGGACGTCCTTGGATTTCAGCGGTTTTTTGACCACGCCTTCGATGTCGTCGTATTTGCCGCGAACCACCTGGATGGCCAGGCCGAAACGGCGGATGTTGACAAAGGAGAAGGCCAGGGTGAACAGGGTCGCGCCGCCGATCAGCAATATGAGTACGAGCGGCAGAGAAATGCCGTTTCCGATATTAAAGCCCCAAAGCACGATGGCTTCCCACGCATCCGCAATCGGCATGAACGCTTCGTTGATCTTGTCGTCCAGCCCCATCGGCGCGGTTTCCTGCACCGCTTCCTGCGCCCAGGTGATGAAGGGTAAGGCAGTAAGGAATAAAGAAGCCAGTAGAGATTTCTTCATAGTCAATAGAGGTTTTCAATTGTTTGGTGATGTAAAACGGGGTGTAAGGTATTTTTTTCTTGTCATTTAGGCAAATAACCAGCCTTGAAAATGCTAAATTTGGCCGCTTCGCGAACCCTGCCTCCGGGCCGAAGATCAAAACAAATCATTTTGGATCAACAAAAGCCGGACATTGTATGGAACGACCTGTTGAACAAAGATCCCGATGAAGCGATCGGGCAGCTTTTCAGGGCATTTTATCCCATGGTATGCCAATCGGCGCTCCGCATCGTAGCCGACGAAAACCTGGCAGAAGACCTGGCTCAGGAGGTTTTTTTTGAATTGTGGAAACGAAAGGACACTCTCTCCATCAATACGTCCATCCCTGCTTATCTCAAACGCGCCGTTGTGAACCGGTCGCTCAATTATCTGAGGGACAACCGGTTGATTTCCGTTGAGGAAGAGCAGATGCTTAACGCGCCCGGATTGCAGACCTCAGCCGGCAATACCGATATGGAAGCCTCCGAGCTGGAAGAACTGATCCTCCGGACCATCGACGGGTTGCCCGATCGCTGCCGGCTGGTATTTACCCTGAGCCGCTACGAAGAACTGTCCTATCAGGAAATCGCCGGCAAGCTGGACATATCTGTTAAAACGGTCGAAAACCAGATGACCAAAGCCCTGAAGGTGCTGCGGGCGGCATTGGGCCCCCACCTGGAGGTTATTGTATTCCTGGTGGTAATCCGGCTTTTATTTTCCTGATTTGTCGGATTAAAGTCAAATTGGAAAAGACTGTTCAAAATGGATGGGGGAGGGTAGGGGGAAACCTGTTTTTTAGTGTCAAAAAAGCGAATTAACCAGTAAATGGAACTAGAGAAAGGCATTGAACTTTGGCATAAACAGCGCAACGGGCAACTGACCCCGGAGGAGCGGCTGCTGTTTGATCAATGGATTTCCAGCCAGGAAGGCGCCCGCATCTCCGGGCAACTTGGCAGGCTCTACTCCGTTTCCGGCAATTTCCGCTCCGATTTCCAACCCGACACGGAAAAAGCCCTCGATAAACTCAAGGCCCGGATGGCTGCTTCGAAAAAAGAAGCGACCGTCAAACCGATGCGACCTGCGCGGCGGGCCTGGATGGCTGTTGCAGCCGCCGTTGTCGTGCTCGTCGGTCTCGGGTTGACCTTTTTGCTGTGGCGCCCGGCCGCCGGCCCCGAATGGGTGGTTGTGACCACAGGGCCCGGCGATACGCTCAGCGTACTGCTGCCCGACCAATCCCGCGTGGTGCTCAATGAGCATTCAAGGCTTTCCTATCCCGCCGACCTCGGACAGGGAGAGCTGAGGCGGGTAGAACTGGAGGGAGAAGGTTTCTTTGAGGTGCACAGGAATGTTGAAAAGCCTTTCGAGATCCACTCCGCGCTGGCCCGGGTGATCGTGTTGGGGACCAGATTCAATTTCAGGACCTACAGCGCCGAAAACCGGGCCGAGGTTGAGGTGGAAGAAGGGAAAGTAGCCCTCTTGCCGGCCGCCGGCGATGAGCGGATCGAGCTGAAAGCCGGAGAACGCGGCATTTTTGACCCGGCGGCCTCCAGGTTGTCGGTTGAAAAACCGAAGGCCCTCAACGGGACTTACTGGCGAAACAAGGTATTGCGGCTGAGAAATCACACCCTCCGCGAAACGGTAGCATTGTTCCAACGCCATTTCGGCGTTCGTATTGATATTGGTTCGGTGGATTACCCGGACTGCACGCTCTCTCTGAACATCATTCAATCAGCACCGGAAGTAGCCGTCGGCGCAATTGCCAGCGTATTCAGCGCAAAGGTGCTCAGGCAAGATGCAGCCTCCTTCGTTCTCGAAGGAGGTCATTGCGCCCAGTAATTCAATCAGGATAACAAGACGATCAGCGCGATCAGCAGCAGGACGATGATGGCCACCAGGATGAAGAACTGGTTGTTGTTCTGGTGTTTGCGGAACAGTAACTGCGTGGCCTCGTACCAGTCGTATTTCCGGCCGTAGGCTTCCTTGACCAGAAAGAAATATTTGCTCTCCTTTTCTTTGGCCAGCCTGTTGGGATTGGCCAGTACCTTCATGACAAAGAACTCGTCGTCCATGTAAGCGAGCTCGTACACGCGGGCCTCGTAGGTATCATCTTCTTCATTGACCTTTTTGCCCACCATCAGTTTGTTGCCGGTATAACGCCACTGGCCCAGAAAAAACTGGCCGTCTGTGAACCGCAGGTATTCGCCGTCCGGGTTGAAGACATGGAAAGTCAGTTCGTGGAAGCCGGGATCGTCGCGGAGTTCAACCCAGTGTTTCTTGAGGTAGAAATGCTCCTCCCGCAGGTCTTCACTATGGGCTTTAACGGCGCCGGTAACCTTGTCCATGACCTGGTCGAGGGTTTGTCCGTCCGGAGCTTCAGGGTTGAAAGTTTCCGCAATGCGGTCGAGAAATTTCCCTTCCACGTTCGATCAATTTGGTTTGAGGATCAAATTTAACCTAAAACGTGAAATTATCGCAGGGAATTGCCGCCGATTATCCGGCTGCGGCCCGTTCTTTGCGCTTGCGGAAGTACTTTTTGTTGACGACCAGCAGGCCGAACGACTCGCAATCTTCCTTTGTCTGTTTGGCGTGGTGCGCGCCGTGCGCCCGCAGGATCCCCCGGGAGTACTTGCTGTCCAGTTGCCTGAACCACTTGAAGCGCCGGTGGATATACACGTCGTGGATGAGGAAATAGATCAGTCCGTAAATGGAAATGCCGATGCCGACGAAAAGCAGCCAGAGGTAGGGCGTGGTCGCTCCGGCAATATAACAGGCCATGCTCGGGATGGCAAACACGAGAAAGAACAGATCGTTCTTTTCGAAAAATCCGTCCTTTTCATGGTGCGGCTTATGGTGGTCTTCATGCCAGGACCATAAAAAACCGTGCATGACGTATTTATGGGCAAACCAGGCCACGAATTCCATCCCGGCTACTGCGGCCAGGGTAACGAAAGTATAGAAAAGGATATTCATGGTTACTTATGGTTGTTTGTTTTGGTTTATGGTTGTTTATTTTGGTTTATGGTTGTTTGTTTTGGTTTATGGTTGTTTTGGTTTATAGTTGTTTGTTTTGGTTGCCTTTAACTGGTCAAAAGCACAACAACAATATCGTAAAATGGTTTTGCAAACCCGACAGATACTGTACACCGGCCCGTAATCGGATCAATCGAAAAATCGAGGAATCGAAGAATCGAGGAATCGAAGAATCGAAGAATCGAAAAATCGAAGAATCGAAAAATCGAAAAATCGGATCAATCGATCAATCGAAAAATCGAAAAATCGAAAAATCGAAAAATCAAACAATCGCATCCGCCGCCATTTCCGGGTAAAGGCTCAGCAGGCCGTCTTCGGAGGCGGCGCAGATACCCCGTTCGGTGATCAGCCCTGTGACCAGTTTGGCGGGCGTGATATCGAACCCGTAATTCAGGGCGGGGCTGTCTGCGGGCATGATCTCCACTCTTCTGATGGCGGTTCCGTCGAGGCCGACCACAAACCGGACTTCATCTTCACTGCGTTCTTCGATGGAGATTTCGGCCAGCCCGTCGCGGATCTCCCAGTCGATGGAGGTGGAAGGCGCGGCGACGTAAAACGGCACCTCATTGTCGAAGGCAGCCAGGGCTTTCAGGTAGGTGCCGATCTTGTTGGCCACATCCCCTTCGCGCGTTGTGCGGTCCGTACCGACGATCGCCAGGTCCACCAATCCCTTTTGCATCAGCAGGCCGCCGGCATTGTCGGTGATCACCGTGTGCGGTACGCCGTGCTGGCCCAATTCAAAGGCGGTCAGGCCGGCGCCCTGGTTGCGGGGGCGGGTTTCATCCACCCAGACGTGGACCGGGATACCGGCGTCGTGGGCCAGGTAGATCGGTGCGGTTGCGGTGCCGTAATCGATGCAGGCCAGCCAGCCCGCGTTGCAATGGGTGAGGATATTGACCGGCTCGCCGCCTTTTTTCCGGTTGATCTCCCGGATGAGCGGCAGGCCGGTTTCTCCGATGGCGCGGCATTGGGCGGCGCTTTCTTCAACGAGTGCATCCGCGATGCGGACAGCGGCGGTCCATTTTTCGTAATCCGGCAGCGATTTCACACCCTCCAGCACCCGGTCGACCGCCTTGAACAGGTCGACCGCCGTAGGCCGCGTAGCCCGCAGCCGTTCGACGTACCAGGCCAGTTTGCCGTCAAAATCCCGGTCATCCTGGGCCTCCCGGATGGCCGCGCATACCCCGTAGGCAGCCGTCGCGCCGATCAGCGGGGCCCCGCGCACCACCATATCGCGGATGGCCCATTCAAAATCCTGAACCGTTTCCAGGTCTACCGCAGCCACCTCAAACGGCAACCTGCGCTGATCGAGCACCTGCCAGATGCCGGGTTCCTCAGATTTCCTCCAGATGCTGCGGTAATGGCGGTTGTGGATTTTCATGATAAGCCGGATTTTGAGGTAAAATTATAAATAATTGGTTAGGTGGCGCATTAAAATGCAAGCCCCCGTAGGGCCAACCCTTGTGGTTGCCCCAAGGTTGCCTCGCCAAAAACCATCATCCAGGTAAAGCAGGATTAAGACTTTATTTGCATGGGGCTTAAATCCCATGCAAATAAATCAAAAACCATCGCGGGATAGGCTTACGAATCCCTGCAGGCTTCGCAATCCGGGGCGCAACGGGAAGGTGCGGCCAGCTGCCCAAAAACTTAATGCTGCCCAATTCCTTTCACCGCTATACCATGCGGCCAATTCCCGCCGTTTATGCATATCAGGACAACAATCTACGGGCGCCGCTATGCCGGAACCCTTTTGTTGCCGATATTGCACATACATTCAACCACCACAAAAATCTGCCCAATGACAAAAAAATGGTTACTCAGCTTATCCCTTACGCTGGGCGTATTGGCCCTTTACGCCCAATCGGCTAAAAAAGCCGGGCCCGAAACGGCCTTTACCCACGTCAATGTCCTGCCGATGGACGGCGGCCGGACCCTGCTGGAAAACCAGACGGTCATCGTCAAAGCCGGTAAAATTGCCAAAATCGGTCCCTCCGACAAGGTCAAACCGGGAAAACTAGCCACCGTGATCGACGGTACCGGGAAATACCTGCTCCCCGGCTTGGCCGAAATGCACGCCCATATCCCGACGCCCGATAACGGCGACGACGCCCTGGTGAAGGAAACCCTGTTCCTGTACCTGGCCAACGGCGTGACCACCATCCGCGGCATGCTCGGGGCGCCTTACCACCTCCAACTGCGCAAAATGGCGGAGAACAACGAGGTCCTCAGCCCAAGGATCGTGACCTCCAGCCCGTCCCTCAACGGCAGCACCATCCAGACGCCGGAGGAAGCCCAGGAAAAGGTGACCAAATACCAACACGACGGCTATGATTTCCTGAAAATCCACCCCGGCGTGAAGCTGGATGTATTCGACGCCATGGTCCGCACCGCCCGCAAAGTGGGCATCACCTTCGCCGGTCACGTACCGGTCGACGTCGGTATCCGGCACGCGCTGGAGTCAGGGTATGCCTCGGTGGATCATATGGACGGTTATGTGGAAGGCCTGGCGCCCGCAGCCATCCGGGATACCATGAAAAACCAGGGCTTCTTCGGCTACGACCTGGCCCCGTTTGCCGATGAACAGGCCATACCCGAACTGACCGGCCTGACCAAGGGCAACAACGTCTGGGTCGTACCCACCCAAAGCCTGTTCGTGCGCTGGTTCTCCCCGGAAGACCCCAACGTGCTGGCCAATGAGCCGGAAATGAAATACATGTCGCCCAAAACGCTCTATCAGTGGCGGCAAAGCAAGGCGAGCCTGATCACCAGCCCGGATTACAATGAGGCCCAATGGAAGCAGTTCATCGCCGTACGCCAGAAAATGCTGCGGGCATTCCGCCGCACCGGCGTAGGCCTCCTCCTGGGGTCGGACGCTCCGCAGGTGTTCAATGTGCCCGGCTTTTCGCTGCACCACGAAGTGAAGGCGCTGGAAGAAGCCGGATTGCCCATAGAGACCATCCTGGAGAGCGGCACCGTCAACCCCGCCCGCTTTTTCGGCAAGCAAGGCCAGTTCGGCACCGTGACCGTCGGCGCTTCCGCTGACCTGATCCTCGCCGACGGCAACCCCATGAACAACCTGGACGATCTCTGGAACCAGTCCGGCGTCATGGTGCGCGGCCAATGGCTGAGCCGGGAGTTCATTGCGGGGAAATTGGCGGAGATTGCGGCTAAATATGGGAATTAGTTGTAGGTCGTAAGTCGTAAGTCATAAGTCGTAAGTGGTAAGTCGTAAGTGGTAAGTGGGCCGTATTCAGAAGCTTACGACTTACGACTGGCAACTTACGACTAATAACTGGCAACTTACGACTAATCAAACGAGCTCATCAAACACCATAAATCCGCCGGCGCGCTCGATCTCCTGCAACTGCGACCAGGCGGATTCCGCGAGGGTGTCGGTCAGCTTTTCGATATAGTAGCTTCCTGCGCCGGGGTCGGCCACCCGGTCCAGGAAGCTTTCCATTTTGAGGATATGGTGTACGTTGCGGGCGACCCGCCGGGTGAAAGGCGTCGGCGGTTCCGGGACCCCCGCATTGGCCGGCGGGATGTAGAGCCGGTCGACCCCGCCGATGACGGCCGACATGGCCTGGGTAGCGGCACGGATCATATTCTGCAAGGGGTCTTCTTCCAGACTTTCCAGGGAAAAATGCGCGACAACGGGCGGCATCAAGCCGGGGTCTAAGCTGTAATTTTCCAGGATTCTGCCCCAAAGGAGGCGGAGCGCCCGGATCTTGGCAATTTCCCCGAAATAGCTGGTACCGACGGCGATGGAAAACTGCATTTGCGCGTTGACGGTTTCCGGCGAAAGCCCGAGGTCGGTCAGCCGGGCCATATATTCGAGGCCTTTGGCGACGGTCAGGGCCAGTTCGCGGGGTAATCCGGCCGTTCCGGTATGGAAAATGCGGGCGTTGACCTGCAATACGCTGATGCCGGGTTCTTCCGCATGTGCGCGTTTAATGAGGCCGGCGGCTTCCTCAAGGGGCGGCTCGCTCCAGTCGAGCAGGGGGTCAAAATCGATGGAGCCGCGGATGCCTTTTCCGGCTTTTCCATTGGCCGACAACCATTCGCGAACGGTCCTATAACAGGCCGCCGGGTCTTTTCCCGGGAAGGAAAGGTCGAAATGGGTGGAGATATACGCCAGTTCTATGTCCTTGAAAAGCCCGTTCAGGTCTTCCGCTTTGGGCTGACGCCTGAATTGGAACAGCAGCGCTTCCGCACCGCCGCTCAACCCTTCGAGGGCCTCCCGGTTGGTGGTGGCCGGATCGGTGAACAGGAAGGCCTCCCCGATCTCCCAGGAATTGCCCGGTTCGCGGCGGCTTATCGGCGCGGTGGTTTCGGCCAGGTCTTCCAGCGTGAACAACGGGGCGATGGACAGGTCGTCATTCAATTGCCAGTAAATGGATTCCAGCGGTTTGTCGCCCAGCTCTTTGGTCACTTGCCGGATCCAGTCGGATTGATCTGGTTTTTTGAATGTTTCAAACATGATTTGGTCAGGTATTTTTGCAGCGGTCCTAAGGCCGGAGTTTTCCAAAGGTACAAGTATACCAACTTTTTCCGGGCTTTCATCGTTATGAATGTAACTATGCACGAACTGCCGATCTATCTGGATTACAATGCCACCACGCCCTGCGACCCCGCCGTCGCCGCGGAAATGCTGCCGTTTTTTACCCGTCAGTTCGGCAACGCGGCCAGCCGGAACCATGCCTACGGCTGGATGGCGGAAGAAGCCGTGGCCAAAGCCCGCAAACAGGTAGCCGGGCTTATCGGTGCGGAAGACAAGGAGATCGTATTCACCTCCGGCGCCACCGAATCGGATAACCTGGCGCTGAAGGGCATCATGGCGCTCTACGCCCGGAAAGGCAAACACCTGATCACCGCAAAAACCGAACATAAGGCGGTACTGGATACCTGTTACCACCTGGAAAAATCGGGTTATGAGGTCACGTACCTGGAAACCGGCGCCGACGGCCTGCTGAATCCGGAAACCCTGGAGGACGCAATCCGGCCGGATACGGTCCTGGTATCGGTGATGTGGGCCAACAACGAGACCGGCGTCATCCAGCCGATGGCGGAAATCGGGGAGATCTGCGCCCGGCACGGTGTTCTCCTGATGAGCGACGCAACGCAGGCTGTCGGTAAAATACCGGTGGATCCCCGGGCGTGCGGGGTGCACCTGATGGCTTTTTCGGCCCATAAAATGTACGGACCCAAAGGGGTAGGGGGGCTGTACGTTTCCCGGAAGTCGCCGAGGGTCCGGCTGGCGATCCAGCAACACGGCGGAGGCCATGAGGACGGCTTGCGGTCGGGGACCCTGAATGTGCCCGGCATCGTCGGATTCGGCAAGGCGGCCGAACTGGCCCTGGCCGGCCTGGAAACGGAAGCCCAACGGCTGGGTGCCCTGCGCGACCGGTTTGAATCGACCCTGCTCGGGCAGCTTGATGAATTGTACATCAACGGGGCCAAGGACCGGCGTTTACCGCATGTCAGCAACCTTTCGTTCCGGTATCTGGACAGCGAAGCCATCCTGGGCGCCCTCAACCGGAAAATCGCTGCGGCTACGGGATCAGCCTGCTCCTCTGCAACTTTGGAGCCTTCTCATGTGTTATTAGCCATGGGACAATCCGAAGAACAAGCCCGGAGCGCCATCCGGTTCAGCTTCGGCCGGTTCTCGACCGTGGAAGAGGCGGAAAAAGCCGCGGAATGGTTGATCGAGGCGGTCAAACGCCTGCGGGAGAAGAGCCCGGTTTGGGAATTGTTCAAAGAAGGCTTAATTTAGCGCAAAATTTATCGGTATGCTGTTTGTAGGCGATAGCGCCAAGACCAAGATCGAAGAGCTCATCCAGTCGGACAACCTGACGCCGCAACATTTCGTGCGCGTTTCGGTGACGAGCGGCGGTTGTTCAGGCCTGACCTACAACATGGAATTCGACAACCAGGATCGGGCTGATGACCAGGCCTTCGAGGACAAGGGCATCAAGATCGTGACGGATTTCCGCAGTTTGCTGTACCTCTTCAATACCACCCTTGAATTTTCCGGCGGCCTCGACGGGAAAGGCTTCTACTTCGACAACCCGAATGCTTCCAGAACCTGCGCCTGCGGGGAGAGCTTTGCGGTGTAGTTGTTTCACTGGTCCATTGTTACACTGATTCATTGTTGGGGCGTTGCTTTTGGAAGTGGGGTAGGGTGTCTTTGCCTGCTTCGTTTTGCCTGAGACCGGATGTCATGATGGTTTCCTGGTTAAATGGTTTTATGGCTGTTGGTCCGTTATAAAGTCAAACTTTGCTTCGTAAGCAAACAGGCTTTTTCAACAATCGTTTTTTCAAAACCATTCAACCATTCAACCATCCATCAATCCAACCGCTCCGCAGCCCGCCTCAGGCGGATGGTCCGTTGCCGTTGGCTGAAGAACAAGCCGATCAGGATGACCAGCGTGATCGGAGCCAGGAGGTTGGCCAGTTTGATGAAGGTGCGTTTGCCGGCGGCGTCATCGCTCATGATCTCGGCTTTGAGCGGGCGGCTGGCCACTTCTTTGGTGCGCAGGTCGATCAGGCCGGTATCGTCGCTCAGCCAGTCGATGGAGTTGACCAGGAGGTTGATGTTATCGGGCGTTTCGCCGCCCCGGGCCTGTTGTCCGGATACGCCGAAATCACCGTCGCCGTAGATGACGATGCGGGCAGGGGCGGTACCGCCGAAATTACCCTGGAGGATGCCGCCCATCACCACGTTGCTCAGCGGAAAATCCTGGGTGGTCCATTTTTTATTGATGTCAAAATTGACGGGCGTATTGACGATGCCCGCCTGCGTTGAAGACCAGATCAGGGGCGTGAAGGTCTTTGAGGAATCCCCTGAGAATTGTACGGGGCTGGCAAACGGGAAGATCATTTGTTCCAATCCGCCCGTGATCGGGTGGTCGGCAAAATTGCTGACCAGCGGCAGGTACGGGAACTGGACCGGCGTGTTGATGGTGAAAAAGCCGTTGCGCTGTTGTACGGAAACGCTTCCGCACTGCGAATCTATGATGAACGATGGTGAAACGGTCACGCCTTTGCCCGTCAGCCAGGATTCCAGCCTGGTGGTTACGGGTACGCCGACTGCGTTGTTCAAATCTCCGTTGACGGCGTTGTAAGCCACCAACAGGTTGCCGCCCCGCGCCAGAAACTGGTCGAGTTGCGCCAGGTGGACATCCGTGAAGGTATCCGCGGGCGCTACAATGGCAATGGTCTTGAACCGGTCCGGAACGGCCTCATCCAACGTAACGGTTTCGACCTGGTAAAGGATGCTGAGGGCTTTGTACGCCTGGCTGAGCTCCTGCAATGCGGGCTCGCCCTGCCCCTGCACAAAGGCGATGGACGGTTTTTCCTTGACGGAGAGCTTCTTGATGCTGGTCGCCAGGGCGTATTCCATGCCCGGGCCCGGCTGGACGACGGGAATAACGTCCGATTCTTCCCCCATTTGCACCGTTGCGCCCATGAAGACCTGTTGCTGCTTGGACTGGTCTTTCTCCCGGATGTTCACCATCAGGGGCTGGATCTGCTTCTGGGCGGCTTCCTGTTTTTCCTCATCTGTCTCCGGCGATACAAACTGGAAATCCACGTAGCCTTTCGACCGGTTGGCGAATTCCACCAGCATGTTGCGGAAATCCCGTTCATTTTCGGTCAGGACGGGCGGCAGGTTTTTTGAAAAATAGGCCGTTACGGTCACAGGCGTACCGGCGTCGCGGACGCTCTTGAGGATGTTCCTGGTGGCTTTGCTGAGGGTATAAACCTGGTTCTCGGAGAGGTCCAACCGGAAAAAGAACTGGTTGGACAGCAGGTTGAGGAGGACCAGGATGCCCGCAATCAGTAGTATACTGGTTATGTTTTTCATCATTCGCAGGGTTAATGCACTACAATTAGGCTCTTTGTATGATCCGCCACTCTGCCAGCAACAGTCCGATGGCGGTCAGGGAAAGGAAGAAAATGATGTCCTTGCTGTCGATCACGCCTCTGGAAATGGATTCGAAATGGTTGGTGACGCTGAGCGTGCTGAACAGGGTTCCGAGGAATCCGCCGGTAAAATTGGCCATAATGCCGAACAGGAAATGGAAGAAAATCCCGATGAACAGCGCCAGAATAAAGGCGACGATCTGGTTGTCGGTCAGGCTGCTGGTAAACAGGCCGATGGCGATATAGGCGGCGCTGAGCAGGATGAGCCCGAGGTACCCGCAGAGGGTGGCGCCGTGGTCGATATCACCGAGGGTGCTCACGGTGATGTAATAAGGCAGCGTAAAGGCCAGGGCGATCAGGACCAGTTCGAGGCAGGCCATGAATTTGCCCAATACCAGCTGGCGGTCGGTGACGGCTTTGGTCAGCAGCAGTTCAATGGCGCCGGTTTTCTTCTCTTCAGCCAGTTGCCGCATGGTCAGGGCAGGGATGAAGAAGAAAAGCGTCCATTGCGCTACTGAGAAGAACGCGCCGAGGTCCGCTTGCTGGCGGTAGAAGATATCGGAACCGAAAAGCCAGGTAAAGAATCCGGTAAAGCCCAGGAAGACCACCAACAGAATATAGGCGATCAGCGAGTCGAAAAAGGAGGTCAATTCGCGCCGGGCAATTATCCTAATGACGTTCATTGGCGTTCAGATTGAGTTTTAATTCGTGGTCAGGTTGCGGAAGATGTCTTCCAGTTTGGTTTCAAACGGGATCATTTCGATCAGGGCCCATCCGTTTTTCACGCAGAGGTCGAAAACGGGCCGGTTGGAACTGCTGCCGGGCCGGCTTTGCAATTCGAACCGGAGGGCGTCTCCATCCAGCACGTTGACGGATTCGATGGTGTCCAGCCCCTGGAGGGCCTTGAAGGCGGCGTCGAGGCCGGCCCCTTCCAGCCGGATATTGAGCACTTGCTTGCCCTGGGCCTGCTTGCGCAAGGTTTCCGGCGCGCCGTCGGCCACGATCTTGCCGCGGTTGATGATCAGGATCCGGTCGCAGGTGGCTTCCACCTCGGGCAGGATATGGGTACTGAGAATAACCGTTTTTTCGCGGCCCAATTCCCGGATCAGTTCCCTGATCTCGATGATCTGGTTGGGGTCGAGGCCGGTAGTGGGCTCGTCGAGGATCAGCACTGCCGGGTCGTGGATCATGGCCTGGGCAAGGCCGACGCGCTGGCGGTAACCCTTGGAGAGCTCCTTGATGCGCTTGTGTTTTTCCGGATCAAGGCCGCAGCGTTTCACCATCTGGCGGACCCTGGCCGGAATGTCCGGCTTGGCCACCCCCTGGACGGCGGCGCAGAAGGCCAGGAAATCCATGATGGGCATGTCGAGGTAAAGCGGGTTGTTTTCCGGGAGGTACCCGACGTGGCGTTTCATGTCCTGTTGCCGGACGGAGTGGCCGTCGATCAGCACATCGCCCTCATCCATTTCCAGGTAGCCCGTGATGATCTTCATCGTCGTGGATTTGCCTGCGCCGTTCGGACCGAGGAAACCCAGGATCTCTCCGGTTTTGACCTCAAAAGAGATGTCATCCACGGCGCGTTGCTGCCCATAGCGTTTCGTCAAATTCTCGATGACGATATCCATAGTTGTCGTTGTTATAAAGAACGGTTAATCTTAACCGGAAGAATGACTGCTTTTTCTCCGGGCGTCACAAAAACAGGCGTCAAAATTAGAAATTTATCTCCTGAATACCCGAAAAAAAAGCCCCGGAATTCTTTTCAATTACCGGCTGGTTTGTACATTCAGGCCTTATTTTCAACGGTTTTTAATTTAATTTTCAAACATGAAATCCTTATTCATTTTTCTTGTTGCCGGATTGTTGGTCGCCTGCGGAAAAACCGAGGCGCCTCCCGAGAGAGCGCAAACCGCCGATGGGGAATATACCCTTGAAGACGTGCCGGGTACCACCATAAAACTCGCCTTGAAAAAGGACGGCCAGGGTAAGATCCTGGAGGAGGGGTATGTCGATAACGGCGTGAAAACCGGCGTCTGGATGACTTTCGACAAATCCGAGGAATTCCCGAAAACCCTCATCAGTTACGTCAACGGCATCGCGGAAGGCCCCTATTTCGAGTTCAACGACCGCGGCCAGATCGAACTGAAGGCCAATTACAAGAACAACAAGCTCGACGGCCCCTGGGGACGCTATTCCTTCGGGCGCCCTTTATCCACCGCCGGCTACAAAAACGGCGAACTGGACGGCATCTACCGGGAGTTTGACATGCGGGAGGGCAAGATCCAGAAGGAGATCTATTACAAGGACGGCAAGGAAGACGGCCCCTACCGGTATTTCAACGACCAGGGCGAGGTGACGGTGGAGTATAACTTCAAAAACGGGGAAAAGGTCGGCGGCGGCATGGTGGAGCATTGAATTGGGGTGTTGATTTGTTTATGTGTTGATTTGTTGATTTGCCGCCTTCGCCGAGGCTCCGGCCGCCGGAGGTTTATGTGTTTATTTGTTTATTTGTTGATTCGTTTATGTGTTGATTTGTTGAATTGAACAGGGCATCATTTTTTGTTTGGGTTTGCCTCCATGGCTTGCTGAGGGGGGGCATCACCTGATCCTCAAATCCGCCTTTCCAATGCCCGGCGCACCTGCTTCCGGTGATGGGTAAAGTGGATGCCGAAAAAGCGGACCATGCCGGGCAGCGTAAGGCGGCCTGCATAGGGGTGTTTGTAGATTGCCCGGCCGGAGAGCTTATCGGGCAGTGCGGAGAGGTATTCCCGCAGTTGTTGCCTTTGCGCCAGCCATTGGGTTTGCACCGCTTGCAGGGAGGAGGTTTCGGGCAGGCTGCCGTCGCCGATGCCGGGCGGGGCCTTCCATTTGATGCCGGAATTGAAGACGAACCAGATGAGGAACAACCGGAACGGATCGGAAATTTTACCGTTGGCGAAGGGGCCGTCCCCTTTGAGCTTTTTCGTAACGTAAAGGTGCGAATAATGCTCCGACAGCCGCAGGTGGTGCAGGATCATGAGGGGCGACCATTTGCCCGGAGCAGGCCGTTGGTTGAGTTGTTCGTCTGAATAAGCGGAAAGCTCGACGAACAACGCTGCCAGGGCCTGATCCAGGCGGTCAATCTCTTTGGCGGAGCCGGATATCATATCAACCTTTCAGGTATTTGACCGGACTATTGGTATTGTAGAAGAAGAACGACCAGATATCGGCCTGTTCTTCCAGCACTTTGGCAATGGGTTTGCCGGCGCCGTGGCCGGCCCGCGTCTCGATCCGGATGATGACCGGATTTTTGCCGTTGTGCGATTTCTGCAACTGGGCTGCAAACTTGAAGGAGTGCGCCGGTACTACGCGGTCGTCGTGGTCGCCGGTCGTGATCAGCGTCGACGGGTAGGTGACGCCGTCCTTGATGTTGTGCAGCGGGCTGTAGGACAGCAGATTCTTGAAATTGGCGGGGTCGTCGCTGGAGCCGTATTCCGGGATCCAACCCTTGCCTACGGTGAACAGGTGGTAGCGGAGCATATCCATCACACCTACTGCGGGCAGGGCCACGGCGAACAGGTCGGGCCTTTGGGTCATGGCCGCCCCGACCAGCAGGCCGCCGTTGGAGCCGCCCGCAATTGCCAGCTTTTCCCTGGAGGTGTATTGTTCCGCGATCAGGTATTCACCGGCGGCGATGAAATCGTCAAATACGTTTTGTTTGTTGAGCAGCATCCCGGCTTTGTGCCATTCCTCGCCGTATTCGCCGCCGCCGCGCAGGTTGGGCATGGCAAATACGCCGCCGTTTTCCAAAAGCACGATCCGGGTGGCCGAAAAACTGGGCGTCAGGCTGATGTTGAATCCGCCGTATGCATAGAGATAGCAGGGGTTTTTGCCGTCCATTTTCAGGTCCTTTTTATGGACGATGAACATGGAAACCGGCGTGCCGTCCTTGCTTTTGTAGAAGATCTGCTTTTCGATATAATCCTCCGGATTGAACTGCAGGGAGGTTTTGTTGAAGAGCTCGGATTGGCCGGTTGCCAGGTCGTATTTGAAAATGGTATTGGGGTAGGTAAAGGAAGTGAAGGTGTAGAACAGGATCTTGTCTTCCTTTTTACCCGAAAAACCGCCTGCTGAACCCAGGCCCGGCAGGTCGATCTCTTTCTTGTTGCCGCCGTCGTAATCGAGTTGATAGAACCGGTCGGTAGCGTTTTTGAGGTAATTGGCAAAGAGCTTGCCGCCGCCGGTAGCCACACTTTGGAGCAGGTCCTCCGATTCCGGGATGATCTCTTTCCAGTTTTCCTTCGCCGGGTTTTTCGGGTCGATCTCCACCAGCCGGTATTTTGGCGCATCGATGTCGGTCAGGGCAAGGAATTTGCCGTTAACGTGATCCACCACATTGCTTTTGTGGTCATAACCCTCGAAAAGGGGTACGAAATCGCCGTCGGTTTCCAGGTTTTTATAATAGGTGGCATAGCCGTCGGTTCCCGGCGCTGCATTCAGGATCAGGTATTTACCGTCTTCCGTGACGCTGCAGAAATGGTACATGTTCGGATTCTGCCGGTCTTCATAGACCAGTTTGTCCCTGGATTGATCATCGCCCAGCTTGTGGTAATAGACGGAATGGTAGAGGTTGTTGCCGGAGAGCTCTTCACCCGATTTGGGCTCCGGGTAGCGGCTGTAAAAAAAGCCGTCCTTATGCCATCCGGCGCCGGAGAATTTGACCCATTTGAGGACGTCGGGCAGCTGCTTTTTCCCGGCTATTTCCATTACGCGCATCTGCGACCAGTCCGAACCGGCCTCTGATTGCGAATAGGCGATGTACTTGTCATCCTGGGAGATCCCGATGATGTTGATGGCGACGGTCCCGTCCTTGGACAAAGCGTTGGGATCGATAAATACTTCGGGTTCGCCATCGAGCCCTTTCTGGATATAGATGACGGATTGGTTCTGGAGCCCGTCGTTCTTATAGAAAAAATAGTATTCTCCGGCCCGGAAGGGAGAGGTATACCGGGGGTAGTTGACCAGTTCGGTCAGCCTTTCTTCGATCTTTTCGCGGTAAGGGATCTTTTCCAGATAATCGAAAGTCGCCTGGTTTTGCGTTTTCACCCATTCTTCCACAGCTTGTGCGGTATCGGCTTCCAGCCATCGGTAAGGGTCGGCCACCATTGTGCCGTGATAGTCGTCCGTTTGTTCAACCGTTTTGGTCTCAGGGTAGGTTACCTCTATCATCGGGTTTGATTCATTTTGAACGTCCTGATTTTTACATGCAGTGAGTCCTGCCAGAGCAATCGCTGTCAATAAAGTCGGGTACCTCATGGCGCAAGGTTTTTGATTCCGGCCAAATATAGAAAATATTATTGCTAATTTCGCGAGTCCAATAAAAATTAGAAAATGGATCAAACGGCGGAAAGGTACAAACTGACGCAGTACAGCCACGGTGCAGGATGCGGGTGTAAAATAGCCCCGAAAGTACTGGATACCATCCTCACGCACCAGGCCGAACGCGCATTTTTTTCCGGGCTTATCGTAGGGAATGAAGAACGGGACGACGCAGCGGTAATGGACCTGGGCGACGGAACGGCCGTCATCAGCACCACCGATTTTTTCATGCCGATCGTCGACGACCCGGAGGATTTCGGCCGGATCGCTTCCGTCAATGCCATCAGCGACATCTACGCCATGGGCGGTACGCCCCTGCTGGCCATCGCGATCCTGGGCTGGCCGATCGACAAGCTGCCTGCCGAAGTGGCCAATCAGGTGGTGGAAGGCGGCCGGAAAGCCTGCGCTGAAGCGGGCATACCCCTTGCCGGCGGTCACAGCATCGATAGCCCGGAGCCCATTTTCGGACTTGCCGTAACGGGCAGGGTAGCGCTGGAGAACGTGAAAAAGAACGGCGGGGCAAAACCGGGCGCCAAACTGTTCCTGACCAAGCCGCTGGGCGTCGGGATGCTGACCACGGCCCAGAAAAAAGGCAAACTGCTGCCCGAACACAGCCACCTGGCCCTGGAGAGCATGACCCGTTTGAACAAGGCCGGAGAGCGCTTCGGCAAACTGCCTTATGTGCAGGCCATGACCGATGTGACCGGATTCGGCTTGTTGGGACACCTTTCCGAAATGTGCGAGGCCAGCGGTTGCGGCGCCGCGGTTGAGTTCGGAGCGGTCCCTACCCTGGGCGAAGGCATTATCCGCCACTACTTCACCGAAAAGTGCATCCCCGGCGGCACCAACCGCAATTGGGACAGTTACGGCCATAAGGTCGGCCCGATCACAGATGAGCAAAAAGCGATCCTGTGCGATCCGCAAACCAGCGGAGGGTTGTTGGTGGCCGTTGAAGCCGGCCAGGTGGAGCAGTTTTTGGAGGAAGCTGAAAAAGAAGGACTGGAACTGTCTGCGCTGGGTGAGCTGATCGCTGAAAACACGCCGTTGATCCGGGTAGTTTAAAAAGGGATTTTGGCCGCTAGTAATAGGTTTATTGGCAATAATGGGTAATGTAAGGAGACCGTTCAGGATTTTGTGTACCGGATTTTTAGCATGCGCAGCTTGCTAAAAATCAGATCTTTGCGTCTTTGCGTGAAAACACTGTTTTGAACAGTCTCAATGTAAGAAAATCATCCCCCTTTCGAACCGCCCGTAAACCGCGATACCACCTTGCCCACCGTCAGTCCTTGTACAATAATGGAAAATACCACCACAATATAGGTCATGCTCACCAGCAGCTCCTTCGGCATATCGCCCGACAAGGACAGGGCCAGCGCAATGGAGATGCCGCCCCGCAGGCCGCCCCAGGTCATGATCAGGTTGGTAAACGGGGCGAATCCCAACCGCTTTTTGAAAATGAGGATCGGCAGGGCTAACGAACCGGAACGGCTCAGCAATACGATCGGGATCGCTGCCAGCCCGGCAATGATATAGGTGCGGTCAAAGGGGATCAGCAGGATCTCCAGGCCGATCAGCACGAACAGAATAGCATTCAGCAGGGCATCGATCAGCTCCCAGAATTTATCAACGTAAACTTCGGTCATTTCCGACATGGTACTGGTCCGGAATCGCTCGTTTCCAACCGAAATCCCGGCCACCACCATCGCCAGCGGCCCCGAAAAATGAAGGATGCTGGCCAGCAGATATCCGCCCATCACCGCCGCCAGCGTGATCATCACCTCTACTTCGTATTGGTCGATCGTGCGCATCAGATAGTAGGCCGCCGCCCCAAGACCCAGCCCCAGCAAAACGCCGCCGCCGACTTCCTCCAGGAACAACAGGCCGATATGCGACAGATCCTGGTGGCCGGCGCCCGATTGTGCGATCTGGTAAATGGTGACAAAGACAATGACGCCAATCCCGTCGTTGAACAGGCTTTCTCCCACGATTTTGATCTCCAGGTTTTTCGGCGCTCCCGCTTTTTTAAGGATGCCCAACACGGCAATGGGGTCGGTCGGGGAGATCAACGCGCCGAACAGCAAGGCATAGATGAAATCGATTTGAATGCCCACCCAGCCCAGCACCGCGTAAACCAACCCGCCGATCAGGAAAGTGGAGATCAATACGCCCAGGGTGGCAAACAGGATGATCGGCCAGCGATGCTCCTTCAGCCGCCCGAAATCGACGTGCAAGGCGCCGGCAAACAACAGAAAACTGAGCATGCCGTCCATCAGGATCTTGTGAAAGTCGACCTGCCCGATCAACTCCCGCTCCCATTCAAGGAGTGTGGGGGTAAACTGGCCGATGATCAGAACGGCTACTGAAAACAAGATCGAGACGATCATCAGCCCGATGGTGACCGGCAATTTCAGGTACCTGACGTTGAGGTAACCGAACAGCGCGGAAAAGACGATTAAAATGGAAAGGACCTGGAATAAATTCATGTTTTAGGCTAAATTGTCCTGTTTTTGATGGGCAAAAATAAGAAATCAATCTTGCGTTTATGCTTTTTGCCCGGGATTTGCATCTAATCGGAAAACCAATTGAAAATGGAAAGATTATTGATGACCTTATTTTTGATCCTGACCTTGAATGCCTGCAGCCAGGCCGGTAACAAGGAAACGGCTATGGCCGGCGAAATGCCCGCTCCCTCCATGGAGGCGGAAAAAATGGCAGACAAGGATGAATACCGGTATGACGATCAATCTGGCGAGGAAAACCGGGATCAATCCGCCGGGAAGCCCGAAGTGCAGCGGCAGATCATCCGGACGGGAAACCTCCGCTTCCAGGTGGACCATGTGAAACAAAGCAGCACCAGGGTTGAGGAGATCGTGGCCCGTTTTGGCGGATATGTTTCGGGTATGACCCTGACGAATACCAGTTATCAGATCAGCAATTATTTCCAGATCCGGGTGCCGGCATCCCGGTTTGACAGCCTCATGAACGCCCTGGAAGGTGAAGCCCTATTTGTGAATTCGCGCAGTACGAACACCCAGGACGTCACCGAGGAATACCTCGATATCGAAACCCGCCTGAAGACCAAAAAAGAGGTGCGCGACCGTTATGTAGACATCCTGCGCAACAAGGCCAAAACCGTGGAGGAAGTGCTGAAAGCAGAGGAGGCCATCCGCGTGCTGCAGGAAGAGATCGAAGCCAGGGAAGGCCGGTTGAGGTACCTGAAGGATCAGGTCGCCATGAGTACCATCGACCTGGAGATCTACGAGGAGGTAACCTATCAGCCTGAACCCAAAACCTTCAAGCGCACTTTTGTCGGCCGCGCCCTGACCGGTTTGCAGAACGGCTGGGAAGCCGTGGTGACCTTGGTTATTGTTCTGGTCAACCTCTGGCCTTTTTTGCTGATCATTGGTGTTTTGATCTGGCAACGGAAGCGCATCTTCAGGTTCCGCAAACGCAACCCGAAGTGACATTGGCAGACCAGTTGCTCAAGTCCAAACAAGCTCGTACGGTTGCCCGCGAATGGTCTGCGTTTCGGCCAGGAAGAAAATTAAAACTAACTTTGTCCAAACGCATGACCTATGATCGCCAGAATCCTGTTGGCAGCCGGCGCGCTGATTTTCCTGGTCCTCGGGACCATGCACCTCGCATACACATTTTTTTCGGACAAGTTCCTTCCCCGGGATCAGGGGATAAAAGAGGGTATGGAAAAAACCAACCCCGTGCTGACCAGAAGGACCACCATGTGGAATGCCTGGATCGGGTTCAACGCCAGCCACAGCTCAGGCGCCATGTTCATCGGCGGAATCAACCTGATAATGGCCGTTTCGTATTTTGATATTTACGGTCAGTCGCCCGGTCTCCAGCTCCTGAATATCCTGACCGCATTTTTTTACCTGTTCCTGGCCCGCCGGTATTGGTTCAATATCCCGTTTCGCGGAGTGCTCCTTGCCACCATCTGCTTTACGGCTTCGTCCCTTATCCTGTTTTTTTACCCCTGATCCCTCTCACTCTCTCACCCTCTCACCCTCTCTCTCCCCCCAAAGGCCCCTGCCACAACACCTGCACGATCTTCCACTTCCCGTCGTACTTCCCCAACAGGATATAATCCGTACCCCACCAGGCCGTCACTTTTCCAGCGGCCGTTTGATCCTGCACTTCGAACAGCTCTACCTTTTTGGGCGCATCGGGTTTTGGGAACCGCTTCCGCTCTTTAACCCGGTTGGCATAGTTCAGCATTTCCTGGAACGACATGGCCTCGCCGCCGTATTTTCCGGTTTTTTCATCTTTCCAGTAACCGTATTTGGCGACCTCAGGCAGGACGCTCCGGATAATTTTGGCGGTGTCTCCCTCGTAGAATCCGTCGAGGTAGTCCATCATGGCTTGTTCGGCGCCTTTGGCGTCAGCGGCGGCATCCTGGGCAAACGCAGGGATACCGGTGCAAAGGAGCAAGGCAATCCACAGACAGGTTCTTTTTTTTTCTTTCCTCATAATTCAAAATTTATCGGGTGATGATTTCAACCGGCTAAAATTATGCCATATGGTTAATTTATTGATAATCATTTATTTGTGGTAATAACAGGCTTTGAGGATCGTCCAGAATCGGACAACGCCTGTTCGTTTGCGGACAAATGCCGGATGCCTCCGGAATTGACCATGCTCATCGCCGCCATTGACCCTGATCACTTGATAATTCAGCGGGCGCGCTTAAATTGAACAGGGTTTCGACCATCTAATCCAATGAACATGAAACAGCGTGCAAGTCTTTTTTTTCCGAGGAACAGGATTCTTATCCTGGCGGTTCTGCTGCTGGCAGGGTGGGGGTGCGGCCGGCCAAAATCCGTTTCCGAAGAGCCCGCAACAACGGATGCTGTTATAACCGGCGAGGTCATCCGCACCCCATTGATGTTCCACCCGGTAAAAAGAGACATCCCGATCCGGGATTATTTTGAGTACATGGACAGCCTGACCGCCGCGCTCGACTCATTGTTGCATTATCCGGTGAACGAATACCTGATCGCCCGGGCCAACCCCCGGCTGATCGATTCGCTGGCCGACACGGATTATTATATCCGGATGGAACGGGGTGTCTTTACCTATGATCCTCAGGCCTTGATCGCTTTGCACAAAGGGGACAGCCTGCTGATACCGGACTCCGGGATGGTAGCCGGATATCTGGACCGGATGGCCGCAACGGTTATTGATGTCAATATCCCGGAATATACATTGAGGATCATGGAAGGTGACAGCGCCTTGTATGCTTTTCCTGTCCGCGTCGGCAGAAATGAAAAGAAATACCTCGCTATGGCGGGCCGGAAAGTGGACCTCCGGACTGTCCCGGGCTCAGGTACCATCTACCGGATCAACCGCAACCCCGTTTTCATCAATCCCAGCGACAACAAACCCTACAAAGTGACCCGCCGCGATGACGGAAAGGTAACCAAACTGCCCCGCATCCCCTGGCTTGATCCGGAATTGAACGGACATCGGTACGGTCAGCTCATCCACCCGACCACCAACCCCAAAACCCTCGGCAAAGCCTACTCCAACGGCTGCGTCGGACTCTCCGAAGCGGATGCCTGGCGGGTCTATTTCTACGCCCCTGTCGGCACCAAAGTGGTTTTTCGATACGACCTGAAAACCGTCAATGAACAAGGCGATACCGTCCAATTGAAAGATATCTATCCGGGTATGAAAAAGCTGCCCGCCCCGGTCGTCGCCGGGTTGTTTGATTCCGGATCACCGAACCCCGACTTATGCCTGTGTCTTCCATGACAGTAGCTTTTGAGAGTGGTCAGTGATCAGTAGCCAGTTGTCAGCCCGCCTGCCGGTCTCCTATGCGCCATAGCCGCTCCGGCGACGGGGCACCGGCAGGTTGTCAGTTGGGGAAATTGACCTATTGAAGGGGACCATCCAGCATTTTGTGGCGGCCAGATTTTTAGCATGCCCAACGTGCTAAAAATCAGATCTTTGCGTCTTTGCGTCTTTGCGCGAAAACACTATTTTGAGCAGCCTCAACCGGATTTTAACACGCACAGCGTGCTAAAAATCAGATCTTTGTGTCTTTGCGTCTTTGCGCGAAAACACTATTTTGAACAGCCTGATCCGGCCCCAAAACGGCCCCACCCATAAACCCATAAACTCATCAACCCATAAACCATCCACCATCAAGCAACCCAACGCAAATCAAAACCCATTCTCCTGATCAAAAGCCACCCCCTAACCATAAACCCATAAACCCATAAACCCATAAACCCATCAACCCATCAACCCATCAACCATCCTCACAACTACCTAAGGCAGCACCTTCCCGCCGGCGGGCAAATTATCCTTCCAGTACTTGAGCCAGGTTTTCCGCAGGTGCAGCGAGGTCCCGGCCCGCTCATAAATGCCGTGCGAGCGCATGGGGTATTCCATCATGGAGAACATTTTCTGGTCTTTGACCAACTCGTTGATCAACACTTCGCAGTTCTGGTAGTGGACGTTGTCGTCGCCGGATCCGTGGATCAGCATGAGATTGCCTTGAAGATTGCCGGCATGGGTAATGGGCGAACCGTCCTTGTAGCCTTCCGCATTGTCATCCGGCAAACCCATATATCTTTCCTGGTAGATGGAGTCGTAGAATTTCTGGTCGGCGACAAAGGCGATCGCAATGCCCGTCTTGTAGATCTCCGGGTAGCGGAACAGGCAGTTCAGGGTCATGGATCCGCCGCCGCTCCAACCGTAAACGCCGATCCGGCCGCCGTCGACAAACGGATATTGATTGATGATGGCTTTTGCCGCCGCTGCCTGATCCTTGGAGGCCAGAATCCCGATCTGGCGGTAGATGCTTTTGCGCCAATCCCGCCCGCGGGGGGTATTGGTACCGCGGTTGTCGACGCTCATCACAATATAACCTTGCTGGGCGAGATACTGGTTGAACAGGTCGCCGCCGCCCCAGTTGTCCTGCACGGTGGCGCCGGCGGGCTCGCCGTAAATATTGAAAATGACGGGGTATTTCAGTTTGGGGTCAAAATCCTTGGGTTTGATCATGTAGCAATCCAGTTCCATGCCGGGCTCGACCTCCACCCGGAAGAACTCCTTGGGATTCAGTTTGAGCTGGTCGTATTTTGCCGCCAGTCCGGCATTGTCTTCCAACAGGCGAACCCTTTTATGGCCGGGCAGTTCCACCAGATCGATCTGATTGGGCGTGGTGTGGTTGGAGAAGGTATGAATGGCATAGTGCGCATCAGGACTGATGATGTACTGGTGCTGTCCGGTCTGGTTGGCCGGGCTGATGCGCTCCGCTTTGCCCTTGCCGTCGATGCGGCTCCGGTACAGGTAGCGCTGAATTGGGTTGTCGGGGGATGCGATATAGTAAACATATCCGCCTTTTTCGTCGATGCATTGGATGCTGACCACGTCAAAGTTGCCGGGTGTGACGTCCCTTGTCTTTTTGCCGTCGCGCGATACCAGGTAGAGATGGAGCCACCCGTCGCGCTCGCTGCTCCAGGTAAACGATGCGCCGTTTTCCATCCATTCGGTATCATCGTGGATATCTACCCAGGCTTTGTCCGTTTCGGTCAGGATGGTATTGAGCTGCATGGTGCGGATATTGCCCATCATGACCTTATTGGTATTCTGGAGCCGGTTGAGCTGCTGGATCATCACTTCCTCGTTGCTGCCCGCTGCGAATTCCATCCGGGCCAGGTAGTGATTCCGCGGGTCGCCGGGGATGTCAAACCAGCGGGAATCGCCGCCGTCAGCCGCCACGACGCCGATCCTGGCTGCCGGATTGGTGGTGCCGACCTTAGGGTAGGGGATCTTGATCAGTTCAGGATAAATGGAATCGAGGTTGTTGATGAGATAAAAGTCGCCGATCCCTTCGGTATTCATTTGCCAGTAGGCGATGTATTTGCTGTCGGGACTCCACCGGAAACCGTCGCGGCAATTGAGTTCTTCCTCGTAAACCCAGTCAAAAGTACCGTTGATGATATGGCCGCCGCCGTCGGAGGTGATCTGCCTGACAGCGCCGGTGGCCAGGTCTTCCACATAGATATTCTGTTCGCTGACGAATCCGACTTTCTTATTGTCGGGCGAAAATTTGGCAAACATCATGGTGGTGGGTTTGACGGAGGCGCCGAGTTGCTTCAGTTTGCGGGTTTCCAGGTTGAGCACCCAGTAATCCCCCCGGGTATTGTACCGCCAGACCCTGCGCGTGTTCGTAAAGATCATCAATTGTTTGCCGTCCGATGACCAGATATAATTGGAAATGCCGAGCGGCCGTTCCTCGCCTTCCGGGGTCAGGTCCCCGGCGCTGACCAGCACTTCGCGGGCCCCGGTTGCGGTCTCATATCGCACAATTTCGCGCCCCCTTACACTTTCGGCATTTTCAAGGGTGGTGTAGTATTTGCCGCCGTCCATCCAGCGGGCCGGACCGAAACCGTTCATCCGGTAGGTGCCGTTGAAGATATCTTCCAGTTCAAGGGTTGCCTGGGAATAGCCGGGAAGGGTGAGAACCAGGGTGAACAACACGGAAAAGGCGAACAATAATTTTTTCATATCGGATGGTTTTAATCCAGGCCAATATCGTATTTATTTCCTGGAATGGCGGCAAATTCAAGAAAATCCCCGCCGGCCGTTTTATTTCCGATCATCTTTTTTCCCTGAAAAACCCGTGCCGCTCTGCCGGCCAATTTTATGCGGCAGGTTTTTCCCGTTCTGGATATTACCGCGAGTTTGCTCAGTTGGCCGTCCCGCCAGGTGAAGTCCAGTTCAAATCCGCCGCGGACCGCTACCCCTGAAAAAGCGCCTTCGGGCCAGGCATCGGGCAAGGCGGGCAGGATTTCGATATAGGATTCGTGCGACTGAACCAGCATTTCCGTGATCCCCGCCGTAACCCCGAAAGAGCCGTCAACCTGCAACGGGGTGAAACACTTTGCAAACAGACTGGGATAACATTGCTCCTTCAGATACCCCTGCCAGATCCGGTAAGCCCGGTTGCCGTCAAACAGCCTGGCCCAGATCCCCATTTTCCAGGCCCGGCTCCAGCCTGTGCCGCCGTCGCCGCGTTGTTCGAGGACCTTCCTGACCGGCTCCACCAGTTCGGGCGTTTTAACAGGACTGATCACATGTCCCGGATAAATGCCGTACAAATGGGAGAAGTGGCGGTGTTCCTTTTCCAGCTGACCGTAGTCTTCCGCCCATTCCTGGAGCATGCCGTCCCGGCCGACCTGCATCGGGGGCAATCGTTTTTTCATGGCGGTCAGGCTGTCCCGGAAATCCGGGTCGGTTCTTAGGATATCGCAAACCTTGGCCACCTGGCCGAACAAGTCATTGAGGATCTGGATATCGATGGTGGAACCGTAGCAGATGGTGGTCCCCGGCAGGTAGATGCCCGTCACTTCGTCGTAATACCGCCCGTTTCCGGGGCTGGCCGGGAAATTTTCGGGTGAGGTGGAAGGCGCCGTGACCATCCATCCTTTTTGGGGATGCGGGGTCAGGAAATCCAGAAAGAACCGGGTTGCGCCTTTCAGGACCGGGTAGTATTTCCGGAGGAACGCCGTATCCCGTGAATAGGCATAGTGCTCCCAGATATGGGTGCAAAGCCAGGCGCCGCCTGTGGTGAAGGTGCCCCAGGTAGGACCGTCCATCGGGGCCGCTACCCGCCAGATATCCGTATTCTGGTGCAAGACCCACCCTTTGGCGCCGTAATGCCGGGCCGCTACCTCCCCGCCCTGGTCGGTCAATTCACCGATCATCCGGAAAAGGGGGTCGGCACATTCGGACAGATTGCCGGACTCTACCGCCCAGTAGTTCATTTCGGTGTTGATGTTGGTGGTGTATTTGGCATCCCAGGCCGGGTTCTGGTATTTGTTCCAGATCCCCTGCAAATTGGCCGGCTGCGTCCCGGGGCGCGAAGAGGCGATCATCAGATAGCGGCCGAACTGGTAGCAGAGGGCGGCCAGCGCGGGATCGGGGGTATGCTGCACCCTGGCCATTCTTTCCGGTGTCGGTAATTGGGAATTGACATTGGCGGGCATCCGGAGGCTTACCCGGTTGAACAGCCGCTGATGTTCGCGGATATGGTTGTTTTTGATGGCGTCAAAGGTTTGTCCGTCCAATTTGTCCTGATACGCCTTCGCCCGAGCCAACGCATCGCCTGAAACGTCTTTGTAACTGTTGAAATTCGTGGCGGCAGTAAGATAGACCACCACTTCATCGGCGCCCTCCACGCTCAGCGATTGTACGGAAGGCGTAATGCTTCCGCCTTTGGCGACAAACCTCGCCAGGGCGGCGTACCTCATCCGCCCCTCCACGCCCAGGTAGTCCGCGGATTTCCCTTCGAGCATGAGCCCGTCCTGATTCCAGACGTCCATCCGGAAATAATCCGTCCCGTAATTGGAATGGGTGTCGTTACGTACCCCTTGCAATTGACAGGAAAACCGGATGCTGCCCGGCTGGTCGGCGCTTATCCGGATAACCAAGGCCTGGTCGACAGGAGAAACAAAAACTTCCCGATGGAAACGAACCCCGCCGACCGTGAAATCCGTTGTCGCAATGCCGGTGGAAAGATCGAGACTGCGATGGTACGCTCCGGTGGCGGCATTCTGATCGGCGTATTCGTATTTGAATACCAGGTTGCCCATGTTCTGGTATTTCATCTGCTCAACCGGATAACCCATCAGCGTCCGGCCGAAGAGGTTGTGGGCTTCCAGGAACCGCCCTTCGAACAGGAGTTTCCGGATTTCGGGCAAGCTCCGGTATCCGCCCTTTACAACGGTAGAGTAGGGCCCCCCGCTCCAGTAGGTATCTTCGTTGAACTGAACGGTTTCCGATGTTATACCGCCCTCCACCATCGCCCCCAACCGCCCGTTGCCGACCGGCAGATAGTTTTCCCATTGATCCGCCGGACTGTCAAACCAGATAACGGTACAAGGATCCAGCGTATCCCGGAAAGAATCCGCTTGCCGGGACTGGCTGTTCAAAAATGAGAAAGGCAGTATGGATATAAAGGGAAACAACGCAGTCTTGATCGGCATGGTCTCAGGAATTTTGTCCGGTTAAAATAGCAATTACCTGCAAAACCATGAAAAAACAAACGGCAGTCTCCGGCTCTCGCTCAACGAAAACCGAAGACTGCCCACTGCCCACTGCCCACTGCCCACTGATAACTGCCAACTGCCAACTGCCCACTGCCCACTGCCAACTGCCAACCGCCAACCGCCAACTCCTACCTGCCGCCGGCCAACTCCGCTACGGCTTCCTTTGCACGGGAATAGTAGTTTGCCAGTGCAGGGCCCTGTTCGGGGTGGTCAAGGATGAAGGCGATCAGCGGGAATTTATCCAGGTTGATATTGGCTTTTTCCATCAGTGCCTTTTTTACATCCTGGAGCATTTCCTGCCGGTCGGCATATTCCTTACCCTCAAACCAGCTGGCTATCTGGGTAGGGTGGGTAGCTGCTACGGAATAGTCCAATCCGGCAGGTTTCGGTAATTGGGCCGTTCCGTTTACATCAAAAAGCTGCGCCTGAAAGTTGGGATTGACCTCCTGAATAGCCTCCTGCATCCGGTTGATCACCAGCTGCATTTGTTCGATGACCTTCCCGGTGTTGTTCTGGTTGATGCCGACCGCCGTGTTGATCATTTTGAAGAATTCCGCGCCGTCGGAGGCTTCCCAGGCTATGCCGATGATGCGCTGATAATCGCGCGCTTTCATTTGGTCGGGGGATACGGCAATGGCAAAGCCGTCGCCCTGGCCGGAAGGCAGCAGGAAGTCGCCGACCCGGACAATGCCCCGGACCTTGACCGGTACCTGGCCCATGAAGGCTACCATTTCGGAGGCTTTTTCGCCGGCGCCGTCCTTTGGCATGTTCCCCAATACGATCGGAGAAGCCGAAACTACCATGAATTTATCCGCCTGCGTGAATTGTTTGGATATCCTGCCCCCGATTACGCCGACGACGTCTCCATAGGTCAGCATCTCTTCCGCATTGGCGCGCGGCAGCCATTCGGCGTAGTCGCCCGAACCGGATTCGTAGGCGACGCCCCGGTTGATATCGGCATAACTGGCGGTAATGACCAGATTGACGACATCCGTAGCCACCCCAACTGCAACACTGGCGATATCCTCTGGATCCAGCACACTGCCGGCACTCATGACCAATTGCACGATGGAGCCGAATACGGAAACGGAATTGGTCAGGATATCCAGCGTATAATTGGAAAAGATCTGCGACTTGAAATTGGTGGCGCCTTCCGGGCCGACAGCTTGCGTGAACAACCCGTTCTGCGGGTCGCAGGCAATCGGCGAAAAGGTATTCCAGATGAGGCTTGCCGGACCGCCTGTCGGATTTGCGATATAATTCAGCAAATCCTGCGGCAGGCTGCTGAAGGGGTTCGCGACGTTGATATCGGGCAAGGTTACGTCTACGTCCACATCCACGGTAAGCGGATCGAGACTGGCATCTACGTCCACATCCACATCCGGGATCAGGTTGAGCGCCTGCTGGCCGAAGTTGTAGCTGAGACCTTGCGGCGGATTGGTGATCAGCGTTGTAATGAGCCCGACCACGCCGGTCGGGTCAAGGTCCGCCGTGTTCATCCCTTCGATCCGGCCGGTCATGGCGCCGTTTTTCCAGAAGGACATATAGTTATTCCCGCGGCCGGATTCCAGATTGTTGAGGGTAGTCGGGGTGACCTCTACGGCGATACCCTGGGTACTGCCTTTCACCAGCAGCGGATAGCTGGCCTGATCGCTTTGGCTGCCTTCCGCTCCGCCGTCCACTACCAGCCGGCCGCGGGCATCCAATTGGCCTTTCACCGTGGCAGCGCTGTCGACGACCAGGGTTTTGGTGGTCGACTGGTTGCCGACATCCAGGTTGTGCTGCACCTTGAGGTTGTAGAAGGAACCGTCGCCGTCCACAGTCAGGTTGCCGTGGATGAACAGATTCCCCGGCATATCGATGGTGCCGTCCGCTTTGATCCGCAGCCGCTCTACATTGTTGGTTTTGAACACCAGGTCTTCATTGATGGTGGTTCCGATGAAATGGCAGTCGTCATCCACATTGGCGTTGCCGATGGTGGTCCAGAAGGGGAGCCCCGTCGCGCGGCAACCTGATTTTTCATTGTTCTCGTGGATGTGGAGGGTCTCCGCCGATCCGGCATGGTAGGCGTAAGGTACCGCGAGCAGCTGACTGGCGCCCAGCACCGTATATGCGGCTTTCCGGCTATCTGCAAGGGCGATTTCCAGCCAGATGTTCTGGTCGGCCCAGGGCACCTCCTCAAATGTACCTTGCAAGGCTTCTCCTTTGCCGATGACCAGATTGAACAGGCCGTTATCGCCGGTTGTGACCTGATGCCGCTCACTGTAGACGACCCTCCCCTCCGGGCCTTCCGCCAATAGATTGACCCGCAGAAAAACAGCCTTGCCGGCCATCAGTTTACCCGATGCATCGCGGGCAACTGCCTGGTAGTTCATGCCCATCAGCATGCTGGAATTCTGTGCCTGAGTCCATGTCAGCAGGCTGAACAATATGACAAATGATAAGATGAATTTTTTCATGGTAGGTGAATTTTTGGGTGTGTGGAATTATTGTTTGATGATCCTTTCAGTGCGAATGACCTTGCCGGCGGCATCGCTGATGACGAGGTTGTACAAGCCCGGAGGATAACCGGACAGGTCCAGGTCTTGGGTGAAATTTCCCCGCGCCTGCAACGGATTTCCAGCCGTTTTACCTGCCCCATCCAACAACCGGATGAAGGCTTGTTTTGCTTCGGGCAACTCGCCCCGGACATGGAGCACAGCCCCCGTCGGATTGGGAAAAACTTCAAACAGGCCGGCTTCAGGCGCGATGGCGACATAGGGCTCCACCCGGATTGCAGGCTGATGAAATCCTTCATTCAACTGCCCGCTTGGGTAATGTTGCACGGCAACCTCGCCCAATGTCCAGTCCAGCCGCAGATCAGTCGCGGTCTCGGTCCTGCCGGCGCTCCCCACCACAGCCCGTTCGATGGACTGCGACCAGGCGGAAACCCCGAGCAATAAGGTCAGAACAGTGATCAAAAATGGTTTCATAGGAATTCTGTTTATAAAGAAATAGGGTTGAAAACCGGAACAAAGCGGGCGCCCAGGCCGGAAAATAAACTCCACCCTTGCGCTCAGCAACAACAAAAAGCAGATACAAAAGGAGATCGGATAATAAAGGCCTCAGACAATTTTCTCCCGGCCTTTAAGAGAAGTATCACCAGACCCTTAAAAGGATACCCCGATTTTCGATTTTTTTGAAAAATACCTGAAAATGCCCTCCCCTAAACCAAAATGCTCCCAGCCCCCTGAGTACCCTGAGTGCCCTGAGCGCCCCGAGTGCCCTAAGTGGTCCAATCCAATTTCCCTGAGTGATCTAAGTGCCCTGAGTGGTCCAATCCAATTTCCCTGAGTGATCTAAGTGCCCTGAGTGGTCCAATCCGATTTCCCTGAGCGCTCAATACCCCAAACAATCCCTATCTTTGCAAAAACAAGAAACCATGAAGCGGCTAATCATCCTCCTGACCTGCGCGACCGCCCTGTCTGCGTTGTACAGCCAGCAAACCATCTTTTCGGATATCTCCACCCCGTCCGGCATCCGGAACAACGGCATGAACTTCGGCATCGCCTTCGGAGATTTCGATAATGACGGGGACGATGACGCCTACGTTTCCCGCCGCAACGGCGCCAACCTGCTCTACCGGAACAACGGCGACAATACTTTCTCGGATGTAGCAACGGCAACAGGCGTGGCCTATGCCGGAAACACCCTCATGAGTGTTTGGGGGGATTTTGATAACGACGGCTACCTCGACCTGTTCCTGGGCAACCGCACCGGCGCACCCAATATGCTGTTCAGGAATAACGGTAATCCGGATGGGACCGGCTTTGCGTTCACCGAGATCGGTGCATCCGCAGGGGTAAACAGCGTGAACGAGACGGTCGCCGTATTGCTGGCTGACGTTGACGCCGACGGCTACATCGATATCTACCTGGCCAACCTCAATCAGGAAAACATCCTGTATCACAACAACGGGGACCTCACCTTTACAGACATCACCCAATCCGCGGGCGTGCCGGACCCGAAGATCTCCATGGGGGCCGTTTTCTTCGATTACGACAACGACGGCGACCAGGATCTCTACCTCACCCACGACAGCAATGTGCCCAATATCCTGTACCGGAATGACGGAACCGGGCATTTCACGGATGTTTCAGCGGCAACCGGCGCCAACTTCGCCGGTCAGGGCATGGGCGTCGATTTCGGGGATTTCAATAACGACGGCTACCTGGACCTCTACATCACCAACCTTTATGACAACGCCTTGTTGTTGAACTCCGGCAGTGCGGGCGGCAACATCACTTTTACCAACATCGCACAGCCGGCCGGAGTAAACGATTATGGAATGGGGTGGGGGATCACCATCCTGGATTGCGACAATGACGGTTATCAGGATATCTACATGGTCAACGATTCTTACTTTTCTCCCTATCCGAACGTCCTGTACCGAAACCTTGGAGACTCCACTTTTGCCAAGGTCAGCAGCGGTACCCCCCTGGCCAGCATGTACGGCTCCTATGGCGCTGCCGGTGCAGACATCAACGGTGACGGCCTCCCCGACATCTTCGTCACCAATACCGGCTACGACGGCAACCAGCTGTTCCTCAACCAGAATATCAACGATAACCATTGGATCACTGTGAAAACCTCCGGCACGGTGAGTAACCGGGCAGGTATCGGCGCCCGCGTTGAGATCGAAGCCGGCGGCCGCCTGTTGATCGATGAGGTTTGCGCCGGCTCAGGATACGCTTCCCAAAACAGCCTGACCCTCCACTTCGGCCTGGGCCAGGCAACAACCATCGATAAGCTAACCGTCAAATGGCCGAGCGGCATTACGGATGTCCACGAAAATATAGCGGTGGATAGGAAGTATCTGGTCACGGAAGGGAGTTCCGTTTTGACGGCAACAAAGGATAATGCTGCGGCTTCAGCCAACATCACCGCCTTTCCCAATCCCTTTAGGGATCAATTGAATGTTCAAGTTGAACAAATGATGAGCAATCAACTATCTGTCAGTGTTTTGGACCTTTCAGGTAAAGTTTTACTTGAACAAACGGAGCCCCGTTTTAATGCCGGAAAATACCAGATCAGCCTGGATATGAAGGCCTTCCCTGGCCCCGGCATCTACCTGATCCAGATAAAAACGGAAAAAGAAACATGGGTCAGGAAAGTCATCCATATCCCCTGATCAATCTCAACCTAAGTGGTCCCCCCGAAAACTCCTTAGTGCCCTAAGTGGTCCCCCCCCAATGCCGACCCGCCTTAGTGATCTTAGTGCCCTAAGTGGTCCCTCCCAAAAACCTGAGTGCCCTTAGTGCCTAAGTGGTCCCCCAAAAACCTGAGTGCCCTTAGTGCCCTAAGTGGTCCGCTCCCAAAAACCTGAGTGCCCTTAGTGCCCTAAGTGGTCCCCCAAAACCTGAGGCCCTAGTGCCCATGGTCCACCCCAAAAACCTGAGTGCCCTTAGTGCCCTAAGTGGTCCCCAAAAACCTGAGTGCCCTTAGTGCCCTAAGTGGTCCCCCCAAAAACCTGAGTGCCCTTAGTGCCCTAAGTGGTCCCCCCCAAAAACCTGAGTGCCCTTAGTGCCCTAAGTGGTCCCCCCAAAAACCTGAGTGCCCTTAGTGCCCTAAGTGGTCCCCCAAAACCTGAGTGCCCTAGTGCCCAAGTGGTCCCCAAAAACCTGAGTGCCCTTAGTGCCCTAAGTGGTCCCCCCAACCCCAGCCGCGATCCCAACACCGAACCGCACAACCCCGCCCCAGAAAAACACGCCCCCGGAATCAACACCCCGTCCCGACCATGCTGTACAACCGGATCACAAATATCCGCCTCAAGCAGGTATTCACCCAACGCGCCTTCCATCGCCGTCAGCCCTGGGCACATGCCGGCCAGCAAGATGCCCGCTGCGCTCAAAATGCTGGTTTCCCCGAAATGGGCCCCTAGTTGGCAGGGGATGCCGTGCGCTTCCGCCAATTGCCCGATCCGGTACGCCGCATGGATTCCGCCGAGCTTTGAGATCTTCAAATTGAAATGATTGACGGATTTGCTGCTGATCAGCGTTTCAGCAGATGCATGGTCCAACAGGGATTCGTCGGCCATAATGCGGGCATCCATCCCGAAACGGGCAGTCAGACCGGCCAGCCCCCCATAATCTGACGGTGCAAGCGGCTGCTCAAAAGAATGAACCCCGCTGTCCAGCCATTGCGGAATGAATGCGGCGGCCTCATCCGGTGTCCATCCGCCGTTGACATCTGTCCGGACGGGGATATCCGCTCCGAAAAAATCCTGAATGACCCGCAGCTTCGCCAGGTTTTCCGCCTGCCGGTTGTCGATTTTGATCTTGATCGCGGCAGGTTGCAAAAATGGGATCCGCTCCAGCAAGCCGACCAACCTGGTTGGAGAAACCAGCGGCAGGACCAGGCTGTACACCAGTTGGTCCGGCAATCGGGCCCCTAATAACTCCGTCAATCGCCGGCCTGCCGATTGACTGAAGGCGTCCAGCCAGGCCAGCTCAAATGCGCACCGGGCAGCGGGACCGATACCGGATTTTTCCCACTTGTTCAAACAGGCTTCCAGGTCCTCAATGGTGGAGAGGGGAAAGGATTGAACGCCGGCCGCTACCTTGCCAATATCATGGGCCACGTCCTCCGGTCGCTCGCCCGTAACATAGGTTCTGGGGCAGCATTCGCCGTAACCGGTGATGCCGTCGGCGGTTTGTACCGCAAGGATCATGGACAAAGAAGTGGAGGAACCCGGGTTATTGGATTGCGTGAACTGAAACCTCAAGGGGATCCTCACTTCATGTAACCGAATATCGGTGATCATCATTTGAGTTCGGATTTGGTGTTTTCCCTGCTGACCTTACGCCATTCTACAACGAGGCGGACAGACATCATGATCAAAATGTAAAAAAGCATTTTTCTGGATTTTTGGATTCAAAAAAGGTAATTAAACCCTGTTTTTGATCCAAATTTATCCGGGACGGCAGCCGTTTTCAAACACCAGTCGTGCAGGCGGTAAGGTTTTTCCAGTAGCAGGCAGGTAACGGCAGGTAAGTGGTTGGTCAGTTCAGCTCGACGGAAAACTCTGCCGTGTCCCGTATCCTGACATCAATATCCTCCAGCAGGGTAGTGGCCAGCGACATGCCGACATAGTTGACCTCAACCGGGAAGGACTTATGGGTGCGATCCACCAGTACGGCGGTCTCCACCTTTTTGGGCAGGACCTCCAGCAGCGGCCGGAAAGCGTAGAACATGGTACGGCCCGTATTGGCCACGTCGTCTACCACAATGATGCTTTTGTCTTTGAGCTCCTCCGCATCCATTTCCAGTTTGACCGGTTCTCCGACCGGATTGGCGGGATTGAGGCGGATTCGGGTGAGGACGACCGGGATCTTGGTGAGGAGCCTGAGTTCTTCCATCAACAACAGGGCAAAGGCCATGCCGTTGTTGTTGATGCCCGCCAGAATGATGACGGGTTCTTCAAAGTTGTTTTCCAGAATTTCGGTGGCCAGGCGTTTGATTTTTTGCCTCACCTGCCGGTCGTTTAGTATTTTCATATTGTAATTGCTAATTTTACCCTCCTAAAGGGAAGGCCGGCTTTTACAGGCCAAAAATAGGGAATATGATTCAACAAATACTATTTGTTCTTGTAGCAGCTTTTGCCCTCGGTTACGCCTGGCTCAGTTTCATGCGGATCCGGCGGAATATACTGCTGGGGCAGGATGAAAAAATCGGCGGCGATACCGGTCAGCGTTGGCGGAATGTGCTGCTGGTCGCCTTCGGCCAGCAAAAGATGTTCAAACGGTGGATCCCCGCCGTATTCCACTTCTTCATCTATGCGGCATTCCTGCTGACCCAGATCGAATTGATCGAGATCTTTATCGACGGCGCAGCGGGACGTCACCGCTTTTTCAGGCCGGCGCTCGGCGGTTTTTACACCTTCCTGATCAGTTTCATCGAAGTCCTGTCCGTTTTGGCGCTGGCGGCCACCATCATTTTCCTGATCCGCCGGAATATCCTCCGGATCGCCCGTTTCCACAAGCCTGAAATGAAAGGATGGCCATTCAAGGACGCCAATATCATCCTTTACCTGGAATTTGCCCTGATCGCCTGTATTTTCATCATGAACAGCGCGGATATGGCCCTGCACGACAATGAATACGGCTTTGCGGTAAGCCGCTTTCTTTCGCCCGTCTGGTCCGGCGCATCGGAGGCAACCCTGCATGCTGCCGAACGCTTCGGTTGGTGGGGGCATATTCTGGTGGTTTTCGCTTTCCTCAACTACCTGCCGTTTTCAAAGCACCTCCATATTGTACTGGCTTTTCCGAATACCTGGTACGCCGGTCTCAAACCCAGGGGGGAGATGGAAAACATGCCGGCCATCATGAATGAGGTCAAAAGCATGATGGGCCTGAGCGCAACGGAAGACGCCGGCGCCGGTATGGACGAGATCCCCGAATTCGGCGCCAACGACGTAACCGGCCTGAGTTGGAAAAATCTCCTGGATGCGTATTCCTGTACCGAATGCGGCCGTTGCACCTCGGTGTGCCCCGCCAACCTGACCGGTAAGAAATTATCGCCCCGCAAGATCCTGATGGATATTCGAGACCGGGCGGAGGAAATTGGCCGCAATCTGGCAACCGGGGAAAAATCATTTGCCAAAGACCAGGAAAAACCCCTTGGCCGGGACAACTATCAGGACGGCAAAAGCCTGTTCGATTATATTACCCGGGAAGAGATTCACGCCTGCACCACCTGCAATGCCTGCGTGGAAGCCTGCCCGGTATTGATCAACCCCCTGGATCCGATCCTGAAATTGCGCCGGTATGAGATCCTGACCGAAAGCGCCGGCCCCGCTGATTGGTTGCCCATGTTCAACAGCATCGAAAACGGAGGGGCAGCCTGGTCGATGAATATTGACCGCGAACATTGGATAAACGAATAATTGACTTTTTGAATCCGCAGCATAAATGAGTGACTTTAAAGTACGTACAATGGCCGAAATGGCCGCCTCCGGTGAATCGCCCGAAATCCTGTTCTGGGTAGGTTGCGCCGGCAGCTTTGATGCAAGAGCCCAGAAAATTACACGGGCCTTTGCTGAAATCATGACGGCCGTGGGCCTCAATTTTGCCATACTGGGCAATGAAGAATCCTGCACCGGAGATCCGGCAAGGCGGGCCGGCAATGAATTCCTGTTCCAGATGGCTGCCCTGCAAAATATTCAAACGCTGGACGGATACGGCGTAAAAAAGATCGTAACGGCCTGCCCCCATTGTTTCAACACCCTGAAAAACGAATACCCGGCTTTAGGCGGCAATTACGAGGTAGTTCATCATACCCAATTGCTGCAGGAGTTGATTGATAGCGGAAGGGTCAGGATGAATGAAGGAGGTACATTCAAAGGCAAACGCATTGTCTATCACGATTCCTGCTACCTCGGCAGGATCAACGGCGTATACGAAGCTCCACGAACCGTGCTGGCCGCACTGGATGCCGACCTGGCTGAAATGAAGCGCAGCCGCTCCAACGGTTTATGCTGCGGCGCCGGCGGGGCCCAGATGTGGAAGGAAGACGAACCCGGCAGCAAGCGGATCAATATCGAGCGTGCGGAAGAAGCGCTGGAGCAGCGCCCTGACATCATTGCCGTCAATTGTCCGTTCTGCATGACCATGTTGAGTGATGGGGTAAAGGCAAAAGAGAAGCAAGACGAAGTGATGGTCTACGACCTCTCGGAATTGATCGTCAATGGGATGGTAAAATAAAATGGCGGAATTTCAAGCTGGGGAACCGCTTTGTCCCCCCCTCCCTTTGGTGGAGCCGGCGTGCAGCTTTTAGATTTTGAACAAAATCCGCAGCGACTTACGACTTACAGGCTTATGACTAAATTCACCGTTCGCCAGAGGCTCCGCCTCGCAGCGGCTACCCCCGTTCCCGGTACTTCTTCACCGCAAAAGCAAAACCTCTCACTGAGCGGCGCCTTGATTGCTGAAGATTTCAGATAATAGGCGTTATCCTCCTTTGAAAGAAAGAAGTATACAAACCTGCCAACCGGATCCCGATCCGAGTTGCCCGGAAGAAGGCCGGTCAGGTCTTCCGTTTCAGCGGCCGTACTCCATAGGTATCTGTAGGGGCCCGTATCCCCGACCACAGTCAGATCAATTGCCCCGGAAGCCTCGTCCAAACAAGCAGGCTGGGTTTCAAAATTTAGAAAATAAATCCCTTCGCATATTTGGATTTCAGTATCCAGAATTAATTCGCAACCAAATTGATTGGTAATGATAACGGAATAGGTTCCCGGCACAAGCAGGTTATCAATATCCTTCGTATCAGCCGTGAAACTCTCCGGGCCTGACCAATTGAACTCAAAAGGGCCGGAATATCCTTCATCCGATTCCGACGGCCCCGCCAGCGTAATGCTGCCGGGGTCCCCTTCCGAGCAGAGACACTTGGCAGTAGCCTGAAATTGCCCTGTAACCGGGGCCGTTACCAGGCAAAATGCTGCACTCAAAAAAAGCGCGATTAAACAGGGTTGTATAGTTTTTTTCATTATAATGCGGTTGTTCAGTTCTCAAAAATGTGAAGTGTATTCTTATTGTCCAAAACATAAAGTCTGTCACCCTTCAACTTCAAGTCTCTCCCATATCTTGGCTGCTCGGACTCACTAATTCCCTGTTGTGATAGTTTATGTGTCCAATCTATTTTGTAAGTGACTCGATTTAATGCTCCCAGTGTCTGGTGATTCTTGTCTGTAAAAAAAATAAAGTCAGAATCAAAGACTATAAGTGAAAAATTCTCAAGACCAAAAGATTTCATATCTTCTATGGCAGTCTGGTTGACCTCGAGCGATTCTAAGTCAACTTCAATCAAATCTTGATTTGCTAATTGTATCAGCTTTCTATTTTTGATGTCTAACTCAATGCTATTACCAAAAGTGTCAAACTTGGAATGTTTGTCATTTTTAAGAATAGCGATTTTCTCTCCTGATTTAATATCCAATATTAATATCTTACCACTGTTCAGATAGAGGTATATTTTATCGTCATAAATCCCTAAAATTTTATTGACCTGTGTTTGCTTTTCTCTATCGTCATAATCTTGCCATGCGCCTAAAGCTACAAAATCAAAAGCCCATATTAAAGAGCCGTCGGACAAATCATAGCCATTGATTTTCCCATCATCTAAATACTGAGAGTTTACTAAAATTTTCTGATCAAGGTATATGTGCTTGCCTCTTTTTAGTGGAATTTTCCATTCTATTGACCCATTCTTCAGACGAGAAATAAGGTATCGCTTTCTTTCTTCTTTTTCAGAAGAAATGATCCTATCCCCCTGAATGACATCTATCTTAAAAGAAGCACCAGTTATTTCCAAGGAATTAAGATCAATGATTTTGGAGGTAAATCCCTCGCTTATGTAAAACTCTCTTTCAGAATAAACACCCAAGCCCGTAAATACTCCGTCAATATTCGTGCAATTTTTTTCATCAACACTATTGTAGATTGTACAATTTCCTTCAGTCGTTATTACTGCAAATGCATCATTGACGGCTTCAAAAGAATGTCCAACGCCTTCAATAGAGATTACATCTTTCAGCATAATTATTCAATTTAAATGAAGTTGTAAATAGGGCTATTCAGGTTTGTCACAACATCATCCAAAAAGTCGCCCACATTGTCTACTTCAAATAACTGTAGAAATTTGGATTCACCTAAGGTATTGTACAAATTAGTCGCCTCATTTGTAAAAAGGCTTTGGAGATTTCCGTTACCAGGCAAAATGCTGCACTCAAAAAAAGCGCGATTAAACAGGGTTGTATAGTTTTTTTCATTATGGTGCGGTTGATCAGTTTTTTGATTTCGTCAGGCTTGGAAAACCAGCCGTAAGAACACTACTCATACAGGCATGGTATTTTTGAGAATATGCATAACACCGCTATTGTCTCGAACATACAGGAAACCCTGATGTACAATTGGTGTCTCCAAGGGCATTCGAGGGTCTACTTTTGTTTTATCTATATCAATCTCAATAAACTCTTCCAGCTTTTCAGATTTTATATTAAAACGACCAATTAGCGGCTCCCTGGATACTGTAAAGTTTATATAATCACCTGAAACACTCTGCCTTCCAATATTTGCCCACAAGCTATTAAGACCCTCTCCCAAATCATCAATTTTATGGTTTCGTAAAATTTCACCGGTCATTGGATCCACTGACAAATATCGCTGACCTCTGATACCGACAAGTTTTTTAAATTTTTCAACAAAAATATATGTATTAAAATGATCTCCACTTGATTTATAAAGTATTTCGCCCGTTTGTTTATTTATACCCCATAATTCATACCTTTTATCAACCGGGTGGCTTGTGTCAAAAGATTGCATAAATAAAAATAAATTTTCGGAGAGGGATTTGTAAAACCTGGGAATGGAAAATCCAATTAAAGGAAGTGACCATAATTTTTCACTTTTTTCAATCAATACTCCTTTAAGGCTTCCTTCAAAGGTATTTTCAAAAATAACAATATCATCATTTGATTCATGTATTGGTGCATCCTTGTTCTCCCACTTGTAGAAAGGTTTGCAGCCATTAATCCTTATAATTTCGTACTTATTGATTCTGGGTCTTCGGGAATACGTACCTCCAACGGCAATATTCATACTTAACATTCCTATTTGTGATTCTTCAGTTTCACAAATAGGGTTCAATTTATTCAATTCAAAGTCAAATTGAAACAATCTATTATCTGCACAGAAAAACAATTGATTGTTGAAAACGTAATAATTCATTATGCTACCTGCGTATCCGGGGTTATTATAAATTGTTTTTAATGAAACAGCATCTTTGATGGTAATGCCGTCTTCTACAGAAAAATAAATTAAGTAACCCAATATAATTCCATTGGACCAATGGCGGTACGAAAAATCTCTAAAATCATTGATGCGACCGAGCTCTATCCAGTTCATTTTACTTTAAATATTTGAGGAAACACCATTTCAATTTGTTCAACTACTCTCTCTACAGTAAAGGAGATGAGCGAGTCCACGGCTGCCCCACTTTTACATTTCGCATTTTTTCTTTTACATTTTGCATTTCCTCCCTACCTCCGGCGGCCGTAATGACGCCACCGGCGTTCCGAAGTCAGTAAATCACCCTCCGGCGGCCGTAGCTCCAAAAGAGCGAAGGCGGCAAATCACCAACTCAACAACTCCCGAATGCCTTTCTCCACCTGCTCCGCCGAAAGGATCATCGCCTTTTCCAACACCTCGTTCAATGGAATGGCCGGCATATTCTCCGATCCGATTGTGCGAACCGGTGCGTCCAGCCATTCAAAGCAATTCTCCTGGATCCTGGCGGCGATGCTCTGTGCAAAGGTGTTGTTTACCGGCTCTTCGGTCACGACCAATATGCGACCGTGCCGCCTGGCGCTTTCGTAAATCAGCGACTCATCCAAAGGGAATATAGTACGCAGGTCCAGAACTTCTACCCGGCCGTCAAAGGATTTTGCAGCATTAAGCGCCCAATGGACCCCCATCCCGTAAGTAACCACCAGCATGGATTCGCCGGCTTTCACCCGGGTTTCCTTCGCCGGCAGCGCAATCGCCGCTTTACCTAAAGGCAGGATGTAGTCGTCTGCAGGTTCGACCGTTTTGGCAGCGCCCGTACCCGGCACTTTAGACCAGTAAAGCCCCTTATGCTCCAATACCACCACCGGATTGGGGTCGTAATAAGCCGCCTTGAGCAAACCCTTCAGGTCGGCGCCGTTACTGGGATAGGCGATCTTGATCCCGTGGATATTGGCCAGTACGGATTCTACGCTGGAGGAATGATAAGGCCCGCCGCTGCCGTATGCGCCGATCGGCACGCGCAGCACCATACTCACCGGCCATTTGCCGTTGGACAGGTAATAAGACCGGCTGACCTCTGTGAACAATTGGTTCAACCCCGGCCAGATGTAATCGGCGAACTGGACCTCTACAATCGGCTTGAGTCCGACGGCCGACATGCCCACCGTACTTCCGACAATGAAGGCTTCCTGAATGGGCGTATTGAACACGCGGTCATCGCCGAATTTTTGCGCAAGGGTGGCGGCTTCCCGGAATACGCCCCCCAAACGGCCACCGACATCCTGCCCGTATAACAGGCATTCCGGGTGTTGCCGCATCAGCTCCTCGATGGCGTGCAGGGCGCAGTCCACCATAACGGTCGGCTGACCGTCAGCCGGCTTCCTCGTCCCGGATTCCGCTTTGACCGGGGTTGCTGCGAAATCGTACTTGAACAGATCCGCGGGTTCGGGGTCCGCTGCGGAGCTTGCCCGCTTGAAATCGGCTTCCACCTGACGAACAGCCTCCTCCTCCAGTTGATCCAGCGTGCTTTCCGTTATGCCTTCCTCCAACAGTGTTTGCCTGAAGGCCGGGAACGGATCCCTGGACCGGTGCTCTTCCAGGTCGTCCCGGTACCATTCCTTGCGGACGCCGGAGGTATGGTGATTGAGCAGCGGGACCTCTGCATGGACCAAAAACGGCCGCCGCTCCTTCCTCATTTTCCGGAACACGTTTTGGAAGGTTTTGTACGCATCCGTGAAATCCGTACCGTCAATGCTGATCGCTTCAATACCGTGGAAACCCTGAATGAATTCAGCTGCGTGCTGGGCCCGGGTCTCGGCTGCGTTGGCGGAGATGTCCCAGCCATTGTCCTGCACCAGGTACAGGATCGGGAGCTGTTTGAGCGCCGCCATCTGAAAAGCCTCGGAAACCTCTCCTTCCGTAATGGAGGCATCCCCGAAGGAACAAACGACCACCGGTGCATCAGTTTCCGCAGGGCGGTCAAGCCCGGTTTTCTCCCGGTACCGGATGCCCATGGCTATACCCGTGGTCGGGATCCCTTGCATGCCGGTCGCGGAACTTTGATGGATGATCCCGGGTTTATCCGGATCGTTGAGGCTGGGATGGCTGTAGTACGACCGGCCGCCGGAGAACGGATCGTCCCGCTTGGCCAGGAGCTGCAGCATCAAATCGTAGGGTTCCATACCTATGCCGAGCAGGATGGCGTCATCCCGGTAGTAGGGCGAAACCCAGTCCTGCGGCTTCAATTGCAGGGCCAGGGCAAGCTGCACGGCTTCATGGCCCCTGCTTGTGGCGTGAACGTATTTGGAAACGAATTTGAAATGGGCTTCGTAAAGGTCGGTCATGGCTTTGGCGGTTGCCATTAGCTTGTAGGCCCGCAAAAGCACTGCACGGTTGATATTGGTTTTGGTTCGGTACATTTGGTTAAGGCATCAGACCGGCTATTCCGGCAAATCCGGCAACCGGTTCAGGTTTTTTATGTATCGGGCCTCGTCAAAAGGCTCATTGCTGCTTAAAGTGTCGGCGATGGCTACCGCAACGCAGGCCGAGATCATCTTTTTGCTGTCCTGGCGGCTGTATCCCGCTTGCTCAAGGCGCTCCAGGGTCAGCCGCGTTTCCGCAGGATCATCCATCCGGAGTTGGTTTTCCACGACTTCCAGAAATTGAGCCTGCAGGATTTCATTGATAGACATGTCCGTTCAGTTTCTGTTTTTAAAAGAATCGATAGCCTTTCTCGCCGGTTCGGTCAGGACCAGCCTGCCGCTGACGGCAGCCCGTTCGGCCAGCAGGTCATCCCAATGTTCGCATCCCCGCCAGAGCATCCGCTTGATTTCAAGCATGGCCTCCGGGCTGTAGCCCGACAACGTGCCGGCCAAATGCGCGATGTAAGCATCGGTTTGTTCCACGGTCGGGAACACTTCGGCAAAAAGCCCGTATGCCTTTGCCCACTCCGCTGTCCGCCACTCTCCGGCGTTTATCGCCAATTGGGAAAAGGCGGAAAGACCGAGTTTTCGCTCCACGGCCGGGCCTACCACGAACGGCCCGATCCCGATCGCAAGCTCACTCAGTTTGACGGAGGCAAAATGGCTGGCAATGCAGTAATCCGTAGCCGCCGCCAAACCGACGCCGCCGCCGATGGCTTTGCCTTGTACCCGGCCGACAATCAGCTTCGGGCACTTGCGCATGGCGTTGATCACCCGGGCAAAACCCATGAAAAAGGCCTTACCCTCCTCAAAGGTCCGGATAGCCTGAAGTTCGTCAAAACTGGCTCCGGCGCAGAAGGTCCGGTCTCCTTCACTTTGGAGAACAATTACCCGGGCAAAATCGTTCTGCCCGGCTTCGGTTATTGCCGCTTCGAGTTGCGCCAGTAAATAACCCGGCATGGAGTTGTGGGCGGGATGGAAAAAGGTAATTGTTGCAATCCCCTTATTCAGTGAAGTGGTGATTTTTCCGGTTCCTGTTGCTGATGACATGCGAATGAATGTTCGTTCGCAAAGGTAGTAAAAAGGAATAAAAAACCGGAGTCGACGGCTTAAAGATGGTTGTACCTGCCCTTGCGAGCCAGGTTCCCGCCGTCAACCCCGGAATTTCTAAAAAACCTACTTGATACTACTTGATTGGGTTATTGTCCGGATACTTTGATGAACCGGCCGGTGTACAACCTGCCTTTTTCATCTGCCAGCCGGACGAAATAAAGTCCTGGGGCTAAAGGCCCTATATCCAATCTCTCAAAGCTTGTCAATTTGTTTTTCCAGCTTCCGGCTATTTCCTGGCCATCGGCGTTGAATACCTCGACCCTTGCGCCTTCCGTGACCTCCAACCCGCTGATGTTCAATTCCGCTGTCGCCGGATTGGGGGCCAGCATGAGTTCACCTGATCCGGCCGGGACATAGACCCCGGAGACGGGCGAATAGCTGTATTGGCCGTCGAAATCCACCTGCCGGAGCCGGTAGTAGTTCATGCCGGCGGCCGGCGACTCATCCCGGAGGCTGTACGCCAGGATGCGGTCCGATTCCCCCGCGCCTTTTACGCGACCGATCTCCTCGAAGGCTCTGCCGTCGGTGCTGCGTTCCACGGCCATGAAATCGTTGTTGTGCTCGCTGGCCGTCGACCAGGTCACCAATACCTTTTTCCCTTCCGCCAGCCGGGCATCAAAAGCGATCAGGGTTATGGGCAGTACCGTCTGGTTGGCATTCAGGGTACCGATCGACATCGGCACCATCATGTTCCAGTTGAGGTCCTGAGGGCAGGCCCCTTCGCCCTCCAGCTGCAGGGAGGTGCCCGCCTCGAAGGCGGCACTCTCGAAAGCGCCGGACCCGTTGGATTGCACGATCAGCGTGGAGGTCATTCCGGCTGCGGCGCCGTCGATCGCCGTGAAGGCATTCCGGTATCCCAGGAATTGCACGACGGTCTGGGTAATGGTATTGTAAAGTGCAATACCCCCTGATCCGTCGGCCATTCCTGGAACCGGAAACCACAAGGCTCCGTAACCATTGCCTTCATTGTCAATGCGGTCATACAGAGGCAAAACCAGGTACAATTGCCCTTGGGACGGGCTGATTGTCTCATAAAAAAGCAACTCATAGCCGTCGAGGCTGAAATTTGCGGGGCCGGCGATCTCTACCCCTTCGTCAACGTCCTCGCCGTTATTCTCATAATGGATCTCATTGATGAACACCACATCATGACCGCCCAGATCGGGGCAGCCGTCAAACGGTACGGCATCCAGCTCAATACCCGGACTCCAGTTGAAATTCCGCCGGGCAAAAATCCTGACGAAATACTTCGTCTCGTTGTCCAGTCCGGTGATCGTGACCGTGCCGCCGCTGCCCAGATATGCCGGGAACTCGTCGCCCGGAAAATCACCGGAAGGATCGGAACCCATCCCGAAAACAGGATTGGCGGCATATTGCCCGCCGTTGCCGGAAGGAACGCCGGTGATCGGGTGGGTCGAAACCACCGCCAGTATCTGGTCGAAACAGTCGGGTGTTGTCCAGGACAGGCTGAGTTTTCCGTCTGAAGCAAAGCTCAGGGTGTCCTTTACGTCGCCGGGGTGCAGGCACTGCATGAATACGTCGAGCAGGCTGGGACCGGCCAGGTTGTAACAATAATCCGTGGAATTATAAGGAAACAAAGTGCAATAGTAGTGCGCACCTTCTTCCAGGTTTTCAACCGGGATAGTGGTATTCCAGGGGCCGGCGTAAACCACGAATGCGCTCCCGTTCAAGGCACTGCCGTCGCCAAAAACCGGATCGCCGGTGTATATTTCCCCGTTGCAGGGTTTGCCGCTCACGGCCTGCCCTTTTTGCATGACCACCAGGCAGCCGTCTCCCAGGCCGGAACCCAGATGGAGATCCAGGGAGTTCAAACCGATATTGACTGCCGAAAGGCTGCCCGCCAATGGGGGAGGTGTGCACGCCGCCGTGACCGAACCCAGCAATCTGACGTTCTTCAGGTACCAGAATCCGTTTCCGGATTCGCTGGCATAGGCATACCACCGGAAACAAAGCTGATCGGCGTTGCAACCGCTGGCCGGAAGGCTGGTCAGGGTATGGGTTCGCTCGTGCGGATCGTCCGGCACCGCGATGGAATCCAGTCGGGTAGCGGTAACAAACCCGTCGGAAGAATACCAGATCTCGAATGCCCTGGGGCCGACGCCTGTGCGGCTTTCGGAAAATTCCAGGCCGGTTATATCCACCGTACGGCCTGCATTGGGGATCAGGCAGACCTCCAGGTAATCCTGGGAAGATTTTTCATCACCGAGCGACCACCCCCTGGCGCCGCCGCCGTTTGCATTGAACTGCAGACCGCTGACGCCGTTTCCGCGTTGGAGAACAGTTGCCGACAAGCCCGTTTGCACATTGACGGCATGGTCTTGGTTGGCATTGTCCAGCGGCCACTTCGCCAGATTCTGACTCTGAACAGGCCGGCTGATCGAAAAAACCAGTAACAGAATGAGGCCGGCATCTAAAATTGTGCGATTGAATTGCATGTATGTCAGGGATTATAATTCAAAAATCACTTGCGTAAATCTTTAAAGTCGGATCGCTTCCGCCCTGCAAATCGCACGCAGGGGGATTTCGGTTTGAAAAGGGAATGCTGACCCGGATTCAGGTCATTTGCACACCACTGATAGCGGCTCGGTTGTAAAGGAAATCTTAAGAAGTTGCTTTAGTGCTCAACGGCTGGGCTGACAAAGGAGATTGTTCGCTTTTTATAAGTAAACGGTCGATTACAATTGGTAAACGGTCGTTTTTATGAGGTAAAGGTAGTTTATTTTAAAAAACATATCAACTTTTTTTTAAAAAAATATTGTTTTGGACCTAAAATGAGGACGCCGGCAGGGATAAACTCCCGCCGGCGCCTTGAAATTCAACTACTATGGTAATAACTTTTATTAGAACAGAATTCCGGCCGATAGGAACAGGATATTGCTCTTGGCCTCGATATTCTTATTGGAGAAGACATTGTTCAACCCGAATTCATACTGGAGGTCAAGCGAAATGATGCCCAGGTCCAGGCCGGTACCGACATTGAAACCCCAGCGGACGTCGTTGAAGGCATTGTCTTCGAACCCGGGTAAGCCGTCATCTGTGCTGAGAATAAAAGCCGCACTGGGGCCGGTAAACAGCCTGAATCCCAACCGGTCGCCGGAGATGAAGTCGCCCCCGATATACAACGGGATCCTTACACCCTCCATCTTGACGTCGTAGTCAAATAAACCGCCGATGCCTTCAAATCTTGAATTATAACGGAAGTACTGACCCCCGATGGACACATAGAATTTGTCGCCCGACCGGATGTCGGCTCCGATATGGAAGCCGGACTTGCCGTTGAATTCGCCGTCGTCATAGTTTTCGTCGAAATTGAAAAGGTTGACGCCGACCTTGGGGATGATTCTCGTTTGGGCTGATAATGCAAAGGCGGTACCTGCGATAAGGCTGATGATTAACAGGATCTTTTTCATATATGTTTTTAGTTTATGTTAGTTAACAATGAATTTTGGCGATTGTTCGGAAAGGGCGTCATACCCTCCGGATCCCGCCGAAAATCAGGGTTAACAAGAACAGGACGATGAAAATGTAGAAAACTACTTTGGCAATGGCCATGGCGCCCGAAGCGATACCGCCGAAGCCGAACAGCGCGGCAATAATGGCGATAATGAAAAAGGAAAGAGCTAATCGTAGCATGATGAAAGTTTTTATTTGGTTATTGGAATGATTACCGCATTTGAATGGTCCGGGGCCGGTGAAAGGCCGGCGCATCGGTTTGATGCGCCGGCGTTTGAAATTACACCTAAGAACCCTATTCTAAAAGAAACTTTTCTGGTCAGGGGCTTCTGTAGTAAAACCCTTTTGGACGTCTCGTGTTCGGTAGACCGGCCGCCCAAAAGGGAATTCCGCAGGCATTTATCCGGCCATTTTTTTGTTGATGCGGAATTCGCCGGTCTCCTTGATTCTGACCTTCGATATGAAATTCAACATCTTGTGATCGGCATAGGCGCCGTAAGAGGACGTCAGCGTACCCCTTCTGCCGTCGTTGGATTCGATGGCAAAAACGATAGACATGTCGCTGGGGTTGCTCTCGCCCTCAAACCGGTGGTATTCCACGATCGTCATTTCATCTGCCGAATACTGTCTGCCGGTTTCGATGCCGTGCATCTGGTCTTCCTCGAATTTGTAGTTGTCGGTATAGCCTCTTTGCTGAAGGCTGGCGAGCGCATCTACCAACGTGTCGTATTTATAGAATTTCATGGCAGTTTTTATTTTGATTCTTCTCTAAAACAAGCTCGCGGCATCCAGGTTCGGTCGGTTTTGGGAATGAAAGAATCCGAACACGCCGGCCGGAATGGGGGTTTAAATGGAAAATCCAAAAACCATGAAACAATCAAAATTTCTATTGGCGGCTTTGGTGCTGCTGATCGGTTTTACCGTCTTTTCCTGCACCAACTCAAGCCGCAATGACCTGGAAGATGCCGGGGAAAAGATCTCCGATGCCGTTAAAAAGGACAAGGAAACGGTCTCTGATGAACTCAGGAAGACCAAACTGGCCATCAATGAGAAAATGGCCGACCTCCGCATCCGCCTTGACAACGCAACGGATGAAACAAAGGCCGATATCAACCGGCAGTTGAATGAGCTGGACCAATGGTCCAAAGAGGTGGATCAGAAAATGGATCGCCTCGGTGAACAAGTAGACGACGGCTGGGACGCCTTTAAGGCCGATGTTCAGGAAACCATCAGAAAAATTGATGATAACCTGAAAGCATCCAACGATAACGGCTGATAATAGCAGGTTTCTTTAACCGTGCGGCCGGGGTGGTTAAGGATCGTTGAATTAATAAGTGTCGCTTTTGATAGGTCAGGCATTTTGGTCCTAGCCAAGGCATGGGTTCCCGACCTTAGCCAAAGCTAAGGGAGGCGGTTCCATAACGCCGGATAGGGGCAAAAGGCCTCCTAGGAAAGTGGACAGTTATTATTTCAGCGGTCCTAAAGCCCCGGCTTTTTTATTTTACAGGGTTTGAACGGCCAGCTGAGACATAAAGACCAGAAAGAAAAGCAGCAGCACCAGGCCTTCCCACCGGGTGATGATCCGGTTGTTGGAAATAATGCCGAATAAAACGGTCATGGCAACCATCAACGGAAGGTGAAAGCTCAATATATTTTCCGGGATGACCAGTTTCCCGAAAAAGGACGGTACCCCCATCACCACAAAGGTGTTGAAAACATTCGAACCGAGTACATTGCCGACCGCAATCTCGGGTTTACCCTTGCGGGCAGCCTTGATGCTGACAATGATCTCGGGGAGCGAGGTGCCGATGGCCACTGCCGATAAAGCAATGATCTCCGACGGAATGCCGGCCATAACAGACAGTTTCTGGATGGCAAAAATGGTATAATCGGCTCCCAGCCAGACCAACGCGCCCCCCACCGCCAGCATGGCATACGTCCGCCAGGAAACCTTATACCGCATCGTTTCGCCGCCGCTGGTATCCGATTTGAAGGTGTAACCCAGGAAAATGGCGATCCCGCCCATGAAGATCAAGGCTTCGAACAGGGTGAAATGCCGGTCGGCCAGCACAAACCACAGCAAAAATGCCGACGCCCAAAGAAAAGGCATGTCCATTTTCCAGATGTCGTTCTCCATGATCATCTGCCGGGAAACCAGCGCGGACAGCCCGAGCACCAGGGCTATATTCGTGATGTTCGAGCCGACGACGTTGCCGATCACGATTTCCGAATTGCCGCTCAGAACCGCCGCGATCGACGTGGCCAGTTCGGGCAGGGAGGTGCCGAAAGCTACAATGGTTACCCCGATGATAAAAGGCGGAATGCCCCATCCAAGCCCGATAGACTCGGCGGCATTGATAAACCAGTCGGATGCTTTCAGCAAAACGGCCAGGCTCAGTACGAACAGGCCGGAATAAAGCAGTAAATCTCCCATGTTATATGTTGGTCAGGCAAACTTTCAGGCTGTCCCGCCAATACGGGATATCCAGGTTGAAAGTCGCCTTTATTTTACTTTTGTCCAGCAGGCTGTAAGGCGGCCTTTCTGCCGGGGTGGGGTAGTCTCTGGTCGGGATCGGAAGGACGCTGCACGGCAATTCCGCCATTTCGAAAATGGCCCGGGCAAAATCATACCAGCTGGCAACGCCCTCGTTGCTGTAATGGTAGATGCCGTACGGCAATGCCTCGTCTGTCGGCCCCGACTCCAGCATAGCAATGATCCTCAGGACGGCTTCCGCCAGATCCGGCCCGTAGGTCGGCGTTCCGACCTGGTCGCACACCACAGTCAACCGATCCCTTTCGGCGCCCAGCCGGAGCATGGTCCGTACGAAATTATGTCCGAATTCGGAGTATATCCAGGAAGCCCGGATCAAAACCGTGCGCGGATTGGCGGCCAGTACGCCTTTTTCTCCGGCCAGTTTGGAGCGGGCATAAACGCCTTTAGGGCCGGTGCGATCCTCTTCCCTGAACGGCACGCCGCTGCCTCCGTGAAAAACATAATCCGTTGAAAAATGGATCAGAGCGCATCCCTGTTCAGCGGTTTTTTCGGCCAGGTGCGTTGCGCCTTCAGCATTTATGGCGAAAGCGGCCGATGCATCCCCTTCGGCGCGATCAACAGCTGTATAGGCCGCGCAATTGATGCAAAAGTCGAAGGCATGGAGCCGGAAAAATGCCTCGACCCTGGACCGGTCCGCAATATCCAGGTCCGAACGCGAGGCAAACCGGAATGAAAAAGCCGGAAAATTTCCGGATACAGCCCGGAAGCTTTGCCCCATCTGACCGTCGGCGCCGCATACCAGAATCTTGGTCATTGGTCTGCTTTATGTGGCGTGTCCGTCGTCGAAAATACCTTTCGGCGAAAACCCGCAGCCATTATTGTTCCGGCAGAACCGCCGGATTCATGCCCATCGTCGAAAACCCGCCGTCGTGGTACAGGTTTTGCATGGTGACCATCCGGGTCAGGTCGGAGAACATGACGATGCAGTAATCCGCGCACGAAGCCGCACTGGCATTGCCGAGGGGCGACATCTTGTCCGCGTAACCGAAGAATTCGCTGAACCCTTTGACGCCGCTTCCGGCAGTGGTCATGGTCGGCGACTGGGAAATGGTGTTCACCCGGATCTTGTTGCGGGTCCCGAAATGGTAGCCGAAACTTCTGGCGAAGGACTCCAGCAGGGCTTTGGACTCCGCCATTTCGCTGTAATCCGGAAAGACCCGTTGCGCGGCAATGTAGGAAAGCGCCAGAATGGAACCCCAGTCGTTCATAGCGTCCATCTTCCAGATGACCTGCATCACCTTGTGGAACGATATGGCAGAAATATCGAACGTCTTTTGCATGAAATCATAATTCAAGTCCGTATATTCCCTGCCTTTTCTGACATTTAGCGACATGCCGATCGAGTGCAGGACAAAGTCTATTTTACCCCCGAGAACCTCCATGGATTTGGTGAACAGGTTTTCCAGGTCTTCCATGCTGGTGGCGTCGGCGGGAATGATCTCCGCATTCAGCTTATCGCCCAGTATCTTGAGTTGTCCCATGCGCAGGGCAACCGGCGCATTGGTCAGGGTGATGGTCGCTCCTTCTTCCACGCAACGCTCCGCTACGTGCCAGGCCATGGACTTCTCGTCCAGCGCGCCGAATATGATGCCCTTTTTGCCTGCTAAAAGATTATTCGCCATAACTTTTTTTGTCCTTTTTGATTTTTGGCGGGTAAAGTTCCGCAAAAAAAACGGTTTTTTAAAGTCGGACTTCCGGACGGGGGCTGAATTATTTTTCCTGTCCGGGCTCGCCGAGTCAGCTTTGAATGCCCTCAATGCGTTATGCAATAATACACCCGACTTATGAAATATTTCCTCTTGTGTTGCTTCCTTTCCGGAGTCCTCCTCGCCAACGCACAAAGAATACCGGATATCGGTATGAAGAATGCCGATAAGATCGACGTCCCTTTTGAACTTGAGAACAACTTCATCATCATCAGCGTCATTTTCAACCGCGTTTTCCCGCTCAAGTTTATTGTGGATACCGGCGCCGAGTATACCATTCTGACCCACAAGGAGATCACCGATCTGCTGCAGATCGATTATCACCGCGAATTTCCCATCCTGGGGGCGGATATGAAAACGGAGCTTAAAGGCTATCTGGCCCGCGGGATCGATCTCCAGATCGGCGGCATGCTGGCCAGCCAAAGGACGATCCTCGTCCTCGACGATGACTATTTCCGCTTTAACGAACTGGCCGGGATCGAGGTTCACGGCATCCTCGGCGCCGACCTCTTGCGCCGCTTTGTGGTCCGGATCAATTACCAGAAAAAGGTGATCACCTTTTTTGACCCGGGCCATTTCCCGGAACCCCGCCAGGCCACCGTCCTTCCGATCGATGTCTACAGGAACAAACCTTATATTAATGTCGACGTCGGCATGCAGGAAAAGAACCTGGACAGTTTGAAGATGCTCATCGACACCGGAGCCAGCCTGGCGCTGTTGGTGCATACCGGCACGCTGCCCGGTTTCGAAACCCCTGCCAATGTGGTGCCCGGCAACATCGGCATGGGGCTTGGCGGTTTTCTGGAGGGATACAACGGCCGGATGGACTTCCTCGACATAGGACCGCACCGCTTGCGGGGTGTGATCACCAATTTTCAGGACTTCCTGCCGGGGGCCAACCCTGAATTGATCAATCAGCGGAACGGGATTGTCGGCAACCAGGTCCTCGAACGCTTCAATGTGACCTTTGACTATATCCGGGAAAAACTGTACCTGGTGCCCAATCGCCATTTCAATGACAGGTTCCGTTTCGACAAGAGCGGCATGGCGCTGGTGGCCTCGGGTGTCCGGTTGGGCGAGATCGTTGTGCTCAGCGTCATTCCCGGGAGCCCGGCCGATGAGGTGGGCATCCTTCCGGGCGACCATATCAAGACCTTCAACGGGTTTTCAACCCGCTTGTTCAGCCTCGGCGATATTGTCTACCGGTTGAGCGGCCGGACCGGCAAACGCATCCGGCTCAACATCATCCGGGACGAAGTGAAATTTAAGGTAACTTTTAGATTAAGGGATTTGATTTAATTTGAAAAAATAGCTTTCTTTCGTCCATGGCAAAGCGTTTCCCCTTTTATCGCCAACTTGACGGCATGGACTGTGGCCCCGCAAGCCTCCAAATGGTGGCGGCTTATTACGGCCGGAATTACACCTTGCAAAACCTGCGGGAAAGCTGCTATATTGACCGGGAAGGGGTATCCCTCCGGGGGATTGTCGAAGGCGCTGAAAGGATCGGGTTGCGCAGCCTGCCGGTCCAGGTCCCCTTCCGGGCTGATTCGCCCGGTTCGCCCAGCTTGCTGGCCGCCCCGCTGCCCTGCATTTGCCACTGGCAGCAAAATCACTTCGTCGTTCTTTATAAGTTGAATGAGAAATTCGCCTGGGTGGCTGATCCGGCAATCGGCAAGGTCAAATTGACCGTGGACGAATTCCTGCGCGGCTGGCGGCAAAACCACAGCTCCGGGATCGCACTCCTGCTCGAAACAACGCCGGCTTTTTTCGAAGCAGAAGGCGAGGCCGGAAACAAAACCGGGGTTGCCTACCTCCTCAATTACCTCAGGCCGTTTCGCCGCCTGATCTGGCAATTGGCGCTGGCGGTCCTGCTGGGCGGAGGCTTCCAGTTGATCTTCCCCTTCCTGACCCGCGCCGTGGTGGATATCGGGATTGAGAACCGGGATCTCAATTTCATCCGGATCGTCATTGCCGGCTATCTGATGCTGTTCCTGGGGCAGGTCACCGTGAATTTTATCCAAAGCTGGATCCTGCTCCATATCGGCGCCCGGGTCAATATCAACCTCATTGCCGATTTTCTGGTCAAGCTCATGCGGCTGCCGATCTCCTTCTTCGATACCAAACTGACCGGCGACCTCCTTCAACGCATCGGCGACCATAAACGCATTGAAGCCTTCCTGACCGCCTCCACCCTGAATGCTGTTTTTTCCGGCTTCCAGTTCCTCGTTTTCGGGGTCGTCCTGTGGATCTTCAATTCGGGGATCTTTCTGGTTTTTCTGGGGGCTTCCGTTTTATACCTGGGGTGGGTGCTTTACTTCATGCGATCCCGGGCCGCACTCGACCACCGGCGGTTCAAGGAGCTTTCAGAGAACCAAAGCGCGCTCATCGAGCTCATTCAGGGGATGACGGAGATCAAATTGCAGCGCAGCGAGATGAAGCGCAGATCTCAGTGGATGCACATCCAGGCCAGGTTGTTCAGGGTGAACGTGCAAGCCCTCGCACTCTCCCAGAAACAGGATATCGGCGCCGCCGTGATCAGCCAGTTAAAGGATATCATCATCCTGCTGATCGCCGCCAACGCCGTCATCATCGGCGAAATGACCCTGGGTACCATGCTGGCCATCCAATTCATTGCCGGTCAGCTCAACGGGCCGCTCCTGCAGTTCGTCGCCTTCGTACGCGCCTTCCAGGATGCGAGGATCAGCCTGGAACGACTCGGCGAGATCCACGAAAAAGAGGATGAACGCAGGGATGAGCACCAACTCGGCATCCTGCCCGCAAAAGGCGGCTTTTCGATCCGCCAGTTGTCTTTTCGGTACAACCCCCTGGCCAATTTTGCCCTCCAGGGCATCGATCTTGAAATTCCGGAAGGCAAGGTCACGGCAATCGTCGGCGCGAGCGGCAGCGGCAAAACCACCCTGCTCAAGTTGCTGCTTGGTTTTTATCAGCCGACCGAAGGTCAGGTCAGGGTAGGGGGGCTCCAATTGTCCAATATCGACCCCGACCTGTGGCGGCAACAATGCGGCGCCGTTATGCAGGACGGCTTTATTTTTTCCGATACGATTGCCAATAACATCGCCGAGAGCGACGACCGGGTAAACAAAGCGAGATTGCTCAAAGCGGTCCAGGCAGCCCATATCCAGGCGTTCATCGAGTCGCTCCCGCTGAATTACAATACCCGCATAGGCGCCAGAGGCAACGGCCTGAGCCAGGGGCAGCGCCAGCGCCTGCTGATCGCCAGAGCCGTTTATAAGGACCCGCCCTATCTCTTTTTTGATGAGGCCACCAACGCGCTCGATGCCGAGAATGAAAGGGTCATCCTGGAAAACCTCGACCGTTTTTTTGCCGGTAGGACCGTCGTCGTCGTCGCGCACCGCCTCAGCACGGTAAAGAACGCCGACCAGATCATTGTCCTCGAAAACGGACAACTCGTTGAAAAAGGTACCCACCCGCAATTGGTCGAACAAAAAGGCGCCTACTTCCGTTTGGTTAAGAACCAGCTCGAACTGGGCGAATGACGCGCTTACCTGAAATGACCGGATAGGTTCAATCGCCGGTACCTCACTGCTTACTTTTCAACCGGGAATTTTCCGTGCATGCCGGTCTCATTTCGTGCCTGCAGGATGCGCCGGATCGGGCCCGGGTAAGGAAACGGTTGCCGTTTTTTCGGGTTTGGGACCGGCGACGTAAAATTTTACGTCGCTACTGCCAACTGCCAACTGCCAACTGCCAACTGACGATCACATACCGGCCCTACAGGCCGGAAACGTAAAATGCAACCCGAATTGCTACCGACATGGCGGACCTGACGGCCCGCGCTGCCGTTGCAAAGTCGAAAGGTTGCCCCACCCCGACTGACAACTGACAACTGACAACTGCCAACTGCCAACTGCCCACTGCCAACTGCCCACTGCCCACTGCCCACTGCCAACTGCCAACTGCCAACTGCCAACTGCCAACTGCCCACTGCCCACTGACAACTGACAACTATATAAGGCGTGTTCATCCATTCAAAATACATTTTTATATAAAAATTTACCGACTCCGGCGATACTTTCTTATCCTTGACCCCGAATTTGTGGTATTCAGCTATTACTTGTTTCGGGTCGGCCTGGCAGCGCAGTTTTGGGCGACTGCCCGGCTGTACCCAGATAAAACACCTCTTTTTATGAAATTTAGGCATTTTTTCATCCTGATTGGGATGCTGGGATTCTGCGCTGCTGGATACGCGCAATCATCGCAGTGGTCTTTGCTCCAATGCATTGATTATGCCCGCAACAATAGCTTGTCGCTCAAACAGGCTGAATACAACGTAGCGCTCGCCAGGGCAACCGAGAAGCAAAGCAAGATGCAGCGCCTCCCCAGCCTCAACGGCTCCGCTCAATACGGTTATTCATTCGGCCGTACCATCGACCCCACCACCAACGCGTTCCTCAATCAGAGTTTCGGCTTTGCCGGCTTCTCTGTCAATTCGGGCGCTATCCTCTATGCGGGCAACTCCATCAACAATTCCATCAAACAAAGCAAGATCGACCTGGAAGCCGCCAAATTGGACGGCCAGGCCTCCTCGAATGATCTCTCACTCCAGGTAGCCTCGGCATACCTGAATATCCTGCTTTCGGAAGAACAACAGGAAAATGCGGAAAAAAGGCTGGAGCAATCCAGGCGCCAGTTGGCACAGACCGACAAATTCATCCAGGCGGGCACCCTGCCGGCCAACGACCGGCTGGATTTTGTCGCTCAGATCGCCAGGGACGAACAGTCCATCATCGATGCCCAAAACCTGGTCAACGCCTACTACCTCAACCTCAAGCAGCTCATGCTGCTGGATCCCAACCAGAATCTGGAGATCGTCCGGCCGGATATTGACATCCCTGCCGATATGGATCCCAATCTGTACCAACTGGAGGATGTATACCAGCGGGCGCTGCAGACCCAGCCGCAGATCAAGGCTTCGGACCTTCGGGTGGAAAGCGCTCACCTCGGCGAAAGCATTGCCAGGTCGAACGTCCTGCCGACTTTGTCCATCAACGGTTCGCTTAGCTCCAACTACTCGAACCAGGCCAAGGATTTTGCCAATCCCATCGACCCCCAGACGGTTCTATCCGATCCCACGCCCGTGGTCATCAACGGCTCGGCTGCTTCCGTCCAGTTTTTCGATCAGCGGGTTGCCGGATATCCCGACAAGTCGTTTGCCGATCAGATCAACGAAAACTTCGGCCAAGGTATCGGCATCAGCCTGCAGGTACCCATATACAATAATTACAGGAACAAGCTGGCTATGGAACGCGCCAGGTTGAGCGCATTGACCTCGGAGGTCTCCAACCAACAGGCCAGACAACAACTTAAGACGGATGTACAACGCGCCATTGCCGACTCTCAGGCAGCCAAACTGTCCTACGAAGCAGCTCAACGCACAGTGGAAGCGGCCCAGGCGGCTTTCGGTAACGCCCAACGCCGGTTCGACCTCGGGGTGATCAATACCCTGGAATACGCAACTGCGGGGAATACCCTGGAGCAGGCCAAAGTCTCCCTGATTCAATCGAAATACCAGTATATTTTCAATACCAAGGTGGTTGATTTCTACCTGGGCAAGGAAATACGCTTGTAAATACAAGACACTCCTTTTTACAATTGGAGCCCATTTTCAAGACACATTAAATTCAATCCTTATCAATGGCTAGTATCAAAAAAAAGAAAAAAGGCAACTGGTGGATCTGGGTTCTGATCGGTGCGGTGGCGCTGCTCATTGTGGCAGCCGTCGTTTCCAATCGGAACAAGCCCAACGGCGAACGCGTATTCGTTGAAAAGGCTGAACGAAGGACCATTCAGGAAACCGTTTCTGCCAGCGGAAAGGTTTTTCCGGAGGTAGAGGTCAAAATCAGCTCCGACGTATCGGGTGAAGTGGTTGAATTGTTTGTCGAGGAAGGGGACTCTGTCGTTTCAGGCCAATTGCTGGCCCGCATCGATCCGGATTCCTACGAATCGCAGGTGGAAAGAGGCGTTGCCAGCCTGAATGCATCCAAGGCAAGCATGTCCAATGCGATCTCCAATGTTGACGCCGTCAAGGCCCAATCCAAGCAGATCGAAGCCCAGCTGATCAACGCCAGGGATATCCACAAACGGAACGAACAATTGAAAAAGGACGGCGTCATTTCCGATGCGGATTTCGAATCCTCTCTGGCCAACGTCCGGGCGCTGGAAGCCAACCTGGCGGCCGCCCAGGCCAATATCCGCTCCGCAGAGGAAAGCGCAAAAGGCGCCAAGTTCTCCGTGGAGAGCTCCGAAGCCGGGCTGAAAGAATTGAGGACAAGCCTGCGGCGCACCACGATCTACGCGCCGACCAGCGGGATCATCTCCCAACTCAACATCGAACAGGGCGAACGCGTGGTCGGTACCATCCAGATGGCCGGTACGGAAATGATGCGCCTCGCTAACCTGGAAGTGATGGAAGTGCGGGTGGATGTCAGCGAAAACGATATCCCGCGGGTCACCCTCGGCGATGAGGCGGAGATCGAGGTCGACGCCTATGTAGGCCGCAAGTTCAAAGGGCATGTCACCCAGATCGCTCACTCGGCCACCAGCCTCGGCACGTCCACTTCCCTGACAACCGACCAGGTAACCAACTTTGAGGTCCGGATCCGGGTCGATCCGGCTTCCTACACGGACCTGGTGACAGCCAAAAAACGCTACCCGTTCCGCCCCGGCATGTCGGCTTCCGTCGACATCAAGACCGAAGTCGAGGAAAATGTCGTCAGCGTTCCGATCCAGGCGGTAACCACGCGGGAGAAGAACCCCGGCAAAAAGGTTCGCCAGGTGGCTATGAAGGACGGCCAGTCAGGCGATAGCGAAGAAGAGGAAGCCAAGCGGATCGAAGACCTTATGGAAGTGGTGTTCGTCGCCATGCCCGGCGATACCGTTGATATGAAAGAGGTCAAAACCGGTATTCAGGATGACACCTATATCGTCATTACAAGCGGACTGGAAGAAGGCGCAGAGGTCATCACAGGACCCTATACCGCCATTTCCCGGAAGCTGGAAAGAGGTAAGAAAATTGAGAAATCAACCGAAGATAAATTTTACGGGACCAAGGACAAGGAGTAAGGTTTAGTCCTTGTCCGGACCCATCAGAAGGACTGTTGAAGGCCGTTTCGATCCAGGAACGGCCTTCTTTTTTTGGGCAGACCAGCCGATTTCAGCGGCCTGAAAATGCGTTGCTTTGAGGAAATAAGGATGACCCAATATTGTTCGGCAATTTAAGTTGCTGTTTATTAGTTGATTATGGTAACTTCCCACGAAAGTGGGGGGTGTCTGGTTCAGGGCCGGCTTATCCGCTGAATTTTTATTCGGAATAAAATTTTGTTTTGTAAATTCCACGAGAAATTAATTTGTCTCCAATGGCCGGTTTTTATGGCTTTTTGAAAGAAATCCGGGGGATCGCAAAAGAAAAATAAGCGCTAACGAATAAATGCGCCCGATTATTATTTAGACTTTATCTAAATAGAAATACTCGCCAAATAATTATTGTCAAAAAACTGCAATGAATTTTATCTTTGCGCCGATTCGGCGATGGCCGTTATTACTTTTTAAAAACAGAATTGTAACATGATATATAAGCCGCTGATTGGCCGCGCACTTGTGTTACCAGCCCTCGTGGTGCTTACAATTGCACTCAAAGCCCAGGATGCCGCACCAGCCGGTGATCCGACCGCAGGAAAAACGCTGTTCTTACAAAATTGTGGCTCCTGCCACGCCACCAACATGGTTACGCCGTCCATCGGCCCAGCCCTGGCCGGCGCGCGTGAAAGGTGGGCAGAGTACCCTGGAGACCTCTACAAGTGGATCCATAACTCTCAGGCGTTGATCGGGGAAGGACACCCCAGAGCCGTTGAGCTTTGGGAACAGTACAAGCCGGTCCAGATGACCAGCTTCCTGAGCCTCACCAATGAGGAAATCGACAACATCCTGGCCTATGTCGACCAGGTGGCCAGCGGAGCCAACAAGGTAGCTGGCGACCCCGGTGTCCAGACAGAACCACCCGGCGGGCCGAAATCAACGCCCAACACCGGCCTGTTCATACTCCTGGCGGTCATTCTCGGCCTCCTGGCCGTCGTGCTGGCCCGCATTGTCTCCAACCTGAACTACATGATCCAGGTCAGGGAGGGCAACGCTCCGGAGCGGCGCAAAACCCTGGTGGAACTCCTGACCTCCAAATGGGTCATCGGTTTCGTCGTCTTTGCGCTGGTGGTTTTCGGCGGGTACACCACGGTGAACAACGCCATCCACCTGGGCCGCCAACAGGGCTACCAGCCGCAACAACCCATCAAATTCTCCCACGAGACGCACGCGGGCGTCCAGAAGATCGACTGCCAGTATTGCCACGACGGCGCACGCCGTTCCAAGCACTCGATCATCCCGGCCGCCAATACCTGCATGAACTGCCACCGGGCAGTCAAAGTGGGCTCCACCTACGGCACCGCCGAACTGACCAAGATCTTCGCATCCATCGGTTATGACCCTTCCATCGACAAGTACGTCGACGGTTACGACCAGCTCAGCCAGGATGAGATCAAGCAGATCTATATGAAATGGATCTCCGATCAATACCTGCAGAGCGACCAGGGCAAGGAAAGGCCCAGCGATGCCGAAGCAGTAGCCAATGACCAATGGCAGGGCATCGTTGACGCCCTTACCAATAAGGAAATGGACGACAACAGCATCTACGGCCCGATCGAATGGGTCCGTATCCACAACCTGCCTGACCACGTATATTTCAATCACTCCCAGCACGTTACGGTCGGCAAACTGCAATGCCAGACCTGCCACGGGCCGGTGGAGACCATGAAGGAACTTTACCAGTACTCGCCGCTGAGCATGGGCTGGTGCGTCAACTGCCACCGCCAGACCGAGGTGCAGTTCATGGATAATGAATACTACAAGAGCTTCAAGACCTACCACGAAGAGATCAAATCGGGCAAACGCTCGAAAGTGACGGTAGAGGAAATCGGCGGCCTTGAATGCCAGAAGTGTCATTATTAATTCATTCGCAAATTCGATCCAAGCATAAAATGAAAGATCAGCAACAGCTTTGGACAGGGGTGGAACAGTTGACCAACGATCCCGCCCTTCAGAAGATAGAACAGGAAGAATTCATCCACCTGCCCGTAGCCGAGCAGTTGGCCAAGGAAAACGGCGGTCAGTGGGAATCCAACCGCCGGGACTTCCTCAAGTACCTGGGTTTCGGGATCGGCGCGGCCACCATCGCCGCCGGTTGTGAGATCCCGGTGCGCAAAGCCATTCCTTATGTGGTCAAACCGGATACCATCGTGCCGGGGATTGCCACGTATTATGCTTCCTCCTTCGTTCAAGGCGGCGATTATTGCGCCGTACTGGTAAAAACCCGCGAAGGCCGCCCCATCAAGATCGAAGGGAACAGCTTCTCCAAGGTCACTATGGGCGGTACCAGCGCCAGGGCTCAGGCCAGCGTCCTGAGCCTGTATGATACCAACCGGCTCGACGGCCCCTACCGCATCGCCAACGGCGCTGTGGAAAAGCCGGTTCGCGGCAGCGCGCCGACCTGGATGGAAATCGATAATGAGATCGGCGGCAAACTGACCGAAGGCGCAAGGGTCCGGATCGTGAGCAATACGATCCTGAGCCCGACGACCAAAAAGGCCATCGCCGATTTCTCCGCAAAATTCGCCAATACGGTTGTTGTAGAATACGACCCGGTTTCCAGCTCGGCTATCCTGCAGGCCAACGAAGCGTCCTTCGGCATGAGGGTCATTCCCGCCTACCACTTCGACGCCACCCGCATGATCGTCAGCTTTGACGCCGACTTCCTGGGCACCTGGATCTCGCCGGTCGAATTTGCCGCGCAATACGTCAAGACCCGCAAGATCTCCAATCCGAGCAAACCGGCCATGTCGCGCCATATCCAGATCGAAAGCCATATGAGCCTTACCGGCTCCAATGCCGATCACCGGATCATGGTCAAACCCTCCGAACAGGGCGCCGCCATCGCCGCACTCTATAACGAAATCGCCGCTGCATCGGGCGGAACCCGCATCAGCGGCCCGGCATTGAACCCGTCGGCCACCGCCAAGATCAAACAGGTCGCCAAAGAATTGCTCTCCCAACGCAGCACCTCGCTGGTTGTTTCGGGCAGCAACAATATCGGCGAACAGATCCTGATCAACGCCATCAACGACCTCCTGGGCAACTACGGTCATACCCTGGATTTCAGCCGCCCCTCCAACCAACGCAGGGGCATCGACGCCGATATCCAGAAGCTGATCGCAGAAATGAATGCCGGCCAGGTCGACGCAGTCTTCTTTATGGACGGCGCCAACCCCGCTTTCGATCTGCCCAATTCCGATAAATTCAGGGAAGCCCTGGCCAAGGTGAAACTCAAGGTCTCCTTCGCCGGCGTACCCAACGAAACGATGGCGCTTTGCGATTACGCCGCTCCCACCCACCACTACCTGGAAAGCTGGGGCGACGCCGAACCGAAAATGGGCCAGTTCAGCCTGATCCAGCCGGTCATCGCACCCATCTTCGCAACCCTGGGCCGCCCGGGTACCCGCCAGGCAGAGGAATCGCTCCTGCGCTGGGCCAAAAGCGAAGTATTCAACGCCGCCGCCGAGCAACCTTATATGGAATACCTGAAGGCGCACTGGGAAACCGTCCTGTTCCCGCAACAGACAACCTACGCGACCTTCCAGATGTTCTGGGACAGCTCCCTGCACGACGGGGTGTTCGAATTGCCCGCCGCAACGGAACAACCTGCCTTTGCAGGCGATGTCAGCGCAGCGGCTGCCAAAGTCAGAAAACCAGGAAATTCCGAACTGGAAATTTCCTTCTTCGAAACCGTCAATATGGGCGCGGGCCAATACGCCGGCAACCCCTGGCTGATGGAAATGCCGGACCCGATCACGCGCTGCGTCTGGGGCAACTACCTGGCCGTTCCGGTGAAATGGGAAGGCGGAAATGCCTTCAAATCCTTTAAAAACCTCAACCGCAGCGAAGTTTATCGCGAAGCGGACAAGGTGGATGTAGAAGTAAACGGCTCAAAACAGACCTGTACGGCTGTCCTTCAGTTCGGTCAGATGGAAGGCACGGTAGCCCTGGCATTGGGTTACGGCCGAACCATGACCGGTCAGATGGGGCGCGCACTGGGCCACAATATCGGCAACGATGTATATCCTTTCCTATCCATTGACGCCGACGGCAACACCCAGTACTACGGTGCGGTTTCCGTTTCCGATAAGGTAGGGAAAGAGAACGAATTCGCCTGCGTGCAGAACCACCACAGCATGGGCCTTACCGCCAAGGACGCCAACGGCCAACCCATCGTGGACGAAAGTACCGGCGAGCCCCTGAATGTGGACGAAAAATCCACCATGACCCTGGGCTCCGGCTTCCAGGGCGGCCTCGTGGATCGTTCCATCATTTATCGCGGCAACCTCGATGAACTGAAGGAAGTCATCGAACATATCGAAGAAAGACGGTCGGAAGCTGCCGAACTGAACATCCAAACGCTGTATCCGTACGAGAAATATAAAGAGAAATTCTACAGCCAGGGGCACCACTGGGCCATGCACGTCGACCTGAACGCCTGCATCGGTTGCGGCGCCTGCCAGGTAGCCTGCGTTGCCGAGAACAACGTACCCGTGGTCGGCAAACACGAAGTGTTCCGCCACCATGAAATGACCTGGTTGCGGATCGACCGCTACTTCTTCGGCGATTACGAGAACCCGAATGTGGTGTACCAGCCGATGATGTGCCAGCACTGCGACAACGCGCCTTGCGAGAACGTTTGCCCGGTAGCCGCAACCAACCACAGCTCGGAAGGTCTCAACCAGATGACCTACAACCGCTGCATCGGTACCCGCTACTGCGCCAACAACTGCCCCTATAAAGTGCGCCGGTTCAACTGGCTGGACTTCACCACGGCCGACCTCTTCTCCAGCAACGAACCGCTGGTGCAGGACGAAACGCTGCCGTTCGGGGCGGACAACCTCACGCGGATGGTCCTCAACCCCGACGTAACGGTCCGGTCGCGCGGGGTGATCGAAAAGTGCAGCTTCTGCGTACAACGCATCCAGGAAGGCAAACTGACCGCCAAGAAGGAAGGCCGCCAGCTGCACGACAACGACGTTAAAACAGCCTGCCAGACGGCGTGCCCCACCGGCGCTATCGTTTTCGGCGACGGCAATAACCAGGAAGGCGAAGTGTCCAAGCGGATAGCCAACCCGCTGAACTACCTGGTTCTGGAAGAAATCAATACCCAACCTTCGGTCTATTACCAGGCTAGAATTGTAAACCGTACCGAAGAATTGGCTTAAGTTTAAAAAACAGCAATCATTCATCAAAGTATGAGCGCACCAGTATCAATTATACGCAACCCCTTGATCGAGGGCGGTAAAACCTACCACCAGATCACGGAGGACATTTGCTCGCCGACGGAGCGTACGCCGAGCAAGGCGTGGGTCATTGCCTTCCTTTTCGCAGCGACAGGCCTGGCTTTTTACGTTTTCTGCGTCGGCTGGACCATCTGGGTCGGTATCGGCTCCTGGAACCTGAACCGGACCATCGGCTGGGGCTGGGACATCACCAACTTCGTATGGTGGGTCGGTATCGGTCACGCAGGAACCCTGATCTCCGCCATCCTTTTGCTGTTCAGGCAGAAATGGCGTACCGGGGTGAACCGCGCCGCTGAAGCCATGACCATCTTCGCGGTTATTTGCGCCGGCCAGTTCCCGCTGATCCACATGGGGCGGCTTTGGCTGGGTTTCTTCATCTTCCCGTATCCCAATACCAGGGGCCCGCTTTGGGTGAACTTCAACTCGCCGCTGTTGTGGGACGTGTTCGCCATCTCCACCTATTTCACGGTGTCCCTTTTGTTCTGGTATACGGGCCTGGTGCCTGACTTTGCTACCATCCGCGACCGGGCAAAAGGCCTTCGCCGGAAGCTCTACAACGTGCTTTCCTTCGGATGGACCGGCTCGGCCAAACACTGGCAACGCCACGAAAGCCTTTCGCTGGTGCTGGCCGGTCTGGCAACGCCGCTGGTGCTTTCGGTTCACACCATCGTATCCTTCGACTTCGCCACTTCCGTGATCCCGGGCTGGCACACTACCATCTTTCCGCCGTACTTCGTTGCGGGCGCCATCTTCTCCGGTTTCGCCATGGTGCAAACCCTGATGGTGATCACCCGGAAGACCCACGGATTGCAGCAGTACATCACCCTGGAGCATATTGAAAGTATGAACAAGGTGATCCTGCTGACCGGTACGATCGTAGGGGTAGCTTACCTGACGGAATTGTTCATCGCCTGGTACTCCGGGTATATTTACGAGCAATACGCCTTCGCCAACCGGGTTCTGGGCCCTTACTGGTGGTCGTATGTCGGCATGATGTCCTGCAACGTGTTGTCGCCGCAGGTGTTCTGGTTCAAGCGGATTCGCAGGAGCATATACTGGACCTTTGTCATGTCGATCTTTGTGAATGTGGGGATGTGGTTCGAACGTTTTGTGATCATTGCCACCACGCTGGCGCGGGATTACCTGCCCTCCAGCTGGAGCTACTATACGCCGACCTGGGTTGAGATCGGTCTTTTTGTCGGTACCCTCGGATTGTTCTTCACCTGCTACCTGATCTTTGCCAGGGTCGCTCCGGTTGTTGCGGTAGCTGAGATCAAGGCGATCCTGAAAACGGCAGGCGACCAGTTTGTGGGCAAAAACGCCACCCACAGCCACCACCATGTTGAAACAACAGGCGGCCACCATTAATCCATTGAATAACGATTTTGAATCCTATCCGAAATGGCAAACGATAAAACGAAAGAAGTGCTCTACGGGCTGTACGACGACGAAACCGAGTTGTTGACAGCCGTTCACAAGGCCAGGGAAGAGCATATGGATATCATGGACGTGTTCACGCCCTTTCCGGTACACGGCCTGGATGAGGCAATGGGGCTGGCGGAAAGCCGCCTGCATATCGCGGGTTTCGTGTACGGCGCCATCGGCACGCTGACCGCTTTCCTGTTCATGACCTGGGTTTTTACGCGTGACTGGCCCATCATTTTCGGCGGCAAGCCGTATTGGTCCGTACCGGCGTTCATCCCCATCACGTTTGAATTCACGGTCCTCCTGGCATCCGTCGGGATGGTGGTCACTTTTTACGTGATCTGCGGCCTGGCGCCCCTGGCGAAAAACCCGGTCACCCTGGACGACCGCATCACGGATGACAAGTTTTGTCTGGCTTTCAATGCCAAGGGAGCTTCCGAATCGCAGATCGAGCAGCTCAAATCCTTCCTTTCCGGGACGGGCGCTTCGGAGGTGAATCTGAAAACCATTTGACGTAAAGAGAATGACATCGGCAATGAAAAATATTCAGCATCTGATTATCGCTTTCGCGGCGGCCATGATCCTCAACGCCTGTTCGCCCGCCGGCGGCACCTTCACGGGCAGCGAGTACATGCCGGACATGGCCCACTCCGTGGCTTACGAGGCGAATACTTACAACTACTATTATTACAACACCTGGGACGAGGCCAGCACGTTCAAGCTCAAACAGCTGGCGATTGCCCGCGATCCGGTGAAAGGGACCATCCCGCGCGGTTATGCCGGCATTTATCTGGCCCCGACCTCCACCGCGCAGAATGCCATGCTGGACCGCCTGCACGGCCTTGACCAGATCAACGCCATCAGCGAGCCGATGAACGGCCACGCGCCTTATTATTATGCGGATTCGGAAGCCGGCAGAGCGCGCGCCATCGCTGAGATCACCGACAATCCTTACCCCATCACGGCTGCGGGCCTCGAAAAAGGCAAAGAGCTCTATACCCTGTACTGCGCGATCTGCCATGGCGATAAAGGCGACGGACAGGGCTACCTGGTGAACAGCGACGAGAACCCCAACGTGAAATATCCGCTGGTGCCGGCCATCTTCACCAAGGATACCTTCTATTTGGCCTCCAACGGCCGGTTCTACCATACGATCATGTACGGCCGGAACGCCATGGGATCCTACGCCGACAAACTCGGCTATGAAGAACGCTGGGAGGTGATCCATTATATCCGTTCGCTCCAGGCCAAGGCGCAGAAGCTGGAATACGATGAAGAAAAGAATACGTTCAATCCTGCTTTCGGTACGCCGGGCAAGCAGTTCCAGGCTATGCACGCCATGATGTCGACGGACATGGAAATGCAGCCGGGTGAAGCCCACGACGGCGAAACGCCTGCTGAAGGCGAAGGCACAGGCCATTCGCAGGAAGGCGGAAACGGCCACCAATAACGGCCGAAGTTAAATTGGAAAAAGGTTTTCTTTAAAAAGATCATCTATAACGATGGAAAATAACTATGTAATGTCTTCCAGGTTAAGGACCACACTGATCGGCGGGATCATCCTCGGCGCGCTTTGTATCCTCCTGACGATATTGGGCGATGACGAGCACCTTACCCGGTTCTGGTCCAATTACCTGCACAATACGGTTTTCTTTACCGGCATCGGATTCATTTCGCTGTTCATCCTGGCTGCCTTTACAACCGCGTATGCCGGGTGGTACTCCAGCTTCAAGCGGGTCTGGGAAGCCTATTCGCTGTTCCTGATCCCGGGCCTTGCGTTGCTGTCGGTACTTGTGATCGGCCTGCTGCTCAACTGGCACCACCTGTACCACTGGGCCAACAGCGCGGATGTGGCCAATGACGAGGTCCTTAAAGGGAAGTCTTCCTTCCTGAACAAGGGCTGGTATTCCATCGGTACCTTTGTCATTGTCGGCATCTGGATATTCGTAGCCCTGAAGATCCGGAGCCTGTCGCTGGCCGAAGATCAGCACGGCACGGCTGACTACAACTATCACCGCGCCATCCGCAGGTGGTCGGCCTTTTTCCTGCCGGTTGCCGGTTTTTCCAGCGCAGCCATCATCTGGCAATGGGTCATGTCGGTTGACGCCCACTGGTACAGCACCCTGTTCGCCTGGTATACCACGGCCAGCTGGTTCGTTTCAGCCATGGCGCTCACCATCCTGACCCTGATCTACCTGAAATCAAAAGGATATTTTCCGAACGTGACGGTCAACCACTTCCACGACCTCGGTAAATATATGTTCGCCTTCAGCGTTTTCTGGACTTATCTCTGGTTTTCGCAGTACATGCTGATCTGGTACGGCAACGTAGGGGAAGAAACGGTATACTTCAAACACCGCTACGCCAACTATCCGGTCATGTTCTACGGCAACCTGATCCTGAACTTCGTGCTGCCGTTCCTGATCCTGATGCGGAATGATTCGAAGCGCAAAACCGGCATCCTGGCGTTCACATCCGTCCTGTTGCTGTTTGGTCACTGGTGGGATTTCTTCCTGATGATCAAGCCGGGCGTCCGTCAGACCATGATGCACATGACCGGCCATGCCGAGCATGCAGGCCCCGCGATCGAAAAATACGGGTTCCAGATGGGATTTACGCTTCCCGGACCGCTTGAGGTGGGGACCATGCTCGGATTCCTCTCCCTGTTCCTATGGGTGGTACTGAGCCAGCTGGCCAAAGCCCCGCTGGTGCCGGCCAACGATCCGTATCTGGAGGAGAGCCTGCATCACCATGTGTGGCCTGAGGTTGAACATGAACATTGAAATTTGAATTTAAAGTTTGATCATAAACTATAATTTACCATGACGGCATTTTTAGCCATTTTATGTGTCTTTCTGATCGGCATCGTCGTCGTTCAGATCGGACGTGTCACGGAACTGGCTTCTAAGATCCGAGGTGAGGAGGAAATGCAGGATCGGACCAATAAAAGCAACGCCAGCCTGATGTTGGCGTTCATGGTCGTTTTCCTGGTCGCCTCCGTGTATTCGGCATATCACTACAAAAACTATATGCTGGGCTACGGGCCGCACGAATCGGCTTCGGCTCACGGCTCCACGCTGGACAGCATGTTCAAGATCACCCTGTTCTTCACGGGGATCGTGTTCGTGCTGACCCAGATCGCCCTTTTCTATTTCGCCTGGAAATACAAGGCCGACAAAAACCGGACGGCGGATTTCATCTCCCACGACAACAAGCTGGAGATGATCTGGACGCTGATCCCGGCGGTCGTCATGACTTACCTGGTGGTCGGCGGCCTGGATGCCTGGAATCAGGTAATGGCGGATATCCCGGAAGGCGCCGTTTCGACCCTGGTGCCGCAAAATGACAAGGAATTCCTGGAGATCGAGGCGACCGGCTGGCAATTCGGCTGGACCATCCGTTACCCCGGCGAAGATGGAAAGATCGGCAAGAAGAACTTCAAGCTCATTTCCAACAATAACCCGCTGGGCCAGGATTGGGCCGATGAGAAGAACCTCGATGACATGCACGTCGGGGAGATCGTGCTGCCGAAAGGCGCGCTGGTTCGCGTTCGCGTGACCTCCAAAGACGTTTTGCACAACTTCAACCTGCCGCATTTCCGCAACAAGATCGACGCGGTGCCGGGCATGCCGACCTATATCGTCTTCCGTCCAACCAAAACAACGGAAGAATACCGGCAAATGCTCAAGGACTACAAAGAATATCAGCGGCCGGATCCGAACGATGATACCAAAATGCTGTGGGAGACCTTCAACTACGAGCTGACCTGCGCAGAACTCTGCGGAAAAGGCCACTACAGTATGCGCATGCTCGTGAAGATCGTCGAAGAACCCGAGTACCGCGCATGGCTTGAAAAGCAAAATTCTTATTATCTTTCCACCATCCGCTTCAAGGACGGCGACCCTTACAAGGATAAATTGTTTGATTTTGAAGTTAAGGCGCGGAAAGCGGAATTCGACGAAACCCTCGACAAGGCGCTGGCGGCGCAGGAAGCTGCGGCTAAAACCATCCGGCTGACCTATGTCAATTTCGAAACAGGCGGCGCCGACCTGACTTCGCTTTCACACTACGAACTGGATGACCTGGCCGACGCCATGAAGCGCTATCCCAACCTGCGCATCGAGGTAGCCGGTCATACGGATAACACAGGGTCGCCTGATGCCAACCAGACCTTGTCCGAACAGCGCGCGCAAGTGGTGTATGACTACCTGTCAAAAGCCGGCGTTTCCGCAGACCGGATGACGGCCAAAGGCTACGGACAAACCGTGCCGGTCGATACCAACGATACGGAGGCGGGCCGGGCCAAGAACAGGCGCACCGAATTTGTGATTCTCAACCAATAATGAACAAATTTGAAAGAAGGGCATTTAATTGCTGATTCTTCAAAAACGAATAAATCTTTATAGCGCATGGCAAACGCACATGTTCATCCGGAAACTCAAGAGGAACGTCTGATCGAAGAACACGGTTACGACGATCACTTTCATGAGCACCACCACGGCGACAAGTTCCAGTCGAACTTCCTGACGACCTATATTTTCAGTCAGGATCACAAGATCATCGCCCGCCAGTTCCTGATCACGGGTATGATCTGGGCGATTATCGGCGGTTTGATGTCGCTGGTTTTCCGCCTTCAACTGGGTTTTCCTGACGAGAGCCTCGCATGGCTCAAGCCGGTTCTGGGCAAGTGGATCACGGTCAGTGAAGCCGGTGTCGGTACGCTGTCCCAGGAGTTTTATTACGCCCTGGTGACCATGCACGGCACCATTATCGTATTCTTCGTGTTGACGGCTGGCCTTAGCGGCACCTTCAGCAACCTGCTGATCCCGTTGCAGGTCGGCGCCAGGGATATGGCTTCTCCGTTCCTGAACATGCTGTCCTACTGGTTCTTTTTCCTGGCCAGCGTGGTCATGTTTGCCTCCTTGTTCCTCAGCACCGGCCCGTTTGCCGGCGGCTGGACGGCCTATCCGCCGCTGAGCGCCTTACCGCAGGCCTCCGACGGCTCGGGCACGGGGATGACCCTGTGGATCATCAGCCTTGTATTCTTTGTCGTTTCGGTACTGCTGGGCGGCATCAACTATATCACGACGGTATTGAACCTGCGCACCAAGGGGATGAGCATGTGGCGCATGCCGCTGACGATCTGGGCCTTCTTCGTGACGGCGATCCTGGGTCTGTTGTCCTTCCCGGTTCTCGCATCCGGTTTCTTCCTGCTGATGTTTGACCGCGGATTGGGTACGAGCTTTTACCTGAGTGAGATCTTCATCGGCGGGCAGGCGCTCGACCATGTCGGCGGCAGCCCGATCCTGTACCAGCACTTGTTCTGGTTCCTGGGCCACCCGGAGGTATATATCATCATTCTCCCCGCCATGGGGATTGTGTCCGAAGTATTGTCTGTTCATGCGCGTAAGGCGATCTTCGGTTACAAGGCGATGGTTTATTCGATCCTGGCCATCGGCTTCCTGAGCTTTATCGTTTGGGCGCACCACATGTTCATGTCCGGTGTGAACCCCTTTATTTCGAACTTCTTCGTGATCTTTACGCTGATCATCGCCGTTCCTTCGGCGGTGAAGGTGTTCAACTGGATCACCACGTTATACAAAGGCAATATTCGCTTTACCGCGGCCAGCCTGTTTGCGATAGGTTTCGTGTCCATGTTCATCTCGGGCGGTCTGACCGGTATTTTCCTCGGTAACTCGGCCATCGACATCCAGATGCACGATACCTACTTTGTGGTTGCCCACTTCCATATTGTAATGGGGGTTGCGGCGTTCTTCGGCATGTTCGCGGGGGTCTATCACTGGTTCCCCAAAATGTTCGGCCGGTTCATGAACGAGACGCTGGGCAAGATCCACTTCTGGATCACCATGGTGGGCGCATATGCCATTTTCTGGCCGATGCACTACCTGGGCATGGCCGGCGTGCCGCGCCGGTATTACCGGTTCGATACGTTTGAAACCTTCCGCCATTTTGCGGAAATGAATAAATTCATCACGGTAGCGGCCGTTATCGTATTTGCCGCTCAGTTGCTGCTGGTGATCAACTTCTTCTACAGCATCTGGAAAGGGAAGAAAATGACCAACCCCAATCCGTGGGGGGCATCCACCCTGGAATGGACGACGCCGATCAATGTAGGGCACGGCAACTGGGCCGGCAAGATCCCGGCAGTTCAGCGCTGGCCGTACGATTACGGTAAGGACGGCAGAGAGTTCATTCCGCAGATCGAACCGTTGAAAGACGGCGAGAGCGACGGCGGGCATTGACGGCGACAACTGAAACATTGCAGGTCGTAAATTCCTGAAAAAGCGAGACGTTGAACGTAAAAGTTGAAAAATCGGGTATTGGGCATCGAATCGGGGCAAAGGTCCGCGATTATAAAATGCTGATCAAATTCAGGCTGACGCTGACGGTTGTTTTTTCTTCTGTCATGGCTTTTTTGATCGCAGCCCAAACCGGGGTGAATCCGGTTGCCGTACTGGTGCTGGCGTTGGGCGGATTTCTGGTAACGGGAGCCGCGAACACGCTTAATCAGGTTATGGAAAAGGATTTTGACCGGCTGATGAAGCGAACGATGGACCGGCCGTTGGCGGCCGGCCGGATGCAGATCTCGGAAGCGGTTATGGCGGCAGGCCTGATGAGTTTGTTTGGGATCAGCCTGTTGGCGATGTTCAATCCGTGGACGGCTTTTCTGGGTACGGTGGCTATGTTGAGCTACGCATTCCTGTACACGCCGCTGAAGCGGATCACACCGAATGCCGTAGCCGTAGGCGCCATACCGGGCGCGCTGCCGGTCATGATCGGGAGCGCTGCGGCGGAAGGTCAGATCACTTTGCTGGCGCTGGCGTTGTTTGCCCTGCAATTTTGCTGGCAGTTTCCTCACTTCTGGTCGATCGGTTGGCTGGGATACGAGGACTACCGCAATGCCGGGTACAAGCTGTTGCCGGCCAAGAGCCAACAGGACCGGAATACCGGCAAACAATCACTCCTGTATGCCTTGTTCCTGGCGCCCATATCGGCGTTGCCCTTTCTGATGGGCATAAGCGGTGCGATTTCGCTGGGAATCGTGCTGGCCCTGACGGCGGGATACGCCTGGTTTGCCTGGCGGTTTTACAGGGATTGCAACCGCAAAGCGGCTCTGGGACTGATGTTTTATTCGTTTTTCTACATCCCGGTCGCTTTGATCGCATTTTATTTTGACAAAATATAGGAAGCGGTTTTCCGCTTAAAATAATTTTCAATGACAAGCAACGCATCAGTGGCTAAAACAAATACACGGAACAAGATACACCCTCACAAATTCGCATTGTGGGCGGCCTGTGCCGGTATTGTCATGATGTTTGCTTCGCTGACCAGCGCGTACCTGGTCCGGCAGGCAGCCGGTAACTGGCTGGAGTTCCGCCTTCCGGAAATCTTTTTTGCCAGTACGGGGGCTATTGTGGCAAGCAGCCTGACATTGCACGGCTCTTACCTCGCGTTCATGCGGGGCAATGCGGGTCTTTATCGCGGCCTGATGGTGGCGACCGTGATCCTGGGCCTGGCTTTCCTCGTCCTTCAATACGAAGGATGGCAGGCGCTTGTTGACATCGGCGTCCCGCTGAAGACGAACCCTTCGGGTGATTTCATTTATGTGATCTCCGGCCTGCATGCTGCCCATGTTCTGGGCGGGATCGGGGTATTGACGGTTGCCTTGCTGCACGCTTTCATGCTGGAATACAAGGTAACGCCCAATCGGAAGGTTCGCTTTGAACTGACATTGACCTACTGGCATTTTGTAGACGCACTTTGGGTCTATCTGCTGGTGTTTTTTATTCTATCGGCTTGAATTTGAACTGAATATTACAAAACAAAGTCCAATAATGGCAAGCACAGATACTGCATTGGAAAAAGAAGTGCACCAACACGGTGGCGATTGGTCAGGCGGGACGGAACCGTTCAGGATCAGCTACGGAAAGCTGATGATGTGGTATTTCCTCCTCAGCGACGCGTTTACGTTCGCCGGATTCCTGATTGCTTACGGCGCGCTGCGCTTCAGCAGTCCGACCTGGCCGGTGCCGGATTACGTCTTTAAAACCCACCCTTTCGGCAAAACTGAATTGCCGCTGATCTTCGTAACCGTGATGTCATTCCTGCTGATCATCAGTTCTGTGACCATGGTACGCGCCGTACAGGAAGGTCACCGCGAAAACAGGCGGGGCGTTGTACTCTGGATGCTGCTGACCGTTCTGGGCGGCGTAGGCTTCCTGAGCTGCCAGGGCTGGGAATGGACCAACCTGATCGGCAGGGAGCATATGTCGGTTACCACCAACCCGTTCGGGACCCATACCGAAGCCGGGGTGTACCTGGACGAGAACGGCAAAGAGTCCGGAGAAACGTTCAGAGCCGGCAGCAGTTATATCATGCACAAAGCTGCAGTGGTCAATGATGAACATGCCGAAGCAGCCGAAGGCCATGGCGAGGAAAGCCATGCCGAAGCAGGCGGCCACGGAGAGGAAAGCCATGCCGAAGGCGGTGAGCACCATACCATGACGGTCATGAAAAGCGAGCTGCCGATGGACAAACCCGGTTTCTATGTCGATGAGAGGGGCTATATTCACCGGAAGTTCAAGACATCGGAAGGCATCAGCTCCGGCGACGTCCAGATCGAGGCATTCGGCCCGTCGGCTTTCGGAGCCTTATTCTTCTTCATCACCGGTTTCCACGGTTTTCACGTATTATCCGGTGTGGTCTTCCTGCTGATCATCCTGATCAACGCGGCAAGCGGCCTGTATGTATCCCGGAAGAACGGCTATGAAATGGTAGAGAAGATCGGGTTATACTGGCACTTCGTGGATTTGGTCTGGGTTTTCGTATTCCTGGTTTTCTACCTGCTTTAATCCAATTCGATAAACAGCGTTAATTCAGCATAGCCATGAGCAATCTCAGCTACGAAGAATCAAAAAAGAAAGTGTTCAAAGGCCTTTGGCTCCTGGCCGGGGTAACCGTTGCAGAGGTCCTTATCTCTCTGTTCGGCAAAGGTTATATCGGCGGCGACATCGCGCACAGCGTCAGCTGGTTGATCTACATAGTAGGTCTGGCAATCATCACATTGTCCATTTATAAGGCCTATTTCATCATTTACGAGTTCATGCACATGCGGTACGAGGTCAAAACCCTCGCCATGAGCGTGCTGTTGCCGACCGTATTGCTTGTTTGGGCCATCATCGCCTTCTTCCAGGAAGGCGGCTCCTGGAAGGCCCGCCGTCAGCAGATCAAGGAAAAGAACGAACAGCCCGCCAAACAGGAGGGCATGCTCCAGGATGACCCCGAGACGATTCATCTCTGGGGATAAGCCGAAGCATTATGAAGGGAAAGAATCCGTTAAGCCTGGTGGGCGTTTTTTTGTTGCTGGTGGTTTTTCCCGCCGTTTCCTGGTACTACCTTGATTTGGGAAAGAACAGAAGAATGGACCAATTGTCCCAATTGAAGGATATAGGCCCTGTCCCCGTTTTTTCCTGGCCGGCCAACGGAAGCGGCCCCCTCAAAAAGGAAATGATCAGCGGCAAGATGTTGATTGCCTGCATTCTGCCGACAGGGGATCAAAAACTCCTGGCCGACTTCGGCGCCCAGTTGAGCGAGTTGCATGAACAATTTGATGAAAGAAACGACTTGCTCTTCCCCATATACGTGCCCCATGCGCCTGAAGGGGATTCCAGCCTGACAGCCTTTGCAGGAAAATACGGGCTGAAGGACCCCGAGCAGGTTTTCTTCATCCCGGTACCGGCTGATTCCGTTTCCGCGGTGGCCGAAGCCTGGAAATTCCCGCTCAACGGCATTCAACCTGACCATAGCCCCTATCTGGCACTCTGCGATGTCAAGGGGATGATCCGTCGTTTTTTTGACCTTAAAAAACCCGATGAGATCGGCCAATTGGCGGAAGTAACCGCCATGATTCTGCCCTTGAAAAAAGATAAGGAATTAATATTCAGAAGAGAGCGCGAACGCTGATGGAAAACCTCAAACTGGCTAAAAAATTAAATGCCGCAGCCTGGATCATAACGGTTGCCGTGCTGGTCCTGGTCGGCATGATGAGGCAGGTAAAGATCACCTTGCCGGATGGTTGGGACCTTGGGTTCCTGCCGCCCGCCCACGCTACCCTCAACGCGCTGACGGCAGTCATGCTGGTCGTTGCCTACGTGTTCATAAGGAAGAAAAAGATTGAAGCGCACCGCAAATCCATCTACGCGGCGCTGACCATGTCGCTGCTGTTTTTGTTGTCCTATGTAGCTTACCATTTTACTTCACCCGAAACCCTTTTTGGCGATTTGGACCACAATGGGGTGCTCAGTCCGGAAGAATTGGGAGCGGTAAGCAACCTCAGACCGGTTTACCTTGTTCTTTTATTGAGCCATATCGGCCTGGCCGCGGTGTCTTTACCCTTTATTTTGTTTACCTTTATCCGCGGATATACCGGGCAATATGCCAAACACCGGAAAATGGCCAGATGGGTGTTTCCGGTATGGTTGTATGTCGCCGTTACGGGACCGATTTGTTATTTGATGCTGATGCCATATTATCCCTGAGATCATGAAAAACAGAATAGTCAAACTGATCCTTTTATCCTTGGTTTTTGTCCTGATTGCCGGAGCGACCTATGCTCAATGCCCTATGTGCCGGGCTGCAGCCGAAAGTAACCTGCAAAACGGCGGCGCTTCGGGCCGGGGCCTGAACATGGGCATCCTTTATATGCTGGCAACGCCCTACCTGTTGGTCGGTACGCTGGGGTATATCTGGTGGAAAAACCGGAAAAAGAGCGCGGAAGAATAAAATCCTCTCCTTAGGATTAATTTAACAAAACTTTGGGAATTCCTTTGCATTATTCCGGACGGGCGGCGCGTTTATAAGGAACATTGCATCATTTGCATAACCTTAAAAAACGTGAAAACCATGAGACAATCAATTGCATGGATCGCCTGTTTGCTGTTATTTTCCGCTTCGGCCGTTTCCGCCCAAACGACCTTTAACCCCAAGGTGGGGGTGAATGTATCCGGCCTGGACGCCAAATTCTCCGACTACAAGACCGAAGCCCGCGCCGGCTGGAATGCCGGTTTTGACCTGCGCAGCGGCCGCGGCATTTTCTTCCTCAACCCGGGTGTCCACTATTTCAGCTATACGGCACGATTGATCCAGGATCCCGAAAGCAATGGGAATAATGTCAGCTTCAAGGATGAAACGACCATCCAGAGCCTGAAAGTACCCTTGAATATCGGCTTGCGCCTGACCGGCGATAACGGAATACTGGGTATCCACGCAAAAGGCGGTATTACGCCGACCTACGTCCTGAACGTCAAGGAACGTCCCAATTTCAGCCTGAATGTGGATGACCTGAACAGGTTCACCTGGGGCGCCAACGTCGGTGTCGGGGTCGATATCCTGTTCCTGACCGCGGAATTGAACTATGAAATGGGCCTCAACGACTACTTCAAAAACGTAGAGGGCAAGAACAATACCCTGACACTGAGCGTGGGCTTGAAGTTTTAACAGCGAATAGCTTGCGCATTTCTATATACCGCAATAGCCGGGCTCAATACGAGGGTCCGGCTGTTTTATTTTAAACAAACCCCGGCAGCCATTACTATTTTGAGCCTGTTAACCTGGTTTTTGCTTTCTGCCGGTCGCAGCCGCTCCCGCAAAACCGCCGTATACCATGAGCTTGAATTCCTCCGGCGTCAGATTGACCGCATTGGAAAAGCCGGTGCGCAGGTCGGTTACCGTTTTATTGCCGTCAAATATGCGCAGCACCTTCAGCGGGCCGGCAACCGGCTTTCCGTTTATCCTGATCTGTACCCTGACCGGTAGCGGATTGCGGTGGGAAAGATAGAACAGGGCCATGCCCTGCTCGCCCGGCAGCAAGGCCGAAAGGTTATACCCTTCAACCGCAATGACCTTTTTGTTTTTGGGGGTCTGAAAGGGGAGATCGAGCAATCTGAACAGCCCGCAGTAGAGATCGGCCAGGTACTCGATCTCAAAGGCGCCCTGGCCTTCCACGCACGACTCAAAGAGCAGTTCCGCCTTCTCGGGTTCGCCCCTCAGGAACCCCTCCGCTGATGCCATGAGAAAAGCCGTGTCGAGATACAGGTTCAGATAGCCGGAATTGACCGGATCAAAATCGGGCTTGTTGTATCGGTAGGCTTCGCTGATTTCCCGAATGGCATCGTCCTGGAAAAGCCGGTCGCGCAGGTTTTCTTTGCCGTCCTTGGCCCAGTCCCTTCGCGTCGGAAGGCCGCCTTGCTTGAGCCTGAGCGCGACGGTGCGCATACCCCGGTACTGGCGGTCATTGTGCGCCAGGATACCGTTCTGGATATCTTCCTTGAGCTGGCTGATCCGGGCTTTGAATCCGTAATATTGCCAATTGGAGGTCTCTACGACATCGGTTGGCCGGCGCTCAAGGCGCTCGATCTGTTTTTCCAGTTGTTCCAGCGACCTGAGCAGGTCGCCGTAGAACCGCCTGCCGTTTTTTTCATCCGGCAATTTGGGGAACCAATTGTCTTCAATGGGATCGGTGAATTCCAGGGGCGTGATCCGCGGCACCAGCCGGTCGTTTTCCAGCAAGATATCAAATAGAATAGGGGTTTCCGCATTGGTCCTCACCAATTGTTCGGCGGATAGGGTGGTGAGATCCTGTTCGATCTGGCGCTTCAGGGCCCGACCGCCCATTCTGGCGTCAAAACCGCGCCGGGCGACCCATTCGAGGGCGCCCTGTGAGATATTCAGCATTGTGCTGCGCCGCACAAAACCGTCGCGTTGCAGCAGTTCCTTGATCTGGATGCGGGCTATGTCGAGGATATGGGGCAGCTCCAGCGGTTTGAAAATGACGATCTGGTTGATGCGGTTGACGAATTCGGGCCTGAAATGCCGTTCGATGGCCTTAATGTAAACGGCGTCTTCCGCAGCCTGGGCCTGACCGAAGCCGATCCGGTTTTTGACTTCCTCGGAGCCCAGGTTGGAGGTCATGATGATGACCGTGTTGGTGAAGTCTGTGGTTCGGCCCAGGTGATCCGTCAGGCGGCCTTCGTCGAGGACCTGGAGCAGGATATCATATACGGCCGGGTGGGCTTTTTCGATCTCGTCGAGCAGGAGAATGCCGAACGGTTGATAGCGCACCCGGCTGACCAGCTGGCCTTCGGGCATCCATTCGCTGCCCATCAGGCGATCGACCGCTCCGTCGTCGAGGTACTCGTTCATGTCCAGGCGGAGCAGATGGTTTTCGCTGCCCATCAATTGACGGCAGAGCACCTTGGCCGCCTGGGTTTTGCCGACGCCGGTAGGCCCGACGAACAGGAAGGAGCTGATCGGCCGGTCGGGGTCGTTGAGCTTGGCTTTGATCAGGTTGACGGCGCCTTCCAGGGCAAAAACGGCTTCGGGTTGTCCGACCAGTTGCGTGGTGAGGCCGGCGCGGATCTCGTCTTCCTCGAACGGTTGATTGATGTCGAAAATGGTTTCGTTCAGACCGCTGAGGGACCGGAATTCCTCCCGGACGTCGGGGGCGTCCACCATGCTGTACCTGAATTTTGCCGTCAGTTTTTCCAGCAGGTCCAGTACGCCGCCGGGTAAAGCCCTGGCGCGGAGGTAGTTCCGGTGCAGGTCAATGAGCAGCTTGACGGCCTGGATGGAAATGGAACACTGGCGCTCCGCTTCCAGGTATTTCCGTTTTTCCAGGATGATCAGGTTGGCGGTATAGGCGTCGGGTTCATCCACCCGGATGATCTGGAACAATTCGCTGAACCGGCGGTCTTTTTCCTGTATGATGGACCATTCTTCCGGGCTGGCCAGGAGGATCAGCTGCAATTGGCGCTTTTCCAGGTACGGCTTCAATACGTCGCTCAGGGTAAGCGAATTGGAAGCCGATTTCCCGACCCTGAGCAGGGCGATCGGGTTATCGACCAGCATTTTGTCGCGGATTTTGGATTTCTCGTAAGGATGCCGCAGATAGTTGATAATGGATTCAAACCGCTTTTCCCACATGCCGACAACACTCATGCCGGCGATGACCCGGTTGGGATCGAGCTTCCAGATCCGTTGAACCTTTTCCTTCCGGGTATTTTTGTGGCAATAGCGGTAAACGGCTTCCTCCACGATGGCGTTCTTCCCGACGCCAGGCGGGCCGACCAGCACGATGGGCGACGCCGCCCCGGTAAAAACGGTTTTGTAAACCTGTTGAACCAGGTCTTCCCGGTGATAGGCGCGATCGAGTTCGGACGGAAACCGGCTGTTGAGATCAAAACCGGTTTTTTCCACTTCCACCTCACCCTCGAATTCGGTGTCGTCGAACATTCGCCGGAAAAATTGGTGGTCAAAGTCAGCCTCGAAACTGAATGGGCTGTGCGTAATGCGGACCGACACCTCGATGGCGGTGATGAATTCCCGCTTTCCGGCATAGGAAGCCGATATTTCCAGCTGGTCATCCTCATCTTCTTCGTTCCGGAATTTTTTCAGCAGGATCTGGACAACGGACTGGGCCTGCTTTTCTATGGCGCCTTTGTCCGGATCCGTCATGAACATGAAATTGGCCAGCGACGGCATGCAGGCGAAGCCCAGGTTATTGCGGGAAAAGGAAATCACCCCGAACGGGCCGCTGTAAAACTCCTTGCCGACTTTGCCTTCGCATTGAACCTGACTGTAATGAAGGTCTTCAGGATGAAACTGCAGCCACAGCAATTGCTCCAGGTTTTTACGGTTGAGGGAAAATCCTTTGAATATCTGGCGGATTTCACGCTGGAACTGCGCGACAGCCTGTTCGTACCTCGGATGAGACGCAACCGGGTAAGCGAGGAACACGGGGCGGATATAGTATTGGGGTCGGTTCTCAACCCGGACATCCTGGACCAGAACCGGTATTTTCAGTTTGATTTGGGCCATTGGCGATTGCATGCAAATTGAGGAGTAAAAATATAAAAAGCGCTTAAAACCACCAATCCGGGCTTCGCGGGGTATCCCTGTTAGTTCCGGATGGTCAAAGGAGCCTGCGGACGTCTTCCGGCGTATCCAGGTCATCCGCCGCGGAAGGGAGGTTGCAGACGGCCAGTTCATTGCGGAATTGCCTGAACAATTGTTTTGCTCCGCCCTGCCCGTCCAAAGCCGACAACGCCTGAAATAAGGTCCGGTCAAACAGGGCGGGTACCCCTAACTGGCCGGCATAAGCGGCTGCCGCGATCCTGGCTCCGGATTTCCGTTTGATCTCCATCATTTGCTGCAGGTCCGCAGCCTGCACGAAAGGTTGGTCGCCCAGCAGGATCAGGAGATTGTCGATAGGGCGGGGGAGCCCGGCAATGACCTTCATCCCGGCAGCGATGGAGGAGCCCATCCCGCTTGCCCAATCCGGATTGAGCGCGATGATCACCTGGCGACCTTCCAGTACGGGCCTGATCCTTTCGGCGAACGCTCCCAGCACGGTCACGACCGGGTTGCAACCCGCTGCCAGGGCCGTTTCGACAACCGTTTCGATCATCGGCTTGTTGTTGAAAATCAGGAGTTGTTTGGGAAAGCCCATCCTGGCGGAAGCGCCCGCTGCCAGGATAAGCGCCCCGGTGACCGGTTCGGATTTGTTAAATTCGGCGGAAGATTCCAGGGGATTCATAATTTTAGGCTGATTTGAGAAAAACGGGTAGAATGAGCATGCTGAGCGATCTGTCCAATCGTGTTTTCCAATTTGTCAACAGTTTTTTCAAGGCTTTTGTATTCCTTGTTGCCGTCCTTGCCGGGCTGTACATCTATCAAAATTACGAAAATGAGCTCAATAAACTGCCGGTTATTCAGGAATTGACGGATACCTATAAATCGGGACTGGCAGCCATCGGAGGACTGAGCCGGGAAGCCGTCAACAGGTTTTACAGCGTGAAGGACACGGATGACAGGATCATTGACTACGAGGAGAATGTCCCGGTTATTTCGGAAGGACCCTCCGGAGGGCGCCTGGTGGTCAATTGCACCTGGAATAAGGATCGGATCTGGGCGCAGCTCAACCAAAGGCGTCTGTCGCGGGCCAAACTCCGGCAGGCGCAAAAATACCTGGCTTATATCGATGCGCATAAAGCGGATGCCCTGCAGGATATGCGCAGCAGCAAGGTATTGGCCAGCATCAAACTGGCACAAGCCCTGCTGGAATCCGATGCCGGCGAATCGAGGTTGGCCCGGGCGACAAATAACCAGTTCGGCATTAAAGCCCTGCCCGGAAGCGCGGCGCGGCTAAAGATCAGGAACAAGCAGTACCAAGCCCTGCGGGACGAGGAATTCACACCCGTTCCCCCGGCTGTGAGCGTTTACAACGCCTATGATGATAACCCATATGACCGGTTTGAGGTGTACAACTCGGTAGCGGACAGTTATGCCCGGCACTCCCAACTGCTTACCCGGGGGTGCGCTACCGGCAATAAGGGCTGCTACGAATGGATCTGGCGGACTTTTCCCGTAGGGAAGCAATGCGACCTGACCGAGGCTGCGTTGGACTACCTGCCCGCTTCGAAAATACGCCCGGAGAATTTTTTTGACGGCCGTACCAGCGTACCCTATTATGCCGCCTGCGCCGCCGGGCTGAAAATGGCCGGGTATGCTACCGGCAAGGTTTATCACAAGAAACTGGCCTATATCATCGAAACCTATGAATTGTGGCGCCTCGATATCGATCTGCTGGCCGCCATGCAGGCACCCGGCCGGGTTGAATGAATAACCATTTTCAATCCGCTGGGAAACAGGAAACAATATATTTTTCTACATTTGTGGTACTTCCCCCGGTTTGCATACCTATGAGAAACCTACCCATTGAATCCGCCGCTCTTTGGCGGATGTAATAGCAAAAACCGGCATTGTCATCTCTTCATTCGGAACATCATTGACAAACGTTCTTCCCCGGCGGGAAAAGCCCCGGCTATTCATCTGAAACAAAGGATACAATCATTTTTAACCCTTATAAATTTTGGCACCATGAGAGATAATTACCCTCAACGCAGCAGCGGCGGTTTTTTCAATACGCTGGGCTATCTGGCAGCTGTTGTGCTCGTCGTCGGCATATTGAGCAAATCCGGCTTCAGGTTCAATCTTCCCGGCAAAATGACCCGGGAATCGACGGAGGAACTGACCGTCAACTCGGCTTCCCTCGGCGGAACGGCCGATTTCACGCCGCTCAACGATCCCGATAAACTGGTCCTCCCGCCCGCCGGGGATCATGTCGCGTCCTATTCGGAAATCGAAAGCGAGCGGTCGGACAAACAGGCGTCAGCCCGTACGGTCGGCGCACGCGTCAGCACCGGCGACTGGATTGCCAATTTCTCCACCCCCGCAATCCGGGAAGCCCTTCTCAACGGCATCCCCGCCGGGATCTCGATGGCTGTCGGGATCGCCAAGGTCAAAGACGGTTATACGATCGCTTCCATGGATGATTTTCGGGAGATGGTCATCAATCCATTGCTGAAGGTCAAAAATAAATCCGGAGACCCTCAGTATTTCAAATATGCCGCCAACAGCAAAAAGTGGGCGCAGGGCCTGGGCAAAAAACCGGGTTATTCAGAAAGGAGCCTGTTATCCATCCTGGAAAAATACAACCTGGAAGACCTGGATGATGAAGTAAAAGCCCACCTCGCCGACAAGGATTTTGACCCCGAAACCTTGCGGAAAGCGGACAGGGTCAGCCTGGAGGTCGGGTCGAGGTTACGGGAGAAAAGCCATACAGCCCGCGAAGTGGAAACGACAACGGTTGAAGACGGCCCGGCGCGCTGGAAGAACGATTACGATCAGATGGTCGGAGAGGAAGTAGCCCGCGAAATTGCCAAGAAAAAACTTCAGACCAAATCCTATATCACGGAAGAGGACATGAATCAGCTGATCGAGGAGACCAACGTGGAAACGGAAAAGGTGATCAAGAATAAACTCGCCTTTCCCGGCCGCAAGATCAACCCCGACCACAAAGACGCCGCTGAAAAACTGGATGTCACCAAACCCGAGAATTCACAGGCCCGGGAAGAGGTGTACCAGAAGAAGCTGTCGAAGCGGAAGAAAGAACGGACCTGAAGGGGAGTCAGTAAATGGGTAGCCGTAAGTAGTAAGTCGTAAGTGGCCTCAAAGCGGACTTACCACTTACGACTTACCACTTACGACTTATGACTTATGACTTACGACTTATGACTTACGACTTACGACTTACCACTATTTTACTAATTTTGCGCTCCATGATAAATCATCAGCCTGTATGGATTTTTTAAAGACCTCTGTCCAAGAGTTTATCGAATTGGGATTGGCGAAACACCAGGAATACTCGGAAGCTAAACCGTTTCCCAATATCTACTTCGATGATTTTTTTAACCCCGACATGCTTAGAGAAGTCCTGGCGGAATTCCCTGAACTGGGAGACAAACCGGGGGATATTCACTATGCCAACCCCAACGAATCGAAATACGCCTCCAAGGGCGAATCGAGATTTGGCCCGAAAACGCTTGAGTTTGCCCATTTTCTCAATTCGGAACCCTTTCTGGAGTTTCTTCAAAACCTGACCGGCATCAAGGAAACCCTTATCCCGGATCCGTATTTTGAGGGCGGCGGATTTCACCAGATCAAACCGGGCGGTTTCCTGAAACTGCACGTTGATTTCCACCGGCACCGGCGGATGAACCTCGACCGGCGGATCAATGTGCTGGTTTACCTGAATGAGAACTGGCAGGACGAATGGGGCGGCCATTTTGAGCTATGGGAGCGCGACAAGAGCCGCAGCGTGGTCAGGATTGCTCCCTATTTCAACAGGATGGCCATTTTCTCCACTACGGATTATTCCTGGCACGGTCATCCGGACCCCCTGAACTGCCCGCCCGAACGGAGCCGCCGTTCGCTGGCCACCTATTATTATACCAACGGCCGCCCGGCGGATGAGATCAGCGAAGCGAACCGCAAGCGGATCACCACCACCTTTATGGCCAGAAAAGGGCAGGATTCTGCTTCCATGACCTTTTTCAACGGCGCGGTGAACCTGGCAAACGACTTGTTGCCGCCGCTGCTGGTCAGGACCATTAAAAAATTCCGGAATAAATAAGCAGTCGCGCCGCTAGTTCACGTTGACGGGCTTTTCCTGGACGGGCGCCGTAACGGCCTGATGGGCGGATGCCGGGCTTTTGGGAAGCCGGATGGTGAAGGTCGTCCCTTCATTGGGCACGGACCGTTTGACAAAGATCTTGCCCAGGTGGTATTCCTCTATGATCCGCTTGGCCAGGCTCAAGCCCAGGCCCCAACCCCGTTTTTTGGTGGTAAAGCCGGGTTGGAAGACCGTTTTGAACTTATTCGGCGGAATACCCTTGCCCGTATCGGTGATGTCGATATAGACCGATGAGGCGTCCTCGTAGATTTCAGCGGAGATGCACCCCTTGCCGTCCATGGCATCCAGGGCATTGCGCAGCAGGTTTTCAACCACCCAGTCGAAGAGCGGAGCATTGATATGGACGTTGAGTTTGCCCGCATGCTGATCGGGAAAATCGAAGACAACCTTTCTGGAGGCCCGTTTTTCCATGTACCTGGCGCACTTGGCCAGCTCTTCGTAGATATTGGTCTGAGCCAGGACCGGCGCCGAACCGATCTTGGAGAACCTTTCGGCGATCAATTCCAGCCTGTTGACATCATTGCGCAGCTCCATAACGACCTCCTGGACTTCGGGGTCGCCCTCCTTGGCCAGGTTGAGGTGCTCCAGCCAGGCGATGATGGCCGATATCGGGGTGCCGAGCTGGTGGGCGGTCTCCTTGGCCATACCGACCCAAACGCGGTTCTGCTCTGCCCGCCTGGCGGCATTGACACCCAGATAGCCGAACAGGATAAAAGCGGCAATGAGCATGAACTGTACAAGCGGGAAATACCTCAATTGGGTGAGGAGCCTTGATTCCTTGTAGTATACAAAGGCGCCGTAACTCTCAATGGGCTCAAATCCGGCGGACTGAAGTTTGGCGACTTCCTTGGCGAGGTAGGGTTTATTGTTGTCCAGCTCAGGCCCGAAGTTGACGGCGTCAATGATCTTGCCGGCTTCGTCGACGATGATAACGGGAATGGTGGTATTGCTGCTGATGATCTCCCAGTGGAGGCTGATATCTTCGTACTCTTCGTCTTCTTCGTTGAAGTCGTTGACTTCCAGCATCGCCTTTACCCAGATATCTACCTTTTTGCGTTCTTCATCGGCCAGGCGGCCGGCAAGGCGGTTGGTATACACCATAGATATGACGACAATCAGGGCGCCGAAAATCGCCAGGTACAGCTTCCACCTTATTTTACGAGTATAGTCGCTCATGTACGTGTTGAACCGCTATGCAATAATAACACAAAATTGCTAACTCCAATTGTATTACCTTTACCTGAAATGTGAAAAAGATGAAAAAAAGATGTTCACCCGCTGTATTCTTTTTCGTTTTTCTCCTCGCCCCGGCATTTTCCAACGCGCAGCAGGCCGATGACGACCGGCAGGCGGTCATCGCTGCGATCCAGACCCTTTTTGACGGCATGCGCGCTTCCGACAGCGTCATGGTCCGATCGGCGTTTTATCCCGATGCCCGCCTTTGCACGACCTTTACCGACAAGGAAGGCAACCCGCAGGTCAGGGAATCGCCGGTCAGCCGGTTCATTACCCAGGTAGGCACCAAGTACGACTTCATCCTGGATGAACGGATCTGGAGCTATGAGGTGCGCATTGACGGGAACCTGGCCAGCGTTTGGACGGAATACACCTTCTTCCGCGGCGACCAGATGAGCCATTGCGGGGTAAACGCTTTCCAAATGGTGCGGACCGCCGACGGCTGGAAGATCCTCAATATCACCGATACCCGCAGCACGACGGATTGCCGTACGGAGTAGGCCCTCAACGCATATCAGCAGCCTGTAAATGTCGCTTTGATTGCATTTTTTTTATCCTTCTCCCAGGCAATAGGGGAGGGCCGGCTTTCCTGTGTCCATCCTAATGTGAAAAGTTAAAATTTGGGGTTCAACCAACGCGCTGACGTTTTTTTCGTCTTAAATGCAACACCCGAATCAACATCCGCACCTGAGCGGCCTGCCGGCATGCATCCGGTAAAGCGCCGCTGGATCAAATGAGGTTATTCATGGTAAAATCCGACCGGTCGGCCGCAACTGACCGGAAGGGGAACCTGTTGTCCGAACGCGCCGGTCAGCAGCTATAAGGAGAATAATCCATTTTAATAAATCCTAAAATCACCTACCATGCTCAGGTTAACGTTCTGCTCTCTGACCCTTGCGCTTTTGTGTGTTTCCATTGCAGGCTCTGCTCAATGCAGAAAAGAAAAAAAAGAGTACGCCTGGGAGCTTTCCTGCGGCGCCGGCGCGCTCCCGACTTTTTTAAAGGACCGTACCCATACGCTCTTTCCCCCCGTGCGGATCACCGCAGAAAGAAAGGCATCCCGGGTTTTATCAGCCGGAATATACGCCGGTTATTCTGTTGCCGATTCGGAAAAGCCGGCTCCCGGCACCGAGCAAATGGTACATTTCAGGCATAAATACCTGACCGCGGGCTTGCGGCTTTCCGCACACGTCAACCCCAGGCCCGAACCCTGGGATGTTTACGGCGGCTTTGTGGCCGGCTGGTCGCAGAACAGGACCCGCACCATGTCCGGCGATCCGGAATGGTTTGTTCTGCACAAAGGGTTGAAGCCGGTAAGGAACGGCATTCATCTGTCCGGGTTCATGGGCGCGCGGTATGCCCTGGGCGAACGGCTCGGATTGTTCGCGGAAGTCGGCTGGTGCGTCTCCCTGCTCTCCGTCGGATTGAGCTTCCGGGTATAGCCGGTTTAACAAAACGTTGACGGCCGGAACGGGAAAATCCGTTCCGGCGCCGTTCAATCGATTACAAATGATGAAAAAAAAGCATAAATCCGCGCGGCCGGGAAACATTTTTTTTCGAAATCCGTATAAATTTTAAAATGGCAATATCCAGCCCGGAAAAGTAACTATCACAAAAACTCACCCTGAATAGAAAGCACTAAAAAATAGTAAAAAGGGCTCCGTTTGTCTGGTTCACTCAATCGTTTTGTATTAAAATCGAGGGTAATTGGTATAATTCTGTTAGGAAACGGTAATGTTTTCCAAAAAGTGAGTATTATTGCAACTTGAAAGAGCGACCGGTTTTACTCTCGCCGATGCCATTTTTTTGTCCCTTACATTAACGAGTTTTCATTCCTAACGATTAATTGATTGGTCAGTGGTTCAAAATTCTTGATGGTCCTGGTACGTTAACCGGTTAGGAGAGAACTACATTACACACCACTACGCCTGGGATCCTTGCACTTTCCAGGCGGAAAAATTAATTACTATGAGACGGCAATGCTGTCGATGGCTCTTAATTTTTGTGTTTTTAGGGAGCGCTTATTCGGATTGGGGGCAAATGGCATCTATCTTGTCATCCAACCGGATGAGGAATTTCTTTTTCGAACAAACACAGTACCTGGGATTAACCTGGCGCAATATCGGCCCTTACCGGGGCGGCCGGTGCGCAGCCGTCAGCGGATCACCCAGAGATCCACTCCTCTACTACATGGGAACCAGCGGTGGCGGCGTCTGGAAAACGCAGGACGGCGGCATCACCTGGAATAATGTTTCCGACGGATATTTTCGCACCTCTTCGGTCGGCGCCATTGCGGTGTCTGACCGCGACCCCAATATCGTATATGTAGGCACGGGCGAACACCCTGTGCGCGGGGTGATGACCAGCCCCGGCGACGGCGTTTACAAATCCCTCAACGGCGGCCAGACCTGGTCTTACCTCGGGCTGCCGGATTCCCGCCACATCTCCGCCATCCGCATTCATCCGGATAATCCGGACGTCGTTTACGTGGCCGTTCAGGGCGCGCTGTACAGCCCCTGTGAAGACCGGGGCGTTTATAAAAGCGATGACGGCGGCAAAACCTGGTCCAAGATCCTTTACATCAACCCGACTACCGGCGCCAGCGACCTGAGCATGGACCTGAATAATCCCAGAGTGCTATACGCCGGCATGTGGGACCATATGCGCACGCCATGGGACATTCGGAGCGGCGGCCCCGGTTCGGGCCTGTACCGGTCGACCGACGGCGGCGAAAACTGGGAACGGATGACCTCCGGCCTGCCCGCTTCCATGGGCAAGGTCGCCGTTGATATTTCCAGAGCCAACTCCAGGATCATCTACGCCAATATCGAAGCGGCGGAAGGCGGCGTTTTCAGGTCTGAAGACGGCGGGCAGTCCTGGCAACAAACCAGCAATGACCGGAATACGGTTTCCCGCGCCTGGTATTTCACCAAGATCGTGGCCGACCCCAGGGACCCCGAAACGGTTTATGTGCTGAACGCACCTTTCCTCAAGTCGATCGACGGCGGGCGAACCTTCCGGGAAATTGCCGTAGCCCATTATGATCAACACGATCTGTGGATCAATCCGGACCGGCCGGAGATCCTGGCCCTGGCCAACGACGGCGGAAGCTGCATTTCCTTTAACAACGGCCTGAGCTGGAGCACCCAATACAACCAGCCTACCGGTCAGTTTTACCGGGTGATCGCCGACAACCAGGCGCCCTACTTCATTTACGGCGGGCAACAGGACTACGGCAGCCTGGCCATACCCAGCCGCACCAACAGGCCCTGGATCGACGGCCAGGACTGGTATCAGGTGGCCGGCGGCGAAAGCGCATTCATCGCTTTTGATTCCGACGACCCCCGGCTGATCTACGGCACCAATTATCAGGGAGCTATTTCTGTATTTGACCAAAAAACAGGCTCCAACAAAGATATCATGGCCTATCCTTCCATCGGAGTGGCGAGCCTCCCGAAGGATCAGAAGTATCGTTTTAACTGGAATGCGCCGCTCATTACCTCGCCTCATGATCCCAAAATTCTGTTCCACGGCGCAAACGTCATACTCAAATCCATCGACGGCGGCATGAGTTGGGAACCCATCAGTCCCGACCTGACCACTAATGACAAAACCAAACAAGGCCCCGGCGGAGGACCCTTTACCAACGAAGGAGCCGGCGGCGAAAACTACAACACCCTGACTTATATCGCCTGTTCGCCCCACGACCCGAACGTGATCTGGGCGGGCTCCGACGACGGCCTGCTGCATGTCACCAGGAACGGCGGCGCCAACTGGAAGCTGATCTTTCCGCCCAACCTGGGCGACGGCGCCATCAATTCGATCGAGGTATCCCCTCACCGGCCCGGTATGGCGGTTGTCGCTGCCAACAGGTACAAATTAGGCGACCTCAGGCCCTATATCTTCGTGACCGACGATTACGGATCGCATTGGAAAACCATCGTGGAAGGCATCAAGGAAGAGGATTTTGCCCGGGTGGTCCGGGAAGATCCCATCCGGCCCGGTTTGTTGTATGCGGGTACGGAAGGCGGGCTTTATCTTTCACCCAATTACGGGGACAGCTGGTTTCCGTTTCAGCTGAATCTTCCCGTTTGCCCCATTACCGATATCTGTATCAGGGATAACGACCTGGTCGTGTCCACCGCAGGCCGGGGATTCTGGATACTGGATGATATCAGCAGCATTCAGCAAAGCGCCGGTGAACTGTTGAACGGACATGCCAGACTTTTTCAGCCCAAAACCGCCGTCCGGTGGGAAGCCGCCGCGGCTTGCTCACCGTCTGTTCTGGCCGGCGCCAACCCGCTTCCGGGGGTCATCATTGATTATTACCTGCCGTTCTTCAAGGATTCCATCCATGTTTCTCTGGAGATCCTGGACAGTTCCGGCAAACTTATGCGGCGGTATTCCAATTACAAGGCGGCGTCCTGCACGGCCTCGCTCAATCCGCTGATGCCCGCACGTACGGGCGTCAACCGCTTTAACTGGGACCTGCGGCGGGAACCCCTGGAGGCCTTCGATGGCGTCTACCTGCCCGGCGATCTGCAGGGCGGACTGGTTGCGCCGGGTAAATACCTGATCCGGTTGTGTCTGCCCAATGATACCCTGGTCAAAAACTGTACCGTATTGCCGGACCCCAGGCTGGAAGCTGCCCCCAAGGATTTTACCGACCAGGCCGCCTTGACCAGTTCCATAGAGGATAACCTGAGGGAATTGCATTTTGCCATCGGGACCATGAAAAATGTGCGGCGCCAGGTGGTGAATGTTCGCGAAAGCCTGGCTAAGACCAATGCCGGCATGGCGCTTGTCGGTCCGTGCGACCAGATTGTAGCTCATATCGACCATTGGCAGGATCAGCTGGTGCAAACCAAACAAAAAACCTATCAGGACATCACCAATTATCCCAATAAACACGTCGCAGAATGGATCAATCTGCTGCGCAAAGCCGACAGCCACGATCCCAGGCTGACGGCCGGCGTCAGGAATCGTTACAAAGACCTTGCAGCCGGCCTCGAAGGTTACCGCGATGAAATGGATATCATTCTGAATGACGAGGTCGGCCGGTTCAATGAGCGGTACCGCCAGGCGAATTTTCCGGCGGTGATCCTTCCGCCTGCCAGGGATGCTGATAAACCTTGAGCGGCTGAAATTCGCTGCGGTCAAACCAAAAGGGGGGCGTACCTGTTTATAGTGCTCCGGAAAGGTCTTCCGGGAAGCCCTGTACAGTAAAAACCTTTCTATGAGTTATCGCAGTTTGCGGGAATGCGCCAATGACCTGGAAAAGCACGGCCGGCTCGTCAGGATCCGCACAGAAGTCGATCCTGATCTGGAAATGGCCGAAATCCACAGGCGGATTTTTGACGCCGGCGGTCCGGCCATTTTGTTTGAACGGGTAAAAGGCAGCCCCTTTCAGGCGATATCCAACCTGTACGGCACCTTCGGGCGCACCGAGTTCATCTTCCGCCACACCCTGGAAAAAGTCAGGAAAGTGATTGAGCTGAAAGCCGATCCATCCCGCTTTTTCAGGCAGCCATTCCGGTATGCGAGCGCTCCGCTCACAGCTGTTTCGGCCTTACCCATGAAAAGCATAGGGCCTGTGCCCGTACTTTACGGCCGGACAACCGTCAGCCGGTTGCCGCAGATCAAATCATGGCCGATGGATGGGGGCGCGTTCGTTACCCTTCCGCAGGTGATGACCCTGCCGCCCGGGGTCAGCAGCATGATGCAGAGCAACCTGGGCATGTACAGGGTCCAGCTTTCCGGGAATGATTATGTACCGGACGCGGAGATCGGCATGCACTACCAGTTGCACCGCGGCATCGGCATACACCAGTCCATGCACATGGCCGCGGATGTACCCTTCCGGTGTTCGGTTTTCGTGGGGGGGCCGCCCTCACATGCCTTTTCCGCCATCATGCCGCTCCCGGAAGGCATCAGCGAGCTCACCTTTGCCGGCATGCTGGCGGGCCGTCGCTTCCGCTATGCCAGAAAGAACGGCCATGTCCTCTCCGCCGACGCCGATTTTGTCATTACGGGTACCATCCGGAAGTCCGGGAAAAAACCGGAAGGGCCGTTTGGCGATCACCTGGGATATTACAGCCTGGCACACGATTTTCCGGTCATGGAGGTGGAACAGGTTTATCACCGGCGCGACCCCCTCTGGCACTTCACCGTAGTGGGGCGCCCACCCCAGGAAGATTCCAGTTTCGGCTACCTGATCCACCAATTGGTCAGGCTGCTGACCCCGCAGGAATTCCCCGGCGTGAAAGAGATCAACGCCGTAGACGCCGCAGGGGTTCACCCGCTTCTGCTGGCCGTCGGCAGCGAACGATATATGCCGTTCAGGGAACATGACGGCCCGGAGGAGATACTCACCCAGGCCAATCGCATTCTGGGAACCGGGCAGACCTCGCTGGCCAAATTCCTGATCATAGCCGCTGATTCCCCCGGGGTTTCAGCCAAGGATATTCCCGGTTTTTTTCAGCATGTGCTCGAAAGGGTTGACTGGATGCGCGACCTCCATTTCCAGACCAGGACGACGATCGATACCCTGGATTACTCGGGTTCGGGCTGGAACGAAGGGAGCAAGGTGGTCATTGCCTGCGCCGGCGCCCTGAAAAGGACGCTGGCACGCGAATTGCCCGGCAACCTGACCCTGCCCGATGGGTTTTCGGCGCCGAAACTCGCCCTGCCCGGCGCGCTGATCGTCAGGGGGCCGAAATTCACGACCGAAAGCGGGTATGCAGACCCCCCGATGCTGGCGGCCCATTTCGAACAGTTCCAACCCGAAGGAATTCCCTTGGTTGTTATTGCCGACGACAGCGATTTCACCGCCGCCACCCTGAACAATTTCCTGTGGGTGACCTTTACCCGGGCCAACCCCTCGCACGACCTGTACGGCTCGGCTGCCGCTGTGGTCCACAAACACTGGGGTTGCGCCGGCCCGCTGCTGATTGACGCCAGGATAAAACCACACCATGCACCGCCCTTGGAAACTGATCCGGCCATAAGTAAAAAAATTGACCGGCTTTTTGGCCCCGGCGGGGATCTTCACGGGCTCGATTGATGTTTTTTAAACAAAAATTGATTCGTTTAAAGTTTTTCCATCCTTTCATTTTAAATTATCTTTGCAGCTAAACCCAGGGCTATGAAAAGGGAAGACCGGCAAACTTCCGATCCTTTACTTGCGCAAAAATTGAAGTTGGATGAGGTTTCTCATGACCGGCTTGACTATTTTTTGGCGAATGGATACCGGGTGCTGGGACAGGCGCTTTACAACTCCGCTTTTCTTCGAGCGGATGACGGTGATTTTTATACCGTTCTTTCCGCCCGCTTGCCCCTCAGCGGCTACAGTTTCACCAAAAGCCAGCGCAAACTCCTTCGTAAGAACAGGTCCTTGTTCCGGTTTGAGATCGGCCCCGCCCGGAAAACGGATGCCAAAACCTGGGTCAATGACCTGTACGGCCGGAAATTTCCCCGGAAATATTGCGACAACCTGGATTATTTCCTGTTGAACGAGCGCGGGATCAAAGCGGTCGATACCTGGGAAATTGAGATCTACAAGGACGATGAACTGATCGGCTTCAGTTTTTTCGATCTCGGGCATGAGTCGATTTACAGCAAAGTCGGCATTTATGACCCAGACTTCTCGGAATACAGCCTGGGCTATTACACCATGCTTGAAGAACTGGCTTTCGCGCAGGACCGCAATATGAAATACTACTATCCGGGCTATGTGGTGCCGGGCTGCCGGGATTTTGATTATAAACACCGGCTGGGCGATGTTGAGGTCAAGGATTGGCATACCGCTGAATGGCAGCCTTACTCCAGGATAAAGCATGCGCCGCTTTTGCTGGAAGAGATGGTCATGGCGCTGACCGGCATCAAAGCGGAACTGCATGCCAGGGGGATCGCTACCATCATGGTCTGGAATCCGAATTTTAATTATCCGTTATGGTGGTACAACAGCGAGGATTATCTGTACCTGCCTGTGGTATTGGGCTTTCTGGACCACGAAGGCGGGATCAAAACCAACAATTACCTCGTTGCCGACCCCTTGAAAAAAACCTACCAACTGCTGAGCTGCTATCCGCTGGACACCTCCAAACAACTGGCCTTCTTTCCCAAAGGCAGCGACTCCATGATGCTGTTCCTGCCGCAGGTCTTCCGAAGGTCGCAACACTGGCCCTGGAAAAACGCCGCCGATCTGGCCGCCAAATTCAGGAAATAACCGGTCTTTTCCCGATGGGTTTTTCCAAAATCGGCAGAAAATGTAACGGCCTCTAAAATGGATTGGCTACCTTTGCCCTTTGTTTTCCCCTGGTTGTGAATTTAATAGCATGTTCGCTGAAAAGCATTATCCCGAATCACTGAATCCGGAAGAGTTGGATGCCTACTTGTCCAAAGGCTGGTACAGGATGGGGCAATCCATCTTTACCACGCATTTCCTTTGTTTCGACCAGCAGTTTTATTCGGCAATTTGGGTCCGGCAAGACCTGGAGGGTTTCGGATTCGGGAAAAGGCCGCGCAAATTAATGCGCAACAATGACCGCCTGTTCAGGCACGAAATCCATCAGGGAAAAATCGATCAGGTCAAGGAGCGGCTCTACCAGCGGTACCGGCGTTCGTTTCCCGGAATTTTGGCGCCCACCCTCAAAGATTCCCTGCTCGACGGCGAGGAGATCAATATCTACAATACCTTCGAAGTTTGCATCTATGACGGCGATCAATTGGTCGCTTTCAGCTTTTTCGATCTGGGCGCCGACAGTTCTGCCAGTATCCTGGGCGTTTATGACCCGGATTACCGGCAGTACAGCCTCGGCTTTTATTCCATGCTGCTCGAAATGGAATACAGCATGTCCCTGGGGCTGAAGTATTATTATCCGGGTTATGTGGTGCCGGGTTATTCCAGGTTTGAGTACAAACTCCGGATCGGCCCCGTTGAATATTTCCACATGGAGACCGGGGAATGGCTCCCCTACGCCGCCATCAAAGAAGAGGATATTCCGATCGAGAAAATGCGGGAGAAACTCAAGGCCGTGCAACAAAAACTATCCGGCAGCAAGTTGTATTGCAGGGTGCAGTATTACCCCCTGTTCGAAGCCAGCCTCTTCAGCTTCTGGCGGGCCAATTATCTGGATTTTCCCATCGTGTTGAATTGCACGCCGGAGAACAGGGATCGCCCGCTGCTGGTTGTTTTTGATACCAAACACGACCATTATTCACTGGTACAATGCTCCAATTTTGACGACCCCAATATCGTCTTCAACGAAGGGTACCTCAATAATTTTTCCCCCACCAGGTTCCTCACCTCCTTAATGGTGGTGAATGCCTTCTGGGCGGCTTCCGATAACCCGCAGGAGGTCGCCGAAACCTTGCTGGACAACCTCCAGCGGGAACAGGGATGATCCCGCCCATCGGTTTTTCCAATCAATACACCTTTGTAATGCCTGAAGGGTCGGCTTCTCCGCCGAAATCGTAAGGGGCTTCTCCGTGAATGCTCAATTCGTTGGCCGGTACCGGCAATTGTGCCGGGGTTCCGGTTTGAAGCCCTCCGAGCGGATCTGCCGTCAGATAATCCTGCCGGGCCCCCGAGCGGCGGCGGTCGAACCAAAGTCCCATCGGTCCGGTATTGAACAGTTCTATGGCCCTTTCATAGAAGATGGCCTTTTTAATGTTCCCGGCGCCGGCGCTTGCCAGGAGTTGGGGCAGGTTGCCGCGCGTTACCCGGGTTCCCGCATTCACTGCATTTACTGCCTGCTGCAATTGACTGAGCCCCAACAAGGCCTCCGCCTTCAGCAATTGGCAGTCGGCCGCCAGGAAGACGGGCATCGGTCCCTGCGTATGGCCGTCTCCGGCAAAACCGCTATCTGTTACGTTGCGGTTGTGTTTATAATGCGAAAAATGCCATTCCCCCCTGGATACCGGAAAATTGACCTGGGCCAGGTAGATGAAATCGGTGGACAGGCGCTTGTCGGGTGAAGTCGCCATCGGATGGGCCAACGGCGCCTCCCCCTTGGCGTTGACCTCCGGATATCGCGCGGGCTGGCTGTTGTCCATGGCCGCTACAATGCGTTGATCGACGCGCGCCCAAAGCGGGCCCAAACCGGTTTCCGCAAAGGTATATTGCTGGTAACTCGTCCATTTACCGCCTTTCGCGATGGGGGCGAAATCAAAGGTCAACCCCTTTTCGGCGTGGTTGAGGACGGCTTGCCAGTCGACTTGCTGGTATTCATCCTCCGTGCGGGGCCATTGCGCCAGGAACCGGGCGGCATACGCATGACAGACGGCCGAAAAATCGGCTCCGTTCAGGGTAAGCCCGTTGAAGTAGGAATGGATGAAATTATCGCCCAACGGAGCGGCGATCTCCGCTGCATCGGTCAGGTCGCCGGCAGCGGCTGTGACGGCCGACCGGTAGGTGTCGAATGGCGGCAGGTCTTCCAGGTCGGTATGTTCGTCCGTGATCAGGCATTGGTCAAAAATGAGACCGAGGTACCCCCGGCTAAGCCCGCGGAGCAGATAAGCCGCCGCTTCAATGGATTGGTCCTGCGGCCCGCCCTGGTCGATGCCGACGCCCCTTTCCAGCGCAGCCAGAACGTCATTGGCAGAGGAGGCCGCCGACAGGCAGCCGTACCACGGGCTTTCGGCTATCTGCCTGTAATCCGGCGTTTCCGACACCCGGTTGTGGTAGGCTTTTCGGGGTTCGTCCCCCATTCTTCTGCCGCCGAAATCATCCCACGGGAAACCGTAGGCATCCGACGCAACGCCGATGCCGATCACGGGGTAATTGCCGTGGACGCTTTGCCACCAGGTGGCGTAACCGCCGGCCAGCACCTCCATCAGGTCGGCGCCGGTGCTCAATACGGCATCCCGGTCCGGGTGGTTCTCGTTTTGAATGTCCAGTTTGTTGCAGCCGGTCGCGGACAAGCCGATGAGGATGCCGCAGAGCGCGGTTTTGAGCGTGTATCCTGGCATTTTGCGTAAGCTTTTTTTCATTTGAATCAGGGTTAAAAGCCTAGTTCGAGACTCAGGCTGACGGATTGGCGTTGCGGATAATTGAAATTGTCGACGGTAAACAGGCTGGGGTCGCCCAGGGGCGTGGTGCGCGACTGGGAACCCGGGTTGAGGATCGCGTAATTGGCGCCCGGCAAGCTGCTGACATCGGGGTGGAAACCGGAATACCCGGTAGACGTGAACAGGTTCCTGCCGATGATGCTGATCCGGATGTTTTCCAGGGCTCCTTTGAACAGGGACGTCAGTTTTTCCTTGCCGATATTAAAGGAAACGGACGCTTCACGGAGCATGAAATAGGAGCCGTCCTCGACAAAATGGTTGTTGGCAATGCCGTTGTCGTACAGCGCCTGGAAAAAGCCGCCTGTGATGTCGGGGTAGGCCGAAAAATCACCGTGTCTTTCGGTCAGGTACAGGGTTTGCCGGGTACGGTTATAAATTTGGCCGCCTTTCTTCCAGTCAAAAAGCGCGTAAAGCTGAAATCCTTTATAGGCAAAGGTATGGGAGAAGCCCATCCGGAATTTAGGGTTGATGTCCCCGATGGTTTCCACTTTGGGGTCGCCGTTCGGCCCCAGCAGCAGATACGGGCGTTCATCCGGGGTGCCGATCTGGTCAACCCTGACCAGGTAGCCCGCGGCATTGAGGGTATAATCAGCCGGGTTGATGCCTTCCTGGTCGTCGAGTTGGCTGGGGTCGGTAGCGAAAACGTGCCCGGTCATCGCGCCGAAACTGCCGCCCTCCTCGATCCTGAAATAGGCGGTTTCCGGTGAGGGGCCCGTATTGTAGGCTGGAACATCCAACCGGGTAACGGTTTGTTCCATCTTGTCGAAGGAAGCGGAAATGTTCCAGTACAGGTCTTTATTCCGCATGCGGAACAACCTGGCCATGTCGATGCCCAGGGATGCTTCGTAGATTTTGGCTTCCAGTACCCCTGCATTGCGCCATTGGGCCGAAAAGCCCGCTGCACCGGAAAGCGGTGCGAGCAGGATCTGGTCCTCCGTAACGGCTTTGACATAATTGAATTCAAGGTCGAAGGCGCGCCAGAATTTGGCGTTGACGCCGACTTCCGTTTCCTGTGCCCGGGCCGGTTTGAGCATCCGGTTGCCCAAAGTATTCTTGACCAGATTGCCTCCGGAAAGGTCATAGGTTTCAAACCGCTGTTCGAACAGGGGCCGGATGCCGGCAGTACCGACGGCCGCGCGCAGTTTCAGTTCCTGGAACATCCGAAGCTTGATGTCTTCCGTTATCCGGTAAGCTCCCGCTACGCGGTAATAATCGGCCCAATCTTCCTCCGGACCGAAGAGGGAGGATTGTTCTTTGCGGAAAAGACCGCTGAACAGGTATTTTTTCTTATAGTCGACATCGGCGACCAGAAAGCCGCTGTAGGCGACGATCTCCTCCCTGCGGGAATCCGTCTGGCGATTATCGCGAGTATTATCCAGCGACTGGATGCCGGCGACGATCAGGTTCTCTCCGCTGGATTGTTGCAGATCCTCCGAAAAGTCTTCATACAGGAAACTGCCCTGGATAGCGGTATTGAAACCCGAAAATTCCTTTTTGATCACCGCTTTGATATTGGAGATGAAGGCCCGGTTGTCCAGTTCTGACCGGAATATGCCGCCGCCGTTGCTTTGCTGCACGCCTGCCGTGGCGTACGAGCCGAACAGGCCCGGCACCTTGCTGCTCAGGAACCCTTTTTCAAGGAACTGGCTGAATCGCTGGTTGGTTTTGTCCAGCGCGGCAGTCCAGTGAAAGGAGAGCCAATCGCTGGGCAGATACGACGCTCCGAAACTGCCCATCAGGCGATTCCGGTTGAGGGATTGGGTGGAATTAGCCTTGTAATACAGCGGGTTGATCCCCCCCATGCCGGTGTTGTCGATATCCCAGTCGTAGGCGGCGCCGTTTTCCTCGTTGGGCGCCTCCAGCCCGAAAATGGGCGTCAGCGCAAGCACGTGATGCAGGTAGCTGTCGTCGGAAAACAGCCCGGGGTCCGGCAGGTCCTGGCCTGAACCGGCGTACATGGAGCTGATGCTCAGGTTGAATTTGGAACTCAGTTCGTGATCCAGATTGAGCCTGAAGGTATTCCGGGTATAAGCGTCATTCGCCTGGAGGATGCCTTCATCCCGGAATCGCTGGGCGGATGCATAGAAATTGGTGGCGCCGGAATGCGCCTGCACGCCCAGGAAATGTTCCTGGAATGCTCCCCTGCGGAAGAGGATATCTTCCTGGTAGTCCTGCAGGTTCGGAAGCGGGATGTCAAATATGCCGGTCTCATGGGTATTCCCGAGCACGGGCTGCGGGCCGTCAGGGTCAACGATTTCGCGATTGGTGAATTCGTTGACCGGATAGCGGTTGATGGCTTTGGAAAAGCCGGCTTCACCCCGGTAGGTGACCTTGGTATCGCCCACCTCCAGTTTGTTGCCGCGTTTGGTGAATATTTCAATCACGCCGTTGGCGGCCCGGGAACCGTACAGGGAGGAGCCTGCAGATCCCTTGAGGATCTCAACTTTTTCAATATCGTCCGGGTTAAGGTCGGCCAGGGAGGTTCCGTTGAGGTAAATCCCGTCCATAATGACCAGCGGTTGCTGCCCGTTGGCCAGCGCATTGGCCGACCGGATCTGGAAATACGCCGCTTGCCCCGGTTGGCCGCCGGGTTGCTGCACCCGAAGCCCGGGGATCCTGGCCTGAAGGTCGAGCCCGAAATACGGGGCCGGCGGCCTGGGACGCGGCAGCGCGCTGACCTGGGCTACGGAAAAGCACATATTCTTGCTTTCGAGGCCGGCGGCTGTTCCGGATTCGATCATGAAATCGGGCGCCTGGATGGGTTTCAGCTCGATATCCATCAGGGTTTTTCCGCCCGGCTGGATTTCGACCGGTTCGAACCCGTCCAGTGAAAAAATGAGCACCGGCGGGGGAGATTTCGGCGTGAAGAACACATCGGCAACCGAAGGCAATTTGAGCTCATATTCCCCTATGAGATTCGTGACGGCGTATTCGGAAGTTCCCTTGAGCTGAACCCGGACGCCGTTCAGCGTTTCACCGTCATCCGAGGAGCGAACGGTGCCTTTTAATACCGATCCCTGGCCGTTGATCAGGCCGAACGATAAGATGGCGGCGATGAAAAAAAGAAAGCGTAGTGAATTTTTCATAGTGATTGTTTTGGGGGATGCTGCCACGTTGAGGCGTGGTGGATGCTGGATGCTGGATGCTGGATGTTTGATGCTTGATGCTGGATGCTTGATGCTTGATGCTGGATGCTTGATACTTGATGCTGGATGCTTGATGCTGGATGCTGGTTGCTGGATACCGTCCGCCGAAGGTTCGACTTCGGCGGACGGAGGGCACTAGTGACTGACCACTGCTCACTGACCACTGACCACTGATAACTGACCACTGATAACTGAAAACTGATAACTAAATTATTTGACCTTCAACTGCACCGCTTCCTCCAAAGGCGTAGAAAGACATCCCCAGGTACCGCCGTTCTTGATCGACAAGATGGCGTATTTCCCGGAGTGATATTGGGTCGCCTTGAACTTGAACTCCGGCGAAGCCTGTAATTCCTGGGTGCCGGGGGCGACCACCCATTCGTCCACGTCTTCCGGCAGGAGATAGAGGGTAAAGCGATAATCCTTGTCCTTGAAGTCGTACTTCAGGTTGATTTCCTGGCCCGGTTGAACGGTGGACGCCTTGGCCAGGCCGATGGTTTCGCGCTTGTATTTGCAAGGCTCGAAGTCGGTGACCGGGTACTTGGGCGTTTCGTAAACGTAAACGGCTTCTTCGCCTTTGGCTTCGAGGGTATTATCATTCCAGCTAGCCGACACAGGAACGGCCGTCTCGTTGGGGTTGATCATCACCACACCCGGTTTTTCCCGGACGGCAACGAGGGTGTCGCTCCTGGGGGCTTTCAGCCGGTCCTGGTAATCGAGGATAGCTTCAATCCCGTATTTCGGGCCTTCCCCTAAAACGTAGGCGGCCTTCCGGTTGCCGTTGGGCGACTTGACGACGACCTCGTAGTATTTGTCTTCCGACCGGCTGTTGTTCAATACTTCGGAGATCACGGCGCCGGGCTTGTTGCCTTTCACCAGCAGTTTCAGGGTGCTTGGCGTAGTGCCTGACCATACGGTGTATTCACATCCGGACTCCTGGCAGCAACGCGGGCTCAACCAGGAGATGAACAGCGGCGTTCCCGGATTCTTGGGGTCGAACACCAGGCGAAGATCCTGGACAGGCGTGCAATTGGGATCGGAAGCCGTTACGCTGACCTCCTGGATCTGTTGCTCGAGCATCGGATCGATATAGGGTTCCTCCTCAAAGCCGGCGGCCTGAGGCTGTGCGTTATTGGTCTGCGGATTGGCGTTCTTCGCTCCCCAATCCGGCTTTTGCGGTACCGGGGCGGCAGCCGGTTTGGTATTGATGGCCAGATCGGGCTGGTCATAAGCGGAGGTGCTGAACGAGCGGGCGTCGGCGGCTTTGAGCCAGAACGATTCGATCGGTGTTTCCTCGTCGGCGCCGGAAGCTGTTACGCTGACGACCACCTGGATCGTATGGATGCCCCTTTCCAGGTCTGTTTCATCCAGGGCAAAATCAAAGGGCATCTGCGCCCCCGGGATGAGCGGGAGTTTTTCCAGGGTAAGATCCCTGTGTTTGGGATTCACGTACCGCACCATGGCAACGGGCTTCGAATAGGCGCAGGCGGAATAGGCCGGCAGGTAAAGCCATCCCTGGATATGGTTGCCGGTGAGGAGGGCCTGGCCGGTGACCTGACAGGAGTCGGGCAGCGGTTCGGATTCTTTCATTTCAACAAAGGCGTTGGGGTTGGGCGCCGGCAATTGGGGCTTGTCCGTCACGCTGATCAGGCCGTCGTAATTGACGACTATAGGCTCGGGGCAATTGTCGCCCCAGGCCAGCACGCGTGCGTAGTAATCGCCGGGCCGCAGCAGGCACATCGGCTCGCGCCGGATGGCGTTGCCCATGGCTGTTTGCTGGTTGCCGTCAGCGCGGATCGGCCGCCAGACTTCGTAACTGTTCCGCAGCTCGACGGAAAATTTCCAGTTGCGGTTTTCGCAGTTGGTGCACTGAATGAGCAGGGCCGGCCGGTTGCCCGATTCGCAGTAGCCCGATTTTTCAATGCCCAGCAGGATATTGGGATCCTTGCAGGGATTGGCCGGAGCGGGTTGCTGGTAAACCGGGACGCTGCTGACCGGGGTGTTTTGCACCATTGGCTTTTGCACAGGTTCGGGGGATTTGCGGGCGATGGCCGGTTTTTCCTGCGCATCGTACCGAAATGGATTCTCCAGTTCATAAGTAGAGAATTTCCTGGAGATGGATTGCGGATTGCGATAGTCTATGCTGACGGAATAAAAGTGCGTATCGGACAGGCCGGTGATCGTAAGGGTATCCGTCTGGCGGTTTTTGATCCGCTGCAGATCGCTGACAAGCATCCGTTTGCCGGCAATATCCAGTAGAGAACCCTTGTCCTGAACCCATACCGAAACCTCCAGCTCGTCCATTTTGCTATGCGTAAAGAAGAGCGACAGTCTTGCAGTGCCTTTGTCAAGCCCCGGCAGGAAATTCACAGTGAATGCCGGTTTTTCTTTTTCCAGCAGACCGCCGAAAATATCCTGTGCCTGAACCGACCAGGATTGAAAAAGAAAAAGGCAGCAGATGAAAGTAAGGCATTTTTTCATGCTTATGCAGATTTAAATTGAATGCGAACGGCTAAGACCAGCAGGTCCATCCTAGGTTTTTCATAATATGATTTGTTCCCGGTGAAAGGTTCAGGCGCTGAAGAGAGTAGACAGAGGCGCGCCCGATTTCAGAGCAGGCGCATCCATTAGACGTGATAATGCTTTCCAGGGCACAAATATATAAATTTTTTGCAATAAAAAAATTATTCGTTTTCCCGCTAAAATCGTTCTATTTTTGCGGCGTTTTTGGAACCAAGCCCCCAAAGTGGCGGTTTCATTCATAAATTCAGCTAAAGCACAATACTGAGATATGCAAAATCTTAGCGAACAGGAAATCATTCGCAGAGAAAATTTGCAGAAAATTCGCGATTTGGGTTTTGATCCGTATCCTGCGAATCACTTTGAAGTAAATTTTCATTCTTCTGATTTTTCAACCGAACAATACCTGACCAACCTGTCAGATCTGCTGGGACAGATCAAAGGCTGGTCTCCTGAAAAGGGCGCTGAAGCCCTTCAAACCCTGATCCAGCAACGGTTCAAGGCCCAGGCCCTGACCGGCGAGGGTTGGGATTTGCCGGAAAACCCCGAATTCAAACCGGAGTCCGGCAGATCGTCCGTTTCCCTGGAGCAATTCATCGAACAGATCAGGAAAGAAGCGCTGGGCGATTTCGGCCCTGACCGGATGCCGGAAGTGGCAATGGCCGGCCGTTTCATGGGGCAACGGGGCCCGTTTGCCCAGCTTCAGGACAGCCAGGGCCGCATCCAGCTGTATCTGCGCAAGGATGAGATCGGGGAAACCGAAGAGGAAAAAGAACGCTTCAACCAACTCATCAAACTGCTGGATATCGGTGATTTTATCGGCGTCAGGGGCGAATTGTTCGGAACCCAAACCGGGGAACTGACCCTCCATGCCCGCCAACTGGTATTGCTCAGCAAAGCGCTGAAGCCCCTGCCGATCGTCAAACGCGACAAGGACGGTCACGTGTACGATGCCTTTACCGACCCTGAACAGCGGTACCGGCAGCGCTATGTCGACCTGACCGTCAACCCGCAATTCAAATCCATTTTCATCACGCGAAGCCGGATCATCTCCGCTATGCGGCGGTATTTTGATGCCCAGGGCTGGCTGGAAGTGGAAACCCCCATTCTCCAACCCATCCACGGCGGTGCGGCGGCCAGACCGTTCAAAACGCACCACAATACCCTGGATATGCCCCTGTACATGCGCATCGCCAATGAGCTTTACCTCAAACGGTTGATCGTAGGCGGGTATGACGGCGTGTATGAGATCGGGAAAATGTTCAGGAATGAGGGCATGGACCGGACCCACAACCCGGAATTCACCTCCATGGAAATCTACGTAGCCTACAAAGACTACAACTGGATGATGGAAATGGTGGAACAATGCCTGGAGTACATCACCCGGGAAGTCTGCGGCCGAACCACGGTGCAGGTGGGCGACCATACCATCGATTTTGCCGGACCCTACCGACGCCTGACCATGGCTGATTCCATCCGCGAGTACGCCGGGATCGATATCTCGGAAATGGACGAGGAGGCCTTGCGCAAGGCCTGCCGCGACCTGCGCATAGAGGTGGACAATTCCATGGGCAAGGGTAAACTGATCGACGAAATTTTCGGGGAAAAGGTGGAACACAACCTGATCCAGCCGACCTATATCACGGATTATCCCATTGAAATGACGCCCCTGGCCAAGAAGCACCGCTCTTCCCCGGGGCTGGTTGAACGCTTTGAGCTGTTTGTCAACGGCAAGGAGATCGCCAACGCCTATTCAGAGTTGAACGACCCTATCGATCAGCGCGAACGGTTTGAGGACCAGTTGAAGCTGGCCGCCAGGGGAGACGAAGAGGCCATGGCGCTTGACGAGGACTTCCTGCGGGCGCTGGAATACGGTATGCCCCCCACATCGGGCCTTGGGATCGGGATGGACCGGCTCACTATGCTGCTGACCAACCAGTATTCCATACAGGAAGTATTGTTCTTTCCGCAGATGAAGGCAGAAATCCGCCAGTAAAACCGGACGGGGAGGCGCGCTACGACTTCAGATCGAGGATGTTGATCCGGGGGCCGCAAAAGGCCAGGTCCACCTCGACATTGGAGGCTACGACCACCAGCCGTTCGGGGCCGGTGAAATCCCTGATCAGGCCATGGAACCATTCTACGCCCTGGGTATCCAGGTTGGTGCTGGGCTCGTCCAGCAATAACACCGAAGTGCGCGAACAGATGGAGAGGGCCAGTTTGAGCCGTTGTTTCATGCCTGAGGAAAAATGCCGCACCTGTTTTTTTCGGGCGGAAGCTGGAAATCCAAGCAGGTCCATCAAACCCGATGCATCGAGGCCGTCCCTCAGCGGTTGGAACTTATGGTGGAAAAGTATGGACTCGGGCAGCGTAAACTCCTCGATCAGTTCGATATAGGGAGCAGCGTAGGCGACCTGCCGGAAGACCTTGTTGATCTCTATGGGGGATTGGTCCAGGCTGAAGCGGATTTTTCCCTTGGAAGGGGTGAGGTGGCCGGAGATCAGTTTCAGCAAAGTGGATTTTCCGGCGCCGTTGGGGCCGGTTACGGCATACGCCTGGCCTGGTTGCAGGTCAAGATTGACATTTTTCAATATCCATTCCCACCGGAAGCGCTTTCCGATGCCGGTCAGTTCAATCCTCATATACGCCGCTGCCGTTTAAAGACTGGTATCCTTTCACCACTCCTGCTTCAGCTACCTTGATAAAGCCGAGGATATCTTCCCGTTCCGGAGTGGGTTCGATGAGTTCTTCAACTTCCTGAATGGCTCTGGAGAGGTTGTACCCTTTGACAAAAAGGATGCGGTAAATATCGTGGATATGGTTGATGGTTTCGGGAGAGAACTGCCGGCGGGTGAGGCCGATGGCGTTGATGCCGGCGTAGGACAGGGGTTCCCGGGCAGCTTTGATATAGGGCGGCACGTTTTTGCGCACCAGCGAACCGCCGGCAACGAAGCTGTGTTTGCCGATGCGGATAAATTGCTGAACAGCGACGAGCCCTTCGAGGATGGCCCAGTCTTCGATCTCGACATGACCCGCGAGGTTTACGTTATTGGCCATGATGACATGGTCGCCCAGGATGCAATCGTGTGCGACATGCGAGTACGCCATCAACAGGCAATAATTGCCGACGACTGTTTTGAAGGAGTCGTTGAACTTCGTCCCCCGGTTGACGGTAACGTATTCCCGGATGACGGTATGGTCGCCGATGAATACATTGGAATATTCCCCTTCGAATTTCAGGTCCTGAGGTACGCCGGCGATAACGGCGCCCGGGAATATTTTGCAGTTCTTCCCGATCCTGGCCCCTTCGAAAAGGGTTACATTCGGACCAATCCAGGTGCCGTCCCCGATAATGACGTCTTTATCAATATAGGTGAATGGCCCAATAGTGACATCTTGGCCAATTTGCGCCTCCGGATGGATTACAGTATAAGCATTAGACTGGATCATGCTACGAGCGCTTAACAATTTGAGCAGTTAATTCGGCTTCCGAAACGATCTTGTTCCCTACGTATGCTGTGGCAGCCATCTGGCAGATTCCCCGCCGGATGGGCGCCAAAAGTTCCATTTTAAACAACACGGTATCTCCAGGTACAACCTTTTGCTTGAATTTGGCATTTTCGATTTTCAAAAAGTAGGTATCCCAGTTCCCGGGGTCCTCAACGGTGGAAAGCGCCAGGATGCCGCCGGTTTGGGCCATAGCCTCAATCTGAAGAACGCCGGGCATTACAGGGTTATTGGGGAAGTGTCCCTGGAAGAAATATTCGTTAAAAGTGACATTTTTTACGCCTACCACGTGGTGATCCGACAGCTCGATGATCTTGTCCACCAGTAAAAACGGATAACGGTGGGGCAGCCATTGAGCGACCTGCACCGAGTCCATGAGCGGGGTAGCATCGGGGTCGTATTTGGGTTTGGCGCCGAGTTTGCGCTGTTCCACACTTTTTTTCTTGAGGAGTTTGGTGAACTCCACATTAGCGGCATGCCCCGGCTTGGTTGCGATGATCCGGCCTTTGACGGGCGCGCCCAGAAGGGCCATATCGCCGATGACATCCAGCAGTTTATGCCGTGCCGGCTCGTTTTTGAAATAGAGCTTGTCAGCGTTCAGGATGCCTTCCTGCGTAACGGGTATGGCTTCCACGCCCAATTTGGCTGCCAGGTTTTTCAATTCATCTTCCGCCACAGGCCGGTTGCTGATCACTACGGCATTGTTCAGGCTGCCGCCTTTGATCAGGTTGCGCTCCAGCAGGGCCTGCACCTCATGGAGGAAGACAAAGGTGCGGCAGGGCGCTATTTCGGTTTCGTAGTCCTCCAATCCGGTGAGGGTTGCATATTGTTGGCCGAGCACTTCCGATTTGAAGTCGATCATGGTGGTGACTTCAAAGTGGTCGGCAGGCAGGGCGATCAATTCCGCACCGGTTTTTTCATCCCGGTAGGCGATCGGTTCTTCTATTTCAAAGAATTGGCGATCTGCGTTTTGTTCCTGGATGCCGGCGGCTTTCAACGCTTTGACGTACTCGGCGGCGCTTCCATCCAGGATGGGGGCTTCCGGGCCGTCGATCATGATCAGCACGTTGTCGATCTGCAGGCCGCACAGGGCCGAAAGCACATGCTCAACGGTGGATACGGTAGCATCATTGACCTGGATGGTCGTACCCCTGTCGGTCGAAATGACCCTGTTGATGTCAGCGCTCAGGACCGGCTGATTTTCAAGGTCAACGCGTTGGAATTTAAATCCATGGTCTTCGGGGGCAGGATTGAACGTCAGGGTCGCTTGCTGGCCGGTGTGCAAACCGATACCGGTCAGGCTGACAGGCTCCTTGATCGTGTGTTGTTTCATCTCGTATGGTCTGGACATCTAATAAAACTTGACGATTTTAACAAATCGAATGATAATCGGTTTATCGGAATCCATTGTGCACAACAGATAGAGGCAAATTTAAAGTCCTTTCAGGTTTGGTCAGGATGATGACTTCTGTTTTTGGTAACACACCTGCCCGGGATCTGTTATTTTTCCTTTGGTGTGACAGCTTTTTGAAGTTGGTGTATCTGGCGGTAAATTTCGGGCAATTTTTTGAAAACTGCATAAGCCTTTATGTAGTCATTGTAGGGAATGGCCGGCGAACCGAACAGTGCGGTATCCGGGGTCTCTACGTGGGCCGCCAGTCCGCTCTGGGCCTGTATCTGCGTACCTGCTGCGATTTTGAGGTGGCCGGAAAAGCCGACCTGTCCGCCGATCCGGCAGTTCGGGCCGATCTTGGTGCTGCCTGCAATGCCGGTTTGAGCCGCTATCACGGTGTTTTCCCCGATTTCTACATTATGGCCTACCTGGATAAGGTTGTCCAGCTTGACGCCCCGCCGGATGATGGTTGACCCCAGCGTTGCCCGGTCGATGGTCGTATTGGCGCCGATCTCGACGTTGTCTTCCAGGACCACATTTCCAAGGTGTTGGATCTTTTTGTAGGATCCGTCCGGTTGCGGAGCAAAACCGAAACCGTCGGCGCCGATAACGGCATTTGACTGTACGGTGCAATACTGCCCGATCTCGCATTCTTTCAGGATGCGGACGCCCGGAAACAGGACGGAATGGTCGCCGATAGTGACCCCCGGGCCGATGAACACCTGTTCGTGGATCCACACATGGTTGCCGATCCTGGCGCCTGCCGAAATGATGCTGAACGGTCCGATATTGACATCCGTTCCCAGTACGGCCTCCGGATGAATGTCCGCTTTTTCGGACCTGACCGCCAGGCTTTTCTGAATTTTTCCGAATTCCTGGGTGAGAAAGGCGATTGAACTGTACACATCCTCAACCCGGATCAGTGTTGCCCTGATCGGTTCCTTCGGCTCAAAGCTTTTGGAAACCACCAGAATGGATGCAGTGGTCGTATAGGCAAACGGCTCGTATTTCGGATTGCCCAGAAAAGATATGGTGCCCTCACCGCCGACCTCAATCGGACTGGGTTTCCTGACAAAAACTTCCGGGTCCCCTTCGACCGTTCCGTTTAAAAGCCCTGCTAAATGACTTGCTGACAGTTGCATGCGGCAAAGGTAGCAAAAAAGCGATAACATGGTTTAAACTTGGTGTCAAGAGGTTTTTTCGATACCCCTCCGGCTGCTTCAATGCGAATGCTCTGGCAGTTGCTTTTTCCTTATTTCTTTGGAAGGGCTTCCGGCGTGATAAAGGACCAATCCAACCTGCCGGCCTGCGGGTCATGGTGGAAAATCAGCACCTGATCTGGGTCAAAGCTGGTCACGTATTCCGGTGCATAGCGCGGATCCAGGCTGTTGTTGAGGCCGGCGCCCAACAGTACAACGCCCTCGGCGGTGCGGTAGGAAAACTTCTTGGCTTTGGTGCCGAGGTCGCCGCCCACCATGATGACCTGGATGCCCTTGTTCTGCACGGCCGTCAGCATCGGGTAAACCGTTTCGGTGAATAAGCTGGCGGAATCGCAGGTGACGGCCGGGTCGGGGTAGTTGGCATTGAATGCCTTGATCTGCTGCCCGCCGCGGTCGGTGATCAGGCCGGCCAGCAAGGCATGATGGTGGAGGATAACCAGGTGAGACGCCTGTTGAATGGTATCGCAAACGCTCCTGATCAGCTCAAGTTGCCGGGATTTGGCGGCGCAGTTGTCCTGAGCCGGCGTTGAAGGGTAATACCAAAAGTAGTTCGTATTGAGGACAACCAGGCAAATGCCGTTTATCCACGCGGCGTAAAAGGTCGGCCGGCCGGTATAGGTTTCAATCCGGTCCTGGTGGCCGAACAGCAGATCGTGGTTGCCTAAGGTCCATTGTGTCCGGGAAGAACCCAGATCAAAAAGGGAGTCCAGGTAATCGAGCGTACCGGGCTCTTCCGTCGTCCTGCTGCAAATGTCGCCGCCCAGCCAGACCTGGTCAAATCGGGAAAAATCCGCGCTTTCCAGCCGGGGATCGACCCGGTTGCCCTGGTTCCAATCGTAGATATGCCCCATGAAAAGGTATTGGAAAGCCTTCTCATTTTCCGGTTCGGCGCATCCGCTCCATAAACTGATCAGGAGGAAGCAAATTCCAAAACCAAAACAATTTCTCATGGACGGTTGATTTCACGGGTCATTTTGTCCAGTTCGTTGAGGATCGATTCGGCGTGGCCTGCATCGACGCTTGCGAACATGCGCTCGGATAACTCCTCTATGGTTTTCAGGACGAGGGTGTCCGTTTCAACTTCCGACCTCAATTCTTCCATTTCGGCGATCTCATCGAAATGGGATTCGCGCATTTTCCGGAGCTTTTGTTTTTTTTCCTCTATGGCTGCCGAAAGATGGTGGTGGTGGGCGAGGTCTTCCAGCTTCCGGATCGCCGAATCAAAGAAAGAGATCTTGGCCTCCCTCAACCGGACTTCATCCTGAAAAGCGGCAATCAGCTTTTCTGTTTCCTTGCGCTGTCCGGGGCTGGTTTCTCTTTTCCTCAGCTCGGTTTGGAGCTCTTCGATCTGCTTTTGGGCATCCTTCAGTTCCTGCTCGTTTTTTTCAACCTGCCGGACACAATATTGAATGCGCCGGACGATCTGCCCTGACGGACTTTTTTCAAAGGTCCTTTGTTTTCTGACCTGCCGGACGATGGTCCACACCAGGAGAACCAGCGCGATAAAAATCAGGATCAGCATGAAAAAGCGCATCAGGGGGAATAGCCGGATGATCAGCCACAATGCGGGAATGCCGATCAATAGCCAGATGAATAATTGTTCTTTTTGCCTGGACATTGGCAATTGCTGCTGTTTGAAGCCCAAATATAGGCTTTTGGTTTTACACAATTGGGGCGACCGGGGCTGTCACGGCGCTTTTTGCAAGGCATTTTTTCGCAACCATGGGCTGCACCGATAACGGTCCTCCCGGTAAAAATCGTACAATTCGTCCATCATCCTGGCGCATTCACCCACGCCGATCTCCTCGGCCCAGGCCAGTAACCCCTTTGGATAGTTTACGCCTTTGGTCATCGCCAGGTCGATATCCTCCCGTTCGGCGATGCCGAAATGAAGGGCATCGGCTGCTTCGTTGATCAGCATGACCAGAATCCGCTTGAAGATCATTTGACCGAGCGCCCCATCTTCTGAAGGGACCGGAGCGGGCGCTTCCGGGCGATAGTCGTAGAATCCCCGGCCGGCTTTTTTACCGAGGAAACCGGCTTCGACCAGGTCCTTCTGGGTAAAGGAGGGCTTATACCTCGGCTCATGGAAGCTGGCCCTGTATACGGATTCCGTGACCGCATAATTGACATCGTGGCCGATAAAATCCATCAGGGCGAATGGCCCCATGCGAAACCCGCCGAAATGGGTCATGGCCCGGTCAATGGTGGCGGGATCGGCCAACCCTTCATCCAGAATGCGCAAGGCCTCGCTATAAAATGGACGCGCCACCCGGTTGACGATGAAACCCGGCGTATTCCTGGCCATTACGGGGATCTTGCCCCATTCTTTTACCCAGGAAACCGCCCGTTTGATGCGGTCACGGTCTGTTTGGGCTGCCGGAATCACTTCGACCAGCTGCATGACCGGCGCCGGATTGAAGAAATGGAGGCCGAAAACCCGGCCGGGATGCGTGCAGGCTGCTGCGATTGCGGTTACGGACAAGGAGGAAGTGTTGGTAGCCAGGGCGCATTCCGGACTTGCGATTTCCTCAAGCTCCCTGAATACCGCTTGCTTGACCTCCAGCTTTTCTACGATGGCTTCAATGATCAGCGATGCATCGGCCAGGGCGTCAAAATCCGGTACAAACCGGATCCTGCTCAGCAAACCCGACGCTTTTTCCTGGGTGAACTTCCCTTTGGCGGTCAGCAGGGCCATGGTATCCTTCAATCGGGCTTCCGCCTTCAGGACGGCTTCCGGGTTATTGTCGTAAACCGTTACCTCGTGACCCGCCCCGGCCAGTACCTGGGCAATTCCGCTGCCCATGGCTCCGCTGCCTATGATTCCTGTTTTCATGATCTCAGCTTTACGATTGCCCGCAACAGTCGGGGCAACCGGACCGCAAATATACCCAATGAGCGGGTTTTGTCGGATACGGGCAAGCCTCGAACCGCAATTCTGGATCTTGCTTTTGTCTTTTTTCTAATTTTGGCGTTTCTTAATCCAAACCTTATATCTAGTGTATGAAAGCAACCTCGAAAATCTCCATCCTGACTTTAAGCCTGTTTTCACTGCTTTATTGTTCCCGGATTGAACGGGAAACGATGCCCGTACCGACCGACGGCACCATGGTGAAAATGGGAGAGGAAGAAGAAGGCGAAGAAATCGGCAAACGGGATGCCTGGCTGGAATTGATCCACAGCGCCGGGCCGGGCGTCAACTGGCGCCAGATTGAATACGATAACCGGCTGGCCAAAGTGAGGGCCCGCCTGGATGGAAGCCGCGGGGATTGTACCGGAGGCTCAGAGGTTTTTGCGGAAGGGGCCTTCAGCGGTCAATGGCTGGAGCGCGGATCCATCAACAACGCAGGCAGCGTATTCGATACGGAATACGATCCCGACGCGGATATGATCTGGCTGGTGTCAGCCGGAGGGACGATCTGGAACAGCGACGCTTTCGGGTCCACCTGGCAGGTGGTCAATCAGGATTACCAGTTCAGCCCGGGTGTCCTGAAATTCGTCCCGCATGACGGCGCCAGGCGCTTGCTGGCCCTCGCCGACCGGATACCCCACTACTCGGATGATGACGGACAAACCTGGACGGCAGCTACCGGTATCCAGCATACCGACGGTTGGGGAAACGTCTATTCTCCGGTCGTCCTCACCGGCGATGATCACGACTGGTATCTGTTTGCCAAACCTTCCTATTGGGAACAGGTCAAGCTCTACAAATCAGCCGATCTGGGGGAGAACTTCCAACCCATCAAAACCATGTATTCGCATGAATTTGAACGGTTTGCCCTTTGTCAGCCGCACCATTCCCAAAAACTTTATCTCGCGGAAAAAGACGATGACAACAAGGCGAAGTTCTACCGGATGGACCTTGCAGCCGATACCCTGATCCCGCTGCCGACTGCTTCGGACCTATACTTCAACGAAGCCCGGACCAATCTCATAGGCTGGCAGGATCCGGACAACGGCGACCTGAGGCTGTTGTGCTATGTCCGGGACGGCGACGTGAATACCGTTTACCGCAGTGATGACGAAGGGCTGCATTGGAATGAACTGGGCGATCTGCCGGAGGGCCCCTGGGAGGTCGGCGTATTTATTTCGCCGTCCAACCCCGATTTGATGCTGATGGGAGCCGTCGACTGCTTCCGAAGCCTGGACGGCGGCCTCAATTGGCAGCGGGTGAACAACTGGTGGGAATATTACGACAACATCAACGGAAAGCTGCATGCGGATATGATGCATTTTTCAGAGTTTCAAACGCCCAACGGAACCGCCTTTCAATTGATCAGCAATCACGGGGGATTGAACATTTCCTACGATGGCATGAATTCGGTGAACAACCTGGGCCAGGAAGGGCTCAATGTAAGCCAGTATTATACGGTCCGGACCGACCCCACCAATCCGGATTTTGTCTATGCGGGCTCCCAGGACCAGGGGTTTCAGCGATCTGCCGGATTTGAAACCGGGCAGCCCGGAAGCGAATGGTTCGAGCAGGTTATTTCCGGCGATTATGCGCACATCGTTTTCTCCAACGGCGGCGCTTCGCTGTGGACCGTATACCCCGGCGGTTGGGTATCCCATTACGCCGACCCGCAAAACCAGTACCTGACCGGGTCGTACGACCTGGAGTCGGAAAACGAATCGGTTTGGCTGCCGCCGCTCATGCCCAGCCCGTTTTCGGGAGAGAATGCGGTTTACATGGCCGGCGGCAATATCGAAGGAGGCCCCGGTTCGTACCTCATCCGCCTGGAAGCTCAGGGGGACCAGGTGATCCCCTCCCAGATCGATTATGATTTCAAAGCAGAATCCGGCGGAGAAGTTTCAGCCCTGGCGACCGCTCCCGGCGATTCATCCCGCTGGTACGTCGCGACTACCAACGGGCGGTTTTTCTACTCCAAGGATGCAGGCGAATCCTGGGAACAAACCCTGAATTTCATCCCTGAAGGCCATTATTTATACGGCCAGGCGATCTATGTCTCCAAAAAGAATCCCAACGTCGTTTATTTCGGCGGCAGCGGATACTCCAATTCTCCGGTTTACCGCTCGTTGAACGGCGGCAAGAATTTCCTGCCGGTCTCCTTCGGCCTGCCCGCCACTACGGTTTTTGAACTGGCGGCCAACGAGGATGAAAGCATGATCTTTGCGGCTACGGAAGCCGGTCCCTATGTTTACGTATTGGCCAAAAACCATTGGTACGACCTCAGCGGTTCCTGCGCGCCGACCCAGACTTATTGGTCTGTGGAATACCTGGAGGCTTCCCGGACCGTCCGTTTCGGCACCTATGGCCGCGGCATCTGGGATTTCCAGTTTGACCCGGATGTAGCAACCAACGACAAGCCTGAGCTGGCGCCGGTCGGCCTCAACGTATCTCCCAATCCGACTTCCGGCGCCTTCCGGCTCGAGGTCAACAGGGTAGGGGAGCGGCCCTTGCCGGCCATGCTTTATGACGCCGGCGGAAAATTGGTGAAAAAATGGTCCTTCCAGGCCGTGCCCGGCGCACCGTTCGCCAAAGATCTCGACATCGCAGAGCTGCCTTCCGGCATCTATTATATCACGGTTGAAAACGACGGCCGTAAGGAATCCGCCAAGTTGATCAAACAGTAACCGCATATGCTGGTTGTCAGTTGTCAGTTGTCAGTCGTAAGTCGTAAGTCGTAAGTCGTAAGTCATAAGTCGTAAGTCACCAGTATCCTGTAGCGCTCGGTTTGAATATCGGGTTCCCGGCCTGCAGGGCCGGAATGTGATTGCTCCAAACCGGCAACATCCGTATCGGTCGATTCCGAACCGGCCCTATTAAATATGGATAGAATGGATTTCAACCGGCGTCGCAGATCTTCATATTCCGGCCCTACAGGACGGTGGCTTACGTGTTGCCGGCGTGCTTCAGGTATTGTGATCCTAACGGACCGCTGTACTGGGCAGCTCATCCAGTCTCCAGCCTCCAGTATCCAGTATCCAGTCTCCAGTATCCAGTATCCAGTCACCAGTATCCAGTCACCAGTATCCAGTCACCAGCATCCAGCATCCAGCATCTAGTATCCAGCATCTAGTATCCAGCATCTAGTATCCAGCCACCAGCATCTAACATCCAGCCTCCAGTCACCAGCATCCAGCATCCAGCATCTAGTATCCAGCCTCCTGCATCTAACATCCAGCATCCAGTCACCAGCCTCCAGCATCCACCACGCCTCGGCGTGGCAGTCTCCACCCCCCCTCAGCCTGGCCTCACCCCCTCATCCCGATCACGCCCAACATCCGGCCGGTCAACCCCCGGTCTCGTCTGTGAGAAAAACAATCGGGCTGATCGAAGGTGCAATACGGGGAGATTTCAAGGTTTCGGGGCAACACACCGGCTTCCATGAGCTGGTCGCGAAGGGCGGCTTTATTGTCCACATGGTATTTGCCCGTTCTTTCATTCCACTTGCGCTGCTGGTCCGTAAATTGGGCGGCTACTTCGTCGCCGACTTCAAAACAACAGACGTCGATGCAGGTTCCGATATAAACCAGGCAATCTTCAGGCCGGGTCCGGAAGACCTCCCCCATTTTACCGAGGGTTTTCGCGGCAATCCCCGCAACAGTTCCCCGCCACCCGGCGTGAGCCGCCCCGATTGCGCCGCGGACGGGATCAAGGAGGAGGACCGGGGCGCAATCGGCTACCGTGATGGTCAGCAAAATCCCGGCGCGGTCGGTGATCAGGGCGTCGTATCCTTCAGATTGGCCGGGCGCTTCTACGACCTTTATCCGATCGCCATGCACCTGATGCGCGCCTGCGGCCCGGTCTTCCGAAAAACCGAGCGCCTGAAAAAAGTCGCTTCGGTTTCGCTTGACCGCTTCCGGATCATCGGCTGTGTACAATCCCAAATTGAGGGTGTCGTAAGGCGGCCGGCTGAATCCGCCGATCCGCGTACTTTCGGCAGCTGATACCCCGGCGCATCGGGTAAATATCGCCGGGGTGCGGAAGGATGCTGTTATTGACGGCATTTGGGCTTGAATTAGTCGGGTAAAGGTAGAAAAAGCGCCTGGAAGCCCAAAAACCGGTGATTTGGCGGGGTTATTCCCTGTACGGAAAACGCCGGGCAAGGGATCCGGTGATCTGCCGGACGACCTCGCTGTGCGACCGGTTCCAGTCGGTGGGGCATTCCCGCTCGGTTGCCCAGATCGAAACGCCGGTCTGGCCGTCGAGGATGGAACAGGAAACGAAAACATCGCTGGTCTTGATGCCGGGGAACAAGCCGAAGAAGCCGTCGGATACAACGGAGGCAAACGTGAATGCAAGGCTCAAACCGAAGGACTCCAGATCAGTGAGGTATTGGGCTTTGGTCACGGAGGTGTACACAACGGCGTCTACCCCCAGTATCCTGGCCAGTTCGGTCGGGGCCATGCCCCAGGATTCCCGGATCCCGATACCCGCTTTTTCGAGGGCCGCATTGGTTTCGGATACGTGCTGGATCTTGATCCGGATGGGGTTTTCGTACTTGTGGGTACGACGGCTGACCTGGTTGTGGAGTTCCATCTGGAAAGCCCGGCTTTCATTTTCTTCGATTTCGTCCAGCATTTCATCCGTGACGCCCCTGGGGATCCGGCCGGTGGTGATGGTCTGGACGGGCAGGAAGGCGATGACTTTGTGCTGGTCGGCAAAATCGTAGTAGCCGGAGGTTTTGTAATACTCCCGGCTGCAACCGGCCAGGAACAGGAGACCGAACGTCAAAATAATCAGGTTTTTCATGGTGATTTCAGTTAAATGAACAAGATTTGGTTGTTTAGGGTGCAGAACTGTTCCGGCAAATACAGGCCCGGAAAACAAATTCTACACCTATATTTATGCCCGCAATCCTGCTGCCCGGAATCGCAGCCGGGTTTTTAAAGGTTTTTTAACAATTCAAGCGCTTTGGATCCGAACGCACAGGAATGGCATTGGCTCATCAATTCGCCGGAGGTGTTGTTGAAGCACTACCAGCCGGTGATTGTTGCTGCCGTCAACCGGTTTGTTGCCCGCGGATTCTTCGGGCCGGAGGAAAGGGACGAGCTGGTGCAGGAGGTCAACCTGCAACTGCTGGAAAAGAAACTGGGCAGAATGAAGGAGCAGTATTCCGGAGCGGTCCGCTTGAAGACCTATTTTGCAAAGGTGGTCCAGAATGCCGTACTGGAGATGATCCGGTCCCGGAGGCGGCAACCCGATTTTCTGGACGAAGAAGCGCTGACCCACCGGCAGGCTGAACAGCTCCATGCCGATGAAAAACTGATCATCCGCGACGAATTGCTGCGATTGGAAGCTGCCCTTAAAAACTGGCCCAACCGCTACCGGACGCTATTGACCTTCAAGATCTGGACCCGGAGCCTGCTGCAACGTTCGGATGTACAGTTCTATATCGGGCCTGCGACCGAAGCCGCGATCGAAAAGCTGCTCCGTACCTGTTCGAGTCCCTATGATAACCTGAATGAAGGAACCGTTTTCAATGAATTGGTAGAGTTATTCAATGCATTGGAAAACAAGGATACGGACGGGGACTCCCTCCGGCGCTGGAACAACCAGCAGGCAGACCGGCTGATCGAAATCCTCAACGGGGATCCGCCGGTTTCGCGGCATACCCGCGAATCGCTCCGCATATTATTAAGGATGCATTTTGACCAATGATCGATCAGGTAATATCCCAGGCAAGTCAGTTCCATCCGGTCGAATGGATCGCCACCGTAACGGCTATCCTGTATCTGGTTTATGCCGTTCGCGAAAAACCCGTATGCTGGATCTGGGGAATGATCAGCTGTTCATTCTGGGCTTACGCTTCCTTTGCCTATTACAACCTCTACCTGGACGCGATCCTGCAATTGTTCTATGTGGCCATGGCGGTTGTGGGGCTGTACCAGTGGCGCCGGGACCGGGGCAAGGAAGCCCGGGCAGTCAGGCCGACCACATCCATGTCCTGGAGCGAACACGGCCTTGCGCTGGCGATCGGATTGCCCCTTACCATTGTCTTCGGTTATTTTTTTGATGAATACACCCCCGCTGCCGCCACCTATGCCGATGCCCTGACGACGGTCTTCTCTGTCCTGGCAACCGTCATGCTGGTGCGCAAACAACTCGAAAACTGGATCTACTGGGTGATCACGGATGCCATTTACATTTACCTATACGCCTGGCGGGGCGCATGGCTTTTTACCTTGCTGATGGTGGTCTACACCGTTCTGGCGGCGGTCGGGTACTTTTCGTGGCGAAAGCAAATGAAATCCGAATCTATTTAGATTCAGTCTAAATAATGAATTCCAAATAACTTTACGATACACTCTTTTTTTTTCAATTGGAAGGTTTCTATATTTGCAGCGCTTTTTCGGACCATTCTGAAAACAGCTTAAAACCTTTGAAATACAAACGTTACGCATGCGCATGCCGCCGGGTCTGCGTTGTGTGATCGGAAAGCAAAACAGTCATTGCTGTAATGAAAAACAAAGCGAACAGCTTGTGGCTTTTAGCCATGATTTTTCTGCCCACCGGCGCTGTAATGGGTCAATCCGGGAGTAGCGGAAGCAATATCCTGATTTATTCCCTGATTGCGGTTGCTGTCCTCATCTTCTTTTATCTGCTGGTTCAGGTTGCTGATAATTTGCTGGCCATCGAGGCCCGCCAGTCCGGCTCCCAACGCAAGGGCGTCAATTATGGGATTTTCCCGCGGATTTCAGAGATCTTCGCGCCCAAATTACCCGATTTTGTTGAGGACTCACCGGTAACGGTGCTGAAGCGCGGCCACAACATTCTCCTTCAGGGAGAAGCAGCTGCCAGAATCGATGAATCCGTCGAAGCTCAGACCTTTGCCGTTCAGCCTTTTAATTTCAAAGGCATAGCACCCATTCCCAAAATGCTGGTGGAAGTAGGCGCAGAGGTGAAAGCCGGCGATCCCTTGTTCTTTGACAAGGCCAATCCGGAAATCCACTATGTAGCGCCTGTGAGCGGAGAAGTTATCGCCATCAACCGCGGCGCGAAAAGAGCGATTTCGGAGGTGGTCATCCTGGCCGACAAAACCCAGAAATACCGCTCGCTGAATGCTCCGGATCCGGCATCAGCCTCCAGGGAGGACCTGGTGAAATTCCTGATGGACAGCGGCGCGTGGCCCCTGATTAAACAGCGGCCGTTCAATCTGATCGCCGACCCGGCCGAAACGCCCCGGGATATTTTCGTCTCCACATTCGATTCAGCCCCGTTGGCGCCTGATCAGAATTTTGTCGTTCAGGGGCGTGAAGCCGCCTTCCGCAAAGGGATCGACGTGTTGTCGAAGCTCACTTCCGGCAAGGTTTACCTCGGCCTCAATGCCAAGAGCGCTTCCGTGCCTTCCAAGGCATTTACGGAATCCAATGCTGAGGTCAGGTGGTTCTACGGCAAACACCCGGCAGGCAATGTCGGCATCCAAATTCACCATATCCGCCCCATCGGCTCCAAAGACAAGGTCTGGACGCTTGGGGTACAGGAAGTCATCACCCTGGGCGCCCTGTTCACCGAAAACCGCTTTAACGCTGAAAGAATCGTAGCCCTCACCGGCGCGGAGCTGAAGGATCCGGTTTATGTCCGGACCAACATCGGCGCCAACCTGGGAGAGCTGCTCAAGGACAACCTGAAGGCCGAGAATACCCGGATGATCACCGGTGACGTGCTTTCAGGCCGCAAATCCGGCCCCGAAGGTTTCCTTGATTTTTATGACGACCAGGTAACGGTTGTGGAAGAAGGCGATTACTACGAATTGTTCGGCTGGCTGCTGCCGATCGAACCCAGGCCGAGTATCTCCAACTCTTTCCCCAATTTCCTGTTTCCCAACCTTAAGTTCAAAGCCAATACCAATTCTCATGGAGAAAGGCGGGCTTTTGTCGTCACCGGCCAATACGAAGAAGTATTGCCGATGGACGTATATCCGCAGGCCCTGATGAAATCGATCCTCAACGGCGAGTTCGAACGGATGGAAGGGCTGGGCATTTATGAGCTGGTCGAGGAAGATGTCGCGCTTTGCGAATTCGTCTGCACCTCCAAACAGCCCCTTCAGCAGATTCTTCGCCAGGGGCTTGAAATGATGCGGGAGCAGGGATAAGCTTTTTTGAACAACAACAGAACGTCGCAAATAGACCATGAAAAAATCGTTGTTAAACTTTTTTAAACGCATTGAGCCGGATAAAAAGAAGTCTCCTTTCCTGCATACGGCCTATGATGCGTTTTTTACATTCGCCTTCACACCCAACACCACCACAAAAGGCGGCGTCCATATCCGCGATGGCATGGACCTCAAGCGCCTGATGGTACAGGTTGTGCTCGCCCTCCAGTTGTGTTACCTCTACGGCACCTACAACATCGGCCAGCAGCACTTCGAAGCATTGGGTATGTACGGCGGCTTTTTTGAGGGATTTCACCTCAAATTGTTCCACGGCCTGATCAAGATCCTGCCGATCTTCATCGTCACCAACGTTGTCGGCCTGGGGATCGAGTTCTGGTATTCCGCCAAAAGAGGGCACGCCGTTGAGGAAGGATTCCTCGTATCGGGCGCCCTTATCCCGCTGATCATGCCGCCGGATATCCCGCTGTGGATGCTGGGGCTTTCGGTGGCTTTCGCCGTTATTCTGGGCAAAGAAGCCTTCGGCGGTACGGGCATGAATATCTGGAACGTAGCCCTGCTGTCCAGGGTGTTCATTTTCTTCGCCTATCCGACCTTTATCTCCGGCGACGAAGTCTGGGTTTCCGACATCCACAAGATCAAGGACATCGGCTACCAGTCGGTCCAATACGGCTGGGCGCACCACTTCTTCGACTGGATCTTCAGCGGTTTCGGGTGGAGTACATTCGGCAGCGGAGCCCAGCCCGTAATCGACGGATATACCGGCGCCACACCGCTGGCCCTGGCCGCCAAAGGAGGATGGGACAACGTGCTCAACGTCTATTCCACGCACCAGATGTGGTGGGGCGATATCCCCGGCTCCATCGGCGAAACCTCCAAACCGCTGATCATCCTCGGCGCGCTGTACCTGGTTTTCACCAAGATCGCCGACTGGCGGATCATGGTCTCCATGGTACTGGGGTGCACCTTCATGGGGCTGATCATGAACGGCATGGCGCCCGACCAGATCACCGCCGATACGGAGAATATCTTCAAATTCATGGCAGTGCCCTGGTACTACCATTTCTATATGGGGAGTTTCCTGTTTGCAATGGCCTTCATGGCAACCGATCCGGTAACCGCGGCTTCGACCCGGCCCGGGAAATGGGTATACGGATTCCTCATCGGCGCTGTCGGCCTGATCATTCGTGTGTGGAACCCCGCTTATCCGGAAGGATGGATGCTGGCGATCCTTTTCATGAACACCTTCAGCGCATTGATCGATAATGTGGTGCTGAACGCCAACATGAAACGCCGTCAGAAACGGACCGCAGCCGTCTCGTCCTGATTATTCAATGATAAAAAACAAATGCTGTGAGTACCAGATACGTCATTACATTTATCATTATTCTGACCAGCGTTGTGGCTGTCGCCCTGACCGGCTTCAGGCAAGTCACCAAAAACAAGGCCGACCTGAACGAGGAAATCTTCAACAAGCGGTCTATCCTCCAGGCTGTTGAGGCGGAATTTCCCGAAGGGACCAAAGTCGGCGGTTTTACCGAGGATCAGATCCTGGAAATCTTCGACAAACAGGTCGAACAAGTGGTGCTGAATATGGCCGGCGAAGTACAGACCGGCAAAAAAGCCGAAGATGTCGACCTGGCCACGGAAAAGAAAAAACCGGAGGGCGACCGCCTGCTGCCCTTGTATATCTTCAACCAGGACGGGAAGAAATACTATATCCTTTCCGTTCGCGGCCGGGGCTTGTGGGATGAGATCTGGGGCAATATAGCCCTGGCCAGCGACCTGAACACGGTTGTCGGCGCTACATTCGACCACAAGGGCGAAACGCCGGGCCTCGGCGCCGAGATCAAGGATAATCCGGCTTTTGCGGCCCAATTTGAAGGAAAACAAATCTACCAGGACGGTAAACTTGTTTCCATTAAAGTCCGGAAGGGCGGCGCTCAGGATGAGCAACACGAGGTGGATGCCATCACGGGCGCTACCATTACCTCCGAGGGCGTTACCGAGATGCTGAAAAAAGGGATCAAATTCTATGAACCCTACTTCAACAGCATCCGCAGCAAGCAATAATTCTTCTGAGGACATTTAAATCGTAAGATAATGGCTGAAACGGCAGTAAAAGAAAAAGAAGTCAAAACCGCGGAACCGTTCTTTGGTAAAAAAGAACGCAAACTCCTGACGGACCCGCTGAATGATAACAACCCGATCACGGTACAGATCCTTGGGGTTTGTTCGGCGCTTGCGGTGACCTCCCAGGTCTATCCGGCTTTCGTGATGGCCATCGCTGTTACCTTGGTAACGGGTTTCTCCAACCTGTTTACCTCTATGCTTCGGAGTTATATCCCGTCGCAGGTGAGGATGATCGCCCAATTGGTGATCATTGCCTTTCTGGTAAGTATGGTCGAACTGGCGCTTAAAGCCTACAATTTCCCGATCTACAAGCAGTTGACCGTATATATCGGCCTGATCATTACCAACTGCATCGTGATGGGCCGCCTGGAAGCGTTTGCCATGGCCAACAAACCGTGGCGGTCGTTCCTCGACGGGATCGGCAACGGACTCGGTTACGGCGCCGTCCTGATCATTGTGGCGCTCATCCGCGAACTCTTCGGTAAAGGCAGCCTTTTTGCAGGCAGCGCCGTTGAAATGAAGATCATCGGCCCTTCGGCAGATTATTTCATCAATACCACGGAAAGCACCCTGTTCGGTTGGTACTCCAACAATAACCTGATGGTTGTGCCGTCGGCAGCCATGTTTGTCATCGGTATCCTGATCTGGATCCAGCGCAGCCGCAACAAGAAGCTGGTCGATATTTCCTGATCCCGGACCTGCAGACTCAATTTACTGGCTACAGCTAAAAACAAATACAATGGGCGAATTCATCAATACCTTTATAAAATCGGCCTTCATCGAGAACATGGTGCTCGCCTACTTCCTGGGCATGTGTTCTTACCTCGCCGTATCCAAATCCGTTAAAACGGCATTCGGTCTGGGCCTGGCCGTGATCTTCGTGTTGGGCATTACCATGCCGATCAACTGGCTTATCAGCGAAAAACTGCTGAGCGAGAACGGGTTGTTCGGAATGGACCTGACCTTTCTGCGATTCATCCTTTTCATCGCGGTGATCGCATCCATGGTACAGCTCGTTGAAATGGTCGTGGAGAAATTTTCCCCTTCCCTGTACAACGCACTGGGGATCTTCCTGCCGCTGATCACCGTAAACTGCGCGATCCTCGGCGGCTCCCTGTTCATGGTGGCGCGGGAATACACCTTCAACCAATCCGTAGCCTTCGGCCTCGGCGGCGGCTTCGGCTGGTTCCTGGCCATTGTGGCCATTGCCGCCATCCGGGAAAAAATGCGGTACTCCAACGTTCCGGCGCCGCTTCGCGGCCTGGGCATGGCCTTTATCCTGACCGGCCTGATGGGCATCGCCTTCATGAGCCTCATGGGTATTGATCCGGGCGTATTTGCCGGCAAATAAAATTCGAGTTGAAACGAACGGACCCATTTAAAGTCCAACGGCTCTTTCAGCCAATAAAATATTTTCTGAGATGATCATTGTTAACGCCGTTATTGTTTTCGTTGCCGTCATTCTGGCGCTGTCCATTATGCTGATCTACGCCCGGAAGCGCCTGGTTGCGCAGGGCGAAGTGAAGCTGGTCATAAATGGAGATGAAAGCAATCCATTGTTGGTTAAGCCGGGCAGCTCCCTGCTTTCCGCCCTGGCCGATAAGAATATCTTCCTCTCCTCCGCTTGTGGCGGCGGCGGCACCTGCGCCATGTGCGAATGCCATGTCGACGAGGGCGGCGGCGACGTATTGCCGACCGAACTCAACCACCTGACCCGCCGCGAGGTTGCCGAGCACAAACGCCTGGCCTGTCAGGTCAAGGTCCGCCAGGATATGAAGATCCGCGTTCCGGAAGAAGTGTTCGGCATCAAAAAATGGGAGTGCGAGGTCATTTCCAACTACAACGTGGCCAGCTTCATCAAAGAATTCGTGGTGAAGCTCCCTCCGGGCGAATCCCTCGAATTCCAGTCGGGCGGATACATCCAGATCGACGTACCGGAGATCACCGTTGACTTCAAGGATTTCGATATCACGGCTCACCCCAATTACCACGATGACCCCAAGAAATTCCAGTCGGAATGGGATCACTGGAAGCTCTGGGACCTGAGAATGGTCAACCCGGAACCGCAATTCCGGGCCTACTCCATGGCCAACCACCCGGCTGAAGGGAACATCATCAAGTTGAATATCCGTATCGCGACGCCGCCCTGGGATCGCAATAAGAACGCCTGGATGAGCGTCAACCCGGGGGTTTGCTCCAGCTACGTGTTCTCCCTCAAACCGGGCGACAAGTGCACGATTTCCGGGCCTTACGGAGAATTCTTCATCAAACCGACCAAAAAAGAAATGGTCTATATCGGCGGCGGCGCCGGGATGGCCCCGCTCCGCTCGCACTTGTTCCACCTCTTCCAGACCGTGAAGGAACGCGACCGCAAAGTCTCCTTCTGGTACGGCGGCCGTACGCGCCGGGAACTGTTCTATATCGATGAATTCCGCCAGATCGAGCGCGATTTCCCGAACTTCAAGTTCTTCGTAGCCCTGGATAATCCGCTGCCCGAAGACAACTGGAAGATCAAGGAAAATATGGACGATCCAAACGGCGAAGGCTTCAAGGGGTTCATCATGCCGGTGTTGTACGAACAATACCTGAAGAACCATCCCGAGCCGGAAGAGATCGAATACTACTTCTGCGGCCCGCCCGCGATGAACGCTTCCGTGCTGAAATCGCTGGACGAACTCGGCGTGCCGGAAGACAATATCTCATTTGACGATTTCGGCGGGTAACATACCCGGATGCCGGATTAAGAAGCGTCATCCCGAATTTCGGCTTAGCCCGGGGTTCGGGATGACTCGTAAATGATGGGTTTTAATCTCACTACCGGACACTTTTTTACGTGAAGCGGATTGAAAAGCCCAGAGGCCTGCCTGCCGCAGGCAGGCTTATAGGGCTTAATAATCCGGCCCGTTGCAGGATGATTTCCACTTGAATATTATATTAATCCGAAGTACGAACATTTGTTCGTTTCCATAATTTTCCCCAACTTTGCACATTGAAAACGCCCGCACATGACCCGATTGAGTGTGAACATCAACAAGGTTGCCCTGATCCGGAATTCCAGGGGCGGAAACCTGCCTGACCTCGTTCAGATAGCCAAAGACTGCGAAACTTTCGGCGCACAGGGGATTACGGTCCATCCCAGGCCCGACCAGCGCCATATCCGATACGATGATATTCCCGCCCTCAAAGCGGTAGTCGCCACAGAATTCAACATAGAAGGCAACCCGACCGAAGACTTCATGCAACTGGTGCTGGCCAATCCGCCGCATCAATGTACGCTGGTGCCTGACCCGCCAGGTGCATTGACCTCCAATCAGGGTTGGGATACCCGAAAGGAGGCCGGATTCCTCAAAGACATAACGGCAAGGCTTCAGGCTGCGGGCATCCGCGTATCCATTTTTGTGAATGCGGACGAAGCGGCCGTTGAAGGCGCAAAAAGCGTCGGCGCTGACCGGGTCGAACTGTACACCGGTGATTTTGCCCGCCAATTCGAAAATGACCCGCAAAAAGCGGTAGAAGCCCATGCGCGTTGCGGCAGCCTGGCGGCCCGGATCGGTATCGGCGTCAATGCCGGACACGATCTGAACCTGGACAATCTGCAATTCTACAGGCATCACGTTGAAGGCTTGCTCGAAGTTTCGATCGGGCACGCGCTCATCAGTGATGCATTGTATTTCGGTTTGCAAAACACGATACAGATGTACCTCAGAAAACTGGTATCCTGAAAATTTTGATTTTTTTGATTTTGTTGTAAATTATTGAATGTCAAGTATTTAAAAAAATGTTTTGATAAAGGCAGCATTTCGGGCAGGCAAATCGTATTAGTTAATGGTAAAAAAGTCCATAACTTTGAGCGAAATTTCGCCTTATTCCTGAAAAACGCCACATGATTCCTACTATCAAAGCAAAATGTCCAGAAAGCGGCACCTGACCCCGATCTGATAATCCCAAGAACGAAAAAACTCGAATTGTTGAAAACCATTTTATGGGTCGCACAATCTGTTGATGCTTTTTTTGGCGTAAAATGCGATTTGTCATTCAAAATCAAGCGGGTTATCTGACTGCCCGTAGTCCCAAAAACAAAGACAAATTTATCCTGAGATAAATCGCAATTATTTATTCATCAAAACAAACTAGTATGAAACGACTTTTCCTAGCCTTTGCGCTAGTGGTCGGCGCCTTCGGCGTTGCTATGGCGCAGAAATCGGTGACAGGTGTCATTACCGACCAGTCTGGAGAGCCGCTCATCGGCGCCAGTATTCTGGTAAAAGGTACCACCACAGGTACTGTCACTGATATTGACGGCACGTACAACGTTACGGTCCCCGCAGGTGCTACTACCTTGGTAGTCAGCTACACTGGCTTTGAAACCACAGAGGTTGAAGTTGGAACCCAGACGGTTCTCAACCTGACCCTCAGCGAAGGGATCACCTTGACGGAAGCGGTCGTAACGTCCTTAGGGATCACCCGTGAAAAGAAATCACTGTCTTATGCCGTGCAGGAGGTCGACCAGAAAGACCTCAACATTTCCCGCAGCTCCGGCCTGATCAACGCACTCAGCGGTAAGGCTGCCGGTGTTCAGCTCGTCGGTTCGCCTTCAGCAGGTTTCCGCGAAGGCAGCATCCGGATCAGGGGTGTAAACGGCATCACAGGTTCAGATCCGCTTTATGTATTGGACGGAACGCCGGTGAGCGCATCCGCCGTCAACCTGGATAACGTTGAATCGGTATCCGTTCTGAAAGGCCCTGCCGCTACCGCCCTCTACGGCAACCGCGCATCCGGCGGTGTGGTGGTGATCACCAGCAAGAAAGGCGCCAAAGGCAGTGGCCTGGGGATTGATGTGAATTCCTCTTCGACGTTTGACAACGTCAACCTCCTGCCGGAATACCAGAATGAGTACGGCGGCGGTTATGACCAGGAGTTCATCCAATTCTCCTACAACCCGGCCATCCACCCGGCCAGCTGGGCTGCTTTCGACGGTCAGAACATCATCGACTACTCAGCTGACGAAAGCTGGGGTCCCCGTCTTGACGGAACGCCGTACCGCCCGTACTACAGCTGGTACGAAGGCACCCCCGACTTCGGCAAGGAAGTACCGTTCGCTCCCCAACCGAACAACGTGCGCGACTTCTTCGAAACAGGTATGAACCTGAACAACAACGTGGCGTTCTACGGCGGCGGTGATGATTATTCCTTCCGGATCAACTACAACAACATTACCCGCGAACTGGTACTGCCCAATACCCGCCAGGAGAAGAACTTCCTGTCGGTAAACGGCAACTTTGACCTGAGCAAGCTGATCACGGTTTCAGCCAACGTCAACTACCAGCACACCTATCAGAAAGGCAATATCCTGGAAGGTTACGGCGCAGGTCTGACCGGCAGCTTCAACCAGTGGTTCCAGCGCCAGACGGTTATTGAAAAACTGCGGAACTACAAGAACGCAGACGGTTCTTTCAACTCCTGGAACATCAGCAGCCCGGAAGATACCCGCCCGCTGTACTGGGATAACCCGTATTACGATCTGTACGAAAATGCTCCTCACTACTACGAAAACCGCTTGTACGGTAACTTCGGCATTACGCTGAACCTGATGGAGCACCTGAAACTGCAAGGTTTCATTCGTACCGACCTGCTGGATTACCGGAACGACAGCCGCTTCACCGAAGGCGGTCTGGGTACGCCTTTCTATGCCACCGGCAAAGGCAACCGGAACGAAATGAACTATGAAGCGCTTCTTTCCTACGACGGCGTTGCCGGCAAAGTGTCCTATGACTTCAACCTGGGCGCCAACATCCGTCGCAATAACAATGAAGCATACGCAGCATCTACGGTAGGTGGTCTGGCTATCCCGGGCTTCTACAACATCGGTAACTCAATCGACAAACCGAACGTTTCCGATCTGGTTTCGGAAAAAGAAGTACGCAGCGTTTACGGCCGCGGTTCTTTGGGGTATGACAACATGCTCTACCTGGAATTCTCGGTGCGCAATGACTGGTCTTCCGCACTGCCGCAGGATAACAACTCCTACCTCTACCCGATGATCGGTGCGTCCTTCGTGTTCTCCGAACTGATGAACAGCAAGGTCTTCTCCTTCGGTAAAGTTCGTTACTCCTTCGCTCAGGTGGGCAGCGATATCGATGCCTTCCAGATCAATACCGTGTACAGCGCTCCGTCCAACACGTTCTACGGAAGCCTTCCTGCAATGGCGGTGCCCAATACGCTCCGGAATGCTGAACTCAAGCCTGCTTTGACCTCTACGCATGAAGCCGGTTTGGAAATGAAATTCCTGAACAACCGCGTTGGTTTCGATTTCACCTACTACCGGGATGACAACCGCGACCAGATCCTGAACCTGACCGTGCCGCCGACCAGCGGTTTCGGAACGGCCATCATCAACGCCGGTAACATCAGCCGCCAGGGTGTGGAAGTTCAATTGACCGGTACGCCGATCAAAACCCGCGACTTCAACTGGGATATCACGCTGAACTGGGCGAAAAACGAATCCGTTGTGGAAGAACTGGCTGACGGTCTGGATACCCGCGTAATCGGCGGTTCCGGCTTCGAAGGCGGTCCTTTCTGGAGGGGCATTTCCGTTCACGCCCGCGTAGGTGAAGAATGGGGTACCGTTGTCGGCCGCGCTTATCGCCGCGACGCAAACGGCAATCGCCTGGTTGGCGAAAACGGCCTTTTCCTGTATGATGAAAACGTTGAACTGGGCAGCATCCTTCCGGATTTCACCGGCGGTTTGATCAACCAGATCCGCTTCAAGAATTTCCGCTTGTCGGCTGCTATCGACTTCCAGAAAGGCGGTCAGTACTACTCGGTTACGCGGATGTTCAACGCTTATTCCGGCCTTGCAGCTGAAACGGTTGGCCTTAACGACCGCGGCGGCAACAAGCGCGACGATCCGGCTGACGGCGGCGGCGTACGCTCCGACGGTTTGCTGGCCAACGGCCAACCGAGCGACATCTACCTGTCGGCTGATACCTACTACAAGCAGTTCTTCGGCCTGGGTGAAGAATGGATGACCGATGCAACCTACCTGAAACTGCGCGAAGTAGCCATCGGCTATTCCTTCGATACGCAGAAGCTGGGCTTGAAGTTCATCAAGCGTCTGGACGTTTCGGTCGTCGGCCGCAACCTGGCCCTGATGTTCACGAAAGTTAAAGGGTTTGACCCGTCCGAAACGGAAAGATACTGGTATGAAGGCGGTCAGCTGCCTCAGACCCGCGCCTTTGGCTTCAACATCGGCCTTTCTTTCTAATGCAGGATTTGTTTGACCATAAAAAGCTAAAAACATGAATAAACATATTTATAAGTTATTCGCACTGACCCTGGCCCTTTTCCTCGGTTCCTGTTCGGATTTCGGCGATATGAACATCGACCGAAACAACCCGTCCACACCGAGTACTGCGGCCTTGTTTACCTCTGCCATCAGGTCGATGCCGGGGCAGGTCGCTTCCAGCCAGCCGCTGGAATATGTCCAGCACCTTACGCAGAAGTACTATACCGACAGCTCCCGCTACGGGGCTTCCGACTTCAGCTACAACGGTACCTATCAGGGGCCGCTGGAAGATCTTCAGGAAATCATCAAACTGAACAGCGATGCGGAAACGGCAGAAAAGCAGCTGATCAACGGCAGCAACGAAAATCAGATTGCCATCGCCAAGATCCTGCAATCCTGGTATTTCTGGATGATGACCGACGCTTGGGGCGATATCCCTTATTCGCAGGCGCTTCAGGGCCGGGCTAACTTCAAGCCGGGCTTCGATGATCAATCGGCTGTTTATGACGGGATCTTTGCCACGCTTAAGTCTGCCGCTTCATCACTGGATGTATCCGGTACCATCAGCGGTGACATCCTGTTTGAAGGCGATCTTTCCATGTGGAAAAAGTTTGCCAACTCGATCCGGATGGTCATGGCGCTTCGCCTGAGCAATGTGGACGCAGGTAAAGCCAAGTCCGAATTCGCAGCCGCCATGAGCGACGGCGTATTGGAAGAAGGCGAAAATGTGACCTATATCCACCTTTCCGACGAAAACAATGACAACCCATGGGAAGATGCGTTCGAAACGCGTCGCGACTGGACGATTGCCAAGCCTTTCATGGACTACATGAAGTCCGTCAATGACCCGCGCATTCCGGTTTTCGCTGACAAGGCTGTCAACACGCAATCCTATGAAGGGATGCCTTATGGCCTCGAACAGGACCAGGCCGGCAACATTACGCCGAACTCGGTTTCCTTCCTGGGAGAATCCATCCGTCAGAAAACCACGCCGACCTATATTCTGGTGCGCGCCCAATTGCTGTTCAGCATGGCGGAAGCTGCTCACCTGGGCATGATCGGCGGTGGCGAAGCTGCTGCTGAAGATTTCTACAAGGCCGGTATCAAAGCTTCCTGGGAACAGTGGGGCGTTTTTGATCAGGCTGCTTACGACGCTTTCATCGCACTGCCGGAAATCCAGTACAGCGCTGCTGATGCCGTTAAAAAGATCCAATACCAGAAATGGGTGGCGCTGTTCATGAACGGCTTTGAAGCATGGGCAGAATGGAGAAGGACGGGATATCCTACCCTTGTTCCGGCTCCGGTGCCTTTGAACCAGTTCGGCACCATTCCGGTTCGTTACGACTATCCGACGACCGAGCGCGACCTGAACGGCTCCAACTATGACGCTCAGGTATCCAAAATGGGCGGCGACGAACAGAACGTGCCCGTTTGGTGGGATAAATAAATTGACGGTTGACGGTAGACGGCGGATGGTTGACGGAAACAATTCCGAAAATCTTTTTCCAATGACTTACCGTTACTGAAAAATAATCGGGTGAAAACCCCGAAAAAAGGCTGTCCGGGAATCCGGGCAGCCTTCTTTTTTGAGGTCAGGAAGCAGCAACTTCGAGTTGCCTCCTGACTTACACTATCGCAGCCGGTATGTCTGCACAGCGCTGGAATTATTGGCAACGATCAGAAAATTGGCGCCGTTCACCCCGATCATGTCCAGATCCCTGACAAAACCGGAAAGGTCCAATCCGTATTCACCGGCATCATGCGCCGTAAAGCTCCCATCTCCTTTCCCGATCAGGAGCCATCCCTCCGAGGCGTCCATGTTGCCGCTTTCGTAATGCATTTGATTGGAGTTGCCGGCCAGCAGCAGATCGACATGGCCGTCCTTGTTGAAATCAAAGGGAAGAATGGCCTCGCAGTCAGATGTTTGGGCCATGGCGGGCAGCCGCCTCAGCGAAAATGTTCCGCCGTCGTTGATGAAGAGGCAGGTTTCCAATTCCTCCGCGTCATAGGTCTTGGCGTCGGCGCGCTCTTCGGGCGTCAGGATATTGTTGTAGGAAGCATTTGCAAAATCACTGAAATTCCAGTATTTCTTATTCATCAAGGGCATCTGGCTGACGAAAAGATCCCGGTTGGAGAACACTCCCCGGGTATCGCCCTGGTAGTAAAAAATGAGCGGGTCCAGGCTGCCGTTTTTGTCAAAATCGCCGGCCAGCAAGGTCAGCGGTTTGGAGGCGGAAGCGCGCCAAAGCTGGTTTTTACCCAGGTTCCCGGCTACCAGGTCCAGGTCGCCGTCGCCGTCCGCATCAAAGACCTCAAGGGTGTTCCAGAGTCCTTTGGTTCCCGATATTTCCTGTTTGGAGAATCCGTTGCCCTCATTGATATAATACTGGATCCCCATCCATTCGCCGGCCAGGATCAGGTCGGGGCGCTGATCCCCGTTGATATCGGCAAAAACCGCTTTGCGGACCATGCCCGGATTGGCCAGGTCTTTGGCCCATGACGCGCCGGCCTCGGTGTATTGGCCTTTGTCATTCAGGAACAGATAGGACCGGGGCATATTGCCGAATTCCCCCGGTTTGAGCAGTCCGCCCAGAAAAATGTCCAGGTCGCCGTCGCCGTCGATATCGGCGTGGGCAGCCGTTGCAAAAATGATGAGTTGGTCGGTGGTCATGCCGGGTAGCGGCAAAATGGTGGACTGTCCGCCGGCATCGAACCGGTAGAATCCTTTCCCGATCAGGGCGCCGTTTTCATTGGAGCCGTAGGTGAGAAATAGTTCATTGTGCCCGTCGCCGTCATAATCGAAAATGGAAGTCGCGTATTCCTCCAGATTGGCCACCGGAGGGCGGGTGGCGTATTCCCGTTTGGAAAAAGCGCCGGAAGCGGTTTGAAACCAGGCCGTCCCGGTTTTACCGCCGGCTCCGGTGATGTAAATGTCGGTGCGCCGGTCGTTGTTGAGGTCTCCTGTAGCGATATAAGGGCCCATTTTGGAGTAAGTCCTCGGGATGAGCCGTTCATTTTTAAAATCGACGTAATCATGGTTCTCGGGGTGTACGTATTGGATCAGGTTTTCGGCGCTGAACAAAGGTTGAACTGCCGCCGGTGCCGGCGTCCAGTCGTCAGAACCGCTTTCCTCCAGCAAATGGGTTTGGTCGGCTGCCAGGCCGGGGTGTAGGGTTGTTTTTCCGGAAGGCCAATACACGATCACGCTGTCGGCCGCGGCGGCCCGGTCGAGCCCGGCGAGGATGACCGGCTCCGGCGTCGACTGGAATCCCCGCTGGTTGCGGAGGGCAAAAAAGCGCTTTTCCCCATGGCCGTTTCGGATTTCCACGCGGGCGCCGATCCCGAAGGTATTCCGGCCGGCGGCTTTCAGGCGGAGTTTGAGGTAGTGATTGCCCGTTTTTTCGCGCGCCAGATTTTTGTAAATGGAAGGCGGTGCGTCGAGGTTATTCCAGATCAGCTCCAGGTCGCCGTCGTTGTCCAGGTCCGCGTAGGTAGCGCCCCGCGTATGCACTTTATCGGTCAGCCCCCAGTCCTTGCTCACGTCGCTGAACTGAAAGTCTCCGCCATTTTTAAAAATGAAATTCGGTGTGGTCACCGAGGGGATATTCACCAGGTTGGCCTCCTTTTGTTTTACCGGGTTGGCCATTTCGGTATAGGACTCGCCGAAATTGCTCTTGACGTAGTCCATATTGGTCATATCGCGCCGGATGCCGTTGGCGATGAACAGATCTTTGCTCCCGTCGAGGTCGGCGTCGAAGAAGAAGGAGGACCAGCTCCATTCCGTGGCGTACACACCGGCAAAAAAGCCGAGGTCCCGCAACCGTTTGCCGCCGAAATTGCGGGACAGCATATTTCGCGTGTACTGGGGCGCCTGTTCGCGGGCGCATTGCTCGTAAACCTGAATGGAAAACGGCACCAGATTGGTCTTTTGCCGCTGATAGGTGGCGGGCATCATTTCACCTACGAACAGGTCTTCGTAGCCGTCGTCGTCGACGTCGCCGAAATCGGAGCCCATGGACGACATCGGGCTTTTGCTGAAATAGGTTTTAAAGGCTTCCCGGAAGGTTTTGTCGCCGTTGTTCAGGTAGAAGTAGTCGCGGCCGAAAAAGTCATTGGCCACGTAAATATCCTGGAAGCCGTCGTTGTTGACATCCGAGATGGAGATGCTCAATCCGATATTGCGCTGGTTGAGGATGCCGGCCCGGTCGGTCACATCGACGAAACGGCCGTCCTGGTTCTCCAACATCATATCCCGGAACCATTTGAAGGCCGGTTTCTTCTCGTAATAGATAAAATTGAAGGTGGAACCGGGTTCGGAGCCCTGAATCAAGTAAACGTCGAGGTCGCCGTCATTGTCGTAATCAAAGAATTGCGCCGCGATGGTCTGCCCGATCAGGTCGAGGCCGTATTCCCTGGCTTTTTCCGTGAAAGTGAGGTCGCCGTTGTTGACATACAGGAGATTGGCGCCGAAATCGGTGAATTGACCCGTTTTGAAATCTCCGGCGATGCCCAGCTTGGTGATGTAGATGTCCAGGAATCCGTCGCCGTTGATGTCCACGAAATTGACGCATTCCGTATACGCATCCCCTTCCTCAAAATCCTTGATGCCGGCGCTTTTGGTGATGTCTTTGAAGTGAAGGTCGCCTTCGTTCAGAAACAGGCCGCTGTTCTGGACGCCGCCGGAGAAGAGCAGGTCGGGCAATCCATCGTTATTGATATCTCCCGCCGCCACGCCGCCGCCGCCTGAGGAGATGCCGGCGACATCGTTGGGGTGGAGGGAGCTGTTTTGTTTGAAATGTATACCGGTCTGGTCTGCTGACAATAAGGAGAACAAGGCGGGCATATCCTGTTGTACCGTGTTTTCTTTGCCGCAGGCCGATAGCAGGATCGCGGCAAAACAATAACACATCCGTTTGATCATAATAGTCGTAATTTGTGATCCGGGTCACTGCGCCGGGGCGCTTTGCTGCCGGACGTTTTGTTCAATTGTTTGTACAAAGATAGGGAACGCGGGAGGAATACGAGTTTCGGCCCCAAAATAGATCGGACGCTGTTACAATTCAAAAATTTTAATTTTGGACATGGCAAAAGGCATTTCAGGGATTAGTGATTGAAGTAATAATATTTTCAGTTGCCACATTTGGGTAAATAGTAGTAAATTGGATGTTAAATACTTTGTCAAGATGCAAGAAAGAGATTTGCTGGCCCGGATTACAATCAACGCGAACGTTTCCTTCGGAAAACCGACTATTCGAAATATGCGCTACCCAGTGGAGATCATTCTGGATCTGTTATCCGCCGGAATGACACATCAGGAAATCCTGGAAGATTATCCTGATCTGGAGAAAGAAGATATTTTAGCCTGCCTGGCTTTCGCAGCAAAACTAATGAAAGTAAAAAGTATTCTGGATGTGAAAGCTGCATAACTAATGAAGTTTATTGTCGACGCTCATTTACCTATATCCCTGAAAAACTGGCTTAACGAGAATGGGCAAGATGCCATCCATACTCGTGACTTGCCACGGTAAAATTTTACTGAAGATCCGGAGATTGTCCGGATAGCTATGGCGGAGAATCGGATTGTTATTTCAGAAGATAGTGATTTTCCCAAGTATCGTATCTTGCATGGAATTCCAGATCGTGTCTTGATGATTACTACCTGAAACATCGTCAACAAAATCCTGCTTCAACTTTTTGAAAATAATTTTGAAACCATTGGTAAGGCTTTTGAAGAGGGACACAAACTAGTAGAACTTAATAACGCCTCAATCATTATTCACGAATAAAAAGGATTCTTTGGGACAATCCTTATTTTTACCCACCTTTTCAATTTTTACGATCCAAAAATCCACACATTCCTGAAACCCCACTATTTGAAGTTTCCGCCCCCAAATACACCCCGCAACAAACAACTTCCTATATTTGCGCGATGAATGAGCGCATATTGATCCTCGATTTCGGTTCCCAATACACCCAGTTGATCGCCCGGAGGGTGCGGGAACTCAATATCTACTGCGAAATCCTGCCGTATAACCGCTTTCCGGCCGAGCCGGACGACTCCATCAAGGCCGTGATCCTGTCCGGCAGCCCGTTCTCGGTCAAAGAGCCGGATGCTCTGCGCATCGACCTGGAGCCCATCATCGGCCGCTACCCGGTACTAGGGGTTTGCTATGGCGCGCAATACATCGCCGACTATTACGGCGGTCAGGTGGAGCGGTCCCAAAAACGGGAATACGGCAAAGCCAACCTCACCCGCATCTTTCAACCGGATCCTATCCTCGACGGTATGGCGAGGGATTCCCAGGTCTGGATGTCGCACGCGGATACCATCAGCCGCTTGCCTGAACAGTTCGAGCTGATCGCGGGAACGGACAGCGTTGAGATCGCAGCGTTCAAGGCAAGAGAAGGCGCTTTTGAGGCGCCCGTTTATTGCCTCCAGTTCCACCCGGAGGTTACGCACAGTCTCGACGGCTCGGCCGTACTGCACAACTTTGCGGTCAATATCGCGGGGTGCAGTCAGGACTGGACAGCCGCCTCTTTTGTAGAGCATACCGTAGCCGAACTGAAGGAAAAGATCGGCGACGACCACGTCCTGATGGCGCTTTCCGGCGGGGTCGATTCCACCGTGGCGGCTACCTTGCTGCATCGGGCCATCGGTGAAAACCTGGTCTGCTTTTTTGTGGACAACGGCCTGCTGCGAAAGGACGAGTTCGGCGAAGTGCTCAGCGTTTACCGGTCCATCGGCCTGAATGTAGAGGGGATCGACGCGCGCCACCGCTTCTGGGATGCGCTGGCCGGCGCAAAGGAACCCGAACAGAAGCGCAAGATCATCGGCCGCCTGTTCATCGAATGTTTTGAAGAAGAAGCCGAAGCCCACCCGGAGATCTCCTGGCTGGGACAAGGCACCATATACCCCGACGTCATTGAATCCGTATCCGTGCACGGCCCGTCGGTTACCATCAAATCCCATCACAACGTCGGCGGGTTGCCCGAGCACCTCAAGCTCAGGATCGTCGAGCCGCTCCGCATGCTGTTCAAGGACGAAGTGCGCCGCGTGGGCGCCGAGCTGGGCATTCCGCAGTCCATCCTGGGGCGGCATCCGTTCCCCGGCCCGGGCCTCGGCATCCGTATTCTGGGAGAAGTGACGCCCGATAAAGTGGCGATTTTGCAAGAAGCGGATGCTATATTTTTAAAATATCTGCGTAAATTCGATCTTTACGATCAGGTTTGGCAGGCCGGAGCCGTTCTATTACCGGTACAATCAGTCGGCGTGATGGGCGATGAAAGAACTTACGAACAAGCTGTTGCCCTGCGCGCCGTGAACTCCGTAGACGGCATGACCGCCGAATGGAGCCGTCTGCCGCACGAATTTTTAGCCGCTGTTTCCAGCGAAATTATTAACCATGTCAAAGGCATCAATCGGGTCGTATATGATATCAGCACCAAACCGCCGGCTACAATTGAATGGGAATAAACTGTTAATGGTTCTGGCATTTGCCTGCATCCCATTTCTGCTGGCCTCCTGCGAATTGTTCAAAAAAGCGCAAACCACCCCGGGAACCGATCGCTCAAAAGAGGAATTGGACGCCATCCAGGGTAAACGCGTTTACGACCCCGTCACCGGTACCTGGGTAACCGTTGAGGAAGTGGTCATGGAGAAGATGGATACCATCATGTGGAAGGAAGTGGCCGCAACCACCTACCCGCCCATCACCTCCGACCAAAGCGTGGACGTGCCGGCCAATCCGAACCAGCCCATCGGCAAAAAGGAACACAATTCCGAGTTGTTGTCGGCCTACAACGTCGCGTATGTGCTGCCGTTCCTCACCGACCGGTTCAATGCGCTTGATGCGACCATCTACGAAAATTCCTATTGGGCGCTCCATTTCTATGCAGGCGCCAGAATGGCCCTGGATGTGCTCTCCCAGGAGGGGATCCGGCTGAATGTGTCGGCCATCGACAGCAAGGCCAGCGATCAAACCGTCACGCAATTGACCAAGACCAATAAGGAATTGGCTGCCGCTCACCTGATCATCGGGCCGTACCGGCGCGACAATGTCACGATCCTGGCGCGATACGCCAAAGACAAGGATATTGTCCTGGTGTCTCCGCAGAGCTCTTCCTCCAATTCGGCGAGCGAGGATAACGAGAATTACGTGCAGATCAACCCTTCCCTGGAAACCCACTGCCAGGCCATCATGGACCACGCCCTGAAACACCATGCCCCCAAAGACATCGTGCTGGTGAGCCGGGACAATGCCGCAGAACGGGCCAGGCTCACCTATTTTCAGGATGAGTACAAAAAATGGGCGGGCAGCGTCAATGTGGCGCCGCTTTCCGAGCTGATCATTACCGACCAGTCCGTAGCGCTCGACAATGTAAACATGCTGCCCTTTATCCAGCTTTCCGACACCACGGTGTTCATCATTCCAAACTGGGAGGAAAACTTCGTTTACAGCCTGCTGCGCAAGATCGACCTGAGCCGCGAGCAATACGAGAACATCATCGTTTACGGCATGCCCCAATGGCGGGACTTCGAAAGGATCGATTTCGATTATTACGACAAGCTCAACGTCCATATCAGCGTAAGCAGCTACCTCGATCCCTTGTCGCCGGAGATCCGGTTGTTCAAACAGAATTTCTACGACCGCTTCGGCGCCATTCCGAAAGAGGAGGCTTTCCTGGGCTATGACCTTACGCTCTATTGCGGCCGCATGCTGAAGAAACACGGCACCAAGTTCCAGTACTTCCTCAACGAGGAACCGACCAAAGCGCTCCATACCAGGTTCCAGATCGAACCCGTGATCCGGGTCGGTACCACTTCCGGGGTTGAACTGCCGAGGGTCCTGCAATTTGAGAACAAGTTTGTGAACATCCTGCGGTTCTACAACTACCAGTTCCAACCGGTGAATTGACGTATTGTGAGGAAGGAGCGACTGGAACGATTCAAGGAAGTAGTCCGAAATCGCCAGTTTGACCTCACCGTCATCCTGGAAAACGTCCACGATGCTCACAACATCGGCGCCGTGCTGCGGTCGTGCGAATCGGTGGGCATCCGCGAGATCTTTGTTCTGTACACCGAACCGCAACTGTCGCCGGATCATATTGCCCTGGGCAAGCGAACTTCTGCCGGCGCGCGCCGCTGGGTTGACGTCCATTATTACACCGATATACAAGCCTGTTTTGAACACGTCAAGCGGGACTACAAACGGATCTTCAGCACCCACCTGGCGGAGGAATCCGTTTCCCTCTACGAACTTGACCTGGCCAAACCTGCAGCACTGTTGTTCGGCAATGAACGCGACGGGCTGTCAAAGGAAGCGTTGGCCTATTCAGACGGGAATTTTTTGATCCCGCAGATGGGATTCGTCCAGAACCTGAATATTTCGGTCGCCTGTGCCGTGTCCCTGTACGAAGGGTTTCGGCAAAGGATGAAAGCCGGGATGTACGGTAAAGCAGGCCGCAAGGAAAAACAACAGCGGGATGCCCTGCTGGCGGAATACATCAAGCGGCATGAAACCGGAGAAAAACCGCGAAAAGCCAGAAAAATCGACCCTTCATGAAACAGAGATTCCTCAATGTAGATGACATCCCCGAGGTTGAACTCTTCCCGGGATTCCACGCCAGGATGATCCACAGTGAAACCATGTCCGTCATCCGGTTTCGGATCGAAGAAGGCCGCCAACTCCAGGAACATTCCCACCCGCACGAGCAGATCACCAATGTCCTGTCCGGAAAACTGGAAATGACCGTCGGCGGCGAAACGCATATGCTGGGGCCCGGAAACGCGGTGGTCATCCCTTCCAACACCCTGCACAGCGGCTTTGCCCATACGGAATGCATTGTGCTGGATGTATTCCAACCGGTCCGGGAGGATTATTTGAAGCGGATGACTTGATGCTGCCACGCCCCGGCGTGGTGGATACTTGATGCTGGATACTTGATGCTGGATACTAGATGCTGGATGCTAGATGCTGGATGCTGGATGCTGGATGTTGCTGGAACCTGGCCGGCATCCAGAGCCAAGTATCAAGCATCCACCAACAAATTGCACCCCCGGATATCACTCGCATCCAATCTGCCCAAAATTTCAAAGGAGTCATCGGGATAAACCTTGCCGAGGTCGTCTGTGGCGATAAAGCTGACGGTGTCCAGATTGGCGAGGTCATAGACGTTTACGGCGCCTGTGCGGCCCCAATCCCTGAGGCAGAACGGATCGGTAATGTCCCGGCAACGGACGCGCAGGGTAGGAGAGGGGCGGTAGATCCCCTGGCCCTTGGACCATCCCTGGGAGAGCAACTCGGTCATGCCGTACTCGGAATGGATCCCGGTCAGGTGAAACCCATCGGTCAGGATGCCGTGCAACTCCTGGCGGGTGATCTCCTTTCTGCGGCCCTTCATGCCGCCGGTTTCCATGACAATGCCGCCGGAAAGATCTGGAGAAAAGCGTTCGGCCAGTTCCAGGAGGGCAAAACTGACGCCCAGGAGGATGAACGGTCGCCTGGCTTCTTTAGTGATCGCCAGTTGCCACAGCAGCGCTTCGGTATCGTCCAGGAAAAAGCCGCTTTCGGGCTTGCCGGTTTGCCGGATGAAGTCGTCCGCCATGAAGACCAGACTGCTGCCCGATCGTTCCAGGTAGGCCGGCAACAGCGCAAACAGGGTATAATCGGAGAGGGGGCCGTAGAAATATTCAAATCCCTTCCGGGAGAGTGTGCGGTACCAGTCCAGGTATCGCAAATGATGGTAACTGGTATGTTGACCGGTCGTGCCGCTGCTGGAGAAAACGGCCTCAGCTTCCCATTCGCCGGTTTTGATGGTATGACTCCGGAAAAAACGGATGGGCAGGCAAGGTATTTCTTCCCAACCGGTGACGGTCGACGGCGTTCGGCCCGTCAGCTCGCAAAAACGCCGGTACAGGGGGTTGTACGCATATTGGAAAGCAAAAACCGCCATGGCCAGGTCCGGAAACTGGACCATCGTCATTTCCTGGATCCTCGCAGACAATTCGTTTCGGCGCGCTTCCGGATGTTGCATAATGTTGAAATCCTTGAACACCCGGTCGCCTAGAAATGTAAACCGAATGCTATTATTTGAGAAATCGGGTCAAATAAAAACTAAAATCCGTATTTTTCGGTTACTAAACAAAGGTCAAATCACAAATAAACTGGAAATATGCGATCGAAATTGATCTTCCTGGCCATAGCATTGACCCTGACCCTTTCCAACTCCTGCGTTCAGGCGCCCGAATATCCGGACGAACCGGTCATCACCTACGCCGGAATGAACAAAACAACGGTCCACCAGGGCAGCCCCACCGCCCCCCTCGATACCCTTGAGATCCGGTTCAATTTCACAGACGGCGACGGCGACCTTCGGGATATCGAAAGCGGCATCCCCGATATTTCGGTCATGGACAGCCGCGATAATTCCGTTACGCCCTTTTTTATTCCTGAATTCACCCGTCAGGGCGCCGGCAACGGCATCAGCGGGGAGATCACCATCAAGATCCTCAACAAACCCGGCGCAGGCATCTGCTGCGTGTTTCCCAACAGTACCGCCTGCGTGAAAAGCACGACCTTCCCGACCAATACCATGTTCTATACCATAAAAATGCGGGATCAGGCCGGCCACGAAAGCAATACCATCCAAACAGAACAAATCACCATTCTCTGCGACTGATCTTTTAAACCATAAGGCCCATAAGGAAATCACAAAGCCCGCGTTGATCAGCGCAAAAGCTGCCGGCCCAGTATTCCACCAAACTCAATGAGCAAATCCCTCTCTCACCCTCTCTCACCCTCTCACCCTCTCACCCTCTCCTACACCCACTCCACCCCCTTCCGCAACAACCCCAACGTTTCCGCCTCCCGGCTTCCCGCCGCCGGCTGATGGTCGTATTCCCAGGCTGCCATGGGCGGTAGGCTCATCAGAATCGATTCCGTTCGTCCTTCGGTGTCCAACCCGAATTTGGTCCCTCTGTCGTAAACGAGGTTGAATTCCGCATATCTGCCGCGACGCAGGTACTGCCAGTTTTTTTCCTGATCTGAAACGGGCTTGTCTTTATGCTTGTTCAGCAGGGATGCGTACAATGGCGCGAATGCTTCGCCCACATCCCGCACAAATCCGAACCTTTGGTCTTTTGAAAACCCACCTTCGCTGGACAGCCGGTCAAAAAAAATACCGCCGATGCCGCGGGTTTCATCCCTGTGCCGGATAAAGAAATAATCGTCCGCCCACTTTTTGAAAGCGGGGTAATAATCTGAATGATGCCGGTCGCAAACCGCTTTGAGGGCGCCGTGAAAACGGGCCGCGTCTTCGCGGTCGACATAATGCGGCGTCAGGTCGATGCCGCCGCCGAACCACCAGATTCCATGGTCCATTTCGAAATACCGGACGTTCATATGGATGATGGGCGCATGCGCATTGACCGGATGCAGGACGATGGAAACCCCCGAAGCAAAAAAATTACCCGGTGGGACTTGCAACGCCTGGGAGATCTTTTCCGGCATCGAACCGTGGACAGCTGAAAAATTGACCCCGCCCTTTTCGATATGCTGCCCCAAAATGACCCTGCTGTACCCATACCCGCCGCCGGGACGTTCCCAGTAATCCTCCCGGAAACGACCTCGTCCGTCGGCCGCTTCGAGCTGGCGGCAGATGTCATTTTGCAGTTGCTGGAACCAATTGGCAATGGTGGCTTTATCCGGCATTTTTTTTTATTGCAAACTTAATTTTTTTGAATTGGACCGGCAGTCAGGGGAGTGTCATTTTGTTATTGTTGGTCCAGTGGCGCCTAAATTTCGCGTTACTAGCCGCCATCCCCTTGAGCGATGCCGGATTTATTGTTATTTGGCCTGAGGCTGTTCAAAACAGTGTTTTCACGCAAAGACGCAAAGACGCAAAGATCTGATTTTTAGCAAGCTGCGCATGCTAAAAATCCGGTGACACAAAATTCTGAACGGTCCCGTTGGCCTCGAATAATAACAAACCAAAACAAACCAAAATAAACCACCCCAAACCACCCCAAACCACCATAAACCACCATAAACCAAAACAAACCACCCCAAACCCATAAACCAAAATAATCCTTTTCCTATCTTTGTACCGGTGATGGTTACAGCGCTGCAGCAGCAGCTTTGTATGAAAAGGGAATCCGGTGCAAATCCGGGACTGTCCCCGCAGCTGTAATCCCGATGCGGTTTGTTTGCCGCTTCACATTGCCGGAATCTCCAAGCCACTGTCCTTTCAGGATGGGAAGGCCGCCGGCAATCGGGAAAGTCAGAAGACCTGCCATGTACCGGTTAAATATTTCTATGCTTTCGGGTGAAAGGCAGCGAAAAGGCAATCCGGCGGAGTTTGTATTCCTCTGAATTGTAACCGTTTATACCTTTTGACCTGCAAGCGGGGTTTAAACCTTTGCTATGGCAGTCATTTCGGATTCGCATAGGTTCCGGAAAGGGGTCTCCTTTCTTGTTGCGGCAGTTTTGTCCAGCTGGTCGGTCATTGGTCAGTCAGACAGTGCATGGTCTGTCCTGCCGCAAGTGGAAGTATCGGCGGGCAGGTTGCGGGACCGGCCGGTGGGCGCCCATGTCGGAACGATGGACAGTGCGGCTACCGGGTTTTCTATGGCCGATAACCTGGCGGACAGGCTGAAGACGGTTCCGGGCATTTATATCAAGGATTACGGGCCGGGCAGCCTGGCGACTTCCTCCATCCGGGGCGGCAGCGCAGGTCAGACGGCGGTCATCTGGAACGGACTGCCCATCCAAAGCCCAATGCTGGGGCAGCTGGATTTCTCTCTTTTACCCGCAGTTCTGTTTGACGACCTGGCTGTTTCGTATGGCGGAGGCGGTTCCACCTGGGGCAGCGGCGCGGTCGGCGGAGCCGTCCTTCTGGACAATCATCATCCCGAAGAGACCGGGTTAAGCGCCCGTTTGCTGGCTGCATCAGGTAGCTTCGGCCGGCGGGATTATGCCGGCGTGATCCGGTACGGGAAAGGCGATTTTTTCGGCAGCACCCGGCCGTTTCTTCAACATTCGGACAATGACTTTCCCTTTCAACCGGCGCCTTCCTTACCATCAAAAAAACAGCCAAATGCCGCAGTGCGCCAAACCGGCATCCTCCAGGAATTGGGCTGGAAGATCGCATCCCGCCAGGAAGCTGTTCTTCGGGTATGGCGCCAGAAAGCCGACCGGGAAATTCCGCCGACCCTGACCCAAACCCGGAGCGAAGCCGTGCAGGCCGACCGGTTCACCCGGCTGGCGCTGCATTGGAAAAAGACCGGCAATTCAACCGTTTGGCAGGCCCGGGCCGGGTATTTCACGGAAAATCTGGACTATCAAGATCCGCTTTCGGCGGTGGATTCCAGGAGCCGGTTTGTTACCGGGCTGGGGGAGGTCGAATTGACCTGGATCCCCAGTGGTCACAACAGGGTTCAGGGCGCCGTTTCAACATACCGTACTCGGGCGGAAACCGGAGCCTATGCCGGGCCGGCGTCCCAATCGAGGTCGGCCCTTTTTGGCGCCTGGAAGCATGAAGAAAACTCCTGGACCGGTCAATTGGACGCCAGGGTTGAAACGGTTGACGGCCACCTTTCACCCTTCATGCCGGGCGTCGGATTGGAAGGCCGCATTTTCAGGTTCCTTACCCTGACGGCGAGGGCCGGAAGGCATTACCGGCTGCCGACCCTGAACGACCTTTACTGGCAACCGGGCGGAAATCCGGAACTGTTGCCTGAAAACGGCTGGAACGAGGAATTCGGGGTGGACTTCCACACCGTAAAATCCAGCTTCAGGGTTCAATTTACTGCAACGGCCTACCACCGCCGGATCAAAAACTGGATACTTTGGGCCCCTTTGAAAGATCGGCAGCTCTATTCCCCGCAAAACATTGCAGCCGTCCGGAGCCGTGGGGTGGAAACCCGCATGAACCTGACCAGAGCATGGCATAAGGCCACCCTGAAGGCAATGCTGGGTTGGGACCTGACCCGGTCGACCAATGAAATAGCCCTCCCGAATCCGCGCATTGCCAGGGGCGAGCAACTCTTTTACGTCCCGGTTCAACAGGCTGTCGGTTCCATTTCTTTCCGGTACAAAGCATTCCAAACCACCTATCGCCACCGGTATGCCGGGCCGGTGAACGGCATCAACGAGGACCTGCCTGGCTTTTCAATCGGGGCGGTGGAGTTGGAACATGCCTTCCGGTTCCTGCAAATTCCGCTGAGATTGACCGTTCAGATCGGCAATCTCTGGGATGAAGACTACCGGGTTGTCGAACGGCGCCCGATGCCCGGCCGCTTTTGGAGGGCAGGCCTTGTTGCCGACCTGGTTTTTGACCGATCATCCGATTCATCACCTTAAATCATAATCATGAGGACGCTCTTTTTACTTGCCGTTTGTTTGTTCGCATTTTCCCTGATTCGGGCGCAAACCACAGCGGGCTTTGAAAATCTGGGCCTATTGCCCGGAGATTACACGATCGACGCAGGTAGTGCCGGGCATTTTGAAAGCGGAAATCTCTCCCTCCCGAATCACTACAACAGCAACTGGATGGTCTGGGACGGATGGGCCGTTTCCGCCAAGGCGGATACCCTGACGCCGGGATACATCAATGAAACCAGCGCGATTGCCGGCGGCGGCCAGGGAGGATCGACCGCCTTTGCCGTCAGTTTTGTCGTCGGAGCTTCCATAATGAAGCTGACCGGGGCGGCCACCGGCAGTCCCGTTGCGGGCATGTACGTGACCAATAATACCTATGCCTATCTCAGCATGCGCGACGGCGATATGTTTGCCAAGAAATTCGGCGGCATAACCGGCAATGACCCGGATTATTTTTTGCTGACCGTCAAAAAATACCTGAGCGGCCAATTGGGGCAGGACAGCGTGGATTTTTACCTGGCGGATTTTCGTTTTCCGGACAACGCCCAGGATTATATCGTCCGGGATTGGACCTGGCTGGATCTGTCTCCCCTCGGCAATGCCGACAGCTTGCAATTCACGCTCAGCTCCAGCGACGTGGGGGCATTCGGGATGAACACGCCCGCCTATTTCTGCATTGACGGGGTGGTCACCCAGGATATGGTATCCGGTGTATCCGGCCCTTTGGAAACGGCCGCATTGCCGTTATACCCCAATCCGGCGACTGATTTTGTACGGATTTCCTTGCCGGATTCCGGCGCCCCCGTACAGGTATCGGTCTGGGATGCGACGGGTGATTTGATCCGGGAAGACGTGTTGCAAGCTTATGAGCGTGTCGTCCGCCTGGAGATGCTCAGCCCGGGAATTTACTTTGTGCGGGTGCTGCAGGACGGGCAACCATTCGTCGGCAAGGTGATCAAAAGATAAACCGGTTACCGGACCTCTTCAGTTCCGTCTTCTTCCGCCAGATCCAGGATCATGATCTTTTGCCAGATTTTGGCGGCCAGTCCCTGATCCAGGTTTTCCAGGTCGTTGACGGCTTCCAGTACGACGGGGTCATTCATATTCTGGGCGAAAAGCGCGGCGATCTTGCTGTTGATGGACAATAACTGACTGCAGTAATTGAGGTATTGGTGGAGCTCATGGCGGTTCATCTGCTTGTCCGGCAGCCTGGCAGCGGTTTTGCCGTTGCCGAGCAATTCAGTGGGGTCTTTGGTGAGTTGGTGCATGTCCACAACGTGGGCGAAGGTCCTGAGCCGGTGGAGTTCCTGGAGCGCGAAGCGCCGTTTGATGCGTTCTTCCATCTGGATGAGAAAAAGGAGGAGCAGGCCCAGCAGGATCAGTTCGTTGGTGGCGGCCTCAACGGTTTGAACCATCTCATTGAGCCCTTCTGAAAGGCTTTGGGTCCGGCCGATCAGTTCAGAAATCACCCAGACGGACAAACCGATGATGAGTGCGGAAGCGATCCAGGTCAGAATGCGCAGGATCCAGACCGGATGGGATAGTTTTTCCGCCATGATCCGGGCGCTCTGGGCGGCCCTGTTGAATTCGCCGCAAACCCGGAGCAGGCCCGAATGGGGAAAACTGTCCCGGATGCTCTCTGCCAGTTTTTCTCCCGTAACCAGGATCTTGTCGGGGTCCAATTGGGAGAAATTGGAGTCCGGCGGGGAAGGGGAGTTTTTCAGACCGAAGAGGAGGTAAAAAATCTTATTCCACATTTACGTTATTTTCCGGGTTTTAAGCAGAACGGCGTTTCCGATGACCACAATATCGGAAAAAGCCATAAAAAGGGCGCCCCACATCGGGTTGAGGTATCCCATTGCTGCGATCGGGATAGCGACAATATTGTAGGCAAACGCCCAGTACAGGCTTTGCCTTATGGTGCGAACCGTAGCCCTGCTGATGCCGATGGCTTTGGGTAGGTTTTCCAGGCGATCGTTCAGCAGGATGATCTGGGCGGACTGCATGGCGACCCCGGTGGCGCCGCTCAGGGAAACGCCCAGGGTGGCTTTTGCAAGGGCCGGCGCATCGTTGATGCCGTCGCCGATCATGGCTGTCGGGTTCCGGGCCGACAGGTTTTCAATGACGGCCAGTTTTTGCGCAGGCAGCTGTTCCGCGTACCAGTCGCTGATGCCGAGCTCTCCGGCGATTTGCGCTGTTTTGGCCTGGCGGTCGCCGCTGAGGATCACGGGGTGCAATTGCTGGGCCTGGAGGTAGCGGATGGCTTTTCCGGCGTCCGGCCTGAGTTGATCGGCCAGGGTGATGGTCGCCAATTGTTCGCCGTTTTCCAGGAGCGCGATGGAGCTCATGCCCCCTGCTCCGTCGGCGGCCTTGGTTGCGGTCCCGATCTCAAACACGTTACCGTTAGTGTCCGTCGCCCGGATGCCGCGGCCTTTGACCTCCTCTACGGATAACGGACCGGGGTCGTATCCGTTGGCTTTACCGGCAAATTCCCGGGTGAGGGATTTGGCGATGGGGTGTGATGAATGCTGCTCGAGTTTGTAGATCAGCGTGTTGGCGCGGGATTCCTGACCGGCTTTGTATTCAACTTTTTCGACCTTGAACTCACCGGTGGTCAGGGTGCCCGTTTTGTCGAAGACGAAATTCCGGATACCGGCGAATATTTCCAGCGTTTTGCCGCCTTTGACGAGGATGCCGTTGCGGGCCAGGCGGCCGACGCCGACCATGACCGCCGTAGGGGTGGCCAGGCCCATCGCACAGGGGCAGGAGATCACCAGTACGGCAATACTGTTCATGAGGGCTTTGGAAAACGGCAGATCAAAAATAAAATGCCCGCCCAGCACGGTCAGCAGTGCAATGCCCAGGACTACGGGCACAAAAACAGCGCTGATGCGGTCGGCGAGCCGTTGGATGGGCGGTTTATCCTGTTGGGCGGTCTTGACCAGCTCGATCATCTGGCCCAGCACCGTGTCCCGGCCGACGGCGGTAGCCTCCATGCGAAAATTGCCGAGGGTGACCAGCGAGGCGCCGATAACCGGATCGCCCTGATTTTTTTCCACCGGAAGGCTTTCCCCGCTGAGCATGGATTCATCCAGGGTGGCTTCACCGGTCAGTATTTTACCGTCGGTGGGTACTTTATCGCCGTCGTTTACCTGGAGGATATCTCCTTTGCGGATCTCTTCCTGGTTGATGGTCACGCTGCTGCCGTCGGGCAGGATAAGGTTGGCTTTTTGCACCTGAAGTTTCGACAGTTCCGTAATGGCTGTGGTGGTTTGCCGGACTGCCCGCCGTTCCATCCAATTGCCCAGCAAAACCAGGGTGATGATGGTGGCGCAGGTTTCAAAGAACAGGTAGTCCGGATTATTGAGGACCAGCCCGACCATGCTGTAGGCAAATGCGGAGAAGCTGCCGATAAAGATCAGCACATCCATATTGGGCACCCCGCCTTTGACCGAACTCCAGGCGCTGCGCCCAAAATGAAGCCCGCCGGTCAAAAACACCGGCAAACACAAACCCAATTGCACCCAGGCATTGTTTAACCAGTGAACATGGACGCCCGCAACCATCAACAGGTGGTTGATCAGGAGCGGCGCCGTGAAGATCGTGCTGAGCAACAATTTTTTATCGAATGACCAGAACGGTGATTCCTCGTCCTTCTCAGGTTCTACCAGTGTATATCCCAGTTTGGTAATGCCTTTGCGGGCTTCGTCCAGCGTGATTTTTTCGTCGTTCCGGCGAAAACGGACTTCTTTGGTCTGAAAGTTGACGTAAACATCTTCCAGGCCTTTTCGTTCCAGGTACCGGCTGATGGTCAGGGCGCAATTGTTGCAATCCATCCCCTCTACCTGGAGTTCTATGATGTTTTCCTGCTTGGACATACGACCTTTTTAGGCTTTATTAGCGTTGTATTTACAAAATTACTAACCATAAAATACATCTTCAATGAGAACACTTTCATTTTTTTTATTGTTGACACTGTTTTCCTTGGCGGCCTGCAACAACAGCGCCCCTTCGGAACAAACTGAAGAGACCCCGCCTGCACAAAAGTATACGGTTACTCCCTTCGCCTCTTCCACCGAATTCGCTGACGCCGCCATCGAATCAATGGAATACAAGGACGGTAAATTTACCTTCGGCATCGGCGGGTCCACTTATCAGCTCGGCGTGCAAACCCCCGATGCGGATGCCAAAATGTGCGCCAATTCAGCCAAAGGGCAGCATATCCACCTTATTGTCGACAATGCCCCTTATGCGGCAGAATACACCCGCGAGTTTGAGTACGACATCCCGGACGGCGAGCACTATCTTCTGGCATTTCTCTCGCGTTCCTATCACGAAAGCATCAAAACCAAAGCCGCTTCGAAGGTGCAAAAGATTTCGGTGGCCAATAAGTCCTTCACCGCCACGAGCGACCTCATGGACCCGATGCTCTTCTACAGCCGCCCGAAAGGGGAATACATCGGCAAAAAAGAGACCGACAAGGTCATGCTCGATTTCTACCTGGCCAATTGCACCCTGGGAACGGACTATAAGGTCAAAGCTGAGATCAACGGCGAAGAACATATGATCGACAAGTGGCAGCCGTACTATATCGAAGGGTTGCCCATCGGCGACAATACCATCAAACTCACGCTGGTCGACAAGGACGGTAATATGGTCAATACACCCTTGAATCCGGTGGAAAGGACCTTTACCCTGAAAGCCGACCCGACGGAGCAATAATTCCGCCCGGATTCTTAAGCCCGCAGGCTTGCTTAAGCCTGTAGGGATTGAGCAGCCGAACCAGCCGGATGACCAGTGACAAACATCTCTTTTTGAGGTGATTTCCGTCAACATACCTGTAGGTGAAGGAGGGTAAATTTGGGTTATTGTTAGAAACAAACCAACCAACCATGAATCCTAACGTACCGGTATCCGACATTATGACCCGATCGGTTATCACGGTGAATCCCGATGACAAGTTGCCGAAGATCAGAGAGTTGTTCGTCAAGAATAATTTCCATCACCTGCCGGTTGTGGAAAACGGCACCCTGATCGGGATCATCAGCCGGGAGGATTTTCTGCGGGTCTACTATGACCTGTCCAGACAGACCACCGGTAAAACCTGGTCGGATAAATCATTTGTTCATTTAAATGCTTCGGGGATCATGACCAAAGATCCGATGATCCTGGACCCTGAAGATTCCATTGGCCTTGCAGCAGATGTTTTCCTGGCCAATAAGTTCCATTCACTGCCCATTGTCGAAGACGGGGTATTGACCGGGATTGTTACGGTCCATGACCTGCTGGCCTTCAGTTTCAATTCTCCGGTAGAAACCGGAAAAGAAACGGAGTTTGAAGAGTGAGACGATTATGTTTAGGTGAATAATACGATTAGAAGTTTGGAATGCCGCGGCCGTTTTCTTGCCGCGGCATTTTTTATTGGAACAACGTCAATTCAGTTCACCTCCGGCTTTGACTTGAGCTTGATCAGGTCGACGGCTTTTTCCTTGATCATTTTGTTCAAATCGGGTACTTCTTCGCTCATGACCTTCCTGTATCTGGTCAATTGATCATCCACCTTGCCCGTCAGTTCTTTTTTTACCTCATAGGCCTGTTTTGTCGGCCGGTTCTGACCGACGCCGGCATCCGACCCGACCCCCGACAATTTATCCGTCAGCCGGATGGGGTAGTTGAGCGGGTCCTGATTGCTCCGGTTTTTGGTTTGATAGAGCGATTCTTCTATTTCGGACAAGGATTTGGAAATGGACTTTCCTTTTTCGATGATCTCCTTCATGCTGTCGTCGTCCTTGTAGAGGTCGTTGAACGACTGGATCTGCTTTTTGGCTTCCCGCAGGTCGATAATGGCCTGGTGAGCTTCGGAGATCTTGTCGCGCACCTCAATCTGGAACTGGAACTGGGCAATGAGGTCCTCTCTGGAAGCATCCGACCGGGGGTCCGGAAGGATTTCGAATTCCTGTTCCTGGGTGGTTCCGCCGGTTGTTAAACGGACCTTGTACTTACCGGGGAGCGCCGTTGGTCCGGTCAGGCCGCCTGCCCATAGGATAATCCCAGGGAAAGAAGTTGCGTCCTTATAGCGCATATTCCACACAAAACGGTTGCCGCCTGCCTTGAGGTCGCGCAATTTTTCGCGCTCGTCCTTGGCTTTGGTTGAATACTCCTTGATCAGGTCGCCGCCCATTTCGTAAAAACCCAGTTTGACGGTCGCCGTATCGGCGGGTTGGCTCTTCAGGTAGAAGTGAACCATAACGCCGCCGGGGTGGTTGGCGCCCTCGGTCCTGGAGGGCCGCCGCCCGCGTCCGCCGCCCATCCGGTAGGTCGGCATGGGTTTGTACAGGAAATGGTCGGATTTGGCGATATTGTCATTCAACTGGTGCAATACCGTCAGGTCGTCGATGATCCAGAAGGCCCGGCCCTGCGTAGCCGCGATCAGGTTATCGTTTTTAACGGCCAGGTCGCAGATCGGGACCGTCGGCAAATTCAACTGCAGCGATTGCCAGTTTTCGCCGTCGTCGAAGGAAACGTACATGGCTTTCTCCGTGCCGGCGTACAACAACCCTTTTCGCTTGGGGTCGGCCCGCACTACCCGGGTAAATTCGTCTTCCGGAATGCCGTTGACGATCAACCGCCAGGTCTTGCCGTAATCCTCGGTTTTGTACAGGAAAGGCCTGTAATCGCCCAGTTTATACCGGGTTCCGGCCACATAGGCGCCGCCTTTTACAAACGGATCGGGTTCGATGCTGTTGATCATCATCCATTCCGGCATTTTGGCGGGGGTGACATTCGACCAGGACTGGCCGCCGTCCCTGCTCAGGTTGATCAGCCCGTCGTCGCTGCCGACCCAGACAACGCCCTCTTCGTATGGCGATTCCGCGCCGGCGAACAGGGTGCAATAGTATTCAACGCTGGTATTGTCTTTGGTGATGGGCCCCCCGGAAGGACCGAGCTTGGTCGAGTCATTGCGGGTCAGGTCGGGGCTGGCCAGCTCCCAGGAGTCGCCTCCGTTGTAACTGATGTGCACGTGGTTGGAAAGCGCATAAAGCTTCCTGGGGTTGTTGGGCGAGAAAAAGATGGGGAAATTCCATTGGAACCGGTACTTGGCGCCTTCCGCGCCGTAGCCCATCGGGTTGTCGGGCCAGACGTTGATCGACTGCACCTGTTTGGTCCGGTGGTTTACCCGGGTCAGATAACCGCCGTAGCTGCCGCCGTAAACGATGTCATTGTCCAGGGGGTCAACGGCAATATGGGCGCTTTCACCGCCGGCGGTGGGTTCCCAGTCCCGTTCGCCTATAGAGCCGCCGTCGGTCCGGTGAGCGATCCGGACAGTGGAATTGTCCTGCTGAGCGCCGTAGATCCGGTACGGGAAATAATTATCGGTAACGACCCGGTAGAACTGGGCGGTAGGCTGATTGCCGTAGGTGGACCAGTTTTCTCCGGCGTCGAAGCTGACCTGGGCTCCGCCGTCATCGGCGATGACCATGCGCTGGTTGTCCTCCGGCGCGATCCACAGATCGTGGTGATCGCCGTGGGGTGCGTTAAAGGACTTGAAGGTGCTGCCGCCGTCGGTAGATTTGTGATAGCTTACATTGAGCACATAAACGATGTTCTCATCCTTGGTATCGGCGTAAATTCTGGAATAATACCAGGCGCGCTGGCGCAGGGACCGGTCGTCATTGACCTTGCGCCAGGTTTCTCCGGCATCGTCGGAGCGGTATACGCCGCCGTTGTCATTTTCGATTATGGCCCAGACGCGATCCGAGTTGGCATAGGAAACGGTAACCCCGACGATGCCCCAGGTTCCTTCCGGCAACCCCTTGTTGGCAGAGATATTGGTCCAGTGATCGCCGCCGTCGGTGCTTTTCCAAAGAGCCGAACCGTCTCCGCCGCTTTCAAGGCTGTAGGGCGTCCGGCGGATCCGCCAGGTTGCGGCATAGAGGATGCGCGGATTATTGGGATCCATGACGAGGTCGACCGCACCGGCATCCGCATTGGCAAACAGGATGCGTTCCCATGTTTGGCCGCCGTCCTTGCTGCGGTATACGCCCCTTTCTTCGCTGGACTTGTATAGGTCGCCCAGTACGGCCGCATACACCAGGTCAGGGTTTCTGGGGTGTACCCGGATGCGCGGAATATGCCGGGAGTTATCCAGGCCGATATGCGTCCAGGTTTTGCCGGCGTCGACGGATTTGTACATGCCGTAACCGGAAGAGACGTTGCCCCGTACGGTTACTTCGCCGCCGCCGACATAAATGACATTAGGGTCGTATTCGCTGACGGTCACCGCCCCTATGGAGCCGCCGAAAAAACCGTCCGAAATGTTCTCCCAGGTCTGTCCGCCGTCTTTGGTACGCCAGACGCCGCCGCCGGTTGCTCCGAAATAAAACAGATTCGGGTGGCCGGGCACCCCGGTAACCGCTGCGGACCTGCCGCCCCGGAACGGACCTATCTCACGCCATTCAACGGCGTCGAAAAGGGCGGTTTCAAACCCCGGATTCAGCTCGCCGGCCTGTGCCGGCGGGTCTTTGACTTTCCCGCGCTGGGCGGATAGGGTAATGCAAAAAAGCAGGCCGGCGAACAGCAGGGTCGCCTTGCCCCAATTCAGGAGGTGGTTGTTTTGGATCATTTTAAGTTGGTTTTGCTTCATCGGGATGAATGTAGCAAGAATTTTTGTAAAAAATGTGCAGAAAACCCCACTGATTACCTCGTCAGCTGGATGGGCGCCAATCCGTCTGCAAAATCCCGGGCTTCGTAGTAAAAAGGAGGGATCACCGTGTTGCCCTGCCGGTCGATAAAGGCGATTCCCGCCCGGGTGACGGCTCTCGCGAGGCCGTCGTGGAAATCCCAGGCCAGCCCGAATTCCGGCGGGGTAATGATCTCGCCGTCAATCCCGGCCAAACCCCAGAACTCGTCGACGGCGTAAGGTGCGATGCCTTCTGAAAAGGTGTACAGCTGATCGAACCGGATGGGGTGAATCTCATTTCCGTTTTGGTCAATGACGCCGAACTTGCCGTTGAGCGCTACATTCCATCGGTTGGGGCCCGAGTGCAGCACCTGATCGAAAGTGGCCGGCACGACGAATTTGCCTGAAGTATTGATGAGCCCGTAACCGTTCTCGCTTTTGGCGGGCGCCAGCCCATCCTGGAAATCGCCTGCGGATTGAAATGCCGGCTGAATGACCCATTTGCCGCGGGCATCCATGAAACCGAAAAGCCCGTCCTGTTTGAGCCTGACAAACCCTTCGGAAAAACTGCTGACCCGCTGGAATTGGGGCGGAATGACCCATTTGCCGTTTGTGTCTATAATGCCCCAGCGGCCGTCCTGCCTGGCGCCGGCATAGCCGTTTTCAAAACCGGCCGCCTGCTCATAGGCAGGTGGTATGACTGTTGTACCTGTGGTATCCATAAAACCGTAAAGCTCGCCCTGCCTGATGACGGAGCGGCCTCCCTGAAAATCGTCGGCTTGTTCCCAAACGGGCGGAATGGCCCAGCTTCCGTCGGGGCGCAAAAAGCCCATACTGTCCTGAAAGGTCAGCACCCTGGCCAACCCTTCGCAGAACGGCCAGGCCGCTTTGAATTGTACAGGGATCCTGGTCCGGCCCTGTTTGTCGATGAATCCCCATTTGCCCCGGAGCCGGACAACCGCCAGGCCTTCGGAAAACGGCCGGACTTCGTCGAATACGGCGGGAATGACCTGGCGGCCGCTGAGGTCCATAAATCCCCATTTGAACGGCTCCTCCGGATAGTCCGTTTCGGGGGGCGGCAATTCGCTTGTTTCCCGGCTTTCGGCCGGGCGGTCCTGTTTGCAACCGCTATGGAGGAACAACGGAGCGATCAGAAAAACAAGCAATATCCGCAGTAGGTGTACCTTTTCGTTCATATGCCTCGATAGGGTGGTTTTATCCGGTCAGGGAGCGGTTGCGCGATCAGATCTCGAAATCGACGCCTCTTTTGATCAGGTCCTCGTACCTGGCTTTGGCCATGGCTTCGTAGCGATCCTTGTCAAAACTGTACAACATGGCGGGGCGATGGGCTACACCGGCCTGTTTGCCGGCTTCCTTTAGGACCCCCATCTGAAGGATCCGTTTCCTGAAATTCCGCTTGTTCAGTCCTTCCTCCACCCCCAGGATGGTTTCATACAGTTTTTGCAATTGGGAAAGGGTGAATTTCTCCGGCAGCAGCTCGAAACCGATGGGCTGGTAACGGACCTTGGCTTTCAACCGGTTGACTGCCGCCTCCAGGATTCTGGCATGGTCAAATGCCAACCCAGGTATCTTTCCCAACTCGAACCATTCCACATTTCTGGCGTCGGAGGCTGCCCTGACCGGGTGTTCAGCCAGGTTGACCAGCGCGAAGTAGGCCACGCTCACAACCCTGCCGCGCGGGTCCCGGTCCGGATCGCCGAAAGTGAACAGTTGCTCGATAAATACGTCCCTGACGCCGGTTTCTTCCTCCAGCTCACGCAAAGCCGCGGACTCCAGGTCTTCCTTCATGTCCACAAATCCTCCCGGAAGCGCCCAGGAATCCTTGAAGGGTTCATGTCCTCGCTGGATGAGCAAAACCTTCAGGTGGTCGCTTTCATCCAGACCGAAGATGACGCAATCCACGGTCAGGGCCGGGCGCGGATATTCGTAGGTGTACGGCATGTGCTGTTAAAATATTGAATTTTATGCAATTGACCCGGATTAAATTGATCGGGGCGCATGTCCGCTTTCGGATTGGGGGACATCATTCCGTTCGATCAGGGCCAATTTTCGTTGTTTCATATGGTCGGACAGGACAACCGGGTATTCCCGGCCTTCCCACCCGTCGAAGAGGCCGCGCTGCGCGCTGCAGTTCGCCCGGACGAGCGGCAACGCGGGCGGCTGATAAACCAGTTTGCCTTCCCGGAAAACGGGAATCAGGAGGTCCTCGAAATGCGAAACGCTGCCGGACTGCAGGGTTTCAGCGCCGGGGGAGGATTCATCGGCATCAAAGATCAGGTCTCCGGCAGGCTGTCCCTGGTGGTCAAAAAAACGCCGCACCTGCAACAGGCCCGGGTTGGTTGTCTTCTCAGGGGTTTCGGAAAGTTTGATCTTGTATTCCCAATTGCCGGGGCTTTTTTCGAGGGCGGAAAGCTTGTAGACGCCCCCCAGCGCCGGCTGGCCGAATGCGGTGACCAGTTTGGTGCCTACGCCCCAGGCGTCCACCTTTGCGCCTTGTTGCTTGAGCCGCGTGATGGCGTCTTCATCCAGGTCATTACTGGCCAGGATGAGGGTGTCGTTGAAGCCGGCCTCGTCCAGTATCTTCCGGGCCTGTACGCTCAAAACAGCCAGGTCGCCGCTGTCCAGCCGGATGCCGGACAGGTTATAGCCCCTTTGACGGAGTTGCCGGCCGACGATGACGGCGTTTTCCACCCCTTTCAGCGTGTCGTAAGTGTCGACCAGCAGGATGCAATTGCCGGGCATGACCGAGCTGTAGGCTTCGAAGGCTGAAAGTTCATCCTCAAAGCACATGACCCAGCTGTGCGCATGCGTTCCTTTGACGGGAATGCCGTAGATCTTTCCGGCCAGCAGGTTGCTTGTGGCATCGCATCCCCCGATATAAGCCGATCTGGCGGCTGTCAGGCCGCCGTCGGGCCCTTGCGCCCTGCGGAGTCCGAATTCAAGCACGGTATCGCCTTGAGCGGCTTGCACGACCCTGGCCGCTTTGGTGGCCACCAGCGTGGAATAATTGATCAGGTTGAGCAAGGCGGTTTCGATGAGCTGGGCCTCAATAAGCGGGCCGTCGATGCGCATCAAGGGTTCAAACGGAAAGGAAACGACGCCTTCGGGCATGGCCCAGACGTCGCATGAAAAGCGGAACCGTTGGAGATAATTGAGGAATCCTTCGTCAAAGAGGTTTTTCCCGTTGACGTCCCGGAGGTTGCCCAGGTAATGGACGTCCTGATCGGAGAACCGGAGATTTTCCAGGTAATCGACGGCCATGGCCAGGCCGGCGGTAACGGTACCGGCGCCGCCGAAAGGGGCGTGGCGGTAAAACAGCTGAAAGGATGCTTTTTTCGAATAGATGCCCGTTTTCCAGTAACCGTAGGCCATGGTCAGTTGGTACAGGTCGGTCATCAACCCCGTGAAGGGGCGGTAAATTTCAGGGAAATGCGAAAAAAACATCTACCTTAGTTTAAATTTTAAACTAAGGTAGAGTGGATTTGTCAATATTCAAAATGAAAAAATGAGATTCTGTTATTCACGGATCAAAAGCTTCCGGATATCGGATTCGGCGGTTGCCTTGCCGTTGAAGTCTTTTAGGTTGAATGTGAAGGATTTGGCATCAGCGGGTACCTGCCCGAACACCTCGTTGCCGGCGATAGCGATCCGGTTTTCGCCGGTAACGACGAGGAGAACATTTTCGGAGTTCCGGTTGAAGGACAGCTGGACTCCGTCGGCTGCCAGGAACCGGACGATGGTATTGGCGCCTTTGTCAACCAGGTAGGCCGGCAAGTTTTCCAGCTCATTGCCATCCTGATCGGTGAACGAAGCGGAAAGGCCTTGTTCAGCGGGCAGCAGCGGCCGGGCGCAATTCCAGATCCCCAATTCATGGACTTCGAACCGGTTGATGACTTTCCGGCTGACCAATGCCTGGTTTTCCGGGACATTGACGCCGTTGTTGCGCAGTTCATCAAGCCGGTTTTTGTATTGAACTTCAGCTGACCGGAGGGCCGTTGTCTTTTGTTCGGCCAGTTTGTCCTTTTCTGATTTCAAGGCGGCCTCCCGCTGGGCCAGTTGTTGTTTGTAATCCGCAAGTGCGGTTTCGTATTTGGTTAGCGCCCGGTTGTAATCATCGCCGGTCAATACGGGATTGACAATGAGTTTTAGTTGGTTTTGGCCGTGTATCAGTGTCAGTTCATATTCCCATTCGCTGAGTTGCTTGAGTTTGGAATCCTCCCAGGCGACGCGGAATGCGCGTTCATCCAGGTTCTGATTTTTGGAAGACAGCTGCCAGATGGCGCCCTGGTAGAGGTCGCCGTAGCGGGTAGCCAGTTCCTGGTTGAGGAAGTCGAGTTCCAACGTGGGCAGGTTGCCGTCCGCTTTTTGCGGCTTCGGCGGCTCAACGGGTTTTGGCAGGGTGCTTTCCAGTTGGCTTACTGCGCCGTTGAATTGTTGTTCGGCGTTTGTAAAGGCGTTTCTCAATTCAAGTTTCGCATCATACAAGGGGTCGGAGGCATCCGGGAGGGCATTTTCGCCCAGGAATCCGGCCATATCGATATCCTGGTAGACCCAGGCCCGGGCTGCGGAGTCGAGTTGGTAGACATTGAACCCCGGGGGGACCTGTAGGGACGGCGGCAGGTTCATCTGGGAAACCAGTTCCACCTGTATGGATTTGCCGGGCGCCATCTGGAGGCGCTGGCCGTTCTGGACGGCATAGACTTCGACCATTCCGCTGGACTCGAGGTTGTAACGAACCCCGGCCGAATCGTAGGTCATCGGGATGCCCGAAAGGAACAGGCCGGCAATATCGTTGATCTCCTGGTAGTAGATTTCGACTTCGCCTTCCACGAGCCTGCCGCGGTCATCCATGAAGGCGGCTACCGGAACGACGAGCCTGGATCCGCTTTCGTATTCAAAAACGCCGCCCTGATTGACATTCAGTGTTTTGCCTTCCGGGGCGGTTTTGAAATCTTTCAGGGGCGGAAGCACGAACGGGCGTGCGGCAAAATAGGCCTTTTCATCCGGCAATGCCTTTTGCATCCGCGGGTGTATGACGAATACGAAGGTCAGCACCAGGGCGATCGCCGCCGCAACGGAGATGGCGTAAAAAGGCATATAGCGCAGGCGGGCCCTGCTTTTGACAGGCGGATTTGCGTTGAATTCGTTCAGCAATGCATCAAAATCCTGGCGCTTGCGGATGGCTTTGCTGTCTGGTTTATCTGGATTGCGCCGTATTTCGTAGTTGTTTCCCATTGTTTTTTCAGCATTTTAAGGTTAAAAAATGCTTCAGGATTTAGATTTTATTTGCAGACTCAACTTTTTCTTCAATCGTTCAAGGATCCGGTAAGTTTTTACCTTCGCGTTGTTCTCGGTCATATCGAGCAACTCGGCGATTTCGCGGAAAGACCGTTGTTCAAAGAATCGCATTTCAATCAGATCAAGTTCGTGCCCTTTCAGTCCGTCAAGTGCCTGGACGAGCAGGTTCCTCATCCACTCCGGGGATTCTTCTTCCATTTCCTCTATCATATCGGAGAGGTTGGCGTCGTCAATGCCCACCACTCTTTTTTTCTGGGCTGCCCGGTAATGCTGGGCCAACTCGTTGGCGGCGATGCGATAGAGCCAGGCGGAAAAAGGGACCCCCATGAACGTGTACTCGCCAAGCCTTTGCATGGCTTTGAGGAAGACCTGGGAGCATAGGTCGGCAGTCAGGTCCTCATCAATGGTTCTTTGATATAAATACCGGAAAATAGGTTCGTAGTACCGGTTATACAACGGCCGGAATCTGGCAGGCTCTTTTTGAGCGGCCTGGATCTCCAGCCACTCTTCCTGCATCGTTTCCTTAGAAACAGTCCGCCTTGAAACGTTCATGCCTACGCTTTTTGTCAGGGTGCTCAACAATGGGGAGTTTGTCAACATCAAAAATAGTTTTTTCGTTCTAAAACGTTTCTCCCTTTTTTTAAGCGGAGTTTTTCCGGCTGCCAATGGCGCACTTGATCACCTTTTTGTAACCCGGGTAACTGCGTCATTGATCGTTTCTGAACACATAATGCCTGCATTTTCAAAAGATACAGACCCGGGAGCATTTTTTTATGATTTTAACTTCCGGCCCCTTGAAAACGGGGTCAAAGCTGAAAAGTTGAAACCATTAATTATCTTCGCGTCTAATAGCCGGAATGGGTTTGCCCGAATGCAGGAACGGGAACCCCCGGGCCGGCGCCAACCTTGATCTGAGCGCCCGATCCCCGGCAGGTAACGTTCGTGTCTGGGCACCGAATTGTCAACCTAACCCTTTAATATGAGAAAATGGCTGTTCGGGTTTACTGGTTTACTCTTTGCGGTAGCAATATACCTGTTTTATTTCCCTACTGACCTGGATCCCGTTTTTTGGCGGCCGCCGAAAGCGCCGGAGCTGGCCGGGAAATACCTGAAAAACGACCTCCTTGCCCGAATGGACGTGCTTTCTCCCGGATATTGTCATCAATGCGAAGATGTGGATGTCGATACCCAGGGCCGGATTTACGGCGGGGATTCGAAAGGCCGGATCATCCGGCTTGACCCTCAATCCGGGGAAAGCGAGGTTTTTGCCGATACAAAAGGCCGCCCGTTGGGGCTCGATTTTGACCGCGTGGGCAATCTGGTTGTTGCCGACGCGGAAAAAGGCTTGTTGCGCATCGACAGCTCCGGGCAGGTGGAATCACTGGTGACCGGTTATGAAGACCAGCGGTTCACCTTCACGAATGACCTGGAGATTGCGGATAACGGGATCATTTACTTTTCAGAGGCCTCCCGGAAATTTGACCTTCAGCATTATAAAATGGACCTGTTGGAACATCGCCCGAACGGCCGCGTTTTCGCCTATGACCCCGCTTCCGGCGCCACCACCCTCCTGCTGGATAACCTCTATTTTGCCAACGGCGTGGCCGTATCCCACGATCAGACCTTTCTCCTGATCAACGAAACCGGTGCGTACCGCGTACGCCGCTATTGGCTGAAAGGGGAACGGAAAGGGACCAGCGATGTATTCATCCAGAACCTCCCCGGATTTCCGGACGGCATTTCCAAAGGCAGCAAAGGCGTATTCTGGGTCGCACTGGTCAGCCCCAGGGACCCCAAAGTTGACCGATTGATGGTGCAGCCTGCCGTCCGCAAAATGCTCTCCCGCTTGCCGGATTTTCTCCTGCCTTCTCCCAAACGATTCGCATTCGTGATCGGACTGGACCGCGACGCCCACGTCGTTTACAACCTCCAGGATCCCGATCCGGAAAACTTTGCTGAAATCAGCAGCGTCCAGGAAAGAGACGGCTGGCTCTACCTGGGCTCCCTATCTGATAACGGCATCGGGAAATTGATCAGACCGCTGTGATGGGGGAGGAATTGAGGAACTGAGGAATCGAGGAACTGAGGAATTGAGGAATTGAATCGATTAGGCCGATTGAATCGAATGGTTGGATTGACCTGACCAACCGACGGACGCCCCAATCGAAACAATCGACCACGCCGCGGCGTGGCGAATCAATCAAAAATCCCTACCTCACCAGTTTGATCACCAATCCGTCCTGCAAAAATTGGGACCGGAGGGCTTCTTTGCGCTGTTCGGCGGCATCGTAGGAGCTGAATGGACCGTGAACGACCCTGAACAGCTTCACGCCTTTTGAATTGGTTCCTTCAAACAGGAAAAGCTGATCCATCCCCTGTGCCTGCAGGGCTTTTACCTGCCTGGAAGCATTGCTGTACTCCTGGTAACTGGCCAGTTGGATGCCGTACCCGCTCAACCCGGAAAGGGGCTGGGTGGTTTCGACGGCCGGTGATTTTGCGGTAACGTCGTATTGATTGGGCAGGCTGACCCGGCCGTTGCCCTGGCTGACGCCGCGGTCGGTGAATTCGTAGGATGAGGCAACGGGTTTTGGATATTCCGGCGATACGTTGCTTACCGCGGTCTTGTTCTCAAAGAGCTGCCCGTTTGTCTGGAATCCTTCGTCGGGCGTATAAGGGATAAAGGCTCTGGTAGCGGCTGGTGATTTTGCGGTGAGCCTTCCGGCGCCGGTATTGTCGTAACCGGCAGGCGTGCGTGCGGCCAGTTGCGTTGAATTGGCGGTTGAGTTACCTGACTGGGAGGCCAGTTCGATCCTTACGCTCGCCATGCCGTCGCGGATCAGATCCAGTTGCATGGCTGCGGCTTTTGAAATGTCAATCAGGCCGTTGGTATTGTAGGGGCCCCGGTCGTTGATCCGGACTACGGTGGAGCGGCCGTTGTCCAGCCGGGTCACCTTGACGAGGGTTCCGTAAGGCAATGTCCGGTGGGCGGCGGTGAACAGCCGGCCCTGATAGGTCTCCCCGGAGGCTGTCTTTTGCCCTTCCAGATAATCGGCGTAAAAATGGACGATGCCGGTTTCGCTGAATTGGGCGTACAAACCGGTCGAAAACAGGAAAACTACAAGGATAGTGGGTAATTTCCAGTTCATGGTATTGAATTTTATTTCAAATATACGGTATTTTTAAAATATCAGCGGAATGCCGAATTTGGCCAGCAGCCCGATCAGGCCGATGGCGACCAGGTTGAGCCAGATGCCGGCCCGCATCATTTGCGGAATGGTGAGGTATCCGCTGGCAAAAACGATGGCATTGGGCGGGGTTGACATCGGCAGCATGAAGGCGCAGCTGGCGGCCAGCGTGACCGGAATGCAGGGGTAGAGCGGGTTCATGTCCATGCCGACAGCGATGGCGCCGACCACCGGTACCAGGACGGTCACCAGCGCTACGTTGGACATGATCTCGGTGAGGAACAGCGAAACGGCCGTCAATCCCAGGATGACCCACAACCCCGACAGGTGGGCATCCTGGAAGGTTTGCCCGATCAGGTCGATCAGGCCTACTTCCTTGAGGGCATTGGCCAGGCTAAGGCCGCCGCCGAACAGGAGGAGGATCCCCCAGGGAAGGCGCTCGGTGTCCTTCCAGTCGAGCAGCCGGGTGTCCTCCTTCCGGTCTACCGGGATCACAAACAGGGCGATTGAGGCCGTCATGGCGATCAGGGTATCCATATCCTTGACGGTGATGCCGAGCGCTTTGAGCACCGGTTGCTGGATGATCCAGGCCAGTGCGGTGAGCCCGAAAACGGTCATGATCATTCCTTCGCCCCGGGAGATTTTTCCGAGCTTGCGGAGTTCTTCCCGGATCAGTTTCCGCCCGCCTTCGAAGCTGCCCAGCCGGTTGCGGAACAGGACTTTGACCAGCATGAAATAAGTGACGGCCAGCATGGCCAGCGCAAACGGGATGCCGATGATGAGCCATTGGGCGAAGCCGACAGTAATGTTGTGATTGTTCCGGAGGATGCTGGAAAAAACCACGTTGGGCGGCGTGCCGATCAGGGTGGCCGTGCCGCCGATATTGGCGCCGTAGGCGATGACGAGCATCATGCAGATCGCGAAATTCCGGATATCGCTTTGCGCGTATTTGCGTTCGCCCCGGGTGAGCAGGTCGATGACCGAAGCGCCGATGGGCAGCATCATCACGGCCGTTGCGGTATTGCTGATCCACATGCTGAGGGCGGCCGTCGCCAGCAGAAACCCCAGGATGATGCCGTTGGCGTTGGTACCCGTCAGGTTGACGATGCTGAGCGCTATGCGGCGGTGCAGGTTCCATTTTTCCATGGTGATGGCGATCATGAACCCGCCCATGAACAGGAAAACGACCGGGTCGGCGTAAGGCGCGGCGGCTGCTTTCATCGGCACCACGCCCAGGATCGGGAGGCAAACCATCGGCAGCAGGGCTGTTACGGGTATGGGTACGGCCTCGGTTACCCACCAGATGATCATCCAGGCAGCCAGGGCCAGCACCCCCCAGGCCTGCGGCGAAAGGGCCCCCGGATGGCTCATCAGTTTCATGATCATAAAGGCCATCGGACCAAGGATTAAACCGACATGTTTGACTCTCATCGCGCCAAATTAACAATCGGTTCCCTATTTTTATGCGAATTTTTGCGGATTTATGGATAAAACCTTGCATACCAGGATGATCCGGGAAGAGGCTGCCCGATTGGGGTTCAGTTTCGCCGGTATCGCCAGGGCCGAACAGATGGACGAGGAGGCGCGCCGGCTCGAATCCTGGCTCAATGCCGGCATGCACGGTCAGATGGGGTATATGGCCAACCACTTCGACAAGCGGATCGACCCGAGGAAACTCGTGGAAGGCGCAAAGTCGGTGATCAGCCTGCTGTACAATTATTACCCGGAGCAAAGGCAGTCGGACCCGGCGGCGCCCAAGATTTCGCGGTACGCCTACGGTGAGGACTATCATTTTGTACTAAAAAGAAAATTAAAAGATCTGCTCCGTTTTATCGGCGAAGAGATCGGCGAGGTCAGCGGCCGCTGTTTTGTGGATTCCGCCCCGGTACTGGAGCGCGACTGGGCCCGCCGCAGCGGGGTAGGGTGGATGGGCCGGAATACGATGCTGATCAATCCGAAGGCCGGTTCGTATTATTTTCTCGCCGAGTTGATCCTGGACCTGGACCTGGTGTACGACCACCCGATCAGGGATTATTGCGGTACGTGCACGCGGTGTATCGAGGCTTGCCCTACCGACGCCATTTCCCCCGGCGGCTACGTGGTGGACGGCAGCAAGTGCATCTCCTATTTCACGATCGAATTGCGGGAGGCCATCCCGGAAGAATACCGCGGTCAATTTGACAATTGGATGTTCGGCTGCGACATCTGCCAGGAGGTGTGCCCCTGGAACCGGTTCAGCACACCGCACAGCGAACCCGCTTTTGAGCCGCATCCGCAATTGCTGGAAATGACAAAGGGCGACTGGGAAGAGTTGACGGAGGAGGTTTTCCGCGAGCTTTTCCGGCGGTCGGCGGTGAAGCGGACAGGGTTTGAGGGGCTGCGGCGGAATTTGGGGTTTTTGGGAGAAAAGGGAGGGAGGGGTGAGAGGGAGTGAGAGGGAGTGAGAGAGTGAGGGAGTGAGAGGGAGTGAGAGGGAGTGAGAGGGAGTGAGAGAGGGAGAGAGTGAGAGAGGAAAATATAAAAATGGATGTCATACCAAAAGCAAAAGGACAGGCTTTCCAATCGATACCCGGCTATTGAGGATTTGGCGCGGAAAGCCAAAAGGAGAATCCCTCAGGTGGCCTGGGAATACCTGATTTCCGGTACCGGGGATGAGGCCCTGGTGGACCGGAACAAGTCAGCATTTCAAAGGATCAATTTTATACCGAGGTTTTGCAAGGGCGCGTTGGCAGCCACGACCGCAACTTCCCTGTTCGGAAAAAACTATAGCGCCCCGATCGGCATCGCGCCGGTTGGTCTGACCGGGTTGATGTGGCCGAGGGTTGAGCATTACCTGGCGGCAACGGCTGATCGGTTGAAGATCCCGTTCTGCCTGAGCACCAATGCTACGGAGACCCCTGAAACGGTGGGGGCGTTTGTCGGCGATATGGGATGGTTTCAATTGTATCCGCCGAAAGACCTGGAAATCCGTAAATCATTATTGGAACGGGCGAAAGATGCCGGATTTCACGTGCTGGTGGTCACGGCTGATGTCCCGATGGCCAGCAAAAGGGAACGGACAAAACGGGCCGGTTTGACCATGCCGCCCAAAATCACGCCCCGAATGATCTGGGAGGGCATCACCCATCCGGTCTGGAGTTTTTATACGATGGTCAACGGAATTCCGAGGTTGCGCACCATAGAACATTATGCCAACAACAACAGTATGCGGTTCGTCAGCGGGTTCGTGGGCAACCGGTTGGGGGGGACCCTGGACTGGGATTATTGCAGAGAATTGAAAGACGCCTGGGACGGCCCGGTGGTCCTGAAAGGCATCCTGCACCCGGCGGACGCGGCAAAAGCCATCGAAATCGGCCTGGACGGCATCTATGTGTCCAATCACGGCGGGCGTCAGTTCAACGGCGCGCCGGCCGCGATCGAGGCGCTTCCCGGGATCGTAAGGGAGGTTGGCGGGAAGGCGCCTGTGATTTTTGACAGCGGCATCCGCACCGGACTGGATATCATGCGCGCCCTGTACCTGGGGGCCGACTTCGTGATGGCCGGCCGGCCGTTCATTTACGGCGTTGCAGCACTCGGCAAGTACGGCGGAGATCACGCCGCTTCCATTCTCATGGACGACCTGCAAAATAATATGGTGCAATTGGGGGTGGCTGATTTTGAGGAGCTTAGGAAGGCCGATATCTGGCAGTGAGCCTGGCAAGATTGGCTGGGAGGGGCCTGTAGAGCGTAGGCGAAGGTAATTCTTTCGTCTAAGGGCTGAGTGGAATGACATGCTATTATGCGGTGGACTATTTTTGGATAAATACTAGATCCTTATTATTTTCATAGTTCATTTATGGATTATTTTTACCAAAAGCATGAAAATGAAATTAGGATATTTATTTATGTTCATATCAGCCCTATTGATATGCAGTTGCAAAAAAGAGGTGATTGTAGAGATCGAAAAAAAATACAGCTGGGAGCCAAGCCCCATGTTTTTGTATGAAAAAAAGATACAGACGACCAGTTTTGCAAATGACGAGGTCATGTACTCATTGGGGATCAATACCTTTTCTACGATCCGGGCCAATCCGGATAATCCAGATGAATTAGCAGCCGTTCATTCGCATCTTTATTTCAACTATCCAATTGAGCGCAAAATGCCCTTGAGTGCTGAAATTTTAGTCGGCATGGAAACAACCTCCCTCGGTTTTTATTCCACCAGGTTTCCGTTTCCGGACGGTGGTGTCAATTTTTCAATGAAATCAATTGATCCGCTGTTTGCATCATTTTATACGCCTTATTATTCTTTAGGTACCTGTTTCGGCCTGAATGAATTGAATCAATGTCTGGTTCCTTATCATATTTATGACACAACTTATGCCGCTTCAAATACCATCAAGTACGAGCCCAGCTTTTATTTTTTCAATCTGATATCGGGCTTTCCCAATCTGCTCGTAGAACGTGTAGATACCTTATCGTGTGTCAAGATCAATAAAGAGGATAACTGGGGCGGCGTGATAGCCATTAATGCCGTAGGTAAGAATTTTTTTGTAACATGCTCCAATAAAACAGTAAGGATAAATGATGAAGCCGTTCCGGAAATGTCCTTTGATGGAATTTTATATAGGATATTTGAATACAACAATGTCCTTTACGGGCTATCCATCAATAATCTTTTCAGGTCGTCCGATAACGGCTTGAACTGGATTTCCGTTCAAACAATTGACCCTGATCTTGTAAATTTAAATTTTCAGACAATTGACGGTAAACTGACCGGTTTTTTCAAGAGCCAATTATTTTACTTCGACCTCACACCTGAGGGATTTATTGCCGTTCAGGAAATGCTGAATGATGGCATCGAGGATGATGAGATCACTTCCATTACACAATTTAGGGACAGGGTATTTGTAACCACTTTTTCCGGAGTATTCGAAAAAAACCTGGAAGATTTCTTTACTTTCAAGGAATAAGCGCCGCCAGGTATTGGTGTTTTTTACTCCCGCAGTAACAGGTTCCTATCTTCGGGCAGGCGGCAATCATGGATAGGAAATATTGCCGTAAAGAAACGGATCACGATATCCAAAGAAACCCTATTTTCACCCCGGATTTCACTATCGAAATTCATGCAACCCACTATGCAGAAAACCATTCTTTTTTTATCCCTCCTGGCAGCGGTCTTTATCCTGCATGCCTGCAACAATTCAAGTACATCGGACGCGGAAGCCAATGCCTGGATAACAGCTGACCAGGAAGGACATATGACCTTGCTGGGCAAACCGGTCGCTACCCTGGAAGATCTTCAGGCGGCCTTGTACGATACGATCTCCCGAATGGACCCGTTGCCGGATTCCATCCCGGTTTATTTCAAGGGCGAAGTGCTGATGGGCATGCGGGGCGAAATCCGGACCATTATCGCCGAATCCCTGGCCAGGGCTGATGCGCGCAAGGCCTGCGAGGCTGTCATCCATGGATTTTACACGTGGTACGGACCTTTCGCGGAAACAACCGAAATTGATTTCGTGGATGACGCCGGAGCCCATCTCAAGCTCGATACCCTGAAGCTCGACGCCTATCTGGGTAAATTCAAAGCCACAGGGTTTGTGGGCGAAGCTTTCATGCAAGGACAAAAAGCCTTTTACCGGAATTGCGAAAAATTGTGGCAGAACGAACCAAAGGACGAGCCGCCTTCCTGCCTGGACGCCGACCCCTATTTTTGCGCGCAGGACTGGGACCTGGCGTCCTGGACCAAAGCGCCGGTCACCGTCGACCTGTCAGGCGAGGAGGCATCCGCCGCTATGGAGGCGGATACCCGGGTGCACCATTTCAACCTGGTGAAGGAAAATGGAAAATGGGTGATCTCGAAACTGGGATGTGATATGTGAACCGGGTGATCAATATACCAGTTCCCTGAATTCCGATTTCGGTTTTACAAAATACATACCGATCTCCCCGCGGTTCTTGATCGGGATGTTCCCGCGTTCCTCTACTTCGAAATGATCACGGACCAGCTCGTAGGTGGTTTCTGAGATGTTGACCTGCCAGGCCTTGCCGTTGGTTTCCAGGCGGGAGGCGACATTGACGGTATCGCCCCAGATGTCATAGGCGAATTTGCGGGAGCCCACCACACCGGCCACCAGCGGCCCGGTATGGATGCCGATCCGGGCTTCGAACCAGGGTTGGCGGCGCTTTTCCCGGTCTTTTTTCAATTGGGCCAGCAGATCCTGTATTTCCAGGGCGGCCAGGACCACATCCCGGGGTTTGCTGCCCTCCACATCCGGCAGACCGCCGACGCACATGTATGCGTCGCCGATGGTTTTGATCTTTTCGATCTGGTATTTGTCGATGATCTCGTCGAAGGCTTTGAAGTAGTAGTCCAATTCGGCTACCAATTGCTCGGGCGGGAGGTCTTTGGCGATGGCGCTGAAATCCTGGAAATCGGTAAACATGACGGTAGCTTTCTCGTAGCGGCGGGCCTGGGTGGCGCCGTTCTCCTTCAGCTCATCCGCTACCATAGCCGGGAGGATGTTCAGCAACAGCATATCCGAGCGTTCGCGTTCCTCGACCAGCGCCTCGTTCTTGGCGTTGAGGGCGATATTGTATTTTTTGATCTCGGAATACCGGATAAAGGCGCCGATGGCCAGGAGGGTGAGTACGGCGGCTATGGCGATAAAGAAATTGCGCTGGCTGGACTGCAGCCGGATCTGGTTATTTTGCAGGTTGATCTGGCTTTGCTGCAATTCCACCTGCGTGTTCTTTTCCTTCAGGGCCAGTTCGCTCTTTTCCAGCTCAAACGCCTCGTGCATCCGGACCATTTCCAGGGAATCCACGTAGTTTTTCTGCATGGCCAGCATTAGTTCCGCCTTCATCTGGGCGGCGTTGAGTGCATCCACCCGTTTGCGGAGGTTTTTCTTTTCACTGTCGAGCATGACCACTTTTTCCTCCAGATCCTTGTTGGATTCGGTGGCGACCGCCAGGTTTTCCAGGGTATTGATCTGTTTGTCGTAGCGGGCATAGGCCTGGGAGTCGTTCTCGGCTTGGGCGATTTCGCGCAGGTGTTTGAGGTTGTCCAGTTGGAGCGCCTTGTTATCGATGGTCGCTATGAGTTCCAGGCTTTTTTCGAACGCCTTCCGGGCGTTGCGGCGGTTGGCCGACTGTCGTTTGGGCTGTTTGAGCAGCGATTGCCCTTCCCAGTTGAGCGCCTGGGCCATCAACCCGGTATTTTGGGTGTTTTCCCCCAATTGATAGATCAATCTGGCCTGCTCGATGGCCTTGTCGTATTCGCCCTGGTCGTGATAGACCTGCCAGTTGCGGATCAGGCTGTTGTTGTCATCGGCGTTCTGGCAAAAGCCGGACAGGGCAGACAAAAGAAAGAAAAGCATAGCCGGGCAGGCGATCGAACGGGTTTTCATAGTATGCGGTTAATGGCTTGCAATTTAAGAAGTTTGATCCGGTTGAACGGACCGGTATGCCAAATTTTACGGGTATGTGGCGGATTGGTTGCAAATGGTGGGAACGGATTTGAGGGTACGTTGGTACTACCGGACAAAATGAGGAGAGTAGGGGAAGGGGTTGCGTTTGGTCTTTTGTGAGGTGTCAAGCGGCAACTTCCCGTTGCTTCTTGATCAAATGCAAAATGTAAAAGAAAAAATGCGAAATGTAAAAGTGGCGGCCGTTCATTTTTGAACGTTCGTTGTGCGGAAATCCGGGAATATCCTGTTTGAATGGACCTCGAACTTTGCAGGCGAGGGTTCCGGCATCAGCAGATGGGCCGTTAAGAAATTGGCCGGAATGGAGTGGCCGCACAGAATACTGTTTGAGCCTGGCGTGAGAAATCAAAGGCAAAGCCAGGCAGCCAGGCAATCACAAATAATCAGGCATGAGGTTTGAGCCAAGCATTTAAGGCGAGTTTATTCTGTGCAACGGAATGCAGGGCAATTTTAGGCACAGCTGCGTAGCCGGGCGCCTTTTGTTTACTTTCTTTTGGGCGCCAAAAGAAAGTAACAAAACTAAAGGCGCCAAGCAAAGAAGACATCGGAGTGAATGGATTGCTTTTGATCTTTTGGTTGATAAGTTTTTGATTTTCTGTTTGTTGCTTCTGGTCTTTGTCCCTTTTTGGCATTGCCCCAAAAGGCACCAAAAACCAAAAACGCTAGGGCAGCAAATAAATGCATTCCATTCGGTCACTGCTGTCCCGCCACGCGCAAATTCTTCGTTTAGCCATCGTTGGTTAAAATAGTCGGGCGTCCGGAGAATTTGTTGCTTTGAGGTCTTGTGTTGAAGAAAAATTGCCTCTGCGCAGCAATCGCCTGGTCTTGCTGAACCAGATTTCTATTTGGTTGAGCCATGAGCAGTGCTTTGGGGTGTAAATAAAATAAACCGGGTGCTGGTCGTCGGCTAGAAAGGCAGTCCTTTTCCTTATTTTGGAGGATACCGGATTTGCCTTTTTGGCCTAAATCAATTTGGGATCAACCAAACTTGCCACCCATTTGACCAGGGATGCAGATTGATGGGTATTGAGTTGATCGCAGACAAAAGCCCATTTTTTTTTCATTGGAGTCCGACTCAACCGTTTGGCGGATATGTGCCAGGAAATCTTCTTCGGTACGCGTCGGCTCAATGGTGGGACTTATAATTCCTCCGTTGACAACATCCCAGTTGGCTGTCAGACATTGAGTTCCGTGCCGGGTGTATTCAAAAACTCCTGACACCGTTTTTTCCCTGTTGCAGGGGCAAATCCGGTGCAAAATTCCAATGGGCCTGAATGCCCGTTTTTCATCTACGCTCAGGGTTTTTCTTCCGGCATCCGCCCACTTTTGGGGAGCTGCCAGATAAGCCTCACAGATTCAGGTGCAACCTTGTGCCAATTCTTCGGGCGTGCACTTGGGATTGAGCCAACCTCTGGTTTTATGGGGTTTGATTTCGCTTTCCTTTTGAAAAGCCGAACCTGGTTCGAGCTGATGCTTTTTACGATTCCCCGTTTAATCGCCTCATCTGCTATTTTGAGCCAGACGTCCATTCGCTTATCGGACGTTCGCTCACGCTGGATCTTCCAGCGAAATGGCTAAATTTGACAATATTGTTCCGCACTGAAGGTATAAGATCGACCGCTTCTGTGGCCATCCGCCAGGCATTCCTTTTATTTTTTGGGTCATCCGATGCCGCAAATGGCCATCATCCGGACCGGATTCAAGGCCGCAAAAAGCCGATTCAAAACTCAACCACCGTTTTCTCCACCGTTGAACCCGGTCATACTGGACTCCCAAATTCTGCGACACTTGCGTGTTGGCCAGCCCCTTGCTTTTGGATCTCAATATGATCTGACTTCGACCAGCTTCCGACACACTGGATTTTCGTTGGCCCTGGAGCTGTTGTCCGATTTTGTAACTTGCTGACTTGTATTTTCAAACTCTTCGGCGTTGGCAAACTTTCTGCGCATTCCTTTTTTGAGCGTTCGAATTCCGTGCCACTAGGACAGCAAACTCATTCCATTCGGTCACTGCTGTCCGGCCACGCGCGCCGTCTTCATCAAGGGCGTTTTTGGTAGTTGACGGGCGTCCGTAGGGCGTTGCTTTTTTTTTTTGGTTGATAAGGTTTTGATTTTCTGATTGTTGCTTCTGGTTTTTGTCCCCTTTTTGGCATTGCCCCAAAAAAGGAACCAAAAAAGCGCTAGGACAGCAAACTCATCATTCCATTCGGTCACTGCTGTCCGGCCACGCGCACCGTCTTCGTTAAGGGAGTTTTAGGTAGTTGACGGGCGTCCGTAAGGCGTTGCGTTTGGTTTTTTGTGAGGGTGTCAAGCAGCAACTTCCCGTTGCCTCTTGACTTGTTGATCAAATGCAAAATGCAAAAGAAAAATGCGAAATGTAAAAGTGGCAGCCGTTCATTTTTGGAACGTTCGTTGTGCGGAAATCCGGGAATATCCTGGTTGAATGGACATCGAACACTGCCAGCGCGGGGTTCCGGCATCAGCAGATGGGCCGTTAAGAAATTGGCCGGAATGGAGTGGCCGCACAGAATACTGTTTGAGCCCGACCAAAGGACGGGGGCAAAGAAGAGCTGCCAGACTATCCAAAACACCGGGCAAAAGCTAAAATCTGAAGGCGAGTTTATTCTGTGCAACGGAATGCAGGGCAATTTTAGGCACAGATGCGTAGCCGGGGCCTTTTCTTTGGTTACTTTCTTTTGGGCGCCAAAAGAAAGTGACAAGAACAAAGGCAACGTGCGGAATGCAAAATGTAAAAGAAAAAATGCGAAATGTAAAAGTGGCGGCCGTTCATTTTTGGAACGTTCGTTGTGCGGAAATCCGGGAATATCCCATTTGAATCGACCTCGAACACGCCCGGCGATGGCCGGGCATCAGCAAATGGGCCGTTGCGACATTGGCCGGAATGGAGTGGCCCCACAGCATACTGTTTGAGCCAAAACAGCCCATAGATGCGAATAAATCGGAAAAACGCTATCTTACCTCCCAAAAACGAACGACCAACATGACACTTGCTACACTTGACTGGACCATCATCGGGGCGTATTTCGTCCTGGTTTTGGCCGTAGGGCTGGCTGTATCCCGCAAAGCAGGCGACAGCGCCCAGGATTTTTTCCTCTCCGGCCGAAACATGGGCTGGCTGCTCCTCGGGGTTTCCATGGTAGCGACCACCTTTTCCGCCGATACGCCCAACCTGGTGACCGGCCTGGTCAGGGAAAGCGGGGTGGCCGGCAACTGGGGCTGGTGGGCGTTCCTGCTCACGGGCATGCTCACGGTCTTTGTTTTTGCCAAGCTCTGGCGGCGGGCCAACGTGATGACGGATATCGAGTTTTACGAACTCCGGTACAGCGGCGGTGCGGCAGCCTTCCTGCGCGGGTTCCGCGCCCTGTACCTGGGCCTGGTTTTCAACGTCCTCGTCATGGGAACGGTCTCCCTCGCGGCGGTCAAGTTCGGGGGGATCATGCTGGGATGGCCCGGATGGCAAACCCTCCTGATCGCCGGTTCCATTACGCTGGCCTATAGCGCATTCGGCGGCCTGAAAGCGGTAATTATCACGGATTTTGTGCAGTTCATACTGGCCATGATCGGCTCAATATGGGCATGCATTTACCTCCTGGGGCTGGATGAAGTAGGGGGCATCGGCAACCTGCTGACCCATCCGGAGGTCCAGGCGAAATTGTCTATTGTACCTTCACTGAAAGATCCCGCCGTTTGGGTGCCGGTATTGCTGGTGCCGCTGGCGGTGCAGTGGTGGGCTTCCTATTACCCGGGCGCTGAACCCGGCGGCGGCGGATACATCGCTCAGCGGATGTTCTCGGCCAAGAACGAACGGAACGCCGTAGGCGCCACGCTCCTGTTCAATATCGCCCATTACGCGCTGCGCCCCTGGCCCTGGATCCTGATCGCCCTGGCGTCGATCGTCGTGTTTCCTGAGGTCAGGGATATCCAGGCGGCTTTTCCGGCTTTGGCGGCAGATAAACTGGGACACGACGCAGCCTACCCGGCCATGCTCAGCAAATTGCCGGTCGGCCTCAAAGGACTTGTGGCCGCTTCGCTGATCGCCGCATTCATGTCCACGATGTCAACACAGCTGAACCTGGGCGCATCGTATCTGGTCAACGATTTTTACCAACGTTTCCTCAAGCCCGACGCCAGTCAGAAACAACTGGTCAATGCAGGCCGGTTGTTCACCGTCGTATCCATGATCCTGGGTACGGCACTGGGCCTGGCGTTGCAGGATGCAACCACGGCCTTCAACCTGCTGCTCCTGCTGGGCGCCGGAACGGGATTGATCTTCATCCTGCGCTGGTTCTGGTGGCGGATCAATGCCATGACCGAGATCGTGGCCATGGTCTCTTCCCTGGTCATCGCCGGGTTCATGACCTTCGGTCCGCTGGATCTGGAAGGCTGGCAAAAGACCGTCATCGGCGCGCTGCTGACCACCGTGGTCTGGATCGTGGCAGCCTTCTTTACGCCGCCGACCACCGACAGCAAGTTGTTTGATTTTTATAAGCGCATCCGGCCGGCCGGGCCCGGTTGGGAGGTAGTCCGCCGGCGGGCCGCCGACCAAGGCGTGGCGCTGCCGCAAGGCAAAGGTCAGTTGCCGCTGGAAATCTCCTGCATGCTGATCGGCTGCCTGACCGTGTACAGCGCCCTGTTCAGCACCGGATACTGGATCTACGGCAAAACCGGTACGGCGCTGATCTTCACCGTATTGACCGCGCTGGGCGGGCTGTTCCTGTTCAGCGTCTGGAATAAACTGAAAACGGATGAGGCCTCGTAGGCGATAATACCGGGCAGGCCTCAGCTGAATCAATCCAAAACCAAAAGAAATGAGATCCTGTATCTTGATTTTGATGCTGGCCATGCTGGCGGCATGTCAAAAAAGCGGCAAGGATCCTTTGTACCAATCGGATGCTTTTACGCTTTATCCCGATCGGGTTGTGCAGGGAGACAATGAAGCCGTTGCGGTTTCGCCCAATGAGATCAGATCAAACTACAAAAGCCCGGCAAGCGCCAGTTTTTCACGGCTGGTGACCTTCAAGTTCAGCATCAACGAAAAGGATAACGAATCGCCGCCCGGTCAGGATCATTGGGTGCTGATCGGGGATGAACACGAGTCGCCCGTTGTTCTGTTCGGCGCACAGCCGGATCCGAAACCGGCGACTCCCACAGGCTTTCTGCCGCCCAATTACAACTACACCTTCCGGGTGGATCTGACGCCTGTGATCCGGCAGTTCGACGAGAAAGGATACTACGAAGCCTATGACGGCAGCCGGGTGGCCAAGGCCGATTTCAAAGGTTTCTACATCGCCGGCGGGTCGGAGCCGCTGACCTGGGATTTTGTCAACCTCGAAAATCACGGCCTTAAACTGAAGGATTCCGGCAAGGATAACATCTATACCATTACGGTCAGGCTCAATCCGTACGACCCGGATGAAAATCAGGATAAGACCTGGAAACTCGCCGCCAACCTGGGGCACAAACCCATGTACCGGTCCGATCAGCCCATTGTGGATGCCTTGTTCAATTTATCCCTGGAGGAAGCCGTAAAGAACATTGAACCGGACAGCACCTTCCGCACCGGCGCCAAATGGGGCGGCGTCTGGACGCGCGATATCAGCTACAGCATTCTCCTGGCCTTTGCCTACCACGAACCGGAGGTCGCCAGGATCAGCCTGATGAAAAAGGTCAAACGCGATCGCATTATCCAGGATACCGGATCCGGCGGCGCGTGGCCCGTTTCTTCCGACCGGACAACCTGGGCCCTGGCTGCCTGGGAGATCTACAAGGTCACGGGCGATACCGATTGGCTCAAAAAAGCCTACGCCATTATCAAGAACACCCTGGACGACGATTACCAAACCCTGCTCTCCACCCGGACCGGGATGTACACCGGAGAGTCGTCCTTTCTGGATTGGCGCGAACAAACCTATCCCAAGTGGATGAACAACGCGGATATCTTTGTTTCCGAAAACCTGGGCACAAATGCCGTCCATTACCAGGCCCATGTGATCCTGGCTGAAATGGCGAAGATCCTCGGTCAACCATACCAGGTTTATGAAGCCAGGGCGGAAAACATCAAAAACGGGATCAATCAGTACCTTTGGATGGATCCGAAGGGCTTTTACGGGCAGTATCTGTACGGCAGGCCCAACCTGAGCCTGTCGCCGCGCGCTGAGGCGCTGGGCGAATCCCTGGCGGTCCTGTTTGATATTGCCGGTGACATCCAGTCGACCTCTATTTTCCAGAATATGCCGGTCACACCTTTCGGCGTGCCGTGCATTTACCCGCAGATCCCCGGAATTCCGCCTTACCACAACAACGCCGTCTGGCCGTTTGTACAATCCTACTGGAACCTGGCGGCCGCGAAAACGGGCAACGAGGAAGCCCTCAATTTCGGGCTGGCAGCGCTGTACCGCGCAGGCGGGTTGTTCCTGACCAATTACGAGAATTTTGTGGCCGAAACCGGAGACTACAAAGGGACCGAGATCAATTCAGACCGGATGCTCTGGAGTATGGCAGGCAATCTGGCCATGGTGCACCGGGTCTTTATGGGCATGTCCTTTGAGCCTGACGGCATCCAGTTCCAGCCGGTGATTCCGAAAACTTATCCGGGTACCAAGACCCTGACCAATTTCAAATACCGCGCCGCAACCCTTGATATTACCGTAAACGGGACGGGCAACCGGATTCAAACCATCAACCTGGATGGAAAACCCCTGGCCAACGCATTCCTGCCGGCGGATGTGACCGGGCGCCATGCGATTGAAATTGTCATGGCCGGCAATGATTTCGGCGGCGAAGGCATCAATCTGCAACCGGTCCGGTTTTCTCTCCCCAATCCGCAAACCCGCGAAAACGGCCAGGATATCCGGTGGGAACCCCTTAAGGGTGCGGAGTATTACCTGGTTTATCGCGACGGCGAAGTGATGGGCAAAACGAACGATGCGCATTACGAAGTCACCTCCCCTTCGGCGACGGAGTACAAAATTTCCGCGGTGGATTCCAGCGGCGTGGAATCGTTCACCAGCGAGCCGGTGATCATGATGCCGTCATCCGCCCTCAGGGTCATTGAGGTAGAGGGGTTTGCTGCCCGGTCGGGGTTGCCCTACTCCGATTATTCAGGCAAAGGCTTTGTTGAGATCTCAAATGACAGGAATAAGAGCGTTGCGATCCGGTTTTCGGTCGATGAATCCGATTATTACCAGCTGGATTTCCGGTACTCCAACGGCAGCGGCCCCTGGAATACGGACAACAAATGCGCCATCCGGAGCCTGTATCTCAATGACGTCTATGCCGGGGTTCTGGTTTTTCCGCAACGCGGCCAGGATGAATGGTCCGACTGGGGATTCTCCAATTCCTATACCTTCAAACTCGACAAAGGCCGGCATACCGTCCGGCTCGTCCTTGAACCCTGGAATACCAACATGAATGTCGACGTCAATACGGCCATGCTTGACTATCTCAGGATCATCAAACATTGATCGATCAATATCCTATTTCCTGACAAACCGGAGGATTTCCCGGGCGCCCGAAGCATCCGACAAGATGGCGTAATACACCCCCGGCTGGATACCGGTCAGCGAAATTTCCTGGGTCAATTCGCCGGTAACGTCCATATCCAGGACCGGCTGACCGAGGACAGAAAAGACCTGAAGCCGGGTAAACTGCGGGATATCCCAGCTGATGCTGATCTCTTTTTCAGCCGGGTTGGGAAACAGCCGGATCCGGTTTTCCAACGTCGCTTCCCTGACGACCGTACGGACGGGAGAATATTCAACCTGACCATCCATATCCACCATCCTGAGCCGATAATACCGGATGCCCTGGCTTGCAACCCAAGGGTCGGTATAGTCGTAGGCGGCAGAAGGGGAATTCTTAGCCGGAACGGCGGCAATCGGCGCAAAAGCATTGCCCGATTCCGACCTTTCGAGTATGTATTCCAGCACCTGGTTTTCAGCCTGGGTTTCCCAATTCAACCTGACGGATTTAGCGGTATTGACGGCTTCAAACCGGGTGAGTTCCAGGGGGAGCACAAGGCCGCCGGCCAGCCATACGCTGAATGAACGGGGCGGCAACTGGATATACATGGAATTGGGAACGCCTCCGGAACTGGCCGATACGACCCCGTAGGAGAACGGCGAACTGCCCATGATCCGGTTGAATTGGGTGCCCACCGGCGCGTCCGCCGTATTGAGTTCGTGGTCGACTTTCAGCGTCGTATTGCCGAAGTTGATGGCAACCAGGACATCCTTGTTGGAGATCCCGCCGCTGATCTGGTAGATGAGGGCCTTGTCGGCGCTGCCGCTGATATAGTTGCTCTGGCGCGAGGTGCTGTGACGATTGAGGTACTCCACCTGCGGCGCGAGATAGATGTTGTTTTTGTGGATCTGGATCAGGGAGTCGATCCGGGATTTGAGGTTGACGACGGGATAATTGTCCGGCGCAATACCGAAATATTCAGGATAAAAAACGCACGGCAAGCCCACCTTGTTGTTGGTCAGGATATAGGCGTAGGCCAGAATGGGGTCCTCAAGGACCGGCTGGTCCGAATCCCTGAAATCGTGGTTGTTGATGAAGGTGATGGCATTGAGGCCGCTGCCGCCCGCGCCGTCGACGATGCCGGATTGAAAGATATCGCGGGTGTCGAAATTGAAGCTGTAATGGTATTGATCGCAGGCATTTTTCAGGGCTTGGCGGAGTGCGAAGTCAAAAGCGCGGATATTGACCGACGCGCTGTTCATATTGCTGTAAACACTGCCGATCCAATTGGTCAGCGTGGCGGGGTTGGAATCGAAATATTCTCCGACCACCAGCTGCGGACTGATGCCCTGTCCGGCCAGGTAGTCCATCAATTGACCGACAAAATTCGGATTGAAATGCTTGACGGCGTCCATGCGGAATCCCCGGATGCCGACGTCCGTCCAAAGCCATTTGGACCAGGCGTTGAGTACATCGCGCGTGATCTGCCGGTCCTGATCGTAATCGTAAAAGAAATACAAATAGTCCCAGTCGCCTTCCAGCCAGGTATAGGACGCATTGGCGCTGTTGGGTTTGAAATGTTCGAAATTCATGGCGCCCTGTCCGGAAGGAAGACCTGAGAAGTCCGTATAGGTCTGGTAGTTGACGTAGGTGTTCAGATCGACATTGAACCCGCCGGCCGGTCCTTCCGGGTCGTACCAGATGCCGTAGATCCGGTGGTCGGTATAACCTTCGTCGTTGCCGTAGTAGATGTAGAGGTTGTCGGTGGTGTTGAGGTCGTTGGCGGTCAGGTTGAGGTGGAATTCGTCGGTCAGGCAGCCAAAGGCGTCGATATGAGCGTTCATGTTGCGGCCCAGGAAGATGTCGTTGTTGCTTTCTCCGCAGTCGCCGCCGCCGTTGGGTTCGGATTCGCTCAGGTCGGTCAGGCTTTGCCAGCCGACCCGGTCGGTTTGCATGTAAACGCGGTAGTGCTTGTTGTGGAAACGGGAATGGCCGCTTTTGGAGCTGATCTTGAAATAAAAATCACCGGGCCCGAAGGGTGTTCCGCTGCCGATCGGAATGACTACCCGGTACCGGTCGGTTGGAAAGGGCTCTTTCCGGATAGTGGTGCCGTTATAATCATAATACTGGGTGATATAATCCCGAAGTGCGGGGTTGTTCTCCGCATTTCCGCCGTCGCGATGGTTGTATACCACGTCGGCCACGGCCTGGATGCCGTTGGTGTTGAGCGCGGAGATCAACGTATTGACCTGGGACTGGGTGCCGAAGCCTGTGGGCCCTTCGCCGGCCAGCCCGATGTCGTAAAGGTCTTTGGGGTCGTATCCGTTGCTGCAGGAACCGAAACTGGCCCGGCTCATGGGCGGCAGCCAGACGTAGGTGAATCCCGCCGATCCCAGGGTTGCGGCTTTGGTCTGGAGGGTTGATGCCCAGGATGCGCCGGAATAGCCGTTGCAGCCATCCTTGGGATAATCCCAATACCAGCCCTGGAGCATGAAATCCTGTGCATTTGAATAGGGGAGGAAGCTCCATAGAAACAGAGCCTGAAAAAGAATTATTCTCTTCATGATAGTCGCTTTAAAGGGGCAAATTAAGGCTTTTTTGCCAAAATAGCCCTGCTGAGCTTGAAGCGGCAGGTTATGCGGAAAAGCGACAAAAGGGCAGTTGAGGGTTGCGGATCAAGTGCAATAAGGACGCAGGGATAAAATCCAGGCAGCCGGGAACGGGCTTAACGGCGTTCAACATGCCGCAGGTATGCCATGAGCGGGTCATATATGCATAACTGCGGCATGCCGGTTCGAGCCTGGAAGAGACGGGGAATGAGGTTTATACGCCGAATTTTTCGATCAGGCGCTGTTTCATCTGCAGGAACTCCTCATCGGTGATGATGCCCTGGTTCTTCAGGTCGCTGAGTTCTTTCAACCGGGAGACGATCTCGTCCTGGGAGGCTTCCTGGCGAACGCCTGCGGCGGCGGGTTCCTTTGCAGGCTGAGCCGGTGCGGGTTCCTTTTTATCATCTTCCTCCTTGCGGAGTTGTTCGGCAACTTTTTTACCCTTTTCGAATTTTTCCTTATAGGCTTTTTTCAGCCGTTCGGTATCGAAATCGAGGATGGTGCCGCCCAGTTCGAAGTGCTTTTTGAACACCTCGCCGAGGGCGTAGGTACTGGCGCCGTTAAGAATGGACACGGCCACGCCGCCTATGATGGTACCGATGCCCGGGATCAGCTTGATGACGCTGCGCGCGCCTGCTTTGGCCAGTGTCGAGCTGGTCAGTGCCGTCACGATGGCCTTGCCCGACGTATCGGAAAAGTCCTTCTCGTATACCTTGCACAACTGGCGGATCATGTCCAGCTGGACAGCGCTTACCGCCAGCACGTCGGCTACGGGCAGCGGAATGACCACGCTCATGCCCATCGACCAGATCATATGGTTGCGAATAATGGAATCCGCGTGTTTGGAACGTTCCTTGTTCGGACTGCTCATAACGGTATTTTTAATTGCTTTGCCTGCGTATTTTAAAATCTGCTTTTTCATGATTCTATTGAGTATCCGGATATATAACACCCCGGATTACAAAATTCCTTCAATATTACGCATTTATTGCCGTTTTGTCCAGTTTTTCTCGACCATCACAAGGCCGGAAACGATGAAAACAATTTATTCGATTGTCCGATTGACCCGAATGTTTCGATTGACCCGATTGGGGTGACCAAATGGCGGATGCCCAATCGGATCAATCATTTATTGAGGAATCGAGGAACTGAGGAATCGAGGAATCGAGGAACTGAAGGCAAAACCAATCAAACCAATCGAATCAATCAATCCACCTTGATCCTTTGTCCTTCAGAATGACTGCTGAATTCCGGGGCATACATGCACTGAATGGTGGATATGCCGTTGGAAAAGTCGCCGCGAAGGTTAGCCCGCAGCGGGTATTCAAAGATATAGGTCCCTTTTCGGAGGTTATCGAAAAAGAAGTTGGTCGCCGCATCGCCGGGGCTTTCGTAATAACCCAGGCCGCCCTGCCACCTGTACCGGCTTTCGGTTTCGATGGGTTCCAGACCCGCGGCGCGCATGTCTTTCAGGTGGACGTATTCCATGTCCCGGTCGACGCGCAATTCCAGGCGCACCTTGACCTTGTCGCCGGGGTGGAGGTCATTGGCGGACCGAAGCGCCACCAGAACCGGACCCGTATCCCCAGTTCTTTCGATATACAGGGATTTCTTGAGCGTCAGGGGCGTTTCCCTGAAGGTGGTGATCTTGTCCAGGTCTTCAAAATATTGCCAGTACAGGGCGCCCCAGGCAACCGATTTGTTCGGGTTTTTGACCTTGACCGTGGCCATTTTGGCGCTGACCTCATCGCCGGTCCAGGCGGTTTTGAAATAACCTGTGCCGGCTTTGGCATTGGTTTGCGCTTGTGCCAGTTGGCCGGCGATGGCCTTTGAATTGCGGTCGGGGAATCCGATCTTGAGCGGCTTGGCCGGCAGCAGCCAGTTGTCGCCGTAGTTCAACAGGGCGTAAACGGCGGCGGCAGTGGCTTTGGTCGTTCCCCAATGGTTGGTCTGTTTGTTCTTCAGCAACCAGACTTTCAGGTCGTCAACAGCCTGATCGTCTTTGGCTACTTCCGCAAATACCTCGATCATGGCCGAATGCGTTTCGATGGGGAGCTGGTACCAGAACCAACCCGTATCGTATTTCCAGTACATGCCCAGTTCGGGATTGTTCAGCGCCCGTTCCCTGAGCGACCGGACGATGGCATCCGCGTCCTGGGTTTTGTGCCGCCGGTTGAGGGACAGCGCCAGCAGCGCCTGTTCGTACAAGCCGCGTTTGTTCCAGAATTGGGAGGCTTGGCCCAGGTAATAGCCCGTGATCATTTCCAGTTCGTCGGTCAGGGGGTAGTCATAGAAGGACCGGGCATACAAATAGTGGATCACAACCTGGCTGAGGTGGTCGTCTTCCCATTTGACGTCGCCTTTTTCAACGGCCTTTTCAAGCTCCTTGTATTGATTGATCAAAGCCTGGTCGATAAAGCCCACGGCATTTTCGGCGATGTAATCCGCGGAGGTGGTTTCCTGAGGTTTCAGGACGCCGAGCGATTTAAGGTGGCCCAGGCCTTCAACGATATATTGGGTGATGTACCAGCTTTCCGGGCCGCCGGGAAACCAGGAGAACCCGCCGCTTTCGGACTGGCGCTCCTCCAGGGTGGCCAACGTAGCCGACTGCTCCTGCTCCATGCGGGCCAGATCAAACAGCAACGCGATATTTTTCTGTTGTTCCTCTTCCGATTTGGCGTCCCGCAGCCAGGGTGTTTCCGTCAGCAATACGTTCTTGATCTCCTCATTGGCGGCTAGTGGGCTCTGCATGCCGCCTTCCTTTTTCCACTTTTCGAACATCTCCCGGATGGCGGGGTGCTGATTCACGACCGAGGCCGCCAGCGCATTGGCATAAAACCTGTTAAAGATCTGTTCGCTGCACTGGTAGGGATATTCCATCAGGTAGGGCAGGGACTGGACGGCATACCAGGCGGGGTTGGAGGTGAATTCCAGGGTCAGCCCGTGGTGTTGCAGCGTCGTGGAAGTGTTGTTTTTCAAGTGCTCCAGCGTAAAGGTTTTGGTCTCTTTGCCCCTGAGCGGCAGCGGCAACGTTTCCGTTACCAGCATCCGGTTGGTGAGTACGGGCACGGGCGCTTCTTCGCCGTCTGCAAATTCGCCGGACTGGGCAGTGACGCGGTAGACAACGGCGCTGGTCAACCCGGTCGGGATGGTCAGGTTCCAGGCTACCGGTGCGGATTGGCCGGCTTCGGTCTTGAAGGCGACCTCAGTTTGCGTCAGGCCGAATTCCTTGTTGAGCGGCTGCATGCTGGCGGCATCCAGGATCTCCAGGCGCGCCGTGCCCGCCAGTGGATTTTCAGCCATATTGACCACCTTGGCGGTCCATTCGATCCGGTCGCCTTCGCGCAGGAACCTGGGCTGGTTGGGCAGCACCATCAGGTCTTTGCTGGTGACGACCGTACGTTCGGTGAGCCCGAATCTAAGGTCCTTCGTGTGGGCAAAAGCCAGGAATTTCCAACGGGTAAGGGCCTCATTCATTTTGAATTTGATGAGCACATCCCCGTTTACATCCGTGGTCAGATGCGGCAGGAAGAAGACGGTTTCATTCAGGTTCTTTCGCACCGGAAAAGCGCCCGTTTCCCCGGTTTTATCCCGGGGTTGTTCCATTCCTGCCATGGCCGCCAATTCCTGCTCCGGTACGGCCTCAGGCGCCATGGGCGCCAGGGATTTGGGCATAGCCGCTGAACTGTAGGTTTCAAAATCGGCGGAAGTATCCATTGCCATGGACCTCCTGACTATGCGGTCGCCCATGAAGTTGCGGTAAATGCCGTACCCGGGAGAAATGTTGAACCAGTTCAGGGAGCGGTAATGCTTCCCTCCGGAATAAGGCGCCGGGCGGGAAACCGGGTAGTTGATCCAGTCAAAATAAGTTACGCCGTCTGCGATTTGAGTCCATGTCGAGAAGTCGTAGTGGATAGGGTAGTGGTTGAAGGTCCAGTTGTTGGGTTCGAATGCATCCAGGGAGGCATCGTACATGGCTGCCACCAATTCAGCCGCCGCTTTTTCTTTTTCCGGTCCGCTGATCCTGAGTCGCCACTCCTCTTCCTGGCCGGGAAGCAGCTTATCTCTGAAGGTTTCATAGGTAATGGTCAGCTCCTTGTTGTTCCAGGGAACCTGAATGAAGCGGCTGTCGGTGAATACCCGGTTTTGCCATTGGACCAGCGTGAAGATCTGCAATCCGCCCCTGTCTTCTTCCGTCAGCGGGTAGCGGATGGCATTCTCCGAACTCACGTTGATCCATCTTTGACTGAGGTTGGCCTGATTCCGGGTGATTTCATAATACAGGTGGAGCGGAACTGCCGGCCGGCCCAGGTTCAGCTGAAGTTCTTCGCCAGGTTGGTAGGCCTCTTTCAGGTCAACCGGCGCGAAGAGGAGATCCGGGGGCAACGTTGTGCCGTTGTCGGCCAGGACCGTTATTTTTTGTTCGGAAACGAGCTCTTCCCCGCCCGGAGTCTTTGTCGAGAACCGGATCCAGTAATGACCGGCGGGCCAGGCGGAAACATCCAGGTTGAGGGACTGATCGGCTCCGGTACTGACGCTGCCTGACCAGACCTGTTCGGCTTTGGGCCAGTTGTGAGGCTGGTTTTCTTCCTGGTAGGGCATGAATGGGAAATCGGCCTTGAATTTTTCCCGGGGTATCACCGGCAGGTCGGGCGTATCCCACAACCGGCCGATCAGGGGCCGGTCGGGGCCTTGCAGCCGGTGGATGGTTACGGCGCCTTCAACCGGTTGATCTTTACCGTCGAGGTTTTGGGCGGTGAGTTCTATTTTCAGGGTTTGTTCCCTGTTCCAGGAATCGGGTGCTTTTATGCCCGTGACCAGGCCGATATAAGCCAGTTTGACGGTTTTTTCCGCACTGTGGGTTTCTCCGGTAATGTCGATGACATTGGCGTATACGATAAAATCAAAAGCCGGCCGTTGTTCTCGGGTCAGGGTTCTGTCGGGCGCTGCTTTGAACAGAATTTCAAATTTGCCGTCGGCATCGGTGGTGGTTTCCCCTTGGGTTATTTCCATGGTATTGCCGGCGTAAACCGGGATGCGCCACCAGGGCGCCCATGGAAACCGGACTTGCCGGACCACCCGGTAACGGACGACCGCCCCGTCGATATTGCTGCCGGCGTAGGCTTTGGCCTGCCCTGTGACGGTTACATCCTGGTCGAGGGCAAACGCTTGTTCCAGGGTATCGAAGGTGACCTCAAATTTCGGCCGTTTGTATTCCTCAACGCCAAAATCCTGGTAGCCGTTTCCTACGTCCGAGTGGAGACTCATTCTGCCCAGCAATCCGCCCGTCGGCGCCTGGAAGGTTCCGCTCACCGTGCCGTAATCGTTGGCCTTGAGGGCAAGATTGGCTATTTCCTGTCCGTTCACATCCTGCAGTGAAACGTTGACCCGTTTGCCGGGCAGGACAGAGGGGATGCCCTCCGGTGTTTTCCGCATCAGGATGGCCTTGAAATAGATGGTTTGCCCGGGGCGGTAGATCTGGCGGTCCAGAAAGAAATGGGTGAGTTCGGTTGGCGAAAGATCTGCTTCGCGATTATTGGCGTAGCTGTAAAAGGAGCGATTCGGGTCCAGGGTATCGCTGCCTTTGGTGAAAACGACCTTATAGGATACGTCGCTCCCCAGGGTAACCTTCACGAAGCCGTTGGCATCTGAGAAAGCCTCCGTCAGTTTTTGGCGTTCCTGTTTGCCGGTTCCCCTGTTGTAACGGAAGGTGAAAAATTCGGCCTTCACGCCGGATTCGGGGTTGCCGGTGGCGCGGTCGGTCAACAGGAAAATCTGGGTATCGCTTCCGTAGGCGCCCTGGTAAAAAGCGGTGAGTCTGGATACGTCAAAGGCCACTTTCGCCAGCGGGGTCGATTTGTCGGAAAAATCCTGGTTGGCGGCGCCGATCAGCAGGTATTGGCCCGACGGCAAGGCCGGAATTTCAATTTCCGATTGGTGCGATTGGAAATCACCCGGCAGGTCGAATGCCTGGATCCATTCGGCAATGGGCGGCAATCCGGCATAATAAGCCTGGACCTGCTGGTAATCAATTTTCTGGAGTTCTTCCTCGTCGGGGGCCTTTACAACCTTGAACCAGAGCTTGGGCGTGTTTCGGTATCCGACAAAAGCCAGCGTCGGCCGGTCCGGCAGGCTTACCGATTCGGTTTGCAGTTCAAATTCCTGTTTTTTGATCGCTGAAACCAGCTCGGTACAGGACTGGGCGCCCATCGATCCGGGGAACCGTCGGATGCCTTCTTCACACCATTTCAGGGCTTCCTTTCGGTACCACCTTTCAGGGCTTTCCTTACCCGGTGCGTAACTCGACGACTGATTGTAAAACCACTGGGCCAGCTGGTAGCAGGCTTCACTGCTCATCGGGTGGCCGGCGTAGCCCTTTATGACGTTTTCGAGCGCCTGCCGGTAGTATTCTTCTTTCTTCGGGAGGATACTGTTGCGGTACACGAAATCCAGCCGTTTCAGGTCGGCGTCGAGCATGGCCTTTGGGTCGGCGTCCTTCAGGTGCCGTTGGATCAGGTCCTGCAGCAAGGTCAGCGCCTTGAGGTGAAAGGAGGTCGAATCCCTTGAGGAAATGTCAAGCGCTGCAAAAGCCGCTGCCGGTGCAAAATACTCCGGTTGATCCAGGTAGAAGCGGTATGCCGGGGCGTTGAGGTAGGTTTGTTCGTTGGAAAAATGATCGATCGCCCTGTGGGCCAGGAAGTCGTACAGGGTCGGGCGCAGGTCGTCAACGCCTTCGCCGCCGGTGGTGACGGCATCAAAGAGGTCGATGTTCACCGCGCTCAGCCGGGGATCGTCCAGAGAGGCCAGGTAGTAGCGTGTACTTTCGGAGATCAGCTTGCCGACCGGCCAGGTTGCGGGGTCGTTTTCGTTGACCTCTTCCAGTTCTGTCCGGTCGCGCAACGACCAGTAGCGGCTCTGCAGATAGTTGAAATAGAATTCCGCGATCATGGAGCGGAGCACGAGGTTGACCGGAAAAGGGGCTCCGGCTTCTTCGGTTCGCAATTGTCTTACAATCCGGATCGGAGTGTCTTCTTCGCTGAGCTGTGCCTGGTATTTGGCTGTATAGGCGATGGTCTTGATGACCTGGGCCGGGTTATTGTCCCGGACAGCCCGCTGATGAAGCGGGGTTAAAAGTTCCAGGGCAGATTGCGGGAGGCCCTGATTTTCCAATGAGTCGATCAGCTTCCATTCGGCCTCATACAGGTCTTTAGAAAAGTTGGGCATCAAGGCAGGATTTTGGGCTTTAACCAGGGACAGTGCGCCGAATAGGAGGCACAATGCCATTGTACTTGTTCTCATCATCATGGTCTGGAGTTGGTTGGATCCGGTTATTTAACAACCAAGACGCGGAAAAAAGTATGGGGGAGCGGTAATATTTGTATGATGCCCCGTGAACATGTTGTTAAATGAGGGTGCATTGACTTCCGCGCCGGATCAATTCCGGATAAATGAAGCGCGATTTTCCATACTACCGGACATTTTTGCAAAAGGAGCAAAAACGGGAAGATTATTTATCCGTCGGGCACCCGCCTTACGGCAGTGAAAACGGTTTGGAAATGATAATGGGGAAGCAATTTTTTTGACGGATTTGAATTGACGGTTCCCAATAATTTCTGAATACTCAAACATCCGGGTTGAACCTGCAGTGATCAACCTGAACCGGGATTGGTCTGCCCTGAATTAAAAGGTCTGCCATTGCCTGAGCCCAATATGGCCCGAGGCTCGTCCCCTTTGTCCCCAGGCCGTTGAAAATGCCCAGTTGCGGATACTCAGGATGCATGCCGAGCAAGGGCCGCCTGTCTTTTACGGTCGGGCGCAGTGCGGCGCGGTGTTCCCGTATTTCGAACGGTACGGTAACAAGGTTGCGGAGGTGGTTTTCCAGGTAGTCCCGGCCTTTAGCCGTCGGCAGATCGTCCTCAAAACGGTTGTCGCTGGTCGACCCGATCCAGTAATCGCCGGCCGGGAGCGGGACAATGAAGATCCGGTGTTTGAGGATCTGTCCGGGCGCCTGGCCGGCCATTTGAATGTGCAAAACTTCGCCCTTGTTACCCTGCAGCGGCAGATGTCCGAACCAGGGGTTTTGCGCCCCTTTTGCCCCTTCGCAGAACAGAATTTTCCCGGCTTCAATTGCCTTATACCTGACGCCATCCTCAAACCATTCAAGCGCCGCGTAGTCAAAAACTTCCTGTATCAGGGCGCCCTCCAGTTCCAGCTTTTGGCGGTAGGCCCGCACCAGCAGAGGCACATTCACCTGCGCGGATTCCCTGATCCCGCCGTACCGGAATGCCGGCTCCGTGACCGCCGAATAAATCCCGGGCTCCGGATTTGCAGTCAGGTAAGGTTGATACGCCGGGTCAGCGCAACGGGCCAGCCAATCATTTTCCTCGCCGTGGGAAAAAAGCGCGCGCAATACGTTCATTTCCCGGTACAGCGGCACGCCGAGTTCCGATTCCAGTTCCCGGTAGGTCGATCTGGCCGCCGGCAGGAGCTCGTCGATCATCCAGGATTTTACGTAATGCCGTCCGGTAACCGGGTTGATGATGCCCGCCGCTACCTTGGAGGAAGCCCGTTCATAACCGTCGTCGATGACCAGAACAGACCGGCCTGCTTTTTGCAGGAAATGCGCAAGGAGCGTTCCGGCAATACCCTGTCCGACGATGATGAAATCTGTTTTATTCAAAAGTGGTTAAATTGGTTCAATTTCCCGATTGAATCGATTGATCCAATTGATTGGATTGGGTAATCAACCGGCGGCGCCTGATAATCGGATCAATCCATGGAATCGTATATGGCTTTGACTTTTTTAGGCAGGCTTTTCACGATCAGATCATAAGAATGATCGATCAGCTCTTTGAGCATGGATATATTCAGGCTGCCTTCGAAATCAACCGTATTCCAGTGGTGTTTATTCATATGCCAACCGGGCCGGATCTCTTCGTGCGCCTCCCGAAGTTCCTCCACCCGGTCGGGATCGCATTTCAGGTTGACGGTAAACCGGATGCTGTCCAGCCCCGTAATGGCGAAGATCTTGCCCATCACCTTGAAAACAAGGGTTTCCTCCCCGAAAGGAAAGGTCTCTTCCACTCCTTTTTTAGCCAGGCAATAAGCGCGGAAACTTTCTATATCCATTTCGCGTTGATTGTGTGCGGAAAGATAACGGACATTTTCCTTTTTTGAAAATATCCGTATATTTGCCCGCCCTTCGAAATACTGTATTGACCCTGTAGTTCAAGGGATAGAATACCACGCTAATGAAAAATTGATCCTGTAGTTCAAGGGATAGAATACCACGCTAATGAAAAATTGATCCTGTAGTTCAAGGGATAGAATACCACGCTAATGAAAAATTGATCCCGTAGTTCAAGGGATAGAATAGAAGTTTCCTAAACTTTTGATCCAGGTTCGAATCCTGGCGGGATCACTTCAATTTTTCAAAGCGGGACTAAACTTTTGATCCAGGTTCGAATCCTGGCGGGATCACTTCAATTTTTCAAAGCGTGGCTAAACTTTTGATCCAGGTTCGAATCCTGGGGATCACTTCAATTTTTCAAAGCGTGGCTAAACTTTTGATCCAGGTTCGAATCCTGGCAGGGTCACTCGACGTTCAGAACTAACATATGGTTAAAATTGACCCTGTAGTTCAAGGGATAGAATATCCCGCTAAAAAAAAGCGGGACTAAACTTTTGATCCAGGTTCGAATCCTGGCGGGATCACCAGAGAGTGAAAAGCCGACTCGTTAGAGTCGGCTTTTTTATTTCCCGACAGCCAAGCGCAGATTGAGCTGTCGGGGAAATAAAAAAGGCGAAGGCACGCAGTGCCGGCTTTTCACTTGGACCTTGGAGCCAAACAGGATCAATGCAATTCATCCTGGAAAAGCCAAGCGCAGATTGAGCCGGGGAAATAAAAAGGCGGGCAAAAGCCAACTTGGACCTTGGAGCCAAACAGATTGAGCTTGAGCTCGGGAATAAAAAGGCGAAGGCACGCAGTGCCGGCTTTTCACTTGGACCTTGGAGCCAAACAGGATCAATGCAATTCATCCTGGAAAAGCCAAGCGCAGATTGAGCTGTCGGGGAAATAAAAAAGGCGAAGGCACGCAGTGCCGGCTTTTCACTTGGACCTTGGAGCCAAACAGGATCAATAACATTCATCCTGGCCTCGCCTGCTCATGTTGATTCCTGCCATTTACCGTATAAAACCAGCCACCTGCCGCTTGAAAAGCGCTTATCGCATGCATGCAGTTTTATTCAAATCTCCACGGGGTTAATTTTGAAAAGAATCTGACACGGATCAGGTATTCCTGAAAAGATTCAGCACCATTTTCAAAACTTAAAACTGTAGGCAATACCGCGATGTTTATACGATCGGGAAACACCATGGAGAATATACGGCTTTGACCCAGGCCGCACCCATGACGGTGATCCGGGATGACAACAAGGACCGTGCATTGGGCTTCGGCTTGACCAGGTTTGATACCGGAATTTTTGGGATCAACATTCACCGGTCGAACCCCAACACGGAAAGTACCCAGGTCAATAAATGGAGCGCAGGTTGCCAGGTCTTCGCCGTCAAAAAGGAATGGGATGAGTTTATTCATCTTTGCCAGGAAAAATTCGCCGTTCACAATCAGCGCTTCACCTATACTTTGCTGAATGTGGAGGATGTGCTTCAGGCTGTAGAATGAAAACCTGGCAGCCGGCCGGAAAGAAGGGGAGAATTTGTTGTCTGGTTTTTTATAATTTTGGGCCGATAACAGAAAAACCAATTATGAACAAGTTCTCCATTTTCGGCAAAATGCATTGGTTGCCGGTCGTTGTAAGCATCCTTGCCTTTTTCATTTCCTGCACCGAACCGCCGCATACCCCCAAAGACCTGTTGAAGGAAGCCCTCATCCCCCAACCCGTATTCGTGGAGGCGGACGGCAGTTCTTTCTCCCTGACTGATAAAACCGCCATCGTTCTGCTGAACGGCGAATCTTCCGAAGACCCTGAAGGGGCGGAAAAAGTGGGGCGCTATTTGGCCGGCCTGCTGAAACCTGCCACTGGTTTTGATGTTCAGGTGCGGACCTCAGGCAGCGAATCCGATGACGGCAATATTTATCTGCAACTGAACGATTCCAGCCCCTCCGGGATTGCCGAATCCTATGAACTGTCCATAATGGAAAACCGGGTCAAACTGACTGCCGGAGACCCGGCCGGATTGTTTCGCGGTATTCAGACCCTGCGCCAGCTCTTGCCGCCTTCCATTGAGAAAAATACCCCGCAGCAAGGCCCCTGGGAAATCGCCACCGGTACGATCCGGGACAGCCCCGCTTATCCGTATCGCGGCGGCATGCTGGATGTGGCCCGCCATTTCTTCAAAGTGGAAGATGTGAAAAAATACATCGACTACCTGGCCATGTACAAGATGAATGCCCTGCACCTCCACCTGTCCGACGACCAGGGCTGGCGGATCGAGATCAAATCCTGGCCGGAACTGACCACGCGCGGCGGAAGCACCGAGGTCGGCGGTGGCGAAGGCGGGTTCTATACCCAGGAGGAATTCAAAGAGATCGTTCAATACGCCGATGACCGCTATATCATGGTCATCCCGGAAATCGATATGCCCGGACATACCAACGCCGCGCTGGCTTCCTATGCCGAATTGAACTGCGACGATAAATTGCGGGAGCTGTACACCGGCATCGAGGTCGGTTTCAGTACTTTTTGTACGGACAAGGAAGTGGTCTATAAATTTATCGACGATGTATTCGGTGAACTGGCAGGCCTGATCAACGGTCCGTACATCCACATCGGCGGGGACGAATCCCATGTCACAGCCCTTGAAGACTATATTCCTTTTGTCAATCGGGTCCAGGAGATCGTCAAATCGCACGGGAAGCAGGTGATCGGCTGGGATGAGATCGCCAATGCCACCTTGTTGCCCAACACCAAAGTGCAGTACTGGGCCGAAGCTGAGAACGCCAAAAAAGGAATTGCGCAGGGCGCCGAGGTGATCATGTCGCCTGCAAGAAAGGTCTACCTGGATATGCAATACGATTCCACCACCCGCCTGGGCTTGCACTGGGCGGCTTATATCGAGGTGGACAGTTCCTATATCTGGGATCCTGCAACCCTGGAAAACGGCATTGAAAAACAACATATTTTCGGGGTGGAAGCTCCGCTGTGGACGGAAACCATCGATAAGCTCGACGACCTCGAATACATGGTCTTTCCCCGCTTGCCGGGGGTAGCCGAGATCGGCTGGACGCCTGCATCCGAGCGGAACTGGGCAGATTACCGCTTGCGCCTCGGCGCCCAGAAAAAGCGGTTCGAAGCACTGGGGATTGATTATTATCCGTCTGCGAAAGTACCCTGGTCGGATACCCTCGTGACCCGGCCGGTGCAATGAAACCTTTAGCTGGTTCATTTCTTTTTTGTGTACTGACCGGGCTTTCCCTTTATCCGGTCTACAGTCAGCAGGATACGGGGCTGTCCCGGCTGATCGATTCACTGGCCATTGGTACATCCAGACCATGAACAGCCGGTATTTCGGAACCCTGAAGAAAAAAAATTGGCCGCAGGCGAGGGAAATCCGGGTTTTTGGCGTCCAACCTCAAAACGCCAAAAAATGAAAGGAACCGGATTGAAAGTTTTTGCCCTGATCTCCACTGCCGCCCTGATCGCGGCCACCATCGACCTCAACAACCTGGATAACTATTCAGACGAACCTGTTCCCGGCTACATTCTCCGGGATAACACACCGGATGAGAACCAGATAACCGACCAGGGGGCCACCCTGGGCCGCATCCTCTTTTACGATAAAAAGCTGTCGGCCAACAATGCCGTTGCCTGCGCCAGTTGCCACCATCAGCAATTCGCATTCGGCGATACGGCACTGGTGAGCCTCGGCCACCTGGGCGGGGTGACCGGCCGCCACGCCATGCGCCTGGTCAACGCCCGCTATTCGGAAGAATCCAACTTCTTTTGGAATGAACGCGCCAGTTCACTTGAGGACCAGACAACCCGCCCCATCCAGGATGCCGTGGAAATGGGCTTCAGCGGACAGAACGGTCAGCCGGGTCTGGATTCCCTGATCCGGAAAATGGAGGGGATTACCTACTACCCGGGTCTTTTCGCGCTGGTTTACGGCGACCCCGGAATCACGGAAACCAGGATTCAACAGGCGCTGGCACAATTTGTCAGGAGCATACAATCCTTTGATTCCCGGTTTGATGCCGGCAGGGCGATCGCGCCCAACGACGGCGCGCCTTTCCCGAATTTCACCCCGCAGGAAAACCAGGGTAAAACCATTTTTCTGGCGCCGCCGGCCCAGGGTGGCGCAGGCTGTCAGGGATGCCACCGGGCCCCGGAATTCGATATCGACCCCCTTAGCCTGAACAACGGAATCATCGGCGTCGCCGGCGATCCGGATGCCATTGACCTGACCAACACCAAAGCGCCCTCGCTCCGGGATCTTTTCAATCCCAACGGACAATTGAACGGCCCGCTCATGCACGACGGAAGCCTTAAGACCATCCGGGAGGTGATCGATCATTACAACCAGATCACCGTTGATCCGGCCAATACCAACCTGGATCCCAAACTGCGCGGCATACCGCCCGGCGCGCCGGGCCCGGGCCCTGGCCAACAGCTCAACCTGACCGATGCGCAGAAAAACGCGCTGGCCGCTTTTCTCCGTACCCTGACCGGGAATGATATCTATACCAACCCGAAATGGTCCGACCCCTTTGATGAAAACGGCGATCTGGACCTGGTCGGACTCACAACCGCAACCGTGCACCATGAAATACTTAGATCGGTAATCTTTCCCAATCCCCTCAGGTCGACCTTTAACCTGGAAATCGAGCCGGGCAATTATGACCTGAGCATTTTCAACAGCCGGGGGCAATTGGTGCATTCCGCCAGGATTGAAGGCAATACTTCGATCGACGCGGATGCATGGCCCCCGGGCATGTTGATCGTGCAGATTGCAGACCGGCGTTCCGGCGCAAAGACTGTGGAAAAAATCCTGAAGGTACAATAACCTTGTAGGGTCAACCCTTGTGGTTGACCCACCCCTCGTGGTCGACCCACCCCTTGTGGTTGACCCACCCCTCGTGGTCGACCCACCCCTTGTGGTTGACCCACCCCTCGTGGTCGACCCACCCCTCGTGGTCGACCCACCCCTCGTGGTTGACCCACCCCTCGTGGTTGACCCACCCCTCGTGGTTGACCCACCCCTCGTGGTTGACCCACCCCTCGTGGTCGACCGCGAACGCCTGTCACCGGATATATGAACAGGAAATTTCATGGTTAATACGCGATAAATTCCGTAACTTTCCACGGACTGTTGAAGTATTCCTCATTAAAGAGATCACCATGCTGTGGAATTACCTCCGCATTGCCGCCCGCAATGCCTTGAATCACAAGTTATTATCTATTATCAATGTATTCAGCCTGGCCCTTGGCATAGCGGCCTGCCTGCTGATCTTCCTGTTTATCCATGAAGAGCGGAGCTTCGACGCCTTTCATTCCCGGAAGGACCATATCTACCGGCTGGACGAAGTGCAAAGTTTCCCCGGGACCAATACCCAGAATGTGGCGCTGTCCATGCCCGGCATGGGGCCCAATATTGCGAAGGATTACCCGGATGTAAAGTCGTATACCCGCTACTGGAACCGCGGCAAGCGCCTGTTGCAAAAAGACGACCGCCGGATCGTACTGGAAACGGTTTCAGCGGTGGACAGCACCTTCCTGGAAATATTCGACTTCCCCTTGATCAAGGGCGATCCTTCGGCGGCCCTGGATGAACCCTATTCACTGATCGTTACGGAAAAGACCGCTTCGAAATTCTTTGACGGCGATCCCGAATCGGCCTTCGGACAATCCCTGACCATGGGCGATCGTCCCTATAAGATCACCGGCGTGATGAAGGATGTGCCCGAATTTTCCCATTTGCAGTTCGACGCCCTGACCTCCATCAGTACGGTGACCAGGGAAAATCCGGAATTTAACCGGCAATTCGGGGGCAATTTTCTGGTGACCTATTTTTTGATGGATCCAACGGCTGACATGGCCGCTTTCGAGGCCAAAATGCCGGAGTTCATGCTGCGTTATATGCCGCCCAACCCCGGTGATGTGGGTGATATCAACGATTTTTACAAGATCTTCTTTCAGCAATTGCCGGACGTCCATCTGACATCGATGGACATCGAACACGACTACCAGAATTACCGCAAGTTCAACGGCGCTTACCTCAATATTTTTGCGATGGTCGGGATATTCATCCTCCTGATCGCGGGCGTCAATTTCATGAACCTGATCACGGCCCGGGCCTCCCACCGCTGGAAAGAGGTCGGCGTGCGAAAAACGGTCGGCGCCATGAAGTCGCACCTGTTTTCTCAATTTGTTGTGGAATCCGTTTTCCTGGGCTTTGTAGCGTTTCTTTTGGCGGTCCTCATCGACCTGGCCTTTATTCCGGCGCTCAACGGTATGATCGGCCGGCATCTTTCGCTGGGTTATTTCCTGGATCATCCGCTCATGATTGGTGTGGCGCTGGCGGTAGCGTTGGGATTGGGTTTCCTGGCAGGGCTTTACCCGTCCGTATTCCTGGCTTCCTTCAAACCGGGGCGCATCCTGAAAGGCGGCAATGTCGGCGGGCGCAGATCTGTTTTCCGCAGTTCGCTGGTGGTGATCCAGTTCGGACTGGCCATCGGCATGATCGTCAGCACCTTGCTGGTGATCCAGCAGCTGTATTATATCCGGAACAAGGACATCGGTTTCAACAAGGACCATATCATGCTGGTGGGGATGAACCAGGACGCGAACCGGGTGTTCGAAACCCTGAAAACCGAGCTGAAAAAGAGCAGTCATGTGATGGGCGTAACAGCTTCCGGGCAGCGCCTCGGCAATAACTTCCACCAATGGGGCTTCAAGATCCGGACGGATTCCATTCGCAGCATCACGCCCAGCAACGTCAATGTAGACTATGATTTTCTGGATGTGTACCAGATCCACCTGCTGAAGGGCCGGACTTTCTCGCGCGAGCGGCCTACCGACAACGGCCGCGCTTTCATCATCAACGAGTCATTGGCCAAAGAACTGGAACTGGACGATCCAATCGGCGTTGCCGCCGGGCACGGTTTCTATCCGGATGACACGCTGGGCACCATCATCGGGGTGGTCAGGGATTTCAACTTCAATTCCCTACATTACGATATCAATACCCTGGAAATGGTCGTCCACCCGGATTGGGGCTATGATGAGATGTCGGTCCGCATCGACGGCCGGGATGTCGACGGCGCCATTGCAGATGTGGAGCGGGTCTGGAACCAGCTGGTGCCGACCTGGCCGTTCGAATACACTTTCCTGGATGAGCATTTCGAGGAGCTCTACCGCTCCGACCGGCAGATGGAGGTCGTGGTCACGATCATGGCCCTGCTCGCTATTTTCATCGCCTGCATGGGCCTGTTCGGGCTGGCCGCCATCACCACCGAGAAGAAGATCAAGGAGATCGGCGTGCGCAAGGTGGTCGGCGCGTCCGTCGGCCAGATCATGGTGCACCTGTCGCGCAATTTTGCGGGGATGGTCTTTATTGCCTTCCTCATTTTCAGTCCGGTCACCTGGTGGCTGATGCACAAGTGGCTGGAGAATTTCGCGTACCATATCGCCATCGGCCCCCTGGTTTTTGCAGCCGGCTGCCTGATCGCGTTGGTCATTGCCTTGATGACGGTGAGTTACCATACCCTGCGCGCCGCCCGCACCAACCCCGTCGAATCATTGCGATACGAGTAGAGTCAACCCTTGTGGTTGACCAACCCAGGGTCAACCCTCGTGGTTGACCAAAAGAAACACCGGCACCGGTTGTTGAACGACAACCAGGGATATTCTTCCGAATGAGCTGAGGAATTTCAAAAAAATTGGGCTGATCTTCAGGATTGGCCCAATTTTTTTATTCCCAAATCCCCAATTTTATCCCAATTAACGCCTCCATATTCCAGAAAAAATGATTTTTTTCGCAGCATAAACCACTAAATTTTGAAAATAAGACTATGAGGACAGTTATTCAGCTACTTGCTTTTTGTATGGTTCCCGCCTGTTTTTACGCCCAATCCCCTGAAAAGGGCCACCTCATGATCGGCCTTCTTGACGTGGAGCCCCTTGATTCCACAGCTGAAGAGGGTTTGCAGATCGCTTTTTTCAAGGAGATGATGGCGCCGCAGTTTCGCCGTGAAGTGTATTTCAATCAAGCCTTTTCGGCTGAGGTTTACCGGGATGAAGACGGCAACGTCCTCCATCGGGAAGTGTACAGCCGGGATACCCGTCTGGCATATCTTTTCCAATATGAGCCGGAGGGCAACTATTATTTCATCGATTCTACGGTAATGCTCCATGCAACGGAAATCCGGGAACTGGATAGAGAAGGTATCGAAGATGTGGTTATGGTCGGCCAGGGACCCGATTCTGTCAAAACCATCTTCGGTTTCCAATGCAAAAGGGTTGAACTAAAGGATCCGGGTGGATTTGGACCGGAGAAAATGATCTTTTACGTTACCGAAGCCCTGCCGAGTTACGGTGAATCTATCGGGGATGCAATGCCCTTGTTCTCAGGCTTTCCTATGGAGGTGATCATGGAAGTAGAAGGCATGCGCATTACTGCGGGCCCGATATCCTTTGACCCCGAAATTGACGATGAAAGCGTGTTTTCCCTGAATACCGAGGGATTTGAAAAAAGGAGCAGGGAGGAAACCGGATTATTTTCGGATGATGAAGAGGAGGAAGATATGTCCGATAATGAAATTGAACCTGGGTTGGGCATCAACCTGGATCTATATCGAAGAATGGTTGAAGAGGGTGTAATTGAATATGAAGAATATGCTTTGGAAAGGCTGGAAGAGGTCAACGGCTCTATCGACCGCCTGTCACTCATCACCAAGTCGGAGAGCGCGCTGGTAAACCGACCTCCGGATTCCATTTTGTACCTGCTGGACCAATACGGTCTTTTGGATCAGCCGTTTAAGGCACAAATGGAAAGAATCTACCAACAGGATAAAAACATCGACTCCCATCGTTTTTATTATACCCTTGTGTTTGGGGCCCTAAAACAAGAATTGGATGACCCTGAAAACAGATCACAATTCGTCAGAAATATGGTGGAGCTTGGGTACCGGCAAAAGGGGGCATCCTCTTTGGTGGATACCCTGGATTTTTTGGCCGGCAAGGAAAGTTTCGATGATTTCATGATGAAGCTGGAGGGATTTCAGGAAATCAGCTTTAAAGACCTGGTAACCAATCTTGAGGCGGCAGCAACGGAATTGGAGTCTATGTTTCGGCAGGTTTTAAAAGACGATGCCCGGACTTTAAAAGCAGAACCGGTTAAATCCCCGGAAGGAAACGGCATTAAAATTATTGTTGAGGACTTTCAATACTTTATTCCTAAGGATTGGCTTAGCTATTATGAATATGAAGAAGAGGAGTTGCCGGATATTGCAGACACGTTAAATATCTATGCTTTCTACGAGTACCAATTTGCTCAGATCCTCAGGCAGATAGGGGCTGACCTTAATTTAGATATGGCTTTTGGACCATATCTTTTTGAAGCTATGTTTGATGAATTTTATTTTGTTGATTATCAGGGTGTTATCGCTGATCATCCGGAGTTCCGGATATTCAACAGGGAATGGGCTTTTCTGAAATTTCCCAAAAAATTATCTTATGATTATTACGCTCAAAGCCCGTCGATTACCTTTCCTTATTCGGGTTCCCGGGCCAATCTGGTTTGTTTGCGGGTTCATTCACCCTACACCCTGGATGAAAACTCAGGAGAAAATTACCTTCGTTCGGAAGAAAAAGAAAAATTGCTCAATTACTTTTCTGAAAACAAGGCTGCTTATAGTTTAAGTGACCAGACATTTGCGGAATATGCCAATAGTGTTCGGTCAAACCTGTTTAACAGCCCGGATCAGATTTTAGCGATTTTGCCTGGCTTTGGATTAACGCTCGGTGACAGCGGGTGGGAATCCATTGATATTTCTCCGGATAGGAATACCTTCAAGCACTTATTCGGTCAATTGGATCATCTCCTGGAGGGGATTTTTGACGCTACCAATTTTTCAGCTGTCAAGGATTTTGGATTTAATTACAAAGTCTCATTCGATTTCAAGGGCAAACACTATGAATTCAAGGCTGACCCAACTTTTATCGAAACCTTTATGATCAACAAAGCGCAAGAGGTCTTGATCGAACATAAAATGACGAATAAGAAATTGTATACCGTTGATACCCCTTCTTGGGGGTTTGGCTCCGCAAAGGACTATTATTTTCTGACAGAAAAACAGAAAAAGGAAATTGAAGAATTGACAGGCCTTGTACTGGAGCCATTATCGGAATAATCCCATATTTTAGCCTTTCGAAATTTCCGGATTCAGTCAAATATGTTTTTACCTCAACGAAAACCAAAAAACCTTCCTGGAAGAATTGCTGGATTTCAAATTCCGTTCTATCCTTGATTGAGCCTAAAGTGAAACGCTTTTTCAGGTAACTGAAGCGCCGATTTTTTCCTAATTTAGCCCAAAACCAACTTGAACGAGTATGAAACATCTCTTCCAGGTCCTGGCATGCCTGTACATTTTACTGACATCAGGCATCCAGCTATCCGGTCAACCGGTATCCCTTACCATCCCCGGTCTCGAACAACCCGTCGAGATCATCACCGATACCTGGGGGATTCCCCATATCTACGCCCAAACCGAAGCCGACCTCTTCTTCGCCCAGGGGTATTACGCCGCCCGCGACCGGCTTTTTCAATTTGAGGTCTGGCGGCGTCAGGCAACCGGCACCGTTGCGGAGATCCTCGGCCCGCGCGAACTGAAACGCGACATCGGCGCCCGGCTCTTCCGCTTTCGGGGCGACATGAAAAAGGAAATGAACCACTATCACCCGCACGGCGAACGCATCATCACCTCCTATGTGCGCGGTGTCAACGCCTGGATCGAACAAACCGAACAGGACCCCTCGCTGCTGCCGCTGGAATTACGCCTGCTCGACATCAAACCCGGCAAATGGACGCCGGACATCGTGGTCTCCCGCCACCAGGGCCTGCTCGGCAATATCGGCAATGAACTGGACCTGGCACGCCTGGTGATCAAGGCCGGCCCGGAGCAGGTCAAAAAATGGACCTGGCTACACCCCAATGACCCCGACCTGGACATTGACCCGCGCATCGACCGGGAATTGCTGTCCAAAGATATCCTGGAATTGTACAACGCCTTCCGGCGACCGGTGGCCTTTAAACCGGAAGACCTGGTAGCGGAAGTCCGCAATCCGGACGAGGAGGCCTATCGCTATCTGGCCGCCAGGGACGCAGCAGCCCTGGAAACGGCCCAAAAGGACCGCACTATCGGCTCCAACAACTGGGTGGTCAGCGGCGCCCTGACCGCGACCGGTTATCCCATTATGGCCAACGACCCTCACCGGGTGCAGGCCGTGCCCTCGCTGCGGTATATGGCCCACCTGGTCGGCCCCGGCTGGAACGTCATCGGCGGCGGCGAACCCGAAATTCCCGGTATTTCCATCGGCCACAACGAATACGGCGCCTGGGGACTGACCGTCTTCTCCACCGACGCCGAAGACCTCTACGCCTACGAAACCAATCCGGATAACCCGGATCAATACCGGTACCGCGGCCATTGGGAAGATATGGTCGTGATCCGGGATACCGTTCCGGTCAAAGGACAACAACCCGTGATCGTCAATCTGCGCTACACCCGCCATGGCCCCGTCGTATTCCAGGATACGGATAAGAACCAGGCCTTTGCCGTCCGCTGCGGTTGGCTGGAAGTCGGCGCTTCGCCCTACCTGGCCAGCTTGCGGATGGACCAGGCCCGCACCTGGGAGGAATTCCGCGAAGCCTGCCGTTATAGTTTCATTCCGGGAGAAAACATGGTTTGGGCCGACCGGGAAGGCCATATCGGCTGGCAGGCGGTCGGGATCGCGCCCATCCGGCCCAATTTCAGCGGGTTGGTGCCCGTCTGGGGCAACGGCGACTACGAATGGGACGGCTATCTGCCCATCAAGGCCCGGCCCCATACAGAAGACCCGCCGGCCGGCTACATCGCCACCGCCAATGAAAATGTAACGCCCCTGGATTACGAGTATAAGGACGCCCTGGGGTACGCCTGGGGAGATCCTTTCCGGGGCAACCGGCTCCGGGAAGTGCTGGGCTCCGGCCGCAAGCACACCCTGGAAGACATGGCGCAACTCCAGACGGACTACCTCAGCCTGCCCGCCCGCGCGCTCATCCCTATGCTGAAGGCTGCCGCATTCAAAGACCCTCAGGTGGAGAAATGCCGTCAAATGCTGCTGGAATGGGACCTGCAAATGACACCGAACTCGATCCCGGCCGGTATTTATCACGCCTGGGAAAAGATCCTTACCGATAAAGTGGAAAAGCTTGTGGTACCCGAGGAGTTCAGGGAATCCGCCTCCCTGCAAATGTGGAAGACCATCGAAACCCTGACCCTGCCCGACGGACGATTCGGCAAAGAACCGGTTGAGGCCCGGAACGAACTGGTGGCCACCGCGCTGGAAGAAGCCGTGGCCTCCCTGCAAAAGAAATTGGGCAAGGATATGAACCAATGGATGCTCGGCCAGGCCGGCTACAAACATATCCGCTACCGGCATCCGCTCAGCAACGCGGTGAAGGAAGACGTGCGCAACAAGCTGGAGGTCGGCCCTGCACCGCGCGGCGGCAACAGCTACACCGTCAACGTCACCGGCAGCGCTGACAACCAGACCCACGGCGCTTCATTCCGGATTATTTCCGACCTTAGCGACTGGGACCGCTGCTTGTCGACCAATACGCCCGGTCAGTCCGGCGACCCCGACAGCCCTTTTTACCGGAATTTGTTCGACATCTGGGCAAAGGACCAATATTTTCCGCTGTTTTATAGCCGGGAAAAGGTGGAATCGGTGGAAGCCCTGAAACTGGAATTGACCCCGGTGAAATGAATTTAGATATAAACCCCTGAGGGCACTAAGATCTCTAAGGAGCTGACCGGTCATTCCTATCTTAGTGTCCTGAGTGCCCTTAGTGGTCAAACAATCCTTAGTGTCCTGAGTGCCCTTAGTGTTCAAACAATCCTTAGTGTCCTGAGTGCCCTTAGTGGTCAAAAAAACCTAAGTGATCTTAGTGCCCTTAGTGTTCAAAAAATCCTTAGTGTCCTGAGTGCCCTTAGTGTTCAAAAAAATACAAACATGATCAGATCGCTCACCACAATCCTCACCTTCACCGTAATCCTTGGACTCAACGCCCAGGAAACTGCGCCGCCGTCTGTTGACCTCCGCATGTACGACATCGCCAAGGCCCCCGACGCCAAACGGATCGAAGCCGACATTCGCAAACTCGTCAGCTTCGGCACCCGGCATACGCTGTCCGATACCCTGTCCGAAACGCGCGGCATCGGCGCCGCCCGCAGGTGGATCAAATCCGAATTCGACCGGATCTCCGCAGCCTGCAACAATTGCCTGGAAGTGGACTTGCAACGCGGATTGGTGACCAAGGAAGGCAACCAACGCCTGCCCCAGGACACCTGGATCGTGAACGTAATGGCCATCCAGCGCGGCGCCCAATACCCCGATCGTTACATCATCATGAGCGGCGATATCGATTCCAGGGTATCCGATGTCATGAACGGCACGTCCGATTCGCCCGGCGCCAACGACAACGCGTCCGGCATGGCGGGTGTATTGGAAGCGGCCCGGATCCTGTCCGGATACAAATTCTCCTCCAGCATCATATATGTCGGTCTTTCCGGTGAGGAACAAGGCCTGTTCGGCGGCAAGATCATGGCCGATAAAGCTAAGGCTGAGGGCTGGAATATCGTCGGTATCCTCAACAATGATATGATCGGCAATATCGAGGGCCTGAACGGGGTCATTGACAATACCACCTTCCGGGTCTTTTCCGAACCGACCCCCGTGGAGGAGACCGAGCAGCAGCGCATCTGGCGCCGGTTTTATGGCGGAGAAGTGGACGGGCCTTCCCGTCAACTCGCCCGCTACGTGGACCGGATGGTCGATCAGTATTGCACCAACCTGGATGCCGTTATGATCTACCGCCTGGATCGGTTTGGACGTGGCGGTCACCATCGGCCCTTTAACGATGCGGGGTTTGCCGGCGTCCGGATCATGGAGACCAACGAAAATTACAACCGCCAACACCAGGATCTGCGCACCGAGAACGGGGTCGAATACGGAGATGTCATAGAAGGCGTCAACTTTGATTATGCCGCCAAACTCACCGGAGCCAATGCCATCGTGCTGGCCGGCATCGCCGCTGCGCCGCCTCAACCCGCCAATGTGCAGATCGGGGGAGCGGTCCAGCCTTCCACCCGCCTGCGGTGGGATGCTCAGGACGATCCCAACCTCGCCGGATACAGGGTCTACTGGCGCGATACCACGGCGCCCCAATGGCAGTATTCGCGCTTCATTCCGGCCGGAACCACCGATGTGACGCTGGAAAACATCATCATCGACAATTACCTGTTCGGGGTGGCTTCGGTCGGAAAAGACGGCAACGAGAGCCTGGTGGTGTATCCGACAACTTTGATCCCAAGAAGAAATTAACAAAAACTGAATTACCTGATCCGAATGGCCGCACCGACCTGGGCAAGGGAAACGCCGGTGCCCAGCTCCCCGAAAATGGAGGTTTTGTGGCTGACGGCGAATTTGAACCCGAGGAAAGCGCCGTATTGCAGCCTGACCTTGCCGGGGCGAATGCCGTGCAGGTCTTCGTAGGCGCCGAATTCACCGCTCAGGGAATGGATCATCGTGGCCTGGGCTCCCAATTGGAACCCGCCGTAAAAATCCAGATTATCCGTTTTGGTGAAATGGGCGGCCACCCGGGCCATTCCCAAAATAGACGTGTTGCGGTAACGCCTTGCATTTTCATTCGGCAGCGGGGGCTTATTCATCTGGTAATTGGAATACCCGACGCTGAAACCCAGACTCCAAAGATTACCGGCCATCCAATCCGCGCCGGCGCTGACCGGGAGGAAGCTCATGCGGGTTTGATCTTTCAGGTATGTCGGCAGAACCCCGATCCCGAACCAGGCGTCGGCTTGGCCGTGCCGGAATAAACGGGTCGGCAGGTAAGCCTGGGCATCTCCGGTTTCAGGGGTAAACATCAGCGCACAGAAAACAAGGGCAGGTAACAGAAAAAGTTTTTTCATGATCTTGGGCTTTTATGGAGTTGGAGCGTCTTTCAACTCCGGAAAGTGAATAATGGTTAAGGTCAATGATCGCCGGCGTCAGTATAGGTATAAGCCGATAGGATACCCTTGCGTGACAAAAAGGAAGGGATTTAACATTTCTTTAGTAAATGAAATCCGAGAGGAAAGCCGGACGGGATAGGTGGTAAAAAGATGACGCTGGTTCCGGAAGTTGACTCAGGCCGCTTTCTTGCTTCTGTTTCTGAAAAGGGCCATACCGGCGACGGCCGCCACGCCGATAACAAGCGCAATCCATAGCATTTTTTTTGTAGAATGACCCGGGAACGAGATAGGGGAGGGATTCCCGATGAACGCAAAATGAGACCAATAGAAAGGATGGGTAAAAGAAGGCGGCGCTTCATCCAGGTATTTGAGCTTGGCCAGCCGCAGGGCATCGTCCTTGGACCGCCCTTCCTCCAGGAATTGATAAAAGTAGATGAGGATATCCCTGGACGAGCGGTCGGAGGCGTTCCAGATGCTGGCAACGATCCCTTCGCAACCGGCATAGAGGAAACCGCCGGCCATGGACCGGAAGCCCGATCCGCGGTCGTCAACGTCCTTGCCCGTATTGCACGCGCTCAACACAGCGAGATCCGCATTGAGCGGCAACCAGAACAGATCGGCCGTCCTGAGCAGGAAATCCGTTGAATCGGCTGTCCTGGAAAAGATCAGGGTTGAATTCAGGGGGCTGTCCTCATTGATGACATTGTGCATGGCCAGGTGGATGATGCGGTATTCAGGGGCCTGCGCCAGGAAATTCTGCAGGGTCGCCTGCTGGTTGACCCACGACTGCCCGCCCAGCAGATCGGCCACTTCCATGACTTCGTCGTCCGAATATTCCAGTTTTCCGGCGAACCGGTTGGCGAAAAGGCTGTCCAATGGAAACCCGAGTACTTTTTCGAGCCCGTTCAGGGTGAAATCGTCGTATTCGAGGCCGAACCCCGCGAATAACCTGGACGCTTTCTTCCGTTGCCGGTTCAGTTTGCTTGTGGCCGGAAGCAATCGATTGGCGTATACGTACCGTATGCTGTAATCCTTGAGCAGGTAGGGCAGGTTTTTGGTTTGGTCAGCGGGGACAGGCTCGGTCAGCAAGGCATCAAAAGTAATGGTAAGCAGTTCTTCGTCCGGTATGATCACCAGTTTTTGATAGGCCGCCGAGGTGTTTTCGACAGCGGGGCGGATCAGCTGGTCATAGATCAGGAAAGAAGCCTCCCTGAAGGCCGCCTTGTCTTCCGGAGCGGTTGAGGTAGCGCCGGCCCTGTACACCTTCAGGGCTTGCATCAGGGCTTTGGTCTTAGGAGCGGCATTGACCCGAATATTTTCATTGCCGGACAAGGAAAACACATAAACGTCCTGTTCCCCGAAAAAATACTCCAGCAGGAGTTCTCCGTCTTTCAATCCGGACCGGATTACGCTGAGGTCGACCGGCGCCAGGTCTGCAAATTTCAGGTTGTAATAGGCGGGGAAGTCAGTTTCCAGGGCTTCAATCAGGTTGTAATACTGGTTTTTCAGCAGGAACAGGGAATCCTTTGTCGATTGTTTGCCTGCGGATTGCAATTGCGTTTCCAGGTCGTAAATGGCCTTTTTGAGTTTCCTTTCGTCTGTCAGGGTTTTTTCCGGTACGCCGGCAAACCGCTTGGCGCTTTCATCGTGGATGCCCTGTACCAGGATCAGGGCCTTGTTCTTGGAAGCGAATTGATAGGCCTTCTCCAGCCATTGTTCATCGGCGGTTGATCCGAACGCGGCAAGGGCGGTTTTACAGGCTTGCTCGTAATAACTCCTGGTTTTTTGGAGCATCGTGTATTTGGAGCCTGCACTGCGGTAGGCATTCATGATATTCGTTGCAACCGAATCGATTTGCTGGTAAGCGATGAGCGCCGCATCCCGTTCGGTTGGATTGCCGGAATCTGAAAGAATGGCAGCCCGCAGCCCGAGGTTGTCCATCAGCATAAGCGGATCGGATACGACACTGTTGCGGACGGAAAATACGGTATTTTCATCACCATAAGGATCCAGGCATTTGATGGCCTGCCGGATATCGCTGAGCGCTCCGTTTTTATCTTTTCCGGCAAAGCGGTTTTTGGCCCTGAAGTAATAGATCTGTGCGATCCGGGGGTGTTGGGTAGTACCCCAGGCCTGGATTCCCGATTCATAAGCGTCGGTAAAGGCCTTGTTGGCCTGGGGCTCATTGCCCAGTTTTCCGTGGATCTCTACCAGGCTGGCCTGGATATTGCTCCATTCCTGGAGATAATACATGGCCTTGGTCTGCCGGTGCAATTCAAAAAATGCGGAGGAGGCCTGTTGACCGTATTTCAGGGCGTTCGAAAAGTCATTGATCTTCAAATAGGTAAAGGAGAGGTTATTGTACACTTCGGCCAGCAGGGATTTATCGCCTGCGGGAAGGCCTTGCCGCAGGGCCAGCGCTTGCCTGAAGACGGATATGGCGGAATAATAGTTAAGCTGCTGGACCAGGATCGCGCCTTTAAGATTGAGCAGCTGGGCGTTAAATTCCCGGTCTTCTGATGCCGGGTCGTAAAGTTTTTCCCAATACACCAGCGCCAATGAATTGTCACCCTGGAAAAAAAGCAATTTGGTGATTTCGAAATAGGCGTATTGGAGAAAAGAGGAAGCGTTTTCGTCCCCCTGGCTGACCAGCTGCTCCCACCGCCGGATGGATTCGGTCAGGTCCTGCCTGGCCGGGCCGAGATTCCGCAATTCCCGGTAGATGGCCGACCTGAGATAGTAGCTGTTTGCCAGGTCTGTCCCCTGGTTGCTCTGCCTGAAACCGATGGCTGATGTAACGGACCGGAGGGCGGCATTGAGGTCACCGTTGATATACTGATATACGGCTATTTTATGGTTGAGCGCCCCGAGATCGGTATCGGAGTACCTGGAAAGGTCGCCGGCCAGCAGGCTTTGCAATAAGGCAATGGCCTCGGTATTCTTGCCAAGGGCCCGAAGACTGTCGGCAGCCGTGATCTGGCGCTTGACCTCAGGAGCCTGGCTGAAGGTTTTACCGATCGATATCAGAAAAATCAACAGGTACAGACTCCTGAGGGGTATCATATGTATTCGATTTGCCGACAATCCGGCTATTGTTTAATCAGTTGCGAACGCCCGGATTGATTGCGGGAATGGTATTCGAGGGTATAAAAGCCTGCGGGTAACCGGCCGCCGTCCTGGAAGTTGAAAGCAGCTTTGCCGCCCGCTAATTCCTGAACCCCTTTCCATACCGGCCGGTTGGTAATATCCCTTAAGACCAGGTTTATCGTCCCTTCTTCAAGCCGGTCAAAGGAAATTTCAGCAGTAAAGCCTCCATCAAAAGGATTCGGGAAAACGCTGAATTGAGGCGCTTCCAGATCCTGGATAGCGGTGGATAATACTGTTTTCGTATTGAAATCGTCGTTGAGATTCGGATTCACGATATTGACTATAGCGCCGGACTGGGTCAATCCGCTGAAACTTGGTGAAGGAATCGCTTGTTGAATCAGCGCATTTTTAATGGCTCCGGCATTGAAGGAAGACATGGTGCTGGCGAATTGCATAGCAACTCCGGTGACGATCGGTGCGGCAAACGACGTGCCGTCCTTGTACAACCACCGCCCGTTAATGGATGGGCAAAGGACATGTACCCCGGGGCCAGCCAATTCGACACTTTGGTATCCGAAGCTGCCGAACGAAGTCGTTGAGCCGTCGCACTTGGAAGCTCCCACCTTGATGAGGTTGGGAATGTCCGTAAATGACCCGGGATAGAATTTTAAACTGTCCAGGTTTTCGTTGTTATTCCCGCTGGCCACGACAATCAGAATGCCTTGGCTGGATGCTTCTTCCAGGACCTGATGGAACAGGTTGGTATGGGTATCCCCATAGATGGGGGAGTAGCCGAAAGAGCAGTTAATGATGTTGGCGCCGTTTTCGATGGCATATTCAATAGCCTCTATGATATCGTACAAATCACCCGATCCGGTCGCATCGAGCGCCTTGAGTTCGAGCAGGTCTACATTATTCAGACCCGAAACATAGGCCATGCCGGCAATAATGCCTGCTACCTGAGTACCGTGCCCGTTATCGTCGATAACGTTATTGGGTTTGTTTTGAATAAAATCATAGGACGAGGAAATCCTGGAAGCGAAGAGATCCTGCATGTTTTCGTCATCTATGCCGGTATCGATAATGGCAATTCTTACGGGTTTGTCACCAAGGCCGGATGCCAGGATATGGCCCGGGTAAGCAGAACAGTCATACAACGGGTTATAATCAGGCAAATTGAAGTAATTACCATAATACGACGAAGCGACCGGATTTGATCCCCCCTGGTAATTTAAATCCACGCCCTGAACAATGGCCTTGCCGACCGTAAGTTCCAGGATTTCCAGTGGAGAATTGAAAGTGCCGTAATAGGTTACAGCCGGGTATTGGATCGGCAATTGCCATTTGTAAACGCCTGAAATCGGGCTGTGATCAAGCGGTTGAGCTGAGATCTCATTCATCAGGTTCTGAATATCCTGATTGGCGACTCCGGATTTGAATTTGATCAGGATCTGGTCATTCTGAGCCGATAAATTTATCCCCCATAAGAGAAGAGCCATACTAATCCATACGCATGTTGTTGTTCTTTTACGCATTGTACGCACATTTTTTAGTGAAAAGAGAGATTGTTTATGCGTAAAAGCGAAAATAAGGGCAAGTGTGACACTTTTTCAGAAAAAATATTAAAAAAATTATGAACTGCACTGACTCATGGCCGGTTAGATGGCGCAATTGGGGAAACAAACTCCGGTAAACTGTTTGGTCAACACATTGATAACGTTGTTGGTACATTTGACTTCCACCTTCACATCCACCGTATAGCAGCTCGTGCTGGGGAAGAGCGGATATACGCTGGCAGGCGCCTGATTGGTAGTTGTGGTGAACGTTTCCGGGAAAGCAAACCCGTTTCGGTAATAGGTTACGGTCCAGGTATAGCTTTCGGCGCAGGATACCTTGGTACAAGCCAGGTCCATGAAACAGGGGTTTTCCTGGGTCGGCGACAAGGAGATCTGCGTAACCGGATTGCAGCACCCTGCGACATCGAAACAACCGTCGCAGTGATCCGGAAGGCTGAATTTGAAGGTCGGATGATCCGGGGAGAATACAGCCGGCCGTTCTTCCACAAAACACTTGATGCTCAGGCAGGTATCCATTTTGTCCAGGTTGACGATGTGCGCGATGAAATCCATGCTGGAGCAATTGTTCTGGTAGCCGTTGCTCAGCAGGTATGCGCTGTAATCGTGACCTGAAGGCAGTGAGATGAAATACCCCGAACCGGTGGTGAGCACCAGATCGTTGTAATAGGTATACTCGTCGTTTTCATCCCGGAAAACCAGATTAAAACCAAGTTCACCCGTGGGTTCGCAATAATTCGAGGTGATTTCCGTACCGATGAAAAAGTAGCAATGCTCAGGATTACCCGGCGGCTCGCCCTGACAGCCCGTGATCAACCAGGCACTCAATGGGACGGATAACCAGAATAACAATCTATTGACGGTTTTCATAAAAGGACAGGTTTTAATGTTTTTTAAAAATTTGGACCATCCCGGGATGCCGGAAGCAGAACCCCGGGACGGCTCAATGATAAACCAGACAGGCTATTTGCCGATGAGCAGTTTTTCGGTATGCAGCATGACCCCGTCCTCGGATATCCGGATCATGTAGACGCCGGCGGGAAGGTCGTTGATGTTCAGGGTTTTTCTGATCTCGTCGCGGTCGAGCTTGTCCGTACGAACCACTTTGCCATACATGTCGAACACTTCAATCGCCAGCGGTTTTTCTGACACGCGCTGGTATTTGGTCTCGATTTCAACCTTCGTGGTGGCCGGATTGGGATAAATGCTGAATTCTTCAACCCCGGTCAGGTTTTTTGATTGGCTGTCAAACGAATTGGGATCATTGGCGCCCACACAGGGGTCCGGTCCCGGCTGGCAGGTGCACATGGTGCAGTTGACATAGAGGTATTTGCAGGTCGTGTGCACGCAGCCTGTACAATCTTCAATGGTCAGACAAACCATATAATAACCGTTGCAGGAAGGCGTAAAAACCATATTGTATGAATTGCCGGAGACTACCCGGGCATAGGGATCCTGAAGGTCCGTTACAGACCATTTGGTGACCGGGATCGGGCTTTGGCAATCGCTCGGGCAATCAGCCGAACTGGGCGTACTTGTGTTGAACAGGTAATAAGTGCAGTTGTCGCCAGGTAATATCTCAAAATCCGCCATGCAATCGTTCGGATCGTATTGCAGACCTACCCCGTCGAGAAAGAGATGGGTGAGGATATCGTCATTCAACGGCGAGGGCGTATAATTGGAAGCGCGGAACCAAAGTTGGGTGTGATTGGTCGTAGGCGTGAAGCTGATATTGAAGGTTTGCCAACTGGAAGACTGGTAATTGGACGCTTGCCAAACGACCTCGTCGGTTTCCATAATGGCCGGCGTGACCTCTCCGGAGCTGCAGGAGTTTGAATCCCCTGTGTTATTGGCCCGGCCGCCTGTCAACACCCATTTTACGGTTTTGGTTGAACCCGGATAGCTTCGCAGGGCAAAGGAGAGGTAGTAAGTGGTGCCTGCCACAAAATTCTGGTTTAATGCAATGCCCTCGCCGCGATCGGTCGGTGAGCAATCCCAGCGCTCATGTACATACATATGTGCGTATTTCTGACCTTCAAACGGGGTGACCCCGGAATAATCGCTTTTAATATCCGGCGTACCGTTGGTGCTGATCCAACCCGGTACGCATCCGGTATAAAAGGCATTCGATGCATTGGCGCAGGAAACCTCAAATCCCTGGGAAAGTATGGTAACCTGGCCGTTCAGACCGGTAACTGCCATTAAGCATAAACTCAGAAGAGGGAGAAAGAATCTTTTCATGGTTAGAAAACAGTTTGAAGAATTATGCCTACTCTTTTCAGGATTTTCGGCTTGCTCCTGGTATGGCGGTGCGCACTGCCGGGGGTATAAGGGCCTGTTGAGGTGTGTGTGACAGGTACAGATCAAATTTTTTTTTCAATTTCAAAATTGGTGAAAAAAGCCCCCGACACACTGATGTGCCGGAGACCAGAATAAACAACTAAATGCGTTATCTTTTGATAAATAACCGGTTATGAAAACAGTGGGTTTCCAGCCGGGTTTATCTGGAATAACATCGGCGATTGGAGCCAGGGGCTTTGCAGTAAAAGGAGGATTGGCATTATATGTGACAACTCAGGGCCTAATTATTTCAAAAAAGTTAAATTTTTAATGTCACGCCATCCCTTGTCCGGGATTATAGTAAAGAATGGAAGTGCAAGCGTTCACTATCAGGTAAACACACACTATGGCTTATTCATACCAACCGTCTATTCAAAGCAACTATTTGCTAAACGGGCACTTTGAGCAGGAAGTCGAACGCAGATTAATGGACTGGCTTATCCGGGAAAAAGGACAGCCGGTGCGTACGGCAACCCTCCTCTGGAAAAAAATAAAGGAATCGCTCGAAGCCCGTTCAGCCCGGTCTCCATGTTCGGAAGAAGTCGTAATTTGGTCCGCTGTACAGCGCATAGCCGACGAAGAGCTGATCAAATTGAAAGCCGCAATGGATAAAAACTTTGGACTGACCGAAGACGCTTTCTCTGACCTGGCCGACAGTCTCCGGGGGGGAGATGACGGCTTGTTTGAGCAGATCTTCCTCCAACATTTTGAAAGCTGCATGAGTTACCTGAAGCGGCAGTATAAAGCTACCCATGAAGATGCCTACGATGCGTCCATGCATACCCTGCTGGAATTCCATCACCGCATCCGCGACGGGAAGATCCAGTACGGTAACCTTCGGTTTCTCTTTACCCGGATGGCGGGTCAGTACTACTTCAAATGGATCAAAAAGGAAAACCTGACAACCGAACTTTCCGATCTGGACCTGGCTGATCCGCCGGAAGACGTGGACCCGGAAATGCTGGCTGTTTTGGATAAAGCCTGGAACCTCCTCTGCGACAAATGCAGAGGCTTGCTGAAAGCCTTTTATTACGATAAGAAAACCCTGGCGGAAATAGCCGAAGCGCAGGAGAAAGACCCCGCTGCGATTCGCAAACAAAAACAACGTTGCGTGGAAAAACTCAGAGATAGTTTCACCCAACAATCTTAAACCGGAACATATGAAAGACATTCAAAAATATCGGGAAGGTTCAATGTCAGACGAAGAGCTGGAACGCTTCACCGGTAAAATGGTAAACCTCAAACTGGACAACGACCTGAAAAACAAATGGGCCGGCCAACTGGCCCAGGAACATGACCTGGTCCGCAAACCCGGCGCCGGCGGCGTTTTTCCGCTTAAGGGCAGATTGCTCTGGGGCCTGGTTTCCATCGCCGCGAGCATCCTGCTGATCACCTTGTTCCTCCCTGATTTGCTGCGGCCCGAACCCCGTTCCGCCCGGGAATTGGCAAGCATTTACCTGGAAAAGGACCACCTGACGGATCCGACCGTAAGAGGGGGCGACGCAGCCCGGGATGAACTCCGCTCACGCGCTCAGGAAGCTTTCAATAAAGGAGATTATAAAACAGCTATCGACCTCCGGCTGGAACTGATCAACCGTACCCCCGGCGACATCAGCGACGAGTTTTTCCTGGCCCTGGCCTACCTCAATAACGACCAGGCGACCAACAGCATTCCGCTTTTTCAGAAAACCCTTGAAACGGCGCCGGCCAACGACAATAAATTTGCTGAGGAATCCGCCTGGTTCATCAGCCTGGCTTACCTCAAAACCGGTAACCTCCAGGCAGCCCGCGATGCCCTCCTCAAAATCAAGGAAGACGAATGGCGATATGCCGAATCCAGGGAATTGCTCGATAAACTGGAAGAACTGAAATAAATAATCACAACGCTGCACCCGTGGGACCGTTCAGAATTTTGTGTCAACCGGATTTTTAGCATGCGCAGCTTGCTAAAAATCAGATCTTTGCGTCTTTGCGTGAAAACACTGTTTTGAACAATCTCGCACGCGTTAAACAATAGGGAAGGCGCCAATATATCGCCTCTCACCTCTCTCACCCTCTCACCCCTCTCACCCCTCTTCCCCCTCCCCATTATCCGTCAGAATAAACCCGCTCCCGTACACATTCGCAATCTCAATGTCCGGATCGTCCGACAGGTACTTTCGCAACCTGGAAATGAAGACATCCATGCTTCGCCGGTTGAAATAGTCATTGCCCGACCACAGGGAGTTCAGGACCTGCCGCCGGGACAACAACTTCCCTTTGTTCTCGCACAACAAACGAAGCAGTTGGGCCTCCCGTTCGGTCAGGATCTGCTCGCTGCCGTTCAGGAACAATTTTTGATTGGCGGGGTCAAAAGTGTATTTCCCGATGGTAAAAAGAAGCTTTTCATCTTCGGGATTTTTAGTGCGGGTACGGCGCAATATGGCTTTGATCCTGGCAACCAATTCCTCCTCATCCACCGGTTTGATGATGTAATCGTCGGCGCCGAGGTTAAACCCCTTGAGCTTGTCTACCTTCAATGCCTTGGCGGTCAGGAATATGAAAGCGGCGCCGCGGTCGAGCAACCGGATTTCCCTGGCCAGCGTCAGGCCGTCCATTTCAGGCATCATGATGTCCAGTATGGAAAGGTCGTAAGCCTGTTTTTTAAACAGATGCAGCCCTTCCTTTCCGTTCCGGGCCAGATTGACCTCAAAACCTTTCATTTCCAGGTATTCCCTCAGGACATATCCCAGGGTGTCATTATCTTCGACAAGCAGAATGCGGTTCATCTTCGTCAGGTTATTCAGGTTATCAAAGGATAGTGGCGCGAACGGAGCTATTTATAAAGACCGAATACGATGCGGAATGGTTGTGAACGGCCGGAATTTTATCAAATGTCGGCTGCACATGATTATTAACGGGATTCTTGCGAAAAACTACCTGACATATTAGTTAATTTTGCCCGCCGTTAAAACCTGGAATGCTTTCCCCGGTCAACTGTTTTTCAATTGAATATATTTAATGCCAGGCTTCGTCCTGAATCAACAAAATTGATAAATTGGATCAAATATGATGAGATTTACACCTGGAATTTTCGTGTTTATGCTTCTCCTGGGTTTGAATGCCGTCCTCTTCGGACAGGAACGCAGCCAGGAAGCCTCCAAGATCGCACAGGAATACGTGCAGCACAACCTGGACAAATACGGGCTCCAACCGTCGGACATCGCCGGCATGGATGTGAGCGACAACTATTTTTCCAAAAACAATGAAACCTACCACGTTTATTTCAACCAGAAATATCGGGGCATTGCGGTTCAGAATGCCGTTTTCGGCGCACACATCAAAAACGGCAAGGTCTTTTATGCCACCAACAGGTTTATTTCGGGCCTGGGAGAGGCCGTAAACGCCACCGAAGCAGGATTGACGCCCGCAGAGGCCATCGACCGGGCTGCCGCCTATCTGGGGCTGATCATCGATGCGCCGTTGCGGCAGGTGAACCGCAAGGACCTGTATTCCTATGAGTTTACCCCAGGCAATATCGCCCGGGAAAACATCCAGGTGGACCTGCAGTACCTGCCCGACTATAAAACGGGCGCTGTCAACCTCGCCTGGGTGGTCGGCATATTCGAGGCCGGCTCTCCCGATTACTGGATACTCGGGATCGATGCGCTGGATGGGAAAATGCTGGAACGCCACAACCGTACCCTGCATTGCAGCTTTCCGGCGGGAACCGGCCATCAGCATGATGCTTCCTGTGTGACGGAAGAAAAGGAAATGCCGACCCCTCCGCTGCCGCCGGCTCCTCCTTCCGGAGCGACCTACAACGTATACCCGCTGCCCTTTGAAAGCCCCCTGGACGGCGACCGCCAATTGGTGGTTGAACCCCAGGATCCGGCAGCTTCTCCCTACGGCTGGCACGATACCGACGGCGTACCGGGAGCGGAATATACCATTACCCGGGGGAACAATGCACATGCCTACATTGACGCCGACGACACCAACCAATCCAGCGGCGATGAACCCAACGGCGGCAATTCGCTGTTGTTTGATTTTCCGTTGGACCTGAGCAAAGAACCGGACAGCTTCCGGCGTGCAGCTACCGTTCAGCTTTTCTATCTGACCAATATGATGCACGATTTTACCTACCGGTACGGTTTTGACGAACAGGCGGGCAATTTTCAGCAAAATAATTACAGCAACGGCGGATCGGCCAATGACTACGTAATGGCGCAAGCCCAGGACGGCGGAAACCTGCTGGATGCCGACCATATCAACAATGCCAATTTTTCTACACCCCCCGACGGCTCCAGGGGAAGAATGCAAATGTACCTGTGGGATCGCGCTGCCGGGCAATTGTTCTCCGTTACGGAACCGGTCGGCGTAGCCGGCAACCGGGAAGTAGGCACCGCCGAATTCGGGCCCGCCATCGGCGAAACGGCGGTTGAAGGCAATGTGGTCGCAGCCTATGACGCAAGCAGCCAGAGCGCTCTGGGATGCCAGAATATCGTAAATGCCGCCGAAGTGGCCGGCAATGTGGCCCTGGTGGATCGCGGTACCTGCTACTTCCACGAAAAAGCCCTGAAGGCGCAGAATGCAGGCGCAATTGCCCTCATTATCTGCAATTTTGAAGAAACCACGATCAATATGGCTGCGATCGGCGGCCTCCCGGATGTGACCATCCCGACAGTGATGATGAAGCGTTCGGATTGTATCCAGATCCGTAACCTGCTGGCCAACGGCACCAATGTGCGCATCAAACTGCAACGGGAAAACGCAACAGGTCCGCAATACATGGACGGCGACCTCGAAGCCGTGATCGTTAACCACGAATACGGACATGGTATCTCGAATCGCCTCACAGGAGGACCTGCCCAGGCCGGTTGTCTTCAGAATGAGGAACAAATGGGCGAAGGATGGAGCGATTTCTTCGGGCTCGTAACCACCGCAAAAGCCGGCCAGACCGGCGAAATGGCCCGCGGAGTAGGCAGCTTTGTCTGGCGTGCCGGACTGGGCAGCGGTTTCCGGACGTTGCCGTATTCTACCGATATGTCCGTGAATACCAAAACCTATGACGATATCATCGGACAGGAAATTCACACACTGGGCGAAGTGTGGACCACCGTTCTATGGGACCTATATTGGAAAATGGTGGAAGTCTACGGTTTTGATGAAGACTTCATCAATGGCACCGGCGGCAACAACATGGCCATCCAGTTGGTCATGGACGGCATGAAACTCCAGCCCTGCCTCCCGGGGCTGCTGGATGGCCGCAACGCCATTATTGCCGCCGATTACCAGAATTACGACGGCGTACATGAATGCCTGATCTGGGATGTCTTTGCCAGAAGGGGCATGGGCTGGAGCGCCGACCAGGGATCCTCCACAAGCAGTGAGGATAACAAACAGGCCTTTGATTCCATGCCGGAATGCATCAAGGAACTCAAGATCACCAAGGAGGTCAATAAGGCCAATATCGAAGCGGGCGACCAGTTGACGTACACCCTGATGGTGACCAACCATACGGATGAAGATCTGCAAAATGTTGTAGTGACCGACGAATTCCCCGCCGGCGCGGCTTATGTGGCAGGGTCGGCATCCAACGTGTTCCCGTTCACCACCGACGCAGGCGCCATCACCTGGGAAATCGGTGAATTGCTGCCCGGCCAGTTCCTGATCCTCTCCTACAAAGTGGATACGGACCCGGGGCTGCATTCTCAGGCCATTTTTGCAGATGATTTTGAAAACTTTTCGCTGGACTGGATCGCTGAAACCCTTGAAGGCGACCAGGCCCACCCGGAAGACGCCTTCCAGTATACCGACCAGTCGCCGAAAAGCGGTGATTTTTGCTGGTTTGTTGATGATTCCGAAAGAGAGAACGACCAGACTTTGCTGTACTTTAACCCGATTACGGTAAGCGGCGACAAACCGGTCCTCCGGTTCTGGCACCGGTACAATACCGAACCTGTGTTTGACGGCGGCATCGTCGAGATCTCTACCGACGGTACCCAATGGCAAACCCTGGACAATCGGTTCATTCGTCATGATTACCGCGGGAAAATCAATTATACCGCATTCGCCATCCCGAATGCCCATGCCTTCTGGGGCAACAGCACCCAGTACATTGATTCTTACATTGATCTGGAAGCATTCAAAGGTCAGGACATTTATATCCGTTTCCGGTTTGGCTCGGATGCGGAGCCGACCAATACCATTGAAACCGGTGAAGGGTGGTATGTTGACGACGTTGCCGTGCTGGATCTGGTGAACTACGAAACCGAAGCCTGCGTCAGCGCCGACGGAGGGTATATGGCCTGCGGCAAACCGGCCGAAGCCGGTACGGTCGTGGAACCCGGAGCCGTCAATGCGGTCAGCGAACTGGAAAACCTGGGCGCGTTGATCAATATCTTCCCGAATCCGGCCAACGACAGGATCTATGTTGATCTCAACGCTAAGCGCAGCGGCAGACTCGAGGTTTCCCTGCTGGGGATCGACGGTAAGGTCCTGAATAACCAGATCCGGGATGTGACCACCGGGCGCCAGCAATTTTCAATGGACGTGTCCAACCTGGCTGCCGGCTTCTATTTTGTCCGCCTGAACACAGGCAACGAAGTGGTTACCCAAAAGATCGTGGTGGAGTAATTCTCCCGACGGGCCAGGCAGTTTTGCCGCCGTTGATGACTGCATAACTTCGAGCACCTCCGGGCTTTTGTCCGGAGGTGCTTGTTGTTTGGAAAGAGGGTATTTGCCATCTGCAGCTTCTCCGCTGCTAAACTTTCTGTCAACTTGTTTTCCCCAATTCAAAAAAGGATTATCTTTGCGGTCCGATTACTCCACCGTTATCAATTCTTTTACCCGGAGAGGTGCCGGAGTGGTCGAACGGGCCTGACTCGAAATCAGGTGTGCCCTCACGGGCACCGGGGGTTCGAATCCCTCCCTCTCCGCCTCCGCCCGCCGAAGCTCCGAGCGCAGCAAGGAGCGAAGGCGGGCTCCGTCCGCTGCCGCCACTATTGAAACCTGTAAAAAAGAGTGAAAAGTCGCTTCGGCGGGCTACGGCGGACGGGGTCCGCAGGAAGAATAATGGTGAAGCTCCGAGCGCAGCAAGGAGCGAAGGCGGGCTCCCATCATCACCGCATCAGCACCACCGACCCTTTGAGGATCTCCCGCTTCCCGTCACTCAGCTCCAATTCCATCCAGAAGGTATACACGCCGGCATCCGCCGGGCGCCGGTTGACATAACCGTCCCACCCGCTGTATTCGCTGTAGGGGTCAAGGTCCTTGGCGGAATACAACAGGCCGCCCCAACGGTCGTAAACCTGATAGGTCCGGATGCTGCGCACCAGACCCGGGATCGGGTAGATCCGCAGAAAATCATTGTACTGGTCGCCGTTGGGCGAAAAGGCATTGGGTACAAAAATGGGCAGCTCGCCGCTTTGGTCGATCCGGATGGTCCAGGTTTCCGAACAACCGAACTGATTGCCGATGCGCAAGGTATAGGCGTTTGCGAAAGGCGCCGCAATGACCGGAGCAATGCAATCCGTACAGCTCAGACCGTCGGCAGGGCTCCATTCCACCGTTGAGATCAGCGTTTCCGGGATATTCAGGTGAGCCGGCATTTGGAGGGTCTCTCCGTACCGCAGGCTCAGCTTGACCGGAACATCGACCATGCGCTCATAACGGACCGGCATCAGAAAATCCTGTATAAGCAGGCAGCCCTGTTGGTCCCGGATATGCAACGGGTAATTTTCACCCGGCTCGAATTGAGCTAAAATCTCAGCCCCGTGCCAGGGGCCGTCAGGAGACACGGCAAACTGGTAGGGTGGGGCCCCCCCCTTCGGCATCACCAGGAAATCACCGCCGGTTTCCAGCGCGGCACAATCCACGCCGATACCCTGGATGGGGGCCGGATCCTCAAGCCTGAACTCCTTTTGAACCCGGCAGCCGTCGGCATCCCGGACAGCAAGCGTATAAAGGCCGGCTTCCAGATTTTGAACAGACAAGCCGCTGCCGATGTCAGGCGTCCAGGCGATTTCGAAAGGCGGATTGCCTTGTAACAGGGTCGCCTGAATGGCGCCGTCCGCCATGCCGTAGCAGGAAACCGGTTGGATAACCCCCTCCAGCCTCGGACCGAGCACCGTTACCCGGGCAGTGCCGGAAACAGTTCCCTGACAGGCGGCATCGGAAACGGTCAGGAGGCTGTACACCCCTTCGGAAACGGCAGGCAGCAAGTATGGAGAGGCGGTCAACATCGGGCTGGAACCGCTGTATTGACCATCTACGGCAAATTCGAGTTGCCAGGGCGGGCTGCCCGCGAGATCTACCCGCAGGTAGGCTGTATCGCCCGGGCATATGGCCGATTCACCGCTGAGGACGGCGCGCGGCGGCTGTGCATTGCTGACCGTCGTGGCGGCCTGTGCGGATTGATCGCATGCATCCGTCACCGTCAGCCCGTATTGGATGGAAGGATCGGCCGGAACGGAAACGGAAGCCCCTGTCGCTCCGGTCGACCAGACATAATGATACGGCGGAACACCGCCCGTTACAACTGGCGATAAGGTTGCCTGCTGGCCCGGACAGGCCCACCCCGAGGGAAGCTCTACCGTCAATAATTCTGGGTCCTTTAAGATCAATACGGCAGAATCCCGATAACAGGAACAGGGTATATCTAATTGTAAGACAAGTGATTCATCTCCCTCAGTTAAACCGTCATTGTAGGCATGTACCGGCAACTTGACCGACGGCTGGCCAGGTGGAATGGTGATCTTGCCCGACAGCGGTGCAAAATCCAGACCGGCCGTTGCCGTGCTGGAAGAACCGATCTTGTAGGCCACCGTAACCGGAAGGTCCAAAGGAGAAGTTGAAGACCTGTTGAACGTGAAAAAGCCGTCATTGCAACCTTCCGTGCTGGATGGGCCCGGGTTCAGGCTGACCACATCCCCGATATTGAAACTTTCAGCCTCCAGAAAAACGGCCGAATCGTAATCCGCATCCCCTACATCGCCCACCACCATCCGGAGATGATAGGTCTGGCATGGGGCCAGTTTCAACAAGGCGGTAAAGATCTTGGTGAACCCGTCGTATTGGATCTTATCGTGGTAGGACACGTCCAGGGCCGGTAACCCGCACTTGTCGCGGTCCTTTTTTCGTTCGTTCCGGACGTAGTAACTTGAATTCACATAATGGTTGACTGAGTTGATCGCCACAAAAGAAGAAGTGCCGGGGATCAAAGCCACGTTTTCTCCCTTGTTGGAGAACGTGCCGTTGATGCCGGGCCCGCTGATGAAAAAGCCGAACACGTCGTTGTACTGGCTGCCAGCAAACTCGCAATATTCCTCAGAGGCAAAAACATAGCGGAAGGTCACAAAGGAATCCAGCGGCACAAAATCAAACTCGATGCCGACGGCGTCGTGCACCGGGCCGGTGGCCAGCAGCTTCAGATCGGGATCTTCCCCGGAGGCGTTGAAGTTGCCGCTTTTATCGTCGGCGTTATTCGGCGGGTGGGCATGACTGATCGGACCGGTGGCCAGGATGATCCCGCTGTTGATTCCGATCGAGCTCTCGCCGTTTTCAAAGAATCCCAACCCATCCGAAGGGCCCAGGGCTTTGACGTTGTAGATATTGTCGCAGGCCCCTTTGGCAAAGATATCCCGGACAAGTTGATCAGGAGCGAATCCTCCTTCTGTATGAATACCCTCAGGGGGCAGTGCAGCGCGCGGCAATTCACCGATGGAACGAAATCCGATACCGGAATAAAACACCAACGGAAAAAGGAATATCCATGGTACTTTTTTCATCAATCTGGCTAGTAACAACAAGTAAATCAAAAATTACCAATACGTATTTAACCGGCTCCAACAGAAGGGGAATTGGTGCGATTTAACCAGGTATTTGGAAAAGGTGGGTAGTTCAAACCTAATATCAGGTGCCAATTTAAGAGGATTCCGTCAAATTTTTAAAAAAATTTATATTAAATAATTTTCTATAAGAAAAAAGCGATAACTTAGCAGCGGCTATCTATACACCGCACAGAAACAAATTTACCGAAAACCTTGAGACCTGTACCTTTCGGAGTCATTTTGAAACCGGATCGTATATGCCGTTGGCGGTTTGGGGCGAAATCCCTATATTTGTGGTATGAAATCCGGAAGAGACCGGCCACTTTTCTTCTACCCGACGTCCGGTTTCCAAACCTACTCAAGAGCTTACAGAAGTTATTTTTAAACAGTCCTTTAGCACACACCCTAAAGCTAGGGGAGTTTTTTTCATAAAAGTCCCATTTCTCTATGAAATCCAGGTTTTTACGTGCCCTTTTGCTTATTTGTTGCAGCACATCATCCTTGTGGTTGACCGCACAACCATCCACCTTGTGTATCGAATCCGTCATTAGTGTCGCCAACGGCAACACCACCCTCAATTGTGAGGCGGGCGGAACTTTGGGTGTCATCAAATTCACCACCACGCGCGTGCCGACACCCCACGTGTACATTGTCACGGACACCGAGGGGAATATCCTCAAGGTGAGCCTCAACAACACCATCTCCTTCGACGGATTGAATGAAGGCATGATGCGGGTTTATGCCGTTTCATTCCTCGGGCAGGTCCTCGCCGTTCCGGGCGGTAATATTTTTACCGACCAGTTGGGCTCGATCTGCTATCACCTTTCCGCCAATTACATCGAGATCACTAACGTGTTGCCGGATGCAGGCCTCATTTCGCTCGCTCCGGACGGCGGGGATGACATCAAACTCTGCCTGGAAAGTTCCTCACCGGGCCCGGTTGCCTTCCAGACTACCGGCGTTACAGGTAATTATGCTTACCTGATCACCGATGCTGACGGCAATATCCTGGCGGTTACACCCAACCCCTCCTTCGATTTTACCGGCTACGACATCGGCCAGTATCAGGTCTACGGCCTGGCCTATTTCGGCAACCTGGCAGCGGCAGCCGGCCTGAATGTCTTTACCGACGACCTCTCCGACGGCTGTTTCGGCATCACCCCGGGCCCCATCAACGTTGAGGTGCTGTATCCGGATGGCGGGCAGCTGAAGTTCCTGAACACCCAGGATGAAACCATAGTGGTCTGCGACAGTCCCAACGACACCGCATCCACTATGATCAATTATACGGCCGTCAACCCGATTCCGGTCAGTTTTGCTTATTTCCTGACCGACCCGGCAGGGACCATCCTGGCCATACTCGACGGATCACCGCTCGACGCCGATTCAGCACTGCCCTACGGTGAATCCCGGATCTGGGGTTTGTCCTATATGGGTGACCTGCTCCTGACCGTCGGCGGCAATATCACGGATTTTCCGGCCAGCTCGGATTGTTACGACTTCAGCGACAACGTCCTGTCCGTGATCCGAACCCTCGTTGACGGCGGCGCCGTCCAGTTTGAAGGCGGCGGAAGCAGCGCCCTGGTTTGCGGTGGCGACAACGCTCCCGACCTGCTTGCGTTTACCCACCAGACCACCGCTGCGGCAGCCGGCTACGGTTACGTGATCACCAATCAGCAAAATGAGATCCTGGTGGTGCTGCCGACCGGCAACTCCCTCGATTTTAACCTGGCTCAACCCGGCATATGCCGCGTTTGGGGGCTTTCCTATACCGGCAGCGTCCTGGCCGAACCGGGCGACAACGCCTTCGATACGGCCCTGACAGACGGTTGCTACGAGCTTTCTTTCAATTTCCTCGAAGTCACAAAAGAATCTGTTGACGGCGGTACCGTGTCGGCCGCTGACGGCGCAAAGGTATTGTATACCTGCCCGGGCGACGGCGCCCCCGACGTGGTTGAATTCGCCAATACCGGCGCTACAACCGGCGCTTACCTGTATGTCATTACAGATCAGAACAATATCATCCTGACGTCGACAACCGAAAGCCAGTTCGACTTTGACGCCCTGGGCACAGGGGTGAGCCGCGTATGGGGGCTGGCCTACACCGGCGTTTTCTTCGGTACGGTGGGCCAAAACCTGACAACTGCCGTGTTGAGCAACGGCTGCTACGACCTTTCGGACGACTTCCTTACCGTTGTCAGGCAAAAACCCGACGGCGGCACGGTATCGATACCTTCAGGTGAGGAAACCGTCTATACCTGCCCCGGCGACGATATGCCCGATATCCTCACTTTTGACAGCCTGACCGCTTATCCCGGAGCATATGTCTACCTGATCACCGATTCGCAGAACAATATCGTCACCTCAACGGACAGCGATTCCTTTGATTTCAACGATGCGGGGCAGGGGATCAGCCGTATCTGGGGCCTCGCTTATACCGGCAACCTGACTTTGCAGGCCGGCCAGAACGCTGCCGACATTGCACTGAGCGACGACTGTTACGACCTTTCCGACAATTTCATCACCGTAGTCCGCCTCCAGCCTGACGGCGGACTGGTTGCCCTGGAAGATGGAGCGACAACCGCTTACATATGCCCCGGCGACGGATTGGAAGACATCATTTCCTTTGTGAATGCAACCACTTATCCCGGCGCATACGGCTACCTGGTCACCGATGAGACCAATGTCGTTGTCGGCGTCGCCGACGGCGGGTCTTTCGATTTTGAATCGATCCCTGTCGGCTCTTATCGCGTTTGGGGTATTGCGTACACTGGGAATTTAACGGCCGCCAACGGCCAGGATGCTTCAACGGATGCCCTGAGCGACGACTGCTTCGACCTTTCCGATAATTTCATTTCCGTGATACGCGTAACGCCGGACGGCGGATCGATCAGCTCCCCCGAAGGAGATACCCTCTCCCTTTGTGTCGGCGATCATCTGGCGGATGTGGTTCACTTTGTGGTGACAGGGGCTTCCAACTCGCCGTACGCCTATCTGGTGACCGACGAGAACGGCTTCCTGATCAGCCCGCTGCTCCAGGACAGTTTCAACTTTGACAATGCGATCGGCGGCAGCTACAGGGTATACGGCCTGGCCTATACCGGCGCCCTGTCCTTCATTCCCGGCGACCCCGTTGAAGAGGTCGTGGCAGCCAATCCGGAATGCCTGGATCTGTCGGACAACTACCTCGTGGTCAACCTGATCCGGGTAGACGGAAGCCTCATCTTTACGCAGACCGGAGAAAAGGAAGTGGTCTACGTCTGCGCACCCGACGGAAATGAGGACCTGATCTCCTTCTTCAGCGGAACCGTAGCCACGGATGCCGATTACCAATTCGTCATCACCAGCGAAACCAATACGATCCTGGGCTTTATCAACGGCAACCAGCAGAATTTTGAAAATACCGGCCTGAAGCGCCTCCGGGTTTGGGGGATGTCCTATACCGGCGGCTTCCTGGCGGGGATCGGCGACAATATCACCACGACGGCCTTGTCCACCGGTTGCTATGTATTGTCCAATAACTACATAACCATTGTTCGCGATATCCCGGAAGGCGGCAGCATCACAACGGTTGACGGAGATACCTCCCTGTTGCTTTGCATCGGCGCTACCGATGGGAAATTGCCGATGGTAACCTCCAGCGCCTCCCAATCGGGGTACGTTTATCTGGTCATGGACACCAGCAACGTGATCCTGGACATTATCGGCAGCGACATCATCGATTTCAATGTTTATGATCCGGGTACCTACAGGATCCGCGGATTGTCCTATACCGGAGAACTGGAAGTTGAAGCGGGCATGATGCTCGATGAATCCAGCGTACTGGCCACCAGTTGCTACGATCTTTCGGATAATGTGGTGGAGGTCGTGCGCTCATTCCCGGTTGAAGGCGGCGCACTCAGCACTCAAAGCGGTAAAACAACCTTCTACTTCTGCCCGGATTCCGGGCTGGATCAGGTGATCGTGCTGTCCAATGACAGCCAGGTGGAAGACGACCAGTATACCTATGTGATCACGAATGCCGCCAACCAGATCATTATCCCTGAAATTATCGGCAATATTATCGACTTTGAGCCGGCAGCTGACGGGATCTACCGCGTCTACGGCGTTTCCTACAACGGGGAATTCGTAGCCGGCTTCGGCGACAATGTACTGACCGATCCGATTTCGGACAATTGCTACGATCCATCCTCCAATTTTATCGAGATCATCAAATTCTCACCCAATATTGACACGGTTAAGACCAGCCTCGATGAAACGGAAGTTGCCGTTATCGTCGGCGACGGTGAGCCGGATGTCATTGATTTCGTCGCTTCCGGCGCAACGCCCACGCCTGCGGTTTTTGTCGCCACCGACGAAGACAACAAGGTGATGGAAGTACTGACCGGCAGCTCCATGGATTTTGAAGGCGCCGATCCGGGCATTTGCCGGATCTGGGGCGTTTCCTATACCGGCAACCTGACCATCCAGCCTGGTGACGACGTGACGTTCGTAGCGCTTTCCACCGAATGTTTTGACCTGTCTGAGAACTACGTTTCCGTATTCAAACTGGAGGCCCGTCCTTCCGGCGAGCTGCTGGACAAGCCTGAGCAGGTAAGCAATGACCTGAAATCGGCCCGTCCTTTCGCGGAAGAATTGGAAATTGCGCCCAACCCGGCCGGACAGACGGCTAATATTGCCTGGGAATGGCCTGCGCAGAGCGGAAGCGGTAAATTGCAGGTGATTGACCTTTCTGGAAAAGTCTTGTCCACTTGGACGGTTGATATGACCAAAGGCAGGAACGTCTTTTCAGTTGATGTATCCGGAATGCGGTCCGGGTCTTACATACTCAGGCTGGAAACAGCGGAAGGAATATTCCTGAACAGGATGATTGTGGCGAGATTGTAACTGGCTTTGTTGAGCCGGCAGTTGGCGGATTTTTCAATGACCGCCAACTGCCGCTGCTCATGCGAAGGCAAAATTCTTATGATTCGCTTCGCTTAGTTTAGCACGTATCGAACGCCCAGCGTTCCGTAACCGCCGCCGAAACCGTTCCCGTAGCCGTTAACAAAGAAGGTGGGTATCCAGTCGGCCGTAATGCTTACCGGTGCGTTGGCGAATTTGTAATCCAGACCAAGGTACCCCTGCAACCCTATGGATGTGCTGGAATAGGTTTCCGTGAAATACCCTGATTTGAAATTCCAGAAAAAGGCCGAAGCGCCTAATCCCCAATACCATTGGAGGCCCTCTACGCCGTTGATCGGTGCATGCTTCTGGTACGCACCGCTGACCGAAAACCATCCGTATCCGGACCAGTTCCGAAATCCGACATATACCTCAACTGCCGAAGACTCGTTGAAAAAAGTCTTGTAAGATGCGGCAAGCGGGTACCCGAGGCGGGCGCCGATAGCGGATTTGTAAACCTGGGCCTGAGCCGGGACAGCCATGGCCAATACGGCGATCAACACGATGACAGGTAAAAAAAGCTTCTTCATCATATGTGGTTTTAAGAAGTGAATTGGGTTAACAGTCAGTTTTTTTCATCCAGTTCTTTCATCAGTTTCTCCGTCTCATCCATCATTTTAGACCATTCTTTCTTCAGGTCCTCTTTTTCTTTATCTGTCATTTTGTTGATGGAGTCTTCATCATTTACCTTTTCCTCCAGCTTTTTGCGCGTACGTTCCAGCTCAATGAGCTTGTCGACGGCCCCGCTGTCCTTGATATCTTCAGCGCGTTTCTTCATGGATTGGAACAAACCGCCGATTTTGTCCAGTGCATCGTCGTATTTGCCGTTATCGAACTTGTCCTTTTCACTTTTCAGGATACCGATACCGGCTTTGCCCAATTCGCCCACTTTATGAAAGATCTCCTTGGATTGGGCTTTTTCCTCGGTATTGCCGAAGAAATAGTTGTAAACCAGGATGCCGACCAATAAAAGAAGGCCGATTTTGATGATTCCTCTGATCATAGCGAAGGTTTATTTTTATACAAAGCTAGCGATACCGGGGATATTTGACAAAGGTTTTTATTCCAGGTGGCTCAAAACGGCGATCAACCCGTCTTCTGATTCGACGCTTTGACTATTTTCTTTCAGCCATTTCTCAGCTTTCCCGGCATCCTCCCGCTTCAGCGCGGATAGCACCTTTTTGGCGCGGAGCCGGATGACCTGGTAAGCTTCCGGTTGGCCGAGAAAGTACTTCGTTTGGGGCTTGAATTCGTCGTATCGCCGGTCGGGGCTGTAGGCGCCCTGGTAATTGGCCTTTTCCAGGTAAACATCCGTCCGTTTTAGCAAGGTATAGCGGCTGCTCCGGAAAAGAACCTGGTAAAGTTTGTAGTCATCGCCGGGTTCGTTCACTGTTCCGGCGGGCAAGGAGATAAAATGCAGGGTGTCGGCCTGATCGAAAAGTTGAATGCTGGATACCCTGGAGGCGGCGAGGTTGCCGGACAAGCCGTTGGGCAGCAGCAATTCTATTTTATGTTGAGAGAGGTCGAGATTCATCTGCGCATCGATCGGTTCTGCCCCGGGTTCATTGATCACCAAAGTCCCTTTGAGGTAATCCTGTTTTAAAAAAGGGGTGCCTTTCACGCCCTGATACCGATGGTCAAACCCCCTGGCCCCGGGGCTGAATCCGTTCAGCTCCATCAATTGCCGGAGATTCATTTCGTTTTCCGCAGCGTTCTTGCCCAGTTGAGCAAACGCCGGCGAAGTGAACAAAAAGATAATGCACAAGGATAAATACCGCACAGTACTGAATCGTTTTTGGGTCATTGAGTACGCTTGCCGCCGGCAGTCGCTTGGGGCCGGGGCTGATCTTTTGCGCTGACGCAGGCTTGACTCAGATCGAGGTCAGGTCCCGCAACAGTTCTATGATCGTCGTTTCTGTCCAACGCTTATTGCCGTGTTTTCGCTGCCACTGGTCGATTGCCTGGTTGTATTGCGGCAATACCTTGGCGATGGATGCAGAACTCAATTCAACAGGTTGGCATTTGCCCTGGACAGGCTGGAGCAGATAGACGGTTACCATTTGGAAGGCTTGCCGGAGCGGTTCTCCATCCAGGGTTTTTCGCAGTTTTTTCCAGAGCGTAACTTTCCCCCGGTAAATGATGCTGTAAATGCCGTCGGGAAAATCTTCGAGTTGGGACCTGAAAACGTCGGTGTCCATGCCGTTCACCCGGGCTTCAAACCAGTTCTTCCCGGGAAGGACCCCCTGTACCTCATCGTTTATCCGTACCAGCAGCGTTTCATTGACCAGGTCGAAATTCACCCAAACCTGCAACGGCGCTTCTTCACTGGTCAGGTATAGATCGGCCCACTGCCAGTCTTCATACAGGAGCGGACTGCCCTTGATCTGGCCTGCGGTCGCAACCTGGCCCGGCATGGGTTTGAGGAGCGAACGGATAATCCCTCCTCCGTTTTCTTGTTGGGCAATGACCGTAGGAATGGCGGTAAATAAATAGAACAGCAGCGTAATGGTGAAATAGCGCAACATGACCCCAATCGTCTTTTCTAGTGGTTTGCAGATCCCTTATGGGAGGTTTCTTCAATTCATTGATCCCGGCCGCCCCTCGAAAGAGGCGACGTACAAATATAGGAATGTTTTGTATATATGACCCCCTAAAAATCATTTTTCCTTTATTTGTAAGCTGGTTGAGCTTATTTTTCTAAATTCGCGCCTTGCTAAAAAAATAATTTCAGGAATTTTTCGGTCGATTTAAAGGTTGACTTTAAAATACACGTCAAAAACAGGCAAACTATGGATTACCGGCCCCGCGAGATCGAACAGAAATGGAAAAAGCACTGGGATGATCACCATGTATACCGCGTAAACAACCGCAGTGACAAGCCCAAATTCTATGTGCTGGATATGTTCCCTTATCCTTCGGGAGCAGGTCTCCACGTGGGCCACCCGCTGGGGTATATCGCCTCCGATATTTTTTCCCGCTATAAGCGTTTGAAGGGTTTTAATGTGCTGCACCCGATGGGCTATGATGCCTTCGGCCTGCCCGCTGAGCAATACGCTATCCAGACCGGCGTCCACCCCGCCGTTTCAACTGCTGCCAATGTCGCCAACTTCCGGGAACAACTCGATAAATTGGGGTTCTCCTACGATTGGTCGAGGGAAGTGAGCACCGCCGACCCCGGGTTTTATAAATGGACCCAGTGGATCTTCCTCCAGCTGTTCGACCATTGGTACGACCGATCCGCACAGCAGGCCCAGCCCGTCAGCGACCTCATTGCACGATTTGAAACCTCAGGCGCCGGCGGCATTGATGCGGCCTGCTCCGAAGAATTGTCTTTTTCGGCCGCCGATTGGAAGGCCATGACCCCAAAGGAAAAGAATGACGTGCTGATGAACTACCGCCTGGCCTATCGGAGGGAAACCTTTGTCAACTGGTGTGAGGAACTCGGCACGGTGCTGGCCAACGACGAAGTAAAGGATGGCGTATCCGTGCGCGGCGGCCACCCCGTCGAACGAAAGGCCATGCTCCAATGGTCGCTCCGGATCACGGCTTATGCCGAACGCCTCCTCGGCGACCTGGATACGCTCGACTGGTCGGAGGCCATGAAAAAAATGCAGACCAACTGGATCGGCCGCTCAACGGGCGCCCAGCTGTTCTTCGATGTGGCCGGCAGCGACCACAAGATCGAGATCTTTACCACCCGTCCCGATACCATTTTCGGCGCTACCTATATGGTGCTGGCGCCGGAGCACGATCTCGTCGAAGCCCTGACCACCCCCGAATGCCGGGAGGACGTTGAATCCTACCTGGAGTATGTCAAAAGCAGATCGGAAAGGGAGCGCATGTCCGATGTCAAAGCCGTAACCGGCGCCTTTCTGGGATCCTATGCGGTCAATCCGTTCACCAACGAACAGATCCCGGTCTGGATCGGAGAATACGTATTGAAAGATTACGGCACCGGCGCCATCATGGCCGTGCCGGCGGATGACGAACGCGACATGCGTTTCGCCCATAAATTCAAATTGCCCATCGTCGAGATCATCGACAAGTCCATGTATCCCGGCGCTACCATTGAGGACAAGGTGGGCAAGATGATCAATTCGGGCCCCTACAACGGCATGGAGGTAGCTGAAGCCATAGAGGCCATCAGCGCCAGAATAGACGAGATGGGCATCGGCAAACGCCGCATCAACTTCAAACTCCGCGATGCCATTTACAGCCGCCAGCGCTATTGGGGCGAACCTTTCCCGATCATCTACGACAAGGACGGCGTAGCGTACCCGCTTCCGCTGGACGAACTGCCGCTGGAATTGCCCGAACTGGCCGACTTCAAACCCACCTCAGGCAACAAATCGCCGCTGGCCCGCAACGAAAGCTGGGTCAACCTGCCCGACGGTTATACGCGGGAAACGGATACCATGCCGGGTTTTGCAGGGTCTTCCTGGTATTTCCTGCGGTATATGGATGCACGGAACAATGAGGCCTTCGCCGGCCAGGATGCCGTGAATTACTGGAAGGACGTCGACCTGTACATCGGAGGGACGGAACACGCGGTCGGCCACCTGATGTATTCCCGTTTCTGGCATAAATTCCTCTATGATAAAGGACTCGTGCCGACCATTGAACCTTTCCGGAAACTGGTGAACCAGGGTATGATCCAGGGGGTCATCCTGAATGTCCACATGGCCCATTTCATCAAGGAAAGCGATTGGGCGGATGATGTGCGTTATGCCGACCGGACCACAGGCATGGAATATGCCGTTTGGATCGACGCCAACACCCAACCGGGCGATAAGTTCAACCACCCGCAATACGGTCCCGGGTTTCTGGCGTTTGACTCAGAAAACCCGGTTACCCGGAAGACCCCGCTGTCCCTGGGCAAAGAGGCGGCCGTCGACGGCAAGACCCGCTACAGGCTCTATAAGGAAACGGTAGATAACCTGGACGGCCGGCATGACCAGAATGCCGCGTACCTGGCTTCGGTCCTGGACCAAGGCAGCGCCTTTGCCTGGAAAACAGATGAGAACGGGGCGGAATACCTGGAGTTGACCTGGGAGGTAGGCAAAATGTCCAAATCCCTGTACAATACCATCAATCCGGATGACATTGTGGAGCGTTACGGCGCCGACTGCTTCCGGATGTATGAGATGTTCCTCGGGCCGATCGAACAAGGTAAACCCTGGAATACTTCGGGCATTGACGGCGTATTCAGGTTCCTCCGGAAATTCTGGGGCTTGTATTTCAACGGTCAGGGTACCCTGTCTCTTTCAGGCGAAACACCTTCAAAGGACGAACTCAAAGTCCTGCATACCGCCATCAAAAAGGTGACGGAGGATATCGAAAGACTTTCCTTCAATACCTGTGTCAGCGCTTTCATGATGGCAACCAATGACCTCGGCCGTTTGGATTGCAGCAAGCGGGCCGTTCTGGAGCCCATGGTCATCCTCATTGCGCCGTTCGCACCCCATCTGGCTGAGGAGCTCTGGCGCCTGATGGGCAACAGCGGTACCGTACACGACGCAACCTACCCGGAATTCGACGAACAATACCTGGTTGAGGATACTGTTACCTATCCGGTGGCCATCAACGGCAAAACCCGCGGCACGGTCGACTTCCCGGCTGATGCTTCACGGGAAGAGCTGGAAAAAATCGCGCCGACCCTGGAGGTTGTCCGGAAGTACCTCGAAGGGGCAGCGGTCAAAAAAGTGATCGTTGTGCCGGGCAGGATGATCAATCTGGTCGTCTGATCGCTATGATTGGGGATACCTGCAATGGAAGCTTGTCCGTGAACAGGCGCCCATTGCGGGGTCCTTGTGGCCCATTTCGGGTCAGTCCCCCCATTTTTTCCGCAGTTCCCGGTAACGTGCCCGACTTATCGGCAAGTCCGTACCGTCTTTTAGAATGGCCGAATATTTCCCGCCTGAAGCTACGGCCAACTCTCTGACCAGGGTGCTGTTCACAATATAGGATTTGTGGATCCGGTCGAAGTGACCGGGCAGTAATCGGGCCAGGGCATCCAGCGATTTATTGTGGATCTCAACGGATTGGTCCTGAAAATGGAGTTCGGAGTAGACGCCCGCCCCTTTGATATAGGTCAGATCCTGGATGTCAAACAACACATGCCGTCCTCGTTTTTGAACGGCCAGGTATCTGACTTGTCCGTTGGAAGGGGCACTCCCGGGTTCCAGGCGGCCGAAGGCCTGGGCGAGCCGGTCCTGGTTGAAGGGTTTGGGGACAAAATCGAGCACCCCGTATTCGAAAGCCCGGATCGCCTTGTCTGTATAAGCGGAAATGATAATCGTGTGGAAAGGCCTCGCCACGATGGTTTCCAACAGGTCAAAACCGCTTGCTCCGTTCAGGTTGAGGTCGAGCAGAAGCAGGTCAATTTCGTCCTTTTCCAGGTGAGCCAGCCCGCTCTCCAGTGTATTGGAAACGGTAACTTGCTCCAGCCGGTCACCAAGGATCAGGCCGGAAAGACGCCGGATCCTTCGGGCTATGACAGGCTCATCCTCTACAATCAGTAATTTCATTGGGCAGCATTATCGATGGTGATGGTTGTAACCCAGCCTTCCGGGATCGGCCGGGCATCCAGTTGCCACCGGTCTCCATAATTTTCGGTCAATCTGGATTTTATATACCTGAAACCCGTGCCGTCGGCTGTATTCCCTTTTTTTCGCGCAAGTGAAAGGGTTTTCAGCTCATAACACCGGGACCGGTCGGTCTGCCGGAAAGAGAGTTTCATCCTGATGCGGTTTTCCTTATCCGGCAAACTGTGCATGATCCCATTTTCAACCAGGGTGTGCAATATAGCAGGCGGTATGGTTTCTTCCGGGTTGATGCCGGTAATTTCCAGCTGGTAATCCACTTCTTTCCGGTATTTCATGATCTCCAAATGGTATCGGCATAGCCGGATTTCCTGTTCTATCGGGATCAGCTTCTTGTCTGCAATTGCACTGAAGATCTCGAATTCTCCGGAAAGCGCCTCAATGAACCGCACACTGTCATTTGGGGATTCTTCCACCCATTCCATCAGAGAGGTAAGGGTATTCATGATGAAATGGGGTTGTATATGCTTTCTGAGCAGCTCATTCTGCAGCCTGGAGGAAAGCACCAGGGAGCTTTCATAGGCCCGTTTTTGTTCCCTCGACCGCATGGCCAATAAGTACATCATAGCGATCACCAGGATGCTGAAACTTACGAACACGGTGATGTCATAGGTGAATAAGAGGGATCGGAAGGCCATATGGTACAGGCCGTTTAACGCGCCGATCCCGATCAGCACCGCCAGAATCAGCTTGCTTTCCGGCCGCTTTCTGATCACTGCCGCAAAAGCTATGGAAAGCGAGATCAACCACATGCCGCCGGCCAGGAATTGGCTTGAGCTGTCCGTGCCCGGCAAAAACAAAAGGCTGATCATGACCAGAACGCCGGTTGAGACCAGGCTCCAGATCATTTTGTGCGGCAGATCGAAATATAGCAACAGGAATCGGGGAACCAGAAAGGCCAGCAAAAAAGTGATCCCGTAAATAATCATCAACCGGGTGTAATGAAAAGGGTAGGGGTATGCGTACAGGAATTTCAGGTATTCCATCGCGACCAACCCGAAGAAAAGAAAGCAGATCCCACTGAAAATCAACCCGACCCATTCCCGTTTTCTGAACAGGTACAGGAATAGGTAATAGAGACCGGCCATCAGGTAAATGCCGGCGAGTACAAAGATCCGGGCAGTCAGTTTGAGGTCCCCGACTTGTGTCAGACGGTATTCCTCCAGATAGAACAGGTTCCAGGAACTGATTCCCCAATGTGGGGCATGATGATTGGAAACCCTGAAGGCCACCGTATGCACGCCGTGTCTGGTCAGGGAATCGGGAACAGGCAACCAACTCAGGAAAGTACCTGGAATTTCAGTTTTCAGGGTCGTGCCCACCACCCCGTTTTTGCCGATCAGGACCCCGTCCCAGTAAGCCTCGTAAGAGCCAAGCGAAATGACCTGCATGCCCGGTACGGAATACGTGTCGGTTATCGAATCGCACCGGACCTTGAACCGGACCCAGAAATTGCCGGCCTCCCGGGTAGAACCGGATTTATCCCAATCCCGGTCATCCAGGCCGGGAGCAGCCCATTCCCGGTGATCACCCATCCTGATCAGCCGCTCATAGGGATAGCGCAGGTAGTGCTGGGCGCATAAAGAGGAGGTAGCGGCCAACAACCACGCGATAAGCGGGAAAACCTGACGAATTGCCATTCTCTGTTGTTTGAACAGGTCAAAGATACAGCCTGATCCCAAGAGCCTGGTGCAGGTGACAAACCGGAAATGCCGTTCACAAATAAGGTAAAGGATCCGGCCTCCTGCGGGCCTATAATTGCAAGATCATTTAAAAGAAAATAATTGATCTATGAAAAACAAGATTAAATGGGCCATCCTGGGCGCCTTTTGCAGTTTGACGATCGCTTCGGCCCAAAGTTCATTGATGGTCAATGATGTCCGGATGCTGGCCTTAAAAGCAGATTCTTTATTGGAAAAAAGCATCATGCTGGGGGATCACGTCGGGATCAGCGGCGGGATTTACGGCGATGGTCAGGTCCTTTGGGCAAACGGAGCGGGGTGGAGCGATCGGGAAGCCGGAACGCCCATGACGACCAACTCCGTTTTGCGGATTGCCTCCATTACCAAATCCATGACGGCGGTCGGCATTATGCAATTGGCAGAAAAAGGAATGATTGATCTGGATGAACCGATACAGGCCTATGTGCCGCAATTCCCCATTAAGCCGGAAGGGACCATAACGGTTCGACACCTCCTTACGCATACGTCGGGAATCCGGCATTACCAGGGGACGCGCGACGGGTTTTCCCGACGCCAATACCCGGATCTGCCGGCTGCTTTGAAGCGGTTTCAAGATAGAGATCTGGCGGGTGAACCGGGAAAAGTTTACCAATACTCAACCTACGGATATGTTCTTTTAGGCGCGATTCTGGAAAAAGTAAGCGGAATGACCTACGAACATTACATGCAAAAGCATATCTGGGGCCCTGCCGGGATGCTTTCCACTTCGGTAGAGCACAAGGACGATCAGGTTGATCACAAGTCCCGGCTCTATCGGATCTCCAAAAAAAGGAAACTCAAAAAGGACCTGAATACGAACCTCAGCATGAAGATACCGGGCGGCGGCGTCCAGTCGACGGCGGAAGACCTGCTTCATTTCGGAGAAGCCCTGATGGCGGGCAAATTGTTGAAACCGGAGACGCTGAACCTGATGCTGACAGATCCAGGGATCCGGAAGGAGGGTAATCCATACGGAATGGGCTGGTTTCTCTATTCCACCGCGCCCGGGAATCGGATCATCGGACACAGCGGCAGCCAGGCAGGCGCCAGTTCCCAATTGTTGATCTTGTTGGATAAAAAGGCTGTAGTGACTTGCCTGAGCAATACGAGAGGCGGTTGGAATGACTTGTTCGACCTGACCTGGCGATTGGCCGGGCTGTTCTGAACGCGTAAAACACAGCCCAAAGGCGGCACGAGGGAATGATTTTTTAAGCTATCTTTGCCGCCATGAAAATTCTGGGGATATCGGCATATTATCATGATGCGGCCGCCGCCGTTATTGAAAACGGCGAAATTCTCGCAGCAGCTCAGGAAGAATGGTTCACTCGGAAAAAACATGACCCTTCTTTTCCGGCTGGTGCTGTGAAATGGTGCCTGAACTACACCGGTTTTTCCATTGAAGAACTGGATGCCGTTGCTTTTTATGACAAACCTTTTCTGAAGTTTGAGCGCCTTCTTGAAACTTATTACAGTTATGCACCCAAAGGAATAGCCAGTTTTGTACGTTCCATGCCGGTTTGGGTCAAAGAGAAACTTTTCTTGAAAGACAACCTCAAACGGGGATTGAAACAAATCCAGCCGGGTATCAGGAATATCCCCAAGTTGCTTTTCCCTGAGCATCACCTTTCACATGCTGCCAGCGCCTACTATCCTTCATCCTTTGAGGAGGCCGCTATCCTAACCGTTGACGGGGTAGGGGAATGGGCTACTGCGAGCATATGTCACGGGAAAGGACATCGGATTGAAATTCTGAAAGAATTGCGGTTTCCGCACTCCCTTGGATTATTGTATTCGGCGTTTACCTATTTTCTGGGGTTTCGCGTGAATTCCGGTGAGTACAAGCTGATGGGGTTGGCCCCTTACGGGAACCCCGAAGATGAAGAAACCCGAATTTTTGTAGAGAAGATCAAATCAAACCTGGTCGACATCAAACCGGACGGTTCCATTTGGCTCAACCAGGCCTGGTTCAGCTACGCGGTGGGTCTGCGTATGATCAAGGAGCAAAAATGGGCGCAATTGTTCGGTATGCCGAGACGGGCGCCGGATGCTCTACTGGACCAGCGCTACTGTAACCTGGCGCTGGCCATTCAGCAAGTTACGGAAGAAGTTGTCTTGAAAATGGCGCAAACGGCCCGGCAATTGACCGGTTCTCCAAATATTTGCCTGGCAGGCGGAGTGGCGCTTAACTGTGTTGCCAATGGGAAATTGGAAAAGTCCGGCCTTTTTGAACGGATCTGGATCCAGCCGGCTGCCGGTGATGCCGGTGGAGCATTGGGCGCCGCATTTGCTGCTCAGCATATTTACTTTGATCAGCCCCGTCCGGTTTTATCGGAACATGATCAAATGAAGGGAGCTTATACCGGACCTGAATTCGCTGACCTGGAAATCGAAATGGTGGCCCGAAAATATAAGATGCCGACCCACCGGTATCCTTCAGAACAAGCGCTTGTTGAAAGGGTTGCCGGCCTGCTCGCCGACGGCAACGTGGTCGGATGGTTTCAGGGGCGCCAGGAGTTCGGCCCCAGAGCGTTGGGGAGCAGAAGTATTCTGGGTGATGCCCGCAACCCGGAAATGCAGCGAAAACTGAATCTTAAAATAAAATTCCGAGAGAGCTTTCGCCCCTTTGCACCCTCTGTGCTGAGCGAAGATGCCAACGATTTTTTTGACCTTGAACCGGCCAGCCCCTATATGTTGCTGGTCGCACAGGTTAAGGAGGATCATTGCCGCAACCTTCCGGAAGGCTACAATGACCTCCCGTTGAAGGAGAAACTGGATGTGCGCCGTTCAGATATCCCTGCGGTTACCCATGTTGATTTCTCTGCCAGGGTGCAGACCGTTCACCAGGATACCAATCCGCTGTATCATCATCTCTTGCAGGCTTTCAAGCGCCTGACCGGATACGGCCTGCTGGTGAATACCAGTTTTAACGTCCGGGGTGAGCCCATTGTCTGCACCCCGGAGGATGCCGTCAGGTGTTTTATCAGGACGGATATGGATTTCCTGGCGATCGGGAATTTTATCTTCGATAAGAAAGAATTGACCGATAATATTCAGGTTTTACAAGCCCGGGCGGTCACGTTCCAACCGGATTGATTCAGGTTTTTGATTAAAGTACGGAACCATGGTTGAGTTTTTAAAAGACCTTTGGAGTTTTATGAAGGCCAGGCGCAAATGGTGGTTGATACCCGTTATTCTGGTCGTGTTGCTCATTGGGGCCCTGATCATTTTTGCTGAAAGCTCAGCAGTAGGATCCTTTATTTATACGCTCTTTTAATGGAAAATCCGAAACCCCGAAAAAGCGTCCGTTATACGGCCTATGCGCTTTTTGGCCTGTTGATCTTTACGGTCATTGTCCTGGCCCTGGAGTTTTATTTCAGGTCCAGACCTGAATACGGCAGGGCGGGTTATTCCTATGACCCGAACCTGATTTTCCGTTTGACGCCTGGTCTGGCGGCCCAGAAACCCCACGCCTGGGGTAAAACCGGGAAACCCCCTTATACCCTTCGGTTCAATAATTTTGGTTTCAGGGGGCCAGATATCAATTGGGAAAAAGCCCCCGGTACGCGGTCCAGGGTGCTGGTGCTGGGTGATAGTTATACCGCCGGTCTGGACTATCCGGACAGCCTGATTTTTACGGGCCAGTGGGAGCGAATATTGAATGCCGGCGGGCCAAAACAATACGAAGTGTTGAATGCCAGCTGCCCTTCCTGGGGTACGGATCAAGAATATGTGTTCTGGAAGCATGAAGGCATCCGCTTAAAGCCCGATAAGGTGGTCGTTATGTTCTGCCCGAATGATGTCAGGGAGATGTGGAATCATAATATGGTTCGAATAGGGCCTGACGGTGAGCATATTGTCATTGATAAGGTGCATATTCCCTTTAAAGAACGGATGGGATGGAAATTGTCGGCTAACTCTTCCTTATTCCAGTACCTCCAACAGAAAGTATTCCATTCCAATTATGGTGATTTCTTCAGGATATTTCGCTTTTATCCGGTCAATTACGGGATTCGGGACAGTACGGATTGGGATATGCCGATGTACCTGGACCCGTCCATTCCGGTCATCGATGAAAGTTATCAGCTCCTGGAGAAGTTGTTTGCAGATATGAAAAAGGATTGCGATGAGATCGGAGCGGAACTGCATCTGGTGAAAATTCCGATTCGGATGGAGGTAGACAGTACCTACGCCGCGCCGGGGTTATCGCCTTTTATGGTGGAAGAACGCCTGAAAGGAATTGCCGAACGGGCCGGTATTCCCTTTCATAACTTTAATGCGCTGTTGCGGGAGCAACCCGATCCTAAGGATATCTTCATGGATTGGGAATATCATTACGATCAGGATGGCCATGATTTTATAGCCAGGTCCTTATTTGCAACCATCAAATCCGAGAAATGATCGGGGAACGAAGCAAGTCGCCTTACGAATCCGTCCTGGCGTTGCTGGCAGGCATGCTGCTATGGTATTATTTTTTTCCGAATCGCTACCTGATTCCTGGAGCGCTGCTGTTTTTGTTCCTCACGTTACTGGTACCGGCAACCGCCAGATTGGTTCATCAGGGGTGGGAACGGCTTACCAGGGCTATCGGAGCGATATCGGGCAAGGTACTGCTGGGAATCATTTTTTTCATCGTGCTAACCCCGATAGCCTGGCTGTTCCGCCTGTTTTCCGGAAGAACCATCACGGGCTCCCGTGACGTAGAATCCATGTTTATAACACGGGATCACCCGTTCGGGAAGGAGGACCTCGAACAATTGTATTCGTCGGCGGATTCTGACTGATTATTTCGGATTTTCGGGTTTGCGTTTCCAGGCTTCGAGCGCAAAATCATCAATGTATAAGATCTGTCGCTGCAGTTCGATGTAAACCTGCAAAGTATCGTTTTCCCGCGCGTTGATCGGGATCCGATAATAAAAATCGACCAGAGCCCATTCGCCGGCCTTGCCGCCCCAAAGGCTGAAATCGGTATTGTCCAGTTTGTTGTCAATCCGGACCCTTACGTTCTTGATGAACCGGTCCTTTTTTTTCAGGCGGCAAACAAAGGCCGGCATGGTATGCCAGGGGAATTCGAGCGCCTCCTTTTTACACCAGGCCTTTACCCGGACATAGTCGCCGCCCTGAAGTCCCAATTCTGCCAGTTGCTTGTTAACCATGTCCATAGAGCCGGAGCCTCCCGGTACAAGTTTCAACGCATGCCGGCTGTTGAAAACACCCGGCTTGATCACTCTGAAGGAGTCCTGGTCCGGATTTTCGTAGTCTTTCCAAACAGGCACGCCTGTCATTTCAAGTCGGCTGGTATCGGGCTGTATTTCTCCTGAATCAAAGGCGATAAGCATGCTTTTATCCATTTTCGTCTTGCCGAATACGGACCAGTAATAACCCGCGTTGCCGAATTCGGTCCATAAGATCCCGCGATGGTGCTGCCAGGTCTGGAAAATGTTCAGCACGGTACAGAACAGGATAAAAGTGATGACCAGGACTCGCATTCCCACCTGACGAAGGTTGTGGTATAGAAACCAGGCCAAGGGAAAGGCCAGCAAGGGGGTTGCTTCCACCATCGGCCTCGATCCGACCCCGTTGATATAGTACCAGCACCACCAGCTATAGGCAAAATAAACATGTAAAGGCAGGAAAATCAATACGGAAATGAGCCACCGCCTGTGTCGGAAAAGGTAGACCAGCCCGAAAAGGGAAAGGACCATTACCGGAGAGTAGGGTAGCCAGCCGTTCTGAAATCCGAATAACCCGGGGCCGATTTTGGGCTTGTTGAAATAAAATCGCTCCTCTCCGTAGCTGTAGAATATCCACTGACCGGATGAAACCTTCCAGTACAACATCTGGATCAACCCGCACAGGGCAAATACCCCGATAGCCAGGCTGATGAACCGGAAATGGGTTCGCCAGAATTTCCATTGCTCCGAAAGGCTGCGATCCGCCCCCAGCCCGTAAAACAGGGGAATGGCTAAACAAACAAATTCCACCGGGCGGATAAGGGTGATCAACCCGGCGCTCAGGCCGATGGCCGCTGCATATTTCCATCCGGGGGACCGGTAGAACTTCCAGGTGCCAAAGATCAGGAGACCATGCAGGAAAAACAGGTAACTGTGCGCCATCGGCCCCCTGTAAACCTCAAAGTGGAAGACTATGGTGGCCAGTGAAATGGTCAGCAGGGTAATGCCCGCGATGTACAACCCCACTTCCTTGCAGAGTACCTGGAATAGCAGGTATATGCCAACGAAAAAATAGAAAAGGTTGGCCAGGTGGATAGCAAAAAGGTACGGAGTGGAATATCCGTCTCTTGGATAACGGAAGATCCATGCGGTGACATGGCCGAGGACAAAAAATGGCAACTCAAGGATCGCAACCCCTGCCGTATATTTATTGACCCGGTGACCGTTCATGGCAACCAGGAGCACATCCCCGGGGCCCGGGAGTTGCGGTTTTTCATTCAGCCTGGAAAAACGGGCCAGGTAAGTTTCCTTCATATCGGAAAGATCCCCATAAATAAACAGAGATGGAAGATACGCATAATATCCCCATGCATCACCACCTTGGATGATGTTGACCCGCCAACGCTGGAAGTAAAAAAAGGCCGTGATGTAAATTATTCCGACCGCCAATAAAATAAAACGGAACCGCATGCGATATTTGTAGTACGGAACAAAAGTAACCAAAGGCCGCCAAGGTGTGAAACCCTGCGGTCTAAACTTTGTTTTTATCAACAAATACGGTTTAACATGCGAAATTACCTGACCATCTTGCTGGTTTTAGTCTTTGGGTTCAACGCGCTTCAGGCTCAAACGGCTTATGAGCCTACCGAGAAATCGCTCCTCTGGGAAATTTCGGGCAAATCCCTGGAATCGCCCTCCTACCTGTTCGGCACCATACACCTGATCCCGAAATCGGATTACTTCTTTACCGAAACCATGGAATCCACCTTCAAAAAGGCCAAACAGGTGACCTTCGAGATCGATATGGAGGAAATGAACGACATGTCCGCCATGTTCTCCATGATCGGTAAAATGTATATGGCCGACGGTAAAAAGCTGCGCGACCTCCTCTCAACAGAAGACTACGAAAAGGTCAAAACCCATTTCGACGGCATGGGCCTTCCGTTTGCTTTCCTGGAAAGGGTCAAACCCATGTTCCTCTCCGTGATGACCGATCCGGATGCCATGACCCTGCAAATGGACGGCGGTGATGACGGCGGCATGCTTTCTTATGAAATGCAACTCACTGAAATGGCCCAAAATCAGGACAAGGATATTCAAGGCCTTGAAACCATGGACTTTCAGATGAGCCTCTTCGACAGCATTCCCTACGACGCACAGGCCCAAATGCTCGTCAAAGCCATCGATTCGGAGAAAGAGGACGGCGGCCAGCTCGATGATATGGTCAAGCTGTACAAGCAACAAGATATTCAGTCCATGTATTCCATGATGAACACCGACGAAGGGCTTGGCGGTTTTGACGATGTCCTCCTGCTTCGCCGCAACCGGAGCTGGATTCCGGTCATGGAAAAAATGATGAACCAGAATTCCACCTTTTTTGCAGTCGGCGCCGGCCACCTCGGCGGGCCCGAAGGCGTAGTCGCCTTGCTGCGAAAAGCCGGATATACGGTTACGGCGGTTAGTCATTAGGTGTAAGTTGTAAGTTGTAAGTCGTAAGTGGTAAGTCGTAAGTGGTAAGTCGTAAGTCGTAAGTTGTAAGTGGTAAGTCGTAAGTGGTAAGTCGTAAGTGGTAAGTCAACAGTTGTAAGTAGGATCCGTCCATAACGGAACTTTTGACTGACTATCGACCATCGACGGCCTGTTCGCGTAACAACAATGGACTTCTCCGGGGTGCATTCGTGATTACGATACCTTTCTCCCTGATTTAGCTGCCCAGTACAGCGGTCCGTTAGGCTCGCCATATTTGTAGCACCCCGGCAACGACGTAAGCCACCGGCCTGTAGGGCCGGAATATGAAGATCTGCGACGCCCGTTGAAATCCATTCTATCCATATTTAATGGGGCCGGTTCGGAATCGACCGATACGGATGTTGCCGGTTCGAAGCAATCACATACCGGCCCTACAGGCCGGGAACCCAATATTCAAACCGCTACAGATATCGCGGACCTACGGCCCGCGCTGGGAAATCCCGTTCAATCTTTAGCCTTGGGCTCGCAGCCATTAAACATTGGTTCTTTGTTACAAACGCCGCTGCCATTTGGATTCTTTATCCTTTCTACTTTAACCTTTATCCTTTCTACTTTAACCTTTAACCTTTAACCTTTAACCTTTAACCTTTATCCTTATGACTCCTATTTAATCGGCCAGCCTGACATCCTCAAGCTTTCCGACGCCGTTTTCGCCCGGGGTCATGCGCCTTGCGCGCACCAGGGTCTCCAGCCGGTGAGGAGCGAAATCTGGGTCACCCCTGCGGAGGCTCTGGATCCGTACGCCCGGATTATCGGCGCCGGAATGGATCATTCGCCCGTCTCCGATATAAATGCCTACATGGGTGATCTTTTCCTTTTGATCTGTTGTGGCCTTTCTCCCGAAAAACAGAAAATCGCCGGGAACCAGATTGGTCAGGGTCGAATCGGTCGGTACTTCCTCGCCTGCGGTGACTTGTTGTGAGGCATCCCTGGGCAGCACCAACCCGTTGAGGTAATAAACGGTTTTGGTGAAGCCGCTGCAGTCCATGCCTTTCGGGGAGGCGCCGCCCCAGAGGTAAGGCCTGCCGATGAAGGTATTGGCAGTGGCCAGTATATTGGCGGTAACGGGATCGCGGTCAGCAAGCCAATCCGTATAGGAGGTCAGTTCAGCGGCAGGCGCCCAGGCGGTGCGGCCGTCGGGGTACCCCAGGCGGGCCCAGTTGCCCTCCCGGCCCAGATCCAACAAGATATCTCCGGTCACCAGATCGCCGACCGGAAGGCTTCCCTGGTCGGGTTCGGAGCGGGCAATGCCGTAATCGGCGGTAAAGATAAGCCTGGAGGATTGCTGCCATTTTTCGGCTTCTTCTCCGGAAACGGCGATAAAGCCGCCCGGGTCAAGCCAACCCAGATACTGGTCGGGGGTCTGGATGAGCGACCATTCGCCTTCTTTTTTGTAGACCCTGATCACGGTACCGAGCAGGGCCTGGGTGGAGAGTTCTTTGGAATGGCCCGCCTCCGACCGGATATTGCAAACCGATACGTTGACGATGCCCCAGGTCTTTTCCGCCAGGTCGGCGGCGGGCAGGAGCGCAATGTTCAGCTCGGGCGCCGGGGTCATTTCCCAGGAGGCAACGGCTTTCTTCAGGGCCTCCAGGGCGCCGGGCTGGTTGGTCTGGCCGTTCAATACCCACTTCTTGTTGATCAATGCCGGAGTAATCTCAAATATCGCTACCCTTTTATCCGGAGCGAATTCCATTTTCAGGGCATCCAGATCCTGTTGGGCCGGGATGGGGAAGGCAGCGGTAGGCTGTTTACAACCGGGCAGCCCGAGGCAAAGCAGCAAAAGGCCGAAGAAGAAGGAAGGGTTGAGCAACCGGATTGGTGACATCATAATGAGGCATTTACCGGCCAATTTAGTTGAATCCCCTGAAAATGCGAGAGCCGGCCGGAAATTTATCCGACCGGCTCCCTGGAAGCGTGTTTGAAAAGGTTTGTAAAGAATCGGGTCTTGAGATCCCGAGGGTATTTTATTTGTTGCCTCTGATGGTAAAGCTACCGGTAGAAGCGGTGCTGTTGGCTTGAGCGTGGGTGCTGGGCTGACCGGCTGTTGTTCCGTTGTCCGTTTGCAGCGCTGCGATATTTTCTTCGATCCGGCAACCGTTGAGGATGGAGCTGCAAGCGCCCCGGCCTTTGCGGATGTCATAAGTAGCGCCGGTTGCGCCGCCGCTGACCATCGAAGAATTGTTGATAAAGATGCAGTTGAGGAAAAGCGGGCGGGTGGTGCCGTTGTTTACGGTATTGTAAACGCTGCCGCCGTAGCTTGCGATGTTGCCTTCAAAGCTGCAATCCCGGATTTGAGGGGTGCACTGACCGTCCTGACCGTCGTTGTAGATGGCGCCGCCGTCCATATGGGCTTTGTTCTGGGTAAATTGGCAATTCAGGATGGACGGGCTGCATTTTTGGGTGCCGGCGAAGTTGAACATGGCGGCGCCCCAGTTGGCCAGGTTGCCCCGGAATGCGCAGTTGCGGATCGTAGGGGAAGCGGATTCGTTGTACCAAGCGGCGCCGCTGGTAGCTGCTTCGCCTACGCGGCCGATTGCATCGGCGTTGCCGCCCGTGATGATAAAGCCGTCAACGATGGTTTGGCTGCTAACGTTTTTGGCTGTCACTACGGTGTAAACATTGTCAGATACCTGATTTTTGGCGCCGATTTCGCCGCTCAGAATGGTAGGATTGGAGGAGATATTGCGATCATCCAGGCTGGATTCGATTCCGGTGAAGCCACCGAAGAGGGAAACACCCTCAACCAGTTGGAAGGTTGCGTAGCGATCCGTACCGGTAGTCGGCGTATGTACGCCGGATGCTACCCAGATCTCGTCGCCTGCCTTTGCAATGGAAAGTGCGTATTGAAGATTCGTAGCAGTTGCCCAGGAAATTCCATTTCCGGAACCGCCTTCTTTTACGTGGATCGTTCTTGCATGTAGCGGTAAACATGCAATCGCCAAAACCCAAATTGCCAAACCCTTTTTCACGGTGTCTCTTTTTGAAGTTGGATTGAAAAAACAAATTCCAGCGTTCTTTCAACATCGTTGCAAAAAACAAGCCAAAGCAAGTCCGCAACGCTGAGAATGAAGCGATCAAAAAGAAAGGCAAAATGTTTTGGGTATGATCTCAAGGTTTATCAGGCCTTAAGATACACGGGATTGTTGGTTGTCAAATAATAAATCAAACGCCCGGATCTCTCCGGAAAAAAAATTGGGATTGAAAAAAAATAGTCAATATGGCTTTTAGGGTTGTGCCGTTGGGGACGGCGACTAAAGACGATTGCAATTGGATGGATAAGGGATTGTAAAAACAAATAAACGTAATTCTTTTGGATTGCATTGCAATGATAGGGCGATATTTTTGATCTGCCAAACTTTTTTTATTCTTTCATGGGCAGAATTTTTATATGGTATCGTTTTGTGAGAAAACGGTCAATTTCTTTCGGGAATGGTGAATTTGATCTAAAAACCGGTCCGTTTTGAATCAAAATTAAATTTTATACGTATCTTTCGGCAGATAAAGTTGTGTTATTTCCCCCCTGAAAACAGGCACGTGAGGACTAGTTCCTTGAGCGTCTGTTTAATAGAAGCTTAAAAAAGAGCATATCTGCTATCTATCTGCCGTTTCATCGCTGTGGTTCGTAAGGCTGTTTATTGGTGATCAATGCAAGTTTGCTGATAAATACCTATATTTCGGAAATCCTAAATTTATAATACCATGAACGTTCAGTACATATCCCAAAACTATTTGCAATTGTACGCCTTTAAAAAACGCAAAGATTTGAAACAGATTTACCTGCTTTTGGCCCTGCTGTTCGCAGGAACCTTAAGTGCGCAAGACATCCACTACTCCCAATTCTACAACGCTCCTTTTGTTCTGAACCCTGGCCTGACAGGGATTTTTGGCGGAGATGTAAGAGTCACCGGAAATTTTCGCAACCAATGGCACCGGGTCCCCGTGGATTATACCACCTTCTCCGCAGCCGTAGATATGAACTTCATCAACCGGACCGCCAGGAAAGGTTTCTTCTCCGGCGGCCTGGCATTTTCCCGGGACCAGGCCGGCTATTCCAAGCTGCAACTCGTCAACCTGGGCCTCAACGGCTCCTACACCCGCGCCTTCGACGATAACTTCTTCGGAACCATCGGCGCCCAATTAGGGGTCAACAGCCGGCGGTTCAAAACCGACCAGCTTTCCTTCGATGAGCAGTTCGACCAATACCAGGGCGTGTACATCCCCGGATCGCCGACCGGAGAGAATTTTACCAATACCAGCAATTTTTTCCTCGACTTCGGCCTGGGCATCAACTTCAGGGTCCAGGAACTGAAACGCAACCAGCTGGTCGACCTGCTCACCAAGCGGTCGAAACTGGATTTCGGGATCGGCGTGTTCCACCTGAACCAGCCCGACCAGGCTTTCTTCGCCGGGGAAAAGGTCAAACTCCCCATGCGCTTCAGCCCTTACCTCATGGGCGTCCTGCAACTCAGCAGCAGCCTTGATCTCGCCGGCAATGTTTACGGCCAATTCCAGACCGTCTACCAGGAATACCTGGGAATGCTCGGCCTGAATATCCATCTCAGCCGGACCCTCGGCCGGCAATTCGCCGTTCAACCCGGACTTGGGTACCGGTTCAATAACGTGTTCGGCGATGCCTGGATTCCGAATATCCAAGCCACTTACAACAATTGGCAGGTCGGGTTCAGTTATGACCTTAACCGCTCGGATTTTAAAGTGGCAACGGACCACCGCGGCGGGCCCGAAGTGTCGATCCGGTACATCTTCCGATCTGTACCGGCATTGCCTTACTTTAAATTCTGCCCCCTGATCTGATCATTTTCCCAAATTACCGTTTTTCTTACCCGCATGGATACCAAGGTTATGAAACAATATATCTTTTTAATCCTTTGCCTTGCATTCGGCCTGCAATCAGGATATTCCCAAACAGTAGACCAATGGATCAAGGCCGGCGACCGTGCTTCCTCTAAAGCCGATTATTACGCCGCTTTCCGTTATTACGAAGTTGCACTCCAATACGACTCCACCCGGATAGATGTATGGAACCAATACGCGGAATCCGCCAGGCAGTTTGACGCCTATAACAAGGCTGCCAAAGCCTATGAGAAGGTGGTCGGCTCGCCGCAAGGCAGAAATTTCCCCAAAGCCGCTTTCTGGTTGGCTCAATGCAAGCAAAGGCTGGGCCAGTATGAAAGCGCGGAAGCCTTTTACCGGCAATACATCGACGACCAGCCCAATATTTCCGATGCCGATTCGGTCGCCGCAATGAAGGGTATCGCCGATTGCATCTGGGCTGATTCCATCGCACAACATCAATCGGATATCGTAATCGTCAACCTGGGGGACAAGATCAATTCCCCTTATTCGGATATCGCGCCGGCCTTCCGCGGCGATGAGTTCTATTATTCGGCTTACCGTTTTATAGACGACCGGGATACCGCCAACCCGCCGCGCACTTTCTTCAAGATCCTTAAATCCGTAGAGGGCGCCGAAGGACAACCCATTTCCGACCTGACGCTCAAAGAGGGCGTGCACGCAGCACACACCTCTTTCAACAAGGATTACACGATGGTGTATTTCAACCTCTGCGAATACGAAGACCAGAATAAAATCCGCTGCGATGTATACCGCAGCCCGGTCAGCGCGGACGGCAAATGGGGCGACCCCGTGAAACTCGATATCAACCTGCCGGGCTTCACCACCACCCAACCCAGTATCGGCGTGAACGGGCAAACCGGACAGGAAGTCCTTTATTTCTCCTCTGACCGGCCGGGCGGCAAAGGCCATATGGACCTCTGGTACAGCCTCCTTGATGAAAATGGGAAACCGGGGCAGCCCATGAACCTCGGCCCCCTGAACACCGCGGGAAATGATGTAACCCCATTCTGGTATACCCCGACCCAAACCCTGTATTTCAGTACCGACGGCAGGCCGACCCTGGGCGGATACGATATTTATGAAAGCCATTACCTGGGCGAGCGATGGTCCGCTCCGGAGAATATGGGGATTCCCGTCAATTCAAGCTACGACGACCAGTACTTTATCCTGAATCCCTACGGCTATCTGGCTTACCTGGCGTCGAAAAGACCCCATGAGAATGCGATTTTCTGGGATGATACGAAGGACGCCTGTTGTTTTGACCTGTATTACCAGCAAAGGGATGTCCTCGTGCTGGATGTCTTTACCTTTAATAATGAGGACAAATCCCCCTTGCCGGGTACGGTCGTTGAGTTGATCGAGATCCTGCCCAACGGCGATGAAAAGCTGGTCAGCAAACTCTACAATGCCGACGGGAACGACTTCTTCTTCCCGTTGGAAAGGGGTAAAAAATACAAGGTCCGGGGCAGCAAGGAAGAGTTTTCGCCCGATATGGCGATCATCGATACGCGCGATCCCAAATATAAGGACCAGACCCGCATCCGGCAGGATCTTTTCCTCGATCCCGGGATCCGGCTGGATGTCCTGACCTTCAGAAAGATCGACTCCCTTGCGCTGAACGGCGCGACGGTCGAGGTCATGGAATTGACGCCCGACGGCAATATCCTGGTCGACATTGCCGAAAATACACCGGGGAACAAATCAGAATTCATCGTCCAGAAAGGCAAACGCTATGTGATCAAAGGCACCCGCCCGGGATTCATCGGGCCCCAGCTCGACACGCTTGACCTTACCGATCCCAAATGGGCGGACGTTACCAGCATAGAGCGCAGACTCTACTTCCCGCAAACCCTCGAAATCCGGACATTTGACGCCAAAAACCATCAACCGCTGGCAGGGGTAACCATAGAGATCATGACCTTTGCGCCGACAGGTTTGGACTCCTTGTCCACGCGCACCAATTTTGAGGACAATAAATTCCTGTACTCGCCCTTCGACCTGGAAAGGAACTATTTCGTTCAGGCTTCCCGGCCGGGATACCTGCCCTTTGTAATTGATAATCTGCAGATCCCGGAAAAGGAAATTATCGACGCGGGCGGCGAGATCGTCCTGGAAATTGAACTGCAGCGCAAGTCGATCGTCGAAATGCTGCCGATCTCCCTGTATTACGACAACGACCGCCCGGACCCCCGGACACTCAATATCACGACGGACAAGGAATATGTTCAAACCTACGAATTGTACTACGCCAAAAAGGATGAATTCCTGAACGAATTCACCCAGGGCCGGACGGAACAGGAAAAATTCCGGGAAACCACCCGTTTCAATGACTTCTTCGACCGGGAGGTCAAAAAGGGAAGGGATGCACTGGATGTATTCGCGGAAGAACTCCTGGTGGTGCTGAAGGACAATTCATCCGTTACCCTGACGCTGATGGGGTATGCCAGCCCGCGCGCTACGGCGCCCTACAACTTCAACCTGAGTAAACGCCGGATCGATTGCGTCAAAAATTACTTTGAGGGTTACCTGGACGGCGCCCTGGTGCCGTACATGTCTTCGGGCAAACTGAAATTCAAGGAAGAACCTTACGGCGAATCGACCGCCAACCTGGATGAGGTCAGCGACAAGCTGAATGACCCCCGGAACTCGGTCTACAGCATCCGGGCATCAGTGGAAAGAAGAGTGGAGATTAAGAAAATCGATATCAAAAACAAAGAATTGACGAGCAATCGCTAAGCTGGTCGACTCGAAATCTTCAATCTCATACCATGGAGAAAACATTCCATAAACATATTGCACACGGCCATTTCAGCCAGGGACCGTCGTGGTTAAAAAATATAAAGATGAAACGCATTCATACCCAAAAACAGCTCCGGACCGGAGCGCTGAATACGCTGATTTTGCTGATAGCCCTTGCCTGGTCTGCCGCCCTTCATGGAGAAGGTACGCGCCAGGTGGCCCCGACCGGGCCGGGCGACATTGTAATGCTGGAAACGAACAGCCCCGATTTCGGCAATTTCGCCACCTTCAACGGCCCGGAAGACAGCCGGCTCTACATTACGATCAATGACCCGGGCGAAGTGGTCTATCTCGGTTTGTCGGCCGAATTCAGCGATCTCGGGTCGCCTTTCGGGTTGCTGAGTTACAGCCAGTATCGCTTTCGCATCAAGAAGGTGGTGCAGGGAGGCCCCGACCCGATCGTTCACGGCCCGTTTACCATCAGCAATACCAACGCCAATGTCAACAGTTGGAACCAGGCGCAATACGGATCGTACAGCGTAACCGCCACCAACTCCGCCGGACAACTGATCTACCAGTTCGCACCCGGTTCGGCCGGCGATTACTATATTGAATTTGCGGATTTTACCAGCGATAACGACCCCAAAGTAATGATCGGTTACTGGGACATCACCGTTACCTCGGGGGGAAACCCCGTCAACGGCCGTGTCTGGTCAAGGAACTGGGCCTTCCGCACCCCCAGGGTTGCCGGCAATATTTACCCGGAATGCGGTTGGGACCGGCCGTTCAACGGCACCCTTTATTCCTATACGACGGACGGATTCGTTTCCAAAATCGATTTTCAGAATTCCGGATTCCAGGGGCTGTCCTTCAACGTGGCTTTCACCAGCCAGGGGCCCGGCGCCACCGGCGACCTGACCGAAAGGCGTAAATCGGTATATAATGCCAACGCGACCGGCGCGGCGGCGGAACATAAAATATTCCTGTCCGAACCGGACCCCGTGGTGTTCCCCAACGGAGAATGCGGGGAGATCACCGCTGCGTCCACGTTTCACTGTACCGGCGACGGCAACTTCTGCCTCGATGTGTCCGTTACCAAACCCGGACAGGTGGAAATCTACCTGGATTTTAACCGGAACGGGATATTTGATCCCAACTCCCAGGATGTCAGCCTGGTCTATAATTTCGGACCCAATGAAATTGCGGCCTGCATTCCCTGGGACGGACTCAGGGGGGACAGTACGGCGGTCGCTTTCGGCGATACCGTGAACCTTCTTTTTTACTATTCCCAGGGCGTCCAGCATTGGGCCGTTTACGACGGTGAATTCCTGAAGAACGGGTTCTGCGTGGAAGCCGTGCGCCCCACCTGCGGAAGCCTGACAACGGATATCCTTTATTGGGATGACCGGAACATCGTGGAAGATCCGGGAACCGGCCAGCCCAAGGACGGCCGCGGCGGCTGCCCCTGCGGCAGCGGGTGCCGTACCTGGACCAACTTCGACTCCAACCCCGGGATGAATGATTGCAGCAATATCCAGGATGAAAACACCACCGGATACGGCGATAAAAGCACGCTGAACACCTGGTGGTACGCCAACATCGTATTTGAACAAAAGGTAAACATCCCGCTGCTCAGCTGCATGATCGTAACCGCTGACGACAGCATTTGCGCCGGTGAAACCACCGTGTTTGAAGCGATCGTTTCAGGGACCTCTACCCAATATACCTATTCCTGGTCGGGCCCGGCCGGCTTTACGTCCAACCAGGCTTCTACCGGCCCGATCGGCATCCCCGGAGAATACTGCGTCACGATCACGGATGTTCACGGATGTACCTCCACCTGTTGCCGCGACCTGATCCAGAACGGAACCCTTGTGGTGACGGCAGCTTCCACCAACGCCACTTGCGAAGCTTCCACAGACGGTACCGTAACTGCCATGGCATCCGGCGGGGTAGGCGATTATTCCTACAGCCTTGACAACGGCCCGTTCCAACCCGACCCGGTGTTCACCGGTGTCAGCGCCGGGACCCATACCCTTACCGTAATGGACGACCAGGGCTGTCCGGCCGTGATCGAGGTGATGGTGGAAGCCGACCTGGTGATCGATATTGCCTACCCGGATACGATCCTGGTGTGCAGCGGCGAATCAGCCCAGATCACGCCGGTGGGCAGTACGATCGGGTTGTTTTTCAGCTGGGATCCTGTAGCGGGCCTGAGTGACCCGAATGCGGCGGACCCGGTGGTAACGCCTTCCGGACCTACGCTCTATACCGTGACGATCGGCCTGGAAAATGTACCCGCCTGCCAGGTGGAACAACAGGTGTTCGTCAATGTGACGCCGCCCATCAACCTGGAAGTTTCGGGCGACCTGACGACCTGCCAGGATTCGACCACCCTGATCGCTACGGCTTCGGCAGGTGTCGGATTTGCCTGGTATGACGGCGACGGCAACCTGATTTCAGACCAGGCAGAGATCACCTTCCCCGTTTCCGGCTCGGCTGATTACAGCGTCATCGCATCCGACACATTGGGGTGCCAGGATACCGTTCTGCTGACGGTCAGCGGCGGCCCGGTCGATGTGGTCGTACCCGATACGGCTGCCGTTTGCCTGGGTGAGCAGATCGACCTGACCGTGATCAATCAGGACCCCAATGATACTTTGACCTATTTGTGGACCCCGGCCGGGCTTTTTGCCGGAGGGACGGATACGGCGAGCCCTGATTATATCGAAACAGTCGGGTATAACACCGTTTATGTGACGATTACCAACCAGTTTGGCTGCATGTACGAAGATTCGGTCCATGTTGCGGTCATCGACCCGGCTATCAGCCTCAGCTTTACCAGTGAAGTGCAATGCGACGGGACGACCGTCAAATTTACCAATACCAGTACCGATGCGTTCGGTTATCTGTGGCTGTTCGGCGACGGTACTACCAGCACGGCAACCAATCCGGTTCACCTGTATCCGGGGCCCGGCACCTATACCGTCACCCTGACCACGGTGTATGATGTGGACTGCGTCGTGCCGGCAACGGCTACCATCGTCGTTGAGGCGCCGGAACTGATCGCGGACTTTACTTACGATATCGTAGCATGTGCGCAAACCGGCGCAACGATTGCCTTTTTTGACCAGACCTTTAACTCCTCCGGCAGCGACCTGACCTGGATGTGGACCTTCAGCAACGGGACGACTTCCGGCGAGCAGAATCCGATGGTCGATTTTGCCGGTTCCGGCGAACTGATCGCCACCCTGGTGGTAAATGCCTCCAACGGCTGCGTGAGCGAAGTTTCGGATACCCTCGACATTCAATTGGTCGACGTCAGCCTGGCGGACACCATTATCGTTTGCCTGGGCGATTCGGCGGAGTTGAATCCGGACGGAAACCCCGATCTGACTTACGAATGGACCCCGGCAACCGGCCTGGACGACCCGAATTCGGCCAATCCGACCGTTACACCGGCCTCCACGACGATTTACTCCGTCACCATACAGAATATTGCCGGCTCGGACACGTGTACCATTACAGAACAGATCACCGTATTCGTGCCCGATCCGATCAATTTGAATATCGGTCCGGATATCGTCACCTGCGGCGAAGATGTGACCCTGACGGCATCAGCCGATGTGCCGGTGACGGTGCAGTGGATCAGCACCAATGAAGGCGGCCCGATCGGCAACGGCCCTGTGATCGAATTCAACCCCTTCGGGACGGATACCATCATTGCCAAGGCAACCGACGGCTTCGGCTGTATGGCCTTCGACACCCTGATCCTGATCAACAACGGGGTAGATGCGGAGCTTGATCCCGCCGGGCCGATCATGGCCTGCGAAGGGTTTGAGACCGAATTCTCGGTGACCAACCTCGACCCCAACGACGTCCTGAGCTATCAATGGTCGCCGGCGGAATTTATTGTCGGCAGCACCACGGATTCGGCCGCGACCTATGTCATTACCGAAGGCAATATTACCGTTCAGGTCATCGTGTCCAATCAATTCGGCTGCAACGATACCCTGACAGCCCAATTGTCGGTGGTTCCTTTTGACCCCAACCTCCCGGATACGGTAATGGTTTGTCCCGGTACGCAACCGGAGATCAACCCCGAATTCACGCCGGGTTATACCTACCAATGGTCGCCGCCGGAAGGGCTCAGCGATCCGAATGCCCCCAATCCGGTTTTCACCGGTACGGAGGACATGTTGTACTATGTTACCGTAACCAATACCGTCCAGGGCTTCACCTGCGAAGTGACGGATTCGGTTTGGGTGCTCTTCTATCCTGAGATCGGACTGGAGACCACCGGCGACACGGTCCTTTGCGAGGCTGTCCCCATCGTGCTGACCGCAGCAACCGACGTACCCGCGCAGATTGACTGGTATACGGATTTCAACGGCACACCGTTCGATTCAGGTTCACCCATAACGGTGACCCCGGAAAACGGGCAGAATATTTACATGGCCATTGCAACGGACACCCTTACCGGCTGTCAGGATACCAGCATGGTTACGATCCTGGTCAATTCGATCAACGGCATACCGGATACGATGATCACCGTGTGCGCCAATACCCCGACCGAATTGAACCCGGGCGGCAATCCCGGTCTGGAATACGTGTGGACGCCGGATACGAACCTCGACCTTACGGAGCCCTGGAATCCGGTCATTACAACCGATTCCATGCAGACCTTCCATGTGGTCATCACCGACCCCGGCAGCGGATGCATGCTCACCCGGGATATCAAGGTAAACGTGTATCCGCTGATCAACATCAATGCCGGAGAGGACATCGTGCAATGCGCGCAAAATCCGGTTACGCTGGAGGCTGCTGCCGACGTGGATCTGGAGAGCGTGATCTGGCTGGAGAACGGCACGCAGGTGGGTACGGGTTTGATCATTACGCCCACGCCGCCGTTGGGCATTGTTGAATATGTGGTGATCGGTACCGACTTCAACGGCTGTATGGACAGCGACACCGTGATGGTCAGCACCGTGCCTGTGCAAGCGACCATTACCGCTCCGCTGGTGATCTGTGAAGAGACCGATGCGGTGGAATTGATGGTTACCAATCTGGATCCGACCCAGGAACTGACCATTGAATGGAGCCCGGCCAACGCGGTTGAACCCGCCACCGGCCCCATTGTTACGGTCAACCCCAACCTCGCTACCGATTTTACGGCTATTGTGACCAATCAATACGGCTGTTCGGATACGTTGAGCACGTCCGTTACGCTGATCACCCTGAACCTGGATCTGACGATCAGTGCGGAACCGGATACCATCCGGTTGGGCGAATCGACGACCATCACCGTCGGCGGATGCCCAACCTGCGATTTTGACTGGACCGTGCCTTCAGGCGGCATTACCCCGGATACAGGGCCCATTGTTGTGGCAACGCCGGAAGAGGCCGGAAGCCAGGTCTATGAGGTTGCTGTCGGCATGTTGGGTTGTGTAGAAGAACTGAGCATTGAGATCGTGGTGTTGCCGTTTGTTTGCGACGAGGACCACGTGTTCCTGCCCAATACCTTTACGCCGAACGGCGACGGCGTCAACGACGTGGTGCGCCTGAGGAGCCTCTTCCTGGAGGATTACCTCGACTTTGAGCTGATGATCTATAACCGCTGGGGGCAGGAGATCTTCCGGACCACCGATCCGTTCGCGATCTGGGACGGCACCTTCAAGGGAGAAAGATTGCCGCCGGACGTATACGGCTATTGGTTGAAAGTCAGGTGTCCTGACGAAGAAGAATTGATCCAGAAGGGCAATATTACGCTTATCCGTTAGCGTTTAGAGGATATGCTTTATCTGTTTTGTCTTTTACTCACCGTACAGGTGCAAAATACAGGGGCCGAGGTCATACAATGGCTCGGCCCCACTGAATATGATTTCGGCGATCTTCCCTACAAGAAGGAGGCCTACCATACTTTCCGTTTCAAAAATGTGAGCGGTTCGCCCATGGTGATCGACAACGTCCGGCCCTCCTGCGGGTGCACGAGCCTGGAATGGCAAAAAACGCCCATTCCGGCGGACTCCCTTGCGGATATCCGCATCGAATATGATGCCCGGGACAAAGGATATTTCCGAAAATCCATCCGGGTATTTGTCAGCGGGCAGCGCAAAGCGGAAAAGTTGTGGATAGAGGGCTTTGTCATCGCGCCGGATGAGTGAAACTTGCCGTTTAACCTTTCCGTAACATTTTTTAGCTGTTAAATTCGTGTATATTTGCGCGGAATAAAACAGAGGGCTATACCTATGGGCTTGTTTTTGTTGATCTATTACATCCTGTTAAGCGCATCTTTGTACAAGGTATTTGAAAAAGCCGGCCGACCCGGCTGGCAAGCTTTGGCGCCGGGATATAATTTTGTGGTATGGGCGCAACTGGTGGGCCGCAAGGGCATTTACGCCGCCTGGATGCTCTTTCCCATTGTCAATTTCTTCATTTTCGCGGGCCTTTGCATCGATCTGGTCCGGTCGTTCGGCAAGCTCCGTTACTGGCATAGCGTTGTGGCGGTCGTGTTGGCCCCGGCGGCATTCTTTTACCTGGGGCTGAGCGAGAAGGAAAAATACGGCGGCCCCGTCCTCGATCAGGAAAAGGAATACCAGGCCAAACTGGAAGAGGCAAAAACCAAGAACAACAGCCGCCAGGCGGAACGGTTGCAGGCCCAGAACCCCTATAAAAAATCAGCAGTGAGAGAATGGGTTGAAGCCGTTGTCTTTGCTGTTTTCGCGGCCGCCTTCATCCGGATGTTCCTTATCGAAGCCTATGTCATCCCGACCCCTTCCATGGAGGGATCGCTGATGGTGGGCGACTTCCTCTTCGTCAGCAAGGCGCATTACGGCATCCGCATGCCGCAGACCATTGCCATGATCCCGCTGCTGCACAACCGGATCCCGGTGATCGGCGGGGAATCCTACCTGGACAAACCCAGCCTCGAATATTGCCGCCTCCCGGCCCTGGAATCCATCGATCACAACGATCCGGTGGTCTTTAATTTTCCGGCCGGAGACAGCGTATATGTATTTCCCGACAGGACCTGGACCGTGGAGGACCTCCGCTACGGCGCCATCCGGGAAGCCAACCCGGGATACGAAGCCCTGATCCGGGCCGGTAAGAAAAAACTCATCACCCGCCCGGTTGATAAGGAAGACCACTACATCAAACGATGCATCGGTTTGCCGGGCGATTCGCTTCAGGTCAGAAACCGTCAGGTATACATCAACGGGCAAGCCGCCCAAAATCCCGCTCATATCCAGTTCCTGTATCAGGTGACCGCGCCCAACGGGCTGAACGGCAAAGCCCTTGAACGGATCGGTCTGAGCCCGGGGGATGTGATCAAGTCCAGGGACCTGCCGGCCAATATGTGGCTCCTGTTCCTGTCCAATCAGGAGAAGGAGGCCATCATGTCCGCCGATACCAGCGTCAGGGTCGATTATGTGGATTTCAGCTTGTTCGACCGCAATCCGCTTAAACTGTTCCCGCACGATCCCAAGCATTTCAGCGGGTGGACGAACGACAACTACGGGCCCGTCTATATTCCCAAAAAGGGCGCTACGGTGCAGATCAGCCCGGAAAATATTGCGCTTTATTCCCGCATTATCCATAATTATGAAGGCAATGACCTTGAAGTGAAGAACGGCAAGGTGTATATCAATGGGCAGGAATCGACTTCCTATACCTTTAAAATGAATTATTACTGGATGATGGGAGACAACCGCCACAACTCGGAGGATTCCAGGGTATGGGGCTTTGTACCGGAAGATCATATCGTGGGCAAGCCGCTGTTCATCTGGTTTTCCATCAAGGAAGGCAAGAATATCTTCAACGGCATCAACTGGAAAAGGATCTTTAAATCGGCCACTACCAATTAGCGCCGTTTTAAATTGTCTTTAAATAATTTGGCGCATTGAATGGAAAGCCATACTTTTGCGCCGCTGTAAAAACCGCCGTCCCCTTGAGGGAGAAAGCGGGTATGGTTAAACCAAAGATTAAAGTTTAATGGCTGTAAAAATGAGATTGCAGCGGAAGGGACGCAAAAAAGCGCCTTTCTACCACATCGTAGTGGCTGACGCCAGATCGCCGCGCGATGGCCGTTTTATTCAAAAACTCGGGACGTATAATCCCATGACCAAACCGGCTACCATAGATCTGGACCGGGAACTGGCTTATGACTGGCTTGTCAAAGGCGCTCAACCTACCGAAACGGTGCGGGCGATCCTGCGCTTCAAAGGCGTGCTCTACAAGAAACACCTCATGCGGGGCGTGAACAAGGGCGCCATGTCCGTTGAAGAAGCCGAAACCAAGTACCAGGCCTGGATAGATGAGAAAGAATCGAGGATCGCGGCTCGTGTTGCCAGCACGGCCAAGGAAAAGGCTGACTACCATGTGAAAGTCTCCGGCGCGCCGAAGCCCGTAGCTGCCATCGTAGCTGAAGCAGCGGCCGAAGAAGCCGCACCGGTTGCCGAGGATGAAACCGCTGTTGAAGAACCGGCGGCTGAAACGCCGGCTGACGCCGCATCCGAAGAAGAATAACCGTCTTCCCGTTTCGCCTCACTGCAAAAGCCCGGGGATTTTTTCTCCCTGGGCTTTTGTCATTTTTTAACTTTCCGGGCCAATAATTTTTTCTTTCTGTCATAAAATCCCGTATCTTTGCCCTTGTTAATTAGGCTATACTTTATTCTAAAATATTGATGTGAACCTGGTAGTGCGCCTGAAATGCACTATCAGGTTTGCGCTTAAAATAAGCTAGCTATGTACGAGCTGGACCAGAAATACATTGATCGGCTGGAAGCCATCGCCGGTGAAATCCAGGAATCAGAAGAACTCCAACAGTACCTGGAAGAAGAGGAAGAAGCGCACTATCTTCAGCTGAAGGAACGCTTCGAACCCCTCATCGCGGAGGTTTATGACGAGGTGGCTGCCATGGTCCCCCTTCAGTTGATCCCCTTGGAAGTCGTCCTGCTGGATCCTTTGTTCGAAGGCCTTTATCTGCCCAAGATCCTCGGGTATTCCGTTTTGCGCGGTGAAGTTGACAAGAATACCACCTATGTGCGCCCGCAAAACCATTTCAAGGACGTGCTCCTGGCCATTGCCAATTCTTCCAATTTCGATATCATCAAAAAACGCATCGGCCAGTCCATCCAAATGGGCTTTGCGATGAGCAGCGATATCTGGGTGACCAACCTGATCAACAGCATCCCCAACAAAAAGGTCCGTTATTACCTGCAGGCCCAGAAACTGGATCGCTACCGCAGGGACAATGAGCGGGCCAACGGGTATCGCCGGTATGGGAAGCAGTTCCAGAATGAAAATTTCCAGACCGCAGAATTCCCGGATACCATGGCCGGGCTTCAGGTTGAATTCAACACCCTGAAGCATTTCCTGATGCACCGCATCCGCATCAAGGCCGATAACGCCTCCCTGTTGCCGTCGTTGCGGGCCTTCGTGTCCAATGAGAAATTGCGGAATTCCAAGGAATATCTTCAAATCCTGTTCCTGTTCGCCGCCTTCTTTGACCTTGAAAAGGCCGACAAAGCCCTGGTCAACAAACACCTGAACGCCGACCGGAAGGAAATGCGCGAATTTGACCTGCATTGGCTCCAGTTCGAGCTGGAACTGCTCAAGGACAAAGACTTCGATCTTTCTCCGCAGGCCGATCAGCGCATCTCTGAGCTGATTGACCGCAAAGTCAAGGATCAGCTTTCGGACTACTACGACCTGATGGATGTAGTGCATACCCAGGGATACGTCAACGAACCCGTTCATGAGGCCATCAAGGAATTCTACAGCCGGTATGAAGGGCTGTCCGTGGTCAACGAATGCGTACGTCAAAGCATTTTCAAATATATCTCCCGGTTCGTTTCTCACCTCCATACCCGGGATTACCCCGAATTGTTCGAGATCTCGAAACTGCTGCCGGTCTATATCGGCATCTTCTCCAATCAGCAGTTCAACCAGGATGTTAAAGACCTGTGCATGGACTATATCGGTCAACTGCTGAAACATTATACCGACAAACGGGGTAAGGATTACCAGGATATCAAAAAATTCGTGTCTACCGTTTTTGTCGACCTGAAGTTCCTGATGGAAAAAGAGGTCGTGGAAATGTTCAAGACCCGCCGCAAGCGCAAACCCGCGGACGTTTAGGACCGCTGAAAACGAGGAAGCGCTCCTTCAGTCGAAAAAATGCGGCGGCCGGTAGAATATGCCCGGACTTTGTGCAGGTAATGGTGCAGATTTGACTTAAGGCTTTTCCGGATGATCGGATAGCGACCAGGTCCGGACAAGCTTTTAAACAAATGCCTGCATGTTTTTTCGGGATATTTTCAACGGCATGGCTTCCTACGGGAAAGCGTTTCACCTGATCAACAAATTGGGATTGTGGTCCTATTTTGTCGTTCCGGCGCTGATCAGCCTGGTGCTGGCCGCCGGGATCGGCGGGGTAGCCGTCAGTTACGGCGGCGCTTTGGGCGACTGGATGGCGTCCTGGTGCCACGGCGGCTGGATCTGTGACAAGATCGGCAGCCTATTCCATCTGCTCGGCGGCATCCTGGTGGCGGCGGTCGGGTTGATCCTGTTCAAAAACCTGGCCATGGCTGCCGCTTCGCCTTTCATGAGCCTGCTCAGTGAAAAAATTGAGAAGTCTCTCTACGGCGTGCGGCAGGAACCGAAAGCCAATGCGGCCCGGATGGTGCGGGAATTCATCCGCGGGTTGAGCATCAGCCTGCGCAATATCTTCCGGGAATTGCTCTTTACCTTGCTGGCGGGATTTGTGCCCGTTATCGGGCCCTTTCTGATCTTTTTCATCCAATCCTATTATGCCGGATTCGGGAACATGGACTACACGCTGGAACGGCACCTCACCTTGCGGCAAAGCATCGGGTTTGTCCGCCAAAACCGCGGATTGGCTATCGGCAACGGTATAGTCTTCCTGTTGATGCTGATGACCCTCATCGGATTTGTCTTCGCCCTGCCCCTGAGTACGGTAGCGGCCACCACGGAAACCCTCAAACGCCTGAGCCCGCCGGGAGGCGCTCCGGGTGAACTGGTTTGAAAAGCTGGCTGTAAATCCTGCTTTCCAGTGGCCTGAAACCGTGTGCCGCTTAAATTTCGCGCTGTCAGAGCCAGGTTACCAGGTTCAATTCCTGGCGATGCGGCAGCAGTTCGTGCTTGGGGAATATCCTGAAGCCGTACTCAAAGACGCCTGCAAAGTCCAGGTTGATGGAACAACGGTACTCTGCATGTTCTCCATCGGTTTTGACCAATTCAAGCGGCGTCGTTTTGACCAGTTTGAGCTCGTCTTCGTTCAACCGTTTAAAGAAAACAGCTTCAAGGCCGACATGCTCCGCTTCAATTCCGTTGAGGTATAATTTCAGGTTGGCCTCAAAGGGTCTGTCCATCGGAAGCGGGTGGTTGTCAGAATCGAAAACCTGCGCATCGACCAGCGAGATATTCGGCCAGTTCAGCTTCATGTACGCTTTCCAGCCGGCCAGCGTGGCAGCTTTTTTGAAGTGATCGCGGCGCAGCACCTGGCCGCGTTGGTAGATCTTGCCGTAGAAACGGTCCTTGTAGTCGTCGAGCATCCGTTTCATGGTGAAATCGGGAGCGACTTCGGCGATGGTATTCCGGATGAAGCTGATCCATTCGTGCGGGATTCCGTTCTCGTCCCGGTTGTAATAAGTGGGGATGATATCGAAATCGAGGATATTGTAAATGGATTCGGCATCCAGTTCATCCTGGAGGCGCTGGTCTTCATAGGTTTTCTCGAGGGGCAGCGCCCAGCCGGCATCGGGGCGGTAGCCTTCCGCCCACCAACCGTCGAGGACGCTGAAGTTCATAACGCCGTTCAGGGCTGCTTTCATGCCGCTGGTCCCGGACGCTTCCTGCGGCCTTGTCGGGAAATTGAGCCAGATATCGACCCCTTGCACCAGCAGTTTGGCCAGTTCCATGTTGTAGTCTTCCAGGAAAATGACCTTACCGATGAAGTCGGGTTCTTTGGACAGGTTGACGATATGCCGGATCAAGCCGATGCCGCCGCCGTCAGCGGGGTGGGATTTTCCGGCAAACAGGAAGATGACCGGCCGGTCCGGATTGTTGAGGATGGCTTTCAGCCGTTCCCGGTTGGTGAACAGGAGGTGCGCGCGCTTATAGGTTGCAAAGCGGCGTGCAAAGCCGAACACCAGGGCCTTATCATTGATCTTGTTGAGGGTCTCGAAAATGGACCGCGGGTTTTCGCCCCTGCGGGTAAAGTCGACCTGCATTTTGCGCCGGATGGCATCCAGGAGTTTCTTTTTCAAACCCTGGCGAACGTCGAGGATGGTTTGGGCGGGAACCTGGTGGATCTTGCGCCAATGCTCCTTGTTGGATTGGTCCTTGATGAATTTCTTACCGAAGTTTTCCTGGTAGATCTGATCCCATTCGTTGGCAATCCAGGTAGGGTAGTGGACCCCGTTGGTGACGTACCCGATATGCAGTTCGTCGGGGGTATAGCCCTGGTACAACACGCTGAACATTTTTTGAGACACTGCGCCGTGCAGTTTGCTCACGCCGTTGACTTCCTGCGACAGCCTGATGGCCAGGTTGCTCATGGAGAAGCCTTCGTGCATGTTGTCCGGGTGGTTTTTGCCCAGGCCTGATAACCTTTCCCAACTGATGCCCATGGCGGGGGCGAAATCATAGAGGTAAGATTTCAGCAGATCTTCCGCGAAATAGTCGTGTCCGGCCGGTACGGGGGTGTGGGTGGTAAAGAGGGCTGTTGCGCGGGCCACTTCAATGGCCTCGTCAAAGCTTAACCCATCGACGGTGACGTAATTTTTCAGTCGCTCCAGCCCCAGAAAGGCAGCGTGGCCTTCATTGCAATGATAAATATCGGCATCCAGGTTCATGGCCCTCAGGGCCTTTATGCCGCCGATGCCCAGGAGTATTTCCTGTTTGAGCCGGTGTTCGTTATCGCCGCCGTACAGGCGGTGGGTAAGTTGCCGGTCTTCCCAGACGTTGTCGTCAAAATCCGTGTCCAGGAGGTACAGGGGTATCCGGCCGACCTTTAGCTCCCATACCTTAACCCAGACCGTCCGGTTGTGCAGCTGGATGGAGACCCTGACCCAGTCGCCGTTCTGGTCCCTTGCCGGCAGGATCGGCAGTTTGGTGAATTCCTGGGGCGGAAAATTGTGGATCTGGTCGCCGTTCAGGGAAATGGATTGGGTGAAGTACCCGTACCGGTACAGCAAACCGACGGCAAACAGATTGGTATTGCAGTCGGAAGCCTCTTTCAGGTAATCGCCTGCCAGGACACCCAGGCCGCCCGAATAGAGCTTCAGGGAGGTATGCAGGCCGTATTCCATACTGAAGTAGGCGATCCTTGGCCCTTTGGTGTCGGGTTTTTCCGAAATGTAGGCTTGAAAATCCCGGTTCACTTCCGCCAGGTTGGCGATAAAATCCTTATCTGATTGCAGGCGCTGAATGGTTTCACCGTCCAGTTCCTTGAGCAGGGCGACCGGATTATAGTGAAGCGCTTCGAATTTTTCCGGATGGATGGATCCAATCAGGGAAATGGCTTTTTTGTTCCAGCTCCACCATAAGTTGTGGGACAGATCATTGAGCGGCGCCAGCGCTTTGGGAAGTTGCGCCTCAATAAATATCCGTTTCAATTTGACGCTGGCGTCGCGAAGTTGTCCGATCATTGCTGTATCTTTTAGTCGTCTTAAGTGACAGGCCGGGGGTTCCCGGTTGGGGGCATATGCCTGGCCCGGGTGCAAAAATAGCATTATTCCCGCAGTAAAAACCAAACAAGGACAGGAATTTGTGTAATAACTACACTAACGCTTCGGGGAGTTGAACAGGTAAAGGCCTGCGCCGAGGCAAACCCCGTAGTTGTGCAATTTGAAATCGTCGTCGGCGTAATTGTAGGTCTGGTTTAACTCGGTATTGCTGAAGCGGGTCCGGTCCAAAGCCATATTTTTCAGCATTTGATCATATCGGCCTTCCAGGGAAATGAAGAAACGCTTGAGGTGAAGCCGGACGCCTGCCCCGAACAGAAAACTGACGTTGTTGCGGTTGCGGTTTTCCCGCAGGGAAAGCATATCCGTGGAGACCCGGATATTTGAATTGTCAAAGGAAATGGAGGGGCCTGTAGCCTCTGCGCTGTTCCGGATCAGAACATCCCAGGCGGCGCCTGCGTAGATATACGGCACAAATTTGGAATAGATGATCTTCGATTTGGGGATGAGGTTGTACGTCAGGATTACCGGGAACTGGTTCCAACGCTGTTTTTCCTGGAAGGAAAGGCTGGCTTTGAGCCGCTCGCCGTTTGGGGCAAGCGCATTGTCGAGCTCTGCATTATAACGGAAGAAAATATTGGAAATGCCATATCCCAATCCCAGGTCAAAATTGGAATTGTAGAGGTCAAAATGAACATTGACGCCGGTGGTCCAGCCGAACAGGTCGTCGTTCGACCGGTCGTAGAATTCAGACAGGATATCAACCCCGTCGGGGGAGTACTGTTTTTGCACCAGGGGGATCGACCGAAGATAAATGCCGGTATAGAAGGTGTAAGTGGTCACCGGGTAGGTGAGGTGCGTTTCGCTGAGGAGCCGCAATTCGGGCACCTTGGTATCCAGCCGGAAAAAGGGATCGAGCCGAAGCAATTCCGAGTAGGCATCTTCTGCTCTTTCTTCTTCGTCCAGGAAAACGTAGGTTTCAGCCAGCAGGGCCAGCATGTTCCGGCGCAGGGGTCTGGGGACGGCCTGGTTGAAGGCGCAGCCTTCCAGGTGACGGACCACCTCGTTCAGGCGGCCGGCATAGTAGTCATCCCGTGCAAGTTGAAAGGCTTCTTCGCAGGGTTCCTGGCAAAAGAGGAAGGAAGCCGATAGCAGGCAGGCTGCCGTCAAAAATATTTTTTTGATCATATTCATCCGCGGCCAATGGGTTCGGGCTATTATAACGGATAGTAAATATACGAAATTATCAAGAAAAAAAGAATCCGTTTAATCAGGAGGCAGCCGGTTGTTTTTGTCCCATCCGATCGATGAAATAGACCAAAGCGAAGCCGGCCAAAGCGGCAATGATGACGCCGGCGATCATGGGGTCGCCCTCATATTGTGCGGGCAGTACGCTTTTTTCGATAAAGGGCACCATGACGCCGTGGCTGTTCATGCGGAATTCCGTCACGACCCGCCAGGGCCAGATCCGGTTCAGGGAGCCTGCCATGAACCCGGTCAGCAAGCCCAGGGTCTGGAAGTGAAAGTTTTTGAAGGTCCAGGTCAATATGCGCGAAAAAACCGCCAGGCCGGTGAGTGCGCCGAGTGCGAATATGAAAACGGTTTTGAAATTGGCGGCATCAGGATTGGATAACAACCCTTTGACGGACCCCAGAATGAAACCGTACATGCCCAGGAGGAGCAGGATGAAACTGCCGGAAATGCCGGGCAACATGAGCGCTGAAATGGCAATGAAGCCGGACAGAAAAATAAACCAGCCGGCCTGAATGCCTTGTGCAGGGCTTGCGACGGTAATGTAGAAGGCGATCGCGGCGCCTGCCAGGAGGGACAGGATGACCGAGGCGCTCCAGGTTTTGATCTGTTTGCCGATAAACAGGATGGAAGCGATAATGAGGCCGAAGAAGAAGGCCCAGAGCAGTTGGGGATAGCGTTCCATCAACCGGGATATCCCGAATACGCCCCCGATCAGGCCGGCGGCCATTCCGGCCAGCAGGTTGACGAGCCAGGTTCCGTTGGCTTTTTCCCAGGCCTGCCGGATGCCTTCTTCCCGAAGGACTTTGATCAGGGTGGTGCTCAGCAGGGTTTTGATGGTCAGCAGCAGCTTCTCATAAATCCCGGTAACAAAGGCAAGCGTGCCCCCGGAGACGCCGGGAATCACCTCGGCAATCCCCATGGCCATGCCTTTCAGAAATAGTAGAATACGGCTTTTCATGGCGGCAAATGTAGCGATTTTCCGGATCGGCGCCCCGGAATTTTATTTGGAATAATCCAGAATGATGGCCCAGAGCTTCTCGAAGGGGATGACCTCCAGTTCTTCGATATGGCCCCTGTAGAAAAAAGGTTTGGATTGGATGGCTTTGATGTATTTATTGGTCTTTGTTTGTTTGTCCACCAGGTAGTTGTTTTTCCTGAGCAGGTGGAGCGCCCGGATGAACTGAACGGCCCGGAAGGAATTATCGGATTTCAGGTTTTTGTGTTCCATGGCTTTCAGTTGCTCGATCCTGGCGGAGATTTCGGTGTATTGGCGGCGGTCGAACAAGAACAGGATCTGAAGGAAAATATGCAGGACCTTCAGGGTCTTGAGCGATTTGCCGTAATTGCCGGGATCCTTGAGGAACTGGTCGACACTAAAGCCTTTTTTTCTACTCTTGGCGGTTTCCAGGGGCTGTGACAGCGAACGCCAATTGGCCAGGAAATAAACGTAACCCTTGAAGATCTCCCATTTATCCCGGGTATCCGAATCCAGTTTCTTGAATTCCGGGGCGGACAGCACCTGGTTGAGGATGGCCATGGCCTGGATGTAATTTTCGGAGTGAAGGGCCAGCAGCAGGTAATATTCCATAAACTGGAACCATTCCTGGTTGGGGCCGCCGAATTTCCGGATCAGCTGGTTGGCGCAATCCTGGCCTTCCCTGAATTTTTGCAGGTGGAGGAAGGCCGACATTTTCTTGATCTGGAAAGCCACCATTTTGCTCTTCTGGAAAAACAGGGGCTGGTTTTCGATATAGGATTCCGCTTCGTTGGCGATCTCGATGACCAGGTCAAATTCTCGTTTCAGCTCGTAAAACAGGGCCCAAACGAAATAACCGTAGTATTGGACGATAGGGGAGTCGAAGTTCTCCGAAAGGGTCATCATGCGGTTGCAATACCCTTCCAGGGTCATCATCAGGTTTTGTTTGCCGGCCAGGGACTGGTTGTACAGCAGGGTCACCTGCTGAAAGATTTCTTCGGTCTGCAATTCGGCTTCCAGGATCGGCAGGAACTGCTTGAGGTGGTCATCATAGATTTTGAAATCCTTTTCATTCCCGCCGGCGGTGGCCTGGGCCCTCAGCAATCTGGAACAATTGACGACCAGGTCGGAAAACCGGTATTTAAGCGCAAGGGTAAGAATGCTCTTGGCCAGGTTTTCGGCGGCTGCGAAGGCATTGTTGCTTTGCAGGATCTGGACGCAAGCCCAGTCCTTGTTGCAGTTGTAGTAGGTCCTGTCGTAGGTGGAAGCGGTAGGCTGGTTCAGGTCCAGAAAAAACAGGGTGTTCAGCAATCTTTTCTTGAACCTGGATTTAAGCTGGCGGTACCTGGCGTCTCCGGGGCCGCAGCGATAAAGCTGTTGGGCGGCTTCCCGGTCATTTTTGAAGCGTTCGGAAGAAACCGCCTCATAAAATTCGTTGAATTTGCTGTTTTTATGTTTTAGCGTTGCTTCGTCAAAAACTTCTATTTTTTTGACTTTTTTCTTGTTTGCCACCTTGGCAATCTCTAAAAGTATTTTCATGGGTGTTCTCTGTGTAAAGGGTCTCCGTTATGCTTGTTGAACAGGTTGTAAATATAAATTTTTTTAATTTACCTTGTCACAAATCGCATTTTTTTTCACGAAAATATCGGCCCGGCGGCATTATAGCGGAGAGGGCCCCGATTCGAGGGCGTCGATCAGGTCGTCCAGTTGCCAGGCATCCCGGATATGGAACGGCCCTACGGAGGTACGGCGCAGGGCCGTGAGGTAAGCGCCGCTATTGAGCGCGGCGCCGAAATCAAAGGCCAGGGACCGGATATAGGTGCCTTTGCTGCAATGTACGCTGAAATCCACCTCGGGCAGTTCAACCCGGGTAAGTTCAAAGTCATAAATTTTAACAGGCCGGGCTTCGACGGTGACTTTTTCCCCTTTGCGCGCCCTTTTGTAAAGGGGCTGGCCATCGACCTTGATGGCTGAAAAGACGGGGGGAACCTGTTCGATCCGGCCGATGAACTGATGCCGGGCGGCTTCGAGTTGCTGTTGGGTGATGTGATCGTAAGGAAAGGTTTCGTCAATTTCCGTTTCGCTGTCGTAGGAGGGGGTGGTGGCGCCGAGCCGGAGGGTGCCGGTATACGTTTTGTCCAGGCCCTGAAAATCCAGCAATTTTTTGGTGGCCTTCCCGGTACAAAGAATCAGCAGGCCCGTTGCCATGGGATCCAGGGTGCCGGCATGGCCGACTTTGATTTTCCTGACCTGAAGCCGGTGCTTGAGTTTGTAACGGACCTTGTTGACCACATCAAAAGAGGTCCAGCCGGCGGGTTTGTCGACCAGCAATGTTGCACCGTTTATGAAGTCGTATTGTTCTAGCGGTATACCTTCGTCGTCCATATGCGCCTATCTAAAAAGAGCAAATGCTATAGCGATAATGCCAACAATCCAGCAATATATAGAAAAATAGGTTAATTTACTGTTTTTGACCAGCCGAATCATCCAGGCGCAGGCTATATAACCGCAGATAAAGGCGGCTGCGAAGCCGACCAGCAGGGCCGGGCCGTTGACGGCATCCTGTGTGAATTCGCCGCCCATGAGATCTTTGGCCATTTTGCCCAGGATGAGGGGAACAACCATGAGGAAAGAGAACCGCGCCGCCTTTTCCCGGTCAATGCCAAGGAGGACGGAAGTGGAAATCGTTGCCCCGGATCTGGAAAGGCCGGGCAAAATTGCGACAGCCTGGGCCGCACCGACCATCAGGGCGTCCAGATAGCTGACCTTCCGTTCCGTTTTTCTGGCCCGGTCTGCCAGCAGCAGCAATACGCCGGTCAGGATCAGCATTGCGCCGACCAGCAGGATCTGGTGGTTGAAGAAGGTCTCGATCTCGGATTCCAGCAGAATGCCTGCTGCGGCCGCCGGGATCATGGAAATGACGATTTTGAAGGCGAACGATTTTTCTTCATTCCAGGACGGGCTGAACAAGCCTTTCAGGATCCAGAGAATATCCTTCCGGAAAACGACGATGGTGCTGAGCGCCGTAGCGGCGTGGAGCGTCACGGTCAGCAACAGGCTTTGTTCCGGGACGGAATGATCGCCGAGGAGGACTTTTGCCAATTCGAGGTGGCCGCTGCTGCTGATCGGCAGGAATTCGGTAAATCCCTGGATAATGCCGAGAATGACATTGGTGAAAATTTCTCCCATGGTCAAGGGCGGGGCTTATTTCTTGAAAATGGCGTAGATTTCAAGGATCAGCCCGGCCAGGATTACCATTGGCGCCAGTACGGTGCGGCGGAAGCTGTAGATCTGTTCGGGCTTCCACTCGTCGGGGCTGGCCATACCGCCGCCGGACATGAGCAGCATGCCCAGGAAGATCAGGGCAACGCCGCCCAGCATCCAGATATAGGTATTCCGGCTGAACACCAGCTCAGCGGTTTTTTTCTCAACCGTTCTTGGCGCGCGTGCTGTTCGTTCCGCTTTTTGTTTCGACTCGGCCGAAACGCCGGTTGAAACCACTACTTTTTTCTTTTTACCTGTACTCATCCGAAAAGATTGATTAAGAAAATCTGCGCAAAAATGAGGGAAAAAATTGGCTAGTACAAGTCATCCACCCTCATCTTAAGGTATTTTTTAACGACCAGAAAGGTGCTGAACCCGCTGATGGCCGCTCCGAGCAGGGCCAACCCGGCAAATAACCAGATCATTCCGCCCATGGTGGCGGCCGGATCCAGTTCGGGCGCCTTGCTGCTGATCCAGGAGATCAGCCCCATGAGGCCTGCTATGGCGATGCAGGCGCCGAGCAATCCGTGCCGGATCGCCCGCAGGATATACGGGCGGCTGATGAATTCCCAGGTGGCGCCGACCAGCTCCATATTTTTGATCATAAACCGGTTGGCAAACAAAGACAGGCGAATGGTGTTGTGTATGAGAAAACCGGTAGCCAGGACCGTAAGGATGGTAACGACCGCTACGATCCAGTTCAGCTTGCCGATGTTCACAGCCACCTGTTTGAAAAAGTTTTCCTGGTAGTAAACGTCCTGTATCTGGGGTTGCTGCAACAGGGTGCGGCGGATACCGGCCAGGCTGTCGGTCTCGATATATTCGGATCGGACATTGAATTGGAGGATATCGAAAAAGGGATTGGGCAGGTCAAGCTTCAGGACTTCTTCTCCCATTTCCTCACTCATGATGCGGGCGGCTTCATCCCTGGAGGTAAACTGAACGGACCCGGGTTTGACAAAGGAGGTTTCGTTCAATTTGCGCTGAAGGGCCGCAATTTCGTCGGTAGAAGCGCCGTCTTTCAGTTCAACCAGGATGTTGATGCCTTCCCGGAATCCTTTGATCAGGTTGCGCGACTGAAGGGACAACAAACCGAAGAAACCCAGCAGGAACAAGGCCAGGGCCATACTCAGGATAGCATAGATGTAATTGGGCCTGGCCGAGGAAAGGCTGCTTTCGGAATTTTCCGCCATTTTAATGCTGAAATATGATGCGAAGATAGCAACTTTGGCGGATTACCGGACGATTCTCTGCTTTTGAATGGGATTCAGGTATATATTTCATACCTTTAGATAAATTTATACATGAAATCGACCACCGACCAATTTTTCAAACGGATCGAGAATCCGATGTTCCAGGCAGCAGTTGCTATCGGCATGGTCCTGGTCCTGATGGTTTCCGGGAAGCTGGTGCGCATGTCGGGGCTGATAACGGTTCCGGTCCTTTTTCCCTGGATGACGGCGGCTGCTTTCATGTTGTTATTCGCGATGTTCAACAGCGTCATTTCCCTCTCCGTGGCGGATATGATCAAGTACTGGGGGCGGTCGGTATACGGCTTCCTGGGCCTTGCCGCGGGCGCCGGATTCCTGGCTTACCTGTTCTCATCCATTCCCATCGGCGAGGCCGGGTCCTATCGATGGATATACGTAGTGGTTTCATTCGGCTATCTGGTTTTTCTGATTATCATGGCCTTGGTCCGCAAAATTGTCGAATTCGCGGAAAAGGAGGAATGGACGCAACCGCGACAACGGCGTAAGCGTTAAATCCCTAGTATTGTAAAAAAAATAAAACCATGCGTTTCTTACTCACAGCCGTTTTCGGCTTAATTTTAGGCTCTACTTCCTGCCAACGCGCGCAACAACCTGCAAATGACCAGAAAACAACGGTTTCCGCTGCCGGCGACGGGATCCAAAAGGTGACCAAATCAGACGCAGAGTGGAAATCGGAACTCACTGACATGGAATACTACGTCCTTCGCCAGGCGGGCACCGAGCGCGCTTTTTCCGGAAAATACTGGGACAATCACGAGGACGGAATCTATACCTGCGCAGCCTGCGGGCTCCCCTTGTTCGACTCAAAGACCAAGTTCGAATCGGGCACCGGATGGCCCAGTTTCTACGAGCCGATCAAAAAAGGCAACGTTATCGATAAAACAGACAAGTCCCACGGTATGGTCCGGAGCGAGGTATTGTGTGCACGTTGTGAAGGCCACCTGGGCCATGTATTCGACGACGGACCGGCGCCCACCGGACTGCGGTATTGCATGAATTCCGTTTCGCTGGATTTTATTAAGCGGGCGGACGTGAAAAATTCCGGCAAATAAGTAACACCGGGCTCCGTTTTTCAGTATAATCAGTTGTCTCCCCTTGCTGGTTTAAGTATGGCTGCATCCTTTGCTGCAAACCATGATTTTTAACCAAACAAAATAATTTCCGCTAGTATGAAGACAACTGAACGCTTCACCAGAAAACTGCCCCGGATCCTTGTCTTTTCATTTGTTCTCCTGTTGTTGATCCCGAACCTCCATGCGCAGATCAGCAGGGGAGGGGCGCCCCGGAGCTTCAGCGCTGCCCTGACCGGTACGGTCCAGACGGTGACCACGCCGGCGGTTGACCTCACTCGGGTCCGGGCTGAGGATGAGGAAAACGACGGCACCAACAGCCCTATCCGGTTTGCGATCCCGTTCAAGGTCCACCTGACCCTGGAAAATGCAGGTACCTGGACCGAGTTGACCGGCGGAGACCGGATCTGGAGGTTGCGCGTGCATTGCCCGGACGCGCAATCCATCAACTTCCTGTACGACGATTTCCATATGCCCGAGGGCGGGCTGTTCTACCTGTATACCCCCGACCACAACCAGGTGCTCGGCGCTTTCGGAGCGCACAATAACCGGCCTTACAGCGGGTTTGCCACCGCCGTGACCATCGGGGATGAAATCATGCTGGAATATTTCGAACCGGCTGCCGACCGGGGGCGCGGACGGATCTCCATTGCCCAGATCGCTCACGGATACCGGTTTTTCGGCGAAGACGGCAGTGAGGGGTTGGGCGACGGGGGGGCGTGCCAGGTAAATGTCAACTGTTCGCCGGAAGGCGATAACTGGCAGGTGGAGAAAAAGAGCGTCGCCCGGATCGTCGTGAACGGCTCGGCCCTGTGCACAGGGACCCTGATCAACAATTCGGCCCAGGATTGCACGCCCTATTTCCTGACCGCCAACCACTGCATAGAAGGCAGCTACGATGCCGTGACCAATCCGAATATTCCGGGATTTGTATTCTACTGGAATTATGAAAGGCCGGGCTGCCCCAATACCGGAACGCCGCCCAACCAGACCACCTCCGGCGCGACGGTTGTTGCCAATCCGAGCGTCGGCGGAAATGCCGCCGCTTCTTCGGATTTTGCCCTGCTCCGGCTGACTTCCAACCCGGTGGACGTGTACGATGTGTATTTTGCCGGGTTCGATGCTTCGGGCTCGCCGGGAACCGGCGGGGTCGGCATCCACCATCCTGCGGGAGACGCCAAGAAGATTGCCACCCATAATATTACCCCGACCTCGGTGGTGAGCGACCATTTCTGGCGCATTTTCTGGTCACAGACGCCCAACGGTTGGAGTGTGACGGAAGGCGGATCGTCCGGATCCGGATTGTTCAACAGCCAGAAAAGACTCATCGGCCAGCTTTTCGGCGGATTTGCGGGGGGACAACCCAACTGCTCCGACCCCGCCAACGACGAAGGGGACTACGGCAAACTTTCCTATTCATGGAACAATAACGGCGCAACGGACAGCCGGCGAAGGCTGCGCGATTGGCTCGACCCCGTCGGCGGCGGGTCCATCACGGTGGTCAACGGCCAATCGACCTGCGTACCGCTCAACTGCCAGATCAGCGGGGCGGGCCTGTCCAATATCGCCTGCCACGACAACGGGACCGATACCCCGACGGATGACTATATTACCTTTACCCTTAATCCGGCCGGGATGGATATCGGCCAGAGCTATTCGGTTTCAGGCGCGACCCTCACGCCCAACACAGGCGTTTACGGCGCCCCGACAACCTTCACCGCTGCGGCAGGGTCGGCAAGCGGGCCCAATCTCAACCTGACCATTACCGACTCGTTCAGCTCCGGCTGCCAGGCCTCGGTTACGGTGACGCCGCCCGGCGCCTGCAGCGTTGTCGTACCCTGTTCGATTGACAATGCCACAATTACCAATATCCAATGCAAGGATAACGATACACCCGGCAACCCGGCGGACGATTATATCTCCTTCCAATTGACCGTGACCGGAACCAATACCGGCTCCACGTACAGGGTGATCGGCCCGGTAGTGGGCAGTAACCGGGGCTCCTACGGCGTACCTAAGGGCTTCAGGACCACTGCGGGTACCGCCGGCAACGGGAACATCACCCTGACCATCCAGGATTTTTCCAATGCGAGCTGTTCCCTGACGGTGGTTTTGACCGACCCCGGTTCGTGCAGTGTCGCCATTCCAGACTGCGATCTGACCGGCGCCGGATTATCAGGCATCAGTTGCAACAATAACGGAACCGCCGCCAATGACAGCGACGACAGGATCACGTTCAACCTTTCGCCTGCGGGCATTTCCCTGGGGACACAGTACACCGTTTCCGGTACGGGCGTGCCGACGCAGACAGGCGTCTACGGGCAGGTATCCGCCTTTACGAGCAACCCGGGTACGGCGGGGAACGGCAACCTGACGCTCAAGATCATCGACGGATCGGATACGGGCTGCCAGTTGACATTTACAGTGACCGATCCGGGCAGTTGTTCGGGCAATCCGCCTCCGCCTGTTTGTTCGCTCGTTTCGGCCAACCTAACCGGAGTTGCCTGCCAGGATAACGGTACGCCGTCCAACCCGGCAGATGATTACCTGACGTTCACGCTGAACCCTTCCGGATCGGCGCTGGGCAGCGGGTACGCCGTTTCGGGGGCGCTCTTGAGTCCGGCAGGCGGTGCATACGGCAGTGCGACCACTTTCGCCACGGCGCCCGGCTCTGCGAATGGGGGCAACCTGAATCTGACGATAACGGATAACGGGACTGCCGGCTGCCAGCTCAGCTTTACGGTGATCAACCCCGGGACCTGCTCCAACGCAACCGGGCCGGATTGCAGCGTTCAGGCGGCCGTATGCCAGAATGCCACCATCAATATCGGATCAAACGGGGCGGCGGTACTGGATCCCCAGCTCCTGGCTGCCGGGCCTGATCCCTCCTGCGAATACAACGTAAAACTCATCAGCCCGAGGAGCAATGTCTTTACCTGCGGGAGCCTTGGGGTCAAGCCCGTGACGATTCGCGTAACGGATTCGAACGGTCAAAGCATGTCCTGTACGGTGCAGGTGACTGTTGCCGATCCGAACGGCTACTGCAGCGGCGCCAGAACCGGTCTTGGGTCGTCATCGGTTTCCGGCGATGAAGCTGTACGGATTTTCCCCAACCCGGCGCAGGATAAGGTTGCGTTTGAATTCGGCGCCCAACCGCTGGAATACGAGATCATCAATGCAACCGGCGGGCGTATTTACCGGGCTGCCGCTGAAGACAGTACCCGGGTAGAGCAGGATATTTCAAACTATCCGGAGGGGCTGTACTTCCTGAAACTGACCCTGGCAGACGGCCGGTCGGTTGTCCAGCGATTCATTATTGCCCGTTAGGCGGTGCTTTATTGGTTATTAGTTGACGGTCTTCAATCGGGATTTCTGCCGATTGAAGACCGTCAATCGGCAGGAAAACACGGGATCTGAACCTAATGTTAATTTAATGTTAACCTAATATTGATTTTTTGTAAACAATTGCTTATATTTGTACGATCAAGCGCAAAGCGTAAGATCGTGCTGACAAAGTCCATAATTCCCTTGAACAAGAGATAACGGAGGCGGTCAGTCAAACAATGCCGGTTGGTCCGGTGATGGTTTAACCTGGAGGCGGTTTGAATTTTATCCCATAGCACACAATACAGGAATGGAATTCGGTCACCTCTCCAAGCATTGTTGAGATGAAGCGGACTTTCACTGTTTTCCTGTTACTATTCGGCCTTTCGGCTTTCGGGCAACATGCTATTGCCCTGTTGGAAATTCCTGAAGCCAGCTTTTCTTTCCATTCCAGATCCGGTATCGGCAATCAACCCGTCAGTGCGGACATTATACGCGGCATGTGGGTTGTAAATGCTTCGCTGAACGGCAAAACCGGAGCGTTTATCCTCGATACCGGTGCGCCCATGCTGGCTGTCAACCGGATGCCGGCCTCAAAAAGCGATATTGTTGCGTCCGGTTTCAGCGGCAAAGTGGAAGTCGGGACCACCCAGGTCGATCAATTCAACTGGTCGGGGATCAATTTGCGGGATTTCACCGCATTGGAGCTGGATATTTCCCATATCGAAGCGGTTTTCGGAAAGGAATTGATGGGGTTGATCGGATTTGAGGTCATCCGGGGGAATGAGATCTATTTTGATTACGCTTCCAGTCAGATCCAGGTTTTGGATCCCAACCGCAACCCGCTGCACCGGTATTTCGAACCGGCGACCACTGTGCCGTTGACATTTGACGACCACCTGCCCATTGTCAATTTGATGATCGGCGGGAAGTCCTTTAAATTCGGTATCGATACCGGGGCGGGAATCAATTTGCTGAACAACAGAGCCGTGGAAAATATCCCGCAGGAGTTGCTGGTCAAATTACCCAATGAAAGCATTCAGGGATTGGATCAGGATGTAAAGGAATGCGCGTCGTATGAACTGACCGAAGCCTTTCTGGGTAAGGAAAAACTGGAACAGGTCCGCTTTTCCGGCGGCGACCTGACGCAGCTCAAGGCGCTGACCGGCCTGGAACTCGACGGCATAATCGGCTTTCCCCTGCTCCGGCAGCTGAAATTCTCCATTAATTATCCCAAAGAAACGCTGTATATCTGGGACAGGACCGACCTGTGAACGACTTCAAGGAACCAAAAAAGGCCTTGCGGTTATGTTCCGCAAGGCCTTCGCTTAACAAAATGATATCAAGGACCAAATAGGCTTATTTCCTGACAATGGTCTGGCTGTAGAACTTGTTGTCGGCAGTAGCCAGCAACAGTACGTACATGCCTGAATTCAAACCTTGCAGGTTCAGGCTGTTGTTGTTCACCTGTACCTGCCTTACCAGCTGACCGTTCATATTGTATACCAGCGCCTTCACGACTTTGAGGTCGGTTTCAAGGCGCACCTCGTCGACAAACGGGTTGGGGTAAACCGTGATGCCCGCCTGGGCTACCGGCTCAACCTTCACGCTGGTGATCACATCCCAGTAGGAGCCGTTCAGCATGGAAGAGCCGCCTGCCAGCAGGAAGTTGGGCTTGCCCGTTTGCTTGAACGGATCGTTGTAGTTCAGGTCCAGCACGCTGGTCAGTACTTCATTTTCACGCTCTGCGGCCAAAAACCATGCACTCTCGGCGGTGGAAGTCCAACCGGCGAGGCTGTCATTTGCCGTTACGTAGAACGGAACCGAAGCGCCGGCGATCACGCTGTTGCTGATTTTCAGTTCACCTGCAATGGCGTTGAGGGCGGAAGGGCCTTCAATGCGGATGCCCCATTTGTTACCGGCAAAGATCGTGTTGTAGATCTGCAGTTTGGTATTCCTGCGCAGGTGGGCGCCGTGCTGGTGCAGGCCGTCGTACACTGTGGAAGTGGTCGCCCTCGGGCCGAACACGCTGATGTTGGAGAATACGGCCGTCGTATAGGGTTCGTCCATGGTCGGATCAGCTGCGTTGATGCCCGGGTTGTAGTTGTCGGATTCGAAGCCGTTGGAACCGGAAACGTCAGCGATGTCCGGGTCGCGGAGGGTAACGCCGAACTGAACGCGGCCGGCATAGCCGTAATCCGTATCAAAATCATCATCAACCGCCTTGTAGGCGATCAGGTACTTGGCATTTACCGTACCGCCGAACCACTCGTAGGAGTCGTCGCCGGAATAGGAAACCTGGATATGGTCTATGGTCGTGCCGTCGCCGACGCCGCCCAGCGTCAGACCATTGATCTCCTGGTTGGGCTGGAAGGCCACACCCGGAAATTCGAGGCGTACATATTGCATCACGCCGGAATTATCGCGGGGGTCGTCGCCGCCGTAGAACGTACGGGGGCCGCCTTCGATCTTGGGATTGGACTGGTTGGTCGGGGCATTGCCCGTGAGGATGATGCCGCCCCAGTCGCCGGAAAAGCGGTTGCCCGGCGCCTGGTTGGACGTGAACACGATCGGCTGGCTTTCGGTGCCCTGCGCAATGATCTGGCCGCCCGGTTCAACGATGATGGCGCCTTGAGTGGCTTTGTCGCCGCGGATAACCGTACCTGCGGGGATGATCAGCCTGCCGCCGTTGGCAACGTAAACCCAGCCGGAGAGCAGGTAGACCTGGCCGGCGTCAAGGGTCATGGTGGTGGTAATCTCGAAAGGCGTACCGGAAGTTGTGTTCCCGTTACCAAGCGTAGCGGTCGTTGCCGGGTAGGTTTTGTTGATCGGGTCGAACTCGGCCCAGTTCTTGGTCCAGTCATTCGCGCCGTCGAACGCGCCGCGGTACCGGACCGGCGTGAAGAACGGATCATCGATCGACGGGATCTCGGAAGCGCCGAGGCCTTTATCCCAGTAAGAACCGCGCTTGTAAACAGAAGCGGCCGTGAGCAGGAAATTGGGCTTGCCGGATTGTTTGAACGGATCGTTGTACCCCAGATCGGCCACTTTGGTCAGCCACTGGTTTTCAAATTGGCTGTCGAGGAACCAATCGCGCTCGGCGGTCGTCGTCCAGCCTGCGAGGCTGTCGTTGACCGTTACATAGAACGGAACCTGCGCCCCTGCAACCACGCTGTTGCGAACCTTGAGGTCGCCGCTCATGGCGTTGGCAACCGAAGGCCCTTCGATGCGAAGGCCCCATTTGTTGCCGGCGAAAACGGTGTTGTAGATCTGCAGTTTGGTATTCCTGCGCAGGTGAGCGCCGTGCTGGTGGAGTGCATCGAATGCCGTCGACGTCGTAGCCCTCGGGCCGAAAATGCTCACGTTGGAGAATACCGCCGTGGTATAGGGCTCATCCTGAGACGGGTCGCCTGCATTGATGCCCGGGTTGTAGTTGTCGGATTCGAAGCCGTTGGAACCGGAAACGTCTGCGATGTCCGGATCGCGGAGGCTTACTGCGAACTGAACGCGACCGGCATAGCCGTAGTCCGTATCAAAATCGTCGTCAAGCCCTTTGTAAGCGATCAGGTATTTGGCGTTCACATTGCCGCCGAACCACTCATAGGAGTCGTCGCCTGAATAGGAAACCTGGATATGATCCAGAGTCGTGCCGTCGCCGACACCGCCCATGGTCAACCCGTTGATCTCCTGGTTGGGTTGGAAGGCCACGCCCGGGAATTCCAGGCGGACGTATTGCATGGAGCCGGAGTTATCGTGCGGGTCGGTACCGCCGTAGAACGTACGGGGGCCGCCTTCGATCTTGGGATCGGTCTGGTTGGTCGGGGCATTGCCCGTGAGGATGATGCCGCCCCAGTCGCCGGAAAATCGGTTGCCGGGCGCCTGGTTGGAGGTGAACACGATCGGATTGTTGGCCGTGCCCTGGGCGAAGATCTTGCCGCCGCGTTCAACGATGATAGCGCCCTGTGTGGCTTTGTCGCCGCGGATAACCGTACCCGCCGGGATGGTCAGGGTGCCGCCGTTGGTGACGTAAACCCAACCGGTCAGCAGGTAAACCTTGCTTGCATCCAGCGTCATATTGGTCGTGATCTCGAAAGGCGTACCGGAGGTTGTATTGCCGTTGCCGAGCGTAGCGGTTGTTGCCGGATAGGTCTTGTTGATGGGGTCGAATTCCGACCAGTTGGCCGTCCAGTCGTCGTTGTCGCCGAAGGCGCCGCGGAAGTTGACCTTGGTGAAGAAGTCGTCGTCAATGGAGGGAATATCGGATTGACCCAGGCCGGTGTCCCAATAAGAACCGCCCAGCAATGAGGAACCTGCCTGCAGGTTGAAGTTGGGTTTGCCGGATTGCTTGAACGGATCCTGGTAGTTCAGGTTGGTTACAGAGACGATCACCTCATTTTCACGCTGTGCGGCCAAAAACCATGCACTTTCGGCGGTGGAGGTCCAGCCGGCCATGCTGTCGGCAGCCGTTACATAGAACGGAATGGAGGCGCCGGCGATCACGCTGTTGTTGATCTTCAACTCGTTGGCCTGGGCGTTGGCTGCTGAAGGGCCTTCGATGCGGATACCCCATTTGTTGCCGGCAAAAACTGTGTTGTAGATCTGCAGCTTGGTATTCCTGCGCAGGTGGGCGCCGTGCTGGTGCAGGGCGTCATAAGCGGTGGAAGTGGTAGCCCTCGGCCCGAAAACGCTGACATTGGAGAAAACAGCTGAAGTGTAAGGCTCGTCGAGGGAAGGATTTCCTGCATTGATGCCCGGGTTGTAGTTGTCGGATTCGAACCCGTTGGAACCGGAGACGTCGGCGATATCCGGATCGCGGAGGCTGACGGCGAACTGAACGTGGCCGGCATAACCGTAATCCGTGTCAAAATCATCATCAACAGCCTTGTAGGCGATCAGGTATTTGGCGTTCACGGTTCCGCCGAACCACTCGTAGGAGTCGTCGCCTGAATAGGAAACCTGGATGTGATCGAGAGTGGTACCGTCGCCGACGCCGCCCATGGTCAGGCCGTTGATCTCCTGGTTGGGTTGGAAGGCCACACCCGGGAATTCCAGGCGAACATATTGGAGCGCCCCGGAGTTATCGTGGGGGTCGGTACCGCCGTAAAAGGTACGGGGGCCGCCTTCGATCTTGGGGTTGGTTTGGTTGGTCGGTGCGTTACCGGTCAGGATGATGCCGCCCCAATCGCCGGAAAAACGGCTGCCGGCAGGTTGGTTGGAGGTGAATACGATCGGATTGCTGGCCGTGCCCTGAGCGATGATTTTTCCACCCGGCTCCACGATGATGGCGCCTTGAGTAGCTTTATCGCCGCGGATAACCGTACCGGCAGGGATGGTCAGGGTGCCGCCGTTGGTGACATACACCCAGCCGCTGAGCAGGTAAACCTGAGCGGCGTCCAGCGTCATGCTGCCCGTAATTTCGAAAGGCGCGCCGGTGGTGGTGTTACCGTTGCCAAGGGTGGCAGTCGTAGCGGGATAAGTCTTATTGACGGGATCAAACTCAGCCCAGTTGGCGGTCCAGTCGTTCGATCCATCAAAAGCGCCGCGGTACTTCACCTGGGTGAAGAACGCATCCGTAATGGATGGTTGAGCCGAGGACAGGCCGATGAAAGCGGCCAAAAATCCAGCGGTGAGTAATAATTTCTTCATTATTCTAAGATTTGTTAACGATATCAATATGGTTCAGGAAAGCAAAAAACAAGCAGCTCTCTGCCTTGTGCATTCAAGGCAGACGACCGTGTATTTCTCGCAATTGTTTGAGCTTATCCGGCGTCTGTGAAATGGACGCCGGATAAGACCGGCAAGGTTAGGTGATTATCTGATCGTGTAAGTAAGCCCCAGATTGAAAATGGTACCCGGTTTATACGTGAAGTAGGGCACTTCTCTGGTGACTGTTTCCGTTTGGTCCGCTTTTTTGAAATCAAAATTCTGGACCCAACGAATATTATTGTTCAGCAGGTCTTTGATGCCGGCTTTGATCTGGAAGTTCTTCCCGATGCTTTTGATCAACGTGAAATCGAGGGAATTGCGCGGCATTTCCCAGGTGTGCGGATTGGATTGGTCGCCGACAAAGATGATCCGTTTGCCGATCACATTGTACAGGACGCTCAGGGTAAGGTTCGCCTTTTCATTCTGCCAGAACAAACCGGCATTGAAAATATAAGGCGATTGGCCTTGCATAACCCGGACCGAATCGCGTTCGTTGGGGTCATTGGTGTTGACCTCGCTCTTGATCAGCGCTGCGTTCAGCACCAGGGTGAAATCCCGGAGGAATCCGCCTTCGTTGTTGCCGGCGAGGGTACCCAGGTTTTTCCGGATGTCCAGTTCGACACCCGCACTGTATGCTTCCTGGGTGTTCTCGTATTGGTAGCTCAGGTCGCTGCCGAATACCCGCAGGTGGGCCTCGATGGTGTTGTCAAATTGCTTATAAAAACCACCGATGGTGATGCTTTCGCCGTTGGAAGGATACCATTCGAAACGCAGGTCGTAGTTATTTACATAACAGTTTTTAAGCGCGGTATTACCGTAGATCGAAGCGACCTGTTCGAAGTCGTAATATACGAACGGCGAGACTTCCCGGAATTCAGGCCGGTTGACGCTGCGGCCGTAGGCGAAACGCAACAAGGTTTTTTCCGTGAAATTATAAGTGGTATTCAGGGTAAAGAAGATATCCGTTTTCGGGTTGCTGTACACAGCGGTATCAATGGTCGAGATAAAGGATTCCTGGGTATTGTTTTCAACCCGTGCGCCGGTATACACATTCCATTTTGAGGTTACCGGCAGGTTGAAGGCCAGGTATCCTGCATACAATTGATTTTCAGCGCGGTAAGAATCGGATGCGGAGGTTTTTTCTGCAATCCGGATGCCCTTGTCATAGTTGATGTTCTTGTCCGCGAAAATCGTATCCAGCGGTTGCTGGAAAAGAGCCGAGGACGGGAAACCGGATTTGATGAAGCCGATGTTGCGGGCGTCAAACTGCCTGGTCTTGTTCTCGATATAAGTGCCGACCTTCAGTTCCGGGATGAATTGCTCACTCAGCAGGAGTTTTTGCGAGAAGCTGATATTGGCCGTGTAGATGTTCTCATGATTGCCCAGGTACAGTCGGCCGAAGAGCCGCGGGTCCGGGTCGCGGGTGAACAGGTAGGTATACGGGAGGTCTTCGCCGGCCGGAACGTAGGACGTCACCCGGCGGGTATCCGGTTGTTTGCGGTTGGCGTAGGCATATCCCAGCGTCCAGGACAGGTGGGCCAGGTCATTGTTCATTTTGTGGGTTCCGCTGAGCTGGCCTGAATACGTGGTGCGGCTCTGGTAGAAAAGCTCGGATTGCCGCAGGTCGGAACTGGAAGCGTTGTCATAACCGGTCCGCGTGTTCACATAGGAATCGCCGAATTGGTTCAGGATGTTCCGGAATTCGATCCGCTGGTTGTTGCCGAAGATAAAGAGCCAGTTCATCAGACCGCCAACGCGGACGGAGTTGGTCGAGCGCTGGTTCATGAACTGGTGGTTGATATAGGGCTGGTCGGCATTGACATCATATCCGTCGTAGGCCCTTTTGTCACCTTCAAAATAGGTATAGGAATTGGAATAGTTGAGCGAGGTCAGGTTTCCGATCGAAACCTTGCCGGCCAGGAACCGCCGGGATAGGGTAATGCTGGCGGATTGGTTAATGCCCGGCGTTTTTTGTTCGGACTCCCAGTCTTTATTGAAAGAACGCCCGATCGTATTCACTTTGTCTTTGGTTTCCGGGGTAGGGTTGTTGACCAGTTCGGAAATGGCCGTCGGAGATTCCGGGTAGCCTGCGGGAAGCGAGCGGGTGCCGTCGTCATAACCGAGCCAATCGGTTTTGCCTTTTTTATAGGTCCGGAAATCCTCATTGCCGGTAGCCTGCGAGTTATAGCCTACGCCGTAGGAAAACGAAAGGCTGTTTTCGTCGGCGTTGGATTTTGTAAAGATCTGGATGGCAGCGCCTGCGAAATCTGCCGGAAGTTCCGGGGCGGGCGTCTTATAGATCAGGATCCGGTCGATGGCGTTGCTGGGGATGACATCAAAGGAGAAGGCCCGGATGTCAGCCTCCGAACTCGGCGTGGAAGAGTTGTTGAGCCAAACCGAGTTGTAGCGTTCGATAAGGCCGCGGACGATAATGAAGCGGCCTTCGCGAATCGTCACGCCCGGTATCCTCCGAACCACTTCGGAAGCGTCTTTGTCCTGCGATTTGGCGATCTGTTGGTTGGAAATCCCGCTGACCACCATATTGCTGGTCTTCAGGATGTTGAGCAGGGCGACTTCCGTATCCGTTTTGCGGGTGGCCTTGACGGTAACGCTTTCCAGTTCGATGGCGGATTCGCTCATCTGCACATTGACTTCAGCCGTTTCACCGTTCTTTACGCTGACCCTGACGATCTGATTTTCGTAGGATACATAGGAAATGACCAGGTTGTAGTCGCCTGTGGGCACTTCCGGGATTTCATAGTTACCGTCGAAATCGGTAATGGTTCCTTTGTCCGTCCCTTGGATGAGGACGTTGCAGCCGATGAGGGTCTCACCGGATTTTGCGTCTGTTACGACTCCTTTAATGCTGCCTGTTTGGGAAAAAAGAGAAGAAGTACTGAGAATCAGTAAAAAAAGAAATAGTTGACTGCTCTTGAGCATATAGCAAGTGTTGTTTTCTAAATTTCACCGCAAAATTTCAAATAAATGCCCAGCAGACCGGAAAGTATATCTTAATTTAATGTTAAGTTTTGATTAACAGAATGATATATGGCTTACGGGAGTTTTGGTGTCCTTTTTACAGGATATTCCCCGGATGCCCACCCAAGATATTTGGATTATATCGGGTTTCGCCTGGAGCGGAAGGAAGAGGGTTCGAAAATTGAGGAACAAGCCATGTTAAGCCAAATGGTGCGTAAAACCGGAGGCAGGCACCGTTGCGAAAAGATCCCGCCTGGTTTTACATTGTCAATATGGGGTGCAAAAGTGCATTTCCAGCCGGAAAACCGGCCGGAAATGCACTAGTGGCGCGAAATCTAGATACCACTATGAAGCCCGGTTCTGTAACGCAGCATAAGCGGAAAAGTGACATTTGCAGACCAGTTACTAAAGTCCAAACAAGCTCTTACATTGTCAATATGGGGTGCAAAAGGGCATTTCCAGCCGGAAAACCGGCCGGAAATGCACTAGTGGCGCGAAATCTAGATACCACTCAAGTTTCGCGGCCTCTTTTTCCGACATGCTGCGTTGCTCGGCGGTCACAGAGTCCCGCTATGCTCCCTTCTCGCGCCTTGCCTGTCGAAAAAATAGCCTCCCGAAACTATGGTGCTACTTAAATTTCGCGCCACTAGAATCCAATCGCAAATATGAAATAATCAATGGGTTACCACTTTAACTGCTTTACGGCCGTCGGCCGCGTCCGCTACGACTACCCACAAGCCTGCGGTGAAGTTGAAATCTGTATCCGCATCGGTTTCGATGGCTTTGAGCAGGACGCCGTTGACTGAATAAATCCGCACCACCGTCCGCGATGAAACATTGGAAACATAGATCCTGTCGCCAAAAGCATGGATCCGGACTGCGGATTCCGGCAAGGGGTTATTGACCCGGACAATGTCATTGGCAATCAATTCCGGAAGCGGATCCCAACCGTCGTTTCCTTTCGTGAAGTTGAAGGTGGTGACGTCTGTGCCGTCGGTCAGGACCGGCGAAGTCAGCAAGGTCGACCAGGTTGCGCGCAGCGGGCCATTGTCGACGCCCGAATTTTCGATGGTCCCATACTCGTACATCATGTTGGATTCGCCGCCCAGGGTGTTTTGCCATCCCAACGGAACGATCAGCGATTGATCCTCGGATCCCGGGAAATCGGAGGTTTCAATCGTGGTATTGAAGAAAACGACCTCGCTGGTGGTTGCCTGCCACGGCCGGCCGAAATAACCCGGTTTGGAACGATAGGCAGATGCCGTTTCGGGCCCTGGGATTGCGGTGGTCACCGTACATTCATACATCAGGAAACCCCGGCCGCTGCCTTGCTGGGCCGCAGTGATATAGGATTGATCCCCGTTCACGTCGCTGGTATTCATCGCCAGGTCGGTCTTGTAGAAGACGGCTGTCATGGCCCCGAAAATATAGTCCACCGCCCCCATTGCTGCGCCTTTGTAAACGACAACGCGCGACCCGGCGCCGCCGTAGAAGGAGTCCTGGCGTCCGACAACCCGGCATTTGTTCAACACGGCTTTGTCCGCATTGTTGGCAAATGCGATGGCTGCCGCCCTTTCCACAAAACTTCTGTTCTGTACGTCGGTATTGCCGTAATCGGTGGGGCGCTCGCCTCTGCTGCCGGATTCCCACATGACCACGACATCCGCTGCCTCTTTGTGCGAAATGTACTGGTTGAAGGAGTTTTCAAAGATGATATAATCCGCCTGGAAACCATCGGCGACTACCAGGACCGTGGTGTTCCAGTAGGAGCCGTTGGTCGTTCCGGCTCCCTTGTTTTCATAAGACAGGTAGCCGTTTTCCTTATTGACCGCCAGTACGTCCGCATTCCATTTCTGGTTGTTGGCCATGCTGTAATAATTGTATCCGTGGCCGTAATAGGAGGTCACCCGGACGGCGCCCGGTTTGATATCCACCCCCTTGTTCAATAGATCCGTATTGGGGGAAGCGGCCGCATTTTTAAGGGTCACATCGGGTTGGTCAATGACCAGCATCTCCTCATAATTGCCCGGGTCGATGAGGATGGTCACCCGGTCGCCCTCGTTCCGGTCCATGCGCCGGACGGCATCCAGGGCTTCGTTGATGGTTTGGAAATCCTTGTCTGTCCCCACGGTAAGGCTCGGCTGGTAGGCCAGGGGTGAAAACACGCCTATATTGGTGATATAGGTTGTGGAAGCGCCGGATCCGATCAGGATGGTCGCATAGCCCGGATCAGCGCCCGGATAATCGTATTGCGTCCGTTCCTGAATGCTGGTGCTCTGGGTGTTGGTCGTAACCGGATCGCCGCCTCCGATGGAAAAGTCAGCGGTATAATAATAGGAAACAACGACCCTTTGACCGGGTTTGACCGGGACCTGGATGGTCGCGTCGGCTTTGGCTGCCAGGTGGCCCTTGGCGACTTCGTTTGAAATGGTACCGGCAAATAACAACCCTTTGTAAGCCGGGTCTCCGTTGGCAATGACCCTGTCGTCGAACGGCCAGTTGGTGACCGGCTTGAATTTGAGCGTTTTAGACGCGTCCGCATCTGCTACGGTGAGGTTTGAGGTCAACCCCAGTTCGACCGCGAACGAATCCAGTCCGCTGTCCGCTACGGTATAAGTGCCGCTGCGCAGGGAAATATCGGTTATGCCGTCGAAATGGTAGACGTAGCCCGCTTCATACAGATTGGAGAAGTCGAGTTTCAGTTTGCCCGTCTCCTCTGCTGTAAGGCCTTCCGTACTGATGGTGACAGGATAAACCGGCTTCGGGCTGAAATCGATATCCGCGGATTCGTCCGCATTTCCGATGGTTATCGTGTTTCCCGGGATGTAATAATCATTCACTCCTTCGGCGGAGATGGTGTATTGGATATTGGGTTGGAGGGATACGGAATAGGTGGCATTTTCCGTATCGATGATCGGCTCCGGCACATAAATGGCATTTGCCGCAGCATCCGGAGTATAGGTCAGTGACAGGTTGGCGATTCCGGCGCCCAGGCCGTTGATCTGGCCGCTGACCGTGTACAACTCCACTTTCTGGATCGTAACGGGATGGTTGGTGGTGGTGTCGGCAACCTCCAGGGACTGATCCCCGGAAATGATGTAACCGTTGGCGCCGGACAGGCTCAGGTCGTAGGCATAACCAGCCGGGAGCTTGACGCTGTACTGGCCGGCGCTCATCATTGAGCTCCAGGATTTTCCGGCCGCATTGGTGAACACGATGGCAAAATCAGCTGGAATACCGGCCGCCTGGGTGGTATCTACCGCACCTTTCAGGGTAACATAGGTGGCATCCTTCCGGCTGATCCGGTAGTAGCTGGGTTTGCCCAGGTTGTCATACAGGCGATACGCACCGGCCTGTTGAGCGACAAAATGCAATTCCGTCAGGTCGGATGGGATTTCGACCGCATCGGTTTGCGCCTCCGGATCAGGGACGTAAACAAAGTTGATCCTGCCGCCTGCGTCCGTTTTGGCGATCACGGTCACTTCGTCGTCTTCCTCCAGCGTCAGGCTCATGTAGCGGTTGATATTGCCGGCGGAGTTGACATAAACGCGGCCGGTATAGCCCGGGGCGCTGCTGATGTTCTCGTCGTAGCGGGTAAGGTTGGTATTGGTGGTCCTCAACCGGTCGTTGGTGCCGCCGATCCAGGCCAGGGCGCCGGCATTGAAATTGGGCAGGACGTGGCCGGATGTACCCGGTGTGATGCTCCCATCGTACCAGCCGTTGATGACCTCTTCGTTCAGCTGATTGTTGTACAGCATTGTATCCAGCTGGACCGCGCCGAAATCCCAAACATCCGTTTTGCCGTTGGAAGGTTCGACCTCGGGGGCGTTTTCGATATTCAGCCCGTGTATATAGACCTCAGCAGTCGGAAAACCGGAACTGACCAGGGTGGCGGAAATCACTCCTTTCGGACCTGTATAGGAAAAATTGCTCGGAAAGCCGTCGGCGCCGCCGATGTTTTCCGCAGGTATCGAACCCAGCACATTGCCGCCGGCATCCTTGAATTCGAAAACGGCATCCGTGGCTACGCCATAGGTATCGACAATAAAAGTAACGATCGCGTCGCCGGCAACCGTCATATCGAATGAATTGCCGGGGAAGAATACGCCCCCATGGGTGGCATCGTGGTAGCCGAATTGCCTGGCCGGCACGTCCGTATTGCTGTTGATGGTCAGGATGCCGTCATGGCTGACGTAGGTGGTGTAGCGCAGGGCCTGGTAGCTGATCTGGGGAAGTTCGGAGCCGTCGTAGAAATTGTAGGTATAGGTTTGGCCGGGTTCAGCTTCCGCGGTGATGCTGTTGTCGGCCACTTTTATCAGGTACGAGGCCGGATCGGAGGAAGGATCGGCGTAAGTGATAAGGAGCGAGTCCCCGCTTACGATCACCGTGTCGATATCGCCGGAAAACGAGGGTGAATAGCTGTTCAGTTGCTCCCCTCCGAGGTTGATCAGGATGGAGGCCTCCTGGTCGGTAGCACTGATCACGGCGCCTTCACTTACGGTAACGGTGGCGTTGCTGCCGGGGGCGTCGCCGCTTTCCAGTCCTATTTCCGCGCCGTTAACGGTGATCGTGCCGGATTTTTGCACCCACGGGGTCAGGGTGATTTCATAAGGTACAGGAGCTGTTTCAATATAAGGTACGTAGTTGGTGCCGGTGAAATCCAGGGTGATCGTGCCGGCTGTCCCGACGTACAGGAAATCCACGGTTGAACCGTCATTGCCGAAATTGCCGGAAGTTGTGGAAGACTGGGAAAGGATGTCGAAATTCCCGGTATCGCTGGACACTGAAATGGCGCCGTTGGAGTAAATGCTGCCGCCGATCCGGATCCTGGCATTGCCTGCAACCTGCAGTTTGATCTGGTTGCCCGTTTTCAGGACCGAACCGTGCTGGGCGCCGTTGTATCCATACGCATTGCTGGGGCCGACAAGCACATCTACCAGGCCGAGGTGGAGATCGTCCGTACCGGTGGTACTCGTAGGGATGATGCTGCCGTCGCGGAAATCGTAAAAGTAGATGATATTGGTTTCAGCTGAGGTTGCCGCTGCTCCGGACTGGGCGGGGATCACCTCTATGGTCGGCAGGTAAAGGTCGTTTCCGGTCCCGGCAGTCAGGGTGAAGTTGAGCGGGCCGCCCGAACCGGAGTAAACGAAATCATAAGTGTCCGACAGGTCATTGGTGACCCGGGTATTCTGGGTGCCCAGGTCGCCGGATTCAGCTGCGGTTCCGACCATATTCAAACCGGAATACTGAGAGCCCAGGAACCTCAGGGTACTGCTGCCGGCTGCAGTCACGTTGATCTGCCCGTTCACCTTCATATTGAGGCCGTATTGAGCGCTGTGGTAACTGTAATTGCCGGATAAGGTCACCAGCCCGTCCGGGCTTTGGCCGGCGCCGATGATCGTTCCGTCCCGGAAGTCATAGAGCGTTGAATTGGTGATCTGCGCTTGTACCAGAACCTGGCAAAGCAACAGCGCAGCGATCAAAAACAGTAAACTTCTTTTCATGTTTTGAATTGAATTTAGGTTGATGAGCATATTGGAAATAATCTAGCGGCATGGCAATCTCCGTAATCGGGAAAGCCAGGTTTCGATTACTTTTAATAAAAAATTCCGGTATTGTAATACAGAATGGATGGATGCGGGGTCAGTGACTCAACACGGCTGAACAAGACCCAAAGGTATGCGCCCCTGTTTTAAAAGGGCATTCAAAATTTACCATTTTATAGGCTAAAAATAACCCGGATTAAAATCTGTGATGAGCAGAAGACGGGATCGCGGATTTTAATTTTGAGAAACGGATAGGCCCCTTAATCCTCAGTGACAATCAGGAACTGGTCGGTCAATGGGTTAAGGTTTTGTACCAGGTAGGCCAGGAATTCGTCGCCGTGTTTCAGGTACAGGGGCAGGAAATTATCATGCCGCTCCTGAAGGCCGCCGCCCGGAAAGAGCTTGTCGCGCAATCCCCGGATCTGGTTAATGCTCACCTCATGGCGCTGTTTTTCAGCCCGTATCAGGCGGGTTTCGATCTGGGCCAGGCTGTTGATGTTTTTAGCTTGCTCGGCCAGCACGGTTTTGACCAGGGTCGGATCAATCGCTTCCGTTTTTTGGGCGATCCCCGCAAAAAGCCGTTCGAGCTCGCTTTTCTCTTCTTCAAGCGAGAATTCGTTGCCGGTATTGTCCGCGAGGTATTGTTTGATCAGGGTTTCGGTTTCCGTGAACAGCGCCTCCGGGTTGAGCCCGAGTTTTTCAATCCGCTTCATGCTGCCGCTGTCGACCCACAACAGCGAATTGCGCCGGACGAGGGTCGGGTAGGGGACCCCGAAAAACGCGAATTGCTCTTTTCGTTCCAGCCAATAGGCGATCTCTCCGCCGCCGCCGATATAGGCCAGATTGGGCAGGACGACCTCCTGAAAGAGCGGACGCATGATGACATTGGGACTGAATTTTTCGGGATGATTGTCCAGTTCGTCCAGCAATTGTTCCTGTGTGAAGGTCAGGTCCGTATTGAGCACTTTGTATACGCCGTCCTCCAGTACGAACCGCTCCCGGAGTTGGTCGCCCAGGTAAAAAAGGTTGATTTCCCGTGCATGGGCCTGCCCTGAGAAACCGGCGGCTTCCAGCCCGGCAGCTGCCTTTTCAATGAAAGCCTGGGACGGTTGCTCGAGCAGTTCCTGCCGCATAATGGGAATGAATTGCCGTTTCAGTTCAGGCCGGCTCATATCCGCTATGACCAGGCCGTAATCCCGGAAAAGTTCATTCACCAGGTGGATCACCGCCCGTCCATAGGTCTCATGCCGGGTATAGGCCTCCCGGAACAAATGCATGACGGCTTCCGCTCTTGGACTGTCGCCCAGGATCCCGGCCAGTTCATCCAGGACCGGCGCCAGGGTTTTGGTCGACATTTTGCCCACTGGACCGCTTTCACCGCTTTCCCATTTCAGGGATTTGCCGAAAAGATGGGTATGGTTGACCTCCTCAAAGTCGTGGTCCTCGGCGCCGCTGACAAAAACGGGGACAACGTGATAGTCCGGATAACGCTCGTTCAGGGTCCGGGCCAGGTTGATCGCTGAGGCGATCTTGTAGATATAGTACAACGGGCCGGTAAACAGCACGGGCTGGTGAGCGGTCACCACGGTAAAGGTTTTGGCGTCGGCCAGGGATTGTATATTCTTCGAAACCGAATCGCTTACCTCCAGGTCTTTGTATTGGGCTTGAAGGGCATGCACCAGCACCTGCCGGTCAACGGGGTGATTTTCCCGTTCACGGATCACATCTTCGAAGGCGGCTAAATTGGGTTCGTATTGATAAAACCCCCGGATTCTGGGGTCGGCGGTGGCGTAGGCAATGTCTTTGGCGGATAATTGGGCGATGCCTCCATAGGGCATTGGGTGGATGGTCATGCTGTCGGTCTTGGTTAGCAGAAAGAATTTGTAAATTTGCGGTATTCGCAAGCCACTTGCGCCTGGCGCCGGTGGAACGCAAAGCCGGTAGCGGTAAAATTTTGTTGAACTACTAAATGCTTTTCGACCGGCTAAAGTTTAAAGGCAAACGAAAATCTTCGCAATTTATCCATAGTGGCAGTTAAAACCGATCCTGAAAAATTACCGGAACTTCTGGCTGATCGCGTGCTCTTCGATGTGCGTACGCCTGCCGAATTTGCCGGGGGGCATATCCCCGGTGCGGTCAACCTGCCGTTGTTTACCAATGAAGAACGGGCTGAGATCGGGACGATTTACAAACAGGTTGATCCCCGCCTGGCGTTCCTGCGCGGGTTGGAACTGGTCGGACCCAAAATGCGGCAATATGTTGAACAGGCTTCAGCCTCTGCCCCGGACCTGTCGGCAGTCGTACACTGCTGGCGGGGCGGCCAACGCAGCGAGAGCATGGGCTGGTTGCTGGAAAAATCAGGGTTTGACATCACCGTTCTGAAAGGCGGGTACAAAGCCTTCCGCCGGCATGCGCTGGAATATTTGTGCGCCCTTCCGCACCCGCTGATCGTACTGGGCGGGTATACCGGAAGCGGCAAAACGGAGGTTCTCCAAGTGTTGAAGCGCAAGGGCGAACAGGTAGTGGACCTTGAAGGGCTGGCCCGGCACAAAGGGTCGGCGTTCGGCGCTCTGGGCGAATTGCCCCAACCAACCGTAGAACAATTTGAAAATGACCTTTGGGCTGCTTTCCGCGAAATCCCCTCAACGTTGCCGGTTTGGGTGGAGGATGAGAGCCGTTCCATCGGCCGGGTCTATCAGCCGGACGGGTTCTGGCGTATCCTGTTGTCTTCCAAACTGATCCAGGTGGTCATGCCGGTTGAACTGCGCGTCGAAAGGCTGGTCCGCGATTACGGGGCTTTCCCGAAAGCGGACCTTATTGAGCGTTTTGCCAGAATCACAAAAAGAATGGGCGGCCAGCACGTCAAGGCGGCTGTTGAGGCCATCAACCGCGACGATCTGCCTGCCGCAGCCCGCATCGCACTTCAGTATTACGATAAAACCTACGAGCATACCCTTGAGGTGCATCCCAGAGGCCGGATCATCAGGGTGGAGGTGACGACCAATGATCCGGAGGTGGTTGCTGCCCGGGTGTTGGAGGCGGTTGGGTGAGGCTGGAAGCTGGATACTAGGTGCTGGATACTAGGTGCTGGATGCTGGATGCTGGATGCTGCCACGCTGAAGCGTGGTGGATGCTGGATGCTGGATACTAGATGCTGGATGCTGGATGCTGGATGCTGGATGCTGGCGCCTGCCAACTGCAAACCTGCCGTCACCGGATGATCGAAATGCTGCCCGTTTCCTGTCTTTTTGCCCGTTGTCCGGGGATGACCTCCCATTCGTAGGCTACGCGGAAGACGTAAACGCCCATGGGCAGGTCGGCTCCTGTCCGGGTTTTGCCGTCCCAGCCGTCATCGGGGTTTTGGGTCTGGAAAACCATTTGCCCCCAACGGTCGAAGATCTGCAATTCGAAATTCAGGAACGGACAATCGGCGTAAACCTGGAAGGTATCGTTGATATCATCGTGGTTGGGGGAGAACGCATTCGGCTTGTACAACTGGCAGGGACAGAGCCCCTGTTCCAGGTCGATCTCGATATGGTAATTGGCATTGCAGGCGGCGGCGTCGACCTTGAAAACGCCTTCCGCTTTCAGGACCCGGTCGGGCTGGGTAAATCCGTCTTCCCAGGTGTATACCGCTTGTTTGACAGGCCCTTTGAAATGGAAGGTATCCGTGCAGTTCACGCGTTCCCACATGGGCCAGTCCTTGTCCTCAATGGTTGCACCGCACCTGCGGTTGGTCGGAATGTTCATCGGGGCGGCGGTCACCGAAAGGGAATCGCTGACCGTGAAACTCAGGGTGCGGTTGGGCAGGCTCACCGCCGAAGCGGCCGGTTGGGTCGGGTTGTCCTTGCTGGATTCAAAAACCTCCGTGACGCATCCCAAAGCCACATCAGGCGTGAATTTGACGGTGTAATCCAGGTGGGACTCGCCGAAATAAGTGCCTTTGATCGCAATGCCGTCGTCGGGCAGGTAGGTTACGGCGGGCGCCTTGAATTCGCCGAGGTCGTCCAGGTTGAACCGGTATTGTTTGACGATCTGCCCTTGTCCGTTCAGTACCATGGCGAACGGAGAGGTGGCGGTTGTTGCCGTCCCTTCAGGCGGGAATGCATTGACCATCACCAGATTTCCTTTTTTATCGGCCGCCAGGGCGGAAGGTGTGAAAAAGGCGGAAACCAGCGGAGAAACCCAGCTTACGGCGCCTGCCTGGTTGAGTCCGACAACGTAATGGGTGTGTTCCATGCCGAACCGCACGTCAAAGGCGAATCCGTCGCCTGGTGTCGCCAGGTTGGAAAAATTGCTGGTCACCGGGTTCAGATCATTGAACCGGACGGACCACTCCACCGCTCCGTCTGCTGAAAGGAGGAAGAAGATATTGCCTGACCTGCAGAACAATTTACCGTCCGCATTGACGGTCATATCGCCTCCGCCGTCCTCCAACCCGTAGGCCCTCGACCAGATGGGCAGGCCGTCGCCGTCGGTTCGCATCGCGTAGTGCCTCGGCTGGTTGCCGTCCAGATAAACGCCGTAAAGGAGGATCTCCTCGCCGTCGATCCCGATTGCACCGACGTCGTCGTAATCCGATGCGTCATAGGTTCTGAAATAAACCACTTCGCCTGCCGGATCGAGCCGGACCAGGAAAATATCCTGATTGCCCGTTGAACCCGCGGCAACCACATCTCCCGAAGGAAGGGAGGCTACAGCCTGGAAGAAAAGGGCGAAGTCGGGATGGCTCATGGCCCTGGCCCAGCCGATCGTACCGCAGGTGTCGTACCGGGCGAGGTAGAAGCCGTGTTTGCTGCTGCCTTCCGGGGGGCGCCGGAGGTCATTGCCGGTGATGAAACCGCCGTCCGGCATGGCGGCGATCCGGCTGTTGGCCCAGGTTTCTACCTGGCCGAAAAGATCGAGAAAACTGCTTTGCCCGAAAAGGGAACGGTCGTCAGGCGCAAACAGCAATAGCAAGAAGCAACAAGCAGCGTAGCAGACTTTCATGATAATTATGCGTTTTTGGGCAATTTTTCACTGGTTGTTTGGGCAGGATGTAAGTAAGGGGGGAAATGCCTCAGGGGAGGTCAGGAGTAATTATCAATTGGTCTGCAAAAAAAAAGTGAAAGGGGGAACATTCATGATATGAAGTTCGGTTACAGGCTTTTTGAGGGATGACTCGCTGATTTCCTAATGCAATAACCCGTCATGAAAACGAGGCAAAATTAAAGATTATTACCTTTGCCCACAGTACATTTACGGACCGGCAGGCTCGCCCTGAAAAGGGGGCTGATCCGGTCTGCCAACGGTTGTTATATGAAAAAAAAGGTAATTTTTCTGGACAAGACCCACCCCGTTTTGCAGGAAACCCTGGACCGTGCCGGTTACCATTGCACGGATGCTTCTTCCCTGAGCAGATCGGAGGTGTTGGAGGTCATGCCCGATTTTGAAGGATTGATCGTCCGCAGCCGCATCAGGATCGATCGGGAATTGATGGAAAGATCGCCCAAACTTGAGTTCATAGGCAGGAGCGGGGTAGGGCTGGAACATATCGACCTTGACTGTGCCGAAGAACGCGGGATCGCTGTATTGCCCAGCCCGGAAGGAAGCCGCAATACCGTCGGGGAGCATACGATCGGGCTGCTGCTTTGCCTGCTCAATAACCTGGCCAGAGCGGACCGGGAGGTGAGGAAAGGCGAGTGGATCCGCGAGGGCAACCGCGGGGTGGAACTACAGGGTCTTTGTGTCGGGATCATCGGTTACGGCAATATGGGAACGGCTTTTGCAAGGCGATTGTCGGGATTTGGATGCCGGGTATTGGCCTATGACAAATTCAAGGATTCCTGGGGCGATGCGCATGCGGAAGAAGCGGCTATGGAAACCCTGTTCGAACTGGCGGACGTGGTCAGCCTGCATATACCCTACAGCCCCGGCAACCGGTATCTTGCAAATGCGGCCTGGATAAACCGGTTCCGGAAAAACATCTGGCTGGTCAATACATCGAGGGGGATGGTGCTCAATACGGCTGATCTGGTGGACGGCCTGCAAAGCGGCAAGATCAGGGGCGCCGCCCTGGATGTGATCGAATACGAAGAAATGTCTTTTGCCCACCTGGACCCCGAACGATTGCCCGCACCGTTCCAATATTTGCGGCAGGCGCCGAATGTCGTGCTGAGCCCGCATATTGCCGGTTGGTCGGATCGTTCGGAATACGGGCACGCACTGGCCCTGGCCGAAAAGATCACCGCTTCCTTTGCTGCTGAAAGCTGAGAAAGGCTCAGAAAGAAAGACCTTTTTCGCGTTTCAGGTAAGTCAGCGCGAACCGGATCTTGTGGGGCTCCATTTCTTCCCGGAGCAGGTATTGCACGTCGCGGATCCTGACCGGCGGTTCGATCAGTTTGAGCGTCTTTTGTACGGCGTTGATCTCATATTCGGATATAAACCGGTATATGTCCACCGGTTCCCCTTTTTCATAGACCTGGACCAGGTGCGAAAGTATGGTTGAGGGGGTCAAGGACCGGTCTGCCGCTATCTTTTCGATCGAATGCCCCTGTTTGAACAGTTCGTAGGTCAGCCTGTAGGTCGATCCGGTGAATTGTTCCGAGTTGCGGGCCAGGAAACCCTGGATCTCCTTCAGGAAAATGTCGCCGTACTGTTCCAGCTTCTTTTCTCCGATGCCGGATATCCGGCGCAATTCATCCAGCGCCATTGGTTTGGCGGCGGCCATCTCCTCCAGGGTGGCGTCGGTGAAGATGATGTAAGGCGGCACGCCGTTCTTCTGGGCCAGTTTCAGCCGGGTCTGGCGCAAGGCTTCGAACAGGTCGTCTCTGACGCGCTCGCGGGGGGCGGAGACCTGTACCTTGGATTTTTCCACCTCGGCCCGTTCCCGGAAGGTATTCATCTGGACCAATTCCACCTTTTCCCCTTCAAAGAGCACCCGGTGGGCCGCCGCCGTCAGGTGGAGGGTATGGCCCTGGTCGTGGGCGATTTCCAGGTAACCCAGGTTGATCATCTGGGTCAGAAAACTCAGCCAGTCGCTGGACGCAATATCCCGGCCGGCCCCGTAGGTTTTGATCTTGTGGTATCCTTTTTCGATCAGTTCCTTGCGCTGGGCGCCGCGCAGGATGTCGATCAAAACGCGCGTACCGACGGATTCCCCGAGCCGATAAACGGCTGAAAAGGCCTTTTGAGCGGGGATGGTCCCGTCGAATCGCGCCGGCGGATTTTTGCAGATGTCGCAGTTGCCGCAATCCGCGTTCAGTTCTTCCCCGAAATAGCTGAGCAGGATGCGGCGCCGGCAGGCCAGGGCTTCTGCGTATTGTTGCATCCTTTCGAGCTTGGCCAGCTGGACGTCCTCGTTGCCGCTGCCGTTTTTCATCAGGATATCCCTGAGCATCATCACATCCTGGAAGCTGTAAAAGAGGAGCGTGTCGGCGGCAGTCCCGTCACGGCCGGCCCGGCCGATCTCCTGGTAGTATCCCTCAATATTTTTGGGCAGGTTGTAGTGGATGATCCATCGGACATTGGATTTATCGATGCCCATGCCGAAGGCGATGGTAGCGCAAATGATGGGAATGCGGTCGTTTATGAAATCTTCCTGGACTTTCGAGCGGTCCTCCGCCGTCATCCCGGCGTGATAAAATGCCGTGCGGTACCCGGCCTGTTGCAGGTTGGCCGCCAGGGTTTCCGTGTTTTTGCGGCTCAGGCAATAGATGATCCCGGGTTGATCCTTTCTTTGGCGGATAAAATCCAGGATCTGCTGAAGCCGCCGTTGCCCGGGGCGGACCTCCAGGCTCAGGTTGGGGCGGTCAAAAGAGGCAATGAATATTTCCGGGTTGTTCAGGTTCAATTGCTGCACGATATCCTTGCGGGTCAGCTTGTCTGCGGTTGCCGTCAGCGCGACGATGGGTACCGCCGGAAATTGCTCTTTCAGGAACCGGAGTTGGGTATATTCCGGCCGGAAATCGTGCCCCCAGGCCGAAATGCAATGCGCTTCATCGATGGCAAACAAGGTTGGACGGACCTTTTGGATATAGGGCAAAAAGCTGGAGGAAACCAGCTTTTCGGGGGATACATACAGCAAATTGAGCCGCCCGAACAGGTACCGGTCCTCAATTTTGCGCTGCGTTTCCGGGTCCTGCGAACTGTTGAGGAATTCCGCCTTTATGCCGTTCGCCTTCAGGGCTTCGACCTGGTCCTTCATCAGTGAGATCAGCGGCGAGACCACCACGCAGGTACCGGATAACAACAGTGCGGGGATCTGATAGCAAACGGATTTGCCGCCGCCGGTAGGCATCAGGACTACTGCATCCCGCTTTTCCAGCAAGGCCGTTATCACCTCGGCCTGCATGGGCCTGAAGGCGTCATATCCGAAATACTGCTTGAGCGCGGCTATCGCTTTCTGAAGATCCATTCAAAAAAGGATTGATGCTGTAAAGGTCCGAAAGAATGCCCTAACTTAAAATTTAATTTTTGTTTTTTAAAATTTTAATCAAAACAATTAAGTTGCAATAACATACCTTTAACACCTTACTTTTGGCCGAAACCGGCAAAATTCCAGGTGAATCGCCTACCTTTGGGCTCGTGAAGAAAGATCAGCGGAACCTGCAAAATCAAAAAGCATGACCTTTAAACATTTCGCCTTTTTATTAGCCGCCCTTGTTCTTTTTGCGGCATGCCGGACCGGGAAAGAAACGGCATCAGCCGCGACCGGTAAACCGTCCGAAACCAAAAAGACGGCAATCGACCCCAAGAAGGAGCGACCGGCCGATCTGACGGAAAGACCCGCCCTGGATGATCCGCCCCCCCCGGGCGCAAAGCCCAAGGATGCAGACCAGGAGCAGATGGGTAAATCGGTGTTGAATAAATGGGTTGCCGATGCCAATCAGGGGCAGACGCTTGCCGTCAATGTCCAGAAAGGAGGCGGCATCCTGGATCTGGGGCTGGTCAGCCAGCCGTATATGGACCCGCCCGCCGCAAAACCCGGAAGGGTCGTGGTGGACCTTTGCGTGAACAAAGACGGTTCTGTGTCTTCCGCCAAATACCAGTCTGCCGGATCGACCTCGCGGAGCAGGGTGCTGATGAATTACGCACTGGATTACGCCAAAGGTTGCCGGTTTCAGGAATCGTTTGCCGATAAAACCTGCGGCTCGCTTACGTTCAGCTTTGAGTAAAAACCTGGTCAGTACGTGAAGAAAATTATTGTGGCCATCGACGGTTACTCCTCCTGCGGCAAGAGCACGCTTGCCAAAGCGCTGGCCGGGCGCCTGGGTTACGCCTACGTTGACTCAGGGGCCATGTACCGCGCCGCTACGCTTTATCTGCTCCGGCATGGGATCGGCATCGGGGAAGAAGATGCCGTCGAAGCGGCGTTGGATGACATCCATATCCGTTTCGAACGCAACCCCAGCGGCAACCGGACCCTGCTCAACGGCGAAGATGTGGAAGAACAGATCCGGAGCATGGAAGTCTCCGCTGTGGTCAGCGAGGTTTCCGCCATTTCGCCGGTTCGCAGGGCTATGGTCCGGCAACAGCAAAATATGGGAAAACACAAAGGGATCGTCATGGACGGACGGGATATCGGCACGGTTGTGTTCCCGGATGCCGAGCTCAAGATCTTCCTTACAGCGGCTAAGGAGATCAGGGTCGCCAGGCGGTACCGCGAACTGAAGGCCAAAGGGATCGATATTTCCCTCGGCGAGGTGGAAGAGAACCTGGCGCACCGCGACCTGATCGATTCGACCCGGGATGATAGCCCGCTGCGGCAGGCAGAAGATGCCGTGGTGCTGGATAACTCCCATCTTACGCCTGAACAGCAATTGGATCAGGCGCTTCAATTGGTTCACGATATTGCCGGTGCTACGACATGAAAATACCAACCTTTCAATCGGCCTTTCCGGTTTCTCTTTCCATATTGGTCATTGTCCTGGGCGGTACGGGCTGTACGCAGGATCGTCGGATGGATTCCGTCAATCGTTCATTTGAAAGCCTCTCCGGATCTTACAGCGAATGGATGCCCTCTGCTCACGGTTTGATCTCTCCGGAAGAATTGACCGGCGCCATCCGTGCGATGGATTCCCTGGAGCTGGTGCTGAAAGGGCTTGACCAGGCCCGGCTCTCCGCAAAAGCCCGGCTGTCCTACCCGGAAGTTGCCCGCAAATGGGAAGAGAAAGCTAACCGGTTCCGCCGGCTCAGATCGGACCCCACGCTCTATAATCTCGGAGGGGAACTGCAACGCGTGATCACGGATCCGGGACTCAGCCCCGCCGGCAAGATCACCTACATGAAAAAGGCCCTGTCCAATGCCCCCGATTTTTACCGGTTTGCACGCTTGAGCCTTTCCCGGCCGGAATACGACCGGTTTCCGCTGGCTGTCCAAAAGCAACTGCTCACCCTTCATTTCCTGGATGTTGAACTGACCAACGGCCTGCAGGAACTGGGCGCCGGAGACGAACTGGTGGGTGAACTGGGACAACTGGCTTCCAAAGCGCGAATCGCGGTCAAGGATTATATCGGCTTTTGCGAAAGCCAAACCTGGATCTATCAGGATAGCCTGCTGCGTACAGGCGGCGGGTAATCCAATTTGCCTGAATAGCGCCTGCCAACCTCCGACCGCAGTAGCTTCCAAAGAACAGAGGCGGCAAATCAACCTCCGGCGGCCGTAGCTCCAAAAGAGCGAAGGCGGCAAATCAACAACCCAAAAACGCCCTGTGCAATTCCATCACCTGCCCGATAATGGACCTCGTGCCGTCATTGTAGACGACATAATCCGCCAATTCAAGTTTTTCTTCTTCCGGCATTTGTTTGGTGACCCGGTCCATGACGGTTTTCCGGTCAACCCCGTCTCGGGTCATTACCCGTTCCAACCGCAATTCGAGCGGCGCGTAAACCGTGATCACCTTGTCCAGGAATTTGTAGGATCCGCTTTCAAACAATAACGCGGCCTCTTTCAGGGTATAGGGTACGCCGGTCTGCGCCTCTTGCCAGTCGAAGCCGTCCCTGAGTACAGCCGGGTGGACGAGGGCATTGAGATCGGCCAATTTGCCGGGGTCCGTAAAAGCGATCGAACCGATGTATTTCCGGTTGAGGTCTCCGTTTTCAAGGTAAGCCTGTTCGCCGAACAACCCGATGATCCCGGATTTCAGGTTCCGGTCGTGGTTCATCAGCCATTTGGCCCGGTCATCGGCGTAATAAACAGGAATGCCCAGCACCTCGAAGATGCGGCAAACGCTGGACTTGCCGCTTCCGATCCCACCGGTAATGCCGATATGCAACATATTGTTATTTGCGGATTGGTTGATTGAAAAAACACCCCAAATTAAAAAAAGTTACCATGCGGATTTGGCGGGAATGAATATTTTGCTAAATTGGCACCGCAACGAATTATTTTTTACATTTTCTGCCGTTGGCGGAACACCTAAAGCCCGTTTTTGGCTTAGTTCCCTTTTTTTTTGCTCTTCTCTCTTTTTCAAATTATTTGTATTTTTGCCGGGTAATTAAAATCGATTCCATGGCAAAACTCAGAACGAATCATGCCAGGCAAGGCAAGAAAGGCAGCTCGGGCATGATCGTTAAAGTTGGCATTTTCGGCGCTTTGCTGAGCGCGCTGCTCTTTCTATTCAATCGTTTCTCAGGCAATTCTTCTCCGGAAACCACTTCCGGTGACGATTATTCCGCTGAAGAATATTTCCTGCCCACTTCCACCACAGGTGAGGTCGTCAATCACCGGTTTTACGCGCTTTCCTACAACGAAAAGTACGAACAAGCCGAATGGGTTGCCTATATCCTGAAAAAGGAAAACCTGGAAAAACCCTGGAACGATCGCTCGGACATCTTCCTGCCCGATCCGGACGTCAAAACCGGCTCCGCTACCCCGGATGACTATAAAGGATCCGGCTATGACCGCGGGCATCTCGCACCGGCTGCCGATATGGCCTACGATCCGGAAGCAATGAAAGCCTCTTTCCTGTTGAGCAATATCTCCCCGCAGTCCCGGAATTTCAACAAGGGAATCTGGCGAGAGCTGGAGGAACTCACCCGGAGCTGGGCCAAAAAATGCGGCAGCCTGTATGTCGTTACCGGGCCCGTCCTCACGTTTGATCCCAAAGGGACCATCGGAGGGAATAAAGTCGCTGTTCCGGCCGCGTTTTACAAGGTCCTCCTCGATCTGGAAAAGCCCGAACAAAAAGGCATTGCCTTCGTTCTTCCCAACGAGGTCAGCTTCGAACCCTTGTACGAATACGCCACCTCTATTGACGAAGTTGAAAAACTGACCGGGATCGATTTCTTCCCGGATCTGATGCCTGCTGACCTGGAAGCTTCCCTGGAAGCTAATTTTAACCTAGATTTGTGGGAGTTCAGCAAACAGAAATTCCAGGACCGAACGGAAAAGTGGAATACTCAACAATAAACAAAGATGTCTAAGAAAGCCGAATTTACCCAGGTCATCCAAAACGGGTACACTTTCAAAGGCGGGTCAATCGACCTGGGCGCCGCCATGCTGGAAGGAGAAGTGATGACCAATACCCTGGTCAAATTGCCCCTCCGGATGTTCAACCGCCACGGCCTGATCGCAGGCGCTACGGGCTCCGGCAAAACCAAAACCCTGCAGATCCTGGCCGAACAGCTGTCCGCTAAAAGCGTGCCCTCGTTGCTGATGGATATCAAGGGCGACCTCAGCGGGATCGCCGTGCCTGCCGTCAGCAATGCCAAGATTGACGACCGCCACGCCAAAATCGGCTTTCCCTTTGCAGCCGGCTCCAGCCCGGTGGAATTCCTGTCCCTTTCCGGTGAAAAAGGCGCGCGCCTTCGCGCAACGGTTTCCGAGTTCGGCCCCGTCCTGTTCTCCAAAATGCTGGGGCTCAACGATACCCAATCCGGTGTTGTTGCGGTCCTGTTCAAATATTGCGACGATAACAACCTGCCGCTGCTGGACCTGAAAGATTTCAAAAAGACCATCCAGTTCCTCACCGGTGAAGGCAAAGACCAGATCCAGGGGGAATACGGCCTGATCTCTACGGCAACCGTCGGTTCCATAATGCGCAAGATCGTTGAACTGGAGCAACAGGGCGCCGATATCTTTTTCGGCGAAAGGTCCTTCGATGTCGCCGACCTCTGCCGCCTGGACGAATCCGGGAAAGGCGTGGTTTCCGTGGTGCGCCTCACGGATATCCAGGACCGGCCCAAACTGTTCTCCACTTTCATGCTGCAGTTGCTGGCCGAGATCTATTCCACCTTCCCGGAAGAAGGCGATCTGGAACAACCCAAGCTGGCCATCTTCATCGATGAGGCTCACCTGGTCTTTGACGAGGCTTCCGATGCCTTGATGGACCAGATCGAGGCCATAATCAAACTCATCCGCTCCAAAGGGGTCGGCATCTTCTTTGTCACCCAAAACCCGGCCGATGTGCCGGAAGCGGTCCTCAGCCAGCTCGGCCTCAAAATCCAGCACTCCCTGCGGGCATTTACCGCCAAAGACCGGAAGGCCATCAAACTGGCCGCCGAAAACTATCCGGAAACCGAATTCTATGATGTCGATCAGTTGCTGACCGAACTCGGCATCGGCGAAGCGCTCGTAACGGCCCTGAACGAAAAAGGGATTCCCACGCCCCTGGCGCATACCATGCTACGCGCCCCCCAATCCCGCATGGACGTCCTGACCGACGACGAGATCAACGCCATCATCAAAAAATCTTACCTGGTCAGGAAATACAACGAGGTCATCGACCGCGAAAGCGCCTACGAGATCCTTTCAGAAAAGATCGATGAATTCCAGAAAGCGGAACAACAGGAAGAATTGCGCAAGCAAAAGGAAAAGGCCCGGTCCACCTCGACCCGTCACCAGAAATCCACCCTCGAACAGGTGATCTCCAACCCGACCACGCGCCAGATCGGCCGCACCATTGCCCGGGAGCTGACCCGCGGACTGCTCGGGGTATTGGGCATCAAGTCGACCTCGCGGCGAAGGTAGAAACGGCGGAAATGCAAAATGAGAAAGCCTGACAGGTGAAAACTGGTTCTGAAACCCGGCACAATGCGTACGTTCGGCCTTCAAATCAACAGGGCGCAACCTGATTTTCATCATCAGATTGCGCCCTGAACCGACAAATCGGCATCCGCCGGCTAAATCTCTCCCGCCGACTTCGAAACCTCCACCCATCTTCCCGCCGTCCGCGCATTGATGCTGTTGTCGTACATCGCCTCGCAGGAAACCGCGGGCAGGTAGAACCGGCCCTGATAAGCCGCATTCAGCTGCACCCGGTAAACCTGGGTCTTGTTCTGCGGCAGATCAAAGAAGGTGTATACGCGGTCGTCCCGGAAATCCTGGTACTCGGGAATGCTCGTATTGGTGAAATTCTGCACATTGTCCATCCGGGTATTCAGGATCTCCCAGCCGGAGGGGAAGATCTGGTTCAGCGCCAGTTCGTCGTACCGGATCGGGCGAATACCGGGATGCTGAACGGTGACGGTAGCGATAAAGTCCATCCCTTGCGCCATACTCGACGGATCGATGGCATGCCCTTCCAGGTCGGCATAGGAAACCTTGATCTCCAGGTTGCTGGATCTGGCGTCTTCCTGTCCTGCCAGCGGTTGTCCGGTCTGGATCAACCGGGCAAAAAGCGTGCCGCCGCCCGGGTTGGTCACTTTGAAACGGGTGGAACCGGCGTCATTCACCGGTATCTTAACGGAGAAGACCGGCGTGTTCGATCCGGCGTTGATGGTCTGGCCGCCGTTGACCTGATAGGCGAATTTTACTTTGGCGTCCACGTTGGAGTCTCCGACAAATTTGCCGATGGCCAACAGGCAGAAGGACGTTTCCTGGGTGCTCAGCCAACGCTGGCTGCTCAGGGCATCCGACAGGTATTTCACCATTTCCCCGGCGGCAGTGCGGTCGCCCAGCAACAATAGGGTCTCCGTCACCAGAGCCCGGTCGCGCAACGCCGATCCGAAGGTATAGGACAATTCAGTATAATCCTGGATATCGCGGCTCAGGTTTTTGACAATGGTCTGGCCGACGTCTTTCTTGCCGGCCTGGGCGTAGGCGGCCGCCAGCATCCATTTGGCCTGAAGGCACAGGTTTTTGGTTTCCCGCAGGCGGTTCATTGCGCCCAGTTCGGGTTCTCCGCTCAACGCAAGCGTGTACAAGCGGTAAGCCTGGGACAGTTCGTGGGCCTGATCGGAATAGAAGCCGTAATCTTTCATTTTCGGATCCCACATCCTGGCCGTTTTCTTCTGGAACTGTTCCCAGCGGTCAAGCAGGGAAGCCGGTACCGTATACCCCAGCGCTTTGGCTTCCAGCAGGAAATGGCCGGCATAGTTCGTCGCCCAATGATCCGGCGCCGAATTCCCCGGCCAGTAAGCGAACCCGCCCTGGTCGGTCTGGAAGAGTTTCAGCCTTTCGATGGTAGCCGTAATGTTCTCCGGTACCCGCTTTTTCTGCTCCTCATTCAATTCCATCAATTTATTGACATACAGCTGCGGGAAGCCGCCGGACAGGGTTTGTTCCAAACAACCATATGGGTATTGCAGCAGATAGCGCAAACGCTGCCCCAGGTTGATGGGCGGAATGCTGGAGACTTCCAGTACCGCCTCATTGGAGCCCGGCATGCCTACGGCCGTGAAGCTCTCGTCCCAGCTCTGGTTGCCGTCCAGCACTTTGGCGGCCACGTTGGTGACGTAAGGGTTCGGATTGCGAACCTGGATCTCGACTTCCTGGCTCGATTTCTCACCGGAGCCTTCCGCCTGGATCACGAATTTGGCGATGCCGACCTTGTCGGAAATTTGTACATCGAAGGTCGCCAGCTTGTCGCCCGGCCGGCTGAAGCTGACCTGCTGGCTCGCGCTGCCGACCACCCTGGCCAGACCGTTCGTTTCCTTGACGGTCACGGTAGCCGACTTGACCTTGTCTTCCATGGCGAATACGTTCACCGGCAACCGCAACATTTCCCCTGGGCCCAGAACCCTGGGCAAGGTGGCGAGCACCATAAGGGGTTGCCTTACCGGCACCGATTTTTCCGCGCTGCCGTACGCCCCCTTGTTGGCGGCTACCACCATGGCGCGCACCGCTCCGACGTAGTTCGGCATGTCGATGGTGTGTTTGGCTTTTTTGCCTTTCTTCAACGTGAAAGGCCCGAGGTGCAGGACCACCGGTTTGAACCGGTTGGCCTGTTCGTCCTCACCGGGTTGAACCTCACCGTCGCCGCCGATGCTGAGGATCCTCCCCAGGTCGCCGGCATGCGCGCCGAGGACCTGGTCGTACAGGTCCCAGCTCTGGACGCCGAGGGCTTCCTTGGCAAAGAAATTTTCCCACGGATTCGGGGTTTTGAACCGCGTCAGGCCGAGCAACCCTTCATCAACGATATCAATGGTATAGGCCATTTCGCGGCCTTTGTCTTCGGAAACTTCGATTTCGACCTTTTGCTCCGGTTTGACCACGTCCGGCATCTTGATCTTCGGTGCAAGATGGGTATTGGGATCCTCGACATACACCGGAATGACCCCGTAGAGCCGGATCGGCAGATCGTTCAACGCCTGTGCGTGCGGTTGCACAAAGTCCACATGCACGTACACGTTGGGCGCCATTTCCGGCGTGGTTTTGAAGGTGAAGGTGTTCTCGCCTTCCTTGGCCTCCGTCCAGTGGGATTCCATGACCCTTGCGCCGTTTTCGATCGTCACCAGCGCGCGCCCTTTCTGGCCGGTCGGGATCGTCAGCTTGACCGTTTCACCGACATTGTATTTGCTCTTGTCCGAAGAAAAGGCCAGCATGGAAGCTGCCTGCCTGAATTGATCGTTGTCTTCATCGCCGTACCAGGGGTATCCCGCATAGAAGAAATCGCCGGAGCAGTGGCCGCTTTCCTGATCGCAGACCCGGACCAGATAGCGACCCCATTCGGGCACCTTGACGCTCCACTGCGCTTCACCCTTGCTGTTGGTGACGAGGTCCGATTTTTGCACCGCGTCGTAATTATTGCTGGTATTGTACCGGGAAACGTCGTCATAGCCGTAGTCCCACCACCAGCGCCAGTTGACCCGGTACAACCCGACACTCAACTTTCTGCCCGAAAGCGCCCTGCCGGATTCATCGACCGAAGCAAATGAAAGGGTTCCGTTTTTATCGATTTCAAGCCGGTTTTCACCGTATTGGTTCGTGGGGATGTCCACCCCGGCGTAAGCCGTGAAAGGTGAGTAGGGCAGGGTGATATTGTCGGTGCTGAAGTCGCCGCCTTTTTCGAATACGCGGGTTTTGAAGCTGGCGTTCAACTTGCCTGGCAACCGCCGGTTGTCAGCGAGGTCTATGTTGAATGTGGCTTTTCCGGAGGCGTCCAACTGGCCGTCGAAGACGGTTTGGGCTTCGTCCGTGAATTTCCGTGCGGGGTCGTCAAAAACAAAGTCCTTGAATAGGCTAAAGGTTGTAACGGACGGTCGCAATTGGGCTTCGACCTTGGCTTCGAGCCCGCCGGCGGGGGCGCCATGGAGCCAGGTGGAGGTCAGCCCTGCCACAAGGCCGTCTCCGGCCCTGATCATATCTCCGCCGAAATCCAGGTCGATTTTGAGCCGGTTGGGTTTGACCGTTTCTATTTTCAGGGTTTTCTGGAAGGTTGCGCCGCCTGCTTTGACCATGGCGGTCCAGTTGCCGGTCGGCGCGTTGGGGCTGGTCGCAAAATGCAGCGGATAAATGACGCCGGTATTGCCGATCACGGACCGTTTGATGAAATTCTGCCCGCGGGCGTCGGTTACCTCAAATTGAACGGGATAGTTGGGCGGGAGCTTGCCGGAATTGTCCTCCAGCACAAAATGGAGGAAGACCGAATCGCCGGGCCGCCATACGCCGCGTTCGCCGTAGATATAACCTTTGATCCCTTTCTGGTTGACTTCGCCGGAAACATCAAACCGGCTCATGGACAAGGATTGCCCGTCATTCAGCCGGAGGTATCCTTTTTCGCTGCCTTTTTTGGCGACGACAACGAACGGCCGCCGGTCCAGTTGCACCATGGCCATTCCCTGGCCGTCGGTGACCACTTTTCTGAGCGATTGCTGTTGGAAATCGAAGAATTCGCATTCAACCGATGAAAGCGGCTGGGTGGTCCGCAGGTCGGAAATGGAAACGAACCAGGAATTATCCGATCCGCCCTTGGCGAGGATGCCCAGGTTGGAAGCAATGATATTGCGGCTGATGAACCGTTCGTAGTTGTAGTAAGCGGGGAAACAGGGATTTTCGCGCTGTTCCCAGTTATATCCCTGGTAATAGCCCTCTATCCCGTACCAGCCCTCCATGATGCTCTTGATCTCGCCTTCATCGCCGGGCTCTTCGTAGTCTTCGCCGTACCAGCCTTCATCTCCGTCATCTCCGTTGCTGCCTTGCGCTTTGTCGGAACAGGGGAAGGCGGCGTAGGCAGGCCTGAAGCCGATCCGGACCTGGTAAATAGCCTCGGGGTCCTGCTCGAAGAGTTTCCCCAGATCCAGGGAGTACCTGGTCCAGTCGGCGGACCGGCTGTTGGGGTTGATGCTGGTCAGGTCGACCTTCTTTTGCAGGATGACGCGGCCGACCCGGCGAAGGTCGTATTCGCCGTCCAGGTCGTTGGTTTGCAAAAACTGGAGGATATTGTTGTTGTAGATCTTGAAGATTTCGACTTCAACCGCCGTCAGGCCGATGGCGTCAAAGGGAAAGACCAGGCCTTCCGAATTCGGCATGATCACCCCGCGGCCGACCAGCCGGACTTCCGGGCGGACGTCCTCAAAATGGACGGACCAGTTGCCCGGATTTTTCATTTTGCGCTTCTGGCTGTTCATGATGCCCGTTGAGACCGTGACGAGCACGTCTCCCGTCAGGCGGCGGGCCGGATAGATCCGGACTTCGGGTCCGTCGATGGTGAAGCGCAGGTCGCCGTCGTAATCCGAAAGCGATACCAGGCCGTTCAGGTCCTGGGAAGCCAGGATCGGGTCGGAGAAATGGAGGTGAATATATTGTTCGGGGTTCTGGAAGGCCTGCGCATCGGTTACCTTGAAATCGGACAGGGAAGGCACTTCGATTTCCTTTTCCCCTTTCAGGTCGACGCCCAGCGATTTGCCGGTCCATTTCAGGGTGACCTTGGTCGCTTCTTCGGTCCGGGCTACGTTGCTGACGACAAAATCGTGCGTGAGCTGATCGCCGGAATGGATCCAGCTGATCTCCAGTGATTTTCCTTTCTGGGTTGCGGTCAGGATGGGCTCCACTTCTTCCGGGGTTGCCACGTCGGCCGTGGTGATTTGCCCGCGCAATTCCTGTTTCGCCAGGTTGTTGACATCCGGGGGGTAAAGGCCCAGTACGGTAACGTCATAATATTGGTTGCGGGTATGGAAATCGAATTCGAATTGCTCGGCTTCAGCGGGGATATTCGAAAAGAGCTTTTTGAGGTTGACTCTGGCGACGTATGCGGTACCGGAGGTCAACGGTTGGTCCGGGTCAAAGCGGATGGATTGTTCATCTTCCCAGACGGCCTTTCCCGCAATCGACGGCGTGAAATCAATAATTTTGTTCTTGACTTCGGCGCCGACCTCTTCCGGAGAGGCTACGATGCTCGCGAAGCGAACCCGGATAGGGGAGGCCTTGGAAATGATGCCGGAAGTGAATCCGTCGATATAGGCGCCGATGCTTTCGGGCATGGGTTGGGCGCGTCGGTCGCGCTTGCATTGAACGCTGATCAGGATAAGGCTGAAAAGGACTAATAGGGAGCTGATGCGCATGGTAAGCAATTTAATATGGTCAACAACAGAAAAGGATAAATATTGTTATTATGTCCAAAAAACGGTAGGTATGAGCAATTTACTGCCCATGTTCCCCCTTCAGATCGTCGTTTTTCCAGATGAGATCGTACACTTGCATATTTTTGAACCCAGATACCGGCAGCTGATCCTGGAATGCGACGCTTCCGGAATGACTTTCGGCATCCCGCCGTTTCTGGACGGCAACTTGATGGAGATAGGTACTGAAATCCGTTTGCTGTCCATCGATAAAACGCATGAAGATGGAAAGATGGATATTCGTGTACAGGGCGTTGGATTATTCCGCAAAATCACCTTTGAGGATCAGGCGCCCGGCAAGCTTTACGGCATAGGCCAGGTGGAAAGGATTGACCCTTCAAAAGAGAAGGAGGATTTTCTGATCAATTCAAAAATAATGGACCTGGTTTCGGAATTATTCCGGGTCGCCCATGTCGAAAAAGAAATTCCGGAAGATCCCCACCAATTCAATACCTATTTGCTGTCGCATCATATCGGCATGACAACGGACCAGGAATACGAATTGTTGGCGCTGACCGAACCCGATGCCAGACAGGCGTACCTGGTCGATTACCTGGAAAAGGTGCTTCCGATTGCCCGGCAAATGGAACAAATGCGCAACAGGGCAAAAATGAACGGTCATTTTCGAATGATCATTCCACCTCAAATATAAAAAAAACGCACAAGCACCATGGGACGTTTTGGGCCCCTAAAGAACAGGATTAAGGCAGCACCGTGGTTCGGTAATCCCCTTGTCTCCGAAGAGAACACGCCGAAGCGTGGTGAGGCCCGCCCTAGTTACGGTAAATCTGACCTTTATATTGTAAAATGTTAGGCCAAAACATGAGGGCGCTTGCGCGTTTGGGGAACCGGCCTTCTGCCGATTCGGTCTGCAAGATACGGGTTTTTATCCTTCCCTGAAAATCACCTCTTAAATTTTTTTATTATTTAAATTTGCAGCCGTTTTTAAAAAACACCATATGCTGACCGCTACAGAAATATATGTGCAATACGGCGACCGAATCCTCATGGACCGGATCAACCTCGTTGTGGGCGACCGCGACCGGGTGGGCCTCGTCGGCCGCAACGGCGCCGGGAAATCGACCTTCCTCAAGATCCTTGCCGGGGAGATCCGTCCGGATGAAGGCCGTATCGCCCGGCCTTCCGGCTCCAGCCTCGGTTTCCTACACCAGGAAATGGAGCTGCCGAAAGGCAAAACCGTCCTGGAAGAAACCCTGACCGCCTTTGCGGACCTGAAAGCCCTCGAAGACCGGCTTGCAGAACTGAATGAGGAAATCGGCGAGCGCACCGATTACGAAAGCCAGTCTTATGCCGACCTGCTGGAGGAGTTCGACCTGGCCAACCACCGGTTTCAGGTCCTGGGCGGCGTGAACATGGAGGCCGAAAGTGAGAAAGTCCTGAAAGGCCTCGGCTTCAAGGACAAGGACTTCAACCGGCTCACCGACGAGTTCAGCGGGGGCTGGCAGATGCGGATCGAACTGGCCAAAATGCTGCTCCAGAAACCGGATTACCTCCTCCTGGACGAACCGACCAACCACCTGGATATCGAATCCATCATCTGGCTGGAAGGCTTCCTGCAAAGTTATCCCGGAGCCATTATCCTGATCTCGCACGATAAGCTTTTCCTGGACAACATCACCAACCGGACCGTCGAGATCGAGCTGGGCAAGGTTTATGATTATAAGGCGGCTTACAGCAAATACGTGGAAATGCGGGCCGACCGCCGCGAAAAGCAAATGTCGGCTTATGAGAACCAGCAAAAAGTGATCGCCCAGAAGGAGCGGACCATCAACCGGTTCATGGCCAAGGCCACCAAGACCAAGATGGCCCAATCCATGCAAAAACAACTGGATAAGATCGAAAGGGTGGAGATCGATCAGGAAGATATCGCCGGAATGAACCTCCGTTTCCCGCCTTCTCCCCGGTCGGGCCAGGTGGTGATGGAAGCCAGGAAACTGTCCAAGAATTACGGCGATCTTCAGGTCTTGCAAAACGTCGACTTCAAATTGGACCGCGGCGACCGGGTAGCGTTTGTCGGCCAGAACGGCCAGGGTAAAACCACCCTGGCCCGGATACTGGTCAGTCAATTGCCCTATTCCGGCGGAGAGCTCACGGTCGGGCACAATGTCCAGATCGGCTATTATGCCCAGAACCAGTCGGATACGCTCCAATCCAAACTGACCCTGCTGGAAACCATGGAACACTACTCGCCGCCGGAAATGACCACCCGCCTGCGCGCCATTTTGGGAGCCTTTCTGTTCAGCGGGGAAGACGTCGATAAAAAGGTCAGCGTCCTCTCGGGCGGTGAAAGGGCGCGGCTGGCCCTGGCTTGCATGCTCCTGCGTCCGTTCAACCTGTTGGTACTGGACGAACCGACGAACCACCTGGACATGATCTCCAAGGATATCCTCAAGCAGGCCCTGATGGAGTACGACGGGACCCTGGTGGTGGTCTCCCACGACCGGGAATTCCTGGGCGGCCTGACCAACCGGACCATTGAGTTCAGGGATAAACACCTGTACGACCACATCGGCGACGTCAACCAGTTCCTGGAAAAGCGCAAAGTGACCGATATGCGCATGCTGGAACTGGCTTCCCAGCAAGATCGCACCGCAGCAGCCGCCAAACCGGAACTCACCTTCGAAGAGCGGAAACGACTGATGCGCGCCGTGCAGAATGCCGAAAAAAAGGTGGAAAACCTGGAGTCGGACATCAGCGCAATCGAAGCCAAACTGGCCGACCCCGAATTCTACTCCCGTTCCGACAGCCCGGCCATCATGGAAAAGTATCAGCTGCTGAAAAAGGAATTGGAACTGGCGATGAAGGAATGGGAAGAAGCCCATCTGGAGCTGGAAGAGGGGAATTAGGTGTCAGGTGTCAGTTGTCAGTGGACAGTGGACAGTGGACAGTTGTCAGTGGTCAGGCTCCGCCCGGCAACTTCGCCTAAAGCTTCGTCGCCCGGTGGCCGTAGCTTCAGCGGAGTAGAGGGGCAGTGCTGCCGTCAGATCTCCTGGCAATCAACAGGAAAGGCATCTGCATGTTTTCCGGGCCAAATCGGAATGTTGCAGATGCCTTTTAGTAATCGGATCAATGCTTTATTGAAGAATCGAGGAACTGAAGAATCGAGGAACCGGAGGTAAGGCCAATCGGATCAATCGACCACGCCGCGGCGTGGCGGATCAATCGATTCAATCAAATATCACTTTATTTTTCGCTCGCCAATGCCGAGGCAACAATAGCGCCGATCAGTCCGCCGAATTCAGCGCCGATCGCGTCGGCCAGCCAAACCGGGATGCGCTCCGGACTTACCGTCCCGTCTTCATTGGGTGCGGAGATGGATTTCCAGTACCAGAAATACCGGCTGTTCTTCAGGATGGACAGCATGGAGAGGACAACCTTGGGGTTATCCATTTTACCGTAACGTGTGAGCTTGTATTCCTGGTCATTCATGAAGTTGACGAACTGCCCCAGGTCTTCCGGGGAGTTTACCGCCATGGCTACGGCCTGATCAAAGACCGGCAGCAACAATTCCCTGTCCCTTTGGCTCAGATTGCTTTCGGCCAACCGGGCCTTGTAGTCGCTGAAATCGCGATTGAAATTGAGGGCCTGAGCGCCTATCAGTTCTTCATCGCTAACCGGTAATTCGACTTCTGCCAGGAATTGGGCAGCTTTGTCCGTCAGGAACTTCTGCAAAGCTTTTTCATCGTTTTTCAAGGCCTGGATCTCATTTTGGTTCTCATTCAGGATAACCTGTACGGCGAGGTTGTGCAGTTGACCGACTTTGTCCTGCGGATTGAACGGGTTGTACAGGTTGCCTGCCGGAAAACCTTCAGCCGGTTCGAAAACCACGCGCAGCGTACCATCCGATGCTTTGCGCAAGGGGTAAAAACCGGCCGGGATGACGCCTTCGTCCAGCCCTAAATCCTGAGCAGTGACCGGGTCAATGGTGTAGTCACTGGTCAGCGGGAAATATTGCCCGAAATACTGACCTGCCGCACTCCCGTTGCCGAATTGGAGTGCTAACCGGTTTTGCGCGTTATAGTCCTCTTCGTCCCAACCGATCCAGATGCAATTGCTGAAACTGTACAGGCAGCCGCGCTTGGTAGAAGTGCCGAAATGAATGAAAATACGGTCTCCATCCGGAATGGTAGGCGTGTATTTGATTCCAGGTTCGGTGATGGCGGGTTCTTCGATGACCTTGGTACAGGAAATGGCTGTCAGGACAAGGGCAGTGATCGAGATTACAATTGCGTTTTTCATACCTAATGCTTTTAATCGTGAATGAATGTTTTTGAAAACTGATTTTCAATCAAATCCACGATTCGATTTCTTTGTTACCTGGATAAGGGATTAATCGTAGAAAATTTTGAAAATTCTGAGCGCTAATGAGCAGAACACCTGGCCCGCTTCAGGATTCCTTCAGGATTATTCCTTATCTTTAAGGGCAACCTTTCCATCACCCAGAAGCAATCCGATCATGAAAATCACTTTCAAACTGAACGGTAAAACGGTCCAGGTCGAAGCGCCCTCCGACGCCAGTTTGCTGTGGACCTTGCGAGAACGCCTGGAACTGACCGGCACCAAATTCGGTTGCGGAGCGGCCCTTTGCGGCGCCTGCACCGTTCACCTGGACGGGATCCCGACCCGCGCCTGCATCACGCCCCTGAGCATGGTCTCCCGCCGGTCCGTAACCACGATAGAAGGCCTTTCGGAAGACCAATCCCACCCCTTGCAAAAGGCCTGGGTAGAGGCGCAGGTCCCCCAATGCGGATATTGCCAGTCCGGGCAGATCATGCAGGCGGCGGCCTTGCTGGAAAATACCAAGAATCCGAGCCGGGAACAGATCGTCGCCTATATGAACGGCGTCATTTGCCGCTGCGGCACGTATACCCGGATCATCAAAGCCATTGAAATGGCTGCAAAAGAAAGGTAATCATGAAAGCATTATCCCATACTCGTCAGGCCCTTTCCAGAAGGCAATTTCTGACCGCTGCAGGCGGTATCACCTTTGTCATCACCGCTTCGTCCCTTGTTCCCAGGTCGCTATTCGGGGAAAGCCCGGATCAGCCGGTCTCAGGGGAGGATAAAAGCATTAATGCCTGGGTCCATATTTCACCGGATGGAAAAATAACCATTTACAACCCCGCTGCGGAAATGGGGCAGGGGTCGATGACCGCCCTGCCGGTGCTCGTTGCGGAAGAAATGGATGCCGATTGGTCGATGGTCCAAATTGAATATTCTCCGATCGAACCGTCTGTTTACGGCGCAGGCGGCAGAAGGGGCGGCGGCCGGATGATGACAGTGGGCAGCTGGGCGGTCAGCGGTTATTTTGATAACCTGCGGCACGCCGGCGCTCAGGTTCGGTACGTCCTCCTGGCGAACGCAGCTGAAAAATGGGAAGTTCCGGTCGAGAGCCTGACAACGGAACCCGGCGTGGTGGTTCACGAAGCTTCCGGGAAACGGATGACCTACGGAGAGATCGCCTCCTTTGCCCGGATACCGGATGAAATCCCGGAAATCCCGATGGAAAAAATGAAATCCCCCGACCGGTTCAGGTTGATCGGGAAAGTAATGCCTCGTTACGATATTCCTGCCAAAACAGACGGCAGCGCACAATTCGCCATGGACGTTGTATTGCCGGATATGGTCTACGGGGTGATTGCCCGTGCACCGGTCAACGGAGCCCGGCCGGAGTTGCTGAACGAACAGGACCTGCGGAAAATGCCCGGTGTCGTGGATGTTGTCCTGCTGGAATACGGCGTGGGGATTGTAACCGAATCGATCGAAACGGCGTTCAGCGCCCAGAACAAAATACAGATCAACTGGACCGGATCACCAAAAGCGGAGGGCCACAACAGCGAAGCCGACCTGGAAACCTATCCCGGATTGCTGGACCGGCGTGAAGGCCGGTTCAATCGTATCGCAGAGAACGGCGATGCGGAGGACGGATTAAACACGGCCGCCAGGACCTATACCTTCGACTATAGGAATGATTATGTATATCATGCCCAGATGGAACCCTTGAACGCCGTGGTCGCTTTGTCTCCTGACGGCCAATCAGCTGATGTATGGGCAGGCACCCAGGCTCCGGACGGGGCAAGGTCGGCAGCTGCCAGGGCATTGGGTCTGGACAGATCCAGGGTGAACTTCCACCCATGCTATCTTGGGGGCGGATTCGGGCGCCGGTCCATGTCGGACTATGTAGAGGAGGCGGCTATCCTGGCCAAAGCGGTGAAAAAACCGCTTAAGCTGATCTGGACCCGGGAGGACGACGTGCAGTATGGCGCTTTCCGCCCAATGTCGCTCCAACGCATGCAAGCCGGGGTTGACCAATCCGGAAACCTGACCGCCTGGAAGCACCAGATAGTCGGCACAGGCGGCGGACTGCTGGCTTCCGGCGCCGAAAATCCGTATTATACCATTCCCAATCTGCGGATTGAGGTTTTGAACGTGGATCACGGCGTACGAACCAAGCACTGGAGAGCGGTAGGCCATGGTCCCAATAAGTATGCCATCGAAGCCTTTATCGATGAGATCGCCCTTGGAGAAGGCCGCGATCCGTATGCGTTCCGGAGGGAGTTGATGAAGAACTCGCCGAGGGCGCTGAAGGTCCTGGATAAAGTAGCCAAAATGTCGGATTGGGACGCCAGACCCCGCGAAGGCCGGGCCAGGGGCATGGCGTTCGCCGAGCGGAGCGGTTCGCTGGCCGGGGGCGTATGCGAGATCTCGGTTGACCGGGAAAGCGGTCAGATCAGGGTCCACCATTTCTGGGTAGCGATCGACGGCGGAACCATTGTCCAACCCGATAATGCCAGGGCGCAAACAGAAGGTTGCATCGTCATGGGCCTGAGCAGCGTGTTGACCGAACGGATCACCTTTGTCGACGGCAAGGTGCAGCAATCCAATTTCAATGATTACGAGATCTTGCGGATTGCGGATGCGCCGGAAAGCATTGAAGTGGAATTCATCCCGTCAACTGAAGATCCTGCCGGCCTGGGAGAGGCCGGGTTACCTGTGGTAGGCGGTGCGGTGGCCAATGCCTTCCGTGCGCTGACGGGCAAGCGCTTATTGCACATGCCGTTTACGCCGGATCGGGTTTTGGAGGTATTGAATGGATAGGGGCGGGAATCAGTTGACAGTTGTCAGTTGTCAGTTATCAGTTGTCAGATATCAGTTGTCAGTTGACAGTTATCAGTTGTCAGTTGACAGTCTTTGCCTGGAGGGGGATGAACGGTAGTTCTGTCCTTGGAGCAACACCATCTGGTTGGGATCTATTCACTCAAGCCTTCCGCTACTTCAATCAAACCCTGCAATATTCCAATCTCCTCAGCATCCGGCATCACCAGGGGCGCCCGTACGTCGCCGCCGCTCCGGCCGGCCAGTGCAGCCCCGGCCTTGATCAAACTGACCGCATAACCCGCTTTTTTGCTCCTCAGCCGGACAAAGGGAATGAAAAAATCCCTGATGATGGCAGCCACGGTTTCCCGGTCCCCGCCACGCAGGGCCTTGTAGTATTTCACCGCCAGATCCGGAACGAAATTAAAGACCGCTGAAGAGTACGTATTGACCCCGATGGAAAGATAAGCCTCCGAGATGATCTCAGCTGTGGGCACCCCGCCGATATACACCAACCGGTCCCCAACGGTTTTGATGGTATCGTTCAGGTCCTGCATATTGCCCGTGCCGTCCTTCAAACCGATCAGGTTCGGGCAGTCGTCCGCCAATTCCCGGATATGTCCGGCGGATAAAACTCCGTTGGACCGGTTGTAATAAATTACCGGCAAACGGGTGCTTTGCATGATTGTTCTGGCATAGGATACCACACCTTCTTTCGGGCTTTCTGTCAGGTAAGGCGGCATCAGCAACAACCCGTCTATTCCGGCCTCCTCGGCCATTTTTGCGAATTCTACGGCCTCCGGAATACTCCGCCCGATGCTGGAAATGACAGGCAATTGTCCTTTTACTTCCTGAACGGCTGTTTGGATCACCTTCTGGTATTCTCCGCGCGAAAGAGAAAAGAACTCACCGGTGCCCCCGGCCACGAAGACCGCCGTTATTTCGTGCGCCATGAACCATTTCAACCTTTCCGCATAGGTGGCGGCATTGAATTCACCGTTTTTATCCATATCCGTAATGGGAAAGGACAGCAGGCCGTCGCTCAAGGCGGTTCTCAGTTTGTCGAAGCTCATTTTTACATTTTTCAAGTTAATGGTCCGGGATTGAACAACACCAGGTCGTTGTGCAATCCAAGCTTATCGGCGGCTACCGTTTTTTCACCGCTTGCCACGGCCAGGATCAGATGAAAAAGCGCCCAGCCCAACGCTTCTATGGTTTTTTCACCGGTGGCGACCTGCCCGGCATCGAAATCGATCAGGTCGAACCAGCGACTGCTCAAGGTCGAGTTGGACCCCACCTTGATGACCGGCACCATCGACAGACCGTAGGGGGTGCCGCGACCGGTCATAAAGACATGGACGTTCATGCCCGCCGCTACCTGCAGGGTACCGCAAACAAAATCACTTGCAGGCGTGGCGGCAAAGATCAATCCCTTTTTCCGGATTTTCTCACCCGGGCCAAGCACATCCGAAATGGGACTTGTGCCCGATTTGGCAATGGAGCCCAGGGCTTTTTCGACGATATTGCTCAATCCGCCTTTTTTATTTCCCGGGGTTGTGTTGGCGCTCCGGTCGGCTTGTCCCCAGGCAAGATACTGGTCGTACCATTTCATTTCATCGATCAGCGCTTGCCCGACGGCAACGTCGGTTGTGCGCGGCGTCAACAGATGGACGGCGTCCCTTACCTCTGTGACCTCAGAGAACAACACGCTGCCGCCTGCGCGCACGATGAGGTCGGCCGCAAAGCCTGCCACCGGATTGGCGGTAAGTCCCGAAAAGGCGTCGCTCCCGCCGCATTGCATGCCTACAACGAGATCCGCGGCAGTGCAGGTTTCCCGCCGGCGCCTGTTCAACTTTTCCAGGTGATGCACGGCCAGTTCCATGGCGCCGTCCACCATTTCCTGAAACCCTTGAAAAGCGGGGTCCTGCATATACAAGATAGGAGAGGGGCCTTCACGGTCTTCCGGGGCGGATGGAACCAGTTTTTCGGGCCGCAGTTTTTCACAACCCAGCCCGATGACCATCACCTCGCCGCCGAAATTGGGATTTTGCGCTATGTTCCGGATGGTCCGGATCGGGATCATGGCAGCCGGCGCTTCAATGGCTACTCCGCAACCGTAGGTATGATTGAGCGCCACCACGTCGTCCACATTGGGATACTGCGGGAGCAGTTCTTCTTTTATTTTTCGGGTCACATATTGGGTCAGACCGGCTACGCATTGTACGCTGGTTGTGATGCCCAGCACGTTTTTGGCGCCGACGCTGCCGTCCGGATTGCGGTACCCCTGGAAAGTATAACCGGTTAAGGGTTTCGGTTTCGACGCGATTTGGGGTTCGATCCGTATGGCGTCCAGATCGGGGGGAGCCGGCATGGCCATGTTCAGTTCATTCACCCAGGCGCCGGCATAAATGGGATGAAGGGCATACCCGATCGTTTGTCCGTACCGGATGATGCGGTCGCCTTCTGCCAGGTCGGTCAGGGCTACCTTATGTCCCATCGGTACGAATTCCAACAGGGTGATGCCGTTGTCCAGCAACACACCTGCCTGCAAGCCGCCGGCATGGGGAACAACGGCTACATTGTCCGGGTCGGCTGCCTTGATCAAAAAATTATCCTTACCCATTTGCCTTTATGCGAAAGGTAATATCGTTGAAAAAATCATAACGGCAGCCAGGCCCACCAGCGCCATAACCACCAGCAGGTAGGAAAAATGGCGGATGGCTTCCGGTACTTCCATGCCGCTCATCCGGGTGATCACCCAGAATGCGGAATCGTTCATCCAGGCGAAAATCTTGGACCCGCAACCGATGGCCAGTGCCAGGTAGACCGGGTGAAAAGCCAGCCCTGCACCGACAACTCCGCTCATGACCCCCATCGCGGTGACCATAGCAACGGTTGCCGACCCTTGAGCCGATCTTACCACGGCAGAGATCAAAAAGGCCATGGGCAGGATCGCTACCTGGTAATGGGCCGCCATCTCTCCGATCCGGACACCGATCCCGGTCTGTTGCAACATCTGGCCGAAAGTGCCGCCTGCCGCCGTGATCAGGATGATCATACCGGCGCTGGTCAGGGCCTCGGTAATGTATTTCTGGAACAGTTTGCTGTCTTTCAATTGGCGCCAAAGCAACCACATGGCGATCACTGCAGAAATGAACAGCGCCATGTTGGCTTCTCCGGCAACGGCCAGGATTTTGGTCAGGGGGGCGCCTTTATCCAGCAGAATGCCGGTGAATGTATTGCCGGTGATCAGCAGGATCGGCAACAAAATGGGCAACAGGGAAAGCCCGAGTGAGGGCAGTTCGCCGGAGGTTTTGGTGGAAAACTGTTTCAGGTCCTCAATGGAAATGTCGGGCGTGTCGCGCATCGGCAAATCCCACCGCTTATTGGCCCAAAGGGCATAAAAATAACCCGCCGTGATGGTGATGATCCCGATAACCAGGCCTCCGATGATCATGGCGCCCAGGTCGATGCCGAGTTCTTCGGCCACAAACAACGGGCCCGGCGTCGGCGGGATGAGGGAATGCGCCATCACCCCGCCGGCGATGATGGCCATCAGGTAGAGGCTGAATTTTCGGGGATCCCGGACCGTCAGCGACTTGACCAGCGGGATCATGAGGTAGAATACGGTGTCAAAAAACACGGGAATCGCCAGGGTGAAGCTGCCTGCCAGCAAGGCCGGCCCCGTATTTTTCCGGCCGAACAAGCGCAATAACCCCCGGATGATCCGCTCAGCGCCGCCGCTGCGCATCAAGGCCGCGCCGATAACGGAGGCCAGCGCGATGAGAATGCCGATCCTGCCGCTGGTGCTCCCAAAAGCGTTGGCCAGCCGTTTGCCGACCGAAAGATGTGCCATGGCCAGGGCTTCTGCTTCGGACTTGCCCGCATTTTGGGCATAGGCAACGATGAGATCGGGCGTCGTTAACAGGGCGGTCACCAGGGCTGCCAACAACAGGGAAACGGCTGCATTGAGCTTTAATCGGATAATGCAGAACAGGACAACAGCCGTGCCGATAAGGATGATGATGATCGGGTCCATGATGCTTGATAAGCGTTTTTGAAGGAGGAATACCAGGCCGGCCCGGACCGATCCTTAATAATCCCGGTATCCCTTTTCTTCCAGTTTCGTATATTTTACCGCTACCTCATCAGCCAGCTGCTGTTTGTAGGCAAGCAGTTTTTCCTGAATGACGGGATCATGCGCGCCGAGGATCTGGGCAGCCAGGATCCCGGCATTTTTTGCGGCATTGAGGGCCACCGTCGCTACGGGTACGCCGTTGGGCATTTGCAAAATGGACAAAATGGAGTCCCAACCGTCGATGGAATTGCTGGATTTGACCGGTACGCCGATCACCGGCAACGGCGATAGGGCCGCTACCATGCCCGGGAGATGGGCTGCACCTCCGGCCCCGGCAATGATGGTTTTAAACCCGCGTTGGTGGGCTGTTTTGGCAAAATCGAACATCCGGTCCGGAGTCCGGTGGGCAGAAACGATGGTGACGTGGTTTTGAATGCCCAGCTGATCCAGAAATTCGGCCGCCTGGCGCATGACCGGCAGGTCGGAATCCGAACCCATGATGATGGCTACCATAAGTTTAAGCTTTTTCCGGGGGGTAATTATCGTCCCAATCCTTGATCTCCGGGTCGCCCAGTTTGCCGACGCTCTTGGCCACCAGCATGGCAACCGTTGCATCGCCGGTCACGTTGACCACCGTACGGCACATATCCAACGGCCTGTCAACCGCGAATATCAGCGCCAGACCGGCTTCGGGAATGCCCGCCTGCGCCAGCACGATAACGAGCATGACCATGCCCGCCCCCGGCACGGCTGCGGAACCAATCGAGGCCAGGGTTGCAGTCAGGATGATACCCAATTGAGCGCTGAGGTTCAGGTCCATGCCGAATGCCTGTGCAATAAAGATGGCGGCTACGGCCTGGTACAGGCTGGTGCCGTCCATGTTGACGGTAGCCCCGATCGGCAGCACGAAGCTGGTAACCTCTTCATCCACGCCCAGGTGTTCGGTCGTTCTTTCCAGGGTGACGGGCAGGGTAGCCGCGCTCGAACTGGTGGAAAAGGCCAGCAACTGCGCAGGCGATATGCCTTTGAAGAAAAAGCCGTAACTGCGGCCTGTAAATATCCGGACCAGGTTGGGATAAACAAGGGTGATCATGATGGCCAAACCGGCCAAAACAGAGAGCGAATAGCCGATCAAGGCAAGAAACAGGTCGGCGCTGGGCGATTCCACCACCAGGGCTGCCAGCAGGGCAAAAACGCCGTAGGGCGCTCCCAGCATGATCAGGTCCACCAGCTTTAAGACCACTTCATTCAGTCCGTCGAAAAAGGCTTTGACCGGTCGCCCCTGTTCTTCCGGGATCAGGATCAGGCCGATGCCGAAGAAGATCACAAAGAAAATGACCTGCAGCATATTTCCGTTATCGGTAGCGGCCTTGACGATATTATCGGGAACAATATCCACAAGTGGCTGCAACGGCCCTTTTTCCTTCTGTTTGGAGGCTTCATCTATTCTCTTGCCGGCATCGCCCGCGTATGTGTCGAGCAATTCCTGGCGGGTGCCTTCCTTGATGAGCTTACCCGGTTTGACCACATTGGCGATGACCAGACCCAGCGAAACGGCAAAAACCGTAGTGAGGATATAGATGCCGAGGGTCCGTCCGCCCATTTTGGACAGCTTGGAAATGTCCTTCAGGTCGCTGATCCCTTTGATCAGGGAACCCACGATCAACGGGATGGCGATCAGTTTGAGCAGGTTGATGAAAATGGTGCCGAATGGTTTGATCCAGTCGCTGACAAATTTTCCCCAACCCAGTTTTGCCGCCAGCAGGCCGAACAATACGCCCGCGGCCATGCCGATCAGAATTTGCCAGTGCAAGGCCAGTTTCTTCATAGAATAGGATTTCGGACCAAGATAGGCAAATCAATGTTCTTACCCAAATCACTTCTTTTTAGGGTGTACCAGCGTCATCTCCTCTACCAGGTGTCCGGCCCCGGCAAATTTATCGACCACGAACAATACATACCGGATGTCCACCATGATATTCCGGCAGATGGATGGGTCGTAATTGATATCGCTCATGGTGCCTTCCCAGGCCCGGTCGAAATTCAGACCGATAAGATTTCCGTAGGCGTCGATGGCCGGACTGCCGGAGTTGCCGCCGGAAGTATGGTTGGAGCCGATGAAACAGACCGGCATTTTGCCGTCCTGACCATATGGCCCGAAGTCCTTTTTCTTTTCCAGCTCCAGCAACCGGGCCGGCACATCAAATTCGTAATCGCCGGGGATATATTTGGCTGCAACGCCGTCCAGGTAGGTCTGGTAGCCGTACTTCAGCGTGTCATTGGGCTGGTAGCCCTCCACCTTGCCGTAGGTGACCCGGAGGGTGCTGTTGGCGTCGGGGTAAAAACGGCGTTCAGGGAACACAACCAGCAAGGCCTGCATATATTGCTGCTCCAGCCACTGGATTTCCTCTTCGATTTTGGAAGCGGGCTGGAAGACATCCCTCTCGGCCACGGCCATCATATCCGCGCCGATCTGGTAGGCAAAGTCCCCTTCAAGGCCGGTCATGAATTTTTCCAGGTTATCGTTGACCGCCGACAGCACCAGATCGCCTTTGGTGAGCATGGATTTTTCGTAAACGGCGTTGGCGAACGCGTCAAAATCCTTGCCTGTAAAGGTGAACTGATCGACGACAAACGTGGAGACATGGGCTGGATTGACCTCGTGGTAATAAATGGCCATAAGCTCAGCAAAGATCTGCTTGTCCGGTTCCGGCCGGTAATCCTTGTAGAAATCTTCCAGGTAGGCCACCAGGCGGTCTTTCCGGCGCTCAATAGCTTCGATCCCGCTGCGTTTGTAGGCTGATTGGAAACCGCGGAGGGTATTGACCAGCTGGAGCAGTTCAATGTTCCGGCTGCTGATCTCGCTGATATAATCCCGGCTGACCGCCAGCGGCTCCAGCTCCTTATACAGGGCGTCCAGTTTCGGCAGCAATTTACCGTATTTTCCCTGCCACTCCGGGTTGGCGGCCAACCGCTTTTTGAATTCAGCCTCCATTTCCTTGCGCTTGTTGATGGCGCCGACCGTCTTCACCCCCAGGTCTTCGCCGATCCACTTTTTCCAGGAGTTGGCGATCCGCCGCTGTTTGGAGGCGTACTGGAGCCTGGCCAGCGGGTCTTTGCGCATGGCCTCGCCGAGGATCGCCAGGGATTTGTCGCGAATCTTGATCCGGATGGGATTCAGCACTTCCACCCGTTGCGACATGGCTGAAGCGGAGAGGTATTCATCCGTGCGGCCAGGGTAGCCGAATACCAGGGTGAAATCACCTTCGGAAACACCATCCAGCGAAATTGGAAGGTGATGCTCAGACTGAAGCGGCACATTGTTTTCCGAGTACTCTGCGGGCAGGCCGTCCTTGCCGGCATAAATGCGGAACAGGGAGAAATCACCGGTATGGCGCGGCCAGACCCAGTTGTCCGTATCTTCCCCAAACTTGCCGATGCTGGACGGCGGGGCGCCGACAAGCCTTACATCCCGGTAGGTCTGGGTAACGAAAAGGTAGTATTGGTTGCCTCTGTAAAAAGGCCGGATGGATACCTCCTGGTAGGGCTCCCGGACGGTGCTCTGCCGGATCTGGTTGAGGTTCTTGTCGATGGCGGATTGACGATCGCGCGGGACCATATCATCCGTTACGCCGGTCAGCGCCATCTCCGTTACGTCTTCCATCCTCACCAGAAAGGTGACAAAGAGCCCGGGATTGGCCAGTTCATCCGATTTTTTCATCGCCCAGAAACCGTCCTGCAAAAAGTTTTGTTCCACTGTAGAGTGGTTCTGGATCTGGCCGAACCCGCAATGGTGGTTGGTCAGCACCAGCCCTTGGGAAGAGATCACCTCTCCCGTACAGGTGCCGCCGAAACTGACAATGGCATCTTTCAGGCTTCCCTGGTTGACACTGTAAATATCCTCGGCCGACATTTTCATGCCCATGGCCTGCATTTCCCCTTCATTCAGCTCTTTCAACAGCATGGGCAACCACATGCCTTCTCCGCCTTTGGCCAAAGGAAGGCAGGCTAAAACCAGATAAATTGCAGCGGCAAAAAACCGGAAGAATCTCATAATTATCTTATTTGAGTCGGTTTATATCCAAAAAAAACGGAATTTGTTCACGAAGTGGAAAAAAATTTCTCTTTTTACGGGAAAAGCCCTAACTTTCGGCCTTGAATTAAGCGATTTCAACGCTTTTTGCGTTTCAAGATTATAATCATAGGGATGACTTTTGGGCCCTGCCGGTTTTTCGGTAGGGCTTTTTTTATCCCTAAAACCGGAACGCCAGCGCTATGCTCGGCAATATGGGCAATTGGTTCACCCGGTCGTTCGTGATCCGGTTTACATAAAAGACATTGTCCCTGTTGTAAACGTTGGTCACACTGAGCGTCGTTTCCAGCGCGGTATATTTCCCGAATTCCCAGGTCTTTTTCAGCGATGCATCCAGTCGGTGATAGTACGACAACCGGCCGTCGTTGCGCTTGTCCGACAGGATGGTGCCCAGGTCGTAGTTGCCGGTCAGTACGTCGGTCAGCAGAAAATCCCCGTCAAACGGTACGCTTTCATAGAATCCCTGGGTGCGCGTAAAGGGAAATCCGGATCCGAGGTTCCACCGGACGCTTGCCTCCCAGCTGTTCCCTTTGCCGAAATTGTAGCTGGCCAGCAGGTTCACGTTGTGCCTGCGATCGAATATGGTGGGATATACCTGTTCGCCGTCGTCGCGGTTGACATAGCCGAGTGAATAGGTAGCCCACAGGTACCATTTAGGGTCTTCATATTTCAAGGAAAAGTCAATCCCGTAGGCTTCGCCGGTTTCCGTGACGAAATTGGGATCGCTCTCCGCGAGTTTGTTCCGGTTGATGGAAATGAGCTGGGTGAATTTCTTGATATAGGTTTCCGCATTGACGGTTATGCGCTGCGTCAGGTCGGCTTCGAGGCCGGCAATGCCGTGGATGGACTTTTGCAACCGGTGGCTGGTCGGGGTCCGGGTGCCGGGCTGGAAAATGGTGGATTCGGGTCCGGCGAGAAAACCGACGAAGAAGTTGACCACATCCAGTTCATTGACGGTGCTGACCAGGTTTTGGGAGTAAAACCCGCCGGCAGCTTTAAGCCGCAGGTAGTCGGTCAGGTTATATTTCAACCCTATCCGCGGCTCGAGCGAAACGGTCGACTGGGAGGCGTAAAACTGGGCGCGTAGGCCCGGCTCCAGGATCAGGTCGCCGATTTGCTGTTTGTATTTGAAATAACCGGCAAGTTCGGTGGTGAAATCGCGTTGTTCGAAACTGAGGCCGACCAGGTTCCGGAAGGCAAAATCGGTATTGAAACCGGTGAACTCGAACCCGTAGTTGATTTGATTCTTATATCCGAAATAGGTGAAATTCAACCCGGCCGAATAGTTGACGATGCCGCTTTGGCGCGGTCGCCCGTCCGCTTCCTCCAGCATGATATCGTATTTCGAGTAGGCGATGGTGCCGTCGAGGACCACGTTTGAATTGGGCGGAACCAGGTTGAAGCTGGCGCCCGCGCCCGTTGTTTTCCATTGCAGGTCGGCCAGTCCGATAAAATTGAACCGGTCGTAAAACTGGAAGCCGAACAGGTTGAGCTTGCTGCCGTTGCCGCCGACGAAAGAGAGTTTTCCGTAAATGTCGGTGTATTCATAAGGCAGGCCGATATCCTTGAGGTCCGAAAGGCTGGTATCCTTTGCGGCAAAAGAATAAAAGGCCGTATCGGTGGCGTAGGAATAAAAGAGCTTCGAGCTTTCCTTGAGGTAGGAGTGTTTACCGGTGAGCAGGAATGATATGCTGCTGCCCGTTTCCGGGTTCAGTTTTTTGATGGGACCTTCCACCAGCGCTTTGGCCTGGAAAGGGCTGACCGAGACAAGGCCGCCGTAACGGGTCTTGTTGCCTTCGCGGGTCTTGATGTCCACCACGGCAGAAACCCGCCCGCCGTATTCGGCGTTGAAGCCGCCGGTCAGCACGTCTACGCTGCGAATGGTCTCGGTTTCAAAAACAGAGAAAAAACCGATGGAATGGAACGGGTTGTAGATGGTCATCCCGTCGAGCAGGATCTTGTTCTGTACCGGCGATCCGCCGCGGATATAAAGCTGTCCGCCCTGATCGCCGGTGGAAATGATGCCGGGCAGAACCGGCAGGTACTGGGCTATGTCGGCTTCTCCGCCGGTGGACGGCAGGGATTTGATCTGCGCGGCCGTGACCACGACCTTGGAAACCTGGACGTCTGACCGGGCTTGTTCCCGGCCGGCGGATACGTCGACCTGGCTCAGGTTGATGGCGCTGGGGGAGATCAGGATCCGTTCGTAGGTGATTCTGCCGTCGCCGATGGTTACGGCAACGCTGACGCTGTCATAACCGATATAGGTAGCGATCAGGTTGTGTTTGCCGACAGGGGCATTGGTGATGGTGAAAAATCCGTCCAGGTCGGTAGTTGACCCCAGATTGGTGCCTTCCAGCCGGACGTTGCCGAACAGGATGGGTTCCCCGGTTTCTTTATCGTAAACGTTTCCCCGGATGGTCCCGGTTTGGGAGAAGAGAAAAGCGCTCCACATCAGACAGGCCAGGGCGATGAAAAATCTCATGTATTTTATTTTTTGCCGGCGCAAATATAAGGCCTTGACCGGTTATAGAGGGGCTTTTTTATGTATAGGGGGTTGCAAATTGCAGGAGGCCGGTTCAGATTTCAAGGGTTCCGGCGCCTTCACGGATGATTTCAGGCTCATCGCCGGTGCAGTCCACAATGGTTGAGGGGACATTGTTGCCGATACCGCCGTCGATCACGATATCGACGATCTTTTGAAAATCCCGGAAAATATCCTCCGGATCGGTGAAATATTCCAGGATTTCATCATCCGATTTCAACGAAGCGCTGAGGATCGGCCGGCCCAGCGTATCCACGATCGCCTGAGCGATATGGTTGTCGGGAATGCGGAACCCTATGGTGTTCTTCCGGTTGTGGAATACCTTTGGGGCTTGCCTGCCCGCCTTCAGGACGAAGGTGAAGGGGCCGGGCAGGTGTTTGCGCAGAATGCGGTAGACCTGGTTGTCGATCTGCTGGGCGTAGGCGGCAACCTGGGAAATATCCTTGCAGATCATGGTCAGCATGGCCTTGTTCGGATCCAGGCCGCGAATGGCGCAGATCTTGTCGACGGCCCTGGGTTGAAGAATATCGCAACCCAGGCCGTAAACGGTATCGGTCGGATAGATGATCACCCCGCCCGCCTGCATCGTTTCGATCACCTGATTGATCTTTCGCTGCTCCGGATTATCGGGATGGATCCTTAATAACATGGCTTAAAAGCGGTTTTTTTAATTATAGCGATCATCATCGTCGTCGTCATCGTCGTCGAAGTCATAATCCATATCGTCATCATCCTCGAAGTCTTCATCGTCTTCATCGTCGTCGTCATCTTCCATCATCTCGTTGCGCAGCATATCGGCCAATACATCGCGGAAGGTGAGGTTGTTTTCGAGTATATCCTTGTTGATGATCTCGAATTCGGACAATCCGTGCAGGATCAGTTCCATCAGGATGTAGGTGTCGTTTTCACCGGCGTCCTCGATATAGGCCTGGACCAGTTTTTTCAGCCCGGCAACTTTTTCCAGAGATTGCCTGTATTCCGCATCGCCTGCGTCATTGGCGATATCCACATAGTTTCCGCCGGCAAACCAACTCCGGATCACCCCGTACGGATCGCTTTCCCGGCCTTTCTTGAGCTTGTCGGGGTTGGGGAAGAAATCCAGAAACATGGATTTGACCGCTTTTCCGAACAGGTGCATGGCCACCTGGTAGGGGCCTTCCTGCTCGCCTTCGTAAACCAGTTCCACCTTACCGGTAATGGCCGGAATCACGCCCCAGAAATCGCTGACCCGGGCCACGGTTGCCTTTTCATCGTTGATCAGGGTCCGGCGTTCGGCAGCGCTGGCCAGGTTTTCGAGCCCTGATATGCTGAGCCGGGCCGAAACCCCGCTTTTGGGATCGACAAACTCGCTGGTGCGGGCCTCTACGGCAATTTTCTCGAGCAGGACCTCCAGCAACTCCGGTATGTAAACGATTTTTCTTTGTTCGTCCGACAGCCGGGCTTCCTGCCGGGTGATCTGCCGGGCGATCTCGATGGTTTTGGGGTAATGGGTGAGGATCTGGCTTTCGATCCGGTCTTTCAGGGGGGTGATGATGCTGCCCCTGTTGGTATAGTCTTCCGGGTTGGCGGTGAAGACAAAGGAGATATCGAGCGGCAACCGGAGTTTGAAGCCCCGGATCTGGATATCGCCTTCCTGCAGGATATTGAAAAGGGCGACCTGTATCCTGGCCTGGAGATCGGGAAGCTCGTTGATCACAAAAATGCAGCGGTGCGCCCTGGGGATCAGGCCGAAATGGATGACCCTTTCGTCTGAATAAGGCAATTTCAGCGTGGCGGCCTTGATGGGGTCCACATCGCCGATGAGGTCGGCAACGCTGACGTCAGGGGTGGCCAGTTTTTCGAGGTAGCGTTCATTGCGGTGAAGCCAGCTGACGGGGGTCTTGTCCCCTTTCTCGGCGATCAGGTCGACGGCATAGCGGCTCAGCGGTTGCAGCGGGTCGTCGTTGAGTTCGCTGCCTTCAACCACCGGGATGTACTCGTCCAGCAGGTTGGTCAATAAGCGGGCAATCCTGGTTTTGGCCTGCCCGCGCAAACCGAGGAGCAGGATGTTGTGCCTTGACAGGATGGCGCGCTCAATATCAGGCAGTACCGTATCCTCAAAACCGACGATACCTGGAAAAATGGTTTCCTTTTGCTTGATTTTCTGGATCAGATTGTTCCTGAGCTCGTCTTTGACGGATTTAGGCTGATACCCGGAGGCTTTCAGTTCGCCGAGTGTTTTGGGAAGATTTTTCTCCATTATGTTTTTCCTTCTTGATGACAAAGAAACGAATTATTCTTCCATTGGTTTGAATTTCACGGCGACTTGGGAATTTTTTTTCCAATACGCCGCGTTAATAAATTATCGCCTTTGCAGGAAACAATGTTTATTTTTACCCCGATTTGATTCACTCCAAAAACAAGGTTTATGCTGAAAAAATTGTTGTTTTTTATGTGCGCAGCTGCGATGCTAACCCTCACAGGCTGCTTTGAAATGGTGGAAGAGGTTTACCTGAATCGCGACGGTTCGGGTAAATACCTGATTTCAATTGACATGAGCGATCTGTTCAGTGATCCCATGATGAAGGGCATTATGGAGCAGGCCGCCAAAGAACAGGCCGGTCAGAATGAAGAAATGGAAATCGACAGCATCGTCCGGTTCTCCGAATTGCCGAATGCCGATCATTTGACCAGCGATGAAAAAATGATCCTGAAACCGCTGGTGATGCACATCATCATGAGCGAGTCGAAAAGCAAAATGGCCTTCAATATGGAATATCCCTTCAAGGATATTGCCGACGTTAAGAAGATGAACGAGGCGCTGACCAAACTCGAAGGCCAGGACGGCGCCGGCGCCAACCCGATGATGGGCGGCCCGGCCGGCCTGATGCAGGGCAATCAGGCGGGATTTTCCCTGAAAAAGAAAATGCTGAGCCGGCTCCCGGTAAAGGTAGACAAGGACGCCATGGAAGCCGAAGGAATGGAATTCGCCAAAATGTTCCTCGAATCGGCCAAGTTCAAAACGATCTACCACTTGCCCGGCAAGGTCAAGAAAACCACCATCCCCAATGCAACGGTCGACGGATCAACCGTCACGGTTGAAAACGGCGTGCTCGACATCATGGAGGGCAAAGCCAAACAGGACGGGGACATCAAGTTTAAATAACCTGCACCTGACGTCTTTCAGTTGGCAGTCCTCTGCTGAAGACTGCCAACTGAAGACTGCCAACTGTCAAACTGCCAACTGCCCTACGGTTTCACCGCCTCCTTTCCCTTGTTCTTCACGAATTTATCCAGCCAGGTGTCCATCTCATAGAACATATGCATGATCGATTCCCTGGCCTGATAGCCGTGGCTTTCCGCCGGCAGCTTCACCAACCTGACGGTGGCGCCGTGTCCTTTCAAGGCTGCATAGAACCTTTCGCTTTGGATGGGAAATGTACCTGAATTGTTGTCCGCTTCCCCGTGGATCATCAACAGGGGCTCCTTGATCTTGTCGGCAAAATTGAACGGCGACATTTCGTAATATACCTCGGGCGCCTCCCAGTAAGTCCGTTCTTCGCTCTGGAATCCGAACGGCGTCAGGGTCCGGTTGTAGGCTCCGCTGCGTGCGATACCGGCAGCGAACAGGTCGGTGTGGGCCAGCAGGTTGGCGGTCATGAACGCGCCGTAGGAATGGCCGCCGACCGCCAGCCGGTTGCGGTCGGCAACGCCCATTTCAACGATCTTGTTGACCGCTGCCTCGGCGCCTGCCTGCAATTGCGGTACGAAGGTCTCGTTGGGTTCCTCTTCGCCCTCTCCGATGATGGGCATGGCAAAATTGTCAAAAACGGCGTAGCCGCGGGCAACCCAGAAAATGGGCGATCCCCAACTCGGCCGGATAAACTCGTACGGCGATCCGGTGACCTGGCTGGCGGCATCTGCGCTTTTGTATTCCCTGGGATAGGCCCACATGAATACGGGCAGCGGACCGTCTTTTTCCTTGTTGTATCCGGCCGGCAGGTACAGGTTGCCCGTCAGTTCGATGCCGTCGTCCCGCTGGTATTTGACCAGTTCCTTGGTCACGCCCTCCAGGGCTTTGTACGGATTGTCAAAGGAGGTGAGCTGGGTCAGTTTGCCCGACTTCAGGTCCCGGATGAAATAATTCGGCGGCTCATTGACCGATTCCCGGCGGGTTACGGCGCGATTTTTCTTCAGGTCAAGCTCCACCGGGATCTCATAATACGGGGCCTCCGAACGCCAAAGCCGCCGGGCTTTTCCTGTTGCCAGGTTGAATTCATCAATGAACGGACGGTTCCCTTCGGGCGAAGCGCCCTGGCCGGTCAGGTATAAGAGATGACCATCGCCGCCGGTCAGCAGTACCGAACGGCCGGATTTATTCGGAGCGGTGACAAAATCGCCGGGATCGTTGTACCGGTCTTCGTATGACCGGTCGAATACCGGTGTTTTTCCGGCGCCGGGGTCGGCGGGCGCCCATTTGCTGGTGATCATCCGGCGGTTCTGGCGCCAGCGTTCCGTTATCAGGGCAAGGCCGTCGTTGCCCCAGGTGATCCCGGCATAGCGCAGCTGTAGGTCTGCCGCCGGCTTGGGATCGCCGGTAAAAGGCGCATTCAGCGAATAAACGCGGTCTCGCACATCGGTCTCTTTTTTGGGGTCTCCTTCGTCCTGGGCTTCCACCCAGTATAATGCAGCCGGCGCATCGGCGCGCCAGGTGAAATTCCTCCTGCCGGGACGGGTGGCGTCGAATCCCTTTGGGATATTGTCGGCCAGCGGGATCTCGGCGATGGTCTGGACCTTGGCGCCCTGGCGGTCGAATATGGCCACCGTTTGCGGAAACAGATAATAGGGTACGATATAAGAGAAGGGTTGGTGTACCGCGGTGAGCATCACGTACGATCCGTCGGGAGAAGGGCTGTATCCCGTATAAATGGCCGGCTGGCCGAATTCCCTGGCCTGCCCCGAAGCGAGGTCCAGCATTTTTAGCTGGACGGTGGCCAGGTAGGCAAATACCGCCTCATCGTATGAATTTTCAAGCAGGTCCTGATAGGTCCTCACCGGAGCGGCACGGCCCATGTTTTCCTGGATGATCGGCCCGGTCGGTACCTTGGGTTTCTTCGGCAGGTCTCCACGGCCGGCCGGGTTGGCAGCGTACAGGATGGATTGGCTGTCGGGCATCCAGGTGTAGGCGTTTCCGCTGGTCACGTCGTTCACTTCCGCCCGGGTGAGCGCTTTTGCAGTAGCCCCGGCCAGGTCGGCCATCCACAGCTCAATGCCGTCCGGGGTCGTATGGGTAAAGGCTATTTTGGCGCCGTCCGGCGACCAGCTGAGGTCGCTGAGTTTCGGATTTTCGGGCAGTCCCTTGATGGGGACTTCCTTGTTGTTGGACAGGTTGCGGAGTTTCAGGCCGGTGATATATGCGCTCCGGCTCGGGCCGCTGGTGTTCGGATTGATCCGCAGGCCGGCCAGCCGGAGTTCATCCTGCGCCAGGTCTTCAATCGACGGATAACTGGACCGTTCCATCAGGAGCATCCAATCGAGATCAGGGCTGAGGTTGACGGATGGGGTCGGCGGCGCGTCGATCATGTCGGCAATCACCTTTGGCGGCATTTGATAGGCGGTCTGGGAGATTGCCGGGACAGTCAAAAAGATCAGCAATCCCAGGAGGGCGGATTGGAGTGATTTCATGCAGTTTTTTGCTTTGCAATATACGAAATTTTCAAAACCGCATTTTTTGCCTAACTTCAGGTCAAATAGCAGACCATGTTGAGGAATCCAATGATGAACTATTGCTGGTTAACGGTCGTCATTGCCTGTTTATCAGGCTGTCAGGCCAACCATCCTAATGTGGAAAATCAGGTCGCGGCCAAGGCTGCAGTTGAAAGAAATCCACCGGTGAGCGCGATGGCAAAATCGGCTGTCGCCCTGACCGAGGGGTTGAATGCAGACCAATTGGCTAAAATGCAAATGCCTTTTGACAGTGATGAACGGTTCAACTGGAATTATGTGCCCTTGGAAAGAAAGGGCCTGACCATTGAGGAAATGAACCAGGATCAACGCGCGCTGGCCATGAAATTGTTGAGAACCGGCCTCAGTGATCAGGGAATGGAAAAAGCACAGGCGATCATGCAGCTTGAAAATGTGTTGAGGGAGCTGGAAGGGAGAGGGAGCGACGATCGTTATCGCCATCCTGAACGGTATTACCTGAGCCTTTTCGGCGATCCGGCGGGTGAAGCGCCCTGGGGATGGCGCCTTGAGGGCCATCACCTATCCCTGAATTTCTCTTCCGTAACAGGGGAAGTAACAGCGACTCCGGCCTTTTTCGGCTCTAACCCGGCTACTTTGCCGCGCGGAAATTATCCGGGTAACGACGTGCTGCGCCAGGAGGAGGAAAAGGGCAGGGCCTTGCTGATGTCCTTTAATGAAGCTCAGCGCAAATCGGCGATCATTGCTGAAAAGGCGCCGGGCGACATCATCACCCGAAACGACCGCAAAGCATCCCTGGAAAACGGGGAAGGGTTGGGATATCCCGGTATGACGCCGTTGCAACAGGCGGGACTGGTGGAACTGATCAAAGTCTACCTCAACAATATGGAACCCGGGATTGCCGCAAAACAATGGGCCCAGATTCTGGAGGACGGCGTCGAAAACCTGAAGTTCGCCTGGGCAGGCGGATCAGAAAAAGGACAAGGGCATTACTACCGGATACAAGGGCCGGGCATCCTGATCGAATATGACAATACGCAAAACGACGCCAATCATATCCATACGGTCTGGCGGGATCTACGGAATGATTTTGGTGAGGACCTGCTCAAACGGCATTACGAAACCTCGCCGCACCATCACAATCATTAGAGGGCTGGGGTTATACCGACACTTTGGAGAGGATGCCGATGTCCACCTGGTTGTGCAGCAAATCCTCCATGGTTTCCCGTTTCCGGATCAGGTGATCCCTGCCCTGGTAGAGCAGGATCTCGGCGGGCCGGAACCTGGAATTGTAATTGGATGACATGGTGTAACAGTACGCTCCTGCATTGTGGAAGCATAAAATATCGCCTTCCCTGATTTCCGGTATCTGCCGGTTGACGCCGAAAGTATCGGTCTCGCAGATATAACCGACCACCGTATAGATCCGGGGCTTGCCCGCAGGATTGCTCAGGTTGGTCATGTGGTGGTAGGAATTGTAGAACATCGGCCGGATCAGGTGATTGAGCCCCGAGTCGACACCTGCAAAAACGGTAGCCGGGGTTGGTTTGACCACGTTCACCCTTACCAGGAAATAACCGGCTTCGCTGACCAGGAATTTGCCGGGTTCAAACACCAGACACAGGTCTTTTTCATAATCCTTGCAAAACTGGTTGAACCGAGTGCTGATGCGGGCGCCGAATTCGTCGATGTCGGTCGAGATATCGCCGGGGCGGTAGGGCACTTTGAACCCGCTGCCGAAATCCACATAATCGAGGTCTTCGAACTGATAGGCCGCATTGAGCAGGATCTCCGCCGCCTGCAAAAAGGCTTCAGCGTCGAGGATGTCGGAGCCCGTATGCATATGGATGCCTTCAACCTTCAATTTCAGGGTTTCGGCGAGGCGCAATACGTGGGGCAGCTGATGGACCGAAATGCCGAACTTGGAGTCGAGATGCCCTGTAGAGATCTTGGCATTGCCGCCGGCCAGGATATGGGGGTTGATCCGGATCCCGATGGGATAATCCGGGCGCAGGTGGCCGAATTGCTCCAGGATGGAAATATTATCGATATGGATCTTTACGCCCAGTTCGGCGCCTTCCATGATCTCGTCGATGTTGACGCCGTTGGGTGTAAAGGAGATCTCTCTGGGTTCAAATCCGGCCTTGAGGCCGAGTTGCACTTCCTGAATGGAAACAGCGTCCAGGCAAGCGCCGAGGCTTTTGAACAGGCGCAGCACGCTGATATTGGTCAGGGCTTTGCAGGCGTAATTGATTCTGAGCCGGGGTACCTGGAACGCGTTGACCATCCTGCGGTACTGCCGTTCTATGACGGCTCCGTCGTAAACATAGAGCGGACAGTCGTATTTGCCCGCGAGGTCCAGCGGGTCGATGCCGCCTTCAAAAAAATACCGGTCCTCTTTCAGGATCATTTCAGCTGTTTTTGAATCGAAACGCAAAATTAAACAATTCAACCCATTTTAGGGTTGGCAAGCTTAATTTGCCGCAGCAGCCAGTTTCTGTTGGACAGCATGGCCGTTTTCCGGATCCGGACCTCCAGTTTTTCCGGATGCGCCTGGTTGCCGCGCTGGAGTTTGCCGAGAATGGAAATGAAATTCAGATAGGGCTCTTTTACCTGCCTGGAAATATTCCCGGATCGCATCAGGAATATGCGGAAAGCGGACAGCAGCGACAAGAGCGCTTCCGATTCGCCGGTTTCAAAATAGACTTTGCACAGGATCACCCTGGCGTCGAGTTTGTAGTGGATATCGGTGAATTCCACGTTCTTCAGGTGGTCCAGGGCCTGATCATAATCTTTCCGGTGGTAATGCAGGTCGGCCATATTGAACTGGAACGCGTCGGTCTTTTGGTTTTCCGGCAGCAGGTCAGTGTATTCGACAATGAATTGCTCCACCCGGTCGAACTGGTTCAGCCCCAGGCCCAGTTTGACCACATTTTTGTAGGTCCAGGGAGATATATGGCCGTCCTGGAGCAGGAATCCCTCCTGAAGGGCTTCTTCGTACAAGCTCAGGAGCGTTTCCGCAAAAGCAGCCTGTCCATGCCGGACCTGTTGGATGCAGTAGTTGATGCCGTGCAGGTACAAATCCGTCGCATCTTTTTGGACGAGCCGGTTTTTGAATTCCGACAGCAATTGCCGGAATTCGAAAAAAAGCCGGGTGTTGCCCGGGTCGATCTGCATTTCAAGGAGCCTGCCGTGGATGGCAATCTGCGGGTTATGGTCGTATTCACCGGATTGCAGGGCGGACCGGATCTCGGGCAACATGGCGATATTGTATTGGCCCGGGAACTGTTTCCGATAATCCAGCAAGGCACACAGATAGGTCAGTTTTTTTGAGAGGAAATATTCGTCAAACCGGTCGGAAGCCGCCTGCAGGCTGGGGTTGGATTTCCGGATACCCTGATTGGAGAAGGCTATTTCTTCGAGCCTGGCCAGGTCGAATGCCTGCCTGAGGGCTGAGGCTGTCCGATCGGCCTGATCCCGGAGCCTGGCGCTGGTTTGCCGGGCAAGAAAGCGGTATCCTTTGTCCAACCCGCGTTCGAGGTGGGCTTCCAGCTGATAGATCTCCTGTTGCACCCCGTCCTGTTCGAATTGCCGTTGTCCCAGGAACCGTTCAAGCAGTTTGGTAAGCTGGCTCATCAGGTAGTTCAGTTCTTTTTCATCATAGGAGCGATCCGGGCAGAATCTGCCCCAAATGGCTTCCCTGGTCAGATCGGAATGCCTGAATGCCTGATCGCCAAACGGTTTCAGCAGGTCAAAAAAGCGTACTAACGCTTCATTTTTATTGAAATAGGGTGAACCTGCAAAATCGCTGAAAGCCCGGATTTCGCTTTTGTCGAGGCTCTGAAGGAGAAGTATCAACTTGCTGTGATGCATTTGTATCCGCCTTTTTAAGGACCGCTGAAATAATAACTGTCCACCAGGAGGCCTTCTGCTTGCAACCTGGATTGCAAAATAAATGCGGAATCCTGAGAAAACAATGGATTGGAATCTAAAAATAATTGATAAACTATCCTATTGTTTGTAATTTAATTTTTTGAATAACAATATATTATGGTTAATATTGATCATTTTAAACTGCATTTTATGTTGATAAATGCGATAAAATGTAGTTGTTTCGGACTGGCCGGCCGCTGTACCTTTGCCCTATAATTAAATGGCAACTAATTCGCCCATGCACTTTAAAAGCGTCAAATGCCTCATTTTATGCTGTTTGCTGGCTGTTCCGGTATGGCTTCAGGCACAAATATATCCCGGCGATGCCAACAACAACGGGCGGGTCAACAATGCCGATGTGCTGTATATCGGTTACGCCTACGGCACGGTCGGACCGGCCAGGATCAATCCGTCGGGCGAATTTACCCCGCAGGACGCCGCATTCTTCTGGAGCCAGTCTTTTCCCGGCGGGCCGAACTACGCCTACGCTGACGCCAACGGCAACGGCCTCGTTGAGGTCAGCGACCTGTTTGCCGTGAACAACAATTACGGGCTGGAAACCGGCTCTTTTTTTCCCGAACAATACATCATCGGTTTGCCCGGCATCCATCCCGCGCTGAGCCTGGGCATCGAAAACCCGGCAGGCAGCCTTTCGGTGCCGCAGGGAACCGTCCTGCAAATTCCTGTTTTCTTCGGCAGCGACCAACTGCCGGTTGAAGGCATTAACGGCCTTGCGTTCTCTCTGAATTACGACCCGGATATCATTGCAGGCGCTTTCATCGACTTCAGCGGGGGGTGGATGAGCCAGGACAATCAGGCATTTATCTATCAACGGCTGCTTCCGGGGGGGAAACTGGAGGCGGCCGTCACCCGTTTCGGGGAAGACCCCGTTTCCGGGGACGGCATTATCGGGGTGCTTTCCATTGTGGTGGAAGACAACCTGATCGATTTGCTCAACGGCCCGGATTCGCTGCATACCGTGATCGAGCTGGAGGATGTCATCGGTCGCGATTCCCTTTTCCATGTCATGCCGCTCATCAACGGCGGGATCAACATCAGCATCTTCAATCCGGATAAATTTGTGGGATTACCGGCTGGGCCCGGCAAGGAGCCTGCCTTAAACGTATTTCCCAATCCGGCAACCGGCAGGATATGGGTTCAATCGAGCGCTTTAATGCTCCGGGCGGATATTTTCCATTCTTCCGGACAGTTGTACGCCGAATGGCCGGTCGATCGCACCAAACAGGTCAGCATTGATGTGGCGGATCTGCCCCCGGGGGTCTGGCTGCTGCGGGTGGAAACGCCATTGGGTTGGATTACCCGCAAACTCATGAAATTGTAAAGAAAACAAGACCGGAAAGGCACTTCCGGTCTTGATGGTTTCACTTTAAATGATATTAAAATGAAGGTAAAGTTAAAAAAGATTCTGACAACACTGCTGCCCATAATCGGCCTTGTGTTATTCGGTACGGGGCGGGTCCTGGCGGAGGACATTGTCGTATCGGGCCAGGTGGTTTTCGGGGAGCAGATGACGCCGCTGCCCGGATTTCCGGTCGATATCCAGCATGGAGGCGCCACGCTTGAAGCGATTACCGATGACAGCGGCCACTATGAGGTCACGCTGGAGAATGTCAACCCCAACAGCATCATCCAGGCCAGCGCTATGGATTGGTGTTCGGGGCAGCTCATTACCCAATACCTGCCGACGGCCATCGGCGGATACACGGCCAATTTCCATATTTGCGCCAACGTCGTAGATCCGCCGATAGACAGCACCTGCGCGGCTTTTTTTGTATATGAGCAGATCAGCGCGGATCCGTACATCGTCGCTTTTTATAACCTTTCGGCCGGCGACACCTGGACCTGGTCGTTTGGGGACGGGACGGCAAGCTCCGAGCTCGAACCTCAGCATACCTTCGGCGGCCCTGGCGCTTATCCCGTTACGCTGACGGTTTCGACGTCGGACTGTTCGGCCAGTTTTACCCAGCAAGTGATTGTCGGGGACACGATCGGATGCAATTGTCCGGCCGTTTATGACCCGGTTTGCGCCATTCTTCCCGACGGGACCCTGCAACAGTTTCCGAATGCCTGTGAAGCGCAATGCGCCGGATACGGTCCCGGTCAGATCACGACCTGCGAAACGGATCCCTGCATTTGTCCGCAGGTTTACGACCCGGTTTGCGTAACCACGCCGGACGGGCAAACGATCACCTTTCCGAACAGTTGTTATGCCGAGTGCGCAGGTTTCGGGGCGGATCAATATGTATCCTGCGACGGCGACTGCCAGTGCACCGATGAATGGGATCCGGTTTGCGTAGCTACGCCGGGCGGCGGCATCCTGTCCTTTTCAAACCCCTGCGAAGCGGAATGCGCCGGTTTCACACCGGATATGTATTACTCCTGCGATTCAACCGGTTGCAACTGCCCGCAGGTTTATGACCCGGTTTGCGTATTCAACCCCAACGGGGCGCCCATCACCTTCCCGAACAGCTGCTTTGCGGAATGTGCCGGCTACGGCCCCGATCAGTACGCGCCTTGCGACGGCGGCGGCTGCAATTGTGTTCCGGAATACGACCCGGTTTGCGTGATTACGCTTATCGGCGATACGCTGACCTTTACCAACAGCTGTTTTGCGGAATGCGCGGGTTTCGGACCTGATGCGTACTTCTCCTGCGACGGCAATCCCGGAGGCGGCTGCCAATGTTATGAGATCTATGCGCCGGTATGCGTGATGGTGGATTCTACCATTGTTGAATTCCCGAATGACTGTTTTGCCGCCTGTGCGGGCTACGGACCGGATTCCTTTGTGGATTGCAACAACAGCGGTTGTTTCTGCCCCAACTACTACGACCCGGTTTGCGCGGTCAGTGCGACGGGAGACACCATTACTTTCGGAAACATCTGTTATGCCCTTTGCGCCGGTTTCGGGGAGGATCAGGTATTCTCTTGCGGAAATCCTGCGGGCTGCGACGCCTGTCCGCAAACCTACGATCCGGTTTGCGTATTTACGCCGAACGGAGGGTTTCTTACCTTCCCCAACTCCTGCTATGCCGTTTGCGCCGGGTTCGGCCCGGATCAGCTGTTCAATTGCGACGGCAACCCGGGCGACTCCACCGGTTGCCAGGCCTGGTTCTTTGCCGACGTCCTCAACCCGGTCGGTTTGACCGTACAGTTTGTGGATCAATCCTATATTCCGGGCGGGCAGGCGACCTATGTCTGGAGTTTCGGCGACGGCACCAGCAGCGATGAATGGACGCCGGTGCACGAATACCAGGCGGCCGGCATTTATGAGGTTACGCTGACGATCACAACGGAAAACGGTTGCACCAGCAGCCATAGCGAACATATTTGCGTGGGCAACGGCGACATCTTCCAGGGTCCGGATTGCCAGGCAATGTTCAACCTCTCTCAAACGGCGGTCAGCCTCTATACCTTCCAGTTTACGGACATTTCGGTGGGCAATCCGGTGAACTGGTTCTGGAGCTTTGGCGACGGCACGGCCAGCCAGCAGCAAAATCCGGTGCATACCTTCAGCAATGACGGCTTGTACATCGTCAGCCTGACCATCGTCACGGCAAACGGCTGTTCCAGCACCATGTCCATGATCCTGGCGGCGGGCAGCAATGTGATCTACCCCGATTCGAGCTGTCAGGCGTTATTCCTGCCGTTCATCGAACAGGACAGCGTTGCGGGCGGCGTGTTCTTCCTGAATCTCTCCATACCGCCCGGAGCCGAATTCGAATGGGATTTCGGCGACGGTACGACCAGCTCTGAATTTATGCCGCTCCACGTGTACAGCGAGCCGGGAGTGTACGTGGTCACCATGACCATGACCAGCCCTGACGGCTGTACGAGCACTTTCAGCGCTACAGTCGACCTGATTGAAAATAATGTGACCGGCAGGCCGGGCTTCACCCTTTCAACAGGTACATCGGATACCATTGAAGACCTCGATTGGACGGTTTATCCCAACCCGGCTTCCGCTGAAACCTATGTGGAATGGCAGGCCGGACAAGCGGGCGCTTACCAGCTGCAACTGATGGACCTCAACGGGAAAGTGATCCGTACCCTGTCGGGAAAAACAGCCCAGGGACCCCACTCGGAGCTGCTGCAAACAGCGGATCTGGTACCAGGAATTTATATGCTTCGCTTACAAACGGACCAAGGTGTCGGCGTACGCCGTCTGATCCGTCAATAAACACTGTGAATTACCTTAATTGTGGCCTCCCGGATACCCGGGGGGCTTTTTTCTTTTAAAATATCTGGTACCGGACACAATGAAAAATCAATTCCTGCGTAATTAATAGGTCAGGATTTTAAACTGGTCAAAATACAACTCCTATGCCTGCTACTACTCTCATGGTCATTGCCCTGGCCTTCATATTTTTAGGAAAGAAATTAGGTTCTTCCACGTCTCCCTATAAGGCGCAAAACCCTTCGCCTCCTTCCGATTCCGCCTCCGGAAAATAATCAATCCCGGCTTGTCTCATCGGCTTTTAGCCATTGCTCTGCCCTCAGATTTAAATTTTCCAATTCGGTTTTCAATTCATTGTACCGGTCAAAGGCGTCCTTGCCGGGCAACTGATCCGCCTGATCAACCATATAGGCGAGGTATTTGATCTGATCAATCAGCATCGGTTGGGTATAACGGACCTTTGAGGAAACGAGCCTCGTTTCGATCTCGGATAAGACAGCGCCCGGTCTGGATTGGCTGTTTTCGCCGCTTTCCTTCAATTTTTCTGATTTTTTAGCGATGTTGTCCGCCAGGATTTTCGCGCGGCTTTCGAGGTCGCGGATGCGGATGGCGAGATTTTCCTGCGCAGCCAGCTCTTCTTCAGTGACCCCGGTAGCTATTACCCTCGGGTCAGGGAGTATTCTCAGGGTTTGAACCAATGATTGGCCGTTGACGGTCAGGCTGATCGCATACAGCCCCGGCGCCGCCACCGGGCCGCTCTTATCCGATTCTTTAGCGTCCTTATCCCAGGGCCCCTGGTGCCGCATATCCCAGTGGAACCGGTGAAGGCCGGGTGAAGTGGACAGTTGTCCAGCAACCTGGATGGTCCGGATGCCCGTGGCCATATCGGGTTCTTCATCCCGGGGTTCTCCGGGTTTTTTATGGCTGCTGAACGACCGGATCAATTCCTTCTTTGCATTAAAGATCTCCAGGACGATTTCCCCTTCGGCAGGGTCCTTGAGGTAATAATCGATAACGGCAGCCGGCTCGGGATATTCGGGAATGGAGCCTTTTCTCGAACCCTGGTACCGCATGCGGACAGCATCCCTGGGTTGAAATAACCAGGCTTTGGATTCCGCAACCGGTTGGGAGAACTGCCTCAGGCCGGAAAGGTCATCCAGTATCCAGAACGAACGCCCCATGGTGGAAACGAGCAGGTCGCCCCGGTTGATCTTCAGGTCGGTTACCGGCGTAATGGGGAGGTTTTGCTGGAAGGCCACCCAGTTCAGACCGTCGTCCATGGAGATATAGAGCCCGTATTCGGTTCCGGCGTACAGGAGGCCTTCCCGTTCGGGGTCTTCCCGGACGACCCGGGTCGGGTAATCGGCGGGAATGCCGTTTTTGCCGGTCGTGAGCAAGGTCCAGCTTTTTCCGTAGTTCTCCGTTTTGTAAATGTAGGGCCGCCAATCGCCGAGTTGGTAACGCAAAATCGCAGCATAGGCTTTACCCTCCTTATGCCTGGAGGGTTCCACGCAATCCACCCGGCCGCCGCCGGCCATGGGCGGCGTGACATTCTCCCATTTTTTGCCGCCGTCGCGGGTGACGTATACGGGGCCGTCGTTGGCGCCCGTCCAGATCAGGCCTTTCCGGAGGGGGGATTCCCGGATGGAATACAGCGTACTGTAATATTCCTCGCCCGTGACATCGCGGGTGATCGGTCCGCCGGATACGACCTGCGTTGCGGGATCGCGGGCGGTGAGATCAGGGGAGATGATTGCCCAGGTTTTGCCCCCGTCAGTGGTCTTATGGAGGTATTGAGAACCCTGATAAACGACATTCGGGTCGTGTGGAGAAACATGGATCGGCGCTACCCGCTGGAACCGGAATTCCAGATCGTCCGGATCATGACCGTATATGTTGGCGGCTCCGATATAGTATTGCAATTCCTGCCCCGTCCGGCGATCGTAAACCCCGAACCGGCCCTTGCAGTTGGAATAAACGATGTCGGGGTCGCCGGGTTTGGGTACGGCGGGGCCGGTTTCGCAGCCGCCGATTTCCTCCCAGTAGCCCTGCGCCCCCCCGGGAGAAGGGTAGGGCGGTAAATAGGGGACGGCGATGGTGGTATTGTCCTGTTGGCCGGCGTAGACGCGGTATGGAAACCGGTCATCGAATTCCACCTGATAGAGCTCGGCGGTGGGTTGATTGTCCTGGGTCGACCAGGTTTGGCCGCCGTTGGTTGTAATATTGGCCCCGCCGTCATTGGATTGGATGAAGACCTTGCTGTCGGCCGGATTGATCCAAAGGTCGTGATTGTCGCCATGCGGCGTGCGCTGGGACGACCAGCCTTTTCCGCCGTTCAAAGACTTGAAGAAACCTTCAGCGGAAACGTAAACGACATCGGCGTCCTGCGGATCGGCATCCACATTGCAATAATAGAAAGGGCGGTACAACAGCTCTTTTTTGGTGCTGACCAATTCGAAATTCGCGCCGCGGTCATCCGACCGGTAAAGCCCGCCTTCCCCTTCGGGCGCCTCCACCAGGGCGTACAACCTGGAGGGTGCGGCTTTTGAAACGGCCAGGTCGATTTTACCGATCTGGGCCTGGGGCAGTCCGCCGTACAGTTTTTTCCAGGTGTCGCCGCCGTCCTCCGATCTGTAAACGCCGCCGTTCTCACCGCCTGAAATAATGGTCCATGGTTTTCGCTCCACCCGCCAGGCCGCTGCGTAGAGGATATCCGGATTGTCCGGAGCGAATTCAACATCGACTATACCTACCGTATCTGCGATGTAGAGGACTTGCTGCCAGGACTTGCCGCCGTCCTTGGTGCGATACAGTCCGCGCTCCGGATTGGGTAGAAAGGCCTGACCGATGGCAGCGGCAAATGCGATATCCGGGTTATCCGGATGGATTTCAATTGCACCGATATGGCCGGTTTCGCGCAGGCCGGTAAATTTCCAGGTTTTGCCGGCATTTTCGGATTTATAGACGCCTTTACCGGCGATCACGTTGCTGCGGATGCCGTCGGAGCCCGTTCCGGCGTAGATGACCGAAGGATTGGAGGGCGCTACCCGTATGGCGCCGATGGACGGGGATGCGAAATAGCCGTCGGAGATATTTTTCCAGGTCGTCCCGTAATCATCGGTCTTCCAGACGCCCCCGCCCGTACTGCCCATATAAAAAACAGAGGGTTGGGATGCGACGCCTGTTACGGCGGTTACCCTGCCGCCCCGGGTGGGGCCGATGCAGCGGTACTCAAATGCCTGAAGGAACAGGGTATCCGGTTGGGGGATCACCCTGGCGGTTTGTCCGCCGGACGGCGTGGCCAGAGCAAGCAACTGAAGTGCGATAAATGCTATCTGGAGACTCAAGCGCGGCATGAGCAGAGAATCGGTTTTGGTATGCGATAACTGCCGGAATGAAAATCGGCAGCCAATTATTTTTTTACAACCTTCGGGGCTTTTTGCAGCTGGGTTGCGGGATCCAGGGTTTGTTTCCAGGCCGTGCCCGAGGCGTCGACATAGGTAATGGCCATGGTGAAATTGGTTTCGAGCCTGGCTGCGCCGGTGGCCTCCATGAGCAAACTATACAGGGCGCCGGTTTCGATCAGGTGGCCGGCCAGGGCATTTTTGACCGCGATATCCTGCCGTCCTACGATGTCAAGTTTGCTGAGGGTCACCGGAGGGCCCGGATTAAACAGTTTGAGGAAGGCGTCCCTGCCCAGGGGGGCAATTTGAAAGACGTTTATCTGCAAACCGCCGGAGGGCGCCGCTGCAATGGGTTTATCCTTCTTTTTTCGGCGGGTAAACCGGAACAGGATGATAAGCAGCAGCAGGGAAATTCCGCCGATTCCCCAGTGTTCCGGTTCCAGGTTTCGGAAAAAATCGGTGATGTCCTGCCACAAGGTCTCTGGTGTGATCTCCATCGGTTGCTCGGTTGAAATTGGCTTATTGTGCTTTCCGGAATCGGACTTTGCCGTCCACAATGGTCATTAATACCGCTGTCTGAAGGATCTCGTCGTCGGTGCAATTGATCAGGTCTTTTGAAAGGACCGTGAAATCCGCCAGTTTGCCTTTTTGAATGGAGCCTTTGTCATTTTCCTCGAAGGCGGCATAGGCGTTGGCCTGCGTATAGGAATAGAGGGCTTCTTTCCGGGTCAATCGCTGTTCCGGGAAAAATTCCAGCCCGGTATCCGGCCGCCGGCGGGTGACGGAGGCGTAGTAACAGGCAATCGGGTCAACGTCTTCCACCGGCGTATCGGTACCGTTGGTGACCACCGCGCCCGCATCGAGCAGGGATCGCCAGGGGTAAGCGCCTTCCCGCGCTCTTTTTTCGCCAAGCCGCTTGACCACAAACGGCGCATCGGAGGTGCAGTGTATCGCCTGCATGGAGGCGATGACCCCCAGTTGGCTGTACCTGGGGATATCGGCCGGGTCGAGGTGCTGGGAATGTTCTATCCGCCAGCGAAGGTCCTTTTTGTCGGGATGGGTGTTGAAGGTATGCTCAAAGATGTTGAGCACTTCCCGGTTGGCGCGGTCCCCGATGGCATGTACGCAGAGTTGCATGCCGTTTTCAATGCAGAGGTCTGCTATATTCTGGACGGTTTCGAGCGGGGTGGTATTCTGACCGGTAAATCCGGGCTTGTCCTCGTATGGGGCCAGCAGCCAGGCGCCGTAGGAGCCCAGTGCGCCGTCGACTTCCGATTTGATGGCGCGGCAGGTAAAAAAGCGGTTGCCTGCATCGATCACGGGGTAGCCGGCCAGGCTGTCCTTCATTTCTTCGTAGGGCCGGCGCATCATGACCCAGAGGCGAAGGTCGAGTTTGCCGTCTTCGGCGAGTTGCCGGTAGTCCCGGAGTTCCTGGAAATCGGATCCCGCGTCCTGGAATGAAGTGATCCCTTTTCTGAGGCAATCCTCCTGGGCCAGTTCGATGCCCTTGAGCCAGTTGTCGTGAAGGTCCTTTTGAGACAAGGTTGCCAGGTACGATTCGTACGCCCGGTAAATTAGGCTTTGCGCTCTTTCTTCAAACATGCCGATGGCCTCACCCCGGCTGTCCCGGACAATCTCGCCGCCGGAAGGATTGGGTGTTTCCGGTGAAACGCCGGCCAGTTCCATGGCTTTGGCGTTGGCAAAAAGCCCGTGTCCGCTGGCATGACTGAGCAGGACCGGGTTATCGGGTGAAACGGCGCTCAGGTCATCGTGGTAGGGGTAGCCGAGCACCTGCCTTTCCGGTGCTTCGGTCCATTTTTCCTGGTGCCAGCCCCGGCCGATGATCCATTCGCCCGGTTTGGCGGTTTTGACCTTTTCCGCAACCATATCCACAATTTCGGCCCAACTCTTCGACTTCATGAAATTCAGGTTCATCAGACTGGACCCCAAGCTGGAAAAGTGGCCGTGCCCTTCGATGAACCCCGGCATGACAAACTGCCCGCCGAGATCCACGACTTCGGTTTGTTCGCCTTTCCAGTTATCGGCCTCAGCCTGGCTCCCAACCCAGATCACCCTGCCGTCTTTGACCGCGATGGCCTGAGCGGAAGGGTTTTCCGCATCCTGCGTGTAGATATTGCCGTTGGTGAAAAGGACGTCAGCTGTTTCCTTTTTGGGCGCACAGGCGTTCAAGGCGAGCAAAAGGGCGGTAAGCGCCGTGAAGAGGAACCGGTTCATAAATATGGGCATTATTCTCGCCCCAAAGCTAAAGAAAAAATGGAAATGTCGGAAGCAAGGATAGTGAATAGGTTTGCCGAGACCGGTACATCCAATTGATACCAATTAATTAAGGTTGAGGTATCCTGTTTTTCAAAATATGTCAGACAGGTTGCCAGTTCACATTCCCCGGGGTGACTGCAAATACATTTTTATTGGGTAAGTTTGAAAAATGACTTTCTAAAGCCAATCATTATGAAAAGAATATTTATCCTTTTTGCACTCTTTCTCTTTACGGCTCAAACCGCCGGTCTGACTCAAACCATCTGGGGAGGTCCTAAAATTACGTTCAGCAAAGCCAATAATTCCGACTGGACTCTGGAAGCCAACCAGGATCGCCTTACCGATCATGTCTGGATCACCCGGAAAAACAGCCAGGGTATTTTTAATATCGCCACCGAAACCGGATATGTGGAAGATGTCAGCCCGGCAGATACAAAATGGGCTTTCGGTACTACCGCGGATTTGGAATCACTGGATTTCAAGGACTGGGAAACGGCCGTGAATGAAAATCCTCCTGCAATGGTCAACAAGGATATGGTCGTCCATCTGATCACTGACAGCGTTTATTTCGATATCAAATTTTTGTCCTGGCAAGGTTCGGGCGGGGGTGGCGGATTCAGTTACGAACGAACGACACCGAATGCCGTCAAAACGGTTGAAGCCCGTCAACCGGACTTGATGGTCTTCCCCAACCCGGCTGCGTTCTATCTGCAGATAAAAGGCTCTTCATTGAAGCAAAAAGGCGTTGTTTATAACCTGAATGGTTCTCAAATGTTGGGGGTTTCGCCAGACCCAAAGGGTTATGTCGATATCAGGTCACTGCCTAAGGGCGTTTATTTCCTCAAAATGGAAAATGCGGAGGCCGTTCGGTTCATTAAGCTATAAATTTATTACCTTAAACTTTTACCAACCAGCCTTTGGTCAATTTTCGACCCAAGCCTCACTTCACCTTTACCCGGGCGATCATTCGCGAAAACACCCCCGGTAGCCATCGCTTAAGGTAAACCCCGAGCACTTCCCGGAAGCCGCCGATATACGCTTCTTCCTTTTTGGCAGCAATGGTACGCAGCACTTTCTGTGCGAAGACATCCGGCGGAATGCCGTTGGCGGTGGTTTCGGCCATCACGTTATTCGGGGTGCCGTCGCCCCTCAAGGCATTAATGGTGACGTTGGTCCGCACAAATCCCGGGCAGATGATGGTGACCGGAATGCCGGCCTCAACCAGCTCGGCGCGCAAGGAATCGAAATAACCCTGGAGGGCGTGTTTGGAGGCGGAATAGCTGGAGCGCCAGGGCGTGCCGAATTTGCCCATAACGCTGCTCATCACGACGATCTGTCCGCTTTTTTGAGCGAGCATATGGGGCAGTACCTCGTGGGTGACGGCTACCGTTCCGGTGAAGTTGACATCCATGATCTTCCGCACTACATCCAGGCCGGTGTTCATGGCGGAGTCCCGCTGGGAGATGCCGGCGTTGTTGATCAGCAGGTCCAGCCGGCCGAAGCGGGCAACGGCTTCTTCCGCAGCGCCTGGAATCCGGTTGAAATCCGCAACATCCAGCGGCAGCGTCATCACCGATTCGGGGTCGGCACACTGGTTTTTCACCCGTTCCAGTTCCTGCGCGTTCCTGGCCGACAGGATCAGGCGGGCGCCTTTTTCGGCAAAGGCGTAGGCGAGATACTCACCGATCCCGGAGGAAGCTCCGGTGATCCAGACAACTTTGTTTTTAAAATCCATTGAAAGTTCGATATATTTCGGGCGCAAAGGTCGTTAACTAAAACGTAAACCGCTGCCTATGAAAACTGTTTTTTTGGTCAGACACGCCAAATCGAGCTGGGATCACCCCGGATTGCGGGATTTCGACCGGCCCCTGGGCGACCGGGGTATCAAGGATGCGCCGAAAATGGCGGCCTGGCTGGCCGGCACCGGCGTTCGGCCCGATGCGCTGGTATCGAGCACGGCTAACCGGGCCCTTACGACAGCCGGTTATTTCGCCGAGGCCTTCGGTATTGATGAAAAGGAAATCCGCGAAGAACCCGCCATATACGAAGCCTTCACGCAAACGATCATCGACCTGATCCGGGCATTTCCGGATGACTGGCAAACGGTCCTGATGTTCGGGCATAATCCGACCTTTACCTCGGTGGCCAACCAGTTCTCAGCCCGCCTGGATAATCTGCCGACCTGCGGTATCGTCCGCATCGACGGGCAAATGAACCGGTGGTCGGAATGGTCATCGGGCAAGGCCATGGTAGCGGGAATCTGGTATCCGAAACTTTTTAAATGAAGATTTCGAATGATTCCACCGCCCGGCACCTTCGCTGAAAGCTTCGTCGCCCGGTGGCCGAAGCTTCAGCCTCCGGACGACAAAGTCGCCTACGGCAGACGGAGTCAGCGAAGGAGGGATTGATCCGATTGAACAAACTGCAATTACCTATAAATGCATCCCAAAATATTCATCCTGATCCTCTTCAGCGCCGGATTGACAGCAGGTTGCGGAGAAAAGCAGGAAAAACTGTTGATCGACGAGGATAAGCTGGTGAACATCCTGGCAGAAGTCCATATGGCGGAAGGCGAAATGGAAACGGTCAATATGAGCGACCGGGATACGCTCGGCAAATCGCTTTATCAGCTCATTATGACGCATTACGGGGTCAGGCGGGAAGATTTTGATCAGACCATGATCATATTGCGGGAAGACCCCGACCGGTTGGAACGCGTATACGAAAAGGTGCTGGACAAGCTGTCGAAGATCCAGGCTCAGTATCCGGATAAAAATTGATTGTTCGATTCCTCAATTATTGCTCGTTCTATGGCGTTGGAAATACTGAACAAAGGCAGGCTCAATCCAACAAAAGCGGTGCTGGCGGGGATATTGGTTTTTGCCGGGTTGACGGTTTTGTCCCGGGTGTTTTACCTGGAACGGATCATCATGCCGGATACGGCCTTTCAGCTTTTTGAGATCATAACCAGAAAAGGGCTTGCCATTCAGACCAATCGTTTCGGAGCGGCGGCCACCCAGGCTTTTCCGTTGCTGGGCGTCAAACTGGGGTGGTCCCTTAATGCTCTTCTGGTGGTGTACTCCTTTGCTTTCGTTGCATTTCCGCTATTCCTTTTTATCCTGCTGGCATGGGGATTCAAGAACAGGACGATGGCCCTGGCGCTTGGTTTTTTTACTTTGATGCTGACCAACCATTCTTTTTACTGGGTGCAATCGGAGTTGCTGCAGGGGTGTGCGTTGTTGTTGTTTGTTTTCGGGGTTGCAACGGCCGGGGAACGGATGGCGTGGTGGCGGCTGATCCTGTTGTTTCCCCTGGCGGCGGTGGTGATATTCTTTCATCCTTTAACCTTTATCCCCTGGGTTTTTCTGAGCGGTTTTTTCCTTGCTTCGCTTCCTTTGCGGCGTCAGCCGGCTTTCTGGCTATTTTGCCTGAGCGGTTTGATCTGGCTGGGCGTCAAATTTATCCTGGTAAAAACGGCGGATTACGACGCGGGCGCCTATAAGCTTTCCGAAGGATTGCTGGCAAAAATCCCGGGTTTTTTCTCCTGGCGGAGCACCCGCTTGTTCGGCGGATACCTGTTTTCGGATTATTATGTGTTTTTGTTGCTTTTTCTGGTCCTGGCGGCGATCTATTTCCGTCGCCGGCAATGGTGGAAAGCCGGCCTGGTGACCCTGTTTTCACTGGGTTACATTGTATTGATCAACGGGACTTTTGATTGGGGAGGGGTCCGGTTCCATACGGAGAGTTTTTACCAACCCCTCGGGATATTTGTTTTTGTTCCTTTTTTGTATGACCTGGCCCCGGGCTGGCAGCTTAAACGGTGGTTCTGGCCTGCGGTCTTTGCACTGATTGTCGTCAGGCTGGTCCATATTGCGGCCATCAGCCCTGAATACCGCAAGCGCATTGATTGGTACGAACGCTTACTGGAGAGAACCCGGGCCTATCCCGGAACCAAGTTTGCCGTTGATCAGCAAAACGTACCGATGGGTTTGCTGCAACTGAGCTGGGGATCCTCCTTCGAAACCCTTTACCTTTCAGCCCGCCGCTCCCCTGATTCGACCCGAACGGTCATTATTTACGACCCGAATGTGCCGATGGACAAATTCCTGCCTCAAAACAATGCTTTTTTTCAACCCTTCGGCGCCATGCCCTATGAATGGTTCAGGACAAGTCCGTATTTTCATTTCAGGGATACGAGCCATTACCAGGTATTGGGGCCGGAAGCGATGCCGCAATAGCCCGCTGTTGCCGGGTTACGGTTTCAATAAAAGCTGCGGACGTTCATCTCCCCTTCGGAGCCGATCATCAGGCTGGCGCCGAGCGAGAGGTTGATCTGGTGCTGGCTTCTCCGGTTCTCCTCGCCTTGCCTGCCGTCCACAAGATCCATGATGTCATAAAAGCCCTGAAGATCTGCAAAGACCCTGAAGTTTTTCATGATGGGCTTTGAAAGCCGGGCTCCGACCGTGGGACCGATAAAGAATGCGCGTCCGCCGACATCCTCGGGCAACAGGATCTTGCTGGTTTCAACCAGGTCTTCCAGCGCGATGAGTTGGGAGGCCGTGAATTCATTCTCATAGGCGATCCGTTCGACCTCGCTGTTGAGGTAATTGAAGAAACCGGCATCCCCTTCCGATTTGCGGAAGCTCCAGTCAAATCCCGCCCGCGCACCGGCATAGATCTCATAGTCGAAGGTTCGCTGAAGGCTGTTGCCGCCGGCGCCGTAATTGGTTTTTAGCAGGTTCATCCTGTAGTTCAATTGCAGGTTGGTACCCTTCCGGCTTTGTTTGAAATAGCCGCTGCTGATGACGAATTCGATGAAATGCCGCTGTATCTTGGTATCGGTCGACTCGCCGAACCCGTACCAGGCGAAGAACGTCAGCAGGGTCTTGTTGTAGCCGTTTCTTCCGAATTCCTGATTCAGGCTGAGATTGCTGAGCGGCTCCTCTGTGCCGTGGAGCAGCGATTCCAGCTTGGCGCCCAGCTGGATCAGGTTCCACATCGCCTGAAAATGCGGATTCGCGGATAACGGGGCCCGGTCGTCGAGTGCAAAAACGGAAGTGGTTTTAAGGCCCAGGCCCAATTGCGCATCGTCAAGGATTGCCAGATACCGGTGTTTTGTGTATCCTTGTTGGGACGAAACTTCCGTAAACAGCCCTGTGATGATCACTGCCAGGATAAGAAGTAAATATTTCCGGATCATATGCGATGGTTTTGAATATTATCGAGACTGTTGCTTGATGAAATCTATTTTCAATCCGGCAAAGCCGTAAGCCGAAAACATGGGGTTGGTTCCTTTGATGGACGTGTGTTGTTGCAGGCTCAGTTCGGCGCCCAGCCCCAGCGAAAACCGGCCGCCGAACCGGGCGTGGAGCGTCGGCCGGGCATACCAGCCTACCGACGGTACGACCCTGGGATCTCTAAACCGGCCGAAAATGACATTCTGCAGGCCTTCCGCGATTTTATCGGTCAGGTTTTCCACCGTTGAAAGGATGCCGCCTTCCATCAGGCTGTCCAGTTTGTCGCGAATGAACAACACGCTGCCCAGATCCACGACAGGGGAGGGGTCGGCCGTGAAGCGCACCCCGCCGATCAATTCGGCGTCCAGGGAATTGTTGCCTTTGTTCCCCCATTCCAGGAAAGGGTCGGGGCCCAGCAGGATTTGTTTGGCATCGATAAAGCCCTCCAGATCGTAGCGTTTGGAAAAGAACGGCTTTACCTTGGTCGCGTCCGCCGCAGCGACTACAGCCAGGTGCACGGCGAGTTCTTCGGCTTTGCCGGAAAGCGACAGCCGGATGGCCTTGAATTGATTCTTGAATTTCTGGGATTCAGGTTGCTCGGCCAGCCGGGGATCGGAAATGGAAAAACTGCCGCCGAACCAGGCTGTTCTGCCGAAGAACCGGACCGTTTTCACAGGGCGGGTTACGCGTTTGATCACGTCGCCTTTTACCTCGATCCGGATGCCGGGATAAAGGTCGCGCAGCCATTTGGGCGCATCCAGGTTGAAATTGGCAAAGGCGGTGTCCAATTGGCCTTTGGAGATCTCGAGTTCGGAAAAACCCACCATTTTGGGCAAATTACCCTTGAATGTCGAAAAGGCGATGCCGGTGTAGGTCTCTACCCCGAATTCGAAGCGCTGGGCCTGCAATCCGGCAGTGAAACAGAGTAAGGAGCAAAAGAAAATAATTCTCAACATTCTGATTATTGTTTTCGCAAAAGGGTGACATCGCCTTTGTAAGCCTTGATGACGCCGTTCCCGAACCGGACCGTTCCATAATAGGCGTATACGCCCTGGGGCAGGCGCCTGCCGCCAAGGTTGCCGTCCCAACCCAAAGATTCCACATTCAGGTCAATATCGCCGGTCTGAAAGACCAGTGCGCCCCAGCGGTCAAATAGGAACAGTTGGGCAATTCGTTCGCCGGACCCACCGTCGCTGTAAAAGGTGAAACGGTCGTTCAGGCCGTCGCCGTCCGGCGAGAAAGCGTTGGGGATGTAAATTTCGCCCAGCTCGATGGTCAGCGGAAACCCGTCTGTGGCCAGGCAGCCTCGCTCATCTTCCACAATTATCCGGATATCCATATTGTTGACCGCCGTGAATTCCGTATTCGGCTCACCAGTGTCGATACTGCCCGGCAACCACTGGATCCGGCTGATCTGACCGTAGGTTTCAGCGCTCAGGCTGACGGGGGTCAGCGGCCGGACGAGCAGTTCTTCCAGCGGCAGGTTGACAAACAACGTGTCCGGCGCAACCACTTCAACGGGGAATTCCTGGATGCAACCCAGGTCGTCCATCACCGTCAGGGTATAATTTCCGGCAGCCAGGTTTTTGACTTCCTGTTGCGCAAAGAACGATTGGCCGCCGTCGATGGAAAATACTGCCGGCTGATCCGGGTTTTCGAGTTCGATATCCAGTTCGCCCGTATCGCCCGGGCATTTGGGCTGGTTCACGGTTAAATTCACCTCGGGCCCTTCCGGCTCGGGCAGGAGGACTTGTCTGACGGCGCTGCAACCCGCCGGGTCGGTGACTGTTACGGCAAATTCACCGCCGGTAGCGGAAGCGAATTCAGGCCCGAGCGTGCCGCTGCTCCATTGGTATGCGTAGTCCGGCGGTGAAAGCGTTACCCGGACGCTGTCGCAGCTCTCCCGGATATCGGTTTCCAGACCGGGCGGCTCCTTCCCGGAAATGTCGTAGGGAACGGACTTCTGGCAGCCGAAGCCGTCGGTTAAGGTCAGGGTGTAAATGCCCGCATCCGCTTCCCGGAAACCGGCAATTACCGGATTTTGGGGTAGGGCGCCGCCTTGGGGGCCTGCCCAGCTGAAGGTTTGATAATCGGGGGCATTGACCAACTTCAGCTCCAGGGTATCGCCGATGCATGGGGGGGCGTATTCAACCTCGGGCGGGAGCGGGGTATGAACGGCCAATTCCAGGGTATCGGTATCCGGGCATCCTTCCGCGTTTGTCGCGTTTAAGATGTAAATGCCCGATTGGGTTGCTGAAAGCGGGTTGAAGACCAGTATGGAATCGTTGAATGCCGAGCCGTCCGGCAGCGTCCAATGGTGGTTGAGGCCGCCTGTGCCCGCCAGGTTAAGGGCATCGCCGTCGCAGACATCCAGATCTGGGCCGGCATCGGCAAACGGCGGCGACTCCAGCAAGACGGAATCCCGCACAATGCAGCATTCGTCTTCTACTTCGAGGTAGTACCAGCCCAGGTGCCCCGCCAGCGACCGGGCGGCGGCGGGCCCCTCCGACGACCAACCGTCTGAATGGCGCCAGGTCGCTTTGGCGTCCGCCGGGAAACAACCCGCCGGGATGACGGCTTCCAGGAACAGGCTGTCTTTCTGGCAATCGATCCGACCCGATTTGGCAATGGCGCAATCGGCAATAACCTCGGGACAAAGGATATGGCAGGAAAATTCAGTGGTGGTGCTGGCCGGGTTGCTGTACACAATGAACTCAACCTTGAACCCGACGGCGCAAAGCGGGATCCGGCCGCTGATCCGGCCGACACCGGTAAGGGTCTGCAGGTTGCCGGGCAAGGCGAACGGCGGTTGATTGAAAGATTCCAGCCACATATTCATGGCATTCTTATCCGTTATACCCGATACCTGAAGAGCACCCTCATGCACCAATGCGAAACCGTCAATGCAATCCACGCAGTTGCCGAAGGCTATGGCGCCAAGGTCCTTCAGCGTCTGATCCGGGAGGATGGCCCAAACCCGGCCCCGGTCGACCTGCTGGCCGCCGAATGCGTTCAAATCCACATAAAAAGCCCTGCTTTTGCCGGCATCCGTGAAATAGGAGGTGTAAACCAGGGTATCATGGGCGGGGGAGGTATGGGTGGCCTGGTCCTGCGGGTCAATGTAGGAAAAGCCGCAATTCTCAAGCGTGATGACCGATTGAGCCCTGATCTGAAAGGAGAGGAATGCCAGAAGGAGCACGGCCATTAACCGCAATCCCGGTCCCTGGCCACCGCTAAACCGCAATCCGGATTTGTCGTCTCTGCAATTCGACCGGGTTGTAAAAACCATTGTTGTTTTGTTTCTCACCAATTGGGACGCAGGTAGATGGTTGTAGTGTACAAGCCTACTAAAAAAAATTTTCCTCGCCGGATTGACCCGGTGATTTCCCATATGTGTCGTCTCGAAGGGCAGCCCGAAGGCCATTAGGCGGATTTCGCAGTTGTTCCGGTGTGTAAAAAGGGATCAGCTGTCGGATTTTGGAATTGCGGATAACTGCAGCGCAGGTTGCCGGTGCAATGGAGATTGTGATTTGCTTCGGCAAAAGTAACATATTTTGGGATATTCTAATGGGTTATTATTTGATAAAAAGTTAAATTTGTTTTAAACCCGGTCATTCCCAAACCCGGGGCCGAATCCCATCCGACCACCTGCCTGCCTGCCGCTGACCGGCGATTCGGAACCGGTCGTACGGGGATTGCCTGGCCGGAGCCATCACATACCGGCCCTGCAGGCCGGAAACGTAAAAATGCAACCCGGATGCACACCCGGCATGGCGGACCTGACGGCCCGCGCTGCCGATGGGATGGGATGCGGGGATTTTGGGAAATGGGGCGGGCGGGAAATGAGACGGAAAATGGGGCGGGAAATGAGACGGAAAATGGGGCGGGAAATGAGACGGGAAATGAGACGGAAAATGGGGCGGGAAATGAGACGGGAAATGAGACGGAAAATGGGGCGGGAAATGAGACGGAAAATCTTCCGTCTCTACGGGTATTCGACCGACAATTGACAACTGCCTCAAACTTCCTGCAATTTGCGCCTGTTGTCCCGTTTTTTGGTTTCTTTCAATTCAAAGATAAAGCCTTCGGAGAGGAATTGCCGGTATTTTTCCGGGTCGAACTGGTAAAGGCGGGCGGGGCGGTGCGCTACGCCTTCCTGCGATTCTTCCAGGTCGATGAGGAGGTTCATAGACAGGATCTTCTTTCTGAAATTGCGTTTTTCAAGGGGTGTTTCCAGGATGGCCTCATAGAGGTGCTGCAGCTCTGTGAGGGTGAATTTCGGCGGGAGGAGCTCAAAGCCGACCGGTCGGGTCCGGATCGACCATTTCAGGCGGTTGAAGCAAGCCTGCAGGATTTCCATATGGTCGAAGGGGAGGTCTTTAACGTCTGAGACAGAATGCCATTCCGCATCGCTGGCGATAGAGGCTGCCTGAACGTTGTAGGCATTGATCTTGACCAGTGAAAAATAAGCTACCGTAATGACCCGGCCGAACGGGTGGCGGTTGACCGCGCCGAAGGTTTTGACCTGCTCCAGGAATACGTTCCGCAACCCTGTCAACTCCTCCAGTACCCGGCCTGCAGCTTCATCCAGATTTTCATTCGGATAAACGAAATATCCCGGCAACGCCCATGTATCTTTGTACGGTTCTTCCCCGCGTTTGATCAATAATACCTTCAGGTCGGCCTCGTCAAAACCGAAGATGACATTGTCAACCGTAAAAGCCGACTTGAAGAAATTGTTTAAATCAGTCATAATTAATCGGATGTAGCGGAATTGGAGGCAAGGTAGCGCAATTATCGCACAACCGGAAGAGAATTAGTGTAAAAAATACACATTTAAAGCCCGCGAATGCCGAATCGGGTTAACAGAAGGTTAAAGCGCTAAACATTACCGTCGTAAAAGGCCGCCGGATATGTACCTTGCAGCCGAAAACGCAATCGTTACCGATGGAATATTTCAAGAAAAAAACGATCAGGACGACTTTCCTGCGATTACCCGGAAACCGCATCGCCGCAGTGGTTGCATTACTGCTGGCCTTTGCCATTTCCGGCGGTGCGCAAAGCCGGAAGCCGGGCCCCGTTTCCCCGCCCCCTGCTGCCCAGGATACTGCCCGGACCCGGGTGGACGTCGATCACGCGGATGTCCTGGAATATCAGCAGAAACGCGGTCGTGTTGTTCAGAAATTGATCGGCCATGTAGAATTGAGCCAGGACAGCGTCTACATGTACTGCGATTCCGCTACCATCGAAAACGGCACCCGGGTGGTGGCAATGGGCCACGTGCTGATCCAGCACGGCGACTCGCTGAGCGTTTTTTCGGACTCGCTGGTGTACAATTCGGAAACGCGCATCGCCGACCTTTTCGGTGAGGTCATTTTGCTCAACAACGACCAAAAGCTGTTTACCAACCGCCTGAACTACGACCTGAATACGAAGATTGCCACCTATCAGGACGGCGCAACCCTGACCAGTTCGGAAACCCAGCTCACCAGCCGGCGGGGATATTACTACGTAGACCAGCGGGAAGCCTATTTCAAGGACAGTGTCCTGGTGGTGGATCCCAAATTCACCTTGCGATCCGATACCTTGCTCTTTAATGCTGAAAACAAGGTCGTTCATTTCCTCGGGCCTACCGTGATCGGCGGCGACAGCACCAGGATCTACTGCGAAGCTGGTTTTTACGATACCGCCAACAACCTGGCGGAATTCAGGGAAAATGCCCAGTACGCCAAAGGCGATCAGAAAGCCACCGCTGAAACCATCCGGTATAACGGTGAATTAAAGGAGTACACCCTCGACGGCGATGCCTATTTTGAGGACAAGGACCGGGTAGCGACCGCTGAACAGATCCGGTATTTTGAGGAAATGGACAAAACCGTGCTGAATGGAAAAGCCCATTTCAAAAGCGATAAACAGGACATCACCGCCGATGAAATCGTATACGACGGAAAGAACGAAGTCTATTCCACCAAAGGACGCTCCAGGATCAGCGAGCCGCCCAATATACTGGAGGCGGATGCCGTAGCCTTCCGGGAAGATATCGGCCTGGGCATTGCGTCCGGCAACGTCATCTGGCAGGATACATCGGCCCAAACCACTATTTTTTGCGAAGATGCAGCCTACAACCGGGAAACCGGATACCTGAAGGCCAGCGGCGGCAACTGGGGCCGCCCGCTCATGGTTTCCGTTGCCGAGGCGGATTCAATGTACATGGCGGCGGATACGCTGATCTCGTTCCGCTCCGACAGCCTTGCCGGCGACAGCAGCCGCATTCTCCTGGCTTACCACGACGTACGGATTTACAAATCCGACCTGCAGGCCCTGTGCGACTCGCTTACCTTCAGCAGCGTCGATTCCCTGTTCCGCTTCTACCGGTCGCCCATCATCTGGTCGGATACCACCCAGTTCACCGGGGATACGATCTTCCTCCAGATGGCCAACCGGGAGGTAGACCAGATCTTTCTCAAAAATAATTCCTTCATCATCAATTCCCCGGATGAACGGTTCTTCAACCAGATCAAGGGGAAATACATCAACGCCCGGTTCCGGGAAGGCGAGTTGCGGGTCATGGACGTCCAGGGCAATGCCGAATCCGTATATTACGCCCGGGACGATTCCGGGGGGTATGTCGGGGTGAACAAAACGATCTGCAGCGATATGGTGCTCTATTTCGGCAACAACCAGGTGGAAAAGATCAAGTTCCTGAATCAACCGAAAGCCACTATGAGCCCCATGACCAGGGTGGATCACAATGAATTAAAAATTAAAGGCTTCAACTGGGATACCCGTTTCAGGCCCCAAAGCAAGGAAGATTTGTTTGGCGAAGATAAAAAGAGAGTCGTCAGATGATGACGATTTAATATATTATCAATTGATAATATGTGTGTTTCAATGAATAAATTTTCTTAATATTACATCCTGAATGAAAGTTTCAATATCAGTTTTTCGTTAGTTCATTTATTCAATAATTCACTTATGGTTATGAAAGCAACTAGATTTTTACTCCTGATCGCCGTGTTTTGCTTTGGCCTGAGTGCCGTTTTAAGTGCTCAAAGAGACAAATCAACGCGGCCGAGCCCTCCGGCTCAAACCAATGCCACCCTGGGCGATCTGACCATCGCCATAGACTACAGTCAACCTTCGGTGAAGGGCCGGGAAATCTGGGGCGGCCTGGTGCCCTACGGCGAAGTCTGGCGCACCGGCGCCAACGAAGCCACTACCTTTGAGGTGAATGCGGACGTGCAGATCCAGGGCAAGACCCTTCCGGCGGGTAAATACAGCCTTTTCTCCATCCCGGGTGAAGAGGAGTGGGTATTTATCTTCAACAAGGTGCCCAACCAATGGGGGGCGTTCAAGTACAATCCGGCGGACGATGTGCTGCGCATTACCGCCAAACCCGGCAAAGCGCCCGTATTTACGGAAAAAATGAGTTTTGAGGTAGCCGCCAAGGGCGACCGCATGGCCTGGGTTAACCTCATCTGGGCCGATCTGGCTATTGGTTTCGGCATTGAACCCATGGCAAAATAGGGTCGCTATCTGTGTCAGGTTTCATGGCAGCATTGCGATCAGGTCCCCCTTGAAGCTGATGGTGCCATGAAACTGAACCTTTCCCCTCACGCTGGATTTTCCGCTTCTTTCCCGAATTTTAGGCCGGAATTGTTTAATTTACCTCCACGCATACCTTAGTTTTGCGATCTACCAATTTTAGCATCCATGTCAAGCGCGAAGAAATGTCTCCGGCTGATACTCTGTTTTGTTTTGATCACCCATTTTATGGAGGCCCAATCCCAGCGGCCTTCTCTGGGGCAGGAGACGCCCTACAATACCGTCTACGAGCACCTTTATTATCTCCAGCAGGATTCCTATAAACCCGATTTGGCTGCGCGAACCTTGTACGGGGTTCAGGATAGTGTAAAGCGGGTCAAACTGGCCGTCAAGCTCAAACAGGTCTATGACGGGATGGGGCTGTATGTCCGGCTCAACCGGATACCGCGCGAAGCGGATTTTGTCGATACCGCGGTATCTCAGCCGGTTTTCACGCTCTTTCCCGACGAGCTGCCGTCCGTGTACGTGGAGAAAGTGGAGGGTAAATGGTATTATTCAGCCGAAACGGTATCGCAAATAGAGCAACTCCACCATGAGGTGTATCCCTTTGGCGCCGACCTGTTGCTGAATTTGCTGCCCCAATTCGGGAATCGCAAGGTGCTGGGACTGCAGGCCTGGCAATTCATGGGGTTGCTCATCATCTTGTTGCTGGTCATTGGCGCTCACTTCGTGCTCAGCCGGCTGCTCAAGCCGATCGTACGCCGGCTGACCCGGTCGAGGGTCTATCCTTCGCTGGTACCGCCGGATCTGACCTGGTCGATCGCCAGGCTGATCAGCATACTGATCCTGATCCGGTTCATCCGGGTATTTATTCCGCCCCTCCAATTGCCGATCGAGGCGGCCAATTTTGCCGTTACCGTTATCCGGCTGGTTTCCGTAGCGCTTTTGGTGGCTATACTGTTTAAATCCCTCAGGGTAGCGCTGCTGTACATCGAAAAGATCACCCTGCGGACCGAGAGCAAGATGGACGAACAATTGCTGCCTGTCCTTCAGCGGGGAGTGCAATTCCTGATCCTGGCCGGGGCGATTATCCAGGTCCTGCGGATTTTGCAGGTGGATATCACCACCCTCATCGCAGGGATTTCAATCGGCGGTTTGGCCATTGCGCTGGCTGCACAGGATACGGTCAAAAACCTGTTCGGATCCCTGACCATTTTTATGGACAAGCCGTTTCAGATCGGCGACTGGATCAACTTCGACGGCGTAGACGGTACGGTGGAGGAGGTGGGATTCCGTTCAACCCGGGTAAGGACCTTTGCCAATTCACTGGTCTATGTTCCGAACGGGAAATTGTCGGACATGGTATTGAACAATTACGGCCTGCGGCAGTTTCGCCGGTTTAATACCACCATCGGCATAACCTACGATACCCCTCCGGCCCTGATCGATAAATTTGTAGAAGGGCTGAAGGCCATCGTAGCCCGGCACCCGCATACCCGAAAGGATTACTACGAGATCCACCTCAACGGGATGGGGGCTCACTCATTGGATATCCTCTTTTACATCTTTTTCGAAACGCCTACCTGGTCGGATGAGTTGCGGAGCAGGCATGAGATCATTTTGTCTGTCCTGAAGCTGGGACAGGCGATGGGCGTCCGGTTCGCCTTCCCGACACAGACCCTGCATGTGGAGGAATTCCCCGGTACGGTGCCCACCACGCCGGGCCCGCCTGCTGATGAAAAGGAAATAGATAAGCGGTTGGCCGACTTTTTGAAAGGCTGATTTACTGCTTCTTAAACAGGTTTCGCTTGTGTTTCTCATCGAGGGGCGCCGGAACCGGCGGCGTGTCCGACACCTGGTCAAAGACTTTGGGCAGGTAATGCCATAGTCCGTCGCGGCCCAGCTTGTAGGCTTCGTAGGTACCGTCGGGGTAGTATTGGGGCCCTTCAGTGCCGTATTGCGCGCCCATCTCTTCGAGGTGGTCAAAGAGGATCATTTCGTGGGTCGGATCGTAATTGAGCTTTACGGAAGCTTCTGCGGAATATTCCAGCAGGACCCTGCTTTTTGAAAAGGAGTTGCCGCCCTGATCTTCACTGAGAAAGACAGGTGCGCCGAATACAGGCTTCCCATCCTGGAAGGTCAGCACATCGATGAGCTTGCGTTTGGTGAAGAACTTGTAGCCGTCGAAGCCGAAGAGCAGGTAATAATTCCCGCGCGGGGTTTCCACCTGCCTGATGTTATAGCACAGCGTGCCGTACCACTTGTCGTTGGTCAGTTTGGCCGTTTCCAGGTTCATTTCCTCCATGTCGAAAGACCGGTCGATCAGCGGGATGAGTTGCAGGTCGGGCGTGTTCATCTGAATGGCGCCGTAGTAGCGGTACTCATTCACATCCACGTAGAGTTGCCAGGTAAAGATGCGGAAGGTGCTGTCCGCCGGATACTGGATCGAGACGGTTTGCAGCCGCTTAAAAGGGTACTTGAACGAGTTCGGCGATTTAAGCGCTTCCTTCAATTTCAGGATCAGCGCCCTGGTGGCGAGGAAGCGGTTATCCGGCGTAGAGTCATTGACAACGGCATATCCCAACAAGGCGAGGGTGTCTTCGTAGGTGTCCATGCGCTCGAGGTCGGCCGCTGATAGGGCGCCGGCCTGCTTTTGGGCGTGAAGCGACGAAAGCGCAATAAGCGCAAACAGGATTGGAAAAACAGCCTTTTTCATGGATTGTTCCGGATTATGGGGATTGAACGTCTTTCCGGTGGGATAAATTGCGTTGTGGATAGGGTGGGGTTCAGATTCCCGGTTCCTGCCCGGCCGGCAGCGGTTCATGAGACCGTTCAGGATTTTGTGTCAACCGGATTTTTAACATGCGCAGATTGCTAAAAATCAGATCTTTTCGTCTTTGCGTGAAAACACTGTTTTGAACAGCCTCCGGTTCATTCCGGTTCATTGTTGTTCACGGCGCCGGACAGCCCAACCCCATGAACAACAACAAACCAAAACAAACAAAAAAATTACAACAAACAAAAAACCAGCATAAACAACAATAAACAAACCAAACAACAATAAACAAACCAAACAACAATAACTATTTCTGGAAATTATAAGAAAGCCCTAAAGAGTAATACGATTGAACCTTTTTGCTTTCAAACTCGGCATTCCGTACGCCGAAACCCACGCCGACGCCGATGGCTTTCCAGACCTGGAAGGAAAGGGAGTTGATCCAGGTATATTCGAACAAGGTCGGATCTTTTTCCTTGTAGGGAATGAAGGTGGTGACGGTCGAGGACCAGGCCACATTTTTGCCGCCTACGTGGAAGTTTTTGGTAAAGTCAGCGCGGACCTTGGCGCCCAGGCTGCCGGTGGATTTGACGTCGTCCACACCCGAAAAGGCGTAGTGGTAGTTGAGCGGATGGATCACCACGACCAGCGAGCTGGCGGGCGTCCAGGTTACCCCGGCTCCGATGTCGAAGGTTCCCGGGTTGAAGAAATTCTCAACGGACGTGTTCAATTCGCCCAAGGTGGAAATGGCGATATGTTCACCCAATTTGAGGCCGAACAAAGAGGAGACGTTCAGGATATCGACGGTGCCGTTTTCGAAGAGCCCGTCTTTTTCAGCGGCCATATCTCCTTTTGAAAGGTCGACGTCCTGCCAGCTCTTGTTGATGAGGGCTTTGTTGCGCCAGAACGATTTGCGGCTGATCTTATTGGCAAATGCGGTAACCCCGATATTCAGGGAGGTGGAACCTGCATCGGGGTTAGGGCTGGAAACCCAGTTGCTCGACTTGTTGAAGTCGAACCCGATGGTGCCGCTAAGCCCTTTCTGCCAACCGGAGAGGATCTCGATCTCGCCGTTGAGCTTGTTGATGAGCCCTTGAAGCGAATCAACCTTGCCCTGGTACATGGCTTGTACAGCCTGCAGATCGGCCTTGTGCGACAAGAGGGTATCCATATTTTGCGCGTGCATCGTGGATACGGAAAGGAGGAAAAATGCGATTGCAGAGGTAATGTTCTTCATACTTGGAATGGTTTTAGAATGAAGTCAAAGGTAAAAACCTTTTAGACTGGAGAGGGTAGGGGAAGTCACATTTTATCACAACCGGATTCCGTAAAGAAGGCAAGGTGAAATACGAAGTTTATCTGAATTCACTCCAGCTTGAATTTTATGGGCAAATTAAACACAACGCGTACCGGCTCCCCGTTCTGCCGGCCCGGCGCCCACTGCGGCATCAGGCCGATTACCCGCTTGCATTCCGCCTCGATGTCCCGGCAAATACCGCGCAAAGCAGTCACGCCGGTGATGGAGCCGTCTTTTTCAACCACAAACCTTAAAACGGCCGAACCTTCCAGGCCGTTTTCTCTTGCCGTTCTCGGGTACCTGATCTGGAGATAGATGGATTCCAGCATTTTCCGGTCGCTGCATTGTTTCTGAGCGTCAGGATCGTCGTTTTCGCAGCCGGCCATATAGGGTATGACCTCCACCATTTTCATCGTATCTATGGGATTGCCGGTGTCCAGCTTTTCTTCGCCGGTCATTTCGCCGTTTTCGTAAGTCCTGACGATGGCGAGTTGCCCGGCGCGGTTGTAGATCTTGTTGGGACCGTTCAAAACGCCTGCCTTGAACTCCATTTCTTCTTTGACCATACCGGTTGAATCCAGCCTGGCCCATCGGCCGCTCCTTTCATTGTTCAGGTAGGCGCCGGTTTCTTCCTTTTTTCCGGTTTCGAAGGAATAAAAGGACCAGATGCCTTCCTTCTTGCCGTTCAGAAATGCCCCCTCTTTCCAGGGAGTTCCGTTATCGTACCATTCTTTGTACGGGCCGTCCAGGATCTTGAATTTATCGTCTTTAAAAGTTAGAAGGTGCGTAATCTGCTTCTTTTCAGGGTAATAGATTTTCTGTACGAAAACCCCGTCTGCTGTTTTGATGAGGATGCTTTGATAATCGGCGAACAACATCTTTTCGTCCTTCCCGACCTGGTCCGCATAGTATTTCTTCGGCTTTTGGGCAAAGGTGCTTGAGATGGATAATACAGATAACAAACACAGCAATAATGACCTTTTCATGTAACGGTTGTTTGGTTGAATTTGATGTATATCCCTTTCAACTGGAAAAAGTTACCCTGAAGATGAATGGAATGGAAGGCTATTTTATCGGGCTGTCCGCCAGTGTTTTCCCAAATTTATTCCAATCCGGCCGCCTGTCGCCGTGGTTCCTGAACATGGAATAGATGGTTGTGAGAGAGAGTATCAGATTGACCGGTCGAAATCCGAAGACCAGCCACCGTATTGCTTCAATCACCGCAATCCAGCCGGTTGAAACAACAACGGCGTTCTTTCCCTGTGTAGCTTTAATCCAGGATGACAAGGCAACTGCGACCAATGCCGGGACAACCAGTAATAAAAAAACGGAAGATGAGACCGGTAGGCTCCTGACCGCCAGCAGATCAATCAGAGAAAGCAAAACACCCCAGAGAATCAGGGAAATATGACCGGTATAAAATGGCAAGGAGATGCCGGATTGGGTACCGGTTATCAGATCTGTCCCATCCAGCCAAACTGCCGGACGGCCGCCTTGTAAAATGACAAATACCTTGCGGCCCCCGGGAAGGTCAAAATTAGCGCCTGTTTTCATAGATGCTTTATCCGGAAAGGAGCCGAGAATCTGGCCGTTACAAGAAATGGTGAACGCTGCAAAATGCTTCTGCCAGGTCAGCAAAAGCCGCTCATTGGGCGTCAGATCAATAGTTTTTTTGTACATAAAGGGATTCGTTTACTTATCAAAAATACGGGATTCATTGATTTTTTCCAAACGCCATGACCCTTTTGCTGTTTTTTTTGTTTATCCCCAATCGAACCAATCGAATCAATCGAATCAATCCAACCAATCGAATCAATCGAATCAATCAACATGACGACTTCCAAACTTCTGCTCACCTTCCTGCTCACAACCGTCTTGTTTTTCGCTATCGACCTGGTTTGGCTGGGACTGATCGCTAAAGGCCTATACCAGAAGTACCTGGGAAGCCTCCTGAGCCCGAAGGTGAACTGGACGGCTGCTGTGGTCTTTTACCTGCTTTTTATTGTCGGCATTTTCATTTTTGCCATATTGCCGGCGATAGAGCGGAATTCCTGGCAATACGCCCTCCTTTACGGCGCACTGTTCGGCTTTTTCACCTACGCTACTTATGACCTGACCAATCTTGCCACTTTGAAGGGTTGGCCGCTGCCCGTCGTTTTCATAGATATCGCCTGGGGGATGTTCCTGACCGGGTCAGTGGCGCTGGGCGGGTATTTTATTGCAAAAATGATCGCAGCAGGGGCATGATTTCCATTTTACTTGATACATCGGTCCTGGTATTCTGTTACGCCACCCTCTGGTTCGCGGTGTCCATTTTGCTCCGGCGGAATGATATCGCCGATATTGCCTGGGGATTGGGATATCTTGCGATCTCCCTGTTCCTGGTCGTCACCCGGCCCGCTTCCGGCATTTCGCTGCTGATCTTAGTGCTGATTGCTATTTGGGCTATTCGGTTATCGGGGCATATTTTCCTGCGGAACCGGAAGAAAACCGAAGATTTCCGGTACAGGAAATGGCGCGAAGAATGGGGCCGCAACTGGATCTGGCGATCTTTCCTCCAGGTTTTTCTCCTGCAGGGGTTCTTTATGCTCGTCATTTCCGCACCCATATTGGTGGCAAGCCATGATCATTTTGCCCACCCAGGTGTCTTCGCCTGGCTGGGGACAGCTGTCTGGATGATCGGCTTCTTCTTCCAGGCGGTCGGCGATTACCAGCTGGCCCGGTTCATCAAAACCAGAAAGGACCGGGAAGCCGTACTCCGGACCGGCTTGTGGCGATACAGCCGGCACCCCAATTATTTTGGCGAGATCCTGATGTGGTGGGGGCTCTTCCTGATCGTTCTCCCCCTCCCGTACGGATGGATGGCCGCCGTAAGCCCCCTCACCATCACCTGGTTGCTGGCCTTCGTATCCGGCGTTCCGATGTTGGAAAAACGATATGAAAATAATCCTGCCTACCAGGCGTACAAAAAGCGAACCAACGCCCTCTTTCCCTGGAAGCCCGGAAATTAAAATTCCACCATCCCGTCCACTGAAGCCCCAGCCGAAGGCGGGCTCCCTCTCACCCTCTCACCTCTCTCACCCTCTCTCACCCTCTCACCTCTCACCCTCTCACCCTCTCTCACCTCTCCCTACCCCCCAGCCATAGAGATCGCCGAACCTGTCCGCTGAAATTCAATCCAATCCAGCAAGGCCTGTACGCTTCCCGCATCGCCGTTTTTAACAACCACGAAGATGTCGTGTTTCCCGATGGTCGGCTCGACCGCAAGGGTAAAGGACTCGCCCTTGTCTTTTTCGGTTGCCGTCATAACGGCCTGACCGACCAAAGGTCCGCCCGGTTGGTCCAGGTGCAGTTCGACGATGCCGGGGCTTATAACACCCGCATGGAGGACAATCTTCCCGACGTCCGTCAGGTCCAGTTGCGGCAATCCGGCAGACTGGCCATTGTCCAGCGTGACCGCGTCATTGGTGTAGTAAACGGTACCCAGTTTGGCCTGGCGGCTGCGCATTGCGGCCGGCGCGTTCTCCATCTGGATCCTCGGTGCGATCAGGGCAAGGGTTTGCTGGGTCGAAATGGAGCGGATATTGCCGGCTCCCCGGTCGTTGTAGGTGGCCATGAGCACATAGGCGCCGCGCATCTGTTCCGGGTTGTGCCGGTCGGCCGGATAGGTGCCTGCAATGGGCATGCTGCCGGCCATGTCCTGTCCTCCGCCGGCCAGGGACAAAATATATTTGACCATTTCCCTGGCCTGGTCGTTGGATAACTGCGGGTGGGCGGCCATTGCCGTTTCTCCCCACACCCCGCCGCCGCCGGTCAGGATCTTTTGCGCCAATTTATCCGGAGCGCCGGTATCGCCGGTATATTTCCGGGCGACATCCAGAAAGCTGGGTCCGTTGATGCGCTTATCTTCGGCATGGCAGCTTTTACAATCCGATTTTTCGATCAGGTTCTTGCCGCTGCTGTTAACGGCCGCCACAGCGCCTGCAACCTGGTGCCCCATGACCTGTGCCAGGTCGAATCCTTGCGGCAAAAAATCTATGGCAACATGGACCATACCCGGGTCAATGCCGTGGTCTTCGGTGGAGCCGTCCTCCTTATCCGAAACTTTTACGGTGTACTGGATCGGCTGGCCGTCCCAATAAAAGCTGTTGTTGCCGGCTACGGCCAGTTCGATTTTGGGCGGCGCATTGCCGACCTGGATTTCCAGCCGGGTTTCATCTGAAAAATTGCCCTCGGCATCCTTGACGCGGAGCCTGGCCTGATAGATGCCCGGGCGGGTAAAGGTAAAAGTGGGAAATGCGGTCCGGTCCTGCACTTCATCTCCGGTGAATTTCCATTCGTAGGAAATCTTGTCTCCGTCGTAATCTTCCGAGCCGGTACCGTCGAAGGTCAGGGTCAGCGGCGCCGCGCCTGCCGTCAGGGGCGCCTCGATCCGCGCAATGGGTTTCCGGTTGCCTTTCACGTATTCGATCCTGGTGAGGCGCGCATCCATGTTCTTGGCAAACCATTGTTCGCCGTATTCCAGCATGTAGAGGGCGCCGTCCTTACCGAATACCATATCCATGGGCCTGGAAAAATTACCGTTGGGCATGAACGGGTCGGCCTGTACGAAATGGCCGGCCGAATCCAGGGTGACGATATAGATCCAGTGCCGCATCCACTCGTAGATAAAAAGCTTGTTGTCAAAATACGGCGGGAAAGGGTTTTTCGCATCTTCGAAATCGGAACTGTAAAAGAACGGTCCGGCCATCGGGTTTTTGCCGCCGGTACCCACCCACGGAAATTCCGGGGATTCATCATACGAGTACCAGATCAGGGACTTTGTATAAGGCGGCAACTCCCGCAAGCCGGTATTGTTCGGCGAATCGTTGATGGGGTGTTCCTTGTTGAACAGGCCGTTGGATTGCCCGGTGGCAAAGTTGTAATCGTAGTAAACCGAACCGCCGCCCCTGAAATAGGGCCAGCCGAAGTTGCCGGCCTGTTGGGCCTGATTGATCATGTCGAACCCTTTGGGCCCGCGCTGGTCGCCGTCCTTGCCGCTGTCCGGCCCCACATCTCCCCAATAAAGCCAGTCGCGTTTTTTGTCAATGCTGATCCTGAAGGGATTCCGGCAGCCCATGACAAAGATCTCCGGGCGGGTGTTGGGCGTACCTTCCGGGAAAAGGTTGCCTTTGGGAATGGTATAACTGCCGTCCGGCTCCGGATGGATCCGAAGGACTTTCCCGCGCAGGTCGTTGGTGTTGCCGGCGGAGCGTTGCGCATCCCAGGACGAACGGCCCGGCCGCTCATCTATGGGCGCAAATCCGTCAGAAGCAAACGGATTGGTATCGTCCCCGACCGAAAGGAAAAGATTGCCGTGGGCATCAAATTCGAGGGATCCACCGGAGTGGCAGCAGGTTTCCCGCTGGTTTTTGACCTGGAGCACTACTTTTTCGGAGTCGAAATCCCAGGTTTTACCGTCGAAATTGAACCTGGAGATCTGGTTGCAAGGCTCCCCGGTGACGGTGGCGTAATACACATAGACCCAGTGATTCTTATCGTAATCGGGGTCAATGGCGATCCCCATCAGGCCGTTTTCCAATCCGGAAAAGACCGGGATGGTGGTAATGGAATCGACCTGCAGGGTTTCCGGATTCCAGACCTTGATCGCTCCCTTGCGTTCCACGAAAATGATCCGTCCGTCGTTGAAGGCGTCCAGTTCCATCGGTTCATCCAGGTTGGAGGTAAGGATGGTCTTGACAAACCGGTTTTCCGGCGGGATGTTATAGGTTGTCGATTTTGAATAGTCGACCTTGTTTTTGCCGATGGCATAGTTGATGCCGCCCAGCAGGTGTTTGAGGAACAGTTCCTCGGAATAGCTTTCCTTGGTATGCCCCCAGCCGGTATAGAAGGCGCGGCCGCCGTCGAAGTCGTGGTACCAGGCGATGGGGTGTTCCCCGTTCATGTTCCCGCCTTCATATGAGCTTTCATCCAGTTTGATGAGCAGATGTACGTCCGGGTTAAAGGATTTGTAATTGTACCATTCATCGGTGCGGGTGAGTCGCTTGGCGCCCAGTTTTTTGGTGGACAGGTGCGTATCATCCACCACGTCCATCTGGGCTTCCTGTATCTTCGGGTGGCTCTGGAAATAACCGCCGACCAATTGGCCGTACCAGGGCCAGTCGTATTCGGTATCTGCCGCGGAGTGGACGCCTACGTACCCGCCTCCTGCCTGAATGAATCGCTCAAAGGCGGCTTGTTGGGCATTGTCCAGCGCGTCGCCGGTGGTATTCAGGAAAATTACCGCCGAAAAAGTGGACAGGAAATCGTCTTTGAACAGGGTCGGGTCCTCAGTGGAAAAGACGTTGAAGCCGTTTTCCCGGCCCAGTTTCTTGATGGCCAGCTGGCCTTCTTCAATGGAGTCGTGCCGGAATCCCATTGTCCGGCTGAAAATGAGGACTTTTTTCTCACGGGGCTGTTCGGAGCAGGCCGTCAAAAGAACGGCCATCAGAATGGTGAGCCAAAGCGATTGAGATTTCATGTTGTCGGTCGATTTTTCGTTAGAGAGGTGAAGATAGAAATAGTTCTCCTTTTTTTATATTTGCTTGATTTTAGAAGGATGAACAAACGTAAATTAACCGACTGTACCATGTTGAAATCTCCGCCCCGCCGGCCGGCATTTTTGTTGGCGGCCTGCCTGTTTTTCATTCAGTTTTCCATCGGCCAGCCGGCCTGGGAAAGCCTCCGCCAATTGGAGGGAACCTGGCAATTGAAAGGCAAGACTTCCTTTGAGCAATGGACTTTGCGGCCCGGCGGCAACCTGTCCGGTGAGGGCTTCCGCGTATCGGCAGATGGGGTCAAAAAGGTCACGGAAACGCTCGAAATCCTCAAAAGAGAGGATGGTTCCATCGTTTACCAGGCGACCGTTCCGGATCAGAATAACGGCGCCGGCGTAGGGTTTCTGCTCACTGGATCAGCAGCGCCCGGTGAATGGACCTTTGAAAACAAAATGCACGATTTTCCGCAAAAGATCACCTACAAACTGGTCGGGGAGAACAGCCTGACGGCTACTGTGTCGGGTCCGGGCGATGCCGGTGAAAAGGTCATTACATTTGAGTTTGAACGATATCAATCCCTCAAAGGCTACCAGATCCTGGTCAGCAGCCGCAATACCGGAACGGTCAAGCGTTTCGACGCGGTTACAGGTGAATACCTCGGTGAATTGGGTTCGGGCATCATCGTCAGTGAAACCCAGGAAGTCGCGATTGGGCCTGACGGCAATTTGTACGTAACCGCCCTTAAAAACAACCGGATCATGAAGTTCGACCCGGCAACGGGCAAATTCCTGGGCTATTTCAGTTCCGGCTATGACTTGAAAGGCCCGACCAAGATGACCTTCGCAACCGACGGATTTGTCTACGTCAGCCAATGGGGCGGCGGCCAGAGCAGCGTTGCCCGTTTCGATGCAAAAACCGGCCGGTTTGACCGTGCGTTTACCGGCCAGGTCAAAGGCCCTTTGGGGCATGCCTGGGATGCTGACGGCAACTTTTATCTGGCCTGCTTTTTTTCAAAGGAAATTCAGGCGTACACCTCCGACGGCAAATTTTTGGGCGATGTTGTCGCCGGCGGCGAACTCAAGGGGCCTTCCAATCTCTGGTTTGACCCCCAGGGCCGCCTCATGGTGACAGACTGGGAAGACGGCAACATCAAAAGGTACCGCAAAGATGGGGCCCATTGGGTCTTTGACCGGGTTTTTGCCGAAGGTTTCTCCAAACTGGAAGGTATCACCCTCGCCCCCGACGGCTATTTTTACGGGTGCGACTGGGCTGCCAATACCATTCGTAAACTGGATGCGAAGACCGGTGAAGACCTCGGCGCGTATATCCGGGGCGGAGATATGGTCCACCCCAACAGCCTTGTTTTCTGGAAGGAATGAGATTTTTGCTGGATACTTGTTACTGGATGCTAGATGCTAGATGCTGGATACTTATAACTGGATACTGGATGCTAGATGCTGCCACGCTGAGGCGTTGTGGATACTTGTTGCTGGATAGACAGCCTAAAGGCCTTACGGGACCGTTCGGAATTTTGTGTCAACCGGATTTTTAGTATGCGCAGCTTGCTGAAAATCAGATCTTTGCGTAAAAACACTGTTTTGAACAATCCCGCGCTTACAACTTACGACTTACGACTTACAACTTACGACTTACGACTTACCACTTACGACTTACCACTTACGACTTACCACTTACGACTTACCACTTACGACTAAAAAATCAACTGTTCACTGCCGGAGATCCTTTTTCCTCCGCTTTCTCCGCGGTTTTTGGGCAGGCGCCGTTGCATTGGCCGTACAGGTTGAGGGCGTGGTGGGTGATATTGAAATGGAGCAGTTCGCCCATCATGTTTTTGATCTGCTGGATGCGGGGGTCGCAAAATTCGAGGACTTTGCCGCAGTCGACGCAGATCAGGTGGTCGTGTTGTTTGTAGCCGTAGGATTTTTCGTACTGGGCCAGGTTTTTGCCGAACTGGTGTTTTTTGACCAGGTCGCAATTGACCAGGAGGTCAAGCGTGTTGTAGACAGTCGCCCGGCTGACCCTGTAGTTCTGGGTCTTCATATGGATGTAAAGGGCCTCGGCGTCAAAGTGGTCGGTTCTTTTATAGATCTCTTCCAGGATGGCGTACCGTTCAGGCGTTTTCCGGAGGCTGTTCTTTTCCAGATGAGCGGAAAAAATATTTTTGACTTCTTTTATGGTGGTATCGTTCATGATCTTGCGGACTGGCAACAAATAATAAGCAAAGATAAACAAAAATAAACAAAACCGCGCTATTCCACGCGGGTGACGGTTGAAACGTGTTCCAGTTTCTTCAGGGCCTTGATGGCCAGGTAAAGCTGGTCGGTATTGGCGACCAATAAGCTGATCCTGGCTTCAAAACCGCCTTCTTCCGTGGCATGGATGTTGAAGGAGCGGATATTGAGTTGCAGCAGGGAAGAAATTTCGTGCGACAGGCTCTCGATTACCCCCCTTCCGGCGTCGACCCCGGTGATCAGCAGATCGGCTACAAAGGTGATATTGGTCGTGGACGCCCATTCGGCCTTCATGACCCGGTAGCCGTAATTGGACATCAGGTTGGCGGCGTTCGGGCAATTGGTCCGGTGTATTTTCAGGCCCGCATTGGAGGTCAGGTAGGCAAATACTTCGTCGCCCTGTACGGGGTTGCAGCAGTTGGCAAAGGTGAAATCATAGGCGTCTCCGGGTTCGCCGTTGATCATCAACCGGGCTTTTACCAGGGGCTTCTTTTCCGACCTGCGCTTCAATTCGGGCAACCCTTCCTCGACCACCGGCTTGGGCTCAATGACCAGGGGCTTTTCTACCAACCGGCCGCCTTCTTCCTTGAAGGGTTTGAATACGTCCTGAATATGGAGCTCATCGACCGCAAGGGCATAGAAGAAGTCCACATGAGAGGTGTATTCATAATATCTTACCAGGCGCTCAACGGCTTCGTCGATCTCGTTGACCTTGAGGTTCTTGAGTTTTCTTTCAATGGATTCGCGGGCAAATTCGCCTTTCTGCCGGCGTTCTTCCTTCAGGGAAGAGCGGATCTTGGCTTTTGCCTTACCGGTGAAGACCATTTTCAGCCAGTCTTCGCTCGGGCGCTGGTTCTTACTGGTCAGCACCTGTATCTGGTCGCCGTTCTTGAGCTTGTAGCCCATGGGCTGAAGCTTATTGTTGACCCGGATGGAAGTGCAGTGATACCCTACATCGGTATGGATGCTGAACGCGAAATCAAGGGCGGAAGCGCCTAGCGGCAGGACCTTCATATCGCCTTTGGGCGTAAAAACGTAGACTTCCTCGTGGAACAGGTTGTTGGTCCGGAAATCACCCAGGAATTCAACTGCATCGCTGTTGGGATCTTCCAGGATCTCGCGTACGGTATCCAGCCACCGTTCGTATACGTCGGGTTGGCCGTTGATGCCCTTGTATTTCCAGTGGGCGGCGAAACCCCGTTCGGCAATTTCGTCCATGCGCTCGGTCCGGATCTGAACTTCCACATACCGCCCGCTCGGGCCGATCACCGTGGTATGCAGTGATTCATAGCCGTTGCTCTTTGGGGTGGTCACCCAGTCTTTCAGGCGCTCGGGGATGGGGATATGGACGTCCGTTACAATAGAATAAACGATCCAGCAACTTTGTTTTTCCTGATTGCGCGGCACGTCCAGGATGATCCGCACCGCAAACAAATCGTAGATCTCCTCAAAGGCGACGCCCTTGTTCTTGAGCTTGTTCCAGATAGAGTAGATCGATTTCGGCCGCCCCATGATCCGGTAGCGGATCTGCAATTCGTCCAACCGCTTTTTCAACGGCCTGATGAACTCTTCGATATAGGATTCCCGGGCCCGCTTGGTCTCGGCCAGCTTTTGGGCCACTTCCTTGTAATGCTCCGGATCGGTGATCTTCATGCAAAGATCGAGGTACTCGGTCCGGAACGCGTATAACCCTAGCCGATGGGCAAGCGGAGCGTAAATGAAATTGGTCTCGGCGGCGATCTTCAGCTGTTTATGTCTGGGCATCGAACCCAGCGTCCGCATGTTGTGGAGCCGGTCGGCCATTTTGATGAGCACGACGCGCACATCTTCCACCAGCGTACTGAGGACCTTTTTGAAATTCTCGGCCTGAGGACTTTCGTTGTTGTAGGCGCTATCCAGTTTGGTAAGGCCGTCGACGATCTCGGCGATCCGTTCGCCGAATTTCACCTTGATGTCTTCGAGGGTTATATTGGTGTCCTCGACCACATCGTGGAGCAATGCGGCAATGACCGCTGTCGGACCTAAACCGATCTCCTGTGAACAGATCTTTGCCACCGCTATGGGATGCAATACGTACGGCTCGCCCGATTTCCGCCGTTGGTGGAAATGAGCCCCGACTGCCAATTCATACGCGGCCTGGATATTTTGGCGATCTTCGTCATCCATGGACTTGATCGTGGACAACATATCCTGATAAGCCGCTTCGATGGTCTGGCGTTCTTGTTCCGGGATTACCAGTACATCCGACATTGGGTTCAACTTAGTGGTTTTATACCGGGATCACCCCCTGATCCCGGTTGCTTTTTATTACTGATAGCAATATCAATTCCTTCCTGTCAACGGTTGATGCGAATGCTCAGGACAACTGTTCGTGCAGCGAAAGCCCGGATACACCCGCATGACAAATCTAACCAATTATGTGGTAAATTTGCCTAACCGCTCTGACATTTAAACAAATTTGATCATTTAAGAGTTTTGAGCATGATTTGATGTTATGAAAATTTTTAATATAAAAGAAAGAACCCGCCTTTTCAAACCCTTTATGCCTATATTCGCCGAATGAAAAACCATTTGATTGTCATCGCCGGACCGACAGCGAGCGGGAAAACCCGTTTCGCCATCCGCCTTGCGCAACACTATGACACGGCTATATTGTCGGCCGACAGCCGGCAGTTCTTCAAAGAAACGTCCATCGGAACAGCCAAGCCCAATGAAGAAGAGCTTGCCGCAGCCCGGCATTATTTTATCGGGAATCTCGGTGTGAAGGAACATTACAGTGTCGGCATGTTCGAAAAGGAAGCGCTTGACCTGGTCCAGGAGCTCTATATGGCAAAAGACAAACTGATCCTGGTGGGCGGTTCCGGCCTGTACATCAAAGCGGTGAGCGAGGGGTTGGATGAATTCCCCGATATGCCGCTGGATGTTCGGGAAGAGGTGGAAGCCAAGTTGAAGAAGGAAGGAATCGAAGCGCTCCAGGAAGAGCTGAAAACATTGGACCCGGTCTATTACGAGGAAGTGGACCTGAGCAATCCGGCCCGCCTGGTCCGGGCCATAGCGGTATCCAGGGCCAGCGGTCAGCCGTTCTCCAGTTTCCGGGTGAAAACCCCTGTTGTCCGGGATTTTGAGCCCATCTACATCCAGCTGCAACTGCCCAGAGAAGAGTTGTACCGGCGTGTAAACGCGCGGGTGGACGCCATGGTAGCCGGCGGCCTGGTTGAGGAAGCCCGGTCGCTGTATGGGCTCCGGGAATTCAATGCCCTCCAAACCGTGGGCTACCAGGAGCTGTTCGACCATTTTGACGGCAATTGTACCCTGGAAGAGGCCATCCAAAACATCAAGCAGAACTCCAGGCGGTTCGCCAAGCGGCAATTGAGCTGGTTCCGGAGAGACCCCTATTGGAAATGGTTTGACCCGGACGAAACAGACCTGGCCCGGGAATACATCGATCAATGCGCGGCATTGGGTATCCGGTTCTCCAAAGCTTTGGACGAAGCCTCGCAACAAAAAGCACTGGAGTTCATTGAGAGCAGGATCGGATCGGTGGAACGCGATCCGCGCGGCGAGATCTGGACCGTCCTGCAGGGCGATGAGGTGGTGGCTGCTGCTCAATGGGGCCAGCGCCGGGACAAAGCCGCTATGCAGGATTTTTATCTCCTCAGCCATTTTGCGAATACGCTTCCCGAAGCCGGATTCTGGATTGCCCACCAATCTGTTATGCAGGCGGAAGGCATGCCGATCCAGGCGCATTGCCGGCCGGGTCAGGGGAAGTTCTTTACCCGGTTGGATTTCGATATGATGCCCTACGGCACGACGATCGCCAACCTGGACAAGCCGATGATCCTGATCCGGAATGTATAGAATCCGGCTGCTATCTTGTCGCTCGTTCCGATGAATATGGTTTCCTTTTTAATTTGATTGCATGGTTATGAACATCACCGAACGCGGCCTCCGCTTTGCTGTACTGTTAATCTGGTTGCCGGCCCTTTTTTTACCAACCGCAAAGGGTCAGGATGCCGCTTTAAGCAACCAATTAGAGCAAAGCCGGTATCTCCGGTATCCCATGCAGGAGGATACCGCTTTCGCGGGAATGACCCGTTGGGTGCAAAAAAAGGTCGTGCGATCCCGGGTATTGCCCCTGGCCGAAGATTTCAGCCATTTAAAACTCAAAGGGCCCGGCACCCTGAAAACGGAGGATACCCGTACGCGGGGCCGGCAGGCTTCCGTTTTGCTGGAAACGCCGACCGCTACAGGTGTCAAGAACCCCACCAACCGGGCCTATGCCTTTTCGGAGGTCATCCGGCCGCTGCCGGGAGAAGATCTGCGGGCCTACAACCGCTTTTCGGTCTGGGTTTATGCGGAATCGGCGGGCTTTTATTCCTTTTTTGTAGGCTGTACCCTGTACAATGAAGGCGAAACGGTTATGCCGACGCCAGGGAGATTTGAAGGACAGCATTTTGTCAATATCTATCCGGGGAAGTGGCAGCAGATCGTTTGGGAAATACCCGACCTGTACCGCGATAGGGTCACCGGCTTTTCGGTCAGCATCATGCTCACCGGATCCCCCAAAGGTGCGGATGAACGGATGAAGCTCTACATCGATGATATGCGGATCGAGAAGGTGGAAGCCGAAAACACCAGAGGATTTGATTTGCGCCGGGATGCCGTTGCCTACTGTCACAGCGGGTATAGAACAGGAGCGGTCAAACAGGCCCTGGTTCAACATGTGCCGGATGGAAATTTCCAGTTGATCGACGACAAGGGGAAAACCGTTTTTTCAAAAGCGGGTAAAAAGCTGGACAAAGGATTTGTTTTGCTGGATTTCAGCGAATTTGACCAACCCGGTTATTATACCCTGAAAATGGGGAAGTTGGCTACCCAAACCTTCCCGGTCGGGGAGGAGGCTTTCCTGGCTACGGCCTGGCGAACCCTGAATTTCTTTTTTGCGGAGCGGTGCGGATATGACCAGCCGGGCATTCACCAGGCTTGCCACCAGGATGTGGTCTGCGTCCACCCCGACGGCCGGAAAATCCCGGTCAGCGGCGGCTGGCACGATGCTGCCGACCTCACCCAGGGCGTAGGCAACACGGCCCGCGGCGGCATGGCCATGCTCGAACTGGCTGAAGCCGTCAAAAATACCCGGCCCCGATTATACGAACGCCTGCTGGAAGAAGCACGGTGGGGGTTGAACTGGACCATGAACACCCGTTTCGGCGACGGTTACCGGGACGGCGGCCTGATCATCGGCATATGGTCGGATAATACCCTGGGCACAAAGGATGATATGGAGGGAAAGGCTTCCAATAACCCGGCCGATAACTTCATCGCCGCAGCTTACTGTGCCTTGGCGGCGCCTTTTTATGAAGCGGCGGACCCTGTTTTCAGCCATTGGTGCCGCCGCAGCGCGATCGAGGATTTTGCTTTTGCCAACGAATCGCTTGGATCGGCAGTTACGGATCGGAATGAAACGGAGTTGTATGCTCAGGCCGTTGTAGCGGCCATGCGGTTGTATCGCCTTACCAGGCAACAATCCTACCTCGACTGGGCTGCCCGGTACGCGCAGGTGGTCATGCAATGCCAGCAACTGGAGCGCCGCTCGGATTGGTCGATCCCCCTGCACGGATTCTTTTACGAATCAAGGGATAAGAAACGGATACTGGAGTTTTTCCACCGCAGCAACGAACAGCTCATGGTGGAAGGCCTGACCATGTTGCTGACCGATGCCCCGGCACACCCCGATGCGCAGTCCTGGAAAACGGCGTGCCGCGCCTACGCTGATTACCTGCACGATATCGCGGGCGTGATGGAGCCGTACGGTATCCTGCCGGCCGCCGTTTACGAATTGAACAACGCAGATTTTTCGGGCATTTATCACGAAGGCGCCCAGGTAGGCATGCCCTCCATGGAAGAATACAATGCCCAGGTGAAAAACGGTTTGCCGCTGGGCGGTGATTTTTACCTGCGCAGGTTTCCGGTAGCCTATCAATTCAGGGGATTTCACGCCATTTTGATCGGAAAGGCAAAAGCGGCGTTTATGCTTTCCGATTTGTTGGCCGATAAATCGCTGCGGGACATCGCTACCCGGCAGTTGGAATACATCATCGGCTGCAACCCCTTTGCCATGAGCACCATTTACGGCGACGGGTACGACTATCCGCCCTTATACGGCGCCTATGCCGGCGATGTGGTCGGAGCGGTCCCCGTAGGGATCGAAACCTTTGAAAATGACGACGAGCCCTATATGCCGATGCAGGTGAATGCCACCTACAAGGAAATCTGGACCCATACGACGGCTGGTGTAATGGGTTTGTTGGCGCACTTGTTTAAATAGCCGCGCCAACAAACCCTGCCGGGGTTATTCCATCCGAACCGGCTCCAACGGCTTAAACAGGGAATACTGTACCGCCTCTACCTTGCGCTGGTAGGCGACAAAATCGCCGTTCAGGAAGGCGTTGACTTTATCGAGCACTTTGCGGGTTTCGGATTTTGCCTGGGCTACGGTCAGCAATGCCATCTGGCTGGGTTGCCCCTCAATGTCGTTGACGTAGCGATTGGCGCCGCCGAGGACAGCCTGCAGGTTGTCAGCAGACCGCTGAATGCCTTTCATCCCATCCGGCTGGGTATACAGCTTCTCCAGGGAAGCCAGGGTATCCTTTACAGCTTTACCCAGATCCGTGATCATTTTCCGGGTGCTGTCGGGCAGGTTCACCAGGGCGGCATTTACCCGGTCGACCGTTTTGCCGGCTTCCTGGAGCCGGTCATACCCCTTGGCAGCGGCTTCTATGACGGCGGCATAGTCCTTGTATACGGCTTCGCGCTGCTGATAATCGCCGATGGTCCGGTGGAGGCGCGGATCGTCGTGGACGGTCAGTAGGGTAGAGTCTTTCTGATCGCCATAAACAAAGACCAGTTTGTAAACACCGGGCAGTACGGTTGGGCCTGCGGGCGGGTCGTCGTTTCCGCCACCTCGACCGCCTCTTCCGCCACCGCCACCGCCGAAGCCGCCCTGTCTGCCGGGAAACCGGACACCGTTTCGGCGCATATTCCAGTAGATCCGGTTCATTCCGTCTTCCAGTCTTGCGCTAAAATTCCGGATAGTGTCTCCCGCGGTATTGAAGACCGCGATCTTGACCCGCTCCGGGCGTTTGGCCGGTTTTTTCTCCTTGCCTTTGGCTTCAGTATCTGCCTTCTTCCCTTTTTTATCGGCAGGGGCCTGTTCTGCATTGTCGGGTTTCCCTTTCTCTTCCGGCTTGACCCACACCGTGATCATGGCGTTGGTCGACCGGTTGGCGCCGCCGTATTCGGCATCGCCGGGGAAGTGGAGCCCATTGTATGACCGGGTTTCAGCCAGGTAGGCATCCGGCGCTTCAAACACCTTGAAATCTTTTTTCAGCACATCGCCCCTGGTTGCAGCCATGGCGCGGAAAGGCCGGGTATCGTCCAGAATCCAGACAGCCCTGCCGAAAGTGCCGATAATGAGGTCGGCTTCGCGGGGATGGATCTTGAGGTCGGCCGTCTGAACCGAGGGGTAACCGTTGGTCCATTTGTTCCAGCTGTCTCCGCCGTCGATGCTGAAATAGAGCCCCTGGTCGGTACCCAGCCAAAGCAATTTCGGCTCGACCGGGTCCTGGACGATGGAAAGGGTAAATCCTTCCACCTTTTTCTCATCCGCGATCTGTTTCCAGCTTTGGCCGTAGTCGGTGGTCTGGAAAGCCATCGGGCGGTAGTCGTTCCGGCGGTAGTCGTTTACGATGACGAAGGCTTCGCCGGGATTTTTAGCCGATACTTCGATATAGGGGATCCAGCTGCCGGCCTTGACACCCGGCAGGCGGGAAGCCAGGTTGGTCCAGGTGGTTCCGCCGTCCCGGGTCAGCTGCAGGTTGCCGTCATCGGTCCCCACCCAGATGACCTTTTTGTCAGCCGGGCTGGGCGCGATGGCCAGGATGGTGGTATGGTTTTCAGCGCCGGTGGCATCGATGGTCAGGCCGCCGCTTTTATCCTGCTTTTGTTTTTCGGGGTCATTGGTGGTCAGGTCAGGCGAGAGAATGGTCCAGTGCTGGCCGCAATCGTTGCTGTAATGCAGGAACTGGCTGCCGAAATAAACGCCGCACGGCTCGAACGGATCCAGGGAAATGGCGGCATTCCAGTTGAACCGCAGCGGGATTCCTTCCGGGTGGACCGGCTTGACGAATTTGGTTTGACCTGTGGTTCGGTCCACCAGGCCGACATTCCCTTGCTGTGACATGGCGTAAACATACCGGTTGTTGTCGGGTTTGAAAACCACGTCAAATCCGTCGCCGAAGAAGACTTCCTGCCAGTCCTGGTTCAGGATGCCGCCTGAGCGCCATATTGAGCTGGGACCGACCCAGGAGCCGTTGTCTTGCAGGCCGCCTGCTACGTTGTAGGGAATGTCCATGTCATAACTGATATGGTAGAATTGGGCCAGGGGCAGGTTGGCGACAAACCGCCAGGTGTTTCCGCCGTCGCGGGAGATGTTGAGCCCGCCGTCGTTACCTTCGAGCATGTAGTTCGGGTCCTGCGGATGCACCCAGAAGGCGTGATGGTCGGGGTGTATGGCGTTGCTGATGTTATCGAATGACCGGCCGCCGTCCTCGCTTCGGGTCACTGAGGAGTACAGGTTGAAAAGGCGGTTTTCATTCAGGGGATCGACAAAAATATCGGCGTAATAGAACGGCCGGTTGCCGATGTCCCGGTCATTGATCTTCGACCAGTTGGCGCCGCCGTCGGTTGATTTGAAAAGTGCATTATCCTTGGCTTCCACAAGCGCGTACACGATGTTGGGCTTGTTTTGGGCTATGGCCAGTCCGATCCGGCCGAGCTCGCCTTTGGGCAGGCCGTTCTTGTCGGTCTGTTTTTCCCAGGTGGTTCCGCCGTCCAGGGTGACATACAATCCGGAGCCCGGCCCTCCTGAGTTAAAGGTCCAGGGTTTGCGGCCGTGCTCCCACATGGCTGCAATGAGCTTGTCAGGGTTGGTGGGGTCGACCACGAGATCGGCGCACCCGGTTTCGTTGTTCACATACAGGACCTTTTCCCAGGTCTTTCCGCCGTCCTTTGTCCGGAAAACACCGCGTTCCTCATTGGGCCCCCAGGGAGAACCCAGGGCTGCGGCGAATACGATGTCCGGGTTATCTTTGTTGATGATGATCCGGTGGAGGGTTTTCGTTTTTTCCAACCCCATGCATTTCCAGGTCTTACCGCCGTCGAGGGATTTATAGATCCCGGCGCCGGTATTGAGGGAGTTTCTCGGGTTTCCCTCGCCAGTGCCGACCCAGACGATGCTGGGGTTGCGTTGACAGACGGCAATGGAGCCGATGGATTGGAGCGGTTGTTCATCAAAAACCGGATTCCAGCTGATGCCGCCGTTGGTCGATTTCCATACCCCGCCGGAGGCGCCGCCGATGTAGATGATATCCGGATCGCTGAGGTCAACGTCAATGGCGGTGACCCGGCCGCTCATGCCGGCAGGGCCGATGTTCCGGATGGAAAGGTCTTTGAGCGGTTTGATGTCAATTTTCTGGCCGAACAGGGCTAATGGCAGAAATGCGAATGGCAAAAGGAGACGAAATGATCGCATGCAGGTTGGCTTTAAGCGTTTGCAAGTGTAGTGTCGGGGTAAAGATAAATAAATAAGATTTAGGATAAAAAGCTTTTCAGGCTATAAGGTCCGGCGTTGCATAGCTCTGAGCCATCAAAGTGACAAAGACCTCGTCCAAAATATCTTCCCCCAAATTTTCCAGGACGACATCATAAAGGAGAGGCGCTATTACGGGTACACTCAACACAATTCCGGTTTTCCCTTTTTGCTCTGTGGCAATGAACTGCAGCGATTCACCCTCCGGGCTATGCTCAAACCAGACAGAATGATCGCAGGTCAGGACTTTATTTGGGACAGGCGTCCCGAAAACCACTCTGACCAATAGGTTTCTGATGTCATTTTTTGTATTGGAAACGTGTAAATGAAGTCGCTGGAATTTTTCAACTTCCATCTTGGGCAATAACCGCAGGATTTTCCCCGGCAGGATTTCTTCACTTTGCAACAGTATGGATTTTAGTGCCATTGGGTTGTTATTTGGGATTGAACAATAATAATTTTCGGATCGGGCCGGTATCGCACCGGATTTCAGGCTCAATGCGATACCGGGAGCAATTTTCAGGTCTCCGGGTTTTCGGGGTTGTAAACAAGTTCAAACCCCGGCCCGATATTCCCGGCAGGATCAACCTGGGTAACCTTCAATACACCGCTTTTGGGTGGGTTTCCTACGCTTGCAAATTCAAAAAGCAACGGTAAAAACTGACCCGGCTTCAAGGCCATGGGGATATAGATTGCCGGAGCGCCGCCTGAATAAACAAGCTGCCTGGTCCCGCCCACCAGTTCAATCCTCAGATCAGGGGTGTATTCGGTCAGGTCCAAACCCGTATCTCCCGTGAATCTCAGGATCAGCGGCGGAAAGGTTTCTTCCTTAGGCTTAAACTTTATCTGGGCAGACTCCAGCAGTGTTACGCTCCAGGCGTCCAAAATTTTTTCGCCGGATTCCGGATAAAGATCCGCCGGGGGCAAATGCGGGACTCCTTTGATCTTCCCGTTCTGCAGCCTGACCTCAAGGTCGTCCATGCGGTTTGAATCCGGAATCCTGAAACGGATATCCAGGTTGTGGGGCAATTGCTTCCGGTCAATGATCAACCCGGCAATCCCCAGGCTGCGGCCGCTCCCTGCGATTACGGCCGTCCGGATCACCTGGGGCGGAAGGACAACCACGGGATAGAAAATGGAAATATTTTTATGCGCGATGTTGTTGTCGTGCTGAACCGGATAAAATCCTGTGGAAGTGGTCAGCGGGCCGTCATGCGGCGCAACTTCGGCCAGCAGGCACGGGTGCCAGTTGACCATAACGCCGCCGCCGATATCCACCTGTTGGGGCGGAATCAGTGCCGCAGGCCACAAGATCCGGACGATCTGCGTATCTCCCGGCGCTATCGGCCCGATAGGCGCTTCCCCAACGGGATAGCTGCCGAAGGCGGGGAAAGTGCCCGGGCTGCCGGGCGGATTGGAAGGCATCCAGTCCTGGGGATAGCGAAATTCGATGCCCGGGAAATGAGCGATGGAAATCCTCGCCCAGGCGATATCCGCGGTCCGGGTACCCGTATTTTTGATCCGGATGTAAAGGTAATTATCCTGACCTGCAATCGGCTGCTGGTGGGGCCCTGCGACTGCATAGGGCAGGGTAGTTTCATCCGGGATGGGATCGGCCGCGTTCCTGACCCAGATATCGGGGCTGTTGGCGTGCCAGCCGGAGGAGGGGATGGCGCCGGTATCGGCGAGGTTGTCGCGTATGACCAGGTCCTCTTTAAGGCAAAAGCAGAAAGCGGCTTTTACCGCAGCAAGGACATCGAGCCTGCCGTAGCCGTACCATTGGCTGAATTCGGCATTACCGTTGCCGTCCAGGCTCCATTGCCCGGTGGCATGCGCCTGGGCAAGATCCACCTTGACCGCCGAATTCCTCAGGATTTCCCGCACCTGAAGCCAGTTGAGTTCGGGCCGTACCGACAACATCAGCGCTGCCGTTCCTGCAACAAGGGGGCAGGACTGGCTGGTTCCGCCGAAATTTTGCCTGTAATCCGCCGGACCCGTGATCACCGGGGCGCCGGACGGGAAGCCTTGTTGGAGGGAGGTTGTAAAGGTCAGGGTGTTGCCGGAAAGGCTTTGGACCCGCTTGAATTCATGCTGGGGGGTAGTGAAATCCCCGACCAGCACCCAGTCACCAACGGCAAAGCCGGCGGAACTGATCACTGATGCGGTAACGGCGCCCGAAACGGCGGGTTGCCCCAGCGTGGTAGCAGCGGAGATTACCCCGAACCTTCGGCCCTCACCAAGCGGCGTTGCGCTCATTTTAGGGTCGAACCGCAGGGGAGAGGCGGCGGTGTTATAGCTGGTATGGCTCGGCGCCACAAGGTCCATTTCAAACCCATATGGGCTGTAATATGCCCTGGTATCGGTCAGCGGCGTCAAATTCAGCTGATTCCCCGCGGGGTCCGGATTGGAGCTGTTGCAGGGAGATGTCGGGTTGGCGCCGATTGACGCGCCCACGGTTATGGTCCGCGGGTGCAATGCGGGGTAAGGGCTGGTCCCTGCCGAAATAGGTATAAACCCGTAGTTGCCCGCAGCGCAACAGATCAGGCAACCGCGACCGTTTCGGCCGAAGGTGGTCAGGAGATGGATGACTTCGTCCAAAATCGCGGAATATGAAACCGGATAACCGTTGGAAAGGTTGATGATATCGGCAGGCCTGGCCGGCGCGGTCAGGCCGATCCCCGGATTTTCATAAAACCCGGCCACCCACAGAAAAACTTCCGAGAGGGTAAGGGTTGTCGGGTTCAGTCCGGTTTTTGCACCGATCCAACCGCATCCCCCTGCAATTCCGGACATGCCCTGGCTGTTGAATGTCGCTGCGCAGGCTACGGAGGTTACCTGGGTGCCGTGATCGGTGGTGACATCCGCCGGATCCTGGTCAGTGCCTGTTACAAAATCAAAATTGGCCACCATTTTTGCAACGTTCAACGGCAACAGTTCGATCAGGTCGGGGTGATCGGGCGCTATGCCTTCGGGTTCAATGACGGCGATGGTGATGTTTTGGGAACCGAATTTGTATGCTGCTCCTGAAACAAGTTCGATGAAATTCCAGGCGCCGGGCGCGTTGATGAGTTCCAGGTGGTCTTCCTGGAGCGGGAAAAGGTAATCCGGACCGGATGTAAAGGTTTCTGCGGGCAACACCAGATTGGGGCTGGCAAACAAGACTTCCGCATAGGCATGCCAGGGTTTTACCATTTCCAGAACGGCGTAATCTACAGGACCCCGGTGGGCCAGGAGATAGGCATTGCCCAGGTGCGGCAGCGGCCGGATCACCTGGAACCGGCTGAATTCCGGGAGGGATTGCAAAAAGGATTGCGGGACCCCGGGCGCCAGTTTCAGGATGATTTCCGGGGTTAATCCCTGCATTCCGGCTCCCGTGGTCATGGGTTTGAGGTATTTCAGCCGCGTATCTTTCCATTGGTTTTTGAAAGCGCCGGTCAATACCGCATCGTAATCGCTGAATTGTTTGAGTTTTTGGTCTTCAATCTCTATGAACCGACCGGAAAGGCTTTCAGCGGAACCATCATCATCGGCCAGTTTTACGGCCTTGGGATCGAGCCCCATAACGGTGAGTACACCCATCGCTTCTTCAAAAGGGATCTTACCGGCAGCTTTTATCCAGGTTTTCCCCGCCAGGGGTTGGTAAAAGATTTTCATGTCCTTTTCCAGATAGTAAGGCGTGCCTGCAGGGGCAATTTGAGCCCGCAGGCGGGAAGCGGTTTGTATTTCAACCTGACGCTCATCATGGATCCATCCTTCTTTCCCGGCCTGCAACCGGTACAGGCCGGCAGGGCAATCCTCGCAGCGATAGGCTTCAATTGCCGGATCAAAACGGCCTGATGATCTGCCGCCTGATGCCAACCGGGTCAGGGTCACTTCGCCGTCCCGGATGACCTGTCCATCCGGGCCGGTCAAGGTTATGATTACCTGGTTTCTCATTACTGTCGAATTTGTCCTTTGTTTTAAAAAGCGGGACCAACGATCTACATTGGTCCCGGCGGGTTTTGGGGTTATACAGGAGGGTTGGGGTTATACAAGGGTTGTTGTGGTTCTATTTTGGGAAAGTGAAGGTTAAAAATCATCGTCGTCATTGCAGATGCACTCCGGAAGATCATTTCCGGTGTAGATCTGGCCGACCAGATTTTGCAGGCAGTAAGCGGACGAATGAGGCTCGAAAAGGCAATCGCAGAATGCTTGCTTGTTGTATACCTTCCAGACATAAGAGCTGTCCACCGTGGCCGTACCGCCTTTGGAGGGGATCGTGGCCCCGATCCGGAATTTAATGTAGGGGCACCCTTCACAAGGGAGACATTCTTCCGGGAAGTCATCCGTGTCGTCAAAAATGTCGATTTCGCTGGTTACCACCCCGTTGTCGAAAATATCGATCCCTTTGCTCTCGTCCGAAAATGCCCCGTTGCAATCCAGTGCCAGGCGGTAAATCAGGGTGTCTCCGACGGCGAGCGGGACATCGGGGATGACAATGACGGACTTGCTCCGCACCTTTTTATATCCGCAACCGTCAACCAGGCTGTAAATCGTCTTGCCGCCGCGCTTCACCCGGAACTGAATGCCGTAGTTGTCCGTTCCTCCCGGATAGACCAGTTTGATGGTGTCGCCTTTCAGGGAAATATCCCCAATGCCGATTTTCTTTGGCGCCCGGCAGATGCTGGTGTCTGCGGCGGAATGCCGGTTGAACCGGCAGTTGGCGGCAACAGTCGCTATATAGTCCCTGCCGAATCCTCTCAGGTCTCCTCTGAGGACCACCGTGGCAATGGTTCCGGCAATATTTTGGTCGACCAGCTGCTGGTCGCCCAGGGTAAAGGTAAACCGGTAGCTCGATGCATTTTCGGCAGGTTCCCATTCGTACACCAGTAAGGTCTCGTTTTCTGTTATGTAGGATTTGAAAGCCAATCCTTCGGGTTTCGGACAATCGCCCTTGCAAAATCTGAAAAAAAGGACGGCTGCTAACCCCAGGATTCCCAATCCGACCCATACTGCATTTTTGTTTCTGAGCATAGTGATTATTTTTATTTAACTGGTTATGACACAAAGTTGCGGGAGATTCATCCGCAATCCAATTACATTTTCGGCCAATTGTCCCCGGAGAAAAATTTGACTGTTTCGGTTAATTCCTAAATTTGCCAGGAAGCTGTAAAAACTGGAACGGCGTATCCCGATCCAGGCACCTTGAATCCGTTATGGTTGATACAAAACTGGTCCGTATCCTGCGGAATATGATGAATCCTCTTTTGCCTTTATCAGAAAAGGAGCGCCTTCAGCATGTTCAGAAAATTACCAGGAAGTTGAAGGCCCTGATGATCTCACCTTATTTTAACACACCGGATACCGTTCATAGGTTATTTGAATTTTTAATGGACTTTGCGCCCGATTTCAATGATCCTGCACTGAACGAGGAAGAGGCGTTCAAATACGTTTTTCCGGAGAAGGTCGGAGATGATTTTGGGAACATTCGCAAGTTAAGAAATAAATTGCTTGGGCAGGTAGAAAAATACATTTTCCTCGAAGAAATGATGGAAGGGCCCTGGGCCGAGAAATTGGCAATGCTCCGTTTTCTGGGCAAGAACAAGATGCTGGATGAATTCTATCGCCACCTGAACCAGGAGTTTTACCCCGCCCTTGATTCTCCGGATCTGCCGGAAGGCAATCAGCTGTATTGGCGGTACCTCGGGGCCCGGGAGGTTAATAATGTGAAATCGGCATTTCAGGACGACGGAAGGTCCGGGCTCTATTTTCAGGAAGCTTCCGATTCGCTCGATCATTACTACCTCTACCAAAAACTGGTGTATGCCTGCCAAATGCTGAACAGGCAAAACATTGTGCCCCTCGAATCGGCCTTCCAGCTGGGGTTGTTGGATGAGTTTCGCCCTTTCCTGGAAAAGGAGCTGCCGTTCCTTCAGCAGCCCTTATTTCAGATATGGATCACCGCTTTTAACATGTTGAGAGAAAATGAGGCGGGCCGCCTGGAATGGTGGAACCGGTTGAACGATTTGCTGGATGAGCATTTTTCTTTGCTTTCCGCCAACGCCATCAGTTTGATCTACGGCTATCTTCAGAACAATGTCCGCTACATCACCCCGGACAAGGAGGCACAGCACCGGGTCTATATCCGGTTGTTCGAGTCCCAGATTGACAAGGAAGTTTTCAAAAATCATTTCACCCTTTCTTCAGGGAGTTTTTACAATACGATCCAAACCTACCTTTTGCTGGACGATATTCAGGGGGCCGAAACGTCTTTTAACCGGTACAAAGGGATCTTACCGGTGCTGGGAGAGGACATTTCAGATCTGTGCAACGCAGCCATCCAATTCGAAAAAGGGAATTTTTCTCAGGCGCTTGATATCCTGAACGGGATTCAGGAATTCTCCAATCTCCACAATAATGTCAAATTCAGAAGGCTGCTCCTGAAGACCTACTTCGAATTGGGCGGGGAGTATATCAGCCTGGCAGAAGATTCCGTAAATGCATTCAGGGTATACATCTCCAGGTATGCGGACCAATTGGGCGAATTGCACAGCACGGCCAATCGGGAATTCATCAACATCACCTTCAAATTGCTGCGGATGATTCCTGGCAAAAGCCATTTGACAGGGCTTGAGGCGGAAATCGGGGCATTCCCCAGGTTGCCGGAACGGAAATGGTTGCTGGCCAAATGCCGGAAACCCCGCAAAAAATAAACATGAGCCATCCCTGATTTTTACACGGAAAGATTTTTGACCACGACTTGTCCCGCAAGGCGGGATTAGGCACAGTATAGCACAGTAGTTAAATAAAAACCTCCCGTGTTTACCGTGTTACAAAATCCGGAATGACTCATGTTAGGGGTATCCTTTTTTAAAACCCGAATCGGCCGGCCTCGGCGTCGATGACATACAACACAGTCATGCCGCCGATCAGGTACCAATCCTTGTTATTGCTGAACCCGTTCTTGCTGATGCCCTCCAGGTTGTCCGACCACGCCGGCCGGCTGCCGATATCCAGGGTAACCGTGACGGCCTTGGTCATGTCCAGGCGCAACCCCAGCGTAACAGGCGTGACCAGGAAAGCGGATTTTTTTTCTTCCTGCTGGATGAGCGGCAACCCTTTCAATTCGTAATTGCTGAGGGCCAGCCCCAGGCCTACGCCGATATAGGGGGAAAATTGCCGGTTGAAAAAGCCTGAATTGGCATACCGCGACCGGCCCAACGGGTGGTATTCAAAATTGGCGGCAAATTCCAGGAGGTTGGAATTCATGGTTGCACCGCGCTCTATCCGCCCCAGGTCGCGATTGTCGGTGCCCGACAGTTTGGCATAAAAAGCGTTGACCTTGAGCGCCAGTTTTGGGTTGAACATATGCCGGAAGACCGCTCCTGTGGAAAAATTGACTTCCTCAATGTCAAACGGCGATGGGGCCAGATCCCCCTGGTAGGCTGCCAATCCCGCGAATAAACCGACCTCGGAGGTTTTTTGGGCGCTAAGTGAATGGATGAAGCCCAAACCAACCAAAACGAAAAATAGTAAACGTGAACGCATACGAAAGAATTTTAGTGATACATAGGATTACAACAACCCGGATGTACGGACATACATACCGGATTAATTCTTGTAAGGAATCGCCTTAGAGACCATGATTTTGACCCAAAGATCGGTTATGGGCGGAAGTGATAAGTTGCTTGCGTGATTGCTTAGGGATGATGCAATACCCGGGATCAGTTCCCGAAAAAAGGTTTGTAGTTGATCAACTGGAAATCCATCTTGACCTTCCAAATGTAATACTTTTTTTTAAATATCATCCGTTCACAGGCGGGAAACTGTAAAAAAGCCGCTAAATTTTCCCCCGATTCCGTACGACCGGATATTGTTAATCTTAATTCAGTATGCTGAGAAATCTGAACGGTGGCTGGAAATCGGGTAACAGGTTCGCCCTGCCGAAAAATTTCCTGAGCCTGAGGCTGGCCCTTTGGCTGCTGATCGGCGACCTCGCGTTCGGCATCGTGGGGTTTTCAGCCCTGGAACAATACAATCTGCTGGATGCTTTCTACATGACCATCATAACCATTTCGACGGTTGGGTTCACGGAAGTTCATCCGCTAAGCCCCGGTGGTCGTATCTTTACCTCCGGGCTCATCCTGCTCAACATCGGGATCATTTCCTACATCCTGGCCGTTTTTTCATATTATATCATCCAGGGTGAATTTTTTAAAAACCTCCACCACCTGATGATCGAAAAACAAATTTCCAAAATGCAGGACCATATCATCCTGTGCGGTTACGGCCGGTACGGCAAGGAGATCTCTCAGCATTTCTATGACCACGGCCTGCCTTTCGTGATCATAGAACAGGACGAATCCAAGATTGACCTGCTTAGAAAAGGTGACGAAAAGACCTTGTACATCCAGGAGGATGCTACACACGATGAAGCGCTTGTAGAAGCCGGGATCGGCCGGGCAAAAGCCATCATCTCAGCCCTGCCCGATGATTCGGACAATCTGTTCATCGTCCTTTCCGCCAGGCAGCTCAATCCCCGCATCAAGATCATCAGCCGGGCCAAGGATCCCAAATCCCAGAAAAAACTCTTCAAGGCCGGCGCCAATCATGTGGTCATGCCCGAGCAGATCGGCGGCTTTTATATGGCTACCCTGGTCAGCAAACCCGGAGCAGTGGAGTTTTTCAGCTTCATTACCAACGAGTACCAATCCGACATCGGATTTGAGGAAATCGCTTACGATTCAGTGCCCGCCAAATGGCATGGCCGCAGCATCGCCGATTTGCACCTGCGCCGCGAGACCGGCGCCAATATCATCGGGTTCAAAAACCCGATGGGCCGATACCTGGTCAACCCGGATCCGGATACGGTTTTTGTGCCGGGCTCCAGTTTTATCATCCTGGGCAGCCAGGGCCAGTTGGAAGCCGTTAGAACCTTTTTCAGTAACAAGGCCGACGGTTAAACGAAAACCCACGGGGCTCCGCTGTGCTTTAGGACAGGCGCTTACTCCGTCCGGATCGCATCCACCGGATTGGACCGCGCTGCGCGCACCGATTGAAGGCTTACGGTCAGCACGGCTACCGCTACCGCACCCAAAGCGCCGGCAATGAACAACCAGGGCGACAGCCTGATCCTGAAAGCAAAATCGGCCAGCCAGCCGTCCATGAAGTACCAGGCTGCGGGCGTGGCAATGAGGGCTGCAATCCCGACCAACACGGCAAAACGCCGGTTCAGCATCAGCACGATGTCGGGTACCGATGCGCCCAGGACCTTTCTGACGCCGATTTCTTTGACGCGCCTGGAAATGGACAGCGCTGCAATCCCGAACAGCCCCAGACAAGCAATAAAGATAGCCAGCAGGGTAGCCAGGCTGACCAGCTGCCCCAACCGCATCTCGGCCCTGTACTGGTTGTCGATGTTTTCATCCATGAAGGTAAAACTGAAGGGCTGGTCGCCCGCGATTTTTGGCCAAACCCCTTCCAGGGCATGGATGGCTTCCTGAACCTTCCCGGCTTCAATCTTGAAGGAGATTTTCGGATTGGGGGAATCCCCGAACGAATGGTCGCTGGAAGCCTGGAAGATCCCGATAGGATCAAGCGCGATCACCAACGGGTCAATGGCCTGGTGGAGCGAGGCGAAGTTGAAATCCCTGGCCAGCCCGATGATCTTGTAATCCTGATAGGGTTCCTGGAGCTGCTTGCCGACCGGTTGGTCAAACCCGAAAGCTTTGGCATAAGCTTCGTTGATGATGACGCCTCTTTTGTCGGTACCCTGGTCCTTGGAGAAATTGCGGCCGTCCAGCAACTCAAGCCCCATCATCGGTATGAAATGCTCATCTGCGCCGAGTATGTTGAAGCTCCGGAATTTGTCGGACGACTTTTCGGTATACCCGACATTGGCCCAGCCTTGCGTGCCGAAGGTATGGGTTGATACCGCAATCCCCGTCACGCCGTCCGCACCCGTCAACTCGCTTCGCAACAGTTCGGATTTGTTGATCCCTTCCGCATACAGCTCGCTCAGCCGAAGGCCGGAATTGTTGTACGGTACGATCAGCACCTGGTCCCGGTTATATCCCAGGTTTTTGTTCTGGATATACCTGATCTGCTGGTTCATGGCCAGGGTGCTGACGATCAGGATGATGGACAGCACAAACTGAAATCCCACCAGTCCTTTCAGAACCACTTGTTTGTCCCGGATCTTGCCGCCGAGCGTACCCCGGATGGATTGTAACGGAGAAAATGACGAAAGCACCAATGAAGGGTAAATGCCGGACAAAAGCCCGGTAACCGCCGCCAAACCCGCTAAACCGGCAATGGTCAGGGGGGTAAAACGGATATGGAGCTGCTTGTCAGCCAATTGGTTGAAATAGGGCATAACGGCCATAGCCAGCAATACCCCGAAAATGACGGCTACCGCGGAGGTCAGTACGGCTTCGCTCCAGAATTGGCCCATCAATTGGGGGCGGGTAGCGCCGGCAACCTTGCGCACGCCTACCTCTTTCGACCGGGATACCGACCGGCCGATGGCCAGCGTGGTAAAGTTGATGCCGGCCAGCAAAAGGATCAGCAAGGCGATACCGCCGAGGATATAGGGGTATTTGCCGTCGCTGACAGGCACGACCCCCGGCGGAAAATCGTTATCGAGGTGGATGTCGGCCAACGGCTGCAGCCCCACTTCGTATTCGCCGGGTTTGTAGATCTCCGCCACCTTTTTATCCATAAATCCGGCAATCTTCGCATTGAATGACGCCAGGTCGTTCTGTTCGTTCAGCAGGATATAGGTTTCACCGAACACGCAGGTCCAGCAGGTAAAGGCCCCTTCCCGGAATAGGGTCTTGGTATTGTCGAACGGGATGATGAAATCGTATTGGATACTTGAATTGTCCGGCGCGTCCGCAATGATGCCCTTTACGGTAAACTCCTGCCACTCGCCGTCCATTTGCAGGGAGATGGTTTGTCCCATAGGGTAGGGGTCCCCGAAGTATTTCTGCCCCATCTCCTCGGTCAACACCACTGTTCTCAGGTCATTGAACAGGTTTTCGACCCGGCCTCTGACCAGCGGAAAGTCGAATATCTTGAAAAAAGCGGGATCAGCCATGTGAACCGTTTCCATTTCGGAAAACGCCTCTTTTTTAACCATGGTGCCTGCCGTGATATACCTGGCTGCCTGTTCGACTTCCGGGAAGTTATTTTTCAATTCAACACCCAATGGGATCGGTGTGACCGTATTGAAAAAGACATCGCCTTTGAAGTGCTCCTTCACCCAGGCGCGGTAGATCCGGTCGCTTTTGGTATGGAACCGGTCGAAGGACCATTCGTCCGTTACATACAGGGACAGCAACACAAATACGGCGATCCCGACGCTCAAGCCGGTAATATTGATCATGGAATAGCGCTTTTCCTTCCATAGGTTGCGCCAGGCGATCATGAAGTAGTTCTTCAGCATGTGGAAAAAGATTGGTACCGGTGAAAAGAAGGTCAAGTTTTATGCCATGAAATGGTTTCCGGCAATCAAACGCTCTTCCATGGAATTAAAAATAGGCGCCGATCAGCAGGATGCGGCATAATTTTTCGTTTAAGGTGTTGATTTGTAGTGTTTTATAAAAATGACCCTTGAGTCGGCTTGGGATTTCTCCAAATGAACGTATCGACGCGCCTGGCCGCCGGTTGTTTTTTGGGATTGACAAATCGTTCATAATCGGACAAGAACTGTGCGGATTTGAACACAGGAAATCGAAAAGCCGGATACTTTAAACCAAATCCGTTTAATCGGTGACAAACCTGCTGCATGGCGCGCCTGATTTTCTTTTTTCAGGAAGAGCCGGATTAACTTTACCGGCAAATTCTCAGGAAATCATGACAATCCGGTCTTCCAGGCCAAGTTGGAACAACTTAGACAGCGCGAAACAGCGGCAGGGTAGGGCGCCCCGCTTGAATTTGCGGCTTTATGCCTTTGCGGCCCTTTTGCCGGCTGCAGGTTTCGGCCAGACACCTTTTTGGCAGGAAGATTTTTCCAGCCAGACCGCCATTGCAGCCAATTGGCAACTGGGCGGTCAGAACGAAGGCTCCGAAACCTGGAAATGGGACAATCACCCGGCTCTGCCGATGCTTGGGCAGGTCGCTTTCGAGGCCTCGACAGCCGGTAATGGATTCATGGTTTTCAATTCCGATCTGAACGGCCCTCATCCGCATGCCGTTACGCTGACCACCCCCCCCATCGATTGTTCGGGGCACGATCAGGTCTATGTAGCGTTTCAAAATCAATACCTGTATTACTCGGAGGAAGACGCCGTTGCGGAGGTCGGGGTCAGTACCGATGGGGTGGACTTCCAATTCCACCAGGTGCTGCTGTCTACCAAGCGGTTTGCTTTTGAGGTCCCGGTTGAGAACGTTTTTGTGCCTATTCCGGAAGCGGCAAACCAACCCGCAGTATACCTGCAATTCAAATGGATCGGCAATTTTGAATATTTCTGGAAACTGGATGATCTGGCCCTGTTCGATGAGGATCCCCGGCCGGCAAACGACCTTTTCCTGGATGAAGGCGCCATACCGACAGCGTATGCTACCCCGGTCTCGCAAGCGGATTCCGTATTCTTTGCCGTCGTGGCCGGCAATGCGGGCAAAACGGTCCAGACCGGCGTAGCGGTGGAAGTCCGGGTATTGAGAAACGATACTTTGCTGTTTGATCTGTCGGAGCAGATCCCCGATCTGGCGCCCGGCCAGCAGGATACTGTCTTTTGGGACAGTAAATTCCTGCCGGACCGGCGAGGCATTTACAAGACCATTTATTCCGTCAGTCAGGACCAGGAAGAACTCTGGCCGCCGGACAACCGGCTACAGTTCCAGTTCGTGGTGACCGAGGCATTGTACAGCGTGGACAACGGCACCCTTGTAGATGCCATACAACCGCCCGGGCTGGCCGATCCCTTCTGGGAGGTTGGGAATTATTATCATGTAAAAACAAGTGGATTCCGGGGGGCAGAAGGTGTTTTTTCAATCGCATCCGTAGATAATGCTCATATCGGGAAGACGGTCGGATTGCATGTCTACCAGGTAATTCCGGATGATGATCCGTCCGATTTCACCGACGGCGACCTGTTTCCGGTGGGCTACGGTGAATACACGTTTCATTCCGGCGACGCAAGTTACGACCTGTTTACGGCCCCGCTCTATAATTTTGACGACAACGAACCCGGCATTTCCCTTCAGGCCGGATCAGATTACATTGTTTCCCTTACCCTTACGGATGATTTGTTTATTCCTTATTCGGTCCGGCGCCAGTATTACGATATCGCCACGGTTGTCCGGAACGGCAAATGGTTCCTGGGCGGTTTTGGCGCTGATGTGGCCGCCATGGTCAGGTTGGAGATCACGCCTGAGGTCAGCGCCACCCGCTCACCTGAAGCCGGGAGCGAAGGGCTTTTGGTCTTTCCGCAACCTGCTGCCGGTTTCTGCCGGTTGAAATGGCAGGACCCGCCGACCGGCAAGGTGCATGGGGTGATCATATCAGCGGGAGGCGCATTGGTCTCCGGCTTTGTGCTGAATCCGACCGCTGATGCGGAATTGAACCTGGCCGGATTACCCGACGGACCGTATTGGCTGCACTTGACGGACGGCACAAAAAGGTGGGTCCGCCCCTTAATGATTCATCACCCTTGATGATTATTGAAGCTTTCGCAGGCGGATTTCCACGCGCCTGTTTTGAGCGCGGCCGTCTTCGGTGTCGTTCTCCGCAACCGGTTTGCTGTAGCCGAAACCTTCCGATTTCACCATACCCGGATCAATGCCTTTGCTGATCAGGTAGTTCCTGACGGCCCTGGCCCTTCGTTCGGACAAATCCTTGTTATAATCCTGTCCGCCGACATTATCCGTATGCCCGTTCAGGGTGGCCTCCAGCCCGAGCTGCAGGATCAACCCCGCCATCCGGTCCAATTCAGGGTAGGATTCCGGCTTGAGTTCGTCTTTGGCGGTGTCGAAAAATACATTTTTCAGGGGGAGTGTGATCTCTCCGCCGGCCATTTCCTCGATGGTTGGCGCCGTGATATCCGTGGTTATTTTCCGGGCGTCGGTTTTTTCTCTCAGGTCGATGTTGTCACTGACCGGGAACCGGTTCTCCGCTTTGACGGTGTAGCTGTAGAGCTTTCCTTTCGGGAGGGTGATGAAAAATTCTCCGGTGACCGGATCCGGCCGGATGGTTGCGATCCATTTGGCCGCCTCCAGGTCCTCCACTTCGATCTCGCCGGTGATGGGGGTGCCGTCCGTTCCGGTGAGTTTGCCGGCTATGGTCGTTACGGCATCGGGTCGGGCTTCTTCGGGCAGATCCACCTGGAAAAGGTCCTCCATGCCGTTGTCGGCATCCGCTGAAAAATAGGCGGTTTTGCCGTCAGTGCTCACCTTGTAACCCCAATCGCCGCCGGTGGTATTGATCTCCTTGCCCAGGTTGACGGGCTCCGACCATTCCAGCCACCCTTCCCCGATGCGGGTGGTTTTGAAGACATCCAACCCTCCGAACCCGCCGTGCCCTGAAGAGCTGAAATACAGGGTCCGCATATCCGGATGGAGGAACGGGGACCGCTCTGTCCAGGGGGTGTTGATGGTGGTGCCCAGGTTAATGGGTTTACCCCATTGTCCGTCCGGTTGTTTGAGGCAAAGGAACAGGTCGATATTGTCATCCAGGTCGAAGCCGACGCGGTCGAGCCGCCTGGCGGCGAAGATGACGGCCTGCCCGTCGGGCGAAAGGGTCGTCCCGCCCTGCCACTCGGAAGCCTGGAGGTCGCCGAAAAGCGGCTGCGGTTTGGCCCAGCCTATGGGCGACTTCATGCTGGCTTTGACCCGGGCTTCTTCGAATACGATAAGGGTTGTTCCGTCGCTGGAGAGGGCAAGCGGCGCCTGGTTCTTGAGCGGATGCAGGAAGGGTTGCACCCCCTGGGGAACGGACCAGCCGGATTTGGCTGTCCACTGGCTTTTGTAAATATTCTCGATTTTGTTCTCCCGGCGGCAAAAGTACAACTCCTTGCCGTCGGCGGCTACAACCGGCGAGTACTCGCCAAGGTCGGTATTGATATGGGTGCCGATGGGCTCGGGGTGCAGCCCGTGGACCGGCGCTTTCAGCATGGACGTCAGGTTGGCGATCCAGGGATGGTCAGCGCCGAAACAGGACCCCATCCGCTCCAATTGTTCCAGGGCTCCTGCCCAGTTCCTGCTGCGCAGATCGGGTTCGAGCAAACGCATCAAAACTTCCCAGGCATGGTAGCGGGGCGCTGCGGCTTTTACATAACTCTCCCAGGCGGCCCGGTTGTTGCCCGAAAGGATATCCTCATCTGCGGGCGCCTGCCGGAGCAACGCCAGTTCGTTGTTGTACCAGCTCGAATCCATGTATTCTCCGAATTGACCGAAAAAATGGTTGAAATCTTCTTTCCGGCCGCTGGCGGCGTATTTCCTGAAAATCTCGCGGGCAGTCATCGGGATCTTGGCCGTATCCATGCCTTTCAGTGCGCTTTCCACAAACGCCATAAAGGAAGCGTTCGGCATAGCACCTGCCAGATACTTATCCAGCACCGGCAGCAAATCCGGGTGGTCCTTCACAAAGGACAATACGACGAATACATCGGTCGTGTCTTTTTCCATGAAGTAGGCCAGGGCCAGGGTTTCTTCATAGTCACGGACCAAATCGTCGTTATACCGGGCGATATTGTCCTTGTTCTTGTCATAGAAGGCTTTGATTTTCGAATAAGCGGGCTTGCGGTGCATTTCTTCCAGGAAAAACTGATTCCTGGCCTGGTACGCCGGCATCTGGAGTTTGGGCGGAATGGGTTTGAAGGTTTCCAGGAAACGCTCAACAGCTGCGCTTTTTCCAGACTGCAGGGCGGCGGAATAGCTGCCTTCTTTCAATCCGTTCTTGAAACGGGTATAACTTTCCTGCGAGATGCCGTAGCTTCGCTCCAGCTTGTTCTTTTTGCCGTTATTGAGCTTTCGCCAATAGCGTTGGGATAGTAAGATGGTCGAATAGGCGGAGTCGGGCAGGAAATTGCCGGAAGCGGGATCTCCAAGCTTATGAGCCTGGTCCCATAGCGATAAAGCTTCGTCGAAGTCGTCAATTTTGTCTTGAGCGGAAAGAAAAGCCGGAAGAAAAAGAACTAAAGCGAAAACAGCTAAAAGGGGCAGCGATCTGTACATATGACAATTGGTTGGTCCTGATTCCTTGAAATGATGCATTTGCATTAAAGTTACAAATTTTTCCATAAAAATGATTTGCTCATCGCGGTAATCCCTATTATTGCCTTATGATAAGCGCGGAGCAAATACTGGCCAATCTGAAGCATGGAGAATACCATCCCGTGTACCTGTTGCATGGGACGGAGTCCTATTTCATCGATCAGATTTCGGACCATATTGAGGAGAATGCCTTGAACGATATGGAAAAAGCGTTCAACCAGCTTATCCTCTACGGGCGCGATACCGACTACCAGGCCGTAATTGACAACGCCCGAAGATACCCCGTTGGTGCGCCCCGCCAGGTAATTATTATTAAGGAAGCCCAGGATATGAAGACCTTGGCGGAGCTTACCGCCTATGTTGAACAACCCGCGCCCATGACGGTTCTCGTCATTTGCCATAAACATAAAAGCCTGAGCATGGCCACCAGGCTGGGTAAGGCGCTCAAGGCCAAAGCGGTTGTATTCGAATCCAAACCGCTGTACGACAATCAGGTGCCCGCATGGATTCAGCAATACCTCAAATCAAAGAAACTGACCGTCCAGCAGGATATTGCCGGATTGATCGGGGATTATCTGGGGACCGACTTGTCCAAAATTGCAAACGAACTCGATAAGCTGGCCCTGAACCTGCCCGCAAAATCGGAGGTTTCCCGGCAGGATATCGAGACGCATATCGGCATAAGCAAGGATTTCAGCATCTTCGAGCTGCAAAATGCCATTGGTGAAAGAAATACGGTCAAGGTAAACCGGATCGTTCACTACTTTGAGGCAAACCCCAAAAAGAATCCCATTCAAATGGTCATCGGAACGCTTTACGGATTCTTCAGTAAAATCTACATGATGCATTTTTTGCGCAATACCCCGGAAAACGAGTTGATCAATGCACTGGGACTCCGGTCGGCTTATTTCCTGAAGGACTACAGGCTGGCCGCACGGAATTTTCCGTTGGAGAAAACCGAAAAGGCCATCGGTATCCTCAAAACCTACGACCTTCGCTCAAAAGGCGTGGAATTCAATTCAACGGGGAAGCCGGAAAACGAGCTGCTGAGAGAAATGGTATGGCGGATCCTGCATTAGAATAACCGATTTGATTATATTCGATGCTTTTTTTCTTCCCATAAAGCCGATAAACGCCCATTAAACCAGCACAACTACACAAAACAGGGGGGCAAAAGGATAGTCAACACCGGCTGTTGCCAGGTGGTGCGCTATAACCAAAAACCGAGAAATATGGTCCTTTTGCAAATCAATGTCTGCGTCCTGCTGTTCTTGTCTGGGCCGGGTCCTCACGTCCCTGTGCCGGCTAATGAGAAGATTCCCTGGGATTTTGTCCGTTCAGCCGACCCGGGCGTAGTAGCCGATTCCATCCTCACCGGCGAATTCTTTGAATATTGTCCCGACCTGAGCGGGATGACAGGCCCTGTTGCGGTCAATTTTATTTGCAATACGGCCGATTGGGAATGGACGCCGCCCTGCCTGGGTTTTGTCGGCGCCGGCCCCGGCCTGGCTGAAGCCTGCGTCTCCTTTTGCGACGGGACAAAATGCGATACGATGGTCTTTTCCATTTCGGTCTTTGATAATTTCCTGGGTGCGGTAACCGATACCGCGCTGACGGTGTACGGCGAACCGGTCAGCATTCCGGTATTGGACAACGACTGGATCACCCTCAACGATATTGAATCCATCTACCTCGTGGACCACCCACTGAAAGGAGAGGCGGAACTGATATTTGACGGAACCATCGCCTATACCCCGGATTCGGGCTTTTGCAAGGGGCAGGATCGTTTCTCCTACGGCATCTGCAACCAGACCGGCTGCGACACAACGGAAGTAGTGGTGATGCTAAAAGACGATACCGGCATCTGCGACGGCGTATGGCCGGGGGATGTCCGGCCGGACGGCCTGGTCAACGTGATCGATTTCTGGGCCGTGGGCCTGGGGTTCTATCACCAGAATACGGGGCCGGTCCGGCCGGATGCTACCGCAGAATGGACTGCGCAGCCCTCCCCGGATTGGGCCACCAATATCACTTTCATCGAAGCCATCAACCGCAAACACGTCGATTGCAACGGCGACGGCGCCATCAATAAACTGGATTACGAGGTGATCGATCAGAATTGGGGGAAATTCCATGACCAGTTGATCGTTGAAAAGATTCCCGCCGAAGCATCCGAATTCGCGCTTGGCATCAAGCCGCTTGGACTTGAAAAGGAGGTCTCGGCTTTTGAGGTTTCCTGGCAGAACAACCCCGACAGCCTTAACGGATTTGCCTTTAAGATAAAATTGCCGGACACCGTTTCAACCGGCCCGCAATGGGTATTTGAACCGCTCGGGATCGAAATGGATACGGCGTTGACCAAACCCGGATTTGTCCTGCAAAAATATGTTCCCGAAGGAAATTATGTCTACATTGCGGTAAGTTCGCCCTTGAAGCCGGTGCGTGCCGGAGAAAAGATCGGCATTATCCGGACACCGGCCGGAAAGGCGCCGAAGATCACGGACGGCATCCTGCTCGGTAAGGATTTCAGGGTGTACCTGATCGCCGGCGGAAAGGAGGAACAACCGCCCGAAGCGGAAGAAATTTCAGAAAAACCCAAATGATCATGGTTCCGGACCAGACTGTCATCTACCAGACCCGAAACTGGATCCGCGACGTTGTCGTGGGATGCAACTTTTGCCCGTTTGCAGCCAGGGAACTTCACAGGGGGAGTATCCATTATCAGGTCGTGCGGTCAACGGCCGTCCAGACCTGCCTGGAAGCCATGGTTGCCGAATGCCGCCGGCTGGATGACCATCCGGATATAGAAACTACGCTGATCATTCTTCCGGAGTCTTTTGCAGATTTCACCCATTTCCTCGAACTGGCCGACCTGGCGGAAGCCCTGCTGCCGGAAATTCACTACGAAGGCATTTATCAGGTTGCCAGTTTCCATCCCCAATACCTGTTTGCCGATTCCGAAGAGGAGGACCCCGCCAATTATACCAATCGCTCGCCGTATCCCATGCTCCACCTCCTGCGGGAAGCCGCCCTGGAAAAAGTGCTGGAACACTATCCCGATCCTGAAAACATCCCGGAACGGAATATGGCCTACGCCCGTCAGCGCGGGTTGGCCCATATGGAGCTGCTGCTGGCGGCCTGCCTTTCAGGGCCGTCTTAAGGACCGCTGAAATAATAACTGTCCACTTTCCTAGGAGGCCTTTTGCCCCAAGAACTGAAGAACCGGGAAAACGATCAAACCAAAAAAATCCCTACCTTTGCCCATCTTTTAACCGGACCTTCCCGATCATCGAAAAAACTATGAGTACCAAACCGATTCGCTCAGCGCTCATTTCCGTATTTTACAAGGACGGTCTCGAACCCGTCATCCGCGAACTCGACCGCCTCGGCGTCCAGATCTTCTCCACAGGAGGCACCCAGCAATTCATCCAATCCCTGGGCGTCAGCGTCCAGACGGTGGAAGACCTGACCACCTATCCCTCCATTCTCGGCGGGCGGGTAAAAACCCTGCACCCCAAGGTTTTCGGCGGCATTCTGGCCCGCAGGGAGGACGAGCACCTCGCCCAGCTCGATCAGTACGAGATCCCCGAAATCGACCTGGTGATCGTTGATCTTTACCCCTTTGAAGAAACCGTGGCCAATACAACGGATGAAGCGGCCATCATCGAAAAAATCGACATCGGCGGCATTTCCCTCATCCGCGCCGCCGCCAAGAACTTCAACGACGTGGTCATCGTCCCCTCGCGCGAAGATTATCCGTTCCTGCTGGAGCTGCTGAAGGCCGGCGAAGGAAAAACCGAACTCGAAGACCGCAAGAAGCTGGCGCGCCGCGCCTTCCTGATCTCCTCGCATTATGACACGGCTATTTACAATTATTTCAACAAGGCCGGCGATGACCAGGTGTTCAAACACAGCGAGTTGAACGCTTCCGGCCTCCGCTACGGCGAAAACCCCCATCAAAACGGCGTTTTTTACGGCAATCTCGGCGATATGTTCGAAAAACTGGGCGGTAAGGAACTTTCCTATAACAACCTGGTAGATGTCGACGCAGCCGTATCCCTGATGCGTGAATTTGCAGCTGCCGACCCGACCTTTGCCATCCTCAAACATACCAACTCTTGCGGCGTAGCTACCCGGCAGACGGTACTGGAAGCCTGGAAAGCAGCGCTGGCGGGCGATAATATCTCGGCTTTCGGGGGCATCCTGATCGCCAACCGGACCATCGACCTGGATACGGCCTCGGCCATCGACGAGATCTTCTATGAAGTGCTCATCGCTCCGGGGTATACTACCGAAGCCCTGGAAAAACTCCTGAAGAAAAAGAACCGGATCATCCTGCAGATCAAGGACTTTATTGTCCAGGGTCGCAGTTTCAAAAGCTTGCTCAACGGCGTGATTGAGCAGGATGCCGACCTGAGGATCGAATCAGCCGCTGATTGCAAAACGGTCACCAAGGTTGCGCCGACGCCTGAACAACTGGAGGACCTGCTGTTTGCCAATATTTGCGCCAAGCACCTCAAATCAAATACCATCGCCCTGGTGAAAAACCGGCAGTTGGTGGGTATGGGCTGCGGCCAGACTTCCCGCGTGGATTCCCTGAAACAGGCCATCATCAAAGCCGAACATTTCGGTTTCGACCTGACCGGCGCCGTTATGGCCTCCGATGCCTTTTTTCCATTCCCCGATTGCGTGGAAATCGCCGATCAGGCCGGCATCAAGGCCGTCATTCAACCCGGCGGCTCGATCAAGGACCAGGATTCGATCGATTATTGCGACGGTCACGGGATGGCGATGGTGGTGACAGGTGTCCGCCATTTTAAGCACTAAGGGGCGGGAATCTGGTATTCAAACAACTGATTTAATCGTCTGCGGGATCTGCGGGAACAAAAACCAGCCCGAATCATGAGTACAAAATCATTCGGATCGGCAGTTATCCTCTGTTTCGGTCTCTCTGTATTGACAACTTCCTTGTCCGGCCAGCCGGTCCAGGCGGAATTGCTCGGCCATTGGGAAAAATCCGGTTTGGTGGGTTCTTCCTTTTACAACAACACCTACAACGAAGTCTGGGGACTGGCATACGGCGGCCGGGAATACGGCATCATCGGCTCTACTGCCGGCACGCATTTCATAGACATCACCGACCCGACCCAACCGGAAGAAGTGGCCTTTGTCGCGGGGGCTTTGCAGGGCGGAAACGTCGTTCACCGGGATTTTCACAACTACGGCTGCTATCTCTACGCGGTTTGTGATGAAGGCGCCAGCACCCTCCAGATCATCGACTTTTCCACACTGCCGGATTCGGTATCGGTTGTTTACGATTCCAATGAACTGATCAGGCGGTCCCACAATATTTTCATCGACACCCTCAGGGCGAAACTGTACTGCCTCGTTGTAGCCAATGCCGCACAGGGCTACCACGCCATGCGGGTATACGACCTGGCGGACCCGCTCAATCCGACCTTTATCGGGGCGTACAACAAATTCGGCAACATCACGGCGAGTCAGGTCCACGACGCCTACGTGGAAGACGGCATCGCTTACCTGAATTGCGGCCCCCACGGGCTGGCCATCGTCGATTTTACAGACCCCGCTAACCCGGTAACCCTCGGCACCCTGACCGATTATCCGTTCAAAGGCTATAACCACTCCGGTTGGCTGGCAGCCGACAGGACCCACTACATCATGAGCGACGAGGACCACGGTTTTGAAATGAAAATGCTCGATGTTTCGGATCCGTCGGATATCCAGGTGGTCAAAACCTTCAACGCAGGGAGCGAATCCTCGATGAGCATACCGCACAACCAGATCATCGCCTGCAATTTTCTGTATGTATCCTATTACTACGACGGGCTGCAGGTGTACGATATCTCCGATCCGGAATCACCGGTGCGCGTGATGTATTATCCGACCTCTCAGCGGCCGTATTCCAATTCTTATGAAGGCGCATGGGGCGTCTACCCTTTCCTGCCTTCCGGAAATGTGCTGGTTTCGGATATGCAGCGCGGCTTGTTCATTATCAGGGGGCCGGGTGATGATTGTCCGGCCAGGGAAGCATCCATTGTGGATTGCAATCAGATTTCGGGGGTGGGTGCAGCGGATGTCGCACCGCTACCTGTTGTTTATCCGGTACCCGCCAGGAGCGGAGGCCAGGTCTACATAACCGGATGGAAAGGCCAACAAAAGGTTAATGCTGTTATTGCCGATGTACAAGGCCGTCATTGGGGGCGTTTTGAACTGACCGGCTCCGGTGAATCACTCCGGCTGGACCTCCCGGGCGGGCTGCCCGCCGGCGTATATTTCCTGGAGCTGACCGACGGCAAAAATCGTTGGGTGGACAAATTGATCATTCAATAGGCAAGTAACTGTAAATCAGGTATGCGATCCGGCAATTTCCAGCACTGCTTTATGACCGCTCCGAAGCCGCCGGGCTATGGAAAGGGGTTGTTTATCCGGTTTATATTGTCGGCAATGATGGCGTTCCCGTTGTGTATTCAACTCGGAGCCCAACAGCGATTGGGGCCGACCGGGACCTCGGGTTCATCCGGTGGCACCCAGAACAGGTCGAACGTCCAGGTCGAACAGGAACTGGAACAACCGGATACTTTCGGGGTGTTTGTTTTTTCGGCCCAGAATCCCAACCGGGAAGTGCCTTTTTCGGATTCCCTGCTCGACGATTTTTTTCATCAGTACGATCCGGCCCGGAAAAAAAGCGTGGACTACCTCACCCTGGGCATCCTGGGGTCGGCGGCCCATCCCTTGATCTACCAACCGGCCGACCGGCAGGGGTTCGATGTCGGCTTCCACCAGTTCGACCTGTATTTGATGCCCGCGGAAGACCTGCCTTTTTACCGGTTGCAGCGCGCTTATACCAATGTCGGTTATACCATCGGCTCCGAACAGCCGGACGGCTATTTCACGGGCAGTTTCTCCAGGAATTTTGCCAACGGCCTCAATTTTACCCTCGAACACCGGCGGATTTTCCAATTGGGGCGGCTGGATCAATACCCCAACCAGAATACCCGGAATACCTTGTTTGCCACCGGATTGTGGTACCATAGCCCCAAGGGCCGGTACGACGGTTTTTTCAGCGTGGCCGGCAATACCATCCAGCAGCAGGACAACGGCGGCCTGATCACGCCGCCGGTCGCGGAAGGGCAGTTTGCCAGCCCCAGTTCTGCGGTGCCCTACCTCGTCGACGGTCAGACCCGGCAATCCTACCGGGATTGGATGTACACCCACTACCTCAAATTCGGGGGGCGGCGGGACAGCACCGGCCGGAGCACACGGGCTTTTACCCTGGCCCATCGCATTGCCTGGAAGGACAACAAGTACAAGTTCTTCGATGCCTATACCGTCAGCGATACGGCATTTTATAACCGCTTCCCGTCTTTCGAAGCCGATGAAAGGGGCGCCAGGGTATATATGGAATGGCAACAATTGGAAAACCGTTTCGAACTGAGCACCTTCAAAGTCGCTAAAAAACAGGCCCGGGCGCAGGCGCGCAGCCAGCGCGATCTGCTGTCGGTGGGCGTCGTGCACAAGTACCATACCCTTAAACTGGAACCGGGCCGGGAAACGATCAATAACCTGTTTTTGACCGGAAAACTGGGCTTTCACCCCAACGAAACCATCCAATTGGATGTGAATGCCCAACTGGGCTTATGGGATAATGCCGGTGATTACAGATTGGAAGGAGACCTTGCCCTGGGCCTCAAAAAGGCTGGAGTCCTGAATCTGCACGCCGTCAGCCAGTTGTACAAGCCCAATTGGATCCAGGAAAATTACCTGATCTCCGGCCGTAAAATCTGGAACAACGTATTCAAACCTACCCTCGAAACCCACCTGTCGGCCTCCTATACGCTGCCGGGCATCAACCTGGAGTTGACGGGCGCCTACAACCTGCTCAACGACTTCATCTATTTTGACCAGCAAGGCCTTCCCCGCCAGACAGGCGTAGCGGTTTCCATTACCCAACTGATCGCAAGAAAGGAATTCAAGGTAGGCCCGATCCATCTTGACAATACGATTGCTTTGCAGAAGGCATCGGAGGACGTGATTCGGCTGCCCGAAATTTTTGGCAAACACGGGTTGTATTACGCTGGTTTATGGTTCCGCGTGCTGGATGTAAGGCTGGGCTTCGACGCCCGGTACAATACCGCGTATTACGCCGCATACTACAACCCGTTTATCGGTCAATTCCAGTTGCAGGACCGTTCCCAGGTTGACTTTTACCCGAATCTGGACGGTTATTTTGCCATGCGGGTCAGCCGGTTCCGGGCTTTCGTCAAATACGAAAACATCACCGCCCTGCTTAAAAAAGGCGAACTGTATTACCAGACTGCGGATTATCCTTTTCCCGACGCCGCGGTGCGCATCGGGATCAAATGGCGCTTCCTGGATTGAGAAAGGTTGAACACATTACCACGATCAAACCGGCTCCATTCAATTTCTGAGATTTTCCACTTCCTCCACCGTTTTGGGGATCGGATCGCCCAAAACCTGATGCCCGTCCTTCGTGATCAGAATGTTATCTTCCACCCGGATACCGCCGAAATTGAGGTAGCCGGCCAATTTCTCATAATTGATGAACGCCTTGTGCTTGCCTTCGTCGCCCCAGAGTTTGATCAATTCGGGGATGAAATAGATGCCGGGTTCAACGGTCAGTACGAAACCGGGTTCCAGCGGGCGGGCCAGCCGGAGATAGGCCAGGCCGAACTGCGTACTGCGTTTAACTGCATCGCTGTACCCGACATAATCTTCACCCAGGTCTTCCATATCGTGTACATCCAGGCCCATCATATGACCGAGTCCATGCGGGAAGAATAAAGCGTGGGCGCCGGCTTCAACGGCGTCTTGTACATTGCCCTGCATCAGGCCGAGGCTTTTCAGCCCTTCCGCGATCCGGAGAGCGGCCCCCAGGTGAACGTCTTTGTAAGGAACGCCCGGTTTTGAGGCCTGGATGGCGCCGACCTCGGTTTCCAGAACGATCTGGTAAATATCTCTTTGCTGCGGCGTGAAACGGGAACTGACGGGCAAGGTCCGGGTAATATCCCCGGCGTAGCCCATTTCTGTTTCAGCCCCCATATCCATCAGGAGCAATTGTCCCTCCTTCAGGGTATTGTGATAGGACTCGTTGTGTAGGGTTTGACCGTTGATTGTCACGATGGCGCCGTAGGCCAGTTCGTAGTTGGCGGCTTTGGCAATGCTTTCGGCCAGGGCCATCATTTGGGCCTCGGTCTGGCCCGGCCGGGCGGCTTTCATGACCGCCACGTGCATCTGTCCGCTGACGTTCACGGCCTTTTCGATCTCGGCGACTTCCTCGGCAGATTTATGGGCCGCCTGCGCGACGACCGCCTGGATCATCGCCACGGAGGCCTGCTGCTTCATTTCCGGGAACGGAATGCCGAGCCAGTGGTGCAGCATGATCTTGTTCTCAGCGCGGTATGGCGGCAAAAAGTGAATCTTCCTTCCGCTTTTCCGGGCAGCGGAAAAGGTGTCCGGCAATCCGGAAAAAGGGCTTACCTGCTCTATTCCGGATTGGCCTGCCAGGGAGGCAAGCGTGGGCTGCGGGCCTGACCAGACGACGTCTTCAATCCCGGCGTCATCGCCGAAAAGGGTGGTCGTGCCGGCGTCAATGTCGATGATGGCCGCCAGTTGCGGGCGGTTGAGGCCGGTGAAATACAGGAAATTGCTGTCTTGCCGGAACCGGTAGACGTTGGCCGGATAATTGCGGCTGCTGTAATCATTTCCCAAGAGCAATGCGATCCCGGAATCCAGGTCCCGGGCAAGCCGCTGCCGGCGGCCGACATAAACAGAGCGGTCAAACATGGATCAATTATTTTGTCTGCGAATCATTTCATCCCGGATCTTGGCCGCCCGTTCATAGTCCTCTTTTTCAAGCGCTTCGTCGAGCATCTGTTCCAGTTTTTCGGTGGAATAGCGGTCGAGCGGCGCGAGCGGTTCCTGGGGCGCTACCACCGGAGCGGGCGGATTTTCGCCCAGTTCGATGGTCATGCCGGCTTCGTCGAGAATGGATTCATATACGAAAATAGGGCTTTCAAAACGTACGGCTGCCGCCATGGCGTCAGAGGGCCTGGAGTCGAGCTCCAGGTTGCTGCCGTCAGCTTTGGTCAGCACCAGAACGGCGAAAAAAGTCCCGTTTTTAAGGTCGGAGATAACCACTTCCTTCACCCGGACGCCGAGGGAGTCGAGCGTTTCCCTGAATAGGTCGTGGGTCAGCGGTCGGGTAGGGCGGATATTCTGGAGCGGCAAGGCAATGGCCTGGGCTTCTGCGCTGCCGATCACAACCGGAAGTCGCCTGTTGCCCCCTTCTTCTTTCAGCACGACAATGAAGTTATTGGGTTGATTGTCGTTCCTGACCACTGCAGCAATGCTAACCTGAATTTTCCGCATGGAATCAATTTGTATTGGCCAACGCCGAAGAACCGGCCGGCCAATTGGGTAGTCATACCGGTAAGCGTAAAGATCGCATTTTTGGATCGAAGATGGATGATTTGGAAAGGAAATTTATTAAAGTAATGTCCTTTGCGGCAATCCGGTCTATTGGAATGGGCGGGCGACCTAGCCGGCTACGGGGCTGGCCAACCCAGCCAGGTCGTCAATTTTTTCCAGCAGCCAGTTCATGCTGGCCACGTTTTTGGTTTCCAGCACTTCCTGCTTGAGGTCCAATAACGCCTTTTTGTTTTTAGGGGAGATATTGGTCAGCTTCTTGGTGAATTTGATCAGGTTGATGTACAGTTTTCGCCGTTGTTCGGGGACGTCCTTGCGGCGGTTGAGGAAGGTACGGAAGGTGTCCATTAATGAGTACAGAACGTCTATTTCCTCCATTTCGAAATAGGTAGCTATGAGCAGGGTCTTTGAGTTGAAATTGTAAATGATATCTTCGTATTCGACGTTCCTGAGCTGTTCGATCACCTTGTCGTATTTTTTCTGGTAGAAATAGAGCTGGGCAAGGTTGAAGGTAACGGCATTTTGTCTTACATCCTCAGGTAGAAAATGTTGGTAATCGAAGATGAATTTTTCAATCCAGTCGTATTCTTTGAGCCGCAATCCAATCATCGCGATATTCTTGAAGAACCACTCAGGTAGTTTTCCTTCTGCGATGATAATTTCGTTAACAAGCATTGCTTTATAAAGAGAAAACAATTCATATGAAAAATGTTGATTACCCGAATTAATTCTTGAAACACAATAATTTTGTGCCGCCATATACAATTCATCCCTGGCCTCTTGGACGGGTACGGTATTTCCGTAATTGTCAAGCAGTAGTTTTAATTCCTTGTAGTTTTCTTCGTTGGCCGGCTCTGTATATAGTTTGCTAATCCGGTAGTAAATTTCCAGTAAAGGAGGTTTATTTTCAATAACTTCAAGATTCTTTAAAATATTTTCAATAAAACCTATTTGATATTCGTAATTTACAAATTTCCTTCGGCTTAAAACTTCACAGTAAAGCCTAAGTTTTTCCCCAAAGTAAAAAAAGTCAAGGTTTTTAGAAATGACTTCAACATTTGAAACGTCTTCCCGCTTGGTTTCAAAATCCGTTAATCCGAAATAGTGTTTTTCCAATACATATTGATAATAGTAATATTCAGTATTATGATATGGATAGTTTTGGGAAACTCTCAATGCATTTCTTGAAGCGCTATTATATAGTTTAGTAAGCTTCCTTTCTTCAACCGCCTCGAGAAACCTCGCTGTTTGGGCCAGCGGATTCTTATCAAAAGCCTGTTGGCTTAGAAATCCCTCGACCAGTTTAAGAAGATCGGAGAAATATTTCCGCATTCGAGTATCGTCATAAGGCTTGGCAGGATTGAGCTTTTTCCAGAGCTTTTCTTTGGAGGGTATTTTACTTGGTTGACCGTTGTGTTTATCTAGAGCGGAAGAAACAAGGTCAAAAAGGTTACTTAAGTCTTCACTTGAGTTGAAATATGGAGAGAATATGTACTTTCGGCATCTGCTCAGTTCTAGCTTATCCAGCTGTTGAAGAATAGTAATTAGTTTACTGTTTTCCATTGCCTCACAGGATTGACCTTTTCTGTGCGAAGATAGTTATTTTTCGTAATAATAAGGAACAGTCAGCAAGTGTAAGTAGTTTTCACGGCATATTCAAATAGGCATAAATTAAACTGAAATTGTGACATTTTATCTCCTGATAGGGAGGAGGAGGGTTCTCATTCAAGTGTTATGATAAGATAAAAAATAGCATTCCATAATTCATTGATATTCAATATGTATATATGATTTTACAGCTTGGAGGTAAAAAAAAACTATCGACCCTTTGTCCATTTCCTGGCAATGCCGTATCTTGTAGCGTCTTTTAGTAGGATTACCTGAGAACCTATGATTATCCGGAACGGCAAATGGCTCCGGTGAGGGTTCGGTTGGTCCCAAGCAATGATACAAGTCAAATCCACGAACCATGAATGTATGTTTACGTAAACTTATGATGATAGCGGGCGGATTGCTGCTCTCCGTTTGGGGATGGGGGCAGGCTATCCAGCTACCCGTCTATCAGAACGTCACCGCGACGTATAGTTTCGTTTCTACCCCGAACAACCCCGGGATTGTTACGGCGCCCGCTCACGGCGTCGCAACCCTCACCAAGGCAAATCCCGGCGTTCCCAGTGATTTTCATTGGGTATTGTCATATACCCCGAATGAGAATTACATCGGCATCGATTTCATCAAGATCTCCTACTTCAGTTCCCCATCTTCCCTGAAATTCGCCGCGATCAGCATTACCGTAGAACCTGCCAAGGTCACCGCCGTACACGATTATGCAACGACCATGACGGGCGTTCCGGTCGACATTGAGGTGCTGGCCAATGACTTCAGTTCTAACGGCGCTAAGCAGATTGCCGCCATACCGCTCGTCAACAACGGAACGGCTGAATATACGCCGGGTAATTCCTTCATATCCTTTACGCCGGCTCCCGGCTTCAAGGGCCTGGCCCACTTCAATTATGTGGTTTGTGACGGGGCAGGAACCTGCGATCACGGGACCGTCAGCGTAAATGTGCTGGGTTCGGATATGCCTTCCCAGGAGTCCTTCCAGATCTTTATCAAAAAGAACCAATCCCAGGATGTGCTGGTGCCGGATGTCTTTACCCTTTCTCAAGGTCCTTTGCACGGTGTGTACAGTACCGATACGGATGTGCCCCAATACACGCCCGTTACGAATTACACCGGTAATGACCAGATGACCTTCGTTTATGACAACCACCAGATAACCGTCAATATCAAAGTCCTTGATATCGAACAAAACGACCACGCCTTTGATGATAATATTTACACCACTTCATACGAATCCGTAGAATTTGACGTGCTGGAGAATGACCTCTACGGCCATACCGCCAATTCGGTCGTGATCCACCAACCCCAGCACGGGAGCATCCAGATCCTCGGGGAAGGGATCGTTAACTATACGCCGGCGCCTGGGTTTACCGGGGTCGATGTATTCACCTACAGCTCCAATGCCCCGGGCGGCGATAACGAAACGGCTACCGTTCGCGTTTACGTCAGCAATTACGAGCCCGCTGCAGCCACTTTCCGGATGGCGACACCCAAGCAGACGCCTTTGATCATCGGCTACAATGTGCCGATCACGGATTTCGATTTTGCGATATCCGACCAGGGTGAGCTGGGGACTGCCGAATTTTACCCCGGCGAAGTGAACATGACCATCTACGGCGTGCCGATCACCGGCTATAACCTGATCATCTACACGCCCAACGAAGAAGTAATCAGCGGCGAGGATCACTTCGAAGTGACCTACTGCGTGACCGACGAAACCGGCAACTGCGCTTATCAAAAGACGGTCAAGGTGGATATGGATATCCTGGACGTCGGTGCAGGCGACGGTCCGATGTGCTTCGGCGATTGTGTCTGGGCCGGCGATACCAATTTTGACGGTACCGTCAATATGGAAGACCTCCTGCCCCTGGGTTTGTACATGGGTGAGATCGGAAGCTCCAGGCCGGATGTCAATTTCAACTACTGGTACGGGCAATATGCTCCCGACTGGAGCGACCTGTTCCAGCAAAACCCGATCAACCTCAAGCACCTGGACACCGACGGAGACAGCATCGTAACGGCACTGGATACCATTGCGATCCGGGAATTCTACGGCAGGACCCACTCGCTGACGGCAGCGAAAGTGCCGTTCTATAACTTTGATATTGAACTGGACGGGGATGTATTCATCAACCCAGGAGATCTGGTGGAACTCAACATCAACGTCGGTTCTTCCGCCAATCCGGCTGTGGATGTTTATGGTTTTGCTTTCCCGTTCCTCTATGATACGACCATTGTTAAGCCGGGAAGCGTCAAGGTTGAATTTTATAATTCGAGTTGGCTATCCTACAATTCGCCTATCCTTTTCATGAGCCACAATGATGGCAGAGGAAAGGTTGATGCAGGATATACCCGGACCAGCGGAATAGCAGCTACCGGTTTTGGAAACATTGGGAAGGTCAGCTTCATTGTAGCCGATGAACTTGCGGGCTTCCGCCCCGATGGTGATGAAATCGTAGTCCCCGTCGGCGGTGGCGATGCCAAGGCGATGTCCAGCTCCGGTGAGATCAGAGGTGTGCACGTTCTGCCCCATGAATTGCATATCCGGGTGAACAAATCCAAGAAAGGCCCTGAAGCGCCGCTTGCACCAGCGATTTCGTCCAATTTGCTGAAAGTTTATCCCAACCCGTCCCAAGGCCTGATGAATGTCCGGTTCAACGGGGGGAATCAGTTTGAGTACATCAGATTGTTTAATATGACCGGTCAGATCGTATTTGATTCCGGAGCGCTGAATACGAACAAAGCCAGCTTTGATTTCAGCGATCTTCCGGAGGGTTTGTATATTCTTGAAGCAGAAACGGAACAAGGCCCGGTCAGGAAGAAAGTTGAAATTGTAAGGTAATATTGGAACGATTAAAGCAATTTTTTAATACGTTCCCGCGTTTTTTATTTACCGATGCGCCGAAATAAAGTTATCGGCGTTCTCAGGCCGCATCAGAGGTGAAGGAATTAGCGGAAGAATGCGGCCGCTCAACTTGGTTTTTATTCGTGGAATTATAATCATTGCTAGTGAGTCGCACGGAATCTTCTTGTGCGACTTTTTTTTTGGGGGGCTGCTCACTGAGGCAATCAACATGACTCATGTTGATTTTATATATCACTTCAGACGGAAACTAGTGGCGCGAAATTTAAGTAGCACCATAATTTCGGGAGGCTATTTTTTCGACCGGCAAGGCGTCCCGCTGTTGGCGGGAGGAGCATAGCGGGACCACGCAAAGCGTGGCAAGCTTATATGACCGACCTGTCCGCCGTACTTAGGTACTAAGGCAGGCGTGGCGAGCAACGCAGCAGGTCGGAAAAAGAGGCCGCGAAACTTGAGTGGTATCTAGATTTCGCGCCAATAGAAATTGAACCCGGGCCTCGCTTCAATTCGGGCAACAACGGGAAGTTGTTGCCCGAAGTCAGACATTAAACCGGAAATGCATCACGTCACCGTCGCCGACCACGTATTCCTTGCCCTCGATCCCCATTTTACCGGCTTCCTTGACCGCGGCTTCTGATCCGTACTTGATATAGTCTTCGTATTTGATAACCTCAGCCCGGATGAAACCCCGTTCAAAATCCGTATGGATCACGCCTGCGGCCTGCGGCGCTTTGGTGCCCCGGACGATCGTCCAGGCGCGCGCTTCTTTTTCGCCGGCCGTGAAATAGGTGATCAGGTTCAACAGGTGGTAGCAGGCCCGGATGACCTTGTTGACGCCGGGCTCATCCAATCCCATGTCACTCAGGAATTCCATCCGCTCTTCCTTGCTTTCCAGTTCGGCGATCTCGGCTTCAATGCCGGCGCTGATCAGGATGATCTCGGCATTTTCATCGGCAACGGCCTGCCTGAAGCGTTCGGTATGGGCATTACCTGTCTGAACGGCGCCTTCATCGACGTTGCAGACATAGAGGATCGGTTTGGCGGTTAATAACCATAGGTCCTGGAACAGCTCTCTTTCTTCCTCATTTTCGACGTGGAAGCTGCGGGCCGATTTGCCGCCTTCCAGGTGTTTCATCAGCCTTTCCGCGAATTCTACGGCCCGGATGGCTTCCTTTTCGGCGCTTTTGGCGTTCTTTTTCAGGCGATCCAACCGTTTTTCGAGGGTTTCGATATCTTTGAACAGGAGTTCCATGTCGATGATCTCCTTGTCGCGGACAGGGTCCACATTGCCGTCCACATGGATGACATTATCGTCTTCAAAGCAGCGTACGACGTGAACGATGGCGTTGACCTCCCGGATATTGGCCAGGAACTGGTTGCCGAGGCCTTCGCCCTTGCTGGCGCCTTTGATGAGGCCGGCGATATCCAGGATCTCAATGGTGGTCGGAATGACCTTCAGCGGGTTGACCAGGGAGGCGATCTTGTCCAGCCGTGGGTCGGGCACCGTGATGACCCCCAGGTTGGGGTCTTTGGTGGCAAAAGGGTAATTGGCTGCCAATGCCTTGGCAGAGGTCAGCGCGTTGAACAAGGTGGATTTTCCGACGTTGGGTAAACCAACAATACCGCATTGTAGTCCCATGGATTATGCTATTCCCGCGTTTTATACGTTTTAAAAAAGCGCCGCAAAGATAGCAACCTGGCGGATATTTTTTATATTACACAAAAATGCATCGGTTTTAAATGAATTTTCTGGCCCACTTCTTTCTCTCCTGCGACCAGCCCGACCTCGCCGTAGGTAATTTCCTGACCGACCTGCTCCGAAACAAGGAGGTCAGGCAGTTGCCCGATGAGGTTCAGAAAGGGGTGAAACTCCACCGCCAGATCGATACCTACACGGACAATCACCCGATTGTCAGGCAGGCTATTCACCGGCTGTACCCTCATCACCACAAATATGCGCCGGTCATCGTCGATATCTGGTACGACTATGTACTGGCCAACAACTGGTCGACCTACAGCGACCAACACCTGCAGGGCTTCGCCGATGATATGTACAAAAACGTCCTGGACGCTTTTGAGATCATCCCCGACCGGGTGCGCAGGCAGGTAACCGGAATGATTGAAGACAACTGGCTGACCAAATACGCCCACATTGAAGGCATAAGGGATACCTTTGACCGGATGAGCCGTTATGTGACCAAACCGGAATGGCTGGCGGGCGCCGCCGACCATTTGCTGGAGGAGCTGCCGGCGTTGGAGGAAGAGTTCAGGGTGTTTTTTCCTGAGCTCAGCAGTTACGTAGCCGACCAATGTCCCTGCTGAGGTTACCCCTCGAAATGAAAGGAGATCGTGAAGGCCCGGGACAGGATCTTTTCCAAAACGGTTGATTCTTCCAGATTCGGGTTGAAGATCAGCGTATTGCCGATCCCCTGGGAGACCTTGAATTCCGGTGAGAAGATGAAATACGGGAAAAAGAACTGGATGCCCGCGCCGTATTCAACGGCAAAATCGTGGGGTGATATCTTCACCAGGGTCTCGGCCTGTCTGGCCCTGGAATCGCTCGCCACATCGAAGCTGTATTTCACGCCGGCAATCACAAACAATCGCTTGTCGTGATAGGGCGCCGATTTGTACCGGAAATGGAAAGGCATTTCCAGCAGAACGCTGGATACTTTTCGCTGACTTAGCGGCGTCGATCTGGAGTTTTTGCTGTATTCCAGGTTCCTTTCCGCAAAAGAAAGCGTGGGCAGGAACCGGAAGTCAAAATAATCGCCGATCTTCAGGTTGGTCACGATGCCCAGGTTGAACCCCGGGCCGCGCAGCGATTCGATAGCGTTGATGCTGTCGCTGTAAATGAAATCCTTTGACCTGAAAGGCCTGAAATTGGCGCTGTTCAATCCCAGCGTAATGCCGAAATAATGGGACTTGCTGTCAAAATCGTAGAAATTGTAATTGCCTTCACTTCTTTTTTGAGCGGACAGGGTAATGGCCGTGCCGATGAAAAAAAGGAAGGTTAAGAGCGCTATTTTTCTGCCAGGTAAATGGTGCATATGCCAAATGTTAACGGGATGTTTTCCAGAGTTTTGTAACCGTTGTTTTTCAGAATCCTGATAAAATCCTCGCCGTCCGGGAAAGCTTGTACCGATTCGTAAAGGTAACTGTAAGCCCTCGGGTCTTTGCTGGTCAGCCTGCCGATAACCGGCAAAACGTACCTGAAATAGGCGTTGTACATTTGTTTGAAAGGGAAGGATACCGGCTTTGAAAACTCAAGAACGGCCAGTTTGCCGCCCTTTTTCAAAACCCTGTTCATTTCTTTCAATCCAAGGTCCAGATCTTCAAAATTTCTGACACCAAAAGCAACGGTTATTGCATCAAATGTATTGTCCGGGAAGGGTAAATTCTCAGAATCTCCGGCCTGCAGGCGGATCTGTGCGGTCAACCCTTTTTTCGCCACCTTTTTACGGCCTATTTCCAGCATTTCCTCGGAAATATCAGCTCCGGTGATCAAACTGTCGGGCAATTGCCTGTGGATTTCCAGGGCGACATCCCCGGTGCCGGTCGCAACATCCAGGACTTGACCGGGTTTTTGGGCGGCAATTTTACGGACAAGTTTCCTGCGCCAGCGGGTATCGATCCCCAAAGATAAAACCCTGTTGAGGAGATCATAATACGGCGCGATACGGTCGAACATGCTGGATACCTGCTGCTTTTTGCCCTTGTCCTGGCTGTAAGGTTTTACCTGGTCCATTCGTCAGATTTTGTGCAAAATTAGTCAAGTAACCCATAACGGTAAAATGCCTTTAAATGTTTATCTTTGCAGGTCATTTTAAAAACGCCGAAAACCCGAATAATCAGAAACACGATTTTTTAAGTATAAACTTTATAAATGCCTTCTAGTCAAAGAATTATCCCGGTAAACATCGAAGATCAGATGAAGACGGCCTACATCGATTATTCGATGTCGGTAATCGTCGCCCGAGCTTTGCCGGATGTCCGGGACGGATTGAAGCCTGTACACCGCCGCGTGCTCTACGGTATGTCCGAATTGGGCGTGTCGTTCGGGAAAGCGCATAAAAAATCAGCGCGTATTGTAGGTGAAGTGTTGGGTAAATACCACCCGCACGGCGACGCCTCGGTGTACGACACCATGGTCCGGATGGCGCAGAACTGGTCGCTTCGCTATCCGCTGGTGGACGGGCAAGGGAACTTTGGGAGTATGGACGGCGACAGCCCTGCCGCCATGCGTTATACCGAAGCCCGGTTGGCCAAGATTGCCGACGAAATGCTGGCGGATATCAATAAAGATACGGTTGATTTTGCCCTCAACTTCGATGATTCGCTGGAGGAGCCCGTTGTATTGCCGGCCAAACTCCCGAATCTGCTGGTCAACGGAGCTACCGGAATTGCCGTGGGCATGGCCACCAATATGCTGCCCCATAACCTCTCGGAGGTTGTCGACGGCGTTATTGCCACCGTCGATAGCCCGGACATTACCATCCAGGAACTGATGACGTTTATCAAAGCGCCTGATTTTCCGACCGGCGGGATCATTTTCGGTACCCGCGGCGTCCAGGATGCTTTCGAAACCGGCCGGGGCAGGATCGTGGTCAGGGGCAAAGCCGAAATTGAAACGGAAGACAACGGCCGCGAAACCATTATTGTCACCGAGATTCCCTTCCAGGTGAATAAGGCCACCCTGGTTTCCAAAATTGCAGACCTGGTCAATGAAAAGAAGATCGAAGGCATCTCCGATGTCAGGGATGAATCGGACCGGGAAGGCCTGCGCATCGTCGTGGAAGTCCGGCGCGATGCCATGGCCAGCGTCGTACTGAGCCAGCTGTACAAATACACCCAGCTGCAGTCCTCCTACGGCGTGAATAATGTGGCGCTTGTGAACGGCAGGCCCCGGATCCTCAATCTCAAACAACTGATCGAGGAATTCATCAAATTCCGTATTGAGGTCATTATCCGGCGCACCCGCTTTGATCTCAATAAGGCCCTCAGCAGGGCGCATATCCTGGTCGGTTTGCTGATCGCCCTGGATTATCTGGATCAGGTTATCGATCTGATCCGGGCCTCCAAAGCCGTGGAGGATGCCAGACTAGGCCTTATGCGCGGAGATTTTATCGAGGACAAGGAAGCTTTCTGGAAAAAATTCGGCACCCTGATCGAAAATGCGCAAACGGATGAATTAAGGGTGGAAGAAGGCAACGTCCTCTCCGAAGAACAAGCCAAGGCCATTCTCGATATGCGGCTCCAGAAACTTACCGGGTTGGAGCGTGACAAGATCCGGGATGAATACGAGGAAATCCTTAAAAAGATCGCAGAACTGCGCGCTATTCTGGAAAGCGAACAGCTCCAGCGCGAGATCGTCAAGGATGAACTGCGGGAAATCAAGGAAAAATACGGAGATGCCCGCCGGACTGAAATTACCGTCGACGACGGCGAGATCTCCATCGAGGACCTGATTGAGGACGAGGACGTAGTCGTCACCATTTCGCACCTCGGTTACATCAAGCGGACGCCTACCACTGAATACCGGACCCAGAGCCGGGGCGGACGCGGATCGCAGGGCAGCCGGACCAGGGATGCCGATTTTATCGAACACATGTTTGTGGCCAGCAACCACAACTACCTGTTGCTGTTCACCGAACAGGGCAAATGCCATTGGTTGCGGGTATACGAGATCCCGGAGGCCGGAAAGACCTCCAGCGGACGCGTGATCCAGAATATCCTGAATATTCCGAAGGACGATAAGGTCCGGGCCTATATCATCATAAAGGATCTTACGGATAAGGATTTTGTCGAAAACCACTATATTCTCTTCTGCACCAGCCAGGGCGTGATCAAAAAGACGGCTGTTGAAGCTTATTCCAGGCCGAGGGCAGGCGGCATCAACGCCATTACCATCAATGAAGACGACCAGTTGCTGGAGGCCAGGCTGACCAACGGGCAGAACGAGGTGTTCATCTCTTCAACCACCGGCAATGCCATCCGCTTCAATGAAAGGACGGTCCGGCCGATGGGCCGTACGGCCGCCGGCGTTCGCGGCATCAGCCTCAACGGCAAAAACGATGCGGTGGTCGGGATGGTTTGCATCGACCCGGATGACAAGGAAACCACCATTCTCGTAGTTTCGGAAAAGGGAATGGGCAAGCGATCGGACTTTGATGATTACCGATTGACCAACCGTGGCGGAAAAGGAGTCCGGACCATGATGGTTACCGCCAAAACCGGGCTTGTCGTTGCCATTAAAGCCGTAACCGAAGAGGATGATCTGATGATCACCAACCGGTCCGGAGTCATTATCCGGATGCCGGTGAAAGACCTTCGGGTTATGGGCCGCGCCACTCAGGGCGTCCGGCTGATCCGCCTGGATGAGGACGATAAGATTGCGGATGTAGCTGTAATCAAACGGGAAAATGGCGAGGACGAAGAGGAATAATTAACAGATTTTAACATTTGCCGACCAACTTTTAACGTTTTTGTGATACCTTTGATAACAGACAAAACGTCAAAAGAAAGGTTTTAACTCACTTAAATCTTACTTTGAAAATGAGAAAATTAGTTGCATCATCTCTTTTTATTTTACTTGTTCTGTCAGCTTCATTCGCTCAGGACGGTAAAAAAGCTTTGAATACAGCCAGTCGGGCACTGACGGCTTTTAATATCGACCCTACCTCAAACAAGCCGAAACTTAAAGAAGCCGTTGATGCCATCCGCGAGGCTCAAAATTCAAGCGATGTCAATTCAACCGTTAAATTCTGGGAGACCAAAGGAGAGATCCTCAATGAAGTCGCTACCCAAATAATGACCGTGCGCCAATTGGGCCTCGGCAGCATGGACGAACTGCCCGTTGTCGATAATCCCGCCTACGAAGCTTTTGAAGCTTACAGCAAGGCTTTTTCAATGGCAGAGAAGAAGTTTGAGAAAAAAGACGCCCTGAAAGGCCTCCAAAACCTTCAAACGATCTTGTACAGCCTGGGTATCTATGACTACGAGGATGAAAAATACGAAAAGGCCTTCCAATCCTTCAACGCGGTAATTGAAACCCATGACCTGCTGAAAGCCAACGGCGAAGCCAGCTCCCTGGACGACCCTACCGCTTTCCAGGATCAGCTGTTCGTGACCGGCCTCGCAGCCCTCAACGCAGGCTATAAGGATAAGGCCCTCCCGATTTTTGAAAAACTCTATCAAACCGGCGAAGCCAAAGCGGCAGTCTATGAAGCGCTGTATACCCTGAAATCCGAAACAGACCGGGAAGCCGCTTATAAATACCTGGATGAAGGCCGCAAGAAATATCCGGATGAAGTTTCGCTGCTTTTCGCAGAGATCAACCACTTCCTGGCCCTCAACCAACTGGACAATCTGATCGGCAAACTCAAGACCGCTATCGAAAAAGAGCCGGATAATCTCTCCCTGTATACGACCATGGGGAATGTCTACGACAACCTCTATCAGAAAGAGTCGGAAGGCGGCAATGCAGCCAAAGCCACAGAGTACTTCAACAACGCCATGGATTACTTCAAGCAAGCCCTCGAAAAAGACCCGAAAGGCTTTGACGCCAACTACAGCATGGGCGCGCTTTACTACAACAAAGCCGCTGCCATGACCCAGGAACTGCAAAAACTGGACGGGGACTATACCAAGGAAGGTATCCGCAAATACGAGGAAAAGAAAAAAGAAATTTTCCAGGAATTCGACAAGGCTATGCCCTACTTCAAAAAAGCGGAGAGCCTCGACCCGAATGACGCCAATACCCTGATCGCCCTCAAGGAGATCTTCGCCCGTAAGGACGATCTGGCTACTTCGAATGAAATCAAAAAACGCCTGGATGTCGTCCAGGCCGGTGGAAAGAATGATTCCTCCTTCTTTAAGGAATAATCAACGCTGAACGCCGTAAAATACCCCGGGCAACGGTTTTACCAGTTGCCCGGGGTATTTTTTTTCCGGCCGGTCGTTAAATCTCACGGGTATTTTGGCTTTAGGGCTATGGGTTTGTAATTTCGCAGCCGCTAAACAAATAGAACCAATGCAAAAAGTAACTGTCATCGGTGCGGGCACCATGGGCAACGGCATCGCCCACGTATTTGCCATGAACGGGTTTGACGTGTCGCTCGCAGATATTTCGGCTGAAGCGCTGGAGAAGGCGCTGAAAACGATTGACCGCAACCTGGATCGAATGGTGGCCAAAGAACTGATCACGGCTGAGGCCAAAGCCGAAACCCTCGCCAGGATCGATACCTTCACCCATATCGATACCGCAGTCCATACGGCAGACCTGGTCGTGGAGGCGGCAACCGAACAACTGGAACTGAAATTGTCCATCTTCAAACAGGCGGATAAAGCGGCTCCCGGTCACGCTATCCTGGCGACCAATACGTCCTCCATTTCCATTACCCGGATCGCCGGGGTTACCAGCCGGCCGGAAAAAGTGATCGGCATGCACTTCATGAATCCGGTTCCGGTGATGAAATTGGTAGAAGTAATCAATGGTTATGCGACCGCCGCTGAAGTGACGGAGCAGATCCTGGCCGTTTCCAGGCGATTGGGCAAGGCGCCCGTAGCGGTCAATGATTATCCCGGATTTGTAGCCAACCGCATATTGATGCCTATGATCAATGAAGCGGTCATTGCGCTTTTTGAAGGGGTGGCCGGCGTGGAAGAAATCGATGAAGTGATGAAGCTGGGGATGGCCCACCCGATGGGGCCGCTGCAATTGGCGGATTTTATCGGCCTCGACGTTTGCCTTTCCATCCTAAGGGTGCTGCACGACGGATTCGGTCAGCCCAAATACGCACCTTGTCCGCTATTGGTCAATATGGTGACGGCCGGAAAACTGGGCGTGAAAACCGGTGAAGGCTTCTATCAATACACCAACAATGGAAAAGACAGGGTAGTGGCCGCGAACTTCAGTCCCAATCGGTTTTGAAGCGGTCAATGGTTCTCCGGTCCCTTTTAGTGGGGCGTCCCGCGCCTTTCTCCCGTTGTTCCGGACCGCCTTTGCCGATGAACCAATCTTTGTATTTGTTCAATTCTTCTTCAGGCGTAAGGTCTTCGTAACAGGTTTGGGCCTGTGGAGCGCCGACCCGGGTTTTGAGCAATCCCAGGACCTTGAATTGCAGATCAAATCCATTTTTCCTGACCTGTATCTGATCTCCGGTCTGGATCATATGGGAGGCTTTGACTGCCTGCCCGCCGATCTTGACTTTTCCCTCTTTGCAGGCGTCGGCGGCCAATGTTCTGGACTTAAAGATCCGGACGGTCCAAAGCCATTTGTCAACCCTTGATTTTTCTGCCATAAAGTAACCGGGAAAAACCCGCTTTTAGTCCTCTTTCAGGGCCGGATAGGCCAGGTCCAGTTTTTCCATTGCCTCAGCGACGGTTTTGGCAACCACGTAATCGCGGTACCACCGCTTGTTGACAGGTACGACTGTCCAGGGGATGTCGCTTCGGTTCAGGACCTCTTCATAACAACGCATATATTCGTCCCAATGTTCCCGTTCCTTCCAGTCGGAGCTGTTGTGTTTCCAGTATTTTTCCGGATCATCCATCCTTTCCTTCAGCTCCAGTTCCTGTTGGTCGTAGGATATATGGAGGAAAAACTTGAGAATAAGGGTATGATTGTCCGTTTCCAGCAGCTTTTCGAAGGCGTTGATCGCATCAAACCTGGCATCCACCCGGTCTTCCGTGATCCATTTGTGCACCCGCTGGATCAAAACATCCTCATAGTGGGACCGGACAAATATCTGGATGGCGCCCCTGGCCGGAGCAACCTTGTGGACCCGCCAAAGGAAATCATGGGCGAACTCCTCCTCCGTAGGCTTCTTGAAAGAAGTGACATTCAGACTGCTGGGGTGGCATTCTTTGAACACGCGGTCTACGGCGCCGTCCTTTCCGCTGCCGTCCATCCCCTGCAGGACAATCAAAACGGACTTCTTCTTTTCAGCTTGCAGAATGCCGTGAAGCTCGCCGATCCGGTCGACGTACTTTTTGGTTTGATCCTCTACGCTTTCTTTGGTCATACCTTCAGGCGGATCGGCTGAAAGGCCGGCTATTTTGATCTTTTTCATACCCTTTGTTGTGTTTAAAGTTAGTCGACTCACCTTTTCTCACTCTCTCATCCTCTCACTCTCTCACCCTCTCCCTCCTACGCGCCCATCTTATTCCTTTTCACCAGATAGGACTGCAGGATTTGCCGGAAGCCTTTCTGTATATCTGCTTCCACAAAATCGATCTGATACTGGAGGCACTTGAATTTGAGTTCGTGCATGTATTTGGCCATTTGGTCGACGTAGAATTCCTTGACCTGGTTGGGTTGAAGGCGGACTTTTTCGCCGGATTCCATGTCGATGAAAATATAAGGCCTGTTCTCAAAGTTGAAGTCCAGTTCCTTGGCTTTGTCCGAAACGTGGAAAAGGATAACCTCGTGTTTGTTGTGTTTGAGGTGTTGCAGGGCTGAGAAAAGCTGGTCAGCGGATTCGGATTGTTCCATCATATCGCTGAAAATAATGACAAGTGAGCGTTTGTGGATGCTGTCCGCGATCTGGTGCAGCGCTTTGGCTGCAGAGGTGGTTTTATTGAGTTCCGGCTGATTGATCAATTGCTCCAGGTAGGAAAGCATCAACCGGTAATGCGAGGTGTTGCTTTTGCAGCGCGTATGTTGGCGGACCTCGTTGTCAAAAATGGTCAACCCGTAGGCGTCGCGTTGTTTCATGAACATATTCATGAGGGCGGCGGCAGCCAGAGCGGAGAACTGTAATTTGTTCAGTTGGAAAGGCCCGTTCTTGGGGGGCTCGGGGTAATACATGGAAGAAGAGCCGTCGATGACGATCTGGCAACGCAGATTGGTCTCCTCTTCAAACCGTTTGATGAACAGTTTATCGGTACGGGCAAATACTTTCCAGTCGATATTTCGGGTGGTTTCGCCCTGGTTATAGAGCCGGTGTTCGGCAAATTCGACGGAAAAACCGTGAAAAGGGCTTTTGTGCAGGCCGATGATAAAACCTTCGACGACTTGCTTGGCCAGCAACTCCAGATTGCCGAGGTCCCGGATCTCCAGGTTATCCAATAAGTTCATGGTTTTTAACGGGTTGGGGTGTACTGACCGGAAGCCGGCAATCACACCCGGATGAAACGCGTAAAACAATACAGCCCTTGCCGAAAATAAGCTTCCGACAAGGGCTGCAAAGTATTTAAAATATTCCGTTTATCAAAGATGAGCCTGGATTTTATCCGCCAGGATCTGTTTGGTAGCATAGCCGATATGCCTTTCCACAACCTCGCCGTCTTTCAGGATGAGGATGGTGGGAATATTGCGGATGCCGTATTTGAAGGAGATCTCGGGATTGTCATCCACGTTCACTTTCCCAATCATGGCCTTGCCGTCATATTCTTTGGAAAGTTCTTCGATGATCGGGCTGATCGCCCTGCAGGGGCCGCACCACTCAGCCCAGAAGTCAACAACCGTCACCCCGCCGTGATCAATGGCCGAGTTTTGGAAATTGTTATCAGTGAATTCGAAAGCCATTACTTATTTTGTTTATGGTTCACCAAAATTATTAAAACCTTCTTCTAAACAGTTTTGACTGTCTTTGGGTTCGAAAGTAACTTCTAAATTTGTCCGGGTCAGGACAGGCGTACTTTCCAGGCACAAAATTAAGGAATTTGTCGCTATGAAAAAACGGGAAATGTTTTGGCTTTTTTTGGCAATGGCCACCCTGGTTTTGCGCTGGGTCGCCCATCCCGCATTTATAGAACGATTTTACAGCAGGGGTTGGTTCCAGGGCATCCGCGTTTTGATCGATTTTGGGCTCGGCTGGATGCCTGTTCCGTTGATCTATCTGTTTTTCGGCGGCCTGATCTGGTATTGGGTCAGGACCTGGCGGCGGCGGCCCCGGAACAGGAAATTGCTCGTCACCGGCCTGCGAACCGGCAGCCGGTTGCTTTCCGGCATCAGCATGCTGATTGTCGGGTTCTTCTGGCTTTGGGGATTTAACTACGGGCGAGCACACGTGGAAAAGACCCTTGACCTGGATACGCACCCGCTGACACCGGATGAAATTGAATCGGAGATGCGGACAACCGCACTGGAAATGGCCGCCAGGAGAGCCGCCATCCCCAATGTTGGCGAGGATGCCCTGACCCGGGAAAATTTTCCTCAGCATCTGGAAACCCACCTCCGCAACGGCCTTGAAAAGGTTCTTTCCCATTATCATTTCCCGGTGATGGGCAGGGTGCGAGCCCGGTTGCTGTATCCCAAAGGCATCTTTCTCAGGTTCAGTTCTTCGGGACTTTATTTTCCCTATACCGGCCAGGGGCATATTGACGCAGGACTCAATGCCATCCAATGGCCATATACCATGTCTCACGAAATGGCCCACGGTTACGGCTTCGGTGATGAGGGCGTCTGCAATTTCTGGGCCTACCTCGCTTGTACCCTGGATGATGATCCGGCTGTTTCCTATTCAGGCCAGTTGGCTTATTATCGCTCACTGGCAGCCAACTTCCTGTCGTACAAACCGGACGCGTACAGGGCCTTCCGCGATTCGCTTCCGCAAGGCATTCAGGCGGATCTGGATGCCATCAATCAAAACCTCCTTGATTACCCGGATATCATGCCCAGGGCGCGCGATGCCGCTTATACGGCGTACCTCAAAGCCCAGGGGATCCGGGAAGGCATGCTGAATTACAACCGCGTGTTGATGCTGGTAAAGGCCTGGAAAGAGAAAGAACAAATCCGTAACATCACGGAATGACTTTAACCTGCATCCAGCTCCAGATGGCATCCAGGACTTCCGCCTGCCGGTACTCATTGTGGATCTCATGGTAAAGGCCGTCCCATATTTTCAACGTGACATCGCCTTCCAGCCTGGAGGCAAAATCCCGGGTTGCCTCAGGTGACGTGATCTGGTCGGCCCCGCCGTGCATCAGGAGCAGCGGGCAGGGAAATGGGCCTTTATACTGATCGAGGTATGCCCCCGATTCGATCATGCTCAATCCCGTTTCAGAAGTCACCCGGTTGTGTACCAGCGGATCAGCGACATACGCTTTACCTACCTCGGCATCCGTACTCAGGTGATCGGCATTCAGGTTGTTCGGCTGGGAAAAGGCCGGATAGATCATGCGGGTCAGCTTGCCCAGGAAAACAAGGAACCCGGAAGGTTCGAAGGCCAGTTTGATCCACGGCCCTGTGGCAACAATCCCTGAAAGACCGGCTTCTCTGCGAAGTGCATAATTCAGCGCCAGGTTGCCTCCCTGACTATGGCCGTAAAGCACCAGCGGCACACCGGGGTATCGGCCCCGGGTCTGTCTGATCAATTCGCCGATCTCATCCAGCAGAACAGCATAATTTTTGGTATGCCCCCGTTTGCCCTCCGAAAGCCCGTGGCCGCTTCGGTCATAGCCGATTACGGCTGTATTCCGTTCATTGAAGTAGGCTGCAACGTGTTCATACCGGCCGATATGTTCGCCAAACCCGTGTACCAGGCTGATGACGGCCTTCGGTTTTTCCACCGGCCAGTGCCTGCCTTGAATGCGGAGATTATTGCTGTTGGTCCAGGAAAAATTCTCAATGGCCATTTTTATGCGCTCAACCAGGTGAAGAGTTGTTTGTTGACAGGATGTTTATCCTCAAAATAATTGAGGTGATTGACGTCGGATTCCAGGTCAAAAATCTTCATTCTTGCCGGATCAATCGGAAAACCGGCTGCCATGGGATCGGTTTCAAAACAGCCTTTGGTGGGAACGACCATATCGCTGTCCTCTCCAAAAACATGGCTGAGGGCTTTCATCACCAGGCGTTTGCCGAACCGGGCCAGCAGGTTTTCGTCCTGCGGAACGTATTTTGCGCCGATGGAATAGTATTCCGTTGAGGTCGGTTGCCCCGTATTCAGCCGGGCCAGATAATCGCCGCCGGGTAACATGGCCTGCAGGCCGGGCAGTCCTTTCAGCGCGCCGGCAGCCACTACCTTGATAAAGGTGATCAGCCCCTCCATCGTTATGGTAAACGGATTGTCGGGCAGGTCGGTCAGCATGTTGGTGTAGGAATCAATCAGCTTGACCCAATTTTCCTTGTTGGTCAGGATCGTCCCGTTGTGCGGGCCTGCCACCAGGATGGCCCGGCGAACCTTTAGGGTTTTATCCGTAGGATTCAGCTCGTCGAATCGCTCGCATAATTCGCGCCCGACAAGGCCGCCCCGGCTATGGGTTACAATATCCAGGTCCAGGTTCCGGACATCCGGCGGGAGCATTTTTATGAATTCCCGTATGTTCTCCGTCGGACTGTGGTGCAGGCTGGGATGGTTGAAGGCAAAGATGCGACCCTGGTACAAACCGGCCAGTTTCTCCAGCCAGGTGCTTTTGATCAATCCGTCGTAGGCTGCCTGTCCGGTGCTGAACGTGCCGTGAAGCAACAGCAACGCGCGGTTGCCGTTGATGTCGGACCAGGGAATGTCATTGGCTCCGAAGGCATTGGGTTCGACGTAGTGAAATCCGTAAGGCCGCTTTTTTTCTTCCCATTTCCTGACCAGGAAACCGGTACCCATTTCGACCAGCGGGTCGATCAGCCAGGCAAAGACCTTTACCGTTCTGCGAATACCTTGGGTAATCTCTCCGCGGGTTCTGTTTTCTTCGTCCTGCGGGATTTCAGCCCCTCCCCGGGGAATATTGAATTTGAAACTGGTTTCATCCGTTTTATCGGGCCAAATCCACCGGGATTCGCCGTTCTCGTCCGTGTAGAGAATGGCTTGTTCCATATTGCCCCGGGTTTTTGGCGTTGACAGGATCATGGCGGCCTCGCCTTTGTCTGTCTGTGCGTTGAGCCCGCCGGAACGTGTTGCGGTGTCCCGGGCATTTTTATGTTCATCGCTGATCACTTCGATCTCGAACTGCTTCATGAGAAAGGCTTCGGCATCGTCCGTAGCGTTCAGCCAGTTTTGGTGATTGCGATCTTTAGCCCCTCCGCCCCGGGTGGTTTGTTCCTCTTTGTTCAGTTCCTTGATCCGGCCTTTCAATCCGGGGGCGTGCAGGGTGTAATTCGCCGTAGAGATCTGAATGGGCGCGGCGCTGCCGTTCAGTGGTGTTTCAAATGCCATGGTTAATCAGGTTTTTTTGAGTTTCAGGGCGGGATGCCCGTAATAGATATAGGCCAGTTGGGTCAATGATGTTTTATAGTCGAACTTCCGGCGCAACTCCAGCAAAACCTCCCCGATCGGACGGCCTTTACCGAGCGTTTCTTCGTAAAAAGCCTCACTGAACGGGCGGGCAATGACATCGTGCACGTTCCACAAAGGCGCCAGAAAACCCAGTACCCCTTTGGTCAGCACAATGCCCGGGAAACCGCTCGCCTGGCCAAGCGTATTGCCGGCTGTGGCGACCTGGCAGGCATTCAGGAACAGGAAGGAAATAGCGGGTACATCACCGCAGAAATAAGGACCGAACAAGGCTTCGGCGCTGAGGTCGCCGTCTTCAAGGGCCAGCAATTGCTCGTTGAGATCCGGTTTGCTGAAGCCGTGCAGCGCCATATGCATCAAATGGCCGGCAACGGGTTTATCCGACCCTGTCAAATCCAGTAAATCTTCTTTTTTTGCCGCAACGGCCCGGGCTTTGAAGTGGTCGACCAGGTATTTTTTCTCGGCGATCGCTTCAACCAGCGGATTATGGGAGGAATCCGGCGGGTAGTCGGCCGCCAAAGCCGATAACAGGTTTACGGTGAGGCCGGTCGGCGGCGATCCGGTCACGCGGTCATTGGCCCACCACCTGCCGGTTTGGGTCTGGAGGTGCAAAAAGGGATCGATATCAGGATCCAGCCGCAGGTCGGGGTGGTAGGCCAGCTCCCAGGGTATATAGGCTTCATCGGTCAGGATCAGCACTTTCGGGACCCTTTTCACAGCAGCGTGCACATCTTTAAGCGCCTCGAAAAAATTTGCCGGCATATGGGCGGCTATGGCTTGTCCCAGGGTCCGCAAAGCATTGAAGGCAGCCCGGCCTTTGTAGCCTTCCCTACCCAGTTCCTGGCCTATTTTTGCGGCGAATTCCCGGGTGTTGTCGATCTTGATTTCGGCATCCAGGTCGATATGCGGTTTGTGGGCCTGCATGCTCCAATGGAGCTTTTTGGCCACCGGATCCCACATGACCGTAGTCAGCAAATCGATGGCTTCCTGTTCATAGTCCAGTTCGGGCAGACTGAGTTGGCATTTTGACAGAGGCTTTTCGACGGGCTGAAGAGCCGGAGTTTCGCCTACGGGTATGGTCCGGGTTGCCATGCCGACCAGCTGGCCTTTGAAGGTATAGATGGCCGTGAGCGAAACTTCTTTTGCGCCGCTCAGGACCTTGCACCTGAACGTAACCTTCGAATCCAGATTGAGGAGGAGGGGCTTTTCTGCCTTGTTCAGGACCTCCGCCCCGTTCGGCATTAACTTCACGAAAAGAATATCCGAAGGTTTAACAGCCGGCAGATTGATGGCTACAAGATTCGACAGCGTTTTATCCGCTTCCGCCGCAAAGCCGATATCCAATGAAAATTCGGCTTCTTTTTCCAATGTTCCAGGGTCGCTTATGGACGGGAAAGCCCGGAAAGGCTCTGCTTCGTCTTCCAGGAGGTCTTCCAGGGAAGAGGGCAGTGAGCCCGAATCGCCGCCGCCGCGGGTTTGACTTTTGGAAGTATCCGGAACGGTAAAAGGATCGCCGCCCCTTGTTGGACCTGGCGAAGGCATTGAACCCGAGTCGCCGTCCCTGCCTGCACCGGGAACCGGGGCCGGCGCCGGCGGTGGCGGTGGCGGTGGTTGAGCGGAATAATCATACACGATGAAACCTACGGGAATCCCGGCATCCAGAACGATGTAACGGTTCTCAACGGCTTCCGTAACATCCGCGTTGGCCGGAAGGGTGGATGTTCTGTCGTGCTCGTGCAGGTTCAGGGCTTGTTTAACCGTTGACCCCGGCGTGTTGGTGCTCCAGTAAGCCAGCATTTCCTCTGCCTCGATGCGCGGGAAAAGGTAATAAAACTGTCCAAAATCCTCCTTCCTGTCGACAATGATAAAGGAGAAAGGAGCGGCAGCGGCGTTTAGGTCCTTTAAGGCCGAGGCTGCCGTTTGCTGGGCGGTTAACAGAAAGAAATCGGTGTAAGCAAGGGTTTTGACGGTCATGTTTTGGGGATTTTGACGGTAAATTAACGAAAAATCGATCAATTCAGGAAGAGATCGGTCATCAGCGGTTCGTTGGGATTGACGGCATACCCCGCGAGGTCTGTCATGCCTTCTTCCGCCAGTACTTCTTCATCGATATAAAAGTTGCCGGTTGCCGACTGGCTTGCCCGCTTAAGGACGCAGAAGGCCGCGTCAGCCATGATCTCAGGCGTTCTGGACTGCTGTATCATTGTATCGCCGCCCAGCAGGTTTTGTACGGCGGCCGTTGCGATGGTCGTCCTGGGCCATAGCGCGTTCACCGCAATGCCATCCCGTCTGAACTCTTCGGCCATGCCCAGAACGCACATGCTCATCCCATATTTGGCCATGGTATAAGCCAGGTGGAACCTGAACCATTTCGGGTCGAGGTTGAGCGGCGGCGACAAGGTCAGAATATGCGGATTGGAGGAATTTTTCAGGTGCGGGATGCAGAGTTTGGAGGCCAGGAAGGTACCCCGAAGGTTAATGCCGTGCATCAGGTCAAAACGCTTCATTTCGGTCATCAGGGTAGGCGTGAGGCTGATGGCGCTGGCGTTATTGATGAGGATGTCGATACCGCCGAAGGTATCGATCGTTTTGTCGACGGCAGCCTGGACCTGATCCTCAAAACGCACATCCATGACCAGCGGCAGGGCTTGTCCGCCGGCATTTTCAATTTCTTTGGCCGCCGTGTAGATGGTTCCTTCCAGTTTGGGATGAGGTTCGGTTGTTTTTCCGGTGACCACAATATTGGCTCCTTCCCTGGCCAGGCGCAACCCGATGGCCAATCCGATGCCTCGGCTGGCCCCGGTAATGAATACGGTTTTGTTCTTGAAATCCGGCATTTGTTTTTTTCGGCAAGATAAATAATTGCAGGAAATGGATTCGGCGGAAATCCCGGAATGCAGGCATTTTTCGGGTTTTTACCTGAGTTGGTATAAGAAAGGTTCCGAAATCGGCCGGGTTTGAAAATTTTTGCAAAAAAAATCTGAAGGGGCTGTAACAAACCTTGTGCATGCCCGTCGGTGTAATAAAAGGGAAAGCCTTTGAGCCAGGAAATTTTCAATAAGAAGATAATGCCCGTACGCAACAAGCTTTACCGCTTTGCCTTGCGGATCGTGGCCAACGTGGAGGAGGCTGAGGATGTCGTTCAGGAGGTCATGTTGCGGCTTTGGCGCATCCGGGATAACTGGTCCGCCATCCAGAACATGGAAGCCTGGTGCATGCGGATGACCAAAAACCTGGCGATCGATAAAGCGCGGTACAGAAAACCCTCAGCATCATTGGAAAATGCGCCGGAGCCCCAAAATACGGGCGATAATCCGGCGGAAGACCTTGAATATCAGGATACCCTTGCGCGGTTGAAGGTTTTGATCGGACAATTACCGGAAAATCAGCGGCTGGTTATCCACCTCAGGGACATAGAAGGCTTGAGTTATCAGGAAATTGAAGAAACCCTGGAAATGCCCATGTCTCAGGTGAAGATCAATTTGTTCAGAGCCCGGCAAAAAGTCAGGGAGGCATTGGTTAAAACAGAATCGTATGGACTATAGATCACTACTCGACAGGTATTTCTCCGGTAAAACCACGCTGGAGGAGGAACAGGCGCTGAAGGAGCTGTTTCGCAAAGGCGGGGCGCCGGAGGAATTGCGTGAATTTGCCCCCTGGTTCAGGCTGTTGGATGAAGAAGCCGGTATTGAGCCTGTCCGTTCAATTGAATTGCCGGCACAACGCCGTTCCGGATGGTCAACCTGGCGGAATAACCTGATGAGAGCGGCGGCGGTGATCCTGGTTGCGATGGGGGTATGGCGGCTGGCCCCGTCACCCGCGCCCGACAAGGCGGTCGCCATTGATTGGTCCAAATACGAGGTCACGGATGAGCAGGAAGCCCTTAGGATCACCCGGGCCGCATTCAAAAAAGTGGCTCAAACCCTTCAGTTCGGCGCTTCCACCGCTGCCGAACAGGTCGAAAAACTGGGAGAGATATCCCGCTCGGCAGCCGTCAGGCCCTCCGATCGGTTGGAATGATAAAATTACCCGACTGTTTTCACAATTAAATTTAAAACAATGAAAATCATTCGATTATTACTGATTGCAATGGTAATGGTTCCGTTTGCCGGCCGCCTTTCCGCTCAGGCTAACGCTATCGACAAGTATTTTCAGCAGTACGTGGACGATGAACGGTTCACGGTCGTTTACATCAGCCCGAAAATGTTCCAGTTGTTCGAAAAAATGGACATCGATGATCTGGACCTGGACGATGATGACGACCGGATTTTTCTGGAAGTGGCCAAAGACATGCGCGGCCTCCGCATTCTGACAGCCGATGAAAATGCAGCGGCTTTTTACAAGGAAGCCAAAGCCAAAATCAATACTACGGAATACGAACCGCTGATCACCGTTCGCAGCAAAAGCAAGGAAAATGTCGAGTTCATGATCAAGGAAGAAGGCAATAAGGTGTCGGAACTCCTGTTGCTCGCCGGCGGAGACGATTCTTTTGTACTGCTCAGTTTTGTGGGCTCCTTCGACCTGGAAAAGGTAACGAAAATGGCAAAGGAAATGGAAAAGGACAATAACAATAAGATCAGAAAGGAAGACTGATCGTGAATTGTTTTCCATCACCATAAATTGCAGACATGAAAAGGATCACCTGGATTTTAACCCTTGCCTGCCTTTTCCTCGCGGCCGGCGCTTATGCCCAGAAAAGTTCATTGAGGACGTTCTACGACAAATACAAGGATCGGGAAAATGTCATCGACATCAAGATCAGCGGCTTGTTGGTAAAAGTGGCCGCTTCTTTCAGCGATGATCAGGAAGCCCGGCATATACTGCAGAAGATCAGCCGGTTGCGGTTGTTGAATATGGAAAATGACAACCCTGTCACTTCTCAGGAATACAAGGAATTGACCAAAAACATCCAGCAGGAATCCTATGAACCGCTGATGCAGATCCGGGACAAGGACCAGAAGGTTGATTTTTTCATCCGGGAAGACGGCGACAAAATTGAGGAGGTGCTGATGTTCATCAATGGCCCGGACAGCTTCCTGATGCTCAGCGTTCAGGGTTTATTCAAATTCAGCGACCTTCAGGACCTGCATATGGATATAGAAGGCGGCGACCAGTTCCGGAAAATTCCCAGGGACCGGAAGTCCATTCCTCAAGCCTGAAACCCTATCGGCCTGTAAAGAACCAGCTTAAAGTTGGCAGTTGGTAATCCTTCCAACTGCCAACTGCCAGGTAAGGGGCAGAGCGATTCAAATCCTTGAAACAGGCTCTAATGCCGGCGGATTTAACCGGCAACCTCTACCCGCAAGGCCTTCAGCCCCTGAACGCCTTGCAGGCGGCTAAGGTGCAGATCCTCGATATTATCGGTGATCATGCCTTTTTCCAGCAGATAATGGAGATACCCGAGGTATTCATGCCGGTCTTTGTCGTGCAAATAGACAATGGCGATCTTTCCGGCCTGCGTAAGCCGTTCATTGGTACCTTCGATGGTCGCCTTATCGATGCGTTTTTTCAGGATCTCGTACCGGACGTTGTAAGCGCCGTCGACGTCAAATTGTTTTTCCTCCTGGCGAAACCGGATGGACAGCGGGGAGGTGTAGGCGAAGACCAGCTGGGCGGTTGTTAAGGGCATCGGCAGGCCCGGACCGAGGTCATGGATCAGTTTGGTCATCTCGCACATATGGATCAGCTGCCAGAGCCGGAAGTTTTTCAAATGGATCGGTGAGAATTTCCCGGCTTTCATCAAAGACTGGCCGATATACAGGTCGTATTCAACGCCGTCCGTTTTATATTTTTCAAAGTAGTGCGGAAGGGTGGCCTGCATTTCTTCCTGGGCGTGCTCCAGATAATCGCCGATGGCCTGATTGACTTGCGCTACGCTGTCCTCAAACTTTTTCCGCTCCCGGTAGACAATCCCGAGGTCGGTATCGATCTGGCTGAAATACTTGTCGACCACGCCTTTCAGCCGCGGATAATCCTCCAGGACCTGGGTGAACACCGGGTGGACATCCTGCTGAATGAATTCAACGACCCGGGTTTCATCGCTGGAGGAAAACTCCGTTTCCAGCCCGGCAATCTCCTGGTTGATGATGGAATTCAGTTGATCCAGGTACGGAAACCGGATGGTACCCGTGATGGTTTTGAGCGTCTGGAAGGCCAGTTTCAGATTGAACAGCAGGTCGTTCAGAATGGCCTGGTTTCTTTTGGTTGAAGACCCGACTATGTCCGCTTGCCCATACAGCGGATACACTTCTTCGAACACGATTTCCTCCACCTGAGCCCTTGGATTGGTTTCCCGTTTCTCGAGCAAATTGAAGGCCGCCTGGGTGAAACGCCAGGTAACGCTGGGATGAAGTGCGGTAAATTGATCCCTCATGATGGCTTCTACGCGATTGTCGATCTCGTCCCGGCTCCTGGAAAGGGCCATGGTGAACAAGCCGACAAGCTCCCTGAACTTCGCCTCTACAAAGCTGTTGAGGGCGTATGGCGTCGGGGAGCCGATCTCCAGCAAACCGATTATTTTATCCGCGCTGATGAGCGGGGCTACCAGGTAACTGCGGATGCCTTGGGCCAGTAATTTTTTCTCAATTTTCGTTTTCGAGGTGAGTGACATCAAATCCTCAACAAGCAATATTTCCCGGTACTTGCACGCCTTGTCATAGATTGAATTGTTGTAATCCGGATCGATCAGGCATTTGATTTCCTTGCTGAGAAAATCAAAACGTATCCTGTAGGCATGATCGATCGTATTGGCCTTGGGATAGTCAAGCGCCGTAAGGCCGAGGCGCATATCCTGTATCCTGAAATATTGCCGCATGATGGTTTCAAGCCTGGTGATATGGGCTTGATCCATGACAGCCATCGGTTCCAGCAAACTGAACTTCAACCGTGAAAGGGCGTCCTCCGCAGTAATGTCGATCAGGCTGGCCATGATGAAGCCTTCGAACTCAAAGGCATCCGGAGGCAGATAGCGAAACCAGAGATCGAGGTCAAAGATGTTGCGGAGCATTTCGTGTATCTGGTCTTCCGTCAGTTTTTTTACAGGTTTGAGCGGCCTGACCTCGACAAAATCAAAGTTCATCTCCAGCTTGAAAAATTTGACCATCCCGGTTTGAGGATCCTTGGCGCTCAGGTTGACCGGAGAATCGATGGCCAGATCCTGGTTGTATATTCTGTTGAGTATCAGGCTGCACGCCCTGATGATCAACCCGCAATCCAGTTTGTCTTCCGAATCAATGAGGACCAGCTCGACATGTTTGCCGGCCATTTGTTTCTCCAGGGCCGGGGTGATGTAGAATGAAGTCATGTCGAAAGGCGGCGAGAACTTGACAAGGTGGCGGGCCTCCAGGGCCGGCGGCAAAACGAACATGGACAGCATCTCGATCAACCCCTTGTATTTTTCCATCCCTTCGCAGGTCAATCCGCCTTCCAGGAATTCGGGATACTGGCGGATATGTTCCAGCACCTTTTCGGCCAGAAATGACTCCGACAGGTTTTTACCTTCCAGTTTGGACTCGATGAATTTGATCAGCGGCCTGAAACTCAGCTCGATTTTGTAGGGCACGGATTTCATTCCCATCCGGCTGAGCATTTCGTGCTCAACGCCCATTGGGCCGGTGCTCGGCAAAATTTCGGGCATTACCGTAGATATTTCCATGATGGGTGTCAATTAAATTAATTATCAGTGTATTATAATGTATTACTTAACACCTGCATGCGGCAAATGGATGCGGCATTCGGATAAGAATTCGAATTCAGTCGATGTTTTGCCGGTTGCCCCGGATAAACGGCTATGGTTGGCGGCCGGCAGAAGGGCAAAAAAATTTTTAAAGGATGCTCTGATTGTCGATATTTGCCAGCAATGCATTTTAAAAAGACGACCAATATGTCAAAACTACTTTTTGTCTGCCTCTTCTCCCTGACCGGTGCTTATCTTTTTGGACAATTCAGTTTCACAAACAGGACTTCTTGGTTGGCACACGGCACAGTTTACAGCGGTGTGCCCATCGGCGTTGCGGATATGAATAATGACGGTCTGGACGACATCGTTAGGCTGGATCAATCCTCAAAGGTGCTGATCGATTATCAGCCCGAAGTCCTCAACCAATTCACCGGGTACAGCTACGGCCCTTTGTTGGGCAAACAATGGACCATCTGCATCGCGGATGTGGACCAGAACGGATTCAATGACATCTTTACCGGCGGCAACAATAACGGACTCAAACTGTTGAAAGCCGCCGACGACGGTTCGGAATATACCCTGACCACGATTACCCAGAATCCCATTTTTATCCAGGGATCCAATTTTGCGGATATCGACAACGACGGCGATGTCGATATCTTTGCCTGTCATGACAACGGCAAGAGCCAGCCGTTTAACAACAACGGAACCGGCCAGTTCACGCTCGATTATGGCTTGATCAATGCCGCATCAACCGTACCGTCCGACAATTCCGGCAATTACGGCTCGGTTTGGACCGATTACGATAACGACGGCGATATCGACCTGTACATTTCCAAATGCAGGCAAGGCGTCAATAATCCGATGGACGGACGGCGCCTGAACCTCCTTTTCCGCAACAACGGCGACGGCACCTTTACCGATGTGGCCGAAGCCGCCGGACTCCGGCCTTTCGCCCAATCCTGGGCCACCGATTTCGCGGATATTGATAACGACGGCGACATGGACTGTTTCATTGTGGCCCACGATGTGCTCAGCATGCTCATGCGCAACAACGGCGACGGCACTTTTACCGATATTACCCAGGAAAGCGGCATGGTCAATGCCCTGAATCTGCTCGGCGCCGGAATCCAATGCAAATTTGCCGATTTTGACAACGACGGATTTGTGGACCTGGTCATTTCTACCATCGGGCTGGGATACGGTTTCTTCCACAACAACGGCGACCTCACCTTCACCCAGAAATCCAACGCTTTGCCCGGCGTGAATTATTTCCAATCCCTGGCAACCGGTGATTTGAACAACGACGGCTTCATTGACCTGGTGACCGGTTTCGCCGAAGGGTACAATACCCCCAGCAACACGATCCCTGATGCGCTTTTTATTAATAACGGAAACAGCAATAATCACCTGAAGGTACGCCTGCAAGGGGTGACCAGCAACCTGAACGGCATCGGCGCCCGGCTCGAACTGTACGGCGACTGGGGCGTGCAAATGCGGGAGATCCGGAGCGGTGAAAGTTACGGCATCATGACCAGCCTGATCGCCCATTTCGGGCTTGCCGATCATTTGGTGATCGACAGCCTCGTGGTCCGTTGGCCGTCCGGGATCGTAGATAAATTGATCAACCCGTCGCCCAACCAGACCTTGTTCCTTGTTGAAGGGTCCAATTGCCAGCCCAGCCTTGGTTTTTCCTACCAGGTCAATGGATTGAGCTATAGTTTTCTGGATGAAAGCACGGTCGGCGCCCAGACCTGGTTTTGGGATTTTGGCGACGGACTGACTTCCGACGAACCCGCACCTTTGCATGAATTCACCGCATCCGGGTCGTATGAGGTTTGCCTGACCGTTGAGGGGGACTGCGGAAACGGTACAACCTGCCAGACCCTGAATGTGAATTGCGTGATGCCGGATGCCATTTTCGGCAAAATAGCGGACGGGCTTACGCTGACCTTTCAGGACCAGTCGCTGAACGATCCGGTCGCCTGGTTATGGACCTTCGGCGATGATGCCAGTTCGGAGGAGCAAAACCCGGTGCATACCTTTGCCGAACCAGGTGAGTATTACGTTTGCCTGGTGGCCTATAACCTCTGCGGTCAAAGTTCGGAAACCTGTTCCCTGATCACAGTGGGGTGCAATGCTACGGAGGCGGGCTTTACTTACCAGGCGAACGAACTTTCAGTTGATTTTTCGGACGCTTCAACGGAGGATGCCACGGCCTGGTTCTGGAATTTCGGGGATGGTTTCACCTCAACCCAGCCCAACCCGGACCACACCTTTGAAGCGCCGGGCACCTATCAGGTCTGCCTGACCGTTACGGGGCTCTGCGGCAACGAAACCACCTGCGTTGTGGTGACGGTTGCCTGCCCTCCGCCGGTAATTGTCCTGAATATTGAAGGCGAAGACCTAACCTATTTGCTGAGCGCTTCTGCGCCCGGCGCAACGGATTTTCAGTGGACCATCGACGATTCCATCGTGTCGGAGGCCGCGGAGCTGGTTTATGATTTTACTGCAACGGGTTCGTATGAGGTTTGCCTTCAGGCTACCGGCATTTGCGGCGCCTCCCAGGCTTGCACTGCGGTCGATGTTTCCTGCGCACCGCCTGTGCCGGATTTTACCGCCCAGGCAAACGGACTCACCCTGTTTTTCACCAGCCAGTCGACCGGTATCATCAACAACTGGAGCTGGGATTTCGGAGACGGCAGTTCGGGCCAATCGATGAATATTGTCCATGCCTATGCGGCGCCGGGTGAATATGAGGTTTGCCTCAACCTGGATTCACCCTGCGGGCCGGGTCAGGTCTGCCAGACCATTACCGTGACCTGTGCGCCTCCGCAGGCGGAATTCTTTTTCTTTTCGAATGACCTGCACGCCAACTTTACCAACAACACCCAAAACCAGCCGGCCACCTATGTCTGGACTTTCGGCGACGGCGGGATTTCCACGGAAACCAACCCCGTCCACGATTATGACCTTCCGGGTGAATATGAAGTTTGTCTCACCGCTATCGGTCCGGTTTGCGGTCAGACGCAGATTTGTCAGACAGTTGCGGTGACTTGTCCGGCGCCCCAGGCTTCGTTTGCCTACAACGCCGATGAGCTTTCCGTTGACCTGACCAACCTCACCTCTGATCCGTTTGATTCGGTGCTTTGGGATTTCGGAGATGGATCGGGCAGTACGCAGTCCAGCGTCAACCACGTTTTCGATCTGCCGGGAACCTATGAGGTCTGCCTGACGACCGGGTCGGTGTGCGGTGAAAATCAGATCTGCCAGGAAATTACTGTTTCCTGCACGCCTCCGGCTGCGGCATTCTCGATTGTCGCGGATGGGGTGAGTGTTCAGTTCACTGACCAAACCGGCGATCAGGCTGCAGGCTGGCTCTGGGACTTCGGCGACGGCTCCGGAAGTACGGAAAACAACCCGGTTCACAACTATGCCGTACCGGGGACCTATTCCGTGTGCCTGACCGTGTCCAGCCTTTGCGGCCAGTCGGATACCTGCATGGAAGTGACCGTTACCTGCGCGCCGCCGCAAGCCTTGTTTTCGCCTTCCGGCATCGGCCTGAACCAGGTTTTTCTGGACGCTTCTTCGAATGAACCGACCACCTGGTTCTGGGACTTCGGCGACGGCGGCACCTCCACCGACCAGAATCCCTTCCATATCTACGCCCAGGCGGGCAACTACAACATCTGCCTGACGGTCAGCAATGCCTGCGGTGAGGATACCCATTGCCAGACCGTCACGGTGACCACCACAGCTGTACTGGATCCTGATCTGCAGGCCCGGATACGCCTGTCGCCTAACCCGACCGCAGCCCGGTTCCGGATAGACATACAGGACCCGCCGGCGGGGAATTGCACCCTGCGGATTTATGATATCAACGGGGTGACCGTACAAGAATTCAAGGAAATCGCCTACCGACAAGAATTTGACCTTGGCGAGATTGCCGGCGGTATGTATTTTCTTCATTTTGTCTGGGATGACCGGCAGGCCTTGAAAAAATTGGTGGTCGTCCGGCCTTGATTATCTTTGTCCGCATGAAACGGACAATCACCACTTTTGCTATCCTGATTTCCTGGGTGGGTTGCGCATTCACCCAGGAACAATCCTACACGCCGGATCCTTATCCGGGAATTGCCGAACGCCTGGAAGAATGGCGGGACCTGAAATTCGGCATGCTGGTCCACTGGGGGCCTTACAGCCAATGGGGAATCGTGGAGAGTTGGAGCATCTGCCCGGAAGACCTGAGCTGGGCAACCGGCGGCCGGAAAAAGGAATTTGCCGACCTGCCGTACTTCGAGTATCTCGCCAGGTACGAGGGATTGAAGAAAACCTTCAACCCCGTCCGGTTCGATCCTGAAAAATGGGCTAAAGCGGCCAAAAACGCCGGCATGAAATACCTGGTCTTTACGACCAAACACCACGACGGTTTCACCATGTGGGATTCGAAATATACGGACTACAAGGTGACGGATGAGGAATGCCCTTATCACGCCAATCCCAACAGTAACATCGCCAGGGAAGTCTTCAATGCATTCAGAAAAGAAGGCCTCTGGGTCGGCGCCTATTTTTCCAAGCCCGACTGGCATACCCAATATTACTGGTGGGATAAATTCCCGCCGACCGACCGCAATCCAAGCTATTCCATTCAAAAACACCCCGACCAGTGGAATAAATTCATGGAATTCACCCATGGTCAGATCGACGAACTGGTTTCGGATATGGGCAAAATGGACATTTTATGGCTCGACGGCGGTTGGGTGCGTCCCAAGACCAAAGAAGAAGTACTCGCCGGCCTTACGGAAGAATACGAGGGAAGCCGGTATGCGCGCAATGACCAGAGCCAGGATATCGATATGCCCGGCCTGGTGAAAAAAATCCGGGCAAAGCAACCCGCCCTCATCGTAGTGGACCGGGCCGTACCCGGGCCGTTCCAGGATTATCTGACCCCGGAGCAACATATTCCGGAAACCGGGTTGCCCTATCCCTGGGAAACCTGCATGACCATGGGCGGCTCCTGGACCTACACGCCGAATGACCGGTTCAAATCCCTGGAAGACCTGATCTGGAAACTGGCCGATATCGTCAGCAAAGGCGGCAACCTTTTGCTCGGTGTAGGCCCTGACGGCAACGGTGAATTTGTTCCGGAGGCTTATGCCCGTCTGGCCGAAATGGGAAAATGGCTGGAAATCAACGGTGAAGCCATTTACGGTACCCGGATGAACCCTGAAACTTACCATGAAGGCGAGAATATCCGGTTCACGCAAAGCAAGGACGGAAAGACGCATTATGTATTGGTTCGCGGATTTCCGCAGGACGGCATGCTCCGCCTTGAAAAATTACGGCCGGCAGCCGGAGCAACCATCCGGTTGATCGGTCAAAAAAACAAGCTCAAATGGAAACAGGATAATGGCGCGGCTGTTATCCGCCTGGGAGAAAAACCGGCGGGGAACGATTCCAATGTCTATGTATTGAAAGTAGAAGGATAGGTTTATTTCTTTCTGCTCCGGCGGGTTGCGGGAGGCGCGTCATGGTCGCCGTAACCGATATGGTATAAGGCATCTCCCGGGCTGACAACCGGCGCATTATTATGGCCGATAATAAATCCGTCCCTCGGTGCGTAAATCCTGGTGGAGGGTTCTTCTCCGAAAGGATCATTGAGCAGGCCCAGGGGCTCACCCTTTACAATGGGCTGGCCCGAACATTTCTGCCAAAGGAACATGCCCGCTTTCGGGGCTCTGATCCATTCATTTTCGGGCAATATGCGCCCCCGGGAGGCAGGTGCGTCCTGGTCGATCAGCCCTTGTCCGGCCATCACGCGGTTGAGCCCTTCCAATGCAGTGGAAATGGAGACGCCGTCATAGCGGAGGTTTTCGCCCCCTTCGAATACGATGATGGTTTTGCCTTTGTCGAGAGCGGCTTTCCGGAAGGATTTTGATATGGGTTTGGATGAAAGGGAAAACGGGGCGCCGAACTGCGTAGCGAGTTCCAGGGCCTTTGGATCGCCTTTGGTGAACCGGATCTGCGGGAAGTTGTAGTGATTGCGGCCGCCGGTATGGAAGTCGATCCCAAAGTCGATATTCGGCAGGATCTTCCTGGTCAGGAGCCGCGCCACCCGGGAGGCCAGCGACCCCTGGGCATTGCCGGGAAAACTCCGGTTGACATCCTTACCGTCGGGTACGTCCCGGCTGTAGTTGATAAATCCGTAGATATTGAGCAATGGAATGGCGATGACCGCGCCCCGGCGGATCTGTTCGAAATACCCGAGGTGGATCGCCCTGCGCAGGATTTCCACCCCGTTGATCTCATCGCCGTGAACGCCGCCCAGGGCGAGCATTACGGGGCCGGGGTCGGGGCCCCTGTATACATGGGCGCGAATACTGATCTTGTTGCCTGAGGGGAGTTGACCGACAGGAATCCGGATGGTAGCTTGCTGGCCCGGCAGAATCGCCGTGTTGTGAATGATCATTCCCTAAAGGTAATGAAATCGGATTCAGGCTGCGTATTTTTGAAATAAAAAACTGGCGTCCTGGACCGTTTCAATACCTTCAACTTCCTCCGTAGTGAGAAAGATGTTGAACCGGCTTTCCAATTCCACAATCAGCAGCATCATATCTAAAGCATCGAGGAGAAGATCGTCCTGAAGACGAGTGTAGGGATAAATCCTGGTTGGGGGTACATTCAATCGCCAACTGATGAGATCAATTACGCGATCCTGCGTCGTCTTGGTTTCCATTGCTTGATCTGTCTTTATGAGATTGTTTTCATTCAATTTCAGTAAAACGCAGGGGGGGACTTTTAAGTTGCCTGGGTTTTGGAATTTTAGATAATTTAGAACCCCCGCCCGATGAACAGGCGAAATTTGGCTTTGGAAGGACTTTTTGCAGCATTACCCCGGATGAAAATCCCGGCCCAACAGGCTTTACAGCCATTTTTTTTGCCTGAAATAATACAGCAATCCGGCAGCTGTGAGCAGCATAAGGGCCCATAAGCCGAGATAGGCGTATTTCCAGTGCAATTCGGGCATATGGTCGAAATTCATGCCGTAAACCGCGGCGAGAAAGGAAAGGGGGATGAATATCGTGGAGATAATGGTAAGAACCTGCATGATGCTGTTCATCTTGTAGCCTATTTCAGCCTGGTACAGGTCGTACAATCCGTTGAGCATATCCCGGTAGATGTCTGCGGTTTCCACCCCCTGGATGATATGGTCGTAGAGATCCCTGAAAAACAGCAAGGTTTCGGATTGGATAAGACGGTGGTCGCTCTGGATGATCTTATTGACGGCTTCCCGCAATGGGGCAACCGCTTTTCTGACTTTCAACACATTCAGCTTCATCAGGTGGATGCGCTCCTTTGAGGCTGCATGGGCCTTTTGAAGGATCTCGTTCTCTACCTCTTCCATCTGATTCTCCAGCTGCTCCAGCACCACGGTGTAATTGTCAACAACGGTGTCGAGCAAAGCATAAACCAGGTAATCGCTTTTGCGTTTGCGGATCCTGCCTTTGGCTGCGTTCAGCCTTTCCCGCACCGACTGGAACAGGTCGTCTTCATCTTCCTGAAAGGTCAATACCAGGTTTTCACCCAGGTAAAGGGAAACCTGTTCCGTGATGACCCGGCATTCTTCCGCATCAAACCGGAGGGCCTGAAGGACGATAAAAAAGCCGGTTTCGTACTCCTCAAATTTAGGCCGTTGAAAAACGTCCACGATATCTTCCAGTACGAGCGGATGGATATTGTACAGCTCGCCCATTTGCTCGATCAGGTGGATGTTCTGCAACCCCCGGATATCGAACCAGGTGATCAGGTCTCCGGCGGCCCTGTCGGGAATGGCATCCTTGGATTGTTTTTCCCGGATATTTTCGTGGTCGTATTGCACAAGGGTTACATTGGGCTCAGCCACCTGTTTCTTCCCGGTATAGATCAGGGTGCCGGGGGGCAATCCGCGCTTGAGTTTTGCACCTCTTCTGGCCATGGTCGGCAGTTTTTAATCAAAAAGCGGTTAATGGACCGGCCCTGCGTCAACGACTGCTTCCACTGCGGATTCGATATTATCCGGCAGATTGGAGAGCAGGTCCAGCCCGGTTTCGGCCTCGATTTCATCAACGCTCACCCGGTATTCCCACCAATTCTTGGCCGCAGTTGTGTTCTTGTTTTCCGTCCAGACTGCAATCACGCGGGTATTTTCATCGATCCGGGAAAGATCGTCATCACCCTCCGGGATAGCGACGATCACCTTCCAGATATACCTCGGAACGGTGACGTAGCCGTCTGCAAGTTTTTCGCGATAGCCTTTATCGCCGGTACCGCCCTGGCCGGTGTTGCCCATAATGATGTACAACTCGTATCCGTCCCTTACCAGATCTCTGGAAAAACTCTCGAGATCTGCCCAGGTTTGGTCATTGTGATCCGGCGCCTGGGGAATGATGTTGATCATAAAGAACGTATTGGAGTTGTCTTCCACGGTTTTGGTCCGGTCGGCGGAAGGACAGTTATGGCCCCTGGCAAATCCGTTGAGGCCGTATTCGTAATCGGTCTCCTTGACGGCATACCAGGCCGGCGGCAGGGATTCGTAAGCCCTGAAATCATCCTGGCGGCTGGCATTCCCCAGCCAGTCCTGGCTCAGGTGCCAGCTCACCCAGTTGGGGATTCCCCGCTTTTTGTCATAGGAAAGGGCATATTGAGGCAGGACGATCAGGTAGTTGTTTTCCAGGTTGGGATCCGTTTCTGCGTTGCTGGGGTTGCCGAGCGCCAGATGAAGACCTCGGGCAAAGTCGGGCTCGAACTGGTCTTTTTTGCAGGCCGGCGCAAACAGCACAGCCAGGAGGATCAAAAGAATCGCGTTTCCTTTCATTTTTCCGCAGGGGATTGATGGGAGATACAGGTATTGCAGCTGCAATATTAGCAAAAAGTCGGGAGGAAAGCGTTCTGGAGGCGGTACGGATTAATTCCGAAGCAGTTTTTGCTTTTGGGATGAAAACTCTTCGTCTGTGAGTATGCCTTTTTCGCGCAGTTCGCCTAACCTGATGAGTTGGTCCAACAAATCCGGCTGCGGGCTGTCAGCGGTGGGGGCCTCTTCCTGGCCTGGAGCGTCAAAAAGGGTAGGCGGACTTACGGACACGGGAATCTTGTCGGGAATTTTGTAGCTATTCTGCACAAATGCCTGAAATCCGGGCTGAAGCCTGAGGTTGTCCAATGCGGGATGGGTATGGATCTTGTCTATCTGATCGAAACCGAACTCCACTGCTTTTTCGATATGGTGGAAAGCGTCATCGAATTCGCCCAGCATGGAAAAACAACACGCCGTATTGAAATGGGTGACCGGATCTTCGTATTTGATATCCAGCGCGGTTAGAAAGGATTCAACCGCATTGTTGTAGTCTTTCATGCGATAATAGCGGACACCGATCTGCTTGTAGCGCCGCTCTTCTCCGGGACTTCCCTGGTAGGCGGGTCTTGTTTGCGGCTGGCGGTCTTCAATAAAAGGCGGCGGAGGGATGCCGTATTGCTTGGCCAGCCATTTGCCGTTGTATTTTTCATCGAATTCTTCCCGTGGCATGGCAAAAAACAAAACCGCATCGATAAAACCCAGCACAATTGGGATCAGAACGAAGGGAGGGTGGTCCCAGGCGTTGGCTGTTATGAAGAAAGTAACCGCAAAAAGGAACAGGTAAAGCATGCCCTGGAATCTCCTGCCCAGGTAGAAGCGGTGAACCCCAAACATTCCCATAAACAAGGCCAAAAATCCGGCCACTTCTTTTCTCTTCATAATTGTTCCAAAGCCTTTCAACAAAAATAAGGGTGATCAGGTCACAATGTCAAGCGATTAGGCCAATGTACCCATTTTATAGACAAACAAATAGATTATCCGGAAGTTGAATTTCTCCGGGTTCCTTTTCATGCAAGTCGCTAACCTATAACGCGCTCAAGGTCTTCCGGCGTATCTATCCCCCGCGATTCGAGGTCGGTTAAGCTCACATGGATTTTCCAGCCGGCCTCCAGCCAGCGGAGTTGTTCAAGTGACTCGATTTTTTCCAACCGGCCCGGCGGCAGCTTGGTCAGTGCCAGCAGAACGGATTGCCGGAAGGCGTACAGCCCGATATGGTGGTAATACTGACCGTTGGCAGGCCATTCTCCGGGCTTCCGGTTACGGTCATACGGGATCGGGCTCCTGCTGAAATAAAGCGCCTGATTGAGCTGGTCAAAAACCACTTTCACCATGTTCGGATTGCCGATATCCTCAGGCGCTGTGATGCTCCGGACCAGGGTCGCAATCTGGGTATCAGGTTGCTGTATGAATGGTTGAATGACCGCGGAGATCTGTGCGGGATCGATGAACGGTTCATCGCCCTGGATATTGACGGCAATGTCAAAACCGGCTCCTGCCAGTTGCAGCGCTTCGGCGCACCTGTCGGTACCGGAAGGATGATCCCCGCGGGTCATCACGCTGCGCCCGCCGAATGACAGTACATGGTCGTGGATGCGCTGATCGTCCGTCGCGACAAGCACCTCATCCAGCTCGGGCGTTTTCACGCACTGTTCATAGACCCGCCGGATCATGGTCTTGCCGTTGATGTCGACAAGCGGTTTACCCGGAAACCGGGTAGAGGCATAACGCGCCGGTATGATTCCGATTGTTTTCATCCTGCCGAAGGAACTTACTGTTGGTAATGGGCCGAAAAATAACCAATCGTTTGTAACTTTGCACAAAAATTATACTATGAGATACTGGCCAGGCTTGCTCTGGGTACTAATAAGCCTTTTCCCCGCACTTAGACTAACCGCAACGGGTGACAGCACCCGGTATATTCTTCCGACCGATTCCGTTTTTATCGAATTGGACGGCTTTGGCAGCAAATATGTGATCCACAACATGGAAAAAAGGCAAACCCTTTTTTCGCTCGCCAAATTCTACAGTTTGTCCCTGGAAGAGCTTTATTGGTATAACCCGGAGTTGAAGGAACGCTCCTATGCCCTCGGCGATCCGGTCCGGATCCCGATCCCGAACAAGGTGATCCGAAGGACTATGGATAAAGGGGTTAAAACGAGCGAGTACGCGCAGCTTTTCTACCGGGTCAAACGAGGCGATACCATGTACGGTATAGCCAAACGGGCCTTCAAAATGGAGGTGGAGGAGCTCAGGACGAGGAATCAAATCGATGAAAAAGGGATCAAAACGGGCCAGGTGCTTAAGGTAGGCTGGATCAAGATCAACGGCGTTACACCCGAAATGAGGCAGGTTTCCAATCATCCGCTGATCCAGAAAAACGAAGCCTATGAACAAAGGTTCATCGCTCAGTGCCGGCAGGACAAGGTCTTCAGCATAAACGGCGCAGCCGACTGGAATAAAGGCCGCCAGGAAAGCGATTTTTTCGGCCTGTTCGACGGGGTAGCCCCCGGCCACTACGTGAAAGTCACTAACCCGCTGCTGAAAAGGAGCCTTTTTGTGAAGGTCATCGACAGCATTCCGAGAGAAGCGCATACCGGCAGTGTGGTAATCGTCTTATCTTCGCAGGCCGCTCAGCTGCTGGGCGCTGTCGACGCCCGTTTTTTTGTGGAAGTCGAATACTGCAGATAATTGAAAATCAATCAAATGGAATATTGCAAAAGCATCCTTGAAACCATAGGAAATACACCCCTGATCCAATTGAATAAGGTGGTCGCCGAAGTACCGGCATTGGTGTTGTTGAAAAATGAGACCGTCAATCCCGGTCATTCCATCAAGGACCGGATGGCCCTCAAAATGCTGGAAGACGCGGAAAAACGGGGCGACCTGAAACCCGGAGGGGTCATCATCGAATGCACCTCGGGCAATACCGGCATGGGCCTGGCCATTGCCGCAGCGGTAAAGGGCTACCGCTGTATTTTTACCACCAACGATAAACAGTCAAAGGAAAAATTTGATCTCCTGAAAGCGCTGGGCGCCGAGGTGATCGTTTGTCCGACCAACGTGGAAGCTGCCGATCCGCGTTCCTATTATTCCGTTGCCGCCCGCCTCAACAAGGAAATTCCCAATTCCTATTGGTGCAACCAATACGATAACCTTTCCAACAGGCAGGCCCATTATGAAAGTACAGGGCCCGAGATCTGGCGTCAGACCCAGGGCAGGATCACCCACCTGGTGGCAGGCGTAGGGACCGGGGGGACCATTTCCGGCACCGGTAAATACCTCAAGGAACAAAACCCGGGTATCAAAGTCTGGGGGATCGATACTTACGGTTCCGTTTTGAAGAAATACCACGAGACCGGCGAATTCGACGAAAAGGAGATCTATCCTTATATCACCGAAGGGATCGGGGAAGATATCATTCCCAAAAACGTCGACTTTTCCGTGATCGACCATTTTGAAAAAGTGACCGACAAGGACGGCGCATTGATGGCCCGCCGCCTGGCCCGCGAGGAAGGCATCCTGCTGGGCTATTCCGCCGGGTCGGCCCTTGCCGGGATTATTCAGCTGAAGGATCAACTGACCGCCGACGATGTTGTCGTTCTGGTCATTCACGATCACGGCAGCCGCTATGTCGGCAAGATTTATAACGATGACTGGATGCGCCAACGCGGTTTTCTGGATACGGAGCTCAAAGTCAAAGACCTGCTTTCCCAGAAAAAAGACAAGGCCTTTATCAGCGTACAACCCGCAGATACGGTCCGGCAGGCCTTCCGCCTCATGAAGGAACACGACATTTCCCAACTGCCCGTCATGACGAACGGGGATATTGTCGGGTCGGTGACGGAGAATATTGTCCTGAACTACCTGCTGGAAAACCCGCTGGAGAATGCCGAGAAGAATATCCAGTCTATCATGACGGAGCCTTTCCCGACCGTTGCTTCAGATCTGCCGTTGAGCCAGTTGCGAAACTACCTGAGCAAGAAAATACCCGCTGTGGTCGTGAAGGAGAAAGCAGGTACCCTGCAGATCATTTCCCAGTACGACATTATCCAGGCCATGTAGAAGCTGATTATGCGCATCTTACCATTTTTACCGCTGTTTTTGCTGCCGATCTGCGGGAGGACCCAGTCCGCCTACTTTCAGCAAGAGGTCAATTACAAAATAGATGTCCGCCTGGACGACACCCTGCATATCCTTACAGGCGACCTCGACCTGGAATATGTCAACCATTCGCCGGACACGCTGTCTTTTATCTATTTTCATCTCTGGCCGAACGGTTACAAAGATCCTTCAACCGCATTCGCAAAACAGAAGTTGCGGACCGGCAGCACCCGTTTCTATTTTTCCTCAGACAAGGAAAAGGGCAATATGACCGGCCTTGATTTCAGGGTGGACGGGGCGCCGGCGATACTGGATTTTCAGGCCGCCGACATAGCGAAACTGATCCTGCCCAGCCCCCTGATCCCAGGGCAAAGGGTCCGGATCAGAACCCCTTTCCGGGTGAAGATCCCGGCGGCGTTTTCCCGGCTCGGGCATGTGGGGCAATCCTACCAGATCACCCAGTGGTATCCCAAACCGGCAGTGTATGACCGGGATGGCTGGCACCCCATGCCTTACCTGGATATGGGCGAGTTCTATTCCGAATTCGGCTCCTTTGAGGTATCCATAACCCTTCCGTCCAATTACGTAGTCGGCGCGACCGGCAGTTTGGAAGATCCCTCAGAGGCGGCGTTTCTGGAACAAAAAGCCGCGGCAGATGCGAGATACCTGACCGCGCTGCCGGACCAGCCGGTAAAAGCGCCGGATTCCTTTCCGGCCTCCTCACCGGTACGGAAAACCATCCATTACCGGGCCGGTCAGGTTCACGATTTTGCCTGGTTCGCAGATAAAAGGTTTAGGGTGGCCAAAAGTGCGGTAACCTTGCCCTCAGGACGCAAGGTGGATACCTGGGTGATGTTCACCAAAGCTGAAGAACACCTCTGGAAACATGCGATCAACTATGTGGATCGGGCCGTAAAGTTTTATTCGGACCTGGTGGGGGAATATCCATATCCGCACGCTACGGCAGTGCAAAGCGCTTTGGGAGCCGGCGGCGGCATGGAATACCCTATGATCACCGTGATCGGATTGATGGGGAATGCGCAGGACCTGGATGAAGTGATCACTCATGAAGTCGGGCATAACTGGTTTTACGGCATTTTGGCTTTTAACGAACGCGATCATGTCTGGATGGATGAAGGCCTTAATTCTTATTACGATCACCGGTATACGGAAACTTATTACGGCCCGCCGGACGCGAACTTCCTGCCGGAATTCCTACGGGGAAACAACGAGATGAGCATCATGGAATTGGGCTATCTCTACCAGGCCAGGCGCCGGCAGGATCAGGCCCCCGAAACAACCTCTGACGAATTTCAACCGATCAATTACTGGCTAGGCGGTTACGAAAAACCGGCGAGAGCGTTTAAAATGCTGGAAAAATACCTGGGAACGGACAACTATGACCGGATCATGCGCGCCTTTTACCAGGAGTGGCAATTCCGGCATCCGCAACCGGCCGACCTCAGGCAATTTCTGGAATCCCATGCGGAAAAAGACTTAAGCTGGCTTTTTGACGGCCTTTTGTATTCCAATAAGCACATCGATTATGCTTTGACCGGCGCGCGAAATGCCGGGAACCAATGGACTTTGGACGTGGTCAACCGGGGTGAAATCGCCGCGCCGTTTCCTGTAGCCTCAGCAGATTCTTCAGCTCAGGTTGTCTGGGTGGACGGCTTTACCGGGAAACAATCCGTTTCCATCCAGGACAACCATCCTTCCGCTTTTCTGATTGACCCGGATAGGTTGACCCTGGATGTCAACCGGAAGAATAACCGGATTGCTGCAGACGGTTTGTTTCGAAAGACGCCCCCGGTTAAATTTTCGTTGCTCGGGAAAACGGAGGATGACCGGAAAACAGATATCTATTATTTGCCCTTCTACGGCTGGAATGCTTACGATAAAAGTATGGTGGGCTTAGCCCTCCACAACCAAACCCTGCCGTATCGAAAGTTTGAATTTTCCCTGCTGCCTTTATATGCGACCGGGTCTAAAAGCCTGGTGGGTTCAGGGCGCGCCGTTTTTCACATCTGGCCGCAGGACGGATGGCTGGAGGGCGTGGATATCGGGCTTAAGGCGCGAAAGTATCATTTCAATGAAAATAAGGTACTGGGATACCGGGAAGATTATCTTCGTTTTGAACCGGTTGTCCTGTTGCGGATCAGGAACCGGCCTGCAGCCGTTTTTACTTCGGCAGTCCGATTCAGGTCGATCTTCCTGGGAACGGAACAAGCCCAGTTCGGGGCGAACAGCGAATACCTGGGACAGGAGAGAAACTGGACCGGCATTCAGGAGTTGACCTTTTTAGGATTAGGACAGAATCCCCTAAGTCCGTATAAGTTTGAGATTGCCCTGGAACATCAGCGGTACACGGATGCCTTCGATCAAAAGCAGCAATACCTGAAAGCTTCTCTGGACTGGACTGGGAAATGGGCCTACAAATACAAAAAATACATCCGGTACAGGCTTTTTGCAGGCGGGTTCCTTCAGAATTCCAGGCGAAACGCCGGAGCAATATTCCCCGGTGCATTCAACCTGATCAGTTCAGGCAGCAATGACTACCGGTTTGATGATTTCTATTTCGGCAGATCTGAATACGCCGGTTTTTCAGCTCAACAGGTTACTTTACGGGACGGCGGATTTAAGACCCCCGTCGGACCCGGCTATGCCCTCGGCAGGAGCAACAGCTTTATTTTTGCCTTGAACCTGAAGGCCGACCTGCCGGGTAAAATCCCTGTCAGGCCCTATTTTGACCTGGGATATTTTGACAACGCCATGCCTACGGGCAGTAAGGACACTTTCAAAGATCAGCTGCTTTGGAATGCTGGGTTGGCCGTGGAATTCCTGAATGGACGTGCCGGCGTTTATTTTCCGTTGTTCAGCGCTGAAAACCTGGATAATTTGCTGAAGGAGCGTGGGAATTACTTCAGTCGCATAGGTTTCCGGTTGGAATTGTACGGGATGACCCCTCGCGGTTTAGCGGAAGAGGTGTTGTTAAGCGGGTTTTAAATTTGCCCTAATTGATGGATTTCATTTTTAAACCGGCGTCAGGTTTTCTAAATTTGACAACAAAACCAACAGCCCATGGCATTCCGATCCTGTTTGCTCTTTTGTACCAGCCTTGTTGCCTTCGTAGCCTGCAATCCGAAACCGCAAACCAACGCGACTGAGAACGAAATGGAAAAATCGACATTTGACTGGCAAGGCCACCGGGGCGCCCGCGGCCTGAGGCCTGAAAATACCATCCCTGCATTCCTGCTGGCCCTTGAATATCCGGACATTACCACCCTTGAGCTGGATATTGCCATTTCAAAAGATAGCGTAGTGGTCGTTTCTCATGATCCCTGGATGCAAGGTTCGATCTGCACACAGCCCGATGGAAAGCCCATCCCGGAAGAAGATGAACAGCGCTACGCCCTCTTCAAGATGACCTACGACGAGATCAAGGGTTATGACTGCGGCTCAAAAGGAAACAGCCGATTCCCGGATCAACAACCGATGAAGGTGTACAAACCTGCGTTAAGAGAGGTGGTTAATGCGGTTGAAGACCAGGTACTTGCTACGGGAAGGTCACCGGTCTTCTATAACATCGAGATCAAGAGTCAACCGGATTGGGACGGCGTGTTTACACCGGAACCCGGAGCGTTCGCAAGAATGGCTTTGACGGAAGTGAATCAGTTGGGCATTCATGACCGGGTCTGCATTCAGTCCTTCGACATCAGAGCCCTCCAGGCCGTACGGGCGCTTGACCCTTCAGTGACACTGGCCTACCTGATCGAAAATATGGAATCGGTGGAAAAAAACCTGGATTCGCTCGGTTTCACCCCACAGATCTACAGTCCTTACTTCAAGCTCCTTTCACCTGAAGTCGTGGCCGGGCTGCACGACAAAAACATCAAGGTCATCCCATGGACCGTGAATGATGCGGCTGACATGAAAAGCATGATCGATATGGGTGTGGACGGCATCATCACTGATTACCCGAACCGCATACCAAATAACCGCAAGTGAATCACGCCACTAGTGATTTGCCTTGAACGCCTTTAGCGCTTCGGTCAGGCGGGGTACGACTTCGAAAAGATCGCCTACCACCCCGTAATCAGCCGCCTTGAAGAAGGGAGCTTCCGGGTCCTTGTTGATCACGACAATTTTCTTGGAAGAATTGACGCCGGCCAGGTGCTGAATGGCGCCGCTGATGCCGATGGCAATATAAAGGTTCGGACGGATAGCGATGCCGGTTTGGCCGACATGTTCGTGGTGAGGGCGCCATCCGGAATCGGCAACCGGCCTTGAACAGGCGGTGGTGGCGCCGAGAACGCCTGCGAGTTCCTCAATAATGCCCCAGTTTTCGGGGCCTTTCATCCCGCGGCCCGCGCTGACTACCAGTTCGGCTTCTGGCAGCGGCACAGTACCCTCAACCGTATTGACCGATTTGACTTTGACCCTGCCGGAAGGGACGGCGACGTCCAGTTTTTCGACCGGAGCTGCGCTGCCGGATGCTTCGGGGCGAATGGCATTACCCATCAGGGAAAGGACTTTGACATCGGATTTTATCTGGTAAGTGGCGATTGCTTTACCGGAGAAAACGTTTTTCTTCACTTTGAATGCCCCGTTCTCAACCGTGGGTACCGCATTTACGCCCGCAACCGAGCCGGCGTCCAGTCGGGCTGCCAACCGGCCGATCAGGGCTTTTCCCTTGGCGGAGTGGTTTAAGATCACAACCTCGGCCGAGAGTTTTATTGCAGCTGCTGCGATCACCGTACCAAAAACCTGGCTATCGAATTCTTCAAGCCCGGCGCCTTCAATCTGGTGAATTTTTTTTGCGCCGTAAGTGCCCAACGAGCCGGGGTCATCGGCTTTGCCCAATACCAGGACGTGGCATTCCGTTCCGATCGCAAGGGCCGTCTTGGCGCCATATGTTACAGCCTCAAATGCGCTTTTTTTAAACTGCCCTTTTTGGCTTTCAGCAAAAACAAGTACCATTTTTTCAGCTTTTATCCGGTTACCCCGATCGAGGGGCTAATTTGGTTTTATCTAAAATCAACCGCGCGCACCGCGTGGCAGGCCAGATCAACAGATCAACCTCCGGCGGCCGTAGCTCCAAAAGAGCGAAGGCGGCAAATCAACAAATCAACAATGATTAATCAATCTCATATCACCTTGGCTTCCTCGTGCAGCAAACGCACCAGTTCTTCCATGTTTTCGGGATCTACCAGGGTGACGGCCTTTTTGGGCGGCGGAGCCTCAAAGTGAACGGCTACTGCCAGATCTCCGGCTTCAGCCGGTTGGATCACCTGCAAGGGTTTGGATTTGGCCATCATGATCCCGCGCATATTGGGAATGCGTTGCTCAGCCAGGCCTTTGGCGGCGCTGACAACGAAAGGCGTTTCGACCTCTACGACTTCGGTGCCTCCTTCAATGTCCCGGTGGATGGTCGCTGTATTGCCGTTCATCTCCAGGTGGCTGGCATAGCTGATAAACGGCAGATCGAGCAATTCGGCGATCATGCCGCCGACTTCTGAACCGTTATAATCGATGGTTTCCTTGCCCAGGAAAATGATATCGTAGTTTTCAGCCTTTGCGTGACCGGCAATTTGTTTGGCAACAAACAGCGCGCTTTGAGGATCGGCTTCTATCCGGATGGCCTTTTCAGCGCCGATGGCCAGGCCTTTGCGGATGATGGCATCGTTAGCGGCCGGCCCCACATTGATCAGGGTCACGGAGCCGCCCTGGGCTTCCTGCAATTCCAAGGCCCGAACCAGTGCATACCATTCATCGTAAGGGTTCATGATGAATTGGATGTTGCCCGTATCCAATGCGGATTGGTCGTTGGTAAAGCTGATTTTGGAAGTCGTATCGGGGGTCTTACTGACGCAAACCAGTGATTTCATAACTAAAATGTAGATTTGAGTCGCAAATATAACCTTAATCGCCAAAATTACCGGATATTCAGCGAATTTTCGCTAATTATTTGAAATGGACCCAATGGATCGTTTAAACAGGCTCAAAGAAATGCTGGGTGATTCGCCTGAAGACCCGTTTTTGTTGTTTGCAATGTCCAAGGAATATGAATCAATTGGTGAGCATGAAGAGGCTTTGAAGGGGTATCATTCCTTGAAAAACCTTCATCCTGATTACACCGGGTTGTATTATCACCTTGGAAAATTGCTTGAGCAACTAAAAAGGCCTGAAGAAGCCAGGATGACTTATGAAGAAGGGATCAGAGCTTGCAAAAGGGTAGGGGACCACCATGCCTTGAGGGAGCTGTCGGGAGCGGTTGCCAACCTGGAGATGGATTTGGACGATTAGCTTCAGCACAGGAAAAGACAAATAAAAACCGGCGCGAAAAAGAAAATCGCGCCGGTTTGCATTTTTTATCAATCAACTCCTCAACTCACACAGTTATTACTTGTTGTGGACCAGATTTACAGAGAGATCGAATTCGTCATAGATGGTTTTGTCGCCGAGGTTGTCGAAGAAACTGCCTGAACCATAACGAATGTCGTATTCAGAACGGTCGATCGTGATATCGGCAGTCGTGACCGATTTGCCATCCGTTTCTTTCATATCCGCGTTGAACTTGATGGATTTGGTCGTGTCCTTGATGGTCAGGTTACCGACGATCTTGTAACTGCCCGGCGTACCGCGGCTGATGACCTGAGTGATCTCGAATTTGGCAACCGGATACTTGGTGACGCCAAAGAAGTCCTCTGATTTGAGGTGGCCGACCAGTTTGTCCGCCCATTCGCCGCTGAGATCTTCACAGGAAATGGTGTGCATGTTGATTTCGAAGGAGCCGCCGACAAGTTTGTCGCCTTCAAACTTCAATTCACCGCTTTTAAGCTGCACTTTTCCGTGGTGCTTGCCGGTCACCTTGTAGCCCGTCCAACCGACATAGCTTTCAGCGGTATTGATGTTTGCGGTAGTGACTACCGGATTTTCAGGAGCGGTAAAGGCAAAGACAGTCAATACCAGAGCTGCAAAAGCGCCGGAGAAAAGCAATTTGTTCATCGTTTTTTGTTGTTTTATTAAATTGAATGCCAACCCTTGGTTGGGTGATTATGAAAAAAGTTCTATTGCCTGATTTTATCCAGGAACGCATTGAGCATTCTGGCATCTGATTCGTTAATGGTATGTTCAAGGTGCTTGCCTTGCGTTTCTATGGCAAGGCTGGCTTTTTCAAGCAAGGCCAGGCCTTGTTCGGTAATGATAACATCCACTTTCCTTCGGTCGTACTGGCAGGAATGCCGTTCAACCAGACCTTTCAAAACGAGTTTGTCAACCAATCTGGACGCATTGGAATCCTTGTCGATCATCCGTTCGGTCAACAACTTCACACTGGCAGGATCCGGATACATGCCGCGCAGAATCCTTAAAATGTTGAATTGCGGGCCGGATATTTTAAAAGGTTTCAGGACCTTGTTGTTTCGTTGGTGTATCCAGCTGGCGGTGTACAGGATGTTTACCTGCAGTTTATGCCATTCATCCTTGAATTTCCGCTGTTGTATTGCTTCCTCCAGTTTCATGATGCAAATATATGTACATACATTAAATGTACAAACATTTAAACCGCCGGATTGTTCAAATTGTCGTTTCAAAAACAAAAGGACCTGAAACCACGCTGTTTAATTGACCACAAAATTTCCGAAAACCCAATCTGAACCGGCTTGCGCTACCATGGTGTAAATGCCCGGCAACAGCCCCCGCCGGTCAAAAGCTTCAATATAGGTCTGCGATCCGTTCACTGAGCGATGTTCCAGCAATTGACCGGATTCCCGGAATAACCAGATATCCGCATTCCCCGGCAAGGTCAACACCAGTTTGAATGTAAATCTGCCGTCGTTAGGATTCGGATAGATCTCAAAAGCGGCAATCAACCCCGATGACCCGGGCTGGCTATTGCTGCTCAGGCTATCCCGGGATCCGAAAACCTTGATTTCCTTTCCCAACCGGTCAAAACAAGATCCGTAGTAGGCATCCATAAAGACTGAATAAGTCCCCGGTTCTGTGAATCGCAGGAATTCCTGGGTAGGCAGTGACAACAAGTGCTGTATTGTATTCTGATCATACGCCCAGTGGATACTGTCGGGAAGCGGCCAGGTGATATCTACGGCCACCACGGGTTCGTCGATAACAGCTTCAGCAGGGAGGAGGAAATCGGCGATCAGGTCCTGGTTAATCCGCCTGATTTCAAAAGTGTCCAGATACCGGCATCCCGCACTCGTTAAGATCTTCAGGTAGTAGATCCCCGGACGCTCCAATTCAATCGCCGGATCTGTGCTGTGGAATCCATCCCGGTTATGCCATTCAATTTCTGCATTCACCAAAAAACTTAAATCAAAGCGAACCGATTGGCCGTTACAAAGAATCGTGTCCCTGACCAGACTGGGAAGTCCGGTGAATGGATCGTCCATTTCGTCAAACGCTACAGCGGTGGAATCCCGGCACTGCCTCGAATCGACGACGGTCACCGAATAGGTGCCTGGGCCCAGATCGTTCAGTTCCGCTTCGCCGGCAGAATTTGACCATGTGTAAACGTAAGGAGGTATGCCGCCGTAGGCTCCCGCAATGGCATAACCATTGTTTTCATCCGCGCAGGTAGGTTGGCTTTGCTCCAGGATTTGGGCAGTTAATAATGGGATGCCCCGGATGGTGATGGAGTCCGGATAGGCGATTCCGCAATTTGAAACGGTATCTCTGGCCATCAGGATATAAGTGCCGGGAAGAAGGGCGTCAAACACTGTCGGGGCTTGCCAGGTTTCGCCTCCGTCCAGGGAGTAAACGCAATCCTGATTATCTGTTTCGAGGATCACAACTCCATTGTTTCCCCCGCAATCTTCGGCGTCCAGCGTTGTTATCCCTTGGACCTCAGGCGTGGGGAGGGCGTGGACAACAAAAGATGTATCCAGCATTACCTGACAATTCAGGGATGAATCCCGGAGAAGCACCTGATACGACCCGGGAGCCAGAGCTGTGAATAATCCTGAAGCTTGCCAGGTTTCGCCGTAGTCGATGCTGAATTGAAAATCATTAACGGAATGGGACTGGATTTCGATGGAGCCATCATTTTCAAGGCAGGCTTGTTGGTCTCCGATACGGAAAAACAGCTCAGACAGGTTGAAATCGCCCGCCCCCAGGAATCGGTCCATTTCAATTTTGCACCCCGGATAGTCGACTCCCCGGATTTCAAGGGAAATCGGCCCTGTCCCAAGGCCGGTGATAACACTGTCCTGCTTCCAGGTCTGACCGCCATCCAGACTGTAAGCCATGGTAGCGGCATTGAACCCGGATATCAGGCATTCACCGTCGCTGGTCAGGCAGGAACTCGGTGGCGTCAGGATGAGACTGTCGATCTCGGCTTCAAATGGGTTGGCTAAGCTGATGGTGTCCGGATAAACACTCCTGCAACTCCCGTCCAAATTCCGGATTTGAGGCAAATATTGTCCGGTGATTAAGCCTGTAAAAATTCCTGAATTCGACCACTCCAAACCATTGAGACTGAATTCATAGTTTGAACCTGATGATGAATAAATAGTAATTGTCCCGTCGGCAGCATTGCAATCCGACAGGTCGGAGGATTGGACGGCAACAATGACAGGCGCTTCAGGGCTTTGCAGCACGACCGGTTCGAGATAGTCGACCGCACAGGAGCCGTCGGCATTGCGTACAGCGGGATGGTAAATGCCGGATTGCAGCCCGGTAAATTGGTTGGAGCCGGACCACGGGTAATTGTCCGGGTCAATGTTGAACTGATAGTCACCCGACCCGCCTTGCGCCAGGATGGTGATGGTCCCATCGGCGGCGTTACAATCGGAAATGTCATTTGAATTGACCTCAAGGATTGCCGGAGGTTGCAATCCGGTCACCTCTACGGGTTGTCCATAAGTTGTCAGACAGGAGCTGTTTCCATAGGCAATAGCGATCTGGTAGAATCCGGGTGAGAGGTTGTCAAAAACAGGCGATGACTGCCATGTGTTTCCATTTGAAATGCTGTAAATGACCTCACCGAAGTTGCCTTGTGCCGTAATGATTATGTTTCCATTATTCAGGTTGCAATCAGTAGGCGAAAAGGATTCGATCTGGACGAATTCCGGTGCTTGGATAGCTTGAATTTGAACAGGCTGTGAATAGACGACCAGGCAGTTTCCTCCGGCATTTTGGACGGCCACATGGTAAATGCCGGGCGCCAATCCGGTAAATATTGGAGAATTGCTCCATGGTGCGTTATCGTTGATCCGGTATTGGAGGCTTTCACTTCCTTCCGTTGCGAAGATTTCAATGATTCCGTCCACTTCATTGCAATCACTGGGTTGGGATACCGAAACCTCAAGGATTGACGGGGATTCAGGCGCTATGAGTTGAATGCTATTATTTATAAAATTTTCACATGTTCCATTTCCGTTTTGTACGCCCACCTGGTAATTCCCTGGGCCCAAATTGTAAAAATCAGGGTTCATACTCCAATTAGCGCCCCCGTTAATGGTGAAAAGGAAATTTCCATCCCCAGCTGTTGCAATGATCTGGATGACGCCGTCCGTTTCCCCGCAATCGGTTGGATTGGTTGCAGCGACGTTTGAAATCACCGGCAAAGGCGGATCGGTCAGGCTGACGGTTTGGTTGTACGCCACCGGGCAGGTGCCGTTGCTGTTCCTGACTTGAACGGTGTATTCCCCGGGTTGCAATCCGGAAAAAGCGGCATTGTTGGTCCAGCCTGAGCCGATGTTGAATTGGAAATTCCCGGTCCCCGCACCGGCGGAAATGGTGATGGTTCCGTCATCGGCGCCGCAGTCGGTTGGATTGGTTGCAACTACATTTGAGATCACCGGCAAAGGCGGATCGCTCAAGGTGACGGTTTGGTTGTACGCCACCGGGCAGGTGCCGTTGCTGTTCCGGACCTGAATGGTGTAATTTCCGGGCGGCAATCCGGAAAAAGCGGCATTGCTGGTCCAACCCGAGCCGATGTTGAATTGGAAGTTGCCGGTCCCGGCACCGGCCGAAATGGTGATGCTCCCGTCATCAGCGCCGCAATCGGTTGGATTGGTTGTGGAAACATTAGAAATAAAGGGCAAAGGCGGATCTGTCAGGCTGACAATTTGGTCGTATTCCACCGGGCAGGTGCCGTTGCTGTTCCGGACTTGAACGGTGTAATTTCCGTGTGACAATCCGGAAAAAACGGAGTTACTGCTCCAACTACCACCGATATTGAATTGAAAGTTCCCGGTTCCCGCACCAGCCGAAATGGTGATCGTTCCATCATTGGCCCCGCAGTCAGTAGGATGGGCCACGGCGATATTGGAAATGACCGGCATGGGCGGGTTGCTCAAGGTGATGATTTGATCATATTCCACGACACAAGTACCCCCATTGTTTCTCACCATCACTTCATAATCGCCCGGGGGCAGATTGAAGAAATTGGCGTGATCGAACCAGGTTTGACCGTTATCTATGCTAACTTCATAGGTTCCGGTGCCGCTTATGGAATGAACCTGGATGCTGCCGTCATCAGCTCCGCAATCTGTGGGATCGGTGAAATTGACACTGGGAATGATGGGCGACGGAGGTGATGACAGGGTAATCTGGGATGGGTAATTGATGATGCATGTGCCGTCTGAATTTCTGACCTGAACCTGATAATCCCCCGGACCAAGGCCCTCAAATAAGGGATTTGCAGTCCATGTATCCGTTATGTTGACCCGATATTCGAGGCTGTTTATTCCGGTTGCACCTATCTGGATGGAACCATCCGCCGTTCCGCAATCTGAAGGGTTATTAAAACTCACATCGAGAATAGCCGGACTGACTATGCCGGTTATTTCCACTTGTCCGTAATCTACAAAACAACTTTGATCCGAATCCCTTACACCAACTGCATACAGGCCTGGTGAAAGACCTCCAAACTGGGGTTGTTCAGACCAGGTATTACCTCCGTTTATCGTAAACTCGTATTCGCCCGCGGGGTCTTCCATTTGAATGGAAATAGCGCCGTCAGCAACCTCGCAGTCGCTTGGAGCAGAAGCAACTACAGCAATGATCACAGGCAAATCAGGCCCGGCTACCTCTTCTGCTCCAGGATAGTTGACCAAACACGTACCGTCATGGTTTCGGACCTGAATGGGATAAAGACCTGGTTCCAGTCCCATGAAAACACTGTTGACTGACCAACCTATGCCGATATTGTATTCTAAAGGACCGGCCCCGGATGCGATGATTTCAATGGTCCCGTCTGTTGCGCCGCAACCTGACACGTTAGTGGTTGAAACCTGATGGATAACCGGACTCAAAGGACCGGATATCACAATGACCTCAGGATGAGTAACCAGGCAGGTGCCGTTGGCGTTCCGCACCTGAACGGTATAGTTTCCCGGGGGCAGGCCCTGAAAAATACTGTTAGATGACCACCCAAGGCCGATATTGTATTCCAGGTTGCCGCTGTTTCCGGAAGCAATGACGGATATGCTGCCGTCACCGGCGTCGCAGTCAGATGGATCTGTGGAATTAATGCTCGAAATTTGGGGTGAACTTGGGCCGTTCAGGACGATCGGGGCGGGGTAGTCCACCTGACAGGTCCCGTTTTGGTTGCGGACAGAAATCGTATAATTTCCTGGAGATAAGTTGTTGAAAACAGGCGTATTCATCCATCCAAAACCGATGTTGTATTGCAGGTTGCCGGTTCCGCCTGCAGCGTTTATCGTGATGGTTCCATCGGCCGTTGAACAGTCTGAAGGCTCGCTGTGATCAACGCTGACAATGGAAGGGCCTGCAGGACTGGTCAACGTTGTTGAGGTGATGGTTTGACACGAACCGCCCGCATTTCTAATGCCGATTTGATAGACACCGGCCGGCAAACCGGTGAAGACCCCGCCGGTAATCCATGATCCGCTGTTCAATTTGAATTCCAGCGGTTGAATGCCGCCCGAAGCAATGACCTGAATTGATCCGTCCGAAGCACCGCAACCGGTCGGGTTTACCTGGATCACTTCCTCCAAAACCGGCTGCGGCGGATCATTCAAGGTAACCGACCCAAAAAAACGCTCGCAGGAGCCGTCGGCGTTTTGAACCGAAATCGGATAATTTCCCGCCGGCAAACCGGTAAAAACTGTTTGCTGCCAATAGGTCGCCCCGTTTATGCTGAATTTCAAAGGCGCGATCCCACCCGATCCGTAGATGGTAATCGAACCATCGGCAGCCCCGCAGTCGCTGGGGTGGATAAAATCGACGTCCAGAATTTCAGGCGCAGGTGCTGCTGTCAATTCGGCTTCCGCAGTGCACCAGGAATATCCATTGGGACAGCTGCATTTGTTTTGTGTCTGGACGGTATAGAAACCGGCCGTGAGATGGTCAAAAACCGGTGAATATTGCCAGCTATTTCCGCCGTCAATTGAGTAGGCGATGGAATTCAGGATCTCGGGGCTGTTGCCGGACAGATCAATAACGGTTATCCTGCCTGTATTTTCATCCGAGCAATCCGGATGGTCCAAAGCCAGATTCAATTCGAAGGGAATCACATTGGATATGGCAATGGTGTTGGAAAATGCGTACTCGCAGGGTGAGCCGGCCGGTTTTACCCCGCGCCTGTAGTATCCTATTGTCCCGGGGGTGATAAACAGATCGGGTAATTCGGTTGTGGAATAGTTCGACCAGTTGACCTGGTCAGTGGAGAATTGCCATTGAAATTCATAAGGCTGGTCCCCTCCGGAGGGGTTCACTGAATTGGGATTTCCTGTGTGGAAATAGCTTGCATTCAACCCGTTCTGGTCATTGCAATATTCCCAGACGCTCCGGAATTGTCCTGGCCCCGAAACCTGGTGAAATACCCGGAATTCTACGATATTGGAAAATACGTAGTCATCGCATTCCGGTCGTTTTACGCCCCTTCGGAACCAGGTTGACTGGCTGTAATCCATGCCCGCAGCCAGCATGAAATTAAGCAATGCCGATCCCGGGATCAGATCCCTTTGCTGGCCGGCTGAAACCGTGATGGGTTGCCAGAAAGCGCCGTCCAATGAAAACGCCCATTGGTAGAGGGGCCCTCCTCCGCTGCCGCCTGAGGGCGCGGCAACCTCTGTCAATGGGAGAAGACCAAACTGATCGCAATAGGTGAGAATCACAGGATTTTGCTGTGTCCAGATCATCCCGCCTTGAAGGTAATTGTCACATTGGAAGGATGAATTTGCCCAAACGGGTGAGAGTGCTGCCAAAAGCAGCAGGCAGGGTATGGTGTTTTTCATGTCAGAGCGCTTTTAGAGCTTGTTTGGACTTTAGTAACTGGTCTGTCCCGCTCAAAAGCGGGATCACTTTTCCGCTTATGCTGCGTTGCAGAACCGGGCTTCATAGCTTAGGCTATGATCCCGAACCTGCGCCTTGCCTAAGCGAAAAATTGACGATTTTCGACATAGCGACCAAAATCCAAACAAGCTCTTATTTAATCAAAAATCTTTTACGGCTATTTCCGGACTTAACAGGGAGTAACCGCCTGTTTTTAACCTGGCAATCACCTGATAGCGATAGTGGCGATCCGGTTGAATAGTTTGATCGCTGAATTCCGCCCGGTTACCGGATATGGCCAATTCCTTGTTGTCCGGCACCAGATTCAGGTAGGTTGCCGGCGGGTTTGAGCCCGTTGACCGGTAGACGATAAACGATTCCACGGATTCCATATCCGGGTAGGTCCATTGCAAGCGGATAGATTTTTTGTCAAATGACCTTATGACCCTGAATGCTGAAATCACTCCATGGATGCCGGCATCAATCCGCGTACCTGTCACCTGTTCGGAACAGGCTGTCAAACCGGCCTCATCTACGGCTTTGATCCGATATGCGACGTCGGTCCCTTCAACGACCAAAGTGTCCAGGTAGCGGGTCCTGAAATCCGGCATGATCCATTCCTGTACTTCGATCCAGGTGTCTGGTCCGGCTGTTCTTTTTTCAAGAATTTGCCTTTTCAGGTCCGGACTGCTGCTGTTGGCCCAGGTCAACTCAATGCCGGACGGGGAAGACCGGATCGACTTGAAAACGGGTGGAGAAGGCGGTTTATCGTCCGGAAAGGCGATACAAACCGGGTTGGAAAGGGAGGAGTAATTCCCCCGGTAATCGACGGCCTTGATCCGGAAAAAGAGCCTTTCTCTGTTTTCCCGATTAGCACATGGCAAGCGATAAAATGTATCGGTTACCGCTTCGCGGGTCAGTTGAAGGTAATCGTTGTCCTTCCCGTTGCTGCAGTAGATCCGGTAACCGTAACAGTCGGCATCGGGACTCGGATGCCAGGAAATCTCAATGCTGTCCTGGCCGGGCAAAAGACTGCCGCCTATGGCCGACGGGGGTTCAGGGGGGATATCGTCCTTGAGCAGGGCAAGCCTCGCCGGCCCCGAAATCTGATGGCCGTTTTGGTCGGTCAATTGTATCCGGTAATAAGCCAGATGGATGGGGTGTTCATCCGTGAACCGGGATTCCGGTTGCCCGATCAGGGTTCGGTTAATCGCCGAAAAAGGCCCCTCAGCGGTTTCGGAGCGCAGGATGTCAAATCCGGAAATTTGACTTTTAGCCGTTTCCGGAACCGCCCAGGTAATGAGCAGTCCTCCCTGGCCGTTGTCCGTCAGGCCGGTTATCATGGGCTGATAAGGGAGCGGTGCGGGCTGCCCCTCGCCGGTTATCCATGCTGAGGGGCGGCCGAGTTCTCCGAATGGCGTTTTTCCGCGAATCCTGTACCATACAGGCATGTGATTTTCAGGTATCGTATCCGTGAAATACATAAAAGGGTCGTTGGTCCCCTCGGGTGTTGTGTAGATCAGCGGCAGTTTGTTTGCGGGTTCAATGGTTCTTCCATGGTCAAAGGACCTTTCTACAAAATATGCGGTATAGACCGATTCGACGGCTGACCGGTCCCATTTTAACCTGACCCGCCGATCGCCGAATCTTCCGGTTAATTGACCTGGAGGCGGAAGTGACAGGGTATCACCTTTCGTGATCTGCACGGTTCCGGGATTGATTTTGGAGTGAGATGGCCCGTTCATCAGGGTTACGGTATACAGATAGCTTTCGCCTTCTGTTGCCGACGTGTCGATCCAACCAAGTCCCATGGCGATGGCTATTCCCATAAACTGATCTGCGGCAAACAGGCCGAACCCGAACCGGTTCATTTCAGCTGCCTCCGGATCGTTTTCCTCGTCTATTACCTCCTGCCGTACCGAAAAACTTCGGCTGTAAAGCGCTCCGGCAGCAATGACGGCTGTTTGGTTGGTATCGGCGATGGCCTGCCACCCGGGTTCCGGGACCGGGAAAATATGGTCGGCGAGTATGCGCCGGCCGGCTTCTTGTTCCGAACGGGTCAGGATACCGGTATTATTGGCCAGTGTTGTACGGCTCAGTCTGTAACCGGTTTTGATGCCGGCCTTCCAGGTGTTTGCATCCAATGGGGCCCATCGCAGGGCTATGCCTTCCGGAAGGCTTCTGGCAATCAGCTTTATCGAAAAGGTATCGGACAATTGCTGGGCAGTACAAAGTATTGGAGCGCAGACAATTCCCAGCCATATCAGCAGAATCAATGTCGTTTTTTCCATGGCATTAGTTTTTGATCAATCGGATTGTTTTGGAAGTCGTGACCAGATTGGTACCCGGAAGTCTATACCTGACCGCAACCTCAAATGTCTTTCCGCTTACGGAATCCATCGTCGGTTGTGCTGCCAGGCTCAGGTTGGTGATGAACTGCGGAATCGGACAAATGAATTCAGCTCCCGTTTGCAGGCAATCCGTGCAATTGGCGGTACAGTTTTCCCGGAAATGCCGGATCCATTCATCAATGGGAATGGTGCCGTCAGCGTTCATGTCCAGCATATTGTAGGACTCCGGCTCAAGTTCTCCGCTTGCAGCGGCACTTTGTTCGGCCCAGGCCTGGAAGAGACTGTCCACCGCAGCTTTGTAGTGGAGATAATCCGTCAATACCAGATTCGGGAAAGCGTAAAATACCGTATCGGGCAAATCACCAAAGCCGGGCGCCTGGTTCTGCAGGAAATTATTTCCGGTGACCCTAAGGCCTTCAGTGCGTTGATGGACCGCAACGGCATTGACAGGAATGTTCCCCTGACTGAGGTCACGCCAGGTATTCGGTATCTCATAACCTGGCGTGCCGGATGGAAAATAGTCGTAAATGAGGTGTTGAAAACCATTGCTCTGGAACCAGGGGCTTTGCACCTTACATTCCAACTCCAGTATGGCGGATTGTTGAGCCGATCCGTAGAGCTCCGCCTGGTCGAAAGGCTCCGCCGGTTCAAAAATGGCTCTTAGCGGTTTTTGAACGCTCAACAGCGATAACCCCGGGTTGAGCATCAGGTCTCCGATTGCGGCCACCTTATCTTCAAAGCGGGGGTACAGGCTTGTTCGGAAATATGCCGTGTAAAGAACGGTTTCGGCCGGTGGTTCCTCTGTAGAGCCGGGAAGATCACTGTCCACCGTTGAGGCTGTATAAGCCTGAGGGGCGCCTTCAACCCGGCGTACGATCTCCAGTTTGAACAATTGACCGGTTTCCAACTCGGCAGCCGGGACGGTGAATTTTATTTTCCGCGATTCGGTTTGGTAAACCAAAGGGCGTTCGATCCGGTGACCTGAAGTTGCCGTAAACCGCGCCCTCAACACAGCGCCGGGCGGCAGCTGGTTGAAGAGGTCAGACTGCCCGGTATGGAGATAAAGGTATCCTTCGCCGTATTCATCCTTATGGAAATTGAGCTGCCCGTCAAAGGGGTACGCCGCTTTGATATTGAACGGTGGAATGTTCGCAAACGCCGGGCCGGTGGAAAAGGCAACCGATCTTGTTTCAGCCTTGATCGTGTCACAAAATCCGCTGCAGCCCTGGCTTTTTTTCAATAGCCAGGCTTTTACCTCGAACCGGATCGACGAATTTCCCGGCAGGAAATTGTCAGGTGAGGCTTCTGCGAAGGAATCGCCGGTTTCGAATAAAAATGCAGCGGGAACGGGTTGATCCGAATTGGTCAGTCTTGAGCTGGTCGTTAATTTGTACATGGTCCCATCCAGCTGGAAGGCCTGGTCTACAGGAAATGAATAAGTGGCGGTCGGGTGAATCGCTGTTGAAATGCCGGTTGCATCGTTGCCGGGAGAAAGCTCATTGATCAGGTCGATCCCGGCAAAGGGATCACCGCCTTCCGCAGACAAAATGCACTCGCTGCCGACCGTAACCCCTAGTTTGAAGGACCCTTTGACCAGGCCGTTGAGCACATTGTATTTGCCGCCTACATAGCCTTTGGCCCAGAACGGATCCGGCCCTTTTACCTGAAGGAGGACTGCTGCAGAGGCTTGCAAAATGGGAAATTCGCCTTTTATGAAACCGAGATTAACGTCAATGCCGACCTCTCCTTCAAAGAATGCCCAGGCCTGGCCCGAAGCGTACCATCCGTTGATGCCGATCTTCTCCTGGCTCTCCGCGCAGACGGCATCGCCGTAATTTTGCAGCATGATATCGAAGCCCAGCCCGATACCCAGTTCATAATAGAATGCGCCGAGTACCTTTCGTTTTCCTGTGTTTAAAGCCAGGGATGCGCCGAATGCAAACCCTGACCCCGTTGCCGCCAAGGCTTCGTTCCGCATGAAATTTCCGGCGCCCGTCAGAGATTGTATATAATCGGGCGGATCCGGCATAGCCGGGATATGGTTCCCGATATCGAGATAGGCGCTGGCCGCCAGTTGCCCTAAAACCGGGATTTTGATGCCCGCGGCCAGAGGGACATCGGGTGTGCCGATATTGATGAACCAGGTTTGGGTGGAAAACTCAAGTTCCAGGCCGCCCGCGTAATTAGGGTATCCAAGGGGATGCGGCGAAAGGCCTTTGAACCTGTTCTTGAGATTCATGAATACATCGGCTGTAGCCCGGAAACCCCTGTAGCCGGGTGATTGATGGTAATACATGTTTACGAAAATGGTGACGCCCGATGCGGATGCCTGAGCCTGGGAATTATTCCAGTTAACCGGACCAAAAGCAACAGCATTCCCGTAGAGGGCGACATAATCGAGGCCGCCTCCCGCATAAAAGGCGATTTCAAAGGCGCCGTTCACACTCCAGACATCCTTCCCCGTCGCGGCCACAACGATATTGGCCTTGACCCCGAGGCTTTTCTGTTCATCGGGCATATAGGTGATACCTGAGATGCTGCTTCCGGGGACCCATGCGCAATGACCTGCCGTGCCGATTGTCTCCAGGCTGCCGGCTCTCGACATGCGGTGAAAGACCCCGCCGCCGATCCCTTTCAGGCGCAATCCAGCCATGATGGAAATGTCGGGCCGGGCCATTACATCGCAAAAGAAATACCTGAACGGCTCGGAAGAACCCTGTTTTGTGCCGAATTGCACGGCTGCCTCCAGCCCGTGTTCCGATCCGCCGAGCGATCTGAACCAAAGTTCTCCGCGGCCGTAAAACCCGGTTCCGAATTCCGGATCATCCTGAAAAAAGTCCAGCCGGCCGCCGACCCCCCAGGACTCGGTTGAAGCGGCAACCAATATGCTGTCGACCTTGAATGATTCATACACCCACCGCTGCCGACCTTCCGTTTGCACCAATTTCCCGCCGATCCGGAAACCGCCCATGGCTGAGACATCGATGTTGTCGGCGGCAAGGCCGATCACAGCGGCAACCCGGAGATCCGCCGTCATGGGTTGTTCTCCCTCCTGGAGGCCGATATTTTCCAATCCCATTTCGAAAGGGCCGAACCTGGCGTTCAGGGATTCCGGGAATTGCCAGTTTCCAGGCTGGAAATAAGGCGATTGATTGGACAAACGAAGCCCTTCGAACCGGGTTTCCGGCAAGCGAAAGTCGATGCCGGTGCCGAAGCGGTCATCAATGGATACGGTTCCAAACAAGGTTGCGGAAGTTATGAATTGCCCCTCTGTGTATTGGATGCCGAGGGTTGAATTGGCTGCAATGCTGATCCGGGCTTTCCAAAGATCCGCATACCGGTCTTCACCGGCGTTTACCGAAAAGCGGTAATCATTGCCGGGCATGATCATGGCCCCGTAGCCCAGACAATCTTCGGGCGTAATCTTATCTGCGCCAAAAAGCGGCAGGTTTATCTTCCCGGCGAAATGAAGCTCCTGGAATTGCATGGCCAGCATCCGTATGGAAAAGGTATCCATTGAAAAGGCCCAACCGTTCAGATTGCCTTCCTCCAGGGAAAGGAGGTTGTATGCGCTCAACATACCGGTCATTCCCTGGTCGTCTATAATCATATCCCGGGCTTCAACAGAGATCGGCGGCCCTCCGTTTGCCTTGAATTGATCCGGCAGGGTGACTGAAAAACGGTCGATGTATACGCCTTTCCAAAGCCGGCTCATCCCTGAGGCAGTCAGGAAAGGGGATGGATAATTTTCAGGAAAACGGACGTCTTCGGGATTCCGGAAATCAGAAAAATCAAGGGCTATTCCGTCCACTTGCCATTTCAGGTCTTCAAACCCTTTCACTGCAAAGGGCGTGAAATCAGAGAGCGTCGCGACAAGGTCCCAGGAATCCGCCTGAAAGTTGAAATGGCCCTTGACCCTGCCGTTTTCCTGGGGCGCGCCGGCAGCATTCGTTGGAATCAGCCAATCCCTGCTGAATACGACATACCCTTTTACCCCCAGGCTCCTGAATCCATCGCAGTTGACAACGACGTAGGTGCCTGTGTCTTCCGGCCCTTTGGTTTTTTCCAGGACAATCCGGGATTTCCCCTTCCTGATATCGATCGGGAAATCCCCCAGCAGTTCGAGCTTCAGGTCGCCGGTGAGACCGCCTTTTCGGGTGAATTTAATGCCGGTCGCACCAAATACCGGGTCAAGGGATTCGCCCGGCAAATCCACTTCGAGAAATAAGTCCGCTTCCGTGTATTCGGGGTAAAAGCGAATGGATTCGATACCGAGGGTATAGGTGATGTTCCCTATTTCCTGCTGAATGCCGACCGGAAGCGTTACCAGGTCGCCCATGGTGAGCTTCTCCAGGAATTTGCCTGCTTTTTTCAGGGCTGCAATCGTTTTTCTGGCTTTTTGCACCTGCTCGATTTCGTCTCCCAGCGGATTGCCTTCATCCCTGACATCATCTTCCTCGGAGGGGGTCGGTCCGGACCATTGCCGGAAAGGTGTTTTCATCACCTGGAATGCGGTATCCGCAACGGGCAAGGATTCCCGGAAAGAAACGGGAAGGGCCGGCGCTCCATCAGGCGGAGCGGCCCCGTTGCATAAGGGGATTGATCCCAGCAGGAGGATCAGGTAAAGAGCGCTTTTCATGTTGAAGGTTTTAGGTAATGGTCTGGGGTCAAATCAATCGGTAAGTGTAGGCAACGGAAAAGTTCCACTCCCGGAATCCGGAAGCAAAACCCCCGGGCGGCCCTTCTCTTGCCCGGGTATAAAACAATCCGAAATCGATCCCCTGGTTTTTGCCGGGTTGAAAGCCGGAACTGCATCGGATGTTGAAAACCCGGTTTATCAATTCGCCTTCCTGAAAGACCAGTGAGTTGGAAACAGAAGAGCTCATTTCCCATTTCCCGCCTCCGAATGCCTTGGATACGGTCAAGGCCGGCCCCACTACAGTTGTTCCTGAACCTTGGGCCGCTGTGAAATTTGCGAGACAGGAACTGTTCAGTTTCCAGCCGCCGGCGCCGGTTGTGAAAGTATGGGAGACCATGGCCGTCTTGAAGGCATGACTGAGATCGGCCCGGATTTGATCGCCTTCAATGGCATTCGCCTTTTGGAAAGACCCTGCCAGGATCCAGACGGATCTTTTCGTTTTCCCACCGAAATAGGTCACGGCCAGATAGGCGCTGGCATTGGTTTGTGTCAGGATCAGGGAGTCCGTATCAACGAAGGGTGTCCGAACCAGGGTGGCCCTTGTTGTGGTGCTGAAATTGGATAAGGAAAGGCTGGCATTAAGCCTGCTTCCGGGTTGGGCAGACAAGTCGATTGAGCCGATAAAACGATGCAAACCCGGGGCGCTTTGCCGGCCGGTTATGCTGCGCTGGATTCCGCTGTTGAGGGCGACAAATGCCTTTTTGGTAAAAAGAGGGATCCGCCCGCCGAGGGTGAAATTTTCCAGGTCGTTATTGAAGAATAAAGCGCCCAGCGACCGGTATCCAGGATCGATTTTTTCAAATTGGGCATTGAAATCGCCAAATCCGGGTTTCAGGCTGAGCGTGGCTTTGAACGCATTGTGATAGCCGGAGGAAAGGTTGGGCTTAAACAAACCGGCCATCCTGTAAAAGGGAACCCGCGGGCTTTCAGCGGCTGCCGGACTGCGCGAATCCCGTGTAAGGGCACTCCGCCCAAAATCGAGATCTATGGCAGCCAGTTTGCCGACTTTTCGCCTGACCTGCAGGCCGAGGGTTACATTTTCTTCGGGCGAAACCGTTCGGGAAGTATCTGAAAAATGCAGGGATCCGGGAAGGTCGTGTGCGGCAAACAGGATAAGATGGATCGAATTCTCTCCATCGCTGATCCCGGCCTTTACGCCCCATCCCCGGCGTTTGTAAACAGGGTCGAGGCGCTGCAGTTTACCGGCATCTTCAGGCCTGGCCCGCCGCAATCGGCCTGAAAAGGCTGCCAGATAGAATTTGCCCGGCTTCACCTCAAAACCGATCCCGGAAAAGTGATGCCCGGAAAGGGTATACGGAGAAAAATTCAGGACCCTGTCCCCCAGATGAAGGGTAGCCCATTTATAGGTCGGGCTTGCTCCGCAGAAAGCGTAGGCAGGATAGTGAAATGTAGGATCGCCGTCGGAAAATGCAGCGGAGAACGGCGCTTTAACACCCAGGAAATCAACGTTGAGCTGTGCATTGAAACGAAGGGAAAACGGGTCGGCACGCGGCGGGATTCCGTAAACATCGTTGTATCTCAGGTTGGCGTACAACCGGCCTTTGAGGCGGAGAATGTCATTTTGTTGTACGCGGGTTGTGATGCTTTTCCCAATATGCTCAATGTCCTGTCCCCGGGCAAACGGCGACATGGCAGAGCATAAAAAACAGAGGAAAAGCACCTTCAGGTTTTGGTGCTTTTTCATTAGAGCGCGTTTAAAAAAATCGGGATAAAGTTAAGTCTGATTTTGACTTTTGTCAACCCCTTGAGCAAAACATTTTTTTTGAACCGGAGTGATTTTAAATGTAAAGTATTGAATTACAAATTAAAATGCCGGATTAAATTTGTCAAAATCGTTTGGTTCAAAAGGATGTTTCGGCGGGTTTGAGATCAATTTCTGGTGATGTCCGAATTGCTGATGAAGGCTACCTTTTTACTGTCCGGCGACCAGGATGGGGTATTGATCGATCCTTGTCCGCCGTAAAAATAAGCGATGACTTTAGGGGTGCCGCCGCCTGCCGGCATGGTGCGCAGCATGACCCGCTTGTAGAAGGGGTGATCGTCCGGGCTGATTTCCGGCGGATAGGAAATGAACACGATTGATTTGCCGTCGGGTGAAATATGGGGAAACCAATTGTTGAAGTCGTCAAATGTCAATTGCTCCTGGTCGCTGCCGTCGGGTTTCATTCGCCACAATTGCATCCTCCCTGTCCGGGTGGAGTTGAAGTAAATGTATTGGCCGTCCGGGCTGAATTCCGAACCGTCGTCCAATCCCGGAGAAGTGGTAAGGCGGATTTCATCCCCTCCGGTTGACGGCACCTTGTAAATATCGTAGTCATTGTTGCGCTGAGCGGTATAGGTCAGCCACTTGCCGTCCGGCGACCAGCCATGCAGGTACGACGGGCCGGTCGGGGTGATCCGGGTCGGCTTTCCTCCCTTTGATTTGACGGTATAAATCAGGGAGCCGAATTCCTGTTCGCCGCTTGAGCTGCTGAGCCCCAGCATTTTCCCATCAAAGGACAGGACGTGATCGTTGTTGTTTTGCCTGACAAAATCCGTATTGAGTTCCTTGATCTTTTTTTTGCGGAGGTCAAACCGGTAGATCAGACCCTGACTGTTGTAAATCAAATGTTTATTATCCGGTGTCCAGTTGGGCGCCTGCAGAGAAACAGGGGCGGTATGCAGGATCATCCGTTCGCCTGTGCCAACGTCAAGCGTTTCAATATAGCTGCCGATATAATCCCGGTACGGCCTGAAATCATCCTTGGCGGGAAAGATAATGCGGACATTGTCAAAGCTGACCTGTTCGAGCACATCCTTATTGTGGGAGCAAATGAACAAACCGACATAAACCTCGTCTCCCAACGGTACTTCAGCCACTTCCGTGACCGTAAAAAGCTCACCCCATTTGGCCACCGACATGGTGAATTTATCGCCCTTGCGTTCCAGGCGGATAACATCGGGGCCGACTGCTGCCGACTTGTTTTCTGCAATGTCCGTATCCTGCTTGAGCCGGTATTGGAGGGAAGTAAGTCCGTCGCCGTGAACGGTGGCTGCGGCCATGGGGGAACCAGTATCGAGGTTGGTCCTGACCATCCAGCCGAATTTCCGGTGCGGGTCGACGCCCTTTCCGATGAGCTTACCTCGGGCCTGAAGGATAAAATCGCCTTTTACCTTTTTCCAGGCATACTGGAATTCGTCTTTGGCAAACCAGATATTCTCCCCGGACCCGCTGAGCTGGTATTTCTGGGTTGCGGAATTGTATTGAGTGGAACCCTTATGCAGGACGGCGCCTACATCACCGGCATCCCTGAAAACGCCGAAATTGGATTGAGCAAAAAGCATCATTGGAACAAATAAAATTGCAGCAGCGGTTGCCAGGTGTTTCATTGGATGAGCATTTTGCCTTAAAATTAAGAATTTGGATGTAATCAGGTTTCAAAAAACAAACTTTCCCTACATTTACCCCAAAACAAAACGATGTCTTACCAACCCGATTCCCTGCGTTACCAGTCGATGACCTACCGCCGTTGCGGTCGAAGCGGCTTGCAACTTCCTCTTGTGTCGCTCGGCCTCTGGCACAATTTCGGCCATGTGGATGTGCTGGAGAATTGCCGGAAAATGCTCAGGCTGTCTTTCGATGCAGGGATCACCCATTTTGATCTGGCCAATAATTACGGCCCTCCTCCCGGATCGGCTGAGGAGAACTTCGGCCGGCTTCTCAGGGAAGACTTCAGCGCCTATCGCGACCAACTGATCATTTCCACCAAAGCGGGTTATTACATGTGGGAAGGACCCTACGGGGAGTGGGGATCAAAGAAATACCTGGTGTCCAGCCTGGACCAAAGCCTCAGGCGGATGGGGTTGGATTATGTGGACATCTTCTACCATCACAGGCCCGATCCGGATACGCCCCTGGAAGAAACCATGGCCGCTCTTGACCTGATCGTCCGCCAGGGGAAAGCGCTTTATGTGGGCATTTCGAACTATCAGAAGGAAGAAGCCGAACGAGCCTGCCAAATCCTGAAGGAACTGGGTACGCCGTGCCTGATCCATCAACCCAAATATTCCATGTTCGTACGCTGGGTCGAAGACGGCCTGCTGGACGTCCTGGAAGAGCAGGGAGTCGGCTGCATCCCGTTTTCACCGCTTGCCCAGGGCTTGCTGACCAATAAATACCTGGGGGGTATCCCGACCGATTCGCGCGCAGCCAAACCCCATGGCTTCCTCAAGGAAAACGAAGTGAGCCAGGAAAGGATCGGGCAGATCAAAAAATTAAACCAGATTGCCGGCGACCGGGGACAAACGCTCGCACAAATGGCTCTCGCATGGGTGCTCAAAGACCCGCGGATTACTTCTGTCTTGATCGGAGCCAGCCGGCCCGAACAAATCACGGATTGCCTCGGCAGCACAAAGAATGTCCGGTTCAGCGCTGAAGAACTGGCTGCCATTGAGTCCGTATTGGGAGGTTAAGCCCCTTATCGCAAACCATCTGCCGATTGGAGCCGGGTGGTTTGCGATGCTATTTACCGGGGCGAATGGCGACCATGGTGGCCTGCATTTTTGCAAGGAGTTTAGTGCCGGTCTCATCCCACGCCCATCCTTCACAGATCACGAGCGTCCTGCCGGCCTGAATCACCTTCCCTTCCGCTACAAGTAACTGCGTATCTGCCGGTTTCAACAGATTGATCTTGAATTCGGCAGATAAAACATCGGCGTCCTCCTCCATCACAGACAGGGAGGCGTAGCCGCATGCGGAATCCACCAAACCGGAAACCGCCCCCGCATGGAAAAATCCGTTTTGCTGGGATAAACCCGGTTGAAAGGGGCATTCAATTACAACCCTGCCGGGTTCGATGGACCGGATGCTCGCCCCCAGCGTGTGCATCAGCCCCTGCCTTGAGAAACTCTCCCTGATCTTGTTTTGAATCAGTGCATTCAATGTCGGTTGGAATTGGTGGATGGAAAGGTACGCCAATCCCGGTGATGAGCTAAATATAGATTACTTTTTCATTAATTAAATTTACTCATTTAAAATTTTCTCACAAATTTTGACATACTTAAGAAAAAATACCCATACAGACAGATTGAATTTATACCTTTGAACAAAAGGGTAGGGGTAACCCCCCAACAGATTTTGATAACCTTGGAATAAGCGACTTGACAGCATGGAAAATCTGGATCAAATACACATCAACTTTAATCCCGGACAGCTGGCAATACTGAATATCTGCCTGGGTTTTTTAATGTTCGGCGTTGCATTGGATTTGAGGCTGGAGAATTTCAAGATCCTTTTTCGCTATCCTAAAGCGGCATTGGCGGGTTTGTTGTCTCAATGGGTTTTATTGCCGCTCCTGACGCTGGGGTTGATTTGGGCATTATCGCCTCCGGCCAGCCTGGCCCTTGGTATGATCCTGGTTGCTGCCTGCCCCGGCGGTAACGTATCCAATTACGCGGTCCACCTGTCGAATGGAAATACGGAACTGTCGGTTGTCCTGACCACTATTTCGACCACTGCCGCGATCCTGGTCACGCCATTGTATTTTTCCTGGATGTCGGGCTGGTTTATGGGGGACAGCCGGGAAATTTCGGTTTCAGCATACCAGATGATGGGTTCCGTGTTTCAGCTGATTGCCGTTCCATTGGTATTGGGAATGGGGCTGAGTACCTATTTCCCGAGGTTCACCGCTGCCATCCACCGGCCTGTCAAATGGCTTTCCATGGTCATTTTCCTTGGGTTTGTGGTCGTGGCAGTGTATGCGAACAGGGCTAACATAACCAACTACCTCCACCTGGTTTTTATGCTGGTATTCATCCACAACGGCATAGCGTTGGCAGCCGGTTACGGTTTTGCCCGCAAGGTATTCAACCTGCCTGCTCAGGATGCGCGGGCTATTGCTATTGAAACCGGTATTCAGAATTCCGGTCTGGGATTGATCCTGATCTTCAATTTCTTTGACGGACTCGGCGGTATGGCCATGATAGCGGCCTGGTGGGGGATCTGGCACCTGGTTTCAGCCTTTACGCTGGCCATGGTCTGGCGACGCAGGGTATTAGTTGCTGAATAAGCGAATAGGCGGGATGAAATTTGATAAAATTAATTTTCTGGAAAATAATTAAGGAGAGGTCTTGACTTTTGCCGAAATATAGTTTATATTGCATGCGTAAATAACCCTAGATGAGAAAATAGAAAGACCTCTTAATAGATCTTTAATCAGGTCACTTATTAGATTAGATACCAGTTTTTGCTCCGCACAGCGATCCTCAGCCGTGCGGAGCAATTTTTTTTCGGAAAGGGTCTAATTCCTTATGAACCGGTTCGTATAAACCCCTGTTGCGGTTGTTATTCTAAGCAGATAAGCACCTCTTCCCAGGTTGTGGGTATCCATCATCCAGCCTTGCCCGGTACGGCCGAAACCGCAGTTTGACCTTCTCCCCGCCGAATCAAATATTTCTGCCGTCAGAATCGCCTCCTTCAGCTCAAAAAATAAGTTGCCGTCGGTTGGGTTAGGGTAGACATCGATTTCCCGGGCTATCGGTTCATACTGGCTGCTGACCAATTTCTCGCAATACACCTGAAATAAGTAAAGTACCGTATCGTGCGTAGCGGTCAGTTCAACCTTAACCGCATCCAATCCCTCAAATCCCTGATCAGGCCGGTAAAAAACGCCGGCGCCGTCAGTAGGTTCCAGGATGATCGAGGCGTAACCGTGTTCAGGAGCCTGGAAAATGGCCGGTCCCCAGAATCCGCTGAGGTTGTCAACGTAGGTGGAGTCATTGCACATGACTTCTGCAGGATAGACGGTTTGAATGCTTTCAGGGCAACTGATTTCAAATATGTATATGCCGGTGTCGCACGTGATCTGGGTGGCGTGGGCGCACTCGATTACGAGGGTGTCATTTCCGCTATAACAGATCGGTGCAATGTATTGCAACAGGTTCGGTTCTACAAAATCACCCAGCAGGACTGCATGGCCCAGATCGGGGCGGTCGATGATCTGCGGCGGATTCCAGGTAGGGTAGCCCAGGCTTCCGATAAATGCCGTATCGCCGCAGGCAATTTGGCGGATTTCGGTGAAGGTCCCGGTTTGACAAATCGCAGTTGTCCCCAGGGATATCCCGGCCAGCATAAGGATGAGGGTTATTCCATACTTGGCGTTTTTCATGTTTCCGGTTTTTAAGTTAGACGGAAATCAGGCGTAAATGGTTGGATGGCCTTATCTCATCAGGGTGAGGTCGCCGGTGTAAACGGCCGTTTTTCCATCAGAAAACGCGACTTCAAGATAGTAGACAAAAACGGCGGCGTTCAGTACCCGGCCGTTCAGGGTGCCGTCCCAACCCAAGGTGGGGTCATTGGGCGGAAAATCTTTGCGCTCAAATACCATATTGCCCCACCGTTCATAGATCCTCAGAACATTGATCTTTTCCAGGCCGCTGCCGCCGTAGACCGTGAACCGGTCGTTGTCGCCTTTATTGTCCGGGGAGAATGCGTTTGGAATAAACACGGCAGGCCTCCGGTCAACCTGTACGATGATCCGGTCGGTAGCTTTGCAGCCGTTCCGGTCGATAACGGTAACGGAATAGATGGTCGTTTCCAGCGGTTTGACCACAATCTCATCCGGAGAGCCCGTGGCGGCAAACGGAGCGGGCGACCAGATAATGGTATCCGGATCGGCAGCCGTATGCTGTACGCTAAGCCGGGTGCTGTCGCCCAGCAAAATGATGACGTCCGGCCCGAGGTCAGCCTGAATGGGCTCGGCTTCCGGGACCACGATCAAGGTGTCCCAGGTACATTGATTGATGTCCGTAACCCCCAGCAGATAGGCGCCGGGGGCAAGCGGGCCAAATCCGGGTTCGGCCTGCAATATCCCGCCGTCCAGATTGTATCGGTACGGACCTGTGCCGCCGCTTACAGCTACTACCTGAATTCCGCCTCCGCCTTGATTGCCGCACCCCGGAGGGATGACCTCAACTTCGGCATTTTGAACCGGAAATGCCAGGGCTTCCACCGCTACATTCGCTGATGCGGTACATCCGTTCAGTGTATCCGCAATCGACAGGGTGTAGGTTCCCGGCAGGTCGGCCCGGGCAATTAATTGGTCCTGACCGGCCACAACCCGGCCATCCGGAGTCGACCAGTCATAAATATACCGGATGCCTTTGGAGGAATTGTATCCATCGAGGTCGACTACCGGCATATCGCAATCCAGAAAATCCGGAGTGGCAATTCGCACAACCGGCGGCATGGTATCGGTCGGCACCGTCAGCACCAGTTCATTGGTGCAGCCGTTTGTCGTGTTTTCAATGATGAGGCGATGGTTGCCTCCTGTTGTTGTAGCGACCATCGGGGTTTCTTCACCCAGGACCAAACCCGCCGGATCGAACCAGGTCAGCGAAAAATTTCCCGGTACGGAGCCGGCGATCGCGAGCTGGGTTTCCTGTCGAAGGCAGGTAAGCGGAATGATAGGTTGATAGGCCAGGGTCGGCAGTTCGAAATCCGCAGTGATGTTGAACGCCAGGGTATCCATGCAACCATTCCCGGTATCGGTTACGATCAACCGGTAGTTGCCTGCCGCATCGGTCATTACCGATGAAGCGGTCAGGTCGGGGAAAAGCCGGCCTTCGCCGTGGACGCTCCATTTGAAAGCAGCAGGGGCGCCGGTATCTGTAATGGAATTTCCAGCATCCAATACAATCGTATCCCTCGTGCAATCGAGGGTCAGGGTATCCAGGCCGGCAATATCCGCCTGGGGGGGCGCATCATTGGCGGAAACCATCACCTGGGCCATAACGGTGCAGTTATTGACAGGGTCTTTTACCGTAAGTTGATAAACCCCGGGTGCATTGATCAACGGGTTCAGGGAATTTCCTCCGGAGACAATATTCCCGCCATTTGAAGCGATCCAGGTGATCATCGCCTGGCCGCTCATCGTTTGCTGACTGCCGGAGAGGCGGATTTGGGTGATCAGACAGGATAGGCTGGTATCCAACCCAGCTGAGATGACAGGTGCGTTGAGGTCTCTGAGGATCTGAACGGAATCCTGATCGCTGCAGCCGTTATCCATGTTGTCAATATGCAAAAAGTACTTGCCGGGCTGATGGACCAGCGGCGTCAGCGAACCGGGGTTGTCAATAGGGAATCCTTCAGGGGAAGTCCAGGAAACGGCGTAATTGCCGGAAGCCGGCGTCACAGTGCCCGATAATGAGAGGCTGCCGATCGTGCAATCAAGTGTTGCATTCGGCCCGGCGTCTACCTGAGGTGGGGTTTGATCATTGCCGACGAGAACGGTGAATTGATTCTGGCAATTGGAGCTTTGGTCTGTCACGGTAAACCGGTATCTGCCCGGAGCATTGACGAGCCGGTCCATTTCCTGCGTTTCGCTTCCTGCAACCGGGTTGCCGTTTTGATCCTCCATGACCCAGCCGAATGAATAGCCCGTTGGTCCGGGAACCGATCCCAGCAGGGTGATTTCCGGACTGCTGCAGGTCAATGTCGTATCCGGGAACGGAACAATTTGGGGCAGGTCAGGCGCGGGGTTCACCACCGTGCTGTCGGTTGCAGCGCAACCGTTACTCAGGTTTGTAACGGTCAGAAAATAGGTTGCCGGGCACCTTGCGATAGGGTTCAGTGTATTGGGCCCCGTCAGGCATGCCGAACTGGCCGGGCCCGACCATTGGTATAAGACATTGCTGGTGCTGGAGCCGGCGCCGTTCAGAATGACCTGTTGTTGGGTACAGGTCAGCGTAAAGGCCGGACCTGCTTCCGCGACCGGCGGGGTTGTATCCCTGGTGACCAGGACGGTATCGGTTGCAAAACAGCCTGTACCGGGATCGCTGACTTTTAAAATGTAGGTATCTTCCGATCCGACCCGGGCAAATCGCGGGTCAGCCTGGATGGTTATTGCACTGTTCCCTTCACTTGTCCATTCGTATATCAGGTTCGGACCTGTTGCTGTGGTAAGGGCTCCAAGCGTTACCTGGGTGCTGTCGCAGGTCAACCGCCGGTCGGGGCCCGCCATGACTTTCGGCGGATCTGCATTTCGGATGACCGTAATTTCCACGGTGGTAGAAAAGCCCAGGGTATCGGTGGCTGTGATCCGGTAGGCTCCCGGTGCAGTTGCCGTTGCGGAAAGTCCGTCGACAGGGCCTTCCAGCTGTCCGGTATCCGTTTGCCAAGTGATTTGGCAATCGACGCAAGGATAGCAAAACGCTGCCTGGAGCGCAACCGAATTTGTCAGGCAGTTCAGTGTGTCCGGGACGGCAACATCAAGGCATGGCGCACAGATCTGGTCGGTAACCGTAACCGATCCGGCAGATTGGCATAAATTCTGACTATTGACCACCAGCAGGGTATATTCCCCAAGGGCATCCACCTGCGCTGTCGGTCCATCGGCGCCGCTGACAATGCCCGGTCCCGACCAGGAATAAACGTAAAAATCGGACGGCGGGGAGACGAAGGATTCCAGACCAAATGTATCCCTGTCGCAGGGAAAGACCGAAGACCCGAAGTTTACGGTAGGCGGCGTATCCGATTTCAGGATCTGCACGAAATCGCTGGAACTGCATTGATTGACCGTATCGATGACTTCAAGGAAATAGGTGCCGGGAGTAGAAACCGTTTCCATCAGATTTTCTCCGATCAGGTTCCCCGTGATGCCGTCCGTCCACCTGTAAATGAAGTTGGGCCCGGCGGAGGAGTTCGATCCGTCCAGGGTAGCCTGGCTCTGTACGCAGTTGATGGTATCCGGCGGACCGGCTTCGGCAAAGGGAACGTTGAGGTCTGCCAAAAGCGTGACAACACGCTGCGCCTCCAGACCGACTGCCGGATTGGTAACGGTCACAGAATAGACGCCGCCGCAACTGGCCTGTATGGAGGCGGTTCCTTGTCCGCTCACAATGCAGCTTTCATCCGGGCCCGACCAGCTATAAATATATTCGGGACCTTGGGGGACAACATTTGCCGCAATAGCGACAACCTCTCTGCCGCAAATTATGGAATCCGGTGTTGGAATATTGATGACCGGCAGGCAGTCCATGACCACTACCATAGAGTCCTGATCTACGCAGGTTCTGTCGCCGTTGGCTACCTCGAAGATGTAAGTGCCGGGTTCGCTGACGGTAAAGGTCTTGCTGTTCACACCCTGTGATACACCGTTGAAGTACCAGTCATAAAAACCGGCCGAAGAACCGGAAGCATCCAGCAATGCCATACCGTCCGTACAGGAAATTACGGCTGTATCCGAACTGAGGACGACATAAGGCGCAGCCGGATTCAGGAAAATCTCCGCCGTATCGCGGTCCGTGCAAAAGTTATCAGGGTTCGTTACCGTCAGGATGAAGAGCCCCGGGCAGTCAGCCGAATTGACCAATTCCGCCGGATCGTTCATCAAACAAGGGCCTTCCCAGGCAATGGCGGAGCCTGCCGGGAAATTGGACTGGGATCCGTCCAGGATAATGACATCCGTACCGCAATTGATGGTCTCGTCACTGCCTGCATTGGCAAAGGGTTTTTCCAGGTCGGCAAATACGCGGACCAGAGCGGTATCCCTGCAATCGTTGGATTGATCGGTTACGATCAGCTGAAAATATCCGGAGGTATCCGTCGTGGTAACGGGTTGGTTGGCCGGCCCTGTGAGGCGTCCCTCCAGAATGGTCCAGGAGAAGACCCATTCCGGGGAAGGGTTCTGGTTAGCGCCGATGGATACTTCGGTCACCTGGCAGTTGATGGTTTGATCCGGACCGGCCAGGGCTTGCGGCGCCAGGGTGTCAATTGTGACGTCAATCGTTGCCGTCCCGGTACAACCGTTGATGGTATCCGTTACGGTGAGCAGATAATTTCCGGCCTGACTGACATTAATGACCGGTGTTTGCCCAATGGGGTTACTCGCAGGGTCAGCCCAGTCGAACCGGATCCTGCTGCCCGGCACGGAGCCGCTTCCATCGAGGGTAACAACCTGGTGCGAACAGGTTAATAAAGGATCTGGCGAACTCACCTGCGCGGCCGGTACGGCAAGGTCTTCATCTACCGTGACCTGCGCCTGTGTTGAACAGCCGTTGAGGGTATTGGTGGCCTGGAATAGATACTGGCCCGCGCAATTGACAATCACCCAGTCATTGGCCGGAGCGGAGACCAGGCAAGGGCCCGACCAGAGGTACTCCAGCGGACCGGCGGCGGTTGCCCCGCCGAACAATGTATCCGATGCAACCAGGCAATTGATGGTGAAATGGTCAATCGGGTTGATGGCCGGATGAATGGTGTCAATGGAAATCGCCACAGCGGCTGTGTCCCGGCAGCCGTTTTGCTGATCGGTGACGATGAGGGTATATTCCCCGGGTTGATCGACCAGCGGTTCGGCGACGTTGTCAGGGCCTGCAAAATGGCCGGTCGGGGAAGTCCAATTGTAAATAATATCCGGCCCGGTACTGGTGCCGGGGCCGCCCAATGAGATCTGGGTGCGGGTGCAGGTCAGGGTGTCCGGTGGTCCGGGATCAGCAAACGGAACAACCTGATTGACCGCAACGGTCGCTGTATCCCGATCCGAACAGACGGTATTATCCACCGTTCGGGTTACCAGAAGCTGGTAGGATCCCGGATCAGAAACGGCAAGCACGGGACCCGCGCCAAGCGTCGCGCCTCCGGAATCCTGCCACTCAAAACTGATCTGGCCTGCGGGCGAAGAGCCTGAGCCGTTGAGCTGTATTTCCGGATTGGCGCAAGTTAGGATATCGGGCGCTGTAATCACTGCCTGAACGTCAATAACCGTCAGGTTAACGGTAATGGTGCTGTCGCAACCTTCGGTTGATGGAATAACCACCTGGTATTGTCCGGCAGCTGAAAAGGGCTGCCCGCCGAAAATTACCGTTTGGCCGGCGCAAACAGTGGTATCGAAAACCGCCGTAATCGGGTCCCGGACCGTAAGATTGCTGATGACAATGCTGTCGCAACCGGTAAAAGCCTGCAGGGTATCGCGATAGGTTCCGGAAACGGTATACGTTGAGGTTCCGGCAGCGTAAGCGCTGCCGGCGCAGATGACGGTATCTATTTGGGTGACCGGTATGGGATAGACCATCAGGTTGACCCGGACGATACTGTCGCAACCGGCAAAACTTTGAAGCGGAATCTGAAATTGGCCGGCAGTGGTCCAGGTGCTGTCGCCGATGGAAAAGGAATCTCCGTCGCAGATTGCGCGATCCAGGATCGTGGTATCCGGCGGCGGTACGATCTCCACCTCGATGCAACTCCCGGTCAGTTGTCCGCAAAATTTGGGCGTAAAACTCTCAAGGTTGGTCCTCAGGCTGTCTACCGTCCAGGCAACGGGAAGGCTGTCTACCTGTGATTTTCGGTAGGACAGTCCGCAGATCTGGTAATTCCCGGCAGGGTAACCGCTCAGGTCCGCCAGGGTATCGTAGCCGATAATGGTGTCGGCCCGGCTGTAAATGAAGGTGTAGGCAAACTCCGCCGTATCCGCGGGTGGTCCGGCGATCACCACCGAAGGGTCGAAGGCCAGGCTTGTATCTCCCTGGCAGGTGACCAGGTCCGGCGCCGTCAATTGCCCGGCTTTCGCAAAACAGCAATCCACTCCTCTGCTGTCGCAAAAAACAAGCCTGATGAATAAAAAAGCGCCGCTATAGCTGGAGGGATTATTGCGGACCCGGAAGCGCCAGATGCCGTTTACAGGGCCGGTATTGAAATTTTCAAGACTGCCGATATAGGGGTAGTAGCTGCCGGTATAGATGCCGCCGACCACAAAATTATTGGGTTGGTTGTTGTCCCAGTGCGCCGGATGGCCGGGGTCCGGAACTGCGGTCTCCCCGGAAGGGATAAAGGAAATATTCCATCCCGCTGAAAAGGTAAAGGCGAACTGGTCATCCGTATTCGGACCGATCAACTGGATGGTTTGGCCGGCGGGTGACGTAAGCCAGACCTCCAGGTTTTCCGATAATTGATGAACGAATTTGAGCTCTATTTCGCAAAGCCCCTGTGCCGGATCCGCCAGGTTGTTGTTGAAAAAATCCGTGATGTTAAGGTCGATGAATTGCTCGGAGTTGGTCGAGAGGAGGATAGTATCCGACAGGCCGCAACTCTGGCTGTACGCCAACACGGGCAGTAATGCGATATGCCACAGGATTACGAGTTTGCGCATGATGCGATCGGATCGTTTTCGGGATTCAGCCCCTTTTTATTCAAGACCCCATAAGAACGCAAATCGCTGGACGGCCAGTATAAAAAAAGGCTGCTTGCAGACACAAAGGTAGGAAAATTACCTTTGCCCGACAGGAAGAATCGATACTTTTATCGCCTGAATCACCCGCTTTGTTATTATTCAATCTGCAGGATCATGGGACTTCGGGCCGGAATCTGGAAGGTCGCGTCGATTCTGATTGTTTTCCCAGTTATGATGTCCGTTGCCGAGGTCGCCCCGCTGAGGATCTCCGCAAAGCGGGCCGGATCAACGGTTGCGGCTTCCCGGTTCTTGTTCAGCAACACCATGACCTTTTGCCGGCTGTCAAACCGGAAATAGACATATACATTACCCTTGGGGACAAAATGGACCAGTTTGCCGAAATGAACGGCTGTGGCGTTTTTTCGCCATTGCAACAATTTTTGCACATAGGCTTGTGCGGCTTTCTGCCGGTCGGTCAGCCCTGAACCGGTAAATCCGTTTACGGCATCGCCGGACCAACCGCCCGGAAAGTCGCTGCGGATCACCCCATGGTCGCCGGTCCCCGGGTTTTTCATCAGGACCTCAGTTCCGTAGTAGAGTTGCGGCACGCCCCGGGTGGTCAGGATATAGGCTACGGCCATTCTGAACAGGTCATAATCCTCGTTCACCTGTGTGAAAATCCTGCTCATATCGTGGTTGTCCGGAAAAACGACCAGGTCATTCGGGGCAGGATACAAAAAATCAAACGAAAGGGTTTCGTACAGTTTCGACCAGGATTCTCCGTATTGTTCGGGCATGTTCAGCGATTGGGACAAGGCTGATTGCATGGGGAAATCCATCAGGCTTTTGAGGTAGGATTTGTACCCGTTGGGGTTGATCTTGCCGCGCTGCCAATAAGCTACGATCGCCGGATTTTCGTGCCATTCTTCCCCGACAATGTTGAAGTTGGGGTATTCTGCCATGAGGGCTTTGGTCCATTCGCTCATATAGTCCATGTCCGGGTAGGGGTAAGTATCCATCCGGATGCCGTCCAGTCCGGCGTATTCCACCCACCAGATGCTGTTTTGGGTAAGGTAGACTGCCATCAGGTCATTGCGCTGGTTCATATCCGGCATGGTGGGTACAAACCAGCCGTCTGTAAATATCCTCTTGTCAGCTTCTGACCCATGCGGATCTTGAAGGAGGGTCTTTTTATGGTTGGTTTCCACATAAGTCCGGGCATTGTTGATCCAGTCTTCCATGGGAAGGTCCTTCATCCACCAATGTTCGGTGCCGCAATGATTGACGATCATGTCCATGATCATTTTAATGCCCCTGGTTTTGGCCTCACGCGACAATTGCCGGTAGGATTCATTGGTGCCGAAGCGGGGATCCACCTTATAGAAGTCAGTGGTGGAATATCCGTGATAGGAATAGGCCTGCATATCGTTTTCCAACACCGGGTTGAGCCAGATGGCGGTAAATCCCATTTTGCTGATATAGTCCAGGTTTTTCCGTATGCCTTCGATATCGCCGCCATGCCGGCCGCCGATATTGGCGCGGTTGGGTTTTTCGCGCATGCCGGCTACCTCGTCGTTGGCCGGATCGCCGTTGGCAAACCGGTCGGGTGTAATGAGATACATCACATCGGCGTTGTCAAAGCCTTTTCTCTCCGCTGATCCGGGTTCCCGGTCCAGGAGTGCATAATTGTGGGATTCGGCAATGGAACCGTTTGCCAGGAAATCGATTCGCAGGGTTCCGGGTTTTGTAGCGGGGGCTATAACCAGGTCGATAAAAAGGTAATTGGCATTTTCAACCTTGATGACCCTGTCGATGGTTACGCCCGGATAATCGATTCTGGGATCGAGGTTGTTGATCCTGTTGCCGTGTACCAGCAACTGGAGTTTTGGGTTTTTCATGCCCGTCCACCAGTTGGGCGGTTCGATCCTGGAAATCTGATCGGCTGCGCTCATTCGGAAAGCGCCGGTCAAAATAGTCGCCAGCAATAACAATTTGCCAAGTTTCATATTCTTGCGATTTAATTTGGATAGCGTCGGATTGCAAACAGCCTGCAATTTAAAAAAGCCATTTCTCTTGGCCGAGTTTGGGGCCATGAATTGGCTTTTTGTTAACACCCGAAACCAGGGTCACCGTTTCAGGCGGATTCTCCGGGCTTTTTGCGGTATGATCACCGTTCGTTCTGAGGCTACGATTACCCGGTCATTATCCTCAAAATCGATGGATTCATATTGGGTAGCCAGCAAACAGGCTAAATTGACCTTGTGCATGGTTCCTTGCAGGAATTTTGTGCCGGAGAAATCGTCAAACCAGAGGACCGAAGCGGCTGAGGTGGGAATGAACCCGAGAAAACGCTTGAAATTGTAAGCGACCAGCGCTACCCGGCGCCCGTCGGGGCTGACGGCGGCGCCCGTTACCACCCGTTTCTTCAGGTAAAGGCTGTCCTGGAGATCTGCGGTGTAGGTTCCCGGTCTGGCGGGCAGCCGGTAATGTTTGGTAAAATAATTCCCTTTGACGAGCTTGTTCTTGGAAAAAAGGTGAAGGGAGTCCGCATACCAGAAGAAGGCTTCCATGTCAAAATTGGCGGCTTGTGCAGGCGGCGGAAATCGCTTTTGGTCCGGGTACTGGAAAAGCAGGGAGTCGATGCGTTTGTCGGGCGAGAGGATATAGACCTTCAGATCTTTCCGGTTATTGGCATTATTGCCGAAATCGCCGATATAAATATTGCCCGACGGATCCGAAGTGATGTCCTCCCAATCCCGGTTGGTCAGCGGGTGGAGGTCGCGTTTTGTCAGCAATTTACCCCGTCCGTCCGTCAGGAAAAGGGTAGGGGATCTGCCGCTGTCATTGTGCCACCAGAGGCTGTCCTTACCTGCGTAGAACAGGCCTGAAACCTCAATCAGGTCTTTGGGAAGGTGAAATCTTTTGGGAGATTGCGCCGCACCAAGGTATGGGGCTGAAATAAATAGAAGCAAAAAAGTTATTCTGCTGTACATGATCCGGCGCATAAGGATGGCATAAATATCAGTCTTTTTTCTCCAGGTCGATGCCGGCAAAGTAACCGGTATCCAGATCTTTCAATGCTTTGGTGATATAGGTGATCTGCCCGACATGGTATGAAAAGTGCTCCGTCACATGGACCAGGATGGCAACCCCGTTTTCTTCAAAGCCCTGTACCCGGTGTGAAGCGGTGAGGTCTTCGGGCCGCACTTTTTTCAGGGTGGTTTCGATCAACAGCTCGGTTTGCGCCATTCTGGCCAGGAGTTCGGCGGAAGAGATCGGCCCTTCCTCGTCGAATTCGGTTTGGCGCATCCGGACATCCTCCATTTTCATCAGGCCCGCACCAAGCCACTGGCGTACATTGCCATGAAGGTGCAACACCAGATTGCCGACCGTATTGCTGTGTACATTGGGGCGATACCAGATCGCGGATTCATCGAGCATGCCCAGGCATTTGCGCAGCCGGGGCAGGCTCTCATCAATTAATCGCCGGTGAATTTCCCGGATAAACAGATCGAAAAGCATAAGTTGGTTTTAGTCTATCTTAAGTGTTTAAATCCCGGATGATGGGTATCGGCTTACCAGTCGGTAAAGGCTTTGTTGAAAATATCTTCCATCATCTGGTCCAGTATGGAAGTAACGGCGTCATCCTGAACCGAGCTCAGGCTCTGGTTGCTGGGAAAATCGTAGAAAAAGGAGAAGTTATTCTTCCACCCCTTTTTTTCGTATTTGTTGTTGATGTACTCGATTGCGGTTACAATGGTAAGCCGGTTGATGGCCGTACTTTCTCCGGGTTTCGGGGCTTCAGAGGTCACCCTGAAATCCACGATGGTACCCTTGAATTCAATATCCGGAGCGGTATTGGACTGCTTCAGTCGGGTTTCCGTCCGCAGTTTCTCCCGCAGGGCTTCCGCCGCCGTCTGGGGCAAAACTGGGGGGGAGTTAACGGCATTGTTTTTGAAATTCCCCACATAATAGGTATTCACGTCGGGCTCGATGCTGATGCCTTTAAAGGAATAGCAGCCCGATAAAAGGGCGACGGAAAAAACAGCAGGGAGCAGGATCCAGGATTTCCTCATATTAATTTTTTGAGATAGAACGCTAAATTAAACATAATTGTATTTCCCTGGGCCTCAGGGCAGGGATCGGATATTATTTCCAGCCGGAGGTGAACAATCCAACAATACCGCCGCAGAACCGGCGAACAATCCAACCATTGCCTTATCTTTGGCCCGAAAACAAATGAAAATGAGCAATATTCTGATTATAGGCGCAGGCCTATCCTCTACAGCCCTGATAAAATACGTGCTAGAACAAAGTAAGGAAAAAGGGTGGTTCGTCACAGTGGCGGACGCCGACCCCGGACTGGCTGAGAAAAAAATCGCGGGACATCCCAACGGCCGGGCCGCCTGGCTGGATGTCCTCAAGGTCAACGACCGAAGGGAATTGATCGGCCGCGCAGACATCGTGGTATCCCTCCTTCCTGCACACCTCCACTTTGAAGTAGCCCAGGACTGTATCAAACTTCGCAAACACCTCATCACCGCTTCCTACGTTTCCAATGAAATGTACCGCCTGGCCGACGAAGTTCGCGACCGCGAGTTGATCTTCATGGGCGAAATGGGGCTGGATCCCGGGATCGACCATATGTCGGCCAAGGAAAAAATCGATGAGATCAAAGCCAAAGGCGGTCAGATCACTGCCTTCCGGTCCTATACGGGCGGACTGGTGGCGCCCGAAAGCGACGACAACCCCTGGCACTACAAACTCACCTGGAACCCCCGCAACGTGGTTCTGAGCGGTCAGGGTACCGCTCAGTATCTCGAAGACGGCAAACTCAAATATATTCCCTATCACCGCCTTTACCGCGAACACTGGAACATCGAAGTGCCGGGTATGGGGCAATGGGAAGTGTACGCCAACCGCGATTCGCTCCTCTACCGGGATCACTACGGCCTGAGCGGCATCCCCAATCTGTTGCGCGGCACTATCCGCCACAAAGGGTTTTGCAACGCATGGGATGCATTGATCCGGATCGGCCTGACGGACGGCTCTTTCCCCATCCTGGATTCCGGTAAGATCACCTACCGGGAATTGATGGAAGCCTATGTGCCGCATATGGACGGCGGCTCCGTTAAAGACCGCATTGCCGCCCTGATCGAACAGGAAACCGATTCGGAGGTGATGCAAAAACTGGAATGGCTGGGGCTTTTCCGGCGGAAGCGGATCCAACTGGCCAACGCCACGCCGGCCCTGATCGTGGAATACCTGCTGCGGGATAAATGGAAGTTGAAAACCGGCGACAAGGATATGGTCATCATGCAGCATGAGTTCGAATACGAAATGGAGGGCAATAAGCACCTGCTGACGAGTACCATGGTCATGAAAGGCGAAAATGAGGTGGATACGGCCATGGCCAAACTGGTCGGACTGCCGTTGGGTATTTTTGTCAGGCTGGTCATGGAAGAAAAGATCACATCCACCGGGGTCAACATTCCGGTGATGAAAGAGGTCTATGCGCCGGTATTGGCGGAATTGCGCGAATACGGGGTTCATTTCCAGGAAAAAGACACCATCATTGGCTAACAGGCTGCTCAGGGCCTGGATGACGAATGTAAAAGCCCTGCAAGCTTTTCATATCATGCGCCAGGGGGCGGTCCTGGCGGTTGCCGTCCTGCTGGCAAAGTCGGGGTTGTCAACGGATGATATCGGCATTTACGAGAAGCTGCTGTATATCGGTTTTTTGCTCAGCGCTTTTTGGATTTCCGGCCTGACCCAGGGCTTGCTGAGTTTGTTTCCGAAGTTGGAACCGAGCGAACGGCCCGTTTTTCTATGGAACACCTACCTGTTCCTCACCGGACTCGGGTTGCTGCTGCTGGGCATTTGCCTGGTTTTTGAGCGGCAGGTGCTGCTTGTGTTGACCAGCGCTCCGGATTTGCCGTATTACAGGCTTTTTATCTGGTATCTGGCTATTCAATTGCCTGCCTTCCTGCTGGAAAATGTTTATCTCCTGAAGGACAAACCGATGTCCAATTTCCGGTTCGGGATATTTTCAGGATTGGGTTACCTGTTGGCCGTGGCGCTTCCGCCCTTTATCGGGCTTGATTTTCGCTGGAGCTTTTACGGCCTGATCGGGCTTGCGGTCATCAAACATATCTGGTTGATCTCCTGTTTGCTGGGGCTTGGCAAGCCCGGATACGACCGGGGCATCATGTCGCGTTGGCTGATGTTGAGCTGGCCGCTGGTCGGTTATGCGCTCATTGCCGGATTGAACCAGTCTTTGGACGGTTGGCTGATCAGCTTTCAATTTCCCGGCAACGACCATTTATTTGCCGTTTTCAGGTATGGGGCCCGCGAGATGCCTTTTGTGATCGCCATGACCGCGGCCTTCTCATCGGCTATGATACCGCTGATTTCCGGAGATCTGGCGTCGGGCATGGAGACGCTGAAGGTGAAATCCCGAAAGTTGTTTCACCTCCTTTTTCCGCCGTCCATTGTATTGATCCTGACCAGCCGGTGGCTGATACCGCTCGTTTTCAACCGGTCATTTGAGGAGAGCGTCCCCATTTTCAATATGTTCATTTTGATCCTGATCAGCCGGTTGGTATTTTCCAGGACGGTCATGATCGCCCTGGATGAGAACAAGGCTGCCCTGTGGATCCTACTGGTGGAAATCGGCGCCAACCTTATATTGAGCTGGATGCTCCTGCAATGGATCGGCCTGATTGGCGCAGCCGTCGGGACGGTATTGGCCTTTACCCTCGAAAAAATATTGGCGGCCGTATATTTGTACCGGAAACACGGCATTAGCCCGGGGAAATACCTGGATTTGCCGGTATTCCTGGGGTATTCGGCCTTGCTGATGATCGCATTCCTGGCAGCTTTCCGGATTCAGCCATAACAAAAAAAATACCCCCGGACAGCTGCCCGGAGGTATCTTTCCCGCTGGAGGGATATTCAATTACATATTGCCGATGAGCTCGTCGCCGAACTCGGAACATTTCAGCAGGGTCGCACCATCCATCAGGCGGTGGAAATCATAGGTAACCCGCTTTTTGCCGATGGCAGCGTTGATGGCCTTGATGATCAGGTCGGCGGCTTCTTTCCAGCCCATGTAGCGGAACATCATTTCGCCGGAAAGGATCACCGAGCTTGGGTTCACTTTATCGAGACCGGCATACTTGGGCGCCGTACCGTGGGTGGCTTCAAAAATGGCGCAACCGTTGACGTAGTTGATGTTGGCGCCGGGAGCAATGCCGATGCCGCCTACCTGTGCCGCCAATGCGTCGGAGATGTAATCGCCGTTCAGGTTGAGGGTAGCGATCACGGAATATTCGGAAGGACGGGTCAGGATCTGTTGCAGGAAAGCATCCGCGATCACATCCTTGATGATGATGGCGCCCTTGGCGATGGCCTCATTCTGGGCCTTGTTGGCAGCTTCCGTACTTTCCTTGGCGGCAATGCGGTCGTACTGGGCCCAGGTGAATACTTTGTCGCCGTATTCGCGTTCGGCCAGCTGGTATCCCCACTCCTTGAATTTGCCCTCCGTATATTTCATGATATTGCCCTTGTGCACCAGGGTAACGGAAGATTTTTTGTTGTCGATGGCGTATTCGATGGCTGCGCGGACCAGGCGTTCGGTGCCTTCAACGGAAACCGGCTTAATGCCCAGGGATACCGTGTTCGGGAAGCGGATCTGGCTTACGCCCATTTCCCCGATCAGGAATTTCTTGAGTTTGTCCAATTCAGGCGTTCCGTTCAGGTATTCGATACCGGCGTAGATGTCTTCGGTGTTTTCCCGGAAGATGATCATGTCCACGTTCTCCGGCTCTTTCACGGGAGAAGGTACGCCGGAAAAGTATTGGACCGGACGTACGCAGGCGTACAAATCCAGCCGTTGGCGCAGGGCTACGTTCAGGGACCGGATACCGCCGCCGACCGGGGTCGTGAGCGGGCCTTTAATGGCGATGAGGTTGGCTTCAATCTCGTCGAGCGTTTCTTGCGGGAGCCATTCGCCGGTTTTGTTGAAGGCTTTTTCACCGGCCAGCACTTCTTTCCATACAATCTTGCGTTGACCGCCGTAGGCCTTTTCTACAGCTGCATCCAGCACGCGCACAGATGCCGCCCAGATATCGGGCCCGGTACCGTCGCCTTCGATAAAAGGAATGATCGGGTCATTCGGCACGTTTAATTTTCCGTTGGTAATGGTTACTTTTGTTCCGCTCATTGGTTTTGATATTTTGATTTGGCTCCCGCAGGATGCGCCGGAGCGCGAGTTGATTGCCCGCAAGGGGGACGAAGGTTCAAAAAAAGCAGCGCAAAAGTAATAATTACTTGGGTTTTTAAAGAATAAATTACCCCGCGCTTGAATTTAAAATAACCCTTATGTACGTAAGAATTTTTATACTGTTGCTCGTTGTGACTGCGGCGGGTTGCAAAACGAAGCAAAACGGCGGAGATTGCAACACAACCGGTCATGTTGAGGATCTCACCGGTTTGGATGGATGCGGTTTGATGATCGTTACGGAGTCCGGTGAAAAATTGCTGCCTGCCAGAATTTCGGTTGACGGCCTGGAACTCAAGGCCGGCCAATCCGCCCGGTTCGGTTACCGCAAGCTCGAAGGCATGGCCGGCATCTGCATGGCGGAAGACGCGATGGTGGAAATCACCTGCTGGACGCCCGCCGGGAAGACCGATGAGATCCCGAACCGGCCGGATTGCCTCGACCTGGAACGCGTACCCGAAAAAGGCTGGATGCCCGATCTGTTGAATGCTTTCAAATCCGCAAAAATCACCAAATACCGGTTCCGGACCAACGGCTGGGCCTACCTGTTCTCCGGTGAGAAATCATTCCTTTATGACTGTCAGGGAACCCTGATCTGCCAAAGCAGCGAACCTTCCGCCAGGGATTGCCTGCAGTTGGTGGAACCCGGCGCCGAAGGCAAGGTCATCTACGAAAAACCTTAACCATGTCCAATCCGAACCTTGATCCCCGCGGTGAGGGAATGAACCCGGAAGATCGCCAGATTGAAAAGGCGCTCCGACCCAAAGCCCTGGATGAATTCAGCGGCCAGCCCCGGATTGTGGATAACCTGGAGGTTTTCATAGCGGCAGCCTTGCAACGGGGTGAAGCCCTGGACCACGTCCTGCTGCACGGCCCCCCGGGGCTCGGCAAAACCACTTTGTCGCATATTATCGCGACCGAGTTGGGCGCCAACCTGAAGCTTTCATCCGGCCCCGTCCTGGAAAAACCAGGCGACCTGGCCGGCCTGCTGACCAACCTGGAAGAAGGCGACGTCCTTTTTATCGATGAGATTCACCGGCTCAATACCGTTGTGGAGGAATACCTTTATTCCGCCATGGAGGATTACCGGATCGATATCATGATCGACAGCGGGCCGAATGCCCGGAGCATCCAGATCACGCTGAATCCGTTTACCCTGGTCGGCGCGACCACCCGCATGGGGTTGCTCACCGCTCCCATGCGCGCCAGGTTCGGTATTACCTGCCACCTTGATTATTACGATATACCGACCCTGATCCGGATTGTCAACCGGTCGGCAAATCTATTGGGCGTAGCGGTTACCCCCGAAGGCGCCAACGAGATCGGGCGGCGAAGCAGGGGAACACCCCGGATCGCCAACGCCCTCCTGCGGCGGTTGCGCGATTTTGCCCAGATCAAGGGCGACGGCGTCATCAACCTGGAAATTGCCCAATTCGGCCTCCAGGCGCTGAATGTGGATGAAGGAGGACTGGATGAAATGGACAACCGGATCCTGACCGCCATTATCGAAAAATTCAAGGGTGGGCCGGTCGGCCTGACCACGATTGCCACCGCAGTCGGTGAAGAACCCGGCACCATCGAAGAAGTCCACGAGCCGTTCCTGATCATGGAGGGGTACCTCCAGCGGACCCCGCGCGGCCGGGAGGCCACCGAAAAGGCGTATCGCCACCTGGGTATCGTACCGCCCGGCAGAGCGGGTACCTTGTTTTAGAGGACGAAAATGGCAAGGATTGGCTGATCGAACCGCTGAAAATCTGGTAGGCAATCTTTTCAAAGGCATTCGCTGGACGGGGATCGCCGCCGGTGTTCAGTTCTTGCTGGGCCTGGTGCAAACCTATGTGCTGGTCCGGTTGCTGGACAAAGCCGATTTTGCCGCCATGGCGCTGATCCAGGTATTCGGCGGCTTGTTCCTTCAGGCCCAGTATGCCGTATTTCAGTCAGCCGTCATCCAGCAAAAGCATATTTCCGCCGGCCAGTTGCGGCGCCTTTTGCAATTATCAATGTGGGCGGCGGCAGGCGTTTTCCTGGTGTTCTGGCTGATCGGCATCTATTTGGGCTGCCAATACGGCGAGGGAGCAATGGCGAACCTGGCTGCCGTTTTCGGCGCCGGGTTGGGCATCTATACGATCGGCGGCGTTCACCGCGCATGGTTGTATCGGGAATTCAGGTATAAAACGTTGTTTATAAATGAATTAATCGGCTTTTCTTTATATTTTATTGTAACCGTTGTTCTGGCCCGGCTCCATTTTGGGCCCTTTTCGCTTGCTTTCGGGTTTGCTGCAAAGCTGGTCGTTGAAAGTTTGTTCCATCGGCTGAAAAATCAATATTGGAGAGATGCTCCGCCGGCGCCCATCAGGGAATTGAAGCATTTTTTTCAATTCGGCCGCGCGCATCTTGCAGAACGGATGGTCACCCAGCTGGTTTTCAGCCTGGATTACCTGCTGATCGGCAGATGGCTTGGATTGGATGCGCTTGGGGTTTATGATGTTTTCAAACGGGCATTGGTCCGGCCGGCGGCTTTGGCGACAGAAGCCCTCGAGCGGGCGGTTTTTCCGGTGTATTCCCGGTTGCAGGGCCACCCCTGGCGTTTGAGGACGATGTATCTTGCTTTGCTCAACGGGATTGCTACCGTGCATTTGCCGGTTTATACGGCCTTGTTTTTCCTGTCCCCCTGGATCACTACCTGGTATTTTGGTGCGGATTGGACGGAATACGCCGGGGTGTTTCGCGCCCTGAGCCTGTTTGTTGTTTTTCACGCTATGCTAAATCCGGTGGATCACTTCCTGCTTTCCCAGGGAAAGATCAATCGCTGGACAGTGACCAGTTTGGGATACGGCCTGCTGACCGCAGGCCTGATCTGGTTCTTGCAGGATAAGGATCTGGTAGCCGTTTCCTATGGGATAGCCGGGAGTCATGCCCTGCTGTTATGCTTCTCCTGGATCGGCCTGCTGCATCCCTTGTTGCGGGCGGGTTTCGGAGAATTCGTAAATTCCGTTGCTGTACCTGCGCTTATATCCCTGGGTGCAGCCGCGGGGTTGTTTATATTGCCGCCCGATCTGATCATTGCAGGCGTTTCGGTTTATCTGGGACTTTTCGGGTATCTTACCCACCGGTTTAACCGGTCATTTTTCCGGCTGGTCAAAAAGCTGTTTTGAGCAGAAGGAGTTGATTTTTATGCAGGCAGAAATTATCCAACAACTGACGGGTATTACGGTGGTATTGGCGCTGAGCTATGCCGCGGGGTGGTTGTTATGGGCCCCGTTCGGGCCTGCGGGCAGGGATGATGCGCTATCCTGTTTTGGCAAACTGGCCTTGGGGGCCGTCGGCCTGACCACCGGATTTGCTGTTTTTCACACCGGGGGCCGGACTGTTTGCCTGGGATTTGTCCTGATCTACCTCGGAGCCCTTGTGAGGATAAATAAGGGATACAGCCGGACAAAAAAAACGCAAATCGAGTGGAAAGAGCTATTGCTGGTCTTCATGGCCGCTTTTGCCTATCTGGTGATTCAATGGTTGACCAACCAATATTTCAATCCGGCTGTCGCCAGCCTCGGGGATGAGGATTACGGCATTTACGCGGCAACGGCCGAATATTTGAAACAGGCAGGCGTTGAACGCCCCTCTCCCTGGTATGAATTGAGCGGCATTGCGTCCACCAGGCTGGCTGAACCCTATCATTATCCGGATCTTTGGCTGGCGGCCATTACCCAATCGGCCCGGCTGAGCACCTTGTCGGCATACAATTATGTATACCTGCCCGTAGTTTGCAGCATTTGTTTCGCAGCCAACCGGGCTGTCATTACCCGGTATTCCGGGGGCAGGCTGACCGGGTTTTTCATCCCCTTCCTGGCGATATATTTCCCGGCGATGTTTTGGGGATGGCCCTTCTCGGGCGGATACAATTACCCGATCTGGATCTGGGCTAAAACAGCGCCCGCCTATTGGCTGCTGGCCGGCGCCCTTATGCTGATCCGGGATAAAAAAGGCCGCATTCCGGCTTTGGCGGTATTGAGCGGCTTGCCGGTCCTGAATGCGGTATATGCGCCGGTAACCGGTATTTTTTTCCTGGTTATCGCCGGCTGGAGCTTATTCAGGGAAGGCAGGAAATGGACCCAGATCCTTGCTGATCTGCTGATTCCGGTGTTTGCAGCCGGTTTTCTGACCGGTTTTTACGCTTTTTACGGGGAGTGGGTTGTCGGTTCCGAAAGCGCCCGGATCCCTTTGGACGCATACGCCTGGCGGGCGATCCGGGGCTGGTCGGCGGCAGTGATCAAACACCTGGTTTTTGTATGGCCGTTGTTTTTGCTGGCGGCGGCGCTCTTCTACCGGGACAGGACCCGGATGAAGGCGGAAGGAAAATTCCTGGGAACCTGGTTGATCCTGGTCCTGAGCGGCGTTTTCTGCAAAGGGATCTTTAACGCCAATGGTGAAGTGGAACAATTTTTCCTTTTGACAGCCAATCCGTTGGCCGCCATCAGTTTCGTCTTTTTGAGCGGCCTGTCGTTTGAGGTGTCCGGGAAAAGGCGAGATTTGTCCACCTACACCTTCGGGATCCTGTTTGTATTGATCTGGTCATTTGTTCAGGTAGCTTTTATCCGCCCGCAACACCCGGTTGTAAATGGGAATTTTCTGAAGGACGCCATTGCCGGGTTGAATGGAAAGAACCCGATCGGAGCCGCACTGGCCGACCCTGAGCAGGAAAACTTTTATACCGCCGACCCGCGCATGTGCCTGTTCGGCAGTTTTCTGGGCCTGACCGGCAAGGGATATTGGGTGAATGCATTGAGCGTGCCGGAAAATGAGGAACAGTTCCGGTTTCCGGAGCGAACCGGCGCCATTCGCAGGTCGCCGTTTTTCAGATTTATCCGGGACCAGAAAAGAAAGGGCGATTTCGTGGATTATTCACACGCCCAAATGGATTTCATTCAACAACAGGCGATTGACTTTGTCGTTGTTGAAAAGGGGGCGGAGATTCCGCTTCCGATCCAACATTGCGCTCAAAAAACATTGACGGATCCCTTGACCGGGGTTCGTTTGCTCATACTCGGACGCCCATGCGCATACTGATCATCACGGTTTACTATCACCCGGTCATGACGCCGAACGTCTTCCGCTGGTCGGCCATTGCCGAAGAATGGGTGGGTAGGGGGCACGAAGTGCATGTGCTGTGCAGTGAACGGTCGCCGCTGCCCGGAGCAGAAACGATTGAGGGAGTCAGGATACACCGGGCCGGTCACGGATCACTGCTGGATTGGGCCAACAACCGGCTGAAAACCGGAAACCGGAGGGCGGAACCATCCGGCGGCGAAGGCCCCCGGAAACAGGGGCGATTGCGCAAATTCCTGGAACGGGCCGTCGATCTTTCCTGGCGCAGGATTTATTGGCCCGACGGCGCCTGTACCTGGTATTTTGCCGGGCGGCAGGCTGCAACGGCGCTTCACAAAAAATACGCTTTCGATAAGATAATCAGCGTTTCACTGCCGTTCACCTCCTGTTTGATCGCAGGTGCGGTCAAACGTCGTTTCCCCGAAATTTTCTGGTTGATGGATGTCGAGGACCCGTTCGCCTATTCAAAAGAATTTTGGGTGAATAACCGCACTTTGTTCAGGCGTCTGAATGACCGCGTTGAACGTAAAATGCTATCCAGGGCGGATGCGGTCACAGTGACCTTGCAGAAGGCGAAGGACCGCTACCAGGCCTATTTCCCCGAATTAAAGCTCGGCGAAAAGATCCGCGTTATTCCGCCGTTGGTGAACCCAATGCTGCTCGCGGATCAAAAAAACAGGGTGATTCCTCCCGGCGAAGCCTTCAATCTGGCCTATTTCGGCGCCTTTTACAGCAACGTCCGGTCGCCGTTTTCCTTCTTTGAACTGCTGAAGGCGTTTTTAACGGATTTCCCGGATTACCGCCGCCAACTGGTCATCCATTTTTTCGGTGAGCTGCCGCCATGGGTCATGGATGGATTTTCGACTTATCCGGAATTGACGGAATTGTTCCGGTTTCGGGGCCTGGTCCCCAGGCAGGCAGTTGCGGAGGAAATGCTGAAGGCCGGTTTTCTGCTCAACTTCGGCAACACAACGGACTACCATCTGCCCAGCAAGGCGGCGGAATACCTCTGCTCGGGCAAGCCCATCATCAATGTGGTTGCCGGTCCGTCGGATGCCTTTGCGGATTTTGCACGGGATTACCCCCTGATCCTGAACCTGGAACCGGGCGCTCCCGGTCAGACCGGGGCATTGGAACGGTTCATGCGCCGGAACCTGAACCGCGAACTGGATGACGTTCAAAAGGCCGTTTATGCCCGCTTATACGGCATCCAACGGATTGCCGGTTTGTATCTGGAAAGCCTGACGATGGCTACCGTTTCCCGGCGCGGAACCGGATCGGAAGGGTGAAGTCAACCGGAATTTCCTTTCCGTTCTCAATGGCGGGTTGGAACCTGCCCAGTTTTTTGACAGCTTCAAGGGCGGCTTCATCGCAACCGTACCCCAGGCCCTGCAGTACCTTGATATTGTCGGGGGTCCCGTCAACGGTAACCGTGAAGGTCACTACAACGTTCCCGGCAATATGGTTATCAACGGCCTTTTGCGGTACAACCAGGTTACTGTAGACAATCTTCAGCATTTGCATATCTGCACACCTCTTGCACTCCTGCAGGTCTTCAATTTTCTCGCATTTGGGGTCTATAAAACGCGCCATGGCTTCTGTTACCTGTTTTTCGGCCTGACCGAAAGCAATCGAACCGAACAGGAGAAGCAGTGTGATCAGTTGAAATTTCTTTTGCATACGAATTTTATTGTAAAGGATGACTGGATTGGAATTTTTACACATGGTTGTTTTGCCGAAGCTGATCAAAAATGAATTCTTCCAGCATTTCGGCGCATTGGCTCCAGGTAGCAGTTGCGTGATTTTCGCCCAGGTTTTGGCGGATCCGGTGGTAAATATCCGGATTTTTCGCCAAATTCCCGATACCCTCCGCCAAAGATTCGGGATTTGGTTCGACCCATAGGGCGCATTGTTCGTCCAGTTGCTCGCGCAAGCCGCCGACGTTGGTCACCACCATCGGGATCCGGGCGGCAATGCCCAGGGTCAACACCCCGGATTGGGAGGCTTCGCGGTAGGGCAGCACCAGGACATCCGCCCGGTTTAACAGGTCTGCCATGCGTTCCGGGGGCAGCCACCCGGTTTCCCAATGCACTTTCGGGTGGACAAACGGATGAAAATCCGGGTCGACTACGGCGCCTGCAATGGTCAGTGATGACCACAGGTCGTCCTCCAGCAATTCAATGGCTTGTTCCAGCAGGTCAATGCCTTTGTAACGCGCTATCCTGCCGATCACCAGCAATCGCAGCGGTTTTTGTCCCTGGCGCTCACCCGGAATCAGCCCAGGCAGCGAAAGGATACCGTGCGGAATCACCTTAATAGGTTTCCCGGCAGGATTCGATTGCCCCGCCACGTATTCGCTCAGGAATACGACTCCTGCGGCCAGCCGTACGGACCACCGTTGAAAAAGGTCCTGCAGCAAAGCCGGTTCGCCGGGATGACTATGGGCATCGTGTACTGTAACAATGCCTGGAATGCCCAGCCTTTTTGCAAGCAGCAGAAAGAACGGCGCCCAATGATGGAAGGTCGGAAAATAAAAGGCGGAACATTGGTTTCGGCGGGCTTGCCGGGCGATCCGGAGCAATAACCGCGGCAGGATGAAAAGGCTTGAAAAAACAAAATCCGGGCCGTTTCTGAAGGTCTTTACCCGAATGGTATGGTCCGGAAATGCACCTTCAGACTGCTTTGAAGCATAAACTTCATATCTTAGCCGGGTCAAATGACGGGTCATCTCCAGGGCATAGTCGACGCAGCCCCTTTTGGGCAGAATAAAGACGAAAATGGTGCCGGCTTGTTCCTTCAATTGACCGCTTTAAGTCCCAAAGATAACAGCTTGAAGAAAATTCTGCTCATCATCGGTTCCAGGCCCGACGTGATCAAAATGGCGCCGCTGGTTTTTGCACTTCGGACAGCGGCTTCCCATCTTGAATCCCGGATTTGCGACACCAACCAGCACACCGGGCTCAAAGAACCGATGCTCCGCTTTTTTGAACTCCAACCTGATTACAGTCTGGGGCCTTTTGCGGAAGCAAATGATATTTCCTCCTTTGTTTCTGAAGCATTACGGGGATTGGAAACGGTAATTGCCGATTTTTCTCCGGATTGGGTGTTGGTCCACGGCGATACCAGTACGGCTTTTGCCGGGGCTTTGGCCGCATTTTACGCCGGTGTCAGGGTCGGCCATGTAGAGGCCGGATTGAGGACTCCCATGAAACGGTCGCCCTTTCCGGAAGAAATGAACCGAAGGCTGATCGGGCAGCTGACGGACCTGCATTTTTGCCCGACACTGCAAACGATGGACAACCTCCGCAAGGAAGGCGTGCCGGACAACCACCTCGTGTTATGCGGGAATACCATCGTGGATGCCCTCCAATGGGCGCTCGCCAAAATTGACCGGGTTCACCTGCCCGAAGTAGAAGCCATAAGGCAATTATTGTCAGCGGAAGGAGCTCAAAACAAAAAAAAGATCCTCCTCACCCTGCACAGGAGAGAAAACCTGGATCGTTACCTGGCGGATATCGGGGAAGGGATCCGGCGAATTGCCGAGCATATTCCCTGCAGCATATTTTTTCCGGTTCACCGGAATCCCAGGGTGGTGGAATGGGCCGGTCAATTCCAAGAAGAACTGCCTGATCTTATTCTGCTGCCCCCATTGCCGTATGAAGCCTTCATAAGCCTGATGAAAGCCTGCGACCTGATCCTGACCGACAGCGGAGGCATTCAGGAAGAAGCGCCTACATTGGGTAAAAAGGCCATCCTGTTGCGGGAAACCACCGAACGACCCGAGGCGACCCATTCCGGCGCTGTCCTCGGGGTAACCGTCGACGCCCGGGAAATAGAGCATCTGGCAAGGGCGTTTTTTGAAAAAGGACCGTTTGAGGCCGCAGGCGAAAACCCGTTCGGCGACGGGCATGCGGCGGAAAAGATCATCAGTCGTCTCCTGTGAAAACGAAGGTTATTTTATCAGGGAAGAAACGGTGTTCGGCAATTGCAGGTTCAGGGTTTCTGACAGCAGGTCGAGGTATCGCTGTATGATGAACCGTTCCTCGAATTCCCGCTGCATCTTGATGCGCGCATTCTTGCCCATGATGAGCCGGTCTATCTTGTCCAGGCGGATGAATTGCTCCATTTTTTCCGCCAGATCCTGCGGGTTCCTGCTTTGGCACAACAGGCCCGTCCTGCCGTCGTCCACCATTTCCTGACAACCGGGTTGACGAGTGGTGATGATGGGCGTTTCCATACTGGCGGCTTCCATCAGCACTCTCGACATGCCTTCCCGGTAATAGCTGGGCAGCACCAGGCAATCGGCTTTGGCCACATAGGGCCGTACGTCAACCGTTTCGCCGATGTATTCGATCCAGCCCTGCCGCACCCACTCCTGCAAGGTAGATACCGGTAGCGAATGGATGCCGAGCGGATCCAGCATGCCGAGGATCCGGAACCGGGTTTCCGGGTATCTTGCCTTGATGATCCGGGCGGCCTCCACAAATTCGAAGATGCCCTTGTCCCGGATCAGGCGCCCGGAAAACAGAAAAGCCGGGTAATCCCGCATTTTTTTATCCGATAGCGGCCGGTAGAATTGAGTATCGACGCCCTCTCCGGGCAGCAGTTCCAGCCGGCCTGGCTTTACCATGTGCCTGCCGATCAGGTCCTCCGCGTCCTGTTCATTCAGTACGATCACCTTTTTGTGCAACCCCAGGGTCACTTTGTACAGGAACCGTCCGATCCTTGAGCTGGGCGGGTTCTTTTCGTTCATTACGTGGCCCAGGCCAGTGACAACGGCAAAGGAAGGAATCCCGGCAAAGCGTGCCGCCAGTCCGCCGAAGATATTGGGTTTTATCGTGAAATGGATGATATGATCGAAGCGGTGTTTACGATAGAGCCGAAACAGCTGTAAGGCCAGCCTGAGATCCTGAAGGGGATTGTTGCCGTAGAAATTGATATGGATCGGCTCAAAGTCGATGCCTTCCTTTTGAAGTTTTTGTTCAAAGGGATCGGGATTGGCCAGGACGACCACCTTGAGTCCCAGTTCTTTCAGTTTTTTGAGCAGACCTAAGCGAAACTGGTAGACCCAACGGGCGTGATTTCCAACCAGGGCAATTTTTTGAACTTTAGTTTTCACACTGTTTGTTTTCTCTCATAGGATGAATGGCCGAAAGATCCGAAAAAATCGCGATATTTTTGTTGAGCCTCGTTGAATTCGGCGCAAATCGGACCACAGGAGGCACTTTCTGCATTTAACGTCCGGAAACCCTGTAAAATGATGAACAAGGTGAAAAAGGGATCAGTTTCGGTCCAGAAAAACCTGAAATCCAAGCCCGAGGTTCAGTTCCAAAATAGCGGGATCGGGCGTGCCGGTCAGGAAGGCTGACCCCTCGATCGCAACCGTCGGCGTGATAAACACATCCAGGCCGGCCCCTGCATCTGCGGAGAAAACAGGGTCGAAGGTCATTTCGCTGGCAACTGCATGGCTGACGCCGGCCCTTGCAAATGCAAAAAGCCGCTTCCTGCCTTCCGCTTGGAAATAGTACCGGGCAAAAGGTGAGACCTCATAACTGAACAGCGTTGCTGATTCGACCCGCAGGCCGAGGCCGAGCTGAGCGCCCAACATCCACTGGTCGGTAAGGAAAAAACCGAAATTTGGCGTAGCCGATAGATTAAAGCTTTCCGTATCCAGGTCGGATGCGTATCCCGCGGACAGCTGGGAGCCTCCGATCATGATGTCTTTTGCGCCGATGGCAGACTCAACAGTTTTCCAGGTCGCTTTGGCGCTGTTGTCCATAAAGAAAACCAACCCTGCCGCAGCCCGGAGGGTGACAATCTCGTTAAAACTCGGAAAAACATCGATGTTCTGGTAGCTGGGGCCGGCGAAAACCTGCAAACTGACATTCGGGTTCAAAAAATAATTAAACCCGGCATCGGCGCCGACCGTAAAATAGGTTCCGTCCGTGAGGTCATTAGTGATTCCCTGGAATTGGCTGTACCCCTGGATAAACCACTTCACGGGCTCTGTTTCAGGGTTGAAATAATACCGGGCAATCGCGTTCAGGCCGTAATTCAGGCCGTTGAAATCGCCGAGAGTCACAGCTGCTAACGGTTGCAGGCCAACCAAAAAGTGATTGGACAACATTTTCCCTGTGCCTGGATTCAGGGTAAGGGTTACCCCGCTGAAATTTTCTGAGGACCTTGCTGAAATGCCGATCTGACCATACGGCATGAGGCTGCCCTTTTCGATTTGGGCATCGGCTGAGTAGAAAAATAAACAACAGCATCCTGAAAACAAAATTCGGTGTAAATACTTCATAATCGGGCGTTATTTTGCCCTTAAAATAACGCAAACGGCCTGGTTGAAGAACCGGGTCCGGAATTTTAACAGCTTTTTAACGCTGAAAAATCGCCGGGAAACCAATTTTCCGGCAAGTGATTAAAGCAGCCCGGTCCCGAACCGGTCGGATACCGTACGGGTGATGGCCTTGATCTCCTGTTCGCGGTTTTTGGGCCAGATCAGCAGCACGTCCCCTTCGTCGATAATGATCAGGTCGTCGAGGCCGCCGATAATGGCCAGCTTGTCGGGAGTAACCCGCACCAGGCAATTATGGGTGTCTTCCAGGATGATCTTTTCCGCCTGGATGGCGTTACCGCTTTCGTCGCGGGCGGATTCGGCGTGCAACGCGCCCCAGGCGCCCAGGTCGCTCCAACCGAATGAGGAGGGGATCGTGTATACGTTCCGGGCTTGTTCCATTATGGCATAATCAACCGAAATATTGGGGGTTGCGCCGTAGTTTTTATTGATGAAAGCCTGTTCTTCAGCTGTATTGTACAAGCTCATTCCGGATTGAAAGACCCGGAATATGTCCGGCGAGTACTGTTCAAAAGCCGCCAGGATGGTCTGCGCCTGCCAGATGAAAATTCCGGCGTTCCACAGGTAATCGCCGCTTTGGAGGAAGGCTTTAGCTTGTTCGAACGGCGGCTTTTCGGTAAACTGGACGACCTTGTGCACCCCCGGGCCGGCTTCCTGCCGTTCGAACTGGATATAGCCGTAACCGGTATGCGGGTGGGAAGGTTGAATGCCCAGCGTTACCAGCGCCTGACGGCTTTCGGCAAAGGCCAACCCTTTCCGGACCGTTTCCAGGAAGGCAGGCTGGTTGAGGATCAGGTGATCTGAAGGGGCGATGATCAGGTTGGCATCCGGGTCGAGGGCGTACAGCTTGGCGGCCGTATAGGCCACACAAGGCGCGGTATTGTTCCTGACCGGTTCGCACAGGATCTGGTTATCTGAGATTTGCGGCAACTGCTCCTTGACCAGGTCCTTATAAATGAGGTTGGTGACGATGAAGATCCGGTCGCCGGGGCACAATTCCAGGAAGCGGTCAAAAGTGAGCTGGAGCAAGGATTTGCCTACTCCAAGAATGTCCAGAAATTGTTTGGGTTTGGATTCCCTGCTTGCCGGCCAGAACCGCGAACCGACGCCGCCGGCCATAATGGCTACATAGGTATTGGAAGTGTTATTCATGGAATGCATTTGGCTGGGACAAAAATAGGGCACTCCGGGCAATTTAAGGCCCCTGAAGGGTTAAAATAAGAATTTGCCAAGGAATCGGCATTTCATTTTATTATTATTAAAAATTTTGATAAAAGATTTGCAAGTATGGAAAGAAAGCCTTTATCTTGCGCTCAAATTCAATTCAAATGTTTTACGCTTCTGTTAAAAACTGGTGGTGGCACGATCACACGGATTCCCGGGTGAAGTGACACGCATTTGTTTTTAATGAAGCAGCAAAAGCGGTTTGTCGGTTCGCCCGGCAAACCGCTTTTGCTTTTAATTCGAACACCGATGGAAGCAGCAACTGCAAAAAAAACAGGCGTTAATGTCCGGGTCAGGAAAATCCTGGCCGACACCGTAACCCCCGTGACCCTTTACCTGGGGCTTCGGGATCATTACACTTTTCCCGTTTTGCTGGAAAGCAACGACTTCAGGAGCAAGGAAGATTGTCATTCCTTTATCGGCCTGGATTCCATTGCCAGTTTTAAAGTGCAGAACGGCTGGATACACCGGCAATTTCCGGATAAAAGCGCTGAAAGAACCAAAGTTGACGGCGTGGACGCGGTGCCGGATGCTTTTTACAACTTCCTGCAGGCCATTCAACCGGCCGAAAGTCCGGATGCTCCCGAGTTCAACGGCGTTTTCGGCCATACGGGATTCGATGCCGTTCAGTATTTTGATACCCTGCAATTTGATCCGGACAAACGGCGTTTCGACCTGCCGGACATCCATTACCATTTTTACCGTTTTGTGATCTCGTTCAACCATTTCAAGGACGAACTCACCATCCTGGAAAATATTCCCGATGGGGAGATGTCCAAAATGGAAGAACTGGAAACCAGGCTCAAAAGCCGGAAACTGTCAACCCATCCGTTCAGGCTGTCCGGCGCCGAGCAAAGCAACCTCACCGACGAAGGGTTCATGGAACTGGTTACGCTGGGTAAAAAACACTGCCACCTGGGGGATGTATTCCAGATCGTGTTCGCCCGCCAGTTCAGCCAGTCCTTTTTAGGCGATGATTTCCAGGTCTACCGGGTTTTGCGGTCCATCAATCCTTCGCCCTACCTGTTTTATTTCGACTGCGGCCAATACCGGATTTTCGGCTCATCACCTGAAACCCAGATGGCGGTTCGCCACGGGGTGGCCAGCGTCAATCCCATTGCGGGCACCTATCGCCGGACCGGGGACAAGGTGCAGGACGCCGAAAACGCGCTGGCGTTGTCCAAAGACCCAAAGGAAAATGCTGAACATATCATGCTGGTCGATCTGGCCCGCAATGACCTCGGGCGGCACACCACCCGGGTAAGGGTAAAGTCGCTGAAGGACATCCAGTTTTTCAGCCATGTGATCCACCTGGTGTCAAAGGTGGAAGGCGACCTGGGCCCCGATGCCAACCCGATCCGGATCTTCGGCGATACCTTTCCGGCGGGAACCCTTTCGGGGGCCCCGAAATACAAGGCCATCGAACTGATCAACCGGTACGAAAACCAGAACAGGAGTTTTTACGGTGGCGCTTTGGGCTATATCGGGTTCAACGGCGATATGAACCAGGCAATCGTGATCCGTTCATTCCTCAGCCTCGACAATACCCTGTACTACCAGGCGGGCGCCGGCATTGTGGCGGCCAGCCGGGAAGCCGCCGAATTGCAGGAAGTGAACAACAAACTGGGCGCTTTGAAGCGGGCGCTGACGGAAGCCGAAAAGATTTAACCATCCCGGGTTGTACGACCCTTAAAAAAGGCAGATATGAAAATTCTGGTTTTGGATAATTACGATTCATTTACCTACAACCTGGTGCAATACCTGCAGGAAATCCTGGATGAAAAGCTCGACGTATATCGGAACGACGCCATTTCCCTGGAGGAGGTGGACCGGTATGACGTGATCATCCTCTCACCCGGCCCCGGGGTGCCTTCAGAAGCCGGGATCATGCCCGGGCTGATCAGGCGGTATGCAGGCTCCAAGGCCATTCTGGGAGTTTGTTTGGGGCACCAGGCCATCGGCGAGGCCTTCGGCGGCAAACTCATCAACCTTGCCCAGGTTTTCCATGGCGTGGAAACAGCGGTGACGGTCAGCGACCGGGATGAATTGCTGTTTCAGGATATCCCCGCACAATTCCAGGCCGGGCGGTACCATTCCTGGGCCGTCAGTACGGATGATTTTCCGGAGGATCTGGTGATCACGGCGGTTGACGAAGAAGGCGCAATTATGGCGATGCGGCACAAGGAATTCAATATCCGGGGCGTTCAATTTCACCCGGAGTCCATAATGACGGAAAACGGAAAACAGATGCTGGCCAATTTCCTGGCGGGTTGCCGGGTTGAATTGGCGCACAAAACCGCGAATGTATGAAATCGACGCTTTCCAGATTGTTTGACCACCAGCTTCTGAGCAGGGAAGAAGCCAGGGATATCCTGCTGAGGATCTCCGGGGCAGCGTTCAATCCCGTACAGATCGCCAGCTTTGTCAGCGTGTTCAACATGCGCCCGGTCAGCATCCCCGAACTCCAGGGGTTTCGGGACGCTTTGCTGGAGCTTTGCGTGAAAGTGGACGTCGGCGGACAATCTACCATCGACATCGTCGGGACCGGCGGCGATGGGAAGAACACGTTCAATATTTCCACCCTATCGGCCATAACCGTGGCCGGCGCCGGGTACAAAGTGACCAAACACGGCAGTTACGGCGTCTCCTCTTCGGTCGGCTCATCGGATGTCCTGATGGCTTTGGGGTATCGGTTCAGCAATGATAACTCGGTGTTGTTGCGCCAATTGGAAAGGGCCAATATCTGCTTTTTGCACGCTCCGTTATTCCACCCGGCCTTGAAGGAAGTAGCTCCGGTGCGAAAGGACCTGGGCATGAAAACTTTTTTCAACATGCTGGGGCCGCTGGTCAATCCGATCCAGCCCAGCCACCAGCTTTTCGGGACATTCAGCCTTGAATTGCAGCGTTTGTACCAGTACCTGCTCCAGGAAAGCGACCGGCGTTTTATCATCGTTTATGCCCTCGACGGGTACGATGAGGTCAGCCTTACCGGCCCGTTCAAGATCGCAGGGAACGGACTGGAAAAGGTGCTGCATCCGGAAGATCTGGATCTGCCCGTGTATACCCAACCGGACCTTGACGGCGGCCAGAACCCGGAAGAAGGCGCCAAAATCTTCAGGGATGTGCTGGAAAACAAGGGGACAAAAGCCCAAATGGATACCGTGAGCGCAAATGCAGGCCTGGCCATCCATTGCTTCCACCCGGAACGGTCGCTGAAAGACTGCATTGCGGAGGCAAGGGAAAGCCTTGAAAGCGGTCGCGCCCTTGGTGTGCTGAAAACCTTGTTGGAACAATAGCCGGTCCAATTTCACCATAATCAACATCAAACCAAAAAACGGGTATGAACATACTGGAAAAAATAGTAGCCCGCAAACGGGAGGAAGTAGCGGAACGCCGGGAACTCTTCCCGGTCAGGTTGCTGGAAAAAAGCATATATTTTGCAACGCCTGCCGTATCCTTCACCAGGTACCTGAAGAGAAAGGACAAGTCGGGCATTATTGCGGAGTTTAAACGCAGGTCGCCCTCCCGGGGAGACATCAATCCGTACGCTTCGGTTGAAAGGGTGTCCATCGGGTATATGCAGGCCGGCGCTTCGGCGCTGTCCGTATTGACGGACGAACAGTTTTTCGGCGGCAGGAATGCTGACCTTACCGAAGCCAGGCGCTTCAATTTTTGTCCGATCCTGAGAAAGGACTTTATCATCGACGAATACCAGATCCTGGAAGCAAGGTCGATCGGCGCCGACGTCATTTTGCTGATCGCCGAATGTCTGGATAAAAATCGGATCGAACAGCTTGCCCGGACCGCCAGGGACCTTGGCATGGAGGTGTTGATGGAAGTTCACAGCCGGCCGCAACTGGATAAATTGAACGATTACATTGACGCGGTAGGCGTGAATAACCGCAACCTTGAGAATTTTGTTACGGATGTTCAGACGTCTTTTTCGCTGGCATCCGAGATTCCCGATAAATTTGTCCGGGTTTCGGAAAGCGGGCTGGACGATCCATCGGTTGTGGCCGAATTGCGGCGGGCCGGCTTCAGCGGATTTCTAATCGGCGAGTATTTTATGAAGGCCAGCTTCCCGGGCCAGCGATGCCGGGAATTCATCAACCGCGTGAAGGCCCTGGAAGGGGCGGATATTGTAGCGGGCTCCTGATCCGGTCAATTCAGCATTTAACCATCTAATCCCATATTAAAATGAAAGTAAAAGTTTGCGGTACCCGGGACAAGGATAACATCCTCGAACTCTTGCAGCTTCCCATCGATTTCATCGGGTTTATCTTCTATCCCAAGTCGCCTCGGTTTGTCGGCAACCGGATCCCGGAGGATTGGATGACCAAACACGCCCGGGAGTTCGGCCAAATCAAAAAGGTCGGCGTTTTTGTAAATGCCGAAATGGAACAGGTGTTGAATGCCGTCCACGATTACGAGCTGGATTACGTCCAGCTTCACGGGGAGGAAAGTGTGGAATATTGCAGTGAACTTCACCAATACTGGGAGATCACCTCCATGCGGCAGGCTTTCTTGTGTAAGGCCTTCCGGATCGATGACCAGTTTGATTTCTCTCAGACTTCGGCCTATGAAAGGTTCTGCAAGTTCTTCGTATTTGATGCGAAAGGACCGGCCCACGGCGGCAACGGCGCCCAATTTGACTGGGAAGCGCTCCATAAATACATGGGTTTTACGCCATACCTGCTCAGCGGCGGAATCGGACCTGAAGATGCCGCAAAAGTAAAGGCGCTGAACTTCAAACAAATGATGGGGGTGGACATCAACAGCCGGTTTGAGATTTCGCCGGGCCTGAAGGATGTTTCCCTGGTTAAACAATTCCTGTCAGGTCTTGATAATAATTGAAACCAATGGTTTTTTCAAAACGGAACGATTGTTTTCCGGCAAAAGAAATCAAAAATGGAAATTGCAGTTGACGAACGGGGATATTACGGTGAGTTCGGCGGGGCTTTTATCCCCGAAATGTTGTATCCCAATGTAGAAGAACTGAAACGTCGGTACCTTTCCATCATGGAGGAGCCGGATTTTCAGCGCAGGTTCCGCCAGTTATTGCGGGATTATGTAGGGCGTCCTTCACCCCTTTACCTGGCCGAAAGGCTTTCAAACCATTACGGCGCCACCATATACCTGAAAAGGGAGGACCTGAACCATACCGGCGCCCACAAGATCAACAACACGATCGGTCAGATCCTGCTGGCTCAAAAACTGGGCAAAACCCGGATCATTGCGGAAACCGGGGCCGGTCAGCATGGTGTTGCCACTGCTACGGTATGCGCGTTGATGGGGTTGCAATGCATCGTCTATATGGGCGCTGTCGACATCCAAAGACAGGCCCCGAATGTAGCCCGCATGCGGATGTTGGGCGCGGAGGTCCGGCCGGCGACAAGCGGAAGCCAGACCCTCAAGGACGCCACCAATGAAGCCATCCGGGATTGGATCAACCACCCGGAAGAAACCCACTATATCATCGGCTCGGTCGTCGGTCCGCATCCGTATCCCGATATGGTCGCCCGCTTTCAGTCGGTGATCAGCGAGGAGATGAAATGGCAACTTCTGGAGCATACCGGCAACTCCGATCCGGACCTGGTCATAGCCTGCGTAGGCGGAGGGAGCAATGCCGCGGGCGCCTTTTACCACTATCTCAACACCCCTGCTGTCCGGTTGGTCGCGGTTGAGGCGGCCGGCAAAGGCATCCATAGCGGCCACTCTGCGGCTACCAGCGTCCTCGGCACCAAAGGGGTGATCCATGGCAGCCGGACCTTGCTCATGCAAACCGACGACGGCCAGATCATCGAGCCCTATTCCATTTCAGCCGGACTTGACTATCCGGGCATCGGACCGATGCATGCGCACCTGATCAAGACCGGGCGCGCCGAAGCCGTCAGCATCACGGATGACGAAGCGCTGAATGCCGCTTTTTCACTGACCAGGACAGAGGGCATCATACCTGCGCTGGAAACGGCTCATGCCCTCGCCGCATTGGATAAGTTATCTTTTAAGAAAACCGATATCATGGTGGTCTGCCTTTCCGGAAGGGGTGACAAGGATCTGGCCGCATACATCGAATACCTCGACAGTCATGGACTTTAACCACAACAGGATCCGGCAGCTATTCGACCGGAAAAAGGAGAATATCCTCAATATCTATTTCACGGCGGGTTTTCCCCGGTTGGACGATACAGGCGACATCATCACCGCCCTGGGAGACGCCGGGGTCGACCTGATCGAGATCGGCATGCCCTATTCCGATCCGCTGGCCGACGGGCCGACCATCCAGCAAAGCGGCCAGGTCGCCCTCCGGAACGGAATGACCCTGCCGCTGCTTTTTGAACAGATAGCGGCGGTCCGGTCAAAAACAGACCTTCCCCTGATCCTGATGGGCTATTTCAATCAGGTGATGCAATACGGAGAAACGGCATTTTTCGAAAAATGCGCGGAAATCGGGATCGACGGCCTGATCATTCCCGACCTGCCCCTGGTCGAATACAAAGCCAGCTACCGGGACACCATAGAATCACTTGGGCTGGGATTCAGTTTTCTGATCACGCCGCAGACTTCAACCGAAAGGATCAGGATGGTGGATGAGCTGAGCAGGGGGTTCATTTATATGGTATCGAATGCCGCCATAACCGGCGCCAAGGCGGATATAACTCGCTTGCAGATTGATTATTTCGACCGGATCAAAGGCATGCGGCTGTCCAATCCGCGGCTGATCGGGTTCGGCATTTCGAGTTTTAAAACCTTTTCAACGGCATGCGAATATGCCAACGGGGCCATAATCGGCAGTGCGTTCATCAAAGCCCTGGAATCGTCCAACGGCCACCTCAGCGATGCTGTCGCCGGGTTCGTTGCCGGTATAAAGAATGAGCATGGCGAGCAGCAAACCCAATCGTTTGACCCATTAAAAAACTGAAATCTGATGATCATCCAACTGGAACCTACCATATCAGCCGGCCAAAAGGCGGATTTGTTCCAACAGCTTAAGGCCATTGAGGTGAAACCGGCGGAGGTAAGCACCCAATTCGGCCATTACATTGTGGGAGTGGGGAAAAAGGAATTTGATATCCGGCTGATCGGAAGTTTGCCCGGCATCCGGGATATACACCGCGTTAGCGACGACTACAAGCTGGTTTCCCGGAAGTGGAAAGTGGAGGATACGACCATCGACCTCGGCGGCGGGATCCGGATCGGAACGGGACATTTTGCCCTGATGGCCGGCCCCTGTTCGATCGAATCGGAGGATCAGATCGCCAAAACCATTGAACACCTGAAGCAAAGCGGCATCCGGATCATGCGCGGAGGCGTGTACAAGCCCCGGAGTTCGCCGTACTCCTTTCGCGGATTAGGCATCGACGGACTCAAGCTTTGGTACGAGCTGGCCAGCAAGGCCGGCATCCGGATCATTACCGAGGTCATGATGGTCGAACAGATCGAAGACATGCTGGAATACGTGGATGTTTTTCAGGTGGGTGCGAGAAATGCCCAGAATTTCAACCTGTTGGATGCCTTGGGCAAAGTGGATAAACCGGTATTGCTGAAACGCGGCATCTCCGGCACCATGGAGGAGCTGTTGCAGGCGGCAGAATACATCTTCTCCAACGGCAACGAAAGGATCATGCTGTGCGAACGCGGCATCAGGACCTATGAATCGGCCTATCGCAATACGATGGATGTGAATGCCATTGCCATGCTCAAAGCGAAAACGCACCTGCCGGTCATCGCCGACCCCTCGCACGGTATCGGCATCCGGCGATTTGTGGATAAAATCGCGCTGGCTTCCCTGATGGCAGGCGCAGACGGCGTGATCATGGAGGTCCACCATACCCCGGAGAAAGCCTTTTCCGACGGGCAGCAAACCCTGAGTTTTCCGGAAGCCGAACGCCTTTACCAACAACTTGAGATGGCCTACCAGCTCAGGTCTTCTTTTGAATCATGACGCCCGGCCCCATTCCAGGCAACTTCCCATGGCCGGTAACGGAAATTCGCCTGGAGCTGGACGGATTGGAAATTGACCTGGTTAAAGTAGCCGACCAGGATTCGCTTCTGGATGCCCTGATCGCAAAGGGGATCGATCATGAGGATGTGCGCGATGAACGGATACCCTATTGGGCCGATCTTTGGCCCTCTGCGCTGGGGTTGAGCCGGTATCTGATCCGGAACGCCGTTGTCAGGCCGGGACAAAATGCGCTTGAACTCGGTTGCGGGTTGGGCCTGCCCGGCATCGTTGCGGGCAAGCTGGGCGCGGCCAGGGTGGTATTATCGGATTATTTGCCGGAAGCCCTGGATTTTGCAAGTAAGAACTGGATGAAAAACCTGCCGGTTGCGGCACAAACCCGGCTGATTGACTGGCGGAACCCCGATCCCGCTGACGGTGCCGACCTGGTGCTGGCCTCCGATATTACCTATGAAGCCCGTTTCTTTGCAGCGTTGCCCCAAGCCTTCCGTACGCTTTGCCGGCCGGGCGGCCGGATACTGGTCAGCGACCCCCGGCGCGCCGTGGCCCAATCCTTTTTTGCAGAACTTCCCGCTCACGGCTTTACCGTGGAATGCACCCCCGTAGAAATACAATGGGAAAATCTATCCCGGATTATCGATATTTACCGCATTCAACCCGAATGAGGCAAAAATCCAATGTACTGTGAAATCAGCAATTCTAAGATCGGCCTATGACCCGGAGGCGTTCCGGCGGAACGGACATGAATTGGTCGATCTGCTGGCCGATTATTTGTCGGCCCTTGAATCGGAAAACGAGATTCCGGCCAACGCCTGGACGCCGCCCCAGGACAGCCTGGAATTTTGGGAAAAGGAGTTGAACGCCCCTACGGCCAATACGCCCGTTCAATTGTTCGGCAAGGTGATGGCGCGCAGCGTTCATTTGCACCATCCGCGCTATATGGGGCACCAGATCAGTCCGCCTGCCCCGGTGGCTGCGTTGGCAGGTTTCCTGGGGGATTTCCTCAACAACGGCATGGGGGTGTATGAAATGGGCGTGTCCGGTACGCCGATCGAGCATATCGTCATCAAAACGGTGGCCGGAGAACTTGGTTTTGACGATCGCTCAGGAGGGTACCTCACCTCGGGCGGCTCTCTTGCCAACCTCACGGCGCTCCTTGCGGCAAGGAGCATAAAATCGACGGAACCGGTATGGGAAACGGGCAACGGCCGGGGACTTGCTTTGATGGTTTCCGAGGAAGCCCATTATTGCGTTGACCGGGCCGCCCGGATCATGGGATGGGGCGCAAAGGGCATCATCAAGATTCCCGTCAATGACCGGTTTCAAATGCGAACCGAACTGCTGCCCCAATACCTGGAAAAGGCCCGCCGGGACGATCTCACCGTTCTGGCGGTTGTGGGAAGCGCCTGCTCCACCTCGACCGGCGCCTTTGACGACCTGGAGTCCATCGGGCAATTCTGCCGTGACAACGGGCTTTGGTTTCACGTCGACGGCGCCCACGGCGCCGCCCTGGGGTTATCGCCGGCGTACAGGTCGGTGGTAAAGGGGTTGAATCAGGCGGATTCGGTCGCCATGGACTTCCACAAGATGCTCATGACGCCGAGCGTCACCACGGCCCTGATTTTCAAGGACGGATTGAACAGTTTCAGGACTTTCAATCAGCAGGCCCAATACCTGTTTGACCGGGCGGAAGAAGGCGAGTGGTACAACCTGGCCAAACGCACCTTTGAATGCACAAAACTGATGCTGGGCCTCAAGGTTTATGCCATCCTTCAATCACACGGCATGGCGTTTTTTGCAGAGTGCGTTACCCGCCTTTGCGATCTCGGCAAGGCGTTTGCGAGCCTGATACGGGAAACACCTGATTTCGAACTGGCTGTTGATCCGGCATGCAATATCGTTTGTTTCAGGTACAAACCGCCCGGGTGGAGCGGCGATCCTGATTCCTTGAATGAAGGCCTTCGCAAAGCCCTGTTGATGGACGGGACCTACTATGTTGTACAGACCAGGCTCAAAAACCAATCCTGGATTCGCTGCACCCTGTCCAACCCATTCACAACGGAAACAGAATTGACAGGGCTGCTCCGGAAAATCAGGACTCTGGCGGCTGATCAGGGGATCTCCTTTTGAAAACTGAAAAGGATCACAGGAAGATAAAGGATAAATTTCCTCAATTATCCCTATTTTGCACGTCAAGACCATAGGCCCTTTGCCTGAACAGGATGAGCAGACCTTTAAAAAATTGGCGAATTGCATTCAAATACCTTCTGGCGGCAGCCGCGATTGTGTTCATCAGCCTGTTGTTCCCCAATAATACGAAGTTCAAATTCCAGTTCGAGTTGGGACAAACCTGGCGGTATGACGATCTGACAGCGCCGTTTGACTTTCCCATTCTTAAAACAGAAGAAGAGCTGAACACTGAAAAAGCGGAGCGGCTGCGCAATTTTTCTCCCTATTACCAGATGGATGAAAATATTGCGGACAGCGCTGCCGTCGCTTTTGAGACCGCCTTCAACCAGCAATTGGCGGAAGTCCGGAAAGCCAACCAGTTCGATGACGTTTCAAAAAAGCCGGACCGGTACCTGAACTACGGAAAATCCTTTCTGGATCGCTTATTCCGCAGGGGAATCGTCCGGATCGAGAGCGATCACCTCAAAAAAGGACGGGATTTTGTGGTGAATATTGTCCGCGGCAATACCGCACAACCGCAGACGATTGACAACCTCTTTACGGTTGAACAAGCCCGTTCCACCATTTCCGATTCTTTGCCGTACGCCAAACTTTCAGAGCCCGAGTTCATCTTTCCGCTAATCGAATCAGCCGTCCGGCCTAATGTCTTTTATAACGATACCCTGACCGGAAAATTCAGAAAAGAACAACTGGCTGACATCAGTACTTCCAGAGGGATGGTGAAAAAAGGGGAGTTGGTCATTCCCCGGGACGGCATTGTCACGGAAGAGATTTACCAGAAACTCGTTTCCCTGAAGTCGGAATATCAACAGGAAGTGACGGGCATTAAATCGGGGTGGATGGTCCTGCTGGGGTATATCCTGCTGACGACCCTGATCATCGGCGTATTTTTCTATTACCTGTACAGTCTGGTGCCGGAGGCTTTTGAAAAATTACCCAGCCTTGCCTTTATCCTGCTCTGGCCGACTTTATTTGCCTACCTGGTTTATCTGGTGGAGTCTTCCGATACGTTGAGCCCGTATCTCATACCGTTTTGTGTGGTACCCATTGTCATCAAAACCTTTTTTCAGCCAAGGGTAGCCTTTTTTACCTACATCATTGTGGTGCTGGTGGCCAGTCTGCTGTCCTCTCTGGGGCTGGAATTCGCCCTGCTGCAGGTCATTGCGGGGATGGTTGCGCTGCTCAGCCCGATCGATACCAAGAACTGGTCCTGGTTTTTCTATGCGCTGGTTTTTATTTTTCTGGGGTACGCACTCGGATATCTGGGCTGGTCCTTAATTCAGCATGGGGCCTGGGATCAGATTGAATGGAAGGTTTTTGCCTGGTTTTTCCTGAATGTATTTCTGACCTTGCTGGCCTACCCGATGATCCCGTTGGTGGAGCGCCTGTTCGGCTTCGTTTCGCCGATCACTCTGGGCGAGTTATCTGACCTGAACCGGCCCCTCCTCCGCGAACTTGCCATCCGGGCGCCGGGCACCCTTCAGCATTCCCTTCAGGTAGCGAACCTGGCGGAAGCGGCCGCCGCCAAGATCGGTGCGGATACCTTGCTGGTCAAAACAGCGGCCCTGTACCACGACATCGGGAAGATGAACCACCCGGCCTATTTTATCGAAAACCAGACCGGTAAGAACCCCCATGACGCCATCACGCCGCTGGAAAGTGCGAAAGTGATCATCAATCACGTCAAGGACGGGGTTCAGATGGCCAAGAAACACGGTTTGCCGGAAGCTATTATCCGGTTTATCCTCACCCACCACGGCACGACCCGGGTTGAGTATTTCTACCGGACCCATGTCAATCAGAATCCCGATGAAGAGACGGACGAGGCGGATTTCAGGTATCCCGGTCCCCGGCCGCAATCCAAGGAAGAAACCATTTTAATGCTGGCCGACTCTATTGAAGCCAGTTGCAAAAGCCTGAAAAACCCTAGTGAAGAAGAGTTGTTCCAACTGATCGACAAGATCATTGCAGGCAAGGACTCCGCCAAGCAACTGGACCGGTCAACCCTGACTTTTGTCGAGTTGGTGGAATGTACAAAGATATTTAAGCAAATAATGAAATCTGTTCATCATTTGCGAATAGAATATCCCGAAGAAAAGAAGAACGGCGACCGGGCTGAAAATCCGAATGGCGCCGACGAACAGGACGCTAACGCATCAGGGTAATATCCCCCTTGAAGATCTCCTTTTCGCCGTCAATGAATTCGATCTCCGCCAGATAAACGAAAACAGCTGCATTAAAGGTGTGGCTTCGGTAATTTCCATCCCACCCGAAGGCCGGGTCGTTGGGCGGCGCGTCGTACACCTCGAAAACGACTTCTCCCCATCGGTTGAAAATCAGGAATTTTTTGATCAGGGCCACATCTTTGCCCCCCGCGATATAGAGAATGTCGTTTTCTCCGTCGCCGTCGGGAGAAAAAGCATTGGGAATGAAGACCTGTCGCTTGCGGTTGACAAAAATGGTCAGGTCATCCGACTCAATGCACCCGTTGATGTCCGTGACCTGAATGCCCAGAGAAACGGTTTGTTGGGGGTAAAACGACCACTCGGTGCATTGGTTGCAGGGCAGGCTGTCAAGCGCCGCGCCTTTCCAATTCAGGATGCTGATCTGGTCCGGTCCGATATTGATCTGTGCGCGGATATCGGCAGGATCGCCTAGATGGACGGTTTGGTCGGGGCCCAGATCGACCGCGAGATCGTTGCCGTCCGGAATGACGATCAGGGTATCAATCGTACACCCTGCCGCATCCTGGATGCTCAGTTGATATTGTCCGCCTGTCAGTTTGCCGAACTGGCTTGCCGGGCTGTAAGCCGATTCGTTGATGCTGTAGAGATATGGGCCGGTGCCCCCGGTGACGCCCGTGATGAATATGCTGCCGTCCTGATCGCCGAAACAGGTCGGGGTTTCCGTCTGAACCGCCATGCCGGTCGGTGCAGCGGCATCCATCGTCACCTCGACCTGGTCGACCGACCGGCAACCGTTTTCCGGGTTGACCACCGTGAACAGGTATTGCCCGGGTTCATCGGTCTCAATGACCGGCGTATTGGCCGAGAAGTCCGGGTTGTCCGGGCTGGACCATTCGATCTCAACATTTCCGCCTGACAGAACGGCCCCTTCCAGGATTACGCTTGATGCGTGGCAATCCAGGACCTGATCCTGCCCGGCATCGATAACAGGGGACTCCTGATCCTGGAACACGGATACGACGTCCGAGCTCCGGCACCCATTCACCAGATTGGTAACGGTTAATTCATATTCCCCTGCGCGGGAGATAACCGGAAAGACCGGGTCGGCGACCTGGAGCGTGCTGCCCGATAGCTTATCGGTCCATTTCAGTTCAAAATCCGGCCCTTGGGAGGTTTGGCCGGCATCGAGTGTAACATAAGTGTTGAAGCAATCGATCAACTGATCGGGGCCGGCATCCGCATTGGGGGCCTGCCGGTTGCTGGATACGGTCACGGTCGATTGGTTCTTGCAGCCCGTTTCCGGATTCACGACCACCAGCGTGTAGGATTGCGGATCCGAAACGGTCAGCGTGGCCGATCCGGCGCCGCTGATCGGCTGGTTCAGGTTATTCAGCCACTGGAAGGCCGGTGTTGAACCGGCGCCGGTGACTGACCCGGTCAGCGTAACGGTTTCCTGCGCGCAGGTCAGGGAGTCCGGATCAGCGATGGCAACTTCCGGCAGGGTATTATTGAGGGTAACCGCGGCCTCGGAAGGAAGCGAAACGCAGCCCCGGACGGTATCCGTAACCACCAGGGTGTAGAGCCCTTCCTGTGCAACGACGGGCGAGAACAGGGCGCCGTTTGATCCGTTGATGCCGGGACCTGTCCATTCATACGTGTATTGATTGCCTGCAGAAGATCCGGACCCGCCCAACAAAGCGGTTGTGGACGAACAGGTCAAGGATTTATCCGGTCCGGCATCGGCTAAAGGCAACGGCGCCTGGCTGACCATATGGGCAGCGGTCGATGCGCAACCGTATTCGTTGGTGATCGTCACCTGGTAATTGCCCGGTGAGGTTACGGTTATGTCCGGCTGATCGTTGCCCGAAGCCGAAGACCACTGATAGTCCGCAAAACCGGGAGTGGCTTCGAGGACAGCGGATTGTCCTGCACAGAAAAAGTCAGGGCCTGAGATCGCAATTCCAGGCAGCGGGTTTTCCGCTATGCCTATGGAAGCGGTTCCTTTACACCCGTTCCCGTCCGTGACAGTCAGACCATAAATACCCGGTTGATTGACAAAAAGATTGGGTTCATTCCCGCCGGCCGACCACTCATAATCGCTGTATCCCGGATTCGCCGCAAGCGTAAGGCCGCTTCCTGCGCAATAAGCCGTATCGCCTGCGATTTCCGGCGAAGGAAGCGGCAGCGCACTGACCTGCACCGTTGCAGATCCTGTGCACCCGCCGGCATCGGTCACGGTCAGGCTGTAGGATCCGGCCGTGTCGACGGAGATCGAAGGCTGGTCGTCGCCTGTGGACCATGAATAGGTCAGGAAACCGTTACCGGCATCCAATATCGTCTGATTGCCTTCGCAAAAAGAGAGTTGCCCTGATATTTCGGGGCTAAGCTCGGTGTCTTCGTTCACCTGGATCAGGTCTGAGTTCCGGCAACCGAATGCGTCGGTGACCGTGAGCGCGTAATCTCCAGGCTGATTTACGGTAATGGATTGGGTATCGTCGCCTGTCGACCATTTATAGGCCGCATAATTGTTTCCGGCATTCAATACGGTTGATCCGCCTATGCAGAAACTGGCCGATCCGCCGATCTGGACGGTCGGCAGGTTGTGTTTGATAATGCTGACGGATTGCTGAACCTGGCAACCATTGCCGTCGACAGCGCTGACCTGATAATTGCCGCCTGTGAAAATCATGATCGTATCTGACAACAGGCCGTTTGACCAGGTGTAATCCTGATACCCCGGGGATGCTATGACCAGCGCCGAATCTCCGGCGCAAAGCCCGGCCGGCGCTGAAATGGCCGGCGGGACAGGGGAGAACTGTCCAAGTACAAAAGCGTTACTGCTGATGCATCCGTTTTGGTCGGTAACCGTTAGGGTGTAATTTCCGGGAGATCCGACAACAATGGCAGGCGAAACCGATCCGGTTGACCAGGCGTATTCCTGCTGTCCGGCCGGACCGCTCAGTTGGGTTGATGTACCCGGGCAGATGGTATCCTGGCCGGTGATCAGCGGCGGGGTTACGATAAATTCCCCAACGTCAAAAGAAGCTGAGCCGGAACAGCCATGGGTATCGGTCACCGCAACTTCGTAAACGCCGCCCTGGTTGATGGTCAGGGAAGGTTGTTGTATGCCTCCTGTCCACGAATAGCTTTCATAAGTACTTCCCAGCACCAATGCGGCATTGACTCCGGGGCATATTTCAGCCGGTCCGTTAATGACGGGCTGCGGCAGCGGATGAACCACGACTTCAAAGGAGTCGGTAGCTTCGCAACCGTATTGGTTCTGTGCAGTGACAACGTAAATACCCGGAGCGTTAACGGTCAGGGTGGTATCGGACTGGGAGCCGGCCCAGTTCCAGGATACCAGGTCGGGACCGGTTACTGAAAGCGAGGCAGACTGTCCCTGACAAATCTCGGATTCACCTGAAATCTCTGCTTGCGGGCTGGAATGCACCACCACCTGGGCGGTTTGGCTTCCGGAACAACCGTAAATATCGGTTACAGTTACACTGTAACTTCCGGTCGAATCGACCTGAATAGCGCTTGCGTCGCTGCCGGTGGACCACTGGTAGGCGGCAAAACCGTTACCCGCATTCAGCGATGCGGTTTCACCGGGGCAGAGCTCGGTTTCGCCGGATATGCTGGGCGCCAATTCGGTTAATTCCTGAACCTGTACGGTTTTTGAGACCTGGCAGCCATTCTCATCGGTGGCGGTCAGGATAATGGTGCCGGGCGTACTGACGGTGATGACGGATGAAGCCGACCCTGTGGACCAAAGGTAGCTCTCAAATCCCTCCGTTGCGGAAAGGGTAGTGGCGCCGCCTGTGCAAAAACTCAGGCTGCCGGTTATTTCCAGAAACGGCGCGGGATTGACGGTCAGCTCGTGTTCGGCGGTGCCTGTGCAACCCATGGCATTGGTGACCGTAACGGAATAAACACCGGCCTGGTCGGCCTGGATGGAGGGGTTATTGGAATTGGTCGACCAGGAATAATTGTCGAAACCGGTGCCGGCATCCAAGGTTGCCGCTGAGCCTTCGCAAACGGACTCCGGGCCAAAAATGAACGGCTCCGGACTCGGCAGGCTGTAAACTGACGCGGAGGTTTCCCCCTGGCAGCCGTTCACATCCGTGACGGTAACGGCATAGGCGCCTTCCTGGCCGACCGATATGCTGCTGCCGGATTGGCTGTTTGACCAGGCATAGGAAGCGTAATTCCCGCCTGATACCTGCAGCTCTGTGGATTCATCCGGACATATGCCCAGGTCACCGGAAATAACCGGCGTCGGGTTGGGCATGCCGGTCACCTGTACGGCGGTTTCGCCCGAGCAGCCGTTGGCGGCGGTCACCGTAACGCCATAATTTCCGGGCGAATCAATTTCGATGTTCTGGCCGCCCTGGGTAGTTGACCATAAATAAGTTGCGTATCCGGGGGACGCGGCCAATTGACCGGTCGCTCCTGAGTTGCAAATGACCAAATCTCCCGTGATGACAGGCTCCGGACCGGGATTCAGCACCAAATTGACAGCCGCCGTACCCTGGCAACCGTTCTGGTCGGTTACAACTACCGAGTATTGACCTCCGGATTGAACGGAGATCACGGGATTGGTGCTGTTAGTTGACCACAGATAAGACTGATATCCGGGTTCAGCCGCCAATTGAGCGGTCTGGCCTTCGCAAAAAGAAGCCGGGCCGTCGATGGTGGGCGTTGGGGAAGGAAATTCCCCGACGGTTATTTGGGCGGCCCCTGTACAGCCGTCCAACGAGGAGACCGTGACCGAATAATCGCCCGGTTGTGCCGCTACGATGGTCTGGCTCGTCGCATCGGTCGACCAGGAATAACCGGCGTAACCCGGGCCTGCGTTCAAAACCGACGGCTCTCCGCCCTGGCAAATATTTAGGGTGCCGGTAATGACGGGCTGTGGCGCAGCATATCCGGCAACATTGACGGAAGCCTGGGCCATGCAGCCCTTATTGTCGGTTACGGTCAGTTGATAGTTGCCGGGTTGGCTGACCGAAATTTGCTGGCCGGATTGATTGGACGACCAGGCATAGGTCGCATAATTTCCCTGAGCGGTCAGTTGCGCGGTTTCGCCGGGGCAAAGTCCGTCCGGCGCATCGATTGCAGGCGGGTTGATGATCAACTCGCTTACGGTGACCGATGCCTCGCCGGCGCAGCCTTCAGCATTGGTGACCGTAACGGTATATTGCCCTCCGGCATTTACGGTAATGGAGGGATGGCCGGAACTGGTTGACCATGCATAGGAAGAGAACCCGGGAGAAGCCGTCAGGGTGGTGGTTGTTCCTTCGCAAAACTCCAGGGCGCCCTGAATGGCCGGCTGCGGGGCGCTGGATTGCGGAATGACGGCTGAGCCTTCGCCGAAGCAACCGTTGGCGTCCGTCACCGTAACGCCGATCGTTCCGGGTGTTGAAACGGTGACGGTCGGACCATTTCCGGGTACCGACCATTGGTAAGAGGCATAATTTTCGGTAAGCCCCAGATTCAGGGTCTCTCCGGGGCAAATGCTCTCTATGCCGGTAATGACCGGTTCGGGCGCAGGAGCTTCCTGAATGGTGATGGAGGCCGTTCCTTCACACCCCAATACGTCCGTTACGGTGGCGGAATAGACCCCGGGTTGGTTCACGGTGATGCCCGGACCGGTCTGAGCGGTGGACCAGACGATGGGGCTGAAACCGCCGTTAATTTCAAGCGAACTGGAGTTTCCCGGGCAGATTTCCAGTGCCGTAGCCGAGATCACCGGTTGCGGATTCGGGCTCGAACTCACAAATACCGAAGCTTCCCCTGTACATCCGGTGGCATCCTGCACGGTTACGCTGTAAAAACCAGGTGTGGAAATCGATAAGCTTTGGTTATTGGTGTTGTTTGACCAGGAGTAGGATGCGTAACCGCCGCCGGCGTCCAGCAGGGTCGATCCGCCCTGACAGAAGTTCAGATCGCCGGTTATTTCGGGATTCAAAGAGGTTGATTCGGTCACGACAAAAGAAGCGAAACCCTGGCATCCGTTGTCGGTGACGGTAACTTCATAAGTACCGGGGCCGTCAATGACCGTGGTATTGCCGGTGCTGTTGTTGGACCATTGGTAGGTGTCAAAACCCGGGGTGGCGGTCAGGATTCCGGATCCGAACGTGCAAATTTCGGAGGGGCCGGATATGATGGGTTGCGGCGCAGGCAACTGGTCGATCGTTATGCTGGCTGAACCGGAACAATTCTGGGCATTTTTGACGGTAACGGTATAGGTTCCGGGATCGGTTACCGTGATGGTAGGGCCGGTGTCTCCCGACGACCAGTTATAGGAGTTGTATCCGGGGTCTGCGGTGAGGGTAACCGTTTCACCTGCGCAGAAAATGGTCGAGCCGGAAATCCCGGGCACAGGTATGGGGCTGACGGTCAATTGGACGGAGGCTGTGCTGGAACAGGAGCCGTCTTCGGCCGTCAGGGTATAGGTTATGCTGCCGCTGAAATTGGCCGGAAGGTTCAGTGAGGGGTTGAGGATATTGGGATTGCTGAGGTAGGCCAATCCGCCGCCCGTTGCCGTCCAGGTGAAATCAGGCGCTCCGGATCCGTTGAAACTGGCGGACAGGCTGGAAGGCAGCGGGCTGCCCTGGCAGAGTTCTATTGAGGGTTGTGCGACACTGACATTTACGTTGCAGTTCGGGGTGGCGGTACAGTCCAGGTGCGGTGCGGCCGGCCCTGACCAGGTAAGGGTAAAACCCACGCCGGTAGCGGAGAAATTGTCGATCAGCAAAAAATAGCCCTGACCGGCGTTAACGCTCATCGGGGCGACATAGCCGTTGCCGCTGGCGCCTTCAGAAACATCGGTCTCTCCGTTGCCCAGTCCGGTATCCGGACAAAAACCGCATAAAGAGGAAGCCCAGGAGCACCTGACTGGAGCGCCGAGGTTAGCGCAGTCGTTTGTCGGTCCGAATACGGCAAAATCGTAGTCCTGACCGACTCCGCCGGTAGGTGTTATCGTGAAAAGCAATTGACTGTTGAGCGGGGTGGTGGCATCCAGTTCGAAATAGAACCAGGCGCTTTGGTGTTCGTTGCTCAGGCAACCGTCGTCATTACCCGGTGCGCTGAAATCGTCAATGCCCGGACCGAAAGAGGTGAAATTGATCGGTGAACTGCTGCATACGGTAAGCGCAGAGGAGCAATCCGGCCCTTGTGCGTAAACAATTGAGGGAAAGACTTGCGCAAGAGCGCAAATCAGTAAAACAGTAAAAATTCTTCCCATTTAACGTGACCTTTTAACCGATTCCCCGGCGTTTCATTTCCTGGATCACCAACCGGTGTTCCCTGCTCATATCGCCTGTAACGGTAGAGTTTTCCTGGGCCCTTCGGATCAGGTAAGGAATCACTTCCCTGACCGGACCGTACGGCAAATATTTGGCAACATTGAATCCTGCTTTGGCTAAATTGAAGGTTAGGTTGTCGCTCATGCCATACAACTGGCAGAAATTGAGATGGGGATGATTGCGGGGTATGTTTTTCTTGACGATCAGATCAGCCTGTAGTCGGTTGCTTTCTGTATTGTGGGATGCATTACAGGAACCGATGTACTGATAATTGTCGACACAAAAGCGGATACCGGTATTATAAGCTTCGTCTGTTGCTGCCTTGTCTTTATGTATAGGGGAGGGGTACCGCAGGTTTTCGGCCCTTTCCCGTTCTTTGTCCATATAAGCGCCCCTGACCAGTTTTGCTCCGAGCAGATAGCCTTCTTTTCTGGCCAGATTAAAGGAGTCGATCAGGAATTGGAGCCGATCCGTGCGGTACATCTGGAAGGTATTGTAAACCACGACCCTTTTCTTGTTGTACCTTTTCATCATCAGGGTGACCATATGGTCGATCGGGATCTGGATCCAGCTTTCTTCCGCGTCAAAAAAGACGCTGACCTTATGTTGTTCGGCTGAGTAGCAGATGGCGTCGAGCCGTTTGAGCACGCTGCGGTATTCGCTCCGGGTTTCCGCGTTGAAGGGTTCGCCTTTCTGGATGGATTCCAGCAGGCCGAACCTGGCCAGTCCGGTAATTTTGGCGCTGATCACGGGGACGGCTACGTTTTTGGAGGCGAATTCAATGGCGCGAAGGGATTCCCGCATGGTTTTGTTAAAATCCTCTTCGGTTTCTTTGGCTTCGGCGCCGTAATCCAGGATCGTGAAAACGCCGTTATTGTGAAGGGTTTGAATGGTCTTTGTGGAATCCAGGAGGGTAGTGCCGCCGCAAAATTGATCGAAGATGGTGTTTTTTACGACCGATTCAACGAACGGGAGGTGCAACCTTATGGCAGTAACGCCAAGTTTGGCGCCAAGCCCAACAAGCCAATGGCGGTTCATCAGCCCGAAAAGCCAGGCTGATTTTTTCAGTTCCTTATCGGTTTTGTGCGCAAAAGCAACGGATGTGTTGTTGAAATCCAGATCAAGTGTGTTAGGATATTCGAGAATGCTTTGTGCCATGCGTTCAAGTTTTTCCTTGTTTTTGAGAACCGGTTTTCCTGATGATTTCATGTATTCGAGTTTCACCCAAAAGTAATATCCATATAATGTTGAGCCGGATGTTCGCCACCTCAAAGGTATAAACTTTTAAGCTGGAACTTGAATAAATTCATGAAACAAAAGAACTACAAACAGACAGTACCGGGTTTAACCTGCTTATACGTAAAAAAATGATTTCAGGTTCATTATGCGGCATTTGTTTCATTCCAGATCGACCAGGATTGCTCGGCCTGCAAAATCAGCATTTCCATCCCGTTGCGCACCGAGGCCCCGAATTCAGCGCCTGTTTGCAGGAATCTGGTGACCTCCGGATTGTAAATCAGGTCGAAGAGGTAGTGCCTGGAGGTAAGGTGGGCATAGGGAATCTCCGGCAGGCGGTCAACCTCCGGCGTCATGCCCAGGGGCGTGGTGTTGATGATCAACCGGTTCGAACGGATATCTGAAGGGGTTATCCGGTCGTAGGTAAGATGCCCGGTCCCGCTTGTCCTGGAAACCAGTTGGAACGGCATGTTCATCTGTTCCAACACCCGGCAAACCGCTTTGGAAGCGCCGCCTGTACCCAGTACCAGCGCCGATTCAATGGGGTCGCCGGCCAGGAATCCATTCAGGGAAGTCCCGAAACCGTAGACGTCGGTATTGTACCCGATAAGCCGGCCTTGCCGGAACGCGATGGTGTTTACGGCTCCGACCCTTCGGGCGCTTTCTTCCAGTTCATCCAGAAAAGGAATGACCTGTTGCTTGTAAGGGATCGTCACGTTTAATCCGATCAGGTTAGGGTTTGCCGCGATAACGGAGCTGAGTTCGTCAATCCGGGCAATCGGAAACAGCTCATACGCCGAATTGGAGATGCCTTCGCGGGCAAATTTTTCCGTAAAGTATTTTTTGGAAAAGGAGTGGGACAGCGGGAATCCGATCAGGCCGAATAACCGGCCGACACCGACAGGGGAGCTCATGGACAATTTATTCTTTTAACCGCCCGTCCTCCATGACCAAAACCCGGTCGCTCAGCTGAGCCAGTTCCTGGTTATGGGTCACAATGATGAAGGTTTGCTGGAGGTCTTTGCGGAGTTGAAGGATGAGTTGGTGTAATTCCTGAGATGACCCGGAGTCCAGGTTGCCCGTCGGCTCGTCGGCAAAAACCACCGCCGGGTTGTTGATCAAAGACCGGGCAACGGCTACCCGCTGTTGTTCACCGCCGGATAATTGCCCCGGTTTGTGGGTGAGGCGGTCTTTCAGACCCAGGTATTCCAGCAGGGATTCCGCTTTTTTCCGGGCCTCATTCTCCTTGTTATTGCTGATCAGTGCGGGGATCACCACGTTTTCGAGGGATGTAAACTCGGGCAGCAGGTGGTGGAACTGGAAAACGAAGCCGATATTGCGATTGCGAAATGAAGCCAGTCCGGCATTGTCAAACCTGGAGACCTCGGTGCCGTTGAAAGCGAGCGACCCGGAATCAGCCCGGTCCAGGGTGCCCAGGATATGCAGCAAGGTGCTCTTGCCGGCTCCGGATTTTCCCATTATTGTGACGATTTCGCCTTTCTCTACGCTGAGGTCGACACCTTTCAAAACTTCCAGTCTGCCGTATGATTTGTGGATGTTGCGCGCTTGGATCACAGAAAGTAATTTTCAGATTTTGCTTTTAGAACAATTCGATTTGTTTGCCGATCAGGGTGTTTTGTTCGGCGTTTTTCGGTTGGCTTGATTTCACCGACGGCATTACCCTTCGGATGATCCGGAGTTTGTGGGTGTATTTTTCCAGTTCGTGGTTGTAGATGCCGTAGTGATCAAGGGTATCTACCCGGACCTTGCCGTAAACATGCAGGACCTGCCCTTCGGGAAGTACGATGCCGGTATGGGTGATGCGTTCAAGCCTGTTCTCAAAAAAGGCCAGATCACCGGGTTGAGCTTGTTCGGCAAAGTCAACCGTTTCGCCGATAAGGACCTGCTGGAACGATTCGCGGGGTAGGTTGATGCCGGCCATCCGGTATACCACCTGGATCATGCCCGGGCTGTCTACGCCCATCGAAGACCTGCCGCCCCAGAGGAAGGGTACGTTCATGTAGCGGCGGGCCAGTTTCAGGATCATGTCCCCGGAGGATTGGATATCCTGCGGAAAAACCGCCTGACCGCTGAAGGTAAAGGATTTTTCACCCAGCTGGAACCGGATGCCGTCAAATAAGGGCAGCCTGGCGCCGAGGCCCAGCGGCAGGAAGAATTGGTCATGCCGTACGGTATTCCAGGGATCCAGCACAAAGGCAAATTGTTGCTGGTAGGCGGTCCATTCGGTAGGCGTAATGGGCTCGATCTGGTGGAGGGCTACCCATCCGATGAAGTTATCATCCGAAAACCGCACCCTGGCCCATTGGCGACCCTTGGTTTCCAATATTTCCACCGTTTCCCCGAAAAGCATCTGGGAAATCATTTCACTTTTATGCGATGGACTGTTGCGTACCGCCGCCGAGCTTAAGGGGCAAATTGCGTAGCTCATATGGGCCTTATCCTGCTATGTTCACCCAAAAATAATATTATTCCCTAATTTTCCGTTGATTTGACTGAACATTTCAACTTACCTTCGCCAGGTTTTTAAGCTCAACTGAATAACATGAACATTAGAAATACCTTCTATATTTGCGCTTTGCTTCTGGTTATCAATTCTTTAAAAGCCCAGGATCAGCATTTTACCCAATTCTATGCCTCGCCTCTGTCGCTCAACCCCGCATTAGCCGGGAGTTTTCAGGGAAAATACAGATTCTCATTTATTTACAGGGACCAATGGCGCCATGCGCTGGAAAACCCGTATACGACCTATTCGGCCGCGGCCGATTTCCGCTTTCAGTTGGGGCGCCTTCAAAAGCCCGGCAAAGACGCTTTCGGCGCAGGAATGATCTTTTACAGCGACAAGGTCAGCATTCCGGGTTTCAGCACCAACCAGATCATGCTTTCCGGCGCCTTTCACAAGAGCCTCAGCCGAAGGAATGACCAATTCCTGAGCGCCGGCTTTCAGGTGGGGCTGGCCCAGCGCAACGTCGTGTACGGCAGTCTGACCTTTGATGATCAGTTCAACGGATCCGACGGATATACCAACCCGACCGCTGAGGAATTGCCTGAAAACAACTTTGCATACAACGATTTCCACGCCGGCATCAACTATTCCTATTCTCCCAACCGGGGCATAGGCTTCTTCGCCGGCGCGGCCATTCACCACATCATGGAACCGCAAACCAGCTTTTTCTACGATGAGGAAAAGCCGGACCGTTACGACAAAAATTACCTGTTCAGGAAGTATACCGCCCACCTGTCCCTGCAGATCCCGGTCGGAGAAGTCGTGAAAGTATCACCCCGACTGCTGGTCTACAGCCAGGGACCGCATTTTGCCGTCAATGCAGGGTCGAATATCCGGATTGCCGTTAACCAATCCGGCAACACGGCGCTCCATTTCGGCGGTTGGGCCCGGACCACGCGGGATGAGGAACAGTCACCCTACCTGGATGCTGCCATCGTGATGACCGGCCTTGAATTCAATAATTTCCTGTTCGGCGTAAGCTACGACCTGAATCTCACAGCGCTGAACCTGAACAGAAACGGTCAGGGAGCGCTGGAGATCTCGATCGCTTACCTGGGCGAATATGAGAACGATACGGTTCTCTGTCCCAAGTTCTAAGCAAAGGCAGGAAGGTTAATTCCCGCCTTCCTTTTTCTTCTTTTTGAACGGATTGAACTTCTCAAGTTCTTTCTTGATGTCGTCAGCGGATTGGTTGGTCTTGGTGTTGATCACCTCATCCAGCTTCTTCTTGGCGGTCGAATCAATGGTTGAGCCCACGGCTTCGCCGACCTTGTCCTTGAGCAATTCTCCGGCTTTGTCCTTGGCCTGATTGGTCAGTTCTTCCGCTTTTTTGGTGACGACCGATTTGACCGTATCGACAGCTTTGTCCACTTTCTCATTGACAACTGCCTTGCCTTCCTCCAGTTTTTTCTCCGCTTCGGAACGCAGTTTTTCCTCCTGGGCCTTCAATTCGTCCTTGACGGTTTCGGAGGCCGCTTCTGCCAGGGTTTGTTCGCCGTCGCCGCTCAGCAGATTGAGCTTTACTTTCGGATCGGCCAGCGAGCCGGTCAACTGCACGAGCACATTGACAAACTCGCTTTTCTGAAGACTTACCCCTAACTTGGAAGCCTCCTTTTGCAGCAGGTTGAACCCCGAGTTGGCCGCCTGACCGACAGCGCCTTTTTCGAGCAGTTTCCTCGGGATCCTGGCTTTGATCTTATAATCCATGTCCTGGTTCAGACCATGGGTCCCGCTGATGTTCAGACCGATGTCCTTAACTTTCACATCAAAAGGCTTCACTTCTACCAGGCCGTTTTTGATCTCAAACCAGTTTTTGGTGTTCTCCAGCTTCATTTCTTCTTTCAGGTAATCCAGGTTGAGGGCATTGCCGACCGCCTGCAGGGGTTTGAACCCGGCGATAATGCTGTTCACGGTTTCCAGGAATCCCTGGGCATTGACGGTAGACAATTTAGGGTACATATTTTTGCCCAGTTCGCCTTCCAGGATCAGGCTGCTGCTGAAATTGCCTGAAATGAATTTCCCGATCGGCGCCAATTGCTGGAAGGTATTGAACGTATTGAAGGATTGTTTGAAATCCAGCTTGTTCAGGTCGTATTTGAACGTAAAGGCCGGCGCCTGGGGGTCTTTGGTGTCATAGCTGCCGGCAACGGCCATGGTGCCGCCCAAAGCGCGCGCTTCGGCGTTTTCCAGGATGGCCGCCTGATCGGCAACGGTAACTTCCCCTTTCAGGTCCTTCAACTCCATATTGGTATAGATCAACCGGTCGATATCCGCATTGATGTTCATCTTGATATTGGCGGGCACCAGGAAAGGCTCCAGTTCGGATGCCTGGGCTTCCGTAACGGGCTCTGTAGCTGAAACGGAGGATCCCTCTGCCGTCATGAACTGGTTGAGGTTCATCAGGTGGGAGCGCAAGGACAGGTTGCCGCCCAGGGTGCCGTTGTCGAACAGGTAATCGAACATATTGGTGATCACGCCGCTGGAAGAAAAATCGCTTTCTCCGATGGAGGCGCTGAATTCCTTTGCTTCAAGCCGGTTGGGTTTCATGTTGCCTACGGCCACCATATCCTTGATCTTGTATTCGCCGTAGGTAAGGTTATTGATCCTGGAGTCGAGGTCAAAATCAAACCGGTCGAAGATTTCCACGGACGCGGGCTGCTCCGTCTGGGCATCTGCGATTGCCGGTGCAGTTGCCGCTGCGGATTCATTGGTTTCTTCCGGCATCCACTCGTTCAGGTCAAAATTATTGGAACGAACGGTCATCTGCCCGGTCATGGTTTTTTCCGGAGAGAAATAGGCCAGGATATTGTCGACCCTGCCGGATGCTTTCAGGTCGCTTTTGCCCAAATCGGCATCAAAGCCGTCGATCTGGACGAATTTTGGGGTGAATTCCGCTTTAGCCGTCCGGATATTCACCAGCGGCAAACCCTCGCCTTTGTATTTGAGGTTGTTTACGTCCATCGAACCGGACATGTTCACCTTCTCATATTGCTGGCTCTCAATCAGGGACAAGGTCGTATTGACCGCCATATCTGCATTGATCCGGCCGCTCATTTCTTCGGTGGCGGGTATGGGAAAAGCCTTGGCCAGGTCATCGAGCACGATCACGCCCTTGACTTTGGTGTCCACTGCGGGGTCGGAGATGGGATGACGCAGCGCGAAGGACCCTTCCAGCGGATTGGACCCGATGCGGAGGCTGAACCTGGGCAGGTCTACCTTCATATCGTCAAAATTGCTGGAGGGGCTGTCCACCGTGGCGTCGGCAAATATGTTGGAAATGCCGAGCGGCAGGTCGGGGTATTTCACATTCCCGTTATCCACATTCATCTTGATGTGGAAGGCGGGGTATTGTTCTTTTTCGCCGTTGTACGATCCTTTTACATTGCCGCTGAGTCCGAACTGGCCGTCGACTTTCACCGACTCGTATCCTTGGATATAGGCGTTCGGGATCAGGGAAAACAGGCTTTTGAAATCGGATTCGGGGGTACTGAAACTCAGGTCCATGGCGATATCTTCCGCCAGGAGTTGCACGAACCCTTCGGCATTGACCGTCAGGTCGTTCACCGTAAGCTTGTTGTCTTTTAAGGTGTACTTGCTGTTGGTCTGGTCGATGTTGAAAATGGCGTCCAGATCGGCCCTGGCCTTTTTAAGATAGGTAATGCCGCCCTGCGACACGGTCATTTCACCGATGGTTGTTTTGGTGTCCAGGTCATAGACATCAATCGTGAAATCGCCTTTGCCGGAATGATTCAGGTCGTTGATGGAGACATAAGTGCCGCCCTGGCGGTCGTCGTACACGAATTTGCCGCCGGTGATGCTGTATTTATCCAACTTTATCCGGACACCGCTGTAATCGGTACTTTCAGCGGTTTCTTCGATTCTTTCATCGGTCGGGACGGTGATATCGTAATTGGCCAGGCCGTTCTCGAGTACAAGAATATTGATGTCGGGCTCTTCCAGGCTCACCGATTTGATGGAAATGGGCGCATCCGCATTGATCACCGACTTGAGGTCGATGGTGAATTCTGCGGCTTTTCCTTTGGCCAGCGGGTAGCCGGCGAACGTGTCAATTCCAACCACCGAGAAATCCTCCATCCGAAAGCAGAAATTGGGGAAACTCCGCAGCAGAGAAAGGCTGACATCAGAGAAATCGACCTGGGCACGGACATTCTTGTTGATCTCTTCCTTGGCTTTGGCCAGGATCTCATCCTTGAAAATAATAGGCAAGGCAATTGCGGCGCCGATCAGGACCACCAGCAAAATACCTGCGATTAAAAGAAGGCGCTTGATGATTTTCATAGTATTGACAATTTCTTTTTAACTTGCCGGGCGATAAAACTTACCTGCCCTTGGACTCAAAAACGATTTTTTCAATGGTTTTTAATATGGATGCACCTTTAAAAAATCTTACACAAATTAAAACAATGTTTAATTTTTCCTTAACACTTATTACACCTGCAAATGCATGACCCCAAATTTGATTTGATCCAGACAGAGCAGGCGCTGGCGTCCTTTTATTCAACCAGCAAAGATGTGCCTTGGTTGGGTTTTGATACTGAATTTGTCGGTGAAAAGCGGTTTAATACCTTGTTGTGCCTGATCCAGGTCATTACGCAGAAGGGCCGCTATCTCATCGATCCGCTTGCGTTGAAAAGCCTCGATCCGCTGCTGGAGATCATTCAGGATCCAAAAATAGTAAAGATTACGCATGCCGGCGAAAATGACTACCGGTTATTGCACAATATCTACGGCATCACGCCGAATAACGTATTTGACACCCAGATCGCAGCCGCTTTCACCGGGTACAAATACCCCGTTTCGTTCCGACGGCTTGTAGAGGGCGAACTCCGGATCAGCCTCGACAAGGGATACGCCGTAGCCAACTGGGAAAGGCGGCCGCTGCAGCCCAGGGAAATGAAATACGCGATGGAGGATGTCATCCCGCTTCCCGACCTTTGGCACAGCCTGGAGTCCAAACTCCTCAAAAAAGACCGGCTTCGCTGGGCGGAGGAAGAGTTTGCCAAGCTCGAAACGCATGCCTATTACGCCAAGGATCCCAACCAGGAAATTATTTCACACAACCTGATGCGGTCCTTGAACCAACGCGAGCGTTTGTTTCTCCTGCGCATGCTGACGTGGCGGCGCGAGACAGCCGAGGCCAAGGATTATTCCCGGGAAATGGTGATGCCCAGCAAGATCATTACGCATATCATCAAGAGTATCGGAGCGGGAAAGGATGCCCTCAAGAAAAACAGGCATATTCCGGATAAGATCACGGATAAATACGGCAGCCTGTTCATGGAGTTCATCGAAAAGCCCGCTACGCCTGAGGAGAAGAAGATCCTGGCGCAAATCCCGAGGCCCGACAAGGACGATGATATCGGCGATGATATTGTGCTGGAAATGTTGTATCTGCTGGTCAAATATCAGGCGATCAACCAGGGGATTACACCTTCCCTGGTCATGCCTAAGAACATGGTGGATAAATTCCGCAATGACGATGACCTCAGAGAGGCGGTGATCGGTTCGGGCTGGCGCCGGGAAATGCTGGGCGACTCGCTGGTTAAATGGCTGGAAAACATTGACCGCCTGGAGCTGGATATCCAGGGCGGAAAGATCGAGATCCGGATCGGCGACAACTGATCACCCCTGGTTGCCGGCAGGTAAAACGCCGTATACGCTTGCATAGGCGCCTTCCTTCAGCAGGCTGTAGAATTGGATGGTGTCGGCCAGCTGCGCTATTCCGGATGGCCCCGCCAAAATGCCGGCCAGTCCGGGGCTGTAAAACGCGTGGATCATCGCCAGCTGGTTGAAGCTGGTCAGCGGCGCCGGAAAGGATCGTTGGTCCAGGGCGTTTAAAAAGCTTCGGACCTTGTTCGCAAATTCCTCATCGGGTTTTCCTCCCCGGACAATTAACGAGCTCTTGCCTGTATAGTTTTCCTTTTCCAGTTTTATCCCGCCGGCATTGATGCCGTAGGCTATAAATCGCCGTTTCCCGTGAAAAGGTGCGTACCGCTCGTAATCGGAGTACAACAGGTTATGTTTGATCTGAATCAGAAGGTCCAGGCCGAACGCCTGGTTGACCAGCGCATGGATTTCAGGCCGCCGGATGCCGGATAATCCCGCAGCGATTCCTTTTTCCTGCGCAATGGCCAACGCCTCGTAAGATTCCCGTATGGCTGCTTCATCATCCCGGTTGTCCCAATGGATCATCAGGGTGTCCAGGTTTCCGCCGAAAAGTGCGCCGTAATGATCCATGGCCAGCAGGAGAAAACTCTTGGTCAGGTTGTGGTCCGGACTGCGCATATTGTCCAGGCTGCCGACCTTCATGATGACCCTCAGGTCATTTACCTGATTCACCCGCGTCCATTCCGCCAGGATTTGTTCCGACAGCCTGAAATGCCCGGGATTTTTGTCGATGGGATAGTTGGTGGCGCCGTCAACGCTCCGGAAGCCGGATTCGTAGAAATAATCCAGCAACTGGAAGGCCGTGTTTCGCCCGACGGTCCAACCCCACATAGCCGACCCAAGGACCAGCTCCGGAAAAGCGTCATGTTTCATCGTCTCGAGTCAGTTTATCTTTTCTTTTTAATGGCCTTCATATCCTGCCAATACCGTTTGGCGAGCGGTATGATCCGGACCTTGCTGCTGGCGGCGTCATCCGTCCAGGTGACCGGCAATTCGAATACCTTGAGCTTCAGCCATTCCGCCGTGATCAGGAGTTCGGTGGAAAAGAACCAACCGTCGTTTTGGGCGCCGCGGTCCGATAACTTCAGATAAGCTTCCCGCTTCAGGAATTTGAATCCGCACATCCCGTCCGAGAATTTTACGCCCAGATAAGCTTTCAGCAACCAGTTGAACCCCCTGGAGGAAATCTCCCTTTTCAGGGTTCGGCCGATCACCCTGGACCGGGGATGGAGCCGGGTGGCGTACACAAAATCGCAGCCCTGATCCGCCAGCGCCGAGTAAGCTTCCGGGAAATGCCGGAGGTCGGTTGCCAGGTCGAGATCCATATAGCCTACGATATCGGCCTCCGACCGGCCCCAGGAATGCTTCAAGGCCAGGCCGACCCCTTTTTTAGGCACGGTCAGCAATCGCACTTCGGGGTAAATCGTCTCAAGCTCTTTTGCGAGCTCCCTTGTGCGGTCCGTTGAACCGTTGTCGGCAATAATGATTTTCCACTGGCTTCGGTCCGGGTAATTTTCGGTCAGAAAGCGGTGCAGGATGCCGACCTGTTGTTTCAGGGTCGCTTCTTCGTTTAAAACGGGAATGGTTACGTCAAAGGTCATGGACGAACGGATTATTTGGATTGCCCGGTCAGGAAACCGATGATTTTTTCAGCAGTGCGCTGGGAGGCGCCGGGTTGGCCGAGGACTTCCCTCAATTCGGCATAGCCCTGTTTAAGGCGATTTTGTTCCTCAGCGGTCAACAAATGCCGGGTTTCCATCCTGAGCCTGTCCGGGTTCAGGTCGTCCTGGATGAGTTCCTTGAGCAGGGCCCGGTCCAGGATCAGGTTGGCCAGCGAAATATAGGAAACATGCACCAGCCGTTTGGCAATCCAGAAAGAGATCCCGCTGCCGCGGTAAACGACAATTTCCGGAACCCCGAACAGGGCGGTTTCCAGGGAGGCGGTGCCCGAGGCCACCACCGCCGAATGGGCTATGTTCAGCAATTGATGGGTTGCTCCATGGATCAGTTTCACTTTACCCGTTGCACCGGATTGAGCAATGATCTCATCATAAAATGCTACCGGTATGGCGCCCGCGCCGCCGACCGCAAACTGAAAATCCGGGAATGCCGCCGGCAGGGTCAGGAGTACCGGCAAAATCCTGGATATTTCCTGCCTTCTGCTGCCGGGCAACAGGGCAATGACCGGCCTTGGATCAAGCCCGTTCCGCTCCCTGAACCGGGGGTCGGTTTTGAAGTCCGAAACCACATCCAGCAGCGGATGGCCTACAAAGTCGGCATCATATTCGTACCGGGCGTAAAATTCCGGCTCGAAAGGCAGGATCACGTATAACCGGTCGACGCTTGATTTGATGATCTTTACGCGGCCGCTCTTCCAGGCCCACAACTGGGGCGAGATATAATAATTGACCTTGAACCCCTGTGCTTTTATCCACGGCGCCAGTCGAAGGTTGAATCCCGGATAATCGATCAGGATCACCGCATCGGGACTGAAATCCAGGATCTGACGCTTGCAAATCCTGAAATTGCGCAGGATGGCGCCCAGGTGGGTTATGACTTCCCAGAAACCCATAAATGCCAGGTCGCGGTAGTGCTTGAGTATGCGCGCGCCTGCCGCCTCCATGAGGTCTCCTCCCCAGCCGCAGATCTCCGCGCCGGGATCCTGCGACCTCAACGCTTTCACCAGATTGGAACCATGGAGGTCGCCGGAAGCTTCGCCGGCTACGATAAAGTATTTCATGGGCGGTTAGAAAAAGATCTCCCAATAGTAGAACAACCAGCCGAAAGCCGCCAGGATGGTGGCAATGACAACACCTCGCAGGGACTGGAACAACCGTTTTTTCTGAAAATAATTGACCCAGAATATGTTGAAGCAAATACCTACAAGGATGAGCGTACGCTCCTGGAACAGGGAGCCCAGACCAATGGAACTGCTCCAGCCCATGGCATCCAGCCGCTCATAGATCATGAGCAGTACGGCATAGCTCACAAACGGGGTCAGCAGGGCTATGAGGACGCCTACCCAGATCGCATTTTTATTAATCATATGGCGTGATTGTTCAGGCTGGTTTTCAAAGCAGGGATAGCGGAATAATTCGTGAGATCGTGTTTGGAAGGCACAACGGAGATGAACCCGTTGTCCAGCGCCCAGACATCAGTGTCCTGGCTGTGGTGGTCGTCATTGACAAATTTTCCGGTCAGCCAGTAGTATTTCTGCCCTCTGGGGTCGCGGGCTTCCTGGAACTCTTCGATCCAGCGGGCCTCGGCCTGCCGGCATACCATCAGGCCTTTGATCTCGTCACCCGGCAGGTTGGGTATGTTTACATTCAGGAGACTGCCTTCCTGGAGGCCGTTTTTGATGACATGCCGCATCAGCTTTGCCACAAACGGCTTGCAAGGCTCAAAATCCGCATTGTGATTGTAATCCAGCAGCGAAAACCCAATGGATGGGATACCTTCCAGGCTGGCTTCCATAGCTGCCGACAAGGTGCCGGAATAGATGATATTGATCGAAGCGTTGGAGCCGTGGTTGATGCCGGAAACGCAGAGGTCTATCTTGCGATCCTTGAGAACCACGTTTTTAGCCAGTTTCACGCAGTCCACCGGGGTGCCGCTGCATTCATAGGCTTCCAATTGGTCAAAGGCCAGCGATTTGTGCAGGCGCAACGGATTGTGAATGGTGATGGCATGCCCCATGCCGGATTGCGGGGAATCAGGAGCAACGACGACCACCTCGCCGATTTCGCAGGCCACTTCAACCAGGGCTCTGATGCCCATGGCCGTGATGCCGTCGTCGTTTGTCACCAGAATAAGGGGCTTTTCCATAGGTTCTGATTTTTGAAGATGCAAAGGTAGGGTAAATTGCGGTTACTTGAAATCCCCGATACCGGAATACCGAATTTGACAATGCCGTTACCGAACAGAGGGTATTGGCGCTTATTTTTGCACCACAATGCTGGAAAAATGGACGTTGCTGCTAAAAAAGGAATTTTATTGGTCAATTTAGGCACACCGGATGCGCCCACCCGGAATGCCGTCAAGCGGTACCTGACCGAATTTTTGCTGGATCCGCGGGTGGTCGACTATCCCTGGCTTGCCAGGAACTTACTGGTCCGGGGCATTATTGCACCCTTCCGTTCCGGAAAATCCGCCAAATTGTACCAGCATCTCTGGACGCCCGAGGGGTCTCCCCTCAAGGTGTATGGTGAGCGGATCGCCGCCGGATTGCAGCAATTGATGGGTGAAACCTACCAGGTTGAGCTGGCCATGCGCTACCAGCAACCCTCCATTCCCGCCGCCCTGGATCGGCTTGCGCGGAACCAGGTCAGCGATATCCTGGTTGTGCCTCTTTTTCCGCAATATGCCTCGGCTACGACCGGCTCGATTCATGAAGCCGTGATGAAAGTAGTCCGGAAATGGGAATCCATTCCAGAGATCCGGTTCATCAACAGTTATTACAACTATGGCCCGCTGGTGGATATTTTCGCTGAAAATGCCCGGGCTTTCGACCTGACAAGCTACGACCATATCCTCTTCAGCTACCACGGGTTGCCCCAGCGGCAGTTGAAGAAAGCCGACCTGACCGGCAAACATTGCCTGCAAAAAAGCGATTGCTGCGCTTCGGTTTGCACAACCAACCAATTCTGCTACTCAGCCCAATGCCATGGCACCACGGCTGCGATCGTAGAAAAACTCGGTTTGGATGCGAGCCGGTACACCACGACTTTTCAAAGCCGCCTGGGCCCGGAGGCCTGGGCGCAGCCCTATACCAGTGCGGTCATCACCGAGCAGGCAGCCAAAGGCGCCAAAAGGCTGCTGGTTTTTAGCCCGGCTTTTGTGGCGGATTGTCTGGAAACGCTTATTGAAATCAAAGTGGAATACCAGGATTTGTTCACCTCCCTTGGGGGAGAGCGGGTTGACCTCGTACCCAGCCTGAACGACAATCCGGAATGGATAAAAGGGCTTGCCGGCCTTGTGCGGGCGGCTAAAAATTGAAGGTGGCGCTGAAAATGGGAATCCTCGGCAGCAGTTTCACCTGCACCGGTTTTCTGACCTGCGTCAAAGTGAAGTTCTCGTTGACATATTCGGTTTTCAGGTCGTAATAAAGGGCGTTTCGCCGGTTGTAGACATTGTACAGGCCGATTTGAACGCTGTGCCGGAGATTTTTCTTCGGAAAACGATAGGTTACACTCAGGTTCAACCGGTGATAAGGCGGCATCCGGTAAGCGTTTTTCTGATCGAATACGACAACCTCAAAATCTTCAGGCGGGAAAAAGATCACCGGGAGGTTGACCGGATATTTTTCGAGCGGCAAACTGAATGCGAACCCGGTTGAGAAAACCCAGTCGGCCGAAAAACCGATACTGGGCGATATCCGGTGAAATGCAAGGATTTTCAGATCGTGACGGCGGTCATACTTGTACGGGTACCATCGGCCGTTATTGATCCGGTCGAACCGCCGGTCGGTTTTAGCCAATGCGTAGGAGATCCAGCCCGTTGTCCTGCCGAAGTTTTTGCGGATAGAGACCTCAGCGCCGAAAGCGCGGCCCGCGCCTTCGGTTACATTGTTTTCCCAACCCGTCAGCAAATTGGCGCCCTCCGAAAACTGGAGCAAGTGGTTGAGCCTCCGATAATACCCGTCCAGGCTGAATTGCCAGACAGGCGACGGCTGAAAGTCCAGGCCGAGTTCGCCTGACCAGACATCCTGCGGCCGCCATCGTTCGGTGGCCGGTACCCAAAGATCGGTAGGCAGCCCCAGGCTGGAATTGGAAAGCAGGTGAACAAACTGCTCCATCCTGCTGAAGCCGCCGCGCAACGACCATTTATCCGCCATATTCCACAAGAAGGAAAACCTGGGCTGGAAGGTCTGGTAATTTTTCCTGCGCACACTTTGCGAAACAGCCCGGATACCCAGGTTAAATGTAAGTTTTTTGCTGATTTTCCATTCATCTTCCGCGTACACCGAAAATTCACTTGTAGAAATGCTCTCGCTGTTGAACGCCTGTTCCGGATCTACCTCCTGGAGCGTCTGGTCGAGGTTGATGGCGCCGGGTTGGAAACGCCTGCCGTTGAACTGAACCCCAAACCGGATGAAATGGTTGGGGGAGGGGATAAAGTCAAAGTCTGTTTTGAACCCCCGGTCCAGGATGCCCGAACGGAATTTGACCAGGGAGAAAAGACTGATGAATTGCCGGGACGGGATGGCGATAATGGAGTCCAGTGAAAAATAGTCGGCGTCCACCTTGAGTTTGCTGTAGGTCAGGGTGGTATTCACGAACAGCTTGTCGGAGAAAAGGTGGTTCCAGCGCAGAGCGGCCACCCGGTTGCCCCATTTCAGTTTTTCTTCATATTTCTGGTAAATCCGGAAGGTCTGGAGGCCGCCGCCTGAATTGCGGATGACGAGGGTATCCGCTGCGGATCCGGAATTGTCGAGGTCGTCGTCTCCGCTGAAAAAACTGAAATAGAGCCGGTCCCTTGAGGAGAATGCATAATTGAGTTTGGCAAACCAGTCGTTGAATCCATAATCGACAAAACCCTCTTCACCGTTATCTTGCTTGAGTTCGACCGATTTTTGCCGGAGATACCGGTCGATGATGGACAGCCTGCCGGTAAAAAAGAAACCGCCTTTGCCTTTCTGAATGGGGCCTTCAACCGCCAGCTTGGAAGTTGTCAACCCCAGGTCGATCCGGGAATGGAATTCTTTCTGATTGCCTTCCCGGGTCCTGACATCCAGCACGGAAGCTGTCCGACCGCCGAACCGGGCCGGGAAGGCCCCCCGGTAGAAATTGGCGCTCCGCACGGCATTGGTCGGAAAAATGCTGAACAACCCTGCCCCGTGGGACACGTAGTAGATCGGGACGCCGTCCACCAGCATGAGATTGTCGCCCGGGCCGCCGCCGCGTACATGGATGCCTTCCAGTCCGTCCGTTCCGGTCTGGACACCGGGCAGGAAATGAACGGTCCGGATCAGGTCCGCCTCCCCGCCCAGGGCCGGCATGTTTTCAATGACGGATACCGGTATGGAGAAAGCTCCGTCCGACCGGGTATCAAAATGGTGGAGGGAGTCTTCGGCTACCACCACCACTTCCTGCAAAGTCAGCGAACCGCCGAGCTCAAGGTCCAGCCGGATATTCCGGTCCAGTTCAACCGTCCGGACCAGCGGGTCGTAACCGAGATAGGAAAAGGTGATCTTTTTTTCGCCTTCGGGCAGACTGAGGCTGTAAAAACCGTATTCATTCGTCGTTGTCCCCTGACCGGGATCCGGCACCCAGATGCCGGCGCCGATCAATCGCTCCCCCGTTTGGATGTCGGACAAAAAACCGCTGATCGTAAAGGTCCTTGTTTTGGGCGCCGCGAGGTAGATGCTGATGTATGGGCCGTCGAGCCTGAATTTGAGGCGGGTGGCATTGAGGAGTTGCTCCAGGATCAACCGGACAGGCTGATTTTCTGCGTCAAGCGTGATTTTTTGCGTTGGGATTAAATCGGGGCTAAAGGCCAGGGGAACATCGTACCGGTCGAGCAACTGGACCAGCGCCTGCTCAAGGGACGTTTCGGTGAAATGTACGCTTATGCGCTTTTCAAGGGCATTCTGACCGGCCAGGGGAATGCCGAAAGCCACGACAAGCGATATGAGTGTTATTATTCGTCCCAATTTCATCTACGGCTGTAATCTCACGGCAAGCTATCGCTCAGGTGATTTTCCCTGGTTCAATCTTCGATAAGCCGGCCCTTTCATCAATACAAACGTCGCAAACAGGAAATAGCTGCATTCCGGCTTGCATTAAAATTGCACATTCCACCTGGGCAGATGTAAAATTAAGGCGATATTCCGGACAGGATGTATTTTATTTTCTATTTTTCGACCATCAAATTGAAACGCATTAAACACAAACCAACTTTAAATGCAACTTCCGACAATTGACCTGATTGTGTTCTTCGGCTATATCCTGGCCATGATGGGGTTCGGCGTCTGGATCGCCAACCGGGAAAAAACGGAAAGCGCACAGGACTATTTTCTGGCCAGCAAAGCCCTGCCCTGGTGGGCGGTAGGCGGCTCCCTCATCGCTTCCAATATTTCCACAGAACAGATCATGGGGATGAACGGATCCGGGTTTGAGATCGGTTTGGCAATCGCTTCCTATGAGCTCATGGCGGCCATTACCCTGATCCTGGTAGCGAAATATTTTCTCCCCGTTTTCCTGAAAAAAGGCATTTATACCATGCCCCAGTTTCTGGAAATGCGCTACAACAGAACGGTCCGCACCATCATGTCCGTTTTCTGGGTCGCGCTGTTCGTTTTGATCAACATTACCTCCGTGTTGTACCTCGGCGGCCTGGCCATCAAAAACCTGATGGGCATTCCGCTGTTCATCGGCATTCTGGGGCTGGTGATCTACTCGGCTTCCTTTTCTATCTTCGGCGGTTTGAAAGCCGTGGTCTGGACGGATGTCGTACAGGTGGTGGTCCTGATCTTCGGCGGCTTCCTGGCTTCCTACTTTGTGGTTTCAGCGGTCGGCGACGGCAGTTTTTTCCATGGGCTGGACGTCCTCTACGAGAAAACGCCCGAACGCTTCAATATGATTTTCTCAACGTCTGACACCTATACCGAACGGCTTTCCGGCACCACCCAGTCGTCGTATAACCTGTTGCCCGGAATCGGGGTATTGCTGGGCGGCATGTGGATTGCCAATATTTATTACTGGGGCAACAACCAGTATATCATCCAACGGGCGCTGGCCTCCAAAAATCTCGGCGAGGCCCAACGGGGTGTTGCCTTTGCAGCCTTCCTCAAGATCCTGATGCCGATCATTGTGATCGTACCCGGCATTGCCGCCTTTGTATTGAATGCGGATATCCACAAAGCGGACGAGGCCTTTCCATGGGTGCTCAATAATTACGTCGGGATCGGTTTCAAAGGACTGACCTTTGCCGCTTTGGTGGCCGCGATCGGATCTTCCATCAGTTCTATGGTCAACAGCGCATCCACGATTTTCACCCTGGATATTTATAAAGAACTGATCAATCCGGAAGCTTCTGAAAAAACCCAGGTCAGGGTCGGTCAGTTATCGGCCGCCGGCGCACTGCTGATCGGCGCTTTGCTCGGCCCCCTGCTCGGGAACCTGGGGCAGGTGATCCAGTTCATTCAGGAATACACCGGTTTCATCAGCCCGGGGGTTGTGGCGATCTTCCTGTTCGGCATGTTCTGGAAACGCACGACCGCCAAAGCCGCTGTGATCGTAGTCATCCTGGCCATACCGCTGTCCACGGCGTTCAAACTGCTGCTCCCGCAAATTCCGTTTATCGACCGGATGGCCATCACTTTTCTGATCTGTTCTTTTGTTCTGGTCATCCTTTCCATTATTGAAGGCAAGCAGGTCAAGGCCGCCGACGGTCAGGAACATACCAGCATGAGCTTCCGGCTCGGGCTGATCGCCGTATTGGCGGGCATTGCCGGCGTTACAGGCGTTAAGCTGATCGTTGAGCCGTTTGCGGCCGGTTCGGTAGGGTGGGGGGCTTTCACCCTGGCCCTGACCCTCGTGCTGTGCGTGCGGTTGCTCAACGGCAAGGGTGTTCCGGATGCCAAGGCTATCGAACTGGATAGGGCCATGTTCCGGACAGATCGGGTCTTTTCGGTCATGACGCTTGTTATTTGCCTTATCCTCGCAGCCATTTACGCCGCATTATGGTAGGCTGAATTATTTCCTATCGTTTTAATAGGAATTGGGTAATATCCTTACCTTTGACGCCGGATCACAAAATCTGGTTGACATGTTGGAACTGTTGCAACGGCCCTGGCCGTGGTACCTGGCGGGCTTTATGATCGGCCTGCTGGTGCCGGCATTGCTCTTGCTGGGCAATAAGAAATTCGGCATTTCGTCTTCATTCCGGGACATATGCGCCGCCTGCGTTCCCGCCGGCCTGAGCTTTTTCAAATACGACTGGCGGGATAACTTGTGGAATATTTTCTTCCTGACCGGCGCTATAATCGGCGGCTTCATCGCCCAGACCTGGATGCAAAATCCGGCGCCTGTGGCCATTAATCCCGAAACTACGGCAGCCTTGCAGGACCTCGGCATTCAGGACTTTACCGGACTGCTGCCCTCGGATATTTTTACCTGGGAAAACCTGTTCTCATTAAAAGGCCTGATCTTTTTCGTGATCGGCGGCTTCCTGGTAGGGTTCGGGACCCGGTACGCCGGAGGGTGCACCTCAGGCCATACCATCATGGGCCTTGCCGACCTCCAATGGCCTTCGTTGGTGGCTTCCATGTGTTTTATGGCCGGCGGCTTCTTCAGCGCTCACCTTTTGTTGCCCAACATCCTTAAATGGCTGAACTGATGAAAACCTTCAAGGCAAACTACGGTTATCTGATCGCCGGAGTCCTCTTCGGCATCATCTTTGTCAAGGCTGAAATCATTTCCTGGTTCAGGATACAGGAAATGTTCCGGCTTGAAAGCATACATATGTACGGGGTCATCGGCACAGCGGTCGTTACCGGCATGGTCTCCGTTTTCCTGATCAAAAAATTCAAGCTCAAGGCCCTGAACGGAGAAGCGATCGTATTGAAACCCAAGAAGTTTCACCGCGGCGTCATCATCGGCGGCTTCCTTTTCGGTATCGGCTGGACCTTCACCGGAGCTTGTCCGGGACCGCTGTACGTCCAGATCGGCAGCGGCTACACGGTTATTCTCGTCACCCTGATCAGCGCCTTGTCCGGTGTCTGGATCTACGGCTGGTGGAAAGAACGCGAAATTGCCGGTGAGATAAAAAAGGGAACCGGAACATTGGCTCCCCGCTTAAAACAGCAAAAATAATCTACTGCAGCGTCAATCAACTGAGGAATCGAGGAACTGGACCAAACCCAACCGATTTTTCCTACCTTTGCGGCCCAATTCCAATCGCACATGGCGCTAGATTTTGTTCAGTTCATCGCCGGATCCTTGTCTTTGCCGGCCCATAAGGTTAAAAATACGTTGCAATTACTGGAGGGAGGAGCTACCGTACCCTTCATCGCCCGCTATCGGAAAGAAGCTACCGGCTCCCTCGATGAAACGGAAATTCACGCCATCCAGAAGGAATCCAAAAGGATTGGCGACCTGGAAAAACGCAAAGAAGTCATCCTGGCTTCCATCGATGAACAGGGTAAAATGACTCCCGACCTGAAAAAGCGGATCGAATCCTGTTTCAACCTGACAGAACTGGAAGACATTTACCTGCCTTACCGGCCGAAAAGGCGCACAAAAGCCACCATCGCGAAGGAAAAAGGACTCGAGCCCCTGGCGCAGGCCTTGTTCGCCCAGGACCGCCATGATCTCAACCGGCTGGCCCAGCCCTTTATCGGCGGTGAAGTGGCGGACGTGGAAGACGCGCTCCAGGGCGCCCGCGACATCATTGCCGAGTGGGTAAATGAGGATGAAAAGGCGCGGAACCGAACCCGGCAGGTGTTTTCAAAGGAAGCTGTGATCCGATCCAAGGTTGCCCGCGGCAAAGAAGAGGAAGGGAGCAAATACCGGGATTATTTCGACTTTAGCGAGCCGCTCGCCAAATGCCCTTCGCACAGGCTGCTGGCCATCAGGCGCGGTGAGGATGAAGGATTCCTGCGGGTGGTCATTGAGCCCGACGAAGAGGCTGCCCTGCCCGGACTGACAAAGCTATTTGTGAAGGGATTCGGCGACGCCAGCGATCAGGTCCGGACGGCTGTCCAGGATGCTTATCAGCGGCTGCTGGCGCCATCGATTGAAACCGAATTCCGGCATTCCTCCAAGGAAAAGGCCGACCTTGAGGCCATTAACGTGTTCACGGTCAATCTCCGGCAGTTGCTCCTGGCTCCGCCGCTCGGACAGAAACGGGTATTGGGCATTGATCCCGGCTTCCGGACCGGCTGCAAAATCGTTTGTCTGGATGAGAACGGGCATTTGCTCCATAACGATACCATCTATCCGCACCCGCCTCAGAATGAAGATTTTATAGCAAAAAGAGTGCTGGCTGACCTGGTTGAAAAATACAGGATCGATGCCATTGCCGTCGGTAACGGTACGGCGGGCAGGGAAACCCAGGATGTATGCAAAGCTGCGGAATTCGGGCGTAAGGTCGAAATATTCATGGTCAATGAGGCCGGGGCTTCCATCTACTCCGCCTCCGAAGTGGCCCGCGAAGAATTCCCGGATTATGACGTGACGGTCCGCGGCGCGGTTTCCATCGGCCGCAGGCTGGTTGACCCGCTGGCTGAGCTCGTCAAGATCGACCCGAAGTCCATAGGCGTTGGCCAGTACCAGCACGATGTCAACCAGCCCTTGCTGAAAGAAAACCTGGACAAAGTGGTGGAAAGTTGCGTGAACTCGGTGGGGATCAATGTCAATACGGCCAGCAAGGAATTGTTGACCTACGTATCAGGCCTGGGGCCCGTGCTGGCTGCCAATATTGTGACTTTCCGGAAAGAAAACGGTACGTTCAAATCGAGGGAAGCTTTGAAAAAAGTGCCCCGCATGGGCGATAAGTCGTTTGAGCAATGCGCCGGTTTCCTGCGCATCCGGGATGGGAAAAATCCGTTGGACAATACGGCAGTCCACCCCGAACGGTACCACCTGGTGGCCCAGATGGCCGCTGACCTGGGGGTCGGCGTTGAGGAACTGATCCGGAACCCGAAATTGGTCAAACAGATCGATCTTCGGCGGTACACCGACGAGCAGGTCGGGTTGCCTACCCTGAACGATATCGTCAGGGAAATGGAGAAACCCGGCCTCGACCCGAGAGGTGAAGCCAAGGCTTTCGAATTTGCAGCAGTCCGGTCAATTGACGACCTTCGCCCGGGAATGGTCTTGCCCGGCATCGTCAACAACATCACCAATTTCGGGGCATTTGTGGACATCGGGGTGAAAGAAAGCGGATTGGTCCATGTTTCCCAACTGGCCAACCGGTTTGTGAAAAATCCGGCCGACGTGGTCAAACTGCACCAGGCGGTTACGGTCAGGATACTGGAGATCGACTACCAGCGAAAAAGGATCCAGCTGACCATGAAAGACGTAAATTGAACATTATGATCCAGGTTTTTGTAACCGGCGGCACTTTCGATAAAGAATATAATTTCATTGACGGCACCTTGTATTTCAAGGATACCCATTTGCCGAAAATGTTTGACCGGGGGCGTTGCACCGTGGATATCGATGTCAAGACCCTGATGATGCTGGACAGTCTTAAAATGACCGAAGCGGACCGGGAGATCATCGCCTATAATTGCAGGCGGGCTGAAGCCGACCGGATCGTGCTGACCCACGGAACCGATACCATGGTTGAAACGGCCCGGCACCTCGCCAATGCCGGCATTGAGGATAAGACGATTGTAATAACGGGCGCTATGATCCCTTATGCCTTCGGCAATTCATCAGATGGATTTTTCAACCTCGGCGCCGCAATCGCATTTGTCCAGGTGCTGCAACCAGGCATATACGTGGCCATGAACGGCCGGTTTTTTGACTGGAATAATGTCCGGAAAAATAAAAAAACAGGCTTTTTTGAAGAACTCGGCGGAGAATTCCTGCTGGAATAACCATACACAAGGCATAGACCGGAAATGGCAAAGAATCAAATTGAAATTTTATACAAAGACGACCACCTGCTCGCTGTTGACAAGCCGCCGGGGTGGTTGTCGATCCCGGATCGTTACGAACCCGAAAAACCGAACCTTCAGCATTGGCTCGAAAAAACGGTCGGAAAGGTCTGGGTCCTTCACCGGCTGGACAGGGATACTTCCGGCGTCATATTATTTGCCCTTTCCGAGGCGGCTCACCGCGAGGTGTCGCTTCAGTTTGAGCACAGAACCGCGGATAAAAAATACCTTGCTCTGCTCGACGGCAGGCTCCCCGATGATCAGGGAGCCATTGACCTGCCCATAGCTCAACATCCCGGCCAATCGGGCAAAATGGTCACACACCCGAAAGGCAAGCCGGCCCTGACCCTTTACCAGGTCGTTGAACGGTTCCATCACTATACCCTGGTGGAGGCAGACCTGAAAACGGGGCGAACCCACCAGATCCGGGTCCACTTTCAATCCATCGGATTTCCGCTTGCCGTTGATCCGATGTACGGGCCCCGGAAGGAATTGTACCTGTCGGCCTTTAAAAAGAAGGGGTTCAGTATGGGAAAAGACCAGGAAGAGCGGCCATTGCTTACCCGAACGCCCCTGCATGCCCATACCCTGACCCTCACGCATCCGGTCAGCGGAGAGAAGATTACTTTTCAATCACCCGTCCCCAAGGATTTTTCTGCGGTGCTGAACCAGCTGGAAAAATGGGGGCGGTAAACCGATTTCCCTTATCTTTGCCCATCATTCTTAAATTTGAATAATGACTCAGGAAGCAGCTACCCGCCAGGTGATCCTCAACCACGACAAATGGGAAGCGGTCTTTGCTGAAAAAGCCGGGACCTATCAATCCGCACACCCTTATCCCTACGCCGTTTTTGAAGACTTTCTGGAGGTTCCGGCCGCCAAAATGGCTATGGATGCCTTTCCGAAGGTGAAAGACCAGGGGTGGATCCACTATGTTCATGTCAATGAAAAAAAGCATGGATTGAACAAAATGGACATGATTCCGCCTTATCTCCAGGAAGTGATCCGGGAACTGAACTGCGACAGGTTTGTAACCTATCTCAGCCGGCTGACCGGCATCGAGGGGCTCAAACCCGATCCGTCGCTGGAGGGCGGCGGCCTGCACCAGAGCCAGCGCGGCGGTTTTTTGAACATCCATGCCGATTTCACCGTACACCCCCACAAACGCAATTGGCGGCGCAGGGTAAACGTACTCGTCTACCTCAATGAAGACTGGCTGCCGGAATACCGCGGCGAACTGGAACTCTGGACGCGCGACATGAAAGCCTGCGCCCGGAAGGTGCTCCCGGTCTTCAATCGTTGCGTCATCTTCAATACGGATGAGGATTCCTACCACGGCCTGCCGGATCCGATCCAATGCCCGGAAGACATGACCCGGAAGTCCATTGCACTCTATTACTTCACGGAAGAAACAGCCGCCCCCCGGAAAAAAGCAACCAACTACCGGGCCCGGCCCGATGACGGGATCAAAGGCCTGTTCATTTTCCTGGATAAAAAACTGGTCAGCTTTTACAATACGCTCAAGGGGTGGTTGGGGATCAATGACGATTTTGTGAGCAAAGTGCTGAATCTGTTCAGCAGAAAAAAATAAAAGCCGAATCTTCCTTTTCCATGGGGCAAAAATTGAAATATTCCTTGTTGATTGCCGGAATATCCGGTCTTTTTTTTACGCTTTTTCTGGGCGGCGTTCACCTTTTTGACTGGGACGAGATCAATTTTGCCGAGATCAGCCGCGAGATGTTGCTCACCAGGGATTATACCCGGGTTTACATCAATTTTCAGCCGTTCTGGGAAAAACCCCCGCTGTTTTTCTGGTTGCAGGCCCTGGCGATGGCCGGTATGGGTGTCGGCGAGTTCGCCGCCCGGTTTCCGAATGCTGTTTGCGGGGCAGTTACCCTGGTGGTTATTTACCGGATAGGCCGTCAGTTTTTCAGTCATCGGTTCGGCTTGTTGTGGGCAGGCGCCTATTTCGGCTCGGTGCTGCCCTTCCTGTATTTCAAATCAGGCATCATTGACCCCTGGTTCAACTTGTTTATTTTTCTGGGGCTGTATCACTTTTTGCTGTTTCACTGGAAAAAGAACGGCTATGAGGGGATCCCGTTGAGGAAGAGTTACTGGACGTATCTTTTCTGGGCCGGATTCTTTACCGGAATGGGCATTCTCACCAAAGGCCAGGTCGCCTACCTGATCGTTTGCCTGACCCTGGGCGTGTACTGGATCTATCAGCGCTTCCGGTTTTATGTCAACATACCGCAATTCCTGTTTTTTACCCTCGCAGCTACCCTGGTCACGCTGATCTGGTATGGAACGGAGACCCTGAAAAACGGCACCTGGTTTATCGAAGCCTTCAACAGGTACCAATACCGGCTGTTCAGCACCCACGATGCGGGCCACAAGGGGTTTCCGGGCTATCATTTCGCGGTTTTGCTGGTGGGGTGTTTCCCCGCTTCCATTTTTGCCATTCGCGCTTTTTTTGCCCAACCGGCGGAAGAAACGGACCAGCAGAATGATTTCAGGCGGTGGATGAAATTCCTGTTCTGGGTCGTCCTGATCCTGTTCTCGATCGTCCAGTCCAAGATCGTCCATTATTCCTCCATGTGTTATTTCCCGCTGACCTTTCTGGCGGCGCTGGTCATGGATAAAATTACCGGGAACAAGCTTGCGCTCAGCCGGTGGATGAAATTTGGGCTATGGATGATAGGCGGCGTTTATATGGCGGCCACCATAATCCTGCCGTTTGCCGCCAGAAATGCCGAACGATGGAAATTTTTGATCAAAGATCCTTTCGGAAAGGCTAACCTGGACGCTGCCGTGCACTGGACGGGCTGGGAGGCTGCGGCCGGATTCCTGCTTTTAGCCGCCGTGCTCGTTTTTTTCCGGTATGCCCGGAAAAATAACTGGCGGACAGCCTGGCCTGCCCTTTTTGGCGGGACGGCAGTTTTTATCATGCTTACCCTGGCAGGATTTATCGGCAGGATCGAGGGGTATTCCCAACGGGCGGCAATTGAGTTTTTTACCGCGAAGGCAGATGAGGATTGTTATATCATTACCAAAGGGTACAAGTCCTACGCTCACCTGTTTTACGCCCGGAAAAGGCCCGTTTCGGACGCCCGAAGCTACGATGAAAACTGGCTTTTTACCGGTAAAACGGACAAGCCGGTCTACGTCGTGACCAAGATCAATAAAACTGCCGAATTGGAAAAAATGCCCGGCTTGAAAGAGATCGGAAGAAAAAATGGTTTCGTTTTCTACCAAAGAATTGATTAAATTTGCCATCAGCTCCCATTGAACACTCCTACTGATCTGTTTTCAAAGCTCAGAAACCACCAGTCTCATTTCGTGAAGTCAGGCACAAACCTTTGAAAAATGAGCAAAACCAACAACACTAAGAAGCCGCTCGACCGGATTCACCTGCTGGAGCGTTTGCGGCGTAAAATTCAGTCTCCCAATGCGGGTTTGAAAGAAATTTCGGTAAAAAGTTCAGACCATCCGGTGCGTTCGTCCGGTCCCGGAAGAGGAGAAAATGAATCTCCGGCCAAAGAGGGAAAAGGCGGTCCCGGTCCTGCCGGTCAGGGAGACTTCAGCTTTCCGCCGGACCAGAAAAAACGGTTTGGTTTTTTTGGCAAGAAATGACCGGACCGGCGCCAGCTATTCAACTGCGGCTAAGACAAGCGCTGAATAGGGCGATACGGTTATCTTCCGGGTAACCTTGTCCCACCCTTTTTCATTCAGGCCCCTGTCATTCAGCATTACCGTCCATTGGCCCTCGGGTAATCCAATAACGGCAGGGTGGTCGTTGCCGTTAAAGACCACAAGTATGTCCTTCCAGGTGTCGCCGTTGGCATGGTTGCTGATCGTGAAAGCGACCGTCGATTGCCCCGTGTTTTCCAGGAAACGAAGATTTGTCCGGATCATCTCCGAGGTCGGCATCCGGAAAGCGGGGTGCGATTTACGCATGCGGATCAGGTCCTGAAAATAGGCGAAGACATCGGGGTATTGCGCCTTCCTGGACCAGTCCAGCCAGTTGACTTCCACCGGCGATTCAAAAGAGTTCTCAACGCCGTTCTTGGTCCTCAGCATTTCTACGCCGGCGTGCAGAAAACTGATGCCTTGAGAACAGAGCACGATTGCGCCGGCCAGTTTCTGCATTTTTATCCGGTCGGCTTCGCTGGCCTCCGGAGCCGAAACAGCCAGCCGGTCCCAAAGGGTGTGGTTGTCGTGACAGGAAACGTAAGTGATGGTTTGAGCGGGCTCCGCCGCCCATGGAGACCTGGAGTAATTCACAGAATCGTAGTTGACCTGCGGATGCATCGTTGAAGCTGTCACGCCGAATTTAATGGACTCTTCCAGCCCTTTCTTTCCGCTGACGAACCCCTTTTGGGTGGGGGTGAAAACATGCCCTTTTATGGCATCCCGGATATCATCGCTGAAGGCGGCAATGCCATCCAGTTTGTAGGTGTTGGCCTTCAGTGCACGCAGGCTGTCGGGCAGCGGGCTCGCTCCTGCGGTCCAGCCTTCTCCGTACATGAGGATGGTGGGGTCTATCCGGTCCAGCGCCCGGCGGATCAGGTTCATCGTCTCTATGTCATGGATGCCCATCAGGTCGAACCTGAACCCGTCGATATGGTAGGCGCGCGCCCAATAGGTCACCGATTCGATGATGAATTTTCGCATCATGGCCCGCTCGGAGGCGGTTTCATTCCCGCAGGCTGAAGCGTTGGAAAACCCGCCGTCGGCATTTTGCCGGTAATAATACCCCGGTACGAGTTGGTTGAAATTCGAATCCTCCGTAGCGCCGGTATGGTTGTAGACGGCGTCCATGATCACCCGGATACCGTTTTCATGGAGGGTTTTGATCATGGATTTGACCTCCAGTATCCTGGTCAGGCCGTTGTTGGGGTCGGACGAAAAGCTGCCTTCCGGTACATTGTAATGCTGCGGATCGTATCCCCAATTGTATCGCTGATCCTCCGGCTTGCTTTCGTCCAGGCTCCTGAAATCAAAAAAAGGCAGCAGGTGGACATGCGTTACCCCCAGGGATTTGATGTGGTCAAGGCCGGTACTGACGCCTTTCGGTCCCTTTGTGCCGGTTTCGGCGAGCCCCGCGTATTTTCCCTTGTTTTGGATGCCGGATTCCGGGTATGCCGACAAATCGCGGATGTTCAGTTCATAAATGACAGCATCCGTCGGCTGACCGAATGCCGGCCGCTGGTCATTTTCCCAACCTTCCGGATCGGATTTGTCAGGCGCTGTCACCATACCCCGCAAGCCGTTTACGCCTGCGGCGCGGGCATAAGGATCGGTCGTTTCATTCAACCACTTTCCCTTGATCTTCACCTGCAGGGTGTAATAATGCCCGTGAAGGTCGCCTTCGACCGTTTGTTGCCAAACTCCGTTATCTGCCCGTTGCATCGAAAAGGTCGCATCAGGCGCTCCCCCGCTGCCCGCCTGGTAGAGCCGGAGCGCCGCTTCTTCGGCGGTCGGCGACCACAATTTGAACATGGATTCGTTTTTGGAATAGGTAACGCCCAGATCTTGCCCGTCATAAACGGGATAGGATTCAAAATCCGGAAAATCCACGGGTTGGGGAGCTTGCTGGCAAGATGAAAGCATAACTGCAAAGATCAGAAATTTGCCGAAATTGAAATGGATCCGCTTCATTCGATTCAAAATTGGTGAGGGAGGTTTCAAACCAGGGGCAAAATAGTGATTTGTCCGGTTTTCAACGGATTTCCGATGAATTGTAGGGGTTATCTCTCAATATTATTTTATTTTGCACGTTAAAACCAAATTGCCGGGAATTCCCGGTTAACCGGTTGATTATGAACAGGGAAAACTTTCCAGATTTTTTAAACAACACGGAAAAACTGTCTCAGCTCACCTATGAGGAGTTGAAGACCCTGTCCCTTCAATATCCATATTGCGCCAACCTCCATCTGCTGCTGTGGCAAAAGAGCAGGCAGGAAGGGCATCCGGATGAAGAAAAGAACCTGGCGAAAGCGGCAGCCTATACCTTCGATCGCGGGCACCTGTTCCAGTTGTACCATCATGGCGAACCGCTGACGGTGGAAAGATTCATGGGGGACCACCATGAAGTATTGGAATTGAAAGACCTGTCTGTCCTGGAACCGGTTCCGGTGCCCCGGGAAATACAGCGGCCTTTCGGCGAATCCGACCTGGCAGAGACGCCCGCTGCCAATATGACAGTAGGGGAAGACTTGTCAGAAGATGAGGATGATCCGGAGGCGCCGGATCAGACAAACGGCTTCTCGGAAATACCGAACGAGGCCCAGATCCCCGAAGTGACCGCAAGCCCGGAAAGTGTAAAGGATCTTGAAATCGATTTGCCGCCGCTGCGGACCGACCTGGTCGAGGAAGCGGTCGACACCCTGGCGGCAGGCCTCGGATCGCTGATGATCGCCGTATCCGGGCCGGAAAGCGGTATTGATGAGATCACCCGGGAAGATGAACCCGAACCGGCAATGGGTGAAGATGCGGAAAATGTGGTTTCCGGCCCCAGAGAGATCGTTTTTGATCTTTCTCCTGTGGCAGGAAGTACCGAACCGCCGGCTCCGGAAGCGGAATCCATACCTGATATTGAAGAAGAAGTCCCTCCGCCCGCGCCGATGCCGAAGCATAAATTTGCAAGCTGGCGCAGCCAATCATCGGCCAGGCCTGCCTTTGTGATCCCGGAAGCCCCTGATGAAGAAAATGCTCATAAAGAAGTCAAAGTGAGGGATCTGGCTGAACAAAGCCTGACGGATAACGACGGTATTATTTCTGAAACGCTGGCCAGATTACTGGCTGATCAGGGGCAGAATGAGAAAGCAATTAAAATGTTTGAACGGTTGATGCATAAAAATCCGAAAAAAAGCGCTTACTTTGCGGCCAAAATAGAGGAGCTCAAAAAAAATTGAACAATGGCTACAGGATTAACTATATTGATCGCCCTGATTTGTGTGCTGCTGATGGCTGCTATTCTGATCCAGAATCCCAAAGGCGGCGGTATCGACGCTACGTTCGGCGGCGGTCAGGCCAACCAATTATTCGGTGCATCAAAACAGACGGACTTCATTGAGAAAGCGACCTGGATTCTCGCCGCGGCGCTTTTCGCTCTTTGCATCCTGACGACCCTTTTCGTCGGCAGCGTCGGCGTAGGTCCTGATTTTATCACCACACCGCAATAAGCATCCGCCCGGTTCACCTCAATTGATGAACCAGGAATGCTTGAAAAGAGTCATCCCGGCCCTGATCCGGGATGACTCTTTTCATCTTTCCGAATCTCTCCCAGGTTGGCAGCCGGCCTGAATTCCCGTCAACGATCCGTGAACATCCCGCGGATGAAATTTTGTCCAGTCCATCCCGGTTTATTACAAGCTTTTTACTGCAAAATTGTCAGGGAATACGGTTTGGCACGAACTATGCTATTCTTGGTTGAATTTTAAAATCATGTTTAATACCGATATTGAAAAACCAGTCAAGTATGAAGCCAATTAACGACAGAGTTGTGGTCAAACCGGCTCCGGCTGAAGAGAAAACGGCCGGCGGCATTATTATTCCCGATACCGCCAAGGAAAAGCCCCAGCGGGGTGAAGTGGTCGCCGTAGGCCCGGGTAAGGACGGCAATCTGATGACCGTTCAGGTAGGTGATATTGTTCTTTACGGCAAATACGCCGGCCAGGAACTTCACTACCAAGGCAATGACTACCTCATTATGCGCGAAGACGATATCCTGGTCGTCCTCTCCTAATTTCCCTAATCGAAAAATCTACAATCCGAAATGGCAAAAGAGATCAGCTTTAATAGAGATGCAAGAGAACGGCTCCGTTCCGGGGTCGACGCGCTTGCCAATGCAGTGAAAGTAACCCTCGGCCCCAAAGGGCGCAACGTCGTAATCCAGAAAAGCTTCGGCGCCCCCCAGATCACCAAGGACGGCGTTACCGTAGCCAAGGAAATCGAACTGGAGGACGCCGTTGAGAATATGGGCGCCCAAATGGTGAAGGAAGTCGCTTCCAAAACCGCCGATATCGCCGGCGACGGAACGACCACCGCAACCGTGCTGGCCCAGGCCATGATCAATGCAGGCCTGAAAAACGTTACGGCCGGCGCCAATCCCATGGACCTTAAGCGGGGCATCGATAAAGCGGTTAAATCCGTGATCGAAGATCTGAAAAATCAATCCGAGGTCATCGGCAATGATTTTGAGAAAATCCGCCAGGTCGGCGCCGTTTCCGCCAACAACGACGAAGAAATCGGCGACCTGATCGCTGATGCGATGAAGCGCGTTTCCAAAGACGGCGTAATCACCGTGGAAGAAGCCCGCGGTACGGATACCTACGTGGACGAAGTGCTGGGTATGCAGTTCGACCGCGGTTACCTCTCACCTTACTTCGTGACCAATGCCGAGGACATGACAACGGAATATGAAAACCCGTTCATCCTCATCCACGACAAGAAGGTTTCCAACATGCAGGAGATCGTGCCGGTCTTGGAAAAAGTGATCCAGTCCGGACGTCCTTTGCTGATCATCGCTGAAGATGTTGAAAGCCAGGCGCTTGGCGTTTTGGTGGTCAACCGCCTGCGCGCCAACCTGAAGATCGTTGCCGTTAAAGCTCCCGGCTTCGGCGACCGCCGCAAGGCCATGCTCGAAGATATCGCTGTCCTGACCGGCGGCGTTGTCATCAGTGAAGAAAAAGGCTACAAACTCGAAAATACGGACCTGTCCCAACTCGGCCAGGCTGAAAAGATCCGCATCGACAAGGACAATACCACCATCGTGGACGGCGCCGGCGACAAGGAGCAGATCACCGCCCGCATCAACCAGATCAAACAGCAGATCGAAGCCACGACCAGCGAATACGATAAGGAGAAACTGCAGGAACGTCTGGCCAAACTGGCAGGCGGTGTGGCAGTCCTCCATATCGGCGCGCCCACGGAAGTGGAAATGAAAGAGAAAAAAGACCGGGTGGACGACGCCCTGCACGCTACGCGGGCTGCCGTAGAAGAAGGTATCGTAGCCGGCGGCGGTGTTGCGCTGGTTCGCGCGATCGATGCCTTGAAGAACGTCAAAGGCTTCAACGAGGACGAAAACATCGGCGTGCAGATTGTTCGCAAATCGCTTGAATCGCCCCTGCGCACCATTGCTGAAAACGCAGGCGTAGAAGGCTCGGTAATCCTTCAGAAAGTGATGGAAGGCAAAGGCAGCTTCGGCTACAACGCCCGTACCGATGTCTTTGAAGACCTGAAGAAGGCCGGCGTTATCGACCCGACCAAAGTAACGAGGATCGCCCTTGAAAATGCCGCGTCCATTGCCGGTATGGTATTGACTACCGAATGTGTGGTCAACGACAAACCGGAAAAAGACAACGGCGGCGGTCACGGCCACGCGCATCCGGGCGGCGGAATGCCCGGTATGATGTAATGCCAGTCCGGTACGCCGGAGAGCAAATAGATATTTTGACCGTATCTTCCCGCAGTTCAGCCCGAGCTGCGGGAATTTTTTTTGCACCGGTCCTGGAAGGCTGAAACCGGGAAATAATTATTTCACCGCAGCTTATTCAAAAGAGACCAATAACCCGACTTTGCCGCCGTCGCCGATCTCAATGCTGTAGGAAGCGGTTGAGGACCTCGCATTGCCGGGACCGGATTTGACGGCGTCGTTGTACAACCGCACGGCATTTCGTTTGAATTTTCCCGAAATTACCTGAAAAACGATCCCGCCCGCCAGGCAAACGCCGCCTACCTGAAGCAGGTCGAAGCCGGCGTCCCGGTTTTGCCGGTAGATCAGCATGCCGCTCAGCAGGAACAGGCTTCCCGCACCGTATCCGACAATGCTGAACTGGTCGCTCATCATGGCCAGGTTGATCTCATCGTGGGCTCTGGGGTAGTCTTTCATAAACCACTCCATGACCGACAGGTTGAGGGGTTTGCCTTCAAGGAAATAAGAACGGCTTAGAAAGATCTTTTTTACGGCGATCGTATCTGCTCCGGTCGCCTGTCGCGGGTTGCGTTGGCCGCTTAATCCGGCGGCGCCGCCCAGGAGCAGGATCAGGAGAAAAAGGGTTCTGGTTTTCATTTTTTATCATCTTGTTTCGGGGCCTGGGTTTCAGTTGCACCTCCCGAAATGGTGGATCCCAGGAAAATGCTGTTGATGAATAAGCGATTGGTGCCGTACCAGAATGCGCGGAAGTTGAGGTTGTCGGCCAGGCAAATGGCCCGTCCTCTGCCCATGCCGCTGACAATGACTTCCGCGGACCCTGCCACCTTGCTGATGAGCTTGTTGGGAATGTAGCCGCTGAGCAGGGGGGAAGCGGTATAGACAGCCGGGGTCGCATACGGGTTTTGAGCCGGTTCGAAGAGCAGGTTGTCGTTCCTGAAAACGGGCATCATTTCCCTTTGTCTGCCGAAGAACAAGGGGTTGGTCAGGTCCGTTTGCACCTGAAAAATAGACCCCGGAATGCTTCTTGAGCCGAAATCATCCCTCAGGCCGTCGTAGGCTTTTCTTCCTTTTTCGTTTCCGGAATCTGTTTTTCGCACAGCTACATTGGCCAGCCCTTTTCCGGCGGCCCATTGAACGGCGCTTCCGGACAGGATGAGGGTGCCTCCGTCGCGCGTCCATCTTTTCAGGTCCTCAAGGGTCCCGTTGGAGAAGCCGTTATACGACCCGCTGGGCAGGATGATGACGTTGTATTTCCAGATATCCGTCCGGCCCATCTGGTCGGCTTCGATTTTTGTAACCGGAATATCGTACCGCTGATCGAGCAAGTGCCAGGTTTCTCCGGCATCCGCGCTCGAAACGCCGTCGCCGATAACCAGGCAGATCCTTGGTTTGTCCAGCGGGCGGAAACTGTTGCTGCCCAGGTCAATGCCCTGCGGGGAGAATCCGGTCCCTACAGCCGTGATCTGGACGCCTGCAAAGTTCTGGGCCTCCTGCATGTATTGAAAAACCATTTCCGGGTCCACAGGCTGGTTCACGGCGGGCACCATCACTGTGCCGCGATCATAACTCTTGCCGTTCAGGGTGAATGTCTCCATGGCCGACTTGGCCCTGAGTCCTTTTGTGAGGAGGTAATTGACAGCTTTCGGGCCGTAATAATCGTTCCAGTCGATCAGGTAGGCGTAACCGGACCGGCTCACCGGGGCCAGGTTCCTTTGATCCGTCAGGCCTGTGACTTCCGCCCCCAGGGTACCTGCAACCAGGGATCGCTTACTGAGGGCTCCGTAGGGCAGATCAAACGCCAGGGGAAGCGTCCAACTGGAGATATCATAGAACAAACTGTCCTCGAAAGTGGTCTGGGTTTCGAATATGGCCCGGATCAACCGGTAATGGGGCTGTTCGAGCGGCACGATATAGGCGCTGCCGGGTTCAAATGCCTGGGAATTGTCCGCCTTGATCGATTTGCCCAGTTTGTGCACCCTGATATGCTGCCTGCGCAGGATCTCGACCAGGTGATTGGTGCGGTTGAAATCCTTGGGATCGCCGAAGATAAAAGCGCCGCGTGCGTCCGATTTGGCTTCCTGTTGTACATCCCGGTAGTAATCCCGCTGATAGGACAACAGCTGCTGCCTGAGGGCGAGGATGGCTTTATGGGTGGACAATGCGGTCGTCACCTGGTTGCGGATGGTGAAGGCAAAACTGAGCGGACCGTTGTCGGTATCCTGGAGGTGGCCCCTGGAGCTGGCCTGTTCGAACAGGATGCCGATACACCCCTGAACGTCGGGGTAGGTTGAGCCCTTGCCGTAGTAGAAGTCGTCGTAACCTTCGCCGCTGTAATAAAGCGAACCGATCTTGTCGAGGGCTTCCGCGTGGAAATCAGCAATCTTGCCGGTCAGCTCCTGGTTGATGGCGGGTGTAAGGGGGTTTACGCGGGTGGATTCGCCCGGCATAAAAAAGAAGGAAGAGTTGGAACCCATCTCATGGTGATCGGTCAGTACGTTGGGGCGCCAATCCTGAAACAGTTCAACCCGGCCTCTGGATTCCGGGTGTTGTGCGGGCAGCCAATCCCGGTTGAGGTCGAACCAGTAGTGGTTGGTCCGGCCCCGCGGCCAGGGCTCGTTGTATTCCCTGTCGGAGGGGTCGGAGGTCAGGTTTTTATTCTTATGCTCATTCACCCAGGACGCGAAGCGGTTCAATCCGTCGGGGTTGAAGCTCGGGTCGAAAATGATGATCGCTTCGTTGAGCAGTTTGTCCAGCTCGGCGCTTTTGCCCGCGGCCAGGTAGTAGGCGACCAAAGGCGCCGCGTTGGCGCCGCTGGGTTCGTTGCCGTGTATGCTGAAACCCTGGTACAGGACGACAGGCATTTTAGCCGGATCCAGGCTGCCGGAACGGTCGGGGTCGCTCAGTTGCTGGTGTTGCGCCTTTAGTTCGGCCAGCCGTGCATGGTTGGCGGGGGAAGTGATGGTCAGATAAACCAAAGGCCGTTGTTCATAACTTCTGGCGTATTCTGTCAGGGTGATCCGGTCTGAAAGCCGGGCCAATTCCCGCATGTAGGTGTATTGTTTGTCGTGGGTCAGGTGCCATTCTCCGATCTGGAAGCCGAAGAAGGATTCAGGAGTCGGTATGTTTGGATCGTATTCGATATCGGGCAGGTAGTAGGTTATGGGTAGATGGCTGTCCGACTGAGCCTGAAGTGAAATGCAGAAAGAGATGGAAATGGAGATTAAAGTTAACAGGCGTTTCATGGATTTTTGTGTAGTTGTGATTCGATATAGTTCTGGTAAAAATAAGGCTACTCCCTAAATATCCAAATGTTTTTTAACAGGAATCAGCAGCTCCTTTTGGGGCGATGGAGGTGAAATTCTGCAAAAAATCAATATTTTTAGGCCAAATTCCAGCAGATGGTCGAATTGTTTTTCGCTGTTTTGGCAGGACTTTTCTCTGTGGTCAATCCGATTGGGGTGGTTCCGGTTTTCCTGGCCATGACCCCGACGTATACAAAACAGGAGCGGGCCAAAACGGCCCGGAGCACGGCTATTTATTTTACGCTGATCCTGATCGTCTTCTTTGTTGCCGGCACCTATATCCTGGGGTTTTTCGGCGTCAGCCTGAGCGCCATGCGGATTGCCGGCGGCATCATCATCCTGTTGTCCGGGTATTCGTTGTTAAGCGGCAAACAGGCCGAAGGGCGGGCGTACGATAAAGCGGTTGAGGATGAAGCGCTGACCAAACCGGATATTTCCTTTTCTCCGCTCGCTATGCCCCTGCTTTCCGGGCCGGGTTCCATCAGTCTGCTGATCAGCCTTTTCTCGGAACATCCCGACTGGATCGCCCGCGGCATCATCGTGTCGGTCATTGTTATTAACGGCTTGCTCGTCTTTCTCATCCTTCGCTCGGCGCCCTACCTTTTCCGCGTTTTGGGTGAAGCCGGCATGCGTGCGCTTTCCAGGATAATGGGCTTCATCGTAATGGCCATCGGCGTGCAGTACATCATCGTAGGTATCGTCAAGCTCGTCTCCGACCTGCACCCCCATTAACCCCCCCAGTCTTTAACCTTTATCCCTTAACCTTTAACCTTTAACCTTTAACCTTCATCCCTTATCCTTCACCCCATACTTCCCGCCCCACCAACGCGCCATCTGTTCCCGGATCTTCACCTCCGCCGGGTTGTCCTGCGGTTCAAAAAAGGCGGTACCGGAGATGGCCTCGGGCAGAAATTCCTGGTTGACGAAATTGCCTTTGAAGTCATGGGAATATTGGTAGTTTTTGCCGTAGTCGAGCTTTTTCATCAGGCTCGTCGGGGCGTTTCTCAGGTGCAGCGGGACCGGTAGGCTGCCGGTTTGCCGCACGCTTTCCTGGGCTTTCCCGATGGCCATATAGGCGGAATTGCTTTTCGGGGAGGTTGCCAGGTATATGGCGGCCTGGGACAGGATGATCCTGGATTCCGGCCAACCGATCACGTCCACGGCCTGGAAGGCGGTTGTGGCCATCAGCAGGGCATTCGGGTTGGCCAGTCCGATATCTTCAGAAGCGGCAATGACCATTCTCCTGGCGATAAACCGGGGGTCTTCACCGCCTTCGATCATCCGGGCCAACCAGTAAACGGCGGCGTTGGGATCGCTCCCGCGGATGGATTTGATGAAAGCGGATGCGATGTCGTAGTGCTGCTCGCCGCCTTTGTCGTATAGCGCCATTTTTTGCTGGATCCGCTCCGTGACCAATTCGTTGGTGATCACCAAAGGGCCGTCTTCGTCAAAGCTGGCGGCTAATTCCAGTACGTTATACAGTTTTCGGCCGTCGCCGCCGGAATACATCAGCAGGGCGTCGTATTCCTCGATTATGATCTCCTTTTTCTGCAGGAATTCGTCCTCCCGGACGGCCTTATCCGCCATTTGCCGGAGTTCCTCTGCGCCCAGCGGTTGCAGGACGTAAACCTGGCAGCGGGACAACAAGGCGGAAATAACCTCAAAGGAAGGGTTTTCGGTAGTGGCGCCGATCAGGGTGACCACGCCTTCCTCTACCGCGCCGAGCAGGGAGTCCTGTTGGGCTTTATTGAACCTGTGGATCTCATCGATGAACAGGACCGGGCTGGGGCGATTGAAAAAATGCTGGCTTTTCGCCAATTGGATCGTGTCACGTACGTCCTTCACCCCTGAGCTGACGGCGCTCAGGATATGAAACGGCAATTCCAGCTGATGAGCGATGATTTTAGCCAGCGTGGTCTTGCCGACACCTGGCGGGCCCCAGAGGATGAAAGAGGGCAACCGGCCCGATTCAATGGCTTTCCGGAGGACGGCGCCCGGCCCTACCAGGTGTTTTTGGCCGACATAGTCGTCGAGCGTAGCCGGCCGCATTCTTTCTGCCAATGGCTTCATTTCAGATCTTGCTTTCGTTCCTGGGCAAATTGCACAAAAAAATCAAGGGACTCCGGGTTTCGCATAGCTCCCGGGTTAGCTGCTTTGCCGATCGGCCAACCCATCAGGATCTTTTTAACCGGCGTTTCCAGTTTCTTTCCGCTGATGGTAAACGGGATATCCGGCACGGGTATGATCTCGTCGGGCACATGCCTTGGCGAGCACCTGGATTTTAGTAAGGCCCCGATTTCATTTTTGAGGGCGTCGTCCAGCCGGTCGTCGGGTTCCAGTTGCACAAATAAGGGCATATAATTCCGCCCGCCGCCCAGTTCCAGGTTCACGATCAGGCTGTCTTTGATCCGGGGGATCTCATTGAGGGTGTTGTAGATCTCGGCGGTCCCGATCCGGATGCCATGCCGGTTGAGCGTAGCATCCGAACGCCCAGAGATGACGAGCCCGCCGCGTTCATTGATCGTCACCCAATCGCCGTGACGCCAGACGCCGGGGTACATATCGAAATAACTGTCGTGATACCGGGCTTTGCCGGGGTCATTCCAGAAAAACACGGGCATGGAAGGCATGGGTTTGACGATGACCATTTCCCCGACCTCATTCTCCACAGCCTCGCCCTCTTCGTTCCATGCGTACAAGGCGCAACCCAAAGCCCTGCACTGGATCTCACCTTTGTAAACAGGCTCCCACGGACAACCGCCGACAAAAGCCGTGCAAACATCCGTGCCGCCGCTCATGGAGCACAGCCACAGATCCTCCTTGATGTCCGAATAACACCAATCAAAAACTTCGGGCGGCAAGGGAGCGCCTGTGGACCCAATGGATCGCAATGCGGACAAATCGGCTGCTTGCCCCGGGATCAACCCCCGCTTCATGCAGGCGGTCAGATAGGGTGCGCTGGTGCCGAAATGGTGGACCGGTGCGTTTTCAGCCAGTTTCCAGAGGACTTCCATGTTGGGAAAGGTCGGGCTGCCGTCGTACAACACAATGGCAGCGCCCGCCAGAAAGGATGCCTGAACAAAATTCCACATCATCCAGCCTGTGGTGGAATACCAGAAGAAATTCTCGCCGGGTTGCACATCGTTATGGAATGCGAGATACTTGAAATGTTCCAGCAGCATGCCGCCGTGACAATGGGTAATGGCTTTCGGAATACCGGTCGTGCCGGAGGAATACAAAACCCAGATGGGATGATCAAAGGGCACCGGTTCGAATTCCAATGGGCCTGAAGCCGTTTTATCCTGGATTTCGGACCAGATTACACCCTTTTTGACAGAACCGGCATCGGCCTGTTCATGGAGATAGGGCAGGAGCGCTACCTGTTGCAAGGAGGGCATTTCCTCAGCCAGTTTCCTGATCGTTTCCATCCGGTCATAAGGTTTGCCGTTGTATTGATAACCGTCGGCAGCGAACAACACCTTGGGCTCAATCTGCCTGAACCGGTCCAGAACGCTGTCGGCCCCGAAATCCGGCGAACAGCTCGACCAGACCGCCCCGATGGAACAAGCGGCCATAAAGGCATAGGTGGCTTCCGGTATATTGGGCAGGTAGGCGGCTACCGCATCTCCTTTGCCGACCCCGTTAGCTTTCATCCAGGTGGCCAGCTTCGATACATTTTCAAGGACTTCCGCCCAGGAAATGCTGCGCAAAGGGTGCCTTTCGGATTGAAAGTGGATGGCCGTTTTATCCGGGGCGGCGTGCCGGGTCAGGTGCTCGGCGTAATTCAGGGAGGCGCCTGTAAACCACCGCGTGTCCGGCATGGGGTCCGCCGTCATGACCTGCTGGTACGGGGTATGGGATTTGATATCAAAATAAGTCCAGATGCTTTTCCAGAAATCGGCGGGATGATTAACGGACCATTCCCACAGGTCGGCGTACCGGGTAAAGTTAAGGCCGGGATAGCCCTTGAGCCAGTTGGCGTAATGCGTAAGTCTTGAATTGGATTTGAATGCCTGATCCGGTTTCCAAAGCATCCGGATTTCTTCTCCCGTCATTTGTTTTTCGGTGATTTTATTTGGTAAACAACAAAGTTAAGCCTTTAGGTCCGGATTTTTCCGGTTTTATTGGAAGGCGCAAAGGCATGAACAAGTTCCGTTGAATTTACCTTATTTTTGCCCTTCCTGACCAAAAACGCCGGAATATGGAAAAGATCCTTGTAGCCAACCGGGGCGAAATTGCCCTTCGGGTAATGCGAACGGCCAAAAAAATGGGCATTCGGACGGTAGCCGTTTATTCGGAAATCGACCGGGACGCTCCACACGTCCGCTTTGCCGACGAAGCCGTATTGCTGGGGCCGCCGCCCTCCGGACAATCCTACCTCAAGGGCGACCTGATCATCGATGCGGCCAAAAAACTCGCTGTTGACGGCATTCATCCGGGATACGGGTTCCTGAGCGAGAATGCAGGCTTTGCCGAAGCGACGGAAAAGGCCGGGATCACTTTTATCGGACCAAGCCCCTACGCGATCGAGATCATGGGCAGCAAGCTGGCGGCCAAGGAGGCGGTGAAGAAATACGGCATTCCGATGGTGCCCGGTACGGAAGAACCGGTGACCGACCTGACCACCGCCAAAAAGATCGCTGCCGATGTCGGATATCCTATCCTGATCAAGGCTTCGGCCGGCGGCGGCGGCAAGGGAATGCGGATCGTGGAAAAGGAATCCGATCTCGGCGAGCAGATGGAACGCGCCGTCAGCGAGGCCGTCAGCGCTTTTGGAGACGGCGCCGTATTCATCGAAAAGTACATTACTTCACCCCGCCATATCGAGATCCAGGTGCTGGCCGATCAGCACGGTCATACTGTCCACCTGTTCGAGCGGGAATGCAGCGTTCAGCGGCGCCATCAAAAAGTGGTGGAGGAAGCGCCCTCCTCTGTTTTGACGCCGGAAGTGCGCGCAGCTATGGGAGCAGCTGCCGTCAAGGTGGCCGAAGCCTGCAGTTATACCGGCGCGGGCACGGTGGAATTCCTGGTGGACAGCGACCTGAATTTCTATTTTCTGGAAATGAACACCCGCCTGCAGGTGGAACATCCGGTGACCGAATGGATCACAGGGCTGGATCTGGTAGAGCAACAGATCCGGATTGCCAGAGGAGAGCCGTTGGCCTTTCAACAGGATGAGCTGAAGATAAACGGCCATGCCCTCGAATTGCGCGTTTACGCTGAAGACCCCATGAACCAGTTTCTGCCCAGCATCGGCAAACTAACCGTTTACCGGAAACCGGAAGGCGACCACGTCAGGGTGGATGACGGCTACGAGGCCGGGATGGACATCCCCATCTATTACGATCCGCTCATCGCCAAGTTGGTCACCTGGGGAGAGCATCGTACGGCAGCCATCGAACGCATGATCCGGGCCATCGAGGATTACCGCATCGAAGGCGTATCTACGACGCTGCCGTTCGGGCGATTCGTTTGCAAACACCCCGCTTTCGTTTCCGGCGATTTTGATACGCGCTTCGTCCAGTTGTACTTTACGCCCGAAAAAGTAAAAGAAGAAAACGCAACGGCGGCTGAGCTCGCGGCGCAGCTAGCGCTTCATCTGTATCAGCGGGACGTGAAAAAATTGCAGGCGCCGGTCCACCGGAGCAATCCATGGTGGAAAAGCCATTAGATTGATGATTGATGATTACATGATTGACGATTGTTGAACTGCGGGTCGTTCCAAAACGGCGTCCAGGTAGAATTTCGCCGCCCAATTCAGGTATTTAAACCGCTGGTAGGGGCCCCAGACCGGCGAGGAACCCGCCATCCCGCCTTTTGCGCCCGGCATGGGCAGCTTCGACGGATATCTCCCCAGGTCTTCAATCCATTCCATGCTGACCGTTTTGAAAACCTTTTCACCGCTGATTTCCGCCAACCGCCGCAAAAACAAAGCAAACTGAGCTTGCCCCGTCAGGCATTTGAAGGCATAATTGCCGTTCCAGTTTTGATCGTATGTGCCGGCCAGCCGGCCTTTTTTTTGATGGATTTCTACCATCTTCATACCGGCTTCCAGGCATCCTCCGATCAGTTTTTTATCCTCCAGGATCAAAGCCGACTCCAGAAACCCCTGCCAGGTATAGCCTATGGTATGGGTAAGGGCCGGTGAATCCGGATGAAAACCCCAGTTTGCCACGCTGGAATCCGGGTTGATCCATTGCCGGTATCGGTCCATAATCCGGGCCATTTTTTCCTTTAGCCCATGCTGTTCCACGATTCGACCGGCCTGCAATATGGCCCAAACCACCATGGTATAATAGGCCGGTTCGTACCCGGGCACATAGGCAAAAGCCGTCCAGCGGTGTTCAGGGCCGAGTTGACGCAACAACCAGCCGATCGCCTTTTGCACGGCCTCGCGGTAGCCTGTTTCACCTGTTCTTTGGTGGATAGCGGTTAGTCCGAACAGGATCATGGCCGTATCGAAGACGACCGGCTCGCCCCGGCCGCCCAAACCCGCAGGGAAGGAGCCATCCTCCCGTTGAATATCGACCAACCACCTTGCACAGCTTTCAGCCGCCTCAAACAGCGGTCTTTCTTCCAGATAGTCGTGGTAATCCAACAAGGTCGGGATAATGTAACCGGTCGTCTCGGGGTAGGGTAGCGACCACCCTTTCAGCAGCTGGTAATACGCCGACGAGCCCGCTCCCCCGTTAATCCGGATGCTGGTGAGAAGCCAGTCCAATACATTTTGATATGACAGTAAATTTGCAGCCATTGCGGTACCTCAATATTCCCTGCCGGTCAGCAAACTGAGCAAATATAACCCCTTGCTCGCGGCCTTGTAAATCCTGTGGTGGGGCCTTCGCACGCCTCCGAAAGCGCGTGTGAAAGACTCGACCGGGGCCAGCATGCTTCCGCAGAAATCGATCTGCTCATGTGTGGCGCAAAAAGCCAGAATGGCATGCCAGTAGAGGGCCGTTGCCGCTCCGGCTGGGTAAAAGACCGGGTCGGCGCCGTGCATCAGGAAATAGGCGGTCTTGTCGTCCCATACGGTGTAAAGCCCTGCAACCGGTTCGGTGCGCCCCTCAACAAATGCCAGAAACAATCGATTCCGATGGCGTTTCCGCGCGGCCTGGTCCAGGTTCAGGAGCTGGTTCTTGGAATAGGGCAGGGGCAATCCCTGTTTTTGGAACGAAAGGGCGTGCAAATCATAAAATGCTTCCGTGTCATTGCTTTCTTCGACCCTTACCTTCCCTTCCGCTTTTTTCAGGTCCGTGCGGACACTGCCCTTGGCCCCTGCCAGCAAATTGCCGGGATCGCTTAAATCTTCCAGCCGGTAGGTGTACAGGGTGGTCTGTTTGTAACCGTTCCAATAAAACGGCAGCCAGCTTTCCACTTCGGGATACAACTGGATATTGGCAAAGTGAAAGGCGGGCAACTGATCGATCAATTGGGTCATGACCTTATGCTCGTATGCGTAACGCCTTTCTGGTTTTTGCGGCAATTCAGGATAGCGCATCCATACCCCAAGATAGTCCGTAAAAGGCGGCATCCCCAATACTTTAATTCCCATTCTCGTCTTCAAAAAGTAGGGCATTAGGCCGCACAATCCTCCGTCGCCGTCCTGTACAACGGCCGCACCCCATTTGTCATTCCCGCATACGGCATCCAGCCACCAGGGCTGGAAATGCAGCGGCAAACGATAACGTTCGGCGAGGCTTCTGTACAATATTTGGCGTTCTGCGCTCAAAAAGATGAAATTGTTGTTGGTTGAAAACCGGTTCAAAGATACCTTTATGACCCAAATTAAGATCAACAAGTCTGTTATGAAAATTCAACATACCGTTCTGGAGCGTTTTCTGAAATATGTCCGAATCGATACCCAATCGGATCCGGCCTCGCCGACCGTTCCTTCAACGGAGAAGCAAAAAGACCTGGGCCGCATCCTGGTTGCGGAACTCCTGGAAATGGGCATCTCGGATGCGCACCTGGATGAATACGGGTACGTTTATGCAACTGTACCGGCAACCTCGGACAAACCGGATGTACCGGTCATCTGTTTTTGCTCGCATATGGATACCTCACCCGATTCAAGCGGCACGGGCGTGGAACCCATTGTCCACAAAAATTACAAGGGCGGACCGATTACCTTGCCGGATGACCCCAGCCAGGTCCTGAAGCCTGCCGATCATCCCCACCTGCCCGATCAGATCGGCAATGATATTGTGACTGCAAGCGGCACAACCCTCCTTGGCGCCGACAACAAAGCCGGGCTGGCCGAGATCATGGATGCCGTTCATCACCTGGTACTTCATCCGGAACTCAAACACGGCAAAATCAGGATCCTGTTTACACCGGATGAGGAGATCGGGCGCGGCGTTGACAAGGCGGACATTCAAAAGCTGGGCGCCGATTTCGGTTATACCATTGACGGTGAGCAGCGCGGGTCGATCGAGGATGAGACTTTCTCGGCTGATGCGGTTATCCTGACGATCCACGGCGTGAGCGCACATCCAGGTTTTGCCAAAGGAAAGCTTGAAAATTCCATGCGCATTGCCGGCGAGATCATGGCCGCACTTCCAAAAGACCGCCTTTCGCCCGAGTCGACGGAAAAGCGGGAAGGCTTCGTACATGCCACCGCCATTTCGGGGACGGTGGAGAAAACCACCTTGTCCTTCATTGTGCGCGATTTTACCGAAGCCGGGCTGGCTGCGCACGAAGCCGAATTAAAACACATCGCAGAACGGATCCTGGCGGGCTATCCGGGTTCTTCCTTTGAGTTTGCCGTCAGGCAGCAGTACCGCAACATGAAAACGGTGCTGGATCAGCATCCTCAGGTTGTGGATCATGCCGTTGAGGCGATCCGGCGGGCGGGTATGAAGCCGATCCGATCCAGCATTCGAGGGGGGACCGACGGCTCCCGGCTTTCCTTTATGGGGTTGCCTTGCCCGAATATCTTTGCAGGCGAACACGCCTTCCACTCCAAACAGGAATGGGTATCGGTGCAGGATATGGAAAAAGCCGTTGAAACCATAATCCACCTGGCATTGATCTGGGAAGAGAAATCGTGAACCCGGTCATTTTCACAAATCCTTAATACTCGCTAACTTTTTTTAACCAAAACGCGGACTGCTTTAACGTTGTCATAGGTGTATCGGGGTTTTTCTGTGCCGAATATTGTGGTATAGTTGATCACACAAAAAAATACCACCATGAATCCGAGAACCCTGCTCACAATCGCCGCTGCGCTGCTCTTTTTTGGGGTTTTCCAGGCTTGCACCTCACCCCAAGAGCTGGTCGAATCCGGAAATTACGACCAGGCCATTGAAATGGCTGTCCGCAAACTCGCCGGCAAGAAAAACAAAAAAGTCAAGTACGTTCAGGCCCTTGAAGATGCCTTCGCCAAGATCACGGACCAGGATATGCGCCTGGCTGACCGCCTTAAATCGGAAGGCCGGCCGGAGAACTGGTCAAAGATCAATGATGTTTACCGCCGGATCCGGCATCGCCAGGAATTGATCGAACCGCTCCTGCCCCTGATCGACAAGGAAGGCATCAAGGCAAACTTCCGGTTTGTCCGCGTGGACGACCTCGAGCTCGAATCCAAGGAAAAGGCTGCCGAATACCAGTACAACCTGGGTAAACAACTAATTGCGGAATCGAAAACCACGGGCGATAAACTGGTTGCGCGTCAGGCTTACGCCGAACTGGAAAAGATCAGCCGCTACTACAACAACTATCGCGACCGCAACCAATTGATGGATCAGGCGCTGGATCTGGGCACCACTTACGTTGTATTTCACATGAACAACCGGTCCAACACCGTGATCCCCCGGGAAATGGAACAGGAATTGCTGCGGTTCGGCGTTCAGGACCTGAACAGTCAATGGCGGGTCTTTCATACCAATCCGCAACCCGGTGTGGCCTACGATTACAAGGTGGAAATGAATTTGAACCGCCTGGACGTCGGCCCCGAAGTGGTGAAAGAGCGCGAATACGTTGATTCCAAAGAAATCGAGGACGGGTTTGATTACGTGTTGGATGAACGCGGAAATGTGAAGAAAGATACGGCCGGCAACGACATCAAAGTCCCGAGGAACGTGCTGGTTAAAGCGCGCGTATTGGAAGTGTTCCAGACGAAAGTGGCCAGTGTCGGCGGCCGCATAGAATGGTACGACCTCAGGAACAACCAGCTCCTGGAAAGTCAGCCCCTGACGGCAGACGCCGTGTTTGAAAACTACGCCTCGACTTTCCAGGGCGACAAGCGGGCCCTGAGCGATCAATCCAAGAAAAGGATCGGAAACCGGCCTTTGCCCTTCCCGACCAATGAAGCCCTGCTGCTGACCGCGGCAACCCAGCTGCAACCCGTCATAAAAGAAAAAATAGCTTATACAGGGAAGATCATCTGATCTTTCCTCAGAACTCGGTGGTAATATTTTGAAGGCCGTCTCAAGATCATTGGGACGGCCTTTTTGTTTGAAATCCGCCAAAATTGAATACTTGCGGATTATTTTATTTTTCATTCGGGATTCAGAATTTTTTTTCGAATATTGCCCGTCTATTTTAATTAATCTGATAATTCAAACACCTATGGACCAATTTTTAGCTGAGCTGGCCGGTACGGCTACATTGATTCTTCTTGGCGACGGCGTCGTGGCGGGCGTTGTGTTGAAAGGGACCAAAAATGAGAATGCGGGGTGGATCGTCATCACCATTGCCTGGGCGCTGGCGGTGGTCTTTGGGGTATACGTGGCCGGCGAAATCAGCGGAGCGCACCTGAACCCGGCGGTCACCATTGCGTTGGCTGCGGCAGGCAGTTTTGACTGGGCCCTGGTGCCCGTTTACCTGGCCGGACAAATGACGGGTGCAATCATTGGCGCCATTCTGGTCTACCTGCACTACCTGCCCCACTGGAAAAATACGCCTGATCCCGGCGCCAAACTGGCCGTTTTCTGCACGGCGCCGGCCATACGCGACAATACCGGCAACCTCATCAGCGAGTTTTTGGGCACTTTTGTGCTGTTGTTCGGGCTCAGCGCCATCGGCGCCAACCGGTTTGCGGAAGGTCTGAACCCGTTGGTGGTCGGCTTGCTGATCCTGGCCATCGGCAACTCGCTCGGCGGAACGACCGGCTACGCCATCAACCCGGCCAGGGACCTCGGCCCCAGAATCGCACACGCATTCCTGCCCATTCACGGCAAGGGCGGTTCGGATTGGGGGTATGCCTGGATTCCCATCGTCGGCCCCATTCTCGGCGGGATCTGCGGCGCCTTGTTCTACAACCTGATCTTCTGATTTCAAAACGAAAACCACTCAAAAGATTTTCAACATGCAACAGTACGTCCTTTCCATTGACCAGGGGACTACCTCCTCCAGGGCCATTGTCTTTGATAAAAAGGGAAATATCCGCGGATTGGCGCAGGAAGAATTCGACCAGATCCTGCCGCAGCCCGGTTGGGTAGAGCACGACGCGAAAGCCATTCTGGCCTCCGTGATCAAGGTGGTCAGGGAATCGCTGGGCAGCATATCTCCAACCGAAATTGCCGCCATAGGCATCACCAACCAAAGGGAAACCACCGTGGTGTGGGACCGGCATTCCGGCGAACCGGTATACAACGCCATCGTCTGGCAATCCCGGCAAAGCGTCTCCATCTGCGATGCCCTCAAGAAAAAGGGGCTGGAGCCGATGATCCGGCACAAAACAGGCCTGGTGGTAGATGCCTATTTTTCCGGCACCAAGGTCAAATGGATCCTGGACAATGTGCCCGGCGCCCGCGAAAAAGCCGATAAAGGCGACCTGCTTTTCGGCACCATCGATACCTGGCTGATCTGGAACCTCAGCAGGGAAAAAGCCCACGTGACAGACTATACCAATGCCTCCAGGACCATGATGCTGGATATTCATCAATGCGCCTGGGACAAGGAGTTGTTATCGGCCCTGGAAGTGCCCGCTTCGATGCTGCCGCAGGTTAAAGACAGTTCCGGCGTAATGGGGCACCTGAAAGAGGACCTTCTGGGTGTTGCCGATATCCCCATTTCCGGGGTTGCAGGCGATCAGCAGGCAGCGTTGTTCGGTCAGGGTTGTTTTAGCCCGGGCATGGCCAAGAACACCTACGGCACAGGATGCTTCATGCTGATGAATACGGGTGAGAAAGCGGTGGCCTCCGCCAACGGTCTGCTGACCACCATTGCCTGGGGCCTGAACGGCAAGGTGGAATATGCCCTTGAAGGGAGCATCTTCATTGCCGGATCGGTGATCAAGTGGCTCCGTGACCGGATGAAGATCATCGGGCATGCAGCCGAAACAGAGTCGCTGGCTTCCGGCATTTCTTCTTCGGAAGGGGTTTATTTCGTGCCGGCATTTGTCGGATTGGGCAGCCCTTACTGGGATTCGGAAGTTCGCGCCTCCATTCTGGGGTTGACCCTGGGCAGCGGGCAGGCCCATATCGTGCGGGCAGCATTGGAATCCGTAGCCTACCAGACCACCGAAGTATTGGATGCCATGCAACAGGACTCCGGCCTGGAACTGAAGGCCCTGCGGGTCGACGGGGGCATGGTGAAAAATAATTTCCTGATGCAATTCCAGAGCGATGTTCTGGGCGTTTCCGTGGAGCGGCCGGTCGTACAGGAAACCACGGCTTTGGGCGCGGCTTACCTGGCCGGACTGGCCGTTGGTTTCTGGAAGGATCAGGAAGACATTCGCGCGAACTGGCAATTGGATAATGCCTTCCATCCGGAAATGGATGCCGGGCAGCGGGAAGGGTTGCTGGCCGGATGGAAAAAAGCGGTGGCGGCTACGCGCAATTTTATTTAAAATTGCGCGTACCGTCGTACAACTCGTACCGCTGGAATTTGCACGCCAGCGGCCCGTTGAATAGATTTATCTTCTTCGAGGGCCGGAGCCCGATATGTTTCAGCGCTTCCATATTGGCGGAAATGATCCAGGCGTCATAACCGGCGAAGGCTTGCTTCAATTGATCGCCGATGTTCTTATACAGCTCGTTGATGTCGCCGGTGATCATTCTTTCTTCATAAGGCGGGTTGAATACGGCAATTCCCGGGCCCGGCGGCGGTTCCAGTGTTTCAAATTTCTTGCGTTCCAGGGATATGGATTGCTCCAAACCCGCTGCAAAGATGTTCTTGTCCGCTACCCCCAGGGCCCTGGGGTCCTTGTCGTAACCCAGGATCGGGAAAGCCGGTTTCCGGATAGCGGCCTGAGCCTCTTTTTTGATCTTACTCCAGAGCGGAGCATCAAAATTGGGCCAGTGCTGGAAGCCGAAAGTCCGGCGCAACCCCAGCGGAGGCATATTGGCCGCGATCATAGCCGCTTCGATCAGGATCGTCCCCGAACCGCACATGGGGTCCAGGAACAAGGTTTCGCCGGTCCAGCCGGTCATCAGGATCATCCCGGCCGCCAGCACCTCGTTGATCGGCGCTTCGCGGGTACCTGTGCGGTAGCCCCGGCGGTGGAGGCTGTCGCCGGAACTGTCGATGGAAACCGAACAGGCCGTTTCGGAAATGTGAAGGTTGATTCTGAGGTCGGGATTGTCGGTGTCGACGCTCGGCCGGAGCCCGGTCCTGTCCCGGAATTGATCCGCGATAGCGTCCTTGGCTTTGAGGGCCGCATAATGGGAGTGACGGAACACCGAAGAATTGACGACCGGATCGATGGCAAAGGTCTTATCCGGATTGATCCAGTCCGACCAGTCAAAAGACCGGATGCCGTTATAGAGTTGTTGCTCGTTTTTGGCCTCAAAATCAAATAGGGGCACCAGGATGCGCAGGGCGGTCCGGCTCAGGTAATTGGCCTTGTACAACACTTCCTTGTTGCCGTTGAAACGGACCAGGCGGGGTTGCACGGCAATCTGGTCGGCGCCCAGCGCCTGCAATTCGGCGGCCAGGGTTTCTTCCAGCCCGGCAAAGGTCTTGGCTAAAAATTCCATTAAGGGGGTGAGGATGAAAAATTAAACGGAAGCTCCCTTTATTTTGATCTCGTCTTCCCGGCACGCTTCGCCCGGTTTTCTACCGCAGACGGTGCATTCGCCGATCTGATCCTTCAGCATCGGGTTGTTGCTGGCGCAGGTTCCCCGGAATTCATTCCCGGTGAAAATATGGCGGATATTGATCAGGATAAAGGAAATCCCGAAAACGCCGAAAACAATGGCCAACACATATAAAAATTCCATAAACGGGCTTTTTAATCGTCAAATTCTATCTGGACAACGTCCGGCAAGCCAGAATAGTTTATTTTTGCAACCGGAAACGCCTTCGCCCGCAAAAGTAAGGATTACCGGTCATGAATTTATCTGGAGATCAAAAAATGATGCAAGCCAAACTGGACGCATTCGCTCGCCTGCTGGGAATCATGGACGACCTGAGGGAAAAATGCCCCTGGGACAGGAAGCAGACCCTCGAAAGTTTGCGCAACCTGACCATAGAGGAAACCTATGAACTGGCGGACGCGATCCTGGACCAGGATCTGGAAGGGGTCAAAGAGGAAATCGGCGACCTGATGCTGCACATGGTGTTCTATGCCAAAATCGGCGATGAAAAGGGAGCCTTCGATATCGCGGATGCCCTGAATGCCGTTTGCGATAAACTGATCAAGCGGCACCCCCATATTTACGGCGATCTTCAGGTTGCAGACGACGAGGAGGTCAAGCGCAACTGGGAGCAATTGAAATTGCAGGAAGGCAAAAAATCCGTTTTAGCCGGCGTACCCAACTCGCTGCCCGCCATGGTGAAGGCCTACCGCATGCAGGAAAAAACCAAGCAGGTCGGTTTTGAATGGGAGAACAGCGAACAGGTATGGGACAAAGTGCGGGAGGAAATGGAGGAATTCCATGAAGCGGTCGCATTGGATCATTCCAGAGAAAAACAGGAGGAAGAATTTGGAGATGTCCTCTTTTCTTTGGTAAATTTTGCCCGATTTCAGGGCATTGATCCGGAAACCGCCCTCGAAAGGGTCAACCAAAAGTTTAAAAAACGGTTTGAATATATCGAGGCTAATGCGACCAAGGATTTAAGGGAAATGACGCTGGAGGAAATGGACGTTCTCTGGAATCAGGCCAAAACTTCTGTTTGAAAGGACGAAAGCCAGCCGGCTTAATTAATAGTATATGGAAAAAATACCTTTGGAAATTGTAGCGCTTTCAAGAAGCCCATCGCTTTCACAAAACTACGCTGTAGTCTTGGCGGAACAGACCGGCCCAAGGCATCTGCCGATCGTTATCGGTAAAAATGAAGCCGAAGCGATAGCAGCCGGGATCGAGCGGATGGTGCCCAACCGGCCGCTTACCTATGACTTGTTCAAAAATACCTTAAAAACGTTTAATATCCACCTGAAGGAAGTCGTGATCAACAATTTGCTGGACGGCATTTTCTATGCCCGCCTGGTCTGCCTGAAAGACGGCGAATTGATCGAAATCGACTCCAGGACCTCCGACGCGCTGGCGTTGGCCGTGCGCTTTGACAGCCCGATATTCACCTATGAGTTCATCCTGGACGCTGCCGGCATCGTGGAGGAAGAACAGGAGGAAGCCCAACCGGCCCGAAAACCGCCCAGGCAGCGCAGCAGCGGTTCGCGCAGGCGGTCGTTGACCTCGTATTCGGATGAAGCCCTGCAACGCATGCTGGAAGAAATGCTGGAAAGCGAAGACTATGAACGCGCTGCCGAGATCCGCGACGAAATGCAGCGCCGGAAAGATAAAAGCTGACAAGCCTGCATGCAAATATCCGTTGATTGGACCAGCTTCAGGGACCGGCTCAAGATCAGAAAAACAGGAGAGGAACGGCAGATCTTTGATCCTGTCCGGGCCAGATGGCTGGTCTTGCAACCGGAAGAAATGGTCCGCCAACTGGTGATCCAGTACCTCTTGCTGGAAAAAGGCTTTCCGAAAAATCGCCTTAACGTTGAAAAAGAATTGCAGGTTCAGGGCCAGAAACGGCGCCTGGACCTGATCGTTTATTCAAAAGCCGTGGAGCCTTACCTGTTGGTGGAATGCAAGCGACCCGGCGTCAAACTGGACCAATCGGTTTTCCGGCAGATCGCCTGGTACAATATGCCGTTGCGGGTCAGATACCTGGTTGTGACCAACGGCCCTGAGACCTATTGCTGCGAAATGGATTATGAACTGAATTCCTTCCGGTTTCTGGATGCCCTGCCTGATTTTCCTGCTGATGCCGACCTGTTGCCGCATTGATTCAAATCCCCAAATCCTCCACCTCCGGCGGCCGTAGCTCCAAAAGAGCGAAGGCGGCAAATCAACCTTTACCCATGCGCTCCTTAGCCGCCGCCACCACGGCAGGTGCATTGCCCACAAAGATGTCCTCATCAATAAGGATCACCGGCCTTTTCAGGAACGTGTATTCTTCCAGGATGAGTTGCTTATAGTCCGCCTCGGTCAGTTTCTTTTTATTCAACTCCCATTCCCGGTATTTCAAGGCCCGGCGGCTGAACAAGGCCTCATACGAGCCGGCCTTTTCCTTCATCCGATCCAGCTGGGCTTCCGTAATGGGTTCGGTCTTGATATCCTGCATTTCAAAGTCCTTACCCGGCTTCAGATCCTTGATGATGCCCTGGCAGGTGGTGCACGTGGCGAGGTGGTATATCTTTCTCATTCCGGTATTTTTGCAACAATAACAGCGGGGATGCTTTATTGTTTGCCGTCAGTATCGGTATCATGTACCTGACCCGGAAAAGCCGTACCTTTGCAGGCTAATTCTCTCGATCATGCCGATATCGCCAGCAGAGCTCATTCTGAATGAACACGGACATATTTACCACCTGGATCTCCATCCGGAACAAATAGCGCCATTGGTTTTTACCGTAGGCGACCCGCAACGGGTGCCCCGGGTCTCCAAATATTTCGACCGGATCGATCACAGGGTCCAGAAAAGGGAGTTCATCACCCATACGGGGCAGTTGGGCCAACACCGGGTTTCGGTCATTTCAACCGGGATCGGCACGGACAACATCGATATCGCCCTCAACGAAATTGATGCTTTGTTCAATATCGACCTGCAAAAACGGGAGCCGAAAGAAGAACTGACGAGCGTTTCCTTCATCCGCATCGGCACCTCGGGCAGCCTGCAGGGCGATCTGCCGCTCGGGTCATTCCTGGCTTCCTCTTTCGGGATCGGCATGGACAATTTGCTGCGGTATTATCCCTTTGCAGAAGATGAAACGGAGCGGGAAATTCACGGGGCCTTTACCCGGCATTCCGATCCTTTGCCCGTTGATCCCTATGTGGTCAGGGGCAGCCAGGTATTGCTTGAGCTGTTCAGGGACTGGAATCGGGGTTTGACGCTTACCTGCCCCGGTTTTTATGCCCCGCAGGGCCGGCAATTGCGGTTGAAAAGCAGCATTGATCCGGATACCCTCCGTAAATTTTCAGAATTTTCGTTCGGGGAACACCGCATCACCAATTTCGAAATGGAAACCTCGGCATTATACGGGATGGCCAAACTCCTCGGTCATCATGCGCTTTCCTGCAGCGTTTTGATCGCGAACAGGATGGACCAAACCTTTTCTGCGGACCCGCATGCGGATGAGGAACGGTTGATTCGGGAGGTGTTGGAAAAGATAGAGGGGAGGGTGAGAGGGTGAGGGGGTGAGAGCCCGCCTTCGCCTGAGGCTTCGGCGGATGGGAGGGTGAGAGAGGGTGGGAGAGTGAGAGAGAGTGGGAGAGTGCGGGGCGACCCTCCCACTTGGGGAAAAATTATCGTCTGCGGATCATTTTCATGTGGATGCCGCCGGATTGCTGGTTGGCAAAACCGGATAGCGCCCAGGTGAAATTGACCATGAAGTACCGGCCCAGCGAAACGGTGGTTTGCTCATAAAAGGAATTCAGGCTGCTTCTCCGGGAAATGCCCACATTCTGGTTGAGCAGGTCGAAAGCTGCAATTTCCAGTTGCCCGCGGTTATTGAACAGGTAGCGGGACAAGGAGGCCTTCCAGATCGGGATGGTTTGTTGCCCGCCGAAGGATTCCTGTGAATAAACCGTATAATCCATGCTTGTGTTGATGGACCAGGCCTTGGTCGGGTTATAGGTGAAATCGGCGAAATAGACCTGATTGGTGAAATCCTGATTGAGCGAGCTGTTTTCTTTGTACCCGGTCCAATTGTAGTTGACCCGGATGCCGGCGGCGACGTCGAACCTTTCTTTATTCTTGTTTTCCAGGCTGAGCTCAGCTCCTGCGTCCCATTGGTCTGTCTGGTTTTCCGCGCCGTTGAGCAGGAAGAAACTGCGGCTGTTGCGCCAATCGGAACTGATGCTCAAGCGGCTGCCCATCCAGCGCAGGGGGGCTCCGAATGAAAGATAACCTCCCCAGGAAGTAGAATGATCGAGGTTGACGGGCTGGGTGCGTTGCCGCAGCAAGGTATCGATGGTCTGGGCATTGACGATGGGATTCATAATATAATTCCCATCCAGGTTGGCAAAGAAATTGACCTGGGAAAACTGGTCGAACAGGAAAAAGCTGAGGCTGCCCTGGTGGAAATATTGCGGCCGAAGATCCGGATTGCCCACATAAATATTGATCGGGTCGCTGTTGTCCTCAATGGGTTGCAGCTGTTCGAGCGACGGCGGTTGAATATTGGTATTGTAGCCGAACTTCAGGCTTTTGCTGTTGGAGATCTCGTAGTCGGCGTTCAGCCCGGGCAGGAGGTTCCAGAAATCCTTTTTGATCGGAGATTCGACCGACGCCAGCTGTCCGCCCAACCCCGATTTCTGGACCGATAAGCTGGTATTGACGTTCAATTTCTTTTTGTTGAGCCGGAACCGAAGGCCCGCCTGGTCATAGGTGTAATCCCTGCGGAATTTGTTGCTCAGTTGCTGGTTGAGGACTTCCGATTGGGTGTTCTCGTCCAGGATATCGTAGAAATTCTTGTTGTAATCGTTGTTATAATTCTGGCGGGAAAGGTTCCATTCCACGTACTTCCCCTTGCCGACGGGCTCGGTATAGGCCAGTGAAACGCGGTAATTATCCCCGTTGTCCTCGGTTTGCTGCCGTTGCCGGATGGTGTCGGAAGGGAGCGAGAAATAACTGTTCATCGCCATCAGGTTGCCGTTGCGGTTTTGCCGGCTGATGCCCAGCCCCAGGTCGGCTACAAAAGCCCTGCCTTTTTTGTTGAATTTACGGCGATAAACCAGGCTGCTGTTCCAGTTGACCTGGTCGCCGGTGCTTCGCCAGTCCTGGGTGCTTTGGTTGACGGGCACGGTTGAATTCTGAAACGACCGGGTATTGGACAGCGAAGAAGAATTGCCGTCGTTGAAGCTGAGGCTGGACCGGAAATTGATTTGCGACATGGAATCCAGGTCGTGTTTGATGGTCAGGTTGAGCCGGTGATTTTCGTTTTTACTGGTCTGATCGCGTTGCTCGTCGGTAGAGAAGATATCGTTTTCCAGCCAGTTCTGCCTGAAGATGCTTTTATCCTGTTCATTCTGGATGCGGTTGTAGAAATAGCTGGAGCTGATCTCGGTCTTTTTGCTGAGGTCGTAGTTCCAGTTGACGCCGCCGGCCAGGGTGGTTGAGATGCCGTTTTGGCCGCCCATCATATCCAACGGAAGATCGGAATCAGAGCCGATCTGGAGCCGCATGGCGCCGCCTCCGCCGCTCATCATTTTCGACATGCCGCCCATGAAATTGATGTAATCGTTGATGTTGAACCCCTGTTCGTTCACGTTGTTGCCCATTCCGAGAATGGAGAACTGGGATTTGGGGCTGAACTTGTTGACATTGAGCTTTCCGTTGAACCGGTTATCGGTACCGTAACCGCCCTTGAGAGAGCCGAATGCGCCGGCTTTTTTATCCGCCTTCAGCTTGAGGTTGATCGTTTTTTCCTTTTTGCCGTCATCGATGCCGGTGAATTCGGCGGTATCGGATTTTTTGTCGTATACCTGGACCTTATCCACAGCGTTCGCGGGCAGGTTTTTGGTGGCCACCTGCGGGTCTTTGCCGAAAAACTCCTTGCCGTCGACCAGTACGTTTTCTACTTCCTTGCCCATGGCTTTGATGCTGCCGTCCCTGCCGACTTCCACGCCGGGCAGCTTCTTGAGGAGTTCTTCCACGACGGCATTGGGTTGGGTCTTGAAGGCGTCGGCGTTGTATTCAAGCGTATCCTTTTTGACGGCCATCGGGATATGCTCGCTTTTGACCAGCACTTCTGCCAGGTCGGCGCTGGCCGGCTCCATGATGACGGGGCCGAGGTTGATGCTCTCTGCGGCCATGGTCAGATCCTTTGAAAGGTTGGAATAACCCACAAAAGTCACCTGAAGGATGTAATCCCCGGGAGCGACCCTTTTAATCAGAAACGAGCCGTTGTCATTGGTGATGCCGAAACTGACCAAAACGGAATCCGCTCTTTGCAATAACACAACGGTGGCTCCGGCCAGCGGAGCGGCGGCGGTATCCACCACCGTTCCTTCAACCGAAAGATTCGATTTTTGGCCGAATGCCGTTGTGACAGCAAAAAATGTGAGTATGAAAAAAAGTCGGGTGATTTTTGAATGCATGTCAAATTCGGATTTAATACGGTTCCAGGTCATTGGATCCAATGACTTCAGGCTTAAAAAAGGATGGTGGAATGGAGATTATCCCCGTTTGATCCGGATGACATTGCCGCCGGACTCCTGCTGCATTTCTTTTGTTTTTTCCTCCACGATCTTGTCGTATTCCTCCTGGGTTACCTTGTCGCCTTTTTTAGGCGCCTCGATAAGGCCTTCTTTGGGCGGATCGGTTACCACCTTGGTGGCTGTCACCGTCCTTCTGCCGTTGTCGATGTCGAGTTGCAGGATCATGCCGGGCAATTCGCCGTATTCGTCCGGTCCGTTGGAAACCGGGATCTGGGAGGAATACCAGGCCACGACCACTTTACCGGTATCCTGGAGTTCGGCTTTCTGGCAGGCATATCCCAGGATCTCCTTCTGCTCTTTGACGAGCTTCCATTTGAGGTTGCCCAATTCAGACTTGATCAGGAATTTTCGACTCAGAAAATCCTTTTGTTCTATCATCTCGTCCGCATCGAGATTTTTGTAGGTGAGGTTTTCAGGGCGGAACATTTTGATCTGGATATTGGCGCCGCCGCTTTCGCCGGTCCAGGTTCCTGTATTGTTGTCTTCTCCTTCTTCCACGTCTTTGTAGAGGGATTCGGCTGAATTGAAAACCAGCATTTTGCCGAAAGTCTGTTTTTCCGGAAACATAGCGTGCATGGCTTCATCGGCGCCTTCCGGCAATTGGATTTCCAGCTTTATGGCCTCTTCGTAGTATACCGTGCCTGAGGTGGTTTGGGCCAGGGCGGGCAAGGAAAGGAACAACAAGGAAATAAAGGCAATGTTCTTCATTTTTGGTATTTGAAATGGTTCGGCACAAAAGTAAGGCGGGTTTCGACGCCTTTTGGTTAAGCAACCTTGATTTAAGGTTAATTAAGGTTAATGGACGCCGGGTCAAAGCGAGAAATGGGTAATTTTGTCCTTATTCATCGTATTGACAGACTAAATGAACCAAAAGGATCAATTCCGGCTTTCGATCGGACTGATGGCGGCCAGCCTCGGCTTGCTGGTCGTTTTTCTCGGACTTTGGTTGAAATCGGCATACAAGGAGGAAGAGCAGGTCCTGCAGAAATCAACGACCCAGGCGTTCTTCACCTCCATTATGGGTATTCAGAACGAAGCCTTCAATGAACTCTACGGCCGTCCGGATATGTTTACCTGGCACGACTCAGCCGGCCAGACACCCCCGCCCGACTCCCTTATGCCGGATAAGCGGATTCTGACCCGGCACCAGATCCGGTTTCCCAGGGATTCCAACATAGTTATCCGGGTCAATGCAACCTCTTCAACCAAAATGCTCCCCGGCGATGTGCAGGGCGGGGCATTGTCCCTGATCGTATCCATGGTTTCGGATACCCTTTGTCCGGACACGCTTTTTACAAAAGAGAACAATCGCCAGGTGTTTGAGATCGTCAGGGATAAATTGCATAAAACCATGACGGCAACCCAATACCCGGTGACCTATAAATTGATCAGGCTGGCCGATGACACCTTGCCCCACAGCACCGCCTTCTTATCCGGCAAGTACATGGATTCGGTCACCGGAGACAGCTACGCCGTAGAGCTTTCGGAATATCAACCGTATCTTTTAAAGAAAATACTGCCGGAGATCCTCTTCTCCGCGCTGCTCCTGCTGACCATCAGCGGGGCCTTTTTCCTGGTCTACCGGAGCCTGATCCAGCAAAGGCGGCTGACGGAACTTAAAAACGATTTCATCAACAATGTCACCCACGAACTGAAAACGCCGATCACTACCGTCGGGGTCGCCATTGAAGCCATGAGCAACTTCAATGTGCTCCAGAACCCCGGCCGCACCCAGGAATACCTGGACATTTCAAGGCTTGAGCTCCAGCGCCTTTCCATTCTGGTGGACAAGGTGCTGAAAATGTCCAGGTTTGAACAAGGCGGCATCGACCTTAAACCGGAAGACCTCGACCTCAAAGGCCTGGTGGATGAGATCCTGTTATCCATGAAACTTCAGTTTGAACGGCGGCAAGCCAAAGTGGATTTTCGTACCACGGCCATGGAGGTCCATTTGCAGGGAGACCGGACCCACCTCACCAGCGTTTTGTACAACCTGCTGGACAATGCATTGAAGTACAGCCTGGAATCGCCTGAGATCGACGTGGCGCTGGAGGAGGGCGAAGAACAGGTGTCCCTTACCGTGAGCGACAAGGGCATCGGGATTCCGGCCGAATTCCAGGACAGGATATTCGATAAATTCTTCCGGGCGCCCAACGGCGATATCCACAACACCAAGGGACACGGCCTTGGCCTGAGTTATGTAGCCAAGGTGATCCGTGAGCACAGGGGACAGATCCGGGTGGACAGCAGCCCCGGAAGGGGTACCCGTTTCACCATTCAATTGCCGAGAGTTTATGCCGCAGGTTAAGATCCTTTACGTAGAAGACGAACCCTTCCTGGCCAAGATCGTAAAGGAAAGCCTGGAAAGCCGGGATTTCAAGGTGATCTGGATTGAGGATGGGAAGGAGGCTATTCCGGCTTTTGAACGGCATCAACCGGATATCTGCGTACTGGACGTGATGCTCCCGAATGTGGATGGATTTCAAATCGGGACGGGCATTCGCCGCCTTTCGCCCAAAATTCCCATTATTTTCCTGACGGCCAAAAACCAGACCCAGGATGTGCTGAAAGGGTTCGAATCCGGCGGAAATGACTATCTTAGGAAGCCCTTCAGCATGGAGGAACTTATCGTCCGGGTACAAAACCTGCTCCAACTGGCCGGCGCCCAATTTCCGGAAGAGTCCGGTACGGATACGATCCCCTTCGGGCGGTTTCGTTTTTTGCCGCAACGCCTGGAATTGCATATCGGTGAAAAAGTCCGCAAATTATCCCATCGCGAATCCCAGCTTCTCCAGATCCTGGTCAAAAACCGGAATGCGGCGGTTGACAGGCGGGAAATCCTGCAGGCGGTATGGGGCGACGACTCCTTTTTCAATTCCCGGAACCTGGACGTGTATATCGCCAAACTCCGCGACCTGCTCAAGGACGACCCGGATGTGCAGATCATCACCCTCAAAGGGGTAGGCTACCACTTCATGGTCGGCTGATGCCGAACCGGTGATTGAGCGGAGCCGAAATCAAAGGACCGTAATATCGCCTTTGATGATGACCGTCTTGCCGGGTACCACCTCCACTTCAGCAAAGAAAACGTAGACGCCCGGCAGCACGTTCCTGCCCCGGAAAGTGCCGTCCCAGCCGCCCTCTTCGGCATTCGTTACCAGGTTTTCGGCTTTGTACATCAGTTCCCCCCACCGGTCAAAGATCATCAACCTGGGGATGGGCAACGGATCCCTGGAGTACAACATGAACCGGTCGTTGCCGAAAGCCGACCCATGACGCAAGGCATTCGGCGCAAATACGTTTGGCTCGACGGCCAGGAAAAAACTGTCGATAGCAGGGCATCCAGCTTCATCAAAGACCGCTACCGTGACCCAGGTGTCGTCGATCGGCCGGATGCTGTAACGCAGGCAATCCGGACATTCTGTGCTGTCCACCGGGTGCCAGGTCGCCAGGCCGACCGGCCGGTCCGGAACAGCTTCCAGGACGACCTCGTCTCCGGGTTTGATCGGCAGTTTCATCCGTCTGGGGATGATCTCTACCAAAAAGCTGTCCGGTTGGCCGATGCTGATGGCCAGCGGCCGGTTGTAACAACCCGTTGAATCCTTGACCACCAGTTTGTAATCTCCGGCCGAAATCGTATTGAAATCGCTGTTTTTGGTAAAGGTCTTGCCGTTATCCACCGAAAACTGATAAGGCGGCAGGCCGCCGTACGGACTGCCGAAGGCGATCAGGCCGTCGTCAAAACCGAAACACGAAGGTTCTTCCGCCGCATATGGGAATTCAGGTGAGTTAAATACAGCCGAAACGGTATCCTGTGCAAAGTCGTTGCGCCGGCATACGCCCAGGTACCCCAGCGCCGTATACAAACCGGGGGCATAAGCTACGAACATGGTGTCCGGGCCGTATTGCAGGATGGAGTCCTCATACATCCATTGCACGCCGTCGAAATGGCCGGAGGCATAAAGGGTGTCCGGACAAACCCCGTCGCCTTCCAGCCGGACCTGGATTTTGGGCTCCGCTATTTTGCTGAAACCGGAGTAAAAAGCGGCAAAACTGGCCGGTTCGTTGCGGCCGTACATGGCCACCTGGATCGCGCCTTCCGCCACCACGCTGATCGTTTTGGGATTGCTGGTTTGTGAAAACAGGTTCAATTTGCGGTAGGTGACGAAATCCGGATTGCCCATCACGGGCGCCGGTGAGCCGATGGATACCTGGTTGCCGTCGATGCGAACCGTGACGACCGAATCTTTCATGGCAGCGATCATCAACCCGCCCTCGAACCGCATATTCCCGATCAGGTTGGGTTCGTAGATATTATCCACCGCATTGGGAATGGCGCAACTGATGGGCGGTACAAAGATGAGGCCGGCCGTCCGGTATTGGTCGCTGCCCTGGCTCGTACCGCCGATCATCTGGTACATGAAAACATCCTCGGAAGATTGAATATAGAGGTTTCCGTCGATGGTGTAGGCGTTGGTCGGCACTACGTAATACTCTCCCGGCTGAAGGGTGGCCACCACGGCAGACTGCCCGTTCAGCCAGATTTTGGTATCCGGCCTGTGCGCGATGATGATCGGGTGTTCCAGCGCCGAGGAGCCGTTGCCTTTGCAGAGGATATATTCCTTGCCGGTTTTCTCGAATGGTGCGATCTGGTCTATGCCGATATCGTGTGCGGAGAGGGTGACCGGCGCTCCGACCCAGGATCCGCAGCTGACCGCAACGGGCCTGGAGGATTCGACGAGCGATCCCATGAAACCGTTCACGGGTTGTGCGGCGGCATTGACGTCGATGTATTGGGAGAAGACAACGGATTCGCCCTTGCGAAGGAATACGCTTTCTGCCCCGCTGGACTGGACGTTGGCGCCGTTGATCCGGAAATCGACATTGTCGTTAAAATCGGAAAAGGTCACAAAGGTTGAATCTTCAGTGGCCATGACGCTGACAAAATTGGACCGCCAGTTGTTCCCGTCCACTTCCTGCAGCAGGTGGCCGATCCTGAATTCGGTCCCAAGCGCAGCGCGGCCTTTGCAGGTCAGGTCGCCGGCGTGAAACTCCGAGCTGCTGTGGACGCGGTAATAGGCGTAGAATTTTTTCGGCGCGTCGATGATCAGGCCTTTCATCTGCACCGGCTTGTGCAGCATTAACTCATCAACCAGGGTGACGGATTGCGGGTTGTCGCCGAGTATATACCGGAACGGCTGGGCATTGCTGATGGTGACTTTAGCCCGGATGCTGCCGTCGCTGTTGCGGATATTCACCTCGAAGGGCGCTACCTCGGGGGTGGACAGATACAAGTATTGCGGCCCCCACTCGGCCCGGGCATGCATCGGGGGCAGCCAATGGATCGTATCCAGCTGCGCTGTGGCCGTTGTAAGTACCGCCATCAGGCAAAACGACAGATATAACCGGACCTGGTTCATTCTCGCGCTTTTATGAGGGGTAATATAGCCAAATTTAACCCGAAAAAGAAGTTCTATTGATGTATAATGGCTTCAAATTGACAAATTCAGATTCCGGGCCGGGGAGAAGCCGGAAATACTTGGGGCCAGTTTTTTGCCCTGGTTTTAGGGGCCTTGGCAAAAGCATTTTACCTTTGTGGAAAATTGAAGTTTTGGCACTGATAAAATCCATTTCAGGTTTCCGCGGAACGATCGGCGGGCAGGCGGGCGACAACCTCACACCCGTCGATGTGGTTGAATGCGCGGCAGCGTACGGCAGCCTGCTGATTGAGCGGAACGCACCTAAAAAAATCGTAATCGGCCGGGATGCCAGACCTTCCGGCTGGATTGTTTCCCGGTTGACCATTTCTACCCTGCTGGCTATGGGATTTGATGTGATCGATCTCGGATTGTCCACCACGCCAACCGTTGAAATGGCGGTACCGGCATTGTCGGCCGGCGGCGGCATCATCATAACGGCCAGCCACAATCCCAAAAACTGGAATGCCCTCAAGTTTTTGAATGAGCGCGGCGATTTCATCTCACCATCCGACGGGAAACGAGTACTGGCCATACTGGCCGACGGCGGGTTCCGGTTCTCGGAAGTGGACGATCTCGGCCGGTACGAGCAGCAATCCGGGTGGATTGAACGGCATGTGGAAGCCATCCTGGCACTGGATTATATCGATGTGGAAGCCATCCGGAAACGCAATTTCAAGGTGGTGGTCGATCCGGTGAATTCGACCGGCGCCCTGGCCTTGCCGCCGCTGTTGGAAGCGCTCGGATGCCGGACGGTGCTGATCAACGAGGAAATGAACGGCCAGTTTGCCCATAATCCGGAGCCTTTGCCGCAACACCTGACCGGGTTGTGCGATACCGTTCGCAATCACGGCGCCGACCTGGGCATCTCCGTCGATCCGGATGTGGACCGGCTGGCCCTGGTCTGCGAAGACGGCGCGCTGTTCGGCGAGGAGTATACCCTGGTAGCTGCCGCCGACTTCATGCTCTCCCGGAAACCGGGGAATACCGTATCCAACCTTTCCTCCACCCGGGCGCTCCGGGATATCACCCGCCAGAACGGGGGGCAATATTTTGCCAGCGCGGTGGGTGAGGTGAATGTGGTGGAAAAAATGAAGGCAGTCGGCGCGGTGATCGGCGGAGAAGGAAACGGCGGGGTTATCCTGCCGGATCTTCACTACGGACGGGACGCCCTTGCCGGCGTTGCCTTGATCCTGGGGCACCTTGCCGAACAGGAGGTAACCCTTTCGGAACTGAAGAAAAGATACCCGGCTTATGCCATGATCAAGGACAAGGTGGAACTGACGCCGGACCTGGATGTGGACGGTTTGCTCGAAGGCCTGAAAGCGCGGTTTTCGGAAGAAGAATGCAATACCGAAGACGGCCTGAAGGTAGACTTTAAAGAGGGCTGGGTGCACCTGCGCAAGTCCAATACCGAGCCCATCGTCCGGATCTATTCGGAAGCCGATACCGAGGGAGCCGCCCAGGCCCTGGTCGACCGCATCAAAACGGAAATGAACGCGATCGCGTTAAAATCATAATACCCAATGCTTATGGAAACCGTCACAAAAGCCCATTCGGTCAAAACCTCCCTGGAGGCCTGGTTCGAACCCTTCCGGAAGAATATCGTCGGGTGGGACCAGCGTTTTTCCACGCCTTTCGGTGAAAAACAGATCATTTATGCCGATTGGACCGCCAGCGGGCGGCTTTACCGGCCCATCGAAGAGAAACTGTTGAATGATTTCGGGCCCTTTGTCGGCAATACCCATACCGAAACGACGGTCACCGGCAGCTCCATGACCTTGTCCTACCACAAGGCCCGGGAAATCATCAAAAAACACGTCGGCGCCCGCCGGTCCGATATCCTGATCTCCTCCAATTCAGGCATGACCGGCGTGATCAACAAATTCCAGCGTTTGTTGGGGCTGAAGTTGCACGAGCGGTTCTCGTCCATGGTCCGCATTCCGGAGGAGGACCGGCCGGTCGTATTCGTCAGCCATATGGAACACCATTCCAATCAGACTTCCTGGCTGGAAACCATAGCAGAGGTGGTGGTGATCGAGCCCGACGAACAAGGATTGATGGACCTCGGGCATTTTCAGGAACTCCTGGATCGGTATACACACCGAAAGACAAAAATCGCAGCCGTTACCTCCTGTTCGAACGTCACCGGCATCAGGACCCCGTACCACGAAGCTGCGGCCATGGTCCACCGCGCCGGCGGGTATTGTTTTGTCGACTTTGCCTGTTCCGCACCCTATATCGACATCAATATGCGGCCGGCGGATCCCCTCGAACACCTGGACGCCATCTATTTCTCGCCGCATAAATTCCTCGGCGGCCCCGGCTCCAGCGGCATCCTGATATTCGACCCGGAATTGTACAAAAATAAGATACCGGATCACCCCGGCGGCGGTACCGTGGATTGGACCAACCCGTGGGGAGAGCACCGCTATATCGAAGAGATCGAAGCCCGCGAAGACGGCGGCACGCCGGCATTCCTCCAAACCATAAAAACGGCCCTCTGCATCCAGTTGAAAGAAAAAATGGGCGTGGAGAACATGCTGAACCGGGAGGAGGAGATGCTTGAAAAGATCTGGGCGCGGTTCGATCAACTCGACAATCTGCACCTCCTGGCCGGCCAGCACCGGCATCGATTGGGGGTGGTTTCCTTTTATATTGAAGATCTGCATTACAACCTGGGCGTTCGGTTGCTCAACGACCGCTTCGGCATTCAGGTACGCGGCGGCTGTTCCTGCGCGGGGACGTACGGCCACTTTCTGCTGCACGTTGATCCTACGTTCTCAAAAACCATTACGGATAAGATTGCGGAAGGCGACCTGTCCATGAAACCCGGTTGGATCCGGATGTCGGTCCACCCGACCATGACGGATGACGAGCTGGAGCAGATCCTGGATGCGATCGAAGCGTTGTGCAAAAACCACCGGGAATGGGCTGCCGACTACGCCTACAATCCCAAAACAAACGAATTCTCCTATCATTTCGGCGGACCAACCGAGCAGGATAAGGTGGATCAGTGGTTTGGTTGGTAAACGACAATAGATAGGCACATTTTCGCGGAGATCCCGTAAGAATTTTACCTTCGGCTCAAAGAAACGCTGCATCGTGAAACCATTAACGCTCCCGGTATTCGTCCTGCTGCTTTTTGCCAACGGACTTTCCGCGCAATTCTACCTGAACGGAGACGCTTTCCAGCGCAACGACACCTGTTATCAACTGACCTTTGAAGCCAATAATTCAGTCGGCTCCATCTGGAATCCCGTCAAGATCAATCTGAACAATTCCTTTGATGTGGTGCTGGAGGTGATGCTCGGCTGCAAGGATGCCGACGGCGCGGACGGGCTCGTCTTCGGGTTCCAACCGGTCAGCACTTCCATCGGCCAGGCAGGGGGCTCTATCGGGTTCGGCGGCGTTACCCCATCCCTTGGCGTGGAGATCGACACCTGGCAAAATACCGACCTCGCGGATCCGACCTTCGACCATATCGCTGTGATCAAAAACGGCAACCTGGCGCATTCAGGGCCCAATAACCTGGCCGGACCGGTGCAGGCCAAAGCCGGTCAGAACAACATCGAAGACTGCAAAATGCACGACTTCCGGGTGAACTGGGATGCCGTCCAGAAAAAACTCGAAGTCTACTTCGATTGCAGCCTTCGACTGTCCTACACCGGCGACATCGTCAATGACATCTTCTTCGGCAACCCGGAAGTCTTCTGGGGGTTCACCTCGGCAACCGGCGGATTCAACAATGTCCACCAGGTCTGCATTCGCTATACCACATTTCTGAACCAATTGCAGGATGTCGTGGTATGCCCGGGCGGCCATCTGCAGTTGAATGTGCCCGGCGGCGTGCGTTACCAGTGGTCGCCGCCGGACGGGCTCAGCGATCCGACCAGCCCTTCGCCGATCGTCAGTCCGGTTCAGACCACCCATTACAAGGTTACGGTATGGGATTCCTGCGACAGGCCGTTCAAGGATGATGTCACCGTTACGGTAGCGGGCGATTCCGTTTTTTTTGACCTGGGCCGGGATACCGTACTTTGCGACCTGAATACCCTTACGCTGGATGTTACCACCCCCACGGCCCAATATCAGTGGCAGGACGGCTCTACCGCACCCACCAAGATCGTCCAGTTTCCGGGTTTTTATTCGGTTACGGTTACGAGGACAGACACGATCTGCATGGCGGAGGACCGGATTCAGGTGGATTATAAATATCTGCCTGTTTTTAACCTGGGGCCGGATACCACGCTTTGCGTAGGCGATATTGTCTTTTTGAACGCCTCGGTACCCGGCGCGGACAACCTTTGGTCCAACGGTTCCACCGGCGACACCATTCTGGTCGGCCGGGAAGGCCCGGTAACGCTGGCCATGACCAACTATTGCGGTACGGCCGTCGATCAGGTTTATATCCGTTATGAGGATTGCCGGGATATTTTCCTGCCGAATGCTTTTTCTCCGAACGACGACGGGATCAACGACCGTTTTTACCCGCAGGATGGCGGAGATGTATCGGAAATTTACCTCCTGCGGATCTTTGACCGGTGGGGCAATCAGGTTTTTGAGAACAGCGATTTCCAGCCCAATGACCCGGCGTCCGGATGGGATGGCCAATTCAGGGGCAAACCGGCCGCTCAGGGCATGTATGTATATTTTCTGGAAGTCAAATTCAGGGACAGGACGAGGCAGCGGATTTCGGGGGAGGTTT
>JACJYC010000005.1 GCA_020636325.1 Lewinellaceae bacterium
CAACTATACCAGTCAGGTCAAAACCGCCAACATCACCGGCGCTGCGGCCATCCTCGACGCCCGTACGGACGCTGTCAGGCTGGAAAACCAGGACGGAGACGGGCTGGCTGACGGCATGGGTTACGTCAACAGCGGCGGCTACAAGCTGCTCGGCGCAACGGACGGTTCGGGTTTCATCCCCAACAAGCCGCTGATGCTGGGTAACTACCAGTTCAAAATGAACTATACCGATCCGAATACGAATGATAATTTCTCGGAGGTCAAGACCTTCAACATCTCCGGCGGGCCCGTTGTATTCGTCTACAATGAAGCGGCCCCGAAAGATGCCGGCACGGATATCGATCCTGCCGCAAACATCGCCCTGGAAACCGCCGGCAACCCGGCAACCGGCGACTTGTCGGTGTATCCCAACCCGGCCAGGGAATCGGCGGAAGTCGAATTCGAGGTCTTCCAGGATACCCGGATCCAGTTGAGCCTATTCGACGCCAAAGGCGCCCTGGTCAGGATGCTGACCGACGGCGAGATCCTGAAAGGCCGGCACCGGTTCACCGTGGAAAGACCGGATCTGAGCGGCGGCATTTACTACATCCGCCTGATCAGCGAAGAAGGGACCAATACCAAACGGATCGTGTTCATGGAATAGTGTTTTTTGAATCAACCGCCTGCATTTGCGCTGACTGCGGCGTTTCCTGAAACGGCGAACGCGCAAAAAACAGGAATATATGTTTCTTTCGGGGTTGGGTCGATGCATCCAACCCCGAATTTTATTTCATCCAAAGTCATATGTCATCAACCATTTGACTATATTTGTACAGATTGACCGTATTTTTCATATTCCGCAGCACTCACTGAGCATTAAGGATTACTGAACAACCGGGATTTACCCGATTTGCACCTAAAGCATATTGACATGCCCTCACCGGTTATCCTGCTGGCTTTCGCCAACGAACGGACAGGCGGCTCGCAATACCTGCGCAACTTGCCGCAAGAGCAGCATCTCATTCGCAAGAGCCTGGAAAAAGCGGAAGACAACGGCCTGTGTGAAGTGGTAGTCCTGCCCAACGCGACCCTGGATCAACTCGTCGAAACGTTCCAACGCCAAAAATACCGCGACCGGATCGCCGTTTTTCACTACGGCGGCCATGCCGGCAGTTTCAAATTATTGCTGGAAGACGCCGAAGGCAAAACCCGGCCTGCCCATGCGGAAGGGCTAATTCCCTTTCTGGCCCGACAGCGGGGGCTGAAGCTGGTCTTTATCAACGGCTGCCATTCCGGCGATCAGGCACAGGCGCTGACCGACGGCGGCATCCCCGCTGTGATCGGCACCTCCAACGCCATCGACGACGAGGTCGCCACCGACCTGGCCGCCGGGTTCTACCGGTCATTGGGAGAAGGCATGCCGCTGGAAAATGCCTGGCAGGAAACCGTTTTCCGGATCAAAGCCGGCCAGGGATCGGGCAATTTGAGCCGTTTTTACCATAAAGGTCCGGCGGCCGGTGCATCCAGGTCGGTCGTCGCACTCGACCTCAACGCCGCCTACGACCAATTTCCCTGGCGATTGCACGTCCGGCCCGGCGCTGAAGCTATCCGGGACTGGAACCTGCCCGCCGAGGCCGATGACCCCTATTTCGGATTGCCGGCCATCCCTCCGAATTACAACCTGCCGGAAGAACCTTACCGGTTCCTGGGCCGATACACCAACGCGGACGCCGGCATTTTTTTCGGCCGGGGGACCTATATCCGGGATATCTACCACCAGTTGCACAGCCCTCATGCGTCGCCGGTCCTGTTGCTGTACGGCCAGTCGGGCGTGGGGAAATCCTCCCTGCTGGAAGCGGGGTTGTTTCCCCGGCTGGAAAGTGAGTTCGACCTTCGTTTGGCGCGCCGGAATCCGGCCGTCGGGCTGCTCGGTCAATTGTGCGAGGCTCTCGGCTTGCCGGCCGCCGAAACCGATGCCGGTGCCTTGCTGTCGCGCTGGCAACAACTGGAAGGGAACGCCCCAAAAAAAGGCTTGCTGATCGCCGTCGACCAGGTGGAAGAGGTCTATACCCGCCCGCGCGACCGGGACCCGGACGAACTGGCCAATTTTCTGACCTGCGTCGGCCGCATTTTCGCGCATCCTGCCGACCGGCCCAAGGGCAAACTCTTGCTCAGCTACCGCAAGGAATACCATCCGGAGATCGACAAAGCTTGCCGGGCGGCGGCCGTACCCCGGGATGCCGTCTTCCTCGACCGGCTGGACCGGCAGGGGTTGATCGAAATTGTGAACGGGCTGACCTCCACGCCCGCCCTGAGGCACAAATACCGCCTCCGGATCGAAGAAGGGCTGCCCGTATTGATCGCCGACGACCTGCTGGTCGACAAAAACTCGCCCATCTCGCCCATCCTCCAGATCATCCTTACCCGACTCTGGCAGGAAGAAGCCGAAAAGGACGAACGGTATTTCAATTGCGACGCCTACAACGAATTGCGGAAGAAAGGCGTCCTGCTCGACGATTTTTTCCAGCAACAGATGGCCGAGCTCCACCGCTGGGAAGAAGAAGTGCAGCAGGCCGCGGAAAGCTCCGGCCTGGCGCTGGACATGCTGCAATGCCATACCACCTCCCTGGGAACGGCTGAGAGCCGGAACCTGGATGAGCTCCGGGCGCTCTACCAGCATCAGGGCGACCGGCTGGAAATGCTCATCCGGCAGCTCAACGGACTATACCTGCTCACCGCGGTGGGCCAGGACCGGTCGAGCCTGGCCCACGACACCCTGGCGCCGGTCGTCCAGAAAGAGCACAACGAATCGGACCGGCCCGGGCAGCGGGCCTCCCGCATCCTGGCTTCCAAGATGATGGATTTTGAACGCCAGCCGGACCGCACCTATATCGACGAGGAAGACCTGAGACTGGTGGAGGAGGGCGCCGGCGGCATGCGGATATGGACCGGCAAGGAACAGGAATTGATCGAAAAAAGCCGGCAGCGCCGGGCCCGGTTACAGGCCGAAAGAAAGCGGAACCGGCGGCTGAAAATGGGATTCGTAGCCTTGATCACCGTACTGGCGGTTACGGCCTCTTTCCTGTGGTGGCGATCCAGCGTGCAGGCTTCCGTCAATCAACTGATCAGTGAAGCGCTCCGGCAAAAGGAGACCGACGCCACGGAGGCGCTGAAAAAAATACAACTCGCCTGGGAAAAGATCCGGAAAGCGCCCTTTTCCCTGGACCGGTCGCTGGCCCTGCAAACCCGCCGCGACATTTATGAGCAGAATGAATTTTACCGGCATGCCTATTCGCTGGATACCGCGGTGACCGCTGTTGACCTCTCCGGCGACGCTTCCCTGTTGCTGGCAGCGGCCGGCAATCAGGTTTTTCTTTGGGATACCGCCGGCCGGCCTACACAACTGTTCCAGCTAAAGGGCGCGATCAATGCGGTGGCATTCTCACCCGACGAGCAGTTGATCCTGGTTGCATGCCGGGATTCCACCATCGGGCTCTGGGATAGGAAAGGGAACATTAAAACCCTGATGAAGGAGCGAACCGGCAGGGTCAACCTGGCGCTCTTTTCCCCGGGCGGCGATACCATTCTGAGCGCTACCAACCGGGGCCGGGTTATCCTCCGCAACCTGAAAGGGGATACCCTGAAAAGCTGGGCGGCGCATAGCCCCGGAGAAGTAACCGCTGCCGTATTTTTCCCGCAAGGGGATACGATCGTCACCGGAGGTACGGATCGGACCGTAAACCTTTGGGACAAAAGCGGTCGAAAAATAAATGCCTTCCCGCAAGACAACGGGATCGTTGCACTGGCGGCCAGTCCGCTGGGTGGACGCTTTCTGGTGGCAACCCTCGACACCGTCCGCCTTTTGAATACCGACGGCCGGCAAATCCTCGCGTTTAAGCCCCACGAGAAAAGGATCACCGATGTGGCCTTTTCACCGGACAGCCAATCATTTTTCACCGCCGGCATGGACGGCCAGGTCAGATCCTGGGACCTGAAGGGCAACCTCATCAAAACCTACCGGGGCCATGCTGATTTTGTCCGCGCGCTGAAGCTGTCCGCCGACGGCCGCAATTTTATCACTGCCGGCGAGGACGGGCAGGTGAAATGGTGGGAAAAAGACTCGAAAGTAGCCCGGCAATTCGGCCCGCACAAAGCAGCGGTTACGGCAATCGCCATTTCACCCGACGGGCAATATGTGCTGACCGGGGTCGGAGGCGAACTGGCTGAGATTGAGGCCAACTCCGGCGACGCTGCATATGAAGAGCTGATGTACGAAGAGGCGTACGACGCCTCAATACCGGTATACCTTTGGCAAATTGACGGCCGCCGACTCAGGGTACTGACCGGACATGCGGATGAGATCACGGCGCTTGCCTTCGCCCCCGACAGCCGGGAATTCCTGACGGCAAGCCGGGACTATCAGGCGATCATCTGGAGGGAAAACGATTCCATTGTCCTGCCCCACAACGGGGAAGTCTATGCCGTCGCCTATGCACCGGACGGCCGGATGATCGCTACCGGCGGAAACGACCGGAATGCATACCTGTGGAGCAGGTCCGGCGTCCTGTTGGATACGATCTCCCATCCTGAGCTCGTATCCTCACTGGCCTTTTCCCCGGACGGCAGCCTCCTGCTGACCGGCTGCTTTGACGGTTTTGCCCGGCTTTGGCAGCTGGCCGATCCGCCGGTCTGCAGAGATTCTTTTGCATCCCGGAAACCCGACCTCACTTGCGTTGCCTTCTCGCCCGACGGCCGGCATCTCGCCTTTGGGGAAGGCGATTCGGATGCCATTGTAACGGTTTGCGACACCAAAGGCAAAACCTGCCACACGATCCGGTTGCCCGAATTCAATCCGGCCGGGCAAAAGCGGGTCAATAGCCTGGCCTTTTCACCCGATGGAAAATATATCGCAGCCGGATTGGAGGGCGGATCCGTCCGTTTGCTCGACCTGAGCGGCGAAGAACTCCTGATCATCCGGGAATCCGGCGAAAAAGGGGTCACCGGCGTGTCCTTTTCCCGGGATGGAAAACTGATACTGGCCGGCAGCATGGATGGAATGGCCCGGTTGTTAAAAAACATTATCGACTGACCCGACAGCAATTAAAGCATAAAATATTTTCAAATACAAACCTGGTAATCATGGCTGATTTCACTGCAATGCGAGCGCCCAGAAGCTTTTTTGATCGAAATGATCATATCAAAAGGAGCCTGAATGCACGAACAACATTTGATGGGGACCTCCCGGTTAAAATCGGCAGGGGCGAGCGGTTTACGTTCCAGAAGGAAAATTCCAGTTCCCTGTTCCGTACCGGTCGAAATATCAGCATAAACATTCCTCCCAATGGAGAAAGGACCATAGATCTCAATGCCCCCGGCGTTGCCCCCAGAATACTTGGCACTTATTACCTGGGGGAAGACCTCAACTTCGAGGAATTTGAACAAACCCTGCAAACGATCTGGAAATTTCTGATCCTGGGCGATGAGATGGCGCTGCACCTGAAAACCGGCCAGGGAACCGGTTTCCCAACCGACGGAGAATGGCATTTCCTACTATCCTACCTGACAACAGGCGGCAAGCGGGTAATGACGCCTCCCCTGCCGTGTCAGGACAACCGGTTGATCTTCACCGCATCCGATCTGGAACCGGTATTGACCGAGGGCAGCCACCTGAAATTGCATTTTTCCGACCCATCCCAGGACAGGCAAATGGCATTCGACATTTCTTTTCGCATCCCGACCGCCGAACAGTCAGATGATTATCAGGTATCCGGAAAAGCGTTGCTGGATGGAAAATCCGGAGAAGAACTGGACCAAGCGGCCCAGGACTTTTGCATAGCCATAGGCGCAGAGAACGACGGGCATACGCCGGCCAGGCCGAATTTATTGAACTGGATATTCCAGGAACGCGCTAAAGAATAAACGACCTCAAGAGGCTGGGATGAACCGTGGATCCCTTGACCCGATCAACCTTTACCATCTTGAGAAAACCATTTTGCAACCCTAAAAGCGGACGCCGTTTTCCCTGACGAGGAAATGACCGACTCAAGGCTTCCTCCCCCGGGTCAGGATCGCTCCGACCCCGGCTTCCCACAACACCTTGTTGTAGGCCGCAATATCCCGCTCCAGGATCTCCAGCGCCTGCGTGCGGAAAGGCTGCCATTTGGCTTCCATGACCTGGTAGTGGTCGCGCACGGGCTGCGTGATCCGCGGGATGTCGCTTTCGGCCTGGTTGAGCAGGAACAGGTAATCGGCGCTCAGCTTGTTCGGAAAATTCTCCACGTCGTCGTAAGCCTTTGACTTTCGCTGGATCATTTCACCATCCCACGCGGACATCCGCTTGATGAGGGCCTCGCCTTCGGTCCGCACTTTCTGGTACCGCGGCTCGTCGGGCAGGCGTTTGAGCGCTTCTTCGATCTGCTTGCGGGCATCGTCCATGGTATTGATGGTATGGTGCATCTCGTTGACGGTCGCCTCCATGGCGGATACCAGGTTATCGTATTCTTCCCTTACAACCGGATCGTTGGGATACAACGGATTGGGCAACACCTCAAACGAGGAGGTCGCTTCCTGGTCACCCTGTTTCAGGTGGACGGAATACTTGCCCGGCCCGACCTTATGCCCGCTGAAATTGGCTTCAATATAGACACCCGGCACCCCCGCCATCGAAGGATAGCGCATATCCCAGACCAGCCGGTTCAGCCCTTTCCCGTCGGTCAACACCGGATCGGCGGAAGGGCCGCCCTCCCATTCCTGAAAAGTGGTGTCATTGACCGAGGTGTAATGCCGGACCACCCTGCCGGCGGCGTCTTTGATCTCCAGTTCTACCGGTTTTTTATCCTTCTCTTCCTTCAATTGGTAATAGATGACCACCCCGTTGGCCGGATTCACGCCTTCAAGCGGACCGGCGCCTTCAAAATCCGGCGAATTGCCGTTCAGGGGGCTGCCGCCGTTGGCCAGCACGGCGTCTCCGGGTTGAAACAACCGGAAGGCTTCCGCCGTATTCTGGTATTGCTGCAACGGCTCCAGGTCGTCCAGGATCCAGAAGGACCGGCCGGAGGTGGACGCGATCAGGTCGCCGTGCCTCACCATCAGGTCGGTCACCGGCGTTACCGGCAGGTTCAGCTGGAAGGGCTGCCAGGAGCCGCCGTCATTCCAGGAGATGTAAACGCCCGTTTCCGTACCGGCATAAAGGAGGCCCTTTCGCCGGTCGTCTTCCCTGACCACCCGGGTGAACGCCCCATCGGGGATCCCCTGGTTGATGGCGGTCCAGGTCTTGCCGTAATCGGTCGTTTTGTACAACCCCGGCTTGAAATCGTTGAATTTATACCGCGTGGTGGCGATATAAGCCGTTCCCGGATCGTGGGGCGATACCTCGATGGCATTGATCAGGCATTCCGCCAGCCCTTTCGGGGTTACATTTTCCCAATGGGCGCCGTCATCGCGGGTGAGGTAAACGAGGCCGTCGTCGCTGCCCGTCCAGATCACGCCCTTTTCGTGGGGCGATTCCATGATATAGGTCAGGGTGCCGTAGTTTTCGGCGCCCACCGCTTCATTGGTATAGGGGCCGCCGGGTTTGCCCTGCTTTTCCTTTTCGTTGCGGGTCAGGTCGGGAGAGGCTTCTTCCCAGGTGGCGCCCAGGTCGCGGGTGCGCAACAGGCATTGGGCGCCGTGGTAAAAGGTGTTGGTTTCGTGTTGCGACCAGATAATGGGGGCGTTCCAGTTGAAGCGGTACTTCATATCCTTGGCGTCCATCGACAGATATTGGATCGGCGCGGCCATGATATTGGTCGCCGCTTCGGCCCGCACATCGAGCACTTCGATGGTGCCTTCGTAACTGCCGCCCAGCACGTAATTCGGATTATCGGGGTCAAAGGCGAGGAAAGCGCTTTCCCCGCCGGCTGAATAGGACCAGCTGCGTTGGGTAATGCCGCCGCTGTTCAATTCCCGGCTGGAAATGATCACCGAGGTATTGTCCTGTTGGCCGCCGTATACCCGGTACGGAAAATGGTTATCGACATTGACCCGGTAGATCTGGGCCGTGGGCATATTATCCTGCGTCGACCAGGATTTGCCGTAGTTGAAACTGATGGCGGCCCCGCCGTCGTTGGCGATGATCATGTTCTTCGAATTCCGGGGATTGATCCACAGATCGTGGAAGTCGCCGTGGGTGCCGCCCAGGGTCTCCCAGGTTTTGCCGCCGTCGATCGACCGGAGGGCCGGGGCGCTCATCACGTAAACCGTATTTTCATCCAGCGGGTCGGCAAACACCTCGATATAATACCAGGCGCGTTGGACCAGGCGGTGGTCGTCACTGGCGCGGGTCCAGCTTTTACCGCCGTCGTTGGAGACGAACAAGCCGCCTTTTTCCTGGTTGGAATCGCTTTCGATCACGGCATACACCTTGTCCGGATTGGCCCGGCAGACTGAAACCGCCATTTTGCCTTTTTCTTCCGGCAGACCGTTGTGGATCTTCTCCCAGGTATCGCCGCCGTCCGTGGATTTGTACATGCCGCTCCCCGGGCCGCCGCTGATCACCTTCCAGGGCAACCGGCCGTGATCCCACATAGCGGCGTACAGCACCAGGGGGTTGTTCACGTCCATATCCAGGTCGGTGCAGCCCGTGTGGTCATCAACGTACAGCACCTTGGTCCAGGTCTTGCCGCCGTCCTTGCTCCGGTATACCCCGCGATCGGCCGACTTGCCGTACAGGGCCCCTTGAGCCGCCACAAAAACAATGTCCGGATTCTTGGGATGTATCCTGATCTCGGCGATATGGCGGGTCAGGTCCAGGCCGATCTTTTTCCAGGTCTTGCCGCCGTCGGTGGACTTGTACATCCCATCGCCGGAAGAGGTCATCACCCCTCGTACGGCGTGCTCTCCCATGCCGCAATACACCACGTTGGGGTCGCTTTCGGATACGGCTACGGCGCCAACGGTACCCGTCTTGAAAAAGCCGTCGGAAATATTGTGCCAGATCTGTCCGGCGTCCTCCGTTTTCCAGAGGCCGCCGCCGGTTGTGCCCATATAATAGGTCAGCTGATCGCCGGTGACCCCGCAGGCCGACACCGAACGTCCGCCCCGGAACGGACCGATGCAGCGCCATTTCAAGGGTTGGAAAAAGGTGTTGGCATCCGCAGGTTCAGCCGGTTTATCGGTCTGGTTCTGGCCGGCAGCAAAACCGGCGCCCATCAGCAGCAGGCCGGCGATAAGGAGAATTTTCATACCCTGTTTGTTCATGTAGTTTTAAAGTGTTAAATTTAGTGAGATGTTCTAAATTTCCGGTTGAAAAATTGTCCGACCTTCTTGTTTAATCATTTTATCAGGAGCAGAAAACGTAGTCTCCGCCATACCGGTGATTATCCAATAAAACTGATTACTAAATTCTTGATTATGAAAAAAGGATTAGCCATCATAACGGGTTTAGGGATGACCCTGGGTCTGTTCGGACAAACGGCGACCCAAACCATACGGGGAACGGTGGTTGACAAGGAATCCAAATTCCCGCTGATCGGGGTCAATGTGATCCTGGTGGAAGCGGAAGGTGAGTTGAAAGGAACGGTCACGGATCCGGAAGGGGTATATGTACTGGAAAACGTCCCTGTCGGCCGGCGAGCATTGGAATTCAGTTATCTGGGTTATGAAAAGGTTTTGCAGGGCAATATCGTGGTCACATCCGGCAAGGAGGTGATTGTGGATGCAGAGCTGGAAGAATCCGCTGTTGAATTCGGGACGGAAGTGATCGTGACCGCCCAAAGCCAGGGAGATGCCCGAAACGAAATGGCCCCGGTAAGCGCCCGGCAGTTCAGCGTAGAGGAAACCGACCGGTACGCCGGCAGTCGCGGAGATCCCGGAAGGATGGCCTCCAATTTTGCGGGAGTCCAGGGCGCCGACGATTCCCGGAACGATATCGTCATCCGCGGGAATTCCCCACAGGGGCTGCTCTGGCGTTTTGAAGGGGTCAATATTCCCAATCCCAACCACTTTGCCATTTCAGGAACGGCCGGGGGCCCACTGACCATCCTGAACAATAAGTACCTGGACAATTCGGATTTCTTCACGGGTGCTTTTCCCGCTGAATTCGGCAACGGGATCGCCGGCGTGTTCGACCTCCGGATGCGGAACGGGAATGCCAAACGCCATGAGGTCAGCGCCCAATTGGGATTTCTCGGTACGGAATTGTTCGCAGAAGGCCCGTTGACCAGGGAAAAAAAATCGTCCTACCTGGTTTCTTACCGCTACTCTACACTCAGCCTGTTCAGTTTTCTGGGCATAAAAGTGGGCACGGATGCGATCCCCAAATACCAGGATGGCGCTTTCCGCCTGAATTTCCCTACCAAACAAGGCGGCAGTCTGGCGCTTTGGGGCATCGGGGGCCGAAGCCGGATCGAAGTGATCAAAAGCGACCTGGAATCTCCTTCAGAACTCGACAATCCCGATCTTTATTCGGAAAGCGACCGCGATCAGATCTTCAAATCGGAAATGGGCGTCGTCGGGCTCACTTATACCCGCCCGCTGAATATTTCCTCCTTCTTCAAAGCCACCTTTTCGGCATCCACCCAATTCATCAAAGCCGACCACTGGAAGATCATCCGGCATGTGGAGAACGACCGGTTCGTGATCGACAGCCTTCCGCTGCCCCGTATCCTGTCTTACGGCATGCGGGAGAGCAAGTATTCCGCCTATCTGTCCTACAATACGAAACTCAGCAAACTGACCACCCTGAAAGCCGGATTGAACACGGATTATTTTGCCTTCGCCTATGTCGACAGTTTTCGGACCGTGTTGTTCAATCCGGAACCGGAGATCGGCGATTGGCGCGTGCGTTGGGATACACGCGGAAAAAACGCCGTTTTGCTCCAGCCTTATATCCAGTTGAAACACCGTATCGGCGAAAAATTTTCGATCCTGGCAGGTCTGACCAGCCTCTATTTCAGCCTGAACGATCAAAGTTTTTCACCGGTGGAACCCCGGCTCGGTCTGGTATACGAACCCGGTCCAACCCAGCGGATCAGCCTGGGTTACGGCCTCCATTCCCAGACGCTCCCGCCTTATATCTATTTTTACGGGAAGGAGACCATCAACAGAGATCCGCAGGAACACAACATCGACCTGGGGTTGTACAAAAGTCATCAGGTGGTGCTGAGCTACGACAGGTCCGTCGGGAAGGGCATGCGCCTGAAACTGGAGGCCTACTATCAATCCCTGTTCAATATTCCGGTTGAAAAGAAAACCAGCGCCTTCAGCCTCGTCAATTCCGGTTCGGGGTTCAGCCGGCTCTTTCCGGATACCCTGGTAAATACGGGAAAGGCCAGGAATTACGGCTTTGAAGTTACGCTGGAGCGCCATTTCAGCGGCGGATACTATTTCCTGTTTACCGGCTCGCTATTCGACAGCAAATACCGGGGAAGCGACGGGGTTCTCCGCAATACGACCTATAACGGCAGGGTGGCACTGAACGGCATTTTCGCCCGGGAATTCACCTTTGCCAAAGGCTCGGCACTGAATACCGGCATCAAGCTGACCTACGCCGGCGGTCGCTGGCGCGGAGAGGCCGACCGGGAGGCTTCGGACCAGAATCAGGAGATCATCTATATCGACCAGACCACCAACTCGATCCAGCTTCGACCCTATTTCCGGGGCGACCTCAAAATCTCCTACCGCTGGAACCGCCCCAAAGTATTACACGAATTCAGCATCGACCTGGTCAACCTGACCAATTACCAGAATCTGCTGTACCTGACCTACGTGCCCGACCACCCCAGCGGCGAGCCCGTTCAGGAGACCTACCAGTTGAGGTTTCTGCCGATTTTCTACTATAAGCTCGATTTCAGTTTGTAAAGAAACCACCGTAAAAGTCCATCAATTTACGACATCGATTGCGTAAACCCGGATTTTGATTTGTTTACTCCTGCATTATGTTTAAATTTGGACGTCCTATCATTCTTCCACGACGGCTTTCCGAAGGAAATTCGTTCCAACTTTAAACGAAAATGAGCAAAACAAGACGCGATTTCATCAAGGAAACGACGCTGACGACGGCAGGGCTCGTATTGGGCGCCTCAGCCTTCAGCGCGCAAAGTTACAACCGCATCCTGGGCGCCAATGACCGCGTCCGCGTCGGGATCGTCGGATTTTCCAACCGTGCAAAAGGGGCCCTGATACCGGCTTTCCTGCAAAACAGCGACGCCCAGAATTTCGAGATCGTCGGCATTTCCGATATCTGGAACCGCCGGCGCGACGAAGGCGTTGCCTTCCTGAAAGAAAAGACCGGCAAAACGGTGACCACCTGGCGGAACAATGACGAAATGTACGACAAGAACGAGATCGACGCCGTCATCATTTCCACCGCCGACTTCCAGCACGCCTTGCTCGCCGCCGAAGCGGCCAGGGCCAAAAAGGACGCCTACGTGGAAAAACCGTTCGCCGAAACCATGGACGACGCCAAGGTGGCCCTGAAAGCCGTCAAAGAAAACGGCATCGTGTTCCAGATCGGTTCCCAGCGCCGGAGCGGAGAGAACTATCACGCGGCCAACAACTACATCAAATCGGGCAAGTTCGGCGACATCGTCATGGTGGAAATGACCTGGAATGTCAACCAACCCGGCCGGTGGCGCTTGCCGCAACTGACCAAGGAGATCCGCGAGCAGGATACCGATTGGAAACGCTTCCTGCTCAACCGGCCCTATGAAGCCTGGGACCCCCGAAAATACCTCGAATATCGCTTGTTCTGGCCCTATTCTTCCGGCATACCCGGCCAGTGGATGTCCCACCAGATCGATACGGTCCATTGGTTTTCCGGACTGGCTCACCCCCGCAGCGTAGCGGCCAACGGCGGCATTTACCTGTGGAAAGACGGCCGCCGGAATTTCGATACCATGACCGCCGTCTTCGATTACGGTCCGCTCAACGATCCGAACAAAGGCTTCCAGGTGGTCTATTCCTCCCGGTTCACCAACTCAGCCGGCGGCACCAAGGAGATCTACTACTCCAACGGCGGCGAGCTGAACCTGGACACCAACAAGGTGACGCCCAACGGCGGTTTGTCCCAACATTACGCCGATGAAATGAACATGAAGGCCAACCGGCTCGAAGAGTTCAGCCTGACGGATGCCGATGTCCAGGTCGTCACTTCAGCCAATACCGGCGCCGATGACATGACCACCCTGCACATGCTCAACTGGATGGAATGCATCCGCAGCCGCAAGGAGACCAACGGCCCGGTCGAAGCGGGCTACAACCACTCCATCGCCAATATCATGACCACCGCAGCCCTCCGCACCGGCCTGAAAGCTACCTTCGACGAGAAGAAACAACAGGTGCTGGCCGGCGGTAAGGTGTTTAAGTATTAGTGGTAAGTGGTAAGTCGTAAGTCGTAAGTGGTAAGTCGTAAGTGGGCATCTACCGGGGCCCGGTCCGGAGAGGCGGAATTTCCTGTTTCCGCATGATCTTCCGCCTCTTCCTATTTAAAATTGCAACACAACCGTTTAAGTCATTTAAAAAAGCGCCTGACATTGAATAAATCTATTATCTGTTTTTTCCTGCTCACCGGGCTGGTAACCGGCTGCAAAAGCGCCCAAAAAAACACTTCATCCGCCATGGACCAGAAGGGTAAAAATGCCGTACAATTCGTAGGGAATCCGGCAGAGAAAAAGGTGGATGTGCTCATCGGGGGCGACTTGTTCACCAGCTATATCTATCCGGATAATATCGCCAAACCGACCCTGTATCCGCTCATCACCTCCACCGGAAAAAGGCTGACCCGCGGCTTCCCGCTCGATCCGCAGCCCGGCGAGCGGTTCGACCATCCGCACCACGTCGGTTTCTGGTTGAATTACGGGGATGTCAACGGGTACGATTTCTGGAACAACTCCTTCAGCGAACCCGACAACCATAAGTTCGGCGTGATCCGCCACGAAAAGGTCGTCCGGGCCGACGGCAAAAAGGGATTGCTGGAGGTCACAGCCAAATGGGTATCCGGCGATCAGGAAGACCTGCTGGCCGAAACCACCCAGTTCTATTTTTCGGCTTCCGGCAACACGCGGCAGATTGACCGGATAACCACCCTCAAAGCCCTGACCGACGTCGCCTTCAACGACAACAAAGAGGGCCTCATCGGCATCCGGGTGATCCGGGCGCTGGAACTGCCTTCCGACTCACCTGAATTTTACCTCGGCGCCGACGGCAAGCCGATGAAAGAAAAAACGGTGAACAACGACGGCGTAACCGGCAATTACCTCAGCAGCGAAGGCCTCACCGGCGGCGGCGTTTGGGGAACCCGCGGCAAATGGATGTACCTCTACGGGCGGGTGGACGGCGATCCGGTTTCCCTCACCCTGATCGATCACCCCTCCAACGTCGGGTATCCCACCTATTGGCACGCCCGAGGATACGGCTTGTTCGCCGCCAATCCGCTGGGGCAGAAGATCTTTTCAGAAGGCAGGGAAGAACTGAATTTCAGCCTGAAGAAAGGCGAATCGGTCACTTTCCGGTACCGGCTGCTGGTACAGGGCGGCAACGGATTGTCCAAGCAGGAGATCGACCGGTCCTTTGAGGAATTTTCAAAAAAATAAACCGGATTTCTTTCCAAAACAGCGCGAATCGACATCACGCAAAACCATCCGATCATGAGCATCCGCCTCTTGCTTTTGCTTTCCATTTTTAGCCTGTCCACCCTTTCAGCCCAGGATAAGGCGCCAAAATTGCGGTCCATTTTCAACGGCAAAAACCTGAAAGGATGGACCGTTCCGGACAACAACATCTGGTGGACGGTCAAAGACGGCGTACTATCGGTCAAAAACGATGAAAAACTGACCGGCTCCATCCTCTGGACCAAGAGATCCTTCAGAAATTTTGTCGTTCAGCTGGATTTCAAATTCGGCGACGGTACCGTGGATTCCGGCATTTTCATGCGCGGCGACGGAGAAGACGCCCCGCAGATCCAGATCGGCATTTCCGGCTCCCTGAAGCGCGACATGACGGCATCCCCCTACATCCCGGGAAAGGGGTACCCTGTAGAAGCCGGGCGGGTAAAGGACTTGCTGAAACCCGACGACTGGAATACCCTCCGGGCCGAAGCCAAAGGCAATGTCTACACCGCCTGGCTGAACGGCGAAAAGGTCATGACCTACACCCTTGAAAACGCCAAACTGGAAGGCCCCGTCGGATTGCAGCTGCACCCCGGCAAGGAAATGTCCATTGATTTCAGGAATATCTTAATGGCGAAACGACCTTGATGTTGATTTGGTGATCTGGTGATTCGGTGATTTGGTGATTTGAGGATCCGTTTAATCGTTGTTCCGGTCAAATAAACAAATCAACACATAAACAAATCAACACATCAACAAATCAACACATCAACACATCAACAACACATCAACAACAAATCAACCCTCACAACACCCCCGCGTTCACCTGCCGATGGAAATAGTCCACCGCCCTGGCCGTCAGCGCCATATAGGTAATGCTAGGGTTCTGGGTACCTGAACTGGTCATGCAGGCGCCGTCCGTTACAAACACATTGGGGACCTCGTGCAGTTGGTTCCACTTGTTGAGGACGCTGGTTTTGGGGTCTTTCCCCATGCGGGCCGTTCCCATTTCGTGGATGCAGGCGCCCGGCGCAGTGGCGTCGTTGCGGAATTCAATCTCCTTGCACCCGGCGGCTTCCAGCATTTCGATGGCGCACTGTACGCCGTCTTCCCGCATTTTCATTTCGTTGTCCCGCAATTTGGCGTCGAAAGTGATGACAGGCAGGCCGTTCTTGTCCTTTTTGTCAAAATTGAGGTACATCCGGTTTTCGTGGTACGGCAGGAGTTCGCCGAAACAGGTCATTCCGATCCGGTAAGGGCCGGGTTTGAACAGGGTGGATTTCAGTTCCTCCCCGATCGCACCTTCCGGGGCGTTGGGTCCGCGCGTAGCCGACCCCTGGTAACCGAATCCGCGGACGTAATCCTGCCGGCGGGTCGCCTCGTCGATATTCCGGAACCTGGGGATATAGAACCCGACGGGTTTGCGGCCTTTGTAATAGGTATCCTCCAAGCCGGGCAGTACACCGGAAGCGCCCATGCCGTAATGGTGATCCATCAGGTTGTGGCCCAGTTCACCGCTGCTGTTGCCCAGCCCGTCGGGGAAGGTCTCCGAGCGGCTGTTGAGCAGGATGGCGGTGGTGCCTATCGTGCTGGCATTGCAAAAGATCACGCGGGCAAAAAATTCGACTTCCTCGCCGGTTTCGGCATCCTTGATCCGGACGCCGCTCGCTTTTCCCGACTGCCGGTCAAAAACGATCTCATGCACCACGCTGTTGGGCCGGATGGTCAGGTTGCCCGTTGATTCCGCCACCGGCAGCGTAGCTGACAGGCTGCTGAAGTAGGCGCCGTAAGGACATCCCCGCCAACAGCGGTCGCGGGCCTGGCATTGTCCTCGGGTCCCCTTGTGCACTTCCGGGTTGTACACCGACAAATTGGCCACACGGCCGGGCGTAACCACGCGTTCCGGATATGCCTTTGACACCATTTCCCGCATATGCTGCTCGGCGCAGTTCAACGGGAACGGGGGCAGGAATTTCCCGTCGGGCACCTGTTTGAGGCCTTCTTTCTGACCGCTCACCCCGACAAAGGTCTCGACGTAATCATACCAGGGTTCAATGTCCTTGTACCGTATGGGCCAGTCGACGCCGATCCCTTCCCGTGCATTGGCTTCATAATCGATATCGCTCCACCGGTAACAATGGCGCCCCCACATGATCGACCGGCCGCCGACGTGGTGACCGCGAATCCAGTCGAAACGCTCGATCTCATCGTACGGATATTCGTCGTCTTTATTGATGAACTGCTTGTGGTCTTCGCGCACCCACCACCCCAGGCGGTTCTGTTTGAAATAGTGCTTGGCGATTTCCTCAGCCGTCACCATATTCTGATTGGGGATATCCCAGGGGTCCATGCCCGCTGTCGGGTATTCGCCGTGTTTGACCATGCGCCCCCGTTCCAGCACCAGGGTCTTATAACCTTTGGTGCACAACTCCATGGCGGCAAATCCGCCGCTGATCCCCGAACCGATGACAATGGCGTCAAAGGTGACTTCATTTTGTCCTTGCATATTGAAATTCATATCGCCCAGGCTTTACCGCCCGCCTGCTCTACGGTAATGCAGGGTTCGTACGATCCGGGTACGGGCAGATAGGTTAAGAAATGGGTACCGACTTCTTCTGAGGTCAGGTAATAAGCGATGACTTGCTGCTTGAAATCCAGAAACGCCTGTTTTACACCGCTCAGCGCTTCATCCGAAGAAAGGTCCAGGGCTTTCAGCAATTCCGTCTTTTGTTCACCGGAGAGGTCTTTGAATCCGGCCTGGTCCAGATAGCCTGCAAGCGCCGTGAATCCGCTCCGATAGGCCGCCTGGTCCGCCTCCACGTACACCGAACCCACCATATGGTCGATCATGAGGTGCACGCCCACTTCAGATGCGGAGGGGCTGTCGGTTTTGGGCAGGATGAGGTCGGCCAGCGTTTTGACCAGGTCGAATTCTCCGGGATCGAAGAACGCCAGGGCACCGGTTTCGGTCCCTGCAGCGGTATCGGTCCGGCAACCGGTCAGGAGTGAACTGACCAGCGGGCCGGCCACTGCGGCGCCGGTTGCCAGGGCGGTGTATCTTAATATTTCCCGTCTGTTCATGATTAATTGGATATAAATGAGCAATGAAAATCCGATTCAGGGCAATTTGTAGGCGGGGTCGTCAGGCCTTTTCCCAAAACAAAACGGGGCACTATGGTGAAAGCGCCCACGATCAGGGCGGTCTTCCGGATGAATTTCCTGCGGGAGGCAGCGAGCGGAGAAGTCATGTTGTTGGTTTTCGTAGAATAGGATTGAAGGTAGAAATATTTAGCGTAAATTGGAGGTCGAAACACAAAAAGAAGTTAAAGAAATGCCGATCACTTACGATATAGAAACCACGGCTCCTTCCCTTACACCAGAATATCCTTCACCACCTTCCCGTGCACATCTGTCAGCCGGAACCTGCGGCCCTGGTATTTATACGTCAATCGCTCGTGATCAATGCCCAGCAGGTGCATCAGCGTAGCCTGAAAATCGTGCACGTGGACGCCGTCCCGGATGACATTGTAGCCCAGCGGATCCGTTTCGCCGTATACCAGACCCGGTTTTACCCCGCCGCCGGCCATCCACATGGTAAAACACCCGGGATGATGATCACGGCCGTAATTGTCCTTGGTCAACCGGCCTTGTGAAAAACTCGTCCGGCCGAATTCACCACCCCAGATCACCAGGGTATCCTCCAATAATCCGCGTTGCTTCAGATCGCGGAGGAGGGCAGCGGTGGCCTGGTCGGTATCTTTGGCCTGCCTGCTGATCCCTGACGGCAGCCCGCCATGCTGATCCCATCCCATATGGTAAAGCTGGATGAACCGGACATCCCGCTCGGCCAGTCGGCGGGCCAGCAGACAATTGGCGGCATAAGTCCCCGGTTTGCGGGCATCCGCTCCGTACATTTCATAGATATAATCCGGCTCTCCGCTCGTATCCACCGCTTCCGGAACGGCCATTTGCATCCTGTAGGCCATTTCATACTGGTGTATTTTCGACTGGATATCGGGGTCCCCGTACAGGTCCTCCTGGTGGTTGTTCATGTCCCGGATGAAATCAAGCGCCTCCCGCCGGTCCTCGGGGTGGATGCCGTATGGGTTATTCAGGTACAGTACCGGATCTTTACCCGAGCGGAATTGCACCCCCTGATTATGCGACGGCAAAAATCCGGCGCCCCAGGCCGATGAATTGAGCGGCTGCGCTCCCCCGCCTTTGGAGATCAGCACCACAAAGGCGGGCAGATTGTCATTTTCGCTGCCCAGTCCGTAATTCAGCCACGCGCCGATGGAAGGCCGCCCGGTTTGCTGCGACCCCGTCTGCACGAACATCACCGCCGGTTCGTGGTTGATCGCGTCGGTGTACATCGATTTGATGATGCACATTTCATCCACCATCTGCGCCGTATGCGGCAACAGCTCGCTCACCCAGGCGCCGGAATGACCGTACTGCCTGAAATCAAAAATAGACTGCACAAGGGGAAATGACGACTGGTTGGCCACCATCCCGGAATTGCGCTGGGTTGAGCGGATCGAATCCGGTATTTCCCTGCCGTGCCATCTGGCCAGTTCGGGCTTGTAATCGAACAACTCGATCTGCGAGGGGCCGCCGCTCTGGAACAGGTAGATCACCCGCCTGGCCCGCGCGGGAAAATGGGGCAGCTGCAGCTCGCCAGGCGCCGACTGCACCAGCTTACTCCCCGCCGTATTGGCCGAAAACGGGAACAATAGCTGGGATAACGCCAAGGTACCAAACCCCATAGCCGTCTGCTTCAGGAATGCCCGGCGGGATTGAAAAGCGAAGTGGTTATCTAATTCATCCATTTTCCTGGTTTATTGAAAAGCTGTCCCTTCATTCGTATTCATCAGGCTATTGGCCACCAAACTCAATGCCGCTACGTCGGCCGGCTCCAAATCCGGATCCCGGGGCGTTTCGCCGATCCCGAGATAAGCCAGCGCATCGGCCGGACGGGCTTCATACTTTTTCCTTTCGGCTGCGTAATACGCCCTCATCAGGTCCATTTCCTTCGCATCCGGCCGGCGACCAAGGACCAGGCGAAAAACCCGGGTCAGCCGGACATCGTCATCATTGCCGGTATTCCGGATAACGCCTTCAGCCAAAACCCGGCACGCTTCCTGATATTGCGGATCGTTGAGCAGCACCAGCGCCTGCAAGGGCGTATTCGTTGTCCGTCGACGGACTGTGCATACATCCCGGTCGCCAACGTCAAAGATGACCATTGAAGGCGGTGGGGAAGTCCTTTTCCAAATGGTGTAAATGCTTCGCCGGTACAAGCCTTCTCCCGGTTCCTGCAAGTATTTATACCGCCAGGATTTATTGGAAAGCTCGTCCCACAGCCCTTCCGGTTGGTACGGGTATGCGCTTGGACCGCCTTGTTTGCTGACCAGTAGCCCGCTGATGGCCAGGGCATTGTCCCGGATCATCTCGGCAGGTAACCTGAACCGGGGTCCACGGGCCAGCAACCGGTTCTCCGGATCAAAGGCCTGCAAGGCCGGGGTGATGGCGGAGCTTTGCCGGTAAACAGCGGATTCCACGATCAACTTGTGGAGCGCTTTCAGGTCCCAGCCCGACTCCACAAACCGGACCGCAAGCCAGTCCAGCAATTCCGGGTGCGACGGCAATTCGCCCTGGTTGCCGAAGTCTTCCGAGGTTTTGACGATGCCCTTGCCGAAATGCAGCTGCCAGATCCGGTTGACGATCACGCGGGCCGTCAGCGGATGCCGGGGATCGAACAGCCATTCAGCCAGCCCAAGCCGGTTGGCCGGCAAATCATCAGGAAACGGGAAAACCCTGGACGGAACGCCGGGCGACACTTCCTTCCCGGGAGCGTCGTAATTGCCCCGGCTGAGCACAAAGGTGGGCCTGGGCTTCGGCAAGTCGCCCATGACCATGATCTCCGGAATGGAATCGTACAGAGCATTGGCCCGCTGCCTGGCGAGTCGAAGGTCATCCAGTCGTGTGCGGACAGCTCCATCCACCCGTGCGATGTATTCTCCTTTGAGTTGCTCGGCCGTTGCCGGGTCACGAAGGTCGGCAAGCCCTGCCCGGACCGCCCCGGGATCAAACAGGTATTGCACCTCAAGGGGGGTCAGTGCCGTTCTGAAGATCCGGATCTCGTCAATGCCGCCGTTCTTGAACGCCTTGATCTTATCCCGTTGACCGAAAGTAAAGCCATTGAAACCGTAAGTGTGGATATCCGGCTTGAAAAGGATCCCCTTGTAGAGATGATCCAGGTTGGATTCAACCGGCGCCGGCTTTCCATTCATAAACAAATGAAGCCCTGCCGCCCGGCTTGAACCGTCGTAAGTGATCGTCAGCTTGCTCCATTTCCGGATGGGAAGGGGGTCCGTTGCGGTAATCTGGATGGCGTTTTGCGGCCAGGAATGCGCCAGGATAAAAGTGGGGCGATTGCGATTGAGGTGCAGGGAATACCCTTTGAAGCCCAGGCGCAATTCCTCGCTGTGTTGAAAGATCCCGGCCTCTTCGTACAACGTATCCGGGTACAGCCAGAGGTCGATCGAGAAGGCCTCCGTACGTTCAAACCACCCGTCCTTTTCCGCCAGGCGGCCGCTGCTGAGGTCGGTCACAAAAAAGGCGTTGCCGCGCGCACCCGGCTTCAGCTCAGGATTGAAGAGAGCAGCGTACTTGCCTTTTTTTGACCGATCCGGACTTTGGGCGCGTTCTCCGGTCACCTGCGTCAATTGGTCCAGGGGATACCAGGCGACCAGGTTCTGATCCAACCATTGTTGCACCGCCTGATGGGAGAAGCCGCCGCCGGCCAGCCATTTTTCGAAGCCGGTTTCCGCCCCTTGAACGGACTGCCGGTACGATTTTTCCTGTTCCCGCACCAATTTATCGATCAGCTTACGGCGGGCTTCCACTTCGTCGTCGGTCAGCAGCAAGGCCGGTCCGGGGGTTTGGTCGGGGCCGTAAACGGCATGGCCGAATTCGTTGGTGCTGTTGAAAAAGGCAAAGAGTTGAAAATATTCCTCCTGACTGACCGGATCGTATTTATGATCATGGCAGCGGGCGCACTCCAGGCTCATCCCCATGACCGCCTTCCCCAGGGTATTGGTCCGGTCGGCTACGTATTCCACCCGGAATTCCTCGAAGACGATGCCCGCTTCGGAATTTCGCTTATGCAACCGGTTAAAAGCCGTGGCCAACACCTGGTCTTTGGTAGCGTTGGGCAACAGATCGCCGGCCAGTTGCCAGGTGATGAAATCCCGGTAGGACATATTTTGGTTGAACGCCTTGATCACCCAATCCCGCCAGGGGCTGAATTCGCGGTGTTTATCGTCGAGGTAGCCGTCGCTGTCGGCATATCGGGCCACATCCAGCCAATACGCCGCCATGCGCTCTCCGTAGGCCGGGGATGCGAGCAGCCGGTCTACCAGTTTTTCGTAGGCATCCGGGCTGTCGTCGGTTACGAAGGCGTCGACCTCCTCCAGGGTGGGCGGCAATCCGGTCAGGTCGAAACTGAGCCGCCGGATCAGGGTTTCCCGGTCGGCTTCGGGAGCGGGGGTCTGGCCCTCCTTTTCCAACCTTGCCGCAACAAATGCGTCGATCGGGTTGCGCACCCAATCCCGGTCGGCTACCGCCGGGACACCGGGTTTGACGGGCGGGATAAAGGACCAATGCGGGCGGTATTCGGCGCCCTGCTCGATCCACTTTTTCAGCACCAGAATTTCATATGGAGACAGGTTGAGGTTGGATTCCGGCGGCGGCATCAATTGATCCGGATCTGTCGATATGATCCGACGGTAAAGCTCGCTTTTGGACGGCTTGCCGGGGACAATGGCAAAATGCCCCGGGTTTTCCGCCAGTTCGGCCAATGCCAGGTCTTTTTCGTGCAGCGCCAACCCGGCTTTTTGCTTGTTCTTATCCGGGCCGTGGCAGGGAAAACAGCGGTCGGCCAGGATAGGCTTGATGTGAAAATTGAAATCGATCTTTTCCGGGATGGGCGGCCCTTCAGCTAACCGATCCGGCGCTTGTTTTCCGCATCCGGCAACCAGTACTATGAACAGCCATACCGTTACGGCGCAGGCAATTCCCGTTGATTTTGCAAAGGCCGATCTCAATTGCACGGCTCCAGGTTTTTCGTTTGCTACAAATTTAATGATTCCTGGTTGTTATCGTCTTTTTTGCAATGTTTTTTAGTTGATTAAATTTGAATTTCGGGTACAAAATTACTGGGAATGAGGGGGCTGGAAATTGAATAAAAGCGCCATTTTTAAAAACACGAGTTCGGATCGGAAAACGACCACGGCCCGGCCGGCGAGCTGCCCCCGTAAACCTGTTCCATCATTCAGGGCAAGGGAACCTGCTTTTTTGGTGCAATGCGCTCCATAAAATACCCGGCGCCCGCCCGCACCTTCAATTTGAGTCCGGAATCCGGGCGGTAGGCCACTCCCAATCCGGCGGATAGATACCCCCCGACCAGCAGCCGCTTCGAAAACAAATACCCGGCCGCGGCAGACCACCCGACCTCCAGGAATCCGGCATTCCGGGCCCGGATACCGGCGTCCGCATAGAGTCCTGCCCTGGCATTTGAAGGCAATATTTCATTGGGCGCAACGACGACCTTTTCCGGGATCAATTCGACATGCAAGGCCTCCGGCATGCAAGCCTGGGCCGCCATTAGCAAGAGCAGGCACCCCGTTTTGAGGTAGATCTGCCATGATTTGCGAAAGTTTGACATACATTTGGTTTTTGGCGTAATTTTCGCCGCAAAATTCAGGGAATCTCCCATGGGAAAATTGAATTAATGCGACATCTTTTACAAAATGACGGTGCAAAATTATCGCCGGCGGCAGCTTTTGCCGCAACCAATTGAGCAAATCGGCTGGATGAATGAGCAAACGGTTTAAATCTTTTAAATTGAAAAATAAGCATGCTGGAAACCGGCGACACTGATATTTACCTGATCGACCAGATTCAAAGAGGTCGGATCAGACCGAAAATGCGCTTGCTTGACGCGGGATGCGGCACTGGAAGGAACGCCGAATATTTTGTTCGAAACAACTACGATATCTTCGGGATCGACTCCCGGGAGGAAGCAATCCGGGAAGTCCGACGCCGGATTGAAGGTTGGAACCCGCATTTTGATGTTGAAAAATTCAGGGTGGCCGACGTGGCGCAGATCCCTTTTCCCGACCATCATTTCAATTTTGTCATCAGCAGTGCCGTATTGCATTTTGCTGCAGACAGGGCTCAATTTTCGATATGGCTGGAAGAGATGCTCCGGGTATTGGCGCCGGGCGGCACGCTCTGGATCCGAATGACCACCAAGCACACCATTGAACACCTCGCCCAACATCTGCATGGTGATGTTTACCGGTTACCGGACGGCTCAACCCGCTACTTGCTTGACCGGGAGTACCTGCGCGAATGGATGGAAAAACATCACTTGTCCTTTGCAGATCCTTTTAAAACGGTGAATGTATCGGACGTGCGCACCATGGCCGTCGTCGTCATACGGGTTTGACACATGTTAAGCCTGACCAAGGCGTTTTACAGCACCGGACATGGTAATAAAACCCAAGGCGGCGGATATGGCTTTACGAAACTACGGAAGTTTCGCAAAGCGAGGTCGGGAGATGGGAACAGCTTCACGAAACATCGAAGTTTCGCAAAGCTGTAGTGTAGATCAACCCGATCCTGATTACTGTTTTTTCAAGTCAAACGTCCCGCCGTTGGCGTAGCTGTCGCCTTCACCCCAGGTGCCGGTCAATTCGCCGGCAATATCGCTGAACAGCGCCTTGACGGAGAAGGAATAGCCGTTGTTCATGGTATAGGAGCCTTCAAAATTGATGCCGTCCAGGCTCCAGGTACCGGTAGCGATTACGTCGCCGTCTTCATCCCACCGGACCAGTTCGCCGCCTTTTTTCACCTGCAGCTTGTAGTAGTAGGAAGGTTCATCCGAGCCGTCGCCCCATTTGCCGACCCATACCCCTTCGATGGATTTGACGCCGGGGCCGTCGTCTTTTTTGCAGGCCGCAAATGCGGCGGAGATCAGCAGTGCGATCATCAGGTTTTTTGCGATTTTCATTGCATTTGATTTTTGAAATTGTTTAATATCGGGACAAATTTAGCGGGGCGGCGGGCGGCGGGAAAGGAGCGTTGAGCGGTTGGGCGGATTTTTGAGCGGATGCCTGTTTCAGGGGAGGAGGAGCGGATTAGAACTTGGAGAACAGCTCCATGAATTCCTGTTTGCGGCTGCGCGAGATGGCGATCACGGCGTCATCGTCCATGATGAGGTAGCCGCCTTCGCCGCGCACGAATTTTTTGATCCGGTTGATGTTGATGAGAAAGGAGTTGTGCACCCGGCAAAAATCGTTGCCGGACAGCGCCTCGTCGATCTCCTTGAGGACTTTGGACACCAGCACTTTCTTACCTCCGCTGAGCGCCACGGCGGTGTAATTGCTCTCCGCTTCGCAGTAGATGATATCCGCGGTCGGTACGAAGATCAATCCGTCGTTGGTGGTCAGGGCGATGCGTTGGGGCGTAGTTTTGCCCATCTTATGCAGGTTCTGCAGCAGCAGATCGAATTGTTCCCGGGTCGGCAGGGTCTTCTTTTCCGCAATGCGGAGGATGGTCGACTTCAGGTCTTCGGGGTCCACGGGTTTGAGCAGGTAGTTCAGGGCGCTGTACCGGAAAGCCTTGATGGCAAACTGGTCATACGCCGTACAAAATACCACATCGAAGAACAGTTTGTCAAACCGCTCCAGCATATCGAAGCCGTTCATTTTGGGCATTTCAATGTCCAGGAATACCGCATCCGGCCGGTGTTGGTTAATGGCCTCAATGCCTTGTTCCGCAGACAGGCACATGGCGCAAATCTCCACTTCAGGGCAATAGGTTTTCAGCAGCCACTCCATCATTTCGAGGGCATTCATTTCATCGTCTATCAGGATACACTTGATCATAACAATACGCTTTTAACTATCAATTGGAATTTTGAGGATTACACGGGTACCGGCAGGTCGCCCGTCGCTTGTTTTCAGGTCTTCAACCGCCACGGAAGCTTCCATTTGAGCTTGTTTATTGAGGAGCGCCAACCGGTCTTCCGTCAGTTGCATGCCCAGGGATTTTTTGGTGGCGGCCGATTTGCTGCGCAATTCCCTGGCTTTCTCCCGCCCTACCCCATCGTCCTGGATCTCGCAGATCAGCAGATCTTCCGTTTGGAGAAACAGGCGGATGGTCAGGTGGCCGGCGCTTTCCTTGTGCAACAGGCCGTGCCAGATGGCGTTTTCCACGTAGGGCTGGATGATCAGGGGCGGCACGAACACATTGTCCGCCAGTACGCTTTCATCTACTTCGATGGAATAGGTGAACTGCTTTTCGAACCGGATGCTTTCCATTTCAATGTACAGGCGGAGGGCTTCCATTTCATTGGACAAGGTGACCGCCTTGCTGTTGGAATTATCCAGGATCAGCCGGATCAATTTGGCAAACCGGGTGAGGTACAACGAGGCCGTAGCCTGGTCGCTCTTCACGATATACCGGTTGATGGAATTGAGGCAATTGAAAATAAAGTGCGGGTTCATCTGCGCCCGCAAAGCCTGCATTTCCACGTCCGCCATTTTTTGCCGGGTATCCATAAGAATCTTTTCTGCTTTCCTTTTTTCGGCTTCGGCTGTCGCTTTCACCATCTTTCCGGCACAAAGAGAGGCAATTGTGGTCAATATGGACAAATGCTTTTGAGTAAAGAACGCCTTTTTTGAGTGTTCGCAGTCGATGACCCCCAATACCCTGCCGTCGGAAAGGATCGGCACGGATATTTCCGACAACCGGCGCTTATCGTCCAGGATGTACCGCGGGTCCTTCGAGGTGTCCGCGATCACCTCCGGCCGGCCCGTAGCGGCGGCGCTGCCCACAATGCCTTTCCCAACCGGGATGGACAAGGGTTCCTCTATCTCAAATTCGCCGGCGCTTTTGGGACCGAAAGCGGCTTTCTGGACCAACAGGTTTCGCTCATCATCCATCAGGTAGATGACGCAATCCTCAAAATTGAGCCGGCCGATGCAATCCCGGGCTACGCCCCACAAGACCTCGTCGACCGACTGCTCCCCGTCCATGCTGGAGGTAAAATAGTTGATGGCTTGTTCCGCTTCCAGCGCTTCCTGCTGCTCTTCGATCTTCCGGTTCCGATTGCGGATAAACAACCCGAGGCCGCCTGCAATCAGGCAGATGGCCGCCGTTACAAACCACCAGGTCATCCAGAAAGGCCGCTTGATCCTGAAGCTGAAATCACGGTCGGCCGCCGCCCAGTCGACGTTGTTGATGCCTGCCTCCACCTGCAGGCGGTAATCACCCGGCGGCAGGGATGAAAACCGGATCAGGTTGTTGTTGTCGGTGTATTTCCACTCGTCATCCAGCCCTGTGAGCCGATACCGGTACCTGACCTTTTCGGCGTTGTTGAAATACGGGGCCACAAAACTGATCTCGAGCCCACGGCGGGCAAAATCCAGGACGGCCTGCCGGTCAACCGGGTAACGGACAGCGTCATTGTTCCCGCTTCTCACCTCTTCGATATACACCTTGAGGGCTTCATTCCGCAGGTCCAGTTTTTCGGGTCGCAGGTAATTCATGCCGTTCAGGCCCCCGAAGAACAGGACGCCTTCGCGGGTTCGCATCCAGTTGTTGCCGTTGAATCCGTATCCCTGCACGTTATCCGAGTTGTCAAAAAGGTTGAGTTCGGAGGTGGCGGGGTCCAGGCGGTAGATGCCGTCGTCGGAAGTGGCCCATACGATGCCGTTATCCTCCACGTACAGGGTGATCAGAAAGCTGTCGTCGAAGACATCGGTGAACTTCTCAACGGTGACGTTGCCGTCCCTGTACCGGGCGGTAAATACCCCCTTCGGGCTGGAAAACAGCAGCCGGTTGTCGGGCAGCACAAAGCCGCAGATGATCGGATGGAATTCCGGCCCCAACGGCGCCTTAAGCAGGTAATTCAGGTTCGCATCCAGGCAATGAAGCCCCGTCATGGTGGTGAGCCAGATGATCCCGTCCGCCCCCTGGTAGGCGCTGTTGGTGTTTTCGCGGGATGCGGGATTCTCCACCAGCTTCAACGCATAGGTCTTTCCGTCCAGCAGGTAAAGGGCGTCCCTGCCCATGATGAGGTGATCGCCGCTCCGCAGCGTAACGATGTCGTCAATAAAGTCGCCAAGGCTAAGTTTCCGGGTGACCGGCGAGTCGAAGGAGGGGCGTTTGTACTGATAGGTTCTGGGATCGAAAAGCCATACGCCCAGGTCGGTCGGCCCCAGAATGAGGTAACGCCCGTCGTAAACCAGCCCGCGGATGGATGGGTGGCTGAGCCGGTCTTCCTGATTGTGCGACGGCAAAAAGAACAGCCAGTCGTCCTTGTCTTTTTTCCAGCATACAAACCCCGCGCCGGTTGCCAGCCAGAGGTTGCCGTGCTCATCCTCCACCATTTTACGGATGTTGTCAATACCGGTCGATAATCCGTCATTCAACTGGCGGATGCGGATCAGACCGATGGGCGATTGCCGGGAAGCGAAACGCGCCACCCCGTCTATCGTGGCCATCCAGACAATGCCTTCCGGGTCGGTAAAAATGGAATTGGCGTAGTCGTTGGTGGTAATGGCCCTGCCGTCGAGGAAAAACTTGAGCCGCCGGAATGCATGGGTGCTGTTATCGTATTCGAAGATCCCCTCCCTGGCCGGCACAAAAAATTTGCCGGGTTCGAATTCCGTCAAACCGCGGACGCTGAAAGACGGGCTATAGGGGCCCTTTTCGCTGCGGGGCGGACTTGCCGTTGCGATCGTACGGGTTTTGAAATCGTACCAGAAGGAGTTGTTATTCCAGGTGGCGGCCAGAAGGCTGTCTGCATTCAGTGCAAAAATAGCCTGCAAATTCCGGTCCGGCAGGCTGTCCAGGCGGCCTTCCCGGGTATCATACCGGTAAATCCAGGCGCGATTCCTGAAAAATAAAGTGTGCCGGCAGGCTGCAAAAACACGGGCGCTGAACGGTCGGGGCAATGGCGGGGTGATCCTGATGGAGGGTACAAACCGGCGGGTGTCCGGCTGGAATTCCAGAAAGCCGCTGCTGGTCTGCAAACTGACCTCCTGGTCCGGCAACTGGAACAGGTCCCCCAGCATCCCGGCCGAATCCTTTGCCGGCGGCGTGACCTCCGTGAAATCCCGAAGGTGTTCATCGTAAAAATAAACGCGGTCCGTACCGGAAATCCAGACCCGGTTTGAGCGGTCGCAGAACAGGTGGGTAAAGGTCCCCTTGACCCGGAAATTGATCACTTTCCGGCCGTCGAACCGCTGGACGCTCCTGAAGTGGAGGATCCAAAGGAACCCCTTGTTGTCCCGGATCACCGACCGGATGGTGCCCGGCCTGATCCCGGAAGAATAATCGAACAGTTGGAGATGGTAGTCGGGGAGTTGGGCGCGGGCGGTTCCCACCCAGATCCACAACAACAGCAGGAGGCCTGCCGGTCCGGCTGATCTGTTTGTAATTCGACTCCAGAAGATAGATCGGATAACCTCCATGAATCAGCCGTTTGATCCGGAAAACACCATTATCGGCGTTGTGTAAAAATACGATTCCAGGTTGTAAATCACAGGTTCGCTGAGCGGTTGACCGAAAAATTGAGCGGATGACCGGTTTGAGAACCCTTTCAAAGTTTTTAAACCTGACCGGGGATGCCCCATGTTAAGAAAATTTCACTAGGTTTATCCGTAAAAATCCTGATCCGCCATGACACCTGAAAATGCCCATTCGCCTGGATTGGCAGGCCGCCTGCAATCGCTCGATTTTTTCCGCGGGGTGACCATGTTCCTGCTCGTCGCCGAATTCACCGCCTTGTTTGAGCACCTGACCGACCCGGCACTGGAGGGGACCTGGCTTTACCAGGCGGCCTTGCAGTTTCATCACCACCCCTGGAACGGCCTGCGGTTCTGGGACCTGATCCAGCCCTTTTTCATGTTCATCGTCGGGGTTGCGATCCCGTTTTCGATCGCCAACCGGCGCAAGCGCGGGCAAACGGCCGGCCAGATCCGGAATCACGTGTTGCGGCGCTCCCTGCTGTTGTTGCTCCTGGGCTGGGGGCTTTATTGTCAGGGGCCGGGCCATATTGTGTTCCGTTTCCAGAATGTACTGGCCCAGTTGTCGGTCACCTATTTGCTGGCCTACCTGGTCATGGACAAACCGGCAAGGGTGCAAATCATCTTTTCCTTCGTATTGATCGCGATCACGGAGATCATATACCGGACCTTCCCGATCGAAGGATTCAACCATCCCTTCACCCCGAATGAAAATTTCGGCACCTGGCTGGACCTGCAATACGGCGGGGCCGACCTGAACGGGTACTGGGTTTCTTTCAATGCCATTCCAACCACGGCGCACACCATCTGGGGCGTGCTCGCCGGTCAGCTTTTGATGAGCGAACGCACCGGCGCCCAAAAACTGAAAATACTGCTGATCAGCGGCGCTATCGGGGTCATCGCAGGGTATGCGCTCAACCCGGTCACACCCATCATCAAGCGCATCTGCACCTCGTCCTTCATCCTGGTCAGCGGCGGCTGGGCGTTGCTGGCATTGGCCCTCTCCTATTGGCTGATCGATATCAAAAAATGGCAGAAGGGCGTGTTGTTTTTTGCCGTTGTTGGTATGAATTCCCTGTTCATTTACCTCTTTGCGCACGTCGGCGGGGCGGACCTGATCGGGAAAATCGTAAGCCCGTTCACCACCTCCCTCCTGGGATGGACCGGCGAGGTCGCGACCCTGGTGCTGACCAGCCTGGCAGTCCTGGCGGCGATGTGGTACCTGTGTTACTGGTTGTATAAAAAGCGGATATTTTTCCGGATTTGAATAGGGAGGCAGACCACTCAGGGCACTCAGATGATAAAGTTTGTATTGTCTCTTAGTGATCTGAGTGCCCTAAGTGGTCCAAAACCCTCCTGTGTGACCCAACGGCGGACGGAGCCATCATAAACAACCATAGTACTATTCAAACATAGTTCGTAAATTACCCCCACAAAACGAGAAACCATGAAACGCTTCCTTGCATTGGACGTTTTCCGGGGCATGACGATCTGCCTGATGATCATCGTGAACACCTCGGGAGACTGGCAATTCACCTTTTCACCGCTCAAGCATGCCAACTGGCACGGCTTCACGCCGACCGACCTGGTATTCCCCTCCTTCCTGTTTGCGGTAGGGAATGCTTTCGCCTTCGTCAAGACCCGATGGGCGGACAAACCTTTGTCGGCTGTGATCGGGAAGATACTGAAACGGACATTGATCATTTTTCTGCTGGGGTATACCCTGTACTGGATCCCGTTCGTACAGTGGAACGACGCCGGCGGGTTGTCCTTCATTCCGTTCAGCGAAACCCGCATCCTGGGCGTGCTCCAGCGCATTGCACTTTGTTATTTCATCGGCGCCATCCTGGTGTATTACCTCAACAAACGGCAACTGGTGATCACATCGGGGCTCATCCTGGTGGGCTACTGGATCGTCATGTCGGCCTTCGGGGATTATTCCCTGGAGAATAACGCCGTGCGCACCCTCGACCGGTGGTTGTTCGGCGACAGTCACCTGTATATGGGCGACGGCATCCCCTTCGACCCGGAAGGGCTGCTCAGCACCTTTCCCGCGGTGGTGAACGTGCTCGGCGGCTACCTGGCGGGCATTTACATCATTGAGGGCAACAAGGTCAATTATGAAAAACTGGCCAAACTGCTGCTGGCCGGCGCCGGGTTGCTGATCCTGTCCTATTGGTGGAACCTGGGCTTTCCGGTCAACAAAAAACTGTGGACCAGCTCATTTGTCACCCTCACGGTCGGCATCGATCTGGTGGTATTGTCCATGCTGATCTACGCCACCGAATTCGTCAAAAAACCCGTCAATTTCCATTTCTTCGAGATATTCGGCAAGAACCCGCTGTCCATCTACCTGTTGTCGGAATACCTGGCCATTTTCCTGTTCTTTTTCCGGGTCGGCGACCAATCCTTGTACCGGTTCATCTACGAAAAGGGCTTTCAATGGATCGGCCCGTATTGGGGGGCGTTGGCGTTTGCCGTGGCTTTCATGCTGATCTGTTGGCTGGTGGGTTGGTGGATGGACAGGAGGAAGATCTATATCCGGGTCTGACAGGGAGTAAGGAAATTCTCAGGCCGAACAAAGGTAAGGGGACCGGTATTACAAAAGAAAATCGGAGAAATTTGTTTTTGTTATGCGAAGGGGCCGTTACAATATATGGGTTACAGGTCAGCGACGCATGATCATGCGTCGCTACTTACGACTTACGACTGATGACTTACGACTTACGACTGATGACTTACGACTAAATCACCTCCGCCACCACAAAAATACTTCCTCCCACAAAGACCAGATCGTCCGGGCCTGCGGCGCGCCTGGCGGCTTTCAGGGCGTTGCGCACCGAGCTGTAGGCCCGGCCGTGCAATCCGAATTTTTCGGCGTTGTCCTTTAACGCCTTCGCGTCCAACCCGCGCGGGATATCGGCCTTGGCGAAGTAGTATCGGGCGTTTTGGGGGAGCAGCGACAGCGCTACCTCCGGCCCTTTGTCGCTGACCATGCCGAACACCATGTGCAGGTTTCGGTAGGGCAATGCCGCCAGCCGCTCCATCACCGGTCGAAGGCCGCCTTCGTTGTGGGCGCTGTCGACGAGCACTGTCGGCGACTCCCCGATCACCTGCCACCGGCCCATAAAGGACGAAAGTTGCCGGACATTCCCCAGGGCGATCCGCAGTTTGTCCTGGTCCTTTTTCAGGAACCCGCTTTGTTCGAGCATTTCCACTGATTGCAGGACGGTCGCCAGGTTTTTGGACTGGTAAGGCCCGTGGAGGTCGCTCCGGAGTTGAGGAATATACGGCAGGTCATCCCTGAAAACGTCATAGGTGACATGGCTGATGTCTTCGGCGGCTTGCTCCAGGTAATAGTGTGCATCGGCAAATATAATGGGAGAGGCCGTTTCGGCGGCTTTGGCCCGGAAAACGGGCGCCGATTCCGGGTGCGTTTCGCCGATGACCACCGGCACGCCGGGTTTGATGATGCCCGCCTTTTCTCCGGCGATCAGCGGGAGGGTATCGCCCAGGAACTGCTGGTGGTCGTAGCTGATATTGGTGATGATACTGAGCAGGGGCGTCACCACATTGGTGGAGTCCAGGCGGCCGCCGAGGCCCGTTTCGATCACGGCCAGGTCTACTTTTTCCCGCGCAAAATAATCAAAGGCCATGGCCACCGTGATCTCGAAAAAGCTGGGCTTGATCTCGTCGAAGAGGTGGCGGTATCTTTCCGCAAATTCGATGACGTACTCCCGGCTCACGTACCTGCCGTCGATCTTGATGCGCTCCCGGAAATCCTTGTAATGCGGTGAGATGTAAAGGCCCGTTTTCAGTCCGTGCGCCGTGCCGACGGCTGCCAGCATATGCGCCGTAGACCCCTTCCCGTTGGTGCCCGCGATATGGACGGACGGGTACCGGGTATGCGGCTGGCCGAGGGCTTTCATCAGGGCCAGGGTATTGCTCAGGTCCTTCTTGAACGCTGCCGGACCGATGCGCTGAAACATGGGCAGCTGCTCGTACAAAAAGCGGAGGGTTTCCTGATATTGGCGGCGTATGGACATGTGCGGTTGTGTTTTTATTCGCATGCCGGGGAGCCGGGGTGAGGGAGTGAAATCGTTGCCTATTCTCACCCTCTCTCATATTCTCTCACCCTCTCGCTCTCTCACCCTCTCACCCTCCCACTCTCTCACCCTCTCACCCTCTCCAAACATGAGCCGGCAAAGCTACGGGAAATTTGGGTTCTGCGCTTTTGGGAAATCGTAAGGGGAAAATGCTGTATTTTTGGAGCTTGAGCCTGCGAATGGTTCTGATTCAGTGAAATAAAAAATGCCGGATGACAATGACCAGCGGGATGCATTCAGGTATTAGGTGCTTATCTGCCTTGCCGGCGGACAGGTGCGTACATGGGTTTATTCAGGATGAAGGACGTACTTTGTATAAATGCTGGCGCGTTTGGCGATCTGTTAGGCCTCATTGCAGGACATAACCGAACAAAATTTCGTAACTTGCGAAACAAATTATATATCAAAAACGAATGGACGAATTAATACAAAATATAAAGAATCTAGCAGAAGTTTATTCAGCAAACTTGAAAGAAAAAGTTGAAACCAGAACAGAAGAAATGAAAGCTGATAACAACTCTCATTATCTCATTTATCGTGTTTTGGGCATTTCCTTACAAGAAGGGCAACTTATTGACCAATATCAAAACACTGGACGATTTCTTTATAAGTATGCAGGTTCCTTTCTCGAAGCAGCAGCAACTTTATGTTTAAATTTCAAATTCCCAGAAGGTAGAAAGACCAAAATAGAAAATGCAATTGGACAAAGACCAAAGACTTTTGAAATTGACTTTCTAAATGGTAATGATGCAATCGAAGTTAAGTGGAGAGATGCAACTACTGACGGAGACCATATTACAAAAGAACACACAAGGGTTAAAGTAATCAGAGAACACGGTTATAAACCAATTAGGGTAATGTTCTATTATCCTCAACGAGACCAGGCTATAAGAATTCAAGAAACCTTGAAAACACTTTATGCAGGTGTCGAAGGAGAATATTTTGGTGGTGACGAAGCCTGGAATTACTTAAAAGCTTATACAGGAGTTGACCTGAAAGCTATTTTGACACAGATTGCTAACGAAAGGACACCCGAGAATGGAAACTAATAAAATCTATCAAGGAAATTGTGTTGAAAAACTCAAAGAAATTGAAGCCAACAAAGTTGACCTGATTTACTTTGACCCACCTTTTTTTACTCAACGCAAACATAGCCTTACGAATAAAGACAATTCTAAAACTTATGAATTTGACGATAAATACAACTCGATTGACGAATATTTAGGACTTATTGAAAATGTTTTACAAGAATCAAAAAGGGTCTTAAAAAATACAGGAAGTGTATTCCTTCATTGCGACAAAACAGCATCTCATAATATTAGAGCTGTTATGGACAAGGTTTTTGGGCGTGAGAACTTCCAAAGTGAAATCATTTGGTCATACAAAAGATGGTCTAATGCAAAAAAAGGGTTGTTAAATGCTCATCAGGTAATTTTCTTTTATTCTAAAACACAAGATTTTAAATTCAATACGCTTTATACGGATTATTCAGCGACAACAAATCTTGACCAAATCTTACAAGACAGAGAGCGTAATGAAAACGGAAAATCTGTGTATAAAAAAGATGTAAATGGAAATGTGATTTTAGGTAAAGAAAAAAAAGGTGTTCCACTTTCTGACGTTTGGGAAATTCCATATTTAAACCCAAAAGCAAAAGAAAGAACGGGCTACCCAACCCAAAAACCAGTTTTATTACTCAATCAAATTTTAAACATCGTTACTGACGAAGGCGACTTGGTTGTTGACCCGTTTTGTGGGAGCGGAACAACTTGTGTTTCTGCAAAATCATTAAATAGACAATTTATCGGAATTGACATTTCAAAAGATGCAGTTGAACTCGCAAATTCACGATTAGAAGACATGGTAATTTCAGAATCAAACCTTTTAAACAAAGGACCAAACGAGTATCAAGAGAAAACTGAAAAAGAACTAGCAATTTTACAAAACATAAATGCTTTTCCTGTTCAAAGAAATAGTGGAATTGACGGATTTTTAAAAGAATATTTTGAAGGCATGCCAGTTCCAGTAAAAATTCAAGGAGAATATGAAACAATTGAAGATGCAATTGAGAAACTTGAAAAGGCATCTTTTGGTAAGGACTATAAAATGAAAATCTTAATCCAAACAAGGGAAACAGGAATAAGCCGACTTTTTGGTTTTGAATCGGATGTAACCATAATAAAATCTCTTGAATTGCAAATGAGAGACTTGATAAAGAAAAATAACGAAGATATAAAGCGTGATTTGCAAGTTAGTGGGTTCAGTAGTAATAGGAACGGTAATGCTTCGATTTAACTTTAGTGCAAAACGAAACTTCCACAAAATTTTTCCCGCAAAAATTTGCGTAGTCAAATAACTACACATATATTTGTAGTCAAATGACTACGCAATGAATCTCCGACGCGACGTATTCCAGGCCATAGCCGATCCCACCAGAAGGACCATCCTCCTCCTGGTCGCCTCCCAGGCTATGACCGCCGGCGCCATTGCGGCCAAATTCGACACCGCCAGGCCCACCGTTTCCAAACACCTGCAAATACTCACCGAGTGCGAATTGCTGCGCCAGGAGCAAAACGGCCGGGAGATCTATTACCACTTAAATCCTTTAAAGATGAAAGAAATTGCGGACTTCGTCGAACCCTTCCGGATGCTGTGGGAGGAGCGGTTCAACAAGCTGGAAAGCATCATGAAACAATACAAACCGGACAAATAACATGGAACAAAAAACGAAGATCCACGCCGAAAACGGCAAACAGGAGCTCCTGATCACCCGCGAATTCGACCTTCCGGTGGACTTGCTCTTCAAGGCCTACGCAGAGCCCGGGATCGTGGAGCAATGGATGGGCACCAAAGTGCTGAAACTGGAAAACCGGCGGCACGGCAGCTGGCAGTTCGAAACCACCGACCCCAAAGGCAACAAACACGGCTTCAACGGGACCATCCACGAGTTTGAGCCCGGCCGCAAAATCACCCGGACCTTTGAAATGGAAAACGGGTCCTTCGGCGTACAACTCGAATTCCTGGAATTCGAATCGCTCACCGATGACACCAGCAAACTCAGCATACACATCATATTTCGGTCGGTAGCGCTCCGGGATCAGTTGCTGCAATTGCCCTTTACCTTCGGCATCAATATGGCGCACAACCGGCTTGAGGAAGTTTTGAACAAATTAAAATGAACCGAAATAACATGAAAAACAAATTATCATCAGCACAACAGGAAGAACTGCTCAAAACCCTGAAAACCCGTTTTGAGAAAAATAGGAACCGCCACAAAGGGATTGAATGGCCAACCGTGCAGGATAGGCTCGAAAAGAACGCCGACAAACTCTGGTCGCTCCACGAAATGGAACAAACCGAAGGCGAACCGGACGTGGTCGGCCAGGACCCGACCACCGGTGAATTCCTCTTTTTCGACTGCTCGGCGGAAAGCCCGAAAGGCCGCAGGAGCCTGTGCTACGACCGCACGGCCCTGAATGCCAGGAAAGAACACAAACCGAAGGACAGCGCCATGGATATGGCCGCCGCCATGGGCATTGAGCTGCTCACCGAAGCGCAATACCGGGAGCTGCAACAACTCGGCAAGTTCGACCTGAAAACGTCGAGCTGGGTGAAAACGCCCGGAGAGATCCGAAGGCTCGGCGGCGCCGTCTTTTGCGACCGCCGCTACGACACCGTCTTTTTGTACCACAACGGCGCGGACTCCTACTACGCCGCCCGGGGATTTCGCGGATCGCTGAAGGTTTGAACATTCTCTTGAAAAGGTTACTTTTATAGTCCAAAGCATGAACCCCTCATTCGTGGGATTTTTGACTATAAAGCCAACATATGAGAAACCTGATCTTCATCACCGCATCAGCCTTATTCACAATAGCCGCATACGCCTGTAAAACAGCGGCTAAAGCGGCGGACAATGCGGGATTCAACTATGATCACCTATACCACAAAACGTGGGTCGTTGATACCATCATTGTCCTGGGAGCGGAAGTTGTTTCAACCCCCAATATAGAAAGGGACAAAAATGAGTACCGGTTCGCACAAGAAGGTACAAATTCCAATCAGGGAATCAGGACCACTACCACGTCAGGGGCAAGTTATGATACGCCTTACACCATCAAGGACGGAACCATTCATTTTGATCCGTCAGCGACATTTCCATTGTTGAAACTGGATGAAAATGGAAACCTGGTCAGCAGCAATATGTATGCGACGCTGCCGCCATACAAAATCATGGAATTGAGCCCCAATAAACTTACCTTGAATAATAATGATATCCTGATGAGGCTGAAAGCAAAATAAGGTTGAACTTTATGTCCCGGCGCTTTGGCATGATAGCATCTTGCGCAATAACTTCCGATAAAAACCCTAACCACCTTACCCGGGAAGAGCGAACGGTAACCGATCAGGATATTATAGAATTGCCGTTGGCTGCAGATGGCGGAGCCGTGATCCGCATCATCCACTAGTGGCGCGTAAGATTGCTGTCCTTCAATTTTCATAAAACCACCGAATTTGGTATATTGCCAGATCGGATCAAGGCTGACTTCTCATTTTTCCTCATTTGAAATTAAACCGATGAATCGCTCAATTGGCTTTCTCCTGTTCCTGGTGTTTATTGCGGCTTGTTCAAAAGAAGCGCCGAAAATCGTGAAGCCCGACCCTTTCACCCCGGATAAAAATTGCCGGATCCAGCGTTTGGCGGCTTCCGGTACCGATCAATTCTCTTATGAATTCTACTACGAAGGAGACCGCCTGACGGGCTTGCTCATGACCAGCCCTTCTTTCAACTGGCCGATCCACCATGCATTCCGGTATACGGGAGACAACCTGACCACCATTGTCCAAACACTGGATAACGGTTTTCCGGATTACGATTCCCTGATCGTCCGATTCACCTACGACAGCCAGGGCCGGCCGGTTTCCTACGAAAAGAACCGGTATATCAATAATCAGCCCTACGGATCGCCCGGCCAGGAATATGAATACCAAACCGACCGGATTACCGGCACCTTAACCCAAAGCGGATTTGCATCTTCCGATATCTTCATCCTGGATGAGGTCGGGAATGTGCGCCGCCATGAGGTCCGAAGCCCGGACGGCGATCTGATCAGATTTGAGGAATCGGAATTTGATAACTGGGCCAGCCCTTTCCGGAGCTTTCCGCTGGCCGTCAAGCTGTACTTCAATGTCCAGCTGGCTGCTGCCTGGAACAACAATGTGACCAAAATGCAATGCACCTCATTTGCCGACGGAGAAACGTTGTCAGGCCAGATTGATTACGCCTATAACAGCGAGGGGTTTCCCACTCAGTCCACTGCAGATTCCGGTCACCTGCTCTCTTATCAAATGGCGTATGATAATTGTGATTGAACAGCGATTTCAACACCGGTAAGGCCGGTTATATCCAGTCGTTTGCACAATCCGGAAGAAGGCTCAAAATGCTTCAGGGATAATAAAAAATCCCTACTTTGCGCCGGTTAACCAGAATAGACGGATGAAAGACTATTTTCTGCTGCAGGGTAAAATGGTTTGCAGAAAACTGAGCGACTTCGGCCTCAATCCATTAATAGGGGCGCTGATCGCGCCGGCCGGTTTTGTATTGCTTTCCGAATATGCTTTTCACAAGACAACGTTTGCGGGATTTTTGATTTTGCTGGCTTCTCAGGGCGCTGCGGTTAGCCTATCGGAGAAAAGAAGAACAGATTTTCTCAAAATGCTGTATGGCGATCATAGGGCCAAACGGCTCAGGGTGGCCGAAAACTTAATAACCTGCCTGCCTTTTGTCCTTGTTCTGATCGGGCATAAAGCCTATCTTGAAGCTGCTTTATCGGCTTTGCTCGGTGTGCCGGCCGCCCTGGGTTCGTTCCGGGCCGGTGTTCCTTTCACCTTACCAACGCCGTTCTACAAAAGGCCTTTTGAATTCATTGTCGGCTTCAGAAATACCTTTTATATTTTTCCGGTTGCCTACCTGCTGACGATCATTGCCGTTTCGGTCGACAATTTCAATCTCGGCATTTTTTCGCTGGTGCTTGTCTTTCTCACGGTATTCAGCTATTACCAAAAACCGGAACAGGCATACTATGTCTGGATGCATTCGGCAAAACCCGGTCCGTTCCTGTTCGGAAAAATGAAAACGGCCCTGCTCTTTACGGCGTTCCCCGCCTTACCGGTTTGCCTGATCCTGGCAGTTGTTTACCCGGAAAATATGGTTTTAACCTTGATCGCTGCGCTGATCGGTTTTGCTTTTTTAATGCTCATCATCCTGGCAAAATATGCCGCCTATCCGGCAGAAATGAACCTTCCCGAGGGAATAATGATCGCACTCTGCCTCATTTTTCCACCGCTTCTGCTGGGTTTAATCCCGTTTTTTTACCGCAAAGCAGTTAACAAACTAACCTTCCTGTTGAAATGATCACCATCCAAGGATTAAACAAGCATTACGGCAGCATTCCAGCCCTCAGAAATATAGATCTGTCGTTTCAGGACGGCACGGTATACGGGATTGTCGGCGAAAACGGCGCAGGAAAAACAACCCTCTTCAGGTGCATTGCCGGATTGGAGCCTTGCACCGGAGAGATTGTTTCGGATCTGACGCCCCTGAAAAACCACCTGGGCCTTTTATTGACGGAGCCGTTCTTTTTTGCGAAAATTACGGGCCTTGAATACCTTCGATTGTCCTGCAACGCCAGAGGGATCGCGAATCATAAAATCGAAGAGCGAAATATTTTTGACCTCCCGCTCAACCAATACGCCTCCACCTATTCCACCGGAATGAAGAAAAAACTGGCTTTAACCGCTATTCTGTTGCAGGAAAATCAGTATTTTATCCTGGATGAGCCCTTCAACGGCGTAGACATTCAAAGCAATATCATCATCACCCGGATCATTCTGGAATTAAAGAAATTGAGGAAAACCGTACTGATCTCGTCACATATCTTCTCAACCCTGAAAGAAACCTGCGATCAGATCTTTGTACTCAAGGAAGGCGTCCTTGTCAAATCCGTATCCAAAGAAAAGTTCGATCTGCTGGAAGCCGAAATGAAGGATGTTTCCGTCGGCAATAAAATCGACCGGTTGGGATTGAAGTGAACTTTCTTACTTCCTGACGTTTTATCACCCTGGCCTTACAATATCATAAGGTTAAGGAAAACCTGTGAGCCGTGCAAGAGAGCGAGAGCGTGAATTGCAACACCCTCTCACCCCCTCACCCCCTCACCCTCTCACTCTCTCACCCTCTCACCCCCTCACCCTCTCATCACCCGAAGGCTGACTAAAACCTGTCCAGGTTCATTACCTTATCCCATGCGGCCACAAAGTCCTTGACGAACTTCGCTTTGCCGTCCTCGCAGCCGTACACCTCGGCGACAGCCCGAAGTTCCGTGTTGGAGCCGAAGATCAGGTCGACGCGGGTGGCCGTCCATTTGAAATCGCCGGTTGCCCGGTCGCGGCCTTCGAACAGGTCCTGCGCGTCGGAAATAGCGGTCCACCTGGTGCCCAGGTCGAGCAGGTTCACGAAATAGTCATTCGTGAGGGCGCCCGGCCGGTCGGTGAATACGCCGTGCCTGGATTTATCGTAGTTTGTATTCAGCACGCGCATGCCGCCTACCAGCACTGTCATTTCGGGTACGGTCAGCGTCATGAGCTGGGCCTTATCCACCAGCATCTCCTCTGCGGAGGCGGAGTAATGGTTATTCTTGTAGTTGCGGAATCCGTCGGCCTTCGGTTCGAGAACAGCGAAGGAGTCCACGTCGGTTTGCTCCTGCGAGGCATCCGTGCGGCCCGGTTTGAACGGAACCGAAACGTCGTGCCCGGCATCTTTGGCCGCCTTTTCGACAGCTGCGCAACCGCCCAGCACGATCAGGTCGGCCAGCGAAACCTGCTTGCCGCCGGATTGTGCGGCGTTGAAAGCGGACTGGATGCCCTCCAGCGTTTGCAGCGCCTTCGCCAGTTGCGCCGGGTTGTTCACCGTCCAGTCCTTTTGCGGAGCCAGGCGGATCCGGGCGCCGTTTGCCCCGCCGCGTTTGTCGGAACCGCGGAAGGTAGAGGCGGAAGCCCAGGCAGTAGATACCAGTTCGGATACAGACAACCCTGAAGCCAGGATTCTGGCCTTCAGATCAGCGATATCCTGCGCCTCGATCAGCTTATGCGTAACGGCCGGTACCGGGTCCTGCCAGATCAGTTCTTCCTGGGGTACTTCCGGGCCAAGGTAACGGGCGACCGGGCCCATATCGCGGTGGGTCAGTTTGAACCAGGCGCGGGCGAACGCATCGGCAAACTCGTCCGGGTTTTCGTAGAAACGGCGGGAGATCTTCTCGTAGGCCGGGTCGAAACGCAGCGAGAGGTCCGTGGTCAGCATGAACGGTGCGTGACGCCGGGCCGGGTCGTGCGCATCGGGCACCAGGCCTTCGCCGGCCCCGTTTTTAGGCCGCCATTGGTTTGCGCCTGCCGGGCTCTTGTACAACTCCCACTCGTAGCCGAACAGGTTTTCAAAGAAATTATTGCTCCATTGGGTGGGCGTGGTCGTCCAGGCGCCTTCCAGGCCGCTGGTGATGGTATAGACGCCGTTGCCGGTGCCGAAGGTATTGCGCCATCCCTGGCTTTGTTCTTCAATGCCGGCGCCTGCGGGTTCGCGGCCGACGTATTTGGCTACATCACCTGCGCCGTGCGTTTTGCCGAAGGTGTGTCCGCCTGCGATCAGGGCCACGGTTTCTTCATCGTTCATCGCCATCCGGCCGAAGGTCTCGCGGATGTCGTGCGCGGCAGCGATCGGATCGGGGTTGCCGTTAGGGCCTTCCGGATTCACGTAGATCAGGCCCATCTGGACGGCAGCCAGCGGGTTTTCCAGTTCGCGCTCGCCGGTATAACGCTTGTCGCCCAGCCACTCGGCCTCGGAGCCCCAATAGACGTCCTCTTCCGGTTCCCAGACATCCTCGCGGCCGCCGGCGAAACCGAACGTTTTGAAGCCCATGGATTCGAGGGCGCAGTTGCCGGCCAGTACCATCAGGTCGGCCCAGGAGATCTTTTTGCCGTATTTCTGTTTGACGGGCCAGAGCAGCAGGCGCGCCTTATCGAGGTTGGCGTTATCCGGCCAGCTGTTGAGCGGTGCAAAACGCTGGGTGCCGGAGCCTGCGCCGCCGCGGCCGTCGGAGATGCGATAAGTGCCTGCGCTGTGCCAGGCCATACGGATAAAGAACGGCCCGTAATGCCCGTAATCGGCCGGCCACCAGTCCTGGGAGTCCGTCATCAGGTCAAAGATGTCCTTTTTCACAGCTGCCAGGTCGAGCGACTTGAACGCTTCGGCATAGTCAAACCCTTCATCCATCGGATTGGACAGGGAAGAATTCTGGCGGAGGATGTTCAGTTTCAACTGGTTGGGCCACCAGTCGCGGTTGGAGGTGCCGCCGCCGGCCACCGTTTTCAGTATGCCGCCGGAGAACGGGCACTTGGCCGCCCCATTCCCGTTGGAGGTATTGTGATGCTTGCTATCCATAAACGATCTTTGATTTTATTTGTACAAAAAAACGGTTAATTTGGGAATTATTTTATCTATGTTTTTTATAACGATATAGATTTTATCTATTAATTGATTCGTCAAGTATATAATCTGACCTTGTTGAAACTTCCATGAAAACCCCGATTGGCAGCGACAGCTTCTTGCCATGCCTGATTTTAGAACCTCGATTTGAATAATATCCTAAAAATCTATATCTTTTCACATAATAATCTATATTCAACAAATATCATGAAACAAACTGCCTACGGCAAACCACTTTTCTTGAATAATCAGAACCAAGTAACTCCTTTAAATAAGGTTGAAACTTTCGACGAATTCTCAATTCAAGATCTAATTTTTAAATATCCTGATTGTTTACCAATAAGTGATATAGACGAATCTTTTAACCCAGTTATCCCTATATGCAAGGAACTCAATACGACCGTCGGACCCTTGGATATTCTCATGGTTTCGCCGAATGGAGAACTGACAATTATCGAAACCAAGCTTTGGAGAAACCCAGAAGCCCGAAGGATAGTTGTTGCTCAGATCTTGGATTATGCTAAAGAGCTTTCAAATTGGACCTATGAAGATTTGCAAAGAGAGATAAACCGGAGATTAGGAACCAAAGGAAATGCTCTTTATGAATTGGTAAAATCAGCAAATACAGTATTAGTGCCTCCTGAATCAGATTTTGTTGATTCAGTGAGTCGAAATTTAGCAAGAGGTAAATTTCTATTGTTGATTGCAGGGGACGGTATTCGGGAAGGTGCACGAGGTATTGCAGAGTTCTTATCTAATGCCGGGCATTTAAACTTTACCTTGGCTATGATTGAACTCAACCTTTATCGAGCTGAGGGATTAGGAACATTAATTGTCCCAAAAACATTGGTAAAAACGCTCGAAATATCGAAAATGACTGTTGAAATACCATCAGGTTTTATTCTCAGCAAAAGTGATGAATTCGAAACTGAAAAGTCTACAATCAAACTATCACCAGAAAGAGAGCAAGAACGAAATTTTTATATCAAATTTTGGAATGAGCTCATTGCTGAATTGTCATTTGACGATCCAGGGCAGCCTTTGCCAAAGCCAGGAATAGCTCAAAATCTATATGTATATCCCGGGAAATCAAAAAAAATCTGGATTAGCGCTTATTTTATGAAAAGCCAAAAACGGGTTGGAGTCTACTTCCGTGCACAAAATGATCAGGAAGGGAATGAAATTTTTGCAGCTTTAAATGAAGACAAGGAATTAATAAGACAAGAGCTTGGTGGGAACGTTTTGTGGAATTGGGAAGATTCCGGCGATGTTGGCGTTCGATTTTTGTGTAATGATGTATTTGCCGAGGAAAATCGTGAAGATATTAAAGATTTTTTCAAGATTTCATTGAATGCATTTGTCAATGTTTTTAGGCCAAGATTGAAAAAATATGGGTTTTGATCTTGATGTTGCGAAGACTTGCTCTATCCGGCGGCCCCCCTGACAGAAGCAACTGATCTGGATATTTGCCGTAACTAATTGATTTTTACAAAAGAATCCCTATTTTTGTATGGAATTACAAATGAATTCCAAATTAAATTCAGGAATCATCTGCCCGGCTTCTCATTAAGACAAATAACAGATGACGCTTTGTAACCAGCGCACCGTCATTTTACCTCAAAAACCATGAAATCATGAAAATCCTTTCTTTCTTCTCAGCTTCCACCTTGCTTTTATTTCTTTCCTGCAAAGGGGGCAGCCAAAGCGCCCCCGACAGTCACCTGGTCTGCGCAGAATACTGGGCCCAGGTTCCGTTTTCTGATTTTTGCGGACTATCCGCGAGCAATTTCACATTCAATACCATTCCCAATGATATCTGCAATGCAGATCAGAATGACACTTTTCCTTACGATGACCGCATTTCAATCCGGGTCTACAATCATTTCACAAACAACGGCGCCCGGGAAGAATACGATGACGAAGAAGAAAACGCCCGGTCTACAACCGGCTTCACCGTCCTGAACGACCTGGGGGATGATGCCTTTGCCGTGCTCAAATCTCAATTCGGCCAACTTGATTTTGCCAGGGTGCTCGTCATCAAGGAAACCTATACCGTGTATCTTGAGATCAATGGAAATGCCTTCAACGGCGCCAACAATTGTTTTGATGAAAGTTCGGTGGTCAAATTTGCCAAGGCGTTGGTCGGGCCGTTGTAAGCACTGGAACTGCTGAGCAAGGTTTGCAATAATGACCTCACTACTTCAACTGCCTTTCCACGATCAAAATGCGGGAGCCGGAAAGCAATCCGTAACTTGCTTTCCGACTCCCGGTTGCCACCTTATCGGACCAACGGATTCCCCAACGGGATCTCCCTGAGGTCCTCATCGGAAATCTGCTGAATATGATACGCCAGGATACCAAATGGGTTCAGGAACTGGGTCCTGCGGCGCATTCCCCCCTGCATGACATAAACCTCCGGGCCGGTTGCCTTGTAAAAAAGGCCGTCCACACGGGAAGGAATTTGTGCGCCCAGCGGGATTGGCTCCAGGTCTTCGGCAGGGATATCCCTGACATTTGCCCAGCTCAGGCCCATGGCGGCGAAAGTGGTCGGATCGGGAACATGGCGCCGCACACCGTTAAAGATGATATACACGGGAGCCGTCTGCACTGCCCGGACCAGGGTGCCGTCCCGTCTTGAGGGGAAATCCGTTCCCTGCGGAATTTGGTTCAGGTCTTCCGCGGAGATATTTTTTATGTTCCCCCAGGTATAACCTAAATTGTTGAGGGTCGGCGGGTCCGGAATATAGCGGCGTTGGCGGTTCTTAATGGCAAAAACGGCTGCTGTGTTTTCGGCTCTGTACAGGTTGTCGTCCAATCTGGACGGAATAACCGGGCCTTCCGCAACACTGTTCATTTCTGCAGCTGAAACTTCTTTTACACTGCCCCAGGCCAGCCCCAAAACGTTAAAAGTGGTCGGATCGGGGATATGACGGCGTTTGCCGTTTTTGAGGATGTAGATAGCGGAAGTTTGTTGCTGCCTGATCAGGTCGTTCTCGGCGAATTCCCGTATATCATTCGTTACCCACCCTTTGCCGATCCAGTCATTTTTATAATTGCGGATAATATCGGCCTTTACCTGCGGGTCGGTATAGTTCAGCCAATCCCTTAGAAGCACACTCCACATGACGGGTACAACCTGGCCGTTCACCCGGTAAGGGATGACCAGTATCTCGTCGATCCCGATAGGCACAATCTGGCTATGTTGTTTCCTTACTACCCGGCTATTTTCCCCGTCCTGATAAACCTGGGCGTCAAAGGTGGTTTCAAATTTGGCTTTTTTGAATACAGAACAAGCTGGAGGCGCCGTGTACGTCCAGTCATATTCATAGCTCTGCAAAACCTCCCGCGCCTCAGCCCTTGTTTTACTGATGGTCTGGCTCCAGGAAGCCTGCAGTTCTGCACTGAATTTTCCATAAATGGACTCCGGCGATTCATACCCGATCGTCAAGGATGCGCCGACGGTGGTCTCATCGGTTTTGGAAATGGACACGGATTCCGTAAACCCCCAGTTCTCCTTATAGCGCATGACATCCTGGGGGGTATTGGGGTCCGTGTTATTGGCGAAATTCACCCGGGTGTAAACAACCCGGTTCAATATGATCTCTCCGGTTGGCGTTACCTCTATTCTGGGATTCCTGATATGGTCGGGATACAGATTGACAGCATCGCTCATGCGTCCACCCAGTTTTTCCCCGCCGAACCATTTATCCATATTGAACTCGTAATATCCTCCATCGCCATTTTTCACATATTCCCGTGAGTCTTTGGTGATATGAATGAATTCACATTTCCAATTGTCGGCCAGGATCTTCTTGACCTCAACCGTGATCCGGCTGATTTTGCCTACATCCGCCTTGGTGACGTAAAATTCATCTGTCCCATTGCGACTTGTACTGCCTTGCACCCAGAAAGTCCCGGTCGACCCATTATCTCCGAATATTTCAAGGCGGATCGAATTACCGCAACCTGCCTGGTATACATCGGCTGTTTTTATTCGCAGATGGTAATCCATCAAGGACTGAGCGGATGCGAATGCAGTAAAAAACAGGCAAAAGCCCGCTAAGATCAAACCGCGTTGCAGGCGGTTTTTGAATGCATTTTCCGTTTTCATAATTGTTGATTTTTTGAGTTTTACCACGCCGTACTTGTTTTTAACGGCGATGGTTGCTTAACAAATGATTTAATTGACCACAATGTACCCGGTTCTCCCCGGCGGTTGACCTGCTTGCACCGTAAATGGAAGGCGATGCATGGCAATGAGCAGCTCTTAGCGGGTAACTGGAATTGCCGGCCCTCACGACCTTCATGAAACAATGGCCACACCAGTCGCAATTGATTTAATGAACCTGACAAAAATCACCCACCCCCACCCCATCCGTCACAGTCCGCCCTCACCAACTTTTTTATCTTAGCGCCATATTTGAACAACCATGAAAAAGATCGGAGTTTTTACATCGGGCGGCGATGCGCCGGGCATGAACGCCTGCATCCGGGCAGTGGTCCGCACCGGTAAGTATTACGGCCTCGAAGTCGTCGGTATCCGGCGCGGGTTCCAGGGGCTGGTTGACGGCGACTATATGGAAATGGGCCCCGGCGCCGTCAGCGGGATCATCCAGCAAGGCGGGACCATCCTGCGCTCAGCGCGCTGCAAGGCCTTTTTCACCCCCGAAGGCCGCCAAAAGGCTTACGAACAGATGAAAGCCAAAGAGTTGGACGCCCTGGTCGCCATCGGCGGCGACGGCACCTTCACGGGCGCCCGCATATTCATGAACGAATACCCCGATGTCGCCATCGTCGGGTGCCCCGGCACCATCGACAACGACCTGTTCGGCACTGACTTTACCATCGGGTACGATACGGCCATCAATACGGCTATGAACGCCATCGACAACATCAAGGACACGGCCAACGCCCACGATCGCCTGTTCTTTATCGAAGTCATGGGGCGCGACGCGGGTTTCATCGCCCTGCCCACTGCCCTCGCCTGCGGCGCCGAAGCTGTGCTGGTACCGGAAACCAAAACCAGTATCGACGAACTGGTGAAGATCCTGGAAAACGGCATGGGTAAAAAGAAAAATTCCTCCATCGTGATCGTAGCGGAAGGCGACGAACTGGGCGGGGCCTACAAGGTGGCCGAAGAGGTCGGCAAGCGGTTCCAGGGGTACGAGATCCGCGTATCCATCCTGGGGCACCTTCAGCGCGGCGGCCGCCCGACCTGCATGGAACGGGTTCGCGCCAGCCAGATGGGACACGCCGCCGTAAGGGCGCTGCTGGACGGCAAATCCGGCGTCATGATCGGCATTATCGACAAGGAGATCGTCCATACGCCCTTCGAAAAAGCCATCAAACACCACCAGGATCTCAACCCCATGCTGTTGGAAATGATCGGGATACTGTCCTGACAAATCCATATCCGCCTTTAGGTTGTTATACATAAAAACCTATCCGTGGAAGAGATCAAGGAACAAGGCCGAAAACTCTGGCAAAGCCTCTGGTGGCCCGCATTGTTCGTCGCATTGTTGTGGGCCGTTCAAGGCGTCCAGGAATTATTTCACCTCAACTGGCGCATCTACGGCGTGCTGCCGCGCGAACCCATCGGCCTGCGCGGCGTCCTGTTCATGCCGCTGATCCACAAGGACTGGGGGCACTTGCTCGCCAACACGCCGCCGCTCTACTTCCTGAGCGCCATGATCCTGTTCTTCTATCGTAAAGTAGCATTCCGCGCTTTTGCCTTCATCTATGTACTCACCGGCCTGGCCGTCTGGCTGCTGGCCAATATGAGCATCCCCTTCCTGGGCCTTACCGGCGAACGCGGCTTCCACATCGGCGCCAGCGGCCTGATCTACGGCATGGTAGCTTTCGTGTTCTGGAGCGGCATATTCCGGCGCAGCATCAAGGCCATCGCGCTTTCCCTTATCGTCGTTTTCTATTACGGTTCCCTGTTTTTGGGTATCTTGCCCGGCCAAACCGGCATTTCCTGGGAAGGCCACCTCTTCGGCGCCCTGGCAGGCATCCTGGTCGCTTTCTGGTACAAACAGGACGTCGAACGAGACGACCTGAAACCCAAGCCCTCCTGGGAAACCGAAGACGAATTGCCCCCAAGCTCTTTCTTTGACGCCGATATCTTCCAAAAAACCAAAGAAGAGCGCAGGCGGGATTCATTTTAGTTTATTGTTGTTTATTTTAGTTTATTGTTGTTTGTTTTAGTTTGTTTTAGTTTATTGTTGTTTGTTATTGTTATGCGATGCCAAACAACGAGACTGTTCAAAACAGTGTCCTCGCGCCAAGACGCAAAGACGCAAAGATCTGATTTTTAGCAAGCTGCGCATGCTAAAAATCCGGTTGACACAAAATTCTGAACGGTCCCCAAACAACCACTATAAACAACCATAAACCACCATCAACAACCATAATCCATCATCAACAACAATAAACAACCATAAACAACAATAAACCACCATCAACAACAATAAACAACCATAAACCACCATAAACAACCATAATCCATCATCAACAACAATAAACCACCATCAACAACCATAATCCATTATGAAACACCTCAACTTCACCCTTATTCTCCTCCTCTTCGCCGCAATGGCGACAGCCCAGCCCAAACCCCAAAACTGGAACCCCCAGAGCCCAAAGCGCGAATTCCGCGGCGCCTGGATCGCTACCGTCGCCAATATCGATTATCCCAAGCAGCCGACGATGGAACGGGCTGCCCTCAAAGAACAATACAAGAACCTCGCAGACCAATTCAAGGAACTGGGGTTCAACGCCCTGATCGTACAGGTGCGCCCCGCAGGCGACGCCTTTTACCCCAGCCAGCTGGCTCCCTGGTCGAGATACCTGACCGGCCGGCAAGGGCAGGCGCCCGCCGATTTTGACCCCCTGGCCTTTATGGTGGAAGAGACCCACGCCCGGGGCATGGAATTCCACGCCTGGCTCAACCCCTTCCGGGCAACGGTCAACCTGGATACCCTCTCCCTGGCGCCCAACCACCCGTTCAATACCCACCGCAACTGGCTGGTGACCTTCGGCGGCCGCATGTATTTCAATCCGGGCATCCCTGAAGTCCGCAAATACCTGGTGGACGTCGTCGGCGAGATCGTCGATAATTACGACGTGGACGCCATCCATTTCGACGATTATTTTTATCCGTATCCGGTCAAGGACGCCGTTTTTCCCGACAGCCTCGAATATGACTTCTTCGGCCGCGGGTACAACAACATCGATGATTGGCGCCGCAGCAACGTCGACGCCCTGATCGAAGCCCTCTCCCTCCGGATCAAGGAATCCAAACCCGGCGTCAAATTCGGGATCAGCCCGTTCGGCGTCTGGCGCAATAAATCCAAAGACCCCAACGGCTCGGATACCCGCGCCAGCATTTCCACTTATGACGACCTCCACGCCGACGTCCTCAAATGGGCCCGCCTCGGCTGGATCGATTATGTCGCGCCCCAGATCTATTGGAATATCGGCTACGCGCCGGCGGATTACGCTACCCTGGTCGACTGGTGGAGCGCCAGGGTAAAAGGCTGCCAGCTCTACATCGGACAGGCCGCCTACAAGGTCAACAATAACCCCGAAATCGCCTGGCAGGACCCCAATGAGATCCCGCGGCAGATCGCCCTCAACCGCAAGAACTGGTATACGAACGGAAGCGTTTTCTACAGCGCCAAATCGGTGATCAACAACCCGCTGGGCCTCAAGGATACCCTGCGGTCGTTGTACAAATACCCCGCGCTGCTGCCCGAAATGGAACGCCTGGAGATCAATGCCTTCAAGGATCCCGACCTGCGCCGCGTCCGCAACAAGGAAGGCCGGCCCTACATCGTCTGGAAACCCAATAAGAAGGAACGCGGAAACCCGCCGCTTTACTACGTGGTGTACCGTTTTAAAGGCCCGGCCACCGGCGATTTCGAATCGGCTGCCAATATTCTGTACATTACCCCCTGGCAAGCCAATGAAAAGAAATGGACCTTCCTCGACAAAAGCGCCGAAACCGGCCAGATTTACACGTATGCCGTCAAAGCGGTCAACCGGCGGCATACGGAAGGCCCCGCCAGCCGCACCCGCAGTATAGAAAAGACCGAAACCCGGGTAAAAAACGCCAATCCCGGCTTCCTGGGCCGCCTCCGGTAGGGGCAACCCTCGTGGTTGCCCCGCCAAAAATCAAATATAATCCGCCCCCGGGTTAAACCACCGGCGGCCTATCCGCGTTTCCCTCCTTTGAAGGTTATCGCCATTTCAAACAAGTCAGCAGGATTCGGATATGCAAAATGCATTCAAAATAAAAAGGGAATCCCCTGCGAGGGTCCGGTACATTGATAAAAGGTTTTGCGCAAACCTAATGAAAGATTGCGTGCTCAGATCCATGTGCCCGGCGGTCACGGCCTCCGGCATCGGCACGCAGGCCGGCTCAAATCCTCGAATCTTCAAATCCTCCTTTTAATGCCCTCAACCCAACCCGGTTTTGCCTGGATAGCCCGAATGGCCTGGCGGGACAGCCGCCGAAGCCGCGGCCGGTTGCTGCTGTTCGTTTCTGCCATCATCATCGGCATAGCAGCGCTGACCGCCATCAACACCTTCGGGGAAAACCTGCGCGGCGATATCGACCGGGAAGCCAAAAAGCTGCTCGGCGCCGACCTTTCCCTGGAAACCAACCAGCTCCCGTCGGATACCCTGCAACAACTCATCGATACCCTCGGCGCCGAACGCTCCAAAACGGTGAGCTTCGTCTCCATGGTGTATTTCCCCAAACAGCAAGGTACCAGACTGGCTTATATCCGGGCGTTGGAAGGCCGTTATCCGCTGTACGGCGAATTGGGGGTCGACCCGCCTGAAACACCGCGCGACCTGTCCAAAGGGGTGCTCGTGGAAGAAGGCCTGATGCAGCAATTCGGGGTCAGCGCCGGCGATTCGATCAAGGTCGGCGAGGTCGTTTTTCCCATTGCCGGCGCACTGACATCGGCGCCGGGCCGCGCGGGGATCACGGCCAGCATTGCGCCGGTTGTATTCATCCCCATCCGGCAACTCGCAGCCACCGGGCTGGTCCAGCGCGGCAGCCGGATCGAGTACGAATATTTTTTCAGATTGCGCCCCGGCCAGGACCCCGAAACCTTCCTGAATGACCATGAAAAACAGCTGAGCGACGAACGGATCGACGGCGACACCGTTGCCGACCGGAAGCGGAGCGCCAACCGCTCATTCGAAAACATGAACAGCTTCCTGCAATTGGTCGCCTTCGTAGCCCTGATCCTGGGTTGCATCGGCGTGGCCAGCGCGGTACATCTCTACACCAGGAGCAAAACCGCTTCCGTGGCCTTGTTGCGATGCCTCGGCGCCAGCGGCAGCCAGGCTTTCCAGATCTTCCTGCTGCAAATGGCAGTGGCAGGAGCGTTGGGGTCGCTGTTGGGCGTTGCATTGGGCAGCCTGCTGCAATACATATTGCCGGTCGTTTTCGGCGACTTTCTGCCCATTGAAGGCGTGAGTACCGCCCTTTCCTGGTCGGCTATCGCGCAGGGGTTGGTGACCGGTATTCTCGTATCGGTCGTTTTTGCGCTGTGGCCGTTGTTGCGCATCCGGCGCATATCCCCGTTGCAGGCCCTGCGGGCGGGTTTTGAACCCAACGGCGGCCGCGATCCGCTGCGCATAGCGGCGTTGGGCCTGATCCTGGTACTGGTTTTCACCCTGACCTGGATTCAAACCCGCAACGGACTGGAAGCCCTTGTTTTTCTGTTGGGCCTGGCCCTCGCTTTAGGCATTCTTGGGCTGATCGCTTCCCTGCTCCGCTGGAGCGTCAAGCGTTTTTTCCCGCGCAACTGGAGCTACGTCTGGCGGCAGGCCCTGGCCAACCTCAACCGGCCGCACAACCAGACCTTTACCCTGATGGTGGTCATCGGCCTGGGGGCTGCTTTGTTGTCAACCCTGTTCTTTACCCGGGACCTCCTACTGGACCAGGTGCGCATCACCGGATCCGGCGACCGGCCCAATACCATCCTGTTCGACATCCAGACCCCGCAAAAAGAAGCCGTCGCGCAACTGACCCGCGACAACGGCATGCCGCTCATCCAGCAGGTGCCGATCGTGACCATGCGCCTGGAAAGCATCGACGGCACCACCAAATTCGAGAACGAACAGGACAGCATCAGCCGCATCCGGCGCTGGGTGTTCAACCACGAATACCGGGTGACCTACCGCGATACCCTGATCGATTCCGAAAAGATCATTGAGGGTGTATGGCACGGCGACAAGCCCAAAAGCGATACCTTGTTCGTTTCGCTGGCCAAAAACGTGGCCGAGGACATGGGCGCCCATCCCGGCGCCAAACTGGTGTTTGACGTCCAGGGCCGGATGCTCGAAACCGTAGTCTCCAGCATCCGGGAAGTGGATTTCAACCGGGTGCAGACCAATTTCCTGGTGGTATTCCCGACCGGCATCCTGGAACACGCGCCGCAATTCCACGTGATCGTCACCCGAAGCGATTCCCTCGCGCAGGCAGTCCGGTTCCAACGCGCCATGGTCCGGGCTTTTCCCAACGTTTCCATCATCGACCTGACGCAGATCCTGAAAACCGTCGATGATATCCTGGGCAAGGTCTCTTTCGTGATCCAGTTCATGGCCCTTTTCAGCATCATCACCGGGATCACGGTATTGGTGAGCGCCGTATGGCTGAGCCGTTACCAGCGCATGCGCGAGAGCGCCCTGCTGCGAACCCTGGGGGCCAAACGAAGGCAACTCAACCGGATCAACGGGTTGGAATACGCTGTTTTAGGCGGTTTGGGCGCTCTGACGGGCGTGCTCCTGTCCATCGGTGCAGCCTGGGCCATCGCCCGTTTCCAGTTGGAGATCCCGTTCCGGCCGAGGTTTCTGCCGCCGTTGCTGGCCATGCTCTCCATTGCCGCGCTGACCGTGGTAGCGGGCCTGCTGACCAGCCGCGGCGTGGTCCGCCGCCCGCCGCTGGAGGTGTTGCGGATGGATCTGGAATAAAGCGGCTGAACCAAATGATGGGATTTTTTGACTGATCCGGATTTCGATTCGGGTGAACAAATCAGGCGTATTAGCCCTTTTTCAACCTCAACTCCGGAAGGACCACTCTGAAATCCTTTCCTGTTTTTTCGTCGTGCCGGATCACAATATGCCGCGCCTTTACTTCTTCCAGTTGATAGCCCATATTCAGGTATCCTTCGAATCTGGCGGAAAAGGTTTTGGATAACCACAGGATACGCTCGCCGGAGAGGTCCGTAAACAAAGTAACTTTTTCTTTATCCTGTTTCAAAAGTTGTCCGGGCAGTATGTTCTTTACAACAGCGGCGGCAGCGGGGTTTTGGAAAAAATCCAGCCAGACATCCTTCAGGCTGCATTGCAAGACCAGCATATCCGGTTCAGGCCAGTCCGAGGAGTCTTCGCGATAATACAAGCCCGGCAGATCGCTGACAGGACGGAACGGCCGGTTGGTATGGATGGACAACCTGTTCTTTGCACGGGTAATGGCCACATACAGCGCTCTTTCCTTCTCCTCATCATTAAATGGAAATTTGTTGAGCATCAGAAAAACGTTGTCAAACTCCTTTCCCTTGGCCTTATGCATAGTCGAAACCAGCACAAGGCCGCGCTCCGGGAGATAAAAATCCTGTATCCTGCTTTCGCCTAGGAACTGGTGCCAGACGCTTCTCAATTTTCGGGGGTTGGTCCGTTCAAAATCACGAATGACATTTTCTGCCAGATTCAGATTGTCTGACCCGGCAAAAACAGAATGGACCTTGTTTTTTGCATCCTGCCAGGCTTGTTCTGATATCAAACCGATTTGATCCTGGATGGATTCCTGGATCAGGTGGGTGAAAACCCGGATTTCAAGCATATTGCGGAGCGGGAACTCCTCCCGATCCATGATCAACCTTACGCGAAGACCGGCCTGCTGCAACAGATTGCCGACCAGCAGCGCCTCTTCGTTGGTTTGGGTTAAAACGACAGAAGTACCCTTCAGGTGCCCTTGCCGTACCGATTCCACAAGCGGCAGTTGCAAATTGCCGGTAGCATAGGTAACCACTTCGATTTCGCCGTTCTCGGATTGGTAGGGCGTCAACTGGATCCCTTGTTTTATGCGGTCTTTTATCCGTGATTGTTCCAGGAAGGCATTTGCGAACAGAACGAGGTTGTTCTTGGCCCGGTAATTGGCGGTAAGGAAGTACGTGCCGGCATTTTTCTGCTGGGCAAAAGCGCGCATGTACCGGGTGCTGGATCCCCTGAACGCATAGATATTCTGATCATCATCACCAACAACGATAATCCTCACCTTTTCGGATTTACCGGCGACAGCCATTAGAAAGTGGTATTCATCCTCGCTCAGGTCCTGGTACTCGTCCACTACAATGACGCTTTTGTTGCGCAATCGCTCCAGGGGTATGTCTTCCTGTTCAATAGCGATCTTTGTTTTTTGAAGGATATCCTGGGATCTTTCAAGGGTTCCGACCCTGCCTGCAAGCTGAAATGCGAATCCGTGGAAGGTGAAGATATCAACATAGTAAGCCAGTTTGCCGATGAGGGCCTTCAACCGGGTTTTAAATTCCTGTGCTGCCGGCCGGGAGAAGGTAAGCATCAGGAACTGCTCGGGCTTGACATCTTCCATCAACAGCAGGGAGGCGACCTTATGGACCAACACCCGGGTTTTACCGCTGCCGGGCCCTGCTGCGACCAGGATGTTCTCACTGCGGTTGTCCTTGACCACGGTTAGCTGCTCGGTTGAGAGAGCGCCGAAAATTTGCTGGAATTTTTCTTCCGTAATAGGCTCCTGGATCTTTCTTTTCCGGTTGTTGAAATATTTCGTCAAAAAATCCTCGTAAGGCATGGTAAAGTAGTCTTCCACAAACCGGGAAGCTTCTTCGTGGTATTGCAGCTGTTTTTTGGCATACTCCCCAATGATGTGGATCTGTTCAGTCCGGGTTTGATAATAGCGCCCGAGTTTTTGATAATCGTTGACTGTGTATTGCTTCCTGCTGTCGTCTGCCTGCCGGGTGATCTTCATCGGATTATAGTAGACCAACAAACCGCTTTTCAATTCAATGACATTGAGATAATGGAGATAAAGCAGCACGGTTTCGTAGAAGTCGATCGGATATTTGGCCGGCAGAAACTCCTCAATGGCTTCTTTCAGGTGTGCGACCGAAAACTTCATGAGCCTTTTATCCGGAAAATCAGGATCCTTATCCGCTTCAATGAGGTAATGGATCTGAAAAACGCGCATGGCGTATCCGGCCGCTTCCTGCCGGTCCCTCAGCTGGGCCGCAAATTTTTCCCGGGGAATTTTTCGTTTTATACTGAACTGTTCGGTGGATCTGTCCAGCCGCTCTTTTTCGATATACTTCAGGGTTTGCCAGTAGTTGAGCAGGTTTCTCAGGATGAGCATATCTGAGTGAATGCCGGATTCATTGAGCGTCTCGTTGATCTCCCGGAGGAAAATTTTCCGGAATCTGGCCTCTTCATTCGGAAACAGCAGCTCGAAAAGCGCTTTCTCCGCCACAGTGGTCAAATCGAAGATTTCCTTTGAATGCCGTTTGCCTTTCAACGTAAAGTAGTAAGCCGTCAGGTCTTTTTCGCTGCTCAACAATTTGATCTGCCGGAACAGATTGAGCAAGTGCGTTACGTGATCCCGTTCCAGCCCGAGGGAATCGGCCATCCAGTCGACCTGCGCATCTTCACCGGTGCGGGCCCTGGAGATCATCGAACTGAAAACTCTTTTTGCAGCTTCATGGTCGCGGGCAGAAAAAAGACCGGCATGCGCATCAATGATCGAATTGGCTTCCTCGGCGTTTTTCACCAGGATGCTTTGAGCGAATATCTTTGTTGCATTTTCTTCCCGCATGAGGTAGCCCGAATCTTCAAGTGCAGCAATAGCAGCTTTGACGCGGGTTTCAAGTTGGTAGATTTCCGTATCCCACCCCGCGAGCCGGGCAATCTCCAGCGCTGATTTTGTAAACGTCTTTTTCTTAAACCGTTTGATGCCCTGCCAGATCTGATAGATCTCTTTGTGGCTGATTTTGGTTGAATTCAACAAAAGGAAATGTTCGTTGAGATCATTTTCATCAAACAGGATATAACAGGATGCTTTGAGGTCCGGCCTCCTTCCGGCGCGCCCGGATTCCTGGATGTAATTTTCCAGGGAATCGGAAATGTTGTAATGGATGACCATTCGGACATTATCTTTATCCACCCCCATTCCAAAAGCCGTGGTTGCCACAATGATGTCCGTACCGCCGTTTTCCTGCATGAAAGCATCCTGAATCTCCGCCTTGGCATCCCGATCCAACTGTCCATTGTAGGCGCTAGCTGAAAAACCGTGCTCCCTAAGCCGTTGAGCGAGTTTTTCGGAGGTTTTAACCCGGGCGACATATACAATTTTGGGGCCTTCCTCCGATTGGAGCAATTCGGTCAAACGATCGAATTTTTCCTCCGGGCTTTGGGTTTTGATCACTGAATAGGTGAGATTATTCCGATTGGTCCCGGTTTGAAACAGCTCCAGGTCCAGATTGGCCTGTTGTTTGAAATACAGCCGAATGTCGTCCGCTACGGAAGGCTTGGCTGTGGCCGTAAAGCAGGAAACGGGTATGGGGGCCTCCAATTGTTTCGCAGCCTGCAGTTTTTTAAGAAATGGCCCGATATACAGATAATCTACCCGGAAATCTTGTCCCCAGGCGGAGAAACAATGCGCCTCATCTATGACAAACCGGTCAATCTGGCGTCCGGCCAGCAGTTTAAGTATCGTTCTGGACCTTAATGATTCCGGAGAAATATACAACAGGTTAGCCCCGCCGCTCCGGACCTGCTCTATTGCTTCCGACCTTTCAAGCGGCGACAACATGCCGTTGATAGCAACAGCTGATATGATATCGTGCCGGTTTCGGAGCACGTCAACCTGGTCTTTCATCAGGGATTGCAACGGCGAAATGACAACCGTGAGGGCGTGCAAAGCCTCCCCCCTGATCAGCGCGGGCAGCTGGAAAGTGAGCGATTTACCGCCGCCGGTCGGGAAGATAGCAAGAAAGGATTTTCCGTTCAACGCAGCCTCGACAACCTGCTCCTGCAAGGGTTTTCCGGATTCCTGGTCAAAGGCGCGAAAATGGTCATACCCGAAAAATCGCTTCAGGCCTGACCTTGGCGCCATAAATTTGCAATAGGCGCATCCGCCTTCTCCCATGCATTTTGCACGCAGTTCCCGGATAATGTCCTGCACCTTCGGAAAACGGTGGAATATCCAGGGCGGGAAAACGGATTCCGGGTCTTCGGTTTGTATCAACGCCGTTGCAAAGGCCAGTTCAACAGGGTGCTCCTCTATGATTTTCTGAAGGTGGGCCAATTCGCAAAAAGCGCCCGAAAAATTTTCCCGGTAAAACGCCTCAAGGGATTTGCCTTCGAAATCAGCCGGAATGTCTTTCCGGTCCAGCACCCCAAACAGGCCGTTAAATCCCGGCTGGTTCTCCAATAGCTTCATATAAACGCCTTTCAAGGCGAGCGGCAAAGCATGGAAAGCCGTCAGGATATCTGCAAAAAGGTCTTTGGCAATGACCGCATCCGCCAGGGGGTTGTTCAGTTCTGTACCGGCCAGATGGTAGTCTTTCACAAGGTGGTGATACGGCTTCCGGGGAAAAAGAAGCGCCGACCAGAACAGGGTGTCAATTGTCAGCCGGTTAAAAAAATCATCGGGGAAACCTTTGTTTTTCAACAGCGGCAAATCGTGACTGATTATATTGTGCCCGCACAAGATATCGGCGCGCCTCGAAAATCCGGCGAATTCCGCTACATCCTTACCCACGAATTGATCCGGCCCCTGCAATGCACCGATCCGCAGCAGTTCACCCGTTTTTGGATTAGCTTCAAGGTCAAAGAAAATAATTTCCTGCGATGCCTGCATATCGGTCAATTCCACTGACTGCCCTGAAAAACAGCCTAAATTTAATCCTAAGTTTGTAATCGCCCAAAATGCCCTTACTTTAGCGCCGGCTTTTAATTTTTGCATTTTAATTTTCTTCACACCATGAAATCCCTTTCCCGATCCACCTTGCCCGAACTGGCCGGCAATCCGGCCCTGCAATTGCCGTCTGAGGAAATGTTCTCATTGCCTGAAAAGATCCTGCAATTCGGCACCGGGGTGCTCCTGCGCGGGTTACCCGATTTTTTTGTGGAACAAGCCAACCGGGCGGGCAAGTTCAACGGGCGCATCGTTGTTGTAAAATCCACGGACGGCGGAGACGCCGACGCTTTTACCCGTCAGAACAACCTCTACACCCTGTGCATCAAGGGCGTGAAAGAGGGCAACATCGTGGAAGAGAACCTGGTCTGCTCGGCCATCAGCCGGGTGCTGATCGCAAAGACCCAATGGAACGAGATCCTGGCTTGCGCCGTGAGCCCGGATTTGCAGGCGGTAGTGTCCAATACGACCGAAGTAGGCATCCAACTGGTGGAGGAAAGCATTGACCAGGCCCCGCCGCAATCTTTTCCCGCGAAGTTGCTGGCCATCCTCAGGGCGCGGTACGACGCTTTTGCCGGCGCCGCTGACAAAGGGCTCGTGATCGTACCCACCGAACTCATCCCGGATAACGGTACAAAACTGAAAAATATCCTGCTGGAACTGGCGCAGTTCAATGGGCTGTCACCGGAATTCGTCCGCTGGATGGAAACAGCCAATACGTTCTGCAATTCGCTGGTCGACCGGATCGTGCCGGGCCATCCCGGTCCGGAAGCTGCTGCCAGACTGGAACAGGAGCTCGGCTACAAAGACGACCTGCTGGCGGTTTCGGAGGTTTACCGGCTCTGGGCCATCGAAGGCGGCGAAAAGGTCAAAAAAGTCCTTTCTTTTTGGGAGGTTGATCCGGGTGTGATCATCGAACCCGATATCAGCGTATACCGCGAACTCAAGCTGCGCCTGCTCAATGCAACCCATACCCTGAGTTGCGGTTTTGCCCACCTCTGCGGGTTCGACACCGTCAAGGAAGCCATGGCCGACCCGGAAATGAACGCTTTTATCCGGCATCTGATGCTGGAAGAGATCGCGCCGGCCATCCCGCATCCGGTGGACCTGGAAAAGGCGCGGGCTTTCGGGCGCGAAGTGGTCGACCGGTTCGCCAATCCGTTCCTCGACCACCATTGGCTGAGCATCACGCTCCAGTACAGCTCCAAAATGCTGATGCGGGTGATGCCCGTATTGATCCGTTATTACGAAAATTTCGGCAAGGCGCCGGAAGCCATTTCGCTGGGTTTTGCCGCCTGGCTGCGCTTCATTCAACCCGCAGCAGTAGCCGACGGCGCCTATTACGGGGCGTACAACGGGGTCCGTTACCGGATCAACGACGATAAAGCAGAACATATTTACAAGCGCCTCCAAGGTGTTCCACCAAACAAAATACCGGAATCCTTGCTTTCAGATCAAATGATTTGGAAAGAAGACCTGACCGGATTGCCCGGCTTTGTTGAAAAAGTGGCCATGTACCACGCCGCCCTGACTGAAGGCAACGCAAAGCAACAATTGTCGAATTTCAGCCATTGATTATTTTGAATAGCACCCGCACAAAGGGGTATTTCCAAATAATTTACCAAAAAGAGAATTTATCCGGAATCATTTCGTATCTTTGCACCGGATTAGCGGCGGACCGCCATGAACCGGCCCGCATCGCTGCAATTAACAAGATAATTGAATTATCCGATTTCGTTGTGATGGCTTCGGCCGCAAGCTGAAATCTTGTCCTTTGTAAGTTTTCCCACCCGTGAGCTTGCTCAGCTTTATTTCCGCTTCCAACAGAACAAACAGAGTATTTTAAATTATTTTCTCATTGGCCATGGCTTGAAATGCGTCGTAAGAATGCAGGTTCAATCCGTGCTGAGGGAGGCTGCACGTATGCATGTGCCCGCTCCCGGATGATGAAATGCAATCTTTTAACATGAACGCTTTTAAGCAAAAGAGTAAAAACAGCAAACCCGGCGGGTTTAAACGCCACTCTGGCCGGCCTGCCGGCAACAACGCCGCCCCGAACGGAAACCGCAGAAAAAAGAAAAAGGAAGCCCCAGGCATTGACCCGGGTCTCCTGATCAAAAAAGCGATCCCTAAGGAAGAAACCGTTTACGCGCCGACCCGCACCTTCGAGCAAATGCCGCTCGACAACCGCATGAAGGCCAATATCCGCAAAAAAGGATTCAAGCATCCGACCGAAATCCAGGACAAAACCCTGGAATACCTGCTTCAAGGCAGGGATCTGCTCGGGATCGCCCAGACCGGCACCGGCAAAACCGGCGCTTTCCTGATCCCGATCATCAATAACCTGCTGACTCAGGGCAAACGCTTCCAGAGCCTGGTTGTCGTGCCGACCCGCGAGCTGGCGCTCCAGGTGGAAGGCGAATTCAAAAGCCTGGTAGCCGGATTGGGCCTGTACAGCGCCACCTTCATCGGCGGCACCAATATCAATCGCGACCTGCAGATCCTGCGCCGCCCCAGCCAATTGGTGGTAGGCACCCCGGGGCGTTTGCTCGACCTGGTGAACCGCAAGGCGCTCAACCTGCAGAACTTCTCCATCCTCGTGCTGGACGAATTCGACCGCATGCTGGACATGGGTTTTGCACCGGATGTGAAAAGGATCACGGCGGCCATGCCCGGCAGGGAACAAACCCTGCTGTTCTCGGCGACCATCGACAAAACCCAGCAAATGCTGATCGATACCCTGCTCGACCAACCCGTTGAGGTGAAGGTCAGCACCGGCGAAGCTACCGGCGACCATATCGACCAGGACATCGTCCGCGTAACGCCCGGAGAAGACAAGTTCCAGGTGCTGCGCAGCATGGTGGATCAGGAGGATTTTGAAAAGGTCCTCGTTTTTGCCGAGACCAAGCACCTCGTGAGCAAGCTCTGCCTCAAACTGCAAAAGTCGGGTATCCGGGCCGAGCAGATCCACGGCAACAAATCGCAGTCGACCCGGCAAAAAGCCCTGGATAAGTTCAAGAAAGGCGCCATCCAGGTCCTGGTAGCCACCGACGTCGCAGCCCGCGGTCTGGACATCACCGATGTCACCCACGTGATCAATTACCAGCTGCCCAAAACCTTTGACAGCTACCTGCACCGCATCGGCCGTACGGGTCGCGCCGGAAAGGCAGGGAAAGCTTATACGTTTGTAGACTAACTTCGGCCAGGCTCAGTCAGTTGCATCTGCTCGGTTTTGGCCTGCTTAACCACATAAGGCATATAAGTCCACATGAGTTTTCATTGTAATTGCGCCATGGCGCAATTACAATGGGCTTTTTTTATATGTTCTTATGATTCTGATTTGGTTAAAAATAAAGCGTGTTTTTTTTGTCGTAAACCGGAATCCCAGGTTAAAATCAAGATCCTTGCATTAGGACAACCAGCCTCCTTGGAACTCATCCCGGCAGCGAGATCTTCCCCATCGACACGAGCGGTATCCCGCCCAGGCGTTGCCCTTCGCTGTAACGGCCTGCCAATGTTTCATTAGCCAACGCAGCAAACAGCACCGCCTCTTTGGCGTCGCCCGAAATGCCGAGCCTTTCAAACGGATCAACAGGAAACCCGGGCAATAATTCCCGCAGATATTCCACCAACTTGGGGTTATGCGCCCCGCCGCCGCTCAGATAGAGGCGCTTTGGAAAAGCCGTTTCGACTTGCAGCACCGCTTCCGCAATGGTCTCCGCCGTAAACCGGGTCAGGGTCGCCATCAGGTTTTCTGCTGAAATATCGCGATGCTGTTGGAGGCAATTTTCCAGGAATTCCTGGCCGAACATTTCCGGACCGGTCGTTTTCGGGTTGGCCAGCTGAAAATAAGGATGGTTTTTCATCCGGTCCAGCAGTTCATTGTCGATGGTCCCGGCTTTGGCAAACCGGCTGTCCTCATCAAATGCGACCCCGAACCGGGCAGAAGCCACGTGATCCAACAAGGTATTGCCCGGACCGGTATCCGTAGCGAAGGCTTTGTCCGGATCCAGATCACCCGGCAAGAAGGTAAAATTGGCGATGCCGCCGATATTGAGCAGGAAGCGGTCTTCCCCCTTTTTGGAAAACAGGAAATAGTCGCCGTAAAGGGCCAACGGCGCCCCTTCACCGCCGGCCGCGAGGTGCTTTTGCCGGAAGTCAGACAAGGTGATGATGCCCGTCCGGCGGGCCAGGTGGTCGCCGTCGCCGATCTGCAGGGTGGCGTTGGGGTAATCCGGTAAATGGTGGAAATGGCGCGGCGCGTGAAAAACCGTCTGTCCGTGGCTGGCCAGCAGGTCGACTTCCGCAGGTGAAACCTTCCATTTTCTGAGGCAGTCCAGCACGATCGCAGCATGTCTTTCCGCAACCGTCACGTTCAACAGCACAAGATGCTGGAAATCGATCTCCCGCCGGGCAAAAATCCGACGGATCTCCCGGCGGAAAAGCTCATCGTAAGGTATGGTCTCAAAGGCTTCCAGCTGTACCCGGCAATCCGCTCCGGCGCCTGTAAAGCGGCACAAGGCCACATCCAGCCCGTCGAGCGAAGTGCCCGACATCAGTCCGATAATGCGCCTTGAATTTTGGGCGGACAGGCGATGCAAGGTTTCGAGATGGTTTTTCATCGAACAAAGTTAGTGCGGGATGATTTCTGTTTGCGGATTCAGCCCATAAAGCTAAAATTTGCTGTTGATGAAATTATTTTTAGATCTAAACAGTTATTTTTGTAGTTTAAAAGATCCAATTCATGCAACATTTATCCAGAATTACCTTTGATCCAAATCAAATGGGAGGGAAACCATGTATCCGGGGATTGCGGGTCACGGTAGGAATGATTGTCGGATTAATTGCTTCCGGTTACTCCAGAGAACAGATTCTTAATGCTTATCCATATCTCGAAGAAGAAGATATTAAAGAAGCCTTGATATATGCTGCATGGCGGGCTGAGGAAATCGAAATTCCATATGCCGCCTGATGAAGCTATTGATTGATATGAACCTTTCCCCGACATGGGTGAGCTATTTTTCGGATGCTGGCATTGAATCGGTTCATTGGTCAAAGCTCGGAAATCATTATGCATCTGACAAAGAAATATTTCGTTGGGCCAAAGAAAATGGGTTCATTGTATTTACACATGACCTGGATTTTGGAGCCATCCTGGCATCTACACAAGCCATGGGGCCTAGCGTAATCCAAGTTAGGACACAGGATACCATGCCTGAAAAATTGGCTGGAAAATTAATAGAAATAATCAAAAAGCAAAAAGAAATTTTAGACAAAGGCGCACTTATTACCATCGATGAAGTAAAAGCAAAAATCAGGATTTTACCAATTTAATTGCAGGGAAAATTAATTTTAAATCTTGCATGATCATCACTTCCATACTCTTTTCAACCCTGTGGACCATTTCCACGGCAAACCATCAGCCTGCACCGGCCGGAAACCCGGTTTCGGAACCTGTTGCCAAAAACATCCTGGATTATTACCGTGAATTGAACGGCGATTACGCCCCCGGTTATGAGATCCGCAAAAAAGGCGAAGGTTGGGTGAGTCAATCCACGGCCGAATACGAAATACCGGTGACGGTGGACATTAAAAACGGCTTCATCGAACTGACCGACGAAGGCACCGGCGGCGGCACGTTCAAAGTGCAGGTGGTGCTCTTTCGCCTGGTTGACGGCAGCCCGCAGATCGGCATCACCAAAACGGAATTCGACGGGATCGGCGCCAACCAGCAATATTACTTTGTCCGGCCGGAAGACTCCAAACAATACGACTGGACCGAACACGCAGTCCCTATCATCACCTATCTGGATTTTTACCAGGAAGAGGATGACGAAATCGACCCGGAACTGGCGGAAAAGGCCTTTCCCATCCTGTTCGACCTGCCGCAACACGGCACCAGCCTGAAGGTGAGCATCTTCCTGGGCAACCGCATCCTGTATTGCAGCGAAGATGCCGGCGTGGAGCGCGCGAAGCTTTGCCCATTGTTCGACCATATGGCGCGGGAGTCGTTCAATCTGAAGTGGATCAAGGCGGAAGGCCGGTTTGACTATTAAAAAAACGGTTGACAACCCACAGGGGGCTGTCAACCGCGCTTCAACCCGGGTAACTTCGACTCCGCTCAGTTACCTACGGTCGAGCTAAGTGTGTTGTTCCGCTTTTCGAGGCTTTTGCGGATGGTACCGAACAACTTATTCGACGTGGAACGCTTTCGAGCTTACGCCGGAGCCGTCCGTTATGCGGTAGTAATATCTTTTGCCGGTCAGGCCGGAGGTATTGACATCGAGTTTATTCTTGCCGGAGGCCATTTCACCGGTGAAAACGGTTCTGACCAGGTTGCCCTGAAGGTCCACGATCTCGACGGTGACTTTACCCGCTTTCAGCACTTCGAACTCAATCGACTGGGTAGCGCCGGCCGGGTTGGGGTAAACATCGATCAGGCGTTCGACGCGGGTATCTTCAAGGACCTCGTTGTCTTCACCCACCGGGCGCAACAGGAAGGCCATTTTTTTCATGAAATCCTTGCGGTCTTCGGGCATGTCGCGGTCAGCGCGTTTTTCCGGGCGCGGTCCGTCAGCGCCGGGGCGTTTGCCGTCAAATTTCGGGTGATCCGGAGACCTTTTACCTTTGTGCGGTTGATCACCTTCGGGGCCGGGGCCGGGGCGGTCGTCGCCGAACTCGGGCATCTCCGGTTTGTATTTCTCATGGATGGCCTTGGTATCCTTTTTCCATTGTTCCTGCTGGTCGGCGATCTCGGCAAAGAGGTCGTCCATGTCATCGCTGTAGGTTTCGACCAGCTTTTTGGTTTTGGTGCGGGCCTCATCGTCCTGGAAGATCAACCCCATAGCCTTGTGCGGCCCGGCGGGGTAGGGATTTTCCGGATCCGGCGCCCAAACGTTGCGGGGCGCATCGGGGCGGGCGCCAAAGCGGCCGCGGCCTTTCTGGTCCTTATCGAAGCCTTTTTCTTTGGCTTTTTCCTGGGCTTTGGCCTTGCGTTTTTCCCATTCTGCCTTGATCTGATCGCGTAGGGCCTGGATCTGGGCTTTGTCTTCCGTTGAAATTTTGGCTTCCAGCTTTTCCCGTTGTTGGGTCATGACCGGTTCGATATTGTCGGTGCGGTAAGCGCTGAGTTCATCGTGCATGGCGATGCCGTTCTGGATATTTTTCTCCATGCGGGCTTTCCGTTCGGCCTTTTGCGCTTCGACCTTAGCTTTTTGCTCGTCGGTCAGCACGTTGTTGACGGCTTCCTGTTGCTCTTCGCGAAGCGCCTTCATTTCTTCGGGCGTGGGCCGCTCGGTGCGGTCTTTCATTTTTTCAGCGAAAGCCAGGTGGATGGCTTTGATCTTGGCCTGTTGGTCTTCCGTCAGGTCGAGTTGTTCCGTCATGCGGGCGGTCATGCGCTCGGCCATTTTTTCGGGATCGGCCTGCGGTCGGGGGCGCTGGCCGGGTTGCGCGCCGGCAAAGCCTGCGATGAGCAGGAACAATGCCACGAGCGTTTGGATCTTCATTTTCATTTTTCCGGTTTTACATTATTGAATTGGTGACAAATTTGGGGTCGTACGGCTTGGAAACGAAATCTTATCAACGTAGCCGGAGATAAAATCAATGAAACTAAATTAAGGGGAAATCACCCCGGGAGCCGGGTTTCATTGAAAAAATAGCCGGTTTGGTTGAAGGATTCCGGAGGAAAACCGCCGTTACCCCGATGGTTTCGCGCCGTTGCGCGACAGCCGGTGATTCGGTGGACCGGTAGGGGTTGGACTGGATTAGTACAAGAAAGTTTAAAATATGATGACACGAAAAATTAAAACAAAATCGGGTAAATGCAATAAATACAAAGCGACAACCCCCGATTCCCATTTTCAGAAATCGGTGGGCTTATCGAGTACCTTTTGTCTAAAAAATATTAACAGGATTTTTTATTGCTTCTTTAAAATCCAATCACCCCACTCCCCAAATACTTCTCCACAATAGGCATATAATACCCCTTCATCTCATCCAGGTCGTAAATTTTGGTGGATTTAGTGTACAGGTCGTACCGGTTGAACTCCTTGACCCATTCCATATATTGGGCGTCCTTTTCGCAGAGGAACTGGCTGTAGCTGCCCTCGTTGTGCCAGGGGTAGAAGGAGTGGTAGCGGATCATGACCATGCCGGCTTCCGGGATGCGGTTGGGCTGGTGGTGGCGGAGCACCTGGTAGAGATATTCGTCGTGGCCCCAGGCGAGGTGGAGGTTGTCGAGGCCGCAACCCGGCTCATACACGCCCAGTTCGGTGTTGTAGCGCGGGTCGGACATGTCCGGATTCAAGGCGTTGAATTCGGGGTAAACGCAGGTGTCGGGCAGGGCGGCGCCGACGACAAATACGTCGCCGACCAGCCCCCATTGTTCGGCTTCGCTGGTGCCGTCTTCGTCGCTGCCCCAGAGGTACATCACCTTGCCGAGGTCGTGGATCAGGCCGACGAGCTGCATCCAGTCGGGGCAGCCTTGCTCGCGCATAGCCTCGGCGCTTTGCAGGAGGTGCTGGACGTTGGGCAGGTCCATATCCGGGTCGCTGACATCCACCAGTTTGTTGAGTTCCACCATTGCGTCCCACAGGTGCATGGGGCGATCGAAGGTCAGGTATTTGGCCTTCATGCGCTGCACGTAGTCATAGGTCTGGCGCGAGCGCATCTTGCGGTAATGCTCGCGAACGGCAGCTACAAGGGCCCCGGTTTCGTAATTGCGGAATTCCTGCTTGGCTGGTGCGGTATCGGTGGACATGGTGCTGATTTTTGCCCCTAAAATAGAGGAAAATCAGCGTATGGCAAATTTTGGGCCTGATTTAGTTTCCAGCCGTCACGCATGCGTTTCCTATTGGTTCGAACGCCCTTTTAAAGGATGCATCGGCCCAACCGGCACATCTTCCGAATTGGGAAACCGGTTTTTGGCGATTTGCAGCTGCTCGCGGTAAATATGATCCTTGAGGTCGGCCAGGGATTGAAACCGGAATCCCATCATGAACTTGTAAATGGCGGAACTTACTTCGGGATTGTTTTCCGTGGTGATAAAACTGCCGTCCGGTTGTTGGAACCACAAGGTGAGCAGGGTGGCGTCGTGCATGCCGTCGTATTCAAAATGGGCATACACCTTCAGTTTTTGCGGACTGATCTCCGGCAGGTCGGCGTTTTCGGTTACGAAGATCAGGTTGTCCGGGTCATAGAAATAGGTCTTCGCGCCGCCTGATCCGATCATGGATGCCCAGGAATTCAGCGCAACCGGCTGGTTGGCGTCCAGCGCGATCGAATAACCGTTTCGGTATTGGCCGTCCAGCCATTTGCTGTTTTCCACCACGGTATAGGTCGTTATCGCACCTGATTGCGACCATCCCGAAAGGCAAGCCGACAAAAAGAAAAAAATAAAGGCAATTGGTTTTCTCATGGTTTTTTGAATTTATGTCAGGACGAACTCGTCAGGAGCACGCCTGTTCCTATAAAATAACGGATTTCAGGCGGAATTGCAAATTATTCGGCGAAACCGGGGATGAGGCCGGTGTGGGCGGGTTTTGTGTCGGCAGGTTATTAGAGGGTGAGAGAGGTGAGAGAGGTGAGAGGGTGAGAGAGGCGAGAGAGGTGAGAGGGTGAGAGAGGCGAGAGAGGTGAGAGGGTGAGAGAGGCGAGAGGCAATGCCTTTGTTATTCCACTTGGGGGCTGTTCAAAATAGTGTTTTCGCGCCAAGACGCAAAGACGCAAAGTTTTAATATCCAACACACACAAATCCCGTACCTTCGTCCAAAGTGCTTACTATGGCTGCCAAAAAGATCGTCATCGGCTCGGACCATGCCGGATTCGCCTACAAACAGCTCCTCATTCAGCAATTTTCCGCAAATTCCCTGGAATTCACCGATGTCGGCGCGCACGATGAATCGCCTTCCGATTACCCGGACATTGCCGAAAAACTGGCTCTGGAGATCCAAACCGGCCGGTTCGATAAAGGCATCCTCATCTGCGGAAGCGGCGTAGGGGTCAGCGTAGCCGTCAATAAATTCCGCGGCGTTCGGGCGGGTGTATGCCACGATACCTATTCAGCGCACCAGGGTGTAGAACACGATGACATGAACGTACTTTGCATCGGCCAGCGGATCATCGGGATCGAACTGGCGATGGAAATCGTCCGCACCTTTCTGGCCGCCGGATTTTCCGGAGAGGAACGGCATGCCCGGCGTTTGGAAAAAGTGCTGCGGATTGAACAGGAGCAGATGGGGGGTGTTTAGGAATGAGGAATTGAGGAATTGAGGAATCGAGGAATCGAGGAATCGTGACCCGCAATTAAAAATTAGTCCGTTAGGAACAATCCTTTTACCATATTGAACTGCCATGACCAATAAAAAATATCAACTGGGCCTCGTCGGACTTGGGGTAATGGGCCGCAACCTGCTGCTGAATATGGCCGACAGCGGCTATGCGGTAGCCGGATACGACAAAGATCCCTCCAAAGTGGACGCCCTGGCCCAGGAAGCCCAAAAGCACGAGATCCTCGGCGCCCGGGAGATCGGGGAATTCACCGGCGCCTTGCAATCCCCAAAAGCCATCCTTCTCCTCGTACCCGCCGGCAAAATCGTGGACGCGGTGATCGCCGACCTCCTACCCTATCTGGATAAAGGCGACCTCATCATAGACGGCGGCAATTCGTATTTTGCGGATACTGACCGGCGTTACCAATCCCTAGCGGCCCAAGGCATCCACTTCATGGGAATGGGTGTATCAGGCGGCGCGGAAGGAGCCCGGCTCGGCCCCAGCATGATGCCGGGCGGCAACCGCGAAGCCTTCGAAACGGTACGACCCATCCTGGAATCGGTGGCGGCGCACGTGAACGGCGACCCCTGCGTGGCGTTTGTCGGCAACGGGTCGGCCGGGCACTATGTCAAGATGGTCCACAACGGCATCGAATACGGTATGATGGAACTCATCGCTGAAGTGTACGACCTGATGAAAAGAGGACTTGGGCTGGACAATGCCGCTATCGCCGCTGTCTTTGACCAGTGGAACCGCGGAAAACTGGCGTCCTTTCTGGTCGAGATCACGGCCGCCATATTCACCAAATTGGACGATAAAACGGGCCGGCACCTGATCGACCTGATCCAGGACGCCTCCCGCCAGAAAGGCACCGGCAAATGGACCTCTCAGGATGCCATGAACCTGCAGGCTGCAATTCCCGTGATCGACATGGCGGTGGTCATGCGGGATCTGTCCGGGTACAAGGCGGAGCGCGAGGCGGCGGAGAAAATCCTGGGCGGCGCTGTTAAAATGCCCGTTGAGGATTCCAAAGCGTTTATTTCCACCCTGGAGAATGCGCTTTATTTCAGCTTTCTGGCGGCCTACGCACAAGGATTCAACCACCTGCGCAAGGCTTCCGCTGAATACGGCTTTGACCTCCAACCGGCGACCATTGCCAAAATCTGGCGGGGCGGTTGCATCATCCGGGCCGCGCTGCTGGAAACGTTCATGAAAGCATTCCAACGCAACCCCGATCTTCCCAACCTGTTGGTGGACCCGGATGTAGCCAAGGCGGCGCTGTCGGTTCAACGCGATGCAAGGTCGGTCATCAAGGCAGCGCTGGATGCCGGAATCCCGGTAGCCGGATTATCGGCGGCCGTCGCCTATTTTGACGCCTACCGGAGCGAACGGCTGCCCGCTAACCTGATCCAGGCACAACGCGATTTCTTCGGCTCCCATACCTACGAACGGGTGGATATGGCGGGGACGTTTCATACGGAATGGTAGATCTGTTGATTTGCCGCCTTCGCCTTGGCTACGGCCGCCGGAGGTTGATTTGAGAATGCGAGGGATTGAAATTAAAATCATTTGCGATGGAAGGTTTTGCGACGCGACGCAAGATTTTGCGAGGCGACGCAAAATCTTGCGTCGCTACAAAATAATATTATGCAAAACAACCACAAACCCGCTCCCGCCATCATCATCATTTTTGGCGGCAGCGGGGATTTAACCAAGCGGAAGCTCATACCGGCATTCTACAACCTGTTTCTGGACAAGCATATGCCGGATCAATTCGCCGTCATCGGGCTGGGGCGCACCGCATACGCAGACGACGAATTCCGGGCCTTGCTCCGGGAAGGGATCGACAGCTTCAGCCGCCGCGGCAAAGCGCAGGATGAGGAATGGCAGCAATTTGCCCCTACCCTTTCCTATTTGCAATCGGATATCAACGACGAAAAATCCTATAAGGCGCTTACCGCCAGGATACATGCACTGGAAAAAAACTGGGAGCAGAAGCCCAACCTGATCTTCTACCTGGCCATCGCGCCTGAATTGGTAGAACCCGTGGCAACCCACCTCGGCAATGCGGGCATTTGCAAGAACATCGACCGGTCGAGGCTTGTGGTTGAAAAACCGTTCGGCCGCGACCTGGAAACGGCGCGGAAGCTGAACGGCGTGCTGACCGGCATTTTTGACGAAAGCCAGATTTACCGGATCGACCACTACCTGGGTAAAGAGGCCGTTCAGAACATGCTGGTCTTCCGGTTTGCCAATGTGCTTTTTGAGCCGATCTGGAACCGGAAATACATCGAACACGTCCAGATCACCGCTTCCGAAACGGTGGGGGTGGAAGACCGCGGCGGGTATTTTGACGGCGCGGGCACCCTGCGGGATATGATCCAGAACCACGTTTTGCAGTTGCTATGTTTTGTGGCCATGGAACCGCCCAACGCCTTCACATCGGAAGATATCCGCAACCGGAAAGTGGATGTCCTTCGGGCTATCCGGCGGTTTGAAGGAAAGGAGATTTTTGAAAAGGCAGCCCGCGGTCAATACGGCGGCGGCTGGATGCAGGGCGAAAAGGTACAGGGCTACCGCGAAGAACCGAAAGTGGCGAAAAACTCGGCTACCGACACGTTTGCCGCCCTCAAATTCTACATTGATAACTGGCGCTGGCAAGGGGTTCCCTTTTACGTGCGCAGCGGGAAACGGATGACCGAGAAAATGACCGTGATCACGGTGCAGTTCCGGGAAGTCCCCCATCAGGTCTTTCCGTCGAGCGTAGCGGAAAACATCCGGCCCAACCGGATCATTATCAGCATTACACCCGATACGGGCATCCGGTTGCGCTTCCAGGCCAAGCAGGTCGGGCTTTCCATGCGCCTGGCGCCCGCTGATCTGATCTTCAACTACAGCCAGACCTACGAAGCGCAACCGCCCGAGGCTTATGAAACGCTGTTGCACGACGTCATGAGCGGGGATGCTACCTTGTTCATGCGATCGGACGAGGTGGAGGCGGCCTGGTCGGTGGTCAAGCCGGTAATGGATCTGTGGGAAGAAAACCCGCCGACAGATTTTCCCAATTACCAGTCTGGGAGCTGGGGGCCTGAAGCTGCCGAACGCCTGATCGCGGCGGACGGGTACCATTGGGTGATGATGCCGGTGTAGGGCGGAGGATTTGTTGATTTGCCGCCTTGGATCTACGGCCGCCGGAGGTTAATTCGATACATTCGGATCAATCGAAAAATCGATTCAAATACAATGGCTAATTTTTTCCATATTTCGGATACGGCGGACGCCATGAGCCGGGCGGCGGCCGACTTTTTTGTCGAACGGGCAAAAACGGCGATCTCCCGAAACGGGCGGTTCACCGTCAGCCTTTCGGGGGGATCAACGCCGGAAGCGCTGTTCCGGCTGCTGGCCGCTTCACCGTGGCAAGATGGGATTGATTGGCAAAAAGTCCACATTTTCTGGGGCGACGAACGCTGCGTGCCGGATGATTCCCCGGAAAACAACGCCCGTATGGCCCGCCAGGCCTTGCTCGACCATGTACCTGTGCCGGAAAACCAGATCTGCCGCATGAACGGGTCGCTGCCGCCTGAGGCCGGGGCTGCTTTGTACGACATCCGCCTGCGGGAATTCTTCGATTGGAAAATGCCGGTTTTCGACCTCATTCTGCTGGGTATGGGCGACGACGGGCATACCGCCTCCTTGTTCCCGCATACCCCGGTGCTGAAAGAAAAACACCGCTGGGCCAAGGAGGTGTACGTCGATAAACTGGACAGTTGGCGGATCACCCTGACCGCGCCGGTCATACAATCGGCTGCCTGTATTGCCTTTCTGGTGGCGGGTGAAAAGAAGGTTGCGGCCCTGAAGGAAGTGCTGCACGGCGATTACCGCCCGGAAGAATTTCCAAGCCAGTTGGTAGCGCGAAACCGGGCGGAAGTGCACTGGTTTCTGGACGCAGCCGCAGGAAAAGCGGTCGATTGAGCCTGTTTACGGCCGTTTTTCCAGGTTCATTTCAAAGAAAGGCATCCAGCTTTTGCCGTCGCGGCTCATGGCCCCCTTTTCGGTCCATTTTTTATCCGTGAGCTCGATGGTGTACCGAACTTCTCCCGCCATCGGATGGGTAAATCCCCATTGGATCCGTCCGTCTTCCAGGAATTTGAAATCCGCATCCACGTAGTTGCCGTCGGCCCGAAAGGCCCGCATGAGGTATTTACCGGCCTGTTGATCGTAGGAAATGACCGCAAACGCCTGGTGAATGATCTGGGTAGAATCGGTCGCATCTTTGCCGAGCCCGTCCACCACCACGATCGATCCGTTGACTTTCAGTTGCACGTCCTCCGTCTGGTTGAATTCATGCCGCTGCGGGCCCATTTGTATCCAGCCGGTTCCGCGCCAGAAGCCTGCCATGCCATGCAGTTTTTTCATAGCTGCCTGCGCCTCAGGCGAGGGTTGGAGGCCGGCCTGTGCGATGACGGAGGTGAGGGTGAAGAGGAAGATGAGGGTGGAAATGATGGTCTTTTGCATGGTATATTTTTGTTTATTTTTGTTTATTTGTTTGTTTGTTGTAGTTTATTTTTGTTTGTTTGTTGTAGTTTATTTTTGTTTGCTGTGGTTCGGCCCCCAACGATCATAAACCATCATGAACAACCATGAACAACCATAAACCATCATGAACCATCATGAACCATCATGAACAACCATGAACAACCATGAACCATCATGAACAACTATAAACCATCATAAACAACCATAAACCATCATAACAACCTATTCACCCGGGTTGAAATACGTCTTCAGGTCCTTATAAAAGTTTTCAAAGGCCTCGACGCCCTTGGGAGTGAGTTTGCAGATGGTATGCGGGTAATTGTCCCGGAAGGTTTTTTCGACTTCGAGGTAACCTGCTTCCTGCAACTTTCCGATCTGTACGCTGAGATTCCCGGAAGTAGCACCGGCGTGTTCTTTCAGTTCATTAAACCCCGCCTCTCTGGTCACCATCAGGAAAGACATGATCGCCAGGCGGAGCTGAGAAAGCAGCAACGGGTCAAGTTCCTTAGGCATGGGCCTTCCTGACTTGGGCGTTCATCAGATATCCAGGAACAAGGTATCCCAAAACAATCGCGCCCGCCTGTACCAACACGTGGATTTCCCAGGGGAGATAAATGCAAGCTGCCGCGCCGATCCACAAGACAATGCCGCCGGCGATCAGGGCGTTGAAGCGTAACAGGATGCCGGACAAATAGGTCGAAAAGCCGGCCAGGATCAGGATCAGCGGAATGGGCGAGACGTTCATCCGGACGGCCAGCACCAGGCTGAGGCCGAGTGCAACAGCAAAGCCCAGCCAGACCAGGCCGTACCACTTGCTCACGATGTTGTTGTCGCGATAACGCCTGCCTTTGAACCGTTCATAGATCAGGGAAGCAGGCACGCCGATCACAGGCATGACCATCCAAACCAGATTGGCCTTACCGTAGGCAAAACCCAGGGTCACCAGCCAATAGTTTGTCAAACTGGCGATCACCACCAGCCATCCCCACAGTAAAAACTGAAAGCCGTTTTCCCGGACCCGGTTTTTGGCCAGATCGATCGTCTCGCGGATCAGCCGGAGGCTCTCTTCAGGGTTCAACTTTCTTTCTTCCTGGTCAGCCATATCACTCGGTTTATTTTTTAATAATTTTTACAAATATAAACTAGTTTATAAAATAAACCAAATTTTTACAAAAAATCCCGATAACCCGTCTCGGGTGATCAGCCTTTCCGCCCTATTGCCTGATTGAGCGGCCGGCGGGGCTACATATGTTCGAGGTGGAGAACTTTGTCGCCTTGTTTGAGGATCATTTCCTGACCTTTGCGGCTGACGAATTCATAGTCGCCGGAAATTACCCGGCCCAACCCCTTGGCCGTAGCTTCTTCGTCGCTTTTTTTCCGAATGATCAGTTTGCCGTTTTCCAGTTTCCAGAAGCCGTTTTCCCCTTTGGTGTTCTGAAACCAGGTGAACAACAATTGCCCGTCCGGCCGAATGTCCACGATAAACGGGTTGTTTTCCCGAAATTTCCGGGCCAGTTCCTGGGCAGCCGCATCCATTTGCCTGGTTTGGTCCGTTTCGAGCCAGTAGCGATGCTGGCCGATCACATCTTCCTGTTTCAAACCGTTGGCATCGGAGCTGCACCCCCAAAGGACGGCCAACAGCAGAATGGCGAGGAATCGAGAATAGGTACGGTTCATTTTCTGTTTTTTTCAACGGGAATCAATCGAAAGGCGTAAAGATACGGCATTACGGGTAATGTATATTCGTCATGAACCGGCCTTCCCCAGGAATTATCGCCGCCGACGCCCATTTGCCGGTAATCGATATTCCAGGTGATGAAATCCCTTGGGAACAGGTCCGCCCCGTGTTTGGAGGTTACCGGTACCAGCCCTGAAGCGGATTCGGCTCCTTTTTCGCCGGCTACGAAATCGAGGTCGGCCATATCCAGTTGCCATGCGCTCACGGAAAGGGGTTCGGAAACGGCTTCCATGCGCCAGCCCATGCCCCCGGCGTCGGTAAGCGACATCCACCGGACATCGGTTTTATTGCCGGTTTCCTGCGGGCGGGAATACCTGTGCAACTGGTCCCAGACCGTGCCTTTCCAAATGGCCACTTCTCCGGAGTTTTTCCGGTCCTGGTAGGTTTCGTGAGGGCCGCGCCCATACCAGGTCATAAACCGGAAGTCCTCCGGGAGGCGGAGTTGCATCCCCATCCTCGGTATTTTGGGCAGATCGGGGGTATTACCGGGATAAAACCTGAAGACCACATTCAGTATGCCATCAGATGCGATGCGGTAGTCGATATCCACGTGGCCCCCTGTTTCGACCAGGTCGTACCGTACCTCGAATCCGATATGATCACCGGCCTGCGACGGGGGGCGCTTCAGGGTTGACGAGGCTGAAACTCCGGCATTCTTCCACATCCTGGCCCACTCCTGCATGCCGTTCCCCAGGTCGTTATCCGTTGGCGGCCGCCAGAAATTGGGCTTTGGAGGTTTGTCCAGCATTTGCCGCCCTTTGAACAGGTAGCCGAGTATTTCGCCTGTTCTATCATCGAGTTCAAGGGAAAAATCCGCCCCTGTGATCCGGTAAATATGGCCTTCCGATACCAGTTGCGGCAGCATTGCAGGAGGCATCGGCGGTTCGGGCGCCGGGTTTGGAGACAGGAGTTCAAACTGCTCCCAGGCCACTTCATGACCGGTTGGAACAAGCGGCGATTCCCGGTTGGTGATCGCCTGGATTTTCAGAAAATAGGATCGGCCGGGTTTGAGTTCGAATTGCGGGTCGATGGTGAACCGAGCTTTTTGGCGGGGTTCGACGTCCAACGAGCCGAGATCTCCATTGCTGACCTCGACGCCGTCCTCTCTAAGCGACCACCGGATCGTCAGGTCGCCGAGATTTTTGAAGAAATTCCGGTTATAGAGCTCGTAAATCCCCGGTTCGACGGCAGAAATCCGAACGGGCGCGTAGACCTTTTTTACTTCGTAAATATGGGGGTGGGGCTCGCGAAAGGGGTTTACCAGGCCGTTGTTCAGGAAATTGCCGTCGGTCGGCAGGTCCGGGTGATAATCGTGGCCGTAAGCGAAATATTTCACCCCCTTGTCGTTGGTGTATTCAAGCGACTGGTCCACCCAGTCCCAGATAAAACCGCCCTGGAGCGCGGGCCAGGCTTCGATGGCGTCCCAGTAGTCCTGAAGGTTGCCGACACTGTTGCCCATGGCATGGCAATATTCGATCATGATAGCGGGGCGTGCGGGATTGGTTTTCGCGTAATCCACCAGTTTTGAGATCGGCGGGTACATCGGGCAGAAGATGTCGGTATAGGGCTCCAGTTCGGCAGGTTCGTATTGCACAGGGCGCGTACCGTCGTGTTCCTTGAGCCATTGATAGGTAGTTTCAAAGATCTTGCCGTGCCCGGCTTCGTTACCCAACGACCAGATAATGATGGAGGGGTGATTCTTGTCGCGATGAAACATGCGTTGGGTCCGGTCGAGGTGCGCCGGAAGCCAGCTCAGCTCATTTCCGATCTGGGTTTCTTCCGAATTGGCCAGAGGGTGGCTTTCGATATTGGCCTCATCGATCACGTAGAGGCCGTATTGATCGCACAGGTCGTACCATTCGGGATGATTGGGGTAGTGCGAACTGCGGACGGCATTGATATTGTATTGTTTCATCAGGCGGATATCCTGCAGCATGATCGCGCGGTCGATCACATGGCCGGTCAGGGGATGCGATTCGTGCCGGTTAACGCCGCGGATCTCAATCGGCATGCCGTTGACCAGCAGGTTGCCGTTTTTGATCTCTACCGTTCTGAAGCCGATCCTGTCACCGGTCACTTCGAGCAATTTCCCGGATCCGTCGTCGAAGAGGCTGATCTCCAGGTAATACAGGTCGGGGGTTTCAGCCGTCCACTTTCGGGGGTTGTCAAGCTCGCCGGAAAACCCGACGGTTGCGGCGTTCCCCGGGTCGATCCTGCGGGTTGCGGCGGCGGCATACGCTTCCCGGTAGCCTGCGGCAATATCGTACAAGCGGACTTCAGCCCGAACCCCGGCCGCACTTTCCAGTGAATTGACGATATCCAGCGTCAATTGCAGCTTGCCGTTGCGGTAGGCGCCGTCAAGGCCCGCTTTGGCAAAAAAATCGCGGATCCGGACCTTCGGCGCCGAATACAGGCAGACCTCCCGCTCGATTCCCGACAGCCGGAGCATATCCTGGCTTTCCAGGTAGCTGGCGTCGCTCCAACGGTAGATGCGGATCGCAAGGGTATTCTTCCCCGGGCGGATATAGGGTGTGATATTGAATTCGGCGGGTGTTTTGGAGCCCTGTGAAAAACCCACCGACCGACCGTTGACCCATACATAAAGCGCCGATTTCACCGCCCCGAAGTACAGGAAAACCTCGCGCCCGGCCCAGGTATCGGGGATGTCGAACGGCCTGCGGTAGGAACCGACCGGGTTATAATCCGCCGGCACGTCCGGCCAGTGGGTATCAAACGGGTACTTTTCATCCAGGTAGATCGGATAATCATAGCCGTACACCTCCCAGTTGGCGGGTACGGGGAAGAGGGTCCAGTTGGAATCGTCATATTCTTCCGAATAAAAATCTGCAGGGGCATCGGCCGGTTTGCGCACCCAGTTGAACTTCCACAATCCGTTCAGGGATTGGAACCACGGCGAGTCCGAAGGGTTATCCTCCAGTGCCGGTTTCGAATCACTGTACGGAAAAAAATGGGCGTGCGGCGCTTCTTTGTTGATGCCGAACACCTGATGGTTGCGGTGCGGCTCCTGGGCGGGCATCAGGCTGGGCATAAGAAAAAAGAGGGCGATAAGGCGGGTAGACGGTTTCATTGGCGGAAGGTTTTATCAATGGGCGTCGATGAAGTTGCGGACGGTCGCTTCTTCTTCCCGACCAAAGCCTTGCGATTTATATTGTAAAGGAAGAATTTCCAAACGCGAAAGCTGCGTCGCGGCATAAACCCTAATCCGCTTCTTGCATCTCCGGATAATTGGCCATCTTCCAGGGTCCCTGATGAATTTGCAGGCAATTTATCGTCATCGTTTTCTTTTCGCCCTGGTAGGTAAAGTGGATGGTGATGTCGGCCAGCTCAAGTTCTTCAGATTTCAGGGGGGTACCGTCATAAGCCGTTTGCGGGGCCTGTCGTTTGGAAATGGAGTCGACGGTGGCCAGATTCCAATCGCTCACGCCTGCGCGCAGGAACCGGCGCATCATATTGCCCTTATCTTCGAGGGCGGCCTTCCAGAGTTCTTCGACACGCGTGTCGAGCTGATGGGCCGGGAGGTCGGGCGGCACCACCAATTCCAGCAGATCCCGCAATTCCTGCTTGCTGACGAAAGTCTCGAAAAGCAGGTCCTCATTTTTTTCCTGCAGGATCGGGATCAGGCGATCGACAAATTGCTCGGGGGTCTCCGCTTCGGAGCTGCAGGCATAAACTGCCGCAAATGCACCCAGTAAAAAAAAATAAACGATTGATCTCATAGCATAAGTCCGGTTATTTTTCCCGGTTCACTTCACCCGGCAAGATACCAAATGTGCGAATATCGCGGGCAATGAATGCTTCAGGTATATCAATCCCTACCCGGTCTGGCAATCAATAACCCCGGATACTCAGACCGTTCAGGATCTTGACCGGGTCGTAGATCAGGCCATCCCGGAGGACCCACTTCACCCGGCGGATATCGGAAATATTGCGGGTCGGATCGCCGTCGATGAGGACCAGGTTGGCGCGTTTGCCGGGTTCGATTGAGCCGATTTCGGATTGCCTGCCGAGGACGGTCGCGTTGCCCAGTGTGGCAATTTTCAGGACCTCATTGGGCGGAATCCCGGCTTTGACATAGTTTTCCATTTCGAGGTGCAGGGTAAAACCCGCCAGGTTATCGGTACCGGCTACGATGGGGATGCCGTTGTCGTAAAGCAATTTGACCATTTTGAGGAAAGCCTCAGCCGACTGTTTATAGGTTTCGTCCATCCCATCGGGGACCGGGAGCCCTCCGCCTCCACTGCGAAAATACCGCTGAACGGTTAAAGGGAACCGGTTGACGACGGCTTCGTAACCGACGGGGATCTTACCCGGCCGATCCGTGAACATATTGATAAAAATGCTAACGGTCGGATCCACAACGGTCCCTTTGTCTTTCAACAACTTGAGAAAAGCCTTGCATTCCGGCGAGTTGAAATCAAAGGAAGCTGCTTTTTGGGCGGGGATCCGGAACCGGTTTGGCGACCGGGTGTCGATGGTGTCGCCGTAAAAATTGAGGAAGATCATGTTCATGTGCTGGATCTCGTCGTATCCGGCATTTACCGCTTGTTCAGCCGTCATATAGGCGGGAATATGCCCGCTGACCCGCATGCCGTAGCTTTTGGCTTTCCGGGTAATGGCCGGCACCCATTCGGGTTTGACGGAGCTGTAGATCTTGACCTGATCGTACCCTTTGCGGGCGAAGGTATCCACCCAGGCGAGGGCTTCGGCTTCCGTGGCTGCGAGTGCGGGTGTAGGCCCCGCAAAAGGTCCTTTGCCGTCGAGCAGGCCGGCGATCCGTTCGATGGTGGGTCCGAGTATTTCTCCTTTTTCGACCTTTTTGCGGGTTTCCAGCAGGCCGAAGTTATTGCCCAGGTCACGGACACCTGTAACGCCGTTGGCGAGGTGCAAGGCCCCGTCAAAATTCCCCTGGAAATGGACGTGCATATCGATCAGGCCGGGAATGAGGGTCATGCCCTGCCCGTCAATAACCTTTGCCGCCTGCGGAGGCCGGATCTTGCGGGAAGTTACCTGGGTGATCCTGCCGTCCTTTACCAGAACGGAAGATTTCGGGATAATTTTTCCGGTCCGGGCTTCGAAGAGCCGAACATTTCTGATCAGCATGACTCCGGGGCTTTCAACGGCTGTTTCCCTGATCCCGTCATAAATCCTGCTTTCCTCGGCATTTTGCAATGCCAGCAGTTCTGGGATGAGGTCTTCATAGCCTTCCAGGATTTGGCTTGCCCAGTCTCCCACACTGGCAAACATTTTCCCCTGTTCGTCCAGCCAGATGTAATTCGGGGTAAATCCCATGCCTTTGACTGCAATCAGCTGGTATCTGACGGTTGTCCCGAAATGGGTAAAGGAATGGGTCCCAAGCAATTCTATCGAGGCTGAGCCGTAGGGCAGCAGGTCGATTTGTTTATCGGGGCTCATCAACAGCGTACGTGTGATCTCTCCGCCGATGTTGGACAATGGGATATAGTATGCATCCTTCGCCTGGCGCCGGGTTTCCTTTTCCGACTGGTTTTGCCAGGTTGCCAGGCCGTCTTTCATGGAAAAGGATTCCGCAACCGGGTTTTTGTAGTAATCGCACCCGGTGGTTTCAAGCTCAGTAATAAATCCCGCCTCGTTCTCCTGCCAGGTAACGTGCAGGCTGTCTCCGCGGCCGCGATCATTCAGCCAATAATAGCCTTTATAGGTATTATCGGGCAATTTTTCCTCTTCATAAAAACCGGCTTTGTTGCCGTTCAGGATGATCGAGTATTTGGCTTGTTGCTGGGTATGCGATAAGGCGGGCAGGAAAATCAGCCCGATCGACAGCATGAACAGACAGTTCTTTCTCATAGGTTGGTGTTTTGGCAGATATCGATTCCGACGAATTAGGAAGCCTTTGTTATGTCACTTTTATATTCGCGTATGGCTTGCAGTATCGTTTCACGCAAAGCCGTCCATTCCAGCGCGGTATGGTTGTCGAACAGCGGGTCGTAACGCCTGACCGTATCGATGAGGGTATTGATAAAGACCTCAAAATCCGGCAGGGTGTATTTCCTGTGTTTTTCTTTATCCAGTATGCGGATCAGCTGGTCCTTGCGGTTGTCGATATCGAGCAGGACGTCGATAGCCATTTGCAGCATGCCCAATTGGCGTTTTCTGCCCAGCGGGTCGAAATCCGGTTCGGCAGCGGGTGCGTTTTTGAAGAAGGCCTTGTAAAAATCCTGGATGAATTCCTTGTTCACCGACAGGCACCGGCGGTAGCTGTTGTGGGCCAGCCCGACCTCCCGGTATTCGATCCGGGTGAGCGGGTGGAGGGCGCGCACAACCTGGTGGAGGTCGTCATAACGCTTTGCGGGGTCCTCTTCCAGCAGTTTTTCGATGATGGTGCAAAGCGACGTTTTTTTCTTACCCAGGTCGAGCTTCGGCAATTCGGCGAGCCGTTTCTTCCGGTAGGCCTTGTCGCGGACAAACCGGTTGCGGCTTTCGATCATTTCGTACACGGTATGTCCTTCTACCAGGTCGTTCCCGGTCAGGAGTTTGAAGCCGATCAATCCGAGGCTGTACTGGTCGGAAATGCACATTTTGCGGAGCAGGCGGTCCTCTTCGCCGGGATCGTCCTTTTCCTCGAACCAGGGGATCTTTTCATCGAATTCGCTCAGGGCTTCCGGGCTGCCGTAGCGGCAGGTGTCCAGGAATCGCTGGTAGGAGGCCTCGCCGGTGCTGATGCTCTTCAGGTCGAACGGGGAGAGCATGAGCTGCCATTCGTCATCCACATAGATCTTGGAGGGCCGGACGTTGGTATGAAAAATGCGCTTGTGGCGAAGGTAGTCCAGGCTGTCGGCCAGTTGGTAGAGCCAGTCGGCTACCTGGGACACCGGTCGCGGCCCTGTGGTATCGACGGCTTTCAGCAGGGTGGTGCCGTAAATGTATTCCGTAATGACGAGATAGGGGAAGGCCGTCAGGTCATGGTCGATGATCTTGATGATGTTGCGATGCCGGAGGTCGGCCAGCCGGTCGATCTCGGTTTTGGTACCTTCGGCTATTTTGGGCAGTTTGAGCACGAGCCCGATGGCGTGCCGGTTGAGCACATGGTTGATCAGGCGGTACACGAGCGAGGAATTGCCTTCGGTGAGCATAGCTTCCATCTGGTAATTCCGGGACCGGAGCCGGATGTCCAGGATCTCATTGAAGACGATGTCCCGGTCGGCGATCTGCTTAAGGAATTGTTCGCGCTCGCTGATGTCGAAGTATTGCGCCATGACCTCTTTGCGGAACTGGCGGACGGTATTCACAAAGTCGAACAGGATCCGGTTGTATTCAAAGGAAGCGCCCTCGGCGAGGCCCATGTTCTCGTTCTGCATCAGCCTGGAAAAACGGGCCTGATTGGACAACAGGGCGTCCTTTTCTTCTTCGCAGCGGTGCAGGAATTCGGCAAACCGGGCGTGGGCTTCCTCCAGGTTGCCGGTGGCGATGAGGGTTTCGATGCGGTTGTCTTGTTTGGTATTTTGGTCGCTCATGGGTAAAACCAAGGTGTTGTGGTCTTTCGGACCGGTTTTGATCGGTTATCGATGTATTGTACGGGCTGTCAGCATAAAGTTACGTTTTCTTTGGGATTGGGGGTTTTGTTTTTTTACCACTCAGGGCACTCAGGACACTAAGAGGGTTGCTTGTTTTTTTTACCACTCAGGGCACTCAGGACACTAAGGTGGGGGGTGTTTTTTTACCACTCAGGGCACTCAGGACACTAAGAGGGTTGCTTGTTTTTTTACCACTCAGGGCACTAAGGAGGGATGGGTTGCATGGAGAACCTTCATATGAAGAAATCCAGGTCGATAGCCGGTTTTTCGCGGAGGGCGTATCCGATTTTCAGGCCGGCATTTTCCTTCGGGTTTTCCGCCAATAACAATGGGGTGGTCAATCCGCTTTCGTTCGGCAGGATTCGGTTTTGGCCGTAGGTTTGAATATCGGTAAATACAGCCAGTCTGCCGCCGATGGGTGAATGCAATGCATTCCTGTCAATGGTAGCTCCCGGAAATTTCACCGCTTCGCCCTGTTTCAACGTTTCGGCAATTGCCCGGTCGAAGGCTGTTGCGCTCAATTCAAAAAAGGGGGCTATTTTCCGGATCCGGCTGTCCGGATCAAGCTTTGGGTTCCACCACCCGACGCTCAGTTCGATTTTCTCCGGGACAAGAACGCACCGGTTGCCCACCTGCGACAACAGGTTGTAAATGATCGGCACCTGTTGTTCTTCCAGCAGGGCGCGCTGCATGGTTTCGCTCAGGATGATGTCCGGTTCTTTTGTGATCCTGAATTTTGTAGCGTCCGCCTCTGATATTTCAGGAAACCAGGATTCCAGGTCCATATTCCTGATCAACCGCCGGACCGATTCCAGGCTCAAAGGGTTAATTTCGATCAGCTCAAATTGGACCTCGGACGGCTCAAACAGGGTGGTCAGCGGCAGGGCAAGCGTTGCGAAGGGGCCGCAACCCGCATACAGCACCCGCACCGTTTTTTTGCCGGCACTCAGCCTTGCCGTAACGGCTTCGTAAAGGCCTTTTACAAACATGCGGGTCCTGATCAGGTCTTCCACGCACATAGCCGCCCAAGCCGCGCCGATGGCTTTTCCGCCGGATAAATGGATATCGGCCTTTTCAGGCTCACCGCCCGGGTCGAAGCCTGATGAGCTGATCAGCAAATTTTTGTAGGCTTCGATGGTATGCGCAAGCCGGACATCATCCAGGTCGGGAGAGACCAGATCCCATGCGATTTGACGTAAGGTTATTTGGACAGTTTTTACCACAGCCGTTTCAGGTCAGTCTGCTTGAAATATTCATCGAAGATTTCGTCTTTGCATATTCTCAGCAATTGCCTGAGCAATTATCATTCTATCAAAGGGGTCTCTGTGATGAAAAGGAAGTTTATTTTGTACAACGGTATGAGCAAAATTCACCGGCAATATTTCAATCAGATTTCCTGTAACATCCTCTATGACCAAATCGTAACTCCCGGATATTGCAAGTTTACCAAGAGCGGTTTTGATCGATATTTCCCATAAGCTTGCAATACTGATAAAAATTTCGTTTTCCTCATCTTCGATCACGGCCCTGGCATCAGCACTCATTTCTGGTGAGCCGCTGCTAAACCACAAGAAAGTATGAGTATCAATGAGTAATTTCACTGCATATAGTCTTTAAAGTCATCCAGCGGCGCATCAAAATCGGGGGCGAGTTTGTACCGCCCTTGGGATATGCCAAAAACTCTTTTTCCATCTGTTTGAGATAATTTTTTTTGTCCGTATTCTTTCTTTAAAAATTCAATAAAATGCAAGACCTCAAGCTTCAAATTTTCTGGAAGTTTGTGAATTTCAGAAAGAATGAGTTGATCATTCATCTTTTACAGTTTTGATCAAACAATTTTTTAGGGGGTATTCAAAATACTATGATCACTGGCCATTATCCAGCTTTTACCCCCCAATATACATATTTCAAATAAAACAAACTTCCGGCAAAAAGTTTCCAATTCATTTATAAAACCGCCAATTGCTTTTGAAATCCTTCGGCAATTTCTGGTCGGTGATGATCGCCCGCACCATTTCCACGGGCATCGCGTTTTCATTCATTACGGCATCGTGGTATTGCTTCATGGTCATCTTTCCGCTGTCCACCAGTTCCTTTTTGAGCGCGTAAAACTGCATGCCGCCCGTCATATAGGCGATCTGGTACAGCGGGCCGTAATTGGCGGTAAAGGACCGGCGCACCTCTCCTTCGGCATTCGCCCGTTCGTGTCCGACGCGATCCACCAGAAAATCAATGCATTGCTGGGGCGTCCATTTGCCCTGATGATAGTTGAGGGAAAAAATGATGCGCGCGCACCGGTGCATCCGCCAGAACAGCATCCCGATCCGGTCTTCGGGCGAACGCGGAAAATCCATATCCCACAGGATCAATTCCCAGTACAGAGACCATCCTTCGGTCCAGAACGGCGTACCGAACTCCCGGCGATAGGGTTTGTTGCGCCGGTTCATGAACCCTTGCAGGTGGTGGCCGGCGATCAGTTCATGGTGGACGGTAGCCCTGGAAAAATGCGGATTGTTTCCGCGCATGCTCATGAGTTTGTCCTCGTGCGCCATCTCGTCGGTCGGATAAGAGATCTGGAGCACTTCGCCGCCGAGGAAGAACGGGCTGATCAACTGGCGTTCCGGCGGGATCATGCTCATGCGCCAGGTCTCTTCGGCCAGCGGCGGAATGGTGATCAGGTCATGTTCTTTCAGGAAACTGACCGATTGGTTGTACAGATCCAGCATGGCTTCAGGTTGATACCCTGGCGGCACATAGGATTGTTTGACCTTTTCCTGGGCCGCTTTCCAGTCGTCGCCGAAGCCCATTTCGCGGGAGGCTTTCAGCAATTCGGCGTCGCACCAGGCAAATTCCTTGTTGGCGATCTCCACCAGTTCTTCCGGGGTATAGGGGATCATTTCGTATTGCAGGAGCCGGATCAGTTCTTCCCTGCCGATGGGATAACCGATGATGCCGCTGCCGTCGTCCTTGGGCAGGGTTGCCGGGTCCACTTTCTTTTTTACGGCCTCAGCGTAATCCTTCATCAGGGCGGTCAATTGCTCATAAGGTTTGGCTACCCACCAGCTGAATTCGGGGTCATAGCCGTTGTAAAATTCAAAGAAGCTTTTCAGGGCGTCCATCTGCCCTTCGATGATTTCTTTTGCCCGTGCAGTCAGCGGTCTCGACCGGTTGGGCTGCTTTTCCAGGGCCTTCTGCTGGGCGCTGAAATCGCGGATCATCTGGTTCAGCTGCCTGGCCACTTCAGGGCTGTCCATATGTTTTCCCCGGCGGCGCATTTTTTCCAGTTCGTAGACCGGGTCTCCGAATTTGGTCCAGTCCTGTACGGCGGCGCATTCCTTTTCTTCTACCTCCAGCCGGTGAAGGCCTTCGTTCAGCTCCCGCCTCATCAGCAGGTAATCCACCCTCCCGCCGGCTGAAAAATCATCAAAAGGCAGGGACGCCAGCTGCGCCAGGCCGTCGTTGTAAAAGGCCCTGAACCGCGCCCGGCGGTCCGGTGAATCTTCTACAAAATAGTACCTGCTCAGGCTCCCCATATCGGCCTGATACCGGGTAATGAATTCGTACATTTCGGTAACGGCAGGCGGTGGAGCCTGGAATTGAGCGGAAGCCAAAGCGCTCCAGGCGCTGCAAAGAAGGATAAGGCTGACGGGTTTCAGGAATCGACTGTTTTTCATACCAGTATTTGTGTCGGCTTTAACAGAATCGGTTTGTCGGCCTAATATAGGGATTAAATCGAAAGCGGCCGCAATCGGCGAAAAATCCCGCGCAGGATTCAATACTCAACGACTGCCATCCCCCAATATTTGAAAAACGGGATCTCAAAGGCTACGGAACTCCCGGATTGGCTGAAACTCAGCTCGCGGGAGGCCCCGCCGTCAAGGTCGGGGCAGGCATACCAGATCCGCTTGACGGTCCGGGAAGAGGTGAGGTTGAGCCTGGTTTCGTACAGGGTCGGGGCCGCTGCCCGGACGCCGTTGGTGTCGCGCCAGTTCAGGTCGGCTGCATTGACAAAATTGAGCAGGTGGATCACCTGCCGCGAGCCCAGATCCCTGCCGGCCACGGCCACCTTGCCGGGTTGCGGAGGCCAGGCGTTCAGGGAGAAGGCCGTACCCGAAGTGGTGACCGGCGGATTGTTGACGGCGCCGCCGTCGCGCAGCACGTTCTGATAAGCCACCAGAAAATCGTAATAATTCACCAACGATCTTTTCAACTCATCCGTCATCTGCAAGTTGGAGTTGGGAAAGTACTCCTTGCCCAGCATATGTTCGCCCAGTTCCAGGTGCGCACCGCCGAAGGCAAATATGACGGCATCCGCCAGCAGTACGCCCGGGGTATTGAACTGGCCGGGGTTGTCGGCTTTGGCGTAATTCAGGTAAGCCGCCAATACGGTCTTTTTGGAACGGCCGCTGTAGGCGTCGTTGCCGGCGATTATGTTGGCCAGGTCGTTGTAACCTTCGTTGGGCGACCAGACTTCGGTGTACAGAAAATCCACCGGGCTTTGGGCGATCTCCGCCTGTCCGAACTGGTTGACGGCATTGAAGACCAGTTTTTTGTCCGGGGCAGCCGTCTTCATCGCCTGATTGAATGACCTGAACCCCGAGGGCAGATCCGCCTGATTACCGGCGTAATCGTAAAGGCCCCCGCGATCGCCCAACTGATCGACGTGGAAGCCGTCAAAATCAAAAACGGCGTAAACGTCGGCATTCCTGGCGGCCAGGTATTGCTGCCAGCCCGGGTTGCCTGGATCGGTCACGTAAATATCCGAATTGAACGGCGGCTCCGGCAGGTCGTGAAAATCCCTTGCGGTATGATTTGGGTCTTTGAACAGGAACCATTCCGGCGCTACTCCGTCCGCCTCGGCCGTATTGGTCGCGCCGTAAGCCAGGTTGTAGAACATAGCCTGCATATTCCGGCCATGAGCGGCTGTTATATACTGTTTTACCGTATTGAGGTAGATGTCCCGGTTGATGATATCCTTCCAAACCGGATCGGGATTGGCCGGCGTTCCGGCCAGCGGTCGGTGGTGTTTGTAATGCCAGTCATAAAACTGCAGTCCGTTGATATGGTACCGGGTGAGGCCGGCAATGACGCTTTCCGTATTTTCCGTATCGGCAAAGCTGGAAAGGAAACCATAGCGGGGAAACCGCGACCAGTCGGAGGAAACGTCCACCGCGATGACCCCATGGATCAGCTCGTTATTGCCGATTTTGCTGTACACCTCAGCCATGTACCCCCGGTAATCGGCGGCGGGCGCTGTCCAGGTCCACATCGGACCGGTCCAGGCCACGTCCTCCACCACTTCACCCAGGTATTTATACCGGATCCGCGCTGCAGCCGGGGCTTCCTTATCGGCTGCAAAGGCAATATCCTCTCCCGGACGGTAGGCTGCCTTGTCGGTTGTCAGGTTCAATACGACCTGCTCTCCTGTCGGCGTCACCGGGTCTTTTTTGCAGCTGCCCGCCAGCAGGAAGGTGATCAGGAGCCCCGAGGCAATCATCTTTTGCATATCGAAGGAGCGGCTTTTTTATGTTGATCTGACCAAATCAACAAATCAACCTCCGGCGGCCGGAGCCTCGGCGAAGGCGGCAAATCAACGAATAAACAAATCAACGAATCAACAGATAAACAAACCTCCAACCATCATTCCCTGATCTTCTCCCAATTGATCAGCACATTCCATACCATCGGCGCGTCGTGCAGGTTCAGGAACCGGTGCAGGGGATCGAACGTGAAGGCCACTACGCTTCCCTTGCCGACCGGCATATTGAAAATAGCGCCCTGACCGATGATGGTCTGTTCATTGCGCACCATGCCGGAAAGCACATAGGGAGCGTCCTTTTTCTTATCGGCCTTGTCTGCTTTGGGGACATCCTCTTTGTCCGGCAATCCCATGACCGGGCCGGTGTATTCCTCTTCGTCCTTCAGTTGGCCGGTACCGTACTGCAGCAGCATCCGGTCGCGGATCTTCTTGTCCACCTGGAGGAGGGGTCCGTTGCCTTTGAAAATGGGGAATACTTCGGGGAAACCATACAGCACCGGGCTGTCGGTACGGCGCACCTTGGCGTTCACGATGGACCCCGGATGGAACAGGCCGGACGCGTTGTAGGCATCCAGGTCGTTCACCAGCCCCGAATTGGCCAGGATGCTGGAGGTGTTGTCCATACTGATGACCACGCCGCCGGCTTCCAGGAAAGCGCGGAGGTTGGCCATGCCTTCGAAGCCGGGTCCGCCGGTCATGTCGTCGGTCGCGTCGGGAAAACCATGCGACGGATACTCGGCGGTTTTGGTATAGGGCATCGGCCCGAATTTTTTGTCGATGCCGTTGATGAATCCGGAAGCCGAGCCGTAAACCCGCGGGATCAGGATCACATCGAATTTTGCGCGGAGATTGCCTGCCCTAAGGTCATCCTTATCAATAGAGGTATAAGGGATCCGGCGCTGATCGAAGGTGTAGCGCGACCAGCCTTCGTCCTGGGTGTAATACCAGGTGTGATAGATGGCTACCCTCGGCAATTTGATCTCGCGCTGTCCGGGCATGGAGGCAGCCCGCGTAGCCTGCAGGTCGAGTCCGTATTCGGCGGCCATTTTTCTGGCTTCTTCGGCCGTCATCCCTTCAAACAGGATCGAACCCGGCGAAAGCGTGTCCTTGACCCCGGTCAGGGCAACCGGCGCGTCCGTGATCCAGGCTTTTGCCCTGGCGTTGGCAGATCTGAGCCAGTACAGCGCGGACAAGACGGTATTCTGGGCCTTGTAATTCAGGGTATAATGGGTCATCGCGCCGGCCATTGAGCTGTTCACTTTTCCTTCGTAAACGGCGTCGGCAGTCAGCATTTTCAGGCTCGAAGGCGCATATTTGACGCTATCCTCCGAACGGACTTCTACGCCGTAAAGGTAACCCAGGGTCCAGGCGATGTCGTCGTAGGGCGGAAATTTGGCGTCTTTGGGAAAGCTCTGCGTGGTGAGCAGGGATACGGCCAGATTCCGGTAAGGCTGATCGAGCAACACGACATAATCGCCATTGTCGGCCTGGTGCACTTCGATCTGCTGGCCGCGCAGCTGGTTGACCAGGTAGGCTGCCATATAGGGGTCATGCTGCCCGGCGGGTATAACGAATGCGCCGGGTTTTTCGTCCTTTCCTTTCCTGAGGCTGTTCAGGCCTTTCTGGTAGAAGTTCCTGAGCAGCAGGCGGCTGTTATCGGCGGTATAGGAAAGAGCGGCCAGGACACCGGCTTCCATGTAGTTGACATTGTTGCGCGCCGACCAGTTGACCATCGCTGTGGCGGGGTCCGGGCGGTACCATTGTTTGCTGGTCACGAGGTCGCCGGCGTAGCGATCGTCGGAAAGGTCGCGCAAATAGGTGTTGGCCCCGGCATTGCCGAAGGTTTCATAGAAACGGCCGACGGAATTGTGGTTATTGGCCACCCAGATGCCGTAGCCCGGGTACCAGCCGTCGTAAAACGCCCAGGTGAAGGCGCCCGGCAATCCCTGGGAGGCCAAAGCGGTGACATCATGGTTGGCCATTACCTGCCATTCGCCGATGGTGATGGGGTCGATGGTTTCGTTGTAGGGGCCTGTTCCGGTGGACATATAGATGAGGGGGACGGACTCGTGCAGGTCGAGCATGACCAACGGGTGCCAATCGTAATAGATCTTGAAGATGGCCTTGGTCAGTTGGGCTGAGATCTGAAGGCCGTCGCGGTTATTGTCGTGGAAGATGTACTTACCCCAATAGGGTCCGGAGCGGCGGAAGCCGTCTTCCCAATCCGTGAGTTTTTTGGTGTAGCGGTAGTACCAGTCGACCTGTTTGTCGCGGCCGTCGGGTTCGGAGGCCGGGTTGATCAGGACGATGGAATTTTCCCGGATCTTTTTGATCTCATCGCTTTGGCCGGCGACGAGGCGGTAGGCCAGTTCCATCAGCATTTCGGGCGAGCCCATTTCGGTGGAATGGAGGCCGCCGTTGAGGTAAAAGACCGGTTTGGCGGCGTTGATCACGTCTTTGGGGTCGCGGCTGCCCATTTTCCGTGGGTCGGCGAGCAGGGCCATCTGTTCCTGGTAATAATCCAGCCGGTCCATGGCATCCTGGTTGCCGATGATGACCAGGTTGATGGGCCGGCCTTCTTCGGTGGTGCCCACCTGTTGGACCTTGAGGAAGGGTGAGGCCTGGGACAGCAACTTGTAATAGCCGTAGATCTCCTCCGTATGGTGCATCACGCCGGGTGCGCCGATGACATCCCCGAAATGCCGTCTGGGCGAAGGGATCTTGGGGTCGTCGGGCAGGTCGAGCACCGAAGTGGGCAGGAACCGGGTATCGGTGGTGTATTCCCTGATTTTCTGATTGTAGGCCTGGTCGACAGGCTGGGCGCTGATGACTGTGATCGCAAAAAGGTAAAAAGTGAAAAGAAGGAATTTTTGGTATCGGCTTGCAGTGGTCATGTTGCTGAGTTTTTCGTTCGTATAGCAAATCTATCTTTTTTTTGGAAAAATCGAAGGTTTATCAAGAACCACAGGTAACCTTTCCCCCCCCATTGCCATCCTCTGTTAACCGCGCCCCGAAAAGGGCGCCGCGAACCAAGATCCACATTCAGTACTATGAAAAAACCATCATGATGAACAGAATATTCCCAATGACCATTGTTGCCTGCCTATTGTGCGCATTTTCCCTCAACGCTCAGGACCGCTACGAACACGGCGATTACTACTACGGCTTCAAAGCCGGCGTCAATTACGCTTCCATCAACGAGATCAAGTCAACCATTATCCGCCCGTTTTTCCCGGAAGACACCTATACCACCGCTGAAAAATCCCGTTTCGGCTATTCCGGCGGGCTTTTCTTCTACTACCGTTTCGAAAATGAATCGGCCCTGGCCATCCAACCGGAGGTGACCTACGGAACCCAGGGCGGCGGTTTTGTATACACCGATATTGAAGACCTGGAGTATACCATCAATTTCAAGTACCAGTACCTGCACGTCGGCACTTTCCTCAAGGTGTATCCCTTCAACGAATACAAGGGCGGCTTCCACCTGGCCATCGGGCCGCAACTCTCCTTCAACATCGAGAACGACAAGCTGACCTACAAGTCCAACAAACCCGACCTGGGACCCGATCTGCAAATCCAGCAGAACCTGCGCGACGTGCTCAAGGGCGAAACCATTTTCGCGGTCGGATTGGGCGCCGGCTATGAATTCCCCTTCGGCATGAACATCGAAGCCCGTTACTACTACGGCCTGTCCGACGTGATCGAAACACAGGCCAACGGCTACAACTTCATTGAAAACACGAACCGCAGCCAGGCCTTCCAGTTGACCCTGGGCTGGGCCATTCCTTTCTAACCCGCGGTAACACACCCCTTAAATTTTCCGATATGAAACACATTTGCATCCTCCTTTGCCTGGTCAGCCCGTTCCTCGGCCGCACCCAGGCAGCCGATCCGGGCGGGGTCGAAGGCGCCGTTCGCTGGTTCAGCACCGAAGAAAAATACAACGGACACTTTGAATGGGTAAACAAACTGCCCGGAGAAGTGCCATTCGCGGATGAAGCCGGCCTGCATATGCCTTTCCGTAACCGGCCGCTGAATTTTAATCCGGCGCTGTATCTCAACGGCGACGACGACGGGCTGCTTTTCCCCGCGCCCGCCGGTAATTTATCCCAACTGCACATTTTCACGGTGTACCAACCCGAAGATACCGCGGCGGAAAAAAGCATCTGGTGCCTGGAATCGGACACAGCCAGCCGGATGATCCTGACCACCAGCCGGATGGCGGACCTGGAGGCCTTTCAGTATATGAATTTTGATTTCAAACAACAAGGCCGGGCCGAGGTCAGCGCCTATTTCCAGAACGGCGTCGAGGCCGAAAAAAGCCAGGATCCGCCGGCAAAGCAGTTTATTCGCGTAGGCGCCATCCCCGGCGACAGGAACCTCCCCATCAGGCCTTTCAAGGGCGTTATCCCTGAAATGATCGTTTTCAACCGGTTTCTGACCGACGAGGAAATCCTCCGGATTGAATCCTATCTGGCGCTCAAATACGGCATAACCTTGCAATCCATCGGTCCGGTTTCTTACCTCAACGCCCACGGACAAACCATCTGGAACGGAGCGGACAATGCCGTATACCACCACCGGGTAGCCGGTATCGGCCGGGATGACGCTTCCGGATTGACGCAGCTCAAATCAACTGCCGCCACCCAACCAGGCTTGCCGACCATCGGCCGCGCTGAAGGCGCCGAGCTGCCGGACAATAACTTCCTCGTTTGGGGCGACAACAACGCGCTCCTGGATTGGGCTCCAAAAACCGCCGGCAGGCCCCAAAAACTGATGCGCGACTGGCTGATCCGGTCTTCCGGCAGCGCGTCGCCCATAACCACCTCCCTTGCGTTCAACACCACGGAAGTGCTCACTACCCCGGAAAGCGGAAATACGACCTGGTGGCTGATCGCCGACAGGAGCGGAACCGGCGATTTCCCGCTTGCTTCCCTGGATTTTTATCCGATGGATCGATATGGCGCAGAAGGCCCGGCAATCTTCGATTCTGTGATCTGGGACCCCGATGGATCGGGATCTGACGTCTTTTCGCTGGCTTCCGGTCCCGCATTGCTGCCCGTTTTTGAAGTTGCGGAGCCCGTTTGCAATCCGGCCGCACCCGGCGAATTGCACCTGTCCGTTCAGGGCGGCCGCATGCCCTACGCGATCCGATTCACCGGTAACGGGACCACGCAAACGGCAACCATCCAGGACCATGCAGTTCATCCTTTCACCGGCATTCAGCCCGGGGAATACCGGCTCCACGTCGAAGATGCCGACCATCGCCGGTTTGAAGAAACCGTTTATATCCAGAGCCTGGACGCGCCCGTTTCCAGCCTTGCCGGCCAATACGAGATCCCCGCTGATGGAACGCTCAACCTCAATGCAGCTGCAGCAGCCGCGACAAACGACATCCGGTATGCCTGGACCGGGCCCGACGGATTCCGGCAATCCGGTCCGGTGGCCGCCATCACGGCGCCGGGGCAATACGAGTTGAGCATGGAAAAGGACGGTTGCCCGGCCAGGCAGTCCATCACCGTCAAAGCGCCGGGGCAGTCCAACCTGACCGGAGCGGAAGCCTTTCCCAATCCGACGGGCAGCGGCGTTTTCCAGGTCCGCGTCAGCCTCGGCCGCCCGGCAGCGGCGGAAATGTCCGTTTACAACGCCCTCGGCGACCTGGTGCTGACCCAGCGGCAATCCGGCAACGACCATTACCTGTTCAGGGGAAAACTGACCGCCAAAGGCGTTTACCTGATCAAAATCCAGTCCGAACAATCTTCACGTACGATCCGCCTGATCGTCAATTAATCCTGAAAACCGGAACAACCATGAAAACCACGGCTATTTCCATACTGTATTATTTTCTTTTTCATTTCTCGTTTGGTCCGGGTGTCGGACACTTTGAAAGGGTCCGACACCCGCCCCTCCCAGATGCGGCTGCCACCTACAACGCAGACATTCCCCTGGGTTTTATCGGCACGGACAAAACCAACCCGGTCGACGATCCCTACGACAACATTTTCCATGTGACCTTGCCGGATCAACCCGGCGCGGATTCCGAGGTGCGCCTGACCTACCGGCTCAAAGGCGTTCAGGACCATACCGCACTTGCGCGCAGCATCAACGACCAGCCGTCGGCAGGCGGGTACCTGATCAACAAAACGGACATATGGACCACCCAGACCGAGATCCTGGAGGCGTCCTGGCTTCGGCAAGGCGACAACGTCATCCGGTTCAAAACGCCGGAAACGGTGGATATCCGGGCTGAGATCCGGGATGTGCGGCTGGTGGTGGCGCCTAAAAACAAAACCGGCTCAAAACTGGCCGTCGATTTGCCCGACAACCGGTTCTACGGCAATATGGCCTACCTGAAAGGTCGCCTGGATCAGGGCGCGACCCTGTTCATTGAAGGAAAACAGGTGACGGTCGAACAGGGCGGCTTTGAATGGCTTGGGGAGCAAGGGCCGGATTCAGGCGACCAATGGAATCTTCACCTGAAAGCGGTCCTGGCCGACGGCGAGACCATTTCGCGCATGATTACACTCGAACGGCAGCCCGCCGCCGATTACGCGCTCCCGCTTTCCGCCAAAGGCCGTATCACAGCCGGCCGGTTCGAGGTCGACCGGGCCAACAAGCTGCAGACAGCGGGCGCCTCGATCAGCGTCAGCCACCGGGCCATGTGCACCGACGCCCTGATCGCCATTGCTCCTCTCCGGGCAATCGATCTGCCGCCGCTGGGCGCCGACCTGATCAACGTCACCCGCTACAACCAGGGTTACCGTTTTCTGCCCGACGGCACCACCTTCAACGAGGCTGCCGACCTGGAGATCGCCTACGACCCCGCCCTGATCCCTGACGGTTATTCCGCCTCCGATATCCAAACCTTCTATTTTGACGAAACAGCCCGGAAATGGGTCGCCTTGCCCAAAGACAGCCTCCTGGATAAAACCCATAAGCTCCGGTCGGAAACCACCCATTTCACCGACTTCATCAACGGCATCATCCGGGTACCGGAATCACCGCAAACGCAGGGTTTCACCCCGACATCCATGCAGGGGATGGAAACGGCCGACCCGTCAGCGGGCATCGTACCGGTGGAACCGCCGGCCGCCAACAATATGGGGACCGCCAACCTGCATTTTCCCATCAAATTGCCCGACGGCCGCAAGGGAATGGGGCCCGACCTTTCCATCGATTACAACAGTGAAATGGCCAACAGCTGGCTCGGACTGGGTTGGAACCTGGAGATCCCGTCCATCGGCGTAGAGACCCGGTGGGGCGTTCCGCGCTTTCTGGCCGGCAAGGAAACGGAAACTTACCTCTTCAATGGCGACCAACTGACGCCGGTAGCCCACCGCGGCATCCTGAAGGACCGGGCCGGAAACGAAAAGATCTTTCATCCCAGGGTAGAAGGTCAGTTCAGCAAGATCGTCCGGCATGGTTCCACCCCTAAAGATTATTGGTGGGAAGTAACCGATAAAACCGGCGCCCGGCAATTTTACGGCGGGCTGCCCGGTCAGGGGCCGCTGCCGGATGCCGTCCTGCGCGACCGCAACGGCAATATCGCCTTTTGGGCGCTGGTGGAAACCCGCGACCTTGACGATAATTTCATCCGTTACGAATACCATGCCGTCCTGGATCCCGGCGTGCCCGGGGGTAATGTACCGGGGCAGCAGCTCTACCCCGCCCGCATAACCTATACCGGATATGGGACCGAAAACGGCAAATATTCCGTCACCTTCATCCGGGACCGCCAGCTCGGCGAACCCAAAAGGCCGGACATCGAGATCGACGCCCGCCTTGGTTTCAAACAGGTCACAGCCGACCTGCTCCGGAAAATCGAGGTCCGTTTCAAGGAAAACCTCATCCGCACCTACGAGCTGACTTACACCCAGGGCGCGTTCTACAAAACCCTGTTGAAATCGATTGCCGAGATCGACAAGGAGGGCAAGGAATTCTACCGGAATGAGATGGACTATTTTGACGATATCCGCCAGCAAGGGGCGTATCAACCTTACGGCACGACCGTCAACCTTCCCGTCCGGGACGACCATGTCGAAGGCGAGATCCTGACGCCTTTTCCGTGGACCAACGGCGAAACCTCCGTATTGGGCGGTTCCAAATCCAGCAGTTTCAGTGCGGGACTGGCCGTTACGGTCGGTCCGCTGGGCAATCCTTTTGCCAAGACCAACACGGCAGGCGGCAATTACAATTACGGCGAATCCAGTTCCCAGGGTTTGATCAGTTTTGTGGACATCACCGGCGACGGGCTTCCCGACAAGGTATACGCCGGGCCGAACGGCGGCCTTGTTTACCGCCCGAACCTGGGCATCCCCTACCCTGCCGACCAGCTCTTCGGCGCCGAAGCGCCGCTCAACATGAACCAGTTTGAACAGTCCAAAACCGTCAGCAATTCGGTTGGCGCCGAAGCCCATCCGGGAATCGCGTTCGTGGGCTATACCTATACCGATGCCAAGACCAACACGCCGATCTACTTTATCGATCTGAACGGCGACGGGTTGATCGATATCGCCAACAATGAAAAGGGATACTTCAGCTTTATTACCGAAAACGGACAGGGGCACCCCGCGTTTTCGACCCTGAGTACCGATACGCCGAGCCCGATCGTGGAAGGCGCCCTGACCGACGTGGCGCCACCCCCGCCAACACCGGAAGAGCTGGACTCCTTGATCGACGAGTTCCCGCTGCACGACCTGGTCAGAATGTGGCAGGCGCCTTGCGACGGCATCGTCAGCCTCAACGCACCGGTACAACTCATCGAGGATACCAGCCCGGCGGGCCAGGCCTACAGCAAGAAGGACGGCGTGACGGTTTCCATCCAATTCAAGCAGAATGTACTGTGGAAACAAACGATCGCGCCGGATAATTTCCAGCCGGTGAGCCCCACCGTCAATGCCGTGAGCAATATCCAGGTGAAGAAAGGCGAGCGGTTCTATTTCAGGCTTCAGTCCATCAACAACGGCCTTTACGACCAGGTCAAATGGGACCCGGAGATCACCTATTCCACCATCGACGCCGGTTATGTCGATGCCGACGGCCGCCGTGTTTTCCGGTACAAAGCCTCCGAGGATTACGTGCTGGCCTCCCGGCAGATCGCCAGCATGCCCTTCGACGGTGTGATCCGGGTGAAAGGCGGATTTCAAAAACCGGTGACTTCCGACAGCATCACGCTCCAGGCCTTCAAAGGCAACCAGGTCATCTGGAGCAAGACCTACGACTGGAACGAAACCGCCGACGAGGATATTGACCTGGACGGCATGCCGGTTTCGGTGGTTGCCAACCAGGAAGTGATGTTCCGGGTTTACTGCGCCACCAATATCGACTGGGCGGCCATTTCCTGGAAACCGATGATCTACTATGAATCCACCACCAACGGCCAACCGGTGAACGGACTGGATTTCATGCCCGCCGTAGAGTTCACCATGTTCAATAACCCGGTGACCAAAACGCCCGTCTGGCATGCGGCGGATTCCATTACTTTTGACCTGATGCCGAACATCGTCCTGTCGCCGGTACCGCCCGCGGTCAAGACCTTTGACATTACCTTGTCGGTAAAAGGCGTTAACAAGCTGTACGGTGAAACGACCTTCACCTATTCCCAGGGCAACCTGAACGGCGTGACGCCCATCAGCCTTACGATCCCGAAAGGCGATTCGGTTTATTTTGAATATTTCATTCAGGACGACCTCATTGCCGATGATGACTTTAATGCCGACCTGACCGTCGACACCGCACGGGTGACCTGGACGCTCAACGGCACGCCAGGTTTTGCAGCGGCGGGCGTCTTTGCCCAAACCCCGGAAAAAGACGTCATCTTCGGCCCGCTGTACCGCGGTTGGGGGCAATTCGCCTACAACGGCAACCGCGACCGCGCCGACCTGCCCATCAATGAAGCCGACCTCAAGCTGGACGAATACATGGTGGATGAGGACATCGAGGATATCGAGAACCCGGACGACATCAGCGGGCAGTTTGACGTCAAGACCACCAAATTCATCATCCTGATCGCCGATCCGAAATCGGGCGCCTGGATGGGTTATGACAACCTGACGTACCTGAACGGGATGGTCATGAGCAGTTCCCGGCTGGGCGAGGACGACATCACCGGATCGTCTTTTGTCAGCGTCGGCACCGATTGCAAATACGCGCCGGTCAAGGTATCGAAATCATCTACGCACAGTTTCACCGGCGGGGCCTATATTTCCGGCGGGTACACCGAATCCACCACGACCAGCGTCACCGATTTTGTGGACATGAACGGCGACCGGTATCCGGACATCGTGCATCCCAACCGGATCATTTATACGAATCAAAGAGGGGGGCTGGATGAATCCGTTCCCTATTCACTGGGCAATCATACGGCTACCAGTTACGCTATCGGAGCGGGTATCGCCGGCAACCCGGGGAATTCAAACACCAGCAATTCCGGTAACGGCGCAGGGGTCGGTTCCAACCGCAGCAGCGTCCGCTCAAAAGCCGGTTCGGGCCGCCTCGATTACAACTCCAAGGAAGCCACCGAGTCCGCATCTTCCATGGCCGGGTTCAGCGGCAACATCAATGTCGACAACGACCGGGCCGAGCACAGCTGGATGGACATCAACGGCGACGGCCTTCCCGACAAGGTTTTCCGCAACGGCAATGTGGCCCTCAATATGGGTTACTGGTTCGCGCCGGCCGAACCCTGGGGTTTCCAGGAGATCCGCGGCGGCCAAAGCATGGACTTCGGCGCCGGGTTGGGTGTGAATTTGTTCAACGGCAGTTTTGAAGCGGGCACGAGCTCTTCGCTTACCATCAATATGTCGACCACCGGCATGCAGGATGTGAACGGCGACGGCCTTGTCGACCTGATCATGGCCCAGAATCTGGCGGAACAAACGCTGCACAATATTACCAAAAATGCGATTGAAGGGTTGATTCCCAAGGAAAACATCCGCGTCCGGCTGAATACCGGCAACGGCTTCGGGCCGCCCATCGAGTGGCCGGGCGTATCTACGCTCGATGAAGGGTCGTCTTCGGCGGAATCCGTCAACTTCGCGATAACGGGGTGCATTCCCATCCTGGTTGTCCGCATTTGTTTCAACCCGAGTACGTCGGCCGGCCGGGCGGTGAGCCGGCAGAAGAGCCAGTTCAACGACCTGGACGGCGACGGTTATCCCGATTTCCTCCAGTCGGAAAATGACGGCAATCTCAGCGCCAAATTCTCGACCATCGGCCGGACCAATATGCTGAAGCGCGTTCAGCGGCCGTTGGGCGCCTCTTTTGACATCGATTATGCCCTGACCGGCAATACCTACGACCTGCCTTTCGGCAAATGGACCATGAGCAGCCTGGAAATTGAGGACGGGCTGGCCGGCGACGGGGCCGACAGGATGAAATACGCCTTTTCCTATGAAGACGGGGTATACGACCGGCACGAACGGACATTCAACGGATTCCGGACGGTAAAAACCCAGGAACTCGATACCGGGAACGGCAATCAGGCCTACCGGCTGCAAACGGAAACCTACTACAACCGCAACTACTACAACAAAGGCCTGATCAAATCCGAAAGCACTTCGGATGCCGATGAAAACAAGTACAGCGAAACGCTTTATACCTACGAATTCCGGGATATCAACACGGCTGAGATCCTGCCTTCCGGATTTGAAAAGAGCGATTCCGGCACGGTTTTCCCGGCGCTTGTTCAAACCCAGCATTTCTACTACGAAGGACAAGCCGACCCCGGCCTGACAACCCAATCCACCTATGACTATGACCCCCTCGGCAACCTGATCAAATACACCGATACCGGTGACGGCACGCCGGAGGATCAACTCATCGCACATATTGACTACCACCATAAGCCGAACCTGTACCTTCATGCCGTTCCCGCTTCCATTACCGTGGAAACAGCCGAAGGAGAGGTCCGCAAACGCGAATCCTCCATTGACGACAGCGGCAACATCACCCGGATCCGCAGCCTTCTGGAAGACGGCAGCGCCGCCCAGACAGATCTGACGTACGACGATTACGGCAACCTGACGCGCGTCCTTCGGCCGGCCAATGCCAAGGGCGAGCGGCTCTCCTTTGACTATACCCTGGATGACGAGGTCCATACCTATGTAGTTAATACCCTTGACGGATATGGTTATTCCTCTTCTGCGGCCTATGATTACGAATTCGGGCAATTGCTCCGATCAACAGACCTGAAGGAGCAGGAAATGGCATTTGCCATCGACGCACGCGGAAGGGTTACGGCCATGACCGGTCCGTATGAACTGGCTGCGGGAAAACCTTATACCATAGCGTACGAATACCATCCGGAGGCAACCGTTCCCTATGCGCTGACCCGCCATTACGACCCCGAGCATGATTCGGATATTGACACCTGGTCGTTCATTGACGGGTTGATGCGGCCGGTGCAGGTCAAAAAGACAGGCGCACTCTTTGCAGGGGCCGGCGCCGATGATCAACCGGTGACGATCGTTTCCGGCAGGGTAGCCTTTGATGCCTTCGGGCGGATCACCAAAACCTGGTATCCCACTACCGAGCCCCCCGGACAGGAAGCGCAATTCAACCCGGGTTATGACAATACCGCGCCGACTGTTTCGACCTTTGACGTGATGGACCGCGAGCTGACCGTCACCCTGCCGGACGGCGCCAAGGTGGACAACGCATACGGGTTCGGCGTCGACCGGACCGGCTATACCGGATTTAAAACCGCCACCACCGACCCGCTTGGTCACCTGCGGGAGACCATCACCGATGTGAAGGGCCGGACACGCGAAACCGCGGATTACAGCGACAACGGTCCCATCCTCACGGGTTACCGGTACAACGCGCTCTCCGAACTGTTGAAGGTCCTGGATACCGACGAGAACGAAACCGTTTACCGATACGACCACCTGGGCAGACAGATCAGCGCGGATCAACCGGACGGCGGGTTGACGGAATTCACCTATGATCACGCCGGCAACCTCACCGGCAAGGTAACCGCCAATATCCGGAGCGAGATCCCCGGCGGCGCCATCCTGTACGGTTACGACAAGGAGCGCCTGACCACCATCGACTACCCGAAGCAGTACCAGAACAAGGTGCAATTGCACTACGGCGAACCGGGGGCCAAACATTTCCGGGCCGGCGAGGTCTGGCTGATCGAAGATGCCGGCGGCGGCCGCGAATTCTTCTTTGACCCGCTCGGCGAAACGATCAAGACCATCCGAACCATCATGACCAGTGAGGGCAATGTCCGCACGTTTGTTTCGGAGGCCGGATACGACACCTGGGGACGCATCCAGACGATGACCTACCCGGACGGCGAAAAAGTAGATTACGCGTACAACCGGGCCGGTAAATTAAGGTCGATGAAAAGCGTCAAGGGCCAGGACAATTATAGCATTGTGAAACAATTGGGGTATGACCGGTTTGAAGACCGCGCGTTCTCCCTGTACGGCAACGGCGTGGCAACCCGCTGCGAATACGACCCGCAGCGGCGGTGGCTGAGCAGCATGCAGGTCCAGACGCCTTCGGGCCGGAAGTTCATCGACAACCAGTACACCTACGATGCCGTCAGCAATCTCCTCCGGTTGGAAAACAAGGCGCCTTCCGCCGCAGACAAACCCGGCGGACCGGCGACACAGACCTACACCTACGACCCGCTGTATCGCCTGACCTCCGCCGAAGGTGCCTGGCAGGGCGCTACGACAACTTCGGCCTATTCCCTGAATATGGCCTACGACCAGCTCAACAATATCCTGTCCAAACAACAGACCCGGACCTACAACGGAACGGAGGACAAAGCTGCCAGCTACAGCAATGACTACTGGTACGACGCCGACCTTCCGCATGCCGCCACCGGAATCGGCAACCGGGAACTCCGGTACGACGCAAACGGCAACATGAAGAGCTGGGCCGATGCGGACGACCACAAGGAAGGAGCCATCATCTGGGATGAAGAAAACCGGATGGCCGGCATTTCCAACGACGGTTACATCAGCCAGTACACCTACGACGCCGGCGGCGAGCGCACGGTCAAAAGCCATCGGTCGGGTCGCGGCGTTTTTGTGAACGGGGCGCCGGTCGGGGCATCGGCCGTCAACCACAACAGCAATTACACCGCTTATGTCAGCCCCTATCTGGTGGTGAATGAAACCAACTTCACCAAGCATTATTATATCGGCGACGAGCGGGTGCTGAGCCGGATCGGCACCGGCGAATTCAACAACGATTACTGGTATTTCCGCGGGATCACGGCCGGCAACAAGAACTATGTGCTCCGCATGCAGCTCCTGCAAAAGGCCTATTGGGAATATATCCAGCAATTGGGTATTCCGCCCGGGCCGCCGACGCTGCCCCATAACGTGTATCCGATCCCGGTACCCGATTCGCTGGCCAACTACGACAACACCATTCCGAGCGGATGGCCGCAACCTGTACCCATTGATCCGAACGGCCCTCCGGGTCCGCCTACGTTGCAGCAATACACCACCCTCGACAACGACAGTGTCACAGCCGGTTACGGCTTCACCGGCACAGGCGCGCCGAAGGAGATCAACCAGTTCTATTACCACAGCGATCAGGTTGGCAGCGCCGCCTATGTCACCGATCTCAACGGCGAAGTGCGGCAACATCAGGAATACACGCCTTTCGGTGAGACCTTCGCCGATGAGCACGCCTATACCGAGACGCAACCCTACCTGTTCAACGCCAAGGAACTGGATGCGGAAACCGGCCTGTATTACTACGGCGCCCGCTATTACGACCCGAAGTCATCCATTTGGCTGGGCGTTGATCCGATGGCGGAAGATATGCCTTCGTGGTCGCCGTATGCCTTTTCTTTCTACAACCCGGTCACGTTCATGGACCCGGACGGCAATATGCCCGGCGATCAATTCGCCAGTGCGGATGCGGCAGCCACCGATTTCGGGACCAATTATAACGGGAAATATATCCTCCGCAAGAAACCGTATACGGGCAAGGTTTACCGGTTGGGCAACGGTCAGTACACTTACAAGATCACGCCCAAAGGCGGGCGACTTTCCAACCGGAATGCTGTTGCCGACCTGAAAACCGGCCGTTCCAGCAGCGGGCCGACCAGGCGACCGAGGTACAATACCTCCGCAAACGGCACACTGGTAAGGACAACCCCCGGCTGGTTGTGGAACTGGAAGCGCACCCTCAGCCGCAACATGCCGAGCGACCCCAAGCGAGCAGACCGCCTGAACCGCATTTCACCTTTCGGCACGAACGAACAGGACACGGAAAAAATCAAGGGGAACTGGCGCAATTTCAAGGTGGAGGATAACGGCAAGTCCGTCAAAAGGCAATTCATCGACAATACGATAGACAACCTGGGCGTAGACCGCAAGAAAGTCAACCGGCAATTCAGGTACAATCCGGTCAACAACCCGACGACGGAGGCCCGGCCGGAGAACCGGCGGCGATCGAATAATTTGCGGGTGCGGTTCAGGATTCGGGAGAATGGGCGGAAGTGATGCTGCCCGCCGTCGCCTACGGCTATGGCGGACGGGGATGCTGGTGACTGGTGACTGGATGCTTGATGCTGGATGCTGGATATGACTACACTGAAGTTTCGTCGGATGGGGGATATCGGCCGTTGATCTCTTTTTTATTCTATACCTTGGCCTGGCAGGCTGCCGGTTCAAAGGTTGATTAACGCCACACACTCATCTATATTTTTTTGAATTGTCCTAATAAAATTTGGTACCTTCCGGACTGTTTCGGAAGCGTATACAAACCAAATTTAAATGATATGAAAACAGAGATCACCAAGAGAATGCTGGTTGCCTTTCTCGCCGTTTTTATGGTCAGCACCGGATTGTTGGCGCAGGACAAATCCAGCCGACCGAGTCCGCCGGCTACCGCCAAGGGCATGATCGGCGATGCGACCGTCACGGTTGATTACAGCAGCCCGGCCGTTAAAGGGAGAAAGATCTGGGGCGACCTGGTCCCTTACGGCAAAGCCTGGAGGGCAGGCGCCAATGAGGCCACCATCCTGGAAACGGACAAGGACCTTAAGATCAAAGGCAAGACCCTGCCTGCCGGCAAATACAGCCTTTTTGCCACCCCGGGCGAAAAGAAATGGGAGATCATCCTGAACTCGGAAACCGGCCAATGGGGCGTCAAGCGGGGCGGTGAAGCCAACCGGGACCCGGCCAAAGATGTGCTCAAGGTCATGGTCAAGGCCAAAAAGGCGGACATGCACGAGCGGTTGACCTACGAAGTCAACAAAAAAGGGATCGCCCTGATGTGGGATAAGGTCTCCGTACAGATCCCGGCCAAATGATGGATCGAGCATATACCATTGAACGGATCGCCCGCGTCTTGAATGACCGGCGGGCGCCGTTCATCCGAAAAAGCATGATGGGCGGCGAAACGTTCATGGTAGAGGATAAAATGTGCGTCGGCATTTTCAGAGATGCCCTCATGGCCCGGATCGACCCGGCGGAAGAAGACGCCCTGGCCGCCAGACCCGGCGCCGAACGCATGACCATGGCCGGCAAGACGATGAAAGGCTACCTCCTCATCGCCCCGGAAGGCTTTGACAGCGATGCGGACCTGGAATTCTGGGTAGGGAAATGTTTGGAATTCAATCCAAAAGCGAAGGCCAGTAAGAAAAAGTAGCGACGTAAAATTTTACGTCGCATGAGTCGTAAGTGGTCGGTGATTCCGGATTAATGGTTGTTAATTATTCTTATTGTCGCTACCGCCCGCCAGAGTCTACGTCTCGCAACCGTTCGCCAGAGGCTCCGCCTCGCAGCGGCTACCCGCAAGTCTCCGACTTGCGAAATAAACACCCGCCCGGCAACAAAGCCGAAATCGGAATGGACTGCCGGGAGGGAAGCACGGCCTGCTGCAATACCTGCCGCTCCATTTCAAAAGCAATACCCCGCGTAAATTTTCATATCCAATCTATATCCGTTCAAACAAATCCCCTCCGCCATTTTCGCGCTATCCGTACCGCTGTTTCCAGCATAGCGGGGTCCCAATCCTCTATGCGCCAGTCTGTCTTCGCCAGACTGGATTTGCAAAGCAAATTTTCAGCTGTCGTCGCATCGGCAGCATTTTCCAGGATATAAGATAATTCGCGTTGTTGCCCGTACAGGACCTCATCTTCCAATGGCGGGCCTTCCGGCATTTCAATCTTTGAAGCGAATTCATTAATCCCGGATAAGTTATCTGTTGGGTTGTGTCGCCGGATGATCGCGGCCATTTTCCGAAAATCACCTCGAAAAGCAACCTTGCTCGCTTCGGTCTTCAATCCGGCGCCGAGTTGTTCGAGCACCGCAAACTTCAGGTTGGGACACATCGGTATGGTATTTTCCAACAACCGGAACACCTCATCAGGTACGCTGTCATCGTGCGTATCCCGCCTGATCCTGCGGCCCGGCTGCGCGGTGGCATCCTCCCAACTGCCGCCGGAAATATGGATCTCCCGGACCCGGTCAAGGGGATATAGCCGGATCATTTCCGCAAAATCAACGCCAAAATTGTGCAACTGGCAATACAGGTTGTGCAGATCCAGGATGATGAAACCATTGACAGGCGCCACCAATTGTTCCAGGAATTCCCCGTGGACCTTGACCGCTTCAATTGAATAGGCAAAGGCCAGGTTTTCCAATCCGACCGGCCGCCGGCAAACCTGCTGGATCCGCTTCAGCCTGTCCTGACCAATGGCAAGCGTTGCCTTCGTGAAAGGTATGCTGACCGGGGCCCCTGCGTGAAAATTCTCCCCCGTCATGAACCCGAAATGCTCTGTGATATGGTTAAACTGAAATTGATCGCTCAACCTGCCCAATTCGGCCAGCCATTTGGCCTGATCTTCCGACCACCTGCCTGAGAACAGCGAAAAATACACGCCATGACCAACCAGCCTTCCTTCCCGGCCAAAAGCATCCAGCAACGCCTCAAACCAGGGCGGCATTCCGCCGGATTTGTACAGCGTATCAAACGACCATTCCAGGGCTTCCACTTCCGATGCTTCCAGCAAAGGCAGCGCAGCTTCCAGGATATCGGCATCGAGATTGCAGGAGATGGCGGAGTGGATCATTGTCAGTTGTCAGTTGTCAGTTGTCAGTCTCCGCCCGCCGTAGCTTCAGCGGAGGAGGGGGTCAGTTGTCAGTCTCCGCCCGGCAACTTCGCCGAAAGCTTCGTCGCCCGGTGGCCGTAGCTTCGGGTCAGTCGCGTGTCAAGGCGATGTTTCGACTTTCCAACGGACGCTTACAATAATTCAATGGTTGAATCCGAAAAAAATGTGCCGTCAGGCACAAAATATCGGTAGCCTGATGTAAATCAGGCGTTTTTGGCGTGCCGTAGGTACGCAATATGAAGTCATCACATCGCACGGCATGCTGGACCTCGTTTACCCGATTCGTCTGCCGAGACTGATCCCTACGGGATTTTTTAACCCTTGATTTGCATGATTTATGGGGGATTATTATTGTTACGAGTTTCAACAACGATAAACCCGCCGAAACAAGCAGAAAAAAGATCAGCGAAGTGGTCAGAAAACCAGCCGGAAAAAACGAATATTATCCCATACCGCAAGCCGGACAATTATCATAGACATGCCCTTGTTTGGAATGGTCAATCTGGCAATTCTCCACACAGGTCGACAGGTGGATCTCTTCGGTGTCGCCGGGCAGGTGGCAGGAGGAGGTGGATACGGAAACGGCGCTCAGCGCGATACCCGCTGCGATCGCATTCAAGAGTGTTTTGGAAAGGTTCATTGTCTTGGTTTTGGAGGATAGACGCCGGTTAAGCGCTGAAAGGTTGGGTCGGAAAAACCGTTCGGTTGTATTCGGCCCTCAACGCTTCCGCAGTTTGATCCAGAACTCTGCGCCGGCGCCTTCCGCCGATTTGACGCCGATACTGCCGCCCATAGCTTCGATGAATTCCTTGGAAATGGCCAGGCCGAGTCCTGTTCCTTCGGTTTCGTCGTCTTCGGTGCGGGAGTAGGGTTCGAACAGCTTGTCGATCTCCCCGGGATGGATGCCCTTGCCGTAGTCCTTCACGGAAACGGTCACGTCGTATTGGGTTTCCTCCGCCGTGATCTCGATGACATCGCCGGATTGGGAATAACGGATGGCGTTGGTGAGAAAATTATTCAGCACCCATACGGTTTTTTTGGGATCGGCCATGACATGGATCGAATCCGGGTCGGAAATCAGGGTGTTGATCTCGATCTGTTTGTCTTTGGCCAACGGCAGCACGCCGGAAACGGCCTGTTCGATCATTTTACCGATGCCGGCTTTTACGGTCGCGACCTCCATGCCCCCGCTTTCGATCTTCGAAAACTCGAGGATCTCATTGATGGCGCGCTGGATGCGCTGGTTGTTCTCGCCTATGGTATTCAGCAAGTCTCTTTGCCCCCCCGTCAGGGAGCCCACTTTTTTATTTTTCAACAAGGTAAGGGTCAGGTCAATAGCCGTAACGGGCGTCTTGAGTTCATGGCTCAGGGTGGCGATGAACCGGGTTTTTGCCCGGTCTTTTTCCGCAAATTCAGTGATATCGGTCAGCACGATCACGTGACCGATCAGCACCTGGTGTTTTTCACCTGTCGGCGTGGTCACCACGTTGATCACGTCTTTTGAAAAAAGCCGCTCCACCCTTTCTACCGCAACCCGGATGGGCGGATAGTTCATTTCTTCCCAGGATTCGAACCCGATCATTAACTCGGCGATCAGTTGTTGCATCAGCGGGTTGACCGCCGCCACATCGGGCGCGTATTTCCCGATGAGCTGTTCGCGGCGAAGGCTCAGCAAGGTCAGCGCCTTGTCGTTCACAAAGATGATGTTCTTGTGCTCGCTCAGACCGATAATGGCCTCCGTAAACTGGTTGATGACCGTATCCAGCCGTTTTTTCTCAAACAGCAGTTCGGCGTAATTGCTGCGTTCGTACTCCTTCAGTTTCTGCGCCATGAAATTGAAGGAACGGGCCATGCCGCCGAATTCGTTCTTGCGGTTGACCTCCACCTGCACGTCGTATTTTCCGCGAGCGATCTTTCCGATAGCTTCATTGAAGGACCTGATCGGCCGCAGGATGAAAAAAGGCACGCTCAACGTCACCAGCAAACCCACGATGATGCCGCAGGCCCCGAAAATGACCATCGACAGGAAGATCTTGTTGGCCGTGTCGTTCGCGTTGGCAATGCGCTGGGTCACGGCATCCTGATTGAGGTTGTAAATCGTATTGACCAGGGAGTTGATCCGGTGCATGGCGACCTGAGCTTTGAGCTCGTCGATCTCCGGCACGGTCAGGATCGCGACCAACTGATCGGCTTCCCTGGACAAATCACCGGTCAGTTTTTCCTCTCCGCGCTCCGTGATATTGGATCGCTGCAGGTCAATGCTGCTGCGGACAATTGCAAGGTATTCCTCAAGGGAGGGTTTGCCCTCCGCCTGCTCCGGCCCGAACAAGGCAAACTGAATATCCTCCAACGCATCGTCGATCTGCTGCATATAGACCAGGCTCTGGTTATTGTCCCGGATAATGGACATGGATTCCCGGGCCAGGCGGTCGATATAATAGCTCCCCACCCCGCCGAGGAACAGAATTACTGCGAACAGGAACCCAAAGGATAGGAGCAGTTGGTTTTTGATTTTCATGATCCGGTCATTAACACACTAACTTGCTGATCAAAATACAATAATAATATCGATTTCCGTATTCAACAGCCGCTTTAACAGCCTGTCAAAATAATTTTTCCCGGTCAGCTGGCGCCAGATCGAAAAAGTGGGCCTTCCGGTCACAATATTGGTAATGCCCAATTCGACAGCCCGCTCAAAAATCGCTCCGGGAATATCGTCGGAGGGGACAGTGATCACCTTACCCCCTAACTCACCTGCCAATTTAAAATTCTCGAGCAATTTCCGCTGGGTCTTCAGGTCGATCCGGTTGGTTTCCTCCCGCGGCGTTTTGACGTACAGCACATACCATTCCGCCTGGTAATGATCCGCCAGCCGGGCTGTTTTCCGGATGATCTTCTTACCGCCTTCGTGGTTGGTGCTGATGCAGCCCAGGAATCGCTCCGGATGTATCCTTCCCGTGGGCGGCAGGTCTTTCTCCATCTTTTTCTCCAATTGCGATGCCACCTTCCGCAGCGCCAGGTCGCGCAGTTGGAGGATTTTTTCCGGCTGAAAATAATTTTCCAACGCCCGGGCGATCTGGAGGCTGCCCTTGTAGATCTTGCCTTCGCGCATCCTCTTGATCAGGTCCTCGGCCGGCAAGTCGATATTCACGACCTCATCCGCATGTGCCATAAACCTGTCGGGCACGGTCTCTTCCACCTTTATTCCGGCAATCTTCTCAATTTTATCGTGCATGCTCTCCAGATGCTGGACATTGAAGGCGGTTATGACATTGATGCCGTTCCGCAGGATCTCCACCACGTCCTGCCAGCGCTTTTCGTGCTTGCAGCCCGGAATATTGGTATGCGCCAGTTCATCGATCAGCACGACTTCCGGCCGGGCAAGGATGATTGCCTCAAGGTCGAGCTCCTTCAATTCATAGCCTTTATAATATACTTTTTTCAGGGGAATTGCGGGGATGCCTTCCATGAGCGCCCAGGTTTCCTCCCGTTCATGCGGCTCAATGAGTCCGATCCGGACGTCAATCCCCGCCGCAATCAGGTCGTGGGCTTCCTGGAGCATCCGGTAGGTTTTGCCTACCCCGGCGATCATCCCCAGGTAAACCTTCAACCGGCCCTGCCGGCGGCTCCGGATAAGCCGGATGAAATGGTCAATATGATCCGGATCCATCGGCCTCAGGTTGGGATGAAATGCGGGATTCAGGTCCGGCTTTCTTCGAAAATTCATCCAGGGCAAGGTTCAATTCCAGGACGTTCACCAGGCCGCCGGGGCCGAAGATCCCCAGCAGCGGCCCTTCCTCATGATCCCGTACCAGCGTTTCAAGGTCCTCTTCTTTCAACCCCCGGTTGCGGGCGATCCGGGGGGTCTGTATGAGCGCGGCTTCCAGGGAAATATGGGGGTCTAACCCGGAAGCGGAGGCCGTAAGCAGGTCGGGCGGAATGGCCTGCCGGGTCAGCCCGGGGTGGTATTTCAACAGGGAATCGACCCTGTTTTCCACTTCATCCGCAAATTCCGGGTTAGAGGCGCTCAGGTTGCTTCCTCCGGATGCGGCAGCGTTATACCCTGTAGCCGATGGGCGCCCCCAAAAGTAATCCGGGCCGGTGAAGAGCTGACCAATGTTTTTAAATCCCACCAACGTTCCGTCCCTGTAAACAGGCCGGCCTTTTGCCGAATCAGGCGCGATCAGCCGGGCCGTCTCCGTCATTGCCAACGGATAAAGGACGCCGAAGAGCAGCATGGATAAAAAGGTAAAACGAAAGGCGATCCTGAACATGTTCATGTCGTCGTTTTTTCGGTTAAATAAACTGTTTCACCACCAGGTCAATGAGCTTGATGCCGGCAAAAGGAACAGCGATGCCCCCCAGGCCGTACACCAGCAGATTCCTTGTCAGAAGGAAGGATGCGCCGACAGGCCGGTATTTCACCCCGCTCAGCGCCAGCGGGATCAGCAGGGGGATGATCAGGGCATTAAAAATAACGGCCGAAAGGATGGCGGATTCGGGACTGCCCAGGTGCATGATGTCCAGGGCTTTCAAACCCGGTACGGATACCGTGAACAGCGCCGGAACGATAGCAAAATACTTGGCCACGTCATTGGCGATGGAAAAGGTCGTGATATTGCCGCGGGTGATCAGCAGTTGTTTGCCGATCTCGACCACTTCCAGCAATTTGGTAGGATCATTGTCCAGGTCTACCATATTGGCGGCCTCTTTGGCTGCCTGGGTTCCGGAGTTCATCGCAATGCCGATATCCGCCTGTGCCAGGGCCGGGGCGTCGTTGGTTCCGTCGCCCATCATGGCCACCAGTTTACCGGCCTGTTGTTCTTTTTTGATGTACCCGAGCTTGTCTTCCGGGCGGGCTTCCGCAATAAAATCATCGACGCCGGCCTCTCCGGCGATAAAGGCGGCCGTCAGCGGATTATCACCGGTCACCATGACCGTCTTGAGCCCCATTTTGCGAAACCGGTCGAACCGTTCGCGGATACCCGGCTTGATGATATCTTCGAGCTGAATGACGCCGACCGGACGGTTATCAACGGCCAGCGCCAGGGGAGTGCCGCCCTTCGCAGCGATATCCCTGACCCAGGTCTCCAACTCCGGGTTTTCCGCTTTAAGGCCGTCCCGGCGGCACCAATCTCCAATGGCATCCCAGGCGCCTTTCCGGATCCTGGTCCCGTCCGGCAGGTTCACCCCGCTCATCCTGGTTTCTGCCGAAAAGGGTACGAATTCAGGGTCCGGCCAATCAGGGTCTTCCCCTGAAGCGCCGTTCTGCCGGGCCAGCTCAAGGATGGATTTTCCTTCCGGCGTGTGGTCCGCCAGGGAGCTGATCGCCGCCAATCGCGAAAATTCGGAAAGGTCCTTGCCTGCCGACGGATAGAACCGGGTAGCTTTCCGGTTGCCGATCGTTATGGTGCCGGTTTTGTCCAACAGCAGCACATCCACATCCCCCGCCGTTTCGACCGCTTTTCCGGACTTGGCAATGATGTTGGCGCCCAGGGCCCGGTCCATACCCGCAATCCCGATAGCCGACAAGAGTCCGCCGATTGTCGTGGGGATCAGGCAGACAAACAAGGCAATGAGGGAAGCAACGGGCAATGTGGCGCCGGAAAAGGCGGCAAAAGGCTGAAGCGCAACCGTCACCAGCAGAAATACGATAGTGAATCCGGCCAGCAGGATGGTCAGCGCAAGCTCATTCGGGGTTTTCTTCCTGTCGGCCCCTTCCACCAGCGCGATCATTTTATCCAGGAAGGATTCACCGGGTTGGGAGGTTACTTTGACCAAAATCCGGTCCGATAGCAGCCTGGTGCCCCCGATGACGCTGTTGCGATCCGTATCCGCTTCCCGGATAACGGGGGCCGATTCTCCGGTAATGGCCGATTCGTCGATCGAGGCCAGCCCTTCCACAATTTCTCCGTCGGCCGGAATCAGCTCTCCTTCCTCCACCAGAAAAAGATCGCCCCGGTCCAACTCAGAAGCGCTCACCATGGTGCGGCTTCCGGTCTTTTCGATCCGCCGGGCCAGGGTATCGGTCCGGGTTTTCCGCAACGCCGCCGCCTGCGCTTTTCCGCGGGCTTCCGCCAGGGCTTCTGCAAAATTGGAAAAAAGCAGCGTAAGCATCAGCAAGCCCGTAATCCAGCCGTTGTACCCGGGGGCGCCCAGCGATTGATCGGCGGTGATCAGGGAAGCCAGGGTCACGACAACCATGATCGCTGTACCGATCTCTACCGAAAACATGACGGGATTCCGCGCCATCTTGCCGGGATGCAGCTTTATTACTGAAGCAACCAACGCCTCCCGGATGAAATTTGAACTGAAAAGCCTTTGATTCCTTTCGGCATTCATTTTGATCAGCTTTAAAGGGTAGAAAAATATTCGGCAACCGGACCAAGGGCCAGCGCCGGAAAAAAGGCCAGGGCGGCCACAATGAGGATGACCGCCGTCAATACGGCGCCGAAGGCCATGCTTTCTATTTTGAGGCTGCCCGATGAAGCAGGAACGGCTTTTTTGACGGATAGCGCCCCCGCTATGGCCAGCGGCCCGATAATGGGCAAAAACCGGCCGAAAAGCATGATCACGCCGGTTGCCAGATTCCAGAACGGGGTGTTGTCGTGCAATCCTTCAAATCCGGAACCGTTGTTGGCGGCAGCCGATGTGAATTCGTACATCATTTCAGAAAATCCATGGAACCCCGGGTTGTTGAGCCAACCCTGGCGGGATGAGGCAAGGCAAGCCGCCGCCGTACCGCAAAGGATGAGCAATGGATGAAGGATCACCACCAGGGCGGCTATTTTGATCTCCCTCGCCTCCAGTTTTTTGCCGAACAGGTCCGGCGTTCGGCCGATCATCTGCCCCGAAATGAAAACGGCTACCACAACAAATACGAAAAAATTGATGAAGCCCACCCCTACCCCGCCGTACAGGGCATTGATGAACATGTCCAGTAAAAGGACCCCGCCCGAGAGCGCGGTATGGCTGTCATGCATCGAATTGACCGATCCGTTGGAAGTGGAAGTGGTCGAAACAGCCCAAAAAGCTGAAGCAACCGGACCGAATCGCATTTCTTTGCCTTCCAGGTTTGGGCCGGGCAAAAGGCCGGATTCCGGCACAGAAGCGCCCCCCGTTACTTCCTGCCCGACAGATACGGCCGTGAAGGCCAGGAACAGGGTCGTCATGATCGAAAAGAACAAAATTGCCGCCCTTTTCCGCTTCAGATAAAACCCGAAGGCAAACACAAGGGCCATCGGGAGGAGCAGGATGGCGATATTCTCCAGCATGTTGGACAGGTAATCCGGGTTCTCAAACGGATGAGCTGAATTGGCGCCGAAAAATCCCCCGCCGTTGGTCCCCAATTGTTTGATGGCAATCATGGGCGCAGCCGGCCCGCCTGCAACCTGCTGCATCCGGTTTTCCAGGGTATGAACTTCCCGGACCCCGCCAAAATCGGAAACCGTACCGCAGAGGGTAAGGCCTGCGGAAAGGATAACGGCGAGCGGAAGTAAAATCCGGACGCAACTCCTGACCAACAGGCTGTAAAAGTTGCCGATGTTGCTGCCCGTGTCGCCCGACAAGCCCTGGAAAAGCAGGCCGCAAACCGCAATACCGGTGCCTGCGCTTACAAATTGCAACCAGCAAAAAACGACAAGCTGGGTAAAATATGCGGCGTCCGTTTCTCCGGCATAGTGCTGGAGGTTGGTGTTGGTCACAAAACTGACCGCCGCATTGAAGGCCGGAATGGGGTCCCAACCGGCCAGCCGCCCGGGGTTCCAGAAAGGAATGATGCCCTGAAGCAGCAACAGGAAGAAAGCCGCAAAAAAGAACAGGACATTTGCAGAGAGCATGGCCTTCATGTTTTGCTTCCAATCCATGCCGGCGGACGGATCGATCTTGCAAAACCTGAAAATCAGCCTTTCCGGTACGGTGAATACCTTGAAACGGCCGGAAGTCCCCCGGAATACCCCCGAAATATACCTGCCGAGCGGCCAGGATAAGGTTGCCGCCAGCCCGAAAACCACAGCAACTCCCGTGATTTCATTTCCCATTTTTTAGAATTTTTCCGGATTAATGATGGCATAAAAAAGATAGCCCAGCGCACCAAGCGCCACCAATAGCAACAGGACCATAATTATTGATTTAGGATTTGATCCAACCCTTCGATCGAAAGGAAGAGAAGCAGAAAAATAACCGCAGCCAGCAAGACCATGGTTATTGTAAGCAGCATTTCCATTTTTCCGTTTTTTTGAACACGATAATGATTGACCCTTTATGCAGGCCAAAATCAATGCCAGGTTCAAAACGAAAAATTAATTCCGAATAAAAAATTGACAATCAATACTTTGTGAAATTTCAAGGAAATCAAAATCCGGATACACCCTTCAGGATCGGAAGGGTCATGCAAAAAACGAAGGGTTGCAGGCAAGGATCAGATCTTGTACTCGCGTATTTTCATGTACAAGGTGGTTACGCCGATGCCGAGCAATTCGGCGGCCCGGGTCTTATTCCCATCGGTATATGCCAGCACCTGCCGGATATGGTGCTTTTCCAGGTCCCGGAGTTTGAAGACGCCGGATTGCATGCCTGTTTTTGCGGCAACGTCCAGATTGAAGGGCAGCAGGTCGGCATGGAGTTCCGGGGTATCTGCGAGGATGACTGCCCGTTCCATGACATTGCGCAATTCCCTGATATTGCCTTTCCATTCGTGTTCCTGCAACATTTTCATAAAGGCTGGGGAAAGCCCCGTGACCTGTTTGTTGATCCTGGACGCATAATAATGCATAAACCGCTCGGCCAGGGCAGGAATATCCTCCTTTCTTTCATTCAGCGCGGGCAGGCGAATGGTGAATCCCGATATCCGGTAGTAAAGGTCTTCGCGGAATCGACCGGATGCGATCTCGGTTTCCAGCGTCCGGTTGGTTGCGGCGATGACCCGGACGTCCACCTGGTGCTCCCGGGTATCGCCGACAGGGATAAACGTTCCCGCTTCAAGCACCCGCAAGATCTTGGCCTGCAATGCAAGGTCCATTTCCCCGATCTCGTCCAGAAAAAGCGTCCCCTTGTGCGCTTCCTGAAACAGCCCGTTCTTGGATTTCAGCGCTCCGGTAAAGGCTCCGGCCTTGTGGCCGAACAGCTCGCTTTCAAGCAAATCCCTGCCAAGTGAACTGCAGTTGATGGCAATAAAATTTTCCGTCGACCGGTCGCTGCAGGCGTGAATGGCCTTTGCAAAGACTTCCTTTCCCGATCCGGTGGGGCCTGTCAGCAATACGGTGGCAAGGGTGGGCGCTACCTTTTGAGCCAGACTGATCGCTTCTTTGATGGCGCGGGAACTGCCGATCACCTGATCGAAGCCGAAATTTTCCTGGACCCTGGATTGCAACCGGGAAATCCTGTACTGCAGCCTGGATTTTTCGGCTGCCTTGCTGACAAGGGGTATGATCTTGGCGTTGTCGTCGCCTTTGACCAGATAATCGAAAGCGCCGTTTTTTATGGCTTTCACGCCGTCCTGAATATTTCCGTAAGCGGTAAAACAAATCACTTCCGCCTCAGGCCTGATCCGTTTGAATTCACCGGAAAGCTGGACGCCGTTGCCGTCGGGGAGCTTTACATCCGTCAGGATCACATTGACATCGGTTTTCTCCAGGAGGTTTTTCCCGGATGACGCCGTTGATGCCTTCAGCACTTCATACCCTTCCAGCTCAAGCATATGAGCCAGCATGTTGAGGATATCTTTTTCATCGTCTATGACCAGCAGAGTGTCCATTCATTCTCTTCGGTTAATCCTGTTTCAACAAGCGCTTGATGTCGCCGATATTCCCATACAACACCATGATATCCCCATGGTTCAGCAAGGTCTGGGCCGAAGCCACCCCTTGTACCTTGGTGATCTTTTTGGGCAGGCCCAGGATGTTTTTTTTCTCGGAGAACTGGATGGTGGTCAGCACCAGCAGGTTGTAATCCGCGCGGATATCCGCTTCCTCGAGGGTCATGCCGATAAACCGGTCGGGCACGATCACCTCCACGATGCTGTAATCCCCCGTGATCTCGAAAGAATCCACAACGCCGTGCAGGTTGAGCTTGTTGGCCCATCGTTCGGCCGTTTCTTCCTCGGGGCGGATGATCTCGTCCACCTGCATTGCCTCCAGGACCGCTTCGTGCAAGGCGGAAACGGACCGGCTGATCAACCTTTTCACTTTCAGCTGCTTCATCAGGGCGGTGGCCATGATGTTGGCGCCTTCATTCTCGCCGATGCAGATCATGATGATATCGGCGTCTTTCAGCGGGAGGGCCGACACCGCCTGGCGGTCGGTACAATCCAGGCAAATGGTATGGGTAACTTTTTCCTTCAGGAATTCGACCTTTTCCATTTTCACGTCGACCCCGATCACCTCATGGCCCAGGCTGGTCAGTTTTTCCGCCAGCGTCGCGCCGAAGTTGCCCAAACCTACAATGATGTATTTCATGCCTGTATTTTGTTTTTCAGTTGATCAGTATCTCTTCGGTGGGATACTTGTATTTGGTGCTTTTCACTTTTCTGAACAGGGCCACCAGGATGGAAAGCATACTGACCCGGCCGATGAACATGGTCAGGATGATGATCACTTTGCCGGCCGGATTGAGCTGGGGCGTGATCCCCAGGCTGATCCCAACCGTACTGTAGGCCGAGAAACTCTCAAACGCGATGGACAACAGGTCCTTGCCGCTGTCGAAGGTAGCGATCAGAAAAATAGAAAACCCGATCACGATCAGCGACAGGGAGATAATGGCAAAAGCCCGCCGGATGGAAATATCAGAGACTTCCCTGCGAAATACCTCGACCCGGCTTTTTCCCCGGGCAATGCTCAGGAAATTCAGGGTAGCGATCGCTATGGTACTGGTCTTGATCCCCCCGCCCGTCGACGCGGGTGACGCGCCGATCCACATGAACAGAAAGGTCACCATGATGGTGGAAAAATGCAGTTTGGTCAGGTCCACCGAATTGAACCCCGCGGTCCTGGGCGTAGCGGCGCCGAAAAATGCCGTCACCACCTTCCCGAATCCGTTGTGCTCCGCAAGGGTATTATCGTATTCAAAAATATAGAACAGGATCGTACCGCCTATCAGCAGAATGCCCGTTGTGATCAATACGATCCGGGTATTCAGGTTGATCACCCAGGGTTTGTACCGCTCCTTTCCGCTCGACAGCCGCCTGATCAGCAGGTGCTTTATATAACTCATGAAGTTGAAGGCGATCGGAAACCCGATACCGCCCAGGATGAACAGCAGGGCGATGATGAGGTGCAGGGGGTAATTGAACCGGTAGGTCTCCTCGTAAAGGCTGTTGCCCAGCGTAGAAAAACCGGCGTTGCAGAAGCTCGACACGGAATGGAAAACGGAGAAAAATATCCGGTCGCCCAGGGCTGAAAACAGCTTGGGATCAAGGGTCGTGAAGATCAGGACCGCGCCGGTCGCTTCAATGCCCAGGGTCAGCAAAATGATTTTCTTCAGTGTGCTGAACACCTCGCCGATCTTCTCGGTATTGGTCATGTCGTGCAGCATGAGCTGGTTCTCATACGTGGATCCGCCCTTGAAAAAATAACTGAAATAGCTGGCAAAGGTCATGATGCCCAGGCCGCCGATCTGGATCAGGAACAGGATGATCAACAGCCCGAAATCGGTAAAATAGGTGCCCGTATCCACGACGATCAGCCCCGTAACGCAAACGGCGCTCGTAGAGGTGAACAAGGCGTCGATCAGGCTGATCCCGTCATGGGTCGCTTTGGGCAGCATCAGCAGGGCTGCTCCGGCCGACACCATCAGGAAAAAGCTGGCAATAAACAACTGGGCCGGGTTGATGAACGTCCGTTTGATCCGGATCTCCAGCGACGAGAATTCCCGGATAAAAACCAGCAAAACAGCCATATAGGTCCAGAGCCGCCGGTGAAAAACCGGCAACCGGATCCAGCCGATGATGTGCACCAGGAGGACGGAAAGAAAAACCAGGGAGATCAGGTCGAACAACCGCACGATACGCCTGTTGCGCTGGGCATCGGCAAAATAACGGATCAGCAGGGAAGCAATGCCGACAATGATGGCCACATCGTAGATCCAGAGCAATTCATTCTGCACCTTTTGGGTGTTGTCAAAACCCAGGTCGTAAATGGCCGTAAATACGGCTATCAGCCCCAGCCAAAATGGGATAAGGCCTGGAATTTTCCTGACGTACCGAATTTTCAACAGATGAAAAAAATCTTTGCTTTCCATAGGATAATCCGACAAAATTACCCCTTTGCCGGATATTGTCCAAAGGAATCTGAAGTCCAATTTTCACCAGGCATTCCAGGCCTGTTCTTATTCCCTATATTTCCTACAGCCGGACATTCACACCAAAGATCACCTGGCGAAAGCCGCCGGGGAAGATTCCGGACGCCGCTCGGTTGAGCCGGGATGCCCGATAAATATCATTGGTGAACACCTGTGCGCCGACCAGCGGTTCGCGTTCGTTCCGGTCCAGAACTTTGCCGGTCACTTCGATCTTGCTCTGGCCAAAGGAAGTCATAGCGGTAAGGAATACGCCGATGAAAAGGATATATCTTCTAATCATGATTCGCTGGTTTTAAAAAAGAACAGGGGACCGGCGTCCGCATCGAACACCGGTCCGGTTCCTGTTCATTACCAAACCTAAAGATCTTTATTGAGCGCCGTCCTTTTGGGCCACTTCGACCGTATACTGCGCCACATTCCTGCCCTGCTCCAACCCTACTTCCGCATCAAACCGGTAGTGAATGCCGCCGTACACCCGGGAGATGGCCGCCTCTTCCGCCCAGGCATTGCATTGCTGGGCCTCAGCCGGAAAGATGTAGGACAACACTTCCGCCGCCGCCGCTGAAAAGACGCTGTGGCCGGAGGTGTAACTGGGGAAATTGGGCGTACCCGCAATGGTCTTGAACCCGGGAATCGTCTGTATCGGCCGCGGGAAATGGTAGTAATATTTGGCGTCCCAGCAACTGATCCCGGCGTCCATGATGGCCATATTCATATAGGCGAACGTACGCGCGGAGCGAAGCGGGTTCATTTTGTATTTGACCATGAATTCCTTGGCGAACCGGTTCCAGTGTCCGGGCGGGGTATAGGTGCCGAGGCCGTCCTGCCACCAGTTGGCGATCCGTCTTCTTTCCTCGGTCATGTGATCGGCGATGTCCACCAGCTCATCGATGTTGGCCTGGAATTCAGCCGTTCCGGGGGCGGGAGGCGGGCCTGGGCGGACATCTTCCACATTGGCCACATTCCACATCTTCACCTTGCCGAACAAGGGGGTCAGGCCAACCGGCCGGACCGGGGCCTCGAGGTTGTCCCACTGCCAGCCGAACCGGTCGAAAGCCGCCTGTTTGATGGAGTCGGAAACCGGTTTGGGCGCCTGGGCTTTTTTCATGCCGTCGTTGGCGGCCCGTTGCAGGGCTATTTTGGCTACCTCCACGCCGATATGAGCGCCGGCGTCCACATCGCTCTGCACGTTGATGCCCGCCGCAATCAGGCTCGCCAGGTGTTCTTCGGCCCTGGCGGCCAGCATTTCCTTTTCCAGCGGGAACATCACCGACAGGATATCCCTTGAAGCGGCTGCAATCACGGCCCCGTCGGATGGATAGGAAGGCAGGTCGTTGGGCTGATACGCCGGTTGAATGGTGTTGTCCACCTTGTACGGCGCCGGCCGGTTGTACTGGTACTTATAATGCCAGGCAGTTATGAGGCCGTCAAACTGGGCGACGCTCATATAGGCCAGCATCCGGCAGGTATACGGCGGGTGGGCGAACGGAAAAAGGGGTTGATTGCCGGGGTTGGCCGGGTCCGGAAGGGTATAGGTGCCGTCCGGGTTGGGCCCCGGGATGAGGTTGTACTTGGCTGCCAGCTCCAGCGCGATCTCGTTCCAGCGCAGGATCGGGTTGGCCGTCCAGTATTCCACCGCGTCAGACCTTGTGGCCGCAGCCGATTTGACAGCCGCCAGTTCGGCCTGGTAAGCTGCGGAGTTGACATCTTCAGGCGCATCCACCGCGATCTGGTCGGAGGCCGACAACAAAATGGGCTTCCAGGTACCGCCGTTCTCATCCAGGCCGGCGAAGGCGTAATCCTCAAAATCGATCATGGTCGGCAGGTTCTTTTCGCAGGCCGACAACCCGAAGAGGAAAACAACAAAACAGAAAAGAGGCAGTATGATTGAATTGTTTTTCATGGCTGATGTTTTCAGATTTTGAACTGATAGGTGACGCCCGCGCCGATATTGGTGAATTTGCCCATATTCCGGCCGTTGATCATTTGGTTGTAATAGGCCAGCACGCCCAGCCCCTTGAGTTTTTTGAAGTAATACTGGGTATTGAATCCCACCTGGTCCACCTCGACCTTGTTGGTGGGCTGTCCGGCGTTGTACTTGCGGATATCGTCGCCCGAGGTGCACCTCAATCCCATGTAGTTGGCCTCCAGCTTCAGCGAATTGTCCAATAGCCAGACTCCGGCAACCGCCTGGTACTGCCAGGCATTGGGCACATCCATGAAGGCGGTGTAATAGCTGCCGTTGTTGTAGTAGTAATCCCGTTCGGCTTCAGTCTGGCCGCGCCACAGATAGGCCAGCGCACCCCTGACGTAAAGGCCGTTGTCCATCCGGTACTGGAGGATGCCCCTTCCGCTGACTTCGGGCGCTCCGAATCCCAGGCTGAAGGGCATATAATCGGACAGATAGTTGGTCAACGGTGTGGAAAAGCCCAGCGTGGACAGCAGGGATAATTTCCCTTTCCCGGCCTGTTTGTTGAAAAACTCGTATTTCAGGGCAAGGTTCAGGTCCTGGATGCCGCTGGCGCCCTTCATTTGTCCGCCGCTGGCCTCCGTGTGTACGTAAGCCGTGCCTGCAATGAGGTTCAGCTTGTCAAAAATGCCGTAGGCGAACATGGGCGTTACCGTGTTCCTGGAGAGTGTGCCGACGTTGGCGTTGGTTCTAAGGGTGGGTCCCTCCCAATACTCGTCCCAGGCGCCGTCATCGTAGATCAGGGCGAAACAGATCTCCCTTTTCTTCATCATGATGGCATCCGAAGGCGTCTGTGCCAGAAGGGATCCCACAAAAGTAAGCACGGTAGCCAGGCTCAGGCCCAGCCTTATGTAGCAGATCATACTCTTTTAAATTTTGATTTGATGGTAAGTCTAATATTTTGCTGTTGCCGGATGGAAGGTCCGCCAGCTATGCCAATATTCCTGGGAAGCGTTCAGTTTTTTCAGGTCGGGTATCGCAGGGTCATGCGATTTCCCGACGAGGTTATAACTGCCGTCCGGTGTAAAAAGCGTGTCGTTTTGCAGGGTGAACCGTTGGTCTTCGCCCGCCCGTTGCAGGACGGTAAAACTCTTGTTATCCCCGGCAAGGACCAATGCTATGGGCAGGCTGCCCAGTCGGTCGTAGATGATCCGTTCTTTTTCCAATGCGACCCAGTCATAGGCCTTGGCTTCCCGGTCGGTCGCCACGCCCACCACCCAGGCTTTCTCCGCCCAGGGCACGGTATCCCGGCGGGTCAGGGCGCCTTTGCGGCGGCCCGCTTCGTAATTGGCCAGGCTGTCGTATTCGGCGGCAAAGGCGGGGTCCGGTTGCATGATCCGGGTAGCGGGATACATGCGGAGCCATCGGCCCAAAACCATCTGCGAGCTGGGCATTTCCGGCAAAACAGCGCCGGTAAGCTTCCCGGCAATGGCTTCCCCGTTCACCTGGCGCCACCAGCTTTTGGTCGTCTTGTCCTCGAACATGGCGTTGAAATGATCCATCCCGACCAGCCTGAAGGTTTCTGTTTTGCCGTTCACGACCGGTTCGAAAACGCGACCGGTCCGGCAAACGGTGCAATAGGTAACGATTACAGGCTTTCCGCCTACCGTGTCAAATACCTGGTGGTGATATCCGATAAACTGGATCGGATAGGCCTTTGCCTCACCCCCGTATTCCACACCCAGGACGAGCCGGCCGGTGTCCACAGCGCTTTCCGCTCCTGCCGCAAACCGGAGGTTCTCCGGCTGACGAAACATGGCATCAGCGGCCATCACAAAATTGGCATTGTACACCACCGCTCCGGCCGCTGCGACCAACAGCAGAGAGAATATTTTGGAGCCCTTGAATGCCGCCGGAAAACCCGCAATCATCAATCCACCAAAAACTGCACGGATCGCCCAACGCCATTTATACAGAAAATAGGCCAGGCCGATGCTCTCCATCTGCTGGCTGCCGGGCATCGGCATAATAAAATATATATCGGCTATCTCGAACAGGATCAATCCCAATGCACCGAGGTAAAAGAACTTCTTCATTGATTTGATTTTAACGGAACAAAACCCGTTCCCGCACTCCCAACGTGAACAGAAACCCGATCAGCAGGGTGAAGGAAAAAACAGTGATCGCATTTCCGTAACCGCCCAGCAGCTGTACAAGCCATCCGACAAAAAACACGGCAGCCGCCGTAAATATCCTGCCGACATTGAAGCAAAACCCGGTTGCCGAAGACCGTACGGAAGTAGGAAATAATGCCGGTATATAGGCGTTTAAAACACCCTGGCTGATACCGAAAAACGCAGAGATCAGGACGATTTCAACATAGCTCAGCATGGTTAGCGCAGGGCTGAACTGAAAAAGCGCTATCGCCAGGAGGAAGGTGGCCCCAAAACAAACAAGCATGGTCCTGCGCATCCCGATCAGGTTGCTGATCCAACCGGAGGCAAAACCGCCTGCCAGGCCGCCCACCGCAAAAAGCATCATGCTGATCCCGCGTTCCTGCTGGCCGTCCGTATCGCTTACCACCGTTTGCACCCAGGTCGGCAGCCACGCCAGTACCGCCCATACCCCGATCAGCATCGTGCCGAATACCGCGCTGCCGTAAGCCAGATCGCGCACGTCCAGTTCTGAAAAAAAACGACCTGCCGGTTTCGGACCTGCGCCGGCGCGGGCAGCCTTCAGCCGCCATTCTTCGCTTTCCTCCATATAGAACCAGGCTATGAACAGCAATACCAGCGGCAGTATGCCGAACAGAAAGCCGCTCCGCCAATCCGGAAAGGAATACGTGATCAACCCGGTGGCAAAGATCCCTACGGGGATCGTGACGGATAAAATGCCCAGCGCGATATTCTTTTTCCGCGCTGTCCAGACTTCCGCAATGATGACGGTAGTGCTCACCAGGATGCCGCCGAGCCCGGATCCGGAAAAAAAGCGGAGCCCGACCACCAGCATCCAGTGATCGGCAAAGGCCGTGAGCAGGGTGAACACGCCGATGCATCCGATCGACAACAGGACGGCGTTCTTCCGCCCCCACAGGTCCGAAAGGTAGCCGACCATCAGGCCGCCGAAAGTCATTCCGAACAGGAACGCGGCGTTGATGGCCGCTCCCGCCTGCTCCATGCCGCCGGCGCCGGTTATCCCGGTCAGCTCTCCGACCACATCCGGCAGGTAGGCCGACATCAGCGTGGAGGTGATCCCCCCGAAAACGCCCGCCAGAAAACAGATCGCGAACAGGACGTAGGGATACGCACCGGCATTCCGGCGCCCCTCGCCCGCTTCAATCCCCGCTTCCTCCATATCCGAATTTTTTAAGGTGGTCGTAGCTGTCTTCAGCGCGATAATACCCGGTGGTCTTCAGCCTTTCAGCGAGATCGCGGTAGTAGGCCGGATCGGTCGGCGCAATGGTCCCAAGGCCGTCTACATAGCGATTGTAGAAGGAGAACAAGGCGGCGATCATCACCGTGTCGTGCAATTCCCGGTCGGTTGCTCCTGCTTTTTTGGCCCGGTCGATCACTTCCTGGGTCACGCTCTTGCCGCTTTCCTGGACCCTGGCGGCAATCGTCAGCAAGGCTTTCATCTTGTCGCCGAGGGGCGCGGAACCGGGATCCCGTTTCGCCGACTCGGCGGTTTCGGGGTCTTCCAGGTAGGCGTTGGCGGCAGCTGTGTGGGAAGTGGTACAATACACGCACTCGTTCCGGTGAGAAACCACGGCCGCGATCAGTTCCCTCTCCGCTTCGGTCAGGGTGGAGGGGCCTCTGAGCAACAGCTGCGTGAGCTCACGCAGCGGCGCGCCCGTGTCCTTCCGGTATTCCAACAACCCGGTCACCCCCGGGAGGTGCGCTTCCAGCAATATATACGGCATAAAGGCTGCTTTTGGGCAACTGGCCGAGGGCAACAAGGCGCATACCGGCGGCACGGAAACCGTATTTGTCAACGGCATCCCCTCCGGTTTTTTACCTTGTTGCCCTAAGCGCTTGCTGCGTTTGGATCAGAACCTGTAAGCGTAATTGGCCGAGATCAGGTAATCCGCGAAAGCGGCGTCACCGTGCTTCTGACCAGTCGGATCCTGGCGGTCGGAATAGCTCTTGATCCTGTTGCGGTACAGGGCAACAGGTACGGAAAAACCGAAAGTATGGGCGCCGGAGTTCCAGAGCAGGCCCGGTTCAACGGATACGATATAACCCGGCCTCCGGGAACCTTCGCTGCTGCCGAAAATGTCGATGGCGGGCAGACCTTCGATGCGGCCGCCCAGGTTCAGGGCAAGGCCCAATGCGGGCAAAGCGGCATAAGAAACGCCGAGACGGCCTGCGTATTGATCGGGAACCGACAGGTTGGCCTCGTTGACCCCCTTCGGGTTGAACAGGTAGAAACCGTTGTAGTACAGGGAAAGCGCCGGCGTGATGGTCTGGTAGCCCTGCAATTCGATGCTGGCGCCCCAACCGCCGTCGCCGAGCTGGATGGACTGGTCGACGAACTTGGTGATGGTGGAATCCGCTCCGCTATTGGTCCTTTTATGGAAGACATCCTTGACCGTGGATTTGCCGGTCGGCGCCTTGATCCCCAGGCCGATGGCGAAGTTGCCGTGCATATGGGTAGCCGGATCAAGCACCCAATAGGTGGCCGCCACGCGAAGGTCGCTGATACCCGCCGAGCCGGTTGCGAAACGCATATGTTCAGGATTGGATTCTTCGGAATTGCCGTAGTGTTCGTACAGGGAAGACCGGCGGTTGAAGTTGACCGGAAGGTTGATGCTCAGGCTCCAGCGGTCGTTCAGCGTATAGCTCAACCCGAAATCGATGGAATGGGAATCGTTGATCACTTCCGTGCCCTCGGCAACCCGGTTGGCTTCCTCATGATCCCCCCTGAAGTGGCGGAAGGAATGGAAATACCGGTAGGAAGTCGTCAGCTGGAACTGGCCGGGGTGGGTCAGCGAGGAAAGGCTGTTCGGATTCCCGCCGGTGCAGGACATCATGTTCCGGATCGCGATGCAGCCCTGGGCGTTGAGCATCGTTGCGGAAAAGGTAAACAGGATAAAAAAGCAGGCTATATTGAGTGTCAAAGTTTTCATAATCGCATAAAATTTGGCTTGTCATTAATCTTTTGAACGGGAACCAGTTCGGCCGGGCGACCGGACGGGCAAAACAGACCGCGGGCAATCCTATCCTGATCAACGCCGGCCGAACCGCCGGTATGGGGCAGCACAGCAAACAAATGAAAGGATTACGGTAAAACGCGCGGGTCAGACAAGCCGGGGAGGGGGCGCGGGAATAGATATGTTCAACCTGCCGCACGGGGGAACGAAGGCAAACACATTGCGATGGAGAAGTGGTCCGACAGCGGGCAACGATTCGGGATCTTCCAGGCAGAAACTGGAAAAAAGCCGTTCCAATACGGCTTTTTTGGCGGATCGTTCGTCCTGATCGGGTTGGTTAACGGGCTGATAGCGTACTTGAATGCGTTCGGTGGCCTGATTGTTGATGGTGAAGTAGCTCACCTGGCCGTTGTCTTCTTCTGTGAAAATGTAGGGAGCGCCGTAGCCCAGCCTGTGGAGCGCTTCCAGTTGTTCTTCATCCTGGATCTGAACCCGGGCTTTGATGCCGGTTTCAGCTTCCATTTTGGCGGCGATGGCCTTTTCCCGGTTGTTCATCCGGGTTTCCACTTCTACGGCATAACCGGCGTTGATATAAATGCGCCCGCCAACCCATTGGAACAGGATCAGCAGGATCAACGCCCAGGCGTAAAACGGCCTTTTTATTTTCCCGTAGGTGTTCAATTCAAAAAGTTGGCTTTAACATTCCGGCGTTGTGAGACCGCCGGCATACACGGTAAAACTGATGCAAGTAAATTATTTTTTTCGAAGTGGCCAAATTTTTTAATTCCGGCCGTTCACTGCGCCGGGTATTCCAGGATCGAGATTTTCCGGAAATCGATCGGCGCGCTGTTGGATTGCAGGGAAATAAACCCAGACCGGACGGCATCGTCGCCGTTCACAATGAAGGTTTTCCCGGGATCATGGTCGGGGCGGTAGCGCGGATTCTCAAATTCCAGGATCACCTCTCCATTGACGATATGCTGAATCCTGCCGCCGCGCACATCGATCTCCAGGGTCACCCACTGATCTCCGTGGAAGGTCCGCTTTACGGTAGCCGGCGTGCAATAGGATTCGTTGGGCCTGCCGTTGAGCTCTACCGTTGTTCCGGAAGCGCAGATCTCCCCGACCGGCCGTTCGTCCTTGCCGTTGCCGCCGTGCAGGTTGTATTCCAGGCACACCGGGAAAGGCTGGTCGATGCCCATGGTGCGCGGGTCCTGACAGTGATACTGGATCCCGCTGTCGCGATACCCCCAGGAAGGCCCGCCCGGCGCCGTTTCGCCTACAAATCGGTACTCCGCTTTCAGCCGGTAGTTCGTAAACCGCTTATCGAAATACAAGGCGCCGAACTTGTTGTCGAAGCTCCCGTATTGATCATAACGCACGCTCAGAATGCCGTTTTCCACCCGGAACGTATTGCCGTAATTCTCACCGGGCGGATACCCCGCAATCTTCGGCAACCACCCGTCGAGGTTTTTACCGTTGAACAGGTCGACCCACTTCCCATCGGTAAGGGACCGCTGCGTGTTGCAGGACAGGATGGCGAGCAAGGTCAGGAGGAGGAGATATTTGGACATGGCTGGTTTGTTGATTTGGTGATTTGCCGCCTTCGCTCTTGGGAGCTACGGCCGCCAGAGGTTGATTTGGTGATCTGTTGATTTGCCGCCTTCGCTCTTTTGGAGCTACGGCCGCCGGAGGTTGATTTGAATGGGTCCTCAACTCTTCGATTCCTCAGTTCCTCGATTCCTCGATTCCTCAGTTCCTCAATTCAAAAAACACGCCGGACAAATCCAACCCATCCGGCGCGCAATCGTTTTTCGGTGCTATTTATTGGAAAAGACCAGATAATCCCAGGCGTTCAGGCTGAGGGACATGCCGTCGGTCAGTTCTTTCGGTTCGTTGGTGAACACATTGGTATAAGTACCGGCAAAGCTGGTCCCGGTCAGTTTGAAATCCTGCTTTTTAGCGGACAGGTTGATGACCACAACCGCCTTGTCGCCGTCCTTTTCGCGGATGAAGGCATAGATATTCTCATCATTGCCTGTCGGGATCTTGACGAGCGGGCCGCCTTCGGTTCCGTTCCAAAGGCCTTTGTTGCGGTCCTTCAGGTCGAAAAGGGTTTTGTAAAAGCCGGCGTATTGGTAGTCGCCCCAGGGGATGGAATCCTTGGTGAAGAAGGCCAGTTGTTTGTCCATGGCGGATTCCTGGCCGGAATAGATCAGGGGCATGCCGTCGAAAGTGGAAACGAGGACGGCGAACGCCTTGTGCCCGTCGCCCATGCGCTGGAACTCGGTGCCCGACCAGGAATTCTCGTCGTGGTTGGACGTGAATTCCATGAAATAGCCTTTGGTATATTCCCTTGCCTTTTCGGCCAGGAGCCGGTCGATGTCAAGCGCGGTCTTCTTTTCGACCGGCGCCGCACCGCCGTCTGTGGCGTTGCCCTGGACGAGTTGCGGGGTTTTATCCCGGTTGGCGCCCTGGGTTTTGGCGATATCGTTCAGCAGATGGTGCATCGACCAGGCGTAGTCCATCACAAAGGCGCCGTTGTTGCGGATGGCGGGCACTTCGGCTTCGGCCAGCATAAAAAGCGGCTTCATGGCGTAAAGCGAATCGGAACATTCGGCCCAGAAATCCACCGGCACGTTGTGCGCGACATCCACCCGGAAGCCGTCGATACCCGTTTCGGTCACCCAGAACTGCATGGCGTCGATCATACCCTGGCGGAGGGCGGGGTTATCGTAATTGAAGTCGGCCACGTCTGTCCAGCCCCAGGATTTGCCGGTAGCCGGATCGATGGGATCCACCACGTTTCCGAGCGAATCCTGGGTATACCAATCCTTGTGTTCGGTGATCCAGGGGTTATCCCACCCGGAATGGTTGGGCACCCAGTCGATGATGATGTGCATGCCGGCGTTGTGAATGGCCACGACCAGGTGCTTGAATTCCTCCATGGTCCCGAAATCCGGGTTGACGGCGTAATAATCGGCCACCGCGTAGGGGCTGCCCAGGTCGCCCTTACGGTTTTTGACGCTCACCGGATGAACGGGCATGAACCAGAGGATATCGACGCCCATTTCCTTCAGGCGCGGGATATGCGCTTCAAAAGCCTTGAAGGTGCCTTCGGGCGTGTATTGCCGGGTATTGACCTCATAGATGACCGAATTCTTGTGCCAGTCGGGAACCCGCGGTTTCTCAAAGGTTACGGGCGGCTCGGCGGTCTCAGCCGGCTTGTTTTTGCAAGCGGTGCTGAACAGGGCGAGGGAGGTCAGGAGGAGCCCCCAGGCCAGGATTTGAAATTTTTTCACGTCGCTTTAATTTTAAGTTGATGTATGCTTGCAAAGCTAGCTCTTTTTGGGGAAAGGCATCTGTTCGCGGCCAGGCGGCGCGGTGCGGTTTCAAAATTTGTTCTTCCGCTTGTTCTCTATGATCTGCTTGTACATTTTGCCCATTTTCCGGTCCTTTTCCCGGCGTTCGCGCAGGGAGGTCTGGAAACGCGACTGTTCGCGCAGCATTTTCTGGTAATTTTCAAAGGCTGCCGGGTCGATTTCGCCGTTATCCAGCGCTTCCAGGATGGCGCAGCCTTCTTCTTCAGTATGCGTGCAGTCAGAAAATCTGCATTGCCCGGCCAGTTCCGCAATCGCCTCAAAGGTGGAGTCAATGCTGTCGCTGTCGCCGGCGACGCCGATCTCGCGCATGCCAGGGGTATCGATCAGGATGCCGCCGTTTTCGAGTGCGAACAGTTCGCGGTGGCTGGTGGTATGCCGCCCTTTGCTGGTGCTTTCGCTGATGGCGCTCGTCTTCAGCAATTCCTCTCCGAGCAGGTTGTTCACCAGGGTGGATTTGCCTACCCCGGAGGAGCCCATGATGCAATAGGTCTTTCCCTTTTCCAGGTGTGCCCGGAGCTGATCGTAGCCCTCGCGGGTTTCATTGCTGAGGCAAACAATGGGGATTTTGCCGACCCGTTTTTCCAGCTGCGAGCCCAGTCGATCCAGGCTCTCCTGATCCGTCAGGTCCGTTTTGGTCAGCACGGCGATGGGTTGAATGCCGGCAGCGTGGCAAACCGCCAGATAGCGTTCCATCCGGTTGAGGTTGAAATCGTGGCCCACGGCCTGGAGGATAAACGCCCGGTCGACGTTGGCGGCGATGATCTGCTTTTCGCCGTGCTTGCCGACAGCCTGCCGTTCCAGCACCGTCCGCCGGGGGTACAGCTGGAGGATCAGCGCAGCCCCCTGGTCATAGACGGACAGGGCCACCCAGTCGCCGACCGCCGGAAAATCGGCGCGCGAAGCGGCTGAATAGCGGAGGTTGCCGGTGACCTCGGCATCGTATTCCCCGTTTTCGGTCCTGACCACGTACCGCTCGCGGTGTTCCTGGATCACGCGACCCAGTTCGGCGCCTGCCAGCCCCTGTGAATCGAAGTATTGGCCGATAGCGGGATCGTATCCCAGGTCTTCTTTGGTCATGGCATAATTGCTGAATTCACAATCCTAGCGACCGCAGGTATTCAGCCGCTTGTCTGGCGCCCTCTTCGCCCGGCGCTAAAGATAATCAATCCGGCTGAAACAAGATCTTCCATTCTGCACTGTTTTCACCGAGCAGATCGCGTATGGTTGCTCCTTCGGCATTTGGCGTCCCGATATCTGCACCTGCCGCTATGAGCATCCGGGCGCAGGCCAGTTGTTGATGCCGGTTTTCGTCGCCGCCGTGTACATAGCCGTGGATGGCCCAGAACAAGGGCGTGGAGTCAAAATCCAGGTCTTTGAGGTGGATATCCGAGCCGGCGTCGATGAGGCTTCGGACCAGGGTATCCCGGCCCGTCCAGGCCGCCCAGTGCAGGGCCGTACCGCCGTGGCATCCCTGGTGGCGGACATCGGCGCCGTGTTCGAGGTAAAGCAAGCCCACCCTATCGGCATGCAGACTGGCGGCTGCAATGAGCGGCGTATCCTTCCGCAGTTCAAATTCAAACCCGTTGACATCGGCGCCGAATTCCAGGAAAACCCTGGCAATCTCAACGCCGTCTTCATCGCTGTACCGTCCTTCGAAAACGCGGTCGCAGATCCGGTGCAGCGGGTGGCAAAGGGTCGGGTTCTTGTCGTCGAACGGAATCCCCTTATTGGCCAGGGACGGGTCGGCAGACAGGGCTGCGCGGATTCCGGCCAGGTCTTTCTTTTCTATAAGGTCCATCATATCGGGTGGCATTTATTCCATCAGGTCCGCGTAAGCTTTTATTACCCGGACAAATTCTTCCCGCTTTGTTTCCAGATCGGCCATATCCCGGAAATAAACCATCCGCCGGTCCTTATAATCACCTTCCAGGAGATCGGACTGGATGCGGACAACGGCTGCGTGATGGAAAACCAGGTGAATCCGATCGACAGGCCGGATATGAAAGGTCAGCAGGTCGGCCTTGTAGTAGTAGCTCGGCGCATTCCACTTGATCCGCTCATTCAACCGGGAATCCGCACCTTTGATGACCGACCGGACAGCCTCTATCCCGGCTTTCAACGGATGGTCCAACCCGGTCATGTAGGCTGCTACCTGTTCGGCATCGGACGGCTTTTTGGCACGGCTCTTTTTGGTTTCCATGGATAATGCGCATCAATTTGAACGCAATATAGCGGCAATTCAAATAAAAAACAAATATTTTATTTTTATTTAAAGAAAGAACTTTTTGATTATTGATTGCCGTTCAAAATATCGTAGGCATTGCGGATGTTCGCGTCGTTGGGATTGAGCTGCAGCGACTTTTCATACATCTGCCGCGCCTCGTCCAACCGGCCGGCCTTGTGCAGCAGGATGCCCAGGTTGCCCAGCACGATCGCCTGATCGGGTTTGATGGCCAGGGCCTGCTGATAGAGGGTAATGGCCTGTGCCGGGTCATCGTCGGCCAGCAGATTGGCGTAATTGACCAGTGAATAAAAATTCTTGCCGTTGTATTCAAGCGATTTTTTATAGGCTTCCCTGGCCCCCTGCGGGTTGTCGAGCACACCGTGTATGACCCCTTTGAAATACCACAATTGCCAGTCGTCCGGGTATTTTTCCAGGGCCTCGTTGCAGAGCGTCAGGGCCTTCTGGTGGTTGGCCACCCGGCTCTCTCCCGGTATGGAAGTCAGGTTCTGGATATAAGCCCTCATGCTCCTCAGCGAATTGGCGTAAGCGTAATCCGTATTCACCAGGGTATCGTCGTTTTTCCAGGCGTTCACCCGGATCGAGGACATGACGAGGAACACCCCTGAAAGCAGCGCGAGCCCGACGTAAGCCCCTGCCCCACCCCGGGCTTTCAGCCTGGAAAACGCCCATTGCAGCAATACGCCGATCGCCAGACAAAACCCGAATATCGGGATGAACAGCAAGCGGTCGCCGAAGGTCGTCGCGATCCGGATCACCAGGTTGGAGGCCGGAAACAGCGCAACCAGGAAAAAGAGCGCGCCGAAACCGATCAGGTTCTTTTTTTTCAGGGTCAGCAGGCCAAATGCCGTCAGGCCCGCATACAATACGACAGACGCCACGGCAAGGGGCACGGTGGAGCTTCCCGCCACAAAATGCCCCAGCGAATAATCCCAGCTCAGGGGGTGCGGCCAGAAAGCGATCTGGAGATACTGCAGCAGGATCCGGAACGCCATCGCCCATCGCTGGGCGGGGTCGGCAATGGCCAGCAAACTGTTGTTGTAAATATTGATATGCTCCGGCGGATTGCTGAACAGGGCCAGGCGGATGATCAGGAAAACAGCGCCGGCCGCCAGCAAAGGCACAGCGGAACCAAAGGCCTTTTTCAAATCCTCGCCTGAAGTGTAATAATAGCTCAACGGGATCAGCAGGGCAAACACAAATCCGGTTTCCTTGCTGAAAAACGACAGGGCCAGGAACAACAGACTGAACCACAACAGCCGCTTTCCGCCTTCCTTCCGATACCGGAAAAAATACAGGGTTGACAACGCCCCGAAAATAAAACAAAGGATGTCATCCCGCCCTTTGATGTTGGCCACCGACTCCACATGGACCGGATGCACCGCAAACAGCAGTGCAACCCCGAACGAAAGCCAGACCGATGCCGACGGCAAAAGATGCTTCCGCAACAGTCCAAACAACAGCAGGACCAGAAAAAGGTAAAAAAGGACATTCATCAGGTGCTGCGGTCCCGGGTTCATGCCGAACAGGGACACCTCCAGCGCATGGGTGAACATGGTTACCGGCCTCGTAACCCCCGGCACCATCAGGTTGTTGCTGAAGGCGGCGCCGATCAGCCCCGGAAAACCGGCCAGGCCCTTGCTCACATAAGCGTTATCAACGATGATGATCTTGTCGTCGATGGCAAAATCGTACGCAACCGTTTTTACGTACATGATCAGGATCACCAGGCCCAGCACCAGGTACAATCCCCGAATCAGGTTCTTATTCTGCGGCGCCGGTGCGGTTTTCGGCTTCGGCGCCTGCCTGTTCTTTTTTCCTTTCATGATTCCCCGCTTTCCGGCTTTTTGGTAAACCACAATTTCAAATTAGCCATTGCCTTCAGGAAGGCTTTATCATTACAATCCCGAAACGAGGCGTTTTCCGAAATATATTTATAAATAGAGGCTGAGCGTGCTTTTTTAGTTTTCCTTAAAACTGCTTCAACAGCTTCTTTTGGTCTACCTGGTTTTTCTTCACCAGTTGAAATCCACCCATTTTCCCTTAGCCAGGTGTAAAGTGTGATCGATTCATTCCAGTTAAAGGCAGAGGTAACTCTCGGAGAATCTATCCATATCCAATTTTCGACCTCAGGTTGGATCGCAAGTGCACAAACCTGACCATCTGTCCAGCCATTCTTTAAAAGGTTTGTTTCGACAATATGCTCAATCTCTTCTTTTGTCTTATGCTCTTGTCCGCAGCCTTCGAAGTCAAAAACAACCATAGCATGCTGATATTGGTTGCAGAATGGTCTCAAAAACGCTGCACTCCCGGTAAAACAACCCGAATCTCTATAAGGATGCCTTTTGATATCAAAATTGAACGGTCGGGTGCCAAAAACATGAGTTAACCTTGGCAATAACCCTTGAAAAACATTTTCAATATCCAAATCTGCTACCAAAATTATTAGATCCTTCATGACAACACCCCCCCAGCAAATAAAACACTTAAATTCGTTTCGCCTTGCCATCCCTTAAGCATTGGGTGATCTACTCCTTTAACGATATCCGTTACACCTTGGCGCGTTTTTCCAAAGCAAAGAACATCATTAAGGTTGACCATGCTAAGAATGATTGGGGAATGGGAAGCAAGAAGTATTTGTCCATTATATACTGATGAGAGTGATTGAAATACCGTTTCGATTGCCTTAGGATGGATCCCATTTTCTGGCTCTTCAATCAAATATACTCCTTCAAAATCCGGTAAATACGCCGGCAAAGTAAGCGCCAATAACCTTAATGTGCCGTCCGAAATCAACCAACTTGGAATTTCCATTTCATTATTATATCGTATTTTCAAATATCTGTGTTTATCATCAGGACGCTCAACAGTTAAAATTTCCTGAACATCCGGCAAAGCCGTTCTAATATGTTCTATCCAATTTCTATAAGCATTAAGATCCCGTTTCTTCAAATCCTCAATAACCCACGGCAAGTTGGATCCATCTGTCTTAAATTGGCGAGATTGCCCCGGAGGACTAGCCCTCCGGATATTCAAACTGTCAAGAATGAAGAGCTGAACTCCTTCATTGAGAAAATCTTTAAGCCAAGATGATACTGGAAACTTAGTAACATCAGCAGGTAGGTTTCCCAACGCTGATTTTTTTATACCCAATTTGAAAGAAGGAATCCACCCACCACTGTTATCCTTTCTGGTTTCAGGATAAAAATTATCATTCCCACCCTCCTGTTTTTTGATTATTAATTTATACTGTTTGGCTGGGTAATTAATATTTATTAACTTATGGTCACCTTCAAAATATTCCGGAAATTCAATCCTCAATGTACCATTTTGGTTTTTTACTACTTCATTACTATTAAGCAATATCACTCTCTCCTCATGTATTGCATGTTCATTTGTTTCTTTCTTCAATCCCAGTCTAACTTCATACCTAATTCGGTCGTATATATTGTTTGGCAATTGATCCGCCAAAAATTCAGGTATCTCTAATTCAATAGCCAATTCAATATCTCCTCCCTTACCAGCAAAAGTTAAATCCAAATAGTTTTGAGTCCGTTGCGTAATTGCAAAATCAATACCATTCATCACTAGATCAGCAATGAAGCTAATTACATCCAGAAAGGTCGTTTTACCGCTGGCATTGGCGCCAACTAGTACATGAAAATCACTTAAAGGTTGCGAAATGTATTTAAGCCCCCTGAAATTTTTAGTTTCAATCAATCTTATCATACCCGTAAAATTAGCACAATTTCATGGTAACAGGTATGCCAAAAACATCGGATATTTTTTAACATTTGGCTAAATGGGTAGCAGGGTATATAAAAGCAACTCTTTTATCTCCACCCAGTGGCGAGAAATTTGGATGCCACACAAGTTTCGCGCCACTAGCAACTAAAATATCGATGGAACTTTAGTCAATCCTGCAGCAAACGTTCCCCAGTAAAAGCGTACTGTCCCCACATCGGCAGAGGTTGGAGCCGGACGGCCTGAACATCCCGGAAAAAGCGGCATCCGGATCTCAAAGGCAATACGGTTTTTGCGGATTTAGGCTTCAATGCTGCGGATAATCCGGCACGTTCAGGCCCAGAATGATGTCCCGTTCGGCAATCTGCAGGTCGCCGGAAGTCCTCACCTTCATGATACCGTTTCCACCCCGGTTTTCCATTTTTCTCCGGATTTCGGTTGTCAGCAGCGGGTCATCATCGAATACCCATTCGTCGATATAGTATTCATTTTCGATATCTGGCTCCTTGATGACGGGGTGAATATGCGCCTGGGCTTGCCGGTTGGGATACGGCGCCGGACGGATGGTATAAATAGCGTACCGGCCGTCAGCGCCCGTTTTGACCCAACCGCGGATATGGCCGTGCCGTTTGGCTTTTTCGGGCATCCCGGGGCCGGGTGAATAGTAGCCGTTGTTGTCGGTATGGTAGTAGTAGAGGATCACGTCCGGCGCCGGTGTTTTCCCGTCTCGTTTGTATACGGTACCCCGGACCAGGAGCTTCTGCCCGGGTTCAGCCCAGCCTACGCTGGTGTCCAAGGCAGCCATCGTCGCGGGCATGCCGGCGTAGATCAGTTCGCAGCCCTCGCAGTAGCCGCCTACGGGTTGGTTGGCGGCGGTTTTTTCCGCCTCGGCGGGTTGTTGGTTGCCGGATTGTCCTTTGCAGGCGGTAAAGACCAGGATGGTAACGGCAAACCAGCCTGTTTTCAAAATGCATTTCATATCGGGTGATTTCTTTGGTGGTGGACTAATTCCGCTTTCGGTCCAGGGTAAAGCTGAAGTCCCCGTCGCCGGTCATCAACCGGTCGTCCTTATCCAGAAAAAACAGGACGTTATCGTCGCCGACCAGAAATGACATGGACAGATCCGGTTTGTCGGGGTCCAGCCGGCAGATCAGGGCATTTTCATTGCGCCCGCTGCCGCTGACCAGGTCCCAGGCCCCTTCGACGGGCACTGCCCGGTGATAAATGGTGATCAGCTTGTAGGTGGTCGGTGCGCCGGTCGCCGGATCCCGGTAAAGGATCAGGCGCCATTTCAGTTTATAACAATCCGCGTTGCCGGGTATATGGTTCATTTCCGCAACTCCGGGGCAGGGCGTCCTGCCGTCGAAAGTGACCTCTGCGGCTTTTTCTTCCTTTAAAAAGGAAAGATCCCCGGGAACGGGTAAGGTTGCACCCGGGTCAACCGGATTTTTGCGGTTCAGGGTATAACTCCAGCCCCCGTTGCCGATCATCAGGTGATGGTCGGGGGTCAGAATTTGGAAAAGGTTTTCATTGATCTTCAGCAGGGAAAGGTCCGGGTGGTTTTGTTTGCCGGTCAGGCGATAAATCTCTTTTCCCGACACTCCGGCGACTTCCCATTTTCCCGACATGGAAAGGGGTTGGCCGCCGCCCTTGAATCCCGGCGATCCCTGAAGACTTTCTCCAAAGAGGATCTTCAGATCAAAATCTCCCTTGCCGCTGCCGGGCGGCTGCAGGGTCAGGTCCCAGCGAATAAAATCCACGGGCGTTTCCGCGGGGATCCCCAGCATGGCCTTGACCTGCGGATCACCTGGGGTGCTGGCCGTAAACATTATTGGGTTTGACTCCCCCGGTGTGCCGGACTGATCTTCCAGGTGGGTGATTGGTCCCGATTCCCGGGCATGATCCGGGCAACCGAATAGAGAAACGAGCAGAGGGATGGTAAGAACCTTGAGTGCAGTCATATGGCAATATTTTATCCGAACGGCATTTCATCCCTTAATATACCGTCATTGCGGGGATATTGTCCTGAAAAGTAGATCAACCGACGTCAACGGATGAGCAACTACCGGATCGGCGGTCAGCAATGCATCAACCCGCAATCCTCCTTTTTGTCCTCAACCTCGATCGTCGCATGGTGGATATGAAAATTGTCGCAGATCGCCCGAATGCTGGATTTAAGGGCGATGGGATCGCAACGGCCTATTTCAGGGTCGACAACGGCGTGCAGCGACAATACATGGGAATCGCCGTCGAGGCTCCAGAGATGAAAATCGTGGAGGGAAGCCACCGGTCCCAGGGCTGAGATCTCCGCCTTCAGGCCATCGACATCCATGCCTTTGGGGGTCCCCTGCAGCAGGATGCGGAATGTGCCGCTCAGGTTCCTGGCGGCATTGTACAGGACCCAACCGCTGATGGCCAGCGACAGGATCGGGTCGAGCACCGGCCAGTCGGCAAATTTCATCACGACGCTGCCGGTCAATACGGCGATCCAACCCAGCACATCTTCCATAAGGTGCAGATAAACCGCCCGTTCATTAAAACTCCTTCCTCTTTTCAGGCGGAATACCGCAAGGCCGTTCACGGCAATTCCGGCAACAGCCAGCACCAACATACCGGTCGTATCCACCGGCTGGGGCGCCACAATACGCTGCACGCCTTCCAGGATCACAAAACAGGAACCGCCGATCAGGACAGCTGAGATCAACACGGCGCCCAGCAGGGAAAAGCGCTTGTAACCGTAAGTGAAATCTGCGTCCCGTTTCTTTTTGGAAAGGCCTTGCAGGTACCAGGTAACGCCCAGCGACAAGCTGTCGCCGAAATCGTGCAGCGCATCAGAGAGGATAGCGATGCTGTTGGTAAAAAAGCCGCCGATGAGTTCGACGACGGCAAAGGCCAGGTTCAGAAAAAAAGCAAGCCGGATATTTTTTCCGGAATCCGGGTGATGGTGGTGATGATGGTGATGCATAATTATTATTGAGGAACTGAGCCTGCCTGCGTGCCGTCGCCATAAGCTTTGGCCGCCGGAGACCGGCAAGGCAGGGAACCGAACAAACAGTAAATTGAGTCGAATGTTCCGATTGAACCAATCGGGGAACTGCATGTCCCAAAAAAATCGGTAGATCGATTGCTTTGGAGATGCCCGGTAAAGGTAGGACCTTTGACGATGCAACCCGGTTGCAAAGTCAACCGGCGCATTCGTCGCACCGGCCCTTCAGGATCAGATTCACTTCGTGAAGGTCAAAACCTTCAGGCAGGTCAAAACGCGGCATTTTAGCTTGAGAAAGGCAAATCGTTTTTGCGCAACCCGTGCAGAAGAAGTGGGGATGGACGTCGAAATGGCCTTCTTCGGAACAGTTTTCCCGGCACAACAGGTAGACCGTGGTGCCGCCGACATTGACGCCGTGGATCAGGCCTTTTTTCTCGAACGTTTTGAGGGTGCGGTAGAGGGTGGCTTTGTCGGAGCGATAGAATTCCCGCTCCAGTTGCCCAAGGCTGGCTGCCGTCCGGTTGTCCAACAGGTATTCCAGCACCAGGAGCCGCATGGCGGTCGGATGGATCCCGTGTTGAGCCAGGTGTTTTTCCGATGAATGTTTCATGATCTTCCGGTCAGTACGCCATTTCAACGATCCTGGCCGCCACCTCCGGCGTGATGTCCTTGTGTTCGCCGAGGTGGGTCATGCCGTGGCTGACCAGCGCATCTGCCACGGTTTGCGCAAACCCCGGGTATTGATCGGTATACTCGCTCAACCGGGTATCGATCCCGAGGGAATGGAAAAAGGATTCGGTCCGGTCGATGGCCTGGCGGGCTTTTTCTTCCACCGTACCCGCATGGATGTCCAATACCCTTTCTGCGTATTGGGCCAGTTTTTCTTTTTTCTTTTCAAACTGGTGGGTATAAGCGCTGGGCAGGATCACGGCCAGGGTCCGGGCGTGATCAATGCCGAAATGGGCGGTCAGTTCGTGCGCGATCATATGAACGCTCCAGTCGGTGGGCACCCCTTTCTGGATATAGCCGTTGAGGGCCATGGTGCACGACCACATGAAATTGGCGGCCGCCGCATAATCCGATGGGTCGGCCATGATCCGCGGGGCCACTTCCATCAGGGTTTTGAGGATTCCCTCCGAGATCCGGTCCTGCAGCCAGGCGTCGGCCGGATAGGTCATGTATTGTTCCATCACATGGGTAAACGCGTCTACGATCCCGTTGGCGATCTGCCGGGGCGGCAGGCTGCGCACCACCGAAGGGTCGCAGATGGAAAATTGCGGGAACAGGCCGGGGCCGCCCATCGAGAGTTTCTCCCGGGTTTCCGAGCGGTTCACCACGGCGCCGCTGTTCATTTCGCTTCCGGTGGCGGGCAGGGTGAGGACCGCCCCGAACGGCAACCCGACATGGGTGCGGATCTTCTTTGCCAGGATTTCCCAGGGGTCGTAGCCCTCGTATAAGGCCGCTGACGACAGGAATTTGACCCCGTCGATCACCGAGCCGCCGCCGACCGCCAGCATGAAACCGATCTTTTCCCGTTTGATCACCTCCAGGGCGCGCATCAGCGTGGTGTACTCCGGGTTGGGTTCGATGCCGCCGAACTCGGTCACCTCAAATCCGGCGAGCGCCTCCATGACCTGATCGTAGATCCCGTTTTTCTTGATGCTGCCGCCGCCGTACAGCATCAGGATTTTCCGATCTTTCGGGACCAGCGCGGATAATTTCCGGATCTCGCCCTGGCCGAAAACGATTTTGGTGGGCACGTACAGTTCGAAATTTCTCATATGGGTCGCAATTGAAGTCTTCAGGTCATAGAACAAGACCGGAACGGGAAAGTTTGAGCTGACGATCGCTGTATTGGAGGAGTTCCTATCTGGAAAAAAAATCTTCGACTTGTTGCCGCCAATCTGTGCCGGATTCCAACGGCCGGTCGGGAGGAATGCCGTCGACTTCGTACTTCAGGTATCTTCTGAACAGGGTCGCAGGCAAGTAAAATTTCAACCCGCAGTTCGGCGTGACCAACGATGCAACATTGCCGTAACCCAAAGCACCGAAGGAGTTCTCACCAAAAGTGGTGACTCCTTTTTTACCGGCCAGCTCAAGAACAAAATGCTCGCAGGCGCTTGCACAATACCTGTCATATATCAGGGCTATCCGGGCCGGCGCGTTTTTTCTCTTTTTGAGAAATTTGGTCAGCTGGAGGTACATCCTTGGCCCTCCGCCCGTATTACCGGTCAAATCCACCACCAGGTTCGGGCGGGTTTGCAATTGCGGGATAATGCTGTCGTAAAAACTGTCGATTTCCTTCCAGTAAGTTTTGTAAAAGGTGGGGAGTTTGATGTACCAGGTATTTTCATTTATGGATTCAAGGGTCATATCCCTGGTCAGGTTTCGCTCGGATTTATCAGGTCGGCCGTTATCGACAAAGACCTTCATGTGTTTATCCCTGAAGAAGGACAAATAATCGCCGATATAACTTGCACAATTCTCCCTGTCAGGCGTATCATTCTGTATGCGGGCGGCAGTTTCCGCCACTTTGCGGTCATAATCTTTCCGGGTTTCATTGTTGACATTGACCTTGAACCCTGGGTGTTTTTGCTCGACTTTGTCTTTAACATATACAAAATCGTTCTGACAGTTGCAATCGGTTGGTTGTGCATTAGCTGCAAAGCAACCGCCGATCAGTAACCAGCATAACAATTTCCATTTCATAAATTTACGGATTTTGGACAATGATAAGCATTTTTCAAAAAAGCGGCTCGGTCCTCCGGATTCAACTTCCGGCAAGGAAGGCACTAAGATCGAAAGCATCCGGAATAAAAAGCGAATCCCGGGATTGAATTTCAACGGGTTGACAATCCAGCACCCTGACCTGAATCGCATATCCCATAATGAAGCCTTGAGTCTAACAGAAAGGTTTTAATTCAGGTTCCTTCTATTTTCCTTTTCCACCAATTCATACCTGCACACTACTTTATCATTGCGCACCAGGTCAAGCCGGTTATCCTGCAACCGGATCAGCATGCCGTATTTTTTACGATTATAGACCAGCAAGGTGTTTTCGGTCCGCTCCAGGGTATAGAGTAGGCGTTGCTTCCCCCTTCGGCCGGCATAGATCTCCAGTTTCCGGCCGTCATCCGACGCTTTGATCAGGTACCAGTTGTTGAGATTAATCCCATTTTCATCAAGGCTGAAGGCGCTTTTTCGCTTTTGAGGGATTTCATACCGGTCTTCTCCTGCTGTTACGATCTCCCGGATCTGCTTGTCTTTGGCCGGCCGGCCGGAATAGACCAGGGCCGTATCCCGGCGTTCAATGTAAAAAACCGGGCCCCGCCTGTTTCCCATGGTGATCCGGTGTCCTTCTTCTTCAATCGAATAGCAGTAATCGGCGCCGTCCTTGGGTGGGATATGACTGTTGCGGCAAAACTCACCGGCCTCGAAGGCATAGGTATTGCCCCTGCCTTTCGGCACATTGAAGATCTCCCTGAGCGTATAGGATTTTCCGGGTTCAACCGCCAGCAACCGGTCGATGCGCAGGCCGAGATTGGAGTTATAATCGAAAAAGAGCCCGTTCCCCAGGTCAAAACCCAGTTGATGATACGGATCATCCTCCGTAGTGGAAGTAGAGTCCGTCTCGGATTCATCATGCGTCTGACGGATAATGTCAATGCGCAGACCGTAGAGGTCGTAATCGGGCCGGAGGACTGGGTCCTCAAACGGCGCATTTTTCAATCCGTGCAGATTGAGCGGGCGGGAAATCGTACAGGCGGTCAGCAAAAAGACCAGAAGGAGGCCGGGTAAAAAACGGATTTTCATATGCTAAAGGTTATCCTTAAAATGGTTGAATCCCAATTTAAGCGATAACCAGTTCGCCTGTTCTTAAGCAAAAGTTAAATTCTGTTTTTTAAGTCCAAAATGCATAAAGCCCGGTCTCTTCATCCAAGCTTTTAGCAGAATTCCAGGCTTCGGCCCCCGCAGCTCCGCTTGCGATCCGGTAATAAAAATGGACGACAAAAACCAGGGTTGCATTGCCTTCTATATACCCGAGGGGAGCGATATACTCCCTGCAGCCGCCGTCCAGAAATGCGCGGGCCGTCGCTTCATCGCCCAGGGTGCACGCGGTGGTCAGGACCCTGAATTCCGGTAACCGCACAACGGCCCTGAGCCGGCCGGCGTCCCAGTTCCCGCGCGGTTCATCCGGTCTGTAAACGCTATCGTGCAATTCCGGCATAATGATTTCCCCTTCGTCGCCATGCGCGCAAAGGATCAGGTCTGAAACGTCCGGATACAAAGCCGAACGATTCAAAACCGCGATCAGGTCATCGGGGCGCGCGACGGGGATGAAAAGCACCCTGAAGCCGAAATATTCGAGCGCTGCGCGAATAGCCGCAGGTTCGCCGCCGGTTTCACCGACGATCGCCATGGCTATTGTCCGCGGTATAGCGGCCTCTTGCATCTATTTTTCCATTTTCTTTGCCGGCAATTCCTGGCCGCCCTGGAACAGGGTCAGGCTTTCGACCTGGCCGTCTTTGGTATTGAAAACCACCTGTGCCGCGACCACCTTCAGGTAAAATTCCGTTTCGGACTTTGGAAACAGTTCAAACCGCCCCTGGCCGGTAGCCTGCCCATAAAGCCGGGTTTCTTCCCGCGTGATCTCGATATCGAACCCCGGAGCCAGGTTGTACGTACCGACGTAGGTTTCCAGCACATCCGCGGACAATTCAGGCATTTCAACGGCATGGGTCACGCCCATTTTTTCCAGCATTTGCACGGCGTTGTCATTTCCGGGGTTGAGCTCCAGCGATTTTTTGTAGTTCTCAACTGCCGCCTCTTTCTGCCCGTCTGCCATCAGGGCCTCGCCGTAGCTGTCGAATACGTTGGAGGAATTGGGATAGGCCTCCGTGTTGATCCTAAATACGGCCAGCGCCGCTTTGGTATTTCCGGCAGTCAGATAAGTGTAGCCGAGGGTATTCATTTGATCTTCGTCCAATTCGTAATCGTCCGCATGGTCCTTTTTCAATGCAGCCCAGGCGTTCAGACCGGCTTCAGCGCCCTCTGCTTCAATGGCTTTGCGGATCACTGCCACGGCCGATTTTTTGACTTTGATCAGATTGACGTCCGGGTTGAGCAAATGGTACCCGATGTCATCCGCGCCTTTGGTGGAATTGGTCAATACGACTACCCCCATGCCGGTTTCCCTGACAAACCCGGCAAAGGTCCGGTATCCGCCGGTGCCGCCTGAATGCGAGATCACATCCCCGTCAGGTCCGTTGGCGATATGCCAGGCCAGACCCACCCGGTTATTTCCGGCTTTGTCGTGGCGCACCTGTTGAGCCAGCTGCATGGCCGGGTAGAGATCACTCTTGATCAGGCCCAGGTTGGCGCCGACGTACCGGAGCATGTCATGCAGCGAGCTGCGAATAGCCCCTGCGCCGGCCAGGGAGGGCAGATCCCAATTGGATACCTGCATCCCCTGGCTGTACCCCATGGCCAGGTTCTTTTTCATCTGCTCGTCAAAGGTGATCCTGGTTTCCGGCATGCCCAGGGGCTTTGTAATGTTGTTGATGACCAGTTCCTCGTAAGATTTTCCGGCCTGGAGCCCGAGGATATGGCCGAGCAATCCCTGGGCCAGATTGGAATACTCGTATTCCGACCCGATATCGCGGGGCAACTGGTACCCGGACAGGAAAGCGTACATCAGCTCAACGGTATAATCCGCATACGGATTGGACGGGTCGGCCGGATTCAGATTCCCCGGCAACCGGGGCAGACCGGAGGTATGGTCGGACAATTCCCCCAGGGTGATCTGGCGGCCGTTCCGGGTGGGCATGGTCACCGACTTGGGCAGGTATTGCTGCGCCGGGTCGTCGGCCTTCATTTTCCCGTTCAGGATATTTTGCGCCAGCAGCGTGGCCGTAAACGTCTTGGAAATGGACCCGATCTCGTAGATGGAATGTTCATCAACCGGCTCGCCGCCGATGGTCTTGGTACCGAATGCGTAGTATTGCGGGCCGTCCTTGTCGATGATCCCCACGACAATACTTGGGCTGTGACCATTTTCTATTCGTTCCAGGATGCTGGCTGTGACATCCTCCGGAAGCTGCCGCTTCTGGGCGGTGAGGATGGAAATGGAAATAACAAGGAGAAAAAAGGTATGGAATAATTTCATAACGGCTGTTTTGCCAAATATAATGAAGGTGTACGCTTTATCCAATCATTAATTCGACGAAAGACTTGAATAATCAGGTCGGGCAGTGGTATGCGAACAATAGGTTTCAAAACCAGCTTGTCCGAACGGATCATTGTTTCCTTTTCAAAGATTGAAATGCGCCCTGATCTTTCGGGCGGTATCTTCCGGGTTCATATTCGTATTGTCAATTTGGATCATTCCCCATTTTGCCAACTCCGCCACCGTGGCCACTTCCCGATAATGATCCGTATCATAACGAAGCGCTTTTTCAGAGAATTCCACATCGCGTTTGGAGGGTTTCTCTTTGAGGCGGGTTTCGTGCCGGTTTCTTTCCAGGCGGGTCGCAAGGTCAGCATACAGATTGACCATGCAGATTTCCGCTCCTGCCGTCCGGAACAGGTCCGTTACTTCGGTGATAAAAGCTTCATCTTCTTCAATGTCGAATGCCCAGGCATAGGTAAAGATCAGCCCTTTCAGTTCGCTTGCTGCAACTTCCCGGAAGATTCCCATGCGGATAAGGCGAACCAACCGTTCGAATGCCGGTGTCCCGAAGTCAAAGAAGGTGTTGACCAATTCAATGGACATATGGTTGTGAAAAAGCCTGAATCCGGTCATCCGTTCCAGTTCACGTCCGACGGTCATTTTTCCTACGGCTGAAGCGCCGGATATCATTACGAATTTCATGCTGGTTTTTAGTGTAAATTTGTATGATATGTCCCTTTAGATCGCAAAAATCAGGGCATATGCCGCAGTCAACAACACGGGCTGTCCGTATCTCTTGTCCGCCACCAGCATCCACCACGCCTCAGCGTGGCAGCATCCAGTCCAGTATCCAGTTGGCAGAATCAAGCATCCCCCGTCCGCCAAAGCCCAAAAGCGACGGCGGGCAGCATCAACCACGCCTCAGCGTGGCAGCATCCACCACGCCCCGGCGCATGGGCGTCAACTTAAGTTTAACATATAAAACAATTCCAAATAGTTGGATCTTTTTTTTCGTTTTTCATAAGAGCAATAATAGGCCACTTGTGGAATGAACCTTGACAGGTTCTTGGCCGTAATAAGCTCGACGAAGTGTTCTTTTACAAAGTCGGCAAACTTGAGGATACTTACCCACTTTTGGGTAGTTCGATAAACCTGACTGATAAAAAAGTAGCCCATGGAACAAAAAGGCAGTCAGATAAACCAGGAATAACAAACTTGTTATGACCACCCTGGCTAAGAAATGGACCGCTTGTCTGCAAAAAGGTGTTTAAGGTTAAACTTGCTTTTCCAGCATTTGAACACACCTCAATGCGCCACCGAAAGCGGTAGGCCTCTACCAAATTCAAGAAAGTCCAGACCTGTTTATCCACATTGGTGATGAAAATAGTCCAGCCCAACAATTCCATATACTCCTTTGAGTGGTTGATGGACTGACATCGGTCCTTTTTGCCCTACGTCGCCTGGTCAGATACACGTTTTGAGGAACCTTGATGGCTACCAAACGTACAGGTAGGCGCTCTTTTTTTTTCCCAGCAGAACACAGCGATCCAGCACTTGAATGCCGTTGCGATCCAGCTTTTTGAGCACTTGCAACAAATCGATTCTTTCTTTACTGTCCGCATCCATGCAAATGGTCCCATACTTATAGCGGGTCAAGAAATAAGCCTGCTTATCAATGATAAGCCGAAAGACCTCAAGGGCCCAGTATCCTAAATCTCGAATGACCAAATTTCCAGCCTGTAGCACCTGTAAAATAGCTCCGGCATGTTTTTGGTCCACCTCCCGGTAGGATTGCAGATCAAACCCTTCATAGGATTGACTCAGCAGTTCCATTCGCAATTGAATACGAAGGCTCGCACAGGGCCCTCTACTGGAGTGTGGCCCCGGAAAAAATCTGGCCAGGCAGGAGGGCAATTTCAAACAGGTGCTATCTTCAAGATATACTTTGTTGAAACATTTGAACAAAGCACTTTCTGGCATCCAACCACCACAATTCAAGCTTTGTTTGAGTACTGAACCTAGTAGCTGTTTGGCAAAGGCTACTTGGCCCAACTGTAATTTTTTCTCCACTGCCTGTTTGGAAACTATTTTTCCAATCACCTGGCTAATCCCCCGGGCCCAGTCACTAAAGCTATTTCCTCCATGGTGTAGCATCAGTAAAAAACCAGTTACAAAGCTTACTCCATCTATCTTCCTAGGTTTCCTCTTTTGAAAACCAAACTGTAGGGCCAACTCCTCTATTGGAAGTTTGCTCACTTTATCCGTAATTTGCTGCCTATTAATTTTCATTTTTTGCTGTTTAGGTTGGTTTTAAAAGGCGTGGCAGCATCCAGTATCCAGTATCCAGTTGGCAGAATCAAGCATCCCCCGTCCGCCAAAGCCCAAAAGCGACGGCGGGCAGCATCCAGTCACCAGCATCAAGTATCCAGCATCCACCACGCCTCGGCGTGGCAGCCACCAGCCTCACCTCAACACATCCCGGATCTCCTCCGTTTTCTTGAAAACGCTCATCGCATACGGGCAAAGCGGCATGATCTTGACTTCCTGTTCCCGGGCAAATTGAACGGCTTCCATGACCAGTTTTTTGCCCACCCCCTGACCGGAAAAATCGGGATTGACCTCCGTATGGTCGATGATGAATACTTTGGGGCCTGCCCAGGTATAGGTCATCCGGCCGGCTTCCACGCCGTTTTCCACAGCTTTGAAATACCCTTTTTTATCTTCGTTGAATTGTTCGATGGTCATGGCATGGATTTTATTCAGGCAGAATCGCCGGCAGGTTCAAAGGTAGGCTTATTTACATTTTGAATTCATCATTTTGAATCTTAACTTTCGGCATGAACCTGTTGGAAGACATACCGCAAGATCTGGTCAATTTCCTGCTGGTGACCCTTTTCTCGCTGATCATCGGGTTGGAACAGCGCCGGCACCATGAAACGGAAAAGATCAAATACCTGTTCGGCACCGACCGTACGTTCGCGCTGATCGGCATCCTGGGTTTTATCCTGTATGTGCTGGACAAGGACCGTCTGTGGCTCTTTGCGGGCGGCGGGGCGGTGGTCACCGTTTTCCTGACCGTTGCCTACGCCGGAAAGGTCCGGATGGAGGGGCAATTCGGCATGACCTCAGTCATTGTTGCCCTGACCACTTACTGCCTGGCGCCCTTGATTTACACCCAGCCGCCGTGGCTGACGCTGCTGATCCTGATCACCATTCTGGTCCTGGTTGAGATCAAGGAAGTCCTGATCGAATTTTCGGAGAAGTTCAACAAGAACGAATTCATCACCCTGGCCAAATTCATCGCTATCGCCGGGGTCATCCTCCCGCTGACGCCGCACGACCAGATCATCGAGGACCTCAACCTCACGCCTTATAATTTCTGGCTGGCGGTGGTTGCCGTCAGCGCGATTTCATACGTCAGCTACCTCCTGAAAAAATTCGTTTTCCCCAGGGCCGGTCTTTTCCTCACCGGGGTTCTGGGCGGCCTGTACAGCAGTACGGCCACCACCTTCACCCTCGCCCGGAAAACGGCCAGTGCAGGCTATCCGGTTATTTTGACGGCGGCGTCCATACTCGTAGCGACCGCCATGATGTACCTGCGCATCCTGGTGCTGGCTTTCCTCTTCAATCCTTCCCTGGGCAGCAGGCTGCTGGTTCCGCTGCTGGTCCTCGCCGCTGCTTCGGCAGGCGTCGCATCCTATTTCTATTGGCGCAGCAGGAAGGAGGAGCCCGCCGATGATCCGCAGACCGACGCACCGCAACGAAATCCGCTGGAATTCCCCACCGCATTGCTGTTCGCCTTGTTGTTTGTGGTCTTTGCCGCCCTCACCCATTACGTGCTCCGGTTTTACGGGCAGAGCGGGCTGAATGTACTGTCCCTTATCGTGGGCGTTACGGATATCGACCCGTTTCTGCTGAACCTTTTCCAGGACAAGCAGACTTTCGCCGAACACCTGGTTGTTCTGGCCACCATCCAGGCCACCCTGAGCAACAATTTCCTGAAGGCCGTTTACGGGGCCGTGCTCGGGGTCCCCGGAATGCGGAAGTACCTGTTGACCGGATTCGGGATCATTCTGGGTGTCAGCATCCTGATTTTGCTTATTTCATGACATTTCGCCATAAGCATTTGGAAATCAATACCTAAGTATTAATTCTTCGCCGGATTCGATCAAAAATCCCGTAAATCGATTTGATTTATTCTTTTTTAATCCAGGTATTTTTTATTTTTGAAGAATATTAAAGCAGTTACCTTTCCATTCATCCCTGAAAAATCGCCATTCCCAACGACCGAACAGTAACCTCGTCAAGAGGCGTCCCTTTGTCAATTATCGTTCATTTTTGCTAATTAACAAATCATAAAGCTTATCATGAAAAGAATTGTACACCTGTTCAGCGTATTCCTGTTTGCAGGCACGTTGGGCGTTAATGCGCTATCTGCTCAGGATTGTGTGCAATTGGGAACTACCGTATCCCAACTCACGCCGTTGCTCAAAGAAGTAGGCGGTTTTTGCGGCGCCGCAGCCGTGCAGACCGCCACCTGCGATTGCCCCGCAGGTTATGTAGCCGTCGGCTATGAGGGCCTTGAAGGCAACACCTGGGGCCCCATGGTGCTCAGCCAGTTCAAGCTCCGCTGCCGCCAGTTGAATTCCGACGGTTCGCTCGGCGCTACGGTGGTAACGACCTGCGCCAACGGCTCCCATATCGGCACCTCTGCCGACGGCCCCATTGAAGCCGGCGCCGGTCAGGCCCTGGTCGGCTTCGAGGTCAGGATCGGTTGCGCCATCGACGCCATCATGGGGCAGTCGAAATCCATCCTGGACGTGGCCAACAACCTGCCCAACAGCACCAGCACGCCGATGGCCGCCATCGGGGGTACCGGCGGCAGCCCGCAACCGGCTATGTATGTCCCCAACGGGAACGTCATCGTCGGCATGCAAACCTACGAGGATGCCAGCTTGCTGAACACAGGCGGTGTGGCCTGGCGTTACGCGCCCATCATCATCTGCGAAGCCGGTTGCTCCATCACCAATATCAGCTTTGCCAACGCTTCCGGTTGCAATGACGGCGGCACGGACGATAATTCTTCCGACGATACGTTCACGGCAGATGTAACGGTCACCTTCTCCAATCCGCCGGCTACCGGCAACCTCGTTTTGTCCGGCCCGGCAACGGCGTCCGTTCCGGTCGGTTCCCTTTCCGGCGGCTCTCATACCTTCACCGGGGTTACCATGGCCACTACCGGCCACCCGGTTTTCATCACAGCCAGCTTTTCGGGCGGTGATTGCTCGCTGACGGACAATGCAGGCGTTGCTCCGGCATCCTGCTCGCCGAACGCGCCGGTCGAAGGCATCCCGACCATGTCCGAATGGGGTTTGATCCTCTTTGCGCTGATCATCTTCACCATGAGCGTGGTATTCGGCATGCAGCGCAAAGAAGCCATGGCCATGGCACAGGGCAACAGCTCCGCGCCGTTCGACGGCCGCATGCGGTTGCCGTTCGACCGCAGCCTGTACTTCAGGGTATTGCCGGTCGTTTACCTGGCCATCGGCGCGGTCTTTACGCTGGCCATCCTGAGCATCGGCTACCAGCCGACGGCAGCCGACCTTCCGGGCAGCATCCTGGCAGGCGCCGTGGTGGCTTATCTGGCTCATTTTGCAATGATGAATTCCAAGTCTGAATAATCAAGACCATCTCAGATAACCCGCCGGATCGTTGAATTGATCCGGCGGGTTGCCTGCCCACCTCCACGACGCCCGCCCATTCAGCCTCCGGGCTACCAATTTTGCTCCATGTCATCCAGTAAAAACGGCAAAGGATCACCCGCCAGGAAAAAACCGAACACTTCGTCCGGACCGGTAAATCAGCTGAAAGACTGGTTCCGGACCAGGAATCCGATCCTGAAATTCCTGCTGGGATTTGCAGGTTGTATGGCGCTTTTTTATATTTTCTACTACTCTCCCCTGTACAGGAACTACCTGGAGCTTCCCTTTCTGAACTTCCAGGCGCACGCCGGCAACTTCTTCCTTCACCTGCTGGGGTACGATACCGCGGTTGCCGATGCCGCCATCGCCGGCAGCGAATTTACGGTCAACATCAAGAACGGCTGCGACGGACTGGAGGCGATGGCCATTTTCGCCAGCGGCATTGTCATCTTTCCGGCGGCGGTCCGGTATAAGCTCACCGGACTGGCGTGGGGCCTCGGGGCGCTGCTGATCCTCAACTTTCTGCGCATTGCGGGGTTATATCTGGCAGGGCTTTACTTCTCCAAAACCGTATTCGACATTCTTCATATACAGGGCGGGTTCATCCTGTTCACCATGATCAGCGTGTTGCTGTGGTTTGTCTGGATGAACTGGTCCGCTAAAAAGATCCGGGAGGCCGGCAACGCATGAGATCGATCCTTACAGCCGGATTGAAATATTTCCTCTGGTTCCTGCTGCTGTACGGAGCGCTGACGGCCGTCAGCCTGATCCCGCAGGTCGGCGCGGCGTGTAATGCAATGTACCGCCAACCCACCGAATGGCTGCTGAAAGGCTTGTTCCCAAAGGCCTATCTGCACCTCAAGGCCCGCCCCGGCGACGCCGACGCCATCGTCGTCGAGTACGCCTCCAAGGAAAAGATCGCCCAGGCCCAAATGGAAGCCCGCACCAGCGGCGGCCAGGTGCAGATACCGGGCAAGATCACGGACATGAAGTTCTACAACATGTTCCTCAGCTTCCACCTCTTTTTTGTGGCCCTGATGCTGTTGTCGCCCATCACCTGGAAAGAGAAGCTCACGGGCATTGTCATCGGCTCCGTCCTGTTCTACCTCTTCACCGTTTTCCGGATCAGCCTGTCCCTGATCGTGCTGTTCAACCAGCCGGATGTTGCCATCTACCAGACCGGCGCTTTCTGGCTCAACACCAGCAAAAGCATCCTTTATTTCCTGACGCTGGGCGTAAAGGTGCTTGTTGTGCTGCTGCTGTGGGTGCTGTTGGCCTTTCGGAAGCAGAATTGGAAGGAGTTGCTTCAGGTCAAGGATAAAGGATAAAGGTTAAAGGATGAAGTAGAAAGGTTAAAGAGGCCTCAATTGGCTACGGCAATGCGGGTCGTCAGGTCCGCCATACCGGTAGCAAATCGGTCATTGATTGCGGTTCCGGCCTGTAGGGCCGGCATGTGATTTCTCCGGGCCGGCAAAATCATCGTCGGCCGATTCCGGATCAGCACCCTTGGACAGATATGGAAATGATTTCAACGGCCGTTGCCGGTTTTAAATGCAAAATGCAAAATGCGAAATTCTAAATGTAAAGGTGGCTGCCCGCCCTGACAACGGCGGCTGCCTTATCCCACTACTTTTACATTTCGCATTAACTCTTTTACATTTTGCATTACCCAATCCGGTTTTCAATGCAAAATGCAAAATGCCAATTTGTAAATGCAAAGGTGGCTGCCCGCCCCAATTTAACCTTATCTTACCGGCATCTTCACGCCTTCCATAACTCGCCCCACGGGGTACAGGTTGTACGTCGGCTCGTAGTGCGGGGTTTGGCGGTAGACCCAGTCGAGCTGGGCGCGCGGGTTTTTGGCGAACTCAGCATCGGTTTGCTTGCGGGCTTCAAGTTGAGCTTTCACTTCCGGGTGGTTTTGGAGGAATTCAGCGGCCAGGTCCTCAAAGACATAGCTGGAAAAGTATTCCTTCTGGCCCAGGATGCCGTCGAAGAAATTCCAGGCAAAAAAGCTGTCGAGGCCCTGCGGTTCGAGGGTTTCCACCAGGTAGCGGTTGGAAGGCTGGTCGGTGAAGGCGACATAGTCGCCTTGGTGGAACGGCCAGGTCATATGGCGTTTGTCCAGCTGAACGTCGTAGTGCAGGTAATGGCCTTCGTAGGCGTCGCGGGTCTTGTAATCGGCGATATAGTACATCTCCAGTTCGGGCATGAAATCGGCCGTGAGCCGCTGCAGTTTGACGCCGTTCTTCTCCAGGCGTTCGATCACTTCGCTGTAGGCTTGCGGGATGATATAGGCATAGGGTTTGGCCGTCATTTTAGCCGGCAGGAAGGTATTCCAATAGGGTGTTTTGCGCTCAAAGGGAGCGGTGCGGTCGTACCAGAGGCGGTCGGCGCCGGTCACTTCGCTGGGTTTGTATTTGCCTTCGTACCCTTTGAAGATGATGGTATCCGCCTGATCCCTGGCAATCGTCCAGTCCAGCGGGAAGGAATCCCGGGTCATGGTATGCTGAATGGCTTCGGCTTTCAGTTTGCCGATCTTCTCGTACTGCTCGTTCATTACCCGGAGCATCACGTCCATATAGGCGTAGGTCACCTGCACGCGTTGCGGGAAGGGCTTGAGCATATGCGTTTCGGGAATGAAACCGATGCAATTGTGCAGGGCGGCGTAGCCGGAGGAATAGCGCGGCGAATCGTAAAAACCGTAGATGCCTTTATCGGGGGTATCCCGGAAATTGTTGACGTAGGGCGTCATTTCCCAGTTACGGGCCTTCATATCGGCGTAGAGGCGGGGCAGCAGGTCCTGGTCGAGGTATTGGCCGAGGGCGGGGTCGAGCTTGTCCTGCTGACTGGCCAGCATGGTGAGGGTATAGGTATAATCGGCGCCGTTGGACGTATGGTTATCGATCAGGATATCGGGCTGCCAATAGTTGAAGATCTCGTTGAAGGTCAGTGCGTTTTTGGAATCGCACTTGATGAAATCGCGGTTCAGGTCCAGGTTTTTGGCGTTGCCGCGAAAGCCGTACGCGTTGGGCCCGTTCTGGTTGACCCGGCTGTAAGGCCCGCGGTTCAGTCCGCCGCCGATATTGTAATAAGGGATCACGACGAGCACGACGTGCTGAAGGTTGCGCTGCAATTCCGGTTTTTGGAGGATATCCCGGACCAGCATCATGGTCGCATCCACGCCTTCGGGTTCGCCGGGGTGGATGGCGTTGTTGACGAACAGGATCCGCTTGTTCTGTTTGCGGATGGCCGCGGGGTCGAACACTTTGTCCAGCGACAGAACGGCCGTGTGCAGCGGAAAACCGGCGTCGGTCGCCCCCCACTCGCGAAGCTGCAATTGCGGGAAGGCGTTTGCCAGTTTTTTGTAGAAATCAATCGCCTCGAAATAGGTGGCGGTGACATTCTGGTCCTTTTCAAAGGGCGTGGTAAAGTCGCCTTTCTGGGCGTGGAGGGCGATCGAAAACAGGCATAAAAACAGGAGATTCGTCAGGCGAAACATTGGAGAGGTGGTTGGTTGGGGCGAAGATACGGTATACGGGGGCTCCCTTCCAAATAAAATTTCACCCGGAGGCGGACGGGGCTTTTCCTGGTAGTCCCGAAAGGTTTTGGCGGAAACCGGGGCCGGTACGCACCGGGAATCCGGTTGTGGATATGGATGTTGCATGATGAAAGGGATTTTGGTATCAGCAGATTAGCCTGGTCTATATCTTTCTTACTTTTTCGTCTCGTGCCGGTTGCCTGTCACGGTTTACCGTTTCAATGATCCGTTCGTCCTGTTGCATATGATCTCGATCCTCATATTTCACCACTCCGTTCTTATCTTCCGTTTCATACTTCTGAACGGTTCTGGACAAATAGATGTAGCCCATTCCGATCAGCAAGGTGACGATTAATACCCGGATGACCAATCCGACCAGCCGCATTACGGCTTTTGCTCCGATAGCCAAAAAATAAAGGGTGCCGAATGCGCAGATGATCAGGGTTGCGGTTAAAGCAGCATTATTTTCCATGATGGTTCGGTTTTAGAGATGATCAATGGTGAACTATTGCGCCTGCGTTCAGGCTTTCCCTAATACCGGCGAAAAGGTGGATCGTCAATTGAGAAATTGTGTTTCTTTTTTATGAACAACACCAATAGCGGTTAAAAATCTAACCGGGGTTTAGCGGGGTTTAGTTCAGGTTTAGTCCCATTTTGGGAATACATCTTCCAGGCCGCCCGGCGGCGACCCGGATCGTTCGTTTGGTCGCAAAAGTTTCGCGGGATCCCTTCTGATTCCGCATCGGGTTGTCCGGCAAATCGCAGCCGGCTGTACGCTCAATTTTCTCTTACGTGTGCGTGGTTTTCCAGTCTCAGTTGCTCTTCGTCCTGTTTCTCCATTTTGTGCGGTTGCTCCATCTGCTGTTCGTTCTCCTGCATGTGCTCGTCAATGACGTCCACCTTTTTGGAGAGGAAAGCGAAAATGAAGCCCACCAGCAGGGCTGTAACCAACACCTGCAACATCCATCCGATCAGTTTAAAAACGGCTTTGGCGCCGACTCCGAGGAAGTACAGCGTTCCGACCGATCCGAAGACCAGCAAAAAGGTCAGAATTGAATTGTTGTCCATTTTTCCTGTTTTTTTGGTTTAGCAATCCGCTTGCGTTCAAGCTTCAAAAACCAACGGGGGAAAAAATGGATCTTTACTTTAGAAAAACTGTTTCTTTTTTATTGCTATAAATATTTTAATAAGAAATAATACTCAAATTTATTCTATTTTTTGGTAAAAGTCAAGCAGGCGAGCAAAAAATCTTTACCGGCAAGGCGGCAGCTGCAGCATGGAGCATGGTTAGTTGCGCACTTTGAAAAGGATCTGCATCACCGGCAGGGCGGCAGCTGCAGCATGGAGCATGGTTAGTCTGCCCAAAGCTTCCACATCGGTTCTTCTCCATCCCATTTCCCCGGTTCGTAGATATTGTGTTGGCCGATCGAAAGGGTTTTCTCGAAAAATTCGACGATCCGGGTATTGGACATGGTCTTGATCGTGCGGTTGATGGCCTTGGTAACGTTTTGGTAGATCCTTCTGTTATCGCGACTGTCTTCGCGGCCGGAGTAGAGGACACCGCTGAGGGTCATTCCTTTTTTATAAAATCGTTCGTCGGATTGCCCGGGCTCCAGTTCGAGTTTGCGGACCTTGAGTTGCCGGCGGGCATCGGTCATCAGGTGGAAATTCCGTTGGGAAGAATTGATGCGATAGAGTTGCTCGGCCGCGAAGACGAGGTATTCCTGCAATTCAACAGCGGCCTCAGGTCTTGCGTTGCGCAAGTGCGGCTCGATCCGTTTGATGGTTTCAAGCCAGCTTTTTTCGTCGTCGGGGTGGGTGTTCTTGCCGTAGGTATCGGACAGTTCGCGCCACAGCGGCGCCGATTGGTTCAGGTCATTTTTTGACCGAAGGTACAATTGATGGCAGGAGATCTCCGTACCGGGGTTGAGGAGCAGCTGATGGATGTAGATCAGCCCCATGGTATACTGGTTGGCCATTTTCACCAGTTCGCCTTCAAAGCGGATCGACCAGCTTTCGGTGCCCCGGTAAAATTCGAAATCGACGCTGGCGCCGGGTGAAGCCCACCGGTGGGAAAGCGCCCGCAGTTCGCCCAGGTTTTGCCAGGCCGTTTCGAGGGAAGTCTGTTGCGCTTCCAGCAGCTGGCGGCTGTTCTTTACTTCTGTGAGGATCTCCTCCAACCGTCCTGCGGCGAGTTGTTCGGGCCGGCGGCAGAGTTCCCACTTTTCCAGTATGGCGCCGAACAATTCCTCGGTTTGCGTTTTCAGCCAGCCGGCTTCCATGCCGTCGGACAGGGCAGCTTTAAAGAATACCGCGTGCTGGCCGAGCTGCAATTCGCGTTCTTCCAGCGAAACGCCCTGAAAAAGGGGTTTGCAATAGGGCACCCAGAGGCCGGCGGCGGAAGACTTGTAAGATTCCGGCAGAAAGGTCTGGCAAAAGGCTTCAAGAAAGGCCTGGGTCAGTTGAAGATCGTTTTTAAGGGTATTCAGTTTCGAGACGGAAAAGGCCGATTGTATCCGGTAAAATCGTTCGTTGAGCAAGGCAGCCGCCAGTCCCTCAGCAGCGGGCGGCCGAAGGTTGTTTGCGCTGTCGTCCGTCAATACGAATCCGGCCCTGAAGCCCCACGCTTCCAGCGGATGCGCATGCGCCCCGGCGGTGAAAGGCTGATCCAGGCGATCATTCAACCAGGCGATCGTCCGGGCCGGTACGGCGCCGTCCATTACCGGGGGCGCCGCATCCCAGGAAACCGGGAAACGGGGCCCTATTGAGCGCCATGACCCCGCCTCAAGGTAGGACACCCCGGTACCGTCCTTGTCCCTGGAAGGCAATGCCACCACGATGCGCCCCTCGCCAAAGGCCCGGACAAGCTGCCGTATCCAGTAGGTTTGTGTCAAGGGGAATTATTTATTTTTAAAAATGGCCCCGATTTTCAGGGGATTTATCATTTTTTCTATCTGATTCAGATCAAAGTATGTAAAGAAACTAAAAAAGAAACAATTTTTCTACCTGAAAGACATGGTTTTTCTCCGGTATACTATAAAATTCACCACCATAACACCTAAAATTATGAAAACCACTGCAACTGACGGATGCGCCTGTTATTCGCGCAACGGACCATTTTGACGCGCCTGATCCAATTACCTTTCCGCTACTTATCGCATTATGCACCTAATGCTGTATTGCACCGCCTTTCCGGGTAAACGTACCTGAAAAGAAGGCTACCGGCGAACGGTTGGGATTTTTTTGCGGATTGCTGCACCTTTTTAACGAAAAACCATATCTTTACTGTCTCCGGTTTAAAGTCTATCGTGTAGAAAACTTTAACCCAAATGTTAGCATTTGCAGAAGAGGCAGCCACACTAAAGCCGCAAGAAAGAGAAAAAATATCACGCATCCTGAAAGGATGGGAAACCGAAAATACCGCTGCTGTGAAAAACCTGATAGCGGAGCATTTTCTGGCCCATCCGGAAATGCAATATATTGTCAGGAAGTTTGTTGAACTCCCGGAGGATTGTTCATGCACAACCCTGGAGGGGGAATTCCGGCAGCAATTCTACTCCTGGCTCCAACTCCAAGGAACGGAAATTGAACAATACGCCGCCGCTCCTGAACGAATCGGAATAGTTATCCCTCTTGATCTGATTCAAAACCTGTTCCTAACGCAATACAGTACCTGGTTCCCGACCGCAGCGCGGTTCGATCGTTTTATTGACAATCTGGAGCAGCACCCCAAACCGGGAGAGTGGCTGCAAGGCCGAAGGTTCGGCTATCTCAGGGTTAAAGCCGACTATATGCTGAACTGGTTCTTCTGGGATTCGGAAGGCGAAATCGGCGACCCGAGGGAACTTTTGCATTCCATGTCCAGTTTAGAGGCCAGGGAATTTCTTGATCTCCCCTCGTGGCATGAAGCGGGCAACCGCCTGGCGGTAATGGTATTCCGGTACCACCCTGCCGCCGAAGGGATGCAGCTTTTCCGCCCTACCTGGTGCGACGCCGACTTCATGGCCGGTTTTCAGCCGCCGCCTGCAACGGAGACCCGGTTCGGGATTGTCAATCCGACCTATGAGCGCCCGATAAACGGCCGCAAGCGCATAATTGCGGAAGCCGTAGGCCGAAGCGCCTACTTTAAATTATCATTTTTGGAAAGTTTTGAAATTTTTTCGTAAGCATCATGAAAAAGCAGATTCTGGACAAGATCAGATCGCTCAACATATCCTTTGAGAAACAAAGTGATACCTCTAATGCCGCCGCATCCGGGAAGGTGCCGGGCGACGTGCTGGACGCGTACATCAAAAGGGTGACGGACATGCCGCCCCCCGATAACCAACCCCGGAACGAACAGGAATGGAGGAGCGGCCTCAACAAGCTGGTCGCTGAGCTGGATACCAATGAACTGGCCGGGTTCATCCGGGCCTTGTTGTACGAGGACCCGGACCTGATGACCGAGCTTCGGTTCATTCCTTCGCGTTATGCCTCCCAGACGGAACTCGTGTTCGACTGGGCGATGAATTTACCGTACACGACCCTCAAGCGCACGTTTGACATACTGGAAAGGCTGTTCGAAGAGGCTCTTGCCCTGTGCAAAACGGACGAACGGGCGGTCGGGGTAATGGCCAAGATCAAGGCCATCACGGCCAAACACCGGGACGGGCTGCCGTTTTCGTACCTGCGGCGCAAAGTGGGTCAAACCGGGCTTGAGCCGAAATTGCGGCTGGAATTGGCGCAGATCATGCTGCAGCACAAGGATTACGACCTGGACTACGATGAGGCCGCCCAGTTGCTGAACGTACCCGGGCAGCCGTACATGCTGCCGGCCATGATGGAAACCTACCTTCGGGATGAGGAGGACAAGGAAGGACCGTACAAGGCCCTTCGCCTGCTCAACACGATGGATGAAAAATCCTTTCCGCCCAAAGGAGTAGACATCGGTGCGGATATGGAATACGTACTCGAAGAAATTGCCAGAACCTTAAAAAAAGGTTCCCCGGGGGGCTGGAAAAATAAGCTCGCCGAATTTGCCGGAAAGGAATTGGCGATAGTCAATGCCGACCTTAGAAATCTGGTGGAGGGCGTTTTTGACCATTTGGAGTTGGAGGCGCCCTCACCCGGGCCCGGAGCGGAAGATAAGGTTGAAAAGTTGGCGTTGGAGCCTGTTTCTGCGGCGGTTGAGCCTCAGCAGCGCCTAACCAGCTCGGCGCCTTTAATAGAAGAAGACAAACTGGAAGAGGCCGCACTTCTATCCTTAGAGGAAGAATTATCGGAGCAAATTATAAATGAATGGGTAAACTCAGCGGTTAATGACGCCGGAAAACTGAATGTATTGGTTTTTTCTATCATCGAAGGCCTGAAAAAGAACGATGAAATTACCGCCATCAATATGAAGCCCCTTTTAATGAAGCTCGAAGCCAGGAGAATAGATATGGAAGCAATTTTCCGAAATTTCGGCGTACTTATCACATTGACCCCATATACCGTAGATGCTCCGTTTATGAGAAAATTTGTAGAGAGAAGGACCGCTCAAATCGAAGATTTCATCCGGGCGGGCAGTCGGCTAAATACTCTTTTTGAATCCAATCCGATTAAAATTCATACCACTAATAAAAGTTTGGCCCGTAAGATTTTTGACTTTGCCAATGAAAAATCAGCTGAAATCAACTTAAACTAGTACCATGAGCTCAGGAAATACCAATGTTAATCCAGAATTAACAGCCGAATCCATTGGAGAACGCGACAGTGACGGATTGGACTTTTTTGAGGATGTAGCTGAGGGTTATTTTATTCAGGAACTTGAAGAAAGGAATAAACCAAAATTGAATTATTATTTCGATTCTTTTGACGTAATCAATCTGATTCAAGGAGGGTGGGCATATGATTCCGGGTTCAAATTTGACCGGGCAGCCATCAGGCGGGATCGCGGAAAATTATCTGTCTATGCGTTGGCTTTTGATGGTTTTTTTGAGACGATAAGGATGCTCCCACCGCATCAAATGGAATTTGAAACCAAACTTGATCAATCTGATACTTTTTTCAAATCACCCACCCGGGAGCAGTACTCCAACCTGGTCACTGAAGTGCTTTATGCCCAGGAACTGGATTCCCGCAATGTACCTAACAATCTTAATGAGTCAAATATTGACAATTATATCAATGAATTAATTAAAAAGGGAGGCCACCTCTACAGAGCAAATTATCTGCTCCGGGAAAAGGTTTGGGCGAACCGGTTAAAATATTTAATCAATAAAAAAATTCTGGGCTTCGTAGAATATGGACAAGAGTTGGACGACATTAAAAACCCGAAGCTGTTAGAAACCATCTGGAATGCTTTTGATAAAGTCCGCCCCGATCGATCCAACAATAATTTCTATGATGCCCTTGCCTTGTATTATCTCCAGAATTTACTGGAAAACCACCTTAAGGATCCCAGGCTTCCCTTACCGGTCTTCTTCGCGAGTTCCAGTAAAGTAAAAGAAGCCATCAATATCGTTCGCCAGGGTTACCCTCAATTATTTGCCTATTGGAATGAGAAAAATGAAAAATGGATCCCGATTGTTCGCGATTCCTTGTTTTTTGTGTTAGAAGCTGTATTTACAGTTGGAGACAAAACCGAATCCTTTTTCAAATCTCTTGAAAAAAAACAGGAAGAGATCAAGGCGTTAGTGCGCGGAGAATTCAACTCCTTCCGGGGCGACAAAGACCTGATCAAAAATTTAGAGCAGTCCAGAAAAGAATTTGAGGAGGCAATTACTGAAATAATCAACGTGAAATTTGTCCAGGAGATCTGGTTGGAAAATAAAGCTTACGAATCATTAGTAATTGAATTAAAAGAGGTTTATAATTTTCATGATAAGGAACTACCCCTCATTACAGATAGCATTAAAAAAGAACTGGACAAGACCCTGGATCAAGCGAATTTAAACCTCCAGAACTCAATTAAAATAAGCGCTATAATAGAAGGCTTCAAAGATATCATTTACCAGTCCAAAACTATTTTCGATCAGAAAAAGGGCATCAAGTCGGATATCTTCCGGGATTTTGCATTAATGAAGTTCGGCCTGGATTCCCGAAGGCTTCCGGGGTTACAAAAAATCCTCAATGTCCTGGTTGATTTTGCAGATGATGATGATTCCCGGCTCCCGCCTGCCGTTTACGATTTGATGACCTCCTTAAGTTACCGACCGGACAACCCTGAAAAGGCCAGACGTTTTCTTTTAGCCCTCACCGTTGCCTGGATACTTGGAAAAAATCACCTTATCGAGAAACTTGGCGCTGAATACGAAGAAACCTCCATCGCTCAAAGGTATGATCTGGCGTTGATCTACGCAGCAGCTTTAATAGAAGCCAAAAAAGGCAGAAGAGACAGTATTGACCGGGTCAAAAAGATCATACGGTGTGTCCTTTCCAAAGAATCCAAAAATTACAAGGTCTGGATTGGCGTGGGTTACCTGTACTTCCGTCTGTGGATCAGTAAAACCCACCTGAAGCCTGATCTGCCGGAAATGCACCTGCAAGCCTGGGAAAACCAGACTAAAAGCAAGGAGTATCAATTATTTTTCCAGGATGGCGCCCTAAAATATGCAAAAAAATCATATAAATACCTGGAAGCCAACAGGCTTGACGATGACATAAACAAGGAGAACCTCCGGTTTCAAAGTTATTTATACGCACTGAACAATGTAATCTACTACACAACCAAGTGCAGCAACAGCAAAGAATTTGAAAAGCTCCAGCCTTTGGTTGAAGAACTGCAAAACTATGAGAGCTTTACGGAATGGCAAGGCAGGTTTTACGATACATTGGGCTGGTACTACCTCCGTCTATATTTGCTTTCCACGGATAAAAGCCTGAAAAAGGACTATCTCAAATTAGCCGAGGGTTATTATGAAGCGACTGAAAAGCACTTTTCCTCACCCAGGGATTTCCTGACTTTCAAACAACTCAAGCTGGCAATAATCCGGGCCAAGGAATCAAAAACTGCTGAGGAAGAAGAATAAGATACGCTATCCGGAACTGTTCTGTTGAACAACGCAATCTTTACCCATAAATACCAATGAGTTGATAAGTGACGATTGTTGATTTTCGATCCGGGACATCTGTGGCCGTTCATCTTTTTACGCGCGCTTCCATCAACAATCAGCTATCATGTAATCAACAATCGTCAATCAATCCAACGTCTAGTGGCGCGAAATCTAGATACCACTCAAGTTTCGCGGCCTCTTTTTCCGACCTGCTGCGTTGCTCGGCGGTCACAGAGTCCCGCTATGTTCCCTTCTCGCGCCTTGCCTGTCGAAAAAATAGCCTCCCGAAACTATGGTGCCTGACCTATCAAAAGCGACACTTATTAATTCAACGATCCTTAGCCTAATTCCGCTCCCCCACAATCAACGTATGGATCAAAGAATTATAAGACAACAACAACTGCGCTTCATACCCGGTCATCTCCACCGGGCCCAATAACTCGTAGGTGTATTGCTCTCCCGTCTTGTCGTTCCGAAGGATAAACCGCTTGTCATTGATGTCTTCCACGGTGCCGGTGAAGTAAAAGGTCCCGCTGGTGTCGTATTTGTCCTGGAAGCGGAGGCTTTTGCCGTCGACGGAATAGAGGACCAGGTAGGTGTCGTTCTTGCTGTCTACGACGAAGGCCTTGCCGTAATCCATGAACTTGATGGTCTCTTTTGACGCCCGGCAGCGCCACGAGCCGCCGATATGGTTGAGCAGGGTCAGATCGGCCCGGGAAGGTTCGCCGAAAATGGGGGTGTATTCCGGGGTAGCGGGCTCGTTATAGACGGCCGTTTCGCTGTAATCGTTTCCTGTTGTTTCATACCCGCCGTTGCCGGCCATTTGGTCGCCGGTCAGCCGGCAGGTGTAGTGCCAGGTATCGCCCGTCCGGGGAAATACAGCGAAAAACTTCTATTTTGCAGGTAATTCCGGACCTTATACTGCAGGGTTTCGCCGTTTTCAAAAACCAGGGTCAGCGACCGGCCGCTGAGCGAGTAAGCGCCCGCCGCGTCTGCTGTTCCGCGACCGGTTTCCCAGCGGATCGTGAAGCTTTCATCGGGGTTGAATTGCAGGGTTTCCGTATCGCCGTCGTGTTCGGTCACCCAAACACCAGTAATTTCAACGGCCGGTTGCGAACAGCCCAGCATAGGCACAAATGCGATCAACATCGGGAAAATGCTCTTTTTCATGATTTCCATTTTTGGTTTGGTGAATTCCGCCGGTTCTCCGGGGATGCCGCAAAGGTGGGTCCGGGCCGGTTCAGGCGTTTTCGATTTTGTAGCGGGATGTTTAAAATTTGTGGAATTTCAAGGCCGGCACATTTTTTAAAATTTTGGCGACAAAGGTTAAAGCCGGCGTTGACCCGGATTCGGATCTTTGTGTTAAGACGAGTTGTAAGTCGTAAGTTGTAAGTTGTAAGTTGTAAGTTGTAAGTCGTAAGTCGTAAGTGGTAAGTTGTAAGTCGTAAGTGGTGAGTGGTAAGTGGCCTTGATGGGGACTTATGGAGATTGTTCAAAACAGTGTTTTCACGCAAAGACGCATAGACGCAAAGACGCAAAGATCTGATTTTTAGCAAGCTGCGCATGCTAAAAATCCGGTTGACACAAAATTCTGAACGGTCCCGACTTATGACTTATGACTTACAACTAATAAACTCAATACCTTTACCATGATGAAAAACAAGAGCTTTTCCTTTGCTATTCTGATCGCAATTGCCGGTTTGGCGCTCGCTGTAACCGGTTGCCAGGTCGGCGTCAACAAAGACCTGACCACGGGGTTGTCCTATGCCTATAAGGGCTTGGGCGCCGAAGAGGTTTTTCTTTCCAAGGACAATCAGGTTTTCAAAAGCACCGACTTCCAGCTGGGCAGCCGCATCGTGATGCATTTCTCGGGGTCAGCGGCTTTAAGGCGGTTGAGGGCAAGGTTTACCCGGGCATGTCCATCCGCGTGACCGACAGCGCCGGAGCCGCCGTGATCGATGCGCCGGACCTGTTCACCCAATACGACGCCGAAGGCCTCGACCCCGAAGTGGCCGCCGAGTTGTCGGGCAACATCACCATCGGCACCCCCATGGTCAACGGCGGCGAATACCTGTGGGAAGTGAAGGTCTGGGACAAGAAAGGGGACGGGACGATCAATGCCTCGATGAACTTTACGGCGGTGGAGTGATCTGCCGCCTTCGTCAAGCTGATGGCGTAGCTATGGCTGCCGGAGTGATTTGTTGTTGATTTGCCGCCTTCGCCGAGGCTCCGGCCGCCGGAGGTTGATCTGGTGATTTGGTGATGATTGATTTGGTGATTTGGTGATCTGGCCTGCCAGGCGGCCTGCAGGCAGGCTCAGTTCCTCGAATCCTCAGTTCCTCAATTCCTCGATTGATTCGATTGTTCCGATTGTTCGATTGATTCGATTTGGGGCGTCCGTCGATTGGTTTTGCTTTCAGTTCCTCGATTCCTCGATTACTCAGTTCTTCAATAAATGATTGTTCCAATTGATTCGATTGATTCGATTGTTCGATTGATTCGATTGATTCCACCGCCCGCCGTAGCTTCAGCCTCCGGACGACAAAGTCGCCTACGGCAGTTACTCAGCGTCCGTCAGTTGGTCAGCCTAATCCAATTCGGATTAATCGATTGTCCATTGATTGTTGTCGATCCGATTGTTCGATTGTTCCGATTCCGATTGTTCGATTGATTCGATTTGGGGCGTCCGTCAGTTGGTCAGTCTAATCCAATCATTCGGATTAATCGACTTAATCGGTCCAATTTTTCGATTCCTCAGTTCCTCAATTCCTCAATTCCTCAGTTCCTCAATTCCTCACCCCTCCCATCCTGGCGGCAAACTCACGGATGATGGCCAGGGTGGAGGCATCCCGGTCATAAACCGAATACCAGCCCTGGGCTTCGTGGGGCGGATCGCCGATCAGGTCGTCGCCGGGTTGCCAGAAGCCCTTGGGTATGCGCGGCCGGCCCTTTCCGCCCCATGCCCAGAAATTGCACCCGGATATCTTCCTGCCTGAGGCGGCCAGTTCATGCACCGTACTGAACATTTCGCGGTAATACCGGTCGCGCCAGGCGGTTGGGGATAGAGGGTCGTGATCGTCGGCGTCGCGGGCGATGCCGAATTCCTCCAGGACCAGCGGCTTATCCAGTTTTTCGGCCCATTTGAGGTGTTTTTCCAGATAATCTTTGGCTTTTTCCAGGGCATGATCGTAGGATTCTTCCGGTTTGAGGGGGTCATACCACTGCCAGTTCTGGATCCAGATGTGGACGGTGGTATAATCGATATCTTTCGGGCGGTGGTCCCGTTTGAAGTGGTTGCCGGTCGGAAAATTGGTATTGCCTTCGCTGCCGATGGTCACCAGGTGGTTGGGATCAAGGGATTTGATGAGACCTGCGGCATGCCGGACCCATCGGCGGTAAGCCCCTGCGCGCAGGATGCCTCTCGGTTCGTTGGCCAGTTCCCAGGCCATGATGGCGGGATCTTCCCGGTACGGCATCCCTGTGACGGAATTCGTCCGTCCGATCAGTTTCCGCACCAGGTTGTCGTACAATTCCATGGCGGCCTTGTCTTTGTAGAACCGGGAGGACCAGGTGGAAAAGCCCATCCAGTTGCCGCCCTCCGCTGGCGGCGGATAGGGAACGGCTTTCCCTTCCGACCACGCGACATACTGCGCAAAGCCGCCGGACCACTGCCAGAAATTGCTGAGGCAAAGGACGGCCTTCATATCCCGCCGGGCCATTTCCGCCAGCAGGAAATCCAGGCCTTGCAACAAGGATTCGTCGTACACGCCGGGTTCCGGTTGCAGCGCCGGCGATACGCGCCAGGGTTCGGTATCCGGCCCTTCGGTAGCGGCCATGATGCGCAGGTTGGCGACCCCCAGGGAGTGGAGTTCGTCCAGCTCGGCTAACAGCCGTTGCCGGCCCATCTCCGAAGCGCCGAGGTTGAAGCCGTACCAGAAATTGGTCCCCAGGAAATAGTAAGGTTGGTCGTTAAGATAGAGTCGACCGTCTCGGACACTGATGAATTGTTGGGCCATAAGGCGGTGGTTGAACCCCGGGAAGAGGAGGAAAATGCAGGAAATCAGGCCTGCGACCACTTGGCCGGGCCGCAAATCTATTGGTTCATGAAGTTCCATTCGCATCCGCTGCCCATATGCGGGCAGGCGCTCAAATATAGCGAAGTTTTTAGCCTTTACAATCGGGGACCGGTTAGCAAAAACAAAATCCTTGCGTAACTTGCACCACGCCCTTCAAGCAGAACAACCAATAATTGATGACTCAAAAACCTGATTAACATGACCACACGACGCCAATTCATCCGGACCACCGCCGCTGGGGCCGCCGTTCTTGCAGCCGGTACCGCAGCATTTCCCAACCTGATCATCCCAAAGAAAAAGGACCGCCTGGGCGTGGCCCTCATCGGACTGGGTTATTACAGCCGCGACCTGCTGGCGCCCGCCCTCCAGGTGACCAAAAAATGCTACCTGGCGGGGATCGTCACCGGATCGCCGGAAAAGGCTAAACAATGGCAGGAAAAACACGGGATTCCGGACAAGAACGTCTACAATTACGATAATTTCGACAGCATCGCCGACAATCCGGATATCGATGTGGTGTATGTTGTGTTGCCCAATAACCTCCACAAGGAATTCACGCTCCGTGGAGCCAGGGCCGGCAAGCACGTCTGGTGTGAAAAACCGATGGCCATGAACGCCGCCGAATGCAGGGATATGATCAAGGGTTGCAGGGACAACAAGGTCAAATTGTCCATCGGCTACCGGATGCAGCACGAGCCCAATACCCAGGAGATCATCCGGTACGGCAAGGAAAAAACGCTGGGTGCGGTCCGCCTGGTAACGGCTTCCGCCGGTTTTCGGGATTCGCGCACCGACCATTGGCGGCTCAAAAAAGCAATGGGCGGCGGAGCCATGTTCGACATGGGCGTTTATTCGCTCAATGCCGCCCGGTATGCCACAAGTGAGGAGCCCATCGGTGTGACGGCCCAGCAATTCACTACCCGGCCCGAACTGTACTCGGAGGTGGATGAGACGATGCTCTTCCAGCTTGAATTTCCCGGCGGGGCGCTCGCCAATTGCTCCACCAGCTTCGGCATGGGGATGAATACGCTCCATACCGTCTGCGAAAAAGGCTGGTACCGGCTGGATCCTTTCCAGGCTTACCGCGGCGTGCAGGGCGTGACCAGTACCGGCAAGGCCCTGAATATCGATACCCCCAACGAACAGGCCAAACAAATGGACGAGGATGCTGCAGCGATCATGGACAATACCGACGTGCTCGTACCCGGCGAAGAAGGCCTGCGCGATATGATCGTGGTGGATGCGATTTACCAGTCGGTGAAGGAAGGGCGGAGGGTCCCGGTTGATAGTGGCCGATGATCCGTTGTCAGTGATCGGTTAAGGTAAGGCAGCCCAGGGTTCTCATCCAGGCTGTGATATCTTCCGAAAAGGCCGGAGGCGGCGGCAATTCGCTGTAATTGATGGATTTTTCAAAGGCGCGCTGTTGGTACAGTGTGGTCAGCGCTTCTCCCAGATTAAGTGCAATATCTCCGTCGGGTTGTTTCAGGGGAACCGGAATCACCGGCAACGGGTCTTTTATATCAAGCGCCCAGACCTGGGTTTGACCCGAGCCTCCCCTTGTAAGGGTAACGAGGTAATGTGATTTGGGCAAATAAGGATGCGCTAAAGGCCTTTCGCCCCTCCGAATCAGGTCGATTTCCAATAAATGCACCCCGGCTTGATGCAGCCTCAGGCGTTTATCCCGGTAGGGTTGGAGCCCCGGTCTTCGCTTGTTGACGGGCGAAAGGATCTCGATGGCCGTTATCAGCTGATTGCTTTTGCGATCTTTTATTTCTACTACGGGTATTCGAACTTCGACCGGTTTAAAGGAAGGAAGAATAATGGTTTCCGGTGTCGTTTCCTCTCCGTATACCGGTGGGGGTTCTTTTACCTGGTCCGATCGCATAAACACTTCAACGTCGGGATACATGATACCGATATCTTCTTCCGGAGCTGTATCTTCGACCGTATAGCTATTCAAATGGACGACATATGAAGCCCCTAACCGCGGAGTCAATTGCACTGAGATCAGATAAGCCAGACTGTTGTGCACATCCGGCCAAAGGTGACCTTCCAGGTAAGGATCCATTCCGGGGAAAGGAGAGGGCATGGCACTTCATTTTCACAAAAGTAAGCAAAATGAACGGATATAATTGATGAGTACCCGAAAGCGTTCTGCTTGGTTTTGCTCCGTTTTCATTCCAAATACCGGGAATATACCGCCTTTTTACCCGCCAGCCAGGCGACCGGGGTCAGGATCCAGAACAGGATGCTGATCACCCTGTAAGGTGGTTTGACCGGTCTGAACACCCGGTTGAAACGGTTCATCGTCAGGGCCATCTGGAGGAGACCGGGTTTGCCGGAAGCATTGACTTTGCCTTCGGCTGCCAGGCCGTAGAAGGTTTCGAAAAATTGCTCGGTATCCATAGCCGGAACGACTTTCCAGCTCACCAGCGTCGGGTGGTCGCGGTGATTCCACATGGAGTGGACGGTGCCGCGCGGGATATGGAGCTTGTCGCCTTTACGGAGTACCTGCAGGCCGCCGTGTATCCGAACCGTCATTTCCCCGTCAAGGACCTCAAAGAATTCATCCTGTTCGGGGTGAAAGTGGGGCGCCGGTTCTTTGGAATGGGCCGGATAACGCGCTTCCATTTCCAGCAGTTGTCCTTGTGTATCTTTTGAAGTGCGCAGAAATTTCAATTCCTGACCGCTCAACGGGTTGACGATCGTTTTACCCGGGTATGCCATGGTGTTTTTGGTGTCCAAATCTCAGGCTGTCCATCCAAAACGGCCATTCTTTCCGACCAACAGCACCAGGAAACAGACCATATGCGGCAGTTCACCGGTTGAAAAGAACGGGGAGAATTCCAGGAACGGTCATGTCTCATTCCGCCGGGCTCCTCCCCGTGATAATAAAACAACAAAAGTCGATCTTTGACGGTAGACGGACCACGGTTCACGGTAGACGGTCTACGGTAGACGGTCTACGGTAGACGGTCTACGGTAGACGGTTTACGGTAGACGGTCTACGGTGGACGGTCTACGGTGGACGGTCTACGGTGGACGGTTTACCGGGCGGTTGCTTCGCGGACGACCTGGTTATCCAGGGGCGGTACGGTGCGGAGGTAGGCCCAGATGGCGCTCAATTCCTCATCGCTCAGCAGGGCGAATTTGGGCATGGCAAAACTCAGCGCGCGGCCATCGGCGTTGATCCCGTTGCGGACGGCCAGGCGGAATTGCTCTTCCGTCCAGTTGCCGATGCCGTACTCCGGATGGGGTGTGATATTGGCCGAAAATACCGGGTTTAAATCCAGGTCCTCCACCACGTTGCCCCCGCCGAAATAGCCCGGTGATTTCTCGGGGTCCCACTGGTCGAAGGTTTCAAAGGAAGCCGAATGGCATTCCGCGCAGAAATACAGGGAGGCGGAGATATATCTCCCGTAGGCCACCTGGTCGGAAGGTGGCGGAGCTATGATGGGTTCTCCCTTATATTCTACCGGCTTAATGGCGCCGAGTTTGAACAGGGCCTTGGGTAAAAACCCGAGTTTGGAGGTGCGCTCAACCGCGACGGGCTCCACCGAAGGGGCGTCGGAACGCAGATAGGCCACCAGCGCGTTCAGGTCTTCATCGGCCATGCGGTTCATGATCATGAACGGCAGCGCGGGGTGGCCGTCGCGTTTGATGCCGGTCCGGAGCAGGTACAACAATTCGCCGTCCGAATAGCGCCCCAGCCCGTGGTCAGGGTCTTTGGTCAGGTTGCCGGACCAGATCTCGCCAAAAGGCGAATCGGGTTTCATTATGAGCCTGCCGCTCAACCGGCCGTCCTCGCCGCGGTGGCAATAGGCGCAGATATTTTCGGCTACCTTTTGCCCTTTGGCCAATGTCAGGCTATCGGTTTTAATGTTTGCCGTAATGGGTTTTACTTCGTAGCCCGGCATGCCGCCCCAGTTGATCCAGGCTGCAACGCACAGGATCAGCAACAGGATCACGCCGAGGATAATGCCGGTAATTTTCAAGAACTTTTTCATGGTCAAATTGAGTTAATTCGGGTTTGAATAGGAAAAGGTGATATCAAACGGGCTCAGGGGCCCCTGCGAATTTCTTGTGCTTGCCTGTCAGATTGCCGAAGAACAAGGCAACCGGAAAAATGACCTTTCTGACGAATCCGGGAACAGCCAGCATATCGAACTCCGATCCGTAGCGTTTTAGCAACCAGGCGCTGTCGAAGGTGCCGGGGCGCACGCCGCCGTTGGCCGCCGTCGATTTATAGAGTTCGGTCAGAAAATACTCGGCGTTATTGGCCGGCTGGATATAACCCGAGCATATCAGCGGTTCCTCACCGGCATTCCAGAACCGGTGCGGTATGCCGGCCTTGAAATCCACCGAGTCGCCGGGGCCGAAATACCGGGGTTCTTCTCCCTGAATCTGGGTACCGATACGCCCTTTTACAACCGTGAGGCCTTCATCCTGTTTGAAATGGACGTGCATGGGTGGTCCACTGTTCGGCGTCACAAAGTTTTCTACCTCCAAACGATCACCGGCGGGGCCTTTGGTCAACCGGAGAAAGGTAATTTTCTCGCCATTACCATTTTCAATGGTGTGTGGATAATCGAATTGCATGGTTTGATTTTTTAGATAAATGATTCATTTGGTTACCGGTACAAAGGTGACCCTATAACCGGCCTTTGCGTTAATACTCATGTTGCAAATCCTTTAAAAATTGTTGCAAACGCCTGAATGCGGGATTCAAAGACAAAATTACGGCGTTCACAGATCGGGTTTGCACCCCATCGGAAATGCCCTGTTCTTTGCGGCAACATTAATAACCCAAAGAGCGCCATGACATCCAATCGCATTCTCTGTTTGCTTTTTTTCTCGTCCCTGGTTCAGGCATTATCGGCTCAAACCGTCCGGCATACCGTCTCCGGCACTGTCCGGGATGCCGGTTCAGGCGAGGAGCTCATCGGGGCCGCCATTTTTGTGCCCGGGCTGGACAATACAGGGGCCGTTACCAACGAATACGGGTTCTATTCCCTGACCCTGCCCGAAGGCCGTTACACCCTGACCGCGTCCTATGTGGGTTTCGCACCGTTTGAAAAAGCGGTTCAACTCGACAAGGACATCAGCCTGGACATCCGGCTCAGCGAAGGCGCCCTGTTGACGGAGGTGACCGTCAGGGCCGAACGATCGGACGACAACCTGACCCGCACGGACATGGGCGTGGAAAAGCTCAACGTCCGGGAAATCTCCCGGCTGCCGGTCCTCTTCGGCGAACGGGACATCCTCAAGACCATCCAGCTGCTGCCCGGCATCAAGGGGGCCGGCGACGGCAATTCGGGATTTTATGTCCGCGGCGGCGGCCTCGACCAGAACCTGATCCTGCTGGACGAGGCGCCGGTGTACAACGCCTCCCACCTGCTGGGCTTCTTTTCTACCTTCAATTCGGACGCCATCAAGGACGCCACCATTTACAAAGGCAACCAACCGGCGCAGTACGGGGGCCGGCTTTCCTCTGTGCTGGATGTGAAAATGAACGAAGGCAACGACCGGGATTATCACGTGTCAGGCGGCATCGGGCTGATCTCTTCCCGCGTCAACGTGGAAGGACCGATCGTACCCGAAAAAGGCTCCTTCCTGATTTCGGGACGCCGAACCTACGCCGACGCTTTCCTGAAACTCTCCAACGACGAAGACCTGCGCAACAACCAGCTCTATTTCTACGACCTGAACGCCAAGGCCAATTACCGGATCAATGACAACAACCGGGTATTCCTCTCCGGCTATTTCGGCCGGGATGTCATGGGGCTCGGCGATGAATTCGGCATCGACTGGGGCAACCTGACCGGCACCTTGCGCTGGAACCATATTTTCAACCCCAAATTGTTTTCAAATACCTCGCTCATCTTCAGCGAATACGATTTCAAGGTGAAGATCGAAACCGCGTCCAACGACTTCAGCATCCGGTCGGATATCCGCGACTGGAACCTGAAGGAGGAACTCCAATGGTACCCTTCGGCTGACCATAAATTCCGGTTCGGGGCCAACGCGATCCACCACGCGGTTACGCCGGGTGAGATCTATTCGGGTGACTCTCTCGCCTTCGCCGACCATCAGCTGCAGGAACGATACGCCCTGGAAAACGCACTCTGGGCCTCCGGCGAATGGAAAGCCGGTCCGAAACTGAATATCGCCTACGGCATGCGGTTCAGCGCTTTCACCCTGTTGGGGCCCGGCGACTTCTACACCTTTGATGCGGACCGGAACCTGGTCGAAACCAGGCATTATGATCAACAAGAGGCCGTCAAGACCTATGCCTACCTCGAACCCCGGCTTTCGGCCAGCTACGCGCTGGGTGAACACAGTTCCGTCAAGGCCGCTTATGCCCGCAATGCCCAGTACCTGCGCTTGTTGTCCAACTCCACTTCCGGCAACCCCACCGACCGCTGGACGACGGCCACGAACAACATTCTGCCCGGCCTTTCCGACCAGGTATCCCTGGGCTGGTACCGGAATTTTTCGGGAGACCGATACCAGCTTTCCGTCGAAACCTATTACAAATGGCTCTCCAATGAGGTCGACTACCGCAACGACGCCGACCTGTACCGCAACCCTTATTACGAAGCCGACCTGATCTACGGAACCGGGCGCGCCTACGGGGTGGAGTTTTACCTGAAAAAGCAAACCGGGAAATTCACCGGCTGGCTGTCCTATACGCTTTCGCGCACAGAACGGCAATTCGCCGAAGTGAACGACGGCAGCTGGTTTCCGGCGCGGCAGGATCGCACCCACGACCTGTCGGTGACCGGCATGTACCAGCTTTCGGACCGATGGTCGCTGGCGGCTAATTTCGTGTACTATACCGGCGATGCGGCCACTTTTCCATCCGGCAAATATTCCATCGACGACAATACGGTTTTCCTGTACACCGAGCGCAACGGTTACCGGATGCCGCCTTACCACCGGCTGGATATCGGCGCTACCCTGGAAGGGAAACCCGGCAAAAAATGGGAATCCGAGTGGACCTTCAACATCTACAACCTCTACGCCCGTGAAAACGCCTATACGATCACTTTTGAACAGGACGCCTATGATCTTTCCAGGACCAATGCGGTCAGGACGGCCCTGTTCAAGATGATTCCGTCGGTGTCCTACAACTTCAAATTCTAACCCGTGAACTTCAAAAGAACCACCATGAAAAATCTGCTCTTCTTATTGCCGCTGCTGCTCCTGACCGGCGCCTGTACCGAGATCATCGACCTCGACCTGAATGAAACGTCGCCGAGGCTGGTGATCGAAGGCCGGGTCAGCGATCAACCGGGGCCGTATTACGTCAAGATTTCCCGGACCCTCAATTTTGATGAGCCCAACAACTGGCCGGCCGTCAGCCATGCCGGGGTCTGGATCACAGACAGTGAAGGTGTTACGGATACCCTGCAGGAAACGGTACCGGGCCTCTATGCCACAAGCCATTTGCAGGGCAAACCGGGCAACACCTACACGCTGGTGGTTGAGGTCGACGGCGAAACATATGCCGCTTCCTCCGCCATGCCTCCGCCCGTGCCGGTCGATACCGCCTATCTGACAGAATCCGCGTTCATGGGCGGCGACGGACTGCTGCCCACCGTCGAATTCCGGGATCCGGCGGGCGTCGCCAATTATTACCGCATTGCGTTCAACCGCGACGGCGATCCCCTGCCCGGCTTTTTCACGCTGAGCGACAAGGTATGGGACGGGGAAAAAGTGAGCCGTCCGTTCCGTTTCGCCGACTATGACATCCAACCCGGCGACCAATTGACGGTTGAACTGCAATCCGTTGATCCCGCTGTTTATGACTATTTTTACGTGCTGGAGCAGACTTCGGGCCAGGGGTTCAACCAAAGCCCTACCCCATCCAACCCCACCGGCAATTTCGATGACGACCGGGTGTTGGGGTATTTCAGCGCGTATGGGGTGTCGGGGTTTAAGGTGCGTTGATTTGCCGCCTTCGCCGAGGCTTCGGCCGCCGGAGGGTGATTTGGTAATACCGGGTGATGGGGTTTTAAAGTTTATTACAACGCAAAAAATTGCGACACGCATAATTATGCGTCGCCACGAGATATGAATTGGTTATTCAGGACAAGATCGGGTAAGATTCTCCTCCATCTGTTGGTTTGGTTGCAGGTGATGGCGCTGCCATTCATGATCCGGGAGTTGTTTTTTGCCGGAGCGGAGGCGCCCAAAGTTCTGACGCAGCCGTTTGCGGGATCGAATTGGATCTTGTTGCTGCTGTTTTTCGGGATCATGATCTTTTTTTTCTACATGAACGCCGGGGTTTTTGTCCCGAAATTGCTGCTAAAACGGCGATTCGGGGTTTATTTGCTGGTGGTGGCAGGGTGCATGTTCGTCATAATCCTGTTGGTCAAAGGGCTGGTCAGCCTGGACCTGGTAACGGATGCGGAGTTTTTCAAACAACGCCGTTTTCTGGGGCTGGGGTCCGCCTTCATCACATTCTGGTTTGCCAGTGTGGGGTACCAGGTGACGCGGGCCTGGTTTCAATCCGAGCAGGCCCGGCGCGATTTGGAAAATGAAAAGCTGAAAACGGAGCTTTCCTACCTGCAAGGTCAGGTGAACCCGCATTTCCTGTTCAACACCCTGAATACGATCTACACGCTGGCGCACCGCAAATCGGACCGGACGGCGGAATCGGTGTTGCAACTGTCCAACCTGTTGCGCTATGTGATGGACAGCCCGCCGGAATCCGTGCTGCTGGAGGACGAGATCCGCCATCTGGAGGACTTCATCGCGCTCCACAAACTGAGGCTGACCGACAAAACCCGGGTGAGTTTCGACGTCACCGGCCATCCGTCGGGGATCCGCATCGCGCCGATGCTGCTGTTGCCGTTTGTAGAAAATGCGTTCAAACATGGGGTCAGTTCTCATCGGGAAAGTGCGATCCGGTTCCGGTTGGAAATTCAGGCAAACAGCATCCGGTTCCGGTCGGAAAATGCCCGTTTCAACAGCGCCGGCATCGAAAAAGAGCGGACCGGTATCGGCATCCAGAACCTGCAAAGGCGGCTGACGCTCCTGTACCCCGGCGCCCACGACCTGCACCTTTCCGAAACCCCCGATCAATACGTTGCCGAGTTGACGATTAGTTTGGAAAAAGGCAAGCCGGCTTTTTAACGAGTGTTGTTAATTGTTGTTTATGGTTGTTTATGGTTGTTCATGATTGTTTATGGTCGTTTATTGTTGATGGCCAACAACGACAACAAACCAAAACAAACGACAATAAACCAAAACAAACAACAATAAACCAAAACAAACAACAATAAACCAAAACAAACAACCATGAAACCACCCAACCACAACCCCCTCCGCGCCATCGCCCTCGACGACGAGCCCATCGCGTTGGAGATGCTGGCCGAGTACGCCGCCCGCATGCCGGGTCTTCAGTTGGAGCAAACCTTTACCGATCCTTTCCTGGCGATGTCCCACCTGAAACAGACCCCGGTTGAGTTGCTTTTTCTGGATATTCAGATGCCCGACCTGACGGGGTTCCAATTCCTGCAGACCTTGCAAAGCCGGCCGCCGGCGCTCATTTTCACCACGGCCTACAGCCAATACGGCGCCGAAGGATTCAACGTCGACGCGGTGGATTACCTGCTGAAGCCCTACGACTTCCAGCGTTTCGCCCGGGCCGTCAACAAGGCCGGGGAGTGGCTGGCCGGTCGGAATGCGCAGCCTTTGCAGGAGCAGCCGACCTATATCTTTGTCAAATCCGAACACCAGCTCGTCAAGGTGATGCTGGAAGACATACGCTGGCTCGAAGCCTGGGGCGATTACGTCAAGATCTTCACCGACGCCGAAAAACCCCTGTTGACCCTGACCAGCCTCAGCGTATTTGCGGAGGTCCTGCCCGAAAAAACCTTTGCCAGAGTACACCGTTCGTACATTGTTTCCATCCCGCATATTACTGTCATCCAGCGCAACCGGATCTACATCGGGGAAAAGAACATTCCGGTCGGGGAGTCCTTTTCCGATGGGTTTTATGACCGCCTGCCGGATGTTTAGGTTAGTCGCAAGTGTATTTTATGGTTCGTTCTGACCTTACAAAGATAGGGTAAGGCCTTGCCGGGAATCATCGGCAGGTTTTTGTAATCCTGTACGCAGAAATACGGAGAAAAAGGATTGATTCGCCACACCGAGGCGAGGTCGATTGATTCGATTGATTGTTGATGGAAGCGTCCGTTGTAAAGTCGCGAAATCGCCCTACCCCCGACTTACCACTTATGACTTACCACTTACGACTTACAACTTACCACTTATGACTTATGACTTATGACTTATGACTTACGACTTACCACTTACGACTTACCACTTATGACTTATGACTTATGACTTACGACTTACCACTTACGACTAAATAACCCTATGCTTGATCGCAAACTGCACCAACCCGGCGATCCCGTTCACGCCGAGTTTCTGGATGAGGTTGTTGCGGTGGGTATCCACGGTACGGGGGCTGATAAAGAGTTGTTTGCCGATCTCGGCGCTGGAAAAGCCCTGGGCGACCAGTTTGAGGACTTCGATCTCTCGTTCGCTGAGTTTTCCGCTCAGTTCATTTTCCGGACCGGCGGTGGGTTTCAGCAAGGTGAGGGCCACATCGCTGGCAAAATAGGCGCCCCCTTCCGCTACCTTGCGGACGGCATCGCTCAGTTCGTTGACGGATGCATTTTTGAAAAGAAACCCGTTGACGCCTTTGGCAACGGCTTCCTGTACCAGTTCGCGGCTGTTGAGCATGGTAAGCATGATGGTCCGGACCCCGAAGAACTCCTTTTGGATGCGTTCCACTGTTTCCAGGCCGTTCAGGACGGGCATTTCGTAATCGACCAGGACGACCTGGGCGTGTTTGCCCGACCGCAGGAGGTTCAGGACTTCCTGCCCGTTGGCGGCCTCACCGATGACCTCCACGAAATCCAGTTCTTCCAGGAGGGCCCGGAAGCCTTTTCGGACGAGGTGGTGGTCGTCGGCGATGATGATTTTGATTGTTGGGTTCATTTGTTCTCTTTTTGTGTCGACTGAAGTCGATACTTAGTCAGGACTGAAGTTGTGTCGACTGAAGTTGTGTCGACTGAAGTTGTGTCGACTGAAGTTGTGTCGACTGAAGTCGACACTTAGTCATGAAACGGCACCCGCACAGTAGACACCGTCCCTTGCGGTTGCCCCGGTTCGGTAAAGTACACCCCGCCCAGGGTATTTACCCGGCTCAGGATGTTGAGCAGGCCCATACTGCCTTTTTTGCGGGCCGCCTCAAAGTCGAATCCCTTGCCGTCGTCCTCAATCCGCAGGATGAGGTTGTTGCCGGCGGCGTACAGTTGGAACATCACTTTGGCCGCTTCCGCGTGTTTGACGATGTTGTTGATCAGTTCCTGTGCGATCCGGTACACGCCGATGGCGATCCGGTGATCGAGGGATACCGGGATTTCTCCGCAGTCGAATTCCACCTTCAGTCCGGTTGTTTGCAAGGTATTGCGCAGCAGCATTTCAAGGCTGGGCGCCAACCCGTGTTGTTCGAGCGCCGGCGGCAGCATCACGTGGGAGATGTTGCGCAGTTCCGTGCAGGATTCATCCAGTTGCCGGGACAATTCGGTCAATTGGCCGGACTCTTCCGGGACCGTCCGCCTGAGCTTGTTTTCAAGGGCGTTGAACTGGAGTTTGACCGCTACCAGCTCTTGTGCGATGCCGTCATGGAGGTCTTTGGCGATGCGTTTGCGCTCGGCTTCCTGGGCTTCGATCACGGCATTGAGGCCCAGTTGCTGTTCGCGGATGACGGCGGCATCCAGGATGGCCTTCTGGCGCAGGCGGTACCGGTTGTAATACAGCGAACCGACCAGGATAAACGCGAGCAGGCCCAGGCCCAGGCCGAATATCCAGGTACGCTGACGGAACAGGCGGCCCTGTTGCCGGGTCAATTGCAGGTTCTGGCTGGCAATTTCGGCTTCCTTTTTGGAGGTTTCGTACTTGGTTTCGATCTCGGCCATGTCCCGGACGGTTTCCGCTTTATAGAGCGAATCATCGAGCACCATGAATTTCTTGTACCAGAAATAGGCCTGTTCGTAGTTGCCCAGCCCTTCATAGGCTTTCGCCATTTCCTCGTAGTACACCTCAAGGGGTTCGACCTGCTTGTATTCCAGCATCAGTTGATAGCCTTCCCGGGCAACCTCAAGGGCAGCGTTGTATTTTTTCTGGTCGTTGTAGATGGTCGCCAGGTTGACGAGGGGGAATACCAGATTGGGGCGGCGGTTGGCCGCTTCCAGGTACCGGATCGATTGCTCGCACCACCGGATGGCTTCATCGTTTTCGCCCTTGCCGTGAAGCAAGTGGCAGATGCCCCCGCTGATCACGCCGGCGACGTATTTGTTGTCGTATTTCAGGGCCAGGTCAATCCCCTGGCGGGCGTAATCCATTGCAAGGTCGAGGTCGCCCTTTGAGCCGTAGGCTACCGCCAGGTTGTTGAGGGTGTAGATGCTGCGCTTTTCTTCCCCGTTCTCCTGCCGGATCTTCAGGGCTTTTTGCAGGAATTCGATCCCTTTGTCGTACACCTGTTTATCCACGTACAGGTTACCGATATTGCTGTAAACGGAGGCCAGTTCGGACATCCCCCCCAGGTCCTCCTGGATCTTAGCCGCTTTGAGCAGGTAGATGATCGTGGAATCGGTCTGGGCGAGTTCCTTGAAGGCGATACCGAGGCTGTTCAGACACATAGCCTGACCCTGCTGATCGGCCAGTTCTTCGAACAGGACCAGTTCTTTGCGGAACAAGGCGATGGCCTCCTCCACCTGTCCTTTTTCCACGAGGGCATCTCCGCGCAGGTCCAGGGCACGAGCCAAAGCCTTTTTGTTGCCCTGTTTTTGCGCCATATTTTCCAGCGTATCCGCATAGGGGAAGGCTGCTTCCAGGTTGTGTTCTTTTATTTCGGTGGCCAGATCATAATAGATTTCCAGCTTTTTCACCGGATCTCTTTCGAGCTGGAAAGCCCCACGCAGACTGTCGGTCAGGCTTTGCTGCGCGGAAAGCAGGAAAGACAGGATGGAAAATGCGATCAGGAACGGCCCCCTTGCCATATAGAAAAGTGAAAATGCAAAATGTAAAAGATCAAATTCAAAAGTCCAATTTACCCACAACTTTTAAATTTTGCATTAAAACGCCCACTTTTTACATTCCATCAGTCGAGCACCCGCTTGATGCCTTTGACGACTTCCACCCAGGCTTCATCGCGGTCGGCGTAGGCGGTGACGGGTTTGCCTTTGGAGGGCAGGCCGTTGAGTTTGCCGAAAGGCAGTTCTTCCCAGTCGCAGGATTTGAGGATAATGGGGATCACGCGGGCCTCTCCCCTCTCGTGGCGTTCCATGGCTTTATTGATCTCAACATCCCAGATATAATCGGTCGACAGGAAATTCGCGCTGATCAACAGGAGGATAATATCAGCGGATTGCAGTTTTTCCCGGATGGCCTGGTCCCATTCCTCCCCCGGGAGGATATCGTGATCCTGCCAGGACTCTAGTTTGCCCATTCGCCGTAATCCGGACAAGTGCCGGAGGAATTCTTCGAGCAGGGGCCGGTCGAATTTCGAGTAGGAAAAGAATACCCTTTTCGGGCCTTTCACCGTGGCAGGACCGGAGTCCGGTTTAGACGCCGGTTTTTCGGCCTCCACCATATTGCAAAGGTCCAGTGCGGAAGAAACGATCCGGTTGCGCTCCACTTCGGCCTCGGAAGCATAGAGCGTACCCCGCATTTTACCCTGTTCGTATTGGTTGTAACGGTTTTGCAGCAGGGTTGCCTCGGTTTGGAGGTGGGCGGGCGCGGCATCGGCCAGGGCAAGGAGCGCCTCGCGGAGCCGGTTTTGAACGATGAGCTGGCGGATCTGGTGCATAGCGTTTTTGCGGTTTTGGTGGAATTTTACCGGGCGGGGTAAATTTAGGGAAATTGTTGGAATTTGGGGTTAAACGGGGGATGGGGCAATGCAAAATGTAAAATGCGGAAGTCTAAATGTAAAAGTGGCGGCCGTCAGTTGTTTTGACCATTTTTTCCTGGAATGGCCAGACGAAATCTTTGCGTCTTGGCGTCTTTGCGCGGAAATGACCGGTTTGCCCTTTGCGCGGGATTCGCAAGTCGGAGACTTGGGCAGTAGCCGCATCGGGGGGGAGCCTCTCGCGGGCGGGTTAAGTTTGGGGGCAATGCAAAATGTAAAATGCGGAAGTCTAAATGTAAAAGTGGCGGCCGTCATTCAATTTGAGCATTTCCTGCAAAAATGGCCGAACCACGGACAGCAATAAATCTTTGCGTCTTGGCGTCCTGGCACGAAAATGATCCGCTTTGCCCGTCAATTCCTCAAATCCTCAATTCCCTGCCTTGCCGGTCTCCGGCGGCCAAAGCCTATGGCAACGGCACGCAGGCAGGCTCAATTCCTCGATTCCTCAGTTCCTCGAATCTTCAGTTCCTCGATTCCTCAACTCTTCCCCCATACACCGCCATATACCGCCCGATATATTTCCCGATGATATCAAACTCCAGGTTGACCTCGTCGCCCGGCCGGAGGCTGCCGAAGGTGGTGTGCTCAAAGGTGTACGGAATGATGGCGACACTGAATAACTGTTGACTTTCAGTCAACAGTATCACCGTCAAACTCACCCCGTTCACGCAGATCGACCCCTTGTCCACCAACAAATGCTCGGGCGAGGGCTCGTAGCTGAAGCGGAAGTACCAGCTCCCGTCGCGGGCGTCGATGCCGAGGCAGGTGCCTTTACCATCCACATGGCCCTGTACCATATGGCCGTCCAGGCGGGCGCCGGCGAGCATGGCGCGCTCCAGGTTGACGGTATCGCCGACCTTTAGGGCTCCCAGGTTGGTGCGGTTCAACGTTTCTTCGATGGCCGTAACGGTATGGGTACCCGGTCCGAGCGCTACCACGGTCAGGCAAACGCCGTTATGGGATACGCTTTGGTCGACCTTCAACTCGCCGGAAATGGCGGAAGCGATCTCAAAATGCTTGTTGGTCCCCTCCTCGCGAATGGAACGAACCGTCCCCAGGGATTCTATGATGCCGGTAAACATGGAATGCTGTTTTGAATGTACGAAGGTAGGGAATATGGCTGGATGGTTTTATGGTTCGGTGGTTTTCTGATCGCATCCTTTTGGGCTAAGCTGCTTCGCTTATTTTGGTTTATTTTGGTTTATTTTGGTTTATGATGGTTTATTTTTGTTACAGGCGCGAGGCCGTTCAATAAAGTGTTTTTATTGCGAAGATACAAAATCGCAAATATTTGATTTTCAAAATACTGCGCATGATTAAAACCCGATTGGCACAAAATCCAGCACCGTCTCACAGGAGCCAACCATCATAAACGACAATAAACAGCCCAAAATAATCATAAACAAATAATAACCAAATACTTACAACTTACAACTAAAAACTACCGGACCAGTTCAATGAAACCGCTTAACGCCACCGGCCGTTGCGGCACCCCGCTCACCCGTCGTTCGAAGACCTTGCAGACGTAGTAATAAGTGCCCTCCGCCAGGTCCTCGCCTTTGAGGTTGACGCCGGTCCAGTTCAGTGAAGGGTCCTGAGTCTCAAAGACGACCTGCCCCCAGCGGTTGAAGACCTGGAATTCCACCCGGTCGATAAAGCAAAAGGGATACGGCACGAACAGCTCGTTGCGGCCGTCACCGTTGGGGGTGAACGCATTGGGCAATTCGTAGAACGGGCAATTGTCAACGCAAACCTGATTGCTGAACGGGCTTTCGTTGAAGAAGGTATCTACGGCGGTGACTGCATAGCACCCCGCAATGCCCTGTTCAGGATGATGAGCGTAGGTCACTTCCCCGGAAAAATCGATCTCGGCTACCCGGACGAATTCACCGCCCTCTACCGGCGCGTAATAAACACGGAATCCCGTGACATCGTCGGTTTCGCTGCACAATTCCATCGGGTTGATCCATCGCAGGGTGTTCACCAGGGCATCGGGATCGGTACAGTCGATCTGCTTGCCGCAAATGCTCTCTACGGCCAGTTCCGGCGGACAGGGCGCTACATTGTCCACCGGGACCTGGCAAGCTTCCTGGCTGTCGTTGATCAGCGGACTGATGACGCCATCCACGCCGTAAGTGCCGAACGCACGGACGTAGTAGCAATACGTCTTGCCGTTGATCAGGCCATCATCCCGGTAATTCGGCATTTCCGTTCGACCGATCAGCTCAAATTGCCCCTGTTCGTTCCGGCGATAGACCTCGTAGGCATAATTCTGCCAGGGTACGAGCGCCGTCCAGGTCAGGATATTGGCGTTGTCCGTCGGGGCGATGGACAGAAAAATGGTCGAAGCGGCGTTGGTCGAACCCAGCAAGCGACCCCGGTTTTCCACATAAAAATTGATCTGATAGGAAAACGGCAGCCCTTTCGTGTCCAATCCGGCATCCGTGAAACAGGTGTCATTGGCGGTGGCGAAGAACGGACTGGTAAACGATACGCCGATGGGCGCAAAGGCGGCTGGTTGGTCCGTCTGGTTGGGCGCCCGCAATACCTCGTAAACGTATGGCCCGGGATTGAGCAAGGTATCCAGGACTTCTACATCGGGTTTAGACCAGCAAACGCGCACCTGGCCGGTTACGATATCGGTCGTTTCCACATCCGCGTGGGTGATCAGCGGCAGGTCGCGGCTCAGTTGCGCGCATACCTCATCGGACGGCAGACTGCTGACTTCGTTGTACACATAAGGGCCGCCCGGCGCCCTCTTTCCGAATTCCGCCAGAATGCGGTAACAATAGGTCCGCCCGCGTTCAACGTCTTCATCCAGATAGACGTAGCGGCCGTTTTGCATTTCAGTGGTCGGTATGAAATTGAGCTGAACATAACCCTTTCCTGCCAGTCCAGTTAGGCAGGTATCCCGGTCGAAAGGATTGGAACCTTCCCGCCGCCATACCGTAAATCCGCGAAAAAATTCACCCTGGACCTGATCGCAGCCATACGGCAATTGCCAGGACACCATCACCTGGCCCGAACCCGGCTCCGCCCGCACCTCCTCCGGCGGCGGACCAACCACTTTGATCCGAAGGGTCTTGAAACTGGCCAGGCCGAACGTATCGCCGAAGAAATTGTCGATACCCACAAAGCTGACGGTATGGTATTGCCTTGAAATATGCTCGCAGGTGGTTTGCCAGCGAAAGACCTTTTCCACCGGGTCATCGAGAAAGGCGTTGTTATCCGGTTCAAGCGTAGCCGGACTGACCGGCACTTCAAACGGGCTGCCGTAGGCCGTCAGACGGACCTTCTGACTGGTCTCGAATTCGGGTGCGGTAGCCGAAACGCCGATCTCAACCAACTGACCGGCGACAACACACAACTCCTCTACTTCCGTTGTAACGACCGGCGGTTCGTTGGTGCATTGCTGGATCAGGATCTGCATGTCCCGGATCATGGAATCCAACGCCACGCCGTTGCGGTATTCCACGACCGTTACGGCCAGGTTGTATTCCCCGGCTTTCTGCGGACTGTCCCAGGTGATGAGTCCCGTTGTTTCATCGATGGTCATCCGGTTGTTGGGCCCGGCATTGATCTGGTCGGGAAAGCTGTAATTGGGCACCGGGCTGTTCGTTCCCTGAAGCGGAACGGTAAAATGGAAGGCCAGGCTGTCGTTGTCCTCGTCGTAAGCTTGGGGGTTATAACTGAATTTCTGGCCCACGCAGCCCACAAAAATGGGCGGAGTCTTCAGGATCGGGGTATTGTTGCACCCTTCAAATTGGGGATTGGGAAAAGTATAAACCGTCTCCAGGTGGAATTTGATCTGGTCCGAATAGGGGTAATTGACATTTTCGATTAACCCGTTCCGGTTAGGGTCATTCATGGAAATATGGTACTGTCCCCTGGCCGAATAGGTGTGTTTGGCGATGTAGAGGTTGCGCTTGGTATCGTTTTCCAGCAATTCGCCCTGCGGCGGGATACCCGGGCCGTTCGACCTTGCCACCATTTCACAGGTCCCGTCGCCCCAGCAAATTGTAAGCGAATCCCGGTCGACCCGAAAAGAACTGGCCTTGGTATATGTCACAACGGTCGCTTCCACCATCAGGCTCTCTTTGCAATCGCCGACCAACCGGACCGAGATCTCGCCCGCCCGGTTGTGGGTGGCCATCAATTGATTGGAGAACAGCATCAGACCGGAAAGCGCCATAAACGCCAGGGTAAATTTTCCATTCATACCATACAGTTTTTGAGACCCGGAAGCTGCCGCTTCGGTCATGGATTTCCAACCGCCCCACTGACCACTCAACTTCGGTTGCGCTCAGTTTCCAGACTTATGAATCACCGGATCAACTCAATAAATCCGCTCAATTTCACCGATGATAAAATGGTTCCCTCCACCCGTTGTTCATACACCAGGCAGGTGTAGTAGTAGGTCCCCTCCGCCAGATCCTCTCCCTTCAGGTTGGTGCCGTTCCAGTTGAGGTGCGGGTCGTTCGTTTCGAACACCACCTGTCCCCAGCGGTTGAACACCTGGAATTCCACCTGATCAACGAAACAGAAAGGATAGGGAATGAACAGGTCATTTTTCCCGTCGCCGTTGGGGGTGAAGGTATTGGGCAATTCGTAGAACGGGCAGTTATCGACGCAAACTTCATTGCTGAACGGGCTTTCGTTGAAGAAGGTGTCCACCGCTGTAACGACATAACACCCGGCAATGCCCCGGTCCGGATGGTGTTCGTAAGTCACTTCACCGGAAAAGTCAATATCCGCCACTTTGACAAAATTCCCCCCTTCCACGGATGAATAGTAAATCCGATAGCCGGTAACGTCGTCCGTTTCGGCGCAAAGCTCCATGGGATTGATCCACTTGAGGGTATTCACCAATACGTTCGGATCGGAGCAATCCACCGGTTTGCCGCAAATGTTCTCGACGGTCAATTCGGGCGGGCAGGGCGCTACATTGTCCACCGGGATCTGGCAGGCCTCCTGGCTGTCGTTGATCAGCGGGCTGATCACGCCGTCGACCCCGTAGGAACCGATCGCCCGGACATAGTAACAATATTCCTTCCCGTTGATCAGGCCGGTGTCTTTATATTGGGATTGGGCGGTCCGGGCAATTTTCTCAAAATCGCCCTGGGCATTTCGCCGATAAATCTCATAATCGTAATTTTCCCAGGGCACGAGCTCCGTCCAGGTCAGGATGTTGGCGTTATCGGTCGGCGCGATGGTCAGGAACACGCTGGAAGCCGGGTTGGTAGGCCCGAGGAGCCGGTTTCGGCCTTCAACATAGAAATTAACGATATAAGTATAGGGTTGCCCTTTGGTATTCAAGCCCGTATCCGTAAAACAGGTATCGTTGGCCGAAGCAAAATAAGGGCTGGTAAAGGACACCCCGATGGGTGTGAAAGCCCCCGGTTGATCGGTCTGATTATTGGCCCGCAGGACTTCATACACATACGGGCCTTTGTTGAGCACGGTATCCAGGTCTTCCACCTTGGGTTTTGACCAGCAAACGCGGATCTCGCCCGCTCCCGTATCGGTCACTTCCACATCGGCGTGGGTGATCAGCGGCAGATCCCGGTTGAGCTGAATGCAAACCTCATCCGAGGGCAGGCTGCTCACCTGGTTGTAGACGTAGAGGCCGCCGGGCGTGGTCTTGGCAAATTCCGCCAGGATCCGGTAACAATAGGTTCGCCCGCGCTCCACGTCCGTATCCAGGTAATAGTACCGGCCGTCCTTGGTGGTTTTGGTCGGCACGTAGTTGAGCTGGGTATATCCCCTGCCCGCCAGCCCGGGTGTGCAGGTATCGATGTCGAACTGGGCGGAGCCTTCCTTTCGCCAGATGGTGAAACCCCGGAAATAATCGTCTTCCGCCTGGTCGCAGGCATAGGGCAGCTGCCAGGACAGCTCCACTTCTCCCGAACCCGAGTCGGCCCGCACATCCTCCGGAGGCGGGCCGACGACCTTGATGCGCACCAGTTTTATGGTGGCCAGGCCGAAGGTATCCCCGAAAAAGTTATCTACCCCTTTGAAGAGGACGGAATAATACTGGTTGGAAATATGCTCGCAGGTGGTTTGCCACTTAAAGGTTTTGTTCACGGGGTCATCTACAAAATTGGCATCATCGGGTTCGAAGGTAGCCGGGCTGATGGTAACCGCAAACGGACCGCCGGAAGCCGTAAGGCGAACTTTCTGGCTGGGCTCGAATTCGGGTGCGGTGGCGCTCACTTCGATCTGCACCAATTGGCCGGCCACTACGCAGATCTCTTCCACGGATGTATTCACGATAGGCGGTTCGTTGCTGCAGTTTTCGATCAGGATCTGCATATCCCTGACCATGGTATCCAGGGGTACGCCGTTGCGGTATTCTACGATGATGATGGCCAGGTTGTACTCGCCGGCCCGTTGCGGAGCGCTCCAGACGATATCCCCTGTTTTTTCGTTGATGGTCAGGCTATTGTTCATCCCCGGGCTGATCTGGTCGGGAAACTGGTAGTTCGGCACTACAACGCCGCTTTCCTGCAAAGGCACGGTGAAGTGATAGGAAAGGCTGTCGCCTTCTTCGTCGTAAGCGCCGGGGTTATAGGTAAAGATCTGCCCGACGCAACCCGAGTAGATCGGCGGTTCCAACAGGATGGGCGTATTGTTGCACCCCTGAAACTGGGGATTGGGAAAAGTGTAAATGGTTTCGATGTGAAACCGGACCTGTTCCGAATTGGGATAATTGACGTTGAGGATGCCGCCGTTCCGGTTGGGATCGTTCATCGAAATGCGGTATTGCCCCCTGGCCGCATAGGTATGGACGGCTTTATAGTAATTGACCTTGGTATCATTTTCGAGGAGGTCGCCCTTGGGCGGATTGCCCGGACCGTTGATCCGGACGACCTTTTCGCAGGTGCCGTCGCCCCAGCAGATCTCCAGCGAATCCCGGTCGGCGCGCACCGAACTGGCTTTGGTATACGTAACGATGGTAGCTTCCACGGTCAGGCTGGTATTGCAGTCGCCCAGCTGCTTGATCCAGATCTCTCCCGCCCGGTTGTGGGTAGCGAATACCCGGCCGGACATCAACATGAAGCCGGCCAACACAAAAAGGATCAGGGTATGTTTATTCATCATTTGAGGGCTGTTGGTTTTGAATTGGACCTGATAGGGCCATATCCTCACAATATAAAACATTTTTTGCGGCCGTCCGTTTATTGCTCCCTAAAAACGAGGTTTGGTCAGGTAATTGGCATGGGGAAAGGCTCAAATTTTATAACGAACGGGGTCAAAACATAGTTTTTCAATTGCAACGAATATGTCAATTGAATCGATCAAGTCGATTGTTCCGAATGTTCCGATTACGCTGACCAAACGACGAACGCCGACAACCGGATCAATCGCCACCTTCGCTTTTGGAGCTTCGGCGGCCGGAGGGATCAATCCAACAATCGACTCAATTCCAGGTTCCTCATTCCATCGCTTCGGCCGCCAGATAGGCTTCCTCGCTCGCTCCTTCCGAGGTGTCCGAATCGACCCAGATCTGCCAGCGGCCGTCGCGTTTTTTCAGCACCACATGGAAGATCCCGAAATAATCGTTGGTCGTCCCATCCGGGCGGGTGATCCTGGACCGGTAAACCCCGACTTCAAAGGCGTTGGCCTCACCGGCAATGCGGCGGGTAAACCGCAGGGTAAGCTCCCGTTTCACGCCGCTTTCCTTGCCGCGCTGAAACCCGGTCCGTGAATTTTCGCCGTACGCCTCGAAATCCAGCACCTTATCCGCATCCTCGATCACCCGGATCGCCTCGGGGTGATGGACGGCCATGAAGGTCTCCGCGTCATAGCTGTTGAAGCTTTCCAGAAACGGCTTCCAGACCTGGGCGTTGATCTCTTGCTGGAGGGGGCCGGGCTGGGCGGGGAGATCAAAAACAGCCACAGTGAATAAAAGGGATATGATGGGTTTCATTGATGATTGATGATTGATGATTGATGATTGATGATTGATGATTGATGATTGTTGATGGGGCATCCGTATAACCAAAAAACTATTTTTTCAATACAGCTGTCTTGGTACTGGCAACGAATATGGCAATCAGCTCATTATTCTCTTTTAACAAGGGTTCCAATCTGCCTGGATTAAACCAGTTTCTTTTTGATATCAACTTCAGACAAATAAATGTCTCCCGTAGTTCCTTGAGACAGATTTTCATCTTATGGACAAAATCCACTTTGGATTCCGCTGCTTGAGCTTCTCCGTAATTGAGCGCAGGCGAGCTGCCTGAACGCAAGATTTGTCCCCCCAAATGTCTTCCGGCAGGGCTTTGTGGCAAATTTTCTGCCAATTCAATAATGTTAGAGGCAAATTCGATCAACCGATCTTCAATCTCCAAAGGAGTCATTTTTTTCTTTAGCGCGTACATGAGTATAAATTTTTTCAATAAATTCAATCCAAAATAGAAAATCTTTATCAATTCGAAAAGCCTGGTATAATAATCGAAACGTTGCCATTACCCCTACATCCAAAATCATCAATTATGTAATCATCAATCATCAATAATATTAACCAGGCAGCGCCGGCCCCCACAAAACCGTATTAAAAAAGAATCACCGACATCATGCCCAAAGCCTGGACACTCTTTTTCCTCCTCGCCGCCGGACAGGGTTTTTTCCAGGGCCTTGCTTTTCTGGTTTTCCCGAAACGACAGCCCAGAGCGACCGTTGCGCTGGCCATGCTCATGTTCACCTTTTCGGTGATGATCGTGCAGTATGTGCTGTTCTGGACGGGCCTGCAAACCCAGTTCCCCAAGCTGATGTGGTTTGAGGTGCTGGCCGTTTACCTCGTGCCGGCCTGGCTGATGTTGTACCGGGCCTGGTTGTCGCCGAAGCCGTCGCCGTGGATTTATCTGGTGTTTCTCCCGGCGTTCGCCTACCTCCTGTTCTGGTTGCCGCTGTTTCTCAAGCCGATGCAGGAGGTCTCCGAAATGCTGCGTACCGGTACATTCAGGTACTTTCACCCGATCCGCCCCTTCCAGTACATCGGTTACCTGAACGGCGCCTACCCCCAGATTGCCGTCACCTTGCTGAGTGCCGCCGGTATCGTCGCCTGGCAGAAAGCGGACAAAAACCTGCACCCCGATGCCCGCAACTGGTGGACCAAAGTGACCTGGCTCTATTTGGGTTATGCGGTCGCCTTCTGCCTCTACTGGATCCTGGTTTTCGCCCATCTCCTGCGCATTCAGTACGACTACATGATCTCGGCTGCCATGTGCGTTTTCATTTACACCGTCGGGTTGATGGCCTACCGGCAATCCTTCCAGCTGCAACCCGCCGAACAGGAAAGGCAATACGCCCGCGAATTCCTGCTGACCCCCGCTGCGGCCGCCGCCCTCCAAACGGCGTTGCTGAAGCATATGGAAAAGGACCGCCCCTGGCTCGACGCCCAGCTCCGCCTCAACCAACTGGCAGAAGCCATCCACGCTACGCCGCACCAGCTTTCCGAACTCCTCAACGAACATATGGATACCAACTACGCGGCGTTCGTCAACGGTTACCGGATCAGGGAAGCCGTCAGCATGCTGGATAATCCTGGCCACAGCCGCCTCGCCATCAAGGAAATTGCCTATCAGACCGGCTTCAACAACCTCACCTCTTTCAACAAAACCTTCAAGGCCGCCATCGGCTCGACGCCTTCCGAATTCCGAAACAAAGCATTCGCCTGACCATTTCCTGCAACTTTTATAATTGTTAAAGCCTGCCCAGCGTATTCCCTTCATTTTGGTCCCGTTCATTTCAAAAACGACGTACCTATGAAGCAGGCTTTACTTTACGCGATCACTCTGACCCTTTTTTCCGCCTCACTCACCGGGCAATCCTTTGTCAAAATCAGCAATCCGACCAATCCCATCAATTCGGCCGCCATGAACGGCTTTTACCGCGGGGCGGCCTGGGTGGATTATGACGCCGACGGCGACCTCGACCTGAGTACCCTGCCCTATCTCTTCCGCAACGAAGGCAACGACAATTTCACCCGGATACAGGTCGGCCAGCTCAGCGACGGCATCGGCAGCGTCAGTTGGGGCGATGTCGACCGCGACGGGGATGTCGACTGCCTCTACGGCACCACCAATCGCGGCACCTTTTTACTGCTCAATCAGGGCAACGGCCAATTCAATACCATAGCGCTCGACGCCGGAAATGCAACAAAATGCTGGTCGGCCTCCCTGGGCGAATTTAATAACGACGGCAACCTGGATGCGATCCTCACCGTGCCCGCCGGTTTCGGAGGGCTGACCTCCTCCAACTTCTTCTACATCGGTACCGGCAACGGCGCGTTCAGCCGGATCGATACCTTCGATTTCGTCCAGATCATCGCCCCTTTCACGGTGAGCTACTGGACGGATTTCGACAACGACGGCGATTCCGACCTTTTCATCGCCTCCGGGCCAGCAGGCTCCGGAGCACCCGACTATAATTACAGGAATCTGCTGTCGGAAACCGGAACGGCCGGCTTACAACGCATCCAGGACCTGCCGTTCGGCACCGAAAATCAGGACGGCCAATGCTACAACTTCATCGATTATGACCTCGACGGCGACCTCGACCTGTTCATTACCAACTACAGCGGGGTTGCCAACCATTTTTACCGGAACGACAACGGCATGTACAACCCGGTCAACAACCAGCTGACCTTCCAGAGCGGCAACCTCGGAAACACCTGGGGCGATTTCGACAACGACGGCGACGAGGATGTGGTCATCACTTCCGATGTCCTCGCCGCAGCCGGCTATTACCGGAACAACGGAAACGGCACCTTCACCAAATCCGGAACCCTTTTCTCCGATTTCAGCGGCAATGTCAGCGGCTCCACCGCCGGAGACTATGACGGCGACGGCGACCTTGACCTCTTCGCCCTCGGCGGCACCCAACAAGGCGTCAGCGGCCGCGGCCTCTACAAAAACAACCTCAGCAATGGCAATCACTGGCTGCAGATCGACCTCACCGGGGTCAGTTCCAATACCACCGGCATCGGCGCCGTGGTGTGGCTGACGGCTCAAATCCAGGGCGCAACCCGGAAATTGCGCCGCGAAGTTTCCGCCCAGAACACCTTCATGGGCCACAACGCGCAGCGGTTGCACTTCGGCCTGGAGGCCGCCGGTTCGGTCGATCAACTGGAAATCGCCTGGCCTTCCGGCCTGAGGGAAACCTTTGACCTCGGCACTGCGCTGGATACCCTCGTACGCCTGACCGAAGGCCAGGGGACGCCCGTCGTAAGCGGCGTTGCCCGATTTGACAAACCCGGCCTCATCGGGCTCTTCCCCAATCCCGCCGGCGATTACCTGCGGTGGACTGTCGACGAATCCGCCGATATACATTTTGAAGCGTTGCACCTGTCGGATCTTTCCGGTAAAACCCTGTTAACCAGAAACGGAGTGGACGGCAGTACAGGTATCATCGACCTTTCGGGATTGCCCGGCGGACAATATCAACTGACTCTGTTATCAAAACACCGCCGTTGGGTGGGCAGATTTCAGCGGTTATAACACCGCCGCGATTTGCTTTCAATCCTGAGTTTTTTGTCCTGATACGTGAAGCAGTTTTCGGACCGGGTTGCAGTTCGGGCGAACTGCAACCCCTCTTTTTTGGGATCGCATCAAAAGTGCCGCTGAAAAAACAGGAATAATTGGTAATGAAGGATTTAATTGCAATAAATTGTAAATCAATATTTTACAAAAATTCAATCAATAACAAAGCTCGATAACAACATATTTACAGGCATTTTATAGCTGGAAAATGTAATGGCCAAAGCCCCTGATCCGGACGATTTTTGTATCAGGATTTACGCAACAATCCGGATTCATTCATCAAAAAATCAGAAACCATGAAAACGATGTTTCAATTTTCCAGACTGCTCACCGTCACCTTTTGCCTGGCCGTTACCACTTCGTTGTTCATCTCCTGCCAAAAAGAAGTATTCGTTGACCCGACAGCGGAAGAACCGGCTGCATGGAACAAAGAAGCCGATGTGATCGCTTATTATACACCCATGAAAGCCATACTTTTTGTCAACCCGGCTTACCTGGAACAAGCCCTTGAAATCACCGGCGCGCACCCGGGATCCGACGGCAGGTACACGGGTCGCGGAATTACGCCTGAAGGGAAGCCCCTTGAGATCAAATTTGAAGTGCAGCCGGTCCCTGAAGAGAAGCTATTCGAGATCGCGGCCAGCGAGGATGCGGTCCAGCTGCCGGTGCTGGTCAATGAATTCAGCGCCAACGGCACCAGTTACAAGGTTTACCGAAATGCCGAATGCGGTCAGCAACAGGCGGCTTTCAACGGACCTTGCGACAACCTGTCCGACGGCACCTCCACCCACAACGAGTGGCTGGCCATCCGGAAATGCGGTCCCGGCAACGGTTTCTGCACCGAGGCCCGGCTGCTCGGCGGCTATCGTCACGCCTTTGAATTCAAGGACTGCCAGGGACCTAAAAAATCCAGCACCCCCTACTATATCTATCAGTGCTGGCAATAACCGCATAATCCCATTGGTGATCATACCCGTCGGGCGGCCCAAAGCTGCCCGGCTTCCTTTTTACTTCTCCAAAACAAAGATCACCGGTTCCAGGTATTTCGCATTTCCGCTGAACGCGCCGTTCATCAAGGCTTCATACGCTCGCCATTCGCGCCGCAATCGCCGGTTCAACCGACTTATTCCTTTTCCCAATCCGGAATAGACCCGGGACCGGAATTCTGCAAAGGTCAAAATCCGGTGTCTGGGTAATCGCATGTCATCCGGTCTTTCACAAGCCAGAACACGGAAACCGCTCTTTTCAAACAACCGGATCCAATCCTCAGCCGCCGGATAAAGGGCGTTGGCCTGAATAATGCCGAAACCGGCTTTGCCCTGCGTATTGATCTTTTCTATTACTTCAGGCGGGGTGCTGCGGCGCCAGACCAGATCGTTGAGCAATAACCTGCCGCCCGCTTTCAATTTGCTGCCGGCAAGCTCTGCCATATGCTTCAATCCTTCGCCTTCCTGAATAGCAAAAACCGATTCCGAAAAGATCAGGTCGAAATCCGGCGATAGATCCGGCCAACTGCCTTCTCTCGTTGCCAGGTGCAGCCTAACCTTGTTTTCAAGACCGCAAAAGCGCAGCCTTTTTCGCGCCTTCTCCAACATAGCCACCGAGGCCTCAACCCCCTCCAGGCGCAAACCGGGGAGGCGGGCCTTCATCCCGACCAGGGTGGTTCCGGTTCCAAACCCCACCTCAAGCACGCGTTCATTCCCCTTCAGGTCCATTTTCTGCATCAGGTATTCCGTCCCCCGATTGCCGAAAGGATGGATGTACGCGCGGTTCACCTCGGTGAAATAGGCCAGCATGTCTCGCCTGTTGGTCATTCCAGATCAGGTTTTAAACAACAACCGGCAGCCCTGAAAGATGGTTCAAGGCTGCCGGCCATACTCCGGTTTCCCGGGAAGAAAACAAGGTTTTGCTATTGTTTCACCACCATGCGCGAGGCGGCCCAGTGATCCCCCTGGATCCGCAGCGTATAGGCGCCTGACGGCAATTGGCCTGCCCCGATCCCGAAACGGTTCCTGCCCGAAACGGTATTCCATTCGCCTTGCCAGACCGAACGCCCCAACCCGTCGAACAGCGCTGCCCTTACCGGGCCGGATTGGGTCAGGTTGAAGGTCACTTCCAGGTTTTCAACAAAAGGATTCGGCGACAGGGCCAGCCCCAGGTTGTCCGCTTCATTATCGGTGGTACCGACCTGCAGGTTGCGTTCGCCGGTATTGAACCAGACTGCCCAACGGGCGCCGTCATTCCGGGTGATATAGGTAAACGGATTCGCAGCGGCATTGAGTTTGTCATCGTCCACGGCAACGGCCTTGATCACCCGGCTCCCGCTGACGACATCATCATACAGGATAAAATCATCATCCGTGGTATAGTTGGGCCAACCCTGGTCATTGCTCTGCGCAAAATACCCTACGTCGCCGGTCTGGATATTGACGGATTGGATATACACATCGCCGGTCAGGTCGTCGAGAACGTCAAAAACCAGAATATATGGCGAGTTCTTCGCCAGGGAGGGGTCGCCTACACTGGTGTTTTCCGGCAGGGAGGAGAATATTTTCCCGATCTCGTTATTCCCGTAATCGTTGGCGGCTTTGTTCCAGACATTTATGAAGCCGATGTCCCAGTATTCGATGTTGAATCCGTTGCCCGGGATCTGGTTGAGCGCATCATAAATGACGTATTCGCCGGAGTAATCCCATTCCAGCACGTCGGCATAGGCTACGTTTCCGGAAGAAACGCCCTGGGCGGTTGTCGGATTGAACAGCTCGAAGGCCTGGTAGGTCTCCGCGTCCAGGTCAAAAACCCAAAGCTGGTTGTCATAATCATCCGTGAGCGCCGCCAGGTGGGTGCCGTCCTTGGAAATGGCCGCATTGCGCCAGATCGGTTCACTGCTGAGCTGGACGCCCTGCGCAGTCGGGGTATTCCAGTCGATGACGATGGCTTCAAGGGTCTTGTTCTGGGAAACATACACAATGATGGTACCGTCGTCGGTAATGCTGGGGCGGCTGAGGGGCCCAAGATCTGTCAGCGGGTTGGCGATGTTGGCGCCGCTGGGGTCGATGATCCGGAGCAAGGATTTGTTGGCATTGGTCAGCAGGATATAATCCAGGCCCACATTGGGGTCGAGGTCGTCCTGGTAACTGCCGCCGCCGCCCTGGTTGCCGAAGATCTGGACGGCGTCGAAGGCGGCGCCGGCCGCCTGGGCCGCAGATGACCCGTATTTGGCCTGAGCCGCGGCAATAACGGCAATCCGGGCGTCAATGAATTTGGAGGAACGCACCAGGTACTTGTCCAGGGCTTCGTAATATACCTGTTCCGCCTTGTCCTTGCCGATGGCGGTAGCAAACAGGTAATAAGCCTTATTGGTGATCCCGCTGTTGATGTGGACGCCGCCGTTATCCTGCGAACCCGTGTATTTTTCAGACAACTTATCGGGTTGCCAGCTTGGGCTGGACAGGCCGGAGCCGCCGTTGTGCGGATTGGAAAGATCGCGGAGGGCGCCCGTCGGAAAAACAGCCGTATTGACCACATCTTCGCCCATTTTCCAGTCGTCGCGGTCGATCATAGCGCCGAAAATATCGGCAAAGCTTTCGTTCAACGCGCCGGATTCCCCCTGGTAGTCCAGGTTGGCGGTATTTTGAATGACGCCGTGGGTGAGTTCGTGCCCGGCCACGTCGTCGGCCTTGGCCAGCGGTGCGGAGAATGACTGGTCTCCATTGCCGTAGTACATGAACTGACCGTCCCAGAAGGCATTCCCCATCGACAGGTCGTTCTCATCCGTCACATTGATCAGGGAGATGATGTTGCCGCCCTGGCCGTTGATGGAATTCCGGGAGAAGGTATTCTTGTAATAGGTATACGCCAGCCCCGCGTTGTAATGGGCCGAAACCGCTGTCTTGTTGGTCCAGCTGTTATTGCCGGAGGTGACATGGATAACGTCGAAGTTATCCTGCTGTGGGGAATTATTCTGTGCGTCGACCGTCCAGATCACCCCGGCAGGATCGTTGGGCATCTGGCTGCCTGCGGCGCTGTACATGGACCTCGAGGCGTCGATCAGGTAAAAGCCCCCCTGGAATTCATATGTGTTTATGGACCTGCTGACGCCCTTCAGGTCGGTAGCCGTAGCCGTTTTAGGACCATCAGGCGGGAGAAAAGCGGGCAATTCTTTTGAAATTGCGCTTTCCGGCCGGTCAGCTGCCGTTTTGGCCGGATTTCCGGCGTGCGCGTGCCCGTCGATTTGACACAATTCACTGTAACTGCGCAGGACTTCGCCCGTTTCGGCGTCTATGAAATAAGCCCAGTGCGCCGTCAGGTTCGGAACGATATGCAACTCCCAGGCCAGGCGCTCCCCGGCGGGTTGTTCTTCCGGGTGATAGATCACCAACCGGGCGTCGGTAACGGGCGCTTTGGTCACCCCGATTCCGGGAATGGCAAGCGACCTGACCGGCGTATGGCCGCGTACATCGGCAAAGGCTTTTTCAACGGCTTTTGCCTGGCTCAGAGCGGGAGTAAGGTCCTCCAGTTTTGAGCTCGGCCAGGATCGCCCCAACACCAGGAAACGGCCCTCGGGCTGGAGGTGCACCGTCAGTTCGCCGCCGTAAACCGGTACGCCCCGGGAAGATTGCATAAACCGGAAATGCACAACCCCGTCCGTTTCGACCCCGGCTTTGGTTGATATCCATTCGGCGCCGGGATCGCCGATCGCCATGATCCCGGCAGTAGCTTTCAGAACAGCCATTGCAGCGGCTTCATCGCGGGATCCGATCCCGTCGAGCTTGCCGGTAACCGACACGGGGCGGCCGTCTTCGGCATATACCACCGAAAAACCCTGTTGCAAGGCGCGGGCCGGCGTCAGGGCTGCGATCGACTTCGGATCGAAGGTCACAAAGTCCAGCGGACGGGAGCTTTTAAGCGGGAGGCCGCTCAGGCCATGAATCGGGAAATCCTTGATCTCATGGCGGGGACCTGTGTTTTTGTCAACTTGTACACTTGGTTTGATCTGGGCAGAGAGACTTGTCGCCAGCATCATCAGAAGCGGAATGTAAAGGCGTTGGATTTTCATATAAAAGAGTTTGATTGATGCGATTTTCCGATTGATTCGATTGATTCGATTGATTCGATTGTTCGATTGATTCGATTGATTCGATTGATTCGATTGATTCGATTGATTCGATTGATTCGATTGATTCGATTGATTCGATTGATTCGATTGTTCGATTGGGGCGTCCGTCGATTGGTCAGGTCAATCCAAACATTCGATTCAATCGGCCTAATCGATCCAATTCCTCGATTCCTCGATTCCTCAGTTCCTCAATAAATAATTGTTCGATTGTTCCGATTGGGGCGTCCGTCGGTTGGTCAGGTCAATCCAAACATTCGATTCAATCGGCCTAATCGATTCAATTCCTCAATTCCTCAATTCCTCGATTCCTCAGTTCCTCAATAAATAATTGTTCGATTTTCCGATTGATCCGATTGGGGCGTCCGTCGGTTGGTCAGGTCAATCCAAACATTCGATTCAATCGGCCTAATCGATTCAATTCCTCAATTCCTCAATTCCTCGATTCCTCGATTCCTCAGTTCCTCAATAAATAATTGTTCGATTTTCCGATTGATCCGATTGGGGCGTCCGTCGGTTGGTCAGGTCAATCCAAACATTCGATTCAATCGGCCTAATCGATTCAATTCCTCGATTCCTCAATTCCTCGATTCCTCAGTTCCTCAGTTCCTCAGTTCCTCAATAAATAATTGTTCGATTGATTCGAATCAACAATCAACAAGCAACAAGCACAAAGTGATAAACGGAGCCTGCATGACCAAAGGGAATAATCAACAAATGCCCTGCTACTTCCCGGGTTCCTGAGTCGTCACTTTGCTGAGTTGCTGATAAAAATCCTTCACATTTTCGGAGACCGGCTTATCCTGGGCGCCCCATGTAATGCGTCGTTCGGCGCCCGATTGCCATTCGGAGATAAAATAGTAGATGTTGCCGGGTTCATTAACGCTTGCGTCCAGCTCTTTCATTTGGGCCGCTTTGGAAAAAAGATCTTTGGTCGTGCGGCGGCCAATTCGGGTCAGTTCCCTGAACGGCGTTTCCACTCCGACATGGGTGAACAGCTGGCCGTTTTCCAACAAAACGAACTCGGTGACCGCTCCGGTAAATCCGCCGCCGCTGCCGAAAATCAGGCGTTTTTCCGGCCAGTTTTCGGGCGTATAACTCTTGCAGGACCATAAAAAGAAAAAAAGCACGGGCAGGCTCAACAAAAGGCGATTTTTCATTTGGCAGTTTTTACGCGCTAAAGTACAAAATCCCATAAATTGTCCGGGCGTTAAGATTTTCTTAACATAATTACCGCCTCATTTCGCTTATATTGCCAATCTACAAAAATACTGCATCATGAAAAGACTTTTATTCCTCCTCGCATTTGTATGCTTTGCATTTACTGCCGGGCTCCAGGCTCAAAGCTGCCACGGCGCCAAGGCTGCCAAAACCGAAGGCAAGTCCTGCCATTACTCAGCTTTGGCTGCCGCTTCGAAGGCCGCTGCGCAGGATCCCAGCATTGAGGTCAGGGAATGCGCATATACCGGCAAAACGACCTATGTGCGCAAGGAAGTTTGCCCCCATTCCGGCAGAGTTACATACGCTAATGTGGAATACGACGCGGCTTCCGCCACCTTCGTCAACATCGCCACCGACGCTAAAGCCGAAGCTTCGGCAACGGTAGGTGAAAACCCAATCAAAAAATCAGGCCCGTCCAAAGTAAAAGTATCCTTCGGCGCGGATCACCCCGCTTGCTGCGGCGGATCGGGCAGCTGTACCAAAGCAAAGGCCGCCAAAACTGAAGCCGCGCAATCCGGCTCCGGCAAACTTGCTGCTAATTAGTTGTAAGTCGTAAGTCGTAAGTCGTAAGTTGTAAGTCGTAAGTCGCAAGTCGTAAGTTTTTGATTACGAACGGTTTGCGTCCTTATGAACTTTCACCCGCCGTCGCCGGAAATAGAATCTGACGACGGCGGGCATCCAGTATTCTCCTTCCGCCATAGCTCCCAAAGAACGAAGGCGGCCAGCATCTTCACACTGAGCGAAGTCGAAGTGCAGCATCTACTACGCCGCGGCGTGGCAGCATCTAATATCCAGCATCTAATATCCAGCATCCAATATCCAGCATCCAATATCCAGCATCCAGCATCTAATATCCAGCATCCAGCATCTAGCATCCACCTCATTTCAACCCCGGCAAAAAAGGCACAAACTGAAAATCGTGGAATGTCTCTTCCCGAAACTCGGTCTCGCTCACCCGGGTGATCCGGTACATCTTCTGGACCTTCTCCCCTACCGGGATCACCATCATTCCGCCGATGGTCAGTTGTTTCAACAAATTCTCCGGAATTTCGGGTGCGCCTGCAGTCACCAGGATCCGATCGAACGGAGCGTATTCCGGAAGGCCCTTATAGCCGTCCCGGTGGAAACATCGGACGCCCTTCAGGCCCAACGCATCCAGCATGGCCTTTGCTTTCAGGTATAGCGGTTCATGGCGTTCTACCGTGTACACCCGGGCGCCAAGCAAAGCCAGCACAGCGGATTGATACCCTGATCCGGTGCCGACTTCCAGCACTTTCATCCTTTTTTCAACTTCCAGCAGACTGGTCTGGTAAGCTACGGTATACGGCTGCGAGATCGTCTGGCCTTCCCCGATGGGAAACGGCTTATCTGAATAGGCCCATTCTTCGAATGCCTTTTCCAGAAAATAGTGCCTGGGTAAAGCCTCCATGGCTGCCAGCGTTTTTTCGTCCCGGATGCCTTTTACGCGCAATTCTCCGATCAGTTTTCGGCGCATGCCCTTATGGCGGTAGGTATCTTCCAAAATGAATGCTTATTAAGAGATTTTTTTATGAGCTTCCCCCGGATTTATTGGCGGAATAATTACTTTTGCTCAAAGCGTAATAACCAACACTGCGAACAAAAATACAGCTAAAATGGCCAATATCAAATTCGGAACGGACGGATGGCGGGCAATCATCGCCCTGGATTATACGGTTGACAACGTCAAACTCGTCGCACAGGCAACAGCTACCTGGCTCAAAGGCCGGGGCGCGTCCAAAGTCGTGATCGGGTACGACTGCCGTTTCGGCGGCACGTTGTTCACCGAAGCCGCAACCCAGGTTTTCGGCGCCAACGGGATCAAGGTGGTCATGCACAACCACTTTGTCAGTACCCCCATGGTGTCGCTCGGCGTTGTGAAAACAGGCTCGGATGTCGGCGTCGTGATCACCGCTTCGCACAATCCGCCTTCCTACAACGGATTCAAGCTCAAATCCAACCTCGGCGGCCCGATGATCCCCTCGGAAGTGTCCGAAGTGGAAGCCCTGATCGGCACCCCGGTACCCGCCCAACTGCCGTCACTGGATGAGATGAAAGCCAAAGGCCTGCTGGAATATGTCGACCTGGAGAAGATGTATCTGGACCATGTCGCCGCCAATTTCGACCTGGATGCCATCCACGAGGCCAATATCAAGGTGGCCTATGACGCCATGTACGGCGCCGGCCAGGACGCCATGCGCAAATTGCTTCCGGATGCCGTCCTGCTGCATTGCGATTTCAACCCCTCGTTCAGAGGCCAGGCTCCTGAACCCATCCATCGCAATCTGATGGAGCTTTCCACGACCATCGCCAGCGACCCGTCCATCAAACTGGGGATCGCCAACGACGGGGACGCCGACCGGATCGGCCTGTACGATGAAGATGGCGAATTTGTCGACTCCCATCATATCCTGCTGCTGCTGCTGTTGTACATGCACAACTACAAAAAACAAACAGGCAAAGTCGTCTTTACTTTTTCAGTGACGGATAAGCTGAAGAAAATGGCCGATAAATTCGGGCTTCCTGTAGAAGTGACGGCCATCGGATTCAAGTACATCGCCGAGATCATGGCCAATGAAGATGTCATTGTCGGCGGGGAAGAATCGGGCGGCCTTGCCGTAAAAGGCCATATCCCCGAACGCGACGGCATCTGGATCGGACTGATGATCCTGGAGTTCATGTCCAAAACCGGCAAATCGCTCAAGGCGCTCATCCAGGAAGTGTACGATATCGTAGGTCCGTTTGCCTTCGAACGCGATGACGTTCACCTGGCGGAGTCCAAAAAACAGGAGGTCATCAAAAAATGCAAGGAAGATCCCTACACAGCCTTCGGCCCCTACCCCATCGTCCGGCTGGAAACCATCGACGGCTTCAAATTTGTCCTCTCCGATGACGAATGGATCCTGGTGCGCCCTTCCGGTACGGAACCGGTACTGCGGGTGTATTCGCAGGCGCCGTCAGCCGGCCAGGCCCGCACTATTCTGGATGCGGCCCGGAAGGAGATGGGGGTTTGATGCTGGATGCTGGATGCTTGATGCTTGATGCTGGTGGCTGCCCGCCGTCGCCCGGGGCTATGGCGGACGGAGGATACTGCCACGCTGAGGCGTGGTGGATGCTGGATGCTTGATGCTTGATGCTGGATGCTGCCACGCTGAGGCGTGGTGGATGCTGGATGCTGCACTTCGACTTCGCTCAGTATGAAGATGCTGCCCGCCTTCTCTCTTTGGGAGCTATGGCGGACGGGGGATGCCGGTGGCTGACAACTGGTCACTGGCAAAATAACTTACCCATTGCAAAACCAGACTTACAACTTACAACTTACGACTTACGACTAAAGACTTACGACTAAAGACTTACGACTTTTAAACCGACACCTCCGCCCGGATGGCCGGATGCGGATCGTAACCGACCAGGGTAAAATCATCGTACGTAAATCCGAAAATATCCTCTACTTCCGGATTGATCTCCATTTGCGGCAGCGGCCTGGGCAGGCGGCTAAGCTGGATATTGGCCTGTTCGACATGGTTCAGGTAAAGGTGGACGTCGCCGAAGGTATGCACAAAATCACCGGGTTGGAAACCGCAAACCTGGGCGACCATCAAGGTCAGCAAGGCGTAGGAGGCAATGTTGAACGGGACCCCCAGAAAAACATCCGCCGAGCGCTGGTACAACTGACACGATAAACGCCCTTCCGCCACATAGAACTGGAACAGGCTGTGGCAGGGCGGCAAACCCGATTTGGCCATGACCGGGATATCCTTCGGGTTCCAGGCTGAAACGATATGGCGGCGGGAATCCGGATTGCGTTTCAGGTCTTCGATCAATTGGCTGATCTGGTCCACCCCTTCAAAATTGCGCCATTGACGGCCGTATACCGGCCCCAATTCCCCCCAACTCGCGGCGAACACCTCGTCCTCATTGATGCGGTCTACAAAAGTCTTCATACCGGCTTTCCATTCCGGGCTGTATTTGGGCAGGTCCTGCTCCTGGCCGGTCGCCCGAAGCCAGCTCTGGTAGGGCCATTCATTCCAGATATTTACCCCGTTTTGCGTCAGGTAACGGATATTCGTATCCCCTTGCAGAAACCACAACAATTCATGGATAATGGACTTGAGGTGTACCTTCTTGGTCGTTACCAACGGGAATCCCTCGGAAAGATCGAACCGCATCTGGTAACCGAACACGCTGACGGTGCCCGTACCCGTCCGGTCGGATTTGCGAACACCGGTCTTAAGGATATGGTCCAGCAGGTCGAGATATTGCTTCATCACTTCGTTTTACTCCGTAAAATTAAGGCTTTTTTACCTGACCTGGAAATTGTTGTTTGTTGTTGTTTGTTGTTGTTCGTAATGGTTGACAGCCGTAAAAAATAATCCGGCATAAAGCATTTTTCCGTTCGCACTCCCCAGTCGTCAGTCGGGTAGCTGAGCGCAGTCGAAGCTGCAACGAACGCCCAACCATCATAACCAATATAAACAACCATAAACAACCATAAACCATCATAAACAAACATAAACAACCATAAACCATCATAAACCAATAAACCATCATAAACCAAAATAAACAACCATAACCCTCAAATCCCCGTCCCCAACCGCCTCGACAACAACTCCTTCAGCACCGGTTGGAAAAAACCGCCCTCCCCTTTGAAATAAGAGGTCGGCGTTTTGCGGGTGAAACCTTTGATTTCCTTGATGAAGTGCATCTGGTCGAAGAAGCCGGCGGCGTAGGCCAGGTCGGTAAGCCGGGATTGAGGCTCCAAGCCGTCATACAGCACGATGGTTTTGTTAAAGCGCACGATCCGCGCGTAAGCTTTGGGCGAGAGGCCGACATACTGGTTGAACATCCGCTCCAATTGCCGGTGATGAAGATTAAAATCGGTGGCCAGATCCGATACGGCGTCCTGACCGCTGCAGGCGTGGATGCGTTTTATAAGACTGTCCATCATTTTTAACTGCCAGGATTCAGGGACCAGCCGCCCCAGCAGAAAACGATCGAGCAGCTTCACCCTGGATTCGTCATCCGGCGCAACCAGGATTTGTTCGTGGACTTCATCAACTTTTTTGCCGAACAGGTTTACACCCTCCACCACTTCATCCGCCAGATCAGCCTGCGGCACTTCTGTAAAGGCGCTCAACCCGGCGCCTTTGAAGCGAATGCCCCAGCTCCGAAGCGCCCTTTTTTGCCCGATATGGTAATAGACCGGTTTGCTTTTCTGCCCCACCACCAGCGTTTGGCCTTTCAGGTCCATTTTGCTGTTATCGCTGGCAAAGCGGCTGATCGTTTCCGCAATGAACATCAGGCTGGCGTTGCCGTCGGGTACGATCAACTCCTCAAGGACACCGTTGTCTTCACCGGTGGTTGTGATCTGCCAATAATTTTCCACAAAAGAAGCCAGGGAAGGATGCGGCTGAAATTCCTGGTATAGCATGTTGACTGTATTGCGATATTGATGTTTCCAAGGGCGCGACGAGGCATCGCTACCCTTCATCAAAGAGAACAAATTGCCGGCAAGGTTGCTTCGGCAGTCAGCGCATATGGTGAAGATTTCAGAAGGCTTCAGCCCAGATGCCGAGCGAGGCCCGGATCTCTTCCTCATCCAGGGAGGCAAATCCCAACCGGATCGCCTGCCATTCCTTCAGGAAATAGCGGTCGACATTCAGGTACAACCCTTTTTTCAAAAGCACATCGAAAAGGCTTTCATCCGGCATGGGTTTCCTGAATCGGGTCCAGACCGCCATGCCGCCCTCGGGAACCTCAAATTCCAGTTGGTCGCCCAGGTTTTCATGGAGGATTTGGCAAAACAGATCGCGCCGTTGCCGGTAAGTCTTAACCGCCTTTTTGAGGTGGCGCTGGATTTCCCCGTCCGTGATCATATCGGCTATGGCCCGCTCCATGACGGTATCCCCCTGCCTGTCGACGATCCGCCGCAGGTTGCCGATTTCCCGGATCAGCGGCTCCGGTGCGACCAGGTAACCCACCCGCACGGACGGCGCCAGCAATTTGCTGAACGACCCCGAATAGACGACCCACCCGCTGTTGTCGACGCTGGCCAACGGCAGGATCGGCGCGCTGCCGTATTGGAAATCGTAATCGTAGTCGTCCTCCAGAATGACGAACCCGTATTTTTCCGCCAGGGAAAGCAGCTGGATCCGGCGTTGAGCGCTCAGCGTGACGGTAGTCGGAAAGTGGTGGTGCGGCGTAATATAGGCTGCCTTGATTTTATGCCGGGTGCAAAGGCGTTCTACTTCGTCCACCAGGATGCCGTCCTTGTCCACCGGCGCCTCCAGCAGCTCACCGCCGGCATGCCGGATCACCCAGTTGGCCGAACCGTAGTTGGGCTTGCTGACAATGACCTTGTCGCCTTTTTCCAGCAGCGTATTGAATACCAGGAAAATGGCCATCTGGCTGCCGCGGGTAATGATGATGTGTTCGGGCCGGCAATGCAAGCCCCGGGTCTCCAGGAGGTACCGGCTCAACACCGCACGGAGGGTGGCCTCTCCGCTGACGTCGTTGTAAGTAAGCAATCGCCGGCCGTAATAACTTTTCACGATCGACCTGCAATGCTTCATCAGGCTGTTCATCGGCGCGATCCGCGGATCGGGCGAACCGTCGTCAATGGCGTATTTATAGCTCGGCGGCGGTGAATAGGGCCGGAGGTGCCGGCTGGGCGTAACCACCAGATTCGGCACATGTGCGCCGTTCGGGCTATCCTTCGACAGTGGTTTCACCTCCCCCACCGGCAAGCTTTCAGCCACGTACGAGCCGCTGGAAGGGTTGATGTCGATCCATCCTTGCGCCATCAATTCTTCATACGCCAATGCTGCCGTTTTGCGGTTCACTTCCAGTACGTCCGCCATTCGCCTGGCTCCCGGAAGCTTCTGCCCGGGCTGCAGACGCCCCTGGCTGATCTCCTTGATGATCGCATTCACAATCTGGAGGTATACGGGACATTGTCCGTCCCTGTCGAGTTGAACGATGGTTTGCCATGGCAACATAACCGGCCCAGTAAATAATTAAAAAATGGTGTAGTCAAACCCGCCGGTTAAGGTATTAAATTGCCGGCGAATTTTATAACGTTACCCGATTATGTCAACCTTTACATTTCGCAAACCGGCCCCCGGAGAATGTTCGGATTATTTCAAACGGTACACCCTGCTGGTCGAAGGCGATAACCCGGTCGAAGCCATGGAGGCCGAATTCGCCGGTACCCTTTCCCTTTTGCAGTCCCTCAGCGAAGACCAGTGGATGTACCGGTACGCCGAGGGAAAATGGAGCATCAAGGAAGTGATCCTGCACATCATCGACACGGAGCGGATCATGACCTACCGGGCCCTGCGCATCGCCCGCAATGACAAGACACCGCTGCCGGGCTTCGAGCAGGATCTCTTTACTCCGTATTCCGAAGCCGACATCAGGACTGCGGATTCCCTGATCCGGGAGTTTCAGGCCGTCCGGTCGGCCACTGTCGAACTGTTCCGCAATTTCACAGCGGACATGTGGGTGCGCATCGGAACGGCCAGTGATAATCCGATATCTCCGCTGGCGCTGGCTTTCATCGTAGCCGGCCATGAAATGCACCATATGCGGATCCTTCGCGAACGCTATCTGCTCTAGTCGGGGTACCCCTTGTGGATACCCCCAAACCCAAAACAATGCAACCAAACCAAACAACAACCCTGACCACCGCAACCGCCATCCAGGAATTGGTGGACGAATTCCGGGACCGGACCCTCCCGGCAGAAAAATGGACCCATGAAGCCCACCTGACCACCGCAGTCTGGTTTCTGGCCAACCATCCCAAAAACGAAGCCATTTGCTACCTGCGCAGCGGCATCATCAGCTACAATGTCAGCGTAGGCGGCCAAAATACACCCACGGGCGGGTATCACGAGACGATTACCCTTTTCTGGATCGAGATCATCGACCGCTTTGTAAGAGAACATCCCGACTTGAAATTACCGGAGCTTTGTAACGCCTTTCTGAGCAGCGACTTCGCCTCGAAGGATTTACCGATGAGATACTATTCCAGAGAATTGCTGTTTTCGACCCGTGCCCGCGCCGTTTGGGTGGAACCGGATCTGGAGGAGTTGTGAGAGGGGTGAGAGGGGTGAGAGAGGTGAGAGGGGTGAGAGTTGTGAGAGAGGTGAGAGAGGTGAGAGCCGGACTTCGTTGAGACATGCCTCCTCCTGAAAAAGGAAATTTGATGAATGACCGCAGATTGATCATTGTTGATTTCTGAAGGAAAAAACCCAACCGAAGTCCGATTTTACAACGAAAACCCCCATCCTCAATCCACTATCATGTAATCATCATTCATCAACCAAACCATAAGGTCCAGCGGACCGCAACATCCGTAAGGTCCATAGGACCGCAATATCTGTAACCCGTATGAACACTTTTCCAAAAACAGACCGCAACAAGGTCAAGCGCCTGCCGAAACGCGGCCACTACGACGCCGAAACCATCTACGCGATCCTCGACGCCGGCTTCATTTGCCACGTCGGCTTCTCCGTCGGCGGGCAGCCCTACGTCATACCGACCGGCTACGGCCGCGACGGAGACCGCATCTATATCCACGGATCGGCCGCCAGCCGGATGCTCAAAAACCTCGACCAGGGAATACCGGTCTGCATCACGGTCACCCACCTCGACGGACTGGTGCTGGCCCGTTCGGCTTTTCACCACTCCATGAACTACCGGTCAGCGGTTGTATTCGGGACGGCCACTGCGGTGGAAGGCGAAGAAGAAAAGCTCCATGCCCTCAAGGTCATCTCCGAGTACATCCTGAAGGGCCGCTGGGATGAAGTCAGGGCCCCCAACGCCAAAGAACTGAAAGGTACCATGGTATTGGCCATCGAAATCGAGGAAGCCTCGGCAAAGATCCGCACCGGCCCTCCGGGTGACGACGAACCGGATTACGAACTGCCCGTCTGGGCGGGGGTGCTGCCGATCCGGCAAGTGTATGGGGCGCCGGTGAATGATCCGTTGTTGCGGCCGGGAATCGAAGTAGCTGAAAGTGCGAAGCGGGCAAAATAATGTTTGAATTTAATACCTTATGGACAGGTAAAAAATTAAAAGAAAAACATTTTCCCTTATTTTTATTAACAAAAGTTAAAATTTTAAAAATATTTGCATTTATCAGAGGGGGGGGGATATTTGCCCGACGCTAATGCACCCTCAGTAACCAATTAAATCTCTGATATATGAAATCGTTAAAACTGTTTTTACCCTGTGTTGCACTGCTTTTTTTGTCTGCCTGCCAGAAATCCGTACCTGCGCCTGAAAGCCTTACCTCCGAACCGGTACTTCAAAAAATTTCCGGACCTTCCACACAAGAATTGAATGGACTTCAAAACCCGGAAGCGGCCGGTCAGGTTGACCCTGACATTGAAGAATTCATCAGTTTTATGGAGAACGCCATTGCGTTTACCGAAAAATTCAATAATTTGGATACGCTTACGGGTTTTGATATCCGGAAAATGGCTTTGGATGAGGAGCATTATGACGTCAATTATATTGAGGCTCACTTATCGGCGACGAGTTTTAATTCGGCTGCGGAGTTGGTTGATGAATTTAAAGACTTGATTACTCAAGCAATAGACGTAAATGAAAGTTTAAGCGATATTCCCGAATCCGAAAGGTTGAATTGGATTCTAAATTATTTGGTTGGCTCGAATTACGTTGCAAATTGCAACCAGGATTATACAAATTGCATGCTGCTATCTGCAGCCCAATTCGGATTAACTCAAACAGGCTGTTTAATATTAGGTGCAACCACTGTAATTGGCGGAGTAATCTGTTATGCAGCCGCAGTTACTGAACTTGTTCAAGATCAAGGAGCCTGCAATAAAGATTTAAGTGATTGCATTAAAAACCAAAATCAATAATTATCATGAAAAGCAATACGTTAAATATATTAAAAACGGGATTATTAGTACTTTGGAGTGCTGTTATCCTTTTGATAATCCTCAACTTCATTTTTCCTGAAGTAGATCGTTTTAAACGGGATTACGGTCTTTATTTTTTGGCGCCGCTTGCGCTTGTATCATTAATTTCCATGCCGTTTCTTTTAAAAAAAGATCCGGAATACAAGGCCGCTTTTAATAAAAATAAAAAAATCAATTTCATTTTATTCGGCGGAGCCATCCTCTTTGGCATCATTTTCACATTGGTCAAGGTCCTATCCGTCAACGGATAATCGTGAGGCCGGACTTCCTGTCCGCAACCGCACCGGTCATTTCCCCGTGCGGTTGCGGACATATAAGCAATCCTTTCCGCTGAGCATTATTTCCTTTTGATAACTCAAACCGGATTCATACGATATTCTGCCTGATCCGTTCCAGAATACGCTCCAGATCAGCAAGCTCCTGATCGCTGAGGCCCTCAACGATTTTGGACCGCAGGGCGTCCATTTGAGCCGTATGCCTGTTGAAAAAAATCTGCCCCGATTCCGTCAGGGAGATCAAAAACTTGCGGCGGTCCATATCGTCAGCCGTTCGCCGGACCATATCCTTCTTTTGCAGCAAATCCAACATGCGGGTAATTGAAGCCGTATCCTTTTGCGCTTTCAGGGAAAGATCCACCTGGGAGATACGGCCGTTTTCAGCCACCACTTTCAACAAGGTCCACTGCTCCACCGTAATGTTCAGGCCGAGTTGATCCATTTGCCTTTGCGTGAAAAGTTTGGATTGCCTGACAGTCTGGTCCAGTAAAAAACTGATCGTTTCTCCGACCTTTGCCCGCTCATTCATTGATAAATCAACAATTGACATAATAATCACAACGTTATACTGACAACCTTGCCGATGTGAAGCGTTTTGCTTCCTTTTGCTTCGGAAAAAGGCGCCCGGCTATCCCAAAAAAGGTAGCCAGGCGACCGAAAACCGATTTAAGTACAAGATTGGAAGCCCCCGGTCCAAATGGCCAAAGGGCTGGAACCTTCAATGAAAACAATTAGGGATGTGGTGTTCCAAATGAAAAAAAGACACCAAAGGCCGGAAACAACTGGCTCAATCAGGGAAATACAGTGACCTTAAGCCGCATAGATGTTGCCTTGCCTTGAGGGGGGAAAGAAAAGATGATTGGTGACCATGGAAAGAATTCGGGGACAAAAATATAAAAAAAACAGATACAAAATAATTTTATTTCAAAAAAAAAGCCTGGCAACTGTGCCAGGCTTCTTCATTACATCATTATCTGCGTTAGTCCCCCTTTGTTTATCTTTGATTCCGGAAAGTATCCGGAAACTTTGTCTGATTGTTTTGATGTTGCAAAGATAGATGAACCTTTTCGACTTGTAAACCCCATCTTAATGGGGTATATAGAATTTTTTATGAATTGTTGGGCCCTTTTTGCACCATCTTGTTCGTTAATGTATTGTACGGCAAAACTTTATTTAAGTTTCACCGGGATCAAAATATTTTTTGGAGCGCCTAAATTTATTACTCGAATGTACCGCCAACTGACCTGGATTCTCCTTTTATCCTCTATATGCTCCGCAGGTGCAAGCGGACAGCAATCCTTTGACGGGCAATGGACGGGCATCGTTTTTCAAAAGGACCAGCCGGATACCTTTCGCTATGAAGCCGTCATCCAGGTTAAGGACAATGCCGTAACCGGCAACGCCTGCTCCACCCTCGACAACCGCGGCATCCGCGCCTGTTTCGAACTCACAGGCCTCATCAAGGAAAATCAACTCCTCCTGCAGGAATGGCGCCAGACCGAACCGGAAGTTCCCAAGTGGTGCCTCAAACAGATTACGCTCAAGCCGGCCACCGACGGCGCACTCTCCGGATCCTGGACCGCCAAAGGCTGCCAACCCGGTCTTATGGTGTTGCGCAAAGCCGGCGCCAGATCAGGCGTAGAGGAAATCCCCTTCACCATCGACGGAAGATGGGTCGGCCAGCTTTCCCAAAGCGACCGGAACTACGGCTTTTTTTATGAACTGGAACTCCGACCCGACGGAACAGGCGCCTCAAGGATCGACTCGGAAGCCAGCGGCGGAACCGCCACCCTCAACCTGTCCTGGCAAGCCGATGAATCCGGCAATAAAATCCGCATCACCGAATCCGGCATTGCCACCAAAACCGACCCGAAATGGCGCTGGTGCATCAAGGATATGGAACTCGACCTCCGGCGCGAAGGCGGTCGCTTTATCCTGTCGGGCGGCTGGGAAGGCTTTATCGAGGGATATACCCTCGAATCCGGCCCCTGCGCACCAGGGAATATCTACCTGGAAAAACCCGTCATGACCCGCGAGATCAACGAAAGTGCGGCCACCTTCACCCTGCCCTATCAACAAACGGAAAAAAGAGAGGTCAAGATCGACCGGATCCTGAAAGTCAGCAAACCCGATATCCGGCTCAAAGTCTGGGACAATGGCACCGTCGACGGCGATGTGGTCACGCTTTACCTCAACGGCGAGCGCATCCTGAAAAACTTCAAGGTGACCAAGCGCAAATGGAGCATCCCCGTAAAACTCACACAAAAGAACAATTTCCTCATCCTCCATGCCGAAGACCTCGGCGATATCACCCCCAACACCGTTGCCGTTTCCATCGACGACGGCGTAAAGGAAGAGATCATCATCCTGAGTTCCAACCTCCAGGAAAGCGGCGCCATCCTCATCCAACCGTTTGTAGTCGATTGAAATTTGACCAACCGACCGGTTGATTGCCCCAATCGGATCAATCATTTATTGAGGAACTGAGGAATCGAGGAATTGAGGAACTGAAGGCAAAACCAATCGACGGACGCCCCAATCGGATCAATCGAACAATCAATTTTTGAGGAATTGAGGAATCGAGGAATCGAGGAACTGAAGGCAAAACCAACCGGCGGACGCCCAAAATCGGATCAATCGAACAATCGAACAATCATTTATTGAGGAACTGAGGAATCGAGGAACCGAAGGCATACTAATCGATTCATTTAATCCAAGATCCGCCGCGCAAGTTCCTCACCAATGACCCGGTGCCCTTCCGCATTCCAATGGCTGTCCTTGGGAAAGAACAATTGCGTTCCGCTTTGCTGAAAGGCCTTCCGGAAAGCTGCGGTCGGATCCATGAATTCCACCGAATCCCGCCGGCAGAAATCGCTCAGTTTTACAGCCGGTTTGAAACAATCGTATTCCGGGTCGTCGATCCCGTAGGTCGTTTTGAATGCCTGCCACCTTTGCGGGTCGACCATTTCCTGTTCGGGTACGAAACAAACCAGCAATTTGCCCCCGTCCTCTTCCACCTCCTTATCCAATTGGCTGATCAAGGCCTCAGTAACCGTCCAGGCAGTGTCCATTGCCGGGGCGTATTTCTTCGCGTATACCCGGTAATCCTCCGGCAGTTTTTCGCCTTCGCGGGCCAGCATGGCCTTGTCCTTTACGATCTTCAACCGTTTGGCGATCTGGGAATGTTCCAGCAACCAGGATTTGACGCCGGGGTGCGGCTCGGGAACCGGCACATTTTCCAGTTTCAGTCCGTTGCCCGTCAGGCGGAACACCGGCTTGGCGCCCCGCCAGTATTTATCCTGGCTGTTGAACCAGACATCGTTGATGCAAAACAGGAGAACCACCAGGTCGGGATCGTACCGCCGCCCTTCCGAACGGTAAAAAAGCAGCTCCTGATCCGTGGAATAACCGCCTGTCCCGCCATTGACGACCTGCGGCGCCCTGTCGGCCATTTTTTGCTGCAATTGCCGCTCCAGCACCCGGGTAAAGACCGAGTCAAACCCGACGGTATATCCCTCCGCATAAGAGTCGCCCAGAACCAGGACGCGATATTGCGAGCTATCCTTCTCATACGGATATTCGGGGCTCCGAAGGCCTTTCGAATTGAATGTTTCCAGGGTTTCGTATTCCGGTGTTTGATGCCGGCCGGAATATCCGGGAACCTTGCTCCAGCCCAGCAGGGAATCGTATTCGCAGAACAGTTTATGGTGGTTGGCTTGTTCCAAGGGCGCCACCCAACGCAGGAACAGCTCGCCGAGGAACAGGAAAAAGGCAAAAGAAAAAGCCGAGAAGGCCGCTTTTTTAAGAAAATTCATGGTTTTCAGTGCTTTTCAAACGTCTTCCGGTCGAGTTGCCACAGCCAGATCAGGCCATCTTCAGGGTCGGCCAGTTCATGGATAAAAGTCATTCCGCATCGGGTCAATACCGTGCCCGAAGCATTCTTTTCCGCCAGGGTATGCGCCTGTACGATCTTTACCCGAGGAAACGAAAAAGCGTGTTTGATCAGCCCTTTCGCAAGCTCCGTTGCAAAACCCCGGTTCCGGTACTCCTCCATGACCTCATACCCGATTTCCACAATTCCCTGTTTGTTGGGTTTTCCCTTGTACCCGCAGGTGCCGATCAGGCGGTTATCCGATGAGTGGATGACGAGGTAGGTCCACCAGCCCTCCAGTGAAGGGTCGTTATCCAGCGCCTGGTAACCGAACCGGATGGGTTCAAGCCCGAATTCAGACCATTGTCCCGATACCTTGATGCCCAGTTTCCGGGCCAGGGCCTTATCGCCCTGAAAAATGGACTCAAAAATTTCCCGGTCGCAGGAAATCAGTTGAAGATGCGGCGTGTAGATCGTTTTCATGCAAGTCTTGTTCTTGGCTCCCTTTTCTAACAGGATCAAAAAACGTAAGGTTTCGGTGCCTTTGAGATCAAAAACGAAAAAACAATTGAAAAACGCCTGACCCTTCGGCATATTTTCTAAAAAACAAGCCGAACCAGGCCGTTGCAGGCTCTTTACGATGGCTTTAAATGAGAAATACCTAGATTGGCGCCCGAAACAAGCCAGGTTACGGATATGCATCAGCCACTCTTCATTTCAGCAGACCAGATTTACGGTCATGCGGATTACCGCGAACTGGTTGAAGTCCTCCGGTCCGGATTCCGCTCAGCGATAACCGCGCCGATGCGGCACCACCACGACTTCCCCAATCCGCCCAACGAAAAAGAAGCCACCCTGCTCCTGATGCCGGCCTGGGAAGCGGGCAGGAGCCTCGGGGTTAAAGTCGCTGCCGTTTTTCCGGATAACAGCCGCTTGGGTTTGCCCGCCATACAGGCTACCTACCTCCTCCTCGACGGCAGCACCGGCCAACTCAACGTCATCATCGAAGGCAAAAGCCTCACCGCCACCCGAACCGCTGCGGCTTCCGCACTGGCCTCAGACTTCCTCTCCAGGCCCGACAGCCGGACGCTGATGATGATCGGCGCCGGGGCATTGGCGCCGCAACTGATCCGGGCGCATGCCGCCGTACGGCCGATCGAACAGGTCTATGTCTGGGCCAGGAATACCGAAGCGGCAGCCCGGCTCCGCGACAGCCTGGCGGGTTCCCCGTTCGACATTCAGGTTGTTCAGGATATTCCAACAGGTATGGAGCGGGCGGATATCATTTCCTGCGCCACCCTCAGCCCCGATCCCCTGGTGTTGGGCCGGTACCTGAAACCCGGCCAGCATATCGATCTGGTGGGATCTTACAAAAAAAATACGCGCGAAGCCGATGACGAAACCATCCGGAAAACCGAAATCTTTGTCGATACCTACCAGGGCGCCCTGGTCGAAACCGGCGATCTGGCCATCCCGCTGGCTACCGGTGTCTTGGAAAGATCTGCCGTAAAGGCTGAACTCAGCGAATTGTGCGGCGGGCAAAAACCAGGGCGGGTATCCGGATCGGCTATCACGCTGTTCAAATCGGTCGGGCACGCATCGGAAGACCTCGCTGCCGCCAATTATTTCTATTCAAAAATCGCCGGGAAATGAGCAATTTTTTGGACAACCGCCCCACCAGGGTCTCCGTCCCGCCTGACTGGTTAAGCATCCGGACCATTGACATGCACACCGGCGGGGAGCCGCTCAGGGTCATTGTAGCGGGTTTTCCCGAATTGAAAGGCGACTCCGTACTGGCGCGCCGCCGGTACATTCGCGATCATTACGACCACCTCCGCAAGGCGCTGATGTTCGAACCCCGGGGTCATGCCGATATGTACGGTTGCCTGCTGCTGCCGCCCGATACGCCTGACGGCGATTTCGGCATCCTGTTCATGCACAACGAAGGCTACAGTACCATGTGCGGTCATGCCGTCATCGCGATCTCTACGCTTGCAGTCCGAATGGGGTGGGTAAAGGTGGAGACGCCTGAAACCCGGATCAGGATTGATGCCCCTTGCGGCCGGATCCATTCCTTCGTTTCGATCGGCAAGGGCGGGGTAACAGGCGTCAGATTCCACTGCGTACCTTCATTTGTCGTCGGGTTGGATCTTGCGGTCAGCTTACCGCACTACGGATCCGTTTCTTACGATCTCGCCTACGGCGGCGCCTTTTACGCTTATGTCGACGCCCGCCCGCTGGGATTAGACCTGACACCGGACAATTACCGGCAACTCATCGACCTGGGCATGCAGATCAAACGCGCCGTGATCGAATCGAACCCCGGCATCCTGCATCCCTTCGAAAGCGACCTCAGTTTTCTGTACGGCGCCATTTTCATCGGTGATTCCCCAACCCCGGGCATCCACAGCCGCAATGTATGCGTATTTGCAGAAGGCGAAGTGGATCGCAGCCCCACCGGGTCGGGCGTTTCCGGGCGAATGGCCATCCACCACGCGCGCGGAGAGATCCGCCCCGGAGAAAAAATGCGGATTGAGAGTATCGTCGGCAGCGTTTTCGAAGGATCGGTTGCCGATGTCCTGGATTTCGGACCTTATCGCGCCGTTATTCCGGAAGTGGCGGGTACCGCTCATATTACAGGCGAGCACACCTTCATGATCGATCCCGCCGATCCCTTCCGGGAGGGGTTTATGCTCAGGTGATATGGCTATTTTCCAATGACCGCCGGAAAAACCCGGTTGGCCATCCCATGGAAATCGAACAGGTATTTCAATCTGGACAGGTCTGAATGCTGGCACATGAATACGCCGGCCGTCCCTGTATGCGGGTTGATAAAGAAATAGGTAAAATAAGCGCCAGGCCAGAAGCAATCGCCTTTCATTCCGCCGTAGGGGGTATCTTCAACAAGTACCCCGAAACCGATCCCGAATCCCTGGCCGTTCATCGTTACCTTGCCCACCTTGATCGGGACGAGTTCATCCGGCAGATGATTTTCCATCATCAGGGCAACCGTCTCCCGGCGAAGGTACCGCCGCCCGTCCAGCTCGCCGCCGTTGGCCATCATCGCGGCGAACCGCAGGTAATCGTGCAGGGTAGATACCAACCCGCCGTTCCCCCTCGGAAAAACAGGTCCTTTTACATACCTGCTTTCCCCGGGGGCATCCTGCAAAACCCACTTTCCTTCGCCGTCGATCCCATATCCGGCGGCGAAGCGGTTGATTTTGTTTGCGGGTACAGTGAATCCCGTATCCTTCATATCAAGCGGGCCGGTAATCCGTTCTTCAAGCACCTGGTCGAGGGGTTTTCCGGTGATCACTTCAATGACCCGGCCGACCACATCAATGCTGTGGCCGTAACTCCAGCCTTCGCCGGGCTGGTGCAGGAACGGCGCTTTGGCCAACCGGTCGGCCATGTCCTCCAGGCTGACCGGCGGCGGGGTGAAGAGCTGTCGATACATTTCGTCAAAGGGAGGACCGCCGAATCCCGCAGCCGATAGCCCGCTGGTGTGCATGAGAAGGTGGCGAATCGTAACCGGGGTCATGGCTTCCATCCGGCCTGCGGCGCCGTCCTCCGACGGTATGAATACATAGGTCTTTTCAAACGCGGGGATGTATCTGGAAACCGGATCGTCGAGCCCCAGCCGCCCTTCCTCGTACAGCATCATGGCTACCGTACTGACGATGGGTTTGGTCATGGAGGCGATCCGGAAAATCGAGTTGGTTTGCATGGGTATCCCCATTTCGGCGTATTGCATGCCGTAGGCGTCCGTTTTCACCTGATCGCCGTTGCAAACAGCCATTGCGATACCGGGCAAACGGCCCTCATCGACCGCCTGATGGAAATATTGCTGCAATTCGGTCCACGCCTCTTGACCTGCGGCCCGGGGCCCTGCTTCCGGCTGGGTCAGCGCCCGATTGGCCATTACCAACAGGCAAAGCAGTATTTTAACAGCAGTTGATCCGCTCATTTTCGGGTGATTTTAATTCAAATACAAAGTAAGGGGAGATTGCATTGAATCGAAATGTGCAATTTTGCCAATATTTAGGGTAATTTGCGCCATCATGGTATATTCATACCGGATTGGCTGTTGAATGCTGTAAACCAAAGCGATGATAAAAACCGGTATTGTCATTCCCAAAGGCGCCGTAATGCCCAGCGCGGTGATCAGTCCTTATTTCCTTTTGCTTGAGACGAACAAATATTTGGCGGAAACGGGCAGGGAGCCTGTTTTTGAAGTAATGATATTGGGGTCGGAGGAAGCGCCCGTTTTGTACAACGGCACATTCAGTGTCCGGGCAAATGCCCATTTTGCGAACAGCCCCCGGCAGGATCTGATCCTGATACCGGGGTTCATCGGCGATATGGAAGAGCCGCTGGCGATGAACCGTGAACTGATCGACTGGCTGAAGGGGCAATACCTCAACAACGGGACCGAACTGGCCAGCCTTTGCACAGGGGCCTTCCTGATAGCGGCAACCGGATTGGCAAACGGCAGGAACTGTACTACCCACTGGGCTTTCGAGGCGGCTTTCCGGGCTCATTTCCCGAAAGTAAACCTGCTGGCGGAGAACATTGTCACAGACGACAACGGCCTTTATGCCAGCGCAGGCGCGTATTCTTCGCTCAACCTGATCCTTTACCTGATAGAAAAATTCTGCGACAGGGCAACGGCCGGCTGGCTGAGCAAGGTTTTTCAGATCGATATCGACCGGAACTCCCAGAAGCCGTTTGCCATTTTCAATCAGCAAAGGGGCCATACCGACGATCCGGTGACGGATGTGCAGGAATACATAGAAACCCATTTCCGGGAGGATCTGAACGTCCAGCGGCTGGCAGAGCGATTTGCATTCAGCCGGCGAAACCTGATCCGCAGGTTCAAAGAAGCCACCGGCAACACCCCGATCGAGTATATCCAGCGGGTGCGCATCGAATCCGCCAAAAGAATGCTGGAAAATACGCGTAAATCGGTGGAAGAGGTCATTTACGCGTCCGGGTATAATGACGGAAAAACCTTCAGGGCGGTTTTTCGCAAATACACAGGGTTATCGCCTAGCATTTATCGCAATCGTTACGGCCGGCACTAAACCGGAAACTCCCGGAATTGTTTACAGGTAAAAACGCTCAAATGACCGCCATCCAACCGGAAGCTTTCCAGTTTCTGAAAGCCATTGCCGACAACAACAACCGCGATTGGTTTCAAGCCCATAAAGCCGCCTATGAAGCCGCCTATGAGAATTTCAAGGAATTCGTAAAAGGCGTTGAGACCGAACTGGGCAAATCTGATCACCTGGAGAGCGGCAAGGTTTTCCGCATCTACCGGGACGTGCGGTTCTCCAAGGACAAATCGCCGTACAAGAACAATTTTGCAGCGGGTTTCAAACGGGCCACCAAATTGCTGCGCGGCGGCTATTACCTGCATATCGAACCGGGCCAGACATTTGTCGGCGGCGGTTTCTGGGGGCCGGAACCCGGTGACCTGAAGCGGATCCGGGATGAATTCGCTTACGATGACCAGACCATCCGGAAGATCATTGCCGACCCCGTCTTCAAATCCTGTTTCGGCAACCTGGAGGGCGATGAGCTCAAAACCGCGCCGAAGGGTTACAGCGCAGACCTGCCGGGTATTGACCTGATCCGCAAAAAACAGTTTGTCGTCCGGCGAGCATTCACGGACAAGGAGGTGACCCGCCCCGGTTTCCTGGAGGAGGTGGTGAAGACGTTCATGGCCATGCGCCCGTTTTTCGATTATATGAGCATGGTCCTGACCACCGACGCCAACGGGGAGCCCATCCCGTAGGGGCAACCCTTGTGGTTGCCCAATTATAATAGAGCACAATACAACAACCCTCGTGGTTGCCCAACCATAAAAGAGCCCAACCAAGGTAATCATTTAATCCGGGCAACCACAAGGGTTGCCCCAACGAATAGACCACTGAATCAAAGGCTCGTGCGAAAATCCACCTGTTTTTCAGCAATTTACGCCGTTTCAAAAAGATTTTTTTTCAAGAATCGCTTGTTTTTTGAAACAGAGGATGTACCTTTGCGCTCGCAATTTTAAAAAGGATAATTTTAATCACTAAAAACTCAAAAACGTGAATACGCTGAGTTACAAAACAGTATCTGCGAAAAAGGAAACTGTGGAGCGTAAGTGGTACGTGATTGACGCAGACGGCGAGGTAGTAGGACGCCTTTGTTCGCGGATCGCTCACGTGCTTCGCGGCAAGCATAAACCTTCCTTTACGCCCCATGTTGACACGGGCGATTTTGTCATCGTGATCAACGCCGACAAAGTGCGCTTTACCGGCGGCAAATGGGACCAGAAAGAGTACCTGACCTATTCGGGCTATCCCGGCGGCCAGAAGGCCACAGTTGCCAAAGACCTGCTCGACAAGAAGCCGTTCGCCATCATTGAAAACGGCGTTAAGGGCATGTTGCCGAAAACAAAACTGGGTCGCGCCATGATCAAAAAGCTGTTCATTTATGAAGGCGCCGAGCATCCGCACCAGGCACAGAAACCCGAACCCTTTAATTTTTAACGATTAAAAGTCTATCCAGAGCATGGAAATGATCAATGCCATAGGGAGGAGAAAAGCGGCCGTTGCACGGGTTTACCTCACCAAGGGTGAAGGCGCTATCCGCATCAACGGTCGGGATTATAAGGAATACTTCCCTCAACCGCATATCCAGAACAAGATCTCCGCTCCCTTCAATGAAGTACAGGTTGACAACATCTACGACCTGAACGTCAATGTTGCCGGCGGCGGCTATAAAGGGCAGGCAGAAGCCATCCGCATGGCCATCTCCCGCGCCCTCGTCAAACTGAACGAGGATTTCCGCAAACCGCTGAAGGACCAGAAGTTCCTTACCCGCGACGCCCGCGCGGTAGAACGCAAGAAATACGGCAAACCCAAAGCGCGCAAGAGCTTCCAGTTCTCCAAGCGTTAATTTGGCTGTATCAATCGTTTATTTCTGCTTTTCCAAAGCATTATACAATTTAAGAAAATGGAAAAACCTACCTATAAAGAACTGTTGGATGCCGGCGTTCACTTTGGCCACCTCAAGAAAAAGTGGAATCCCAAAATGGCGCCCTATATCTTCATGGAGCGCAAAGGCATTCACATCATCGACCTTAATCGCACGCTGGAATGCCTCGACCGCGCAGCCAACGCTTTGCGCCAGATGGCCAAATCCGGCAAAAAGATCATGTTCGTCGCTACCAAAAAACAAGCGCGCGAAATCGTTGCCAATGCCGCTCGCAGCGTAGGCATGCCCTACGTTACCGACCGGTGGCTGGGTGGTATGATGACCAACTTCACCACCATTCGCCGCTCAGTCAAGAAAATGCAGAACATCGAGCGCATGCTCCAGGACGGCACCTTCTCCTCCATCACCAAAAAGGAAAGACTGACCCTGAGCCGCGAGTTGAACAAACTGGAAAAGGTCCTCGGCGGTATCGCCAACCTCAACCGCTTGCCTTCTGCCATTTTCATCGTGGATATCCAGCACGAACATATCGCCGTTGCTGAGGCCCAACGCCTGGGCATCCGCACGTTCGGGATCGTTGATACCAACTCCGATCCGAACCTGGTGGACTTCCCGATCCCGGGCAACGACGACGCTTCCAAATCCGTTGCGATCATCACCAACTATATGGCTGAAGCTATCCGCCAGGGTCTGGAAGAACGCAAAGCCGCCAAACCGGAAAAAGAAGCCGCCCAGGAGGCAGAAGCCTGATTTGACCGGAGGACCGGCAGAACCATGGAACCTTAACCGGTTTCATCGTGTTTTAACCACCAAATAAATAAGATATAAATGAGCGTTATATCAGCTTCAGATGTAAAAAGACTGCGCGACATTACCGGCGCCGGTATGATGGACTGCAAACAGGCCCTCACCGAATCCGGCGGCGATTTTGACGGCGCTATCGAATTCCTGCGCAAGAAAGGCCAGAAAATGGCCACCAAACGCGCTGACCGCGAAGCCAATGAAGGCGTCGTCCTCGCTCTCGTTTCTGATGACCGCACCCGCGGCGTGATCGTCAAACTGAGCAGCGAAACCGATTTCGTGGCCAAGAATGAAGATTTCATCGCGCTGGCCCGTCAATTCGGCGAGATCGCCCTCGATAAATTCCCGGCTACCAAGGAAGACCTCCTGGCCCTCGATTTCGGCGGCATCAGCATCGGCGATAAAATTGTCGAACAAGTCGGCGTTATCGGCGAAAAGATCGAAATGGCCGCCTACGAAAAAGTGGAAGCTCCCATGGTTGCACCTTATGTCCATATGGGCAACAAAGCAGCCGTATTGGTAGGCCTGAGCAAAGCAGCCGACGCTTTCTTCGAACCGGGTCGCGACGTCGCCATGCAGGTAGCCGCTATGCGCCCGATCGCCGTTGACAAAGACGACGTCGATCAGACCACCGTCCAGAAAGAGATCGAAATCGGCATGGAACAAGCCCGCAACGAGGGCAAACCCGAAGCCATGCTCGAAAAGATCGCTATGGGCAAACTCAACAAGTTCTTCAAGGAAAGTACCCTGCTCAATCAGGACTTCGTAAAAGATAACTCCAAAAGTATCCGGGACTATCTAAAGTCCCTGGATAAGGATCTGACGGTGACGGCCTTCCGACACGTCGAACTGGGTTAAAAACTTCAAAAGGCGGATTAGTTCTCTAATTCGCCTTTTCTTTATCAACTAATTCCGCCTGAATACTATGAGCCTGAAATACAAACGCGTCCTGCTAAAACTCAGCGGCGAATCCTTGATGGGGAAACAAGGTTTCGGCATTTCGCCAGACAAATTGCACCATTACGCCGATGAGATCAAAGGACTCGTTGATCTGGGCGTCGAAGTCGCCGTGGTCATCGGCGGCGGCAATATCTTCCGCGGGCTTCAGGCGGAATCCTCGGGGATCGAACGGGTACAGGGCGACTATATGGGCATGCTGGCCACCGTAATCAACGGCATGGCCCTGCAAAGCGTGCTGGAGGAAAAAGGCCTGTATACCCGCCTTATCTCCGCTATCGAAATGAAGGCTATTGCCGAACCCTATATCCGCCGTCGCTGCATACGGCACCTCGAAAAGGGCCGCGTGCTGATCTTTTCTTCCGGCACCGGCAGCCCCTACTTCACCACCGACTCCGCTGCGGCACTCCGCGCCAGCGAGATCAACGCCGAAGTGATCCTTAAAGGAACCCGCGTCGACGGGGTCTATTCAGCCGACCCGGAAAAGGATCCGACTGCCACCAAATTCGATACCATTTCCTTCGCCAAAGTCATCAGCGAAGGCCTCGCCGTCATGGACATGACCGCTTTTACCCTCTGCCGGGAAAACAATGTGCCCATTATCGTGTTCGATATTATTGAAAAAGGCAACCTGACCAGGATCGTCCAGGGCGAACGGATCGGTACCCTGGTAGCAGGTTAATCCTGCCTGTTGATTTGTTTATGCGTTGATGCGTTGAGCTGATTCGAATCAACAAATCAACCACGCGTGCAGCATGGCAGATCAGATCCGCAAATCAACCAACAATAAAATTAATGGATTCCAAAGCCCTCGAACGCGCCAGAAACGTGGACAGCATGAAGCTGCTCGTCTCCCAGATGAACCGCAAACTGGACGTCATCAAGGAAGGCGGCGGTAAAAAGCGGCTGGACAAACAGCGCGCTCAAGGCAAAATGACTGCCCGCGAGCGGATCGATTATCTCCTGGACAAAGACAAACCCTTCCTCGAAATCGGCGCCTTTGCCGGCTATGAAATGTACGCCGAAGAAGGCGGCTGCCCGGCAGCAGGCGTGGTGGCCGGGCTGGGTTATATCCGGGGCCGCCAATGCGTGGTCGTAGCCAACGATGCGTCCGTTAAAGCCGGCGCCTGGTTCCCCATTACCGGCAAAAAGAACCTCCGGGCGCAGGAGATCTCCATGGAAAACCGCCTGCCGATCATCTACCTGGTGGACAGCGCAGGGGTCTTCCTCCCTATGCAGGATGAGATCTTTCCCGATAAAGAACACTTCGGCAGAATATTCCGGAACAACGCGCGGATGTCGGCCATGGGCATACCGCAAATCGCCGCGATCATGGGCAGCTGCGTGGCAGGCGGCGCTTACCTCCCCATCATGTCGGATGAAGCCCTGATCGTAGAAGGCACCGGTTCCATCTTTCTGGCGGGCCCCTACCTGGTGAAAGCCGCCATCGGCGAAGAAGTCGACAAGGAAACGCTCGGCGGCGCCACCACCCAAACCGAAATATCCGGCGTTTGCGATTATAAAATGCCGGATGACCCCACCTGCCTGGATACCATCAAGGACCTGGTCGACAAGATCGGCCATTTCCCCGATGCCGGTTTCGACCGCATTGATCCGGTTGCGCCCAAAGCCGATCCGGCGGAGATCTACGAGATCTTCCCCGAGGAGGGCTCCAAACCCTATTCCTCCGTAAAAATCCTCGAACGCCTCGTCGACGATTCGAAACTGACCTATTACAAAGACGGCTACGGCAAGACCATTATCTGCGCCTACGCCCGGATCGACGGCTGGTCGGTCGGCATTGTGGCCAATAACCGGGAAGTCGTCAGGTCGGCCAAAGGCGAAATGCAATTCGGCGGCGTCATTTATTCCGATTCTGCGGATAAAGCCGCCCGGTTCATCATGAATTGCAACCAGAAAAAGATCCCCCTCGTCTTCCTGCAGGATGTGACCGGCTTCATGGTCGGTTCCCGGTCGGAACAGGGCGGCATCATCAAGGACGGCGCCAAGATGGTCAATGCCGTTTCCAATTCTACCGTCCCGAAGTTTACCATTGTCATGGGCAATTCCTACGGAGCAGGCAACTACGCCATGTGCGGCAAGGCCTACGACCCCAGGCTGATCGTAGCCTGGCCGACCGCCAAAATTGCAGTGATGGGTGGAACGCAAGCCGCCAAAACATTGCTGCAGATCCAGGTGTCCTCCAAGTCGGAGACGCTCACCGAAGAGGACGAAAAAGCCCTGCTGAAAGAAATCCAGGATAAATACGACCGGCAAACGACGGCTTACTACGCAGCGTCCCGCCTTTGGGTCGACGCCATCATCGACCCGCTGGAAACCCGCACCTGGATCTCCGAAGGCATTCGCGCGGCGAACAATGCACCGGTTGAGCCGTTCAACGTCGGCGTTTTCCAGGTCTGACCCCAGGATTCTTAAGCCCGCAGGGATTGAGAAGCCTTTATACCCCGCCCGGATTCTTAAGCCCGCCGACAGGCAGGGATTGAGAAGCCAATGAATGCCGCAACGTCCATCCCCCAAGTCCGGCTTACCAATCGGCCTTCCTTGAGGCCAGGCTCGCTTAGTAATCCGGGGGTTATTGGATTTCAAAAACCAATACCGAGATCGGCGGAACCTTTACTTTGAGCTTGTCGCCGCTCAGGACAAAATCCTCGTATTTCACCGGTTTGATCTTATCCGGATGATCAAAGGTGTTGTGATCCTGGATTTTGGCCGAGGTCAATATCCTGCACGCAGCTTTGGAGGCGTTGGCGCCGCGGATATCGATGATCACTTCCTGCGGTGCGCCGGTGGCGATATTGACCAGTGAAATATGCATCTTACCGGCGGCGTCGCGGGAGGCGGAAGCCGACAGGGCCGGTAATTTTTGGCCGTCTATTTCAAAATCGCCGGTCTTGAGATCCAGCGGCAGCAAAGTGGCGTCCTGGTGCACATTGTACATTTCCATGACATGGTAGGTCGGCGTCAGGATCATTTTTTCCCCTTCCGTTAACACCACGGCTTGCAACACATTCACGGTCTGGGCCAGATTGGCCATCCGGACCCTATCCGCATGATTATTGAAGATATTGAGCGTCACACCGGCGATCATGGCATCGCGCATGGTATTTTGCTGGAACAGGAATCCGGGGTTTGTACCGGGTTCGACGTCGTACCAGCCGCCCCATTCGTCAACTACCAGCGCCACCCGTTTGTCCGGGTCGTATTTATCCATAATGGTTGAATGGCGGTTTACGAGCTCCTCCATCTGGATGGCCCGCTGCATGGTCGTGAAATACTGCTGCGTGGTAAAATCGGTAGCCGAGCTTTTATTGCCCCAATCGATCACGGAGTAGTGGTGCAAGGCGACGCCTTCCAGCAGGTTGCGCGGGATGTTCTTCATCAGGACCTCGGTCCAGTTATAGTCGCCGGAGCTGGCGCCGGAAGCGATCCGGAAGATGCGTTCATTGCCCCAGGAGGCATTCATAAAGGTGGCGTACTTGCGGTATTCATCTGCGTAGTATTCCGGGCGCATATGGCCGCCGCAGCCCCAGGCTTCGTTGCCGATACCCCAGAAACGGACCTTCCAGGGATCCGTTCTGCCGTTTTTGGCGCGAAGGTCCGACATCGGGCTGACGCCTTTGAAGTCGACGTACTGCACCCAGTCAGACAGTTCCTGTACGGTGCCGCTGCCGACATTGCCGGAAAGGTAGGGTTCGGTACCGAGCAGTTCGCACATATTGAGGAATTCATGGGTACCGAAGCTGTTATCTTCCGTTACGCCGCCCCACCAGGTATTCACGATGGTCGGCCGTTGGTCCTTGGGGCCGATACCGTCCTTCCAGTGGTAGGTATCCGCGAAGCATCCGCCCGGCCAGCGCAGGTTGGGGATCTTGAGCTTTTTCAGGGCATCGACGATGTCATTCCGGACCCCGTTGGTATTGGGGATCTTCGTATTGCCTTCACCGACGTAGAAGCCGTCGTAGATGCAGCGGCCGAGGTGTTCGGCAAAATGACCGTAGATATGTTTGTTGATGGTGTAGGCGCCCTGGTCGGCGTTGATGATGATCTGGTTTTGCGCCAGACAATTGGCTGCAATCCCGATCAGGAGCAGGAGTAGGGTGTTCTTGAGCATGGTTTTAAAGTTGATTTGTTGTTGATTTGTTGATGCGTTGATTTGTTGATTTGGTGATTTGAGTATCTTTTAAAGCGAAAATTCAAATCAACAAATCAACAGATTCTCGAATCAACCATTTAACCCCGCAGGGCCCTGGCAAATATTTCCAGCGCTTCATCGATTTCTTCCTCCGAGACTACCAGCGGCGGAATCCAGCGGATGACGTTCTTATAGCTGCCGCAGCCCAGGAGCAGGAGCCGGTCGGCCAGGCAGGCTTTCTGCACTTTGGACATCGTGTCCGGATCGGGAGAGCCGTCCGGTTTGGTGAATTCGACGGCGGCCATCAGGCCGATTCCGCGTACATCGCCCATAGCAGGGTGGGCTCCCTGCAGCCGGCGAAGACCCGCCATCAATTGTTTGCCGCGCTTTTCCGCGTTTTCCACCAGACCTTCTTCCCGGATCACATCGAGGGTGGCGCAGGCCGCGGCGCAGGCAATTGCACTGCCGCCGCCGTAGGTACCGCCGTGGGAGCCCGGGGTCCATTTGGCCATGAGGGCTTCAGAGGCTGCGATGCCGGATATCGGCAGGCCGCTGCCCAGGCCTTTGGCCATAACGATAATGTCGGGTTTGATACCAGCGTGTTCAAAACAGAAGAATTTGCCGGTACGCCCGAACCCGGTTTGCACCTCATCCATGATCAGCAAGATCCCGTACTGATCGCAGATGCGGCGCATTTCCCGGAGGAAGGCCGGCGGGGCGGGCACGTATCCCCCCTCGCCCATCACGGGTTCGATGATCATGGCCGCGGTTTCTTCGGGCGCCGTTTGGGTATGCAGCAGGTGTTCGAGTTCCTTCACGCAAAAATCCACCGTTTCCTCTTCGCTCCAGCCGTAGTGGTAGGCATTGGGCCAGGGGGCCATCACGATACCTGAAGGCAGCGGCTGGTAACCGGCCCGCACCATCGGCCGTGAGCTGGTCATGGCCATGCACAAGTGGCTCCGGCCGTGGAAACCGCCCTGAAAGACGATGATATCCTTGCGGCCGGTAGCAAAGCGCGCCAGTTTGACGCAGGCTTCGGTAGCTTCCGTCCCGCTGTTGGCAAAAAAGAAGCGGTCGATCCCGGCAGGCATGACTTCTGTGAGTTTGGCTGCCAGCTCCACCGCACGCGGATTGACGATGCAATTGATCTGCCCGAACAACAGCCGGGTAGCCTGTTCCTGGATGGCCTGCACCACCCGGGGATGGCAATGGCCCGTACTGGTCACACCGATACCGGAGGTGAAATCGAGGTACTTGTTACCTTGTTCGTCATACAGATGAACGCCTTCGCCGTGCGTGGGCTGAAGGGTGGTAAGGTGGGTCCAGACGGAAGAAAGCAGATTAACGGATTGCTGTGTTGTGGTTGACATGATTCGTTCGTAAATGCCTGATAATTGGATCGTTCCTGGCAAATATCTGAAAAATGTGGCTTATTTCTTATCATCGGCGGATTGCATTCTTTGCAAATCCTCCTCAGAGCATCCATTCGAAATAAATGAGCGGCGCTTTCCGGTAAACCACCCGCCCGCGTTCCTGCCATCCGCATTTCAGATAGAACCCGCCGGCGCCGGCTTCCGTATCATATGCGTCCAGCCGGATAGCCTGAGCCGGCCAGTCGCGGGCCGCTTTTTGGGCTTCTTCCAGCAATCGCCGACCGACTCCTTTCCCCTGCAGTTCCGGGATCACAGCCATATCAACCAGGTACAAGGGGCGTTTGCAGGGCGTAAAATAGGCCGGATCGATCGCCCAGGGCTTCTTTTGTACCAATCGCAGAACGCCGATAATTGTACCGTTTTGCTTCGCGGCCAGGAAGCGGGAAGTGTTGCCGATCCCCAACAGGACGCCTTTTTCAGATACGAGCCGGCTCCAATGGCCGAGACCGAATTTGCCGGAAAGGCGCTCAGCAGCAGCGTTCAACACATTCGCAATTTCAGCTGCTTCTTCCGGTTTTGCCAGTTCAAAAATCAATTCCATACGGTTTATTTAACAGGGATCCAAACCTCTTCTTCCGAATTGGGGTCAGCCGGCCCTTTATACCGGTCATCCATGCATTCAAAATGAGGCCGATGGTCCAGTTCATATCCCGATTGCGGCAGCCAGACGTCGTAAAAATAACGGGATGCCGCCAGAAATTCTGCCATACCGCCGCGATAGGTAAACACAGCATACGTCCCGCCGGGCAGTATATAGGTTGCCATCTCTTCGGGGGGACGGCCAAAATCGCTTACTTCAACAGCCGCCCACTTGTCGAACAGGGTATCCGGCGAAAAACTGTGGAATGCCGGAATGGAATCGAATACCTGAATGGAATAAAAATTCGCGTCAACCTTATCTCGGATCTCCTTTTGCCGGGATTTGAACTGCCGCCAAAGCGAGGAGGCGGCGTTTTCAGCCAGGCACGTTCGGATGCGCATACCGATCATTTTTCTGGATGGCATGCGCCGGATATCAGGTTGAACGGGTAAATTTGGATTCATGGTACCTGCATTAAAGGTTCTTGAAAAAATCCCAGATCACATCGCAGGCAACAATGTCTTTGCTGGTTTTCCCGATCAGGCCTTCGCCGAGGTATTGCCTGCCGCCCGGCCAGGTATGCCCTCCGCCATTGATCCGGTAAAAGACGAGCGCGCCTTGTCCGGCACATCCGCCGAACTCCTGTACAGTGACCGTGGTTCCGTCGTTTTCCTTATCAGGCAGGTTGACTGACGGCCTTTTTTGAGTGCAACCGTTCTTCTCTTGCCAGAATCGAATGTAGTCCCCGGTAGGTACAATTTCGCCTCTGGATTGGCCGAGTACTTTTACCTGCCCGCCTTCATACGGGACGATCTTGTCGGCAGTCCCGTTCATGATCATCACGGCGACGGGTTTGGAGGGGTTGCATTCCGGCAGGTATTCGGCTGAAAGCGTGGCCGTCAGAACGGCGCCACCCCGAAACAGATCGGCCCGGTCGCACAGCAACCTGGACGACATGAAGCCGCCGTTTGACATGCCTGAGGTAAAAATACGGTCGGCATCTACTGCATATCGCCCTTTTAATCCATCAATGATGGCGGCTATAAAACCAACATCGTCAATATGCTCACGCCAGGCGGTCACCTTATCCGATTGGCGCCCGTCGTTCCAGTTTTTGTCCACCGCCTCCGGATATACCACAATGAACCCGTCGCGGTCGGCCAGTTCATTGAATCGCCCGAAGGTCAGGCCGATATTTCCCAGGGCCGTACCGCCGCCGCCGTGAATATTGAAAAGGACCGGAAGCGGCCGGTTCATTTTCTCCGCCGGCGGCAGATGTACCAGGTATAATCGCTCACGCCCCTCCCAGGTCATCTTAAATTCCGTTACCTGGGAATTGTATGCACTATTCCGGAGCGACTTGCACCCGGTCACTGCAATGCCTGTGACGGCTATCCCCAGCGCAATTCGGATCCAATTATTCTTTCTCATAAAGCGTTGCACCTTTTGGAGGCTTGAATTTAAAAAAATCTGACCCACCCTCTCACCCTCTCACCCTCTCACACCCTCACACCCTCACACCCTCTCACCCTCTCTCACCCTCTCTCACCCCCTCACCCCCTCACCCTCCAGCTCCTCCCAATACTCCACCGCCCGCCGGGTATGCGGAATGCAGATGGAACCGCCCACGAGATTGGCAATGGCAAATACTTCAAAGACTTCTGCCCGGGTGACCCCCAATTCGAAACAGGTGCCCAGGTGGTATCGGATGCAATCGTCGCAGCGCAACACCATTGAAGCGACCAGCCCCAGCAGTTCCTTGGTCTTTTTGTCCAGCGCACCGTCTTGATAAGCGTTGGTATCCAGATTGAAAAAACGTTTCAGGACCTTGTTATCTTCCGACAGGATGCGCTCGTTCATGCGGGCGCGATATTCGTTAAAGGATTGAACGATAGACATGTTTTTTGATTCAAAGGTAGCTGATTTGAAGAGGAATTCGTTTCTTTATTGGAGGTTGGCGGATTGGGGGCGGTGATTTACCTCCTTCGCAGAAGCTCCGGCCTCCTGACGATGAAGCCGCATTCGGCGGTCGGAGTCGGCGGCCGGATGTTGATCCGTTGATCTGACGCCTTTACAGCAGTTATGGTTACCAATTGCCGTCATAATAAAATAATGGGAATGGCTTGCGCTTGTCTCCTGGCCGTTCTGGTTACCGGGCAGGTTACCGCGCAGGTTCCGTTGGCCTGCAACGGCGATTTTTATCTGGCACTGGGTGCGGGCAGCAGCGCTACCAGGATCTACGTCCTTGAGGTTGATGAAGCCGGCAATGCGGTCTTTAATCCGCTTTCCGACCATAATACGGGCCAGAGTCTGAACGGAATGGGGTACCGGGTCACGGATAATTTGTTGTACGCTGTGAAATCTCCTCCGCTGGAATTGTTCTATATCGACGCGACCGGGATTGCCAAAAGCCTGGGTTTGCCTGCGGGTTCGGGCGTTGAGCTGGCCCAATACGACTTTTATACCGGAGCGGTTACGCCCGATGGGAAGTACCTGATCGTTTTCGGCACCAAATACGATGTGAACAAAATAGTGGTTCGGATCGACCTTACTAAGGACACCCACCCGATCACGGTGGATAACCTGACCGGTCCGGAGGTAAACTGCGCCGATATCGCATTTGACCCCAATACCGGAACGGTTTATGGTTTTGACGCCATCAAAAACCGGTTGGTCAGGATCAACCTGGCTTATAACGAAGTCAGCGCTCCTTTCCCAGCCTATCCGGGTGCAGCCGTTATCGGTTCCTTGTTCTTTGACGCCTACGGCAACCTGTGGGGATACGGCCAGAAAACCGGCGAGAACAGCCAACGCACCCTGTACCGGTTTGATACCGAAACCGGCGCCGTAACGGAAGTCACGACAGGGCCGGAAGCCGCCAGGAGCGACGGGTGTTCCTGCCCGTTCACCATCAAATTGCGGGAATGGACGACCACGCCCAACGCGGCGCCCTGTACGCGGGTCCCTGTTTTCATTGAGATCGTCAATGCATCCGAGGTGGTCAGCTCCGGTTTGCGGTTGACGCATGATTTTCCCGAAACCACCCGGATCGTTTCCATCGATACTCCGCTGGACGGCATGCTGACGCAAGGCGGTCCCGGCTTTAATCATTTCACCCTTGAAGACCTGGATATTCCCCCCGGGGCCTGGCAGATCAGGTTGGAAATTGAATTGTTGCCGGATGCCGTTGGAGCTTATTCCCTGCAAAGCGAACTTGATTTGCTGCCTAAGTCACTGGGCGGAAGGACGGTTTCGGATAATCCGTTTACCATCCAAAGCGACGACCCGGCCATCATCAATGTCCTGCCGTTGCAGGTTGAATTCAGCCAATCCTCATCCGCCCTCTGTCCCGGTGAAGAAATCGTATTGGATCCGGGCATTCCGGGGGTAACCTATCAATGGAGTACGGGGTCGGCAGCGCCGTTCATTACCGTTTCGGAAGCGGGAGAATACACGGTAACCGTTACCAGCGGTTGCGATGAGGCCGTCGGTGCGATCGATGTGGAAAGTATTGAGCTGGCTGTAGAATTGGGTCCGGACCTGACCTTACAGCTCGGCGACAGTCTGGTTTTAAACCCGGTGATCCTTCCATCCGGGGAGACGCCCGGTTACCATTGGTCTTCTTCCAAAGGGAAAGGGTCGACATCCTGTACCGGGTGTAAAATTATCCGGGACCGGCCGTTTGAAGACGTTACCTACTTTCTGGACGTGGTCAACGACCTGGGCTGCCATGCCCTGGACAGCATCCATATCCGGGTGGATAAGACCCGTTTAGTGTATATGCCCAATGCATTCAGTCCGAACGATGACGGCATCAACGATCGTTTTTTCATCGGGAGCCAATCGCCGGAGGAGGTGGTCAGGTTCCTGGTTTTTGACCGGTGGGGGGCGCTTGTCTACCAGCGGGCCGGCGGCGTTACCGGAGACCCTTCCATAGGTTGGACCGGTCAAATAAACGGCCGTCCGGCAGCGGAAGGCGTTTATGTTTACCTGGCGGAACTCCGTTTTCTGGACGGCGCGGTTGAGCGTTTTTCGGGGAGTGTGGTGTTGGTCAGGTGAATGGAGGAATGGAGGAATTGAGGAACTGAGGAATTGAGGAACTGAGTAATCGAGTAATCGAGGAACTGAAAGCAAAACCAATCGACGGACGCCCCAATCGGAACAATCGAACAATCGAACAATCGGAACAATCATTTATTGAGGAACTGAGGAATTGAGGAATTGAAACCGCCGTTCCTTGATTTTTGCTAATATTCCATCTTGTCCCGCTTATTTTTCCAGGCTTCAAACACGCGCATGCCCTCCGCCCGCATGGCCTGAAAGACGGGAATTTGCCGTTCTGAAACCGGGGTTTCCAACTCGCGATAGATAAAATCGTCGTCAAATCCGATGGCAGCGGCGTCCTCGCGCGTGCAGGCATACACTACCCTGCCGGGGCGAGCCCAGTAAATAGCGCCCAGACACATAGGGCAGGGTTCGCAGGAAGCGTATATGGTGCAGCCGTCCAACTGGAAGGAGCCGATAAGGCGGCAGGCTTCACGGATGGCCTCTACTTCTGCGTGGGCCGTAGGGTCATTGGAAGAGGTTACCCGGTTGTAGCCGCTGCCGATGATTTGCCCGTCCCTGACAATAACCGCGCCGAAGGGCCCGCCTGCGTTGCGATCTATCCCGGTTTGGGCCAGCTCGATGGCCAGTTGCAGGAATTTTTGGTCTTCTTTGGAGATCATAGGATCGATTGCATGATTTCAGGTTGCAAAGATAAGAAGGATCGGCAAGCGGCCCGTCCGGTAGCCGGATTAAAGTAAAATGCCTATTTTAGCCGCAATCTAACCGGATATACTGTATGAAGCAATACCTTTTACCCGCTTTGCTGACCTTCGCTCTCCTGACGGGTTGCGGTTTCCTCCACGCCAACACCGGCCGGCTCAAAGTCCGGGTAGTACCCGTTCGGGAGCTGGACGGCCTGACGGGCAACCACCAACGGATCACCCCGCTGAGTCAGGGGAACAAGTTCTTCCTCGACAAAACCGACGGCTTTATTCTGGAAATCCCGTCCAGCGCCCTGCCGGGCGATATCGCCGGGATGAAGGTTATTTCCGGGCCGGACACCTTCAATCTGACCACCTCAGGGCCCATTGTCCTGGAAGGATTCGTACCGGGTGAACCGACCGTCAAGCTTATACCGGTTGACCTGAACGGGGCCGCGCTGAAGTTCAAGGCAAGTTTTCCCGATAAGGTCAGTCTGAAACTGATCGGCAGGACGCCGGTGTTCAAAAATGACGCTATAGTACTGGGCATTCTCATTTTATTGCTTGCCCTGGTGTTCTGGACGGAGCGGCAGGCGGCATTCAGGGGGTTTTACAAATACGTCCCATCCTTGCTGTTGTGCTATTTTTTGCCCTCCATTTTCAATTCGCTCGGCATCATATCCGGGGAATACTCCGGGTTGTACACCATCACATCCCGTTACCTGTTGCCGGCCTGTTTGATCCTGTTGTGCATCAGCATCGACTTCAAGGGCATCCTCAACCTGGGTCCCAAGGCGCTGATCATGTTCCTGGTAGCAACCCTGGGGATCATTCTCGGCGGGCCGGTAGCCATTCTTGCGGTGAAGACCTTTGCACCCGGATTAATGGGCAGCAATCCGCAGGATCTCTGGAAGGGCATGTCGACCATCGCCGGCAGCTGGATCGGCGGGGCAGCCAACCAGGCAGCAATGAAACAGATCCACAATGTGAGCGATAACCTGTTCGGCACCATGATCATCGTCGATGTGGTGGTGGCCAATATCTGGATGGGTTTCCTGCTGTACGGCGCCAAGATCTCCGGCAAGATCGACCGGTGGCTCAAGGCTGATAACTCGGCGGTGGAGGACCTGCGTCAAAAAGTGGAAAATTACCAGGCCAGCGTGGCGCGTATTCCCGGCACCACGGACCTGTTCATGATGTTGGCGGCGGCGTTCGGCGGCGTTGCGCTGGCCCATTGGGGCGCCTCGGGCGTTGCCAACTGGTTGGGCAGATATTTGCCGGAGCTGGAAAAACTCAGGTTGGAATCCTTTGCTTCCTCATTCCTTTGGCTGGTGGTCATTGCCACTACGCTGGGGCTGGTTTTTTCATTTATGCCCAGGATCCGGCAACTGGAGGGCGTGGGCGCCTCTAAATGGGGCAGCGTCTTCATTTACCTGCTGGTAGCGACCATCGGCATGAAGATGGACCTTGGGGAAGTCTATAAGAACCTCGGATTGTTTGCGATCGGGATCATCTGGATGGGCGTTCATGTCGGTGTATTACTGGTGGCAGCCAAGCTGATCCGCGCGCCATTCTTTTTTGTGGCGGTCGGCAGCCAGGCAAACGTAGGCGGGGCAGCTTCCGCACCGGTGGTGGCATCGGCCTTTAGTCCTGCGTTGGCGCCCGTCGGGGCATTGCTGGCGGTTTTGGGTTATGCGCTGGGGACTTATGGCGCGATTGTTTGCGCGTTGCTGATGAAGTGGGTTTCCTGAATGGTGAGGGCACTCAGGGCACTTAGGGCACTCAGGGGAAGTTTGCAGACATTCTTTGGGTTGGTTGATTTTCAACTTATTGCATTGTTATTTCAGGAGATCAAAATACAATATATCAAGATTTGCATATTTTTTGAAATTTAATGTAAAATGGCGGCTTTTTATTACCAAATCTTCAAATGTCCAATTCCTTCATTTAAGAATTCTTAAAAACCCGCGGTGTGACAGGTGTGATTCTTAGATAATATCAAAAAACGGGAATAATTTTAATGATTTCTAAAATTTTTGATTTTCTTTTTGAAAAATTTGCATAAAAATGGCATCTATTTTATCTTTGCATCATCAGAAAGCGAAAAAGCAAAGGCTTTACAAAACGCTTCAAACACTGTGAGGTGATGAAACAGGCAGCCATGCCCTCTTGTCTCGGGGGTAGGGATAAACGGGATAAACACAGCATAAATCCTTCGGGATTAGGGTTGACCACTTAACCTTGTGCTGCGGCTAACCGCCCTTTGAAGGTTCGAATCCTTCCCTCACAGCTCCGTTTGACAAAGCTTCAGCGAAGTCAGGCACCGTCTGACAAAGCTTCAGCGAAGTCAGGCACCGTCTGACAAAGCTTCAGCGAAGTCAGGCACCGTCCTGAAAAGCAGGACTTAAATACTGTGAGGTGGTGAAACAGGCAGCCACGCCCTCCGGTCACGAGGGTGGGGAAGGACGGGAAAAATCGAGCGTTTCGCGTGACTAACCGCCCCTTGGAGGTTCGAATCCTCCTCTCACAGCAAAACGAAAGCCATGTTCCTTTTGACGGGAGCATGGCTTTTTATTTTGACAAAATCCGGAGGCCGCTAGTCTATCTTTTACTTACGGCTACTGCTCCGGCCAACAGGCCAAGGGCGCCGAGCCCAAGTAAAATATAGGCCTGGTTCATGCCGCCTTTGTCCTCGGCGCTGAGCTCCAGATCGCCGATCCGGATATCGGCTTTGTTATCGTCCAGTTTGGTAAATCCGTAGATGCCCAGGGCGATGCCGAGTACCATCAGCAGGATGCCGATATTCTTTCTCATATGTGGATTGTTTAATTGGTTAATGGAGCATTAGGGATGTCTATAGGTTGAATCTGCACCATTTTCATTTCCGGTCGTTTCACCTTCCGGATTCCCGGCTATGGATTCCAGTATGGGAATTATGACCGGTAAAGCTTTTTGCCACCAGGGCTGTTCCGCGACCGGTTCCGGTTTCCCGTTTTCCCGGTTGCCGCGAAGCCAAAGGGAGGCCAGTCCTGCCAGGGAGGCCGGCAAGGCCATTTTTCCCAGCAAGAACCGCCCGGCTTGCTTGCGGGTATTTACCATGCCTTGGGCAAATGCATGTTTGGCCACCTCCATTTGCAGTTTCAATTTTTCCTGCTCCCGTTCGAGGTCAGCCAGGGTTCGGATAGGATTTTTCATGGTGCCTTTCTTTTAGTCCAGGAAAGCTTTCAGGATTACAGCCAGAACCGGGTTAGTCACCAACCGGTGCCTCATCAGGTAGATTACGGCGGCCACCAGAAAATAGGTGCCTCCGACAGCCAGAAATCCCTGGGTGTACGACCCCCACACGCCGCCCAGGTAGAAGCCTGCCGCGATGGACAACAGGACCATTGACAGCGCGACAACGGAGGTTACCGCGACCAGGGTGATCAGCGCGGCGGTGGTTTTGGCCAGTCGCCCGGCAAATTCCAGCCGGTAATATTCGACCTGCTGGCGGGCGTATTGCCGGGCGTATTCCATCGTTTCTCCGGCAGTTTGCAATAATTCTTCCGAATGATTCATGGTGCAGATTTAACAACCGGGTCAATGAGTTGAGTTATTCCCGACTGCATTTTCAATTTTGTCGGCGGTAGACTTCATCCGGGCTTTTGCCTTATCAGCGCCCTTTTTGAGGTTTTTCTTCACGCCGTCTACATTGTCTTCTGCCGTTTCGGCCATTTCCTCAATTTTCGATTTCGCGGTAGTCGTCATATTGTCAAACCAGGATTTGGCGTCGGTGGCAAGCTGGGAGAAGCGCTCCGACAACTGGTCAGCCTGATCCCTGACCGCTTTCTTGGCTTTTTTGCGCATTCGTTTGCCTTTCTCGGAGTTGAGATAATAACCGAATGCCCCCCCGGCCAACAGGCCGGCGCCGATTGCCATCAACATTTTTGATCGATTGTTCATGATTGAAATATTTTAAGTGAAAAAATAACAAAGTCTTATAACCAAAAAGGTTAAACACTTTTTGCTTTTGAGTAAATAAAATTGAAAGACTTGATTTTCAGGTCAGTAAATCAAGAAAGTCAGCAACTTTTATGATTATGTTGCTTTATATAATTTGAACGCACCATCCGGGTCAGTGTTCGGTGGAAATAAAAATAATTCCTGATATTTCAGAATTTCTAATAGCATTCCCCATTATTTTGCCTATCTTTCACCCTGATTGGCAGATAGATCATTCCTCCGGAACATGTATCCGAACGCGGAATGATCCTATTTCGGGCACGCCCTGAATCCTTACTACACTACAACATGAAAAAAAACGGTTTAAAAAAAGGTGAATGGCATCAAGTCCTGTCAAGCACAATCAGCTCCTTTCCATCTATCAGGAAGCAATCGGCATAATTGACCATGGCGTCGTCTGGCTCGATCGCGAAGGCAATATCATCGGCGTAAACCGGCAATTTGCCGATGAATTGGGCTATCCCGAGGCCGACCTCAATCAAAAAACCATTTTCCAGATCAATCCGCATACCAATCTATTGCATTGGCGCAAGCTTTGGACGCAGCTGCAGGACGACGGCCGCCTTTACCTGGAAACCGAACATATGACTGCCAAAGGCAGCATCTTTCCAGTCGGCTTCAAAGGGGTGCTGGTCGAGCTGGAGGGCGAGCAATTCTGCTGCGGAATAATTGAAAACCTCCTGGAAAGCGCCCGGTTCCACCGGCTTTTAAAATTGACGGAAAGAATATCCCGGTCCGGAAGCTGGGAACTCGACCTGATCAAAAAAGAGATCCTCTTTACCGAAGGCATGCTGGAATTGCTCGGCATACCGGCGCAGGAAGTCATGGACGAGAACGACGCCCGCGACCTGCTGAAGACATTTCTACCGCAGCAGGAATTCGACAACCTGCTGGCATTGTTGAAAGAAGCCGCAAAAAAGGGGATTACCTTTGATACGGAATTGAACCTCAAGCTGCCCAAACGCAGAATGCGGGCTGAATTACGCGCCAGTCCCATAACCTCCGAAGGGTTTACGCATAAGATCACCGGTATTTTGCGCGACTTGTCCGCCTTTACCGAGCGGACCGAAGCGCTGTATCTGATGCAGTTTTGCATAGATCACGCGTTCAGCATGATCTATTGGGTGCGTGAAGACGGCAAATTCGAATACGTCAACAAGGCCGTTTGCCAAAAACTGGGTTATTCACAGCAGGAATTGCTGGGTATGGCCGTGATGGATGTCGACCCCGAGCTCACCAAAGAAAGCTGGAATGCACTCTGGCAAGAGGCCAAGGAGCAGAAAAATCTGGAGATCGAACGAACGCGCCGAGGCAAGGACGGCGAAATATTTCCTGTAAAGATCTCGTTGAACTACGTCAATTTTCACGGGAAAGAATACTGCCTGAAATTCGCCATCGACCTGCGCAAAAAGAAAGAGCGCGAAAAACGGATCCATTTCGCCGAACAAACCCTCAAACAAGCAAAAGATATTATTTACTGGTTGGACGTCGACGGGAATTTCCTGTTTTTCAATGAAGCCCTGAGCAAGCTGTCCGGATTTTCAGAGCAGGAATTGGCCGGAATGACCATTCGGGACCTGTTTCCCGATTATAGCATGACCGACATCAAGGCGGGCTGGGAAAGGATAAAAATTGAAAAAATCCGATCATCCGAGCTTGAAATGACCTGTAAGGACGGGTCAACGATTCCGCTTGAATCCCTGATCACCATTACCAATTATGAAGACAGGGAGGTCGCCTGCGCCATTTTGAGAGACATACGGCACCGCAAAACCCAAGATGAAAACATTCAGCTTTCCTACCATACCCTCAGTCAGGCCGATGAAATGATCTACTGGTTGAGAAAAGACGGCAGACTGCGGTATTTCAACAATTCGTTTTGCCAGAACCTGGGTTATACGCCCGAAGAAGTTGAGCAATTGCGGGAGCTTGATTTTTACCCCAACCTGTCTCAACAAAAATACGAGTCGGATTGGGAGACCATCCTGTCGGGGTCTACCATCAGCGGCGAATACGAAGTGTTGAAAAAAGACGACTCGATCCTGCCGGTAGAAGGCCGGTTCTCCCTGATCAAGTACGCCGGCGAGGAATTGATCCTGGGCATATTGCGCGACATCACCGAACGCAAACAAAAGGAAGCGGCCCTGCAAAAACAATTTGAAGAAAACGAGCGGTTGCGCAAAAAACTGGAAGAGGAAAATATCCTGCTGAAGGAAGAAATCAAGCTTGAATACAGCTTTTCCAATATCATCAGCAAGAGCCCGAATTACAAAACCGTCTTGCAAAAGGTGGAGCAGGTGGCGGATACGGATACAACGGTGCTTATCCTGGGCGAGACCGGTACTGGGAAGGAGCTGCTGGCCAAGGCGATCCATCAGATGAGCAACCGGGCAGATCGTCCGCTGGTGAAGGTCAATTGCGGCGCACTCCCGGAAAACCTCATCGAAAGTGAGCTTTTCGGCCATGAAAAAGGCGCGTTCACCGGAGCCTACCAACGAAAGATCGGCCGGTTTGAAGCGGCCCACCACGGGACCATCTTCCTGGACGAGGTGGGCGAACTGCCGCTGGATCTGCAGGTAAAACTGCTCAGGGTCCTGCAGGAAAAGGAATTTGAGCGGGTCGGCGGAACCCAGACGATCAGGGTGGACGTGCGGCTGATTGCCGCCACCAACCGGAACCTGGAAAAGCTGGTACAGGCCGGGACTTTCAGAAAAGACCTTTATTACCGGTTGAACGTATTCCCCATCAAGAACCTGCCGCTCCGGGAAAGACTAGATGACATCCCGTTGCTGGTTCGGCATTTTGTCGAGAAATTCAACAAACAACTGGGCAAGAATGTATCCGAGGTTCCTCAGCCTGCCCTTCAGAGCCTGATGCGATATGATTTTCCCGGCAACGTGCGCGAACTGGAAAACCTCATCGAGCGGGCCATGATCCTCTCTTCCGGCAAGAAGCTGCTGCTGGACCTGGTTTCGACCCGCTCCGAACTTGAGGAGGACCATTCATTCAAAACCATGGAGGAAATGCAGCGTGTTCATATACTTGAAGCGCTAAAAAGGACCCACGGCCGGGTAAGCGGCGAAAACGGTGCAGCCGAACTTTTGGACATGAACGATAAAACACTGACTTCCAGAATGCTGAAGTTGAATATACACCGGTTGGATTACCTGAAGGAGTAAGCATCTTCAGGATTTTCCCGATATTTCATCATTTTTCTTAAATATCAAAATCCGGGCATCCATACTTATGCTGAGGAACCTGCCCATTTTGTTGATAATGTATAACTTATCTCCATATTCCAATTTTGGCATGGTATTGGATCTGCTCCATAAGCATTAATGTTCAAGAAAAACCAGGGTTTTGTCTGAGAATCTTATCTACCACGAAATCACAGGCCCGGAGTTGAATCAGCATATACGAAAGGAATTTACCGGGATTGTCGTATTCGCATCTGATTGGACCGGAGGAGCTTCCCTTGTGCATACTATGATGGAAAGCATGTCCGGTCATTATTCTCCGCAAATCAGGTTCTTTTCCATTGATCCGCACAAATTTCCGGAATCGGCTCAGGAATTTGGGGTGAACGGCCACCTTGCCATCCTCTTGTACCGAAGCGGCGTAGCGGTGGACAAACTGACAGGTATCCCTTCCAAAAATTTGATGCGCAGCAAGATCGATCAGTTGTTATTATAATTTTTTTTATAGTATACCGAACATTTTCGATCTCATTGCCTTCTATTTACAGATCGCCTGAAGGTGATACCGTCGAACACGCAAAATCCTTAACCATTTCAAGGCTATGCTGAATTCAATCCGGATCTGTACCGGATTGGAAGCTCAAAACTTTGCCCGAAGCCGGAATGAGATCGAACTGGATGGAGTAGCCCGCACCTCGGCCACACGCACCAATGCTTTCGATTTTTCCGTCGGGATCCGGTATTACTTCGGCGGGGTAAGAAGCCTGTAAAGCCGTCCTTCGAATATTTGCAATCCCTCATCCTCCGGCAGGGCCGGTGGGTGTTACTATAATGAATTAACAATCAAAACCATACAATCATGAGTGCAACCAAAGATCGGATTAAAGGCAATTGGAAACAGATCAAGGGCAAGCTGAAAACCGAATACGCCCAGCTCACCAATGACGATCTGCTTTACGAAGAAGGCAAGGAAGACCAGTTGATCGGCCGCCTTCAGGAACGATTGGGGAAGACCAAAGATGAAATCAAGGCCATCATCGATGGGTTGTAGACCTTGGAACAGAACGATATGAAACCGCTCAGGGCTTTGCATGCACATGCAGGGCCCTCGGCTTTCCGGGTCAGGCGTTGTTATTTCTGTCCAGCAGCTCCAGGGTAATGCCCCAAAGTGTTTCGTAGGGTACGATCTCCACTTCGATCGGCTGGTCAGCTTTGACATAAGGTACGGTTTGCAATTTTTCCCAAAAGGGCTTTGCCTTTCTCAGTACGGCTTCTTTGTGGAAATATCCGGCAGGCAGACACATCAGCATGCGGATGAAGCAGTTGCTGCGAAACATATCGTCTTTGCGCAAATAACGGCTGGCATACACCCGCAGCGATTCCACGCGGTCGTGGATTTCATTATACCGCTTGCCCTGGACCAGGAAAAGGATATGCAGGACAAGGATGTTGATGTTATTGCCGCGCTTGTCTTTGGAGAAGGCGGGAACTTCGTTGAGGAATTTGGTGATGCGAAATTTTTTCCTGCGGTCCTCTTCACTCAGCGCCTGAATTTTATCGGATTTCATGAGGAACTGGACCATCGCCTCTGCAATCTGCCAGGATTCTTTATTTGCGGTTGGCAGTTTATCAAACCCCGCAGAAGCAGCAGTCTTTTTCCAGGTTATCCAGGCTTCCTCAAACCGTTCCGACTGCAAAAACAAGATCAGGGTCAGGTATTGGGAATTGTACCAGTTTAAGGTCCCAGGTGTAGTGTATTTTACGCAATTGACCGCCGCAGATTCCGCAATGGGGAATTTTCGAAGCCTTGTGGTTGCGATCAACAGACTTTTATGAAAAGTATAGAATATCGGCCCGGTGGATAGTTTTTTTCGCGACTCAAAGAAACGGAGAGCTTCTTCGCTTGTGGTTTGCAATTGTTGAAAGTCATTTTCGATTTCAAATCGAAGGGTCTTAAGATAATAATAATAGAAAAAAACACGAACAGTCCATTTATATTGCATTTCAGTTTCAATCGAATTGAGAAAAATCTCAACTTTTCTTGAAAATTCTTTTTTAGTTGATTTGGAATAAATAAAATTTACCATTATTTCAATATAGTAACCTTCTACCAAAATCTCTAACTGTCTTTTATCACTCCAATCGCAAAGTACAGTATCGTAATTCTTCCATTTTTTTGAATTACCCATTACTACTCCATAGTAAAATCTTAAATCAGAGGCTAATTCAAAAACAATATTTGAAATTTCAAATCGGATTGCCACTTTTATAGCCTTCTCTGCTACTAACGCTCCTGCAGTACGCTGAAATCTACCGATCAAAATTTTAGTTGCCAATAAGTCTCTTGAACACTGGTAATAAGCTTTCTGCAGTTCATTGAACCCCGACTTGTTCGCATCGATCAGAAATACCACATCCAGCAGAGCTTCCCATAAGCGGGATTGCAGCCGGTTGACGGAAGCCGCCTTGTCCTTTGCATCCGGAAACAGCTTCCTGGCAATATCCTCCGGGGATTTTATCGTTCCCCGGGTCAGTCCGTCGTACAGCCGGCCCCTGAGCGATTTGTCACCCTTTGAGAGCGGGAAAGAGAGCTGTTTGACCTTGTTTCTCCCGATAAAACCCGTCAAATCCAACAGCAATTCAAATGATTTTCCATTCATGTTATCAATATTTAAAATATTGATTTTAAACACTTAAGATAAAAACATTTAACAAAACTTAATAATTCTGATATGCTGAATGCTTAAAAAATCGAAATGCGAATTTAGTCTTTCCGGTCCTAACATTGACAAAAAAAAGGCAACCATGAATAATTTCTTTGAACTGGTACACTTACTCAATCGGTACAAGATCCGCCAGATAGAGATCCTTTCCAACCCGGAAAAAGGCGCTAACCCTTCCCGCTACCGCCTGCTGTACGACGCCGTATGGGAAGGCAAAGTCCGGACACTCGAGGAAGCCGCCGCACTCTTCGGCATGACGCCGAATGACAAAGTGTTCAAACGCCTGATTTCCGGCCTCAAGAAAAGACTCCACAACACGCTGTTTTTCATCGACATGAATCAACCCGACTTCAATAATCCGCAGCGGGCATTGTCCAGGTGCATCCAGTTGCAATCGGTCATGCAACTCCTCATTTGGCGCGGCGCGCCGCAGAATGCCGTTGAAATAGCCGGTGAGATCCTGGCGGTAGCCTTGAAATACCGTTTTTCATGGATTGCCGCCGATGCCGCCCGCATCCTGAAAAGATGGTACAGCATTTACCAGCCGGACGCCTCCAAATTTGCACATTATGCTCTTCTAGCGGAAGAGCAGGCCAGGATATGGCGCCAGGAAGATGAGGCTACCGACCTGTTCCTCAGGCTCCAGCTGTTGAACACTTCTTCCAAATCGATTGAGCCGGAGATCGCTGAAAAAGCGGCGGATTACTTCCGTCGACTGGAGCCCTGGCGCCCCAAAATCCCGACCGTTTTTTTCCAGCAACCCTCCCGCCTGATCGAGATCGCAGCGCTGATGGGGCAAAAAAACTGGCAACGGGCGGAATCAGCCAGCCGGGAAGCCATCGACTATTTCCGCCGTTTGCCCCATGCCGGAAAACAATCGACTGTCATGTTTTACCAGCAACTTGCGGTGGCGTTGTTGATGCAAGGCAAGTTTGTACAGGCGAGAGAAGCCGCACAATCGGCCATAAAACTGGGCTCTTCAGGCGCCCACCACTGGTTCAAGACGCTGGAATTGCAAATAGCCATCGAGCTCCACGCAGGCCAGTATGCCCATGCCTGGGATATTTGGACAAAAGCCGTCCAACACCCTCAATTCATAGATATGCCGGCTGTAACCCAACTCCCCTGGCAATTGTACAAAGCCTATTTTTTCCTGCTGATCCGCGCAAAGCTGCTGCAGGTTGATCCCAGAACACCGTTGTATCCGGAGGATTTCTGCATTTCCCGTTTGATCGCCGATTTGCCCGCGGCTGCCCGGGATAAACAGGGCCGGAATATTCCCATGCTCATGGCCCAGATCATGTTATTGCTCCTTGAAAAGCGCCTTGATGAAGCTGAATACCGGATTGAAGCCCTGCGAAAATATCGGCAACGGCGCCTGAACGGCCAGGAGAACCGACAACGGACCATCATGTTCATCCAGCTACTGGAGTCGCTGGTCAACTCCGGATTCGGCCATAAGCCCCTGCATGAAAAAGCGCGTCAAACGATTGCCGAACTGCCGCTGATACCCATTGCCATGTACGAGGTGGAGATCATCCCCTACCAGGTGCTCTGGCAAATGCTGGAAAAACAGTTTTTCCCCTCGGAGGCGGAAACCATTTCTTCCTGACCTGATGCCTGGAAAAAGCTTGCGTCGCCGCACGAAAACCGCAGCGGCGACGCATTCCAAGGCGTAAAAAATTCAAAACAATACATCGCCTTCGGTGATCACCGCCGGCGCTGCAGCCAGTGCAAAAAAGTAGAACCGTTCCCAAGAGAGAATCCCCTTTTTGCCATTTTTAAAATCGGAGGCGCGTTTTTTGGGTTTCATAAAAAATTAAGTTTTAGGTGTAGATCTGATAATCGTTACAAAGGTACCGGCTAAACTGCCGGCGGGCAAGGACACTTTTACCGATTTGGAACAGGTCAAATCTGCAGGGATCAGGAAGGCTATTTTAACCGGCCATCAGGCAGGAAAGCAATAATCAACATACAAGATACTAACAATCAATTATTTAAATGATTAACTTTCTGTAACAAAGATGCATGATTGAACTTAAGACCCTGTTATCTTATCCTTTTGTCCAGTTTTTCCAATACGATTTCCCACAGGGTTTCATACGGAATAATCTCTATTTCGATGGGCTGATCGGCTTTCGCGTACGGAACCGTTTTGAGTTTCTCAACAAAAGGCGCAGCTTTACGCTTTACGGCTGCCAAATGGAAATGCCCGGCGGGCAGGCACATCAGCATGCGGATGAAACAGTTGCTGCGGAACATATCGTCTTTGCGCAGATACCTGCTTGAATAAACGCGAAGTGATTCAACCCGGTCGTGGATTTCGTTGTATCGTTTACTTTGGATTAAGTATAAAACATGGAGGATCAGGATATTGATATTGTTGCCTCTTTTGTCCTTTGAGAAGGCGGGAACCTCATTCAGAAAACGGTTGACCCTGAAATTAGCGGATGTTTTTTGATCATCTTTGGAATCAATCCTCCCGGTCAGCATAAAAAATTGGATCGAAGCCTCAATGATCCTCCAGGTTTCCTTATTGGAGTCAGGAATATTTTTGAAATTGGCGTGGGTCACCGCAAGTTGCCATAAAGCATGGGCCTCTTCAAACTTTCCCGATTGAAAATACAAGACAATCGAAAGATAACAGGTATTGTACCAGTTCAAGGAGCCAGGGGTGACCAATTTCATACAACGCCTGGCCGCAGCTTCCGCCAGGTGAAATTTTCGCAGCCTGGTATAGGAAATCAAGAGGTTTTTGTTGAAGGTGAATCTCGTCGGCCCTGTCACCAATTCCTTTTTTGTGTCGAAAAAGGCCAGGGCTTCTTCACTTACCGTCAATACATTGGCAAAATCATTGACGATTTCAAATTTCAAGACTTTCAACATAAAATAATAACTGGTGCTCCTGAAGGTTTTTGCAGACCTCATGCTGCCTTCTATAGATGCCAAATGCTGATCTACTACCCTGGAAAATTCCTTTTTGGTCGACTTTGACAAGATAAAATTGCACATGATATCCAGGTAATACCCTTCAATCAAGACCTCCGTCTGGTGTTTGGCCCGCCATTCCTCGACCAGCTTGTGGTAATGCCTCCACTTGTTCTTGTCGCCGATGATCCCCCCGTAGTGGAACCGCAAATCCTTCGCCAATTCGATGACCACATCCGAAATCTCAAAATGGATCGCCTTTTTGATGGTCCTCTCGGCAATGGGAATAGCAGCCGCCCGTTGGTATCTTCCATTTAGAATCTTAACCGCAATCAGATTCCTGTAACATTTGTAATAATTTTTTTGCAATGCGTTGAATCCGGATTCCGACGAATCGATGAGAAAAAGCGTATCCAGCAGCGACTCGCGCAATTTGCGTTGAAGCCGCGTAGCGTAGATAGCGCTGTTGGAAAGCTTGGAAAAAAAGTGATCTTCCACCTCAGCTGTTGAGGTTAGGTTCCCTGCGGAGATCAGGTTGTACAGTTCATGAAGGTTATTGGGATTGCTGTCCAGAAGCGGGAATGATAAGCTTTTGAGTTTGTGGGCTGTAATGATTTCAGCGAGCGATCTAAGTTCATAAATTGATTTATCCGCCATAATTTATGAGTATAATCCGATATAAATCAAATGGATAACAAAAAAAAACAATAATTATCCTGCATTAATATAAGGTCCAAAACTAATAAATCTGTTATCTTATTTATAACTTTTACCTCATAGTTTTGAATTAAAATTAAAAAATTCAAAACTATGAGTGCCATCATTACTTTGTTGTTGTCCCTTGGAATTATTACGCAACCGGAAGAAGCCACGCCTGCCATGATCGACCAATACGGCGCGCAGTGCAATATTGTCAATGATGACATGAATGGTTGGTAAAGCTAATTTCAAAAGGTTCTTTTTTTAGTAATTTTAAATTGATCAATCAATTTAAAAACTTGACATTTAATGATTTACCACGAATAATAAAAAAATTATTGAACTAAAATAACAGATTCAACACATAGTTATCTGTACTTGCATTTTCCGCCCCAGACCGTACCTTTGTACTATCTAAGGATAGAACGCTGGCTAGTAATAGCAGCTATCAGTGAGATGTTTTGTAACAAAGGCAAGTGCTCAAGCAGCCTTGTTGATTCCCCCTTTACTTGTTTCCCCCCCTTTTTGCTATACATTCATAGCGAACCTCTGATGGAACACTCTGTCAGAGGTTCTTTCGTTTGGAAAGATCTGATAAAACCATGTGTGGGCTAGATGAAGAGGGTGAGTATTAGCTTCAAAGAAAACACTATGCTGCACAATCGGCAATGCAGCATTGGCCAGGCCTGGATTGGATTTGGAGCAAAAATAGCAATTCTTTGGGAAAAACAAGCAGCCCCTACCGGTAAGTCATTATTATCACCCGGGGAAGAAAGTTGAACAACCCGGGAAACTGACAATCAATCCTGAATATTTAACTAGCGAGTGTAAGGCAGGGGCTGCGTGAACCGATACGATTATCGATCCGATTGCAAAACGAACGGCCCGCCTTTTTCGCTGCCTGCCCGGGAAACTTTCCCCAAGTCTGCGCTATTCGTATTCTCCAACTAATTTGCGCAATTCTTCCAGGTAGTGCTGCTTTCTGGCTGTCCGGCGTTCAACATTGGTAGGTGTGAAAAAATGGTGATTCTCCAGGAATCGCACCTGGAGCCGGTTCCAATCCTCCTCGGATTTGAGAATATTATAGGCTTTGAGTTCTTCAAACAAGGTCGCACCGATATCGTAAAAATCGTCTCTGCCCAGGTAATCCAGATCAGCGTCGCAAATAATCTTCTCCAGGAAGTTCCGGGGCGTCTGCGGGATGCGGGTCGCCATGATCATGCTGCAAATGCGTTCGATCTCGTCATCTGAATAGCCGTACCGTGGCAGATTCTCGCGGGCAATCTGACAACTCAGCGTTTCATGGTTGACATTCGTGATCGTAAAACCGGAATCGTGGAACAGCGCCGCAGTCCTGAGCAGCAGGGTCTCATAAGGATCGATCGATTCCAGGTAGCACAATTCTTCGGTGATGAAAAGGACGTCCAATGTGTGATGCACGCCGTGGTAGGTCAGCTTACCGGGCAGTTCCCGGCCAAGCTTATCGAGGATAAACGCTTTGACGGCATGGTAATTCATCACAACGGCAGATTAATCCCTGATTTCCCGGGAAAATGGTTCTCTCATAGCAATTGCCGGATAACGGAGAAGGTCATCGCCTCCGTCATCCGGCATTTAAATTCTAAACGTCAGCAGATTGTGAAATATTACTGCTCCAGCAGCAAAACTCCGGATGCCAGGAATTTGAGCTCTTCCTTCGGCTCGGTAATGGCTTCGATTTCTTCCTGGGTTTTGCCGGCGTCCTGCGCCAGGTGCTTCAACTCATCCACGGGCGTAACCGAACGGTATGCATACCCCTGCACGATCACATCCCGGCCGGAGATATCTTTCGGTACAAAAAAACCGTAATCCTTGAACCGCACCTTCATCGCAGTAGCGTTATTGCCGTTGGAAAGATCCATCCAGCAGCCTTTGGCCTGACAAACCGCATCAACCCTTGCCCTGACCTTGACTTCGACCGAATCGGCGCCTGCCAGCTTCGTCAGCATATCATCGAATGACATCGCGTTATCAGGCGAAATGGAAGCTCCGAATTCCTGATATTCAGCTTTTTCTGCGGCGCCTTCTTCAGCGGCGGGTGCAGAATTGCTTTGGCAGGCCCATAAGCCGGCTGCTGCCGTCAGGGACAAAATGAAAGTTTTTAATCGCATGAATCTTTGATTTTATTCGTTGGCAAAGTTAGTTAATCAAACGTGAAAATTTCAACAAAGCATCCGGCATGCGCAATAAAGCCTACCCCGATCCGGTTATTAAGCTATCCTGAAAAAATTTAATATAACCAAAATCGGTTAAGTATTGAATCGACCGCTACACCTTGAATTAATATTGCAAGTTGAACCCTTTTCTCCAGCGTTGTAGCCTAAGTGATGATAGCCCCTAACTAATATTGCGAGGGCCAAAACGCGTTAATACGCCCTGGCTTAAAATGCCGGTTGTCTGCAAAACCTCCATTCCATAGCGAAGGCGTCAAAAAATTGCGTGCGATCATGAAAACCATGCTAAGTGTGTTGGCGGCTTTTTTCTTTTACACCCTTGCATCCGCACAAGTCCAGTGCGTGAAAGGCGATTGCAAAAACGGTTACGGTTCCTGTATCTTCCCCTCGGGGGACAAATACATCGGCGACTTTAAACAGGGCCAGATCGAGGGCAAGGGCATCCTTTATTATAAAGGCGGCGACAAGTACATCGGCAATTGGGAAAACGGCCAACGACAAGGCAAGGGCCGGATGGTCTTTTCCAACGGCGATGAGTACCTCGGCGATTTCAAAAACAATCAGATCGAAGGCGAAGGCGCTTTCTCCTACGCCAACGGCAACCGCTACGAAGGCCAGTTCCTCGACGGAAGGCCAAGCGGCAGCGGCGTGTTCGTCTTTTCCAACAACGACCGGTATGAAGGCTGGTTCGAAGGCGGCCAATGCGAAGGCCAGGGCACCATGTTCTACGCCGACGGATCGGTGTTTGCCGGCGCCTGGAAAAACAACAAACGCCACGGCCAGGGCAAATGGACCTTCCCCGACGGCCAGTCCATACAGGGGCAATGGGCCAACGATCAATTCCAGGCCGATTGGGGACGACTCGGCTTTGCCGGCGATACCACCACCCTGCGCAACTGCAATGCGGTGGATTGCGGCAACGGTTCCGGTAAATTCTACTACCGCGACGGATCAAAATACATCGGTACCTTCGTCAACGGCATACCCGAAGGCCAGGGTACCGTCTACTACGCCAGCGGCGACCGCTACGAAGGCGGCTGGAAGCGGCACGCCCCCCACGGCCAGGGCGTTATGTATTACACCAGCGGCAAAGTGATCGGCGCCATCTGGGATTACGGCAAACCGGCCAAGAAACTGTTCACCCGCGAAGATCCGTCCCTCCAGGTCCCCATTTCGATGGACACCGACTCCGAGGTCAAGATCTGGGCCGTCATCATCGGCGCCGCCAGGTATACCCATATGCCGGCCTTGCGCTATACCGACGACGACGCCTACCAGATCTACGCTTTCCTCAAAAGCCCTGAGGGCGGCGCACTGCCCGACCGCCAGGTGCGGCTCCTCGTAGATGAAGACGCTACCAAGAACAATATCCTGGAAGCCATGCGGTCTACGTTCCTGAAAGCGGACGGCAATGATGTGGTCCTGTTCTACTTTTCCGGCCACGGCCTGCCCGGCGCATTCCTGCCGGTCGATTATGACGGCTACAACAACCGCCTTGAACACCAGGAGATCCGCGATATGCTGGCCTCCTCGCGCGCCAAACACAAGCTGGTTTTGGCTGACGCCTGCCACTCCGGGAGCCTCAACTCCAAAATGCCGCTCAACTCCGTGCTCCAGAAATATTATTCAGCCTTTGAGCAATCATCCGGCGGTACGGCCCTGCTGATGTCTTCCAAAGGAGAGGAATATTCCCTGGAAGACGGCGGTCTGCGGTCCGGGATATTCAGTCACTTTCTGGTCAAAGGCCTCAAAGGGGAAGCGGATACCTCGGGCGATAAGATCGTTTCTATCCGCGAATTGTTTAACTTTGTATATAAACAGGTCCGGTTGTATACCGGCAACGTACAAACACCGACCCTGACCGGCCAGTTCGATGATAATATGCCGGTAGCTGCAGTTCGTGATTAAACGCTTCATGCCTATGGTGGTTAGATACTGTTTGTCCCTATGTCTGATATTATCGGTGTGCAACCTGGTATCAGCCCAATGTCTTTCCGGCGATTGTAAAAACGGAACAGGTATTTACCTCTACACAGGCGCTTCAAGGTACGTAGGTCAATTCAAAAACGGTCAACCCTCCGGCACAGGCAGCATGTACTATGCCGACGGCGGCAAACAGACCGGTGAATGGACCTACGGCAAACCCAACGGCAAAAGCGTTTATGCCGCTCCCAACGGCCTCCGCAAAGAAGGCATCTGGCAAATGGGGCAACTCATCCGGACCGAACCGGTGGACGAACGCAGCTTTGAAACCGCAGCCAACCGCAGCCTCAACGCCAAAACCGGGTGCATTTCCGGCGATTGCCTCAATGGTCAGGGCGTTTATCTCTTTCCCGGCGGCGCAGTCTATATCGGCCTGTTCTCCAAAGGCGAAATCCACGGTACAGGGCTGTGTTATTACCTCGACGGCAGCAAATACCAGGGCGAATGGGCCTACGGCTACCCCGAAGGCAGCGGCACCAAACATTTTCCGGATGGAAAAAAATGGACCGGCAAATGGCATAAGGGCCTCCCCATCGGCGAGGACGGCGCCGCATTGTCCGAAACAGCCATTGCCCGCCAACTCTCCCATACCTATACCGTACAGTCCGGATGCCTGCGCGGCAACTGCGAAAGCGGAAAAGGGTTGATGGTCTACCCCGACGGCAGCCGTTACGAAGGCTATTTCCTCCATAATAAACCGCACGGTGACGGGACCTTCATCTATCCCAACAACGACCGCTACGTCGGGCAATTCCGGAACGGCCTGCGCAACGGGACCGGGCGGCTGTACTATGCATCGGGCGGATCGGCGGAAGGGGTCTGGCGCGAGGGCGAACTCGCCGGCGCCAACGACCGGAAAGGCTGCGTGGAAGGCGATTGCGCCCAGGGATTCGGCACGTATATCTTCCAGGACGGCGCCAAATATATCGGCACTTTCAAGGATAATTACCCCGAAGGCCGGGGGATCGTCCTGTATGGCAACGGCGAAAAATACGAAGGGGAAATGGCCGCCGGCGCATTCAACGGTTTCGGCCAGCTGTCCACTGCCGACGGCGTCCGGTTTACAGGGCAATGGCAGAACGGCGTCTTTGTCGGCTCCGATCCGTCGCCCGCAAAAACACTGACGAACGAACCGCCGGTCAATCAGAAAAAATCCAAGGTATGGGCGGTGATCATCGGCGTTTCCTCCTATAACCATATGCCCGCGCTCAAATATCCGGACGACGATGCCTACCTGATCTACGCTTTCCTCAAAAGCCCGATCGGCGGCGCTATTCCGGACGAGCAGATCCGGATCCTGGTAGATGAAGACGCCACGCATTACGCCATCACGCAATCCTTGAAAGATATGTTCTGGCAGGCCGGTCCGGACGACCTGGTCTTCCTCTACTTCTCGGGCCACGGCCTGCCCGGCGCTTTCCTTCCCATCGACTATGACGGCGAGCATAACCTGCTGTACCATGAAGAGATCACGGCCATCCTCAACAAAAGCAGCGCCAAGATCAAGCTTTGTTTTGCCGACGCCTGCCACTCCGGCAGCCTGCTGGCCCTCAAAGGCGGTCAAAAACCCGATCTGCTTCAGCGTTATTACGACAACCTGACCCAGGCCAAACCGGGCCAGGTGCTGATCATGTCCTCCAAATCGGATGAAACTTCACTGGAATCCAGCGGCCTGCGCCAGGGCGTTTTTTCGCATTACCTGATCCGGGGCCTGAAGGGAGAAAGCGACGCGGATAAGGACGGCCAGGTAACGGTCAAGGAGCTGTTCGACTTCATTTATGAACACGTCAGGTCCTATACCGCCAACCGGCAAAGCCCGGTGATACAAGGGGTTTATGACCCGTCGACGCCCATTGCCGTGATCAAATAAACCCTTTACCGGCTTTTGATCTCATCAAAAGTGGAGAGGTAATCGGCGTGATTGGTGCCCATCCAGGTATCCCAGAAATTGTAATAAAGACCGTAATTGCACCCCGACCTGGAATGGTGCATATTGTGATGCGTCGCCGTATTGAGCCAGCGGAAAACGGGGTGCCGCACAAACCATCCCGGAAAGATCTCATACCCCAGGTGGCCGATCACGTTCCAGAACATCGCCCAGAAAAAGAAGGCCAGCAGCACCAGGGGGTGAAAAGGCAGCACAACGACCGCCAGCGGGACAATGCCGATTTCCACCAGGGATTCCAGGGGGTGAAAAGCCAGTGAAGTCCACGGCGTAGGATTATCCGAACGGTGGTGCTCGCGGTGCAGCAACCTGAACAGCCTGGGGTTGTGCATCAACCGGTGCATCCAGTAAAAATACGTGTCGTGCAGAAAGGTCAGCAGAAAAAAGGAAACCGGCAAGTACCACCAGCCGTAAGCTCCGGGCTCCAGGTAGATCCGGGTGAGGCCTGCCTGCCGCAGGTAATAGATCCCCAACCCGACGGAGGCAAAAACAAAAGCGGTGAGAAAAGAGTCGCGAACTTCCTCCATAACCCGCTCCCGGCGGGGAGACCGATTCTGGATCTTGACTTTTGCGAAGACCTGCTTTTTCCAATTGTAGAAAATGAAGAAGAAAAAACCAGCCAGCAAAAGGTATCGCAGGAAAACAAAAGCTGCAGCGGTGAAATAGGCGGGGAATAAACCGAGCCTTTCGATGAGGAATGCCATGGCTGTTTGGGTTTGCTATGTCCGCCATAGTGGCGCTGCGGGCGTTACGGAGGCGGGGTTATGGTTGTTTGTGGTTGTTTATGGTTGTTTGTGGTTGTTTATGGTTGTTTGTGGTTGTTTGTGGTTGTTTATGCCGGTTCATTGTTGTTCGGTTGCCATCAGCGTTGAACAACAATAAACCAGCATAAACTAAAACAAACCACAATGAACTAAAATAAACCACAATGAACTAAAACAAACAATAACGAACTAAAACAAACAATAATCAACAACAAGGCATCAATACAGGTCGACCGTCCAGGTATGGCCGTTGACGGTGACGATTGCGGAGCCGTCGCCGAGGAATTCGACCGAGCCGGTATGGTTGAAGCTGTAGCCGGTCGTGCCTTCTCCGCTGATCACCAGGGTTGCCAGGCCGCTGTCGATCAGTTTGGTGATCTTGTTCACCTTGAGGTCCGTGACGGTGAATTGCGTGGTGGAGCTGAACGTATTCTGGTTGCCGATCTTGAACATCTGGCTGCCCTGGCGGGAGTAGCTGCCGTTGAGTACGTAGAACAGACCGGTGGTCAGGTTGCTCACTACCCATTGGCCGGTGGCGGTCTCCATGGCCTTCAGTCGTGCGGATTCATACTGGCCGTTGGTGTTGCGGGTATAAACCAGCGAGGTGGGCAGGCTCTGCGGCGTACAGTTGAGCGTCCAGGTCCAGAGCCCGTTGTAGCCGGCGCTGACATTGCCGCTGCCGAAGCTCCAGGTAACGGAAGTGTCGCGGGTTTCGCCGCATTCCAGGGTAGTGGTCGTTTTTTCCACTGATGCTTCGGTGATGACGGCAGCGTCAAAAGCTTCTTTGGCGATACCCTGATAATTGGCTACCAGCGATCCCTCAACGATGGCTTCGAGCTCATCATTGCTGATCTTGTTTTCCGGTTCATTATCGTCATTTTTTTTGCAGGAGGTGCCTATCACCAGCAGGGCAAGGCCGAGGACAAACGCAAATTTGGTTTGAAGGGAGAACATTTTTGAGAACATGATCTTCATGACGTTTTTGATTTTTTGTGATTAATGACAATTAAACGTTTGACGCCACAAAGAAAGTCCGGGTTTAATGTTAAAATAAAAATTGTTCAACGAATGGTTGGATTGCTTCAACGAGCTGCTGATTTCAGTGGTCAGTGATCAGTTGTCAGTGATCAGTAAATCCTTGGCCAACTGACAACTGTCTTCTGACAACTGACAACTGACAACTGTTTTATCTTACCAACGGATCAGCGCCGAGCCCCAGGTAAAGCCGCTGCCGAAGGCTGCCAGGCAAACCAGGTCGCCTTCCTTGACGGCGCCGGCCTCGTAGGCTTCGCAAAGCGCGATCGGTACGGAAGCTGCGGTTGTATTGCCGAAGCGCTGGATATTATTCCAGACCTGATCATCGGACAGGCCGAGTTTGCGCTGTACGAACTGGCTGATGCGCAGGTTGGCCTGGTGGGGGATGAACATATTGATATCTGATGTCTGAAGGCCGGTTTTGGCGAGGGCTTCCATAATGACTTCGGGAAATTTTTGTACGGCCATCTTGAAAACGAACTGGCCTTCCATATTGGGAAAGATGTAGCCGTTTTCGACCATGTATTCATTGACGAACATTTCTCCGTATTCGGCATCGGAATAATGGTAATCGACCTGTTCTTCCTGGTGGGCGGCGTGATAACCGCCGTGAGCGCCCGGGTTGATGAACGCGAGCTTCTCGGCGTAGGTGCCGTTGGAATGCAGGTGGGTGGTCAGGATGCCCTTGCCCGGTTCGTCGGTGGGTTGCAGGAGCACGGCGCCCGCTCCGTCGCCGAAAATAACGGTCACGTTGCGCCCGCGGGTGCTGAAGTCGAGCCCCATCGAGTGCATTTCGCTGCCGATGAGCAGGATGTTGCGGTACATCCCCGATTTGATGAACTGATCGGCGATGGAAAGGCCGTAAACGAACCCCGAGCATTGGTTCCGGATATCCAGGGCGCCGGCTTCCGAGCCGGTAATGCCCAATTCGCGCTGGACCAGTACGCCGCAACCGGGAAAATAATAATCCGGGCTAAGGGTAGCAAATATGATGAAATCGACTTCTTCTTTGGCGATTCCGGCCCGCTGGATGGCAATTTCGGCAGCGCGGGCCCCCATGGTAGTCGTAGTTTCCTTGTGTTTTTTGCCGTACCGGCGTTCGCGGATGCCGGTGCGTTCCTGGATCCACTCGTCGGTAGTGTCCATTATTTTGGTCAGATCGTCGTTGGTGACCACTTTTTCAGGAACGTAATAGCCGATCCCTGCAATTTTTGTATTGGGCATGTGGATACGATTTGGTGATAAGAAGCAAAAATAGCAATTGTCGGCGAATAACGTCTTAACGCCTGAGTTGGTTCATTCGGTTTTTATGGCTAGTTTAGCGCTTTACAAAACACTGAGATGATCAACCTTGCTATTATTGACGATCAACCCCTCGTGATAGATACCCTGATTCAGTTTTTATCCGCCCAGGAAGATATTAAGGTCATTCACACTTCCAATTCAGTGGAATCGTTCCTGGAAACCCACAAAACAAAAACAGGCATTAACGTTATTTTGCTGGATATCGGCCTGCCGGGCGGCATGTCGGGCATCGAGGGCATCCGGCATATCCGGCCGGAATTGCCGGATGCGGATATCATCATGCTCACGGCCCACGATGACAACGAGCGCATTTTCGAAGCCCTCCGGGCGGGAGCTGTTGCCTATATCAAAAAAACCAGCAACCTCCAGGAGATCCGGGAAGCCCTGATGACCGTCCACAACGGCGGTTCCTATATGTCGCCGGCCATTGCCCGCAAGATTGTCGCCTTCTTCGGTCCGAAATACATCGACCCGGACCAGGCGCTCACCCCCCGGCAGGAGGAGATCGTTCAGGGGTTGGTGGACGGCCTGAGCTACAAGTTGATCGCGGACAAGCTGGACATTTCCGTGGAGACCGTTCGCGACCACATTAAAAAAATCTATAAAAAGCTCAATGTCAACAGCAAAGGTGAAGTGATCAAGAAAAAAATGGACGGCGAAATTTGAATTTTTCTTCCGGATTTTGCTTAATTTTATCCCCGGATGAATAATCGACCGTGCAACCCCGTACGAACACCATGAGCAAATTCGCCAAATCGCTTCTGATCCTTTTCTTCCTCGCCTTGTTCGGTACAGGTGCATGCCTTGCACAAAGCAGGCTGCTGCAACAGGCCGATTTCTTTGAACTGAACGAGGGCCTTTCCAACCGGCTGGTCAAAACCATTATCAGAGGAAGGGATCAATTGATCTGGATCGGCACCAACAACGGCCTCAACCGGTTTGACGGATACGAATTTCTGGTTTTTAATTCCGATTGGGACAACCCTCATCAGCTCAGCGGTTCCAACATCGCGGCCCTCAAACAGGATAAATCCGGCCGGATTGTCGTCCTGTACGAAAACATCACCACCAATTTCGACCTGCTTGATCCGCTTTCTTTCAAAACCCAGCGGGTGGATATTTCGCCTTCTACGGGCGTCAACGGGCTGGGGCGCACCATTTCCGTTTCTCCCGACGGCGAGATCTACGTCGCCGCCGAGAACGACAGCACCCTCAGCGTTTACCGGATGACGCCGGATTATCGTTTTTCCACTGTTTTTTCCCTGAAGGAAAAAGGGTTCGGCCACGGTCAGGTCGATCTGCTGCCGCTCAAAAACGGCGATTTCCTCATCAACAGCACCGATAAAGGGATGATCCTGGTCTCTCCTGAAGGCGGGATCAAACAGTTTTACCTATCGAACAATTTCCCCTGCGCGGAAGGGTCCGTGATCAAATACCCGGACCATCCCCGATTCATGACGCAAGACCAGCAGGGCCGGGTCTGGGTAGCCTGGTACAGTACGCCGGGCATTTTCCGCCTGACGGAGGAGGACTCCTGCTTTGAAAAACCGCAGGAGCTGCCCCAGGACTATTACTACGTCCTCGCCTGGGAAGACGATTCCGGCAACATCCTGTTTGCCCAGACCAGCAGACTCCTTTCCCAGGCCTATCCTGCCCTGAGCAGGTTCAATTGCCTGAGCAAGGAAAACCGCGTAGTTGATTTTTCCTACCTGCTCGGTCAGCGCAATTTTCCGATCACGGCCTACAGCAGGGATTTTTTCAAAACGATCTTTCTGGGGCTCGATACCGGCTTGAAGATCATCCGGAACAAGCGGCCGAACGTTAAAAATTTCCTCGACCAGGACATCAATACCGACGAACGCGGCGCCAGCATCCGGGGCATTACCCAGGGCCGGGACGGAAAGATCTACTTCGCCCGCGAGATCAATTACTGGTATGCCCTCAATCCGGCCACCAACCTGCTGGACACGATCCAGATCATGGACGAACTGACCGGAAAACCCATTGAATTCAGTTGTTCAAGCAACCTGTATACCGTTGCGGATACGATCATCTGGGGCGCTTCCTGCCTCAATAACACGGTGGGGCAACTGCACCGTTACGATATGGTGAATTGTACGGCGAAAACGTACAGGACCAAATACCTGATCAGCGCTTTCACCATTCTGCAAGGCGGAAATTTCCTGCTGGCCTGTACCAGCGACGACAGCAACGGCGGCCTGTTGGTAACATTCAACCCCAAGACCGGCGAATTCACACCGGTCCCCTCACCCGACGGCGACAACCCGTTGAGCGGCACGATACCCCGGTATATCTTCGAACGCAGCAACGGCGATATCTGGCTCGCTACCGAACAGGGCGTTTTTGTATTCGCTCCGGATTTCCACCTGATACACCATTACAACGCCAATTCGGATGATACCGGCCTGCGACTGAGCCACAACGTTTGTTACGTCATCTATGAGGACAACGACTGCAATATGCTGCTCGGCACGGAAAACGGGCTCAACATCATCGACCCGGAATCCAATTCCATCCGGATCTACCGGAAAAAGGACGGCATGGCCAGCGATGTGGTTTGCGGCATCGTTCCGGACGAAAAAGGCAATTACTGGATCAGCACCTATTACGGCCTTTCCTATCTGGATACGCGGGAAGGCGATTTCCAGAACTTCTTTGTCGCCGACGGACTGAGCCATAACGAATTCAACCGGTTCTCCTTTTTCAGGGGTACCGACGGACGATATTATTTCGGCGGCGTCAACGGATTGAACGCTTTTTACGGCTATGACCTGCGCGCAGAACTGGACGCCCCCCCTCCCCTGCTCACCAAGATCACCCGGTACGACTACGGGAAGGACCAGGTGGAGGTCCAGGATACCGGCTTGCTCTTTCTCAACAAACTGGTCATCAACCCGCAGGACCCCTATTTTATCCTGCAATTCTCCCTGCCGGAATTTTACCGGTCCAGGCACCACAAATTCTGGACCCGGCTCGACCCGCTGGACAAGGAATGGGTCTACCAGGGCGCCAACAATACGGTGCGCTACAACCGCTTATCCGCCGGCAATTATACGCTGCGGGTGGCGGGCGCACTGGCCAACGGATTGCGCAGCCAGAATGAGTATACGGTCCGGATCAAGGTCAAGCAGGTCTTCTGGCTGCGATGGTATGTCATCCTGGTCATCCTGTCCATTGCTTCCATTCTGGCCTACGGCGGCTTTAAGTACCGCCTCGAACAAAAGCTCGAGGTGGAACGACTGCGCACCAAACTGGCCAGCGACCTGCACGACGAGGTGAGCGGCCTGCTGTCGGGTATGGCCATGCAGGCCGACGTGCTCCAAACCATGCTCAACGGCGAGGAAAAGATCGAGCGGGTGCGGACCATCGCCGAGGTGAGCCGCAAGGTCATGGACAAGATCAACGACGTCATCTGGTCGATCGACTCCCGAAAGGACCGCCTCGAAGACCTCATCAACCGCATGCGCGAACACGCCGATGAGGTGCTCCTGCCGCTCGATATCCGCTACGAAATGCGCCTGGAAAAGATCAACCAGCAGGAGAAGATCCCGCCTTTTATCCGGCAAAACCTCTATTTTATCTTCAAGGAAACCATCAACAACGTGGCCAAGCACTCCAGCGCCACCTACGTTGTCGTCTCCATGACCAACAAGGGCAATTTCTTTGAAATGGACATCCAGGACAACGGCAAGTTGCCGCCCGTCAACCACCTGGTGCAACACCGCAAGAAATCGGGACAGGGTCTCAACAACCTTCGCATGCGGGCCGAACGGCTGAAGGCAGAATTGAATGTGAATCCGAACGGGGGGTATAAGGTGTCTTTGCGGATGAAGAAGTTTGCGTGACAGCAGGTTGGGCGTCCCGTTAACACATATTTAACTAAATAGACCCCCAAAAACACCCCCTACCCCATTTTCATGGGGTTTTCCCGCGTTCCATTTCTCCCTATTTTTGTCTTGTTATATCGTTTAAGATTATCATCCTTCCTATTCACTTATCAACAAGAAGCGTGTTTGATGATGGGACTTTCCGAACGGAAGTCCCTCTTTTTTTTATTCATGCTGCCTTCCTTTCTGCGCACCGGCTTTGAATCTCGCTTCCAGGTCTTCCAATTCCTGCTGTTCTGATTTTGACAGGGCCGTCGTCCGCAATGCCATAAGATCCGGCTGCCCGGCGTCTACCCAGGCCGTGTACCAGGAACTGGCCACCGCGTGAATGGCCTGCCGCATGCGGGCTTCCACCATACCCTGCATCCGGTCGCTGTAGGCGCGGGCAAAGGCCTCGCATTGGGTCCTGACCGTGATGCCGAGCCTTTCTTCGAAACAATACTGCTGATCGGCCGGGAAGGTGCGCCGCAGGTCCTTTTCGATGGCAAACACACTGTCCACCAGGGCATGGCTGTCCAATACCGTTTTCCAGAAAAAGGCATGCGGGTCTTCCAGGTATTCGGCACTACCCACCCAGAAATCGTATTCCTTGTCAGCATACAGTTCGGGCAAGCGGCTTTCCCAGAAGGCGTGAATGCCGTCTTGTCCGGTCATTTGACCGTTATAATTCTCAGTGGTATGCAGGGGGACATGCGCATCGCCGATGTAGTGCCCCATTTCGGCGGACAGCCGCAGGATGCGGTTCACATTTTTGAGGCGAAAGGCTTCCGTCAGGTCGCGTTGCATCTTCAGGAGGTGGTACGGCAGGATACCGTACTCCGAGAAATGGTCGACGACATAGGCCTGGGTGCAGTTCAGCTTGCGGGCATTCTCGCCGAATAGTCCGCTGAGGCTGTCGCAATCGACCACCCATTCGTCTTCGTAATATTGCGGCAGGATCCGGTCCCGAAAGAATTGCCGGTAGCGCCGGGCGGGCACTTCCAGGGAAAGGCCGCTTTCCGAGTCCCGGAAATTGAACACGGGTTGGGCGCCGCCCAGGGTATCGGCATGCAGGATGAGGGTATCGCCCCGGCCGGTGACCAGGTTGACCGTAGCATATTTGATGAGAGCGTCCGTCCAGTTGCGGGGCACTTCCGGAAAGGGATAGGTCCCCCAATGGTCGATATCGATATAGTGGCGGACGGCTTCATGCCGGGTAGAATACCGCCTTTTATCCGGATCAACGGCGTGTTCGGTGATGTATTCGATATTCTTTTTGAAAAAGGCGCCCATTTCCGGCGGCAGGGTGAAAACGGCCAACCGGTTGATGCGGCGATGGCCGAAAAAGCCCCAGGTAGGCCGGGTAGCCTGCAAACAAAGAAGCGTTAAAATAATTGCAATACCTGAAAGGAAAGTAAATTTCACGGAGTAATATTTTTCAGAACAAGATAGTAATTGAAATATTTAGTCAATAGTAATAATAGCTGTTCTTGTAATTTCAAAACTGCCGTTAGGGTGGGTTTGTTTACTCAAACCCAAACCCCTATATCTTGTTTTTACACTCCCGCGCAACTCCCTCACACCTCAAACGCCCGCCGCACAATATCCTCCTGCTGGCTGTCGTGTACCTTTTTGAAGCCGGTTGCCGGAGATGCGCTGCTCTTTCTGCCCACCAGGTGGAGGTTCGGCAGTTCGCCGAAGTTTTCGTTGTGGAACATATTGTTCATGAACAACCAACCTCCCATGTTGGAGGGTTCTTCCTGCACCCAGTAAACTTCCGATGCGTTCTTGTATTTTTTGAAAATGGCCTTCAGCTGCTTGACCGGCAGCGGGAACAATTGTTCCAGGCGGACGATGACCACATCGCTGCGTTTGTTTTCGCGCTGGTATTGAGCCAGGTCGTAATACACTTTGCCGCTGCACAACAACACCCGCTTCACCTTTCCGGCGGCGGCGCCTTTCACCCCGTCCTCAATGATCTCCTGAAATCGCTTGCCGGCTTCCATTTCGGAGATATCCGACACGCATTCGGGGTGGCGCAGGAGGGATTTCGGCGACATCACGATCAGCGGTTTGCGGAACGGGCGGGCCAGCTGCCTGCGAATGGCGTGGAAGAAGTTGGCCGGCGTGGTGATGTTGGCGACTGTCAGGTTGAACTCCGAACAGGCCTGCAGGAACCGTTCCAGGCGTGCGCTCGAGTGCTCAGGCCCTTGCCCCTCATAGCCGTGGGGCAGCAGCATGATCAGGCCGGACATCCGTTGCCATTTGCTTTCGCCGGCGGTGATGAACTGGTCGATGATGGTTTGGGCGCCGTTGGCAAAATCGCCGAACTGGGCTTCCCAGATGATCAGGTTATCGGGTGTTGCCAGGGAATAGCCGTATTCAAATCCGAGCACGCCGAATTCGGAGAGCAGCGAGTTATAAATCCGGAATTTACCTTGCTTTTCATCTATTTGATCCAGGCGGTTGAGCGGCGCATAGGTATCGGCGTCGTAAATAACGGCCAGGCGGTGCGAGAAGGTCCCCCGTTTGACATCCTGCCCGCTCATGCGGATATCATTGCCGTCGAGCAGGATTGCGCCGTAGGCCAGCAATTCCCCCATGGCCCAGTCGATCTTGCCGTCGTCCAGCAGCTTCTGCTTGCCTTTTAGCACGCGCACCACCTTGGGCAGCGGGTTGAAGCCTTCTCTGGGGTTCATCAGGTGGTTGATGAGCTTATCGAGGGTTTTGCGCTCGATGCCCGTTTCCGGCGACTGATCATAATCGCTGACATCTGTTTTCTTTTTGAGCTTGCGCCAGGCTTGTTCCGGCTCCTGGTATTGGTAAGGCAGCGGATGTTCGCGCACTTCATCGAGCCGTTCCTGGAGGTGATTCCAGAAGGCCTTTTCCATTTCGTCGGCCAGTTCGCCTTCCACGTCGCCCCTTTCGATCAGCTTTTTGGAGTATACCATCCGCGGGTCGTCGTGATCGGCGATGATCTTGTACATTTCGGGTTGGGTGAACTGCGGATCGTCGCCTTCGTTGTGGCCATGGCGGCGGTAGCAGACCATATCGATGAACACGTCGATATTGAATTCCTGGCGATAGGCCACGGCGAGCTCAACGGCGAACAATACGGCTTCGGGGTCATCGCCGTTCACATGGAAAACGGGCGCCTGCACCACACTGGCCACGCCTGTGCTGTAGGTGGAGGACCGGGCGTCGTCGAAGTCGGTGGTGAAGCCGACCTGGTTGTTGATCACAAAATGGATGGTACCGCCGGTGTAATAGCCTTCCAGCTGGCTCATCTGTACGGTTTCATAGACGATGCCCTGGCCTGCGAGGGCAGCGTCGCCGTGGATCAGGATGGGCAAAATGCGGTCGTAATCGCTGCCGTACAGGATGTCCGCCTTGGCCCTTGCGAAGCCTTCCACCACCGGGTTGACGGCTTCGAGGTGGCTGGGGTTGGGCACCAGTTTGAGGTGGACGGTTTTGCCGCCCGTGGTTTGGACCTGGGAGGAAAAGCCCAGGTGGTATTTGACGTCGCCGTCGCCGAAGCTGAGGTCGGGCACGGCGGTGCCTTCAAATTCGTTGAAGATCTGGCCGTAGGTTTTACCCATGACGTTGGCCAGCACGTTGAGGCGGCCGCGGTGAGCCATGCCGATGATGATCTCCTCCACGCGGTCGTCAGCAGCGGCATTAATGATCCCGTCGAGCCCGACGATGGCGTTTTCCCCGCCTTCCAGCGAAAAGCGCTTCTGGCCGATGTATTTGGTATGCAGGAAACGTTCGAAAATGACGGCGCCGTTGAGTTTTTCCAGGATGCGGCGTTTCTTTTCCATGGAGATGGCCGGCCCCGCCTGAAAGTCCACGGATTCGATCCGCTGACGGATCCACCGGCGGCGGTTGCGGTCGTTGATGTGGTGGTACTCAAAGCCGATATTGCCGCAATAGACCTTCCGGAGCTTATCGACAATTTGCTGCAGGGTGGCGGTTCCCAATCCGACTTCCCTGGCGACAAAGAACGGGGTACTGAGGTCGGCTTCCGTCAGGCCGAAATCCTCGATATTAACGGTCGGATGGCGGTCGCGCCGTTTCCGGATCGGGTTGGTGGTTGACAACAGGTGCGCCCGGTCGCGGTAAGCTTTGATCAGGGATAAAACCCGGAGTTCTTTCAAAAGGTGGTCGTTTCCGACGGCAGATCCGTTGCCGGAATGGCCGTTGCCGCTTTTGGCAAATTCAAATCCGCTGAAAAAGGCTCTCCAGCTCGATTCCACCTGGTCGGGGTCTGACTGGTATTGGTCATAAAGGGATTCGATATACGAAGGATGTGCGTTGGCTATAAAAGAGAAGTCCGTCATTTTGAGTTATTTTACGCGGCAAAGGTATGCCTACTTTGCAATCAAAGTCCAGAAAAATTAAAACTATTTTACAGCATATTTGGTTGCCCTCCATAACGATTCGGGGCCGCGGGTTGTTGTATCCCGGAGAGGATTCCCGCAAAGGGAATTGTTGTTATCTTTGCCGCCGTCGCGCCTTCCGTTTTCCGGCGGACTCCCGGGGCAATTTCATTGCAGTTCGAAACCATGAAAAGAAATTTTCTCTTACACCTCCGGCTTGAAATACTCTGGTGGCTGATCACCCTGGCGGCAGCGGCGGTCATCCTGTGGCCGGTCCGGAGCAACGTGCCCGGTTTTCCTTTTTTCCGGATGAACCTGGCCTTTATCCTGATCTTCATCACGCTGACCCGCTATATCTTTCTGCTTCAGTATACATTTTTATCCCATATGCTGTGGTTGAAGGTGGTGCTGGTGTTTTGCTGCATCCCCGGCGTGTTCCTCATGATCCAGGAAATCACCTTTTTGCAGACATTCCTCGATGAACGGGGCCCCGAGGCCCTGGTCGGCGCCATGGCCCCCGAAAGGATGCAACAATGGCTGACCTATATCCGGACGGAATACCTGCTGTTCGGCGTCGGCAGCGTCATTGCAGCGATCATTCTTCCGGTCAGGCTGGTGATTTCGGTTTGGCGGAAATGGAATTTGGGGAGGGAGTAGTTAGTGGTTAGTGGTCAGTGATCAGTTGTCAGTTGTCAGTGATCAGTTGTCAGTCTCCGCCCGGCAACTTCGCTTAAAGCTTCGTCGCCCGGTGGCTGTAGCTTCAGCGGAGGAGGGGGTCAGTTGTCAGTTGTCAGTGGAGTAGTTGAGCGCAGTCGAAGCTACAACGGACGCCCAACCATAAGACCATCACCACCTACCGCACCAGCGCCACATCCCCTTTATACACCACTTTTTCCCCATCGATGAATTCGATCTCAGCGGCATAGACGTAGACTGCGGCGTTCATGGGCAAACCGTTGTGCGTGCCGTCCCAGCCGTGAACGGGGTCATTGGGTTGGAAATTGTAATGCTGGAACACCATATCCCCCCACCTGTCGAAGATCATGAAGCTGTTGATCTTCCGGACACCCTGGCCGGCGAAGATGTAAAAGATATCGTTGTCGCCGTCACCGTCCGGAGTGAAGCCGTTGGGGATATAAATATTTCGCGGTTTGCGGACAAAAACGGGGAGGCGGTCTGAATCCGAGCAGCCGTTGAGGTCTGTTACCGTAACATGGTAATAGGTTGCCTCACCGGGGCTGATCTCCCGGGTCAATCCGGCGGGCGCGTAATTAATGCTGTCGGGTTTCCAGACGATAGATCCGACCTGGTCCTCGTCCCGGTTGATCAATGCGATCAGCTGGATCGTATCCCCCAGGTCGATCAGGTTTTCATCCGTTGTCAGGTTTGTGATCAGCTTGACGTCGATCTGGTCGGGATTTTGCAGGGTCAGTTGAAGGGATGCCTCACAACCGGTCGCATCCCGGACCGTCAGGTCGTAGACGCCCGGCTGCAGGGGCCCCATCAAGGATTGGCCGCTGGCAGGCCCGCCGTTCAACGAATAGGTATAAGGCTGCTGGCCCCCAAGGACTGAATCGATGCGGATGAATCCGTCATTGGCCTGGAAACAGGTAATGGGAATGACGGAAGCAAACGGCACCACGATATTTTCGTCGGAAGTGACCGTCACCATGTCTGTAGCTGTACATCCGGTCGCGGGGTCGGTAACCAGCAAAGTATAGGTATCGGCCTGATTGACCTCGGTAACGGCGGCCGACGGGCTCAGGGGAAGGCTCCCTCCGGCGCCGGTCCACTGGTATTGCAATCCGGCAGTCGTTTGCCCGCTTCCGATGCTGACCTCATTGACCAGGCAACCGAGCGACAGGTCGGGTCCGGCATCGGCAACCGGGTTGGCATTGACCCTGACCTTTACCTGCGCGGAGGCGTCCGGGCATGGGTCCTGGGCCATGACCAGGTATTGGAAGACGTAAATGCCGGGCGCTTGTCCGGTAGTCCGGAAAGTAGCGGCCGAAGGATTGAAGGCGCTGCCCGTTGAAGGTACCCCTGACGCCTCCGTCCAGGCGCCGCCTGCCGTTTCCTGGTCGAGCAGGCCGGCCAGGTCAATTACGTTATTGGCGCCGGTGCAGACCGCCGGTTCATCCGTCGGGTTGCCGGCAAATACGGGTTGACTGACCGTTATATTCAGCGGCGCGGGTATCGAAACCGGACACAGCGGATTGGACGGATTGACCACGCTGTCAATACTGATCACCGCGCCGGCGTCCAGGGTGGTATTCCAGATTCTGCCGTCATTCACCCCCGTAAGCCATTGCGCCTGTCCGTTGATGGAGATCAGCAGGTCAACCGGGCCGCTTTGCCCCGAAAGGCTGAAGGTAACACGGGCATCCTCACCACGACACAGGGGTGACGCCGTCTGCCAACCCAGTACAATATCCGGGCAGGATTCCGCTTCACAGGACGCGCTGAAGGTCACATCGCGGCAAGGCAGACCGGGATCCGACCAGGTAACCGAAATCGAACCGCCTTCGCCGGGCATCAGGCCCGTGATCTGGTATGAAGTATCCGAGGACATGGCCCCGACACCCGCCCCCGTATAGGTGACCTGGGTAGCGGGAATGCCGTCGGGCTGAGTCCAGAAGAAGGTCAGCCGGTCTAATCCCGGGGAGCAGTTGATCTGAGGAGCCGCAAACGGGGCCAGTACGACCAGGGGTTGGAAAACCGTGTCACTCATACAACCGTTCTCCTCCACCCACAACGACAGGTCATAATCCCCCTCGTTGGGAAAATTCACCGTATGCGGACCGGCTCCGGCGGGGTGCTGCGTTCCGGCTGTCCAGTGGAAAACGGCATCCGGACCGGCAGTGCCGGTGAAGGTCAAAACTGCGTTCTGGCCGGTGCAAAGGCTGTCGGGAGCGGTAAATGCCGCAACCGGCGTACTGTTCACTGTAAAACTTATGCTGTCGCTGAAGGTGCAAATATCGCGGGTAAAGACGGCATGGATAACCGGTGTCTGCCCAACCAGCGAGCCGTTGATCGTCAACTGATTGCCGTTCACACCGGGACCCGACCAGGTCAGTTGCCCGCCTGCGGTATCGCCCTGAACGGCGATTTCCAACGGAATGGTGAACGGAGTTCCATCGTAACAGATATCGGCGATCGGCTGGATGTCCAGGCCGACTTGCGGACAAAGGGTGGTCGTACAGGTCAGCTCGGCGCGCGTTTCCGGGCAGGGGCCGCCGCTCAGGGCAATCACCTCAATGGTCACGGCGGTACCTTCTCCGAGCCCGGAGAACAGGATGGCGGTATCGGCTGTCATTTGCCCCGCAGGGCCGTCCAGCACGTTTACCTGGTACCCCGTTGCGCCTTCAACCGCCGGCCAATTGAAAAAGATCTGATCGAGGCCCGGCTGGCAGTTGATCTCCGGCGCTTCCATCGACGGGACGATTTCGATATTCCCGTCGACGGGATCCGACTGGCAGCCGTCCTGCACAGCGGTCAGGGTCGGGGTGTAATGGCCCGCCTGGCTCCACACGACCCGGTATTCGCTATCCGTGGAATCCTGGGGTAAACCGCCGCCCCAGTCCCAGTTCAGCATCACATTGCTGCCTGATTGAACGGCATAGGAAACCACTGCGGTATCGCCGAGGCAAACGCTGTCCGGCAGGCTGAAGCTCGCCACAGGCGGCGGAATGACCTCCACCAACACGCTGTCCGTGACCATGCAGCCCTGCGATTCGACGGTGACCATGACCCAGTTTTCCTGGCCTTCCATTTCAGGGGTCAGTTCCACGAGCGCCATCGTCGAATCGATGATTCCCGGCCCTTGCCAGGTCACTGTTCGCGGCGCAAGGCTGTCCAGATAAAGCACGTAATTTATGGGGATGGTGTCCGTTTCTCCGGCGCTGACGCATCGGGGAAGCGGTGTTTGCAGGTTGATCAGATCCCCGGAGCAAGGCAGTGCCATGCAGGTTTGCAGGGTCGAGTTGCCGGGGCATGCGTTGGTGCTGATGGTCACCAGTTCCACCTGGATGGTCTGGCCCGGCAGCAGGTTGGGCACGCTGTAGCTCGTATCGGAGGTCACTTCCCCGTTGGGGCCAACAATAACGTATACAACGTAAGCCTGGGCATTGGGCACCTGATTCCAGGAAAACTCGACCGAGTTGAGGGTTTGGTCGCACATCACGACGGGCGTATCAACCGGCGATGCGATATCAATGGGCTGGAAAAAGGGCTTTGAAACGCACCCGAGCTGTTCCAGTTGCAGGATCACGGTATGGGAATCCGGCTCGGTCCAGGTCAGGCCAAAGTTATCAGGCGGGGTTCCCGAGGTCACTTCGCCGCCGTCAAAATCCCACAGGAAGTTGAACGGCAGGCTTGAATTGCCCAGGAAGTCTACGATAGCCGTATCGCCCAGACAGACCTGATTGTCCATCAGAAAGGCCGGGACCGGAAATTTGGATACAAAAATGGAATCTTTGGCTGTGTAGGAACATCCGTTTTCCTGGTAGTTGTACGAAAAGACATTGTACCCGGGAAGGGCTGTAAAGGGCGAAAATGCCCCTTGCGCGGAGCTGATGATCCCCTGCCCGCTCCAGCTTCCGGTTCCGCTGCCGTCGCCGCCGGCAACGGTGGCTGTGACATTAAAAAATCCCGAGGTATCGGGCAGGAAGCAATAGACGTCCGGGGCGTTGATGGTAATATCCAGGTCCGGGCATCCCGAGCAGTTTTGGGTAACGACGATCTGCAGGCTGTCGTTGTAAATGCAGTTATCCAGGGCATAGTGCACATAAACGGAGTGGGCCCCCAGACCGGCAGCCTGCGGGTTGAACTCGTTCAGGTTGGGATCGCTGATGCCGGGTCCGGACCAGGTCAGTACGCCGCCGGGAGGGCTTGCGCCCGCGGTGATCGACAGCGGTCCCATAACGGTATCCAGGCAAACCGTGTCCACGGCAAGGAGTTCGATCAGCGCGGGCGGGCAATCCGGAGCGCTGCAGCTGACCAGGTTGCTTATGGCGTTTCCGCAAGGCGGCAGGCCGGTTGCGGTCACCTGGATGGTGACGGTTTCACCCGGGTCGAGATTGTTCACCAGGTAGGTATTGCCCGACAAGGTGCCGGTTTGGCCGCTGGCCACCACTACCTGGTAACCGGTCGCATTGGGAACCGGGTTCCAGCTGAACAATACCGACCCGGAAGAGCCGCCGGCGCATACGGGTTGGGGCGGGGTCAGCGGGTTGAATACATTGATGGTATGGGTTACCTCGACGATACAGGGGAAAGTGCCGACCCTGTAGGTAACCATATGCGACCCCTGCGTCAGGTTGCCCGGATCAAACACCGGGTTGGGCAAGCCGTCTATGGTCCAGGTACCGCCCTGGGTGGCGCCCGGCACCAGCAAGCCGTTCAGCACAATGGGGTCTTCCGTACTGCAAATCTGGTTGAAGGAGCTCCAGTCGGCTACCGGGAGCGGATCCACGACTATCGTATGGGTTGCGGCTGCTGAGCACACCCCGTTGGTGACGGTATAGGTTACCTGATGCGGGCCGGGGCCGTACAATCCGGGGTCGAACAGGATAGCCGGGCCGCCGTCGACCGTCCAGGTGCCGCCCGGGGTTGCGCCGGGTACCAGCAGCGTATTGAGCTGGAAGGGTATGGAATAGGGACAAAGGCCTTCCGGCACTTCGAATTCGGCATTGAATTCGACGAATTGTATGGTTACCTGGTCTGTGGCTTCACAAATCTCGCCGATGAAGAGGTCGTCGAGGGCAAAGTCGTTGCCGCTGGGCGCCGTGTTCTGATTGACGATACAAATTTCGGCCGTGGTTGCGCCTCCTGAATTCCAGACCTCAAAAAACTGGGTCCAGTTGCAGGTAGCGGCCGGAGCGTTGAAGATACCGCCGAGCAATTGGCCGTTGACGGAGATCTGAAGCTGGGCCGGCGAAGCGCTGACGACCGACATGACCCAGGCCCCTACCGCATAGTTGGTGCCGGACATCACGTTGACCGTTTGACAGAGTACATCCTGGTTGGCGGTACTGGCGCCGTTGACCACCATCATGCCGCCGCCGCCGGTATGGTCGGCACAGCTGGCAAAATTGGTATGTGTAGCGCTCGGGTTGTTGGCTACGGCGTATTGGCCTTCATTGCTGAGCAAGCCGAAGGAACCGCCCGTACCCGGTATATAATCGCTTGTGAAATTGGTGAACCCGTTGTTGAAATCGCCGTTCTGGAGGAGGTTATCCCCTGAAAGCCCCTGGACTGTAACCTCGTAGGTGATCGTACCGTTGATGGCAGCCTGGGTGATCAGGCTGTTGGGCTGGCTCAACCCGGTAGTCGGCGACCACGAAACGCCGATGATTTGTCCGTTGGGGATGGCCTGCAAAGTGGATACGTCTCCGGGGTTGCAAATGACCTGCGGGTTGGCAGTTGCCGTGACTGACAGATTGCAAGGTGGAGGCGTTTGTTCCGGAATGGCAGGGTTGGCAAAGAGAGCCGTCCAAATCATGCCCCCTAAGGTCAAAAAGAAAAAATGGTTGCTCATCTCATTGGGCTGAGTGTGTTCTTCAATTCAGACGCATCGGTTTTATCAGGGGGGGGAAGATCCGAAATCGCATGGCAAAGGTATGATAAAAATTCTCATACCTTACTTTTTCACACGGCAACTTATTTGTTCTTACGCAAAAGAAGAGCAAATGTTGCTTTTATTAACAGGATGGCGCGAAACATTCCTATTCCAGGGATGTTTAGTTTAATGGCTTGACGCGGTGATAATTGTCACTCCGATTTATGTTAAATTCATTGTAACTTTGCGGCCTTATTCTACTATAATGATCCAAACAGATATTTTGATCATAGGCGCCGGCCCGGTGGGATTGTTCACGGTATTCGAAGCCGGCCTGGTAAAACTGCGGTGCCATCTTGTAGATGTTCTGGGCCAACCCGGGGGGCAATTGACGGAGATCTATCCCAAAAAGCCCATTTACGATATTCCGGGTTATCCTTCCATACTGGCCAGTGACCTGGTGAACAACCTCATGGAGCAAATTTCGCCGTTCAAGCCTGGATTTACCCTGGGTGAACGCGCGGAAACCATTGAAAAAACCGAAGACGGCCAGTTTTTGATGCAGACCAACAAAGGTACGGCGATCAAAGCGCCCGTTATCGCCATCGCCGGCGGGTTGGGTTGCTTCGAGCCGCGCAAGCCGCCGATCGAAAACCTGGAACAATTTGAGGATAAAGGCGTAGAATACATCATTCGCAACCCCGAAATCTATCGCGACAAGAAGATTGTGGTCGCCGGCGGCGGCGATTCGGCCCTGGATTGGACCATCTACCTCGCGGAGGTGGCCAGCGAAGTAACCCTCGTGCACCGCCGCAAGGAATTTCGCGGCGCACCGGATTCGACCGAGAAAGTCTACGAACTGGCGAAAAGCGGTAAAGTCAACCTTGTGACCGATGCCCAGGTGGTAGGCCTCAACGGGAACGGCAAACTCAACGAAGTGGTGATCAACCAAAAGGACAAGGGCAACTATCCCTACCCGACCGACCATTTCATCCCGTTGTTCGGCCTGTCTCCGAAATTGGGGCCGATCGCCGATTGGGGGCTGAACATCGACAACAACGCCATAACCGTGAACACGCTGGACTACAGCACCAATGTGCCCGGCATTTACGCGATCGGAGACATCAACACCTACCCGGGCAAACTCAAACTCATCCTTTGCGGTTTCCACGAAGCGACGCTGATGGTACAGTCGGCGTTCAAGCATATTTATCCGGACCGGAAGCTGAGCTTTAAATACACCACCGTGCAGGGAGTTGAGGGGTTTGAAAATTAAAAATCGATTAAAAATATTCAGGACAACCCGTGTTGCATCCTGAAAACACCCAATAAATGCAATTCGTTTATCCGGCTTTTTTGTTTGCGTTAGCTGCGCTGGCTATACCCATCATCATCCATTTGTTCTATTTCCGGCGCTTCAGGAAAGTGTATTTCACCAATGTCCGTTTCCTGAAAGAAGTGAAGGAGGATACGAGCGCACGTTCCAAACTGCGCAACCTCCTGGTATTGCTGGCGCGATGCCTGGCCGTCATATTCCTGGTCCTGGCCTTTGTTCAGCCGTTTATCCCGCAGGATGCCGAAGTCAAACAGGGCAGAAAAGGCGTCAGCATCTTTATCGACAACTCCTTCAGCATGTCCGCCCTGAGCGAGGACGTACCTTTGCTGGAAAAGGCCAAACAACGGGCCCGCGAGGTAGTGAACGCTTACGGCGTAGAGGACGAATTCCAGATCCTGACCAATGATTTCGAAGGGCGCCATCAGCGAATGGTCAGCCAGGAAGACGCGCTGGCCCTGATCGACGAGATCGCCATATCTCCCGCAGTGCGCGACCTGAGCAAGGTGGTCACCCGCCAAAAACAGGCGCTGTCCACTTCCAGCGCTGACATCCCGTCCTCCTATATCATTTCCGATTTCCAGCGCAACATCACGGATATTCAGGATTTCCGGGATACCAGCATTCAGCTCAACCTGATCCCCCTGCAGGCCGTACAGGAACGGAATATCGCCATTGATTCCGCGTGGTTTGAAGCGCCGGTCCAGATGATCGGTCAGAATAATCCGCTGCTGGTCCGCGTCAGCAATCTCAGCGATGAAGATGCGGACAACCTCCGCATTTCGATCAACTACGACGGGCAAACCAAGCCGGTGGGAGCCGCTGCCATACCGGCCCGGTCTTTTGTAGTGGATACCGTCAACCTGATCGTACAGAACCCCGGTTGGTACCAGGGCGAACTGGCCGTAACGGATTATCCCGTCCAGTTTGACGACAAGTACTTCTTCACCTTCAAGGTGGCTGACAAGATCAACGTACTGGTCATCAACGAAGACCAGGCCAACCGGTACCTGGAGGCCGCGCTCGGCGGCATCAGTTTCTTTAACATGACCAACGCCTCCAGCCGCAATATCGACTATTCCGTTTTTGCCGACAATCAACTGCTGATCCTGAATGAACTGACCTCAATTTCTTCGGGGCTGGCCTCCGAATTGCAGCAATTTGTCGGGAACGGCGGCAACCTGCTCATATTTCCGGCCAGAAACATCAACCTTGAGACTTACAGGAGCTTCCTGTCGGGCTTCCCGGCCAATGAATTCATCGGGTGGGAAGATCAGGCACGGGAGGTCGGACAGATCAATACGGAAGAATTCATTTTTAACGACGTGTTCGAAAACCGCAGCGCCAATCTCAAATTGCCCGCCACAACCGGCAATTACCGGCAATCCTCTTTCGGCGCCCGAAAAGAAGAAGTCCTGCTGAGCTACCGCGACGGCAACTCCTTCCTGTCCAAATACCAGATCGACAAGGGCTTCCTGTACGTATGCGCGGCCCCGCTGAACGAGGACTACAACAACCTGGTGCGCAATGCCGAGATTTTTGTGCCCATGCTCTATAAGATGGCCCTTTCCTCCGGCAAGCGCAAACCCATCCAGTACACGCTCGGCAAAGACGACCTGATCGAATCGGACCATAAAGCGACCGGCGGCGAGATCGTTTACAAGCTTAAAGGTGCGGAAGAAGAGTTCATCCCCGAACAGCGCATCGTCGGTTCCAAGGTTTATCTCAATATCCAGAACGATGTCAAGGAAGCCGGATTCTATACCCTGTTTCTGAAGGAAGGGGAACAACTCGACCAGTTCGCCTTCAACTACGACCGAAAGGAGTCCGTTCTGGATTATTACAATCCCTCCGACCTGCGCACCTATGTCGGGCCGGTGGCCAGCGTGATCACAGCTGCAGACAACGATGTGCTCACCGCACGGATCGAGGAGCGCAGCCAGGGTGTTGTGCTGTGGCGCTGGTGTCTGATCCTGGCACTGTTGTTTTTGGCGGCGGAGATCCTTTTGCTGCGGTTTTGGAAGTGAGTTGTTTCAAGGTTAAAGGTTAAAGGATAAAGGTTAAAGAAGCCTGGTGGCTGCGGGCCGTCAGTTCCGCCATATCGGTAGCACCCGGTTTGAATATTTGGTCCCCGGCCTGCAGGGCAGGTATATGATTGCGACGCATCTGCCGCGGGAGCCCAAACAGGTGAAAAGGCATCGGTATTGCGAATGCAAATCGGAGCAGCCCATTTTTGATCTGCGAAAGAGCCGTAGCGACGTAAAATTCCCCGTCGCCTAAACCGCAGGAATATTTTCCGGCTTCACAACCGGCGGCTCGATCGAAAAGTTCGTTTCCGGGCCCGCCCCTGCGGCAGATGCGCAGGCGACGGGATTCCGAAAACAGGAGAAGTTTGCCAATCACTTTATTTTTCTGCCTTTCAGGCTATCAATTCCCTTGAGCGGTCATCACCTTGCATTGCCGGAATGCACCATATTGGTTGCTGACCTGCAGTTGGTAAACATAGGTCGCTGTTTGCAGTCCGAGCGATTTCAGGTCGACCTCAATGCGGTGGTCGCCGGGCGGGAGGTCGGTTTCGCTGAGGGCGGCCAGGCGTTTGCCGGACAGGTCCCAGATCTCCAGTTGCACATCCGATTTATTGGTCAGGTTGAAAGGGACGGTTGTCTGGGTATTGTACGGATTGGGAAAGTTTTGTCCGAGTTTGAACTGGCCGCCGGTTTCCGGTTCCAGGTTGGCCAATCCTGTTACGCCTGACCCCTGTACGGTTACTTCCAGGAAGGTGTCGTAGCCGCCGGTTTCCGCATTTTGGGTCAGTGTCGCCAGTTGGTAGGCGTACCCGTCGGAGAAGATATTATCCTGGGTGTAATTCAGCGGATCAGCGCCTTTGGTATACAGCGCAGCATTATCCGCATAAAGGGCATTCTTGGTTTCGATCGGGAAAGTGAGTTGGGATATAGCGGCGTAAACCGAGCTTACGTACACCTGGAAGTGGATATGACAGATCCTGCCGGTGTACCAGCCGGGAAAAATGGTTGTAAATTCCACTTCGCCGTTCGCGTCGGTCATCTGGTAGCCGCGCAGGTAGGTCAGGCCGGCCTGCCCCTGGTTATTTTGCTGGCTGTAGCCTGAATACAACCCGTCCTTGTCGCAATGCCAGATATTGACCCGGGCGTTGGGCATCGGTTCGCAATTGTTGGCCCCGATGATCCGGAGTTTGACATTCAGCTGGATGCCGGTCCGGTCTTCCCGGACATCCTGGCGAAAAAACGTGGTGTTTTCAGACAGATCGAGCGGAAATGGTCCGGCAGTTTCGGTTGGAATGAGCGTGCAGTTGGGGGGCAGCGGGCCGCCTTCCTTCAGGATCTCCGCGTTCATCGGTCCTTTGGAGATCAGGGTGCCGATCCCGGCCAGGCCGATCCCTTGTAAAAATTCCTTTCGTTTCATTATTAGAGATTAATTGAATGATCGTGCTGCAAAATATGGCGGATTCAGGGTGAGTTGCAAATATTTGCGGTGAAGCCGGGGAGAATTGCGGCAATTCTACGATTGATTCGCCACGCCGCGGCGTGGTCGATTGATTCGATTGATTGGACTATGGGCATCCGTTTATTGGTCGCCGGAATCGAAACATTCGGATCAATCGGCATATTCGATTCAATTGATTCAATCGCCGAACCGGCCCATCAGGTCCTCTTTATAGCTGCCGCCTAAGGGAAGCTCCCGGTCATCCAGGAATACGGATTTAGCGCTGACCTGCCGGATGCGGTCCATCGGAACGATATAGGATCGATGGATGCGGACGAACCGGCCCTCCGGCAATTTGTCGAGCAGGATCTTAAGGGTCATTCTGGCGACAACGGTCTTCTGATCCCTGACATGGATCTTGACATAATCGTCGTAGGCTTCGATCAGGAGGATATCCCGGGCGTCGATCTTTACCAGGCTGTAATCGGCGCGAATATACAGGACGGGGTGGTCGGTTTTTTCGGTTGCGTGGAGGTAATTGAAATAGTCGCGCGCTTTTTGCACGGCCTGCGTAAAGCGTTCGAAAGTGTAGGGTTTGAGCAGGTAATCCACTGCGCTCAGGTTGAAGCCCTCCACGGCGTATTCGCTGAAGGCGGTCGTAAAAATGACCATCACCTCCTGTTGGAGGCCTTTATAGAAATCGATCCCGGATGTGGACGGCATGTGAATGTCCAGAAACAACAGGTCAACCGGGTTTTGCTCCAGGTAAAGGAGCGCTTCGCGCGGTTTATTGAACGCTTTTCGAAGCTCAATAAAATCCGTGCGAGAGCAAAAGGATTCGACCACCCTGAGCGCAGGCGGTTCGTCATCGACGGCTATGGCTTTGATGAGGGGTGGGTTCATTGGTTGAATGGTTTTATGGTTGGATGGTTTTATGGTTTATGGTTGAGCGGCCGTTTTAGGGTCAGCATTTCCCGTTGATTCCGACTGCCGACTGCCGACTGTTTCACTGTTTCACTGTTTCCTGGTTGGCGGCCGTTGCAGCTTCGACTGCGCTCAGCTACCGGGCTGCTCCGTTTCTCTTAGGATCGTTGAATTAATAAGTGTCGCTTTTGATAGGTCAGGCATTTTGGTCCTAGCCAAGGCATGGGTTCACGACCTTAGCCATAGCTAAGGGAGGCGGTTCCATAACGCCGGATAGGGGCAAAAGGCCTCCTAGGAAAGTGGACAGTTATTATTTCAGCGGTCCTTAAAGGGCACGATGGAAAATATTCCAGCGCTATCCGTCCAGATTCAGGTGCAGTAAGACGGTGAATATCCGGTCGTCATCCGAAATTTCCAGGGTGTAGCGGCCGGGGTAGATCAGGTCGAGGCGTTTCCGGGCGTTTTCTATGCCGAGGCCGTGCGACCAGCCTTCTTCTTCGCGTACGGTTACCTTGTTGTTGGCCACCTCCATGGTCTGCTCACTTTCCCGGATCCGGATCCGGATGCGGATCCTGCTGTCTTCTTCCGCATTCACGCCGTATTTGAAGGCATTTTCAATAAAGGGGATCAGCACCAGCGGGGCGATCTTTTTGCCGTTCGGGTTGCCTTCCACCTGGTATTCCAGGGCGATCTCGTCGCCGAACCGGATCTGCTGGAATTCGACAAAACTGCGGACATAACCCAATTCCTTTTCCAGGTTGACCAGGTGCTGGCTGGCATCGCTGAGCACATACCGCATCATACCCGACAATTTCACCACGGCTTCAGCTGTATTGCCCGAGTTTTCGATCGCCAGGGCATAAATGCTGTTGAGCGTATTGAATAGAAAATGGGGGTTGATCTGCGCTTTGAGGAAGGCCAGCTCTGTCGATACTTTTTCCTTTTGCACCTGCTTCCATTTTTCATTGATGCGCAGCGAAAAGGAAAAGAAAATGACCATCAGAAAAAGAAAAAAGTTCTGGGCCAGTGGGAAAATCGGGATCATCGGCCCCCGCCCGGGCGGTCCGCCGGGTCGCATATGCGGCGGGCTTCCAATCAGCATTTTCGGCAAAATGACGATGACAATCAGGAAAACCGCTACCACAGCGACGTATTCCAGGTATTTTTTGCGGAAGTAAAGTCCGGGGATCAACCGGTAATAATGGAGGTAAAAAAAGCCGATCATCAGGAGGTACGATGCCAGGTCACGCCGGGTCAGCGCGCTCTCAAACGTGTGTTTTGAAAAAATGGAATCGCGGGAAAACAACAGCGGCAGGCTCAGGAACGCCAGGCAGCCCAGTACATGATAAACAACGATCAGCCGTTTGTTGGTCATCCATTTCCGAGTAAGCTTCAAAGTTGGCAAGAATTGAGGGGACGGAGAAATTATTGCGGTGAACTCAGAGAAGATGTAGGTGAAAGTTGTCCATCGTAAGCCATAAGTCGTAAGATTGGAGATCACTTACGACTTACAACTTACGACTTACAACTTACGACTTACAACTAAATTCAATGCCAGGCGCCCAAAATGCCGCCGGTGATGCCCAGGAACACGATCTGATAAACCGCGTCAATCAGCCAGAGTTTGAGGGATTTCCGCTGGTAGAGGTAGTTGATGCCGATCGATGTAGCGGAAAAGAAGGCGCCCACGGCCAGGCCGAATTTCAGCCCGTCCATGAAGTCGGTCCCTTTGCCGACGTGGTTGAGGAGCATGGCCATCCCCAATGCCATAACGACCATGAGCACGAAACTCAGCCCGAAGGTTTTGGCGATATTCCCGTTTCGCATGTCGGCATCGGACAGGCCGACCTCCTTTTGCCAGGTTTTGGAAAACAGCACAGGGCTGTACCACAGGGCGCCGAGCGCAAAACTGGCGACACCCGCCACCAGCACTGCCAGGTAATTGATGGAGGAAAATTCCATAGGTCAAGGTTTTGGTTAGATGCTTTTAATCTGCTTCATTATTCCACCTTCATCAAGCTGATGGCCAGGCCGCCGCCCGGGGCCAGTCGGAATTCCAGCTCGTCGCTGCGGGTGATGGTGGCCTCTTCGATGCTGATATCGGTAGGGTTGTCGTTCCAATGGGCGTTGGGGCCGTCCTTGTAAATAGCGGCCTTGTATTGTACGCCTTTTTCCAGGAAATCGAAATTGATGGTAATATTCCGGCTGTTCTCGTCGGTTATGCTGCCCACAAACCAATTGCCGGTACCTTTTTCCTGGCGGGCGATGGTCACGAAATCGCCGACCTCACCGTCGAGGACCTCGGTTTTTTCCCAGTCGACCCCTACATCGCGGATGAATTGGAACGCGGGTTGGTTTTCATAATGTTCCGGCAGGTCGGCGGCCATTTCGATGGGGCTGTAGATGACGACATACAGGGCCAGTTGCTGGGCCAGCGTGGTATTGATCTGATTTTTTTCCTTGTACGGCTTCAGCTTGATGTGGAAGATGCCCGGCGTAAAATCGAACGGGCCGCCCAGCATCCGGGTAAAGGCCACGATGGGGAGGTGTTCGGGCGGGTTGCCGCCGTCGGAGGCCCAGGCGTTGAATTCCTGGCCGCGCATCCCTTCGCGGGAGATGAAGTTCGGCCAGGTCCGCCGCAGGCCGGTATCCTTGATGGGTTCGTGCGCGTTGACGGCTACCTGGTATTTGGCCGCCGTTTCGATCACTTTCTGGTAATGGTTGACCATCCACTGACCGTGGTGGTATTCGCCCTTCGGGATAATTTTGCCGACGTAGCCTGTCTTGACCGAATGGATGCCCAGTTTTTGCATCAGGGCATAGGCTGTATCCAGCTGTTGCTCGTAGGTGCGGGGCGCTGCCGAGGTTTCGTGGTGCATGATCAGGTCCACGCCTTTTTCCCGGCCGTAGCGCACCACTTCTTCCAGGTTGTAATCCGGGTAGGGCGTTACGAAGTCAAAAACGCCTTCGCGGTCCTCAAACCCGATCCAGTGTTCCCAGCCGGTATTCCAACCCTCCACCAGGACGCCGGTAATGTTGTTGGCGGCCGCAAAATCGATATACCGTTTGGCGTTTTCGGTGGTGGCTCCGTGCCGGCCGCTGGCCATGTCCCAGGTCGATTTGTTCAGGTGCATTTCCCACCAGATGCCTACATATTTCTTGGGTTTGAACCAGGAGACGTCGTCCAGTTTGCTGGGCTCGTTCAGGTTGAGGATGAGCCTGGAGGCGAGCAGCCCTTTGGCGTCCTCGCTGATCTGGATGGTCCGCCAGGGCGTGGTGAAGGGCAGGCTGCGTTTGACCTTGTACCCCAGCCGGTCAGACCCGACCAGTTCGCTCTGCATCGTCAGGTGTTCCTTATCGACTTTAAGGGTCATGTCGGCATAGTCCACCAGGGCGGCCTCGTGGAAGCTCAGGTGCAGGCCGTCGGCCGTGCGCATGGTAACCGGCGTATTGACCGCGTTTTCAGGGATATAGGATTGCGCGAGGTCGGGGTGATTCCGCTTGGCGATGGCGTCGATCTCCGAAAATTTGGTGGTATTGTAGAGGTGTTCGTAGATGTCCCAGTCGCCGGGTATCCACCAGCAGGTATGGTCGCCGGTGAGTTTGAACTGGGTATTCTCGTCCATGATGACCACTTCCTGCATGGCCGGTTGTTCGGGGAATTCCATGCGGAAGCCCAGGCCGTCGTCGTACACCCGGAACCGGAGGTTGAGCAGGCGGTTGGGCGCCGGGATCTCTTTCATTTGAATGAGCAGTTCACTGTAGTTGTTGACGACCTTGCGCTGTTCGCCCCAGGGCATTTCCCAGGTGACGTTCTCCCCGCCGGTTTCAGTAGCGACCAATTCCATGTTGCCCGTCAGGGGCGGCATATCCTTGAATTCAAAACCCAGCGTAGAGGTATCAATGACCGTCTTGCCGTCGTAGGATACCGTGTATGCCGGGACGCCTCCGTTGAGCAGAAATATGGATGCGCTGATGTTTTTATCCGGGGAATCTACCCTAACCGTATTGTCGGGCAGTGTTTCCTTGCAGCTTATGAAGACAAGTAGCAATAAAATTGGAAAAATCGTTTTGTTCATTGTTGGTTTCTTTGCATCCAGAATGTGCCGGATCCGGGCATCGTCAGGCGGCTTTTCTTTCATAGACCAGCACTTTTTCTCTTTCAACCTGCGGCTTCAAATATTTTGAGATTGATTTTTCGGTAACCAGATCTATCTCACGCCCTGTTAATTCTTTAAGGTCCAGATACATCTGAACAAATTCCAATCCTATAGGAACTTCAGGATCAAATTCCAGATAAAGATCAATGTCACTATTAATATCTTGTTCGTTTCTTGCAAAAGAACCAAAAAGGTAAGCCTTAAGCACGGGTTGATCACGAAAATAGACCTGAAGCTGTCGTATAAGATCTTGTTTAACCATTAAACTTGTTTTTTAAATAAGATGGACCAAATATACACCATATTGACCAGGATTGCAACAGGTTTTCCACCCGGCATCAAGGCGCTTTCAAGGGGGCTTCCCTGATCTCGATCCAGTTGGTTGCTCTACTCCGGCCGGTCTCGACCGTTACGCTGGAATAACCGGTAATTCGCCCCATCATGTTTGCCGGGCGGATATTTCGCTATTGCAGGTCCTGGGAAAAAAGGACCAAACCAACGGCGATGGAAAGGGAAAGAGTTTTCAAGGTGTCTTTTTGATGGTTTGCAAAAACGGATCTTAACCAAGATAGGGCGAATTGCCGGTTATTTCTTGTCCTGCGCCTTCTCCTTGTCCCGGACAGGCTCCGCAGCCGACGTTTTCAGCCAGTCATCCTTGCCTGAAAGCCGTTTTTGAGCCACCTCCCTGGTATAGCACAAGGCGTTGAACAAAGTCCGGTAGGTCCCCATCGGCTGCCCGCGCCATTGCGGCTGAAAACCGAACAGCAGCACATGCCCTTTGCCATGCTCTACATCCAGGGCGGCGGCCTGTCCGTTCAGGTATTTCTCGCCGACCAGATAGCCGGACCGGAGCGGGGAGCCCTGCGCCTGGTACCGGGCAAGCACCTCGCCTTTGAACCCTTCCAGGGTACTGAAAACCGGGCTGTCGTCCACAAAAACGCTCGCGGATTCGGGCATGCCGGCCATCACGGGGTGGCGGTCATTGCATTCGGCTTCCAGGATGGACCCGCCGGTAAAGAACTGAGCGCGATTCAGTTGGCTCACGGCATTTTTGACGGGCAAGTGCAGGGCACTGATGGCATAATCGCTGCTCTGGTTGAGGCAGACCAGCGTGCCGCCGTTGGCAACGAACAGGTCCAGGTTCCGGCTGCCTTCAGCACCCAACCCGCCTTCGTACCGGGGCGGTGCCGAGCCTTTCTGCAAACCGTTCTCAATCGTGCGGGGTCTTTCCGAGGCCATCAGGATGATGTCAAACCGGTCGTTCAGGTTGCCGGCCCAGAAGTCCGCATTCCGGATCGAGGTGTAGGGGAGGCCGAAATTATCGAGCAACCACCGGGTCCAACCCATGTCCATACTGGCCGTCCAGGGCCTGTAAACCCCGATCCGCGGCTGCACGCGGGCGCCGGACGCCTTGGCGGTCAGTGCACCGTTGACCGCGTAATCGTCCACCCATTGTTGCATCTGGCTGCGGGTGGCGCCCTTTACGCCGTAAGTCCGGGAATCTGCCAGGTACACCACTTCCAGCCCCAGGTTCAACGCCTCGCCGATGACCCGGAAGGTGTTGTTCTCTTTGGGGTCCAGGGTGAGGATACTGCCTTCGCCGCGCAATGATCCGGGCAGGGGCTGAATGCCGGCGGCTACCGCGTTGGTGTTAAAGCCGGCGCCGGGTGCAAAGTCGATCTTGCTGAGGTCTTTCTCGCCGTCCTGCGCCGGGTCAATGGGGGTCCCGCTCACCGGCACGAGGGCGGCCCTGACGTCATCCGGCAGCGGGCTGTACGCAGCTGTCACCTGTACCTCCATCTGGAAGGGCAAGGTCCACCCGGCCGCATCATAAGGCTGCTCCAGCGGCCCGTCCGGCGATTCCCTGAGGTCGGGGTATACCTGCACTTCCAGCACCTGCCGGGCGAGCGCCGCAAATTCCTGGTCCATGGGGATCACCCAGGTGCCTTTGGGGTAGGTATGTCCTTCAATGGCCGTTTCCCGGTCCAGCTGGGCAATCCGCACCCCGTTGAATGCCAGCCTGCGGAGCAATTCCACCGGCCGGGCAGGATCGCGCTGTTTTTGCGGAATAAAGTACGCGTAGGGCGGCTCCTGCCGGTATTTCTCAATGATCTGGACAGCCGACTGGTATTTATTGAATAAAAGGGTTTCCTTGTATTTGGCGGCATAATCCAACACGGCGATCGAGGCCGTTTGCATGTACTGCATGGCATCGCTCAGGCGCCACCACCCGCCTTTCCAGGTACTGGGATACAGGGATTCCGCCCGAAAATCAGCGCGGTCTTTCGGAAAATCGCGAATGGTATAGAAATAGGGGGTAGCGTAGCGGTAAAGGGCCGTTTCCGTCCAGAACGACGGGATATTCTGCAAAGCGGGCAGATAATCGATATAACCCGGATACCAGGCGTCAAATCCCTGCCCCATGTGGACAGCGCCGGGCAAGCCTTCGGTTTCCAGTTCCTGGGCCATGGCCATCCCGATCATATTTGTTTCACGGGCCACGATGGGCGGCGTTTGGGGGGCGATGGGTTCGGCAAAAGGCGGCAGCCAGATGCGGGTCGGGAAGGGAGACGACTGATGGTGCACATAGATGATATTGGGTTCCCATTCGCGCCAGGTCCGGCCCACCACCCGGGATTCGAGCATGTTGAGCATGTAGGCGTCCCGGTTGTTGTCGTGGCCCACATATTTCTGGTAGAGCCAGGGTGTCGGGGCGGTTTCGTACGGGGTGCCGACGTTGCTGAGGTACCAGTCGGCGATGATATCCTGCCCGTCCGGGTTGAGGGAAGGCCAGAGCACCAGAATGACATTGTCCAGAATGTGGCTGATCTTCGGATCACCTTCCCGACTGAGCAAATCGTAGGCCAGGGTGATGATGTGCTGGGCGCCGGCCACTTCGGAGGCGTGCAGTCCCCCGCTGATGTCGACGATGGCTTTGCCTTCCCGGGCAAGCCGGCGGGCTTCTTCCCGGCTCAGGCTGCCGGGGTGCGCGAGCTGCTGCGACAAGGCTTTATACCGGTCAACATTCCTGAGGTTGTCCGCGGATGATATCAAGACATAATACCAGGGACGGCCTTCGGAGGTTTTGCCGGCGTATTTCAAATTCACCCGGTCGCTGGCTTCCGCCAGTTTTTGAAAATAGGCCAGGGATTGTTCGTAGGTGGCCAGGTGAAAATCCGACCCGACCTCAAAGCCGATCACTTCTTCCGGCTTCGGGATGGCCGCGTTCTGGGCGTTGCTTCCGGTCGATTGGAAGAAAAAGATGATCAGGATCGCAAGGAAAGATAAACGATGGCAGCCATTACGGCGAGAAATAGAGAAGCCGGTCAATAGCATATGCAGGCGGATTTATCGGTTTACCGCCTGAATGTAGGGGTATTCTGTTAAAAAATAAGCAGTTTGATCATCAAAGCCAGAAACCCGCCATAAAAAATCAATTTTCCGAATTGCCGCGTATCCGGATCGAAAGCTGGGAACTTATTGCCATCAGGGTCCAGGCTTTTGCCGTATGCGTAATAATACCCCATCCCGATCCCAGCCAGAATCAAGGCCAAACTGATTATGGTAATATTGATGAAGACGCCGGCAATCATACCCAGGAAATACAGGGCCATCCTTGTTTTACCCTCCGATTTTCCCTTTCTTATTTCTTCCAGCCTTTTAGCTCTGGCGTTTTGAATCTCACTATCGGAGACCCTTACCCCCCTTTCCCTGGCTATAATTTTGGCAATATTGACATCTTCCACGGTCCATTCATCCGGTTTTTCGAAAATTTCCATTAACTCCTCATCCTCCATTTGATTCAGGTAATGGTCTTCCACATCAGCAAAAGCAACTGCTGAAATCTGGTCTTCAATTATAGCGTTGACCTTTGGGAAGTCTTCTGGTTTGATCTCGATGGTCACCTTCGGCATCAAACCGGTACCCACAATCACCGAATCAATGATCAGTTGGGATTTTTTAGCGTGATAAGGGACCTGATGGCTTTCGAGCAATGCGGCGAATTCCCGGGCTTCTTCCATGTTGTGGAATCCCCTGTAAAACTTGAATTTCTTCAGGTCCTCATTTTTGGGTCGTTCGAAGAAATCGTCATCCAGAATCTCGTCCATTTTTATTCAGGTTTAGGTTATTTCTATGGCGTTTTGGGCTGTCCGGAGAAAGCCGTAAATGATCAGGTTCAAGGGTGTTTCTGTGATTTCGGGATTCATGGTTTGTTTTTTTTAAATATCGATAATTTGATATCATGTAATCATTTTTAGTCAGTCGGGGGACCACTTAGAACACTAAGGGCACTAAGGGGTTATGGGGGCGGATCTTTTAGTCATTTCGGACCTCGGCAGTTTTAGGCGATGGTCGTATTTGTTGGTTTTGGGGACCACTTAGAACACTAAGAACACTTAGAACGCTAAGGGGTGAACGCCTGGCGACGGACACGACCAGGTCCTTATTGATCAGGATTCCTTCACGGCTTCAGCCGGGTTCCTGAGGGCCGACTTCAATGATTGCCCCGCGATCAATGCCAGCGTAAGCCCTACCAGCAGGAGTCCCGGCAAAACGAACGCGGGCCATCCCGGCGAAATATGGTAAGCGAAGTCCTCCAGCCAGCGGTTTACGGTCAGCCAGATCAAAGGTAACGCCAGTAAAAACGATATCGCAAACAATCCGGTGTATTCCCGGCTCAGCAGGGTAATGATCTGGGTTGCGCTCGCCCCCAATACCTTTCTGATACCGATCTCCCTGGTGCGTTGAAGGGTGGAAAACACGGATAATCCGAGTATCCCGATCAGGCAAATGACGATGGAAACTGCGGAAAAAACGCTCATCAGCTTACCGGTCACTTGCTCTATGCGATACATTCGTGTTATAGCATCGTCCAGGTAGGCGTACTGGAAGACGTCATCTGGAAAATGGCGGGCCCACAGGTCCTCAATTTCGCGGATCGCTTCATCGGATCGGTCGGCAGAAAGCCGGATGCCGAGCTGATTGAAGATCCGCGGGAAGGGGTAAATGACCACCGGTTCGATCTCGCTTTGCAGGGATCGGTGGTGAAAATCCCGGACCACGCCGACGATCGTTCCGCTCATCACCGAGTTGTCCATAAAAATGGATTTGTTCAATACCTCTTCGGGTCGGTCGATTCCCAGTTTTTTGAGCAGGGCTTCGTTGACGAGCACTTCGGTTGTTGAGTCGCGCAGCACGATGTTCCGGCCGGCAACGAGGTTCAGGTCATACGTGGGTACGAACCGGTCATCAGCCCAGCGGTCGCGAACAAGGAAATCCTCGAATTTTACCCTGTTGTCGTATCGGATGAATCCCCCTTCGTTGGCCACTGACATCGGCGCCTGATTCTGGAGGCTGGCAGCGGTGACCTGCGGCAACCCAGCTACCTCATCGCGGAAGGTGCGCAATTGGATCAACTCGCGCCTCGGAATATTGAGGGTAATGACCGCTTCTTTGGTAAAACCGGTATCAACCCGGGCCAGATATTTCACCTGATCGATAATGATGATGGTGCTGGTCAGAAAAAAGAAGGCGATCACGTATTGGAATGAGATCAAAACCTTTCGGAACCTCAAACCTCTGAACCCACTGCTTACCCGGCCGGTGAGGGACTTGACCGGATTAAACCCGGACAACAAAACCGCCGGATAATAGCCGGCCAGAAGGGTCAGCCCGGTCGCGAACAACAACAGGTAGAACAATTTATCCGGCCCTGTCAGGTGCACCAGGTTCATATCTGTTTGCAGCCAATTGTTTACACCCGGTAACACAGCCAAAATGGCTCCAACCGCCAACCCGACGGCTACCAGCACCAGAAGGCCCGTTTCCAGCATGAATTGAAGGAAGATCTGGCGCCTGCTTCCCCCCAGAAATTTGCGGATACCGATCTCTTTTGCCCGGCGCTGCGATTGGGCGACCGAAAGGTTGATATAATTCACACTCACAACCACCAGCAAGGCCAGGGCTACCCCGATCAATACCCAAAGCAGGGATTTGCGGACAATGCCCCCAAAGCGGGGATCGAAATGGACTTCAGCGAGCGGTTGAAAATGGAAATGCCAGTGGGCAAGATCCGGCCCAAGGTATTTTTCCGAAAATTGCCCCATAGCGCGGTTCATTTCCGGCAGAGCGGTCCCTTTTCTCAGTTTAACGAAGGTCCAGTTGTTGCTGCCCACCCACGTAAAATTCCGGTCCTGATAATTGGGATTCAGGATTTTCAGGGTCGGGAGCGAAACCAGCAGGTCGAATGCAAAATCGGAGCTGGCCGTTTGATCGGCAAATACGCCGGTGACGGTCAGGTCCTGGTTATTGTTGATGTTCAGTACCCGGCCGACCACATCGGTGGTTCCGAAGTATTTGAAGGCTTGTTTTTCGGAGAGCACTGCCGTCAGCGGGTTTACCAGGGCGGATCCCTTATCACCGGACAGGAATTGGTGGTCGAAAAGGGTTAAGAATCCGTTGTCCGCGTAGGCGGCGACATCGGCTTCCTTATACTTGTCTTTCTTTCCGCGGGCCTGGACCGTAATGGTCGGTGCGGTATAGAATTTCATGCAAAAGGCTGCTGCCTCCACCTGGCTGTAATCCCTGACCAGGGCGTCGGCCATGGGCAACGACGAGCCCTCTTCATATTCCGTGCTGCCTTCGGGGGTTTCGATTTCCAGGACCACGCGGCAGATCCGGTCGGCATCATTGTGGTGCGCATCTGTGCTCAGGTGACCATCCACATAGATCAGGATGATGAGGCTGCAAACGATCCCAAGGGATAACCCCAGCAGATTAATAAGGGTAAACCATTTGTACCGCAGCTGGATACGAAGGGCGATTCTTATGCGCATTGGAACGAGTTATCAGTTATTTATTGCGAAATCAATAGTCAATCTTTGAGTGCATTTCCTGAGATATAGGTATCGACAGGCAGCATTTTATTCTGTCTTTTCTCCCATCTTATCCACATAAAACCAGCTGTCGCTTTCCATCACAAAATGGTCCATATCGGTTACCGTTTTGCAATCGAGGGCTACTTTGGCCCGGCCGTCCTCGAAGGGGTAGGCGCAGGTGAATTGCGGTTGGATGACGATCTTGCCGGAGGCGTCAGCGTAGCCGATCTTGCCGTTCCGGATGATGCGGAAAAGGCCGTCGGAAAGGTAGTCCGGGCCGTTGTCGATCCAGAAGACCTCGTAAAGGCGTTGCCCATGCGGATTGATGGCGATGAGCTCATTATTTCCGCCGGATTTGTCGATGACGATGCCAAAGGTGGTAATGGTGTCGGTGAAGCTGAGCCCGTAGCGCCCGAATGGCACCATGGTATCGCCTTGCTGGTTGATATAAGCAAAGTCTTCGCCCATTTCGTAGGCGTCGCCGGGGATCCGGAAAAGGGTATCCCCGGGAGAGGAGTCCGTGATTTCAGCGTATTCGGCGCCTTGGTTTTCTTCAGATTGCGGTTGGGTTGTGCAGGAAAAAAGAGCCACTATGGCTGCCAAGGCCAATGATCCTTTCATTTTTCTTGTTTTATGTTTTTTTAAGGTGCACTGCAAAAATAACTGCATTCCGGAGACTGTTCAAAACAGTGTTTTCACGCAAAGACGCAAAGACGCAAAGATCTGATTTTTAGCAAGCTGCGCATGCTAAAAATCCGGTTGACACAAAGTTCTGAACGGTCCCGCATTCCGGTTGGATCTCTTGTCCCTTGTCCCTACTTTATCTTGTTGAGGATATATTCCTGATCCTTCTGACTCAATATTTGCAAGGGAACGTTGACCCCTTCCTCAAAGTAGACGCTCACCAATTCCACCCACATGTATGGTTGGTCAGGCGCTACCTCCTGATACTTGCTCGATTTATCCAGTTTTTCAAAAACCCCATCCATTTTGCGCACTATCCCGCTTTCAACAATTGACCAGGTCCTTTTTTTCTCATCCGCAGGCGCCTGAATCGGAAGCCCCGGCAATAAATATGCATACTTATCCCTGGCTTTCAGGGGTGGAGCAGGCGGTTCGGGCGGTTCGGTAATGCCCAACGTTGTTAAAACATAATCCTGTGTTGATTGGGGCAATTCCTGGAGCGGCGCAGTAAGGTGCCTTTTCTCATCCACGACAACGCCTACATATTCAGCCATGATCCAGGTATCCGAACTATCGGGCAGTTCCAATTTGGGCACAATATCCAACCTCAAAAGCTTTGTCTTAATGGGATTTCTTTGGGGCAAGGCCCACACCACATCCGCCAAACCTGCAGGCGCCTGTATCGGCATCATGCCGCGAAGGGCCCAATACCGGTCTTCCCTTTGCGGACGCCCGGGTTTGAAGCCGCTGATTAATTTCGGCGTTCCTACGCCCCCATCTTTTGTACGTTTTGTAAAACGAAACATTTCATCTGCGGATAATGACCGCTTGATGAAGTACAAAGAGGCCATTTTTAATCCTTGGTTGCCGCTGCCAAAATCCCAGTTGCGGAAGGCATCCGGATCCGGGTTTAACCTTAACCCATTCTCCAGTTTAAGCTCATTGATGATATGCCCATCGAGCAGGACCCGAATAATGCCGGATTCATTACCGCCGCTGATCATGATATCATGCCATGTATCTTCATTTGGGATTTGAGCGGACAAATAATGAACATAATCCTTGTTGGACTGGCCGTCATTGATATTTAATACAAGTCCCCGATGGTCGACCGAGATGGACATTGCACCCGATGCGGCTTTTAGCAAAACGTCCGTATTATAGTTTCTCATGAAGAAAAAACGAATGCAGAAGTCTTCTGTTCTAAAATCATCGGATAACCCTTTAATACCTGACGACCACCTTTGCACCAAAAACCCATCATCAAATTCGCCGTGAATTTCCGAACTTCTATTCATCAATTCCTTTCCGTCGGTTTTGAACTTATAATAGGCGATAACATCCGGGTCGGAACTTGCCATCACCGGCAGTTTGGTTCGGCTGGGCCAGTTCATATCGTCCAACTTGCCTTTCACGATCTCAGATTGCTTGCCTACCTGATCAAACAAATGGAAGTAATCAAGGAACAGTTGTTCAGGGATCAGCAGATCTTCCACAGGGAAATCCTGATATTTAATGGTGTTGCCGTAGAGGTCGTCCCCATGAGACATGGCCAGTTGTTCGCTGGTAAACCTCAGTTGGGCATGAATGGAAGAATAATCAACCTCAACCGGAATATTGACGGTCCTCAGCAGTTGTTGCACAAAACGGGCCGTGCCGCCGCATCCGGCCATTTTATAATCTACGCCTGGCCTGTCATATCCTTTCAAAATCTGATGCGCAGTAGGGGCGGAAGGGTAGCTGTATTGATTAAAAAAACCCAGCCCATTTAATGTGACCGTACCAGCGATATGCGTGCAATTCTCATTGATCCATTTGCAAAGGTTGGCAATCGTCTCCAATCTGGTTGAACCAATCATGCCCAATTCTTCCAAATGGTGATAATTAAGGGATGCATCCCCCGGCACGGTTGCCATCTGTTCAGTGGCGTCATCATGTTCCTGCATCGCGGCATACTGGCCTGCAGGAAATCTATAGTGAGGGGCATAGGATGAATTGACCCCAAAAAGTACGGACAAGCTTTCCTCCGAAAGATCATCCAACGACCAGGGCAATTGGGTTTCGGAAAAAATGCTTCGGGCTACATTTCCCAGATAGAATTGCCGGGCATCCCGTTCACTTATGACGGTTATGCCGGAAGCATCCGATACATTGACCAGCCTTGGCGGATCCAGGAAACCAAAATTTCTTCCGTTTTTCAACCAATTGTAATACCTCGCCAATTCAACTTTCATAGAGGCCGGCCAATCCGGATAGGCAATCGGCGTATTACCTGTCGGGGGCTGCCACTGCAGCGCCGCGGCAATCTTCGGATGGGCGTTGATGTATTGATTTATGTCCGGAATAGCGGGTTTGGTTCTGGCACTGATTTCTTTTAGCTTTGAATGATCGAAAAAGAAATAGGTCGTTTTGGGCGCCTGGAGGCTGATATTTCCGGTCGTAGCGTATGATTCTCCTTTTTCCCCGGTCAAAGTAATATTTGTCAGACGGGCAGATGATCCAGGGCTGCTTTGCGTGGTCAAGCTGATTAACTCGCCCAGGGGCTCCGCCAGAGAAAGGGTAAAGCGGCTTGTTTTTCCGGTTGCCAAAGGCCACGATCCGGGTTGGGAGAGGCTTTGAAGGGAAACTTGCTGCGAACTGCCGAGGTGACCCTTGAGGATGATATTGACCTGCGCATTTGCACCTAAATTCTGATCTGCACTAAGCTTGATCTCATAGACATACTGCAATGTGTTCGACCCACCATCTATGCTATGTGCGGAAAATGCGTTGCAAAGAAGGCAAACCAAGGTCATCCCAAAAAATCTGATGGGTAAATTATTTGCTTTGTTCAGCATAATTATTTTTTATAGGTGTTAAAATTCAATACTCAATGCAATGCATCGGGGATGAAAAGGGGAGCCAATGTTGTTTTGAGCTATCTGACAATTATGGTTGGACCTGACAATGGTCGCAATATAGCATAAATGCGGCATTTCGGGCAAAAATCCGAATATTATAAGGCTATTTTTTATCCGTATGCAGCCAGGCCACCTTCTGTTCCGCCCGGTGCGGCTGCCCGATGATGTCTCCGTAAAGCTCCGGGCGCCTGGCGTTGAGGTACCGGTGTCCGCCTGCCTGGGTCAGCTTTTCCGGGGTGAGGGTGGCGGTCACAAAGCTGTCGTCAAAACTGCGGCATTCCGCAAGGATATCGCCGAAGGGATCGATGATCATGGAACAGCCGTTCTTCAGCTGGTCGTCGTCCATGCCGACGGGGTTGGAAAAAACGGCGTAAACGGCGTTGTCATACGCCCTGGCCGGCAACCATTTCATGAGCCAGTCCCTGCCTTTCATGCCGTCAAATTCCAGGCGCAGGGAAGTCGGGTCGTTTTCCCGGTTTTTCCAAAGCGTTGGGTCCACAAAGCCTGCGCCAGGCCGGGTGGAGGGTGTGCACATGGTCACGTGCGGCATAAAAATGATGTCGGCGCCCAGGAGTCTGGTGGCCCTGACATTCTCGATGATGTTGTTGTCGTAACAGATCAGGATGCCGCATTTCCAACCGCAAAGGTCGAATACGCAATAGCCGTTGCCAGGTAGAACATGGGGATTGATGAACGGATGCAATTTGCGGTATTTGGCGACCAGGCCGTTTTGATCCACACAGACATAGGCCTTGAACAGGTTGTCGTGTTCGTCCTTTTCGAACAGCCCAGCCAGTACGGCCATATCGTTCTTCCGGGCTATTTCCGCCAGTTTTTCAACGCTGGGCCCGTTTGGGATGAATTCTGCCAGTTCCAGCATCTGGTCTTTTGAAAGGTGACGGGCAAAGGTATAGCCGGTTATGGAACATTCGTGGAAAGCAATTACCTGTGAGCCTTCCCTTGCGGCTTTTGCTGTCAGTTGCTCAATGACCGACAAATTGTAGGCCTTGTCTCCGCTCCGGTTTTCGAATTGAGCGGTGGAGATTTTGATCTTGTTCATGTCGGTACTATTGTTCGATCATACTACTGCTTCCATGAGTTGTTCCAGGTCGATCTCCGCATCCACAATTTCTTTCGAATAGCTGTTTGGAACTATGCCGTAGTTGGTAATAAAGGTAAGGAAAACCTGCTTTCGGGTATGGGTAAAATCAATGAACTGCTGGCGGAGGGCAATCAGCTTTTCATAATATCCTTTATTTATGAGAAAGGGTCCGCTATGAAATTTTATTTCACAAATGTTGATTGCTTTATCTTTTCGATCAATCAACAGGTCAATTTGAAATCCTTCCTGCACAGATGAATTGGGTACATTAAGGCTGTTTATCTCCGTGTAGACCGCGGATATCCCCAACACCTGCTTAACTGCATGAATATGCTTGTGGCACAGTGTTTCAAAAGCATATCCGGCCCATATTTTATAGGACTGGCTTTCTGCCAAATGTTGCCAAATGCCGGGCGTATATTTTCGGTTGGGTTGAATAAAGCGATGATAGAAAACAGAGAATTCGTCAATCAGACGGTAGGTGGAGCCTCGTTTCTTTTTGCCGAAAGGGACATTTTCCATCACAAAATCAGAGACTATCAACTCATCGAAAGCCCTTTTATTTCAAATAAGCCCTTAATTGCAGGAAAGCAGTCTGCCAATTTTCAATCTTTTTGGGCGTCAATGAACCTTCATATTCCGCCAGCTTTATGGCAAAGTTGACCAATTGAGTTTCCTGGTTCCCATTTTGGATCCCCGTCATGCTGAAACAGTAATTATTTCTCAGAAGGGAGTCAACCAAAAAGGTTTTACCGACCCTCCTTCTGCCTGTAACCGCCAAAAACTCCGAACGGTCTGACTCGAGCAGGCGCTGAATCCTTTTTTGCTCGTTTTTTCTTCCTATCATTTGAAATCACCACGAATAGTTATTTCCAAAAATAAACCTGAAATTGGAAAAAACACCAGATTGCCGCTCTCCTTTGAACCAATAGACAATTACCGGACGATGTCAAACCCGGCCGGTATCGCATTTAAATTCAAGCTGTCTTTGAAAATCCAGCATCTTTACACTGAGCGAAGTCGAAGTGCAGCGCCAAGTATCAAGCATCAAGCATCCAGCATCAACCACGCCTCAGCGTGGCAGCATCAAGTATCAAGCATCAAGCATCAACCACGCCTCAGCGTGGCAGCATCCAGCATCAAGCATCAAGTATCAACCACGCCTCAGCGTGGCAGCATCCAGCATCCCCCCTTCCAACGCCGCCACCAAAGCATCCACATGCCCCTTCCGGCAACTCTCGCCCATGATACCAACGCGCCATATCCTGCCAGCAAAAGCCCCCAATCCGCCGCCGACCTCGATGTTGTGCTCCAGCAATAACCGGCTGCGCAATGCGGCTTCGTCCACCCCGTCAGGCAGGTAAACGGCGTTGAGGTTGGGCAGTCGGTACCGTTCGTCGACCACAAAACGGAAACCCAGGTTTTCGAGCTTTTCCCGCAGGTAATCGTGCACCTCGCGGTGGCGCGCCCAGCGGTTTTCCAGCCCTTCTTCCAGCACGAGATTCAGGGCCTCATGCAGGGCAAACACTGCCGATACCGGCGCCGTATGGTGGTAGGCCCGTTTGGCGCCCGCCCAGTAATTCCGGACCAGGCTCAGGTCGAGGAACCAGCTTTGCACTTTGGTCCTGCGGTTTTCCAATACCTTGACCGCCGCTTCCGAAAAACTCACGGGCGACAGTCCCGGCGGCGCGCTCAGGCATTTTTGGGAGCCGGAATAAACAGCGTCAATCCCCCATTCGTCCACCTTGAGGGGTACGCCGCACCAGGAGGTCACGGCATCCACCACCAGCAGGGCGCCGGCGTCGTGGACCAGGGTGCTGATCTCCTCCAGCGGTTGCAGGGCGCCGGTAGAGGTCTCCGCATGCACCAGGGCTACCAGCTTGGGATGCGGGCAGGCATCCAGCGCCTTTTTCACCTGATCGGGTTCGGTTACCTTGCCCCATTCCGTCTCTACGCGGTGGACTACGGCGCCGCACCGTTCGGCAATGTCCGCCATCCGGCCGCCGAATACCCCGTTGATGCAGATAATGCATTCGTCGCCGGGTTCGAGCAAATTCACCAGACAGGTTTCCATGCCGGCGCTGCCCGGCGCTGAAACCACAAAAGTGAGGTGGTTCTTGGTCAGGAATGTTTGTTGCACCATGTCCTTCACTTCGTCCATCATCCGGACGAATACCGGGTCGAGGTGACCGATCAGGGGATGCGCCATGGCCTGCAATACGCGCGGGTGAGCGTCGGACGGGCCGGGCCCCATGAGGATGCGTTTGGGGGGATTGAATGGATAGGGCATTTGTTGAGTATTTGAGGATGCGAGGATTTGAGGATTTGAAAGGTTACGAATCTTTAGATCCTCCCATCCTCAAATCTTCCGGTTTCAGAAACTTCGTCCAATAATTTCAAGATGGATTCATAGTTGCGACCTACCGCCTCGGACAGGGCCATTTCGCAGGTCCGGGAGGTCGAGTAGTAGCCGTTATAGGCCGATTCCCTGACTTCGGCTGCTTCTTTTTTGGTAGCCGATGCCGTTAATTCAGGGAAATAGAACCCGCGGTCGCCTGCCATGCCGCAGCACCCGGCAAACACCGGGATATCCGCCTGGTGGGCGCAGGCTTTGCCGATCGACTGCAATTTAGTCATTGAGCCCATTTTATGCACCGAACAGACGGGGTGAAAAACGATCTTTTCCTTGGGATGCCCGATTTTGAGCCTGGGCAGGAGCTCATCAGCCGTGAAGTCGATCACGTCCAGAATGGTCAACTGGTCAAATCGGACCTTGTTTTCCGGACTCAGGTGCTTCCGGCAGGTTTTCAGGGTTTGGGTGCAGCTGGTCACATCCAGGACAATGGGGGTCCTCCCTTCCCCCGAATCGCGCCACAGTTTTTCAATGGTCCGGTCGGCTGTGTAACGCCAGGCTTCGGCAAATCCTTTGGAGGAGAATACCTGACCGCAACACGTACCGGAGAGGTCTTTCGGTATCCCCGCTTTCAATCCGGCTTTTTTACAAACGGACAAAAACGACCGGTAGCTGTCGCCACCCATCATGCGGGTGATGCAAGTCGAAAAATACAGGATATCCGGCTGGGCATCCGCTGGGGTGGGTACGGGTTTTACCGGTCGGCGAAAATGGTTGGACCAAAGCGGGACACTGCGAAAACCCAGGCGCAATCCCTTTGTCAGGCGCCTCATGAAATGCCGGCCAAACAGCCAGTTCAATGCCAGCCCGATCCGCAACGCCGCGCGGGTTGCGCTTTCCAGCAGTTTGAAATTCCTGGCGACGCGCAAGGCCATTTTGTTTTGGGCAACCGAGTGATTTTCCCTGCGGAGGCGTTTCACGAGGTCGCCGGTATTGATGTCCACCGGGCAATTGACCGCGCACATGCCGTCTACGGCGCAGGTATCCATCCCGTCGTAGGCATAATCCTTGAGCAGTGCGTCCCGGGTAGCCGTATCGCCGGCTGCTTCCAGGCGACGGATAGCGCGCCGAACCCCGATCCGCCGCCGCGGGGTCAGGGTGAGGTCGCGGCTCGGGCAGCTCGATTCGCAGAATCCGCATTCGATGCAGCGGTCCACTTCCGCTTCCACCACAGGCAGGACCTTGAGGTTGTGAAGGTGGGTCAGCGGATCCTCCGTGATCACGATGCCCGGATTGAGCAGGTTTTCCGGATCGATCAGGTGCTTGAGCCGCTTCATGATGCGGTAGGCGTCGGGGCCCCATTCCCGTTCGATGTATGCGGAAACGGCACGGCCGGAGCTGTGCTCGCCTTTCAGGGCGCCGTCGTATTTGTCCAGCACCAGGTCGAACAGGTCGTCATTGAATTTTTCGTAATTGGCGATGTCTATCGGAGTGGAATAGCTTTGGGAAGCTACAAAATGCAGGTTGCCGTCCTTGGCATGCCCGAAGATGATGCCGTTGGTATAGCCGTGTTTGACAAAAAGGCGCTGGACATCCACTACCGCTTCCCCCAGCCGTTCCACCGGGAAAGTAAAGTCTTCCATCAGCGCAGAAGTGCCCTGTGCCCGCATGCCGGCTACCGAAGGATACATACCCTTCCGGATCTTCCACATCAGGGCCTGATCGGCGGGATCGCGGGTGAAATCAGGCGCAAACAGCAAGGGCAGACGCCCAAAAACGGACCGCGCGTTGTCGTATTTCGCCTGAACGGCCGCGTCCGAAACATCCTGAAATTCGCATAGGATGGCGGACGCCTGGTCGGGAAGGGTCTTCAAAAACGACGGTAGCCCGGGCATGTTCTCCACCGAGCGGAGCGAGGCGCGATCCATGAATTCCAGGGCTTCGGCGCCGGTATCGCGCAGGGCAGGAATGGCGTTGCAGGCGGTTTCCGGGCTGTCGAAATAGAGCATGCCCGTGAGCTTGCAGGGTAAGTCCGGGATGGTGTTCAGCACCGCTTCCGCGATGAAGGCGAGGGTGCCCTCTCCACCGATGATCACATGGGCCAGGATATCCAGCGGATGCTCAAAATCCAGAAAAGCGTTCATGCAATAGCCGACCGTATTCTTCTGGCGGTATTTCCTGCGGATGCGGTCTGTCAGGGCGGGGTTGTTGAGCACCTCCTGCCGCAAGGCCGTAATGCCGTTAAAAATATCCGGAACCTCCCGCTCAAACCGGTCGTAATCAGCCTCCATTTCCGTATTGTAAGCGCGCCCGTTCGGCAACACGAAGGTCAGGTATTTCAGCGTGTGGTAGGAATTGTTGACTACCCCGCAACACATGCCGCTGGAATTGTTGGACAGGATGCCCCCCATCATGGCCGCATTGATGGAAGCGGGGTCGGGTCCGATCTTGCGGCCGTATTTTTTAAGCGCCAGGTTGACGTGCGCGCCGATAACACCGGGCTCCACCCGGACCGTCATCCCGTTGTTTTCAGGAACGACCCGGCGCCAATGGTTGCTCAGGTCGGCCAGAATGCCGTCCGTCACCCCCTGCCCGGAAAGGCTGGTGCCCGCCGCCCGGAAAGTCAGGTTGATCTTTTCCCGGTGGGTAAACGCAAACAGCTTCCGGATTTCTTCTATCGAAACGGGCTGTACGACCGCTTGCGGGACGAGATAATAATGGCTGGCATCGCTCGCGTAGGCGTACCGGTCGATCAGGCGGGCCTTAACGCGTTCTTTCGGCAGGATCTGGTATAAGGATTGTTCCAGGGAACTCATTGCAATGGGAACCGGGTTAGGTGTGCCGGCAGTGGGGCAAATCTATAAAAATGCTAACGCTGATCCGGGTTTGGCAGGAAAAAATTATGGCTTCGGGGAACGGCAGGAAGTTTTACAGACAATCTGCACCGAATCCCTACTTTTGAAATATTTGATTTATGCAATCTAAGATTGGGGGAGAACTCGAATTCCTGAAAGTCAAAGTTTTAAGACCGAAAGATTTTCTGGAAATTTTTACCGATTCTCAGCGCCGGCAAAGTGAATAGCATGGGGACATACGTTGCAACGTATGTCCCCATGCAATAAATCCGTTAGTGATTTTATTTGCCCACCGGATACCCCGGCGAAGCTTTCACTTCCTCTATCTGTAAGGTATGCCGGTTGGTATGGCCTGCGATGAACAGCACAAACTGGTAGGCGTCCAGTTTACCGAAGGGCAGCGTAACAATATGATTTCTCATATCGGGGTCCGCCTTTTTGACCAGGTCGATCAGCATGGCGCGCCGCTCCTTGAAGGCAGCCTTTGCCGCTTCCAGGGATTTGAATCCCGTGTTTTGCGGCTCGAAAGGTTGGGCTGTTTTTACCGGGTTGCTGCGGTCTGTGATCATCATCTTGACCTGTTCATCGGTTACTTCCAGCGCAGCTTTGGCGGCAGGGTCGGCGGGTGCTGCCAGGGCCTGGTCCAGTGCTCCCCGCAAGGCGCCTTCGGAGAAAGCGATATGGTACATGCAATCCTGCGGCGACCAGCGGTCCTCGCCGGGTTTCCAGTTCAATTGTTCGGCGGTAAGCCCTTTCAGGCTTTTCTTCAGTTCCTTATTGGACCAGTTGATGTACTTGATGGCAGCCTTTCGATCGGCTTTGGTCAAGGGTTGGGTGAATGCCGCTCCCGCAAACAGGAGGGCAACGGCAGTGAGGAAAAATGCTTTCATAAATAGTATTTCTTGTTCAAAACACTATTTTTGTTTTAATGTTTTAAAAAATAAACATTTTTTTTATTATTTTTGGGTTCTTAAAAATTCCAGGCTCAACGGGATCTGTTCGACCGACCGGGAGGATTCATCCTCAATGAAAGCGTATTTTATCTTCTGGCGTTTTGCCACCTTCATGATTTCTGCGATGCCGACATCGCCGGTCCCCAGGACAACGTTCGTTTCCACGTCCGCATTGCCGTTCTGGTTGCCGGGTGTTCCGGGCTTGCGATCCTTGAGGTGCAGCAGCAGGAAGCGTTTCTTGTACTTTTTGAGCAAGGCAACCGGATCCTGCCCTGGGTGTTTGACCCAGAAAACGTCCATCTCAAAGTTGAAATACTTCCGGTTGGTGTTTTTCACCAGGTAATCGAAGAGGGTGCCGCTTTCATACGGCCGGAATTCGTACCCGTGCGGGTGATAACAAAGGGACAATCCGTTTTCGCGGAGCACCTTGCCGGCCTTGTTGAATACTTCCACCGCTTTTTGGATGTCGGCAAATGTGAATTCGTTGCCGTTGTGAGGTATCCAGAAACAGACCACGTATTTGGCGCCGAACGCCTTAGCCGCCTCAACGGCCTTCTGCGGGTCATCGGCCAGTTCCTGGAAATCAGCGCCAACGCTGACGATCTTCAGGTTGTTTTGCGCCAGCAATTTTTTGTATTCCTCCATGGGAAGACCGTAAGTTCCACCGCCCTCAATGGCGGTTATATGCCAGCTTTTGACCCTGGCCAGGGTTCCCGGCACATCGGTTTTGAATTGTTCGCGCAGGCTGTAGAGCTGGAGCCCTATTTCCTGGGCGCATAATTGGGTCGCCGCTGCAACGAGGGCAGCCGCCAAAATTCCGGACATTAATTGTTTCGATCTCATGAGTTGGTTTTTCTTAGTTGAATTCAGGTTCCGGGTCAGCTCCCGGGTTTGACCGCGTTAGCCGGGATGTACCAGGCATCGTTTGCCAGGTCTACCCCACCCTTCATTTGTTCCTGCACTACCCGGTCGACGACCAATACGCCCTTTTTGGCCATTTCCCCGAATGTGTCAATGCCGCCGTTGGGGAATCCGATCCGGGTGCGGTGGATATTGAACTGATCGGCAAATTTCCGGTTGAACGCCTGTTCCACCCCTTCCTTGCCGAGCATGAAGCCCAGCAGGCCGCCCCAGGTAGCTGTCGGATTGTCCGAATCCCAGCCGGACAAAGCGCCGATCTTGATGGTTTCCCTGATGTCGCCGCCGCCGTACAACAGGCTGATGATGCTGGCCCCGAAGTTGATGCCCGCTGCGAAACAGCCGTGGCAGACGGGTTCTTTGGTCGACCATTCGTACCCGTCTTCCTGCCGGACCTGGTATTTTTCATACAGCGAATCCCGCACGGCTTCCCAGACGTCGCCGGCCGCGTACCGGCTCTTCACAAAGTCGTACATCTTCGCTGAATAGGAATCGTCCGGCAGGTGTTTACGGGCTTCATCGGCCATCCAGACCAGCCGTTCTTTCATCGGTACGTTTTTATCCGGGATCTCCGCCAGCGAATACATGATGACGTAGAACTGCGCGATCCATTCCGCATTTTCCCGGGCCGTCGTACGTATCGGCATATCGGCCATCTTCAGCGCGATCTCCGGATGACCGGGCGCAAAAAAGCCGAAGATCTCGGTCGTCAGTTGGGCGTCGATCATATCGTAATTGGGGTTTTTGGCCGGATCGCTGGTTTCGGGCGGAACGACGCCCTGCAGCATCAGGTCCAGCGCCGACTGGTTGGAAACCCAAAGGAAATTCTCCTCCTCCGCCTTGATATGTTTCAACCAACCGTTGCGGACCTGTTCTCCCGTCAGCACAGAAGTCTTGTTCTCATACAGCAACGACTGGTAAATATACTCGATATCGGTATCGTCGTCGGCCCCCCAGACACCGCCTTCATCGACAAAATAAAAGTCGATGGTCGGCGACAAACCGCCGCCGCCCCAGATGCTGAGCTCATCCGGGCCGCCCCAGTTCTCGCGGGTGTAGAATCCGGCGCCCCGGCCGTCCTGCCCTTCGCCGCCGATCTTGTCCATTTCCGTGATCAGGCCGGTCCAGTTGGCAATGCACTGCCCCAGCCAGAAGCCGTAGAGCTTATCCCGGTATGCCGACCTGGAGATGACTAGGTCGCCTTCACCAGGTTGATAATCCCGATAGACAAGCCCCGTATCCACCAGGGCGTCCGGCCCCGGTTCGAACCCGGAATTCCGGATGAGGTCGCTTCGGCAGGCCTGGAACGAGATGACTGAAATGCCCAGCAAGGCAAAAATGACGGGTTTTGGGTGGAAAGTCATGATTGTTGAATTGATATAATTGATCCGATTGTTCGATTGATCCGATTGTTCGATTGTTCGATTGTTCCGATTGTTCCGATTGGGGCGTCCGTCGATTGGTTTTGCCTTCAGTTCCTCGATTCCTCGATTACTCAGTTCCTCGATTCCTCGATTGATTCCACCGCCCGCCGTAGCTTCAGCGAAGGTGGGGATTGTTCCGATTGATCCGATTGGGGCGTCCGTCGATTGGTTTTGCTTTCAGTTCCTCGATTCCTCGATTACTCAGTTCCTCAATAAATGATTGTTCGATTGTTCCCGCCCGCCGTTCGCTTCAGCGATTGTGGGGATTGTTCCGATTGATCCGATTGGGGCGTCCGTCGATTGGTTTTGCTTTCAGTTCCTCGATTCCTCGATTACTCAGTTCCTCAATTCCTCGATTGATTCCATTGCCCGCCGTAGCTTCAGCGAAGGTGGGGATTGTTCCGTTCCGATTGGGGCGTCCGTCAGTCGGTCAGCCTAATTCAATCATTCGGATTAATCGACTTAATCGGTCCATTTTTTCGATTACTCAGTTCCTCAATAAATGATTGTTCCCGATTGTTCCGATATTGTTCGATTGTTCCGATTGTTCGATTGATCCGATTGGGGCGTCCGTCGATTGGTTTTGCTTTCAGTTCCTCGATTCCTCGATTCCTCAATTCCTCAATTTGATTGTTCCGATTAGGGCGTCCGTCGATTGGTTTTGCTTCAGTTCCTCGATTCCTCGATTACTCAGTTCCTCAATAAATGATTGTTCCGATTGTTCCGATTGTTCGATTGTTCCGATTGTTCCGATTGGGGCGTCCGTCAGTCGGTCAGCCTAATCCAATCATTCGGATTAATCGACTTAATCGGTCCAATTTTTCGATTCCTCAATTCCTCCCCTCTTCCCTCCGTTCCGACAGCTCAGGATGTTCCAATACCGAAAAAAAATCCCCCAGGATGCCGGCCTTGTCGAAGTTTTCCCAGATGGTGATCCGATGGGGATTATCGGGTCGGTCCTTCCATTCAGTGCCTTCGAGTATGGGGGCCGGAATTTCATGATGATTTCCCCAGGCCGGGTTTTTGACCATCGCTACGGCAACCAGATCGAACAGGGAGCGCCCCGGCGGATCGCCGTCCATGTGGATATTGTCAAACAAGCTGACCGAGTAGTCGCCGAAGCAGGTGAAGTTGTCGCCATGCCTGCCCGTGACCGGTGAAACCTGCGGTCCTTTCCCGGCCAGGTTCGCCCTTACTTCTTCCGGGGTGATCCGGACGAACCAGGACCCTGAAGGATCGCCGTAGCGGACGGTCACGACCTCAAAAGGCACCTGCTGTTCCAGGACATAATTTACCGCCGGAATGTCGTTTTCCTGGTTGTACTCCCCCGGGGCCGGGTAATTGGAGCCCAGCCATACAATCCGGACACTGTCGCGGATATCCGGGGCTTTCATCAGGGCCAGGGCGATATTGGTCAGTTTCCCGACCGGTATCAAGACCAGTTTTTGCGACCGGGGTTTACGGGCTTCCGCTATGATGAATTCGACGGCTGCCTTTCCGTCGTAATCGGGCTGTCGGATGGAATCCCGGATAGTTTCAAAATTGCCGTCGGCGCCGGCATAGAGCGGTATTTTGCCGAAGCGATCGCAAAGTTTAAGCACCCGTTCGGCCTCGGCGTATTGCGCTTCGATATTGCCCCCGCTATGGGTGGCGTTGACGGTAATGCCCCTTACGTCGAAGGTGGCGCCGTTGAACAGCAGGTAAGCCAGCGCGTGCTGGTCGTCCAGCTCATTGTTGGCGTCCGTATCAAAAAGGACGGGGATCCGGGTGTCGGCCCCGGTTTCGGCCGCGTCCTTTTCCGGTGCGGAAGCGGTGCAGCCGGTCAGGGCGGCCAGCAAAAAGGCCAGCCCGATCAGGAGTTGTTGGTTTTTCATCGGTTTCAAATTTAAGCACTATTTTGCAAAAGCGAAAACCCAGTCCACACTTACAAATTATCGCTGAGTTCCCTTATCATCGGGATGGAAGGCTGAGCGCCTTTCCGGGTTACGGAAACGGCGGCAGCCTTGTTGGCCAGTACTACGGCGGCCTCCAGGGCATTCCCGCCGGCCAGCCCGGCAGCGAGGTAGCCGTTGAAAACGTCGCCCGCCGCAGTGGTGTCCACAGCCTCGACCGGGGTGGTCGCCACGAATCCGGCTGAGCCGTCTTTGGATGCGTAATAGGCGCCCTTGCTGCCGAGCGTGATGATGACTGTTTGGCCGACTTTCTCCAGGAGTTGCGCTGCTGCCCGAACGACATCCTGTTCGCTCAACGGATCGATGCCGATCAGGCTGCGGGCTTCGTGTTCGTTGGGGGTTATGATGTCCACCGTCGCCAGCAGTTCGTCGCTCAGGTGGCGGGCCGGCGCCGGGTTCAGAATGGTTTTCACACCGTGCGCCCGGGCTGTTTCAAGGGCGTATTCCACCGTATCCAGCGGGATCTCCAATTGGATGAGCAATACATCGGCTGAGGCGATCAGGTGGCCGGCGCGCCGGATATCCTCCGGCGACAGGCGTCCGTTGGCGCCGGGCGCTACGACGATCGAATTCTGACCGGAAGTTTCATCCACCAGGATCACGGCGATGCCGGAAGGCTCCCGGGGTCCGCCAGAATATGATCCGTATTGATCCCGTCGCGTTGGTATCCTTCCACAGCTTTGCGCCCAAAGTCATCCTCGCCTGTTTTGGCGATAAAGGCGACGTCTCCGCCCGCTCTGGCCGCAGCAACCGCCTGATTGGCGCCCTTTCCGCCCGGGATCACGGCAAATTCGTTTCCCATGACGGTCTCGCCCGGCAAGGGCAAACGCCCCGAGGTCACCACCATATCCGTATTGCTGCTGCCGATCACGATGATCTTTCCCATAGCCGGTTTTTTATGCGAATCTCGCTGCAATGATCAATCCCAATCCGGCAATAAAGCTGAGGAACATCAGCACGATCAGGGTATTCGTTCCTTTCGGCGCCTGTTTGAATTCCCGCCAGACAAACACGCCCCAGATCGCCGCGATCATGGTAGCGCCCTGGCCAAGTCCGTACGAAATGGCGAACCCCGCCTTACCCGAAGCGATCATGTTCAGCAGCATGCCGATGCACCAGATCACCCCCCCGAGGATGCCGATGACGTGCAACCGCGGCGTTCCCAGCTTGAAATAATCGCGGTAGGTCACCCTGGTCCCGCTTACAGGCCGGTACATGAAAAAGGAGTTGAAGACAAAGTTGGAGGCAAATACGCCTATCGAAAATACAAATACGGCGGTGTAGGGCGTCAACAATCCCGGAACAGGGTTTGCAAAATCCTCCGACATGGAGGCGGCCACGAACCGGTAGAAGAACCCCATCAGCACGCCGGCTGCCAGCGAGATCACGATACCCTTGGTAGTGGCTGCCCCCGTGGAGATCCTTCTATAGGCCAATGCATCCAGCACGATAGCCGCCGCCACCAAGGCCACCCCCATAAACAACAGTAAAGGATTCCCGACCGGCGCGCCGAGGTAATTCACCAGCACCCCCAGCGCAAGCGCGATTCCGATCCCGATGGGAAAGGCTATTGCCATCCCTGCAATTTCAATGGCCGCTACCAGCAACAGGTTGGCAATATTGAAGACCGCGCCGCCAATGAGGGCAAGCCCGACGGCATCTCCTGAGGCGTGGGATAAATTGGCCAGAAAAGGTTCCCCCGAGGCGCCGCTGCTGCCCAGCGTCAAACCAAAGATGAGCGACAACAGAATGACACCGAGCGTGTAATCCCAATAGAATAGCGGGAAACCCCAACTTTTGGACGCCAGTTTCTGGGTATTGGCCCAGGACCCCCAACAAAGCATGGTCACCACACATAGCGCAACGGCTACGGGATAAGAATCGATGGTATACATTGGATGAATTATTTATCCAATCATTCGTTACCACCATATTACCGGACTGATCAGCATCAACAGACGGGCTCGACCTGCCTTTCTGCCCTGCTTATTTTGTCCAGTTCACCTTTCCGGATTTCAGCTCATCTGAATTCGTTCCGATCCCGATGACGAATTCCCCGCTTTCCCAATCATACTTCAGGTCGCTGTTATAAAATTTCAGGTCTTCAGGTGTGATGGTAAAACTGATCTCTTTGCTTTCACCGGCTTTGAGCATGACCTTCTGGAACCCTTTCAGGTCCTTCACGCTGCGCGAAATGGTGGCTACGGGGTCGGAAATGTACAACTGCACTACTTCTTCCCCGTCGTATTTGCCGGTATTGGTCAGCGTAATGGTTGCGGTCAGCTTTTCGGCTCCCTTCAGGGCGGTTTTGCTGAGCTTGAGGTCGCTGTAGCTGAAGGTGGTATAGCTCAACCCGTATCCGAACGGGTACAGCGGATCGTTGGAAATATCCAGGTAATTGGACCTGAATTTTGTTTGCGGCGATCCGTCATAGGGCCGGCCGGTATTCTTGTGGTTGTAGTACAGCGGGATCTGCCCCACGCTGCGCGGGAAGGTCGCGGAGAGTTTACCCGACGGGTTGACATCGCCGAACAGGACATCGGCAATGGCGTTGCCCGCTTCGGTACCGGGGGCCCACACGTTGAGGATGGAGGTGCAGTGTTCCGCTTCCCAGGGCAGGGTCAGCGGGCGCCCCGTAAACAGCACCAGCACAACAGGTTTGCCGGTCGCCACCATCTCCTTCAGCAGGCGTTCCTGCGAGGCCGGGATGCCGATATCCGAACGGCTTGAAGATTCGCCCGACATGCTCTGGGATTCGCCCAGGACGGCCACAATGACATCCGCCTGACTGGCTGCTCCGGCGGCTTCCCTGATCATTTCATCCGGCGTGCGCTTGTCGAGCGAAACCATTTCCTGTCCGAAGAAGTTGAGCCGGTGGATGAAGGCCGTATCGTCGGTGATGTTGGCGCCTTTGGCGTAGAGGATGTTGACGCCGCTGCCGGCCACATGCTGGATGCCTTCCTTTACACTGACGGACTTTTGCCAATCGCCGGCAACCACCCAGGTCCCCAGCATATCGCGGCGGTTATCTGCCAGCGGGCCGACCAGGGCAATGTTGGCGCCCTGTTTCTTCAGGGGTAAGGTTTGTTTGTCGTTCTTCAGCAGTACAAAGGTATGGGCCGCAATTTCGCGGGCTGCCTGCCGGTGTTCCGCGGTCAGGATATCCGAGGTCGTGCGTTTCTCATCCACATACCGGTAGGGATCTTCAAACAGGCCGAGCTTGTACTTGGCTTCGAGGACAAGGCGGCAGGCCTGGTCGATCTCAGCCTGGGTGACCTTGCCTTCCTTCAGGGATTTTTTCAGGGTGGTCAGGAAACCTTCCCCGACCATATCCATATCAACACCGGCGTGCAGGGCAAGGGCCGAAACGGTTTGCAGGTCGCCGAGACCGTGTTCGATCATTTCGTTGAGGGAGGTATAGTCGGTCACGACAAACCCTTTGAACCCCCATTGTTTGCGCAACAGGTCGGTCAGTAACCAGCGGTTGCCGGTTGCGGGTACGGCATCCACTACGTTGAAAGAGGTCATGATGCTGCCGGCGCCGGCGTCCAGGCCCGCTTTGTAGGGCGGGAGGAAATAGTTGTACATGGTGTTGCGGCTCATGTCCACGGTATTGTAGTCCCGTCCGCCCTCAGCAGCGCCGTACAGGCCGAAGTGTTTGACGCAGGCCATCATGGAATTGTTCTGCGACAAGCCTGGGCCCTGATAGCCTTTGACCATGGCGGCTGCAATGCGGGAACCGAGGTAAGCGTCCTCGCCGGAACCTTCGGAAATGCGGCCCCAACGCGGGTCGCGCGCGATATCTACCATGGGGGAAAAGGTCCAGTTCAGGCCGTCGGCAGTGCCTTCCACCGCGGCGATGCGGGCTGATTTTTCGATCAGGTTCATATCCCAGCTGGCGGAGAGGCCGAGCGGAATGGGGAAGATGGTCTGGTGTCCGTGGATAACGTCAAGGCCGAAGATCAGCGGGATTTTGAGCCGGGATTTGGTCACGGCAAGTTCTTGTACGCCCCTGACCTTGGCTGCCCCGTAAACGCCGAAGATGCCGCCGACCTGGCCGCCTGCGATCTTTTCCTCAACCCCGAGGCTTACGCCGAGGCCCGTGGGCGGATAGCCGGCCGTTACGAGGTTGAGCTGACCGATCTTTTCGTCCAGCGTCATTTGCGACATCAGTTTTTTAACGAAAGCGTCCATTCCGGCATCGGTTTGCGCCTTAGCGGACAGGGTGATCAGGAGGAAGAGGAGCGGCAAAAGGAAAGTGTATCGTTTCATCGGTTTTGACATTGTTTTTCGTTTCGACAAAGTTATCAATTTTAGGGGGATCCGGGTAATTCCCGGCTGCTTCAGGCGGGTGATTTTTGTCGTTAACGAAGCGGGCAGGCCAGTAAAATCAGAAAGGCCATCCAGGGTTTCAGGCTGGATGGCTTTCATCACAATCAAAGTCAATTATCAAGAGTTTTTTCAAGCATGGGCGGATAACAACCCTGAGCCGTTAACCGATCATGGATTTGTCCCTGGCGAGGCCTGCGGCATACATCCAGGCGCCGCCGGCGAGGCCGATGTCCTTCATCATCTGGCCCATCGAGCCTTGTTTGGCCATGGCATCCGCGGCGTTCAACATACCCGGCAGGTGAATGGAAAGGGCAAAGATCAGCAGCATAATGCCCAACAGGGTCGTAGCCAGTTTATCCCATTTGCCGATAACGATACTGACCGCTGCGGCCAGCATGGCAATGCCCGTGACATAGATCCATAAGGCGCCGCCGGGGATGGGCACCATGCCGGCCATGGCATTGGCGTTGGAGAGGTGGCCGAAGCCGAAGCCGAGAAGTGGAATAATGAACAGGTACTTACCAAGTCCCAGTAATGAATTCATTGTTGTTTCGTTTTGTCGGTTAGTAAAAGGTGTAAAAAGTCTTCCCTATTGGAATTTGTAAATTTATAATAATAATTTGCTTGTGCGAAGTATTTCAAAATTATTTTTTGGATCAAGTTCGGAAATTAATTTATAGTATTGATTTTTTATTAATATAATAAAAAAAACAGCCCGGACGAATGGCATCATCCGGGCTGTTCCCGTGAAAGGATAAAGGTCTTCTTATGCGGCTCTCAGCTGCGTGAGCTTGCTCCGGCTGAGTTTTTCCAGCGCGTAGGCATAATCGACCGTAAACTTGCGCACATCCCTGCGGGACGGCAGTTCAAACATAGCGTCTGTCATGATCGCTTCGCAGATGGACCGAAGGCCCCGGGCGCCGAAGTTGAACTCAAGCGCTTTCTCAGCGATCAGGGTAATGGCTTCCTCACTGAATTCCAGGTCGATATTTTCCAGTTCGAACAGTTTTTTGTACTGCCGGATCAGGGAGTTTTTCGGCTCGGTCAGGATATTCTTGAGCGTTTCCAGGCCCAGCGGCTCCAGGTAGGTCAGGACCGGCAACCGGCCCACCAGTTCGGGGATCAGGCCGAACCGCTTCAGGTCGGCGTGCGAAACGTACTGAATGAGGTTTTCGCGGTCGATCTGGTTAACGTCATCCGATTTGAAGCCGATCACCTGGGTATTGATCCGGCGGGCGATGATCTTTTCGATCCCGTCGAAGGCGCCGCCGCAGATGAACAGGATATTCTCGGTATTGACCTTGACCAGTTTCTGCTCCGGGTGCTTGCGGCCGCCTTGAGGGGGCACGTTCACATCCGTACCTTCCAGCATTTTGAGCATAGCCTGCTGGACGCCTTCGCCGGACACATCCCGGGTAATGGAGGGATTGTCCGTTTTGCGGGCGATCTTATCAATCTCATCGATGTAGACGATACCGCGTTCGGCGGCGGCGACATCGTAGTTGCAAACCTGGAGCAGGCGGCTGAGGATGCTTTCAACATCTTCGCCGACATAACCGGCTTCGGTGAAGACGGTGGCGTCAACAATAGCGAAAGGAACGTTCAGGAACTTGGCGATCGTTTTGGCCAGCAGGGTTTTGCCGGTGCCGGTCTGGCCGACAAACAGGATATTGGATTTTTCGATCTCCACCTCATCCTGTTTGTGCTGGCTGAGCCGTTTGTAATGGTTATAAACGGCAACGGACAGCACTTTTTTGGCCTCATCCTGGCCGATGACGTATTGGTCGAGATGGCCCTTGATGTCGACAGGGGTCAATCGTTCGGGCAGGAAGAATTTCTCGCGCGGTTTTTCCTTTTTCTTGCCGTACAATTCTTCCTGAACGATTTCGCCGGCCTGTTCTACGCAAACCTCACAGATATGACCTTCAACCCCGGTGACGAGGATGAGGGCTTCCGATTTATCTCTCCCGCAAAACGAGCATCGGAAGTTTTGTTTTCCTTTTCGCATTCCCATCTATTATAGCTTTAGCGCCGCTATCGGCGTGATAAATTGGCCGTGATCTCGGAGCGCAATCAACTGATGCGCTCTTAGCTGTTTTTGCGCGGGTTGTTCCGGTCGAGTACTTCGTCCACCAGGCCGTATTCCTTGGCTTCATGAGAGGTCAGCCACTTGTCGCGGTCGCAATCCTTTTCGATTTGCTCGTAGGATTTGCCGGTATGCTGCGCGAGGATGTCGTACAGTTCTTTCTGGTGCTCCTTGATGAGGTTGTAATAAATGGTCATTTCGGTGACCTGCCCCTGCAATCCGCCGTGCGGTTGGTGGATCATGACGCGGCTGTGATGCAGGCAGGTGCGTTTGCCTTTAACCCCGGCAGACAGCAGCACGGCGCCCATGGAGGCGGCGAGGCCGGTACAGATCGTGGCAACGTCGGGCGAAACGTATTGCATGGTATCGTAGATGCCGAGACCTGCCATGACGGAGCCGCCCGGGCTGTTGATGAACATCTGAACGTCGCGCTTCGGATCGGTGGATTCCAGGAACAGCAACTGGGCCTGGATGACGTTGGCCACATAATCATTGACCGGTACGCCCATAAAGATGATCCGGTCCATCATCAGGCGGGAAAATACGTCCAGCCCTACAATGTTCATTTGCCGTTCCTCGATTACGTTGGGCGTGAAAGCCTTGATATTGGTGTAATCGGTAACGGACTTCTCTGCGTATTTTTCAAGGTGCATGCTGCTCATACCCAAATGGCGGACAGCATATTTCATGAATTCGTCTTGGTTGAACATATTTGGTGTTTGGTTAAATGGAATATCGTTTGGAAATATTCCTTCTAATTAACAAATCTTTCCCATCCAGGTTGAAAGGCTTCAACAGAAAGCTCAATTATTCTTCCTCGTCGTGGTGGTGGTGGTCGTGGTCGTGATGATGGTGGTGACCGCTGAGTTCACTGCGTATTTCGTTGAACTCATCCACGGTAACCTTCTTCTCCGAAATGGTACAGCGATCCTGGATGCCGGCAATGATCTTTCTGGACAAGGCTTCTTCCTGGACATCCGTCTTCCCTTCCTGCCGGTCGCTGTCCAGAAATCGCTGAGCGAGGTTTTCCAGCATGGTTTCATCCTGGATATACTGGCGGAACCGGTCCTTGTAGATTTCCAGCAGCTCGGCTTCCGTCACCTCAACCTGCAACAGGTCCAGGAGCTTCTCGCGGATCAGGGTCCAGCGCAGGTTTTCTTCAAAGTGGTAGAAATGGTGGTCAAAATCCGCGGGTACATCGTCCTTCATGTCGGCCTTCAGCCAGCGCTGCAGGAATTCGATGGGCAAGGGAAAATCATTGGCCTTGACCAGGGCATCCTGGCAGGTGCGGAAAAAGACCACGTCCGCCTGTGAGCGGTAATATTTTTCCACGTCATCGCGAATGAGCTTGCGGGCCTGCTCTTCCGTGGTGACTGCTTCGCCGAAGGCCTTTTGGAAGAATTCCTCGTTGAATTCCGCTTTTTCGAATCGCTTGACCTCTTCAATGACGGCTTCGAACAGGCGGCCGACCTCAAGTTCAACTTCCGGGTCGAGCCCCAGGAACTCTTTCCTGACGTAGGCTTCGGCAGCGCCCTCTTCCAGGTCGAAAATGTCGATCTGAAGGGTATCGCCTTTCTTGTGTTTCAGAAATTCAGCGCGGGCGCCTTCGTTGAGGCGGCTGATGAGGATGTCAAATTCGTTCGAAACGCCATCTTCCCGGACAGCGCCGTCGGCCAGTTCCCTGACCTGGATGCGGACGATGTCATTTTCCTCGATATCCGTTTCAACCGTCGTCTGGCTGCCTTGCCTGCGGGCCATCTGGTCCAGTTCACTGGTGATCTCCTCTTCCGGGAAATCGATGACCAGGAGTTCGTAGGTATCTTCGGGTGCAACGCCTTTCAGTTCAAAGGCCGGAGCGAGGCCGAGGTCGAACTTGAATTCGTAGTCAGACAGTTCGGCGGTTTCGAGATCCTTCAGGCTGTGGTTGGGATCCTCAATGGGATATCCGAGGACTTCCAGGTTCTCGCTGGTAATGAAGTCGCCCAGGGATTTCTGGAGCAACTTCTCGAGGATATCGCCCAGAATCGGTTTACCGTAGAACTTGCGCACCACGCTGGCGGGCGTTTTGCCTTTTCTGAAGCCTTTCAGGTGGGCTTGTTTGCGGTATTTTTCCAGCTCCTGACGAAATTGCTGTTCGTAGTCGCCTTTGTCGATTTTTACGGTTAATGAGACATTTAAATTGTCAATATCTTCTCTGACAACTTGTGGCATATGCTATGGATCGTTTGGATAATAAAATTTGTGCGGCTGAATAATTGAGGTCTTGTAATAACCCGAGAAAAATCAAATCCCTGCCTGCTGACAGAAAGGTTCAAATCCACAATTCTTCAATTTCTCGATTCCTCGATTCCTCATTGTTTAAATGTGCGGATGGAGGGACTCGAACCCCCATGCCTCGCGGCGCTAGATCCTAAGTCTAGTGCGTCTACCAATTTCGCCACATCCGCAGTAAAAAAACAGCCTTTCTGAAAAAGCGGGGCAAAGATAAATTTTTTCCCGGATATATGCATGATTTTGAGGGTTTTTAATCGGCTGTCCGCTGCTGCGGCAAAGGGTGGGTAAAACCGCCGGAAAGGGCTAACTTTGCGGCACCTAACCAAAGAAGAAATGAACCGGATTGTCACCCTGGATGAATTCATCCTCAGGCGTCAGAAAGATTTTCCGTTTGCCAGCGGCGAGCTGACCGGCCTGCTGCGCGATATCGGGGTTGCGGCAAAGATCGTCAACCGGGAGGTGAACAAAGCGGGCCTGCTGCCCATCCTGGGGCGGGCCGACCGTGAGAATGCCACCGGCGACGAGGTGCAGAAACTCGACCTCTACGCCAACGAAAAACTCATCGACTGCCTGAAAAACAGCGGCGAATGCGCCGGTGTGGCCTCGGAGGAAGCGGAGGATATCATCCCATTTCCCTCCGTTGACGGCAAAGCCTCCAAGTATGTGGTGGTCTTTGACCCGCTGGACGGCTCTTCCAATATTGACGTCAATGTATCGGTCGGCACCATTTTCGGCATTTACCGCCGGATCAGCGCCGCGGACGGCCCTTGCCAGATCGGGGATTTCCTGCAAAAGGGATCGGAACTGGTGGCCGCCGGCTATGTGCTTTACGGCACCTCAACGCTGCTGGTCTATTCCACCGGCCGGGGCGTCAACGGCTTTACCCTGGACCCTACGATCGGCGAATTTTGCCTTTCGCACCGGGACATCAGCATTCCGGCTACGGGCAACTATTACTCCGTCAATCAGGGTTATTACCTGAAATTCGACGTGGAGATGCGGCGCTATATTGACCATTGTTCGGACCTGAACCTCCGGCTTCGGTACATCGGGTCGATGGTGTCGGATATCCACCGGATCCTGTTCCAGGGCGGCATTTTCCTGTATCCCAATACCCGGAAGTACGCCCTCGGGAAACTCCGGCTGGTGTACGAATGCAACCCGCTTTCGTTCATCGTGGAACAGGCCGGCGGCAAGGCCATCACCTGCCAGCTGGAACGCATCCTCGACCTGGAGGCCGATCACCTGCATCAACGGGCAACGATCGCCATCGGGTCGCCGGATATGGTGGAGGAGATGCGGGAATTTGTTTTGCGGTACAGTCCTAGGTGAGAGAGGGTGAGAGGGTGAGAGGGTGAGAGGGTGAGAGAGGGTGAGAGAGGGTGAGAAAATTGAACGAAACAATTTGTTTTCGCAATAGAATTTTAGCTATATTTGCAACATAAATCCAGGCATAAACCGAATTAACCTCAAACAGATGTCCCAAGTATCCTATACCGAAGATAATATCCGCTCGCTCGACTGGAAGGAGCATATCCGCATGCGTCCGGGCATGTACATCGGCAAGCTCGGCGACGGGTCGGCCGCAGATGACGGCATCTACGTGCTGCTCAAGGAAGTGATCGATAACTCCATCGACGAATATGTGATGGGGTACGGCAAAGTGATTGAGGTAACGGTAGACAACGGCGATGTTACCGTCCGGGATTTCGGGCGCGGCATTCCGCTCGGCAAGGTGATCGATTGCGTATCCAAGATCAATACCGGCGGTAAATACGACTCCAAGGCGTTCAAGAAATCCGTCGGTCTGAACGGCGTGGGTACCAAGGCGGTCAACGCCCTTTCCAATTATTTCAAGGTGCAGGCGGTCCGGGAAGGCAAAACCAAGGTCGCCGAATTCCAGCAGGGCGAATTGGTCAAAGACCACAAGCTCCAATCCTCCAAGGAACAGGACGGCACCATGATCCTGTTTCGCCCCGATGATTCCATCTTCAAAAAATACAAGTACCGCAACGAATACATCGAGAGCCAGCTCTGGAATTACGCCTACCTGAATGCCGGCCTGAAGATCAATTTCAACGGCCAGGTTTACGTTTCCAAGAACGGCCTGCTCGACCTGCTGGAGCACAAAACCAACCAGGACAGCCTCCGCTACCCGATCGTTCACCTGAAAGGCGAGGATATCGAACTGGCCATTAGCCACGGCAACCATTACGGCGAGCAATATTACTCCTTTGTCAACGGTCAGAATACCACGCAAGGCGGCACCCACCTCAACGCCTTCAAGGAAGCCTTCGTCGAAACCATCCAGAAACACTACAACAAGAACTACGACCGGCGGGATATCCTGACATCGATCGTTGCGGCCGTCAGCCTCAAAGTTGAGGAGCCGGTTTTCGAATCCCAGACCAAGACCAAACTCGGCTCAACGGATATGGGCCCGGGGCAGCCTACGATCCGGACTTTCGTCAAGAACTTCATCAGCGAAAAGCTCGATAATTTCCTGCACCGCAATACCGAGATCGCCAAGGAAATCGAACGCCGCATCCTGCAATCGCAACGCGAACGCCAGGAAATTGCCGACATCAAGAAACTGGCCAACCAGCGCGCCAAAAAAGCCAATATTCACAACAAGAAATTGCGGGATTGCCGGATCCACTTCAACGACGGCCCCCGTAAAACGGACGAAGACCTCCGCCTGGCGTCCACCATCTTCATCACCGAGGGCGACTCCGCGAGCGGTTCCATCACCAAAGCGCGCGACGTGCAGAGCCAGGCCGTATTCAGCCTCCGGGGCAAACCGCTCAATTGCTACGGCATGACCAAGAAAGTGGTCTATGAAAATGAGGAACTCAACCTGCTCCAACATGCGCTCGACATCGAAGACGGGCTCGATAACCTGCGCTACAACCGCGTGGTGATCGCTACCGACGCCGACGTGGACGGCATGCATATCCGCCTCCTGCTGCTCACCTTCTTCCTGCAGTTCTTCCCCGAGCTGGTACGCAACGGGCACCTTTACATCCTCGATACTCCGCTGTTCCGCGTCCGCGACAAACAACAAACCTTTTACTGCTACTCGGACGCCGAACGGGAAGCCGCCATCGGCAAACTCCGGGGCAAACCCGAGATCACGCGATTCAAAGGGCTCGGCGAGATCTCTCCCCACGAATTCAAGGATTTCATCAGTGAAAATATCCGCCTGGAACCCGTCGTGATCGGCGAAGAGACCAATATCGACAAGATCCTGGAATACTATATGGGCAAAAACACCCCGGAACGCCAGGATTTCATCATCGACAACCTGCGGGTCGAACGGGATGAGGCGGAGGAGAAAGAGGAGGAAAAGGCGGAGGTTGAGGTTGCGGCGGAAGCCTGAGGCGGATTACTAAGCGAGCCTGGCCAGCAAGGACAGGCCGATTGGTAAGCCGGACTTGGGGATGGATGTTGAGGCATTAATTGGCTTCTCAATCCCTGCCTGCCGGCAGGCAAGCCTGCGGGCTTAAGAATCCGGGCGCTGATGCTTCCACCGCCGGTGCGTCCACAACCAGTATTCCGGTTGGCGGCGAATTTCCGATTCCAGTATCCTGACATGCTTTTCGGTGATCGAAAACTCCTCGGCTTCCAACGGATGATCCTCAACGGATACAAACTCTCCGGTATAGTAGCCCCGTTTCACTTTTCTCAATAAGATATAGACAACCGGATAATTGTACAATTTCGCGTATTTCTCTGCACCCAGCAATACGCCGGTTTCCTGATGGAGGAAAGTGGTCCAGTATTGCTTCATTTCCGATGAGGAAGGAGATTGGTCGCCGATGAAAAAGTAGACCGTCAGGCGATCCTTGTGTTCATCCATGAATTCCGGGATGTGCCGCCGATTGGCAATACCGGTGCCGTACCGGGTCCGTGAGGTTTGGACCAGGTTGTCAAAATAGGCATTCTTGAGCGGGGAATAGATCCCGACCACCCAATGGCGGATTTGGGAATTAAAACCGATGGCTGCCATTTCCCAATTGGCATAGTGGGCTCCTACACAGATAAGGCTGGTGCCCTTTTCAGCATAAGCATCCAGAAATTCCGGGTTCAACACTTTGCAGCGCCTGACCGCCTCTTGCTCCGGGATGCTGAATATGCGGATCGATTCGATCATCATATCGCAGAAATGGTGGTAGAATTTCGCAGCGATCCGTTTGAGTTCTGCATCTCCTTTTTCCGGAAAAGAATTCCGCAGATTGGTCATAACCACTTTTTTCCGGTAACCGGCGATATGATACAAGATGACAAACAGCAGGTCGGAAAAAACGTACAGCACCCTGAGCGGGAGCAGGCTCAGCGGCTTGATGATCAGATAGTACAATAATTGGTTCATGGTCAGTCGCCTGAATTCGGGCGCAAAGATAAACCCCATCGCCGGATCATTTACCCTCGGCTCTCATTATTACGCATCTTTTAAGGTAAGGACAGGAAATTTATTCCTTGGCTGTCAGAATAGCCACGTACCGGTCCGGTTCCAGGGGTTGCTGAGCGTGCATTTCCAATAGCCCTATGAGGCCGGCAGTGGAGGCCGGCAGCACTTTCAGGCCTTCCTTTTCCAGGAGTAGTTTGCTCTGTTGGATCATTTTTTTATCGCTGATATGAAAAGCTTCGCCCTGGGTCTGGTTGAGGGCATACAGCGCCTCTTCCCCGTCAAAACTGTGCCAGTTGATGAGCGGTTCGTTCACTTTGGTTTCCCTGATCTTCTCGGAGCGGAGGTCCTCGCAATGGTCAAGCCCTTTTTTGAAGGATGAGATGATGGGGTTTTTATGTGTGGAGGAAGCTGCCAGCATGCGCGGAATACGGGAAGTTTTGCCGCGCTTGTACAGGCTGACAAATCCGCGGTAAATCCCTGCAAGCAGGGTGCCGTTCGACACCGGTACGGCGACAATTCTGGGTGCGTCGCGGAGTTGGTCGTAAATTTCAAAGGCGATCTCGGCATAAGCCCGGATCTGCAGCGGGGTATTCTGCCCGCCCGGGTTGCCGTCGTACCAATCGGAATCGGCGGCCATTTCGGTGGAAAATTCAACGGTATCTTCGTAGGAGCCCATATGACGGCGGACTTCGGCGTGATAGCGTTCCATTTCCTTGACGCGTTCGGTATGGTAGGAATCGGGGATATAAATCACGCAGCGGATGCCGGCCAGGTGGGCCGCAAAGGCCATGGCGGCGCCGTAATTGCCGCAGGTGGCCACTGTGATGCAGTCGAACCCCCGGCGCAGGGCGTCGTGAACCTGAGCAAAGGCGATGCGGTCCTTTTGGGTGCCGGTCGGGTTGCCGCCTTCGTATTTGAGGTAGAGTTGGCGGATATCTTGTTCTCTTTCGATGTTGCGGGCGCGGGAAAGCGCGGTATCGCCCACCTCCAGGCTCATGATATCCTCGAATGATTCGACCCGGTCGACCAGGGAGAGATCCGGATTTTTCACCATCTCGCTCAGTTCGCGGGTCTCCTTGCCCACGACGATCTCTTTATTGACGACGCCGTCCAGAAGTGTGATAGCCATGCGTGCAAAGATAAGGATTAGGATGGTTTTATGGTTGGATGGTTGGATGTTCGTTGTAAAGTCGAAATATTGCCTTGCCCGGACTGACAACTGATCACTGAGCACTGATAACTGTTTCACGGTTGGGCGTTCGTTGTATGGCCGGACTGCCAACTGCCGACTGCCAACCGCCGACTTTTTATGGTTTTATGGTTGGATGGTTTTACGGCTATAGAATGGTAACCCTGGCAACAATGAACTGATTATCTGTTGGAATCAATGGAGGGTGCTGACCTTACCACCGGGCCCAACAATGAAACAGTGAAACAGTAAAGCCGGGAAACCCTATAGCGATCGCTCCTTCAAATAGGCTATCGACTCCCGGATCAATTCTTTCAATACTTCCGTATCTATATCCGACAATCGTTTGAGGTAAAGGCAGGACTGGCCTGTTTTGTACTTGCCGAGTTTGGCCATGAGTTCCTGGTAGCGCCCGAAGCCCGCCATGATGTAAAGGGTCAGGTTCTGTTTGCGCGGGGAAAAGCCGGTCAGGAACCACTCCGCTTCCTGGCCGCTTCTGTATTTGTAGCGGTATTCGCCGAAACCTATGATGGAGGGGCCCCACATATAGGGCTTGGCGCCGGTGATCTGTTGCATGATTTCCAGGACGGCGAAACAGTCGCGGCGTTTTTGCTCGTCGGGTACGGCGTTGAGGAATGCGGTGACGTCAGCGTCGTTTTTTTGGGTTTTTAATGCTGCCATGGTTGATTGTTTGGACCACTTAGGGCACTCAGGGCACTAAGATGTGGCGGTTGTTTGGACCACTTAGGGCACTCAGGGCACTAAGATGGGGCGGTTGTTTGGACCACTTAGGGCACTCAGGGCACTAAGATGGGGCGGTTGTTTGGACCACTTAGGGCGCTCAGGGCACTAAGATGGGGCGGTTGTTTGGACCACTTAGGGCACTCAGGGCACTAAGATGGGGCGGTTGTTTGGACCACTTAGGGCACTCAGGGCACTAAGATGGGGGCGGTTGTTTGGACCACTCAGGGCACTCAGGGCACTAAGATGGGGCGGTTGTTTGGACCACTTAGGGCACTCAGGGCACTAAGATGGGGCGGTTGTTTGGACCACTTAGGGCACTCAGGGCACTAAGATAGGGCGGTTGTTTGGACCACTCAGGGCACTCAGGGCACTAAGATGGGGCGGTTGTTTGGACCACTTAGGGCACTCAGGGCACTAAGATGGGGCGGTTGTTTGGACCACTTAGGGCACTGAGGGCACTAAGATGGGGCGGTTGTTTGGACCACTTAGGGCACTCAGGGCACTAAGATGGGGCGGTTGTTTGGACCACTCAGGGCACTCAGGGCGCTAAGGCGAATCCAAGGTATTATAAATGGAAAATATTTCCAAATGCCAAGGCCGTTTCTTCTAATGTTAAATGCGTGGTGTCGATGATGGGGGCGTTGAATTCCAGGGCCTGATTCCGGAGGTATTTCAGCCAGTTGCGCATATCGGGGGTGAGGAGTTCGGGCTGGTTGCGGTCATGGGTCAGGCGGCGGGCCATTTCATCTTCTTCACAGTCGATCAGGGCGATGCGGTAATTGGTGAATTGGTGTTTTTGAAATCCCTGCCGGATGAAATTCAGGTTCACCTGGCCTTCGATGAACACTTTTTCTTCGGGTTGGTGCCGGACAGCCCGGTCGATCCAATAATGGGTCATGGCTTCCTGCCAACCGGAAGGCGAGCCGTATCGGGCGGTCATTTCTTCAACAGCAGGTACGCCGACCGAATCAAAATGGAGAAAGGCCCAGGGTTTGTCTGCATATTTTTCCGCCAGGTGATCCAGCAGGGTGGTTTTGCCGGCTCCGGAGGCGCCGGTGAGGAAGTAGATGGATTTGTCCATGATAAGATACAACTGTACATAGCGGGGATCCGTTCCATTTTATCCCGATTAACTCCAATGGGGGGACCGTTCAGAATTTTGTGTCAACCGGATTTTTAGCATGCGCAGCTTGCTAAAAATCAGATCTTTGCGTCTTTGCGTCTTTGCGTGAAAACACTGTTTTGAACAATCTCCCAATGGGATTTTTTACCGAAAAACGAACACCTCCGGCAAATAAACCATCATAAACAACAATAAACCCATCAACAACCGGACCACACCCCCGCGAAGCACCCCAACAATAAACCCATCCAACCATCTACCCCTCATTCCTCCCCCCAAACATACACCATCAACTCCTCGGCATCATCCGCCAGGCGGGTGGTCCGTTCCAGCCGGAAGCCGAGTTTTTGCAACAGGCGGATGGAGGGTTGGTTATAGGGTACCGTGATGCCCAACAGGCATTTGATCTGCCAGTTGGCAGCGGCATAGGCCATCAGTGCGGCGGACGCTTCGTAACCGTAACCTTTACCGGTTTGTCCGGGCAGGAAGGCGAACCCCAGGTCGGGATGTTCCAGGTTGTCGCGTTTGAAAAGCCCGCAGACGCCGAGCACGTTTTCGTCGCCGATCAACTGGATGGCGTAGGGGCCGTACCCGTATTTTTCGTAGCTGACCAGGGCGCCGTTTTCAATGTATCGCCGGGCATCTTCTTCGTTGTGTACACCCCGGTCGCCGATGTATTTGAGGTAGTCCGGACTGGTCTGCAGGGCGAGCATGAAGGGGGCGTCGCCGGGCGTAAGGCGGCGGAGCGTGAGGCGGTCGGTGGTGAGGAGAAATGGATTCATTGTTGCTGGATGCTGCCACGCTGAGGCGTGGTGGATGCTGGATGCTGGTTACTGGATGCTGGTTACTGGATGCTGGATGCTTGATGTTGGTTGCTGGCGGCCGCTGGGCGGCATCATTCCGGCTTCTAACGGTGATTTAAGGTATGAAATGGATTCATGGTTGTATGGTATTATGGTTTCATTGTCGGGCCGCCGTTATATGATCATCTGACCGCATACTTCGGATTGACGATTACCACCTTCGCCTGAGGCTACGGCGGATGGGGATGGCCAGATCGCGACGCTTCATCATGCGTCGCTACTGACCACTGTCAACTGACCACTGTTTTATGCAATGCGCGTGCCGTTTTCCACCGGGCGTTCGGGTTGCAATAGGGTTACTTCGCCGTCGTCGCCGACTGCGCCGAGGACGAGGCATTCGCTCATGAAATCTGCGATCTGCTTCGGCGGGAAGTTAACCACTGCGATGACCTGTTTGCCGACCAACTCTTCGGGCCGGTACAGCTTTGTGATCTGGGCCGACGATTTCCGGGCGCCCAGTTCGCCGAAATCCAGGATGAGCTGGTAGGCGGGCTTGCGGGCTTTTTCAAAAACCACGGCCTCCAGGATCGTGCCCGCGCGCATGTCCACTTTCATGAATTCGGGCCAGGTCAGGTTGTTCTCCATGATCAATATCGGGCAAATTGGTTGATTTGCGCTCAAATATAATACGGGTTACGTAAATAGCAAATCCCGTGCGATCAGCGTTCCAGCTCTATCCTGAGCGGAATCATCATCCTGACCGGAACCGCGACCCCGTTCCGCTCGCCGGGCGTCCAGTCCGGCATCAGGCGGGCGACGCGGAGGACCTCTTCGTCCAGTTTCGGAAAGGTCTTCCTGGCAATGCAAAAATCCGACAATTTGCCGTCGGGCTGAACGGTGAACTGAAAGACAGCCCTCCCTGAATAGCAGATATCACCGGAAGGATACCTGATGTTTTCAAACAAGAATTTCAATAATGCGGCGTCCCCTCCCGGAAATTCAGGCCTGCGGTCAACGATCAGAACCGGTAAGACCTCTTCAGGATCAGCGGGGTGAACACGCCGAACGGGATTTTTTTCCTCGATTGCAGCGCCGGGTTTAAGGGTATCGCACCTTTCGCTGACAACCTGGTTATTCCGGTATTTTTTGGCAACCCAGACCGCCGGCACCTGGGCTTCGGCCATTTGTACAAAGGCAAGGATGGACAGGGTGAGCAGTATCGTTCTCATACCCTGAAGATGCAGAAAATGAACCTTCTGGCGCGTTTGGGTTTCCCGCAGCCCCTGCACCCTCCGGTGCGGGGTACTCATTTCTCCAGCCAAAACTCTTCCCCGAGCCGGTTCACCAGTTTCACAACGCCCGCCTGACGGACCCCGTACGCCTGCCAAAAATCGAACTTCGGGTTTTCGGATTCAATCATGAAGGTATCCCTGGAGGATTTCACGAGGTCGGTATAGGTTGTGCCGTCCACCGTCAGTTCGTCGACCCATTCCTGGTTGTCGTTTTTGACCAGTTCGTGGGGCTGTACCAGGAAGGCGTGACTGGCAATCCCCTTGTTGATGCCGGTTTTGTAGAAAATATAGTAAACCACCACATCCTCTTCCGATTCGGGGAGGTTGGCGATCTCCAGCTGGTCGAAGGTGATCTGCATGCCCAGGCTGTCTTCGATGCCCAGCAAGACGTAATTGTAATCGGCGTTCAGGTAGCAAGGCACATCATCTTCGTTTTTATACCCGATCCCTCCCTGGGTATTGACGCCCGATTTGGAGCTTTCCGTTTTGACGAACACCAATTCGCTGCCGTCGGCCGGGTTAATATACCGGATCGTATCCAGGTTATCGAAATCGGCCCATTTGGCCACGTCAAATTCGAAGGCCGGGCATTGCCTGCTGGCGGTCGGGTCGCAGCTGAAGAACGCAAAAACCGCAACAACGGCCGTCATCCATAGTATGCTTTTCATATGATCGGTTTTCCTTCCATCTAAGAACGCATCGTCGTCCCGTTTCGCGTCTTCAGAAAATGGAGAGCTCGGTTTTCGTGGTGAGCAATTCCAGCGCTTTCATGCCCTTGAAGGAGTTGCCCTTTTTGTTCAGGCCCGGGCTCCAGACGGCAACCGCGTACTTGCCGGGATGCACCGCCGCAATGCCGCCGCCGACCCCGCTTTTGCCCGGCAGCCCCACCTTGAAAGCGAATTCGCCGGCTTCGTCGTAGAACCCGCAGGTCTGCATGATGGCATTGATGCGTTTGGCCTTGCTCTTGGATATGATTTCCTCTTCCCGTCCCGGAATTTTGCCGTGATTGGCGTACAAAAGGAACGCTTTAGAAAGTTCAGCGCAAGTCATCTCGATCGAACACAGGTGAAAGTAAAAATCCAGGATGCCTTCAATATCGTTGCGGATGTTGCCGAAGGAGCGCATCAGGTTTACCAGGGCGGCATTCCGGAAACCGGATTGTTTTTCGGATAAAGCCACTGTTTCATTGTATCCGACATCAGGCAGGCCGGAAACCAGCCGGATAAAATCCAGCAGCTCCCGCCTGGGATCATTGAGGCGGCCGTACAAAATATCCGCGATGACCAGGGCGCCCGAATTGATCAGCGGATTGCGGGGTATGCCCTGTTCAAATTCGAGTTGCATCAGGGAGTTGAACCGGGTACCCGACGGCTCCACCCCTACCCTTTTCCAGATCGACTCGCCTTCCAGCTCGTAAGCCAGCGTAAGGGAAAAGACCTTGGCGATGCTCTGGACGGAAAAAGCTTCCCGGTCGTCGCCGATGCCGCAGTGATCGCCGTCGACATGCCAGAGGTGCATCCCGAATTTTCCGGCATCCACCTTGGCCAGTTCAGGGATATAGGACGCCACCTTTCCTTCATCCGGAATGCGGGCCACCTCGGAGTCGATCTCGCTGAGAATAGATTGAAAATTCATTTTCAGGATTTTCTGCAATAAATCTGGCCCTGAGGCCTCCCCCAACCAGGCAGCGGCCAAAATAGGGGTTTTATGGTTTGGAATACCCGTAATCTGATGAAAAAATCCTTACCTTTGCGGCCTCAACCAACGCCGCCTCCCAGGCGTTAAATGGGTAAAAAATTGATTTTTATGGCCATAATGATAACGGACGATTGTATCAACTGCGGAGCCTGCGAGCCGGAATGCCCCAACAATGCCATCTACGAAGGCGGCATCGAATGGGCCATCAGCGACGGCAATACGGTCCAGGGGAGGTACAAGCTCGAAGATGGAAGAGAGGTGAACGTGGATGCCAAACAATCGCCTGTTTCGGAAGACTTGTATTATATCGTACCTGATAAATGTACGGAATGCGTAGGCTTTCATGAGGAGCCGCAATGCGCCGCCGTCTGCCCGGTCGATTGCTGCGTCCCGGATCCCGAAAGAGTGGAAACCGAAGAACAGCTGCTGGCCAGAAAAGGGCGTTTGCACCTTTGACGGTGTTATTGGTTTATGGGTTTATGGGTTTATGGTTCCCAGGTTCATGGTTGACCGGCAACTGAATGAATCGGCCGATCAACCATAAGCCACTCAACGGTGCAACCACCTATTTCGTCTGCTCCAATATCCAACCCGTCATATAATTCAATGCTTCGGGAGCAATCGTTTCTTCAATTTCGGCGTATTCGCTGGGCTTGCCGGTGTCCGTATGCTGGAACAAGTGGTTCAACCCGGGAATTTCCTTGACCACAAAGCGGGTATTGCCGCCTTTTTTCAGGGCGCTGCTGATGGCCGGCAGGTTCTGATTGGGATCCACCTGAAGGTCTTTACCGCCGTTGATCGCCATTACCGGGCATTTCACCTTTTCCAGCGAGGTAGCCGGATCATAAAACAGGAAATACCGGAACCACGGGCTGGTGATGGAATTCACCTGGCTGGTGGCCACCTGATCCAGGTTGCCGAGTTTCTCTTTATCGGCGGCCGGCAATTTTTCCATTTCCTTCATCATCGTATTTTTCAACTTGAGCCTGGTCGCTTCGATATTCTTGGTCTTTTTCAATTCCTTGAAGGCTGTTTTCAGGAAATTGTCATCGGCCTTGATCTCCTGCTCGCTTTTTCCTTCCGCCTTGCTGATCAGGCGGCTTTGGAGCCGGATCACCTTGTCGCCGGATACGCCGGGGCCTGCCATCAGGACGATAAACGCCACATCGGCCGATTTGGCGGCGACCATCGGGGCGATGAGGCCGCCCTCGCTGTGGCCGGCCAGCCCGATCTTCCTGGCATTGATCTCCTTTCTGGTTTTGAGGTATTCCACACCGGCCTGCACATCGGTAGCAAAATCGGCGGAGGTCGCCGTGGCAAAATCTCCGGTTGATTGGCCTACGCCGCGGTCGTCAAACCGGAGTACGGCAATCCCGTTGCGGGTGAAATGGTCGGCGATGACCAGGAAGGGCTTGTGCCCCAGCAATTCTTCATCCCGGTTTTGCGGGCCGGATCCGCTGATGAGGATGACCGCCGGGAAAGGCCCGTCGCCTTTCGGAAGGGTGAGGGTGCCGGCAAGCGTAACGCCCTGTGCAGCGGGGTTGTCGTAGGTTACGTCTTCCTGTGCATACGGGAAGGGAGCAACCGGGTTCTGAGGCCGCTTGAGCTCCTGCTTCTCCTGTTCTTCCCGGGTGAGTTTCAGCGGAAATGTAGCGCCCCCCTGGCTGAAGGTGCCGTCGACAACCTGAGCGGCCGCATCATATTTCCCTTTGTACTGGGCAGCCAGGTTGGGCAGTTTGATTTCCAGGTTGTTTTCAGCAAACGTGGTTTCTCCGGCCGGGATCCCAAAGGCTTTCTGGTCCGGGGAATCCAGCGTGGCCGTGTAAGTGCCGCCGGTTTCCGAAATATGGAAAACAATGCGCAATTGGGTACCCTGTATGTTCAGGATGCCGTTCCAATCACCCAGAACGGATTGGGAATACCCCAGGCTTCCCAGCATTAAAAAAAGGACAAGAATTCGAATACGCATGGCTAATCTTTTAATCCCTCGAAGGGGAGTTCAGGTAATATTGAACTTATCCGGAGTTGGCCGGACAAGCTCCGACAAATTTAATGCGGGAAGCAGGGATAGTCAAGGAAACCGGCAAGTATTTAGACAAACGTCTAAATATTCCGCATTTCCGGACTTTAACGGAAGATCAATGCTGATGCGTTTCAGGTATGGAAAGAGGTGATCTTGACAGGCGTGCCCCACATGAACAGGGAGAATTCTTCTTTGACCTCTTCGGCTTCGAGGTGTACTTCTTTGCCTTCTATCTTCAATTGTTCGGGCATATTCACGGGGCGCCATTGGTTTCCCTGGGGGCTTTCGATTCCCCAGAATCCGGTTTCAAGGGGCATATAAACTACCTTACCTTCGATTTTTATCCTTTTTTTGCTCATTTCCGGTCGTTGTTTTGGAAATTATCCAGGGAATCGGTCAGCTTTTGGATCAGGTGACTTTGCCGTTCAAGCCCGCTTTTGATCTCCAGCAAATCGAGCGGCAATTTCCTGGAAGGGCTGTCGGGGGAAGGCATGAAGGCGCTGATTTTGGACCTGACATACCAGACCTCCCGGACATCGCTTATGGAAACGCGGAAGGGTTGATAAAAGTTGTTGTCGGAAAGCAGTTCGAGCACTTTGTGATCCCGGAGCCGGTTGAGCACGCGCCGCACCATCACATCGGCTTTCGTGACCACGACATAGACGTGATTATCCTTGAGGGCGGAATCCCAGAGGGCCGGTTCCAGGTAGCTGCACACCACTTTGTCGCCTTCCTGGAGGGTGGGTTCCATGGCGTCGCCGGATACATCGAATGAGCGGTGGGTGCCGACCTTGTATTTGTATTCGGGAAGCGAATACGTGGGCAGGTCTTTGATGAAGTTGGGATTGGTCCACTCTACGGCGTAGCCGGTCTGGGCGGGGATGGGCACATGGACGATGCGTTCGTCGTTCTGGGCGTTGGTTACGATGGTGAGCACCCGGAGGTTTTTCTGGTCCTCATCGGTCATGAACATGGGCCCTTCGCCGGTAAAAAGGTAGGCGGGATTGATCTTGTAGAACTCGACCGCTTTGCGGATCAGCTCAATGGTGACATCCCGCCTGCCTTTGATGATCTCACTCAAACTTTGCGGCAGATAATCCAGGGAAACTGCGAATGCGCGGCTGGAGCGAACCCGGTTTTCTTCCCTCAATTTATCGTGACATTTGATAAATCGCTGGGTGACAACGCTGTTCATCGAAAAGGTTAGTTAATAAGGTGGAAAAATAATCTAGCTCCGCAAAAGCAGTTCTCTGTCGCTATTCAGCAAATGTATAAAAAATGCAGTTTCGATATCAACAAATTGCCTAAATTTTATTCAAAAAAGTGATAAGCTGCAAAATCACGCCGGAAAGCTGCCGATAATGGCCATAAACTCCTTAGCGTCAAGGGAAGCGCCGCCGATCAGCCCGCCGTCCACATCGGGTTGGCTGAACAATTCGGGCGCGTTGCTCGCCTTGCAGCTGCCGCCGTAGAGGATGGAGGTTTGCTGCGCCAGGTCCCGGCCGTATTTTTTAGCGATGGCGTCCCGTATTTCCTTGTGCATATCCTGCGCCTGTTCGGGGCTGGCGGTCCTGCCGGTGCCGATCGCCCAAACGGGTTCGTAAGCGATGACCACTTTGGCAAAATCTTCCGGCGACAGGTCAAAAACGGAGGCCTCCAGCTGTTCGACCACCAGTGCTACATGGGTGCCGGCTTCGCGGATCTCCAGGGGTTCGCCGCAGCAGAAAATGGGTTTGAGGCCGGCTGCGAGGGCTGCTTTCACCTTTTTGGCCAGCAAGGGGCCGTCCTCTCCGAAATACTGCCGGCGTTCGGAATGGCCCAGAATGACGTATTCGGCGCCGGTAGACCGGACCATCGGCGCGGATATTTCGCCTGTATAGGCGCCTGAGGTTTCCTGGTGGCAGTTTTGAGCGGCGACGTGCAGATTGGAGACGCCTTCGGCAATAGCGGCCACCCCTCTGAGGTGGATAAAGGGCGGCGCCAATACGACGACGGTCTCTGAGGGTTGCAGGTTTTCGGCAATGGCTTTGGCCAGGTCGCGCCCTTCCTCATAGCTTTTATTCATCTTCCAGTTTCCGGCTACAATGCGTGTTCTGTTCATTTTTCTTGGTTTTGACCCGCCAAAAATAGTTTTCTGCCGGCAAAATACAATAGGATCGAAGCCACTATCATCATACCCAGGTTCCAATACCAGGCGATCGGCTCCTTGTTGACCTCTACATAAACGGCCTCCTCAGGGTTGAGGTACTGTACGGCCGGCAATTCGGCGGCTTTGTTCTGGCGTTTGAGCGGTTTGCGCACCAGCCCTTTGATGTCGAGCGGCCCTTTCGGCGCCTGGTAGCCCGATTTGAGGGGGTCCTCCCCTACCGGTCTTTTTTCCCAGGCGATCACAGCGGGTTTTACCTGCCGGCCGGCTTTCAGTTCTTCCAGTTCGCCGGGCGAAACAATTGGATAAAGGATGACGGCGCGGTCTTTTTCATTTTTAAGCGGGCCGACAGCAAAGTCGCCGGTTGCGACGCCGCCGGTGACCGCTACAAAGTCAGCGGCGCCGACGCCTCTGGCCTTCACTTCATCGATGGTGTCGGTATGCAAACGGTGGGTTCCCAGGTACCTGGAAAAAATGCTGTTGCAACCGTTGATGAACACCACGGTGGCAATGAGTATGATCGACAATCTGATCCACATAAATGCGAAAATTGGTGTTGTAATGGCCGCAGACCGGGCAATTTACCGGGCAAAATCGTAACCGTAGGTAAGTTCCGATTCCCGGAAATGGCCGGTCAGCAGTTTTTCGAGGTAAAGTTGATCAATTTTATCGAAAGAATCCTTTTCCGTGCTGTCCACATCGAATACAGCAATCAACCGGCCGCTCGGGTCAAAGACGGGTACGACGATCTCCGACCGGGAATTGGGATCGCAGGCGATATGTTCGGCGCCTTGCTCCAGCGCATGGGTGTCGGGTACGATCTGAGCGACCTCTTCCCGGGCAGCTTTGCCGCATACGCCCCGGTCGAAGCGGATATCCAGGCAGCCCAGCGTACCCTGATACGGCCCGACAATGAGCTTTCCGCCGTGGACGATATAGAACCCGGCCCAGTAATAGTACGGCAGGTGGGTTTTGAGCAGGCAATTGATGGTCGCCATTTTCAGGATCATCTGGGTTTCTCCCGCCAGGTTGGCATCAATGGCGCTGAGGGCGTCTTCGTAGGCGAGGCGTTTTTCCGCCGCGGTCAGGTTGCGCGACGGTTTGATGAAGTAGGGCATTTCTGCTGAGGCGGACATAAAGGTGTTTTTACATATATTTTAAATCGAAGGCAAAGCGATAGCTGATCAATTCGTTATTGGCCTGTGTTTTTTTCCAAGCATCCTCTTCATGGCTCATACTGATCATTTCATCAGTTCCGGTTTTTTTAAACCTCAGCACGACCTCCTGTAGCGTAGTCATTTCCAATTCACTAAAAATGTTTTCATCTGTACCTTTTATTCCTGGAAAGAACTGCTCACCTATTCCGCCGTTTGGAAAATCTTTATACGCAATCTGCAGGAATCCTTCCCGTCTCGCTTCATTGAATAGCCCGTCAAAATTATTTGGTACGGGCCCCATATTGATTGCAATGTATGAAGTCCCCGAAATGGATCTGCCCGTTTTCTTGAAATGAGAAAAATCGGCATAAAACAACAATTTGCACATCTTCACTTTATAGGGCTGTATCTCTCTTACCAGGAAGCTTAGCATATGATTGAATCTAGCTGTACTTGGTTTTCGATAACCCCTGTAAATACTGGGCAAAAGATCTTTACCGAAAAGATAATTTGCCAGTCCTTCAAAAACTGACTCGTCCTTGATAAACACAAGCGTTTTTATCCGTTTACGTATTTTGGTTTTGTCTTTTTCCGGTAATTGATCGCAAAGGTTAACCAGTTTTTCAAATTCTATAGGATCTTCCGCCAATTGGATCAGGCGAGCATTGGATAAGCTAGGTATTTCTCCTTGCTCATATAAACGATAAGTATTAGCTCCGAAACCCAAAACCTCCGACATTTTGGCAGATGAAAGCTCATATTGTTCCCTGATCCGGGTAATCTCTTCTGGAAATGGAAGCCGGTGTTTAACTCTGTATTGATTATAAACCTGGCTGAGGTTCAGGTTGAGTTGTTCTTCCGTCTCAAATTCTGCATTTGAATCAGCACAGTAAAAAAAATGCTTGATAATCGTAAAGTCTTCTTTCCTGAATTTAAGAACCCGCTCTTCATGAATCAGCTGCATCGGGCTGCCTGTATATGGACTGTTCATTTTATTCACTGTTTAAATGGAAAATGCAAAGGAAATTCTGCTGTATGAAAGGAAATGCAAACTGCCTGAGCATTAAAAAAGCCGATAGTTACCTTGATATAAATTTCCTTGCTTTTGATCAATTTGCCGAAAACCCACAAGTCAGGCCCACCGTTGAGGGTATCTTTTTTCGGTCCTTCAACATAATCGGTTACTTTGAGTGCTTTAATGATTTCCTTTACGGCATCTGGCGTCAGTTCCAGGTCCAACAAAGTTTGAAGATTCTTGTCCCTGTCGCTTCTGAACAACATTCCCCATATTTCGATCTTTGTCGATAGGTCTTTTAGGTAATATTCAACTTCATCCTTTAATATCACGAGAACGCATTATTCAACTTTAAAGTTCAAAAATACTTTAAATTTTTATATTATTCAACTTTAAAATTAATAAAACTTCTCTCCAATCAACCGCAACCCCGTCAGCGTCAAGTTGGGATCGATCACCTCAAACATGCCTTCCAGCGGATGAAGGATAGAGGACAGCCCACCGGTCGCCACGGCGATGTAGTGCCTGCCCAGTTCGGCCCGGATCACCTCAAGCATATGTTTTACCAGGCCGACATACCCGATGAGTATCCCGCTCTGGATGGCGTGTACGGTGTCCTTCCCCACAGCGGAGGCGGGCAACACCAGCGGCACTTCCGGCAATTGAGCCGTATTGAGAAAGAGGGATTTGATGGCCGTTTTCAGGCCCGGCGCGATGGACACGCCCAGGATGTCCCCCTCCCCGGTGAGGGTGGTAAAGGTCAATGCCGTACCGAAGTCCACTACCACACAATCTTTCCGGTACAATTGAAATGCGGCAAAGGCATTGGCCACCAGGTCGGTTCCGATCTCATCCGGCTTCTGGATGCCCATGCCCAGAAACGGGAATACCTTCGGCCCGACCAACACAGGATCGAGCCCGGTAAGGGTACGGGAAACGGCAATCCAGGTGTCCCGCAGGTCGGGTACCACGCTGCTGATCACCACCTGCCTGATCTCTCCTTCCGGCAGCCGGGCCTCCAGGAACAGATTGCTCAATTGGACCTCGTAGAACATCAGGGCGCTCTGATCCGCCCGCGTGGGGAGGCGCCAGACGTAAAGCCACTCCGGCGCTTTCCAAAGCCCGATGGTGACGTTTGAGTTGCCGATGTCTACGATTAGTCTCATGTGGCAGTCACAGTTGTCAGTTGTCAGTAGCGACGCATGATGATGCGTCGCAATCTGCCCATCCTCCGTCCGCCATAGCTCTGAGGCCACGGCGGGCAGTATCAAGTATGCAGTCCTTCAGTTGGCGGTTGGCAGTTCACGGTCCGGTCCCCAGCATCCTCCGTCCGCCATAGCCCTGAGGCGGCGGCGGGCAGAATCAAGTATGCAGTCCTTCAGTTGGCGGTTGGCAGTTCACGGTCCGGTCCCCAGCGTCCTCCGTCCGCCATAGCCCTGAGGCGACGGCGGGCAGCATCAAGTATCAAGCATCAAGCATCAAGTATCAAGAAGCAAGCATCAAGTATCAAGAAGCAAGCATCCAGCATCAAGAAGCAAGCACCCACCTCACTCCTTCCGCTCAAAACACCCGATATCCGGCATATTGTCCCGGGGTTTTCCTTCCAGGTCGTCCGGAATATTGGGCAGCACGAGGCCTTTATCTTTTGCGATGGAAAGCGTATCCAGGTGGAAATCGTCTTCCGAGGGGTCCAGAAAGAGTTTATCCTCGCGTTTGCCGTTGATGCAATCCGAGCACAAGGCGGTGAGGAAGTCCTGAAAATCGCTGTTGGCGCTGGTCAGGAGTTGGTCGACCTTGACGACGCAATGGTCAAATTGAACGTTGAATTGCGCGGGGGTTTGCCGCCCTGAGAAATCCGACAATTCCAGCTCATCGCGGCTGGAGCCGAACAGGATGCAATTCCGGAAGGTCGCATTGAGCCGGTAGGTCTTGTTGATCTCGCACGACAGCGGGTTGTTGTCGTAGCAATAGTAGTTGCTCATGCCCAGTGCCGATGCGTCGACCCCGTAGCTGGCGATGGTGCAGTGTTCGAACAGGTAATCGCCGCCCAGCAGGATCTGGACAGCGTTATTGGCGTGGTTATAGAACAGGCAGTTGGTCATGGTGGCCTTGGCGTGGAATGCCAGCAGGCCGTTGCTGTTGGTATTGTAGATCTGCGTGTGCGAAGCGGTGAGCTCTGAGGTGGAGTCGGCGTATATGCCCACCAGGCTGTTCCGGATGACGGCATAATCCATCTGGTTGCCTTTGCTGCCGCGGCCCAGAATGATGCCGTACCATTGGCCCGGCTGGTCCTGAAAATCCTCCTCCAGGCGGTCGCCCTGAATGATCACCGGATTGTTCGGTTCGCCCTGCAACCGGATGGAGCCCTTTTCGAGGGTATAGATGATACCGTCGTTGAAGACATCGAAAACATCGTTTTTGGCTATGCCGCCGTGGACGTACACCCGGGTGCCGGCCGCCATCTCCAGGGCGCAGCTGTCGATGAAGATCTCGCCGAAGATCACATAGGGCTTGGGGTCGTCCCAGCGGATGATGCCGTTGTCGCAGGTCAGCAACACCGGTACGCCCTTGTTGTAGCGGGAAGGATAATAATTGGCGTTCTGCCCCCAGGCTTCCAGGCGGACTTCCTGCTCCCGGTCGGCGGATTGCAGCACCACCTGGTCCTCGATCACGAACGGGCTCACGGAGAGGGGTTGGTCGGGGTCGACGGTCACTTCCACAAAAACGTAGATGCTGTCGCCGCCCCAGATCTCGACATTGTCTACGGATTTGCCCGGCAAGCCGTCGACATTGAGGCGAAAGGGAGACTGTTCGCCGCCTTTCAGATAGACCTTGTCGAGGCGCAACGGCCTTGAGTTGGGGTTGTAGACCTTGAAGTAACGGGTTGCGGAGCCGAGTTCGGTAAATACGGTGTCAAACCGGAGCGTATCCAGGGAAAACCGGAGTTCGACGCTGCCGTCGGTGATAAAATCATCTTCCCGGTCCCGGCACCCGTTCCAGATCAACAGACCGAGTGCGAATAACAGAAAGATAACGGATCGCATTTTTTTCATACGGGCAAAAATATGAAGGCAAAATTAGATTTTTTCCGCGATGGGTGTCGTTTAATAACCTAAACGAAAGAAATGGTCCTTCGTTGCGACCAATATTCGGATCAATCGAAATCTTTTTTTTCTATTATATTTGCAGCGCTATACACTTAAATGGCTTATAACGCATTGTCGCCTGTTATAGACGTTATCATTCCGGCCTTCAATGAAGAAAGCTCCATTGGATTGGTTTTGGGAGACATGCCCTGGGGGCTGGTTCGGGAAGTGATCGTTTGTAACAATGCCAGTACGGACAATACGGGCCAGGTCGCTGCGGCCGCAGGAGCCACCGTTCTAGAGCAACCGAGAAAAGGTTACGGCAGCGCCTGTCTTAAAGGCATCCATTACCTAGCTGCAAAACCAAAGGAAGAACAACCCGACATTGTTGTATTCCTGGATGCCGATTATTCCGATCATCCTGAAGAAATGCCCGCGTTGGTGAACCCGATCGTTGAAGATGACGTTGACCTGGTAATCGGTTCGCGCGCGCTGGGAACGAAAGAACGCGGGTCCATGCAGCCGCAACAGGTTTTCGGCAACTGGCTTGCCACCAACCTCATCCGGCTGATTTATCGTTACAACTTTACGGACCTCGGCCCCTTTCGCGCGATCAAATGGAATAAATTACTGACGATTAATATGGAGGACCCGGATTTTGGCTGGACGGTTGAAATGCAGGTGAAGGCAGCCAAATACGGCCTGAAATGCACGGAAATACCGGTCTCCTACCGCAGGAGAGTAGGCGTTTCGAAGGTATCAGGCACGATCCGGGGGTCATACCTGGCCGGAAAAAAAATATTATGGACAATTTTTAAACTTTGGTGACCTTCCGGGGCCAAAAACCCGTTACGTTCAGGCACTTTCAGCGTCTGATATTGAAGGTTCTTCCATTGAGGAACGAATAACAAAAAGATCATGTCCAGCATTGCTTTTATTGTTTTGGGAATTTACACGCTTTCCCTGTTTTACATTACCCTTTACTGCGTTTTGCAGTTCAATCTGCTTTATTTTTACAAGAAGAAATCCAACCAGCAGCTATCCGTGGAAGAATCGGCCCCAATACCCGGTCCCGCCATCGCTTCCCGGCAGTTGGCGCTGGCCGAAGCAGGCCCAGCCCAGCCCTTTTCCGGATTGGATGCGGGCCTGGAGGACGAACCGGAAGTCCAACCCTGGCCGTTTGTCACCATCCAGCTGCCGGTTTACAACGAATTATACGTCATGGAACGGCTGATCGACTGCATCACGCAGTTCGATTATCCCAAGGACCGTTTCGAGATCCAGATCGTGGATGATTCCACGGATGAATCCGTCGAGATCACCCGTCAGAAAGTTGAAGCCTATAAAGCGCTCGGATTTCAGATCGAACAGATCCGCAGGCCGGTTCGTCAGGGCTACAAGGCAGGCGCGCTCAAGGATGCCATGCCTTTTGCCAAAGGCGAATTCATCGCCATTTTCGACGCCGACTTCCTGCCCAAGCGCGATTTCCTGAAAAAGACCATCCCGCATTTCAAAGACCCCAGCGTAGGCGTGGTGCAAACCCGGTGGGAGCATATCAACGAGGATTATTCCCTCATCACCCAGTTGCAGGCCCTCCAGCTCAATGTCCACTTCACAGTGGAACAGGCCGGCCGGATGCGGGGCAATTACCTGCTGCAATTCAACGGCACAGCCGGCGTATGGCGCCGCAAAACCATCGATGACGCCGGCGGTTGGGAAGCCGATACGCTGACCGAAGACCTCGACCTGAGCATCCGCGCCCAGCTCAAGGGGTGGAAGATCCACTTCCTGGAAGATGTGACCTCGCCGGCGGAATTGCCCGCTGAGATGAACAGCCTCAAATCCCAGCAATTCCGCTGGATGAAGGGCGGCGCCGAAACCGCCAAGAAGATGCTGCCGACGGTATGGCGGTCGGATCTGAGCCCCTGGAAAAAGATCCAGTCCACTGCGCACCTGCTGTCCAGCACGGTGTTCCTGTTCGTCTTCATCACGGGCTTTTCCAGCGTACCGCTGCTGTTTTACCTGGACGACCTGATCAATATGGGCTTCAGCAAGAACTTCTTTGCGTGGTTCATGGCGGGGTTGTTGTCCATCATCGCCATCTACTTTGTGGCCAATGTGCAGGCAACGCACAAGAACCTGCCCTTCGGAAAGAGCCTGGTGCGGTTCCTGAAGCTGTTCCCGATGTTCCTGGCCATGTCGATGGGCTTGTCGCTGCACAACTCGGTCGCCGTGATCGAAGGGTGGCGGGGCAAGAAATCGCCTTTTGTGCGCACGCCGAAATTCAACATCAAGTCGGGTAAGGACAGCTTTGCCAAGAACAAGTACGTCACCGCCAAATTATCCTGGACGACGATCTTTGAGGGCCTGCTGGCTGTTTATTACACCGGCGCTATTGCGGCCGCCATCTGGTTGCAGAACACGACATTCCTGTTCTTCCACCTGACTTTGGCTGTCGGTTTCGGCACGATCTTCTATTACACGGTGCGGCACCTCAAAGTGAAATGAGTTGGTTTCGCGCCTTATTTAAAAAGGAGCCTTCCGCTCCGCCTGATCCAATGAAATACCTGATAGCAGGGCTCGGCAATATGGGCCCTGAATACGACAATACCCGCCACAACATCGGATTTGACGTGGCGGATCTGCTGGCCCGCCGTTTCGAAGCCGCCTACGAGCATGAGAACCTGGGCGATGTCGCCAGGATCAAACACAAGGGCCGGACCCTTGTCCTGCTCAAACCGTCGACCTATATGAACCGCAGCGGCAAGGCCATCCGCTACTGGTTGCAGAAGGAAAAGATCAATAAGGAGAATATGCTGGTCGTACTCGACGACAAGAATATTCCCTTCGGCAAGGTTCGCCTGCGCGGCAAGGGCAGCGACGGCGGCCACAACGGCCTCAAGGACATCGACCAGCTCACCGGCGGCAACGACTACGCCCGGCTGCGCATCGGCATCGGCGACGACTTCGCCAAAGGCCGCCAGGTGGACCACGTGCTCGGCGAATGGACCCGGGAAGAAGCCGACCAGCTCCCGGAAATCCTCCAAAACGCAGCAGAGGCCGTACTCAGCTTTGCGGCCATCGGGCTGGAGCGGACGATGAATGCGTTTAATAAATGATTCGATTGATGGCTTCAGTTTGTTGATTATCCGAATCGAATCAATCGAATCAATCGAATCAATCGAATCAATCGATTCAATCGATTCAATTTCTCAACATTCCCATGGAAGACTTCCGCCTCCTGCTCCAGCAGACGCTCACCCCGATCGCCCTCATTTCAGGGGTAGGTTTGTTGCTGCTGAGCATGATCAACCGTTACAACCACGCCATCGACCGGGTCCGGTACCTGATCAAGGAAAAGAAAGGCCTGCCGAAAGGCGAGACCGACAAGATCGACCGTTCCATCCAGATCATCTACCAGCGCTGCCGGATGATGCGCAACGCCATTTTCTGCATTGTCCTGAGCATTGCGGCCAGCGGCGCCATGATCCTGGTCATCGCCATTGAAGGATTTATTGCTTATGACCTGTTCAAACTGAAGGCTTTGCTGCTGATCTCGGCGATCGCCCTGATCGTGGTGGCTACGTTGATGTTTGTGGCGGAGACGACGTATTCGCTGAAGGCGTTGAAGATCGAACTGGAGGAGTGAGGGAGCTGTTGATTTAACGCCTCCGCTGAAGCTGATCAATTGGACTTCAGTCTGAGATCAATTGGACTTTAGTCTGAGATCAATTGGACTTTAGTCTGAGATCAATTGGACTTTAGTCTGAGATCAATTGGACTTTAGTCCAATTACCTTCCGAATAAACTTCGGCGCCCGGAACCGCGGCCCGTAAGCCTCCTCAAAATACCGGCACCGATCCAGAAAGGCCTCCAGGCCGTAGTCCACCACGTACTGGATGACCCCGCCTTTGGAAGCCGGAAACCCCCATCCGTATATGCTGCCCAGGTTGGCTTCGGGGATCGACTGGATCACGCCCTCCTGCATGCACCAGACTGCCTCGATCACCTGGACGAACAGCAGCCGTTCCTGGATCTCTTCGGCGTTGAAGCCCGATTGGGTGACCGGGAAATGGTCTTTGAGCCCGGTCCATAACCGGCGCTCCTCGCCTTCCTCGTATTCGTAAAACCCGGCGCGTTTGTTCCTGCCTGTACGTTGCAGTTCGCCGATCATGGTGTTCAGCACATCCACAGCGGGATGTTGCAGGTATTGGGCGCCGTAGTGGGCCGCCGCCTGGTGTTCGTATTTCAGGGCAAAGTCGAGCCCGAGATCGTCCGCCATCGCCAGGGCGCCTTTCGGCATGCCCGCCTGGCTGCCCAGGTTTTCAATGAGGGCGGGCAGGTACCCTTCCTGGAGCAACGTGATGCCCTCCAGCAGATAGGTGTTCTGCACCCGGGCCGCGTAGAACCCCCAGTCGTCCTTGACGATGATCGGCGTTTTCCAGATGGCCAGCGAAAAATCGAAAGCGCGCGCAATGGTTTCTTCCGACGTCTTGTCGCCGCGCACGATCTCCACCAGCGGCACTTCGTCGGCGGGGTGGAAAAAGTGAAGCCCTACGTAATTGTCCGGGCGGGAAGAGGTCTCCGCCAGCTTGGTGATGGGGATGGAAATGGTATTGGTGCCGAAAATGCTGTATTCATCCATGAATTCCTCTGCTTCGCGGGTGACCTTTTGCTTGACCATCCGGTTTTCGAAGACGGCTTCGATGACCAGATCGCAGGACGCAAAATCGGCGGACGTATCGGTGGTCTTGATCCGCTTGAGCATATCCGCGGCTTCTTCCCTGAGCAGTTCGCCCGATCGCACCAGTTCCCCGACGCGGGTTTTGACGTACTCCCGTCCGCGTTCGGCAATCGGTTTTGAGACGTCTTTGAGCACTACCTGCATTTTGTTGCGCAGGCAGGCCAGGGCAATGCCCGATCCCATCATGCCCGCGCCGATCACCCCGATCTGTTTGGGGCGGAACCTGCCGAAGCCCTTGGGTCGTTTTTCCCCGCCTTTGATGGCGTGGTAGTCGAACCAGAAGGCTTTGATCATGTTCTTGGAGGATTTGCTCTTCACCAGGGCGCTGAATTGCCGGGATTCAATCCGGCAGGCCGTATCGAAATCGACCTTGGAGCCATCCTCCAATACCCTTAAAAGCGCTTCTTTGGCCGGGGCGTAATGCCGGCTCAACCCGGTGGCCAGGCGGTGGATCAGGGCGCCAGTTTTGGGGTCGTACGCCGTACCGCCCGGAATGGCCGCTTCACTGCGGTCCCAGGGGCGGCGGCCTTCAGGGGTGCTCATCAGCCAGGTTTTGGCCTTCTCCATCATTTCCTTTTTGGAATGGGCCAGCTCGTCGATTATGCCGGCCTGGAGGGCTTCATGCGGCGGGTAATGCTTGCCGGAGGTCAGGATCTCATAGGCCCTTTCAATCCCCAGCAACCACATGAGCCGGATGGTCGCGCCGCCGCCCGGTATAAGTCCCAGGTTGATCTCCGGATTTCCGATGCGGTTGGTCGGGTCGTCGAGCAGGATGCGATGATGGCAGGCCAGGGCCAGTTCGAACCCCGTACCCAATGCCGCTCCGTTGATAGCGGCTACGACCGGCACCCCCGGGCGTTCCAGGTCGCGGAGGAACACTTTCAGTTTTTCCGCAAAACGGAAGATCTGTTCCGTATCGGTTGCCCGGTAGAGGTATTCCAGATCGCCGCCTTCCAGGAAGGATTTTTTCGCCGAGGTCAGGATCACACCGCGCAGGGCCCGTCGCGCCTTTTCCTTTTTCAGGTGTTCGATCACCGGGAGGAAAGCCTCGCCGAATTCGTAGTTGATCACATTGGCGGCCCTCCCCTTCATGTCCAGCGTAAGGGTGACAATATTGTCCGTATCCTTTGAATAATTGATCATTTGTTTCGTCATAAGCAGCGACGTAAGATCTTACGTCGCATCAATTTTACGTCGCCCCAATCTTCCATTGGCATCCCCTCACGGTGGATTATCATTTGCAACGTTGCTCCCATCCAGCATCCAGTATCCAGTATCAAGTATCCAGCACCAAGTATCCAGCACCAAGTATCCAGCATCAAGCATCCAGCACCAAGCATCAAGCATCCAGTATCAAGCATCAAGCATCAAGCATCAAGCATCCAGTATCAAGCATCAAGCATCAAGCATCAAGTATCAAGTATCCACCAAACATCAACACCTCGTATCCAGCAAAATAGCTGCATGCACGCCCGCATCGGTCGCCGATACCACTCCTGTTTTCAGTTGCTTTTTCTCCAGGGCTTCCAGCAGGTGGATCAATGACACCGTAGCGCCGCATCCCGGCGGAAAGCCGAAGGCGATATTCCCGCCGAACGGATTGTACCGGGCTGCGGGAAGATTGAAGTCGCGCTGAAATTTGAGGGCGAAAGCGGCCGTATACTCGCTGCAGGCCCAAAGGTCGATATCTTTAGGTTGTTTGCCGGCCAGTTCGAGGACTTTTCCGACTGCCGGGAAACGGGGGAAATACTGATCCGCGGTGGTAAAGGCGGCTGCGATTCTTGCACGCGGTTTCAGCCCCAGTTCATCGCCGGTCTGCCGGTCGCCGATCAGGAGCAGGGCGGCGCCGTCGGCGCCGGGGGCGGTATTGCACGCTGTGTGCAGGTGCCTGACCTTTTCAATGGCCGGAAACCGTTGGAGCGCTACCTGATCGAAACCTTGTTTGCCTTCCGCTTCAAAGATGGGTGGGAATCCGGCGAGGGTATCCATGGACGGCATTTCCGACAGCAGTTCATCTTCGGCGAGGACGGCCAGGCCGTTTGCATCGCAAACCGGTTCGAGGAAAGCCTTCAGGAGGCCCGAGGCCGCAGCTTCCCGCGCTTTCTGGTGGGAATGCAGCGCGTATTCATCCAGGTTTTCCCGGGAGAATCCCGACAGGGTGGCCGTCAGGTCGGCAGCAATTCCGCCGGGCAGGTTGTTGCCGCGGAAGTAGAAATCCGGGAAATCGACGGCGAGCTGGGTTGCGAATTTGCTGTAACTCTCCACTCCCCCGGCCAGGGTCATCTGCGCCCACCCGGAGCGGACTTTAGAAGCAGCCAGCAGGATGGATTCCAGGCCTGAAACCCGGCTGCGGTTGACCTGAAAGCCGGTTGTTTGCCCGGTGAACCCCGCCGTCAGCAGGGCTTTTTCGGCAATATTGCCTTCCTGGTCGCCGGTTGTCTGGGTGCAGCCGACAATCAGATCCTGGACCTGCTCCAGGCCAATGCCGTTGTTGCGGCGCTGGATGGCGTTGAGAAGTATTTCCAGCAGGTACGCGGGATTGAATTCGTAAAGGCTGCCCTCCGGCGTTCCCTTCCCGAGCGGCGTTCGAACGGCATCGTAAATGTAGGCTTCTGTCATGGGGAATGAAATTCAGCCGAAATTCGGCGCTAAGGTAGGAAGAATCGGCAGGATGCCCAGTTCAGAGGTACATTTTCAACATGGTACAAAAAAAAATTCCTACACCCCAGAAGGGATAAAGGTGTAGGAAAATTAAACATACTATGAGAAAACTTGATTACAAAGGTAAGGCAACAAATGATCCGTAAAAGGTTGTTTTACGAAGTGGTTTGAATTGGGTCTTTTCAGGCCCTCATTGTTTACTAAACGGGAAAAACCATCCGGAAACGGCAGTTATCCGGGCTCCTGATCGGCAAAAAGTTGCTGAAGATCCTGATCGGCGGCACGCAATTTTCCCCGGCAAAAAGCGATCAGCCCGGCCGCCCGCTCCAGTTTGGCCGACAATTCATCAATGCCGATCTGCTCGGATTGCACCTGATTGACAATAGCCTGCAATTCACCGAGAGCAGACTCGTAGGTCAACTCATCCATCTATTTCTGTTTTTTCTAAAAAATTTCTCAAACTACCGCGGAAATTTACGATTTTGCGATTGGAGACCGTGAAAATTTTTCTATTTTCGCAACCGTTCGAGTATAATATCGTTCTAAATTAAAACCGATGCTCAAGGCGCCCATTAAGCATTAATCGCCATGAATTGGAAGGACTTTAGACTGAAAAGGCAACTACGGCAGATTGAAAAAGACGCGAATGATGATTTGTATCTTATTCGCGAAGCAGGTCCGCATTATTATTCCAATTCAGAATTGTACGCCCTGCTCGAACGGCTCAACTCGGAAGAGGGCGAAGCCCTTCGCCTCAACTACCGCCTTTTCGTGTTATTGGCCAGCCTGACCATCTGGATCGCAGGCTTCTTTCTCTTCGAAGCCTTCAATGTGCATTGGGGCGCCAATATCTGCTTTACCCTGCTGGTCGCCAAGTTTCTGATCTTCTCCGTCGGCATCGTGTATATCCATCGCCGCTACCGCCATTTCCGCTTTTCTTCCCGCCTTCGCATGATCATCCAGCAGGAACTGGAACGGCGAAGGAAAGACGCATCCATTTCCTGATTTTTTGATTGTTTCGATTGACCCGATTTTTCAATTGATCCGATTGTTCGATTGATCTGATGACGGACGTCCCAAATCGAATCAATCGAATCAATCCAATCATTCGAATCATTCGAATCAATCCAATCAATTAATTAAATCACCACCTTGTCCGCCATCCAGTGCACCCCGTCCGTCCACTGGATCCAATATACGCCTTTGGGTAATTCCGGCATATTCAGGCTGATATCCTGGTGTCCGGCGTAGAGTTCGGCGCGGCCGGTACCGACCAGTTTGCCCGCCGCATCGTGAATGCGGTAGCTGATGGGCATGTTCTTCAGCAGGGTTGCCGACAAGCGGATATTGCTGCTTTCGCCGGCCGGGTTGGGGTACAACCGCCATTCTTCGATGCCTGCGACCCGGTTAGCGCCGGTCACCTGGGCCGAGCGGAAAACGGCCGTCCCGGAAGTGGGCTCGCAAAACTGGTAACGGGTAAACGGTTTGACGCGCCAGTAGTAACGGCGGTTGATCAGCAATTCATCGATGAGGAGGGTCGTATCGGTCGATACGAATTCCTGTAATGTGGCATCCTGAAAGGTCGTTGAGGTACTCAACATGACCAGATAGGATACGGCGCCGGGTACGGCATTCCAGGTCAGTTCGATATCCTGGTAATTGACCAGTTCGTCGCCGGTGGGGTAAACGGGAACTGCACCCGACATGGTCAGCGAATCCGGCGGTGTCTGATCATTGATCCATTCCGGTTTTTCATTCACCAGATATGCGCGCATAGCTGCGATCTGTTCAGGCGTGAAGCGGCCCTGGCAGACGTCGTTTGCGTATCCCATGATGAGGGTGCCGTCGGACCTGAAATTGGCGCCATTGGGGTCCGTTTGCAACGTGCTGCTCAGGCTGTTGATATCGCAGTTCCAGCGGTTGTACAGGTAATCCGGAGGAGTGTCGCAAAATCCGTCGGACGCGATATGGCAGTTGCTGCCGTCCAGTTTTTCCACAAATGCCGTGTCGATGATGAGGGTATCCGGGTAAAAAACGCTCTTGAACAGGGTATAATCGTAGGTGACGTATTCCGGAGCAGGGTCGGCATAGTCGTAAGCTACGGAGTTGTCATAACTCACCCCGCCTTCCCAACCCAGGAAGGGATGCGGGAGGGACAAGGCATGCCCGACCTCGTGCGCCCAGGTATGATCATCCGGGTTGGAGCAGCTCTTGTTCAGCGCAATCCCGCCGTAGGGCAGGTTATAGCCGCAGTTGCCCGCCGGGTTCGCTACAAAATAGACATTCAGGGTATTTTCCACATTGTTGGCGAACATCATTTCGGCGCCGGTTTCGATCTCTTCATGATCGTTCCAGGCCGTATTGCTGATGTAATCAATGTCACCCTGGATATAGAACTGGATGCCGGCCTGTTCGTAGTCCCGGTTGAGGCTGCAGAATGCGTCAAAGACCCGGTAGAGTTTGAAAAAGCCCGCCCCATCGTCCGATCCGAGCAGGTGAATGGTCAACGGGACGTACATTGTCGTATCGGTGCCTTTTTCAAACGCTTCGGGATGGGATTGGTATTTCTTCAGCCATGCCGACCGGCCTGCCGGCGACCCGCAATAATTTTGAGCTGTCAGCGATGACAGCGACAGCAGCAATGCCGCGAGCGGAACGAGCCCTTTGCCCATTTTCATATTTTTCGTTGTAATTTATTTAGCAACCACTATCTTTTTGCTGAACTGGCCTTCAGCCGTATTGACCTTCACCCAATATACGCCCGAAGGCAGGTTCGCTGCCGGGATCTCAACCCGGTTGTTGCCCGTTTTGAAGGACCGGCTTACGGGAGAAACGACCTGACGGCCGTCCAGCGACAGGATCTCGATACGGGCGCTGAAGGCTTTGGCAGCGTTGAGTTCGATGGCCAGGGGTTGGCCCGATACAAGAGGGTTTGGCCAGAGTTTCCACCCTTTCACGAAGGCCGGTTCCGCAGCAGCCGTTACCGATCCCGTTTTGAAAAAGTGGTTGGCGCTGGGCGCTACGCAGCTGGAATACTCCGTCAGCGGGCGTACCCGGAAATAATAGTTGCGGTTGGCTTCCAGGTCGGTAACGATCTTTGAAGTACCGCTCACCACGTAATTAAGGGTAGTGGAGGCCGGGTAGGTGCTGTTGCGGCTGATCTCAAGGAGGTACCGCTCGGCGCCGGGCACTTCCGACCACTGGAAGAATATCTCATTGAACTGCGACAAAGTCTGGTTGTTGGCGGGCGCGATATTGGTGCAACCTGCTGCCAGGGCCGTCGGATTAGGCGAATAGCCGGTGCGGAGATAGTCCCTCTCCGTGGAAGCGTAATCCTGCATGATGATCTGCTGCTGCATATCGGAAAAGAAATAATCATCGACCGGGCAATTGCCGAAATAGCCCATGAACAGTTTTTCCTGCGGGTCGATCAGTACGCCGTCGGGGTCCATGGCGCCTGCGCTGAAATTGCAGGTTGGCCAACCGAAGCCGTTGTAATCCGGGGGTGTATCGCAGATCTTGTCGCCGGCGGTCGTACAATTGCTGCCGCTCATTTTTTCTGTTGGAATGCCGTCGGGGGCGGTAGCCGGAACCGGGTTGGGGGTCGGCGTGGTGAAGCCTTCGCTGATGGCCCATTGCGGCACGGGATCCGGGATAAAGGGCTTGCTGTCCCAACCCCGGTGCGGGTGCGGCAGGCTGAAAAAGTGCCCCAGCTCATGGGAAAGCGTTGTCGATTCGGCATTCACCTCTCCGTCCAGCATAACGACCCAATCGAATTGGGGGGAGTAGTACCCGAGGGTCTGGCCGATCGTGCCGCCGGCGGGTGTCGCGTTGGCCAATATCCAGATATTGATGGCATTGTCATCCCGGTAAAGGTTATTCATCAGGGTGAGCGAAGAGGTATGGTCGTTGAAGATAACCGAGTTATTGATATAGGTCAGTCCGTTGGCCGTATAGGAGCCCTGGGGCAAGGTTTCGTTCTTGTTTTTGATGTAGAACTGGATGTTCATGGGCGCATAATCCTCGTTCAATGCGCAAAGCTGTTCATAAACGTCCGATTCCAGGATACGGTCGTCGCCGTTGGATTCCGCAACCAGAAAAAAGTGGACAGGTACAAAGGATACGGTCCGCCCCAGCGCCGGGTGGTCGCCCATGGCCCGCAGGTTGCGTTCGAGGCGGGGCATCAGGAGTTCACCGGTAGCGCCTGATGTTCCGCAGCTGAAAACATGCGCCTGAGCGGAAGCTGTCAGGGCAAAAACCAAAGCCGTCAGGCTTGACAATAATCTGATCATTTGAAATTTTACTGTTTAGATTGCAAATGTAAGGAAATGGAAGGGTACCGCGGCCGGAGCGGTGCAATTCTTTGGTCTTGGATTAAACAAAGCTTTTGAAAAAAGACTACTTTTGCGGGACTTAAAAACCAAATTTTTTAAATCACCAATATCATGAGTAAAGTAACTGTAATCGGTGCGGGCAACGTTGGCGCTACCGTTGCCAATGTGCTGGCGCATCGCGACATTGTTAAGGAAATCGTTCTGCTGGATATCGCCGGCGACCTGGCGCGCGGCAAAGCCCTCGACACCTGGCAGCAAGCCCCCATCGATTATTACAGCACTCACGTCAAAGGTACGGATGACTATAAAGAAACCGCCGGTTCGGACATCGTGGTGATCACAGCCGGCGTACCCCGCAAACCGGGTATGAGCCGCGACGATTTGATCTCCACCAACGCCAAGATCGTCAATTCGGTCACCAAATCCATCCTGGAGCATTCCAGAAATCCGATCATCATCGTTGTTTCCAACCCCCTGGACGTGATGACCTACGCCGCTTACAAGGTATCCGGCCTGGATCGCTCCCGGGTATTCGGCATGGCCGGCATCCTGGATACGGCCCGTTATCGCGCATTCCTGGCTGAAGCGCTCCAGGTATCGCCGAAGGATATTCAGGCGTTGCTCCTGGGCGGCCACGGCGACACCATGGTGCCCCTGCCCCGCTATACCACGGTTGCCGGCATTCCGGTAACGGATATGATCGGCTCGGCCGAACTCGATGCCATCGTCGAACGCACCAAAGTGGGCGGCGGCGAACTGGTTAAGCTCATGGGTACCTCGGCCTGGTACGCACCCGGCGCCGCAGCAGCCCAGATGGTGGAAGCCATCGTCAAGGACGAGAACCGGATCTTCCCCTGCTGCGTCAACCTCAGCGGCGAATACGGCATGAAGGATATCTTCCTCGGCATCCCCGTAAAACTGGGCAAAAACGGCATCTCCGAGTTCATCGAACTCAAGCTCAATACGGATGAAATGGCCCTGTTGAATGATTCCGCCGGCCACGTCAAGGCGGTGATGGAGGTCTATGACGGGATGGGCTTATAGGTTAGGACTTTCTGAATTAAAGATAAAGGGACCGTGTTTCTCTGCGGAGAAGCACGGTTTTTTGTTTTTGGAAGCGCTAAAATCCCCTACCTTTACCCCGACCCAAAATCCTTAAACTCCATGAACCGGGCAGATAACTTAAAGCGACTACAAACCGAACATTTCGATATTTGCGTCATCGGCGGCGGCGCCAGCGGCGCGGGTTGCGCATTGGATGCCGCACTCCGCGGGTTCCGGGTCGCGCTCATCGAAAAGAACGACTTCGCCGCCGAAACCTCCTCCCGGTCCACCAAGCTTATCCACGGCGGGGTCCGCTACCTCGAACAGGCCTTCAAAAAACTCGACCTCGGCCAGCTCCGGCAAGTCCGTCACGGCCTGGAAGAACGCCATACCGTGATCAAAAACGCACCGCACCTGGCACGCCCGCAAGCACTCCTCACCCCGGTTTCGAACTGGTTTCAGGGGCTTTACCTCGCGATAGGCCTCCGCATCTACGACTGGATTGCCGGAAAGAAGGATCCCCTGCCCCGTTCGCGCTGGCTCAGCAAAAAGGAGGCCCTCCGGCGGATGCCCGGACTCAACCCGAAAGGGCTGCACAGCGCTGTCCTTTATTATGACGGTCAACATAACGATGCGCGCTACTGCCTGGCAGTCGCCCATACCGCCGCGGAAGCGGGCGCTGCCGTGGTCAACCACCTGGAAGTGACCGGGTTCAGAAAGGATGAGAACGGCAAATTGACCGGGCTGACGGCAAAGGACCTGACCCGGGAAGCCGAGCCGATAACGGTCAAAGCCCGCCTTTTCATCAACTGCACCGGCCCTTTTTCGGATCATATCCGGCAACTGGCCAACCCGGCGCAGGAACACCGCATCCGCCCCAGCAAAGGGGTGCACGTCCTGCTGCCTTTCGCTACCCTGAACAGCCATGACGCCATGCTCATCCCCAAAACACCGGACGGGCGGGTGGTATTCGCCATACCGTTCGAAGGCAAGGTCCTCCTCGGCACAACCGACGAGGATTATCCCGACCCGGAAAAAGAGCCCATTCTGGAACGGCGCGAAGTGGATTTCCTGCTCGACACCCTCGCGCCCTATCTGGTCGCCCCGCCATCCGCCGACCAGGTCCGGGCCGGCTTCGGCGGATTGCGCCCCCTGATCGCCGCCAAACCCGGCAAATCCACCAAACGGCTTGTCCGCGACCACGAGGTGGAACACGACCCGGAATCAAACCTGCTCAGCCTGCTCGGCGGGAAATGGACCACCTACCGCCTGATGGCAAAAGATACGCTGGATAAGGCCTGCGAAATCCTCGGCACAGCGGCGCCTTGTACTACCGAAGAACAGTTGCTGGTCGGCGCTGCAAACTTCAGGGAAGACGGCTGGAAAGACCTGGAAGGGCTCCCCGAGGACGTAGCCCGTCACTTGTCGCTGGCTTACGGCGACCGGGCCGGTCAGGTGGTCTGGCTGACCCGGCAAATTCCGGCCTATGCAGAAAGGCTGGTGGAAGGCCATCCCTTTATCCGGGCGGAAGTCGCCTACACCGTAGGCAATGAAATGGCCTGCACGCTGCGCGATATCCTCGGCCGCCGCATGCGCCTGGAGATCACCGATTGGGAAGCCGCCAAAGTTGCCGCCCCGAAAGTTGCCGCCCTGCTCGGCGATTTTTTTGAATGGGACGATACCCGGGTAAAACTGGAAACCGAGGCGTACCTGGCGACGGTGGACGGGTGGGAGCGAGCGGCGAAGGGTTAAGCATAATGAATGGAGGGGGAGACCAGAAGAGGGGGTATCTAAATGCTTTTAACCAACTACCTGTTTCTTGTAAAAATGCCTGATAAAAGATGAGCATATTCGTTTTTCCCTTAAACCCTTGACCCGCTAAAAAGTCCAACACCCGAACGATCTAAAATCCGGGTTCATGAAAATTCCTGCCTTGTGTGCAGCCGGCCTCCTGGCCTGCAATTTCCTGTCCGCTCAACCGCCGGTTTATCTCTACCTGGCATCCCATAACGAAACGAACGACCGCAGCTTTCATGGGCTGGACTACGACAATGCCGCCGATTACGCCGTCATTCGCAATCTCGCGCAGGCCATCTGCGATTCGGTCCTCGCATACGATGCCGCCTATGTGATGATGCCGGAAAGCAATTTCATCAACGCCTGCCTGAAACACGAGAACGCCCATACCAACCCCGAAGACCTGCTGCAATGGGCCGACGAGCAACCGCAGATCGAAGTGGAGCCCCATAACCATTTCAGTCTGACGGCGGGTCCGGGCTACAATCCATACAATTACGCCGACCTCGCCTGTCTGCTGGACAGTTGCGGGCTGGCTGCTCCCCGTAAACTGATGGGCGGGTTCATCTGGCGGAATTTCAACTCGCCGCCGGTAGCGGAAGACTGGACCGCCTGGCAAACGCCCCAACCCGGTCATACCTTCCCCGGCTACCAGTGGCAACCGCAGATCCTCTGGGGCGGCGGCAGCCCGGGCCATGTCGACGACTTTGAGGCTTTCGGTGTCTGGCGGCCGGCGGCGCCGACCATTGCCGGATTCGGCGCCAATAATCCCGATCAGCCGCTCGTCTGCCTGGGCAACGGCTGCAACAATGAATTCATCATTACCGATACCACCGATGTGGCATTACTGGCCAACCGCGTCATCAACCTGCTGGACGATATCCGGAACGGGACCTGGCCGCCGGAAGCCTTCTTCAGTTTCAAGGTCATGATGAATTTCCGGCACTTGCCATCGCCGGGGTATGTCGACAAGGTGGGTGAACTGCTCCACCGGCTGCAACCCTACCGGGAAGCGGGTTATTTTGTGTGGGCGACGGCCGAAGAAGCGGTAGCGGCCTGGCAGGACCTGCACCCATCAAACGAAGATCATTTCCTGGCCGGTTGCGATGACTTCGCCATTTCCTCCGATACGCCGACTTTGACGGGTACGATGCAAGAACCAATAGGGGCCCAAAATCCGGAAATCTTCCCGAATCCGGCTCGGGATTGGGTACGGATAAAGGGCGGTCCGGAGCCCTGCGAGCGGGTAACGTTCTATGACCTTTTCGGCCGGTTATTGCTTCAGGTGAAGGCGCCCGGGCAAGGTGAAATCCGGGTTGACAAACTGCCGCCCGGAATGATTGTCGTGACGATTGAGCAGCGCCTGACCAAGTCGATTCACCTGATGATCAAAGCGTAAAGATCGGGGCCGATTTGGATTCCAGCCAGCCTGAAAGGGGCAATACCGCTTAAATTCCCTAACTTGGATGCCTAAAATCACACCGCCATGAAATCACACCGGACCACCCACCTCGCATTGTTTTTATCTCTGTTTTATCTAACCGCCGGAAGCTGCCAGCCTGCACAGTTTACACTGAAAAAAGGCGAAACCAGATCGGCTTCGATCAGCGCGGGCCAGACGCACCAATACACTCTCGACCTCAAGGCCGGGCAGTACCTGCTCGCCGAAGTCGTCCAGGACGGCATCGACCTCATCATCCGCGCCTATGACCCAAAAGGAACCCAGCTCGGCGAATTCGACAGTCCCAACGGCCAGTACGGCCCGGAGCTCATTTCTTTTGTCACCAGGGTAGCCGGCGCTTACCGACTGGATGTTGCCCCGCTCGAACCGGAAGGGAAGCCCGGAAAATATACCATCGCGATCAAGGTCCTGGAAAAGGAGTCCACTACGCCCGAAGGCAAGGTCGATCAGCTTTTTGCGCAATGGAATGTGCCGGGTTCGCCGGGAGCGGCGGTCGCCGTGGTCAAGGATGGGAAATTGCAGTACTCCAAAGGCTACGGTTTTGCCAACCTGGAATACGACATTCCCAATTCACCGACAACCGTCTTTCATATCGCCTCTGTGTCCAAACAGTTCACGGCGTTCGCCATCGCCACGCTGGCCGACCAGGGCAAGCTTTCGCTGGATGACGATATCCGGAAATACCTGCCGGAAATGCACGATTTCGGGAAGCCCATCACCATTCGTCAACTCGCACACCACACCAGCGGGCTTCGCGACCAGTGGAACCTGCTGGCCCTGGCCGGCTGGCGACTGGACGACGTGATCACCCGGGAACAGATCCTGAAGTTGGTCTTCAACCAGAAAGAGCTCAATTTCGAGCCCAACGCCGAACACCTCTATTGCAACACGGGCTATACCCTGATGGCGGAGATCGTCGCGCGGGTCACCGAAAAGCCCTTCCCGGAATGGTGCCGGCAGCATATCTTCGAACCGCTCGGGATGAAACAAACGCTGTTTTACGATGACCACGAAAAAATTGTCAAAAACCGGGCGTATTCCTATTATCAAAGCAGCGAAGGATATAAAAAAAGCGTATTGAGCTACGCCAATGTGGGCGCTACCAGCCTGTTCACCACAGTGGAAGACCTGGCCAAATGGGCCGTCAATTTCAAGGAAATGAAAGTGGGCAATGCCCGCATTATGGCGCAAATGTCGGAACGGGGCGTGCTCAACTCCGGCGATACCATCCCATACGCCTTTGGGCAGGGCATCGGCACCTACAAAGGCCTCGCCATGATCAGCCACGGCGGCGCCGACGCCGGGTACCGGACTTCCCTGGCGCGATTCCCGGACCAGGATTTTGCCGTGATCGTATTCAGCAATCTGGCTTCCTTCAATCCGACGGGGTTGGGCCTGCAAATCGCCGATATCTACCTGGGCGACCGGATGACCCAACCCAAACCGGCGCCGAAACCCGATGCAGCCCCGAAACCGGAAAAGGAGGAAACCGCCGTCAAGGTCGACGCCGCCGTATTGAATGCCTATGTGGGGGAATACGAACTCGCGCCGGGATTCAACATCACCGTCACGCTGGAAGAAGGCAAATTGATGGGACAGGGTACGGGGCAGCCCAAAGCCGAAATGAGGCCTCAATCGGAAACTACCTTCGTTATCCCGGAAGCCGGCGCTACGGTGATCTTCGAACCCGAGGACAACGGCAAAGTCAACCGGTTCACCCTCAAACAGGGCGGCCAGGAATACAAATGTACCCGCATACAACCATTTTCGCCCGCCTCCGTCGACCTTTCAACCTTTACCGGCCGGTTTTACAGCCCCGAACTGGAAACGGCCTATACCCTGAAAGTGGAAGACGGCAAGCTCATCGCACACCACCAACGCCATCCGGACATTGAACTTCGCGCCGGTCAGGGAGGAAAATTCGCCGGCAATACCTGGTTTTTCGGGCAGGTAGAGTTTGAAAAGGACAAAGAAGGGAAAGTGTCCGGGATGAAAGTGTCCAGCGGCCGGGTCCGGGGCGTCCAGTTTGACAAGGAGGGGGATTGAGTTGGATGGCTTCATGGTTGGATGGTTGGTCGCTCGTTGCAAAGCCGAGATCTCGCTTCATCCCCACTGACAACTGTCTTATGGTTTTGTTTGTTGTGGCTTATTTTTGTTTGCTCCGCCCGCCGAAGCCTCGGCGAAGGCGGTTTTGTTGTGGTTTGTTGTGGTTTGTTGTGGTTTGTTGTGGTTTGTTGTGGTTTGTTGTGGTTTGTTGTGGTTTGTTGTGGTTTGTTTTTGTTGTTCATCAAGGGACTGTTCAGAATTTTGTGTCAACCGGATTTTTAGCAAGCTGCGCATGCTAAAAATCAGATCTTTGCGGCTTTGCGTCTTGGCGAGAAAACACTCTATTGAACAGCCTCAATTTTCAGTACGCGCAGCGTGTTGAAAATTAGAACTTTGCGTCTTTGCGGCTTTGCGTCTTGGCGAGAAAACACTTTATTGAACAGCCTCTTCCTCGCTTGGCGGCCCCTTTCGGGCGAGGCCGGATTCTGAAACATTATGCCCTTGCATTTGCCAAACCATTCTGGTTCGGCTTGTATTTTACCCTATGCGGAACTATTCCCCAATTCCCTCCGTTATCCTACTTTTGCATTCCAAACTTTTACCTTTCAAAATGCTCTTCCGACCGGTTACCTCCAATGACGCCGAAGCCATTGCCCAGCTCCATACCGAGAGCTGGCGGGACCACTACCGCGGCATTTTCCCGGACTCCTATCTGGACGGCGGGATCTTTGACGACCGTATCCAGGTCTGGGCCGAGCGCTTTGCCCAACCGCAATCCAACCAATGGGGAGCCGCAGCCGAAGAGAACGGCCGCCTGGTCGGCTTCGCCTTCGGCTACGGATTGGAAGACCCGGAATGGGGCTCCTATCTGGATAACCTCCACGTCAGGCCGGATTATAAAGGGCGCGGAATCGGGAAGGTGCTGATGCAAATGACTGCCCAATGGATCGTTGAGACCTATGACCGCCACGATTTCTATCTCTGGGTATTGGAAGCCAACCACGCCTCCCGAGCATTTTACGAGCGGATCGGCGGCCGGAATGCCGGCATGAAGAACTGGGATACCCCCGGCGGCGGATTTGCAGACTGCCTCCGGATCGCCTGGAAGGATGCAAAGGCTCTCCTTGTTAATAATACATGATCGCCTTCAGGATTTCTCTTTTCTCGTTCATGGTGGTTTTGACCTGCCTTTTTTGATCGCCGTCGCCCTTTTCAAACTCCACGTTGAAATTCATGTCTTCGATCAGGAAGGTGTTTTCAGACCTTGGGTAAAGATTGAATTCCCCGATATTGGTGCCGAGCGTCAATTGGTCGCCGCGCTGTTGCACCGTCATTGTTCCCAGGAACGGATGGAGGTATTCTCCCAGATAAACGGCGGTTTTTCCCCTGGGTAATGTCATCATGGGCCCCGGGTTTGCAGGCGGAGAAAGCGTTTCAAGCTGCGGTTCGGAAGCCGGCTCCCCTACCCTTGCTTTGAGGATCATGCCCAGCAATTCCTGAACCGATTCTTCCGGGACATTATGATTCTGATAAGTATCCACCAGGTGGACCACGACCAGGTCATCTTCCGGAAAAACGCAGATCCGCTGACCGCCCGCCCCGGACGCGTAGAACATGGGAGAGCCGCCAATATCCCTGGAAATCCACCACAACAGGCCGTAGCTGCCCTTGTTGCTGAACAGCGGCCCAAGGTCCCGGGTCACAATGCCCGTGCTCTTCTTCACCCAATCGGCCGGCACCAATTGCCGGTCTTTCCACCGGCCTTTATTCAAAAAAAGATACCCGAAACGGGCCATATCCCGTGCGGATAAGCGGAACAAATAGGCCGGATGCTCGGATTTGTCCTTTTCATAGCGATAGTAGGTATCGGACATGCGGAAATCCTCCATTTGAAGCGGAACGGCAAAATGTGTTTTAAAAGCTTCAAACAGATCCTTTCCGGTTTCCTGCATAAAAATGGTAGCCAGGGTATTGAAATCCCAGTTGTTGTAATACCAGAATTCGCCGGGTGCATGACTGCCGCGTTCAGGCAGGTTGGCCTCCATTCCGCGCGGCATATAGGCCGAAGGCAGGTAGATCCCGGATCGCGCGGAAAGCAGATCGATCACCCGGGCTTGACGCTCCGTTTCGGTAAGAGGGGTAACGTCATCGATCCCAAGGCCTGCCAGGGTCTTGTTCAGGTCGATATTCCCCTTTTCCGCGTAGATCCCGATCAGTGCGCTGAGGTAACTTTTCCGGATGGATGCCTGCCGAAAACGGCGATTCACCTGTCCCCACTCCGCCACTACCCGGCCTTTGTAAACGGCCAGCAAAGCGGCCCCGCCGTTGGCTTCAAATTGGGCGCGCGCCTGCTCCAACTGCCCGGTTGAAAATCCGGCATCCTCAGGATGGGTGTATTTTTTCCAGTGTTCTCCGGGATATTCCTGCGAAAACCCCATTGCAGCATAAATTAAAAGCCCCCAAAGGAGGCCGGTGCGAAGTACATTCATGTCAGTCGGTTGATTTTCCGGTAAAGGTAGGGCCGGAAGAAGTTCAACGGGTCGAAATAAACCCTGCGGTTGTCCTGACTTTCATTATCCGGACAATTTTCCCTTTTTGAATGCTCCAGGCGTCAAACCCGTATGATCCTTAAACGCCTGATAAAAGGCCGACCGGGAATGGAAGCCCGACGCTTTGGCAATCGCTTCGATGGTGTATTGCGCCATTTCCGGGTCCAATAACAATCCTTCCGCTTTTTGCACCCTCAGCGCATTGATATAGTCCGTAAAACCCTGATTATGCTTTGACCGGATATAGGCCGACAGATAATTGGGGTGACAATCCAGGTCAGCCGCCAGCCGGGTCAGCGTCAGGTCCGGGTTCTGATAGATCCCATCCTCTTGCATCAGTTTTCCCAGCTGAAGGTCCAGTCCGTCGTCCTCGATCGGAAGCGGCTTGTCTCCTTTCTTTTCGCGCTTACTTCCCAAAAAGGCAGAATGCCGAAAGCCGGCAAGGGTCATCAGGTAAAAACTCATGGAAGCGACAGCCGGAACGATCAGCCTCAACCGTTCGATATCCGAAAATGAGAACCGCACCCATTGAGCCAGCGCCAGTAAAAAGAAAAACGACAGCAGCGGCGGAATCCAGACCCTGAACGGGCTTCCCTTAAGGACCTTACCGGCGCAGGATGCCCGATAATAGCGGATCGCAGCAATCAGGCAATAACCCTGCAGGAAAACCATCGCCGGCAGTATGCCCCGGTAAATGCCCAGGCAGGCCAGGACCGGAGCGCCCAGGGCGGGTAAGAAATGAAGCGCGGTTCTCCAGATTGTGGAGGTTTTGTTTTGGATCTGACTGTCGACAAACAACAGGATTAACGGCCCCGACGAATAGGTGATGAACAACTCGGCCAACTTCAATCCCAACACCTCCCGGACCCATCCTGCATTGACCACGGTGATCAGGAGCATAGCCAGCGTACAGGCCAGGAAGACCAGTTTGACCAGACCGCTGCCAGGTTGCTTTTTGTCCGTATGAAAGACAAGCAACCACGTGATGACCGCGCCCTGGGCTACGCCTAACAAGCTGATAACCGTCAATGTTTCGGTCATTATTTTTCAAGATTAACGCCTGGTCCCGAAAATAGGATTAATTTGAATAACTTTAAACCGCAACCTCCGGGCCGTGTCCTTGTCATTAGGTTGAATATTCCCGACAACCTACCAAAAATGGACATCATGAAAAAACTGGTTCAAATCACCCTGCTGTTCGTTTCCACCTGGGCTTTTTCTCAGGAAAAAACACTCCCTGTTGACAGTTTATATGCATTGGCCGTCGCTGATTTGCCGGCATTCGCGCATTACGTCACCCGCGATGCCAAATCGGATTTTGAAAAGGCATCCTTTGTGATCGACTGGTTTGCGCGTTATTTCGACTGGACGGCCACCGACTACCAGCGCCGGACGGTCAGGGACATTCTGGAGCGCAAAGGCGGCAATTGCAACGAACTGGCCCAGGTGAGCAAGGCCTGCATGGAAACCCTCGGCCTGAAGATGCGGCGCATCCGGGAGATCAACCTGCACGTACTGACGGAAAGGCGGCAGAAAGATGCGGAAGAACGGGTTAAAGAGACCGGTGTGCGCGCTTCCGTTTTCGGCAAACAACACAACGATCACGTCTGGCTGGAAATCTTCGACAACGCCACCGGGGAGTGGTTCCCGGCCGATCCGTCGCTGGGCGTAGCTGGTAAACGGGCGTGGCTGGCGGCGCGCTACAGTTTCGGCAAGCGGTACAGCCTCGATCCTTCTTCCGAGGATATGATCGCCCCGTTTGCCGTTTTTGCGGAAGGCGATGACCCCTGGATCGACAGAACCCAATATTACGCCGTTGAAGGATTCAATGATTTGTATTACGGCCAACTGGAAAAACTCCCGGCCTGGGATAGATGGACGGCCCTCATCAGCCGTCTGGACGGCAAGGCCCTGGCCGCCTTCATGGGCAAGGAAAACCTCCACGAGTCCCTGCCGCTCATTGCAGAACTATCCGATACTTACGAGACCCTGAAAAAACAATTCCTGGCCACGGATCTCGGGAAGATCCATCAAAACATCGATGCCTTTTCCAAAAACCTCGTCGCCGGGGAATACGATAAGGTAGTAGGCGCTTATACCGATGACGCCAAAATCTTCCCCGACCGGATGGAGATCCTCCAGGGCGCAAAAGCCATCGCCGGATACTGGATCCCCCCGCCGGAACGCAAATCCAGGACCATCCACCACCGGATCATGCCCGAAGAGATCCGCATCATCGGCGAAGAGGCCTACGATTGGGGATATTATGAGGGAAAAACCCGCACAGCCGACGGCGCGGAGGCGCCCTGGCGCGGCAAATACGTCATTGTATGGCGGAAAATGCCGGATGGGGACTGGAAGATCTATCTGGATATCTGGAACCGCACCTGATCATTTCGTCACCCGGAACCAGTCAAAATCAGCATAACTGCCCCGCCGGGCATTACTGGCGCTGGTGGCGAACAAGCCCACCTTGGCGCCGATCCATTTGTCGGGCAGGGCGGTAAATTCCTCGCCGATGGGCGTAAAACGCTGCCCGTCCTCGCTGTAGCTGAACCGGCATTTGGCATCCGGGCCGCTGACATTCACCCGGAGGTATGCCGTGTTCGTGCCGATCCGTTTTTCCGCAACGACTTCTTCGGCCGTGCCCTTTTCAGCATTTTTACAGCGGACCTGGCTTATCTTGTACCCTTTGTCGTCCTGCGAGATAGCGAGGTAAGCGTAGTCATTGCCGGTTATGATCAGCCCCGCTTTTTTTTCCTGCCAGGCTTCGAATTCCACCTGCCAGGTGACTTTGGTCGTGGCTGTAAAGTCGGGCGCCGGAAATTTCTGCAACAACAGGTTGGGTACCGGCCACAGGTTAGCCGCCCCTTGCGGCTGATTCACCGCAAACAGGCGCAGATAATCCTTGCCGCGCAGCAGCGCGCTCCACACTACCCGGGGGTTGGCGTGCCACTGCCATTGCAAGCCCAGCACGTCGGTATTGAATTCATCGCTTTCGGCAGGTGTCTGAATGGGGTAAGTGGCGCCCACATCGGGCTTTTTATGCCTCAAAACGGGTTCGCCCACCCCGTTGCCGTCCTTGTCCTCTCCCATCATGGGCCAGTCGCCGACCCAGCGTACGGGCTGCAGGTGAAGAATGCGGCCGTAGGCTTCGACATCCTGAAAATGAAGGAACCAGGATTCTCCGCCGGGCGTTTCCACCCAGCCGCCCTGGTGCGGGCCGTTGACCGGGGTACTGCCTTGCTCCAATACGATCTTTTCTTCGTACGGACCATAGATATCCCTGGATCGCAGGATCAACTGCCACCCGGTCGGTACGCCGCCCGCCGGAGCGAAAATGTAATAATAGCCGTTTCGTTTATAGAATTTGGGGCCTTCGATCGTCTTGTGGCCGTCGTGACCGTCGAACACGTGTTTGCCTTCATCCAGGACGCGGGTGCCATCGGCATTCATGCGATTGACGGTGATCAGGCTGTTGACGCCTGCACGGCTGCCGGCCCACCCGTGTACGAGGTAGACCTGTCCGTCGTCGTCCCAGAGCGGACTGGTATCGATGATGCCCTTGCCTTCTTTCACCAGCACCGGCGGCTCCCAATCTCCGGCCGGGTCGCGGGTTTTGACCATGTACACGCCGTGGTCCGGGTCGCCCCAGTAGATGTAGAATTCGCCGTCGTGGTACCTTAGGCAGGGCGCCCATACCCCGTTGCCGTGTTGCGGGACCTCAAAAAAGGCTTCCGGGATCTGCTTTTGAAGCGCGTGGCCGATAATTTCCCAGTTCACCAGGTCTCTGGAATGCAGAATGGGCAGCCCCGGCATGCAATTGAAGCTGGAGGCCGTCAGGTAATAGTCCTCCCCTACCCGGATCGCATCCGGATCGGAATAATCGGCGTACAGGATGGGATTTTTATAGGTGCCGTCCCCTTGATCGGCCACCCAAACCTGGGAGACCTTGCCTGCGGATTGGGTAAAAACCGGCAGGACACCTGCCGCAAAGACAAAAAAGAACGCAATTTTTTTAATCTGCCAATACTTCATCAGATTCCGGTTAACCGGCTGTTTTGTGTATCAATCACCCGGGAAGCTCGTACTCCACCCCGGAAAGTTTCTTTTTCAGGTTGTGAATGCCTTCGATATACCGAACGGTCCCCGACCTGGATCGCATAACGATGCTGTGGGTCGTTACAATTCCATTGGCCTTGAAGGTAACGCCTTTCAGGAAAGGGCTGCTGGTGATGCCCGTGGCTGCGAAATAGGTATCGTCCGAGCTGATGAGGTTGTCCAGGTTCAGCACTTCTTCCAGGTCGGCGCCCTCTGCCAACAGCCGGCTTTTTTCCATCTCGGACTGCGGCGCACGCATACATTGCATCCCCCCGTCCATAGCTTTGACCGCCGCCGCCGACAGGATCGCTTCGGGCGTGCCGCCGATGCCGATCATGACATCTATCTCAGTATCCGGCAATGCAGCGGCAACAGCGCCGGTCACGTCCCCGTGCGGGGCCAGGAAGATCCTGGCGCCCAGCATGCGGATCTCGCGGATCAGTTCCTCATGCCTGGGGCGGTCGAGCACAAAAACAGCCAATGCCCGGACATCCTTATTGAGGGCCTCGGCAATATTCCTCAGGTTCTCACTCGCCGACTTCCGGATATCGATCGCGTTTTTAGCCTGGCCGGGCACCACCAGTTTGTTCATATAAAAGGAGCTGCCGGGCCGCAGCATGCTGTCGTGTTTTGACATGGCAATGGTCGCCACGGCGTTAAACTGCCCATTGGCCAGCAACGTCGTCCCCTCCACCGGGTCAACGGCAATATCCACTTTCGGTCCCTTTCCCGTTCCCACTTTCTCTCCGTTGAACAACATGGGCGCTTTATCCTTTTCGCCCTCGCCGATGATCACGGTTCCGTCAATATCGATGGTGCTGAGGTAATACCGAATACCGTCCACTGCAGCTTTGTCGCCGCCCTCTTTGTCTCCCTTGCCGGCAAAATAAGAGGACGCAATAGCCCCGAGCTCGGTAGCCCGAACAATTTCAAGTGCCAAATCGCGATATGCCATATTGTTTGTTTTTAGTCTCCGTTTCGCTGTTGCCGGTTGCCGGTTTTTTGCAGGCGGTAAAGTTTCTGGACACCCGAAAATTGATTTCAGGTATGGCAAATGCCGTTGGTAAAGGTAGTAAATCCATTTTTCAGGAAGGCGGATGCGGATAAAAAACCATTCCGGGCCGTTCTGTACGTCAGCTTGCCTTATCTTTGGGCTTTATTGGCCGAATGCCTATGCTGAAGAATCTTTCCGTCCTTTCCCTCATCACGCTAATTGTCCTGACGTCAGCAGCGATTCTCTGGCGGTTTCCGGATTATTTCGAATACGGCAACAGCCGGGTCATTGAACCCTGGGGAGACGGTTACCAGGCCTATCACGCCTATCTGTACCATATAAAAAACGACACGGGTTACTCCCATTATGCCGGGATGAATTACCCGTTCGGCGACCATGTCATTCCGGGCAATTGCCAGCCGCTGCTCAGCAATGCGGTCAAGTTCCTTGGATTGGAGCACTACGCGCTGGGCATCATGCATTTTTCCATGCTGGTCTCCATTCTGCTGGCCGCTGTGTTCTTATGGCTGATCTTCATGCGGCTGGGTTTGCCGGGCTGGGTTTCGGTCGCGGCAGCCATCGGCATTGCCTTTCTGTCGCCGCAGATACACCGCATGAGCACCCATTACGGGCTGGCGCACCCGGAGGTCGTTCCGGTCGTATTTTACCTGCTGCTGCGATGGGAAGAACGCGAGGACTGGCGGTGGGCCCTGGGCCTGGGGCTGTCTATTTTTATTTTTGCCCAGATCCATTTCTATTTCTTTGCCATCATGGCATTCACCATCACGGGATACATGGGCATCCGCTGGTTATGGCGGCGCGACTGGAAACGGCTGCCCCGCTATGCCTTGCACTACGGCCTGGCGGTCCTCCTCCCTTTCGTTTTCTTCAACTGGTGGATGAATGCCGGCGACCCTGTGAACGACCGGTCCGGGCTGCCCTGGGGCTTTTTCAACTACCGGGCCTATCCGGGCGGATTGCTGTATTCGCCGTTCGAACCCCACTGGAAATGGTTGGGCGAGCATATGCTGAAACTGCGGCATTTCGATTTCGAGGCGCGCAATTATATCGGATTAACCGCCATTGCAGGCCTGGTTCTGCTGGTAGTTGCGCTGGCAAAACGCCGTTTTGATACGGTTATGCCGGCAGAGCAACCCGTCGACCGCAGGCAGTGGATGATCTATACCCTGGTCGCTTCGGCTGCCATCCTGATCTTCGCGTTCGGCATACCGTTCATCATTCCCGGGTTGGAGGGCCTGCTGAACCATACCGGTCCGATCCGCCAGTTCAGGTCCATCGGGCGGTTTGCCTGGGTCTTCTATTATGCCGTCAACATAGCGGCTATCACGGCCATTTACCGGGTATGGGGCAAAAAGCCGCTGATGATGGCCCTCCCGTTGGCCGTCCTGCTGTTCGAAGCCCATGCTTTTGCCTGGGACAAAGACCTGCGGCTGGACCCCATTGAAGAATACGAACCGGGCAAGCGGTTTACCGACCTCAAGGAGGTCAATTTTGCCGCCTATCAATCCATTTTGCCCATCCCCTATTTCAACCTGGGATCCGATCAGTTCTGGTGGGATATCAGCGGCCTGGTCGCCCAGAAAAGCGAAACCATTTCCATCCAGACAGGATTGCCCCTCTCAGGATCGCACCTTACCCGGACCTCCCGGTCGCAAACCCTCAAACAACTGCAACTGGTGACCGAGCCGTACCGTTTGCCGGCCATCCTGTCGGATTTTCCCAACAAAAAGCCGCTGCTCATGGCCTGGGATACCATCCGCCACGCCGATTTCGGTCAGGATTTCCGCCATTTGCTCGACGGCGCCCTGCTCCTCTACGAGAAAAAGGAATTCCGGTTGTACGAACTGCCGCTGGAATCCTTTCAGGAACGGATCGACCGCAAAATAGCTTCGATCCAGCGCAGCATGTCCGGCGACGCGCTATCCGCCCGGGACGGCTGGCTGCTGAGCGACTCCACAGCCCGGTTTGTCTACCGCTCTTTCGACGACAAGCCATCCGATCATCCCTATTCAGGAGCCGGCGGCTTCAAAGGCGTCATGAATGAACTCAGCACCCTGTACGACGGTCCGCTTCCCGGCGACAGTGCGCAGGCTTATGTTTTCTCCGCCTGGATGTATATCGACGGCGACCTGAACACCCGGAGCGACATGGAAATCCAGCTCTACGACCCCACCTCAGGGGAAGTACGGCAATCCGTCCGGTCGCAGGTCAAGGACAAGGTCAAAGTGTTCGATGCCAACGGATGGGCCCTGATCGAATGGCAGGTCCAGGCGGAACAACCGGGTTCGGCCGTTCGCTGGACTTTCCTCAACAAGGATCTGGGCAAAAACGAACTGCTGCTGGACGAGCTGCTGATCCGGCCTGCCGGTCTCGATGTGTATAAACACCTGGAGAAAGGGGTTTGGTGGAATGATCGGAATTATACGGTAGACGGTAGATGGTAGACGGTAGACGGGGATGCTGCCACGGTGAGGCGTGGTGGAGGCTGGAGGCTAGATGCTAGATGCTGGATGCTGGATGCTGGATGCTAGATGCTAGATGCTGGATACTGCCGACTGGATACTGCCAACTGAAGACTGACAACTGACAACTGAAGACTGCCAACTGCCAACTGACAACTGAAGACTGCCACCCCTGATTTTCAGCTCCGGCGATTCAACCGGAATAAATTTAAATATCCTTTTTAAATTTGCCGAAATTTTTGATCGGATGAATTACCTGATCCGCAACGTAACCATTCTGGATCCGGACGGACCCTGGCACCTCAGGCAAACCAATCTTTACATCAGGGACGGTAAAATCACCGACCCGGGGAAAGCGCCCGGCTCGGTTAAGGAGTGGGACCTGAACGGCGCGTACTGCTCACCGGGCTGGGTGGATATCGGCGCTCATTCCGGTGATCCGGGGTTTGAACACCGGGAGGATTTTTCGACCCTCGCCGACGCGGCCCTGGCGGGCGGCTTTACAGGGCTGGCTTGTTTTCCCAACACCGCGCCGGTTACGCATTCCAAGCCGGGCATCCTGTATATGTTGCGGCAATCGGACAGGCTTCCGGTTGATATCTATCCCACGGGCGCCATTTCCATGGATTGCGCCGGGACCGACATCACGGAAATGATGGACATGCACGCTGCCGGCGCCGTAGCCTTTACCGACGGTAAACAGCCGGTGCAACACGCCGGACTGATGATGCGCGCCCTCCAATACGTCAGGGCCTTCGACGGCCTGATCATCAACCGGCCGATGGACCTGGCCATTGCGCCCCACGGCGAGATGCACGAAGGATATACCAGTACAAGCCTTGGACTCACGGGCATCCCGGCCCTGGCCGAAGAACTGATCGTCCAGCGCGATCTGGACCTGCTGGCCTATACCGGATCAAGGCTGCTGCTGCACACCATTTCCAGCGCGCGTTCGGTTGAACTGATCCGCCAGGCCAAATCCCGCGGATTGAACGCCATGGCATCCGTAGCCGCCCACAATCTCTATTTCACAGACGAAGACCTCGCCGGGTTCGATTCCAACCTGAAACTGGCCCCGCCCCTGCGCAGTGCCGACGACAGGAAAGCCCTCCTGGAGGCCCTGCTGGTCGGAACCATCGACCTGGTCAGTTCCAACCACACACCCCTGGAAGAAGAAGCCAAAAAACTGGAATTCCCATACGCAAAATCCGGCGCGCTGGGCCTGGAAACGACCTTTTCCGCCTTGAATACCGCCCGCCCCGCCCCGGAAAAACTGGCGGAGATCCTGGCTATACGTCCGCGAAAAGCCCTGAACCTGGCCGTACCCCACATCGAAGAAGGCGCCGCTGCCAACCTGACCTTCTTTGACCCCGAAAGGGAATGGGTGTATACCGGAAAAGACATCCGTTCGAAATCCAGGAACAGCCCGTTTGTCGGCAGGACCTTGCAGGGAAAAGTACTGGGTACCTACCACAAAGGTGAGTTGAGAAAAAATCCCTAACCCGGGTAATCATTCACCGCCCGGACCACCTCCCAAATATCATCATCCGTCAATTTGACGCAGACCGGCAACAGGACATGGCGGCCGGATAATGCCGTCGCGCCCGGGAACAGGTGGTCTTCGCCTTCCGGTATAAAGGACCAGGCAGCAGAAAAGACAAGCGGAACAACGCCCTTCACCGCGAGCCATTCCAGAAAATGGGGCCGGTTGTCCACCAGGACCGGGAATCCGATCATCGGCCAGTCGCCGCCGTTATCCATCGCGGTTACGGTTTGATTTTTAATCCCTGTACGGTAGATCTCCGCCTGTTTCAGGTGACGGTCGATCAGGCGCTTTTGGTCCAGCCTGCGCAGAAGGAAGCGGCTGACTCCGGACATCCGGCGGGCAGTCCCAGGTCCGGACCTCAGGATGCGATATGCCCGGCCGTTCAAAGCGATGGACAACCACCGGAAAAACTTTACGCCGGTTTTTCGGGCCAGGGTCGCCGCTATCAACGCGCCAAATCGCAATCCGGTATAGCCCCAAGCCGATCCGGGTTTTTCTACCGTTGGCCGGCCGCCGGCAACCAGTTCCAATCCTCCGCCATCGGGCAGCCCCGCCAGTTTTGGGAGGGAGAATAATCGGGCATCACCGCCCTGCGGGTTGTGCGCCAGGTGCTCTGCCGGCCAGGTTTGCGCAAAATCCTCAATGATAAATACGCTATCGCCGAGGACTTTCCGGAAAGTCACGATATCCCGCCGAACGCCGAACAGGTGGATCAGAACGGCCACCTGCGGTTGGGTTCGGAGAGCAAGTCTTTGCAGGTGACTGAAATCAGGGTTTCCTTCCACGGTCAGATCATAAAAAACGATGTCCCAACCCTCCGATCGAAACGGCGCGTAGAGGCCTTCCGGGCAAAAAGCAGGCAGCAGGACGATCCGTCCTTCCGGTACGGGCCGTTTCCAGGACCGCAACAGCGCGACCAGGGCTTCCCTGCCCGACCGAAACCAGGCACCTTCGGGCAGCGGTTTCGGGCCGGATCGGCCGGTTATTTGAATAATCCGATGGTGATCGATCAGGTTCACGGGTTAAAATTAGCTGAAAAACAAACTTATCCGGAAGTTATGCGTATCTATACCTAGTATTTTTGGTCCTGACGACCATGTTTGACCTAAGATCATGAGCACCCGACCTAACAAAAAATCTTCCGAAGAGCTTGGCCAGGCGCCCATGGGCAGGCTGTTGTTGAAAATGGCCCTGCCCGCTTCCATCGGCATTCTGGTCATGTCCGTCAACTTCATTGTCGATACCATTTTTATCGGCCGTTTCGTGGGCAGTCTCGGCATCGCGGCCATTACGGTTGTGCTGCCCATCAGTTTTCTGATTTCTTCCATCGGCATGGCCATCGGTATCGGCGGTTCGTCGGTTGTTTCCCGGGCGCTGGGCAAAGGCAACCGCAAAAAAGCGGAGGATACGTTCGGCGTAATGGCCTGCATGACCATCCTGCTGGCCGTAACCATTGTGATCCTGGGGTCATTCGCGCAGCACCCGATCCTGCAGCTATTCGGCGGCAAGGGCGATATTGAAGCGCCGGCCGGCGTATATTTCAACATCCTGCTGACGGGCATTCCGTGCCTGGCCTGGGCGATGATGTCCAACAACGTGATGCGCGCCCAGGGCAGCCCGAGGCCGGCCATGCTGGTCATGCTGACGTCCGCGCTTACAAATATCGTACTGGATACGGTTTTCATTGCCGGTTTCGGGTGGGGACTGGAAGGCGCGGCATGGGCTACGACCATTTCCTACTATCTGGCCGCCGCTTATACTTTCTGGTTCTTTTTCCTGGGGCCGACCGAACTGCGGCTGCACTGGAAAACGCTTACCCTCCGCTGGAAAATCGTAAAGGAGATCTCCTCGATCGGCTTTGTCACCCTGGCGCGGCAGGGCACGATCAGCGTGCTGAGCATCGTATTGAACAATTCGCTGTTTCACCACGGCGGCGAGCTGGCGGTGGCGGTCTACGGCGTGATCAACCGCGTCATGATGTTCGCCAACTTCCCGGTACTGGGCATCACACAGGGTTTTTTACCCATCGCAGGGTACAATTACGGCGCTGAAAAGTGGAAAAGGGTCAAGGAAAGCATTACCACATCCGTCAAAGGCGGAACGGCCGTAGCAGTGGTCATCTTCGCCGGGATCATGATCTTCCCCAAAGCGCTGGTCGGTCTCTTTTCCCAGGACGCGAACCTCCTGAGCGCGACAAGCCCGGCTTTGGTCACAGCCTTCCTCGCCACGCCGCTCATCACCACGCAACTGGTGGGATCAGCCTATTTCCAGGCCATCGGCAAATCGATCCCCGCACTCCTGCTCACCCTGACCAAGCAGGGATTCTTCCTGATCCCGCTCATCCTCGTCCTGCCGGCCTTTATGGGACTGCAAGGCATCTGGTGGTCTTTTCCCATCGCTGATGTAATGGCGGCTACCGTTACCCTTTTATACCTTCGCAGGGAGATCATCAAAAGGCTCAATCCGTTGCTGAAAGAAGCGCAGGGAACGGAATTGCCGGAAATGCAGGCGGCGGGATGAAGATTCCGGGTTGACGCCTTCAGGGAGCGGGGAAACAATACTCGTCCGATTTGACTGTCAATTGTATTGATTGATGATTGACAATTACCCCGCTAAAGCTGGGCAGGCTATGATTGTTAATTGTTGATGGCGGCGTCGGTTGCAAAATCGCACCATCGCTTCCACCGGACCGACCGCTGACAACTGACAACTTCCTCAATATGCCTGGAATCGCCGCCATCACCTCACTTACGACTTATGCGACGGAAAATTTTCCGTCGCTACTTACGACTTACAGACTTACGACTACAGACTTACGACTAGCCTAATACGCCATACTCACCAGATCGGCGCCGCGCCTGCAAAGGGAGTCGAGTTGTTCGAAAGTGCCTTTGTACACATTGAAGTCAACATAGCCGTCGATGCCGGGCAGGTTGCCGCGGTTGCCGTATTGCCAGAAATCCCAATCGCGCCCGCAGGAAAGCTCGGGTTGGCTTTGGTTGTATCGGGCGATCCAGACCGGATAGTCATTGAATTGGCCGGAGAGGTATTCGTTGTAGAAACGGAGATTGGTATAAATGATGGGTTTGACGCCGTGGCGCCATTCGACGAGGGCGAGCCAGGTCCGGATGCCGGCTACCAGGCCGTAGGGATTGGCGTCGTCCAGCACCTCCACATCGAGCACCGGCGGGAGGTCGCCTTCCTCCATTTCCACCCAATTGCTGAAATGCATGGCTTGCAGCATGGGAGAAGTATTGGGCCGGTAGAAATGGTAGGCGCCGCGCCGGAGGCCGACCCGCTTCATTTCGTCCCAGTTGTAACAGAACAGGCTGTCGGCAAAACTGGCCCCTTCCGTCGCTTTCACGAAGGCAAAATGGACGCGCTGCGCCGCAACGGTATCCCAGACAATTTGCTTTTGGTGATGGGAAACATCGATCCCGTGGACTGAATATTGGTCCAGCCGATGGGTCTCTTTCTCACACGATTGAGCGAAAAAGATGAGGAGCGATATGCACAGGATGTTCCGCATTTTGTTCTGCGCGGCGATCTGTTGTCAGGATACTGATCGCAGCTTCATAAATACTAGAACGACAAAATACGGCAAAAAGATGTTCGGAAGAATCCCCGGAGGGACATTTAATGTTTCAATAACGTTTTACAGCGGACAATTATCTCTTTTCAGCTTTCCATGGTCAGGAGGGTGTCGAGTTCATGTTTGATGAAAGCCCCCAGTTCCTTGACGTATGCCCTGGAAAAGTCAAACCGGATGCCCGCGGTTTCATAGATCTCCTTGATCGGTCTGGAATATCCGAGCTTGAGGGCGCTGATATAGCGTTGCACCGTCAGTTCGGGGTTTTCCCTGTAGGCCTTCCAGATCGCGACGGCGCCCAACTGGGCCATTCCGTATTCGATGTAGTAGAAGGGTACTTCGAAAATATGGAGTTGCTTATGCCATACATATTCGGAGTAGTATTCAAGGCCCGACCGGTCGACCTCATCCGAGCTGTAGGAAAGGAAGGTCTCCATCCAGGAGATCTTGCGCTCTTCGCGGGTATGTTCCGGATGGGTGTAGAGCCAATGCTGGAATTTATCCACTGTCGCGACCCAGGGCAGGACCTTGAGTACGTTTTCGAGCTGGCTGATGCGGGCGCGGCGAAGATCTTCCTCGCTGTCAAAGAACAGGCCCCAATGGTCCATGGTCAGCAATTCCATGGTCATGGCCGCGAGTTCGGCAACTTCGGAAGGCACCTTTTTGTCGGAGGTCAGTTTGAGTCCTTTGGTCAGGTAGGAATGCACCGCATGGCCGCTTTCGTGCATGAGCGTCCTCATATCGTTGGTCGAGTTGGAGGCATTCATAAACACGAAGGGTACGCCGGTCAGGTGCAGCGGCATATTGTATCCGCCCGGGCGTTTGCCTTTGCGGGATTCGAGGTCGAGGTGGCCCATCTGCTGCATGGTGCCGATGACCTTGCCGAACAGCGGGTTGACGCTGGAGAGGCAGGCGACGGACTTCTCAACCAATTCGTTGATGTCGTTGAACGGCTTCAGGGGCGCCTTCTTGCTGGTATCGACGTGGAGGTCCCACGGCCGCAATTGTTCCAGGTTGAGGGCTTTTTTCCGGAAGCGGTTGAAATCATCCAGCAGGGGCAGGATCTCGAGCTGGATGGCTTCGTGGAAATCGAGGCAGTCCGAAATGGAATAATCGAACCGGCCGAGGGCCCTGAATTTGAAATCGCGGAAGTTGTCAAATCCGGAATTCAGGGCAATCTGGTGGCGCTTGACGAGCAGGTCGTCAAAAAGGCTTTCCAGGCATTCGGTATCTTCCAGTATCCGGCCGTAGATCTTGTGGTAAATGGCTTCGCGATATTCGCGATCCGTTTCTTCCAGCAGGGCGCCGGCTTTCTGAAGGGTCATCTGACGGCCGTTGACGCCGATGGTCATTTCGGAGAAAATGCGGCCGTATTCTTTTGCTTTGAGCTGGACTTCGGTGGCGAGCGGAATATTCTCTTCGTGAAAGAGGTCGACCTCATTCTGAATATTGCGCAGGTAAATGCCGTATTTGACCGGATCGAGCTGGGAGGTGTAAGGACAGGCTACCAGTTTGTGATTGAGGGTATTTTCATACGCGGCAATGCGCGGCGAAAGTTCCTGAACGGCGTACTGGTATGCTTCGTCCGCCGCTTCGTCCGAACTGTCAACTGTTATTTTAATATACCGCCACGAAAAAGATTCGCTCACAACCGCATCGAGTTCACTGCGATCGAGTATCCAACGTTCCAATGCAGCAACCGAAAGCAGCGGCCGTTCTACCAGGCTTCGGTAGTAAACGTCCAGTTCAGCCCAGGTGGTTACCTGAAAGTTGGATGGTACAAATTTTCGTTTTAACGGTTCCGGTACCTCGATAGCTGCTCCCATAGATTTTAAAATTGTGCAGTTTTCCAATCGAGCTGGAGCCGGATTTTGGAAGATTACTCTTCCTCGTCTTCGGTCGTCTCCGCTTCAGGGTCCAGTAGCTGATTTGTGTGTAGTAAATTAAACCATTTTATCACTTTCCTCATGTCGCTGACGCGCACCCGGTCATGGTCGTAGTTGGGCAATACGTCGGCGAAATATTCCTTGATATCTTCATCGCCGGCGCTTGTGTCGGCGGGAGGATTGTCCTCAAGTTGATCCAGCATGTTGCGAAATACGTTTGCCAATTCGGTAGATTCACCGTCATCCGTGTAAATCGCAATGGATTCCAATGGGGTAAACTGGTGTTTTCTGGATGGCGCAAAACGGTGTTTTCCTGTGCCGATTTCTTCAACAATGAGTCCATTTTTGCGATTCGCTATCATCCGGTACAACCCGGACATACCGCTCACCGCGACCAATTTTTCCAATTTCATAAAAAATTGCTCTCTTTTGATTGACCGGCAAAATTACAAACTACCGCAAATTATTCACCTGTAAATGGAAATTCATGCAAAGAACAAAGGTAGAAAATTACCCGCATAGCCTAAAACCGGGATACATGTAGTCATTGTATGGCCCAAAAGCAACGCGCGTGAATGTTCAATTTCCTCTGATTGCACCCAAGATGGCGTAAAAGTTGGAACGTGAGTTTACGCTAACGAACGAATTCGAGCTAATGTTTAGGCGATGGGGGGTATTAAGCTTGAGAAAAAGTGCTGATATCCCGAACATGTATGTGGTGGCAAAGATAGGTAAAAATGGCATACCGGGCAAGAAAGCGGAAGATATTATTTTTCCGGAATCACAGAAACCGCTTCTCGAAAGCGTACCGTTTGAGGTAAAAATTATAAAAAAATACGATCCCCGTGGCTATCCCCTTCGCAAGGAAATGGTTTTTGGCAAAAAACGGCAGGCTCGTCAACCCGATGAACAACACCGAGCTCAGCGTAATGGCCCCCAGGGAAACCAATGCCGCAATCAAAAACACCGTCCTCACCTTCCTGCGGACGTCAAACACAAAAAATCGCTGCAACACGAAATTGATCAGCATCGAACAGGTATAACTGATCACATGCGCCGCCGTCGGCTGCAACAACAGCCAATAGATCAACGCGGCATAAATGCCGTATTCCGCTGCCGTAGCCATAGCCGACGTCGTGGCATACCGCGCCTTCAGCTTGAATAAGGGCCATATTTTTTCTACCCACACGCTCATAATAGTGGTCAATTCGCAGGCTCTCTCCCTCTCTCACCCTCTCATCCTCTCACCCTCTCACCCTCTCACCCTCTCATCCTCTCTCTCATAAAAAAACCCTTCCACCTCCCGCCAGTTGTTCACCCGGGTAAAGCGGGTTTCTTCCGCGTTATGGGAAGCGGTGAACAACAGGCCCTTCCCATCAAAATTAAGCAGGTTCTTGACGTGATCATCGATCATATAATCCGCCTTGATGATGCTCTTGTCGCCGCAAAAGACGATATTTTTCCAGTGGATGAACGGGAAATGATCCGCCAGCCAGTCAAATTTGTCCTCAAAGGAGGAACGGAACTCCATGGCGGCCGTGGTGATGAACACATCGTAGTCCTCGCACAGGCGCCGCACAACCTCCTGGCTGTCGGGCATCACGGGAAGATCCCTGAAGAAGCCCTTGTCGTGCAGCCGGTCGCGCAGCACATAGGCGTCTTCATGGAGGTCGTAGATTTTCTTGCCCCAGAAATCACCGGGCTCCAGCCGGCGACCGTAGGCTTCTTCGTAGAGGTCCAGAAATTTGGGCGTGACATCGGCGATGACCTCATCCATGTCGAGCGCTATCCTTTTTTTCATCGATCTTTCAGCATTTAAACGGACGCCGGCCTGCGCGATCAATGCCCCGCCCTGGAACGCATGTCCTTTTCGATGACCGTCGGCACCTGTTCAACTTTCAGGTTTTTGGCAATAACGGTCCGGTCCGGGTTCAGCACGTAGAGCTCAGGCGTATGATTGACATAGTACTTGGCGTAAATGGATTTGTTCGTGGGGTCAAATACGTTGGTCCAGGTAATCCTGTTCTTGGCGATATAGGCCTTCCATTCCGGGATATCCGTATTGAGCGCAATCCCGTAAACATCCACGCCTTTCGACCGCCACTCCTGGTAGAATTTGACCAGTTTGGGCGTCTCGACGGCGCAGTTCTCGCAGTTCGGGTCGTACATGTATACCAGGATATAGGGCGCCTTCATTTCATAGATGGACTTGAGGCTGCCGTCCGGCGACGGCGCGCTCACATCCGGACCTTTACGGCCCACCAGGCTCGCTTCCATTTCATAGGCGCGCAGTTGAAGGGCGTATACCTCGGCGGAGTCGGACCAATAGGCCAGTTCGGGTTTGAAATAGTTCTTGACCATGTACACAAACACGGCCTCCGGGTCCATCAGCGTGGTCTTTTCCGGGTCGTAATACAAGGTGATCCAGTTGGCGAAAAACTTGAGGTATTCTTTATGGTTCAGGACTTTATCCACCAGCAGTCCGGCCGATTTGTTGATCGAATCCGGATGCTGAACGGTGAGCTCGCCGATGTATCGCTTCAGCTTGTTCACAATGACGGGCGTATGCAGCAGGCGGTTATCGCTGAAGTCCACATTGTCCCAAAGCTGCGAACGGTACAAGGCTAATTGCGCCAGGGTATCCAGGGTTCCGTTCGGTTTCTTGATCACCTGGGGCTCGGGGTTCTGCCCGGCGATCTTGAATTTGGTAAACAAGGCCGTGGGGTATTCATCCTGGAAGGATTGGATATGGGCCTTTCGTTCGGCCACCAGTTTGTCCTGCTCGGCTTTGATGCGCTGGTAATCCGCCGAACCGGGAGCCGCGGCCTTCAATTGTTGCGAAACCTGATTGAAGATGGGCTCCTGCCTGGCCTGGAACGCCAGGTTCTTGTACAACAGTTCGTTGTCGAGTGAGCCGTTCACCTTCATGGTATTGATGAGGTCGGAAACATTGGCCGACATGGAAAAATTCTGCTCGGTGGCATTCAGCAGCATTTGAAAGCTGACATTTCCCTGCATCATCACAAAATAGAAACCGGCGTTGTAGCCGTCATTCTTTTGAAAGATGAAATGCCCTGAAGCGTCAGCGGTAGTGGTATCCGCTACAAAATTCTGGTCGGCATAGAATCCGATCAGCCGAACCTGTCCCGCAGGAGCGCCGGCGATCTTGAATTCGATGCGTGCGGGCCCTGCCGGGTCAGCTGAGATATCTTCACCCGAAGCCTGCGTTCCCTGGTTAAAGGCATCGGAAGGCGCTTTGGAACTGCAGGAAAGAATGAGAAGGAACATCAACAAGGAAAGTGAAAATCGCATATGTTCAGCATTTTGGCAACGGTCAAAGATTACTTCCCGGTTTCAGTTTTCAGCAAGGAAATAAGCGATTGTCCATGAGCTTATTCAAGCTAAAAGGTTGAATTAAAAAAGGGAGTTAATGGTTGACCAATTATTGAAGGCGCAAATTTCGGAATTTTGACCGATAACGGGCCGAAAAAATGAACAAAGATCAAAGATCAGATGGTAGAGGTGGGCTTTTTGGACCATTTCCGGATGATGACGGACAAGTCTTTGACCAAAAAAGGTTTGGCCAGGAAGTCGTCCATGCCCGCTTCGATGTATTTCTCCCGGTCGCCCGGCAGGGCATTGGCCGTTACGGCTACAATCACGGGGCGGGCATCCGCAGGAAGGCGCTCGGCGATTTTCCGGGTGGTTTCCAGGCCGTCCATCTCAGGCATCTGGATGTCCATCAGGATCAGATCGTAATGCGCATTGTCCAGCATTTCGAGCACCTGGTGGCCGTTTTCCGCGATATCCGGCCGGTATCCCAGTTTGTGGAGCAAGGAGACGAACAGCCGTTGGTTGATGGCGTGATCTTCCGCAATGAGGATCCTCAGCGATTCATCCGAAGGCAGCGGCAGTTGGTGATCCTCATCGTGCAACCCCGGTTGCGGCGCCTGGGCGATCATGGGCACTTTCAAAGGCAGCAGGACCGAGAATTCCGAACCTTCGTTCGGTGAGCTCTGCACCTTGATTACGCCCTTCATCAACTCTACCAGTTTCCGGGAAATGGACAGTCCCAAACCGGTGCCGCCCCTGGCCTTGTTCCCAGCTGATTTCCCCTGGACAAAGGGCTCGAAGACTTCCTTGATCTGTTCGGAGCTCATTCCGATACCCGAATCCGTTATACTTACCAGGACGCGGAATTCGCGGTCGGTCACCTGTTCTGCATCGGCTGACACCCGGACCAGGCCGTGATCGGTAAATTTAATGGCATTGCCGACCAGGTTCATGATCACCTGCCGGATCCGCTGCTTGTCGCCGATAAACCGGGCGGGCATGTCGGGGGCCCAATGCAATTTCAGATCCAGGCCCTTTTCCCGGGCAATCGGGGTGGTGATCTGGATGACCTCTTCCAAAAGCGATTTCAGCTCAAACGGCTTTTCGTACAACTGAAACTTACCGGCCTCCACTTTGGAAAGGTCGAGGATATCGTTGATGATGGCCAGCAAATTCTCTCCGCTGCTGTGGATAGCGGAAACATATTCCTCCTGCTCCCGCGTAAGCGGCGTGAGCCTGAGCAGCTGGGTCATGCCGATCACACCGTTCATCGGCGTCCGGATCTCGTGGCTCATGGTGGCCAGGAATTCGGATTTCGCCCGATTGGCGGATTCCGCTTTGCCTGCGATCTGCTTGAACTCACCGGCAAAACGGCTGGAAAGCTCAAGGGTATGGAAGAACAGGAAGCTCCAGTTGCCCAGCAGCATGATATAATCTTTGGTCACCCACAGGTTCATCACGTCGCCCGCGGCATACATCATCAGGGTCAACAGGATGATCAGGCCGAAGATCAGAAACCTGTAATTTTTCCGGATCTCGCTGAACGGGATCATCAGCAACAAAAACAGGCCGTAGACAGCACTGAAAGCCAATGACAAAATCAGGAACGGCAAAGCATGCGTAAAGAGATAAGCCGGCAGGATCAGGATGCTCGCCAGACAGCCGATGACAAAATACTGAACCACCCGTTTGACGCCGAAACTGATGTAACGGTCAAACATGATCCCTTCGAATTCCCAGTAGAAAAACACGCTCAGGTAAAGAGAGAGGTATTCCAGCTTGATGGCAACGCCCCAGGTGAGCCAGGGGAGCAGATGGTGGATCGGATAGTTCTCGGAACCGACGATATAATAACTGTGCGACAAGCAAAAGAGGGCAAATGCCAATACTTCCTTTCGCCGGCGCCCGAACAGGTACAACCCCATCAGGAACAAGCCGCACATCACAAAGCTGCCGGCTGCCGCAAACTCCAGGAAGTGGGCCCTTTCCCGGGCGGAGAGCATCATTCTGTTCTCGCCGATCAGGATGGGTTCGGCCGGCCCCCCCTTGTCGTGGTGGAAATTGGCGATCATCAGGACGATCTCCATGTCCTGGCCGTCGATATCCAGCGAACGGGTCATGGGGAGCCAATGGGCTGTTGTACGGCCCCTTGAAGTTCCCACGCGACCGTTGTAGGCGAACAACTCCCCGTTAACCCACATCTTGTAGCTGGAATAAAAATCGGGGATCTGCATGGCCAGCAAAGGCGGCGGGCTGGAAAAATGGACCCTTAACCGGTAGGTGGCGTACCCGAAGGCAGGTGAACCCAGATTTTCCGGCTTCAGCGCGTTCCAGGCCTGCGGGAAAGCGGAGAATTCGGCCTTGCGCCAATCCTGGTCCTTAAATCCCGAAGGCGGGATGAGCGTATCCCAGTAAAACTCCCATTCGCCTTCCAGGTTGAAGGTGCTGTTTTTCACCTGGTCGACATCGAGCGCAATCCTCCCCTGACGGATAGCTTCCCTGGGCCAAAGCTCCGGTTCTGCCTGCGACAATGCACACAACGGCAACAGGATGAGACAGATCCCGGATATCGTCCAACGATCGAACATGCAGGTTATCGATGAAAAAAATAGTTCACTTATGCGCTTTATACGCGAATCTGTATATAAAGTTAACTTATTCGGTCGAAATTCCTTGAAAAAAATAATTTGAGGGCGGATCTTGTCCTTTTGCCGGATAAACCGGGTCGGGGTTTGTTGATCTGTTGATCTGTTGCGCTGCCCAAAACAATGGCGAAGGCCCAAGATCGAACAATCTTTATTTATTGAGGAACTGAGGAATCGAGGAATCGAGGAATCGAGGAACTGAGGAATCGAAGGTAGAACCAATCGTATCAATCGTATCAATCGAAAAATCCAATCAATCTAAAAATCAAAAAATCGGATCAATCGAACAATCCAATCAATCGAACAATTCAAAGATGGCTCAAAAATGGACGTTCAGCGTTGTCGCCCTTATTTTCCTGGCCGGATCGGGATGGCTTGGCTACGGGGTTCAGCAGCATATCCGGGCATATCGTGCGGCGCGGGAAGCCTATGCCGAAAAGATGGACTATAAGCGCCGCCTGGCCGATCTGGCAGCCTGGTTCGGCGACGGCAAGGACAAAAGCGATGAAGCCGAACTCGAAACGCTGAAGGCAGAAATGGAAAATGCCTCTTCAAAAGCCGGGATGCTGGCTGTTTTTTGGGGCGTTGTTGCGGTAATTTTTGCCATTTTCTCCTGGTTATTTGCCCGCAGGGCCGGCAACACGGTATGGCTGAAAACAGGTTTGCTGCTCATTGCCCTTGCCTGCCTGTACCCGGGCCTGTCGGCGCCGATGCTGGAAATCTCGGCCTATGAACAAAACCTTGAGATCCCTATCAAGCTCAAGACTTCCTTCTTTTCGCTGGATATCGACAAGACGCAGGTCTTTGAAGGCGAAATGTACTTCTATTACCAAAGCAAATCCGTCCTGGAGCTGATCGGATTGCTGTTCCGGCAACACAACTGGCTGGTCGGTGTCAGCATACTGCTGTTCAGCGTACTGATTCCGGTCGGGAAAACAGGTTTGTCCATCTGGTCGGCATTGAGCCGGCGCATGCCGAAATCCGGTTTGTTGCGCTGGCTGATGCTGCGGGCGGGCAAATGGTCGATGGCCGACGTTTTTGTGGTGGCCGTTTTTCTCGCTTTTCTGGCCTTCAACAATATGCAGGCCGGCATTGAAACGCAAAGCCGCATTTTACCCGGCATGTATTTCTTCATGGCTTACGTCCTCATCGCAGTCGGCGTCTCCAGCCTGATGACCGGAACCTCGCCTGATGAAAATGTATAGAAACAGGTATCCAGTCTTCAGTTGGCAGTCTTCAGTTGGCAGTCTTCAGTCGGAAGCATCCTCCGTCCGCCATAGCTCCCAAAGAGCGACGGCGGGCAGCCCCAGCCCTCAGTCTTCAGTTGGCAGTCCAGCATCCCCCGTCCGCCATAGCCCTAAGGCGACGGCGGGCAGCCCCAGTGCAACTTACTCCTTATAAAGCTTCAACAACCGCTCGCGGCCGTTATCCATCATTTTGAGGTGCAGCGAATCCGGTGTCAGCGAGACGATCTCAACGGCTTTTTCCGTTGAGGCCTTGTTGAGGGTATCCAGCGTGAAGAGGTATTGGGCATCGAGGTAATAGGTACCGGCCTCCTTGTAATTGAGGGTGCTTTTAAACAGGTACCGGTCGTCGGGCCGGAATTGCAAAGAAATTTCAGCCGGATCGACAAGAACGGTGTCGCCTTCTTCAAGGATCAGGGCGCCGCGCCAGGTACCCACCAACTGATCGCTATGGTAAGGCTGGCAGGCGTAAAGCAGGCAGGCGGCAACAATCAGCCCGCCCGCGGTTTTCAAACCAGGCATCATAAACATTAGTATTGATATAACCTGCTGTAAAGGGTTGCGAGGACCGGATTGTTTGCCCGATCCCCGTTTTTAATAAATCTTTAAGAAAATAAGGGGTGAATGATCAAAAAAGCGATCGCGCCGCCGATAAATCCGATAAAGGCCAGCCAGCTGATCTTTCTGAGGTACCAGATGAAGTCGATGCGCTCCATCCCCATGGCGGCTACCCCCGCGGCCGAGCCGATAATAAGCATGCTGCCGCCCGTTCCCGCCGCATAGGCGATAAAATGCCAAAGTTTCGAATCCAGCGGAAGGCTGTACATCCCCATAGACGCCGCAACCAACGGAACGTTGTCGATCACCGCCGACATGAAACCCAATATAATGATCACGATATCCTGGTTGGGAACGGCAGCCTGCAGCTGCTCCGCCATATACCGCAAACCGCCGACGCCGCCGACCACTACGGTTTCCAGCGCCGCCACCGCCATCAGGATGCCGAGGAAAAAGAGGATGCTGGACATTTCGATCCGCGACAAGGCCTTATGCGCTGAATACTGGTGTTTTCGCTCCTCCGAAAAATCTTCTTCCGGGTGGATGTACTCGGAAGTCAGCCAGACGACGCCGAGGCTGAGCATCATGCCCATATAAGGCGGCAGGTGGGTTATGGTCTTGAAGATCGGCACAAATATAATGGCCCCGAGCCCCAGAAACAGCATGGTCCGGCTGCTCAGCAGTTTTTCCTCCCGGGTGACGTCAGATTCTTTTTCCAGCTTGATATCGCCTTTGAAGACCGGCAGGAAAGTGGCGACCCAAAGCGGCAAAGCGAAACAAACAATCGAAGGTATGACCAGCTCTTCTACCAGCCCGACGGTGCTCACCCGGTTCCCGATCCACAGCATGGTGGTCGTCACGTCGCCGATGGGCGACCAGGCGCCGCCGGCATTGGCCGCGATCACGATAAGGGATACATACCAGATGCGCTCATCCCGGTCGTGGATAAGCTTGCGCAGCAAGGTTACCAGCACAATCGTCGCGGTGAGGTTATCGATAATGGCCGAAAGAAAGAAGCCGAGAATGCCCACGATCCAGAGAAGCCTCTTTTTGCTCTTGGTCTTCACCCAGTTCTTAAGGACTTCAAAGCCCCGGTGAAGGTCGATGATCTCAACGATCGTCATGGCGCCGATAAGAAAAACCAGGATTTCCGCCGTTTTGCCGATATGGTGCAACAGCGTATTGACAAACCCTTCCTGGATCTCATGCGCATGCTCGCCGGTCATGGTGTAGATCTGCTCATGCGTATCGATCACCGACAAATCTCCGCTGTGGAACCCAAGGGCGAGCAGGGCCCAACACAGGGAGCCCATGATCAGGGAAGGAACGGTTTTATCCAGTTTTAACGGGTGCTCAAAGACGATAACCAGGTATCCAATAATAAAGCAGGCTACTACTGCAGTTAGCATAAGCGTTGGTTTTTGTTCATTGCGTTGGTCGTAAAATTAACTTTTGTCCCTAATAAACCGTATGTATGGAAAAGAAAAATAACAATAGTTTAAACCGGAACCAATTTCAGGACATTATGGTTGGCAGTACCGGGCGATAGTCGTATTTTTGCGGCGATATTCAAAAACCAATTGATGGTCAGGATCGGAGATATTGAATTGGGAGAATTTCCATTGTTGCTTGCGCCGATGGAAGATGTCAGCGACCCACCCTTCAGGGCACTCTGCAAACAACAGGGTTGCGACCTGATGTACACCGAATTCATCTCGGTGGAAGGGCTGATCCGGGACGCCGCCAAAAGCGTTCAAAAACTGGACATCTACGACGAGGAAAGACCGATCGGGATCCAGATCTTCGGCGCTGAACTGGACTCCATGGTGCGCGCCGCCGAAATCGTGGAGGAAGCCGCTCCCGAGATCCTCGACATCAATTTCGGCTGCCCGGTGAACAAGGTCACCTGCAAGGGCGCCGGCGCCGGCATCCTCCAGGATATTCCCAAAATGGTCCGCCTCACCGAAGCCATCGTCAAACGGACCAACCTGCCGGTAACCGTCAAAACCAGGCTCGGTTGGGATGAAAAAACCATGTACATCGAAGAAGTCGCCGAACGCCTCCAGGATGTAGGGATCAAAGCCCTCAGCATCCACGGCCGCACCCGGAAGCAGATGTACAAGGGCGAAGCCGACTGGACCCTGATCGGCAAGGTCAAGGACAACCCCCGCATCCGGATCCCGATTTTCGGCAACGGTGACATCAACAGCCCGGAAAAAGCCCTCGAATACAAAGACCGGTACGGGGTGGACGGGGTCATGATCGGCCGCGCCAGCATCGGTTACCCCTGGGTATTCCGGGAGATCAAACATTTTTTAAAAACGGGAGAACACCTCGCCCCTCCGACGATCCGGGAAAGGGTCGCCGCGGCAAGGCAACACCTCTCGCACTCCATCGAATGGAAAGGCGCCAAACTGGGCGTACTGGAAATGCGCCGTCATTATACCAATTATTTTAAAGGATATGAAGGCGTAAAAACCTTCCGGGCCGCATTGGTCACCCAAAGCGAACCGGAAGACCTTTTTGCCATCCTCGATGAAATGGAGTCCGTTTTAAGCGACCAGCCCGAATTGATCGGTTAATGCCTTTACCGGTCACCCGGGATCCCGTTCACTCGAAATCGAAAAGTGTCCATGATCCCTCGGGCCTCAAACATGGATTAAGTGGTATTCAATCTGCACCCAAGAGAACGGGAGATCTTTCAAAAAATAAGTGAATCCGCGGCTTCACTGGGCTATCCCGTGTTTGTCGTCGGCGGGTATGTGCGCGACCGTCTCCTGGCCAGGCCCAGCAAGGATATCGATATCGTATGCGTAGGTAACGGAATCGACCTGGCTCAGGAAGTGGCGTCCCGCCTCTGGCCCGTACCCCGGGTAACGGTATTCAGCCGTTTCGGTACGGCCATGCTCAAACACAACGGCCTGGAAATAGAGTTTGTCGGCGCCCGCAAGGAATCCTACAGGTCCGACTCCCGCAAACCGGCCGTTGAAGAAGGCACCCTGGAAGATGACCAGAACCGCCGCGATTTCACCATCAATGCCCTGGCTGTCAGTCTCAACGAACTCGATTTCGGCGCCATCATCGACCCCTTCGGCGGGCTGCTCCACCTCGAGGAGAAGATCATCAGGACCCCGTTGGCGCCCGGCAAGACCTTTTCCGACGACCCGCTCCGGATGATGCGCGCCATCCGTTTCGCCACCCAACTCGGCTTCCAGATCCACGACGAAACCTTCGAAGCCATCAAGCAGCACAAACAGCGCATCAATATCGTATCGAAAGAGCGGGTGGCCATCGAATTGAACAAGATCATCGAAACCCCCGTTCCGTCCGTCGGCTTCAAACTGCTCTTCAACTCGGGATTGCTCCAGCTTGTCCTTCCCGAAATGGCCGCCCTCCAGGGGGTAGAGATCCGCAACGGCATCGGGCATAAGGATAATTTTTATCACACCCTCCAGGTATTGGACAACCTGTGCAAGAAATCCGATGACCTGTGGCTGCGCTGGTCCGCTATCCTGCATGACATCGCCAAACCGCCGACCAAACGATTCCACGCCGAACAGGGCTGGACGTTCCACGGCCACGAAGCAGTCGGCGCGCGCATGGTGCCCAATATCTTCCGCCGCCTGCGCCTGCCCATGGACAATAAGATGAAGTACGTCCAGAAACTGGTAGAACTGCACCTGCGCCCCATCAGCCTGACCAAGGAAAACATTACGGACTCCGCGATCCGCCGCCTCCTCTTTGACGCCGGCGACGACATCGACGACCTGATGCTCCTCTGTGAAGCGGACATCACCTCCAAAAATCCGGCAAAGGTGCAGCGCTATCTCGAAAATTATGAATTGGTCCGGCAACGACTAGAAGAGGTAGAAGCCAAAGACCGGCTCCGCAACTGGCAACCGCCCATTACAGGTGAAGAGATCATGGAAGTTTTCCATATCGCCCCTTCCCGGGAGGTCGGCATCATCAAGAACGCCATCCGGGAAGCTATCCTGGAAGGCGAGATCGAAAATAACCACGAGTCGGCATTCCAATATATGCTTGAAGAAGGCAGGAAATTGGGGTTGAAGGGGGATGTTTGATGCTGCCCGCCGTCGCTCTTTTGGAGCTATGGCGGACGGTGGATGCTGGACTGCCGACTGCCAACTGAAAGACTGAGAACTGGATGCTGGTGACTGGCGACTGCCAACTGAAGACTGCCAACTGAAAGACGGGATTTTCGACTTAACTTCGGCCTCCGGACGACGAAGTCTTCGCCCTATGGCTGACGGAGTCAGCTACGCTCAGTTACCAGACTTTCAACTTACGACTTACAACTTACGACTTACAGCTTACGACTTACAACTTACGACTAACAACTTACGACTAAAGCTTACATCATGCGCATATTACTGGTAGAAGACGAAGAAAGCATCCGGGAAACCCTGAAACTCAACCTGGAGATGGAGGGTTATGAAGTAGTGACGGCCGTCAACGGGCGATTGGGCATCAAACGCTTTCAGGAAGAGCATTTCGATATCATCATTCTGGATGTAATGATGCCGGAAATGGACGGATTCCAGGTATGCGAGCAGATCCGGCTGACCAATATGGATGTGCCCATTATCTTTCTGACGGCCAAAGATACGCCCACCGACCGGATCAGCGGCCTCAAACGCGGCGCCGACGACTACCTGACCAAACCGTTCGCCTTCGAAGAGCTCCTGCTACGCATCGGCAACCTGATCAAGCGGACCAGCAAATCACCGGACAACACGCCCGAGGTCTATGAGTTCGGCCACAACCGGATCAATTTCGCGACTTATGAAGCCACTGCATCCGGCAAACAGATCAACCTCACCAAAAAGGAAGCCATGCTGCTCAAACTCCTGATCGACCGCAAGAACGAGGTCGTGAGCCGGCAGCAGATCCTCCAGTCCGTCTGGGGCTACGACGTGTACCCTTCCACCCGGACCATCGATAATTTCATCCTTTCTTTCCGGAAATATTTCGAAGCCGACCCCAAGAACCCGGTCTATTTCCATTCCATCCGGGGGATCGGGTATAAGTTTTTGCCGAATTAGCCTACACACCCTCTCACCCTCTCACCCTCTCACTTCTCTCACCCTCTCACTTCTCTCACCCTCTCACTTCTCTCACCCTCTCATTTCTCTCACCCTCTCACTTCTCCCCCCTCTCCTACTGCCCCGGATCATCCTCAAAAGGATCCTTCTCAAATTCATCTTCAAACTCCGTATCGCCGTCCAGCGGAATGAGGTTGGAGTGGAATTTGCTGCAATCCAGTTCGATGCCCAGGTCGCCGGGCGGGCGGTAGAACCGGACGGAGGAGTCATAAATATCCGTAGCGTCGGTTTCCAGGCGTTTGATGAAATTGCGGAAGAACGGTTTGGACATATAGGCGCCCTGGCCCATATCGATGGAGCGGAAAGCGATCCAGCGGTCGTCGCCTCCGGTCCAGGTGCCGACCACGAGGTTGGGCGTAATGCCGATGAACCAGCCGTCGGCATAGTCGTTGGTGGTACCCGTCTTACCGGCTACGTCGCTCTTGAGGCCGCCGCCTACATTGCCGGCGGAGCGGAGCATGTCGATCATGACGTAGTTGGCCTGCGGGCTGAGGGCCGGCCTTGGTGAGTTGTGCGATTTATAGATCTCGTGGCCGTTCTTGTCTTCTATCCGGAGCAGGTAGATCGGTTTGTTGAACTGGCCGTTGTTGGCAAATGTTGAGAATGCGCCGGTCATTTCCACCACCGTCAGGTCGGCGGCGCCCAACGCGATACTGGGTTGTTTGGGCAGCCTGTCCTTTTCGATACCCATCTGGTAGGCCAGATCGATCACCGGATTGGGGCTGGCCAGCTGTTTCATCAGGAAGGCGGACACGGAGTTGACGGATTTCATCAGCGCCTCACGCAAGGTCATGGCTTTCCCGGTATATTTTCCGCTGGAGTTGCGGGGCGTCCAGGCTGTGGCCAGGTGGAAATTCCCGTCTCCCGGAGCAATGGTTACGGGCACATCGAAGACCTCGTTGCAGGGCGACATGCCCTGATGATAGATGGCCGTAGCGTAAACAATGGGTTTGAAGGTAGAACCGACCTGCCGGCTGGAGGTGACGTGATCGAACTGGAAATACTTGTGGTTGACCCCGCCGATCCAGACCTTGACGAAACCGGTCTTGGGATCTACACCCATGACGCCGGTCTGGAGGAACATCCGGTGGTACTTGATCGAATCGAAGGGGGACATGACCGTGTCCTTCTCCATCTCCTCGTTCTCGTAGGTGAACACCCGCATTTCCACCGGCGTCTGGAATTCTTTATCTACTGCTTTCTGCAGGCTTTGCCAGGAGGTTTTCAGTTCGGGAAATTCAGGACTGCGGAGGATCTTCCGGTATTTGGCGGCCAGTTCTGCGCTGAGGTATTTGCGGCTCAGCAGGCCGGCGATCACGCCTTCTTTTTCCGACTCCTGAACGATGCGTTCTATTTCGCGGTCGTCGTTGTGGAAGGTAAAATCGTAAGCTTCAGAAAGTTTTTTGGTGATCTCGTCGAGGTATTGCGAGCGGAGCGACTGGTAGCGATCGGATTCGCGGAGCAGCCGTTGGAGGGCGTCCTCTCTGATCTCAATCGGCACCTCGGTTTCCGATCCCGATCTGTAAGTCCACGGATCGCGTTTGCTCCAGTGTTTGAAGAAGGTTTTCTGGAGTTGTTTCATGTGTTTGGTCATCTCCTCCTCTGCCAGCTCCTGGAGTTTGGGGTCGATGGTGGTATAAATGCGCAGGCCGTCCCGGTAGATGTCGTAGGAAGAACCGTCGGGTTTGCGGAATTCGGGCCGGTTGAGGATATTCTTTACTTCTTTGGCCAGTTCCATCCGGAAATAGGGCGCCAGTCCGTCGATGTGCGACTGGCGGGTAAAGTGCAGGCCAAGCGGCGTTTGTTTGAGCGAATCGTATTGAACCCGGGAAATGGCGCCGTTCCGCTCCATCTGTTTGAGCACTACGGACCGCCTTTTCAGAACGGTCTCCGGGCGCCGCAGCGGGTTGAAATAGGAAGAGTTCTGCAGCATGCCGACGAGCATGGCGGCCTCGGTGATGGAAATATCTTTCGGGGATTTGGAGAAATAGATCTCGGAGGCGGCGCGAATGCCCTGGGCTTCATTGATGAAATCGTACCGGTTGAGGTATAAGGCGATGATTTCCTCTTTGGTGTATTTCCGCTCCAGCCGGATGGCGATGATCCACTCTTTCAGCTTCTGCAGAATGGCTTCAACCGTATTTTTGGAACGCGGCCCTGTAAAGAGCAGGCGGGCCAACTGCTGGGTTATGGTACTGGCGCCGCCTTTGCTGCCCATATAGGCTACCGCGCGGGCCAACCCCCGGAAATCGATGCCGCAGTGCTTGTAGTAGCGTACATCTTCGGTTGCGACCAGGGCATTAACGATATTCGGCGAGAGTTCGTCAAAGGAAACGGGGACCCTGTTTTCGGTGAAATACTTGCCGAGTACGGTACCGTCGTATCCCATTACCTGGGAAGCTTCGTTGCTTTTTGGATTTTCGAGCTCTTCAATGGAAGGCAGGTCGGTGAAGCTGAGCCCGATGAAAAAAACTATGGTGAAAAGAATGCCGCCGAGAAACAGCCGCCACATCCATTTGACAATCTTTTTGTGGCTTTGCTTTTCAGCGCCGTTCAGTAATTGATCGATGATTTGGCGCATAGGTATGCGATTGGTTCCGGGTTTGCTCTGATACGCCGCAAAGTTAAGCAAAAAGTTTTAAAACTGAGCGGATTACACCCGAATGTGGAAAACTTGTTGGAAATTAAACGTTCCTGTTTTCGGGGATATTTCATTGTACTGTTTTACATCAAAACTGACTAAGGAACAGAAAAAAAAACAACGTAATGATGTCAATCTGGAAAAGGTATTCTTTTTGAAGCTTGAGCCATTTTTCTTGAAATGCTTTTTGAGATATTACCTCTAATTAAGGCGTGCGCATAGTTATCCTCAAGCGGATCATGCTCATTAACTAAGCCAAGTCCTTCGGTAAAAGCGGCATCCAGGGAAAAAAGGCGAAACCTAGAAACATCCTGAATTGCCTTTGGGTAGTTCGTCAAACGCTCAATGTCAACGGATAAGCCACTTTCATCCTTTTTTAACTGAAAACTTGATGACGCAGGAGAACCATCCGGCTTGATAAAAGCCGGATTAAGAAACTGAACCCTTCGAAGTAATTTATCCGTTTTATCAATTTTAATTTTGTTCAAAACCAAGTTTACTTAAAAATTGAAATTAATGCTTTCTTGTCCTTTTCAAGCGTGCTTTCCAATTTGCATTCGTCATTCTCAAAAAGCAAGAGTTCATTACTACCATCAGGGTTGAAATAAATTTCCGCTGCCTTTGTCCCTCGACCTTTGAACTCAACCATAACATCGCCATTTCGGCCTGGCGCCGTGAAATAAATCGGAAGGTTCATGCTATCAGCTTCTTTTATGAAGTCAACGGCCGCTTCAATTGCTACAATAGAAGGAGCAAGTGCCCCATAGCTATCCCAATTGTTTTGTAATTTTTTGAAGCGAATGAGCTTGTTCCAAATTTCCTTGGCATCTTCAGAAATGATATTTGGCAATTCAAAAACGGTACTTCCTGAAATGAAATAGTCAGATATACCTGTTAATTGCTTATAGTAGGTTGACAAGACGATGGATGTTTCCCGTTGGGAATGAATATCGAAACCCCTAAGTGATAAAGCTGTCATAAAATGGTGGTTTACAGATTTCTTTGAATACTTCTGAGTTAACCTTATGGGCTTCTTCCACCCAATTTAAAAGTTCGATTCGGTTTATTCTGTTGCGGCAATTTACAGCAGTCTGCCATATGAAAACCGGATCGCCAAGTTTATTCAAACCAGTCGCCAAAGTAATCTCTAGCTCTTTTCCGTTTTCTAACTCAAATGTCTGTTTAAACTGAAATCGATTCAACTCTCCTCTGGTGTTAAACTGGTTTTCAAAGTTAAAGTTGATGTTTTTGTTGAGAAATTCAGACCAGGAAGCCTGCTCGTATTCTTCTTTTCGTACAACATCAATATATCTAAGAGAGTATTCACTGAACCTGATCTGTCGTGGATAAGATCGTTCTAATTTTTCTAGGGCATCTTTAAGCGTAGGCAAATAGGTATCTTCCCAAATATAGTTTTTTTCAGTATCATTTAGGGTGAATATACCTGGTCCAAGTTGTAATACAGGCCAAGTATCTTCTCCTCTCCAAAATCGATATAAAACCTTCGGATTAAGAATTGTAAACGGGATGCCCTCAGGGAAAATCTTTAACGCTAGTGGAAATTCATTAGCTACCTCCCCTTGGAATTTGCCCAATGCAAATTCAAAATCAGGATCGTGTAAAAGCTGAGTATAGGGATCAATCTCCAAATCCCACCTAGCTTCAAATATCACCTCCTGTAAAGGGGCATTGGGTAGTTTCTTCATCCATGAATTTGTTGTGCTGTCGACTTAGAGACAAATATATTATTTTCTACCCAACTAAATCCATTTTACACTTAGCAATAAAATTTGAGTATAAAACATATATTAATTCATCTGGAACGAATGATCCTTTTTCACCAGATACCTTACCGGTACCGCATCCGTCAGCCATACGCCGTTCTCAGAAACAAAAAACGCGAATCCATCCGCCTGCATCCGGCCCGCCTGCACTTCAAAGATCACCGGAGGGCCGTGCCGTTGTCCGACTTTCAACGCAGTATCCTCATCCGGGCTCAGGTGGACATGATGCCGGGCGCCTTTTACCAGGCCGGTTCGCAGAATGCTGTCGACGTTCTTGCGCCCTGTACCGTGGTACAATACCGCCGGCGGATCCTGCGGCTCATATCCCAGTTCGACCTGAACGGAATGCCCCTGGTTGGCCCTGATCATTTTGCGGTCATCATTGAAGGCGAACCTTTTTTTGGGGTTGTGCTCAACGATGTATTCGAGGGTCTCAAGGTCTAAATTATGGCCGTTTTCTTTCATTTTGGCCAGCAGATCGGCCACATTGGTCCAACCGCTGTTATCCAGTTTAATGCCGATCGTCTCCGGTTGATGCCGCAGGACGAGGCTCAGGAACTTGCTGATTTTGATTTGCTGTTTTTCGGGTATCATTTTTCTATGTTTCAATGCCCCTCTAAACCGGCAATAATGGGAAATAATTCCATTTGCGTTACTTTTTCACCACATCCGACCACAGCCAGCGCAGGGATTCCGGCAGGATGGAGCCGCCGTGTTCGCCGTCATGACCGCCGGTTCCCCATTCGGACTTTACTTCGTAGCCCTTGAATTTCAGGGCCGCTTCCATTTGCTGGTTGCTGATGAACCAGTTCCCGAAAATGTTGTCGAGGTCGTTGGAACCGTCCTGCATGAAGATCTTGATGTCTTTTTTGGCATTTTTCCGGATGATGAAGGGGTAATTATGCCCGCCCCGGATATTGGTAAAACTGCCGATATGGCTCAATACCTTGTGGAAGTAGTCCGGCCTTTGCCAGGCGGCGGTGAATGCGCAGATGGCGCCCGAAGACAATCCGCAGATGGCGTGCATTTTCCGGTCGTCGGAAATGTTCAGGGTCTTTTTCAGTTCAGGGATGAGTTCATTCAGGAGCATGGACACGTAGGTATCGTCCATCTCGTCGTATTCATTGGCCCGGTTGGAAGCGCGAAACCGGTTTTCGGGCATATCCTCCGAAAGGTGCCCGGGCGTGATGAACAGCCCGATGGTCACCGGCATTTCGCCCCGTTGAATGAGGTTGTCGAACACAACGGGCACACGCCAGCTGTTGGTCGTATCTACGTAGGCATGGCCGTCCTGAAAGATCATCAGCGCCGCCGGCTGACCGGGCTTGTATTGGGCGGGCACATAGACGTAGTATTCCCGGTAATTGTTGTAAACGGTACTGTGCCAGGTGTACTTGGCGACCTTGCCGACCGGAACGCCGGGTTGACGCTGGGAATCTGCTGTGAGCTGGTATTGGGCGGACATTATGCAGGGAATTAACAGGAACAGGAAAATAGGTGTTTTCATAAATAATCGGTATTATCGGTTTACAGATCCATAAACAGACCGCCCAATTTACGCATTGCAGCGCTGCCGGCCTTTCACACCGCTACCCGCTCTGCGTAATACAGCAAAGATTCCCGGATCAGTTCCACCTCGCAGGTCTGATTGACCGCTACCTGGCCGATTGCCGGCAAAAGGCTGAAGTTGATCGCCTTACCCTCATTTTTCTTGTCATTCAACATCAGGGCCAGCAGATCGGGAATGACATCCTCCTCAAATGCGAAAGAAGGGTACAATTGCAGGATGAACTGCTCGATCTGATCCAGTTCACGCCTGCTCAGTCCGAGGATGCGGTGCGACAACCAGGCTTCGCACAACATGCCCACCGCAATGGCTTCTCCATGCAGCAACGGATGCGGCCCGTCCAGCGCGAACCCTTCCACGGCGTGACCGATGGTGTGGCCGAAATTCAGGGCCTTGCGCAGGCCTTTTTCAAAGGGGTCCTCCTTGACGATCCGTTGTTTGATCTTGAGGGAGGGGACGATGAGTTCCAACCAATTGATGTCGCTCAGGGCAGTGATCTCCCGGAGGCGTTGCCACTGTTCCCGGTCGGCGATCAGGCTGTGTTTGACGATCTCGGCAAACCCGCTGCGGATTTCGCGGTCCGATAGCGTGTGCAGGAAGTGCGGGTCGACATAAACGGCCCGCGGATCGGCAAAAAGGCCGATGCAGTTTTTGACCTGCATGAAATCGATGCCCAGCTTACCGCCTATGGAAGCATCCACCTGAGACAATAACGTGGTAGGGATCTGGATGAAATCGATGCCCCGCTTGTAGGCGCTGGCGCAAAAGCCGCCCATATCGCCGATAACGCCGCCGCCCAGGTTGATGGCCAGCGCTTTGCGGTCGGCGGCGGCCTTCAGCATTTCCTGCCAGATGAGCTGACAGGTCTCCAGGTTCTTGTGCAGCTCCCCTGCCGGAATTCGGATTACGGTCAGTTTCTGATTCCCGAGGCTGTCCTTCAGATAAGGCAAACAGTGCTCCCGGGTATGCTCATCTACCGTAACGATGATCTGGGAATAGGAATGCCTGTCGAGGAATTTCTTCAGCTCCGGCCTGCAATCCCCGATGAATACGTCGTAATCCGATAGTGGCAGTATATGCATTTGTTTAGTTGTAAGTCTGTTAGTTGTAAGTCGTAAGTCCGGTCTTTGATTGGCAGCCCTCAGCTTACCAATCTCTACCTACTGCAGGCAAGCCTGCGCTGCGCTTCGGGCTTAGCAATCTGCCGCGAATCCAGGAAGCATCCTTCGTCCGCCATAGCTCCACAAGAGCGACGGCGGGCAGCTACTAGCATCCAGCATCCAGTCACCAGCATCCAGTCACCAGCATCCAGTCACCAGCATCCAGTCACCAGTATCCAGCATCCAGCATCCAGCATCCAGCATCCAGCATCAAGTCACCAGCATCCAGCATCCATCACCGTTTCTTCACCTTGAACGACCACGTGATCCGCACTTCCGCCACCTTTTCTCCGGTTGTCTGGACGCCTTCTGCGACAGCGGTGAAAACCTGCGCCTCTCCGGTAGTAATCGCTTTTTGGATCGTTTCCCGGAAGGCTTCACCGTCATTGCAGGTAAAGGTCGTCCGGGTAACGGCTTTTTTTACAAAATCGGCTTCCAGTGATACCACCAGCATGGAAATGGGGCCTTGTCCTTCCATAGCCAGCAGGGCCAGGACGCCGGTGGATAATTCCGCGGCGCCGCATAGCGCTGCAAAGTAAGTGGATTTGAACGGATTTTGGGTGCGCCAGGAAAAAGGGATGGTTACGGATGCCCCTTCCGGATTGACCGACCGGATCCTCACCCCCCAAAACACCAGGCTCGGCAGGTGGCGGAAGTAGTAAAGCCACATTTTCCAGGGCGTGTTCAATGCATTCGTCTTTTCCATAGATCCCGGTTGGTTCGAAACGGCGTGCGATTTCAGGCCGCTGCGAAAAGTCATTTTACAAAATTCCCGTTGAAACCAGAAAGAGGGTCGGATCGGCCATTATAGCAGGGCATCCTGCACGCTACCCCGATTCCCGCCGGCCCCAAAATTCCGGAAAAAATTACCGCAGGTGAAAAACTCGGGCGGCATTTTTCATTAACCGGTCAAAATACCTACTTTTGGGGCGCAAAAATTCAAACCGGACGCATGAATTTACACGAATACCAGGGAAAAGAACTGCTCAAGCGCTACGGCGTTGCCATTCAGGAAGGCATTGTAGCCGCTACGGTAGAAGAAGCCGCTTCCGCATACGCGAAGATCGCTGAGCAATCGGGCTCCAATTTTGCCATTGTCAAAGCCCAGATCCACGCCGGCGGGCGCGGCAAAGGCGGCGGCGTCAAAGTGGTCAAAAGTGCCGACCAGCTGAAGGAGCAAGCCGGCAATATCCTGGGTATGATGCTGAAAACCCCGCAAACCCCGGGCGGCATGACGGGCCCGGGCAAACTGGTGCGCAAGGTGCTCATCGCCGAGGATGCGTACAAACCCGATTTCGACTCCTGCAAGGAATACTATATGTCCATCCTGATGGACCGCCAGAAGAAGCGCAATGTCATCATCTATTCCACCGAGGGCGGGATGGATATCGAGGAAGTGGCTGAAAAGACGCCGCACCTTGTTTTCAAGGAACACGTAGACCCGACGCTGGGCCTTCAGCCGTTCCAGGCGCGCAAGGTAGCCTTCAACCTGGGACTGAGCGGCCAGGCCTTCAAGGAAATGGTCAGATTCGTGGGCTCTTTATACTCAGCTTTCCTGGGTGCAGATGCTTCGCTATTTGAGATCAACCCCTGCCTGGTAACCGGTGAAGGCAAAGTAATAGCCGTCGATTGCAAGGTATCCCTGGACGATAATGCGCTTTACCGCCACCCCGATTTAGCCGAAATGCGCGACCTGGATGAGGAAGATCCTACCGAGGTCGAAGCCAAGGATTTCGGGCTCAACTACGTCAAACTCGACGGCAATGTCGGTTGCATGGTGAACGGCGCCGGCCTGGCCATGGCTACCATGGATATCATCAAACTCTCCGGCGGCGAACCGGCCAACTTCCTCGACGTAGGCGGTACGGCCGATGCCAAACGGGTAGAAAATGCCTTCCGCATCATCCTCCGCGACCCGCGCGTAAAAGCCATCCTGATCAATATCTTCGGTGGGATCGTGCGCTGCGACCGCGTTGCGCAAGGCGTGGTGGATGCCTACAAAAACATCGGCGACATCAAAGTGCCCATCATTGTTCGACTGCAGGGCACCAATGCCGACCTGGCCAAAAAGATCATCGATGAATCCGGGCTCAAGGTACGATCAGCTATCCTGCTGCAGGAGGCCGCCGATCTGGTGAGCGAGGTGCTTCAATAGTCAGTTGTCAGTGGTCAGTTGTCAGTGATCAGTCTCCGCCCGCCGTAGCTTCAGCGAAGGAGGGGGTCAGTCTCCGCCCGGCAACTTCGCCGAAAGCTTCGTCGCCCGGTGGCCGTAGCTTCAGCGAAGGAGGGGGTCAGTCTCCGCCCGGCAACTTCGCCGAAAGCTTCGTCGCCCGGTGGCCGTAGCTTCAGCGGAGGAGGGGGTCAGTGGTCAGGAGGGCACACGGGTAAATTCCGTCTGATCAACCGACTGCCAAAAAGCCTGTTCAGTTCAGGTGAAATTGATCATTTTGCACTTTCAGGAGTGCAGTTAATGGCCAATACTGCACATCCGAAAGTGCAAAATGAACATTCAGCCCGTCTTCTGCCCTACCAGATGGGCAAATTCGCCGATCCCTTTCCGTTTTCTGGGCGTCAATTCGCGGGTCCGGTAGGGTTCTTCCAGTTTTTCCGGCTCATCGAGGTAGCCCAGGGCGATGATGCAGAGCGGCGCCTGGTGGTCATCCAGCCCCAGTAAATCCGCCATTTTACCCTTGTCGAAGCCGCCGATCTGGTGGGCAAATATTTCCAGAGATACCGCCTGGAGCAACAAATGGGCGTTGGCCATGCCCAGATCGTGTTCTGCGGATGCGTTAAAGCCGCCTGTTGCGGCAAACGTCTTCCTGGCTACCGCTACCACCAACACCGCCGCGTTATGCGCCCAGGGCCGGTTGCCGGGCATCATCGTATCCCAAATCTGCTGAAAACCTTCCGTGCCGCGATGCGCATAGTAATATTCCCACGGTTGCTCATTATTGGAACTGGCAGCCCAGGAGGCCGCTTCAAAAAGGGTATTCATTTGCTGGTCGGCAATGGGCTTGTCCGAAAAAGACCGGGCGCTCCACCTTTTTTTGATCTGGCTCAATACGGGGTGATCCGTTTGGGCTTCTTTGACCAATATGCTTTTCATGTCTGTTTTTTGTTGAAACCGAATACTATAACAAGAATGACAGCACAAAGTTGGGGCAGAAAAGGCGCCGGATACAATAACCTAGGTTAAGAAATGTGGTGATGCGCCCAAAGGTGGCCTAAGAAGCTGCAATCACCCGTAAATGGTCCTTCACCCAATGGGCTTTGTGCAGAACTTCCTGCACGCTTTCCCCGACAACCGTCACATGGCCCATTTTCCGGAAAGGTTTGGTCGTGGTTTTGCCGTAATTGTGCACGTATACGCCGGGCGTGCGCAGGCATTCTTCCAGGCCCTCAAACACGGGAGCGCCCTCATACCCTTCAGCGCCGAGCAGGTTGACCATCGCTGCGGGCCGGACCAGTTCGGTGCTCCCCAGCGGCCAGTTGAGCACGCCGCGAAGGTGTTGTTCAAACTGCGAAGTCACACAGGCTTCAATGGTATGATGCCCGCTGTTGTGGGGCCGGGGCGCGACTTCATTGACCCAGATCTCGCCGGTTTGCGTCAGAAATAACTCAACGGCCAGCAAGCCGCAGAGGTCAAAGGCTTCGATAACGGCCTTGGCCAGGTTTTCCGCCGCCGCTTCCACGGCCGGGGATATCTGGGCCGGGCAAAGCAGCAGCTCCACCAGGTTGGCATCCGGGTTGAACACCATTTCAACAGCGGGAAAGGCGGCCAGCTCGCCTCTTTCATTCCGGGCGGCAATAACGGCCAGTTCCTTATCGATCGGCGCAAGTTCTTCCGCCAGGCAAGTCCCTTCCAGCAGCCGGGTTTCCAGGTCTTCTACCGACCGGATGATCGATACTCCGCGGCCGTCATACCCGGCAGTGGTCGTTTTTTGTACGAACGGAAAGGCCACCTCACCGGCCTCCACGGCCCGAAGCAGCGCTTTTTCATCTTCGAATACGGTAAACGGAGCGGTTGGAAAACCATGATCCGCAAAAAACTGCTTCTGCCGCCCCTTGTCCTTGATGATTTCCAAGGCTCCCGGCCTGGGATGAATGCGCTTTCCCTCAGCTTCCAATTGATGAAGCGCTTCAATATTGACATGCTCGATCTCGATGGTCAGTACATCCACCTCCCGGCCGAATGCGAGTACGTCTTCCTTGTTTTTGAAATCACCCTCTACAAACCGGGGCACATACGGCGCAGCCGGAAAGTTCGCATCGGCGTCCAGCGCCCAAAGCGGAAGGTGCCATTTGCCAGCTGCTAATGCCAGCATCTTACCCAATTGCCCGCCCCCCAGAATGCCTGTTTTCTGATCGATCTTCACGCTTGTTCTGATTTTAGGCGCAAAACTATTGAAATAAATTTGATTGAGCCGATTGAGCCGATTGTTCCGATTGGTTTTGCCTTCAGTTCCTCGGTTACTCGATTACTCAGTTCCTCAATAAATGATTGATCGATTGGTTCGAATTTTAAACTGCCGCCTTCTCAGGCAGTGCCCGGCAGGGGGAATAATGCTTCAAAATAAAAAATCCTTCCTATTTTCGCCGAAGACCTTTCCGGGGTTTTATTGTTGTTTGTTTTAGTTTATTGTGGTTTGTTTTAGTTTATTGTGGTTTGTCTTAGTTTATTGTAGTTTGTCTTAGTTTATTGTAGTTGGGTTGCGTTCCCATAAACAACCATAAACCATCATAAACCATCATAAACCATCATAAACAATCATAAACCATCATGAACCCGCCTACGCCGAGGCTATGGCGGGCGGAGCAACCACAAACCAGCATAAATTAAAGTCACACATGTCATCCATTCTCCTGCGAAACGCACAATTGGTCAACAAAGGCCGCATTTTTCCGGCTGATGTATTCATATCGGACGGCTTCATCCAGCAGATCGCGCCTTCCATCGACAGGGGCGCCGACCTTGAGATGGACCTTTCCGGCAAATACCTCCTCCCCGGGATCATCGACGACCAGGTCCACTTCCGGGAACCCGGGCTGACCCATAAGGCTGAGATCTTCACGGAATCGAGGGCGGCCGTTGCCGGCGGGGTGACTTCCTTTATGGAAATGCCCAATACCAAACCGCCCGCCCTGACCCAGGAATTGCTGGCCGACAAGTACGCCATTGCCGCCGCCAATTCACTGGCCAATTATTCATTCTTTATGGGCGCCGGCAACGACAACCTGGAGGAAGTGCTCCGGACCGACCCCGAAACCGTCTGCGGCATCAAGGTATTCATGGGCTCCAGCACGGGCAATATGCTGGTCGATAACCCGAACACCCTTGAGTCCATTTTTGCAAACGCCCCGATCCTGGTCGCTACCCATTGCGAAGACGAGACTACCATTCGGGCCAATACGGAAATTTACCGGCAGCGGTACGGCGAAGACATTCCCATCGACTGCCACCCGCTGATCCGCAGCGTAGAAGGGTGCCTGCTGTCATCTTCCATGGCGGTTGATCTGGCCAAACGGCACAACACAAGGCTTCATATCCTCCATATTTCCACCGCGGACGAACTGGCCCTTTTCCGGAACGACATCCCGCTGGAACAAAAGCGGATCACGGCGGAGGTGTGCGTCCATCACCTGTATTTCAACCGCGATGATTACGCCCGGTTGGGATCGCAGATCAAGTGCAACCCGGCCATCAAGGATAAAAGCCACCAGGAAGCCCTTTTCCCGGCTTTGCTCGACAACCGGCTCGACATCATCGCGACCGACCACGCGCCGCATACCTGGGAGGAAAAACAAGGGAATTACTTCCAGGCGCCGTCCGGAGTGCCGCTGGTGCAACACACCCTCAACGTAATGCTGGAATTCTACCGGCAGGGGCGGATCACCCTGGAACGAATCGTTGAAAAAATGTGCCACGCCCCGGCTGTCTGTTTTCAGGTCGACCGGCGCGGGTTCATCGAGGAAGGCTTCTGGGCGGATCTGGTCATTCTGGATCCGGACCGCGACTGGACCGTCAAAAAAGACAACATTTTCTACAAATGCGGCTGGTCGCCTTTTGAAGGCCACAAATTCAAAGGGTTCGTTGAAGCAACCATCGTCAGCGGCCACCTGGCCTGGCAGGACGGTGTTTTCTTCGACGGCACACCCGGAAAAAGATTGTCTTTCGACCGGCGATAACCCGCCAAAACGCCTTCTCCGCATGAACGACCCGCTGTTTTTTATGGCTTTGCTGCCGGGTCCCGAGATCCGGGCCGAGGTTACCGCATTCAAGGAATACGCCGCCAGGCATTTCAACACTTCGCGCGCCCTCACCTCGCCGCCCCATATCACCGTTTTTCCGCCGTTCAGGTGGAAAACCGCCCGGTACCGCGATCTGGTCCGGGTAATGGAACTTTTTGCCGCCCGCGAAAAGGCTTTCTGGATTGAATTAAAGCATTTCAACGCTTTCGCACCCAGGGTCATCTATGTCGATGTGGCGGAAAACGCCGACCTGCAAAGTCTGGAAAAACGGCTGGTCGCTACGCTGAAAGACCAACTGAACCTGGAAAAAGAGCATGCCCAGCCATTTCATCCCCACATGACTGTCGCATTCAAGGACCTGGATAAGGCTGTTTTCCCCAAAGCCTGGGATTATTTTTCCGGTTTGAATTACCAGCGCATGTTCCAGGCCGGCGCCCTGACCTTATTGCACCATGAGAACGGGAAATGGCATATCGACCGGGAGATTAAATGGGGTTGAAGCCCCTGGTTACGCCTTCATACCCGACCACTGACCCCCTCCTACGCTGAAGCTACGGCCACCGGGCGACGAAGCTTTCGGCGAAGTTGCCGGGCGGAGACTGACCCCCTCCTTCGCTGAAGCTACGGCCACCGGGCGACGAAGCTTTCGGCGAAGTTGCCGGGCGGAGACTGACAACTGACAACTGACAACTGACAACTGACAACTAACCACTGGCAACTAACCACTGGCAACTAACCACTGACAACCGGCGAGTGTCGTTCGGCAAACAAAACCTGCCGTAGCAAAATTGGTGCTTGCCGGACTGTAACTTTATTCCCATTTTGCGATATTAAATTGCCGATCACTGGTATTTTCCCGCAATTAAACACCCGTAAATGCGTTTTTTTCAAACGTACACCCAATCGATTTATGCGCAAAATAGGGTTACTCTGTTTATTGCTCGTGTTGGGAGGAAAAATCTGGCCCCAGCAATATTTCCCGGTCAAGCAGGATAAAAAATGGGGCTTGATCGACGCTGAAGGTCAAATTGTCCTGGCCCCCAGGTACGAAGCCATTGGTGAATTCAAGGCTTTCGGCTACGCGGTCATGCAGCGTGACGGAGGTGTTGGTTTGCTGGATAAGTCCGGCAAAGAAGTCGTACCTCCCAAATACGAGGACCTCAAGGTGCTCGATTCCACTTTGATTGCCGTTATGGACCTCGGAGAATGGATGGTGGTCAATCTCCAGGGCAAGGTTATATTGCCCAAAGGCTACAATAAAGTGGAGCTGTGGGACAACGATTTTCTGGGTTTCGTCAAGGACGGCAAGTGGGGTGTGATCCGGGAAAACGGCACGCAGGTGATCCCGCCGCGATACGATGAGATCATGCAGGAGCCCGAAGGTTTTTTCATTACGCGGCGCAGCGATCAGCTGGGCGTCATCACGGACCGGGGGCGGGAAATCCTGGGCAATACCTCCCAGGAAATCCGGATTTTCAACGACAGTCTCCTGTTTTTCCGGACCGGCGCTCAATGGGGCGCCATCGACCGGGAGGGTCAGCAGGTAGTCCCCCCGAAATATGACAGTTTCCGGCGCCTGACCGACCAATACGTCAAGCTGGTGGCCAACAACCACCTCTACCTCTACTCCATCCCCTGCAACCAGATCCTGAGCCAGGGCGAATACGATGAATTTTACAGCTTCAGCCGCAAATACGTACTGGTTAAGAAAGACCGCCGCCTGGGCCTGATGGACTGGTGCGGCAACCTCGTGTTCAGTCCGCGGTACATGGAGATCCAGCCGTATGACAACCAGCTGTTCCGCGTCAACCAACAGGGGCGCTGGGGCGTGGCCAAAGGGGAGAACGAGGTGATCATCCCGATGGCCTACGATTATATCGCTCCTTTGCGCAATAAGGTTTGCCTCATCAAAAAGGACGGCCTCTTCGGGGTAGCCAACGTAAAAGGCCAGGAGATCGTCCCGCCCAGGTATCAACGCGTTGAAGTGGAAGCCGGGCAGGCCAAAGCCTATATCGGCGAGGAAGGCGGGAAAGAATCGCTGACGTTGTACCATTTTGACGACGACGGCAACCTCGTCGACGAAAGCAATTTCTCCAAACACTTTACCATCAGGATCGGCGGCAAACAGGACGCCAAAAGCGCACCGGAGGGTCAGCAAGCCGAAGGCGACCTGCTGCTGGATAATTTCGAATGGTTTTACTCGCCGGTAGCCGACCGGTGGGGGCTGCGCAGAATGTCCGACGGCGGTATCCAGATCGAGCCGAAGTTCCATTATATCCAGGTGGAAAAAGACCTCGGTTTTACCCTGGTGGGCATCGAACAATTCAATAAATACGAATTCGAGCGGTCTACCTTCCAGTTCGACATGATCTTCGGGCTCGTCAACAATGAGGTCGGATTGCCGGTTACCGAAATTGATTTCTGGGATATCCGCTTTGACGATTTCAGAAAGGGCTTGCCTGCCGCGCGGTGCATATTTTCCAACGGCCGTTTCGGTCTCGTCGACCGGATCGGGCGCATCATCAAAAAGGATATGGCCTATATCGGCGATTTTTCGGACGGAACGGCCCGGGCCAGCGTCCGCGGCCGGATGTCAGCCAGCCTCAAGGAAAAATTCAGCCTCGGAAAACTCCGCGATAACCTGGCCGAATGGCTCTCCCCCAGCAACATGACCGATTATACGCAATACGACCAGCTCTTCCGGGAAGACGCGGCGCTGATCTGCGAGAATTGCGAATGGGGATATATGGATACGCTGGGAACCATGGTGGTTGAACCGCGATTCTCCTTTGCTTTCGACCTGGTCAATAACGTAGGCATCGTGGCCAGCGACGGGAAATGGGGCCTGGTCAATTCCAAGGGCAAAAACCTCATTCCCTGCAAATACGACGGCATTGAGTTCCTGGAAAATACCGACAACAAGATCGTCCGGGTTTACGTCCAGGAGCCTAAATACGGCCTGATCGATACCCTGGGCCGGATCGCCGTCAACGCCACCTACGATGAGATCGGCTCTTTTGCCGAAGGCCGCCTGGCCGTGAAACGCAACGGCATGTGGGGATTCGTCAACGCCGACGGCATCGAAGTGATCCCGTGCCGGTTCCGGGAGGTCCGGGATTTCAGCCAGGGCCTGGCCGCCGTCAAGCTGGGGTACAAATGGGGTTTTATCGACAAACAGGGCGATGTGGCCATCGACTTCAAATACCGGCGCGCCGGGAATTTCAAGGAAGGCCTCGCCTGGGTGTACGACGACAAAGGGGCCGGTTTCATCAATCCGCAGGATGAAATGGTGATCCCTTCCAAATTCGAAAAGGCTTTTGACTTCGCTTTCGGCGTAGCCCGGGTCGTGGACAAGAGCAAGTACGGCCTGATCGACAAAACCGGCAAATATGTAGACCGGCCGGCTTATTCCAATATCGATGAATTCAACCGCCACGGATTGGCTGTTGTCCGGTACGGGCGGGACCGGATCCGGTACGGGGTCATCAATTACCGGGGTGAAAAGATCACCTCCGATGACTACCTGGCCATCGACTCCTTCAGCGAGGGTATGGCTGCGGTCAAATACAAGAACGGATACGGGTTTATCGACACGACCGGTACGCTCGTGATCCCGGATGTCTATGACAAGGTATCCGCCTTTTCGAGCGGGCGGGCAGCCGCTTACCTCAAGGGCCAATGCGGCTATATCGACCGGACCGGCAGCCTGGCGACCCCTTTCCAGTTTACGCGTTGTCAGGATTATGCCGGCGAACGGGCTGTCGTTTATCAGGGCATTAAGAATGCGGGACTGATCGACCTGGAAGGCAATATTGTCATGCCCCCGGAGGTAGACCGGCTGCTGAAGTTTCAGGAAGGCCGGGGGCTGGTCCGGGATGAAAAATACAGGTTCTATTATATTACGGAAAAATCGGACCTCTACAACGGCTATTATCAGGGCGCCCGCGAGTTCCACCATGGCGTTGCCGTCGTTCAGATCAATGGCAAATGGGGGATCATCAATCAGCGCGGGATCGCCATCATCCCCCCCAAATACGACCGCATCGAAGATTTCCAGAACGGTTACGCCAAGGTCCGCATTGAAGGCTTCAACGGCCTCTCCAACCTCGAAGGCGAGCTGATCGTCAAACCGGATTACGAGTTCATTTCTTACGTCGGCCAGGGCCTGTTCCGGGTAGAACAAGGCGACAAGATCGGCTATTTCGACTCGCAGGGGAACTGGGTCTGGGATCTGACGAAGTGATTGTTTACAGGGATTTCGGTCCGATGGACCCTCTTACAGGGATTTCGGTCCGATGGACTTCCTTTTTATTGATGATTGATGATTACATGATTGTTGATTGTTGATGGGGGCAGCCGTTGTAAAGTCGAAGGGTTACCTTACCCCGACTTACCACTTACGACTTACAACTTACGACTTACAACTTACAACCCGAACGCCGTCTTCACCTTATCCACATAATCCAGTTTTTCCCAGGTAAAGGTTTCTACGTCCAGTTTCAGTCTCTGGCCGGAGCCGTTGACCAGTTCGACGGATTTATTCTCCGGGGAGCGGCCCATATGGCCATAGGCGGCCGTATCGGAATAGATCGGATTGCGCAGTTTCAGGCGGGTTTCGATGGCGTAAGGCCGCATATCGAAGAGCTGGCCCACCTTTCTGGCGATCTCGCCGTCGGAGAGGCCGATCTTGGCCGTGTTGTAGGTATTGACGTAGATATTGGTCGGAGCGGCAACGCCGATGGCGTAGGAGACCTGTACCAGCACCTCGCTGCATACGCCGGCTGCAACCAGGTTCTTGGCGATATGGCGCGTAGCGTAGGCTGCCGAGCGGTCGACCTTGGAGGGATCTTTGCCGGAGAAGGCGCCGCCGCCGTGGGCTCCTTTGCCGCCGTAGGTGTCTACGATGATCTTGCGACCGGTGAGGCCGGTATCGCCGTGCGGGCCGCCGATGACGAACTTGCCCGTAGGGTTGATATGATAAGTGATATCGCCGTCGAACAGTTTCTGCAGGGAAGGCTTCAGGCCGGCTTTGATCCTGGGGATGACGATATGGATGACGTCCTCCCTGATCTTGTCGAGCATGGCGGCGTCGTCTGCAAATTCGTCGTGCTGGGTTGAAACCACGATGGTGTCGATGCGTTGCGGGACGTGGTCGTCGGAGTATTCGATGGTGACCTGGGATTTGGAATCCGGCCGCAGGTAGGTCATTTCCTGGCCTGCTTTGCGGATGGCAGCCAGTTCCTGCAGGATCTTATGCGCCAGATCGAGGGCCAGCGGCATGTAGTTTTCAGTCTCGTTGGTGGCATATCCGAACATCATACCCTGATCGCCGGCGCCCTGGTCTTCGGGGTTTGTCCGCTCTACGCCCCGGTTGATATCCGGCGATTGTTCGTGGATGGCCGACAGCACGCCGCAGGAGTTGGCCTCGAACATGTACTCGGACTTGGTATAGCCGATACGGCGGATGACATCCCGGGCGATCTGCTGTACATCCAGGTAAGTGGAGGATTTGACCTCGCCTGCCAGGATGACCTGCCCGGTGGTGACAAGCGTTTCGCAGGCGACCTTGGATTGGGCATCAAAGGCCAGGAAATGATCTACAAGCGCGTCGGAAATTTGGTCGGCTACTTTGTCGGGATGACCTTCCGAGACGGATTCTGACGTAAATAGATATGGCATTGGATTCCTTGGTTGTTAATTGCGGGGCAAAAATAGAACAATGTTTGTAAGTATCCCCTAAAAAATTGAATCCGCTTGCCGGGTCATTTGATTTCGCAGGTCAGCAAAGGCTTCGGGCCGGTTTTGGTGAAGATCTCGCCTTTCAGGGTGTCGCCGATTTTGACGGGACCGACGCCGGCCGGGGTGCCGGTATAAATGTAGTCGCCCATTTGCAGTTTGAAGAATTGGGAAACGAACACAATGATGTCGTTGAAGGAAAAGATCACATCGCGGGTATTGCCGTGCTGGACCGTTTCGCCGTTTTTGGCGAGCCTGAACTCGATGGCATCCGGGTCGGGCAGTTCGCTGACGGGAATGAACGGGCTGATGGCTGCCGAGCCGTCAAAGGCTTTTGCCAGTTCCCAGGGCTGACCTTTCCCTTTGAGTTCGGCCTGCAGGTCGCGGGCGGTAAAATCGATCCCGAGCGCCACTTCGTCGTAGTATTCAGCTGCAAATTCCGGTTGGATATGGCGGCCGTTCCTGGCGATCTTCAGGACGATCTCGGCTTCGTAGTGGAGGTCTTTGGTAAATTCCGGGTAGTACAGCGGCTTGTCGTTGACGAGCAGGGCTGTCGGCGGCTTCATGAAAATGATGGGCCGCTCCGGCACGGGATTGTTAAGTTCTTTGGCGTGGTCGGCGTAATTGCGGCCGATGCAGATGATTTTCATGGCGGATAGGTTGGGGCAACCACGAGGGTTGCTTTTTGAGAGGGCAACCACGAGGGTTGCCCATACGATAATCAGCGCGGGTTGACCAGGCCCACCAGTTCCTTCACTTCGCGCAGGGTCAGGCGGGCGTGTTCGCGGATGGCGGCGCCCGATGCCTTGAGCTGTTCTTTGACGGCCTTCCGGTCGGAGGTCAGTTCCTTTTTCCGTTCGCGCAGTTGCTCGCTGATTCCGACCAGTGCATCTGCAACGGCTTCTTTCAGGTCGACGTACTTGAGCGTTCCGGCGTTGTAATCCGCCATCAGGCTGTCGTGGGCTTCCTGTTTTTTGCAGGCATTCAACAGGGTGAACAGGTTTTCCACGCCGGGGCTCATCGTACCTGCAGGTGTGTCCCCGGTATCGGTTACGGCTGAGCGGACCTGCTTTCGGATGCGTTCCGGATCGGCGAAGACGTCGATATTGTGTTTTTCTCCGAGGCTGGCGCTCATTTTCCGGGTCGGGTCGGCGGTTGACATGATCTTGGGGAATTCCGTGAACAAGGCTTCCGGCAATACGAAATATTCCTTGCCCGTCTGGTTGTTGAACCGCTGGGCGATGTTCCGGGTAAACTCGACATGCTGCTCCTGGTCCTTTCCCACCGGCACGTAATGCGCCTTGTAGATCAGGATATCCGCGGCTTGCAGGACGGGATAATCGAACAGCGCTGCAGAGATGAAATCATCGGACCCCGACTCCTGGGCCTGTGCGCTTTTATCCTTGAACTGGGTCATGCGCGACAACTGGCCGTAGGAAGCGTAACAGTTCATGATCCAGGACAGCTCGGTATGTTCGGGCACCATGGACTGGATAAAGAGATTTTCCGGGTTGATGCCGGCCGCCAGCAGGTTGATGGCCAGTTCCCAGCTGTTTTCCCGCAATTTGGCAGGTACGAAGGGCATGGTCATCGCGTGGTAGTCGACGACGCAGTAGAAGCAATGGTAGGTTTCCTGAAGGTTCACCCAATTGCTGACGGCCCCGAAATAACGTCCGAAATGCAGGTTACCGGTCGGCTGAATGCCGGAAAGGATTCTCTTTTTTGATTCCATGATGATAAATAATTAGACGGCGGCTATGGCCGAAATTTCGATGTTGACGAACTTCGGCAGGTTGACCACCTCCACCAGTTCGCGGGCGGGTGCGGTGGCTTCGTCGAAGTATTCGGCGTAGATGGCGTTGATGCGGCCGAAGTCGTGCATGTTCTTAACGAAGACGGAGCATTTCAGCACGTTGGCGAATGAGGTACCGGCTTCGGTCAGGATCGCCTTGATGTTTTCCAGCACCTGGCGGGTCTCCTCCTCGATAGTCCCCTGGAGGAGTTCGCCGCTAGCCGGTATGATGGCGATCTGGCCTGAGATGTAAAGGGTACCGTTGTGGATGACGGCCTGGTTATAGGGGCCGATCGGCGCCGGCGCATTCGGTGATTGTATGATTCGCTTCATCGCGATGGTTTAAAGTTGTGACAACACAAAAAGCCCCGCATCGTGAAAAGAGTTCCCGATGGAGGCTTTATTTTTCACGTCCCCGAACGTGTTTATTCTTCGATATCCGTTTTGATCAGCAGCTTGCCGCGATAGTAGGTATTGCCTTCGCTGTCCTTGTAGGAGCGATGGTAGATATGCTTTTCGCCGGTCGTCTGGCAGGTAGCGATCTGAGGAATGGCCGCTTTGTGATTGGTCCTGCGCTTGTTCCTCCGCTGCTTGGATACTTTACTCTTAGGATGCGCCATTGTGCAAAATATTTAATTCGTTTCCGAATGTTCAGTTATTCAATTTTTTCAATTCGTCCCACACCGACCCCTGATTGTCCTGCGGGTTTTGCTCTTCGGCCTGGTTGAGGCGTTTGAGCATTTCCGTATCGCAGGGTTTTGAGGTTTCGGATTCACAGTCGTACACTTTGATCATGGGCAAGTTCAGCACGATGAACTCGTAAATAAAATGAGCAACGCTGAGTTGCTGGGTTTCCGGATGGATGAAGATCACGTCCGGGTCATCGTCCTGATCGTCATCTTCCCCCAGTTTTACCACCAGCTTCTCTTCTCCTTCAACCGGCAGTTGGATCGGCGCGAGGCACCGGTCGCATTCGGCTTCGACGGTACCGTTGAAGGTGAAATTCAACTCGTAGATCGAGGGCCGCTTGTCCAGTTCCAGCTGCATGGCCACTTTGGCCCGCTGGACGGGAGATTGCTCAAATTGCTCAAAGAACGACGGACCGATTTCCCAGTCGTAGTGGTGGAGGCCATTGTGCAACCCCTTGATGGGCAGCACAAATTCAATTAAGGGATCCATTTTCCACCTGGATTTTGCCGCAGTATTAGCCTGGAAAAGGCTGGTCAGCGGCGGGTTCACGCAAAAGCGGACGCAAAGGTAAGTCTTTATGGGGAAATTTGCTAGATGGCGGGGATTTTTTTTAGTCGTAAGTCGTAAGTGGTAAGTCATAAGTCATAAGTCGTAAGTCATAAGTCATAAGTCGTAAGTCGTAAGTCATAAGTGGTAAGTCATAAGTGGTAAGTCGTAAGTCGGGGTAAGGCAACAGTTCGGTAGCTGAGCGAAGTCGAAGCTACAACGGACGCCCAACCATAAAACAGGGAAACAGTTGGCAGTTCGCCAGTCGCCAGTCCGCAGTCCGGTAGCTGAGCGAAGTCGAAGCTATAACGGACGCCCAACCATAAAACCATCCAACCATCTTCACCCTCCCATCGCAGCCTTTTCCACCAGCGACTTATCGCCGGTCATTTCCCAGTACAACAGGGAAACGGGGATGATGCCGGCCCGGTTGAGGTCGTCCATGAATCCCTTGAGGGTAAATTGGTCGCCTCGCTGTCGGGCGTATTCGGCGAGCAGTTGGTCGAGCAGCAATTTGCCGGTGACGTAGCTGCTGCCGTACGGCGGTTGCTGTAAATAAAACTGCTCTTCGTGGGTGATGGTGCCGCCGTCGGCGGGCAGGTACCCCCGGGGTGTCCATTTGGAGGCAAATTCGCAGGCCTGTTGGTAATCCATTTCGAGGCCGTGCTGATAAAGCCCGCCGAGGCCCCTTGCGCAGCGTTCGGCCAGCATGATCCAGACCAGTTCTTTGGCGCGCGGCCGGTTTTCGAACAATCCGGCGTGCATCAGCAATTCTTCCATAGCCGTCGCGAGCCCTTCGGCCCTGCAGTCGAAGATATTGAAAAGCAGCGGCGTCTGCCGGATCGGATCGTCGTAGGGTTCTTCGCGCAGGCGGGCCAGTTCGATCCAGTGGTAGGAATGGGTGCGCATCACCATGGCGTCGCGGTAGTTGATCTCGTCGAAGAAGCCGCGGATGCCGTCATTGGGGCGGAAGGCGCCGATTTTAGCCCGTTGAGCGGGGTCCATATAATCCTTGACGGTCATGATCTCCGCGTCCTTCAGGAAGGCCATGTATTCAGTGACGGCTTTGTTCATCTCCCGGTCGTAATCCTCGGCGTTGTCTATTTTGGCGAGCTGGGGCAGGTTGCGGTTGAGGTGTTCGGTGAGGCGCAGCGAGGCGTGCGACCGGTCCAGTTCGCGCTGCAGGATGCGCTCCTCTTCCGCCCAGTCGTGGGGCATGAGGTGCACTTTTTGGAGGCACCAGTTGTAATTGTCCTTGCCGATTCCGGAAGGGCCGGTTTTGGAGGGCGCCTGTTCCTTGAGCCAAAGCACAAATGATTCGGAAGCAGCCTGCGCCTCATGGGCGGCGGCCGCCAGATCGGGACGGGCAGCGGACTGTTCACCGGCAAATTCCAGGAGCGACGCACCTTGCTCTTCGATGCTCCGGATGCCGGTGATCCACAGGTCGCGGGCGTTACCGGTCAGGTTCCGGCGAGCCTGTTCGAATACGGCCGGCGCTTTTCGCAACCGGGCGGCTATTTCCGCCGCATCGTCATCCGAGAGCGGTTGGGCATAGTCCGGCAATTCGATGCATCCGTGGATATTGGGGCCTTCCCGGGCCGGTACGTCGGTCGGGTCGGGATGAAACCAGACATAAAAGGCGGGATCCCTCACCCAGGGCTGCATGACGTGGTGCATGAAATCCAGCCCGTTCATTTCGGCCCAGATCAGGTACCAGTCCACCTGGTCGTGAATGGGCCAGCCCGTCGTGTCCACGGCGTTGAGGCGTTTTTGCCAGGCGTCCGATTCCCGGTGTTGCTGTGCCATGGCCTCGGGGGAGTAATCGGGCACGCCGTCCTTCATTTCGGGTTCCGCGAATTTGCGCCACTCGAAGAAGAACCGCACCAGTTGGTCGTGGGTGGTGATGGCGGGCGGCTCCGGGGTTGTGTCTTTGGCGGGGGTGCAGGCGGTCAGGGTGGTTAGCAGCGGGATGCAGAGAAATATGGCATGCAAACGGGTCATGGATCAGGTGTTGAAATGATTGAATATGGACAGAAGATTTTGAGGCTAAGTAATATCCTAAAGAAAAGCGCCCGTAAAATACAAAGGCAGCAGGTCCTTCACCGTGTTCACGCACACCACGGGGCCGGTTTCTCCTTGCAGGATGATGCGGATGGGTTGCTTGAACCGGTCTTCGGTTTCGCTGATCACCTGGCGGCAGGCGCCGCAAGGGCCGGCGGGTTCGGCGATGGTCTTTGCCCGGTGTTTTACGGTGATGGCCATGGCTACGACCGGATCTTCGGGGTATTGGGAGGCCGCGGCTGCAAGCGCGCTCCGCTCCCCGCAAAGGCACATGGGGTAGGCCGCGTTCTCGAGGTTGCCGCCCCGCACGACGGCGCCGGAAGCGGTCAGCGCCGCCACGCCGACGCGGAAGCCTGAATAGGGCGCATAGGCCAGATCGAGGGCCGCCCGGGCTTCGGTCAGTAACCGGCGGTCGGCGTCCGGCAGTTGGCTGCTGTCCGGATACTCCTCCAGTTCAAGGGTTATTTTTTTCTTTCCCATCGAATGATAGTTGCCGCTTTTTAAGGCCCCAGAACCTGGGCACCTGTCGCTGATAATCCCGGTAGGCCGGGTATTTGGCTGCTGAGATCTTCTCGCTGAAATCGGAACTGCCCAGGAACAGCAGCATTAATAGAACAGCGCCCGCCAGCGACCAGTTGAGCCACCGGCCGGTGGCTGCCACGGAGAACAGGTAAAAGGCTACCCAGATCAATTGCTCGGCGGCGTAATTCGGGTGACGGGCGATGCGCCAGAGCCCGCGGGTGCAAAAGCCCAGGGCTAAATCTCCGGTGAGCGGTTCCTTTTTCCTGATCCGGCGGTATTTCGCTTCCTGGTAGTTGTACTGCTGCTGGTCGGCCATGGTTTCCAGGATGATCAGTCCCAGCATGATCCCGGCTGCGAAACCGTCCGGAAAACCGATATCCGTTCCCCTGCCCTCCATGGCCATTACGGCCGGCAAGGTGAACAGTAAGATCAGCGATTGCTGGTACAGCGATATGAAGAACAGGTTGAACAATCCCCAGCGCAGGCGGCCTTTCAGGTTGGGGTCCTTGCGCAGGATGCTCCAGCGGTAGTCCTCCTCCCCCTTCCACGGGATCCAGTGATAGCCGCCGCGGCGGGCAAAGTTGAAAGAAAGCCGCAACCCCCAGATGGTGACCATTACCGCCATGAGGACCAGCCGCTCATCCCACTGTGCGGCCCGGGCGAAATGCCAGCAATAGACCACCGGCATGATGCTCCAGAGCTTGTCCACCTGGCTGTAATTCCGGGTGACCTCGCTGACCAGAAACGACAGCAAGGCGACCGTCAGCATCAGCCGGACAGCGAGGATGAGGGCATCCCACTGCAACTTATCCAGCGGATGATCGTAATAATAAGCGACGACCGGCAAGGCGATCAGCGCTCCGACAAGGCCGATGATGGTCCTGACCATGCTTTTTAAGAGCGGAATTTAAACCAAAAAACAACAACAAAATCGATAATTCCATCGTTTTGTTGATATTTTTAAATGATTTTATTGTGTAATTTGTTGGCTTAACGTAAATTAGATTTATTATTGGGGAATAACGGCAGATTTGAAGACGTGCTTTTCGTCAAAGGATTAAAAGCCCGGAATGATTTCCGTCAACCGTTAGCCGTCAACCGTTTCTTTTAACCAAATTGCATCCTGATGAATAGGAAGACCATCCTGTTAATGTCATCCCTGATCGCCCTGATGATCAACACCGCCCTCGCCGACCGGCTTTTTATCCTGTACGACCCCAATTGTATGGACAAGTTGGAGTACAGCGGCCCCACCGGCGGCAATACCACCTATTCCGTCACCTTGTCGACAGGGGAAAAGATGATCCTGGACATCGGGGTAGAATCGGATAAGGACTATTCCAATCAGTTGCCGACGCCGCTGTACGGTTGCGACAACGGCCTGTTCAATCAGCAATTGGTACAGCGGATCAACACCCGCAAGGACGAAGTCTTCGTCGTTTATCGCAAAAATAACCGGGTGTTCACCGTTTCTCCCGTTCAATCGGCCAGCTACGTGCTGTTCAACGATCAGGTGATCGACTACCAATCGCCGGCTTACCAGTTCCGGTTCGACCGGGTCACCGGCGTCATCGGCGAGAACATCAATACCAATAAAAGCTCCTCCGCGGAGATCACATTTGAAGGGATCATGAACCACGATTGCATGGAGGAATACATCTTCCGCCAGATCGCACCCCGGTCCAACACGCCGTACACTGACCTGACGGTGATCCCTCAGATCGGCATCGTTGAAGAGCGCAAGGGCCTCACGTTCGACCAGGCCGCCAACAACGCGCTGCGGCTCACCAACGTGAACGGGAAAAAGCTCGACAATTATATCGCCTCCCTCTGCAAGACCGATTCGGACGGCAGCCAGCCCATCACGCTCGGCCCGAAGGAATACGAGGTGAACCCCGTGTATACCGAACCGTCGAATGTAACGGCCAAAACGCCGGTCCAGCCCACTGCGGCCCAGGGTCAGGTTGCCGAGCATACTATCGCCAAAGGCGAAACGCTCTATGCCATTTCCAGGAAGTACAACGTTTCCGTCAAGGACCTCCAGAGCTGGAACAATATGGGCAGTTCCACCACGATCCGGGCAGGTTCGACCCTGAAAGTCGCACCCGCCGCCGCAACTACCACAGCCAAAGCCGCCACCTCAGCCACCACCAACCAGATAACCTCCAAATCCGGGCTGACGTTCATCCCGGCCACAACCAATACGGCGGAAAAAGCTGCGGTTACCTACCCCATCCCGTATGAAAGCACGGATCAGCGGATCGCAACATCCTCTACTTCCACCCAGCAGGCCTATTATACCGCTCAGGCCGGCGACACGCCAGCTTCCCTGGCCCTGAAATTCGGTTATACCGAAGCCCGTTTCCGGGAAATGAACGGTTTGACGGCCAACCAGGTGCTCAAGGTGGGTCAGAAACTCAAAACCACGGATTGCGATTGCCCGCCGTCCATTTTAGGGACTTCCACTACCAGTACGTCCTCAACGGTAACGGCCAAGGGCGCTACGGAATACGACAGTCAATCCGCCCCGATCCGGGTATACAGCCAGTCGCAGACCGCTTCGCCCTCATCGTATGACAACACGGATTCGACGCCGCTGTACATGCGGCCGACCAATACCGGCGAAACGCCCGTCCCTGCGGCTACCGGCACTTATCCGGCGCCGACCGCGAATTACAACCTGAATTATTCGACTACGCCCGCTTCGCCGGCCTACCCGACGGGGTATGATCAGCCGACATCTTCCCCTCAGGGCGTCAGCGTCATGGGCCCTGTATCCTACGACAATACTTCCGCCTCCCGGTTGCAGGTCAAAAGTCCGGTTTATCAACCGGCCGCCAACGGCTACGCAGAGGAGTTCGAACCGGCCGGCAAACGAACCCAATACATCGTGCAGGACGGCGAGACCCTGTTCAGCATTGCGCGCAAGAACGCCATCACGGTGGAACGCCTTCGGATGCTGAACGGACTGGATGCCAATGAGATCCTGATCCCGGGACAGCGGATTTATTTGAATTGAATTGACTTATTCGATTTTTCGATTAAATCGATTGGTTCGATTGATCCGAATTTAGGCGTCCGTTGTTTGGTCAACCTAATCGGAACATTCGAATCATTCCAACAATCGATTCAATTTTTTGATTTTTTGATCGATCCGATTGATCCGCCACGCCGCGGCGTGGTCGATTGATTCGAATGGTCTTGCTTTCAGTTCCTCGATTTTTCTCCAAAGGAGTCCCTTCGGGGCAATTCCTCAGTTCCTCAGTAAATGATTGATCCGATCATGGCGTCCGTTTACTCCGCAACGAACAAGCCCAGGTATTCCACATTTTTCTCCTGCCGGTCTTCAAAGGTGGGTACGAAATTCAGCAAGGTATAGCCTGATGCCGAGGCATAGCCCTTTACCATTTCCAGGGCCTCGCCCCGAACCTTTTCATCTTTGATAATGCCGTTCTTGAAGCGCCTTCTGCCCTTCATTTCGAATTGGGGTTTGATCAGGGCCACAATCCTGCCGCCGGGTTGGAGGAAGGGCCCCAGGAACGGGAATACGTATTCGAGGCTGATGAAGGAGACGTCGATCACGATGAAGTCAGCGGGGGTATTCTCCATTAATTGCAACGTCAGTTCCCTCAGGTGGAGGCCTTCGATATTGACTACCTTATCGTTGTTCAACAGGGACTTGTGGAGTTGGTCGCGGCCCACATCTACGGCAAAGACCCGCCGTGCGCCGTGCTGGAGCGCGCAATCCGTGAACCCGCCGGTGGAAGCGCCGATATCCAGGACCACCTTGCCGGAAAAATCCAGTTGGAAGGCCCCGATCGCCTTTTCGAGTTTGAGCCCTCCCCGGCTGACATAGCGAAGCCCGGGCCCGAGTACGGTCACCTGGTCCGCTTCGCCGACCGTAAATGAAGGTTTCGATGCGACACTGCCGTTGAGCAGGACGTTACCCTCGCGGATGGCCAGTTGCGCTTTCTCGCGCGATTCAAACCGGCCGTTGTCTACCAACCATTTATCCAGGCGCACTTACGTGTCAGTTGTCAGTCTCCGTCCGCCATAGCTTAGCGGAGGCGGAAAGCAGTTGTCAGTTATCAGTTGTCAGTTGTCAGTTATCAGTTATCAGTTGTCAGGCTGAGCGCCGCATTTTCTGCAGGGGGTGCCGAAAGTACCACCGGAGCAAAATTAGTAATTGATTAGCGTTCCCCCCGGCATTAAAATGTGTTTTTGGATAACCTTTGATGTAAAGAGCTGTTTTTTTAAAGTTCTGCGATATTTTTCTGATTTTCATTTATGCCGCTGGTTTCTTAACAGCCCATCTGCTGATGCCGGAACCCTCGCGGGCAGTGTTCGTCGTCCATTCAAATGGGATATTCCCGGATTTTCCACACAACGAACGCTCCAAAAATGAACGGGCGCTACTTTTACATTTCGCATTTTTTCTTTTGCATTTTGCATTTGATCAACAAGTCAAGAGGCAACGGGAAGTTGCCGCTTGACACCGCACAAACAACCAAACGCAACGCCCTACGGACGCCCGTCAACTACCTAAAACTTACTTGACAAAGACGGCGCGGGCGGGCGGCAGTAGTGTGCGACCATTCGCCGGCTTGGTCAGTGGACCAAACTCGCCCTCAGAGTTTGCTGTTGTCTGTTTTTTTTGGTTCCTTTTTGGGGCAATGCCAAAAAGGACAAAGACTTTGAACAAACAGAAAATCAAAATCTCATCAACCAAAAATCAAAAGCAACCTATTCAAACAGTATTTTTACTTCCTCTCTTGCAGCCAAAAAAAGTAACCAAAGCAACGCCCTCCGGACGCAATTCTGTGCTTAACGGCCCTTCACTGCGTTGATGCCGGAACCCTCCCCTCAGTTTTTGCGAGTTGTCTGTTTCAACCAGGATTTTTGCCGGATTTTCCACACAACGAACGCTCCAAAAAACGAACGGCTGCCACTAATTTCGCATTTTTCTTTTGCATTTTGCATTTGAAACAAAAAATCAAGGCCGCCACTTTGATCAACAAGTCAAGAGGCAACGGGAAGTTGCCGCTTGACACCACACAAACAACCAAACGCAACGCCCTACGGACGCCCGTCAATTACCAAAAACGCCCTTGACGGAGACGGCGCGCGCGGCCGGACAGCAGTGTTCGACCATTCGTCGGCTTGGTCCAGTGGACCAAAGGCGCAGCCCGAGTTTGCTGTCCTAGCGCTTTTTGGTTCCTTTTTTGGGGCAATGCCAAAAAAGGGACAAAGAACATACGCAACAATTAGAAAATCAAAATCTTATCAACCAAAAAATCAAAAGCAACCCTTTTACAACTTTGCGTCCTGGCGCCTTGGCGAGCAAAAAAATTGTGCGTAAATTCCCGATTTTAACCCATGATGACGCTAATCAATTACGTACGGATTATCCGTCTCCGGGTGCATTTGAAGATCTGAACGTTGCGGATAATGTTTCCGGGTTTACCATCCCGGGCATTTTCCAACATTATCATCCGGCGTTGGGCAGTCTGCTGCAACTCAAAGTCCTGCTTGAGCCGGATTTGCAGACAAATCAGACCATTATTGATCTTGATAATTTGTTTGAAAGTTATGAACCGTTGTAACCATCCGTCATTGCCCTACCGGAGGCCATTTGGCTATGTACGACGATCAGGATACCTATTTCAAGGGAGTGATCCGGTTCATAGAAGATGTCGATCAGGGTAAAATGGATTGACCCGAGTTAGATATCTTTGGCCTTTCAAACAAGGCACATGGAGATCATACCTGCAATCGATATCATAGACGGAAAATGCGTTCGCCTCACCCAGGGCGATTACGCGCAGAAAAAAGTATACAACGAAGACCCGCTGGAGGTGGCCAAGATGTTCGAAGGAGCGGGTTTGAGCCGTCTCCATCTGGTCGACCTGGACGGCGCCAAAGCCAAAAGGATCATCAACCATAAGGTACTGGAGCGCATCGCTTCCCGGACCGGCCTGCACATCGACTTCGGCGGCGGCCTGAAATCGGGTGAGGATCTTCGTATCGCCTTTGAAAGCGGCGCGCGCCAGATCACCGGCGGAACGGTTGCCGTGAAGGATCGCCCGCTGTTCCTCCATTGGCTGGAAGTCTACGGCCCCGGCCGGATCATCCTCGGCGCCGACGTACGCGACAAGCGGATTGCCGTCAGCGGTTGGCAGGAACAAAGCGAACTGGAATTGATCCCGTTTCTGGCGGGTTATGCCGGAGAGGGGGTCACGCACGTGATCTGTACCGACGTATCCAAAGACGGCCTGCTGCAGGGCCCCGCCCTCGACCTGTACAAGGAGATCCGGGATGCCTTCCCCGACCTTCGCCTGATCGCCAGCGGCGGGATAGCTTCGATGGACGACCTGCACCGGTTGCGGGATGCAGGGTGCTTCGGCGCTATACTGGGCAAGGCGATCTATGAGGGCAAGGTGACGCTGAAGGAGCTGGCGGGGATGCAGTAAAAAATTTCATATTTGATTTTTTGATTTTATCTTAACAGAACTTATTTTTAAGGCCGCTGAACGGCTCAGATACGCTTGCGTTCGAGATTTATCCCATGAAATGCTAAACCTATGCACCGAATACATCTAAAATCCGCCCGGTTTCCCACCTCCCCTTCATGCGGGTTATCCCCAATATTTCCCCGTCAATTTGATCCTGTTCAGGCAGCAACATCGGAGTCGTCGCCTGAATAGCCATTCTATTTTCATATCAGCAAATCTTCATCCCATGAAAAAATGTACACTCTTTATCCTGTTTTTACTGGGTGCTATGTCCTTGCTGGAGGCGCAAACTTCCTGGTTTCCTTCTATGGCTGATCAACCCGAATGGAAACTCAGGGTTCTTGACATGTATGGTGAAGGTACCAGTATTTGCAAGCCGGTAGAAGAAGTTTTGGTCTGTGGGAAACCCTGGACCAAGGTTGTTGAACTCTCCCCCAGCGGTATGGTGTCGCTGGGTTATTATCGAGTGGACGGTCCAAAGGTATATTACCGAGTGTTTGACTGCGATTTTTCCCCAGATGGAAAAGAATACTTACTGTATGATTTCTCCCTGGAAGCGGGCGATTCGGTCTATATCGGTATGCCGGCCACTAATCCGCTTAACAAGGATACGGTCCTTTATCGCGTCTATGCTACCGATACCGTTTGTTTTGGTGGAACAATGCGCAAAGTGCTGGATGTAGGATTCGAAATCGGAGAACCAAGCGGAAGCAATCCTTTTGGGTATTTGATCTACCGGACCCGATGGGTCGAAGGCGTAGGCGATATCATTTTTCCATTCCCATCAGCAATTTGTACCGGCTTGATGTGGGTTTGTGAAGCCAATTATTGGTTACTGTGTTTAAGTTCAAATGATCAGGTCTTGTTTTCAAGCAACCAAAATGACGCTTGCGAATTTCCCACCCCCGACCTCCAACGGATCTATGTCGATTCTTCCGCATCTCAGTGGGCACAACCCGACGGCAGCGACTGGGATTGCGCCTTCCGCGACCTGCAAACGGCCATCGCCAGGGCTACCCCCGGGGATACCATTTGGGTGGCGCAGGGTACGTATTTCCCCACTGCGGATAACAACCGCGAAGTCTCCTTCCGCCTCCAATCCGGCGTAACCATCCTGGGCGGTTTTGCAGGTTACGAAACCAGCGCCGATCAACGAGATTGGGAGAATAATCCCACTGTTTTGAGCGGCAATATCCGATTCAAAAACGACCTCAGCGATAACAGCTACCACGTAGTATATGCCCTCGGCGCCGACAGTACCGCCGTGCTCGACGGTTTTACGATTACGCAAGGTTATGCCGTCCATGCCGACCCCAATTACTTCGGGCCGCATATTTACGGCGGCGGCTTGTTTGCGGATACCAATGAAGAATTTCCTGTCTGCGAACCCCGCATCCGCAACTGCCGGTTCATTGAGAATACAGCGGAGTATGGCGGCGGAGTACATTGCAACGGGCTCTACGGCCGTTATGCCAACCCCACCCTGGAGAACTGCTATTTTTACCGCAACCGGGGAGAGATCCGGGGTGGCGGGGTGTACAAAACCGGGCCGGTACAGGATGGCGCAGCCCAGCGGTATATCAACTGTACCTTTGAGGAGAACTGGGCCGAACAAGGCGGCGGCGGGGTTTGCCTCTTTGACGCCTGCGACGATTACCGGTTTGAAAACTGCGTTTTTTTGCGGGATAGCACCTTGGATGGTGCAGGTGGTCTTTATTTATTGACGAGTTGCGCAAAGGGTAAGATATTCATGGATAGCTGTACATTTATGGATAACTACGGCACCAACGGCGCTTTTTCATTCCTCTATTCCGGGCTTAATAAAAATTCAGATTTATTTCAGTTTGAAATCATTGATTCCCGTTTCGAAAACAATAATTCAGCTAATGCTGGCGGTGGGGCTGTTGGAATCTATACTGCTGTTGACTCAGTGATTACCAGATTCAAGGGATGCGTTTTTAAAAAAAATATTTCACTTAGCAGAGGAGGCGCGATTGAAGTTGAAACGCTGAATAAAGGCAATTCTTTCATCCTGATCGACGCCTGCAAATTTATTGAAAACAAAGCCACCAGTTCATTTGGAGCCGGGGCTTTGTGGTTCTGGAATCAAGTGTTTTCTAACCATGTAAACACCACTCACGCTACCATCGCGAATTGCTTGTTTCATGACAACGGAGGCGCCTTGGGGCTGGCCAGCGGTTACCCTGGTGTGGCGCATGCTTCGCTCACCAACTGCACGCTGTATAATAACGGCCCCTTTCCCATCGCCAAGAACTGGAGCGAGGATTTTGTGCAAGATACCTTTTACTGCTCCATGTCGGTCAGTAACTGCATCCTCTGGGAGCCTGCCGTTTCACCGTATTGGTTACTGTTCAACCAGGATACAGGCACTATGCATTTCTATGAATATGCTATCAACAATAGTATGAGCAGCCAACCCATCTGCGGTTTGGCGGGCAGCGACGGCGTATGCGGCGACGGCATGCTGGCTGGCCAAAACCCCCGCTTTGTCGATCCCGCTAACGGCGATTTCAGGGTATCGGCCTGCTCTCCCGCCATCGATGCGGGCAGCGATACCGACAGCCAGCCCTACGCTCATGACCTGGCCGGTAATCCCCGCATGCTCGGCGACCACACCGACATGGGCGCTTTCGAACGGGCTGCCTTTGCCGCGGGCATTGAGTCGAGTACTCCTGCTTCCTGTACCGACGCAGCCGACGGCGCCGTATCACTCTCCCTCAACGGCGACGCTCCCTACAACATCGCCTGGCAGGATGCAACGGGGCAAACCGGCTCCGGAACCTCCGATCTGGCGCCGGGCGAGTACCGTTTTTTCATCGAAGACCGGTTCGGCTGCAAGGATACGGTCATGCAGATAATCGGCATCCGTCCGCCGGCCAGCCCGCAATTTACGGTGGTGAATGCCTCAGGGCCGGCGGCAACCGACGGCGCCATCCTCCTGGATAGCCTGACCGGCGGCACACCGCCCTATGCCTACGCCTGGAGCAACGGTGCGGATACCCCTTCCCTTACAGGTATTCAACCCGGCGAATACAGCCTCACCCTCACCGATGCCGGGGATTGTGCATATGAACTGGATTTCATCGTTTCGTTTACCAATGCTTCCAACAATCCGGCAGAAAACCTGACGGTTGATCTGTTTCCAAATCCCGTCAGCGCGGGGCGACAACCTGCATTGCGGATTGCGGGCTTTTCCGGCAGCGAGCTGCAAGGCGCCGTTCTGGATGGCGCCGGGCGAACCCTGAAACGGTTAAATTTGCATTTTTCCGGCGGGGATCAGGCGGCCCTGCCCGTGGAAGAGCTACCGGCAGGATTATATTGGGTTCGGGTGGATCTGCCCGGCGGTTGGGCTTTGGTCCGGAAGCTGGCGGTAGTGGGGCGTTAGGTGAGCCTAATGGGGCTCTATTTTTATTAACAGGAAAGGCGATAAATAATATTCATACTACTATGAAAGTCCTCCTCGGCTATTAGAACTGCATCTTCATTCCGGTTTATAATTCCTGCGCTCACACCCTGGTTCCCTTCGTTCGGGGATTTTCACCCGTTGTCGAAGCTGCAAACCCCGTTCCTTTGCCGTTCACCTGATCAAACCATGAAAGGATGCAGAAGATAAAAGTATGGGTATTGCTGACCGTGTTGCCGTGGGCTGCCTTTGCGCAGGACAGTTTACTGGTGGCGGCCATGCAAAAAAACGTACACACATTCAAGCTGACAGCTGAAGGCTTGTCCGGCGACGGGCTGGATTTTTTTCTGGCAGAAGGGCAAAAAGCCCGGTTTTTCCTGATCGGAGAAGACCATGGAATGGCCGAAAACCCGCAGTTCACAGCCGCTTTGTTCCGGCAATTCAAAGCAATCGGGTATAAATATTTTGCAACTGAGACCGGCCCGTATACGGCTGGGATGGTGCAGGAGATGGCCGGAAGTCCGGATTGGAAAACCCGGTTTGAAGCCCATTTCAGAGCATATCCCTGGAGCATTCCGTTCTACAACTGGCAGGAAGAATGCGAGATCCCGAGGGCTGTGCTGGGAGGTGGTGCACCCGACAAGCCGTTGATGTGGGGGCTCGACCAGGAATTTGCCGCGTCGTTCCGGATGTTTTTCAAAAAACTGGAAACGGATGCCTCCACACCCGAATCAAAAGCGGTAGCCGGCGAATACTACCGGCTGGCGGAAAAGGCCTATACGGAATCCTTCGGCGCCCGCGATCCGTCCAAATCTTTCCTGGCCATCGTCAAACCGGATGATTTTGACCGCTTGCGCAAAGCCTTCGAAGGACAATCGGCGGCGCTGGACCTTATTCGCGAACTGGATGAATCCGTTCAGATCTACCAGCTCTGGTACCGCAATGAAGGTTACGCCTCCAACCGGCAGCGGGCGGAAATGATGAAGCGGCATTTTATGGCGTATTATTCGGCGGCCAAAGCAACCGACGCGGATCCCCGGGTAATGTTCAAACTCGGCGCGAACCACGTATACCGCGGTTTGAACGCGCTGAACGTGCCCGACATCGGCAATTTTGTTTCGGAACTGGCCGCCCAGTCGGGAGAAACCTCCTTCCACCTGTACACGCTCGGCAGGAAGGGGACCCAAAACGGCTTTACGCCATTCAGCCGGAGCGACGACGACAAGCGTCAGCCTTATGACGCCGGACAATACCTGGATAAAGTGGATTTTTCTGCGGTACTGACTGCAACACCGGAAAAGGAATGGTCGGTCATCGACCTGCGCCCGCTGAGAAAGGCCCTTTTCAACAAATCGATAAAAAACACCGACCCGGGTCTGGAGCGGATCATTTACAGCTATGACGCCATGCTGGTTTTCCCGGAAGTGCACGCATCAACGTTTTTTTTGGACTGAGGCGGCAGTTTATACCGCTGGCTCAATTCCCCGGTTACTCGCTTCCTCATCCACCCTTGGGCATTTCGCCCTAACTTCGGGTCATGGAACCAAAACTGAATATCTGGATCCGGTACCTGCTGCCGTTGTTCCTGGCCCTTTTCCTGGGCAGCCTGATCTGGTTGATGGCGCAATTCAGGGAGCCGCCGGGATTCGCCTGGTACGGCTTTGCCTGGTTTGCCCTGACCATCTATGCCATCTGGGAATTCGGTTGGCGGATCAGCCGGCAGCTGGACCGGGAATCCCCCTGGAGCAAGGGGACTTTCCGCCGGCTGATGATCCAATTGGCGGTCATGAATCTCGGCGGGTTGTTCATTTTTGACGGGACATTTATCCTGCTCAACTGGTATGAGAACGCCGTTTTACACAGAAACAACCCGCTGGCGCTGATGCATATCCTGGTGGCCTCCGCCGAAGCGTTCATCATCGTACAGATCTCGGCCAGCATCCAGATCGGCATCCAGTTGCTGTCCAACTGGCAGCAAGCCCGCGTCGAGACCGAACAACTGCGGAAAGAAAAAGCCGTCAGCAGCCTGGAGGAAATCCGACGGCAGATCGAATCGGGATCATTTGCCGGTGATCTGACCGAGTGGGAGGACGGCCTCGCGCAGACTCCGGGCCAGGCCGCCGCTTACCTGCAAAGGATCTCCGAAACGTTTGACCAACATCTCCGCCGGCTGGACGGACAACTGGAAGGGGTCCAGGCCGCTTTGAAGGATGAGCTCCCTGACGGGTATCCCGTGCGCGGCTACGAAACCGAATCCCGGTATAAAACCCGGTTTCTGGTGCGATCCGGCACTAAATTCGTGGTCATTCCCCGGGAGCAGATCGCCGGATTCTACAAGGACGAGATCGTGCTCCTCATCTCCCGCAACGGCAAGAAGTTTCCCGTGGATGCGTCTCTGGAAGAGTTGGAAACCCGGCTCTCACCGCGGCATTTTTTCCGGATCAACCGGCAATGTATCGTTCATATTGCTTCGGTGCAGGAAATCCGCCCGGACGGATCGCAGCTGGCACTCACCATGGAGGTAGATTTCCCGAAGGCCTTGACCGTCAGCCAACGGAACGCGGGCAGTTTTAAGCGGTGGCTGGACGGGGAGTAAACTACAAACCCGCCGCCAGCATATGCTTGTGCGTATCCGTATAATGCCGCAGGCGTACGACCTTGCCCTGGTCGTTGAAGGTCCAGAGGTGCACTTCTTCGTCGCGGAAATGGCCGCCGGTGGTCAGGATATCGGCCTCAATGACAAATTCAGCTGCAATCTGGCTGCCGCCGTCCATCATGGAAATAATCCGAAATTCCTTAATTTGGAAGATCTCCGGATTGCCGATCAGCTGAAAGAACGCCAGGACGCCGTCCTTTCCTTTTCTGGATTGCAACCAGGGCACGCCGGCTTTTTGCGCGGAATTGTCGGCCCAGGATTCCCAGTTGACGTCATCCGCAAGATGGCTGAGAATGGTCGGTATATCGCCTTTGCCGAAGGCTTCGTAAATGGCTTGTACGGTGGGGAGATTTTGGCTCATGATTTTAGTTATCTGGTGAAAAATGGAAGGATTGCCCTTTTTGATCGCTACAAAGTTACCAGGATAATCACCTGGAAATCAATCGCCTGAAACGTGGTTTTTTGCCTCCCTGAAAAAGGGGAGACCAACGGCCGGGAAAATTATCAGACCGGAAAACAGGCTTTCTCAGCGCCCATCCCGAAAACTGCACCCGAAAAGAAGCGCCCAAAAGCAAAAAATTGCCTAAACTTGGGATTCAAAACCATCAAAACGATATGAACCAACGATTGTTATGGCTTGTTGCGGCAAGCCTTCTCTTCGGGTGCAAGCCCAGCACCCCGCAGGACAATGCCGAGGCCGAAGCCGAACAGGCGCCCGCCTTGAATACCCTTACCGATGCCGAAAAAAAAGACGGCTGGGAATTGCTCTTTGACGGCCAGACCACTAATGGTTGGCATGTCTACAACCGGGACACCATGGACGGGTGGGCGGTAGAGAACGGGGAACTGATCGCGCTGGGTACCGGCGGCCTGAACGGGCACGGCGCCGACATCGTCTCCAATGAAAAATTCGAGAACTTCGACCTGTCGCTGGAATGGAAGGTCTCCCCGGCCGGCAACAGCGGTGTTTTCTTCAACGTCGTGGAAGACCCCAAGTACGGCGCGATCTACGAAACCGCGCCGGAATACCAGCTGATCGACGACGTCGGCTTCCCGGAAAAGCTGGAACCCTGGCAGCACAGCGCGGCCAATTACGCCATGCACCCGCCCGCCAAGAGCGCAGCCAAACCGGTCGGCGAATTCAACCTCACCCGGATCGTGGTCAATAAAGGACACGTAGAGCACTACCTCAACGGCGAGCTGATCGTTTCCTACGACCTCTGGACGCCGGAATGGACCGCCCTGACCCAAAGCGGAAAATGGAAGGATTTTCCCGATTACGGAAAGGCCAAATCCGGCCCGATCGGCCTGCAGGATCACGGCAACAAGATCTGGTTCCGCAACATCAAAATCAAGCGACTCTGATATGCAAAAACTGACCATATGCCTGTTGCTGGCCGGACTGGCCTTCCAGGCTTGCAAAACGCCCGGCGCCATGGGCGGCAAAAAGGGCATGTCCCTCTTCAACGGCAAGGACCTGACCGGCTGGATCATCTACGGCACCGAAAAATGGTACGTCGACAACGGTGAGCTGGTTTGCGAAAGCGGCCCCGACGCTCAATACGGCTACCTCGGCACCACGGCGCAATTCAAGGATTTCGACCTGACGGTGGATTTCAGGCAGGAAGCCGAGGGCAACAGCGGGGTGTTCTTCCGCTGCTCGGTCGAGGGCACCAAGATCACCGGCTGGCAGGCCGAAGTGGCGCCTCCCGGCAAATTCACCGGCGGCATCTACGAATCCTACGGCCGCGGCTGGCTCATTCAGCCCGACCCCAAGGATGAGAACCTCAAAATGGGCGAATGGAATACCCTGCGCGTCCGTGCCGTAGGCGACGAAGTGACCACCTGGCTCAACGGCGTGCAGAAGATCACCCTCAAGGATGCCAAGATCGGCGCGGCTACCGGCCAGATCGCCCTCCAGATCCACGACGGCGGCGGGATCAAGGTGCGGTGGCGGAATTTGTATATTAAAAAACTCTGATAATTCAGGAGGAACTGAGGAATCGAGGAATTGAGTATTCGGTTCCTCGATTCTTCAGTTCCTCGATTCCTCGATTCCTCATTCCACTTCATTCACCAACCAGCCGATCCCCTCAATCCCGATCCGGACCGTATCCCCGCTTTGCAGGGTGAATTCGTTCGGCGGGATGATGCCGGTGCCGGTCATCAGGTAGCAGCCGTGGGGGAAGGACAGCTCGCGGAACAGGAAGCCGGCCAGTTCTTCATGGCCCCGTTTCATCTGGCTGATGGGGATGGAATCCGAGAAAACGGATAGCCCCTTCCGGAGGATCTCCAGGGTGATCAGGGTTTCGGGCGGCAGCGGTTTGCCGGGTACGTACAGGCAGGGGCCGAGCGCCGCCGATCCGTCGTAGGTCTTGGCCTGCGGCAGGTACAGCGGATTTTCGCCTTCGATGCTCCGGGAGCTCATGTCGTTGCCGATGGTATACCCGACGATTTTGCCGCCGGAGGTCATGAACAGGGTCAGTTCGGGTTCAGGCACATTCCAGGTTGAATCCTTTCGGATGCGCACCCGGCCGCCGGAAGGCACTGCCCGGTAAGCCGGTGATTTGAAGAACAATTCCGGTCTGTCGGCGGCATAAACGCGGTCGTAGAAATCGCCGCCGCCGGCATCTTTGGCTTCCTCCATCCTGGCTTCGCGGCTCCGGTAATAGGTTACGCCCGATGCCCAGATCTCCTGGCTTTGAGCCGGAGCAAGCAATTCCTTATCCAACAGTTCGACGGCATCCGGGATGGGTTCTGCGCCTTCTGTTTCCTTTTCCAGGAATGCATAAAGGTCATCCCGGTTGACGAATTCATCCCAGTTGCGGTTGTTGAACAAGTAAAAACGGCGCCCTTTCTCGACGGCGATTCCCCGCTGGAACCTGTAGACTTTCATTTTCAGATTTTTTTTTTGAAATGGTCGATTTTAGGTATCTTGCAGCACTCCTGTGCCTGTAACCGCCCAATTTATCCATTAATTTCAATTGTTATGAAATTATTTGCAGGCATTCTTTCCATTCTGACACTGACAAGCATCCAATTGTTCATTTCCGGTTGCCATGCCGGCGGAAAATCGCGGCTCGGCATCTTTGAGGGCCACGGCGATATCGGCAAGGTCCGCCATTCCGGCTCGGTGGCGTACAACCCCAAAACCGGCACGTACCTCATCGCCGGCAGCGGCGAGAATATGTGGTTTGACAAGGATGAGCTCCATTACGTATGGAAAAAGGCCTCCGGGGATATTTCCCTGGCGGCGGACATTGACTTCATCGGAACGGGCGGAAACCCCCACCGCAAAGCCTGTCTGATCATCCGGCAGGACCTCAGCCCCGATGGCGCTTATGCCGATGCGGTCATCCACGGCGACGGGCTGAACTCCATCCAGTACCGCGAAACCAAGGGCGGAATTACCCGCGAGATCCAGTCGGGGGTATCAGCGCCCTCCAGGATCAAAATTGAGAAAGAAGGCGACTATGTGTCCATGTACCTGGCCGGTGAAGGCGAGCCCCTGCATGCAGCCGGCGGCACCTTCAAGATCAGGATCAGGGACCCGTTCTATATCGGGTTGGGGGTTTGCGCTCACGACCCCGACGCAGTCGAAAAAGCCGTATTTTCCAATGTTGAGATCCGGGAACTCCGGCCCGATGACGGCGCCAACCGGGTGCTGGAAAGCACGCTGGAGACCGTGCCCATCGCGTCGGGCGACCGCCGGGTGGTTTACCATACCCGCGACCATATCGAGGCCCCCAACTGGTCGGGAGACGGCGGAACCCTGTACTTCAACCAGCAAGGCCATATTTATACCATCCCTGTCGGCGGCGGCAACCCCACCCTGATCCCGACGGGTACCGCCAATCAGCTCAATAACGACCACGGCCTGTCCCCCGACGGGAAATTGCTGGCCATCAGCGACCAGTCGCTGGACGGTAAATCCTACATTTACACCGTGCCTTCCAACGGCGGCATCCCCAGGCGGATCACCGAACGGGGACCTTCCTACTGGCACGGCTGGTCGCCCGACGGAAAGACCCTGGCCTATTGCGGTGAACGCAACGGCGAATATGATATTTTCACCATACCGGTGGACGGCGGAGAAGAACGCAGACTGACCACAGCCAAAGGGCTGGACGACGGTCCGGATTATTCGCCGGACGGCCGGTATATCTACTTCAATTCGGTCCGGTCGGGCCTGATGCAGATCTGGCGCATGCGGGCCGACGGCAGCCGGGAGGAACAGGTGACCAGGGATCAGTACAACAATTGGTTCCCCCACCCTTCTCCGGACGGGCAATGGATCGTTTTCCTTTCCTATGAAAAAGAAGTGGAAGGCCATCCCGCCAATCAGGACGTCATGCTGCGCATCATGCCAGCGGACGGGGGCGAGATCCGGGTATTGGCCAAGCTTTTCGGCGGGCAAGGTACGATCAACGTCCCGTCCTGGTCGCCGGACAGTCAAAAGGTGGCTTTTGTGAGTTACCGGATGGCGCGGGTAATGCCGTAAATTGAAAAATTGAAACGATTGTTGGAATGTTCCGAATGTTCCGATTAGATTGACCAACTGACGAACGCCCATAATCCAATCAATCGAACCAATCGAAAAATCGAAAAATTGAAAAATCCAACCTTTAAATGAGACATTTATCAGCCATCATCGCAGTCATTTGCTGCACAACTGCAATCCTTTCCGCGCAGGACGAGCCGCAGGTCATCCACCTCTGGCCCAACGGCGCACCCGGTTTTGAAGACCGGAAGGACGAGCCGGAACAGGCCCAGGACTGGTGGGTCAAGAACGTCCACAATCCATCCGTTACCGTGTTCCTTCCGCCGAAGGAGAAAGCCAACGGAACCGCGGTGGTCATCTTCCCGGGCGGCGGCCACCGCACGCTGGTCTTCAATTCGGAAGGCCGGGATGCCGCCGTGTACCTCAACAGTCTGGGCATTACCGCATTTGCGCTGAAGTACCGGTTGGCCCGGGAGGAAAATTCGCCTTATTCCCTGGATATCCACCCGCAACAGGACGCGTACCGGGCCATCCGGCTGGTACGGCACCGGGCGAAGGAATGGGGTATCGACCCGGGCAAGGTAGGCGTAATGGGTTTCTCAGCCGGCGGCGAAGTGGCCGCTTTTGTGGCGTACGGCTCGGGGGCCGGCGACCCTTCAGCCAAAGATCCCATCGACCGCGAGTCCGGGAAGCCCGACTTTCAGGTCCTGGTCTACCCCGGCCCGCTGGGTGTTCCGGATTCCATCCAGGCCGGTGACCCGCCGGCGTTCATCGTCGCCGCCATTGACGATGCCTGCTGTTCCGGGCCTGCCATCAGCCTGCTGAACAAGTACCACGCCGCCCAGGTACCGGCTGAAGCCCATATCTACGGCAAGGGCGGCCACGCTTTCAACATGGGCTACCGGTCCAGTCTGCTGACCCTGAGAAACTGGCCGCAACGACTGACGGAATGGCTATTCGACAACGGGTGGCTGACGCCGGGGAAGCGGTAATGTCAATCTGTTTGTACCTTTGAATCCGTACCAAACCACAAACCCTTGGCCAAAGGAATCTTGACCAGAACGGTATGGCTGCTGGGGCTGATCAGCCTGTTCACGGATATGGCCAGCGAGATGCTGTATCCGGTCATGCCGGTTTACCTGGAAAGCATCGGCTTCTCGGTCGTCCTGATCGGCTTACTGGAAGGACTGGCGGAGGCGACCGCCGGGTTGAGCAAGGGCTATTTCGGGAAATGGTCGGATGCCCGGCAACTGCGGGCGCCGTTCGTTCAGGCCGGGTACGGCCTCAGCGCCCTTTCCAAGCCGTTGCTCGCCGTCTGGACGGCCCCGTTGTGGGTCTTCTTCGCCCGCACCACCGACCGGCTGGGCAAAGGCATCCGCACCGGTGCGCGCGATGCGATGCTGGCGCTTGAGGCCACCCCCGATACCAAAGGGCGGGTTTTCGGTTTCCATAGGAGCATGGACACGCTGGGCGCTGCGATCGGACCGTTGATCGCCCTGGCTTTTTTGCATTTCCACCCGGCTTCGTACGCTGCGCTGTTTCTCCTGGCTTTTTTCCCGGGATTGCTGGCCATTCTGGCCACTTTATTCCTGAAAGACAAGTTGGCCCCTGTCCCGGAAAAACGGCCTTCAACACCGGGTTTTTTCAGCTTTTTGCGATACCTTCCGCAGGCCGGGTTGCCGTATCGGCGATTGTTAGCCGGCTTGCTGACCTTTGCGCTGGTCAACAGTTCCGATGTTTTTCTGCTGCTGATGCTCAAGCACCGGGGTGTTGCCGACGGCGCCCTGATCAGCATCTATATCTTTTACAACCTGGTATACGCACTGGCCGCTTACCCTGCGGGCGCACTGGCCGACCGGTGGGGTATGAAGCGCCTTTTCATCGCAGGGCTGGGCTTGTTTGCGGTCGTATACAGCGGAATGGGCTTTGCGGAAGGCATCCCCACATTCATCGGCCTGTTCTTTCTGTACGGTCTGTATGCCGCCTGCACGGAAGGCGTCGCGAAAGCCTGGATCAGCAATGTCGTCGATAAAGCCGACCTTGGAACAGCCATCGGAACCTATGAAGGGTTGAGAAGCATCACCGCCCTGGTGTCCAGCACCCTGGCCGGCCTGATCTGGTACGGCGCGGGCCCGGAAACGCTATTCCTGGCAACAGGCATACTGGCAGCCGGAATCGCGGTGTATTTTTGGAAACGAACCAGCACCCCCTAACCCCCTTAGTGGCCTAAGTGCCCTTAGTGGTCAACAATTCAACATCATGCAACTCAAAACAACCGTCACCGCCCTGTTCTTCCTCCTGCTGAACCTCCCCAACCTGACCGCCCAGGACTACGACTTCACTGTCGCACAGGATGGAACAGGGGATTTCGCCACGGTCCAGGAAGCCATTAACGCCGTGCCCGATTTCCGGAAAAAGACGACGACCATCTTTATCCGGAAAGGGACCTATAAAGAAAAACTGGTGCTGCCCGCCTCCAAGGTCATGGTCACCCTAATCGGAGAAAGCCGCGATGAGACGGTCTTGACCTACGACGACTACGCCGCCAAAAAGAACCGGTTCGGCGAAGAAATAGGCACTACCGGATCGACCAGTTTTTTCATCTTCGGCGAGGGGTTCACCGCACGGAATCTGACGTTCGAGAATTCCGCCGGGCCGGTGGGGCAAGCCGTTGCGGTGCGCGTCGACGGCGACCAGGCCGCATTTTACAATTGCCGGTTCCTGGGGTTCCAGGACACCCTGTACCCGCACGGCGCCCAAAGCAGGCAGTACTACAAGGATTGTTATATAGAAGGCACGGTGGACTTCATCTTCGGTTGGTCGACCGCTGTATTTGAGGACTGCGAGATCTTTTGCAAAAAGGGGGGGTATGTCACAGCCGCCTCCACGGAAAAAGACGGCGGATTCGGGTTCGTTTTCCTGAATTGCCGGATCACCGGAGACGCACCGGAACATTCTTTTTACCTGGGGCGCCCCTGGAGGCCTTATGCCAGAACCGTATTTATCCGGTGTTTTCTGGACAAGCTGATCAAACCGGAAGGCTGGCACAACTGGAACAAGCCGGAAGCCGAACAAACAGCGTTCTATGCCGAGTTTGAGAACGACGGCCCGGGCGCTGAAACGGGAAAAAGAGTCGGCTGGGCCCGCCAATTGACGGCAGAGGAAGCCGCTGGATATACCGTTGAGCATATATTGCGGGGGTGGAAACCGGCGGTGGAGTAGGAAAGGGGGTGAGGGGGTGAGAGGGTGAGGGGGTGAGAGGGTGAGAGGGTGAGAGGGTGAGAGGGTGAGAGGGTGAGAGGGTGTCAGTTGCTATATATAGAACGCACTGAAAATCGACATATTGTATGTGAAAAAATTTAGTTATAAAATTGATTATGAACGAGTTATAATAAATATTTTTGGCAATCACCTTCAAAAAAAGCAGACCATGATTCCAGAGAATGAAGCGATTGCCGTAAAAAAAGCATTGAGAACAGGTCCTTCCCGGATCGATATAGCCTACCAGCGTTTTGGAAGCCCTGCATCACCGCCCGTATTGCTGATCATGGGCGGCGGCGCGCAAATGATTGCCTGGCCTGAAGGTTTTTGCGACGCGCTCATTGCCCGCGGTTTGCAGCCGATCCGGTTCGATAACCGGGATACGGGCTTGTCCACCCACATTTCGGACGCCCCCGTGCCGGATCTGTATGCGGCCATGGCTGGCGATTACGCTTCCGTGAGCTACACCCTTTCCGATATGGCAGCGGACACGGTCGGGCTGATGGATGCACTTGGTCTCGGCAGCGCGCACCTTGTAGGGGCTTCCCTGGGCGGCATGATCGCGCAGACTGTGGCGATTGAGTATCCGGAGAGGGTCCGGTCGTTGACCTCCATGATGTCCACCACCGGTGACAAATCCGTGGGGCAGCCGGACTTTGCGTCGCTGGGACATATCGGCGCACCGCCGCAGGACGACCGGCAGGGGTTCATCGCGTGGCAGGTGCAGGCCCTCAAAGCGGTCGGCTCCCCCGGATATCCGTTCGATGAGGCAGCCGCTGCCGAACGGGCAGCCCTGGCCTGGGACCGGGATCACGATCCGTTGGGGATGCTGCGCCAGTCTGTAGCCGTGCTCAAATCCGGGGATCGGACGGACAAACTCCGGCGGGTACGGACGCCGACCCTGGTGATCCACGGCGCCGCCGACAAGATGTGCGACGTGAGCGGCGGGCGGGCGACTGCGGCGGCCATTCCAGGCGCGGAACTGGCAATCTACGAGGGAATGGGGCACGGCTTACCGCAGGAGTTATGGACCGATTTTGCGGACCGGATAGCGGATTTGATCCATCGGGCGGAAGGGAACGGGATCCGATGAATGAGGGTGTGCGGAATCGCTCCGGGTTCAGCAATCTGCCGCGGTCGTTTCCGGGCGGCCCTGATCCGGGTGGGGATAATCCAGATACCACTGAAAGTTCGCTCCGATGATCCGCTCTTTTTCCTCCCGCAGAAAATCCAGGTAAGCGGATGCCGCAGGGGACAGTTTTTTATCCTTGAGCCAGACAAGTCGCCAGGTAGTTATAATGGGCAGGCCAGGAGACGGGACGATAAAAAGCGATCGGACGGCCAATTCATTTTTTATGCCGATAAGCGGCAAAATGGAATACCCCAATCCGGCGATAACGGCCTGCTTAACCGCTTCGTTGGAAGTCAGCTCAAGGCTTTTTCGCTCCAAGACGCCACCAAAATACCGGTCCATGGACCGACGTGTGGCCGATCCGCTTTCCCGGTAAATGAGCGGCGCCTCCGGGTCAAATTCAGGTTTGTTCCCGATCAGGAACAGTTTGTTTTCCAGCAATAACTCTTCGCAGATTTCGATGCCTTCTGGCAATACGGAAACCAGTGCAAAGTCGATCATATTCTGCCTCAGGCTTTCAACGACTTTTTGCTTGTTGGTTACATCCAGCACCAGATCGATCCCCGGGTGGCGTTGCAGAAATTCGCTCAGGAAGTATGGGATCACGTATTTTCCGGTACTGGCCGAGGAGATCTTCAACCTGCCCGTCAGCAATCCGCTATAGGCCTTCGTGCGGTATTGAAGCGATTCGGCATCCTGAAGGACATTCTCCGCAATGGCAGCGACAGATATTCCAAACTCCGTCACATATAATTTCTTGCCGATGATTTCGGTAAGGGGAACATCAAATTGCGCCTGAAAATTGCGCAACTGAATGGAGACGGCCGGCTGGGTCATATTCAGTTCCTCAGCCGCCTTGGTTACGCTCTCCCATTTTACAATCTCCAGGAATACCTGCAATTGACGAAGGGTAAAATTCATAAATTTTATTTATAATTTTCATTAAAAACATAAATAAAAACTTATACAAAAGTAGCCATAACTTTGCACCAGAATCAACAAACCATGAAAAAATTGAAAAAAATAACTGTTGCAAAGGGAGACGGCATCGGCCCTGAGATCATGGATGCTACGTTGAAAATCCTCAAAGCTGCCGGCGCCCGCATAGAATGGGAAGAAATTGAGATCGGCGAGCAGGTTTATTTGTCGGGACATAGCAGCGGCATCAGCCCTGAAGCCTGGGAAGCCCTTCGCCGCAACCGGGTATTCCTCAAGGGGCCGATAACCACCCCGCAGGGTTCCGGTTACAAGAGCCTCAATGTTACCCTGCGAAAAACGCTCGGACTCTATGCAAACGTACGCCCCTGCAAAAGTTTTCATCCTTTTGTCCACACCAGGCACCCCCAAATGGATGTGGTCATCATCCGCGAAAATGAGGAAGACCTGTACGCCGGCATCGAGCATCAACAGACCGATGAGGTTGTCCAGTGCCTCAAGCTCATCACGCGGCCGGGTTGCGAAAGAATCGTCCGCTACGCGTTCGAATATGCCCGCTTGTATAAGCGTAAACGGGTCAGCTGTTTTGTGAAAGACAACATTATGAAGCTGACGGACGGACTCTTCCACCGCGTTTTCAAGGAAATAGCAGCTGAATACCCCGATCTGGCGTCCGATAGCTGGATTGTGGACATCGGCGCCGCCCGGCTTTCCGATACGCCGGAAATATTCGACGTAGTGGTCACGCCCAATCTGTACGGCGATGTGATCTCCGACATTACCGCCCAGATCAGCGGATCGGTCGGGCTTGCGGGGTCGGCCAATATCGGCGAAGGGTTTGCCATGTTCGAGGCCATCCACGGGTCTGCGCCGGATATCGCCGGCCGAAATATTGCCAACCCATCCGGCTTGTTGCGTGCGGCCTGCATGATGCTGAACCATATCGGGCAGCAGGATGTAGCGGAAACCGTAAAAAACGCCTGGTCGTGCGCCATAGAAGAAGGAATTCATACTGCCGACATCTACAAAGAAGGCTTCAGCAGTCAATTGGTGGGAACCGCCGAATTCGCCGACGCCGTCATTGAACGCCTGGGGCGGAAGCCTGAAAAATTACAAGTCTCCGAATATGCCCGGGAGGTAAAACTGGACATTGCCGCCTATCAGCGCCGCAAGCCCGCCCTAAAAGTACTTAAAGGCGTAGACGTATTTGTGGACTGGAAAGGCACTAACCCCGATGAGCTGGCCGACAGGCTCACGAGGCTCAACCGCGACGTCAGGTTGACCATGATCACCAACCGCGGCGTAAAAGTATGGCCGCAAGGATTTGCCGAAACCTTCTGTACCGATCACTGGCGTTGCCGGTTTGAAGTCGCCAACGGACATCCGGCCGAACAGCAAAGCATTCCCGGCATCCTGGCCGACGCCATAAACGAAGGGCTCGACGTCATCAAAACGGAAAACCTGTACGAATTCGACGGCATAAAAGGGTTTTCACTGGGTCAGGGGCAATAGGCCCCCTGATCTTTCCGGTTGATCATCTTTGCATCCGGAGGTGAACTGAACCAAAACTCTTTCACTCAAAAATCCGCAGCATGAAAAAAAGATTATTTCTCGTTTGTCCGGACGCTCACCTGGAGCCGGTCATACCCGGACATTTTTCCGGAGAAGCATTTTTCCTCACTGCCTTGGGTGTCGCATTTAACCCGATGGAGACCAGTTACGACCTCTTTATTGATCATTTCATTGAAGACAACGGCATATCGGAGATCTGTCTGGTAGCCGATACCTCCAGCCGTTTTTTCAGGAACGTCGTACAGGGTAAAAAAGGATTCGACACTTACGCCGAAAAAGTGCTGGAGCAGCTGCTATCCAAGCATTCAACGCAATTTGAACAAACCAGGGGGGCATGGCAAAAATGCCTGCTCCTGACCCGGCTTCACCTCGCACAACAACTGCAGCAGCTGGAAAAAAGCCGTTATCTGGGCCGCCGGATCGAACAGGGCAAGTTGGTAATAAAGGCTTATCAATACCTTCGCAATACCGACCGGATGGAAGAAATAAAGCATTCACAGGAACTGTACGCCCCATACAGCCGCGTATTGCAAGGCGCAGAAGCCTTGTACGGGCAAACCGCAGCGGCAGCAACCATCCTTACGCCGCTCCGTTCAGCGCCGGAAAATACGGCCGTCCCGCCTGCCGCAATACCTTCGGCAAGCCTTGCCGCCGAGGATTTCCAAACCTCACCAGATGCACCGCAAAGGTCATTGCCGAGCCCGCTTACCAAAATCCGGGCCTACCTCGTCCCGGGGTTAGCGTTAAGTGCATTGATCGCAGCTGTTCTCATTTCCGCAACAACAGGCGGCCTGCTGATGAAAGAGTTGCTGATTTCAACTTCCATTATCGCAATGCTGCTCGCTATCCGCCAGATCAAACCCGACAGAAGCTGAAAACGCCGGCTTGCCCCGGCTAAACCGGGAACCTGCCATAACAATATCCATAACACAATTAAATGAAAATCAAATGACTGCGACTGAAACCATACAAAAGGTCCTGCTGGTAAACGGCGAATTCACCCCGAGTGAAGCCGCTGAAGTTATCGGATCGCTAATCGATCAAAAAATCAATTTCCACAAAATCAAACGGCTCCAGCAGTGGGAACAGGACCACTATGCGGATACCAGTACCATAGAAAACCGAATCCGGGAACTGGAAAAAGAAAAACGCGCTGCAAAGGCTTTCATCCGGCAGGCGCAGGAGGAAGGCGGAAGCTTCACGATCCATGGAGAACTCCGGATCTGCTTTACACCGTCAGCCTGACAATTTGCGGCCTACGAGGTTCCGAAATGAGTGCCGATGCTCAAATATGGAACGCCCCGGCACTGCCGACACGATGTGCGCCGTGAGCGGCGGGCGAATGCAGCGGCCATTCCCGGCGCGGAACCGGCAGTCTGCGCGGGGAATGGGCCACACAACTCCTGCGGTAAGTTGCGGACCGGATAGCGGATTTGATCCAACGGGCGGAAGAAACTGTTTACTAAAAGGCCTGATTGTCAAAAATCCACCTTTCAAGGCAACTATTCATGATCCTGAATCACCAAAAATTCGATTACGGCGCCACCAGACTGATTGAAAAGGTCATCATTCAGGCCCCGTTCCGGTTTTCGGTTGATTTCCCGGACGACGCCTGCTTTATCTACTTTGAGGAAGGGAATACCCTGGTGAATTCGGCTTTCGAACAGGTAGCGATATCTGCCCGAGAGTCGATGCTGCTGAAATGCGGGACCTATTTTTCCGATCTGTTAGCTTTTCCATCGTCAGACCGGTACGAGATCATCGTCATCCATTTACCGCAACAGGTACTCCGCAAAATCTACAAGCACGAGTTTCCACGCTTGTCCGGACCAGTAAAAAGCGGCCCGTGCATCAACAAAATGGAAGCGCGGGACCTGATCCGGGAATACATCAAGGGGCTCCGGTTTTATTTCAATAACCCCAGGGTCGTCAGCGATGAATTGCTGGAACTGAAGATCAAGGAACTCATCCTTCTGTTGTTGCAAACCGGGAATGCCGAATCGATCGGGGTCCTTTTCAAACAGCTTTTCACCCCGCAGCAAGCGGATATCCGGGAAGTGATCAACAATCATGTTTTTTCCAATCTGAAGGTTGAAGACCTGGCTATGTTATGCCACATGAGCATTTCGTCCTTCAAGCGGCAATTCAAAGCCATTTTCAGCGATACGCCTATGCATTATATCCGGAAAAGACGCCTGGAAAGAGCAGCCGAGCTCCTCCGGGTCAGTACCCTGACCATCAGCGAAATCGCCTTTGAGACCGGTTTCGCCGATGCGGCCCATTTTTCCAACGCGTTCAAATCCGCTCATAATTTATCTCCTTCCGACTACCGGCAACAACCGGATCGGCCCGATCTTACAAATCCTTGAACCAATCATACAAGACCGGAGCTGCCGTTTCCCTGAAATTTGCCAATACAACAAAACACTGGGAAATGAAAAGCAAAATGGATAAAAGAGCCTTCGGGCCATGGGCGCTTGTCACAGGGGCTTCCTCCGGCATAGGCAAGGAGTTCGCGATACAATTGGCCGCATCCGGCATCCACCTCGTACTGGTTGCCCGCAGGCTGTCCTTGCTGGAGACATTGGGACAACAACTTCAAAAACAATACGGCATCCAATACCGGGCAATCGGAGCGGATTTGGCCGACGAAAGCGCATTGGCCCGGATTTTACAAGTGACCGAACCGCTCGATATAGGCCTGGTGGTCTCCAACGCAGGGGCCGGCGCTCCGGGTGAATTCATTGATAAAAAACAGGAAGACCTCCTGAAAATGGTCAACACCAGTGTGATTGCCCACTTGAAAATAGCGCATCATTTCGGCAGGTTGCTGGCCGAAAAAAAGCGGGGCGGCATCATCCTGGTTTCCGCCATGGGCGCTGACCGCGGTTTACCGTTCATGGCCAACGACGCAGGAACCCGTGCCTATATCAGAAGCCTCGGATTGGGGTTGCATGAAGAATTGAAAAGGCACGGGGTGCGGGTAACCGTGCTCATACCCTCCCCTACCGATACGCCGATCGTAGAACAACTGGGCTTCCAGCCGGAGAAAATGCCCATGAAGCCGATTTCGGTGGAACAATGCGTGGTCGAAACCCTGATCGCCCACAAAAAGAACCGGCCGAGCATCATTCCCGGTCGTCTGTACCGTTTGATGGATGCGTTGACGCCGGATGCATTGGCCAGAAAAATGTTCGGGAAGCTGCTGGCGGAGGGGAACGGGATTCGGTGGCGGATTGAACAGTAAGCTGTTGTTTCGGGGCGGGTCCTTGTTTTTTCGCCAAAACCGGGATATATTTGAGAAATGGACACCCAACCCTACCTCAACAGAATAAACTTCCAATCCAAACCCGAAGTCTCAAAAGCCGCGTTATTTGAACTTCAACACCGGCATTTATTGCACATCCCTTTCGAAAACCTGGACATCCACTACCATACCCCGATAGCGCTCGACCTTCAAAAGATCTATCGCAAAATCGTGCCGTCCAAAAGAGGCGGCTTTTGCTATGAGCTCAACGGCCTGTTCAACGAACTGCTGCAAGCCATCGGGTTCGATACCTTTTTGATCTCGGCGCGGGTGCACGGGGAAAACGGCCGCTACAGCCCGGAATTCGACCATATGGCCATCGTTGCAACCGTTGAAGGGCGATCCTATCTGGTGGATGCGGGATTCGGTAAATTTTCGTTGGAACCCCTGGAAATTGTCCTGGATGCGCCCCAAACGGACCCAGCCGGCGTGTTCATGGTCGACCGGCATGAAGCCGGCTATTACCGGGTCAGCAGTCAGGAAAACGGCAACTGGTCGCCTGAGTATATTTTCAAGCTGGAAGAACGGCAACTGGCGGATTTCGAACCGCGGTGCGCGTTCCAGCAATCCAGCGAAGACGCCCACTTTACCAGAAAAAAGGTAATTTCGATCGCCCGGCCCAATGGCAGGATCACCCTCAACAACGACACGCTTAAAATCGCGGAAGGCGGCGAGGTCCGGACCGTCGAATTTGAGGAAACGGAATTTGAACGGTACCTGGAGACGTATTTTGGGGTTGTTTTGTGAGAGCGGGTGTTAGGGAGGGGATATGAGGGTTTGCACGCCATGGCCATTAAAAGCAGTAATTGCCCCAGGGCAACTTTTTCCCGGAAAATTAGTCGGAATTTTACCGGCTCAAAAACACCCATTCATGTACGATCTTCCCTATCACAAGGAAAAGGATGAACAGGCTGTAAAGGCCTTCATCGACCAGCATCCGTTTGCTTTCCTGACCGGATGCGATGCCGGCAACAGACCCGTAGCGACCCAGGTACCGGTCTTCATCGAGGAACGCGACGGCCGAAAGATCCTGAGCGGCCATATCATGAAAAATACGGATCACCATCAGGCTTTTCTGCAAAATGAAAATGTCCTCGCGGTTTTTACCGGCCGGCATACCTACGTCAGCGCCACCTGGTACAGCAACCCGCATACGGCTTCCACCTGGAACTTCATGAGCGTACACGCCCGGGGCGTAATCCGGTTTCTGGAGGAGGCCGCCCTGGAAGAGATCCTCCGGAAAACAACGCTCCATTTTGAGAACTACAACCCGGAATCCACCACCATTTTTGACAACCTTCCGCGCACCTATACGGAAAGGCTCATGAAAGCCATCGCGGGCTTTGAGATCGAGGTCACCGGATTGGACACCGTTTTCAAACTGAGCCAGGACCGGGACGCCGAAAGCTACCGCAACATCATCGAAAAGCTGAACGAACAAGGGGAAGACGGCCGCGTGATCGCCGCTGAAATGGAAAAGAGGACGAACCAGGTTTTTCCCGATCAACTGGACCGGTAATGGAGCCGGCGTTGAAAGCATTTTTTGGGCAATACGGCCATCTCCCCCAGCCGGGCATGGAGGAATTGCTGGGCAGATTCCAGGTAAAGGCCGTGAGAAAAGGAGAGCTTCTATTGGCCCAAGGCCAGGTTTGCAACAAGCTTTTTTTTGTAAAAAAAGGTTGCCTCAGGCTGTACTATATAGCCCGCGATATAGAGATCACCGTGTGGTTTTCTTTTGAGCACAATTCCGCCATCGAGCTTTCGAGCTTCCTCAGCGGCGCCCCATCCGACTATTTTCTGGAAGCCGTCGAGGAAAGTGAGGTTTTATTCCTGCACAAATCGGAACTTGAACAGATCTGCGAACGGCATCCCGATATGGAAAAGATCATGCGCGCGTTCTGGGAGGATGTCATCCTGAATTTGCTCCGCCGATTTACAGCCTTACAAAAAGATTCCGCAGAAAAACGCTACCTTGACCTGATGGATCAGCCGGTGTATCTGCAAAGGATACCGCAAAAATACCTGGCGTCCTATATCGGCGTTACGCCCACATCGCTGAGCCGGATCCGAGGGAAGATCCGGTAGGCCGGTGTGTAATGGGTTGATGCTCTTCAATGCTGTCAAACACTAAGCAAATGGCGTCCAATGTCCTGAATTACCGCATCGGGGACATTGCGCCCATTCTTTCAGCCGAACAATACAGCCGTCAATCATTCATAAAAACAGAACACATGCCATTACGTGCTTTTATCCGACACCTGATCCAGCCTTCATTTTTCATCTCCACTTTGCTGCTTTTCACAGCGCTGCCTGGAAGGGCACAATTCACCATCAACGATACCTTCGGCGACCTGACGGAATGCGACACCATGACCCGGGGCATTTTCATCGTTTGGTGGGATAAGGATTTTGACCTGACGGCTAAAGCGGACCAACTGCTGGATACCATGATCAGTTACCGGAACATCTGTTTGAACGACCTGGACATGGCCGATCCGCCGAACCCCGAAAACGGCTTTTACTACAATGTCTACCTCCACGGCGGCGGCTTTTTCGCCCCGCAGAACTGGGGTAACGGCCAGGGTACCGACAGCAACGGGTTCCCGTTCCTGACCCTTCCCAAGGACGCCGTCAACGACTGGGTGAATACCGCCCACGAGACCTTCCATATTTTCCAGTACAACGCCGATTCGCCCGGTTTTGCTTATTCAGGCGACAGCCAGTGGTATATCGAGGCTTCGGCCAACTGGTTTGCAGCCCGCCAAAACCCGGACAGCCCGCGCAGGTTTGTGGAGGCCGAAAGCCTGGTGAGGATGCCCCATGTCCCCTTTTGGCTGAGTTATGACAACTTCCCGGCCGATTATCCGCCCAACTGGCAGCGATACGTCCACCAATACGCCCTGGCGCTCTACCTGTACTACCTGACGGACGTAGCCGGCGTATCCGAAGACCTGATCACGGCAGGGATGTTCAGCGGTACCCTGGAGCTGCCCCAGGAATATATGTACAACACCCTGGGCGGCGCCGAATTCAGGCAACACTTCATCGACTGGGCGGCCCATATGACCAATGATTTTGATTTCATCCCGGCCTACCAGGCAGCGACCAACCTCAACGAATGGAACGATTACGCCGACCCCGACGACGACAATGAATTCATCGCCGTATACGACAACCAAGGTTCGGGAGGTTGGGTATCCCCCGAGCCGGACAGGGTGACCAATGCCTGGTCGTTCAATACGTTTAAACTGAACAACAGCCAGGCCGAAACCTACACCTTTGAGCTCAACGGGGATGCAACCGGAAGCTACGGCGACAACGCCTATTTCCAGGGCAAGGTATTGGTCCGCAACAGCTCAACCGGACCCGGTTTTTACGACCTTGAAATGACCGATGACACGCACGGCTCGCTCAGCCTTGCATTGACGCCTGAGGATACGGCCGTTTACTTCATCGTTGCCGCCATGCCTGACAAGTTTGAAGACGATCACCCTTCGTTTCAACGCTTTCCCTACCAGATGAGGATCACGGCCGGGCCGGTAACGGGCGTTCTTGAAACGGACATCAAAAATACAAGATTGGAAATCAAGCGATTTAACTTCCTGGGGCAGGAGATCAACAAGGAACAAGGCGGGCTTCAGCTCATTTTGTACAACGACGGCACGGTGGAAAAACGGTATCAGGTCAATTATTAATAAAAGTCACAAAAGAAAACAAAAACCATTGATTTTGAATCCTGCCGGGATTCAAAATCAATTTAAGCTTTGTGCTCTTTTGTTTCTTTTGTGGTAAAAATATAAGAAAAAATTGTGTTGAAATATAGTCCTATTCGGTCTTCGGCGGCCTGATTGCCCTGTGGGAAATCCTTAGGAGCTACCAAAACAGTTGAATTGAAGCGAAAGCTTGTGATTTCTTACATGTTTTCGCTTCAATTCAGGGACGACTCATGTTAATGGTTCCTCTTCAATCTGTTGTCAACCTACCTACGCCCGGCAACCACCAGCCGAAGGGCTGCTGTCCGTCCATCGGGGTTTTGTACCCGGATGAAGTACACCCCCGGCGCCTGGCCGCTCAGGTCGAGTGCTGCGGTGCTTTCCGTTTCCGCGTCGGTTTGGAAAAGCCGGATCAATTGTCCGAATTCATTGCGAACCTCGATCTTGACGTTTTTCCCCCAGGACGGATCGAGCGTGAGATTAGCTTGTCCATCTTCAACCGGGTTGGGCCACAATCCTGCATCGGGTAGCTGTCCGGTGTTGAATTCAGGCTGAATTCCCTCCCGGTTGCCCGCTCCAGCAGGCGGCGTGATCACGACATTGTCGAAGGTGGCGGTGACTACACTGACGCTGTTGGCGCCGGAGGCCGTCAGCCCGATCTGGATGCAACTGCTCATAGGGATGACCACGGCGAATGAATAGATCCAGTTCACGCCATTGGCCGAATGATACCCCTGGAAGGTATTGCCGGTCCGGACGATCCGCAACCAGCGCGAGCCGGGGGTCGGGATATACGACGGGTAAGACGCTCCGCCGGTGACAAAGCGTACGGATCTCGACAGCGCATTCCCGCCCTGGTAAACCAGCGCTACCTTTTTGGCGCCGGGCGCATCGGTTTCGCGCATGGTGATGCCGGCAAAGCCCGGCAGGGTCAATCCGGCGACATGGGCGGTGATGGAGCCGTTGCCGCAAAGGGTATGCTTGAAAAAAGCGCTCTCATCGGCAGTTGCGCCGGGCGTATAACAGCCGCTTGCAGTCAGCGTAAAGGTGCCGGTTTGCGGGTCGTAATCCGCGTTGTTGCCGTTGGCGCAGCCGATACCGTCGGGCGTTTGGGTCCAGCCGCAAGGATCGCCTGCCACGGTGACATTTGCGACACAGGAGGCTGAACGGCCGCTTTGATCCGTCGCCGTTACGGTTACCGGGATCACCGAGTCCACATTTTCGCAATCCACCGAGGCGAGGCTTGCCTGCAGACCGGCGATGCCGCAATTATCCATGGCGGCGGCCAGCTCTGCGGGGGTGATCGCAACGGTTTCGTCGCCATCGACGGTTATTGTTATATTATTGCAGGTGACCACCGGGTCGATGTTGTCTTGCACGGTCACGGTTGCCGTGCATTGGTCGGTCCCGTTACTCAAATCGGTTACCGTCAGGGTGACCGTATTGGGTCCCAGATCAGCGCAACCGAAACTGTTCCGGTTGAGGGTCATGGAGGACATCCCGCAGGGAAAGGTGCTGCCGTTGTCGACCGCTGCGGCAGTCAGCGACCCCGTACCGCCGGCATTCAACTGGACTGTGACGTTCCGGCATATCGCATCGGGCGGCGCGCAGCAAAATTGTTGCGGATCAGCTACAGTGACCGTGGTGGTACAGGTACTGGTCAGCTGGTTGGCCTGGTCGGTAGCCGTCAGGGTGACCGTATTGGCGCCGATATTCCCGCAGGTAAACGAATTGGGCGCGACACTGAGGCTGAGCGCTCCGCACGCGGCCGATGAATTGTTATTGACGTCCAAAGCCGAAAGCGGCGTACTTCCGTTACTGGTCAGGTTGACGGTAAAGGGCTTGCAGCCGGCAGTAGGCGCGGTCACGCAGGGGGTCACATTTTTGTACTGCACACTGACCACCTCCGATTGTGTATTGTTCAGGGTCACTACAGCAATGGGTTCCTTGGATTGATCATTCAGATAATGGAAGGAGACCAAAGTGTCCACCCCCACGGTAGAAATCTGCCAGTTCTGTATCGCAAGATCCGTAATGTCCAGCCATCCCAGCGGTGGTATCTTTGCATCAATCCGCCGTTCCCGGTATTGCGTTCTATTCTGGCGAAGCACATCAAACGTTCCGCCGGGTATGGTCAAGGTCCCCGAGGCGTTCACAGCGTCCAGCCGGTTGATCGACATACGAATCCGCAGGGAATCCGGGGAAACGGGCAATTGACTGAGCAATGCGGCCGATATATCATTGGGTCCGAACGGCAATAAGAACCCGGAGGAAGCCACTTTGGTATCGAAAAACTGGACCGGCGCCTGGCTCAGCATGAGCGGCGGATTGTAATGCGATATCAGGCTCTGGCCCAGCCCCAGCGGATCATCTCCGTAGATCCCCAGGAGCAGCACCTCGTCGTTGGTCACCTGCAGGTAGACTTCCATAGTGGAATTCAGGGGTCGGTACATCAGGGTGGCTGTCGGGAAAGCCGCGGCGCCCGCCCCGGTCTGCGGGTCCAGAAAGACCTGGTCCCAGGTGGAGGATGCCTGGAGGCCGCTCAGATTCCATTGCTGATCGACCCCCGGCGCCGTAAAGACCGCATTAATGGCGCCCGGTTGGTTGCCGAATGAATACGACAGGTGATCTCCGATGGCCGGAAATACGCTGTTGGTGACCGTGATCTGGGCCCAGGCCGGAAAAGCGAGCCCCAACAACAAGAACAGATTGAATCCGATGGTTTTCATTTATTTATAGTGTTTTTACGCCATTTAGATCATGCCGCAGCACAGATCCGGACCGGGATGAACTACACAGAAGGAATTGAATTCGAGCGGGTGTGCATAAAGTTTGACAGGAGTATGCCGATTGTTTTCCTTCAGCATTGTAATCAGGAAATACGGCTCATTTCTCCAGGCGAAATAACATTTGTCTCAGAGGGAAAGCATAAATAAGATAAGCAGACAATAAATCATCGCCAAAGCTACTGCGTTTTCATGATATTTTTTTAAATATATTTCCTGACGGGCATTTTTATTCGTTCAATCTCCAACTGCCCGATATAAGGCTGCCAATTTCCGTCCGCCGCTTTTTCAAATCCGCCCTTAGTGCCCTTAGCGGTCTTATTACCCTTAGTGATCTTAGTGCCCTTAGTGGTCTTACTACCCTTACTACCCTTAGTGATCTTAGTGCCCTTTGTGGTCCTACTACCCTTATTACCCTTAGTGATCTTAGTGCCCTTAGTGGTCTTATTACCCTTATTACCCTTAGTGATCTTAGTGCCCTTAGTGATCAACTCATAACCCAATCAAAAAAATTTCCCTACCTTTGAATTTTACAAATCACCTCAACGCCGCAACATGCATATCGGGACCCAATCCCTGGAGGATTTCTACCAGGAAGCCGAACAATTCACCGGCAAGTCCGTCAACGCGCTGCTGCCGCCCGGCATGAACAAGGAGGTCGGGCATTTCAACGTATTCGACGTGGCCAAAACCATCAAGGAGGTCAAGCAGAAAAACGTGATGCCTTACAGCCGCCGCGCGTATTACAAAGTCAGCCTGATCCGGGGCCGAAACCGGGCTGAATACGCCGACAAGGTCATCCAGGTCCGGCAGAACGCCCTGCTGTTCGGCACCCCGAAAGTGCCCTACCACTGGATCCCGCAGGACGAAAACCAATCGGGCTCCTTCTGCATTTTCACGGAAGCGTTCCTGATGAAAAACCTGAGCGGTACCGTGCTCGACGACCTGCCCATCTTCAAATCAGGCGGCTACCCCGTGTTTGAGATCTCCGACGAGGTGGCGGACGAGATCGCGCTCATCTTCCGGAAAATGGAAAGGGAAATCGCCTCGGATTACGAATTCAAATACGACCTGCTCCGCAATTATACCATGGAACTCATCCACTACGGGCAAAAACTGCAACCCGCTGCAGCCCTGCATTCCGCCAAAAACGCGGCCACCCGGATCGTTTCCCTGTTCATCGAATTGCTGGAACGGCAGTTCCCCATCGAATCGCCGCATCAGACCCTTTCCCTGCGGTCGGCCAAGGAATACGCCGAAAGGCTCGCCGTGCACGTCAACCACCTCAACAAGGTCCTCAAAGAGAACACAGGCAAAACGACCACCGAGCTCATCAGCGGCCGGATGATACAGGAAGCCAAGATCCTCCTGAAACAGACCGACTGGAACATCACGGAAATCGCCAACAGCCTGGGCTTTGAAGAGGTCGCGCACTTCTCCAATTTTTTCAAAAAACAGACTTCCGTAGCGCCGCTGGTTTTCCGGTCCTGAAATCCGATATTTGAATTTTGCAAACATTGGATTGATCCTTGCAAACACCCCGGCTGCTTTTCGGCCCACCTTTGCATCATCAAATTTCAACAACACAATTCAACGATGACAACAACAAAAAGCAGCATCGCGCTCATCACCGGCGGCAGTCGCGGCCTGGGCAGGGATATGGCCCTGCGCCTCGCCGAAAAAGGAATCGGTGTAATCTTTACCTACAACAGCAACAAGGCCAAAGCCGATGAGGTCGTTGCCGAAATCCGGGCGCTCGGCCAAAAAGCGGCAGCGTTCCAACTGGACACCAGCAAGGTGAAAAATTTCGGTCCGTTCTTCGAACAGGTGAAAACCTGGCTGGAAACGGAAACCGGCAGTCCGCATTTCGATTTCCTGATCAACAATGCCGGAACAGCCCTGCATTCGCCGTTCGGCGCCACCACCGAAGAACAGTTCGATGCCATTGTGGACATCCACTTCAAAGGCGTTTACTTCCTGACCCAGGAGGCCCTGCCCCTGCTCAACGACGGCGGCCGCATCATCAACATCTCATCCGGCCTTGCCCGGTTTGCCATGCCGGGTTCGGCAGCGTACGGTTCCTCCAAGGCCGCCATCGAAATGCTCACCCGCTACCTGGCTAAAGAACTCGGCCCGCGCCGCATTGCAGCCAACGTGGTCGCTCCCGGCGCCATTGAAACGGATTTCGGCGGCGGCCGCGTCCGGGACAACAAAGAGATCAACAACCATGTGGCAAGTGTTACCGCGCTGGGACGCGCAGGCCTCCCCGAAGACATCGGCGGCGTGGTCGCCTTTCTGTGCTCCGAGGACGCCGGCTGGATCAACGGTCAGCGCATAGAGGTCTCCGGCGGCATGATGCTGTAAATTGGCAAAACTGTGTATTTTAGCGGTGAGAACTTTTATTTGTATCCTATTACCATAAGAAAGCGAGGCCAGGAGAGGAAGAGTGGCTGAGGGCATGTATTTCACCCCGTCTCCCACTCACCCTCTCTCCCGCTCTTTACTCACTGCTATGAAAATTTCCACCCTCTTGACGGCTTGTATGTTGTTGGCTGCAAGCGCCACCGCCCAAACAACGCATCGGCTGTCCGTCGACCCCGCTCAACCAGGGCCCGAGATCCAGCCGACCATGTGGGGCGTCTTTTTCGAGGACATCAACTTTGCGGCCGACGGCGGCCTGTACGCCGAACTGGTGAAGAACCGCTCCTTCGAATTCCTTTGGCCGATGATGGGCTGGACCGAGATCAGGGAAGGCGAAGGGAAGGGCAAATGGCTTGTCATCAACCGCGGCGATCTGGCTGCCCGCAACCCGCGTTTCCTGCGGCTCACCGCCGACGCACCCACCGGCGCTTACGGCATCCAAAACGAAGGATTCCGCGGTATGGGCGTCAAAAAAGGGGAAACCTACCGTTTTTCGGTATTGGCCCGAAAATTCGGAGTCGCCGATGTGAAAATGCGGGTCGAATTGGTGGATTCGCTCGACCGACCGCTCGGGAATACCATTGTGGAGGGATTTACTGCCGATTGGAAGCCGTTCACGGCATCCTTCACCTGCGAAATCACCGAAGCCAAAGCCCGCCTCAACGTATGGCTGGAAGGCGAAGGCGCACTGGACCTGGACATGATCTCCCTGTTTCCGGAACATACCTGGAAGAACCGCCCCAACGGCCTGCGCGCCGATCTGGTGGGCATGCTGGAGGCGCTCCACCCGGGTTTTATCCGGTTTCCGGGCGGATGCATCGTAGAGGGTCGCGAGCTGGCCAACCGCTACCAATGGAAAAAGACCGTCGGCCCGGTGGACGAACGCGAACTGATCATCAACCGGTGGAATACCGAATTCGCACACCGGTCGACGCCGGATTATTTCCAGTCGTTCGGATTGGGTTTCTATGAATACTTCCAACTGGCCGAAGACCTGGGCGCCGAACCGCTGCCCATCCTGAGTTGCGGCATGGCCTGCCAGTTCAATACCGGCGAGGTAGTCCCGATAGACCAGCTCGATCCCTATATCCAGGATGCCCTTGACCTCATCGAATTCGCAAACGGCCCCGCTGATCAGGGTTGGGGCAAACTGCGCGCCGAAATGGGTCACCCGGCGCCTTTCCACCTCAAGATGCTGGGGGTGGGCAACGAGCAATGGGGGGAGCAATACGTGGAACGGTACAAGGTGTTTGCCGGGATACTCAGGGAAAAACATCCGGAGATCCGGCTCGTGACCGGCTCCGGTCCGTTCAACCGGGGAGAGTGGTTCGACTACCTGTGGGGTGAAATGCGGAAAGAAAAAGCCGACCTGGTGGACGAACATTATTACGCCCCGCCGGAATGGTTCCTGCGCAACGCAGCCCGGTACGACGACTACGACCGGAACGGCCCCAAGGTATTTGCCGGCGAATACGCCGCCCACGGCCCCCAGGGAGACGATCCCTCGTCCAGGAATACCTGGCTGAGCGCGCTGACGGAAGCCGCCTTCATGACCGGGCTGGAGCGGAATGCCGATGTGGTGCAAATGGCCTCTTACGCCCCGCTGTTTGCCCATGTGGAAGCCTGGCAATGGCGGCCCGACCTGATCTGGTTCGACAACCTGAATGTGGTGGGTACGCCCAATTATTACGTCCAGAAGCTCTTTTCCACCAATAAGGGCGACCGGGTGGCGCCCATGTTGGAGAACGGCGCAGCGGTTTCGGGCCAGGACAGCCTTTATGCCGGCGCGGTCATGGATCGGGCGAAGGGTGAACTGATCTTCAAGGTCGTCAATACGTCCTCCCAGGCGATGCCGGTGGAGATCAGCCTGAAATCCGGGCGTTTTACCGGGAAATCGGCCGTCTTGCAAACCCTGGCCTCCGATGACCTGACCCTGTATAATTCCATTGAAAATCCATTGGCGATTTATCCCGAAAAAAGCGAATTGCGGGTGGACGGCAACCGGATCCCGATGCAGGCGCCGCCGCGATCCCTGTCCGTGATCCGGGTCAAAACCGGAAAATGACGTACCTTTGGATCAAAATTACCGATGGAGTTAAAGCTGTTCGGCGATCTAGAGACCTTGCTTACTTTTTCTGCCATAATCGGCATTACGATCGCGCTGTCCTGGGCATTCAATTTTGTTGCCCGTCGATATATCCGGCAGGCTGTCCATAAACTGAACGCCGATCCGACCAATTACCAGTTCATCCGCCACCTGGTCACCGCCCTGATCTACCTGGTCGGCGTGGGTTGGGCGTTCCTTATTTTACCGGGGTTCAAAACCGTGGCCAATTCGCTGCTGGCCGGCGCCGGTATCGCCGCGGTAGTGGCCGGCCTGGCCTCGCAACAAGTGCTGAGCAACCTGATGAGCGGCTTGTTCCTGGTATTGTTCAAACCCTTTCGGGTCAACGACCGGCTCAAGCTCAAGGACGGCTTCACCGGCGTAGTGGAGGACATCACCTTGCGCCATACCGTACTCCGCGACCTGGAAAACAACCGGATCATCGTACCCAACGGCGTGATCAGCAACGAGATCATCGTGAATACCAACCTCAGCGACAACCGCGTCTGCCGGTTCATCGACATCGGGATCTCTTATGGGTCGGATATCGACAAGGCCATCGGGATCATACGGGATGAAGTGCTGAACCATCCCTTGCACGTTGACCCGCGCACGCCGGAGCAACTTGAAGCAGGAAAAGAAGAGGTGGAAGTCCGGGTAGTCGCCCTGGCCGAAAGCTCCGTCAACCTCCGCGCCTGGGCCTGGGCCGAAGACACCCCGAAAGCGTTCAATCTGTATTGCGACCTGCTGCGCAGCATCAAATTGCGCTTTGACGCGGAAGGCATCGAAATTCCGTTCCCGCAGCGGAAGTTGTGGATTGACCCGATCCGGGTTGTGCAGGCGGCGGCGCCGGGGTCGTAAGATTCTCATTTACCATGAATAAATATCTATTCCTTTTGGCCCTGATCCTATTGCTGGTGAATAGCCTGGCCGGGCAGGAAAAAAGAGGTTTTCAGTGGATTATTGGTTATGATAGTTCATCATTAGACTCCATTGGCGAAGCTATTCTTTTAAATTTCAATGAAAAACCTGTCAGCATTTCTAAAATAACCTCTGTAGATAATTTCCACATGGAAGGCTCCAACACCAGCATATGCGACAAGGAAGGCAACCTGTTGTTTTACTCCAACGGTTGCCTGGTGGTCAACGCAGCCGGCGAGGTGATGGAGAACGGCGACACCATCAACCCCGGCTTTCTGCAGGATTATTTTTGTCCCTATGGTGGCAGCCCCATCAGACAGGGCGCGGTTGCCGTTCCTTCGCCTGAACATGAATCCCTTTACTATCTGTTTAATCTTGACATGGATACGCCTTATGAAGTGATAAAAGACGACTCTACAGGCGTTATAGACACTTTCGGATTTTCGGCCATAGCGCCTCAAAGGCTTTATTATCAGTTAATCGATATGAGCCTGAACGACGGCCTGGGCGCCGTGGTTGCCAAGAACCAAATCGCCGTTCAGGATACCTTTGCAAGAGGCAATATACAGGCCGTAAGACATGCCAACGGCAGAGACTGGTGGATCGTAGTTCCCAAATCTCATTCCAACTGCTATTTCCTCGTTCTTATCACGCCCGACGGCATTCAGCCGCCTCAACTCAGGTGCTCCGGCCATATTTGGAGTGATGACGACTCCGGAGCGCAAGCTGTTTTTTCTCCCGACCTTGAAAAGTATATCCGATTCAATGCCTGGAACGGCCTGAATATCTTTAATTTCGATAATTCAACCGGAGATCTTTCAAACCCGGTACAAATTTTATTCCCCAACGACACCATCAATTATATTGCCGGTGTGGCCGTATCGCCCAATTCCAGGTTTTTGTATGTATGCGCCAGAAAAAGAGTATACCAGTTTGACCTGACCGCTGATCATATCGAGTCGAGCAAAATCCAGGTGGCCGAATGGGACGGGACCTACAATCCTTACGCCACCATTTTTTATCTGGCGGCATTGGCGCCCGATGGGAAAATTTATATCTCAAGTACAAGCAGTACTTTCAATCTTCACGTCATTGAAAATCCGGACAGTATGGGATTAGCCTGCAACCTGATTCAACACGGCGTAACCTTGCCTTCTTATAATTTTGCTACCATCCCGAATATACCCCACTACTGCCGATCTGAAGAAGAATGTGAGGTATTGATCAACTCAACCTATAAAGCTGTCGAGGAACCTTTGATTATTATCTATCCCAACCCGGCAAAGGATAAGATTTGGATAGATTTTCCTGATTTGGGATCAAAGTCATACAGCCTGGATATTTACGATCTGACAGGAAGACATATCCTTAATACTAAAATCACAAGCCCGCTAAGCCCCGTGGACATTTCAATGCTTCCTTCGGGTGCTTTTTTCTATTTTATCAAAGGGATGCAGACCACTTCTACCGGGAAAATTGTCATCACCCATTAAAAACCCATTGACCATGCGCTTTCTTTTTGCATTTGCCGCCTTACTGCTTTGTTTTCCCTTTGACTCCGAAGCCCAGGGCCAGGAATGGGCGCCGCTGCATGCAGCCTTTGTTTTCGAGGGGTATGACTCCCTATCGGAAATACCTGTACAAGATTTTTACATTGTGGGAAGTGATACGCTGATGGACGGCACTACCTGCCGAAGTGTTTTCAAATATTACCCATCCAATCAGGCACCGATGTTTTTTACTTATGCGCAAAACGACTCCGTCTTCATTCGGGGACTGGACAAGGATGACGATACTTTCTATCTCTGGATGGATTTCAGCGCCCAGCCGGGCGATACGCTCACCCTGGGCGCGCCGGTCCGATCCTGGTTCCCGGCAGAAACTTACAGGGTTGTGGTGGACAATATTGAGACGATTGTGGTTGGAGAAACCGAAAGTCCTTTTCAGTTCAATATCACTACGAGGAGATTTAATCTGCAACCGCTGGACGGGTACACCTTTTTTCCGGAAAACCGGTATGTGGAAGTACTAGGCAGTACGGAAAACCTGATCCCGTACCCGCCTGAACTGGCGCCGTTCATACACACGGAATTCAACTGTTACAACGGGAGTTCATACGCCGTTTCCATCACCGAGGATCCAGTTTGTTTTGCTTTTTTTGATAAAACGGATGACCTGCTGGCCACGTCGGCAGCCGTCTTTTCTCCGAATCCTTTTCGTGACCGGCTGACGGTGGAGTTGGCAGAATCCCTGGATTCACCCCGGTTTATCGTTTTTGACGCTACGGGCAAAGCGGTCCGGTCAGGGGCGTTGCAGTTCCCGCAGACCGAGCTTGATCTGTCGGGATTGCCGGCCGGCGCGTATGGGTTCCGGATCGCTTCCAAAGACAGAATCGGGTATTGGAAGCTGATCAAAATTCCTTAAATAACTACTCCATCATAAACCGCACATAATCCAGCATCCCCGCAAAGATCTTCTCCGCCATCTGCCGCCTGAATTCGGGGTCGGCGAGCTTTTCCTCGTCTTCGGCCTGGCTCAGGAAGGCCTGCTCCACCAGGATCGACGGGCGTGAATCGATCCGGGTGACGGTATAGTTGAACGCCCCGACAACCCCGTAGTCCTTCAGCGGCAATTCCCGCACATGGCGGTACATGATTTTGGCAAAATCCGCCCAGAACGGGTTGTGGTAATAGGTGCTGACGCCGGACGTACCCAGGTAGTTGGCGCCGCCGCCCGAATTGGCGTGGATGCTGACGTGGATATGGGCGCCTGAATTTTCGACATCATTGCGCTTGTCCGACAGCAGCATGTACCGGTCGGTGTCGCGGATCTGCACCACCCCTACCCCATGCGCGCGGCAGATCTTTTCCAGTTCCAGCGCCGTAGCCAGATTGACGTCCTTTTCCAGCAATCCGGACAACCCGACGGCGCCGAAGTTGCTTCCTCCATGCCCCGCTTCGATGGAGACCACCAGTCCCTTGACCTCCCCGTCCGGCAGAATCTCGACGGCCGGCGGGTGTTTGATCCGCAATTCAAGGTTTGAGCCGTTCCTGACCAGGTCGTAACCCCAGATTTTCGGGGTTTTCAGATAGACGTAAAGCTCGTAGGTATCGGGCGTGGTTTGTTCCCACTTGAGGTTTTCGATCACCCGAAGCCCGTCGCGGTGAACCATCCAGGTACTCGACGTTTTGACGCCGTACAGCGCGATGCGGATGCGTTTTTGTTCCACCTCCGGGTAAACGGCGTAAGCCACCGGTTCGGGATACGGAATGGACACGACGTCCGCCTGCCCGTTACCGGATGCACGTGCGGTCGTGATATAATAACCGGGGCGCACCGTACCGGTCGGCAGCAGGCTCACGTTGTCGCGATGGATGAAGCCGTTTTCATGCCGGTTGAGCCGGATGCGGTAGTATTCCCCGACCAGCCCGTCGGATTGCAGCACCACGCCGGGATTGTATTCTTCGATGATCGGCGGCCCCAACCGGATAGGCCCCAGGTTGTACGACAGGATCGATTTGGGCTTTTCCACCAGCACCAACGGGAATTTGCTTTCGTTTTGAATGGTGATTCCCGCTTTGAAGGGCATTTTGAGCGGCTTCACTTTGGATGAAGTTTCGGCGGGCTCCAATACGGCAGTTAACTGAACCGGCTTATCCTCTTGCAAGTCATTCAGGTGCAGGTCGGTTTCATACACGCTGTAATCTTTGAAGTCCTTGCGGGAACAGGCCAGGTGTTTTTTGCCGGGTTGAACCCGGATGCCGCCCTTTTGCCCTTTCGAACCGGTGAAACGGAGCCTGATCACATCGCCTGACAACAAAACCTGGTTTTCGGCCGGCTCCATCGCGGATTCATCGATCCAAAGCGGGAATGCGGGCCGGTCCAGGTCCTTTTTAACGTACACGATTCTCCGTTCATAAGACGCACGATTGCCGTCGGGGCCGAGCACCTCCGCGCGCACCCTGTTGGTGCCTTCGTTCAGGGCAATTTCCCGGAAGAAAATGCCCGTCCGGTACATTTTCACCGAATCGCCGTTGATGGCAGCCTTGCCCGGGTAAACGCTCTTGCAAAGCAGGTTCAGTCTGGGTTGATAGGTCGTATCCGGCACCCGGCTCCTGAACTCCAGCCAGGGCCATTCGCGCTGAACTTCCCCATCCGCGTTGACAGCATAGCGATAAGGCAGTTTCCAGTCGGCGGTTGGCAATGACCAGGTCCGTCCACCCGCTTCAAAGTGCAACGTATCCGGCAAACCGGCCGTTTCCCAGCGGATCCAGCCCTGGCCGTCCGGTGAAAGCGAATGCCCGCCCGGGTTAATCACAACGGATGCTCCGCCGGCTACGGGTATTTTCAATTCTACCGGCTCGGTTGAAGCCGGCAATGCAAGGGGCACCCCGTTTAGCTGTTTTTTAGGCGTTGCACACCCGGCAAACAGCATCAGCAGAACCGAAAAACCACCTATTTTTTTCATCTTTCTCAAAGTTAAATCAATCGTCCGCCGAGGGCTAAGCCCCGCAGCGGCTACCCTGCAAGTCCCCGACTTGCGCAACAAAACCCCGTCGGTTCCCCTCCAATCAACACATAAACAAATCAACTCATAAACGAATCAACCCCCGACCGCCGAAGTCACGCCACGAACGTGCCGGAGAAGGTAAATCAACACATAAACAAATAAACGAATCAACACATCAACATATCAACGAATCAACAAATCAACCCCATTACTTTCATTCCCGCATCGATCCACCGCCGATACCCGCACCTGATTCAAAGGGACGGGACCCGCATTATCCACCCGCAAGCGATCCAGGTCCAGGTTTCGGTCCTGCCGGTTCAGGATGACGTAATCCCACCGTTCGCCGTATTGGTATCGGATGACCCAGTGGAATACGTCCTTTTCGTCGGGGTGGGTCCAGCTGACCTTGATCTTTTCGCCTTCCGGCACAGCGGTTGCGACCGGCGGTTTGGGCGCTTTTTTATCCAGCCAGGGGCTCGGCGGCACGAGGGCCTGCTTTTGATAAGGGCCCGCGAGCAAGGCTTTCGACAGGTGGGCGTTGGTCACCAGCGGACCGATACTCCAGTGGACTACGCCCGGACTCACGGGTACGGCGCCGCGCGTGATCATGATCTGGTTGACGGTTTCGTTGACCTTGTCCGGCAAGGTATCCCGGCTGATGCGGATGCCCGGCCAGAGGTGGCGCTTTTTGGCATTTTCGCCGGCCCACCAACCCAGCAACACGGGATAGCTCTGCGGGATGCGGTTGATGGTCCAGTACAATTGAGGCGTAAAGTAGTCGATCCAGCCTTTGTTGAGCCATAATTTGGCGTCGGCATAGAGCTTATCATACTGGTCGAAACCCTGGATGGAAGGCGGATTGCCGGGCCGCCAGATGCCGAAGGGGCTGAGCCCGAATTTCACGTAGGGCTTCTCCGCCTTGATGGCTTTATACAGGTTGCGGATGAATGCATTAACGCTTTCCCGCCGCCAGTCGCCGCGCGACAATTTGCCGCCCTTTTGCCGGTATTCGGCCCAGCTGGCGTCGTCCGGAAAATCGTCGCCGTTGTTGTAGTCGGGATATGGATAGAAATAATCGTCAAAATGCACGCCGTCGATATCGTAGCGCCTGACGATGTCCATCACGACGGCCGTGGAATGATCGCGTGTTCCTTGTCTGGCCGGGTCGAGCCACCAATAACCGGTTTTCAGCGGCACCACCAGGTCGGGATGGGTCTTGACGATGGATTGATCCGAGACCGGGCCGCCGTCCTTGTGGTGTGCGCGGTAGGGGTTGAGCCAGACGTGGAGTTCCAGTCCGCGGTCGTGGGCCGCTTCCACCCAGAAGGCCAACGGGTCGTAGTAGGGCTCGGGCGCCTTACCTTGTTCGCCGGTGAGGTAGTACGACCACGGTTCGAGCTTGCTGTCATAAAGGGCGTCGCATTGAGGTCGCACCTGGAAGACGACGGCGTTGAAGTGGTTGGCCTGCAAGAGATCGAGGAGGGCGACGGCCTCGCGTTGCTGTTCTTCGACCGGGAGGCCGGGTTTGCTGGGCCAGTTGATGTTGGCCACCGTAGCCACCCAGGCTGCGCGGAATTCGGATTCCACCCGGGGCTCACCTGCCGCAACGGATAACTGCTTCGTCGGGGCGCATGCCTGGATCAGCATCAGGACGAGACCGGCCAACGACAATCGGTATGGCGTAAAGCGCATGTTCAAGCTGGTTTTGCCGGTAAATTTATACAATAAAATTTCCAATGCACAAGGATTGATCAATATCAGGAATCCTTATGACCAAGGTCAGGAATAAACACCAGCAGGTCCGGTAACTTTGACTGATGCCCACCAACTCAAAAGAGCAAACCATGAACACAAAACTCATCCCGGCGTTCACCATCCCCCTGGCGGCGCTGGTCGTTTTTGCCGGCGTCACCGGTTTGGTTACACCCGGTTTTTACAGTGCGGAAACCCTGAACTGGGAAGCCCAGGGCATCGGTCAGGACCTGATCGACCTGTTCCTGATCACGCCCGTGCTGATCCTTTCGGCCTGGATGGCCTGGCGCGGCAGCAAGGCGGGGTTGTTGCTTTGGGGCGGCGCACTCTTTTACCTGATCTATACTTTCGTCATCTACTGTTTTGCCGTACATTTCAACAGCTTGTTTCTGGTCTATTGCCTGATCCTGGGACTGTCTTTTTACGCTTTTTTATCTTTTCTGATCAGTTATGCCGATGAGCCGGTGACCGGCTGGTTCAGCGGGCGGGCGCCGGTCGCGTTCACCGCCTGGTTCCTGATCGGCATCGCGGCGGTATTTTACCTGCTCTGGTTGTCGGAGGTGGTCCCCGCCATGCTGAGCAATCAAGCCCCTGACAGTCTGGTGCAAACGGGCCTGTTCACCAATCCGGTACACGTGCTCGACCTGTCGGTCTGTCTGCCGGGTCTGATCCTGACCGGAATATTGTTATTGAAAAATAAGCCGATGGGCCGACTGCTGGCGCCCGTAATGCTGACCTTTTGCATTTTGATGGACATCACCATCGGCAGTCTGGTGGTGGTCATGAACCGGCACGGCATCGAAGGCGGCTGGTTTTTGACGGGGATCATGGGGGTATTGGCGATTGTGAGCCTGGTATTGCTGGTTCTGCATTTAAGGGCGTTGAAGTCTTCTGGCGGGGAACTATTAAGCCCGGCGTCTTGAGGCATAAGGACAATCTTTGCTTACGGCCCTTTCGCGTAACAAAAAATGGACTTTTTCGATTTGTATTCGCAATACCAACGCCTTTCCCTTTGATTGAACTGCCCGGTACAGCGGTCCGTTAGGATCGCCATATCTGTAGCACCCCGGCAACGACGTATGCCACCGGCCTGTAGGGCCGGAATATGAAGATCTGCGACGCCGGTTGAAATCCGTTGTCAGATTGAAGTTATCAAAGTCCAGGTCTTCCGAGAATCGATTGTTGTTATGAATAATGCGAAGACAGGTCCCTCCTAGAAAAGAAAATTTTAATGCATAATTACTTTCAAAAAGGAGTTCCAATATTTTATATTGCAAGTATTCCCTTAGGAGAAATTCTCCGCGGTGTTGCAAATGGGCAGGATAATAAGTTTGGATTTCAGATAGCGAAAGCATATGCTTTAATAAATTTCATGAAGGAATCCGCTCTCGCCTGTAAAGCAGGTGAAGAAAAATGTCCCAGGTATCGTTCAAATACACGAAAGTCCAGTTTTTCCTTTATCTCCATCATATTCAACCGTAATTCAAAAAAATGATCCTCAGTGGCTAGGTGGGGGTTGAGATAAAGGAAATCAAGCAGCGCCTTTGCCGGATCCGCTATTCTTATTCGGAAATCGCCATATGTTTCCAGGTGATACCCCCAAAAAAGTTCCGGTTTTAGACTTCCATAAGAAAAAGCCCCAACAGGTGTAGAGAACCTGATTGTTTTAAGCGTTGATACGGATGTAACTGTAAAAACACCTTCCGGAATAAAATCATACCACCGCATAGCCGATTGAAGCGATACATAAGAAGGCTGGTATATCCGGTTGGCTATGAAGAAAATGTCGGAATCACTTTTCAAACGTCGGCTTGTAAATCGATAAAACCCGTTGCGAATCTTTTGTAAATAACCTTTTTTCTGCCAGCGCGTCAAAGCATTGCGATCAAAACCAGGAAAAGCTTTTTCAATCTCCCTGGTAGAAATAACCGGCAGCCAGTCAAAAGTTTGTTGAAAACCCAAATAATCCATTCATTTCTTTTATTCTACAAAAATAATGAATTATAGAAACGAATGCAAAATTCATTTGTTCGAGATCAAAAATCATGCGGAATCGGGAACTTCCGGATCAACAACGCGGAATCCTGCACCAATTCCTCCCGGAACATCCCGTTCTGCCAGCCGAACAACGCTACGGATTCCGCGTAATGCTGCTGAGGGTCGTCGTCTTCCTCGTTCAGGGTCATCCAGTGATCGGATTGGCGGGTGACCATCCGTTTTTGGCCGTCGGGACCGGCGTATATCCAGCTTTTCAAGGTCACCTGCCCGCCGTCGCCGCCGTAAAAGGTAGCTACGGGGATCGCCGCTGTGACCCGTTTTTCCTGTTTATCGTACACGAGCAAGGATTTGTTGAGCCACCAACTGGCGACAATATCCGCGACCAGGGCATCCCTCCGGTCATCCAGCGGGAAACGGCCGTGCGGGGTGATCATCGTCCCGCCGACGTCCATCATGTAGTCAATATCCTGGCGCAAAGTGTCCGGTACGGCGGCAAAAAAATCGGTAAGCGGAATGGTATCCAGGTCATCGCCGGGTTCATCGACGGCAAAGATGAGGGTATCGGCGGGCTGGAGAGGCTGGAAGTGCCCGGCGAGTTGTTCAGCGGGGGTGGATTTCGGGGTGCAACCCAACAGTGAAATAGCAAGGCACAAGGCGAGTTTAAAAACAGCTTTCATAATTGGCTTTTGTTGCTGAATTCCAAAATTAAGATTCAATTGCGGTTTTTTAATAAATCGATGAATTCTTCGATCTTGATTACCTTTAAAGACGGGAACGGGATGGATTTTAAAACGCTAAAATGTCGATCATTGGTTACAAGGTAATCTGCATTTGAAGCTAATGCGCAGTCTACGAATTTGTTATCGTCAAGATCATCAAATATTAATCGCCAATTGAAAAACACTTCTGTAAATTGGACATTACTTTTGAGGACAATACCTCCAACGATCAATTCAGCAACAAAAGGAGAAAAATTCGCAGTAAGCTTTTCTTCGTATTCCAACAGTATTTCCGTAGTTAAGGACAACGTATAGCTTCCTGCTTCAAACTGATCAAAAACAAATTTATACGGTGAGTACGGTGAGATTGAACTTAAAATGATATTGGTATCAAGTACGACTTTCATTTAATCTTTATTCTCCTCTTAACCAATGGTCAATCGTTCCTTGATCATATCCTTTTTCAAGCCAAATCTTACCGGATTCTTCCCTCGCTTTTTTTAGCAAGAAGCGGGCAATCAATTCTTTGATTTCGGGTAGAACCTCATCCGGTACTCCCGCCGCGTAAAGCTTGAGCAATTCAATTTGCATGTTTGAATAAGGCGGCTTAATCGAAAACATCTTTTTACACGTTTGATAGAGATTTAAACAAAATTAACCCAAATTTGGTTCCGGCATAATAATGCCTAAAAACTTAGGTAATTTTATTAATACTAATCCTCCAGCAAATACCCGTCAATTCCCAAGCCCGCCTTCTCTCCTGCCGGGGCCTGATATTTCACATACAAACTGTGCGGCTTGCCGTCGGCCGGCGCTTTGAAGTCCACCTGCTTTTCGTAGAAACGGCCGGCGGCTTCTCCGGCTCCGACGGTGGTCGTTGCAACGGGCGTTCCATCCGGGCTATCGAGGTAAAAACGCAGTTGGAATCCGGTGGACTTGCCGCCTGACAAGGCATAACGCACCTTGAGCCGGTTGACGCCGGTGAAATCGCAGGCCGGGTAGGACATCCAGCCTTCCGTACCGGCCGTTTTAGCCAGCGTTTCTTTTTGCCAGATCTCCTCGGTCATATGCTGCTTGCGGGCGCTGCCCTCGGCTTCGATCTTGGGGTAACTGAGCTCCAGAGAAGCGGTTGATGCCATGGCGCGGACGGATGGGCCGCCTTTGTCGGTATAGCTGGCCTTGAGCCGGACCACCGTCTTGGGGTCCGTTTTCTTGCCCTGGTCCGGGTTGAGGTCGCCGGCAGCGGGCAGGCTGATCAGCTTCGTGTCATCGCGGCCGAGCGTCAGGATGTACCCGGCGATCATCCCTGCGGTTTCCACGGTCATCGACGGGTGCGCGCTCATAGCCGTTTCGCCCCAAACGCCGCTGCCCCCTTTGATGATCTTGGCGCTCAGGTAGTCGATCGCGTCTTTCTGATCGCGGTAGCGGGCGGCCACTTCCTCGTAGGAGGGGCCGGCAGACCGTTCTTTTTCCTTGTGGCACGAAGCGCAGTCATTTTCGCCGATGTATTGCCTGCCCAATTCGTCTTCCGATACGATCTGGTGCCCCAGGACGGGTTTGGCCACGGTCAGGTAATCCAGCTTGAGCGAGAACCGGTCGGCGGGAATGGCGGCGCCTTCCAGTTGGCCGTCCTCCTTATCGGCAACGACCACTTTGTATTTAACCGGGCGACCCGGAAAATAAAACTGGCGATTGCCCTCCACCTCGATGGCGAGCCGGGGCGCTTCATTGCCGGCATACACGGCCAGCGGGCCGATCCGGGTAGCCGCGCCTTTATCGTCGATGGCGGTCAGAAATACATTGTAATCGCCTACTTTGGCGTAGGTATGCGCGGGTTCGGCTGCCGTCGTTTCTTCCGTCTGGCCGTCGCCGAAGTCCCAGATATAAGAAAGCGGACCGCCGTCGGGATCCAGCGACCCTGCAGCCGAGAATTTCACGGTTAAGGGAACGGAGCCCGAAGTCCGGTCGGCGACCAGCTTGGCTTTGGGCGGCCGGTTGCCGTCCGTAAAATCGATCCGGTACAGGCCCGAATCGTCGTTGCCGGTATACCAGCCCGCACCGTATTCGAGCACGTACAAGCGGCCGTCGGGTCCGATCTCCATGTCGATGGGATGCGAGAATTTCGAACCGGACATGAACGGCTCCATCCGCACATAATTGCCCGTGGAGTCCATGGTGACCACCTTGACCCAGTCGCGCATCCATTCATAAATGAACAACTTGCCGTCATAGGCGGCGGGCAGGCGGGTTGCTTCGGGATAGTCTGCTGCGTGGTACACAGGGCCGGCCATGGCATTTCGCCCGCCGGCGCCCAACTGCGGGAACAGGGTGGATTCCTCGTACGGATACCAGATGAATGCGCCCTGCGCCGGCGGCAATTCCCGTTTGCCGGTATTCCTTTTCGAGGTATTGACCGGGTGGAGCGGGTCGAAGTAAGCGCCCGCTTTATCGGTGGCGAAGTCGTATTCGCGATAAGCTTTATTGTCGGCGATAAAGAACGGCCAGCCGAAGTTGCCGGGGCCGCGCGCCTGGTTGATCTCGTCGTATCCTTCGGGGCCCCATTGTTCGTTGTCCTCCTCGGCGTCGGGGCCCACTTCGCCCCAGTACAGGAAGCCCGACTTCCAATCGACGGAAATGCGGTACGGGTTGCGGGTACCCATGACGTATACCTCGGGCAGGGTCCCGGCTTCTCCTTTCGGGAACAGGTTGCCGTCCGGGATCTCATAGGTGCCGTCCGGGTTGATCTTCAGGCGCAGGATCTTGCCCTGATAATCGTTGGTATTGCCCGCCTTGCCGGTAGCGTCGAATTGCTTGAATTCCGGCCGGTTATCGATCGGGGCAAAGCCGTCGGGGTGGTTCTTTTCCTTGCGCTGGTGGGTCGGGGCGGTGTTGTCGCCGGTGGAGACAAACAGCATCCGGTCGGGGCCGAACGCCAGCGAGCCGCCGGTATGGCAGCAGATGCTCCGGTCGCTGTAAAATTCCAGGAGGATCTTTTCACTGGCCAGGTCGAGGGTCTGCTCGACAAGCGTGAACCTGGACAGGCGGTTGACTTCCTTCTCTTTCGGGGAATAGAACAGGTAAATGAAATGGTTGTCGGCGAATTCCGGGTCGATGGTCAGCCCGACGAGTCCCTGTTCGGAATGGATCTTGGGGTCGTCAGCCTGAAAGAAGACGTCCAGCTTGCCGGCCTGGGTCAGCTCGCGGGTATCGTTGCGGTAGTACATCAATTCGCCGCGCCGCTGGATGACCAGGATATCGAGGTTGGGCAATACGGACAATTCGATGGGTTCCACCCAGACGGAATCTGCCAGCGGGACTTTGACGAACCGGTCCTCGTCGGGCGTGCGGGAGGTGGTTGCTTTGGAATAATCGCGCACATTATTGCCGATGGCGTATTGGATACCCCCTTTGAGGTGTTCCAGAAAAACGGGATCCCGGAAATTTTCCGGATTGTGCCCTACGCAGGTATAAAAGGACCGGCCGCCGTCGAATTCGCGGAACCAGGATACCGGCTGAACCGACTTATTCTCGTCTTCGCGGGTGCAAAGGAGCGCAGCGCCGGCATTCAGCTCGGGAAAATGGTACCATTCATCCGTCCAGCTGAAGCCGTCGGGTATCTTGGCGATGGCCGGATGCTTCACATCCCTGATCACCTGGATGCCGGAAGCGGCGGAGGTCTCGTGCCGGTCCGGCCGTGCGCCGATGAGTTCGCCGAACCAGGCCCAATCCGGTTCGGTCTCGCAGGCGGAATGGATGCCCGCAAAGCCGCCGCCGGCCTGGATGTAGCGTTGCAGGTCAGCTTGTTGAAAGGAATTGAGGAAAGCGCCCGAGGTATTCAGGAAAACGACGGCGGAATAGCGCTGAAGGTTTTCTTCCGCGATCAGTTCGGCGTTTTCCGTGGTATCGATGAGCCAGTGGTTGGCTTCGGCCATTTGGGCCAGGGCTTCGCGACCGGCCTCAATGGCGGCATGGCGCGGTCCCGCCGTTTTCGAAAAGACCAGAATGCGTTCGGGCTCCGGGGCGTTGCAGGCCTGCATCAGCAAAACAGCCGCCAGGAGCCCCGGCAGGAAATACTTGGTCATACCTCGGTATTATTTTTCCGGTTGTACCATGGCTTCAACGGGCCTTGCAGGGTCGTTCCATTGTACTTTGGGTTTGCTGTTCTTGAAGAGGTTGTACTTCAGGATGCAGTAGATGGCCCTGAAGCCGTCGCGCCAACCGATCTTCTTGCCTTCGTCGTAGGTGCGGCCGTAATAGGAAATGCCGACCTCATAGATCCTGATCTTGGGGATCCTGGCGATCTTGGCGGTCACCTCGGGTTCGAAACCGAATCGTTTTTCCTTCAGCTCTATGCTCTGGATCAGCCGGGTACTGAAGAGCTTGTAACAGGTTTCCATGTCCGTCAGGTTGAGGTTGGAAAACATGTTGGACAGGTTGGTCAGGAATTTGTTGCCGATGGAGTGCCAGTAGAAGAGGATGCGGTGGGGTTTGCTGCCCATGAACCGCGAGCCGTACACGACGTCGGCCATCCCCAGCAGGATGGGCTCAAGGAGTTCGTTGTACTCCCTGGGGTCGTATTCCAGGTCGGCATCCTGGATGATCAGGTATTCGCCCGTCGCTTTTTTGATGCCGGTGTGGAGGGCGGCCCCTTTCCCCTGGTTGACCTCGTGTTCGTAGTAGACCACGTTGAGGTCGGTGTTGTTCTGGATGTAATTGTGGACGGCCTCTTTGGTGTTGTCGGTGGAACAATCGTTCACGATGATGATCTCCTTGCGGATTCCCCCGACCATTTCTACTTCCCTGATCTTGTCCAGGATCAGGTGGATCGTCGGCCCTTCATTGTAGGCGGGGATGACGATCGATAGTTTGTTGATTTTCATGCGAGGCATTTTAAACTTTCAAAGAATGGTTGCAAAATGGTTGTGTTGTTCAGGGTGTTATTCGGTCATTGATCACTGATATGGGTCTGCTGTGAAAATTTGGTATCGACCCTGAAGCCGTCCTGGTAATCGCTGCCCCTCATCATCAGGTTCTGTTTGGGGAACGGCGTACAGGGCAAGGGCAGGTTATAGCACCAGATCCCTTTGGCGGGCGGTTCCGCCGGCGGCGTATTCAAGGTAAAGTTTTCGGCCTGGAAAATCAGGGGTTCGGTCCGGACCTGGAAATAATCCGGCATCCACAATAAGCCCGCCGAAAAATGCTCGGTGTACCTCACGCCGTTTTTAAGTACGGAAGTAGCCATCATCAGCGGCGGAAATAACAGGAATATGAATTGATTGGGTTTGATCCGTCTGACGGCCGGCGCGCCGACCCAGGAAAGCACCAACCCCAGCCCCAGGAAAAGGAAAGCAAAGCCGAACCTTGGGCGCGGCGCCTCCAGAAACCAGAAAACCAGGTTGAAGGCCACCGTGAAATTCACGATCGCCAGGGTGTATTTGCGCCGGTACAGGGCCAATGCGGCCAGGAATACCGTGAACAGGTCGATGATCATGATCGCCTGCCATTTTAGCGACTGGTTGGGCCACCAGGCCTTGAACCACGGGACAAACGGCATGGAGAGCACTTTCGGAATGTCCTGGATCGGGGTCACGGCGCCGCCCGAAGGCAATTTGGCCCAGCCCGAAACCAGGTTCTTCTCCAGGATCACTTCTTCCATGGGGATCTTCCAGTCGACAGAAAGTACGTCGAGCTGGGGCACCGGATAGAGCAGGTAACCGGAGAGGATGATATTCCGCGTAATGAACGGCGCCAGGATCAGCAGTCCGGCGCCGGCAAAGGCCAGCAATCTTCTGCCGGCAAACAGGCGTTTCAGGGTAAACAAGAGGATGACGCCGGCAAATACAGAACTGAGCTTGAAGGTAACCGCCGTCATGATCAGCATCCAGAAAAACAGCAGGCCCGTCATTTTGCTCGCTTCGAAAACCGGCCTGTCCATAAAAAAAAGTAAAGCGTATAACAGGATCATGGCGCTGATGCCGTCGGTGGACGTGCCGTGTATTTCCGGAAAAAGCTGGAAGGTACAGGCCAGCGCCAGGATGGAATACAGGATAAAATCAGCCCATCGCTGCGCCGCCAGGTTGGATTGAACCAGCACAACAAGCCGGGTGATGAACAGGAAGAAAAACAGGCTTGCCAGCGAAAACACAACGTGATCGCTTGAAAACCAAAGTGTGAAAAAGGCAGATGAAATGAAGAAATGCGAATTGAAGGCAAACCGACCGTGTACATTGCCCAGACCGGGTACAACGGCGTATTCCCTGATCCACTTGATCGATTGGGAATGGTAGAACCAAACGTCCGATTCGCCGAATTCCAGGATCACCGCGCACATCGACATCAGGAAAACGGTCAGGATCACCACTTTTACCGGCCACGGCAGCCCTTTCCAGCCCGATCGCAGGCCGGCATACACCGCAGCCAGGTCGGCCCTGAGCCAATACGTAAGTCCCGCCCCGGCCAGGGCAAAAGCACTGACCAGGTATCCGTTGACCGGCATGAAAATGGAAGCGATGCTGACCAGGGAGGTGATCAGCATAAAACCCAGGAGAAATACGTAATCCGGGCCGGCCTTTGCCAGTATTCGACGGTCTTCATGCAACAGTGAAGCCGTTAAGGCGGACCCGGCCAGACCAAAGACCAGTGATATCCAACCTGCGAAAACCCACGAAATGAGCAATGCGACCATTCTCGCCCGGTTTATGAGAGCTTAAACTATTAAACGTTTGCAGGAGGAGGATTGTCAGGTAGAGCTGTAATGATGATGTCGGATCTTCCAGCACGAAGGAAAAATCCATTTACAGGGAATCTGATGTCAGTTATTTGTCTTAGATCGGCTTTGTGCGAGTCAAAGGTAACGTATTCCGGTGAATCGCCAAAACAATAAGCGGTTCTACGGCATTTCGCGGGTTTTGTTGCACCGGAAAGTGAAGAATTTCAGGAAAAAACAGATTATTTCCGGTGACGGCCGAACGGAGGCCACGAGGTATCCTTTTCTGACAGGATAATCCCGGCCGGATCGATTTCCCAGTCGATTCCCAGGGCCGGATCATTATAGCTGAGGCCGCCTTCATGGGCTTTTGAGTAGTAATTATCGCACTTGTAGGCAAAAATGGCCGTTTCGCTCAGTACGACGTACCCATGGGCAAAGCCGCGCGGGATGAACAACTGCCTTTTGTTATCGCCGCTCAGCCGGACGCCGTACCACTGGCCGTATGTCGGTGAATGTTCGCGAATGTCAACAACCACATCCAGCACTTCGCCCTCGATCACGCGCACCAGTTTGGCCTGTGCAAAAGGCGGCGCCTGATAATGCAGCCCCCGGAGCACACCATAGCCTGACTTGGCCTCGTTGTCCTGTACAAAATCGGTATACACGCCGCCCTCGCCGAACCGGAGGCGGTTGAAACTCTCGAAAAAATACCCCCGGTCATCCGGAAAAACGACGGGATCGTAGATCATCAGGCCCCCGATCGGGGTAGGTGTAAACGGCATCTGACCGGTTTTGGTTTGAAGAGGCAAAGGTAATAAAGGGGACATGCAATCGGCAGCTCCTCCCAATAAAAAAGCCGCGACCCTGATCAGGATCGCGGCTTCCGGAAGTCAGGCTGAATCTAATCCTCGATTCCTCCCCCGACCGCCGTAGCTCATCAAGAGCGAAGGAGGTAGTTCCTCGATTCCTCAATTGATTCGATTCCTCCAAATCATCACATCGCCCACTCCTTGATCGACTTCTCGTTCATCCGAACGTAGTCGTCGTTTCCGGCGGCTTTGGCCAGTTCCAGAGATTTTTTAGCGGCGGCGATGGCTTCTTTTTTCTTGCCCAGGTCGGCGAGGATCAAAGCTTCAGTGCGCACCTGCCAGAAGGCCGGTTTTTCCACATTGGTGGCTTTCTGGATCCACTCCAGGGCCTGGTTGAGGTCCTTGCCGGCAGCGTGATAGTAGGAAGCGGCAGCGTAGTAGTCGTTAGGGGTCGGGCCGGCAAGCGTAGACTTGATGCTGGCCATAACCGCTTCGTCAACCGGCACTTCCAGCGGAAGAGCTACCCAGGTGCTTTCCCACATAATGCCGATATTTGCGCTGGTGTTGGTGATATCGCCGATATCGAAAGTCAGGGTCTCGATATTGATCGGCGCCAGGCTTTGCGGTTGGGCGGTAACTTTGGCAACCGGATCCTTTTCAGTGTAGCTGGTCCAGTTGGTGCTTTCATAAGGATAGAACATGAACACCCAGCTGCTGGCGCCCGGCGTGGCCAGCACCGCATAAGAACCGGCCTTCAGGGGCTGGCCGCCCAGTTTGACGTCCGTGCTGAAGGTGAACTTGGTAGCCGAGTTGGCCCCCAGGCGCCAGACACTGCCGAAAGGCACTACACCTTCGGCTGAAAAGATCTTACGGCCTTTCATGCTGGGCCGGGAATAGGCCAGTGTAATGTCCGTCAGGCCCACTGTTTGCTTGAGCTCAGCGCCCGGGCTTGCAGCCGGCGTCCGGATCTGTGAATGAGCCGGAAGGGCAAACACGACCAGAAGGGCAATCGGTAAAAGGTTGTTGATCAATCGCATCATGTTAATTTTGGTTTTAATAGTAAATAGGATGATTTTGGAGTGTAAAACTCTTAAATTGCAATTAGCTTTGAAAACATCGCCAATAAATTCTTTGTTCAAATGACCATTGCAATCATTGCTCACGACGGGCGAAAAGCGGACATGGTAGGCTTCATCAAAGACCATATCGACCTGTTTCAGCGCAGAAACATCCGCCTGATCGCCACCGGCACCACCGGCGAACACCTGGAACGGGCAGGCCTTCAGGTCGAGAAGATGAGAAGCGGCCCCATGGGGGGTGACGCGCAGATCGCCAGCCGCCTTGTGGAGGGACAGGTCGACATGGTGATCTTCTTCCGCGACCCGCTGGGCAAACACCCGCACGAGGTAGATGTCAGCATGCTGATGCGCCTCTGCGACGTATACAATATACCCCTGGCCACCAATATGGCAGCGGCCGGAAGGTTTGTGGAAACCCTGTAAAACGCAACTTTTACCAGCTGAATCCGTAAAAAACGGGGACCGGGTGTCCGCTTGGGCTCCCGGAAACAAATTTGCGAAAATGGCACACATTCTGATCGTAGACGACGAAGCGGGCATCCGCAGAGCCTTGCGGGACGTGCTCGAGTTTGAGAAATATTCCGTCGACGAAGCCGGCGACGGCCTTGAAGGCCTGGTTAAAATCAAACAAAAGAAGCCCGATGCCGTCCTCCTGGACGTTAAAATGCCCAAAATGGACGGCATGGAAGCGCTCGACCGCATCCAGGAGATCTCTCCCGAAACGCCGGTGGTCATGATCTCCGGGCACGGTACCGTCGAAACCGCCGTGGAAGCCGTCAAAAAAGGCGCTTTCGACTTCATCGTCAAACCGCTCGACCTCAACCGGCTCCTCATCACCATCCGCAACGCCCTGGATAAAGGCCACCTGATGGCCGAAACCTCTTTCCTGAAAAAACAGGTCGCCAAATTCCAGGTCCAGGAGATCGTCGGCGCCTCGGAGCCCATCAGCCGCATCAAGGACACGATCGAAAAAGTGGGCCCCACCGATGCCCGCGTGCTGATCACCGGTCCCAACGGCTCGGGCAAGGAACTCATCGCCAGGCAACTCCACAAATGCAGCAGCCGGGCAGGCAGCCCTATGATCGAAGTGAACTGCGCGGCCATTCCCTCCGAACTGATCGAAAGCGAATTGTTCGGCCATGAAAAGGGCGCCTTCACCTCAGCCGTCAAACAGCGGCTCGGCAAATTCGAACAGGCCCACGGCGGCACCCTGTTCATGGACGAGATCGGCGACATGAGCCTTTCCGCCCAGGCCAAGGTCCTGCGGGCCCTCCAGGAAAAAAAGATCACCCGCGTCGGCGGCGAAAAGGATATCGAGGTCGACGTGCGCATCATCGCGGCAACCAATAAGGACCTGCGCGCCGAGATCGACGCCGGCCGGTTCCGGGAAGACCTCTACCACCGCCTGGCCGTGATCATCATCCCCAACCCGTCGCTCAACGACCGGCGCGAGGACATTCCCACGCTGATCGACCACTTCAACCGGCTCATCAGCGATGAATACGGCATCAGCACCAAACCCGTTTCACCCGAAGCCGTAGCGGCGCTGAAGGAACTGAACTGGACCGGCAACATCCGCGAACTGCGCAACGTGGTCGAGCGGCTGATCATCCTGTCCGGTGAATCCATCGAAGCCGCCGACGTCCGGGATTTTGTCCTGCCCTCCAGCGCGGGCGCCCGGGAAACCTTGTCGTCCCTGCTCGCCAGATTTGACGACCTCCAGGCGCTGCAGGCTCATATCGAACAAGCTTTCCACAACGCCAGGAATACCGCTTTGCAGGACTGATATCGGGCCGCAGGCGACATTTGGGCGCTGACTTACTGATTTTATCCTTATTTTTTTGTATATTTGCCCTGTATACGGACATTTCCCGCGAGAAGCCCGCTGTTCACCGCAGCGGGCTTCTCGCGCCTTAAAATAAACAGTATGATCCAAGATGAGGAAAAAATAGGCCAAAAGGCGCCTATGAAACAGTGGGGAAAACAGGTAAAAGGCGAAGACTCATGGACCATGTTCAAGGTCATTTCCGAATTCGTCGACGGTTTTGAAACCCTCAACCACGTTGGCCCCTGCGTATCCATTTTCGGTTCTGCCCGGACCCAACCCAACCACCCTTATTATAAAAAGGCAGTCGACATTGCCCGCCTGCTCACCGAAGAAGGGTACGGCGTCATCACCGGCGGCGGCCCCGGCATCATGGAAGCCGGCAACAAGGGCGCTTTCCTCGTCGGCGGCAAATCCGTCGGCCTGAACATCAACCTGCCCTTCGAACAAAGCCATAACCAGTTCATCGATCCGGACAAAAACCTCAATTTCCGCTACTTCTTCGTCCGCAAGGTCATGTTCGTCAAATTCGCCCAGGCCTTTGTCATCCTGCCCGGCGGCTTCGGCACCATGGACGAGCTTTTCGAAGTGCTCACCCTCATCCAGACCCGCAAGATCAGCAAAGTGCCCGTCATCCTGGTCGGCGCCGAATTCTGGGGCGGCCTCAAAGGCTGGATCCAGACCGTCATGCAGGAAAAGGAAAACAATATCGCCGCCCACGACCTCGACCTGCTGCCCATCACCGATGACCCCGTAGAGGTCGTGCGCATCATCGCCGATTTCTACCGGGAAAAAGAAACGGAGCTGGCGCCGAACTACGAGCTGTGATGGGGATGAGGAATTGAGGAACTGAGGAATCGAGGAACTGAGGAACTGAGGTTCACTACCTTCGGTCGTGAATTCGTGGTTGTTGATTCGTTGATTTGGTCTGCCGTGCTTTTGCCTTGCAGGCAGTAGTTGACTGCCCGCCTTCATTCTTTCGGCGCGACGACGGACACCGTCAACCGTCTCCCGTCTCCCATCCGCCATAGCTCCCTGAGCGGCGGCGGGCACCGTCTAAATCTTCACAAACTTCGCCGTCGCCCGCAATCCGCCCCGCTCCAGCACCAGCCAGTACACGCCGGGGCTCAGGTCCTCAGCGGCAAAGACTTTCCTGCTGTCGCCGCTGACATCCCAGGTTGACTTCAGGCGTTCCACCCCGTTCATATCCAGCACCCGGACGGTCAGCGACAGCCGTTGGTCGGTCCGCAGCCTCACCTGAATTTCATCTTTCACCGGGTTGGGAAGTATGGTCCAGTTCCGGACCCCGAGGGCCTCAAAGGTGCGGTTGACCTGGATGTTCACCGGGTCGGAAACCGCCTGGCAGCCGTTGGCGTCGGTCACGCGCACCGTGTATAGGCCGGAAGTTGCAGCCGTGAGTTCGGGTTGTGCGGCATTGGGCAATTCCTGTCCGTCAAGGAGCCATTGGTAGGTTGCAAAGCCAGGGGTTGCGGAGAGCATGTTGCCGTCGGCTTGAACGGCCACTTCCAGTGCCGCCGGCTCTGTAATTTCATACGAGCGCTCCAGGGTGCAGCCGTTGGAATCGGTGACGGTAACGGAATAGGTGCCCGGTGAAAGCCCGGTCAGGTCCTCCGATGCCGCATTGTTCGACCATTGGAAGGTTTGGGCGGAAGCGGCGGTGGATACCGAAAGGTCAATGGCGCCGTCGGCAGCGCCGTTGCAGGTGATCTGCTGGACGGCGGCCTCAGCCGTCAACGTGGAGCAGACGTCCGTCAGCCGGTAAACATTGCCGTTGAGGGCGCTTACGTAGAGTTCGCCGTCCTTGTCCTCGCCGAAGGAAACAAAAGTATTGTTGGCGCCGTTCAACACCTCTTCATTGTCCCAGCCGCCTTGCCCGTCGGGGGTGAGGGTCCAGAACCGGCCGCTGCAATAATCGCTGTAAAAATACTTGCCGTAGAGGGCCGGGTAGGCCTGCCCCCTGTACACAAACCCGCCGTTGACGGAACACCCTACCCCGCCGGAATGACTGTACTCCGCTACCGGAAACGTGAGTTGGGACATATCCGGACAGCTCCCCGACATGCTGTATACATGGTTGCCTTCGTAGCACCGCCAGCCGTAATTCTCCCCTCCCGTACTGGAAGCCGGTTGGAAATCGATCTCCTCCCAGGCGTCCTGGCCGACATCGCCGATCCAGAGGTCGCCGGTCAGTCGGTCGAAACTGAATCGCCAGGGGTTGCGCAGGCCGGTGGCCCAGATCTCATCCAGGTAAAAATCGGTGTCTTTGAACGGATTGGTCGGCGGTATCGCGTAAGGATCGCCGTTATCCACGTCGATGCGCAACATTTTGCCGAGGTAAGCCGTGGCGGTTTGGCCGTTGTTCTGCGGGTCGCCGCCGGAGCCGCCGTCGCCCAGGCCGAAATAGAGGTAGCCGTCGGGACCGAAAGTCAGATCACCGGCATTGTGGTTGCTGTACGGCTGGTCGACCGGCAGCAATAATTTCTCACTGTTGGGATCAGCGACATTGGGGTTATCAGCGCTGACCTTGAACCGGGCAATGCGGGTATCGCCGCTGTTGTTCGTATAATTGACGTAGAAAAAGCCGTTGTTGGCGTAGTCCGGGTGAAAGGCCAGGCCGAGCAAGCCCTGTTCATTGCCCTGGCTGCCCACGCGGGCATCGATATCCAGGAACGGAGTCGACAGCACCTGTCCGTTCCCGTCGATGATCTTGATGATCCCCCGCTGTTCGACAATGAACAACCGGCTGTCGCCGGCATTGACGATATCTACCGGCCGGGTGAAGCCGCCTGCATAGACATTCAGGGCTATTTTGGTTTGAGCCGCCAGTAAACCGGCAAAAAAGAAAGCAAATACAAAAACGAGGAACCGTTTATTCATCATCAGCGTGTTTTAAGGGTGAAGGGTTTCGGGTAAAAATACAGCGATTTCCACCCCATTGTTTTCAATATCCCGAAATTTCAGCCCTATCGGCCCAAAAAGGCAGCGCTTTGTCAGCCGATAGTCAGATCCCCTCTCACCCTCTCACCCTCTCACCCTCTCACCCTCTCACCCTCTCACCCCCTCACCCTCTCATATTCCCGGTTTCCCTCCTCAAAGCGGCCGTAAAATGATAATTATCCGTATTTTTAAGCCCAAAAGCAGGAATCACATGTCCAGAAAAGCCTTTTTACTCTGTCTGTCAATGGGATACTTGACCCTGGCCGCAGCCCAGAATTTACCCCAGTCCAATATCTATTTGTTTGACGTCAAGCGGGTCACGGATACGTCCTATGCCTTTACCCAACCACGGTATCTGACCTTTTTCAACCCAAACGGTTACAACAACCAGCCGACCTTTATCTCCAATAATGAGCTGTACATCAGCAGCCAGTCGCCCATCGACAAGCAGCCTGACCTGTACGCCCTCGATTTGGACAAGCGGACCAAGACCCGGGTCACGAACACGCCTGACGGTGAATTTTCACCGGCGCGCACACCGAGCTACTACGAATTCTCCGCTGTCCGGCAGGAGGTGCACGGCAGGGATACCATATTGCGCTTATGGCAATTCCCGGTGGACCGGCTGACCAACGGCAAACCGGTGTTCAAATACCTGACCGGCATAGGATATTACTCCTGGCTGTCTGCCTACCAGGTGGCCGTTTTCATCGTCGACAACCCGAGCTACCTGGCCCTCGCCGACACGCGCACCGACCAGGTGACGCCCATCGCCAATAACCCGGGGCGTTGCTTCCAGAAGCTGCCCAACGGCAACCTCGCCTTTGTACAAAAGAATCCCGGCAACAACTGGGTGTTGATGGAAAAGAACCTGTACCGGCCTGATGCCGCTCCTACACGGATCATTGAAACGCTGCCCGGCGCCGAGGATTTCATCGTATTATCCGACGGTACCTTCCTCATGGGCAAAGGCAGCAAGGTCTTCAAATTCAACCGGTTTACCGACCAGTTCTGGATCGAAGTGGCCGACCTGCGGTATTACCAGATCCGGAATATTACAAGGATGGCGTTAAGTCAAGATATGAAGATTGCGGTGGTGGCGGAGTAGGTGGATTGTTGTTTATGGTTGTTTTTGGTTGTTTTTGGTTGCTCCGCCCGCCATAGCCTCGGCGTAGGCGGGTTTATGGTTTTAGGGGTTAACAATGATAAACCGGCATAAACCATTACAAACCAGCATCAAATAACCCCCTTCCGTTTGGCCGCTTCAACGGCGGCAGTCTTGTTGTGCACCTGCAGTTTGCGGTAGATATGCTCGATATGTTTGCGCACGGTTCCGGTACTGATATTGAGGTTAGCGGCGACCTGGTCGTAACGGAGGCCTTTGCTGAGCTGTTCCAATAATTCGATTTCCCGGGGGCTCAGGTCGTGGTCTTCTGTTGCCGGTGTCGGCGCCTGGCTTTTCCGGAGCAACACGAGCGCCTTTCTGGCGATTGCCGGCGACATGGGCGCACCGCCCTCCAATACTTCCAGCATAGCCTGGTGGATAACATCCGGCGGCGAATCCTTGAGCAGGTATCCGTCGGCGCCGGCCAGGATGGCGTCAAAGATATTTGCCTCGTCGTCAAATACGGTGGCCATGACCACCTTGATCTGAGGGTAACGGTTTTTTACATTGCGGGTGGCCGCGATGCCGTCCATCACCGGCATTTTGATGTCCATCAGGACGATATCCGGCTGTGCGGACATGATTTCAAGCTGGGCAAGCAGTTGTTCTCCATTCTCCGCCCAACCGGAAACGACGAATCCGGGCGACAATTCAAGGTTCTCGCGCAGCATCTTGGCCAGTCTCGGCTGGTCTTCGGTAATATGGACGTGGATCGGGCGCATTGATCGTCGCAAGATAAGATTTTCCCCCGACCGCCAACCTTCAAAAGCGGCGGCGCCCGCGGATCGGATCATTCAATTCAAAACCACCTTCAAGGTCCCTTGTGTGCTGTTGCCCCTCAGTCCCAGCAGGAACACGCCCGGGGGCAGGCCGCTCAGGTCGACATCGTTGGCATCCGGCGTCAGTTGGCCGGTCCGGAGTTGTTGCCCGTTGATGGAGAACAGCCTGAACCGGGCGGTCTCCCTTAACCCAAGGACGAACAGTTGCCGGTACTGCATCCGCCAACTGACCGCTTCCCCGCCCGGGCCGGTTATCCCGTTCGGTCCGACGTTAATATCCTCACAGATCTCGGCTGAGCAGAGCAATGCATTGATGGTTTGAAGGCAAACGCGGTAGGTTCCCGGCCCCGGAAAAGCATATTGCGGATTTGCCTGATGGGAGATTCCCAGGTTGGCAAAATGCCAGGTATAGTCGATGGGATTGCCGCCCGACTGGTTGGTAAATTGAACCGTATTGTCCGGTGAATTGGCATAGGTAAATCCCGGCGACAGATTGCAGGATTCCAGTTCGAGATAGCCTTTGTATGAGGGTCCGCTCTGGGTCCACTGAAAATCCTGATCGGGTTCGATATTGGTCAGCACCATCAGGCGGTCATTGCTCAGGGGCGACATGCGGCTGACAAATGGAACGGAGCTGGACGCGAACGCCTGTTGGGAATTGAAGGTAAGCCCCGGCAACGCAAGTGTTGTAATGGACAGCCGGTTGAAATCGTAATAGGATCCGGCGTACACAAGTTCATTGCCGATGATGGCCATATCCCGGAAATAATGCTGCGCGCCCAGGTCCAGGTTGGTGCTGTAGTCCAGCAAATTGCCGTCTGTATCGGTCAGCAGGATTACCGGGGCGCGATAAAACGGGGCCGGCGCGTTTTCGGCGGTCCCGCCTAGGATGACCCGGTTGTTGCCGAAAGGCTGCGCCCTGGTAAAGCCCTGAATATTGTACGGCAGGTCGACCGTTTTCGCCCATTGCTGCGCACCGCCTGCATTCAGCCTGACTATTTGCAGTTGTTGGGCGTTTACCATGTTGAAGACCTCAAATCCGCCGCCGGGCAACTCCAGGCCGTTCAACGGGTAACTGGCGCCTGCCAGGGAGTACTGCGGGGTAAAATCCCACTGCACCTGCCCGTCAGCGTTCAATTTGACGGCCCAGGAATTGCCGGTTCCGGGGTTGGGGTTAGAGTTATCGCCGTCGCCGGAAGCGCTGTGCGCCAGAATGAAGAGGCCTTTATCCTGGCATATCCAGGCATTGTCGAGGCCTTCGGCTTTGGTACCCCCGATGCTTTTGGTCCAGATGACCTGGCCGGTATCATCTATTCTGAGGACCCAAAGATCGGGGGCCGACGCAGAGCCGTCGAAATGAAAACCCTGACAAAGAGGGCCGCTACCGGTATGCTGGTGGGCGCCCAGCAGGTAGTATCCTCCGTCGGGATGAGCTAAAATGCGTTGGATCAATGGGGTTTCTGTCCCGCATTTGTACGTACCTGAGCCGGTCAGCGAGCCGTTCGGAGCCTGGAAAATCACGTGACCGTAGGTCCCGTCAGCTCCCTGCCCCAGGAAGGCGGTCTTTCCGTCGGCGCCTTTGGCGAGGTCTATCAGGTTGGCTCCCGCAATGTTCCGTTCTATGGAAGGCGCAAAACGGGTGAAATTTTGGGATAATGACTGCGTTGCCAGCGCCAGGGTGACAACCGAAAGCAAAACTGTCCTTTTCATCATAAAGCGTTGCATGGGATTATATTGCCTTTTTCCATTTTGTTCAAAACAGGAAATCGGCGGCTTGATCATGCTCAGAATTGCATACCGAAGAAATCCTTGGTGCCGGCGCTCGTTTCGCTGTCATTTCCGCCGGTGAAATAGACGCGCGACCCCAGCACAAAATTGGACGTACTCCATTTGTGTCCGGTCCAGCCGACCGGAAAACAGCTGTTGCCGTTGAATACCGGGATAAAAGTCAGTTGGTGCGAGGCAGGATTCAGTTCATAATGCCCTTTCTCGGTTACGGCATAACCTTTACCGTTGACCGAGAAAGCTGTAACATAGTTTTCGGAGATCGGTACGCCTGAATAAAGGTTCATTTGTTTGACCACCGGATTGTATTCGGCAAAATTCCCGTTCTTGAAAAAGAAATACATGCGGTTGTCGAGGGTAAACGAGGCCCTGCAATAATTGGAAGGATCGTCAAAAAAGGTCTTCTCGTAAGTCCACTGCCCGGTCCCGGGATTGTAGGACAGGATCTGGACGTTGCCGGAAAAGACCGGTCCCATATAAAGTTTGCCGTTGAACGGTATCAACTGAACGCCCATTTCCCGATAATCCCCCAAACCGGCGTGCGGTGATTTGAAGGTCCTCACCCGGGTATTGGTCGGAATATGATAGGCTTCCAGCAATAAGCCATTGTCCGCGGTAAAATAAGCTGTATCGCCGAGTACAGCTGCCGCGGTGGCTGTTCTCAAGCCAGCGGCGGGCAGGTCCGTGAGGTTGTTGGCAGCGGGGTCGTAAATCCAGATCTGATCAGTACCGGCCGTGCTGCCGCGCAGTCCGCCGGCGATATAACCTTTGCCCTGGTAAATGAAATTGGCTGCGTAAACGATGTTCTGCGGCAAGGATATTCTCGGCAGAAACGCATAAGGCGGGGTCTTGCGCACTTTAACATTGGCTTTCCCCCTGTTGCTTTCCCCACATTCATTGTAGCCAAAAACCTCAATCATTGCGGTCGCCGGCGCCTGAGCCGTAGGAAAAAGCGAGATGCTGGACCTGGTGAGCTCGGTCCATTTGCCGTCCCCGTCTACCGCAAATCCCGCAGGGAAATCGAACTGAAACTTCACATTCCCGCCGTCATCCCCCGTGATATACGGCCAGTCGAGAAACAACGGAAACCCCTCAGACACCTCCGGGCAGCTTTCATTGTTGCCCGGCATGTTGATAAAAACCGTTTCGTTGTTGTTCTGACTCGGCATACCGCAATCTTCCGGTATGATATTGCAGCTGCTTCCTGCCAGGATACAATAGAATGAACCGGCCAGGAATAACCCGGCCAAAGAGCGGAATGGATTCATAACCTTTGGATGATAAAACAGAATAAAACGACTGGGGGGGAGCCGTTTTCGGGTGCAAGTTAGATCGGGTTCCAATGACCTGCAATACGACGAATTGCGTATTTTCAGTACCCCGGTAGGTTTTCAGTGGGCAGGTTTTCAGTCGGCACTGGGCAGTCCTAGCATCCAGCCACCACCACGCCGGGGCGTGGCAGCACCAAGCATCAAGTATCCAGTATCCAGTATCCAGCATCAAGTATCCAGCCTCCACCACGCCTCAGCGAGACAGCATCCCCCGTCCGCCATAGCTCCCAAAGAGCGACGGCGGGCAGCATCCACCACGCTCAGCGTGGCAGTATCCCCCGTCCGCCATAGCCCCAAGGCGACGGCGGGCAGCCACCAGTATCCAACATCAAGTATCCAGCATCAAGTATCCAGCCTCCAGCATCAAGTATCCAGTATCCAGCATCAAACCTCCAGTCGCAAAACCGACCCGCCCTCAAGGCGGTTTTCCAGGTGAATGCTGCCTTGCAATTCCGCGGCCCGCTCCTGCATATTGGCAAGGCCGTACCCTTGTCCGGCATGGTCGGCGGGGATGCCTGTTCCATTATCCCGGATCTCCATGCGAAGGCGGCCGGCGGATGTAATTTCCAATAACAGATTAATGAAGGAGGCGTTGCCGTGTTTCAGCGCATTGGTGATTCCTTCCTGGGCGATCCGGTACACATTCAGGGTTTGCGCGGGGGTCAGCCTCCGGTCGGGGTCGCCGAGGAACTCGATCGCCACTTCCGGTCCCCCTTCATTCCGGTTCGCGAATTCGCGGATCTTGTCGACGAGGGACTCCGCGGAAAGTCCGTCGGAACGGATGGCCCAGATCGTTTCCCGGAGTTGCCCCATGGCCTGACGCGCATTGCCGGCGATCGAATCCAGTTCAGATTTCTCAACCGGGTCGCCGGATTGGAATGAACGCCGTGCCAGGGCGCTGCCGATGAGGGTGAGTTCAGCGCCGAGGTTATCATGGAGGTCGCGTGAGATGCGGAGGCGTTCATCCTGCAGCCGGTTGGCCAGTTCTTTGCCGGCAATCTCTTCCTTCAAGGCGCTTTCACGCAGGAGCTGAGCTTGTTTTTGGCGTTGTTGCTGGTAAATGAAAGTAAATATAGCGGCCAGTAAGGCCATAGCGGCGCAAACCAGGTAAAGCCATGTATTTCGCCGCTGGAGTTCGAGTTTTTGGGCAACGAGCGCCTGTTCTTTTTTTGCCGTTTCAAAGCGGGTCGTCATTTCGACCAGTTGCCGGTTGCGCTCTTCATTGAACAAGCTGTCCTTGAGCGCGTAGCTGCGTTTGAGCCATTCCACCGCCTTATCATGCCGCTGAAGGCCGGTGTAAGCATCTGACAACATTTGCATGATATGGCGGCGAAGGTCCGTGAACCCTATGACTCCCGATTTTTCCAGGGCTGCTTCAAAATAGGGCAGCGCTTCATCGTACCGGCCGGCGCGCAGCATGACCTCCCCCATATTGTTGATGTTGATGGCTACCCCGTGTTCGTCGCCCAACCGGTGCCGGATATCCCGCGATTGTCCGATGTACCCTACGGCCAGTTCGTATTGCCCGCGCTCGGTAGCTACGGCGCCCAGATTATCCAGGGCATAGCTCAGGTTGGTCTCATAGCCCGGCCTGGAGATCAGGGCGATTTCCCGTTTGAAAACGGCCTCCGCTTCTTCAAGGCGGTTCAGTTCCAGCAAAGTGACCCCGGTGATGTCCAACGCCTGGGAGAGGCAATCGGTATCGCGGGCCGCCTCGCATTTCCGGACGGCTTTCGCAAGCTCTTCCAAGGCCTTTTCATGCCTGCCGATCTTCTTGAAATAATTGCCCATTTCCTTGAGGGTGATCCCCTCCCCTGCCGGGTCGCCGACGTGTTCGTACCGGTCCAGCGCGTCATGGTAACAGGCCAATGCCTTTTCGTAATTTCCCCGCAGGTAGTGGGCAACCCCCAGGTTTTTCAAGGTCAGGGCCTCCAGATCCGGCCGGTCCAGTTTTCGGCTGATATCCAGTGCTTGTTCCCCGACCTCGACCGCGCGTTCAAAATCGCCGGACATGATGGTGTAAAAATGTTGGTTGATCAGAGCGACCTGCTCCAATTCATCCTTTTGAGGAAGAAGATTGAGGATGCTGTCCGCAAGCTGGGCCGCAGACCGGCAGGGGAAGAAGCCGGTCAGCAAAACGCCGTACCAGAGCAGGTGCAGCGGAATGTTGGTGTGTGTAGTTGATCTGTTCATTTATGGGAAAATTCCTGGTCAAAATAGGTAAAAAATCGGATTGGGGGGCGGTCGACCGATTCAGGCATCATTAGCTCTTTTGATTTTGGCTTTCATTCAGAATCGCAGGAGGTGAATTTGTTCCAATATCCATTTCCTGTGGGCCATTACCCGACCAAACTCTTCCTGTTTTTGCTTCAACAGATCGTCCAGACCGGGTTTACCCCGGAATGACGACCGATTATACTTCCATTTGGACATCAAATCCAGGGTTTCAAAAAATGAGCGATAAGCATGAACTCTGGGGTTTGGAATTTTTTCATTTTCTGTGCTGTGCAGATCCCTTTGAATTTTTGCCCTGATGTTTTGGATTGCGATATCGAACAAATAGGTTTCACTTAACAAATAATAAGCCCGCAAAGCAAGTGCGTAAATTTCATAATACTCGAACCCGGTGATTCGGCTCGTTTTGCTTTTGCCTTTTGGTTGTTTTCTATTGCCAATCTCTTGATCTGCTTTTTCCTGATCCGTACCGAGTATTTCCAGGGTTTTTCTGTATCTCCCCTGGTAAAAACTCAATGCCGCATTCGCCAATTGTTCAGTCAGGCCGCGTTCTTTACCGATCACAAAGGGCAATCCTTCATTCAAGAATCTCTTTCCCCAATCGATGTTTCCGGTGTAAAAAGCTGCGGACAATACATTAAGGAAACGCCATTGCCCCATGTGCTCCCCGTCCCGGAGCAGGTGATAACTTGGCCCGTTCCTGTCTTCTGCCAGGTTTTTGAAGATTCTGAACATATCAATATATGCGCCCTGCAGTTGCGGCAATTGGTTGATATACCCCTGATTGATCAATGAGTTGATATAATAGGCCATGGTCAGGTACACTTCTTTACGCTCTTCCACAGGCAACAAAGATTCGCAAGTGAGCATGAAATCCGTAAATTTTTCCAGCGGGGGGCGATCTTCGCTCAGCGCGATAAGCAGGAATAATTGGCTGTACAATTTTAATACAGGATGGTCTAATGCAGAGGCCGATGATTTTGCTATTTTCGTAAGTTCTTCAATTTCTTCAGCTTCAAGTTTTCGCCGCCCTTGAAGATTCTGATGAAGGGTTGCGAAACAGGCGTACTTGTATCGCTCAATTAAAGCGAAACGGTTGATGAAGTCGAGATATTCACCGGTATTGTCTTTCAGGATCCTGTGAACGGAGTAATGCTTGCGCGTAAGATCTTCTTTGAGCGCTTTCAGCCGCCAGTATTCGCTGCTTCTGGACAGGTTATTTTCCAACGCGTCATCAAGATCCTTGGAAATGGTGGAAAAGGCCCTTTCGTGTCCCCTGATAATCGGCGCATCCAGCAAAACAGCAAATTCCACTGAGGGTTGGAACCGGATTTGTTTCAATGCAATAAATTCCTTCAACAGGACCGAAGTTTCATAAATGATCTGGTTCAGAAGAGGGGAGTTTTCATGAATCTCTTTCCCTGTTTTAAGTGACAGCTCACGATTAAATTTTGGCTTACCCCATTGGCTGGGGGCTGTACCTGCAAGAAGCCGTAAAAAATCAAGCCTCTTTCTGTTTTGTTTGATCCCAGGCATTTGGGTATAATGGATAAAAGCCTTGAATTCCAGTTTTTCAAGCTGGCTAAGCAACTGGATGGAAATGCGCCCGGAAATTGAACCGGTAGAATCCTCTTTCATAAAAAAACGGAATTGATTAAAAATTCAAACAATTGAACTACAGATTTTTATAGAAAATTTTTATTCATTCCGGTGTATTTTGCACGACCTCTGAATCAGCGACAGGGGCATCACATCCTAATTTTGCCGGACCTCCTCTATGCAGGAATTTACGCTAAAACTTTTTGCCATGAAAAAATCCGCTGTTCCGACAATCCTGTTCACTGCTTTGCTCCTCACACTTTCAGGAATGCAATCCTCCGGTCTAAGATTATTTAACTGGAAAGTTAAAGAAGAATCTTCACTTCCGGAAGTGAACGCGAATGCTGTAGCCCGTCAGACAATGCTGGAAACGCTTGTGCAAAAGGGTAGTAGGTTAAACGCTCTCCGTTTCAGGTCTGATGCTCAAGTGAAGCTCGAGGATTTTCTTACCGGCGCCTTCGCCGCGGACTTTCGATTCTGCGACCGGGATCAATGGCGGCTGATCAATGCGCGACAAGACCAATGGGGTATCCGTCACTACAAGCTGACCCAATTCCGCGAAGGCGTTAAAGTGTATGGAATGACGTACCTGCTCCACGAAAAAAACGGACGCATCATATCTGCCAACGGCAGTTTCCTGCCTTGCGCAGAGCTATCGGCAATACCGGTTGTTTCCCATGAAGAGGCCCGTTCAATTGCGGTTCATTCCGTCCCCGGTCGCCAATATGCCTGGGAAAAACCCGGGATGGACAGCTTGTTGCGCGCTGCAAATGATGACCCGGAAGCCAATTTTTATCCTGAGGGAGAGCTGGTCTGGCTCCCGGGCAGTCTGTTGAACCCGACCCGGGGCAAAGAGACAAGCGAAAAACTAACATGGCATTTCAAGGTTTACACCCTGGCTCCATTTGAAGGTCATGAGGTCTTTGTGGATGCAGCAACAGGTGTTGTTTTGGCCAGTTGGGCTTTAACGCCAAATTGCATACCTGCTCAGGGAACCGCTCTTTACCAATCCGGATCTGTAGACTTCTGTGTGAGTTCCGTTGTCGGACCGAACGGTGCAGGTTATCGGCTTTATGATACGGACCGCAACATCCGCACCCTGGACAACCTGGGCCTGGACCAAAGCATTGTGATCGCAGACTACTTTTATCCAACACTCTTATGGGCCCCAGCCCAACGCACAGCCGTAGCAGCTCACTGGGGAATGAAAGAGACGTACGATTATTTCCAGAGTTATCAGAATTGGCTCCATTTTGACAATAAGCCCGGAAGTCCCACATGGATATGGACCAATTTCGGGGACGAATATTCCAACGCCAGGAAGACCCCGCTAGGAATTGTAGCAGGGAACGGGGACGGGGTTCAATTTGGGCCTTTTGTTTCCCTGGACATCATTGCGCATGAATATACCCACGGTATCATCGAGCACACGTCCAATCTCGGATTTTATAATGAATCCGGCGCGCTGAATGAAGGTTTGGCCGATATATTCGGGGTTGTTGTTGAAATGAGCACATTAGGCCCCAATTCCAACTACTTGCTGGGAGAAAAAATCCACCTTGCAGATACACTGACCGGCATCAGGCGGATCGATTTTCCCAATCTGCAAAAGTTGCCCGACACCTATTACGGTTTGTACTGGCAGGATTTCGGTAATTGCTCGACCGCCGACTGCTTTATTCACCACAACAGCACGGTTATCGGGCGATGGTTTTACCTCCTGGTAAACGGCGAAACGGGCGTAAGCGAAAACAACGATTTTTATCAGATCAACGGTATCGGACTTAACGCAGCCGCCCGCCTGGTCTTTGAGGTCATGACCAACTACCTGCCGGAAAACGCCGATTTTGCCGATTTCAGGGAATACCTTCTTCTGGCAGCCGATAACCTGTCCGGTTATGACCTGAGCAACATCGCGCAGGCATTTTGCGCAGTCGGAATAGGCCCATGCGATCTGTCCGAACTGGAAGATGTCGATGTTACGGTTTCTGCTCCCGACGGAAATTTCTTTGAAGGGGATACCATTATGGTAGACTGGAGCGGCATTAGTCTCAATGAAAAGGTGGATATCCAGATATCGTTAGATAACGGTATCAATTACCAATTGGTGGTAGCGGGGTATCCGAATACGGAGCACTATGAATGGATTGCTCCCGGCTTCAACAGCGATCTTTGCCGGATCAGAGTCCGGAAGGCGGACGACCCGTTGGTGTCCGGGGTGAGCAATATTTTTGCGATCAAAGGGTGCAATCTCCTTGCGCATTTCACCCTGAATGACAATTCGCCCTGCTTCGGGCAAACGGTTATCGCCGCCAATTCCCAGGTCTTACCGGGGGTAAACTATGCCTGGGCGGTAGACGGATTGCCGGCTATAGCCTCTCCCGGATCTTTATCCATCAGCTTACTCTCGGGCGGCGGCGGACATATCATCTCCCTGATCGCTGAACGGGGCGGGTGCAGGGATACTTTCGACCTGGAGCTTTTCGTAGAGCCTGAACCGACGGCCGAGTTCAGTTACACGGTTAACAATCAATTCATTACCGTTCTGGCCCAAAATGAAAAGGCAAAAGCCGTCACCTTCACGCTGAACGGAGTCCCTTTGCAAAACCAGGGGGCTTCGGGGTTTTCCTTTCCTGTCGAAACACCGGGCAACTATACCATTTGCCTCTACGTCAATGATGAATGCAGCGCAGGCGCGCTTCCGCCCGTTTGCAAAGAAGTGGAAGTACCTGCCACCATCATTTGCGATTCGGATGCGGAACAGGTCTCACAGTTCAACAATACCAGCCTCATTTCGGATGTTATCGATTACGGCGATTCCCTGATCCTTGCCACAACAGGAGGGTTGGTGTTTTACAACAAGAACACCGAAGCTTTTTCAGTGGTCAACAATGCCAATTCCGCTTTGCCGGCAGATCACCTGGGCAGTGTAGCGGTCGACCGGGAAAATGAGGTCATTTACGCTACTGTAACAGGGTGTAAAGGGTTTGTAGAGTTAGTAAAACCTGATTTTCATCCTATATTCCACAGTGTTCTGGATCTGCAGGGATTGAATTCGAATGATATTGTCAAACTGAAAATGGGCCCTGACGGCAAACTGTATATCATTTCGGAAAGCAATGGCATACGGGTAGCCGAAAGAACCAACGGCTTACTGCATATTACCCATTCAATTACTTCGGCTCAAGGCTTACCGGAAGGATATAAAATATCAGATATAGAATTTTCCAGTGAAAACCTGATGTGGATCGGCACAAGGGGTGGCGGCCTGGCAAAAGTGGTTAATGGGGCGGTGGAGGAAATTCTCGCTTTTGGCGGCAATATCCAGAACCGATACATTCAAACCATGTATGCAGACAGCTCGGGCGTCTGGTTCTCTACACTGGGCGGAGGCGATACGCTGCGTTTCTGGGGAAATGACTTACCGCTTGCCTTTGGTTATGGATTGTCGAACGCCCCTCCGGTGTCGATTGCAAAAGGGCTCAACGGCCACATTTATTTCGGGGTTACCTTAAACAACTATATCCTCGAATTTGACGGATCAAATTTTTCGCTATTCGACGGCTTGGCGAGTTGCTGCTACAGCAAAGGGCCGGTTGTAAAACTCCTCAGTGACAAAACGACCGGCAATTTCTGGGTCGGTTTAAGGGAAAAACTGGTCGCTTGGGACGGAGTTGAAGACTGGACCTACAAGAATACTTCCATAACACCTTTTATTTCCAATAACATTCAATACATTTTTGCAGACGATGAGGAAGTTATCGTGACAGCAAATGAAGGGGCGTACCTGTACAACGGGGTTTCCTTCGATTCTATCGAAATCGGAAGCTTCCTGCCTTACCAACCGAGTTCATCTTATTTGTGGGTCTTTGACTTTACCTCGGAAATGGTAAAGGATCACATTGGAAGGAAATGGGCAGCGGTGGGTTTCTATGATATGGCTTTGTGTTTTCTGGACCCGGATCCCCAATTCGGTTGGTCATTCATCAAAAAAGAAGATCTGCCTTTTCAAAGCCCTATCAAGCGTTTATTGTACCACAATGAGAAATTGTATATAGCAACGTACCAGGAAGGCCTTTTCATTTTGGACCTCTCTAATTATTCATTTGAACATTTCTACCAGGCCAACAGCCCGATTTGGCCGACCTGGGACGGCGAGATGGCATTCGATCCCCAATATCGGCTTTGGCTTTCTAATAAGGGGGTTTCGGGCAGCGGGCAGGATCTGCTGGTTTTTGACGGCGCCATTTGGACGACCCTGACCGTTCCGAATACTACCGGGGTACGCAATCTGGCATTTACGGGATCCGGGACATTATTTGTTTCAACCAGTGAAAACAAAATCTTGCAATACGATGGCTCGGAATGGTTGGAAATTTCGGATTTAAACCTCGCGATCGCCGGTAATGCCGTACAGATCAATGATGTCCAGATCAGCAGGAACGGCGATTTGATGATCGGCACGACGGCTCCTAACCCGCTGCTTTTTAAAGATGGAACTTTCGGCCTTATCATAAGCGATACCACCGGTGCGATCAGAGAAGTATATAACGAGTTTAATTCCGGACTGCCGTCCAGCAACATCAAAACCATCAAACAAACTTCACAAGGCACTATCTGGGTAATAACCGATAATGGAACAGGGATGATCCAACCCTACATTGAAACCATTACACCGGATTTTGCCTTCGAAGGAACTTGCAGCGGTATCCCAATCCATTTCATCAACAAAACGGCAGGTGGTTCCGGTTTTAACTGGACCATCGCCGGCCAGTCGGTCGGGGTGGGAAAAAATCTGAATTATACCTTCCCGGCACCGGGAGAATACCCCGTAACGCTGGAAGCCATCACACCTGACGGGTGCACAGTTTCAACCACCCGGATCGTAAAGGTAAACCCCAGTGCCGCATCCTCCGCCAAAGACCAAGACTTGTCGTTGTGTGACAACAGCGCCACATTGACCGCTCCGGAGGGCATGGATCAATATACCTGGAAATTTGGTACACAGACCCTGGGCCATACCCAGACACAGGCCGTCACCCAATCAGGGGCTTACCTGCTGGAGATCACCGACCATTGCGGCAATATGGCCACCGCTACCTTCAATGTCCTGCTTACTACCGACTGTGTATGGCCCGGCGATGTGAACAAAGACAACATTGTAGATATCTACGATTGGGCGCTGATGGGCATCGCTTTCGGCGCGTTCGGCCCGTCGCGTACAGATATCACCACGGGTTGGCAGGGCTATCCGGCGCAGAACTGGTCCGGCCTGCTGTTTCAGAATATCAACCTGAAGCATTTTGATGCCAATGGCGACGGCCGGATCGACCTGGCCGATTTTGAGGCTATTCTGGTCAACTACGAACGGACCCACGGTAATTATCCGGGGGCCCCGATACAGGTAGAAAGTCCATACGCCTTTATCCCCCTCGTAGAGGTAGATACCGCGCTTACCCACGGAGATACGCTGGCCCTGCGGGTTGTCGTACTGGCCACCCATGAAAGCGGCCAGGAACTGCCCTTGTATGCCGCGGCAGGAAAACTGCACTGGGATCTGCAGGGTGTATCGCCCCAGGATATCCGGTTCTCCTTCGAGAATGCATCCTTTAGCGATAATCAACAAACCGTCATAACCATGGCACGGGTATACCCCGAGCGAAACGAGATCCCGTTTGCATTCACCGGTCTGGATCACCAGAACTTTCCGGAGGTTTCCGTCATCGGGGAAGCCCATTTTCTGGTGGTCGACGATGTCGTAGGCCTCGGCGACACCCTTGCCCTGAAGTTCAACATTGATGGCCCGCAGGGGTTGGTCAACACCGGTAATTTCATCCCGCTGGGGGGAGTTGACCGCAGCTACCGGTTTACCGCAGGCGAACTGACCAAATCAACGGATCCGCCTGGCCGCCCGATCGATGAGCCGCTTTTCACCGTATTTCCGAACCCGGTTTCCGACCGGTTGAATATCATCTACGAATTGGACGCTGTCCGGGAGGTAACTTTCACTTTATTCACCGCTCAAGGAACAGAGGTGTGGAAGGAAACCGTTCGCACCGGACAGCATTTGCAAAAAAGTCTTCCGGTTTCCGGCCTGCCGCCGGGTTTATACCTGCTTTCAGCTGAAACAGCAATCGGAAACAGTGTCATCCGGGTGATTAAAATATAACGAAAATCAGCATTGCGGATGCATCAGATCTGCTGCAATTGACCAATGCAGCCCGGTATTTTATTGCCTGGAATTCACATTCGATTTTATACCACTAAAAAATGATCTTATGAAAACCCTTTTCATTTCATTCATCACGCTGGTAAGCATATCGGCATGTATCGGTCAATCAAATCCTCCTTTGCATTTTTTAAGTCCGAAACTGATGGAGCAAAAAGAGATTACTGTTTTCCCCATAGCGGATTTTCGGGAAAACCAGGGCACTGCCTTCAATTTGGCCGATTTCACTCAAAACATCATGGTCAAGAAGCTCAATCGATTGAAATATAAAGGAAAAGCTGGAGTTGTTCAAAAGGAAATCTATAAAGACCTTTCCCTGGACCAAGTAATGCAGCCCGCTCCCGAATTGCTGAGCAGGTTGGAAAATTTTAAAGGCGCGGCCATTTTGATTCCGGTTTTAACCCAATATGAGAGCAAAATGGGATTGGGTTGGGGCACCGAAGTCCAGTTAAGTGCTTTGATCCTGGAACCGGAGTCGGGTGAAGTCATCTGGAGACATACCGGATCCGGTGAGGATTACGGCCCCTTGATCAAAGGGATCAACCAACGTACCGCCATGCAAAACACAACCCTGGACTTAATGCGTGGCCTTCCGAAGAATAAGTAAACCGCACAACGTCACTTCTTAGTTCAAAACCACAATACTAACCATTTATTAATCAATTTATTAAATAAAATTCACAGTCATGAAAAGGATTTTTCTTCTTGGATGCCTGGCGGCATTCCTGTCCGCTTATTCATTCGCCCAAGGCAGCGAAAACACGTTGAAACAAATAGAGTTCATCGGCAAAAAGCCTTATTACGACGGCCAGCGCCTTAGAAAAGTAAAAGAACTGAAAGCCTTAGTAGACCAGGTGAATGATAAAAGCACCCTTGATGCATTTTCAAGCATGAAGACAGACCAAACGATCGCGATTGTGAGCTACAGCGGCGGAATTCTGTTCAGTTTATTGACCATCAATAATGCATTGCAGTATACCAAAGCTGTAAATGAACGGGATTGGGATATTGCTCATGACCTGGAACAAAAAAGAACAGGTTTACAGCTGAAGGCACTTGGCTGTTATTCAGCAGCTATCGTATTTTCATTACTCAGAAATAAAAATTACCGCAAAACCGCAGAAGCCTATAACAGATCTTGGGGTTTAAGCCAATCCGATTCAAGATCGCCCGTGCAAATTGGTTTTGCCAAAGAGGGGTTGGGGGTCGGTTTGACCATTTCGCTCCGCTAACGGCTCAACCCAAGCCGAAGCAGGAATTGCCCTGAATCCAAATTCTTAAAAATTCAGGGCGATTCCTTTCTTTAGCGATTTCCAAATCAGTGCGATCGAACCCCTAAAACCGCAACCGCCCCGAAACCATCACATTCCGCCCCGCCGCAACAATACCCGATGAATACGGGCGATAGCGTTGGTCGGTGATGTTCTCCACGCCGGCGGTTATCGACAGGTTATCGGTCAGCTGGTACATGGCTTTGAAATTGAGGGTGTACCAGGCAGGGGAATACGGGTTGCCGTCCGCGTCCATGGCGTAAATGTAGCCTTTGCCCTGTTCTTCCGGCGCCAGGTTCTCGTAGGAAACTTCCCCGTTATAGACGGCGTACAGGTCCAGTTTGGCGCGCTCCCGCTTCCAGGTGAAGTGGGTGGCCCCGAACCAGGGCGCCGCATGCCGCAAAGGAGCTGTGCTGCCGTCGTCGAGTTCCTCCTCGCCGTTCTGGTAGTTGAAGCGGGTGGTCAATCCGAAACCCGCCGGAAGTTTCAGTTCAAAACCGGCCTGAATGCCGAAAACATGCGCCTGGGCGGCATTCTGGATGGCCTGTACCTGGCTCAGCTCGCCGTCATACAGGATGCTGTCCTGGCCGTTGAGCGTGAAGTCGCGGCGAACCAGGGCATGGTCCAGTATCGTGTAGTACGCCGTGAAGTCCACCTTCGCGACCCCGCCGATGATCTTGCTGATGCCCGCTTCGGCGTTCCAGGCGTATTCCGCTTCCAGGTCGGGGTTAGGGATGACCACCGACCCGGGTTCCGAATCGAATACCTTGCCCACGTCGTCTACATTGGGTACCCGGAATCCGGTTGAGAGGTTGAGGTTCAACTGCCAGCTTTCGGCCGGCAGCCAGGCTGCTCCTATGCTTCCGGTCAGCGCGCCGGAATTGATTTCCGCCTTCTTGAAAGGAAAGTCGTAGAAGTCCTGGTTGAATTCGGCATCCAGCGCAACCTGGTTGTAGCGCAGTCCGGCCTGCCAGGTGATGGACCTGGACGGTTTGTAGCGGTAAGTCGCGTAGGCTGCGTAGGAATTCCAGGTAGCCGGGTTGGGATATCGGGCCGGGCCTTCCACAACGGCGCCGGTTTCAATATTCTTATCTGTTCCGGTTGAGTTGACGTTGTTGAACAAGGCTTCCAGGCCGTAAAACACCGTGCTTTTGCCGCTCAACCCCTTTTCGAGATCGAGGTTGACGGAAAAGACATCTACCTGCTCTACCCGGCTCCGCAGTTCGCTATCCCCGAAATCGCGGTCGTGCCGGCTTTCCTCAAAATTTTGCAGGGCGATGGTGGCCGACAGGTTGTCGTACAGCCCGCCGGAACCGGCATGAGCGATATTCAGCGCGTTCATCATCCATTTCTGGGGCCCGTAATACCATTCCCCGGAGCGTTGATTGCCGTTGCCGCGATAACGGATGAGGCGGTCGTAGCGCGAATAATCGGAGGTATTGGAATAGTGGAATCCGTAGTTGAATTCCAGGTCCTTCCCGGGTTTGAACCGGATCTTCTGCATGACATTGAGCTGGTTGTAACCCGTCGGGCGCTGCACCAGCGGATCGGGGTTGGTCAGCATGGTATCCCTGCCGTTGACGGTGGCGCCGTACGTATTCCGCAGGTATTCTTCGGGGCCGTGCTTCCCCATTTTCAGGTCGCCGAAGTCGCTGTAGGTCACACTGGTGGTGAATCCCCATTTGGGCAACCCGATGTTGACGTCGAAATGCCCCGTTTTTTCCGAACCGGCCGACGACCAGCGCGCCAGTGCAGAGCCGTTCACCATCGCCTTATCGCCTGACGAAAGATGGGGTTTCAGGGTATAAAAACTCATGACGCCGCCGATCGCATCGCTGCCGTAGATCACCGATCCCGGGCCGAAGATGACCTCCGTTCTGTCCAATGAGAGCGGATCCAGGGAAATGACGTTTTGCAGGTTTCCGCTTCTGAAAATAGCGGTGTTCATGCGCACCCCGTCAACTGCGATCAATACCCGGTTGGTGGCAAAGCCGCGGATCATGGGGCTGCCGCCGCCCAGCTGGCTTTTCTGAATGAATACCTCTCCTGAAGCGCCCAACAGGTCGGCTGCGGTCTGCGGGTTCTGGAAAACGACCTCCTCGGGTTTGATCGAAGCGATTCGCACCGGGATTTCACGTTTGTCCTGTTCCCAACGGGAGGCAGATACCACGATCTCGTCGAACGTCAGTTCATCGGGTTGCATCAGAACGACAAACGACATGGTCCTCAGATCCTGGAGGCTGTAAGCCGCAGGCCGGAATCCGAGCAGGTTAAAGAACAGGCTGTCGGCGCCGTTGAATGCAGCCAGGTCAACCTTTCCCTCCGGATCGGTCATGGCCGATACCTGGGGGCGAACACTGGATATGCTGACCAGCTCCAGCGGATGATTGTCGATTTTATCTTTAACGGTCAATACCTGCGCCCGGACACCCAGTCCCAGCGCCAGGAAAAGCCCGCAAATAAGGGTCCTTTTCATAATTGAATTTTTAAACAGGAAACATGGCAACAGGAGCTGTCCCGGTTTTTCGGAACAGCCGGCTTGCTGAAACTGACCGGCAATTTTCTCCTGTTGAATTTGGCAATAGCCGGACCTTGCGAACCTTGTGTTTCCTCCGTGTACCTTGCAGTGATCGGTTACCCGCCTGGCGCACAAAGGGGTTTCACAAAGAATGCAACGGCATATAGGGAAAATGTCAGAAAAGCGACTGCGGAGGAGGGGAAGGCTGTTCGACCTCGCAGGTTTTCAGCCCGAAATGGTAAGCAGGTATCATTTTAGCGGCACGAAAAGCCGTTTGAACGCAATGATCAAATTCAGCCATGCACGACATGGATTCCAATAGCCTCAGCAGCAGGTCGCGATGGTTGCCCTTTTCTGAATGATCCGGATCAGAACCGTCAAAGATCTCCAGGAATCGGGAAAAAAGGCGGGTTTCTTCCTCGTCGGACACGCAATAGAACAAAATGGCATCCGGCGTCGATTCCTGCCGCACAATATCGTACCGCATGCCGTCAAAAAGGACTTCATGCCGGTTGATGTGCCTGAAGTTGTGATCCTGTTTCTCCGATCCGGCAATCTTGATCAGGACAAGGTCTTCGTCGGGAATACCCGACCGCATGCGCTGTTCCAATTCCCACCGGATCTGCATTCCGCAAACCTGGAATACCACCAGATAACCCGCCACCTGAAACAGCAGGCAGATCAGCAGACATATGGCGTAGGTCCTTCTCACAAATTTTCGATCAGGGTCGAAAATTACGCTTTTTGAAGGCGTCGAGATAAAAAAAAATGGGCTAACCGCATTCGATCCCTCGGTATAGCCCACTTGTTAGTATGAAAAAACTACTTATCTTTCTTTAGTCGTAAGTTGGTTAGTCGTAAGTCGTAAGTTGGTTAGCCGTAAGTCGTAAGTATTGCCTAAAACCCACTTACGACTTATCACTTATGACTTACGACTTACGACTTACGACTTATGACTTACGACTTATGACTTACAACTTACGACTAATCAAACCATATCCCGGTCGCGCCATTTCCGGTCGGATCCTTCATAATACAGCGGCTCGGGCGTTTCCTCGGTTTTGCGGCGTTCGCGCTCTTCCATCCAGTCATTCCAGTCTTCGCCGAACCAGCCGTTGGTGCCCGGGAAACCGAACGCCTTGACATAGCTGACCGCAATGAAAATACCCCAGATCATGCTGGCCGTCCACCAGCCTTGCGCATGACCGCTCATCGTCAGGAAGAACATGATCATGTTGACGATCAGGTAGGAACGCAGGCGTTTGTAAAAGCGCATCTTCGGGGAAAGCGTTTTCTTTTCGTGATGGATCCTGTGGTAACCCTGATGCGAGCATTTATGGTGGTGATGGCCCATTGCGTTTTTCTTTTTTATTTGTTGACTGACTGTGCAGCCGTTGTGAATGAATGATACTGCAATGTACGGCCAGGACCGGCCGAAATGCCAGAAAATCCGACAAAGCCTAGCAGAAATCCGAAGAAATGCTTTAAACGTGTTACGTGTCGGACACTTTCAAAGTGTCCGACACGTAAGCACATCAGAGGTGTCCGGTACGTAATGGTTTGCCGGCCGCAATAAAGGGCATTTTCATCAAAGCGTAAAATGAGCGCGGGCGAGGAAGTGAAGCATCTCGTTGCTCCTCCTCCCCGCCCGCGCTGCTCAGGCTGTGGGTTGAATCCTTTCAGGCTTTAAAAGCCTTGAGGGCTTATCAATCCCGGGGGTGCATCTCCGTCCAGGCTTAACAATCCTTGAAGGCTTATCAATCCTGGACGAAGACGGCCAGCCGGTTTTATTCTACAACTATCTTCTGCACTACCCTGCCGGTTTCGCCCCTGAATTCGAGGAAATAGATCCCGGCGGATACTCCGGACAAGTCCAGGCTGATCAGCTCGCCTTTGGCTACCTGCTGGGCAGCCCGGCGCAGGACAACCCGCCCGTCGAGGGTGCGGACGATGATCTCCGCCTTGTTCACTGCCTGGGGCGCCGCTACAAACAGCGAACCGGTCGTCGGATTCGGGAAGACCTTCAGTGCTTCTGAAACCGAAGGTGCAACCGTCGCCGGATGCAGGTTGACGGTCTGCGGGCGCATATCCGTCGGTTGATCGCCGCAAAGGGTGTACAGGTCGTTGATGCAAGCCAATGCATCGCCGAATTGGGTATAGAACGGCGTAAAGCTGTTCGAGAGAATGAGGTTCACCTGGGCCATCAGGTCGTTCACCGTCGGATTCGGGGGCAGCCCCTGGAAGATCACCGGGTGGAAAGTGCAGCCCGTGCTCAGGATCGGCGTGTTGCCGAAATCCGGGTTGAGGCGAATATAAATGGCCAGCGTGATCGCCTCGCCGAGGAATGGGTTGGTGAGGTGCCCGTCGCCGTCAAACGGATACCCGGCGGGCTGGCAGTTCGTGCCGTCCAGGTTGACCTGCCCCCTGGGCAATCCCGAAGGCGCGCCGTTGGTATGGGGCAGCCACTGCACCAGGCATTCGGCGGCGCCGTTTTCCAGAATGAGGGAAGTGCGGCCTGCCCGGCCCAACAGTATGGGATCGCTGATGCCGTCGCCGTCAACATCCATATCCAGGGCGCCCTGGATGAGTCCGAGCGCTGATTTTTCGATGATCTGGGTGCAGGTGCCGGTATTGTTGCAGGCATCCTTGGCGGTCCAGACGCGGGAGATCCGGCACGACCAGTTGCAATCACCGTCCAGCATGGTGTCGGTAAAGGTCAGTTCCGGTGCGGCATCGCAGTTATCTGTTGCGGTGGCCATAGCGGAATCCGGGATATCTTCGCCGCAGTTGACGGCCACATTGGGCGCGCAGGTGACCACAGGGGCTTCGGTATCCGGGATGATGCTGATCTGCTGGGTGCAGGTGGCCTGGTTTCCGGAGAGGTCAGTCGCCGTCCAGGTCCGGAGGATGGCCTGGTCATCGCCGCAATCGGCGCCCATGGCGGTGTCCGCAAAGTCAACGCTTGCCGCGCCGCAAAGGTCTTCAGCGACGGCCGTCCCAAGGGCATCGGGCGCGCTGCTTTCGCCGCAGCTGACCGACTTGCTTTCGGGACAAACGATGGCGGGGGGCGCCTGGTCCTTGACCGTCACGGCAAAGGTGCAGGAGGTGCTGTTGCCGCTTTCGTCGGTCGCCGTGACGGTGACTTCCGTGTTGCCAACCGGATACAACATGGTGTCCGGCGCCGTTGCGCTCAGGGCGAACGTGCAGTTATCTTTAGCTGTAATGGATTCAAAGAAGGTAACAACCGCCGAGCAGGATTGCACATCGGCTTCCCGGACAATGGATTCGGGACATTCGAGGGTCGGGGCCGTCTGGTCTTCCACTTTTACGACGGCATCGCAGGAAGCCGTCATGGCGTTTTGGTCCTTGATGGTCAGGGTTACGATATGGTAACCGACCTGGGAGCAATCGAATACCGCCGGGTTGATGCTGTAGCTGAGCTGACCGCCGTCGGGGTCAAAACTGCCGTTGTCCACATCGGCGGGCGTAATGGAAGCCGTACCAAGGTCGTTGAGCGCCACCACGGTCATGCTGTCCGGGTTGCATTGCGCCACGGGCGGCTGTTGTTTGAGCACGCACTTGTAGAGGGCGTAACCGTCTTCGGTGATGCCGGTCAGTCCGCCTTCCATGATCTGCGGGTTCTGGGTGTAATTCAGGTTGGCATAGCTGCCGCCGCCGCCGCCCCGGCCGGTTGTTCCGCCGCCGCCGCCGCCGGAGAAACCGCCGCCGCCGCCGCCTGCGCCTACGCCTGCGCCACCGCCGCCGTATCCGTATCCGCCGTCACGGAAGGTAAAGGAAAAACAACCTTCACTGCCGCCGCCTGCCCCGCCTTCGGGGTAACCGGCCTGGCCTTCGGCCACTTCAAAGAACTGGGTAATGTCCGTACAGGTCACCCCGGATCCGGCATGCCACTGACCGCCGCCGCCGCCGGAGATCTCCAGCCCGTTGATGCCGCCGGCCTGTCCGCCGCTGCCGCTGGAGCCGCCCTGGCCGGGTTCGATATCGCCGTTGCCGCTGCCGCCTTCCTGGGTAGCCCTGCCGCCCTGGCCGTCTTCGTTGTCGACGCAAATACCGACAATAGCGCCCTGATAGGCGCCGCCGCCGCCACCGGCTACGGCCAGGATCTGCCAGTTGTCTTCACCGGGGGCTTTGAACAGAAAACCGGTGCCGCCGCCGCCGCCGCCGTAGGTGAACCCTGTGCCCAGCGTGGCCTCACCGGTACCTTTTTCGCCGGCCCGGGCCACTACAAAACGGAGGGTGGAGCCATAGGGCACCTTGCCTGCGCCTTCGCCCAGCTCGATGATGAGGAATACCTTGGCGCCCTCGCCGCCGTCCGACTTGCAGAGGCTGCCCAGCCGGGCAAAACCGCCGTCGCCGCCCTTGAGGGTGATCTCGATCTGGCCGACCGACGGGTCATCCGGAACGATGAAATCCTGGTAGGTCCCCGTAAATCCGACCGTTTGCACGTTTCCGTCGCAGGTCAGGTTGGGCTGAGCCCAGGCGACGGAAACCGTCAGAAAAAGGAAGGAGAAGAAAAAGGCCTTGAAGAGGCTTTTCGAGGTTGTCAGGGCTGCACGGCCCCCGTGACGCTTTCTCATGGTCAATTTTTTTGCTAGCATCGCTTAACTTGGTTAAAAATGGATAATCAGGGCATTAATCTTGCGCCGAATGCGAAAATCAATGACCAAGGTGCCTATCACCAGGGAAGGGATTGGAATGTGAGATAAGAATGCTACTTAGGAGGGTGTTCCGGTAATATGCCTACCGGTCGGTAAAGTTATAAAACTTATTTGAATAAAAAGTAAATATGTAAAAATTTTTAATCTTCCTCCTCTTCATCCTCCAGTATATTGATCGGCCGGTTGATGCTTTCCTGGAGGGAGATGAAGGTTTCGGTCCGCTGTATGCCCTGAATGCGCTGGATCTTGTCGTGCAGCACATCGCGAAGGTGTTTGGTATCCCGGCAGACGATGCGGGCAAAGATATTGTACAGGCCTGTTGTATAATAAGCGGCGACGATCTCGGGGATTTTTTCGAGTTCGGCGGCGACTTCATCGTAGAGCGAGCTTTTGTCGAGGTAAATGCCCAGAAAGGCCGAGATGTCGTACCCCAGTTTGCCGTGGTCAACTTCCAGGTTGTAGCCTTTAACGATACCCGCCTCGGTCAGTTTGTTCATCCTTACGTGGATGGTGCCGCCGGAAACGAAGAGTTCCTGTGCAATCTCTGTGTAGGCCTTTTTGGCATTCTGCATCAAAATGGCCAGAATTTGTTTGTCCAGTTTATCGATATCTCTCATGTAGCGAGAATTAACAGTTCACGGGATGACGGGTAATGAAGCTTTATCAATTCAGAATTGGCAACAAAATTAAATTAATGAGCCAAATAATTGAAAGAATTACATTATTTTTTGATTTTTTTTAAATTTTTTATAGCCTTGAACCATTTCTGCCATTCAAGCCCTGCGGCGGGGGCAGCAGCGCCCTGTTTTTTCCTTGAACTTTACTTGGTTGAATTTAGTTAACTTTGTGTTCGCTCTGCATTTCACCCGGTGCGTAAAAAAGAGATTATGGATCAAGATCAGCAACCCGATCTGGCAACCTGGAAAATCTGGCTGCCTGTTTTATTATCCGTTGCGCTGGCTGCCGGCATTCTGATCGGCATGCGCCTCCAGTCCGCAGCGCCGGTCATGGTGGTGGACGCCGCCAATGCCATGGGGGGTTCCGGGGCAGGTCAGGGCAAGGTGGAGGAGCTGATCCGCTACATTCAAGCCAAATACGTGGATGAGGTCGACCGGGATGAATTGATGGACGCCGCCATCGACCGGATACTGGAAGAGCTCGATCCGCATTCCAACTATATCAGCGCCAAGCAACTCAAGGAAGTGAACGAACAGCTGGAAGGCGCCTTCGACGGCATCGGTGTGGAGTTCATTGTGCTCGACGATACGGTGGTGGTCGTCAGCCCCCTTTCGGGCGGCCCCGCTGAAACTGCCGGCATCCTGGCCGGCGACAAGATCGTCAGTGTCGGGGATTCGCTGGTTGCAGGCCAGATCGCTCAAAATCGCGATATCATCAACCTCCTGCGGGGTGAACGCGGCTCGGAGGTCACCATCGGCGTCCTTCGCGGAAGAGACCCTTCCATCCGGAAATATACCCTGAAACGGGACAAAATCCCCGTGCACAGCCTCGATATCGCTTATATGCTGGACAGCAAGACCGGCTACATCAAGCTCAACAAGTTCAGCGCCACCACCTATGAGGAATTCATGGGCGCCCTGGAAAAACTCGACAAGGACGGACAAATGGAAGACCTCGTCCTCGACCTCCGGCAAAACCCCGGGGGGTACCTCCAGCAAGCCACCAATATCCTCAATCAGTTCTTTTCGGAAAAGCAGAAATTGCTGGTGTATACGGAAGGAAGGGCCGTCGGCCGAAGCGACTACGAAACGACCGGACGGGCCTTGTATAAAATTGACGATGTCGTGGTGCTGATCGACGAGGGCTCCGCGTCAGCCAGCGAGATCGTTGCCGGCGCTATTCAGGACAATGCCCGCGGGATCATCGTAGGCAGGCGCTCTTTCGGCAAAGGCCTGGTGCAGGAACAGTACCCGCTCCGCGACGGCTCAGCGCTCCGGCTCACGGTCGCCCGGTATTATACCCCCTCCGGCCGCTCCATCCAGAAACCGTATGACGACCTGGAAGCCTACGAGACGGATGTGATCCACCGGTTCCAGAACGGCGAATTGTCAGAAGAAAGCAAAACGGAGGTCCTCGACTCCACCAAATACCTCACCGCCAACGGCAACGTCGTTTACGGCGGCGGCGGCATTTATCCCGATTTCTTCGTGCCCATCGATTCCATCCTGTTCAACGATGAATACCTCGCACTCCGGCAGCATATTCCCTCGTTTGCCTATCGGTACGCCGAAGATCATCCCGAGATTTTCAAATCCTACGACCTGAACGGATTTGCCCGCGATTTTGTGGTCAGCGACGGGCTCCTGCAGACGTTGAGCGCCTATGCCGCCGAGCGCGGCGTCAAGGTGCCGGCCAAAGCCCTCGCCCGCATCAAACCGGAAATCAAACGGTTCCTGAAAGCCCGGCTGGCCCGCCAGAAATTCGGGGAGGAAGGATTCTATACCGTCTTCAACCGGGATGATGAAGCCGTGAAGAAAGCGCTGGAAGTGCTGGGAAATCCGGACCCGATGGTGTTGCTGAAGAATTAGCCCCTCAGCTGATCCGCTATTACTGTACTGCAATTTTCAAGCTGCGGCTTTCCGACCCTGTCACAACGCGGAGGAGGTACAGCCCCGGCGTACTGACGCGGAATTCCTCCGCATTTCCCGGTTTCATTCCGATCTTTTGAATCAGCCGGCCCGCCGGGTCGGTCAGTTCACCCGTCGCCTTTTCCGGGCTGCTGATCCGCACGAAAAAGGAGCCGTGCGCCGGATTCGGCCATTGTTCCACGTTTAAGGTTGTCGCCCATCCGGATACGGCCCTGACCGGCGAATAGGCCCGCTTGCCGTCCAGGTCGGTTTGTGCCAGCCGGTAGTAAGTAATGCCCGCATACGGGTTGGGATCGGTATAAAAATAGGCAAGCGGTGAGGCGGAGTTGCCGCCGGCCGCATGGGAAGGTACAAACCCGATCGTTGAGAAATCAGGCGATTTGTCCAGCCTCCGCTCCACGGAGAACCCCGAATTGTTCTTTTCAGCCGCCGTGGACCAGTCAAGCCTTACCCGGTCAGCCGATTGGCGGGCGGCACGAAAATCCAGCAGTTCTACCGGCAGCGGCACGGCATACAAGGGTTGGAGCATGCCCTGGGTGACGGCTCCGTTGCCGCCGTCGAGGGTAGTGAAAGCCATCTGGCCGACGACCCATTCTACCGTGATCCCGTTGCCGGGGTGGAAATAAGAGGAGCCGGCGTTTCCGAAAGCCGTCGGGCTGAGCCCCTGGCTGTGGATCGCCGGCATCCAGCTGCAAAGAAAGGTCACGTATAAAAGTGCCGGTTTTTGAGCCCGATTCAGTATGGCAGCTAACATTGAGCGGTTTTTGAAATGTAAGGAAAACTAACGTATGCCCACCAGCACCCTGATCTTTCCGGTATGGTCCGAATCGAAATTCTCCAGCGCCTTGCCGATGACCTGTCCGGGTTTCACCTTGTCTGGATCGGCTTTCATGGCCATGCCGGGCAGGGATGCCGTCACGAGCAGATCACCCCGGCGGATGGGACCGCCTTCCAGGCACACCTTGGTCGGGATGACGCCGGTGACGCCCATCGGCACCTTATCCGAAAGATCGGCATCGATGGACGCTTCGGTCAGCAGGACGCCGGGCCGGGTAGCGTAGACACCCGCCACCAGGGGGGAGTAGGCGGATGCGGACCGGGTGACGGTCCGGTCTTCAGCTATGGAGATCACGAGGACGTCGCCGGGTTCGTAACCATCGGCGCTGCCTTCCACGTCAAAGGCTTCCGCGAGGTCGGCGCCGCCGGTTTGGGTGCCGCCGTTGAAGAACCCCTTGCCGGCGTTGTTGATGCGCACCTTGTTGCCGCCGTTTCGGAAAACCAGGAAATTGCCCGTTCCGCTGTACGACATATTGATCCCGTCTTCGGTACTGGCCGTATTGTAGTTGATGATGTTCAACCCTTGCCCGAGGCTGTAGTTCTGGATCCAGACCGTCGGCAAGTTAGCGTCGTTGTTGCTGGTTACGAAGCGGCCTGCAAAGCCGTTGCTGTTGTCGGCGCCGCCCTCGCCGAAGATGCCGGAGCCCAGTTCGCCTGTTGCGTACCCGTGCACGCCGTAACCGTTGGTATTGGAATTCACCCCGGTGACGCCGCCGTGGTACGACGAATTGGACACGCCTTTGACGCCGATGCCGAACTGGCTGTTCAGGCCGGAGCGCCCTTCCACACCTATGGCCTGGCTGGCGAAAGCGATGGAATAAATACCGGTTGTACCGGCTGCGTCGACGGTGATGCCGCGCTGGCCTGCGCTGTGCACGTTCAACCCTGCGCTGTTGTTGGCCGGACTGGTCAGGTTGATGTCAATCCCCTTACCTCCGCCTCCGTGTTCAACATTAACGACGGGGTCGTGATTCGTGGATTTCTGAGATATGAAAGCAGCTGCCGGGCCATCGCCGACCGTTGTAGCTTTTACGGCTTCCGAAACGGAGTTAACCCCCAGAACTTCGAAGAAGCCCGCGCGTCCGACCTGCGTACGGGAGAAGACCCCGACCCCGGTCCCGACGTTATAGACGTCCAGCGCCGGCAAGGTTGAGTTCGGATTGTTGTTATTGATGAACATGCCGCCCGCTTTGGAATCATTGAACACGGATATGGCCGGTATGGTGCTTGCGGTATTGTTGTTCGAAACACGGAGCGCCGGGCCGCTGCCGTTATTGCTGGCTTCCAGTGCCGGGTAGGTATTTGTTGCATCAGTAGCCTCAAAATAGCCGCCCCGGCTGAACGGTCCGTCGGACAATCCGTAGACGCCGGAACCGGTATTGGAAACCTGACCTTTCACGCCGTATCCGCCAGGAGAGTTGGCCTTGCCGAATACGCCCGCAACGCTGCTCCCGGATGTAATGCCGTAAACGCCGTAACCGGCATTGGAAGTACCGGCCACGCCGGCGCCGGCGCCTTCATTGTCGCCGTGTACGCCGATATTGCCCGGCAGGGCCAACCCGGTCGGGGAAGTGCCGCGCAGGGCGTAGATGGTTTTGGCAAAGGTGCTGACGTTGGTGTTGTGCAGGTCGAACAGGTTGCCGTTCATGGAACCTTCGCCGTTGAAGGGCAGGCGGACGAGGTCATACCCCAGTTCCCAGCGGCTGTTGAAAATGTTCCACTTGAGGATCTGGTCGTTGAGGGGGCTGAGGTCCTGCACGTCGCGGCCCTGGATTTTGGAGACCGTCGGATTGGGATACGCCCCGGAAAGGTCGCCTGAAGCCACGCCCGAGGGCGGCGCCTGGGCGGCATACATGGCAAAGGGGACGCTGATCAGTTGGGTGGTTCCCATTTCGAAATAGCCGTTGCCGTCGCGAAAATCGATTTCCACCTGCAAATATTTATCCCCGGTTTTCCAATCGATATTGCTGAACAAGCCGCTGGTAAAAAAGGGCCCCGGGCCGCCGATCTGCAGGTTGAACAGGCCGAACGCGTTGGTGAGTACCGGCCATTCCTCGGAATAAAGGACCGTGCCGGCGGGGTCGAGGTCGTGAAAGGTCAACCGGACATTGATACCGGTGTTGACAACCGGCGCGCCGGAAGCATCGCGCGCTACCCCCTGGTACCCCAGTTTGCGGGGAGCCTGCGCCTGCAAGGTCGAGGCGAACCCGCCGAGCGCAAATATCAAAAGAATGAACACCTTGGTATGGAAATGCTTTCCTGAGAAAAGTCGATTCGGGATCATAATTCGGGAATGGTTGCTGGAAAAATACCTGACGGCGACAAAAGTAGGGCCGCCCCCGGATCGGGGCAATCCTGTAAAAAGGGGATTTTTGGGCCGGTGCTTGACTCTTTGAAATAGATTGCCAAACTTTACTGAAATTTCTATGCATATGCCGGGAAAACGGGGCGCCTTATTTACCGGGTTCATCTTGCTGTCCGTGCTTGCCTTGCAGGGACAGAACACCCTGTACCAGCCGCCTTATTACAACCTCGACAGCGCCATCCGGGCGGTGGAGCGGTTCCCGGCCCCGGATTCCGACCGGGCCAATGCCCTGTCCGGCGTCTACAATCATACCCTGTTCTACAAAAACCAGAAGAAGGTCGAGCCCTATGCGCTGGAAGCGCTGTCGATCAGCCGGCAAATCGGGTTTACGAAGGGAATGGCCGACGCCTATTATTTCCTGGGACTGCTCAACAAGAGCGGCAGCCGTTACGACTCGGCGATGATCTATTTCGACTCGACCATCCTGGTTTCGCGCAATGCCCGGGGGGATTATCTGCAGAACAAGCGGGCCCTGGCGGAAAGGAGCCTGGCTCAGGTGTACGACACGTACGGCGATTACGAACCGGCGCTTCAACATTACTTGCAATCCCTCCGGTACTACGAAAATCATTTTACCGCGCATACCGTCTTTCTATACGCCAACATCGCGGCCATCTACGAGGCAACCGGGGTCATGGAAAAAGCCCTGGAGTATTCAAAACGCTGCTGTACAGCGGCGGAACAGCTGGGAGATACCAACGTACTGGCGGCTTATTACCTCAGCCATGTGGAAAACCTGATCAAGGTGGAAAACACCTCCGAAGCGATTGTCTATCTCGACAAGACGGCGCCCCTGATGCCGCTCAAAACGGACCCCAATACCACCAGCATGTTCTATGTATTGAAAGCTGCGGTTTTCCGAATGGAAAAAAATTATCCGGAGGCCGTCCGGAACCTCGATCTGGCCCTGCCCATCGCGGAAGGCTCGGGGCACGGTTTCAGCCTGTTCAGGGTGCTTGATGCTTATTCAAGGGTGGGACTCGAATCCGGCGACCTCGCCCTGACCGAGGAGTACGCCGGTCGTTATCTGGCCGAAGCCCGCAAGCTCGACGCAAAGGCCGGACAACGGGACGCGCTGAATTTCCTGGCGCAACTGGCCCGGTCCGGACAAGACTACAGGAACGCCTACCAGTACCTGGCAGCCGCGCAAGCCCTCGGGGATACCCTGATGCGGGAAGCCAACCTGAAGCAGATCAACCTGCTGGAATCGCGTTACCAGTCGGAAAAAAAGCAGCGGGAGATCCTGCAGTTGCAAAAGGAGAAGGAATTCCAGGCACTGGAGCTTCGCCAAAAGTCGAGGATGAACGGCATACTCGCCGGCGCCCTGGCGTTGCTCTGCCTGGCCATTTTCCTGGGTTACCGGAACCTGCGAAACCGGCAAAGGATCGCCCGCCAACGGGCGGAACTCCAATCCAGGAAGATCCGGGAAATGGAAAAAGACCGGCAATTCCTGGCCTCCGCCGCCTTGCTCGAAGGGCAGGAGGAAGAGCGCAAACGGCTGGCCAAGGACCTCCACGACGGCCTCGGCGGTTTCTTATCCGGCATTAAATATTCACTGGGTAATATGAAGGAAAATCTGATCGTAACCCCCGACAACATGGCGTTGTTCGAAAGATCCATGAAAATGCTGGACGATTCGATCCAGGAATTGCGCCGCGTAGCGCACAACATGATGCCGCAGTCCCTGGTGCAATACGGCCTCGATACGGCCCTGAAAGACTTTTGCAGCGACATGAACCGAAGCGGCGCGGTCAGGGTGGTTTGCCAGACGTTCGGATTGGACGAAAGGCCGCTGGACACCCCGGTCTCCATCGGTGTTTATCGCATCGTACAGGAACTGGTGAACAATATCCTCAAACACGCCGGCGCGGCCAACGCCGTGGTCCAGGTCAGCCTGCAGGACAACCGGATGCAGATCACCGTGGAAGACGACGGCAGCGGTTTCGACCCGGCTTCCCTTTCAGCGACCGGCCGGGGTATGGGTTGGAGCAATATCCGGTCCAGGGTCAATTACCTGAACGGCCGGACAGACATCCAATCCGCCCCGGGCCAGGGCACATCCGTCAATATAGAATTCAGCCTATGAAACCGGTACGCATCCTGATCGTCGACGACCATTACATCGTAGTGGAAGGGATCCGGTCCCTCCTGCAACGGGTGAGTGCGGTGGAAATTCTCGGGTCGGCATCAGATGCGGAGAGCTGCATGCGGTTTCTGGATCGCCGGATTCCGGACCTGATCCTGCTCGATATCAGCCTGCCGCACACATCGGGCATCGACCTTTGCAAGGCCATCCATGAAAAATACCCGCGCATCCGCATTTTGGGCCTGAGCACGTTCAAAGAGCAGAGTTTTGTACGCAATATGCTCGACAACGGCGCGTCGGGGTATGTGCTGAAGAATGCCGGAATTGACGAACTGATGATCGCGATCCAGACGGCGATGAAAGGCGGAAAATACCTGAGCGATGAAGTGGCCGCCGCCCTGACCGACCAGCAGATTGATCCGGCCGCGCCGGTGATCACGCGCCGGGAAAAGGAAGTGCTCAACCTGATAGCGGAAGGATATACCAATAATGAAATTGCAGGCCGGTTATTCGTCAGCGTCACCACCGTGGATTCCCACCGGAAAAACCTGCTGACCAAATTCGGCGCAGGCAATACCGCCGCCCTGGTCAAACTGGCCGTCAAAATGCAGATCATCTAACGCACCCCCTCTCACCCTCTCACTCTCTCACCCCCTCTCACCCTCTCACCCTCTCACCCCCTCACCCTCTAAAAAAGGCTCCCCTGCCGCGCAAAGCTCTTCGGGTTTTCCAACTCCAGCAGTTGCCGTTTCATTTCCAACCCATAAAAATAGCCGTGCAGGTCGCCGTTTTTGGCGATCACCCGGTGGCAGGGTACGATGATGGCGATCGGGTTATTGCGGTTGGCCTGCCCTACGGCGCGGATGGCCTTCAGGTCGCCGAGGCGTTCTGCGATAGCGGAATAGGACGTGGTATGACCGTAAGGGATGGTGACCAGCTCGCGCCAGACCATTTTATTGAATTCGGAGGCGCCGTTCCAGTCCAGCCGGAGATCGAATTCCTTGCGCGTGCCTTTGAAATATTCGTCCAGCTGGCGGACGCAATCGTGGAGGACCTCCGGGATCGGGCCTGCCGGGCAAGGGGATTTACTGACCATTTTTACCGATGAAATCCCCCATTCGCTGCCCTTGATCTCCAGGCAACCGAAAGGCGAAAGAAAGTGGGTTTGCTCCATGGCCGGGAATTTATCTTCAAATTTAAACAAAAATTATTTTAATCCGTCCATTTAAATAAAAAGGGGATAAAGGAACTAATTCGCGGCGCCGGTCGTTCCTCTGAAAGTAATCAAAGCCGGCTGTCCCATCCTCATGAAAAAAAGATTTTCCATCCTCAACAATCCGTATATCTCGCTCATGCGGACCGCCTGGGTTTACGCCCGCGACCAGCGAAAGAAATACCTGACCGTTTACGGGCTGTTCACCTTAAGCAACCTGAGCAACCTGCTCGATCCGGTGATCTGGGGGCTCTTCATCAACCAGTTGCAGCTGCAAGGCGTCGACGCGCTCAGATCCGTGTGGCTTTATGCCGTCGCACACCTGGTCGTCCATCTTTTCGGCTGGGCCTGCCATGGTCCGGCCAGGATACTGGAACGGCAGCTCGCCTTTGACCTCAGCCGCAATTTCCTTCAGGAGCTCTACCACAAAACGCTGCACCTGCCGGTTTCCTGGCACCAGGATCACCACAGCGGGGCTACCATCAACAGGGTCCGCAAGGCGTATGAGGCCCTCAAAAGCTTTTTCGACACCGGCTTCATGTATTTCAACACCATTGCCAAAATGGTTTTTGCCCTGGGCGCCATGGTCTGGTTCTCGCCGGTTTTCGGCAGTATTGCCATCCTGATGGGCGTTTTTATCGTGTACATCATCCTCAGGTTCGACAAACCGTTCATTGAGGCGTCCAAGGAAACCAACGAACGGGAGCACGAAGTATCGGCTACCCTGTTCGACAGCCTGTCCAATATCCTTACCGTCATCACCCTGCGGCTCGAAAAGCGGATGGAAAGCGGATTGCTAGGCAGGGTCATGGCCATTTTACCGCCCTTCCGCCGGAAAATCCTGGTGAACGAATGGAAGTGGTTTACCGTGGATACGATGGTGACCCTGATGTACGTCATGATCGTCATCGGCTACATTTTCCAGCATTGGGTGCCGGGTGAGGTCCTGCTGGTCGGCGGGCTGGTGACCCTGGTGGGGTATGTCAACCAGTTTACGAGCGTTTTTCACAATATCGCCTGGCAGTATACCAGCATCGTGACGTACGATACGGACATCAAAACAGCGCAGAATATCATCAAATCCTATGACGAGCGGCACCTGCCGGAAGCCGGGGACGGCCTGCACAAGGACTGGAAAACCATCCAGCTCCAAAACCTGGGCTTCATGTACAAGGAGGCGGCGCCGGAAAGCGACAAGATCCAGGGATTGCACGGCCTGAAACTCCGCATCCAGCGCGGCAAACGCCTGGCCCTGATCGGGGAAAGCGGCAGCGGCAAAAGCACCTTGCTGGCTTTGCTCAGGGGATTGTATTCCCCCGACCGGGCGGAAGTCGCCCTCGACGGCAAGCCGATCGCATTCCAGCAGATCTCCGATCATGTGACCCTGTTTCCGCAGGAACCCGAGATCTTTGAAAATACCATCGCCTACAACATCACGTTGGGGCTCCCTTTTGAGGAACAGGAGATCCTCCGGGTCTGCGAGATCGCTCAGTTCAGAGAGGTGATCAATCAGCTGCCGAAAGGGCTGGAATCGGGGATACAGGAGAAGGGCGTGAACCTGTCCGGCGGGCAAAAGCAAAGGCTGGCCCTGGCGCGCGGCATCCTCGCGGCCCGGGACAGCGATATCGTATTGCTGGATGAGCCGACCAGCAGCGTGGACCCCAAAACGGAGCTGCTGATCTATGACCGGCTGTTTGAAGAGTTCAGCGACAAAGCCGTGGTCTCATCCCTGCACCGCCTGCACCTCCTGCCCCGATTCGACTATATCTACATCCTGGAAAACGGACGGGTTGTCGGCGAGGGAAATTTCCAGACCTTGCTGGCAGACAGCCCCGCGTTCCAGGAGCTGTGGCGGCATCAGGATGAGTTTCACACGGCTTAACCCATGGCAACATCAACCATTCACCAGGTTTGCGGCCAATCCCTCCACCTGCACCCGCACAAGGCCGTTTGGTGGGAGGAGGGCCGGACCCTTTTCCTGGCCGACCTCCACCTGGGCAAGGGCGCCCACTTCCGGAAAGCCGGGATTCCGGCGCCGAGGGCATTGGCAGATGCCGACCTGCGAAGGCTCGACCAATTGCTGGGCGCGTTTGATATCGATGCCGTTTTTTTTCTGGGCGATTTATTCCACAGCGACCACAACGGCGAATGGGCCGGCCTGGGTGAGCTCCTGGCAAGGCATCCCAAACCGGCCTTTCACCTGGTGCGGGGCAATCACGACATCCTGGCCGAAGAGCATTACAATTCAGCCGGCCTTTCCCTTTTGAATGAGCCCTTCTTTTGCGATCCGTTCGTGCTGAGCCATTATCCCCTTGCAACGCCCGTCCAGGGTTATTACAACCTGGCCGGGCATTTGCACCCCGCTGTCATCCTCAACGGCAAGGGCCGCCAGCACCTCCGGCTGCCTTGTTTTTATTTTAGGCCCGATCAAGCCGTATTGCCAGCGTTCGGCGCCTTTACCGGCCACGCCTGCCTCGATCCGCAAAGCGAGGATGCCGTTTTTGTGATCGTTGAGGACCGCGTACTGAAAATCGAACAGCGATCCTGATAATCCCACGGGAAAGCGCCGGCAACTTTCACCAGATTCTGAAAAAATTACTAGCGAAAGGGCTGTTTTTTCAATAACTTTACCGGCGTCAACACCTAATGAAAAATTCATATGGCCATTTTAACCGTTGTACTCGGCGTTATCTTCGTATTGCTGATGTTGAGCCTCCTGGCAACCACAATCATGGAGTTGATCGCGTCCTTTCTGCGCCTCCGGGGTAAAAACCTGAAAAAAGCCCTCCAGAATATGCTGGTCGGCGATTCAAAAGCCGGACTTGAGATCGACCGCCTGTACAAATCCTTCACCGAAAATCCGCTGTTCAAACAATTATCCTTCAAATACGGTCGCAAATCCACCGATCCGCCTTCCTATGTCAGCGCCGAATCCTTCAGGACCATCCTCTTCGACATCTTGCTGGGGGATGACACGGCAGAGGAACAGCTCGGCGCCAAGATCGACGAACTGGACAACGAGGACCTCAAAAGGGTGCTCAAGCAGCTGATGCGCCAGGCCGACAACAAGATCGACGTGTTCAAAACCAAGGTGGACGACTGGTACAACAGCATCATGGACCGCGCCTCCGGGTGGTACAAACGCACCACCCATTATGTCCTCATCTGGGTAGGGCTGGTGATGGCCGTCGTCCTGAACGCTGATACGCTGGCGCTTTACGAACACCTGGAGAATGACCCGGAAACGCTTACCGATCTGGTCAGCGCGGCCGAAACGCTGGCCCAGAACGAAAATATCGACAGCCTGGTCCGGACCGACCTGGAATTCGCCGATGCGGTGGATCAGTTCAAAGCTTATAAAAATGAGGTGGATGAGATCAAATCGCCGCTGGGCATGGGCTGGAAGAATACCGACCTGCTGTCCGCTACGCCGTATGACTGGCTGACCAAGGTACTGGGCTGGGTCATCACGGCGCTTGCCGTTTCCCTGGGCGCGCCCTTCTGGTTTGACATCCTCAAGAAGATAGTCAGTATTCGAAGTTCCGGAAATAAACCACAATGATCAGACTCATCCAAATAACCGATTTGCATATCGGCCAACCGGGCGACAATACCTTCGGCGTCGATGTCCGGATGAATTTTGCAGAGATCCTGCAAGAGGCGGCCAAGCTAAAACCCGACGCCCTGATCCTCACCGGCGACCTTTGTTTCGACCTCGGCGACCCGCAGATCTACAAATGGATCCGGCAGCAATTGAATATGTACGGCATCCCCTTCGAAGTGATCCCCGGCAACCACGACAGCGTAGAGCTGATGGCCGCCGCCTTCGACAAGATGCAGCATTTCAAAGATAACGAACTCTATTTTTCCTGGCAATCGGGTACGGAGGAAATCATTTTTCTGGATACGTCATCGGGAGTGGTATCCAGCAAACAGCTCGCCTGGCTCAAAAACAAGCTGAGCACCAAAAAAGGGGATTTTATCCTGTTCATGCACCACCCGCCCATCCTTTGCGGCGTACCCCATATGGACAGCAAATACGCCCTGAGGAACCGGGACGACCTCCAGGAAATCCTGTTCGAATACCGGGGCAAGATCCACATTTATTGCGGCCACTACCATGTGGAACGCACGCTTTACCTGCACAACCTCATCGTTAACATCACGCCTTCCTGCTTTTTCCAGATCGACATGAACAGCGAAGCCTTCCGGATCGATCATTACAGAATTGCTTTCCGGCTGATCGAAATGGAAGGCTCCGGGCTGTTGCGGCAAAGCCTGCATTATTTTGACGGGTCGTCCTTACCCAAGGAATAAGGCCCGCATTTCATCAATTATGCGTTTTTCAGGTTTTCCCTGATCTTGTTAAGGGCCGATCCTGCGCGCACCCAACCGATCTGCTGTTCGTTGTAGGTATGCGCCAGTTCGAAGCTGTCCTGCGTGCCGTCGGCGTGGTGGAGAACCATTTTCAGGTTCTTGCCCGGCGTCATCTGGTCAAAACCGACGAGGTCGATGGTATCGTCCTGGCGGATCTTTTCGTAATCATCCGGATTGACGAAGGTCAGCGCCAGCAAACCTTGTTTTTTCAGGTTGGTCTCGTGGATCCGGGCAAACGACTTCACTACGACAGCTTTGACGCCCAGGAAGCGCGGTTGCATGGCGGCGTGTTCGCGGGAGGAACCTTCACCATAGTTTTCCTCACCGAAGACCACGGTGCTGACCCCGGCGTCGCGGTAGGCCAGGCCGGAATCCGGAACGCCCATGTATTCGCCGGTTTTGTAGTTGAGCACCTTGTTCATCTCGTCATTGAAATAATTGATGGCGCTGATGAACGTGTTCTTGGAAATATTCTGGAGGTGGCCGCGGAATTCAAGCCACGGTCCTGCCATGGAAATATGGTCGGTGGTGCATTTGCCTTTGGCCTTGATCAGGGTCCGCATGCCTTTCAACTGGTCCTGCGTGATGGGTTTGAAGGGCGTCAGGAGCTGGAGGCGTTTGGAATCGGAAGCGACCTCGATGGAAACGTCGCTGCCGTCGGATGCAGGGGCCTGGAAGCCGGGGTCCTGGACGTCGAAACCCTTCGGCGGCAGTTCGACGCCTTTCGGCGGATCGAGTTTGACCTGGGCGCCGTCTTCGTTGGTCAGGCTGTCGGTCAGGGGGTTGAAGGTGAGGTCACCGGCAATGGCCATCGCCGTCACGATCTCGGGAGAAGCGACGAACGAACGGGTTTGCGGGTTGCCGTCGTTGCGTTTGGAAAAGTTCCGGTTGAACGAGGTGATGATCGAATTGGCCTTGGTCGGATCATCAGTGTGGCGCGCCCATTGGCCGATGCAAGGGCCGCAGGCATTGGCCAGCACAACGCCGCCCATTTCCTCGAAAGCGGCGAGCTGGCCGTCGCGGGAAACGGTGTACCGGATCTGTTCGGAGCCCGGCGTAACGGTGAATTCCGATTTCACTTTCAGTTTTTTGCCCACGGCCTGGCGGGCGAGGGAAGCTGCGCGATCCAGGTCCTCGTAAGAGGAATTGGTGCAGGAACCGATCAGCCCGACTTCCAGCTTTTGCGGATAGCCGTTTTCCTTGACGGCCTGTGCAAATTTGGAGATCGGCCAGGCCAGGTCAGGCGTATACGGGCCGTTGATATGCGGTTCGAGGGTCGACAGGTCGATCTCGATCACGCGGTCGAAGTATTTTTCGGGATCGGCGTAGCATTCGGGGTCGCCGGTCAGGTAAGCCCTGACACCGTCGGCGAGGTCGGCGACCTCTTCCCGGCCGGTTGCCCGGAGGTAGCGGCCCATCGATTCGTCGTACCCGAAAGTGGAGGTGGTAGCTCCGATCTCAGCGCCCATATTGCCGATGGTGCCTTTACCGGTGCAGGAAAGCGATTCGGCGCCGGGGCCGAAATATTCCACGATCGCGCCGGTACCGCCTTTCACGGTCAGGATGCCGGCCACTTTGAGGATCACGTCTTTGGAGGAGGTCCAGCCGCTGAGTTTTCCGGTCAGCTTCACGCCGATGACTTTGGGCATTTTGAGCTCCCAGGGCATGCCGACCATCACGTCGACGGCGTCAGCCCCCCCGACACCGATGGCGACCATCCCGAGACCGCCTGCGTTGGGCGTATGGGAGTCGGTACCGATCATCATGCCGCCCGGGAAGGCGTAATTTTCCAGTACGATCTGGTGGATAATGCCGGAGCCGGGTTTCCAGAACCCGATGCCGTATTTATTGGAAACGGAAGCCAGGAAATCGTATACTTCGGAGTTGATGTCCAGGGCTGTTTTGAGGTCCGTTTCGGCGCCTACCTTGGCCTGGATCAGGTGATCGCAGTGCACGGTGGAAGGAACCGCCGTCTGGTCGCGGCCGCAGGTCATGAACTGGAGCAGGGCCATCTGAGCCGTTGCATCCTGCATGGCTACGCGGTCGGGTGCGAAGAAAACATAGTCTTTGCCTCGGTTATAGGATTGCAATCCCGAATCGGGGTGAAGGTGCGCGTAAAGGATTTTTTCCGTAAGGGTCAGCGGGCGCCCGAGGGCGTTTCTGGCCTGATCGACTTTTTTAGGGAAGGATTTGTAGAATTCCCGGATCATTTCTATATCGAAAGGCATATCGGTGATATTTGAATGTTGGTAAATGCGGAGCACAAAAGTAGGAAAATTCCGCTTTTTGTAACAGTTATCGTCCGCAAAAAGCGGTTTGGTAATAGAACGCCTGAAAACAGCGATCGTTCAATGGCATGGCCGGAATCTATCATCTTGAATATGAGGCAATTGATTGGTTTTCAAAAATCAAAACCGGCTTCCGGAACACTGATGCGGCGCCCTCCTCCGCTACCAAAGAATTTTCGGAAAAGCGGCAGTAATCAGAATTTTTGCCCGAATGCGGAATGCGTTAAAATTCCGCCGATTTGAAAAGAATTTCCTGAACTTTAAGCCTTTCTCTCTATTGTGAATTTCAAACCGCACACTATGCATTCAGCTGTTTTGCCCGGCATTCGCGCCGGTTGTACCCGGATGATCCTCCCCGCGTTCCTTTTTCTGTTTTACGCTGCGCCCGCCCTGGGTCAGGCTTCCGCCGAAACCTGGCAGAACCTGGATAAGCTCGTCAGGGATATGCCTGCATTCAACAAAGGATTTACCGGCTTCATATTGTACGATCCGGAGAAAAAGCAACGGCTCAGCGGTTGGAATGACGACAAGTATTTCACCCCCGCGTCCAATACCAAGATCTTTACCTTCCTGACGGCAACGCTGCTGCTTCCCGGCGACAGCCTCCCGCTGGCGCATTACGAGGTGATCGGTGACACCCTTCTGTTCTGGGGCGCGGGCAACCCGGCCTGGCTGCACCCCGAATTGCCGCTCCCCGATCCGCTTACGCCGCTTTTGAAAGCATGGCCGGGCCCCGTTTTTTACACCGACCGCCCGTTTAAAACCGAGCGATTCGGGCCGGGATGGGCCTGGGATGATTACCCGGACAACTACCAGGTGGAGCGGACGCCTATGCCGGCTTATGCCAACCTGGTTGAATTTCACAGGCTCAGCGATACGAGCGAGGTTGTTGCGTTTCCAGCATTCTTCAGGGATTCGGTCACCATCGATAATTCGGCAGGTGAAGATACCCCCGACCTGGAACGAGCCGAGTTTGCCAACAAGTTCAAACTGAAGAAACGCCTGCCTTTCGACTTTTCAGAAGCTACCCCCTACCGATACTCCTCAGGGCTCATGGCGGGGTTGCTCTCGGATACCACCGGCCGGCAGATCAGGTTGTGGCGCGGCGCACTTCCACGCTACGAAAAACCCCAAACCTTATTCATGCCGGCCCCTGATACGATTTATAAGCGTTTGATGCAGGACAGCGACAACTTCATTGCCGAGCAACTGATCCTGCAATGTTCCGACCGGCTGTTCGGCGTTCAGGATGCCGGCCGCATGCTCCGCTATGCCCGGGACACGCTCATCGCAGGCGCTCCCGATCAATTCTACTGGAACGATGGGTCGGGGTTGAGCCGCTACAACCTGTTCACCCCAAGATCAGTGGTTTACGCCCTCGAACAGCTTTATTATCTCATTCCCCGCGAGCGGCTCTTCGCCACTTTTCCCGCCGGCGGCGTTTCCGGCACCATCCAGGGACTGTATGAAGGCCCGGGCGGCAAACCTTATGTTTTCGCCAAGACCGGCACCCTCCGCAACAAGCACTGCCTGAGCGGCTACCTGGTTGCCCAATCGGGGAAAGTCTATATCTTCAGCTTCATGCACAACAATTTCACGGGCAGCTCCACACCGATCAAGAAGGGTATGAATACGATATTGCGGTGGATCCGGGAGAGGGGGTGCGGGGGATGCTGGGGGCTGCCCGCCGTCGCCTTGGGGCTATGGCGGACGGGGGATGCTGCCACGTTGAGGCGTGGTGGCTGGGGACTGGATACTGGAGACTGGAGACTGGATGCTGGGGGCTGGATACTGGACTGGATGCTGGATACTGGGGACTGGATACTGCCAACTGCCAACTGAAAGACTGAATGCGGGGGGCTGCCCGCCGTCGCCTTGGGGCTATGGCGGACGGGGGATACTGGGGGCTGGAACTGCCAACTGCCAACTGAAAGACTGAATACTGGATGCTGGGGACTGGAACTGCCAACTGCCAACTGCCAACTGAAAGACTGAATACTGGGGACTGGTCAAAGGCTGTTCAAATTTTATGTCAACAGGATTTTTAACGCGCGCAGTATTTCGAAAATCAATTCTTTGCGTTTTCATCTTTGTGCGAAAATATAATCTGGAATGACCTGATGAACGCAACTGAGGCAAATCAACAACAACAAACAACAACAACAACAACAACAACAACAACAACAACAA
>JACJYC010000006.1:0-292500 GCA_020636325.1 Lewinellaceae bacterium
CTCCCCCTCTCCCAATTGTCCATACCGGGACAGTTCCCCCAAAAATCAACCCGCCGTGCATCCCCTCTCCCTCAGAATTGTTCTTATCTTCGTTTCAGGCCACCAACCTCTACCCGTATGCGCATTGCAATTATTGGAAACGGCATCAGCGGCATCACCGCGGCAAGGACCATCCGGAAGCGGAGCAACGCCGACATTGTCGTGATCTCCGCCGAAACCGATTATTTCTTTTCCCGCACCGCCCTGATGTACGTCTATATGGGGCATCTGCGTTTTGAGGACACGCAGCCCTACGAACCCTGGTTTTGGGAGAAGAACCGGATAGAACTGCTCCGCAACTGGGTGGACCGGGTCGATTTTGCCAATAAATCCATCCAGTTCGCCACCGGCAAAATGGCCTATGACAAGCTCATTCTGGCCACCGGTTCCAAATCCAACCGGTTCGGGTGGCCCGGACAGGACCTCAGGCGGGTAAGCGGGCTGTATTCCTACCAGGATCTTGAGAAAATGGAGTCCTACAGCCACGATCTGCGGCATGCGGTGATTGTCGGCGGCGGCCTGATCGGCATTGAAATGGCCGAGATGTTCCGCTCCCGCGGTATCGGCGTCACCTTCCTGGTCCGCGAAGCCGGCTATTGGGACATGGTGCTGCCCCCGGAAGAGTCCGCCATGGTCGGCCGCCATATCCGCGAACACGGCATCGACCTGCGGCTGAACGCCGAACTCCGCGAAATCGTGGACGACGGCCAGGGCCGGGCCTGCGCCGTCATCACCAATAGCGGCGAACGGATCGATTGCCAGTACGTCGGCCTCACGGCGGGGGTCAGCCCCAATGTGGATTTCCTCCGGGAAGCTGGCCTGGAGATCGGCAAGGGCATTCTGGTCAATGAATTCCTCGAAACCAATATCCCCGATGTATACGCCGTCGGCGATTGCGCCCAGCTCCGCGAACCCCGGCCCGGCCGCAAGCCCATCGAAGCCGTCTGGTATACCGGCCGCATGATGGGAGAGGCGGTCGCCTGGACCATCACCGGCCGCCGGACCGCCTATGACCCCGGCATCTGGTTCAATTCCGCCAAATTCCTGGACATTGAATACCAGGTTTACGGCGAAGTGCCGGTAAAGCTTGCAGATGGGCAGGCCGCCCTGTACTGGGAACACCCCGATGGAAAGCGCAGCATCCGGTTGGTCTATGAACAGGCGGGCGGGGCGGTCATCGGCTTCAACCTGATGGGGGTGCGCTTCCGCCACGAGGTCTGCGACCGCTGGATCCGGACCAAAACCCCGGTGGAAGAGGTGCTGCAAAACCTCGGCGCCGCCAATTTCGACCCGGAATTTTACGGTCAATTCGAATCGGAATTGGTAAAAGACTACAACAGCCGGACAGGGAAGCGCGTGGAGTTGAAGAAGCGGCGGGGGATGAGGAACTGAGGAATAGAGGAATCGAGGAATCGAGGAACTGAGGAACTGAGGAATCGAGGAACTGAGGAATCGCCGCCTTTGCTCTTTTGGAGCTATGGCGGCCGAAGGAAGAATCGGTTTAAAGATGGATTCGCAACAACCAAGGTCCGCAGGACCAAAACATCTGTCAGGTCCAGCGGACCGCAATATCTGTATGAAAGACGTAACCAACCTAAGCCTGTCCCTCGTCACCCCACCGGCTTTCCGGCTGAATACCGGGCAAAAACTGGGGCTGACGACTGCCGTACTCGGCATCGTTCTGTTGCTGCTGGCGCTGTTCGGCGTGCACTTTCCCTCAACCGGCGCTTTTCTGGCCTTGTCGCTGGGACTGATGGCGGCGGGCGGGGTGTGGTATGCCCGGTCGGCCTATGACCACGAACCGGCCGGCATCAGAAACAACGGTGTCTGGCACCGGAACCTCACCGGGCGGGGCGCCTTCGCCTGGGGGCTGGGCATTGCGCTGACGGCGCTCTACGTCCTGCTGTACTGGTTTCCGCAATACCTCGGCCTTGGCCAGGACGGCGCGCCCAATACCGGGTTGATCGCCCTGTTCGACCCCTTGTGCATGGCGCTGGAAGGGCACGCTGCCAGCCAGTGGTTTGTTTACGGCACGTTGTATACCCTGGCCATTCTGGTGATGGGGTACAAGTTCATCCGGAAGTACCGGCACAACCGATACCAGGTGATCCGGACGATTTCGGTGATGTTCTTCCAATTGGGGTTCGCATTCCTGCTGCCCGAGATCCTGCTGGGGTTGAACAAGCCCTACAATGATTTCAAGAACATGTGGCCGCTCAACTACTATTTTTTTGAGGGCTGGCATATCAAGGAACTGATCGGCAGCGGCACACTGGGGCTGTTCATGCTCGTTTGGGGCGTGCTGATGATCCTGCTGATCTCGCCGGTTTTGACGTGGTTTTACGGCAAGCGCTGGTATTGTTCCTGGGTTTGCGGTTGCGGCGGTCTGGCGGAGACGGCGGGCGACCCGTTCCGGCACCTGTCCGACAAGCGCGTGAAGGCCTGGCGTATCGAGCGCTGGATGATCCACCTGGTGCTGGTTTTCGCTACCGCCATGACGATCGCGGTGCTGTACGGCGTATTGCACCAGGCGAAGGACGCCTACCTGATCACGAAAGCCCATTTCGTGTGGGGTCTCACCGGGATATTTGTACTGCTGGCGGCGTTCCTGTTCCTGCGGCCGAAATATTTCAAAAACCTGGCGCCCGTGGCCAAATGGACGGCTTTGGGGGTAGCGGCGCTCCTGCTGGTCTTCCTCTGGACCGCCTACCTCAAAGGCAGCTCCCGCGTCTTTTTCATGAGTCCCGAACCCTTGCGCAAGTGGTACGGCTTTTTGATCGGCTCGGCCTTTTCCGGGGTGATCGGCGTTGGTTTTTACCCGTTGATGGGCAGCAGGGTCTGGTGCCGGTTCGGATGCCCGATGGCGGCCATTCTGGGGATCCAGCAGAAATTCTTATCCCGCTTCCGGATCACCACCAACGGCGGCCAGTGCATCTCCTGCGGCAATTGCTCCGCTTACTGCGAAATGGGCATTGATGTGCGGGCCTATGCCCAGAAGGGCCAGGATGTGGTGCGGGCTTCGTGCGTAGGCTGCGGCATCTGTGCAGCCGTTTGTCCAAGGGGCGTTCTGCGGCTGGAGAACAGCGCCGCCGACGTGAGCGAGCGGGCAGGCGAATTGCGGGCGCTGCGGATCTCGGAGGCTGGGGTAAAAGTTGTCAGTTGACAGAGGTCAGTGATCAGTTGGGGCAAAAGGCAGAAATTCGACTTGATAACGGGCGCCTACATCAACAACCTGCAATTATGTAATTATCAATCATCAATCAAACCCCTCCAGCCGCAATTTTGGCTATGTGCAACATCCCGGATGTCTTCCACCCAGTAAATAGCCGTGCGGGCAGCTGTATCAAGGTTAAAGGCTAAAGAAGCCAAAAGGCTGCAGTGGAGACTTTATAATTGGTAACAACGAAATTTTGAATGAACAATGGTTTTGAAAAAACGATTGTTCAAATTTTTTAACCACAATTTGTACCGTAAGTTGATTGAATATGAAGCTGTAACAGGCGCCAGGCAATAAAACCCTTCACCGTTTCCGCCCAAATACAAAACTGATGCCCGCGGCCGCCGAAGCCGGGAAAGTCCGGGCTTCACTCCTGGAGGAAAGCCCCACGAAGGCGGGCCGGAACGGCATGCCTACCGTAAAATCGAACCGGAAGGTCCGCGAGCCCAGGCCGACCATCAGACCGGGCTCAAGGGTGAGGTATCCTGAATTGATCGGATCATTCGTTCCGTCGAGATGGCGGCCTTTATAAGAGAAATAATTGGCCTTGAAAACGGCGATCAGGTCTCCTTTCACACCTTTGAAAATGGTTCCGCCGGTAACGCCGCCGTTGACTTGCAGGAAGGGCCTGTAAAAATCTCCCCGGTAGGATTTCGCCGTATGGGTGCTGTCGGTATATTCAAAATTGGAACCGAAACCCAGACCGGCCAGGAAGAAGGCCTTACCAGGCACGATATAACCGGCGCCGAGTTCAAATTCCCGGGGCCTGTATTCCAGGATACCCCCGTTGTAAAGGGCCACCATGCCGATCTTATCGGATATTGAGACGGCTGCCTTCAGTGTTGCGCCGGAACTCCCCACATTTCCTGACAGGTGAAGCTCCCCTTTGTCCCGGAACAAAGCTGCGTTAAAGGAAGGTTGGTAATAGCGGTAGGTACCGCAAGATGCCGATAAAACGGCAATCGCTGCGACGATTATGCACGGCAGTATTTTCATGGCATTCTTTTTTCGGAAAAATCGGGCGGCAGGATAGCTGGCTTCTGCCGGTAAGGAGAGGGAGGGAAATAGTTGAGTGGGGTGTTGGTGCGAAGATAGGCAAAAATGAAGTCATGGGTTGTAGCCTTATTAAGGTTAAAGGATAAAGTAGAAAGGTTAAAGAAGCCAAAAGGCAACGGATTTCGAAGAGATAATTACCTGTCTGAACATGTTTACAATTCGTTCGGATATTACGAAATCGGATTTATAGACAGCTTTCTAATCAATGATATTGTTAATATTGAAAACGCTGATGAAAAGGTTATTGCTATGTTCGATAGTGTAGGACTATTCCCCCAAGGCACCCCATTCAGAACAAATGAAAGTCCAAAATTTTTATCGAATCCGCTCACAACTGTTTTTTTCGATTCAAATGAAGTTTATCTTCCCTTTTCTCTTGACCACCTCCCAGCGTGCAATGATCGTTGAAATCGATTCATCCATGATCGTTTCTACCATGGAGCCAGCATCTTTTATGTTGTTCAGCGTCTACCCCAACCCGGCCTCAGAAACAGTCCATATCCAATGCAGCGCCTCCGGTGAGCCGATAGAAATCCACATTTACGACATGGTCGGAAAGGAATGGTTTACACAAAATATCCCTAAATCGGCCCAGGTGGAAACCCTGGACGTGGATGTGCAAAACTGGCCGCCCGGGGTAAATCTGGTCAGCCTGGTTTGCGGGGTGCAACAGGTTATTCGGAGGGTGGTGGTCAGTTAATCGCCCGTCTGCCGGTATCCCGTTGCCAGAGCGGCTTCGTCAGGCAGAGACTGACAACTGACCCCCTCCTCCGCTGAAGCTACGGCGGGCGGAGACTGACAACTGACAACTGGTATCTAAAACTCGCTGGTAAAATGAAACTCCACCTCCGGGTGATTCTCCTGGGCCATTTTCAGCATCCAGGCGGATTCGGCGAGGAAAACGAGGTTATCTTCCGTATCCTTGGCGATATCGCGGCGGCGGCGTGACAGGAATTCCTTGAACGCGGCCTGGTCCTTGCAACTCACCCAGCAGGCTTTGTAGAGGTTGACGGGCTCGTAGCTGCATTTGGCGCCGTATTCGTTCTCCAGGCGGTACTGGATGACGTCGAACTGGAGGGCGCCGACCGTGCCGATGATCTTGCGGCCGTCGCTTTCGCGGACGAACATCTGGGCGACCCCTTCGTCCATCAGCTCGTCGAGGCCCTTGTTGAGCTGTTTCGACTTCATCGGGTCGGCGTTGTTGACGTAGCGGAACTGCTCCGGCGAGAAGCTCGGGATGCCCTTGAAATGGAGCGGTTCGCCCTCCGACAAGGCGTCGCCGATCTTGAAATTGCCGCTGTCGTAGAGGCCCACCACGTCGCCGGGAAAGGCCTCGTCGATCACCGTTTTTTTATCGGCCATGAAGGAGGTCGGGTTGGAGAATTTCAGCGACCGCGCCTGCCGGACGTGATAATAGTTGGTATTGCGCTGGAAAATCCCGGAACAGATGCGCATAAAGGCGATCCGGTCGCGGTGCTTGGGGTCCATGTTGGCGTGGATCTTGAAGACGAAACCCGAAAATTTGTCCTCGTCCGGTTTGACGGGCCGTTCCTCCGCGGGCCGCGGCTGGGGTGGGGGCGCTACCTCCACGAAACAGTCCAGCAATTCCTTGACGCCGAAATTGTTGACGGCACTGCCGAAAAAGACAGGCGACACCTCGCCGTTCAGATAAACCTCCCGTTCGAACGGCGGGTAGACCTCCTCGATGGTATGCACCTCGTCCCGCAGCTCTTTGGCGGGCCCCGGGCCGACTTCCTTTTCGAGGCGCGGATCCGACAGGTCGCGGATCTCGATGATCTCTTCCTCCACCTGTTTGCCGTGCGGCCGGAACAGCACCAGCTTGCGTTCGTACAGGTTGTACACGCCCTTGAAGGTTTGCCCCATGCCGATGGGCCAGCTCAGGGGGCGCACGGTGAGGCCGAGTTTGAGCTCCACTTCGTCCAGCAGGTCGAAGGCGTCCTTTCCTTCCCGGTCGAGCTTGTTGATGAAGACGATGATGGGCGTATTGCGCATGCGGCAGACTTCGACCAGTTTTTCGGTCTGTTCCTCCACCCCTTTGGCCACGTCGATGACCACGATCACGGAATCTACGGCGGTCAGGGTGCGGTAGGTGTCCTCGGCAAAGTCCTTGTGGCCGGGGGTATCCAGGATGTTGATCTTGAGGTCGCGGTATTCGAAGGCCATAACGGAGGTAGCTACGGAGATACCCCGTTGCCGCTCAATGTCCATAAAGTCGGACGTAGCGTGCTTCTTGATCTTGTTGGACTTGACCGCCCCGGCGATCTGGATGGCGCCGCCGAACAGCAGCAGCTTTTCGGTCAGGGTCGTCTTCCCGGCATCCGGGTGGCTGATGATGGCAAAAGTCCTGCGTTTATTGATTTCCTGGATCAAACTCATATCGCTGAAAAAATGAAGGCGCAAAGGTAGAATTTTTTTGGAAGTGTTGCTGTGCTGCAGTCGGCTCCATAGGAATCCCTTTGGGACAGTCATTAGTCGGCAGTCCTCAGTCGGCAGTTGGCAGTCCAGGTTCCAGTCATTCAGTTGGCAGTCGCCAGCAACCTCCGCCCGCCATAGATCACCAGGAACGAAGGCCTGCAACATCCAGCTTACCAATCCCTACGCTGTGCTCCGGGCTTAGTAATCTGCCTCCAATCCAGCAGCCTCCGTCCGCCATAGCTCCTCAAGAGCGCCAGCATCCACCACGCCTCAGCGTGGCAGCATCCAGTATCCAGCATCCAACAACTACCACCCACTCACTCAAAACCGCCGTCTGCTCAATACCGTTTGCGGTGGCGCCGTTTCGCCTGCATCTTTGTCTCGGTTTTAAGAAATCACCCGAAAAACCAAAATTCGTACCCAGACCAAATGAATTCTATGCTGCGTTCCCCCTTGCCGGCGGTCGTTCTAAGCGGAAGCGTTCCGACCCGGATGCTGACCGCCGGCAAAATGCCCCTGAACGCGACCTATCCAACCTTCAAGTCCCCGATTGTCATCACAGATCCGTCCGGTTTGAGGCGTTTTACCAGGTAGATCCCTTCCCTGTCGAATACGAACGGCGTAAACGACCCGGCCGGCGGCCTGAGCGCATAGATCAACTCGCCTGTTACCTGATCGAACACCTGGACCGCCTCTTTCCCGTCCACTTCCATCGGCGGCAGATTCCCGGCCGTTGCGCGACCGTAATTGTCGAGTTGCCGGATCACGATCGGCCAGCCTTCGTACGGGGTATTGTCCGGCGCAGGTTGCGTCGGGGAAGCCCACCTCGGCCAGACAGCTATCGCGATCGTTCTTTCCGCCTTGTCGAATTCAACGATGGTATACCCCGGCGCCTTGTCGAATACCATGGAGGGCTCCCGGTCGATGTCGTACGGATTGGCCACAGCCCGGACGGTGATCTTGTTGCCGAACCCGTCCTCATAATTGCCGGTATACCGGCGCGCATCGCCCGGCTCCTTGCCGCCCTGACCCGGCAGCGCGGGAAACCACCGCCTCGGCCACAGATTGGACACGGCCGGCGTGGCAACCCAATAGCAACCGTCGCCGAACGCATCTACGCCGTACCGCCCGGTTGAACCCAGGTGCTGATCCCCGGCGATGTGGAGCGCAAAGGCCTTTCGCATGGTCCGGACGGCCTTGTTTCGCTTGTTTTGGGGCCAGCCGTTGGAGTCAAAATCGGCAACGGGCCGGTCGTCGGGCGGGTATTCGCCTTTCCGGTAGCGGGGCAGGGTAGGCACATACTTGTCGTGGTAGATATCCGCCGGCAGTGTGGCGACGTTGCAGAACGGCGATTGGGAAATGACCGTCTTGAAGGCGATGCCCGGACGCCAGTCGGCTACCCATTGCTCCAGGAAATCTTCCTGCCGCGGACCCAGCAATTCGGCATCGGGATGGAAAGCCTGCGTTTTGGCGTTCCACGACCGGTTTTGGGGCCAGCCGTTCTCGATTTCCGCATCCGGCAGCAGGGGCTTTGGCGCCGATTTCCACTGCCGGTCACCCAAAATGGCCAGGGACACGCCGCCGTAGTCCATATTGGTGTAATAAACCGATATGCCCTGCAGGACGGGGGTCGGATCAGCGGGATCGGGCAAGTGGCCGGTCTGGGTCCGGTGAACCATGTTGACAAAATCGGGCGGTTCCTTGTAACCGCCGCTGTCCTGGCTGTCGTAACCGTACCCCAGGGACACATCCGCCGCTTTGCCGCCGGCGCCCCACAGGTTGCCGTGGAAGACGTCGTGGTCGTCGGGGATGATGATGGCGGGCGTGTTCCGCAGCAAATCGCCGAACGACCAGCCGAAAAGGTACCACTTGCGCAGGTAGTCGAGCTTGCTGTTCCAGTCTGTACCGTACCCGCCGACCCTTTCGTAGAGTTGGTCGCCGTGGAAAACGTAAAGGTCCGGCCGGTGGGAGGAGACGTTGTCCACGAGATCCTGGTGCGGGAATCCGCGGTCGTCCACACAGGACATCGACGCCAGTTTCAAAGCATCGGCGTCGGGGTTTTTCCGGATGGTCCCTTCATAGGCATGGGTTTTTCCGGCAGGATCCGGGTATTCGATCCGGTAAGGGTGATCGCGGGTATCGTCCCAACCGGCGATCTTGAACAGGGCGTTGTTGCCGTCCGGATCGATGGAGGAGCGGAGGGCCTCCTGCCCGTCCACGAAAAGCACGGCCTCCTTCGGGCCGTTGCCGACCGGCGCCAGTTGGGCGCTCATTTTCATCACCTGATCCGACAAGGTGTATTGCGCCCACAGGATCGGACCGTAAGCGCGGTCGTCATGGCGGGTGACCTTTTCGCCGCTGAGCCGCCAGTTGGAAAAAGCAAAGGTCGTTTGCCCGCCGGTGCTTTTGTTCAGTTCCCGCAGGTCGGTATAAACCGGCCGGCCGGCTGAAAAGTCGAGCGTATCGGGTGCGCTTTGCGAACAGGTCAGCGCTGTCAGCCCGGTGAGCCAGGAAGCGTGGACGTCGGCTTCCATTTCCGCCAGCGGGGTTCCCGAAGGGGAAAAGCAGGTCAGGGTCAGGCCGTACATTTCTCCTGTTGCAGGGGTAGCGGTCAGTTGGAGGGTGAATTCGTGCGGAACCGGGAAATCCATCGCTGCGGCCTTGCTCAGGTCGCCGATGAACAGCTTTGCATCGGTTGTCAGGCCCGCGCACAACCCGATCCCTTTGACGGCGTCATCCCGGTAATCGCCGAATTGCCCCTGCAGGCCGACCTGGAAACCCACCCAGCCCGCGGCGTTCAACCCCGCAGGCAAGGCGCCGGAAGTGGCCTGTTGGTCCTGGTCTTCGCCGGCTTTTTCCTGCCCGGCAGCGGTATGGATGCCTTCAACATCCACCCGCATGCTGAAACCCGAGAGGGAATCGCTGAGCGCCCGGGTAAGGAGTACGGCATTGCGGTCGCCGCCGGAGATCTCGCACCGGAGCTTGCCGTCTTTTTGCCGCCAGGCCTGCAAGGGGTTGAGCCAGTATGCTTCGCCCGCCCAGGGCCGGTCGATGGCAATGTCCGACCAGTCGGAGGCAAAGGCATTTCCGGAATCATCCGCATTTTTTTCGCAACTCAGGAGCAAAAGAACGGGGAGGCAAAAAAGGAAAGATCGCATAGGGAAAAGGCGTTTGGTCGGTCCCAAGATAGCCTTTTCCCTGATTATTGGGAGACTGTTCAAAATAGTGTTTTCGCGCAAAGACGCAAAGACGCAAAGCTTTGATTTTCAGCACACGGAGCATGATGAAAATCCGGTTGACACAAAATTCTGAAAAGCCCCATTATTTCACGGGCACCCCGATCCCTCTCCGCCATAACCTCACCCTCTCACCCCTCTCACCCCTCTCACCTCTCTCACCTCTCTCACCTCTCTTCCTCACCCTGCTCAAACTCACCTGCGTGATCCCCAAATAAGACGCAATATGCCCCAGTTGCACCCGCTGCAATAACGACGGATTTTCCCGCAACAGGTCCCGGTAGCGCTCCGAGGCGGTCCGGAACTGCCTGGAGATGAACCGCGCTTCCGTCCGGATCAACTCCCCTTCAGCGAACTTCCGGCCCCAATTGGCGATGTCGATATCCGCCTGGTAAAGCTCGTGCAGATCGCGGTTTTTGAGGTGGTACAGCTCGCTGTCTTCCAGCAGTTCGATGTTCTCGTACCCGGGTTCGCCGGCGATATAGCTTTTCATGGAAATGATGGTATCGCCCTCCTGCCCGAACCAGAAGGTGACCTCGTTACCGTCCTGGAGAGCCCAGGCCCGGGCAATCCCCGATTTGATGAAGTAAAAGCTGGTTTCCACCCGGCCGGCGTGGAACACGAGGTGGCCTTTCGGCAAGGCGACGGCTTCCATTCTGGCGAGGATCTTTTGGAGGGCCTTGTCAGGTAAAGGGTGGATGTTTTGCAGGATTTGTCGAATGTTCAAAGCGCTTTTTTTTGGTTTCGTTCGGTTTGCGGAAGCCTTGCTCCCAACCCCGAAGATACAGCGCAATCCTTTGTTGTCAAGGTTTGGGTGGGATTAAATCCATTGAACCTGATCCCCGGTTATCTTGTGCTTATAATGTTTCCCTCAGCAGTTTCTCCAACTCGGCCCTGAGCTCAGCATCCCTGGCCGCGGAAATCCGTTTTTTGACCAGCTGAATGGCCTTTTCCCGTTTTCCTTGCCGGTTGTATAATTCTGTCAGCGGCTTCAGGTAGATCAATCCCGGATATCGATTGTCAAAATATTCGAAATACCGGACAGCGTCCTTGACCCTGTTCTGATCGATCAATTGCTCCCCGATCCGGATCAGCCCGCCGTGGTCGATATAAGTGAGGCTGTACCGGAAGTAGTTGTCTTCATCCCTGAAAAGGTGACCAAACTCCCTCAGAGCGGCTCTGACCGGCTTTTTGCCCATCAGGGAATCGACGTAAACCGCAACGGAGACCTTTTCTGTGTTCAGCGGCCGTTCGCCGGCCAGCACTTTTTTCAAATAGGCGGTGGAATTGATGATATAGCGGTTTTCTCCGTGCTCATCCTGCTGCGAATTGGAAAAAATGCCCACCAGGCGGCCCTGTTCGTCAACAACCGGAGAACCGCTGGCGCCGCCGAGGAACGCCTTTTCATACCCTTTGAGGGTGATCATAAGCAGGTCTCCTTCGATCCTGACCACCGTCCCTTGCGCTTTGACGGTCTGTTCGAACCGGTAGGGGTTGCCCGCCATGAATACCCGGTCGCCTTTGCTCACAGGCTCATCCCGCAAGGGCAGGGGATGAAGCCGGGGCGAAACGTACCGGGTCGTAAATACCAGCCAATCCCGCTGGAGGACGCCGTTGTTCCAGCCGTTCTGCAGCGGCTCGTCCGGATCTTCATTGATCAGTTTTTCGATCACGACCGAATCGGCCGGGTTGCCCTTCGGATACATTTTCCAGCTTTTGAGCCGGTCGTTGACTTCGACAGATTGTGTAGCCTTGTTGCGGGCCACCCAAAGGACATGCTTGACCGTCACCGCCAGGGTTTTGCCGCCGGATTGGATCAGAAAACCGGTTCCGGCATACGGGATCGACGGGTCCAGGTACCGGTCCCCGTTTTGATACGTTACATCGTTGATCAGGGCCACTTCCGGCCAGTCTTTCATGGCCTGTTGCGGCCAGGGAAGATTTTCCTGTTGCGAAATGCAAATAATCGGAAAGAACAATAAAACAAAAGTCCGGATCATCAGCGTGCCTTTATTGTGTTCGCCAAAAGTAATTCCGGCGGCTGGTCCGGGCGATTTTAATCCGTAAAAGGATGTAAACGATTTGTAAAATCCGCCTTGAAATGCCGGATTCTTGTTATATTTGTTCCAGTTTCAGCCAAAAATCGCAACACTATATCTTCCGGGCAGCCGGTATTTTACCGATTTAAGGAATTCAAAATACGGGCCTGCCCGCCACAACCAGGGAGTATCAGATGAGGGACATTCGGTACTCCCAGTTTTTTTCTTATCATGAAAGCCCTCTACTACGACCAATTCACCGCGCCCATCCGCCTGGAAAACCTGCCGGACCCGGCACCGCCGCACGACGGAGTCGTCATCCGGGTGAAAGCTACAGGCCTTTGCCGTTCCGACTGGCATGGCTGGATGGGGCACGACGCGGATATTGCCCTGCCGCACGTGCCGGGGCATGAACTTGCGGGCATCGTCGAGTCGGCCGGCCCGGGCGTTTCCCGGTTCAAACCGGGTGACCGCGTAACCCTTCCTTTTTGCATGGGCTGCGGCCATTGTGTCCAATGCGCGCACGGCGATCAACAGATCTGCGACCGGTACTTTCAGCCGGGATTCACCGGGTGGGGCTCCTTTGCAGAATACGTGGCCGTGCCGTATGCCGATCAGAACCTGGTCAGGCTGCCCGAAGAGATCGGATTTGTAGAGGCGGCCATCCTGGGCTGCCGGTTCATCACCGCCTTTCGCGGCCTGATCCACCAGGGGCGCCTGCAACCCGGCGAATGGGTCGCCGTCCACGGTTGCGGCGGGGTAGGGTTGTCCGCTGTGATGATCGCCAAAGCAGCCGGGGCCAGGGTTGTCGCCGTCGACATCTCGCCCGAAAAACTGGATTTTGCCCGGCGTATCGGCGCCGACCACCTGGTGAACGCCCGGTCGGTGAACGCCGTCCCGGAAGCCGTTTGGGACCTCACCCAGGGCGGCGCCCACCTTTCAGTCGACGCCTTCGGCGGACAGGAAACCTGTTTCAATTCCATCGCCTCTCTTCGCAAACGCGGCCGCCATATCCAATTGGGCCTGCTGGCCGGTGAGCACAACACGGCCGTCGTCCCGATGGGCGCCGTCATTTCCAGGGAACTGGAGATCTACGGCAGCCACGGCATGCAGGCGCACCGCTATCCCGAAATGCTCAACCTTATCCTGGAGGGCAAACTCCAACCTGCCCGGTTGCTGGGTAAAACCATCGGCCTGGAAGCCGCCGCCGGTGAATTGATGTCCATGGGGAACTCTCCGGGGACAGGGGTCACGGTGGTGGAGGTGTAAAATGCAAAAGGTAAAAGGGGTAATGCAAAAGGTAAAGGTAGCGGCTGCCTCCAACCGTTTCTTTAACCTTTAACCTTTAACCTTTAACCTTTAACCTTTATCCTTTAACCTTAACCCTTTCCCCCTTCACCGTTTCCACATCATACTCAAAATACTTCGGCAATTCCGGCCCCTCAAGCCGCGTATCCGAATCCGGGTAAACGGGCTTTCCGGCGTCAACGGGCGACAGCGCGGCCGGCGCCGGCCCCTGAGCCGGTTTGGCGCCCCGGATCTGCAACGGGCGGTCGGCCCGTATACGCAAAGGACCGCCGTTGGTGGACAGGATGCGGGCTTCCGTCAATCGGCCGTTCTGCCAACGCATATCCGCGATGAAACCGCCGCGGCACCGAAGCCCTTTTACCGAGCCGGTACCCCACCTGGAAGGCAGCGCCGGCAGCAGGTGGACCGCTCCGGCATGGGATTGCACCAGCATCTCCGCCATGCCGGCCGTCACGCCGAAATTACCGTCGATCTGAAAAGGCGGGTGGGCGTCGAGCATGCTGCGGTACAGACCGCCATGGGAATAATTGGTCGCTTCGCCGTAGCCGACGGGCGTAAACAGGTTTTTCAGGATGATCATGGCGTGGTCGCCGTCCAGAAAACGGGCCCAAAGGTTGGTTTTCCAGCCCATCGACCAGCCCGTAGCCTCGTCGCCCCGGCGGAGCAACGAGTTTTTGGCCGCCATGAACAGTTCGGGCGTATCCCACGGATTGACCTCATTGCCCGGATAAACGGCGTATAAATGCGATAAATGCCGGTGATGCGGGTCGGTTTCCTCAAAATCCTCACCCCATTCCATCAGTATGCCGCGGCCGTTGATCCGGTAAGGCTGGAATTTGCTCAGGATTCCTTTCAACTCCTCCCGCCAGGCCTCATCCAGCCCCAATGATTCGGAAGCCCGGATGCAGTAATTGAACAGATCGCGGCACAGCCCCAGGTCCATGGCGACGCCGGGTGAAACAGCCATGGTCTTTTCCTCGAATTTGAATTTGTTCTCCGGGGAGATGCCGAAAAAAGGCTCCAGGTATCCGTCGCGGTTTTCTGCCAGCATGCCTTGCAGAAACCGGGCGGCTCCTTTGAGGACGGGGTAGTATTGGGCCAGGAATTGCCTGTCCTGCGTGTACAGGAAATGCTCATACAAATGGGTGCTGAGCCAGGCGCCGCCCATCGGCCAGTTGGCCCAAACCGGGTCGCCGTCGCCGTAATCCCCGACCGGCGCGGATTGCCCCCAGAGGTCGGCGTTATGGTGGGCAACCCAACCGTCCAGTTGGTAATTGACCTTCGCGGTCACCTTGCCGTTTTCCGACAGGTCTTTGATGAAACTGAACAGCGGTTCGGCCGTTTCGGTGAGGTTGCAGGGTTCCGCCGGCCAGTAGTTCATCTCGGTATTGATGTTGATGGTGTAATTCGAACTCCAGGGCGGCCGGATATCGTTCGACCAGATGCCTTGCAGGTTGGCCGGTTGGCTGCCTGTACGGGACGAACTGATGAGCAGATAGCGCCCGTACTGAAACAGCAACGCGGCCAATGCCGGATCTTCGTTTTCGGCGTACCGGATGATCCGCTGGTCGGTAGGAAGGTTCTGGGTCGGAGCGGCCGGCAGTTCCAACTCCACCCGGCCGAACAGGGATTGATAATCTTTCAGGTGCCTTTTTTTGAGGCTTTTATAGGAAAGCGACTTCGTGCCCGCCAGGCAGGCTGCGGCAACAGCGATCGGGTCTTTCCCCTCCAGTCCTGCCGACCGGTCGCGGCCGTTATAACTGGTGCCGCATGCGATGATCAACAGGGCTTCGGTGGCGCCTTCGACCTTCGCAGTCCCGCCGTCAAAGGTCAAGGTGCCGCCTTTTAACCGGATGTCGACCCAGGTTTCGGCCTCCATGCCTTCGCCGCCCCAGTCGTCGTACTGTACCGCCTGCTCCGGTGTGAATTGGCCCCTATAACTGGGTTCAACGTGTTTGGGGGCCTTGCAGCGCATTTTCAACAGGCCGTCTTCCGCCCGGACCCGGTATTTCACCAGGGATTCGAACCGGGCTTTGAACGACAATTGTCCCTTCATGCCGGCAGTCAGCCGGATTACGATGGCCTTATCGGGAAAACTGGCCCACATTTCGCGTTTATATTCAATGCCCCCGGCCGTATACCTGACGGATGCAATACCCGTTTCCAGGTCCAGATCGCGCCGGTATGCAACAGGGCTTTGGTGGCCGAATTCCAGGATCAGGTTGCCCAGCGGTTGGTAGGATTGGTTGAACGGTCCCTGGATCTTGCGGGCGAGGGCATCGGCTTCCGCGTATTTCCGCCCGGCGATCAGCCTTTTCAATTCTGGGATATGCTGGGCCGCGTCGGGGTTGTTCCAGTCTTTCGGCGCGCCCGACCAGAACGTATCGTGATTGAGATAAAGGGTTTCAACATCAGCATTTCCTGTGATCATGGCGCCGAAACTGCCGTTACCGATGGGCAGGCTTTCAATCCAGGCGTTGGCCGGCGAATCGTACCACAATTGCAGGGGTTGGCTTTGCAGAAGTGTTGTTGTGAAAACAAGCAAAAGGCAGGCGAATAGGCGCATGGCGTTCAGGTTGGTTGTTGAATGCGCTAAGATATCATTGTGTTTTCGCCTTACAAAAAACTGACTTTCCTGTTTTCCCTCGCATTCCATTTTTGGAATGCCCGCTTCAGGGCTCCTGTCTGTACGACCCGGCAACGACGAAAATCACCGGCTTTGAAAATGTGCACCGGCGTTTGGGCACTTATAAAGACGGCGATTCAAATCGGACGATACCGCCTTGTCAATCCGGAGCGATCATATGCCGGCCCTACAGGCCGAAGACCCTGAATTTAAACCGATTGCTGCCGATATTGCCGACCTGACGGCCTGCACTCGGGAATATCCGTTCTTAGAACGGCTGCCATTAAAAATTGGTCCTTTGTAAACACGGCCGTTGCCAGATAGCTTCTTTAACCTTTAACCTTTAACCTTTAACCTTTAACCTTTATCCTTTATCCTTTATCCTTCCTTAACCTGGCCAGGAATCGCCTGGTTTGGCGCGGGGTCCGGAACCGGTAAACTTTGACCTCCCCGGGATTGATGCGGCTCAATTTGTCAACCGTTCTGGGCCGGTGTTTCTCCGGAAAATCGAACAATTCCCTACTCAAGCTTCAACACCTCAAGGAAGGCTTTCTGCGGGACCTCCACCTTGCCGAACTGGCGCATCTTCTTCTTGCCTTCTTTCTGCTTTTCGAGCAGTTTGCGCTTCCGGGAGATGTCGCCGCCGTAGCACTTGGCGGTTACGTCCTTCCGCATGGCGGAGATGGTTTCCCGGGCGATGATCTTGGCGCCGATGGCTGCCTGGATGGCGATCACGAATTGCTGTCGGGGCAGCAGGTCTTTGAGCCGTTTGCAGATCTTGCGGCCGAAACTCTCGGCTTTATCCCGGTGAACGAGCGCGCAAAGCGCGTCTACATTTTCATTGTTAAGCTTGATGTCCAGTTTGACCAGGTCTGACTCCCGGTAGTCGATCATATGGTAATCGAAGGAGGCGTAGCCCCGGGAAATGGATTTGAGGCGGTCGTAGAAATCGAAGACGATCTCGGCCAGCGGAAGCTCGAAGGTGAGCTCCACCCGGTCGGGCGTCAGGTAGTATTGTTTGGTCATGATCCCGCGCTTTTCCATGCAGAGGGTCATGATGGTGCCGATGTATTCCGGCTTCGTGATGATCTGTGCCCGGATATAAGGCTCTTCAACGTAATCGATGAGGGTCGGGTCGGGCAGGTCAACCGGGTTGCGAACGATGATCTTTTCACCTTTTTTGGTGAAAGCGACATAAGATACGTTGGGCACCGTCGTGATCACGTCCTGGTTGAACTCCCGGGCCAGGCGTTCCTGTACGATCTCCAGGTGGAGCATGCCGAGGAAACCGCAGCGGAAACCGAAACCCAATGCCGAGGAGGATTCCGGCTCAAACACCAGCGATGCGTCGTTGAGCTGAAGTTTCTCCAGGCTGTCCCGCAGGTCCTCGAAATCGTCGTTGTCCAAGGGGAAAATGCCGGCGAAGACCATCGGTTTGACGTCTTCAAAACCTTTGATCGCGTTGGAACAGGGCCGTTCGAGGTGGGTGATCGTATCCCCGACCTTGATCTCCTTGGAAACCTTGATGCCGGTGATGATATAGCCTACGTTGCCGGCGGCCAGTTCCGGCTTGGGGCGGTAATCCAGTTGGAGGACCCCGATCTCGTCGGCTTCGTAAACCTTGCCGGTATTGACGAACCGCACCTTATCGCCTTTTTTCAGGGTGCCGTTCAGGATCCGGATATTGGCGATAATGCCGCGGAAGGAGTTGAAAATGGAGTCGAAGATCAGGGCCTGCAGCGGCGCTTCCGGGTCGCCTTTCGGGGCGGGGATCCGGTCGACGATGGCCTTGAGCACATTTTCCACCCCGAGTCCGGTCTTTCCGCTGGCGAGGATGATGTCTTCTTTTTTGCAACCGATCAGTTCGATGATCTGGTCGGATACCTCATCGACCATGGCGCTTTCCATGTCGACCTTGTTCAGGACCGGGATGATCTCCAGGTCGTGGTCGATGGCCAGATAAAGGTTGGAGATGGTCTGAGCCTGTATGCCCTGGGAGGCGTCAACGAGCAGCAAGGCGCCTTCGCAGGCGGCGATGGAGCGCGAAACTTCGTAAGAGAAATCCACGTGGCCCGGGGTATCGATCAGGTTCAATGTATAGGTCTCCCCATCGGTATGCGGATAGGTCAACTGGATGGCATGGCTTTTTATTGTGATCCCGCGTTCGCGTTCGAGATCCATATCGTCCAGCGTCTGTTCCCTCATGTCCCGGTCCGACACCGTCTTCGTCGTTTCCAGCAGCCTGTCGGAAAGCGTGCTTTTCCCGTGATCAATATGCGCAATGACGCAAAAATTCCTGATATTCTTCATGGGTGCAAATATACGAGGTTTTTTAATGGGTGTATGCGGGGCGCAACGGCTGTGAAAAATTTCGTTTGGGGTAAATGATCGGATTTTTTGACGCTCCATGCAACCATTGCCGCCTTATATTTACCTGCAATGAATAGACTTTAGATTATTTTATTTACCTCGAAAAAAATCTTTCCAGGAAATGAAAAGAACTTTTACATCCTTTCAACAACTGCTTTTTATTGGTTCCCTCTTTTTCAATACGGTGCTGCATGGGCAGGATCTGCCGCATATGCTGCATTTGTCCGATGACGGCCGCAGGCTGATCGCGGGCGGAGTGGAATCCGCCGGATTTTACGATGAGCGCAATATCCCGACCATCGAGTTGTGGTTCAGCCAGGATAACTGGTGGCAACTCCTCACGGCCAATTACGAGGACGGGATCGATATCCCCGCATTGATGATCACTGACGGCGATACCCTTCAAAGCCCGGTCGGGGTCCGGTTCAAGGGGTCAACCTCCTACTTTCAGAACAATACCCAGAAAAAATCCTTCAACATCACCATCGACCACGACGGCGCCGACCAGGATGTCAAAGGGTACGAAACGCTGAATCTAAATTGCGGCTTTCTCGATCATTCTTCCATACGGGAGGTGCTGTACCTGAACCTGATCCGGCATTTTGTACCCGCCGCGCAGGGGAATTACGCCCGCTTGTACCTCAACGGAACCTATTGGGGGCCTTATTTCAATATTCAGCAGCTCAACGGCGATTTTGTCAAGGAATGGTACCCTTCCAGCGACGGTACCCGTTGGCGGGCCGTCAAACCGGATGCCTTCACAGGCGGGCCCGGCGGCCCAGGCGGCGGTACGGGCGGTGCGTTTGGCACCGGTTATTCCTCGCTCAATTATCTCGGCGCAGATACCACGACCTACAAGAGTTATTATACCCTGAAAAAAGCCCATAAACAAAACCCTTGGGACGACCTCGTGCACGTGACCGACATACTGAACAATACGCCCCTGAACCAGCTGGAAGCCGCCCTCCGCGAGGTCATGGATGTGGACCGCGCCCTCTGGCTGCTGGCCGTGGAGATCCTCTTCAGCGATGATGACAGCTACGTCTTTAAAGGCGGCATGGATTATTACCTGTACTGGGATCCCGAGACCGGCCGCATGACCCCCATCGAATACGACGGCAATACCGTGATGGAACTCTCCAACGCCAACTGGGCGGTTTTTTACAAACAGAATGATACCCGGTACCCGTTGATGAACCGGCTTTTTGCCGTCCCGTCGCTTCGCCAGCGGTACCTCGCACACGTACGCACCTTGCTGGCGGAATCCCTGGTCCAGGATTCGGTGGATGCCAAAATTGACGCGTACGCAGCCCTGATCAATGATCTGGTCCAGAACGATCCCAAGGCCATATATACCTACAACCAGTTTTTGTCCGGCCAGGAGGACCTCAAGGATTTTGTCCAGGTTCGCCGGGATTTTTACCTGAACAACGCCGAGGTCAACCGGGCAGATCCGGAATTTGCTGCCGTCAGTTGGTCGGTTGACGGGGTGGAATGGGCGCAGCCCGGTGAAGATCAGGCGGTATCCGTGACCGCGACAGTGGCGACCGGCGCCGGCATTTCAGCCGTTAATCTCTATTATGGAACCGGCATTATCGGCCATTTCACAACGGCGCAAATGTACGATGACGGGCTCCACCAGGACGGAACTGCCGGCGACGGGGTTTACGGCGCTTCCATTCCGGCATTTGAAAAAGGAACTTATGTCCGGTTCTATTTCGAAGCCGTTTCGGGAGACGCTTTCGGTACCCGGCGATATGAGCCCCGGGGCGCCGAACACGACGTCTATTTCTATCAGGTGGAAATCGGTACCGGAAATACGGATGTGGTCGTCAACGAATTCGCTGCCGACAATGCGACGATCGTGGCCGATCAGGCAGGTGAGTACGAGGACTGGATCGAACTCTACAATAATTCGGCGGATCCCGTCGACATGAGCGGCTGGTACCTCTCCGATGACGAGGAAAATCTCACCAAGTGGACCTTCCCGGAAGGCACGGTTATCCAGGGAAACGGCTACCTGATCGTGTGGGCGGATGAAGACGGCAGCCAGGAAGGCCTGCACGCCAATTTCAAATTGTCCAAATCCGGTGAAGTGATCCTGCTGCTGGATCCGGATCAGAATATTTTGCAGCATATCGTTTTCGGAGAACAGCAGGAAGACCTCGCTTCGGCAAGGGTGCCCAACGGCACGGGGGATTTTGTGATCCAGGCGCCTACCTTCAACGCCAATAACGACCTGGTGAGCGGGATCGCCGAGCCGGCCGCCGCGGGTTTCCGCGTATTCCCGAATCCGGCTTCCGGCATGGTAGCTATCCGATCGGCAGTGGGAAACAAGCAGCGGGTCCAGGTCCTGAACGCCATAGGTCAGCCGGTATTTCAGGGGCTAATGGACGGCGAAACGATGACGGTCAATACCGGGACATGGCCGGCAGGGATGTACGTCGTGAAGGTGGAGGATGCCGCAGTCCGGCTGGTTGTCAGCCGGTAGCGGCGCGAAATTCAACCGGCGGCTGCATTTCGCGCCACGAACGCTATACCCGGCGCATGTCGGCCAGGAGGCCCTCCAGGTTGTCCGAAACCTGGAACAAGGGCTTGCGCTGCCGCAGAAAGCCCGTTTGTTCCATATGTTGGATATGGGCCAGAAGGTAGTCGTAAAAGCCGTTGGCGTTGAGGATGCCGATAGGGTAGGAGGCCTGTTCGATCTGTACGAGGGTGATCATTTCGAACAGCTCGTCAAGGGTGCCGTAGCCGCCGGGCAAGGCGATAAACCCGTCCGACAGGCGCGCCATTTCCAATTTGCGTTCATTCATGCTGCTCACAATGACCAACCGGGTGAGGCCCTTGTGGTTGATCTCCCGGTTGGTCATGAAGTCGGGTATGACGCCGATGACCTCTCCGCCTTGCTCCAGGGCGCCGTCCGCAATGGCGCCCATCATGCCGATGCTTGCGCCGCCGTACACCACCCGGATGCCTTGACGCGCCAGAAATGCGCCCGTCTCCCGGGCGATCTGCATGTATGCCGGGTGATTGCCCGGGTTTGCTCCGCAAAAAACGGCTATTGATTTCATGTGCCGGAATAATAGAATCAATTGAAGAATCGAGGAATTGAAGAATCGAGGAATCGAACCATCGAACAAATTTTTGGAATGTTTCGAATGAATCGATTTAAGCTGACCAACCGGCGGACGACTAAATTCGGAACAATCGGATCAATCGGATCAAACGAACAATTGAACAATTGAATCGATTTTTGGAATGTTTCGAATGAATCGATTTAAGCTGACCAACCGGCGGACGACTAAATTCGGATCAATCGAACAATCGAACAATCGAACAATTGAACAATTGAATCGATTTTTGGAATGTTTCGAATGAATCGATTTAAGCTGACCAACCGGCGGACGACTAAATTCGGATCAATCGGATCAATCGAACAATTGAATCGATTTTTGGAATGTTTCGAATGAATCGATTTAAGCTGACCAACCGGCGGACGACTAAATTCGGATCAATCGGATCAATCGACCACGCCGCGGCGTGGCGGATCAATCAAAAAATGGATCAAATTTCCGTTTCCCCCATGGCCAGAATTTTTTCGAATTCCGCATCCGTCAGGGGCATAACGGAGAGCCGGCCGATGCGGATGAGGCCGATATTGGCCAGTTCTGGCGTTTGTTTGATCTCGGTGAGGGGGACTGTTTTGTTCAGCGGTTTGACGGGGATCAGGTCGACAGCCGACCAATCGCCCTGCTCAGCGGTGGGGTCCGGATAGGCCGTTCGGACCACTTTGGTGATCCCGACAACCTCCAACCCTTGATTGCTGTGATAAAAAAGTACGAGGTCGCCTTCCTCCATGGCCCGGAGGTGGTTTCTGGCGGCGTAGTTGCGCACGCCGTCCCATCTTCCGCGGCCTTCGTTCACAAGGTCTTGATAACCATATACATGGGGTTCGGATTTGACCAGCCAGTAAGCCATTTGATGATTTTTTTTAACGTGATGAAGGCAAATATACGGTCTTTGAACTGCAAAAATTGGTTTTTGGCACGCTTTTTGGTTTAATAATAGTATCGAGAGCAGCTAAAAAAACAGACCAAAACATTTTTATTTTTTGTAATATATTATAACTTTGCGGCATACAATCCACAGTTTAGGGCTTTGAGAAATTTGGCATACCTTTTGCAGTATGAACGATGAAGGTACGGCAAGGGATTACACTTTAAAAAAATTATTAATTTTAAAAAAGTGTTATATCTTTGCCGTTAACCTACAGACACAAAAAAGACACGGTTCATAATTTTGTTAACCTAAACTTGGAACACAATGAAACACTTATTCTACTTTTCTCACCGATTTGCGTAGTCGGCGGGCGGCTTGATCCGCAGCCGGAAACGATGGCCTGGTCGCAGGTTTTCTTCTCCTCCCGGGAGAACTTTCGCTGACAGGCCAATTTACACCCGTAAGGCAAGAGTGGCTGACATTGCGGCCGCAGCATCAACGCTGCCGGACCGGCAAGCGGGCTTTTGTCCTGATCTTCAATAACCCATTTCAAATTTCATGAGCTTGAGGCAATGAACGGCCGACCCATGCACTGCGTGGCGGGAGGTTGCTTATTGCCCGGGCATTAAAACCCATCCTATGAAACACAGGAACACTACTAAAAACGGGCGTTCGCCGGAGAGCTTTTTTCTCGTCCTTCTGTTGGTTGCCGGATTGATCGGCATATTTGCAGTAATGCGGCAGAAAAAAGACGAGGGCAGGGTAGATGTTGAGAAAGTGCTGATGAATGAAGATGCTTTCTCCGCCAGAACGACGGAAACAGAATCGGCCATCCGGTTCGATTGATTACGGAAAAAGTTAAATAAACAAGTCAAAGCGGTCCTGCAATTTGCACCGCTTTGACTTTTTTTAGATATTTGTACTTCAATCCCGCCAACATGAAAAGGATCAGACAATTATTGGAGCAATCAGCCTTCGGTGTATGTCATTACCTCGGCGACCGGATCGGAGTCTCTAGTTCCCGCGTCCGCCTGTACTTCATTTATGGCACCTTTGTCGCTCTGGGCTCGCCCATTCTCATCTATCTCGTTGCCGCTTTCTGGCTCAATTTCAAACGTTATTTGCGAAGAAGCCGCCAGTTTTTCTGGCAATAGTTTTTTTAGTCGTAAGTCGTAAGTTGTAAGTCGTAAGTTGTAAGTCGTAAGTCTGGTAACTGAGCGTAGCCGACTCCGTCAGCCATAGGGCGAAGACTTCGTCGTCAGGAGGCCGGATTTAAGTCGTAAGTCATACGTTGTATTGGCTCTTTCCCGAAAGGAAATCCTTCCTTCATGACAAAACAGCCGTGCGGGCTGTCATGCCCGGCACACCAGATATGGCGATCCTAACGGACCGCTGTACTGGGCAGCTCAATCAGGAGTAAAGACATCGGTATTGCGAATGCAATTCGAAGAAGTCCATTTTTATTACGCGAAAGCTCCGTTACAACTTACGACCTACCACTTACGACTTATGACTTACGACTTATGACTTACGACTTATGACTTACGACTTACTGTCCAAAAACATACTGCAAAATATTGGCGCCCATGCGCAGGGCCGCCTGCCGCAACTCTTCGGGGTCCTTGTGCACTTCGGGGTCTTCCCAGCCGTCGCCCAGGTCGGATTCGAAGGTGTAGAGGCAAACCAGCCGGTCTTCCACAAAGATCCCGAAGCCTTGGGGCGGCAATCCGTCGTGTTCGTGGATCTTGGGCAGGCCGTTCTTGAAGTCGAATCGCTGGTGGAAGATCGGGTGCTGAAACGGGAGCTCAACGAATTCCTTGTCGGGGAATACCTTTTTCATGGCCACCCGGATGTAAGGGTCGATGCCGTAATTGTCATCGACGTGCAGGAAGCCGCCGGCCAGCAGGTAATTGCGCAGGTTTTCCGCATCGGCGTCCGAAAAGAGGACGTTGCCGTGGCCGGTCATATGCACGAACGGATAATTGAACAGTTCCGCGCTGCCGACTTCCACTACCGCATTGTCGGGGTCGATGTTGGTACCCAGGTTCTCATTGGCGAATTTGGCCAGGTTCGGCAGCGAAGTGGGGTTGGCGTACCAGTCGCCGGCTGCGTACTTCAGCAAGGCCAGCTTGAGGGTAGGGGCCGGTGCGGGCGCGGGCCCCGGGTTGAAGGCCGAAAGCCCAAGCACCAGAACGGATAAAAGAAGAAAGCGGCTCATAATGCGATTTTTTCCTGTTGAATTAAATTGATCAGGCTTACGGTGTGGACGGCAACCATGCCGGCGGTCTCCGTCCGCAGACGGGTAGGGCCGAGGCTTACAGGGGTGAAGCCGTTTTCCAGCGCCAGCGCAATCTCCGCCGGGTGGAAATCGCCTTCGGGGCCTATCAGGATACAAACGCTGCCACCGGGCCGGCAGTTGCCGGGGAGGTGGTTTTTTTGTTCGTCGTCCACATATGCGATAAAGCGTTGTTCGGCCCGGCAGGCCCGGAGGAATTCGGGCAAAGGCGTCAGGGGATTGAGTTTGGGTAGGGTCGCCTGGACAGACTGTTTCATGGCCGAAACCAGGATCTTTTCCAGCCGGTCGGCCCGGATCTTGTCGCGCTCCGACCGACGGCACAGCAAGGGGGTGATCTCGGCTACGCCGATCTCCGTAATCTTCTCCAGCATCCACTCGAAACGCTCGGCCTGCTTGGTGGGCGCAACCGCCAGGTGGAGGTGGAAAGGCCGGGGCGGCGTTGTACGGCTCGACCGGATGGCGACCCGGCAGGATCTTTTATCCGCCGATTCCAGGACCCCCTCGTAGAAGGTTCCTTTTCCATCCACTAAACTAATGGCGTCGCCCGTGCGTTTACGGAGAACCTGAATGCAGTGCCGGGCCTCTTCTTCAGGGAGGTCGATCGCGTGATTGCCGTCGATATCGGGTACAAAAAACAATTGCATGGCGGCCCAAAAATAGGTATTAATGAGAAATCCTTTACCTTTGCCCGCCGGAATACAACATTGGCATCAAAAAAGCTGTTTCTGTTTAATAAATTGACGATATGGAATATGTAGTAATGGTAGGGCAATTGATGTTGAGCCTTTCCATTCTGATCGTGCTGCATGAGATGGGGCATTTTCTCCCGGCCCGCTGGTTCAAAACCCGGGTGGAGAAATTCTACCTCTTCTTCGACCCCGGTTTTGCCCTGTTCAAGAAAAAAGTCGGTGAAACCGAATACGGCATCGGCTGGCTCCCGCTCGGCGGATACGTCAAGATCAGCGGCATGGTCGACGAGAGTTTCGATACCGAACAGCTGAAAGAAGAACCCCAACCCTGGGAATTCCGGTCAAAACCGGCCTGGCAGCGCCTCATCATCATGCTCGGCGGCGTAACGGTCAACTTTCTGCTGGGCTTCCTCCTCTACGGCATGTACCTCTGGATCTGGGGCGAAGAATACCTGCCCGCCGAAAACGTCACTTACGGCATTTACGCCGATTCGCTGGGTATGGATATGGGCCTCAAAGACGGCGACAAGATCCTGACCATCGGCGACAAACCCTTTGACAAATTCAGCGACCGCGAGGTGATCCGCGAAGTGGTCATCAACGGCGCTAAGAATATTGAGGTCGAACGCGACGGACAAAAGGTTTCCCTCCCGGTAGACGAGAAATTCGTCGATATCCTCTCCCGGAGCAAAAACAAGGATAAAGCCTTGTTCGGGCCCAGGTTCCCGTTCTTCGTGAAGGAAGTAGCGGACGGCCTACCCGCAGCAAAAGCAGGAATGAAACCGGGCGACCAGGTCATTTCCCTGGCCGGCGAACCTACCGGCGGGTATTACCACGCCTTCCAGCGGCTGGCATTCAAAAACAAAGGCCGGACGGTGGACATGGGCGTTCTCCGCGGCGGCGATACCCTGAACATGTCCATTGCCCTGACCGAAGATGGAAAAATAGGCGTGCAGGCTCAGCCGATCACCGATTTTTATAAGACCAGAACCATGACCTACTCTTTTGCACAGGCCCTGCCGGCCGGTTTTGCAGAAGGATGGGGCTTCCTGGGCGATCAGCTGAAGGCCTTCAAAAAAATGTTCCAGGGCAAGATCAAGGCCTCCGAAAGCCTGGGCGGTTTTGCTACCATCGGCTCCCTGTTCGGCACGGAATGGGAATGGAGCCATTTCTGGCGAATGACGGCTATCCTGTCGCTCATCCTGGCCTTCATGAACCTGCTGCCGATCCCGGCCCTCGACGGCGGCCACGTGATGTTCCTGCTTTACGAAGTGGTCACCGGCCGCAAGCTCAGCGACAAGTTCATGGAAACCGCAACCATGGTGGGCTTCATCATTGTCATCGGTCTGGTATTGTACGCCAACGGGTTAGACTTCTTCAGGTGGTTCAATAAATAATATCCTGAAAAAAATGATGCGGCGCACTTGCGCAATATCAATTTATATTCTACTTTTGCATCCGCAATTTTAAACAGGCGCTAACGGGCGCTGAAAGTTTTGAAAAATTAATAAGCATTTTGATATAAATGCCGAAGTGGCGGAATTGGTAGACGCGCTGGACTCAAAATCCAGTGATGGCAACATCGTGCGGGTTCGATTCCCGCCTTCGGTACCAGTAAAATCAAGTACTCGGTTCTTCAGATAAGAATAAGCCGAAGTGGCGGAATTGGTAGACGCGCACGTTTCAGGGGCGTGTGTCTTCGGGCGTATGGGTTCGAGTCCCATCTTCGGCACCACACAAAGGATCCGGTCTCAAAAGGGCCGGATTTTTTGTTTATACCCCTTATAGAACCAGGGCTTCTCAAGCCCTTCACCGACCTACAGTTTGACGAACTTCAAAGTCCTTCCCTTATTGATCCCTCCGGTCCTGATGAAGTAGATGCCGCTTGAAAGCATGGAAATGTCAATTTGCGGTCGACGGCCGTCCAACCTCCCGCGGATAACCGCTTTCCCGGTGGCGTCCATGATCTGGTACGGTTGCCCGGCCAGTTCGGCACTTCCTTCAAGCCGGATAAATTCACCGGCCGGATTGGGGAAGATCATTATTTGTTCCCGGCCGCCGGACAGCTCATTCGTCGAAGTGATCATCAGTTGGAAATCCCAGACCCCGCGGGCATAAGTGGCAAACCGGGCCGTCTGTATGGCCGGCAGGTATTCCACATCCATGTATTGTACCAGCGGGCCATCCGTGCCGGAAATATCCGACCAGGCGGATTCGCTCAATTCGCAGGCAAAAGGGCCGACACTGGTCGCGGCAAAGAGGATGGTTTCGTCTTCGTTGCTCGCAAAAGCTTCCACCCTGCACGAAGGCAGCCCGCTATCGAAAGCGGAAAAGGTTTGGCCGTTATTGGCGGAATGGAATACCGGGCTGTTGGAATAGCCGCTGCCCCCGACCCATACCTCTCCCAGGTTTGTCTCGGAGGGGTGGATAACCCTCGGGTACATGCTGGCGGACAGCAAGGTTTTCTGCCAGGTGACGCCTCCGTCTATGGAACGGCAGAAATAACCGTTTTCGGTGGCCGCGTAGAAATAGTCGGGATCCAGCGGCGAAATGGCAAGGGCGCTGATCTTGGCGCCGACCCCGGCTTCGAAGTTGTAGCTGTATTGCGTCGGCGTGGCTGGGCCGCCCGGGTTGGCCTGGAGCTTGATGAGGTAATTCCCGGCATTGTTATTCAAAAATCCCGCAGTATAACACCGGTCGGGAAATTGGCTCGGGATCCAGACCGGGGCTTCCCAATAAGGAATGCCGCCGTTGAAATCATAAGGCGACCAGGTGGATACGACCTGGTCGGATCCGGACATATAATTGCAGCCGTCGCCCAGCCACCAAAGCCAGAAGGTAGCGCCGCCGTCACCCGATGCCACATTGGTCACATCGCCGCCCCATTGAAAGGTGAAATCCGTGACCCCGTTCTGACTGTTGCCGAGGTTGGTATGCGCATACCCGTTGTCCTGCGTACCGATGAACATTTCTCCGGGATTGGATTGCCTGGAGATCATCTTGTAGAGCTGCGTGCAGTTCAATCCCGGAATGCTGATGGAATTGAAGTGCCCGTTCTCATCCAGGCGATAGATGCCGCCGTCGGTTCCGACGTAGATTTCTTCCTGGTTGGTATGCGGGTTGAAGGCGCTCAGGGTTTTGGGCACATCGCCGTGGTAAAGCGCATAGGAACCGGTGGGGTCGAGGTCCATGGTGGTCCAGGAGGCGCCGCCGTCGGTACTTTTTGAGGTCAGCAGGGCGCCGAAGTAAAGCGTGTCCGCTGAAAGCTGCGAACAGGTAAAGGAGTTGGGCCCGAACGGCAATGCCAGCCACCAGTCGGTCAGTTCTCCCTTGTACGACCAGCTTTGGTCCGCGCTGTTCCAACCATAAAATTTTCCGATGCCGTTGACGGCTATAAAGGCGGTCAACTTGGTGACACCGTCCTTGGTCAACCCCGTCAACAGCCCTTGTTCTACAGCCAGATTGCTCACCAGGCTGTTAAAGGTCCGCTGGCCGGTTGCCTTGTTTACCAGAAACAGGCTGTCTTCCAGCATGAGGTACAGGTTGGGGTCCTGCGACTCGTTCGACACCCAAAGGTCGCTTTTGTTGTGTCTTCCCCCGTCCCCCACGGGAATGGCCGATTGGTAGAACTTTGAGAAACTGGCGCCTTTGTCAACCGACCGGTAAATCAGGTAGAAATCTGAAACGAGGTCAGGGTCGTACTCCTGCATGAACAGATAAAGGGTATCCGCCTGTTTTGCCATCCGTCTGATGCCCGTGATCTGGCGGCCGGAAAACCCGGTGGAAGCCTGCCAGGTTTGCCCCTCATCATTCGAATGATAAGTGCCCCAATAGTTGTCCACTTTGATCCATCCGCAGGTTGCGATATGGCCGTCACCGAACACCTTCAGCTGGGAAGCCACATCCAACCCGAGCGGGAACTGGTCATTCAGGGCAGTCCAGTTGTTCCCCTGCAGGTCATCCGACCGGAACAGGATACCATGGTCGCTGTGGGCATAGATCCGGTTGTTCTCGTAGTCCATTTCCAGGTCCACGATCCGGCCCGGAATATTGGCAGGCCCCCTTTCCCGCCAGGTACCCGATAAATTGACCGGACTCCCGTTCAGTTTGGCTTCAATCAGTTGGCGGATGCTGTTCGATTCTATCGACTTCCAGTCATCGCCCGGTGCGGCTTTATGGATTCTGTTGAGCCATTCTTCCGGCATCTTTTCACCCTCCGCTTCTTCTTCGTCCGGGAAAATGGTCCTGTCCCGGGCAGGCGGCGCCGGCGGTTGGAAACTGCTCCATGCCGTTTGCGTTCCAAAAGGCCCCGAAAGGCCGAGGCGACCTTGAAATGAGCAGTAAAGAACGGCCGCTATGACCGTTAAGCCCAGGTAGGGCCATTTCAAATTACCCGGTTGAATGTTCATTTGTCTTTTTTTGACCTGCCCCGGTATGGGGATGGATGCCAACGCCTTGGAAGGGCAAAATTATCTGAAAACAGGTTACCGAGGTAGGGATTCCAGGGATAACCCGGGATAAATTTATTTTTAATTTCTTCGTTTGCTTTCTTTTTTTTACGATTTATTTCGATTACTTTTGTATTAAGCCGGAAAAACAAAGAAATTAATGATTCCTCACCAACGAAGAGAAAGAATTCTGGAATTGCTGAAAGAGGACGGTTCCGCCAAAGTTGCAGACCTTGCCCGCATCTTCAAGGTGACCGAAGTGACCATCCGGCAGGATCTCGACAAGCTGGAAAAGGAAGGTCTGATCGTCAAGGAGCACGGAGGGGCTTATTTGAAGAACGTAGAAGACCAGGTGCGCAATTTTACGTTGATCCACCAGGAAAACCTGGACAAGAAAGCTTTGATCGCCGCAAAGTGTCTGGAATATATAGAAAGCGGCGACACCATCATCCTCGACTCCGGCTCGACGACGACCGAAATAGCCAAGCAACTCAGCGGGCTGAAAAACCTTACGGTGATCACCAATGCGCTCAACATCGCCCTGATGCTCGGGGCCGAACCCGGTATTGAAGTGATCGTCACCGGAGGGGAGTTCAAACCGCCGACCCTTTCCCTCACCGGTCAGAAGGCGGCCGATTTCTTCAAAGGCCTCAACGTCCAGAAATTGTTCCTGGCTACCGCCGGCATCTCCCTGAAATCGGGGTTGACCTATCCCTCCATCAGCGACCTGGTCGTGAAAAAGGCCATGATCGATGCTGCCGAAATCACCTACCTGGTGGCGGACAGCACCAAAATGGGAAAAAGCGCTCTGGCCAGCCTCGGCGCCTTGTCCCTGATCGATTTCATCATCACGGACCCCGGCATTGAGGAAAAGCACAAGGCCGTTTTCCGGGAACACGAGATCGAACTGATCATAGCAACCGCAGACAACGAAAATCCATAAATAAATGAGCAAATCAACCGGTATAGGCGTCATTATCGGCAACCGTGATTTTTTTCCCGACAGCCTGGTGGAAAAAGCCAGACTCGAAATTGTGGAAGTATTTGACCACCTGGGATTGAACCCGATCCTGCTGGATTCCCAAACCACCAAACTGGGCGGCGTGGAGACCTATCAGGAAGCCCGGAAATGCGCGGATCTTTTCAAACAACACAGGGAGGAGATCATGGGGATCCTCGTTTTACTCCCCAATTTCGGCGATGAAAAGGGCGTGGCGGATACCCTGAAACTGGCCGGCCTCGACGTGCCGGTTCTGATACAGGCCTACCCGGATGATCTGCAGAAAATGAATGTGGTGAACCGCCGGGATTCCTGGTGCGGCAAGATCTCCGTTTGCAACAACCTCTATCAATACGGCATCAAATACTCCCTGACCACAAGGCATGTCATGAGCCCTTCCGACCCGGAATTCCAGCGGGATCTGATGGACTTTGTTGCCGTTTGCCGCGTGGTGCGCGGGCTCCGAAATGTCCGGATCGGGGCCATCGGAGCTCGTCCGGGGGCTTTCAATACGGTTCGGTACAGCGAAAAGATCCTGCAGCGAAACGGCATCACGGTGACCACGTTCGACCTTTCGGAGGTGCTGGGCCGGGCGGAAAAGCTGACCGAAGCGGATATGCCGGTAAAAGAGCACCTGGAAAAAGTGCAGGCTTACGCGCCCAACAGCAAGGCGCCGAACTCGGCGATGGTAAAGATCGCCAAGCTGGATGTGGTGCTCCGCCAGATCATGGAGGAATTTGCCCTGGATGCCACCGCCATTCAATGCTGGACCTCTCTGCAGCAGAACTACGGTTGCAACGTTTGCACCAGCATGAGCATCATGAGCGAAAATATGCTGCCGAGCGCCTGTGAAGTGGACGTGACCGGCACCCTCAGCATGTATGCCATGCAATTGGCCTCCAATTCGCCTTCGGCACTGGTGGACTGGAATAACAATTACGCGGATGACCCGGAAAAATGCGTGCTGTTCCATTGCGGCAACTGGGCCAAATCCTTCCTGCCGGATATCCAGATCAGCAACGCACCCATACTCGGCACCTCGGTTGGGGTGGAGAATACTTACGGAGCGCTGGACGGCCGGACGCCCGCCATGCCGCTCACCTACGGCCGGATCAGCACCGATGACCCCCGCGGGGTGATCAAAACCTACGTGGGAGAAGGCGACTTGACCGATGATCCGCTCAATACCTTCGGCAACCGCGCGGTAGCCCGCATCCCCGACCTGCAGGGGTTGATGCAGTATGTTTGCCGCCACGGTTTTGAACACCACGTGGTGATGAACGCCTCCAAAACGGCCGGTATCCTCAAAGAAGCCTTCGGGAATTATATGGGATGGGAGGTGTATGAACACACGCGTGGCGGCGCATGATCATACATCGCATACCATATCCATGATCCGGAAAACCGACAATCCAGCCGTTTAATGCAAGAAAATGCGCCATTTAATTTTTGATAAAAATGACAACCCGGGAATTAAAGTTGAAGTCGGTGGAATACCGCAAAAAGATCCTCCAATACATCTTCAATGCCGGGGCCGGGCATACCGGCGGCAGCTTGTCCTGTATTGATATCCTCAATGTGTTGTACAACCGGGTCATGAACGTGTCGCCGGACAATTTTGACGACCCGGGCCGGGACCGCTACGTGCAAAGCAAGGGCCACTCGGTTGAAGCGCTCTACGTCGTTCTGGCGGATAAAGGATTTTTTCCGGAAGAAGACCTGCTGACGCTCTGCCGGTACCAGTCGCCGTACATCGGCCATCCGACAAAGAAGGTACGGGGGATGGAACAGAATACCGGAGGGCTTGGGCACGGTCTGGCCATTTGCGCCGGCAATGCATTAGCCGCAAAAAAAGACAGCCTTCCGCTGAGGGTCTACACCGTGCTGGGCGACGGCGAAATGGCTGAAGGCTCCAATTGGGAAGCCCTGATGCTGGCCGCTCATTACAAACTGGACAACCTCTGCGCCGTTCTGGATTACAATAAACAGCAGATCACCGGCGCCAACGCGGAGGTGGTCGGTCTGGAACCCATCCGCAAAAAAGTGGAAGCGTTCGGCTGGGCGGTGCGCGAGGTGGATGGAAACGACGTGGAAGCCTTGGCAGAGATCCTGGGAAACCTGCCCTTCGAGGAAGGCAAACCCTCTTTTCTGATCGCGCACACCGTCAAAGGCAAGGGCATCAGCTACATGGAAGGCGTGTTGAAATGGCACCACGGCGTCCCTTCTCCCGAACAATACGAGCTGGCGGTCCATGAACTGGACGCGGCATTGCAGGCCTTGACAACGGAAGAAACCGGCATTGAATCAGCAAAATAGCGGCATATGGAAATGGTAAAGACGGAAGCAATTCCGAACCTGAATGTGTTTTCGGAGACTTTGCAGTCGCTGGCGGAACTGGACCGGGATATCCTGGTCGTCACCAGCGATTCGCGCGGATCGGGCAAGTTGGTCCCGTTCGGGGTCCGGTTTCCGGACCAGATCGTCGAAGTGGGGATTGCAGAACAAAACCTGGTCGGGGTGGCTGCCGGTCTGGCCAGCATGGGGAAAAAGGTCTTTGCCGTCTCGCCGGCTTGCTTCCTGACCGCCCGCTCCCTGGAGCAGATCAAGAACGATGTAGCCTATTCCGACAACCCGGTGAAGCTCATCGGCATCAGCTCCGGCGTCAGTTACGGAGCGTTGGGATCGACCCACCACAGCCTGCACGATTTCGCCGTCTTGCGGGCCATTCACAATATGACCGTCGTCGCACCCTGCGACAATTTCGAGACAACCGAAGCCGTCAGGCAGGCGGCTGAGATGAAAAGCCCGGTCTATATCCGCTTCGGCAAGAAAGGCATGCCCCATTTGAGCCGATACCTGGATCCGGGATTTGAGATCGGAAAAGGAAGGACCATCCGGGAAGGGGATGACCTCACCTTCATCGGAACCGGTGAAACGGTATTGCCGTGCCAGGAAGCCGCAGACTTGCTGGCGGAGAAACACGGTATACGGTGCCGCGTGATCAGTCTGCATACCATCAAACCGCTGGACGAAAAACTGATCCTGCAGGCCGCGGCCAACGACCGGCCGGTCATTACCGCAGAGGAGCATTCCGTGCACGGCGGGTTGGGAGAAGCGGTGGCGTCGTTGCTCTTTCAGGCCGGATACCGGAACAAGTTCAAGATCGTCGGACTGCCGGATGAGTACACGGTATCGGGATCCCAAACGGAGATCTTTAACCATTACGGGATCTCGGGGGATGGGCTTGCACGTACGGCATTGGGGCTTTTGTAGTCGAAATGTTCAACCGGAAAATAAAGCGCTATGCGAAAAATCAACCTGCTTTCAGGTCTGCTGCTGTTAATGACCTTTTGGGCCTGCGGCGCGGATAAGAATGATGACGGAGCGGCAAAAAAGGTGGCCGTCGTTATCTCGACCCTCAACAATCCCTGGTTTGTCGTGCTGGCCGAATCGGCCGCCGACGATGTGCGGGCACTGGGGTACGAAGCCAAGATTTTCGATTCGCAGAACAACCCGGCAACCGAATCCGATAATTTTGAAAACCTGATTGCCTCGGGGTTCGATGCCATCCTTTTCAACCCCACCGATGCCGACGGTTCCATTGTGAATATCCTGAAGGCCAAAGCGGCCGGGGTGCCGGTTTTTTGTATGGACCGCGAAGTGAATGCCGATGATGCCGCTACCAGCCAGATCCTTTCCGACAACTATTCGGGTTGTGTGGAACTCGGCGTTGAGTTTGTGAAAACCCTGAACGGGTCGGGTGAATACGTCGAACTCCTCGGCCTGGTGGGCGACAACAACACCTGGGCCAGGTCGGGCGGCTTTCATTCGGTGGTCGATGAATTTCCGGGGCTGAAGATGGTGGCGCAGCAAAGCGCCGATTTCGACCGGAACCGGGCAATGGAGGTCATGGAAACGATTTTGCAGGCCCAACCGGACATCAAAGCGGTCTTTTGCGGCAACGACGCCATGGCTATGGGCGCTTTGCAGGCCTTGCAGGCGGCTGACAAGATCGGCCAGGTCAGGATTTTCGGTTTTGACGGTGCAGCCGATGTGGTTGAAAAGATCGGAGAAGGCAAGATCGTCGCCACCGGAATGCAATACCCCAAAGTGATGGCACAAACAGCCGCCCGGTTTGCCCATGAATATTTTGAAGGGCGCCGGGAATTCCCGCAGCGCATTCCGGTCGAGGTGGAACTGGTTGACGCCGGCAACGTGGCCGGATACCAGCAATAGGCGGCGTGCGCATTGTTTTACCCTATAACCTGACACAATGAAGAAGATCTATAAATACGGCTTGCTCCTCCTCGCCCTTGGATTTCTGGGGTACCATTCCGTCTATTTTAAAAAACTGAGTGCGGTTCGGGCGCAGGCCGGTGCGGAATTTGACTTCCAGGCCTACGCCGACTCCATTTATTACCAGGGCATGTTGAAAAATGACCGGGCCGTCGGGCTGCCGGCGCTTTTGGCGGCCGTTCGCACCGATGCGGACGGTGCATTTGAACAATACGGCAACCGGCTGGGAATCGGCAATTCAGCCTACTTCATGGTCAGTTGCGCCGGCGAAATTGCGGAGATCACCGCCGATGAGATCCGGCTGGTTACCGATGAGGCCGGGCCGGTCAGCATCAATACCCGGTATATTTTCGGCAATGCGTTGCGCGATGCTTCGGGCCTGGTGAAGCTGACGGATTTTAAGACCAATGCGGAATTCAACCGGGTGTCGGAAGCGCTCAATGCCCTGATCCGAACCAAGGTCATCCCGCCGGTGGTGCAACAACTGCGGGCAGGCGACCGGATTGAGGTGACCGGCGCCGTCAAACTGAGCAAAAAGACGCCCGAACATCCTGAAATCGTAATCACCCCTGCACAGATAAAGCCGGAATAATGCTGCTCGAAACCCAAAATATTTCAAAATCGTTTCCGGGGGTAAAGGCACTGGATCAGGTCAGCCTCAGGCTTCAACCGGCCAGTGTCAACGCGTTGCTCGGGGAAAACGGGGCCGGCAAGTCGACCTTGTTGAAAATACTCACCGGCGTGTATGCCCGGTATGAAGGGACCATCCTGCTCAACGGCGAGCCGGTCCGGTTCGGGAGCGTGCGGGAAGCCCGGCAGGCGGGCATCGCCATCATCCACCAGGAATTGAACCTGGTCCCCCAATTGACCGTCGCGGAAAACCTTTTTCTGGGACAGGAACTGCGCACGCCCCTGGGATTGCTGGATGTTGCCGGGATGAACCGGAAAACGGAGGAAGTCCTGGCTAAAGTGAACCTGGCCATTCCGCCCCAAACCCGGGTGCAAAGGTTGAAAGTCGGCGAGCAACAATTAGTGGAAATTGCCAAAGTCTTGCTGACGGATGCCGCCGTGATCCTGATGGACGAACCGACCTCTGCGCTGAGCGACGCGGAAATTGATAACCTCCATCGCATCATCCGGGCCTTGAAACAGGAAGGCCGGACCATCGTGTACATTTCCCATAAAATGGACGAATTGTTCCGCATAGCGGATACCTACTCCGTATTGCGGGACGGGGTCATGCAAGGCGAGGGCCGGATGGCGGATACCACGGAACAGGAACTGATCCGGATGATGGTGGGCCGGGATGTCCGGATTGAAACCAAAACAAACGGAACAGGAAAGGAGGAAGAAGTGTTGCGCGTCTCAGACCTCGGTTTGCAGCACCCCTACGTCAGCCGGCGAATGGCCCTGCAGGGCATTTCTTTTGGTTTGAAAAAAGGGGAAATCCTCGGCATATTCGGATTGATGGGAGCGGGCCGGACCGAGCTGCTGGAAACCCTTTTCGGGCTGCACCCCGACAGGAGCAAATTCGACCTGGTGTTGGAAGGGAAGCCGTGCAAGGTCCAATCACCGTTGTCGGCCATCAGGCAAGGTCTGGCCTTTGTGACCGAAGACCGCAAAGGGGAGGGGTTGATCCTGGGGGCGGATATTTCGGCCAATATCAGCCTGCCGACCCTGGCCGGTAAAGCCGTCCTGCGCAAATCGAAGGAAAATGCCCAAGCCCGGTCCTATATCAGCCGATTGGCCATAAAGACCCCTTCGGAAGGCCAGCTTTGCCGGAACCTGAGCGGCGGTAACCAGCAAAAAGTGGTGCTGGCCAAGTGGTTATCCACCCAACCAAGGATATTGTTCATGGATGAACCTACCAGAGGGATAGACATCAGGGCCAAACACGATTTTTATGAACTGATGAAGCAACTCGCGGCCGGCGGCATGAGCATCATCCTGGTCTCGTCCGAAATCCCGGAGATTTTGACCCTGTCGGACCGGATCCTGGTCATGGCAGAAGGTCGGATCACGGCATCCTTTTCCGCTTCCGATGTGGATGAGGACCGGTTGCTGAAAGCCGCATTGCCTGGTCAAATAAACCCCGATCGCCGACTCCGTCAACCATAGGCGACTTCGTCGTCCGGAGGCCGAAGCCTTAGCGAAGGAGGCAAATCAACCGCCGACCGCCGAAGCTTCAGCGAAGGAGGTAAATCAACAGATGAACCCCCAAACCATCACCAAACTCACAAGCCAACGATGAACATTACCTTTAACAACCAGCTGCTACGGAGATCTCAATCCCTGATTGCCCTTTTCCTGCTTTGCGCACTCATAGCGCTGCTGTCTGATAAATTCCTGACAGCAACCAATCTGTGGAATGTGCTGCGACAAATTTCTGTAAACGTATGTATCGCTGTGGGGATGACCCTGGTTGTGCTCATGGCCGGTATTGACCTCTCCGTCGGATCCGTGCTGGCGTTCTCCGGCGCCGTCTGTGCGGGATTGATCAAATACGGATTCGCTTTTGAGTCACTGGACCTGTTCGTGGGGTTTACTGTCCTTGGCGGGATACTCGGGGCGATGCTCGTCGGTTTGTTGCTGGGCCTTTTCAACGGTTGGGTGATCACGAAATTCGTTGTGCCGCCGTTTGTGGCCACCCTGGCCATGCTGACCATCGCCCGGGGCATGACCATGTTGTATACCCAGGGCATACCCGTTTCCAACCTGGGGCCTGAACTGGAATATATCGGCTCCGGCTGGTTGTTGGGTATTCCCGTACCCGTGTGGATCTCTCTGATCGTGGTCCTGGTCTTTGTATTCATCAGCCGGCGAACGGCCTTCGGGCGATACATCTATGCCATCGGCGGGAATGAGAAGGTGGCCTTCCTGTCGGGGATCAACATCAACCGGATCAAACTGGCGGTTTACGGCCTGGCCGGCATGCTGGCTGCGGTCGGCGGCGTGATGGTGACCGCACGGCTCAATTCAGCCCAACCCAATGCCGGGATGACCTACGAACTGGATGCTATCGCGGCGGTCGTCATCGGGGGCACCTCGCTGTCGGGCGGCGTTGGCTCCGTCACCGGGACCGTCATCGGCGCGGCCATCATCGGGGTGCTGAACAATGGGTTGGTGCTGCTGAACGTCTCCCCGTTCTGGCAGCAGGTGGCCAAAGGCGTCGTCATCCTGCTGGCCGTGATCATCGACAAAATGAACCGGAAGGAAGCATGAGCAACGGGCAATTTATCCTGGCGATCGATCAGGGTACCAGCAGTACCAAATCTATTGTATTTGACGGATTGGGCCGGCCGGTAGCCAAAGGAACGGCTGCTTTGCACACCGATCATTTTGAGAACGGTTTTGTGGAACAGGACCCGGAAGGCATTCTCCGGAATGTGCTGGATTCGGTCCGCTTGTGCGCGGAACAGTTCGTCCAAGCAGGACATGATCTTTCGGAGATCGCATCCTGCGGCATCAGCAACCAGCGGGAAACCTTTGTACTCTGGGACCGGCAGGGCAGGGCGTTGAGCCAGGCGGTGGTTTGGGCCTGCAAGCGCTCCACCGCGATCTGCGAGGAGTTGAAAAACAAGGGCCAGGAACCGATGATCCGGCAAAAGACAGGGTTGATCCTGGATCCCTATTTTTCGGGGACAAAGCTCTTGTGGCTGCTGCAAAACGACGCTGCCTTGAATAAACGGGTCCAGGCCGGGGAGGTCTTTTTCGGAACGGTGGACTGCTGGTTGCTGTATAAGCTCAGTGGGGGGACTACCTTCCGGACCGACCATACCAATGCATCCCGAACCTTGTTGTTCAATATTCATACCCTGGAGTGGGACCCGGAAATATTGCAAATGTGGGGGTTGGAAAACCTACGTTTACCGGAAGTCCGTCCGTCTTCTTTTGAGTTCGGACAAAGTGATTTTGAAGGCCTGTTCCCGCAACCGCTTCCCATCACCGCCATAATCGGCGATTCCCACGCCGCCGCTTTCGGAGAGGGATGCTACGAACCCGGAACGGCAAAAGCCACCCTGGGTACCGGCTGTTCCATCCTGATGAACACGGGCGACAAACCGGTTGATTCGGCCAACGGCATGCTGACCACCATCTGCTGGAGCATGAAGGGCCGCGTCGACTATGCCCTCGAAGGGGCGATCGTCGCTTGCGGTTCTGCGTTGGAATGGCTCCGGCAGGAATTGAACCTCTTTGATGACCCCGGAGAAACGGAACAAATGGCGCTTGCCGTTCGGGACAATGCCGGGGTTTACCTCATACCGGCCTTCAGCGGGCTGGGCGCTCCGCATTGGCAAATGAACCGTAAGGCCTCCATAGAAGGCATGACCTTCGGGACAACCAGGAATCACCTTGTCCGGGCGGCACTGGAATGCATCCCGTACCAGATCAGGGATGTGATCAACGCCATGCAACAGGACATGCGGTCGCCCCTGAAAGAGATTGCCGTGAACGGAGGGATCGCCAACAACAACTTCGTTATCCGCTTTCTGACCGACCTGCTGGGCGTCAGCCTGACGAAAAGGGAAAATGCGGACGTCTCCGCACTGGGCGCGGCTTACCTGGCGGGCCTGCAATGCGGCCTTTATGCTGATATTGAACAATTATCCGGGTTAAACCAAGCCCAGACCCAGACTATTTCGCCGGATTTGCATCGTCAATCCGTACAGGATGATTACCGGAAATGGCAGCAATTTCTGGGCGGAACCCCGGCGATATAACGACTTTTTACCACAATACCGGTCGTTGCCGGATTATTAAGCAGGGATTGATAAGCCTTAGTAAGTTGATTATTGGTAACCCTTATTGATCAGACACCATGAAAAGCAAAACGAAATTCTTGAGCCTTCTGGCGGCAAGCGCCGTATTCCTCACCAACTGCGAACCCGTACCAGAAGAGATCGCTCCAAAACCGCGTACCATCGTCACAACGGACGGAGAGATCGACGACGTGGATTCCTTTATCCGGATGCTGCTTTATGCCAATGAGTTCCGCATCGAAGGGCTGATCTATTCCAGCTCCATGTGGCATTACAAAGGCGACGGCAAAGGCACCGAATTCACTTCGGAAATGGAAATGACGCAAAGGATCTACGGCGCCAGAACGGACCTCCGCTGGCCGGGTACAGCGTGGATGAACCCCCTGCTGGATGCTTATGGGGAAATTTACCCGAACCTGATCAAACACGCCGAAGGCTACCCAACCGCCGATTACCTGAAAAGCGTGGTACGGGTGGGCAATATCGATTTTGAAGGGGAAATGGACCAGGATACGGATGGCTCGGATTTCATCAAAGCCAAATTGCTGGACGACAACATGGAACCCCTGTACCTGCAGGTCTGGGGCGGCACCAATACCATTGCCAGGGCATTGAAGGCCATTGAAGCCGAATTCAAGGGAACGGCGGATTGGGATGCCGTTTACAAAAAAGTCTGCGACAAAGCCATTATCTACGCTATTCTCGACCAGGACGCCACCTACCGGAAGTATATCGCGCCCAACTGGCCCGGTATCCGGATCTTTTACAATTCGAATCAGTTCTGGTGTTTTGCCTATCCCTGGAAGCGCGCCGTACCCGAAACACAGCATTTCCTTTTTGAAGGAAAGTTCATGGGTGACGAGATCATCCGCAACCACGGCCCCCTGCTGTCCCAATACTACAGCTATGGCGACGGTCAGAAGCAGGAAGGCGATGACGAACATACCCACGGTGATTCCACTAAATTGAAAGGCGGCCAATGGGGCGATTTCGGCCTGTACGATTTTATTTCCGAAGGCGATTCACCGTCCTATCTGCACCTGATCAACGTGGGCCTCGACAACCTCAATCATCCCGAATGGGGCGGATGGGGCGGCAGGCTGGTGCAATCCGCCGAACAGCCTAACCGTTGGGAGGATGGGGATGCCGCTCAGGACTATAGCCCGTTCACCGGAAAACCGGATCCCACCTACCCGCAGGTTCGCTGGCTGGAGGCCATTCAGCAGGATTTTGCCGGTCGGGCCGACTGGTGTGTGGCCGACTACAAAAACGCCAATCACCCGCCCACAGTGGTTACGATGACCGGCGACAGGCTGACCGCCAAACCGGGCGAAAAGGTCCGGTTGGAGATAAAGGCCGAAGACCCCGACGGCGATGAATTGGAAACCGTCTTCTGGATCTACAAGGATGTGGGCACCTACAACGGAGATGTTGCCGTTTCCTCGGAAGGCGTAAATGCAACGATCGTCCTTCCTGAAAACGGAACAGGCGTCTTGCACGTCATTGCCGAAGTGAAGGACCGCGCCGGGCATCCCATGACCCGCTACCACCGGTTTGTGATTGAGGTGGAGTGAATTATTTCAATTTGGCATTGAAGAATTCAAGGGTCCGGTTCCACGCCAGATTGGCCGCATCCCAATCGTAGCGCGGCGTTGAATCGTTGTGGAAGCCGTGGTTGACGCTGGGATATAAATGGGCGTTGTACTCCTTGTTGTTTTTCTGGAGGGCGGCTGCGTAATCCGGCCAACCGGCATTGACCCTTTCATCCAGACCTGCAAAATGCAAAAGGAGCGGCGCTTTGATGTTGGGCACTTCTTCCGCTGCCGGCTGACCGCCGTAAAACGGGACGGACGCCCGTAATTCAGGAACCCTGACCGCCATCATGTTGCAGATCCAGCCGCCGAAGCAGAAGCCGACCACGCCGACCTTGCCGGTGCATTCCGGGTGATCCTTCAGGTGTTGGAAAGCCGCGATAAAATCTTCCAGCATCTCGTTTCGGTCCCTTTTGGATTGGAGGGTCCTGCCGTCGTCGTCGTTGCCCGGATAACCGCCGAGCGGGGACAAGGCATCCGGCGCCAGCGTGATGAAACCGGCCAGCGCAGCCCGCCGTCCCACATCGGCGATATGCGGGTTGAGCCCCCGGTTTTCGTGTACCACCACGACGCCGGGCAGTTTCTCCACGCTGTTCATCGGACGGGCAAGCTGGCCCTTGATCTTGCCGCCGCCTTTCGGAGAATCGTATTCGATGGTTTCGATTTTTAACCGGTCATCATCGGAGCGGACCTGTTGTTTTTCTTCGTATTTGGGCAAAAGATACTCAAGGATAGCCGGTACGGTCAGGCCGCCGACGGCATAAAATTTGATCTTGTCAACGAATTCCCTGCGGTCGATCCGGTTATGGGCGTATTGATCGTATAAGTCGAAAACCTCCTGAGATAATTTCATTTTTTTCATGCGTTGGATTTTATGTGATGCGGATAATGGTAAAAGTCCAAATAAACTGCATTTAAAATCGGGAAATTGTCCCCTTCTTTGCAAGATACCATAATTGCTGTAAACACCGGAGTGAATGGGGTGTTTTTGGTCTTTTGTGTGGTGTCAAGCGGCAACTTTCCGTTGCCTCTTGACTTGTTGATCAAATGCAAAATGCAAAAGAAAAAATGTAAAATTTAAAAATGCCAGCCGTTCATTTTTGGAACGTTCGTTGTGTGGAAAATCCGGGAATATCCCATTTGAATGGACGACGAACACTGCTAGCGAGGGTTCCGGCATCAGCAGATGGGCCGTTAAGAAATTGGCCGGAATGCAGTGGCCGCACAGAATACTGTTTGAGCCCGACCCAGAAAATTAGGGCAAAGAAGGGCTGCCAGATAATCAAGAATACCAGGTAACAACAAAAATCTAAAGGCGAGTTTATTCTGTGCAACGGAATGCAGGGCGATTTTAGGCACAGCTGCGTAGCCGGGGCCTTTTCTTTGGTTACCGGTGGACAGCAGTGGTTACTTTCTTTTGGGCGCCAAAAGAAAGTGACAAGGCTAAAGGCAACGCCAAGCAAAGAAGACATTGGAGTGAAAGGGTTGTTTTTACCTTTTTAGTGGTTAACCCTTGGTTTCTAATCGTTGCTTCTGGTCTTTGTCCCTTTTTTGGCATTGCCCCAAAAAAGGAACCAAAAAAGCGCTAGGACAGCAAACTCATTCCATTCGGTCACTGCTGTCCGGCCGCCCGCGCCGTCTTTGTTAAGGACGTTTTTGGTATTTGACAGGCGTCCGTAGGGCGTTGCGTTTGATTTTTGGTTGATGAGGTTTTGATTTTGTATTCGTTGCCTCTTTACTTGTTGGTTAAATGCAAATGTAAAAGAAAAAATGCGAAATGTAAAGTGGCAGCCGTTCATTTTGGAGCGTTCGTTGTATGGAAAATCCGGGAGTATCCTGGTTGAACGGACGACGAACACTGCCAGTGAGGGTTCCGGCATCAGCAGATGGGCCGTTAAGAAATTGGCCGGAATGGAGTGGCCGCACAGAATACTGTTTGAGCCGACCGAGAAATCAAGGCAAAGACAGGCAGCCAGGCAATCATAAACGCCTGGCAACAACAAAACCTGAGGGCGAGTTTATTCTGTGCAACGGAATGCAGGGCGATTTTAGGCACAGCTGCGTAGCCGGAGCCTTTTCTTTGGTTACTTTCTTTTGGGCGCCAAAAGAAAGTGACAAAACTAGAGGCAAAGACAGGAAGAAAAAATACGGAAGTGAATGGGTTGCTTTAGGTCTTTTCATTGATAATGCATTGATTTTATGATCATTGCGTATGAGCTTTGTCCCTTTTTTGGCATTGCCCCAAAAAAGGAACCAAAAAAGCGCTAGGACAGCAAACTCATTCCATTCGGTCACTGCTGTCCGGCCGCGCGCGCCGTCTTCGTTAAGGAGTTTTGGGTAGTTGACAGGCGTCCGTAAGGCGTTGCGTTTGGTTGTTTGTGAGGAGGTCAAGAGGCAACTTTCCGTTGCCTCTTGACTTGTTGATCAAATGCAAAATGTAAAAGAAAAAATGCGAAATGTAAAAGTGGCAGCCGTTCATTTTTGGAACGTTCGTTGTGTGGAAAATCCGGGAGATATCCTGTTTGAATGGACAACGAACACTGCCAGTGAGGGTTCCGGCATCAGCAGATGGGCCGTTAAGAAATTGGCCGGAATGGAGTGGCCGCACAGAATACTGTTTGAGCCTGACCCGAGAAATCAAGGCAAAGACAGGCAGCCAGGCAATCAAAAACCCTGGCAACAACAAAAACCTGAGGGCGAGTTTATTCTGTGCAACGGAATGGAGGGCAATTTTAGGCACAGATGCGTAGCCGGAGCCTTTTCTTTGGTTACTTTCTTTTGGGCGCCAAAAGAAAGTGACAAGGCTAAAGGCAGCGCCAAGCAAAGAAGACATCGGAGTGAAGGGGTTGTTTTTTACCTTTTTAGTGGTTAACCCTTGGTTTCTGATCGTTGCTTCTGGTCTTTGTCCCTTTTTTGGCATTGCCCCAAAAAAGGAACCAAAAAAACGCTAGGACAGCAAACTCATTCCATTCGGTCACTGCTGTCCGGCCACGCGCGCCGTCTTCGTTAAGTGAGTTTTGGTAGTTGACGGGCGTCCGTAAGGCGTTGCGTTTGGTTGTTTGTGAGGTGTCAAGCGGCAACTTCCGTTGCCTCTTGACTTGTTGATCAAATGCAAAATGTAAAAGAAAAAATGCGAAATGTAAAAGTGGCGGCCGTTCATTTTTGGAGCGTTCGTTGTGTGGAAAATCCGGGAGTATCCTGGTTGAATGGACATCGAACACTGCCAGCGAGGGTTCCGGCATCAGCAGATGGGCCGTTAAGAAATTGGCCGGAATGGAGTGGCCGCACAGAATACTGTTTGAGCCTGACCCAGAAAATTAGGGCAAAGAAGGGCTGCCAGATAATCAAGAATACCAGGTAACAGCAAAAATCTAAAGGCGAGTTTATTCTGTGCAACGGAATGCAGGGCGATTTTAGGCACAGCTGCGTAGCCGGAGCCTTTTCTTTGGTTACTTTCTTTTGGGCGCCAAAAGAAAGTGACAAGGCTAAAGGCAACGGCGGAATGCAAATGTAAAAGAAAATGCGAAATGTAAAAGTGGCGGCGTTTATTTTGGACGTTCGTTGTTGGAAATTCCGGAAAACCCTGTTTGAATGGACGACGAACACTGCTAGCGAGGGTTCCGGCATCAGCAGATGGCCGTTATACTGCGCGCGGCATTATCCTTCGGCTTTTGGACATTTACCTCAAACAGCCTGAAGCGCGAAGGATAAGACATTGGCGAATGGGGGCGCACAGCATCGTTTGAGCCAGACCCAAATCAAGGCAACAGCGGCAATCACAAAAACAACAACTGCAAACCTAGGAAGCAAGACGAATATTCGGTCACTGCTGTCCGGCCACGCGCGCCGTCTTCGTCAATTGAGTTTTAGGTAATTGACGGGCGTCCGTAAGGCGTTGCGTTTGGTTGTTTGTGAGGAGGTCAAGCGGCAACTTTCCGTTGCCTCTTGACTTGTTGATCAAATGCAAAATGTAAAAGAAAAAATGCGAAATGTAAAAGTGGCAGCCGTTCATTTTTGGAGCGTCCGTTGTGTGGAGAATCCGGAGTCATCCCGTAAGGAATTTCCCATAATCGCAGTACATTAGCAAAAAAGTATTCCAATGAAGAAAAAGTTCCTCCTTCTGCTTGCCATCGCAATTTGTTCATTCCACCTCCTCAACGCCGCCGCTCCGGACCTCGAAGACGGCGAATATGGAATTGTAGTGGAAGGCTTCGACTGGGGCCCCGGCGTGAACAAGGTAATCCTGTCGCTGGATGAAACGGTATCCGCCGTCAATATGAATGACTACACGGTTGCGGCCGAACGGAAATCGGACTGTGGCTCCATCAGAGCGGAGGATGCTTCAGGCAGCCGGACGGTCACATATGCCTATGTGTCGGATGCCGGCGGCAATAGGGTTGCTCAGGGTAACCACGTCACCCTGGTGCTGGCCGTAGGCCCCAACCTGCCGATCAGCTCGCCCATCCAGTATTTCCCGAATGAGAAATGCCGCGGCAACGTTTGGATCGATTACCGGTTGACCGTGTCGGATAAAAACGGGAAACAGTGGAACAAGGAAACGAACCGGATCATCCCCCTGGTCGACAAGTTCGACCTTTCCGGCCGGTTCAAATACGGCGATGACATGACCCTTTCCTACGCTTATTACACCCCCACCAACGCCGGAGATAAATTCCCGTTGATCATCTGGCTGCACGGCGGCGGAGAAGGCGGTACCGACCCTTCCATCCCGCTGATCGCCAATCGGGCGGCCAACTACGCCTCCGATGAGATCCAGACCCTGTTCGGCGGGGCGTATGTTCTCTCGCCGCAAAGCCCGACCTACTGGATGGACAGCGGCAGCGGCATGACCAGCGGAAAGGTGAATGACCGGTACAACGACGCCCTGATGGCGCTGTTCAAGGATTTTGTTGCGGCCCATCCGAATGTCGACCCCGACCGGATCTACGTCGGCGGCTGCTCCAACGGCGGCTATATGACCCTGAAGCTCATCCTGCTCCACCCCGAATTCTTCGCCGCGGCTTACCCCAGCGCCCTGGCCTACGAATCGGAATACCTGACCGACGAGCAGATAAAAAGCATCAAGGACTTTCCGATCTGGTTCGTACAATCCAAGGACGACCCGGTGACCATCCCGGGCAAGACCGTGATCCCGGTGTACCAACGCCTGAAAGCAGCCGGCGCTGCCAACGTGCATTTTTCGTTCTTCGACCACGTGGTAGACATCACCGGTTTCTTCGGCGGAAAGGATTACCATTACAACGGCCACTGGTCCTGGATCTACTGCCACGCCAACCAATGCCGGATGGACATCGGCGGCTTCCCCGTAATGGTGGATGGCCGGCCTGCGACGATCATGGAATGGCTGGCGGCGCAACGGAGATAAGCTTTCGCCAGATTTTGCCCGTTCCAAATTCTTTTCCTACATTCGCCTGAGCCTTAACCCGTTCAGGCGCCGCACCGGATAGGGCCACCTTAATGTTCTAAGTGCCCTAAGTGTTCTGAGTGTCCTTAGTGCCCTTAGTGGTAAATCCGGCACAAGTCAAACAAATCAACAACCAAGCATGCTCTACGGTATTGCAACAACGATCTTCCTGTTCTATATCGGCTTCAGCATTTTCTTTTATTTATTCCAGCATTACTTCTTCTTCCGGCCGGAGTTGCTCCAGAAATCCTTTCAATATAAGTACCCCTTCCCGTTTGAAGAGCTCAATTTTGAAATGGAGGACGGCGGCCGCATCAACTGCATCTACTTCAAGGTGCCCAATAGCCGCGGTATCGTTTATTACCTCAAAGGGAATTCCAAAAGCATCAAAGGGTGGGGCAAATTCGCCAAGGACTTCGTCAGCAACGGCTTTGACTTTTTTATGATGGATTACCGGGGGTTCGGCAAAAGCCGCGGACACCGGACGGAACAAACCCTGTTCAACGACGCGCAGTTCGTTTACAACTGGATCACCGAGCGCTATGCCGAAGACCGGATCGTGGTGTTCGGCCGGTCGCTGGGCAGCGGGATCGCGGCGCGCATCGCTTCCTGGAACCGGCCCCGCCTGCTGGTCCTCGACAGCCCGTATTACAGCTTTTACCACAATATCCGGCGCTACCTGTTCCTGTTTCCGGTGCAGTGGATACTGCGGTATAAGATCCGCACCGACCAGTTCCTGAAGGTGGTCAAATGCCCGGTCCACCTCATACACGGGACCCGCGACCGGATTTTCCCCATCAGCCACAGTGAAAAATTGGCGGCCATCAACCCGGATAACATACACCTGCACCGGATCGAAGGCGGCGGACACAACAGTCTGCCCAATTTCCCGGAATTCTACGAGATCATCTACGACCTGCTCGATAATCGGGTGATGGAAAAACAAGCCATGGAGCTATGAGCACGGATTTTACCCGCGTTTTTGACCTGCTGGCCTACCAGGCGGCCAGGTACCCGGAGGCCAGGGCGGTCAATGTCCATACCGGCGCTGATTGGCAAAGCTGGTCCACCGAATCCTTGCGCAGCAGGGTAGGGGAGATGGCCGCTGCATTGGCCGGCATGGGGGTGTCCAAAGGAGATTGCCTGGTCATCATTCCTAAAACCGGCCATATCGAATGGGTGGTGCTCGATTTTGCCTGCCAGATGCTGGGCGGTATCCTGGTGCCGGTCCACGCTACGGCTTCGGTGGAGAACATCGGCTATATTTTGCGGGAAACGCAGGCCCCGATCTGCATAGCCCAAACCGCCGATCTTTTCGAAAAACTCGGCAATCTCGACCTGCCTGAGTTAAAAACGCTCGGACACCTCGAACCCGGTGCGCAGGGGTATTGGAACCCGAAAATGGACGCGGATGCAAAACCGGATTGGCCCACCATCACACCGGACGACGTTTTCTGCATCATGTACACCTCCGGCACCACCGGTCCGCCGAAAGGCGTGATGCTGACCCACAACAATATGGTGTCCAACATCAAGGCGGTGCTCGCCCTCCTGCCCATCAATTACCAGCACCGGGCGCTGAGTTTCCTGCCCCTGAGCCATATCTTCGAGCGCATGGCGGTGTATACCTACCTGGCGGCCGGGGTTGCGCTGTATTTCAGCCGCGACCGCGAAAGCCTGTTCGAGGAATTCCGGGTCGTTCGGCCGCATTTTATGACCGCCGTCCCGAGAATACTGGAAAAATTCTACGAAGGGCTCCGGGGCGAATTGAAAAAAAGCCGGTGGCTGCGCAAAAGCCTGATCAATTGGGCCCTCGATTTGGGGAAAAACTACGGCGACCGGCCCAGGTTGGATCTCCGCTATACCATCCTGGTCTATGTCGCCAGGCTCTTGGTGTTTTCCAGGCTCAAAAAGCGGCTGGGCGGCCATTTGAAAGGTATCCTGGTCGGCGCTTCGGCCCTCAAACCCGAGATCGCCAAAATGTTCGGCGCGGCAGGTATCCGGGTGCGCGAAGGGTATGGACTGACCGAAACCTCACCCGTCATTTCCGTCAACCGGTTCGAGCCCGGGATGAACATGTTCGGCTCGGTCGGATTACCGGCTCCGGGGGTCCGCATCCGCATATTCCAACCCGATGAGGAAGGGATCGGCGAGATCCAGGTGACCGGACCGAATGTGATGAAAGGTTACTTCAAAAAGCCGGAAGCTACGGCCGCCGCTTTCACCCCCGACGGCTGGTTCAAAACCGGGGATACGGGCATGCTGGTCAACAAGCGATTCCTCAAGATCAAAGGGCGCTTGACCGACGTGTTCAAAACCTCATCGGGGAAATTTGTCTCCCCGGAAGAGGAGGAAGCCTGGCTGGTGCATTCCCCCTTTATCGCGGATGCGCTGGTGGAGGGCTTCCAAAAACCCTATCTGGTGGCCGTTATCGCACCCGATTTCCCGGAATTGGAAAGGTGGTGCAAGGAGAACAACATCCATTATACGGCGCCCGAATACATGGTCCACAATATCAAGGTAATCGAAAGGATCGGCGAGGAAATCGACCGCATCAATGCCGGCCTGCCCAATTACAAGCGGATCCGCAAATTCCACCTCACCGCCGATGAGTGGACCCAGGAGAACGGATCCTACACGGTTTCACAAAAGAAGATCCGGAAAAAATTGCTGGCGCAGTATGCAAAGGAGATCGAAAAAATGACCAATATCCTATCCTGAACCGAATCACCCTCTCACCCTCCCATCCGCCGAAGCCTCAGGCGAAGGCGGGCTCTCACCCTCTCTCACCTCTCTCACCCCCTCCCTCTCTCACCCTCTCACCCTCTCACTCTCTCACCCTCTCACCCTCTCACCCTCCCATCCGCCGAAGCCTCAGGCGAAGGCGGGTTCTCACCCTTTCACCTCACCCGCCCGGATCGCCTCCTCCGCCATATCCCCACATGCCCGCACCGCATGGATCAATCCGCCGAACCGGGGATCCTTTGTAAATCCCTGCTTGAACCGTGCATAGATCTGCTGGGCGATCACCGCGATCTTGAACAAGCCGTATACGTAATAAAAGACCGGATCAACCACCGTTTTTCCCGAAGCCTTTTCGTACAGGCCAATCAGCTCGCCCCTGGACGGATTGCCCGGCAAGGTGGACGGATTGAATTGCAAGGCCAGCAAGGCGGGCGGATCCCCGGCGGTGGACCAATACCCCAGGGTTGTCCCCAGGTCCATCAAAGGGTCGCCGACGGTCGCCATCTCCCAGTCCAGGACAGCCCGGATCTTCGTCCAATCCCCCGGATCCAGGACCAGGTTGTCGTATTTGTAATCGTTGTGGATCAACGCCGCCGCCGAGTGTGCCGGAATATGATCCGAAAGCCAACGGATGGCGTTTTCCAGCGCCGGGATTTCGTCCGTTTTAGCCGCAAAATACCGTTTCCCCCAGCCCGATACCTGGCGCCCGGCGTAGCCGTCGGGTTTGCCGAGACTTTCAAGTTCGCCGCCCTTCAGCGGCAGTTTGTGCAATGCCGCCAGGTTTTCGACCAAAGCGTGCGCGATTCCGGCCATCGTTGCAGGCGCCGGGGTCATTTCCCGGGGCATCCCGCCGCGGAGTATCACGCCTTCCACTTTTTCCATCAGGTAGAACGGGGCGCCGATATAACCGGGGTCGTCCGAAAAGGCGATCACCTTGGGGATTTTGCTGTAAACCGGCTCCAGCAGCGATAAAATGCGGAACTCCCGCCCCATGTCGTGCGCCGATTTGATGTTGGCCCCGAACGGCGGCCTGCGCAAAACAGCCTGTCGGGTGCCCGCCGAAATAAGATAGGTCAAATTGGAAAAACCGCCGGGAAACTGCCGGATCGTCAATGATTCATGGTCCCATTCCGGCAGGTATCCGGACAGGAAACGCTTCAATCCGGCTTCATCCAATTCCTCACCCGGGCGGACATTCCCGGGCTGATCCATCCATTGCTGGTCCATTCGGCAGGCGGTTTTAGGGGCAATATAGGGAAGATGAAAAAATAACCCAAACCGAAACCATCCGATTGCGCAATTAGCGGGTACCCAAACAAGCTCAAAATCAACCTTTCTTCCCCAATAATAAAAAATCCGACCCCTGAAAATTGCACAGGTACAGATCTTTAATCCCGTCCCCGTTAAAATCCGCAACCTCGATATCGATGCCGTCCCCCCGGGTTGCTGCAGGGATGTATTCCTGCGTGGCGTTCCGGAACCTTCCTTTTCCATCGTTCAAATAAACCTCGTAGAAGTTGCCGAATCCGTTCCCCGTGATCAGGTCGAGGTCCCCGTCGCCGTCCAGATCCTGGAATTTGCCGTCCACGGTATGCCTTTTCTCCTGCGGCAAATGCGTTTGGGTGACATCCGTGAATTGCCCTTTCCCGTTGTTGAGAAAGAGCCGGTTTTGACTGTCTTTTTGTCCCCTGAAGTTGACATTGGCCAGGAAGAGATCCAGGTCCCTGTCGCCGTCCACATCTGCCAGGCGAGCCTCGCGGGTTTCCCATTCGCCGGATTTGACGGGCAGACGCTGCGCTGTTTCGTCCGTGAACCGGCCCTGCCCGTTGTTGATCCAGATCTCGCTGTCGTCTTCATTGGCCACCACCAGGTCCGGGTCCCCGTCGCCGTCCACATCGCCCAATTCCAGATCCTGGGTGGTTTTGGCGGATCGGGGCAGTCGCTCCGCGGTTTCATCCTTCCAGTTGCCCTTGCCGTCGTTGATCAGGCAGAAGTTCTGCCCGGCATTACCGATGAGCAGGTCCGGGCGCCCGTCTCCGTTCAGGTCGGTTGCAACGACTGCATTTGATGTGCCGGTAATAGGGATTTTAAAGGAAACGTCCCTGAAAAACCCTTTGCCGTCATTTTCAAAGTATTCATTCACCTGATCATCTTCGCTGACGAAGATAAGATCCGCGTCGCCATCTCCGTCAAAATCGGCAGCGGCGATATCCTCGCTGTCGTGGCGGCCCAAAGGCAGCCTTTTATCCGATTCATCGGTGAATTTTCCCTTGCCGTCGTTGATGAGCAGGATATTGTAACCCCACTCGTTGGCCACTGCCAGGTCAAGGTCGCCGTCGCCGTCCGCATCCAGCGGTTGCGCGTCCATGCTGCGGCCTTGCAAGGACCGGACCGGGAGGTTTTCCCGGCTGACATCCCTGAAATATGCGGTTTCAAAGCGGGACCTTTCCCGGAATCGCTGAAAAGGCTGGTTTGCATGCCACGCTGGGAACTCGTCCGATTGTGCCAATGCCTTGCCGGCCAGAAAGACCAGTTCGGCGTCCTGGCTGATGCCGCTGCAATCAAAATCCGGGGTGTATTCATCGGTCGGCTGGTGGTACATGCCCATATAGGCGCCTGCCTTTTGGGCCCAAACCGTGCTGTCTGCCCCTGCGCCGCCGAATCCGACGGCAAATTCGCTGGGAACGCCGACCTCTGCCAACGGAAAATGATCCGAACGGAAAAAGATGCCCGCCTGGATGTTCTGTTGGGTATTGGGTACGAGTATCCGACCTTGTTGCCGGGCGGCTGCTTCCAGATAGCCGTCCAGCCCGGATCTTCCATAAACGACCCCGGCGGCATGGGTTGTTTTTCCGTAAGGGAAATGGGAATCCATATTGAGGGACGCCACCGTTTTGCCGATGGGGAAGAGCGGGTGTGCCGCGTAATAGACGGCTCCCAGCAGTCCTATTTCCTCCGCAGTAGTGGCAATAAAGAGGATGGAACGCCTGGGCGGCGAAGGTAAAGCCTTGTAAGCGCGTGCGATTTCGATCAGGGCGGCCGTTCCGGAGGCGTTATCTACTGCGCCGTTCCGGATGCTGTCGCCGTTGATGGCCGGCCCTGTGCCGACGTGGTCCCAGTGCGCGGTGTAGAGGATGACCTCATCGGCCCGGTCGGTGCCCGGCAGCAACCCCACTACATTTTGGGTGTTGAGCGCCGTCCAGGTATTGGAAAAACTGAATTGAACGGTAATATCGAGCGGAAATGCCCTAAAGTTCGGCTCGAGTGCCCTTTTCTGAAAATCCAAACCTTCGAGGCCTGCGAACCGGAACAGGGCGTTGGCCGAATGGCGGTTGATCAGACCGGAAAAATCGAGCTGCCGTTCCTTTTCCGGATTTTTCAGAATAGTGGTAACGTTGTGCCCCACCACATTGGCCAGCATATCCCAGGTGTAAAATCCTTCGGCCTGTTCCCGGAAAATGGTGAGCAGCCCGACGGCTCCCCGTTGTGCCGCTTCGTTTTTTTTATAAAAAGTCTGCCCGTACAGGTTGGCAGCCGGGTCGCCTTTCCAACGCAGGCTATCCTGTGTATAGAGATCGGGGGCGCCGCTAAGAACGACCACGATCTTTCCCCGGATATCCACCCCGGCGTAGTCATCCCATCCGATCTCCGGCGCATGGATGCCGAAGCCGGCAAAAATGATCGGCGCCTGGTCGATCCGGATATTTTCCGCAGCCTTTTCCGAGGCCAGAAGGAAGTCTTTTGGGGATAGCCATTCCAGTTCGCCGGATGTATTCCTGAGCTTTATTTTAGCCGGTGCAACCGGGTTGAAGGTTGCGAGGTTCACCTCCTGGGTGTAACGGTCCCCGTTGCCCGGTTGCAGACCCAGACTTTCAAATTGCCCCCGGATATAATTTACAGACTTTTCTTCACCGGGAGTACCCGGCCGCCTGCCCATATAGGCATCGGAGGCCAGGATATCTATATGCCGGCAAATGTTCTGAGGGTCAATGCCGGAAAACCGGTCTGCCGACGCTGCGGGCAGGATTTTATGGGATTGTCGTCCCTGGAGGTCGAATGACCAGATCTCCGAACGCCGGGCATCATTCCGGCGGGCGTACAGGATGCGTTTTCCGTCCGGCGACCAGGCCGGCGTAGTACCGGGAATTTCCACTCCTGAGAGGAGTTCGTCACCGCTGCCGTCCGGTTTTACCTGGTACAGCACAACACCTTTGTCGGTTTTTTTTTGGTAAACGATCAGGGCGCCGTCGGGCGACCAGGCGGGAGCGTCTGCGTTCCGGGCTATTTTCTGCATGCCCGAACCGTCCGGGTTCATGATGTACAGGTCGCGGTCGGGATCGGCGTATCCCACGAACAGGATCTTTTTTCCATCCGGCGAACAGGAAGCGTAGGTGCAGGTCATTTGCTCTCCGGAAGTGAGCCGGTGGACGCCTCCGGCATCAATATCCATGGTGAAGAGCTGAATGGACGGATATTTCCCGGAAGAGAACAGGAGTTTTTGCCCGTCCGGGAACCAGTCGTTGGCCTGGCCGTCCGGGAACTTGCCTTGCGTCAGATTTCGCAGGTCCGACCCGTCAGGGCGGATGGTGAACACGTCATGAGGTTCGTCGGCGGTAAGCGGGAAAGTATTGAAGAGCAGCCGGCTGCCGTCAGGCGACCACCGCGGATGGACATCCCAGCCGGGCGATTCTACCAACGGACGCGCATCGGCGCCGTCGGCGCCTGCGATCCACAGGTCCTCCTGACCGTTTCGCTCCACCGTAACGGCCAGTCGCTTACCATCAGGTGAAAGTGCGGGGCTGCCGAAGCTTTGGGCGCTGATCCGGTAAAGGGATAAAACAAAGATCAGCAACAGGAAAGATCGTTTCATGGCAGGCGGTTGTTTCAGGCAAAAATACCCGGCGGGGCGGGGGTGAGGATAGTAATTTTTGGACAATCAAGAGGCGGGCGGAGCGGATGAGCTCCCGCTTACAGGTATGCGAATGCGGCAATCCGAAAAAATATCCCCGTCAAATGCCCCAATGATTATCTTTGCCCTTCAATTTCCAACGTATGGCAAAACGCCCACAAGGAGCTGCGCTCATTTTCATCTTCATAACGGTTCTGGTAGACGTTATCGGCCTGGGTATCATCATACCGGTCCTGCCCGGGCTGATCATGGAACTGACGGGTGAAGGATTAAGCATGGCCTCCCGGTACGGCGGCTGGCTGATGTTCACCTATGCCATAATGCAGTTCCTGGCCGCACCGGTCATCGGCGGATTGAGCGACCGGTACGGGCGCCGCCCGGTTCTGCTGGCTTCCCTTTTCGGCTTCGGGATCGATTACATCATCCTGGGTTTTGCACCCACCATTACCTGGCTGTTCATCGGCCGGTTTATGGCCGGGATCACGGGCGCCAGCTTCACTACGGCCAGCGCCTATATTGCCGATGTGAGCCCGCCCGAGAAGCGGGGCCAGAATTTTGGCCTGATCGGGGCGGCTTTCGGCCTGGGGTTTATCGTCGGGCCCGTTCTGGGCGGCCTTTTAGGGCATTTTGGGCCCAGGGTGCCGTTTTTTGCAGCGGCCGGCCTGACCCTGCTCAACTGGCTGTACGGTTATTTTATCCTGCCCGAATCCCTGAAGCCGGAATCCCGCCGGCCGTTCAGCTGGAAACGCGCCAATCCGCTGGGATCGCTCATGCAGGTGCGGAAATACCCGGTTATTGTAGGGCTCATCGCCGTATTGGTACTGACTTATATCGCCGGACACGCTACCCAGAGCACCTGGGCCTATTATACCATGGAAAAATTCGGATGGGATGAAAAAGCCGTGGGGTACTCCCTGGGTTTTGTAGGGCTGATGGTGGCCTTGGTGCAGGGCGGGCTCATCCGGGTGGCCATTCCGAAGCTGGGCGAAGTGCGGTCGGTTTACCTGGGATTGATCCTGTATGCGATCGGGTTTGTAGGATTCGCATTCGCCAGTGCCGGCTGGATGATGTATGCCATCATGGTGCCGTTTGCCTTGAGCGGACTGGCCGGGCCGGCGCTGCAGGGCATCATGTCCAACCAGGTGCCCGCCAATTCGCAGGGCGAGCTGCAAGGCGCGCTCACCAGCCTGATGAGCCTGACCTCCGTGGTCGGCCCGCCGCTGATGACCAACCTGTTCGGGTACTTTACATCGGAAAATGCGCCGGTTTTCTTTCCGGGCGCCCCCTTCCTCGCAGGGGCGGTGTTTGTGCTGACGGCTTTATTGCTCTCCACCGGGCCGTTGAAAAAACTGCGCAAGGCGCAGGAGATTCAAACGGTCTGAACGGTTGGCTGCATTGTGAAAAAATTAGGGTCAAGTTGTCGCTTTTTCAATTTTTACTATACATTTGCATGGCTTTTTCTTGGGGTAAACTTCAACATTTTTTTGACCTTTAAACCAGGAACCTGGAGTGACCAACAAGTATTTTGACCTAATTGACCAGACCTTCTATTTCCCGCAGGAAGGTTTTGATCTGGAAGACGGGTACCTCGTATTCAACGAAATTCCCCTGATTCATCTGATCCGCAAGTACGGGACGCCGCTGAAATTGACCTATCTGCCCAAAATCGGTTCGCAGATCAAAAAGGCCCGGAACCTCTTTACCCGTGCCATGCGATCCCTGGGCTATGCCGGCAAATACCATTATTGTTATTGCACAAAGAGTTGCCATTTCAGCTATGTGCTTCAGGAAGTCGTCGACCACGACGCCCAGCTGGAAACCTCCTCTGCGTTTGATATCGATCTGATAATGAGGCTTTACGCCCAGAAAAAGATCGACAAGGACATCATCATCATCTGCAACGGATTCAAGACCAAGGGCTATCTCGAAAAAATTGTCGCCCTGATCAATGACGGCTTTCACAACGTGATCCCCGTCTGCGACAATATGGAGGAGATCGATTATTACGAAAAACACGTTAAAGGGGAATGCAATGTAGGCATCCGGGTTGCCACGGAAGAAGAGCCCAATTTTGAGTTCTACACCTCGCGCCTGGGCATCCGCGCCTCTGACGTAGCCCGGTTCTACCGCGAAAAAATTGCCGGAAAGCCCAAGTTCAAATTGCGCCTGCTCCACTTCTTTGTTGATACGGGCATCCGCGATACCTTGTACTATTGGGGTGAGCTCAAAAAGGCCATCAAGCTGTATTGCGAGCTGAAAAAAGAATCAGAAGACCTCCACGGCATCAATATCGGCGGCGGGATGCCCATCCGCAACTCGCTGGGTTTTGAGTTCGATTATAAATATATGGTCCGGGAGATCGTGGCCAATATCCTGGCGGAATGCGAGGAAGCCGAAGTGCCGGAGCCGGATATCTTTACTGAGTTCGGAAAATACACCGTCGGCGAATCCGGGGCGACCATCTTTTCCGTACTCGCCCAAAAGCAGCAGAACGATTCCGAAATGTGGTACATGATCGACAATTCGCTCATGACCACCTTGCCGGATACCTGGGGGATCGGTGAGCGCTTTATCCTGCTGCCCATCAACAAATGGCAGAACGACTACCGGCGAGTGAACATCGGGGGACTGAGCTGCGATAACTCGGATTACTACAACGCGGAGATTCACGAAAGCCAGGTCTACCTGCCGTCCTACGATCCCAACGACAAGGAACCGCTTTACCTCGGGTTTTTCCATACCGGCGCTTACCAGGATTCCATTTCAGGGTACGGCGGCATCAAACATTGCCTGATCCCGTCGCCCAAGCATATCCTCATCGATAAAGACGCTCAGGGAAACCTGGTGGACCGGTTGTACCAGCCGGAACAGTCATCGGAGTCGATGTTGAAAGTGTTGGGGTATTGACACCCTGAGCGCGCAAAAATCCGTTGTAACATTATAGGTAATTCAAAAATTACTACTTTTACGGGTATAACAATCTATCGCCAAAATGCCTGGTATCCTTGATTTCCTGACCAACCTGTTTCGGAGCAAAAGCGCCGGACAAGGTGGAGGAATGGGAACTGTAAAAAACGAACAATTGCCCCAAGCATCGAAATCCTTTAAAATAGTAACCACTATGGTCAACTCTGTTACCCTTTCGTCGGACATGTCCAAGCTTTATGTCATTGACAACGGCCGCGCCATTGAATTTGATCTTGAAGTTAAAACCGGCGTTGTTCTGGGTACGCTCGACGGACAGATCACTGCTGCTACAGCACTTGCCGCAACCCCCGGTACCGGAGAAGGCGGCGCAGTGAATCCGGATGCCGCGGCAAGATCGGTCAAGTCTTTTAAAGTTGACGTTTCCAAAGGACAATGGACCACCTTCTTTATCAAGGAAAAACTTACCCTTGGTGTGATCGGAGCCACCGACATTGATTTCGGTTTTACCGGGTCAGCTGTCACGGCCCAGGCTGCTACCAAATGTAATTTTGAATTCTTCTCGCTGCAGACCAATACCCTGAACATCAAAAAAACAGGGAACACCGTTGAATTCACCCTCAGGCTGACCGCGCCTGCAACAGGTGGGGTTGATATTTAAGGTGTTTGGTTTCTGACGGCATTTCTTTGTTTTTTTAAGGAGTCAATGATGCTGCCTTTATGCTGCCTGGCATCAACATAGTGCAGGATCAGCTCGTCCAACCCCAGTGGAATAGAGGCTTTGTCCTGTTGCTGAAAGGATAAAACAAGCTGCCGGATCTCTTCCATTACGTTTTTTGAATCGTAAATGCTTGCGCCGGCCAGTTTCCTGAAATGCTCCATAATGTTAAATTCGAAGCTGGATTTTTCAAGGTTCAGCTTTTGAAAAAATCTCCTCGTAGATCGGATATTCTTGTCAAATTCTTCGGGATCAAGCGACTCATAACCGGCAATAAGATTTATGGTCTGGGCCCCTTTCTGGATATCCTGTCGCAAAGTGGTTTTAAGATCCCTGATCTTTTTGACCCAGAGCCGCACCTCTTCGAACCGTTCGTTGATGAATAACAATACGGCGACGTTGAAAAGGATAACCAACCTGCCCGGGGTGTTGATCTGGTACAGACCCAGGCCTTTTTCTATTTTCCGGATAACCGGATCGACTCCGTGCAAAGGAGAAATATTGATGAAATACATGAGGCGGTAAATGGACGACCTTTGGAAAACCGCAGCTTTTTCATGGTAGTTCTGGGTGTCTTCCTTATCCAGTTTATCCAGAATGTCCGGTAAAAATTCATATTTCCCCTGGATGGAATAGGCATTCAGCAGGTTGGAAACATCGGCGATGTATTTGGTGAATTCTTCATTCTTTTGTTTTGGATTGATCTCCCACCAATTAAAGGTCTTCAGGTAGTATTCCGTAGTCAATTCTCTGTTGCCGAGCAGCTGGGCGTACATGCCGGCACACTGAAAATATAACCTTTTGGCGTATGCCGATTCGGGAATATACCGGTCATCCGGAAATCCTTCAGCAGAAAGGTCCGCCAGCAGTTTTTGCCTTTCGGGGTGCCTTGGATTTAGATTCTTTTTCCATTCCAGCAGGAGTTCGTATCCCAGGTCCAGCAGCTTGAACTCTTCGGTCAGGGCCTTGATGTTGTTGTCTTTTTCATAGATCAGTTGCCGGATCTTTTCGCTGTAGTCTTTGCGTGCGCCGAAGGCCAGGGTCCGGTTCTCTTTGTTGATCTCCAGCAAAGCCAGCTGGTCATCCAGTTCCAAGGCCAGTTTTTTGGCCTCGGCCAGCCGCTCTTCACATTGGTCGTACAACCCCCGTTCGTAGAGGTATTTGGCATCCAGGATCATTTCTTTGATGCGCGCTGAATACGAACGCGAACTCCGGTAGTCGCGCATGCTGCGCAGGATGGCGTCGTAGAGGTAGGCTTTGTCGCTCGGCAGATTGCTGCCGAATTTATCCCTTAGCTGGTCTTCATCATAATCCGCCATGTCATTGATGGCCTGAAACAGCTCCAGATACCTGCTGTTCTGGCGCCCGCTCTTCTGCGCGTCCAGCGTAAAGTACCTTTTTTCCGATTTTGACATGGCCCGGATCAACTCGGGCAGGTCGGTTTTGCTCTTCATTCCGGTCGAAATCGTTATGGTTTTCTTAAAAAATAAGAATTTTGAACAAAAATTGCAGTTTTAGAAATCCAAAGTTATGAAAATTTTTGAAGACAGACAATCGAAATGCTGGTAAACTATTTTTATTTTAAATAACTGATAATCAATTATTTAAAATTTAATGATCAAAATGTGATGAGAATTTTTTGAAAAAAGTCGCCGCATAGAAATCCCAACTTGTTGAAAAAGTGGTTTTACTTCGGGGGTGTGCCGACCGTATATTTGTAGCGTATTCAACGGAATACAAGCAAAATTGAAAAAACAGATCCGGAAATATCCTGACGGATCAATGCCTGAACAAGGAGGAATCGAGGAACTGAGGAATCGAGGAATCGAGGAATCCAATCCGCACCGGCCGCCAGAGCTTCGGCAAAGGAGGCAAACCCCGAACCAAATAAAAGGCATACGATCCAATCGTCATAAAAATCTGGTTTTATTGCTCAGTTTATCTGTCCTAATGCAAGACTCACTTACAGGATGTTGGGCAGCAGCAAATCAGCTCCTGTCCAACCTTTTTTCCGGATTTAAACCCAAGTTGCTGAGATCCGCTATGTCACACTAGCGAGCCGAAGCCCCGGGAAACCGGGGCACAGGCTCAAAGAAGGGAACTCCAAGAAACCAAAAAACTTTGACGCGGTCAGGCAATGATTATACCATACTGTGAGTTGACAATTGAAGCATTCATACCCACGCCACGCACCTGCGTGGCAATTTGACCTCAACAGTCGCGTAAAAGTCGCGACTTATCAATATGCCGGAATATAGCACAAGAGAAAACGCCCCTTGGAATGGACTGGTGTTGAACGAAAAAAGCGGCGAAGGATTTACAGACCATCTTAAGAACATAGGGTGTTTTATTTTCAGAAGGGCAATTGGAGATAAGTAGATAGTTGCTATTATTCCGGGCTGGGTAGCGGCAAAAGCGCTGCTGCCCAGTTTTCTTTCCCCGCCCGCCGAAGTAACAACGAAGGCGCGGCCCAAGCACCTCATCGGGGCCCCCCAGGGAAAGACTCATCCATCGTAAAATGCTCAGATCAGCTGAGATCGGAATAAGGCAAACCTGCCGTCTAAATCATATACCACCTAAACCCAACCCCAATAAACCACAACAAACCACAACAAACCCCAACAAACCACAATAAACCACAATAAACCACAACAAACCACAACAAACCAAAATAAACCACAACAAACCAAAATAAACCACAACAAACCCCAATAAACCACAACAAACCACAACAAACCACAATAAACCACAACACCCCCAGCCACAATTTGTTACAGCCCCCAAAAAACCAGTGAAAACTGCACAAAAACACCTCTTTTTGATTATCTTTCCGCGAATTCATCCTGGAACCTATTTGTTCATTCAAACCAAAGCAACTATGGCAACCCCGATCAACCTCCCGTGCCGCAGGTTTGGGTTTACTGCATCTATTACCCGCCGGGCGCTTACCCTCATCCTTTCCCTGCTCCTGTTTTTGCCGCTGTCCATTTCCCAGTCCCTGGGCAAAGCAACCGACGCTCAAATTCCGGCTGCCGTCAAACTGACCCTCGGCGATACCACAGCCATTTTTTTTAACGGCCTGAACCCGCTTTCCCCCCTGAGCTCTTCCCCGGAAGTCACGCCGCCGCCGCCGCAATACTGGATCTTCTGGCTGTATGGCGACGGTAACTTCGGCTGGTCCAAATCTTCCCCGCAGAACAACTGGGACAAATTGAACTATCACCTCTATCATATTCCCCAGACTGCCGGAGGGCCTCCGGTACTGAACAAAACCTATTCCACCAAAGCTTATGCCAGCGGGCTTTACGGCGGCGGCAATCCGCCCCCCAAGCGGGTGAACGGGAATGTCAACGTCCAGTTGGAAGACAACCTGCCCAATGTGACCACACCCGCCGTTGAAGAAGGCGTATACCTCAAATTGCAGCCGCACATCACGCCCGGCCTGCAAGGCGATACCAACGTGTGGATTCTCTCCATCAAAAATCCCGAAAAAACCGGCCCGAATCAACCGGTCAGCGGTCAGGTGTACCTCTTTTATAACGGCCTCCTGGAAGAAATGAAAGTCACCTACAGCCGCGGAGGAGGACGTGATACTTCCTTTGTCCCGGCAAAGGTCGGCGGCGTCAACCAGTTCATGAATTCCAACATTAAAGAGGTATTCAACGACCATCCCGCCAACCTGGTTGACAATCTGCCCTATGAGGTCAATTCCATCCCTACCCCGGCGCTGTCCAATCAGTTCTCCAAAGCCTATTTCTGGACCTTCCAGAACCTGGGCGTCAATGAAGAACGGCACCTGTTCATCCAGATGACCAACGATACCATGCTGCTCAGCAAATACGACCCCAAAGTGGAGGCCCGTCAGTCGATGATGGCAGTCCTGGCGCTGGATCCCGTTTTTCAGAACAACGAACCCACCAACGTGAACCCCGTGCTGACGGACGCCAAACAGCAATTGGTCGCTGATTTTAACCTCAGCGACTTCCTCCAGCAGGCCAATAACAACGACCCCGACGGCAACTGGTTTTCCAATGCCGTTAACCAGGCGGACCAGACCCCGCTTCGCGGCGTGCCCTCGGCCAATATCGTAGACGTCTACATGGCCAAGAGCAAGGTGTCGGATGCCTACGACCCGAACTATATGCGACTGGAAGCCTGCTCCTGCCCGCCCGGCGGCGACGGCGCCCAGCAACTGCTTTGTACCGTCAATTTCCAGAACGACGGACTCCAACCCACCACCAACGTTTTCATCACCATCGATATGCCGGAAGGCATCCAGATGGAAAGCCTCTTTGATTCCCTGCTCTACCTGCATCCCGAAATCACTTCCGGAACCGCAGGTACCGTCCAGGTGATCAAGAGTACCTCCCCCGGGTCGCGGACCGTAACCTGGAAATTGCTCAATTTCGCCATCCAACCCACGCAAATATTCGGCCCCGGCAACGACGCCACCTACGGCCAGATCGTTTTCACCATGCTGACCAAACCCGGATTCAGCATCAAGGACCTTGAACCCATGTACGCCTGCATCCGGTTCAATCAGGAAAATGCCCCCGAAGTCTGTACCGAAAAAGTTCAACCGATCATACTGACACAAGGCGACGGCGCAAGCGCCCAGATCCTGACCTGTCAGGAATGCGATTGCCCGCCTTTCAATTTCATGGATTGGCTGCGCAGCCTGCCCTGGTGGGCCTATCTGCTGGTCCTGATCCTGTTGCTGCTGCTGATCTGGCTGATCAGGAAGGTTCTTTAGTCGTAAGGTGTAAGTTATAAGTCGTAAGCCTCCTGCCGGCAGGCAGGTTGCAAGTCCTAAGTCAGGTGATTGAGCGACGCCGACGCCGTCAGCCTCGGAGGCCGAAGCCAACCCATAAGCAGGGAGGAATAATCCCTGGCCGGCCCGGTCGATTTTTCGGCATTCCGCGGGAACTTCCAAGATCCCCACCCCGTTATCACCCTAACCACTTACAACTTACAACATACAACTTACAACTTACAACTTACAACTTACGACTTACGACTTACAACTTACAACTTACAACTGATTCATTCCTCCAAAAAACCGAAAACATGCGTCCCCGAATCCTCACACTTTTCGCTTTTGCGTCCATTTTGCTGGTCTTGTTGCGGACACCTGCATTGGCCCAATCCGGAGAAACGTGGATTGAAACCGCCGCCGTTGCAGCAAAGCACAACAACCCCGACAGCGTATCGATGGCGCTTGATCATGCCCGTAAAGCTTTTGAACAGGAGGGCGCGCTGAAGGACTGGATCGCCGGATGCAAGCAGGTGGCCAAGGTCTTCCGCGACCAATTGGGCGACCCGGAACAGGCCATGGTCATTTTCCGTCGCTGTTTTCCCGCCAACAACTGGAAACAACCCGAAACCTACGAGGAATGGGACCAGGCCGGTTGGCTTTATGTCAATGTTGCTTACACATTCAATTACAGTTTCGAACAATACCGGGAAGCCGCCAACTATTACGAACGGGCCCGCCAGATCCTGGTGGATCGCCTCCAACAGGACAACCTGGATGTGGCCATTTACCTTTTTGAAGAATTGGGTAACCTCTACACCAAATTAGGCGATTACCGCGCCGCCGAATTGCTGCTGGAGCGTTTCAAAGGCATTGCTTTGCGCGAAAAAGAATACGACCTGGCCGCTCAGGCCTACAACGACCTGGCGGCGCTGCATATCGCGAAAAAGGATCCGGGTAAAGCAGTCGCCATTTGCCGGGAAGGACTGGATCTGAAAGGATTGAACCCTTTTTCTGTGGGATTGCTCAACGGCAACCTGCTCAAGGCCAATACCGACCTCAACCGGTATCCGGAAGCTTTAAAGAACGCCGAAGGAACCGAAAAAGCATTCGGCGCCATTCTCGCAGCCGGTTATCAGGGGATCAAAGGCCGGCTATCCATCATCGAATGGCTGAAAGGCGATATCTATGTCCGCACCGGCAATTTTGCTGAAGCGGAAAACGCCTACCGGGCAGCCCGCCAATACCTGCTCGACCTGCTGCCCTCCGGCCAGTCCCGCGACCTGGCCAGGGTCTACAATTCCTGGGCCGCCATGGAATCGCTGCGCGGCCGGCACGATGATGCGCTGGCCCTGCACCAGAAAGCACTGCAGTCGATCCTCCCTGATTTTGATCCGTGTGAACTGACCGATAACCCGAAAGCCGCTACCTTCTACGCCGAAAAAACAATACAGGAAACCCTGCTCAGCAAAGCCCAGGCATTGCAGGAGCGGTTTGATGCCGCCGGAAACCTGATCGACCTGGAGTCGGCACTCCAATGCCATGAACTCGTATTCGAAGTGGAAAAATTGCTGCGGCAAACCTTCCCCTTCGAAAGCTCCCAACTGGAGAAGGCGGAGGAAAGCCGCCGCCGCAGCGAAGAAGCGATGGGCATAGCCCTTAAATTATGGCAGCGTACCGGCCAACAGGCATACGAGGAACGCGCATTGGCCATTGCAGAGCGAAGCAAAAGCGTACTGTTGCTGGAAGCCTTCCACCGGTCGATGGCCAACAACCTGTCGAGCCTTCCGGATAGCGTGATGGAGCGGGAAAGGGAATTGCAGGCTGCCATTGCCGTGGCGGAAAAACGCCTTTTTGACGCCCGGTCGGACGGCGAGCCGGCAGCGCAAATCCAGGAACTGGAAACCCGTGTGCTGGATCGCCGCCAGGCCTACACCGCCTGGGTCGCCCAGCTCGACCAGGACAACCGCAGGTATTACGACCTCAAGTCCGGGTACCGGGTAGCTACGCTGGCGGATATCCGTTCGAACCTGCACGCGGACGATGCTTTCATCAATTACTTTACGGGCGAGCAGCATATTTACGTCTTTGTCGTCACCGCCGACCGGTTTGAATGGCTGGCCATCGACCGCGATTTTCCGCTCAATGAGTGGGTAACCGAATTCCGGAATGCCATCGAAGGATTCCAGATGCCGGGGGCCGACCGGTCTGCGCTCAGCCAGGTTTACAGCGAACTTGGATTTAAACTATACGATAAGCTTTTTGCACCGGTAGCGGCAACGGGGCTGCCGGAAAATCTGATGATCGTCCCAAGCGGAGCCCTGGGTTTTTTGCCATTTGACGCTTTGCTGACCCAGCCCAGGAATGACGCCCGGTTCAGGGACTATCCCTACCTGGTTAAGGACTACAACATCAGCTATACCTGGTCGGCGACCGTGCAGCATATGCTCGCTGCACGCCCGGTGAAGGGCGCCGGCCGTCAATTTGTGGGGTTTGCACCCGCGTTCACCGGCAAAGGCGGATTCGGCGCATTGGCCAACAACCGGGAAGTGGTGGAAGATGCCTTTAATGCGGTAGGCGGCCGGAAATACCTCAATGAAAACGCCAACCTCGGCAATTGGGCCCAATTCGCTCCCACAGCCGGGATCATCCACCTGTCTACCCATGCGCAGGCCAACAGCTCGGAAGGGGAGTTCTCCTTTATTGTGTTTGCCAACGATCAGGGAGGCTATGATTCCCTGTTTGTCAAAGACCTTTACAGCATGGACCTGGCCGCCGAAATGGTGGTGCTCAGCGCCTGCGAAACGGCCATCGGCAAACTCTACGAAGGCGAAGGCATGATCAGCCTCGCACGGGGCTTCTTCTTTGCCGGCGCCCGCAGCGTGATCACAACCCTCTGGCAGATCAACGACGATGCCAACCGCCGCATCATGGCCGGCTTTTATCAGGGGATTAAGAACGGCCTCCCCAAAAGCGAAGCCATGCGCAATGCCAAACTGGCCCAAATCCAATCGGACGGCGACCCCCTGAACGCCCACCCGGCATATTGGGCCGCTTTTGCACCCGTAGGCGGCATGGAACCCGTTTTCCACCCCGTAGCCTGGCTGAAACTGGTCGGGGCAGGCCTCCTGCTCGGTATCGCATTTTTGCTGATCTACCGGTTCCGCAGAAAACCGCCGCAAATGACCCGGACGCCGGTGAAGCGGGCGGTTCATGCCTCGTCCTGATGCATAAGATTTGTCCTTGAAATGTTGTACCTTTGTATAAAACATTTTCATGCCCGCTGCCGATACAAGCCGTACCATCATCACCGACCTTTCCCAACTCGACCCGGAAGGATCCTATACCTATGCGGACTATCTGGTATGGCAATTTCGCGAAAGGGTCGAATTGATCCGGGGCAGGCTCTTCAAAATGAGCCCGGCGCCGAATCTGTCGCATCAAAAAGTATCCAGGGAACTAAGTCGTATTTTTTTCAACTACTTTAATAAAAAGAACTGTCAGGTCTTTTCAGCTCCATTTGACGTACGCCTGCCCGTATCCCGGAAAAAAGGCCAGACCACAACGGTCGTCCAGCCGGACCTTTGCGTGATTTGCGACGAATCCAAACTGGATGAACAAGGCTGTAACGGCGCGCCGGACCTGATCATTGAAATCCTTTCGCCTGGTAATTCCAAACGGGAAATGCGGGACAAATTCCAGGTTTATGAAGAGGCCGGCGTACGCGAGTACTGGCTGGTCAATCCGCAGGATCGGGTGGTTTTGATCTATATCCTGGATGAAACCGGCAAGTTCGTCGGTCTTGCGCCGGTGACGGATGAGGACCCCCTCCGGCCGACCATCTTTCCTGACCTCGACGTCGACCTGATGGAGGTATTCCGTTAGCAACCTTTCCGCGTTCATTTCCAAAAGAATTTTTACTTTAGCCGGAACGTAAATAAAGCGAACCAATAACCTTTCCGGAAACGGCCGTTGAAGGAAAGCAGCAACTTTAAGCGATGACTAAAGTATCGATCAGTTCGAAGAAGCCGCAGCTGTCCTTCTGGCAGATCTGGAATATGAGCTTCGGCTTCCTGGGCATCCAATTCGGCTTTGCCCTGCAAAACGCCAACGTGAGCCGGATCTTTGAAAAACTGGGCGCCTCCCAGGACGAATTGCCCATCCTCTGGCTGGCAGCGCCCGTAACCGGTCTCCTAGTGCAACCCATCATCGGATACTACAGCGACCGGACCTGGCTGCCGAAATGGGGCAGACGCCGGCCGTTTTTTGCAGCGGGCGCCATCCTGGCTACTTTGGCGCTGTTGCTGATGCCGAATGCATCCGCCCTTTGGATGGCGGTCATCACCCTCTGGTTGATGGACGCTTCGATCAACATCAGCATGGAACCCTTCAGGGCCTTCGTAGGGGATATGCTCCCCAATGAACAGCGCACCGGCGGATTTGCCATGCAGAGCTTCTTCATCGGTACGGGGGCGGTGATCGCCTCTGCCCTTCCTTATATCTTCACCAATTGGTTCGGCCTGGCCAATACCGCCCCGGAAGGCATGATCCCGGATGCGGTGAAATGGTCCTTCTACGTGGGCGGGTTCGCCTATTTCAGCGCTGTAATGTGGACGGTTCTCAAAACCCAGGAATATCCCCCAGACGACATTGAAGCCTTGAAGGCCGAAAATGCCGGGGTCGGGATCTGGGACGGCCTCAGGGAATCTTTTCTGGGCATATTCAAGATGCCGCTGACCATGGTCCAGTTGTCCCTGGTGCAGTTCTTCTCCTGGTTTGCGCTGTTTGCCATGTGGATCTACACCACTTCCGCGGTCACCAGCCATATTTACGGCAGTACGGATACGACCTCGGAAATCTACAACCAGGGCGCCGATTGGGTCGGGATCTGTTTTGCCGTATACAACGGCATTGCCGCCGTGGTGGCTTTTCTCCTGCCGGTCGTCGCCAAAAGGACCAGCCGCAGAGTGACCCATATGCTGGCGCTGTTTTGCGGCGGCCTGGGCCTCATCTCGATTTATTTTATCAAAGACCCCAACCTGTTGCTGGTTTCCATGGTGGGCGTGGGGATCGCCTGGGCCAGCATCCTGTCCATGCCTTATGCCATGTTGTCCAGTATCCTGCCAGCCGATAAGATGGGGTATTATATGGGCGTGTTCAACTTCTTTATCGTCATTCCGCAGATCGTTGCAGCGGGTATTCTGGGATTTTTGCTGAAAATTTTATTTGACAGCGTTCCCGTTTACGCCCTGATCATCGGCGGGGTTTCCATGTTCCTGGCGGGGTTGCTGAGCCTTCGGGTGGATGACCGGGACGTGGATGTCACTTTTGCTCGGAAATAACTCGTACTCGATAACATTCCGGATGTATAGATTATGAAAAGAAAGCTTCTACCGGCATTTTTCCTGCTGTTTGCACTGGCTGCAACGGCTCAATTCAGGGTCAGCGATAATCATCGTTTTATCCTGCGCGACGGTAAACCCTTTTTCTGGATGGGCGATACCGCCTGGGAGCTGTTCCATCGCTTGAACAAGGAACAGGCGGTCTATTACCTCAAAAAGCGGGCTGAGCAGGGTTTTACCGTGATCCAGGCGGTAGCGCTGGCCGAATTTGACGGGCTGCACATTCCCAATCCGGAAGGCGATCTGCCCCTGATCAACGATGACCCGAGACAACCCAACGAACAGTATTTTCAGCATGTCGATTATATCATAGATCAGGCGGCTGAAGCGGGCCTGGTGATCGCCCTGCTGCCCACCTGGGGCGATAAGGTCTTCAAAAATACCTGGGGGAACGGCCCTGAAGTGTTCACACCCGAAAATGCCGAGGTGTACGGCAAATGGATCGGCGCCCGGTACAAGAACCGCAAAAATGTGATCTGGCTGTTGGGCGGCGACCGCAATCCGCGCAATGATCGGGACCTGGCCATCTGGAGAGCGATGGCGGCTGGGGTGGCCGAAGGCGCAGGCGGCAACGACCAGGTCCTGATGGGCTTCCACCCGCAACCCGCGGAAAAAGGATCGGCCGAATGGTTTCACAACGACGACTGGCTCGATTTCAATATGTTCCAGACCGGCCATTGCCGGGATAACAACGTCTACGATTTCATCCAACGGGCTTATAACCTGAGTCCCGCCAAACCGGTCATCGACGGGGAACCGATCTACGAGGATCATCCCGTGTGTTTTAACGCCCGCGAGCTCGGAACATCCAACGCGCTGGATGTGCGCAAGTCCGTTTACCTGACCATCTTTTCCGGCGCATTCGGCGCTACGTACGGCTGCCACGATATCTGGCAAATGTATTCGCCCTACCGGCCAGCCGTCAACGGCCCACACGTCTATTGGCAGGAAGCCCTGGACCTGCCCGGCGCCGGTCAGATGAAGTACGTCCGCAAACTGATGGAATCGCGGCCGGCCCTCGACCGGGTACCCGACCAATCCCTGATCGTGGAAAACGATTACTGGGCCGCCGAACGCATCCAGGCTACCCGTGGGAAGGATTATCTTTTTGTGTACAGCGCGGCCGGCAAGCCTTTCACCGTCAACCTGGGTAAAATCAGCGGGGAAACCCTCAGGGCCTATTGGTACAATCCCCGGAAAGGGGAAGCAACCCAACTGGAATCCGTGAAGAACCGCGGTACTCAGCAGTTCAAACCGCCTACCTCCGGCTACGGCCAGGATTGGGTGCTTATACTGGACGACGCGTCCAAAAATTACGGATTTTAATCGTAATTCCTGACATACCGAAGGACAGGTCATCCAGCCACCAGAATCAAGTATCCACCACGCCTCAGCGTGGCAGCACCAAGTATCCAGCCACCAGAATCAAGTATCCAGCATCCAGCCACCAGCATCCACCACGCCTCAGCGTGGCAGCATCCAGCACCAAGCATCCAGCAACAGCCTCACTCCACCCGCCCAATCTCCCGGTTCCCCGCCCCGACCGTCTTCACCAGCTCATCTCCAAGCTCCTTGCGGGCCAGGTCGGCCAGTTTCAGCAGCTCGTCCACTTTCTCGGGGTATTGCGACTGTACATCGTACTCCTCACCCGGATCGCGGCGCAAATCGTAGAGCCCCATGCTGACGGGCACGTCCTCCGGTGTTGGTCCGGGGTGACCGTCATTGCCGGGCAGTTGGCCCTCATACGACCTCCCGCGGTGGGGTAGCACGAGCTTCCAGTTGCCGCGCCGTACGGCCTCCAGGTTGTTTTTGCGGTAGTAATAAAAGAAGGTGGTCCGGGGTGTTTCGTCGAGATGCCCCTCCAGCAGCCGGCTGATGTCCACGCCGTCGATTTTGTTTTTCGGCAGGTCGGCATGCGTTATTCTGGCAATCGTCGGCAATATGTCGATGGTGGAACTCAATTGATTGCAGATCACGCCTTCCGGAATATGGCCCGGCCAGCGCATGATGCAGGGGACCCGCTGGCCGCCTTCAAAACTGACCCCTTTGGCTTCCCTGAAACCGGCGGTATTGCCCGCGTGGTTGCCGAAATTGATCCAGGGGCCGTTGTCGCTGGTAAAGATGACCAGGGTGTTGTCATCCAGCCCGTTTTCTTTCAGCGTTTTCATGACCTCCCCGATCGACCAGTCGAGCTCCATCATGACATCGCCGAACAGACCGGCGCCGCTTTTGCCCCTGAATTTGGGAGAAGCGTTGATCGGTACGTGGACCATCGAGTGCGGCAGGTACAGGAAAAACGGGTTGTTTTTGTTCCGCCGGATGAAATCCACGGCCCGTTCGGTGTACCAGGAGGTGAGCATGCCCTGGTCGTCCAGGCTTTCAATATGGCGTTTTACCGCATTGCCCTCAATGAGCGGCAGGGTAGGGTAGGAGCTCTTGCGCCAGTCGGTTGCGGGTTTGCCGTCATAATCCATGGGCCACATATCATTGGAATAGGGGATGCCCAGGTATTCGTCAAATCCGTGTTGCAGCGGCAGAAAGGGTTTTTGATCCCCCAGGTGCCATTTGCCGATGATGCAGGTGGCGTAACCTTGCTTTTTCAGCATGTCGGCTATGGTCGTTTCCTTATCGCTGATACCGACCTTGGCATTGGGGAACAAGGCCCCGGAGAAACCGATGCGGTTGGGATAACAACCCGTCAAAAGGCCCGCCCGGGAGGCGCTGCACACGGCCTGCGCCGTCAGGAAATTGGTGAAGCGCATACCCTCCTTGGCCAGTTGGTCGATCATGGGCGTCCGGTAATCCAGGGCGCCGTTGCAGGTCACATCCCCGTATCCCAGATCGTCGATGAAAATGAGGACAATGTTCGGCGTTTCGCCTTTGTCAGCGCTATGCGGCCGATAGCTCATCAGCGCCAGCGGAAGCAGGAAGGCCAGCAGTTTTTTCATTGGAATTGGTTTTCGTTTTGCACTTTTTGCAAATATAAGAAATCGGCGTTCTTTTAAAAATTTCCTAAATTGCACTTCAAAACCAATAGAAAATGAAACACACCTTGCATTTCATCCTTATTTCCCTGCTGATTTCAGGTTGTTTGCCCCAGAAAAACAATGTCGAAATGGAAGAAAGCCTGTCCTATTACAAACGGGAATCCCTGGCCGCCGACTCGCTGCGCATCGCCAATAGAAAACTCCAGGAGGACCTGGGCGAACAAGGCGCCGAAGTCCGCCGCCTCATGCAGGATATGGAACAGTTGCAAGCAACCAATGTCGGGCTCAACAGAAGTTATCAGGAAGTCCTCGGTCAATACAACGCACTGGTCTCCCAAAACAAGGAGATCATCACCAATACCTCCTATGAGAACCTGAGCCTGCAGGAACAACTGGCCAGCCAGCAGAGCCAACTCGACAAAAAAGAACGGGACCTGGCGATGATGGAATATAACCTCAAGCAAAAGGAACAGGACCTCAATGTGATGCAATACAACTACACCGAAGCCAAGGGAAACCTCAACGATAAGGAACAGAAAATTGCCGAACTCCAGGCCATGCTCGCCTTGAAGGAGCAGAAAATGAAAAGCCTGCGCACCAGCGTCAACCAGGCCCTGACCGGTTTTACCAGCGATGACCTTTCCGTAACCGAGAAGAACGGCAAACTCTACCTGTCCCTCAGCCAGAACCTCCTGTTCAGCAGCGGCAGCGATGAGATCAACTGGCAAGGCAAAAAAGCCCTTCAACAGGTTGCCGATGCCCTCAACAAGAACCCCGATATCGACATTACCGTAGAGGGGCATACCGATACCGACGGGACCGCTTCGAGAAACTGGGACCTGAGCGTCCTCCGCGCTACCTCGGTCGTCAAGGTCCTCACCCAGTATAATGTAAGCCCCGCAAGGATAATCGCTTCCGGAAGGGGATTCTACGCGCCGGTGGCCTCCAACAATACGCCGCTCGGCAAGGCCCAAAACCGGCGGACCGAGATCGTTCTGTCCCCGAAACTGGACGAATTATACAATATCATCAACGAATAACCCTATTATTGCGCATTAAACCTGATCTATGAGAAAACTCACCCTCCTGCTGCCGATCCTGGGACTTGCTCTCCAGACCGGCTGTCTGACCGTGAAAAACACCAATCTGAACGAATTGAAGAAAGTTGTGGAAATGAGCAAAGGCCCCTGCTTCGGCCAATGCCCCGTCTTCACCCTCACCGTTTATGATAACGGCATCGCCGCTTACAAAGGCGAACGCTTCACGGACAAAAAAGGCCTCTACATCCGCGATATCGGCAAACCGGCCCTGGAAAAGCTCAAAAGCACCCTCACCGGCGCCGACCTGTGGAAATACCCGGATGCCTTTAAATCGCAGATTCCCGACCTGGCCACCGTTACCCTGCATTATTACGAGGGCGACAGGACCAAAACCATCATCGGCAAGGACGGTCGGCCCGATGACGTGATGAAAATTGAAGAAATGCTCGATGACCTGGCCAATACAGGTGAATGGGAGCAAAAGGAAAAACCGGGATCAGATCTGCCGGAAGGTACTATCGGCAACGAACTCATCGTTCAGCTGGACGGCAATATCGACGGCAACGCTTGGGTGCGCCAGTACGCCAAACAGGAAATGAGGGTACTGAAAAAACTGGATATCCCGGGCAATTTCTGGCTGTTCTTTTTCAATGAGGATATCATCCCGCCCAACGAAATGCTGAAATGGGTCCGGCAGGATCCCGACGTACACAGCGCCGAGTTCAACAAAACCTTGAACTCCCGCAACTGACGTTCATTCCTCCGGTTTGAAAATCTCCCGCTCCAGCGTATTTTCAAATTGGATGTCCAGCTCGTATTTCAGCACGCCGGCCCGCTCTTCAGGCTTGCAGGCGCCGGAGATCGGAAGGGTTTTATCTGACATGGTGAAATCCATGACGGTGCGGCGAACTGCGGCTTTCTGGTAGATTTCCTTCCGGTGAATCCCCCAGGAGGGAACAATATCGTTCAGGCTCGAAACAATCAAAAATCGGCCGGGCTGACCGTCGGGCATGGTCCATTCCTGAAATCCGGACTCTTTGTTCCAGTATAGCCAGGCGCAAGGCGCCTCAATCCTGAAAACGATGCCGTACAACTGGCTTGCCGGTTTCGGTTTTTTCAGGAAATCGCGCTCGTTCTCCATCCAGTTGCTCAGGTTGTACACGTTGCTATGCTCCCCCGATAGATCATCATGCTGTTTACCCTGTTTTTCCGGATTTCCAGGGTCGAACCAGACGGATTGATAATTTATTTTGCAGTTTCCGGTTTTGAGGATTTGGTTATACAGTTTGAACGGCCCCTCCGGATCTTTTCCAAAGACGGCCAGAAAACAGTGGTTTTCCTCCACAAAAACGGTAGAGTACAACCGGACCTGAAAGGCGAAAAACCGGGATTTCCAGGCGCCGAGCAAAGCCTCCGGATCTTCCAGGAAATCTCCTTGTCCTAGACAGGCCATGCATTGCATCCGTTCCTTCTCAATGATATCCTGGTGCAGGAACTTGGCTTCTTCTTCAATGCGGGATAAGGTATTGTACCATTCCGCCTTGGGCGCATCCTTCCAGAATCGCTCGGGGTTGTCGGCTTTCAGGGCTTCGAGCCTGTCCAGATCCCGGCGAAACTGAATGTAGAGCGGGCTAGCTTTCAGCGCGGCCATTTTGCGCCTGAGATTGCTGGCATACTCTGCAAAATTCTGCCTTTCCAGTTCTTCGATCCAGGTTTCCAGGCTCTCGGAATCGGATGAAAGGTCAAAGGCCAGCGATTGCCGGCTGTCTAGATAGATTTCCGCATTCAGCAGCTCTTCCGCTTCGAACAGGTTGAGCTGGCTTGCAAGCGGCAGGATCAATTTGGCCCTCAGCGTTCTTTGCAGGTGCCGCGCGCCGAATTTAGGGTCGAACCCCTGCTCCGCCAGCCAGCTGACCACTTCAGGGCGGATCTTCAGGTTCAGCCGGCGGTATTTGATCCCTTCTCTTTGGTAGAACAACCGGAGCTCTCTTCCGACAATTTCATGTATGGTGGATTGCCCAATGGGCAGGAAAGGCGTGATCCGGTCGATCCGGTTGAACAATTCCGGTTTGAAAAACTGCTCGGCAGCGCGTTGGTAAACGGCGGCGACCTGCCCGGAGTCCTGCTGCTTGCCGAATGTGATCGGCGCCTGCATCTGCCGGTCGGCCCCCACGTTTGAGGTCATAATAATAATGGAGGAACAGAAATTGGCCGTTTTCCCGTTGCCGTCCGTAAGCCGGCCCTCACCCAGGATCTGCAGCAGCAAATCGAAGAATGTGGGGTGGGCCTTCTCTACCTCATCGAACAGCAAAACGCAAAAAGGCTGTTTCCTTACGGCCGCCGTGAGCAAACCCTCCGACGAAGGATGGGCTCCGGCTAATCTCAATACGCTGTGGTAGTTCCCGAATTCGCTCATGTCAAATCGCACCAGCCGGTTGCGCGCCCCGAACATGAACTCGGCCAACACCTTGCCCAATTCGGTTTTGCCTACCCCCGTCGGGCCGAGGAATAAAAACGAGGCAATGGGTTTTCCCGTCCTGGTCAGCGCGGTTTTAACGGCCGATATGGCTTCTACAACATTGTTGACTGCTTCAGCCTGACCGAAAACCTGATGATTGAAATTATCGGCGATCCGGTCAATGAGAAACGGCCGGTTTGGATTGACGATCAGTTCGGGAATCCCGGAGGACTCGCAAAAATGCCTTATGACCACCTCCTGATTGATGGGGACATCCGACCCGCCCTTCCAGTTCAGGATGATGCTCTCCAGAAACCGGATAGGCTGGCCGGGCATGCCTGCGTAAGGGTTGAACCGGCGGGTCAGCCGGATCGTCTCCCGGATCGCCTCCTGCTCAAGCCGGATCTTGCTGGCGCCGGCAATGTCCCGCACCTTGTTCAGAATGATTTGTTCCAGTTCACCGTCGCGGGGTTGCTCCAGGCGGATGATGCGGAAACAGGCGGTGAACATCGGGGCCCGCAATTCGATCTGTGCCAACTCCTCCTCCGTACATTCCGATATCAGGTTGACCTCGCCCCTGCTCAGAAATGGATAAAGGAATTCGGCCATGCTGACGTTGTTGCCCTCGTAGCGGCCCACTTCGAAGAGGGTCATGAGGTTGGTGACAAACAACAGGTCTTCCCGGTCAGCCAGTTCGCGGCACAAAAAACCGAGGTTGTGCTGCCAGCCGGTATCCTTGGTCAGCTCCTTGGTCAGGATGCTGGCGGTAGTTTCCCAGATTTCGCCCCGTACGTTCCATTTTTTCAGGTTGCGGGCCGCTTCCCAGATCAACGTGGTCTTCCCCGAACCGTTGGGACCTACGATCAGGGCGTTCCGGTTAAATTTGTTTCGCAACAGTTCGCTGAGTTGGGCCAGTTCCTTTTCATACCCGTAGGCGAGCTGACCCGGCGATTTCGCGAGCGGCTGGGCAACCTGGCTGAGCCAGTTCGAATGCTCCTCCTCGGCGATCTTTTCCAGCTCGGTCAGGCTATGGGCCTGCAATTTCAACCTGGATTGCCGGATGGTTACCGACTCGAACCAGATGGCCGAAACGATCTCCTGGACGGCGATCAGCCGGTCTTTCCGGACAAAATCAAGCCGGATAACGCCTTCCAGGTTTCCGACAAGGGTCTCTTCATCCTTGCCGAACGCAGTGACGCCCAGGGTCGGGGCAATTCCCCACCACCCGGCCGGCGACTGTTCGGTGATGAAAACCGGAATGCAGAACTCGAATGCCGGGTAGGAAAAACCGTCCTTCGATGCCGGAAAATGCAGATCAAGCTCGCGCTCCGTAAAAACGCCGCTCCTGTATTCTTCCAGCACCTGATAAAACTCGCCGTGATTGAGCACTTCGGTCTGGAGCTTCTCTCCGTATTTTTCAGCCAGTTTCTTCAGGCTGGGCTCAAGACGGACCGCCTCCAGGTCGTTCATCGGGGCAAAGACATGCGCGCCCGGATGCAACCGGAGTTTGAAGGCGTAGAACGGAATCGAAATGGGAAAACTCATACGGCTGTAAATGTAGAAAAGGACCCGGAAAAATCAAAGAGTTTCCGCTGGGTGACACAGGTCACAGATAAATTACCGCCGATTAACCTATTTTTGCAGCCTTAAATAGAGGTTGAAATACGATGAATTATTGGGACCTGATCGTCAACAGCTATAAAGGTTACGCGAATTACCTGTGGAAGGAAATCACCCACCCGGGTTGGCACAATTATTTTTATTGGCTGATCCTGGTTTCGGTCTTTTTCCTGGTCCTCGAAGTGATCGTTCCATGGCGCAAAAAGCAGCCTTTTCCGCGAAAGGACTTTTGGCTGGATGCCTTTTATATGTTCTTTAACTTTTTCTTGTTCTCACTCATTATTTACAACGCCTTGTCGAATGTGGTGGTGAACCTGTTCAACAACGGGATCCTGGCCGTTTCCGGTTTCAACCTCAAGGCGTCCAATCCGCTGAACAGCCTGCCTTACTGGTCGGTGCTGCTGATCGGGATGGTGATCCGCGATTTTATCCAGTGGTGGGTCCACCGGTTGCTCCATTGGTCGCCGAGGCTATGGGAATTTCATAAAGTGCATCATTCCGTAGCGCAAATGGGCTTTGCGGCGCAACTGCGCTACCACTGGATGGAGAATATCGTTTACCGGACCCTGGAATACCTTCCGCTGGCGCTTTTGGGCTACGGATTGTACGATTTTTTTATCATCCATATATTTGCATTGGCCTGGGGGCATTTCAACCACGCCAACATTACGGTACCCGGGTATGTTTCCGGCGGGGTAGTGGGGGCTTTGATCGGCATCGTACTGGCCAATAGCCTGCTCGACGTCCACCTGTTCGACAGCGCTTCCCTCGCGGCAAAATGGGGGATCTGGGCCGCATCCGTTGCGGTCGGCGCACTGGCTTTGGGGCCGGTCATGCGTAAGCTGTTCAACAGCCCTGAAATGCACATCTGGCACCATGCTTATGACCTGCCGGAAGGCCGGCGCTACGGGGTGAATTTCGGATTGACCCTGGCAATCTGGGATTACCTGTTCGGCACAGCTTACATTCCCCGTGAGGGAAGGGATATCCGCCTGGGGTTCCCGGGGGTAGAGGAATTTCCGGCTACCTTTATTCAACAGAACTTACACGGTTTCAAGTCAGAAAAATAACGTCTAAATGGCCAAAAAAGTAAATAAAAGCGTCGCTGCCAGCATTTTCAATATGACCTGCCCGAAGTGTCATCAAGGCGACCTGTTCACTACGCCGACCTTTTCTTTCAGCAAGCCTTTCGATATGCACCCGAAATGCGAAAAGTGCAATGAGGATTTCATGCCCGAACCCGGTTTTTATTACGGCGCCATGTTCCTCTCCTACATTTTTACCGGCTTCTTCTGCCTGGGCTTCGTCATGTTTTTCCACTGGGGGCTGGGGTGGAGTACAAGCGCTTCATTCGGCCTGTTGCTGGCGGTTTGCGCCTTGCTGTTCGTCGCGGTCTTCCGGCTCTCCCGCTCCCTATGGATTCATATCGTGGTCAGATTCGACCCGGACAAGGCAGCGCGGGTTTCGAAAGAGAACTGAACCAAACCCGGACCAACCCGAAAATCAATCTGACCGGACCGATCGATTCAATCCATCAATCGATCCGTAAAATCTCCGTATCTTTCCCCGATTTAAGACCGCATGCATGTCTTTTTTCGGGGGCGCCCTTAATAGAATAGGAAGATTTTGGGATCGGATCCGGCACAAGGTAAAGCCGGGATTATCCGGCAGCTCCCCTGTCGCTATACAGCCTTATCGCACTTTTGGTCGCCGGGATTGGGTCTTTATACAGGGAAGGGTGCTGAAGGACAAAGGGATCCGCTTCCGCGAAAAGGATCGGTTCTGGCACAATTTCATGAATACGCTGAAGCGGTTCAACAGCGATGAAATAGCAGATGTTCCATTGGAATTGAAGATCGGTAACCGGCTGTTTAACCTCCGGACCGATCAGGAAGGTTATTTCAAGTTTGAAACCGCCCTGTTGCCGGCCTTATCCGTAGGTTACCAGGATCCTTTCTACAAATACACCGTTGGCCTGCCCGATAACCCGGATGTAAAGGAGGTGCAGGCAGAGATCTGCATTCCCGGCCCCGCCCGTTTCGGCGTCATCAGCGATATCGATGATACGGTGCTGTATTCCGCCGTGACTTCCCGGCTCAAGATCCAGATGCTGTACCTGACCTTCATGAAGAATGCGATTACCCGGCGGGCTTTCCGGGAAGTAAGCGCTTTTTATCGGGCATTGGCATCGGACGCCTTCGCCCGAAACCCGTTTTTTTACGTTTCGAACAGCCCCTGGAACCTGTACGACCTCCTCGACGATTTCCTGCGCCTCAACCGGCTGCCCAAAGGCCCGATCTTGCTCCGGGATTTTGGGATTTCTTACAAAAACCGCCCGCCAGGTTATCATGGACATAAGCTCGATACGATCCTCCGGATCATAGAAACCTACCCCGAGCTCGATTTTGTGCTCATCGGAGACAGCGGCGAACGAGATGCGGATATCTACCTGCAGGTGGCGGCGCAATACCCCAAACGGATCAAAGCCATTTATATAAGAGACGTGCTGGAAAGGCGAAGAGCCCGCCGGATCCGCAAGCTGATCGCCGAAACCTGGGGGGTGGAGGTGCTGCTGGTCACCAATTTCGCCGAAGCCGCCCGCCACGCTTCCGACATCGGCCTCCTGGATTGGGGGACATTCCTGGCAGCGCGGGAATAATGAGGCAAGGCCCGCCGAGCCCACATTCTATAACCACCTTGATCTGACCGGGCAACTCGGAAACGACGATATCGTAGCCGCCAAACAACTGTATATCCGGAATAACGGACTGCTCGTCTGGCGATTTCGCGCCACTAGCGCCGGACCACCCCCGACGGCATTTTTCAAGGGGTCGTAGACTGGCTGAAAACCTTCATTCAGGAAGTGCCCGTTGAGTTTGTTCCGGCCGGCGACCCGTTTTGGGCAGCGGTTAAATGAATCACTCCAGGTAGAAAACCTCCCGCAAGGCAATGGTTACCGGCGAATTGTCCGGGTTGGTGTCCATGATATCGGCCATATAATCCCACCAGCGCTGCACGATCTCCTGGTTGCCCAGGTCCTGCGATCCGCCCGGACCGCTTACCTTCTGGAAAGCGAAAAGGGTTTCCGTATCCTCATCCAGGAATATGCTGTACTCGGATATGCCGGCCTCCTTCAGCAGGATTTTCAGCCCCGGCCAAATGGCTTCATGGCGCCGTTTGTACTCTTCGGCTACCCCGGGCTTTAGTTGCATCTTGAATGCGAGTCTTGCAGGATTCATAAGTGATTTGTTGATCGCCATGTTTGGGGAAACCCGACAAGTAGGTGCAATGTTCGGTAAAAATAATATTTGAACGGAAAAAGAACCTGAAAGGGACTGTTCAGAGTCAAGTATCCAGCATCCAGCCCCCAGTATCAAGTATCCAGTATCCAGCCTCCCCCGCCCGCCACAGCTCCTCAAGAGCGACGGCGGGCAGCCTCCACCACGCCGCGGCATGGCAGTCTTTCAGTTGGCAGTTGGCAGTCCAGCCCCCAGCATCCAGCCCCCAGTATCAAGTATCCAGCATCCAGTCTCCAGTATCAGGCATCCAGCATCCAGCCCCCAGTATCAAGTATCCAGCATTAGGCAAAAAATCTCATTCAGTTGACGGCTTGGCAGTCCAGCCCCAGTTGAATCAAAGCAGTTCTTTGAAAAACGCTTTAGCCTTTTGTATCCATCCAGCCCCAGTATCCAGCATCCAGTATCCAGCCTCCAGATCATCCAGCATCCAGCCTCCCCCGCCCGCCACAGCTCCTCAAGAGCGACGGCGGGCAGCCTCCACCACGCCGCGGCATGGCAGTCTTTCAGCGATGGCAGTTGGCAGTCCAGCCCCCAGTATCAGCATCCAGTTCCAGTATCAGGCATCCAGCATCAAGCCCCCAATTTGGTTCCAGCTCCTCAAGGCATCCAGCACTCCTGCCTCTACCCGCGGCATCAGTCAGTTGGCAGTTGGCAGCCCCCAGCCCCAGCATCCAGCATCCAGCCCAGCCAGCCCCAGCCCCACGGCGGGCATAGCGCATCCAGCCCCATCCAGCCTCCAGCATCCAGCATCCAGCCTCCCCGCCCCCCATGTGCCTCCTCAAGAGCGACGGCGGGCAGTCGTCCTTGGCCTACTCCAGCCCCCAGCCCGAGCCCAGTATCCAGGGCAGCTTGATATGATATCCAGCCAGACCAGCCCCCAGCATCCATAGCCATTTCATCAGCCTCCGGCATCCAGCCTCCCCTTCCGCCAACAGCTCCTCAAGAGCGACGGCGGGCAGCCTCCACCACGCCGCGGCATGGCAGTCTTCAGTTGGCAGTTGGCAGTCCAGCCCCAGCCCCTATATCCAGTTCCAGCCCCCAGCATCCAGCCCCAGTTGCATCCAGTCCATCTCCTCAGCTCAACTCGATAAGCGGGCAGCCTCCACCACGCCGCCGCATGGCATCTTTCAGCCAGTTGGCAGTCCAGCCCCCAGCTTCCAGCATCCCAGCCCCAGCATCCAGCATCCCCAGCATCCAGCCTCCCCGCCCGCCACAGCTCCTCAAGAGCGACGGCGGGCAGCCTCCACCACGCCGCGGCATGGCAGTCTTTCAGTTGGCAGTTGGCAGTTGGCAGTCCAGCCCCCAGCATCCAGCATCCAGCCCAGCCCCAGTATCAAGCCCCCAGCATCCAGCAGGCATCCATCCAGCCTCCCCAGTCCCCCAGTATCCAGCTCCTCAAGAGCGACGGCGGGCAGCCTCCACCACGCCCGGCATGGCTCCTCAAGAGCAGTTGGCGGCCAGCCCCCATCCAGCCGCAGCATGGCAGTTTCAGCATCCAGTATCCAGTATCCAGCCCCAGCATCCAGCATCCAGCCCCAGTATCCAGCATCCAGCATCCAGCCCCCAGCATCAGCATCCAGCATCCAGCCTCCAGCATCCAGCCTCCAGCATCCAGCCTCCAGCATCAAACCTCCCCCCTCCAAACCCTCCCTTCCCAAGCCCGCAGCGGCGCCACCGGTGATCCAACCGGACCATAATTCCCGGTCAGCCAGGAATATTCCCCTTCCCCCGGATGCGGCAGGTCAGCCAGTATCTCATCCGAAAAATTAAGGTATACGGCATAAACGCCGTTTTCATCCCATCGCTTGTAGGCGAAAAGGCGTTCATGGTCCATAGCCATCGGCTCGAAATCCCCGTAAATAAGGGTAGGATGCTGCTTGCGCAAGGCCAGCAGTTTTTGGTAGAAATAGAAGATGGAATCCGGATCTTTCAGTACCGCATCGGCGTTGATGTGCGGATAGTTCGGGTTGACCTTGATCCAGGGCGCCTGCCCGGCAGTGAATCCCGCATTTGGGCTGTCTGTCCATTGCATGGGGGTGCGCACGTTATCCCGGCCCTGCCGGTGGATGCCTTTCATGAGCTGATCCAGGTCGGCGCCGGCCGTGGCTGCAGCCTTCCAGGCATTGAGGGTTTCGATATCCCGGTAATCTTCAATAGTTGAAAATGCAACATTGGTCATCCCGATTTCGGTGCCCTGGTAAAGGCTGGGCGTTCCGCGAAGGGTCAGCAGCAGGATGGCCAGCATCTTGGCCGATTCTACCCGGTACCGGTCATCATTGCCCCACCGCGATACCACCCGGGGGAAGTCGTGGTTGTCCAGGAAAATGCTGATCCAGCCTTCCTCACCCACGGCCCGGTGCCAATCCAGAAAAACCTGCTTGAATTCCGGCAGGCTCCAGGGCCGTACATCGAACTTGCTCTTGGGGCCCCAATCCAGGAACATATGGCCGAAATGGAAGATCATGCTGAGCTCTTTCCGGGACTCGCCGACGTACAGATTGGCCAATCCGGGCGGTACCCCGGGCGCTTCCCCCACCGTCATCACATCGTAATCCGCCAGGGCCTCCCGGTACATTTCCTGCAGGAATTCGTGCAGGCGCGGCCCATTGGCATACACCTCTTCCACCACTTTACCGAAATCGGAAAAATCGGCGTCCGGGAAATCCAGTCGCTTTGAAATGAAAGGGATCACATCCATCCGGAACCCGTCGATGCCCTTGTCCAGCCAGAAACGCATCATTTTGTAGATTTCCTGCCTGACCCCGGGGTTCTCCCAGTTCAGGTCGGGTTGCCGCCTGGAAAACAAATGGAGGTAATACTCGCCCGTGGCCGGATCAAGCGTCCAGGCATCTCCGCTGAAGAACGACTGCCAGTTGTTGGGTTTTTCCGGTTTCCAGATATAGAAATCCCGGTACGGATTGTCCCTGGATTGGCGCGATGCCCGAAACCAGTCGTGTTCGTCAGAGGTATGATTCACCACCAGGTCCATCACCAGTTTCATACCGCGATCGTGGATGCCGGCCAACAGCTCATCAAAATCATCCATATTGCCGAATTCGGGCATGATGCTGTAATAGTCGCTGATATCGTACCCGTTATCGTCATTGGGTGAAGCGTAAATGGGCGAAAGCCAGAGAATGTCAACGCCGAGCTCCTTGAGGTAGTCCAGCTTTTCGATGATGCCGCGCAGGTCGCCGATCCCGTCGCCGTTGCTGTCCTTGAAACTGCGGGGGTAGATCTGATAAATCACGGATTCTTTCCACCAGGTTTGGGTCATGTTCCAGATTTTGGACAAAGTTGTGCAATTTGGCACTAAACCCGCAAACACAGCGTTTTTTTTTCGACCATATTCGGTAATACTGCCGGAAGATGTACCTTTAAACCTAAATCCAAAACCAAATGCGAAATTGCTTGTTGCCCCTGTGCCTGGCGGTTATCATCACCTCCTGCAGAACCGGCCCGGAAGGACAAACAAATGGAACAGGGGTCTACTATTGGAAAACCTCCCTCGATTTTGACCGAAATGATCAGCGCCTGGCCGATTCCCTGGGCATCACCCGTTTCTATTTGCGCTATTTTGATGTGGACTGGAGCCCGACCTTCGGCATGGCAGTCCCCGTAGGCGAATTGCAGACGGGATGGGATCAACCCATGGCGGGCATTGAAGATTTCCAGACGATCCCCGTTGTCTACATCGCCAACCGGGTGTTTACCCACGATCAGGACGTCGACGAACTGGCCGGCAAGATTTCGGACAAGCTGAAGCGGATGAATGATAACGTTTCCTACAGCGTTTATGCATCAGCCTGGCAGGAAGGACGACCCGATCTGGCTGAATTGCCTGCCGAACAGCTCTCCCAGGAAGTCGACTCCCTCCAGGATCGCTTCCTCCGCCAGGTCCGGGAAATTCAGATCGATTGCGACTGGACGCCCGAGTCACGCGAGGCCTACTTTCGTTTCCTGAACGCGATGAAGGAAAAAAATCCCGGCCTCGAAATCTCCTTTACCCTCAGGCTTCACCAATTCCGCGACCCCGACGGCGCCGGCGTACCCCCGCTGAAAAAAGCCGTATTGATGTGCTATAATGTGGCGCCGGTCCATGAAAAGGAAACAGTCAACGCCATCTTTGACCCGGCCCTGATCGAGGGATACCTCAAACGCGGGGACTACCCGTTGGAAATGGATGCGGCGCTCCCGCTGTTTACCTGGGGCGCACTTTTTCACGAAGACCGGTTCAAAGGCCTGGCAAGCGGATTGTCTCCGGAAGACGTAACCGATAATCCGCTGTTTGAAAAAGCCGGCGAAAACAGGTATCGCTTCCTGAAGGATACCGTTTTTTATGATCAATTCATGCGCGAAGGCGATATTGTCCGGATGGACGGCCCGACCGTGGAAGGACTCAAATCCGTAACCGATCGCCTGGCTGGGATCAGCAAGGTGCATTCCCTCCTTTTTTTTGAATGGAACCCCGTAAAAATCAGAACTTATCATGCAAAAGAAATCAAGGATGCTTTTCAGGCTCGCCGCTAGCATGAGCCTTTTGGCGTTTGCCCTCAAAGCCCTGCCCTGCGGAATCTTCTTTTTCGGAGAGGACTACCGCATCTCCTTTTTGAATCCTTATGTGATCGGAGAGGATTATTCGCCGTTTTTCTATTCTGCGGATTTACTGCACAGCTATCAGGGACCTGCTTACGGGGCCGACCGGAGCCGGAACTGCCGGGAATGGGCAAATGCCGTCGGTAGCCGAATCGATGAACAGGAAGTCAGAGAGGTCCTCTATCAAGGATCCCTGGACGACCTGCTGAACGCCGTGGAAGAAGGCGCAGCCACCCGGAAATTTCAAGGCAACGCCTTCTTTCAGACCTTGCTGAAACCGGAAAACAAAGATATCCTGGACTATCTGGTTTTCGCAAAACGCTATGAATATTATGCCAATTACTACGACCTGGACCCATGGGAAATGACCGACTATGAGTCAGCGCCCGAACCAAGCGCAGAGATCAAGGGCCTCAAAGACCTCGCCGGCGAGCGATTGAGCAATACCAGCAACCCTTTTTTGAAAAAACGGTATGCCTACCAATTGATGATCATGTGCCGGTATGATGGGGATGTCGCTCGGTTTATGGACCTCTATAGCCGCTTTTTTGACAAAGACCCGGCCCCCGGCGTCCTGAACGATTGGGCCTTGCACCACCGGGCGGCTGTCGAAACGGATCCGGTCCGTAAAAATTTCCTCTACGGCCTGTCGTTCGCCCGCAATCCGGAAAAAGCCATCAATGCCTATATCCTTTTTGATAAGAACCTGCTGGATCGCATGCTCGGAATGGCGGCAAACAACAAGGAAAAGGCCGCACTATGCGCCCTGACTGAGGTGAAGAACCCAGGGCGTTCGCTGAACGGCATCCAACGGGTTTATGACCTGGATCCTCAAAGCAACCTCCTGAGCCTGTTGCTGGTCCGGGAGATCAACAAGCTCGAAAACTGGGTATTGGGCGAAAAGTTGACGGGGTTCACACCGGTCGCAACGCCTTATGACGAGACCGCCGAAACCGGGGAAAACAGGGATTTTTACCGGGCTAAGAACCTGCAGAAAGACCTGGCTTACCTGGGCGAGGTCATGGCTTTCCTCCAACGGTTGGCGAAAGAAAAAAAGAGCGCCGTCTCAATGGATCTGCTGAACCTGTTTTGCGCACATACCGCCATGATGTTGGAAAAAGCAGACGAGGCCGGCGCGTATCTGTCCAGGATCGGCAGCCCCGGAAACTCCGTGATGGGGATCCAAAAGGCCAGAGAAGAGCTGCTGCTGCTGTTGTACGGTAAGGATATCAACGCCCCCGCCGTTCAGGGGAAAATGGCCGGCCTGCTTCAGTACCTGTCGGACCGCCTTGAAAACAGGCAGGAGGCAAAAAGGGATTTCAATTCGCTGCACCTGGCCATTTCCAAAAAATACGAAGATCAGGGAAATATTCCGCTGGCCTTCTTCTTTGCCAACCATGCGATGCACACCCCCCATGCTTTTGAGGAATCGATTTATTACGCATCCTCCTATTACACCCTGATCGAATACCTCGATTGGCGGGCTGCCCCCGGAGACATTGATGCGGTTTTGGCCGTCCTGGAGAAAAAGGATAAGACGCCCTTTGAACAATACCTGACCGCGGCATTCATGCCTTCCCGCAATGCTTTGCTGGACCTCAAGGGAACCATTCAGTTCAGAAGAAATGACCTGGCCGGCGCCGAAAAAGCTTTCGCCCAGGCAGACCAGGATTTTTGGAGTACGCGGTATGAATTTGCCCAATGGCTGCGCCGGGATCCTTTTTGGATAGTGGAACTGCCCAAAACCGGCGACAGTTTTCCGGATGCCAAAACCGAACTGGTCCGCCGAATGATCGAATTGGAAAAAACTGCGCAGGCCGACCAGTCCAAAGCGGGTGAAAATTACTTCAAGCTGGCCGTAGCCTGGTATAACTTCGCCTACTTCGGAAACAGTTGGATGATGTTCCGCTACTGGCGAGGCACCAATGACAGTCCGGAAAATTTTCCGTCCGGTGATCAGGACCTGGCCCAGGTTTACTTTTCCGGGAAACGTGTGAAGGAATACCTTGACAAGGCCGCCGCAGCGGCAACAGATCCTGAATTGAAAGCCCGGATCGCGCTGTTGGACCGTAAAATCCAGGAAAACAGCATCTTTCTCGCCAACGATTACAGCAACATGTGGTGGTGGGAAAAAGAGGAAAAGGCTGCTGCCCGCCGAAAACTGAAAGCGCCCTATGATCAATGGCAGGATCAATACAAAGGTACAGCCTACTACCAATGGCTCATAGGTTCCTGTGATGAACTGGCAACTTATTTCGGCGGGAAATAGATCAATTCCGGCAGGTTATTCCCGTACGCGGGGCTTCAGCGTCAATATGGCCGAAACTACGTGCGAGTACCGGTTCTGCCCGTCGCCGATATCGGTAAAGGCGTAATCCACACGCAAGGCAGCCAGCGAAAAACCGACGCCCATGCTCGGTCGCATGCCCAGCCTTTCCGTGCCGTCAAAATCAGTCTCCGTCTGGAATTGGCCGATGCCGAGGCGCAGGAATAGAAAATCATTGTAAACCCCCTCCAACCCGAAAGCCGGGTCGACACTGAACGGATTCCCCGAGATCAGGGTATTCCGTTTACCATCGGTTGTGACGATCAGGTCCAGTTCCGGCCGCAGAGAGGTTTTGGAGCCCAATGCAAATTTCCGGGAAGCTCCGAGGATCAGCTGCGGTTTGGTGATCTCTACGCTGTTGATCGGCACTTCGTTGTTGGTCAGCTCAAGCGTTTCCTTTTCCTCTTCTGTGAAATTGAACGACCATGCGTTGAACGTAGTGGTAATATCCCGGGCCAGCGCCCCGAATTGCCAGTCCCCCTTTTGGTATTGCAACCCGAGATCCACGCCGAAACCCCACGAAGTTGCAAAAGGACCGATTCGCCTGTGAACGACTTTTACGTTTCCTCCCAGGCTCAACCCCGGCCTGATCTCCCGGCCGTATGAGAATAGAAATGCATAATCAGCCGCCGAAAATTCCTTGATATTGTCGAAATTAACCGTCCCGTCATCCTCATAAAGGCTGAGGGTATTGGGTATGCCGTCGATCCCGAAGCGGATCAGGGAAACAGCCATCCTTCTTCCCGGATTATGGGTGGGCAGGGCTATCCCCAGGTAATCGAACTTGCCCACACCGGCAAACCATTCCGCATGCATGGCCCCCAATTGAAGCCCGGCCTCCGGCGATAAGCGGCTCAAGCCCGCAGGATTCCAATACCCCGATGTAACATCATCCACACCGGCGACTACCGCATTCCCCATCGCCTGCGCCTTCGCACTCACCCCGATAGAGAGGAATTCATTGCTGTATTTCTGACCGTAACCCGGCATCCCCATCTGCCAGACGAAAAAAGAGAGCAGCAAAAACCGAAACAAACCCGACGGTAAATATCTTTTCACCATTTCATCATTTTATTGGATCAAAACGCCCGATTCTCATTTTAAGTGTGCAAACTGCAATCCTCAGGAATCGAGGAATCGAGGAATCGAAGAATCGAGGAATCGAAAAATCGAGGAATCGAAGAATCGAAGAATCGAGGAATCCTACCCCCGATAATAAAAAATATAATCCGACGCCGGCGGTGCAATCCCCCGTTGCCGCAGCAGGATCGCAATCTGCGCCCGGTGGTGGGTCGAATGATTCAAAACATGCTGAAGGATTTCGGAAACCGTATTTTCAAAATCCTCTCCGCGGCTGTTTTTATACGCTATTGCAGCCTCGGGGTCACAACGGTCCAACACCTCAAGGGTTGCCCGGTTCAATTCGGCATCATAATCCCTTAATTCGTGCACGGGCCTCACCGCCCAGGCGTCAAATGGCTTTTGTTGCCCGTTGATCCGCTCCAGCCAGATGCGGTGTGCGTTCAGAATATGGCTCATGAAGCGGATTTCCTCCGCTCCGCCGTTCTCCAGCAGCGCATCTATGAACACGCCGTTTGCCCATTGGTTATAACCGAGGACTTTGGTAAAGTGCATTTTGATCTCCATAGTCGGCTTTTTTCATAATTTCGCAAAAGTAATACCCCGGCGCCGGATTTCCTTGGGCCGCCGGATATCCGGCAATTTCGCCAAACAAATTTCCCACATGAAAAAATTAACCGCCGTCCTCATTTCAGCTCTGGCATTCCTCCCCGTTTTCGGACAAATGCCCCTTATCCTCCCGCTCAGAGACCAGGCCGCCGTACGCGATCAATGGCTCTCCGAAAAAATCCACAGCGTGCTGCCTGACCTGATGCGACGGGAAAATATCGATATGTGGGTGCTGATCTCCCGGGAATACAACGAAGATCCCGTACTCAAGACCATGCTGCCCGCACTTTGGCTTGCCGCCCGCCGGACAACCATGCTGGTGATCTATGATACCGGCTCGGAACTCGAAACCCTGGCCTGCGCCCGTTATGACATCGGGGATACCTTTAAAAAATCCTGGGACCCCGACCGGCAACCCGATCAGTGGCAAAGGCTGGCGGAGATCATCGCCGAAAGGAATCCTGAAAAGATCGCCGTTAACAGATCCGATCACTTCGGTCTGGCGGATGGCATTTCATCCTGGCATTACGACCGCTTGAAGGCCGTCCTCCCGCCGGACTTGCAAAACAGGGTCACCTCCGCCGAAAAACTGGCGATTGGCTGGCTCGAAACCCGCATCCCCGCAGAGATGACGGTCTATCAGCAAATCGTTCGGATTGCCCACGAAATCATAAGAGAGGGGTTTTCGGATGAAGCCGTTCAACCGGGCGTTACGACGACCGAGGATCTGGTCTGGTGGTTTCGCGAGCGAATTCGCGGACTGGGCCTCGAAACCTGGTTCCATCCCACCGTGGATATCCAACGAGCCGACCCCGAAAATTTTGACCACCTGCGCGCTTTTTCCAAACGTCCGGACGAACAGGTTATCCAGCCCGGCGATCTGATCCATGTCGACTTCGGCATCACTTATCTCGGACTGAACACGGATACCCAGGAAAACGCCTATATCCTGAAACCAGGTGAAACGGATGCCCCGGATGAACTGAAAAACGCCTTTGGAAAAGGCCTCCGCCTGATGGATATCCTGACACAGGAATTCCGCCCGGGCCGCACCGGCAACGAGATACTGGCCGCCGCCCGCGCAAAAGCCGCGGAAGAAGGGCTTAAGCCTTCTATTTATACCCACCCGATCGGCTACCACGGGCACGCCGCTGGCCCAACCATCGGAATGTGGGACCAACAGGGCGGCGTACCCCATACCGGCGATTACCCGATGTACCCCAATACCGCTTACTCCATCGAACTGAACACAGCCGTATTCCTCGAAGCCTGGAAAAAAGAGATCCGCATCATGATGGAAGAGGATGCCTTCTTTGACGGCAGCTCGGTCAGGTATATTGACGGACGCCAAACAAGGCTGTTCCTCATCCCAAAACCAGCCGACGAGCCCGGAAAGTGATTTTTGGGCCTCCAACCGTCAACTTTGCCCGGCAGATCCGGCAATAATATTGTCCGGTCTTTTGTAAATGCCAAACTTTATTTCTGATACCGTTTTCCGGGACGGGCCGCACAATTTTTAGTACGGGGGACGGGCCGCAACAAAACCAAATATTTTTTTTATTCAGCCATTGTTTTTCGGATCAAAAGCTATACCTTTGCATTCGCTTTTCGGGGAGGGGTATGTTATGCCGCCGTTAAAACCCTTTAAAGGCAAGGTTTACAAGAGTTTTTAATCGAAAAAATTATGCCAACCATTAATCAGCTTGTTCGCCACGGGCGGCGGAAAGTAGAAGTAAAAAGCAAATCGCGCGCATTGGATGCATGCCCCCAGAAACGTGGCGTATGTACCCGTGTATACACTACTACGCCGAAAAAACCCAACTCGGCCTTGCGCAAGGTGGCTAAGGTTCGTCTGACCAACCAGATCGAGGTGATCGCCTACATTCCGGGCGAAGGTCACAACCTCCAGGAGCACTCCATCGTGCTTATCCGCGGAGGCAGGGTGAAAGACCTTCCCGGTGTTCGCTACACCATCGTTCGCGGCGCTTTGGATACGGCAGGTGTAAACGATCGCAAACAAAGCCGCTCGCGGTACGGAACCAAGAGACCTAAAAAATAATAATTATGTTTTGGTACCTGCCCCCGGCAGGCGAAACCGCTAATTGACAACCATGAGGAAAAGAAAACCCAAATTGAGATTCATCGCACCAGATCCTCGCTATCAGGATCCGATGGTCACCCAATTTGTCAACAACATGATGTGGGAAGGCAAAAAAGGAACCGCCTTCCGTATTTTCTATGATGCAATGGACATCGTCAAAGAGCGCACCGCTCAGGATGAACACGGCATCTGGAAAAAAGCCCTTAACAACGTAATGCCTCAGGTGGAGGTTCGCAGCCGCCGTATCGGTGGCGCTACCTTCCAGATCCCGACCGAGATCCGCGCAAAGCGCAAGGTTTCCATCGGGATGAAATGGCTGATCCGCTTCTCCCGCGCCCGCAGCGGCAAGGGAATGGCCGAAAAACTGGCCGCCGAAGTGATCGCAGCCAGCAAAGGCGAAGGCGCAGCAGTCAAACGTAAGGAGGATACCCACAAAATGGCCGAATCCAACCGCGCGTTCGCTCACTTCCGTGTTTAATTTGATTTCGTATTTATAAATCCCGTGAAGGATTAATATCATGGCAAAGGATTTAAAATTCACCAGAAACATTGGTATCGCGGCGCACATCGACGCCGGTAAAACGACCACAACCGAGCGCGTACTCTATTATACCGGTCTTAGCCACAAGATCGGCGAAGTGCACGACGGCGCAGCTACCATGGACTGGATGGAGCAAGAACAGGAACGCGGTATCACCATCACCTCCGCCGCCACCAAAACCAGCTGGCGTTGGAAAGACCAGGAATACACCGTTAACATCATCGATACTCCGGGCCACGTGGATTTCACGGTTGAGGTTAACCGCTCCCTCCGCGTTCTGGACGGGCTGGTGTTCCTCTTCTGCGCCGTCAGTGGCGTAGAGCCGCAGTCGGAAACCAACTGGCGCCTGGCTGATAACTATAAAGTGCCCCGTATCGGTTTCGTCAACAAAATGGACCGCTCAGGCGCCGACTTCTTTTCCGTCGTCAATGACGTGAAAGAAAAACTCGGCTCCGTAGCTATCCCGCTCCAGGTGCCCATCGGCGCCGAAGAGCGCTTCAAAGGCGTTGTCGATCTGATCACCAACCAGGCAATCGTTTGGAACGAACACGACCAGGGAATGACCTATGAGGTCATCGAAACCCCGGAAGACCTCGTCGAAACCGTTGCCGAATGGCGCGAAAAACTGCTTGAGGCCGTCGCTGAATACGACGAGACCCTCATGGAGAAATATTTCGAAGATCCCGATTCCATCTCTCCGGATGAAATGCGGGCCGCTATCCGCTCTGCGGTTTGCGATATGAAATTCGTACCCATGATGTGCGGTACGGCGTTCAAAAACAAAGGCGTACAGGCCGTACTCGACGCAGTTTGCGCTTTCCTGCCTTCTCCGCTGGATGTGGACGCCGTCAAAGGGACCAACCCGGATACGGAAGCGGAAGAAATCCGCCGCCCATCCGTTGACGATCCCTTTGCAGCCCTCGCATTCAAGATCGCTACCGACCCCTATGTAGGCCGTCTGGCTTTCATGCGCGTCTATTCCGGCGCACTGGATGCAGGTTCCTACGTGCTCAATACGCGTTCGGATTCCAAAGAACGGATCTCGCGCTTGTATCAGATGCACGCCAATAAGCAGAACCCGATCGACCGGGTAGAAGCCGGCGATATCGCCGCAGCCGTTGGTTTCAAGGACATCCGCACCGGTGATACGCTTTGCGCACTCGACAAACCCATCGTTCTGGAAAGTATGGTCTTCCCCGAGCCCGTTATCGGTATCGCCGTGGAACCCAAATCCCAGAAAGATATGGATAAACTGGGCCTGGCCCTCGCCAAACTGGCTGAAGAGGACCCGACCTTCCGCGTGCGTTACGACGAAGATACCAACCAGACCGTTATCAGCGGTATGGGTGAATTGCACCTCGAAATCATCGTCGACCGCCTCCGCCGCGAGTTCAAACTCGAGGTCAACCAGGGCGCCCCGCAGGTGAACTACAAGGAAACCCTCACCCAGATGGTTACCCACCGCGAACGCCTCAAGAAACAGTCCGGTGGCGCCGGCTTGTTCGCCGATATGGAATTCGAACTCGGCCCGGCCGACAAGGAATTCCTGGAATCAGAAGACTTCAAGAGCGGCAAACTCAAACTCCAGTTCGTCTGGGGTATTGTCGGCGGCTCTATCGATAAGAACTACATGAAGCCGATCCAGGATGGTTTCAAAGCCATGATGGACGGCGGTATTCTGGCCGGTTACAATATCGACAGCATGAAAGTCCGCGTTTTTGACGGTTCTATGCACGCTGTGGACTCCAAACCGATCGCCTTCGAACTTTGCGCCAAGGACGGCTTCCGCGCCGCAGCGCCCAAAGCCAAGCCGGTGATCCTGGAACCGATCATGAAACTGGAAGTCGTTACGCCCGATGATTACGTCGGCGCCGTGATCGGTGACCTCAACCGCCGCCGCGGTTTGCCGAAAGGGCAGGATTCCCGCCCGGGCGGCGCCGTAGCCATCCAGGCTGAAGTGCCCCTGGCAGAAATGTTCGGCTATGTTACCTCCCTGCGGACCATCACCTCGGGCCGGGCCAGCTCCAGCATGGAGTTCTCCCACTACAACCCGGCGCCGGAAGGTATCGCCAAGGAAGTTATTGAAAAAGCAAAAGGCTTGGTTAAAGCCTGAATTAAATAAGGTCCAGGGGGAGTCCGGGACAAAAGCGTCAAGGCTCCCCCTGGATTAACAACCTAAAAATTTGACATAATAATTCGTTGAAGGCATGAATCAGAAGATCAGAATCAAACTCCGTTCTTATGATCACAATCTGGTGGATAAATCTACCGAGAAAATCGTAAAAACGGTCCGTAACAGTGGAGCTATTGTAGCTGGACCGATTCCGCTGCCCACCGAGAAGAATATTTATACCGTGCTCCGTTCACCGCACGTCAATAAGAAGTCTCGGGAGCAGTTCCAGTTGCGTACCCACAAGCGCCTCATCGAGATCTACACGCCCACCCAGAAAACGGTAGATGCCCTTTCTAAATTGGAACTGCCGAGCGGCGTAGACATTCAAGTTAAACTGACGTAACCTTAATCAACGGATCAGCTTCCGTTTGAAACAGGGTTGTTGCCGTCCCGCACCGTGCGGCCGGCGCGTCAAACGCTTTGTACCTTGACAATGACCCTTTTCATGGCTGTCAGGCGAAAGCTGATATAAATTCATCAAGGATGAACGGATTAATTGGTAAAAAAATCGGGATGACCAGCATCTATGACGGTGCCGGTAAGAATGTGGCTTGCACAGTTGTTGAAGCAGGCCCCTGTGTTGTCACCCAGGTAAAAACCGAGGATACCGACGGCTACTCGGCCGTTCAGCTCGGCTTTGGCGAGGCCAAAGAAAAAAATACAACCCAGCCGCTCTTGGGCCATTTCCAGAAAGCAGGCACCACGCCTAAAAGAAAAGTCGTTGAATTCCGCAACTTCAGCATCGGCAAAGCCCTTGGCGAAGAAGTCAACGTAGCAGACGTTTTTACTGAAGGCGATACCATCAATGCGATCGGCGTCACCAAAGGCAAAGGCTTCCAGGGCGTTGTCAAACGCCACGGCTTCAGCGGGGTTAACGACCAGACCCACGGTCAGCACAACCGCGGCCGGGCGCCGGGCTCTATCGGCGCTTCCTCTTTCCCTTCCAAGGTATTCAAAGGCATGCGCATGGCAGGCCGCGATGGCGGTCAGCAGGTAACGGTCAAAAACCTGCGCGTCCTCAAGGTTTTCCCTGAGCAAAACCTGATCCTGGTCAAAGGGGCTATCCCCGGGCATAAGGGAGCAACCATTATCCTTGAAAAAAAGATTTAATCATCTCAGCATTTGCTGAAAGTTTAATCCAACTGCGATGAAACTCGAAGTGCTCAACATACAAGGACAATCCACCGGAAGGGAAATCGATCTCCCGGAAAGCGTTTTCGGCATAGAACCCAACGAGCACGCCGTTTACCTGTCCGTTAAACAATACCTGGCCCACCAGCGTCAGGGTACCCATAAATCAAAGGAACGCAGCGAACTCAGCGGTTCCACCCGCAAGTTGCACCGCCAGAAAGGAACCGGCGGTTCCCGTAAAGGCGATATCAATAACCCGTTGTTCCGCGGCGGCGGTCGCGTATTCGGCCCCAAACCGCGCGATTACGGCATCCAGCTGAACAAGAAAGTGAAGCGCCTCGCGCGCAAATCCGCCCTGTCCAGCAAAGCAGCCGGCGGCCAACTGGTGGTTGTAGAAGACTTTTCTTTCGAAGCGCCGAAAACCAAAGCCTACAAATCCATCCTGAGCAGCCTGCAACTGACGGATAAAAAATCCCTGCTCGTTACCGCAGATTACGAAAAAGAGGTCTACCTCTCCTGCCGCAACCTGCAACGGGCAGCCGTCGTGCGCGCCGCCGATCTGAATACCTATCAGATCATGAACGGCGGCACCCTGGTGCTGAGCGAAAGCGCCGTTTCGAAAATTATTGAAAACCTAGATCGTTAATGTCCGGCCCTGTCCGGCAAACAGCATAAATATCATGGCAAGGACGATTTTAATCCGGCCCCTCATCACCGAAAAAGCAGAAAGACTGACCTCAAAAGTCAATCAGTACAGCTTCGTGGTGGACAAAAAGGCCAACAAAATCGAAATCAAAAAGGCGATTGAAGCAATGTACGGGGTGAACGTCGAATCCGTCAATACCCTTGTGATGCCGGCGAAAGCCAAAAATCGCAATACCCGTACCAGCGTGGTCCGCGGCCGTGTTTCCTCTTTCAAAAAGGCGGTTGTCACCTTGGCGCAAGGGGAAGAAATTGACTTCTTTGGTGAACTTTAAATTGTCTCTTAGCGATGGCTATAAAGAAATTTAATCCGATTACTCCCGGTACCCGTTTTCGCCTGGGGAACGCTTATGCCGAGGTCACGACTGACCAGCCCGAAAAAAGCCTCCTCGCACCGATTAAAAAAAGCGGTGGTCGAAACCACGCAGGTAAAATGACCGTGCGTTACCGGGGCGGCGGCCACAAGCGCCGCTATCGCATCATCGACATGAAGCGGAACAAGGACGGTGTGCCCGCAATCGTTAAAACGATTGAATACGACCCGAACAGAACCGCTTTTATCGCCCTGTTGGATTACACAGACGGGGAAAAGCGCTATATCCTGGCGCCCAAAGGCCTGAAAGTAGGAGATAAAGTCCTCTCCGGTGCAGGTGCGCCGCCCAATATCGGCAACGCCTTGTTCCTGAAGGAAATTCCCCTTGGCTCCGACATCCATGCCATCGAGATGACCCCCGGCAAAGGGGCCGCCCTGGCAAGGAGCGCCGGTACCAACGGTGTGATGATGGGCCGGGAAGACCGGTACGCAGTCGTGAAACTGCCCTCCGGTGAGGTCCGCCGCGTGCTGCTCACCTGTAAGGCAACCATCGGCGCTACCTCCAACCCCGACCACGGCCTCCAGTCACTGGGTAAAGCCGGCCGCAAGCGCTGGTTGGGCCGCAGACCGCGCAACCGCGGTGTTGCCATGAACCCGGTCGATCACCCGATGGGCGGCGGCGAAGGACGGGCAACCGGTGGGCACCCAAGGTCTCGTACCGGCATTATGGCCAAAGGCCAGAAGACCCGGAGCAGGACCAAGAGCTCCAACCGCCTGATTATCTCGCGCCGGAAGAACAAGAACTAATTGACAGAACAGGATTTCCTGATATTCTTTAAAGTGATTTTCAGCAATGGCAAGATCAATCAAAAAAGGCCCTTACGTGTTCCACAAGCTGATGGACAAAGTCCTGAAAGCCAAAGAATCCAATAGGAAAACAGTGATCAAGACCTGGTCCAGAGCCTCCATGATCGTTCCGGATATGGTCGGCGAAACCATCGCCGTTCACAACGGCAAGACCTTCGTCCCTGTTTTCGTAACGGAAAACATGGTAGGACACAAACTGGGAGAATTCGCACCGACCCGCAACTTTAAAGGGCACTCGGGCAACCGCAAGAAATAATTTTTTTATACAGGTCGCCGGCAGTTTCAAGGTGGCCGCACCGTATAATTTTGAAGTAAAATGGAAGCAGTAGCTAAATTGAAGAACATCCCGATGTCGGCCCGCAAGATGAGGCTGATCGTTGATAACATTCGGGGTAAGCGCGTTGACGACGCGTTGGCTATTCTGCGCTATAGCAAGCGGGAAGGGGCTATCTGGGTGGAAAAACTGCTCTTGTCGGCTATTTCCAACTGGGAGAACAAAGCCGGCGGCTCAGAAAGCGCCGATGACTACAATCTGGTGGTCAAACTGGCCTTTTCTGACGAGGGCGCCATGCTGAAACGCATCCGCCCTGCACCACACGGCCGCGCGCACCGCATTCGCAAACGCACCAACCACGTTACGTTGGTCGTTGAGAATCGCAAACCGCTCGCCACCGAAGGCGTGGTCGCCGTTGATGCAACGGAAGAATCGGAAGATTAATATAAATTTCTACCAATTTTCTCATAATGGGTCAAAAGACAAATCCAATAGGTAACCGCTTAGGCATCATCAGGGGATGGGAATCCAACTGGTTTGCCGACAAGGATTTCGGCCAGAAAGTAGTCGAGGATGAAAAAATCCGCGTCTATCTCGATGCCCGTATCCCCAAAGGCGGTATCGCTCGCATTATCATCGAACGGACGCTGAAGCGGATCACGGTGACTATCCACACCTCCCGCCCCGGTATCATCATCGGTAAAGGCGGCCAGGAAGTGGATCGCATCCGCGAAGAGCTGAAAAAACTCACGGGTAAGGACGTCCAGATCAATATCGTAGAGATCCGGAAGCCCGAACTGGATGCTGCCATCGTCGCAGAATCCGTCGCCAAACAGCTTGAAGCCAGGATCAACTACCGCCGTGCCATCAAAATGGCCATCCAGTCCACAATGCGGGCCGGAGCCGAAGGCATCAAGGTGAGGATCTCCGGCCGTCTGAACGGCGCCGATATGTCCAGGTCCGAAGAGTTCAAAGAAGGCCGTACGCCCCTGCATACCTTCCGCGCCGATATCGACTATTCCCTCAAGGAAGCCCTTACCGTTTACGGTATCATCGGTATCAAGGTCTGGTTGTGCAAAGGTGAAGTGCTCGGCAAACGCGACCTGTCTCCGCACGTTGGTGTGACCAAGAAGGAAACCGGCGGCGGCGGTGGTGATCGCGAACGCGGTGACCGTCAGGATAGGGGAGGCCGCCGTGGCGGCAGAGGCGGCAGAGGTGGCGGCGGCGGTGGCCGTCGGGATCGGAATGACCGCGACCGTTGATTTTTATTAAAAAAATCGACCTTAATTGAAATAATATTTTGGGAAATTGCCGTACCTTTGCGGGGCTTTTTTGGAACCCTGTTTTTTAGGACGGTTTTCCAGTTCAGGAAGTGTAAAATTTCAGGCAAATGTTACAGCCGAAAAGAACAAAATACCGCAAGCAGCAGAAAGGGCGCAATACTGGCCTTGCCTACCGCGGAAGTACCGTGGCCTTTGGGTCTTTTGGCCTGAAGAGCCTGGATGAGGCCTGGATCACCAACCGCCAGATCGAAGCTGCCCGTATAGCCATGACCCGCTATATGAAAAGGGAAGGAAAGGTCTGGATCCGTATTTTCCCGGACAAACCGGTGACCAGGAAGCCTCAGGAGGTTCGGATGGGTAAAGGTAAAGGTGCGCTCGATCACTACGTCGCGCTGGTGCAACCCGGAAGGATCATGTTTGAAATTGACGGCGTTTCTCAGGAGATCGCTCAGGAAGCCCTGCGCCTTGCTGCCCAGAAATTGCCCGTACTGACCAGGTTCGTCACCCGACCGGATTACGCCGGTTGATTTTAAGTTGTTGAAAGTCAATAATTAATATAATGGCAAGCGATAAATTCAAAGAGCTTCAGGAATTTGCAGACGCAGATCTGCTCAGCGAGCTTGAAGCTACGGAAGCGCAATACCAGAAAATGCGGTTCGACCATGCGGTGAAAGGTATGGATAATCCGCTCAAGCTTCGCGAAGTGCGCCGTGATATTGCGCGCATCCGTACGGAAATGCGCCGCCGGGAGCTGGCTGGTATGTCCGAACAGGACCTGGCCAAGCGGACCAAAATTGTCGCCAGGAGAAAACGCAAATAAGGCGGATCAAAATTTCAGACAATGACAGAAAGAAATCTTAGGAAAACGCGGATCGGCATCGTTACCAGCAGCAAAATGGATAAAACCATTTCTGTTTCCGTCGAACGTCGCCTTCGTCACCCGATCTACGGCAAGTTCGTCAAGAAGACCAAGAAGTTCATGGCTCATGACGAAAAGAACGATTGCAACGTAGGGGATACGGTTCGCATCATGGAGACCCGTCCGCTGAGCAAACTGAAACGCTGGCGTTTGGTCGAAATCATTGAAAGAGCAAAATAATGCCCGTTGCCTGCCGCTGCACTTATTTTACCGCATGCAGGAACGATAATTTCAACGTTAAACTGTTAAAGCGTCATGATACAGCAAGAATCCAGGCTTCGAGTAGCCGATAACAGCGGCGCAAAAGAGGTGCTTTGCATCCGGGTTTTAGGCGGCTCCAAACGCCGTTATGCGTCGATAGGCGACAAAATTGTCGTCTCGGTGAAAGACGCTACGCCGGGCGGCATAAAAAAAGGCGCTGTTTCGAAAGCCGTTATCGTTAGAACCAAAAAGGCGATCCGCCGCAGAGACGGTTCCTATATCCGTTTCGACGACAACGCCTGCGTACTGCTCAATGCAGCAGACGAACCGCGCGGAACCCGTATTTTTGGCCCCGTTGCCCGCGAACTGCGTGAAAAAGACTTCATGCGGATCGTTTCACTGGCTCCGGAAGTATTGTGATTGTCCGTTCAACCGGATACACCGCATTAATTTAAGCAAAATGGCAAATAAAGGCAAACAAAATCGATTCGCTCCCAAGCTCAAGATCAAAAAAGGCGACAAGGTCGTCGTGATCGCAGGCGCTTACCGGGATAGGTCAAAGGTCAGGGAAGTTCTCGAAGTGCTCCCCACCGAAAACCGTGCCATCGTTGATGGAGTGAACATTCGCAAAAAACACTCCAAGCCCACCCAAACCAGCCCGGGCGGCATCAACGAAATTACCGCTCCGATCCACATCTCCAACCTGATGGTGGTTGACCCCAAATCGGGAGAACCTACCCGCGTCGGAAGGACGGTTGGCGAAAACGGCAAGACCGTTCGATTTGCTAAAAAATCTGGAGAAATTATCAAGTGATGAGCTTAAAGCCTACATTTCAGAAGAAATACCGCGAGGAAGTCGTCCCTGCTTTGATGGAGCAATTCGGTTATGAAACCATCATGCAGGTACCCAAATTGCAGAAGATCTGTATCAACCAGGGGGTCGGCGGCGCAACGCAGGATAAGAAAATGGTCGAAAACGCTCTGGCGGAACTTACTATGATCGCCGGTCAGAAAGCCGTTCCGACCAAAGCGCGCAATTCCATTTCCAACTTCAAACTGAGGGAAGGAATGACCATCGGCGCGCGCGTAACCCTTCGCAATGAACGCATGTTCGAATTCCTGGAAAGGTTGATCAACGTGGCCCTGCCGCGTGTGCGCGACTTCCGCGGGATCAATGACAAAAGCTTCGACGGCCGTGGTAACTACTCCATGGGTGTCACCGAACATATTATCTTCCCGGAAATCGACCTGGACAAGGTCAGCAAGATCACCGGGTTGGACATTACCTTTGTAACGTCAGCCAAAACGGACGCTGAGGCCCTCGCCCTGCTGAAGTTGCTCGGCCTGCCGTTCAAGAACAACCAGAAAAATTAATTTGTGTCATGGCAAGAAAATCATTGATTGCCCGCGAGAACAAAAGGGCCAGAATGGTGGCCAAATACGCTGACTTGCGCAAGCGCCTGAAGGAAGACGGACTCTGGGATGAGCTCGACAAACTGCCGCGCAACTCCAACCCCATCAGGCTTCACAACCGCTGTCAACTGACCGGTCGCCCAAAGGGGTATATGCGCAAATTCGGACTTTGCCGGGTGAAATTCCGCCAAATGGCCCTCGACGGCAAAATTCCGGGTATCACCAAAGCAAGCTGGTAAAAAGTTGCCGGCTTCTTATCCGAATAGTTTAACGATTTTTCCTCAATAGTCGGCCAGGTTCTGGAAACTCCTCCGGAAAACCCGCTGGCGCAATGCAATTAAAATGGCCGTAACGGATCCTATTGCAGATTATTTGACCCGAATTCGAAACGCTCAAAGCGCGGGTCACCGCATCGTTGAAATCCCTGCTTCCAAACTGAAAAAAAGTATCACTGAGATCCTTTACGATCAGGGATTTATTTTGAAATACAAATTCGACGACGAAGTCGGGAAAGGCACCCAGGGTACCATCAAGATCGCCCTGAAGTATGACCCGCTGACCAGGAAACCCGTTATCCGGGAACTTGGCCGGATCAGCAAGCCCGGACTTCGGAACTATTCCAAAGCAACTGACCTGCCGCGCATCATCAACGGATTGGGTGTCGCTATCGTATCCACTTCACGGGGTGTGATGACCGATAAGCAGGCGCGCGCCATGAATGTCGGAGGCGAAGTCCTTTGCTACGTATATTAATTGTTTGAACGGTTAAAATCAAAATACCATGTCAAGAGTTGGAAAATCTCCGATTGCACTTCCCACCAACGTCACGCTGGACGTTTCAAAAGGGAACATGGTCAAAGTCAAAGGACCTAAAGGAGAATTGGCTCAGCAGGTGGATCCGGACATCGAACTGTCGATCGAAGGAAACGAAGTGAGCCTCTCCAGGCCGACCGACAGCAAGCGCCATCGCTCCATGCACGGATTATACCGCGCATTGGTGAACAATATGGTGGAAGGCGTCGCCAATGGATTTGTAAAGGAACTCGAACTGGTGGGTGTGGGTTACCGCGCCAGCAACCAGGGGAATATGCTCGAACTGATCATCGGTTACTCGCACCCCATCTGGTTTTATCTGCCGGATGAGGTGAAGGTTTCGACTGTCACTGAAAAGGGTAAAAACCCTGTGATCCGCCTGGAAAGCACGGACAAACAACTGATCGGTCAGGTCGCTGCCAAGATTCGCTCCTTCCGGAAACCGGAACCCTACAAAGGCAAAGGTATCCGTTTCGTCGGCGAACAAATCCGCCGCAAAGCCGGTAAATCAGCCGGTAAAGGCGGTAAGAAATAAGCCGCTCTCCTTCGGGAAGAGGTTTGTTTTTCAAAATGCATTAAATGGTTTAATCCGGGGCTTTGGGTTTGGAAAACCTTCCCTACACTAAAGCCGATAATTTTTAAACAACCATGAAATTAGGTAAAGAAGGTAAAAGGCGCAGGATCCACTACCGGATCCGCAAGAAAGTCTCCGGAACGGGATCGCGCCCGAGGCTGAGCGTTTTTCGCAGCAACAAATACATCTATTGCCAGTTGATCGATGATGTCAGCGGCAATACGATCGCTTCAGCTTCTTCTTTTGAAAAAGGCTTCCCGGTAAAAGGAACCAAGTCGGATCAGGCTAAAGAAGTCGGTAAAATGCTGGCTGATCGCGCCAAACAACTGAAGATCGAAGATGTGGTTTTTGACCGCAGCGGTTATCTCTACCACGGCAGGGTAAAAGCCCTGGCCGACGGCGCAAGGGAAAACGGACTTAAATTTTAATCGGAATTAACTACCAATATCATAATGGCTAAGAAAAATACAACGGCCAACCGGGTAAAACCGGCCGAAACAGAGTTGAAAGAAAAGCTGGTTGCCCTCAACCGGGTCGCTAAAGTTACCAAAGGCGGTCGTACCTTCAGCTTTTCGGCCATCGTTGTAGTCGGCGACGGCAAAGGAGCTGTCGGCCATGGTTTGGGTAAAGCCCGGGACGTATCCGAGGCTATTTCCAAAGCAATGGATAGCGCCAAGAAAAACCTGGTTCGTGTACCGCTGTACAAAGGTACGATCCCGCATGAGCAAAAAGGCAAATACGGCGCAGGCAAAGTCCTGATCAAGCCGGCTGCCGACGGTACCGGCGTTATCGCCGGCGGCGCCATGCGCGCTGTGCTGGAAATTGCCGGGGTCCACAACGTATTGGCCAAATCGCAAGGCTCTTCCAACCCGCACAACGTGGTCAAAGCGACCATCGATGCGCTGGTCAAGCTGAAAAGCCCGCAGGAAACGGCCCGTCAGCGGGGCATTTCCCTGGAAAAATTATTTCAAGGATAATTATTCCGCTCCGGCCTCCGGGTCGGCGCAAAATATCGGAAATTATGGCTAAGATCAAAGTAACCCAGGTCAAGAGCACTATCGATCGTCCGAAACGTCAGAAAGAAACGATCAAAGCATTGGGCCTGCGCAAAATCAATCACACGGTAGAGCATGAGGCTACGCCCCAGATCCTGGGCATGGTAGCCAAGGTCGCTCATCTGGTGAAAGTGGAAAACGCCTGATAAAGGCATGGTTTGACAAATGCTTTAAAGTAAAAGATAATGGAATTACATCATTTACGGCCGGCAAAAGGTGCTGTCAAGAAACGCAAGCGGATCGCCCGCGGTCAAGGCTCCGGTCATGGAGGCACTTCCACCCGCGGCCACAAAGGCGATAAGTCGCGTTCTGGTCATAAGAACAAGCGCAATTTCGAAGGCGGCCAGATGCCCCTCCAGATGCGCCTGCCCAAAGTAGGTTTCAAAAACCCTAACCGGGTTGAATTTGTTGTGTTTAATTTGGGGCAGTTGCAGCATATCGCCGACAAATTCGGTGTGACGGAGATCGACCTCGGCTTTCTGAATGATAAGGGTTATGCCAAGAAGGCCGACAAGGTGAAAGTCCTGGGTAACGGTAAACTTGGCGCCAAGTTGTCGGTTAGCGTTCATGCCGTTTCTGAAAGCGCAAAGGCTGCAATCGAAGGATTGGGCGGAACTGTTAATCTAGTTTAATTTTGACCAATGAAACGTTTTTTTGATACGCTCAAGAATATTTGGAAGATCAAGGAATTGCGCCAGCGTATTCTTTTTACCCTGGGGCTGCTTTTTGTCTTCCGTTTCGGTTCCTTCGTGGTTTTGCCGGGTATTAATCCGGCGATCCTGGAAGAAGCCATCAAATCCAGTTCGAGCGGGAATGACCTGCTCAGCCTGATCAACACCTTTACGGGTGGAGCTTTTAAAAAGGCGTCCATCATGGCTTTGGGCATCATGCCCTATATCACCGCCTCCATTATCATTCAGCTTTTGGGATTTGCGGTGCCTTATTTCCAGCGCCTCCAGCAGAAAGAGGGCGAATCGGGTCGGCGGAAAGTCAACCAGATCACCAGGATGCTTACCGTAGCCATTACGCTGGTTCAGGGCGGCACCTATCTTTCGTACGTGAAGAGCATGTCTGCCAACGGCATCCCGGCGGTCGACCCCAGCGTTCCGGACGGGATCTTCTGGCTGTCCAATATCATCATCCTTTCCACCGGTACGGTTTTTGCCATGTGGTTGGGTGAACGGATCACCGACAAAGGGATCGGCAACGGTGTTTCCCTGTTGATCACCATCGGTATCATCGCCTCCCTTCCGGCTGCCTTCGCTTTCGAGATCAACTCGCAGTTCAGCGCAGGCCGGATCCTGAACCTGATCGTCGAAATGGCGCTGCTCTACGGTATTATCATGGCGACCGTGATGGTGGTCATCGGTGTGCGGCGCATTCCCATCCAGTTTGCCAAACGGATGGTGGGCCGCGGCAGCGCCAATATCCCGGCTTCGGGTGTGCGGGATTATATCCCGTTGAAGGTGAACGCCGCAGGTGTGATGCCGATCATCTTTGCACAGGCCCTGATGTTCCTGCCGGCAGTAGCCGCTCAGATCATCGCCGGTCAGCAAAGCGACCTGAATGCGCACCCGATCCTGCGCGCACTGAACGATTTCACTTCAGCGCCCTACAATATCATCTACTTCATCATGGTGGTGGCGTTTACGTATGTTTATACCGCCCTTATGGTGAACCCGACGCAGTACGCCGAATACCTGAAGCGCCAGAACGCTTTCATTCCGGGCGTAAAACCGGGTAAGGCGACGGCTGACTTCATCGACTCGGTGACTACGCGGATCACGCTGCCGGGTGCGGTTATCCTGGGCTTTATCGCCATCCTGCCCTCCATTGCCAGGGCGTTCGGCGTCAATACGGGATTTGCACAGTTCTTCGGCGGTACGTCGCTCCTGATCATGGTCGGTGTCGTATTGGATACCCTCCAACAGATCGAAAGCCACTTGCTGATGCGCCGTTATGACGGTCTGGTGAAATCCGGCCGCATCCAGGGCCGCAACAGCGGCAGGATGCAAAGCATCGGCGCTAATATGTAAATATGAGGAATCATGGGGATGATCATTTATAAAACGGATGAAGAAGTCGAACTGATCAGGAAAAGTTGCCTGGTAGTGAGCAAGGTCCTGGCTGAAGTCGGCGCCATGCTGCGCCCCGGGATTACCGGGGTCGACCTGGACAAGACGGCGGAAGAGGTCATCCGTGACCATGGAGGCATCCCATCATTCAAAGGATATAAGGGTTTTCCCGCGGCGCTCTGCGTCTCCCTCAACGAACAGGTGGTCCACGGTATTCCGGATAAGGACCAACCGTTCAAGGACGGGGATGTCGTTTCGGTTGACTGCGGTGTTTTTCTCAACGGCTTCCACGGCGACTCCGCCTATACCTTTGCGGTCGGCGATGTCGGGGAAGATGTGGTTGAGCTTCTGAGTGTTACCAACACTTCCTTGTACAAGGGGATCGAACAAGCTGTTTCCGGTAAACGCATCGGCGATATCGGGGCGACGATCCAGGAGTACGTTGAACGCCACAATGGGTTCGGCATCGTCCGCGAACTGGTTGGCCACGGCCTCGGCCGGGACCTCCACGAAGCGCCGGAGGTACCCAATTTCGGTAAGCGGGGCAAAGGCGTAAAACTCCGGGAGGGGTTGGTTATTGCCATTGAACCGATGGTCAATATGGGGCAAAAGCGGGTCAAGACAGCCAGAGACGGCTGGACGGTTTTTGCCAAGGACCACAAGCCGTCCGCTCATTTTGAGCATACGGTTGTCATCAGGAAGACCAGGGCGGATATCCTCAGCGACCACAGTATTGTGGAACAAGCTGTGGCGAATAATTCGAACCTCAAGGAGATCGGGCTTAAAATGGAGCTTGCTTGATTCTGAAAGAAAATGGAGGAAAAAAGTTGAAAATCAATACTTTTCCTTATCTTTGCATCCCGAAAATCAAAATATGGGTAAAAAGAACCTAATCAAGCAAGACGGAATTATTGAAGAAGCCCTTTCCAACGCGATGTTTCGGGTCCGTCTGGAAAATGATCATCAGATTATTGCTACAATTTCCGGAAAGATGCGCATGAATTATATCCGCATCCTACCGGGTGATAAAGTAGCGGTGGAAATGTCGCCGTACGATTTGTCGCGCGGCCGGATCATCTACCGGTACAAGTAAGTTACAGAAAAATCACGTTCCGATGAAAGTAAAACCTTCGATCAAAAAGCGATCCGCTGACTGCAAGATCGTCAGAAGAAAAGGTAAGCTTTATATCATTAACAAGAAAAATCCAAAATTCAAGCAGCGTCAGGGTTGATGTTTGCTGAATGGTGGGCGGCCGCTGCCGGTTAGGAGCTGTGGCATGCCGCCGGATTGATCACACAAACTTTTTTTGAACAATGGCTCGTATTGCTGGCATTGATTTACCCAGAAACAAGCGCGGTGTCGTTAGCCTGACGTACATCTTCGGCATTGGTTCGTCCTCTGCCGCCAAGATCCTGGAGAAAGCAGGCATTGACGAAAACATCAAGGTTCAGGACTGGACGGATGAGAACATCAGGGAAATCTCAAGGATTATCACCGCAGAATACAAAGTCGAAGGTGAATTGCGCTCTGAGGTCCAACTGAGCATCAAACGTTTAATGGACATTGCTTGTGTGCGTGGACTTCGCCACCGTAAAGGGTTACCTGTGAGAGGCCAAAGGACGCGTACCAATGCCCGTACCCGCAAAGGGAAGCGTAAGACGGTGGCCAACAAGAAAAAAGTGACCAAGTAATCCTTGAATCAATCAAAATCCTTGATAAGCAATGGCTAAGGCAAGCGCTAAGAAAGCGAAAAAAAGGAATGTTAAGGTGGATACGGAAGGCTATGCCTATATCCAGGCCACTTTCAACAATATCATTGTAACCATCACCAACAAGAAAGGCCAGGTCATCTCCTGGGCTTCTGCAGGTAAAGCCGGGTTCAAAGGTTCGAAGAAGAACACGCCGTACGCTGCCCAGATCGCAGCGACGGACGCTTCCAAGAACGCCTATGACGCCGGCATGCGCGCCGCCGAAGTATTGGTGAAAGGCCCAGGTTCCGGCCGTGAAGCCGCTATCCGGGCTATCGATACGGCAGGTATCAAAGTGGTTCGCATCCAGGACGTTACGCCGGTTCCGCACAACGGTTGCCGCCCGCCGAAACGCAGAAGAGTCTAATTTTTTTCTCACCGGAATTAATCTAACATTTTACAATGGCGAGATATACAGGGCCCAAAACGAAAAAGTCGAGATCCTTCGGTGAATCGATTTTTGGGTATGACAGATCGTTTGAAAAGAGAAAATATCCTCCAGGCCAGCACGGTAACGCCAAGAAGCGCCGCCAGAAGTCGGATTATGCCCTGCAGCTGATGGAGAAACAAAAGGCCAAATACACCTATGGCGTGCTGGAACGTCAGTTCCGCAGCGTATTTGTAAAGGCTTCCCATAAAAAAGGCGTAACCGGTACGGTGCTCCTCCAGTTTCTGGAAGCCCGCCTCGATAACGTGGTATTCCGGATGGGCATTGCCCCGACCCGCCGCGCTGCCCGCCAGCTCGTGTCTCACAAACATATCCTGGTGAACGGCGTGATTTCCAACGTACCTTCCATGCAACTTCGCCCGGGCGACAAGATATCGGTTCGCGGCAAATCCAAGAGCATGCAGGTCGTACGGGAACAAGTCGGCGGCAAAGGTCAGAAGTTTGCCTGGCTGGAATTCAATCCGGACAAAATGGAAGGCATCTTCACCGCTTATCCCGAGCGCGAGCAAATACCCGAGAAGATCAACGAGCTGTTGATCGTCGAATTGTACTCGAAGTAAAAACCATCTGGCGGATGAGGCACTGGGCTTCACCCGCCGGCCTAGTTAAGAAGGGGATCCAGGAATTCTTTTTCCCGATCAAAGTTTAAATCAGAATATGAGTATTCTAAATTTCCAGAAGCCCGACAAAATCGTCATGCAGAAGGCCAATGATTTTGAAGGGCTTTTCGAATTCAAACCGCTGGAGCCTGGCTTCGGCCAGACCATCGGCAACTCCCTCCGCAGGGTGTTGCTTTCTTCTTTGGAAGGCTATGCGATCACCGCTGTACGCATGGCCGGAGTCGACCACGAGTTCGCAACCATCCGGGGTGTTGTGGAGGACGTTGTCGATATCATCCTCAATCTCAAACAGGTTCGCCTGAAACCGGTTATCGCTGACGAAAATTTCACCAGCGAAAAGATCTACCTGACCATCAACGGCAAGGAAGAGTTCAGGGCCGGCCTGATCGAGGAATCCACCAACGTGTTCAAGATCATGAACCCCGATCTGCTCCTGTGCACGATGGAACCTTTTGTCAACCTGGAAATGGAATTGACGGTTTCCAAAGGCCGCGGCTATGTGCCCGCTGACGAAAACCTGCCGAAAGACGCCCCCATCGGCGTTATTCCGGTTGACGCCATTTATACCCCGATCAAAAACGTAGCCTACAAGATCGAGAATACGCGCGTAGGCCAGCGTACCGACTATGAGAAACTGACCATCGAACTGAAAACCGACGGCACCATCCACCCGGATGAAGCCATCAAGGAAGCTTCCCGCATCCTGATCCAGCACCTGATGCTGATCACGGACGAGAACATCACCTTCGATGAGATGGGCACCCGCGAAGATACGATCGTAGATGAGCATATCCTGCACATGCGCAAACTGCTCAAGACTTCCCTGGAAGACCTCGATCTGTCCGTTCGCGCTTACAACTGCCTCAAGGCCGCCAAGATCAATACCCTGGCGGAACTGGTGCGCTACGATACCCACGAACTGTTGAAATTCCGCAACTTCGGTAAGAAGTCATTGGTAGAGATCGAAGAACTGCTGCAGGACAAAGGTCTGACGTTCGGCATGGATCTCTCCAAATATAAGCTGGAAGAGGATTAGGATTGAAGAACCGAGGAACTGAGGAATCGAAGAATCGATCAGTTACTCAGTTCCCCGATTCTTCGGTTCCTCAAAAAAGTAGTTTCCGCTTCGGTTAAGCGGTCCGGGCAACGTCGGCTCCTGATTCAAGTGAGCCCAGTTTGTTTAACACGCAATAACGCCTATTCTTTAAAGCCGGCCTGGGGCTTTTTGCCTTACCGCAGACTTAAGTCCGCGGTAAGGCAAAAACTGAACTGGCGTGTTGCCAACCTTATTTTTGAAATGAGACACGGAAACAAAGTGAATGCACTTGGCCGGAAGTACGGCCACCGCAAAGCTTTGCTGAAAAACCTGGCCAACGCCCTGATTCAGCACAAGCGCATCAACACCACGCTGGCCAAGGCCAAATCGCTGCGCCAATACATCGAGCCGCTGGTGACCAAATCCCGCGAAAATACGACGCATTCCCGCCGCGTGGTATTCAGCTACCTGCAGAACAAGGAAGCCGTCAAGGAATTGTTCGGCACGATTGCCGAGCGCATCGGCGACCGACCGGGCGGGTATGTCCGCGTGATCAAGACCGGTTTCCGCCGCGGTGACGGCGCCGAAACGGCCATGATCGAATTCGTGGACTTCAACGACGTTTACAACAAGGAACAAGGAGGCAGCAAATCCGGCAAGACTCGCCGCAGCCGTCGTCGCGGCGGCTCGGGCGGAGGCGCTAATGTTGCTGCTACCGCCACTGCCGCTACGGCTGCTGCTGTTGTAGCCGAGGAGATCACGGCAGAGGAAGAAGAATAAATCAATGATCAATCACTTGCTGCGGACTTAAGTACAGCAAGTGATTTTTTGAAAGGGCCTGTACATTTGGTGTGCAGGCCCTTTTTATTTGCTCCTGATTCATAGGGAGAAGGTGTAAACGCCTATTTTTAACCCCAAAAAATGCCACCCATCCAATCGCTTCGCTTTCCGGTGGAACAGGCGGAGAAAGTTGCCCTGGCGCTTTACGGCCTCTCTGCGCGGGCTTACGCACTTCCGGGGGAAGTCGACTTTACCTATCACCTTAAGGCTGACAGTGGGGTTGAATATACCCTCAAGATCAGCCGGCCGGACCTGGATCCGGTCAACTGGGAAATGCAGAATGCAGTGATGCTTCACCTCGCCGGGAAAGCGCTGCCCTTGCAATTGCCCAGGCCGCTGCCCGATCAGGCCGGCGCATTCATACCGACGATCCCGGATGAAGAGGGCAGAATCCGGTATGTCCGACTCCTCACCTGGGTGCCGGGCAAGGTGTGGGCCAAAGCCAATCCGATCACCAGCCCGACCCTCGAAAGCCTGGGGGCCGCGTTGGGGCAGGTCAGTGGAGCGCTTCAGGATTTCGATCATCCGGCAACCCATCGATTCTACCGGTGGAATATTTCGGAAATGCTGTGGACGGAAGACTATCTTGATCACTTACCCGCAGGACCGCAACGGGAAATGGCGGATTATTTTATCCGGGGGTTCAGGGAAACGGTGGTCCCGGCGCTGCCGGAAATGCGCCGGTCGGTACACTATCAGGATGCGAATGATTACAATATACTGGTTCGTTCGAGCAGGGAAGGGCACCCTGCGGATTGGCATTATGCGGTTTCGGGATTTATTGACTTTGGCGACACCATTTATACCCATACCATCAATGAACTGGCCTGCGGGTGCGCCTACGCTATTATGGACCGAAAGGACCCGTTGGCGGACGCGGCTGCCATGGTCAGGGGATTCCACGGTGTGTTCCCGCTGACCGACAAGGAGGTTGAAGTATTGTACCACATGATCGCCGCGAGGTTGGTGATCAGCGTGGTAACTTCCGCCATCAATAAGCAGAAGGAACCCGACAACGCATACCTGCTGATCAGTGAAAGGCCGGCCTGGGACCTGTTGGAAAAATGGCGGCAGATCCATCCGGCACTGGCGCATTACACCTTCCGGGCGGCCTGCGGCTGGGAACCCTGCCCGAAAGTCGCAGCATTTGAACAATGGGCTGCCGGAAAACGGAAAGGCGGCGCTATGAAAGTGGTGGAAACCAATCAACTTCCGATAAGGGTTGACCTCAGTATCGGCAGCAAGGATCTCGGCCACAATACCCGGTTTGACGAGATCGGGGCTTTCCACCGGACGATCGATGAATTGCGGCAAGGCCGGGTTGCCATCGGCGGCTACGGCGAGGTGCGGCCGTTTTACACCACCGATATTTATGCGGTGACGACAGATTCAGGGCCGGCCTGGCGAACGGTTCATCTGGGGTTGGATGTCTGGGCGGATGCCGGGACGCCGGTGTTCTGCCCGGTAGATGGTGAAGTGTACAGCGTTCATAACAATGCAGGAGAGAAAAACTACGGGCCGACGATTATCCTGAGGCACAACCCTGCCGACGGCCCTGAATTTTATACGCTCTACGGGCACCTGGCGCTGACCTCGCTGCATGGGGTGAAAGCAGGTCAAAAGGTCCGGAAAGGGCAAACTATCGCTGCCATCGGGCCAGCACCGGAAAACGGCAACTGGCCGCCTCATCTGCACTTTCAGGTTATGCTGGATATGCTCGGTGAGCAGACGGATTTTCCCGGAGTGGCTTTTCCGGAAAAACGCGGGGTCTGGATGAGCATATGCCCGGACCCGGGCCTGCTGCTGGAAGCATCCTGGCGTCAAGCCGGAGCGGATCAGTTGGAGGATAGGGATATTATCCAATACAGGAAAGCGCACCTGGGAAAAAGCCTGAGCTTGTCCTACCGCCAGCCCCTGCACATGGTCAGGGGATACGGCCAATACCTGTACGACCACAGCGGCCGGCGTTATCTGGATACCGTGAATAACGTGCCGCATGTGGGCCATCAGCATCCCCGGATATTTCGGGCGCTGACGCGGCAGGCTGCCCTGCTGAACACGAATACGCGGTACCTGCACGAGGAGATCACCGGGTTTGCGGAGGAACTGCTGGCGTTGTTTCCCAAGGAGCTCTGCGTGGTCCATTTTGTGAATTCAGGGAGTGAGGCCAATGAGCTCGCCCTCCGGATGGCGCGGACGTATACCGGGCAAAAGGATATGGTGGTGCTGCAATGGGGGTACCACGGCAATACCAATGCCTGCGTGGAACACAGCGCCTACAAATTTGACCGGAAAGGCGGAAAGGGTGCGCCGGATTTCGTCCATGCGGCGCCGATGCCGGATTGTTTCCGGGGCAAATACCGGGGAAATCCCAAGGCGGTCGGTCATTTGTACGCCGAAGAGGTCAGGGATCTGATCGGCAGAGTTGAAGCGGCCGGCAAGAAGATCGCCGGATTTCTGGGAGAATCCATCCTGAGTTGCGGCGGCCAGGTCGAGCTTCCGCCGAATTACCTGAAAAAGGTTTATGGGTACGTGAGGGCGGCCGGCGGCGTATGCATTGCCGATGAAGTGCAAACCGGATTCGGCAGGGTAGGGGATACCTGGTGGGCGTTCCAGACACAGGGTGTAGTGCCGGATATTGTCACGTTGGGGAAACCCATCGGTAACGGGCATCCGTTGGGAGCAGTGGTTTGCAGCCGGCCCGTAGCGGATGCCTTTGCCAACGGCATGGAGTATTTCAACACCTTCGGCGGCAATCCGGTTTCCTGTGCGGTCGGCCGGGAAGTGCTGCGGGTGATCCGGGACGAAAAACTGATGAACCATGCGACGGCGGTAGGGATCTACCTGACCAGGGCATTCAAGCAGTTGAAGGAAAAATACCCGATCATCGGCGAATTCCGGGGGAACGGCCTGTTCCTGGGAGCCGAGTTGATCAGGGACCCGGACACGCTGGAACCGGCTACGGCGGAGGCTACTTATCTGGTCAACCGGTTGCGGGAAACCGGCATTCTGGCCAGCCAGGACGGCCCGGACGATAATGTGATCAAGATCAAGCCGCCCATGTGTTTTAGCCTGGAAGACGCGGATTTTTTCCTGGAGGCGTTTGAGCAGGTTTTGGCGGAGGATTTTATGCGGCAATAGAGCGGCACGAGCTGTACTGAAATGCCGGTTCGGGGAGGCTTCCGGATTGGAGCCCAAAAAAAAGGCCGCAGCTCAATTCAGCGCTGCGGCCCGTCCAATTTTATTGCTTCACATTAAATTCCAAATCAACTGACCGGATCAGCAGGTGCAGCAATCGCTTTGCTCCAGGTTCGGATTCCGGTCGATATCCCGTTGCGGTAACGGCCATACGGCGTCGCAGGGGTCGTAGCCTTCCGGTTCGAGGACTTCCATCGCTTTGCCGCGACGGCGGAGGTCAACCAGCCGGTGGAAGCCTTCCATGGCCAGTTCTACGAACCGTTCCTGCAGCAGCAGGTCGACATAATTGGAGGCGTCCAGCGTTTTGTCCGCCAGGCCTGCGCGGTTGCGGACCATGTTGTAATAGGTATTGGCCTCATCGAACATGCCCAGTTCGGCCGCAGCTTCCGCCGCGTTGAGGAGGACCTCCGCGTAACGGATGAAATACAGGGGGTCGGTACCCGTGGAAATATCCATGTATTTGATGCCGTAATTCTGGGTGCCGGACTTGGCGACAGAAGCGTCCTTGCGCGCATCACCGTCTTCATAGGCTGCGATCAGCTGGGGCGACGGGCTGATGGACCGCCGTCCGCCGAGGGCAGCGGGGAAATAATAGAAGGCGTTGCTGTTCTGGTCATCCTTGTTGAATTTCAGGATCCAGATGTTCTCGCTCGTTTCTTCCTTGAACACGTTCTCATATTCGGGTACCAGGCTATAGACGCCGCTCTGGATGATGGCGTCGGCTTTGTCATAAGCGAGTTGCCATTCGCCCTGGTAGAGATAAACCCGGGAAAGGAGGGCGGTCGCAGCGTTGGCGGAAGCCCGGTAGGCGGGATTGCCACCGATATTTTTCTCTGCGAATTCGAGGTCGGAAACCACGAGGGACCAAACTTCAGACGCGGGCGATTTGCTGACAAAAAGATCATCGCCGACCGCGTCGGGGCGGGTTGCCTTCAGCACAATGGGAACGTCTCCCCAACCCAGCACGAGGTGCAGGTAGGCGAATCCGCGGATGAGGCGAGCCTCTCCCGAGAATTTGTTGAGATCATCAGCCGTAAAGTCTGCGCTGCTGATGTTGGGCAACTCTTCCAGCAGGTAGTTGGCGTAGTTGATGATGTCGTAGAAAGCGGAAAAGACGCCTTCCATGGTGGAATTCGAAGGGAAAACGTCCTTGCGGTCAAATTCAGCCCGCGTGGGGAAAGTACCCGTCCAGTCGCATTCATCCGAGAAATATTGCCAGATGGAAAGGTAACCGTCGAAAGCCAGTGTGGCGTCCTGCATTTCATCGTACAGCCCGGCGACAGCGGCGTTGGCGGATGCATAATCCTTCAGGGCGCCCTGGGCAAATACCTGGTCTTTGGGGCTGTATTCCAACTTGCTGCAGGACTGGAATGCCAGGAAGAACACCAGCAGTCCTATAAGAGCATTTATTTTTTTCATTTCAATAAATTTCGGTTTTAAGAAAATTGGATTTCGGACCCCCTCAGAAGGACACGTTCAGGCCGAACACGATGGAACGCGCCTGCGGATAGGTCAGGAAGTCCGTTGCCAATGAAACATTACTGCCGTCAAACGTATTCACTTCCGGGTCGAACCAGCTGTAGTCCGTCCAGGTCAGGAGATTCTGGCCGGCGACGTAAATCCGCAATTTGGACAAGCCGATCGTGCTGATCACATCGCTCGGGAAATTGTAGGCTACGGTAGCTGATTTGAGGCGCAGATAGGAGCCGTCTTCGACAAACCGTTCGGAAACCCGGCGGTTGTTGTTGGGGTCGCCCCAAACGGCGCGCGGAATATCCGTCTGATCGCCTTCCTGACGCCAGCGGTCGTATACCCTGGCGGTCTGGTTGAATACGCTGTTCATGCCTTCCGCAAATACGGTGTTGTTGTTAAAGATCTGGTTGCCGTAAGAGAACTGGAGGAAGGCGGAAAGTTCGAAGCCTTTGAACTGGAACACGTTGGTCAGGCCACCCTGGAAATCGGGCTGCGCAGAGCCGATGAATGCGCGGTCATCCGAGTTGATGGTGCCGTCGCCGTTCACGTCCTTGAACTTGATATCGCCGGGCGCCGTACCGGAGGTCTGGAAGGCGTGGTCTTCCACTTCCTGCTGGTTCTGGAAGATGCCTTCCACGACCCAGCCGTAGAAGGAGCCGATCGCTTCGCCTTCTGCAATGCGCGTGGCAAAACCGGCGTCGATCGGTTGACCGTTGTACAGTTTGGTAACGGTATTGACGTTGTGCGACAGGTTCAGGGTTGTCGACCAGGAGAAGTTAGGCCGGTTGAAATTGAAGCTGGTCAGCGACAGTTCTACACCCTTGTTCTCCATATTCCCGATGTTTTCCAGGTAAGTGGTGAAACCGGAAGTTGTCGGGATGGGCCTGTTGAACAGCAGGTCGTTGGTCTTCTTGATGTAATAATCGATGCTGCCGGAGAGCCTGGACTTGGCGATGGTGAAATCCAGGCCGGCGTTCAACTGGCTGGTGGTTTCCCATTTCAGGTTGGGGTTGCCCAATTGGTTGTAACCGATGCCGGGTTCGTCGGCGTAGTGCGTAACGGTGAACAGCTCAAGCGAGGAGAAATCGCCGATATTCTGGTTGCCGGTCACGCCGTAGCTGACCCGGAGTTTGAGGTCGTTGAAGAACTGGGAGCCGGCCATAAAATCCTCGCCGGAGATCCGCCAGGCTGCTGAAACGCCCGGGAAGTAGCCGAACTTGTTGTTTTCGGCAAAGCGGGAAGAGCCGTCGGCCCTGAACGTCACACCCAGTATATACCGGTCGGCATAGCTGTAGTTGAAGTTTCCGAAGAAGGATTGCAGCCCGTTGACATTGAAACCTGTGGTAGCGTTGGTTTTCACGGCGCCGCCGCCCAGGGTGGAAATGCCCGGAGGGAAACCGGTGGCGGAAAGGGACGAGGTGCGGCCGCGATCTTCCTGAAAGCCGGTCCCTGCCAGTGCGGTCAGGCTGCTTTGCCCGAAGCGTTTCTGGTAGGTCAGGGTGTATTCCGTGATCCAGCGGGTGGTGATCTGTTCGGCGGTATTGCCGATGCCGTTGGAACCCGAACCCTGGACGAGCGTCGAGGGGATGAATTCATCCTCGCGGAACGAAAGGATGTCCGCCCCGAGAGAAGCCTTGAATGACAGGGCGTTCGAGAAGTTGTATTTGGCGTAGAGGTTGCCGATGAATCGGTTGGACTGTACGTTGTTGTTGTAGTCGGTCACTGCGGCAACCGGGTTTTCCAGGCCGTAGTTGGAGCCCCAGGAGCCATCATCGCGCATGACCGGGATATCGGGCGGCAGCAGGATGGAGGAGGAAACTGCGCCGTAGATATTGTTATCGTTCTGGAGGCGCTGGATCTCCGTCTTGGTGAAGCTCATGTTGGAACCGACGGAAATGCGGTCGGACAGGCTGTGATCCAGGTTGAGGCGGCCGGAATAACGGGTAAGGCCCGATTTTTTGACGATCCCCTCCTGGTCGCTGTAGGTAAGGGAGGCGAAGAACTTGGTCTTCAGGTCGCCGCCTTCAAAGGTCAGGTTATAGTCCTGGAGGGCGCCCTGGCGGAAGATCTCATCCTGCCAGTTGGTGTCGCCTTCGTCCTTGGGGATACCCAGTGCAGCGATGCCGACGCCGTAGCGGTTCATGGCCATTTCGTTCAGCAGGGTATCGTAGTAGTAGTCGGCGCCCAGGACGTCGACTTTTTTCCAGGCTTCCTGGAAGCCGTACTGGGCGTTGAAGCCGACGGAGCTTTTGCCGGCTTTACCTTTTTTGGTGGTAATGAGGACAACGCCGTTCGCGCCGCGCGATCCGTAAATAGCGGCGGTGGAGGCATCTTTCAGCACCTCGATCGACTCGATGTCGGCGGGGTTGATGTCGGCCAGGGAATTCAGGTTGCCGTTGCCGACGGCCAGCTGTGAGGGGTTGCCGGAGATGACCGGAACGCCGTCGATCACGTAGAGCGGCTGGTTGCTGGCATTGAGGGAGGTACTGCCGCGCACCCTTACGTCGATACCGCCGCCGGGCGTGCCGGAATTGGAGACGACCTGTACGCCGGAGGTGCGGCCGTTGAGCGCAGTTTGAACGCCCAGGGCCGGTACGTCGGCAATTGCACTACCGGAGACTGAGGAGACGGAACCGGTAATGTCCTTTCTTCGCTGGGGCGCGTAGCCTACAACGATGACATCTTCCAGGCCGATCACATCGGTTTTCAGGACGATGTCGAGGCTGGTTTGCGCTCCGAGGGCGATTTCCTGGGAAGCGAAACCGGTGTAGGTGATCAGGAGGGTGTTGTTACCTTCCGGCACCTGTAAAGAGAATTTGCCATCCAGATCGGTGACGGTCCCGGTAGTGGTCCCTTCGACCAGAATGGTGGCTCCGATCAGCGCTTCGCCTTTGTCGTCGGTAATCATACCGGTGATGGTGCGCTGGGCTGTCAGAGCGCTCATGCCGGCAAATGCCAGCAGAAGCATGAGAAAAACCTTCTTCATAATAGTCCAGGTTTTAATGAATAAATGATTTCCAAACAAACATTCGTTTGTCCGTCAAGGCGAAAGCCCTGCGGTTTCCTTTTTCTCCTTAGGTTGTGAAAATGTTTTAAAGCAGCATTGGGCTCAGGGCATACAGGATGCCTTGAAGCGCCGTGTGGAGCCGTAAGTTTAATGTGAAGCCGTAAGCAACAATCAGCGGTCGGTCCGCCTGCCTGCCGGCAGGTTGTAGACGCCTTTTTAACAAAGGCCGCTTGCCAACCACTGAAAGCCCTGGATTGAATCAGGGCGAACTATTTCAATAGTAAATCGATTGAGGGAGGGGAAACGCTGCTTTTGGAGGAAAAAAATTCCGAAAAGTGGGGTGGAAATCAATGTTTGCAAAATAAAAATCCGTTTTTTGTAAAAGTCAGGATTCTGAATCGACCGGGAGGAAACTGCGCGGCGGGGGTGAAACCGCAAATAAATGGCCAAAAGGCGGAAATCAAACCGTACTTTTGCAACTTTATTGGACTTGATGAGATTTATATCTGTGAATAAAATTGCGGTTTCATGACCGACCAAAACGGGATAATCCGTCAGGCGGAAGCGCCGATACCAACATCCTGGGGCGATTTTCAGATGATCGCCTTTGCGCCCAGCGCTGATGACTGGATGCCGCACCTCGCGCTGGTCAGCAAAGGGTATGATCCGGAGCAACCGGCGTTGGTCCGCATCCATTCCGAATGCATTACGGGCGACCTGTTCGGTTCCAGACGCTGCGACTGCGGCGAGCAGCTCTCCAAATCCCTGTCGCTGATTTCCTCCAACAGCGGTATTCTGCTTTATCTTCGCCAGGAAGGGCGCGGCATCGGCCTGATCAATAAGCTCAAGGCCTATGAATTGCAGGATATGGGCCTGAATACCATTGAAGCCAACATCCACCTTGGGCAGGCCATCGACGCCCGCCACTACGATATCGCCGTTGAAATGCTCCGGGAGCTCGGCGTCAAACAGATCCACCTGCTCACCAACAACCCGGACAAGGTGCAGGCCTTTGAGGAAAGCGACGTGAAGGTCCTCAGCCGCATTCCGCTGATCATAGAGCCGGGCGATGCCAACATTGACTACCTGCGGACGAAGCAGCGGGAGATGGGGCATATGCTGAATGTGAAGTGAGCTTCAAAAAAAAATTCTCCCCACTTCGTAACGTTTACTCATCCAAACAGGTTAATGGCTAAATGAACCTTGCAGGTCATCCCGTGCCGGGATAACTTGGCAGCGTTTTTAAGCAATTACCCAATGAAAACCATTTGGATTCTGCCCATACTAATGGCCGTTAGTATGCCCTGCCGCGCTATTGTCAAATACGACGAGGGCAACCTGATCATCAACGGCATTCAACTTTTCCAGGACAGCCAGGCGCCGCTGGATTACTACTACTTGCCGCGCTACCCGAAACTGGCAAGCAGGCCCGACGGCTCCCTGGAGGTCCTGTTCCTGAAATACGTCGGCCAGCAAGGGATGGAAAGCAACGGAGGGATCTTCCACGCCCTGGTGGAATTTGCCCTCACCCCGCAAGAGATTGCCGACCTCGAAACCCAACTGGCCAAAAAAGTATCCGGGGCCAGGATCCGGGGGCCGGTGCCCATGCAGGAGGCCCTGAAGGACGGAGAAAAAGGCATCGCCAGCTTCCGGATCATTTCCTCCGTGCTCGGTAATACCGGCGGCGACCGCCCGTTCACCACCAATGTCATCACCTCCGGCCACGCGCCGTTCTTGCCGGGCTCCCGGGCTGCGATTTCCGCCAACCTCAGCCAGCAAGGCGCCACTTTGTTGTGGGAATCCTTTCAGAGCGGCACGTCCGACGTTTCCGTTGCCATTGAAGGCTTTTTCGAGGCCGCGGTAAAGGGTTACAACGCCGTCGTGGAAGCGGATATGGATGTGCTGTACGAGCATTTCAGCGAACTGCAGAACGTGCAGGGCGGCTTTTCGCGCAATCAGACCCGGAAGATCATCGACAGCCTGGTGCAGACCCAGACGATCAAGATCGACGTGCTCGACCGCTCGGCCGGGCTGGGCATCAATACCGAGGATCTGCAGAAGATCATGGACATCATCACCAACCAGCTGGTCAGCCTGATGTTCGACTCCAAAACCGGCTGGGCCAAAGTGCCGGACCAGGAAAAACCCGCAGACGGCGAGATCAAGGGCCGGTACAAACTGGGCGGACTGCCCGGTTTTTTTGTGGGGTCCGGAAGTCAGGCCTATATCCCCGACAATCAGTACATTCTCAAGCAGCGCAAGGATATCCGCAGCTACAAATTCTATATGAACCTCAGCAAATCCACCACGATCAAGGTGCCGGTCTTTTCAGCCGGTAACCTGCGCGGGCTGTACGACATCGACAAGGAAGAAGGCCGCTATTTCCGGATCGTCAACCTGGACGACCCCGATTTTCAGAAGCGGGAAGTCTTTTTTCAACTCGATGCCGACTACACGGAAGGCTTCGGCGACATCATCAATTTCGTGTCGGTGAGCTTTCGCAAGCCCTATGCCGGCGGCGGGCACGCTGACGTCACCAGCGACCTGATCTTCAACCGGAAGGATGTTGAATCGGGACTCGGCATCAAAACCATCCTCTATCCCCGGTTGGGCATTACCAGCGCGGATTGGCTGGACTACGAATACCGCGTCAACTGGAGCCTGAAGGGCATGGATACCACGCTCTGTTACCCGGAAGGCCGGGAAAACTGGCAGTCCTCCACCCAGCCGGCGGTTTCCCTGACGCCGCCTTTTTCCAAAAGGATCATAGAGATCGATGCGGACCGGGCTTACTTCAAGGACGAAGGCGTCCGATCGGCAACCGTCAGCTTTTTTGTGATCCTCGGCGGTAAGGCGCGATTCCAGAAAATGGTCACCCTGCGGCAGGAAGATCCGGTCAATACGGCCGCTTTAGCCCTGTATTTCGACGAAAAACAGCCGATCGCCTATAAAGTGAACTGGTATACGCGAAACGGCGAATGCCATGAGGACCTCCGGCTGCTGGACGGGGCTTACCTTTTTCTTGTGCCGCCGGGGAAGGATGGGTGCAGGTGAGGTTTAAGTTGTAAGTCGTAAGTTGTAAGTCGTAAGTGGTAAGTCGTAAGTGGTAAGTCGTAAGTGGTAAGTGATAAGTCGTAAGTCGTAAGTGGTAAGTGGTAAGTGGTAAGTGGGGAGTCGGGGAGACTGTTCAAAACAGTGTTCTCATGCAAAGACGCAAAGATCTGATTTTTAGCAAGCTGCGCATGCTAAAAATCCGGTTGACACAAAATTCTGAACGGTCCCGGGGCGGGGTGGCTGAATGGAGTTAAAGTTTTGGTCTGAAGGACCGGTATCTCTGTAAACCAAAGAAATGAAAACAATTTATCTGACCTTTTTCCTCCTGGTTGCCGGTCTGGCGACAATAATGGCCCAGCCGGTCTTCATCGACGGCGGCGTTCGTGCGGGAGGCCTGATGTGTTTTCCGGTGTACGGCGACAGCCTCAGTTACCGGTATCTGCCTTCCAGGGGGCGTTTGGCCATAAACGACCAGAATCTGCCGGAATTTTCTTTCCTGCGGTATGCAACGGCCAAAAATCCCGACCCGAAGAGCATCAACAGCATTTCGGAGGCCGACGGCGGCGGTTTGGTGCATTTCCTGGTGTTGTACGACACGCCCGACGATCAGATCCGGCAGGCGGAAAGTGAACTTCGCATCAAGTTCAGAAACCCGAAGATCAATCTGTTGGGGCCGGTCTTCTTCACAAAAGGCGACTATGTGGTGGTGTCTTCCGTGCTGGGGCAGAACGGAAAAGAAGAAAAAAAGCTGATCGGGGTAGGGCAGGCGCCGGTGTTCGAAAACAGCAAGGTCGCTTTTTCCTTTATGCTCAACCCGTTGGAAGCCCAGTTGCTGATGGAGAGTTTCAAAATGGCTACGCCTGATGTATCGATCATGTTCGACCTGACCTTCTCGGGGGTGACCCAGGCGTACGATGCCGAAGTGGAGGTCAACTGGTCGATGGTGGAAAAGAATGAATATTACCATGAAAAGACCAATATCCTGTTTTACAGCTCGGAAGTGCATAAATCCTTCAGCGAATTGCACAAGACCGGCGCCATCAAGATACGCACGGCGGGCAAGGACAGCCTGATGGCGCAGATCCTGGATGCGACGTATGAAAAACTGCTGAACATGATGTTCAATCCGGTCAAACCCAGCGAGATCCCGCTGGACCAGAAAAAGGGGTTTATGGAAGAGATCTTCGGGACAGGGGGATTGGCCGGTCTCGGGCTGTTCGGGGCCAGCAGGACCTATATCCTGAAAGAGCTGAAAACCGAGGGCAAAAGCACCGTTTCCCTGAACAGTTATTCCACCGTCGAACGGCGGCACCTGATCACGTTCAACGTCGGGAATATTTTCGAAAAGTACGGCAAGGACAAGCGGGTTTTCCGGGATGTTACCCTGGAGGATCCCGTGTTCCAGCAGCGCGATGTGCTGGTCAATATCGACGGAGATCTGCAATCGGCCTTTGAGGACATCGTCAAAAGCGCGGCCATTTCCTTCCGCAAGGATCACCAGAACGGGCGGGAAACCATCCGGGAAGTCTTCCTGACCAAAAACACCCTGTCCGAAAATGAAGGCCGGATTGCCATGTCCTACCTGAACCAGGAAGACAAGGATCGGCTGAAATGGCTGGATTATCAATACCAGGTCCAATGGAATTTCGGGGCGGAAGGCAATTACCAGACCGGCTGGATCGACCAGAATACACCGATCATCAACCTGTACGCGCCCTACAAACGGCATGTGATCAACCTGGACGCCGATGCCGACAAGTTGAAAGCCGAAAATATCCGGGCGGTTTCCATACAGATCGAATACGATTTCTTCGGCAAGAAAAAACAAAAACGGCTGACGGTGAAACCCGGTGACGACCTGTCCACCAAGTTTTTCGACCTGACCCTGCCGATCGACCAGCAGTCTGTGGATTATTCTATCACCTGGATTCGTAACGACGGTTCAAAAGAAACCATTAACGATAAAGATGAATACGGATTGATCTTTCTGGATGAAATACCTCAAAAATAAACCGATGAAACACGTACTCACCCTGTTGGCGGCCATTGGCTGGCTGAGCCTGTCCGGTCAGGTGGTCGATACCGCCGGCGCATTCAGGATAAAACTTAAGGACAGCGCTGAGGTAGTGCTCCTGCGGGGGTTCGACCCGGACGGCAGCCGGCTGTACTACTATCTGCCCACCGGACTGCGCCTGTCAGCCAGGCCGGACAGCACGCCGCAATTCAGTTTTCTGACCTATTCCGAAACGGACGGCGGAGAAATATCGGGCGCCATTCTGCATTTTTTGCTGGAATGGGGGTTGACCCGCGAACAGGAATCCGAGACAACAGCCTGGTTGAAGGCCCATGCTGACAGCACGGCCGTACTCGCCGGGCCCGCAAGCCTGGAGTTGCCTGCCGATGTACCGGGGTTCAGGATTTCCGGTAAGGGAGCGATTGCGGATTTGTTAAGGAATAAGCTGTCGGTTCAACCCGTTGCACCCGTGATACCCGGAACCAAAATGGCCTTTTCCTACCGGCTGGACGGCGCTGAAGCCAGGTTGTTCCAACATGCGCTTGAGCACCCGCGGGAACTCGCCGGGGCGCAAGTCGAACTGGCGTTTAAGGTCCGGGGTGGAGATGCCGGCGCCTGGTACAACCTGATCAGGGGAGCAACCTGGTCACTGGCAAAGCCCCTTGACCGGCTGTTTGGGCCGGTGCTTAACCCGAAAAAACCGAAAAAATGAAAGTGATCCTTTTGCTGTCGGCGCTCTTGTACGCCTTTACCGCAAGGGCGGATATTCATGTGATCATTTACGCGACCTGCGGAGGGAAAACCGGCCATGCGGGTATTGCCGTAGACGATTACCAGATCAAGATCAGTGAGGTCCGGACCGGCGGGAAGACAGCATACCGGAAGGATACCGTTGCCACGGGGTTTGTGCAATATTTCGACCTCTGGCCGACGAACGATGAATACAAAGTCAGCTATGACAAGGATGTGGAGGCTACTTATTACCGCCTCCCGTCCAACAGGTGGAAGCGGCTATTATCGGTCAGGACACTTGCCGAAGAAGGGCTGCCCCATAAAGAAGGATACCCCTGCGACGGAATTATCACCCTGCCCAACAGCAAGGCGGGCGACCTGGAACTGGCAGCCTATCTGGAGCGGAAGCGGGATGCAGGCCGGCCTTTCAACGCCATGCGGTACAACTGCTGCGACTTTGTTTCGGAAGCGATCGCCTTTGCCGCCCGGCGGCAGGTGTTCGCCAAGGAACTCGTGTATAAACAACTGATCTCTACGCCCAACCGCTTGTTTCGGGAACTCCGGACCTGGGACGGCGTACAGGTGGTAAAGGATCCCGGCAAAAAAGTGGACGGATCCTTTTTTCAAGAACGCATTCTCGGACGCATGATCCCATCATTTATCAATTTCTAGTTTTAAAAACCTTTACGATGAAAACAATTAAAGCCTTTCAAAAAACCTTGAAAACTGTACTGGCGCTGTGCCTGGCATTGATGTGCATGTCGGGATTTGCCCAGACGCTGGACTACGAGAACCGGATCGGCCTTGTACTGGACGACGGTACCCAGGTTGTGTTGTACGGCCGGGCCCAAACCCTGAATTCGAACTTTACAGGCGATTACTATTACCTGCCAGTCGGGCTTACCCTGTCCAAAAAAGAAGACGGCAAAACGCCCGAATTCCTGTTCATGAAGTATACCACGGATGAAACGGCAGCTCTAGGCGGTGTCCAGGGCGCACTGCTCCACTTCCTGATGGAATGGGGGCTGTCGCCGGCTCAGGAAAAGGACGCCCAGGCCAAACTGACAGCCAAGATCAAGGACCTGGCGAAAGGCAACCGGAAATACGCCGCGGTGACCAATCCCAAGATCCTCGGACCGGTGGATGTCAAACCAGACGGCGACAACTCCTTCCGGATCATCAGCGGTACGCTGGATAAAAACCCGACGCTGGTGACTTCAGGGGTAGCGCCGATGTTGCCGGGTTTGAAGGCGGCTGTTGCGGCCAAAATGGACAAGAACGACGCCCAGTTGCTGGCGGCTACGTTTGAAAAAACGCGGTCGATCACGGACATCGACGTGCAGTTGTTCTTTACCTACAACGTCCTGTATCCCGCTGTTGACGGCCAGATCACGGTCAACTGGACCAAGATCCAGACCGAATACGAAAAATTCCATGCGCAGGGCTATATGATCCCGGATGCGCCCAAAGGCGACGACAAAGACGAATACATCCAGGATTCGGTGGTGCATACGCTGTATAACTCCCTGGTCGAAACCAAGGCCATCGACATCCGCCTGGACGACAAGCTCGGCAATGAAGTGACCGCGAAGATCACCGAGTTGTTCTTCAATGTCTTCATCAACAGCATCGCCAGCCTCAGCCACGACAATGAGGCGCCGGTGGATGTCAGCCAGAAAGCCCTCAACACCGAGGATATGATGAAGCGGTACCAGAACGCCGAGCGCTGGAAGATCGACGTGCAGAAACTGAAATCGCATTATGCCCGCAAAACGGAGGTCTACCGCCTGAACTACCGCCTGAACGTACCCCAGAAAATGTACCTGCTGGGCAACCTGGCGGAATGGTACGACGGGGTGCGCCACAATAAGGCCTGCGTCGGCAGCGTCAACCTGAACGATCCGTTCTATCAGCATCGCGAGATCAATATGATCCTGGATATCGAGGCGGAGAATATGTTCGGCCAGGAAGTGAACTATGTAACCGTCAATGTCCGCAAGCGCCGCAACTCCGGGAATCCATTCACCGACCAGGTGACCATCGACCGGGATTATCTCAAGAATAAGGGCCTCAAAGCCACCGTTTCCTACGCCCGCGGCGAGGACAAGAATTCGGATGTATACGAATACAAGACGCAGTGGAGCCTGAAAGGCGGCCGGCTGTTCCCCGAAGATCCGGATTACGTGCAAGGCGACTGGGAAGGCCTGACGCTGGCGCCGCCGGTCACACCCCGGACCATTCAGTTTGAAGCCGACCTCGATCAATTGAAGGAAATGGGCATCCGGAGGGCCACCCTGCAGGTGCGCTACAAGAAATTCGGAGAGGAAATGGAGACCAATATCCCGATCACGGTTTCGCAAGGCATACCGCTGGTGGAGCAGATGATCTTCACCGACCGGGACACCCGCGGCTACGTTTCACGCCTGGTGCTGACCCATGAGAACTCGGGCAAACTGGCACTGGACTGGGATGCCAAGATCAATGACGACTATGTCTTTGCCATGGTTCCGGATGAACTGAGGGACAAGACCTCGGAGTTGTTCAAAAAGGCCATTGACATGGGTAAGACCGTGATCAGCACCAACGAGTCCAAAGTGGAAAAAGCCGACAGCATTCTGGACAAGTTCAAGGATGTCATTGATATCGTCCGAAATTAGGATGTTTAATTTTCCCGAAGATTATTGGTAACGCGTTTCGGGTTTCGGTACATAAATGACCGGAATCCGAAACGGGTTGCCCGTTCAAAAACCACAAAACCATTTGAAAATGAACAGGAAAATCATTACCAGGCTAACCTGGTTGCTGATTTGTTTTGCGGCTGTGACCAATGCATGGACACAACAAATCATACTGGACAGGCCGGTTCGGGCCGGCGAGCTTACCTTATTTCCGGAAGTGAACAACGAGAAGAGCTTTTATTACCTGGTGGATAAGGTCCGGTTGGCTACAGACGCTAACGGGAAACCCCAGTTCTCATTCCTGAAGTACGCAAATAATGTAAGGCCTGCCGCCGGCGCGGCAAATGAAGCCGAGGGGGGCGGTATTTTCCACGCATTGGTCACCCTTTCCGTCAGCGATGAGCAGCTGCAGGATGCCAGGCGGGAGCTGGTGAAACTGGTCCCGGGCGCTCAGATCATGGGCCCTGTAGTGTACAAATCCGGTAAATTCGGGTTGGTGTCCGCCTTCAAGGATGCCGACGGCAGTTTGTCAAAGAAGGTAGTCGGTATCGGGAATGCACCCATCATCGACGGGCAAAAGGCCGCTATTTCCATCCAGCTGACCAAGCTCGGCGCGGAGATCCTTTGGGAATCCTTCAAATCCCCGACGCCGGACATCAGTTTTACCTTTGAAATGGACATTACAGGCTTCAGGGCGCCCAAACGCGCGATCATCGAAGCCAATTTTGACCAGATCTACGAACATCAGGCCTTCGGGCTCGGCATAGCGTCCACGTACCTGGCCGGCGAGATCAGCGCTACCTTTGACGAACTGACCCGCCAGGGCGCCATTAAGATCACGCAGATCGGAGAGGACGCCAAAATGGAGGAGTTGATCACAACCGCTTACAATAAGCTGACGGATATGATGTTCTCCCCGTTGAACGGAACCGGCACGCCCAATTTCGGGAACGTTACCTCCGCAGCAGGGGGGACGGGCGGAAGCCTGCTGGATCGCGCCTCAACCATGCTGACCAGAAACCGGCAGGAAGCCCGCGCCAATAACCGCGACCGCCAGGCAAGCACCGGCGGACGGACCCCGGGCACTACCGCCGGCGGCACCACCGCCGGTACGACCACCGGTTCGACGACTTCCGAATCAGAACCCACCGCTGACGCAGGCGAAGGTTATCGCCCTCCGTTGAGGGCCAGGTCGGAAGGGATCTCTCCGCCGAGCGAAGGCCCCGCTAACGCCAACCAGAACAACGAGGAAGCCGTGCCGCAACTGGCAATTCTGGCCAGTTTCGAAATGAAGCGGATCCGGCAACGGGGCACCTTCCGCATTGACCTCAATAAGTACACGGTGGACAATATGTCCATGCGCTTTGATGAGAACATCGGCGACCTCAGCCGGTATATGGACGACCAGAAGTATTTCCGCGAGGTCAATCTGGACAACCCCCTGTATACCCAAAGGGAGATCTCCGCGACCGTGGATGTCGGCAGTCTTCAGGATTTTGCCCAATACGTCAATTTTGTCAACGTCCGGATCACCAAAAAACACGAAGGCGGTGAAATCACCACGGACGAGCTGAAAATTGACCGGGACAATTTCAATAAGGAAGGCAACAATTTCAGCATGATGTACGGCTGGAAGAACGACGGTGACCGCAATAAATGGCGGGAATACGAATATGAGATCGACTGGAGCATTGTAGGGGATAACAACATTTCCATACCGACCAGGAAAACAAAGGCCAACGCCCTCAACCTGGCGCCTCCTTACCAGATGCAGTTCGTGGAATTGCAGGCCGATCCCGGCTTCATTGCCGAAAAAGGCATCCGGTCCATTAACGTGAAGATTTATTATCACGTAGGTGAAAAGGAATTTATCAAACAAATCGACCTGAACCCGGCCAAAGGAATCCTCTCCGGGAGATTGGATTACCTGGCAAAAGCCGGTGAGCTCGGATACGAATACGAGGTGACCTGGAAAATGAGGGGACAACAATCCGAAACATCCGGCCGGAAAAACGGAACCGATACCATCCTGTTTGTTGACGAACTTTAAAAAACCGAAAAAATGAAAACGACTTTCTTTCATATGCTGGCCCTGGCCCAATTGATGCTGGTCTGGACCACTGCCCTGAATGCCCAGGCGGGGATCAAATATTACTTTGTAGCGCCTACGGCTACCATTACCGGAACTTTCGGCGGTGCTGCCGACAACGCCTCCTGCCCGGTAGGCTATGCGAAGGTTGAGATCACGGCTGCCAATTCTGCCCAGTTCCTAACCGTTGCGCCAACCCGGATCCGATACGTGTATGAACAGCTGCAACCGGGTAGGCCCCTGCGGACCCACGTGGAGAAGGTGATGCGGATCTCAGGAAGCACCATCGACATCAATTATTACCTGATCGACGACCGGAACGGTTTGACCACACCCGGATCGACCGGGATATTCCTGGGGATTACCTTCAGTACGGCCAACGGATATGACGGCAGAAAACACGTATGGCCGACGGGCGGCAGCGGAGGCCGGGTCAGACTGGGCGAATACCAGATGGAACGCGACCAATCCCACCGGGCGGGTGGAAATGCCGCCATCGACGAACTGGTGCTGCACGAATCGTCCCATACGCAGTTTACCGGCCCCTGGTCGCGCTGGGACGGATATATCACCTACGGCGCCGATGAGCAGCATTACGGCAATGAACTCCAGGGGGACCCCGAAGCGGCCCTGAACGAAGGAATCGGTACGTTCTACGGATATCTGCTGAATCCGACGGCCATCACTGAAATGAACAACTTCTTTGCCCGCGCCGACGACCGGTATTTCGTGGAAGGTCAGTCGGTCGTAGCCGGCAGGCCCGAGCTGTACAACGTCAGCACCAGGCGGCGTTCAAGCATCGGCGACGTATTGGTTTGGCGCTACACCTGGCTGGAAATACCGGGGGATTATGCGACCTATAGCGAGCGGACGCCGACGGCATACTTTACTTACTTCTGGCAAAATGTGAACGGCAACCGGGATCAGGCCCTTGAAATGATCATTTCGGCTTCCAACTCGATGTACGACAACCGGAGGAAACGCTTTCTTTCCTATGCTTCCAACCGGCTGGCCATCAAAATGGAGGAATTTGCCGCTACGGCAGCCGGGCAGACCGCCAGGACCAACGGCACCCTGACCTCAAGCCTTTTTCCCTACGCCCTGCTCGACCTGCTGACCCATTTTGCCATGACCGAAACCGAATACAAAGCGGACCACGACCGCAATTACCCGGATCGCAATCCGCAGGCCTATACCGCATACTGGTCGCACAGGAACGCCATCAAACAACTGGTCCAGGCAGACCTGGCCGCGAGCCCTATCCGTTTTTCGGATGCGCTGCGGAAAATTCACGACTACTGCAAGACCCCCGCTAATATTGTTCCATAACCTGAAAAACCATTAAAAATGAAAAAATTTCCGGTATGGTGCTGGATCTTATTGGGATTCCTCGGATTTGCCGGCCCAGCGATCAGCCAGCCCATTTTCATCGACCAACCCATACAGGCGGGCGACCTGATCGTCTTCCCGCACATAACCGATACCACCAAATACTATTACCTGCCCAATAAACTGGGCCTGGGGACCGACGCCAAGGGCAAGATCCAGTTCTCTTTTCTGCGGTATGTCCAGAATATTAAGACCGAGAACGGCGAAGCCAACCGGACCGAAGGCGAAGGAGGCGGCATCTTGCATACGTTGGTAGAACTCAAGGTAACCGACCAGCAAATTGCACAGGCGCAGGCCGAACTCAAGAAAAAGGTCAAACGCCCGAACGCTGTTATCGTCGGCCCGGTGATCTATAAAGGCGGCAACTTTTCGCTGGTGTCTTCTTTTGCCGAGGAAGGCAGCGAATTTACCAAGAAGGTGGTCGGTGTGGGCCGCGCGCCGGTCTTTGTAGGCAACAAGGCCGCCTGTTCCATCCGCCTGACCAAACTGGGTTCCAAGATCCTTTGGGAATCCTGCAAGACCCCGACACCCGACCTGAGTTTTTCCTTCGTTATGGATTTCTCGGGCTACCGGTCGCCTATGCAGGCCAAGATCGAGGTGGATTGGGATAAGGTTTACTCCCATGAAGGCTTCAGCGCCGGCATCGGCATCAACACCGGGTATGTCGGCCTGGGTGTGGACATCAAAGCCGCCTTTGACGAGCTGCGCGAACAAGGCGCCATCAAGGTGACCAATTTCGGGGCCGACGACAAGATGGAAGCGCTCCTGGAGACGGCCTACAAGAAGATCGTGGACATGATGTTCGAGCCGTTCAGCATGCCTGCGGCCAACGACCAATCGACGATCGACCAGATCGCCAGGGGGATCAATTCCATCGCTGAAGGCGCCAAGAAGAACGCTTCGCTGGTATCCCTCAATTTTGCCTACGAAATGAAAAAGCAGCGCAAGACCGGCAAATTCGTCATCGACCTGAGCAAGTCCACCATCGAAACCATCAGCTTCCGGTTTGATGAGAACCTGGGCAGCGACGTCTCCAAGTGCAAGGACTGTTTCCGCCAGATCAATCTCGACGACCCGTTGTACAAACAGCGCGAGATCCTGGTTTCCGTGGATGGGTTGAACGCCGACCAGTTCAGCAAATACATCAATTTCGTAACCGTGAGCATGAAAAAAGACCACGGTACCGCTACGGCTACGACCGATGAGGTTCGCATAGCCCAGAAGGAATTCCAGGATGCGGCCGGCAACCCCTTCCGGTTGCTGTACGGCTGGAAGGACAATGCCGATTACGACCGCGATGCATGGCTCAAATACAAGTACAAAACCATCTGGAGCTTTTTCGGCGACTATACCGTGGAAAAAGACTGGTCGGAATCGGATAACCTCGGGCTCAACCTGGCGCCGCCCTTCCACCCGGTTTCCATCAGCGTGGAAGCCGACCCCAACCTGATGAAGGACGCGGGGATCCGCCTGGCTACCGTTAAGTTCTACTACGACTACGGCGCCGGTGAGAAAGTGGAACAGGTAACCCTGCGCGGAACCGATCCTGCGCCGGCCCAATTGGCTGAATTCATGCTCAAACAAGGGGAGTATGACTACGACTACGAGGTCGTGTGGCGAATGTTCGGCAATAAGACCCTGACCTCCGGCCGGAAGAAATCCTCGGATACGCTTTTGTATGTGGACGAGATCCCGGAATCGGCGAAAATGGTTACGAATTAGTTGACAGTTGACAGTTGACAGTTGTCAGTTGTCAGTAGCGACGGCCGGTTCACCGGCCGTCGCTGCCAAGCCTTTAATCAAACAACATGCAAGCCTCTATAAAAATTTCAGCGGGCATTTTTGCCCTGATGATCCTGTTTTCGGTCGCTTCCTGCGACCTGGCGATCGTCGATCCCGTACCCGGCTCTACCGGGAACGCGACCAAATTCCAGACTACCATCGGCGGTAACGGCAATGATTTCCCGGCGGACATCCTGGCCAACGCGGACGGTAGTTTTGTCGTTGTGGGCTACAGCCAGAGCTTCACCGCGCAAGGCGACAACCAGGCCTATATCGCCAAGCTCGACAGCAAGGGTAATCTCCTTTGGGAAAAGGACTTCGGCGGACCGGCCGACGATTACGCCCAGGCCGTTACGGCTGCCGCCGACGGAGGATACGTGTTTTGCGGCCGTACCCGAAGTTTCAATCCCAATAACAATGACGACCTCTTCCTGGTCAAGGTCAATTCAGCGGGCGCCAAGGTCTGGGAGAAGAATTACGGCGCAACCGATACCACGGAATACGCCTTCGGCATCATACCGGTCGGTACCGGCGATTTCCTGGTGGCTTACCGGGCTTCGATCGGGAATAATCAGTATATCAAAACCGTCAAGATCAATGGAAACGGGTCCAAAAAAGGCGCCGACAAGATCCTACGGACCGGCTTCATTTATCCGCAGAAAATGATCAAGACCCGTGACGGGAAGGCCGCGATCGCAGGCACGGAATCCATTGCCGGCTCCGGCTCCGCAGCTTATATCCTGAAGCTGACCGAGGACGGCAGTTTTGTCTGGGAAAAAAGTTTCCCGGAACAATCGCCCAACTTTTCACCGGCTTATGCCCTGGCTGAAATGGCGAACAATGACCTGATCCTTGCCGGCAGCGACCTGGGGTCCAATGACCACGATTTCATGATGGTGCGCTATTCGGGCATCGGGGCCCGGGAAGCCGACAAGATCTGGGGCGGCGCCAATGCAGACGAATTGCTGGCTGTAACCGCCGGCGACGGGGATGAGGTGGCGGTGGCCGGCTACACCGGCAGTTTTTCCGGCAAAAACGAGATCTACCTGTCCAAAAGGAAGGCAGCCGACGGCGCCCTGGTCTGGGAAAAGCATTTCCTGGAAAGCTGGGTGCAGGCCATCGATGTGGAATGGTGCCCCGACGGCGGATTGGTGGTCTGTACCGGTCAGAATGCGGCCAATGCGGATATTATTATCGTAAAAACCGACGCACAGGGTAATTTTCAGTAACGCGTCCGAATGTGAAGACATTAATAGACAAACCAAAAAACCATGGCAATCATGTATAAACTGACGGCTATCCTGATCCTGGCGGCGCTCCCCATGCTGGTCTTTTCCCAGCGGGAATTAAAAGCGGTTCAGGACGATGCAACCGCCATCCTGGGTGAGCTCTCCAACTCGCCCAATAAGGTGGAACGGGTAACCCTGACCTCAGAGGACGAACGGAGCGCAACCGTTTCCGTCACTTTTTCCGGATTCAAGGATAAAACCTACAAAGTCAGGGGTTTTGTCCTGAACGCCGCTAAGAAAACCATCCAGGAGATCAGCCCGGTCGAGGCCGAATTGCCGAAGAACAACCAGCTGGAACTCACCTTCCTGATGGGGGAAAGCGGCAAGACCTCGACCCAAACGGGCCTGGATTCCAAATACCTGAAACTGACCGTTGCGCCCAACGAAGGCGGCCTGGGTTCCCTGCTGGAGGACGCCCTGGGCAGCGACATCAGCCTTTCCTCCAATGATTACCTTTTTGAACTGGATAAAAAATGGATGTTCAGCGGCCAGGACGTCATCCTCAATGTCAAACTGACGCCCTACAAAAACGCAGCAGCTATTTCCCAGAATTAATGCCGATCGCCTGATCAAATTCAAGGCGATCACACAAAAAACCAAGGAAACAATGAAAAATATCCTCCGGATCGCAGCGCTGACCCTGCTGTTGCCGGCATTAGCCTCCGCGCAACAGGTGTTCCGCCATTCCGCAACCAAAACCAACACCAACGGCCATATCACTACGTTGGATCACATTTCGGTGAACAATACGCCGGGCGCCATCCTCATCGTCACGACCGACTTCGGCTCAAAAGGGCCCTACAATCCCAATCCGGTCGGGGTTTGGTACGCCGGCAACAAATGGACCGTGTTCAATGAGAACCGGGCCGCCATGCCGGAAAATACCCAGTTCTTTGTGCTGTCGGCCCCCAAGGGGGATAACGCCTTCGTCCATGTCGCGGAAGCAGGCGTTACCTCCGGCCATATCACCACGCTCAACCATGCCGGGCTGAACAACAATCCGAACGCCCGGATCCTGGTCACCCAGAATTACGGCCCAAAGGGGCCCTACAACGCGCATCCGGTCGGGGTTTATTACGCTTCCGGAAAATGGCGCATTTTCAACCAGGACAAAGCGGCCATCCCGGCAGGCGCCCGCTTCAACGTGTATATTGATGACCGGACGGAGCTAATTACCCTGGCAACGCCGACAGGCAACTGGGGCAAGATCGGCAGCGGCGCCACCAAGGGCAAAAGCGATAACCCGGCTGTCTTCATTACCCAGAACTGGCTGACCGCGGGGCCGTACAATCCCCATGAGACCGGCGTATGGTACAACCGGGATGACTGGGCCGTGTTCAACCAGGACCGCGCAGCCATGCCGGCCAACGCCAAGTTCAATGTGCTGACCTTCCAGAAAAACAATGCGATCATGACAGCAGGTTCGTACCGGGTAGCGGATAAGATCCTGGTGAAGCCGGACTTCAACCGCACCACGCGGATCCCCGGCAGGGTAGGGACCAATACCGGCAACACCGGCGGCAATACTTCCAACCCGGGCGGAACCGCAACCCCCCCGGACAACACCAACACCACACCGCCTTCTCCGCAACCCAAACCGGAAGAACTGGAACGGGAAGGCCCCAAGAACATCAATACTTTTGAATGGAAGAACTATATCGGGTCGGAGTACGCTTTCCCGAATTCCTACCCGTTGGTCAATATCTATTACCAGATATTCGGCGACGCCAATGCCAAATCGGGGTATTATTACTACCTGCCGAACAGTTATAACCTCAACTGGTCGTCGGTGAACGGGTATTCGCTGTACATCAAGTTTTTGTCGAGCACTTCGGGCGCCAAGGGAGAAGCGACGGTCACGGCGGAGCTGACGCCCAATATCTCCAACGCCGACCTGTCGATGGCGGCGGCGTTGCTGGAATCGGACCTGAAGAGCAAACCGGGCGCTTCCTTTACCGAACTGGTATCTGCGCCCCTGTCGCAACCGCCCCGGGTTTCCATCAATCAGATCAGCAGCTTCGGCATCGACCCCAAGGACATTTCCGTGACCACGCCGTCCAACCTGGCGGAGCCGATCACGATCAGCTGGAAAATGCAGAACGTGGAAAACCTGATGACCGCCCTGTTCGAAAACGTGGGACTGAGCGGCAACCTGTTCCTGGCCCCGGCCGGAGAGAACATGCCCGAGATCAGCATCCCGTTCAATATCAAGCTCAACGACCCCAATACGTTCGGCAAATTCGAAATGGACCTTTCGTCGATGCGTTCGACCCCATGGGTGAATTATTCGCCCTATCCCGTGGTGCTGAAGAATGTGCACGTCATGAAGACCAACAAATCGGGCAACAAAGCCCTGTCGGTCTATACCTGGCAAGCCGGAAATACCCAGGTGCCGCCGGGCGCGCAGGTGCGGTTTGACGCCTCCAGCATCCCGGCCTGGGTTGACGGCAACGCCAGCATCCAACGGGTATGGCTGGAATACGAAGCCGGCGCCTGCAAATACTGCGACGACCGGATCGAGAACGACCTGATCGGCGGCGCAAAAGGGACCCGCAGCCGGAAACTGACCTTCGACGTCTTCGACCCGCTCGAATATACGGGCGCGCGGATGGTCAAGGTCAAGATCCGCTCCGTACAGGCCGACCCGAATACCCGGTCGAAGATGGACCTGCCGACCCTCACGATCACCTCTGACGGTGAAACCCTGGACGGCGGCACGATCTACGTACCGGAAGGCAGCAAGCCGGAATTTGAATATTTCCTTCAGATCATCATGCCCGACGGCACGATCTACGAGGCGGATACCTGGGAGGTGAGCAATGATCCGGATACGAATATCCTGGGTCAGGCCCTGATCAAGCGGATCGTTTCCTCCTTTACAAAATAGGGCGCTATGAGATCCAATGGGCAATACATGATCTGGCTGGTGATCAGCTTGCTGTGGTGCAGCGCCGCGGAGGCGCAGCCCGTACTCAGCACGAAGCGGAAGATCGAGGGCTACGAGATCTACCAGGATCATCACAACAAACGGCTGTTTTATTACAGCCCGCCGGAGATCGCCTTGAAAACGGACAACAACGGGATGCCGGCCTTTACCCTGCTTCAGATGCGGTATACCGGCACTCATTTATACAGCGACAAGGATTTCAAAGGGTTTCTCAATCTGCTGCAACTTACCGTGGATATGGCGCCCGTCACGCCCGAGGCATTTGGTAAGATCAAAACAGCCCTGGGCCGCGGCGCCGAGCTCAAACCGATGCCGGTGCGGCAGTTCAACGCCGAGTTGATCATTCCGCTCGGGGATGCGGACGCCGCCAATGAGAAATACCGGAAAGTCAGCGCAGGCGGCGTGGATGCGGCGGGCGAAACCGGCAGCGGCAATGTCTTCTGGCGGGAGCGGACCTTCACCATGCGACTGGAGAACTACGAAGCCCAATTGCTTTGGGATCAGGTAGAAACCGGAAAACTGGGCATCAGTTTTTCCTATGCTTTCTACGCAGATGCCATCCCCGGCCAGGTTGGAAAGGCAAAATATTCCGGCGCCGGGGACTTTGCCAAAGAAATGGAGGAAGGTATGCCCGAGGGAGCGGTATTCGATTCTACGTTGAATACCTACCTGGTCAAAGCCAATACCTTTCCCATCTACATCGACCCGGCCAGGTGTCCGGAATGCCTGAAGAAGGTGGATATCAATGAAGAAATGCCGCCGGCTTACGCTTCTTTTGAGGTGCGTTGCTACGATTTCAGCGACGGGCTGCGACCGGACCTGTTCAAAAAGATCGTAGAGATCAAGGCCTTCGGCGCCGCCAAGGAGTACATCTCGGTGAAAACGGACTTCAGCCGGAACAAACCGGACCTGAGCAGCCAGGTGGCCCGATTCAAATACGCCATCCGCCTGGATCATCCTTTGGAATACCGGGTGACCGAGATCAATGTCAACGGTGAGAAGACCGTTTCCCAATGGATGCCGCGGCAAAGCTGGTCGGAAGTGATCGATGTGACCACGCCGGCTAAGGAAAACCGGATCGGCAAACGAAGCCTGGATATCGAACTGAGCGCCGATTCTCTGGTCGAAAAAGGCTTTGCTTCGGGAACTTGTCAGATCGCCTACATGTTGAACGGACAACCTGTGCAACAATCCCTTACCTGGGAGGCAGAAGACGAAAATCCGCTCAAACATCTGGCATTTATGTACGACCGCGACCAACCGGTCCGGTACCGGTTTGTGGTCGCGCTGGCCGAAGGGGATATTTCAACGCCCTTTAAAGCGCTTGGCCCGGAGGAAGAATATGTATTTTATATGCCGGAAGACGATTAGTTAAACCCATTTAACCTCAAAAAACGATGAAAACGAAGCCTGTTTTATTGCTTATGCTGTTGTTGGCCGGCCTGAACGGATGTGATCTGGCCGTTATTCCCGATCAGTTTGTTCCGGTTACGGACCAGCTTAAAGCTTGTTTTACGGTTACTTCCGGCGGCTGTCAGGCGCCTTGCGATCCCGGATTCAGCTCGGCTTGTTCCGCCAACGCAGATACCTATTTCTGGGAATTCGGCGACGGAACGACCTCCACTGCAGCTAATCCGGCCAAGACCTACGCTTCGACCGGGACCTACAATGTTAGGCTGACCGTTTCGGCCGACGGGAAATCCAGCGATACGACCATGACGGTGACCATCGGCACAACGGTGGCGTCGTCCGCGAAATTCATCAAAACCCTGGATATCGATGCGACAAGCCCGCTGGAATTCGCCCTCGGCGGCGATGAAAAATCGGACGGATATTACCTTGCCGTGAATACCTATCAGAAAGTCTATATGGCGTCGGTCAACAAGTCCACCGGGGCATTGCAGGGAACGCCCAAAGAGTTTGATCCGGGCAGCGCCTATCCGGCCCTGTCCACGCAGTATTTTAATAAGGTGTCGAACGGCTATGTGATGTCGGGATTTTGTAATTTTACTGCAAACGGGGTAACGACTGACGATTTTTACTTCATTAAGTTAAAGTCCGACTTCACCATTGAATCCGGACAACAGTTTTTTGACTTGAATGAAGGCAGCGAAATCGGACGCGGGTTCACCCAGACCGACGACGGCGGTTACCTGATCTGCGGCGGCAAGAGTACCAATACCAATGCCGGCGTTCTGCTGATCAAGGTAAACAGCGCCTATCAGTTGCAGTCCAGAAAGAATTTGTTCACCGAAAGCAAGAACAACTACGCTGAACAGATCCTGAACACCTCATCCGGCTACGCGGTCTCGGGGCAGATCCTCAACCCGGCGACCAGCCAGCGGGAAGGGTGTTTTTTTCAGCTCAAGGATAATCTGGACCTCACCGGTACCCCGGTATATTTCGGCGCTTTCAATATTTTTGAGATCATAGCCCTCTCTGACGGCGGTTTTGTCCTGATCGGGGGCGGTTCATCCGCTTCCAGGGTGGTCAGGATCTCGGCTTCGGGCGGTACGGTATGGGATAAGGGCTTCGGCCCCGGCCTCTTCAGAAGGGGATTCCAGTCGGGCCAGTCGCTGATCATCGCCGGCAGGTCCGGGTCGAGTTCCACCGGGAAAGCGGCCCTGTACAAGATCAACCTGGAAACCGGCGCCGCAGAGTGGAACCGGGAATTCATCACAACCGGCAAAAATGCCGACGCCTTTTTTGTGATGCCCGTTTCGGACGGCGGATTCCTCGTGCTGGGAACCGAAACCAACACAACCGACAAAAAGAATACCCTGGTTGTGAAAACGGATGACCAGGGAATGTCAAACTAGAATTAAACCCAATGAAAAGTACAACAGATCCTAAGCCAATGCTCAAAAAAATCCGATTTCTAACCCTCCTCGCCGGTTTATTGCTGGCCGGAGCCCTGAAAGCCCAAACGGTGGCCATCGAACCCAATTACGCCGATCTGCCGCCGGCCTGCGTCACGCAAGCCTATAACTTCCAATTGTTCCTCAACAGCGGCGCTACGGCAACCTGGCTGGTTTCAGCCGGCGCATTGCCGGATGGCCTGACGCTGGAATTGACAACCGGCATTATTTCCGGCACCCCGGATGTGACCGCCGCCGGCAGCTCGTTCTCGTTTACGGTCCAGGCTACGGCTTCGGGTACAACCTACACGCGAAGCTATGACCTGGCCGTCCAGACGACCTGCGCTACACCTTGCCCGGGCACGAGGGAGTACGCCCTGTTGCTCGACCTTTCAGGCAGTATGACCGGCCTGACCGCCTCGGGCAGCTCCAAATGGGACTTGCTCAAGAGCGCGGTCAGCGATTATCTGCCGCTGCTGAAAAGCAGCGTTCCGCTGGGGGCAGGTGACAAACTGGGGGTCTATACCTTCAACGGCGAATCGGTGACCCAGTTGCAGAATACCAATTTCGGCCAGGCCTGGATCAATAATCCGACCTCGGTAGAAAACACGCTTTTCCCTTCAACCCTGACGCCGTCCGACCTGACGCCGATGGGGGGCGGGATCCAGCATATGTTCAATTCCTTCTTCTCCAGCCTGGGGACCGACGCCATGCGCTCCATCATCGTATTCACGGATGGGATGCAGAACAAGAACCCCATGTTCAATGAGATGACGGAAGTGATCGAAAACCAGACCGGCTTCACGCCCGCGAGCGGTATTTTGGGTACGACCGGTTTGCCGCTTGATGTGGACAGCGCACCGGCCCGGAATAATCACGTCAAGATATTTACCATCGGCGTCGGCGCCGCCCCGGGATTTGCGACCATGCTCAACAAGCTGGCCAACCCGGACAACGAATACGTACAGATCGACTACCTGAATGCTGCGGAACAGAATTACCTGAACGTCTTCTTTACCAAAACGATCCCTTCCTCCCTGCGCTTTTGTTCGCCCAGGGTGCTGGATTATCGCCGCGGCACGATGACGGGTTTTGACAATCCGCCCAGGGAAAAATTCAGGCTCAACGCCTTTGTGAGCAACCTGGCCATCCGGGTGGATTATCCCGATGGGTTGGAGACGGTAAAGCTGTACAAAGACGGCCAGCAGGTGAATGTCGGCCATCAGACCGGAAAAGGCAGCACCCTCGTGTCCGTGCCTTTTCCATACACCGGCAATCAGTCGCCCGACCCGGTCGCCCCGGCAGGCGAATGGGAGCTGGAGATCATCGGAAAGGCCGGAAGGCCGTACAATATCGTGGCCATTACCAACGACGAATTGCTGAAAACCGATCTCAGGCTTGGATCGCAATCGGTCTATTACCCGGGCAATTCCCTGCCGGTGGTCGCTGAGGTCGGATTCGGCGGCAAACACCTTGCCGGCGCAACCGTAACGGCTACCCTGATCCGGCCAGGAGACGACCTGGGCGACCTGGCGGCCAAAAGCGATGCGAGCGGCAGCCTGACCTTGCCTGAACCGGGCTACCAATCCGGCCAGGCCAAGATCGACAACCTGCTCCGGGATCCGGCTTTCCTTGCCAAAATCCAGCGCGAAAACCGGCAGATCACCCTGACCGACGACGGCGCCGGCCATTATACCGGGTCCTTTACCGGTAATCAGGTGACCGGCACGTACCAGGTTTACGTCCGATTTAAGGGGACCATCCCCGGCGGGACGGCCTTCGAAGGATGGGAAATGAAATGCGCCCTGTATGACTTCAGCGAGCAATCGGGCATCCGGCTCAATGGACAATTGATATCGGTTATTTCACAGGAAGGCGGCCCCTTTAAAAAACTGGTGATCCGCCCGACCAACAAGTTCAACCGCATGCTCGGACCCGGGCAATTGAACCGGATCAACGTACAGGTCGACGGGGTGAACCAGAACCTGACCGACAACCTCGACGGGACCTATTCAACCCCGACTTTTGCCGGTACCGACCCGAATATCAAGGTATTCGTGATCGATCAGCAAAATCCGGTTTTTGACGGCCCTGCGAGTCAATTTGATCAACCCTGGGAAATTGCCGGTCAACTCGGGATCACCATTCCCCAGAACGGACTGGGCGCTTATAACAACGGCATCTACGGCCAGGTAAGCCTGGGCCGGCGGATCGCCCCCAACTGGCAGTTGCAGCTGACCGGCGGGTATTACGGCTTCAAGTCGGATTTCAACATCGCCGGCGCATCGCTGACAGCGCTGTTTACGAACCCTGCCCTGGCGGTCGGCCCGTTTGACTGGCGACTGGGCGCCGGCGTCGGATACTACGCACCCAAAGGGCAATCCGGGGCATTCGGCCTGGTGTTCAGGGGCGGACTCCGGAAAGCCGTCGGCTCAAATAGTGTGATCGGCCTGGAAGGCGCTTACGTCACCTTGCCGGACCCGGTGATCTCGTTCTATACCGTTGGTTTGGAATGGAGTTATAAATTTTAACGGATACTTGGTGCTGGATGCTTGATGCTTGATACTGGATACTTGATACTAGATACTGGATGCTTGATGCTGCCCGCCGTCGCCTTAGGGCTATGGCGGACGGAGGATACTTGATACTAGATACTGGATGCTTGATGCTTGATGCTTGATGCTGGATGCTTGATACTTGATGCAGACCAGCATCTAGAAACCAGCATCCAGCATCCAGATCAAAACCACCCAAAATACTCAAATGAAAACAAATGCACTGTGCCTGATCGCGGTCGCATTGATGCTAAGCCAATGCAAACCGCCCGCGGTACTGCCCGCTGTAAGTACGCAATCCAGCAGCAGCAGCGCCGTGATCCTGTTTCCTTCAAAACCCAAATTGAAGGAGCCAAACATTTCCATCGAATGGATTTCCCCCACGGCTACCGACATCGTGATCGGAGAGATCGGGGGCAAGGTCGTGGTCAAGGTCCGGATCAAATCCGGGCAGCCGATCGACCTCAGCCAGATCGATATTTACGTCAACAACGCCCAGGTCGGCAATAAGGCCGATGAAGTGGGGTTGCTCAAACGCCCGGAATTCAGCGACCAGATCCTGACCTTCCAGGTGCCGGTTACCCAGGGGCGGAATGCCGTGCAGGTGGTCGTGACCTCGGATGAGGACAAGCGATTCTACGCCGAACGGGTATTGAACAAATCGACTTCCGGGGTCAGGATGGAGCCCGCCGCCGTAACAGGCAATACCCGTGTGGTCTGGATCCAGCCGGATGCGATCACGCTGGGCGGGCAGATGTTTACCACCAAATCAAAGGAACTGGAAATCCGGCTTAACATCACCAGCCCGGAACCCATCAAAAAGGAAAATATCCAGTTGCTGTTCAACCGGCAATACCGTGCGCCTTCGCCGGCCGGAGAGCTGATCGGCAGCAACGGGACCTATGCCTTCAAGGATGTGGTTACGCTCAGTGAACAGGCGGATATCAACGAGATCGGCCTGAAGATCTTCACCGGGTCGGGTTCTGTGGAGTCCGAACGGCTCAAGGTCAATTATTCCCCTTACCGGCCGAATCTCTACCTGCTGTCCATCGGCACGCAGCTCAATTTGAAATACACGACCAAGGATGCCCGGGATTTTGCCGCGGCCTTCTCCACCCAGGGCAAGGGTATGAACCGGCTGTTCAATACGGTCCGCGTGGATACGCTCCTGGGGGGCGCTGCCGTGACCAACGAGATCCGGGGCGCCATTGAGACCATCAAAAGTAAATTGCGGACAGGGGTGATCACAGAAGACGACGTGGTCATGTTGTTCATTTCCTCGCACGGCTTCCTCGACGACAACGGCGACCTGCGGATCCAGGGCAACGATTACGCCCCGGAACGGCGCATTTCTACTTCGGTTTCCTATAAGGACGACATCCTGTTCCATCTGCAATCGCTCAGGTGCAAGATCATCCTGTTTGTGGATGCCTGCCACAGCGGCGGGGCGCGGGCCAATGCGGCCGATGTGTGGGATGCCCTCCTGCAAATGAAGAATTCGCCGAAGGGTTTCGCGATCATGACGTCGAGCAGCCAAAGCGAGGAATCCTACGAGGATGTCCGGTGGCAAAACGGCGCTTTCACGGAAGCCCTGATCGCCGGGCTTAAAGGCAAGGCCGATAACAACGCCAACGGCATCATCACCCTGAACGAACTGGAATCCTATGTCAAACGCGAAGTGCCCAATATGGTGAAGACCGTAAAAGGCAAACCCCAGCACCCGGGATTGTCCCGGAATGACCTGGGCGACCTGCCCCTGTTTATTTTCAAATAACCGCCAAATTATATCAAGATGAAAAAGATACTCTTTTGCCTCCACTTCCTGCTGTTGCTGTCGATCGGCGCATTCGCCCAAACGACGGCAAGCGGGGTTTCCAATGTCAAAATCCAGATCAGCGAAGAACGCGACAAGGCGACCATCACCTACGACCTTGCAAGGGTCAGCCAGGTGTCTGCCTATAACGTAGCCGTCAAGATTTTGCTGGACGGAGAATCCATTAACGCCATCGGCCTTTCCGGCGATCTGGGGCCCAATATCGCCCCGGGTTTCGGCAAGCGCATCATCTGGGATATTGTCAAGGACGTGATCCTGGACAATCCCCAGGAACTTAAGGTGGAAGTTACGGGCACCCCCGTCGCAGCGCCTTGCATGCCCATGAAAACCGTACCGGTCTATGCCGGATTGGCGGGCGTGGCAGCCACCGGCGCCGGCTTGTTCATCTCCGGGCTCGGCGCCGAAAGCAATTCAAAGGAAATTTACCAGGTCTACAAGGATAACCCGGACCCGAATGACGCCGTATTCTCTGAAATGAGCCGCGATGACCATTATACCGAGGCCAACAAGAAGCACAAGCAAGGGACCTGGCTGATGATCGGCGGCGGGGCCATACTGGCCGCCGGCGGATTCGTGATGATCAGCCGGCTGGCGCAGGTCAACCGCTACAACAAGGACTGCGCTTCCCGCGGCATCGGCGGCAATTTCAAACCCCGGATCCATTTTGAGCCCGTGATGGTCGGCGACAGCTACGACAACGGCATCGGGCTCGCTTTAACCCTAAAATTCTAACAACATGAGATTCCTGATTCTTTTGATTTTTCTTTTCGGAGCAGTCGCTTCGTTCGCCCAGCCCAAAGGCAATTCCACTTATGCCGGGCTGACCCAGTTCCTGAATACGGAATTCGTTCAGAAATTCGAACAATCCAGGAACAAGGCAGAACAAGCCGTCCGGGATTTCAACCGGATCAAGGATGAATTTGCCCCGGAGGATGTCATGCGCGTCATGGACGCCTACAACGCATCCGCCGAACAATTCAACCAGGTGCTCTACAACATAAAGGCGGACCTGCTCGATCGTCAGAAGCGCAAATTCATCATCCAGTATCCGCAGGATTATTCCCGGCAGATCGAAACCGACCTGAACGTCGCCAAGGATTACTACCAGAGCCACTTCCAGAATGTGGTTTTCGAAGTGACCGGCGGCCGGGTATCCGGTATGCCCTTCCTGGCCCTGTTGCCGGAAATCATCAAGTACGGAAAGATCGCCTTCCAGATCTTCCAGAACATCAAGGCGGAGATCAAAAAGTACAACGACTCGATCCTGGAGGATCATTTGATCCAGCCGTATAGGTTCCACTCCTGGAACGAGCTGGAATGAGGGGGATTTGAGGGATTGGGGAATTGAGGAACCGAGGAATTGAGGAACCGAGGAATCGAGCTCGTCGCTCAATTCCTCGGGTTCCATGCAAAGCCTGGCAACCCGGAAGCTTTGGGTAACTTTTTTAAATCAATGGAAAATGAAAAAGAGCCTCCTTTTCATGATCACCGCCTCTTTGTTCATTTTTACTTGTCCGGGGTGTAACCTGGATGAGATTCCGGATACCGGCGCCTGGGAATGCGGCCAGGTGTTCAAGGATCCCAGAGACGGGAAGACCTATAAAACGATCTGGATTGCCAACGACGGCAGCCACGATCCCAACAAACCCGGCAAATGCTGGATGGTGGAAAGCCTGGATTTCAATACCGCCAATTTCTTCTCCAGCTGCTACGGAATGGCGGATGCAAATTGCGACCTCTACGGTCGGGTCTATTCCAAACAGACCCTGGCCAACGTATGTACCAACGGCTGGCATGTGGCGACGGCAGACGAATGGAAGGAGCTCTTTCAAACCTACGGGTTGACGGAGCAACTCACGGGAAACGGCCCGATTTACAGCGGCAGTGCAACGCCATTTTTACCCGGCGGCAATACCAAGCTGGATTTTCTGATGGGCGGCTCCTGCCTGGCTGATGACGATTGCAGCGGCCTGGGGGATTATGTCGGTTTCTGGGGCGGTACGGATGCTTTTGCCGGCTTCAACAAATCCGGAAGCGCGCAGGTATGGTCAACCGCCGTCATACAGGGGGCGTCCGATTTGCGGTATTACGTGCGGTGCGTCAATGATAATTGAATCAATCGAACAATTGAATCGATTTTTGGAATGTTTCGAATGAATCGATTTAAGCTGACCAACCGGCGGACGACTAAATTCGAATCAATCGAATCAATCGAACAATCGAACCAATCGAACATTGAATCGATTTTTGGAATGTTTCGAATGAATCGATTTAAGCTGACCAACCGGCGGACGACTAAATTCGAATCAATCGAATCAATCGTACCAATCGAACCAATCAAAAGATTGAATCGATTTTTGGAATGTTTCGAATGAATCGATTTAAGCTGACCAACCGGCGGATGACTAAATTCGAACCAATCGAACCAATCGTACCAATCGAACCAATCAAAAGATTGAATCGATTTTTGGAATGTTTCGAATGAATCGATTTAAGCTGACCAACCGGCGGATGACTAAATTCGAACCAATCGTACCAATCGAACCAATCAAAAGATTGAATCGATTTTTGGAATGTTTCGAATGAATCGATTTAAGCTGACCAACTGGCGGACGACTAAATTCGGAACAATCGAATCAATCGAACAATCGAACCAATCAAAAGATTGAATCGATTTTTGGAATGTTTCGAATGAATCGATTTAAGCTGACCAACCGGCGGACGACTAAATTCGAATCAATCGAACCAATCGTACCAATCGAACCAATCAAAAGATTGAATCGATTTTTGGAATGTTTCGAATGAATCGATTTAAGCTGACCAACCGGCGGACGACTAAATTCGAACCAATCGAACCAATCGTACCAATCGAACCAATCAAAAGATTGAATCGATTTTTGGAATGTTTCGAATGAATCGATTTAAGCTGACCAACCGGCGGACGACTAAATTCGGAACAATCGAATCAATCGAAAATCGAACCAATCAAAAGATTGAATCGATTTTGGAATGTTTCGAATGAATCGATTTAAGCTGACCAACCGGCGGACGACTAAATTCGAACAATCGAACAATCGAACAATCGAACCAATCAAAAGATTGAATCGATTTTTGGAATGTTTCGAATGAATCGATTTAAGCTGACCAATCGGCGGATGACTAAATTCGAACCAATCGAACCAATCAAAATCGATTGAATCGATTTTGGAATGTTTCGAATGAATCGATTTAAGCTGACCAACCGGCGGATGACTAAATTCGGAACAATCGATCAATCGAACAATCGAACCAATCAAAAGATTGAATCGATTTTTGGAATGTTTCGAATGAATCGATTTAAGCTGACCAACCGGCGGATGACTAAATTCGGAACAATCGAATCAATCGAACAATCGAACCAATCAAAAGATTGAATCGATTTTTGGAATGTTTCGAATGAATCGATTTAAGCTGACCAACCGGCGGACGACTAAATTCGGAACAATCGAATCAATCGAACAATCGAACCAATCAAAAGATTGAATCGATTTTTGGAATGTTTCGAATGAATCGATTTAAGCTGACCAACCGGCGGACGACTAAATTCGAATCAATCGAACCAATCGTACAATCGAACCAATCGAACCAATCAAAAGATTGAATCGATTTTTGGAATGTTTCGAATGAATCGATTTAAGCTGACCAACCGGCGGACGACTAAATTCGAACAATCGAATCAATCGAACAATCGACTAAATTCGAATCAATCGAATCAATCGAACCAATCGAACAATCGAACAATCGAACAATCGAACAATCGAACAATCGAACAATCGAACAATCCAATCAATAAAAAAAATGAGCTTCTCAATCCCCAAATATCTGTCATTGGCGTTATTGCTGGCCTTCCCGGCCTTGTTCCAGGCTCAGGGGCTGCTGCTCGATGACGAACGCTATGAAATACTGCCCAGGCAACCGCTGTACGGAGAAGGCAGCAAAGCGGAAAGCGAAGCCCTCAAAGGCATTGCCAAAGCGGACCTGAAACCCTATTGCCCGACCCCCCAGGATCAGGGGTATATCGGCTCCTGCACCGGTTGGTCGACGGGCTACGGGGCATTCACCATACTGAACGCCATCCGGAACAAAATGGCGGGTAAAACCCCGGAGATCACCCGCGACGCCATGTCGGCCCTGTTTATTTACAACCAGGTCCGGAAAGGGAGTTGCGATTTTGGGGCCTACATTTCGGATGCCGCCGGTTTTCTCGTCAAAACGGGCGATATCTTTTCGCGGGATTTTGACCGGATCAAGAACGACTGCGAAAAAACCGCCGGCGATGAGGACAAGGAAAACGCCGCCCAAAACCGGATCCGGGACTATGTCACGCTGTTTGCTCCCAACGATCCGGCCACCGTCAAGATCCAGAAGACCAAGCTGAGTCTGGCCCAGAACAAGCCGGTGATCATCGGCATGAAGTTGTACAAGAATTTCCAGCGGATCACCTCGAAGGATGAGTATTGGTACCCCGCCAAAGGCGACACTTCGCTGCTGGGGGCCCACGCCATGGTGGTGATCGGGTTCGACGACGGCCGGGAGGCTTTCGAACTGATGAACAGCTGGGGCGTCAATTGGGGCAACAGCGGCTTTATCTGGGTCAAATACAAGGATTTCGGCCGGTTTTGCCAATACGCCGTTCAATTGATCCCGGATGACGGGCACTTGTCCGGAAAGGAATACAAATCCGCCGTAACCATCCGCCGGCCCGGGTATGACGAGGACAATAACCTGCAATTCACCGATCTGGATCTCCGGTACAACAACGGCTATTACGACCTCCGGGCCGGAGCCCTGAAAAAAGGCGACCTGTTGCAACCCCTGGTGAAGTACATCACAGCGGATATGTACCTCTACGCCTTCTCTTTTGATGCCGGCCGGAAGGTGAAGGTCCATTGGCCGCGCGACGAAACGCTGGACAGCAAGTACGACGGCAAACACGAGAGCGCCGTAGTTTCCATCGCTGATGTCAATCTGCCGATCCCCGGGCCCTACGGCGCCCTGTCGTTTTCAAACCCCGGAACGGAGTACATCTGTTTCCTCGTATCCAAATCGCCGATCGATAACTTCAACGGATACCTGTCCAAATTGCAATCCTACCAAAAGGGCGATTTCCTGGCGAACCTTCAGAAAGCCTTCGGCAAACAATTGGAACCGGTAAGTGATGTGCAGTATGATGCCGCAGAAATTCAGGCCCAAAGCGGGTTGAAGAAAGGCGGGATCATGCCGGTGGTGGTGCGGGTCGTGGTGAGATAGTGTGTAGTCGTAAGTCATAAGTCGTAAGTTGTAAGTCATAAGTCGTAAGTTGTTTAATGGCAACACTTACGACTTACAACTTACGACTTACAACTAAAATTAATATTCCTGCAAACGCCGCATCTGCTCCATAAAGGCAGCCCTGCGCCGGCGGGAGACTTCGATCTTGATCTCATCGTCCATGATGAGGTAGCCGCCGTCGCCTTTGACGAATTTGCGCATGTAGTTGAGGTTGATGACATGGCGCTTGTGGACGCGGTAGAAGTTGAAGGGCGCCAGCAGGTCTTCGTAGGCCTTGATGGTCTTGGAAGCCGTGATCCGGTCGCCGTTGTTCATATAGATATGCGTATAGTTGTCTTCGGCTTCGAAGCGTACGATATCCTTGATGTTGACAAAGTAGATGCCGTCGAGCGCGGGAATGCTCATTTTGGTGAAGGCATTGGGGTTGTTGTAGTAATTGTTGAACAACTCCAGCCGGCGGTCCGTCTCGTTGTATTTGCGGGGGCGGATCCGGGAGACCGCTTCGATCAGCATATCCGGGTCAATGGGCTTGACGATATAGCCGATGGAGCTGTATTCGCAGGCCTTGATGGCGTATTCGGAATAGGCGGTAACAAAAACGATGTCAAAATCGATGGGGCGGAGCTGATTCAGCATCTGGAACACCAGTCCGTCCGGCAGGCTGATGTCGAGAAATGCCACATCCGGGGTGCAGGCGGGGTCGGTCAGCAGGTCAACGCCTTCTTCTACCGTACCGGCCTCGCCGATGACTTCCACTTCTTCGCAGTGTTCTGACAAAAGGTTTTTCAGGTTGTTCAAACCGTTGATCTCATCTTCGATTATTACGGCTTTCATTTGAAAGTTTGTATTAATTGTTCAATCAGCAAATCTACAATAAAGGGGTATAAAAACGGCAAATTGTGCGGTCCAAATTACGGAACGGCATTGTCCGGGCTTCGGATGAGCCCTGAGGCCGGTCTGGAAGGTCGGCCCTGGGGCGGAGAATGGAGATAATGCCGCTCCGGATTGGTTTTTTTCAAAAAACCCGAATAACTTGGGCTTTGAAAACGAAAGCATGAAACCTAACCAAATGCCATGATTTTGCTGGAAACCATAAGACTGGTCCTGGCTGAACTCACCTGGGATGACCTGGGCAACATCCACGATCTGTACTCCTGCCCGGAGGTCGAGGAATTCAATACGATCGGTATTCCGGAGGATCTGAACATGACCAAAATACTGATCCGCTCCACTGTCGAAGCCGCCCGGTCGGGAGATCAAAAGAACTTCGGCTGGACCATCAACCTGAAATCTTCCGGAATGTTTATAGGAGAAGCCGGCCTCAGTGTGACCAACGACCGGTTCAGAATGGGGGAGATCTACTACAATCTCCTGCCCGAATTCTGGGGCCAGGGTTTTGCAACCGAAGCCGTCAAGACCATCATCAAGTTCGGATTTGAAGAGCTCCGGCTCCACCGGATCGAAGCCGGCGTTACGACCGATAACCAAATGTCCATAAAAGTGCTCGAAAAGGTGGGCATGACCCGCGAGGGCCTCAAGCGAAAAATGCTGCCCATCCGGGGAAACTGGAAGGACAACTACCACTACGCTATACTGGAAGAAGATGAAAGAGACTACTAAGCCGTTCAGCCCGACCCGGGAAAAACTGCACGAGATCATTTTTGAAGCCGATACGCCGGCGGGAAAGGCCTTTGATATTGCATTGCTCATATTGATCTCCGCCAGCGTACTGGTCGTGATGCTGGAGAGTGTGAATTACATTCAGATAAAATACGCCGATCTTTTCTGGACCCTGGAATGGGTTTTCACCGTCCTGTTCACCATCGAATATGCGCTGAGGATCTACTCGGTTTACAGCCCGAGAAAGTACATGACCAGCTTTTTCGGCGTGATCGATCTGCTGGCCATCCTGCCGGCCTATCTGAGCGTTTTTCTGGTTGGCGCCCAGTATTTTCTGGTGGTCCGGGCGTTGCGGTTGCTGCGCGTGTTCCGGATCCTGAAACTGGGCTATTTCCTGAAGGAAGGGGAAACGCTGATGCGGGCCGTCAGGGCAAGCCTGGCCAAAATAACCGTTTTCCTGTTTTTTGTCCTGCTCCTGGTCATGATCATCGGCGCCCTGATGTACCTGGTGGAAGGCGGCCGGAACGAAGGGTTTTCCAGCATCCCGAGGTCCATCTATTGGGCCATCGTTACGCTGACGACCGTTGGCTACGGGGATATCACCCCCCGGACCGATATCGGGCAATTCCTCTCTGCCGCGGTCATGCTCCTGGGCTATGCGATCATTGCCGTGCCGACCGGGATCGTGACCGGCGAACTGATCCGCTCCAACCAGAAGGCGGACATTACAACCAAGGCCTGCCGGTATTGCAGCCGGGAGGGGCACGATGCGGACGCGCGGTATTGCAAGTTTTGCGGGGAGGAGTTGGAGGGGTGACTTGATGCCTTTAATTTAGCGGTGGCCAAAAGAGGCTGCTGAAAGCCCAAAAATGCTGTACTTTGATAGTGCAAGATTCTGGATACTTTAGGAGGTTTCGTATGGATTGATCAACTTCAGGCCATCAATGTTTTTGAAGTCGGTGACATTCCTGGTGACCAGGGCAGCATCATAAACCAAAGCTGTCGCGGCAATAACTGCATCCGGGAGTTTGACTTTATGAACCTTTCTGATCTCAGCGGTTTTAAGTTTGATATCCCTGTCCAGTTCAATTACAAAAGCTTCTTCAATGAAGTTATTAAGTACTTTCAGGTCATTTTCAAACGGCGTTTTCCAGCAGAGCAATTCAATTTCGGTAATCACTGAAATAGCTGGACCGGAGTCTTTTAAAAGCTCGTCAATTAATTTTTCAGATTGAAGCGGGAATTGCTGCTGCAAATAGTAAATGACTGTATTGGTATCCCAGAGATATTTTATTCCCATTCGCTGCGCAGCGTGTTTAGTTGTTGATCGACCTCATTCAAAACCTGCTTGGTCATCGAACCTTTGTACTTGGTCCAGTCCTTGATGGCAGTATTTTCTACATGCTTTTCTTCTCGTAATCGGATGAGCTCCAATAATTCTAAATCTAGCAGAAGATTTAGGGCCTTGTCATTGATGATGTCAATCGTTACAGTACGCATTTTTTTAAATTAGGTTTTGGCAAACGCCGGCCTTGTTTTGAAAAGCACCTGGTCAATTCTGGCCATGCCTTGTTACAATATGAACACAAATTTAAAGTAAAAAGGTTTCATAAAAAAGTAAGTAATCTGCTAACCCAGGCCAAAATTGAAGTAGTAATACTGTTCTATTTTATCAAGTTTTAATAACCGGTGGTCATTTTTTTTTAAAAAGCACATTTGAATTAAAAACCGATCGGTTTATTTTGTATCTTTGCCGCATGTTGACCAAATCAGACCGGACCAAGCAGCATATTGTGGAACAGGCGGCCGGCCTTTTCAACAGGAAAGGCTTTGCCGGGACCTCCATGAGCGATATCATGGAAGCTACCGGGCTGACCAAGGGCGGGTTGTACGGCAACTTCGAGAGCAAGGAACTGATCGCCATCCAGGCATTTGACTATGCCTTCGGCCGGGTGATGGAGGAATTGACCTTCAAGCTGCGGCAACAGGACAAAATGGCGGATAAACTGCACGCCCTTTGCGATTATTACCGCAATTATTCCGTTCATTCTCCGGTGGAAGGCGGCTGTCCGATCATGAATTTCGGCCTGGAAGCCGACGATACCTTCCCCGAATTGCGCAAACGGGTGGCGGCCGCCATCGACCGGCAGCTCAACGATCTGGAAAGGATCATCAGAGCCGGCCAGAAAAAAGGCGAGCTGAAACCGGATATCGATCCCGAACTGACCGCCAACCTGATCTATACCCAGATCGACGGCGCCATTATGATGGCCAAAACCACCGGGCAACACAAACGCCTGAACCGCGTACTGGACTACCTGAAGAACTGGATCGACACCGAATTGAAAGTATAAAATTTTTTTATTCAATAAAAGACCGATCGGTCTAAAATGTAAAGCTATGGAAACAGTGACCGTCATTGAACCGCAAACGCAGTACACCATTCGCTTCGGAGATTGCGACCCCTTCGGGCACCTCAACAACGCCCGGTACCTGGATTATATCATCAATGCCCGGGAAGATCATCTCAAGCAGTTTTACAACCTGGAGCTCCAATCCTTTTACAAGAAAGGGACCGGTTGGGTCATCACCTCCCACGAGATCGTTTACCTCAAACCGGCCATGTTCAATGAAATAGTCACCGTGCAATCCTCTCTGATCGACCGGGGTACCGGGCACCTGATGGTGGAAGGCATCATGTTCGACCGGGAGGGCAGGGTCCCCAAAGCGGTTATGTGGACCAGCTTTGCCTACATTAACCTGCAAACCGGCAGGCGGGAGACCCACCCTGAGGATTTCATGGCATTCGCGGATGAGGTGCTCAATCCTAAAATTGATTTCAGAAAAGGACTTCAGGCGAGAGTTTTAGCCCTTCGAAATAGCGAATAGTTCGATTTAATAACATTTATTTGTTTTATTAATAGAAACCTGCGTGATCAAGGTTGAAAAAATCGCCTGCAAGAGCCTTAAGGGCAAAGGCGTCAACTCCGGATTGCGGCTGATCTATGCCTGGTATGAGGAAGCGCAGAAAATCACCTTTATAGAGATCTTCCACAAAGCGATAAGGTTTCGGAAGACCGGGACCGGATACGGCGCTATTTCAACTAAAACCGCCGGGGTCTACGCAAATAATTCGGTATACAACTCCTCCACCCGAGCGAAAGTCCGGATTTCGATATTGTACCGCGCCTGGTCGAGCCCCTTGGTATTGTACTTGGAAATGAATATCTTCTGGAAACCCAGCCGTGCGGCCTCCTGGATGCGCTGCTCGATCCGGTTGACGGCGCGCACTTCCCCGGAAAGGCCGACCTCGCCGGCGAAACAATACTTGGAAGGCACCGCTACGTCGTCAAAAGATGAGATCAGGGCCGCTACGATGGCCAGGTCGATGGCCGGGTCGTCGACGCGGATGCCGCCCGCGATGTTGAGGAAAACGTCATGCGCGCCCAACGGGAATCCGCACCGCTTTTCCAGGACGGCGAGCAGCATGCCCAACCGGCGCAGGTCAAAGCCGGTGGCCGACCGCTGCGGGGTGCCGTAAACCGCCTTGCTGACCAGGGCCTGGGTCTCGATCAGCATGGGGCGCATGCCTTCGATCGTGGCGGCGATGGCGCTCCCGCTCAATTCCTCCTCCTTTTGGGAAAGCAGGAGCTCGGAAGGGTTGGACACTTCCCGCAATCCGCCGGTCACCATTTCGTAAATGCCCATCTCGTCGGTGGAGCCGAATCGGTTTTTGAGCGTCCGGAGTATGCGGTAGGTATAGTGCTGGTCGCCTTCAAACTGGAGGACCGTATCCACGATATGCTCCAGGAGTTTGGGCCCCGCAATGGAGCCGTCCTTGGTGATATGGCCGATGATGACGACCGGCACATTGGTCTCTTTGGCAAAACGCTGCAATTCCCCGGCGCATTCCCTGACCTGCGAGATGCTGCCCGGCATGCTTTCGATATGCGGAGAGGAAAGCGTCTGGATGGAATCGATGACGATGAGCTGCGGGTCCAGGTTCTGGGCGTGCTGGAGGATCTTGCTGGTGTTGGTTTCGGTCAGGATATAGCAATTGGGCGAAGGATTGCCGATCCGGTCGGCCCGCATCTTGAGCTGGTCTTCGCTTTCTTCACCGGAAACGTAGAGGATCTTGGCCGGGATCTGAAGGGCCAGTTGGAGCAGCAGGGTCGATTTGCCGATGCCCGGCTGGCCGCCCATCAGGATGAGCGAACCCGGAACGATGCCGCCGCCGAGCACCCGGTTGAACTCCTCGTTGGGGGTGGTCAGCCGGATGACCTGGCCGGCTTTGATCTCGGGGATGGCCACGGGTTGCGGCCCTGCATTTCCGCGCTGGTCCGGCCGCCAGGAACGCTTCTTCTCCTCCTCTGCGGTTTCACGCCCTACCACCTCTTCAACATAAGTGTTCCACTCGCCGCAGGCATGGCATTTTCCGATCCATTTGGGAGAGGAAGCGCCGCAATTGCTGCAGAAAAAAACGGTTTTTACCTTGGACATATCCTTGTAATCGATCAAAAAAAAGCAGGGCGCTTGCGAAACCGCAGCACCCTGTATAACCCCAAAAAACCAAATGAAAACAATCTACATATGAATATCCTGACACACAGGCTGAAAACGCCCGGTGAAATGATCAATGGATCAAAATATTAACAACAAAGAACTGAAATCGTTATAAAAGATCGGCGATTTTTGCACGAAACGCCGGGTGAAATCAACAGGTTGAACCGTTTGCGAATCTGCATGATTTAGACGCAACCGATTGCTTTAAGTAACAAACAAGGGCAAATTAAGTGTTTTATTTTGAAAAATCAAATAGCTTGAATGTTAAAATTCCTTTCGGCGGGTGCGCACACAAATAAAACCGGTTTTCCCGGCCGGTTGCAAATCTTTATGCGGTAATTGAATTTAGACTCATTATAAGCTGGTTAAACTAATGGGTTCAAATTCCGGGTTTTAAGCCATTTCATCCTAACTTTACCACCATTCCTATACCAAAGAAAAAACCAGCACATGTTCGTAAAAACAGACTTTCTGACCAACCAGCCTCTGGCAGGGGGCAACCAAAAATTAAAAGACTGGGTGTACAATGTCGCTTCCTTCTGCAAGCCCGACCAGATCTATTGGTGCGACGGCACTGATGAGGAGTACGACAGGATCTGTCAGCTCCTGGTCGACAAAGGGACCTTTATCCGGTTGAATGAGGAAAAACGCCCCAACAGCTACGCCTGCTTCTCGGACCCCAGCGATGTAGCCCGGGTAGAAGACCGTACCTATATCTGCAGCCGGACCAAAGACGATGCCGGCCCGACCAACAACTGGGTGGACCCCCGTGAAATGAAAGAAACCCTGTCGCCTCTGCTGGATGGATGCATGAAAGGGCGCACCTTGTACATCATTCCATTCTGCATGGGGCCCCTGGGTTCGCCTTTATCGCGGTACGGTGTTCAGTTGACGGACTCGGAATACGTGGTCGTCAACATGAAGATCATGACCAGGATGGGAAAAGCAGTGGCCGATCAGCTGGGCGACGGCGATTTCGTCAAGTGCCTCCATACCGTCGGAGCGCCGCTGGAAAAGGGCGCCGCCGATTCGAAATGGCCCTGCAACCCCGACGTAAAATACATCGTTCATTTTCCGGAAGAGCGCTATATTGTGTCGTATGGCAGCGGATACGGCGGCAACGCCCTGCTGGGTAAAAAATGTTTTGCCCTGCGCATCGCCTCCGCGGTAGCCAGAGAGGAAGGCTGGCTGGCCGAGCACATGCTGATCCTGGGGGTGAAATCGCCGGAAGGGCATAAGGCTTATGTGGCAGCCGCATTCCCCAGTGCCTGTGGCAAGACCAACTTTGCCATGTTGATCCCGCCCAAAGAGATGGACGGCTGGGCGGTGACCACCGTCGGCGATGATATCGCCTGGATTCATCCCGGTAAGGACGGAAAATTGTACGCCATCAACCCGGAAGCGGGCTATTTCGGCGTAGCGCCCGGTACCAATTACGAGACCAACCCCAACGCCATGGAGTCCGTCCGGGCCAACTGCATTTTCACCAACGTGGCCCTTACCGCCGACGGCGATGTCTGGTGGGAAGGCATGACCCCCGAAACGCCCGAAGGGCTGACCAACTGGCAGGGAAAACCCTACGACCCGTCGGCCGGAAAACCGGCTGCCCATCCCAACGCCAGGTTCACGGCGCCGGCATATCAGTGCCCGAGCATCGATGAGAACTGGGAAAACCCGGAAGGGGTGCCGATTGCCGCTTTTATCTTCGGCGGCCGCCGTCGGTCGGTGGTTCCGCTGGTGTACCAGGCGTTCAACTGGAATTTCGGGGTGTACATGGCTGCCACCATGGGGTCGGAAACGACGGCCGCCGCGTTCGGCGATGTCGGCAAGGTCCGCCGCGATCCCTTCGCCATGCTGCCCTTCATGGGATACCATATGGGCGATTATTGCAACCATTGGCTGCAATTCGGCCGCGATTTGCCGAATCCGCCGCGTATTTTTGCCGTCAATTGGTTCAGAAAGGACGAAAACGGCAAATTCCTCTGGCAGGGATTCGGCCAGAATATGCGGGTGTTGAAATGGATCGTGGGCAGGGTAAAAGGCCGTGCCGCCGCGGTGGAGTGCCCGATCGGCTGGATGCCCCGCTTCAAGGATATGGACTGGACCGGCATGGAGGATTATACCGAGGCCGAATTCCACCACCTGATGACCATCGACCGGGAAGCCTGGAAAAAGGAACTGCTTGACCACGAGGAGTTGTTCGAAAAGCTTTACGACAAACTGCCGAAAGAATTCCTGTTCATGCGGCAATTGTTGTTATCCGCCTTGTGGCGATCACCGGAGAACTGGAAACTGGCTGGAGAACTGGATTGATTTTTATGTTTTGACGGTTTCTTTGTTGAGTACTGCACTTCGACTTCGCTCAGCGTAAAGATGCTGCCCGCCGTCGTCGAGACTATGGCGGGCGGAGGATGCTGGATTGGTAACCGCACTGCCGGACAAAATGAGTAGAGGGGAAGACTTTATAATTGGTAATAACGAAATTTTGAATGAACAATCGTTTTTTCAAAACGATTGTTCAAATTATTTTACCACAATAGAATCATAAGGACACATAAGAAAAGCGCAACTGCAATGAAAAAACTGATGTGAACTCATGTGCCTGACCCCGCCTTGCGGGACAAGTTGTGGTAAAAATACAAGCCGAACCAGAATGGTTTGACAGTCGGATGGATTTTATGACTTAAAAATCCGGCCTCGACCGAAAACGAATTCCGACAGGATCAATTTGGAGCGTGCAGGTGGAAAAAGCCCGGGTTGTTATATGCGAAAGGGCCGTTACGACTTACAACTTACAACTTACGACTTACAACTTACAACTTACGACTCACAACTTATGGACTTCACAGACAAAACCGTATTGATCACCGGCGGCTCCAGAGGGATCGGTCGAGCCACCGCCAAGGCATTTGCCCGGTTGGGCGCGAGGGTTGCCATCACTTTTGTCCATGACCATGAAGCGGCCAGAGAAACCGTTGAGGGGCTGGATGGGGAGGGGCATTTGGCCATTCGGGCAGACATAGCCCATCCGGAGGCCGTCGAACGGCTGGTGGATGCGGTAGTGGAGGAATTCGAGCGGATAGATGTCCTGGTGAACAACGCCGGCGTTTTTCTGCAACACGCGCCGGACAAGGTGGACTATGCGACCTGGCAAAAAGCCTGGCAGGATACGCTGAGCGTGAATCTGATCGGAGCGGCCAATATCTCATTTTGTGTTGCCAGGGAAATGATGAAGACCGGCGGCGGACGCATTGTCAATGTGTCGTCGCGGGGCGCATTTCGCGGCGAACCCGGCCAGCCTGCCTATGGGGCCAGCAAAGCGGGGTTGAACGCCCTTAGCCAGTCGCTGGCTCAGGCGCTTGGGCCGTACAATATTTTTGTGCATGCGCTCGCGCCGGGATTCGTCGAAACAGCCATGGCCAGACCGTGGCTGCAGGGAGAGGCCGGGGAACTGGTCAAGCAGCAGAGCCCGCTGGGCAGGGTGGCTACGGTGGAGGAAGTTGCGAATGCCATCCTTTTTCTGGCTTCTCCGGAGTCGGCATTCACTACGGGTTGCATCCTGGACATCAACGGCGCTTCTTACCTGCGGACCTGAAACAACAGTTGGCAGCCCAACAAGATGGACTGCCAACCGAGGTTTGATGACTGCTGTCTGTTACAGCGGCGTCACGCCCGTAACCACCACATCAACATCCAGGTTGAGGGCGGCTGCAAGGTTGAGCCCCAGGATATCGAGGCCGCCGACAATATTGACGTTCAGTACGCCCATGGCTTCCAGTTCGCCGTCGGCATTGTCGTCCTTGTAAGCAACGAAATGGAGTTCGTAATCTCCGCTTTCAAGGAAGGAAAGCTGGTAATCGCCGTTATTGGCTACGGCCGCGCTGGTTACGGCATTCTTGAATTGGATCTCGGAAGCGCCCTGCGGCATTTTTTCCGTTTCCAGGTCAAATTGTCCTTTTTCATAGGCGTAAACGACGATCTTGTCGGCGCCGGAGAAGGCATCGGTGCAGGTACCGTGGATGGCGCCTGTTTCGGACTTGACAACCAATCGAAGGGACGTTTCCAGTTCGGACGCCGTTGCAAGCATATAACCGCTGTTGGAAGCGTCATAGGTTAGGGCTTTCCGCAGGTCGAAATCGGCTACCAGGTCGAGGCGCTGGCTTTCATCCGGCTGGAAATTGCCTTTTATCTTGATTTCCTGGGTGCCGGAGCCCGTCAGTTTGATCTTGGCGCCTTTATTGTCGACGACATAACATCCGGGAGCGGCGCCGGAAGCGTCCTGGTCGTAATCCAGCACAAGCACGATATTGCTGTAAGCTTTGCCTTCCAGCGATCCGTTTCCGAGCAACTTGGTCGATCCGTTCTGGTAGGACATCAGGTCGATGGTGGTGGCTCCGGAGAAACCGTCCCAGGATCTGCCGTCAATCTTGACATCGGTAACCGTTACAAAAACAGCTTTTACGTTAGCGTCGTCAACAGGACCGTCGGTGACTTCCAGTTGCATCTGACCGGAGGGGATATCCGGGTCATCCTTTTTACAGGCCGTGAAAAACAAGCTTACGCTCAGGACCAACAAGGAAGCGTGAAAAAACCTTTTGTTTGACATAACAAATGTTTTGGTTTATAAATTGGAGATTTGGGTAAATAGGAATCCTATTCACAAAATGTTCAAAACGATAAAATTTCCCGAAGGCTCAGGTGTTGGTGCAGGTAGTGATTGATTTGAAATCGAGCGTGTTACACGTTGAAGATTGAAGGCGTGATCGCATTCCCGAATAATTCAAATATGGAATGCATCATTTGAGGTAATAATAACGTAGAAGGATAAATATGAATTGTTCAGATCTGACAAATTCCGGAAAAGCGGTTCTAAGTAATTCAAAATGAGGAGCTATCCGGCGCAAATTTTTTTATCCCGACGCTGTTTCGGGTTGAAATTTTTAAATTCCAGGGTCTTTTTTTTGCATTCGGAACGAATTAGGCCTAAATTTGCGTTAAAGAATCAATAAGATTAGTCGCTTTAAGTTTCATATTACTGAGGTTGGGGTTTTTCACCCTGACCTTTTTTTTTAGTCGTAAGTTATTAGTCGTAAGTTGTAAGTCGTAAGTTGTAAGTTGTAAGTCGTAAGTTGTAAGTCGGCAGTCCGGGCATCTTCCGTCCGCCATAGCCCTGAGGAGACGGCGGGCAGCCTCCAGCATCAACCATGCCTCAGCGTGGCAGCCTCCAGCCTCCAGCCTCCAGCCTCCAGCCTCCAGCCTCCAGCCTCCACCACGCCTCGGCGTGGCAGCCTCCAGCCTCAATGCATCCGGTCTCCCCGAAGCTCAAGGGCCTTCATCACCTCCGCTTCATAAGCGAGGTATTCATCCCAGCGTTTTTTTACCTTTTCCGGATCGCAATATGTTTTGGCCAGGTCAATGAAAAGGCGGTAATGGCCCGCTTCGGAAACCATGAATTTGTGGTAAAAATCCTTCAGCTTGTCCTCGCCGATGTGCAATGACAACAAGCGGAACCGCTCGCAGCTGCGGGCTTCGATGAGTGCGCAGACGAGCAATTTTTCCAACAGGATATCTTCGCGGCTGCCGCCTTTATGCTGGAATTGCAATAACCTGTTGACGTACTCGTCCTTGCGCTGGCGGCCGAGTTTCAGCCCTCTTTTCTCCAATTCGCTCAGGACCATCCGGAAATGCCCCCATTCCTCGGTCACGATGGGCGCCAGCTCGTGCACCATCCCGATCTTTTCGGGAAACTGCTGGATCAGGGAAATGCAGAAAGTAGCGGCTTTTTGCTCGCAGTAGGCGTGATCGGTCAGGATCTCCTCCAGGTCCTTTTCGGCCAGGTTGACCCACCGGGGGTCCGTGGGCAACTGCAATCCCAACATCCTGACGGAGTACAGCTCGCGTTCTTCCTTTGTCTTTGCGTCCATCTTGAAATTGTGGCGATTGACCCGATCGGCTGATTGCATGGATTCAATCGAATCAATCGACCACGCCGCGGCGTGGCGAATCAATCAATTGATACAACCGATCTGGTTGATGAAAAAATCGAGTTGGTACACTTCGTATTCCTCGTAGCCGCTGCTCCAGAACACCCTGATGGCGTCCACCTCGGTTTGCCGGAGCAGGTTCATCTGGCCGCGGCTGACGGGGTAATAAACCCGGTAGGTGAGGAGGTCGCGGTCGATATCGTAACGGCCCTGGTCCATGGTACCGGACCGGAGGTTGACGAAATCGCCGTTGAGCAGTTTGATGGTCAGCACGCTGCCTTTTTCAATGAAACCGTAGGCCTCCCTTGCGTTCGGGTAGGCGAAGGTGAACTCCAGGGTCAGGAAGCGATAACCGCCCACGGCAGAGAAATAGCCTTCGCAGCGCAGGTAGGGTTTGTCCTTGAGGAAGGGCCTGAGGCGTTCGTCGGTATGGGTGAAGAGGAATTGTTTTTGCAGGTCCTTGCGCAATTGACCGGTGGCCTCGTCGGTACCTTCGAATGCGGTAATGCAGGCTGCGGCGGGCGGGTTGAGGATGAGGTCGTTGTTTTTCCTGCCGAGCGCCGCCCAGTTGTCGGTCAGGGGCAATACGCTTTCGTAGGGCCGGTCTACGGATGCCGACTGCGACTGGTCGGTGGCAGCCCGTTGTTTTTGCTCTTTCAGTTGAGCGTTGTAATCGGAAACATACATGCCTTTTTCCGTCAGTTGGCGGGCTTTATCGGCTTCGCGGATGGCTTCCCGGGCTTCCAGTGTGGCGTCCTGTTCGGCCTGCCGGGCAGCCATGACCCTGTTTTTTATCTGCTTCAATTCGAAGGTGGACGATTTGCCGGACTTCTGGCTGTCGGTCCATTCCTTTTCGAGGGATTCGCGGGCCTCTTTGGCCTTTTCGGCCCGTTTGCGGGCGATACCGGCCGCCTGGGAGGCCAGCTGCGACCGGCGTACGGCGATCCGGAAGACATCCTCCTGGGTGACGGCAACCTCGCCGTCCAGCGGTTCTACATCCGCCTTATAGGTAGGGTAGGGGGTAGCGGTTTGCTCCGGGGCATTTGCCGTCGTATTGCCGTTCATGAAGTCGTCAAAGAACTGCCAGGAGCCGTCCGGGAAGACCAGGATCTTTTCCCCTTTTTCATTCTGGCGGATTTCCTGGGCGTGCAGGCAGGCGGCAGACAGGCAAAGCAGGGCCAAAAATCCGATTTTTGCAATTTTCATCATGGGATAACCGGTTTATTCTTGCAAAAATAAGAGAGCTTCGTCAGAATTTCAAGGCAAAGGTCTTTAACTTGCGGACTATTCCGTTCGGACATGCAATTATTGTTTAAAATAGGATTTTTACCCGTCAGTTTCTGGGATGTGCTCGATATTGTAATCGTCGGGTACCTGATTTTCCAATTGTACAAACTGCTGAGGGGCAGCATCGCCTTCAATATCTTTACGGGAGTGGTGTTGCTGTACATGGTCTGGTGGCTGGTCAAACAGTTGAAAATGGACCTGCTGGCCGCCGTATTGGATCAATTCGTCAAAGTCGGCTTCATCATCATCATCATCATCTTCCAGCCCGAGGTCAGGCGGTTTCTCCTGTTCCTCGGCAACAGCACCCTGCGGCAACGGTCCCAGATCTTCGACAAATTCCTCCGGCGCAACTTCGGAGAGGTCAAATCAAGCGAAAAGGAAAAGCGCGTAGGGGCCCTGCAATCCGCCTTGCTGCAGATGTGCAGATTCAAGACCGGCGCCCTGATCGTGTTCAGCAATAACGCCAATCTGGAGGGCCTGGTCTCAACCGGCGTCAAGCTGGATGCCGAGATTTCCGAACAGCTGCTGGAAAGCATCTTCCAGAAAGAATCCCCGCTCCACGACGGCGCGGTGGTCATTGAAGGCTCCAAATTGCGGTACGCTTCGGTCGTGCTGCCGGTATCCGAAAACTCAACGCTTCCCAAACACGTGGGCCTTCGCCACCGGGCTGCCGTGGGCATCACCGAAAAGGCCGCGGTTTCCGTGCTGATCGTCTCGGAGGAAACGGGCGAAATCGCTTTTGCCAACGGCGGACAGCTCGAACAGCAACTTGACGCCGAAAGATTGGGCGAAATCCTTAACGAGAACCTGAATTAGGCTATTTTTTTTATTTTTGGGAAAATATAAACCAACATCATGGACAAAGTTCAATCCTATATCCAACGAAATCAAAAGCGTTTTCTCGACGAATTATTGGAATGGCTGACCATCCCTTCCATCAGTGCGGATTCGAAGTACAAAGGCGATGTTGCCAAAGCGGCGGCTTTTATTGCGGACAAGCTGAAGACAGCCGGCGCCGAAAATGTGGAGATCACCCCCACCGCCGGGCACCCGGTTGTTTATGGTGAAAAGATCCTGGACCCCGCCCTGCCGACCGTCCTCGTTTACGGTCACTACGATGTGCAGCCGCCCGACCCGCTGAACCTTTGGGAATCCGAGCCGTTTGTGCCCGTGATCAAGAAAACCGAGATCCACCCGCAGGGCGCCATCTTTGCCCGCGGCTCCTGCGACGACAAAGGCCAGGTGTACATGCACGTGAAAGCCTTCGAATCGATGCTGGCCAACAATGCGCTTCCCTGCAACATCAAATTCATGATCGAGGGCGAGGAAGAAGTCGGCTCCAACAACCTCGGCGCCTATTGCCGCGCCAATAAGGAAAAACTCACCTGCGACGTTATTCTCATTTCGGATACCAGCATCATCGGCAATTCCACACCGTCCATCACCACGGGCCTCAGGGGCCTGAGCTATGTTGAGGTGGAAGTTACGGGGCCGAACCGCGACCTCCACTCCGGCGTGTACGGGGGCGCTGTGGCCAACCCCTGCAACATCCTTTGCGACATGATCGCCTCCCTCCACGACGAGAACCGGCACATCACCATCCCCGGCTTCTACGAAGATGTGGAAGTGGTCTCCGAAGACGAACGGAAAGAAATGAACAAGGCCCCGTTCGACCTGGAAGATTACGAGAAAAACCTGGGCATCAAGGAAATACTGGGCGAAAAAGGATATACCACCCTGGAACGGGTTTCGATCCGGCCTACCCTTGATGTCAACGGCATCTGGGGCGGCTATACCGGTGAGGGCGCCAAGACCGTTCTGCCGGCCAAAGCCAGCGCCAAGATCAGCATGCGCCTGGTACCTCACCAGGATCCGGACAAGATCACGCAATTGTTCAAATATCATTTTGAAAAGATCGCGCCGCCCTACGTCACCGTCAAGGTAATGGAACACCACGGCGGCGAACCCGTGGTCACCCCCACGGATACGCCCGAATACAAGGCCGCCCATATGGCCATGGAAAAAACATTCGGGAAGGCCCCGATCCCCAAGCGCGAAGGCGGCAGCATCCCCATCGTTGCCCTTTTTGAGAAAGTGCTCGGCGTGAAATCGGTGCTGATGGGCTTCGGCCTGGATACCGATGCGTTGCACTCGCCCAACGAGCACTTCGGCCTGTTCAATTTTTATAAGGGCATCGAGACCATCCCTTATTTCTACAGCTATTACGCAGACCTGAAAAAATAATCGGACGGCGACCAAACCCCGCCCAGGTCAACCGGAAATCATGAACAACCGCTTCAATCAACAAGTATGAAAAACACATTGGTCCTCGCTTTTTTGCTGTCCGCCTTCGCCGCTCAGGCTCAATACCTGCCCGGCGATCCCATTGCCGATAAGGCTGAAGCCATTGAGCAGAAGGTAATCGGATGGCGCCACCATATTCACGAGAATCCGGAACTCAGCAACCGGGAGTTCAAAACCGCTGAATACGTCGCTGACCACCTCAGGTCGCTCGGTATCGAAACCAAGACCGGTGTCGCGCATACCGGCGTTGTAGGCATCCTGAAGGGCGGCAAGCCCGGCCCGGTTGTCGCCCTGCGCGCGGATATGGACGGGTTGCCGGTGGTTGAACGGGTGAACATCCCCTTCGCCTCCAAAGTGAAATCCACTTACCTGGGCAGCGAGGTCGGGGTCATGCACGCCTGCGGGCACGATACCCACGTAGCCATGCTCATGGGCGCCGCCGAGATCCTGGCCGGCATGAAGGACCAGTTGAAGGGTACGGTCGTATTCCTGTTCCAGCCCGCCGAAGAAGGCGCCCCTCCCGGTGAGGAAGGCGGCGCAGCGCTCATGGTCAAGGAAGGCGCGCTGGACAACCCGAAGGTCGACGTTGTCTTCGGTCTCCACATCAACTCGGGTACCGAAGTGGGCAAGATCCGGTATAAACCCGGCGGGACCATGGCCGCCGTCAACAGTTACACGCTTAAGATCCACGGTAAACAAACCCACGGCTCCACGCCCTGGACCGGGATCGACCCGATCACCATCGCTGCCCAGATCATCCAGGGGTTCCAGATGATCATCGCCCGCCAGACCGAACTGACCAAAGAGCCCGCCGTCATCAGCGTGGGCAAGATCACCGGCGGCGTGCGCAGCAATATTATTCCGGAAGAAGTGGAACTGATCGGCACCATCCGCACGTTGGACAAAGAGATGCAGGCCGATATCCACCGCCGCATGCAATTGACGGCCAGCAACATCGCCGAAGCCTGGGGGGCAACAATCGACCTGACCATCGATGAAGGCTACCCGGTAACGTATAACGACCCGGGCCTGACCGCCAAAATGCTGCCGACCCTGGAACGCACGCTGGGCAAGGAAAACGTCATCCTGGGTAAGGCCATCACCGGCGCCGAGGATTTTTCCTTCTTTGCGGAGAAAGTGCCGGGCCTGTTCCTGTTTCTCGGAGGGATGCCTAAAGGACAGGATCCCAACACCGCGGCGCCGCACCATACGCCCGACTTTTACATCGAGGACAGTTCGATGAAATACGGCGTGGAGGTGTTGTGCAACCTGACGCTGGATTATATGGGTAAATAACAGAGATAAATAATGAGATTGCTGACCGGCCCCGAAAAAGGAACCCTGCGCAAAGCCATACTGGACCATTATTCCGTATTCACGTTCCAGTCCTTTACGGACGTCCGGCTCGATAAGGCCTTTTTCAATTTTGTTCCGCCGGTCGCACCCTTCGATTTTCAGGTCCTGGAGTTTATCAACAGGATGAATGCCCAGGGAGAGCACGGCGGGCTGATCAGCGCCTTCCTCGCCGAACACCCGGACCACGACGCTGTGCTGAAGCTGGCCTTCGACCTGGGGATCGGCGCCGGCCTGTACGCGCAAACCGAAACACAAAAGGTGGATGCGGGCGCGTTGCAAAACATCGTCAACAACTTTCCGTTTCTCGACGTGTCCGTTTTGCTCCGGCAGATCTCCAGGATCGAGCGCTGCGTTTGCCGGATGGAGATCAGGCTGGCCGGCGACAAAATGAAATGGGGCACCGGCTTTCTGGTGGGCCCCGACCTGGTGATGACCAATTACCACGTGCTGCGGGAGCTGATCCTGCAACCGGATACCGTACAGGAGGTCATCTGCCGGTTTGACTACAACATAACCGCCGAAGGGGACGACATTTTCCAGGGGCGTCCGGTCGGCCTGGCGCCCAATTCATTGCTGGCGTACAGTCCTTATTCGGATTTCGACCTCGATATGACCGCCGGATTGAACGTCGCCTGGCCCGCCGGACACCTGGATTATGCGCTGGTCAGGCTTGAGCAGGCCATTTCCGACGAACCTTTCGGGCCGTACCTGAAAGGCGAACTGCCCGCCTCAGAAGCCGCACGCGGTTATATCCGGCCGCCGGCCGTTGCGCCGGTTTTTACTGACGGCGGGCACCTGTTCATCGTTCAGCATCCCAATAAGGGGCCGAAAAAGATCGCCTTCGGATTCGGAATGGTCATCGGCGCCGACCTTGACCAGCAACGCGTGCGGTACGCCGTGAACACCCTGAAGGGATCGTCAGGTTCGCCCTGCTTCAATGAAAAATACGAATGGACCGCCCTGCACAACGCCGGCGATCCGGACTGGAACCCGCAATTCAACCAGGGCATACCCGTGACCAGGATCGTGGAGGACCTTGAAAATAAAGGAATAACCCTAAATTAAACCAGAATGGTGTTGTTAAATGAAGATCTGCTCCAGAAACTGGAATCGGCCGTGAAAAGCACCATGCCGACCTACATCCTGTTCCTGGATTTTTTAAACGAGTTGGACCACGAACAGATCGGGTTTAATTACGACGACATCAACTCGCCCAACGCCAGTTTTGAGATCGGTCGCCGGAATTACCTGCAGACGTTGAACCGGCGCGGGAAGATGAAGCATTTCATGGAACCCTATTTACTAAAATACGCGGGTAACCAACTGGTAATAGATTTCCGGAAGGCGCTCGGCGTAATTTATGAATTGTTGCCGGCCAGCGAGATCGCCCGGCTCCGGGAGGAGATCTTCGACTGCAGCCTGGTCCAGGGCGACAAGCTGATTTTTATCGACCGGGAAGACCTCAAATCCTACCTGTTCCGGCTGCTGAAAGGAGAGGAAAGCCGCTATTTGCTGATCAACGGCGAACCGGGTACAGGGCGTTCCTACACCAGTTATTACCTGGGTAAGATTGCCGAACTCACCGGCCACTTCAAGCTGGTGAAGGTCAATTTTGACGCCATATTCAAGAAAGTGAAAGGGCAGGTCCAGATGGTCCATATTGCCCGCGAGCTGGTCAAGATCCCCGGCTTCAACCTTTCCTTCAGCCTGGCAACGGATGAACATTTCAAGTACGAGGAATTCTATCAGGAATTCCTGGAGTTTTTGGGGAAAGCCGAAGAGGAATACCTGTTCTTTTTTGACCAGTTCGATATTGCTTACTCCGAAACCGTGAAGGGCTTCATCAATGAATTTGTCAATGACGTTTTCAATAACCTCATAGAAAAGCACTTCATCGTACTCGCCGGTTTTGACGGCGCCGCCGAGTGGGATTTTGAACTGTCAGCAACCGCCGGGGCCATCAAGACAGAACCGTTCAACAAGGGCCACCTGATTGCCTTTATCCGGAAACTCTACGCCTTCCTGAACGAAAAATACGACCTTGAATTCAGCGACGACCAGCTCATTGAACTGCTCCAGGACGGGGAATCCTTCTTCAGGGACGACCTGTTCAATCCCGGGGTTGAACCCAATGTCACCGTGATCGGCCGCGGCGTTCACGAATGGTTCTTCAAAAAATTCAAAAAAGAGATAGAGGGATAATCATGGCCAAGAAGACCATAACGCTTGATATGCTGAAATCCAGCCTGGCGAAAAAGAAACCGGATATTGCCGGAATGCCTTTTTACCAGGTGGCCGCGCTTTTATACCAGTTTGACAGGGCGGAGCTGGAGGATCTGCTGCAAAAGCATTTCAAGGAGGAGTTATCGGATGCCGATTTTGAGGCCTTGGTCCAAAACTGTTCGGCCGGGGATGAACCCGGCCGGCATATCCTGGAGGATTTTGAAAGGAACAAGGTCATCAGGCGCCTCGACAGCGATCACGCGCTCACCGGATTGGTCAGGAAGCTGAGGTTTTCCACGGATGATGATCCCTTCCAGCGATTGTTGTTCGATTACCTTGAGGGGACGGCGCCGCCGCTGTCCGAATTGAAGGTCGATGAAATGGCGATCGCCCGGAAAATCGTTACCTGGCTGAAAGGGACATCGCTCAAAGTGCCCGACGAAAAAGAGATCCACGCCTGCATAAAACGGGAGGAATTGCTAGAACCTTTCCTCTTGATCACCAAAAATTTCCAGGGCAGGGAAACGGAACTGGATTTCATCCGGAATTACGTCAATAAAAAACCTGATGCCGCCAAGGGCCGGAAAGATCCTTTGCTGATCTCGGGCATCGGCGGTATCGGGAAATCCACGGTAATCGCCAAATTCATACTGGATCATCACGCCGGCAAACAAAAAGGCGCCATTCCGTTCATTTACCTGGATTTCGACCGGCCCGGCTATTCGATCTCCGAACCGCTGGAATTGGGCGCAGAGGGGCTGCGGCAGCTGTCGGTCCAGTTTCCCGACCCGGAAATTTCCCTCCTGATGGATGATATCCGGAAAGATATCCAGATCTACCTCCAGAATGACAAAGACGGCAAAGGGTCCGCACAATCCGGGACAACGGTCGCCACCCGCGGGGTCTTCTACGGCTCCGCATCCCGGTATCTGTTGCAATACCAGGGCGCGTTGAATAAATTCAAAGAGCCGATTTTGGTGGTACTGGATTCTTTTGAGGAAGCGCAGTTCAGGGCCTCGCCTTCCGACCTGACCAAACTCTTCGACTTTTTCAAGGAAATCTCCTACTTCATCCCCACCATGAACCTCATCATCGTCGGCCGCGACGACCTGATTGAGACGGACGTTGAATTCACGCGGTATAAAATCGGAGAATTTGACCGGAAGGCGGCTGATGGGTTCCTCCTGTCAAGGGGGGTGCAGGATGCTTATATCCGCGAACAACTGGTGAGGCAGCTCGGGGGTAACCCGCTTTCGCTCAAACTGGGGGCCAGCCATGTCCTGAAACTGATGGCCGAAAACCCCGGCGCAAAATTGGAGCGCCTGGATGCCTTGTTTGACGGCATCGACAGGGAGCGGATACAGGAGCAGCTCGTCCGGCGGAACCTCGTCCACGTCAAGGGCGAGCTGGCCAGAAAGGTCGCATTTCCGGGCCTGCTGGTCCGCAAAATATCCCCGGAAATCCTGCAGAAAGTGCTGGCCGAACCCTGCGGTCTTGGCGTTATTGACGACAACCAGGCGCAATCCATTTTCAGCAGCCTGGCAGAACAGGATTTTCTGGTCACCCGGGAAAAGGGCAGCCTTGTTTTCCGCAAGGACCTTCGGGTTGCCCTATACGACCTGATCCTGAAGGAATACGGAGAAAGGGCCAACCGGATACACGACCTGGCGGTGGCCTTTTATGCCGGCAGGCCTGAGCCCGACAACAGGGCCGAATACCTGTACCACCGGTTGAAAAGGGGAGACGATCCGGAAATCTGCACCCAGCTCTACTCCCAGGACATGCGGCCCTATATCGAAAACGCCCTGACGGAATTGCCGCTGAACGCCTATATCCGGCTGGCCGCCCTGATGGGCCTCACGGTAGGGGAGGAAGCCGCCGCCAACGCCAGCCTTCCGGAATGGGAGGATTATATGATCGCACAGATCAAGGATATCCTTGAAGACGGGGATGAAAGCGGATTGCACCGCAAAAAGAAAATGCTGATGGCCCGGGCAGAGCGGACCTACACCACCCGATTGTACTATTTTGAGGCGCTGATGCACCTGCGGCTGGGTGAATTTGAGGAAACCCGGGAGATCCTGGCAAAAGCGCGTGCGAAAAACGGCAAACAACTGGCCTGGGTATTGTTGGCGGCCCAACTGGAGGAATACCGGATGGATTTTGATCGGGCATTCCGTTTATTGTCCGGAGTTGAAACCTCCTCCGCACGGCAGCACCCTATCCACGAGGCGTTGGAATGGGGCGCGGCATTGGCCAGGAATGCGGCTCGCTTGGGCATCCCGTTTGAGAAAATAGAAAACCTCTTTTTCTCCAGTCATTACCCCCGCCTGTTGGACACCAGGCAAGTTTCAGCGGCCCTGCCGCCTGCCTACAGGACGAAGGATGCTGATTTATTACCTGATGAGAATCAGGTCAATACCGCGGGGCTCATGGATATTTTCAAAAAGATCTGGGAAAGATCCCTGAATTCCCAGGATTTTGACGTTCTCTATCAGGCTGTTGAAGCCCTCAAAAACGAGAAAATATCCCTGGAACAGAAGTTGTTCAACAAGTACAAGGTTGCCATCAAGGATATCAGCCTGCCGGGTGCGTTCAGCATCAACGCGGTGGATACCCTCCATTACCTCGAACAACGGTATCAGGGTGACAGTGACCGGATTGCTGCCGAGTTCCTCGACCTGGACTGGCAGCCCGCAGGGAATGAATCGCACTCCGTCAAGGACCAACCGCAACAACCCGACCTGGGCAACGTGAAAAAAGAAGCGATGAACCTCATCGGTCAGGGCGACATCAAAAGGGCAATTGACATGCTGAGAGCCAACCTTAAGGATGATGAAAAACAGAATGACCTTATATTGATCTCTTCCCGCTATTACAGGTTGGAACAGGACAACGTGCGGGGGATCATCTCAGATGGCGACTACAGGGTCCAGCACGGCCGGCTTGCCGAAAACCTGCTCTATTTTCTGAAAGATTTGCCATAACCGCCGTCGCGGAAATGATGCCATCCGTCGCAAAAAAAAAGACCCGGAATTGATCCGGGTCCCTGTCATGAAAGTTAAAACAATTCTACTCTGCTTATTGCTTGACAATTCTGGTAGTATACATCTTGCCGCCGGCGATGATCTGCAGGTTCAGGATGCCTGCCGGTAAATCGCCGGTCTGGAACTGATCCTGCGGATTCGGATGATAACTCTCCTTCACCAGCCTGCCCATACCGTCAAACACCTTCACAAGAATATCCCCGTCCGTTACAGCTGATAAATCGATGAAACCGGTTTCCGATACCGGATTTGGACTGACAACGCCCTTGAGTTCCGTTATCGCGGGTTCGGTGGCGGCTACGTCCATTGGGATCAGCACGGCGTCAATGACATGGACCACGCCGTTGTCGGCCTGGATGTCGGCGACGGTGACCTTGGCGTTATTGATGAAAACACCGTCGGCGTTGATGGTCACGGTGACATTCTTGCCGTTGAGCGTGGGGATGACCTGCCCGTCGGAGAGATCAGTAGAAAGGACCTGTCCGCTGGCGACGTGGTAGGTCAGGATGTCGGTCAGTGCGCCCTGGGGGTCTGCCAGTAGCGCGTCGATGGTACCGGGGGGCAAAGCGTCGAAAGCGGCGTCAGTGGGTGCGAAGACGGTGAATGGGCCGTCGCCGCTGAGCGCGGTCTGGAGGCCTGCTGCGATCACGGCCGCTTCAAGCGTGTTGTGGTCGGGCGAATTGACGATGACGTCCACTACGGTTTGGGCGGACACCAAGGAAGGCAGAAAGAAAAGAGCGAGTAAAAATTTTTTGAATCCCATGTTGACAGTTTTTAGTTTGTTGATCGGTTTTATAAGGGTATATGCAATCCGACCGGGACATGGTTGCCTCGCTGGCCAAAAAAAATCAGCAAGAACCTTCTTCTTATTTTTTTGTTTATAGGCAACTTTTAAGTGGCAGAATGCATACTTATCCAGCAGATATGGCAAATTCGAACCCGGATATTAACCGATTATGTAGAGAGTGCATCAAAGGGAATACCAGGGCTTTCAAGGAGATCTATGAAAGTTTTGCCAAGGTATTCTTTGGCATTTGTCTCAGGTATGCCGGGGATCGTGTTGAGGCTCAGGATTTTTTACAGGACGGATTCGTGAAAATTTTTGAAAATCTGGCTTCTTTTGACCCTGCGAAGGGGAGTTTTTATGCCTGGGGCGGAAAGATCATGGTCAATACAATTTTGATGGAAAAGCGGAAAAAACGGATCGAAACAGAAGAAATAGCCGGAGATGTTATTCAGGAAAGCAAAACTGAAAATCAGGCTATCGAACAGCTGTCTTATGCAGAATTGGTATCTTACCTGCAAAAGCTGCCCGAGGGTTACCGGACCATATTCAACCTGTACGCGATTGAAGAATATACGCATGCTGAAATAGCGGCTTTGACCGGCATTTCGGTGAGCACTTCAAAAACTCAATTCATGAAAGCCAAAAAAATGTTGAGTAATCTGTTGAAAGAAAACGCTGTGGTTCCAACTACGGCCTAATGGGTATAATGGTGAGAGACGAGCCTAAATATAGGATATCAAAGGAAGAGGAGGCCTACTTTACGCCCGATGCGGAGGTTTGGGAAAAGGTGTCTGAGCGGATCGGCAGCCGGCGGCGGCGCCGTTTTATTTTTTGGTTATGGCCTATTGTCGCCGGAGCGTTAGGCGCGCTGTTCCTGTATGGGGACCGATCCGAATCCGGTGGATTTCCGGTAACCGGAAAAACAGTGGATGACGCCGGTATCGTCCTTCATTCACCGGCAACAACAGATGCTGCTTTCCTGGAAAATGATGAACCCCGCCCGGCTGCGGCAACAGAAATGACCAAAGCGCAGGATAACGGTTGGAATGAAAAAGCAGCGATTACCGGCCGGCTGCCCGGTCAGACCAGGGCTCCGGAGGCCGGGGCCGCCCAGCTGTTCTTCAAACCTTCGGGAAAAGAGGCAGATCTGCCGGATAGTCCTTCCGGAACGGTAGCGGAAAGCCTGGAAAGAGATGCTGCGAACAACGAGGAACCGCCGTCAGAATTCAAAGAGGGACGCTCCCCATTTCCGGTCATACCTCCCTTGCCCGGATCTATAGACCAGGTTGAAGGTTTTCCGCCTGAAGGATTGGGTGTGAATCCGGCATTTGAAACGGAACCGGTAAGGCGCCATGGAAGGATAGCAATGTATGTGGCACTGCACAGGAGCCAATATTATGCGCTGAAAGAGAGAAGCGGCGCGGTGACCCTGGGAGAGACCATTTTAAGCTCAAATTGGCTTCCCGCCGTTGAAATTTCCGGAGGATTGGGTTACCGGATCAATCCCCGCATGACGCTTTACGCGGGCCTCGGATACAGCCGGCATTCAGTTGTTACCGTCCATGACCTCCATATTCCATATGATTTGCAGTCGGAGATTGACCATGGACAGCTATTCACCAATGAGTTTGTCCATTCTCTGCCTACATCCGTAAGCAATATCGGCTCCGAATTGACCCTTGAGCGATCGGCCGGAGCGGATATCCTTGACCATGAAGAAATCGATATTGAACTCAGCACGACTTCACAATATGCTGTATGGCACATCCCCGTTAGTCTGGAGCGACAATTTTCGACCCGCGGCCGCTTTCAGCCGGGTATTGGGCTGATGGGGGAGCTTGCCGTAGAGCGGCACAAAAATGTCAGGTTGAACCATACCGCTGTGCACCATGACCTGGTAAGGCTCCATGCGATCAATCTGAAGACAGAGCCCGGCAACCGGCAACAGGTGATGATCGGATACGGGATCCGGCCCTTTTTGAACTTTGCCGCAAGCAGGAAATCAGGGCTCCAGTTTGGGGCGCCGGTTATGCTTTGGCATATGCCCGAAAGGACGCAGGTTTCCTTTTATCCGCAATTGAGATGGACACTAAACCTGTAGCGGGCAGGGGCAACAGGCTCAATCACAAACCGTGACCCGCCGTCGCGGCAGCAATCCCGGGTCGATATCCCCGAAATACCGCCGGTAATCGTCTTTGGGCAATTCGTCAAAATTGTACCGGTAAGGTTCGACGGATTTTTTCTGCAGTACGTCCACGTTCCGTTGTTCTTCGGCAGCCCCGGCCAGCGTATTCTGCAGGTTGGAGCAAAGGAAGCGTGCATAATCCTCGGGGTCGACATTCCAGAAAAAGATGCTGCCGTCCTGGCAACCCGCCACAATATGCTTGCCGTCATTGGAGAAAGCTATCGAAAAGACCCAACCCGAATTGCGGGCAAAGACCACGGGTTGGTAGGTAGGCGAGGTGTATTCCTTGAGGTCCCACAGGCTGATGGTGCCGTCCATGCTGGCAATGGCAAGCTGGTCGCCTGCCGGATTGAAGGCAAAATCGGTGATGGCAGCCAGGTGCGGTTTGAACATTTTCCGGCCCTGTTCGGTCGGCTGGAACCGGTCGCCGTCCCGGTATGATTCGATCAGGAGGATGCGGCCGTTGGAAAACCCAATGGCCAGGAGCGCCGTTGAGTCCGAAACCGTATGGTATCCGACCGCTGATATGACACCGTAATCGATCTCGCGCTTGCCGCCGAACACCATAAATTCGGCGCTGCCCGCCGAATTGCCGCAAATCGAGTCCACATTGAACTGGTAAAAGAAGTCACCCGGTTTGCCGACCAATGAATAAGCGCAGATCGACCCGTTATCGGGCAGGATCAGGTTGGCTTTGCCCCGGGATTTCGGGCTGATGTCCAGACTGGAAGACCTCGGGCGGCGGTGGTAGAACCGTTCGAAACCGGATGCGATAAATTCCCCGTCGTTGGTAATGCCGGCGGAGAAGACCTCGTCTCTCCCGGCGATCCGGAAAGTGTCCAGCGCTTTGCCGGTTTCAGCGTTCAGGGTCTGGAACCAGGGCATTTCCCCGGCAACCAGCAGGTTTTTTCCGTTGGGGCTGATGGCCAGCGAATTGTTGATGCCGATTTTCTGCCGATAGATATCGGTGCTGCGATTGATCACCGGCGCGCCGAGGTCGGACCAGTTTTTGACCTCCCATTTTTTGACGGCGCCGTCGCTGCCGGTGGTGAAGAAGACGTCTGCTCCCGGCTGGAAAACGATATCGCGGACGGCGCCCGCATGCGCCTTTTTGATGTCGAATTGCAGTTTCTGATCCAGGAGCCTGGCGGCATCTTCCAGGGCTTTCATGATATTGGGGTGTTTGACGTCGCCGACTTCCGGGTTATCCCGGTTGATCTTGTAGGCTTCCATGGCCACGAGGGCTTTGGTCCGTGCATCCTCGATCTGGAGTGACCGGGCGGCGGCATTCCAGGAGGTGATGACCTTGTTCAGTTTTTCGGCTTTGGACTGCGCATCGAGCGCCTGGATTTCCCGGCGGCGGGCCTTTTCGGCCAGTTCAGCATTCTCGTCGGCCTGATCGCGATATTGGCGGGACAACTCCTCCAGGTCGGCAATCTGTTGCAGGACGGTGGCGTTCAGTTTGGAAATGCTGTCGCGGTCGGCCCGTGCAGCGCGGAGCAGGGCTTCGGCCCGGGTGCGTTGGGCTTCGGCTTCGAAGGCGTTTCTTTCGGCGATTTCCTGGAGCTGGAGGGCGTCTTCTCTGGCCGATTCGGCTTCTTTCCGGGCAATTTTGGCTTCTTCCAATGCTTTTTCAGCCTTGATCTTGGCCTGTTCCATGTCGGCCGAATATTCCAATTGCTGATTGAAATTTTTGTTGGCCCGGTTGTATTCCCAGATGGCCCAGGCGGTCAGGCCGATCAGGAAAAAGAAGATCAGGGTCCTGAAGATGCCGATGGCGCGTTTGGTTCGCCGGAGAGCAGCCTGTGAGGCTTTTACAAAATCGTGTTCTTTTTCACTGAGGTCGAGCAGCGGAAGGGAAGGGGTGATATGGTTGAGGTAGGCCTGGTCGAGCAGTTCGTTGCGGCTCATCCGGTCCTGGATGGTATTTTTGATGTTGCGGAGTACCCGGTTCTCGGATTCGACTTTCTGGAAGGCGCGTTGAGCCAGAAAGTTATTGGCAATTTCGAGCCTGCCGGCGGAGGTTTTGCGGAGGATGCCCGAATTTTGGAGGGTTTCCAGGATGGCGTTGGCCGTTTGCCCGTCGATCTGCATATCCTGTTGAAGCCTTTCCACCACTTCAGTGCCGCCGAGCTGCACCCGGTTGCCGTTCAGCAGGAAATAGCTCAATAGCCGGTTGCCCACCCCTTTGGCCTTGTTCCCGAGGTTAGCCTCCAGGCTTTCGATCTGCTTGTCCAGCATCTCGTCCACCATTTCGCTCGGCTTGCCGACTTTGGACAGGATTTCGCTATTGATGATCTTGTTCATGCCTCAAAAGGTTTGAGTTTTACAGCCGCGATAAAAAATGGCCTCCCGCGGCGGTTGTTACTCTGTGCCGGCCGGTGATTACCCGGAAGGCGCTTCGGCCGATACACGATATAAACGGTCCATGTACAGCTGAAGGTATGTAAGGTTTACTTTTCCATTCTCGGTAACGTTCTGAATGATCTTGTCGATCACCATCGGGTCTTCGATCACCATTCCCGCTTCTGCGGATGCTTTTTTGATGACCTCCACGGCAGTTTCCTGCGACACCGGCCTTACCCTCACCTGTTCTTCCAGGATATTGGGTACAAACGCCTCCAGGTCCTGGATCTGGGTGAAGAATTCGTCGCGCAGCACGATCACCAGGTCCGTATTCCGCCTCGATTCGAGGAGGTTGGCAATGTGCAGGTTGAGGTGCAGGATCTGTGCGGGGTCCTGCACCCAGATGAAGAACTCTTCAAACTGGTCAAAGATAAGGACTTTCCTGTCGACTTGCTGCGGGATTTTATCGTCCCACCGGTAGGCGATCTGGAGGAGCATCGGCTCCTGGTTGGGTTGCGGTTCGACGGACAGCATTTTCCTGACCGGAGCGCTGTCGATGAGCTCCCGGTTGCAGCGGATATAACGCACGCTGCAAAGCGATTCGATCCGGGGCATCAGGCCCGCCCTGATCAGCGAGGTTTTTCCGATGCCCATCGGTCCGAGCACAAGGGTCGTGCGGTTCTCCATTTCGTTGATAATGGTATCGAACAGTTCCCGGATCTCTTTGTCGCGGCCGAAAAAGATGGCGGCCATTTCCTGGGAATAGGGTTCGAAACCGACAAAGGGATTGGCCGGCAGGTCGTGTGCGGGTAGTTCCTTCGGCAACGGGATGCCCTGAGGCCTGGCTTCGAAGATCTGCATGGCCAGGCTGTCGTGCGCCAGCTCGTACTGGTCGTTGTCGAGGGGGCGGAGGATCCTGCGGTTGACAAAGAATTCGAGGAAAACGCTGATCCGCGTGGTGCTCATGTCGATGGGGCTGAGCGAGGGCAGGTCTTCCCGTTTGACGGGTATCTTGGTGCCTTTGTCGGATACGAAGGTCTTGAGCCAGCGAACGGCCATATCGCGCCGGTCGACTTCCCTGGCAAAAACCTCCAGCTGTTCGTCCAGAAAATCGGCCAGCACATCCTTGATGGTGCCGACCTTTGCGATCAGTTCCTCGTCAAAAACGATGTTGTTGGGGTCCTGCTCGTAGGCCAGGCGGTACATCTTGTCGAGCAGTACCTGGAGGTAGGGCAATTGCACCCGGCCGATGCCTTCGGTGACGTTGTCGATGATCTCTTCGGCGATCTCGTCGTAACAAAGCTGGATATTGAACCTGGGGTTGCGGGCCGTTTCCAGGATCACCCGCCGGGCGTTGGCCCGGTTCATCGGTTCGATCCGGAGGCGCTTGTCGAAGAGCTTGGGCACTTTTCGTTCAAACTCGGAAAGGTGCGCCAGGTATTCCTCCCGGATGGAGATCACGATTTTGCAGGCGAGGTTGGCATCCAGGATGTTCTTTACGGTTTCGATAAAGGTTTCCTGTTCGGATGCCGTACCGAGGATGAAGAGTTCTTCAAACTGATCGAAAAGCAGGTAAATGGGGCGAAGGTGGTCGAGGTACAGGGAATGGATCATTTCCCGGACGTTGTAGCCCTCTTCAAAGGATTTCATGGTGTCCTTCGCCCGAAGTTCCCGGACGAGGGCTTTGTTGATGTTTTCCTGCCGTCGGATATAGACGTCAAACCAGTCGCTGGAGTCGAAACGGTTGGCCAATCCGCATTTGATGAGGCTGGTTTTGCCGGTGCCGGACATGCCGTAGACCAGTATCAGATTGGTCTGGTAGGTCATCTGATACAATGCTTCAATCTCGGTCTCCCTGCCGAAGAAGATGTCCTTATCTTCTTTGTCGTATGAATCCAGCAGTTTGAATGGCGACTGTTTCAGCATTGGTTTTCCCTTTAATTGTCGTTACCGTTGCCAGGGATCGGCATATTTGCAAATATAATTCGCAACGGCTGAATTTTATGCAATCTTCCTGGTTTTGGGTCGGTATTTCCGTCCGATATTCACTAAATCAGTTTTATGATTTGATGGTTACCCTGGTAAATCGATCCAGGGCGTCTTTGACATCCTTGTACTGCCGGTCGTTCACCTCCAGGGTATCCTTGAGGTTGTCTACCAGAACGTAAAAACAACTGCCGCTTGTTTGGTACCGGTAGTAGAAAAGCTTGGAATTCTGCTCCCGGATCAATGCATTCTGGTCGATGATGAAAGGCGATAGATTGAGGTAAGGGTGGAGTTCATCCTCGTTTTTCATCAGCACCACGGAATTGCTTTCCGTAAATTGATCGGCCACCAGCGTGTCATCCAGTACCCCGATAGCGGCGGTTATCCGGTCGAGGATCACCAGATTATGGATATAGGACGGCGGCTGATGCCTGAATTTCTGGAGGTCTATGGATTTTATGGTGGCCAGGGTATACTTGGCGCAGAATCCCAGATGGGTGAATATTTCGCAAAGCTGGTCTTCGGCCTGGACGCAAAAGCTCTCGATCTCGTCCGCTGTGATGGCGCCTTCCAGTTCCCGTTTCATTTCCTCGAGGAAAAGCTGGGCGGTATGGAAGGCGTCCTCGGCGTAGAAGGTCTTCTGAAGGTCTCCGAATTCCTCAACGAAAGGCTGGATCTTATTTGCTGTGAAAATCTCGCTGACCGCCCGGATCAAGGGCACATAATCATAGGTTGCGACCTGATCCGGCTGCAGGCCGAAATAGGCGTTGAGGACGGCTTTTTGCTCATCCGGTATGTTCAGCTTGTCGTTGTTGTATCTTTCATCCCACAACTGAGAAAGCATGATAAAGGCCAGCAGTTCAAGGGCTACCGAGTATACGTTGACGATCTTCCGGAGCCGGTCTGTGCTGATCTCCTCCGAAAGCAGCAGCTTGCGCAGGTGGGTGCCGATCGGGGTCGGAAACGAGTCGATCACCGCCACGCGAAGGTCCCTCAGCCTGGGGTCTTTGCCTTTTTTCCGCGCATCATCGATCATGCCTTTGATGAGCGAGGAATAGGGCTCGATGGCGTTGGCGATGGTCTGTATGATCTTGTCGTTGATGGAGCCGGTATCGGTATGGCGCAGGCCCGCTCCCCGGACGATGAACGAGGCGGAACTGGTGACCGGCAATTTCCAGGTCAGAATATCTTCCTTGCCGGGGAGGATGAAAAGGCCCCAGGGCAGGGAGGTCAGATCTCCCTTTTGGGCCAGGTCGAATCCGCGGTTGATCCCGGCAGCCTGGCCGGTTTCCATGAGATAGCCGGCGCTGGCCAGTTTGAACGCCTCTTCGATGCTGTGCTGGGTAGCGAGGGCCTGATAAAGGGTAGCGGCAAACTTCTCCGCGTTTTCGTCGCCTATGGGGACGCTGGTGGCAATGATGGCCGGCACGCCGAGTTCGAACAGGAGTTTTACCTGGTCCAGGGTAGAGCAACCGTTGAGGACCACCAGCTTGAGGTTCTTCTGCAACCCCAGAACCTGGGCAACCCCTCTGGCGTCAGCGGCTGCGCCCTTCAGGAAGATCTGGGTGCTGCCGGCATGGCCGCCGTAATGAAAAATGGCTACGCGGTCCTTGAATTCTGCCAGTCTGCTGGTCAGGTCTTTGACGGTTGTGGAAGATTCGCTGAAAAATTGGAAATAGTTCTTATTGGCCAGGGGTAACAGGAAGTCTGTTATGGCCTTTCGCTCTTTATCCAAAAGAGCCAGGTGAGCATCTTGATCGTTAGCAAAGGCTAAAAAGATAACCGGCGCATCCATTCGATGGTCGCTGTTGGATTTTTGGGTTTATTGATAAACTAATTTTCCGGCAAAATAGTGTTTTTACCCTTTAAATTGTTAAAAAATATGATATAATTAAAGTTCCATTGATTGAAATTTTACCGCTATTGGTTGAAAATAAAAGGATTGTAGCACATAGTAACCTTATTTTTGAATGCCGGAAAGAGAGATGGATCAATCTTTTATGGAGGAATTGAGGAATTGAGGAATCGAGGAATTGAGGAATTGAGGAATTGAGGAATCGAGGAATCGAGGAATCGAATCAATCGAACAATTGAACAATCCCCAGTCTTCTAACTCAGCAAGGATGAACAGAAATATCTTAGGACTGCATATTTTGGTCTGGCTGGCCGCTACCCTGGTCCATGCCGGGATTTTCAGCCGGTTTATGCCGTTTGGCGTCAGCCTGTTCCGGGCAACAGGGAATATGGCCTCCATGGCCGTCATTTTTTACCTGAACATTTTCCTGGTGAACCGGTTCCTGGAACGCCGGCGTTACGCGATTTATCTCGGGCTGGTTCTGGTGGCGGTCCTGTTCATGGTGGGGGTCAGGGTCCGGTTCAACCTGCTCTTCCCTGAAATGCCTATTTCTGAATGGCTCCGGGGCGACCAGGTGAACAACTGGCGGGTCGGCGCCCTGGCGACCAACGCGGGCGTTCTGATGATCAGCGCCATTTACCAGTTGATCCTGAACCGGAACGCAGCCGCCCGGCGCACCCTCGAACTCCAGGCCAGCGAACAGGAAGCCCACCTGCAATTCCTGAAGGCCCAGATCAACCCGCATTTCCTGTTCAACACCCTCAACAATATCTACTCCCTGGCCACCGTCCGGTCGGATAAGACGGCGGGCATGGTCCTTCGCCTCTCCAACCTGCTCCGGTACGTCATCTACGACGGGCAAGCCGAAAAACTGCCGCTCAGCAAGGAGGTCGACCAGATCCGCGAATACATCGAATTGTTCCGGATGCGGAGCGAAACGCCGCTCGATATCCGGTTCGAGGTAGCGGGTGACCTTTCCGGTGTCAGGCTCGAACCGATGGTGCTCATCCCCATTGTTGAAAATTGCTTCAAACACTGCGACTTTGAACACAACCCGGAGGCATTCATACACCTCAGCCTCCAGGTCGAAGCGCAACAGATCCGGTTTGTCGCCGTGAATTCAAAGGACGATGCCAACCGCCAAAAGGACAGCCAGGGCGGGGTAGGGCTGGCCAATATCCGCCAACGGCTGGCGCTGAAATACCCGGATCGGCACCAGCTGGAGATTAACGGGGATAAAGGGCGGTTTGAGGTGGTTTTGTTGTTGGATACCTGATGCCGGTTACTGATGGCCGCCCGCCATCGCAGATCTTCATATACCGGCCCTACAGGCCGGTGGCTTACGTGTTGCCGGGGTGCTAAAGGTATTGCGATCCTAACGGACCGCTGGAGACTATTCAGCATTTTGTGTCAACCGGATTTTTAGCATGCGCAGCTTGCTAAAAATCAGATCTTTGCGTCTTTGTGCGAAAACACTGTTTTGAACAGTCTCGACCGCTGTACTGGGCAGCTCAATCAGGGGTAAAGGCATCCGTATTGCAAATGCAAATCGAAGAAGTCCAATTTTGTTACGCGAAAGGGCCGTTACCACTGCCAACTGCCAACTGCCAACTGCCAACTGCCAACTGCCCACTGCCCACTGCCCACTGCCAACTGCCCCCCCGTCGCATTGACAGAAAAACAATATATTTGGGGAGCGAACCAAGTACCGGCAGTATGAGAAAGCTGTTTCTTCTTGGGGTGTTATTAGCGCCCTTATGGAGTTTTGCCCAACAAAGTAAAGTGGACAGCCTGAAGGCCGTATTGGCAACAGTGAAAACCGATACGGCGGAATTGCGGGTATTGCTGGACCTTTGCGCCCAATTCCAGTTTTTGCCGCGCAAGGATCTGCTCGCGTACGGGCAACGGGCCGTTAACATTGCGGAAAGCGAACATAGGCAAAGGGAATTGTCATTCGGCTGGTACTTCATTGCCATGAGCTATTATTACGAAGGGAAGTACGATGATGCCGCCGAAGCCGCCGAAAAATGTGTGGCCGTCATCCGGGAAACGGGCAACAAGACCAGCATGCTGGATGCCCTTACGCTTATGGGCGCCATTTACAATCAGAAAGGGGATCACGGCAAGGCCCTCGACGCCCATTTCGAATCATTGGCCATCTCCGAACAGCTCAGCGATGAAGCCGGGAAAGCTTTCGCCTACAACAATATCGGGACCGTCTATTTCAACAATAACCAGCAGGCGGACGCCCTGAAGTATTTCCGCAAGGCCCTGACCAGCTACGCCGCAGTCGGGGACTCGCTTTACATGGGAATCGTGTACTCCAACCTGGGAGAACTCCATCCCGACCCGGATTCCTCCATTCATTACCTGACGCTGGCCCTTGAGGTGCTGGAGCGTTTCGAATATGAAGACGCTATCGCTCACGTGGCCGCCAATCTTGGGGAGGTTTACACCGGGAAAAAGGATTGGCCGCAGGCTGAAAAATACCTGTTTCTTGCCATTGAAATATGGGAAAAGACCGGGCTGGCGAGCGGCCTGAACAGCCCCTTCCGGACCCTCGGCCGGATCAATGCCCAGCGGGGCAATTTGCCGGAAGCCATGCAATGGTTTGATAAAGCCCTGGAAAATGCCCGGGGACAGAGCCCGGTCATCCTGAAGGATACTTATTTGTATATGTCCGAAACCTTCCGCCAGATCGGGCAGTATAAAGAGGCGCTGGATTATCTCTCCCAGGCCGACGTACTCAAGGATTCTCTTTTCAATGAAGAAAAAGCCCAGCAACTGGTGGAGGCTGAAACCCGGTACCATACCAATTTGCTCGCCCGGCAAAGCGCTGAAAAAGACCTGACCATCGCAAACCAGCAAAACCGGCAAAAGAATATCCTGATCGCCGCCATACTCGTCCTGCTGGTTGTGGGCGGCGGGTTCCAGTACCTTCGCCAACGGGAAAGCCTCCGGAAAAAAGAGGCTGAAACGGCACTTCGGATCCAGCAGGCGGAAGCGGATAAACTTCGGGAAGTGGATAAAATGAAATCCTCCTTTTTTGCCAATATCAGCCACGAATTTCGCACCCCCCTGACGCTCATTCTCGGCCCACTGGAAGAAGGGCTTTCCGGCGCGTCGCGCAACCATCAAATACCGCTGAAGTTGGAACAAAACGACGCCCGGATGATGCGGCGCAATGCCAACCGGCTGCTGGAGCTGATCAATCAGTTGCTCGATCTTTCCAGACTGGAAGGGGGCAGGCTTAAGCTCAACGTCCGGGAAGGCGATCTGGCCCAATTGTTCAGGGCGGTTGCGTTCTCTTTTGAAAGTCTGGCTACCCGTAAGAAGGTTCGCTATCGGATTGAAAACCAACCCGAACAGATTATGGGGTGGTTTGATGCCGATAAGGTGGAAAAGATCCTGGCCAACCTGTTGTCCAATGCCTTCAAATTCTGTCGCGAAAACGGACAGGTACAGGTTGGTCTGTCATTGGACAATGACCTGGCTTGCATCAGGGTTACAGACGATGGCCCCGGCATACCCCACGGAGAGCTGGATCGCATCTTTGACCGGTTTTACCAAACGGCCGGGCAGGATGAATCGTACGGCGGTACCGGGATCGGGCTGGCGCTGGTCAGGGAGCTGGTGAATCTTCACAAAGGCCATATCCGGGTCGAAAGCGAGGAAGGCCGGGGCGCAGGGTTTACGGTCCGCCTGCCGCTTGAAAAGGAGCAATATGATGCCGGATCGATAGAGGATAAAAATGATCCGGCGGTTTTCAGGCCAGCAGCAGCGGGAGAAGAAGAGCCGGCTCCGGCCCCGAAATCCGCCCTGGCAACCCTGGACGTTGAATCCGTCAAGCCCCAACTGCTCATCGTGGAAGACCATGAAGAAGTGCGCGCCTTTATCCGGGAACGGCTCAAGGACCAATACCATATCCTTGAAGCCTGCGATGGACCGCAGGGGTTCCAATCGGCTATCGAACATATACCTGACCTCGTGATCACCGACCTGATGATGCCGGGTATAGACGGGGTGGAACTGGCAGGCCGGCTGAAAAAACACCCCAATACCGCCCATATCCCCATCATTATGCTCACTGCCAGGGCTGATCAGGAAGATAAATTAAAGGGATTGGACACCGGAGCCGAAGCCTACCTGACCAAACCCTTCGATGCGCAGGAACTCCGGATCCGGGTGGCGCGTTTGATCGAACAACGGCGCAAACTCGCCAACCGTTACCAGGAAAATGCCTTGCTCAACCCCCTTGTGATCACCGTTTCATCCGTTGATGACCGTTTTCTGAAAGGGGTTCGTGAAACCATCAGGAATCACCTGGACGATGAGTCATTCGGGGTACCTGAACTGGGCGACGCCATGGGCATGAGCAGGAGCCAGCTCCACCGCAAGCTCAAAGCCCTGACCGGCTTCTCCCCCAATGAATTGATCCGGAATATCCGCCTGGAACACGGTAAGGCCCTGTTGGAAAAAGGCGCCGGAAACGCGTCGGAAGTCGCTTTTATGGTCGGGTTCAGCAGCCTGTCCTACTTTTCCAAATGCTTCAGCGACTACTTCGGGTATCCGCCTTCGAAAGTGGAATGAGATTTAATTCTTTGATGCAGCCCTTCTCAACCGGTCATTGATGGCTGTTCCGAGGCCGGTTTCCGGAAGGGATTCGGCAAGAATGAGCTCAATGCCGAGAGCGTCCAGGTGGCGAAGGGCTGAGAATAATCGGCCGGCGGGCGGCTTCCTTCAGGTCGCCGGTAGGGGAGAGGGCGATCTGGAGCTCGTCCGGAATTTCCGGAAAATGGGTTTGAAATGACAATACCCCGATCCGTTTACCTGGATGTTGATCCAGTGATTCCCGGATCGGGCCGAGTATCAGCGGCACCCTCGGCGCGTAATGGCTTTTCAACATGCCCGGAGCGGACGGATTGGAAGTGGAATGCGGCATGACCCTGAGGGGGCCGGTTATCCTTTCGATCTCTTCCACCGGGATGCCGCCTTTTCGGTACAGTACAGGGGTTTTGTCGTCGTCCCAGCCTACAATGGTGCTTTCAATGCCGACCTCGCAGGGGCCGCCGTCCAGGATATAGGGGATCTTGTCGCCCAATTGCCGGGCGACGTGTTCGGCCGTGGTCGGGCTGATATAACCGAACGGATTGGCGCTGGGGGCTGCCAGCGGAAAATCCAGCATCGCCAGCAATTCCTGCGCCATCGGATGCCTGGGCGACCGGACGGCCACCAGAGATGACCCGAGGTCGTCAGATCGGGAACAAGGTCGCTCTTCGGCAGCAACAGGGTCAGCGGACCCGGCATCAGGGCATCGGCGAGCGCCAGGGCTTGTTCCGGAACGGCCTTCACCCAATTTGAGATCCGCTCTGCCGGATAAACGTGGATAATCAGGGGTCGAACGCCGGCCGGTTCTTCACCGCGTATATTTCAGAAACCGCCCTGTTGCTCAGCGCATTGCCGGCAAGGCCATAAACCGTTTCGGTAGGAATGGCGACCACCTCTTCCTGTTGCAGCAACCAGACTGCGTGCTCAATATCCGTACCCATTTCTGCCATTTTCATGCCGCAAAGGTAAGGATAGCCGCTCGATTTCCGCTTACTTCCGGAAACGGTGGCCGACATTTAATGAACATCGGCGCTTCCATCACCGTACGGGCGGCGGTTGACGCCCGCCTCAACAACAGGATGCCAACAGCACTCACAGCGCTCAGTCCCCCGCAGACAACCCAAAGCGGAATGAATCCGTAAACCTGGGCCATCCACAGGGAAAGCGACGGTCCGATGATCAGGGCGGCGGAATAGGCCATGGTAGTAGACCCCCATGTATTGCCCGCGCCGCGGTAGGATGCGCCTGATCAGCCGTATAAGCCGATGCAAAACGGCATGCACAACATTTCCCCGATGGTCAGGAAAATCATGAACAGGATCGGGGTCAGCGCCCAATAACTCAGTCCGCTCAGGGTAAAATAGGCAATCCCGTAAAAAATGGTTCCGATCCCGATGATGGCCAGCTTTGTCAGCTTCCGTTCGATCAGGTAGGTCATCGGCATTTCCATCGATACGATGATCAACCCGTTGAGCGTGGTCAGCGCCCCGATTTGCGCTTCCGTGAAACCATAGCTGGTTTTCCAGAATATCGGCAGGGTATTCATAAACTGCATAAAGGCCAACGCCCCGAGGGTAATGAACAGGATGAACCTGAGAAATTGGCCGTCCTTCCAGGGGAAAGCCCTTTTTCCTGGACGTCTTCACTGTGGCGGATCGCTTTTTGGGCGAGATGCAGAGCCGGAAGATCAGGGCTGCCCCAAAGCAGGTAAGGGCATCCACCACGAACAGCCATTGATAACCGGCAGCATGCGCAATCAAACCGCCCATGACCGGCCCCGCTGAAAATCCGAGGTTCACCGCCAGCCGGACCAGGGCGAAGGCCCGCGACCGGTTCTCCGGCCGGCTGTGGAAGGCAACCGCCGTTTGGTTGGCCGGCCTGAACGCGTCGGCAATGGTGCTCAGTACGAACGTAGCGGCACACATGGCTGCAACGCCGTTGACGAACTGAAGGCCCAGAAAACAGAACCCGCCCAGCGTCAGCGACCAGAACTGGACCGGATAATATCCGATCCGGTCGGTGAGTTTGCCGCCGATGAAAGCGCCGAGTACGGAGCCGAGGCCGAAGCTGCTCATGACCCATCCGGCTTCCTCCAGGCGAAATCCCTTCTGCCCGGTCAGGTAGATCGTCAGGAAAGGGATGACCATGGTTCCTGCCCGGTTGACCAGCATGACCAGCGACAACAGCCAGATGTCTCTGGAGAGGCCGGAGAAGGAATGTCGGTACAAACGGATTGCGGGCGCTAACATGTCAGGGTGTTTTTTTATGGTTAAATGGTTAAATGGTTATGGTGGTTTAGATGGTTTGGGGAGGGTTTGTTGGTTCGGCCGCAATAAGCTAAGAGCTGGGGGGCATTAGTTTATGGGTGTTTGCGGTTGTTTATTTTGGTTTTGCCTGCATGGCCTGTAGCGCAAGGGCGTTTTTTTTGGGTGGTCCCGGACCCGGCCGGCGAGACTGTTCAAAATAGTGTTTTCGCGCCAAGACGCAAAGACGCAAAGTTTTAATTTTCAACACGCTGCGCGTGCTGAAAACTCTGTTGATACAAAATTCTGAACGGTCCCCGGCCGGCCATCGGTGACCATTAACAGTCACATACCGGCCCTACAGGCCGGAAACGTAAAAATTCGACCTGAATGCTACCAATATGGCGGACCTGACAGCCCACGCTGCCGTTGTAAGGTCGCCCCGTCGCCTTACTCCCACTGACAACTGACAACTCCTCCGCTGAAGCTACGGCGGGCGGACACTGACAACTGACCCCCTCCTCCGCTGAAGCTACGGCGGGCGGAGACGACAAACTGGCCCCAAAAGTCTTAATTCAACCTTTTGGCGTTCCGAAGGGTTCCCATAGCAGTATTATTTTTAAATAAATCTTTGAAACAGGCCGTACTACGAATGCGCATATTCCGTACCTTTGCGGCTTCTTTTCGGAAAGAGAGGATCAGGTTTGTTAATTATTGAAAATCAATTCATTACCTGAAAAAGCCTTTGCGGCAAATTTTGTATCAGGAATAAATTTTTATGGAGAATAAAATCAGGAATGTTGCCATTATCGCGCACGTTGACCACGGGAAAACCACCCTGGTGGACAAGATGCTGCTGGCCGGCAAATTATTCAAAGACCACGAAAAACCGGGAGAACTCATCCTTGACAACAATGACCTGGAACGGGAACGCGGGATCACCATCCTGTCCAAAAACGTATCGATCCGGTACAAGGACGTCAAGATCAACATCATCGATACCCCGGGCCACAGCGATTTCGGCGGAGAGGTAGAACGCGTGTTGAACATGGCCGACGGGGTTCTGCTGCTGGTGGACGCCTTTGAAGGGCCGATGCCCCAAACCCGGTTTGTGCTGCAAAAGGCGCTCCAGCTGGGGCTCAAACCGATTGTAGTGGTCAATAAGGTTGACAAGGAGAACTGCCGGCCCGATGAGGTGCATGAGGCTGTTTTCGACCTTATGTTCAACCTGGACGCAACCGAGGAACAGCTGGATTTTCCCACCTTGTTCGGAACGGCCAAACACGGCTGGATGAGCCAGGACTGGCGAAATCCGACCTCCGATATCACGCCCCTGCTCGACGCTATCCTCGATCATATCCCGCCGCCCCGCGTGTCGGAGGGTACGCCCCAACTGCTGGTGACCTCCCTGGATTACAGCGCCTATATCGGCCGGATCGCGATCGGCCGGCTCAACCAGGGCAAACTGACGGCCAACCAGCCGGTTGCCCTGGTGAAAAGGACGGAACCGTTCAGCGAAGCCGGATCAAGAACCTGTTTATCTACGAAGGATTCGAACGGAAAGAGACCAATGAAGTGAAAGCGGGGATATTTGCGCCATCTTCGGCGTTGAAGGATTCGAGATCGGCGATACCATCGCTGACGCCGAAGCCCCGGAGGCCCTGCCGGCCATTGCGGTCGACGAGCCGACCATGAGCATGGTCTTCACCATCAACGACTCTCCGTTCTTCGGGCAGGAAGGCAAATTCGTTACCTCCCGCCACCTGAAGGACCGCCTGGAAAAAGAACTGGAGAAGAACCTGGCTTTGCGGGTGGAAGAAACCGATTCGGCCGATTCCTTCCGGGTATTCGGCCGCGGCGTACTGCACCTGTCCGTCCTGATCGAAACCATGCGCCGGGAAGGCTATGAGCTGCAGATCGGACAGCCGCAGGTCATCACCAAGCGGATTGACGGCCTGATCCACGAACCCGTAGAGGAACTGACCATTGACCTGCCGGATGCTTTCTCCGGCACGGCTATCGATATGATCACGCGGCGCAAGGGCGTCATGCTGGCCATGGAACCCAAAGGCGACCGGATCTCGTTGCGTTTTGAGATCCCTTCAAGAGGTCTGATCGGCCTGCGCAGCAATATGCTGACGGCCACGGCGGGCGAAGCGGTGATGAACCACCGGTTCCATGAATTTCAGCCGCATAAAGGCGATATCCCGGGCCGGATCAACGGCTCCCTGATCTCGATGGAAACAGGTAAGGCCATCCCTTACGCCATCAATAACCTGCAGGATCGCGGGCGGTTCTTCGTGCTCCACAATGAGGACATTTACGAAGGCCAGGTCGTCGGCGAAAACAGCCGCCCCGGCGATCTGGTGGTGAACCTGACCAAAACCAAGAAACTGACCAATATGCGGGCTTCCGGTTCGGACGACAAGCTGCGCCTGACGCCGCCGAAACGGTTTACCCTTGAAGAAGCGCTCGAATATATCCAGGCGGACGAATACGTTGAGGTCACGCCGCAATCCCTGCGCCTGCGCAAGATCCTGCTGAAAGAGCATGAACGGAAGCGCTCCCGCAACCAGTCTCTGGCGGATGTATAACCGTCCGGCTTAAAATAACGAAATCAAATGAGAACGGGTGTCAAAAGCGCCCGTTTTTATTTTGCTTTAGCCCGATTGTAAATCTTGATTGTCAGAATTTTTCGATTTTTCTTCAAATATTTTTGAAATTTTCTTTTAAGGTTAAGGAAGTTTGCGATAAATTTGCCTCAGGTCTGGTTATTTCACTTCTGTAAAAAGCAATAAGCGACTAGTATTGCGTTGATCCCTTTTTGTTGCCTCCTAAAGATCAATTTTGTCTGCCTGTGCAGCCGGGCCGGGAAGTATTGCGATATTGTTAAACAACCGGAAGAAACTCGTATCAGTGGCATTTCATTTTATGCAGCGGAACTGTTTAACCTAAAAATTTATACTCACTTTCTTTAAACAAGTCAATTTATGAAGAGCAGATTTTACCGAAGATTTCTTCATTCGTTGTTGCTTGTTACCGTTTTTTCCTCCTTCGCCTTTGCGCAAGGCAGGACAATTACCGGTACAGTGACAGATGCGGACGGCCTGGCTTTGCCGGGCGTAAACGTCATTCTGAAGGGGACGGGAACAGGTTCAGTAACCGACTTAGATGGGAAATATTCCATTGCAGTGTCCGGCGACCAGTCTGTGCTTACTTTCAGCTATATCGGTTATTCCGATATCGATATTACCGTAGGCAGCCGCTCTGTGGTTGATGTCAACATGAACTCCGATGCTCAGGTACTTTCGGAGGTTGTGGTTACAGCGCTTGGCATCAAGCGGAACTCAAGAGCCCTGCAGTCATCCGTAACCCAGGTGGACGGGAGCAACTTTACCCAGGCGCGTGAAAACTCCCTGGCCAATGCTTTGGCCGGCCGGGTAGCAGGGGTGAACGTTACCAAGATCGCTTCCGGCCCGGCAGGCTCTTCGCGCGTGGTTATCCGCGGCGCCAAGACGCTGGGTTCCAACCTCAACCAACCGCTCTATGTAGTGGACGGTGTGCCGATGACCAACAACAACTACGGTCAGGCAGGCCTTTGGGGCGGTTCGGACAACGGTGACGGCATCAGCAGCCTTAACCCGGACGATATCGAATCCACCACGGTCCTGAAGGGCGCCAGCGCAGCCGCACTCTACGGTTCGCGCGCCGCCAACGGCGTAATCCTCATTACGACCAAAAAGGTACCGCCCGCAAAGGGATCGGCGTGGAGTTCAACTCCAACTTCGTCTTTGAAAAGGTGAACAACCTCACTGACCTGCAAACCACCCACGGTTCGGGCGGTATGGTCGGTACGAACCTGCAGAACTCTGTAGCCACCAAATCCAACTCGGCAGCCGACCTCGAAAGAGCATGGAACGGCGGCTGGTTCCGTCAGGCATGGGGCCCGAAATTCGACGGCAGCAACGTTTACCAGTGGGACGGCGTTTCGCGCCCGTATTCCTATCAGGGCGACCAGTGGGACCGTTTCTACGAAACCGGTACGGCATGGACCAACTCCATCGCCTTCTCCGGCGGCAACGAGACCCAGAATTTCCGTTTTGGTATGACCGACCTGCGGAGCAAGAGCGTAATGCCCAATGCCGGGTATGACCGCCTTAACCTCTCCCTGGCAACCAATTCCAAATTCGGCAAGAAGATCACCCTGGAATCGACGATCCTCTACTCCAACGAGGATACCAAGAACCGGCCTTACGTTTCCGACTCTCCGGGTAACGCACCCCAAACGGTGTTCCTCATCCCGGGCGACGTGAACGTGGAAACCTACAAAGGCGATCCCGACAAACTGGGCGCAGTGCCGAGCGTAGAACGCCAAAAGGAAATGGGCATCACCATTTTTGACGGCAAAGCGCCGGGTGAAGAAATGCAGGAATCCTCCAACCTGTGGGGCCAGAACCCCTATTGGGCGGCTTACCAGTATGTGCACTCCGACAAACGCGACCGCGTGATCGCCAACGGCCGCCTTCGTTATGACATCACCGATTTCCTCTACCTGCAGGGCCGTGCCGGTATGGACTGGTCGACCGCCCGGGGAACCAACCTGACCCCGCAAGGTACAGGCTACCAGCGCGGCGGTTCCATGACGGAAAACGAAACCCGCATCCGCGAGGTGAACATGGAATACCTGGTGGGCTTTGACAAAGCTTTCGGCAGCGTCAACGTCAACGCTTTCTTCGGCGGCAACCGGATGCGTTCTTCCTGGGAACAGATCTCGGCCAACGGTAACAACTTCAACGTACCGTTCTTTGCAGCCATCAACAACGCCAAAGACCGCAACTACGGTTACGGATTCGCGGAAAGCGGCATCAACTCCATTTTCTCGAACCTGGAATTGGCCTACAACGAATACTTGTTCCTGACCGGTACGTGGCGCAGGGACTGGTTCTCGGTACTGAATCCGGATAAGAACAGCATCGACTATCCTTCCATCGGCGCCAGCTTCGTCTTCACCGACGCATTCAAGGTGCCGAGCTGGTTGAGCTTCGGTAAACTCCGCGCAGCCTACGGCGAAGTGGGTAACGCCAACTCGGTGGGCGCTTATTCTACCGTACTGACCTACTCCCTGAGCGGAAGCCCGCACAACGGGACAGCCTTTGCTTCCATTGCCGGCAATACCAACGGTTCCAACCTGCCCAACCCGGGCCTGGTGCCGTTTACTTCCGGCGAACTTGAATTCGGTTTTGATGTCCGGTTCTTTAACAACCGCCTGGGCGTCGACTTCAGCTACTACAGCCAGAAAACGACGGATGATATCCTGAATGCCGGTATCTCCCGCGCTTCCGGTTTTGCCACCACGTCGGTCAACCTGGGTGAGATCACCAACAAGGGGATTGAATTATTGGTGAACGGTACGCCGGTACGGGGACCGTTGAACTGGAACATCTCCCTGAACTTCGCCAAGAACAAGAACGAAGTGGTTTCGCTCATCGAAGGCCAGGACAGGCTGTTCGTTGAAGAACCCAGAACCCGTCTGGCAGCTGTTTACCACGTAGTCGGTCAGCCTTACGGCGTGATCCTGGGCGTGAAACAAACGGTAGCGCCGAACGGACAACTGGTGTACGACGCCGACGGCGCTCCGGTTACCGACGGTACCTATCAGTACCTGGGCAACGGCGTTCCCGATTTCACGGGCGGTGTCAACAACGATTTCTCCTTCAAGAACTTCGACCTGAGCTTCCTGATCGACTTCAAAGGCGGCGGCGACATCTATTCCGGCACCAACGTACGCCTGACGCAGGCCGGCTTCCACCAGCAGACCCTCCAGGGCCGCGAAGGTGAAGCCCCGCTGTCCGTCAGCGGCGTTACGCAAACCGGTACGGACGGAAGCGGCAATCCGATCTATGAGCCCTTCACCAAAACCCTGACGCCGGGTGAGGCGCAGAATTACTGGAGCCAGCTGGGCAACCGCGCACAGGAAAACTTCATGTACGACGCGTCCTTCATCAAACTGCGCCAGATCACCTTCGGGTATACCTTCCCGCGGACGATGCTGGAAAAACGCCGTTCAGGAGCTTGTCCCTTTCTTTCGTCGGCCGGAACCTGGCCATCCTGATGAAGAATACGGACAACATCGACCCGGAATCCTCCTACACCAGCAGCAACGCGCAAGGTCTGGACTACTTCGGTATGCCGGCAACGCGCACCTATGGTTTCAACCTGAGGGCCACATTCTAATTATTTAAAACTGAATTGAATATGAAGTATAATAATAAATTGCTTTTTTCCGGCTTGCTGTCCCTGGCCTTGTTGTCAGGTTGCAATACGGATGAACTGCAAGAACTGAATATCAACCCGCAGGAGGTCACGCAGATCAACCTCAACTTTCTGCTGACAGCCGCCCAACTGGGCGCCGCTTCCGGCGGATCGGCGGGGATAACCGCTATATCGACTGGCGGACCAACATCGGCATGTGCTCTATGGCCATCCAGCAGATCGCCAACGCTGGCGGCGGTATCGCCCCGGCGACAAGTACACCGAGAACGTGGAAACCTATACCGCACCGTGGGACTTTATCTACGGCGATCAGCTCAAGAACCTGTCTGAAATCCTGTATCAGACCGGCCCCAACGGGTTTGATGCCGGCAATAAGGTGAATACCGGAACGCAGCCCGCATCCTGCGCGCATTCCTGTTCCACCGTTTGACCGACTACTACGGCAGCATTCCCTATTCGGAAGCCCTGACGGCCAGCCGGACCGACGGAACCTTCTTCCCGAAGTACGACAAGCAAAAGGACATTTATCTGGATCTGCTGAAAGAACTGGATGAAGCCTCCTCCGCCTTGAGCGCTTCCAATCCGGATGAAGGCTTTGCAGCTGCCGATATTTATTTCGACGGCGATATCGCCAAGTGGAAAAAATGGGGTTATTCCCTCATGCTTCGCCTGGCTATGCGGATCTCGAACGTAGATGCGGCTACGGCCGGTTCCTATGTTCAGAAAGCCATCGCAGGCGGTGTCATGACCAGCAATGCCGACAACGTGATCGTGCCGATGGCTACGGGGCCCAGCGAATGGACCAACCAGAACGGGATCTCCCGCGCCTTCTATCCCGGCGACGGCGGTCAGCCTTCCTACCTGAGCAAAACCCTGGTAGACTGGCTGAAAGGCCCCAGCGCCGGTTCGACGACCGATGACGACCCGCGCCTGATGATCATGAGCGGCGGCATCATCAACTGGTCACCGACTGACGTGACCATCGTCAATGCCGATCCGCTGGCCCAGAAGGGCATGCCCAACGGCAAGGACGCTACCACACTGGCTGAATTCGAAGGCCTTCCCGCAGGTCAGACCGTGGATCAGCCCAATACCTATTCCAGGATCAATACCAAGATGCTGGACGACGGCGATCCGTACATGCTGATGAGCTACGGCGAAGTGGAATTGTTGCTGGCTGAGGCTGCCGAGCGCAGCATCGGCGGCGCTTCCGGCGCTGAAGGTCACTACAAGGCCGGCGTGAAAGCTTCCTGCCAGATGTACACCATCTACGACGAAACGCTCACGGCCAGCGATGCCGCGGTTGACGCTTACCTGGCCGCTCGTCCTTACGGCGGCAACAAGCTTCAAATGATCGGCGAGCAACTTTGGGCGAACAAGTTCCTCAACTGGTGGGATGCCTGGGCCGATTGGAGAAGAACCGGTTTCCCGGTCCTCACTCCGACCAACTACCCGGGTAACGAAACCGGCGGCGTGATCCCGCAAAGGTTGAAATACCCGGTCGGCGAAGTTGCAGGTAACCCGAATTTCGACGCGGGCGCTACCAAACCGAACAACTACGTGACCAAGGTTTGGTGGGCAGGCGGCCCTGAATAATATCATTTAGGGGCGACCACAAGGTAGCCCCTACAGCGGCAAAAAAACGGCAGCCGGATTCCGGCTGCCGTTTGCTGTTTCAGGGAATTGGTTTCTTGGAAGAATGCGGTTTTCAAAAATCGTTTGATCCGGTATAGGGGCGAAATCGCGGGTGTTGTTTTTGGGGCAACCACAAGGGTTGCAACCACAAGGGTTGCGGTTTTGGGCAACCACAAGGGTTGGAGACGTGGGCGGAATGCCAGGACCCGGTCATTGTTGCGGGCTACCAGAATGGTCTTTTTTCCGGCTGAATCGAATGCCTTTACATCCCTGACCTCTCCTTCCACGTACATCAACGGCCGTTCCGCTGCCTTGAACGTCATCGGTGTTCCTTTGGCGCCCTTCAAAACACCCCCCTGCTGGCGTCGTGCCGGCCGGCTTGCGGTTTCAACGCGTAAAAATTGCCGCCCAACCAGATATCGGTTACCTGATCCCCGTCGAAATCACCCGTGAGGATGCCGAAAACGGGGAGATCTGGGCCTCAACGGGCAAGGCCTGCAGCGAAAAGGAACCGCCGTTGTTCCAGAGTACGGCGCTTTCCAGGTAATCCGTCCGGTAAGCGATGGACTGGGCGCGCACTTCTGCGGGGAAAAGGGTCTCGTAGCGGAGTTTGCCGTAATCCTCGTATTTCAGAATGGTCTTTTTCAAACCGGGCATCTGGGCGGTCAGTTCCTGCTTGGTAGCAAACGGGGCAGGTTGGTCATCCAGGGGCGGATACCAGTTGATGATGAATTCGCTTTTGCCGTTGTGGTCAAAATCGTTGACGTACATGGTCAGCGGTTTGGAAGGGGAGGCTTTGAACTTGGTATTCAACCCCAGTTGCCGAGGACGAAATCCATGTCGCCGTCCTGATCCAGATCGGCCGGTTGCACGCGGGTCCACCAGCCGTTGCTGTTGGGCAGGACGGTATTTGAATTGAAAGCCCCTTTCATTGGTGAAGATGTGGATGCCCATCCAGTCGCCGACCACGATCAGGTCCGGGTCGCCATCCGCATCGACGTCGGTCCAGGCGGCATCCGTGACCATTCCGATATCGCCCAGTTCGGGCGGGGCCGCGTCCGTCCAGCTGCCGCCGTTGTTCCTGAACAGGAAATTTTGCGGCGGCAAGCCGTAATTGCCGGGCACGTTGCGGGCGCCCAGAAATACGTCGATAGCGCCGTCGCCGTCGAAATCGGCGGTTTCAAGCGTGGAAAAGTTGCCGATGACCTGCGGAGCGCCCTGTACGTTTTCCTGAAAACCGCCCTTGCCGTCGTTGGTGTACAACCGGACGACAAAACGGAATTTATCGTTCCTGAAGTCGTTGCCGCCGGAGCCGATCATCAGGTCCGGGTCGCCGTCGCCGTCAAAATCGGCCAGGGCGGCGCAGGTGCTTTCAAAGCCCGCATCCCGGATAAAGGCCGGAACAGGCTGAAAGCGGAAAGTGCCGTCCGGGTTCTGGAGGAAGAGCTTGTCCGGATCCCCGTTGCGCCGAGGAGGATAAAATCTTCCAACCGGTCATTATTCACATCGCCGGCAGCCAGCCGGGGCCCTTCTGTTGACAGCATGCGCGGCAGCAGGATCTCCTGATCGAAATCGTTTTGGCGGTTCTCCACGTGCCGGGCATTGCCTTTGATCACTTCCCCGCCGACTTCCCTGAACATGGCCGCCATTTCGGTTGCAACCGCGGCCCCGCCCGGCGCTGCCTTTTCCTGCATCAGCACGAGGGTTCTGTCCGCGGCTATGTCCGTCAGGACCTGCGAACGCTTATCCGGCCAGGTTACCTCCAGGCGGTCAATACGGGCAACGTTGCCCAAACCGAAGATCACTTCCGGCTCGATGCTGCTCTGAAACCCGCGGGTATTGAAATTTTGGAGCACCCGTTTTGGTCTCCGAATTGAGCCGTTACCCGCGCCCCGATGCCGAATGGGTTTTCCTTGACGCCTTTGAACCGGATTTTCAGGAAATGGTTGCCTTCCGATTCGTTCTCATAGACAAAACTCCGGGAGTTGATGTTGTTGATCACGAGGTCGTAATCGCCGTCGTTATCCAGATCGCCGTAAGCGGACCCATTGCTGAAGGAGGGCGTCGAGAAGCCCAGTGCGTCGGCCTGGTCCTGGAACTGAAGATTACCCTTATTGACGAAAGCGTAATTTTTCAGCGGTTTGGCGGGCATTTGCCGGATGAAATCGAGGTTGGTATACGCATTTTGACCGTTGGGGCCGCCTTTTTTGCGGTTGGCGTCAGCCAGGAAGTCCCGGAAATCCATCGACATGAGGTCTCGCAGGATGCCGTTGCTGACAAAGATATCGTTGCTGCCGTTGTTGTCGAAATCAAAGATCAGGGCGCCCCAGCTCCAGTCGGTAGCGCCTACGCCGGAAAGCAGTCCGGTTTCCTGAAAATCGCCGGAACCATTGTTGAGCTGCAGGCAATTCTGGATCATCTGGTAGTGGAAATTGGCCCGGTACTTCAGGTCTTCCAGGTGGTAGGGGTCGAAGGCCATGGTGGTCTGGAGGCGGTAGTTGTCGGCGGGCAGCATGTCTGTGGTGAAGATTTCCGGTGCGCCGTCGTTGTTCAGGTCGGCGATATCGGCGCCCATGCTCGATACGGGGCAGTAGTTGATGCGGGAATTGAGCTCTTCGGAAAAGCGGCCGTTGCCTTGGTTGATGTAGAGGTAATCCCGTTCCCAGAAGTCGTTGCTGATATAAATGTCGGGCAGCAGGTCGCCGTTGAGGTCGCTTACGGCTATGCCCAGTCCGAAGCCGATAATGCTGCTGTAGATGCCGGCTTCCCGGGATACGTCGTGAAAAACGCCGCCATCGTTGCGCATGAGCTTGTCGCCGCCGGCATCGGGGTCCTGTCGGGCCTTGCGATAGAGTTCGATCTTGCTGGGGTCTTTGAAGCTGTTGTTGAGGATATAGCAATCCAGGTCGCCGTCGAGGTCGTAATCGAAAAAGGCGGCGTGCGTGGAATAGCCTTCATTGTTGAGGTTGTATTCCTTTGCCTTCTCCGTGAAGGTGAGGTCGCCGTTGTTGATAAACAATTCATTTTCCCGGTACTTCCCATCCACATCCCCCGAGTTGCACACGTAAATATCCAGGAGGCCGTCGGCGTTGACGTCGGCCATGGTGACGCCGGTACTCCAGGCGCCTGTACCGCCGACACCGGCTTTTTCGGTAATGTCCTCAAACTGCAGGTTCCCTTTGTTCAGGTAAAGTCTGTTTTTGAGCTGGTTGGCGGTGAAGTAAATATCGGGCAGTGAATCGTTGTTGATGTCGCCGATGGCTACGCCGCCGCCGTTGTAGAAATTCCGGTAGGTCAGAATGTTGAAGCCTTCCTGGTCCCTGACCTCGTTGATGAAATCAATCCCGGTGGCTTGTTGGTCGAGCAAGGTAAACAAAGTACCGCCTGATGCCGGGTTTGAACCTGGAGAATCCGGCTTTTGGTTTGTGCAGCCGGCCAGCAAAAGTAATAATGGAAAAGAGCGTAAGATTGACAGTGATCTGGTCCGAAAATACATGCAGATGCAAATTAAGAAAATTAAAGAGTTGATGCATAACTGTATCATTCAGCGAAAGGATTCGAAACAACCAGGCCTTGTATGGTAGTGAAATCCTTTTCATTCCTGGTAACAAGGATGAGATTATGCGTTAAAGCTGTTGCAGCTATTATTGCATCCGGTAATTTAATTTTGTTGAATTTCCTTAACTGAATGGTCTTTTCTACGATTTCATCGGATAATGGAAGCACAATGGAGTCGGTGATAAACGCTTCATATTCGAACGCTTCTTTGGGGTCTGAAGGTTGAAAACCTAATACTTCCATCTTGGTGATAATGGAAATACACGCCGGCAAATTGGCAGCTGCCTGAATTGTCCTGGAATTTACGGGATTTAAAGTTCCATTTATCAGGTAAATGATGATATTGGTATCTAGTAGATAGGCCGTTCCCATTCATCACGTGTTTGCTGGATATAATTCTCAAAGGCCTTTGTGTCAAGATCCGGCAACTTGCCTATGTGTTTAGAAAGCGGAACTAATGGCTTGGATTCCATGGGGACTTCCTGATAAACTATTTTCACTCCGATACCTTTCAATAAGGGAAGCAATGATTCTAACTCGCCCAAGTGTTTAAGTTCTACAAGAAGTTGCATCAATTAATTTTTGTCTGCACATACAAAGTTAACAATTGTCGAACAAAATAAAGTTCAATCAGATAAAGATAATTTAATTCAGCGATCCCCGGATTTTCTGAAGATCCCGTCTCCGTTGGTTCCCCGGTAGGCGCCCCAAATGACGGGCTTCCGGATCCGTACATTGGTGGAAATCCTTCGGGCGTTCATGCCCAGGAAGCTCACCAGGTCCTGATAATGGAAATACCGGAAATGGACGATGTCCAGGTAGCCGTCCTGGTCAAGATCACCTATCCATGGCGTGGTAAAGATGTTTTTCAGGCCCTGCGCTTCATCGATGAGCTGAACGGAATTGTCCTTGAAGTTGACAGCCAGCAGTTTGTTGACCATGGTCCTGGGCGCATTTCCGGTAAAACCGGTTGAGCAATCGAATTCATTGATGCTGATGATGGCTTCGTCGCGGCCGTCGTGGTTCAGGTCGTAGACAACCGGAGAGGAGAAACCGGTGCAGCCCATGGAGTCCTGATAGGCGATTGCGCCGGTGGCGCCGTCGAGCATGATCTGAAGGGAGCCGGTGCTGTTGGGCCATTCTCCTTTGCTGACGAAAGTGAAAAAATCCGGGATATCATCCGCTGTGAAATAACCCGCCGCAAAACTGTTGCTCGACTCGGTGCCCGGAATTTTCCGTTGCCAAAGGGTTTCCAGGCTTTTTCCGTCGATGGCGAAAACGGAACTGCCGTGGGAGATGGCTACGATATCGTAAAAGCCGTCGCCGTTGATGTCGGCAAGGGTAGGGGGGGCAATGAAGCCGTGCCCTGTTTCGGAGGCAATGACCCGGGCGTTCGACAGTTTTTGTCCAGCAGATCCTGCAGGGTGCAGCGGTAAAGGTTCCCGCTGATGGTTTCGCCGCCGGTGCCGAAGAGGATGGACATATCGGGGCTGCCGGGCTGCGAAAAGCAGAGGGGCGCCATATAGGATTCCTTGCCGTCGGGCATGGTATCCGCGGCGATGATGTCCCCGGTCTTGCTGTTGATGATCATCAGCACGGCAGGGTAGCGATCCGTTTCGGAATAGGGCGCCGCTTCCGGATTGCCGCCGTTGATGGCCAGCAGGTCGGGAATGCCGTCGCCGTTCTGATCCGGTACGAGGACCGTGTTGTTGAAATTGTAATGGGCGTATTTCAGGATGGGGTCATCCTGGTATTTGTAGGTGTAAGACCAGATCAGGGCGCCGTCCTTGCCGTTGATGGCATAGAATTGCGGGCGCCGTCCGCCGATGAAAACGTCGGGAATGCCGTCGCCGGTCACGTCGTTGAAGGTGGGCGAACCGAATACCTGGTCGGTGGATTCCTGCTGCCAGAGCAGTTGCCCGTTTTGCCGTCCAGCGCGATGATCCCTTGTTTGGCGTGTTGTTTCTCATTCTGGCCGGCGCCGATCACGATATCCAGGATGCCGTCCTGGTTGAGATCGGCGGCCCGGGGCGAGGATTGGGAGCCGATCACGGGAAAGTCGACCGTCCAGGCCAATTCGGTTTTTGGATGAACAGCCCGCGACCAGCAGGCATGCGGGCAATAAAAAGCAGGAATAAAAACGGCGCGCTGTTCGGGCTGGAAAGCGCGGAAAAGAACCGCAGTTTTTGTGGCTGACATATCCTCTTGTGGCGATGGTTGGTGACGGGGTAAAAGTACGGAAGAATATGCAAACTCACCTGTTTTCAGGCCCGGACATTGGCATCATTCCGGTACGGCGGTATTGGCTTTGATCCGTTCAAAGAATCGCTCGGCCAGCCGCAGTTTCCGGTGGGTTGAGCGTTTTTGGTCTGGTGGTCCTGCATCCGCTGAAGGATATCGGTCAGCGCCCTGGTAGCGGTCACGATATGGTCCCCTTTGTTCAGCATGATGCATTCGGCCCGCTGCCCCATGGCGGCATCGGTCACTTCCGCGCGGGTATGGACGCCGGTCTTGGCCAGTTCTTCCAATACCTGGGTAGCCCAGATCACCGGCACGTGGGCCGCCTCGCAAATCCAGAGGATCTCTTCCTGCAATTCCGCCAGGCGGCCGAATCCGACCTCAATGGCCAGGTCGCCCCGTGCGATCATGACCCCGAAATTCGGGATCTCCATCGCGGCAAGCAGCATGTCCGGCAAGTGGTGGAACCCTCTGGCCGTTTCAATTTTCAGGATGATGCCCGGCAGCGTTCCGGTCAGCTTGCGCAATTCACGGATCAGTTGATGGACGTCTTCCGGCCCGTTGGCAAACGACATGCCGATCGTATCCGCATGGAGAACGGCAAATTTCAGGTCTTCCAGATCCTGTTCCGTCAGCGCGCTCAACCGCAGGTTCGTATCCGGCAGGTTGATCCCTTTTTCCTTGCGCAGCTTCACCCCGCCGTTCAGGGCGTAAGTGATCCTGACCGCGACCTCCTCCTCCCGGATCTCCTCGATGATGCCGCCTATTTTGCCGTCGTCAAACCAGATGGGCTCGCCGATCTCCACATCGTTCAATACCTCCGGAAGGGAAACCCCGATGCAGGCCGGGCTGACCAATTGCCCCGATTCGTCGAATACGGCCGGAGACCCCGGTTCCTGGTTTCTTTTTAGGATCAATTGGTTTTCAGCCTCCAGCAACAGGAAATTTTCTTTTTGAGGGATTTTACCGACGGATGCCGCCGGTCTTTTTTTGCGGTGATTCCCGGCTGCGGGTTTGAGGCTGATACCGGGGACGAAGTAGGCCGTTTTGCGGAGCGCTCCGATGCAGCCTTCCGGCAGAACAGCGGTTATCCTGATCTTGCGGCTGGATTTCCTGGCATCCTGAAAGCGGATCACATCGCCGGTTTCGAGGTTGCTGAGCCACTTTTCCGGTACGGGCAGTACGGGTTTGCCGGCCCATTCTCCGGCTCCAGCGTTTTCTTCCGGGACCAGCCAAACGACAGCCGGCCGGGTCAATTCCCCGAACTCATTCCTGGCCGGACTTACCTTCAGCACGGCATTGCCCGGCAGGATTTCACCGGTTCTCAGTTTGGGGCCGCCCAGGTCCATATGGATGAGGCAGGGCCGGCCGGTCGATTTTTCCGCCCGCCGCACATTTTCAATGATCCTGAGCCATACATCCGGATCGTCATGGGCGCAATTGACCCTGGCGATGTTCATGCCGTTTTCGAGCAGGTCGTGGATCAGCCGGTAGTTGTTGGCGGCTGCCGAGGGCATGGTCACCATGATCCTGGCCCTGCGGCTTTCCGGTTTTTCTCCGAAAAGCGCTTCGGAGTTGTCTTCCAGCAGTCTCCGGCCTTCCTCGAAACAAACGGGGCGCCTCTTCCGGATTCCAGTCCAGGCCCTCCAATGCGTGGATCAGGTGCAGGACCGTATCCACCGTGGCCTGGACCTTCCGCTCGGATCTGCCCAGAGAGGATAAACCCCAGTCGGTGAGTTGGTATTGCACCGGGCGTATGTCCCGCTTGCGCAGGGCCAGGTATTGCAGCAGGTTTCGGGCGCTATTTCGGTGCCTGGGGTGGATCTGATCCAGGTCGCCGAAGGCCTTTTCCCCTTCGAGGATGTTGTTTCTGATCTGCAACAAGGCTGTTCGCAGTTCTTCCAGTGCCGGCGACGGGCAGGGTAATTTGCCGGAATGCTCCAGGATTTCCATACGGCGGAATTTGCCTGCAAGGTTGGAGATTCAGGGCTGAATTCTGATGACTTATGTCACAGCGGAAGCTGATTATTCGGGTTTACGCCAAAAAGTAGGATATCGCATCTGTTCAGAAATACCCGACTGAAAATGAAGCATATACTGTTTACACTCCTGACCATTTTATGGTTTCCCTTTTCTATTGCCTGTCAGATTGATTTTTCGCACTACAGACCCGGTCCGCAGGATGATCCGGCCTTTCTCCGGGCGGACAGCGCCATCCGGGCCGATGCTTATGGAGAGGTCCACAGCTTGTTGGTGGTTGAAAAAGGCAAGCTGGTTTTTGAGCGTTATTACCGGGACTGGACCCCGGATTCGCTCCATCAGTTGCAATCGGCTACCAAAAGCATTGTGGCGACGCTGCTGGGTTGCGCCCTCCAGCAGGGGTTGATCCCCGGCGTCGACCAGCCGATCAGCGCCTATTATCCGTACATTGAAGGACGGGACACGCTGAAGAACGGGATCCGGATCCGGGATCTGCTGACCCAGCGACACGGCCTCAAATGGAAGGAGGCGCCCTGGGACGACCCCGGCAATACCTGGCGCAAGGTGCTGGCTACTGAAGGCAATTGGTTTGAAACGATCCTGAAAACGCCGATGGATACGGCGCCCGGCGCCCGCTTCAATTACAGCAATGCGGCTCCGGTGCTTACCACCGGGATCATCCAGGCCGCCTCCGGCATGCGCATCGATTCGTTCGCCGACCGGTACCTGTTCAAACCGCTGGAGATTGACCATACCTTCTTCTGGCAAGGCAACGGCGGACCCCAAAACAACGGCATGGCGCTGCTGTTTATGACGGCCCGGGATATGGCAAAGATCGGACAGCTCTATCTGCAAGGGGGTAAATGGGAAGGCCGGCAGGTCATGCCATCGTGGTTTGCGCAGGAGGCCGTTTCTCCCAAAGTGCACGATGTGGAGGGCAACGGTTACTATGCCGGCTATGATTACGGATATTTCTGGTGGAGCAACCCCGTGCTCAGAACTTCCCCGACGGCCGGCCGGCAAAGTCTTCCTCGCCCGCGGCGCCGGCGGTCAGAATATCATCGTTTGGCCCGAACGGGAAATGGTGGTGGTCATTACGGCCTGGAACCTGCAGCAATCCAACCGGCCTCAGGTCATTTTTGACGACTACATGCTGACCGGCAATGGGTGAGGCCGCCGGCTGAAACATGCGGGTTTCGCGTTTGAATCCAGGACAGGTTGACTACATTTGCCTGATCGTATGCCTGACCGGCCGTCGCATACCCGTATGCCTGGCGGTGAGGCTGAATGTAGGCCTGAATCAACAACACCATGAAAAACCTGGATACCTTTGGTTTTTCCTGCTGCCGGCGTTCCTCACGGGGTGCAAACCCGATGCCCGGCAGGAACCTGCAATACCTCAAAACAACTGGACGCTCGAAGGGTTCGTCAAAGCGGACAGCCTCAACCCCATTCTGGTTCCCGCTCCTGACCTGACCTTCGATTGCCCGGTCTCCGGCGAGCGCGTCAATTGGGAAGAGCGCAATGTACTCAACCCGGCCGCGGTGGTCAGGGGATTCGGTTTATTTGTTCTACCGGGCGCAGGACCATACCGGCACTTCCAGGATCGGTATGGCCGTCAGCGCGGACGGGTTGCATTTTGTGAAACGCCCGAAGCCCGTTTTTACCCGGCCAACGACAGCATGAAGGTATACGAGTGGAATTACCGAAAGGCAGAAGGCCCGCTCATTCCCGGAGAGTCCTATTTTGACGGAACGGAAGACCCCCGGATCGTCGAGCGCGAAGACGGTACGTATATCATGACCTACACCGCCTACGACGGCAAGACCGCCCGGCTGTGCCTGGCTTCCTCAACGGACCTGCAGACCTGGACCAAACACGGCCCGGTGCTTACGGACTCGAAATACCGCGATACCTGGTCAAAGTCCGGCGCTGTCGTGGCCCGGCAGGAAGGCGGCAGGACCATAGCTGTGAAAATAGCGGGAAAATACCGGATGTATTTCGGCGATACCGACCTGTTCATGGCCGCTTCGGAGGACCTGATCCGGTGGTCGCCGGCGGAGAATGAAGAAAGCGGGAAATTGATCGAAGTGCTTCACCCCAGAGCGGGGTATTTCGACAGCCGGCTGGTGGAGCCCGGTCCGTACGCCTTGCAGACCGAACACGGCATCCTGTTGATCTATAACGGCAGCAATGCCGCCAATTTCAATGATCCTGGGTTGCCGAAGTTCACCTACGCTGCAGGTCAGGCCTTGTTCGACGGCAGCCGACCCTGGAAACTCCTCGACCGGACCGCCGGATATTTCATTCACCCCGATAAGGATTACGAAAAAGTGGGCGAGGTGAACGAAGTTTGTTTTGTGGAAGGATTGGTCCGGTTCCGGGGCAGCTGGATCCTGTATTACGGGACGGCGGATTCGAGGATTGCAGCCGCTGTCTCGACGGATTGAGCATTTTTGTATATTATGCCCTATGATAGAAATATTCCCACTTGAAGATTACGCCGGTCTGGCATCTCCCCGCCGGGTTGTCCGGTACGTACTGATCTGGTGCTCGGAGGGGGCGGTTACCCTGGCGGTTGACGAAAGCGATTTCCGGTTGGAAAAGGGCAATTGATCACCATTACTTCCGGACAGATCCATTATGCCAAAAGCCGGGAGCGGGTGAAAGGCTGGGTGCTGGAGTTCACCTTTGATTTTTTCTGCAAGGATGATTTTGACCTGGAGCTGGTTTTCCAGAACGGCCTGTTTTGCCATTTCGATATGAACGAGGTGATTGCGGTTCCGGACCCGGCTACGGTGGAAGGACCGTTGAAAATGATCCGGGACGAGCTGGCGGAAAAGCCCTTTCAATACCTGATCGCTCTGCACGCTTACGTCAAGCTCATCCTGGTGGCCGTCAACCGGGCCAAGATCTCGCAAGGGGAGGAGGTCTATAAGCCGGATGCCTTGTTTTTGAAATTCCTGGAAATGGTGCGCAGCAATTTCAAGCGCAATTTTACCATCAGTTATTTTGCGGAGGCGTTGCAAACCACTGAGTTAAAGCTCAACGAACTGGCCAAATTGCATGCCGGGAAAACGGCGCAGAGCGTGGTGTACGGCCTGATCATCTCGGAAGCGAAGCGATTGCTGACCTACGAAAAAATGCCGGTAAAGGAAGTCGCGTACGAATTGGGGTTTCTGGATCCTTTCTACTTTTCCAATTTTTTCAAGAAGCATACCAAACTGTCGCCCAAAGCTTACAAGGCACAGGCTTTGTGATGTTCAGCGGTTGGCTGCCTTGACCTGGAACGCCTTGGGCGAGAGGCGTTTTTTGCGCTTGAAGACCCGGTTGAAATACGACCGGCTGTCGAAGCCGCAGGCCATATAGACCTCCTTGATCTTCATGTTGGGATCCTGCAGCAGGCTGGTGGCCAGTTTGATCCGTTCGTTATTGATGAAGTCTACCGGAGAAACGCCGGTCTCATTTTTGAATACGCGGTGGAAATTGGAATCGCTCATATAGGCTTTACGGCTCAGTTCTTCGATGGTGAGCGGTTTGTCGAGGTTTTCCCGGATATACTGTATAATGAAGGCGAGGCGGTTGTTGCTGCTGAGCGTGAGCGCTTTGTCGGTATAAATTTTCCGGGATTCGGCCTGCAGGATCCGGATGATCAGTTCCTTGAGCATGAAATTGACAAACAGGTCCTTGGGGATGGGTTTTCGGTAAACAGGAACAGCAGGCGCTGAATGATCTGGTAGATGCCGGTATCGTTGGTGAAATGGAAATTGTAATCCATGAACTGCCATTCCGCGTCGTCCGCTTTGGGCAGGTTTTCGTTCATCAGCATGATCACTTCCCTGATCTTGTCCTCTGAAATGGCCATAGCCAGGCAACGCGTCGGGTTGTCCATCCGGGCTTCCGGAAAATCGATGCACATGACTTCGTTGGAAGGGAGGATGAGCGACTCACCGGGCAGAAAATCGAAAGATTGGTGACTGCGCAGGTGCATCACTTTTTTGCCCTGGAACATGCTGGCCAGCACCGGCTGATCGAACTGCAGGAGTACCCGTTCGGCTGCCTGATGGGTTTCGAATACGTGCATGGCGGCATTCTCCAGCGTGTAGGACGTTTGGTTCTCTACCAGCGTTTCCAGTCTTCTGCCTTTTAAAAAATCAACGGGCAAATCCATGTTCAATCGCAGTTTTGATAATCAAAAATACCGGTTTTCTTTGGTAATGCGAAGGAATATTCTGATTTCCAGGAGGGAAACGGGGATTTGCAAGGATTGTTCACCCTTTTGGCAGGATTCGTCAAAGCAGCCAAAGTAATGGTGTATAATTTTGCATTATTGAAAAATTCCAGAATGAAAATTGGAATCAATTCAAATCGTAAAATTATTTATCAAACTCAAAAAGGAACATCATGAGCGATGTAATGGCAACCGTCCAGAATGCACTGGAAAAACCGAGGTTCAAGGACCAATATGAAAACTACATCGGCGGCAAATGGACGCCCCCTGTAAAAGGACAATACTTCGAAAATATCTCGCCCGTCGACGGAAAGGGCTACACCAAAGTGGCCCGTTCGACGGAAGAAGACATCGACCTGGCCGTAAATGCCGCCTGGGCGGCCGCGCCCCATTGGAACAACTCCCCGGCCGCCTACCGCAGCAACCTGTTGCTGAAGATCGCGGATGTCATGGAGCAAAACCTTGAGGTGCTGGCCCGGGCGGAAACCTGGGATAACGGCAAACCCATCCGCGAAACAACGGCTGCCGACCTGCCGCTGGCCATCGACCATTTCCGGTATTTTGCCGGCGTGATCCGGGCCGAAGAAGGTACGGTCAGCGAACTGGATTCCGACACCATTTCCATGAACGTACCCGAACCGCTGGGGGTGGTCGGCCAGATCATTCCCTGGAATTTTCCGCTCCTGATGGCCGCCTGGAAAATCGCACCGGCGCTGGCAGCCGGCAACTGCGTGGTGCTGAAACCCGCCGAACAAACGCCGGTCGGCATCATGATCCTGGTAGAACTCATCGAAGGCATCCTGCCCGCCGGGGTGTTGAATGTTGTGAACGGCTTCGGCATTGAAGCGGGCAAACCGCTGGCTTCCCATCCGCGCATCAACAAGGTGGCCTTCACCGGGGAAACCACGACCGGCCAGCTCATCATGCAGTACGCTTCCAAGAATATCATCCCGGTAACGCTCGAACTGGGCGGAAAATCGCCCAATATCTTTTTGAAAGCGTCATGGATGCCGATGATGAATTCTTCGACAAATGCCTGGAAGGGGCCGTCATGTTCGCCTTCAACCAGGGTGAGGTCTGCACCTGCCCGTCCAGATTGCTGGTCCAGGAAAGCATTTACGACAAATTCATGGCCCGGGTGATCCAGCGGACCAAAGCGGTCAAACTCGGCCACCCGCTCGACCCGTCCACCATGATGGGGGCCCAGGCCTCCAATGATCAGTACGAAAAGATCCTGAATTATATCAAGATCGGCAAGGAAGAAGGCTGCCAGGTCCTGGCCGGCGGCGAACCCGCCTATAACGAAGGCCTGGAAGGCGGATTCTATATCCAGCCCACCATTCTGGAAGGCAACAACAAGATGCGGGTCTTCCAGGAAGAGATCTTCGGCCCCGTGGTTTGCGTGACCACCTTCAAGGACGAAGCCGAAGCCCTGGAGATTGCCAACGACACCCTGTACGGGCTCGGCGCCGGGCGTCTGGACCCGGGATACGCACCAGGCCTATCAGATCTCCCGCCAGATCAAGGCCGGCCGCGTATGGGTCAACTGTTACCACGCCTACCCCGCGCATGCGCCCTTCGGCGGGTACAAGAAATCGGGCATCGGCCGCGAAACGCACCGCATGATGCTCAACCATTACCGCCAGACCAAGAACATGCTGGTCTCCTACAAGAAGAAAGCAGAAGGCTTCTTTTAAATGCCGGCCGTCATGACCAGAAGAGTATTGTCAACGGATGCGGCCGGAGCCGTCATCGATCAACTGCGGGAACAACACGGCGACCTGATGTTTCACCAGAGCGGCGGATGCTGCGACGGTTCAAGTCCGATGTGTTTTCCCAAAGGCGAATTGATGCTCAACGAAACGGACGTCTGGCTGGGCCGGATCCACGGCTGCGATTTTTACATGTCGAAAGACCAGTTCGAATATTGGCAGCATACGCAACTCATTGTCGACGTTGTCAAAGGCCGCGGCGCCAGCTTCTCTCTGGAGATCCCCTTGGTGTGCGGTTCCTCATTCGGTCGCGCATTTACGGCGATGAAGAACTGGCCGAACTGACGCCTGTCCGGTACGGGCTTCAGTGAACTCGGAAACCGGAGAAAAAAGCCCGTCTGACCAATCAGGCGGGCTTATTTTTATGGTTTATCCTAAAATGCATAACTTTGACTGGCCATCTTCACCAACTACACAGCCTGATCGCTTATGAGAAACAGGATATCACCCGCGTTGGCCCTGATCTTTTGCTGCAGTTTCGTTTTCGGCCAGAAAAACGCCATGTTTGAGCAGCAACCTTCTTCCAGGACCGGCGTAACGTTTGAAAACACCCTCCGGGAGACGCCTGCCTCCAATGTGCTCACCTACGAATATTTCTACAACGGTGGCGGGGTCGCCGTCGGCGACGTCAATAACGACGGCCTCGAGGATCTTTATTTTACGGCCAATATGGGCCCCAACAAGCTCTACATCAACCAGGGCGGGTTTTCCTTCCGGGATGTGACGGACCAGGCCGGCGTGGGCGGGTACGACGGCTGGAAAACCGGAGTGTCCATGGCCGATGTCAACGGCGACGGGCTGCTGGACATCTACGTCTGTTACTCCGGGAAGAGCAGCCCCGATACCCGAAGGAATCAGTTGTTCATCAATAACGGCCCCACCGACCTGCCGGGAGGCGGCAAAGGGGTCACCTTTACGGAACGGGCCCGCGAATACGGCCTCGACGACCCGTCCTATTCCACCCAGGCGGCCTTTTTCGATATGGACCGCGACGGGGATCTGGATATGTACCTCGTCAACCACAACGTCACCGTCATCAGATCCTTTGAGTTCGGCGATGTGAAAAACACCCGCGATCCCTATGCCGGCGACAAGCTGTTCCGCAATGACAACGGCCGCTTCACCGATATCAGCCAAGCGGCGGGCATCAAGGGCAACCCACTGGGGTTCGGCCTCGGCATCAGCGTCTCGGATATCAACAACGACGGTTGGCCCGACCTTTACGTTACCAATGATTATGTCGAGCCCGACTACCTGTACATCAACAACCAGGACGGTACCTTTTCCGACCGACTGACCGATTACATGCAGCATATCTCCCATTTTTCCATGGGATGCGACGTCAGCGACTTCAACAACGACGGTCTGCCCGATATCTTCACCCTGGACATGCTGCCGGAGGACAATAAGCGGCAAAAACTCCTGTACGGCCCCGATAATTACGAACACTACGCCCTGATGGTGCTCAACGGCTTTTACTTCCAGAACATGCGCAACATGCTCCACCTCAACAACGGCGACGGCACCTACAGCGAGATCGGCCAGTTTGCCGGCATCTCGAATACGGACTGGAGCTGGGCGCCGCTCTTTGCCGATTACGACAACGACGGCTGGAAGGACGTTTTCATCACCAACGGATACTATCGCGATTATACCAACCGCGATTTTATGAAATACAAAGGGATTACTATTTCGAAAGGCCAAAACCATGAACCCGCGGATACCTTCCACCTGGTCACCTCCATGAGCTCCACGCCGGTCCACAACTACGCATTCCACAACAACGGCGACCTGACCTTTACCGATGTGAGCGAGGACTGGGGATTCCGGGAACGCAACTTTTCCAACGGCTCCGTATATGCCGATCTCGATAACGACGGCGACCTGGATCTGGTGGTCAATAACCAGAACGAACCCGCATCCCTGTATAAAAACCTCAGCAAGGAACACCAGCCCGAGCGGCATTTTATCCAGCTCTCCTCACCGGGGCCGGCAAGAATACCCGCGCCCTCGGCGCCAGGGTGAAGATCTATGCAGGCGGCCAGGTACAGTTCTTTGAAATTTCGCCGACCCGCGGCTTCCAGTCCTCGGTGAGCTACCGGATCCACGCCGGCCTGGGCGGTACAGCTGCGGTTGATTCCATCCGGATCGATTGGCCTTCCGGCAAGGAACTGGTGCTGGATAAAGTGCCTGCCGATCAATTGCTGAAGGTCAATGAAGATGAAAGCAAGGGCGTGCAGAACCCGCAGCCGGCAGCCGGCCCGAAAATATTCACCAAAATAGCGTCTGCCATTGATTATCAGCATATCGAACAAGGGTTCAACGATTTCAAACGGCAACCCCTGCTGATGACCATGCTGACGACCTGCGGACCGGTGCTCGCGCTCGGAGATGTCAACGGCGACGGCCTGCAGGATGTCTATGTCGGCGGGGCGCAGGAAACGCCCGGCAAGTTGTATACCCAGGATGACCGCGGCGGTTTTCAATCTTCTGCCGTGCTGCCGTTCGACCCCGGTATACGGATGCGGACGCCCTGTTCTTTGACGCCGACGGCGACGGCGACCAGGACCTTTACGTGGTCAGCGGCGGGTACAATGAATACACGGAAAAGGATAATGCACTCCAGGACCGGTTGTACCTCAATAACGGCTCCGGTAAATTCGGCTCGCCCAGAAGGCTTTGCCGGATATGCGCGTGAGCAAATCCTGCGTCACAGCCGCGGATTTTGACGGCGACGGCGACCTGGACCTGTTTGTCGGCGGCAGGGTGATCCCCGGCAAATACCCCTGGCGCCCGAAAGTTTTCTGCTGGAGAACAAGGGCGGCCGGTTTGAAAGTGTGGCCGCGAAAGTGGCGCCCGACCTGGCCGGGATCGGCATGGTAACCGACGCCGAATGGGTTGACCTCAACAAGGACGGCCGCATGGACCTTGTGCTGGCCGGCGAATTCATGCCGATCGAGGTTTTCCTGAACGAAGGAGGGCGCAAGCTTGTCAGGGCTACCGACCGCTTTTTCGATCGCCCGTTGGCGGGCTTGTGGAACCGGCTGGCGGTCTACGATTTTGACGGCGACGGCGACGAGGATATCCTGGCCGGCAATTTCGGATTGAACACCCAGCTCAAAGCCAACGCAAAAGAGCCGACGACCCTGGTCTACAAGGACTTTGACAAGAACGGCTCCGTGGATCCCATCCTGAACTGCTATATCCAGGGGAAATCATACCCATTCGCCAGCCGGGAAGAATTGCTGGACCAGATCTACAGTTTGCGCAGCAAATTTACCTCCTACGAGTCCTATTCGGATGCCCAGCTTCAAAACATCTTCTCGAAAGGCGACCTCAAAAATGCCGGTGAACTTGAGATCACGGTGTTGGAAAGCCTGTACTTTGAAAACCTCGGCAACCGCTTCGAGCCGCATAGTTTGCCGGTTCAGGCCCAGTTCTCGCCCGGTTACGCCATTGCCCTGACGGATTACAATCAGGACGGTAATATGGATTTCATCCTGGCCGGAAACCAGAGTTCGATCCGGATCCGGATGGGCGTGATCGACGCCAATTTCGGCCAGCTCTTCCAGGGTGACGGCAAGGGCCATTTCCAATACGTGCCCCAGACCAGATCCGGCCTCCGCCTGACAGGCGATACCAAATCCCTCCAGGTGATCCGGGTGCAGGGCATGCCTTACCTGCTGGCCGGCGTGAACAACGTGGGTGTGGAAATGTACCGGCTGAATGCGGATGAACAGCCGGGGAACGGCCGGGGGGAGGTGCCTAAGAAGTGATGGTTTATGGTTGTTTGTGATTGTTTGTGATGGTTTGTGGTGGTGGTTTTTATAGTTGTTTATAGTTGTTTATAGTTGTTTATAGTTGTTTATGATGGTTTGTGGTGGTTTATGGTTGTTTATAGTTGTTTGTGATGGTTTATGGTTGTTTATAGTTGTTTATGATGGTTTGATGGTTGTTTATGATGGTTTGTGATGGTTTGTGATGGTTTATTGTTGTTACGGATTTCAAACAACAAAAAAAACAAAAACAAAAACAACAAACAATAACAAACAAAAATAAACCAAAATGAACTAAAACAAACAACAATAAACTAAAATAAAAATAAGTAAAATGAAAACCAGGCAATTCCGGTTCGTACCGGGAGCAAAGGTCAAAAAACGCGCCGTATTTGGGATGGTGTTCCTGTTCGCGGGCATAATGTCTGCATTGGCGCAGCAGGACGGCGATCAGCGCAAGCGGGAGTCGAAAATGCTGGCGGACAATGTATTCCATTTGTCGGAGGTGATGCTGCACGATGTGGCCAATCCGCCGGCGGCGAGCCGGTTTTATGCTTATTGCACCTTGGGCGCTTATGAGGTGGCCCGTTGCAGCGGCAGCAAATTGCCGGATCTGGACGGCCGGTTCAACGTCAATCCGGGGATCAAGGCGCCGCCGGTACCCAAAAAGTTCAACCTGGCTTTCAGCGCCAATTACGCCCTGCTGGAAGTGGGCCGGCAGATCATGCCGTCCGGGTATATGCTGGAAGAAAAGCAGAAAGAACTGGTGGACGCCTTCAAGGCATCCGGCGTTTTATCCGAACGGAACCTGAACAAGAACATCCGGTACGCGCAGGAGTTGGCCCGGCAGGTGCTGGCTTACGCCAAAACCGACGGCTACGGGAAGCTCAGCACTTACAAGCGATATACGCCGCCGCAAAGACGAGGGGCATTGGTACCCGACGCCGCCGGAATTCTTCCCGCCGGTCGAACCCAAATGGGAAACGATCAGGCCCTTTTTCCTGGAATCCGCCGATCAGTTTCAGCCTGTCCGGCCCACCCCTTCAGCAAGGATACCACCAGCAGTTTCTACGGGGCCATGATGGAGGTCTACAACGTGGTCAACAACCTGACGGCAGAGCAAAAGGAGATCGCCAGCTTCTGGGACTGCAACCCGTTCGCCGTCACTTATTCGGGGCATATGGCCATCGGCCTGAAGAAGATCTCGCCGGGCGGGCACTGGATGGGCATCACCGGGATCGTTTGCCAGGATGCGGGCATCCCGCTGGATTCGGCCATTTTCGCGCATGCCCTGGTAGCGGTCACGCTCCACGACGCTTTCATCAGCTGCTGGCAGGAGAAATATCACAGCGACCGGATCCGGCCGGAAACCGCCATCAATAAAATGGTGGATCCGAAATGGCGGCCGATCCTGCAAACGCCGCCTTTCCCGGAATATACCAGCGGGCACAGCGTGGCCTCCGCTTCAGCGGCCTCCGCCCTGACCCGGCTGTTCGGCGATCATTTCCGGTATACGGATACTTCCGAACTTTATTTCGGTTTGCCGGAAAGGAAATACAACAGCTTTTTCGAAGCCTCCGGGGAAGCGGCCATTTCAAGGCTGTACGGAGGCATCCATTACCGCGATGCCTGCGAGGAAGGCGTCAGGCAGGGTAGGGATGTGGGCGCATGGGTGCTGAAAAAGGTATTTGGGCCGGACGCCAAAGGCGATTGAGCGTCCGGATCATCATGTATTATTCTGTGGGCTCTTCGATCATCGGCAAGTCCAGCAGTCGTCTTTCTTCGCTGCTGATGCTCATGATGCCGAGGATGCCGCCGGCCGCTTCGGCTACGTGGCGGGCAAAGCTCACGAGGCTTTCGTAGTATAGACTGGCGTAGAAAAAGTCGAGCTTCGGCAGGATGCCGTTGAGCTTGGCCAGTTCGGCGCTGACAGCCTCTTCGCGGGCCTGGGTATCATTCGGCAGGGCAGCCAATAACTCCTTCAGTCGCGGGCCATACTGTTCGCCGACCCGCTTGTAGTAGGGTACCAGTTTGTCATCGTAGCTGTAGCTCCTGATCTTGGTAATTTTTTCACCCCATTCGGTTTCTTTCAGGTTGATGTCGCCATCGGCGCCTGCGATCAAAATGGTGATATAGGGGATGGCATCGAACATCAGTTGCTGTTCATCTGCCTGGAGCGAAGCGAGTTCTTTTGGCATGTTCTATTGTCTTTTTTCGGCGCAAAATTAAGAATCGTACGCATATTAAACGAAGTAAAGTTATTTTTTATCCCCAGCCGTTCCGCCAGTTGCGTCAGAATGATCTCGCTGTGTTCGCGGGTATTCTCAATGAACAAGGTTGAAGTTTTCAATCCTGCGCAGACAACGCCGGCTATGAATACGTTCGGGAGATGGGTTTCCAGGGTTTCCGGGTCGTGGAGGGGTACCTGATGCCCGTCGCCGGAGATTTCAAGGCCGAGGCTGTTCAGCAGGGCGTAATCGGGTTTATAGCCCGTCATGGCCAGCACGAAGTCGTTGGGCAGGGTGACGGTCCCTTCCGGCCCTTCCAGGACCGCTTCATCGGGCCGGATCTCCCGGACAACGGTATTGAAATAAGCTTTGATGCTGCCTTCCTTGATCCTGTTCTCGATATTGGGCCTGATCCAGTATTTCACCCTCGGATATATCTCATTCTCGCGGATGGCCATGGTGACTTTGGCGCCCTTTTGCCAGGTTTCCAGGGCAACGTCGCAGGCTGAATTGGCGGCGCCTATCACCAGGAGGTTCTGGCCGATATAGGGGTGGGCGTCGTCGTAGTAGTGTTTGACTTTGGGCAGCTCTTCGCCGGGGATTTCCAATTTCCGGGGCGTGTCATAGAATCCTGTGGCGACAATGACGGAGCGGGCAAAGTAAGCGGCTTTTCGGGTATTGATCCGGTACAGACCGCTTCCGGCCGGCGTCATGGACTGCACTTCCTCATACAGGTTTACCGGGATATGAAAGGATTCCTGGAGGCGGCGGTAGTATTCCAGCGCTTCGGTCCTGGTCGGTTTATCGCCGTGGGAGATAAAAGGCGTTCCGGCGATTTCCAGCAGCCTTGAGGTGGAAAAGAAGGTCATATTGGTGGGGAAGCGATAGATGGAATTGACCAGTAATCCTTTTTCGAGGACCAGTACCCGCATATCCCGCCGGAGGGCCGAAATGGCGCAATTCAGGCCGGTCGGTCCACCACCAATGATGATGAGATCAAAAACGTCCATTTTCCTTTTCAGCAATTTTTGGCAAAGATAGGCCTTACGGACCGGCCAGGCGGAGAATCCGGTTGAAAAGTTCCTCCGGCTTGAACGGTTTGGAGAGATAATCATCCATACCGGCTTGCAGGCAGTTTTCCTCTTCCTGCTTGGAGGCGTTGGCGGTCAGCGCAATAATGGGGGCTTTGCTGGATTGCCGGATCATCCTTGTGGCTTCCAGCCCGTCGATGCCGGGCAGTTGGAGGTCCATCAGGACGACATCATAATGGTCCTTTCCGAAGGAATCGAGCGCGATTTCGCCGGTGGCGGCCACCTTGACCATAATATTCTCGGACCAGGAGGTCAGCAGTTTCCTGGTGGCGATTTGCGAAATGACGTGATCTTCAACCAGCAGGATCTTTTTAGGCGCTTTGGGCGCCGATATGACGCCGCGTTCCTGCACGATAAGCTTCACCGGGATCCGGATCTGGATCTTTTTCCTGGATTCGCCGGCGGACTGGTATTCGAACGAACCATTGATCAGCTTGACCAATTTGAGGGTAATGGCCGCTTTGATGCTGTTCTCGGATGCTTCCAGGTCTTTCAGGGTCGTATTGGACGGCAGGTCGCCGGCCAGTTCTTCCAGTTTGACGGCCGGCCCGGCATACTCGATCCTGGCTTGCAGGAAACCTTTATCATTCAGGTCCGGCGCCAGGTTCACCGCCAGGGTGACCGATCCCTGGCTGCCCAGATTGGAAATCAGGTCGATGATATTGAACAGTGCCAGGGCAAATTTGCCGGCATCTGCCTGCACTTTCCTGACGGTTGACAGTTCATTGGAAAACGTAAAATGGAAGGCGCCTTTCCTGACCCCTGCCTTGGCGGCATTTTCGAGGATCGGGCTCAGGGATTTCAATTCGAGGATATCCTCCCTGACTTCCAGGTTTTCGGAAAAGAAGGCTGCATAATTGACCATGGAATTGGTGGAAACGGACAGATCGTCCAGCGCCATCCGCAATTCGGCGGTCAATTCCCGCTGGTTGGGGTTCAATCCGGTTTGTTCGAGCAGGTAAAGCAGCTGGACGACCGAATTGAGCGGGGATCGAAACTGAAAATTCCACCGTTTGAAGAAAAACTCGGCCAGTTTGGGCAGCTCGGGGTTTTTCAGGACCGGCTTGGCATCCGTGTCGTTCCGGTTTTCGATCTGGTAGGAAATATCCTGGAGGCTGCCCAATAAGAGGATCTTGTTGGACTTGACGTCGTAGCTGATTTTGGCCTGAACCAGCAGGAATTTGACGATCCGGTTATTGACAAAGATCCGGTGTTCGATCCGCTTCTGCTTGTCGGTCTTTTTAGCCTCGTCAAAGAAATCGTAAACCCTGTCCTTGTCTTCTACGTGTACAACGTTCATGTAATCGCCCAGGGTCGGTTGGAACTCATTCGGTTTGAAGCCGAAGATTTCGAACATTTCATTGGACCACACCATGGTATTGGAAACGATATCCAGCTCCCATTTGGCCAGTTTTGCGATTTCGAAGGTTTTCTGATCGCGTTCCTGACTTTTGGCCAGTTCATCGTTGGCCTGCTGCAGGTTTTGCTGGTTTTGGACCGGTGCAGCGAGAACAGGATGGATTTTTCGAGCTGTTTGGTGTTGATCTCCGATTTGAACAGGTAATCCTGGGCGCCTTCCTTGACCGCCTGTACGCCAAGTTTTTCATTGCGGTTACCGGTCAGGATGATGACCGGCGTTTTGGGTTCCGGCGCGTCCTGGAGGTAGGATTGCAGGGTGGTGAAACCCAGGGTGTCCTCCAGCGACAAGTCAAGCAATACCAGGTCGAACGGATTTTCTGCCAGCAGGGCAATTCCTTCATGCAGGGAGGGTACATGTTCTATCCTGCATTTCAAATGGCTGTCTTCCAGCATTTGCCGGATAAGCCGGACATCGGCGGGCTGATCTTCTATAATCAGGATTTGAATCATGAAATGGACTGATAGAAATGTGGATTGTTGTTCATGCTGGCCGGCAGAGAGGGCAGTTCAGCCGTCAGGAGCCAGAAGTCCACGATCTTTTGAATGATGGTAAAGAACTGGTCGAAATCAACCGGTTTGTTGATAAAACAATTGGCGTAAAGCGAATAACTGTTGATGATATCCTGACGGGCGTTGGAGGTGGTCAGCACCACGATGGGGATCTGACGGAGGTACGGGTCGGCCTTGATTTCCCGGATCACTTCCCGGCCGTCCATTTTGGGCAGGTTCAGGTCGAGCAGAATGAGATCGGGGAGGATTTTGTCGGTGAAGGGTTCTTCTTTGCGCAGGTACTTCAGCGCATCGACTCCGTCCATGACAACTTCCAGGCTGATATTTTGTTTGATCTCCTTAAATGCTTCCTGGGTGAGCCGGACATCGCCGGGATTATCCTCGATCAGCAGCAGCAGGAAGCTTTTTGCATTTTTGAGCATGGTATTCTTGACGTAGTTTTGTGCTGTTTGCAAAAATAGAAAGTTTTGCCGGATTCCCGCGGCTTTTTCTGACCGGGGCGGCGATCCGTTCAATTTTTGCAAAAATAACGGCGGTCCGCCTTTTCGGATTTAATGCCTTTTTTGTGGTCGTTATGCTTAATCTGTCAACATGAAGGATATCCGGTATTTTCAGTCCGCTTTCGAAATTTATCTCGCTGACGAGCAGCTGGATCGCCGCCGGCCGGTCAACCTCTACGAACCGGTCAGGTACATAATGGGGTTGGGTGGCAAGCGCATCCGTCCGGTGCTCACCCTGATGGGCGCTTATCTGTTCGGCGACCGGATCAGGGAAGCCCTTCCGGCCGCCCTTGCCATGGAAATTTTCCACAATTTCAGCCTGGTGCACGACGATATCATGGACGAGGCTCCGTTGCGCCGGGGCAGCCTACCGTTCATTCCCGGTTCGGCCTCAACGCCGGCATCCTTTCCGGCGACGTTATGCTCATCATGAGTTACGAATACCTGTTGAAATCGCCGGTTGACGAACTTGCCAGAAACCGGGCCGTTGCAGCCTTTACCCGGGCCGCCGCAGCGGTATGCGAAGGCCAGCAGATGGATATGGATTTTGAAACCCGCAGCGACGTCTCCCTTCAAGAGTACCTGACCATGATCGAAGGCAAAACCGCTGCCCTGCTGGGCGGTTGCCTGGAAGTGGGCGCCCTGGTGGGCGGCGGGGCGGATACGGAACCGCTTACCGGGTTCGGCAGAAAGGTCGGCATCGCCTTTCAGATCCAGGACGATTACCTCGATACCTTCGGCGACCCCGCCAAATTCGGCAAACAGACCGGCGGCGATATCCTGCAGAACAAGAAAACCGCCTTGTACCTCATCGCCCTCGAAAAAGCCGACCCCAGCCGCCGGGATCAGCTGCTTGGCTATTATTCAAATGAGGATTGGGATCCGGAGGAAAAAATCCGGGGCGTAACCGACCTTTTCAACCAACTCGGCGTACCGCAGGAGGCCAGGAAGTTGCAGGCTGCCTATCAGGAAGAAGCCTTCAGGTTGTTGGATTCGGTAGCGGCCCGGCCGCGCGGAAGGAGCCCCTGATCCAGCTGGCCAATCAGCTGCTGGAGCGCGAACTTTAGGTCCGTCCCGATTCTCCTGTAAAGTGCATTCGCAAAAGTGTTGGCATAAAAAAGGAGCAACCGCCGAAGCGGCTACCCCTCACACTATGAAACACTATAATGCTTAATATCTTTATTTTGGGAAAAATAAAATATTGCGATCCAACGGTTAAAAACCAAACTTGAAGATGAAGACCTGTTTTGTGTCGCGCCCCTGCAGGTGGATTTAGCGCTGAAAATCAATGTTTAGGGATGATAGCGCGAATCTAATATTTATTAGACTGAAAGTCAGGCCAAAGGTAACTTAATTTTTTTTTCTCTGCAAAATAATTTTCCATTCCACCATTCTTTATCGATTACGGCCTGGTTTTTCTCATAAAAGCAATGGCCGGTTTATTCCAGTCCAGGACCTGCCATTTCACCAGTTTGCAGCCCAGCGCTTCGGCTTCCAGGAGCAGCGCGTCAAACAATTGTTGGCCGATGCCTTCCCGCCTGGCATCCGGTTTGACAACGAAGTCTTCCAGGAACAGCATTTTGCCTTTCCAGGTGGAATAGGCCATATAATAAAGGGTCATGCCGACCACCAGGCCGTCCTTTTCGGCTACAAGCGCCTGGAAAATGCCGTCGGCCATGTCCTGCCGGTATTCTTCCCGGGTAGCGACGAATTCATGACCGGCTTTTTCGTAAACGGCCAGTTCCCGTACCAGATCGTGGATCGCCGGAATGTCCTCCGGACCCGCTTTTCGGATATTGCACTTCATGCAGGGGATTTGATGATGCGTTGAAAGATCAATGGTTTGCCGTCAGTAGGCGCCTTTTAATTTGCGCTTGTAATAGTCGACTCCGGCGCCGTAGACCCAGCCTGCGTGCCCGCGCCCCTGGACTTTTACCCAGGGTTCGTTGGCGGTGATGGCGCCCAGGTTGATCTCGTAGGTGGAGTCGGTCACCTCATTCAGGAAGTTGACCTCTTCATATAATTTCAATTCGGCCAGCACCTTTCCGTTCAGGTTCGGCGTGTCCCGGAGTTTGAGGCCCTCGATGGTCACGTAAAGCGGTGTGGTTTTTTCGCGGATGACCTGGCTGGGCGCCTGTACGGCCGGAGAAGCGGCGGGTTGAGGCGTGGTTGCAGGCTGGTCGAGCGGTTGCTCCTGCGCCGTAGCCAGCGAGTCCTCATAGGCTTCAAGGGCGGCACGCGCCTTGTATTCGGTTTTAGCAGAGCTGCATTTCGAAACGGCCCAGATGATGAAGGAAATGAAGAAAATGCCGATGATCAAAACCTCGACTCTGGCGGTGAATTTTCTGTTCGTGGCCATAACCGGATTAATTTTGATACAAAGATTGTTAATAAAACAGAAAAATAATAACTTTGTGGCATTCGGCTGAGTCAAAAGTTGACGCTTGTACCCGTAGCTTCCCATCAAAGACGTTAAACCCGGACCGATCCGGGCCTATTTTTCCATCCATTTCGAAGAACGCCGGAAATTTTCCAAAAATCCTGATAACAAACCATTTGGGATGGACCATTTGTTGCACCCCATTGCCCTGACCATGATCCCCAAGGTCGGCCCGGTCACCGCCAGGCAGCTGGTCAGTTATTGCGGCAGCCCGCGAGCCGTATTCGAAGCCGGGAAAAAAGAACTCCTGGCCATTCCCGGCATCGGCCCCCAGATCACAACCGCGGTCCTGGAGCAGAAAGTCCTTTTGCAAGCCGAGCGCGAACTGGAATTTATCGATCAACATGGGATTACGGCCTGTTCTTACCTGGACCCCGGCTATCCCGAACGCCTCAAGCCCCTGTACGACAGCCCTGTCATGCTCTATTTTCAAGGGCAGGCCGACCTGAACGCGCTCCGGACGGTAGCCATTGTCGGCACCTGAAACCGACCCCTACGGGGTCAGCGTTTGCGAAGAGGTCATTGAGTCCCTCGCGGCGCTGAATGTGCAGATCATCAGCGGACTGGCGTTCGGGATCGACATCGCTGCCCATAAAAATGCACCGAACTGGGCATCCCGACGATCGGCGTTCTGGGGCATGGCCTGGGCATGGTGTACCCGGCGCAGCACCGGCCTGTTGCCCGGCGCATGATGGAAAACGGCGGACTGCTGACCGAGTTCACCAGCCAGGTGATGCCCGAGCGGGAGCATTTCCCGTTGAGAAACAGGATCATTGCCGGATTGTGCGATGCGCTGGTGGTCATTGAAACCGCCGAGAAAGGCGGTTCGATGATCTCCGCATTTTATGCCAACGAGTACAACCGCGACGTGTTTGCCGTACCGGGCAGGATCCGGGATCCGGCAGCCAGGGGGTGCAACAACCTGATCAAAAGCCACCGGGCCGCTTTGCTGAGCGAACCGGCGGATATCGGGTATGTCATGCGGTGGGACGGCCCCCTGAAAGGCAAAGGCCTGCAGCGGCAGTTGTTTGTAGAGCTGGACCCGGAAGAGGAAATAGTCGTAAATTTGCTCCGCGAAAACCCTGAGTGCGGGATCGACTTCCTCCTCTGCCGGTGCGGTATGGCGGGCAGCATGCTGGCCGCGGTGCTGCTCAACCTGGAGTTCAAGGGCGTGGTGAGGGCCCTGCCGGGTAAGCGCTATGCCTGGACCGGTTGACCGCCTGTCGGGTTAATTCCAAAATTAAAAGTAACTTAACCCCGGATTTCACCCGAAGATCCGGGAAGGACGGAAAACAACATACTATGCAAAGAAAATATCTCCTTTTGCCGCTGCTCCTGTTGCTGGCCGCATGCAGCCCCAACACGCCTCCTTTGACCAATTCGACGTTGAGCAATGATGAGCCTGTGGTCCGGAAGCACCCCAAAAACATCATCCTGATGATCGGCGACGGCATGGGGCTGACCCAGATCACGGCCGGCCTGTACAAGAACGGCAACAAGCTCAACCTGGAAAAATTCCCGATTGTCGGCCTGCAAAAGTCGTATTCCGGCGATAACCTGGTCACCGACTCTGCTGCCGGCGCTACGGCGTTCTCTGCGGGCGTGAAGACCTACAACGGCGCCATCGGCGTAAGGATGGACTCTACGGCCGTCAAGACCATATTGGAAGAAGCCGAGGAACGGGGAATGGCCACCGGGATGATCGCCACGTCGACCATCGTGCATGCGACGCCGGCGGCTTTCATCGCCCATGTGAAATCCAGGAATGATTATGAGGACATTGCCGCGGACTTTCTGAAAACCAACATTGATTTTTTGTGGGAGGGCGGCAAGAGCTATTTTGATAAAAGAAAGGACGGCCGCGACCTGATCGGGGAATTGAGATCGAAAAACTATTTTGTATCCAGCACGGATGAGGAGGACCTGACCAAAGTGGCCGTGGATTTCAACCGGAATTTCGCCTTTTTACAGCGGATGCCGATCCGGCGCCGGTCTCGAAAGGAAGGGATTACCTGACGCCCGCCACCAAACTGGCTACCCTCTTTCTGGAGAAGAAAAGCGATAAAGGGTTCTTTTTGATGGTGGAAGGCTCCCAGATCGATTGGGGCGGCCATGGCAACAATTCCGATTACATCATCTCGGAAATGATCGATTTCGACAAGGCCATCGGCGCCGCGCTCGATTTTGCCAAAGAGGACGGCGAAACCCTGATCGTTATTACAGCCGACCACGAAACCGGCGGCTACGCCATCAATACCGGTTCGACGATGGACAATATCATCCCCGGGTTCACCACCAAAAGCCATACGGCTGTGCTCATCCCCGTTTTCGCCTATGGGCCGGGTTCGGAGTTGTTTGGCGGGATCTATGAGAATACGGCCATTTATGACAAGATGCGGCTGGCTTTCGGGTTTTAACGGCATTTGAAATTGTCTGCCAGCATACAATTTTGCAACGAATATCAAATCAACGCAATATGTCAGGTTGTTGAAAGGACTGTTAAAACAGTTGGTTTTAAAGGCTATGGAGGCCAATTCCAGATTTTTGCAAGATCCCTAAAATTAGAGCGGAAGTAGATGTCGCCGCTGATCGAATCAAAAAATTAACACAAAAAAAATTTGGAATTTTTAAATTTGCCCTTTCCTTAGGCTAGAGCGACAAGTAGCCCCCAATCCAAAAATTCGCCGAATCTCCCCAAGAGACATCTTTTATTTCGTACACTGTGCAACAAAGGTTTCATGAAAAAAATCGTACTGCTGCTATCAGGACTTTTTTCATTTTTAATTTATGGGGGCAAATGCCTCCGGGATCATGTCCACCCAACCCGGCGCTCGCCAGTTTTTGTTCAGACGCATGCGTGGTATGCGACCTAACCGGGTACTCCTCGATCAACGCCGCCACCATCCTCGGTCAGGCCCCTCCCGGGTTCTGCGCCGGCCAGTTGCACAACACGCAATGGGTCGGATTTATCGCGGGCAGCGCCAACCTGACCCTGCGCATCGACGTATATGCCTGCAACCAGGGTGACGGGCTTCAGATCGGGATCTACAATACCGTCGACTGTTCCTCCTTCCAGCTGGTCAGCAACTGCGACGACCAGGTTCCAGGGAATACCTCCCAGAACTTTGTCGCCAACAACCTGACCCCGGGCGGGATCTACTTCCTGGTCATTGACGGCGCCTTCGGCGACATTTGTCAGTTCGACGTTACGGTTCTTTCGGGTCGGTTACCGCCCCCAGATCACTTCAGGGTGACGGATATCCAGTACCCGACCCCCGTGTGCCCGGGCGGCAACGTCACCTTCAGCGCAACCGACGTATTCGGCGCCGGTGTCTATACCTGGACCCAGGACGGCAACGTGATCGGCTACGACCAGCAGGTCAACCTCAACATGCCCAATTTCGAAACCTCGTTCCAATTGTGCGTCACCCCGTCGAACCCCTGCAGCGCCGACGGCCCGCAGTATTGCGAAACGATCGTGGTGGAATACCCTGACCCCGAGCAGATCAACGAGACCATCTGCCAGGGCGAAACCTATTCCTACCAGGGGCATTCCTACAATACCACCGGCAACTATATGTTCACGTACGTGGACGGGAACGGATGCGACCAGCCGGTTGAACTCAGCCTGACCGTAGAACAACCTACGCAATCGTTTGTGGAGGCCGAGATCTGCGAAGGCACGGAATACTACGTGGGCAACACGGGCTTCTCCAATTCCACGTTTATGCAGCCCGTTCACCTGCAGTCGGCCAACGGCTGCGACAGTACGGTGTTCCTGACCCTGACGGTCAATCCGACCTACTTTGAATACGACCCCCAGGCCATCTGCCAGGGTGAAAGTTATACCATTTCGGACGGCAGTACGAGTTATACGTTTACCCAGTCCACCACCGACGTATTTACCCTCCAATCCTCGGAGGGGTGCGACAGCCTGGTTTATCTCGAACTCACGGTGTATCCCGCGCCCGCGCCGGTCAACATCGCTCCGGTGATCTGCGCCGGCCAGACCTATACGGTCGGCTTTGAGACCTTCTCTACCTCCGGGTTCCGGCAGATCCTCCTGGAGTCGGTGGGCGGTTGTGACAGCATCGTCAACCTGACCCTCACCGTCCGGCCGCCGCTGGTGACCAACCTCGGTACGGTGCAGATCTGCGGCGGCAGTTCCTATTCGGTCGGCGGCACGCCCTATAACACAGCCGGCACCTACTCGAAAGTGATTGCCTCCTCCACCGGCTGCGACAGTACCGTTAATTTCACGTTGCAGGTGTTGCCAACACCGACCGTGAACGTGACGGACTATTTCTGTGAAGGCGGGTCCTATTCCTTTGCCGGAAATACTTTGACCACCCCGGGCAATTACCAGGGAAGTTTCGTGACGGGACTCGGCTGCGACAGCGTGGTCAACCTTACCCTGGTGGAACTCCAGAACGCCACCACGAACCTTCAGGAAACCCGCTGTTTCGGCGAGACCTTCTCGGTCGGCGATTCGACCTATACCCAGTCCGGGCAATATACCCAGACCTTTGCCGCGGCCAACGGCTGCGACAGCATTGTCAATCTGGACCTGACCATAAGGAACGAAATCCTGACCGACCTGCCGGCCACCATCTGTGCCGGCCAAACCTATACGGTCGGCAGTTCCAATTTTGATACCACAGGCACGTATACCGTGGTCCTTACCGCGGCCAACGGTTGCGACAGTACCGTCAACCTCGACCTGACCGTGCTTCCGCTCAGCCATACCGACCTGACGGTGGCCGTCTGCAACGGACAGACCTATACCGTCGGCTCCCAAACCTTCAATGCCAGCGGCAACTACAACGTTACCCTCATGGCCGCCAACGGCTGCGACAGTACCATCGCCCTGAACCTGACCGTAAGGCCGAAGATCCAGTCCAACCGGAATGCCACCATTTGCAGCGGCTCCAGCTTTACGCTCGGCGGACAGACCTTCACGGACGCCGGCAGCTATCAGGTTCAATTTATGTCGGTAACGGGTTGCGACAGTACGGTCAACCTGACCCTGACCGTTGAGGATGTCCTGATTGAAAGCGCAATAGTGGAGCTTTGCGAGGGGGAATCGTACCCGGTCGGCGATTCGACCTACACCGTTTCCGGGCAATACCAGAATTCATTTATTACACCCCAGGGCTGCGACAGCCTCTTTATGCTGGACCTGACCGTCCATCCGACAAAATACACCGACCTGTCGCCCAGCATCTGCAACGGCGAAACCTTTGCCATGGGCGGAACGGATTATGCCGCGACGGGCGTCTACCAGACGACCCTCCAGCAAGCCGGTACCGGGTGTGACAGCGTAGTCACGTTGAACCTGACGGTGCTGGCAACCCCGGAAACCTTCCTTGCCCCCAGCATTTGCGACGGCGATTCCTTTACGGTCGGCGCCTCGGTTTACCAGACTGCCGGCAGCTACGTCGACGTTCTGACGGCTGCCAACGGCTGCGACAGTACCGTTTACCTTGACCTGACCATCCTGGATGTGCCGGAAACCTTCCTGACACCCACCATTTGCGACGGCGAGGTCTATACCGTCGGTACGACCGATTATACAACAACCGGTTCGTTCACCGAAATCCTGACGGCTGCCAACGGTTGCGACAGTATCGTGCACCTGGATCTGACGGTTTTGCCGAACGCTTCCTCGACCGTCAACGCCCTGATCTGCCAGGGAGAAACCTATACGCTGAACGGAACGCCGTACACCGCCACCGGCCAGTATGCCACCGTATTGCCGGCCGCCAACGGCTGCGACAGTACCGTTACGCTCAACCTGACGGTAGCGCCGGTCAAACAGAACAATATCGTAGCCAGCATCTGCCAGAACGGCTCCTACACGGTGGGCAGCTCCGTGTATACCCAAACCGGCATCTACCGGGATACCCTCAGCACTTCGTTCGGCTGCGACAGCATCATCGTCCTGGACCTGACCGTTACCGATTTCTACCAAACCAATCTCAACATTTCCCTCTGTGAAGGGGAATCCTATACGGTGGGAACGAGCACCTACGAACAGACCGGCATGTACGTCGACCAGTTCACCTCGCAGGACGGTTGCGACAGCTTCGTCAACCTCAACCTGACCATCCTGCCGATCCCGGTGACCGACCTGGCGCCGGCCATTTGCGACGGCGAGACTTACACGGTCGGCAGTTCGGTATATACGGTTTCGGGGATTTATCAGGATGTCCTGACGGGCTGCCTCGGGTTGCGACAGTATCGTCAACCTCGACCTGACGGTGATCCCGATTCCGGAAGTATTCCTCACGCCGGCCATCTGCGACGGCGAGACCTATTCAGTCGGAACTTCCGATTATACGGTTGAGGGGACCTATACCGATGTGCTGACCGCGGCCAGCGGTTGTGACAGCATCGTTCATCTGGACCTTACGGTTTTCCCGATTCCGGAAACCAACCTGGATATTACCATTTGTGACGGAGAGACCTATTCAGTCGGAACCTCTCAATATACCGCTTCCGGAAATTACGCCGACGTACTGACGGCATTTACGGGCTGCGACAGTATCGTCAACCTGGCGTTGACTGTATTGGCCATTCCGGAAACCTTCCTCACCGAAGCCATTTGCCAGGGCGACCAGTTCCAGGTCGGCGGTTCGGTGTATACCGATGCAGGCCAGTACCAGGATGTACTGGTGGCTGCCAGCGGTTGCGACAGTATTGTGCACCTGGATCTGACGGTCAACCCCGTTTTTGATGTTGTGCTGAATGAAGACATCTGCGACACGGACAGCTTTACGGTCGGAACTTCCAGCTTCAGCACGCCGGGATCCTATTCCGTTGTCCTGAGCACGGTGAACGGCTGCGACAGCGTCATCACCCTGAACCTGAGCAATCACCCCTGCCAGTTGCAGTGGACCAGCGCGGCCGAAGCGACCTCCTGCGCCGGCGGAGCCGACGGGGTATTGGAATTCTCCATGACCATCGGTACGCCGCCGTATCAATACACCCTTGAAACACAGGCAGGTACAACGATCACGTCCGGGACCCTGGACCTGAACGGTTCTCCGATATCGTTCAATAACCTGGCGCCGGGCAATTACAAGGTGTCGGTCGTTGACAGTTACGGCATTACCGCCGATTTCACAGAAACGGTGACCCAACCCGCCCAGCTGACGGCCCAGATCACCCATGTATCTCAATTCGGCCAGTACCATATCAGTTGCCCGGAAGAATCCGACGGCGCGCTCGGCGCCACGGTACAGGGCGGTACGCCGCCGTATGCCTACGCCTGGAGCAACGGCTCCGCTTCTGCCGGTCCGCAAGGCCTCACGGCAGGCGACTATACGGTGACGATAACGGACCAGAAGGGCTGCCAGGTAACGGCGTCCTCTACGCTGCTGGCGCCGCCTCCGATCGAGGCCTCCCTGACTTCGGTTGATCCGGCATGCTTCGGCGACAAGGTCGGGCAGATCCAGGTTGTGGATGTGACGGGTGGGGTAACGCCCTACGTATATGCCATTAATTCGAGGCCGTTCAGTTCTGCGCCGTTGTTTGCCAATCTGGATGTTGGCGTGTATAACGTCAAGGTCCAGGATGCCGCCGGCTGCGAATGGAGCCAGGAAATCACGATCAATCAACCGGAAGAACTTGTGGTGGACCTGGGCCCGGATGTCACCATCAGCCTCGGGGATGAACTGGAACTCAACGCCCAGACGTCCTATGAGGTCAACCTGTTCAAATGGTCCTCAACCGTACCGGTGGTTTGCTTCGGCGACACCCTGGATTCCAACTGCCCGGACCCGATCGTGGCGCCGATGGAAACCTCGGTCTTTGCGTCAGCGTAGCCGATGACAAGGGCTGTACGGCCTCGGATAAGATCACGGTCTATGTTTCCAAGGACCGGCCCGTCTACATTCCCAACGCCTTCTCACCGGATGGCGACGGGGTCAATGACGTATTCATGATCCAGGCGAAGGGAAGCGTTGTCACTAACGTCAAGTCCTTCCTGATCTTCAACCGGTGGGGTGAATCCATGTTCGAACTCTATAATTTCCAGCCCAACGACCCGGTTTACGGCTGGGACGGTACCCACCGCGGGCGCCTGCTGAATGCCGGCGTATACGTCTTCTTCGCCGAAGTGGAATTCATTGACGGTGAAACGGTGCTGTATAAAGGCGATGTGACGTTGATGAGGTAGATGACTGTTGACAGTTGTTAGTCGTAAGTCGTAAGTTGTAAGTTGTAAGTCGTAAGTGGGGTAAGGCAATGGGGCGGCTAAACAACGGCGGCGCGGGCTGTCAGGTCTGCGTCCGTGCGTTGGTAGCATTCGGGGTGCATTTTGCGATTCCGGCCTGTAGGGCTGGTATGTGATTGCTCCAAACCGGCAACATTTCCGAACCGGCCCCATTAAAAATGGATAGAATGGATTTCAACGGGCGTCGCAGATCTTCATATACCGGCCCTACAGGCCGGTGGCTTGCGTCGTTGCCGGGGTGCTACAGGTATTGCGATCCTAACGGACCGCTGTACCGGGCAGCTCAATCAGGGGAAAGGCATCCATATTGCGAATGCAAATCGGAGAGGTCCATTTTTGTTACGCGAAAGGGCCGTCGTAAGTCGTAACGGAGCTTTCGCGTAAGGAGATCCATCCTTCATGACAAAACAGCCGTGCGGGCCTTTAGGTCCGTCAAATCAAGGTTAAAGGATAAAGTAGAAAGGTTAAAGAAACTAAATGGCAGCTGCGTTTGTACCAAAGAACATATGTTTAATGGCTGCCGGCCCAAGGTTAAAGATTTTAGAACTCCCCTGTCTGAAAAACGTCCGTGCGGGCCGTCAGGTCCGTCTTGTTGGTAGCGGTTTGAATATTGGGTTTCCGGCCTGTAGGGCCGGTATGTGATTGCTCCAAACCGGCAACATTTCCGAACCGGCCCATTAAAAATGCATAGAATGGATTTCAACGGGCGTCGCAGATCTTCATATACCGGCCCTACAGGCCGGTGGCTTACGTCGTTGCCGTGTTGCTACAGGTATTGCGATCCTAACGGACCGCTGTACCGGGCAGCTCAATCAGGGGAAAGGCATCCGTATTGCGAATGCAAATCGGAGAAGTCCATTTTTGTTACGCGAAAGGGCCGTCGTAAGTCGTAACGGAGCTTTCGCGTAAGAGATCCATCCTTCATGACAAAACAGCCGTGCGGGCCTTTAGGTCCGCCAAATCAAGGTTAAAGGATAAAGTAAAGAAAAGGTTAAGAAACTAAATGGCAGCTGCGTTTGTACCAAAGAACATATGTTTAATGGCTGCCGGCCCAAGGTTAAAGATTTTAGAACTCCCCTGTCTGAAAAACGTCCGTGCGGGCCGTCAGGTCCGTCTTGTTGGTAGCGGTTTGAATATTGGGTTCCCGGCCTGTAGGGCCGGTATCTGATTGCTCCAAACCGGCAACATTTCCGAACCGGCCCCATTAAAAATGGATAGAATGGATTTCAACGGGCGTCGCAGATCTTCATATACCGGCCCTACAGGCCGGTGGCTTACGTCGTTGCCGGGGTGCTACAGGTATTGCGATCCTAACGGACCGCTGTACCGGGCAGCTCAATCAGGGGAAAGGCATCCGTATTGCGAATGCAAATCGGAGAAGTCCATTTTTGTTACGCGAAAGGGCCGTCGTAAGTCGTAACGGAGCTTTCGCGTAAGGACATCCATCCTTCATGACAAAACAGCCGTGCGGGCCTTTAGGTCCGCCAAATCAAGGTTAAAGGATAAAGTAGAAAGGTTAAAGAAACTAAATGGCAGCTGCGTTTGTACCAAAGAACATATGTTTAATGGCTGCCGGCCCAAGGTTAAAGATTTTAGAACTCCCCTGTCTGAAAAACGTCCGTGCGGGCCGTCAGGTCCGTCTTGTTGGTAGCGGTTTGAATATTGGGTTCCCGGCCTGTAGGGCCGGTATGTGATTGCTCCAAACCGGCAACATTTCCGAACCGGCCCCATTAAAAATGGATAGAAAGGATTTCAACGGGCGTCGCAGATCTTCATATACCGGCCCTACAGGCCGGTGGCTTACGTCGTTGCCGGGGTGCTACAGGTATTGCGATCCTAACGGACCGCTGTACCGGGCAGCTCAATCAGGGGAAAGGCATCCGGGCCGGAGAATCCATTTTGTTACGCGAAAGGGGCCGTCGTAAGTCGTAACGGAGCTTTCGCGTAAGGACATCCATTTCATGACAAAACAGCCGTGATGGGCCTAGAATAGATTTCAACGGGCGTCACAGATTCATATTCCGGCCCTAGGTTAGGCCGGTGGCTCCGTTCGGGTCGTTGCCGGGTGTATTGGGTTTCCGGCCTGTAACATTGCGATCCCAACGGACCGGCGATCGGCTGGGCAGCTCAATCGGGGAAAGGCATCCATATTGCGAATGCAAATCAAGGTATTGCGGTATTTCGTTATCGGAAAGGGCCGTCGCAAGTCGTCGTAAGTAAGGTGGGGGCGATTCGGCGGCGGGACGGGCTGGCGGGGTCCAGCGAAGTTGGTAGCATTCGGGGTGCATTTTTTGCGATTCCGGCCTGTAGGGCCTGTATGTGGACCGGAGGTGGTTCAATAAAGTGTTTTTCTCGCGCAGCTCCATCCAGTTTCAGTCTTTCAGTTGGCAGTTTTCAGTCTTCAGCGCCAACCATCCAACACGCCTCGGCCTGGCAGCATCCAGTATCCAGTATCCAGTCTTTCAGTTGGCAGTTTTCAGTTGGCAGTTTTCAGTCTTCAGCGCCAACCATCCAACACGCCTCGGCCTGGCAGCATCCAGCATCCCAGTATCCAGTCTTTCAGTCAGTTTTCAGTTGGCAGTTTTCAGTTTTCTTCAGCGCCAACCATCCAACGCGCCTCGGCCTGGCAGCATCCAGTATCCAGTATCCAGTTTTTCCAGTCTTTCAGTTGGCAGTTTTCAGTCTTCAGCGCCAACCATCCAACGCGCCTCGGCCTGGCAGCATCCAGCATCCAGTTTCCAGTTTCCAGTCTTTCAGTTGGCTCCAGGAATCCCTTTGGCAGTTTTCAGTCTTCAGCGCCAACCATCCAACGCGCCTCGGCCTGGCAGCATCCAGCATCCAGCATCCAGTTTCCAGTCTTTCAGCAGCCCTTTGGGACAGTTTTCAGTCTTCAGCGCCAACCATCCAACGCAGCATCCAGCATCCAGCCCAGTTTCCAGCCAGTCAGCCCAGTCTTTGGGACAGTTTTCAGTCTTCAGCGCAGCAACACGCCTCAGCATCCAGCATCCAGCACGCCTCAGCATCCAGCATCAGCATCCAGCATCCAGCATCCAGCATCAACTCAACAGCTTGACCCCACCACCCAAAACCCCAGAAACGTCCCGATCGCCGTGCCCAACGACCCCCAGCAGGACCGCCGTCAGCGTCAGGTCGCTCCTGCCGAGGCTGCGGGCCAGGGCCAGGGCGGAAGTAGCGCCACCGATATTCGCCTGGCTCGTGATGGCCACCATATCCGGGTCGAGCCGGAGCAGCCGTCCGCCGATTATGGTGAAAAGGGCGTGGACCAACACGGTGACCGCGGTGAGGGCGAGCAGGGAAAAACCAGCGAACCGAGTTTTCCGAAGGCTTCCAGGTTGCAGAACGCGCCGATCACCGCCAGGAACAGGTACACCGAAAACAGCCCCAGCGCCTGCGGGCCCCGAAGTTTGGAGGCCCAGGGAATTTGTGCGATGATCAGGGCGATCAGGGTCAGGGTGATCACGGAAGGTACGGACAGGAGGTCTTGCACGTAATCGGAAAGGACAAGCGCCCCGAAACCCATTCCCAGGGTGATGCCCAGATCGATCGGGCCCCATGGATTCCTGGTCGCCGTTGTCGACAAATTCTCCCTTGCCGGGCAGGTCTTCCCGCACCTGAACCTTCCAGATGCGGACCAGGAATTTGGGCAGGACGAGTGTTGCCGCCATCCACAATGTCGTAATGATATTGTCAACAGCTACCGCGCCGCCGTACATTACGCCGTCCCGGATGACGTCATAATGCAGGGCGACAGCGTTGAAATTCACGCTTCCGCCGGTATAGGTGGCGGTATACATGCCGCCTACGGCGCTGTACAGGTCGCCCAGGATTTCCCGGCCGTTGATCAGCTTCATGCCCAGGATCACGCCCACGGTTGTACCGGCCGCTCCGATCAGAAACAGCGCGATCATGGGAAGGCCGGCCTTGAGGATATCCTTCAGGTTGACCCGGAGCAGCAACCAGAAAATGGACATCGGCGCCAGGTAGGTGAAGATGCCGTCATAAACCGGAACCGGGTGCTCCTCCGACGAGCCGGCCGGTATGATGCCGAGGTTGGCGACAATGGCGGTTAGAACGATGACCAGGAGCGCGGTGCCCAGGCTTTTCAAGATTGTCCGTTCGACCAGTATTTCGGATAGGACAACGAGCAGGCACAGGATAAACAGGATCAGGATCGGATTCATTATTCAAATGTAAATAATTTAATCCGACCTGATCCCTCAATTATTTTCAATGCTTTTCATCGCGGCACAAACCCACGATCTCATGGAAAACATCGTGCAACCCCGTCAGCGACGCAGTCAGCTGTTCGTCGGTTGCCTTCTTTTTGATCATTTTGTTGAGTTTGGAACTGCCTTTTGCCAGCCGCTTGACCGCATCGGCCATCTTTGGGTTGTTGAATTCCGCCGGGATCTTCGCTTTGGCGAGGGCTTTGGCCTTTTGAACCATTTCGCCGGAGCGCGTCCGGATCGGCTCGAAATTCCCCTCTTCCATCGGGTGGAAGGTTTCCGACATCACGGTGTGAAAGGCGCCCAGTTCGGGCCATTGATCAAAAATGCCTTTCGGGGCCGGATTGCCGAAAACCGGGCTGAATGCGGCGGCGCTCAGCAAGAAGAGGCCCAGAACGAGGAAATTGCGCTTGGTCATTGATTTTGATGTTAAGGAATTAGAAAATTATTTGGTTTGTTTCAGTTCGTACAACAGGCGTTCGATATCCTGCATGAAGCCGTCTACCGCTTTCGGGTCCGTGCCGTCGCAATAGGACCGGATCCGCCTCTTCGGATCGACCAGGATGAGGTAGCCGCTGTGGGTGAATCCGCCCGGCGCCAGGGAGTCGACCATCACCGTGCTGATATAATCATCGGCCAGGTCGTAGATGGCGTCCTGATCGCCGGTCACAAAATGCCATTTTTCGGTCTTCACGCCCAGGTTGTCGGCGTACCACTTCAACCTGCCGACCGTATCGCGCCTCACGTCGATCGAATAGGACAACAAGGCCAGCAGATCCTCGGTTTCATACTTGTCGTAAATCCGCATCATTTGTTGTTTTACTTTCGGACAAATGGTCGGGCACGACGTGAAAAAGAAGTCGGCAATATAAGCCTTGCCGGCAAAGGTGGCGTTGGTCACCAGTTGGCTGTCCTGGTCCACAAATGCAAAATCGGGGATGGCGGGAGCATCCTCCTCTCCGCCGGTTGCAGCCGGATTGCTGATAACGGGCAGCGGATCGCTCAGCTGATTGCCGCATCCGGCCGTTAAAACCGGTAATATCAATAGAATGAATCGTTTCATGACGGGATGGTTTAATGGTGATCAACCGGTTTTTCCGCGCCGGCCAGCAGCGATTTCGCCGTTTCCATGCTGTGCAGCATTTTATCTTTCACGGCGGATATCTTCTCCTTTTCCTGCGTCAGATAGGCCTCAGCTTCCTCCTGCGCCATCTGTTCGATCTCGTCGTGCGGTCTCAATTCGTGCATCCAGTCCCACATGGCGTCTTCCGCCAGCGTCAGTTCGGTAATCCCGGCTTGTACCAGGCTGTCCTGGGGCAGGTTTTTGAGGTCCTTTTTCAGGCTGCTGAGTTCGCCCATTTTGGGCATGACCTCGTCGTGTACGGCCATGACCGCTTCCCAGAGGCCGGCGCCGGTTTGTTCTTCGGGTTGCGGGTTTTGCCGGATTGCTGGCAGGAAAAAACCGCGAAGGATAAAAAAAGTATATGGATCAATTTCTTCGGTTGCATGATGCTTGGTTTAAATACGGTTGACGTCACAGGAGGTCGTGCCGGCTTCAGGGCTGTACACCTGTGCGCTTGCCGGTAAAGGCTGAAAAGCCCGCCGGCTGAGATTATTCTGGTCAATTGGTGTGGAAAAACAGCTCAGGAACGCGGAGGGTGAAAGATATCCGGGTTAAATCCAAAACTGTAAAAACACGCTACCGCGGGCAATTCCTGTTGGCGATGATTTACCGGACAGGGGGCGGGTTGCGCAGCGACGGGCGAAAGGATAAAAACGGAAAACTTTTCCTGGTTTGAAGGCGCCGGGAAACCGGTATTTTCATCTTCCGTCCGGGCAATCACTTTATTGACATAGCAGCGGCCGTAGCACATGACTTCGGGCCGGTCCAGGTTGATGCAATATTTCCGGGTGATGAACGATTTGTTGAATTGATAAAGGGAGTAGATCAGGTTCAGCTGGAAGGCGGGAACCAGGGCCAGAAACAGGAGCGATATGGCCAAAATATTTTTCATCAGCGCCCAAAAGTACGGTTTTTCCGGTTATGTTGCCGGCGTCTTTTCAGGCAGAAATATTTCCGCCATCATGCAACGGGCGCTCCCCCGCCATAGGTTTCGATGGTGTACAGCGGGGCATGCAGGATGCGGGTATGGGCTTCGATCCGGGCGATCTGGCGTTCATCCAGGGCGCGATAGGCCTGTTCGGACATCACCAGGAAACGACGGCCGTCCTTGCTCCTGACCTGCAGCATATTGCCCGCAAAGGCATTCATTTGTTCAAAGGAAATGCCGATGATCTCCTTTCCGGTCGACCGCAGTTTGTCCGCGACCAATTCCCTTTCTTCCGCGCCGGCGATGCTTTCCAGACAGATCACCGCAAAGGTTTCGCCGAGGGCCATCATGACGTTGGTATGGTAGATCTCCGTTCCGTTCTGGTCGACGGCGCGGAAAAGGACCGGTTCGTAACCCGTTTGCCGGGCAAATTCCCGGGTGAGCTCAGGGTCGGTCCTCGGGCTGGTGCAGGCGTATACCAGCCGGTTTTCGCGGTCGAGGACCATGCTGCCTGTGCCCTCCAGAAAGCGGTTGTCCGACTCGGCGGCTTCCATCCGGATCCGGTCGTGGACGGCGAAACGGGCCCTCAGCCGTTCCAGCATCGCCTCGCTTCTTTCCAGCCGGCGGTTGGGCGAAAACATGGGAAAGGTGAAGACGCGGCCGTCCTCGTGAAAAGTGACCCAGTTGTTGGGGAAAACGGCATCTGTTTTTACAGGTTCGGGCGTGTCGTCGGCTACGATCACTTCAATGCCTGCGTTGCGCAATTGTCCGACAAACCCGTCAAATTCCGCCAGGGCTTTGCGGCTGACCTCTTCGGCGGAAAGGCGGGCGTCATTGTGCTGAAACGCGTTGTTGGCGGCCGTTTCCGGATTGAACCCGAACCTTGCCGGCCTGACCATCAGAATTACATCGGCGATCTGCTCTGCCATTGTTGTTGAAAATTTGGGCAAAGGTAAGGTTTTTTGAGAGGGGGGGGGGGGGTGAGGGTGAGAGGGTGAGAGGAGGGGTGAGAGGGTGAGGGGTGAGGGGTGAGGGGTGAGAGGGTGAGAGGGTGAGAGGGTGAGAGGGGGAGAGGGTGAGAGGGTGAGAGAGTGAGAGAGGTGAGAGAGTGAGAGCCAACCCTTGGGGCCGGACGGCCGTCTTATCACGAAAAGATTCTTTAATTCCGGATTATTTTCTTTTTTCGCCCTGCAATTGTTCATGCACCAATCCTGAATAGATGAAATGGTTTCCTTTCCTGATCTTCATGGCCACAATGATCCTTGCGGTAACTGCCAACGGTCAGAAGATCAGCCGCAATCTCAACCTGGCAGATACCACCCAGCAACATATGCTGTTCACCCAGCGCGGCGATGTATTGGTCGGCCGGGTGGACGGGCTGACGGCCGACAGCGTCTATTTCAGCATCCGCGGCCGGTTCCCGATGACCTACGCCAAAAGTGAAATTACCTGGCTGGGGCCCGCGGATGAGGCGCCCAACAGGACGGGCAGCACCTTTGACAACTGGGGAGGCATCGAAATGGTTGAGGCCGCCGGCGATGAAAACCTCCTGTACAGCCCAACCGCCTTCCGGCTGGGGAAAAAACAGGTTGAGATCCGGAACGTCGACCTGCTCTACAACGAGGTGTCCGCCGGCATCGGGGATAATGTCCAGATCGGCGGCGGTGCTGTATTACCGATCGCCTTTTTCCTGAAGGCCAAAGCCGGGTTTGATGTTTCCAACCTCGTCCACCTGGGGGTGGGCGCCAATTTCCTGCTCCCGATCATCGTGGATGCGGACGGCGTTTCCACCCACGTTTTCGGCATAGCCACCATCGGTGAACCCGGCCGTTTTCTCAACCTCACCGCCGGATACGGGCTTTCACTGACCGACTCCTACGATCCGGAATTTATCATTACCTTGGGCGGCGGGTTAAATTTCCTCCCAAACTGGCGAATCTCCCTCGACGGCATGTTCCTGCCCGGCGAAGGCGCGCTGCAAAGCCTGATGTTCAGCTGGTTCAAGGGAAAGAACCGCTTTGAGATGGGCGCTGTTTTCATTCTGGACGACTTTATCCCGTTTCCGATTATTTCCTACGCAAGAAGATTCTGACATGAAAGACAAAAAAGGCAAAGACCGGCAAGGCGTCGTGTATTCAACCGACCCCGACTTCAATTACCAATACGAAGAACAGGAAGAGCAGGAATTGCTGCCGCCCAACCGGCAGGTCCTGCGCATTGCCCTGGACCGCAAGCAGCGGAAGGGCAAGGAGGTGACCCTCATCACCGGCTCAAAGGCCCGGATGCCGATCTGCAGGAATTGGGAAAATGGTTGAAGACCAGGTGCGGCACCGGCGGGTCCGCCAAAGATGGGGAGATCCTCATTCAGGGCGACCAGCGGGACAAGGTCCTGGCCCTGTTGTTGGAGAAGGGGTATTCGAATTCGAAGAAATCGGGCGGGTAGGGACGCAAAATTTTGCGTCCCTACGGGCCACGATATATCGATCAACGGCGACCTTTAAATCCGCCGCCGCCGCCGCGGCGATCACCGCCGCCTCGTCTGTCACCGCCGCGATCGCCGCCGCGGTCACCCCGGTCACCCCGGTCGCCGTCGCGATCATCGCCGCCGCCGTTGCCGTTCGGGTTGGGCAGCAGCGCTTTGCGGGAAAGGCGCAGTTTGCCGGTCTTTTTATCGACTTCGATCAGTTTGACCTTTACTTCGTCGCCTTCCTGGAAGTGTTCTTCCACGTTTTCAATGCGCGTATGTGAGATTTCGGAAACGTGGAGCAGGCCGCTCTTGCCGTGGAAATCGACAAATACGCCGTAAGGCATGACGCTGGCCACCTTGCCGACATAAACCTCGCCGACCTGCGGGGTAAAGGTGATCTTGTTCACCCGTTCGACGGCCGCATCGATAGAGGCCTTGTCGGAGCTGGCGATGCTGACGATCCCTTTGTCGCCCACTTCTTCGATATTGATCACGGTGCCGGTCATGGCCTGGATCTCCTGGATCACCTTGCCGCCAGGCCCGATGACAGCGCCGATAAAGCTCTTCTCGATGGTGAGCTGTACCATGCGCGGTGCATGCGGTTTGAGGTCTTCGGCGGGTTGGGCGATGCCTTTGGCCATTTCGCCGAGGATGTGGAGGCGGCCCTGGCGCGCCTGTTCGAGGGCTTTTTCCAGTTGTTCGTACGGCAGGCCGTCGATCTTGATGTCCATCTGGCAGCCGGTGATGCCTTCGTTGGTGCCGGTCACTTTGAAGTCCATATCGCCCAGCGCGTCTTCATCGCCGAGGATATCCGACAGGATCGCGATCCGCTTGCCGTCGGAGATCATGCCCATGGCGATCCCGGAAACGGCTGCTTTGACCTGGATGCCGGCGTCCATCAGCGCCATGGACCCCGCGCAAACGGTGGCCATGGAGGAGGAGCCGTTGGATTCCAGAATATCGGAAACGAGGCGGATGGTGTACGGCGATACCGGCATGACCATGCGCAGCGAGCGGGCTGCCAGGTTGGCGTGGCCGATCTCCCGCCGGCCGGGACCCCGCATAGGCTTGGTTTCACCGACTGAATAGGGCGGGAAATTATAGTGCAGGATGAATTTGTCGTAGTATTGCCCGAGTGCGTTGTCGATCATGATCTCGTCCATTTTGGTGCCGAGCGTGACCGAGGTAAGGCTCTGGGTTTCGCCGCGGGTGAAAATGGAAGAACCGTGAGCGGCCGGCAGGTAGTCGACTTCCACCCAGATCGGGCGGATCTCGTCGAGTTTGCGGCCGTCGAGGCGGGGTTTCCAGGTTCAGGACCATCTGGCGAATGGTTTCCTTTTTCAGCTTGTCGAAATATTTGCTGAAGAGGTCGCCATTTTCTTCCATATATTCTTCGCCTTTTTCAGCCAGGATGGTTTCCTTGGCCTTGGTCTTGATGGCGTCGAACTTATCCTTGCGGCTATGCTTGTCGAGTGCGGATTTGGCTACTTCCAGGATATCGGCTTCACAAAGGGAGGCGATTTTCGCTTTCAGTTCCTCGTCTGCCGGAGCGGGCGTCAATTCCCGTTTGTTGAGGGCTTTTTCGCCGACCAGTTCGGCCAGTTTGAGCTGGGCCTGGATCTGGGTCTTGATGGCTTCGTGCCCGGTTTTGATGGCTTCAACGAGGGCTTTTTCCGAGCATTCCTTGGCTTCGCCTTCCACCATCATGACGTCGGCCATGGTAGCGGCTACGATGATGTCGATATCGGCATCGGCCAGGGCGGTTTTGCCGGGGTTGATCACGTATTCGCCGTTGATGCGGGCAACGCGCACTTCGGAGATGGGGCCGGCGAAGGGAATATCGGATACGGCCAGCGCCGAGGAAGCTGCCAGGGCGACGAAAGCGTCGGGCGGAGTGTCCTTATCGCCGGAGATCAGGTTGATGATCACCTGGGTGTCATTCATGTAGCCGTCGGGAAAGAGGGGGCGGATAGCCCGGTCGACCAGGCGGGAAATGAGGACCTCGTAGTCCGACAATTTGGCTTCGCGGCGGAAGAAGTTGCCGGGGATGCGGCCTGCGGCTGCGAATTTTTCCTGATAGTCAACGGAGAGGGAAGAAATCCTGTCCTGCGCGGGGTTCTTTAGCCGACACGACGGTGGCCAGGATCATGGTGTTGCCGATGCGGACCATGGCGGAACCATCGGCCTGGGTGGCTAGTTTACCGGTTTCAATAGTAACAGTCCTCCCGTCCGGTAGGTCAAAGGAGGTCGTTAGCGGAATCTTTTGTCCCATTTTTAATCAAATTTAATACAATAAGGATAATTTCCCGTGCAGCAATGTGCACGCAGCCTTGATGTGAGCGGGCCAGTGAGGGGCGGTTTCGACGGTATATTGTGGAATTGATCGGCTGTAAAAATAGTACAGCAATTGGTCGAATTCCGGCTAATGTGCGGACCAAATATAATAAAGTTCGGGAAGATTTGAGGATTAAAGATGAGCTGAGGGCTTGGCGCCTCGCATCTCCGGATCCTCAAATCCTCACCAGTAGACCTACTTACGAATACCTAATTGTTCAATCAGGCTGCGGTATTTCTGGATGTCTTTCTTGGCCAGGTATTGGAGCAGCTGCTTGCGCTTGCCCACCATGCTGAGGAGGGCCTTGCGGCAGGCGTGGTCCTTTTTATTGGTCTTCAAGTGCTCGGAAAGACTTTGAATCCGGTAAGTAAACAGGGCGATTTGCCCTTCGGTCGATCCGGTGTTCTTCTCAGAACCACCGTAGGTGCGGAAAATTTCCGCCAATTTGTCGTTTGTTAAGTATGCGCTCATAATTGTTAAAACCATCAATGATCACGAAAATCTATTAATAGCGGCCGCAAAGGTAATCATTTTTTCCTTCGTCGGTATGTTTTTTTGATTTTCCCCGGATTTTAAGCCTGGAGGGGGATGTTGATGATGGTTGATGATGGTTTATTTTGGTTTATTTTGGTTGATGATGGTTTATTTTGGTTTATGATGGTTTATGATGGTTTATTTTGGTTTATGATGGTTTGTGATGGCACCGTCCGCTGTAGTTTGGGAACGGGGAGGCGGGTTTTGATGGAGACTGTTCAAAACAGTGTTTTCACGCAAAGACGCAAAGACGCAAAGATCTGATTTTTAGCAAGCTGCGCATGCCAAAAATCCGGTTGACACAAAATGCTGAACGGTCCCTTTTGATGATTGGCCCCCAACAACTATAAACCCGCCTTCGCCGAGGCTTCGGCGGACGGAGCAAACAACCATAAACAACAACAAAAAAACAAATAAACCATAATAACGGTTCAAAACAAAAAAGACCGCACCAAACTCAGCGTCTTCAACCGCTGCCGCGCATGCAACCGGCGGGAGACCGACCGCAGCACCACCACCCGCGCAACCCGCCAGCGGTAGCGGGCCCAGGCGGAAGGGTCCGGTACAGCCATTCGCGGATGGGTTCGATATAGGCGATGAGCACGACGAAAGCGGCGACAAACGAGGCGGCGCCCAGGGCGCAAACCCAAGGCGACAGGCTCCTGGCCCAGAAACCGGCGATACCCAGTCCGAACCAGGTGCCGAACAGCAATACGTAATGCACGCAGTAGATCGTCAGCGTTTCGGAGCCCACTTTGGTCCAGATCCTGGGCACGACCCGCAGCCGCGCGATGCCCCACATGAAGATCCCCTGCACGATGAACACATGGCCGAGCCGCCAGAACAATCCGTTGTTGTAGGCCAGCGACTTGAAATTCTCCCACCCGGACAGCTGGTGCAATTTGATCAGCGCCATCGACGAGTAGTGGCTCACGAGGTAGCCTGTGACCAGTAGCGCCAGCGGGAACAAGTGGGTGAAAGCCAGTTTGGGCCGCACGTGCAGGACGTACCCCATCAGCCCGCCGAACAGCGTATAACCGACCCAGGGTACTGGGGTGAATACCGATCCGTAATCCAGGGTAAAGAGGTTGGCGATGGGTTGGGGCAATGCCGACCAATCGGCTGCCTTGAACGACGGGTCGATGAAGAAGGCGAAAAAGCTGAGCAGGCTCAACAGGATCCAGAACGGCATCCGGATCTTCTGGCTGAGGGCAAAAACGCCGATCAGGATGAGCAGGGCGATGCCGATGCAGTGCAGCACGTCGACGGTGAAATACCACCCGTAAAGCCGGCCGCTGAGCACGGCGAACAGGTTGATCTTCAGGAAATAACCCCAGAACAGCAGCATAAACCCCCGCCGGATGCCCTTGCGGACGCGCACATTTTCGCCGAGCGGGCGCCCGTCCTTCAGCAGGAGAAAGACGAAGACCAGGCCGGTAGTGGTGAAAAGATGGGCGCTGTAAGGCCGCGCATGAAGTACCAGGCCGAGTAAACCGGATGATCGGGATTGCGGAATTGCTCAGCGAGGGTCGTGTCCACAAAATGACCCTGAAGCATCATGAGGATGGCAAACGCCCGCAGTACATCGATAAACTGGATGCGGGCCGGCTTGACGGCCTGGGCGATGCCGACGGAGTCGGTAGCTGTATGTGTTCTCAAACGTGTTAGAAGCGGTTGAAACTGAGTAACAAAGGTACGCATAAAACGGCTATTTTATTGCCCGGATTCCCAAATAAAATTTTGGCCGGCTGGAACGGCGGCGGCGAGGTGTAATAAAATTCGGCAGGGTAGGGGAGCGCGGCCTGGAAAAGTTTTTCTGGATTGGCTTTGGAAATTGAAAAGAGTTGGCTTAACTTTGCGGGGCTTTTTAAAAGGGGTCTCAAAAGGAGCCTTTTAAAGCGGATAGATAGAGTCTGCCTTGCTCGCTCGGACAGAGCTATGGCGGACAGAGCCCGCCTCCGCTCAAGGAGCTATGGCGGACAGTGCGCGGGATGTAGCGCAGCCCGGTAGCGCGCGTCGTTCGGGACGACGAGGCCGCTGGTTCGAATCCAGTCATCCCGACAAACCTGCGAAAGCCGGCAACGAAAGTTGCCGGCTTTTTTTTCCGGGCGCGCCAAACCCCGGGTTTGAGCGCGCCCGGAAAATGAAAAGCCGAGCCTGCGCAGCAGGCGGCTTTCGCGGGTTTGGATCTCCCCTGGAAGGCGCAGCCAATCCAGTCAACCGGTTGGCGTTGGAAAGGCGGACCTGCGCAGCAGGCGGCTTTCGCGGGTTTAGCGCCGATTTAACGCGTCGGACACCTCTGAGGTGTCCGACACGTAAGCTCGCCGACGCCCAAAAACCGCCCCCACAAAATATCCTCCCCTCCCTTCGTTCTCTCCCCATATTCCATCCTCGAAATCTTTCCATCCTCGAAAAAATCCCTTTTCCGACACCGCCCTGGCCAACCGGGATATGATGAACCGACTGGCGTTTGAACCTGTATTTTGTTGCGATTCAGGGAATCTTTGCCGTTTGATCCATGATCGAACGGCTTGTTCCTCAGGCGCAAAGAAAATGCCCGAAGGGAATATCCCTCACAAACAACCGCCGCGCTTGTTGAAAAGCTTTTTCAACCAAACTCAAACACTGTTTTCCATGAAAGCAATCAAATTATCTGCCGCTCTCCTGGTGATGTTCCTGTTCTCCCAATGCGGGAAGGATACCGCCACCCCAATTGCTGATGTGGATTGTTCCACCGTTACGTATTCCGGCGTCATCAAGTCGCTGGTAGCTTCCAAATGCGCCGTCTCCGGTTGCCATGGCTCCGGCTCGCACGACGGCGATTTTACGACCTACGCCAAGATCGCTCCTTATGCCAACAACGGCTCCATCCGCCAGGAAGTGCTCGTGACCATGCGCATGCCCCAATCCGGCAGCCTGACCAGCGAACAACTCGGCCAGTTCCAGTGCTGGCTGGACTCAGGGGCGCCTAATAATTAAGGATTAGCGGATGCGAAGACCATGGGGCTACATCAAAATTCGTACCTTCAGGTCTTCGCATCTTGCTTACCTTGTACAAGCCCGGCCAAATATCGGGTGGACTTTAGCCGGATTTTGGCCAAACCACGATTGTGATGACCGTAAAAGGAATGCTGTCCGGATGGGTACTTTTGCCCTTATGCGCATGCTTGTTCTGGTCCACGCCGGGAATCACCGGATTTCCGGCATCCGGTTTACCGGCCGAAACCGGACCGGATGAACAATTGGAAAGAGTTGAAGCGCTGGGAAGGCTGATCAACCGGCGGTTATCGCTTATGAAAGACGTAGCGGCCTATAAATGGGAACACCGCATTCCGATCGAGGACCTCCAAAGGGAAAAAGAAGTGCTGGAAAGCAGCATCCAGGCAGCCGAATCCATGGGATTGAACCCAACCGCTTCCTCCCGCTTTTTTGAGCAACAGATCGAATTGGCCAAATCCGTCCAGCAATATTGGTTTGATCACTGGGAAAGCAAGGGTTTTGAACAATATGATTATGCCGATCTGACGACTGAGATCCGGCCTGTACTGCTGGAACTGGGAGACAAGATCCTCTTTTCAGTCGCCAATCTGGACTTGCAACAGGATCTCAAACGAAAGAAAATTAAACGACTTTCCCGGCGATTTGCCGGAACGATCAACACCACTGGAGTTGCCCGAACGGATAAAAAAGCCCTGTTCGATAGTGTGCTGAAGATCATTACAAAGCGGAGCTAAATTCGTGCGGAATTCATGGGACCGTTCAGAATTTTGTGTCAACAGAATTTTCAGCACGCGCAGCGTGTTGAAAATTAAAACTTTGCGTCTTTGCGTCTTGGCGCGAAAACACTATTTTGAGCAGTCCCGAATTCATTCGAAAGCGGAGCTAATTTCGTGCGGAATTCATTCCAAGCGAAGCTAAATTCGTGCGGAATTCATTCCAAGCGAAGCTAAATTCGTGCGGAATTCATTCCAGCGAAGCTAAATTCGTGCGGAATTCATTCCAAGCGGAGCTAATTTCGTGCGGAATTCATTCCAAGCGGAGCTAAATTCGTGCGGAATTCATTCCGTACCCACCCCCCTCCACCAACCCCAAATCCGCCAGATTCGGCAACGTGATCCGCAATCCGGGAGTCGCCTCCATCGCCCGTTGAGCGGTGAAGATAGCCCCTTCGTTGCGCGCCCATGAGCGCCGGGCAATGCCGTTGTTGACGTCCCAGAACAACATGGAGGCCAGCCGCCGGTCCGCTTCCGGCGTGCCGTCGAGCACCATGCCGAAGCCGCCGTTGATCACCTCGCCCCAGCCTACGCCGCCGCCGTTGTGGAGGCTCACCCAGGTCGCGCCCCGGAAGGCGTCGCCGATGACGTTGTGGACGGCCATATCCGCCGTGAATCGCGAGCCGTCGTATATGTTGGCCGTTTCCCGGAAGGGGGAATCCGTCCCCGAGACGTCGTGATGGTCGCGGCCCAGCACCACCGGTCCCTGCAGTTTGCCCGACGCGATGGCGGCATTGAACGCCCTGGCGATCCGGATGCGACCTTCCGCGTCGGCGTACAGGATGCGGGATTTGGAACCCACGACCGGGATATTCTCCTCCGCGCTTTCCACCCAGATCAGGTTGTCGCGCAATTGTCCCCGGATCTCGTCCGGCGCTTCGGCCAGCATCTCCCGGATCACCCCGGCTGCGATCCGGTCGGTGGTTTGCAGGTCTTCCTTCAGGCCCGAGGTGCACACCCACCGGAACGGGCCGAAACCGAAATCGAAACACATCGGTCCCATGATGTCTTCAACGTAGGATGCATACCGGTAGAGCCCCCGCTCCCGGTCTTTCCAGATATCCGCATCCGCATCGCCGGCCTCTTTCAGGAATGCGTTGCCGTAATCCCAGAAATACATGCCCTGCGCCGTGAGGGTATTGACGGCTTCCACATGCCGCTTCAGGGTGTTGCGGACCTCCGTCATAAACCGGAGCTTGTTGCGGACCAGCAATGCCTTGGCCTCGGCAAAGGTGTACCCGGCCGGACAATAGCCCATGTCGTCGATATTGTGCAGGGAGGTCTGGTCCGAACCCAGTTCGATCTTAACGCCTTCCCGGGCCAGTTTTTCCCACAACTCCACGATATTCCCGTGGTAGATCAGGGCGGCCGGTTGCCGGTTTTGGCGGCAATCTTCCATTTTCGCCAGCAGTTGATCCAGGTCTGTAAAGACGTCCTCCTCCCGGATATACCCGTCATTGACCCGCTGGCGGACCGCATCCGGGTCCACTTCGGCGATCACGCCCACGGCTCCGGTGATGACGGCCGCCAACGCCTGCGCGCCCGACATGCCGCCCAGCCCCGAGGTCACATAGATCTTGCCCCGGAGGTCGTCATTCCCGAATCCGTGCAACCGGCCGGCATTGAGCAGGGTGATCGTCGTGCCGTGAACGATGCCCTGCGGACCGATATACATGAAAGAACCGGCCGTCATTTGCCCGTACTGGGTGACGCCCAGGGCGTTGTACCGGTTCCAATCCTCTTTTTTGGAATAGTTCGGGATCATCATGCCGTTGGTGACCACCACCCTCGGCGCCTCGGCGTGTGAAGGGAACAATCCCAGCGGATGGCCGGAGTACAGCACCAGCGTCTGTTCATCCGTCATATCGGCCAGGTATTGCATGGTCAGCCGGTATTGGGCCCAGTTCTGGAACACGGCGCCGTTGCCCCCGTAGGTGATCAGCTCATGCGGATATTTGGCTACCTTTGGGTCCAGATTGTTCTGGATCATGAGCATGATGGCCGCCGCCTGCCGCGAACGGTGCGGATAATCGTCGATTGACCGGGCGAACATGGGATAGTCCGGCCGGAAACGGTGCATGTAAATGCGGCCGTAATCGCGCAATTCGGCGGCGAATTCTCCGGCAAGGACCTCGTGGAACTCAACCGGAAAATACCGCAGGGCATTCTGAACGGCCAGGATCTTTTCTTCGCGGCTCAATACGCCTTCGATCACCCGTTTGGGGGCGTGGCCTACGGTAGGGTCGAGCGGCTTGGGTTCGGGCAGATAAGCGGGAATGCCTTCCCGGACGGCCTCCCGGAACGATAATTTGGCTATTGGTCTCATGACGGCAAAGATAGGGAATCGCTGATTTATAATTTTACCGCCTGAACCATTGGGACCGTTCAGAATTTTGTGTCAACCGGATTTTTAGCATGCGCAGCTTGCTAAAAATCAGATCTTTGCGTCTTTGCGTCTTTGCGTGAAAACACTATTTTGAACAGTCTCGTTGAAAATCAAATCTTTACACCTTTTTGTCTTTACGCGAAAACACTTTATTGAACGGCCTCGAACCACTTGCTTTGTGCCCCAATAAATCAACCTCCGGCGGCCGAAGCTCAAAAGGAGCGAAGGCGGCAAATCAACAAACAATATTATGAATATCTGCGCCGCCCAAATTCACCCGGCCAAAGGGGAGATCGCCGAAAATATCGGACGCCACAAAAGATTGATCGACCTTGCATTGCAAAACGGCGCGGAGCTGATTGTTTTTCCGGAACTTTCCATTACCGGCTATGAACCGGACCTGGCGGCGGACCTTGTCACCGATCCATCCGATCCGCGGTTGGATGTTTTCCAGGCAATTTCCGACAGCACCGGCGCCGTGCTCGCCATGGGCTTGCCGACAGGATCCCCTGATGGCATCCGGATAAGCATGGTGATTTTTCAGCCGGATCACCCCCGCCTAACCTATTCCAAACAGCACCTGCACGAAGACGAATTTCCCTATTTCGTCCGGGGTGAAGGGCAGGTCTTTTTGACCTGCAATGACCATATCCTGGCGCCTGCCATTTGTTATGAATCCCTGCTCCCTGAACACGCCGAAGCGGCCGGCCGGAAAGGAGCCGATGTTTACCTCGCCGCAGTGGCCAAACCGGTAAAGGGCGTTGAAAAGGCGTATCGCCACTATCCGCAGATCGCCCGGAAATACGGAATGACAGTGCTGATGTCGAATTGCATTGGGCCTTGCGACAATTTCACCGCTGCGGGCGGATCCGCCATCTGGCTCCCGGACGGCTCTCTTGCCGGTCAGCTGGACACCCAAACGGAAGGCATCATCCTGCTGAATACCAAAACCCTGGAAGTGGCGGAGGATTATATCTAAGCCAACAAGGGCTCTCCTTCTTTTTCACAGATTTTTTCCTATTTTGCCGAAACAAGGTCCATTTCTCCTGGATTTTAAACCCAATTGAATGAAAGACGATTCAAAGATCGGCTTGCTGGAGGCCGTTTCCATCGGGATCGGCGGGATGGTCGGCGGCGGGATTTTTGCTGTGTTGGGACTGGCCGTTTCCCTGGCCAAAGGCGCCACCTCCGCTGCTTTTCTGATCGCCGGAGCTTTGGCCCTGATCACCGCCTACAGCTATTCCAGATTATCAGTAGCTTATCCCGACAAAGGCGGGACGGTCCGGTTTGTCAATGAAGGTTTCGGCCGGACGGTATTCAGCGGCGGCATCAACAACCTGCTGTGGATCAGCTACATCATCATGCTGGCACTATACGCCTCCGCTTTCGGATCTTACGCCCCCAATTTGTATTCCCTGACCGGCGACAAGGCAGCGGACTTCCACATTTACGCCTCCGGAATTATCGTACTGGCCACGGCCATCAACTTTTACAGCGTCAAGGTCGTAGGCGAGATCGAGGATTATGTCGTCGGCATCAAATTGCTCATTCTGCTCGGCTTCATCGGCGTGGGCATTGCCGGATTGGCGGGCAATCCGAACCTGGGCCAGCTCGCTGTTGAGAACTGGAAGGATCCGATCCAGATCGTTACCGGCGGGATGGTCATTTTTGTGGCCTATGAGGGTTTTGAACTGATTGCCAACGCCGTACCCGATATGAAGAACCCGGAAAGGAACATTCCGAGAGCCTACGGTTATTCCGTCGTGTTTGTGATCCTGCTCTATGTGGTCATTGCGGCCGTGACCGTGGGTTCGCTGCCGTTCAAACAGATCGCGGAAGCGCAGGATTACGCCCTTGCCGAAGCTGCCAGGCCGATGTTGGGGCAAATCGGATTCACCATTATCACGATTGCGGCCATGATCTCGACTTTTTCGGCCATCAACGCCTCTCTGTACGGCGGCACGCGGGTAAACTACGAGATCGCTAAAGACGATGAACTGCCCCGGGAACTGACCAGCAAACTCTGGAATCAACCCGTCGGCTTGCTGATCACCTCCGTCCTGACCCTGGTGCTGACCAATTTGCTGAACCTCGAAAGCATCTCGACTTCCGGCAGCGTCGGCTTCCTGCTCATCTTCGCGGTAGTCAACCTGGCCTGCTTCCGGTTGGCAAAGCAGATCAACGGAAACAGGGCGCTTTCCCTGGCCGGTTTTCTATTGTGTTCGCTGGCAACAGGCACCCTGCTGGTCCAGCAATTTTCAACCAACCCGGTCGGCGTTGTGGCAGCCGTATCGGTGATTCTTGCCTGCTTTTTGATGGAATGGATCTACAAGCGCACGGAAACGCCATGACTTACGACTAAACTTCGGCCTCCGGACGACGAGGTCCACGCCCTTTGGCTGACGGAGTCGGCTGCACCCAGTTACCAGACTTACAACTTACGACTTACAACTTACAACTTACAACTTACAACTTACAACTTACGACTTACAACTTACGACTTACACTTACAACTTACAGACTTACAACTAAACAAGCACATCCCGGACGACCTCCCCGAACTGATCCGTCAACCTGAAATCTCGGCCCTGGAAATGGTAGGTCAGCCGCTGGTGATCGATGCCCAGGCAATGTAGAATGGTGGCCTGCAAATCGTGGACGTGTACCCGGTCCTTGACGCCGTAATACCCGATATCGTCGGTCTCGCCGTAGCTCAATCCGCCCTGAATTCCGCCGCCGGCCATCCAGACCGTGAAGGCGTCCGTATGGTGGTCGCGGCCCACGAACGGGTTATCCCGGCCGCTGCGGTTTTCCATCATGGGGGTACGGCCGAATTCGCCGCCCCAGACCACCAGCGTGTCCTCCAGCAACCCGCGTTGTTTCAGGTCCTTGATCAGCGCCGACATGGGCTGGTCCACCTCCCGGCAGCGGTCTTTGAAACCGACATTCAAGGCCTCCTCTTTGGCGGCTCCGTGGGCATCCCATCCCCAGTGGAAGAGCTGGATGAAACGCACCCCTTTTTCGGCCATCCGGCGCGCCAGCAGGCAGTTGTTGGCAAATGAATTGGCGCCCGGTTCAGCGCCGTACATCTCCCGGATGTATTCCGGTTCCTGGGAAATATCCATGGCTTCGGGTACCGAGACCTGCATTTTGAAGGCCATTTCGTATTGCGAGATACGGGTCAGGATCTCCTGGTCCTTGAACGTCTCGTATTCCTGCTGATTGATGGCGTTGATCGCTTCAATGGATTTTTTGCGCAAATCGCGGTCCATACCCTCCGGGTCGGAAACGTACAGGACCGGATCGCCGTGCGAACGGCATTGCACCCCCTGGTAAACCGACGGCAGGAAACCGCTGCCCCAGACGCTTTTGCCCGCGCTCGGCGTTTTTCCGCCCGATACCAATACCACGAATCCGGGCAGGTCCTCATTTTCCGATCCCAGGCCGTAGGTCACCCACGAACCCATGCTCGGCCTGCCCAGCCTTCCGCTGCCGGTGTACAGCAGCAATTGGGCCGGCGCGTGGTTGAATTCCTGGGTATGCATGGCCTTCAGAAAACAAACGTCATCCACCACCGAAGAGAAATGCGGCAACCGGTCGGATACCCAGGCCCCCGACTCCCCATGCTGCGCAAATTCCGCCTGCGGCCCCAGCATTTTCGGCACCCCGGAAATAAAGGCGAACCGCTTCCCCTCCAGCAGCGATTGCGGGCAAAGCTGGTCGTGCAATCGCGCCAACTCCGGCTTATAATCGAATAATTCCAGTTGGGACGGCGACCCCGCCATATGCAGGTAGATCACCCGCTTGGCGCGCGGCGCAAAATGCGGAAGCAGCGGATGCCCCGCAACCTCCGGATTAGCCCCGGCCATAGCGCCAAGTTTATCCGGCCCGCACCCCGTCAGGCTGAAAAATGCCATCGCCCCCAACCCGGTGGTACAGGCCTTCAGGAAATGCCTCCGTGTAAAATAGGACATTTGCCGGTGAACGGCCTCCTCATGCACGTTTTTCATAATATTAGTTAGTCGTAAGCAGCGACGTAAAATCCTACGTCGCCTGAATCAAAATTCCACTCCCGCTTAGCCGGAACCTCCAAGTATCCAGTCCGTCAGTTGGCAGTTGGCAGTCCCCAGTATCCCCGTCCGCCATAGCCCAAAGGCGACGGCGGGCAGCCGCCAACATCCAGCCTCCTCCGTCCGACGAAGCCTCGGCGTAGTCGGGCAGCATCCAGTCCCCAGCATCCCCCGTCCGCCATAGCTCCTCAAGAGCGAAGGCGGGCAGTATCCAGTCCCCAGTATCCTCCGTCCGCCAAAGCCCAAAGGCGAAGGCGGGCAGCATCCAGTCCCCCGTATCCACCACGCCTCAGCGTGGCAGCCCCCAGTATCCCCCGTCCGCCAAAGCCCAAAGGCGAAGGCGGGCAACATCCAGCTTACCAATCCCTACGCTGCACTCCGGGCTTAGTAATCTGCCTCCGGTTCGGCATCCAGCATCCAGTCCCCAGCATCCTCCGTCCGCCATAGCTCCTCAAGAGCGAAGGCGGGCAGCATCCAGTCCCCAGTATCCAGCATCCAGCCCCCAGCCCCTATCCTCCAGTAACCGGCAACACCACCTCCTCTCCCCAAATATACTTCCCGAACCACTGCCAGTTGTGCCACATTGCCGCCAGCCGCTCTTTGGGCTTGGTGATCCCGTGGCCGAATCCCTTGTAAACGACCAGCCGGGTGGGTACGTTCCGGTCCTGCAACCCCTGGTAGAGTTCATAGGCGTTGGGAATGGGCACCCTGCGGTCAAATTCGCCGTGCTGGATCAAGGTCGGCGTGGACGCATTTTTGATATAGGTGATCGGAGAAGTCCGGGCGTAAATCTCCGGGTCTTCCCACGGATCGGCTTTGAGGTATTGCCGGGTGAACGGGTGGATATCCGTGTTGACATAATAGGTCATCCAGTCCGAAATGCCGGCGCCGACCGAAATGGCCTTGAACCGGTTGCTGCTGGTGGTCAGGAAAGCGGAGATGTACCCGCCCTGGCTCCAGCCCATGCACCCCATCTTCGTCGTGTCGATCAGGCCTTTGCCGGCCAGGTAATCCACGCCAGAAAGCACGTCCCAGGCATCGCCCACACCGAGATTGCGCACATTCAATGCCCGGAAAGCGGCGCCGTATCCGGCGGATCCCCTGTAGTTGACCCTTAACACCAGGGCCCCTTTGTTCAACCACTGAACGATCGGGTAAACATACGCCGGAACGGGCGTCGGCCGGTCCACTCCGGTCGGTCCGCCGTGTATGACGCACAACAAGGGGTATTTCCTGGCGGGGTCGTAATCCTTCGGTTTGTGCAAAACGCCCTCAATGGTGGCGCCGTCCTTGCTTTTCCAGCTGATCACCTCGCTTTGGGCCACGGCCCAATCCTTGATCTGGGCGGAAAAATCCGTCAGTTTTACCGGTTTCGGGGCGCTCGTCGGACTGGTATAGACCTCGCTCAGGTCATTGCCGTTGTTGGCGAGGTAAGCCATTTTGTCGGCCGATTTGGACAGGCTGAACCCGAAAACCTGGGATTGCGGCGCCGCCCAACGGGTCACCTGCCCGTTCTCGGGGTTGATTTGATAGATATTTGCCCTTGTTTTTTCTTGTCCGCCTGCGAAAATGCCCTTCGGCGTCCAGGTAAATCCAAAGAGATTTTCATCAAAGTCGGCGGCCAGCCTTACCGGCCGGCCGCCGTCGACCGGTATTTTAAAAACCTTGTTGTTCTGATAATAATTCGAGACCCGGTCTGCTTCTGAACTGGTGTACAGTACAAATTTTCCGTCCGGCGACCAGCCGGCCAGATCGTCCGCGCTGGGGTTGCTGACCAATGGCACGACCTTTCCGCTTTTTACATCCAACAAGGAAATATCCGAATCAAAAAAGGAATTGATCAATGGGTCGGGCTGGTGCGAGAAGGCAATTTGGGTACCGTCCGGCGACCAGGCGAAATATTCGATGGTATAGTCCGTGCTGTCGATCAGGGCCTTCGGCTCGGGATACGACAGGCAGGGCCATGGCTGGGCCGTCGTATCCTTTTTGTCGTAGCAAGGCAATGAGGTCACTTCCGCAGCCCCGGCATCAAACGGAATGACGTACAACCAGGATCGCTTGTATTCCTTGTCTTCCTCCGCAAATCCGCCGTAACGCTCTTTCGTGTTCTTCTCTTTTTTGGATTCCTTTTCCTCCAGCGTAAGGGCGATCCGGCTTCCGTCGGGCGACCATTCAAACTGACCCGCACCCCGGTCCAGGTCCGTGATCTGGCGGGCTTCGCCTCCGTCCGGACTGATGACAAAAAGCTGCGATTTTTCCCCGCGTTTGGCGGAGAACAGGATCCACTTTCCATCGGGCGACCAACTTGCACCCCCGCTGCCGCCGTCGGCGCTGCGGGTCAACTGGAAAGGGGGCTTGCCCTCCCTGGACAACCAGATCTCCGAATCAAAGGCGTTGGCCTTCCAGTCTGCCTGACTGACGGTGAACAGGAGGTTTTTGCCGTCCGGCGAGAGGTTGGCGTTTCCGGGCGATCGCAGACTGATGACCTCCTCAAAAGCGGGGTTTTTGCCCGGTTGGCCGTTGGCTGCCTGCGCAAGGATAAGCATGATCGGCAGAAATCGGATGTATTGTTTCATTTTAGTTGTTTACCGGTTCTTGTTTTAAAAGATCAGGATTTGGTCAGGAAACCATCCAGGTTCAAAATGGCATTGGCCACAACCGCCATTGGGCCTTCGAGCCTTGCGGGCTTCGCATCGTTCAACCCGGTCGGGATCACCATCGGACCTTTTTGTTGTTCGGCTTTCAGGGCATTCTGGTATAATTCCATTAAAACGGCCAGCGTTTTGTCGTCCGGTTTTCTGGCCAGCGCCATCCGGTAACCCGCGCTGATCGCTTTCCCGGGGTCGCCTCCGCCGGCCTGTTTCATTCGCCCGGCCAGCGCGGTTGCGGCCTCCAGGAATACCGGATCGTTGAGCGTCACCAGGGCCTGGAGCGGGGTATTGGTCCGGATCCTGCGGCTGAGGCAGAATTCCCGGCTCGGCGCGTCAAACGCCATCATGGAAGGGTAGGGGGTAGTGCGCCGCCAATAGGTGTACAGGGCCCGGCGGTAGCGGTTCTTTCCGGTTTCCGTAACCCACTGGCTGCCGTTGTAAACGACCTGCCAGACGCCGTCCGGCTGGGGCGGCATCACGCTGGGGCCACCGATGGTATCGTACAACAAACCGCTGACAGCGAGGGCCTGATCGCGCACCTGCTCCGCCGACAAGCGGAAACGCGGTCCTCTCGACAGCAGGTGGTTGAACGGGTCTTTTTCCTGTTTCTCCGGGCTGACGGCGGAAGATTGCCGGTAGGTCGCCGAAAGCACGATCTCCCGGATCAGGGTCTTTACGCGCCAATCCTGCTGATGCATCCAGTTCCAGGCCAGGTGGTCGAGCATTTCAGGATGGGTCGGCGGCTCGCCCTGTGTACCGAAATCTTCCAGGGTTTGAACCAGCCCGTTGCCGAAAAGCTGTTCCCAGATCCGGTTGACCATCACGCGGGCGGTCAGCGGATTTTTTTCGCTCACCAGCCATTCAGCCAGCGCCAGCCGGGCCGGTTTGCCGGTTGCCAGCGGCGGTAAGGCGCCTGGGGTAGCGGGTTGTACGACCTTGCCCTGGACCAGGAAATTGCCGCGCTCGAATACATGGGTCTGCCGGCTGAAAACCGGGCTTTTCTCCCGCATGATGGGCACCGTCATGCTCCTGTTGCGCAACCCGGTCAGTTCGTCCTCCGATTGTTGGCGTTCCGGATTGTCCGGCGCAGCATCAGCGTATTTCAGGTCGGTTTCGCGGATGCTCACAATGCCGTCCGGCGCTTTCTGGATGGTGTTGACGATCTCGAAGATCAGGCTGTGCCGGCCGCTGTGTCCATTGAGCTGTACCGGCATCGATACGGTTTTGAATGCCTGTTTGCCGTTCTCGATGGAAGGCGGGAAGTTGAAGGACTGTATGACAGGCCCGCCGATGGAATCCAGGCGGACATCCATCCTGGCGCCGTCGCCGGATGCGCTGTACCGGTACCCGATCTGTTCCAGCCCGTTGAGGTCGATTTGGTCGTATTTGTAGAAATACCGGCGGTGGAGGCCCGCCTGAAGATTATAACTCCAGTTGCTGACCTCGTGGGGTTGGAGCATGACATTGAGGAAATCATCGCAGTCCCGGGGAAAGAGCCGGGGGAAGAGGGCGCTGCGGATCTGTTCGTTCAGGTCGTCGCTTCCGTTTATTTCGGCGCCGGGTTTCAACCGGTTGATATAACCGATCACTTCCTGGATCCTGGCGCTGTCCTCCGGTTTGTACACATCCAGCCGCGGAAGTTCATTGTCGAGGTCGGCATCCTGGGTATTGTTGAAACAGGCCAGTAGGCTGTAAAATTCGTCATGCCGGATCGGGTCGTAGGGGTGGCTATGGCATTGCACGCAGCCGATGGTGGTGGATTGCCAGACGTCGAAGGTGGTCGTCAACCGGTCGATGACGGCGGCCGTGCGGAATTCTTCGTCGTCGGTGCCGCCTTCGGTATTGGTCATGGTATTGCGGTGGAAAGCCGTCGCCACCAACTGATCGCGGGTCGGTGCCGGCAACAGGTCGCCTGCTATTTGTTCGATGGTGAATTCGTCAAAGGGCAGGTCCCGGTTGAAGGCGCCGATCACCCAGTCCCTGAACTGCCAGATGTTGCGGTGGCCATCCTTTTCATACCCCTGGGAATCTGCGTATCGGGCCAGGTCGAGCCACCAGGCGGCCCATCTTTCGCCGAAATGCGGGGAGGCCAGCAGGCTGTCAACCAGCGACGCATAGGTTTTTTCGGAAGGATCGGCGGTAAAGGCTTCCACCATTTCCGGTGTAGGCGGCAAGCCCGTCAGGTCGAGGCTTACCCGCCGGATCAGGGTAGCGGGTTCTGCCGGGGCTTCGGGCTTCAGGCCCTCCTGCTCAAGCCGTTTGAGCACAAACCGGTCCAGGTCTGCCTGCGGCCAGTCTGAGCCGGTTTTGGGCGCCGGCGTTTCTTTCGGCGGGATATACGACCAGGGTTCTTCCCACTGCGCGCCCTCGTCCAGCCAGCGGGCGATGAGGCGGATTTCGCCGGCAGACAGCGGATCGCTCTCCTGCGGCATTCTTTTCCCGGGATCCTGTTCGGTCAGCCGATGGTAGAGTTCGCTTTTTTTATGGCTGCCCGGTACGATGGCAGGCTTCCCGGAATCGGTCGATCCCAGCGCTTCTTCGCGGAACAGCAGGCTGAAGCCGCCCAGTTTTTTCACGCCGCCGTGGCAAGGCAGGCATTTTTTATTGAAAATGGGCCGGATATCGCGGTTGTAGCTGATGCGGTCATCGGTCCTTTGGCAGGCGGCCGCGATCAACCCCCCTGCGATCAATATTTGGACAACCCGCCGGATCACCCTGCCTTGCGCCGGGAAAACAAAAGAAAAAACAGATCCGGAGTTGTTCTTGGTCCAACGGAAGGGAAGCATCAGTTTTTCGTTTCGACAAAAATAATGAATAAAGGCCTAAAAACCTATCTTTGCGCAAAACAACGGCGTGAAGCGAACCTTCGACCAATTTGACCAGATTGCCAAACGATGCCGGGCCGTTTTTGAGGCCAAGCTGAAAGACTACGGCACTTCCTGGCGGATACTTCGGCCAAGCTCCCTGACGGATCAGCTTTTCATCAAGGCCCGCAGGATCCGGAGCATCGAAGAAAAAGGCGTTCAGCTGGTAGCCGACGGCATCGAAGGGGAATTCGCCGGCCTGTTCAATTACGGTATCATTGCATTGATCCAGCTGGGACTGGCCGATGACGCGCCGCTGGAATTGCCACATGCGCAGGCGCTTGACCTGTACGACCGGCAGGTAGCCCTCACCCGGGACCTGCTGGGGCAAAAAAACCACGATTACGGGGAAGCCTGGCGGGACATGCGGGTCAGCTCAATGACCGACCTGATCCTGGCCAAGATTTACCGGATCAAACAGATCGAAGACAACCAGGGAAAGACCGAGATATCGGAAGGCGCAGACGCCAATTACCGGGACATTATCAATTACGCCGCTTTTTCCCTGATCAAAATTATGGAAACCGCTAAAAACGAAAGTCAATCATGACCTTGGGTAAACTCATCATCGGCGTTGCAATTGCCGCTTTGATCCTCACGTTGATCGTTCACCTGGTATTCAGGCGGGTGAAGAACTGGCCGATGAGCTATTTGCAGAATTTTGCCGGCGCGCTTTTTATTTTTTCAGGCTGGGTAAAGGCCATCGACCCCCTGGGGACGGCATACAAGATGGAGCAGTATTTTGCGGAACTGGAATCTGCGTTTGAGCCGACCTGGTTCTCCTTCCTGTCGCCGCTGTTTCCCTGGCTGTCTCACCATGTCAATACCTTCTCAGTGGCCATGATCGCCTTTGAGATCATGCTGGGCGTGATGTTGGTGATCGGCGCCGCAAGGAAATTCACGGCCTGGGCATTCTTGCTCCTGGTGGTGTTTTTTACCTTCCTCACCGGGTTCACCTTCCTCACCGGTTATGTCCCCGACGGATCGGCGAATTTCTTCCTGTTCTCCAAATGGGGCGCCTACCAGGAAACGAATATGAAGGTGACCGATTGCGGCTGCTTCGGCGATTTTCTTGTGCTCAAACCCAAGATCTCCTTCTTTAAAGACCTGTTCCTGCTGGCGCCGGGCATCCTGTTCATCCTGTTCTACAGCCGGAAACACCAGCTCTTTACAGCCAATGTCCGGCGGTTGATCGTCGTCGGCACGGTAGCGGCTACGATCGTGTACTGCTTGTCCAATTTTGTCTGGGACCTGCCGCATACCGACTTCAGGCCCTTCAAGGTGAACAATAACATCCGTCTGGAAAAAATGCTCGAAGAACACGCCGAGACCTCCGTGGAGATCATTGCGTATACCCTGACGAACAAGAAAACCGGCGAAAAGATCACCCTGCCCTTCGCCGATTACCTGGCCAGATTTGCCGAGTATCCGACCGAAGAATGGGAAGCCGAACAGGTGAAGGATGAACCGACCATCACCGTGTACAAAGACGCTTCCAAACAGGCGGGATACGGCGTCAAAGGCTTTGAGGATGACCCCGCGCTGGAGGCCGAACTGGCTGAATATGTAGTCAAAAAATGGGGCATCACAGCCGATACGGTTACCCGGGTAGTGGAGCACTCCAAGATCAGCGAATTTGAATTCAGCGACTTGCAGGGCAACGGGGTCACCGAGGAGATCCTCAACCTCGATAACTACGCCTTCATGATCGTGGCGTACAAGCTTTACGGCACTTCCGAACCCGGCACCCGGATCGATTCCATTCCGGTGTATGCCGTTGATACCATACCCAGCGGGGATACCTTGCAGTTTGTCCAACGCCAGACCGGCATCCGGACGGAAGAGGTGAAAGCCGAGGTCTACCACTGGGATGATGATTACCTGAAGCGGTGGACGGAAGTGGTCAATCCGGTTATGGATGCGGCTTTGAAAGACAGCCATCCCGTGTTTGCCGTGACCGCCTATGACGACGCGGAACGGATTCAGGATTTCAGGAAATCAACCGCCAGCCCTTATCCTTTTGTGACGGCTGACGACATATTGCTGAAGACCATCATCCGGTCCAATCCCGGGGTTGTTCTGCTGAAAAAAGGCAAGGTGATCGGCAAATGGCACTTCAAGAAACTGCCTGCTTATGCTGAGATCAAAGCCCTGATGAAGTAGGCCGGATTCCCCGGATCAAAGGCTCTGTAAAGGCCGGACCCGGGCTTGATAATTTTTTTTAATTTGAAGATGCGGCAATTACAATTATATTTGCGCATCAGTTATGTTGATATTATTGTAAAATTTGCGCTACAAGCGTGCAAATTAGATTATGCTTAGTAGGAGGAATGTCCGCGTTAAGGTGATGCAGGTACTGTATTCGATGAGCCGCGATCAGGAGCTGGATTTGAACGGCGCCTTTAAGCGGTACCAGGATATTGTCTGGAAATCGTTTGAACTCTACCTCTTCAACCTGATTTTACTGACCAAGGTGGCGGAGTACTCGCGCCATGATGCATCCCGCAAACAGGCCAAATTGCTGCCTTCGGAAGAGGACAAGAACTTTACCGCCAAGCTGGGCGATAACCCGCTGATGGAATCGCTCGACCGGCATGAAAACCTTCAGCGGCTGTACCGCAAGCACAAGGTGGAAGGCCGTATAGACAAGGACCTCGTCAGGTTGGTCTATACCGAGTTCGCCAAAACGGACGAGTACAAGGAATACGTCGCCAAGTCGCCGAATACCAACGAGGAACACCTCAATATTCTGCTGTCCCTGTATAAACTTTGCCTGGCCAACGAAGCTTTCTGCGAATTGCTGGAAGATCATTTCCCGCTGTGGACGGACGACAAATCCCTCGTCGTGGGCGCCATCAAAAAAACGGTCAAAGCCCTCCCGCTGACCGACCCCGCTTATTTTGACGAGTTCCTTCCGCCCGATGAAACCGTAAAGGATTTCGGCGAAAAACTGCTGCTCAAGGTCGGAAGTTCTGAAAGCCAATTGCTGGAAACCATCGAACCCGTACTCAAGAACTGGGACGCCGAACGCGTAGCCGTTATCGACATGATCCTGATCAAAATGGCCATCTGCGAATTCATTTACTTCCCGACCATCCCTACCAAGGTCACCCTCAATGAATTTGTAGAGATCTCCAAATTGTACAGCACCGACAAAAGCAAGGATTTCATCAACGGCATTCTCGACCGCCTGCTCAAACAACTGCTCGACGACGGCAAGATCAAAAAGGAAGGCCGGGGCCTGGTGGACGATTAGGCGGAAATGATCAAAATCCGCAGTATTTTTGTTATTCGTTTTTGCAGTTTCGCTTTTAATCCCTATTTTTAGGCAGAATACGAGCAATCACATTCCTCCCCCTACCTTACGTGGCACAATTAAGTACAACCTTAATCTGATCCGGCAGCAGGTTTCCTTCGTGTCTGCCCGGTCCCGATGATTGTAGTTCTGGAAATTAATTTAAACCGATAATGCCATGAAAAGAATTCTTCTCTTTACTATTTTTTGCCTATTGATAACCCTTCAGGGGGCAATGGCCCAGACCACCGAGATCAAGGATGGGCTGGCGGTCCGTGCGGTGTTCCCCAATTACCAATGGCCGATTTCCAACAAATTCCTGGAATCGGACTTCAACTCAGGAATGGAAATCGAGTATATCCGGAACCTCAACAGCCTGCTCAACGTCTCGTTCCCGTTCCGGATCACCAAAGCCGGTTTACCCCTCGATGAGAACGGCAAGACCACCCAAAGCGGCATCCTGGGGCTGGACGCCCTGCTGCACCTCAAATTCATGGAAAAACCTTCCTTCTTCTACCCTCATATCTATGCGGGTGTCAGCGGGTACCTGGAAGACCTTGAAACCGTAAATTTCGGCGTACCGCTGGGCCTGGGGCTGAATTTCCGCATCGGCCGGAACACTTACCTGTCGACCAAAGGCGAATACAGGATCGGCTTTGAAGACCTGCGCGACCATATCCAACTCGGCGCCGGCCTGCTCTTCCTGCTGGGCGACGCGCCCGCCGCCGCACCGCCCAAGATCAGCGACCGCGACGGCGACGGCGTCCCGGATGAACAGGACCTGTGCCCGGATGTGTTCGGACTCGCGGGCCTGAACGGTTGTCCCGACAAGGATGGCGACGGCGTTACGGACGGCGACGACGCCTGTCCCGATGTAGCCGGCCTGGCTGCACTGGGCGGTTGCCCGGATACCGACGGAGACGGCATCGCTGACAAGGACGACGATTGTCCGACTGAAAAGGGAACGGCGGCCAATCGCGGTTGCCCGGTCAGGGATGCGGACGGCGACGGCGTGCCCGACTCAACGGATGAATGCCCGAATCAACCAGGCACCGCAGCCACCAACGGATGCCCGGATCGCGACGGTGACGGCGTAGCCGACAAAAATGACGATTGCCCTGACGTGAAAGGCCCGGCCGCAACCCGCGGGTGCCCGGATAGCGACGGCGACGGCGTGCTGGACCGCAATGACAAATGCCCGAATACCGCCGGCCCGGCCAGCAACAACGGCTGCCCTGAAATCAAGAAAGAAGACAAGGACGTCCTGGATCTGGCCATGCGCGCCGTACAGTTCGAAACGGCCAAGGCAACCTTCCTGCCCGCATCGTTCACCGTCCTCAACCAGATCGCGGATATCATGAACCGCTACCCGGATTACAAGCTCAGCATCGGCGGCCATACCGACTCGATCGGCAGCGCGGAGGATAACCAGAAATTGTCGGAAAAGCGGGCGAAGGCGTGTTATGACTACCTGATCACCAAGGGCGTTGCCGCCGGACGATTGACCTGGGCCGGCTTCGGCGAGTCCAAACCCATCGGCGACAACCGTTACAAGGACGGCCGTGAAAAGAACCGCCGGGTTGAATTCCAGCTCTATGTAGAATAAATTTTCGGCTGTAAACCAGTTGTTTGTTTAACCCGGGCCTGCAGGCATTTTGCTTGAAGGCCCGGGTTGCTTCAGCTTTCACATATCGGCCCTACAGGCCGGAAACCCAATGTTCAAACCGATTGCTACCGAGATAGCAGACCTGACGGCCCGCGCTGCCGTTGCCATTCGGCTCTTTAACCTTTCTACTTTATCCTTTAACCCTGAGAGCAAAGGCGGGCAGCATCCAGCATCCAGCATCCAGTATCCAGCATCAAGCATCAAGCATCCAACATCAAGCATCAAGCATCAAGCATCAAGCATCAAGCATCAAGCATCAAGCATCCAACTTCGCCTTCCGCGCCTTCTTCTGCTCATTATTGCTTTCATACAAGCAATACTGCTCGTACTTCTGGGCGTCGCGGTTGTTCCAGATATCCTTTCCGATATTGCACAGCACTACGAGTTCCTGGTACAAGGCGTTTCCCTGTTCGATGCGGCGTTCTACCGAAATATCGCGGTCTGCAACCTTGTCCTGCTGGATGTTCATGGCGTTCTCAAAATCCTTGGCGGCGTCGGAGATCCGTTTCAAAACATTTTCATTGACGCCGAGATCGGCAATAAAGTCGATCTGCTGCCGGGCTACGCGGACCACCCGCCTGCCGCAAAACAACAATTGGGCGTCCGTCATATCGCCCATTTTGGCGGTGCCGAATTTGCGGTAGCGGCCGCTGCGGTTGGAATACCGGGTTTCAATCCGGGTCATCAGGCTGCGGATGGCGCTTTTCAGTTGCTCGGCGGAGTCGTATTTCTTATCCGTTACGATCATCTGATCACCTACCATCTCATCGTCGTCGGGGAGGGCTTTGAACTTCTCGCATTGGTTCATAAAACCCTTTAGCCGGTCCTGGCTGTAGCCGTAATGGTTGAAATGATCCTTGTCCCGATGGGCGAAACGAATGGCGTCCAGACACTTGAGGTACAGGTCGGCGTCCGGAAAATTGTATTGGCGGTTAGTAGATTGTTTCCTCATCTGTACAGCTTTGAAAATGAGTTCGTTGCAAATATACCCCGATTTCAATTAAAACAAAAATATTTTTAAGTTTAATTTAATTAAAATTTTCCAAAAACAAATTTTACTCATTCAGAAAATTCTTGCCATTTTTTAAAAGCCGGAAAAAGCAACTGTTGCGGTTGGTACAGGCTATTTTACGATGAGGAATTCAACCGATCGTTTGTTCAGGTTGACGTTTTTGATGTCGGCAGGCTGCCGGGTCAGGGTGAGGGGCGCCGTATTTTTTCCTTCTTTGTAGCGAAAGTCCTTCAGGTCGGCTACCAGGTCAAAGTCTTCATGGGTAATGTCCTCAAACCGGCTCAAACCCACCACGAAGGATACCTGGACCATATCCGGGAACACTTTGAGGCTGTCGGCGCTGCTGTTGACGATCCGTACCGGCACGTAGACCGTTTTTTCGGTCAGGTCTTCCACTTCAACGGTAACGGCAATTTTGGCGGGATCTGCCCGGATGACATCGGGCGGAGGCGTGATGCGGACCTCCCGGTTCAGGGTGGCGCTGAGGTCATTGACGATAACCGAGTCGGTGGTCCATCTCGTTATGTTTGCAATGGCTTCTGCCGGCCCCGTCACCGTTACGGAATCGGGAGAAAGGGCAATCGGGCCGAACTGCTGGTGGCCGGCGGCAAAACCGATCCGGGCCTGCAGCAGCAGCGGTACTTTTTTTTGAACCTTATCCTGAAGGTCAAAGCTCAGCCCGTTCACATTGACGCTTTCCACCTTGAGATCGGAGGAATTGATCCGATCCCCGATCAGGGTCCGCAACTGGGCTTCGCTCAGGTAGAAATGTGCGGAATTGGTCAGGTCGATCGGCACCAGAAGCCGGCTCCGCTTCAGGAACTCGAAGGCGAGATCCCAACCCGAACCGTGCAATTGCGCTTTGATATCGCCAGGAGGAAGAGCGCTCAGGGCCTTGCCTTCCGGAATATTCAACACCAGCTCAACCGGCTTGGAAGCGCTGAATTCCTGGGATAATTTGACCAGCAACCAGAAGATCAGCGCAAACCCCATGCAGGTCAGCAGGATGGTCCGGTCCTCCGGACGGCTCAGATACCGGTATTTACTCAGCCACTTTTTTATCTTTTCCGAAAATGCCATGAGTCATCTCTTTGGAAATGGCGTTCTTAGTAATCCTGATGTAGACCTTGCTGCCAATCTCCAAAGTAACGATTGAGTCCTCAATTTTATTGACCCGTCCGATGATGCCGCTGGCAGTGACAACTTCCTGGCCTTTTTCCAGCTGATCTTCGAAATTTTTCTGCTCCCGCTGCTTTTTAGCCTGCGGGCGGATCAGGAAAAACCAGAAAACCACCAGCATCAGACCCAACATCAGAAAATTGAGCGAGCCCGTACTCGGGCTTTGTAATAAAAGGGTTGCTCCGTACATGTTCCTGTTAATATTTTAGATTATTTATTTTCTCCCTCTCTCCCTCTCTCACCCTCTCACCCTCTCACCCTCTCTCTCTCTCCCTAATCCCCCTCCCCAACAACCGTACCCGTCAAAAACACCTTTGTCGTGCCCGGATAGGTATTGGCCAGCACGGTTACCGGCTTGTTCTGTTGCCCATGTTTGCCTTCTGAATTGAAGACGACTTTGAGCTCGCCTTTTCCCCCCGGCGGAATAGGATCCTTAGGCCATTCCGGAACGGTGCAACCGCAGGTGGAACGGGCGCTCGTGATCAGCAAGGGAGCCTTGCCGGTATTGGTGAAATTGTAAACATGTGCGACCTTTTCACCGGCCTTGACCTGCCCGAAGTCGTAGGTGTCCTCCTCAAAGGTCATTTTGGCCACGTTGACCGTATCTTCAGGCTTGGAAGCCGATACCGGATTGCGTACGATATCGCTGTTGGAAATGGCGCCTTCCTGTTTGATCTCTTCGACGGATTTTTCGGATCCCTTGGGCGTGGTCTGACAAGCGAAGGCCAACCCGATAATAGCGGTCAAGATGAGTAAACGCATAGTTTTGTATTTTCAAATTCGCTGCAAAAGTAGGGTAAATTGCTTTAATTTGCGCAAATGCCAGAAATGGAAGACAAAAATACCCGCATTTACCTGATCGGATTCATGGGTTGCGGCAAGAGTTATGCCGGAAGACACCTGGCGGAAGCCATCGGATGGTCGTTTCTGGACCTTGACCGCCAGATCGAACAGGATGCAGGGAGGCCGATTTCCGGGATTTTCGCCGAATCCGGTGAATCGGCCTTCCGGACGATGGAACGATCCGCCCTGCACAGAACCGGTGAACTTGCCCGCACCATCATCAGCTGCGGCGGCGGCCTTCCCTGTTTTTTTGACAACATGGATTGGATGAACAGCCGCGGCATCACCGTTTTTCTGAATGCATCCGTTGAGCTGTTAACCGAAAGATTGTCAAAAGACAAAGGAAAAAGACCCCTTTTAAAAAACCTTTCCGGTGAGGAATTGGTTGCCTTTATTGAGGGCAGATTGCAGGAGCGCCTCCCTTTCTACAGCCAGGCCGGGCTGCGGCTTGACCTCAATACGGGAGAAGAAACAGCCTGGATGCAAATCCAAAAGGCGCTTCCCGTTGTTATGTCAAAAAAATAGAGAAAATGACCGCTGCATTACCCGAAACCGCCAGGGTATGGATCTACCAGGCCGACAGGCCTTTCAACCCGGAAGAAACCCCGGCCGTCCGTCAGAAAATCAAACGTTTCGCCGATGAATGGGTCAGCCACAACCGGCAACTGCAGGCCGAAGCCGAGCTCTACCACGACCGGTTCATTGTCCTGATCGTCGATGAAAGCCATGCCGGCGCCAGCGGTTGCTCCATCGATTCCTCCGTTCGCTTCCTGCGGGGGCTGGAGGCAGAATACGGGGTCGATCTGTTTGACCGGATGACCTTCGCCTACCAGCAAGGTTCGGACGTGAAAACCGCCGGCCGGGAACAGTTCGCCGAACTCTATGCCTCCGGCGCCATCAACGACCAAACGCCCGTATTTGACAACCTGGTCAATAACCTCGGAGATTTCAGACATCAATGGGTGAAACCGCTGGGAGAGAGCTGGCACAAGCGGATGGTGTGAGGGTGGAATCGGGGAATCGGGGAATTGAATCGATTAAGCCGATTGAATCGAATGTTTGGATTGACCTGACCAACCGACGGACATTTAAAATCGGATCAATCATTTATTGAGGAACCGGGGAACTGCCCCGAAGGGACTCCTTTGGAGAAGAATTGAGGAACTGAAGGCAAAACCAATCGGATCAATCGAATCAATCGAACAATCGAACAATCGACCAATCGAATCAATCGACCAATCGACCACGCCGCGGCGTGGCGAATCAATCAAAAAATCATTCAGGGTCCAAAAGCCCCATATATTCCTGCTCCAGGGCGGCCTTGTCCACCGGTACTACACCGACCTTTTCGCAGACCTGCCCGCCGGCCATATTGGCCAGCACCGCAATTTCCGACATGCGCATGCCGAGGCCCAATCCGAGGGCCGCAACGCTGATCACCGTGTCGCCGGCGCCGCAAACATCGGCGATCTGCCGGGGGCGGGCGCCGAATACCTCGCTTTTGCCGTCCTCATCCACAAAAATGCCTTTTTCCGATAGGGTGATCATCGATGCCCGGTTGCCCAGCTTCATCCGGATCTGGGCCGCGGCAGCGTTCAGGGACGCCAGTGTCGGCCGGACGGGGTCCTGCAACTGGTTCTGGATCTCCCGGAGATTGGGTTTGAACAGGCTGACCTGCCGGTAGGCCCAGAAATTGTGGAATTTCGGGTCGACAGCCGTCGGAATGCCGCGATCGAGGGCTTCCCGGATCACCGCATCGATCACGGTTGCCGACAACACGCCTTTGTTGTAATCCTGAAAGAGAATTACGTGGATTTGATTGTCATCCAGCACCCCCCTGACCTTGGCCAGAAAAGTATCGGCTTCTTGTTCGGTCAGGTCGTGTTTGTCTTCTTTATCGACCCGCAGCAAATGTTGGTTCTGGGCAATGATCCGGGTCTTGGTGGTGGTTACGCGCTCCGGGGAACGCAGGATGAAATCCGGGGAAATGCCGTTTGGCGGCAGGAGTTGCTGCAGCGTATTCCCATTCTCGTCGTCGCCGGTCACGCTGCATAAAAACGGGGTAGCGCCCATGGCTTTGATGTTCAGGGCGACATTTGCGGCCCCGCCCAGGCGATCCTCCGCTTCTTCCATCTGGACAACCGGCACGGGCGCCTCCGGGGAGATCCGGTTGACCTTGCCGCTGATATACCTGTCGATCATGACGTCGCCTGCGATCAGCACGTTCAGGCGGTTGAAATCTTCAAAAAACCCGGTAGATTGACTCATTTACAGCAATTCGCGTTGTGCAATATATTTCATAATGCTTTCAGTAGCGCCTTTGTTGGATTCAATAAAAACCCTCGCGGCATTTTGCGCTTTCTCATACCGGTCGGCCGGCAACAGGGCAGTGAAGGCTTCCGATAGTTCTTCCGCATTGCGGACGCTGTACATGCCGCCCTGTGCGATCATGGCAACCGCTTCGCCGAATTTCCCGTATTTCGGCCCGATGATCACCGGCAGTCCGAACGCCAGCGGCTCCAGGGTATTGTGGATGCCCGCCCCGAATCCGCCGCCTATATAGGCCACCCGGCCGTACCGGTACAGCCTCGACAGCATGCCGATATTATCGATGATCAGGCACCTGGCCGCGCCGGCGCCCGCTTTCTGAGCTTCAGCATACCGGATGGCCGGAATGGACAATTTTTCCTCAATGGCCGCCAGATGGGGTTCATCCACCTCGTGGGGCGCCAGGATCACCTTCCAGTTGGCCGGCAGGTCATTGTTGATCAACCGCTGCAAGATGCGCTCATCGGCAGGCCAGGAACTGCCCACTACCAGCACCGGACTCCCGCCCGCAAACGCTTCGGCAACCGGAATGGGTTCGGATCGTTCGGCAATCTGCGCCACCCGGTCGATCCGGGTATCTCCGGCGACCTCATAGTTGGACACCCCCAATTCATCCAATAATCCGGCGGATTCCCGGTTTTGAACGAAGATCCGTTCGTACATGGGCAATACTTTTCTGAACAGCTTGCCGCCGACGCCGAAAAAGGATTGCTTCCGGTGGAAAACCGCGGATGCCAGCAATATGGGAATACGTTGCTTGTGGAGTTCGAAAAGGTGGTTCAGCCAAAATTCGTATTTGACGAAAATCGCCAGATCCGGCGCAACCGCCTCGATGAAGCGCCTGGCCCGCGCCGGGGTATCCACCGGCATATAACCTACCAGGGAAGCGGCCTGGAAGTTTTTCCGCATCTGGTACCCGGAAGGGGAGAAAAAAGTGAGCAGGATCGCGGCATCGGGGTACCGGGCCGCGATTTGTTCTATCACAGGCCGGCCTTGTTCGAATTCGCCGAGCGAGGCGCAATGCACCCAAACGACCTTTTTTCCGGTCGCCCGGGCGGCAAACCCGGCAAGCGCCCGGTCAGTTGCCCGGCGGCCGCGAACGCTTTCCCTTGCCTTTGCATGGAACGGGGCTGCTATTCCCAGGCCGATGTCCAGAAGCCGGATGCCCAGATTGTAGACCTTGTGCTGCAGGTTATCCAAGGATCGGACCGGCTTTAGTAATAAATCTCGCTGGGGTCGCGACCGATATAGAACGGAAGGGTCCAGCCGATTCGAATCCCGATCAGGAGGTCGGTCCTTTTGGCGGTATCCTGCGCGAAGGCGTCAAAGTTGTAGGACCGGCGGTTCTGGGTAAATCCCTGGACCAGGTCGAGGCCCGCGTAAAAATTGATCCGGCCTTCGTTGCCCAGGTGCTGGTAGCCGATGAATTGCCGCAGGGCCAGGCCGTTGCTCAACCGGTCGTAACCTTTTTTATAGTCATCCGCCAGTTGGGGCGCTTTCTGCGACGGATCGTCCTGGACCCTGATCTTGTGCTGGAGCACGCCGGCGCCCAGGGTTACCCGGATGCCGGAGCGATGGTTCTTTTCAGATACCGGGAACAGTTTTCCAACATGCCCGCCGAGGTAAATGCCCCGTTCGCGCAACTGGATGTCGGAATAGCCGCCCTGTTCACCGATGATATACCCCTCCGGCGTCCGGATAGGGGCCAGCACATCCTCCTTGACCGTACCGCCGAACAGATACCCGAATTCGGCCCCGAGGATCAGGTTGCCTTTGTCCGTCTGGTAATCGATGCCGGCGCCGGGCATGAAACTGCCGCCGAACCGGTCGGCCATGTCGCCCGCAGGCACATGCCCGCTGTAGTAAAAATGGATAAGGAGGGCATCGCCGTGATTGAATCCTTTTTCCTGTGCGAGCAGGGTGGGGGAGGCGGCCAGCAAAAATACTGCGGCCGGTATGATGGTTCGGATGGCAATTTTCAGCATAGAATCGATTTAAATCCTTTTGCGGCGGGAGGCGCGCTTAAAAGTGCAAAGATACGCTTTGGAAAGGCATAATCAATAAGAAAAATCCCGAACATTTTCCCGTCCGGCACGTATGAAGTAATACCTTTGACCTTCATTAAAACGACAAATCGTGCCAAGAGTACTGATTACCGGAGCCGCCGGGTTCCTGGGTTCCCATCTTTGCGACCGCTTCATTGCTGAGGGTTACCGCGTTGTCGGTATGGATAACCTCCTGACCGGCAACCTGGACAATATCCAGCACTTGTTTCCGCTCAAGGAGTTTGAATTCCATTTTCACGACATCACCAAATTTGTGCATGTCGCCGGAGAGCTGGATTATATCCTGCATTTCGCTTCGCCGGCCAGCCCCATCGATTACCTCAAAATGCCGATCCAGACCCTGAAGGTCGGAGCGCTCGGCACGCATAACCTGTTGGGGCTCGCATTGTCCAAAAAAGCCAGGATGCTGGTAGCCTCTACTTCTGAAGTATATGGCGATCCGCTGGTTCACCCCCAGCCTGAGTCCTATTGGGGCAACGTCAATCCGGTCGGGCCCAGAGGGGTGTATGACGAAGCCAAACGCTTCCTGGAAGCCATCACCATGGCCTACCATAATTTTCACGGACTGGATACCCGGATTGTCCGGATCTTCAATACTTACGGCCCGCGCATGCGGATGGAAGACGGCAGGGTCCTGCCCGCGTTTTTCACCCAGGCCATCCGCGGAGAAGGGCTGACCGTTTTCGGCGACGGCTCCCAAACCCGCTCCTTCTGTTACGTTGACGACCTGGTGGAGGGCATCTACCGCTTGCTGCTCAGCGACCACCACCTGCCGGTCAACATCGGCAACCCGACCGAGATCACCATCCTGGATTTTGCCCAGGAAATCCTCAACCTGGTGGGCAACCCCAAGGCATTCATCGACTATCGCCCGCTGCCCGTGGACGACCCGAAAGTCCGCCAGCCCGATATCACCAAGGCGCGGGACATCCTCAACTGGGAACCCAAGGTGGACCGCAAGGAAGGGCTCGCCCGTACCTACGAGTATTTTAAACAAGTGGTCCAATAGAACCGGGAATGTTTAAATTGGAGCGCTCCGGTCCTTTCCGCCGGTAAAAAATCCAAAAGATTTTATCGTCCGGATGGATCTTTTCCAGGCTTTTATTTCTTTTGTGGTGCTATCGGACAGGGTGCATTCAAAAAGCCACCCCGGCCGGAAACCATTGAAATGACCATGAAAAAGACCATCCTTGTTACAGGGGGCGCCGGTTTTATCGGTTCCCATCTCATCCGCCGCCTGGTAAACCGCTATCCGGATACCCGGGTTGTAAACCTGGATTTGCTCACCTATGCCGGCAATCTGGAAAACCTGTCGGACATAGCCGGCGAAGCCAATTATCACCTGGTCAAAGGCGATATCCGCGACCCGGAATTGCTGAAAAAACTGTTTTCAGCACACGATTTTGACGCTGTCGTACACCTGGCGGCCGAATCCCATGTGGACCGCTCGATCAGCGACCCGCTGGCCTTTATCCGGACCAATATCGAGGGTACGGTCCACCTGCTCAACGCCGCCCGGCATGCCTGGCAGGGAAATTTCCCGGGGAAGCTTTTCTACCAGATCTCCACCGATGAAGTATATGGGAGCCTCGGCCCGACCGGCTACTTCACGGAGCAGACCCCTTATGATCCGCGCTCGCCGTATTCCGCTTCCAAAGCTTCAGCCGACCACCTGGTGCGGGCTTACGGCCATACCTACGGACTGCCGGTCATCGTTTCCAATTGTTCCAATAATTACGGCCCCTATCAGTTCCCGGAAAAGCTGATCCCGTTGATGATCAACAATATCCGGCTGGAGAAACCCTTACCGGTTTACGGCGACGGACAAAATATCCGGGACTGGCTCTGGGTGGAGGACCATGCCGAAGCGATTGATCTGATTTTACATAAAGGTAAAGTTGGCGAAACCTACAATATCGGCGGGAATAACGAACTTCGCAACCTCGAACTGGTCGAAAGCCTTTGCGATATCGTCGACGGCTTGCTCGGCCGCACCCCGGGGTCTTCCCGCAAGCTGATCACTTTTGTCAAAGACCGGCCGGGCCACGACCACCGTTATGCGATCGATGCCGCCAAGATCAAAACCGAATTGGGGTGGACGCCTACGGTCAGCCCCCCGGACGGCCTGCTGAAGACCGCCAAATGGTACCTCGACAATACCGCCTGGCTGGAGCATATCACCTCCGGCGCCTATCTGGACTATTATGAAAAACAATACGGAAAACCATGAAAAAACAAACCTTATTCTTCCTTTTGCTGGCTGCTTGTATTTCCCTGAACGCCCAAACCCCGGAACACAGCCATTCACACGGCCGGAAAATTGAATTTCCGGATATTCCCGGCTACCGGACCCTGAAATGCGATTTCCATATCCATACCGTTTTCTCCGACGGCAATGTCTGGCCGACCATCCGGGTGGAAGAAGCCCTCAAAGACGGCCTGGACGCTATTTCCATGACCGACCACATCGAGTACCAACCCCATAAGGACGATATTCCCCACCCCGACAGAAACCGTTCGTTTGAGATCGCCAAACGATTTGCGGAAGCGTACGATATCCTCGTCATCCGCGGGTCCGAGATCACCCGTTCCATGCCCCCCGGGCATTTCAACGCCATTTTCCTGGAGGATGCCAATAAGCTCAAGGTTGAGGACGTGTTCGAATCCTTCCGGGAAGCCAAACGTCAGGGGGCGTATGTTTTCTGGAACCATCCCAACTGGACTGCGCAAAGACCCGACGGGATTACCCGCTTTGACGACCTCCACCTGCAACTCCTCAAAGAAGGCCTTTTCCAGGGGATAGAAGTGGTCAATGACATCACTTACTCGGATGAATCCCTGCAGATGGCGTTGGAAAACAACCTCACCATCATGGGAACTTCCGATATCCACGGGCTCGTCGACTGGCAATTCGAAGTGCCCGAAGGCGGCCACCGGCCCATTACCCTCGTTATGGCCACCGGGAAAACACCGGAATCCATCAAGGAAGCCCTGCTGGCCGGCCGGACCATCGCCTGGTTCAACAACCTCCTCATCGGAAAGGAAGAATACGTCAAACCCCTGGTCATGGCCTCGCTGAAGATCAAATCGGCCACCTATCCCGGCAAAACCAGCGTGGCCAGGATCGAGATTGAAAACACCTCCGATGCGGACCTGCAACTGCGCAATCAGAGCCCGTACACCTTTCACGCCAATTCGGATGTGCTGACCCTCAAATCGCACGAAGTGACGACGCTGGAGGTGAAGACCCTGGAAAGGAAGGACTCGATCGAACTGCCCTTTGAGGTATTGAATGCTGTCGTAGCGCCCAATCTTCACCCGTCTATCCAGCTGACGGTGAAGATGGAGTAGTTTCGGCCCGCTCAGTTGCCCTATTGGTGATCTGCCGTCGACACACGACTGGCAGACTTATCACTACTGAGGACCCTTTCGCGTAACAAAAATGGACTTCTCTGATTTGCATTCGTCCGACCAACACCTTTTCACCTGTTTGGGCTACCCTGCACAGCGGTCCGGTAGGACCGACATATCTGCAGTACCTTTCGCGTAACAAAAATAGACTTCTCCGATTTGCATTCGCAATACGGATGCCTTTCCCCCTGATTGAGCTGCCCGGTACAGCGGTCCGTTAGGATCGCCCTTCTATCCATATTTAATGTGGCTGATTCGGAATCGACCGATACGGATGTTGCCGGTTTGGAGCAATCACATACCGGCCCTACAGGCCGGGAACCCAATATTCAAACCGCTACCAACAAGACGGACCTGACGGCCCGCACGGACGTTTTTCAGACAGGGGAGTTCTAAAATCTTTAACCTTGGGCCGGCAGCCATTAAACATATGTTCTTTGGTACAAACGCAGCTGCCATTTAGTTTCTTTAACCTTTCTACTTTATCCTTTAACCTTGATTTGGCGGACCTAAAGGCCCGCACAACTGTTTTGTCATGAAGGAAGGATTTCCTTACGTGAAAGCTCGGTTACGCCTTATGACTTACGCCTTATGACTTACGACTTACGACTTACGACTTATGACTTATGACTTACGACTTACGACATAAAACTACAAACAGTACCCCCCGTCGGCAGTGAACACGCCGCCCGTAATATAACTCGCAGCGTCAGATGCCAGAAATACCGCCAGTCCGGTCATTTCTTCGGGCAAGGCCATGCGGCCGAGGGCGGTGTCCTTCTCGTACATGTTTAATATGGATTCGTTTTGCCAAAGGCCGGCGCTGAATTTGGTCTTGACCAGTCCCGGGCAAATGGTATTGACCCTGATGCCTTTGGGGCCCCATTCCTTGGCCATGTTCTGAGACAACATGATCAAAGCAGCTTTGCTGACGCTGTAGATCCCCAGGCCGAAGGTCGGCTTCAACCCTTCAACCGAACTGATATTGATGATGCTCCCCCGGTTTTTTTCCAGGTGGGGCAGGGCCAGCGCGGAGAGCTGAAGCACCGCCTTGACATTGATGGCCATGGTTTTATCGAATGCGCCGGGATCGGTGCCTTCCAACGGGCCGAAATACGGATTGATCGCGGCATTATTCACCAGGGTATCTATCCGGCCGAATTTTTCAACGGTATGTTCCACCAGGTGTTGCAATTGACCGGCATCGCCGACATGACAGGCGACGGGCCAGACCTCCAATCCTTTGGCCTTCAGTTCGGCGGCCAGTTGGTCGACGTTTTCCTGCTTGCGGCTGCTGATGACGACCCGGCTGCCGTTGCGGGCAAGGCCTTCCGCAATAGCGGCTCCGATACCTTTACTTGAGCCGGTGACCACGGCAACTTTGCCTTCGAGGTTGAAATCGCTGCTCCCTTCCATTTAGATCATGAATTTGACCCAATATAGGAATTAGCTGCTGAATGGATCGCAACCTGTCCACATCCGGCGCAACGGGAAGTTATCGCCTCATTTGGAGCCCAATTTTATAACCTCGCCTACGCATCTCACGGTCAAAGTTTAAGTGACTGACAGCTAGTAAATTATATCCGGCAAATCATCATTTTTCAAAAAAATTAACACTATTTTAAGAAATAAGGCAGCATTTTGCGTTAGATTTGCGTATTGTCTTGGGGTAAAATTTTTTAGCGCTCACCCGACTATTACGTTAAAGTTACCCTGATTTTCCCAAAAGACCATTCCACTACCGTGCTTTCATCAAGTCAGATTTAATTACATTCCCCAAGAATGGTTGCCCTTTCCTGTTCTTCAGGTGAAGAAAAGGAAAATCCTTGAAAAGCAAATCCAAATTCCTGACCGCCTTCAATCAAAATGCAAAGAGCTGAAATAACATCATCAGTGTATTTAGGGACACGGGTCTAAGTACCCATGCAGGATTGAAGCCCAATAAAGATAAAGGTGACACGGCTGAGCCGGCGCCGATTTGTTTTGAACTAGTTTTACATCATCGTTAACAAAAATTGGATTAGTATGAAAAGACTCTCACTAGTGTTCTCACTGGTCCTCTTTGCCGTTGGTATATCCATGGCACAGCGGACCATTACTGGAACAGTGACAGACGACAAAGGAGAAGCCCTGATCGGGGCCAGTATCCTTGTCAAGGGCACTTCATCCGGGACAGTAACGGACATCGATGGGAATTACACCCTGGAAGTCCCGGCAGAAGGCAAATCTCTTGAAATCAGCTACACTGGTTTTAGCACGCAGGAAGTCTCATTGGGCGTCTCCAATGTGGTGGACATTGTGATGAAAGAAGGTGTACAGCTCTCCGAGGTGGTCGTTACCGGCCTGGGTATCCGCAAGGAGAAAAAGGCGCTGGGTTACGGCGTCTCTACCATCGCGGCCGCCGACATCTCGCAACGCTCCGAAACGGACGTAGCGCGCCTGTTGCGCGGTAAAGCCACCGGGGTGGACATTACCCAAACCTCCGGTCTGGCCGGTTCGGGTACCAACGTGATCATCCGGGGTTATTCCTCGATCACGGGTTCCAACCAGCCGCTCTTCGTTGTTGACGGCGTTCCGTTCAACTCCGATACCAACACCGACCGGTCGTCTTCCGAAGGCGGCGCTACGGCCTCCAGCCGTTTCCTCGACCTGGATCCGAACAACATCGCCGAGATCAGCATCCTCAAAGGCCTCAGCGCAACCGTACTGTACGGTGAAGCCGGCCGCAACGGTGTGATCCTCATCACGACCAAGAACGGCAACGTCGGCGCAACCGACAACAAGAAGTTCGAAGTCAGTGTGGTGCAGAACCTCTCCTTTACCCAGCTGGCCAACCTGCCGGTCTACCAGGACACCTACGGCAACGGCTTCGGCGGCGACTTCGGATGGTTCTTCTCCAACTGGGGCGCTCCGTTCTCTGCCCGCGGCACCAACGGCGTAGCTGCCGACGGTACCATCGAACACCCGTACGACCAGGCGCAGTACAACGACGATTTCCCGGAATACAAAGGCGCTCGTTACCCGTATCAGCCGTACAAGAGCCTGGAAAACTTCTTCCAGACCGGCGTGGTGAGCAACACCTCCCTTTCCGTTGACAAATCGCTGGGCAACGGCGCCGCCGTGAACGCCAACTACAGCTACCTTTCGGACGAAGGCTTTACGCCTGAAAACACTTTTACCAAGCACAACCTGGGCATCGGCGGTACCACCAAACTGGCCAACGGCCTGACCGTGCGGACTTCGCTGAACTTTATCTCCCTCAACCGCCAGGCGCCGCCGGCTGCCTTCAGCTACGGCAGCGGTTCGGGCGGCAACGCCTCCGTATTCGGCGACCTCCTGTATACCCCGCGCAGCATCGACCTGCTGAACCTGCCTTACCAAAGCCCGATCGACGGCTCCCAGGTGTACTATCGCCGCGGTTCCGCCATCCAGAACCCGCTCTGGGGCTTGTACAATACCCGCGACAAGGAAGCTGTTGAACGCTATTTCGGTAACGTCCAGCTGAACTACGAAGTCGCACCGTGGTTGAACGCCACCTACCGCGTAGGTGTCGACCAATATACCCAAAAGAACCGCCGCGAGATCAACAAGGGCGGCTCTCAGGTGCCCGACGGCGCATTGGCTACGTTTATTCGCTACAACCGGATCACCGACCACGTCCTCAACCTTATGCCTGCCTTCAAGATCAACGACAACTTTGATTTTGACGGCCTCGTCGGGTTGAACCTGCGCCGGGAAACCAACGATTATTCCGGCATCTTCAGCACGAACCAGTTCATCTTTGACCTGTTCACGCACCAGAACTTTATCGACCACAACTCCTCCTCCTCCAGGAGCGAGCAAAACACCATCGGCGCTTACGCTACGGCAACCCTGGGCTTCCGCAATTTCTTCTACCTCAACCTGCAAGCCCGGAACGACTGGACTTCCGTACTGGAAAAAGCCAATCGCTCCATTTTCTACCCGAGCGCCAGCATCTCGTTTGTGCCGACGGAAGCCATCCCCGGCCTGCAAAACAGCGCCGTGTTGAACTACCTGAAACTGCGCGTCGGTTACGGTACTTCAGCTGGTTATCCCAGCCCGTACAATACCCGCAGCGTTCTGGGTACGAACACCAACGTTTTCCTGAGCAACGGCGGTCAGGCCCTGAACACGAATACGGTAAGCGACCAGTTGGGTAACCCCAACCTCAAGCCCGAATTGCACGAAGAACTGGAATTCGGTGTGGAAGGCCGCTTCCTCAACAACCGGATCGGCATCGACCTGTCCTTGTACGACAAGCAATCCTCTGACCTGATCTTCCCGCTCCAGCTTGACCCGGCAACCGGCTACACCAACACGACCGTGAACGTGGCCGCTGTTTCCAACAAAGGGATCGAACTGGGCCTGAACATCACGCCGGTTCGCGGCAAGCTCACCTGGGACATCAACCTGAACTATACGAAGAACAAGAACATCGTTGAGAAAATTGCCGACGGCATCGATCAGTTTGCCTTCGCAGGGTTCTCCAACCTGGGCAACTTCGCCATCCCCGGCCAGCCTTACGGCATCATGCTGGGTACGCCGTTCCAACACCTCAACGGTCAGATCGTTACCGACGGAAGGGGCGAATATGTACCGGGCTCCGAGATTGGCGTGATCGGCAATCCGAACCCGAACTATACAGCCAACTGGATCAACACGATCTCGTTCAAGGGCTTTACCTTCAATTTCCACTGGCAGTACATCGACGGCGGCGACATTTATTCGGTGCTGACCGCTACCATGTTCGCCAGGGGCAATACCAAGGACACGGACTTCGACCGTTATATCCCGATCGTCCTGAAAGGGGTGAAAGAGGATGGAACGCCTAACGATGTGCAGGGTTATGCCGGCGACGCCTTCTTCAACGCCTATTTCTTTGCCGACGAAGGCGCTATCTTCGACGGAACCGTGATCAGGTTGCGTGAGATCGGACTTTCTTACGAAGTTCCGGCCCGCATGCTGAAAAACACGCCGTTCGGTTCGCTTTCGCTGAGGCTTTCCGGTGAAAACCTGTTCTTCAAAGCGCCGAACTTCCCGGAATACATCAATTATGATCCGGAAGTATCGAGCTTGGGCGTAGGCAACGGCCGCGGATTTGAATTCCTGACCGCGCCGACTTCCAAGAAATTCGGCGCCACGCTGAGCTTTACGTTCTGATCAGGTTTGACTTTGTTTTGCCTCGAAACAGGCATAACCTAAAATTTAGAAACAATGAAATTAATTCATAAACTTTTACTCATCGCTTTTGTGCTGGGGTTTGCCGCCTGTCAGGACCTGACCAAGCTGGATGGTCTGCAGGATAACCCCAACGCCGTAAGCCCGGATAAGGCGGGGATCAACTTCCTCTACAACCAGATCCAGCTTTCTTTCAACGGCTTTTTCGGGGATACCCGGGGGCTTTCGGCCTCAGTCGCCCGCGAATTGGCGCTCCAGGCCACCAACTACAGCGGCTTTGGCGCACCTTCCGCTTATGACGGCATCTGGCAAAGGGCCTACTCAACCCTCTTTCCTGATATGGATGCCTGCATCGAAATTGCGGAAGCTTCCGACCTTAAGTACTATTCCGGTACGGTAAAGGTCATGAAGGCTTATGTGATGATGTGCCTGGTAGACCTTTTCGGGGATGTAACCTACTCCGAAGCTGGTCAGGGAACCGATATCATCAGCCCGAAAGTGGACCCGGGCAAGGACGTTTACGCGGCTGCCCTGGTCTTGCTGGACGAAGGGATCACGGACCTGAGCGGCGGCGCCAATGCACCGACTTCCGCCAATGATTTCTTCTACAACGGCAACTCCGCAAAATGGACGACACTGGCCAAAACCCTTAAACTGAGGGCTTATGTGACCACCAGGCTTGTGGATACCAATGCCAAAGGCGCCATCACCAACCTGATCCAGGGCGGTGACCTGATCGACCAGGCATCGGAAGATTTCCAGTTTACCTACGGCACCAACCGGACCAACCCGAACACGCGCCACCCGTTCTACAACAACTGGTATGAAACCTCCGACGGCGACTACATGTCCAACTACTATATGTGGTTGCTGAGAGGCGAAAAAAGAGTGGACGGCGACCCGATTATTGACCCGCGGATCCGCTTCTATTTCTATCGCCAGGACATCGACCTGACCGATGAGAATGTGGACGTATGGGGTTGTCAGTTCTCTCAAACGCCCGTTCGAAGCGCAGCGCCTGCTCACTACCTGGCCCTTGATCCGGACATGCCTTATTGCATTACTTCCGAAGACGGCTATTTCGGTCGTGACCACGGTAACGGTTCCGGTATTCCACCCGACGGCAACGTCCGTACGGCTTACGGCATCTATCCCGGCGGCGGACGCTGGGACGACGACTCCGCTGAACTGGTGCAGGAATCCGGTACCCTGGGCGCCCTGGGCAAAGGCATCAACCCGATCATGTTGTCTTCCTTCGTGGATTTCATGCGGGCTGAAGCTGCCCTGACCGTCCAGACCGGTGAGGATGCACGCGCCTTGCTCCAAAGCGGCATCGAGAAATCATTTGCCAAGGTGATCGACGGCTCCCGGGCATTGATCCCGCACCTGAGCCAGGTTGCCTTCACGGACTTCCAGGGGAACGATGTAACCTATGAAAAGGCCTATTTCCCTACGGAGGATGACCGCACCAATTACATCAACTTTGTATTGGACGAATACGACAATGCCGCTTCCGAAAGCGCAAAGTTGAACATCATCATGAAGGAGTACCTGATCGCCCTGTGGGGTAACGGCATCGAAGCTTACAACAACTATCGCCGTACCGGCAAACCGGAAAAAGCACAGCCGATGCTGGAAGCCAGCGCTACGGATTACCCGAGGTCAGCCCTCTATCCTTCCGTGCTGGTCAACCGGAACGCCAATGTGGCCCAGAAGGCCAATCGCGCCGTCCAGGTATTCTGGGATACCAACCCGGCTACCGGCTTTGTTTATTGATTTTCGAATTGTCTCGGTGAATGAACCGGGCCTCGAAACGAATTATCAATGTTAAAATCAATTATGATGAAAAAACTCTTTTATATACCTGCTGTAATCGGCATGCTGGTGCTGTCTTCCTGTGCGGATGAGAACCTGGCGCCGCTGGCAGTATTCGATACCCTGCAAAAGGGGGCTTACCCGCGCCAGGTAGAGGTGGTCAATACTGAATTCGACCTGGCCAACCCAAGCACCTCAGCTGTTGCCTATACCGTTGAATTCGTCGACCTGGAAAAGGGCAATCTGGTGGATCAGTACGTCATCAATGCCTCCTTCAAGGACAATTCCGGCGGCACCAATACCAAGGCCTCCACGGTGTACAAAACCTTCAGCCAGTCCGATTTTACCACCAACGCCGACGGATTCCGGCAGATTTCGATCACCATTCCGTTGTCTGATCTGCTGACCCTGTTCGGCCTGACCATCAACGACGTATCTTCCGGCGATGATTTCGTTATCCAGACCCAGCTGAAACTGACCGACGGCTCGGTTTTCGGTTCGGCCAATTCTACGGATACGGTCAAAGGCGGCGCCTTCCGCAGCTTGTTCGACATCACGGCTAAGGCTACCTGCCCGCTGGCCAGCGGCAAGTTCGTTGGCGATTACAAGCTTGAACTGACCACGGCGGACGTAGGCGGTTTCGGCCCGATCTTCGGCGCCGCTCCGCCCAATGTAACGCTGGCGCTGGTATCCGGTTCTTCCACCAAGCGGTCTTTCAAGTTCACCTACTTGCCGGATGACTACGCTTTCGGCCCGTACACCGTTACGCTGGAATTTGCCTGCGACAAGGTCTTTGTCAGCAGCATCAATACCGGCGTAGGTTGCGGCGGCGGCTCCATTACCATTGTTCAGGGTGACGTGACCGGCTTCAACCTCGCTGATGACTCTACCATCGAGTTCAACCTGGTTGAATTCGACAAGGACGGCGGCTGCGGCGTACCCAAGGTTACCCACGGCGTCAAGCTGACGAAGATCTGATCATAACCTGCGACCAACCGGTTGCTGACGATCAATAAAAAATCAGGCCGGATAGCTGTAACAGTTATCCGGCCTTCTTTTTGGGATTATGCGGAAAATTCCAATATCAGATGATCGTCAGGCCCGTTTTGCGATAAGGCTCCAGCGCGGGATTCACCGGGTCCAACTCCGTGATCAGGGTATGTATGCTGTCCAGATTACAAACCCTAAGCTTCTGGCGGGTGTTCAATTTTTCTGCAATGCTGAGCAAGACCGTTTTAGCCGACTGCTGGATCATGGCCCGCTTGATGACAACCACTTCCCAGTCGCTTTCGGTTATCCCTTCCTCGGCGTCGATGGCATTGGCGCCCATGAAACACAAGTCCGGCCTGAAATGATTCAACTGCGCAACCACTTCCCCGCCCACGCTGATCTTGGCCGATTTGGACAATTGGCCGCCGATGAAGATCGTTTCGCTTTTGGGATGCTCCAGCAATTGCATGGCCGTCGACAGGCTGACGGTCACAAACGTTACCCGCAGTTCGGGCGGCAGGATCCGGGCGATCTCCAGGTTGGTCGACCCCCCGCTGATCAATACCAGCATGCCGTCCCGCAATAAACTGATCGCCTTCCGGGCAATGATCGTCTTGCTTTGGTAAGCGTAAATATCCCGTTCCTTATAAGAGTATACATGGTAGGATTTGGATAACGCCCCGCCCCTGACTTTCAGGATCTTCTGGGCATCAGCCAGTTCCTGGAGATCCCTGCGAACCGTATCTTCCGATACCTCCAGCTTGGTGCTCAAATCGGACAACAGCACTTTGTTATGTATGTTCACTTCCCTCAGGATCAGCGCTTGTCGCTCTTTCTTCAGCATGGCAATTCGGTTATTTCCAGCTCAAATGTTGCAAATTATTGCAAAAAATAGATGAAAAAGTTGAATTTTACGTAATTTTTGCTATATTTTGCAAAAACAAAGCAGCGAATGTTGATTCTTTGCAGTTTTTAAAGTATCTATGTCAATCCGAAGATGAATAGTGATTTAAACAATACTACTTACTAGTTTTTCCGGGGAACCCGTTCAAAGGAAAGGGGTTCTCCGGCTTTATCCTCCTTTCCCGTCGCTCATGCGGCTCCATTCCAAAACAGGCTTGATTGTTTGCGCCCATTCGTACCGCTCATAAAATTCAGGCGGCGTTTCAGTTTTACCTTGCGCCAGGACCCCGCCTACAGCTTCCGCAAACCCCTGATCGTTCTCATCCTCCACGATTTTCAGGTGGGTACCGCATACCCTGTGGTCGATACCGGCCGCTCCTGCAGCAAAGGACACAACCGGCGTCCCGCAGGCAATCGATTCCAGTACCTTGGTTTTGACGCCGCCGCCGGACAGAATGGGATTGACCATCACGTCCGCTGCCATAACATAAGCTTCGATATCCTCCACAAAACCGAGATAGCTCAAACGGTCCGATTTGATTTCCGTTTGGTAATCCGCCGGCAACCCGCCGCCGCAGATCAAAACCCGAAAGGGTAGGGGATCGCTTGCTGTCAGGGCCGGGATGATCTGCCTGGCGATCCGCAGCACAGCGTCCTGATTGGGCTTGTAATGCTGGGGGCCAAAGAAGAGGATGATCTTTTCACCGGGCTGGATTCCATGCCTTGCAGCGATTTCCAGTCGGGCTGACGCGACTTCCCCGGTTTCAGGCCGCCGGATGCCGTAATCAACCAGATCGCATTTGGAAACCGGGATGCCGAAAAGCCCGGGAGCGGCGGTGCGGTCTTCCGGTGAAATGAAAAATAACCGGTCGGCCCGTCTGTACGCCCAGGTCTCATATACCCGCATCAGGGGCCACCACCATTTCCCAAGTGATCGCCAGCGCTGGTATTCAATGTTCTGGACATAGATTGACGCCGATATCCCCATCCGCTTCAGTGCGGGCAGCAACAGGGCGGCCTGATAATGCTGAAACAAAATGACATGGCTGATGCCTTCCCTGCGAAGAACGGCCTTTATCCGGTTCCGGTACCGCAGCAGGACGTATTTTGACGGGTGGTCGGGAAAGGAAGGGATCAACCGGAAACCCGGGCCTGGGTCGTTATTATCCGTTGAAAGAACGGCGAAGTTGGCTTGATGGGCTATAGCGGAGGCGAACCCGAAGGCCGCTTTGTGCCCCCCGTTTCTGGGCGGCACAAAGCGATAAGGAACGATTAATGCAATTTTTGTCATTTTTTCCTGGGGGCCTTTTTCCCGGGTTTTGCCGACCTGGAGGCAACGGTTTTAGCCGGGCTTTCGGGAACGGCCGGTTTTTCAGGCGCTTCTTCTCCCGCAGGAGCGTTTTTAACCGACCACCAGGCGCCCCCGGCCAGCCCGACAAGGATCAGCAATGAGGAAAGCAAAGAAATAGCCTTGCCTGTCTTCACGGAAGTGGGCTGGAATTTGAAATCGATTTTATGCTGCCCTGCCGGAATGCGCATGGCCCTCAACAAATAGTTGACCCGTATATGGTCGGCAGGCTGCCCGTCGATATAGGCTTGCCAGCCTTTGTTCGGCCCGTACCAGATTTCGGAAAAGACCGCAAGTTGCTCGCCCGGGCTGTCAAAACTGTATTCCAGGTGGTTGGGTTTGTAGGCGGTCAGCTGAATGGAGCCGGCCTTAACCGGATCAAAACCTGAGATATAATCTGAGAACTCCTGGTGAATAACCGCATCATTGGCCGGGTCGAAATCATCCAATGCGTTGATTTCTTCAAGTGAGGAGCCCACCATCCGGATGGTATCCACCAGCCAGGCGTTGCCCAGGGCTGTCGGGTTGCGCTGTGCAAGCGGCTCACCTTGTTCATCTTGCTTGTTGGCTACAATGAAATACCGGGTGTTGAGCATATCGATCACCTTCTGGTTGCCCTTGCCCAGCTGTCGTTCGATCAGGTCCTGGTAGCGGCGCAGTTTTGCCGCATGGTACCCGCCCAGCGACTTGTGGAAATAGGAGGCGTGGGTGGATCTGAAGGCTTCACCAACCCCGTCGCTGATGTCAAAGACCCGGAAATCGAGGTCGGTATCCTGCAGGATGGCCTCATCCGCCTGGCGCATCGGAAAACCGGTCACCAGCGATTTTTGCTCAAAATCGTCGGGCGCCAGGTACCGCCTGCCAACGGACCATAGGTCGAACAGGGTCAGTACGCCGATGCCCGCGATCAGGATCACCGGCCTGATATACTCCTTGAGGTAGGCCCAAACCAGGCCCGTTGAAAGCGCTATGAACAGAAAACTTCTGAAGGCGTCGCGCTGCATGAGGGCTTGCCGGTCGGCGATCAGGGCTCTTATGACTTCTTCCTGGTAACGGGCATCGGCGGGACTGGCAAAATCAAAGAACCCCGTACCGGCTACGGCAAAGAACAGGGTAATGGCGCCCAGTATCCCTCCGGCGATATACGCAGCCTTCAACGCCTTTTGTTTGTCCGTTTTTCCGGACCTGACAAGCTCATTCAGCCCCAGGAAACCAAGCATCGGGATCAGGAACGAGGTGACCGTCAGCACGGAGTTGGGCGTCCTGAATTTGTTATACAACGGGACGTTGTTAAATATGAACCGGTTGAACCCTTCGAGGTTATGACCCAGCGATAACAGCAAGGTGAGCAGGACGCCCAACCCCAGCCACCATTTGACCGGCCCTTTTACCAGGATCAGACCGATCAGGAAGAACAGGCAGGCCACGGCGCCGAAATAGATCGGCCCGCTGGTATTCGGCAGGCCGCCCCAATACACCGGAGCCCTGAATTTGCCGTTCCTGTTTTGCTGCCTTACGAGCTTGCCGAGCGCCGAGTCATCGCTCAGGTATTCTCCGGAGCTGCCGCCGGCTACCCCCGGGATCAGGGAGGCGAACAGGTCGATGCCGCCGTTGCTCCAGCTCATGGCATAGTCCCAGTCCAGACCATGGCCCTGGTTGCCTTCCTTGGATTGGCTGTCGGCATCCTGCGGCAAAATCGGTTTTCCGCGGGTGGTTTCAGAGAGGTATTCCTGTGTGGGTAAAATGTTGGATGCAGTTGATCCCAGGGCAAGGCCGCCGGCCACGATCAGCCCCAGAACGGCCTTCCCGAATCTCGGGAGTTGTTTCTCGCGAACGCTGTCTGCCAGCTCGGCTATACCAAGTATGATCAGCGTCAGGAACAAGTAATATGGCATTTGAGGGTGGTCGGCCTGGAACACCAGGGCAGCCGCCAGTCCGAACAAGGCAGGACCGACGAAATACTTCCCTTTGAACGCCAGAAGTATCCCGGCTATCAGCAAGGGGAAATAGGACAACGACTGTACCTGGGTCAGGTGGCCGGCCTGGAACAGGATCATGTTATTGGTGGTAAAACCGAAGGCAACTGCGCCGGCAATTGCAATCCATTTATCCACCCCCAGGAGGATCATCATGATGTAAAATCCCAGCATCGCGGCGAAAAAACGCCCGATCGGCGAAGGGATGCCCAATCGCGCAATCTTCTCGAACGGCGCGGTCAGGTTGCCGGCCCGGTTGGTGATGATCTTGTAGGTCGGCATACCGCCGAACATGGCGTTGGTCCAGAAAGTGGTCTCTCCCGTTTCCTTTTTGAAATCCCGGGCTTCTTTCGACATGCCCTGGTACTGCTGCACATCGTGTTGCGCAAGGGCTTTGCCGCTCAGTTGAGGGTAAAAGTAAATGCCCGACAACAGGAGGAAGAGTACGAATGCTGCGATATGTGGCAAGAGGCCTTTCCAGTTCAAAGACATGATTTTTGCGTTTGTAAAGTTTTACAGGAAATCGACGTCCACATCATAGGGATATTCCATCAGAAACTCGATGGCCTTGTCGATATTATATTTTTCAAAAACGATTCTGTACAACATTTCAGTGATAGGCACCCGCAACTTGTAATGACGGGCCAGGTGGCGCGTTACCCGCAATGTTTTGACCCCTTCCGCCAACTCCGGCATCGACCCTTCGATCTGCTCTTTATCCTCACCCTGCCCCAACCTGAACCCGAAGGTGAAATTGCGGCTGTTTTTGCTGGTTGCCGTGGCAATCAGGTCGCCGATGCCGGCAGTTCCGAAAAAAGCTTTGGTATCCGTGCCCATTGCGGCGCCAAAATAGATCATTTCCGTCAATCCGCGGGTGATCAGCATGGCCTGAATGTTTTTCCCCAACCCCTTGCCTTTTAAAATGCCTGATCCCAGAGCGATGACATTTTTCAATGCGCCGGCCAGTTCTGCCCCTAAGATATCATGCGAGCCGAATACGTGGAAGTGTCTGCTGCTGAGCACTTCCTTGCCGGCTTTGATCACCTCTTCAAACCGGGAGGCGATCAGGGTGGCTGTCGGTTGACCTTCCAGGATTTCCTTTGCCAGGTTGGGGCCCGACAGGCATCCGACGCGCAGTACTGGGCTCTCCTGCGTGATTACCTCGCTCATGGTGCTGACATTCTTCCTGGTCAGGCCGTTCAGTTCTGCCTCATTTTCATCCAAACCCTTAATATCAAACCCCTTGGTACCGTGGATCAGAAAGTGATCCGGGCGCAGCAACGGCCCCAGGTTCTGCATCATCCGCCGGAAATTGGTGGAAGGTACGATCGGGAAAATAAGTTGGCACCGCGATGAAATTTCCTCAAGATCGGTTGTAGCCTTTACGCGCTGCGAAATCTCCACCTCAAAGCGGCGATGATCCAGGTTGATGGCGTCCACTACATCTTGTTTCCGGCTGTAGATCAACACATCCCTGTTGATTGCAATCAAGTTGGCAATGGCAGTGCCGAAACTGCCCGCTCCGATAACACCTACAGGAACATTTATGGACATACAATCGATTTCAGCTCCAAAAATACAAAAGGTTTCGCGCCTGATCAGGTGCAAAACCTTTTATGCGGGTTCATTATGTGCAAAAAACAGGAAATACGCGGATTTCAGGGAATTTTGCAGCCCTGCCGCTTAGTATTCATCCTCGTTGAACAGAAAGTCATCCTTTCTCGGATAATCCTGCCAGATGTCTTCAATGCCTTCGTAAATTTCCCCTTCGTCTTCCATTTCCTGAAGGTTCTCGATCACTTCAAGCGGAGCTCCCGACCGAATAGCATAATCGATCAACTCGTCCCGGGTTGCGGGCCAGGGTGCGTCTTCAAGGTGATGTGCGAGTTCAAGCGTCCAATACATAGGATACGTTGATTTAAGTTAAAGTTTACCAAATTCGGCTTTCGAATGTCAAGGTTTCCGGGCATGGCAGCCTGAAAATCCTTTGGTAATTCATATTAAAATAAAAAAAATGTTTAAAATAATTTCCGGCAAATGTAATAAACAGATCTATTATAATCAACAAAAATTTTTCATCCCCCCCCGGTTCTTTCCGCCTGATGACTCCAATCCAGGGGCCGGATTCCGGGAAGGCATGAAAAATTTGTTATAAAATGCTGATAAATAGTTATTTGTATGCGTAAATAATTTCAAATGAAGCATTTTCATATCCTTGGGGAAAGCTTCCTATTGTGGAAGAATTGACCGGACCTGTCGGGTCGCATACATAATAAAGCTTGTTTTTGTACTTTATTGCCTCGCCGGCTCCGTTCGGAATGGCGGCAGCGACCGTCAGGTGATCGGGAAAGGCAATGATGATCATAGGGATATCCAACAAGGTTTTGGCCAGTTCAAAGAACAAGGCCGCCCGGTCTTCGCAATCGCTGAAAGGGTAGAGGAAGACCTCATCGGAAATCATGGGCTTGCTGCGGCCGAAATACTGCTTGTCTTCCTTGTAGGGAAATGCGGACCGGGTAAAGGACACGATCAATTCCACACTTTCCCAGACTGACAGTTCACTGGTCCACTTCCTGAACGCAGGAATCAACGTTTCTTCCAGGCCGGGCGACAGCGGCGTCTCGAGGTATTGTTCCTCCGCCATCAGCGGGTATTTGTTCATGATCTCGCCGATCGTGGCGTCCGCTTTGACCTTGAGCTGGTAAGGGTGATTCCGGTACGAAAAGGTCAGGGTACGCTCCTTGATCTCCGGCCTGAGTTTGGGCAACTGCTTCAATGTCAGTTGAAAAGGCTTTTTTCCGCCGGGCGGCTTGAAGTTCAGCAGGTACAGGGCTTCCTGCTTGGATTGGAGGCCGATGCAGCTCAGGTTGACGAAAACTTTGCCGTCTTCCTGGATCATGGGCGTCTCGAATATCTCATCCTCGGAATAGGCATACACATATAGTTGGTCCTCGAGGTAGGTCAAACGGGTATTGAAACCCGATTTGGAAAGCAAAAACCAGGAAAGCAGTTCCAGCCGCTGATGGTCGCGTTCGCCCAGAATGTTTTTCAGGCTCTGTCGCATCAGATCGAAGAAAAGCCAGTCATTGAGCTGAAATACGGCTTTTTTTTGCTCCAGCGCCTCCAGAAAAGGCTTGTAGTTGGTCTTTTCAAGCCGCAGATAATATCCGCTCAGGTCGCTTTCTGTAAATTTTGCCGGCAGCGGCAATACCATGCCGGGGTCGTAATTAAGCGAAAGCTGTTCGGAGTAAAAGGAAAAACTGACTTGTTCCAGACCGGCTCCGGCCATTAACGGCAAAGACATCAGGGTTGCTCCCAGGAAGCAGATCAATCTATTCATAAAAGCGCTGAGTGTTTAATAAGGCCTACCCCTGCGTAGTTACGCCTTTTTGGTCCGGAATGTTGTAGGATCCCCCGGGTTTATTACAAAATTAACATAGCGTCGCCGTAACTGAAAAACCTGTATTCTTCCTTGACGGCCTCATGGTAGGCCTCCATGATCAGATCGTAGCCGCCGAATGCGCATATCATAATGAGCAGACTTGTTTTGGGTAAGTGAAAATTGGTGACCATTGAATTGGCGATGCTGAAATCGTAAGGAGGGAAAATGAACTTGTTGGTCCATCCTTCAGCGGGCTTCAGCAGGCCTTCTGCCGAAACAGCGGTTTCAATGGCGCGCATGGAAGTGGTGCCGACTGCGCAGATCTTCTTTCCGTGGTCTTTTGACTGGTTGACCGTGGCTACGGCCTTGGCGTCGATCCGGAAATATTCGGCATCCATCTTATGTTTGGAGAGGTCTTCCACATCGATATTCCGGAAAGTGCCCAAGCCGACGTGGAGCGTCAGTTCGGCAAAGGTTACCCCTTTTATTTCCAGCCTTTTCAACAGTTCACGCGTAAAGTGCAGACCTGCGGTCGGAGCAGCTACAGCGCCGATTTCCTTGGCGTAAACGGTTTGATAGCGCTCCTTGTCCATGTCTTCAGCGGGGCGCATGATGTATTTCGGCAGCGGGGTGTTCCCCAGGTAGTTGAGATCGCGCTGGAATTCGTCGTCCGTACCGTCATAGAGGAACCGGATCGTCCGCCCCCTGGAGGTCGTGTTATCGACAACCTCGGCGACCAGAACGTCGTTATCGTGTTCGTCGCTGAAATAAAGCTTGTTGCCTACACGGATCTTTCTGGCCGGATCAACCAACACATCCCAGAGCCGGGCGCCGGCATTCAGCTCGCGCAGCAGGAAAACCTCGATATTGGCGCCGGTCCTTTCTTTCCGGCCGTACAGCCTGGCGGGGAAAACCTTCGTGTTGTTGAAGATCATGGTATCTCCGTCCTCGAAGTAATCCAGGACATCCTTGAATATTTTATGCTCGATTTTTCCGGTCTTCCTGTTGACGACCATTAAGCGGGATTCGTCGCGATTCTCGGTCGGGTACTGGGCTACCAGCTTTTTAGGCAGCTGAAAATCAAAATGTGAAAGTTTGGTCCTCATTAGTGGTTGATATGTCTTTTCAAAGTTGACCGCAAAAATAAGAAAATCGTAGGTTCGCCGATAATACCTTTCAATTTATCGAAAGGATTAACGGTTTTGCCGCAAAAAGGTTAGCTTCACACCGGTTTTTTTTGTCCGGCAAGCCCAATTTCTACCCAATGCGAGTCATACTCAGGATTATCCGCGAAAGCATTTCTCAGGCATTACAACAATTGCGAGGCAACAAACTTCGCAGTTTCCTGTCATTATTGGGCGTTTCCATCGGTATTTTTTGCATTATCGGCGTCCTTTCTGCTGTGGATTCACTGGAAGATAACGTCCGGGGCAGCCTGGAGAAACTGGGCAACGATATTGTTTACGTCAAAAAATGGCCTTGGGCGGACGTGGGTAATGATTGGTGGAAGTTCCTCAAACGACCGAATCCTTCCCATGATGATTACCTCGCCCTGCGCGAAAAATCCCGCCTCAGCCAGTTGGTTTCTTTCCACGTCGTCGTTGGGTTCAAAACCCTGAAATTCGGTTCTTCCAGTGTGGACGGCGCCTTATTGTTCGCTTCCTCCATGGAATTCCCCGAAATGTTCAAGCTAGAATTCGACAAAGGTCGGTATTTCTCTCCGTCTGAATACAATTACGGCAGCAATAAAATTGTGCTGGGCTATAAAGTGGCTGAGGAGCTTTTCAGAGATATCGAACCGATCGGGCGGGAAGTCAAATTGCAGGGCAAGAACTACGAGGTGATCGGGATTATTGAGAAAGCAGGCAAAGACCTGATCAATCCGCTCGATTTTGATGAAGCCATCCTGGTTTCGTACCCCAACGGCAGGTCGCTGGCCAATCTAAAAGCCCGACAGATCTTTGACGCCACCATCACGGTCAAGGCCGGCGATAATGTCAAACTTGAAAACATGAAGGATGAGGTCCGGGGCATTCTCCGGGCCAAACACCGGCTCAAACCCCGGGAATCCGAAGATTTCTCGCTCAACGAGCTTTCCATGATCTCCAAGATATTCGACAGCTTTTTTGCCGTGCTCAATATCCTGGGCATCATTATCGGCGCATTTGCCATGCTGGTAGGCGTAGTCAGCGTTGCCAACATCATGTTCGTTTCCGTCAAGGAGCGTACCGGTATCATCGGGATCAAGAAGGCGCTCGGCGCCAAACAATACGTCATCCTGCTGGAATTCCTGATTGAAGCGGTTATTTTGTGCCTTCTGGGCGGAGCGATCGGCCTGTTCCTGATCTTCGTTACCACCAAAATTCTGACTGCTGCCGTAGGGTTCGATTTTTATATCGACCTGGGGAATGTAACGCTCGGCGTTATGGCTTCCGTTGCGGTGGGCGTCATAGCCGGCATCATTCCCGCTTTGAGGGCAGCCAGGATGGATCCGGTGGAAGCCATGCGCAAATAACCGGGGCTGCAGCAGCTGAAGGTCTTGTTTCCCGACTGCCATTTTCAATGCTGATCTTGCGCATGCCCATCCAACAGCCTTCTGCATATCAGATCCTTTTCACCGATGAGTCATTTTTAAACCCAAAGGGGGCACAGGGTTTCTCCAAACTATCAGATCGGATGGGGGTGGGATGGTTATCGCCGTGCCCGCTCTATACCCGCGTATGCATTCGGGCAACGGTCGTTTAACAACAGGGTAGGGGAGTGGCTGCCGAATCCAACGGCCCAAGGTCAATATCATCTGATCTTCGACGGGCATATCTATGGCGGGCAGCTGCGGTGCGGATTGAGCGGATGCAACATCAGGCTCAGATTACAGGAATACGGGCAGAATACGGGTTCAACAAACCTTGACCGGCCAGGCGATAGGGCAGGGCAAAAAAAAATCCCGTCACAACTTCTTGTTGTGACGGGATTAAGAGAAAAAAAAGTTGGCAGCGACCTACTCTCCCACCGTGAGGCAGTACCATCGGCGCAGTCGAGCTTAACTTCTCTGTTCGGAATGGGAAGAGGTGAACCCCGACGCTATAGCCACCAACAAACGTTTTGGAGCGAGGCTCCAATATCTTGACTGGTGTTTATTTACATTACATGGCACTTAAGTGCCATGTAATGTAAATAAAGATCAATTGACAGAAGGAGAAGTAAAAACGAGCGAAAAAGAGGTTCAGGAAAGTAAAGATGGAAAGAAAAAAAAGGAAGCATTCGGGTAATTAGTACTACTCGGCTGCATACATTGCTGTACTTCGACCTGTAGCCTATCAACGTGGTCATCTTCCACGACCCTTTCCCACCCGAAGGTGGATGGAATACTCATCTAGGAGTTGGCTTCGCGCTTAGATGCTTTCAGCGCTTATCCTTTCCGCACATAGCTACCCTGCGGTGCAGCTGGCGCCACAACAGGTACACTAGCGGTGCGTCCACTCCGGTCCTCTCGTACTGGAAGCAGATCTCCGCAATATTCCTACGCCCGCAACAGATAGGGACCGAACTGTCTTGCGACGTTCTGAACCCAGCTCGCGTGCCACTTTAATGGGCGAACAGCCCAACCCTTGGGACCTTCTCCAGCCCCAGGATGTGACGAGCCGACATCGAGGTGCCAAACCTCCCCGTCGATGTGAGCTCTTGGGGGAGATCAGCCTGTTATCCCCGGAGTACCTTTTATCCTTTGAGCGATGGCCCTTCCATGCGGAACCACCGGATCACTTGAGCCTGCTTTCGCACCTGATCGATCCGTCGATCTCTCAGTCAAGCACCCTTATACTCATACGCTCTGCGCACCATTACCAACGGTGCTGAGGGTACCTTTGCGAGCCTCCGTTACTTTTTAGGAGGCGACCACCCCAGTCAAACTACCCACCACACGCTGTCCTCCCGGAGGGAGTTAGAACCTAAGTATAAAAAGGGTGGTATTTCAAGGACGGCTCCATCCCGACTGGCGTCGAAACTTCGTAGCCTCCCACCTATCCTACACATTTTATACCCAAGCCCAACGTGAAGCTATAGTAAAGGTTCACGGGGTCTTTCCGTCCCGTTGCGGGTAATCGGCATCTTCACCGATACTTCAATTTCACCGAGCTCATGGCCGAGACAGTGCCCAGATCGTTACACCATTCGTGCAGGTCGGAACTTACCCGACAAGGAATTTCGCTACCTTAGGACCGTTATAGTTACGGCCGCCGTTTACCGGGGCTTCAGTCAAGAGCTTCGCTTGCGCTAACCCCCTTCCTTAACCTTCCGGCACCGGGCAGGTGTCAGACCCTATACATCATCTTTCGATTTAGCAGAGTCCTGTGTTTTTGTTAAACAGTCGCCTGGGCCTTTTCACTGCGCCCCCGATTGCTCGGGGGGACTCTTCTTGCGAACTTACGAGTCAAATTTGCCTAGTTCCTTAGCCATGGATCACTCGAGCGCCTTAGGATACTCTCCTCGACTACCTGTGTCGGTTTACGGTACGGGCTGTATAGACCTGAAGCTTAGAGGTTTTTCTTGGAAGCCAGCTTGGGGGCACTATCACCTTGTCCCGGAGGACTGGGTGTACTATTGCGCATCAGCTCAGGCAGCGGATTTACCAACTGCCATCACAGCCTAAACGCTTCAACGTACTATTCCGTCAGTACGCGACCCTTACGCCTCTTCGTCACCCCATCGCAGTCTATACAGGTACGGGAATATTAACCCGTTTGCCATCGGCATCGCCTTTCGGCTTATCCTTAGGACCCGACTAACCCTGATCTGATTAACATCGATCAAGGAACCCTTAGTCTTGCGGCGTGAAGATTTCTCATCTTCATTATCGTTACTCATGCCTACATTTGCTTTTCCAGCCGCTCCACCGCATCTCACGATACGACTTCTGTGCAGACTGGAATGCTCCCCTACCAAATTCCGTTAAGACGGAAAGTCCAAAGCTTCGGTGGTGGGCTTGATGCCCGATTATTTTCCGCGCAGGAACGCTCGACTAGTGAGCTGTTACGCACTCTTTAAATGAATGGCTGCTTCCAAGCAAACATCCTAGCTGTCAGTGCATTCCCACCTCGTTTGATCAACTTAGCCCACACTTGGGGACCTTAGCTGTTGGTCTGGGTTGTTCCCCTCTCGGCCACGGACCTTAGCACCCGTAGCCTCACTGCCAGAGCAGAGTCATGGTATTCGGAGTTCATCAGGGGTTGGTAGGCGGTGAAGCCCCCTAGCCCTATTGGTAGCTCTACCTCCATGACACTCAAACTGACGCTGCACCTAAATGCATTTCGGGGAGTACGAGCTATCTCCGAGTTTGATTAGCCTTTCACCCCTACCCACAGGTCATCCAAAAGCTTTTCAACGCTTACTAGTTCGGTCCTCCATCCCGAGACTATCGGGACTTCAACCTGCCCATGGGTAGATCACTCGGTTTCGCGTCTATTCCGACTAGCTGGGGCGCCCTGTTCAGACTCGCTTTCGCTGCGCTTGCCCTCCTGAAGAGGTTAAACTTGCTAGTCAGAAATAAGTCGTAGGCTCATTATGCAAAAGGCACGCCGTTCCACCGAAGTGGTCCGACCGCTTGTAGACGTACGGTTTCAGGGTCTTTTCACTCCCCTTCTTGGGGTGCTTTTCACCTTTCCTTCACAGTACTGGTACACTATCGGTCTCTCAGGAGTATTTAGCCTTACCGGATGGTGCCGGCAGATTCAGACAGGATTTCACCGGTCCCGCCCTACTCAGGATCCCGGCCTGAACAACATCATGGCGTGTAC
>JACJYC010000006.1:297500-331176 GCA_020636325.1 Lewinellaceae bacterium
CTGGTTGCAGGATTTATTTACCTCGGGTTTGCCGACCAATCGCTCCTATCGAAGCGGATTCACGCAGGGCCCCCGCGAATACGGCAGCTTTATGGCCACCGGGTTATTCGGCCAGATGATTTACGTCCATCCAGCCAAAAACCTGATCATTGTGCGGTTCGGCGGACGGGATAAGGATTATTCTGTGAATTTCTGGAAAGATGTGATGCTGCAGTTGTCGGATGCGCTTTAGCTGAATATTTTTTTCACAGGGACTTTTAATGGAATATTTTGGGCTGACAAAATATCTGCATCGGTGCCCAACTGGCTAAACCTGTAAGCTTCTCCAATGGGTTGCCAAAAAGCCTGGATTTCTTTCTTCTCCAGATCAACCAACCAACATTCCGGTATGCCGTTTTGAGCGTACAATGGTAATTTTACTTGACGATCGTACAGAATTGAACTATCGCATACTTCAATAATCAGCAAAATTTCCTCCGCTCTGGGATGACTGGATTCATAAAAATCTTCCTTGTAACCAACAATGGCGATATCTGGCTCTGGTTCGGAAAAGTTACTTAAAATCACAGGATTTTGAATACGAAGGATCACGTTGTCATCTAATAGCTTAGATAGTAACCTGTTGATCCGGTCTACTACAGAAGCATGTTTACTGCCAATAGGACTCATTTCAAATATTTCTCCGTTGATTAACTCAACCCCTCGTTCCGGCAAAATACCGGCTTTGCCCATCTTATGATAGTCATCTACTGAAATCAGGAATTTTTGTGCCTGAATGGACATAATTTTATAAGAATACGGTGATTACTATTTCACAAATATAATCAAAAAAGGCATAAAGCAGTTGGACTATCTGCCGAGATAAACCAGCAAGGCCGAAATATCCGAGGGCGATACCCCGCTGATCCGGCTGGCCTGCCCGATGGTTCTGGGCCGCAGGCGGGTGAGCTTTTCCCGGGCTTCGGAAGACAAGGAGGGAAGGTTGTCATACCGGAAATTGTCGTGCAGACGGACTTCTTCCAGGCGGTTGAGCTTATCGGCCATTTCCCGTTCGCGGACGATATACCCTTCGTATTTCATATTGATCTCGGCCAGCATCCGGCTTTCTGCGTCGTATTGATCCAGAAATGTCCTGACGTCCGGCAAAGCGCTGCTCAGATCGTCCATGCTGATCTGCGGCCGCAGGAGGATGCCGTGCAGTTTGACCTTCTGCCGGATAGGGGAGGAGTCCCGGTCTTCGAGCACCTTGTTGATGTCGCCGGGCTCTACACTGTAGTCTTCAAAGAATTTTTCGATGGCCGATGCGGCGGACTCCTTGCTTCTGACCCTGTCCAGGCGTTCGGCTGAGCCGCGGATGCCCAGTTGGTGGGCCAGGGGCGTCAGCCGGATATCGGCATTATCCTGGCGGAGGAGAATCCGGTATTCCGCCCTGGAGGTGAACATCCGGTAAGGTTCTTCCGTGCCTTTGTTGATCAGGTCATCGATCAGTACGCCGATATAGGCCTCGGACCGCTTCAGGATGAAAGGTTCCTGATCGTTGACGGCCAGGTGAGCGTTGATGCCGGCGATGAGGCCCTGGCATCCCGCTTCTTCGTAACCGGTTGTACCGTTGATCTGCCCGGCAAAGAACAGGTTCCTGACCAGATGGGTTTCAAGGGAAAGCTGCAATTGGGTCGGCGGAAAGTAATCGTATTCTATGGCGTAACCCGGCCGGAACATCTTCATGTTTTCGAACCCCGGCACCATCCTGAGGGCCTTGTATTGTACGTCCTCCGGCAAGGAGGAAGAAAATCCGTTCACATAGATCTCGCAGGTATCCCAACCTTCGGGTTCGACAAAAAGCTGATGCCGGTCCCGCTCGGCAAACCGGTTGACCTTGTCTTCGATGGAAGGGCAATAGCGCGGCCCCCGGCCTTGTATGCGGCCGTTGAACATTGGGGACTGGTCAAAGCCCGACTTCAGCATGTCGTGTACTTCCGGGCTGGTATAGGTGATATGGCAAGGCAGTTGCCGGGTCAGCTTCGGCGTGTCGGTATAGGAGAACTTGCCGGGGTTTTCGTCACCGGGCTGGACTTCCATCCGGGCGTAATCCAGTGTGCGGCCGTCGACCCTGGGAGGCGTACCCGTTTTCATCCGGCCGGCTTCAAAGCCCAATTGGACCAATTGCTCGGTAATGCCTGTGGCCGCTTTCTCGCCTGCGCGACCGCCCCCGAATTGTTTTTCGCCGATATGGATGATGCCGTTGAGAAAAGTGCCGTTGGTCAGTACCACGGCATCGGATTCGATTTCAAGGCCCATCCCGGTGCGGACTCCCTTTGCGACGCCGTTTTTAACGATCAGTCCGGATACCATCTCCTGCCAGAAGTCGATATTGGGGTGTTCTTCCAGCATTTTGCGCCATTTGGCTGCAAACAGCATCCTGTCGCTTTGGGCGCGCGGGCTCCACATTGCCGGGCCTTTAGACAGGTTGAGCATTCTGAACTGGAGCATGGTATGGTCCGTGACAATACCGGAATAGCCGCCCAACGCGTCGATCTCGCGAACAATCTGTCCCTTTGCAACGCCGCCCATTGCGGGGTTGCACGACATCTGGGCGATGGTCTGCATATTCATCGTCGCCAGCAACACCTTCGATCCCAGGTTGGCGGCGGCTACTGCCGCTTCGCAACCCGCATGTCCGGCGCCCACCACTATGACATCGTATTTAGGGAACATGGTTTGATTTTTCGATTGATCCGATTATGCCGATTGTTTTGATTGGTTCGTGTTACAGGAAGAATCCATCAATCGATTCAATCGGGTTATTCGAGCTAATAGCTCAAATCCTCAATATTCGACCTTCTCCCGGATCGCGGCAGCCAGTTCCGCCAGTTCCTCCTGGCTGAGTGAAAGGGGATTGCCGAAGCTGAGGTCAGCGACCTGGTCAACAGGGATCAGGTGGATATGGGCGTGAGCAACTTCCAGTCCAACGACGGCCACGCCAACTTTTTTGCAGGGAACGACGGCCTTAACAGCTTTTGCCACTTTTTTGGCAAAGATCATCATGTCGCCCAATTCATCATCTTCCAGATCGAACAGATAATCCACTTCTGTTTTGGGAATTACCAGGGTATGTCCGCGTTTTACCGGACGAATATCCAGGAAGGCGAAATATTTTTCAGATTCTGCAATTTTATGGCAGGGAATTTCGCCTTGAATGATTCGGGTGAAGATGCTGGCCATTATAAGCTGATATCTACGATTTCGAATTCGATCGGACCGTTGGGCGTGGAGACTTTTGCCGTATCGCCTTTGATTTTGCCGAGCAAGCCCTGGCCGATGGGTGAATTCACAGAGATCTTTTTTTCCTTGAGGTCTGCTTCTGATTCAGAAACCAGTTGGTAGGTCATAAGTTTACCGGTCTTCGTATTTTTTATGGTGACCTTGGTTAAAACGGTAACCTTTGATGCATCCAGCATGCTTTGGTCAAGCACGCGGGAGTTGGCCATGGTTTTTTCCAGTTCATTGATGCGGTATTCGAGCAGCCCTTGGGCGTCTTTGGCGGCATCATACTCTGCATTCTCCGACAAATCGCCTTTTTCTCGCGCCTCAGCAATGGCTCGCGCTGCTTCCTGACGGCCTTTGGTTTTCAATTCGTCCAATTCGGCCTTCAATTTGTCGTAACCTTCCTGCGTCAGATACTGAACCATTTTTTAAAAAATTTATCTTTTGGTTATATAAGGGAACCGGACCAGGGCATTTATTCTTTGCTGATCCTGGAAATGCAAAATGCCAAAGATTAAAAAAGGCAAGAACGCTTTCCCGCGTTGAGAAAACGTTCTTGCCTGTTTTGCTCTGCAAAGATAAGGGCTTATCCGCAGAATTTCAAGGTATTGGCTTAAATATTTATACGAACCCCTATATTATGGGTGCCGTTCCAGAGTCTGGTTTGGCGGTATGCGTAGTCTATGCCAAACTTGACATTCTTGTTTTCCTTGCTCAGCGGAACCTGAATAGTGGCGCCTGCAGCAAGGCCGGTATAAATCGGCGCTGTGATCTCATCTTCGGAGCCGAACTCATATTTATAACCGCCGCGCAGCATAAACAGGTCCTTCATGGAATATTCCAATCCGGCTCCGAGTTGATCCTGAGAGAAAGAGTTGGCGGTAAAGTTGCCCAAAACGGTGATCCGGTGATTTTCGGTGGCGTAAAAGTCATACGACAAGCCGATGTTGAGGACGGAGGGCAATTCAAAACCGGCGCTCCGTTGGCTGAAGGTCAGGTCGTAGTCCGTATCGCCTGTCCCCTGGGTGAAGATGGAAAGGCCTTCGCCGCCGAAGGTCATTCTGGAGCCGATGTTGCGCAGGGAGATACCGAATTTGAAATTCTCTTTTTCCCCGGCGACATATTGGACTCCGGCATCGATAGCAAAACCGGTTGCAGATACGTCGGATATCGATTCGGAAACCAGGCGGAACAAAACGCCCACAGAGATTTTGTTTTCGAAAATGTGAGAGTAACCCAAGCCCAGGTTGAAGAAATTGGGTGAGAAGGTTACGCCGGTCCCTTCGGGCTGTTCGGTAGTGGTCACGCGGATATCGCCAAAGTCCAAAGCCATGAGGCTGAGGCCGAACGCACCGCTTTTACCGACCCGCTGGGACAACCCGAGCGCGTTCATTTTGATTCCGGTGCCTTGCAGATAAATGGCATTACCCAGGACGATCTCGGTCTTGTTGATCCGGGCAAGGCCCGCTATGTTGAGCCGCATCGCTTCGGCGCCGCTCGTCATGGAAGTATTCATGGCATGGAGGCCGGCCATCCTTGCGTAGGGTATCATCAGCAACTCGTAGGCGCCCGCTTCGCCCTGACGGTCCGGGTTGCCGGCAAAAAGCGCGCCGGAACCTGCAAGCAGGACCAGAAAGGCAGAAAGTATGTTGAAGTAAATACGTTTCATAAAAAGTTATTTATGCGATTTGATTCAGAACGACCCGCAGTTGGCGATCCGGAGGTCCGGAGCTGCCAACTGCGGGCTGTCAGACTGCCACCGATTACAACCCGGTCGGGTCAAATTTCCTGTTCACACCGAACCACTTGATCGTGCGTTCTCCTTCCGGAGCGCTGATATGGATCAGGTAAACCCCGCTTGCAACCGGAATGCCGCTCTTGTTCTTGAGGTCCCATTCCAGGTCCGGAATGATCTGCTGCCCCTGAATGCCGTAGCCGTAAGGCGCTGCCGACCGTTCGTCGCGCGTGTATTGGCGGATGAATTTGCCGTCGAGGGAGAAAATGGTCACCGTACATTTCGGCGGAAGGTTGGTGATCTTAACCAGCGTTTCCGTAGAAGTGTTTTCGTAATCCGAGAAACCGTAGTACGGGTTCGGAACAACGTTGATCTCGTCCAATGCCGTCTCAACTTCGGGCGTCGTCAGTTCTTCCGGTTGTTTGCCGTCGATCTTGAAGCGATACAACGGATGGTAGTTGTTGGCGCCTGAACCGGTGCGGTCGTATCCGGAAGGGATCGTCGGTTTGGTTTCCACCTTGTAGGGATTATCAACCCGGATTTTAACCCGGACGTCTGTTGGGATGAGGCCCTCATCATAGGAGCGCATCTGCATGCCCGGGGCTGCGGTGATCAGGCCGGCCCAGGTAACTTCCCTTAACACCTGGACCTTGCCGCCTGAAGGGGCGCCCGGCCGCAGGAAGTTCCGGAAGATTTCGCAGCCGTCATACGGCACCTTGGTCACGTATATGAAGTGCTGACCACCGGATACATAGTTGTATTGAGCCAGGAAGGGAACATCGTCCGAAGGCGTTGCAAATATCAGATCGGACGGGTTGAACATCATGTCCGCGCCGTTGTTGGCAGCCGGGATGAGCGAACCGTCGTAAGTGCTGTTCTCACCGAAGAAGATATTCAGGCGTTGGCCGGATTCCACATCCACGGCATAACCCGGGAAGTAACCGTAACCGATGGTGCCGTCGCCGGCCGGCAAGGGCAGCTTGGTGACCGGGTCCGCATCCTTGGAAACAGACGGGGTATTGCGCAGATCAAAGTGCAGCGAACCGCCCTGGGTAATAAAACCGGCGTCGCGCCAGTATTTATTGGCCGTTTCAATGATAGCGCACTTGCTCCAGAGGCTCTTGTCGCTGGTGAATACGATATCGACGTTGTTCAGGTCTGCCAGGTTCAAACGGGCGCGAACGCCTGCCTGACCGCCGTTGCCCTCGGTCCATGCCGGGGTAATATAGGGCGGATCATCCTCGGTTTTCGGCTCCCAGTCGCAGAGATAGAACGGCACGATCCCGCCGGCCATATTGGTCAATTGCTGGTTGGGATCATCGTCGTAGAATTTCTCACCGGTTTCCGTCGGAGCAAAAGCATACATCGTATTATCCAGGAAGAACACCCCTGTATTGAGATTGGTCTTGTTCGGAATCGGCTGGAACCACTGTTTAGGCGCATCGCCGATATAGGATTCTTCGTACCCCCTGGCGCCGTTTGTGCCGAACCGGTCAACGCCGGTTTCCAGCGGCTGGCCCACCGTAATGGAAAAGCCGTATTGAGCCAGCACCTGTTCGTTCAGGTCCTTGATCTGCCGTTCGGCGTAAATAGGACCGTAGCTGGGATCGCTGAGGTTGCGCAATACCCAACGGGCCGTATCGTCCAGTTTTGTATCGGTCATCTTGCCGTCAAAGAAGGCCAGTTCGAATTCACCGTCGACCACTTCCAGCGGATTGAAAACCTGGACCTGTACAGGGCCGCGGCCTTCCTGGTAATGCAATTCCCCTTTGAACGGCGTGATGTTGGATTTGAAGTGTTCTTCCAATGCATCTACCGTTTCCTGGGTGAAATCGAGGAAATTGCCGCCGGTTCCGATACCGTCAAGGCGGGTGATTTCCACGCCTTCGCCGTAAACGGCCTGCAGTTTGCGATCGAGGATCGGACGTGGAATAACCGTATAGAACGCATTGTCGCCGTCGCCTACGTTGCGGTCGCCTTCCAGATAAGGCTCGCGCTGACCGGTTTCCTGAACCGGATCGAACAACTGATAATTGTTATAGGCGTATGCTACGGCTGCAAAATAGTACTTCTTGTGGTTGATCAGGCGGCGGTCGCCTTCGGCGAACTGGTCTTGCGTGATCTTGAAGGTATGGCGGATACCGGAGTTGCCGCCGTTAACCTGCAATTCCGGGACATAAATCGGGTTTGAGGTCGGCGTACCGGTACCGGGTTCCAGTTTGTCCCAGTTGAAGATCTTGGCAATGCCGTTGCGCAGGTCTACCGTATAGATCTCGCGCACTTTGGCCGGATCATCGCGGTCGGCCAGCGTGACACTGGGGCCGGAGAGTTGGAACAAACGGTAGCCTTCAAAGCGATAGAGGCTGTCCGGTTCGCCTTCCGGCAGACGCAGTACGGGTTCTGCATAGGCTTCGTAAGCGTTGTTGGAGGTCAGGGTATCGTTGCTGAAAACGGCAATGATCTCCTGATCCAGTTCAACCCAGTCGATATCCGGTGCATCAGGGCCGCGGGTCAGGCGGAAGCAGTTGTCGAACAGGTTCTGCGCGATGTCGTCGGCATCCAGCAAGGCCGTGATATCCGGGCACGGATAAACAGCGGTCGGTACCCAGACCACGCCGATGATGAGTTCGTTCACTGCGCCCGGATCCAGGCGGAAGGGCCCGGATGCCTGGACCGTCCGCCGGTCGCCGACCGGGAGGTCTTCCGCGCACATCGACCAGCCGTCGGTTTGGTTGGGCGGATCGGGGAAAGCATACCGGATCGGTGCGCCGTCGTTGTAGCCGTCGTCGCCGAATGTGAAGGGCGTACCGTCGCGCCAGCGGCCGGACAGGTAGTAGTAATATTCCTGTACCGTCTGCGGGTCGGTGGTCGGCGGAAGCGGAGTCGGATCGACGCCGCCGTTGTTATAATAGGTAAAGGAGGACATCCCGATCTCTTCACCGTTTTCATTCAGCGGGCCGCGGAAATAGTCGACGCCCAGCAGCGGGATATTGGTGCCGTAGGTCTGAACGCCGCCGTCGCAAATGGTACCTGTTGTACCGTCCGCTGCATCTTTGTTGTATACGAATGCCAGACTCCGGTCGATATCGCAACCGACGTAGTCATCGGTGTAACAGCCCAGGTCGGGGTCAACCCACATGGCGAAGTACATGCTGTCGATGCTTTCAACAGCCCTGTTGACCAGCTTGTACCGCTGGAAGGTCATATTGTTGATCTCATCGCTGGTCTTGTAGGCAAAGGCCTGGACCTGCACTTCCATGCGAATGGGCAAACCGTCGGACTCTTCGTGGGTGTTGCCGGCGTCGTTATAAATCCAGAAGATCATTTCATCCGGGAACTGAGGCGTGACGCAACCGCGGATTTCGATGACGGGATAATCACCGTCCAGCGGGTTGTAGTAGCCGTCCAGGTTTTCATCCCAGAAACCGGCAAGACCTTGCTCGGTGTCGGGCAGGTCAAAGTTGTGGATTTCCGAGAAGAACGGATTCCGCTTACCGGGCCAGCCTTTTACGCCGGCGGGAATATCCTCCTCGCGGTATTCGGTGCCGTTCTGAAGGTTTTCCTTATAATTGGCAATGTGCAACCTGATCTCGTCGCCGGTTACAACAAAGAATCTATCCCAGGCGGCGCAGGTATCCCGGCTGGTAGTGCCCCGGCTGGGGCCGTCGGGTACCAGCGGGCCGGACCAGAAGTCGAAGCTGCCGCTGCCGCGTCCGTACGTCTGGGTGGCCACCTTGAATTCCCCGGCAGGCGTCTTGCCGCCCAGCCAGACGGCGCCTGCGAAAATGGAGGAAACTTCGGGAACCCCCGGCGGTACTTTGGGGACTACGTAGCGACCGTCGTCGCCGTCCCACCATACATCACCCGCAGAATTCAGGCGGGCTCTAACGTTGTTGATCGCCTGGTCGATCGGGCTGACCGGGTTGTCGCAGGACTCCCGGAAATTCAGCCGTTCCGGCTTGGCGCTGGGTTTTTTTACGAGTTTGGGATTGACATTGCTGAACGCGGGCAGGACAGCCGCCACGCACACCAACATCAATAGCCATCTTTTCATATATCGCATGATATTCAGATTTGTCTGTATTTTAGAAACTCAGATATGCACCTACAAACATCCTTCTCGGAAGCGAGTAAAAATCGGGATTGATCAGCGCCCACTGGTACGAAACCAGGTAGGATTCCAGGCTCCTGTTCGAACCGGCGATGTTCTCGATCTGATCCTGGCCTCTTGACGAACGCAGGAACCCGTCATCATCTGCCGAACCCGTTGCCGAGTAAACGCCGATGATATTGCGGCGATCCAATACGTTGGAAACCCGCAGGAAGACGTTCAAACCAAGGCGGTTGCCGAGGTCGAAGTCCTTGTCGATCCGGAGATTGAGCGTGAAGTTCCAGGGCTTGCGAGCGCCGTTGATGGCGCCTTTGAGGCCTGTACCGCCCAATTCAAGCGGCGTTTGGTTGACCGTATACGGGCGACCGGATACCGCTACACCCTGGAGGTTGATGCCTGCGTTGGCAAAAACATCAAGACCGAACAGCCTGGGACCGGCATAAGTTTTGCCCGAACCGTAGCGATAGTCCATCACCAGGTTGAAACGGTGACGCTCGTCAAAGTTCAACGGGAACAAGGTCCGCAAAACGCCGTTGTTGTTCAGGCCGCGCTGCGAGTTGGCGTCCGAACCCGTACCGTCAGCGAATTGCATGGTGTAGTTGGCTTGCAAAGAAACGTTGCCCGTCCGGCGAAGGTCGTATTGGAAAGAAAATCCTTTGACCGTACCGAAGTCGATGTTGCCGTAGGTGGTGTAAGAGCCTACTACAGGAACAGGGAAAATAACCCTTGACTGGATCATGTCCCGCATTTCCTTATAGTAAGCGGAGATCTTGATGGCAGAGGATTGCGACAAAACCTGGTTGAAACCGACCTCGTAGTCGATCGTGCGTTCCGGTCTCAGCCGCGGGTTGTTGCGGACACTGGTGCCGCTTTCAAAGAAGTAGTAATAAGTAAGCGGTGTAGACAAGGTGTTGGACGGCGGCCGCTGTACCAGAATGTCGTAATGCGCAAAGAAGTTGGCATCCTTCGAAATGGGGAAGGAGAAGGCCAGACGCGGCATGAAGTTGACCTGCGTCTCGTAATCCTCGAAAGAGACGTTGGGGTCAAAGGCCGGATCCTTGATGAAGTTCGGGGCGTCGCGGACGCGTTCATCCTTGTAGTACGGATAGATCAGTCCGGAGCGGATGCCCTCAATGTTCTGAGCGCCGTTCACCGGCGTACCGTCGCCTTTGTACCAGGCATCTTCATCGCGGTAAGCGCGTACGGCCGTACCGTTGTCGGCTACCAGATAAACTTTGTAATCGTCGCCGATGTTGCCCGGTTTCTCACCGCCGTTCAGCGAATGGAATTCGCCGGCGCCCATGATTTCATACAGGGAGTAAACGTCTTTCGGAATCTTGGTGTTGGCGTCATAGCGGTCGACGCGCAAACCGATCCTGAAGATGATATCCTTAAAGGTGAATTTATCCTGAATAAAAGCTGCGGAATAAATCGGGCGGTTGGGGGCTACCGGGAAGGTACGCAGCCCGGTTACCGGGTCAACGGTTGTGAAGAAATCTTCGAAGTTACCGTCAAAGCGGTTGCCGAGATAATCGTAACCGTAATAGCCCAATACGCCGCGGTCGTTCAACTCCTTGGCGGCAAACATATCCAGGCTCAGCTGGGAAGGATCCAGTCCGTCGATGTTGACGTACTGATCAAGTCCCATACCCAGCGATTCGCGGATCTTCTTGTAGAACAACAGGTCGGAGTCGGCCGATTGCGTTACTTTCAGCAGCGGTGTCTGGCCGAAACCGGGCAGGTCGAACACGCCGACCGTATCCGGAGCTTCCAGGTTGATCCCCTGGAGGTGGATATTGGCCTGCTGGCGGGCCAGCGTCCAGATATCGACCGGGGCTACGGTATAGTTGCGGTTGATGCGTTGTTCGTAGATGATACCCAGCTGGATATTGTGGCGACCTTTTTCAGAACCGCCGGGCACAAAGTCAAACGCTGCGTTGGCGTTGAAGGTATAGGTTTCGCCGTCGGAATAGCCGTAGGAGTTATACACCTGGCCTACGTTGGTATGGAAGTTCCAGGAACTGCCGAAGATGCCCAGCGTACGGCCGTTGATGGCTACGAAGTCGTCGAGCGATACGAGGCTTTGGCCGTTCAGTTCGCGGTTGTCGCTGAATCCGTAATTCGGCTCGATCGTATTGAGGCCTTCTTCGTTGAGGAATCCCAGCACATTGTTGTAGTTGGCCAGCACGCTGTTGTTGGCGGCGGGCTCATAACTGCGCAGTACCGGGCGATAGCCTACATGGACGCCGTAGGAGTTCCCTAAGGTGTCAAGGGCTTCTCCGAATACGGGAACATAGTCTACGTCGAATTTACCGAGGTAGCCGTATTCGAAGATGTTTTTCCTGTGGCGGTAGTCGTAGGATTCTCCGTCGGTCTTCTCATATCCGGCCTGAAGCGTATAGGAAGCGTTCTGGATAACGGATGCTGAGCGATTCTCACCGGCCGGCGCGCCGCCCAGGCGATGCCGGAAGCGGAAGTTGCCGCGGTAGGAGCTGTTCAGGGCCAGCGGGTTGTTCTGGCTGTTGAGCAAGCGCCACCCACCGGGTGTGAACCGGTTTTCACCATTGGAGTAAATGCCTGTGAAGGTAATATCGATGGCGTCGCTGAGGCGTGCATCCAGTTTGGCGGTCAGGTTGTAGTCGGAGCTTTCCTCGTACGGTTTGGCCTTTACCGGTTTGGCATCGCCGGCCGTCATATAGTCAGCTGCGACCAGGCGGGTACCGCCGACGCTGATCAGCGGGTTGGCTTCCAGTTCGGCCAGTTTCTCGTCCGTTACGCGGTAAACGGGTACGGCGGGCGGGTCGTCGTCGTCGCGGTCGTTGTAACGGCCGGAGACCCGGAAACCGAGCACGGAAACGCCTTTGCTGTTCTTAAGGATCGGACCGCTGAGGTTGAAGCCGAGCAGATTGACATTGTAATCGTCGAACACGGTGGAGGTTTCGGCTTCGACCGAACCGCTGAACTTGCTGGAGGGGCCTTTGGTGGTGATGGAGATCACGCCGCCCGTTACGTCCCCGTACTGGGCTTCCATACCGCCGGTGATCACCTGCAGCTGTTCGATCTCTGTTTCAGGCACCAGGCTTCCCCGTACGCGGATGCCGTCGACGTAGTAGTCGGTAGCATTCGACCGGGATCCGCGGATGGTGATGGCGTCCCCTTCATCGGCGGCAGAAAGGCCGGCCGAGGTGGCGGCCACCGCGTTGATGTTTCGCACGGGCAGGTTTCGGATCTGGTCGCTGGTGATGACGGCGCCCGAAGTGGTGTTATCCTGTTCGACGAGCGGGTTGCGGTAGGCTTTCACCTCCACATCCAGGTCGAGGGTAATGCCGGACCCCAGCTGAAGGTCCAACTTGATGGCCTTACCGGCCAGCACTTGCACGCCTTCCGTCCGCTGAGGCTGGTAGCCTGTATAGCTGGCCTCGATGTCGTAGTTACCCGGATCGATGTTCGAGAAACTGTAGTTGCCGTCCAAATCGGTTTCCGTACCCTGGTACAGGTTACCATTTTTATAGAGGACGACCGTTCCGAACAGGATGGGTTCTCCTGATTCCTTGTCCGTGATTTTCCCGGAAAGGGAGGTTTGGGCAAGCACAGCGGAAAAGGAAGCGGCGATAAAAAAGAATAGTAGTAAAAAACGCTTCATATTAACGATTTTAAATACTGAGTATGGTCTTGCTGTTGCAAAAACCGCGCAATGTTAAGCAAAATTAAAAGCTCTGCCAAAATGAATTACGTCGCCCTCAGGTCAAAACAGTCGTCCCTGCTTAAAATTCCCGCCGGAAAACCGGTCAGGCGGCAGAAACGGAGGCTGTCAGACCTGAGAACGGTGCATACCCGGAGCGTTCCGGTACGAGGATGCGTATGCGGGCGCGCCGGTACGTAAAACGGTTAATGGCTAAAGCCAGGGTGTTTTTTGGGACCATAGATTTAAATCGGGAAAGGGCAGTACAAAGGTAATCATCGGGCGCAAAAGAAAGGGTTCAAAAATGTCCAAAAGTCAGGTTTCAAATTTTCTCATCATTTTCCCAAAAAAAATTATTCATTCGCTTGGGTTTATCAAAAAAGTCATATCTTTGCAATCGCTTTTGAGAAAATGATCTCAAATTTCAGTTTGAAATACTTGCTAAAACGTTGTTTTGCAGCGATTTGCGTAATTTTTAGCTGTGTCCGGACCTTTAAAGCCAGCATAGCTCAGCTGGTAGAGCAGCTGATTTGTAATCAGCTGGTCGGGGGTTCGAGTCCCTCTGCTGGCTCAAATAGAGACAATTTAGCGGAGAGATTGCGCAAAACCTGTCAGAATGTTTGGTTTTCAGGCGATCGGTCTTAATTTTGCCGGCGCTTTGGAACTCGGCAGGCAGGGTTCCGGTTAATGCAGGACAACGCTATCATGGGGGTGCGCCGGAGTGGGAGAGCCGGGCCAGACTGTAAATCTGGTGTCTATGACTGAGTGGGTTCGAATCCAACCACCCCCACTGTTGCATTTGCGGGCGTAGCTCAGTTGGTAGAGCATCAGCCTTCCAAGCTGAGGGTCGCGGGTTCGAGTCTCGTCGCCCGCTCCGAAAAAGGCATTTCGGATGTTGGACATCCGGAATGTCTTTGTATTTAGCCATCGTAGCTCAGGGGTAGAGCACTTCCATGGTAAGGAAGGGGTCGTGGGTTCAATTCCCACCGTTGGCTCAGGTCAGAGGTCCTCGCGGGCCCGATTTTGTTAAAATTGCAGGAGGCAAAAGAATTCCGTTGGGATTCCGGCGTTGCCTGGCGGACCAAATAAATTTCTTCATTAAATTATAAAAAAATTCATCACCGATGGCTAAGGAAACTTTTGACAGGTCGAAGCCACACGTTAACATCGGTACGATCGGCCACGTTGACCATGGTAAGACCACTTTGACAGCTGCTATCACTTCTGTTCTTTCCAGTGACGGCTTGGCTAAAGCTACCTCTTATGACTCTATTGACGCTGCTCCGGAAGAAAAGGAAAGGGGTATCACGATCAATACAGCGCACGTTGAGTACCAGACTGCATCCCGTCACTACGCGCACGTTGACTGCCCGGGCCACGCCGACTATGTGAAGAACATGGTAACGGGCGCCGCTCAGATGGACGGTGCAATCCTTGTGGTAGCTGCTACGGACGGTCCTATGCCTCAAACCCGCGAGCATATCCTGCTTGCGCGCCAGGTCGGTGTTCCCAATATCGTTGTTTTCATGAACAAGGTTGACCTTGTTGACGACGAAGAAATGTTGGAGCTGGTTGAAATGGAAGTTCGCGAACTTCTCAGCCAGTACAAATACGACGGTGACAACGCTGCTGTGATCCGCGGTTCCGCACTGAAAGCGCTGGAAGGCACTCCGGAAGGCATCAAAGCCATCCGCGAACTGATGGACGCCGTTGATACGCAGATCGAAACGCCTGCCCGTCTGACGGACCTGCCGTTCCTGATGCCGATCGAAGACGTATTCACCATCACCGGTCGCGGTACGGTTGCTACCGGCCGTATCGAACGCGGTGTGATCAACGTGAACGATCCGGTTGAGATCATCGGTATGATGAAAGACGGCGAAAAGCCGCTGACCTCTACGGTCACAGGTGTGGAAATGTTCCGCAAACTGCTCGATCGCGGTGAAGCCGGTGACAACGCCGGTCTGCTTCTGCGCGGTATCGACAAGGACGCCATCCGCCGCGGTATGGTGATCTGCAAGCCGGGCTCCGTTAAGCCGCACAAGAAATTCAAGTGTGAGGTTTATGTACTGAGCAAAGAAGAAGGCGGTCGTCACACCCCGTTCTTCAACGGCTACCGCCCGCAGTTCTACTTCCGTACGACGGACGTTACCGGCGACGTTAACCTGCCTGCAGGCGTCGAAATGGTAATGCCCGGCGACAACGTAACGCTGGAAGTTAACCTCCTGAACTCGATCGCCATGGAAAAAGGTCTCCGTTTCGCTATCCGCGAAGGCGGCCGTACGGTTGGCGCCGGTCAGGTTACAGAGATTCTGGCCTAATTCGCCAGATCCGGATACAAGTATAAGCAGGCAGTTCGTCAATCAGGCTGTTGTTGGTTCCCTCATCCGGAACTGCCGACTGCAGATCGGCGAACTGCCGACTCGTTCTATAACTTTTACAAACGGGCATAGCTCAACTGGTAGAGTGACGGTCTCCAAAACCGTAGGCTGGGGGTTCGAGCCCCTCTGCCCGTGCAAATAACCCGGAGAAGATAATTTTCTCCACCTGATTCATTCTGCTATGGAAAGTATCAAATTGTACATCAAGGAAAGCTACAACGAACTGATCAACAAGGTAACCTGGCCTTCCTGGGCAAGCCTGCAGAGCAGCACCATCCTGGTGATCGTTTCCACGCTTATCCTCGCAGCTGTTATCGCTGTAATGGACCTGGCGTCCAAAGGGTTTACCGAATTCATCTATAGAATCAACAGCTAATTTCAATGTCTGAAGAGAAGAAGTGGTACTCCCTAAGGGTTATCAGCGGGAAAGAGCGCAAGATCAAGGAGCGTATTGATTTGGAGGTTAAGCGCAACAACTGGGATGATTTCATTACCCAGGTGCTGGTACCTACTGAAAAGGTTTACAAAATCCGCGGCGGGAAAAAAGTGATCTCCGAAAGGAATATCCTGCCCGGTTATATCCTCATTGAGGCCCTTCCTTCCAAGTTGACCCCTGAAATCGTACAAAGCATCGCCAACGTTCAGAACGTCATTCACTTCCTCGGCAAAGAGACGCCGATCCCGATGCGGGCTTCCGAAGCCAACCGGATGCTGGGCAAGGTTGACGAATCGCTGGATGTGGGCGAATCCCTGATCGAACCCTTCATCGTGGGAGAAACCGTCAAGATCATCGACGGGCCGTTCTCCGAATTTGTAGGGGATATCCAGGAGGTGAACGAAGAGAAGAAAAAACTGAAAGTGATTGTTAAGATATTCGGCCGCGGAACGGAGGTAGAACTCAATTTCATGCAGGTCGAAAAACAAGCTTGATCAACTGGTTTCTTATTTGTTTCAGGCGCCGTTCCATGCGCGTTTTTGCTTCCTGCCGGAAAAGTGAGCGCCGGCCGGGATCAGCTTCCCGAAAACGATTGGAACCAGCCGGTTAAAAAGCAATATCATGGCAAAGGAAATAGATGGTTTTGTAAAACTTCAGGTAAAAGGCGGCCAGGCTAACCCGGCTCCTCCCGTTGGCCCGGCACTGGGTTCCAAGGGCCTGAACATCATGGAATTCTGCAAGCGCTTCAACGCCGATACCCAGGACAAAATGGGGAAGGTGCTGCCGGTGCTGATCACCTATTACAAGGACAAGTCGTTTGACTTTGTCATCAAAACGGCGCCTGCCTCGGCTCAGCTGATGGAAGCGGCCAAGATCAAGAAAGGTTCCGGGCAGTCCAACCGCAACAAGGTCGGCTCCGTTACCTGGGATCAGGTGAAAGCCATTGCGGAAGACAAAATGCCCGACCTGAACTGCTTCACGATCGAATCGGCCATGAAAATGGTGGCAGGCACGGCCCGCAGTCTGGGCGTCACGGTTACCGGTACGCCGCCCTGGGCTGAATAAGCTGCAAATTAATTACTCATAAGCGGCCGGCCGATGGGCAGCCGCAGCAGGGAGTCCCGGGTACCAAGCCGGGGCGTTATTCACCTCAAAATTTTGAAAATGTCAAGCAAACTAGGTAAAAAAAGAAAAGCGGCCAACAGCAAGGTGGAAGGCAGCAAGCTCTACACCCTGGAGGACGCAATGGCGTTGGTCAAGCAGGTCAACACCACCAAGTTCGACGCTTCTGTCGACCTGCACGTTCGCCTCGGCATCGACCCGCGTAAAGCGGATCAGGCCCTGCGCGGCTCGGTAAGCCTTCCGCACGGTACCGGTAAAACCAAGCGCGTTCTGGCGCTGGTCACCCCGGACAAAGAGGAGGACGCCAGGAATGCAGGCGCCGATTTCGTCGGCCTCGACGATATGATCGACAAGATCGCCGGCGGCTGGACCGATATCGACGTCATCATTGCCATGCCGCAGGTGATGGCCAAGGTCGGTAAGATCGGCCGTATCCTCGGCCCCCGCGGTTTGATGCCCAACCCCAAGACGGGCACCGTTACCCAGGATGTCGCCAACGCCGTAAGCGAGGTAAAACAAGGAAAGATCTCCTTCCGCGTAGATAAGTTCGGTATTGTTCACTCTTCCGTAGGCCGGGTTTCTTTCAGCCCGGATAAATTGTCCGATAACGCGAATGAACTGCTCCACACGCTGTTGCGCATGAAGCCTTCTACCGCTAAAGGCACCTATGTGAAGTCCGTCACCGTGGCCAGCACCATGAGCCCGGGCATCAAGGTGGACACCAAAACAATTCAATAAGCATTTAAATCTCATCAATAAAATGACGAGGGAAGAAAAAACAGCTACCATTGAAGCGCTGAAGGACAAACTTTCGCAGGTATCCTATTTTTACCTGACCGATTCCTCTACGCTCACGGTAGAACAGACCAATAAATTCCGCAAGCTGTGTTTTGAGAAAGGCGTTGAAATGCGCGTTGTGAAAAACACGCTTCTGCGGAAAGCCATGGAATCCTTTCCGGATGATCGCAACTATGTAGCGCTCAACGACTCGCTCCACGGCCCTACTGCGGTATTGTTCACGGAAACGGCCAACGTTCCCGCCAAGTTGCTGAAAGAGTTTCGCAAGAGCAGCGACAAGCCGGTGCTGAAAGCGGCCTATATCGATTCCGCCGTCTTTGTCGGCGACAATCAGATCGATTCGCTCAGCTCGCTCAAGTCCAAGGAAGAATTGCTCGGGGAGATCATCGCCCTGCTGCAATCTCCGGCCAAGAATGTCATCGGCGCCCTCAATTCGGGCGGCCAGAAACTCGCAGGCATCATCAAGGCATTGGAGGAACGCGGCGCCTGATAACGTCCGAATATTTTCCGTTTGCCTTCGGGCGCGGCAATCAAGATAAGCTTCCAAGTATTACGCACGATAATTCATTATCGTACAAACTTTAAAACCATTTTAAAATGGCTGATCTGAAAGCATTTGCTGAACAATTGGTAAGCCTCACCGTTAAAGAGGTTAACGAGTTGGCGCAAATTTTGAAAGAAGACTACGGCATCGAACCTGCTGCTGCTGCTGTTGCAGTTGCTGCCGGTCCTGCTGCAGGCGGTGGCGACGCAGCTGCCGGTCCTGCTGAAAAAACCGAATTCGATGTCATCCTTACTTCCGGCGGTGCTGCCAAGTTGCAGGTAGTGAAAGAAGTGAAGAATCTGTTGGGTCTGGGCCTGAAAGAAGCCAAAGACCTGGTAGACAGCGCACCGGCTCCGGTGAAGCAAGGTGTTCCCAAAGATGAGGCTGAGAAAATCAAAGCCGCTTTGGAAACTGCCGGCGCTTCTGTGGAACTGAAGTAACGGAGTACGTTCCCCGTACCGACAGGCCCGGTTGGTAGCAGCCGGGTTCGGCTTCGGGGATAAAGGCTTAGCCAGTTGCTGCAACTGGCTAGGCCTATTGTCGTATATTTACAGAATATTTGGGTCACCAGTGAACTTTTTAGGGGTTTCACCGGTAATATATTGTTTAGGCAGTCTATTGAAAGACTTTAGTTGCCTGTCCTTTTTAAATCCTTTTTGCCAATGACGTCTAATGGTAAGGTGTTAAATGCCGAAGAAGCACGCGTCAGCTTCGGCAAAATCAAACTCTCCTCAGAGTATCCTGACCTGCTAGAAATCCAATTGAAGTCATTCCAGGAATTCTTTCAACTGGAAACGACTCCTGAGAACCGTATCAACGAAGGTTTGTACAAGGTGTTTCAGGAGAACTTTCCCATTGTTGATGCCAGAAACATTTTCGTACTGGAATTTCTCGATTACTTCATCGATCCGCCCCGCTATTCCATCGACGAATGCATGCAGCGCGGACTGACTTACAGCGTGCCGCTGAAAGCCAAGTTGAAGCTTTCCTGCAACGATGAAGAGCATATCGATTTCCAGACCATTGTTCAGGATGTATTTCTGGGGAACATTCCGTACATGACCCCGAAAGGTACGTTCATCATCAACGGCGCAGAACGGGTGATCGTTTCCCAGCTGCACCGTTCGCCGGGCGTATTCTTCGGGCAGACCTTCCACCCCAACGGCACCAAGATCTACTCGGCCAGGGTGATCCCGTTCAAAGGGGCGTGGATGGAATTCGCGACGGATATCAATACCGTGATGTATGCGTACATCGATCGCAAGAAAAAATTCCCGGTAACAACCCTGCTGCGGGCTATCGGCTACGATACGGATAAATCCATCCTGGATATCTTCGGTCTGGCTGATGAGGTATCCGCAACCCGCGAATCGCTGGAAAACTCCATCGGCAGGAAACTCGCCGCCCGGGTGCTCCGTACCTGGACCGAGGACTTCGTTGATGAGGATACCGGCGAGGTGGTTACCATCGAACGGAACGAAATCATCCTGGAGCGCGATGTGATCCTCGACGAGGAAAACATCGAGTACATCCTGGATGCCGAGATGGATACCGTCATCCTCCAGCGCGAGGACATCGAGCTCGACTATTCCATTATCTATAATACCCTGCAAAAGGATCCTTCCAGCTCCGAACTGGAAGCCGTGACGCATATCTACCGCCAATTGCGCGGTGCAGATCCCCCCGATGAAGAAACGGCCCGCGGGATCATCGACAAGCTGTTCTTTTCCGATAAGCGCTACAACCTGGGCGATGTCGGTCGCTATAAGATCAACCGCAAGCTGGACCTTGAAACTTCCGACGAAACCCTCGTGTTGACCAAGGAAGACATCATCGCCATCGTTGAATACCTGGTGCGCCTGATGAACCAGGAAGCCGAGATCGACGATATCGACCACCTGAGCAACCGCCGTGTCAGAACGGTCGGCGAACAGCTCTACGCCCAATTCGGCGTAGGTCTGGCCAGGATGGCCCGCACCATCAGGGAACGGATGAACGTCAGGGACAACGAGGTCTTTACCCCGATCGACCTGATCAACGCCCGTACCTTGTCGTCGGTGATCAACTCCTTCTTCGGTACCAGCCAGCTGAGCCAGTTCCTCGACCAGACCAACCCGCTGTCGGAAATCACCCACAAGCGCCGGATCTCCGCGCTGGGCCCCGGCGGTTTGTCCAGGGAAAGGGCCGGCTTCGAGGTGCGCGACGTACACTACTCCCACTACGGGCGTCTGTGTACGATCGAAACGCCTGAAGGCCCCAACATCGGTCTGATCTCTACGCTCTGCGTACACGCCAAGATCAACAAAATGGGCTTCCTGGAAACGCCTTACCGCCAGGTGGTGGAAGGTCGCGTTACCGTGGAAGGCAACGCGCAGTACCTTTCCGCCGAAGGGGAAGACGACCTGAAGATCGCACAGGCCAACGCGCCGATCGACGAGGCAGGCCATTTCCAGTCGGACAGGATCAAGTGCCGCGAGCACGGCGATTTCCCGGTGCTTACCCCGGAAGAGATCGAATACATGGACGTGGCGCCCAACCAGATCGTGGGCGTATCGGCTTCCATGATCCCGTTCCTGGAAAACGATGACGCCAACCGGGCCCTGATGGGTTCGAACATGCAGCGTCAGGCCGTACCGCTGTTGCGCCCGAGCGCACCCGTTGTCGGTACCGGTCTGGAAGGCAAGGTTGCCCGGGACTCCCGCATGCTGATCAATGCGGAAGGCGACGGCGTTGTTGAATACGTGGACGCCAATGAGATCGTCATCCGATATGACCGCACGGAAGAAGATCAGCTGATCTCCTTCGAAGATAACCGCAAAACGTACACCCTGACCAAATTCCTGCGGACCAACCAGGGGACCTGCATCAACCTCAAGCCGATCGTTCGCCGCAACGACCGGGTATCCAAGGGGCAGATCCTTTGCGACGGTTACGCTACCGACAAGGGTGAACTCGCGCTGGGCCAAAACCTGAAGGTGGCTTTCATGCCCTGGAAAGGTTACAACTTCGAGGATGCCATCGTGATTTCGGAGCGGGTCGTACAGGAAGACATCTTCACTTCGCTCCACATCGAACACTTCGAACTGGATGTGCGCGACACCAAACTGGGTGAGGAAGAACTGACCAACGATATCCCCAACGTCAGCGAGGAAGCCACCAAGGACCTCGACGAAAACGGGATCATCCGGGTCGGCGCCTGGGTGCGCGAAGGCGATATCCTGATCGGCAAGATCACGCCCAAAGGCGAATCCGACCCGACACCGGAAGAAAAACTGCTGCGCGCCATCTTCGGCGACAAGGCCGGCGACGTGAAGGACGCTTCCCTGAAAGCGCCCCCCTCCACGACCGGCGTTGTGATCGACAAGCAGTTGTTCGCCCGCGCCAAAAAGGACAAACAGCAGAAGAACCAGGAGAAGGACGTTATCGCCAAGCTGGACGACCAGCACAAGATCGCGATCAACGAGCTCAAAACCATCCTGATCGACAAGCTGATGGTCCTCCTGCGCGACAAGACCTCTCAGGGCATCAAGACCGTTTACGGTGAACCGGTTGCTCCGAAAGGCGTCAAGTTTTCGCAGGACCTGCTGCGCGAGATTGACTATTCCACGGTCGATTACAGCAACTGGACGACGGAAGGCAAGACCAATGAGCTGATCGCGAGGTTGTTGCACAACTTCAGCATCAAGGTCAACGAGGAAGTCGGCCGTTACAAGCGCGAGAAATTCAACATCAGCATCGGTGACGAGCTGCCTGCAGGCGTGCTGAAACTGGCCAAGGTTTACATGGCCAAAAAACGGAAGCTGCGCGTAGGCGACAAGCTGGCCGGCCGCCACGGCAACAAGGGGATCGTTTCCCGGATCGTTCGTTCCGAAGATATGCCGTTCCTGGAAGACGGCACGCCGGTGGACATCGTACTGAACCCGCTGGGCGTACCTTCGAGGATGAACCTCGGCCAGATCTTCGAAACCGTACTCGGATGGGCCGGTGAGAAAATGGGCGTCAAATTCGCAACGCCGATTTTCGACGGGGCGAGCCAGGAAGAGATCGCACAGTACATGGTCGATGCGAACCTGCCATATCTGGGGCAGACCTACCTGTCGGACGGTGAAACGGGCGACCGCTTCCACCAGCAGGCCACGGTCGGGGTGATCTACATGCTCAAGCTGTCGCACATGGTCGACGACAAGATGCACGCCCGTTCGATCGGTCCGTACTCCCTCATCACCCAGCAGCCGCTGGGCGGTAAGGCGCAGTTCGGCGGTCAGCGCTTCGGCGAGATGGAAGTGTGGGCGCTTGAGGCGTTCGGCGCATCCCATATCCTGCAGGAGCTGCTCACGATCAAGTCGGACGATATCACGGGGCGTGCGAAGGCATACGAGGCCATCGTCAAAGGCGACAACCTGCCCGAGCCCGGCATTCCGGAATCGTTCAACGTATTGATCCACGAATTGCGTGGTCTGGCGCTTGATGTGAAGTTTGATTAATTTTTTAAAAAAGTCATAATATGCCGTTTAAAAAGAAGGGTCATATTCAAAGTCATGCCTTCGATAGCATCACCATCAGCCTGGCGTCCCCGGATGAGATCCTGGAGCGTTCGTATGGTGAGGTATTGAAGCCTGAAACCATCAATTACAGGTCTTACAAGCCTGAACGCGATGGCCTTTTTTGCGAGCGCATTTTTGGTCCGGTAAAGGACTACGAATGTTATTGTGGTAAATACAAGCGGATCCGTTACAAAGGGATCGTTTGCGATCGTTGCGGCGTTGAGGTTACGGAAAAGAAAGTCCGCCGCGAGCGGATGGGGCATATCAAGCTCGTCGTTCCGATCGTGCATATCTGGTTTTTCAAATCATTGCCGAACAAGATCGGTTACCTGCTGGGCCTTTCGTCCAAGAAGCTGGAATCGGTTATTTATTACGAACGCTACGTCGTTATCCAACCCGGTGTGAAGGGAGAGGACGGCGTCAATCAGCTGGACCTGCTGACGGAAGAGGAATACCTGGACATCCTGGAGACCCTGCCGGCGGAGAACGCTACGCTGGATGACTCCGATTCCCGGAAATTCATCGCCAGGATGGGCGCCGAGGCGGTCCGCGATCTGCTGATGCGCCTTGACCTGGACCAGTTGTCGTACGACCTTCGGCACCAGGCGGCCAACGAATCTTCCCAACAGCGGAAGTCGGAGGCTCTCAAGCGTCTGCGCGTTGTGGAATCCTTCCGCGAAGGGCTCACCCATATGGAGAACCGCCCCGAGTGGATGATCATCCAGTACCTGCCGGTGGTGCCGCCGGAATTGCGCCCGCTCGTACCTTTGGACGGCGGCCGTTTCGCCAGCTCCGACCTCAACGACCTGTATCGCCGCGTGATCATCCGGAACAACCGCCTGAAGCGGCTGCTGGAGATCAAAGCGCCTGAGGTCATTCTCCGGAACGAAAAGCGGATGCTGCAGGAAGCCGTCGACTCTTTGTTCGACAACTCCCGCAAATCCAACGCTGTAAAAGCGGAAGGCGGCCGCGCCCTGAAATCGCTGAGCGATATCCTGAAAGGCAAGCAGGGCCGTTTCCGTCAGAACCTGCTCGGTAAGCGTGTGGATTACTCCGGTCGTTCGGTTATCGTGGTCGGCCCGACGCTCAAACTGCACGAATGCGGTTTGCCGAAAGGGATGGCTGCTGAATTGTTCAAGCCGTTCATTATCCGGAAACTGATCGAGCGCGGTATCGTTAAAACGGTGAAATCGGCCAAGAAACTGGTCGACCGGAAAGACCCGATCATCTGGGAGATCCTCGAAAATATCCTTCGCGGTCACCCGGTAATGCTCAACCGGGCTCCGACGCTGCACCGGCTTTCGATCCAGGCCTTCCAGCCGAAACTGGTCGAAGGTAAGGCCATCCAGCTTCACCCGCTGGTTTGTACCGCCTTCAACGCCGACTTTGACGGCGACCAGATGGCGGTGCACGTGCCCCTGAGCCACGCCGCGATCCTGGAAGCGCAGGTGTTGATGTTGTCTTCGCACAACATGCTCAACCCGCAGAACGGTACGCCGATCACCCTGCCTTCACAGGACATGGTATTGGGTTTGTACTACATCACGAAGGAGCGCAAATCCACTGCCGAAATCAAGGTGAAAGGGGAAGGACGCAAGTTCTACTCGCCTGAGGAGGTGATCATTGCCTACAACGAAGGCCAACTGGACCTTCACGCGCATATTGCCGTTCGCGCCAAAGCAGACGGCGATAACGGCGGGCTCGAATACAAGCGGATCGAAACCACGACCGGCCGGGTTATTTTCAACCAGGCTGTTCCGGAGGGGGTTCCCTATATCAATGAACTGCTGACCAAGAAGAACCTCAAGAAGGTCATCAGCGACGTACTGGAGCGCACCAACTTTGCCGTCACGGCCGACTTCCTGGACAACATCAAGGAAATGGGCTTCATGTGGGCGTTCAAAGGCGGTCTGTCCTTCAACCTCGGCGACCTGATCACGCCTTCCATCAAGGAACGCATGCTGGAAGAGGCCCAATCCGAAGTAGATGAGGTTTGGGACAACTACAACATGGGTCTGATCACGAACAACGAGCGTTACAACCAGATCATCGACAAGTGGACGTACGCGGATAACCGGATCACGGATACCCTGATGCGCGAACTGGCTTCGCACAAGCAGGGCTTCAACTCGGTGTTCATGATGCTGGACTCCGGCGCCCGGGGCTCCAAGCAGCAGATCAAGCAGTTGTGCGGATTGCGGGGATTGATGGCCAAGCCGAAAAAGTCAGGCGACTCCGGCGGGGCCGTAATCGAGAACCCGATCCTTTCGAACTTCGTGGACGGTCTGTCGGTTTTGGAATACTTCATTTCTACGCACGGCGCCCGGAAGGGTCTGGCCGATACGGCTTTGAAAACGGCCGACGCCGGTTACCTTACCCGTCGTCTGGTGGACGTTGCCCAGGATGTGGTCATTCTGGAGGACGACTGCCACACGCTGCGCGGTATTGAAACCTCGGCCCTCAAGGACAACGAAAAGATCATTGAACCGCTGGCGTCCAGGATCGAAGGCCGCTTTACGCTGCACGATATCGTACACCCGGAAACGGATGAGGTATTGCTGAAGGCCGGCGAGTTCATCGATGCCCGCATGGCAGAAAAGATCGAAAAGTCCCTGATCGAGCTGGTTACCATCCGTTCGGTACTGACGTGCGAATCGAAGAAGGGCGTATGCGCCAAGTGCTACGGCCGCAACCTGGCTACGGGCCGGATCGCCGAAATGGGCGACGCGGTGGGCATCATTGCCGCGCAGTCGATCGGTGAACCGGGTACGCAGCTGACCCTGCGGACCTTCCACGTGGGCGGTGTGGCTTCGTTGTCCAAGACCGAATCCGAGATCCACGCCAAGTTCAATGGCGTGCTCGAGTTCGACAGCTTGCGGACGACGGAGTTCGCCAATGATGAAGGCGAGGTTCAGAACGTGGTGCTTTCCCGTACGGGAGAGGTCCGGATCGTCGATCCCGAAACCAAGAAGATCTTTTCCAACCACTATATTCCTTACGGCTCCAGCCTCCACGTCAAGGAAGGCGGCACGGTTTCCCGCGGCGATCTGATCTGCGACTGGGATCCGTTCAACGCCGTGATCGTTTCCGAATTCACCGGTATTGCCAAATTCGAGGATGTCGAAGAAGGCGTTACGTACCGGATCGAACGCGACGACCAGACGGGGTACGAGGAAAAGGTCATCATCGAACCGAAGAACAAGCGCAAGATCCCGACCATCCGGATCATTTCCAACGACGGCGAGGAATTGCGCAGCTATAACCTGCCGGTAGGCTCGTACATCTCCATCGATCCGAACTCGGCGGTACAAGCCGGTCAGAAGATCGTGAAGATCCCGCGCAAACTCGGCAAGATCCAGGATATCACGGGCGGTCTGCCCAGGGTTACGGAATTGTTCGAAGCCCGGAACCCGTCCAACCCGGCGATCGTTTCCGAGATCGACGGCGTGGTTTCCTTCGGCAAGATCAAGCGCGGTAACCGCGAGGTGGCGGTAACGGCCAAAGACGGCCAGACCCGCAAATACCTCATCGGTCTGTCGAAGCATATCCTGGTGCAGGAGGGAGACTTTGTCCGGGCGGGTACGCCGCTGTCCGACGGCGCGGTGGCTCCCAAGGATATCCTGAGCATCAAAGGGCCTTTTGCCGTACAGCAATACCTGGTCAACGGCGTTCAGGAAGTGTACCGCTCACAGGGTATTACGATCAACAACAAGCATATCGAGGTCATCGTACGCCAGATGATGCGCCGCGTTGAAATTCAGGATCCGGGCGATACCAGCTTCCTGGAAGGCGAGGCGGTGGACAAGTACGAATTCCTTGAAAAGAACGACTGGATCTTTGACAAGAAGTTTGTCACCGACGCCGGGGAATCCACGCGCCTCAAGCCGGGGCAATTGGTTACCCTGCGCCAGTTGCGCGATGAGAATTCGTACCTCAAGCGCAACGACAAGCAGCTGGTTCAATACCGGGACGCCATTTCGGCGACCTCCAGTCCGCTGTTGCAGGGTATCACCAAATCCTCGTTGGGTACCGACAGCTGGATCTCGGCGGCTTCCTTCCAGGAAACGACCAAGGTGCTCAGCACGGCAGCCATCGGCGCGGTGAAGGACAACCTGAACGGTTTGAAGGAGAACGTCATCGTCGGCAAGCGCATTCCTGCCGGAACCGGATCACGTCGCTTCAAGGACCTGATCGTCATGACGAAGGAGGTTTACGAAGATGTGGCCGCACGCCGCATGCATTTCGAAGAAGTGGAAGAAGATTAACAGGGTTTTCCCTGCTTTTTCTTAGCCATATAAACAACTTGAACCCTCTTCTTTTCAGGAGAGGGTTCATTTTTTATAAGCCTATGGATAACGCACTGATCATATTCATCCGGAATCCGGAACCCGGAAAGGTCAAAACCCGGCTGGCTGCCGCTGTCGGAGACGAGCGGGCGCTGGCGATCTATCGCGAGTTGCTTGACCTCACGCGCAGGGCCGCCCTTGGTTCGGAAGCTGAAAAATACCTTTGGTACAGCCATTTTGTGGATAAAGCCGACGGCTGGCCCGAATCCGATTTCCGGAAAATGCTGCAACAAGGAGAAGACCTGGGCGACCGGATGGCCTACGCCTTTGAAACCGCACTGGCCGATCACGACAAGGCGGTCATCATCGGCAGCGATTGCCCGTATCTGAGCCCTGTGTTGCTCGATGAGGCCTTCGAACTGCTGGACGATTCGGATTTTGTGATCGGACCGGCGACCGACGGCGGGTATTACCTGCTGGGCATGAACCGGTTTGCGCCGGAAGTTTTTCAAGGTATTGAATGGAGCACGGATACGGTCTTCCGGGAAACGGTGGCGCGGATCCGGCAATCGGGCGCGGATTATGAGGTGTTGCCGCTGCTTTCTGATGTTGATGAAATTGGGGATTGGGAGCGGTTTAAGGGTGGGAGGGGGTGAGGCCGCCTTCGCCTGAGGCTACGGCGGATGTGAGAGGGTGAGCCCGCCTTCGCCTGAGGCTACGGCGGATGAGAGAGGGTGAGCGGGGGTGAGAGAGTGAGAGGCCGCCTTCGCCTGTGAGGCTACGGCGGATGAGAGAGGGTGAGAGGGGAGTGAGAGGGTGAGGAGAGAGGCCGCCTTTCGCCTGGGGCTACGGCGGATGAGAGAGGGAGAGCCCGCCTTCGCCTGTGAGGCTACGGCGGATGAGAGAGGGAGGCCGCCTTCGCCTGGGGCTACGGCGGATGAGAGGGGAGAGAGCCCGCCTTCGCCTGTGAGGCTACGGCGGATGAGAGGGTGAGAGGGTGAGGGGAGGGTGAGAGCCCGCGTTCGCCTGGGGCTATGGCGGATGGGAGTGGTGCTTCGGCTTCGCTCAGCACAAGGAGGCCGGGGTCGGCCCGGTCACTGGATCTTGGTCGATTGCCAGGATACCAGCCACCAGCGGTTTTTTTGTTTGTGGTATACGGAGGTATACCGGAGCTGGATGTCGAACGGGGTTCCATCGAACAAACCTTTGACATTGACGATGCCGGTGCCGATGGCGACCCGGCCCAGGTAGCGGAAGGATCTTTCCCCGGCGGCTTTCATTTCCTGATAGACGATCTTGCCGGTAGCGATGCTCTTGAGAAAATCGGATTTGGATTCCACCAAACCGTTGGAGTGGATGTAGACGAGGTCTTCGGACAGCAATTCCGAGAGGGTCTCGGTATCTTTTCTGACCTGGGCCCTGAAGCGGTCGTCTTCAACCACGTCGGCGGGCGGTTGGGCGGAAAGGGATAATATGAGATGCAGGAAAAAAAGTGTAGCGGCGGCAGGTTTCACGGTTACTTTTTTTAGGTTGAAAGGGTTGCGGCGTATCCGTTAATATCCTGCAAATATACTACGCTTTTTTAGATTTGGCCTTGTTGAGCTTGATGCGGCCCATTTCCCGGTTGTCGTCCATTACCTCTGGGGTGATCTGCTGCCAGTAACCGTCGATGCCGGTATCCCAGAATCCGCGGGAGTAGACGAACTGGTATTTCCTGAAAAACGGCGGCTCATTTTCCTTGCCTTCCCGGGGCATGAATTCGCTTTCCACCAGGGCTACCGACCGGTCGTTGTAGATGTATCCCCTCACCTTCATTTCAATCACATTATCCGGCCCGAGGTACACGAAAGAACGGCCTTCCACTTTGACGCCGCCCTTCACGGTCAGGAAAAGCTCAAAGGGATAGGATTGTTCGGAATAAATGCCGCCGAAGGTGATGGAGCCTTCCCAATGGCCTTCCAGAAAGTGCTGGGCAGGCAGGGGCCGAAAAGAGCAGAGCATAAGCGCGAACGGTAATAAAGAGGTCCAATTGAGTTTCATGATATTGGTTTGTTTGAAGAAGAGAATAAGAGATTAAGAGATTAAGAGAATGAGAGAATGAGAGAGTGAGAGAATGAGAGAGTGAGAGGGTGAGAGGGTGAGAGAGTGAGAGAGTGAGCGGGGAGAATGCTTCGAACTCCCGCTCACGCTCTGACGCTCTCACCTCCTCCAAACCTCTCGTCCTAAAGATAGGGAATAGAGCCGGTTAAACGAAAAAATTAACCTTCGGGGGCATTGAAAATGAAGCCGACCTTAAATACGTTATCGATGCTGACATCGGGATCGTCCTTGAGTCTTTTGCGGAGGCGGGAGATGAAGACGTCGAAGCTGCGGCCGAGGAAATAGTCGTATTTGCCGTAAATGGCCTTTACGGCGTCTTCGCGGCGGAGGATCCGGTTGCGGTATTTGCAAAGGAGGTGGAGGACTTCGCTTTCCTTTTCGGTGAGCCGGGCGATATCGCTGTTGAGGCGGAGTTCCTGGCGCGAAAAATCGAACAGATACCGGCCGATGGCGCATTCGGCGTCGACCTGCAGGGCAGTTGAAGCTTGTTTGCGCCGGAGGATGACCTTGACCTTGCAAAGGAGTTCTTCCTCGTCGAAGGGTTTGGTGAGGTAGTCTTCGGCGCCGATGGCGTATCCTTTGAGCTTGTCTTCCCTGAGCAACCGCGCGGTCAGGAAGATGAAGGGGAGGGTTGGGTATTGGTCCCGGATATTGCGGGCCAGGTTGAAGCCGTCCATGCCGGGCATCATGATGTCGAGGATGCCGAGGTCGAACGGTTGGCGTTTCAATTGCTGCAGTCCTGAAACGGCGTCGTTTCGCCAGACCACCATAAAACCTTCCGATTCGAGGAAATCCATCAGCAGCATGCCGAGGTTCATGTCATCTTCAACGAGGAGAATCTGTTTTTTGTCCATGGGCTTGAGTACTCGGTCTTAGCGCAATGATTGGACCGTTGCTTAATTTGGGAAAAACAATTCAAAATGAGCGCCTGCTCCGCGGGTACTGCTCAACTGGATGCGGCCCATATGCATTTCAACGATCTTTTTGGCGTAAGCCAGTCCCAGGCCGAACCCTTTCTGGTCGCCGGAGCCGCGGTAATACTTATTGAAAATCATTTCCTGCTCCTTTTCATTCAGGCCTACGCCGTTGTCTTCGAACAGCACGGTGCACCCTTCGGCTGATGGCCGGAAACCGATGTGGATGGCGGTCTTTCCCGGGTTGTATTTGAGGGCGTTATCGAGGAGGTTGCGGAATACATTGGAGAGGTGAAAAGCGTCGCCGGTGACGGAGCAGGGCGTTTGGGAGCCGTCGAGGTGGACCTGGGCTTCTTTTTCCCGGATCTGCAATTCCATGCTGCCGACCACTTCGCCGATGAGTTTTTGCAGGTCGACGGGCGATTTTTTCAAGAGGTAATCCCCTTTTTCGAGGGTGGCCAGGTGCAGGACGCTTTCCACCTGTTTCATGAGGTGGTCGGATTCCTTGCGGATGATCTCCAGGTAGGGATTCGACCGGAGCTCCTGGTCTTTTTTGCTCAGCAAGCCGCTTGCCAGACGGATATTGGTCAGGGGTGTCCGGAACTCATGCGTCATATGGTTGAAGAAATCGCGGTTGAGGTCGCTCATCTTTTTCTGGCGGAGCAAATAGTAGGAGGCCAGGGTAAAGATCCCGCTGATGAACAGCAAAATGACAATGGAAGCGCCGACCATCCAGCCCATTTTGTCGAGGATATAGCCGGCTTTTCCCTTGAACTGCAACTGGAGCATATGGGTATCGTCCTGGAGGATAGGGGTCAGTGCGCAGGAAAAGGGCGGAATTTCACCCTGTTCGACGTTGAGGGTGTCCTTGGGCGCTATAACGGCTTCGTAGGGCAGGGAGATCTGGTAGAAATTGAGGGACTGGGCCAGCGTCTGGTTCATGCCGGTGGCGGTCGGGAGTTCATCCACGGATTGCATGCAGCCGGGTTGGGTGTTGACCTCGGCGCAGCAGGCGCGGAAACTGGCAGAGCTGTTCTGGTCGGCTGCCAGCGATTCCACGGCGCTGCACAGGGCCATATTGACCCGGTTGTTGAACTGTTCTTCGATCAGCCGGCTGGAATGTTTCATCCAGTTCACCTGGAAGGCGATCAGCGCTACCATGGCCAGGGCGCAGGCGCCGATCAGGAGGCTGATCTGGCGGCGTTTCAGGAATTGCACGATTGTTTCGGGGTTGACCATATAATGGATGATTATATCTTTGGTGCGGGAGGGGAGAAGGTAACGGGGCGTCCGCCTGTTCAACGCCGGCGGTGTCATTGCGGCGGATGGATGATTTTGCGCCCCTGGTTTCCAACGCGCTTCCCGGCCGGAACAGCCTTATTCCGGAATATTCGTTTTCAGTGCAAAATAACGCATTTGCGCCAGATCGCCATGCCTGATTAACAGCTCTTTAACAAGTGGGTAACACCTGGGTTGCAAGTACCGGCGGATATTGCGCCTACTTTTGCTCTTGTTATTTCCAAAGCCGCAACCCGGCGGATCCGGGTTAACCCTTAAATCAGTCTTTTTACCATGAAGAAATTATTTTTCCTCTCCGTCCTGTTTTTGACGGCTGCCGCTTTTACGAGCCTTCAGGCCCAATCGTGCCAGCCCAGCCCGCAATGCCAGGCAGCCTGCGCCGCTAAAAAGTCAGCTGCTGTCAACCAGACTTCCACTGCGGAAGCGAAAACGGTTGCCCTTACGGCGGCTCCGGCTCCTTCGACCGGCAATACGGCCATGCCCCTGAAATCCTGCCAGGCCGGCGGTACGGTACAACAGGTGAATTTCCTGAATCCGGCCGCTACCACGGCTGCTCTTGACAAGAAATGCAACCCGGCTGACTGCAAACCCACCGCTGACTGCAACCCGGCCAATTGCAAGCCTGCTGACTGCAATCCGGCGAACTGCAAGGTGAAGAAGGCGGATTCGAGCCTTTGAAATTGAATCGATTGAATCGATTGATTCGCCACGCCGCGGCGTGGTCGATTGAATCGATTTCGCTGACCAAAGGACGATTAAAATCGGATTATTTAGAATCAATCCTTCAATCGAGACAAAATTATAAGCTCCAGAAAGCCAAAAGGCGCGGGCCGTTCCTATACCGGGGGCGGCCTGTTTTTGTTTTCAGCGGAAAAAATGCACTTTTGCAAAGCATAACCTTTCACAAGCGACATTTATGGAGGCAACACCAGAGATCGTGCATTACGGCATTTTTTCCCTGCTGCCGCCGGTGCTGGCCATTGTTTTGGCCATTGCCAGCCGGCAGGTATTCTTTTCCCTGTTATTCGGGATCTGGCTCGGCTGGTTGATCCTGAGCAGTTGGAATCCGTTTACGGGGACGCTCAACACGGTGCAGGCCCTGGTGGATGTATTCCAGGATGCGGGCAATACCCGAACGATCATGTTCTGCGCGCTCGTAGGCGGGCTGATCATCTTCATCCAGCGGTCGGGTGGGGTAGAGGGGTTCATACAGCGGGTCAGCCGGTTTTTGCTCCGGTATGAGGGCAAGGGGAACGGGCGGGACAAATTTGCCGTCCAGTTTCTGGCGTGGCTGACGGGCGCCCTGATCTTTGTGGAATCGAGCATTTCGGTCCTGACGGTCGGTGCGTTATACCGGCCGGTTTTTGACAAAATGAAGATTTCGCGGGAGAAGCTGGCCTATATTGCCGATTCCACGTCGGCGCCGTCGAGCATTCTGATCCCGTTCAACGGGTGGGGCGCCTTCATTATGGGGTTATTGGCGGCACAGGGTTTCGCCGATCCGTTTCAGACCATGTTCTCGGCCATGCGGTACAATTTCTACCCGATGATCGCCTTGGTGAGCGTTTTGGCGGTCATTTACTGGAATGTGAATATCGGCCCCATGCGGAAAGCCGAAAAGCGGGTGCGGGAAGAGGGCAAGTTGCTGCCTGACGGGGCGACGCCGATGGTATCGGACGAATTGACCGAAGTGGCGACGAAAGAGGGGGTGAAACCGCGGGCGTTCAACATGGTGCTGCCCATTCTGGTGATGGTATTGCTGATGCCGTTGATGCTGGCTTATACCGGCTGGTCGGCGGCTGCGGAGGCGATGCCGGAAGCCGGCTGGGGGAGCCGGTTTGTGTTTGCCATCGGGCAGGGATCCGGTTCAACGGCGGTGTTGACGGCGGTGCTGAGTTCGCTGATCTTTTCGATGATCCTGTACAAGACGCAGCGGATCATGGGGATACGGGAGATGTTCGACCTGACGATGAAGGGGATTTCCGGGATGATGCCGCTGGCGTTGCTGATGCTGATGGCCTTTGCCATCGGGGCGGTCTGCAAGAAGCTGGGTACGGGGATCTATGTAGCCGAGATCACGCAATCGTGGCTGTCGCCGGGCATGGCGCCGTTCCTCATTTTCCTGATCAGCTGTTTTGTGGCTTTTTCCACGGGTACATCCTGGGGGACGTTCGGCATCATGATCCCGATCGCGGTGCCGATGGCGCAACAGATGGGTGCGGATGTGAGCATGGCGATTGCTGCGGCGATCGGCGGCGGCGTGTTCGGGGACCACTGTTCACCGATCTCGGACACGACGATCCTGTCGTCGATGGCCTCGGCCAGCGACCATATTGATCATGTGCGGACACAATTGCCGTATGCGCTGATCGCGGGTGCTGGTGCGGGGTTGATTTATTTGGTGAGTGGGCTTTTGTGAGGGTGTTAAGGGGTAACTTTTTGTTGCTTCTGGTTTTTGTT
>JACJYC010000007.1 GCA_020636325.1 Lewinellaceae bacterium
AGGCCGGAACAGGCGTCCTGACACTGGAAATCCTCGACGGTACGGGCAGGCAAATCCTCAACCGTCAGGTGCACGCCGGCGCCCGGACCGAAATCGACCTGAGCGGCCGGGCGCCGGGCCTGTATCTGGTGCGGTTGACCGGCGAAAACGGGACAACCCAATTTTCCAGGTTAATCCTCAATTGACTCTTTAGGATCTGTGTAATACTTTTTAGCGTGGGACTCCTGTAATTTTTAAACTGGAATCATAACTTTCGGGAACTATCCGGGCCGCTGCGGTTCGGGTAGTTCTTTTTTACATCCTTATCTGTTGTCACTGAAATGTAAGGCGAGCTTTAAACTCCACAACGCCCGCCCAGCAATGAAACAATGAACCAACGAAACCCTCCCCCCTCCCATCCGTATATAAAATTAGCCTTAGCCCTTTCCACCGGCTTTTCCCCTGAATTCCCGCCCTTAAAAGCCCGAATTGGATTTGATTTCGTTACTTTGTACGGCAATTGCAGCCCAATCAATGACAAAAACTATCTGGATATCCCTCCTGCTGTGCGCCTGGAACCTGTGTGCACAAAACACGCCGCTGGAAAAGATCACCAGCCGGGACGGGCTTTCGCAAAGCATGGTTTTTGACCTGATCCAAACCCGGGACGGGTTCCTCTGGTTCGGCACCAAAGACGGCCTTAACCGCTACGACGGACACCAGTTCATCGCATTCAAACACGATCCGTTCGACTCCACTTCCATTTCCGGCGATATTATCTTTTCCCTTTATGAGGATTCCCAAAACAGGATCTGGGCCGGCACCGAAAGCCGCGGCATCAACATCTTCCGCCGGGAAACCCTATCCTTTCAACGGATCCAATCGACTGATGACGGATTCAACCTCTCGGACAATACGGTCATGTGCATAGCGGAGGACCCCTCCGGCGGCATCTGGGCAGGCACCACCTGGGGATACCTCATCCGGATCGAATCCGCCGCAAACGGAGCGCTCCGCGTTTCCAGGGTATTCCTTTCCACCGATTCATCACGGGTTGAAACCAAGGCGTTGAAAATGCTGTCCGACGGCAGGCTGATCGCAGCAGGAACGGGCGGTGCGTTCTCGGTCGACTGGAAAACCGGAAAATCCGTTCCGATTCCGTTAAAAAGCCTGAAGGAAGGAGGCACCCTGTCCGCCATCTATGAGGATTCCCTGCACCGCATCTGGATCGGCGGCAGCAATTCTCTGGCGCTATTGGATGGGAAACAGACCCGGTATTTCGATTTGCCTGCCGGCGCCGGCGCCGTCAACAGTTTTGCTGCCGATCAAAACGGGCATGTCTGGGTTTCCGCCTACGATTTCGCCTTCCGGATGACCACCGACGGCGACCCTGAAGCCCTGCACGTCGAAAAGAAACTCTCCTTTGAAGGAGATGCGGTCAAATCCACCAAAGTTCTGGTCGACCGGTCCGGCATCGTCTGGTTCGGCACCACCGGGTACGGCATCCTCAAATACAACCCGGCCAAGGAAAATTTCCGGCACCTGGCCTCCGGCATCAGCATCTGGAACATCACCCAGGACCGGCAAAACAGGTTCTGGCTGCGCAGGGCCTACCACTTCAGGTTATACCATCCGGAGTTGGATACCATCGCCGAAATACCGCCGGGCATTCCCACCTGGCACCTCCGCGTTTTCAGCATGATCGAAGACGAAGCCGGCCGGTTCTGGTACCTGACCGAGCCTCAACCCGGTTATACCGAGCTTTGGAAATACGACCCGGAATCCGGAAGCAAAACGGTCTATCACCCGGACCTGAAAGTCAATTACTATTCTTCCATGATCCGGAGAAAGGACGGAACCCTCTGGATCGGCGGCCTCGGCGGCAGGTTGGCCCGGTTCGACCCCCGGTCCGGACAATTTACGCTGTACGATTACAGCCGGATGCTGGAAGATGTGAAGGAAAGCCTGCAGACCTATTCTTTCATGTTCAGCGGAGATGAGACCTGGATCAGCACCCAGCACGGCCTGATCCGGGCGAAAGGCCTCGAATCCGGCCAGCCGCAGTACCGGATCTACCGCACCGACCCGTCCGACCGGAAATCGCTGAGCAACAATTTCGTACTGTCCACGCTCGATGATCCGCAAGCGCCGGATCGCTATTTGTGGGTCGGCACCAAAGGCGGCGGCCTGAACCGGTTGGACAAAACTACCGGCGAATTCATCCATTTCAACCTCCGGGACGGTCTGCCCGATAATGTCGTCTACGGGATTCTGCCCGCAAAAAACCAGGACGAATTGTGGTTGAGCACCAACAGGGGCCTGTCCAGATTTTCGATCGCCGGGCGAAAATTCACCAATTTCTCCGTGGAAGACGGCCTGCAGGACAACGAATTCAACACCAACGCCTATTGCCGGGGCCCGGACGGCATGCTCTACTTCGGCGGCGTCAACGGCATATCCGCATTCGATCCCGACAACATCACCCTTAACCCCTACAGCCCCGGCCCGGTGATCACCCAAATCCGGATCAATAACCAGGAAATCCTGCCGGGCGACTCCACCGGATTGCTCAGGCACAGCATCGAATACACCCACCGGATCACCCTCCGTTACAACCAGAACCTGCTGAACCTCCATTTTGTCATACTCGACTATACCGCCCCGGATAAAAACCAGTACCGCTACCGGCTCAAAGGCGCCCATTCCAACTGGATCGAAGTGGGCAACCAGCGTTCGGCTTCCTTCACCGACCTCAAACCGGGCAAATACACCTTTGAAGTGCAGGGCGCCAACAGCAGCGGCATCTGGAGCGATACCACAACGTCCCTGCAGATCACCGTGCTGCCGCCCTGGTGGGCCACCCGGATAGCCTGGCTGATTTATTCCCTGATGGCCGCAGGGCTGTTCCTGCTGATCTACCGTGCGCATATCAACCGGATCAAACTGCGCAACCGCCTGGACTTTGAAACCCGGGAAGCCGAACGGCTCGCCGAACTAGACCAGGTAAAATCCCGCTTTTTCTCGGGCATCACCCATGAGTTCCGCACCCCCCTGACGCTGATCCTGGAGCCGGTCCGCCAGATGCTGGAAGAAGACCGGGAAGGCCGCTTCCGCGAACGCCTCCGCATGGTAGCCGGCAACAGCGAACGCCTCCTGGAGCTGGTCAACCAGCTGCTGGACCTCGCCAAAATGGAAAGCGGTCAGATGAAACCCGACCTTCGGGAAGGAGATATACAGGAAGTGATCCGACGGGTCTACCAATCGTTCCTGCCCCTGGCCGGCAAAAAGGACATCCGGATGAGCTATCGCGGGCCGGAACAGGTCCCGCCGTTCCGCTTCGACCGCGATATTGTCGAAAAAGCCGTCACCAACCTGCTGTCCAATGCCGTGAAATTTACGCCGGAACACGGGGCAATCGCCCTGCGCACCATACAAATGCCCGGCGGACTGGAGATCGAAGTGGAGGATTCCGGGCCCGGAATTCCGGAAGCGGAACAATCCAGGATCTTCGACCGTTTTTATCAGTCGGAATCCGCAACAACCCGGCACGCCGGCGGCACCGGCATCGGCCTGGCCCTGACCCGGGAACTGATAGAGCTGGTCGGCGGACGGATAAGGGTGAACAGCCGGGAAGGAGCCGGCAGCGCCTTTACCATCTGGCTGCCGGCATCCGCAAACCCGGCCGAAACCCGGGCCGAGGCCGTCCACTCACCGGCCGAACCGGAAAACGATCCGCAGGAAGAGCCCCTGAACGACCGGAGACCGACAACCTCCGCCGATCAAAAAACGCTCATCCTACTGGTCGAAGACCATCCCGAAATGCGCCGGTTCGTCAAGTCATCGATGCCGGATCAATTCAGCGTAGTTGAAGCCTCCACCGGCGACGAGGGAGTGGCCAAAGCCCGCGAACTGATCCCTGACCTGATCATCTCAGACCTGATGATGCCCGGCAAAAACGGCTACGAACTGACCGCCGAGATCCGGAACGACGAACGCACTTCCCATATCCCGATCATCCTCCTGACCGCCAAATCAGGCCTCGACAACCGGATCCAGGGCCTCCGCGAAGGGGTTGACGCGTACCTCACCAAACCCTTCCAGACCCGGGAATTGCTCGCCCAGATCGAGAACCTGATCGAACAGCGCCGGCGGTTGCAGCTGAAATTCAACGGCAACCCCGCAGGCCGCATCGAACCCGACCTGTTTTCCAGGGCCGACAACGAATTCCTCCGCCGCCTCAACCTCCAACTGGAAGCAAACCTGGAAGACAGCGACTACTCCATCGAACAAGCCGCCCGCCATATGGCGATGAGCCGGTCTCAGCTGCACCGCAAGCTCAAAGCCCTCACCGGCGACCATTTCACCGATTATTTCCGCAACCTCCGGCTCGACCGCTCCCTGGTCCTGCTCCAAAACAAGGAGGGCAATGTCACCCAGGTTTCCATCATGGTCGGCTTCGGCAATGAAAAGTATTTCTCTACCCGGTTCAAGGAGCGCTTCGGCGTTTCTCCGAGCGAGGTGTGAGGGGGGAGGAATTACCACCTCCGCCAAGGCTTCGGCGGTCGGAGGAGGAATCGAGGAATTGAGGAATTGAGGTATTACCTCCTTCGCTCTTGGTGAGCTACGGCGGTCGGGGGAGGAATCGAGGAGGGGATGCAACGCCGGCCGACCTTTTGCAACGAGCGCGAACGTTTTTCCCATCTGCAACGAGCGCCAACCATTTTGCTGTTTCCGCAAACCCGCCGCTCCGGGATTTCCTGAATATTTGCATCGTCACACTACGGAAATATCCAACCTGAAATCTGTCACACCTTACTATCAGGCGCCTGTATCTGCCTGTCCTGTTTAAAAGAATCAGTGAAGTTCACTTTGCCTCCGGTCGCAAACCGGCTGCAAAGTGACACAATCCACTTGAGCCGTGCGGTTGCGCTACGGCCCAGCCGCCGGCTATTCTTTGAATCAACATTTAAACACTGAAACGATTGTGTCATGAAAAAAGAAATTACGATGTATCCTGCCTGCAGGATGGTTTTTAACTCTTTAGTACGCCGTAACCTGCTTGTCGCGGCATTCTTCCTCCTCCAGTCCGGCCTTTTTGCCGCTACCTGGTTCGTTAAACCTGCAGGAGATGATTCCAATACAGGCACCTCCTGGGGTCAGGCATTTCTTACCATTCAAAAAGCCTTGCAGACGGCCGGGGCCGGCGATCAGATATGGGTAGCAGCCGGCATCTATTACCCGGACGAAGGGCCGGGGCAGACCGATAACAACACCGGGGCGTCCTTCCAACTGGTCAGCAATGTGGGATTGTACGGCGGCTTTACCGGCTCGGAGACCTTGCTGACCCAACGGAACTGGATGGTGAATGAAACCGTGCTCGACGGCGACATCAACCAGAATGCTTCCTCTTCGGGAAATTCCATCAATGTGGTCCGGGCCCAGAATGTAGGAAGTTCAACGGTGCTGGACGGGTTCACGATCCGGAATGGATATGCCAGCTCCTCCAACGGCTCCGGATTGTTAAATTCGGCTTCAGGAGCAGGTAATGTCAGCAGCCCGGTGATCGCCAACTGTCTGTTTACACAAAATACGGGTTCAAACGGCGGGGCGGTCTATAACAGCGCCTCCTCCTCCGGTATAGCGGGCACGACCTTCACACATTGCGTTTTTACCAACAACTACGCCAGCGGCTCGGGAGGGGCCATTTGGAATAATTCAACCACCGACGGTGACTGCAGCCCGATCATCACCCACTGCAGCTTTATCGGCAATTATTCCTCGTTCAATGCCGGTGCGGTCAACAACGACGGTTCCTCCAACAGTTCGGTCAACCCGGTGTTCACCAATTGTATATTCCTGGGCAATTCCACCGCCAGGTACGGAGGGGCTGTCACCTCAGATGCCCACGGCGGCACCAGTTTGCCTTTAATGACCAACTGCACCTTTTCCGGCAACTACGCCGGATTGGGAGGCGCGGTCCTGCGCAACAATAACGGCGCAATATCCACCCTGACCAATTGCATCCTCTGGGGCAACTCCTCCCTGTTCAGCGAATTGAACAGCCCGGTCCCGGTAATCGACCACAGCATCGTGGAAGGCGGTTATGCCGGCGACGGCAACCTGGATGCCGACCCGCTTTTTGTCCAGCAACCGAATTATAATTTTGCACCCACTTCTTCCGGCGACCTTCACCTTACAGCCTGCTCTCCGGCGATCAATTCAGCCACGCCGACAGGCGCTCCCGGAACGGACCTTGAGGACGCGCCCAGACCTGCCCAGGGCGGCTTCGATTTGGGGGCTTTCGAATTCCAAAGCGCCATAGTGCTCGTCACCTGCTACCTCGACAGCGATTCCGACGGTTATGGGAATCCGGCTGTCTCCCAGGAATTCTGTGCAGAATGCGCCGCAGGATACGTCACCGACAATACCGATTGTGATGATTCCGATATGAACGCATTCCCGATTACCTGGTACCGGGACAGCGACAGCGACAACTTCGGCGATCCGGCCGTTTCCCAGAGCGCCTGCACCCAGCCCACCGGCTATGTGGCCGACAACACCGATTGCAACGACAACGACCCGCTCCAAAAACCCGGCCAGACCTGGTACAAGGACGCCGATAACGACGGCTATTCCGACGGCGCAACCCTTACCCAATGCCTGCGCCCGAACGGCTACAAAACGGCCGCAGAACTGACCGGCGCCGACCTCGACTGCGATGACGGCGAACCGGCCGTCAACCCGGGAGCGACTGAGATCTGCGACGGCATCGACAACAACTGCGACGGCAATACCGACGATGAGGACCCGGCATTGGTGGACAATACCCCGCCGACGGCTTTGTGCCGGAATATCACCATCCAGCTCGACAGCGAAGGCGCCTATACCCTGCAACCGGAAGAAGTGGACAACGGCTCTTATGACGCCTGCGGAATCCAGTCGGCAGTTCTCAGTCAGCAGTCCTTCGGTTGTGCGGATACCGGCAACAATACCGCAACCCTCACGGTGACCGACATCAAGGACAACAGTTCGTCCTGCACGGCCGTTGTCACTGTTGAAGACCGCACACCGCCCGTTGCCTTATGCCGGAACCTGACCGTTTACCTGGATGCGGACGGCCAGTTCGAAATCACCCCGGACGAACTCAATAACGGCTCAAACGACGCCTGCGGCCTCTCTGAAGAAGCTCCGTTCGGGACAAACCTGGTCAAATTCGAATGCGAAAATATCGGCGAAAACACGGTGACGCTCACGGTGACCGATGCCAACGGCAACAGTTCGACCTGTACGGCAACCATTACCGTGGCGGATAATACCGATCCGGTAATCAACTGCACTGACGCAACGGTGAGCCTGAACGGCGAAGCAGCCCTCGAACTGGACGCGGGTAGCCTGGCCGCCGCGTCCGACAATTGCGGCGTGGAAAGCCTGGAAGCCGGTCTGCCGGCCGTCTCCTGCGAGGATCTCGGCGAAGTCATCCCCGTGATCGTCACGGCGACCGATGCGGCCGGAAATTCGGCAAATTGCGTTTCCCACATCACCGTGACCGGCCTGCCGTGCGGTTGGTCGCAATCTCCGGACGGCATCGGCTGTACGGACGGAAGCGAAGCTGCTTATGACAGTCCTTCCGGCACCTTCACCCTGATGGCAAACGGTTGTTATACGCCGGGGGTCACCAATGACGAAAGCGCTTACGTGGGTACGGAGATCTGCGGCGACGGTTCCATCACCGCCCATATCGCCGGATTGACGCTGCCGGGATTTGCCGGGATCGTGATGCGCGAAACCACCAGCCCGGGCGCTAAAAAAGTGGCGCTGGTTTACCAGGGGGTCAACGCATTGCAGCGGTTTGTGCGGTACGCCGACAACAGTCCGTCCTATCCGTCGTATATCAGCACCCCCGGATCGCGCTGGCTCCGGATCGTCCGGACCGGTAACCTTTTCAAGGGTTATCACTCGGTCAACGGCGTAACATGGACCTATGCCTTTGCGGTTACCGTTCCGATGAATGCCTGCATCCAGGTGGGCCTGATCACTTCGGGAGCCAATTCCAACAGTGTGGTCACCGCCACTTTCGACAACGTGGTCATCGACCCGCCCTACGGCGCGAACCAGCAAAAATACGGCATCGATCCGGCTTTCAGCGAGGCCGGCCGACCGAGGGTGGAACTATGGCCCAACCCCGCGGCAGGTGAGGCAACCCTGAACCTGGAACATTTCCTGAACCGCGGATCGGACTCCGCAACGATTGAGGTGACGGACGAATTCGGCAGGCTGGTCCGCCGGTTGAAGACTTCCGAATCCCGGGTAGCGCTCCGGCTCAACGACCAGGCGCCGGGCCTGTACCTCGTCCGCATAACCGGAGACGACGGCACGACGAGGGTGCTGAAGCTGGTGATCGGGAGGTGATTTAACGCCGAAGGTCGGAGGGGGATGCGTTGGATTGGACAACCTCCGGCCGGCAATGGTACCGACGATCTGACGCATGAGGATGCGTCGATATAAAATAAATTTTCTCAAAGAGGGGGGATTCCAACTACTGGAATCACAATTGTGAGAAGGGACTATTCAGGCGAAAGCGCTTCGGATGGTCCCTTTTTTTGTTGGATCAACCGGTCGGCAGCCTGTTCGAGCCAATCTTTGTTGGCTACGGCCATGACCTCATCCAGCTTTTTGCGGAACCCCTCCACCTGGGCGGCAAAAACCGACCGGGGCATCAGCCCGGACCGGAGGCGGATCTCGTACAGGCGGCGGGCCAGGCGCAGGAAGGCCTCATTTGAGCGTTTCTGGTATTCGGACAACTGCCGGTTGCGGCTCAGGAATTTGCGGCTGGCTTCTGCCAGGGAGAAAAAGGCTTCGGTCTCTTCCAACTCGTAATAGCTCTTGAGCTGGATGATCTTGGCGGCGAGGTGATAGAAGGCGTCTGTGAATTCCACATCGTGGAGGGTTTGGAGTGCGAGTCCGTAATCCTTGCGTTCGAAGTACAGCGCGGCCAGGTTGTAGGTATAGACGTTGTACTGTTCCTCCGGCAGCAGATAGTCCTTGTAGGCATGGATGAAGGCTTCGGTCCAGTCGTATTCCTGGAGCCGGATGCCGGCCGTGATGATGTTGATATAGGTCCATTGCGTCAGGTGCCCTTCGGTGAAGAGGATATTTTCCTTGAGCAGGGCCTGGTACAGATCCCAGATCTCGCGGTAATAGTCGGTCCGGCCTGAATTGATCTGTCGAACGCAAAAATTGAGGGCGTAATTGTAGAGGGTCCGCAGCTCCCACCGCGGGAATTGGCCGCCTTTTTCGATCAGGAGGTGTTTGAGTTCCTGAAAATCCCGGGAGCTGTCGGCGCCGCGCAGCATGTCCAGCGTTTTGGCGTATACCTGAAAAGCGGGGTCTTCCTGCAGGCCGCTGCTGTCCCGGAGGGCCATGTTCTGGATCAGGTCCAGGTGGTGGCATTCGTATCCGGCCTGCACAACGGCGTTGCGGCTGGTCATGTCGCAGGCGATGCGGAGCTTGTTGGCTACGTAATACCGGTCGAGGTGGTCGCTGGCCTGCTGGAGGCTTTCGTCGTACCCGCGTTTGCCTTTACCCAGGTTGAGGCGATCCTGTTGCTCGAACCGGCGGTATTCGCCGTAGTAGTAATCGAAATTGCGATGGGGCCGTTTTTCCTGCACCAGGCTCCAGCTCTTGATCTGCCGCTCGGCCTGTTGGGGCATATCCCTTTCCAGCAGGCCGCCCAGCAAAAGGTCTTTTTTCAGGCTTTCCTTGCCGGACAGCTCCTCGAGGGCGACAAATTCGTATAACAATTTCAACAGGTCGGAAATAAGATTATTGAACGGCAGTTCCCGGTATTCCGCGCTGCCGAATACGGTGCGGTAAAACTGTTTCTTTTCCAGACCCGGGTCTTCAAAGGCGGGTCCGAAAGCCAGCAAACAGGCGCAAAGGCGGTTCAGATCTTCTCTTTTATTGAAATAAGGAGAATGCACAAATTCGCCGAATCTGCTCAATTCGGCGGCCGAAAGGCCCTTCAGACTCCTCACCAGCAGAGATTTTTCCATTTTTCTGATTCTGATAATAGCCCGCCAATTTACAAAAATCTATATCAATAATCCTACACCATTGTTTATCAAAGTTTTAAATTTAAAATTTTACATTTTGCATTTATAATTTAAAAATAATGTACTTTCCCAGGACCAACAGCGGGCCTACTTTTGTATCGTTCAAATCATAATTCCCATAACATTAAAAATAAAATCATGAAAAGAACTTTTCTACTAGCGATTATCTTCTCCTTTGCAGCCTTTTCAAACACCTGGGGGCAAGGCGGGAGCAATTGCTTCTCCCTGTCGATCGGTTCCGAGGTGGCCCAGCCCGGCTCGGAAGTTTGCCTTGACGTCACCGCCCGCGGGTTCGCAGATATCGCCGGCATGCAGTTCACCATTACCTGGGATGCCGACGTATTGACCTACACCCATGCTGACAACCTGGGATTGCCCAACCTCACCGCCAACAACTTTGCCACCCAGGCCCCCGGCGAATTGCGGTTTTCATGGAACGAATCCCAGGCCAACCCGGTCGATCTGGCCGACGACTCGGTCCTGTTCTCCATTTGTTTCAACGCCACCTCCGATTCCGGCCAGGAAACCGGTGTGGATTTTGCGGACGACCCCGTGCCGGTTGAAATCATCGCGCTCAATCCCGGGAGCGCGCTCATTTCGGCGGCGTTGCTCAGCGGCGCCGTCACTACCGGCAGTTCGCTCAACAATCCGGCATTCTCATCGGCCTGCGCAACCCCTTCAGCGCTATGCAGCTCAACCTCCGGCAATATCGATGTCGAATCGACCGGCGGAAGCGTGCCGTATGCCTATGCCTGGACCGGCCCGGACAGCTATGCCAACACCACCCAGGACATTTCCGGTGTTCCGCTGGGTGTTTACCAGGTCACGGTCACTGACCAGAACGGCAAAACCACACGCGGTTTGTTCGTCCTGGCCGCCCAACCCAATTTCCTGACCGGCAGCAACTACAGTTGCCAGATTTTTCCGGACTCCACGGTAGTCACCGCGTCCACCATCGTCTGGTCGGGCGGACAGGCGCCCTTTATCTTCGAATGGAACACCGGCAAACGGGATACAACCGACGAGGTCAGCTCCACGACAGCTACCCTGCCCTTCACCTTCAATGTGACCATCACCGACGCCAACGGTTGTACCTATACCCCCGACCCCATTGTGCCGGACTGCGACGGCACCCCGGGGTCACTCATTGCCGGTATTACCTATGATTGCAATACCATACAACCCGACTCGGTTGCCGTGAACATCACCTGCGCGGTCTGGAACGGCACGCCGCCTTTCACGTTCAACTGGAGCACCGGATTTTCCGAACAAACCAATTTCGCCAGTACCGTCTCCGGCTCGCAAAGCAATACCTATGCGGTTACCGTCACCGACCAGGATGGAAAAACCTATACCTCCGGCAACATCACCCCCGATTGCAGCCCGACCAGCGGCAACGGACCGACCCTTTCCATCGGTCATGGCTACGCCCAAACCAATGAACAGGTCTGCATACCGGTCACCGCTTCAAATTTTGACAATATCGCATCGCTGCAGTTCACCATCAACTGGGACCCGGCCCAACTGCTGCTGACCGGCATTCAAAGCCTGAACCTGCCGGACCTGTCAAATACCAACTTCAATTTCGGATACCCGACCTTCCAGAACGGCGAACTCCGGTTCTCCTGGCTCAGCAACAGCACCCAGGGGGTAACCCTGCCGGGCGCCTCTACCCTGTTCGAGTTGTGCTTTACAGCCACCGGCGACGGATTGACGCCGGTTGCCTTCACGAGTTCGCCGGTGATCATTGAAGCTTCCAACGGCAACGGCCAGCTCGTACCTGTAACGATCGGCAACGGCTGGGTGGACATCAACGGCGATCCCAACCGGGTCTGGCCGGGCGATACCGATCACAACGGCGTTGTCAACCAATACGACCTGCTGCCCATCGGCCTGGCTTTCGGAGAGACCGGCCCCCCGAGAACGGGCGCTACCCTCGACTGGATGAGCCAGCCCGCCACACCATGGGCCCAATCCACCCCCAACAGCAACGTCAATTACATGCACATCGACGCCGACGGTAACGGCGCCGTCAATGCGGCGGATACCCTGGCGCTCAACCTCAACTGGGCCGAAGAATCCAACTTTGTACCCGGCGGACCGGACGACGGCGAAGTGCAGCGCCCCGCAGGATTGCCCTACGCCGCTACCAATATCACCAGCCCGATCTATGTCGAACCGGCGCAGGTATCCTCCGGTCAGCCGGCAACCTTCAACATCATCCTGGGCGCTTCTGACGCGCCGACCAACGAAGTATACGGCGTGGCGTTTACCATCGTCTACGATCCCGCGTTTATCGTTCCCGGCAGCCCGTTTGCCACCTTCGGCAATTCCTGGATCGGCGTGCAGAACCAGTCCATGATCACCTTCTACCGAAATGACCCCGACCACAACCGCATCCATATCGCCGTCACGCGGATCGACGGACAACCCGCCACCGGCATGGGCAAGATCGGCGAACTGCACGTGACCATTGAAGACGTCATCTTCCGGGGAACCACCGAAGAATTGACCATGGAGGTTGAAAACGCCGTTGTCATCAACAACCTTGAAGAGCTGATCCCGGTAGAGGAACTCGCCACCACCAGTACGGTCACCGGGGTCAACGGCGTCAATGAACCGGAACTGGCCTCCAGGATCAAAGCCTTCCCCGTACCGGCATCCGACGTCCTGTACCTGCAAACCGACGGCATCCGCATCAACCAGGTTATCGCCCACGATGCAGCCGGCAGGCAGGTGAACGTTGCGCTCAACCAGGGCAGCATCGACCTGAAAGGATTGCCGCGCGGCATCTACATCCTGCGCCTGCTGACGGATGAAGGAACCCTTAACCTGAAAATCGCAAAACAATAATGCGCTCGCTCTCTTTTCCCAACAACTTAAATCAGGATATCATGAAAAAATATTGGATCTTCTTCATAACCTTGTTCGCAGGCAGCCTCGCCGCCCAGCAGGCTGATCTCAACGGAACGATCGCTTCAAGCATTGATGCCGCCGACATGGAAGGCGTTGAGGTGGAATTAAGGGATGCCCAGGACAATACGGTTGACATGTTCACGACCGGGGCTAACGGGCAATACGTCTTTACAGGTCTGCAACCCGGCGAATACCGGCTTTACCTGAAGAAATCCGGCAGCCCGCTGGAATACATCTCCACCTTTGACGCCGTGCTGGTTGCCCGGCATGTCCTGGGGGTAGCGCAGTTCTCCAGCCCTGTCTCCTACCTTGGGGCGGATGTCAATCACTCCGGCACGATCACAACCTATGATATCGCGCTCATGCGCAGATTGATACTGGGCATCGATACCGATTTTCCGGATGGCGCAGCTAAAGGCTCCTGGCGTTTCATCCCGCAAGGATGGATCCCGCAAAACCCGAATAACCCGCTGCCGGAACTGGCAGGTAATTATTTCCCGGTACAACTGAATGCCGGCGCCAATACATTCAATTGGACGGGCATCAAAATAGGCAACGTCAACTAAGGCAATCAGGAATATTTATTTAACCTAACTTTCGGAGCCCCCCTGGAGCAGCAACTTCAGGGGGTTTTCATTTCCGGGTCAAACGACCGGCAATTTGAAGTAACCTTCTTCGGCCCTGGGTTCGAGCGACCGGATATCGTAGAAGCGCTCGAAGAATTCATCGCACCACAGGCAGACGTTGCCCAGCTCGGCGCATCGCTTGCGGGCATACTCCTCGCTGACGCCGACGCGCTCGCCCATCCGGTAGGGGTCGCCCAGGTCGAGCATCTGAAAAACGGGGGATTCCGCTACGCGCGCCAGGACGTCGGCCACTTTTTCGGTTCGGGCGTCCCCCATGGCTTCCTTGGTGCCCGGGCAACAGGGGTTGACAGCCCAGAGCTGGATGCTGATCTCCTGCGGGATGCTGTCGCCGCCGTTCAGGAAGCCGATGGCCCCCGACAGGATGGCGCAGAAATTGTGGTCGGGATCCCGCAGCCAGATGTCTTTTTCCATGGCGCGCCCGCGGGCCCAGTTGCCGCCGAGCCACATATCCTCTGTGGCGCCCCAGAACCCCCAGGTCAGCCGGCCCTTTTGCAGGTAATTGTCCTTTTCAACGAGCGGGTCCTTTTCATCGCCGTCCACGCCGCGGCTGTCGAACAACTCGGCCAGTTCCATCAGGCGGGCGCCCTGGGCCTTGTGAAACCGGTCGATACTCGCGATATCAAACCGGGTAACGCCCTTTTCGATCAGGGTATCCAGGATCTCGCCGGTGAGCAGGTCGCCGTTGGTTTGCAGCATGATCTGCGTGCGGTCGCCGTAGCGCTCTTTCAGCGCGTCCAGGATGAGATAGAGTTTTTTGCGCTCGGCCAGCGGCTCTCCGCCCGACAGGATGAGCCGGTCGACGGAGGAAGGGAGGTTGTCGATGACAGCCAGGCATTCTTCCTCGCTGATGCGCTCGCCCCTGGGGCCGGACAGGTTATAGCAGTGGTCGCACTGGTCGTTGCACAGCTGGGTAAAAACCCAGTAGACGCTTTCGCAATGGTCGTATTTAGTCTTGTTTTCCATGATCAAAGAGATTATTCCAAAAATCAAATTCCTCCCGCGCTCCGGACCGCCTGTCTTTAATAAAGGCTTCCCGCTCAGGAAAGTTCTCCAGCGTCCCGCCGTCCATAAACCCGAAACGGTCTCCCACCGTCAGCGCCTCCCGGATATCGTGGGTGACAAAAATACTGGTGATCCGGTGCCTTGAGGCCAGCTTGCGGAAAAGGACCTGCATATTGGCGCGCGTTTGCGCATCGAGGTTGCTGAACGGCTCATCGAGCAGCAGTACCTTGGGTTGGACGATGATCGCCCGGCCGAAAGCTACCCGCTGACGCTGCCCGCCCGACAATTGATGAGGCGCCTTTTCGCCCTCGCCCGACAATTCCAGCTCTTCCAGCAACTTGTCAGCGCGCTCCCGGATCTCCGCTTCCGGCCTTTTCCGTATGCGCAGGCCGAAGGCGATATTCTCAAAAACGCTCAGGTGCGGAAACAGGAGCGGCTCCTGATAGAGGTACAAAATATCCCGCTTCTGCGGCGGCGCACCGGTAATGTCCGTTTCGTCCAGCATCACCCGGCCGGCATCCGGTTGCTCCAGCCCGGCGAGGCACTTCAGCAAAGTGGTCTTGCCGCAACCCGACCGGCCGAGGATGCAAAACACCTCCCGCTCAGGCGCTTCCATGGAAATGCCCCGCAGCACCTTTTTCGTTCCAAATCCTTTCGCAATGTCTTCCGTTCTCAGCATGCAATCCTTTTTGTGGATTTTTCCTTTTCGGCCTGCCAACCAAAAGCCTTACTCCAGAAACCTCAGCCCCCAGACAAACCGCCGGTTGGCCAACAGCAAAATCACCGGCGGAATCACCAGCAGCAATGCCGCCAGCGCCGCATAGTGGATATTGGCTTCCTGGATATAGACAAAGACCTGCACCGTCAGCGTTTTCACCTTCCCGATGCCGATCAGGTTCGTCAGGCCGAATTCAAACCAGCTGATCAGGAAAGTCTGAAAAAAACAGATCACCAGCGCCGGACGGGCAACCGGGATCAATACCTTCCGCAAAGCCTGCCCCGGGGTACATCCCAGCGTCAGGGCCAGTTGTTCATACCGGGTCGCCTGGAGCCCCCAAAAACTCCGGAAGAAAATCACGGCGAAAGGATAGGCCAGCAGCAATTGCCCCAGCACCACCCCAGCCACGTTGCCCGACAACCCCAACCGGATGAAAAACACATACAACAATACGGCATAAACCACCGGGGACAACGCATACGGCAAATAGGCCAGCAATAAGACCGACCGATTTTGCACCAGCCGGGCCGTTAAAAAACCCAGCCCCGTAGCCAGAACCGCTACCACCGCGGAAAGGATCAGATTCAATACCAATCCGCTGCCCAGGTCGCCGCCCCCTTTCAGCAGATCGGCCCAGTTCCTGAGGGTAAAACTGCCGGGCAAAATCGCCGGAAATAACCACTCCCGCCCCACCGACAGCATCAGCAACAGCAAGGCAGGCAGTACCACCCCAGCCAGAAAAATCGCCCTGAACAGGTTATTTCTACCCATTTTTCAAACTTTAGTCCCCAGCCGGCCCAGCCCTGACAAAAGAGATAAACCCCAAACCTGAGGAATCAAGGACCCCATAAAATCAACACATCAACAGATAAACAAATCAACAGATAAACACATCAACAGATAAACACATCAACAAATAAACACATCACCTCCCCCGCCCCATCCCCCACCGCAGCAATCCCCCCACGATCACCGTAAACAGCAACGCGATGATATAGGCTTGCGGCCGGGTATTCAGGTCAAACCGGTTCATCTTGGTGACGGCATAAACCGAGATCATTTGCGGAGATTGCACCCCCAGGATCAATGGGATCTCGTAGGACCCCGCCACAAATACCCCGTACAACAGCAGCGTCGGCCGGGCTTTTTGCCACAACAGCGGCAGGGCGATCCTGCGTACCTGCTCGCTCCTGGTCGCCCCCATGGAAGCCCCGGCAAGGCATAATTCCCCAACCCGGTTATCGGCATAGATGGCTTTGAACATCAGGGTGAAAAACGGCGTCGCCATAGCGTAATGCGTCAGGATGATCCCGATCCCCCAGGGGTCGTTGATCAGGTCGGGGAATTGCCTCGGCTCGCTGATCCAGCCCAGTTGCCAGGCGATCCGCGACAAGAGTCCGGCATTGCCCAGCCAGTGAAAAGCCAGGAAAGCCGCCACCATCGCCGGAAAGGCCAGCGGCAGGTACAGCGCCAGGCTCATCACCCGGCTGTTGAGGGCACGGCGGTAGCGCAACACCCACCAAAGAGCGGTCGCAGCCGCCAGTCCCATGCTGACCAGCGCTACCCCTACGCTGAAAAGAAACGACGAAAAAAACCGGCCCTCGGAAAAGAAAAGCTGCCAGTGCCGCAAGGTAAATCCTTCGGCCAGCACACCGGTCAGCCCAAAGCTGTACAGCAAGGCGTAAACCAGGCTGAAGACCAGCGGAACGGCCGTCAACAGGAGGAACAGCGCCCAAATGCCCGCGGAAGCCGGATTAATCCGCTTCAATGACGTATTTCCTGAAGTCTTCATACAACCTGATCATGTACTCCGGCGCCGGTTCCATCAGCGCCCGGTCCTGGATAGCCTCCCGCCTGGGTGCATACCGCCTGGAAGGTAAGGATTTAAATTTTTCCCGCCATTCTTCCGGCAGTTTTTCCATGTCCAGCACCGTACCGTCCCCCCAGACGTCGGGGTTGAATTTCTGCAATTGCGCATTTGCGGAGATCAGGAAATTCACCACCGCCATCGCGCCGGGCTTATTGGGCGCATTGAAGGTGATGCCCATATAATGCGAATTCTGAATCGTGCCGGGATAGGGCACATAAGAACGCGCTGTGGCGGGGAAGAACCCCAGGTTCACCTTATTGTCCACTTCGCCGTCGTTATTCGAAAAGGTAAAATTCACCTCGCCGTTGGCAAACATCTGGTGCAGGGCCGACAAGGTTTCCGGAAAGGTTTTGCCTTCCTTCCAAAACGCGGGCTTGATCTCGTTGATCGTCTGCCAGAGCCGGGTCGAATACCGTTTGTAGACTTCCTCGCTGAAGGCCCCCTCGAACAGGGAATTGTCGCCCGCCAGCGCCATCATCCAGGACTTCAGGATCGTCATGCCCGTGAATTCGTTCGGGATGGTGAACACGCCGGGATGGGCCGCAACATAAGCCGGAATATCGTCGAAGGAAGCCGGCGGCTGCGGAGCGCGCAGGGTATCGTAAATGAAGGCCAGTTGCACATTGCCCCACGGGCATTCCATCCCGTTGACCGGCTGCTGAAAATCGGTATTGATGAAGGGGTTGTCCCAATCGATGTACGCCGCATTGGGCAGCTTATCCGCGTAGGGGCCAAATAGCCCGTCGATCTGCCGCAACTGGTAGAACGTCTCGCCGTTGATCCATCCAAGGTCGATGGCGCCCGTTTTCTTGCCGGCTTCTTTTTCCGCCAGCAACAGGCTCACGATCTGTGTGCCCTGCCCCCCTGAAATGTTCAGGGTGATCCCATATTGCTGCTCCAGCGCCGGCCGCACAAATTCCGTCATGTACTTGTTGATGAAGGGATCCCCCTGCCACATCATCAGGTTGACCTCCGTCCCCCTGGCCCGTTCCTCGATCTCATCCCAGGAAAGGCCCCGGGGGTCTTCAGCTGCTGCATCTTGTCCGCCCGGACCGCATCCGGCGATCACCGACAGGAAAACAACTGCAATAACGATTATCCGCATAATGATTGTCCGATTGATTCCACCGCCCGCCGTAACTTCAGCGAAGGTGGGGATTGTTCAATTGATTCGATTGATTCCACCGCCCGCCGAAGCTTCAGCGAAGGTGGGGATTGTTCCGATTGATCCGATTGGGGCGTCCGTCGATTGGTTTTGCTTTCAGTTCCTCGATTCCTCAGTTCCTCAGTTCCTCAATAAATGATTGTTCGATTGATCCGATTGGGGCGTCCGTCGATTGGTTTTGCTTTCAGTTCCTCGATTCCTCAGTTCCTCAGTTCCTCAATAAATGATTGTTCGATTGTTCCGATTGGGGCGTCCGTCGATTGGTTTTGCTTTCAGTTCCTCAGTTCCTCAGTTCCTCGATTCCTCGATTCCTCGATTCCTCGATTCCTCAGTTCCTCAATAAATGATTGATTCCACACTTTTCAAAACAAATACCGCACGCCAAACTGAAACTGCCTTGGGGGCGCCGCGTTCCGCCGCACGAGCAATCCGCCGGACGCGGGACCGGTCTGGATCTGGTTGCTCTGGGTGGCGTTGTTGCTGTACCCGCTCAGGTTTTCGGCGTTGAACAGGTTGAAGACGTCTGCCCGGATCTCGAGCATGCCGCCGCCGATGGAGAACTGGTACTGCGCGCTCAGGTCGAAGGTATTCGACCAGGGCAGGCGGTCGCTGTTGCGGGATTCGCCGGGGTGCCGGTCGCTGTTGCCCACATAGGCGTCGCCGAAAGCGCTGCCGTCGCCGTTGAGGTCGTTGGTGTACACAAAATTGCCGTTGCCGTCTTTGACCGGCGTACCGTCCGCATTGATCACGCGGTAGAGGCTGCCGTCGGGTACCCGGTTGATGGGTTGTCCGCTTTGCAGGAGCGCTGCCAGGGTCAGGTTGAAATGCTGAGCCGGATACCAGCTGAACATGCCGTTGATGATGTGCCGCCGGTCATTGATGGACGGGCCCCATTCCGCCTCGAAATTATTGGCGTCCATTGCCCGGAAGTTGATGTCCTCGGTGTTGTTTTCCAGCAGCGAAAGCGTATAGATCAGGCGGTAGGAAAAATCGTCTTCCCCGCGGTCTTTCTGCAAATTCAGGCTCATGGCGTAATACCGGGATTTGCCCGCGGTTTCGGTCATGACGATGCTTTGCGCAACCCCGGTCAGGGTATCCCCGTTGATCACCCCGGCGCCGCCGATAATGGGTACCGGGCGGGTCAGGTTGGCCCATGCGCTGCTGCGCGCCACCAGTTCGTCGGCGCTGCGGCCGTAATCCCAGGCCGAAGGCGCATTGAGGTTGACCGTCCGGAACAGGTTGCGGGATTCGTTATACACAAAATCCACATAAAAAAGCTTGTTCTCATTCACCTGGTACTGATACCCCAGCGTACTCTGGTAGGTATAGGGATTTTGGTATCCGTTGGGGTTCAGGATCCTGCGTTCGCCGCTGAACAGGTTGCGCTGGTCGGCGTACGACGAAGCGGCAGGTCCGTTGAGGTAGGTGAACGGCAATCCGGTATTGCTGCTCTGCCCTACCGTCAGGTTGCCGTCGAAGGTCACGCGGTCGATATCGGTGTCGGCGGGTAAAATACCCTGCGACGCCAGGTAGGCGATCTGGGTTTTGAAATCGGCCGACGTATTGTTCTGCTGCAGGGCGTCGCTGTAAATGGCGTAATTGATCTTGTCGTAGAACAGGCCGAAGCCGCCCCGGAGCGCGCTGCGTTCATCCAGTTTGTAATTGAAGCTGACCCGTGGCGCGATATTGTTCAGGTCCCCTTTATCGCTGCCGCCCTTCGACAGGTTGTCGTAATCGTACCGCAGGCCGAGCGAAAGATTAAGGCGGTCGGTCGCCGCGATCTGGTCCTCCAGGTAGGCGCTGAAGATGTTCTGGGTGGTGCCGAAAGCTGCCGGCCGCAATTCGATGAAATACCCGAGCACCTGTGCATCGGCCGGGATATCGCTGACCGAAAGGGCCGAACCCCGGTTGAGCGACCTGACGGCGTTCAACTGGCTGTCCGTCAGCCGGACGGTATAGCTGCCGTTGGGGTTGCCGCCGCCCAGCAGGCTTTGTTTCGCGCTGATCAGTTCCACGCCGGTTTTCAGGGTATGCTTGCCCAGGTAGAACGAAAATTTCTGCTGCACCTGGAAGGTATTCTCCGTTTCATCGAAAATATACCCGGGGTGTCCCAGGAAAGCGGCTACCTGGCCGGTATTGTCCAGCACGGTCACATCGGGGCTGTCCGGGTTTTCTGCCCGGCCGTAGTTCCAGCGGAAGCGGGCGTATTGCAGGTTGGTCTCCGAAGAGAAATGCTCCGTGAAATACACGTTGCTGTTGGCGATCAGCAGGGAATTGCGATCCTGGAAATTGGCAGCCGAAGGAAAATTCAGGCCTCCGGTAAGGCCGCCCGCCTGCCGGCCGATGGTCACGCCGCCCAGGTTGGCCCGCAAGGACGACCGCAGGCCCGTATTCCAGATATGGTCGATCTTGGCGGAAGCGTACGTAAACCGGTTGTTACCCCGTACGGTTTCATTCACGCCGAGCGCGGGCGAGTTGAGCAGGTTGTCCTTCAGGTCGGTGGTATGTTCGAGATTGATGTAGTAAAAGGTTTTGTCCCGGGTAATGGGTCCGCCGAACCCGACCCCGGCCTGATAGCGCTGGAAGCCGTCCTTGACCTGGTTGCCGGAAAGGTCGCGCTGCAGGTACGGCGATGCTGCGTCGATGACCGAACCGGGGCGGGTCAGGAAAAAGGCTTCTCCCTTGAAATCGTTGCTGCCGGACCGGGAGGTGACGTTGATGATGCCGTTGCCGGTATTCCCGAATTCGACGCTGTAGTTGTTGGTCAGGACGGTGACGTTGCGGGTAAAACCCACCGGGATGGCGAATTTCTGGCCGCCCAGGAATCGCTCGTTGTTGTCCATCCCGTCGATCAGGTAATTGTTGAAAAGACCGTTGGCGCCGTTGATGCTCACATTGGGCGCTTCGGGATAAAATCCGGTAGCCTGCGACACGTTGGGCAGCCGGTACAGCATACGGGTAATATCCCGCCCTTCCACCGGCAATTCTTCGATCTGTTTCAGGGGCATTTCCGACGCTACTTCCGCATTGATGGCGTTGATGCGGCTGGTAGAGGTGGCCCGCACCACGACCTCGTCGATTTGTTGGCTGGTTTTTTGCGGTAAAAGCAGGTTGACCGACCGGATATAATTGGACCGGAGCTCGATCCCGGCCGCTTCAGCCGAGTCGTAACGGTCGTCGCCCGGGGTAAAGATCCGGTAAATGCCGTTCAGCGCCAATCCTTTGAACCGGAGTTTACCGTTGGCATCTGTCTGGCCGGCAGCCTGAAAGCCGATGGCCGGATTTTCAATATTCACCGTATACCCGGCAATGGGTTCCTGGGTGAGCAGGTCGCCAAGGGTCACTTCGATTTCTCCCTGGGCGGATAAGAACGCGGAAAAAAGGACAAGTTGGATCAGTAAACTGAGTTGCTTCTTCATAATGGTGATGATTTTTGAATCAAAAACACGATGACCGGGCAACGGAACACGCGTTCCGCCGCGCTAAATGTGCAGGCAGTCATTGTTTGTTTTCGAAAGCTCCGGATAAAACGGCGACGCCGCAGACGGTTGTTCCTCAGATGGCTATTGCCCCGAAATCTGCCTGACAACCGCTGATCTTCAATGGAATGGGCGGCCCCCTTCTCGGCAAAATAGCGGCAACCATCGCCAATGATGGAATTCTCCTGTTATCAGATACGTAATTTGAATGGCAAACGGTTTGGACGATGTTGTGCAACCGGGTTATCCATCCGGTCCGGCGATACCGGTCATAGAGGAATGCGATGAGCTCACCGGCCGTATTGACATCCGATCTTTCGGCCAGCCGTACCGGTTCGCTGCCCTGCCGGCAAAAAAAACCGTTCAGCCCTTCCGCAAGCCGGTTGGTTTGCCAGGGCAGATCCGCAAACGCCGGTTCAAACTCCTTTTTGGCCAGCGTAAACAGGTAAACCCCGCCCCGCCGGTCGGGACCGATGCAAGGTTTTCCCGCCATCAGTGCAGCAGTTGCCCGATGCAGATCGCGGACAGACAGCATCGGGCAATCGTTCCCGATGCAGATTATGCCGGTATAGCCCCGGCTGAAGAGAAAAGCCAGGCAATCATTCAATTGAGCTGAAAAATCACCGCCGGGTGAAATGGGCAGGTCGGCAGAGAAAAAAGCCGGCAAACGGGTCCGGCGGACCAACCGGGCGGTTTTGCCCAGCATCAGGCGCAATGCAGCCGAATTGGCCCGGCGGCTGCCCCGAATTATGGTTTTTCGGCGCGCCTCCTTTTCCGGTGATTGGGCGAATACCAATATGGCTACACGATGCTGCAAGGGCCTCTCTTTGTTGCAAATCTAACAGAATCCCCGAACAAGTGGGAAAAAACCGGTTGCTAACGTCGCTGCGGCGATAGTTGGAATTGATTGAATTGGTCCGATTGATCCGAATGGTTTTGCCTTCAGTTCCTCAATTCTTCAGTTCCTCAATTCTTCAGTTCCTCAATAAATGATTGAGTCGATTATCTCTAAACCGGGGCGCTATAACAAGGTTAAAGGTTAAAGGTTAAAGGTTGAAGGTTGAAGAGGCTGAATGGCGGCGTCAGTGCGGGCCGTTTTGCGGCGGAAAATCTTCCTTTTGCGACGGAAAATCTTCCTTTTGCGGCGAAAAATCTTCCTTTTGCGACGGAAAATCTTCCTATTGCGACGGAAAATCTTCCGTCGCTACTAGAACTCCACCTCCATGGATTTGATCACCTGTTCCGCCGTATCCACCAATCGTACGCTGTATTTGCCCGGGGGGAGGTTGCGGATCTCGAAGCTGAACCGGAATTTATGCGATCCGCGCATCTGTTTGCGGCCTTTGAAGAAATAGTGGACGGCCTGGTCCTGGTCGTTGTACAACCCGAAGCTGACCGGTTGCTCGGCGGACAGATCGTACCGGAAGATGCCTTCAAGGGCAGCGGGCGCATGCCGGAAAGCCGGCTCCCCGGGGTTGGCCTGCCGCTGGTGGAGGACGGCGTATTCGGGCGGCGCCACGCCGATGGATTTGGCTACAAATCCGGCCAGTTCCGCGTTGGCGATATATGTGACCGGATGTTTGTCGGTGATCACCCACACGGCGCTTTGGGCGGATGGGTCGTTGTACAGTTTATGCTCGTTGATGAATTGCGCCACCGCCAGCAAGTGGCCGGTTGCCAGCATGGCCAGGTTGAAAGCGCTGCCGGCCGCCGGGGAGCCGTCGGAGGCTTCGGTACAGGCCGTAAACAACCCGACCGGCCGGATCTTCCCCGCTTCCACGAGGAGGGATTTCTCTTCCAGAACGATCAGGTTCTGCAGGCTGGAATCCTCGGGTTCAAAAATTTGCCCGGCGGGGATCCGGATCTCAACCGGTTTTTTCCCTTTATTGTTGAGCGATATCTTCAGCGCCTCGCCGTTGTGGCCTCCCTGGCCTTCTATCCGGATATGGATCAAACCCTTTGCAACGGCATCCAGCAGGTCCACCGGATCAGCCTTGCAGGAAAGGGCAAGCGAAAATGCGAACAGGGAAAGGACCAAGGTTCTCATCGTTTGTTCAGGCGTTTTGTGGTAAACCTTTATAACGCAAAAAGCGAGGGATTATTCGATTGTTCGCCACGCCGCGGCGTGGTCGATTGTTCGATTGTTCCGATTGGGGCGTCCGTCAGTCGGTCAGCCTAATCCAATCATTCGGATTAATCGACTTAATCGGTCCAATTTTTCGATTCCTCGATTCCTCAGTTCCTCGATTCCTCGATTGATTCCACCGCCCGCCGAAGCTTCAGCCTCCGGACGACAAAGTCGCCTACGGCAGACGGCGTCAGCGAAGGTGGGGATTGTTCGATTGGTTCCCTGCCTGCCGGCAGGCAGGGAACCAATGAAATAAGGATTTTTACCATTTCAATGAGGATTTCTCCTATGCCTCAAGGCTGCCGCGGCCTTACCTTTGCGATACAAAACAATTCAGCCGATAGCGCGATTGTCTTTCCAATTCCCCCTGACAATCAACTTTTGGTGAACAGCTTCAGTGTAACGCAAGATTTCCACCCAGCAATGGAACCCAAATAAAACCAAAGGAAATCATTCAGCTGATAATACTATCCCCGGAAGCCCCAAAAACCAAATGAAAAACACCTTAAAATCCGATTTCTATCAGTAAGTAGCGCATAACTGATTAGCCCTGGGGCTGGTCTTTCCGTCTGCAATGGATACGGGAAGTATAAAACTAAACCCCTACTTTTAAAGCTAAAAGCAATAAGTTATGTACTCCAACCCTAAGAAAACGGATCTGACGGTAGCCGATGGGCTGACCAACAATTCCGAAGCCCTGGCAAAAATCCTTCCGGATTTCAACTTTGTATTTTTCGGAAAGGATGACCTTCTGAACGTACTTAGCCAGGCGGATTGCGTCGGTATCAAGTTCAGAATGGGTGTATCCCCAAAAGGCTTCAAAACCCTGATCGCTTTCGGCGTGACGGGGAATGGGACTGAAATCCAACCGGCGGCCGCAAGAGACCTGACAACGCCACCCCCCGGCGGTGTTGTGCTCAGCCTTGAACCCTGCCCGGATGAATGCCCGGACGACGAAGAATAGTCGTGATAATCCCACGAACCCCGACCCCTCCCCCAAAAAGCCAAATGCTACACCTAAAACACTGCATTCAGGAGGGGACAAGTAGAAGTGGAGGGAAGAGAATTCCATAATTTTTCTCTTCCCCTCCCGGTTTTATTGGTTACCTCATTGCCATTGCATATCTTTCGCTGCAATGAGAAGCCGGTTTATTGTGTTATCCGTTCTAAAGGGGGTTCTTCGAATGGTTGGATTTTTTGTTGCGTCATTGCCCTTGGTTGGCCTGGCTCAAGAAGAAATCCCTGCCCTGCGTTTTAAAAATCTCACGCTGGAAACCGGCCTTCCCGACAACCGCAACGGTTTCATTTCCAAAGACAGCCGCGGATTTATCTGGATCAGCAGCATGGATGGCCTCTCCCGTTTTGACGGCGTTTCCATCCGGCCCTACCGCTACGAATCCGGCGACTCCCTGAGCCAGGAAGACAATATCGTAACCGGCAAGGTTTTCGAGGACAAAGACCATAACCTCTGGTTTTCTGTGTATTCGGGCATCCTGAAACTCAACCGGGCTACCGAAAAATTCGAATTCCACCAGCTTGTTTCCAATCCCGCCGTTGAAGACTACTATGCCTTTTATCTCGACCCCGGCCAAAACCTATGGGTCAGCGCCAAAGACGTCAACAAAGTCTTCCATATTTACAAATTCAACCTGACCGCCGGCGAGGATGCGGTCCTCCTGGATTCGGTCACCCTCCGGCGGTGCGCCGTCCAAACGGATGAATCCGGCAGGGTCAGGCGCCTGGTCGGTACGCCCCTGCAATGGCCCGGATTGGAGGTCATTGATATCCCGCCGGGCGGCGGAACACCCCGTCGCAGGTCCTACTTCAACCGCAAAGGCGACCCGACCATCCGCGGCCAGCTGATCGTCCATGATTCCCTGGTCTGGCTGGCGGCGAGCAGCGGTTTGATCCGGTTCAACCCTGCAACCGGGGCGGCGGCACAACCCATCACAGGGGCGCAAGGCCAGGCCTTCGGCGGCGCCTGGTCGGTTGCAGCCATACCGGAAAGCGAACTGGCCATGGTATCCACCGGCAAGGCGGGCATCTGGGTATTCAACACCCGTACCGGGATGGTGCTCGACGGATACCGATACCAGAGCGGAATCCCCTTCTCCCTTCCCCGCGACAGCATCAACGAACTTTATATCGACCCCCAGAAAAATCTTTGGGCCAGCATTTACAGTTACGGCGTCAGCTATGCCAACCTGAAAAAGGTGAAGTTCAAAACCTATTTCGCGGGACGCAAACCCGACGGTCAGTTCTACACCGCCAGTTCGGTGGCCGCCGATGCCGCCGGGAATATCTGGGCCATCGTCGACGGCCAGCTTTATCAGATCTCCCCCGGAAAAACACCCCGACAATGGATTGCCGACCCGTCAAAACCCGGCGAAAAGCCACAATATCTTTATGCCGACCGCGCCGGCGATATCTGGCTGTTGCAGGGAAAATCCGTATGGCGGCTGGACAACCGGACGAACAGGTTTGTCAGATTTGCCTATACGGAAGAAGCCGCCCGCCTGATCTTCCAGACCGCTGAAGGACGGTACCTCCTGCGCGCCGGGAAAAACCTCTTCACCTTTGACGAATCCGCTCAACTGGACACCGTTGCGCTGGACGGCAATGTTGAATTCCCTTCCATCACCTATTGCTATCAGGACCGGGCAGGACGTCTGATCATGTCCATGAATGCGGCCAATCTGGTCATTGCAAGATTTACGGCGCCAAACCGGCTCCAGACCATCCACAACAAAAAAGGCATCGGGTATTGTTACGGGATTTACGAACCGGCCAATACCGATTTTTACTGGCTGGCCACCTGGAAAGGCGTCGTCAAACTAAAGAAGGATAATTTTGATTTCACTTTGCTCAACGAGGACAACAGCCGGATCCCCGGGGGCATCTATTACCGCATCCTGCCGGTCAGCGGCAACAAATTAATGATCAGCGGCAATAAAAGCCTTATAGAATACAACCTGGAAGATCGGTCGGTCCGCAATTTCACCCAGGAAGACGGAGCGGTGTTGTGGGGCTATTCCAATTACGGCGCTGCCGTCCTTCCCGACGGGCAGTTCGTCTTCGGCGGAAAGGGAGGCATCAACCTTTTCCACCCGGATTCCATCCGGCTGATCACAGACACGCCCCAACTGCAGATCACCCGGCTCCGCGTCAACGAAAAAGACTTTGCGGATACCTACGATTTCCTGAAAAACAACCGGCTCGAATTCGATCATACACAAAAAACATTCGAATTCTATTTCGCTGCGCTCGAATTCAGCGATGTGGCTTCCATCCGCTATCAACACCGGTTGCTGGGGCTTGAAACCGACTGGGTGGACGGCGGCATCAACGGTTATGCCCGCTATGCCAAACTCAAACCCGGACCGTACACGTTCGAAGTGCAGGCCTGCAATTCCGACGGCATCTGGATCCCCGATGACAAGGTGCTCCGCTTATCGGTTTACATCCGCCCGGCATTTTATCAGATTACCTGGGTGCGAATCCTGACCCTTCTGATTTTGGTCGCGATCGGCGTTTACATTTACCTGCTGTATGCCAAACGCAAGCTGGAAGCCCGCCAACAACAGGAACTGCAGGCGTTCAAAACCCAGTTTTTTGCCAATATCACCCACGATTTCCGGACCCCGCTCACCCTCATCAAATCGCCGGTACTGGATGCCTGGCAAACGGGCAAAGTGTTGGAAAAAGAGGAAGTCGGGGTCGTCATGCAGAATGTGGCCCGCCTGGAAAAATACGTCAATCAGGTGCTTGACCTCAACAAACTTGAAGCCGGCCAGTTGAAGCCGCAATACGGTTTGGGCGATCTGGCTCAGGTCCTGGAGGATTATGTCAGCGGATTCATCCCTTCGGCGCGACACCGAAAGACAGCGCTCACCTTCCGGTCTTCGGTCGAAAGCCTGCCGATGGACCTGGCGCCCGAATTTCTGGACCATATAGCCGGCAACCTGCTGAATAACGCCATCAAGTTTACGCCGCCCGGCGGGCAAATTACGGTTACCCTCGACCGGATTACGGAACCCGGCGGAACAGCATCCGCCCGAATTCAAGTCCTGGATACCGGGCCCGGCCTTCCGCCGGAAAACCTCGAAAAGATCTTCGACCGTTTCTTCCAGAACAAGGAGGACCGGCATCGGGGGACCGGCACGGGCATCGGGCTGCATTTCACCCGCCAACTGACCGAATTGCTGGGCGGTTCCATCCGGGCATCCAACCGAACGGAAGGCGGGGCCTGCTTTACGGTTACGCTGCCGGTTAAGATCACCGACTCGTTGCCGGAGATCAATTCCGCATTGGTCAACGCTCCCGATCCGGCAAAAACCGCCGAAACCGCCACCGAGGGCAATCCGGTTATCCTGATCGTGGAAGACGATGTGCAAATGGCGCACTACATCCGCCGCCGGCTGAACCGGAAATACCGGTGCCACCTGGCCAGCGACGGATTGGAAGGTGAGGAAATGGCCCGCAACCTGATGCCTGACCTGATCGTCAGCGACGTCATGATGCCCCGCCAGGACGGCCTCGAATTATTGCAAAAACTCAAGAACGCTGAAGATACGTCGTCAATCCCCGTGGTCATGCTCACCGCCAAATCCTCCGTGACGACCCGGCTGGATGCCCTCAAGTCGTGGGCCGACGCCTATTTGCCCAAACCCTTCAACCCGGAGGAACTCCTCGCGCAGGTGGACAACCTCATTCAGCAAAGGCGCCGACTGAAGGATTATTATAAAAACCTCATAACAGGCGCCCCATCCGCCGACCCGCCCGCCAACCGATCAGCCAAAGATGAGGCTTTCCTCAGCGAGATCTCCGGATTCATCCAGTCCAGACTCATGGAAACCCTGACGGTTGAGGACCTCGCACAGGGCATGCTCCTCAGCACTTCAGGCCTGTACAATAAATGCAAATCCCTCCTGGATTTTTCGCCGCAGGAACTGATCGAAGAAGTCCGGATCAAAGAAGCCCGACACCTGCTCGATACCACCGATGTGCCCGTCGGCGATGTGGCCATGCAAACCGGGTACAGCGACCCAAGCTATTTCATCAAGGTTTTCAAGAAAAAGAACGGCTGCACGCCGGCTCAGTACAGGAGAGGGAGGAGGTGATGCTTGTTGCCGGATTTTGACGAATGTTTCACTGTTTCATTGCCGGGCAGCCGTAATATGGCAGCATTTCGGCTTTTATTCCGGCTTTGGGTATTATATAGTATGGTTTTATGGTTGGATTGTTTTATGGTTGGGCGGCCGTTGTGCGGTCATCTGATTGCAAACTTCTGATAGACGATTGATCATTACATGATTACCGCCTTCGCCCCTGGCTGCGGCCGTCAGGGTATGATTTTTGATGGAAGCGGCCGTTACAAAGTCGAAACCTCGCCTGGCCCCACTTACGACTTACGACTGATAACTTACGACTGACATCTGACATCTGTTTCATGGTTGAGCGGCCGTTGTGCGGTCATCTGATTGCAAACTTCTGATAGACGATTGATCATTTGGGCGGCTGATCATCTGATTGCAAACTTCTGATAGACGATTGATCATTACATGATTACCGCCTTCGCCCCCGGCTGCGGCCGTCAGGGTATGATTTTTGATGGAAGCGGCCGTTACAAAGTCGAAACGAGACTGTTCAAAACAGTGTTTTCACGCAAAGACGCAAAGCCGAAAGATCTGATTTTTGGCAAGCTGCGCATGCTAAAAATCCGGTTGACACAAAATTCTGAACGGTCCCGTCGAAACCTCGCCTGGCCCCACTTACGACTTACGACTGATAACTTACGACTTATAACTTTTTCGACTTACTGATTGCAAACTTCTGATAGACGATTGTCGAAACCTCGCCTGGCCCCACTTACGACTTACGACTTATAACTTACGACTTATAACTTACGACTTACGACTTACAACTTACGACTGACAACTGACAACTGACATCTGACAACTAATTTCACCCCGCCGTACAATCCGCCACAATGACCCATTGGCCTTTGATTTTCTGAAACAGCAGGAGAAAATAGCCGGTGGGGCGGTCCTTTTCCCGTTCGAGGGTAAACTTTCCGTTCAGGGAAATGATCTTTTTGCTTCTTTTGGTCACATTGAGGATGTCAAAGGTCAGTTTGCCCATGGCCGCCCGGTCCGGGTAGCCTTTTTTATAGCGATCCAGGGTGTTTTGCCAACCTTCGGTTATGCCGCCGCCGCTGGTGAACAGCAATTTGTCCGATTTCCAATAGCCTTCCATGAAGGCATCGATATCACCCCGGTTCCAGGCCTCGCTCTGGGAGATGAGCAGGGCTTTAACGGCCTCAACATCCCGGTCTGTCTGCCCCGTCAAAGAGGCTGAAACCAGCAAAATTGTCACTATTGCGGAAAAATATTTCATGATTCGCGGTATATGTCCAAACTGCAAATGCGAGGATACGCCCCCCCCTCAACTCAACCGCCGACCGCCGGAGCCTCGGCGAAGGCGGTAACTCAACCTCCGGCGGCCGTAGCCTCGGCGAAGGCGGCAAATCACCCCCGGCAGCCTAAGCGCCCAAAGTGCGAAGGCAGCAAATCGCCCCTTACCGCCGCTCCGCAAAAAAGCCCCGCATCAGCTCGGCGCATTCATCCGCCATGATCCCGAATTCGACCTTGGTTTTCGGATGCAGCAGTTGTTTGCCGAACCGCATGAAACCCCGCTTATCATCCGGCGCCCCGTAAACCAGGCGATCCAATTGAGCCCAGTGCAAGGCGCCTGCACACATGATGCAGGGTTCCAGCGTCACATAAAGCGTACAATCATCGAGGTATTTGCTGCCCAGGTGGTTGGCGGCGGCCGTGATCGCCATGATCTCCGCGTGAGCGGTTACATCGTTCAGTTGTTCGGTCAGGTTATGGCTTCGCGCAATGATCTGGTTTTGGCATACCACGACGGCCCCCACGGGCACTTCACCCAGCTCAAAGGCCTTTTGGGCTTCTTTCAAAGCTTGTTGCATAAAATGGGCATCGCTGTGTACGCTGAGCATTCCGATCAATTATTCGCCGCAAATTTACAAAATTGGAAAAGATAAAACCCGGCAATACACTAAATTGCAGGATAATCAAAGGTCGCCATCATGTATTTTCCTTTTCGTTTGGCATGTTTGCCCGCCGCTCAGATCGGTGCGGGAATATTGATGTTGTTCGCCTGCACCCGTCAGCCGTCGGGGCCGACGCCTGAATTAGCGGCCGAAATCTCCGCTATTCAGGAAAGCGACGGCCCGCAGGAGGTTACGGCCGCCATCCGGCTCGGCACAACCGCCCGGGAGCCGGTCCTGATGACCTACCGGACCCTGGACGGCACCGCCCTTGCCGGCGAAGACTACGAACCCGCAACCGGCAAGCTGGCCTTCGAACCCGGGGAACGCGAAAAAACCGTTACCTTGTCCATCCTCGGCGACCCATGGCGGGAACCCGAAGAATTCTTCTACCTGGAATTGAACCGGGCCGGCGCCCCCCCGGCCAACGCCGTCAGGTTAACGGTTACGATCCTGGACAACGACTTCTACCTGGATATCCCGGATAAAGGCTATGAAACGCCGATGAGCTACCCGGGGTACCGGTTGACCTGGCACGACGAGTTTGACGGCGAACGCATCGACCTCGACAACTGGACCTTCGACCTGGGGAACGGCTGCCCGAACAACTGCAACTGGGGCAACAACGAACTCCAGTACTATACGGATCGCACCCAAAACGCATTCCTCAATCACGGTAAACTGGTCATCGAAGCCGTTCGCGAAGATTACGAAGGGAAAGCCTACACTTCAACACGCATGAAAACCATGGGGCGCCAATCCTTCCAGTACGGCCGGTTGGATATCCGCGCAAAACTGCCCGAAGGACAAGGCATCTGGCCCGCCATCTGGATGCTCGGCGACCAAATCGAAGACAAAGGCTGGCCAGCCGGGGGCGAGATCGACATCATGGAGATGGTCGGCCACGAACCCGGTACCGTTCACGGCACCATCCACTACGGTCCCGACCCCGGGCGCCATAATTATAAAGGAGCGCCCTATAGTCTGGACGGCGCCGGAAAATTCTCGGACGAATTCCACGTATTCACCCTGAAATGGGAAGAAAACAGCCTCGAATGGTTTGTCGATGACCGCCTGTTCTACTCCGCCAGCCCCGTTACCACCCAGTCGGACTACCCCTTCAACGAACCCTTTTTCCTGCTCCTCAACCTCGCCGTCGGCGGCAACTGGCCCGGCAACCCGGACGCTACCACTGTGTTCCCCCAGCGGTTTGTACTGGATTATGTCCGGTATTTCAGCAGGAAATGAGGAAATGAGGAATCGAGGAACTGAGGAACTGAGGAATCGAAGAATCGGTGAGCAGAAACACCCCAAGCAAAAAATTACCGGCCACTTTTTCCGTTTTCTCCAAAATGCATACCTTTGCGCATGGAAACGGTAAAAACACAATCCTCCAAATTTCTGGGCGAGGCCCTCACCTTCGACGACGTGCTGCTGGTGCCCGCCTTTTCGGAAGTCCTTCCCCGAGAAGTGGACATTTCTTCCCAACTCACACGAGAGATCCGGCTCAACGCGCCGATCGTATCCGCAGCTATGGACACGGTAACGGAGAGCAAGCTGGCCATTGCCATTGCGCGGATGGGCGGCCTGGGTGTGATCCACAAAAACATGAGAATTGCCGATCAGGCGGAACAGGTGCGCCTCGTCAAACGTTCGGAAAGCGGCCTGATCGTAGATCCGGTCACCTTAAGCAAGGACGCCACCGTACACGACGCCCTCGAACTAATGAGCCGGTTCAAGATCGGCGGAATCCCAGTGGTGGATAAAACCGGAAAACTGACCGGCATCCTGACCAACCGGGACCTGCGATTCGAGACTGACGAAAGCCTGCCGGTTTCCGAGCTCATGACCTCCGCCAACCTCGTTACGGCGCCGATCGGCACTACGCTCGACCAGGCCCGTCAGATCCTGCAGAAACACAAAATCGAAAAATTGCCGGTAGTGGACGACCATTACAAACTGGTCGGCCTCATTACCTATAAGGATATTATGAAATTGCAGGACTACCCCAATGCCTGCAAGGATTCCCTCGGCCGTTTGGTCGTCGGCGCTGCCGTAGGGGTCACCCACGATGTCATGGAGCGCGTGGAAGCCCTGGTCGCCGTCGGCGTCGATGTGGTTTGCGTGGATACGGCGCACGGCCACTCGCAAGGCGTGCTCCGGGCGATCAGCGAGATCAAAAAACGCTTTTCCGCCCTGCAGATCGTAGGCGGCAACGTGGCCACCGGCGAAGGGGCCAAAGCGCTGGCCGAAGCCGGGGTGGACGGCGTCAAGGTCGGCGTCGGTCCGGGCAGCATTTGCACCACACGCGTGGTAGCAGGCGTCGGCGTACCCCAATTATCAGCTATTTTTGACGCGGCGCAAGCCCTCAAAGGTACCGGCATCCCCATCATCGGCGACGGCGGCATCCGCTATTCGGGCGACATCGTCAAAGCCCTCGCCGCAGGCGCCAGCACCATTATGGCGGGCGGCCTGTTCGCCGGCGTGGAAGAAGCCCCCGGCGAAACCATCATCTTTGAAGGTCGCAAATTCAAGGTATACCGCGGCATGGGCTCCCTCGGCGCCATGAAAGAAGGCTCGAAGGACCGCTATTTCCAGGATGTGGAGGACGATGTGAAGAAACTCGTACCCGAAGGCATCGAAGGCCGGGTACCCTACAAAGGCACTGTGTCGGAAGTGATGCTGCAATACCTGGGCGGCCTGCGCGCCGGTATGGGCTATTGCGGCGCCGGCAACGTGGAAACCCTGCAAACGGCGAGGTTCGTCAAGATCACCGGCGCCGGTTTCGCCGAAAGTCATCCGCACAACATCACGATCACCAAGGAAGCGCCGAATTATAGCAGGAGGTAATTGATTTGATTGTTCGAGTGTTCGATTGATTGGATTACAGGCGTCCGTTGGTTGGTCAACTTAATCGGAACATTCGAATCATTCCAAGAATCGATTCAATTTTTTGATTGTTCGATTAAGTCGATTGGTTCGATTGATTCGATTACGGGCGTCCGTTGGTTGGTCAACTTAATCGGAACATTCGAATCATTCCAAGAATCGATTCAATTAATCAAACCAATCCAACCATAAAACCATGCACCCGCCCACCCGCCTGCCGGCCGATTTTTATCAGAACGACGACGTAGTGGCCGTCGCAAGGGATCTGCTGGGCAATTACCTGGTCACTTGTTTTGACGGACAGGTCACCTCGGGCAGGATCGTGGAAACGGAGGCCTACCGCGCACCGGAGGATAAGGCCTGCCACGCCTACGGCAACCGGCGCACCAAACGAACGGAGGTCATGTTCAGCGCGGGCGGCGTTGCCTATATCTACCTTTGTTACGGCATTCATCACCTTTTCAATGTGGTGACCGGCCCCGAAGGTTCAGCCCACGCCGTACTGATCCGGGCTGTCGAACCGGCTGACAACATCCCCCTGATGCTGGAAAGGCGTAAAATGCAAAACCTTAAACCACAATTAACTGCGGGTCCCGGCGTTATGAGTATGGCCCTCGGCATCCGTACCGACTGGACAGGGCACGACATGACCGCTCCCGACAGCCTCATCTGGATAGAAGACCGGAATGGGTCGCCGAACGAACACGGGATTGCCAGCGGCCCGCGTATCGGCGTCGGCTATGCCGGCGAATGCGCCGACTGGCCCTGGCGGTTCTGGATCCCAGGGTCGCCGTGGGTGAGCAAGGGGTGATTTTATTGTTGTTTGTTTTGGTTTATTGTTGTTTATTCTGGTTTGTTGTTCATTCTGGTTTATTGTTGTTCATTTTGGTTTGTTGTTCATTCTGGTTTATTGTTGTTCATTTTGGTTTGTTGTTGTTGCCGGAACCTTACAAACAACCATCAACCATCATAAACAACCATCAACCATCATAAACAACCATCAACAATCATAAACAATCATCAACAATCATAAACAATCATAAACAATCATAAACAATCATCAACAATCATAAACAACCATAAACAATCATAAACAATCATAAACAATCATAAACAATCATAAACAACCATCAACAACAAACAACCATAATTCCTTCATCAACATACATGAGATACACAACTACCGTTTTTGCACTGTTGATCGCAACGGCAGCCTTTGGCCAGGAGGTCCACGAGGATGTCGTATATGAGAACAAAATCTACAATGACCAGATCAAATCCGTTAAGCTGACGGTTTCCGGGCTTCCGCTCAGCTTGCCCATCATCAGCCTGGATTCGGATATTCCGTTGGAACTGAATTTTGACGACCTCAACCAGGATTACAGGGATTATTCCTTTACCGTAGTCCATTGCAATATGGATTGGACGCCCTCCAACCTCGTCCAACTGGATTACCTGGACGGGTTCGGGGAAGACCAGATCGAGCAATACAACTATTCTTCCCGCACGAGTACCCTCTTTACGCATTACAGCCTGACCATTCCCAATAATTCCATGCGGCTGACCAAGTCCGGGAACTACCTGCTCATCGTTTATGATGATGAAGACGAACGGACGCCGGTGATCACCCGGCGGTTCATGGTCGTGGATTCAAAGGTGAAGGTGACGGCCAACATGGTTCGCCCCAGCAAGGTGGAACTCGGCCGAACGCACCAGGAGATCGACTTTGCCGCCGATTACGGAAAATTCCAGATCCGAAGCCCCCAACAGGAACTGCGGGCTTCCGTGCTGCAAAACAACCGCTGGGATATGGCCGTCATCGGCCTTTCGCCTAACTTCACCCGGCTCAATGCCGTTGTTTTTGACTACCAGAACCAGGTCGTATTCCCCGCCGGCAAGGAATTCCGGTACCTCGACATGAGAAGCCTGCGCCTGGGGTCCGAAACCCTGGCTGAATACGGATACAACGGCGCCAACTACGAGGCCTGGCAACTGCCCGATATGCAACGGTGGGACAAGCCCTATATCTTCCGGCGCGACATCAACGGCAGCTTCGTCATTGAAACCAAGGACCAGGCCGACCAGGTGCTCTCCGCCGAATATGCCGAGGTGTTTTTTACCTTCAAATCCGAGCCCTTTTACGATGACGAACTCTATATCATCGGGGAGATGACCGACTGGAAGCTCAAGGAGGAATTCCGGATGGTGTACAACAACCGCATCAACGGCTATATCTGCAAAGCCCTGCTCAAACAGGGATACTACGAATACGAATACGTGCTTTCCCCAAATAAAAAATCCAGGGACAAGCCGCTCTACACCCATACCGAAACGGAAGGCGACTGGTACGAAACCGAGAACCAATACACCATTCTGATCTATTATCACCCGCTAGGCGAACGATACGACCAGCTGATCGGGTATTATCTCCTGAACTCGAATGAATGAGGGTTATTTTTGATGTGTCAGCGATTCGATATCGGTGGAGATGAAAGATTGCATGCCAATTCGATAAATTCACGCGATTTCATCGAATTTAATCAACAAATTCACGCGAATTTATTGATTTTAACATTTCACTTCACATCCGGCGCAAAGATCTGGTCAAAATCCTGGAATGATTTGAACTCGAGGGCGTTGCCGCTTGGGTCGAAGAAGAACATGGTAGCTTGCTCGCCGACCTCTCCTTTGAAGCGCACATACGGTTCGATGATGAATTCCACACCGTAGTCGGTCACCTTCCGGGCCAGGTCTTCCCATTGGTCCATCGGCAGGATGGCGCCGAAGTGCTTGATGGGTACTTTTTTCCCGTCGACCGGGTTGGCCTGGGGCTCGGCCATCTCCTGCTCGGTGAGGTGAGCGGAGATCTGGTGCCCCCAGAAATTGAAATCGATCCATCGCTCGGCGGTACGTCCGACCTCGCAACCTAAAAGCCCTTCGTAAAAATTGCGGGTTTCGGCCAGGTTCTTGACCGGAAAAGCCAGATGAAAAGGTGTGGTATGCATGTTTTTCTTTTTGGATGCAATTTCCGGTTTTTTGGGATTATATTCTGTTGATGCGTTGAATTGTTGATCTGGTGGTTCGAATCCCCAGATAAGCCTGCTCAAAATAGTGTTTTCCCGCAAAGGCAAAAAGACACAAAATTCTAATTTTCAACACGTTGTGCGTGTAAAAAATTCTGTTGGCACAAAATTCTGAACGATCCCCCCAGATCAACAAATCAACAAGATTCCCGCTGCCTGCTCCAACTTGCGGTTTATGCGACGCAAGCTTTTACGTCCGCTACTTGTTATCCTGCTTGGCGAACACCTTCTTCAGCAGATCGCTGGTCCGGGCGCTGAGGTTGGAGCGGATGTTCAATTCCTCTTTTTCCACCATGGAGAACAGGCCTTTCAGCGCTTCCTGGGTCACGTAGTCGCCGAGGTCGGGGTTGACCTGATCGATGAACGGGATCTTGTTGTAGGCCGTCACGGCGTCCGACCAGTATTTGCGGGCGTTGAACTTGTCCAGCGATTGGGTGATGACCGGGCTGAAAGCCTTGTAAAGCGAATCGCTGGTGGTGCGGTTGAGGTACGAAGTAGCGGCATTGTCGGGCCCCATGAGGATGCCCATGGCGTCGTCGAAGGTCATCTGCTTGATGGCGTTCACAAAGATGGGCTTGGCCGATTTGGCGGCGTCTTCCGCACCCCGGTTGATCTTTTCCAGAATGACATTCTCGACATCCGAAAAACCGGGGATCAACTTCAGTTTATCGGTCACCTTGCGGGCTTCGGCCGGCAATTCGATCTTGTACTGACTTTTGAAGTAGCCGTCCAGTTGCGACAGCTGGTCCGAGCCTTTTCCGATGCCGATGGTCAGGGCTTCTTTCAACCCGGAAGCGACTTCGGAGGTGGTCAGTTCGCCGTTTTTGAGCCGGTTCAGGGCATCCTGGACTTCCTGGGGCGTACAGCCTGCAAACAGCAGAACGACGATCAAACCGAGAAAAAGGGTATTGCGCATGATGTAAATTTTGGATTTGAATAAATATAGTTTTTGCATTAGACGAGCCGAAGCTGCCTGAATAACGAATTGCACGGTCCTTTTTATGTTAGGGAAATGTTATTCCGTGATTGAAAAGATCAGGCCTCCAGCAATTTGATGGCCAGCTGCAGCGGAAGCAGGAACAACCCCGTATTGATTTCCACGGCTGCGGCTTCGACCCGGCCGCCCAACGGCGGGTTCAGTTTGCGCAGCTTGAGCCTGACGCCCTTGACCTGCTCGAAATAACCTTCAATCCGGTCGACAATGCGCTGGGCCAACGTCTCGATCAGGTCGGAAGTGTCCCGCATTTCCACCTCGCAAAACCGGTAAATGGTCTCATAGTTAACGGTCTTGCCCAGGTCGTCCTCCTCTGCCGCAGCTTCCGTGTCGACATACACCGAAACATCCAGCACAAAATCGTTGCCCATCAGCTGCTCTTCCGGGTGGAAGCCGTGGTCGCCGTGGATATGAATGCCTTCGAGGGAAATTATCGTCATACGGTTTCGGTTTGTTAGAGAAGGAAGAGGGCGAGAGAGGGTGAGAGGGTGAGAGGGTGAGGGCGAGAGAGGGTGAGAGAGGGTGAGAGGGTGAGAGGGTAAAAGTGTTACCTTTTTCTGCTCTCACCCGCTCTATCTCTCTTACGCTCCTCCGCACCCACTCTCTCCGGCTCACCCTTCCCAATTTCAAAGGTAGGCAATCCGGTCAACAAACCGCACAATAAAATTTGGCGCGCTGAAGATTCCGTTATTTCAAATAGTGTACCTTTGCGCCGTTATTCCTAACCAAATTCATCTGAAATATTCATTATGGCAACTCCTCACAACGCCGAAATAAACCGGAAAGCCAAAGAAGACCGCTTCCAGGGACACGATTATTACAATATCGACGAACTGCTGAACGAAGACCATCTGCTGGCGCGCGATGCCGTCCGGACCTGGGTCAAGCAGGAAGTTTCCCCCATTATTGAAGACTACGCCAACCGGGCTGAATGCCCCACCCACCTGTTCAAAGGCCTGGCTGAGATCGGCGCATTCGGCCCCAGCCTGCCGGCAGAATACGGCGGCGGCGGCATGGACGAGATCGCGTACGGCGTCATCATGCAGGAGCTGGAGCGCGGCGATTCGGGGATCCGCTCCATGGCATCCGTACAGGGATCGCTCGTGATGTATCCGATCTACCGTTTCGGTTCGGAGGAGCAGAAACGCAAATACCTGCCCAAGCTGGGCGCCGGTGAGTTCATCGGCTGTTTCGGGCTGACCGAACCCGACCACGGTTCCAACCCCTCCGGCATGGTCACGCATGTGAGGGACGACGGCGACGCCTATATCCTCAACGGCGCAAAAATGTGGATCACCAATTCGCCGGTAGCCGATATCGCGGTGGTCTGGGCCCGCGATGAGGAAGGCAAGATCCGGGGCATGATCGTAGAGAAGGATTTCAAAGGTTTTTCAGCGCCTGAGATCCATGGCAAGTGGTCGCTGCGCGCTTCCATCACCGGCGAACTGGTATTCGAAGACGTCCGGGTGCCCAAAGCCAATGTACTGCCGGAAGTGGCCAGCATGCGCGGTCCGCTTTCCTGCCTCTCCAAGGCGCGTTACGGCATCGCCTGGGGCGCTATCGGGGCTGCCATGGACTGCTACGATTCCGCGCTTCGTTACAGCCTCGAACGCACGCAGTTCGGCAAACCCATCGGGCAATTCCAGCTGACCCAGAAGAAACTGGCCGAAATGATCACCGAGATCACCAAAGCGCAACTCCTGGCCTGGCGCCTGGGTACGCTCGCCAACCAGGGTAAGGCAACGCCCGGTCAGATCTCCATGGCCAAACGCAACAATGTGAACATGGCACTGGAAATCGCCCGCGAAGCCCGCCAGATCCACGGCGGCATGGGGATCACCAACGAGTACCCGATCATGCGCCATATGATGAACCTGGAAACCGTGCTGACCTACGAAGGCACCCACGATATCCACCTGCTCATCACGGGGCACGATGTCACCGGGCTGGATGCGTTTAAGTAATTGATTCGCCACGCCGCGGCGTGGTCGATTGATTCCACCGCCCGCCGAAGCGTCAGCGAAGGTGGGGATTGATTCGATTGGTTTTGCTTTCAGTTCCTCGATTCTTCTCCAAAGGAGTCCCTTCGGGGCAGTTCCTCGATTCCTCAATAAATAATTGATTCGATCAGGCGTCCGTTGTAAGGCCTAAGCATCGCCTGCCCCTCCACTTACAACTTACGACCTACAACTTACAACTTACAACTTACGACTTACGACTTACAACTTACAACTTACGACTTACAACTTACGACTGAAGACTGAAGACTGAAGACTGAATTTTTACCCTTTACCTACAATAATTCACCGTTTCCTGCTAATTTTATGCCTTTGGGAAATAATTTAGCCGTTTTATATCGTTAACTATGAAACGACGTTATTTATGAAGTGGAGAAATTATATTTTGTCCTTCCTTGCTGTTATGGCAGGAGGGCTTACCTATGGCCAGGATCTGGGGGATACGGTATACTTGTCAAATCCGTCTTTTGAAGATTATCCGCGTGCCGGCAGGCAACCCATGGGTTGGTATGACTGCGGTTTCCCCAATGAAACCCCTCCTGACGTCCAGCCTGACCCTACTTTCAGCGTCAATAAACCGGCCATCCACGGCAATACCTACCTGGGTATGGTGGTGCGGGACAATGAAACCTGGGAATCGGTTTCGCAGCGGCTTAGCAGGCCCTTGAAAAAAGGCAAATGTTATTCCTTCAGCATTTACCTGTCCCGGTCGGATGAATATTACAGCCAAAGCAGGATCACCAACGAACCGGCCAATTACGTTACGCCCGCCAAGATCCGCATCTACGGCGGCTACGGCTATTGCGATAAAAGCTATATGCTGGCCGAAAGCAACCTGATCACCAATACCCGCTGGATACTCCACGAATTCCGGTTTGAGCCCATCGGCGACTACTCCTACATCACCATCGAGGCTTATTACCAGACGCCAACCCTTTTCCCGTACAACGGTAACGTGCTGCTGGACAAAGCTTCTTCGATCGATCCGATCCCCTGTGAGGAACAGGTGGCCAAGAACGATCCGCCGCCGCCGCCCAAAGTGGATCCGACACCGCCCAAACCCAAGAACACCACCCCTGTAAAGAAACAGGATCAGAAATCTCCGCCGGATGCGGTCAAACCGGAAGAGCCCAAAGTTGCCGTCGCCACGCCCAAACCCAAAACGCCGGTAGCGGACGAGGAGGTATTTCAGGGCGTCAAGCGCAGCCAATTGAAAGAAGGCACGATCATCAGTATCGACAAACTTTATTTTGAAGCCAATAAGGCCATCATAAAAAAGGAATCCTTCCCGAAACTCGAAGAAGTTTATCAGTTCCTCAATTCCAATGACGACCTCGTTGTCGAAATCGGCGGCCATACCAACGGCCTGGCCGGCCCGTCATTTGCCGATGAACTGTCCACGGAAAGAGCCAAGGCCGTCGCCGACTTCCTGGTCAAAAAAGGTATCGACGATTCCAGGCTGCAATTCAAAGGCTATGGCCGCAATGTCCCCATCGCGGATAACGGCACCATCGAAGGCCGGAGAAAGAACCAGCGCGTGGAGATCAAGATCCTTGGGTTTAAACGGGGGTAGGCTGAGGACAAGGATAAAGGTTAAAGGTTAAAGGTTAAAGGATAAAGATTAAAGGTTAAAGGTTAAAGAGAGGAGGAACCGTTTCGGTTAAAAAAGGAACCCGGAGCCGCTGCGTGAGCGACTCCGGGTTTTTTCGTTCATGTTCATGGTGAAAAATTACCGCGTCATGCGGGAAATGCCCTGGCTAAGCCGGTGAGCGATCTTGCCCACCAGTATGCTGGAGATCAGTCCCATCGGCAATCCGATGGTCATGCTGTTGATCAGATAGCCAAAACACAATCCGAGGACCAATCCCAAGGCTAACCACACACCAAACATCGATTTGGGATTCGAAAATTGCGCTGTCATTTTATTTTGATTTAATTAAACTATTGATTTTTTCTTTGCTATTCCATTCATCTCTTGAAATAAAGTTCCAAAATATTTGTCACTATTTTCATTGATTCATGGAATTATGTTGCAAAAGTACACTCATTTTTACATTTAGACAAAATTTTATTAAAAAAGTCACTTAAATTAACGCTTTTCGCCCTGTTTGGTTGAAACCCGGATTCCAAATTTTAGCAACCCCGGAAATGAAAAGGTGTCTTTCAAGAAAAAAAGTGCCATGCAATCAAGAATGACCAGCTTTTTCGGCGTGTTGACCCTTTGCCTGTTCACCGCTGTTTCGCTTTCCGCCCAAAAATGGGGCGCCAGGATCAAGGGGGAAGGCCCCAAAGTGACCAAAGAATTGAACGTTGATGCATTTACCGGCATCGGGCTGTCGGTCAGCGGCAAGGTATACCTGACCAAGGGCTCAACCCAGAGCGTAAAGGTGGAAGGCCAGGCCAACATGATCGATAACCTCGACCTGGAGGTGAAGGACAATACCTGGAGCATTGAATTCAAGGACAAAGCCGATCACTACGAGTCCCTGGTATTCCACATCACCCTGCCTGATCTGCACGCCCTGTCCATCGCCGGTTCCGGTTCCATTATCGGCGAATCGGCCTTCAACAACCTGGACAAGCTCAGCCTGTCCATCGCCGGCTCGGGCGACATCATGCTGGACGGCTCTGCCGATGAGGTCAAAGTCTCCATCGCCGGCTCGGGCGACATCAAATCCTCCGGGCTCAAGGCGGACAAATGCAAAGTCTCCATCGCCGGCAGCGGCGATTGCACCATCGAAGTCGCCGAAGACCTCAACGTATCCATCGCCGGCAGCGGCGACGTCCATTACAAGGGCCGCCCCAGGATCAAAACCAGCATTGCCGGCTCGGGGAAGGTGGAGAGTCTTTGATTAGTTGTAAGTCATAAGTTGTAAGTCGTAAGTCATAAGTTGTAAGTCGTAAGTCCATTTTAAGGCCACTTACAACTTACGACTTACAACTTACGACTACCTGAACATCCACAACACGATCGCCGTGATCACCAGCAGGATAACGGCTTGTATCCGGTAATTTTTGTACCAGGGGGTACCCTGCAATTCTGCGGTTTCGGCCGTGAACATGCTCCTCTTCCAGGTGTATTGCGCCACCTGGGCGGGGTCCGCCGGTTTGGAAGCCAGACTGGCTACTACGTTGACCAGGATGCAAAGAACGAACAACAGGAACGTCCGGTGCAGGAAGTGCATGCCGTTGAAGGACGGCCACCAGTCGAACGCGATGGACAACAGGCAGAATACCGAGAAAATCAGCCCGAACAACAGGCTGGCGAAAGACCCCGTTCCCGTTGCCCGTTTCCAGAATAATCCCAGTATAAAAGTTGCCGCTACAGGCGGTGCGATATAGGCCAGTACCTCCTGAAGATACCGCCACAATGACTCCGCCCGTTCAATCAGGGGCGCCCAGGCGGAAGCCAGGACCACCAGGATCAAAGTCGTGATCTGCCCGGCCCGCACCAATTGCTGGCTGCTCATATTGGGCCGGAGTTTCTGCACAAAATCCATGGTCACCAGCGTAGAAGCCGAATTGAAGGTGGCCGAAACGCTCGACATCATCGCCGCCAGCAATCCCGCCAACACCAACCCGAGTATCCCCTTAGGGAGCAGGTCGAACAACAGCATCGGATAGGTTGCATTCGGGCAATCCCTCAGGTTGGCGCAGATCGAACCGTCGGAGAGCTGGTAATTCAGCGGCGTCAGGTCGACATTCGAATACATCAATATGGCGCACGTGCCCGGCAATACCATGATGAAGATGACCGGCAGCTTGAGCAGGCCCGCAAACAAGGCGCCCCACCGGCCGTGGTTGAGGTCTTTGGCGCCCAATACCCGCTGCACCATGAACTGGTTGTTGGCCCAGAAATAGAACCCCAGGATCGGCGCGCCGAGCAGCAGTCCCGTCCACGGCATGAACTCGTCGCCGATGGGCCGGAACAAGCTGAGCACTTCCCGGGCCGAATCCAGCCGGATGCCTGTTTTTTCATTGACGAATTGCCCCGCAGCCGCCATTTCATCCAGGCCCTTGATCATGCCGCTCCAGCCGCCTACCTGCGAAAAGGCGTAATAGGTGATCAGGCACGATCCGATGATCAGCAATACAGCCTGCACCACCTCGGTCTGGATCACCGAGTTCAACCCGCCGGGTATGGTGTACGCCGCCGCCGCAAAAGCGAGGATGACGATAATGACCCAGGCGGGCATCCCCGGGAACATCAGTTTCAACACAACATTTCCGACGTACAGCGCCGCTGCCGTATCGATCAGCACGTTCCCGACAATGGTAATAAATGAAAAATAATACCTGGACCGGCTGTCGTACCGCCGTTCCAGGAATTCCGGCATGGTATATACCGCCGACCTGAGGTAGAACGGCAGGAAGAAAATGGCGAAGAAGACCAGCACTACCGTAGCCAGCCATTCATAGTTGTAGACATGGGTGTTGGTTTTGAACGCGTCGCCGGCCAGGCCAACCAGCGTCGAGCTGGAAATATTGGCGGCAAAAAGCGATATCCCGACAATGGGCCAGATGGTGTTCCGGCCGGCCAGGAAATACTCTTCCGAATTCTTGCGCTTGGCGTGGTAAAGCCCGTAGGCGATGATGAGGACGGCATAGACGATCATTATGGCGATGTCCAGCCCGCTTAAGGTAAAGGCTTTCATGTTTAGTTGGTGTGCTTTAAGTTTCGTAATGGTGGTAAAATTAAAAAAAACTGCATTCATTCCTTCCCCGGGACAAGGTCAACAAAAATTGGCCTATCTTCGGCCCGTATGGCAAAGGATAATTTTTCGGAACAATCAAAGGAATATGCCAGGTTCCGGCCGGGTTATCCCGCCGGGTTGGTTGAATGCCTGACCCAATTGTGTCCGGGCAGGTCGCTGGCCTGGGATTGCGGCGCCGGCAACGGCCAGTTCGCCGTGCTCCTTGCCGAAAAATTTGCCCATGTCCATGCCACCGATATCAGCCCGCGCCAGTTGGAGCAGGCCATACCCCGGCCCAATATCCGGTACGCCGAAGAGCCGGCCGAGCGCTGTTCCCTGCCCGACCAATCCTGCGACCTGATCACTGTAGCCCAGGCCATCCACTGGTTTGACTTTGACCGCTTCTATGCCGAAGTCAGGCGGGTCGCCAGGCCCGGAGCCGTCATTGCTGCCGTCGGATACGCTCTTTTTCGCTCGACCCCCTTGCTCAACCGGGTGATCGACCGGTTCTACACCGACATTGTGGGCCCTTACTGGGATCCGGAAAGGCGGTGGGTCGATGAACACTACAAGACCATTCCGTTTCCCTTCCAGGAGATAGAAATCCCGGTTTTTGCCATGGAATACGCCTGGAGCCCTCAGGAAATGACCGGCTACTTCGGCACCTGGTCCGCCACGCGCCATTACATCCGCGACCAAGGGACGGACCCCGCGGCGCTGGTTGAAGAAGACCTGGCGGAGGCGTGGCCGGGGACGGAGAAGGCGCCGGTCCGGTTTGAGATTTGCGTTCGGGTGGGGAGGGTTTGGGAGGGGGTGAGAGGGTGAGAGGGGTGAGAGGGTGAGAGGGGTGAGAGGGTGAGAGGGTGAGAGGGGGTGAGAGGGTGAGAGGGGGTGAGAGGGTGAGAGGTAAACAAGGAAGAAAATGAACAAACTGGAATTTCCATATCCTGAATTGTTGCCTGCGAATACCCGGCTGAAACCGCTTTCGGGGGGGCATATCAACGGCACCTGGCTTTTGTCAGCCGGCGGCGGGCCGTATGCCGTATTGCAGCGCATCAACCCGGTGGTGTTCAGGCGGCCTTTGGAGGTTACGGACAACTACCTGACCATTTACCGCCATCTCGAAAAACAGGCGGACCTGGGGTTGAGATTGCCCGCGCCGATCCCGTTCAGCAACGGCCAATTCGCGTATTCGGATGAGTCGGGCGCTGCCTGGCGGATGACGACCTTTCTCGACAACACCTATGCAACCGAACACGCCGACCGGGCAGAAACCGCCTACGAGGCCGCGCTGGCCGCCGGACGCTTTCTGGCCGGACTGGAGGGATTGTCCCCGGAATCGGTTGCCCCCGTGATACCCGGTTTTCACGACAGCGTGAAGCGTTGGGAGCGGTTCCTGGAGGTCGAACGGCTGGCGACGCCGGAAAAACAGGCGGCTGCTGCTCCGGAGATCCGGTTTCTCTATGCTTCCCATCAACTTTTCGATGAAATCCGGGCCCTGCACCTGCCGCAACGGGTGGTACACAACGACGCCAAGCTGGCCAATATCCTCTTTGACGGAGCTACCGGCAAGGCCTGCGCCGTCATCGACTGGGATACCGTCATGCCGGGGTCGGCGCTGGCGGATTTCGGCGACCTCGTCAGGAGCCTGGCCGCCGAGGCCCCGGAAGACGCCGTCAACCCGGAGCGCATCGCCATCAAACCCGATTTCTTCGATGCCCTCTGCCGGGGATTCCTCAAGGGCGCCGGCGAGGTCCTTTCCCGGGCGGAAATGGATAACCTGCTGCAGGGCGCCTTCTGGCTGACCCTCGAACAAGCGCTCCGTTTCCTGACGGATTATCTGGAAAACAACGTCTACTACCCGGTGCAATACCCGGATCACAACCTGGTGCGCACCCGGTCCCAACTGGCCTTGTTCCGGCAATTGAAGGAACAGGAAGACCGCCTGCATGCCATTTTATCGGCCCGCCTGCCGGTAAATAACCGGGCCCGTTTGTAAATCGGATAAAATCGACGGATTTCCTCAAAATCCCCTATATTGGGCCAAACTATCTTTAATTTTAGCCATGAGCAAACTGACCATCAAAAGCGGTCAAGGCGAATTGACCCTGAAAAAAAGCCAGAATCTGGTCGGACTGAAAACGACCGATCCCGACAAGGACGCCGCCCAAAGCGATTTCGTTGAATCCGAAGTGTTCAAAAATCTGGGCGGGTTCAATGTAGTTACCCTCAAACACGACGAGCAAACCCTGGACGACAAGCTGGACGAGGTCCGCAGCCTCGATGAGGTCGCCCAGGGTACCCACGTATACTTCGCCGAAGGCAGCCAGAAACCGCTGATCCCGACCGGTGAGCTTTTCATCACCTTTCATATCGGCGTAACGGAACCGGAGCAGCAGATCGTCCTGGATGAATACCGCCTGGAACTGATAGAACGCCGCGATCCGGTGACCATCGTGGCCAAGGTCACAGCCCAGTCGCCCAACCCCCTCAAGGTGGCGGCCGCCCTGCAGAACATCGCCATGGTCAAATCGGCCGAGCCGGATATGGACAGCCCCCTCGACGCCTATTTCTCTGCGCCGGGAGACAATCTCCTGCCCAACGAATGGCACCTCGAAAATCCGGGTTATGTGGTGGATGTCAATTTCAAATTGAAAAAAGGCGCCGACGCGAAAGTGATGGACGCGTGGCGGCGCCTGGGCAACATGGGCAGCGGCCAGGTCACAGTGGCGCTCATCGACAACGGGTTCGACCTTACGCATCCCGATCTCAAGGACAAAGTGTACAAACCGTACGACGTCTGGGCCAATTCATCGTCGATCCTCCAGGGCGACGCCCGCTATACCCACGGCACCCCCTGCGCAAGCGTAGCCATAGCCGCTTCCAACGGACAGGGTATCGTAGGCGCCGCTCCGGCGGCACGTTTCATGCCGGTCAGCGGCACATCCTTCTCCGTCCGCGATACGGAGACCATGTTTGACTATTGCATCAAAAACGGAGCGGACATCATCAGCTGCAGCTGGGGCACCACCGATACCAGCCAGCGGCTCAACACCCTGAAGGAGGCCGCCATTGCCAAAGCGGCCAAGGAAGGGCGCAACGGAAAAGGGTGCGTGATCCTGTTTGCCGCCGGAAATGAAGACCTGGATTATCTCAATTTCTACGCCGCCCACCCCGACGTGATCGCCGTCGGCGCGACCACCAGCCTGGATGAACACGCCAGCTACTCCAATCGCGGCAAAGAGCTCAGTGTCTGCGCCCCCAGCAACGGCGACGGGCAATGGCCCATCATAGCCGCCCGCGCCTGGTGGGACCCGGGCCTTTCCGGCGAAACCGGCGAATACCGCTTCTGGCGGGACGGCCGTTCGCGCGGCGACATGTACAAGCATTTCGGGGGGACCTCCAGCGCTACCCCGCTCGTAGCCGGGATCTGCGCGCTTATCCTGTCCGCCAATCCGGACCTGACCGCCAGGGAGGTCAAGGAGATCCTGCAGTCCACTGCCGACAAGATCGGTCAATCCTACGAATACACCGGCGGGCATTCGCTCAAATACGGCTACGGCCGCGTCAATGCCGACAAGGCCGTGGCGGAGGCCCTTCGGCGCAAGGAAGCCGCCAAGCCCGTGGTGGTGGAAGTCAGCCAGGGCATCTCCTCCGGACAGGGTCTTTTCCGGTTCGGGGTCACCAAACAGGAGGCCGTCGGTTGGGGTATCCAGATCGGCGCTTTTTTCGACTACGGCAACGTTTTGATCCAGGCGGAGAAGCTGCAAAAGCAGTTCAACCAGCCTATCGTTGTGAGCATCAATGAGCTCAGCGGCAAAACGGTTTACAAGGTGGTGGTCGGGGCATTCAGCCAGAAAGCTGACGCAGACAAGCTGGGCCAGACCGTTAAAGCGGGGGGCTATTCGGGCGCTTTTACCCGGAATCTGGCCGATCTGGCCTGACATTTTCCCCGGTTTTGGTCTTAAGAAAGCGTTAAAAGCCCGTCATTGGTCGAAAAAACACGGTTTTAATCCGGTAATAAACCTAATTTTGTTCCCGTTTTGACTGTGACTTGCGCGTATTGCTCAGGTCTTCACCCCAACTGGATAAAAATAGGAACTATGACGTTGGTTGCCAACAGGCTGATCAAAAAAGGAATGCGAATTGTTCAGCAGCTCGACCAGCCAGAGTTTGCGCCGGTTTTGCAACAGGAAAATGTACTGCAGCAATTGGTCCGGCGGGCCTCCCAAACGGCTTTCGGCCGTCATTACAACTTCCAGGACATGCTCCTTTCCGGCAACCTGGTCGAAAACTTCCAGCAACAGGTCCCTATCCATGATTACGACAAGATCTTTGATCAATGGTGGAGCCGCGCCCTCAACGGAGAACCGGACGTAGCCTGGCGCGGGCAGGTCAAGTACTTCGCCCTGAGTTCCGGTACATCCGGCGCTTCCAGCAAATACATTCCGGTTACGCTCGACATGACCAAGAGCATGCGCCGCGCAGGCTTCCGCATGTTCACCTGTCTGCCCAAATACCGCGTACCGGCCAGCTTTTATTCCAAACAATGGCTGATGATCGGCGGCAGCGCCTCCCTGCAGGATATGGGCCACTGTTTTGCCGGCGACCTGAGCGGCATCAACGCCAGCAAGCCGCCGTTCTGGATCAAGCGGTTCTACAAGCCCGGCACCCGCATTGCCCAGATCTCCAATTGGGATGAACGCACAGAAGCCATTGTCAAAATGGCCCGGCACTGGGATGTTTCCGTCGTTACGGGCATTCCTTCCTGGGTGCAGCTCACCCTCGAACACATCGTCGAACACTACAAGCTCAACAATATACACGAGCTCTGGCCCAATCTGCAGGTGTACGTTTCCGGCGGCACCGCGTTTGAACCCTACCGGAAGAGTTTCGAAAAACTGCTCGGCAAGCCGCTGATCTACCAGGATTCCTACCTGGCATCCGAAGGGTTCATCGCCTTCCAGTCCAGGCCCGGCGCCAGAGGCATGCGGCTCCTGCTCAACAACAATATCTTCTACGAGTTCGTCCCGTTCAACGAAGAAAACTTCGACGAGGACGGCAAGCCCCTGCCCACCGCCCGTGCCGTATCGGTCGGCGAAGTGGAGGAAGGGGTAGACTATGCCATCCTGCTCACCACCTGTGCCGGCGCATGGCGATACCTGCTCGGGGATACGGTCCGTTTTACCGATAAAAAACGCTGCGAGATCATCATCACCGGGCGGACCAAGCACTTCCTCAGCATTTGCGGTGAACACCTGTCCGTCGACAACATGAACGAAGCCCTCCGCCTGACGGGTGAAGCCACGGGTGTCGATACGCCTGAATTCACCGTTTGCGGCATCAAATCGGGCAGCCATTTCGCCCATCACTGGTACGTCGGATGCGATGTGCCGCTCGACCCGCATAAGTTCGCCCACTTGCTCGACGAAAAGCTCAAAATAGTCAACGACGACTACAAAGCGGAACGGTCGGCCATGTTGCGTCCGCCCAAAGTGACGCTCATACCCCACGATCTTTTCCTGAACTGGCAGCGGGAGCAAGGCAAGATGAACGGCCAGAGCAAATTTCCGCGGGTGATGAAACCGGAACAATTCCAGCATTGGGAACAATTTATTGAAGCCCAAACCCGGGTTTTGTGAGCTGGCTTTGGCAAGGGATCGTGCTGGGGCTCACCCTCAGCGTCCTTGCGGGGCCGATGATGTTCCTGTTCCTGCAATTGGGGGTTGAACGCGGTTTCAGGGCCGGAACAGCGGCTGCCGCAGGTGCGTGGACGAGCGATATCGTTTATATGCTCGGCTCGTATTTCGGCGTATCCTACCTGCTGAAGCTCACCCAATGGAACGGATTCCAGCTTTATATGGGCCTTATCGGCGGCGCTATCCTCATTGCCACGGGACTGAGCATTATTTTTTCCAGACAAACGCCGCAAGGCAAGGTCGTCCAGCCTTCAACCGGCCCGGGAGCCGGCAACTCCTACCTCGCGCTGTACCTGAAGGGGTTTCTGATCAATACATTCAACCCGTTTGCCGCATTTTTCTGGCTGAGCGTGGTCAGCGCGGCCTCCGCCACGGGGAATCTCACGGGCCCCGCAGCCACCGGGCTGTTCTCCGGCATAATCGGCACCATTGTCCTGACGGATATGCTGAAGGTTTTTCTCGCCAAACGCATCAAGCCCTGGCTGAGCCAACATAAACTCTTCCTTTTCAGGCGCATTTCGGGCATTGCCCTGATCGCCTTCGGCGTTGTTCTGGTCATGCGCGTCATTGCAGGATATTATCTGCCCTGAGGTCGCGGATCTCAATGCTTGACCAACTCGTTTTTTTGCTGTATCTTGGCTAGAAAATTCTCTTAGGCTTTATATGAAAAAAATCCTGGTCCCTACCGACTTTTCGGAAAATGCACGGAACGCCGTCGACTTCAGCGTGGCCATTGCCAACCAGTTCGGGAGTGAAATCCACCTCCTGTACACCTACAAGATTTACAGCACGGCCGGCATGTTCGTTTCCGTGGAAAGTTTCATGGAACAGGACGCCATCGAGGATATGTCGGGCCTGATCAAGGAACTCAAACCTACCCTGAAGAACAATGCCGTCATCCACCACCGCATCATTCGCGGGGATACGATCCCGGTGATTGCCGACCTCGCCGAGAAAGAGCACTTCGACCTCATCATCATGGGCACCCAAGGCGCTTCCGGGTTGAAGGAAATCTTTACCGGCAGCATCACCAACGGGGTGATCAAGGCCAGCAAAGTGCCCGTTCTGGCCGTGCCGAGCGACTGGACCTATCAGCCGTTCCAACACATCATCTTCGCCGTGGATGAAGGCCCTGTTACGCACCCGGATGTTGCAAAACTCCTCGTCGACCTGGCCGCCAGCTACAAGGCAAAGATCCTGGTCTTTCATCAAAACACGGATGAAGGGGAAAAAGCGGTGGATGGTTCCATCCTCCAAGCGATCGCAGGGGCTGAATATTCCATCCACCTGGAGTTGGATGAGAGCCATATCGTCGACAGCATCAACGATTTCGCAGAAGAATACCAGGCGGGATTATTGTGCATGATCCGCCGCAAACGCAGCTTCCTGGATCAGATCTTCCACTCGAGCATCACCTCCAAGGAGGCCTTCCATTGCAAGGTGCCTTTGCTGGTGTTGCGGGATTGAAGATTTGCCGCCTTCGCCGCCGGAGGGTGAATCAACAAACAAATCAGCTGTCCGATTCCTCTGCCACCAGGAACTGCATCTCGTACAATTCGCGGTAACGGCCGTTCTCCGTTTTGAGCAAAGCTTCGTGGGAGCCGAATTCTACGGCTTTTCCTTTTTCGAGGACCAGGATATTGTTGGCGTGCCGGATGGTGGACAGGCGGTGGGCGATGATAATGGACGTTCGTTTGGCGATCAGGGTTTCGATGGCAAACTGGATGACGGACTCCGTTTCGGGGTCGACCGAAGAGGTGGCCTCATCCAGGATCAGGATATCCGGATTGAAGACCAGGGCCCGGACAAAGGAGATCAACTGGCGCTGGCCCATCGACAGGGTAGCGCCGCGTTCCATGACCTTGAAATCGTACCCGCCCGGGAGTTTCAGGATAAATTCGTGAGCGCCGATCATCCTGGCGGCTTCTTCCACCTTATCGCGGGTGATCCGGTCGTCCCGGAGCGTGATATTTTCCAGCACCGTTCCGGAAAACAGGAATACATCCTGGAGTACAATGGCGATACGCCGCCGCAGGGCCAGCAGTTCGTATTCGCGGATATCGGTACCGTCCACTTTGATGGCCCCTTGCTGGATATCGTAAAACCGGTTGAGCAGGCTGATGATGGTGGTCTTGCCGGACCCGGTACTGCCGACGATGGCCAGGGTTTCTCCGGGTTGGATGGAAAAATCGACATCCTTCAGCACGTATTCGTCATTGTTGTAGGCAAACCAGACGTGGTCGAATTCCACTTTCCCCTCTACCCTTTCGGGTGCAAAGGAACCGTTGTTCTCCACGCGATCCGTTTGGTCGAGTACGCCGAAAACCCGTTCGGCGGCCACGAGGCCCATCTGCAGGGTGTTGAATTTGTCGGCCAAAACCCGGATGGGCCGGAAAAGCATATTCAGGTAGATGGGAAATGCGACGAGCGCGCCGAGCGTGATGCCTTCTCCGGTCAACACGTTTTTGGCGCCCCACCACACGAGCAGCCCCAGCGACATGGCGGCGATGATATCGACGACCGGATAAAAAACGGCGTAGTAAAGGATCGCGTCCAGGTTAGCCTGGGTATATTCCCGGTTGATGGTGCGGAATTTTTCCTTTTCGGTCCGTTCGGCGTTGAAGATCTGGATGACCTTGATCCCGCTGATGCGTTCCTGCAGGTAGGCGTTCATGCGCTGAATCTGGGTACGCACCTTCTGGTAGGAAACCTTGACCTTTTCCTTGAAGATATAACTGGCGATCACCATGAGCGGCGCCGTGGTCAGGCAGATGAGCGTGAGTTGCCAGCTGGTATAGAACATCAACCCCAGCACAACGACGATGGCCAGCAGGTCGGCCAGGATCGTGATCATGCCTTCCGAAAACACCGTGTTGATGGTCTCGATATCGTTGATGGTGCGCGTGGTAGCCGTACCGATAGCTGTCCGATCGAAATAGGCGAGCCTGAGGCTGGTGATGTGCCTGAACACGCGCACCCGCAGGTCCCTGATAACGGATTGCCCGAGCCAGCCGGCGGAATAGTTGAACACATAGCGCAGGACGGATTCCAGCACAACAAGCCCCATGACGATGATGGCGAGGCGGGTCAGCCCGGGAATATCGTTCTGGAAGATATGGTTGTCCACCATCACCTGAATGAGGTACGGCCGGGCGGTAGACAACGGCGCCAGCACTATGGCCAGAATGCCCGCCAGGGCAAACACGGCTCGATAAGGGGCCGCCAGCCGGATGACCCTGCCCAACAGGAACCAGTCCAGTTTGTTCTTGTCTTTCTTGGAATCGCTCATAAACAGAAAAGAGATTCAAAGATAACGCTTTTGGGTGGAAATGGTTGGTTGGTGCGCTCAAATAATCCGGTCAAATTAAAATGGCCGGACCCACACAGGAGTCCGGCCAGGATCATAAACCCCGCTTTCTGGATTGTTCTTGAGTTACCCATGCATTTAATTTTGGGATCTTATCGTCAGCGCTACCTGGCAATGACCATTCGCCTGGTCGTCAGCAAGCCGTTCTGCCCTTCGATCCTGAGCAGGTAAATACCCGGCGGCTGATCCTCCAGGTTGAAACGGACCTGGTTCTCATCCGAAGTGTCCACTATCCGGGCGGCCACCGACCGGCCCACCCCGTCCAGGACTTCAACGGTCACTTCATCGCCCCAGGCCGGATCAAGTGCCAGATTGAATGCGCCGGATGACGGATTAGGCCAGAGATCTGCCGGCGCCGCCCCGGTTGCCAAGTCTGCCTGAGCATTGATTTCGGCCCCCTTCGGCAAGCCGCCGCCTGAAGGCGAATCAATGACAACATGGTCAAAGGTAGCCGTTACCACCTGATTGGGCGCAATGCTCCAGGCCACCAGCCCGACCTGGATGCAGTTGTCCATCGGGACGACCACGGCAAAAGCGTAGATCCAATTGTTCCCGTTCAGGGAATAATAGCCCCTGAAAATATTGCCCGTCCGCACGATGCGCAGCCACCGGGCTCCGAATGCCTGGAAGTGAGCAGGATACGACAGGCCGCCGGTGAAATATCGCACATACCGGGTCAGCGTGCTGCCGCCGTGATAGCCGATCGCTACTTTTTTAGCGCCGGGGTCGTCGGATTCCCGCATAACAATTCCTGCAAAACCCGGTATGCTCATGCCGGCTATATGCGCTGTTATGGAGCCGTTGCCGCAGAGCTGGTATTTGATGTATGCGCTTTCATCTGACGGGGAAATGGGCAGACTGTTGCACCCGTCAGCAACCAGCGTAAAGCTCTCCGTATCCGCATCGTAGCTGCCGTCGCTACCCCCGTCGCAGTCGATCCCGTCCGGGGTGGTCATCCATCCGCAGGGCAAGCCTTCAACAGTCACATTTGAGACGCAGGAGGCCGCATTTCCGCCGGGGTCAACCGCCCTTACCGTAACCGGAATAACCTCGCCTACAGCGGCACAGTTGACGGCCTGCAGATCTGCCGTCAGGCTTTGGACCGAACAGTTATCTGCGGCAAAGGCCAACGCTTCCGGCTCCAGCGCAATCGATCCTTCGCTGTTGAAGGCGACCGCGATATCATGGCAATCCATCTGCGGGGCGATGTTGTCCGCCACCGCCACGGTCGCCGTACAGGCCGATTCGTTGCCGTGCAGGTCTGTCACCGTCAAGGTCACCGTATTCGCCCCGATGTCGGCACAACTGAAGGACTGCCGGCTGAGGACTGCCGACTGGATCCCGCACGCGTCCGAGGAGCCGTTGTCAACCGCCGAAGCCGTTGTTGAACCTGCTCCTGAGGCGTCGAGTTGGACCGTCACATCCCGGCAAAGCGCTGTCGGAGCGGTGGTGTCTTCCAATCCCGGGTCATCCGCATCGATCAATCCATTGCAATTGTTGTCCAATCCGTCGCAGATCTCGGCAGCCGCCGGATTGATAGCTGACCCGCCTGCGGTAGGATCGTCATTGCAGTCGCCATCGGTATCCGTCAGTTCGGCTGCCGTTTTGTAGCCCGCTGGGCGCTGACATTGGGTCAGGGTTGCGCCGTCGGAATAGCCGTCGTTGTCGGCGTCTTTGTACCAGGTCTGGCTGGGAAATTCATTGCTGTCGCTGTCGTCGCAGTCCGTATTGTCGGCGACATAGCCATCCGGCGCGGCGCAACCCTGGATCGATACCGCCGGATCGCCGTACCCGTCACCGTCGCTATCGGCGTAGAAGGTGGTCTGTACGCCTTCGTCGATCTGTCCGTCGCAGTTGTTGTCGATGCCGTCACAGATCTCTGTTGCCGCCGGGTTGACGGCCGGGTCTGCGTCATTGCAATCCAGGTCCGTGGTGTTCACCAGTTCAGCGGCGGTTTTAAAGCCTGCCGGTCTGGCGCAGGAAGCCGCTATGGTGCCGCTCGTGTATCCGTCGTCATCCTGGTCTTCATACCAGGTTTGGAAGGTATACACCGCCGGGTCGTTGTCGTTGCAATCGATCACGGTAGGGTCAATGAGTTCAGCGGCCAGCTTGTAGCCCGACGGGCGCTCGCAGGACGATAAGGCTGTTCCGTTTCCATATCCGTCGTTGTCCTGGTCGGGGAACCAGGTCTGATCCGGAAACTCATCGGCGTCGGTGTCGTCGCAGTCCGTATTGTCGGAGACGTAACCCGTAGGAGCGGCGCAATCCTCGATTGTATTGGCCGGGTCGCCATACCCGTCGCCGTCCGCATCGGCGTAGAAGGTGGTCTGCACCCCTTCGTCGATCTGCCCGTCGCAGTTGTTGTCGATGCCGTCGCAGATCTCCGTTGCTGCCGGGTTGATCGCCGGGTCTGCGTCGTTGCAATCCAGGTCGGTCGTGTTCACCAGTTCATCGGCCGTCTTGAAGCCCGTGGGCCTGGCACAGGATGCCGCGATTACACCGGATGTATACCCGTCGTCATCCTGGTCTTCATACCAGGTTTGGAAGGTATGGACCGTAGGGTCGTTGTCGTTGCAGTCGATCGTGTTGAAGTCGGCGAACTCGGAGGCCAGTTTATAACCTTCAGGCCGTTCGCAGCTCGCCACGGCTATATTTCCGCGGTAGCCGTCATTGTCCACATCGTTGTACCAGGCTTGCCCCGGAAACTCGTCGGCGTCGGTGTCGTCGCAGTCCGTATTGTCGGCGACGTAACCCGTAGGAGCGGCGCAATCCTCGATTGTATTGGCCGGGTCGCCGTAACCGTCGCCGTCCGTATCGGCGTAGAAGGTGGTCTGCACCCCTTCGTCGATCTGCCCGTCGCAGTTGTTGTCGATGCCGTCACAGATCTCCGTTGCTGCCGGGTTGATCGCCGGGTCTGCGTCGTTGCAATCGTACGGTTCAAAGGCGGCCAGGATGCCGACAGCACCGTTCTATAACCGTCGTCGCCTTCCTGGGTACTGACGTGGCTCAGTAATACAGCGGGATCATCCATGCAGTTCGACGGTGGGGCCAAGTCAACGTGAACATCTTCCGGCCGGCTTATCGCCTTCGGTCGTGTCGCAAATTTCCTCGGAAGTCAACTCATCTGCCGCCGTAGCCGTCATTGTCCGTCGTGAACCAGGTCGATCCGATTCGTTCGATCATCGGCATCATTGTCATTGCAGTCGGTATTGTCGGGAACGTAGCCTGTACCGCAGGTCTGACAAAATACCTGGCCGGTTGCTGCATCGCCGTATCCGTCGCCGTCGCTGTCGAGGAAACAGGTAACCTGGGCCGGGCAACAATCGGTCACGGTTACCGGCCATTCCAGAATGCGTGTACAACCGCCGATCGGATCTGCAACTTCCACATATAGAACCGTGGTTGCCACCGGCAGTGGATCGTTTGACGTGAAGGTATTCGACGCTACGTCGAATGTCCCCGCCGACTGGGTTGCGTTTTCATCGGTGAAAATGCCGAGGATGCTGAAATCCACTGTTTCGCCCAGCGCAAAAGCAGGGCTGACGGATGTACACTCCGCTATTGAAGTGGGGGCGATAATGATCTCGTTATTGGTACCGCTGAAGGTGAGCCCCTGCACATTCTGAATGATGCCGTTATTCTCAAATTCGGAACCCAGGCCACTTGGGGCATCGATATGAAAAAGTCCGTTATTGGTGAAAGCTCCGCCTCCGTTATTCAGGTTATCCAGCAGGATGATGATCCCACAGGTCTGATTGTTGAACGTGGCCTGGTTTCTTATACCGGCGCCCCCTACGCCGCCGATCGCGCCTATTGTGAGGGTACCGGCGTTGTTGAAGGTGCCAAAGTAGTTTATGATGGCATGCTCCCCAGTTCGGTCAATATTGAGATAGCCGTTGTTGTTGAAGGTACCCTCACTGAGCTGTATCCCGTCATCCGAAATACTGCCCGATCCGCCGGTTTGTCCGATATTAATTTCGGCGGCATTGGTGAAGGTGCCGGTATAGATCCTTACGCCGTCGTTTCCAGTATTGCTGATGTTGATCTGCCCGTCCTCGTTGTTAAAGATCGCCTGGCTATAGAGGCCGACAAACGAAATATTTCCTCCGCCGTTCTGGCCAATATTGATGACCGCGCGGTTGGTAAAAACGCTGTTCGTAATGGTGTAGATGCCCGTATTAGCATTATCAATAGTTATTTGTCCGGCATTGTGGTTAAAGGTTCCTGAATTTGAAATGCCTCTGATAATGCTATGTGTTCCACCGCTTTGCCCCAATTCAATGTTGCCGGAGTTGTTGAAGGTGCCGGCAATATCGTTCTCAATGGCATGGCTTCCAGTCTGATAGATCTGGATAGCGCCGTTGTTGTTGACCGTTCCATTGTTGATCAAGCCGCTTGCACCCGACCCGGCTATGACCAGACTGCCGCCTGCAATGATATCCAATTGCGCATCGGCATTCACGGTCACGGATTTCGCTGCCGCTATCGATGTGCTGCCGATGACAGGGTCGTTGTCTGCATCGGGAATGATGACATCAATAGAAGTCGTTGGCACGCTTCCTGTCGACCAATTACAAGCAACATCCCAGTCCGAGCTGACTGCTCCCGTCCAGGTTGCAGTACCGGCGGATGTACCGGCAACGAGTTCCAATTCGATTGACACCTCAAAGGTGCAGGTCCCATCTGTGGCCGTGAAGTACAACGTGTGCAGCCCATCCGTGAGGTTGGTCGGAATGAAAGCATTGGTGTCCTGATCGTAATCGCCGGCTTTATCGGTCAGCTCGGGGTCATTGAACCATTCGCCAAGCACGGTATAACTGTTATCGGCGCCGATTTGAAGTACATCTTGCTGCACACAGAAGCCGCTTGCCGGGGCGATGACAAGGCCATTGTTGGTACCGCCCGTGAAAAGGCCGTAAATATCCTCGACCACTCCGTTGTTGGTAAAATTGCCGATGATATGGTTTGCCTGAGCAGCCAGTTTCAGCAATCCTCCATTGTTGAAATTGCCGGTGTTGTTGAATACATTACCGGAAAGGATCTCGATCCGGGCACAGCCGTTGTTGAAGAATGCGCCCTGATTTTCAATCCCGTTTCCTGCTGCCGTTCCGGCAGCCCCGATGCTGATCGCAGCGTCTGCGTTGGTGAAAGTGGCGGAAGATAAATTGAAGATGCAACTGCCTACGGCATTATCGACACTAAGCTGCCCGCCGTTCTGATTGACAAAGGCGGCATAGTTTATGATGCCGGCCGAAACATTGCCGGCCCCGCCGTTCTGCCCGATATGGAATGCGCCCGCGTTGGTAAAAGTCCCGGAAGAGATATTCCAGAGGGCCTCAAAGTTCGTATTATCAATTAGGATCAACCCATTGGAATTGTTGTTGAAATCGGCTTCATTAAGGATACCGCTGTACCCGATATTGCCGGTCCCGCCGGTCTGTCCGATATGGATGGTTGCTGCATTGTTAAAGACGCTACCGTTGCTGTTATCGATGGCTTCCGAATCAATATTGTCCATAATGATCTGCCCGCCGGTGTTATTATTGAAAGCGCCCTGGTTGTTAATGCCGTCGTTGGCAATATTTGCTGCCCCGCCGTTTTGCCCGATGTTGACGGCGCCTGCATTGGTAAAGGTTGCGCCTGCGGAGTTGCCGATGCCGAATCCCCTGGTATTGTCGATATGGATCTGACCGCCGGAATCGTTCAGGAAGATGGCCCGGTTATCGATGCCGACAAAAACATTGCCGCCGCCGCCGTTCTGTCCGATATTGACGGTGGCATTATTGGTGAAGGTACTGCCGGCAATGTTCACAATTGCACTACTCTCCGTGTTGTCGATCTGAAGGATACCATTATTATTAATTGTTCCGTTGTTGGTCAGGCCGTTCCCGTCTGCCCCGTCAATGCTTAGGCTGCCCCCGGCTGAAATATCCAGCATGGCGCCGGCTTCTACGGTAACCGATTTGACGACAGCCGCTGCGCCACTCCCGATGACCGGATCGTTGAGCGCATCCGGAATGAAAACATTCTCACTGACGCCGGGTACTCCCCAAGGCGACCAGTTGCAGGGGTTGTCCCAATCGGAGTCGAACGAACCCGTCCATGTCGGATCACCGGCCCCGAAGGCGCCTAAGGCCGTCGACACATTGAACGTGCAGGTTCCGTCGGTTACGGTAAAATACAGTATGCCCGAGGACAAATTGATCAGGGTAAAACTGTTTGCGGCCTGGTTATAGTCGCCCGCCTTGTCGGTCAGATTAGCATCGTTGAACCACTCGCTGAGCACGGTAAAACTGTTGTCGCCGCCGATCTGCAGTACATCGGTTATCGTTGAGTTACTGCATTGGAAGTCGACTGGCACGATGATGAGGTCATTGTTTACAACGGCGCCCATGACGGGGAGTTGAGTAAAGGCCATAACCCCGTTGTTGGTGAAGGTCCCCGTGTTGGAGTGGGGTTGGTCGGTATCGAAATAGAAATAGGCTTCGTTGGTAATAACAGCGTTGTTGGTTACGTTGTGATGGACGGTAAAAATGGAACATCCGTCGTTGTTGATATTGCCGCTGGTGATATTGCGCAATCCGATGTCGCCGGTGTTCTGTCCGATGTTGATTCTGCCGTTGCCGGTATTGCTGAAGGCCGCTTCGTTGGAAATGCCCCACTGGCCGGTGTTGTCTACATTGACAGTACTGTTATTGTTGGTAAAGACAGCATTGACGCCCTTGCTGACTATACCGTTTGTCCCGATGTTACCGATCAATTTGCCGACAGAAAGAACAGCGCTGCTGATATTGGAAAACTGGCCCGCCTGGTTGTAGATACCGCGGTTGGCACAATTGTCGATCCAAACATATCCCCCGCTGTTGGTGAATGCACCACCGAGGTAGTTATGGATACCGTTGTCGCCGATATTTCCGCCGTTGTCGCCGACGTACAAGCTTGCGCTGATGAAATTGCCGAACACGCCCGAACCGTGGTTGTAGACGCCGGACAGCGCGGTATTGTCCACGCTGATGTTCCCGAAGTTGTTCAAGGTACCCTCATTTTCAATTCCGTAACCGGTTGAGCCGTTGACGGTCAGACTGCCGCCGCAGAAGAGTTGGCCGCCTGCCAAAATCCTGATCGACCGGATATTGGCGAATTGGGTCAGGTTGATGGATGGATTGGTCGCAACAGCCGGGATGACCACATGATCGGTCGAACCGGGTACGGTTCCTCCCACCCAGTTTTCGGCATTCATCCAATCGCTGTTGTTGCAGCCTGTCCAGAGGGTGCCCTCATCGGTGAGGAGGGTGCCGTTATTTGAGCTGATATTGAACAGGCCGCCGCCCAGATTCTGGATGATGCCGTTGTTGGTTCCGATTGTGTTGTTCTGGGAGGAGTAATCCAGGATCCATCCGTTGTTGGTCAGGCCGGAGGCGTCGATTTTATTTTGCCCGTATTGGATGATCCCGGCACAACTACCGTTGGTGAATTGGGTACCGCCTCCACCGTCATAGATACTGGCAACGGGAAAAGTGCTCAAACCGCCAAGATGTACCTGGGCCTGGTCGTTGTTGACGAAAGTGCCGGAAGTTTGAATCTGAATCCCCGAAACAGAGCAATGATCAATCTTTATCAACCCTCCCTCATTGTGGAATTCCCCATTGGCGTTTATAAAAATCCCAGCCCTGGTGTCACCGATGGCGGCCTGCCCAATTCTGATTTCGGCCGAATTGTTGTTGGTAAAAACACTGCTTAAATCCACCAGAATCCCATCAAGGCCACAATTTTCAATTTTTATCAACCCATTGTTTTCAAAGGTTGTTCCAGCATTTGTGGTTATGATTCCAACGTTCCCTATACTTCCCAGATTACCCATATTGATCGTACCCGAATTCGAGAAACTCCCGGCAGTCAAGTAAATGCCGTTTTGGCTGGTGTGGTTGATATTAATGGACCCTGACGAAGAAAACAGGGCTTCATTGAGAATCCCATGGTAGGCGATTTGTGCCGAAGCCGACCCAATGGTCAGTACGGCATTATTCCCCATCGAAAAGTCGCCACCGGTCACATTGGAAAGGCCGTTTTTATCCGTTCCGCTATCCTCGATAGTGAGAGTGCCTGCTGTAAAATTGAAGTCCCCGATGTTAGCCACCCCGATATTTCCAATGGATCCCGCAGTGCCTATTTTAATCTGGGTATTTGAAGAGAAAAGCCCGCTTCCGCTTTCCCGGATGTTCACTGTCCCAAAAAAACAGGAAATGCCGTTGCCGGATACATTGTCAATGTTCAGGGTTGGGCTCAGATCATAAAAGAACACCGGGTCGGTATCTATGGTCAGCTGGTCTTCCACCAGCATCCCGTCGCCGCCGATGCTGCCGCTGTTGCCGATAAAAGTATCGCCGTATAGAAAAGCCTTGGCATTTCCGTCGGAACCGTGGATGTATATTGCGGTCGAGCCCGTATTGTTGACGTAAATCTTTCCGTTACTTTTCAACGTCCCTCTCACATAGATGCCGACTGAACCTGCACCGCTCACGTTGAGTGTGCCGTTGGTGCCCAACTCCAGCGTTGCGCCTTCTGCGATGTCCACCGATTTTACCGTCACCGAAGAACTGATAACGGGAAAGTTCGGCACGCCGTTCGGGACGATCACCTCGTCTGAAGCGGTGGGCACCGAGTTCGTGCTCCAGTTCGCGGCCGCGGTCCAGCTGCTGTTTGAGCTGCCGTCCCAGGTGACGGTGGCAGCCTGGCCGACAGCAACCGTCAGGAGCAAGGCAAACAACAGACCGACTGGCCGCAGCATACGGTGCCTGGCTAAAGAATTGGATAAATCGTTCGGGGAATGTTGAAATTCCTTTTTCATGGCAATTAAATTTTTACTGATTGAAGAATATTGAGTTTTAGGGATAGGCATGAAGACGGCTTGCCCGATACCCCGGCGTAATGGTTTTTCCATAGTGATGTTAGGTGTAAGTCGTAAGTTGTAAGTCAGTTGGGGAACGGGGGTTGAAAACAAAAGGACTTACGACCAGGAGCTCTTCCTGAAATAGTGTGGCAGAAGGATTGAAAAGTGCCGGGCATTCCGAACGGGCAGCCCGACCTTAATCAATCAGAAAAATTTAGTCTCTGCTGATTTGCAGTTTTTGGATTGAGACTATCCCGTTGTTCTGTATTCGGATGAAATAGAGCCCGGATGGGAAATAAAATCAGCCGGATCTGGGCGAACTTTTGAAGTTTGTCAAATGAGTTGATGATGGTTACCGGATATTTTGCAAGCCGGCGGGCTAAATTTTTCATGATTGATTTTTTGAACACTGCAAAGGTGGGGGCAGACCATGCCCGGGCATTGGCAGCCATGTTCCAGAGATTACCGACTATGTTGCTTAGGAGGAAAAAGATTACAGACTATGTTGCACAAGTCGGAGAAAATAAACCACAAATAAAAGATTATCAGCTATTTGCGTGTTGCACTGGGCCTTACGCCAAATTCTTCGAAAAATGCAGCGGAAAAATAGTTGAGGGAAGTAAATCCGACCTCATAGGCCACCTCGGAAATGGTCAGGTCGCTGTCGGTGAGCAATTGTTTGCTTTTTTGCAGGCGGATGGAGCGAATATAAAGGGAAGCGGATTTGCCGGTCAGGGCCTTCAATTTGCGGAAGACCTGGGAGCGACTCATGCCCAGCGAACGGCATAACTGGTTCATGTCCAGTTCGGGATTGGAAAGTTCTTTTTCGACCAGCGCATAGAACTTCTGAAGGAAGGGATCCTCGATTTCAGTGGAGCCGTTATCATTGGGGAAAACCCGGGCATAACGGGTCTGCAGCCTTTGGCGCAATTCCAGCAGTTTTTCCAGGCGCACCAGCAATTCTCTTTTATCAAAAGGCTTTGCCAGGTAGGCATCGGCCCCTCTTTCCAGACCGCTGATCCTGGAGTCCACATCCGCCCTTGCCGTGAGGAGTACAATGGGGATATGATCGGTACGTTCATCCTTTTTTAAAGTTTCCGTGAGCTCAAATCCATCCTTTTCCGGCATCATCACATCACTCACGATGAGGTCGGGCACCTGCTCAATGGCCATTTCTATGCCGATGCGTCCGTTTCCGGCAATAGAGAGCTGGTAGTGGTCTTCCAGGCAAGCGATCAGGTATTCCTGTACATCGGGGTTGTCCTCAACGATGAGGAGGTCGGGTTTTTCATCAGCTCCAGAATCGGAGGGCTGTGTTATTAGCAGCTGATTTTCTATTTCAGGGTTTATCAAAACGGGTTCTACGATGGCGTTTTCAATATTTTGGGCTTCCTCAAAAATATCGAAGGCATTCGTCGCCAGGTTTTTGGAGGTTTCTTTAATCGGCAGATCGACATAAAAGGAGGTTCCTTTCCCCTTGATGCTGCCGGCTTTGATTTCTCCGCCCAGCAACTTGACCAGTTCCTTGGTCAGGGCCAGCCCGATGCCCGTTCCCTCTCCTTTTCGGGTGGAAGAATCATCTACCTGGTAAAAACGGTTGAAGATATTGGGCAGTTTTTCTTCCGGAATACCGACGCCCGTATCTTCTATGCGAATGCTGAGTACCGGTTCTCCATCCTTTATTTTTTTGTCGATATGGAAATAAACATTGCCGCCTTCCGGCGTGAATTTTATGGCATTGGAAAGCAGGTTGGAAATGATGCGCAGCATCTTGTCCGGGTCATAATCCATGTTTATTTCAGGCAAGGCGGAAAGGAAATGCAATTGGAGACCTTTGTTGTTGGCATAACTTTGATGGGACTCCGTGATGAAGCGCAAATACTTTACCACATCGCCATGCGCCAACTGAATTTTGAGCTCCTTTGATTCCAGCTTTCGCAGGTCCAGAATCTGGTTGACCAGGTTCAGCAATCCCGCTGTGTTCTGTTTGATCATTTTGTACCCCCGTTCCAGCCAGGTTTCCGGTTTTTCATGGACCTGGTCGATCATCCCGGATATGATCGTCAGGGGGGTACGGAATTCGTGCGAAATATTCGTAAAAAACCGGGATTTGGCCTCATCCAATTCCAGCAGCTTTTCCGCCTGTTTTTCTATAGTCTCCTTATCCCTTCGGATTTTTTCCGTTGCCTGCATGACCTCTACCCGCAGACGCCGGATCCAAAGCACGGCGATGCCGACCAGGGACAGGGTCAATAACATGTAAAACCAGATCTGATTATAGAAAAAATCCTTGGCGTAGATAGCGATGCTGAGCGGCTTCTGTGTCCAGTTGCCCAATCCGTCGCTCCCCTTGATGAGGAGATTATATTTTCCTGCCGGTAAATTATTCAGACTCAAAACATGTTGATTGCCAAGGGAGGTCCAATCCTCGTCAATGCCTTCCAACATGTAGGCGAATTGATTTTGTTCAGGTTTGAAGTAATTCGACAATGCGAAGCCCAGGTTCAGGAAGCGGCGGGCAGCCGGCAATTCGACCCGCTTGACGTTTTGAAGCCCGTACTCCAATGAAGCATCCTGTCCTTTTTCATTATCAAAATAGGAAACGGACGTCAGGTAGATCTGAAGATTTTTATTCCGGGTAATTCGCTCTTTTATTTTTGGGGGGTCGATCAGATTAACGCCGCTTATGGTTCCCATAAGGAGTTTCCCCTCACTGGTTTTTAAGGTAGCATAGCGGTTGTTTTCCCTCTCGATCAACCCGTCTTCCTGAAAGATATTCGTGATCAACTCCCCTTTTTCCGATACCAGGGAGATTCCATTATAAGTACCCACCCATCTGATACCTTCATCATCTTCAATAATATTGGCAATCGTGTTATTGGGCAACCCATCTTCATTGTTCAGGTTCAATGCTGTTCCGGAATTCGGATCATAGATATAAAGTCCGTGTAATGGCGTGCCCAGCCACAGCCTGCCTTGTTCATCCTCATCCATGCTCAAAAAACCGGGAGAACCAAAAGGAGGCCCATAACCCAACTCTTCAGCAGTGCGCGCATCAATATCGATCTTCCACAAACCCTGGGCCGTCGCCACCCATAACAGGTGATTCCGGCTGAAAAGGACGGCGTTAGTATACCCCGGGAAGGCCAACTGCTTCCCATCTTTCAGGAATGGTTCGGTTTTATCCGTAACCAGGTCATGGATGAACAACTGCTCACTCCGGTTGATAATAGCGACTTTTTGATCCCCGACAAACGTGAACAAGCGGATAATATCGGTTTGGCAATGGTGTTGTACACAGGTATTTGATTCAGGGTCGTAGTCAATGATGTTATCGCCGCTGTGCGTCCAGATATGGCCCGACGGATCCTTGTAGAGCTTAGTCCACCCCATCGGGCAATCGGGGTTTTTAAATGGTGAAACCGAATTATTCCAGGTATCGATGATGAATTCAGGACCGTATTGCGTTTTTACCAGGTATCGACCCTTTTGCAGTTCTGCCATAGCCCGGATGGAATAGGAAGGCAAAAAATTCTGTATTGCTTCAGATGCTTTAACAATGTGGACCTTTATTCCTTTGGAGTCGCAAACAATCAATTCCTGCTTAAAATCAGCACTGATCACATTGTTGATATCTGCGTCGGACAAATTGCTGAAAAAGGCCGAATAGTTGAATCTTTTACCGTTTATATCCTGCAAAATGGCCCTGAATTGATTGTCTGCATCCCGGAATAAAAAAATAATGTTACCTTTTTGATCCTGGAAGATATTTTCTCCCGTCCAGCCGTCTGGAATATTTTCAAGGCTTTCAAAACGATCCGTATGCTGATTCCAATTGAAGATGGCGCTACCCGTCAACATCTGATTGGAAACGTACAATTGCCCGTTTTGGAAATGGGCAAAAATCGAAAACTGATTTTTAGTGGGCCGTTCAGGGCCTTTCGGCTTCGGAAACTTAAAGTCGGAAAAATGGTATTTCTTACTTCGACCGCTTTTTTTGTCCAGCCTGATGATATAACCTACGTCCCGCACCGCTGCCCAGAAAACATCGCCGTCGTGGTAAAGGGTTTCTGTAAAGTAGTCGGAAGTTGAATTGGCAAAAACCGGTTCTTCAAACTGACCTTGCAGTTCCAGCGCCCCCATTTTCCATTCATAGATGGATACGCGGTTATTGTTGATAGCCGTCAGGAAAATCCGATTATCCTGGGAAACGGTCAGGTTTTCAATGTAGGCTTTAATCAGGGGCGACCTGAATTCTAATTGATTGGTTTCCAGGTCATAGAAAAAAACCTGGCAGGTATCTCCCCTGGTAGCCCAACCCACCAATTTCCTGCCTTCATAAATATCCGCGATCCGATCTGTCGACTTTAACGATGCGAGGCTTCCCCGGATCAACTTGAACTGGTATCCGTCGAACTGAAATAAGTGCAAAGCGCTGGTCGCACTGACAGAAGCGCTCGTTTTGAGCCAAAGCTTTCCATTGTCATCCAAAAAAGCATTGTCAAAGGACATGGAAGGATAAGAACTGTAATTGCTGAAATCCTCGGAATAGGAAGGCAGGAGTTCGGGCAGGCGCGGGTCATCCTGTCCCGGCACGGCGGACGGGATAAAAGCCAAAGCACAGGTATAAATCAGGAGTGACCTAAGGGAGTTCATTTGATTGTTTCTGCTCCGGCAGGCTAAGATAAGAAAGTTGATTCACAGGATACGGCATTAACAGGATCTATTTGGTTAATATCCGCTTTCTGGCTACCTTGCCTGACACTTGAATTTTTCCCGGGTTGGCGAACCGTCCAACCCTCACCAAAACCCATACCCATGCCTGCACCTTTCGAAAACATGGCCATTTCGCTGTCCGGAGGCGGATACCGGGCCGCAAGCTTCCACCTTGGAGCGCTTTCCTATCTGGACCATGTACCCCACGAAGGGGTTTCGCTTTTGCAACGCATCAAGATCATTTCCACCATTTCCGGCGGTACCTTCACCGGCGTCGCTTACGTGCTGAGCCTGGCCCGCCAACAGGAATTCAAAGCCTGTTTCCAGCACCTGTACGGCCTGCTCCAGGAGGACAAACTGGTGGTGGAGGCCCTCGCCAAGATCAATCATACCGGTCAATGGCAATACCCGACCAAGAACAAGAACCTCATCAACGCCTTCTCCGAAATTTATCAGGCAAAATTCTGCAACGGCGCGCAAATGTCGCTCCCGCTCACAGCCCCGCTGGGTCACCTTGACGAATTCTGCTTCAATGCCACCGATATGCACAATACCCTGCCCTTCCGTTTTCAGAAAACAGGGCTGATCGGCAACGGGCACAACAACATCGACGTGAGCGCAGCCGCCGAGATCCGCATGGGCGATATCATGGCGGCTTCTTCCTGTTTCCCCGGCGGCTTCGAACCCATGGCCTTTCCCCAGGACTTTATCGCAGAAGAAGGTTCACCCCTCCAGCAATATTGGAAATCCCAGGGTTATCCGGACAATATCCCCCTGATGGACGGCGGCATCCTCGACAACCAGGGCATCGAGAGCGTCGAACTGGCCAACCGCCGCAGGCCCGACGACCAGAAGATAAATACCTATATCATTTCCGATGTCACCTCCCGGGAATCGCCGCCCTTTGAGTTCCCGGCCAAACCCCGCCCCGGGTTATTCGGCGACTTCACCTACCGGACCATTGTCTGGATCCTGGCCGCTCTGGTCATTCTGGGCGCCGCCGGAACCTGGTATTGGTGGAATGCCTCCAGGCTCCTGCTCATCGTGTCGGTCCTGGCAACGGTATTCAGCGGCATTTCACTGGTCTCACTCCTGTTGATCCACCGGTTCGTCGACAATATGATCGCTAAAACGGTTGGTCAGAACAACGAAACGCCGACCATCCTGGAGGACCTCGACATCCTGGAGAAGACCCCGATCCATATCCTGAAAAACCTGGCCTCCATCCGGTTGTTCGCCCTGAGCGATATCCTGCAAAACACCTTCATGCGCCGGATACGAACCCTGGAGATCAGCGGATTGTACCACGATCCGGACTGGACCCACAAACTGGTGAGCAATAACATCTACAGCCTGACCACCAACTGGGACCTGGACAAGAACCTGCCGGCGCCCTCGGAGCAAATGCTGAAAACCGCCGCCCTCGCCGAAACCATGGCAACCACCCTCTGGTTCTCGACCAAAGACAAGGAAAAAGGCATGCTCGACGCGCTGATTGCAGCAGGCCAGATCAACCTCTGTTTCCAGTTGTTGCTCCACCTCGATCAGGAGCTCGGTTTGCCGGAAGTACAAGCCACTTTCACACCGGAAACCAGGCAATCGTTGCAGCAACTCCGGGAAGCCCTTCTGGCGGATTACAACAAGTTCAGGGAAGATGACCGATGGCTCCTCAACCAGTTGAAACAAGGCCAACCGGCTGCATAAAAACCGGAACATTCAATCACCAATTTCAGACCATGAAACCTTACACGCTGGCAACCATTATGGCTTTGGGCTTTTTGTCCTGCCAACCTCAACCCGACAAGGCAACGGAGCCCACCTCCGTCAGCCTCTTCAACGGCCGCGACCTTACCGGCTGGCACGTCGACGTACCGGAACTGGACACCAACGCCACCGCCCGGAATCCCTTCATTGTCCGCGACAGCATGCTGGTCAGTCTGGGTACGCCGCCCGGCCACCTGATCACGGATTCCGTTTACCAGGATTACCGGCTGGAAGTGGAATACCGCTTTGCCGGCGAACCAGGCAATTGCGGCGTCCTCGTACACGCCTCTGCGCCCAGGGCCCTGTACAAGATGTTCCCCAAATCCCTTGAAGTGCAGATGATGAGCGGCGACGCCGGCGATTTCTGGTGCATCGTCGAAGACATCGAAGTGCCGGATATGGAAACCCGGCGGGGGCCGAAAGAAAACTGGGGCATCACCGAAGGCAAGGAGCGCCGCGTGATCAACCTGACCGACGGATCGGAAAAACCGGTAGGCGAATGGAATGCCATGACCATAGAATGCCGGGGCAATACCATCAAGGTTTGGGTCAACGGCGACCTGGTCAACGACGGCTTCAACTGCACCGCTTCCAAAGGGCAGATCGCAGTGCAGGCCGAAGGGTCGGAGGTGGAATTCAGAAAGTTGCTGCTTACGCCGCTTTCCTGATCTTAAAGCGGGGCTTTTTTACGGTCATTGATTTTTGTTGTTTTTTAAAAAATTTTACCCTATATTTGTTTAATAAAACCCCGGCATTAATTCCAGTAACGCCTCAATCCTGATAAAATGAAAGAAACAACCGAAATCATTGCCTATCAATCTCCGGATGGAGAAGTGCAAGTTGAAGTTACGCTTGACAGAGAAACTGTGTGGCTTTCTCTCAATCAAATGAGCCTATTATTCGATAGGGATAAATCTGTCATTTCACGCCACCTATCCAATTTATTTAAAGAAAATGAATTAGAGAAAACTTCAGTTGTTGCAAAATTTGCAACAACTGCCGGCGATGGCAAATCCTATCAGGTAGAATACTATAGCCTGGATGTGATCATTTCAGTGGGCTATCGTGTAAAATCCAGACAAGGCACCAATTTCCGGATCTGGGCGACCAAAGTTCTTCGCAACCATTTGCTGGAAAGAACAAGGAGAAGCGACAATTCATCCGAAGAAAGATACCTTCAATTGCTGAAGGTCATTGAAATGGCGACCCGTTCAACGGATTCCGGATCGCTTTCCTCAGCGGAAGCAGGGGGCATCCTCAAAATTCTCCGGGAATACGCCTACGCCCTTGAAACCCTGGACAAATATGATCACCAGAAGCTTGAGATCACAACGGAAGACGGAACTGATTCCGTGCCTTTGGAATACGAAGAGGCCATAAACCTGATCGCCGAATGGCGTGAATTCCAACAGGCCGGCAGGTTGTTCGGTCACGAAAAGGACGCCTCTTTCAAAAGCTCCCTAGAAACGATCTTCCAGACCTTTGATGGAAAAGACCTGTACCCCAGCACCGAGGAAAAAGCCGCCAACCTGTTATATTTCATCGTCAAGAACCATTCCTTCACGGACGGCAACAAACGGATCGCCGCAGGCCTTTTTGTATATTTCCTGGACAAGAACCGGAAGTTATACAGAAACGACGGCAGCAAAAGGATCGGCGATAATGCCCTGGTTGCCATGACCATCATGATCGCAGCCGGTAAACCGGAAGAAAAAGATATCATCACCAAACTGGTGGTCAATTTGATAGACGATCATAATTAATAAGGATTTTACCCTGACTTCTTCTACCGATTTTCATAGCTTTGAGGTCAAAGCCGCTGATAGAGCTTATTTTCTTTTTTCAATACCGAAGTCTTGACAAGATGAAAAAACCGACAAAACAAAAACAACAAACGCGCCAGTCGCGCAGAAAATTCATCAAAAATGCCGGTCTGGCCGGCGCAGCCTTCACCATCGTCCCGCGGTTTGCCATCGGCGGTAAGGGTTTTATCCCGCCCAGCGATACCCTTTACCTTGCGGGGATCGGCGTCGGCGGCAAAGGCCGGAGCGACCTTTCGGAATGCGCCAAGAGTCCCAACGTCAAGGTGGTCCACCTCTGCGACGTGGACGACCGGCAGGCCGTACGCTCCAAAGAGAATTTCCCGGATGCCAAGTACCACAAGGACTTCCGGAAAATGCTGGAGAAGGAAGGCAAGGGCATCGATGCCGTGACGGTATCCACGCCCGACCATACCCACGCCATAGCCGCCCTGACCGCTATGCAAATGGGCAAACACGTCTACGTCCAGAAGCCCCTGACCTGGAGCATCACCGAAGCCCGCATGCTGGCCCAGGCCGCCGAAAAGTACAAGGTGGTCACCCAGATGGGTAACCAGGGCGGTTCCGGCGACGGCGTCCGGAAAATGAAGGAGATCGTCGACGCAGGCCTCATCGGCGACGTGACCAAGGTGCAATCCTGGACCAACCGGCCGATCTGGCCCCAGGGCATCGAGAAGTCGACCGAAAAAACGCCGATCCCCGACGGGCTGGATTGGGACCTGTGGTTGGGACCCGCCGAATTCACCGAATTCCAGAATGTATATGCGCCCTTCGGATGGCGCGGCTGGTTCGCATTCGGCACCGGCGCACTGGGCGACATGGCCTGCCATATCCTCGACCCCGCTTTCCGCATCCTGCCGATCGATTACCCGTCGGAAGTCGAGTGCTCGGTCGTCTCCAAATGGGATAATTCCTTCAAGGAGATCTACCTGCCGGACAGCTTCCCATCTGCATCCGCCCTGTACTTCAAGTTTCCGGTCAAAAACAGCGATTCCCATATCGAACTGACCTGGATGGACGGCGGCGTCAAACCCGAACGCCCGGCCGAACTCGGCGCCGATGAGCCGATGGGCGACTGGAGCGGCGGCATCATATTCGAAGGCACCAAAGGCAAGATCATGGCCGACTGCTACGGCGCCAACCCGCGGTTGATCCCGACTTCGCTGATGGACAACGTCACCGTGAAGGAAACCCTGCCGCGCGTACCCGAAGGCCACTACGTACAATGGGTCAACGCCTGCATGAAAGGCTACGGCAACGCGGAAGTAAGTTCGCCTTTCCACTACGCCGGTCCGCTCACCGAATCCATCCTTTTGGGCTCACTGGCCGTGCGCACCTATATGACAAAGGACGGCGACGACAAATTCTCCGGCCGGAAAAAACTGCTCTGGGACGCCAAGAATATGGCCGTCACCAATTGCGAGTTCGCCAACAATTTTGTTAAGCGGAATTATCGCGAAGGGTGGAAAGTTTGATTTGATGCTGCCCGCCGCCGCTCTTGTGGAGCTTTGGCGGACGGTGGATGCTGCCACGCTGAGGCGTGGTGGATGCTGGATGCTGGATACTAGTCGCTGGATGCTGCCACGCCGCGGCGTGGTGGATGCTGCCCGCCGCCGCTCTTGTGGAGCTTTGGCGGACGGTGGATGCTGGTGGCAGCCCACCAAAAGCTGGTTGCCGGATGATAGCATGGGAAATCCTCCCCATCAGTTAACGGCAGCGCGGGCCGTCAGGTCCGCAATGTCAAGGTTAAAGGATAAAGTAGAAAGGTTAAAGAAACCGAACGGCAGCAACACTGGTATTCATGAACATGTGGTTAATGACCGCGGGCCGTCAGGTCGGCGTCAGTCCGCAATGTCAAGGCTAAAGGATAAAGTAGAAAGGTTAAAGAAACCGAACAGCAGCAACACTGGTATTCATGAACATGTGGTAATGCCGCGGGCCGTCAGTCCGCAATGTCAGGTTAGATAAAGTAGAAGGTTAAGAACCAACAGCTGGATGCTGCCACGCCGCGGCGTGGTGGATGCTGCCCGCCGCCGCTCTTGTGGAGCTTTGGCGGACGGTGGATGCTGGTGGCAGCCCACCAAAAGCTGGTTGCCGGATGATAGCATGGGAAATCCTCCCCATCAGTTAACGGCAGCGCGGGCCGTCAGGTCCGCAATGTCAAGGTTAAAGGATAAAGTAGAAAGGTTAAAGAAACCGAACGGCAGCAACACTGGTATTCATGAACATGTGGTTAATGACCGCGGGCCGTCAGGTCCGCAATGTCGGTAACAGCGGGGTAAGGCGATGTGCCGGCGATACAACGGCAGCGCGGGCCGTCAGGTCCGCAATGTCGGTAGCACCCCCGGTTGAATATTGGTTTCCGGCCTGTAGGGCCGGTATGTGATGGCTACGTATGGCAAGGCGCACCCACCGGTCCCGGATTAACGCCTTTAAGAATGAATGGTGTGGCCGTTATCAGACCCCCAACCTGCCGGCGCCCCGCCACAGGAGCGGCTATGGCGCATAAAAGACCGACAGGCAGGCTTACGACTTTCACCTTACAACTTACACCTTACGACTTACAACTTACGACTTACAACTTACAACTTACAACTTACAACTTACAACTTACGACTAAAAAACACAGCGGGGAGATCGGACAACAACAGCCCAGTCTCCCCTTCTGTATGAATAGCACTATTTACGAAGTTAGAAGTCATTTTTAAGCCCAAGGGTTGGGTAAACCTGCAATATTTTTTTTTCGGTGAGCACATGGTAAAAGACATTGACCCTCGAACCGACGAATAAATTGCTCCCGATTTTCACCCAGACCTGCGGATCCCCGAAAAAGGCGGCTTTCTTGCCGGACAGGTCCTTTGTCCAGCCGCTTCCCAGGTCTCGGTTTTGGGTCCAGGCGACAATGCTTCCTGCAACCTGCACCCTGTAATTCCAAAACCCCTTCCAGAAATAAAAGGTAAACTGCGGGTCGTGGCTGGGCTTGGGGAAGGCATTGTACCGGTACAGCAGGTTGACGCTGAGCACGGCGCTTCCCCACCGAAAAGGACAGGCAAGCCCTGCATTGAATGAATTGTCCAGATAATAGCCGTAAGCCGGGGGCGCCACGCCCAGTCCGCCGCTGTACCCCACCGACAGGTAAACTTTGGGCTTCCAGAACCGGATGCTTTTCGAGACCTGCAGGAAAAGTTGCCCGGCATTGCTCCTTTCACCCGTAAAATCCGTTTGCATCTTGAACAGAAAGGCCCCCGCAGTATCATTCCCCTTGAAATACTCGAAACTGAGCGACAGGAAATCCCGCCGGTTGACCTCCGGAGAAAGGGAATGCCTGAAATCGTAATGGAGTTGGAGTTGCTGCGCATGGACCGAAGCGGCTGCCGCCGCAAGCAGGAAAAACAGACTGCTGATCTTCATACCTTGTGGTTTTCCGCAAAGGTGCCCGGCAGCCGGCAGCTCACGGGGAATTGCGCCGGAAACGCGGCGGAATTCCGGTTTCCGGCGCTTTCCAGGCGGTTAAAAGTCCGATAATTCGGCTTCCGTGCAATTTTCCTTAATTTTGATAGTCCATAAAATTGATCGGGCAATTCCCGCGGAAAATGAGCGAATCCGACCTGTCAGCATTCATTCGATTATTTCAGGAAGCGTACGTCCGCTGTTTCGGTCATGCCCTTGCCGGGTCGATGACGGAAGCGGAAAGCAAACGCATGAGCATTGAGATCGAACAAAATACCGGATTGGTGGTCGGCTGGAAAAGCGTCAAGAATTATGCGGCATTCATCGCGGGACATAACCCGGGTAAACGGGTCAACCCGTCAACCGCTACCCTGGACACCTTGGCGCGATATGTTGCAGCCGCACCGGCCACGACCGAGATCCGCCGCAAAAAAAACGAGGCTCATTACCCTTTCTGGTTTGAATACCGGGATGCCCAAAACACCGGAATGGCGCCGGCAGAAAAACCGGGGAGCCGGCCGGCAGATTTTCGCCGGGTCGCATCCATGGGTATCATGACAGCATTGGGCATAGCGGCTTTTCTATATTTCAGAGATCCGGGATCCTCGCTGTTTGCCGATGATTTTCATTCAGTGGAAAACCGGGCGCTCCGGGATAACGGTTGGTGGGTACAGTCGAAAATGGCAGATTATTGGGCGCGGAAAGGCGAAAATCCGGGTGAGCTGACCCTGTTTACCTTACCTGGCGACAACTGGCCGCAACAAGGTAAAAAGCCTGAGATCCGGAATTTGCTGCTGAGAAAAATACCCGGCGACTGTTTTGCCGCAGAGGTGCACCTGAAGGATTTCATACCGACCGAAAACTGGCAACAAGCCGGCATATTGCTGATGGAGGACACGACTTTCTCCGGCAAAAGCATCCGGGTATCTATCGCCTACAACGACTTTTTCGGGGGTTACACCCGGCCGGGAGAGATTATCATCCAGGCCATTTCGTCCTACGGAAAAGGGTATTCGAATCCGGAAGAGATCCTTCACCATACCCTGTTTTCGACCGGAGGAATGCCCGATAGCGCCCTGATTGCGGACAACCTCCGCCATTCAGCCTTCAGGATCGAGAAAAAGGGGAATAAATTCCGGTTTTTATATGCCGTGGGTCAAACGGAGAATTTTTCCTTTCGGGAGCTGTCGGCCTACGAATTTGACATGAATCCCAGGTTCGCAGGCCTGTTCGCCCTCAAAGGATTTGTCGACTCGACGGCCGTTATTCCGGTTCAAGTCCGCTTTTTCCGCCTGGATGACCAGCCGTGCAATTGATTTTTTGACCTGTTCACCAACCCGACCATTATGCTCAGAATACCGATGCTCCTTGTTTTAACCTTTTCTTGTTTAATCGGCCTTATCCATGGACAAGCGCCGGTCGAGAATCCAACTGAATTCCTGAAACGATCCCTGATTTCAATTTGCCCCGGCGATTCCCTTGCCAAATCCGATTGGCACGAGCTGGCGCCTTTATTGAAGGACAAGCGGATCGTACTGATCGGGGAATTCAACCACGGATCAAGGGAGATATTCCTCTTGCGGAACGAACTGATCCGATACCTGCATGAAAAACTGGGATTCAACGTCGTGCTGTTCGAATCCGGAATCGGGGAGCTGGCACTGCCCAACCTGCAAATGGACAACATGTCCCCGAAGCAAATGACCTATGGGTTCTTCGGCGGTTGGCGCACCCCGGAATTCCGGGAATTGATGGAATATATCCGGTCCGAAAAGATGGCCGTCGCCGGATTCGATGTCCAAAGGACCGGCGGGTCATTCCGGCAGTTGTTGCAGGAAACGGCTGAAACAGCCGGAATGGACTCCACTTTTTACTATAACCTGGAAGACCGGTATGGGAAAATCGCACGTAGGCTGACGGCCAGAGGCGCGGCGTACGACTCGGTCAGGCAGGAAACGGAGGCGCTGATGGCCGATTACCGGAAAGTACATGCAGGCCTGGCACACCCCGGCAACGCTTCCGTGACAACAGCGCAAGCATTGGTCGAACGAACACTTTTGAACAGGATCGCCTATCTGGCGTATATGCTGCAATTTGTGAAGGACCGCAACTGGAGTAAACGATGGGCCGCCAGGGATTCTGCAATGGCAGGAAATGTGGTCTGGCTCAATGACCGGTTCTGGAAACAGGATAAGCTCATTATCGTAGGCCACAACTACCATATCTCCAAATTCAGTGAGCGCGAACGCGTAATGGGTCAGATCCTCCTTGAGCGGTTCAGGGATGAAATGTACAGTATCGGCACTTTTGCAGGCCGTGGCGCCTATGCGGATAACTCCGGAAAAACGGAACAAATGACACCACCCGATTCAACAGGCCGGGATATCAAACACCTGATCGGCCAAATGGCGGGGTTTGCCGGTTTTCTGGACATGCCGGACAAGGCGGAACCCGGCAGTGATTGGCTCAACGGGAAGATTACCGTGAACGATACCTTTATCGACCTGAGCGGTTCCCATGAAATGGTCCTGTCCAGGCATTTTGACGGGCTCCTGTTGCTCAAGACTGTTTCACCGCCTGAAAAAAACTGACCGTCTCTACCCTTTATGATAAGCAAATTGAAAAAAAATGACCCGTCTTAATCCAATTTTTGCGTTGCTGGTCCTTACGCTGTCCGGCTGCAATAATTCCAAAAATACCATGCCCCGGAACGGCGATTACCGGCTGAACGACATCTGGGCCTTGCAAAGCATAGGCGGCCAACCGGTAGCCGGTTCCGGACAGACCCCATACCTCGAATTCCACCTGACCGACAACCGGATGATGGGTTTCGGCGGCTGCAACGAAATGAGCGGCCCGATTGAACTCACAAAAAGAACCGTCACATTCGGGAACATTATTTCCACCGAAATGGCTTGCCCCGCACTGGAAACGGAAACGGCTTTCCTCCAAATGCTGAACAACCGGAAATTGCGCTATGCTTTCGGGGAAAATAAACTGATCCTGAGCGGCGACAATGGCGATCTGGTTTTCAAAAAGGTAGACTAAATTACAAAATATGAACTTCGACATCCAACACGCCATCCAAATCCTGGAGCGCACCCCCGCAGTGATCGAATCCATGCTGTCGGGCATTTCACCGGTATGGTATACTGCCGATGAAGGCGAAAATACCTGGAGCCCGTTCGATATTGTCGGCCACCTCATCCACGGTGAAAAGACCGACTGGATCGAACGCGCAGCGATCATTCTTTCCGATCAGCAGGATAAAACCTTCCGGCCCTTCGACCGCTTTGCACAATTCGGGCACAGCAAAGGAAAAACACTGGAACAACTGATCGGCGAGTTCAGGGACCTCCGCCGCAAAAACCTGGAACACCTGAAAAAACTCGCCGTTACCCCGGATACATTCCCCCGGAAAGGCGTACATCCCGCGCTGGGTGAAGTAACGCTGAGCCAACTGCTGGCCACCTGGACCGTCCACGACCTGGGCCATATCGGCCAGATCGCCCGGGTAATGGCTAAACAGTATAAGACCGAAGTAGGCCCCTGGATCGAATACCTGCCCATCCTGACCCTGAAGTGATGTATTCCGCCCTCTCACCCTCTCTCACCCCCTCTCACCCTCTCACCCTCCCCCCCTCACCACACCCCAATCACATTCGCCACGCTCCGCTCCCCTTCAGCGTCAAATTGCTTGTTATCGGAAGGCCGGTTGACCACCCCTTGTCCGCGGATCCACAGCGTGGTAGAGCCGCCGCCGTCGAGGTTGATTGCATTTTTGCAACCCAATGACCGGGTCAGGTCCGTCAGTTCCTGGATGGAAAGCCCCTGGGCTTCGTCGTTCCGGCCGTCGGCGGTCAGCAGCATGACCTTTCCATTGCCGAGGGTGCAAAGGCACGAGCGCGGATGGCGGGTTTTGGTAAAGGAATTGTCCTCAAAAGGTTGCGGGCGCCCGTCCAGCAACAGGAGGGGCCCCGTGAACAGGAACCCCGGCATAGCTTGCCAGGTGAGGGAATCCTCCGCAGCGTATACGCCCAGCCGGCCGAACCCGTCAAAGGCGATCACCCCTTCCAGGATTTCCCGGTTGCCGGTTTGTTTTTCCTTCACCACATCATTTCCGCGATCCCGGAAAGGCGTCACAGAGCCTCCTTTTTTCGTGTTGAAAAAACCGGCATTGATGGCCCCGATCGCCCGGGCCTTATCGGCCATTTCGCTGGTTTTAAGCAGGGTATCCTGCCGCCAGAGGAGGTCAATCCGCCTTTTACGGGGCTGGATGACCAGAAGGTTCAGGTTTTGACGGCTGCCGAACAGATCGGCCGGGTGTGCGGATCGCCAGCGGAGCCCTTCGGCTACTTTCCGGGATTGCCAATGCAACTTTGGGACAGCGGAAAATTGGGCAAAAAAAGCGGTTGCAACAAATAGAAGTGCAAGGGTAAAACCTGTTTTCATTTACCGGTGTTTATAGCAACGTGTATTAAGTAAGCAAAATACACTAAATTTGCCGTCCTTTGCAAGTGGAGATATCCGGATTATGCTATTTTCAAAGATACTTAACCACCTGGGCCGCTACGTCATGATGATGGGTACGGCAATTTCCCGCCCCGAACGGTTTTCCATGTATTACAAGGAAACCATGCGGCAAATGATCGACATCGGTATCGGCTCCCTGGTGATCGTCGGCCTGATTTCCATCTTTATCGGCGCGGTCACGGCCGTCCAGTTTGCCTACCAGCTCGACGGCACCCTCGTTCCGCGCTACTATATCGGTTACATCGTTCGGGACAGTACCATCATCGAACTGGCCCCCACCATTACCTGCCTGGTTCTGGCCGGCAAAGTGGGGTCGAATATCGCGGCCGAGATCGGCGGTATGCGCCAGAAGGAACATATCGACGCCATGGAGATCATGGGGGTCAATACGGCCGCCTACCTGATCACCCCGAAGTTGTTGGCAGCGCTGGTGGTGATCCCGATGCTCGTAGCCCTGGCGGCTTTCATCAGCATTATCGGCGGTTACCTGGCCAGCGTTCCTGCAGGCCTGATGTCCGACGCCGAATATGTGCAAGGGCTCCGGTCTTTCTTTCTGGCGCGCAACATCAACCTCATGTTCGTCAAATCAGCTGTTTTTGCCTTTATCCTGACCACCGTTTCCAGTTATCAGGGCTACTATGTCAAAGGCGGCAGTATCGAACTGGGCAAGGCCAGCACCAATGCCGTGGTATTCAGCGATATCCTGATCCTGCTGGCCGACTACATGATCGCCGTGCTCTTCACATAACCCGAGGAAACATGATACGCACCGAAAACATATTCAAATCCTTTGATGAGAATGAGGTCCTGAAAGGCATCACTACGGAATTCTACAAGGGAAAGACCAACCTCATCATCGGCCGGAGCGGCGCCGGTAAAACCGTATTGCTCAAAATTCTGGTCGGCCTGTTCCAACCCACTTCGGGAAAAGTTTTCTACGACAATACCGATTTCTTTGACCTGAATAAAAAACAGGTCAGGTCAATCCGGATGAAGGTCGGCATGCTCTTTCAGGCTTCCGCCCTGTTCGACTCCATGACCGTGGAGGAAAATATCCGCTTCCCGCTGGATATGTTCACCACCATGACCAAGAAAGAGAAACTCGACCGGGTAAATTATTGCCTCGAACGGGTCAGCCTCGGCGGCGTCAACGCTAAATACCCCTCCGAAATCAGCGGCGGGATGCAAAAACGGGTGGGGATCGCCCGCGCCATCGTGCTGGACCCGCAATACCTGTTCTGTGATGAACCCAACTCAGGCCTCGACCCCAAGACGGCCCTGGTCATCGACGAACTCATCCGCGATATCACCATCGAAAACAACATCACCACCATCATCAATACCCATGACATGAACTCCGTCATGGAAATCGGCGATAATATCCTGCTGCTTTACCAGGGCAAGGTGGCCTGGCAAGGCAACAACACCGAAGTCCTCCACAGCGACAATGAGATCCTTCAGGACTTTATCTTCGCCTCGCCCTTCCTTCAGCGCCTGCGGAAAGCGGCTTTGGAAAAACAGGGATGAATCGATTGATTCGATTGATTCGATTGAAAAATTGAACGGCCGCAAAGTTGTTTTTTTAAAAATTGATTTATCTTTGCGAAACTTTTTGAAAACCCCTGCGGTTTTCCGCTTTAACCGCCCAGATGGTGAAATTGGTAGACACGCTACTTTGAGGGGGTAGTGCTCGTAAGGGTGTGCAGGTTCGAATCCTGTTCTGGGCACAAAACGATCGGTTCTTTGTTGAGCCGGTCGTTTTTTTTTTGTGCCGGGAACAGGATGAGAAGTTTATCCCGCAGCGGCGGGAAATCCTGTTCTGGGCACAAAACGATCGGTTCTTTATTGAGCCGGTCGTTTTTTTTATCTTTGTCGGGTACCGATACCAATCGCCTGATGTTTAGATCGCTGCTCATATCACCGGCCGCCGCGCTGGTCGCCTCTCTGCTCTTCCTGACCTGCTCGCCGAAATCAACCTGGAAATACCTTCGTTCGGAAGACCTGAAAGCCGTTCCCGCTTCTTACGACCAAACCGCGGACAACGGCCGGATCAATGGCCAGGGCAGGCCGCTCACCACCGGAGCCTGCAACCTGTACGAAGCTTTCGAACCGGATACCAACCACCTGGATCATACGCCCATCCGGTACATCCGGATCAATTTTCACTGGATGAATTCCGTTGACGGCGCCCAGAACCTGAAGGAGGACGAGGCCCGCAAGTTTACCCTGGAGTTGTACAAGGCGCTCAACTATTCCATGGAGAACAACAAGAAAATGTGGCTGCCGAACGGCAACAACACCCCCTGCCTTCCCATCCGGATCAAATACCAGCTGACCCCCGACCCAACTCGCCCGGGTGACGACGGCATCTATTTCCACTACGACGACAAGCTCTATTTCTACGTAACCCGCGGCCGCAACCGCAACCTGTATTCCAGGGACGTCATCGAGAAATACGGCGTCCAACCGGATTCCGTGCTCAATATATTTATGATGCCCCACCATCCGGACAGCCTGAAATCGGAAACCTACTCCGCTTACAATACCGGCGTAGCCCTGACGAACGCCATGAAGCTGGCGGCCAAGTGGTTTGAGATCAAAAACCCCTGGGATTTCCGGGGCGTGCTCAACCACGAAACCGGTCATATCTACGGGCTTTCGCATACCTGGGCCTATAACGACGGCTGCGATGACACCCCGCAACACCCGCAGGACTGTTACAGCAGGGGGCAATACCCCGGTTGCGATACCATGACCTCCAACAACGTGATGGATTACAACGCCCAGCAACTGGCCTTTACGCCCTGCCAGATCGGAAAGATCCACCAGCGGATGGCCGCCCTCAACGCCCGCCAAAGGGGCCTGCTGGCCCCCACCTGGTGCAAGTTGGACGAAACAAAGACCATCGTGATCCGGGATACCGTCGCCTGGCTGGGCGCCAAAGACCTGGAAGGGAACCTGGTGATCGAAAACGGCGGCAGCCTGACCATCGGTTGCCGCGTATCTGTTCCACCCGGCGGCCGCATCTCCGTACACGCGGGCGGTACGCTGATCCTCGGGGAATACGCCCACCTGCACAACGCCTGCGGCGGCCGCTGGAAAGGCATTGAAGTGGAGCAATCCGGTGAATTGTCGGGCGTGGTGCTGACAGGCGGCGATCCCAGGATCGAGGATACCGACAACGGATTGTCTTCAGCAATAAAAAAATGAACCGGCTCCGTAAACGCAGCCTCCCGGCTGCCGGCATCAGCGGCAAATCCGGGAGGCTTGGGTCAAAAAGCAAATCACACGAAGACCATTAAACCTGTTATCAGGGTTTATTCGTTGTCTGCTTCCTTTTCATCCTCGCAAGGGCAGCAACGGTATTCCTGCGCCTGATCCAGCAGTTCGATCTTGCGCTTGAGCAGTTCGTTTTCCAGTTGCTTGCGCTCAAGATCCAGCTCGATGGCTTTCTCCATAGCCGGTTCGCAAACGCTGCACTCATCCAGACAACTCTTGACGAGGGTGCCGCCCGTCGGCAGGGAGAAGGTCAGTTCAAAGGAGAGCTCCGCCTTGACCTCTTCAGCCAATGCGCGGGTCTGTTTGTCCAGGATGCCCGCATTGACCAGGTCCTGGTCGACCCTGCTGAGGGCTTCCTGCCGTGCAGTTTCGGTCAGCGGGGCGGCTCCGGCGCCCGTTTGCAGGTTGATCTTTTGAAGTTGGAGGGCCGTAAAGGAACCTACCCCGCCGATCTGGTCAAAATTGGATCCGCCAATTTTATTCACCAGGCTTTGGCGGCCCTGTTCTTCCACGGTGAGCCGTTTGGCATCGGTAGCCAGTACGGCGGTCGGGATGACGGAAACCTCGCCCAGTTTAAGGTTCGGGCGGTGGGTCGCGATGCTGTTGCCCGCCGGATCCACTACCCTGCGCCGGATGGACTGGATCGTGAACCGGATGGTTTGTTCCTGGTCGATCTGGTAAAAGAAATAGGTAACGGCATGGCACTTGTTGTGGTTGGAGAATTCCCTGGACGAAGATTCGAAATGGTCTTCGGACTCGCCCTGGGAATGGAAGCGGTTGTTGACCTCGCCGATTGAAACGCTGTTGACCGTACGCGTCATCTGCTCCGATTGGCGGTGGGAAGATTGCGCATGCTGGCTGATCTCCCGGAGGAAATCACTGGTCGAGGCGCTGCTGTAGTTGCCCGATGCTTTGGCGGAAGCCCCGAAGAGAAGCGATTCGAATGCCCCGCTCGTTGAGCCCTTGGATTCAAAAGAGGAATTGGACTTGGAGCTGGCCTCTCCCTGGTCCTTGATCGTAAGGTCGGACATAAACTCGCTCATGGAAGACAGGTAGAACTGCTCCTCATAACTTTGCGCGTGCCGGTAGCTCAGTTTGCTTTCCGCGTCAAACGTGAAACTGTTGCGCCGGTCCATGGTGAACAGGCGGACCTTTTCTCCGGGAAACAGGGTGGTGCTGTAAGCCAGTTTGCCGAGATTGAACCCTCCACGGCACACCTCGATGCGCGCGTGAATGATCATCTCTACCTCAACCGTACGCTGGCCGTCGTTGACCGGCACAAACCGGGAGAGGCGGTAGTTGAAGTCAAGGCTGTTGCAGATCTGTCCCGTCTTCACATCCGGGCAACAAGGCACCGAAAGTGTGTTTTCATTTAATTCAGTCATGATTTTGGAATTTTGAGGTTACTTTATCTTTATTTATGCCGCAGGCCCTGAACATGTTACAGATTCCCCTGTTATGTCATAGGAAAAATGATTTGCCGTGCATCCATACGGACCGCTTTCCTTTTTTGAATACATTTTGAATAACCGTTGACCCAGCTTTTGGACATGCAATGCGCTTAGGTTTGCCTTGAACAGGAATTTGCCGACATTTCCAGGCCGGCAGCCCCTTAAAACCCAAAAAAGCTTACATTTGCATGCGAAAGCCAAAATACCTGCCGATCAGCATGAACAGGGTGAATCCCAAAGGCGAAGAAGAAAATCTTGAACTGGTCCGAAAGATCCTGGGGCGGGACAAATCAGCTTTCACCCTGCTGTACGACAAGTACTCAGGCGCTCTCCTCCAGATCATCAGCCAAACCATACCCGCCAGAGAATCAGCAGAAGAAGTATTGCAGGACGTTTTTGTCAAGGTATGGCAGAAAATCGACCAGTACGACCCTTCGCGCGGCCGCCTGTTTACGTGGCTGGTACAGATCGCGCGCAATACCGCTATTGATCTGGCCAGGAGCGGAAAATATCAGCGAGCCGCTAAAACCGAATCGACCGAAAATATCGTAAATGACCTTAGTGAACCTGCCGAAACCATGGAAACCCTGGACCACGGCTTGCAAAAAATCATCCAGAACATGGATGAAAGACGCAGATTACTCATAGAATACCTGTATTTTAAAGGTTATTCTCAATCTGAGGCCAGTGAGACCCTGGGAATTCCGTTGGGAACCATTAAAACCACTATTCGTCAGGCTGTCCTCGAATTGAGGACTATCCTGTCCGGTGAACAGTTAGGACTGTTCCTGTTGATTTTATTGTTTGGCAGGTAAAACCAGAGTAGAATTGGACGTAGCTAAGTACATATCATCCGGCATCCTGGAACAATACGTTCTGGGGGACCTCAGCGAGAAGGATCGCCGGGAAGTAGAAAGGTATGCGGAGCAGTATCCCGAGATCCGGCAGGAACTGGATGCCATCGAGACCGCTATGGAGGCATTTGCCCTCAGCCGGTCCACGCCGCCGTCTCCCGGAACGCTGAACAAGGTCCTGGAACGCATACAACAACCCGTTCCCGCCAATCAGCCCCCGGCCGCCAAACCGGTTGCTTACCTGCCGCTGGTCATTCTACTCCTTTCCGCATCCACGCTGGTGCTGGCCTTTTTGTATTTCATGCAAAACCGCCGCTCAGGCGAACAACAATCCCGCATTCTGGCCCTGGAATCCGAACAGGCCGTCCACCAGGATTCCATTGCCGCGCTGAACCGGCAACTGGATATCATCCACGATCCGAACAACCTGCCGGTGTACATCACCACGGACAAAGACGGCAAATGCCAGGTCATCGCTGCCGTTTACTGGAATAAGGTCAGGAAGGACAATTACCTCGACATCATGGCGCTGCCGCCGCCGCCGCCGGGCAAACAATACCAGCTTTGGGCCATCGTCAAGGACGACCCGGCGCCCAAAAGCATGGATCCCTTCAATATGCCCGGCATGCCGCGAACCCTGATCAGCGCCCCCTACATCACCGATGCGCCGGTAGCCTTCGCCATCAGCCTGGAGCCTGAAGGCGGCAGCGCAACGCCGACCGAAGTCATCGGCATCGGATACGTAACCGGATAAAAATTTTGCTTGTGCCGCCGGATTGGCAAGAAGCGCTTACCAATGCTTCGGATCCGCCTTTCGGTAGTTTTCCGCCATCAACTGGTATTGTTCGTAACTGAACCCGCACTTGCATTCCTCGGGATAGTAAGACATGATGTTGCCGACGTCGGTCAGGTAGGATTCGCCGTTGGCATCGGTTCCGCCGTAAATGAAGCGGCATCCCATCTGCACATCGACGTAATTGCTGATATTTTCCCCGACCACGTACGGGTCGGCAGGCGTATCGCAGATCAGGTCGCCGTTGGTGGTGCAGTTCGTTCCGTCAACCAGTTCGGCGCCTTCTTCCAGGTTGGTATCGTTCAGGCCGAAGAAGTGGCCGACATGGTGCGGCAACGCTTTGGCGCCGCTCAGCAGACAACCCTTGAAGACCATGATGGCCGGGCGTTCCGCGGGGGTCAGCAAGCCTTCGAAGTCGCCCAGCCCGCAGTCGTAAGGCATCCAGGAAAGGTCGGAGACAAAGAACATGTTGATCCGGTTTTCGCGGACGTATTTGACCTTCATCTCTGCCCACTCGTTCTCGTTGGCCGGGCTGTTGTACTGAAAGTTATCGATAAAATTGATCTCGCAAAGATTAAAGGAGATGCAGATCGGAGAAAAGTATTTGTTCAGGGTATCTATACCGTTGCGGATATCCTGTTCGGTAACGCCGAAGTCGCCGAGGCTGTCCCTGGTGACATGGGCCGTGATCTGGAAGACCTTGTCAATGCAAGGCAGCGAAGCCTGACGGGTATAGAGCTTCTGTGCAGAGGCAAAAGGCAAGGCAAACAGGAGCGCGAAAAGGATTCCGAAATAAATCTTCATAATTGATTGTTTAGCGTTGGGATTACATATTCTAGTTTGCAAACTTAGTCTTTTTACCTTTTCTTTGCAATGTGTTCACTAGCTTTATTGCGGAAATTTATCCGACAAATCGGCATTTTATCCCTGACAATGGGCCAAAGCATGATAACTATACCACGTAATCCCTTATCGATGAATAGCTTCCATTTACGTACTGCTCTCCTTGCAATTTTATTGTTGGGCCTGATGCTGAAGGTATCTGCCCAAAGCGCCAGTATTACCGAAGGTTGCGCACCGCTGCAGGTTCAGTTCAGCCCGCCCGCCGGCGTCAACGCCTTCTTCTGGGATTTTAAAAACGGGAACAATTCCATCCTGTCCAATCCCACGGCAACCTTTACCACTCCAGGCACCTATGTGGTTGAATTCAGCCCCGGCAACGGCCTTCCCGTATTGGGCACCGTTACCGTCAATGTCTACCCGAAACCCGTCGTTTCCTACGTCACGGATACCACGATCGGTTGCAAGCCGCTGACCGTCAATTTCGAGAACGCCTCAACCGTCGACCCCAATGTGCCCATCACCCAAACCACCTGGGTATTCGGCGACGGAGGCAGCGCCGTTGACGTCAATACCATTTCGCACACGTATACGACCGGAGGGACCTTTACCGTCTCCCTCCAACTGGAATCCTCGCTCCAGGGTTGTACCGCCATCGCCCAGACGCCGGGCCTGATCCAGGTTTCCAGCATCCCGAATCTGGCGTTCACCACCCAGCCCAACCCCGCGGTGATCTGCTCGGCCCCGGCGCAGGTGTCCTTCATCAACCAGACCCCCGGCAGCGGGCTGGTATTCGAATGGGATTTCGGCAACGGCCAGACCTTCATCGGCCGCACGCCGCCGCCGGTCAACTACGCGGTTGAAGGCACCTATACCGTCAGCCTGACCGCCATCGATTTCATCGGTTGCCCCGAAACCATTACCCACCAGGTCAGAGTAGGTCCGCCCCATGCCAATTTCATGATCAGGGATACCCTCTGCTGGAAAGATACCACCTTGTTCGAAAACCTGTCGGACCCCGGCTTCTATGAGTGGAATTTCGGCCCCAACGCCAATCCCTCCACCTCTAATGAGGCCAATCCGATTGTCATTTTTACCGAACCTGGTTTTGTAGACATCAACCTGAAGGTAACCTCCGCAGACGGCGCCTGCTCCGCAGATACCACCATTTCGGTATATATCGAAAAGCCGGATGCCTCTTTTGCGCTCGATCCGGCGTATACCTGCACTACCCCGACAACCTTTACCTTTAACCCCGTCAACGAGAACGCCGCGGAATACATCTGGTTTTTCAACGACTTTTCCAAAGCATTCGACGTGCACCCTACCTGGACCTACGACGCCGGCGACGATCCCTATATTGAAAAAGGACAGGACGTCATCTTCACCGCGCTGGTGATCCGGACCCCGGCCGGTTGCATGGATACCCTGGCCCGGTATGACACCATCCACACGGCTTACGCCAACTTCATGCCCGACGTGATCAACGGTTGCGCACCGCTGGCCGTCACCTTCAGCGACTCCAGCTCTTCCAGAGAGCCGATTATCCGGTACAGCTACCTATACGGCGACGGCAATTCGGAAGACCTGACCACCGATGACCCGCACACGCATACCTTCACCCAACCCGGTGAATACGATGTGCGCCTGATCATCGAGAACGCCGCAGGCTGCATCGATACGTCCGCCGTCATTACCATAGAAGTGGGCGAACCCATTGCCGCCGATTTCATGGCGGATAAATCGGACGTATGCCGGGGCGATACCGTCCATTTGTCCACCATTACCCTGGACCCCAGGATCGATTCCTGGCACTTCGAAACGGACGACAGCCGGTCCTCGCATTGCTACCTCGAAGGCGAAACGGACTGGGTTTTCCAGACCGAAACCGGCCCGAAGGACGTCACCCTGACCGTAGAGTACAACGGCTGCTTCAGCTCGCTGACCAAGGAGGACCTCATCAACGTCCGGGGTCCGATCGCCAAAATGTACTATGAAATGGATTGTTCGGATCCGTTCACCTATACGTTCCGCGACAGCAGCTACGATGCCACCGTCATCACCTGGGATTTCGGCGACGGCATGACCGGCTCCGGTTCAGAAGTAGCGCATACCTATGCCGCAACCGGCGATTATACCGTAAAGCTGACCGCCGAGAACCCTGGCACCGGGTGCGCCCCGTCCGTAGACTCCACTGTGGTTTTTGTCCGGAAAGTGGAAGCAAAATTCGAAATTGACGACAAGATCTGCATCGGCAGCGAGGTCGACCTTGACGCGTCGCAGTCCATCGACGTCGAGAACTGTTGCTGGAAAGGGTATACCTGGTTCTTTGAGATTTCCAACCGCCCGATCACCACTCAGGACAGCTCCATCAAGTTCACCTTCACCAATCCGGGCCTGGAGACCCTGAAACTCGAAGTAGAGGACATCAACGGTTGCAAGGATACCCTGAGCAGGCAAACCACCATTTACGATATCCAGGCGAATTTCAGCCTCAGCGATACGTCCATCTGCTTTCCGACAACGGTCAATTTCACAGACCTGAGTACCGCGGATACCACCATTACCTCCTGGATGTGGGACTTCGGCGGCGTAGGCACCAGCACGGCCCAGAATCCGTCCTTCACCTTCGGAGGAGCCATCGGCGAATCGCTGTCCATCCAACTCAACATCGAAGACGCGCTGGGATGCAAAGGGCAGTTCCAGAAGGATATTTCCATTTATAACCCCTTCAGCATCGTTCAGGCGTCCGACAACACGATCTGTGCCGGGCAACAGGTGGATTTCAGCGCCACCGACTACACCGATGCGGGTTCGAGCCTGATGTTCAACTGGACGCTCGGCAACGGACAGACCGCCAGCGGGCAAACCGCTTCAGCGGTGTACAACCAGGCCGGCACCTTTACCGCCACGCTCAACTTTGAAGAGATCGGCACCGGCTGCAAAGGCACTACCACCCAGAATATCTTCGTCCAGGATTACCCGCAGGCGGCCTTTGCCTCCAGCGTCGACGGCCAGGATGTGATCTGCGCACCGGCCCAGATCCAGTTCACCGACGAAAGCGTATCCAATTTCAACCTGTTCTACGTCTGGGATTTCGGCAACGGACAGATCTCTACCATCGCCAATCCGCTGGCTACATTTGACAAAGGCACCTATACCGTTACGCAAACCGTATCGACGCCGTACGGTTGCTCCAATACCACCACGGAAGAATATACCCTGATCGGCCCCGACGGCGACTTCGACATCGTCCCGACAGCCATTTGCGTCGGAGAATCGGCTACGTTCACCCTCAAGGATACGGCCAATGTCAGCTCCTGGACCTGGGATTTCGGCGACGGCTCAACGGAGGACAATACCAACCCGGCCACCCACACCTATTCCAACGTGGCCAGCACCGGCCCGCGCGATGTGGTCCTCATCCTGAAGAGCGATGAAACCGGGTGCATTTACGAAGTAACCAAATCCCTCTTCATCGGAGCGGCAGAAGCCGACGTGGTGGATATCGCAGCCTGCGAAGGGGACACCATTATCCTCAGCGTTGTCAACCCGATCCAGGGCGCTTCGTACCTCTGGTCGCCCGGCAATCAACTGCTGGACAGCCCGACATCGCCCAACCCCAGGTTAATTGCCAATAACGATCTCACCTATAGCGTGACCGTAACGGTCGGCCCCGGTTGTACCGCCTCCGACCAGGCCAACATCACGGTCATTCCCGAGGTCAATTTTACGGCGCCGGACACCATCCGCGTACTGGAAGGCCAGGAAGTCACCCTGACCGGCCCGACGGATACCGAGTTTTATACCCTCAGCTGGTCGCCGTCCGGCGATCTGAGCTGCAGCGATTGCCCTACGCCGACCTTCACCTCCAAGGACGATATCACGTATTTCCTCACCCTGAGCGCCGACGGCAATTGCCGGGAGTACGAATTCCCGTTCCCGATCGACGTGATCACCGACGAAGTGCTGGTACCCAACGTATTCACCCCCAACAACGACAAGATCAACGATGAGTTCAGGGTCTACAGCGAATTGATCGCGGCCGGTACCGGGTTCCTGAAGGTCGAACTCATGCGGGTTTACAACCGCTGGGGAGAACTGGTCTTCGAAGGCTCCGGCGACAACGCGGTTTGGGACGGCAACTACAAGGGCAAGCCCGCCCCGTCCGACGCCTACATGTACATCATCAATGTCAGCTACCCTGGCCTGGGCAATTCTTCTACCGTTCTGAAAGGAGACGTGACGTTGCTGAGGTAAGGATAGGCCGATCAGGATTCGCTTTAAGCAAATTACGCGTCGGACACCTGCCAGGTATCCGACGCGTAATTTGCACAAACCGCCTAAGCCAATCATTCATCCGATCAGGTAACCATTTTGGAAAAATCACTTTTGGCAAGGTTTTTGGACCCTTCCTCCAAAAGCCATTTTTTATTTTGTCAATTTAAAATCCCATTCCTATGTACAGAATAATACAACTATCCGTACTGCTTGCCTGCCTGCTTCCTGCCCGTTACGCATCGGCCCAGCCCTTGTTGCGGATATGGAACGAAGAAGCTGTTCAGGGCGACGTGGTTCACCTGGAATTCCGGGTGTTCAACTTCAATGACGTTACCCGCCTGCATATTCCGTTTTTCATTCCCGGCGACAAATTGCAGCTCCAGGGGATGGACGGGTTCCAGCTTCCGGGGCTGTCTTCCGCCAATTTCACGATCACCAATCAGCCTTCGGGCAAACTCGTCACGCTGGACTGGTATGCCGGCTCGGATACGGAAGGCGTTACCGTACCCGCCGGTGAAGCCGTTTTCCGGTTTACGGTGAAGGTCCTGGAAGAATGCGGGATCGCTACCATAAACATCTGGCCGGGCACAAGCGTTTCAACCGTTCTCAATCCGGCGGGTGAGCCCAATATCATGATCGACGGCGGCAGCATAAATGTCACGGGATGCCTCCCGGACCGGAACCTGGCGCTTGTTTTCAGCGACGCTTACGGCAGCCCCGGTGAGACGGTCTGCGTACAGGTAGCCGCCGAAAATTTCGAGAACATGCTGGCCATCCAGTACTCCATCGAATACGACGCCAACAGCCTGGCCCTGCAATCCATCAGCGGGTACAACCTGGCGGGACTTTCCAATTCCAATTTTGGATACAACAGCCTCCCCTTCATCTGGCCGGGTTCGATAGCCCATTCCTGGACCGATCCCGACCTGGCCGGCGTAACGATTCCGGACGGGACCGTGATGTACCAGCTGTGTTTCAACGTACTGCCCGGCGCGGCCGATACCTCCTGGGTAAGGCTGGCCCAGGACCCGACCCTCACGGAGGCTATTGACGGAGATGAAGCGATCATCAAACTGGAGGGCCTTTCAGGCAGGGTGATCACCAATACGCAAGGGTCCGGTTTCAAGGTCGAACTATACGACATCGGGTCGGCGAGTTGCGCGCAGCCCGACGGCGGTTCGGTGGATGTAGCAGTCTCCGGCGGCCAACAACCGTACACCTACCAATGGTCGGGACCGAACGGCTTCACCGCAACCACCGATGACCTCCAAAACCTGGAAGCCGGGCAATACCACCTTACCGTGACCGATCATCAGGGAGAAGTCCGCACGCTGACGGCAGAGGTCGAATTTGACGGCCCGATCCTCGCAGTCAGTTCCGATACCACTATTTGTCCGGGTGATGTACTCCAGTTTCAGGTCCTGGGCTCGCCGGGCAGCACCTATTCCTGGTCGCCGGCGACGGCATTAAGCTGCACCGATTGCCCCAATCCTTCGGCAGCGCCGGCAGAAAGTACGGTCTATTCCGTGACGGTGGAAGATCCTTCGGGATGCACGGAAACCGCCCGGATCGATGTAGAGGTCCGGAATTACCAGGATTTCGGCCTGCTCCAATTCAGCAACAGTCCGGTTTGCAACGGCGATACGCTGTTTTTATACAACAACCTTCCCGGCGGCCAGTCCTATGTCTGGTCGGGCCCGAACGGATATGGCTCCATCAACCCAACGCCTGTCATTTATCCGGTTTCCGGATTCTACAACGGCCCCTATACCCTGTCGGTCATCGACGAGTACGGTTGCACGGCGCAGGCTTCATTTGACGTGGATATCAGGGTCAAACCCTTTGTTCAGGTCAATGTCCTCGACCCGGCATGCGCAGGAGACGGCACCTGGATCGTTGACCTGACCGTGACGAGCGACGGGACCAGCACCTACACGTACAATTGGGATACCGGCGCCGATACCCAGGACATCCAGATCACCCAACCCGGTACCTTTTCGGTTACCGTGACCTCTTCCAACGGTTGCTTCTCGGAAAAGACCATCGAATTGACCGAATTGACCGAACCCGCCCCGGTCGAACTGACCGCGGATATCCTCCAGAAACCGCTTTGTCCGGATACAGCGGATGGGATAGTGCTCATCAATACAACCGGCGGAACTCCGCCGTACACGTTCTCCTTGTCCAATGGAACGGCCCCCGAAGGCGCCGGGATTTCCGACCTTTCCATGGGCACCTACGTCGTTACGGCCACCGATTCCAGAGGGTGCATGGGCATGACCTCCTTTGTCCTGTCGCCGGCCCTCGAACAATGCGAGATCCAGTTGGCATCCCTGATCGGCAGCGGAGAGACCCTGGACTGGTGCAGCCAGGAACTGACGGGCGACGAACCGTTAACGATCTCCACCGGCAGCTGCAGTCCTCCTGATCCAGGCATCCTGGATGTTGAGATCCTGAACGGCGAGGTTTGCGCCTCCATTACCGGCGTTGACGAAGGCGGCGGCCTGATCTGCTGGCAATTGTGCCGCCCGGACGGATCATGCGTCAGTCTTAGCTGGCAGATCAGCGTCGGGCAACCCGGCGTCTGGCCAGGGGATACGGACGATAACGGCGTAGCCGACCAGTACGACCTGCTGCCCATCGGGCTGGCGTTCGGCAGTGCGGGGCCTTCCAGGTCGAATGCCGGGATAGAATGGGCCGAACAAAATGGGATCTACTGGACCGATTCAACGCCGGAATCCCTGACCAATTTCGCTTATATCGACGCGGACGGCGACGGCGATATTTCAGCCGCCGACACGGCAGCCATCCGTCAGAACTGGCAACTGGAGCACAGCTTCCTGCCCGGCGGCGGGCCATGGTCGGAAGATGCGCGCGAAGGCCTGTCGATTTTTGTCCAGACGAACGAGGTGGTTCCCGGTCAGAACGCCGTGTTCTCCATCGACCTGGGCTTGCCGAACGAGACCCCGCTGAATGTGTACGGGCTGGCGTTCAACCTGAACTACGACCCGACATGGGTGGTTCCCGGCAGCGCTTACGTGACCTTCGAAGGCTCCTGGCTGGGAAATGACCTGCTGACCTTGCAAAGAGAGACTGAGGCCGGTAAAATTGCCGTGGCGCTGACGCGAACGAACGGGCAAAACACCTCCGGGCTCGGCGCCGTTGCCTACCTGCACTTCAAGGTCAAAGAAGATGCCGGCAACGAGGCGTTGATCAGCTTCAACCCGTCCGAGGTCCGGTTGATCGACCAGGCCGAAACCCTGATACCGGTAAGTGCGCTGTCCACCGAATCGGGCATCATTACCAGCGTCCGCAACCCTGATTTGAAAGGAAAACTGAAGCTGTATCCCAACCCGGCTTCATCCGTCGCCTGGCTGGAGGCCTCGCCGGATCTGCAAGTTTCGCAAATCAGCATCCTGGACCTGACCGGCAAAGTGATCTGGGAAACAAATAGGACAACCGGAGATTCCCGCATTCAATTACCCGGGCTTTTAGCGGGCGTGTACGTTGTCCGCGTGCAAACCGCCCTGGGCGCCTGGGCAGACCGGCTTGTGGTTGGAAAAAACTAAAAAACAAAGTGGGCGAGGAATAAAATCATCCCTCGCCCACCCTCTCACCCTCTCAATTCCCCGTCCCCGGCATTTCCATCACCGGCGTCATCGAGTCGAATTCCACCATCCAATTGCCCTTGATCTTGCGAACGACCGCCATACCGACGGATTTGCCGCCGAACTGTTGGCCGCCGACCTTGATATCGGCCGAAGACTGCCAGGTCAGGATAGCCACATCCGGCGTAAGGATTCGTACGGTGGGTTCCTCCAGGATAAATTTCGGCGCTTCATCCACCATTTTCATGAAGGCTTCCCAGGAGGCTTTGAGTTTTTCTTTTCCGATGGTCAGGCTGCCGTCGGGACCGATCTCTCCGGCATTATCGGTATAAGCTGCCCACATGGCCTCGTTGTTTCCTGTTTCATAGGCCTGGTAAATGCTTTTCCAGAGGTTTTTGATGGCGGCTTCTTCCGAGCCGGCTCTTTGGGCCTGTGCGGCAAAAGCGATGAGTGCGAATGCGAAGGTCAAGGTGCAAAATTTGATCGTTTTCATACAGTTGTTGTTTTGAAATGGTTTGTTGATGATTAAATTGAACGATGCAAAGATGCAGCTGCCGGCCCCGTCAGGGCATCCGCAAGGTTTTGTAAAGCCGGTACGTTGATCTGCGTATTTATGCGGATTTTCAATGGACCAGGGCCGAATGGAGGGCCGTCCAGCAGCCCACCAGCAGGGAGTCGATCTTTTGCCAGTCGCTTTCCGCAATGTTGTTACCCATCTGATCGCGGAGTACCATGGCTTCGGTGCGCGATTGGGCGTACCCTGAGAATTTTGCTGCGGGTTCGAGGTACATTTCCCCGGCTTCCTGCGCCAGGATGTTCTCCCAATCGGCGGTGGTGAACTGGTCGGGTTCGCGGCGAATGATCCACCACTCCAGTTCCAGCCCGGCCACCTTTTTGTAGTCAAAGGGCTTGTCGCTTAGGCTGTTGATCTCGCAGTAGAATTTTTCAAGGTGCGGCAGCGCTTTGCCGTATTCCGCCCGGTTGTGGCCTTCCTTGAAGACAAAGGCCGCTTTTGCCGCCCGATAAGCTATGGCAAAGGCACGCCAGAAGGGCGCATGGTACTGCCTGCGCATGAGCCCGGCCAACTGAAAAAAGAGCCTGACCGGTTTTTTCTCGTAATACGCCCGCCACATATCCGAGTCCATTTTTCCGACGTAAGCCGGATCAAAGGAACGCATATCGCGCCGCCTGGGGATGTACAGATCCGCTATGACCCACAGGGCCAACAGGACAAAAACTGAACTGACGATCATTTTCGGTTTGATTTTTTTCATAGTAATAGGTTGGTATTCAAAGGAAAATGGCCATCCAATGCCTATGCGTACAAAAATAAGGACAGGCGTTGTTCAGTTTTTTGTCCAGGTTGTGTCCGGGTGGAGGTCAAAAAAAATGGGAGCGGGTCGATTTTTACAAATTTTTTGTGCTTATTTTATGATTTTTCAAACTTATTTGCTATATTTGTACATTCAAAGTCGCTTCAAGTCATACCATTCATCGATTTTCAACCCGTTTCCGGGCGTCAAGGCTCATCTTCATTTTTTGCCGGCAAATAGCGGTCTTTCAAAGCCGTTACCTGTTTGTTTTTCGTGTGCACCGGTCAAAGGATCGGACGGGCGAAGCTATGCCCGCACAGGAAAAAAGCAGTCGGCATCGAGGTCGGCAGGCTGGTGGGTGGGATCCCACCCCCGGCTATCAGCCGGGGTATACCGCCCCCACAGGCGCCTTAAAAAATGCCCCCTCCCGGGCATCCGCAGCCGGCCTCCCAAACTTTTACATTCACGCTTTTACCTTTCCTCAAACAATCACCGTATTCCCCCGCAACAGGTCCTGGGTCAGGCAGCTGTGCACAGGGGCAATGGGCAGCAAGTCCCCGATCTGCATACGGGCCAATGCCTCAGGCGTGGTCCGGACCTGGCCGTGTTCCTGTGAGATGGCAATTAATTCAGGGCCGTCCGGTGAAAGGGTCCAGCCGTTCTCCGTCCAGGCGCCGACCTTGCCGAAGACGCGCTCCCCGCGGTCGTTCTCGATGAAGTCCTTGGAAAAGTGAACCGCGCCGCCGTAAATAATGGCGATATTCCGCTCCGGGTGCTTGGCCACGACGGGGCAGGCCGCCACGCCGCCGATCTCTTCCGGCGTGCAGGTGCTGATCTGCCATTGCATCCAGTCGAAGTAGATGAAATTGCCGGGGCGCAGTTCCGTCACGCCCGGGAAGGCGTCCATTGTAAAGCAGGTAGGCGTATCGCCGTAGGTCATTTGCAGGTTGGGGACAAGGGTGTCATACCGGCCCCGGAATTTGCGGATCACGTCCATCGTACCGGCGTGTACGGCGGCCAGTTCTTCCCTCGATCGGGCTTTATAACTGTGCCCGGCATGGGTAAGGAAGCCCTGAAAACGGAGTTTCGGGCTTTTGGCCAGGATTTCCACCAGCTCATCTACCTGATCGAACTGGTCGGCGGTGAAGCCCGTTCGGTGGGTACCGCAGTCCATCTTGATCCAGATGTGCGCCGGCCGGGTGAGGCCTTTTTCCAGGGCGGCAATGCCCTCGCGGTTTTCCACCAGCAGGTTCACCTTTACGCGTTCCGACAGCGCCCGGATGCGGTCCGTTTCCCGGATGTTGACCGGGAAGGCCACCGTGATATCGTCCCATCCGTCCTGGGCAAAATACTCCGCCATCCGAACGGAAGATGCCGTGATGGTATTGATCCCGTAATCCCTGAACCATCGTCCGACCTCGTGCAATTGGTGGGTCTTGAAATGGGGTCGCAGGTTCATACCCAGCCGACGGGCCTTATCGGCCATGGCTTCGATATTCCTGCGGCAAATGGATTCGCTGACGACGAAAGTGGGTTCGATGATCTGGTCGAGGAAGGACATGGTGTTGGTTTTTGGGGCAAATTAGTTTTTTTTGGGCATTTCTGTTTTGGGTTGCACCTTTGTTTTCACCCGGCAGGATCGTACTGGGTCCAACTGGTGGGTAAATCAGCGGATATCTGGACGGGAAAGGCAGTGAAGGAATAAAGGTGGGGAAAATTGAAAAATAAGCTTTGAACCATTAAGGTGACTCAATGCACCTTAATGGTTCAATCTCTCCTCAATTTAGGATAATCCCCTCCAATCAGCAGCAGCACGGCCCCACCCACATGGCCGGCAGGACCGTCTGCTACCTTTGATGGTTGAAGCGCGTTCAACGCGTTCAACCGCTATCATTACAATCCGGACAGGATGAATTTAGCCGTTCTTACGGGCTGGCGGTCCATATTCAACTCCATCCAGTAGAGGCCGGCCGGTTGCCCCTCCAGGTCGATCATAAACGGTCCGTAGGGCATTTCCAATACCTGGATCTGACGGACCAGTTGCCCTTGCGCCGAATAGACGGCGATCCGCGCAGTTGCCCCGTAAGCATCTGGCGCATTCAGGGAGATCGACCGCTGCGCCGGGTTGGGGAACAAATCCAGCTTCCGGGCGCCTTTTTCCAATATAGACTGTACAGGTTCGCCGATCGTGGCCTGTACCTGCAATTCGGGACGTTCTTCCAGCGGATCGCACAGGGAGAATGTACCGGCTATGCAGGCCAGCGCATCCTTGATATGTTCCAGGTGCGGCGGGCCGATGATATTGCCCAAGGCGATATTCCCCAACAGCAACAGATCGTCTACCGTCGGATCATTCTTCATGTATTGGAAAACGATCGGGTGCATGTCGCAGGCGATCTCGCTGAGCGGCGTTTTGCCGAAATCGGGATCCAGCCTGAGTTTGATGGCCAGCAACAGGGTATACTCCATCAGGGGGTCCGCCAGTTTCCCGGATGGACTCATAGCTACAGGACCGGGCAAACAGTCCGCCGGATCAACCACATGATTCCCCTTGACCGGAATAGCCGTTGCCGGGGCGGCATCGCCCGGCAGCCATCCGACCACGCAGGCGGCCGCGTCGTATCCGATCGAAACGGTGTGCCGGGAATATCCCAGCACAATAGGGTCCGGTTGGCCGTCGCCGTCCACATCCATCGCCAACGCGCCCTGGATCACCGCCAGGACGGATTTGGTGATCATCTGCACGCAGGAGGTCGAATTGCCTTTTGCATCGGTCGCGGTCCAGGTCCGCTCTATCTCGCATTCCAGACTGCAATCTCCGGAAATGATCGTATCCGCAAAGGTAACGGCCGGCGCCGCGTCGCAGTTGTCCAGCACCGTGGGCATGCCGAGGCCCGAAAAATCGCTGGGCACATTGCACGGCACCGTGGTATCGGGCGGGCAAATGATCACCGGCGGTTCCAGATCCTCCACCGTAATGGTAAAGGTGCAGCTGACGGCGTGGTCCATCCCGTCGGTGGCCGTATAGATCACGGTATTCACCCCTTCCTGGAATTCGCTGCCGCTTGCCTGACCGGCATCCAGGATCACCTCGGGGTCCGGACAGTTGTCGGTGGCTTGCGGGGCGTCATACGTCACTACGGCCGAGCACATGCCGGGGTCGGTACTGACGCTGATATTATCCGGGCAGGTGATCATCGGCGAAAGGGTATCGGGGTCGCTTGCTACATCAATGTTGAAGGTGCTGACACAACCGTTGGCGTCCTTGACCATGACGGTATAGGCGCCGGGCGGTACCCCGGTCAGGTCCTCGGTGGTATCGCCGGTGGTCCATTCAAAGGTAAAGGGCCCGATTCCTCCTGTCAGCATCAGGTCGATGGCGCCGTCTTCGGCATTCGGGCAACTCGCGTTTGTGGTGGCATAGGGCACCAGTTCTTCAAAGGCCACATCCTCGATGCAAACCGACTGGGTATTGGTCAGCGCGCCGGTGGCCGCCGTGAACCCCCAGAACACCTCGGCGTTGCCGCCGAAAATGTCGGCTACGATGTCGCCTGTGTAGGTGATCACGTTCGAGCCGTCAAAGTCCACCGTCAGGGTTTGGGTCGCGGCATTCCAGACAATGACCACGGCGTGATCCAGCCCGTCTTCCAGGTTGGGCATGATCACGGGGCCGGCGAGGTTCAGGGTGGAGTCATGATCCAGGTTACCGTTCTGCTGCAAGGCGATATGGTCTTCAAAGGGGTCCGCATACGCCTCCGTAGCAAAAATGTTCTGATAGGTGTCGAACTCCACAGCAAGGGATGGCGAAATACCGCCGAATCCGAGTCCGCCGCCCGCCTGCCCCAGCCCGTTGCAGATGGGTTGCAGTACAAACCCCATACCGTCGGCGCCGTTGAAATCAATGACCCCGAAATTCAGGTCGGCCTTGATGCTGAAATCGGAAGCAAGGCTCAGCTTGTTCTGGTACCAGACCGAGCCGCTTTGAGCGGTGGCCTGGGGTGTGAGCCGGTAGCAACCGTTGCCGAGATCAACGGCGCTGCCGTTCAGGACATAGTTTTGGGAAAAGGCTTCGGGGATGGCCAAAAATGAGAAAACCAGGCAGATTGCCGGTACAAAATGACTTGCGGAAGTAAGAAATGCCTTCATCTTGCGAGCTTTAGGTTAACTTAAATGCAGGATAACTGCAATACTTGCAGCTGACGAATAGTGTATTAAAGGCGAGGGGACGGAACAAATAAGAATTTGCAATATACGATATTTTGTAGATATATTTTCTTTTATTTCGGATTTGTGAAAAAATTATATGTGGTCCTTACGTGTCGGACACCTCGGAGGTGTCCGACACGTAGGGGAAACCGGGTACCGATATCAAGGCTGTCCGCACCCGGCTGAAGTATTACGCGACAGAGGGCTCCAAAACGCGGTAGCAGCCGCAACCCTTGTGGTTGCCTGGGGGGTTGTCCCTTTGGGCAACCACTAGGGTTATCCCTTTTGGGCAACCACTAGGGTTGCCCCTACGGGATAATGATGCGCCGGATCCCGTTCCGCCCGTAAAACACCGGAAAATACATCTGTTCCGCCTTCGCAGGGTTAACCGTATAACGCCCCGAAAACCTGGGCTCCAAGGTCACTGTGAACGTATGCTCGCCCGCCGGTAATTTCTCGCAAAAGATGGCGGCCGAATTCCGGTTGTACTCCCGGTAAACCTCGTACCGGCCGCCGTATTGCGTCTTCGGCCCGTAGCTGCACCCGGCCGGGATGGGCACTTCGATCAGCACGTGTTCGGCATCCGCGTCGCAGCGGACCGTCACCTCCAGCTCCGCCGGAAATTGTTTCTCCAGGGTATTCCCCATATCCCGGCCCTTTTGCTTCAGGGTCGTGCTCACCTCGAAGATATCAGATTTCGGCTCCGGATCGGGTTGCCAGAATTGCTGGTACGCGGTCAGGAACAGCGGCCCGGCGCCGGTCTTGGCAATGGTCACCGGCTGATCGCCGGACAACTCCAGTTTGAGCGGAAATTTGTCCGCCTTCCGGCCGTTCACAGTCAGGGTATTCTTCAGGTCGGCAGCGCCCTGGTTCTTATCCAGCAACTGCGGCAGGATAGCCTGCAATACCCGCGCGGTGGTCAGGGTGTTGTACCAGCCGTAATAGCCGCAGGTCATGCCCTGGCCCCGGTTTTCAAGGAAATACTGCCGGGCGCGGCGGGCTTCCTCTTCACGGCCGGCTTTGAGCAGGATCTCATGCGCCGACAAGGTGGTCGAAATCTGATCCTGGCGGCCGAAGTAGGATTTATCCTTGTTGTCATCCCAGTATCGCCCGCCCAGCAGGGTAGCGCGGCGGTATTTGTCCAGCGTATCCAGGCTATAGGGCAGGTCGGCGCGTTGCCGGATCGCGATCAGCGTGAATTTGTCCTTCAGGCTCAACCGCAGCGTATCCATTCCGGACAGCAGTTTTTCATAGGGCAGCTTTTGCCCCAGTCCGGATAACAGATCCAGGGCCCGCAGCCGGTCTTCCAGGTCCACCTCCTCAATAACGGATACCAGCCAGCGCAAGCCCAGCTCAAGGGCTTCGGTCTTGTACCCCGCCTCCGCTGCCTGGTACAAGGCCCGCAACACATGCACGCTGACCCAGATGCGCCCTTCGCCGTCGGCCCACCAGCCCCAGCTGCCGTCGCCGCGCTGGGTCTTTTTCAGCCGGGCCACCATGGCGCGGATCTCCTTTTCGCCGTCGAACGCCTGCCCAAGTCGTCCGCGGATCTCTTTTTCCAATAACAGCCCGATCAACCGGCTGGCGGTTTGCTCGTTGCAGCCGTAGGGATACTTGCGCAGATAATCCACATCCCTCAGCAGCGATTCCAGGATACTGTTCTCCGCATAAACGTGGACGGTCCCCAGATTGCCTTTCGGCAGGAATTGCAGGCTCGTATCGCCCTCCAGCAGGTAAAAAGCGCCTTCTGTCTCTTCGACGCCCACCGGGAATACGGGCAGGTTGCGCTCCTCGCCATCCAGGTAATCGCCCATTTCCAGGCCGTAGGTCAGCGTCAGGGAGTCCGCACCTGCGACGGCTTCGATCTCCAGGGAGTCGACCTGGAAGCTCTCCAGTGCGTGGCGCCCCAGATCCCACTCGCGTGCTTTGTTCTTGAAGAATGTCCGCACCTGCAGGGTATCGCCTGTAAAATTGAGCGACCTGCCGATGGCGGTACTGCGGTCGCCCTCTACCAGGAAACGCGGCAGGCTGAGCTGGGCCTGAACCGGCTTGACCGCCCGCGTTTGCCCGCGCCCTACCCCGCCCCGGCTCCGGCGGTCCATCCCCAGCGCGAAGGTATTCCAGGCGGTGATATTGTCCGGAAAACGGGCCGTAAACCAGGCTTCGCCGTTGGCGTCCGTCATCAGGTTGGGCTGCCAGAAAGCGGCGTCGCTGAATCTGGAGCGGATCCCCATGGCTTCGGCGGGCAATCCGGTCGAATCCGCCCAGGGTACTTTTTGATCCCGGTCGTTTCCCGTCCGGACCCCGTCAATGTAGTAATTTATGGGCTGCGACCGGGCGCCCCGGATCTCCAGACCGGCCGCCCTTCCGCTTATGGTTGAAACGGAAGCGGTCAGATTCTGTTTGCGCACCGTCCCGTAGGCAATTACCACTACCTCATCCAGGTTCGAGCCTTCATTCAGCTGAATGATCGCGTTTTGCTGCAGCCGGCTCAATTTCAGTTCCTCGGTTTCAAAACCGGTATAGCTGATCACGAGATCCTCCGTTCCTTCCGGCACCCAGATCTCGTAATTGCCGTCGATATCGGTTACCGTACCGGTTGTCGTTCCTTTTACCAGAACCGAACCGCCGATCAGGGGTTCGCCGTTCGAATCTACCAGCCTGCCGCGGACCATCCTTCCCGGACCGGATGGAATGGAGGGTTTGAACGTCAGTTCTTTGCCCCAACTGTCTTCCCGGGGTTTCGGCAGGAAGCTGAGGAACAGGGATCCTTCCCCTTCCTCGTCTTTCCGGAAGCGGTCCAATCGAAGCGCATGGAAAGTTCGCCCGTTCGCCTGCATCCGAACCGAATCCTCTGCCAGGTAACCGTTATTGGTGACGGCATATAACCGGTAAACGCCCGGCGAAAACGATTGCAGTTCCTTTGTCCCGTATCTGTACAATTTCGGCTTATCCCTATCCTTCACGATGATCAATCCCAGAAACACGGAATCCGATCCGGGGTATTTGATCACCAGAACGCCCTCGCCGGTCGTACTTTTATCCCTGGGGTTGGAAAAAGGCAAACGGAGTTGGAATTCCTCCTTTTGCCGCGGTATCTGCCCGGGCGAATACAGCCATTTTCCAGGTCGCACCAGCAGCAATTGTTGGGGTAAGGTCCGGCTTCTCTCATCCGGAAACAGGTTTGTCTCGTACAACCGCTCCCGGTTTTTCGACACCACGTACGTAAATCCGGGTTCAAACCGGAAAGCCGTCGAGTCGCCGTCGTTCTTGAGGTAATACAACCAGGAACCGGCTGCAAAGGGTCCCAGTTTGACGTCCCGGGTACTGCCGCGCGGGGAGAAAACATGCAGGTTGTCCTGACTGTCCCAGATGGAATGGATCGCCCGGTTATCGTATTTCCGGAGGATGAAAATCGTGTTTTGCAATACCCCCGCTTCCGATGCCGTAAACGATTTCGGCATCGCCTTCGCCCGGATATGCCGCCCCGCCGGCGACCGGCCGAAGTGGTCAGCGTCCACCGACATTTCCAGCTTCCACCCTTTTCTCAGGAAAACGCTGTCGATCGTGTATTCGGCGTCCAGCGTCCTAACCGTGATGGTATTGTACCCCGGCCGGCCGGCAAAACTGTAAGGCCGGTCTTCGTCCACGCCGTAATAATAGACCAGTTTCCGGTTGCAATAGATCAGGTAGACCGGTTCCGCCTTCCCGTCCCGGACGATATACGGCGCAAACTGGGCAATCTCCCAGTAAAAGTCATCCTCGGACCGCACCCTGTCGTATTCCATATGTACGCCGTTTTCCGGAAACCGCAACCGGTAGAACAACTCCTTGTCCAACCCGAAACGGGCATACCATTGCTTGTCAACCGGCATCGACCGCCTGGACACGTACTCGTATTTCTCAGCCCGAAAAGTATTGTAGGTAAACGGCTCCTTTTTGATCCTGTACCGGATATCCGGCGCCTGGAAGGGATCGCCGTCCCTGAACTGCGCATTGACGGCGCCTACGGCCAGGTTCACATTTTTGGCGGGCCGGCCGCGATAATCCGCCACCTTGACCTTGATCTGCCTTTCCTGGCCCGGCCATACCTCCTGCGGTTGTTCGAGGCTGACCGTCAGCAGTTTTTTGTAAGGCTGGACGATCGTTTCATTCGTGACCGTCTGACCGCCCCATGGATAGCTCCACGACAGTTCGGCCGCCCCTGAAATCCCGCTGTGCATCCGGATCAGGGCAAAGGAATCGGTTACTGCGCCGCGATCCATTTCCTGGCCGAGGGTGCGCAACAACCAGGTCACCGGCAGCTTCCGGGGGTTCATCACCCGGATGGCAATCGAATCGCCTTTCCATTGGGCGGAAACGGACACCAGGCCGGGGTTGTCATAACCCAGTTCGATCTTTTCAACCGCATTTCCGGCCATAAAGGTGTACCGGCGTTCAAACGGATTGACCGGAATGCGAAACGGTGCGGTCACCTGGAACGTGTCGATGAATTCCCCCGCCAGCTGCCCCGGGATCGCCGTAGAATTGCCGTTGACGAGGTATTCTCCAACCAGATCCGGGCCATCGAGTTTGAGCCGGATCTGTTCCGGATTGCCTTTATAGTTGAATCGATCCGCTTTGGTCTCCATTTGTCCGTCGCTGCGGATGAACACGGCTTCGAGTTTAAACCCAAGGTCCGCCGGCGGCAACAGGGAATCGGGCAGCAGCACATCCGCTTCGCCGCGGCTGCCCAGTTCCTGGCGGAATTGCCATAGCGTATCCGGCAGAAAAAATTCCGGGGTATAGAATTCGCTGACCTCTTCCGGCATCAGGGTCAGGATGGCTTCTCCGTCGGGAACCGGCAGGTCATTGGCGTCCTTGCCGGTGAGGTGGATCCGGATCTTCTCCCCCCTGTTGTACACCGGTTGGTTGAGGGAAAGGGTGTACACGGCTTCTTCCAATTCGTAATCTTCCAGGTGGAAGGAGCTGTTCGGCCCTTCTTTCCGGTAATTCCGCGGGTGATCAAACCCGATCCGGTAAGTCTGATCCAGCTGGAGCGTATCTGACAAGACCATTTCAAACAAGTAAACGCCCTTATCCGAAGGCTTCAACAGGGTATCCATGATCCCGCGGTACCGGATGGATGTTTGGGTCAGGGTCATGTCGAGCGGCCTGTTGTAGGGCCTGCCGCTTTTCCGGGCAACGTAGGCCTTCACCTTCAGGGTATCGCCGGGCCGGTAGCGGGGTTTGTCAAAGGCCATATACCCCTGAAATTTCCGGTCCCGGTTCCGGTTGAACGACCATTGGTACATCCGCCAGTTACCGTGACCGATCCCCCGCTTCAGGTACAAATAGGCATTGCGCGGCCAGCGGACGGGGATCGTCACCACCTTGCCGACGCCGGTGTTGGAAAACCGCCAGAATTTGCGGCAGAAAACCGATTTTGTCTGGTTGCCGGCCAGGTTGTAAAACAGGGTATCGCCGGGCAGGGTCACGCGCAGGAAGCCGCCGCGGCCCCGTCGTTTGAGCCGGTAGGCAGCGGTTTCCGGGTCGAATGAGATTCGTTTATTATTCAGCCGGACCGTTGCATCGGTCAGCAGACGGCCGTCCATCCCGGCGATCTGCAGGGCCAGGTCCCGCTCGTCATTCAGCGGCCGGACCTCATGGGCATAGTAGCTCTTCAGTTCAACGGCTATGTTCTCCAGGTCGGGGTGGAGGTAAAGATAATGCCCCGGGGTTCTTTCCTGCTCCTGCCGGGCGTGGTAAAAACTGTCGACCGGATGGGTAAAATCCTGCGGTCCGGGCGCCGTGATCCGATCCTGGTAAAAGTCGGCTGCGCGGTCGGCCGGAATGCGAAAAACCAGGGTCATCACGGTATCCGGCTGGGCAGATAGCTGGATACTGCACAATGCAAAACAGGAAAAAAGAAATGAGTTTCGGAACAGGCAGCTGGCGGTTTTCATACTAACGGGTTAATTCAGGAATAATGCGGCTTAAATCTGTGATGATAATACCGCAGGTTTTACACAAACACAAACCCGTTTTTTTGAAAAATCAGGCTACTACCAGATTGGCGCGTTCCCTGGCGGGGCCGATGGTGGCAATGCTGCCCGATCCGAACCGGAGAAAATCGGCTTCGATGCCGTCGGAAAAGATGACGCCGTTGCCGGGCATCAGGGATTCGATCCGCAGCCGGGTATCTCCGGAAAGCAATCCGCCGGCGATGCCGGTCTGGGTTCTCTTGCTCCGGAACGGCTCGCGAACGGCAAAAAACAGCTGGTCGTCGCGCATGTTCAGCCGCGTGCGCCGTTGTTCTGATTTTTCGAACAACCGCTGCAAACCGTCCGACTGGTTGAAAATAGAACTCATCCACCCTGTGGAGCCGGCCTGCGTCGAGACGATCACACCGGAGGAGGAATGCTCTTCCGTCGTACCGTTGAAGGTGATCTTGTACCGTGCGGATACGTGAGAGGAGGCCCCGATGAAAAGATCGTTGAAGGCCAGGAGGCGCTGACCATCGTTCAGGCGGGCTTCTGCAAAGGCGGCCTGCCGGGATTCAAACCGGCCGCGGATGACCTTTTCGACCGCTTTCCCGAAAGTCACCGGCGTAAAAGGCAGCAGTACGCCGTCGTATCGATCCTGATCCGGGTTGACCGCCACGATGGGCCGCCCGTTGACGTACTTGGCGGCATTGGCCACCAGGCCGTCCTGCCCGACTGCTACCACCACCTGCTGATCGCTGAAAATAAAAGAAGGCAGGAACGACCGGTCCACGATCTTGTACCGGACGATCCCGGACAGTTCCCGCTGAACCGACAGCAAAGCTTCCTGAAACCGGTCGTGCTCCAATTCGTAATCGGCGAACTCACCGCCCGAACGCCCGATATAAAACCGGGCCTGCGCCCTGGTGTTGAATCGCTCCACCAGGGCTTCCAGGCGTGTTTTGTTTTTGATGACGACCGCGTATTCGATTGACATGATGATCTGGAATTGGCGGGACAGACGATTGTCCGTCCATACGGTTATTTCAACAAGGTTTCCATCAGGTCCGGGCTGATATTGAGGTTGCCGATCTTACCGGCGTTTTCGGCCAACATCCGGAAGGCCATGGCGATATTGGATCTGGCGTCGGTGTTGTTGCTGAGCGCCATGAGCGTTTTCCAATCCATGTCCTTGTAGGGTTGCAGTGTGGTTTCCAGGACATACCCCTGGGTTTCGGCGTTCTTGCGGTCGTTGGCCGATTTCTGCTCGATGAGCTGCTTGCGCTGGTTTTCAACGGAAATGTCCGCTTCTATGTGCATTTCCCGGAGTTTCCGGTCATTTTCAGCTTGCTGGATGCGCGCCTCCATTTGTTTTTCGCTGATCTGTTTTTTCTTTTCTTCGACGGCGATCTCGGTGCTGAGTTCGCTTTCCTTGATGATCCGTTCCTGTTCGACGGCAAAGTTCCGGCGCTCGTAAATGGCCTGGTCGGCTTCCTGCTGCAATTTTTCGCGGGTTTCGGTTTCCAGGGCGCGTTCCATTTCGGGCGTGGCGCGGATGGCGGTGACGTTCACGCTCAGGATCTCGATCCCCAGCATGGAAATGGACTGTGAAGCCTCCAGGCCTTCCACGATTTTTTGCTCCACGGATTTAGCCGACCGGATGGCCTCTTTCAGCCCCAGGCTATGCAGGTATGCGGATGCGGCAGTCTGCGCTTCGTTGACGATCCGCTGGTTCAGCTTCTCCGAATCGTCTTTTTTGTAGCGCCCGCGGGCGTCCACCGTAAAATCGAGCAAGGCGGCCAGTTGTGCGGGATCGCCGATCTTGAAGCTGATCTGGCCCTGGATGGTGACGGACTGATAGTCCCGGGTCATGTCGCTGAAGATAAAGGGCAGGTTGTTGCTGCCCATCGGGATGGCCACAATGGAGGTATTGGGTTGGAAGTAGAAGAAGGAAAGGCCCCGGCCCTCTTTGTCCACCCTGCCGTTGGCGTACTTGATGACGTAGGTCATGGAGTCAAATCCGATGAAATTAAAGCCGAACATGGTCGTTGATGGTTTGGTGATCAAATCGGGATTGCCGGTTCAATGGCCGGCAATCCCTTTATAAAAGACTTAGTTTCATTTTAAAACTAACTAACCGCACTACAAATATACATTACTTAGTTTAAAAATGAAACTAAGTAGGTGATTTTTTTATTCCTGCTTGAAAAAATGTTGATCAGGTGCTTAGGACCGCTGAAATTATAGCCCGTCAAAAACCGATTCGCTTCAATAACGCGCAGAAATCCAGGCCCGGTAATCCACCATTTCCAGCGCACCTGCAGGAACCAGGCTCTCCGCGCCGGGTGGAAAAAGGATGCCGGCCAGTTCCCGGAACCGGTCCTTGAACTCGTATTCGGGTACATTGCCGATCCGGGAAAAAAACTGCAATAAAGCCTGTTGGTAGGGCTCGACCCGGCCCGATTTTCTCAGCCACCGGCGGACGCTGTCGGTGAAATAGCGCATAACGAACCAGTTCTGCTGTTCAAAATGGACCATCAGGTTGAGCATGCGGGCGTGCGCCTGCAGGTCGGTCCGCTCGATCTGCGCCGCTTTGAGGTTGAGCAACTGGTTGATCCAACGCAGGGAATCGTCGTATTCCTTCCGCATGAACCGGATATAGGCCAGTTGAAAATAGAAAGATTCGAGGTAGGATTGCGGCATTTTATTCCTGTAGCGATCTACGAACCGGCCCGTATCCAGGATAAAATCCGGCCGTTCGCGCCAGGCGCCCGACACGCGGCAGATCTCCAGTTCGATGTTGTAGGCCCGCAGCAATTGTTTCAACAGAGATTTGTGCTCTCCCGGGATCTCCAGCCGTTGGAACACGCCTCTGGCCCGGCTCAACTGATCCAGGGCCTTGTCATAGGATTTGCGGTACACCTGAAAGCTCACCAGGTTGTTGACCGTGGAAATATACGCCCCCGGATCGGCGAATAACCGCTGCGGATGACCTTCCAGCAGGCCGATCAATTCCAGCAGAGCTGTTTCGGCCTCTTCTTCATTACCGTTGCGCAAACGGACGAGGTAAAGCGTATTGTAATAAAGGACCTTTGCTTCCAGGGTGCGCGCATTTTCAGGTGCGTCCAGCAGACCGGCATCGACCGGCCGGCCCGCACCGTCGCCGATAAAACTCCGGGAAAAACGGATGGCCAGTTGCCAGAACTGCAGGGTATTTTCCTGCAGGCGCAATGCATTCCCCTGTCGTCCGACTGCGTCTTCAAACCGGTCAAAGTCGTTGGGCGCCAGGGTTTGGGCCAGTTTGCGCTGCCAGTTGCACACTTCGGCCAGTCCGATATTGAGCCCGTAGGTTGCGGCCATCTTTTCGGCCCGGCCGAGCTCCTCTCCGCACAGGTCATACAATTCGCGGTGAAACAGGATTTCCACATTTCTCAGGCAATCTTTCAATTCAGCATCCTTCGACAGACCGGTGTGATAATCCCGAAGACTTTTCAGGATCATTTGCCGGAGATAATTCTTGGTCACGTGCAATTGGCGCAGGAAGGGTTCGCCTGCCAGTTTTTCGCGTACGACCCGTTCGTCATATACCTCCAGCGCATCCATCACGTCAAACAGCCTCAGGTAATTGGGGTCGGAGCCCGATCGGCTGCAAAAGATCCGGAAATGCCGTTTTTCACTTTTGGACAGCGATTTCAACAAAGAAAAAAGGTCATTCTTTTTCACTTTTGAATCTTACGTTTTTTAAATTTTAACCTAACAACAACAGATAAAATTAGCATAAATTTTAATTTTAGAAACTTACGTTTTAGTAAAAAATAACGAGCAAGACGTACATCAGATCTCTATTTTTGTTTTATTATTTAATTTTAAACCAAAATATGTTGATTTATGGCAAGCGCAATTAACTGGTTTGAATTACCGGCTACCAATTATCAAAGGGCTGCGGGCTTTTACGGTCAGGTCCTGGGCGCCGAATTGCAACACGTTGAAATGGCGGGATTAAAGATGGCGTTTTTCCCGGCCAGCGACGGGGGTACGGGCGGTTGTGTCACCCACGGCAACGGCAACAAACCCTCGGCAGAAGGCGCGTTGGTCTACCTCAACGGCGGTGAGGATCTCGCCGTACCGTTGTCCAGAGTTGAACAGGCCGGAGGGAAAGTGCTCATGCCCAAAACTTCCATCGGTGAAAATGGATTTATGGCTATCTTCACCGATACGGAAGGGAACCGGGTGGCGTTTCACTCGATGAACTGAATCAGTGATCAGTGATCAGTGATCAGTTGTCAGTTGTCAGTTGTCAGTCTCCGCCCGGCAACTTCGCCGAAAGCTTCGTCGCCCGGTGGCCGTAGCTTCAGCGGAGGAGGGGGTCAGTGGTCAGTGATCAGTTGTCAGTTGTCAGGACGGCGGACCGGCAGCTGACAACTATATATTTGCCAACCAAAGACAGTAAGTATGGATCTCGAAACATTCCGGCAATACTGCCTTTCCAAGCCCGGCGTGGAGGAAAGCTATCCGTTTAAAGGCGAGGCCGTCTGGATGAAGGTCGGCGGCAAGCTTTTTGGCATGGCCAACGTGACTGAAATGAGAATGGACGGCGAGTTCGTACCGCCTTTTCATTTTATGAACCTCAAATGCGACCCGGAAAAGGCCGCCGCATTGCGCGAACAATTTCCCGCTATTCAACCCGGCTGGCATCAGGATAAAAAACATTGGAATACCTTGTTCATGGATGGTTCGCTGGCGGATGCGTTGATCCTGGAACTGATCGACCATGCGTGTGGACTGGTTTTCAGCAACCTGCCGGAAAAATTGAAAAATGCCATTTCAAACGAAAAGCTATGACCGGTGCAGAGATCCTGTTCAATCGTATCGCAGCGCAGTTCACCGGTTCAACACCCGGCGTAACCCTGGGGAAAATGATGAGTTCGCCCGGGTTGAAATACAGCGATAAGGTTTTCGCCTTTTACCACAAGGAAACCATGGGATTCAGGCTGGGCAAACAGTTCGACCCCGAAAAATTCGGCCTGAAAACGGCTCATCTGCTCAATCCGTTCAAGAACAAGCCGCCCATTCAGGGTTGGTTCATCGTGGAGGCCGCCGAAAGCGAATTCTGGGAACCCCTTGCCGAAATGGCGCTGGAATTCACCAGGAAATTGTAATTATTGAATCGATTTTTAGATTGATCCAATTAGCTGACCAACCGACGAACCTCAAAAATCGAATCAATCAAAAGTCCATTTAACCATGAGATCCATCTCCAAACCCACTTTTGCCTTTCTTGCCGACCTGGCGCAAAACAACGACCGCGAGTGGTTCGGCGCCCATAAGAAGCAATACCAGGCTGCCAAGGAGGAGTTCCTCACTTTTGTTGACGAAGTGATCGCGGGCATTTCCGCTTTTGATCCATCGATTGTACAGCTGACGGCCAAGGATTGCATTTTCCGCATCAACCGGGATGTCCGGTTCTCAGCTGATAAGTCGCCTTATCAAACCTATTTCGGGGCGCATATACTGGGGGGCGGCCGCAAGAACGAACACGGCCGTTCCGGCTACTACATCCGGCTTCAGCCCGGAGATTGCATGCTTGCCGGCGGCGCTTACCTGCCGCCTGCGCCCTGGATCAAAGCCATCCGGGATGAAATTGCCTATAATGCAGCAGAATTCAAGGAGATCCTTGCCCACCCGGATTTCAAGCGCTATTTTGGCGAAATGGAAGGCGAAAGGCTCAAAACCGCACCGAAAGGATTTGCCAGGGACCATCCGGAGATCGATCTGCTTCAGTTCAAGAGCTTCCTGGCGGTTCACCGGGTAAAAGACGAACAGGCCATGAAACCGGATTTTTCCAACCATACCGTTTCGGTCTTCAAGGCGCTTTATCCCTTCGGTCAGTTTCTGAACCGGTCAATGGACTGAGCCTTCGAAATAACCGAGCATTATGACCAATCCGTTCTTGTCCGTACACCCTGAAGTGGAAGCAGCCTTAGCGGAAGGAAGGCCCGTAGTGGCGCTTGAGTCGACCATCATCGCGCACGGGATGCCCTACCCGCAAAATGTGGAAACGGCCTTTCGGCTGGAAGGGGCCGTGCGGGAAGCGGGCGCCGTGCCGGCCACCATTGCGGTTATCGGCGGGCGATTAAAAGCCGGATTGGATGCCGCTGAAATCGAAAAATTCGGCGCGGGCGGCAAAACCGTCCGGAAGATCAGCCGGCGCGACCTGCCCATCGTAGCGGGATTGGGCCTCGACGGCGCTACCACCGTGGCGTCCACCATGATCATTGCCGGTATGGCGGGCATCCGGTTCTTCGGCACGGGCGGCATCGGCGGCGTACACCGGGGGGCCGCGCAAACCATGGATATTTCGGCCGACCTCCAGGAACTCGCCCATACGGATGTGGCCGTCGTCACGGCAGGCGCCAAATCCATCCTCGACCTGCCGCTTACGCTGGAGTACCTCGAAACGCTCGGGGTCCCGGTAATCGGATACGGTACCACAGAATTCCCCGCATTTTATACCCGCGACAGCGGCCTGCCGGTGGACTACAGGGCGGAAACCCCGGAAGAAATAGCCCGCATCCTTCACGCCAAATGGGGCATGGGCCTGTCCGGCGGAGCCGTTATCGCCAATCCGATCCCCGAATCGCATGCCATACCTCGCCGGGAAATAGACCCCCTGATCGAACAGGCCGTAATGGAAGCCGAACAACAAAATATACGCGGCAAAGCCCTTACCCCCTTTCTGCTGGCCCGTATGGAAACCCTCACCCAAGGCCGCAGCCTGATCTCCAATATTGAACTGGCTTTGAACAATGTGCGATTGGCTGCCTGGATTGCGGTGGTTTGGGAGGAATTGAGGAATTGAGGAACTGAGGAATTGAGGAATTGAGGAACTGAGGAACTGAGGAACTGAGGAACTGAGGAATTGAGGAATTACCTTCTTTGCTCTTGGTGAGCTTCGGCGGTCGGAGGAAGAACTGATTGGCGGATTAAAAAAAATCAATATATTTTTATTTACCTGATATACAGATATTTAAATAGAAAATCAGCTGCCGCTTTTACCTTTAAACGATTACATTCTACACTTTACATTCCATTTTTTTGCCTACCCAAGCAGCGCAAACCCGCTTAAGGGGGTCTGACCATTTGTAACCCGATAATCCATTTTATACCGTATAGCCAAAAAGCCGGGGTGAGACCGTTGTGGTGTTCACTTGCCGGCCGGTATATTATTTTTTATCCCAAAACGAGTCATAACTCATGAAGCATCGCCTATTAACGCTCTTCGGTTTCCTCATCTCCCTTGCGGCCCTTCAGGCGCAAAACGGCAATTTTTATATCAGCGGCCCGGAGGTGCTCTGTGAAAACGGTTGCGCGACCTACGTACTGGAAGGCCAGGGCAGCACCTTGCCGGCGGATACGCTGATCACCTGGACGGCTACAGACAACGCCGGCGGGAACGTCGTCAGCATCAACAGTTCCGGGAAATTTGCGACGATCTGCTTTCAGGGAACCGGCAGTTTCACCATTCTCGCAGAAATTACCATGTCGCCGACCGGGCCCGTATTTACAGCAACCTTTCAGGTTTTTGTCTCTCACGGCCCGTTGCTGGCTATTCAATCCGATTCCCCGTGCAGTGAAGGAATAACAACCCCGCCGGGCAGCGGGCAATGCGACAAGGTTTGCGCCAATAGCCTGATCCATTATTATGCCTACGACCTGGCCGGGGCAACTTACCCGGTCCAATGGAATGTCAGCGGCGCCGAAAGCTTTGACGTCGACCCATCCCAGCAATCGGCTACCGTACAGTGGGGCGCCCCGGGCACGGGTTATGTTTCCGTGTTCGGCGGCTTCACCGATCTCTGCGTAGGCGAACAAAGCCTTTGTGTGGAGATCCTGGAAAATGCCGTAGCTTCCTTCACGACTACCCCGCAGAACGACGGTTCCGAACTGCGGGTCTGCGAAGGCCAGACCGTTCAGTTTACCAACACCAGCCAAAACGGCGCGCATTTCTTCTGGGAGCTGGGCCCCTACGGCACTTCCATGGAAACGGATGCGGAAGCTACCTTCGAGACACCCGGCACCTATGAGATCCGGCTGATTGCCAACAACTCCTGCTACTGCCAGGCAGATACGGCTACCTTGACGGTCATTGTTGAAGACGCCGAAAGCCCCCTGCTGGACTGCGTCGGAACGATCTGCGCCGGTGAAACCGTGACCTACACCTCGGCAACCGAGTGCGGCATCTATCACTGGCAGATCAGCGGCTCCTACAATATCGTTGACGGGGGCGCAACTGCGGACAATTTCATCACCATCGAATGGCTCGACGGGCCTGCCGGCACCATCGAACTGACCGTGGAGGACTGCCCCAACGCCAATGTCTGCCTGGAGCCGACCATCCGGCAGATCCCCATCCTGTCGGACAACGCCGAAATTGACGGCCCCGACCGGGTTTGCCTGGGGGAGGTTACCCAATATGATCTCATCCCATACGAAGGAACGGAGTTCATCTGGACGGTTTCCAACTTCGGCACCATCGTATCGGGGCAGGGCACCAACTCCATCACCGTCAAGTGGTTCGACGGATTCTACCCCAGCCAGGCCCAAATGGTGACCGTCGAATACAGCAACTGCTACCTGGGTTGCGGCGGCGCCGATACCCTCGTGGTGAACGTACGCCCGGAATACTACGTCACCGGGCCGATCGAAGTGTGCGCCGACGGCACCTATAACTACCAGGCAAAAAACACGCAAAATAACGCGGCCGTCAGCGGCATCTGGCAGCTGCTGGCCCTCGACGGCACGCAGGTCTGGAACAGCGGCAGCCCCACCGCCAACCCGGCCGTTCCCTTTACCGTTCCGCCGGGTTATTACAACCTGACCATGACGGCCGATAACCCCGCCGGCTATTGTACCGACGGCTTCGAATTGCAGATCGAGGTCAAAACGCCGCCCGTTGCGCCCGCATCCATCAGCGGAGAACCCAATATCTGCCCGGGCAACACCTATTCCTACAAAGCGGAAGGCGCTGAGGCCTCCTCCAGCATCCGGTGGGAGGTCAACAACGGCGGCACCGTTTCGACGATAATCGGCAACCCGATCAACGTCATGTGGGGCGCTGCGCCGCCTTATTCGCTTACGGCGGTCGCGGTCAGCAACAACGGGCTGGGATGCGAATCGGCTCCCCTTACCCTCAATGTCAACCAGCTGAGCGGTTTTACCATCAACGGCGCCGCAGATGTTTGCCTGGATCAGATCAGCGCTTTTTCCACCCAGGGTTACGCCGGCATCGATTACGTGTGGTCCATCAGCCCGGCCGGCGCCGGCACCATCACAGGCGACCCGAAAAAGCCGTCTGTTGAGATCCTGTGGCATATTGCGGGCGCTGCGACGGTAACCGTTGACGTGTGCGGACAGAGCGCCGGGTTCCCGGTGACGGTCCATGCCTTACCGGAACCGGTGGTCAATCACCCAACTGACCTGTGCCCCAATGCGACCGTGCAGTTGCAAACCACTGCCCCGTTTGACGCCTATGAATGGCTCGACGAGAACGGCAACCTGCTCAGCAATGCGGTTGCGCCCAACCTCGGTCCGGGTTATCTCCAGGTCCGGGTAACGGACCAATACGGCTGCCTCGGCGATACAACCTTCTATATTGATCCGCATCCCGCTTCAGAGATCAACATCTCGACGCCGGATCCGGATGTTTTCTGCGGGCTTCCTCCGCAGGCGACCCTGTACGCCCTCAACTCCAGCGCCGGCTACAATTACCAATGGTACCTGGACGGCGCTTCGGTAGGCGCCAACAATCCAAGCTTCAACGCTACCGCTTACGGAGCCTATCAGGTCGGCATCACCGACGTTTACGGTTGCACTTTCCTGTCCAATGTGATCAGTATTGACAGTTGCGGCGGCGGCAGCGGAGGCCCCGGGCCTATGTTTGACTGCACCGGCTCGGATTTCGATTTCGGCATACAACCCGGTACGGCCTGCAACGAACGGTCCTACACCAACCTGTCCACCAATTTCACGGCGGGCTCCACCATCTGGTATTATTCTCTGGCCGGGAGCGATTTCTGGAGCCAGTTCTCCACGGATGAAAACCCGGTTTTCACCTATCCGGAAGCCGGTTTTTACCGGGTTGCCGTGACCGGGGAATACACGAATCCGAGCGGGGATGTGGGGCGCTGCGGCGCCATCCGGGTCGATACGGTAGTGGTGGCCGCTGATTTTGAAGTGGACAACGCCTGTCCCGGTGAAGCGGTGGAGTTTTTCGACCTGTCCACCTTCCTGCCGATCGCGTCGATCACCGGCTGGAGCTGGAACTTCGGCGATCCCGGCAGCGGGGCAGCCAATACGTCTTCCAATCAGGACCCGACGCACACCTTTGCCGCTGCTGGTTCGTACACCGTCAGCCTGACGATCACGTCGAATACCGGCTGTACCTCGACCATTACCCGCCAGCTGGAGGTTTACCCGCCCCCGCCGGTGACCTTTGCCGAGCCGGAAGTGAACTGCGAGGGGACCGCCATCGAATTCAATGCCGATGTGCCCTCCAACGTCACCTATGCCATCTGGAATTTCGGCGATCCGGCAAGCGGCGCGGCCAACCAGTCGCAACTGTTCGATACCTATCACCAGTTTGACGCCCCGGGAAATTACAATATCAAGCTGGACGTCACCAGCATTTACGGCTGCTCGAACGTCTTTTCCCGGCAGTTGACCATTGCCCCGAACCTGCTGGCCGGCGATATCGCGCTCAGTCAGCCCTCACCGATCTGCGAAGGAGACACAACCACTTTGAGCGCACCGGCCGGCGGCCTGACCTGGCTTTGGTCGGACAGCACGGCTGTGGAAAACCTGGCCGTGGGCCAAACCGGCGTGTATTCGGTGACCGTCACCGACGCGGAAGGCTGCACCTATACGCCGGGGGCGGTGACGGTGGACGTCATTGAATCGCCCGAAGCGCCGATCCGAGCGCTTACCCTGAACGAATACGGCCAGCCGACCGGATATTTCTACGACACCTACAGCATTTGCGAAGGCGAGGACGTCTATCTCGAAACCACGGAAAACACCCAGTATTCCTACCTCTGGTCAAACGGAGAAACCACGACCCGGATCGAGTTTTCGGAACTCCGCGACAACCAGCTTTCGGCCGGTTCCCATGAAATTTTCCTGACGGTAACCGACAACGCGACCGGCTGTTCACAGGTCATCGGCCCGTTTGTGGTGGAAGTGCACGGGCTTCCGGCCAACGTTCAGATCACGGCATCCAACCCGGGTCTGATCTGCGAAGGGACGGAAACGACCTTCAGCGTTTCGTCGCCCGATCCGGGATTGACCTACGTGTGGAATAACAATGAAACCGGACCGACCATGACAACCGCCCAACCGGGCATTTACTACGCAACGGCCACCAACGCGTTCGGCTGCTCCGCCGAAAGCAACTCCCTGGTCATTGTGGACGGGCCCGACATCAGCAAGATCCCCAGCGGATGCCATACCCGGTGCAGCCCGGATACGATCTGTTTCCCGCTGCTGCCGGATGTAACCAGCTACCAGTGGTATTTCAATGACGCGCCTGTGGCGGGGCCGGAAGGGCAATTGCCGCAGCTCGTCGCTACCCAGAGCGGAGATTACTACGTCCAGATGGTATCCACCCAGGGATGCACCCTCAACTCGGGCACGCTCAGTCTGGAAATGCAGGAAGGTTTCGGCACCATCCGCGGCAACGTATATTTTGATCTGAATGAAGACGGGGTTATTGACCCGGCGGACTCTCTGATGGCCAATATCCATATTGACTTGTCCCAAAACGGAACCCCGGTTTCCCAGACCAGTACCGACGGTTCGGGCGCCTATGTTTTTGCCGATATTCCGAGCGGCCCCTATACCGTCACACTCGACACCCTGTCGCTTGACCCCGGCGTCCGGGTTTATCAGGTCAGCTTCGATACGCTGATCAGCGGTTGCGGGATGGATGACATCCGGATCGATTTCCTGTGCTACCTCGACTGTACAAGCATGGAAAGCCACGCCCAGGATGTGGTGCTTTGCCCGGGTGAGACATTCGTTTACGACGGCATCCCCTATGCCAGCGACACCACCTTCACCGCTCATTTCACGACGGCGTTCGGCTGCGATTCCTCCGAGGTGATCACCATTGTCGTATCCCGGCCGGATACCACCTTCATTTCGATCCCCACCTGCGGAGACACGCCGGTAGATTATACCGGGCAGCAATTGGTCGCAGGCAGTACAACGGCTTTCCACTTCCCGAACCAGTACGGCTGCGATTCGGTGGTAGTGGTCGATATTCCGCAATTGCCTGTTCAGTCGGAGTCGTTGACCTTTGACCTGTGCCAGGGTGAGACCATGGTTTTTGACGGCGTTACCCTGGAGCCGGGCGATACGCAGGTTTTCACCTATACCAACCAGTCGGGTTGCGATTCGCTGGTCACGGTGAGCATAAACGGATTGCCGGCGGATGCAACAACGCTGGAATTGACGGCCTGCTCAGGTTCAAGCGTCACCTACGCGGGCGCCACCCTTATGCCGGGCGACCAGCAGGATTTCGGCTTCACCAACCAGAACGGCTGCGATTCTACGGTCAGCGTCAGCGTGGTGGAATTGCCGGTTTACCATGAAATGATGAATTTCCAGGCCTGCACGGGATCGACCATCATTTTTGACGGGGTCGCGGTGGCGGCGGGCGCCAACCAGGTATTTGCCTATACGACTGCCGAGGGTTGCGATTCGACCATTACGGTTCAGGTGGCTGAGGTGAGCGGGTACGACCAGTCGCTTGCCCTGAGCGTGTGCGCAGGCGAGACGGCGGAATTCAACGGCGTCACCCTGCAAGCGGGCGAAACGCGCGTTTTCAACCTGGTTTCCCAGGGCGGATGCGATTCCACCATCACCGTATCTGTGACGGGGGCTCCGGCACTGGATTTCATCGCTTCGGCTGCGCCCTCCTGCGACAATGAAGCCAGCGGGTCGGTCAGCGTTGTTTTCAACGGGCCCGCGCCGGCCGGGGCGGCGTACTCCCTGAACGGGGTCGATTTCCAGGATACTCCGGTCTTTGAATCGCTGGAACCGGGGGATTACACGGTCATCGTCCGGGATGCCAACGGATGTACGGCCGGGCAAAATATCACGATTGACGGGCTTGAACCGCTTAAGATCACGGTGGAACCCCAGGTACTGCCCTGCAGCCAGGACCCTGTCATGCTGATCGCCGAGCTGCAAAGCGGCGGGGATTCGGAAGTGACCTATACCTGGTCGAACGGCGCCGACGGTCCGGCGATTGAGGTTGATGAAGCGGGCATTTACACCCTGACCGCAGCCAATGATTGCGAAACCGTTACGGTTGACGGGGTTGTCGGACAAGAATACAGCAATGACCTGCGGGCCATTTATGTGCCCAACGCGTTCTCTCCGGGCGGCGGCACCGACAATGCCGTTTTCCGAGCCTATCCGGGCGGGCAGGTGCAGGTGAATGATTTCCAGTTGATGGTGCTTGACCGTTGGGGCAACCTGTTGTTCAGGACAGAAGACCTCCAGAACGGTTGGGACGGCGAGGCCAAGGGCCATATGATGCCGGCCGCCGTTTATGTGTGGCGGCTGGAAGCCGAGATCGAAGTCTGCGGCGAAACGAGAAAGCTGCAGAAGCAAGGCGATCTCATGTTGATCCGGTAATGACCGGGGACGCCGAAGGCCATGCCGAAGGCGTTCTTGGAAAGCAGGTGCATATATGCCGCCGGCCCCAGGGTTGGCGGTTTTTTTTTTGGAGGGGATACGGGATGAGGTCAACGGATTCTTTCCAAACCGGATAAAAAATTTTGAAGTTATAAAAAATGGAATAACTTTGCATCACAAAGTACTTTTCATGAATAACACCAAACACCTGGATGATCTGGCGGCCATCCGCTCGATCATGGAGCGGTCGACCAAGTTTCTTTCGCTGAGCGCGTTGGCGGCCATCATGGCCGGGGTTTATGCGCTGGCGGGGGCTGTCATTGCTTACCGGGTCATTTATACGGCGCCGGCGGTATTGTACCCTGATCTGGCCGGCGGCCGGTTGATCACGCCGGCCACTTCCCCGCTTTTGGTCATTGCCCTGAGTGTTTTGTTACTGGCCATCGGCACGGGGTTGTGGTTGAGCTACCGGAAGGCCCAAAAGGCGGGACAACCGCTGTGGAACCGTTCCGCATTGCGCCTGGTGGTCAATTTCAGTTTTCCGATGGCGGTCGGCGGTTTCGTGGTCATTGTCTTTTATCTCCGCGGGTATTATTCCCTGCTGGCGGCCTCTACGCTGATTTTTTACGGACTGGCGCTGATCAATGCGGGCAATTTCACCTTCAGCGATGTGCGGAAGCTGGGCGTACTGGAAGTGCTGACGGGTTTGACGGCGTTGATCTTCCCGGGGAAAGGATTGCAATTCTGGGCATTCGGATTCGGCATTTTGCACTTGATTTACGGTGTTTTGATGTACCGGAAATACGAAAGATAACGCGTGAAAGGATTTATACAGGATCTGAACAAAGCCTTTGAAAGCCGGATCCGGCTGGGCATTATGTCGGCACTGATGGTGAACGACAAGGTGGATTTCAGTACCCTGAAGGAATTGCTGGAAACGACCGACGGCAACCTGGCCAGCCATACGCGGGCGCTGGAAAACCTGGAATATATCAAAGTGGAAAAATCCTTTGTGGGGCGGAAGCCGAATACGCGGTTTTCGATAACCAGGGAAGGGAGAGCGGCGTTTGAGCAGCATTTGGCGGCGCTGGAGCGGATGTTGAAGGGGTTGTAGCTGGATGCTTGTTGCTGGATACTAGATGCTTGTTGCTGGATACTAGATGCTTGTTGCTGGGTACTAGATGCTTGTTGCTGGATACTAGGTGCTTGTTGCTGGATACTAGGTGCTTGTTGCTGGGTACTAGATGCTTGCCCGCCGTCGCTCTTGGGAGCTATGGCGGACGGGGGATGCTGCCACGCTGAGGCGCGGTGGATGCTGGATGCTGGATGCTGGATGCTGGATGCTGGATGCTGGATAAGAGGGTTAATGATCAAATTTTTTTAAATATAAACTTTGAAAAGCAAAGTACTTTTAAAACCAATAAACCATGGAAGATAATATTCGCGAAACGACGAGCAAAATCGGGAATTGGATGCGGGATTCCATTTTATTCAAATCAATGGCCATCGGATTTCTGGTGCTGATCCTGCTGATCCCCATTGCGATGATCCATAACCTGATCTGGGAAAGGCAGGCGCGCGCGCAGGAGGCCATTCAGGAAGTAAGCGCCTTTTGGGGTGGGCCGCAGACCATCACCGGGCCGGTATTGACCGTGCCGTACCTGGAATGGGTGGAGATAAACAACGAGCGGTCCTCTATCCAGCGCATGGCTTTTTTTCTGCCGCAGCAATTGCAGGTCAAGGGCGATGCCAAGCACCAGATCCGAAAGCGCGGGATCTATGATGTCATCCTATACCAATCGGATCTTAACTTGACCGGGGCCTTCGAAAAGCCCAATTTTTCGGCGTTGCACATCAATCCGGAAAACGTACTCTGGGATCAGGCGCGGCTTTCGGTCGGCATTACCGGTATGGAAGGGATCAAAAACATGATCAACTTCGACTGGAACGGAACAGAATTCCGGATGGAGCCGGGCACTGCTTCAGCGGAGCTGCTGCCGTCGGGGGTCAGCAAGGAAGTGCCGCTTTCAGGCGATAAAACCAGCTTTACTTTCTCCATCCCGTTGCGGATCAACGGCAGCCAATCCCTGCGCTTTGAGCCGGTCGGCCAGGAAACGGCCGTTGACCTGAGATCCGACTGGCCGTCGCCGAGTTTTGAAGGCAGCTTCCCGCCGGAGCCCCGGGAAATCGGTCCGGACGGCTTCTCGGCCCATTGGCAGGTGTTCAACCTCAACCGGCCCTACCCCCAAAGCTGGACGGGCAATCAGTTTCAACTCGGTTCCTCTTTCGGCGTCCGGTTGATCCAGCCGGTTGACGAATACGCCAAAAACGAGCGATCGGCCAAGTACGGCATCCTGATCGTCGGATTGACGTTTCTGATCTACTTCTTCTTTGAAACCCTGCGCAAGTTTCACATCCACCCGTTCCAATACCTGCTCATCGGGCTTGCGCTCAGTATTTTTTATCTGCTGCTGTTGTCTCTGTCGGAGCAACTGGGCTTTAACCTGGCCTATCTGATCGGTTCGGTGGCCACCATCGGGTTGATCAGCCTGTACAGTTCGTCGATTTTCAAAAACGGCATAATGACCCTGCAACTGACCTTGCTGCTGGCGCTGATCTACGGGTTTGTCTTTGTGGTATTGCAACTCGAGGATTTTGCACTGCTTGCGGGCAGTATCGGGTTGTTTGCGGCGCTTGCGGCCGTGATGTATTACTCGCGGAGGGTGGATTGGTACAATTTGAAGGGAAGTTGACGGTAGCGCCGCAAGATTTAGCGGGGTATTAGTTGTAAGTTGTAAGTCGTAAGTCGTAAGTGGTAAGTCGTAAGTGGTAAGTTGGGAAAGGGGCAGCGTTTCGACCTTACAACGGGAGACTGTTCAAAACAGTGTTTTCACGCAAAGGCGCAAAGACACAAAGATCTGATTTTTAGCAAGCTGCGCATGCTAAAAATCCGGTTGACACAAAGTTCTGAACGGTCCCTTCAACGGGCGACCAACCGTAAACCCATTCAATCATTAATCCATAAGAATAGCCGTGCAGGCTGTTTCCACAACGGGCGTTTTCCTTCAGCAATCAGATACCATAGTCTGCCCAGCTTTAGCGGGGTAATAATCAATCATCAATCAAAAGTTCTGTTTGCCTCACCAGCAGGCGGCCAACCATGACGTTATGAGAAATTTGCCATATTACCCCGCAATAGGGGCTATCATCTTCCTGCTCAAATGGAGCTATACGACTGCCGGTCCGGGCGACCTCCAGGTGTTGATCCGGCCTGTTGCGGGGCTGGTGAGCCTGATCACCGGGGCGGCCGGCGAATACGGAGAAAAGGGGTGCTATTATGCACAACTGAACATCGTGATCGACAAGTCGTGTTCGGGATTCAATTTTCTGATCCTGTGCTACGGCATGCTGGCCAGTCTGGCGATTCCTTCGGTATCCGGGGTGCGGGCAAAAATGCTGGCCGTGATCCTGGCCCTGCCGGGTGCATTATTGCTGACCGTGCTGGTTAATTCAGCGCGCATCCTGTCGGTTTATTTCGTCCAGCAGTTGTCGGGGGCGTTCCGGGAGCATCCGGCCACCTGGCTCCACCAGGCTGCCGGAGCTTTCATTTACCTGTTTTTCCTGATGCTCATTTACATCGGAGCTGATTTTTTAATCCATAAACTCTCCGGACGCCATGCGAAATCTGCTTAACCCCAGGTGGCTGCTTTTTCTACTGAGCGCTTTCACCTTCGCCTGGGAGCGGCTCAAATACCGCTTCCGCAAAACGAACGGCAGGAGGAGGCAGTTCACACATACCTTACCCGGGTCCACCGACAGTTCGGCCCCATTCGGCGAATAATTCCAACTTGCGCTGTTTCAAGGTGTTATATTTATAGTATTCAATCACTAAAATCAATGCGCCATGAAAACTACCATCTTGTTTTTAGCGATTTCGACGGCGCTGTTGTTCAACGCCCCGAAAGCGCAAGCCCAGGAAAAAATGAGTACCGAAATATCGTACAACGTTATTTTCGGACCAGTATTCCCGATCGAGGGCCGGAGTTCACAGCTCGACGGCCGGATCACGCTCAATGATACCACCGGCGTCCTTGAAAAGCTGGATTTTGAGGTGCCGCTCAATTCCTTTATCGGCCAGAATGCCGGTTATCTGGCATGGGTGGGCAACAGCTGGACCTTTCCTGATATGCAGTTTCGCAGCAATAATATCACCCTGAAAGGAGACACCTGGATCGTAAAGGGCAACCTTGAATTCAGGGGCCGGAACCAGCCGGTCACCCTGCGGTTAAACCGAACCGATAAGAACGGAGAGATCGTATTGTCGGGTAATTTCTCCCTGAACCCCCGGGACTATTTCATCATTCCACCGTCGATAGAGCTGGTACCCAATCAAATTCCGATGGAGCTGACCATGGTCTTTGACCAGCCGGCGATGGCCTCCAGCGGGGAAGACTCATAGGTCAGGAGGCCCCGGGATTCAGAAATGGACAGGCGGAAGGTCTTTCCCCCTATCGGGTGCAAAGACCTTCCGCCGGAGTTTGTATGCCAGCCAGGCTACCCCGGTCCCTAACGCTGCTCCGGCCACCACATCGCTGACATAATGAACCCCCAGGTGCACCCGGCTGTAAGCCACGCCGGTCGCCCAGGTGTAGACCGGCACGACCACATACCATTTGCGATGGTTCAGCGAGAGGGAGGTAGCGGTGGCAAAGGCCAGCGCAGCATGACCGGACGGAAATGAATTCCCGCTTGCCTCAAGCACCGGATCCAGATCGTTGTATTGCAGGTAGGGCCGGGGCCGGTCCGTGATCTTTTTCAATGCCACTGTGAGGCCGATTGCGGCCGCCGAGGCGCCGAACGTTTCGATCCCTTCCTGCCACAGGTCCCGGTTGCCTCTTTGCAGGCCGATGCCGATCTGGGTAAATGGTATGGCTGCGGTCACGCCGCCCACGCTTCGGGTGACGGCCAGAAATTCCTTGTCAAGGCCTTTCGGGCGATTCACGTTGAGGGACTGCATCAGGCGGTAGTCCAGGTTTTGCGCACTGACAACAATGGCCGCCAGCCAAATGCATGCAGTGCAGAGAACATGATTCCTCATTTAACTATTCTATTGTTTCAGAAGCAATTCCGGTTCCGTCCGAATCAATGGACAGCGCTTTCCTGTGAAAAACAAGCCTTAGCATCGTCGGTAAAACAATCAACAACAGCGGCAAGGCCAATATCAGGCCCCCGATCACGGCAACCGCCAGCGGCTGGTGCATCTGGGCGCCTGTACCGATACCCAGCGCAAGGGGCAAAAGCGCGATTATTGCGCTGGCAGCGGTCATCAGTTTGGGGCGCAGACGAGCGGCAATAGCATACCCCAATGCCTGGTCAACCGTATGCGTGCTGTGCGCCACCTGAAACTGCTGAAAGGTAAAAATAGCGTTTTCGGCAATAATCCCCACGATCATGATTATTCCGGTATAGGAACCCACGTTCAGCGGCGTACCGGTCATTAAAAGTGCCAGGTAGCACCCTGCCATACCAAGGACGGATACAAAAATGATGACCAGCGCAACGCGTAAATCCCTGAAAAGGACCAACAGCACCGCAAAGACCAGCAGCGTTGCCAGTATCAGCACGGCCAGCAGTTCCCGGAAGCTTTGTTGTTGCTCTGCAAAAGAACCGCCGTATTCGATGCGATATCCCTGGGGCAGTGCAATCTTGCTTTGCACGCTGTTTTGGATGTCTTTCATTACGCTTCCCAGATCCCGGTTGTCGAGCCGGGCGGTGACCGCCGTAAGGGTCTGCAGGTTTTCCCGTTCGACTTCCGGAACCCCGCTTTCAACCTTAATGCGGGTGAGCAGATGGAGCGGGGCAAGGCTGCCGTCCGGCAGAAAAATACGGGCATTTTTAATATCATCCAATGATTGGTTCAGGTATCCCGGATAGCGCATCCTGACATCGAGGAGTTGCTCCTGTTCTTTCAATTTTCCCACGATCACGCCCTGTGTGTGCGTGGCCAGCTGAAATTGCAGGTCTGCAGGCGTCATCCCGAACCGGTATAAGCCGGCCTCATCCGGCAGATAACTGATCTTCGGCCCGGCAACCACAATGCCGTCGAAGACATCCGCCGTACCGGGGGTTTTTTCCAGAATGGCAGCTACCTCACCGGCTATTGAACGGACTTTCTCCGGGTCATTGCCGAAGACTTTCACCTCGATCGGTTGCACCGAACTCATCAGATCGCCGAGCATATCCCCGATAACCTGTCCGAAATCCACCGTCAACACCGGCAAATTGTATTCAACCTCCTGCCGGATTTCAGAGATCACCTCTTCCGTGGTATTTTTGCGTTTTTTCTTCAGGCTGATCAGGTAATCACCGCGATTCGGTTCGGTGATAAAAAACCCCATCTGCGTGCCGGTCCGCCGGTTATAGGATGCCACATCCGGATTTGCAGCCACGATGGCATCAACCTGCTCCAGCATCCTGTTGGTCTCCTCGATGGAGGTTCCCGGGGGAGAGTTATAATCCAGCACGATGGTGCCTTCATCCATTTCCGGCAAAAACCCGGTTTGCAATTTTTGCGGCACACTGGAAATAACGAAGATCAGCAAGGCGGCAAAAACCAGACTGATCCACGGATGCTTGATGAAAAAACTGACCCAGCGGCGCTCCCGGACAGGATGAACATCTTCCTGCTGCCTTCTTTTCCTGGGCGAAAATACCTGATAAATAAACGGGAGGCCAAGTGAAACCGACAGGAAGGAGCAGATCAAGGCCCATATCATAGTATTGGCCAGCACTTTGAAATAGGCCCCTGCGACACCGGTCATCAGAGAAAAAGGGATAAAAATGACCAATGTACTCAGTGTGGAGCCCACCAGCACTGGAAAAAGCAATTTCATGCCCTTCATTACAGCTTGCAGGGTCGAAATTTCAGGATGCTCCTCTTTTATCCGATGGAATTGTTCTACCACAACAATGGCATCGTCGATCATCAACCCGACAGCCGCAGCAATGGCCCCCAGGGTCATGATATTCACGGTATAGCCGATAATGTAGAGCGCAATAACCGTCAGGCCCAGGGTGAGCGGAATGGCCATGAGAACCGTCAGGCTGGCCTGGAAGGACCGCAGGAACAAAATGGTCATGAAAATGGCCAACCCCAATCCAAGCAGGAGCGCATCCTGTACACTCTTCACGCTGTCCTTTACAAAATCGGATTGCCGGTAGATCGGCTTCAACTCAACCCCTCCAGGCAAAATGCGCTGCAATTCCGGGAGTTTGGCCTCAATATTGGCTGCAAGGCCCATCAGGTCGCCCTCAGGTTGCTTCAGGATATTCACCAGAACGCCTTCACGCCCGTTGGCATTGATCTTAATGTACTCCACCTTCTCGGCGATGCGCAAGTCGGCGACATCTTCCAAAGTCACCGTCCGCGTTCCATCATTTCGCAGGACGACGCGGCGCAAGTCGTCGAGTTCATCCAGGCCGGCATCGGTCAGGGTGAGATAGAGCCGCCGGTAGTCGTTCAGATAACCATTGGAAGCGATGAAACCTGTTTTGCCGACGGCATCCGATATCATCTGCGGCGTAATGCCGAGCTCCGCCATTTGGTCTTCCTTCAACTCAATATGGTATTCTTTCTCTTTTCCGCCCTGTACCTGCACGCCGCCGACACCTTGTATCTGGGCAAAAAACGGCTTGACGGTAAGCAAGGCCAGTTTCTTCAGTTCGATGAGGCTCCGACCCTTGCCCTCCAGGGAATATCCGAAAACAGGAAGAATTGCAGGATTCATCCGGGCTACCGTGATCCGGACGGACGGCGGCAGGCTGTTGCTGATCTCCGAGATCTTGCTTTCCATCAATTGCTGCGTCCGGTAGATATCCGCCTTCCAGTCCAGCAGTACGTTGAGTTCGGTACTGCCCCGGCTGGTCGTACTCCGGATATTGAGGGTGCCCGGAACCTCCCGAACGGCTTCTTCCAGCGGTTTGGTGACGGCGATCATCATCATGTCAACAGGCTGTTCTCCGTTGTCCGCAATGATCTTCAGCTTTGGAAAGGTAATTTCCGGAAACAGCGAAATTTGCAGCCGCCGGAAACAAAATCCGGCTCCAAGCAGGACGACAAGGATAAAAAACAGCGTAGGCGATTTGTAATCCCTGAAAAAGGTTTTCATTCCTTGCGCGGCTTTATTTTAACCAATGCGGTATCTCCCAGCCCGTAGTTGCCTTCGAAAAGGATGCGATCGCCGGGTGAAAATGCAGGCGTTTGAATTTGCACGGATTCACCGGTGGTCAAACCAAGGGTTACCGGAATTTTTACGGCCGTACTGTCATTGATGAGCTGCATGACCCAAAACTCATCCATGGTCTCATTGGCCAGGACGGCGGCCCGGGGTAAAACGGCGGCCCGTTTTGCGCCTTCCGTCGGAATGACGATCATCACATTCAAGCCTTCCGGAAGGGCTACGGGTTTCATCGGCTTCACCAGGTAGGTTTGCGTTTGAGAGGTAATGACCGCCGTGCTTAGGTTTTCTGCGATGCGGGCAGGGATCTGTGTTCCATCGGGTAATTCTACCATACATCCGGTCCCGTTCGCCACATAGCGGTTGAATTCGTAAGGGACGCTCAACCGGAAGCCGATCTTATCGCTGCGGGCGATGGTGCAAAGGGTCGAGCCCTCGCTTACAAAATCGCCCTGACGCTGTTCGAGGGTCAGCAATACCCCGCTTGCCGGCGCTTTCACATTCAATATGCCCATCCCGGCAAGGTCGGTTTTTTTCAATTCCTCATCGGCGTTGATTGCGCGGTGCTCCTTGGTTTCAAGGGTGTACAGCAATTGCCCGGCACTTACGGTTTCACCGATCTCATGCGGCGAGCGGAGGATATAGCCGGTGATGGGCGCCGCCAGCCGGTTGCTTTCCGGATAAAAGACAGTAGCCGGAAAGCGCTCTTCCATGCGGATATCGGTCAGGGCGATCGAAATCGTATCCACCTGTGTTTTGGGCACGGGAGGTACGGTTTCCGGATCAACACCGGAAGAATTTCCGCAGGCATAAAACAGGACCAGACCGGCTAATAACCCGGAAAAGGCCAATGGATAACTCAGTTTCTTCATCCTCACCAATTCCAATAATTGTATTCATTAATCAGCAAAAGCCTGGACGTATTCAACGTGGTGAAGTCTCCCCGCAGCGATGCATACGATTTAAAGGTATTCATATAATCGTTGACGGACAACTCTCCCCGGGCGATGCGTTCGCGGTAGAACTTCAACAGGGTTTCATAATCGGAGACCTGCTGTCGGGCAGCCTGGATTTTCGAATCCAGCAGATCGATCTGCTGCCGTGCAAGGAGGCGATGTTGTTGCACCTGATTGGCCTGAAAATTGCGGTTCACCCGGTTTGTTTCCTGGTTCAACCGGGTCTGCTGGCGGGTCAGGTCCCGCTGGTGACCGTCAAAAAGGGTCACCGAAAAATTGAGCCCTGCACTGAATCCGAATTTTTTGAAAATGGTCTTGAACATGATGGCATTCAGCCCCGTGTTGGCAAAAGCAGTCAATTGTGGCCGGTATTTCAATTCGGAGATTTCCTGGTTGCCGGCAGCCAGAAGGCTATCGAGCCGGTATATCTCCAAAAAATTGGACAGGTCGGCCGTATCCGCCTTCAGGTCGATCCGGGGCGCCTGCAATTCCACGTATGAGGTATCCGTCAGGCCGCAAAGCAGGTTCAGGTTTGCCAGTCCCAGCCGATAGGCGACCTGGAGATCCCGGAGTGCGAGCTGCTGGTTTTCCTTTTCAATCGTAAAAAACAGGACATCGGATTGCGACAGGATCGCATTTTCCGCAAATACCCGTACCAGTTTTTCCTGTTCCGAAAGAAAATCCAGCAATTGGCGGGTAGTCGTTATCCGTTGCAGATTTTGCCAGGTCAGGATGAATTGTTCCGTGACCTGCCGGGCCAGGTCATGTTGGGAAAGGGCGGTTTGCCGGCGATAAATCTGCTGATTCACCAGGCTGCTTTTCTCGTAAGCACCAACCTGCTGGCGAGTGAACAAGGGCAGGGCTGCGTTCAACTGCGTCGAATAAAGCGCACCATTCGTGACGGCATTTTCATAGCCCACCCCCTTAATGACCGGAGCATACAGCAGATTGCCGGTCGCGCTGATCTCCGGCATCCGGTAGGCGGCCTTTGCCTTATCAGACTCCAATCCGGCAATCGCAGCAAGATTCCTGTTTTCCTGCACCGCCGGGTTATTTTCCCTGGCAGCGTTGAGAAAGTACTGAAGGGTTTGGGCCTTCATGCTTTCGCCTGTCAGCAATAACAGAAAGAACAGGATAGCGCAAAAAGCCCGGTGCATATAGTTTAGGATTTTGCAATTAAGCGTTTAGTCCTCGTCGTCCTCCGATTCGGTCTTTTGTTTGATGAGGGTCCCGTCGTCCTTGAACAGGGCTTCGATCGTCGTCTCGCCCTTCTCCACTTCCACTTCGTAGGCCTCCGCCATTTCCGGCGTTTCAACCCTGGCAACTTCCTCCACCTTGTATCCGGCGAATTGAGCGGCTATTGCATCCCGAACGGCCTGGGGCAAACCGGACTTTTTAATCTCCGTTTCCGTTTCCAGCCAGGCGCCGGACCCATCGAAATTGGCGGACATTTCCTTGCCGTTCATTTTGAACCCGGCTTCCCATTCGTTATCGCCTTCCTGATCCCACTTTACCTTTTGGACGGTGGGAAACTTGGCTTTGAATGCGCTTTTCACAGCTTCAGGCGCCGGTGTTTTTTGTGCGCAGGAGGTGGAAATTATCCCCAGGCAAAAAACAGCGACCAACGTAATATACTTCATGACTTTTGATTTTCGCATTAATGATCGATTTTATAATTGCAATTTGGAGGCCGAATCTGGAATGAATTTGGAGAATGCACATTTACAGGTCCAAATTCAATTCAGATTCTTCAAATATCTTTGCTTTTAAAAACCGGTTTATAATGCGATTATACCTGTTGACTGCAACCTTGTTTTTCTTTAAAGCGACGACATCCATTGCTCAATCCAACGCCACCGTCTCCGGGCATGTAACGGATGCGACGACCCACGACCCGTTGCCATATGCCACCGTGGTTTTAAATACCGAAACGGACGGCCGGATGGTGTCGGGCACCCTCACGGATGAAACGGGCCGGTTCACATTCGAAGGCATTGAAAAAGGGAATTACCGGATCGAGATCTCTTTTATCGGTTATGTAACCAATAGCCTGCCGCTGCTGGTCGGCGAAAAAAACTACATCTTCGATCTGGGCAAGATCCGGCTGGAACCGGAATCCACCCAACTCGACGAAGTGGTCATCGAAGCTAAAAGGGCCGTGGTAGCTTCCGGATTGGATAAAAAATCATTTGATCTTGAGGACATCATAGCCCAGGGCGGAAGCTCGGTCCTGGATGCGATGAAAGCCCTTCCCGGCATCAGCATTGACCAGGAAGGAAAAGTGGAACTGCGGGGCAGCGATAAGGTCGCCATCCTCATCGACGGCAAACAGTCGAGCCTCACGGGTTTCGGCAACCAGAAGGGGCTGGCCAATATCCCCGCTGCCAATATCGAACGGATCGAGATCATCAATAACCCATCAGCTAAATACGACGCTTCCGGAATGGCGGGCATCATCAATATTGTCTATAAAAAAGAAAACCGAACGGGTTGGAACGGCGATATCGGCTTGCGGCTGGCCATGGGTCAATTTTCCAAACGCAAATCCGACCTGACGACCGACCTGGGGAGCTATTCCCTCAATCCGAAGGTCATCCCGAGCGTCAACCTCAACTACCGGTCGTCCAGGGTGCATGCCTTCCTGCAAGGGGAGGCGCTGCGGCAAAAGCGGCTTCCCAACAATGAATTCAATACCCGGCTATATGACGACGGCCGGCTCATTGCCTCCCAGGTGCCCGAAAACCGGAAGCAGACCCAATTCATCATCAAAGGCGGTATGGATTGGGCCCTCAACGAACACAACACCCTTTCCGTCAGCGGTATCTTCGACCGCGAACGACATATCGACACGGCGCAAGTGGCTTACGTGGACCTGCTGGCCGACCAGCGCAACCGCTACTGGCACTGGCGGGAAGAGGAAATCACCGGATATATGAATTACCGGGCCGAATATCGCCACGCCTTCGATGGGCCGGGCCATGAGCTCAAATTCAGCGCCCAATATACCCGCGGCTGGGAGGATGAGGAATACCGGCTCAACGACAGCTCTGCCGTCCGCCAGTCGTTTGATACCACCCACCTGATCGCCATCGAACACACGACGACCTTCCTGGCGGATTATGTCAAACCCCTCCGCAGCGGGCGGCTGGAAGGCGGCGCCAAGGTGCAGATCCGCCGGATCCCGGTCACGTATACCATCGGACAGGGCAGCCAGTCCGTTATTTACCCCGGATTGGGCGACTGGTCCAGGTGGGGCGAGGACATCTACGCGGGGTACCTGAATTACGTGTGGGAGAAAAAACGATTCGACGTAGAAGCGGGTTTGCGCCTGGAGAAAACGGATGTCTTCTACAACCTTTCTCCAGAGAATATCTACTACAACCAAAACGACGCCTACGATTATTTCAAATTGTACCCCAATATCCGGTTTTCATTTAAGATCAACGATCGCAACAGCCTGTCCGCTTTTTTCAATCGCCGTGTCGACCGGCCGGGCGAACCGGAACTGCGCATTTTCGCCAAATACGACGACCCGGAATTGCTGAAGGTCGGCAACCCCTACCTGCGCCCGCAATTCACCAGAACCCTTGAACTGGCCTATAAAAATGTGTGGGAGAGCGGCTCGGCCTTTTTCTCCGTTTACCGCCGCGACATCGAATCGCCGTTTACCCGGGTTTATGATATCGACAAAACGGATAACAACTACGATATCGTTAACCGGATCTACCAGAACGTAGGCAGCGCTTCAAATACCGGTGTGGAACTGTTGTTTTCCCAAAACCTCGCCGCTTTCTGGAAGTTCAACGGCAGTTTCAACTGGTACGTCAACGCCATAGATGCCTATACAGGTACCTTGCTTTTCCCGACTGTCCGACCTTTCAGTATTCCCCAATCGGAAGACAATACCTGGAATCTGAAGTTGAATACCCTGCTGACGCTGCCCCGGAAAACCCAATTGCAGGCGAGTTTCATCTACGAAGCCCCGAAAAACATCCCGCAGGGCAGGCAATTTGCCCGTTCCTCACTGGATGTGGGCATCAAGAAATCCATTTTCAAGGATAAGGGCGAATTGACCGTTTCCGCTACCGATCTTCTGAATCGCTACGGACTGAAGCAGGAAGTCAGCAATGACGGTTTTGAGGTGATTTATGAGAATTTCTATGAAACGCAGATCGTGACGGTGGGGATAAATTATAAATTCTGATCCGGTCGGAGTTACCCGTCCAATAAGAAAACCCCGGGTGAACAAATCATCCGATATCAACCCTCATTAATCCAGATCGAATCGGTATCCACCTCGATTATACATTTTCCCTTTTCAAATTTAGGTGTCCCTTTTACCAGATGGCTGTTTTTAAAGTCGGCATCTTTGGATAACACAACATAATCTTCTTGGTCGGCATACTTTGCAATATCCTGGTCTTTGCTATACCAACTATCGAGTATGTCATTTACATGGATAGCCTCAATATCTCGGGATTGGAAGAAACGAACTACTTTCTTAGCGATGTGAACATCACAAAGCACCTTCATTATGCGGCAACTTTAATGGTCTGTCCTGATACCAGTAATTTTGCATAGGTGATTGCTGCCAGGATGTCCTCCTTTTCAAGCTCAGGATGGTCCTCCAGAATTTCTTCAATGGTCATCTCAGACCCCAGAAGATCAAGAATAACTTCGACCGGCCATCGCATGTTTCTGATACAAGGCTTGCCGTGGCAAACTTCAGGATCAATGGTTATTCTTTTAAGGAGGTCCATAAATGAATGTGTTGTTGAAAAACAAAAGCTAATATAGGTAACATTTTGAAGGTAAGGAAAAGTTTCGGGCTTTTACAGTTTACAACTTGATTTGGCGGATTAAATTATTTCCAACTTTATTGAATGAATTGGTTAAATTATTCAATATCAAGTGTTTACTTTGTTTGTTTTGATCCTATCCGAGCTACCCGCCCAATCGCACCCGAAACGCATGCATACCCCCGGAAAATTCGTACGCCACGGCCCATCCGTAAACCCCGCAGATTTCCTTGACGATAGCCAGCCCGAGCCCCAATGAGGCATTGTGGCCGCTGATTTTATGAAACCGCTGAAACAGCTGATCCGGTTGTTCCAGCGGCGCCGTACCCGGGTTGCTGAACATCAGGAAATCAGGACCGGAGCGCACCACAATCCGGTCGCCGGGCCGACTGTAGCGTACTGCGTTTTCCAACAGGTTTTTCACCAGGATTTCCACCAGCGAACGATTGGCATCGGCATTCAGGCTTCCGGCCGATTCCAGATCAATCCGCAGATTCTCCGATTCGGTCAGTTCGGCGAGCATATCCACCTGTTCCCGGATCACTTCATCGAAGGACACCTGAACGGTTTCGCCAAATTGCCGGTTTTCGATCTTAGTCAGCAGCAGCAAGCTCCGGTTGAGGCGGCTGAGCCGGTTGACCGCTTCATAAATAGTACCCAGGGCATGCATTTGTTCTTCCGGCGGATCGCACTCGATCAGGGATTCGATCCTGGAGCGGATGATCGCCAGCGGGGTCTGGAGCTCGTGGCTTGCATTTTCCGTAAATGCTTTCAGGCTGCGATAATCTGCCTGTACCTTGTCTGTGAGTTGCTGCAATGCGTCCCGGAGCTCATCAAATTCGTCGATGCCGCTAGGGTCAATGCCTAAGGTTTCGGACCGGGCCAGCGAAAACTGCCTCAACGCTTCAAGCTGCCGGTGAAACGGCTGCCAGAGTCGTTGCGCCGATCGCCTGTTGAGCCAGATCAACCCGATGAACAACAACAGGGCCAACCCCAGTGTGCAGATCCCGATGGCGAGCAAAAGGTCCTCGGATTCGACCAAAGAGGTGCGGTTGGTGATCTCGTAAGATTGCCCCGATACCTCGACCTGAGCGACCAACTGGCGGTAGGGTTCATTTTCTTTTTCCACCGGGTCGTAAATCAGGGTATCCCGGTATCCTCCTGGCCTGTACGCCCCTCCGGTCATCATCCTGACTTCGACAATGGGAGCAAACTGCGGGACCGCCCGTCCCTGTTCCAGCAGTTGCACCGTACGCTGTTGGTTGACCAGCAATTTCTCATCGATCTCCCGCCGGATGATCCGGTTGACCGCCCAGTAGAAAAGGGCAGCGCCAATCAGCAGCAACAGGCCCGTAAAACGGAAGAAGATGCGGTTATTTATTTCAAGGAGCTTCACTGACCGGTGAATTTATAGCCCATCCCGTAGACCGTCCGGATATAATCCTGACCGCCGCTCTGGACTATCTTTTTTCGCAAATTCTTGACGTGGCTGTAAACCAGATCGAAATTATCGGCCAGGTCCATATAGTCGCCCCAAAGGTGTTCGGCAATGGCGGCTTTGGTCAGCACCCTGTTCTTATTGGTAATGAAGTACAGCAGCAGATCGTATTCCTTTTTGGACAATTCGACGGGCGATCCGTTCACCTGGATGACGTTGTTCATCGGATCGACCTCAATCTCTTCAAAAACGATGGTGGGATTGCCCTGGGAGATCCGCCGGCGCAACAGGGCTTTCACCCTTGCATTGAGTTCCGGGAGGTGGAACGGTTTGGTCAGGTAGTCGTCAGCGCCGAGGTCAAGGCCGGTAATTTTATCGTCCAATGCATTTTTGGCGGAAACGATGAGCACGCCTGTTTCCGGGCGTCTTTTTTTAAGATTCCGCAACACATCCAGGCCGTTGCCGTCTGGCAGGGTGATGTCCAGAATAATGAGATCGTATGCGTATAATTCGACTTTTTCATCAGCTGTCCGGTAATCTGCAGCCTCCTCACAGATATAGCCTTCTCTTCTGAGATAATCGGAAATGGATTCCCGGATGCCGGCTTCATCTTCTACGATCAGCATTTTCATAGACCAAATATAAGGCGGAGATTCTGGATAGAATCTGGAATGGCGACCTATTCACGGCGCAATCCGGACAACAGTCAGGTGACCTGTCCGGGGTTTTCCGTTCTTTCCCATAAATTAATCTCCATGAAAAGGACGCTTTTTTACCTTCGGACACACCAGAAGCAACTCCTGCAAATAGCCGTAAGCCTGTTTTTTGTGGGCCTGGGTATCTATTTCCTTCGCCATGAGCGGGCTGAAGTACGGAATATTAAAGAAGTGCTCTTAAAGGCTCACCAAGGCTGGGTCTTGTCCGGTGTCGCCTTATTGGGGCTGTTTGTGGCCGTTCAGGGCTGGATGTACGTATACAGTTTTGCAGCCATAGGCCAGCGGATCGGGTTGGGTAATGCGACGGGACTTTACCTGAAGCGCAATCTGATCAGCGTATTTTTACCGGCGGGATTGCTGACGAACCTTTTCTTTTTCAATGAAGAGCTGGAGCGAAAAGAAGGTGTGACTCAAACCCAGTCCTATCTGGCTTCCTCCATTTTCAGCATTTGTTCCATCCTGTCATCGGTTATCATCGGGTTACCCGCGTTGTTGTGGTTATTCCTGCGCAGCAGGCTGTCGGTTGGAATGATCTGGGGTGTATTGTCGGTAGCAGCCTTTTTGATAATCCTGTTCCTAGGCATCAGGAGTTTTCTCCACAAGGGAACCGTTTACCGGCTGTTAGCGCGCAAGGCGCCCGCATTTATTCAAATCACCGACCAGTTGGAAAGCCATGCCTTCAATTCAAAGGCCTTTTATACGGTTGTGGCTTTATCGTGTTTGATTGAAATCATTGGCATCGCTCACCTGTATATTTCTATTGAAGCGCTGGGCGGGCACGCCACGCTGGCCCAGGCGGCCATCGGTTATGCGGTTGTGCTTGTCCTGCTGATGAGTTCACCGTTTTTGCGCGGACTGGGCGCCATCGAGGTAGCCCTTTCCTTCACGCTCACCCAATTCGGATTCTCGACAATTGAAGCAGCGTCCATCGCCCTATTGTTCCGTTTTTTTGAATTTTGGTCATTGATGATACTCGGTGCGTTGTTAATCGTCGTACAGCGGGGAGCCTTGCTGGTTCGTGTTTTTCCGGCACTGTTGCTGTTTGTCCTTGGTTTGGTCAATATCCTGAGTGCCGTTACACCGGCTGTGCCCGAACGGCTGCGGCTTTTGAAGGAATACCTCCCGCTTACAGCCATCCATGCCTCCACTTATTTTATCTTGTTTTCGGGCATTCTGATGCTCGGCATAGGGGCTTACCTGATGCGGGGACTCAGGAATGCCTGGTGGATGGCGGTTGCACTGAGCGGACTTTCCCTGGCCATGCATTTGACCAAGGGAATCGATTATGAGGAAGCCTTGCTGGCGTGTGTGGTGCTGGCGAGTCTGCTATATGAGCGCAAGCAATATTTTATCCGGAATGATCCGAAACTGGTGCGGTTGAGCTGGTTTCCCGGCCTGGTTATCATCGGCAGCGTGTTGCTGTTTGGCACGATCGGTTATTACCTGATGGACGAACAACATTTCAGCGCTGATTTTACGGTCTGGCAATCCTTCCGGGCTTCCGTTTCTACATTTCTGCTGCTGAAGGTCGACCTGGTGCCCGTCACGAGGTTCGGCAAGGAGTTTTTCTACGGCATGAATTTCCTGGGCGGCGCAACGCTGGCCTACCTGGGCTTTTTGCTCCTGCGACCGCTGGCCTATCATGCAGAGGCGGAAATTGACGACCGCGTAAAAGCAGCGGAACTGATCGAAAAATATGGCAGGTCCGGAATTGATTATTTCAAGACCTATCGCGATAAATCCTATTGGTTCGGAGAAGATGGCGAGGGCTTTGTCGCTTTTAAAACAAGCCGGAGCTATGCCGTGGCACTGGAATTGCCGGTCGGCAAGGACGAGGAAACAGCAGCCCGTCTCGTCACCGGTTTTGAACGCTGGTGCCGCCGAAACGGTTTGCGCACAGCCTGGTACCGGGTGCCGGAAAGCAACCTGCGCATATTTGAACAACTGGGCAAAAAAGCCCTCGCGATCGGCGAAGACGCATCAATCAACCTGGATGCTTTTACCCTGCAGGGCGGCGACAACAGGTCGTTGCGCAATGTAGTGAACCGATTGACAAAGGAAGGTTATACATTCCATACTTACGACCCGCCGCATCGCGACAATTTTTTGCAACAATTGCGGGCCGTCAGCGATGAATGGCTACAGGACAACGACCGGCACGAACTGTCTTTTTCCCAGGGCACCTTCGAAGAACCGGAACTGAAAAACCAACCCGTTTTCACGATCGAGAACCAGGAAGGGAAAATCCTGGGTTTTGTTAACATCATTCCGAGTTATGCCCCCGGAGAAGCCAACTTCGATCTGATGCGAAAAACGACCGACTCACCCAACGGTACAATGGATTTTCTTTTCATCAATCTGTTTGAGAAATTGAAGTCGCAGGGATTTCGCCGGTGCAACTTCGGAATGGTCCCGATGAGCGGAATCGACTCGCCCGGCAATGTCCAGGAACGGATCATCAAACTGGCATACGAGCGGATGCGGCAATTCTCTCATTATAAAAATCTCCGCTTCTACAAGGAAAAATTCCATCCGGAATGGCAAATGATGTACCTGGTGTACAATGCGCCGTTCGACCTGGTGTACTTACCCGGTGCACTGGAAAAGATCATGCAACCGGATGAGGAATAAGGTCATTCTATCGGACGGAAGTACCGGATAACACCTCGGCAAGGTCCAGAACCTGGCGGGATAACGGGGTCAAACACGCTTCAATTTCGGGTGAAAGCCCTACCTGCATGGGTTGTACGGTTGCGATGGAGACGGCAAAAAGATGGATCTCCGGAAGCGTCCCCAGCAGCAGCATGCTTTCCACAACGTCTTTCAGCCCGATATCGTGGGTACTCATGGCCCGGGGAAAATCGCTTGCGAACCGGGGGCGGATCAGTCGGATCGTCCCCGGTTCATGTGCATCGAGGGTAGCGTCAATGAGGATCACCTTTTGGTAACCCTCGAACCATGACATGAGGTGAAAGCCGCCTGTTCCGCCGTCCAATACGTCGACACCTTCGGGCGCAACGGCTTCGAGCCGCTTTGCCAGATGGACGCCGACACCCTCATCCCCCATCAGCAGATTGCCGATCCCCAGGATGAGCAGCGGTTTTTTACCGGAATGCGCCGTTCCGTTTTGCCGGTTCATGCGGCGGGTTCGGCCGGTTCTCCGACCGCTTTTTTATTTTCAAATACCTCTTCTTCCATGAATTTATAGCCGCTGATCATCGAGGAAGCTTCTCCCCTGCCTTCCTGCTGATCGTGGTAAAACACCAGGTAAAGGTGGATGACGATGAAAACGGCAAACAGCCACATGCCGGCGTGGTGGATCTCCCGGACCAGATAATCGCCGCCGAACAGCCCCGGCATCCAACTGAATAATTTGGGCAACCACCACGTGCTCATCTGAGCGTACATCCCGAAGCCGGTAAAGACCATGACAAAGGTGAGCAGCATGAGGAAGAAATAGCTCAATCCCGCCAGGGCATTGTGCCCGACCACGGTATCTTCCGGGACTTTCATCAACAGGATATCGTGCCGGATCACCTGCCCGATGCGGCTGAAAAAACGCAGCCTGGTCGGCACGAAATTCGCCCAACGGGCGTACTTGTTCCCGACGGAAGCCCAATACATCCGCATCAGGATGACCGCCAGGAAGATATAGGCCGCCGCAAAATGGATGAACCGGGCGGTACCGAACCAAAAGCGGTGCGACGCCTCCGCATCCGACTGAATGGGCAGCGGATCGCCGATCAGATAGCCCGTAATGCCCAGCACGAGGATGCACAAGGCAAATATCCAATGGAAAAACCTGACGGGCCATTCCCATACATAAACGCGCCGGAGTCGTGTGGTTTTCATGTGGATGCGTTTTTACTTACAAAACCCTGACCTGATTCAGGTTCTTTCCATCTTCGTCGTACAAGTGCACGGCGCAGGCCATGCAGGGGTCGAATGAGTGAATGGTCCGCAGGATCTCGAGGGGCTGGTCGGCGTCTGCGACCGGGGTATCCATCAGCGCGGATTCATACGCCGATTGTTTGCCTTCCGGGTCGCGCGGGGATGCGTTCCAGGTAGTCGGCACCACCAGCTGGTAGTTCTTGATCTTTTGGTCCTCGATATTGATCCAGTGGGCCAGCGCGCCGCGGGGCGCCTCGGTATGCCCTACGCCCTGGGCCGCAGCCGGCCAGGTGGAGGGTTCGAACCGGGAGGTATCGGCCATCCGGGTATCCCCGTTGCGGATGTTGGTGAGGAGTTGTTCGTAGAACTCCATCGCCCAGTTGATGACGAGCTGCGATTCCAGCCCGCGGGCAGCGGTCCGGCCGAGCGTTGAGAAGAGCGCTGTTGCGGGTACGTTCAGTTTGGCCAGCGCACTGTCAACCACTTCCTTGAAGTCTTCACGCCCGCGGGCATAACCCACCAGCATGCGGGCAAGCGGCCCGACCTCCATGGCGTGTCCTTTCCAGCGCGGCGTTTTGAGGTAGCTGTATTTATTGTCAAAATCGAGGTGTTCGTACGGCGGTTTGGGGCCGGTATACTTGAGTTTGGTCTCGCCTTTCCAGGGGTGCAGGCCCACCTCATCGCCGTCGGCGTATTCGTACCACGATTTATGGATGAATTCCCGGACCTCTTCGTCCTGACGCAGGTCGACCTCGTGCACTTCGCTCAGGTTCCTGTCCAGGATAACACCCGAAGGGAACTTGAATGAAGACTCGTCGCGATAGCCGTTGGTGGGCAGGTCGCCGTAAACGAGGTAGTTGCCCAGGCCGCCGCCGATCTGCGTCCACTCCGGATAGAAGGAAGCGATTGCCAAAAGATCGGGGAGATAGACCTGTTCGATGAATTCCTTGCCTTGTTTGAGCAGGTCGCCTACATAGGCCAGGCGTTCGGCGTTGATGGCGCTGGCATCGTCCAGGCCGATGGAAGCGGCCATGCCGCCTACGAGGTAGTTGGGGTGCGGGTTCTTGCCCCCGAAGATGGCGTGGACCTTTACGATCTCCTTCTGCCATTCCAGGGCTTCGAGGTAGTGGGCCAGCCCGATGAGGTTCACTTCGGCGGGCAGCTTATAGGCAGGGTGCCCCCAGTAGCCGTTGGTAAAAATGCCCAACTGTCCGCTTTCCACAAATTTTTTCACGCGTTTCCGGAGGTCGGAAAAATACCCCGGCGAGCTCTTCGGCCAGTTCGACAGGCTCTGGGCCAACTCCGAGGTCTTTTTGGGGTCGGCGTTCAGCGCGTCAACGACATCTACCCAATCCAGCGCATGCAGGTGGTAAAAGTGCACCGTATGGTCGTGCATGTACTGGGAACAGAACATGATGTTGCGCACCAATTCAGCATTGGGCGGCACAACGATATCCAGCGCATCCTCCACCGACCGGCAGGAAGCCAGCGAGTGTACGGTGGTACACACCCCGCAAACCCGACCGACAAATGCCCATGCATCCCTGGGGTCGCGCCCCTGCAAGATGCGTTCGATCAGCCTGACCATCGTTCCGGAACTGTAAGCGTCGGTGACCTTACCGTCCTGGATATCCGCTTCAATGCGGAGGTGGCCTTCAATTCTTGTAATCGGGTCGATGACAATGCGATTGCTCATTTTTCTATATTTTTATCAAACCCCAAGAGACTGTTCAAAACAGTGTTTTCGCGCAAAGACGCAAAGACGCAAAGATCTGATTTTTAGCAAGCTGCGCATGCTAAAAATCCGGTTGACACAAAATGCTGAATAGTCTCAACCCCAACAACAACAAACAACAACAACAACAACAACAACAACAACAACAACAAACAACAAAACAACCATAAACAACAACAAACAACCATAAACAACAACAAACAACCCTCATTCAATCTCCTCCACCGAAGCCTCCCCTTCCGCTTTCAGCCGCTTCTTCTCGCCGTTCTTCCGGATGGCCGATGCAACGGCGTGTGCTGCGACACCTGCCGCCGTAGCGCCGACCGCGATGGTTCCGATGGTATCCGCGCTGCTTTCGATACCGAATCCCGGAAAATTGGGAATGCGGGTATAGAACGAGGCGCCGTTGTCCCAGAAACCGGCTTCGCTGCAACCGATGCAACCGTGTCCGGACTGGATGGGATAACTCGTGCCGTTGTTCCATTTCATGATGCCGCAGGCGTTGTAGGTTGTCGGTCCCTTGCAGCCCACTTTATACAGGCAATAGCCTTTTTTGGCATTTTCGTCGTCAAAGGATTCCACAAACAGGCCGGCGTCGTAGAACGGGCGGCGGTAGCAGGAGTCGTGGACGCGTTTGGAGTAGAAAGCCTTGGGCCGTCCGACGTGGTCCAGTTCGGGGATCCGGCCGAAGGTAACGAGGTGTACGAGCACCCCTGCCATGACCTCGCCGATGGGCGGGCAGCCGGGCACTTTGATGAGCGGCTTGCCTTTGATGAGTTTGTGGATGGGCGTTGCGCCGGTCGGATTGGGTCTGGAGGCCTGAACACAGCCGTTGCAGGCGCAACTGCCCCAGGCGATGACCGCTTTTGCGCCGGCTGCCGTTTCCTGGAGGATATCCCGGGCCGACCGTCCGCCGATGCAGCAATACACGCCGTCTTCATAAACCGGCACGGAGCCTTCCACGCACAGCACGTATTCGCCGTAATAGTCCTTCATGGTCTTTTCCATGGCAGCCTCCGCCTGGTGCCCCGATGCCGCCATAAGCGTTTCGGTATAATCCAGCGAGATCTTGTCGAGAATGATGTCCGCCACCATCGGGTGGGAAGACCGGATAAAGGACTCGCTGCAGCAGGTGCATTCCTGAAAATGGAGCCAGATCACGGGCACCCTGGGCTGGTTCATCAAGGCGTTGGTCACCTGGGCCACCCCGCTGGATTCCAGCCCCATATAGGCCGCGATCATGGTACAGAATTTCATAAAATCCCGGCGGGAATATCCTTTGTTGCGCAATTCCTGATAATAGGTGGGACGCTTGACGGAAATCGGCTTCATGATCTTGCGTTTAGAGTGATCGCCTGAAATAGCTGGAAATATCCTTCCAAATTGACGCTATTTATCGGACAAAAGCGCTGACAAAAATCTCATTTCAGGATGATGTTCGTCACCGGCCGCTTTTACAACCGCCTTTACATTTGAATTTGCCGGTAAATCCGGTTTTGAACGTTATGCACGAACTTTCACTGGTACTCAACATCGTGGAAATTGCCGATGAACAGGCAAAAAACCACCAGGCGCGGGAGGTCGAAAGCATCGAACTGGAGATCGGCGAGTTGGCCGGTGTGGAGATGGATGCCTTCTTATTTGCCTGGGATGCCGCCGTCAGGGATACCGTATTGGAAAACGCGGAACGCATCATCCGCCGGATCCCCGGGAAGGCGCGCTGCGCGGAATGCGGCCTGGAATACGAAACCGGGCAATTGTTTGAAGCCTGCCCGGCCTGCGGCGAGTACCTCAATGAACTGATCCAGGGCCGGGAATTGCGCGTCAGATCCCTCGTTGTGCATTAATTGTCAAACCAAAATCCAGATACCATGTGCAGTACATGCGGTTGCAGCAGCCCCTCCGATACCGTCACCATCACCAAGATCGGGGAAGAAGACAAACACGAACATTTTCATGTGCATGCGCATGGCGACCACGGGCACCACCACGGCCATGAACATTCACATGACCAACATCATCACCACCACCACGATGATGACCATCTTCACCATCATCACGACCACCCGCCCGTCAAAACGGTCATCGAGCTGGAGCAGGACATCCTGTCGAAGAATAACCTGCTGGCCGAGCGCAACCGGGGGTATTTTGAAGCCAAGCGCATCCTGGCGCTCAACCTGGTCAGTTCGCCCGGTTCAGGAAAAACAGCCCTGTTGGAGCGGACGCTTGCAGACCTGAAAGGAACCCTGGCATGCTCCGTCATCGAAGGGGACCAGCAAACCGCCAATGACGCGAACCGCATTGCCAAAACCGGCGCGCCCGTTGTCCAGATCAATACCGGCAAAGGATGCCACCTCGATGCGGAAATGATCCACCGCTCCCTCCGGCAGTTGAAACCGGAAGACGACTCCGTGCTCTTTATCGAGAATGTCGGCAACCTGGTCTGCCCGGCGTTGTTCGACCTGGGGGAAAGCGCCCGCGTCGTCATCATGAGCGTAACGGAAGGCGATGACAAGCCCGTCAAATACCCCGACATGTTCCATACCTCCGACCTGTGCATCATCAACAAGATCGACCTGTTGCCGTATGTGCCGTTTGATGTGGAAAAGGCCAGGGATTACGCCAAACGGGTGAACCCGAAGCTGGAATTCGTAGAAGTATCCTGTACTTCAGGGGAAGGATTGGCGGGGTGGTATGAGTGGTTGAGATTGAGGAATCGAGGAATCGAGGAATCGAGGAATTGAGGAATCGAGGAATTGAGCCGGCCGGCCGGCAAGGCAGGGAATTGATCATTACAAGCAAGTCAGCATACGATGCAGCATAAGACCATTATTGAACCGTTCCGGATCACTTGTGAGCCGCCGTTCCTGCGTCATTTCACTGCCCGGTTTGAGCCGGTTGGAGCCAGCCGGCCTGCAGGGGTGAAATCCGGCGCAGGAGCCGAAAATAATTTGTCCTTGCCATGAAAGCTGCATTAACCTGGGGCCCCCGCGCCATCGTACTTTTTTACGCCGGATTACTGGCGCTGTTTGCCACGGACGCCTTTTCCGGCGGTCACTCCTTCGGGCAACAGGTGCTGGGTTTCGCCATTCATCTCCTGCCGGCGCTGTTTGTACTGGCGATCCTTGTTGTGGCGTGGCGTTTTCCGCTCATCGGCGGGGTGGGGTTCATGGTGTTGGGGATGGTATTCACCATTTACTTTCATACCGCCCGCGAAACGTCAGCATTTTTGTTGATCTCTACGCCGCTGTTCCTGTCCGGCATCCTGTTCATTATATCGCATTGGTATCTGCCGAAGCCTGCCGGGTGAGCGGCAAACCACTTCAATCCGACAGCCATGAAAACCAAAGAACTGGCCGTTTATTTTTTACTGGCTTACCTCATTTCCTGGGTCATCTGGTCGCCGTACTGGTTGCCGTCATTCGGATTCAACACCCATCCGATCCTACCCTATCAGCACGGTATCGGCGGTTTCGGTCCCATGCTCTCTGCGTTCATTACGACCGCAATTTTCGGAGGCCGGGCTGATGTCCGAAAACTTTGGCGCAGTCTGACCGCCTGGCGGCCTCTCTCCTGGTTGCTGATCGCCATTTTGACGCCGCCTGCCCTGGCTTTGCTGGGCGGACTGGTCGCCTGGATCAACGACGGCCAATTTCCGGATTTTTCCAGGTTCGGGTACAGCGATGAATTCCCGGAACTGGGTGCGGCGGGATTTCTGGTTTACAACGCAGTCTTTTTCGGATTCGGTGAGGAAACCGGATGGCGCGGGTTTGCTCTTCCCCGGCTTCAGGGTCGGTACAATGCATTGGTATCGACCATCATACTTTCCGTTTTCTGGGCGGGGTGGCATATTCCCATTTTCACCTACCGTCCGGGGTATGTTTCGATGGATTTCGGCGGCGTGGCCGGCTGGTATTTCAGCATCCTGACGGGGGCAGTCCTGCTCACCTGGCTGTTCAACGGTTCAAGGGGCAGCATCCTGGCCTGCGCTTTGTTTCACGGGTTGATCGATGTGGTATTCATGTCTGAATACGGCAACCCCGGCATGATGCAGTACATTGGGATAGCGGTAACGATTTTGGGTATTGCGCTGTTGTTCGTTTTCGGCCGGCGCAACCTGGCGAAGGGTGAGCGCGTGAAAGCGCTTGATTGACACCGGTTTGCCGGTCAACGCTTCTTCAGCATGCCCTCCACGTGCTCCGGTTTGCCGTCGTTGGGGGCGGGCGTCAATCCCAGGATATGGGTCATGAGGTTGTAGATTTCCACATTTGAGAAAGGCGGAGCTTTGAAGTGTTTCCGGAACACCGGACCATGCGCGACGAAGGTAGCCCGCATATCGGGATATTCGTTGTCATAGCCGTGTACCCCGGTCATAGCAGTCATCGGGCCCTGCTGCCGCGCTTTTTGGTCTTCATAAAACGATTTGCTGGTAATGCGCCATCCCGGTTCGGCGACAACGACAAAAGGCGGGATCCGGCGATGGCCGGCATAGTGAAAATGTTCGGGCAGGTCTTCGCGTTTGTACAGGCGGGCATGCTGCAGCGGGTGCGCCTGAGCGGAAGCCAGGATGCGGTCGGCTTCACCCGGTTTGGGGAAGATGGTCACCATGCTGGACCCCCAGGAGATCTGAGCGGCCAGTTCGAGGTTGAAAGCGTCATCCAGGAACACATTGTTTTCCGGTTTGACGGGCGCCATGCCGTGGTCGGAAACCAGGATCAGGTTTACCTGTTTAAGGATGCCGCGCGCTTTTAACCCCGCTGTCAGGCGGCCGATCATATCGTCCACGCGTGCGACGGCTCCGGCGGTTTCCGGGGCGTCCGGGCCGAAGGTATGGCCTGCATGGTCGGGTTCTTCGAAATAGAGGGTAAAGAAGGTGGGGCGCTGTTCCTGAGGCAGGTCCAGCCAGGTGAGGATCTGGTCGACCCTGTCCTCAAAGGCAATTCTGCCGTCGTAGACTTTCCAGAAGGTCGGCCGGACGCCCTGGATTTCCGCCTCAGTACCCGGGAAGAAGAAACACCCGGCTTTTTGTCCTTGTTTTTCCACGGTCACCCAAATGGGTTCGCCTTCCCACCAGCGGCCGTTCTGTACTTCTTCCCGTTTGCTGAGCGAAAAGGAGGCGTCGAATTCCGGATCGTACATGTTATTCGCGACGATGCCGTGGTGAGCCGGGTAGAGGCCGGTAGCTATTGTATAATGGTTCGGGAAGGTCAGGGAGGGATAGCTGGGCGTCATCCAATCGGCGCGAACGCCTTTCTTTGCGAGCGCGAGGATATTTTCAGGTTGGTACTTATCGAGGTAGTCGTACCGAAACCCATCCATGGAGATCAGGATGACGGTCGGTTGCAGGTCGCGGATAGGCGCCGGTTGTGCGGGCAACTGGATGACAGCTGCCAGCAAAGCCAGGATGAGGGTCAATTTTCGGATCATCGGTTTGAGGAAGGTTGTATAACAATAAAGGCCGGGCCTGTGCCGGGTTTGATGACGGGGCAAAAGTAGGGAATTGGGGCGGGTAGGGGAAATCGGGCGGGTAAAGTATTTGTGTACTTTAGTAACAAATTGGCTCCAGCCTAGTGGCGCGAAATCTAGATGCCACTTAAATTTCGCGCCACTAGCTAAAAGAAGTTGAACCACGAGTTTACCTGAATGCCTTTGGAGTTGAATGCTCCAACACACTTTTTTGAAGCCAACTTTTATCACAAAAAACAGAATAGAAAGTTGGATTTATCAGGGAAAAACTCAATTTTTGTATAAAATATTTTCAAATGACTTCATCAGGCTTGCAACCGGAACTGTTTGAAAACGCCAATGCTGCACTTGAACAAGCCTTAGATTATCCTAAGTTCAGGTATATGGGAAGTAAGCACAAACTCCTGCCCTGGATATACAACAATTTGAGTGATCTTAAATTTGATACTGTTTTAGATGGATTTTCCGGTTCGGGGGCTGTTTCCTATCTTTTTAAGGCAATGGGAAAAAAAGTAATCAGCAATGATTTTCTTAATTTCCCTGCTATCATCACTAAAGCAACATGTGAAAACTCCGATACTACCCTTGATGAAAAGGATGTTGACCATATTCTTAAAAATAACCCTGGCAAAGACAATTTCATTAAACAAACTTTTGAAGGAATATTTTTCACCAAAGAGGACCTTGAATTCCTCGACCTGGCCTACTGGAACATTTCAAAACTTAATAATGAATATAAAAAAGCCCTGGCGCTCACATGTTTATTCCGATCTTGTCTAAAAAAACAACCCCGGGGAGTTTTTACAGTATCAGGTGATTTGTCCAATTATAATGATGGCCGGCGAGATTTGAAAATATCATTGAAAACCCACTTTTTAGAACAGATTAAAATATTCAACTCTTTGGTTTTTTCAAATGGAAAGAACCACTTTTCTGTGAGTGGAGATATATTTGAAATCAATATCAATGAGAAAATTGATCTGGTTTATTTCGACCCGCCATACGTGCCTAATTCGGACGACAATTGCTACACCAAAAGATACCACTTTCTGGAAGGCCTTTCTAAATACTGGAAAGATGAAGAAATTCTTTACGATACTAAAGTAAAAAAGATAAAAAAGAAATATACTCCATTCTCATATAGATCTCAAGCCATTGAAGCTTTTGATAATTTATTCTACAAATTCAAAAATAGCATCATCGTTTTATCTTACTCAGATAATGGATTTCCAGATCTAGAAATAATCCAGGAGATACTTTCCAAATACAAATCTGAGATCAACGTAATCAAAAAACCGCATCGATATCATTTCGGCAATCACGCTGCTGTAAAAAGATCAGAAGTTGAGGAATATTTAATAATCGGAAAATGAAAAGACACCTCCAGACGCTGGAAGAAATAAGAGAAAGTTTAAGCGCGATAGATTCCAATTGGAGGGATGATTTTGCAGATGAGGTGATCATGCAATTTTCGTGGTTAAGCCAATACAGCAAGATTGATACCCATGTTTTGCGCAATTTATTGGATCAAAATTTCGAAATTGGCATTACAATTATTCGATTATTTCTTGAGCTTTCAAAAGATGAGTTTAATACTCTCCTTCGAGGGAAATTATTTCCTAATGAACCAAAATTCGGTAAATCATTTTACGCCAACAACCCGGAGGTTTTTTTAAAAGGATTGAATTCCATAGGTTTATTTGAATTAATGAACAACGCAATTCAAAAATCATATACCTGGAGTGACATCCTTACGGAAAGATTAAAAGCCGGCAGAGGAAGTGCCATAAAAGGGCAATTAAGAGGCAGGATGCTCGAAGATTTTGTTGAAGAAATTATTAAGTCTTCATTTAAATCCTATGATTCGCGCTGCAATTTCATTGGAAAAAATAACGACTTTGTGGCAAAAGCAGATTTTGCTATTCCAGGGAAAGGAAACCCTAATATTGTAATTGAGGTTAAGGCATATGGCGCTACGGGCAGCAAGCAAACTGATTCATTGGGAGATGTTGAAAAAATTATATCAAATAAAAGGCATGACACCTATTTTTTGTTTGTTACAGATGGCATAACCTGGCTGGATAGGCTAAGTGATCTAAAGAAGATTGTTAAGTATCAAAACGAAGGTTTCATTTACAGGGTTTATACGATGAATATGAAAGACGAATTAATTAGCGATCTGATCAAGATCAAACAAGAGGGAAATCTATAAACTCAAGCCGACCTTAATTTCACTTCAAAAAATACCCATACACCCGCCCCGGCTCCCCATCCCGCGCCTCATCCGAAATGTACATGGTCCCGTTCGAATCAAAACAGATCCCTTCTGGTTGGGGATGCATTTTCTTGCTGAGTTTCACGATCCTGGTGATCGTCCCATCCCGGTCCATGGCCAACAGCATTTTGCCGGGTGAGGAGACCAGGTAGATCTCGCCTGTCATCGGATGGACCGTCAGGGCTGAGGGCTTGAACCCCAGTTCCTTATCCGATTCAAACAGATTAGATTCGATCTTGTCGTAGTTCTCGATATCCTTGTGGGATTCCAGGTAGGCCTTCACGGCTTCCGTTGTGACGGAATATACAGCCACCGGATTGAATTGTTCGGTAGCCAGGTCGAAAGCGAAAATATCACGCTGGTGGGGATTGGTGCGGGCTTCTCCCTTGCAGGTCAGCAACAGGCGGTTGCCTGCGGCGTCGTAAGCCAGTCCTTCCACGTCATTTTCCTTCTCCAGATCGGTACTGAATTTTTCAACCTGCGGATCCTTTCTTTTCCAGTGGGTGATCCGGTAAAGGGTCCCCGTACTTTTGACCACATAAACGGCGTGCGGGGTCACTGCGATGTCCTCGTAATCGCCGTCCTTCCAGAAAGCGTTGGTTTTCTTCACCTCGCCCGTTTCCTTGTCCAGCCAGAAAAGAATGCCTTCCTCGTCCTGGATGGCCATGAGGTACTTCCCGCAATCCGACAAGCTGATGCCCGAGATCTCTTTCAATTCTTTCGGCATATCAAAAACGGCATCCGGGTCGGAAAGGTGGTAAGTCGGCTGGCCGTAGAAATGAAAGGTCATGAACAACAGTCCGGCGGAAAGGAATCCGGTTTTCATGCGTGTTTGCTGGTACATAGTCGCTTTTATGGCGGAGTCGCTGGTCATTATATGTTTGGAATATCGGATATGAAACGTTTTTTGGGCGGGGTTGTGGTATATCTGTGGGGAAAGGTTTTTTGATTTGGGAGCGGGTTTGGGGGGTGTTGACCACTCAGGGCACTCAGGGCACTAAGCGGGTTGGGGGTGTTGACCACTAAGGGCACTCAGGGCACTAAGCGGGTAGCGTTTTCCTGGCGCCCTTAGTGGTTTATTCAATTCTAACTGAAAGCGATACCTTTAGATCAATGACCGGCCGGCTACCGGCAACCCGTCGATTCTTCAAATACTCAATTCTTCAGTTCCTCCTGAACTAATTACCCGTCATCCGGAAAAATTCGACGATATCCTGCTTGAATTTTGCCAGAGAGGGTTCGTGGGTGTACATCATATGGCCCGCCTCGTAGTACTTCATGATGATATTGGACTTAATGTTCTTTTCGAGCCCCAGGTGATCAATGGTGTATTCCACGCCGTTGAAAGGGGTAGCGAGGTCGTAGTAGCCGTTGAAGATCACGATTTTCAGGTTGGGATTTTTAGACAGGGCATCCGCCATATCCGTAGCGGTGTTAGCGCCCGGTACGCCGAAACCGCCGGGGCCGCGCATCCAGTCCCACCGGAACCCGCCCGTGCCATACGCTGAAATATGGTAGGAATTTTTTTTGTTCACCTTCAGTTCATTGTAGAAATAGTTCATGAAGGTTGCCGTATACGCCGGGCTGATGGACGAGCTTTGGGGGTCATAGTCCGCATTCTGCGAAAGCAGGTCCTGGTTGATGCCTTTGAAACGGGAATCCAGCCGGCCCATGGTGTTGTGGTCGTCGCGAAGCAATTCCTGTTCAAATTCACCGGGGCCCACCCTGAGATCGGCCCGCTCGATATAGTTTTTGCTCAGGCCGGTATAAGCCACCAGCTTGCCCAGGATCTTTTCCCGCTCCTGGTCGCTGAGCCGGTCGCCTTTCATGAGTGCGGCGGCGTAATCGCCGTTTGCGAAAACGCGCACTTCTTCGACAAATGCCTCCAGGTTGGCCGGCTTGTTGGGGAGTTTGTCGTGATACCAGGCTGAAGCGGCATAGGAAGGCAGATAGATGATGTAGGGAATGTCGTCGCCGGGCGCAAACGTGATGGTCCGCAGGTCAAAAACCGCCGAGACCATGATCACCCCGTTCATAGCCATACCGATGTTTTCCTGCAGGTAGTCGACCACCCCTGCATTGCGCATGGTGCCGTAGCTTTCGCCCAGCAGGTATTTGGGCGAATTCCAGCGGTCGTTTTCCGTTACATATTGTTTGATGAACTGGCTGACGGTCCGGATATCCTGATCGACTCCCCAGAAATCCTTGCCGGTGGCCTTGCCGACCGGGCGGCTCAAACCGGTCCCGACGGGATCGATCATCACCAGGTCCGCAATGTCCAGCACCGAGTACGTGTTATCGGCCAGCTTGTAGGGCGAAGCAGGCGTCAGTCCCGGGTCATTGACCACGGTCCGTTTGGGGCCCAATGCGCCCATATGCAACCAGATGGAAGAGGACCCCGGGCCGCCGTTGTAGGCGAACATCACCGGGCGGGCGGATTTGTCGTTGACCCCGTCCTTGGTATAGGCCGTAAACCCGTACAAGGCGATGGGTTCGTCCTGTTCGTTGCGCAGCAGGAGGGTGCCGGCGGTCGTGGTGTAATTCACCGCCTTTCCGTCGATGGTAATGCTATGTTTGGTAACGGATACCTCCGGTTTGGGGATCGTGTCCTTGGGCGCCGGCGGCTGGGCCGTTCCCAGAAATGGCAAGCATAATGCAACAAGGAATGCGCCTGAAAAAAATCGGTTTTTCATATAAGTTGGTTTTCTACGCAAATATATTGATTGCTGCCGAAACAGGCTCTCAGAACGGCTTTTTCTTTTGGGCCAGCGAAACCACGGTATTCAACAGCACATTGGCGCCGTTCTCCACATCGTCCCAATGGGTCCATTCGTCGGGTGCATGGCTGACCCCGCCGACACTCGGCACAAAGACCATTCCCGCCGGCACTTTCCGGGCAAAAAACTGCACATCGTGGCCTGCACCGCTGGGCATGACCATGTAGTCGAGCCCCAGATTGCGGGCGGATTCTTCGAAATGTTTCATGACGGTTTCATTGCAGGGTTGCGGAGAGAGCCACGACCGCTCCTCGTAATCGAAATGCAGGCGGTGCTTGCGCGCGATGCTCGACAGCACTTTCCGGCAGGTGTCCGCCAGGCGGTGCATCACTTCTTCGTCGAGGTCGCGGCCGACGAGGGTAAAATCCACTTCCCCCGGGATGGTATGGGCGTAGCCGGGTTTCAGGTCTACTTTCCCGATGGTCAACCGGCTCTTGTCGGTGCCTTCTTCACTGATGATCCGGCCGATCTCGTGCGCGAAATCCGCCAGTCCCATAAAGGCGTCGCTGCGCATATGCATGGGCGCCGTACCCGCATGGTCGGCCTTCCCGATGAGTTTGACCATCCATTTGAACACCCCCGAGATGCCTTCCACCACCCCGATGGATTTGCGTTCCATTTCCAGCACGGGTCCTTGTTCTATGTGCAGTTCGAGGAAGGCCATGATCGGTCCCGGCACGCGCTTTGCCCGCAATACGCCGGGTATATCCAGGTCGAATCTGGCCAGCGCTTCCGTGAGGTATTCCCCGTCGGCCGAACGGGCGCTTTCAATCCAGTCGGGTTTGACCTCCCCCACCAGCGCCTGTGCGCCGAACATGCCGCCGAACCGGCCTTCTTCTTCGCTGGTCGCAATGATCTCCAGCGGATGTTCCAGTTCAAGTTCGTTCTCATTGATCACCCGGACGCATTCCAGGGCGGCGATGACGCCCAGGGCGCCGTCGAACATGCCGCCGCAGGGCACGGTGTCAGCATGAGAACCGACCGCGATCGCCGGTTTGTCGGGATCCCCCAACCGGCCGATCACGTTGGCGGCGCCGTCCATATGGGTAACCAGTCCGTTCTGTTCAAAACGTTCTGCCAGCCACCGCCTGGCTTCCATATCGGGGTCGGTCAGGCCGGGGCGATAGATGCCTTTGTCTTCAGGGTTGAACCCGATTTTTTTCAATTCAAAAAGATCGTTTTCTATGCGTTCCAGATTGACTTTCATTGTTTTAGTTGTAAGTTGTAAGTTGTAAGTCGTAAGTCGTAAGTCGTAAGTCGTAAGTTGTAAGTTGTAAGTCGTAAGTCGTAAGTTGTAAGTCGTAAGTTGGGTTCCTGAGCACAGCCGAAGGATAAGTCGGTTAGTTGTAAGTGGGGTAATTGGGCAGAGCCGAAGTCAAGCCGCAAATCATAAACAAGGGCAGACTATTATCTGCCGGATCATTTCAAGCATTGAGCTCCCGCATTACCGGTTCCCTTCGAGGGATTGGTAGATTTCGGGCCTGAATCTTGGCGTGCAAATGCAGAGGAAGATCAGATCGATGGGCCCGGTGTTGGTGATCCGTTGAGGGCGGCCTTCGGCAATATACGCCAAATCTCCGGGTTTGACAAATTCCCGGCAGTCGTCGCCGATTTCCACTTCGCCCTCTCCTTCCAGGATGACATAGATCTCGGCGGCCTCCAGGGTATGGAGTTCGGTGGTCATCCCCGGCAATACGCGGGCCCTGGCAACGGACACCTGCGGGGTTTCGGCCCGGTTCAGCAATTCGGAGATGTAACACCTTTCGCCGATATAGAATTCAGGAACCGATCCGGCTTTTACGATCTCTTTCATGGATTTCTTTTGAATATAAAATACCGCTAAGCTATGCAAAACACAACTTAACGGCATTTTTAAATCAGAGCGCAGTCAGAAATATGTACGGAGGTAATATTTGCACTTTATCCTTTAAACTTTATCCTTACTTAAACCCAAACCCCAATCCCAGCCCGAACCATCCGGTAGTGAATCCGGCGCCGCGGAGAAACATCGGGTTCCATTTGAAATTCATCATGAAGCCGTTTCGCAGGGGTTGGAGCCGGTAGCCAAAGGTCAGGTAACCGCCCGCAAGCGTAAAACCATCTGCCTGGACGTATTCGTAATTCGTGATCTCGCCCTGACCGGCGATGGCGCCGTACACCGGTAACAGGCCGATACCCGCTTCAAAGGAGCTCCTGCGCTTGCCGACCAGGTTGTTGAATTCGACGGGGAAGGTGACGATCCCCAAAGAGACATAGTTGTTGGTTTCGAAGTCCGTGCCGCTGACGTGGATCCCGCCGATACCGGCCCGGAAGCCGATCCCGTCCATGCGACCGCGATTGAGGCGCATATCAAAACTGACGCCGCCTCCAACGCTGCTGCCCAGCAATTCCATGTAGATATTCTTGTGGTAACCGGAGAACACCGGCGCCGGTTTGGATTGGCCGAACAGTCGGCCGGCAAACACACTAAAAGCAAGCAACAGAAAAAAGATCAGGGTTTTGATGTGTCGTTCCGAAACGGGCAAGGTGATAGCAATCGGAGCAGAGGGTGCAAATCTGTTTTTCATCTCAATTGTTTTTTGGTTTTACAATGCGGATTCAAACAGATATACTGCACTACTGCCATCAGCGAAGAGGCAGCTCCGATTCTTAACCTGCCTTTAACAAAAAACCTTAAGAAAGATTTGAGAAATTGCCTTACCGGTGGATGATCACTTTGCCGATCATTACTTTGTCCGGGCCATCCTGCAGGAGGATAAAGTACAGTCCCGGAGGAAGGTCGGCTGTTGACACCCTTGTTGCAAACGTTTTTTGGCTTATAGGTCGCCCGGATAAATCGAGGAATAAAAGGCGTCCGGCGGAAGGCGCACCCCCTCCAATGCGCCTTATATTGAGTTCATCATTTGCCGGATTGGGGGAGATCTCCCAGTCCAAATATAAAGGAGAACCGGAGTTGGTTGCCGAAGCTGTATGCTTTACCCAGGTTTTGGCAACATTGGTCTGAAACAAAGGCTGGAAAGGCACTGAAAAGGTAGCCTGGTTGCGGATCGTATCTCCCAAGGTCAACCCGGGCTTTGTCCGGATAGAATACCGCAAAAAACCGTTACTCTTTGACTCATCAACAACGACATTTGACAAAAAAGCGACGTTGAATTTTGTTTCCAATACATTCCCCGGCCAGATAAAAAAAGAACATTCGTAACAATTCGTGCTTGTCAGGCGAAAAGTCCTCAAATCAAGCGAGGGATCAAGGGTATCCCTTATCCGGTAATTGGTAACATCGAAACCCGTTGTCCGCTGAAAATGAATAACATAATCCAACCATTCCCCCTGGGCAGCCTGGTCGGGTTCCAGTTCCTGAAAATCTACGGTCTTCTCAAGGGGCGGAGTAAGGTCGTTTTCCACAATCGCCCTGATTGTTGCCGTATTATCCGCAGGATCATAGTCGCCGGCTGTAGTTGTCAGATTGAATTCCAGATCATAGGTCGTTCCGGGAGGGATATCAGCAGGCACCTCCAGACCAAACCGGGTCACGCCGCCGAGATTATCTTTCGACGTCACACACCAAATGATGGTATCCCCTGATAGCTGATATAAATTTGTATCAAACCAGGCCAGATTAAGTGAAGGGGGTTTAATAAAAACCACTTTCCCGGAGCCGTCTTGGGGCAAATCCTCGCTGATATGCAATGTAATTCCGGTTGTTTTTCCCGGGACGAATCCGGATTCCGGAGTAGCGTTCAATGCCAGATCATGGGTCAAATGGTCGATATAAACGCGGAAGAGGAGCGGTTGCGGGTTTTCCGTTAATACAATATAAGGGGGATCAAAATGCCAGTAGGGCTTCTTCTTCTGCACTCGTATGGTATCTCCCGGCACTGCACCGTAAATCGCAAACCCGCCGTCGGCGCCCGTAATGGCCGCCAATCTGCCTTGATGGGTATATACGACGGTTTCCTTACTCATCGCTTCAAAATAACCCAACTCCTTATCCAGGTCCATGTCAAAGTAAACCTTGCCGAAATGTACCGGCCGTTCGGGTTCTTCGATCTGCAATCTCCATAAAACGGGTTTCATGGGCGTTTCTTCACTCTGACCAAAGGCATAGAACCCTCCCTGGTGAACCCCTGCCGCTCCTCCTGCCTTGTCATTAGGAAGCTGGGAAATGAGAGGCAGACTACTCGTCAGTTCGGCCCATGTTTCTCCATGATCGCTGGATCCGAGCAATCGGTGAAATGAAGATCCATGTGAAAACAACAAAACCACCTGGTTCCAAAAATAAACCCCGGCCTTGCCATAAATGGAAAAAAAGAATTGGACAAAGTCAAAATCAACGCCGTTGTACCGCAAAAGATGATTTCCGTCGCGGGCATAAATGGCTGTTCCATCCGAAAAGAATTCATACCCGTTGCTGACGAAAAACGATTGATTGCTCCAGGTTTCCCCATAGTTATCCGAAACATACCAACCGACACCCGTTCCAGGATATGTACCTGCAAATACCTTACCTTGAGCGAATGTTGCATATTGGATTCCGGGTGAAAACAACTGGGGCAACTTCAGCCAGTTCATTCCAAAGTCCTCACTGCGGTAGCAACTCTTATCCACAAAAGCGAAGAGGCGACCGTCGCCGTAAACCAGTTTTTTCCGACCGTCATTGATCTGGCTGGGCGGCAGCGGCACCTCCTCCCAGGTCCGCGCCGTATCCCGGCTGATCCACCAGGCGTATTTCAATTCGGTGTCGTCATTCCGGATCAGGAGGGCGTCACCGGCGGGGAGCCCCTGGCGGATATCCGTGAATTGACCGGCATAGCGCCAGGTTTCGCCGTCATCCCGGGTTTCGAACAGGCCGAAGTCGTCGGCCAGGAACAGGCTGCCGCCGAAGGAGAACAGGGATTTGTTTTCCACCGTTTCCCAGGTGCCGTCGTACAGCCGGTCGAGGGCGTCGTTGCGGGTGTACCAGGTTTCGCCGTCGCCGGATGCCAATATGCCGAATGAGGCGGCCAGGAACAGGCCGCTGCCGCCGGCTTTCAGCTGTACTGCGCCGGGAGCGTTCCGCATCCTTTGCCAGGATAGCCCGTTGTCGGTGGATTGGTAGGTACGCAGGCCGTCGCTGCACAGCAACCGCCCGTTTAATTCCGTCATCGTGACCAGGAAGTCTCCGCCCGGAAATGGTTTCAATACCCAGTCGGCGCCGCCGTTGACAGAGGTGTACAGGCCCGAATCCCGGACGGACACGAATGCGCTGTTCCCAAACCCGAACACCGCAACATCCCCGTGTTCGTTCGGCCAGGTTCGGACCTGATCGCTGAGCAGCGCCCAGGAGTCGCCGTTGTTATTCGAAACGTAGACGCCGGCGCCGTCTGCCAGCAACAGTTGATCACCCCATTTGCAGAGGCCGCCGATATCGGAATTGGTCGAAGAGGAGAACGAATTGAACCATTGGCCCGCAACCGGGTCGTACAACCAGACGACGTTGGCAATCGTATAAAAGATCCGGTCGCCGGAAAAGAAAAACTCATCTGCCTCTGTAAAATCCGGCAGGATTTCGGTCCAGTTATCGCCCCCGTCGTCCGACCGGTAGAGGAAAGCCGGCCAGGTGGGGTTGAAGTAATACAAATGCCCGTTCTCTGAGTCAAGGTATTTGGGTTTGCAGAGGCCACCGGGGCAGAGCGTATCCTGCGGCAGTTCAATAGGCGCCCAGGGCCCGCCGCCTTTGGAAACGACCGCACCGCCGAAAGCCGGATTGGCGGGATTGACCCAGGCGGCGAAGACGTCGTCACCGGAGAAGGCCAGAGAAGAAACGGGAAACCCGACCGGCGTGGAGTGTTCGGTCCATTGGGCGTCAGCAGGTATGCCCGTCAGACAGGCAGCCGCACATAAAACGAGGGATAAAAATTTGTTCATGGGAAAATGGATGTTTTGTTCAATTAACAACTCCCGTCAAATCTAATTAAAAACTTATTGCACTATGAATTATTTAACCAATTCCAACAGCGCTTTCCTCAACCGCGCCTGGGCTATATTGAAGTCTTCAGGTCCTATTTCGCCGGCATGGTATAATTTTTTTAAATGCGCGAAATCGGATTGCAACAGGATAATTTCATTCTTTACCGCTGAGACCTGAACATTTTCCAGGAGCAATTTGAAAGCGCCCTCCAGATCGTCATTACCTATTAGCGTCTGCAATTCACTTTCAACAGATTTCAGGGACGGGTCCCGGATTTTTCCGGTTGAAAAAAAAGCTGCGTGAATTAAATAGAATGTCAAAAAGGTAAAAATGGCTGCAATAAAAAGAATCATCCAAAAAGCAAACCCGGTTATCCACCAACTGAAAGCAGAAGTAGTTTCTTCCAAATCCGAGACAATATATTCAGCTCCTTTTTTCAACGCATCCAGTTTGCCGCCACTGCGCTCAATCCGGGCGGCAGCATCTTCCTGTAAAACAAAGGGATAATAAACACAATCCGGTTTTATGCATTTAACCTGACGGTGATACAGCCAATAATACCCTGTCGAAGATAGAAAGGCTAAAAAAGCTGTAAATAACTGTATTTGCCCAATAGATCCGGCAAACCTTTCAAATACAGATTTCATATTCCGATGCATCCAAAAAAACACTGGCAAAAGCAACAGGATAAGCATGGACAGAAAAAACACCTTCGGGATTCGGTCAGGGATCCCAATTCCATATGAAATGGCCAAAATCAACAACCCGGCAGACAAAGTGGCAAGAATTCCCGAATTTTCTGAAAATAAATTTTTCATCTTTTATTCAATACATTTAATTCTTATTGGAACTATCCTGCTTCAGTACGTTTAATTCCGGATTTACAGATGAGCTCACAATCGGTCCATTGTTATTATAAAATTCCTCTTTAATCTCGTACCCGTTCAAACCAAAAATCAAAACGTAGGCTCCTCTTATACCGACATTAAGGGTTCTGTCGGTTTTATCCTTGGCGAGAATTTTCTCTCCTTTGAATGCATTTTCATCGCCGCCCAGATACTTTCTCATTTTTGATCGAATCCTTTCTTCATTTCCCAGCCAAAAATACTCGGCCATAATAACAAATCTGGCATTTGTAGGCTGCGAGGTGACCGAAAGATTATAATTATCCACATATAAAGGCAAGCCGTCTTTATATTTAAAGCTTTGCAAACTGCTTCCTGATTTACACCTGAATACCGGCACAAGGTTGATGCCTTTTGAAGCAACAGAGTCAGGCAAATAAAATTTCACTACCATCGACAACGGTTGATCATCCGGGCCTACAACTTTCTTATCGAGTATTTCATACCCTTCTTCCAGGTCGGATAAATGCATAATAGTCGTTTCGGATTCTTTTTCAACAATTTTTATACCCTGGAATTGTTTCCTGGGACAATAATACTCCAGGCTCACTTCCTGAATAAACAGGATTTTTTCCGACTGTTGAACGGGTGGCTCAATACTTAAATCCGGAATATCCGCCATGCGAGATTCCTGCGCAAACAATTTTCCTTTTCCCAACAGAAAAATCAACAAACACATTTTGAGGTTCATGACATGAATTTTATTACATTAAATCTACAGGGTTCCTATTTCTTGAAACGCAATTTCCCTCACCGCGCATGCGCATCCAACAGCGGAAACTGGGCGATCCGCAAGGCCGTACAGCCGTAAGGCACCAGCGTAATATCCTCCAAAGCGGTGCCGCGTTCCCAACTGTCGCCTTTGCCGCCCAGCCATCCGTTGCCGGGCCCGCAAACAAGGCTGTAAATACTGTCGAGGTGACCGGTAAGGCCGTCGCGCTGCAATTCCAGCATATTGCGCAGCCATCCGCGGGGTTGAATATTGCCCAGCGGCAGGGGTACGTAGGGTTGTACGGCCAAAGGCGGCTGATTGGTGATATAAAACCCGTTCCGGGCTGTCTGGGCGGGCGCCGCCATCGGGGATGCGATAAACAGGCACAGCAGAATTCGGCGTAAAATGTTCATTCTTCAGGATTGAATTGTGCAACAGTGAAGGATCAATTTTACACTTTTTCCATTAATTTTAGTGCGGCAAAACCAGGAAATCATTTGAAAAAACACCTGTGCTATGAACTTCTTCATGTCCAACAGGATCAAATCCCAACTCCGCAAGATCTTCTGGATCACCGTCGGCTGGACCCTGATATCGATTTACCAGTATTTCCATGTGTATTCGGTGATGACTTACAGCGGCATATCCGTTCCCGGGTTTGATCCTATTCTTCCGCTCAGAAGCAGCTTCCAGGTCGGCATTCTGGGCGGCCTCATGGGGGGCAGCGGCATCGTATTTGTCTGGGAGCGGTGGCTCCGGACCCGCAATTACGGGTGGGCCCTGATGCAGATCTTCTTTTCCTACACCCTCGTTTTCCTGGCGGTTTCCATCCCTGTTGTCTTTTCCTACCAAAGCGCTTTGCTGCACCTGCCGGTCACCCACCCGGAAGTGCGCAGGGTGGTGCTCGAACGTTTTCTCAGCCTCAGCCAGTTGGAGAGTTACCTGTTCTGGTTGATCGTCACGCTGGGCACGCTGATCGTCCTCCTGGTCAATGACAAATACGGTCCCGGCGTGTTCAAGGATTTTTTGCTGGGAAAATATTTTCATCCCAAACGGGAAGAACGGATCTTTATGTTCCTCGATCTCCGCTCTTCCACCACCATTGCCGAAAGGCTGGGCGAACAGCGGTATTTCAACTTCATCAAGGATGTTTTCCGGCATTCCACACCCGCGATCCAGTATTCAAAAGGGGAAATTTATCAATACGTCGGCGACGAGATCGTGATCAGCTGGAAGACCGGCACCGGTACGGAAAACGCCAATTGCATCCGGTGCTTTTTCGAGATCCAGCGCATCCTGAAGGAAAAGGCGGGCTACTACCAGGCTACCTATGAAGAGGTTCCCGAGTTCAAGGCGGGGTTGCATTACGGCTACGTGATGGCCGGCGAGATCGGGGTCGTCAAGCGGGATATCGCCTTTTCCGGCGACGTGCTCAACACCACCGCCCGGATCCAGGCCAAATGCAACGAACTCGGCGTCAATATCCTCTTTTCCAAATTCCTGCTCGACAAGCTCGCCCTGCCGCCCAATTCGTTCTCACCGCGCAAGATCGGGGACATGATCCTGCGGGGGAAGAAGCAGGAGGTGGTTTTGTATACGATTTAGTTGTAAGTTGTAAGTCGTAAGTCGTAAGTGGTAAGTCGTAAGTTGTAAGTGGTAAGTGGTAAGTCGTAAGTCATAAGTGGTAAGTCACTTTTACCTGTATCATGGTGGCGATGGAAAGCGATCGGGTTTTGGCGTTTTCCGCAACCGGACCGGAGAAGAGTTCATCACAGGTGGCGTGAAAGAGGGCGAGCCACCGGTCGAAATGCGGCTTTTCGAGTTGTTTTTTCCGGTTCAGCTCGATATGCGCCTGCATGGTGTTTCGGCGGTACAAAGACTTGCCCAGCAGGACCGACTCCCAGAAATCGTACATAATGGGGAGATGGGCGTCCCAATCGAGTTCGGCGATTTGGGTAAAGAACGGGCCGATCAGCTCATCCTTTCTGACCTTTTCGTAGAAGGTATTGATGAGCAGGGCGATATCCTCGCGGGATTGGATGTCTTTTACAATAGGTGTCACAAAATTCGATTAAACGAAAAGCGCGGCAATATCCATTTCAAAGCCTTTTATCGACCGGCTTTTGATAATTCCTGATCCGGCAAGCTTGACATTAAGCCTGAATATCCGGTTTTCGGAAAAATATTGCTCTATGGTTTCCATGTCCGGGTCAATAATCCAATATTCCTCTATACCGTGAGCAGCATAATCATTATATTTAACCTTGCGGTCAACATTTTCTGTAGATTCCGAAAGAATTTCCACTATAAAATCCGGAGCCGGAAAATGCATCTGATCCCTGGAGAAATGTTGTGATTTTGCCTTTGTGAAAAAGCAAATATCCGGTTCATAATCATTCCGACTCAAGCTGACCATCACTTTTTCTACCCCTACTTCCCCAAGATCGTGGTCATCTACATACTGGATCAGGCGGGCAGACAATCGTGCGGAAATTTTCCAGTGTTTCCGTTTTACCGGCGACTGATAAATGATTTCGCCGTTTATAAACTCGGCTTTGATATTTTCGTGAATCAATCCATAATATTCATCCCTCTTTTGCTTTTCCTCCGCAAGTCGCGTACGTACTTCTTCAACCACCAGGGCAGCATCCGGCTTGGCCAACAATTCCTCCACAATATTTTGATGCCCTTCCTGAGTCGACATATTGGTTATTTTTATTAACAAATATAAGTAATTTTACTGAATTCACACATAAAACCTAAGCATGAAAATCTGCCTGATCGCCGCCCTTATCCCGCTGTTTTTCGCCTGCTCATCCGATAAAAAACCGGCTCAAACGCCCGCCCGGCCCAACATCATTATCCTGCTGGCCGACGACCTGGGGTACGCCGACCTGGGCTGCTTCGGCAGCGATATCGCCACGCCCAATATCGACCGGCTGGCAGCCTCCGGGCTGGTTTTCACGCGCTTCCATACCGCCGCTACCTGCGCGCCGACCCGCGCCATGCTGCTTTCCGGCAACGACAACCACATTGCGGGTATGGGTTCTCAATTCCGCAAGACGGGCGAATGGGGGTATGAAGGCCACCTCACCGACCGCATCGCCACCATTCCGCAGCTCCTTCGCGCCAACGGTTATCACACTTATATGGCCGGCAAATGGCACCTGGGCCCAGCACCCGAGCACAACCCGCACAGTAAGGGGTTCGAGCTATCCTTTGCCCTGCTGCCCGGCGCCGGGAACCACTACGACAACAAGAGCGTCCTGGGCGGTACGGTCTCCCGCTATACCGAGAACGGCGAACCTGCCGACTGGCCGCAGGGCGCCTATTCCACCCAATGCTACACCGACAAACTGATCGAATACATCGGTCGCAACAAGGACGACGGCAAGCCGTTTTTTGCCTATGCCGCGTTCACCTCGCCCCACTGGCCGTTGCAGGTCGACAGTGCGTATTGGACCAAATATAAGGGGCGGTACGACAGCGGTTATGAAGCCCTTCGGCGGGAAAACCTCCGCCGGTTGCAACAGGCCGGAATGGTGCAAAAGGAAGCCGTTCTGCCGCCGCTCCATCCCGGCATTGCCCCCTGGGACAGCCTGACAGCGGATCAACAACGGACCGAAGCCCGGAAAATGGAACTCTACGCCGGAATGGTAGACAACCTGGATCACAACATCGGCCGGTTGATCGATTACCTGAAAGAGATCGGCGAATACGACAATACCCTGATCGTCTTTATGTCGGACAACGGCGCCGCAGGGGAGGATTTTTTCTACAAAGGCCAGTTTGCCGAATACGCACAAGCCAATTTCAACAATGACTACGACAATATGGGCAAGCCGAACTCCTACGTGTCCTACGGCCCTCAATGGGCGGAGGCCGGTTCGGCGCCTTTCCGCTACTACAAGGGATATACCACCGAAGGCGGCGTGACCGCGCCGATGATCATTACCGGGTTGGGGTTAACGAGGCCCCATGCGCTGGTCGACCAATTTGCCTCCCTGCTCGACCTCGCGCCCACCTTCTACGAACTGGCCGGGGTCAGTTACCCGGACACGCTGCCCTACCCGCTCAAAGGCCGGTCGCTGGTCCCGTTCCTGGCCGGCAACTCGGAAGTCATCCATCCGGACAGCGATGTTTACACCTTTGAGCAATCCGGCCACCTGGTCATCCGGCAAGGCAACTGGAAGCTGGTCAACGAAGGTTACCCCCTGGATACGGCCCGGTTCCGCCTCTTCAACCTCACCGACGACCTGGGCGAAACGGTCGACCTGTCGGATCGATACCCCGAAAAACGGGCGGAAATGCTGCGAATTTGGGCGACTTACCGGGCGGAATGCAGGATTTTGGATGGAGAAGCGGGGGATTTGGATTGAGGGTTGTTGATTTGCCGTCTTCGCGTGAAAAACACTTTATTGAACGGTCTCTTTCAGCGCGACGGCCGCGGAGGTTGATCCGAGGAGTCATTTCGCATAACAAAACGGAATTCTCCGATTTGCATTCACAACACCAACCCCACACTAATGGACATTTTTACAAAAGAGGCAAAAAGAGCCCGAGAGCCCGACTTCGCCCCAAGCTCCGTCGGATGGAAAATGAGTGAGCGAGAGCGTGAAGGCGTTGCTTTTCAGGATCTCGCTGGTTCTTTAATTTGCCTCTTCTGCTCATTTTGTCCAGTATTATGCACCAACCCTCTTCCATTTATTGGGCTCCAACAATGCAGCGGTCTGTCAGGACCGTCATACCTGTAGCAACCCCGGCAGCAGCTATGGGCTGAACCTTTACCGGACAACCGCCAATCGCTCCGCAAAAAACCGCTCGCCGTCCCGTACCTGGACCAGGTATACTCCCGGGGGCAACCCGCCCGTATCCAGCGACCAGGTTTGGAGGCCGCCCGCTGCCGATTGAAAACGGAAATCCCCCTTAACGGTGCGCCCGTTCAGATCCATCAACTGCAGATCCACCTTTGGGGTGTTCCCCGACCGGAAAGTCACCGTCGCTTCACCGCGGACCGGATTCGGGAAAACCTTCAATTCCCGGTCGGCGGACAGGGTTTCGACGGTAGCCGTGGTGCCCGGCAGCAGGACGACCACCATGCCCGTGTCCACGCCGCCCTGCGTATCCACGAGTTGGTACAGGATGGTATCCGGCGAGGTCAGGCCCGAATTGGGCTGATAGGAGATCTGGTTGTTGCGGATGCCGGCGCCCCCTTTCGGGACGTTGAGGATGACCGCCAGCCGCAGGTCGCCGCCGTCGGGGTCGATATCGTTCTGGGCGGCCTGAATAGAGACCGGCGAGGTCAGGTTGTTGAGCACCACGAAATCCTTGACCGCCGTGGGCGCCTGGTTGGTTTCGGCGTTGAAGCGACCGGCGCCGTTCATGACCAGGCCCGGCACCTCCATTGCAGCATCGGCGGAATACGTGTAAAAATCGGATGGGTTAAAGGCCGAGCCGTTCGTCTGGTGGTCGCCGGTGGTGTATTCGAACACATTACCGGTGGCCACGAGATCGGGATCTTCGAGCCCCAGGCCGACGTCGTCGATCTGGAACGGGTTTTTGAGGTTGCGGAAGTAGTTGTTCTCGACCACCACATCCGATTCGATGCGGGCGGCGATGCAGTAGGAGCCTACCTTTTCGTAGTAGTTGTTGAACACATGCACATCCCCGTACCGGACGCGCGGCATGCGCTGGTTGACGCCTTTGTCGAGCGTGCCGTCGAACCAGCAATGGTGGAGGGTGATGCGGAGGTGGTCGCGGTCCCAGGTATTGTCGTCGCTGGCCCCGAAGAGCATGACCTTGTTGTGGTCGGAGAAGCGGGTCCAGGAGATGGTCACGAGGTCGCCGAGGTTGGCGGCGCCGTTGCTGCGCACGTCCAGGAGCCCGTCGGCGCTGGTGCGGAGCCAGCAATGGTCGATCCATACGCGGGAGGCGCCGTACACCGTGATGGCGTCGGTGGAGTGGGTTTTGCCGTCCCAGTCGCCGTCGTAGGTGTCGTAGATGAGCAGGTTCTGCACGATGACGTTATCCCCGTTGATGCGCAGTCCGCCGTAGCGGATGGCCGCGTCCGTCCCCAGGCCGACGATGGTCTTGTTGGCGGCAACGGATACCTGTTCGTAGAGCGTCAGGTTGATGGTCCCCTGCACCTGGATGACGTAGGGCGCCGTGGCCGAGGCATACTGGATGAGCTGGCTCCGGTTGGTGACGGTGACAGTGGTCCCTGCGCTGCCGCCGGTGACGCCGCCGTTGGTGGCGGCCCAGCCGGTGGGTTGGGTGCTGGCGGCGGTGGCGAGGAGGGAGAGGATGGCTATTGTGATGATGCGTTGCATAGGCGGATGTTACAGATATTTCGGTCCTATGGACCTGGTTACAGGTATTTTGGTCCTATGGACCTTTTTTTGGTCCTATGGACCTTGACCCTATGGACCTGGTTTTTCTTACAGATGTTTTGGTCGTACGGACCTTGTTTTTTATCGATGATTGATGATTACCCCGCTAAAGCTGGGCAGGCTATGATTGTTGATTTTTGATGGAAGCGTCCGTTATGAGGGCGACCTTTTGCCTTTACCCGAACGCCCCATAGCAGCTGTTAAATCAACGCATCAACATCCCAGGTCGTTCGCAAAAATACCCCCCTCGCCCCAGCCCGGGCTAGCAGCAATTAACACCCTGGCAGCATGATTTCACATTGGTGGAATGGTGGGAAGACCGGCTAATCCTCGGCATTGTTTGGATTTTTCCCGTAAATTACCGGCAGTAAACCCTTTGGATAACTAAACTTTGAAAATCATGTCGGCAACGGCACTGAAAAGCATAGAAAAAGAGAAAATAGAGCGGACTGGAAAATTGGATCTGTCCTTTTATGGTTTAAAAGAATTACCAAAAGAGCTTTTTGAATGCGGATGGCTACAATCTTTAGACCTGCTCCAATCAGATCAGCGATTACAGTTTTTTGGAAAAGCTGACCAACCTCCACGCTTTAGACCTTTCCAATCAGATCAGCGATTACAGTTTTTGGAAAAAGCTGACCAACCTCCACACTTTAATCCTGAGCTACAATCAGATCACCGATATCCGTTTTTTGGAAAAGCTGACCAACCTCCACACTTTAGGCCTGAGCTCCAATCAGATCACCGATATCCGTTTTTTTGGAAAAGCTGACCAACCTCCACACTTTAGACCTGAGCGCTCAATCAGCGATATCCGAATTGAAAAAGCTGACCAAATCAGATCACCGATTACCTGTTTTTGGAAAAGCTGACCAACCTTTTTGGAAAAGCTGACCAACCTTTAGACCTTCGCGACAATCAGATCAGCGATATCCGTTTTTTGGAAAAGCTGACCAACCTCCACACTTTAGACCTGAGCTCCAATCAGATCAGCGATATCCGTTTTTGGAAAAGCTGACCAACCTCCACACTTTAGACCTGAGCTCCAATCAGATCAGCGATTCCAGTTTTTGGAAAAGCTGACCAACCTCCACACTTTAGACCTGAGCGACAATCAGATCAGCGATATCCGTTTTTGGAAAAGCTGACCAACCTCCACACTTTATACCTGAGCTCCAATCAGATCAGCGATATCCGTTTTTGGAAAAGCCGTTTTTCCGTTTTTGGAAAAGCTGACCAACCTCCACACTTTAGACCTGAGCTCCAATCAGATCAGCGATATCCGTTTTTGGAAAAGCTGACCAACCTCCACACTTTAGACCTGAGCTCCAATCAGATCAGCGATATCCGTTTTTTGGAAAAGCTGACCAACCTCCACACTTTAGACCTGAGCTCCAATCAGATCAGCGATATCCGTTTTTGAAAAGCTGACCAACCTCCACACTTTAGACCTGAGCTCCAATCAGATCAGCGATATCCGTTTTTGGAAAAAGCTGACCAACCTCCACACTTTAGACCTGAGCTCCAATCAGATCAGCGATATCCGTTTTTTGGAAAAGCTGACCAACCTCCACTGAGACCTGAGCTCAATCAGATCAGCGATATCCGTTTTTGGAAAAGCTGACCAATCTCCACTCTTTATACCTGAATTCGACAATCAGATCAGCGATATTTCTCCGCTTATTCCCTTGGTCAAGGCCGGAAAATGGCGGTTTCCATTGAGCCATACGACCGAAAAGGAAGGATCAATTTATATGATAATCCGGTTGAGACCCCTCCCCTGGAGGTCGTCAAAAAAGGCAACCAGGCCATTCTGGATTATTTCAAAGACCTCAAAGAACAGGGTATCGACCGGCTTTACGAAGCCAAACTCCTGATCGTAGGGAAGGTGAATCCGGCAAAACCACCCTGGCCTGGAAGCTGAAAGATATCCGCGCGGCCATGCCCAAAAAGGGCGACGACCGCACCAAAGGCATCGACATCCAGGCGCTGGAAGTTAGTAATATAAATACCCAGGAAAAGCCCTTCCGGATAAACGTCTGGGACTTCGGCGGCCAGGAGATCTACCATGCCACACACCAGTTTTTCCTGACCAAACGATCGCTTTATGTCATTGTCAACAATACCCGCTCCAACCTCACGGATTTCAATCAATGGTTGCAAACGATCAGCCTGTTCAGCGACAACAGCCCGGTGATCATCGTGCAGAACCAGGTAGCCGGATCGCCCGTTGATCTGGATTTGCGGGGATTACAGGCGCATTTTTCCAATATCCTGTTTGTAAAGGATGCAGACCTTTCCAATACTGATGACGGCCGCTTGCAAAAGCTGATCCAAAGCATTGAACTGGGCATCCAGCAATTGCCGCATGTGGGGAGTGAATTGCCGAAGCTTTGGGTTGCCGTCCGAAATGCACTGCAAGAGAAGGCAAAAGAGGAGCCTTTTATTTCAGCAAGGGATTTTTACGCTATATGCAGGGAAAATAAAATCGAGGACAAGGACGCCGTCAAACGCCTCGGCGGTTTCCTGCACGATCTCGGCGTATTCCTGCACTTCCAGGACGATCCCGTACTGCGGTATACCGTCATTCTGCAAAACAGCTGGGCCACCAAAGGGGTGTATACCATTCTGGATGATGAGCGGACCCGTAAACGAAACGGGCATTTCAGCGGAGAAGAAGCTGAGGAGATCTGGGCCGGCACCGAATTCGAGGATATGCACCACGAATTGCTTCAGTTGATGAAAAAATTTGAACTCTGTTATGAGATCCCCGATATCCAACCGACCCAATTCGTCTCCCCCCAACTCCTGCCCATTGAAAAACCGAAATACGATTGGGACAATACCCAAAACCTGACCCTGTACTACGATTACGGATTCATGCCGAAGGGCCTGATGGGTCGCCTGATCGTGCGCCTGCACCGGTACATCAAGGATATCAATTCCCTCGCCTGGCGGAGCGGTTGCATTTTCACCTACGAAAACACCGATGCCCAGGTGATCGAGACGTATGGGAATAAAAAGATCGAAATCAGGGTGCGAGGGAAGAATTGCGTGCGGTTGTCCAGTATTATCATTTGTGAGATTGATGCATTAAATAAAGGATTTGAACAGATCAAGGTGGCTAAAATGGTGCCCTGTAATTGTATGGAATGCTCCAAAAGTCAAAAGCCTCACTTCCACAATTATGAAAATTTAATGTATCGAAAATCAAAAGGTAAACTCACCGTAGAATGCAGCATAAGTTTTGAAGATGTCTCCGTAAAACAAATCCTGGACGGTGTCTTTGATGAAAACCAGGCCCGTAAAAAAGGAATTCCCGAACTAATCGGTGCGAACAGGATATCCGAAGCACTTTCTCTTTTCTCCGACACGCATCCGGAAGAAGCCGCCCTGATCTCAAGCCGTTATAATGAAGCTGCCAGAATGTATTACCTCGGTCAACTGCCGTACCAAAACTGGATACAGATCCGGGATGAAATAGCCCAGGGTATTTTGGCTCTTTCCAAAATGGAGCCTTCCTCCGGTGAAATTACCGGTTCCGCCTTCCAATCCATCAACAAAAAACTCGACGAGATCAAATCCCAATTGAATCAACAGGATATCGCCCTCAACCGGACCTACGAACAAACCGGAGCCAACCAGCGGGAATTACTGGATTTATTGGAACAGCTCCAGGAAAATCCACTTCCTGACGATTATATTGACAAGGTTGTTGACGTGATTGAACGTGGAATGACCGATTTCCAGACCAAATTCCCACAAGCCGGAGAGATCCTGGATGCCTGGAAAACTGCCTCCCAACAACTCAAGCTCACCTCAGACAGCAAGGCCAAGCTCAAATTCACTATCCCATTTGTTTTCTGCAGCATTGAAAAAGAATACGCCTGGAACGGCTGGGATTGGTTCCGTTCAATTAAAGAAGATATCCGTAAGGGAAAGCAAGGTAAATGGCACGAGATGTTTGTTGAGGGTAAGAAGGAAGGGTGATGACCATCGGGCGTCCTTCTTGGAAAATTCCAACTCTTGTCCCCTTGCCAACAGCAGTGCAATTAGAATTACATCTCTTCCATCAGGGTTTTAACTATGACACAAGTCAAAGACTTGGAGGTACCCGCTGCGGGACAGAGTCCCTTGCGAACGATTCATGAACCGTTCGCGAGCGGCTCAGCCTCAATGCGGCTACTTTGCAAGTCTTCGACTTGCGATGAACCGCTATGGTTGTTGCTAAAAACGGCATCGAATCCTCAAATCCCTGCCTGCCGGTCTCCTATGCGCCATAGCCGCTGCGGCGACGGGCACAGGCAGGCTCGATTCCTCAGTTCCTCAGATCCTCGATTCCTCAGTTCCTCACCTCCTCAAAACCCAAACACCCGCGGCAACCACATGCTCAACGCCGGAATATACGTCACCAGCATCAAGGCCACCAGCATGGCCAGGAACAGCGGCAACAGCGGTTTGAGCACTTTCTGTATGGACGTCCCCGCCACGCTCACCCCGATGAACAACAGCGAGCCAACCGGCGGGGTGCACAGGCCGATACACAGGTTCAACACCATGATGATGCCGAAATGGATGGGATCGATGCCTAGTTTGGTGACGACCGGCAGGAAGATGGGGGTGAAGATCAGGACCGCCGGCGTCATGTCCATGAATACGCCGACAAAAAGGAGGAGCAGGTTGATGATCAGCAGGATGACCACTTTATTGTCGCTGATGGACAGCATGAAGTCGGTGATGTTTTGCGGGATGTTCTCATAGGCCATGATCCAGCTCATGCTCATCGAGGCGCCGATCAGCAGGGTGACGATGGCCGTTGTGCCGACCGATCCCAGCAGGATATCCGGCAGGTCCCTCAGCGATACTTCCCGGTAAATGAACGTCAGCACCAGGCAATACAGGACTGCCACCGCCGAGGCCTCCGTAGCCGTAAATATGCCCACTACGATACCGCCGATCACGACCACCAGCAGCAGCAAGCTGGGAAAGGCATGTACGAACGCCCGCACGACTTCCTTCAACTTGGTCCGCTCGCCGGTCGGAAATTTGCGGTAACGGGCCCAGAACGCCGCCACCACCATCAGCAATACGCCGGTGAGGATGCCCGGAATATACCCCGCCAGGAACAGCGCCGCGATGGACGCCCCGCCGCTGGCCAGCGAATACACGATCAGGATATTGCTCGGCGGAATGACCAGCCCGGTGGTGGAAGACGTGATGTTGACCGCCGCGGCAAACTGGCGGGAATATCCCTCTTTTTCCATCGTCTTGGTCATGAAGCTGCCGATGGCCGAAGCCGCCGCCGCTGCCGAACCCGAAATGGCGCCGAACAGCATGGCTGCCATGATGTTCACGTGGGCCAGGCCGCCCGGTAACGAACCCACCAGGGCCTTGGCAAAATCGATCAATCGCCGGGCAATGCCGCCGCGGTTCATGATCTGGCCGGCCAGCACGAAGAACGGAATGGCCAGCAACGCAAAGCTGTCCAGACCGGTAGCCATGCGCTGGGCGACGGTCGTGAACGACGGGATCACCGGGATGCTGACCAGCATGGTGAATACGCTGCTGATGCCGATGCTCCACGCGATGGGTACGCCGATGGCGATGAGGATGACGAAGGAGAGGACGAGTATCAGGATTTCCATGTTAAAGTCAAAATGTAAAATGAAAAATGCAAAATTTAAAAGTTTAAAACCCGACCCGGAGTCAGGCGGCCTCAGGGCTCTTCAGGTCTACGATCTTGTAGTAGATCACGAGCAGGCCGCTGAGGGGCATAACGGAGTACACCACGTACATGGGTACCCGCAATGCCGGCGAAAGCTGCCCCAGCACGTTGGTGATGTACATCAGCCGGGCGCCGCCGATCACCAGGACGGTCAGGGCAAACAGGATGATGAGGGTATTGATCAGGACCTTGAGCCGTCGCTGGTTGGTGTCCGTGAGCTTGGGCATCAGCAGGTCGATGGCCAGGTGCATGTTCTGGCCGGAAGCGTAGGCCGCCCCCAGTATGCCGATCCAGATGAGGAGGAAACGGGCGAGCTCTTCCGACCAGCTGGCCTGGTTGCCCATGGCGTAGCGGGTGAAAACGCCCCAGAGCACATCCACGGTCATGACGCCCATGAGCAGGGCCAGGAAACGGCCCAGGTAATAGTCGATTTTGGTTTTCATTTTGTCGTGCTTTTGTTTCCCGCAGCCGTTGGGCTTTTGGAAAAATATTCCGGCAACGTTATTGCGCCGCCTGGATTTCCTGGATCAGCTGGTACATTTCCGGCCTGTCCCGGTAGTTTTCGAATAGTTGCTTCGTTTTTGCGGCAAACAGGGATTTATCCGGGCGGATGATCTCCACGCCGGCTTTTTCCACCTGCTCAAGGGAATACTGTTCAAATTCCTGCCAGAGTTTGCGCTGGTAAATGGTGGCTTCATCGGCCGCTTCCTGGATCCATTGCTGCTCTTGCGGGGTCAGGTTGTTCCAGGCTATGGTGCCGATCACGAGGATATCGGGCACCGAGGTATGCTCGTTGAGGGTGTAGTATTTGCAAACCTCGTAATGCCGCGAGGTATAAAAACTGGGCGGGTTGTTCTCGGCGCCGTCTACCACCCCCTGCTGGAGTGCCGTATAAAGTTCGCCGAATGAAATGGGCGTCGGCGCTGCGCCAAGCGCCCGCATCAGGTTGATGGCCGTGACGCTTTCCTGCACCCGGATCTTCAGGCCTTCGAGGTCTTCGGGCGTCCGGACGGGTTTGGTCTTGGTATAAAACGACCGCTGGCCCGCATCAAAATAGGTGAGGCCGCGCAACCAGTATTTCTCGCTTTGCCGGAGCAGTTTCCGGCCGATCTCGCCGTCCAGCACGTGGTAGGCGTGTTCCTGGTCCTTGAAAATATAGGGCAGGCTCAACACCTCGATATTGGGCGCGAAATTCTCCATTACCGCCGCCGACACCTTGGTCATGGCCAGGCTCCCGATCTGGAGCAATTCCAGGCATTGCCGTTCAGTACCAAGTTGCTGGCTCGGATAAATCTCGATCTGCAGTTTTCCGCCCGATTTCTCGGCCACCAGCTTCGCCATAAACTCCATGCCTTTGTGGACCGGGTGGGTCGTATCCAGGCCGTGCGCCAGCTTGAGGTATTTGACGGAACTGAGCTTGCTGCATCCCGGGTTGAGCATCACCAGGATCGCCAGCGAAAAAAGGGAAAGAAAATGCAATCGATTTCGTATCATGATAGAACGGTTGTAAGATGTAAGTCGGGTAGCGACGGAAGATTTTCCGTCGTGGCCATCAAAAATAGTTATCCGCCTTTGCAAAGCTTCGTGGGCGGAGTCGGGGTTAGCCGTCATAGCGACGGAAGATTTTCCATCGTGCCGCCCCTAACACAAGCACCCAACAATAAACCAATAAACCAATAAACCATTAAACCAATAAACCATTGAATCCACGAACCATCACCTCAATTCCCGGATCAAATCCAGAGCGGCCTTCACATTCGCCTCTAATGTAGCAAAATCTCCGCTTTTGAGGATTTCCGATGAGATCAGCTTGGAGCCCATGCCCACGCAGGTCACGCCGGCGTCAAACCAGGATTTCAGGCTCTCGCGGGTAGGCGATACGCCGCCGGTAGGCATGACGCTCGTCCAGGGTTGCGGGCCCTTGATGTCCTTCACAAATCCGGGACCGTATACCCCGCCGGGGAAGAGCTTCACGATCTCACACCCGAGTTCTTCCGCCCGCGCGATCTCCGCCAACGATCCGCAGCCCGGCGACCAGAGCACCTTCTTCCGGTTGCAGGCGATCGCGATATCTTCCCGAAAAACGGGCGTCACCACGAAATTGGCCCCCAGTTGGAGATACAGGGCCGTCGTGCCCGCATCCGTCACCGAGCCGACGCCGAGGATCATCTCCGGCAGCTCCTTCGCACAGAATTTGTTCAGCTCGCCGAACGCCTCATGCGCAAAATCCCCGCGATTGGTAAATTCCAGCAGCCTTGCGCCGCCTTTATAACAAGCCGTCAGCACTTTCTTGCCCAATTCCACATCCGGGTGGTAAAACAGGGGCACCATGCCGGTTTCGGCCATTTTTTGCGCTACTTGGATTCTTGTGAATCTTGCCATTCTTTAGTCGTAAGTTATTAGTCATAAGTCGTAAGTAATAAGTCATAAGTTATTAACTTACAATCAATTACAACTCATTAGTCAATATTTTCAGATTGTATCAGGGGTTTATTTTGATTGATTTGATAAGACCTCTGATCACCTTTGCAACTTCGGAAGAAAATCCTAACAATTCCTCTTGGTCATCCTGTTGGATATAGCCTAGTTTGTTTGCCAGGTACACCATAGATTTTACCTCCGAATTAGACCCTAAGCCAATATAGAGGAAATAAGAGAATTCTTTATCCGATTTTCGGTCAAACCCCTCGGCAATATTATTGGAAATTGATATCGCCGCTCTACAGATCTGGCTCTTGAAAGTCTTGTCTTCCAATTCGCTGAATTTTCGATATATTCGGACAGCCAATTCCTGGGCTTTTTGCCAGGCTATAATTTCTTCAAATTTTTGAATTTTCATCGCGCGTTTGTGTTTAAGTTAGTTAATCAGAGATTTTATTTTAGTCGTAAGTGGATGGTCGCAAGTAAATGATACTTGTAAGTCGTAGATCATAAATCATACAGAGAATCATAAGTTAAAGGAAAGACTAATCCCTATCCTTTTTATTAAATCCAATTATCTCGCCTCACGACCGACCACTTACGACTTACAACTTACGACTTACAACTTACGACTTACAACTGACCAATTTTACCGGCTAACCCGCCCGCTGGCATCCCCCTTCATCAACTGCTCCACCTCAGCCACGGTGGCCAGGTTGGCATCGCCGTAGATGGTGTGCTTCAGGCAGGAAGCGGCCACGGCGAAATTCAGCGCTTTCTGGTCGTCGCCCGGGTATTGGATCAGGCCGTAGATCAGGCCGCCCATGAAACTGTCGCCGCCGCCGACGCGATCGACGATATGGGTGATCTGGTAGGTCGGCGCTTCCAGGAGCTGCTTGCCGTCGTAGAGGACGCCCGACCAGGTATTGTGCGAGGCGCTGATCGAACCGCGCAAGGTCACCACGATCTTTTTGGCCCTCGGGAAACGCTGCATCATCTGGCGGCAAACGGATTCGTACGCCTTGGCATCGATCGTATCGCCGTGGGTAACGTCAACCCCTTCCGGATGAATATCGAAGTGCTTTTCGGCGTCCTCTTCGTTGCCCAGGATGACGTCGCAGCCTTCCACCAGTTCGGGCATGACGTCCGACGATTTCTTGCCGTATTTCCAGAGGTTCTTCCGGTAGTTCAGGTCGGTGGATACCATAACCCCCAACCGGTTGGCCGCCTGGATCGCTTCGAGGGTAGCATCTGCGGCGCCCTGTGAAATGGCGGGCGTGATCCCGGTCCAGTGGAACCATTGGGCGTCCTTGAAGACCTCATCCCAATCGACCATACCGGCCTGAATGCTGGCCATGGCGGAATGGGCACGGTCGTAAATGACCTTGCTGCCGCGCGCTACAGCGCCCATTTCCAGGAAATAGATCCCGAGCCGTTCGCCGCCGCGAAGGATGTATTGCGTGCCGACATTGCGCTTGCGCATCTCCATCAGGGCCGCTTCGCCGATCTCGTTGTTGGGCAGGCGGGTAACGAATTCCGCCGGCAGTCCGTAATTGGCCAGGGAAACGGCTACATTGCTCTCCCCGCCGCCGTATACCACGTCAAATGTGCTGGCCTGGGAAAAACGCTGGAATCCCGGAGGCGTCAGGCGCAACATGATCTCACCGAAAGTGACTACTTTTTTCACAGAAAATAGAAGTTTTATTTTTTAAAAATCGAAATATCGCCTGGCATTGCCGTAGCAGATGTCCGCAACGATGCCGCCCAGCCATTGGGTATCGTTGGGCAATTCGCCGTTGTGGACATCCTTCCCGATGAGGTTGCACAACAGCCGGCGGAAATACTCGTGCCGGGGGAAGGACATAAAACTGCGGCTGTCCGTCAGCATGCCGATGAAACAGCTCAGCAGCCCCATATTCGAAAGGGCATTTATCTGCTTTTCCATGCCGTCCTTCTGATCGAGGAACCACCATGCGCTGCCGAACTGCATCTTGCCGCGCACCGATCCGTCGTTGAAATTGCCGATCATGGTGGCCATGATCTCGTTGTCCCGCGGATTGAGGTTGTACAGGACGGTTTTGGCCAGCTTGTTTTCCGTATCGAGCCGGTCGAGGAAACGGGCCAGGGCGGTCGCCTGATCGAAATCCCCGATGCTGTCAAAGCCGGTATCCGGGCCAAGGACCCGCAGCATCCGGGAACTGTTGTTGCGCAGCGCCCCGAGGTGGAATTGCTGCGTCCAGCCTTTGTCGCTGTACAGGCTCCCGAGAAAGAATAACACTGCCGACATGAACTTGCGGGCTTCAGCCGCGCTGACCGGCGAACCCGACAAGCGCTTCCGGAGGATATCGTCCACTTCCTTGTCGGTGAAATTATCCGCATAAACCTGCTCCAGGCCATGGTCGGAAAGCTTGCAGCCGTTTTCATCAAAAAAGTCGGCCCTTTTGCGGAGCGCGTCGAGCAGATCGGCAAATCCCCTGATCTCTACCCCCGCAACTTCGCCGAGTTTTCCGATATAACTGTTGAAATTATCCTTTTCGATCAGGATGGCCTTGTCGGGGCGGAAGGCGGGCAGGATTTTCACATCAAACCCATCCGCGCCGATCTTCCGGTGGTGTTCCAGGCTGTCCGTCGGGTCGTCGGTGGTGCAGACAACGGCAACGTTCATTTTCCTGAGGATGTTCCGGGTACTGTAGGCTTCTGTGTTCAACATGGCGGAACACTGCTCGTAGACAGCCGTCGCCGAAGCCGGATTGAGGACTCCGCCGACGTCGAAATAGCGTTTCAGTTCCAGATGCGTCCAGTGGAAAAGCGGATTGCGCATGGTGTAGGGTACGGTTTCAGCCCACTTTGCGAACTTTTCCTCGTCGGATGCATCGCCGGTGATGAAGCGCTCAGGAACGCCCAGGGTGCGCATGGCCCGCCATTTGTAGTGATCGCCGTACAACCAGATGGCGGTCAGGTTGGAAAAGCGTTTATCGGCCGCGATCTCGTCCGGCGGGAGGTGGCAGTGATAATCGATGATCGGCTGCACCTTGGCGTATTCGTGGTAAAGGAGCTCCGCCGTGCGGTTTTCAAGCAGAAAGTTGTCGTCAATAAAGGGCTTTATTTCCTTGCTCATGTTGCGTATGTTCAAAAGTTGGTTATTCCCGGCCCGGATTCACTTCAAATAGGCGGCCAGCGGTAATTTCATAGCCTTGACCTCCTCCGTTGCCAGGTGAGCCACCGCTCTTGCGCCGCGGATATTCAGGTGGGTATCATCCTGTTTTCCGTCGGGCATGTAGGCGTCCTGTCCCGGGTCCAGCCAAAGATAGAGTTCTTTTGACTTTTCAGGCCCCAATGACGCCACAAGATCCTCAGTTTTCAGTTGCAAATCGATAAAAGGCACGTCCAGATCGGCTGCAACCTGCCGGGCTACGAACGGATAGACCCCGTGCGTATCCTCCAGCGTACCGTTTTCGTTGAATTTCCGCCGGACGATTGAGCTCAAGATCACCGGTACGCCGCCCTTTTCCCGGGCTTCCTTCACAAATCGTTCCAGGTTCCGGCGATATCCCGTCCAGGGGTTGGTATACCGCTTGGGGTCGTTCACTTTCTGGTCATTGTGTCCAAACTGGATGAATACGTAATCCCCCGGTTTCAGGTCCTTCAGCACATTGTCCCACCGCCCCTCATCGATAAAGGACTTGGTACTCCTGCCGTTGACCGCGAAATTCCGCACCTGCACCTGATCCGTAAAAAATTCCGGCATGACCTGCCCCCAGCCCACTTCCGGATTCCGGTCCGGATCGGCCTTGTCCGCCATCGTGGAATCCCCGATCATGAACAGCGTCAATACAGGCTCCGGCGCCCTCCAGGAAGCGGCCGCAAACAGGATCAAAAGAAGCGTAAATCCCGTTTTTATTCGTTTGAACATGTTGATCTATTTGTTTGACATTCTTCAGTTGGCAGCATCCAGCATCCAGCATCCAGCAACAAGCATCCAGCAACTAGCATCCAGCAACAAGCATCCAGCATCCCCCGTCCGCCATAGCTCCTCAAGAGCGAAGGCGGGCAGCATCCAGTATCCAGCAACTAGCATCCCCCGTCCGCCATAGCTCCTCAAGAGCGAAGGCGGGCAGCATCCAGCAACTAGCATCCCCCGTCCGCCATAGCTCCTCAAGGCGAAGGCGTCCAGCATCCAGTATCCAGCAACAAGCATCCAGCAACCAGCAACTAGCATCCAGCTCACTCCACCACCACCTCCCCATTCACATACAACCCCGAATAAGCCTGATCAACCGCAAATTTGACCGAATTGCCTTTCTCCACGCCGTCGAAACGGCAGTTCTTCAGGTGCAGGCCGCTCACCGGGTGTTCGGCGTCATATCCGTCGACGAGCAGGCCGTATTTGCTTTTTTTGGAGGTGACGTTCTCGACGTAAATGTTCCGTATGGTCGGAATGTACAGCACCGTGGTGTCGGAGAATACGGAATAATGCATGTTGACCCGCACGACGGCTTCCTTGACCTCTCCGACGGTGATGTTGCGGAAGAACAGGTTCTCGATCACGCCGCCGCGCGTTTTGTTGGTTTTCACCCGGATGGCGCGCTCGAGGTTGGGGCTGTCCATATTGCAGTTTTCGGCGAATATGTTGCGGGCACCGCCGGATACTTCGCTGCCGATCACCACGCCGCCGTGCCCGTCCTTCATTTCGCAATCCCGGACGATCACATTCTCGATGGGTGCATTGAACCGGCGGCCGTCCTGATTCCTGCCCGATTTCAGGGCGATGCAGTCGTCGCCGGTATCAAAGAAGCAGTTCTTGATAAGGACGTTCTTGCAGCTTTCCGGATCACAGCCGTCACTGTTGGGGCCATGGCTGATCACGGTTATGCCGTCAACCGTCACATTCTCGCACAATGCGGGATGCGTTACCCACATGGGTGAATTCTTGACCGTCACACCCTGGATCAGCACGTTCTTGCACCGGTAAGGCTGGATGAAATTCGGCCGCAGGTAGCCGCCTTCCCCGAAAACGCGTTCTTCGAGCGGCGCTTCCGCCTGGTTCAGGGCGTAAAGGCGCGGACGGCAGAGGCTGTCCTTCTGACTGGGTACGCCTTCCGACCACCCGTATCCCCTGCCCCCGGACCATGGCCACCAGTTGGTATTGTCAGCCTGACCGTCAAGCGTTCCCTTGCCGGTAATACCGATATTCTCCTGTTCGTAGGCATAGATCAGGGCCGAATAATTCATGCATTCCACGCCTTCCCACCGGGTGTGCACCACGGGCAGGTAATCCTTCGGATTGACGCTGAACCGGACCGTAGCGCCTTCCGAAACATGGAGATTGACGTTGCTCTTCAGGTGGATCGGTCCGTTTGCGAGGTATTCGCCGGCGGGGATCACAACCCGGCCGCCGCCCTCGACATTACATTTTTCAATGGCCTGGCGGATGGCGGGCAGACAGTCGGTCGCGCCGTCGGCTACAGCGCCGAAATCAGTGATGACAAAATCCTTGTCGGGAAAAACCGGCGGCTGGATATTGGCCAGGATCCCGGTCATGGCGGCCCAGGGATCCGCTTCGGCAGCTTCTTTGGGCGCTTGCTTGCAGCCCATGGTCAAGGTCAGTAGGGCAATGGCCCAAAGGGTGGTTCTCATGTTTTTTTATTGAGAAATCGAGGAATCGAGGAATCGAAGGCCTTTGATCAGTTCCTCGATTCCTCAATTCCTCAATAAAATTTACCATTCATTTTCATAACCGGGCTTGTTGTAGATCTCCGCCCAGTCGCGGTGTCCTTCCGTAAAACTGGCGAGGCACCAGGTGAACATGAAGTCGACCGATGGCGGTGCGATGGTATCATGATAGGTCGGCGTTACGTTGATGGCCGTTTCATCGAAGATATGGGCGTAAACGTTGACCTTTTCTTCGGGCAGGGCGCAGTTTTGCAGTACGTAGGGCACATCGCCCGGAATATCGGTCTCGCAGCGGAAATGGTAGATCTCTTCCTTGGCGTTCTTACCCAGGCCGTGAGGGCCGTCGGGGCCGTGGAAATGCGGCGGATAACTCCCGACCCCGCCTTTTTGCGCCATATAGGTGTCGCCGAAAAGGAGGCGCGAGGCCTGCACGTTCTTGTCGACCAGTTTGAAGACCGTCCGTTTCGACATCGGGCGGCGGCTCCCCAGGTCGGCAGCCAGTTCGGTCCCTTCAATGTCGGTATGCCGGATCAATTGGACGGGATGCGCGATATGGCAATCGACCGCCTTGAATTCGCTGACATCGCAGGCCTCCGGCGTTTCGACCGTGACCGCATTGTTGATCCCGACATACAGGACATCGCCCTTCCCGAGGGTATGCGATTTGCCCCCGGCGCTGATGATCGCGCTTCCCCGGTTGACGTAGTAAACCGCTTCTTCCGCTCCCAGGGTGCGTTCGGCCTTTTTACCGGCCTTGAGGGTTATCCTGGCCAGCCGCAGGAAGCGAAAAGTGGAATTCCCGGCGGTGATGATCTCCTGTACGCCGATCTCGGCAGGGGTTGCATCAAAGGCTTCCACTTTCCGGATCTCGTTCTTTACGGGCACCATGACCTGGAGGTCGTATCGGCGCTCTTCGGGCGTTTTGGGCGCTGCGCTCTTGTCGGCGCCTATGGTTTTCGGTTGTATCATTTACAGATGTTTTGGTCCTGCGGACCTGGTTCTTACAGGTATTTCGGTCCTACGGACCTGGTTTACAGATATTTCGACCCTATGGACCTCTGGTCTCCTTACGGACGTCTTTCAGTTCCTCCCCCGACCGCCGCAGCTCATCAAGAGCGAAGGAGGTAGTTCCTCCACTGGTCGCCGTAGTCCCACCACAAGCGGGACGAAGGAGACAATTCCTCAGTTCCTCAATTCCTCAATTCCTCAGTTCCTCAACTCCTCGCCCCTCCCCCAGATGGCTGAACAAAGTCAAAGTCACCGGGCCATCCACCCGCCGTCTACTGTCAGCACTGTGCCGTTGACATAATTGCTGGCGGGGGCCGCCAGGAAAACCACGGCGCCGGCCAGGTCTTCCGGTTCGCCCCATCGTTCGGCGGGAATCCGTTTGGAGATCTCAACTGAGCGAACGCTGTCTTCCTGGAGCTTTTTGGTGTTGTCGGTGCGAAAATACCCCGGGGCGATGGCATTCACCTGGATATTGTATTTGGCCCATTCGTTGGCCAGCGCTTTGGTGATGCCGGCTACGGCGTGCTTGCTGGCGGTATATGCAGGCACCGTGATCCCGCCGGAGAACGACAGCAGCGATGCGATATTGATGATCTTGCCGCCTTTGTCCATCATTTGGCGGGCTGCGAGTTGCGCCAGCCGGAAGGAGGCCGTCAGGTTGACTTCCAGTACGCGGTCCCACGCTTCCATCGGAAAATCCGCAGCAGGATAGCGCGCGATGGTGCCGCCGTTATTCACCAGGATATCAATACGGCCGGTTTGCTGCATGGCCGTTTCAAAAAGCCGGTCCACCGAGGTGCGGTCCGAAAGGTCGGCTGCGATCCCGACCGCCTGACCGCCCGCATCCTGTATCCGGCGAACGGTATCTTCAGCGCCGCCCGGTTTCGAGCTGCTGCAAACGACAAAAGCGCCTGCATCCGCCAGCGCAACCGCCATCGCTTTGCCCAGGCCGCGGCTGGCCCCGGTGATCAGGGCAGTTTTTCCCTTCAGGGAGAAGAGGTCTTTCATAATTCAGCTTTCAATGACCCATTTTAAACGGGACACCAAGGTAAATCAGCCTCGCAGATCTCGGGTCGCAGAATTTAACAAATGCGCACCCTTATTTAACATTTTGGCCGATTCCGTATTTTTATCATCATTAACAGCGGTACGGCAAATTAAATTTTAATCCCCGTTTTGTCTGCGGCAATCGTATAAAATAATGCTTAAGTTAAGTAAAATGGTCATTATTTTATATTTTAGCATGAGAATTCCGACACCATAATCCCTGCCCATACCATTTTGACAGCACTCACTGGAGACACTTGTTCCCAGCAACATCCAAACTATGTTCACCAACCGATATCGCCAAATTAAACTATTGTCCGTCCTATGCCTGCTGCTCTTGGCCGCAACCGGCAAGTCTTCAGGGCCATACCAACCGCAGGTGGTCAACCCGCTTTCAGAATCCTGGCGGTGGAAGCCGTTCCCGGAGCTCGAAGGCAAAGGGGTCCGGTACATTATGGAAGGCCGGGACCAAAAGGTCTGGATGAGCTTCAACAACGGCATTTTCGAATACAACGGCTATTCCTGGAAGGTCCATAATGCCGAAAACGGTTTGACCTCCTACCCCGCCGAACAGGTTTTTGCCGCTCGCAACGGCTATATTTACGCTACCACGCCCAAAGGCATTTTCCGCTATGACGGCGCCCTCTGGGAAGCCATTTTTTCCGCTGAGGGCGGCATCACCTTCGACTTTTTACAGATCAAGGAACTTTCCGACGGCAGCCTCATGGCCTGTTCCGACCAGGGAGTCCTCCATTTTTCGAAAAAAGGCAGGCCGGATTTCTACACTTCGTCCGCCAAAGTGTCCAGACTGCGCAACGAGGTCGAAGGGGTCAATTGGAAAATTATCCCGTCCAAAATACTGGACGGCGGCGATTTCAACGAGATCTCCGATATCCTGGAAGACCATACCGGCACGTTCTGGTTTGCCCTGACCCTGCCCAATGAACTGGGCCGGATCCTGAAATTCAGGCCGGAAGGCCAACCCGAATCTTCCATCGGGAAATACGAACTGATCTCCTCCGATAACAACATTCACCTCGGCGAATCCCAGGAAATGATCCAGACGGCCGACCACAAGATCTGGATCATCAATACCTCCTACAAAGTGGGCATCTCCGTATTTGACGGCGCCAAATGGGAATACATCTCCATGGGAGCCCTGTTCGGCGGCGACGAATACATGACCGATATCATCCAATCCACCGACGGCGCCATCTGGATCGGATCGCTGGGCAAACTGTACGCCTTCCGCAACGGCGAATGGCAGATCTACGCCGCGCCGGATTACGCCATACCCGCCAACCGGCTGATGCTGCAAAAAAGCGAAGGGAACAAGCTCTGGGTCGGCGGTTACAAATCCAAGATCTTCCTGCTTGATTTTTCGACCGACCGCTGGATGACCTACGCCGACCTCAACTACCAATGCGAAACCGGCCTGGAACAGTGGTTTCTGGACGTGCACGGCAAGGCCGTCTGCCGGAAAGGCAATACCTGGACCGCCTACGACACCGCGGACGGCCTGATGGATGCGCCTATCCGGATTTTTCACACCTCCAAAGGCCAGATCTGGGCGGCGGGATCGCACAACGGCGTAGCCGCAACCGCTTTGCTGAAAGGCGGCCGGTGGGAACTTCAGACACACCCTAAACTCTCCTGGGGGATCGACTACCGGGCGGTTTTTGAATCAACGGACGGCAGCCTCTGGTTCGGCGGCAGCGTAGACGCCGAACCGGATAAAGGCCAGCTCGGCGGCGTACTCCAACTCCCGGACCCCACTGCCGAATACCTCAACTGGATCCACCATATCTATCAGGAAAACGGCCTGCTCCAATCCAACGCCTACGGCATCGGCCAATCCCAGGACGGCCGCATCTGGCTGGGCGGCGGCAGCCTCTACTTTTACAACGGCTCCGTTTGGGACCGGCCCGAAGACCAGCGGCTCCGCCAGTATGTCAACGTGGTATCCAGCACCGGAGACTGGCTCATCGTCGGTTCCCGGTACTACGGCATTTTTATTTACGACGGCAAGGAATGGAGAAATTACGACACCTCGTCCGGCCTTTCCGGCAATACCATCATCAGCATTGACGCCATATCGGATACCTGCATCCTGGTCGCTACCGAAAACGACATCTGCCGGTTCGACGGCTCCACCTGGATGTGCGGGATCTTCCCCAGGGAACTGAACATGGAGTTCGAAGGCGGCACCATATTCCACGACAAACAGGGCGCTATCTGGTTCAACAAATCCAGCCGGAGCTGGAAACGGCGGTCCTTTTCCCACAACAAAACCCAGGACAAGATCTACCGGAATTTTGTCACCTACCGCTATTTCCCGGATGATAATCCGCCGGAAACCAGCATCACGCTCTACACCCCTACCGTGCCCCAGGACGGCAATACCCTGATCAAATGGCAGGGGCTCGACTTTTTCGGCGGGTCTGCGGCCCCCAAACTGACCTATTCCTTCCGGCTGAACGACGGCGAGTGGTCGCCCTTCAGCAATGAACAGCATTATACCTTTACCAGCCTGCCCAGCGGCGACTACCGCCTTGAAGTCAGGGCCCGGGACCTTGATTTCAACATCGACCCTACCCCGGCCAGCGTCAGCTTCCAGGTGCAGCCGCCGGTCTGGAAACAACCCTGGTTCATCCTGCTCATGCTGGCCTTCCTCACCACCCTGGGGATCTATGAATACCGCATCATTTCCAAAAAACAGAAACTGGAAAAACTGAACGTTTCGCTGCAAAAGGTCAACGAAAAACTGGAAGATAAATCCCGGAAGATCGAATCCCAGAACAGGGAGATCCTCCTCCAACAGGAACAGATCCTGGCCCAGGCCAAAGAGCTGGAGGCCAGCAACAAAAACCTGGGGGAACGCAATCATGAAATCCAGTTGCAACGGGACCAGCTGGAACAAATGGTCGGGAAAGTGGAAGAACTCTCCAAGGCCAAACTGGGCTTCTTCACCAATATCTCCCACGAACTGCGCACCCCGCTGACCCTCATTCTGGGGCCCGTTCAGCAATTGCAGACTCAAAGCGTACGCGCATCCGAGCCCGACCGCAGGCGCCTGTACGATATCATCGAACGCAACGCTTCCAGATTGCTGAAACTGATCAACCAGCTGCTGGAGATCCGCCGGATAGAGAACAGTTCACTGGAATTGAACCTGCACGAAATCCGGCTTTCCGGGTACCTGGGCGAGATCATCCACCTGTTCGAAAACCTGGCGATCGAACGGGACGTCTACCTGCATTTCAACAGCCATTGTCAGGACGTACCGGCCGCCCTTGATCCGGACAAGATCGAGAAGATCATGGTCAACCTGCTCTCCAACGCCTTCAAACATACCCCCGACGGCGGCAGCATCACCGTTACCCTGGATCTGGGGTCCAATTTTGAATACGACCTGCCCGCCGTTTACGAACGCTATTTCCGGATCACGGTGGAAGACACCGGATGCGGCATCACCGAAGAGGACATGCGCAGGATATTCGACCTGTATTTCGCCTCCGCCAAGGATAAAGCCGATCCGCTCAGCTCGGGGATCGGCCTTTCCTATATCAAGGACCTGGTCGAGATCATGCAAGGCCAGGTCAGGGTGGAAAGTAACCTGGGAGAAGGCACCCGGTTCTTCATTTTCATCCCGGTGGAACTGCCCTACGAAAAACAGGTCCGCCACCTGGCCCTCAACGGTCCGAACCTCAAACTGGCCAAGATGGAAGTGGACACCCTCCTGTCCTCCTATACCAGCCAACTGGCCGTAACCCAGGAATTCGAACTGTCCAACGGCAAAATGGAACGCGTTCTGATCGTTGAGGACAACCCGGATATGCTGAGCTTTCTGGAAGGCCTGCTCAATAAAAAATACCACGTACTCCGGGCCGATAACGGCGAAAAAGGCCTGGCCATTGCCCGCAATCACTCCCTGGACCTGATCATCAGCGATATCATGATGCCTGAAATGGACGGGCTTGAATTCTGCGAACAGATCAAAAACGACCTCGTCACCAGCCATATCCCCGTGATCCTGCTGACCGCCAGAAACCTGGAGGAAAACAAACTCTCCGGTTACCTGAAGGGCGCCGACGATTACATCACCAAACCGTTCAACCCCGAATTGCTGGAAGTGCGGATCGAAAACCTGTTGTCGCAACGGCACAAACTGCGCCAGATCTTCAACCGGGACTTTTTGCTGACCCCGCAGGAAGTGCAGCTCACCTCGCCCGACGAAGAACTGCTCAACCGCCTGGTGAAGATCATGAAGGACAACCTGGAGGAACCCGAATTCAACGTCAACAAAATGTGCGAAATGGTCCACCTGAGCCATATGCATTTCATACGAAAAGTGAAGCAGCTCACCGGCAAAAAACCCATCGACCTGCTGCGCTCCTTCCGGATGAAACGCGCCAAGGACCTCCTGTGCCAGAACAAACTGACCATTTCGGAAGTAGCCTATAAAGTGGGATACGACCTGCCGAACTCCTTCAGCCGCGCCTTCAAAAAGGAATTCGGCATCAGCCCGACGGAATTTGTGGAGCAACCGGAGATATTGGAGTCGTGAGAGAGGGTGAGAGGGGTGAGAGGGGTGAGAGGGTGAGAGGGGTGAGAGGGTGAGAGGGGGAGCGGGCGTGCAGGTCCCACTCCCGCCCTGGTCACCAGATCGGGTCTAGTTGATAACACGTCACCCGCAGGTTCTCCACTTCACCGCCTTTGCAGACCACGGTAAGCCGGTTGAAGTCTTCGGTTGGAAAGAAAAGATCCGTCAGGTTGATCCGACCGTCAGCGGCGAACAACTCTGCACTGCTGACGTCAAAAAACACGCGCATGGATTGGTTTTCGCGGATATCGGGCGCCGGCGCGTAGTGTACGGCCTGGGCGAAATTGGAAGAAAATTCAGTATCCCCCGCAAGGCGCCGGTCGCTGAACCAGGCATTTTTGGTCCCGTCGTATCCGATCCGGTAGATCTCGCCTTTGCTGTTGGACAAAACCAGGCTGAAAGCAGGTCTTGAGCCGTTGCTCAATTGAAAATCACAGGCTATTTCCATCGGCCCGACGGGAAAGCCCAGGTCTGCGGTCAGTTCCTTTTCGTCTTCCAGGCTCCCGATATCAAAAACCTTTTCCGCTTTGCGCAACGATTCCAGCTCTTTCACCGGTTGGGCGGCAAGCCGCAATCCTTCGGGTGTTTCCCGCAGGGTCAGTGAGCGGGGAAGGGTTGAAGCGCTGCGCCACACGCCGGTGGGTACGCTCTGGGCATAATCCCAGTTGCTCATCCAGCCGATGAAGATCCGCCGCCCGTCCGAAGGGGGTATATCCGACCAGGTGACCCCGGCGTAATTATCGCGGCCGTAATCCAGCCAGACCGCCTGCTCCACGCCCGATGAATAGGGCCTGACCGCCGGTGCGAACCCTGGGTCCAGCGTGAACTTCCTGCCGTCAAAATCCCCGACGAAGTACTGGGTGCCCGACCCGCCGTTGTACGCGCCCGGGTTGATGCTTTGGAGCAATACCCATTTTTGCACCCCGGAGCCTTCCACTTTGACGGGAAAGAAATCGGGGCACTCCCACACGCCGCCGTGGCTTCCCCATTCCTGTCCGAAATCGCTGAGGTGTTCCCAGTGTTTGAGGTCCTTTGAGCTGTAGAAAGTGGCATGATCCCTGACGGCGAAGACCATGATCCATTGGTTGGATCCGGCATCCCAGGTCACCTTGGGATCGCGAAAATCGCGGAGGCCGGGATTGGGGATGACGGGGTTGCCCTCGTATTTGGTCCAGGTGCGCCCGCGGTCGTTGCTGTAGGCGATACTCTGGTATTGAAAGTCGTTCCGGCCCGCTTTTTCGCCGGCCATCAGGTGCTGGGTAAAAATCGCGATCATCGGCGGCTGTCCGTTTTGTCCGAATCCGCTGGTGTTGTTCCAATCCACTACGGCGCTGCCGGAAAAGATCAACCCCAGCGAATCGGGGTACAATGCGATGGGCAGGTGCTCCCAACGGACGAGGTCGCGGCTCACCGCATGGCCCCAGTGCATCGGTCCCCAAACCGTGCTGTCGGGGTAATACTGGTAAAAAAGGTGGTATTCTCCGTCGTAATAGACCATGCCGTTGGGGTCGTTCATCCACATGCTGTCGGGCGTAAAGTGGAGTTGCGGCCGGTGCGGTTCGGTGTAATAGGCGCTGCCGGATGAAGGATTTTTGTCGTCAGGTACGGCCGGATTGCACGCCGCCAGGAGCAGGCAGCCCCCAAGAGCAAGCATCAGCGCTCCTTTTATTTCAGATCGTTCCATTGCCAGGTTTTTATTCAAATGATTTGCCGGTAAGCTGTTTCGGCGCCAAAAATTACCAAAAAAAATACATCCCCGACGTCAGCAATCCTCCACAAGGAAAAGAATGGTCGTTTCCAGGCTCCGGTAATGCCGGTGCCGGCTACCCTCCCCATCGGGGATCAACAGGGCTTCCCCGGTGCGAAACCGCCGGATGCCGTGATGGGCGAACTCGATTTCCATATCCCCGGAAAGCACGTACCCCGAATGGCCTTTTACGCACCAGTCGGGTTCAATGAATTCTGGGGAGAATTCCACGATCCGCAATTTCCTGTCGCCTTGAATAAAGGTTTTTGTCCTGACCCCGGGGCCGGATTCCTGCCAGGGCATTTGTGCAAAAGGAATGTTGAATTCATCCATCAAGCGGGTTTTGCACAAAAATAGCCGGATTTCAGGATTTTTAAAGGATGGGCTGGGGCGCTTGTTTTATTATTATTTTATCTCCGGCAGACAGCGCTGGTTAGTGCAGCGCGGTCTGCCGGAGCAATTGCTGAACCCGGAAATACCCAATTCAACATCAACCCTTCCGGATATAGATATCCCCCATATGGGTTTCTACCCGGAATTCGGGTCCGCCGCCGTTGAGTTTGCCGGTGATCCAGCCTTCTATGATCTTCTTGAATCCGTTTTTATCCTTGGATTCCTCAGCGGATCCGCTGCGCTGCAGGTCCATATCAAAGGAGGTATATACGTCGCCGTTGCCGGATTTCATCTTGAAAGAAGCCTTGGTGGAAGCCGGAAGCGTAAGGTCGATCTTCCCGGTATAGGTTGCAAAGGCCATGGGCTGATCGGCGGAAATGGATTTGAAGGAGGCTTTGATGTCCCCGACGTAGGTTTGGGCAACCAGGCACCCGGAAATATTTTCAGCGGTTATCGGGCCGGTATAATTGGAGGTTTCGATCTCCCCGTTGATATTCTGAATAATCACCTCCCCGCCTTTGTAGGTCGAAACCACCAGGTCAAAATCCTGGGGCGTCTCCACTACAATGTCGATGTCCTTCAGCCAGTTTTCCGCTACGACCCTGACGGTATTGCCATTCGAAGAGATCTCAAGGCCGGGTATATTGCCGGAGATCTTTTTCAGGCCGCCGCCGGCATCTTCAACCTTGAGGCCGCCGTCATTTCCCCGGGCGTTGTACTGCACCAGCACGTCTTTTCTCGGCACCCCTTTCACCGTCACATTTCCCGACTTATTGTCCACCACCAGCTTGCCTCGCTTACCGGCATCTTCCAGCGGAACGGAAACCTTCTCCTGTCCCAATACACTCACCGTTCCCGCAAAAAGCATTATCATCAGCATAATCAGATTTTTCATTGCGTTTGTTTTATTTTTTGATTTTTAATTGATTTTGATGGTCAGCATCCGGTTTTTAGTTGGCAGTCCTGCAGTTGGCAGTTGGCAGTCGCCACCATCCCCCGTCCGCCATAGCCCCAAGGCGACGGCGGGCAGTATCAAGCATCCAGCCTCCAGCATCCAGTATCAAGCATCCAGCATCCAGTATCCAGCATCCAGCATCCAGCCTCCAGTATCAAGTATCCAGCATCAAGTATCCAGCATCCAGCCTCCACCACGCCTCGGCATGGCAGCCTACCCCTTCGTCCGCAAATAAACATCCCCGTTAAAGGTTTCAAACTTCAGTTTCGTCTTTCCGGAACCCGTCCTGAAGGCCGATCCGCCGGGGTTGGCGTATTTGAATTGGCCGTCTTCCGAAGATTTTTCCACTGTTGTGGGGATCGGCGTTACGTTTTCCAGGTCGGTATAAAATTCGCCGCTGAAGGTTTTGAAGAAGCATTGCGCCGAAAGGTCGGGTTTGAAATAAGCGTTGATCACGCCGTTCAGGGTGTAATAGGATGATTCTTCCTCCGGATTCCGGTCGTAATGGATGGTGACATCGCCGTTGATCGTACGCACCATCGAAGGGCCGGCAACCCCGTCGAGGGCGATGTTCCCGTTGACGTTGCAGAGGTTTTGCCGCCCCCGGATATTGGTCACCCTGATGTTGCTTTCATTGACCGTGGATAATTTCACGTCGCAGTTCTTCGGCACTTTGATCTTGTAATCCAGGCGGAAACTGAAATCCTTTTCGAGATCCCAACTGCATTTTTGGTTGCTCCAGTTGTTCCATGAGCCCTCCCAGATCTTTTCGCGGGTCAGGTTGGCTTCGTCAAAGTTCTTGCAGGGATGGTCGAGGTACAACAGGACGGCGTCGCCCAGGTTGACCATTCCCGATTTGACGGATTGTTTGATCTTATCCCGTCCCTGCGCTGTCCTGGCATCGATTGTCCTGGTCGTTTCAATGACGATCTCATCACCGTCGTACCCCTCCACTTCAATATCGCCCCAGATGTTTTCCACTACGAGCATCCGCCCCTTGTCGGAAGCTTTAAAGGGGAAGGTTTCCCGTTTTTTCTCCACCTCCGGCTGCGCCAACAGGAATACAGGCGCCGCGAAGGCGATCAGCATAATGATCCACTTTTGCATATCGGATGATTTTTAGGTTTTCAGACGACTTATACTTCGGCTACGCTCAGTACCCCCCACTTACGACTTACCACTTACAACTTACGACTTACCACTTACGACTTACAACTTACGACTTACAACTTACAACTTACGACTTACAACTTACAACTACCCTAAATAGCCCGCGACAACCGCCCCAAAATATCGTTGCGCACTTCCGGCGGCGTTTCGGCCTTGTCAAAAGCCTTTTTGAAGGAGTCCACCGCCTGTTTGTCGCGGATGGCGATCATGACGTCGGCCAGCGAAAGCATGACCAGCGGCGAGTCCTGGTGCTGGATCGCCCGGACCAATCCTTCGCGGACTTCAGGCGCATCCAGGTATTTGGACAATTCGTCGATGCAGGCCAGGCGCACGTTCGGGTTGGGGTCGTTGTTGAGGGTGGAGAAAAGCGCTTCGGTTATTTTGCGGTTCGCCGATTCCAGGTTGATTTCCCGGACGAGATGGACGGCCTTCAACCGCTCGCTGGACGATTCCTGCTGCAGGAGGGTCATCATCATCATGGTCCGGATATTTTCGAGTTCGGTCTGCACAGCTGCCAGTTGGCCTGATTCCGCGGACGGCTTGTGGTTGAATTGCCACCAGGCTAAAGTCCACCCCAATACGGGCAGTATCGCAGCAAAGGCCCAACGAACTGCCGGCAGCCTGAGCCATTGCGGCAGTTGGAACCTGTGACCGGTTTTTGCGGGTTGCGGATCGATCGGGTCGGTCAGCTCTTCCTTGAAGCGGGTCCGCATGCGAAGGCTGCTGAGTTCTTCCGCAAGGCCCGACAGTTGGTAGTCCAGCTGCCGGATGTCCTCCAGTTCATCCAGTTCGATCAGACCGGCTTCGATGCATTGCTCCAGCTCCAGGTTTTCGGCTTCGGTCAACCGGCCTGCGTGGTACTTTTCCAGCAATTCGTTCTTTCTGGTTTGGTTCATGGCGTTACGATTGTTTTTCCAATTCGTCAAAGGCAGCCTTCAGGGCTTTCATGGCCCTGAAGACCCTTACTTTGACATTGCCTTCGGTGCAGCCCAGCAGATCGCCGATCTGGCTGTAGCGCAGGCCTTGCAATTTGCTGAGTTCGATCAGCTCGCGTTGTTCCGGCGGAAGGCTTTGCAGGGCTTTTTTCAATTGCATCAAATCTTCTTGTCGGGTGATTTCCTGCTCCTGCCCGGGGTCCTGACCCGGCAACAAATGTTCCAGCGCTTCAATGGGCTGCCCTTCGGTGGCGGGGTTCTTTTTCCGCCAGTCGTGCCCGACGTTCCGGGCGATAAAAAACATCCAGGATTTGAACTCGCCTTCTCCCCTGAAATTATGCCTGTATTTCAGAATCCGGTAAAAGACGTTCTGAACAAGGTCTTCGCTGATCCATCGATCACCGCAATAGTTGTTGAAGAACCGGTACAGGATGCGGTGGTAGCGTTCGAAGAGCAACCCCAGATGGTCGGCGCTTCCCGCCTGCACTTGTTTCATCAACTGGTTATCTGATAAAGGATCCAACGTTCATTATTTGGCGTTCAAAAAGGTAAACCTGCCCTTATCCGGAAGGTTACAGCATTTTTAAATTTTTTTTAACTATCTTTTTAAGGATGCATTCGTTTAAAATAAGACATTCTGTTAAAAAGGAACCTGCAGGTGGAACAATTTAAACCAAAGTCCGTATGTTTAGGGCAAAACCTGCCTCCCTTTACATTCCGGTGTGGTATTGAACCTGGGTTCTTAATGATTAAACGCTGCAACTGTGAGAAAACGGCCGATCAGCCTGGTACTCCTTGCATTCGCCCTTTTGTGGGTGTTGTGCAGGCAGCCTTCGGCGCCACCGAGGGTTGACAGGATTGTATTTGCCGATCCCACCCCATGGGTAGATTCCCTGCTCAGGTTGCTGCCTCCCGATTCCCGCATGCGCCAGTTGATCTGGCACCATTTGGATTTTGATCCGGCCGATTCGCCCGGTTATGCCGGTTTCGGCGCCATAACCCTTTCGGGCTTTCCCGTTGAGCATTATATCCATTACCGGCAAACCGCCCTGGTCGACCCGTTTCTGCCGCCGATCGAAGGGACCGAAGAACCCTGGATCATCAACCGGCAATTCCAGGATGGCGGAGAAGCCCCCGCGCCTTCCGTATTGGGCGCCCTGGCAGCCATGAATGATACCCTTTGGCAAAAGCTCTCGGAACTGGGGGAAAAACAAGCCGACCAACTGGGCATCCAATGCCGCTTTGTGGATTACAGCCTGTTGCCCGAAGTGCTCAGGGATTCGGTCTATTCCCGGTTATTTATCGGCGAAGGCCTCCCGGAGCGCGCTTTTCAGATCACCGCAGATTCCATTTATACGCAAGCCGGCCTGGCTGAAACCTTCGCAACCTGGCAGAAGAACGGGCTTGTGGGCTGGCGGGTACCACGGGCATGGCTGGAACGCTACGAACCCAAAAAGATCAAGCGCCTCCTCAAGGACCGGATCGGATTCTCCGGCCTGATCCTGGTGGAAGTCGAAAAACCGGGCGACCTGTTCCCCGCCCTGGAAGCCGGCGCCGATATGTTCTGGACCAAAGCGGATCCGGAACTGATCTATTCCGGTTTGAAGAACATTTATAAGGATGGGGCGCTTCCTTCGTCCAACCTGGAAGCGATGTGCGGCCGGTTGTTGCTGGTCAAGGAATGGCTGGCCCGGAAAGCGCCCAGGCTCCAGTCCATGCAGACCGCTGAGACCCCGGCGCCCCAGCTCGCATCCATGACCTACGATAATGCGCCCGAAAATCCTGAAGCGGAAGAGGATTCGGTTGCGGTTTACACGCCTGCCATCAAGACCAACCTCATCGACGACCGCTGGCGCTGGGTCAATTGGAAAGCGAACGAGCGATCCCTTACGCTGGTGAACAACCGGGAAGGTTTGCTCCCCTTCTCCGACCTTTACCGCCGGCAATTTCGGGTTATCCAGGTCAGCGAATCGCCGGCCCAACAGTTCTTTATCGCTTTCAATCACTATGCCGATGCGGCCGCCAGCTGGCTCAAATCAGGCTCAGGAGATCCCTTGCCGATCCTGCCGAAAGCGGGACAGCCCGGGCAAACCTTTGTGATCGCACTGGCTGAAAAGATCGACCCGGTCCGGGATTCCGTTTTCGTTCAGCAGCTGAAGGAGTTGAACCGGACCAGCGACCTGGTACTGGTCTATTTCGGCGATCCGGGAGGGGCAGCGCCGGTCGACACGGCGTTTACGCTGGTTTATGCCCCTGAGTTCAGTCCGGAAAGCGCTACCCTGGCGGCGCAGGGCCTTTTCGGCGGGGTCAGCTTTACCGGCCGGCTCCCCTCGGATATCAACGCCTGGTTTTCGGCCGGTTGCGGAGAGGGATTGCCCGAATACCGGCTCAAATTCGGATTGCCCGAAGAAGTGGGCATGGCGCCGCATAAACTGATCGGCATTGATGCGATCGCGCAGACCGCCATTTCCGACGGCGCAATGCCCGGCAGCCAGATCACGGTGGTCAAGGACGGCATCGTAGTCTATTCCAAAGCCTTCGGTCAGTTGGAATACGACAAGAAATCGCCCGAAACCACCATGGACGACCTGTTTGATGTGGCGTCCATCACCAAAGTAGCGGCAACCTCACTCATGGCGATGGAGGCTTACGACAACGACCTCATCGAACTGAACGACCGGCTGAGCCTGCACCTCGACCTGCCCAAAGGCTCCCAGTTAAAGAACCTGACCCTGAAAAAACTGATGACCCACCAAACGGGCCTCCAACCCAATATGCCGGTCACCCCGATCCTGCTTTACCGGGGCGCCGGCAACGCAGCCTGCGACAGCTTTTTTTGCACCCGGAAGTCGGATATGTACAATGTCCAGGTTGCCGACAGTTTTTATTTCAGCTCAAAATTCTGGGACCAGGTCTGGGATAAGACCAACGACCTCACCCCGCGCAAACGCAAGAAATACCTGTACAGCGACGTCAACATGATCCTGCTGCAACAGGTGCTCGAACGGCGCTTCGGCCAATCCCTTTCCGCCTGGCTCGATCAGCATGTGTACCGGGAACTGGGGCTGAGACACACGCTTTTCAATCCCCTGCGGCGATTCCCCAAGGAACAGATCGCCCCCACGGAAAAAGACGATAAATGGCGCCGCCAGGTGTTGCAGGGGTATGTACACGACGAAACCGCCGCACTGATGGGCGGGGTCGGCGGCCACGCCGGCCTGTTCTCAACCGCTGAAGATCTTGCTGTGATCGGCCAGATGCTGCTGAACGGCGGCCATTATGCCGGCATTCATTTCATCGATCCGGAAACCATCAAGGCGTTCACTACACCCAAGTACGGCAACCAACGCGGCCTGTGTTTCGATACGGCCGAACCGGAAAGCAAATCCGCCCGCGCCGAAAGCGCTTCCGAACATACCTACGGCCATACCGGCTTCACCGGCGGCTGCATCTGGATCGACCCGGATCAAAATCTGGTCTTCGTCTTCCTCTCCAACCGGATCTATCCCGACCGCAACAACCGGAAACTATTCCAGAACAAGGTCCGCGAACGGATCCACGAAATCGTCTACGACGCCCTCGATACCTTCCACCCCGGCATCCCCGAGTTGGCTGATGACCTGTCAGCCGGCAAACTGCAGTAGCTCCACCTGCCCCGCCACCACACTAAATGACAACTGCCCGCCGTCATCCCCGAAGGACAACAGCAGGCAGCATCAACTTCCTTGTTTCGAGTATTATGTTCAGAAACCGGGTCCTATCCAGTATCCACCACGCCTCAGCGTGGCAGTATCAAGCATCCAGTATCAAGCATCCAGTATCAAGCATCCAGCATCCACCACCCCTCAGCGTGGCAGCATCCAGCATCCAGTATCTGGCATCCAGCATCTGGCATCTAGCATCAAGCATCCAGCATCAAGCATCCAGCATCCAGCATCCACCACCCCTCAGCGTGGCAGCATCAACACATATCCACCTCATCCAGCACCACTTCCGCAATGTGGAGTTTGTCCTTCACGGCAGCCTGGGCGGCAACCAGCCTGGCTACCGGCACGCGGAACGGCGAGCAGCTCACATAGTCCAGCCCGCTGGCGTGGAAGAATTCGATGGAAGCGGGGTCGCCGCCGTGTTCGCCGCAAACACCGGTCATCAGATCGGGTTTGGTCTCCTTGCCCTTCCTGACGCCCATTTGTACCAACTGGCCTACACCGTGTTGGTCGATCGAGCTGAAGGGGTCCTCTTTGAGGATGCCTTTTTCCAGGTAAATGGGCAGGAATTTGCTCACGTCGTCCCTGGAATAACCGAAGGTCATCTGCGTGAGGTCGTTGGTACCGAAGGAGAAGAAGTCTGCGCATTTGGCGAGTTTTTCAGCTACCAGGGCAGCGCGCGGCACTTCGATCATGGTACCGATATGGAACGGAATGCGGTCTTTCCTTTCAGCGAATACCTCTTCTGCGGTCTTTCTCACCCATTCAGCCTGCATTTTGAGCTCGTTGCCCACACTGGTCAGCGGGATCATCACTTCGGGTTTCACGTCGATCCCCTTGGCCTTCATGTTGAGGGCCGCCTCCAGGATGGCGCGTACCTGCATGGCTGAAATTTCGGGATAAGTGTTCGCCAGCCGGCATCCGCGGTGACCGAGCATCGGGTTGGCCTCTTTCAGGTCGGAGATCTTTTCAACGACTTCTTCGTAGGTCAGGCCCAGTTCTTCGGCCATCAGCTTGATGCTCTTCTTGTCGGCCGGAAGGAATTCGTGCAACGGCGGGTCGAGCAGGCGGATGGTCACCGGCAGGCTGTCCATGGCTTCAAAGATGCCTTCAAAGTCTTTGCGTTGGTAGGGCAGTAATTTGGCAAGAGCCGTTTTCCGGCCGGCTTCGTCGTCGGCGAGGATCATTTCCCGTACGGCTTTGATCCGGTCGTCCTGGAAGAACATGTGCTCTGTCCGGCACAAACCGATACCTGTGGCGCCGAAATCGCGGGCGATCTGCGCTTCTTCCGGCGTATCGGCGTTGGTGCGGACCGTGAGCCTTGCATTGGCGTCGGAGAGTTCCATCAACTGGGCGAAGTAGCCGGTCAGCGCAATTTCCTTGGTCGGGATCTTGCCTTCAAAGATCTGGCCGGTAGCGCCGTTGAGGCTGATCCAGTCCCCTTCGCGGTATACCTTGCCGTTCACGGTCATCGTCCTGGCCTGATAGTCGATATGAAGGGCGTTGGCGCCGGCGACGCAGCATTTGCCCATGCCGCGGGCTACAACGGCTGCGTGGGAGGTCATGCCGCCGCGGCTGGTGAGGATGCCTTTGGCGTTGTCCATGCCCTGGATATCTTCCGGTGAGGTTTCCATCCGGACCAGGATGACCTTATGGCCTTTGGCAGCCCATTCGACCGTATCTTCAGCGAAGAACACGATCTGTCCGGAGGCGGCGCCCGGCGATGCGGGCAGGCCCCGCGTGATTTCAACCGCGTTGCTGACCGCTTCCGGGTCGAAGATCGGGTGGAGCAGTTCATCCAGCTTTTCGGGCTGGATGCGCAGCAGGGCTTCTTTTTCGTCGATCACATTTTCAGTGAGCATTTCCATGGCGATTCGAACCATGGCCTGGCCGGTCCGTTTCCCGTTCCGGGTTTGAAGGATCCACAGACGGCCTTCCTGGATGGTAAATTCCAGGTCCTGCATATCGCTGTAGTGCTCCTCAAGGCGATGTTGATAGTCGTGAAGCTCCCGGTACAGTACCGGCATGGATTCTTCCAGCGAAGGGTATTGCGAATGCCTGGTCGCTTCGGGGATGCCGGCCAGTTTGGCCCATCTGTGCGAACCTTCCAGGGTGATTTGTTGCGGTGTGCGGATGCCCGCTACCACGTCCTCGCCCTGCGCGTTGATCAGGTATTCGCCCGTGAAGCGGTTTTCGCCGGTTGCCGGGTCGCGGGTAAAGGCTACCCCGGTGGCGGAGTGATCGCCCATATTGCCGAATACCATGGCTTGAACGTTGACGGCGGTACCCCAGGAAGCAGGGATATTGTTCAGGGCGCGGTAGGTGATGGCGCGTGCGTTCATCCAGCTGTCAAATACCGCAGTGACGGCATTCCAGAGCTGATCCCAGGGATCCTGCGGAAATTCCACGCCGGTGCGTTCTTTGATCTTGGCCCGGAAGCGGCTGCAAAGTTCCTGCAGGTTGGCCTGCGACAGTTCGGTGTCGTCGTGTACGCCGACCTCTTCCTTCACATTGTCCAGGATCTTTTCAAAGGGATCGGTATCTTCTTTTGATTCAGGTTTGAGGCCCATGACAACGTCTCCGTACATCTGGATGAACCTGCGGTAGGAGTCCCAGGCAGCGCGGGGATTGCCGGTTTTGCGGGCGAACCCTTCTACGGCAGCGTCGTTCATACCCAGGTTCAACACCGTATCCATCATGCCGGGCATGGAAGCCCTGGCGCCCGAACGGACAGAAAGCAGCAAGGGATCGGCAGGGTCGCCGAATTGTTTTCCGGTTACTTGTTCCACCCAGCGAATGCCTTCCTTGACCTGATCCCGGAGGATGCTCAACACTTCAGCCTTGCCGGTTTTGAAATAGCTGTTGCAGGCTTCGGTCGTGATGGTAAATCCCGGAGGGACGGGCAGCCCGATATGATTCATCTCCGCCAGGTTGGCGCCTTTGCCGCCAAGCAGGCTCTTCATTTTGGCATCGCCTTCCGCGGTCTTGTCACCGAAGGTATAGACGTACTTGATATTGCCCATTTTACGTGTGATTTTGGGTAAAAGATTAAAATCACGGTAAAGTTAGGCCCATCACGCAGCACTCCCGGTGATGTTCTTCAACCGGCAAAGTGATAAAAGTCAACGAAACGGCACCCGGACGCCTTCCAGGATCCTGATGTAATTGGCTCGTTCGAAAGCGGTCGGATCGGCGATGAGTTTCTGGCTGAGCAATCCCTTGAATTGCCCGACCGAGGAAAAGTGCATCCGGTCCATCCAACCGGTCAATCCCCGGGTCATTTCGGCCAGATACCCGATACCGTGCCGGTACAGGGCGGAGGCCGTCATGGTGACGTCGGCGCCGGCCAGCAGGTATTTGATCGCCTCCGAAGCGCTGTGCACCCCCGTGGTCGCGGCCAGAGAGGCCTTGGTATTGCCGTGCAGCAGGGAGATCCACAGCAAGGGCAGGCGGATTTCAACAGGCGAGCTGAATTCCAGGCTCGGAACGACCTTGAGCTGGTCAATGTCAAAATCGGGCTGGTAGAAACGGTTGAACAACACCAGCGCGTCAGCGCCGGCCTGCTCCAGTCGCCTGGCCACAGAGCCCATAGCCGAAAAATACGGATTCAGCTTCACCGCCACAGGAATGGAAATGCCGCTCCTGACCCGGCGAACGATATCCATATATTTCTGTTCGACCTCCTCACCCGTCAACCGGAAATCCGCGGGGATGTAAAATACATTGATCTCAATGCCGTCGGCGCCGGCCTGTTCCATCTGTTTGGCGTAATCGATCCATCCCTCATCCGTTATGCCGTTGAGGCTGGCAATCACCGGGATATCAACCCGCTCCTTCGCCTGCCGGATGATTTCCAGGTAAGCTCCCGGACCGACATGGTATTCTTCCATATCCGGAAAATAATTCAACGCTTCCGGGAACATGTCGCTGGTCGCTTCCGCAATGGCGTCGTTCCAGGCCGCTTCCTCCCGGATCTGCTCCTCAAACAGCGAGAACAACACGACGGCGCCCGCGCCCGCATCCTCCATCCTGACAATATTGTCCACTTCTTCGGATAACGAACTTGCGCTGACCACAATCGGAGATCCAAGTTCCAAACCCATATAGGTTGTACGGAGATCCATTTCTATCGGTATTTTTTATGAATATGATCCTTATTTGATTCAGCCGTTTACTATCCGACCGGAGCGAAAGCCTCCGCTTTCCAGGTCGCCATCTCCTCGTAGGATTTCCAGCGCAGGTCGGCAATTTCCTGGGCGAGGTCCATCAGGCGTTCGGCTTCCTCCGGGTTGGTTCGCGTCAGGATGCGATAGCGCAGTTCGTTGTAGGCGTAATCCTTCAGCTTTATCGTCGGGCGCGGCGAATCGAGCACGAACGGATTTTTCCCCGCCTGGCGCAACGCCGGATTGTAGCGGATCAGCGGCCAGTAACCCGACGCTACGGCCAGGTTTTGCTGATCGAGCCCTTTTTCCATATTGATCCCGTGGGCGATGCAGTGGCTGTAAGCCAGGATCAGCGACGGCCCCGGATAGGCTTCCGCCTCCCGCATGGCGAGCAGGGTTTGCTGCGGATTGGCCCCCATGGCGATCTGGGCAACGTACACGTTGCCGTAGGAAATCGCCTGCATGGCCAGGTCCTTCTTGCCTACGCGTTTGCCGGCTGCCGCAAACTTGGCGGTTGCCGCCGTAGGTGTCGCCTTCGACATCTGCCCGCCGGTGTTGGAGTACACCTCTGTATCGAGCACCAGCACATTGACGTTCTTGCCGCTGGCCAGCGCATGATCCAGCCCGCTGGATCCGATATCGTAGGCCCATCCGTCGCCGCCGACCAGCCAGACGCTCCTTTTTACGAGGTGGTCCGCAACCGACAACAGGTTTCTGGCTTGCGGCGAATCCATCGTCAGCAGCTTCGTCTTCAACGTCGCTACCCGGTACCGCTGATCCACTATATCGGTTTCAAAAACCTGGGGGGCATCCAGTATCTCACGCACAAACCCCTCATCCAAAGCCCCCGACAGGTCTTCAAGCAATTTTCTTGCGATTTGGGTGTGCTTGTCTACACTTACCCGCATGCCCAATCCGAATTCGGCGTTGTCTTCAAACAGGGAGTTGGACCAGGCCGGCCCTCTGCCTTCCTTGTTTTTGGTCCAGGGCGTAGTGGGCAGGTTGCCGCCGTATATCGATGAACATCCCGTCGCATTGGCCACGATCAGCCGGTCGCCGAACAACTGGGACAGCAACTTCACGTACGGCGTTTCGCCGCAACCCGCACAAGCGCCCGAGAATTCGAACAGCGGCTCCAGAAACTGGGCGCCGCGCACCAGCGAGAAGTCGATCTTGGCCCGGTCATTCCAGGGCAGGGATTCAAAGAACCGGATATTCTCCCGGTCGCGGTCAATCTCGACCGGCTTCGGCGCCAGGTGGATGGCCTTGGTCTTTCGGTCGGCAGGGCTGATCGCCGGACAAGCCGTTTCGCACAGCGTGCATCCCGTGCAGTCCTCCAGGTATACCTGCAAAGTGTACCGCGTTTCCGGGAACCCCCGGGCGTTGATCGGCGCGGAAGCAAATCCTTCCGGCGCTTCTTCCAGGTAATTCTCGTGGTAGTATTTTGCGCGGATCACGCTATGCGGGCATACAAAACTGCAATTGCCGCACTGGATGCAAAGATCGGGTTCCCAGACGGGCACCATATCGGCGATGTTGCGCTTTTCCCAACGCGTGGTACCGCTCGGGTAAGTGCCGTCTTCCGGGAGGGCGCTCACGGGCAGGTCGTCCCCGTGCCCTCTCATCATGGCAGCCGTGACCTCCTGGACAAATACCGGCGCTTCAGCGGGTACCGGCTCGGCCATGCCCCTTGTATTGGTGGCCTTATCCGGCGGGGTCACCGCGTACAGGTGGCTGAGGGTTTCGTCCACCGCCTTGAAGTTTTGTTGGATAACCGCCGGACCTTTTTTGAAATAGGTCTTTTCAATCGCCTTTTTGATCTTTTCAATGGCTTCTTCCCTGGGCAGGACACCGGAAAGGGCAAAGAAACAGGTCTGCATGATGGTATTGATGCGCTGCCCCATTCCGGTGTCGCGCGCCACTTTCGATGCGTCGATGATGTAAAATTTCAATTCCTTTTGAAGGATCTGCTCCTGGATGGCCATCGGCAGCTGATCCCATATTTCGCCGGTTGAATACGGCGCATTGAGCAGGAAGACGCCGCCGTTCCGGAGAGAAGGCAGCATTTCCATTTTTTCCACGAAGTTGAATTTATGGCAGGCCAGAAAATCCGCTTCTCTTATCAGGTAAGGGCGCCGGATCGGTCGCTTGCCGAAACGCAGGTGCGAGACCGTACTGGCGCCTGATTTTTTGGAGTCGTATACAAAATACCCCTGGGCATGCAGGTCCGTGCTTTCTCCGATGATCTTGATGCTGTTCTTGTTGGCGCCCACCGTACCGTCGGCGCCCAGTCCGAAAAACAAGGCCTCCCGCATCGTTTCATCCGGAATGGCAAAAGCGGGATCATAATCAAGGCTGGTATGGCTCAGGTCGTCGTTGATGCCGACCGTGAAGTGGTTTTTCGGCGCATCTTTTCCGAGTTCATCCAGAATGCCTTTTACCATGGCCGGCGTAAACTCCTTGGAGGAGAGTCCGTAGCGGCCGCCGACCACCTTGGGTTGGGATGCCCGGCCCGATTCGGCCATGGCCACAACCACGTCCAGGTAAAGGGGTTCGCCCGGCGCGCCGGGTTCTTTGGTCCGGTCCAGTACAGCCACCTTCCGGACGGTTGACGGCAATACGGCCAATAACTGCTCCGCCGGGAAAGGCCGGTACAAACGCACCTGAACGACCCCGACCTTTTCGCCTTTATCCGCCAGGAATTGCACCGTTTCGATCGCCGTCTCTCCACCCGACCCCATCAGGATCACGACCCGCTCGGCATCGGGAGCGCCGTAGTATTCGCATAATTGATACGCCCGGCCGGTCAGCGCGGCGAACTCCGCCATCGCTTTTTCAACGATTTCGGGTGTTTTGAGATAAAACGGATTGACGGTTTCCCGCCCCTGGAAGTAGACGTCCGGATTCTGGGCGGTTCCCCGGATAAAGGGATTGTCCGGACTCAGGCCGCGTTTCCGGTGCGCAAACACCAACTCATCGTCGATCATGGCCCGGATTGTTTTTTCAGGCAACAATTCGATCTTGCTCACCTCGTGGGAGGTCCGGAATCCGTCGAAAAAATGAATAAAGGGCACCCTCGACCGCAGGGTTGCAGCCTGGGCGATCAGGGCCATATCATGCGCTTCCTGCACCGACGCCGACGCCAGCATGGCAAAACCCGTACTGCGGGCCGCCATAACGTCGCTGTGATCGCCGAAGATGGATAACCCCTGGGCCGCCAGCGACCTGGCCGCCACATGGAAGACAGCGGACGTCAATTCGCCCGCGATCTTGTACATGTTCGGCAGCATCAGCATCAGCCCCTGGGAAGCCGTAAAGGTCGTGGTCAGCGCCCCGGTCTGAAGGGCGCCGTGAACCGCGCCGGCCGCACCGCCCTCACTCTGCATTTCCACCACTTCCGGGATGTTTCCCCAGATATTGACCAGCGATTTAGCCGACCATTCATCGGCATGTTCTGCCATCGGCGATGAAGGGGTGATCGGGTAGATCGCGCAAACCTCATTGACCCGGTATGCTACGTAAGCTGCCGCCTCGTTGCCGTCGAGGGTAGCGTATTTGCGATCGCTGTTATCAGCCATTTTATCTCTTTTTTATTTTTTGCATCAATCGAACCAATCATTTATTGAGGAACTGAGGAATTGCCCCGAAGGGACTCCTTTGGAGAAAAATCGAGGAACTGAAAGGCAACCAATCGAATCAATCTACTTTTTCAGCAACCATCTCGATTGCATGGCACGGGCATTGTTCATAGCAAACCGCGCATCCTGTGCAAAGCGTATAATTGTATTGGTACCTGTTTCCGGGGCCGAGTTTGATGATCGCGTCCTCCGGGCAAGCGCCGTAGCAGCCGTCGCATTCGAAGCAATTGCCGCACGAAAGACAGCGCAAAGCCTCGTACCGGGCTTCTTTTTCGGTCAGGCCGGCAACCACTTCCTTGAAATCCTGTACGCGTTCGTTTTCTTCCAGCTCCGCTTGCTCCTTTTTAGGTGCAAAGGTTTTATACCAGATGTGAAGCCTTTCGAAGCCGACGACGGGATGTTTGGCAGCCGGTTGATAGGGCGCGCCTTTCAAAAATCCGTCGATGAACCGGGCGGCTTTTTTGCCGTGACCGACGGCTATCGTTACAGTTCGCTCACTGGGCACCATGTCACCGCCTGCGAAAATGCCGGGGTAACCGGTCATCATGTCGGGACCGACTTTTACCGTACCGTCGTTGTCGAATTCAATGCCCGGGACCTGTTGCAGGAAGTGGGTGTCGGTATCCTGACCAAGCGCCAGGATGAGCGCGTCAGCCTCGAGGGTCTCGAATTCCCCGGTCGGTTCCGGCCGGCCTCTATCGTTGATGCGCATGACCTCCACCTGAACAGCCGTGCCTTCGATCGTTTTGATGGTACGCAGCCAGTTGATCTTTACGCCTTCCGAAAGGGCTTCGTCGGCTTCGAAATCATGGGCGGGCATGTGCTCCCGGTCGCGGCGATAGATGATGAACGGTTCGTAGCCCAGCCTGCGGGCAACCCGGGCGGCGTCCATGGCGGTATTGCCGCCGCCGTAAACCGCCACCTTGCGGCCCAGTTTCGGCGCATCGCCGGTTTCTACATTTTTCAAAAAGGTCAGCGCATCCAGGATCTGACCGGCATCCCTGCCCGGGATCTCGATTTTTTTGGAAAGATGAGCGCCGACGGCTATGAAGACGGCATCGAAATTACCGGCAACCTTTTCCGCCAGCACATCCGTCACTTTGTGGTTGAGGACGATCTTTACGCCCATATCCCCGATCCGCCTGATCTCGGCATCCAGAATATTCCTCGGGAGCCGGTAGGGCGGAATGCCGAAATGCATCATGCCGCCCGCTACAGGGCCGGCTTCCCGGATCTCCACCTCGTGCCCCAGGCGGGTCAGGTGGTAAGCCGCGGAAAGCCCGCTGGGGCCTGCCCCGACGACAAGCACCCGCTTGCCCTTGATCCTGGGCGGGGTAAACCTGACTTTCCAGCCCTCCTCGATGGCGCGGTCGCCGAGGTACCGCTCAACGGCGTGGATGCTTACCGTTGTATCGATATGCGTCCGGTTGCACCCCTCCTCGCAGGGATGATAACATACCCGCCCGTGTATGGCGGGCATCGGGTTGTTTTCCACCAGCGACTGCCAGGCGGCCTCGTACTGCCCGCTCTGGGCCAATGACAACCAGGCCTGGATATTTTCCCCGGCGGGGCAGGCGCTGTTGCAGGGCGGAAGAAAATCCTTATATACGGGGCGCTGGGTGCGCAAGGCGCCTGTGCCTTTTTCGTGACCCTGCAAATCGGGAGGGCCGGTAAGATCAGACTGTTGTTTAAACATGGTTGCATTCGAATTGGTGAAACCAAGCAAGGCCTAAAGGTAGGGGGCTGCCGGACCGCCGGGCATGACAATCGTCATGTGCCAAATTGATTTTTGTCCCTCACCGGACAGCCCTCCAGCCGTAATTTGCAAGGGTAATTTCTAACCTCATGCCTACTTCAACCATTCCGGTCCCGGCTTCAGGAACGCAACTCCTGGATCAACTTTGGGCCTGTCAGAATGCCCGCGGTTACATCCGGGATGAAGACGTGGAAGCCTGTGCGGCAGCGCTGGGCATTTCCGAAATCGAAATTGAAGGGGTCATCTCCTTCTACCACTTTTTCCACAGGCGGCCTGCCGGCAGGTTTACCATTTATCTCAACAACAGCATCGTCTCGGAATTCAAGGGGTTCGAGCGCGTAAAAGCCGCTTTCGAATCGGCAACAGGCGCGGTATGGAACGGAACGGACCCGAGCGGACTGTTCGGCTTGTACCCCACAGCCTGTATCGGCCTGAGCGATCAGGAACCGGCGGCGCTGATCAATTTCCAACCGTTTACCAACCTCAATTCCCTGAAGGTAAAAGGCATCGTCGCTCAGCTAAAAAACGGCGTACCGGCGGAAAGCCTGGCCGACGAGATCCCGGACCATATCCGGTATGTTCCTGATGGGGACAAGGCCATTTTTTTCCGGCCCTACCACCCCGGGAGCGCCGTTGTTAAGCTGCCGGCGTATTCGCCCGGCCAGGTGATCGACCTCATCAGGCAGGTCCGGCTCACCGGCAGGGGGGGCGCTTTTTTCCCGACAGGGCTGAAATGGGAGTCCTGCGCCCGGCAAACCAACCCGGTGAAATACATCGTTTGCAATGCCGACGAAGGGGAACCCGGCACTTTCAAGGATCGGGTCCTGATGAAAACAGCTCCCGGACTGATGATCGAAGGCATGATCGCGGCCGGTTATGCCGTCGGAGCGCAGCAGGGCATCATTTACCTGAGAGCGGAATATACCTGGCTCAAACCGAAACTGGACAAAACCATCCAGCAGTTCCGCAATCTCGGCTACCTGGGTGAGGATATCGCCGGGATCAAAGGGTTCCAATTCGATGTCCGCATACAACTGGGCGCCGGCGCCTATGTCTGCGGGGAAGAGACCGCCCTGCTCAACTCACTTGAAGGCAAACGCGGGGAACCGCGGACCAAGTGGTTCTACCCCACCGAAAAAGGATTCCTGGATTGTCCGACCGTGGTCAACAACGTCGAAACTTTTTGCGCCGCCGCCAGAGCGCTCGAATTGGGGGCGGAAAAGATCCTGCAAACCGGCGCCCCGGATGCACCCGGCACCAAAGTGCTGAGCGTCTCCGGCGATTGCCGCCTGCCGGGCATTTATGAGGTGGAATGGGGTATGCCGCTCGGAAAGCTGCTGGACCTCTGCCAGGCCGATGACCCGCATTTCGTCCAGATCTCAGGGCCGTCGGGGATCTGCGTTCCCGCAGCGCAAAGAGACCGGTTGATCGCACCTTCAGACCTTTCCTGCGGCGGCGCGGTCATGGTCTTCAATGCCGACCGGGACATCCTCCGCATCCTCACCAACTTTAACGACTTTTTCAAACACGAATCCTGCGGGGTATGCACCCCCTGCCGGGCCGGCAACTTCATCCTCCAGCGAAAACTGGAGAAGATCGAAAAAGGCCTGGCCTACGAAGATGATTTCAAAGAATTGATCGCCTGGGGCAATATCATGAAAAAGACCAGCCGTTGCGGCCTCGGCCGAACCGCTCCCAATACCCTGATCGCAGCCCTGGAACAATTTCCAGCATATTTTGCCGCAAAAGCCGGAAACAAAGGCGACGGCCTGAACAAAAATTTCGACCTGGAACAGGCTGAAACCGCCTACGATCAGTTCGCCCCGTAAAAAAACAAACCATGGCAAACACCATCACCATAAAAATCGACGGCCGGGAAATCCCCACGGAACCCGGGCGGAACCTCGTGACCGTCGCCGCCGAAAACGGCATATTCATCCCATCGCTCTGTTTTTATCCGCATATCGAGCCGCCGTTGGGTACCTGCCGGGTTTGCACCTGCCGGATCAACGGGCATTTCGGGCCGGCATGCATGGAAAAAACACGGGAAGGCCTCGAAGTGGAGGTCAATACCCCCGACCTGACGGATACCCGCAAGGCGCTGGTGGAAATGATCTTCGCCGAAGGCAACCATTTTTGCCCGGCTTGCGAAAAAAGCGGCGACTGCGACCTGCAACATATGGGCTACGAAATGGGCATGTCAAAACTGCGGTTTCCCCACCTGTTCAAGGACCGGCTCATCGACTTCAACCCCAAGCGCATGGTCATCGAGCACAACCGGTGCGTGAAGTGCCGCCGTTGCGTGGAAGAAGTGCTGACCAGCGACGGACGGCGGGTCTTTTCCTTCTGCAACAGAGGCAACGAAACGGTTGTCGGGATCGATTACGATGCCGAAGCCGTGCTGTCCGAAGAACAGGCCGTCGCAGCCATGCACCTTTGCCCAACCGGGGCCATCCTGGTAAAGGGCAAGAGCCTGGCCCGACCGTTCGGCGATCGCCGGTTCGATATGGAATCCTCAAAAATCGCCGCCCCCGGGCAACCCGAGGAAAAGGAAGCCCAACCTGCCGGTGAATTGGAAAGAAAGACAATCGCCACCATTTCACTGGCGGGCTGCTTCGGCTGCCATATGTCGATGCTGGATATCGACCTGGGTTTCCTGGATCTGATCGAGCTGGTGGATTTCAATAAATCACCGCTCAACGACATCAAGGAGTTCACCAAAATCTGCGATGTCGGGCTGATCGAAGGCGGTTGCTGCAGCTCCGAGAATGTGGAAGTCCTCCGGGAATTCCGCAAAAAATGCAAGTTGCTGGTGGCGGTCGGCGAATGTTCCATCTGGGGCGGCCTGCCGGCCATGCGGAATATGATCCCGCTGGAAGAGTGCCTGGAGGAAGCCTACCTCAATTCCATGAGCTCGGAAGAAGGCGAATTCACTGTGCCGTATCACGAGGACCTGCCCAAGATCCTGGATAAGGTTTATGCCTGCAGCGATATTGTAAAGATCGACTATTTCATACCCGGTTGCCCGCCTACGGCTACGCATATCTGGAAAGCGGTCCGCAACCTGCTGTGGAATGAGCAATATTCGGTATTGTATTCGGAATTCAAGTACGACTGATCGTTGAACCTAATGATTGAGCCATGAAAATCAGCATAGATCCTGTTACGCGCGTTGAAGGCCACGGCAAGGTCACCATCCACCTGGATGACGCCGGCAAGGTGCGGGATGCCTTTTTCCATATTGTGGAATTCCGTGGGTTCGAACGCTTCATCCAGGGGCACCCCTACTGGGAGGCGCCGATGCTGGTACAAAGGCTTTGCGGCATCTGCCCGGTCAGTCACCACCTGGCCGCCGCCAAGGCCATCGATCAGATCGTAGGCCTGGACCCCGGGGACCTGTCGCCGACGGCTGCCAACCTCCGGCGGTTGCTGCATTACGGCCAGGTTTTTCAGTCGCACGCGCTCCACTTCTTCTACCTCGCGTCGCCTGACCTGCTGTTCGGGCTGGATTCCCCAAAAGAAAGGCGGAACGTGGTCACGGTGGCCCAGGAATACAAGGAACTCGCCCGCAAAGGCATCCTGATGCGAAAATTCGGACAGGAGGTGATCAAAGCCGTTGCCGGGAAAAAGATACACGGCATCGCAGCCGTACCCGGCGGCGTCCACAAGACCTTCTTCCCGGAAGAGCGCGATTATTTCCTGACGGACAACGATACCCCTTCCGTCGACACCATGATCGGATGGTCCCAGGAAATGGTCGGATTCATCAAGGATTACCACCGGCAACACGCGGGTTGGCTGGATGCGTTCGCCGCTTTCCCATCGGGCCACCTCGGCCTGGTAAGCGAATCCGGGGACCTGGAATTGTACGACGGCCTGCTGCGCGCCATTGACGGGCAAGGCCATCCTACGCTGAAGGACGTTCCGAATGACGATTACCTGAAATACTTTGCCGAAGGAGTGGAAAGGTGGTCCTATATGAAATTCCCCTACCTGCGCCATCTGGGCCGGGAGAAGGGCTGGAACCGGGTAGGTCCGCTGGCCCGCCTGAACGTATGCGACCGCATCTCCACCCCGCTGGCTGAAAAGGAACGGCAAATTTTCCGGGCTCAAACCGGGGGATTGCCCAACAACGCTACCATGCACACCCACTGGGCCAGGCTGATCGAGATGCTGCATTGCGCCGAGATGATGAAAGACCTGCTCACCGACGATACCATACTGGGTAACGACCTCCTCCGCGAAGGCATCCGCCGGCCGGAAGGGATCGGCATTATCGAAGCCCCGCGCGGCACCCTGATCCACCATTACCGCGTGGACGAAAAAGGCATGATCACCCGGTGCAACCTCATTGTTTCCACTACGCACAACAACGAAGCGATGAACCGGGCCGTCAGGTGGGTCGCACAACATGAACTGAGCAACAAGCCCGAGATCACGGAACCCATGCTCAACCAGGTGGAAGTCGCCATCCGCGCTTTCGACCCCTGCCTGAGCTGCGCAACCCACGCCCTGGGCCAGATGCCGCTCCAAATCGAATTGTATGACGTAAACGACAATCTGATCGATGAAAAATTCAAATCCCCCGTCGACTGAATCGGGCAAAACCGGCATCCTCCTAATCGCCATCGGCAACGACCTCCGCGGCGACGACGGGCTGGGCTGGGCCTTACTGGAAAAGTTGGAACAGGAGAATCCATTCGCAGCTGAAACGGCATACCGCTACCAGTTGCAGGTGGAAGACGCCGGATTGGTCGCCGGGTTTGATGCGGTTGTTTTCATCGACGCCTCCACGGAACAAGCGGGCGGAGGATATGCCCTGGCGCCCTGCAGGCCGGCCGCGGCCTTTGAATTCACTACTCATAGGTTGAACCCGGAATCAGTACTGTACCTGTGCCGGGAATTGTACGGCAAATCTCCAAAAGCATTCACCCTAGGCATTTCCGGCGCATTCTGGGGATTAAAACGCGGCCTGTCCAAAACAGCTCAAGGCAATCTGAAGGCGGCATACAACGGGCTGCGGCAAGCCCTCAATTCAATTTGATATCGACGACCTTATCCGGAGAGGAGAATTTGAAACTGGCCTTTTCGAAGGAGGGCGGCCCGAAAGTGCCGCGTGCATTGTTGGAAAACCCGTAACGCTCTTTGGGTATGCCCAGAAAGTTCGTATCCAGCCGGTTGTTGCTGTTCACATCGTGAAAAATGCTGATTGCATAGGTTCCATACGGCAAGTCGGGTACGGTGATCGACATTTTCCCCTTTTGCTTTACCGGAACGATGAGCCCTTTCACCGTTTTATCTCCCAGGAAAGTTTCGCGGGAATCAAAAACCGCCACCAGGATGTTACCTTCCGCCGAACGGATATTGGATACCTCAATCACCAGACCGGCTTGCGCCTGCCCGGGCAGGAAAGTTGAAAAAAGACCGGACAACAGAAGGGTTAACCCTTGAATTTTAAGGTTAAACATGGAGCAAAAGCCGCATTGAAGTACTGACAACCTGACCGCCGGCAGGCGGGCTGACCACTGCCGACTGTCCTTCTTTAAATAGGTACCCGGAGCGGGAATCGAACCCGCACGGCCGCAATGGCCACAGGATTTTAAGTCCTGCGTGTCTACCTATTCCACCATCCGGGCAAAAACGGTACAGCAATTAATACCCTGCCAATTTACAAAAAAAGATCAATCGGCACAGGCCAAAATAAAAAAAGCCTTCAATCATGAAGGCTTTTCTCTGAGCGGATGACGAGATTCGAACCCGCGACCTCAACCTTGGCAAGGTTGCGCTCTACCAGCTGAGCTACATCCGCATTTAGTCAAAAAAAGCAGTTCATCAACTGCTTCCGTTTTTGGCGTTGCAAAGATAACATCATTTATTACACTTATGCAAATTTGCCGGGCAATTTTTTTTAATCCGCCAAGCTAACCGGCGCCTTCGGGCTGTACACCCGACCTCCCGGGATGGGAAGAGTTGGTGCAGACACCCTCTCTCACCCTCTCACTCTCACCCTCTCACTCTCTCACTCTCTGTCCCTCTCCCCCTCTCTCCCCTCTGATCAGGTTACATCTCCGGCGCCGTTTCCGCTTCTTCATTCATCTTATCCTGCTGATATTTCTTTTCCAACTCCTGAAACAGCTGGAACAGGCTGTTGCCGGGTGCTTTGGGCAATTCTGCAAATCCTTCGAGGTAGTTTCTCCTGGCGGTCACCTGAAAACCTTCAAATGGGATGGATTCCCGATTCTGGTTCATGAACAAGGGCGGTTGGAAATAGGCCGACAGTATATTTTCCGCTTGCAACCCCTTAATCCGGTCAGCCACGGCGCCTTGTGTGGCAAAACCGCCGGCAGCAATGCGATCCAGCAGCTCTCCGTTCGGCGCCAGGTACACGATATTATCCTTGATCAGGATCTCGCCCCGGTCTTCCCGCGTTACGATGACCGAATCTTCCCGGTTTTTCTTTTCAGGCCGGACCCACAGGTACCGGTTATCGGATTTCTTCTCCAGCACGCCTTTTTCAACAGCTTTGTCGATCAGCTTGTTGAGGCGGGCCTGGTCCTTGATATTGCCTGCTAGCAATGGGGTCGGTACATTGAAAAGGGTATCGCGGCCCGGGTAAAGCGACAAGGCCACATCACCGCCGAAAGCGTAAGCGATATCCTCCGTCGACAGGCCGAATTCTTTCAGGGACTGCTGCGCGGCCCCCTGGATATAGCGCTCCAGCAAGACCTGGTGGATGCCGTGCAGATCGAGTGCTGCCGTCAGGAGGAAAGATTGGTCTTCTGCAGGCATCAGTTGGGTAAAATCGGTTTTGACCCGATCCCGGAAAAAGGTATTCAGGTCGTTGGCCAGGTTCTTTTTCAGGTCGACATAAGCTTCGCCCCGCACCCGGTCGTCTTCAAAATACAGGTACGAACCGATGTGATTACCTTCAAAATCCTTCGGGGTATATTTCTTCAGGCCCTCTGCCAGGTTGGGATAAATGGAAGCCAGGGCGTCAGAAGTCACCCAATTGGCTATATCGTATTCCCGGGCCAGGGTTTTGCGGAGGCTCTTATTTCGGGCGACCGTCTGGTTCGGCGGCGAATTCAACCAGGCGTCTGCCGTAGCCTGGGCATGATCACCATTGACGAATATGCCGGTTTTTTCATTCCAAACCAGGGCCGTTTCAGGTTCATTACCGGTCTGGAGCGCTTTGATTCTGATATCGTTGACCGCCTGTTCGAATTTAGCCTTGTCCGCTATCGAGAAAAGAAAGGCTACGGTCTTTCCTTCGTTTACCGTGTCCGCCGACAGGATCATAGCCACGTAGGCGTTCTTCTGCAAATCTACGCCGGCTGAAGCGGGGTCTTTCAGCACTTCAGCAAATGCGGGGTTCTTTTCGGCTGCTTGTTCTGTTATTTTCTGGTAGAAGCCCATTTGGCGGACCTTTTCGAATTCCGCTTTTTCCATCAACCGGGGAATATTGATCGCGGTAACGAAGGATACCCCTTCGGGAACGTTGGCAAGTGCGTCGTCGGGCAGCGGTTGCTGGCAAGCCGACAAAAACAAAACGCCTGCAATCGCGACCAGGGAGAAAAAGCTGTTTATCCGTTTCATATAGTTAGAAATTGATGAATCGGATGCAAAACTATCCCTGTTCATTGCGGAAAACCAATTTCTTGGATCAGGCTCCAGATTTTTTCGACGGCCTGTACGATTCCGCTTTCCTTTTTACATAATAATACGTTTCAAGTTGTGAGCGGATGGCCATATCGGAGCCGTTGCGGTAGTACTTGTTTGTCAGCCCTTTATCCAGGATGCGGGCCTTTACGTTATCGCGCAGCTGGAGGTCGATGATATCCTGGATCTCCTTTTTGATCGAGGGATCGTAGACCGGGAATGCCGTTTCCACCCGGTAAGTCAGGTTGCGCACCATCCAGTCGGCCGAAGAAAGATAGATGAGATCTTCGCCCCCGTGGTGGAATATAAAGACCCTGGCGTGCTCCAGGTAGCGGTCGACAATACTGATGGCATGGATATGCTCACTCAACCCCTTGATACCCGGCGCCAGGCAGCAAATCCCCCTGATGATCAGGTGGATCTCCACGCCCGCTTTGCTGGCCTGGTATAACTTGGCGATCATGTTCTCGTCCTGAAAACTGTTGAGTTTAAGGATGATCTTCGCTTTCCTGCCGGCCATGGCCTCCGCGATCTCAAAATCGATCAATTCTTCGAGCCCGGACCTGAGGTTGAACTGCCCGACCAGCAGGTGTTCAAACGGGTGCGCCGGGCTTTGCACCGTTTCCAGGAAGGAAAATACCCTGGCGGCCTCATTGACCAGGCGCGGATCGGCGGTAAACAGGCCGAAATCGCCGTAAACCTTGGCCGTCTCCTCGTGGAAGTTCCCCGTAGACAGGTACGTGAACATCTGCTCTTTGCGGCGTTCCACCCGCCGGATCAGGGCCAGTTTGGCATGCACTTTCAGCCCGGGGAAGCTGTAATGCACCCTTACGCCCGCCTTTTCCAACTGCTCACCCCATTCCAGATTGGCTTCCTCGTCAAAACGGGCCTTGACTTCGATAAAGACCGACACCTGCTTGCCCTGTTTGACCGCATCGATCAGGGATTGCATGATCCTCGATCTGCGGGCTACCCGGTATTGGACGATCTTGATATGGGTCACCTTGGGGTCCCGGGCGGCCACCTCAAACAGTCGCAGCACGGCGTCATAACTGTGGTACGGCACATGGATCAGGTGGTCCCGTTCACGGATGGCCTTGAACAGGTCGGGGGCCCCCTCCAGCGGCTCGTACGGGATCGGCGGCAAGGGCGTATTCTTCAGCTGGTGCATCCCGAAATCGGGGAACTTGAAAAAGTCGAAGTTGTTGTGGTAACGGCCTTCCCGCAAAATATCGTAACGCTCCAGTTCGAACACCTCCATCAGGTAATTCAGCAGTTCGGGCGGCATCTGGCGGTCGTATACAAACCGCGACGGCGGCCCGACCTGGCGCTTGGCAAGGCTGGTCTTGATCTTCTGGATCAAATCCCCTGAAAACTCATCGTCGATGTACAATTCGGCGTCCCGCGACAACTTGATGGAAAAGGTATCGATGATCTTGTAGCCGGGAAACATCCAGGAAACGGAATGCCGGACAATATCATCCAGGATGATCAGGTCGTGCCGGTCGGACGAGGACGGCAATTGAATGAACCTCGGCAGGTGATCCGACGGGATCTTTACCAGGCCGTATTCATCCGGCGCATTCGAGGCATCCTTCGACTTCATCTGGATGGCCAGGTAGAGCGCCGCATTGTTGAGGAACGGGCGCACTTTGTTTTTCACCAGCAAAACCGGCTGCACGAACGGCAACATGTGATCCCGGAAATAGGCCTCAACGAACTCGAGCTGCTCGTCGTTCAGGTCCAGGCGCCGGAGCATGAACACCTTGTGCTGCCGCAATTCCAGGACCAGTTGTTCGAAGATCCGGCTGAACTCCTCCTGGTGCTTGTTCACGATCCGCTGGATTTCCAGGACCGTCTTCTTGGGTGCGATATCCAGTTCGCGCTTGGTCTTCTTGCTGATGCGCATGATGTACCGATGGTTAGACATGCGCACGCGGAAGAACTCATCCAGGTTATTGCTGTAAATGGCCAGGAATTTCAGCCGTTCGAACAGGGGTACGGAAGGGTCCTTGGCCTCCTGCAACACACGGTAATTGAAGGAAAGCCAGCTGATATCGCGGGGGACGAAGGGCACTAGCGACTGGGTAATTGAGGAGCTCATAACTAAAAAAGACTCATTTGGCCGCTGCCCTCGGATCGGATCATCTGGGGTCCTCTCCAGGTCAGGCCGCGGACGGGTTGCAATTGGTCACACAAATAAACGGCTAAATCCGGCGCCAGAATATTGTCCGGCTCGTGGGTAAAGAAAAAAATTTCCTCCAACCCTTCTTCAAACCAGCTGGCGGTTCGCGCTACCCATTGGTCGATCCTTTTGTAATCGGTCGGGTGCAGGTTGTTGCCGACAAACCGGACCATCGTCCTCGGAGCGGTCAGCCGCATATGTGCCACATCCCGCCGGCCGGCGACATCCGTGATGACGGCAGCGACACCGTTGTCTTCAAGCAGGTCCCATAACGCATCTTGTCCTTCACCGGGTTTAAACCAGTTTTCCTGGCGCATTTCCACCGCCAGCGGGATTTCCGCCGGCCAGGCTTTCAGGAAATTTTCCAGGATTTTGATCCGGTCGGGGCCGAAATAGGGCGGCAACTGCAAAAAGCAGCACCCCATTTTTTCTTCCAAACCGGCTACCGAATCGCAAAACTGCGGGATCAGCGGCCCACCCAGCCCCAGGTCGTTGCTGTGGCTGATGGTTTGCGGCACCTTTGGGCAAAATCGGAAGTCCGGTGCAGATTCAGATTTCCATTTTTGAACAGTATCAAAGTCCGGGATCCGGTAATGCGTCGTATTCAGCTCAATGGTGTTGAACTGCCGGCTGTAATGGTAAAGGTATGCAGTGGATTTTGTTTTCGGCGGGTACACCTTGCCGACCCATTGCGGCATCGACCACCCCGTGCAACCGACATAGAAAACAGGCAGATCGGGGTCAGGGCTCACCCTGGCCAGCACGGTATGATTGGCTGCCGGTTCCGGAGGCAGGCTGAAGTCCACCCCCGAAATGTCGGGCAATTTCCCGAATTCCATGGTTTGAATAGATTGGACTGGGACAAGATAGGGGTTTTGTAAGGATAAATGCAAAAGTTGAAATGCAAAATGTAAAAGCGGCCGTCCACCACTTTTACATTTTGCATTACTCAAATTTACATTTTAACTTTTACTGAACCGCCACTTTCCCGGCCCCGACCCATCTTCCACCGGAGCGCGCCCGGAAGAAATACAATCCTGCCGGAAGGTATTGAACGTTGAGTTCCGCACGGTTGGAACGGATCGGTTGCACCGTCACCATTTTACCGAACCCATCATATAGAACCAGCTCGCCGGATTCGATATCGGCGCCCTGGATGGAAAGACCGGCCGTTCGGGATACCGGATTGGGGACCAGGAGGAGTGCGATCATTTTCGACGGCGATTCCACCGCGCTGTTCGGGCTGTTCAGGTAATCCCATACCGTATGGAAGGTCGTATTGGTCAGCACCGGTGCATTGTAGTCGAAGTAGATGCCGGCCTGGTTTTCGATGCGGGTCCCTTCCGGCAGATCGGGGCGTTGTGCAATGGTGAATTTGACGAAACCGCGGGAGGCCGGTTCATTTGCCGTGCTGTCCGGTAAAGCGATCGGGTCAAAGGTGAATCTGGCGATGCCCGGGCCGTACAGTTCGAAGCGATAGGGATGGCTGGACGCACCGGGTTGGATGGTCGCCGGGTCGAGGTATTTGGATAGGGTATCGATCACCACAACCCGGAATGCCGTATCCGTGCCCGTGTTCTGGAACCGGATCAGGTACTCGATCGGGAGATTAGGATAAATTTCGTTGTCGGACTTATAGCCTTCCGGGAAAGCCGTTTTATCATTGGGATCGTAGGAACCCACGTTCTGGCTGCAGTCGGTATCCGAGGATTCGGAATTCCCGTCAACGGAAAACTGATTGACGAACCCCGTGCTGAATGTTCCGGCGTCGTTGGTGCCGCAGCCTTCCAGGACCGCGCTGACGAATTGCCCGTCGAAAGCATTGGGAAAAAGCGGTGTTTCCAATCGCCAGGTAGAGCCGTTGGCGGGAAAAAGATAATCCTTTTCCTGTCCTTCAGCCAGGTTGTACATCGTCGGCGCCAGCATGACGTCGTCTTCTACGACAATAAACTGAGCATCCTGGATCAGGCCCGGGCCGTTGTTCTTTAGTTGAAAGGTCACGTTTTCGCCGTCGCATGCCCCGGTCACCGATACAGACGGCGTATCATTTCCGGTAGGGGGGCACAGGTTGGAAGCGCTGATGGTTGCTGAGGTGCAATGCGTCTGACCGATGCTGACATTGTCGCAACCAACCAGCACCGTAACGGTAAAAAATCCGCCTTGATTGACCCCAAGCGCTCCCAATTCAAAGATCAGGGTATCGCCCGAAGTCTGGTAGGGCAAACTCGCGCTTTGGACGGTCATGAAGGGATCGAGCACCACCCGGATCTCCGTATTTTCCGAAGGGACGGTCCCCTGATTGGAATAATGGACCGAATAGATTGACGGAAAACAGCGCCGAAGGATACTGGTCGAAATATCCACCGACAAATAAGGGCATTCCTGGAAAACAGCCACAGGAAAATCCACCGTTGTCGAATCATTCACCGTGGAAAGCGACACGGACACGCTGCCGGGGCACGAGCCGAAACCGTAATAGGGCGAGGGCAGCACCGCCGTCACCTGGTATTGGCCGGTATCCAGGCTGACCTCGTAATACCCCAGTTCGTTGGTAGTTGCGTATACCGTTCCTTCGTTATTTTCGATTTCAACGACCCACCCGGAAAGCGGCGTACTCTGGTCGTCGATGATGCAGTCATCATCCAGCGCTACGTGGCCTTGCAGCAAATGCGGATTGTACCGCCCCTGTCCGTTGATGCGGACCATCATCGCTTCGTACCCATCGGCGCCGGCCAGGATAAACCCGCCGTTCCCGTCCGGATAGACACCGGCGAATGACCATGGATGCGAAGGGTCATCAGAAAGAACGGAGGACCATATCAATGCCCCGTTGTCTCCATATTTGTCGATCAATGGTGCCCCCAGGTTGCTGTAAAAAGATCCCAGTGAGCCCACTGCGATATAATTACCGTCACCGGCTTCGATCAGGTCGGAAACCAGGCAGGTGCAGGGCTCAGCCTTCTGCCAAAGCACTTCTCCGTCGGTATCTGTACGGACTAAAAACGGCCACGGACCGGAAAGCCCGTCAGCTGCTGCCCCGATCAGGTAACCGCCGGCAGCCGTTTCGATAATGGAATATCCATGGATTGCGGGGGAGCCCTGCAGGCTTTTCGACCAGACCAGATCGGCGTTGGCGTCGAGTTTGGTCCAGATCAGTTGCGTATTAATGGTTCCGGTTATGATATAGCCGCCGTCAGCAGTGGGTTTCAGGTCCCATTCGCCGGTATACGGGCCGTGAATGGCCGCGCTGCCCGGAATATCTTTCCACCATTGGAGATTGCCTTGGCCGTCCAGTTTCAGGATGGTCGCGCTGGACGGTGAAAAATCCGGGGTATAAATGCCGCCCATGACGAAACCGCCGTCGGGTGTCGGGTTCATGGCGAAACAATTGCTGGTAATAGCCTCAGGGTATTGCCGGGTCAGGACCGTATCGCCGTACAGGTCGGTCAGCATGAAGGAAAGCACCCCGTTCTGGCTGTAACCCACTGCATACCCGCCTTCCACCGGCCAGACATCCGCCGCCTGCACATCCTGGATCTCCCCCTCATTGTAGATCTTTTCCCATTGCGTGTTGCCTTCGGCGTCCGCTTTGGTCAGCCGGATGTAGCGCCGGATTGCGCCGGTGGGAAAATCCACCTCGCTGAGCAGGATGAACCCGCCGTCAGCGGTGGGCTTGGCGTCGATGCCGACGGTAGCCCCAAAATCATCGGGGTAGTGTTTCACCCAGCCCTGCCCAAAGGCCCCGGTCGTCAGGCTTATCAATAACAGGATTCGGAATACCACGGGAAAATCTGCTTTCATGTCTGCGCTTTTTGACCTTACAAAAATCTTCCTATTGCCGTTAGAAAACAATAACATTTTTAATAGAATGTACAAAAAATAATCTGATAAAATTTATTAAAATATTGTTAAACAATTATTTATAAAATAATATGTACTAATTTTGAAATTATTTTCATAACCTGCTTATCAAATTTACAGCCGACAAAAAGGTCGGCGCAAACCAGGGTACAGGAAAACCATGAAAAACAGCCGCCTCCTGCAGCTCCTCGAAACCTTCAGCCGCGCCGAACTCCGCGAATTCGACCGGTTTGTCCGCTCGCCGTATTTCAACCGGCAGGACGAACTCGTCGACTTGCTCGGATTGTTGCTGCCTTTGCTGTCAGCGCAGCGCCCCGTGCCGGAAAAACCTCAAATCTTTGATCAATTGTTTCCCCGGCAACCCTACGAAGATACCCAAATGCGCCTGATGATGAGTCGTTTGCTGAAACTGGCCGAACAATTCCTCGCACTGAACGCGTGGCAGGCCGATGACCTGGGTGTCCAGGCCGGCGTCATGACGGCTTACCGGAAGCGGAACCTCCCGGCCCATTTTGCCTCTGCGGCCCGGTTGCTGTCCGATCGGCTGGAAGCCGGGGCCTATCGCGACCAGGCCTATCACCAACTCCATTTCATCCGGGAAGAACAGGAACACCTGCTCAATTCAGGGCAACTGCGGGTCCGCGACCTGAACCTGGAGGAGATCCACCGCCATCTGGATCTGGCCTATTTCATCGCCAAACTCAGGTACGCCTGCCTGGCGCTCTCCCGGCAACAGGTTTACAGGAAAGATTATGATCCGGGTATTTTACCGGCGGTACACAAGTATATCCGGGAAAACGACCTGTTGCGGTTTCCGGCAGTGAGCCTCTATTTCCACGCATTGGAAAGCCTGGAGAACCCCGGTAAAGCGGGTTGTTTCGATCGATTCAAGGACCTGTTGCGCGCCCATTTCGGCGTCCTCCCGGGTGAAGAATCCCGCGATCTGCTGCTCATCGCCATCAATTACTGCATTCGCCGGTTGAATGAGGGCGAGCGGGCCTTTGCCCACGAAGGGCTGGCGCTCTACCAGTTCGGACTGGAAAAAGGCATCCTTACAGAAAAGGGCGAACTCTCGCGTTTTACCTACCGGAACATAGCTGCCATGGCCATCAAGACCGACGCGCTGGATTGGGCCGAGACCTTCATCCACCAATACCGCGATCAGCTCCCGTCGGAATACCGCGAAAGCATGTACAGCTTTTCCCTGGCCCAACTGGCCTACCGCCGCCGTCAATTCGACCAGGCGCTGGATCTGCTGCAAAAGACCGAATACCAGGACGTCCTGCTCAACCTGGCCGCAAAAACCCTCCAGCTGAAAATTTATTACGAAAACAGCGCGTTCGACCTGCTGCACTCCCACCTCGACGCCATGAAGGTGTTCCTCAGCCGCAAACGCATCCTGGGGTACCACCGCAACAACTATTTGGCGATCATCCGCTACGCCAAAAAGTTGCTGACGGTCAACCCTTATGACAAAAAAGCATTGGAAAAACTCCGGCAACAGGTGGAAAGCGAAGAAAGCCTGACGGAGCGGGAGTGGTTGCTGGAGCAGATTGACGCTTTGAATTAAGTTAGAAATATCCTTAAAACCACATTGTAGTATGATTTTATCCATGTATTTTAGCAAACAATAGATAAAAATGAAATTTTCACACTGTAATGTGATTTTTGATAGAATAAATATTTTTTTTGCTATTTTTGACTTTAAAATCACATTATAATAATGGTCAATCAAATTGGAGCAGCCATTAGAACCAGAAGGCGAGCGTTAAAAATCACCCAACCGCACCTTGCAGAACTGGCTGGGGTTAGCGTCAACACCCTCTATAAACTGGAACGCGGACAGGGAAATCCGACTTTGGAAATTGTCCACAAATTGGCGGAAGTGCTGGGAATGGAATTGACGCTGACTGTCAAAAAAAATTTCTGACCTGAATGCGAACATTGGAGGTATATCGGAATGGCGTCAAAGCCGGTTTGCTAACGGAGTTAAATCGCCGTCATTATGTTTTCACCTATGATGACCGCTATTTTAGCGATACCTCAATGCCGTCCGTCAGCCTGACGCTTCCAAAATCCCAAAAAGAATACCACAGCGAATATTTATTCCCCTTTTTCTACAATATGTTGAGTGAAGGCGTCAATCGGAAATTGCAAAACAGGCTGTTAAGAATTGACGAAAATGATCATTTCGGGCTGTTATCAGCAACGGCGCAATACGATACGATTGGCGCCATAACAGTCAAATCATCCCCCGAAGCATGATCCTGGATGAAATAAAATACTGTCCGGGCACGCTCGCCGAAGGCTATTCAACCTACAGTCCGGGCTGTTTGAGGAATCTGTTTAACGGTAAAAAGGTAAGCCATATCCTCCCCTATGACCTGCCTCAGCGAAACGAATCGGTTGCAGAACTGTTCTTAGAAAACCGCAAAAGAATATCCATATCAGGCGTTCAGGAAAAATCCAGCTTGCTTCTTGAAAAGAACCATCTCCGGCTTACCCATGAAGGCGAACAAGGGACCTATCTCCTCAAGCCCATCCCCAGGGATTTGAAAAAGCCTAATCAAGTTCCCGCCAACGAACACCTGACCATGCAAATAGCCCGGCAGGTTTACAGCATTCCTACAGCTGAAAATGCCGTTATTTTTTTCAGGGACGGTTCACCCGCCTATATCACCAAACGTTTCGACGTCAAACCAGGTGGAGGGAAATGGGGAAAAGAAGATTTTGCAACACTCGCAGGCAAAACAGCCGATAACGCCGGGCCTAACTTCAAATATGACTACAGCTACGAGGAAATCGGGTTATTGATCCAGAAGTTCGTTCCCGCGTGGCGGGTCGAAATGGAAAAGTATTTCTCGGTCATTGTTTTCAACTTCCTGTTCTCCAACGGCGATGCGCATCTGAAAAATTTCTCTCTTTTGGAGACGCCCCAAGGCGACTATACCCTGAGTCCGGCGTATGACCTGATCAATACCAGGCTGCATGTGGACGATACCGATTTTGCTTTGAGTAAGGGTTTATTCGCTGACAATTTCAAAAGCGATGCCTTCAGAAGAACCGGACATCCCGGTAAAGCCGATTTTACTGAGCTTGCAAACAGGATTGGAATAATCGAAAGCAGAATAGAAAAATTATTACACCCTTTCTTGTCAAAACAGGCATTTGCAGAAACCCTGATCAACCGCTCGTTTCTGGATGAAGCAAGTAAAAGAGGCTTTTTGCTGATGTATCAAACCAGAAGAAATTTTTTGACGGCGTAATGATTGCGCTGTTGATCCGGTCAATTGGCGCTTTAAAGGATGATGCATGAAAATTAAAAGGGTGGCAGCTATGGCTATTTTTAAGTAGCTACTACCAACACGGCGTCAAACCCAATACCTCCTTCAAATATTCCCTCGCAAACCGCCGTCCGATCTCCCGTTGCGATTTCGAATTGAAATGGATATGGTCGCCTTTGTGTTTCAGGTCTTTCGTTGAAATGACAAACCTGTTCGGATCTGAATCCGCACTTTCATGGATGATCCGGTTGATGGAGTCCCAATTCTCCTGGGTTTCCCTCGGCTTCATATAGGCCCCTAATTCGCCAACAAGTATGGGCAGCTCGTCATTCTTTGTAATCGCTCTGAATGTTTTAAACAATTCCTCTACCGCTTCCCTGTACCTGGGAATTCGCTCGCTGTTTCCGTCGCTTTCTCCCTGGTGCCATAATATGCCCTTAATTACGCCCTGCCCCTGAGCAGCTGTCGCTCTTTCCCTGAAATTGGTCAACAGCTTCACACCCCGGTATACTTCATCGTTATTCCACTGTGCAACTGCCGATCCGCCGACCGCACAAGGGACCAGCCCGATGGATATATCTTCAGGTATACATTTCAACAACGCTTTCGCAAAGGACACACCGCAATCCAGCCCCGTCAGGTTGGGTTCATAAAAATGCAAAGGCTCTTTGGCGTAAACCCAATTTTTATGCTCATCCAAACTGAATATCCGTTTGTTGGGAACCGTATCCACGGGCTCGACAAAACCCCTTCCGGCCATATTGGATTGGCCCGCCAGGATGAAAATCCACAGTTTTTCCTTCTCCGGCAATTGATCAACCTTTTCCCGGATTGCCGGGAAGTTCAATGTTCTGTTATCCGCTTTCTGAACCTGACAGGCAGGCGCGATCATCACCAAAAATACCAGTGATAAATATTTCATCCCAATACTTTTTATTCCCGGACAGACAATTCCTCCCTTTCAACCACTTCTCCGCCCAGGATGATTTTATCAATATGGTCATAAGCCTCTACCTCCTCCATGGGGTTCTTTGTCAAAAGTAACATATTGGCCCGTTTCCCAACCGCTATTGAACCGACAAGCGAATCCAGGTGGAAGGCCGCTGCATTGTTAACGGTAGCGGACGCCAGGATTTTACCGAGCGGGACGCCCGCTTCATGCATCATCCTGATCTCCGCATAGCCGTTCAGGCCGGGCGGGTTCCCATAAGTAGGCGCGGAAGGGGTATCCGTACCAAACAGGATCAGGCCGCCGTTGTCCGACAAATACTTTAATGCGAGATCCCCATGAGCCTGAATTCTTCCATAGATCTCATTGACTTCCTCCGGTGAGTACCCTTCAAAAAGCTCCTTTGCAAACCACTGCCCTTCCTCCGATCTATACCAGGTTATCATAGCGCCGGGAATAACCTTCCTGAGCCGGGGATCATCCAGGAACGCCCGATCAGCTAAAACCCTTTCCCCCTCCAGTACGGTCAGGGTCGGCGTATAACCGATCTGCTTTTCAATCTGCTTGTCCAGCACGCTTTTTATCTCTTCCGGCAGGGAGTCCTTCGGCGCCGATTTATATGCACCCCAATTCCATAAACCATGGGCAATTATATCCACGCCCACCTCGCTCAATATAGCGTGCGCTTCCAGAGAATTGCCATGGACCGTGAGCACCAACCCGTTTTTATGGGCTTCTTCCTGAAGCCTTACCAGGATCTCTTTTGTCGGGACCGGCAGGTCGGCCATGCCGTGGAACCCGGTTTCATAATAGGCTTTAACCGCAATGGCCCCCGATTCCCTGATGCGTTTTACCACGGCTTCAGGGGTATGATCCGCCGGGTCGTATTGATCCGGGATATTTTCCGCTTCGCTTTCCAGGTATATGAAATTGGGCGTGATTTCAAAACGGATCGACTCCGGTGCAAAATTCATAGGGTAGCCATTGGCGACCGACGCCCCTGACCAACCGGTATGATACAGATCAGGTTTCAAGGGTTGATCATGTATGAAATCGATCAGGTCCTGGGATATCCCGCCGAGGTTGACCAGGGTGGTAAATCCGAAATAAAGATAACTCCTCGGCATTTGAGCCTTGAAACCGGCAACCAGTTCAGGGTTCTTTTCCAATTGCTGATAGGCCATCCCCTGAACTTCCGTGATGTGAACGTGGCTGTCGATCAGGCCCGGAATCAAATACTTGCCCTTTCCTTCAATTTTTCTGTATTCCCCCCGAACCTTCGGTTCTGCTTCCCCGACATAGAGTATCTTTTCACCTTCCGTGACCACATGCCCGTTGAACGGACTAAAATCGCCGTTCTCACCCGCCAGGATCGTCACACCTGAAATATGCACCCCATGGGTCAGCTCAAAGGTCTTTTTGCTTTCAGTACAGGAAAAAACAAGAAATGCTGAAATCAGAACAAGGCATATTTTTTTCATTTTACTTTTCTTTTAATGATGCAAATAATCACCCACCTTCTCTCACCCTCTCACCCTCTCTCACCCTCTCACCCTCTCACCCTCTCTCACCCTCTCTCACTCTCTCACCCTCTCACCCTCTCACCCTCTCTCTCTCTCTCCCTCTCACTCCCTCACTCCCTCTCACCTCCCTCCCTCACCCTCTCACCCTCACAAGAAACGGTACAGGGTTCCCTTTATAAAATTCCGTAATATTCACGGCGGCCATTCTTGACATTTCGTTTCGGGCTTCTACCGTTGCGGAGCCGATATGCGGGAGGACGGCCACATTTTCCATATTCAGCAGGGGGCTTTCGGGATGCATGGGTTCGGGGTTGGTTACGTCGAGGCCGGCGCCCCATATTTTGCCGGTATTCAGGGCGTTGATCAGGTCGGGTTCGTTGTGCAGGGCGCCGCGCGAGGTATTGATGAAAATAGCGGTGGATCTCATTTTTTCAAAGGCCTGTCTGTTGAAAATGCCGCGGGTCTCCGGGCTGAGCACGCTGTGGACGGAGAGCGCGTCGCTTTGTTCCAGCAAGGTATCAAAATCAACCCATTTTGCGCCCAGGGCGGCTTCTGCCTCCGGGTTGCGTTTTCTGTTGTGGTAAATGACATCCATATTATAAGCGCCTTTGCAACGCTGTGCCATAGCTGTGCCGATCTTGCCCAGGCCGAAGATGCCCAGGGTTTTGTTTTTGAGCTCGATGCCGAGGCCGAATTCCGGGTCGAACTCACCCCATTGCCCGTTCAGGATTCGTTTGTGATGGAAGAGCATTTTCCGGGAGGCGGCGATCATGAGCAGGAAAGCGATATCGGCGGTCGACTCGCTCATGGCGCCCGGTGCGTTGCCGATCGGAATGCCCAGCGATGCCGCAGTCTTCAGGTCGATATTGTCATAGCCGGCTGCAAACTGGGAAATGATCTCCAGGTGTCTGCAGGCGTTGAGGAAGCGGGCGTCGATGGCATCGGTGCTCAGGCACAGCAGAGCGTCGGCTTTTTTCGCCTCGTTGATCAGCTCATCAGGCGTCATTGCCCGGTTTTCCGGCCATACGTTGACGGTGTATCCTTCCTTGCGGAGCAGATCCGGACCGGTTGCAGGGATTTTTCGGGTGATGAGGATGGTAGGTGGCTTCACGGTGTGGGTGTTGCGGTCTGTTGGACCTGTTACAGATATTGCGGTCCTACGGACCTTTGGGGGTGTGAGTGGGGTACAGATATTGCGGTCCTGCGGACCTGTGGTCCGAAAGATAAGGGGTTAATGTGTAAAGAGGATTTTGTTGGCGGATTTTATCTTATTCGTTAAAGCAGCGGCAGGTTTATGAAGCCGGAACAGGGATAAATTGCACTTTATGCGGCCCGGGAATGCTAAAATTTGGTTAAGGCGCGGCAAAAACCAGCTTTTGCCCAAAATTTGCCCGTCTTTTATAGTTGATTTGAGTGATTTTTTACCGTGCCAAAAGCTATACACATGATCAGGAAATCTACATTAATCCTATTTTTCTCGGTAGCGGCAATCGGTTTGCTCCGGGCTCAGCACTCAGTTGCCAGGTTGTGGAATGAACGATTGCTCGACGGCATCCGGACCGACCTTGCCCGGCCGACGGTGCACGCCCGCAACCTGTTTCATACCAGTGTGGCCATGTACGACGCCTGGGCCGTTTACAGCCCGAATGCAGAACCTTATTTGCTGGGAAAGACCGTACATGGTTTTTCCTGCGCCCTGAAGCCCTTCCCCGCTCCGGCCGATGTCAAGGCCGCTCAGGATGAGGCCGTCAGTTTTGCGGTTTATCGCTTATTGAAACACCGGTTTGAAAACTCACCCGGGAAGGAGAATTTTTATAAGGAGATCGATTTTCTGATGGATTCTCTGGGATACGATAAATCCAATACTTCCGCCAACTATTTTTGCGGACCGGCGGAAATGGGCAATTATATCGCCAGATGCGTGATTGCATACGGATTGCAGGACGGGGCCAACGAAGCCGGGGAGTATGCCAATCTGTATTATGAGCCGGTAAATCCTCCGTTGTATGTAGCGGCTCCGGGTAATCCGGATTTCGTGGACCTCAACCGCTGGCAACCGCTGGGCTTTGCCCAATTCATCGACCAAAGCGGCAATGTCTTTGAAAACAGGATTCCGCCTTTTGTCAGTCCGGAATGGGGCAGGGTATTGCCGTTTTCACTGAAAGAATCGGAAGCCAATGTCTATCAGCGGGACGGGCATGATTACTGGGTTTATCACGATCCGGGGCCGCCGCCTTATTTTGATACCACCAAAACCGGCGGGCCTTCCGAGGAATACAAATGGAACCATTCGGTAGTGGCCATCTGGTCGTCTTTGCTGGATACCAAGGACGGCGAGATGATCGATATTTCGCCTGCTTCGATCGGAAATATCCAGGAATACCCCACGACGCTGGAGAAATACCATGATTTCTATAACCTTTTTGAAGGCGGCGACCCGGGCATAGGGTATGACAATAATCCCAAGACAGGCTTGCCGTACGTCCCGCAACTGGTTCACCGGGCGGATTATTACCGGGTTCTGGCGGAATTCTGGGCGGACGGCCCCAATTCAGAAACACCGCCCGGCCATTGGTTTACCATTCTCAATTACGTCAATGATCAACCGAGTCTGGAAAAACGCTGGCGCGGAGAAGGGCCCGTACTGGACAATCTGGAATGGGATGTCAAAACCTACTTCGCCCTGGGCGGCGCCATGCACGATGTTGCGGTCACCGTCTGGGGAATAAAAGGTTGGTACGACTCTGCCCGGCCGGTCACGGCAATCCGCGGAATGGCCGAATACGGGCAAAGCTCCGACCCTGATTTGCCAGGTTATCACCCAGGCGGCATCCCATTGGTACCGGGATATGTCGAACTCATCAATCCCGGCGATCCGCTCCAGGGGCCTAACGGAGAAAATATCGGGCAGATCAAATTGTGGGCCTGGAAAGGACCGTTTTACATTCCCGACCCGGAACACGATGTCGCCGGCGTCGGTTGGATCCGCGCTGCGGGCTGGTGGCCGTACCAACGGCCGACTTTTGTCTCCCCGCCGTTTGCAGGGTATGTCAGCGGGCATTCCACATACAGCCGGGCAGCGGCAGAGGTACTGACGGCCATTACCGGCGACCCTTACTTTCCCGGCGGCATGGGGCAGTTCTTTTGCAAACAAAACCAGTTTCTGGTATTCGAAGACGGCCCAAGCCAGGACCTGACCCTGCAATGGGCGACCTATCGCGATGCTGCCGACCAATGCAGCCTTTCGCGCATATACGGCGGGATCCATCCGCCGATGGACGATATGCCGGGGCGATTCCTGGGCATGGAGATCGGCCCGGAAGCGCTCGAATTTGCGGAGCAGTATTTCCATAAAGATCCCCTGCCGACCGATGTAGCGGTATTTTCACTTTTCCCGAACCCAACGCTTTCCTGCATCCAGATCGAATACCCGTATGAAGGCGCATTACCGGTCAGCATATTCATGATGGACGGCAGGCAGGTGGCGTCTCTGGAGCTCAATTTTGCCGATAACCGCGCTTTCCTGGACCTGAGCAACCTGCATTCCGGCGTTTACTTCATTGTGAGTGAGGATGCGAACGGACAGCGGCGGTTTTCGCGGAAAGTGATCCGGTTGTAGGCCCGATTGTGCCGGTCGGTTTGTGCTGCATGTTGACTGCTGAACGTTGTTTTAGGAGTGCGGTTGCAGGATCAGCGCCTGGCCGTGGCCGGTGAACATTGGTTCGCTTCAGGTTCTCTGGCGTTTTAAACTGATCAGCAATACCCCTGCAATGGCAAAAATCGTTCCGGCCCATTGCAGCGGTCCTACCCGTTCGCCCAGAATAAACCAGGCCATGATGATGGTCGTGATCGGCCCGATGCCGCTGATAATGGAGGTATTGTTGGCGCCGATGACCCGTATGCACTCTGCGACCAGGAAAGTAGGCAGTACGGTGGCAATGATGGCCATGGCAAAACTGAGGTAATAAACCGGCGCAACAAAGTGGAAAAGCCGCCATTGGTAAAAAATGCCGTGGTGAATCAATACGCCCGCGCCGGCTGCGGTCATGGCGTAAGAGGTGAATTTCAGGGTGCCGATCCGGTGCAGCAGGGTTCCGCTGCCCACCATGTAGATCGCATAAGCAAGCGCGCTGCCGAAGATCAGCAGGGCGCCGGTCCGGAATTGACCGGGGTTGCCCAAATGAGCGCGATCGGCAAAAACAAGCAGGACGCCGAAGTAGGTTATGGCCAAAGAGATGAGCTGGATCCGGGTAACCTTCTTTTTCAGAACGGCTGCCGAGATCAGCAGCACCAGGGTAGGGTAGGTGAACAAGACGAGCCGCTCCAACCCGGCGCTGATATAGCGCAAGCCGTAGAAGTCGAGAAAACTGGCCAGGTAATAACCGGTGAGGCCAAGCGCCGCCACCTTGGCCAGGTCCTGCCGGCTCATTTTTACGGCGTTCATCCTGCGGGTCTGCCGGCGATTGTTCCACCAGGCGACCAGGATGAAAATGGGCGTGGAAAACGCCATCCTGAGCGCCAGCAACGAGGTACTGTCCACCTCATACCGATAGGCCAGTTTGATGAGCACGGCTTTTACGGAAAAGCAGGTAGCCGCAATGACCATGAGGCCTGCGGCGAGGATTTGTCTTTGCCGGGTGAAATTGATCGGTTGAGAAATCTCCATGTGGCAAAGATAAGGCAGGGGACAAGTATGCTGCCAAAGAAAATTTGGTGATTTTACAATCTAAAAGGATGCCTACAAGCCGGGGTTTTCCGGTTTCAAGCCCGCGTAAATTGTTATTTTCACGCCGAACAAAACAAAAACCATATGGCAAATCAAAAATCATTGGACAGGCGGACCTTCATCCAGCAGTCTGTCCTGGCCGGCGCCGCAGGCATAGCCGTACCGGCCGGCGCCGCAGAAACACTGACAAAAGCAACCGCAATATTGAGGGAAAAACCGAAATCCAGGATCAACCTCGGGTTTATCGGCGTCGGCCTGCGCGGCCAATCCCACGTCGGGCTGGCGCTTGATCGCACGGACTGCGACGTTGTTGCCATTTGCGACATCGACGATAAAATGATCAACAGCACCCTGGAAATGATCAGTAAAAAGGGCAAGCCCAAGCCCGCTGTCTTCAAAAACGGCGAACGCGGCTACCTCGAATTGCTGGCGCGCCAGGATATCGACGCCGTCATCATCGCCACACCCTGGCGTTGGCACAGCGAAATGGCCATTGCCGCCATGAAGGCCGGGAAATATACCGGCGTGGAAGTCTGCGGCGGCTTTTCCCTGGATGAGTGCTGGCAGCTCGTCAATACGCACGAACAAACCGGCGTTCACCTGTTTTTCCTGGAAAACGTATGTTACCGACGGGATGTCATGGCCATCCTGAATATGGTGCGCCAGGATCTGTTCGGCGAAATGGTGCACCTGGAATGCGGCTATCAGCACGATCTGCGCGGCGTCAAGTTCAATGACGGCGTAACCCCATACGACAGCGGGGTTGAGTTCGGCGAAAAAGGCTTCAGCGAAGCCCGCTGGCGGACGCTGCATTCCGTACACCGCAACGGCGAGCTCTATCCCACGCACGGCATCGGTCCGGTGGCCATGTACACCAACATCAACCGGGGCAACCGCTTCCTTTACCTCACTTCCATGGCCACCAAGACAAGGGGGCTGCACGAATACATCGTCAACCACCCCAAAGGCGGCGAGAACCACCCCAACGCGAAGGTCCGGTTCAACCTGGGGGATATCGTCACGACCCTGATCAAAACCAGCAACGGGGAAACCGTCATCATGTCGCACGACACCAACCTGCCGCGGCCGTATTCGCTGGGTTTCAGGGTGCAGGGCACGAAAGGCCTCTGGATGGACGTCAATAAATCGCTCTACATCGAAGGCAAAAGTAAGCCGCATACCTGGGAAGAGGCCGCATCCTGGCTCGAAAAATACGATCACCCGCTCTGGAAAAGGCTGGAACACCAGGCGGAAGGCGCCGGTCACGGCGGGATGGATTTCTTCCTGCTGAATGCCTTTGTTGAATGTGCGAAAAACAACCAAGAACCGCCGTTCGACGCGTACGACGCCGCTACCTGGCTCTCCATTACGCCGTTATCGGAGGCTTCCATCTCGATGGGCAGCGCGCCGGTCGAATTCCCCGATTTCACGCGGGGCCGGTGGGTATTCAGGTCCAATACTTTCGCGATGGGGGATAATTATTGACGGCTCAAGACCTTTTTAATGTGCGGTTAACCGTGGAAACCTTATTTTCGCCGAATCGTAAAATCGTTGTGAAAACCAAAGAATAACACGGTATGAAACCTACATTGATGATCCTGGCGGCCGGAATGGGCAGCCGGTACGGCGGGCTGAAACAAGTGGACGGTGTCGGTCCTTTTGACGAAACCATCATAGAATATTCCATTTTCGATGCCATTCGGGCGGGCTTCGGCAAGGTGGTCTTTATCATTCGTAAAGACATTGAAGCGCCGTTCAAGGAAAAGATCGGTTCTATTTTTGAAGGAAAGATCGATACGGAGTACGTTTTTCAGGAACTGGACAGCCCGGTGGAAGGGATCTCTTCTTTTCCGCCGAGGGAAAAACCCTGGGGAACCGCCCACGCGATGCTGGTAGCCCGGCATGTGATCAAAGAACCGTTTGCCGTCATCAACGCCGACGATTATTACGGCGTTTCGGGTTTTTATACCATGGCTGAATTTTTGAATACCGGTTGCAAGCCGGATTTGCACTCCATGATCGGCTATGTGATCAGCAACACCTTGTCGGACCACGGAACGGTCAACCGCGGTATCTGCGCCATGGATCAGGACGGTTTTCTGACGGAAGTGCACGAACGGCTGAAAATCCAGCGGATCGACGGGCAGATCTCCTACGCAGGCGATGACGGCGCACGGCATCCGCTGAAAGACGACGACCTCGTTTCCATGAACTTCTGGGGATTCCATCCGTCCGTTTTTGAAACGATCCGCAAACAATTCGTCGATTTTGTCCGGGAGAACGGCAGCGATCCCAAGGCGGAATTTTTCATCCCGCTGTTTGTGGATAAACAGATCCGGGATGGGGATGCCAAAGTGAAGGTCCTGACCAGCAATGACAGATGGTACGGCGTTACCTACCGGGAAGATAAGCCTATTGTGCAGGAAGCGTTCGGAGAGTTGATCGCGGCTGGAAAATACCCCGCGCCGTTGTGGGAAAATTGACTGTTGTCAGTTGTCAGCAGATTGGATGTATCCTGACAACTGACAACTGATCACTGATCACTGACAACTGATCACTGACAACTATCAAAGGTACTGTTTCACCACATTCTCCGTCACCACCTGGCCGTCGAGCATCCGGATGATGCGGTTGCCGAATTCGGCGCAGTATTGGGAGTGCGTAACCATGATGATGGTAGCGCCTTCCTGGTTGAGGTGAACAAGCGTTTTCATCACGTCATCGCCGTTGGCGCTGTCGAGGTTACCCGTAGGTTCATCCGCCAGGATGATCTTCGGGTTGTTGACGATGGCGCGGCCTACGGCTACCCGCTGTTGCTGACCGCCGGATAATTGCTGCGGGAAGTGATTGCGGCGGTGCATCATATTCATTCTTTCCAGCACTTCGTCAACCCTTTTCTTGCGTTCGCGGGCGCCTACCTTGGTGTAGATCAGCGGCAGCTCCACATTTTCAAAAACGGTCAGTTCGTCGATCAGGTTAAAGCTCTGGAAAATAAAGCCGATATTATTCTTGCGCAGGTTGGCGCGTTTGCGCTCCGAATAGCGGGCCACTTCCTCCTCCAGGAAAAAGTACTCGCCGCCGTCCGGGTTATCGATCAAACCCAGGATATTCAGCAAAGTGGATTTTCCGCATCCGGACGGACCCATGATTGAAACGAATTCCCCCTGCTGTATCTGGATATCTACTTCGTTCAAGGCAGTGGTCTCTACCTCCTCTGTGCGATAGATCTTCTTTAAGTGGTTGGTCTTGATCATAATAATGTTAGTTAAAAATGTCGTCGGGTGATTTACTCCGAAAAATATTTACCAAATGACGTGCCAATATAGTTAATTATTGATAATCAGTTTATTGGAATCAGAAATGATCGTTTTCGGTGTTCAATAACGAACATTCCATGTCCACTTTCGTACAGTGTTTTCCGGCATTGTTCCCGCCGGTGGCCTTCAACCGGCCGTAAAGTCGGCAACGCTGCAGGAATGTAGAGCGTGACCCGGATAGCAGGAGCAGTGGGAAAAGAACAGCCTTAGCCCTGTTTTAGCCAATGGCCCGGCCTTTCTTTCACAGACAATTATCCGGAAAGGCATGATTTTTGCGAGGATCCAGGTATCCGACTCATCAAAATCACCGACATGTTCTACAACCACCTGAAAGTTGCCGTTCGCTACTTGCTGCACCACAAGACCTACGCACTGACCAACATCGCCGGCCTGACGCTGGGATTGGGGTGTTTTCTGCTGTTGAATTCCTATATCGGCAGCGAAAAAAACTTCGACGGGATGAACCCCGGAGCCTACCGGTTATTGCAAAAAATAACCGACTCCAACGGGCTGGTCCGGGAAAGCGCTGCTTCCGGTTCGCGGGTAGGCGCAGAAGCCAACGCTCAATTTCCGGAAATTGAGTCGGTTACGCAGATCATGGAAATCGGCCGCCTGACGGTGGGCAACGATCCCGATAACAAGAACTACGAAGGGATTAGCACGATCGACAGTAATTTCTTCGAGGTATTCGGATTCAAGCTGAAGGAAGGCGATCCCGCCGGCGCTTTTTCCCAGCCCAACGGGGCCATTGTCCAGGAAAAATTTGCCAAAAAATACTTCGGCGACCAATCCGCGCTGGGCAAAACCCTTAAAACCAACGTTTTTGAATGTACCATCACAGGGGTCCTGGAAGATTTTCCGGAGAACTCGCATTTTCAGGGGCAGCTGATGGTCACCACCCAACTGGCATCCGCTAATTTCAGGTGGTGGGACGAATTCATGCAGACCAACTGGAACCGGAACAGCCTGATCACTTATTTTAAAGTGCGCCCCGACGCCGATATCCCGGAACTGGGGCGCAAGATAACGGCCATGGCTAAATCCAACTGGCCTAAAGACGCACCCTTTACCTCGGAATTTTTTCTGCAGCCCGTCCAGGACATCCACCTGTATGCGCATGATGTGGAAGGGGAGATCAACAATGCCAGAGGCAATGCCTTCTATATCCGGTTATTTTTCTGGATCGCGCTGGTCATTTTACTGGTGGCTTGTTTCAATTACGCCGGGTTGCTGAACGTCGCTTTTCTGGGGCGCAGCCGCGAGATCGGCGTCCGGAAAGCCGTCGGGGCCGGTAAAGGTCAGCTGCTCAACCAGTTTTTTCTGGAAAGCGCCCTGCTGACGGGGGTTGCGCTGGTCCTTGCCATCGTGTTACTGAATTTCCTGCAGCCTTTGATCGCACGGTTTTTGGGTACATCGTTCAGCTGGTCCCATATCCCGGCCATCCAGATCGCTGCGTTGGGCGGCATCGGCTTTCTCGTCAGTTTGCTGGCCATCGTTTATCCGGGATGGATGATTACGCGGGTCGCAGCGGTGCAGGCCATGAAAAATGAGAACAATGCCCGTTCCGGGTTTTCTTTCCGCAAGGGGATAACCGTATTCCAGTTCGCTACAGCCATTGCCCTGATCGGGTGTTCATTCCTCTTCTATAGGCAGATCAATTATTTGCAGTCAAAAGAAATGGGCTTCAATAAGGACGGCATGGTGATCGTGGATATCAACAGCCGTAACCTCCGGAGCCAGTTTGAGGCCATCAAGGCCGAATTTTCCAAACTGCCGGAGGTGCAAAGCGTTTCCGTTACATCACGCGTACCCGGAGAGTGGAAGAATTTCCCGCTCGCCAATGTCAAAAAGCGCGGCCAGTCCGACGATCAGCGAAAGGAAATGATCTTTATCGGCGCCGATCAGGATTTTTTGAACACTTACGGTATTTCATTGCTCAACGGCGCCAATTTCAGCGGGTCGGTAGCTTCCGATACCTCTAAAGTCCTGATCAATGCTACGGCCGCCAAGACCCTGGGGTTTGAGAACCCGGTAGGGCAGTGGATCGAAATCCCGAGCGTCAACTGGAGCGGGGACAACAATCCCCTCGACCGGCCGATGTTGGCGCAGGTCGCCGGGGTGGTCCGCGACTTTCACTTTGAAGACGTCAAACTGGCCATCAAACCCATGGTCATCGGCTTTTGGCAAAATCCCATTCACAACATCGACTATTATTCCATCAAGGTATCCACTTCGGACTGGCCGGGGACACTGGCCTCCCTGAAAAAGATCAACGACTCGTTCGATTCCGCAAATCCGCTGGAATACAATATCCTGAACGACCGCTTCGAACGTTTTTACGAAGCGGATATCCTGCGCAGCCGGTTGCTGCTGTTTTTCTCGGGGATCGTGATCTTCATCGCCTGCCTCGGCCTGCTGGTCATGACGGCCTTTACCCTCCGCAACCGCACCAAAGAGATCGGCGTCCGGAAAGTGCTCGGCGCCAGTTCAATCCAGATCATTCAACTGATCTCCAGGGAATTCACCCGGACCGTCGGCATTGCGTTCCTGATCGGCATGCCGCTGGCCTGGTACGCCATGAACCAGTGGATGGCCGAATTTGCCTACCACATTCCAATGGACTGGCTGACCTTCCTGCCGGTCGCTTTAGGCGCGGGCATTTTCGCCGTGTTGATCGCGCTGGCCACCATCAGCCTTCAAAGCATCAGGGCGGCCTTTGCCAATCCGGTAGATAGCCTCAGGGATGAATAAACATTCTCACACTACCGGACAAAATGAGCAGAGTGGGAGACTTAGGGAGGGAGAGAGTGGGTGAAAAGCAATGCCTTCACCCACTCTCTCCCCGTCTTTGCCCTTTTTACAAAAATGTCCAGTAGTATGAAACATTCTACTGAAACACCAGACAAACCGGCGTTGGCACCCTGTACTGAGCCGTTTCTTCCAGCATCCCGGTTTCAGGATCGATGTTGAACTGAACGATATTGCTCGAATTCTGGTTGGCGACATACAGGCGTTTCCCCTCGGGGTCAATGGTGAAATTGCGCGGGAAATCGCCTTTCGTATACTGGTGTCCGACGGCTTTTAGCGACTGATTGAGCGGATCCACGCTGAAAATGGCGATGCTGTTGTGCCCCCGGTTGGAGCCGTACAGAAAACGGGCATCTGGCGTCAGGTGAATATCGGCGCAGTAGCTGGTACCGGTGAAATCGGAAGGGAGGGTGCTGATGGTTTGTTCGCGGGTGGCAGCGCCCGTTGCCGGATCAAAACGGTAATGGACGATGGTATTGTTGAGCTCGTGGATGACGTAAAATGATTTGCCGTCCGGATAAAAGACGAGGTGGCGCGGGCCGGAGCCGGGTTCGGCTTCCGCAAACGGCGGGTCTGCCGGGATCAGTTTTCCGGCTTCGGTGTCGATCCGGAAGATCATGATCTTGTCGGTCCCCAGGTCGGGGGTGAGCAGGAAATTCCCTTTCGGATCCATAAAAACGGAATGCGGGTGCGAGGCTTCCTGCCTGGCTGTATTCGGACCGCTGCCGGAGAAGCGTTGGATGTCGGTAGCCATGGCCAATGCGCCGGTTTCCTGTACCGGATACATGGCGATCACGCCGCCGACATAGTTGGCGACAAAGACCCATTTCCCGGAAGGGTGTACGCTGACATGGCAGGGGGCAAAAGCGTAACTGGGTTGCCGGTTGATCATTTTCAGGCTGTCATCCGTGATCATATAGGCATAAACATAACCGGTGGTATCGACATCCGGGCCGGTTTCCGAAACGGCGTACAGGTACTGGTCATCCGGAGAAACGGCTACGAATGAGGGGTTGATAATGCCCGACTTGGCAAATTGGTCCTTCAGGTCGCCTGATTGGGCATCTACTTTTGAACGAAAAATGCCTGGCGCCTGGCCGTCGACATGGCCTTCTTTTTTGGTGTAGGTGCCGATCCACATATTCAGTAATTCCGGCGTTTTCTCTTCCACAGGTTTTGATGTGCATTGTATCATGGTCAGGCTGATCATGAACAGGAAAAATGCTATTCTCATGGCTGAATGATTAATTGGATGATTTAAGCTTGGCCAGTGAAGTAATGTCGGGGCTCGGATATGCTGCGGTCAAGCTTAAAAAACCTGAACGATCATGCCGTTTTTCATCCGGGGTTCGAACCAGGTGGACTTTGGGGGCAGGCTTTCGCCGATAACAGACAGGGTCATCAGGTCGTCGATATCTACCGGGTACAGCCAGAAGCCAATGCTGCCCGGCCTTTTTTCCAGGCCTTTTTTTAGCCCTTCGATTCCTTTGATGCCTTCGACGTATTGGATCCGGGCGTCGTTGCGGACGTCGCGGATGCCGATCAGATCCGTAAAGATCAGTTCATTGAGGAGGTCCGCATCCAGCACAATTTCCCGCGTGTGGGCTACCCGGCTCATCAGATCTTCCCGCCAGCGGCCAAGATAAGTAAATCCTTCGCCGAAAATGATGATTTCGCCTTTTTTCCGGGGCGCTTCGAGCGGAGAGGGGGTGAGGTCAAAAAACAAGCCCAGCTTTTCTATCAGCTGGCCGGCCGTTACACCCTGCGGTATTTCCACGAGGCGGTTGAAGGACCAGATGTCCAGTTCGCTGACCGGAAAATAAGCGGAAAGCAGGTACCGGAACGGCGTGTCCAGTTGCCCCTGATCGGCAAACCGCTGATAAAGCAGCGCCTGGGCTTCGGACCGGTGGTGGCCGTCGGCAATCACGACCCTCGGATTGGCTTCATTGAAAAGGTCGGAAATCAATCGGATCAAAGCCGGGTCGGTAATTTCCCAGAACTGGTGGAGTTGGTCTTCATCCGATATTTTCAATTCCTGGAACGGTGCGTTTTCCAGGGTGAAGGCCTGAAGGATATCGTCCAATGCCTGAATATTGGCATAGGTCAGCAAAACCGGTTTTACGGAAGCGCCTCTTTTGAGGATCAGGTCGACCTGGGTCTCTTCCCGCAGGGACAAGGTTAGTTCGTGGCGGTTGATCTCGCCGTCCATGTAGCTCAGGATATCCGTGCAGGCGAGCAGGCCGGTATGCCGCCGTTTGGGGGTTTCGATCCGGTAGATGAATAAACCGGGGGATGGCCGGTGAAAAAAGATTTCCTTGCGGAAGTGGGTTGGAAATGCTTCTCTGAGCGATTCAAAAAATGACGTTGAAGGTTCGAAGCTTCCGGGTGTCGGGAAGAACCCGGTAAAGGGAAAAAGCTCCATATTTTCCAGTAGTTTTTGGATGGACTTGCCACAAAAAGAAAGTGCAGCTAACGCCGCACTTTCCCAAAATAAAACTAAACCCCAGTTATATTCGTGACATGAAAAGTGACCTAAAAAGGCCCTTCTCGATGATTAATATCAATTGAGTCAAATAAAAAATTTTCGGACTTAAAATTCTGAGAAAAATGCCACCTGGAAAAAGGCAAATTCTTCTGGAGGAAGAATTTCGGTGAGAGATATTTATGGTTCAGCCGTTTGTTCATTAGTTTTTATTAAAAACTGGAAAACCAAAATACATCGATCATTTTTCTTAGATGTCCATGGTTTTTAGGGTATAATTAGTCGCATCAAATATAATACATTTTATAGAAAAAAGCAAGCTTTTTGATAAAAATTTACTTTTTAGCGCTTTTTTTAACACCTTGATGCGGGCAGAAAAAGCGCTACTTGCTTTGAAGTTCACAAAGATAATTATAACTGCGGAAAAACCAAGCCCGGACCGGAAAAAAATATTGACGGACATTTGCCGGGTAATCCTGCGGGAATAAGCAGTGCCTGAATTCTTTTCGGAAGGGTTTGAATTGCTGTTGCATCAATGGTTCTGCCGGTCTTGAAAAGGAGGACGCTTTGGATGTCCCTTGTGCCGGATCAGGTGTGAAAAAAAATATTTTTTCGTGCAAAGGGAAAAAATAAATTCCAGGAATTAAATTAATAAAAGGCATAAAAAAAGATAAAAAAATCCTCTTATTCAGTCTTGCAGGACGAAAAAGGAAATTAATTGTAGAGATAATGAAATACGTCTAAGTTATAGTCTTATTTTTGAAATAGTTAAAATATTAAGAAATAATATACAATAAATAATTTTTGAGGGTTGTTGAGTAAATGAACTCGGCGTTTCGCAGGTGAAGGATAAGAAACCACCTGCAAAAGCGGCCGGGAATAATGCTATTTTTTTCAGCCGGGTTAAGGCGCTTTAAGTTTGTCTACCACAATACGCCGGTCTTGGGTAGACAAGGTCCATACGGTGTGAAAAATAAGCTTGCTGATCTTGGTCATTTTTTCAAAATTGATCTTCTCGATCGTGTCGGTCGGCCTGTGGTAATCCGCATGCGTACCGCTGAAATAGAAGATTGCCGGAATGCCGTTGACCGCAAAGTTGTAATGGTCGGACCGGTAATAATATCTGTTTGGATCATCCTCGGCGTTGTACGTGTAATCGAGCTCCAGATGGGTGTACGTTGAGTTGGCTTTTTCGTTGATCTCGTGCAGCTCGGAGCTCAGCCGGTCGGCTCCGATGACGTAGATATAGTTTGGGTTGTCGGCGTGCTTGTTATCTACCCGGCCGATCATGTCAACATTCACATCGGCTACGGTATTGCTGAGCGGGAAAACCGGATGCGCCACATAATATTGTGAGCCCAGCAATCCCTTTTCCTCACCCGAAACCAGCAGGACCAGTACGCTTCTCCGCGGGCCCATGCCGTTGCGTTTGGCCTCCACCAATGCCTGGCAGATTTCCAGGGCAGCGGAAGATCCGGTGCCGTTGTCGTCGGCGCCGTTGTAGATCTCATCCCCCTGTTTGCCGATATGGTCATAGTGGGCGGACAGGACGACGACCTCGTCTTTCAACTTGGGGTCGGTACCTTCGACATACCCCAAAACATTTTCGCCCAGCAATTGCCGGACCTTTTTCTTTTGCAATATACGGATTTTTGCCGGTAATGCAACAGGTTTAAGCTTACCTTTTTCCAACAACCGGGTGCTGGCCTTGGCAAGGCGTTTGAATTGGTTGCCGACGATATCTTTGGCCATTTCGGAAGTAATGAAGCAACTGTTGGCATAATTTTCTTCCGGATTTTCGCCCCAGCCCATATTCATCCCGGTGCCGATGATCGTGCGGCGGGCGGCACGGACGTGTTGCTTGAAATCATTGTCGATGATGAAGACCGTTGATGCGCCGTGTGCGCGGGCCGCTTTGAGTTTCCTGCTGATATCGGTTGACCATTCCGAAAGCCCCCGTTTGCCGGTGACCGTCGAAATGCTGTCTTTACTCAGGGGCTCGCCGGTGTAGATGAGGATAGCCTTGCCCTTCACATCCGGCGCATGCTTGTAATCATTGTAACGGCTGTCGTCAATACCGTAGCCCAGGAAGACCACCTCGTCATATTCGATCCAGTCGCGGTCGGCATTCTGGGCCGGGAAGGAATAGAAATCCGTCAGGTGTTTCACGGGCTGGCCGTTGACCTCCATCCGGATCTCCGTCCAGTATTCAGAAATATAGGAGTAATGCTGGAAGTAGCCGTTGTCGTCGCCGATGGCCGGCAGTCCCAGTCCTTTGAAGATCTCGGCGATATAGGCAGCTGCTTTCTTCTGACCCGGCTCACCGGTTTCGCGCCCTTCCATCTCATCGCTGGCCAGAATGCTGAGGTGCCGGTTAAGATCCTGGGCATTGATGGTTTCAGCCAGCCGTTCTTCATCCGATTGGGGATGAACCCGGCTATAGGCGCCCGGATTGTCCTGCGCCGGAGCATAGGCCAGCGGCAGGCAGGTGATCAACAGCGGAATGATTCTTTTTAATGACATTTTCTCCCAGGTTTAGGAACATAAACAAAACAACCCGGCCGGCCACATTATCCGCAGGAGATCTTGCCGACCCTCCGGGCATGGCGCCCGCCTTCAAATTCGGCGGACAGAAACGCCTTTACCGTATTCCTGGCTGTTTCTTCTGATATAAAACGCACGGGAAGGGCGATTATGTTTGCATCGTTGTGTTGCCGGGCCAGTGCAGCTAGTTCGGGCAACCAGCAAACCGCTGCCCGGACACCCTGGTGTTTATTGGCCGTAATAGCCACTCCGTTGCCGCTTCCGCAAAGCAAAATACCCAATGCTGCCCGGCCGCTTTCTACCATATCGGCTACGGGGTGGGCAAAATCGGGATAATCAACCGAATCTGCGGAATGCGCGCCGAAATCCTCCACCTGCAGCCCCTCGCCTGTCAAAACCTCGATAACGGCTGCCTTGTAGGGAAAACCGGCGTGATCGCACCCTACGGCTATTATTTTATGGCTTTCCATCATTGGATATCCGGTGAATCCAGGTCGTCAAGGACGGGGATCGAACCGGGATCTTCCTCTTGGGAATCCTCCAGCATGACCGGTTTGAAAAAGGCCTGCATTTTTTCGTAGAATTCGGTATCGTTGTTCTTCTTGATCTCTTCCAGTATCCGGTCCATGACGTTGTAAGCCACCCGGAAATCGCTTTCGTAGCTGGTGGCGAGCGTTTTATTGCTCAACGATTCGTAAAAGGCCAGGTGATCCTTGGTTTCCCTGGCCAGTATTTCGAGGTGCGGCTTGGCCTTGTCATAGGCATTGGCCTCAAAATAAACGTCGAGCATCATCATGGTGCGGTAGTCGTAGGGGAAGTTCATTTCCGGGAACGACTCGAAGTACTTGTCAATGAGCGCGAGCGCCTTGTCGCGCTTGTCTTCCCGCAGCAGGGCAAATGCCGCCCGGCGGATGCCGAACTGCATGCTCTGGATGCTGGGCGTATAGCTCCGGTCGACAAACAGGTGCATTTTATCAAAATTGCCCCAGCGGAACTTGGTCATCACGTTTTCATAGAATTTCTCGGTATCTACCCGGCCGCTGCCCAGCACGCCGTAGATGGATTCACCGCGCGTACGGACCGGAATGATGCGCAAGGCCAGGCCTTCAAGCTGCATATAATCGTCGAGCCCGAAAAATTTCTCCGGCCGGCAGGTGACGGCGAAATAAACCGGCCGGTCCCACAGGTTGGAGGCGATGACGTCGAGAATGGCAATATCATCCTTGATGAGATAATCCTGCCGGATGGTGATGGGGATCTCCGACACGATATTGGCGGTGTCGCTTTCAGGCACCACCCCTTTGTTCAGCACTTCCGCCTTATTGACCGGGATGTACAGGTTGTGGGTCTCGTAATGGGTTTCAAATTCGCGGCCGCTGGCTGCGGGGAGCGGTTTATCCTTGGCCAGTTCCCTGAGGAAAGCGTCGATCGAAATCCGCGGATCCCGCGCGGGGTTGTAATTCTGGTCGTTGGCAGCAGGTGTATAGAAAGGCACCTGATTGCGGTTTTTACCCCGGTATTTATCGGATGGAATGGTCAGTTTGAGCGGCGGAGAGTCGTTGACCTTCCGGCGCAGCAGGTCGATATACCAGTCGACGGCGATGAGGCTGAGGTTGACCACCCGCACATCGGTCCGGATATTTTCCACCTCCTGGGCGTACCAGAGCGGATAGGTGTCATTGTCGCCGTAGGTGAAGATAATGGCATTCTTTTCAACCGAGTTCAGGAAATTGGACGCATAATCCCGGGAAGCGGTGATGTGCATCCGGCTGTGATCGTCAAAATTCTGGGTACCCATCAGGATGGGCGCCGACAGGACGATAAGGGTGGACAGGACCGCCGTAACCGGACTGCTTTGCTGCATGAACCTGCGGGCCAGCGAGAAAATGGCCAGCACGCCCATGCCGATCCAGATGCAGAAGGTGAAGAAGGACCCCACGAGTACGTAATCCCGTTCCCGCGGCTCCATCGGCGGCTGGTTGGAATAAATAATGATCCCGATACCCGTTATGATGAACAACGACATCAGTGCAATGAAATCGTTCTTGCGCCGCCGGGCGTGGAAGAACAATCCGATCAGGCCGAACAGGAAGGGGAGTGCGTAGTATTTATTGCGGGCCGGATCCTTCAATTCTGATTCCGGCAGTTTGTCGAGATTGCCCAACCTCAGTTCGTCCAGGAATTTGATCCCCGTGATCCAATGGCCTTTGGATTTATCCCAGGGTTCGAAGCCCTGTTCGCCGTTTTGCCGGCCGGAGAAATTCCACATGAAATAGCGGAAATACATCCAGCCGATCTGGTAACTGACCAGGAAGCTGATGTTATCGATCTGGTTAGGACGCGTAGAGGGCAGGGGTTTATCCGGGTTGAGGCCCATCCATCGTTTGTATTGGCGGGGCCGGTTCTGGGTGCCGTCGCCCATGCGGGGGAAGAGCATCATGTCCGCGGGCTCATAGTTGACATCCACTTTGTAATCGGTATATTCGTAGTGGTCGCCGACACGGCCGTAGCGGTCGCTGAATTCATAACCGGTTCCGTCCCGCTTGATGCGGCCTTCAAAACTCGGACCGTAAACAAGCGGCCGTTCGCCGTATTGCTCCCGGTTGAGGTAGGGGACCAGCCGGAAGGGGTCGGTCGGACGGTTCATGTTGATGGGCGGATCCACGTTCGCGCGGATCACCACAATCCCGATGGTGGAGAACGCAATTACAAACAACAGCGCGGAGACCGTAATGTTCTGAACCAGAGCATTGCCGTTCTTGTGCGCGTAGCGCAAACCGAAATAAATCACGCCGGCAACAAAGAGCAACGTGGGAATAATGCCTGAATTGAAGGGAAGACCAAGGTCGTTGACCATGATCAGGTCAAAAAATGCCCACATCTTGGGAAGCCCTACGATGACCAGTTTCTGGACTGCAGCAATGATCAGCACGCCTGCGCCTGCTGCCGCGGCCATTCCCAGGAAAGTATGTTCCTTGTATTTTTTGAAATAATAGAACAAAGCAAGCGCCGGGAAAGTCAGCAAGCTCAGCAAGTGAACGCCGATGGAAAGGCCGGCGGCGTAAATGGTGAAAAACAACCAACGGTCGCTTTGCGGCGTATCCGGAAGTGAAAACCATTTCACGGTCGACCACAAAGTCAGGGTCGTAAAGAAAGTGGACATGGCGTACACTTCGCCTTCAACGGCTGAAAACCAGACAGAAGAGCAGAATGCGGTAGCCAACCCGGCTACAAGACCGGCGCCTCCGATGGCAATAGCCTGACCGGTATCCGGGTCCTCATCCCGGCCGCTGACGGCCAGCTTGCCCAGGATGATGGTCGTCCAGCAGATCAATGCGGCGGCGAACGCCGTACAAATGCCGGACATCAGGTTGACGGCAAATGCTATATCCTGCGGATCGCTCGATAACAGGGAGGCAACCCAGGTGAACATGCGGCCGATCAGCACAAACAGCGGAGCGCCGGGCGGGTGCACAACCTGGAGTTTGTAGGCCCCGAGGATGAATTCTCCGCAATCCCAGAGGCTTCCGACTCGTTCAGCTGAAAAATAATATACCGTGAGCGCAATGGCAAAGACCAGCCATCCGGCGATTTTCTGGATTCCTTTTAACGATCCCATGAATTTATCTCTACTGATTTAACAGTGCGTTTCATTATTGAACAGCAAAAGTAAAAAAATATTACATAGGGCGCGGCAATGGGTACATTCTATAAACGATTGCCTTTTTTGAGGTGGATGGGTTTATGGTTGGGCGTCCGTTGTAGCTTCGACTTCGCTCACCTACCCAACTGCCCACTGCCAATTGCCAACTGACCACTGCCAACTGCCAACTGCCAACTGCCAACTGCCCACTGCCAACTGCCAACTGATAACTGCCCACTGCCCACTGCCCACTGCCAACTGCCAACTGCCAACTGCCAACTGCCAACTGCCAACTGCCAACTGCCAACTATTTCATTATTATAAACTAACAGCCGATTGTTCATCCAATCGACCACGTCGCGGCATGGCGAATCAATTAATTAATAATCAATATCTTAGCCACAGCGCCGTCCGCTTTGCCGAAGCCGATTTCCGATGGGTTGGTGGCGGCAAAGACCAGGTAAACGCCCGATTGCGCCTTTCGCCCCCTGTAGTCGCGGCCGTCCCAAACGGCTTGCCCGCCGAGGGCTTCGGTTTCGTAGACCAATCTGCCGTTGACATCCGTGATCTTGACGCTGGCGTTCCGGGCCAATCCTTTGATGGCGATCGGGCCGTCGTATTCCGGCCGTACGGGATTCGGGAACACCAGCACGTCCTTCCTGTTGACCCGCCCGCCTTCTATGGCGTCGCTCTGGTAGGAGATCAGCCCTTTGGCGGTGCCGATGAAGACCTCTCCGCTTTCCTGGTCAACGGCGATGCTGTAAATCGCGTTGTCGAACAGCGGTGAATTGTCCTTTGTAAAGTGGTGGATCTCCGTTTTGCCGTCCGGCGAAAGCAGAAAAACGCCGTTGGAAGTGCCGACCCATTTCCGGTTTGCTCCGTCGACGGCGATGGCCGTGACATTTTGCGTTTCCAGCAGGTAGGCGCCGAATCCGTCGCGGTCGCTTTCCACAATCCGGCGGGTGCCTTTACAGGCTTCGTCAAACGCGCTGGCGCCGCACTCGAAGATGGTAACGCCCTGGTCCGTGCCGACCCATACATCGCCGTCGAGGTCCACCGCCAGGCAGTTGGTGGTATTGGTGGGCAGGTTGCTGTTGGTGGAGGAGAACACCCGGCAGCGGTCGTCGGAAGGATCTTCCAGGATGCCCGAATCGAAAACCATCACCCCGGCCTGTCCGTTGCCGATGATGAACCACTTGTAGTTGTTATTATCGACGCCGACCTGGAACAATGCGGTCTGACTGCAGGTCTGACCGAAGTTCAGCCAATTGCCGTTGGCTGTAAAAACGGAGATGGATTTGCCCGATGCGGCGGAGTGATTGGCGACCCACAGGTTGCCGTCCTGGTCAAACGCGAGGCCGCCGATCTTGGTCCTTTTCTCTTCGTTGAGCGCCTGTTGCAGGGAGGAGTTCTTTTCGTTATAGAGGGTGAGCTGGTCGCCGTCGAATTCGACGATGCCCTCCAGGAAGGAAGCGGCGTATACCTTGCCGTTGACGGGGTTGATGGTCACGGCGATCATATCAAAAAGGTCGTCGTCCCTTCCGGTTTGGGTGTTTTTGTCCTCTCCCCGCATGGTCTCGTTATTTTCCCGGTTGTAGATGGTCCAGTTACCGTCTTTCAGTACGGCTACGCCGTCCACTTTGAAGGTCGGGCTCAGGGTCTGGTTGAGGGCGCCCGAAGCGAGCCATACCTGGCCGTTGCCCGCGGCGAGGCTCCAGACGCTTTCAGAGAACGGCGAATTGAGCTCCGTAATATTGCAGAAACTGTCGTTTACGCCGTTCAGCATCCGGAAAGTGCGCCATTTGTCGCCGAACCAGATGCGCCCCTTGTCGTCCTCCACACCGTAGTAAGGATCGCCGATACAACCTGCGCTGAGTTCGCCCGAACCGCCGTCGGGTCCGAACCAGAACGCTCTGCCCCGGCCGCCGCAAGAGCCGCCGTTGCAACCATAGCCCGCCAGCAAATGGGTCGGACCGGCGGAAATATAGCGGGTGTACAAGCCGCTTTCCGGAGCAAAGACCAATTGCGGAGCATTTGTTCCGTCATACAGAAAGAGGTTGTCGTCTATATCCAGGTATAATTTGCCGTCATATACGGCCATTGCGTGCGTCCCATAATCCTCCGGGAAGCCTTCTCCGGCGTCAAGCCGCTGCCACCGCCCGAATTCTTCCACAAAAGCCTCATCGGATGCAACCCGGTAAATGCCCTCGCCGGTGGCGATGTAATAATCGCCCTGCCACAGCGCCACGGCATTGACGGGCACGCCGGTAAAGGTGGTGGCCTCCAGTTTGGCTGTTTCAACATTCAAAATGGAAAAACCGAGGCTGGTGGCCAGCAATGCCCGGCCGCCGTCCAGCGGAAAGATGTCATTGATCGATTTTTCACCGGGCAGGTTGACAAAATTTTTGAACTGGGGAATGGACACGACCACCTTCCCGTCCTGCCACAGATCGATCAGGCCGCTGTCGTAAGCAATGATCAGCAGATTGGAACCCGGATGATAGCGCAGCAGCCGGATGCCCGTTTCGGACAGCCCTTCGGTTGTGGTGAATCGCCGGACGGACCGTTCCTCCTTGTCCATGGTCACCAACGACCAGCGGGTGCCCCAGAATACGGTTGACTCGTTCTGCGTGACCCATTGCCCGTAGGAATAGGGCAGATGCGAACGCCACTGGCCGATCGGCAGGGCATTTTGCCCCGAGAGATGGGCAAAAATCAGGAAACATGCGGCAACAGGTATGAAACGAAACATAAATTCCTTGGTTTTGAAACACTAAAATAACATGCGGCCCGGAAAAATATTGTCCTGCAAATTCGGATTAATAACCGCAGGTCGTCAGGCTTGCTTTTTGCGGTACAGCCCGCTGGCGCCGATGTATTCGGCTACCGGATCAGGGACGAGGTATTGGATGGGCTTGCCTTCGGCAATGCACCCGCGGATATAGGTGGAAGAGATCTGCATGAGCGGCGCCTCGAAAAACCGGACATTCGGGTGGTCCGAATATAGGTCGGTTTCGTAGCTCGGCCGCTTGTAAACGTATATCTCATAGTCCCGAAGGAGGACTTCATAGTTTTTCCATTTTTCAAGCGTGGCCAGGTTGTCGCCCCCCATGATGAGCGCAAAATGGTCGTCGGGATGCTTTTCCCGCAGGTAGATCAGGGTATCGACGGTGTAGGAAGGTTTGGGCAGGTGAAATTCGATATCCGATGCCCGGAGGAGAGGGTTATTGCCGATGGCGAGCCGGACGAGGTGAAGGCGATCGTAATCGCGGGCCAGGCCGGCTTTGTTTTTCAACGGATTTTGCGGAGAAACCACCATCCAGACCTGGTCGAGGTCCGTCTGGGTCGCCATATAATTGGCAATGATCATATGGCCGGTATGGACGGGGTTGAAAGAGCCGAAAAAGAGGCCTATTTTTCTGGGCTTCATTGTTTGTTGTCCTTCTGGTCCTTGACCTTGCCGGGCTCGAATTCCCCCTCCAGCCACTCCTCTGAAAATTCGAGCGACTCGTCCGCTTCTTCGTCAGGGGGGTCTACCAGCCAGCGCCCGTCCAGTTTGATCAGGGTGAACCTGGCGTCGTAGGTTTCGTACTCATCTTTGAGCTTGCAGGCGCAAAACGCCGAATCGCCGCGCTCCGTGCAATTCAGTTCCAGGAAGACCGTGTGCAGGATGGAGGAATCGAGGGGTTCATCGGCAAAGGCTGAAGCCAGGGCGTCCATCAGATCAGCGCCTTTAGGGGTGCTCAGCAGTTTGGCCTTGTCGAATTTGCTGCTGTCCATAAAGGATTGGTATTGCCGGACGACATCCTCCGGCGTATCCAGGTGGGCCAGCGGGTCTTCATCCGCCTGCTCTTCGGGCGCTGTTTGTTTGCACGCGGAAAACAACAGGACGGAAAGGGCTGTGCAAACGGCCAGGGACGTGCGTAGTGATCTGTATAACAATGACATATCTTCGGGTTTATTGGGTCGATGGGGGCAGTTGCCCATCGAAATCGATGCTTGTCCTGTTGAGTCGGCGATGTGAATGCTTACGTCGTTGCGGTTAATGGCTCAACATCACCGGCATCACCAGCATCAGGATCTCTTCATGATCCACCTCTTCAACAGGCAGCAGGATGCCCGCCCTTGTGGGGCCGGCCAGTTCGAGCTTGACCTCTTCCGATTCCAGCACGTTGAGCATTTCAACCAGGAATTTGGCGTTGAATCCGATGGTCATCGGATCGCCTTCGAACGTACAGGTGATCTGTTCGGTGGCTTCATTGGAAAAGTCGAGATCCTGCGCGGAAATGGTCAGGCTGCCGTTGTTGATGTTCAACAGGACCTGGTTGGTCGTTTTATTGGCATAGATCGAGATCCGCTTGAGCGAACTCTGGAAATCGCTTTTGGTGACGACGAGCGTATTGGGATTATCCACCGGAATAACGGCGTTATAATCCGGATATCGGGCGTCGATCAGGCGGCAGATGACCTTGGTTTTTTCGAAATCGAAGAACGCGTTGGCCTTATTGAAGGCTATGCTGACTTCGCCGCTTCCAGGCAGGGCGTTGCGCAGCAGGTTCAGCGCTTTTTTAGGGACGATGAAGGAGGTGGACACGTTGCTGGCGACATTGGAAAAGGTATATTTGACCAGCTTGTGCGCATCCGTGGCTACGAGGGTCAGCTTGCTCATGTCAACCTGGAAGTACACCCCGGTCATGGCGGGCCTCAGCTCGTCGTTGCTCGTGGCAAAAAGGGTCTTGTTGATGCCCTGGGAAAGGGTCAGGCAGGGGATGGTCAGCGTATCGACGGAATCCGGCGTGGGAATGCGGGGGAAATCGCTGCCATTTTCACCGGCCAGTTTGTATTTGCCGTAGGCGGACGTGATCTCGATGCCGTAATTGTCTTCATTAACCGAAAAGGTGATAGGTTGCTGGGGCAGCGCCTTGAGCGTCTCCAGGAGGATCTTGGCGGGTACGGCGATCGTCCCGTCCGAATCCGCCATGACATCCATTTCGGTGATGATGGAGGTTTCCAGGTCGGAAGCGGCCAGGGTGAGTTTGTTATTACCGATGGTGAACAGAAAGTCTTCCAGAATGGGCAATACCGGGTTCGTGTTGATCGCTCCGGAAAGAATTTGGAGTTGTTTGAGCAATTCGGCCGAAGAAACGCTGAATTTCATAGCGGTTAAGGGTATTTATTTCGGATTAATTTGCAAAGTTAGCTTAATCTTCAAGTTTTTTGCTTAAAAAAAATCCACAGCTTGTGGATAACTGCGGGAGCCGGCAGCTATTTTATCGGCGCAAGTTGCAAGGATTAATCATAACTTTGCGGGTCAAAACGCAAACAAGCACATGTTGGATCGCAGCAAAGCGCCGATCATTCACCCCATTGACAAAATCGACCTGCCCGAACCCCGGGTAGTCCGGCTGGATAACGGCATTCCGGTATATGTTACCGACATGGTCGCCCAGGATGCCGTTCGCCTGGAAATGGTCTTTGACGCCGGCCGTACGGCTGAGCGCAAACCCCTTGCTGCCCGGACCACTGCGGCCCTGCTCAAGGAAGGCACTTCGCGGTACAGTTCGGCGGTCATTGCCGAAATGCTTGATTTTTACGGCGCTTCCCTGAGTTTTCCCTTTCAGCCCGATTCTTCCAACCTGGTGTTGTTCTCCTTGGGGCGCCACCTGCCGCATTTGCTTCCGCTGATGGAAGACCTGCTGGAAGACCCCGTTTTTCCGGAGGAGGAGTTGCGCCAGTTCATCCAGCGCAACCAGAAAATACTGCTGGAGGAGTTGACCAAGGTTGACGCGGTGGCCTATCGCCAGATCACAGAAGCGTTTTTCGGCGAAAGCCACCCATACGGCTACAACAGTTCCGTAGCCATGTACGGCGAGCTGACCCGCAACGATCTGGTCGATCACTTCGAGCGCTGCTATACCGCGGACAGCTGCTCCATCTTCATCAGCGGCAGCGTGGACGGGCAGTACCTGGATCTGCTGAACCGGACCCTCGGCCGGCTGAGCCGCCGCGGGGACCCCGGCGCAGTCATCCCGCCGCCGCCCGCCGCCGTTCCGAAGAAATACAAATATGTGGTGCCCGGAACACTCCAGACCGCCATCCGGGTCGGCAGCCCGCTGTTCAACCGGCGACATCCGGATTATCCCGGGTTTTACGTCCTCAACACGATCCTCGGGGGATATTTCGGATCCCGCCTGATGCAGAACATCCGGGAAGACAAGGGATATACCTATAATATTTATTCCACTTCAGAGCATATGCTCCACGGCGGGTGCTTTTACATCGCTACGGAAGTCGGCCATGGATACGCCGCAGCTACGCTGAAGGAAATTTACCTGGAAATGGCCCGGCTTTGCGAAGAGCCCGTAGAAGAAGAAGAACTGACCATGGTGCGCAATTACCTGATCGGCCAGCTGCTGACTACCGTGGACGGGCCGTTCAATATTTCGGAAGTGGTCAGGGGGCTTGTTCAGGAAGGTTTGCCGGCTGATTTCCAGAACCGGATGGCCGCGGTGATCCGGACGATCACCCCGGCAGAGATCACAAAGTTGGCGCAAAAATACCTGGCTCGCGAAAACCAGTGGGAAGTAGTTGTGTCAAATTCAAACTAAATACTTGAAATACCGTATAATGCAAGTGTAAATATTTCCGTTTTACGAAAAATTTGATTTGCTTTGCGCCAAATTGTGCGCTAGATTTAAACCGTGAGAAATACACCGAATGAAGCTATTTGGTTTTTTTAAACAGGAATTGGCTATCGATCTTGGCACAGCCAACACGCTCATCATACAAGACGGGAAAGTAGTTGTTGATGAACCGTCAATTGTCGCCATAAACAGGAAAACCGGTCAGACGATCGCCGTGGGGAGAAAAGCCATGCAAATGCATGAAAAGACCCACGAGGATATCAAAACCGTCCGCCCTTTGAAAGACGGCGTTATCGCCGATTTCAATGCCGCGGAGAGCATGATCCAGGGCATGATCAATATGATCGGCAACCGGAAACGCTTTTTCTCCAACCTCAGGATGGTGGTCTGCATCCCTTCCGGTATCACGGAAGTGGAAAAACGCGCCGTTTTTGATTCCGCCGACCACGTCGATTCCAAGGAAACTTACCTGATCTACGAACCCATGGCCGCCGCCCTCGGTATCGGCCTGGATGTGGAAGAACCCGTCGGCAATATGGTCATCGATATCGGCGGCGGTACCACGGAAATCGCGGTTATCGCCCTCTCCGGCATCGTTTGCGATCAGTCGATCCGGGTAGCCGGCGATGAGCTGACAACCGATATCGTCGATCACATGAAGCGGCAGCACAACCTGCTCATCGGTGAACGGACGGCCGAGCAGATCAAGATCCATGTCGGCGCTGCACTGACCGAACTGGAAAGCCCGCCGGAAGATTATCCGGTTAACGGCCGCGACCTGATGACCGGCATACCGCGCCAGATCATCGTCAATTACGGCGAAATCGCGGAAGCGCTTTACGAATCCATCGCCAGCATTGAGGACGCTGTGCTCAAAGCCCTCGAAAATACACCCCCGGAATTGGCTTCCGATATCTATAAAACCGGATTGTACCTGACCGGCGGCGGCGCCCTGCTGAGGGGCCTCGACAAACGGATCAGCCAGAAAACCAAGCTTCCGGTACATATCGCCGAAGATCCTTTGCGTGCAGTGGTACGCGGTACCGGCATCGCGCTTAAAAACACGCACCGCTTTTCTTTCCTGATCGACAGAAAGAGCGTCTAAAACCTCAAGGCGGCAGCAACAACTACTGTCTCTTTAACCCGGTGTGTAAATTTAATTATGACTCGTGCACCCAAGTCATCGGTTCGTGTAGGCAGCACAGTGTTGTTTTTTTTCCTGGAGTTTGTCTGTTTGTTCCTGATTGTTGAGTTCAACCGGGGCAAGAGCCAGACCTTTTGGCATTCCGCCGGGCTGGTTACCGGTACCCTGATGGAAGGGGTCCAGTTCTTTCAGAATATGATCGGCCAGCAAGACAAAATGAAACAGATCCAGGCCGAAAACGCCGAATTGAAATCAAAACTGATCAACCTGCAACTGAGCGCTGCAACCTTGCCCGACCCGCCCACACCCGATACCCTGGCGCAGCGATATCACCTGATTCCAGGCCGCGTGATCAACAAGAATATCATCGGTTCCAATAACAATTTTACCATCGATATCGGCGGCAAAGACGGGGTCAAACCCCATATGGGCGTGATCTCCGCTCACGGCATTGTCGGCATCGTGGTGGATACGTCCAGGTATTTCTCCAAAGTGATGACCATCCTCCACAGCCAGGCCAGGATAGATGCCAGGTTGCGTTCCAATAAATTTCACGGTTCGCTGGTATGGGACGGCGACGAGACGGATCACCTCATGCTGAAGGCGATCCCCAAACACGTCAGGGTGGAATTGGGCGATACGGTGGAAACCTCGGGATACACCGACCTCTTTCCGCCGGATATCCTGATCGGGAAAGTGGACTCCCTCAAACCGATAGCAGGGGAATCAACCCGGTTCATCCGGGTGAAATTGTTCGAGGATATCGCCAGAAGCCAGTACGTCTACGTGGTCGAAAACCTGTTTACACCACCGGATAGTTTGAACGCCAAGGACTGAAAACATGGATAACAGCTGGATCAGACATATTATCCGATTTGTTGCCCTGGTATTGCTCCAGGGGTTGATCGTCAAACGGATGTATTACGGCGGCACAGGGTTCATTCGCATCGAATTTCTGATCTATCCGCTGTTCATCCTGCTCCTGCCCATATTTACGTCGAGGAATGCCTTGCTGGCGGCCGGTTTTTGCATCGGCATACTGGTCGATCTGTTCTACGACTCGCCGGGGGTGCATGCCAGTGCAGCCGTATTGACGGCATTCATGCGCCCAAGGGTGCTGCGCAGGTTCGAACCCGGCGACGGATACGAGCATAAAACACCTACCATCCGCTCGCTCGGCCTGCAATGGTTCGCCAAATACGCGGCCATGCTGATGGGCATACATGTACTGGCCTATTATTCCATGGAAGTCTTCAATGTGCTCAAGACAGGACAGGTTCTCCTGCGGGCGGCGTGGGGATTTTTATGGTCTTGGGCCCTGATTATGGCAATTATGCTTACCTTTAACCCTAAGGAGTAATAAAAAACGTGGTTCGTTTAAAATAATCTTGCGCCATGGGCTTCAATCCGGGTGATCGCTTGTTCTACATCAGAATCGTTTTCTTTTTGGCAGGCCTGTTACTTGCAGGGCGGGCTGCCTATCTCCAATTGTTCTCCAAGGATTATAAAAGCAGGTCTGAAGCCGCCGTCATCGACAACCAGGTCATCTACCCCTCGCGCGGTTCCATTTTTGACCGCAACGGGAAATTGCTGGTGACCAACAACCCGATGTACGACCTCATGGTTACCCTGAACCAGACCTCGAAAATGGATACCTCCGCGCTCTGCGGTTTGCTGGGCATCAACAAAAAAGAATTTGACGGGGCCATGACCAAGGACTGGAAGAGCGGCAAGTTCTCCAAACGGCTTCCTTTTGTTTTCTGGAGCAAGATATCGCCTGAAATGTATTCAAGGCTTCAGGAAAGCCTCTACATGTTCCCGGGGTTTGAGCCCGTTCTTCGCAGCGTCCGGGGCTACCCGCACAGCAGCGCTCCCCATGTGCTCGGGTATATCCGCGAGGTGAACCGGGCGGAGGTCAATGATTCCGTTTATACGATGGGCGACTATATCGGCGCCAGCGGCCTGGAAAAATATTACGAAAAGGACCTTCGCGGTAAAAAAGGCATCCGCAAAGTGCTCAAGGATAACCTCGGCCGGGAAGTCGGGGATTTCATGGAAGGAAAAGAGAACATGGCGCCCGTATCCGGGAAAGCCCTCCATACGACCCTCGACCTGGACCTGCAGGAATACGGCGAAGCCCTCATGCAAAATAAGATCGGCGGCATCGTGGCCATCAAACCCGATTCCGGGCAGATCCTGGCCATGATCAGTTCTCCGTTTTACGATCCGAACAAACTGGTCATTCACCAGGGGCGGGCCAAAGCCTACGCCGAGCTGGAGACCGACAGCCTGTTGCCGCTCTACAACCGGGCGCTTCAGGCCCAATACCCGCCGGGATCGCTCTTCAAGCCGGTGGTAGCGTTGGTCGCGCTTCAGGAAGGCATCATCACCAATAACCATACCGTGCGCTGTACAGGCGGCTATTATCTGGGCGGCCAGAAACTGACCGGCTGCCACAACCACGCCACCTGCACTACGGTCACATCGGCTATTCAGCATTCCTGCAACGCCTACTTCGTCTCCGTGTTCCGGGATATTATCGACCACGGCCACGATATTACGGAAGCGGGCAAAGGGCTGGCCAAATTCAACGAGTACCTCTACCGGTTCGGCCTCGGAAGCCCGCTGGGCGTGGATGTCCCCAATGAAAAAGCCGGCAATGTGCCGACCCCCGAATACTACACCACCCAGAAATTTCCGAAGGAAAAATACTGGAAATCGATCTGGATCCGGTCATTGGGCATCGGCCAGGGCGAATTGTTGTTCACCAACCTCCAAATGGCCAACCTGGCGGCCATCATTGCCAACAGGGGCTATTATTACACCCCGCACCTCGCGCGATACCTCGAAGACGATCAGGGCCTCAAGACTTACCCGAACGAATACCTGCAAAGGAAAAGCGTCGGCATCGACCCGGCTCATTTCGAAACCGTGATAGAAGGTATGGAATGGGTGGTCAAGGCGGGCACGGCCCGCACCGCTTATATCCCTGATATTCCCATTTGCGGGAAAACGGGAACCGCCGAAAATAACCAGGGCAACGGTGAGGACCACTCCATCTTTTTTGCATTTGCCCCGCGGGAGAACCCCCAGATCGCCATTGCCGTCTACATTGAGAACGGCAGCTGGGGCGGAACCTATGCCGCGCCGATTGCCAGCCTGATGATCGAAAAATACCTGCGCGGTTCGATCAGTCCTGAACGCCAGTACCTGGAAAAGAGGATGATGGAAACCAATCTCATTCCGCAGAACAAGAAACCGAGATCGTAAGAACAGCATTATTATTTAACCGGTCATGCCCCTTTGCGGGGACGATACGCCTTTAATGTCAGTGAAGAATCAAATTTGCGGCTGGTTTGTCCTGTTTCTGGCCTGCGCTTCGGCTGCCGGCCAAACGGCGGAATGGGCGGATACCGCCCGGTTGAAACTGCTTTTTGTCGGGGATGTCATGGGACACGACTCCCAGATCGAATCCGCTGCGATCAAAAAGGATTCTTTTTACGATTACTCGCCTTGTTTCGAATACGTGGAGCCGCTCCTGCGGCAGGCGGACCTGTCTGTCGCCAACCTCGAGGTTACCTTGCCGGGGAAACCGCCGTATACCGGCTATCCCCAGTTTCGCAGCCCGGACGACCTGGCGCTCGCCCTCCGCTATGCCGGTTTCGACCTGCTGGTGACGGCGAATAACCACTCCAATGATTCGGGTAAGGACGGCGTCATCCACACGATAGATGCCCTGGATAAGCTTTTCTTCCTGCATACCGGCACCTTCCAGAGCGAGGAGGAAAGAAAAGCCTTTTATCCGCTGATCGTATATAAAGGGGTTTTCAAACTGGCCTTTCTCAATTATACCTACGGCACCAACGGGTTGGTCACCAAGCCGCCGGTGATCGTTAATGAGATCGACGAGGCCCGAATTGAAGCAGACCTGAAGGAAGCCCGCGAGCTGGAGCCCGATTTCGTCATTGTTGTCATGCATTGGGGCAACGAATACCAGCGAAAGGAGGTCAGCGAGCAAAGCGACCTGGCCCTGAAAATGTTTCAATGGGGCGCCGATATGGTGATCGGCTCCCACCCGCACGTCGTTCAGCCGGTCAAAACTTATTCGCTCGAAAGGGAAGGCGAAAAAAAAGAATTTCTGGTGGCCTATTCCCTCGGCAATTTCATTTCTGCCCAGACCAAGGAAAACACCGACGGCGGGATGATTTTCGAAGTAGAGCTTTCCAAACCGGTCACCGGCCGTACTGCCTGGGTCAGCGACCATGCCTACACCCTTGTGTGGCGGTACATCCGCAAAGAGCCGGAGGGGGGCAAAACCTTCCTCACCATCCCCATTGCGCCGTTTGAAGGGGAGGATAACCCGCTCGGACTGCCTGAAAGCGACTACAAGGCCATGCTGCGCTTTGCCAGATCGACCCGGGCACTGCTTTCTCAATTCCAGAGCAAAGAGCGCAAACCTGCCGCTAATGAGATCTTACCACCAACCGTCAATCGCTGATGATCGTTTCCGCCATTGTAGCCGCTGCCGAGAATAACGCCATCGGCCGCCACAATCAAATTCCCTGGTACCTGTCGGAAGACCTGAAATACTTCAAAAGGACCACTCTGGACCATTTTGTCATCATGGGCAGGCGCAGCTTTGAATCCATCGGCAGGCCGCTCCCCAGGCGCACCAACGTGATCATCACCCGCGACCCTTTCTACGCCGTTTCCGGCTGCCTGGTGGCCCGTTCGGTGGAAGAAGCCCTGACAATGGCCCTGGACGCCGGTGAAACCGAAGCCTTTATCATCGGCGGCGGAGAAATTTACCGGCAGAGTCTTCCTTATTGGGATAAACTCTACCTCACCCGTGTGGAGGCCGTGGTAGAAGGCGAAGTGTTTTTTCCCGAACCGGACTGGACGCAGTGGCGGCGGATTGCCGATGAGCCGCATCCCGCCGATGAGAAAAACGATTTTCCGTTTCGCTTTCAGGTATTCGAAAGGATCTTCAATGAGGAGGAGGAAGAATAGGCGCGTTCAGAGCGTAAACCGCAGGCCTACCCCCAAACCGGCCATGAAATAGCGCTGCCTGACCGGATATTCATCGAGCGTGAACGACTTGGGGTACAGCCTGAAATAAGGCTCGAACAGCAGGTCCAAACGGCTGTTCATCTCGTAGTAAAGGCCGAGGCTGCCTTGCCAGCCGATTCCGACCTTGTCCTTGAAGGCCCGATATCCGTTCGGCTGATTTTCGTTGAAGCTGATGGGCTCCTGGTCCACAGGCGAGAGGAATTCTCCTTTTTTACCCAACCGCATATTGAAACTGGGCCCGCCGCTGATGGCCAGGGTGAGGTTGTCGGTATGGAATTCATAACCCACCAAAACAGGAATATCCACCAGGTGATACTGGTTCCTGGTCGTGTACTGGTGGGCGGAGTTGATATAGGTCGTATCGGTGCGGATGATCTGGCCGTTGGGGCCGAAAATATCCGTGATGATGGTCTGTTGTTCGTTGGTGCTCAGGTAATTGAACCTTTCGTTGATCTGCGTGTACTGGACGCCGGAGCGAAGGGACAGCCCCCACGGGAACACCACCGAGATCCGCCCAGCAGCGGAGAAGGAAAAGAGGGATGATTCGGTTTCTTCCCGGCCCCTGGCGTAGCTGGCGAACTCCGGATCAACCGGATTAAGCTCGCGGAAGGCGATGGTCGGCGCCAGCGTGAATTCGGTGAACCAGATGGGTTTCCCGCTTTTGAACCTGGCGCAGCGCTGAACCGGGCCGGCCGGGATTTCGGGTTGAACAAACTCAGGCGCCGGCGAAGAATAAGCCAGCAATTTGGCCCCCGGGGCAGGGAGCTCCTCGCTAACCGGCAAACGTGCAGAAACGGTTGTGGTTTCGGCTTCCTGCGTTTCCGTGGCGGGCTCAACGGCTTTGAGGGTAATGGCGGCAGGTTGGCTTGAAATCGGCGCAATGGCCGGCCTGCCGGCATCTGAAACCGTACGAACGGGTAGGGGAGCGGCGGTCGGTGCGGAAACGGATGGTGCAACCGGTACGGCGTGTTCTGCCGGGACCGGCATTTCAACCGCCGCCGTTGTTTCGTGTTTGGCCGCAGGTTGAGCCATTTCAACCGGAACGGCAAAAGCGCTCAACTCAACCGGTCCGGAGGTTTGCGCGAAGAAGATCAGGGCCATGAGCCCGGCCATTACGGCAGCTCCCGCGCTCAGCCAGTACCAGATCAGGGGTTTGCGGCGGCGTTTTTGTTCGCGCGCAATATTGGCCCAAAGGTGAAGCGGAGGCTCCACCTCGTAGCCGGCAAGATTGCGGGCGAATAAATCGTCGATGGGGTGTTTGGTATCGCTCATACCGCAATTTTTTGAGTAGCTGAGAGTTTTACCTGGAGCATTTTCCGCGCTTTGACCAATTGGGATCTGGAAGTGCTTTCCTGGATGCCGAGTAACTCGGCGATTTCCTTGTGGTTATAACCTTCCAGGGCATAAAGGTTGAAAACCACCCGGTAACCATCCGGCAGGGAGGCCACCATTTCCATCAGCTCTTCTTCCCGCAAATGGTCATAGGCGTCGGGCTCAACAGGTATGTCGGGGTAGAGTTCCGCTCCGAATTGCTCGTTGACAAAGGCTTTTTTGTTAAAATGTTTCAGCGCTGTATTCACGACAATCCGGCGGATCCAACCCTCGAATGAACCTTTAAATTCAAATTTATCCAGATGTTTGAACACTTTTAAAAAAGCGTCCTGCAGAATATCCTCCGCTTCCAGCCGGTGGCGGGCATAGCGCAAACAGACGGCCATCATCTTGCCGGCGTAACACCGGAAGAGTTCTTGCTGGCACCTGGAATCTTCCTGGAGACAGCCTTGAATAAGTTCAAGTTCCGTCACTTTTAGCACTGTTTATACCTGCTTTCGGCTAACTTCGGTGGATGTTCTTGCAGGTAAAGACACCCCGGCGAATGGTAAACGCTGCCTGCCCGATCGAAATTTTTAGCGGCAAAGGCGAAATCCGTCTCAATTTAGGAAATTTTTGGCTGTCCTGCAAAAGCGTTTGGCCGTTTGGATTAAATGGGGTAAAATAGGGGGTGGTTTTATGGTTTCCTGGTTAAGCGTCCGTTTTAAGGGGAGACTGCATACTGCCGACTTACAACTTACGACTTACAACTTACAACTTACGACTTACAACTTACGACTTACGACTAAAAAAAACCACCCATGACTCCCGAAGAGATTGTAGACAAAATGTACAGCGGCGACACCTTCAGCCAATGGTTGGGGATCAAACGCCTGGAAACGACTGCCGGCCGATGCGTGCTCAGTATGGAGGTCCGCGGCGATATGCTCAACGGGTTCGGCATTGCGCACGGCGGCATCACGTATTCATTGGCGGACAGTGCGCTGGCATTCGCCTCCAATTCGCAGGGGCGGCATGCGGTATCCATCGAAACGGGGATCTCGCACCTGCAGCCCGTCAGACCAGGAGATATTCTGACTGCGATCGCTGAAGAGGAAAATCTGTCGGGCCGGTTGGGCCATTACCGGGTCCGGGTGATGAACCAGGAGGCCGGGATGGTGGCTATTTTTCGGGGCACCGTTTTTCGGAGGGGGGAGGAGTGGCAGGCGCCTACTTAGGCGGGCACCGCAGGTCCCCAAAATAGTAAACAATAGCCGCGCTCAGGAACAAATAAGCGTCGTTATTGCTGGCGTCGCCGCGCTGGCGGCCGGCCTGGCCGATGGGGCCGTCCGTTACGCCCGGGATGGCGATGGAGCGGTCGGAAAGGTCAACGGCGGTTTGCCCGCGGAGTTTGAGCAGGTCCGTCTTGTCCGGATATACGGTGCTGACGTCGTCGAGATAATCGGTGTAGAGGCGGCGGGCGCTCAGCTCGAAATTGAGGCTCCACTCGTAGCTCAGGTCCACTTTCATGCCGATGCCGAAAGCGAGGGCGGCTTGGGTGGTATAGTATTCTTCCCCTTTGAACTGCCCTTCGGTACCCAGGCCCCGCAATTCATAAGTAGTCCCGTTGTAGTCGGTTTTGGGGTTGAAATGGAAAACGCTGAGTCCGCCGAACAAATAGGGGGTGAAGAACTCTTCCTTGGAACCGTGAACGTATGGTAAGAAGTTGAATTCCAGCTGGGCGGTACCGTCGACGAGGATGGACCTGAAGTTCAGGTTTCGGGCACGCTCGAAGACGTTGTCCGAATCGGCATCGTCCCCCTGGATTTCACCCAGGCCGGCCGAAAATTTCAGGCAAATGCGCTTGTTGAAATTATACCGGGCCAGGAAGCCGCCTGCGAAGTTGGGCTTGCTCAGGTCATAGTTGCTGTTCAAGTCGCCGAAATAGTAGGATACGCCGGCCCACGGACCCACTTCCCAACCCTTTTGTGCAGAGAGGGTCGAAATGCATGCCCATAACAGGAAACCGGAAAGAAGAACCAATTTTTTGCTCACGCTAGTTGATTTGTTACGCCTGACAACCGGCAAAACCGCAAAGGTATGCCGTGTACGGGTATGTTCATAGGATCTCCGGAAATAATTGGCTTCGGCCAATCCGTTGCGACAATTAAACGGCCGATCGCGGCATTCCAGTATGCCGTTAAGGAAGGAATTCAGGCAATTTTTAGCAAACCGGTGCTTTTCGGCTCGCTTTGCGTCTTGAGGGCCTGGAAGGAGTATCCTTCAGCCGAAAAATGTTCCAGCACTTTCGGCAGGGCATAGGTCAGTTTGGATTCGGCTTTCAGGCTGTCGTGGAACACGATTATGGACCCGGGGCCCGCGTTATTGATCACATTGGCCAGGCATTGCTCCGGGGTGACGTCGGGGTCGAAGTCGCCGCTGAGGATATCCCACATTACGATCCGGTAATGGCGCTGAAGGAATTGGGCCTGCTTGGGCTTCATCTTCCCGTAAGGCGGCCTGAACAGCGGATTGCGGACCTGCGTGGCGCATTTCCGGATATTGCGCAGGTAAACCAGATTGTCGGCCGACCAGCCGTTGAGGTGGTTGAACGTGTGGTTGCCGACGCTGTGACCGGCCTTTAACACCTGTTGAAAGACTTCGGGATGCTTGCGGATATTGTCGCCGACACAGAAAAAAGTGGCTTTGGCCTGGTAGGCCTCCAGCTGTTCGAGCACCCAGGGCGTGACTTCCGGGATCGGCCCGTCGTCAAAGGTCAGGTACAGCTCCTTTTCCTGAGTGGGGATCCGCCAGGTGAAATGAGGGAAGAGGCTTTGGATGAAGTGAGGGGTTTTTACCCAGTACATAGCATTTGGTTTTTTAGAGACGTTTTTGGAATTGATTTACCACTCAGCGGCTTGCACAAAATTGTCTACCTTTGCCGCTTATCCGGCAAAAGAGCTTATTTTAGGAACGAAACGAAGTCCGTTTTCGCTGCTCTTCCGGTCATTTATTTCAGAAAATTCTGGAAATTCCGATAATTTGTAAAATCCGGAGAATGAGAGTCAGATTCGCTCCCAGCCCGACCGGGGCGCTTCATATCGGCGGTATTCGGACCGCCATCTGCAACTACCTGCTCGCCAGGCGCCACAACGGCGTTTTCATCCTGCGCATCGAAGATACCGATCAGAACCGCTATGTGCCGGGAGCTGAAGCTTATATCATAGAATCCCTGAAGTGGTGCGGCCTCACCCCTGACGAAGGACCCGGTTTCGGCGGCGACTACGGCCCCTATCGCCAATCCGAACGGATGGATATCTACCGGGAATACGCCGAGGACCTCATCGCCAAAGGAGAGGCCTATTATGCGTTCGATACCCCGGAAGAACTCGAAGCGGAAAGGGAAAAAGCAAAGGCAGCCGGCAACCACGCCTGGAAATACGACGCCGTTTCCCGCGAAACGATGCGCAACAGCCTGACCCTTTCGGAAGCGGAAACCCGCAAATGGATCGACTCCGGGGCCGCCTATGTGATCCGCCTGAAGGTCCCCGTCGGCCGGACGGTCCATATCCGGGATGAGATCCGGGGGGATGTCCACTTTCAAACCGAAGAACTGGACGACAAGGTCATGCTCAAAGCCGACGGCATGCCTACTTATCACCTCGCCAATGTAGTGGACGACCACCTGATGAAGATCACCCACGTGATCCGCGGCGAGGAATGGTTGCCGAGTACAGCCCATCACGTACTGCTTTACCAGGCTTTTGGCTGGGAAGATACCATGCCGGTTTTCGCCCACCTGCCCCTGATCCTCAAACCCGACGGCAAAGGCAAGCTCAGCAAGCGCGACGGCGTCCGGCTGGGCATTCCCGTCTTTCCGATTTCCTGGAAGGGAGAAACGGCGGAAGATTCCTTTACCGGGTTTCGCGAGGCCGGTTTCGACCCCCGCGCCCTGGTGAACTTCCTGGCCCTGCTGAGCTGGAATCCGGGTACCGAGCAGGAGCTTTTTTCCAGAGAAGAGCTCATTGCCGCCTTCTCGCTCGATAAGGTAGGCAAGGCCGGCGCCCGGTTCGATATCGAAAAGGCCAAATGGTTCAACCAGCAGTACCTGCTCAACAGCAGTCCGGCCGAATTGGCGGCTTTGGCGCGCCCGTTCCTCGCCGAACAGGGATTCCAGCCCGATGAAAACTACCTGCAGGCGGTTTGCGGCCTGATGCGCGAACGGGTGACCCTGTTGACCGATTTCGGCGCCGAAGCGGCTTATTTCTTCGGCCCGGTTCGCCATTTCGACACCGCTTCAATCGCCAAAAAATGGAATCCGGAGCGCAAGCCGGCCCTGGAGGACCTGGGTAAACGCCTTGCCGGCCACAGCGAATGGAAAGCCGACAGCATCAAGGCATTGGTGGAGGCCTGGGTAGAAAGCTCCGGGGTGAAATTCGGTGAAATCCTGCCGCTGTTCAGGCTGGCCCTGGCCGGTACCATGAAAGGCCCCGGCGTTTTTGAAATGATGGAGGTCCTGGGCAGCGCAACCGTGCAGGAAAGGTGGCAATTCGCGTTGGACCACTTTGATCAAACAGGCATAATATGAGCAAAAAGAAAAAGGAAAAACCGGAAGTTCATCGGGATCTCGAAGGATTTGAATTGAAGATCAACGAGTTTGGGGAAATTATCTCCAGCCTGAATATCGAAAGCCTCAACGAGTTTCTGGACAAAAACGTAGACGATAAAAAACTCAAGGAAAGGGAAGAATCGGCTTTGGAAGAGGAATGACATTAAAATTCCGCTTGATTTCCAAAGAATTTGATATTTTTACCGTCTGATTTACATCTACAAAAACCGATTATCCCATGAACTGCATTGTACTTCTCTTAAAGGGAGGTATCTCCTCCTGTCAAATGCTCCCCGAACATTTCCGACAAATGGTAATTGATCCGCCGGACAAAGGCGTCAGAGGTTTTTAAACAAATCATCTACCATAATCTCATAATCCCTTGTCAAATTTTTATCCAGCATGAGAAAACAAGTACGCTTCTCCAGGGCTAAGGCGTTTGTTGCCATTATTCTACCGGTGGCGATGACCCTTTATCATGGAGCTTTTGGCAGCAACATCTACTACGATGGAGCCCGCAACCCGGGCCGCCAGGCCGATCCGCCTGTATTCACCGACCCGACACCCATGGATGTGACCGTCAGCTGTCTTGCGGACGTCCCGCCTCCGGTGAATCTGACCGCTACCGATGACAATGACCCCTCTTTCCCCAAGCAAATCTCCCCGGTTGACTCGCCCGACCCGGCATCATTGAACCCCTGCGCCGGCGGGATGATCACCAGGACCTGGACGGCGACGGACGCGGACGGCATGTCCGCTTCGGTTTCCCAGACGATTACCGTACTGGCGGACGCCGCTCCGCCGGTCATCGACCTGGAACCCGTGGCTGATACGGTTTCCTGCGAGTTGAGCCAACTCGGCGCACCCAGCAATCCGCTGCGCTATGACATCTGGATCAACTCGGTCCGGCTGGGAGTAGCCAGTTATGCCCTTAGTTCCGATTGTTCGGGCATTGATGATATCACGGATAATGCGCCGGACTTTTTTACCCGGACCTGCGAAACCTTGAACGTGACGTTTACGGTCACCGACAACTGCGGATTCGCTACCGACTGGGTGGCCACCTATACCACGATCGATACCGTGCCGCCGGTTCTGGAAGGCGTCCCGGCCGATACGACCCTTACCTGCGGCGAAATGATCCCGGATACGGCGGTAGTCACGGTCATGGACAATTGCTCGCCCAACGTCGCAGTTGATTTTTCGGAAGTCTCCAACCAGCTGATGGACGGCTCCTGCCAGCAATACGAATATACCATTACCCGCACCTGGACCGCCACCGATATGTGCGGCAATACGACCACCGGGGTTCAGCAGATCCACCTGGTGGATGATAATGCGCCTGATTTTATCGTCCCGATGGACATAACGATCGGTTGCAACGAGGATCCGGAGGACCTGAACATTACCGGCAATATTTCCGGCCTGACGGATAACTGCGTCCCGGTCGATTCCATTCAGGTATTCTATACGGATAATGAAACCCCGGGCAATTGCCCGTTCGAAAAGACGATCAGCAGGATCTGGAGCGCCAGGGACAAGTGCAGCAACGTGACGGGCAAGATCCAGATCATCACGGTGGTCGACGACATGGCGCCCACGTTCACGGTTCCGGCCGATATCACCGTCGACTGCGATGAAGCCAATGACCTGAATATCACAGGTCGCCCGCTGAACGTGGCTGATACATGCGACCCCAACCCGGATACCACCTTTGTCGATCTGATCATGCCCGGCGGCAACCCCAACGAGCAGATCGTCAAGCGGACCTGGCGGCTGACCGACGCCTGCGGGAACTTCACCGAACTGGATCAGGTGATCACCATTACCGACCAGACCGCACCGGTTTTTGTCGTCGCGCCGCAAAACCTGACCCTGCCCTGCGATACCCAGGCTGATATCAATCAATCCTTTACAGATTGGGTGAACGCCCGCGGAGGCGCCCAGGCGATGGACAATTGCAGCGATACCCTGGATCTTGTCTGGCAGGCCTTCAACGCCGGCACTGCCGACCCGCCGACCCTGCAGATGAATGCCTGTCCGGCGCCGAACGGCGAGCTGCTGTCCCAGTCCGTTGCGTTCATTGTCATGGACGAATCGGGCAACGCGGATACGACTACCGCCAGGTTTACGGTTGTAGACAATATCGCACCCTCCATCCGGCTTTGCTCTCCTGATTTTACAGCCCCTACGGACCCGGGTGAATGTACCGCTACCGTCGAATTGAAACCGCCGGTCATCGAAGAGAATTGCGCTTTTTCAACTACGCCGATCATGCTCAGCGGAACAGCCCCGATCACCAGCCAGGCGGCGCCCGGCGCCGAAGGCACCACCCCCGTTGATCCGATCCAGATCGACCTCGCGGTAGGGCACCCGCTGCCGGTCAATGCGGCAGGTGATGCGATGCTGACCCTGACCCTGACCAACGCCGATGCGGAAGAACCGACCGAATTTTTCAACCTGTATGATGAAAACGGCATGTTGCTGGGGACGTCCAATCATACCCCCACCCAATGCGGTCAATCGATGACCTCATTCACGATCCCTGCCGTAAGCATCAACCAGCTGGCACTCGACGGGATTATTTCCTTTACCCTGGAACCCAATATCCCCGCGGGGCAGGACGGCAAGTTTGCCATCAATGCGATTTGCAACCCGGCCGGATCCGTGACCATCGACCTGGCGTTTGAGGCCAAAAACCTCAACGGTGTGGTATACCAATACCGGGTTGATGCCGGCGTCCGAACAACCGTTGACCCGATCGGACCCGTTTCCGTTCAAATGGACCAGGGTACCCATACCGTGACCTATTTTGCCATGGATTGCGGCGGAAACATCGACAGTTGTTCCTATCAGGTTACGGTCACGGATCAGGAGCCGCCGGTTATCAACTGTCCTGCTGATGTCACGCTGTATGTGGCTGCGGATTCGTGCACTGCGACCTACACCCTGCCGATTCCTGCGGGGATGACCGATAATTGCGCCGCTTTTAATACGGAAAGCGTGATCGCGACGGAAGACACCACGGAAGCATGGCTTACTTTCGCCTATGATCCGAACCTGACGAGTTATATTGCCCAACCGAAGGTCATTTCCTTCAGCGGTCTGGCCGCCAATGCCTACGACCCGGTTACGTTGACCCTGGATTTGCTGGGGGATTTTACCGGCAATCAGGGGCAGGCCATGGTCTACGGCGATGACAACAGCCTGGTGGGGACTACCCCGCCCGGCGCTGCCGACTGCGGAACGCCAGGACAAGTAACCCTGAATATTCCGGCAGCCACCTTTAATGCCTGGGCGGCAGACGGGGTGGTCAATTTCAGGTTTGAACCCATGGCGGTCCCCGTTCCTCCGGGCGTGCCCGGCGACGGGATCAACCCCTGCAACCCCGGAGCGGTTACCGCCGACGGACAGCCGGACAGTTTGAGCTATGTGTTTGCCACCCTGTCCTTCAGTCAGGCTATGCCCGCTTATTTTGCAACGGGGGCAACGACCGTCCCCATGACCAATACGACGGCGCCGGATATCCGGCCCAAAATCACCTTCAATCAGGGTGCGACAGCGGTCTCCTATGTGATGAACGACGTCGCGGGCAATATCGACACCTGTTCCTTTACCGTTACCGTTCAGGATACCATTGCGCCGATTGCGAAATGCAAGCCCCTGGGCGGGCTGCCCATCAACCCTTCGGGCCTGCAGGTGGAAATTATCGATGTTTCTGATGTCAACAACAACAGTACCGACAACTGTTCGATCGCCAATATGTTCCTGACGCCGAACACCTTTACCTGCAGCAACGCGGGTACGCCCGTTTCGCTTACCCTGACGGTCACGGACGGTTCCGGCAACTCCAGCACCTGCAATACGACCCTGGCTTTGACCTTGCAAGGGCCAACCCCGGCAGCCAACTCGGGCTTGTGCGGCGGCGATACCCTGTTCCTGTTTGCCAACCCGCCCGCACCGGGGCCTGCTGCCTACACGTATAAGTGGAGGCGGGCCAGCAACCCGGGAGCGGTTTTCTCTACCCAGCAGAACCCGATCATTCCCAATATCAATCCCAGCTACGAGGATTTCTACATCGTCGAAATCACCGGCATTTACAACAACTCCTGCACAGCGCAAGGGTCGGTTTTTGTCGAGATCAACGACCTCGCCATTCAACCGGTTCTGTCGACAGCGCCGGTGGTCTGTACAGATGAGGCCATCGTGCTGAATTTCATGGGGAACATTCCCAACGCCAATAACCTGATGTTCCACTGGTATCAGGGAATGTCGCCGAACGGTACCCTGCTGGGCTCGACGGCCGGGCCGGCCATAACCTTGCCCGGGCCGCATCCGGCGGGAGCGGTCAATTACTACCTGACCGTATCCGGCGACGGCTGCACTTCTCCGCCGTCCCTTCCGGTTTCGGTGAACAGGGTGATGAAACCCGTCGCACAGGTTGCTTTCAAAGATACCACGATATGCGCCGGCGAGACCGTCACGCTGGGCACCCCGGTTACCGGCCAGGACCTGACCTACGAATGGGTCGGCCCCGACGGGTTCAGTTCCAGCCAGCAATTCCCGGTATTAGGACCGGTAACGGCCGCCAAAGCGGGATATTATTACCTGCGGATCAACCGGAGCAACGGTTGTTTCTCTGCGCGGGATTCCGTACTGGTGAACGTTAAACCCAAGCCTTCAACGCCCTTGTTGTTGAGCAACAGCCCGATTTGTTCGGGATCCACCCTGATGCTGACAACGCCGGCAACAGGACAAAGCGCCTATCACTGGACCAAACAGGGCGGCAATCCGGTCACAACAGCTACGCCGTCCTATTCGATTACGAACGCTTCGACCGCTAATACCGGTACCTGGCAGTTGTCGGTGATGCAGAACGGTTGCGAGTCCAACCTTTCCTCGCCGGTTAACGTCACCGTCAACCCGACGCCTGTGGCCGATGCCGCCGCCGTACCCGAATCGGTTTGCATCGGGGGGACCCTTCAGTTGCTGGGTTCGTCGAATGTGGGCAACGTTTCCTACCGATGGACCGGCCCCGGCATTCAACCCATCAACACCCAGAACCCCGTAATTCCTTCGGCCGGCCTGGCCAACGACGGCATCTTCATGCTCAAGGTGACCTCTCAGGCCGGTTGCGTTGATACCGCTTCGGTCAATGTCGATGTATTGCCGGGGATTACCAGCGTCAACATCAGTGATGATGCGCCGGCCTGCCTCGACGGCCTGACCAGCATCCACCTGGCGGCGACCGTGCTCCCGGCGGACAACGGCAGTTATACCTATACCTGGCGAAAAGGCAGCGATGTGCTTTCCAACCAGTCGACGCTCACCCTGCCCAATGCAACAGCAGCGGCCAGCGGCAACTATATTCTCGAAGTACGTACGGCCCAGGGCTGTTCGAGGATTACAACGTATACGCTCAGTTTGAAAAACAGGCCCAATACGCCGGTCGAGCCCTTCCATCCGCAAGGGAAAACTTCCTTCTGCATCGGTGAGCCGATCGTTCTGCGGACCAATGATTACAGCAGCCAGGGGGCCAATGTGGAATATTATTGGGTAAGAACCCCGGGCGGAAGCCCGGTGATGACGACGACCAGGGAGTACACCATCCCCAACGCCGGCCTGAGCGATACCGGCGGGTATTCGGTATACGTCGTAGTGGATGGCTGTGCATCCGCCCAATCCACCAAGGTCAATATCCAGGTCAACCCCATTCCATCCGTGGCCGCGGTCAGCAACAGCCCGGTTTGCCGGGGTGAACTGATCGAACTGGAAGCAACCTCATCCCAGGGCGCTACCTTTGCCTGGGGCGGGCCCAATTCATTCAGTTCGGCGCTGCAGACACCCAGCCGGAATTCCAACCTTCAGGTGGCGGAATTCGGCACCTACCATGTCGTGGCTACCGTAAACGGCTGCAAATCCGATACGGCCTACGTGGAAGTGCAGGTGAAACCCCGGCCGGCCAAGCCGTTGGCCTCTGCCGCATCCGCACTTTGCATCAGCGATGACAATGCGGTGCTGTTCCTGTCGGTCGATACCATGAGCGCCACCAACAACGCCAAATACACCTGGTACCGGAACAATCCGGGCGGTTCGCCGCTTGGAGCCGCTACGCCCGATCTCGTATTCCCGATGACCAATTTTTCAGGCATCAACAACGGGACCTATCCGTTCTACGTCGTTGCCAGCCTGAACGGCTGTTCGTCCGAGCCTTCGGCTCCTGTGAACGTCACGCTGAATACCATACCGATGAACGCACCGTATGCCGGTATGGATACTTCCACCTGTTTTGACCAGATCGACCTTTCTGCCGCCGCACCGTCTATCGGCACCGGCATGTGGACCCAGGTCGGCGGCCCCGCAGGGGCATCGATCGCCAACCCGGATATGGGCGGTACGCCGGTCCAGGGGCTGACCATGATCGACAGTACCTACACTTTCCGGTGGACCCTTTCCAACGGAGCCTGCGCCAATTATGCCTTCGATGAGGTAAACGTGCTGGTCACCAGAGGTGAACAAGCCCTTGCCGGTGATGATATCCTGGCTTGCGCAGGTGAGGTGATCAACCTGGGCGCCACCCCTGCAATGGGGCCGACCGCCAACGGTTCCTGGTCGCAACCGCCTGCCCAGGTGGTCCTCGGCGTAGTGATCAACAAACCGGGCGACCCCAGCAGCTTGCTGGAGGGGCTCAAACCCGGCAACCTGTATACCTTTACCTGGACCATTGCCAGCGAATGCGGGACAACCTCGGATTATGTCTTCGTCACCATCTCGGATCCGAACCCGAATGCGGGCAGCGATATCATCGCCTGCACCGACGCCCCGACGGCAACCCTGAATGCTGCGGAACCGACATTGGGCAGCGTCGGCAGGTGGCAGGCCCTCACGCAGGGCGTAACGATAGCCGACCCCGCCAAACGCAATACCATGGTCGGGAACCTGCAACCCGGGAACAACCTCTTTGTCTGGAGCGTCGACGACGGGATCTGCGGTGACGGTTCGAGGGATACGGTCGTAGTGGTTTACAAACATCCGCCGATGCTCCAAACGGACGTCTTCAATGTGGAATTCCAGCAAGCGGCCCAGGTCAACCTGCTGGCCAATGACCAGGTCCCGCCCGGCTCGACGGTCCGGATTGTCAGCGGCCCCCAGAAAGGCGAAATTTCAGGCGGCGCCAACGGCCAGTTCACCTATACGCCCGGGTTTAACGTAGTCGGCACCGACCAGGTGGTTTATGAAGTGGCCAGCGAAGGATGTACCACGGCGCTGGCCACCGCGACATTCCAGATCGGCGCCGACGCCAAACTGGACGTACCCAATATCATTACGCCCAACGGCGACGGGGTGAATGACCTGTTCGTCATTCCGGCCCTGCTCGATCCGGCCGCCTATCCGAAGAATCAGGTCCTGATCTTCAACCGGTGGGGGGATGAGGTGTTCCGGTCCAACGGCGCATACAAGAACAACTGGGACGGCACCTTCAACGGTGAAGATCTCCCGGCGGATACCTACTTCTATATCATCGAACCCGGAAACGGAGAACCCGCTCAAACGGGATTCGTAGTCATCCAACGATAAAAACCGGACGCCTGGCAGGCCGGGCGTCCTTTTTTTCAAAACCCGAAAACAGCGATTAACATGCAAAAGATCTATATACTCTTCGTTTTCTGTTTACTCGCAGCGGGCCTTCATGCCCAGCAGGAAGAGCAGTACACCCAGTTTATGTACAACAAGCTGATGCTCAATCCGGGGTACGCCGGCAGCCAGGACGGCGCCGTCATTTCCCTGCTGACGCGCCTGCAATGGGTCAAGATCGACGGCGCCCCGCAAAGCCAGTTGATTTCGTTCAACATGCCTTTATTCAACCGCAAAGTGGGGATCGGCGGCAGCGTTTCCCGGCAGACCATCGGTTTTTTCGAACGCTATACGGCCGAAGCGGTCTACGCCTACCGGATCCGGACCGGCCGCGGCGCATTGGCCATCGGGCTGGAAGGGTCGGTACGCTTCCTGCGGGCCAATTTCAACGAAGCCAAAGCGACCCAACCGGTGACCATCGACGGCGCTATTCCCTCGGACTTCCAGAGCAAATACGTGCCCAACTTCGGGGTCGGCCTGTATTACAGCGACAACCTGTTCTATATCGGCATTTCCGCGCCGCGCCTGCTGACCAACAACATCGACCTGTCCGACGACCAAAGCATCATTTCCAGGGAGGTGCAACACGTTTATGCCATGGGCGGCATTATTTTCAATGCCGGCGAAAAGGCAAAATTCCAACCGCAGGTCCTGCTTAAATATGTCAAAGGCGCCCCGTTCGACGCGGATGCCAACCTGAATTTTATCTGGAATGACCAGTTTACCGTCGGCGCAAGTTATCGCCTGGGCGGATCGAAACGAAGCGGGATCGGCGAATCTCTTTCCGGCCTGGCGGGTTTCCAGATCACGGAAAGCCTGTTTTTCGGCCTGGCTTACGACGCCACCTTGTCGGAGTTGCGGAAATACAACAGCGGTACCTTTGAGGGCGTTCTCCGCATCAATGTCGGCGGGCGTTCGCAGGAGGGTGAGGTGATCTCTCCCCGCTTCTTTTAAGGCACCCCATTAAAACTCGGATTATGACGGACAAGACCCTTCTCATCTCATCTGCGCTATTGTGCCTGGGGCTGAGCCTGAGCGCCCAAAAGCGGAACTTTGATATGTTGTACCAGCGCGAGGACGGCCGGCGGGATATCACCCTGCGCAACGCGAGCGGTATCAATACGCCGGCAAGGGAATTCTCGCCGGCCCTTTACGAGGATGTATTGGTTTTTGTCAGTCAGCATAAGAGCGGCCCGGTCGATCCCAAGTCAGGGGAGACCTATCTCGAACTGTTCTATTCAGAGCTCGACCCGAACGGCATGCCGCAAAAACGCGATAATTACAGCCTGCAGATCAATACCGAATTGAATGAAGGCCCCGTCACGTTCAGCAGAAACGGCGACCGGATCTACTTCACCCGGAACAACATCATGAACGGGGTGGCCAAAAAGAACGCCCACGGCCAGACCGGGTTGAAGATCTTTGAAGCCCGCCGCGGCATTTACGACTGGGAGAACGTAAGGGAGCTCCCCTTCAACAGCGATGACTATTCCTGCCTGCATCCGGCGCTTTCCGCCGACGGCAAAAAACTGTTTTTTGCGTCCAACAAACCCGGCGGATACGGCGGCATGGATTTGTATTTCGTTGAAAAAACGGGAGAAACCTGGTCAAAACCCATCAACCTGGGATCGGAGATCAATACGGATAAAAACGAGGTCTTTCCCTACCTCCACGAAAGCGGACTGCTGTTTTTCGCTTCCGATCGCGCCGACGGCTTCGGGGGGCTGGATCTGTACCTCATCGACATTTCGGGCAGGAAATGGGGAAAAGCCCTCAACCTGGGCGAGCCTTTCAACAGCGTGAACGACGACTTTGGGCTGGTGCTGACCGAAGACGGAAAACAAGGGTACTTTTCCTCCAACCGCGAAGGCGGCGCAGGCAAGGACGATATCTATTTCTTTGAAGCCCGCGACGGGATCAAAGGCATGGATCTGCCGGAATTGTATCCGGCCATGGTCACCGTTTACGATGCCCAGGCCAGCAAGCGGGTGCCGGGTGCGGATATCCGGGTTTTTGAAAGGGCTTCCGACGGCCTTATCGACAATGAAACGCTTTACGATGTCGAACTCTCGCCGGATGCCACCGATCAAACCGAGCTCAATTTCAAGCTGGTCCGCAAAAAAGTCGACGACCTCGGCGACCCAAAGGCGGTTACCAACCGCAACGGTGAGGCGATCATTCAGGTGGAAGCCGGCAAATCCTACCTGGTGCTGGTTTCCAAACCCGAATACAACACAAAGGAAGTGATCTATCAGGTCGACCCGGAAGGCCCGCCCCGTCCGCTGGAAATCCTGCTGGATCCTACCAATTGCATGGCCCTCAACGGAAAAATATTGTCCTCGAACAACAATTTGCCCGTTCCCAACGCGCTGATCCGGATCACCAACCAATGCACCGGCGCCGAGGAGGTGATCCGGACCAACCTGAACGGCAATTTCGTAGCTTGCCTGGAACTGGGGTGCGACTTCACGGTGCATGCGGAAAAGAACGGCTACAACAAACAGGAAACCCAGATCTCAACGGTCAAGATCCGCGGGAGCCGCTCCCAGGATGTGGAACTGAAGCTTTCTCCGCTGTCCGAAATGGCCCAGCGCGAGCCCATCACGGAAGGGACGGTCATCGTCCTTCAGAACATTTACTACGACTTCAACAAATCGGCGATCCGGAAGGGGGAGGCCCGCGACCTCGAAGCGCTTGCCCGCCTGATGAACCAGTACCCGAGCATGGAGATCGAGCTGATCGCCCATACCGATACCCGGGGAACCGAGGAATACAATCTTCAGCTTTCGCTCAAGCGGGCGGAATCCGCCAAGCAGTTTATCGTCCAGCGGGGGGTCGATCCGAACCGTATCAAGGCGGTCGGTTACGGCGAAGCTTTTCCCCGCAACAAGTGCCTGAATGACGTCCCGTGTACCGAAGAGGAGCACGAATTCAACCGGCGGACGGAGGTCAAAATCCTGAAAATAGACGAATCGGCGGCCTTGTATTTCAAGCGGGATTGACCCCGGAGCGTTTGGCCAATTGGCAAAAGATGGATATATTGAGGCCGATAACCTTTTTTTTTCATTTGTAATCCTAACCAAGATGGCAGTATTGAAAGTTATTGAAATCCTCGCCGATTCTTCCCAGAGCTGGGAGGATGCCACCCGAAAGGCCGTTGCCCGCGCCGCAGACAGTGTGAAGAATATCCGGTCGGCTCATGTTCAGAGCCAAAGCGTAACCGTGAAAGACGGGAAAGTGGAATCGTTCCGCGTGAATGTCAAAATCTCATTTGAAGTCGAATAACAATCTCCTTGGGACATTCCGGAATCAGCCTTGCCGACGGCCTCAATTTTTTGAGGAAAATGACCCTGCGAAGGCTGTGGAATGCGACCCGGGTTTTGAGTTCTTATTACCTGACCCGTTGGACGGGTAAGGCCATCCAGTGGGGCAAACCCATGACCCTGAGTTTCGAGCCGACAACGGCCTGCAACCTGCGGTGTCCGGAATGTCCCAGCGGTCTGCGGGCTTTTACCCGCCCAACCGGTAACCTCAAATCCGATTTTTTTCGCCGGACGGTTGACCAGCTCCACAGCCACCTCATCTGGCTGATCTTCTACTTTCAGGGCGAACCCTACATCAATCCCGAATTTCTGGAAATGGTTCGCTACGCCCGTCAGAAGAACCTGTATACCATTACCTCGACCAACGGGCATTTCCTCGATGACCGGAACGCCCGCCGAACGGTCGAGTCCGGCCTGGATCGCATCATCATTTCCGTCGACGGGACCACTCAGGAAGTTTACGAACAATACCGGGTAGGCGGAGATCTGGAAAAAGTGCTGCAAGGCATCCGGAACCTGGTGAAGTGGAAACGGGACCTCAAATCGGGGACGCCGCACATCATGGTCCAGTTCCTGGTGGTTCGTCCGAATGAACACCAGATCCCGGAGCTGTTCGAAATGGCCCGCGAACTGGGTGCAGACGAAGTGCGCCTGAAAACAGCTCAATTATACGATTACCGGCATGGGCACGACCTCATGCCGACCGACGAGCGCTATGCCCGCTACCGGAAACAGGACGACGGCACCTACGAGGTCAAGCATGTCCTCAACAATCATTGCTGGAAATTATGGCACGCCTGCGTGGTGACGTGGGACGGAAAGGTTGCCCCCTGCTGCTTTGACAAGGATGTCAAGCACCGCATGGGCGACCTGCGCGAACAACCCTTTGATGAGGTCTGGACCGGCGCCGCCTATCGGGATTTCAGAAACCGGTTGATGAAAGGAAGAGACCAGATTGATATCTGTGTCAATTGCTCGGAGGGGTGCAGGGTTTGGTTTTAGGAGTTGTAAGTCGTAAGTTGTAAGTTGTAAGTTGTAAGTCGTAAGTCGTAAGTGTGTTGTGGGTGGACTTACGACTTACGACTAATGACTAATCATGAACCCAGATAATGCTTCAGCAATTTGCTCCGGTTAGCGGAGCGAAGCTTGTTGATGGCTTTATCCTTGATCTGGCGGACCCTTTCCCGGGTGAGGCCGAACTTATCGCCGATGTCTTCGAGGGACATGGGGTGTTCGATGCCGATGCCGAAATAGAGTTTGATCACATCACATTGGCGGTCGGTCAGGGTAGCCAGCGACCGTTCGATTTCACGGCGCAGCGATTCGAGGTATTCGAGCGCGGCGTCGGTACCGGGGGTGCCGGCGTTTTCCAGCACATCGAGCAGGGAGTTATCTTCGCCTTCGACGAAGGGCGCGTCCATGGATACGTGACGGGCGGCTACGCCGAGGGTGGTTTCCACCTCTTCGGCGGGAATTTCCAGCAACTCGGCCAATTCTTCGGGAGAAGGCTCGCGTTCGTATTCCTGTTCGAGTTCGGAGAATGCTTTGTTGATCTTATTGAGGGAGCCGACCTTGTTCAGCGGGAGGCGGACGATCCGGCTTTGTTCGGCCAGGGCCTGCAGGATCGACTGGCGGATCCACCAAACTGCGTAGGAGATGAATTTGAAACCGCGTGTTTCGTCAAACCGCTGAGCGGCTTTGATCAAGCCCAGGTTTCCTTCATTGATCAGGTCGCTGAGGGATAAACCTTGGTTCTGGTACTGTTTGGCGACGGATACAACAAACCGCAGGTTGGCTTTGGTCAATTTTTCCAGGGCGACCTGGTCCCCCTGTTTGATCCTTTTAGCCAACTCCACCTCTTCTTCCGGTGTCAGCAAGTCAACCTTGCCGATTTCCTGCAAATATTTTTCCAGGGACTGGCTCTCACGGTTGGTAATAGACTTCGTGATCTTAAGCTGTCTCATCTAGGCAACACTTTTTAATATAAAGTTCAAATGGATTCAAAAAGTTCTAATGAAATACGGGATAGGATGGAAAATCTTCTTTGGCGATGGGATTGGCGCGTATACGAAAATGCACTTCTTGCATAGTGATTTCGACTCATGAAATTGTGTTAAAGCTGGTTCAGGGCACAAAGTTACATCAAAACAACGCTCTTGTCAAGTGGAAAGTTCAGAAAAAAATTTGGGCGGATTTATAGAACTGATTGATAATCAAAGAAAAAAATGATTTTTTTTGAAAAAAAAGTGCTTTGTTTGGATAAATCAAATTTTTGCTCTTAATTGTGGGGCATTGGCGCAAGGAACTGATACATAATTGTTTCGGCTTTTTTTGGCCATTTGTCGACAAAGCATAGGTTCCTTATGGAAAGAAAACAAGTTACCTTAGAATTTCTCTTTCGGGCCTCTCCGACCATACTATATACGTTCATTACCACACCGGCCTGTCTGATCCGGTGGTTTTGCGACGGTGTGGACATTCGGGGAAACACCTACCTGTTCTCCTGGGGCAGCAGTACGGAAGCAGCTGAACTGATTGACGACATTGAGGAAGAGCGTGTCCGCTTTCAGTGGGAAAGCGCGGAAAGCGACGATGAATTCCTGGAATTCCGGATCTCGGAATCACCGGTCACCAATGAAACCATCCTGGAAATCGTCGATTATTGCGATGCGGACGAGCTGGAGGACCAGAAGCGCTACTGGGAAACCCTGATGCAGGAACTCCGTAAGGAAACGGGTGGGTAGATTAGTGGTAAGTTGACAGTCGTAAGTCGTAAGTCGGCAAATAGTATTCTGCTCTTACGACTTACGACTGTCAACTTACGACTTACGACTTACGACTTACGACTTACGACTTACGACTGATTACTGCAAGGTAACCTCTTTCTCTTCAACCATTTTCCTGATGTTGATCAGGGCGTAGCGCATACGGCCGAGGGCGGTATTGATGCTGACGCGGGTCAACTTGGCAATTTCCTTGAAGCTCATATCGGCATAGTGACGCAGAATGACCACCTCGCGTTGTTCGGGCGGGAGCATATCCACCAGGTGGCGGATCTTGTCGTGCGTCTGGCTGCGGATAATGCGCTGTTCGGCGTTATCGTCGCTGACGTGGAGGACGTCGAAGATGTCGAACGTCTCGGTCGGCGAAACCTGCGGCCGGCGCTTGTTGCGGCGGAAATAATCCACGCACATGTTGTAGGCAATGCGCATGGCCCATTGGAGGAACTTGCCTTCGTGGTTATATTTACCCTTGCGCAGGGTATCGATGATCTTGATGAAAACTTCCTGGAAGATATCCTCGGCAAGACTCTGTTCTTTGACGAACAGGTAAATGGAGGTATAAATCTTGTGCTGATGGCGATTCAACAGTTCTTCGAAAGCGCGCTCGTCTCCTTCCAAATAACGAGCAATCAGTTGTTGATCATTGATCTGATCATTAAGCAGCATAACTTGCATGACTAAATAATTTTTAGTTATGGGATCGAATGAAATTATTTAGTGTAGAAGTTATACTCTATAAACTGTTGATTTGATGAAGAATTCCGGACTAAAGCCGGATTTGCGATGGCCCAAAGATAGGCGCAACTTTCTGAAAAGACCAAATGACGGGGCGATTTTTTTTGAACTTTAACTAAAAATTAACGGAATAAATAAAATATTTGTGAAGCTCCCGCAAAAAATGCGACCGAATTCCACTTTCGTTCGGCTGATTTTCGGTTTAAAAATCGGTAATTCGTTCAAAAGCAGAATTTTATTCTTATTGAAATTTATTGCAATAAGTCGGAATTTTTCACTTCCTTTTGACCTTGTTGTTCTTGTAGTCGGCGAAGATGAGGCTGCCCAGGCCCTGCAGGCCTGAATAAAAGGCTTTGCCGTTGTTGGCGCGGGTGAAGGCGTCCACGAAGTTCACCAGCCAGGGATCCTTGGCGATCATGAAGGTGGTGACCGGGATCTGCAGTTTCCGGCATTGCATGGCCAGGCTCAGGGTCCGGTTGACGATGGTCCGGTCCAGCCCGTAAGGATTCTTATAATACTTTTTACCTTTTTTGATGCAGGTGGGCTTCCCGTCGGTGATCATGAAGATCTGCTTGTTGGGGTTTCTCCGTCTTCTGAGGATATTCATGGACAGCTCGAGGCCGGCAACCGTATTGGTATGGTAGGGGCCGACTTCCAGGTAGGGGAGGTCTTTGATCTCGATGGGCCAGGCGTCGTCGCCGAAAACGATCACGTCGAGGGTATCTTTGGGGAACTGCCGGGTGATGTATTCGGCCAGGGCCATGGCTACTTTTTTGGCCGGGGTGATCCGGTCTTCGCCGTAGAGGATCATCGAGTGGGAGATATCGATCATCAGGACGGTGCTCGTCTGGCTCTGGTAATAGGTTTCGTAGACCTCCAGGTCATCCTGGCTGATCTGGAAGTCATCAATGCCGTGGTTGATCTGGGCATTTTTGAGGGATTCCGACATCGCGAGGTTGTCGAGCTGATCTCCGAATTCGAAGGGGCGGAGGTCGGCGGTAAATTCGTCGCCGCGGCCGCCGTACCGGGTGCTGTGGTTGCCGCGTTTTGTCTTCTTGATCTGTCCGAAGACGTCATCGAGGGCTTTTTTCCGGAGGGCGATCTCCATTTTGGAGGAAGGCGCCATGCCGCCGCCTGCGCCCTGTCCGTCGCGTTGGAGGATATAGCCCTGGTCTATCAGATCCTGGATGAAATCGGCGATGCCGTAATCGTCGGTCGTCAGTTCGTATTCCTTATCCAGTTGGGTGAGCCAGGAAAGGGCTTCTTCGACGTTTCCGGAAGTATGCAGCAGCAACTCCTGGAAGATCTTGAGCAATTTCTCGAAGGGAGAACCGCTGTTCTTGTCCGGAATAAATTCTGAAAAACGCCATCCTGTCATAAAAAGTAACGTATTAAGGAGTCAGTTCGCAGCAATTCTTGACGAGGCCGACGTAGTCAGGCCGGTCGGAAACCACTTTGTGGATGAATTCTTCCTTGACTTCGCCATCCTGCAGAACGAAAACGCCGGGCATCTGGAAACCGTCGCCGACCGGCAGGCCGACGCCTCTGCCTTTGAGGACGCTGGAGTTGAATCCCTTGATCCAGGTTTGAAGGCCGAACAATTGGGTCGTGGTTCCTTTGGTCAGTCCGAACGCCGTGTAAAACCGGCATGTAGGGTCGCTGATATGTACGGCGTCGCGGATATTGAACCGGTTGAAATAATGTTCTGCGGTTTTGAAGTCGGTCATGTGGACCATGACCAGTTTGGTGCCCATATTTTCGATTTCATCCCGTTTGCGGGAAATATCGTCGAGGGCTTCACGGCAAAAAGTACAGCCGAAATGCCGCAGGAAGATGAGCATTACGGGTTGCTGGAAGGTCAAATGCAGCAATTTGGCGCCTTCATTGGTCACCATTTCCTGCAAGGTTCCGGCATTGACGTTTTGCGTGAACATAAGATCTGGTTTGATCAAGCTCCAAGGTAACAAAAAAACAGATACTGCGGTTTAAAAAAGGCTGCTGCCCGGTGGGCCGGGTTTATCCGGATAACATTCAAAAACACGGAATAGTTCTTCATTTGGCCTGCAAAAGCGATTCTTCTTTTACCCGTGCGGGGTTTTCGCCTTTGGGATAAAGGCCTGCGACGGTGGTTTGCTGCAGTTGGGATTTGATCCAGGCAAGAAGGTCGAGGTATTTCAGGGTTTTGTACTCATAGGGGTCGTGTTGGAGGGCTTTGAGGTCTGAGAGCCCCTTTTCCAGTACCTGGGTCCGCTCGGCCGGCGGTTTGGAGGCCAGTTGGCGGAGCAGGGTAAGGGCCCGTTTCTGGGTCTGGCTGACATCCCGGCCTTTGGTCAGGAGCCGTTGCAGGGCTGTAATCCGGTAATCGAGCAGGGCAAATTGGCCGAGTTGGTAGCGGCAGAGCAGTTCGAGCAGGTGAGCGTTATAGTGGAGGTCTTCCCGGAGGAAGGAGCGGTTGTCCAGGATGCTGTTCAGCAAATCGAGGGCTTCGTCAAAACGGCCTGTGGCGAATGACAGGTAGGCGAATTTATAGTAGAAGAGCATCTGGCGGTGTTCGTCGATGAGCCCGTCGTGCTTCTGGAGGGTTTCCCGTATCTTTTTTGACTCTTCGTATCCGCGTTCAAAGGATCTTGAGAGGAAGAACTCGTTCAGCAGGGCCAGTGAAAAGTACTGAAAGGAGATATACTGGCTGACCGGCGAAAAACTCTCTTCCATAGTATGGATAAAATCCTGGAATTCTTTCAGGTAGTGGTTATAGAACCGGTAATCATTCAGCAGGTACTGAAAAACGAGCATATAGTAGAGTCCGCGCATGTAGAGATCGGGGTCTTTTTCCTTCATCTGGGGGTTGAGCCGGAAAAGGCCCACCCATTCTGCCGCATTTTCACCGGCTGCTCCGAAGTTGAGCATGATATAGTTGTACCACATGTGGGACTGGAACCTGTTGATCTTTTCGAAGAAAGTGCCTACTGATGGGATGCGGCGGGGCAGGGGTTGCATTTCCTGCCAGAGCGTTTCCACGATCTTTTTTTCTTCGGGGGTTTTGGCGTGCCCCTGGTCGATATAATGCCCCTGGATCTGGATATTGAGGTTGCTCAGTTCGCTGGTGGCGAGCGTGACTTCGCTCCGGTTGGTAGAATCTACCAGCAGCTGGTCCATTTTCCGGTTGACCTGGCGGGATCGCGTGATGTGGCGGGCTTCAATGAATTTCTGGAATTCCAGTATTTCGAGGTGCAGGATATCCTGGTGGTGGCCTTCAGCCGTCTCTTTGATGCGTTCCAGTATCCGGAGGCTTTCCATATAGAGCCCTTTGTTGTAGAGGATATGGGCGAAGTCGAGCTGTTCGCGGACCTGGAGTTCGATATTGTTCTGGACGTTGATCAGCCTCAGGCTGGTGAGCAACTGTTTAAAGAGGTGCCTTTTGAGGTGAGGCAGGTTTGATTTGTTGATACCGGGGAGTTTGTCCACCAAAACTTCGTCATCGTAATCGGGCAGTTTGTCCAGCGCGTCGAAAAGTTGCAGGAATTTGCGTTCCTGGCTGCTCATGGTCCGGTTGGCATAAAGCCTGAAGTGTCGCTTTTCGGCCTTTGAAAGCGATTTAATTAACCTGAACAACGGGTCCTTAGAATTGGTAGGCATGTCAACTAGGTCGAATATAATATATTGATGTTCAAATTGTTGTGTAAAATTTTGATGTTTTTGGCATCAAATAGTCCGGTAATATTCGGTTAGGCTGATGGTAAGGCTGAGGTTACATTTGCATAACATTGCGATTGGGGCAATCAACAGGCTACCGGCCTGTGGTCACGATTGAAGTTGGAACAAACAACAAAAATAATAAATAAACATGAAAAAGATCGAAGCTATAGTACGCCTTTCGCGTTTCGACCGGATCAGGGATGCCTTGGCGGAAATCGGCGTGAACTTTTTCACCTTGACGGAGGTCAAAGGATTTGGCTTGCAGAAAGGAGAAAAACTGGTATACCGGGGTAGCGTATATGATGCTGATTATATTGCACGCCTGAGGTTGGACATTATCTGCGGAGAAGATAAGGTTGACCCGATCATCGACACGATTGTTTCAGCGGGCCGCACCGGCGAAGTCGGCGACGGCAAAATTATTGTTTACGACATCGACCAGGTAGTCCGAATCCGGACCTCTGAAACCGGAAAAGCTGCCATCTGAGCAGCGTAACCGCGCCCGGCCTCGCAATGCCGGCTCCTCTCTTCAAGCCCTTACCACCAATAATATCCAGATTAAGCACAATTTCCGCACCGTTCTGTCGGTGTTGCAGGATACTATATTTTGGTTTAACCGAAACAATTAAATTACCATGGATCAAGCGCTATTTACAGCAAACAATATCTGGATGTTAATTGCAGCCGCGCTGGTGTTTATCATGCACCTCGGGTTTGCGACCCTGGAATCCGGATTGGTTCAGAAAAAGAACGTGGTGAATATTCTTTTCAAGAACACCATGATCGTTGCCATAGGGCTGTTGACCTATTTCATCATCGGGTTCAACCTGATGTACCCGGGTGGGGATTTCGCCGGAAAATTCTTCGGCTTCTCAGGCTTCATGCTCAGCCTCCCGGAAGGAGACGCCGGTGCAATCGCGTATGCGGACGGGCATTACACCTACTGGACGGACTTCATCTTCCAGGCCATGTTCGCCGCCACTGCGACCACGATCGTATCGGGCGCCGTAGCCGAACGCATCAAATTGAATTCATTTCTCATTTTCGCTACCATATTCGTGGCCATTTCCTATCCGATCACCGGCATGTGGAAATGGGGCGGCGGCTGGTTGAACGAAGCCGGTTTCTATGACTTCGCCGGTTCTACGCTGGTACACGCCGTCGGCGGTTGGGCTGCATTGGCTTCCGTGCTTCTTTTGGGCGCCCGCAGGGGCAAATACGGCGCTGACGGCAAACCGAGGGCTATCCCGGGCCATAGCATGCCCCTGGCGGCTATCGGGGTATTCCTGCTTTGGTTCGGTTGGTACGGATTCAACGGCGGATCGGTACTGAGCGCTGACCCGATGGCGGTTTCCCTGGTATTTGTCACAACCTCTCTGGCCGCTGCGGCCGGTGCGGTAGGCGCCTTCTTCACCTCTTACGCCTTGTTCAAGAACCATGACCTTTCGATGGTCCTCAACGGCATTTTGGGCGGTCTTGTCGGCATCACGGCCGGCGCCGACCAGATGGGGCCGGGCGATGCGGTACTGATCGGTTTGATCGCCGGCGCCATCATCCCGTTCGCGGTCCAGTTCTTTGACCGGGTCAAGATTGACGACCCTGTCGGCGCTACTTCCGTACACCTTGCCTGCGGCATCTGGGGGACCCTTGCGGTGGGCATCTTCGGCAACATGGCGAGCCTCCACCAGTTGTGGGTGCAGTTCTACGGTACCATGTCCATCGGGATCTTCACCTTCATTTTTGCCTTCGGCCTGATGTATATCCTGAAAGTAACGATGGGTATCCGCGTATCCGAAGAGGAAGAGCTCAAAGGGCTGGATGTCGGTGAACACGAAATGAACGCTTACGCCGAATCGGCTGAAGAAGTGGCTTTTAACTAAGCAGAACGTATTGATTCAAAAATAAAAACCCGGTGTGCGGCAACACACCGGGGAGGCGAGAAAACGGTAAACGCCTTCTCATCTAGCTTAAGGCAAAGGTACGTCTTCCGGAATAATTATTCAAGCAGTTTGAGCCAAAAGTGGCCTTCCGGGAGCAATGTCCGGTTTACCGTTTTCCGCGATTTTTTCGCAAACCTTAAAAACTGGACAATGATGAAAGATTTACGTGCATTGCTGCTTTGCAGCCTGGGGCTGCTGTTTTGCGTATCCGGGGCAAAGGCCCAGGATGGTATGGCTATGGCGAGTACCGGTAGCAGTGTTGAACCGGCGGCTACAACCCCGGCAACCGAACCGGCAGCGGAAGAAGAGGAAAAAGAAAGTCCTTATTCGCTCTCCGGGGCAGTCGACGCTTATTACCTCTACAGCTTCAACCATATGCCGTTCCCGACGAGCTTTACAGGAAGCCATAATTCCTTTACGTTGGGCATGGCCAACCTGATCTTCACCAAGGAAGGCAAGGTTGGGTTTACAGCTGACCTGGCGTTCGGCCCGCGTGCAGAGGCGGCAAACGGTTACCTGACCGACGAAGGCGGCATTACGTCGCTGTCCCTGATCAAGCAGCTGTTTGTAACCTATTCGCCGAGCGACAAACTGAAGTTCACGTTGGGTAACTTTTCCACTTTTGTGGGATACGAGCTCATCGATGCGCCGGGCAACGTCAATTACAGCACCAGCTACCTGTTCAGCAACGGGCCGTTCTACCACACCGGCCTGAAAGCGGATATCGCCCTGGCGGACAAGTTCGGCCTGATGCTGGGGGTCTTCAACGATACGGATACCAAGGTCGATGTCGTAAAAGGCAAGCATATCGGCGCACAGTTGTCTTATACGGGCGACAAGCTGAGCGCTTTCCTGAACTACCTCGGCGGCCGCCATCAGGAAGAGACGCCCTTCACGCCGGAAGTGTTCAGCCATCAGGTTGACCTGACCGCAACGCTGGCTGTGACTGACGCATTTTCACTCGGGCTCAACTCCTCCATGCGGGATTTTCATCCGGCTGAAGGAGAAGACGCTTCCTGGTTCGGAACGGCATTGTACGCAAAATATGCGGTTTCTGACGGCTTCGCGCTGGGCTTCCGGGGTGAATACATGAGCGACAAGGACGGCATCATCACCGGCCTGACCGACGGGAACGTCCTCGCACTGACCCTGTCCGGAAATATCATGCTCGGCAGCCTGACGATCATCCCCGAATTCCGGATTGACCAGGCCAATGAAGAGGGATACTTCCTCGACAAGGACGGCAAACCGACCAAAAGCAGCGCCGGCTTCCTGACGGCTGTAGTTTACAGTTTCTGACGGACCGGGAAAACAGGTTAGTCAAAAACATTAAACAAACACATAAAATTTTTGTAATCATGGCAAAATTCAAACTAGAGTACATTTGGCTGGACGGCTACAAACCCACGCAAAGCCTTCGCAGCAAAACCAGGATCGAAAAGGACTTCAGCGGTGATTTGGAAGATTGTCCGATGTGGTCGTTCGACGGCAGCTCTACGGAACAGGCGCCCGGTAATTCATCAGACTGTCTGCTCAAGCCGGTTGCCATTTTCCCGGACCCGGGCCGCAAAAGCGCTTATCTGGTCATGTGCGAAGTACTCAATGCCGACGGTACGCCCCATCCTTCCAACGGACGCGCTACCATAGATGACGATGATAACGATTTCTGGTTCGGTTTCGAACAGGAATACTTTCTCTGGGATCTGGCCATCAACAAACCTTACGGATTCCCGGAAAACGGTTACCCCGGCCCTCAAGGCCCTTACTATTGTTCGGTAGGCGCCGGCAAGGCATACGGCAGGGATATCGTTGAAGAACACCTCGACCTTTGCCTGGAAGCAGGTATCAATGTTGAGGGCATCAACGCGGAAGTGGCTACCGGCCAGTGGGAGTTCCAGATCTTTGCCAAAGGCGCCAAGGCTGCCGGCGACCAGGTCTGGGTTGCCCGCTACCTGCTGGAACGCACCGCTGAAAAATACGATGTGGGCATCAACTGGCATTGCAAGCCTGTCCAGGGCGACTGGAACGGCTCCGGCATGCACGCCAACTTCTCCAACGAAACGCTGCGTACGGCCGGCAGCAAGGATGTATATGAAGTCATCCTGGAAGCCTTCCGTCCGGTGATCAAAGAACATATTGACGTTTACGGCGCTGACAACCACCTGCGGTTGACCGGCAAGCACGAAACGCAATCCATTGATAAGTTCAGCTACGGTGTTTCCGATCGCGGCGCTTCTATCCGCATCCCCATCGCTACGGTGGAAAAAGGCTGGAAGGGCTACCTGGAAGACCGCCGTCCTAATTCTGCTGCCGACCCCTACAAAGTAGCCGGCCGGATCATTAAGACGGTTAAATCAGCTCTAGTTCCTGCATAACGATTCAAAATCGTTAGGGATTTGCCATAACCCACCTCGGCCTTGAAAGCTGGGGTGGGTGTTTTGGTTGTTGTTAGTCGTAAGTCTTAAGTCGTAAGTCTTAAGTTGTAAGTTGTAAGTCATAAGTCGTAAGTGGTGAGTCGTAAGTGGTGAGTGGTAAGTCTGGTAAGTGAGCGTTGCGGACCCGGTCAGCTGTAGGGCGAAGACTTTGTTGTCCGGCGGCCGAAGTTAAGTCGCAGGTTGGGGTAGGGCATGGTTTCGGCCTCTCCACGGGCGCCAACTGTGAAACTGTGAAACAGTCATCAGTTATCAGCCGGGCAACAGGGCGGAGTCGAAGTTTTGCGTACATTTGGGTTTTCCATCCGCTTGAACATGAAAAAGAACACCCCTCATCTATTCTTGCTGATCCTGGTAATCGGGGTTACGCTGACTTTTTTCGGGCTGATCAAGGATTTTCTGATGGCCTGCTTCTGGGCAGTTGTGCTGGCCATTCTTTTTCACAACCTGTACAAAAGGATCGGGGTGGCGCTGAGAGGCCGCAAGAATGCGGCGGCCGGCATTACCCTGCTGATCATCCTTCTCCTGGTGGTGACGCCCGTGGTTATGATCGGGGTGGCCATACTCAATGAAACGCTTTACGTCTACGACCTGGTGCAATCGGGGGAATTGAACCCGCAGAGCGTGGTGGATTATATCCAGGATCAGACGCCCTCCATCGAACGGATGATCGAACGGACCGGGCTGGATATGGATCAGGTCCGCAGCTCGCTGGGCAATGCCGCTTCACAGATCACCGGCTCGGTAGCGGGCAGCGCACTAAGCCTCACCCAGAATATTTTCGGCTTCATCGTCCAGTTTTTCATGATGTTGTACATCCTGTACTATTTTCTGCGCGACGGTCGGAAACTGCTCCGGCAGGCGGTCCGCGCCATTCCGCTGGGGGATGAGAACGAATGGAAACTGATCAACCGGTTTTCCAGCGTGGCCCGCGCTACTGTAAAAGGCAGCCTGATCGTGGCGCTTACCCAGGGGACGATCGGCGGACTTTTGTTCTGGGCGGTCGGCATTCCGGGGGCGCCGCTGTGGGGCATGGTCATGACCATCCTGTCTCTGCTCCCCATCGGCAGCGGGTTGGTCTGGGGGCCTGCGGCCGTCATATTCTTCCTTCAGGGCGAGATCGGCAAAGCGGTGGTCATCGTAGCGGTAGGCGCCCTGATCATCGGACTGATCGACAATTTCCTGCGGCCCAGTCTGGTGGGCAACGATACCAAAATGCCGGACTACCTCGTACTGCTTTCCACGCTCGGCGGATTGGCCTGGTTCGGCCTTCCGGGCTTTGTGCTCGGCCCCATCATTGCCGCCCTTTTCGTGACCTGTTGGGATATTCTTGGCCAGGAGTACCGGTAGCGACGCAAAATCTTGCGTTGCCGGGAGTTGTGAGTCGTAAGTCGTGAGTCGTAAGTTGTAAGTCGTAAGTGGGGATGAAGGCATTGTGCTGCCCTTCAACGGGCGCCTGGCAATGAACCAATACCAACCCTGGGTCGTGACAAGCGGCAGGCGGTTTAATCGAACAAGCTCGTAATCGAAATCCTGCATGCGCGGGAACCATTTCCAGCAATTTTCCATTGAATTACAAAAAAAACATACCCAACCCCTGCCCGGGGTAACAAACGGCTAAAAACCAGGATTAACCATAAAACTACCCAATTATGAAGCGAGGAGTTACAACCATCGTCTTTTTGTTCCTTTCCCTTTTTTCTTTCCTTTCCGGCCAGTCCGACGCCTTCACCGATCCGCGCGACGGGCAGACGTATGCCACCTTTACCTTGAACGGGATGGAGTGGTTTGCCGAAAACCTCCGGTTCGAAACGTCCGGCTCGTTCTACTACAACAGCAGCGGTTACGGCGAGCAGTACGGGCGTCTTTACACCCTGTACGAAGCCGGGAGCGCCTGCCCGGAAGGCTGGCGTTTGCCGTCCGATCGCGATTGGAAGGACCTGCTCGTTACAGCCGGCGGGTACCACGATATGGAGACCGGCGAATTGGTCGGCGACCGCAAGCGAGGCTTCCAGTCCCTGATGATGAACGGCAATGGGGCTTTTTCGGCCAGGCTCGGCGGCGGCGTATTCGGGCAGGATTTTACCGGCATCAATACCCAGGGTTACTTCTGGGCAGCGCGGCTGGTCAGCGATCGCCCGGTTTATTACAGCCTGGAAAGCGGCCGCGAAACGGTTCAGCGCAGGACGGGCGGAGCGCCGGGTAATGCGTTTTCGTGCCGGTGTGTGCGGCCCGCCGCTTCAGTGCAGTTTTACGACCAGCCCGTGAAGGTGAAAACGACCGTTTCCGGCGCCGGCCGGCCTTTGGGCGGATCTCCGTTTTAATGGCGGTTTGCGGCATTTTTTGTTAAACCCACCCTGAAAACTCCGTTCCGGTTTCCCAAAACCGTATAGAATGGAATTGGTACCTTTGTCCGGATTATTTCGGATGGGTAAGCGGGAGGAATTTATTATTCGACGGGTTAAAAGAAGAAAATGCCGTTATTCACCACCGATGGCCACCTTACGGACGAAGGATTGTCCGTGTACGTTGAAGCGCTCAGGGAAGACGCCCTTGACCGGCTGGAGCCTGCTGTTCCAGCCCATATTCAATCCTGCCTGGATTGTCATCGACAAGCTGTGGACCTGTACGCGCTGGTCAGCGAGATCGGCCGCGCGGAAGCCGCAGGCAGGCCTCACACGACCGTTACGCGTTTGCGCCGGGTTCGGTGGACGCCCTGGGCTGCCGCGGCCGCCGTTATCGGACTTGTTCTTTTTGCGACACGCCCCTGGGAGCGGCCGGGAGAAGGGTCCGCATTGGCAGATGAACGTACGGAACAGCAGGTGGATTCTACCGGCCTGCAGCGTGATGCGCCTTTCCCGCCGGCTGACCAACCAAAAGATATCGCACAAAAACCGAAAGATAAACCCTCCGCCGAACAGCCGGAAAACCCGGGTGAAGCTGATCAATCATCAGTAACGGCACTGGCGTTTGAGCCCAATGAGCACCTGGAAAACGTATTGGGCGAGATGACCCGCAGCGAAAATGTACGCATCAAAACACCGGCTGCCGGAAACACCTTCAAACCGGGCGAAGAGATTAAATTTGAATGGGAAGGCGCGGAATCCGGCCTGGAGATCGTTATCCTGAACAATCGGGATGAAGTCCTTTCCCGCGATAAAGCTGCAGGTCGGAAATTGAACCGCAAAGCCCCATCGACCCCCGGGTTGTATTACTGGAAGCTGGAAACGGACGACGACCTGCTTTACGTCGGAAAATTCCTAGTCAGATAGCATATGAACCGATCGATCCTTTTGCCAATTGCCTTGGTTTTTCTTTTTATTCAAAATTCTCTTTCACAGCCCGTTATGGGTATCAAATCGGCGGAAACACTGAGCGCCGAAAGCCGGTTTTCTGCCTCTAATTCCCAGCTCCGGCAATACATCGAAGACAACCCCAAACGCTATTACGACCTGTCCAAAGCCTGGTTTCTGCTGAGTTACAACCTCCTTCAGCTCGGCGATACGGACGGCGCCTGGGAAGCCAATGAGCAATCCCTTGATCTGAAAAAGAAACTGCATGCGGACGACCTGGCCGAGAACTATATGCGTTTCGGGGCGATTTTCCTCTACAAAGGCGATTATGAAAGGGCGCTCGATCAATTGTTCAAAGCCAAAGGGCTGCCCATTGAAGACGGTTCGATTTTCGCCCGGATCGACGGATACATAGCCGCTGCCTTTCAGGGCATAAACCGGAACGAGGAAGCCGAACATTTCTACCGGCAGTCCATTGCCACCATGTCCGCACTGTACGATGACGACCTGCCCGCCGCTTACTACAACATGGGCCGTTTTTGCCTGGAAAGGGGTCGCCTCCAGGAAGCCATCGATACCCTTGATCTCGCCCGTCAGCTATTGGCCGATACCCGGCAAAGAAGGGATCTGCTGGGCCAGGTGTACAATGCCCTGGGAGAAGCCTGCAAACTGGACGAACCGGCGAGGGCCCGCAAGTATTACGAAAATGCCCTGGCGGAGTACCAGACGGCTTTCGGCCCTTTCAACCGGGAGACCGCCCGGACCGAGCTCAACCTGGCCAGGCTGGAAGCCGAACTCGGCAACCGGGACAAGGCCGTCTCCGGCGTCATAACCGCTCTGCGCAGCCTTTGTCCGGCTGATCAGGGCCTCGGGTTTGACCAAATGCCGGAACATCCGGAATTAGCCCTTGACCGGCCGATGTTGGCGGAAGTCCTCGGTTTCCGGGCCGCCCTTCGTCTGGAGGATGAAAAAGCGGAGGCTCCGCAATGGCGACAAGCGCTGGAAGACAGCGATATGGCTGTCAATCTCCTCCTTCAGGAATTGGTTTTCCTGGGGGATGACCGCTCCAGGTTGAACAGGCTCCGGTCGTGCCCGTATCTGGCCGAACCAGGCATTCTGGCCGCTGCAAAACTGTTTCAATCCGGCGACGGCGCAACCTGGGTGGAGCGGGCTTTTGACCTCGCTGAACGCAGCAAGGCCGTGCTTTTCCGGGCAAATCAGCCTTTGCCGGGCGGAAGCTCAAAAGCCGGCAATGCGCAAAGGGTTCGCCTCCGGGAGCTGGAAGCCGCTCTGGCGTTGAACCCGCTCGACTTGTCGATCAGGAAGGAGGTGGCGGCAGTGCGCGAAGAGTATATGCTTTCCACCATAGAAGGGCGCTCCTCCGGAGCCTACGCGCTGTTTACCGGAAAACCGGTCGGCATCGGGGAGCTGCAGGACAGCCTGGACGGAGAATCCATCGTGCTGGCCTATTTTACCGGCAGCGCCCATTACGCGATATTCGCCGTTACGGACAAGGAAGCTTCGTTGTATACCTTCGACCTGGAAGGTATGCCGGCCGGCCCTAAAAAAGGCGTGAAATGGCTGAAACTGGCTTACGGAACAACTGCTGCGACGGCTCCCGGCGGTTATTCCAAACTGGACCCCGCGTCGAAATTATCCGACCTGGAAGATGCCGTAAAAGGATACCTGACGGCTATCCGGAAGATCGACCCGGACAAATTCGCGTATTACAGCCAGCATTTGTACAGCCGTCTTGTGCAACCGGCGGAGGATCAGCTGAAGGACAGGAAAAAGCTGATTGTGATCCCGGACGGTCCGCTGGGAGCGATGCCGTTTGAATCGCTGATCCCGCAGTATAAATCCTCAAAAATCAGGTACGACAAGCTGGATTACCTGGTGTCGAAATACGCGGTCGGGTACCAGTACTCGGCCACTGTCTGGGTGCGGAGCGGGAAAATGCCGAAATGGAATCCTTCGGTCACTTTCGCCGGGTTCGCACCGGTCTTTGATGAAGAGACCGGGATTGCGGAGGCCAGCCGACCGGTTTTTGATACGGCCTATCAGTCGGCCGCCGTTTTGCGGGATATCAGCCCGGACGGGAAGAGATTCACCCCCTTGGCCGCTTCGAAGGATGAGGTGGAGGGCATTGCCGGTTTGTTTGCCGAAAAAGGCGGAACGGCCAAAACCTGGATCTCGGAAGCCGCCACGAAAAAGAATGCCGAAGCCAATGCCGACGGCATCCTGCACCTGGCCACGCACAGTTTTGCGGTACCGGGCCGGCCGGATATGTCTGGGCTGGCTTTTTACCAGGACGGAGAAGGCGCTATCTGGTATGCTGCCGAAATATACGGCCGGCCTGTGAAGCACAGGCTCGTCGTGCTCAGCAGTTGCGAAAGCGGCAAAGGCGATTTTGCGCCGGGCGAAGGGGTGCTGGCATTGCCGAGGGCTTTCCTGGCTTCAGGCGCTGAAAATGTGATCTCCTCCCTTTGGAAGGTATACGATAAATCCACAGCTGCTCTGATGCAGGCCTTTTATCAGGAATTGCTGACGGGCAAGGACGCGGGAAGCGCGCTCCAGGCCGCCAAGCGCAGGATGATCGGGAGCAAGGAAACGGCTGACCCCCGGCAATGGGGGGCGTTTGTGCTGTATGGGAAAGGGTAGGGGAGGATACAAAATGTAAAATGCAAAAGGATAAATGTAAAGTTTAAAGGTAGCAGTCGGCGGAATTTGGGTAAATTAGCCAATGTGAAATAATTGCCCAACCCAAAAATTCGCCTGATCATGAAACCGATCCTGGTTATTGGCCTGTTTAGCACAGTATTTCAGTCCTGTTTTGCGCAGGAAAAATTCACTTTTCACAACGATATCCATCCGAAAATTTCCGGGAAAATCTCCGGGTACGACCCCGCCGCCGACCCTGACCTGGTGATGACGTTTCATAGTGTCGTCCCGGAGCCCAAGGCGCAGGTGGAGCGGTCGGTTCCTTTGCAAAAAGACGGAACGTTCGAATTCACGCCGAATTATTCCATTCGGAACCAGCAGTTCTGGCTGGCCGTCGGCGATTACTACTTCGGCGAGTTGCTTCTGGACAAGGGGCTGACAGTCGATGTTGATCTGGAGACCCTGAAAACCGAATCCGGATCCTTTGCTACGCCCGGCGTCCGGTTCGGTGGCCCCGATGGTGAGATGAATGATTTTGTCAATCGCTTCATCACCTATAGAAATGCCCACCGGGAGCGGAATACCGAAACCGCCTACAGGAAAATGATGATGAACCGGGAATCGTCAACCGCTGAAAAGGTGGACAGCATCCGGCTTCACTACGCCGAGAACCAAAAAACGGAGGCCCAGTTTCTGCAGGAAACCCCCTCACCCTATGCCTGGATATTGGAAAACGAACGGTTGTCGGATATGTACGGTGATATTTTTGTCGTCCATTGGTACCGCGAAATGCCGGACGATCTGTTGGCAGAAGCCGTGAACCACCAGCCCAGGCTGTGCAGCAACGCCGGCATGATGAGTTATTACGGCTACCTGAGCACCTTTCTGTTTGCGCTGAACAAACCGGAGAGGTTGGCGCTTTATGAAGAAAAATTGCTGCCGGCATTGGATATTCCCGCTGAAAAGGAACGGCTTGAAGCTTTCATCCAGGTCTGCCGCAGGCAGTTGAAAAACGAACCTTATGACGAAGCGTTGTATAAGACCGAATCGAGCTATTTTTCCAAGCAGTACGAGCGGCAGATCCATGCGGCCAATGTTGCGCTTTTTGCGGAAAAACTGGAGAAGCTTCCGGGTGAGAAAGCGGATCTCCTGACCCTCAGAGGCGGAGGAGAAGACATCTGGAAAAGGGAACAATACGCAACGGTTCTGCTCCCGAAAATGAAAAACCAATGGGCCGCCGAATTGATGGAAAAACAATGGGACCGCTCACGCCGACAGATCCTGGCCGTAAACCAAAAACTCGAAGCTATCCGGATTCCGGATGCGCCGTCTCCGGTCGGGGAACCGCTTGGTAAACTGCCCAACGGCGCGGAACTGATCCTCTCCAATCAGGAAAAGGTGGACGATCTGTTATCCGCCGTTCGCGCTGCTTATCCAGGTAAGGCGATTGTTCTGGACGTGTGGGCCACCTGGTGCGGGCCCTGCATCCACGATATGCAACACAGTGCCGAAAACCTGCAAAAACTCCGGCAAATGGGCGTTGAAGTGGCCTACCTCTGCACCGCCAACGGCACGACGCAGGACGGCTGGATGAAAAAGGTAACCGAGTTGGATCTGCCGGCTATGCATATCTACCTTAACCCGGCACTTTCCCGGGAAATCATGACTTTCTTCGACTTGCCGGGGTATCCCAGCCATGTCTTCCTGGATAAAAACGGCCGGTACGTCCCCAATCTGCTGCACCGGATCAGCGAGCTCGATTTTGAGGTGATCAGGGAAAAACTGTAATAGGCGAATGAGCCTTGCGGATTTTTTTACTGGCATTGGTCAAAATCAAGGGTTTACTTTTGGTTTTTTCTTGATAAGCTTTTGATTTTTTGATC
>JACJYC010000008.1 GCA_020636325.1 Lewinellaceae bacterium
CCGGGACGCCTTGTTTCAAAACCTCTCTCTGGAGGCTTTGCAGCCATCGCGTTTGATCGGTGATGATCTCATCCGCCAAATAGATCGGCAATTGAGCGGCCTCGGGGTTTTCTATTTCCTGTAAAAACTCCAGGATGCCGAACCGTATTTGGTTCCGCGTTAGGGTCGCATCCTGATGACTAATCAGACCCAATCGAATTTCTTCACGGAGGCGATGAAAGCGACCGGTAAATTGCAGGGCTTCATTGGATTTCCGGGCACCTTGCAAGCGCGTACCTAATTGCTCCAAAGCTGCTTCAAGTTCATCGCGAGCGAGCAGGTTACGGATCTGGTTACACCATTCAGCGGTTTCCGCAGTTAGCATTTGGAATTTTAGGAGCAAGATAGTAATCCTGTTTTAATTCAATTCATATTTGTCTGCCGGATCAAAGCCACACTTGGATCTATTGTCCGGGTCAGCAGATCCAGCCAGAAACAAGTACCTCAGCAATTTGGGTATCCGTTTATCTTATTGCGGCTGTATTGAGCGGTAAGTATTTTAGTTTACCTCGATCTATGAATTCTCGGCTGGATTCGGCGAATTTCGCCCATCACTTCCCAATACAAAACTTCGAAAAAATATGATCCAATAAATCCTCCGTCGTGATCTCCCCCGTGATCTCGCCCAGATAGTGCAGCGCGCGCCGGATGTCCATCGCGATGAAATCGGACGTGACGGCGTTGTCCATGCCCGTCAGGACGGCGGTAAGGCTTTCATCGGTATGCTGCAAGGCCTCCAGGTGGCGGACATTGCTCACCACGGTGCTCTCGCCCAGCAATTCCTGCCCGACAGCTGCCTCGTAGAGCTTTTCCTTGAGGTATTCGATGTTCATTTGGGCTTTGGCGGAGATGGGGACCCAGGCTTCTTTTGAGAGGGTGAGAGGGTGAGAGGAGGTGAGAGGGTGAGAGGAGGTGAGAGGATGAGAGGAGGTGAGAGGATGAGAGGAGGTGAGAGGGCGAGAAGGTGTATCGGCCGGGACCTGTCCTTTGCTTCCTTCAGACTGCCCACTGCCGGACTGCAAACTGCCAACTGCCGGACTGCCGACCGGAAAATAATGCTCAAACCGCGTATGCGGGTTCAGGTCCATCTTGTTGGCGACGATCAGCAGTGGGACGCCGGGACGGGCCAGGCGCTCCAGATCGGCGCGTACGTCGGCGGGTTGGGTGAGGATGACGTCGAAGACGTAGACGAGCAGGCTGCCTTGCCGGACTTTTTCCAGGGTGCGCTCCACGCCGATGGCTTCGATGGTGTCGCGGGCTTCGCGGATGCCGGCCGTGTCGATGATGCGGAACGGGATCCCGTTGATGTTGAGGACCTCTTCGATGGTGTCGCGGGTGGTACCGGCGATCTCGCTGACGATGGCGCGCTCTTCGTTGAGCAGGGCGTTGAGCAGGGTGCTTTTTCCGGCGTTGGGGCGGCCTGCAATCACGGTGTTGACCCCGTTTTTGATCACATTGCCGAGCTGGAAAGACCGGATCAGGGCCCGAATGACGGTCCGGATCTTTTCCACGAGTCGGCGCAGTTCGTCCCGGTTGGCGAATTCGACATCCTCCTCGCTGAAATCAAGCTCCAGTTCGATCAGGCTGGCAAATTGGATGAGTTCCTGCCGCAGTTGCTGGATCTCCTGTGAGAACCCGCCCCGCATTTGCTGCATGGCCACCGAATGGGCCGCCGATGACTCGGAGGCGATCAGATCGGCGACGGCTTCGGCCTGACTCAGGTCCATCTTGCCGTTGAGGAAGGCCCGCAGGGTGAATTCGCCGGGCTTGGCCAGCCGCGCACCCAGCCGGATGAACAATTGGATGACTTCCTGAAGGATATAGGGCGACCCATGGCAGGAAACCTCCACCACATCCTCCCCGGTATACGACTTCGGCGCTATGAAAAGGGACACCAATACCTCATCCAGGTCCTTGCCGTTTTCATCCCGGATCGTACCGAAATGGATGGTATGGGAAGGCTGACCGGCCAGTTTTTTACCCCAAAAGGCTTTGTCGGCAATGGCAACCGCATCTTTGCCGGACAGGCGGATCAATCCAATGGCGCCCACTCCGGGCGGGGTGGCCAAGGCTACAATGGTATCAGTGTGGAGGACATCTAAAGGCATTGCGCAAAGGTATGGAAAAACGCCGGGGAGTAGTGTCTTCCAGTCGGCGACTTCTGCCGTGGGGCTGGGTTTCTGACGGACCTTCTGGATGCCTGGCGGCTAAAATTTTTGTTTATTTATTTTGTTTTTTAATACTAAAAATGTATATTTGCGTTGTGGTTCAAAATATGCAAAGCAGCTATTGGCTGTGGTACAAATCTGTTTAGCGCGCTAAAAATAAAGAACCAAAGCTCTTTAAGGAGCTTTGTACGCATACCTGGCCTGCCACGCAAGGCGTGGTGAGTGGTGGTGCCTGCCTGCGCGAAGCCGGCAGCTTCGCTACGGCGGAGGCAGGGAAGGGCGGGCTGTTTTTTCCCCACCCGTACTTAACAATATACCTATTACTAAAGATTAGCCGGGCCGCCGGCCGCCTCAATCAGCACCGCCGATTGCAACCCGTCGTATTCCATTTTGGCTTCACTATTTCAATTGCGCGATCAGCACAATTGAAATATAATACTAATGTGCCCTTATGTTTCACATGTGATTCAGTAGAAATTCATTTGCAATGGTGCAAATCCTTGTCGGCGATTATCCCTGTTTTAAGGAAGTGCCGTGAACCATACTACTGGACAAAATGTGCAGAGGAGATAAATTAAAGAACCATCGAGAGCCTGAAAAGCAACGCCTTCACGCTCTCGTTCACTCATCCTCTCGGGCTCTTTTTGCCTCTTTTGTAAAAATATCCAGTAGTGTGGCCGTGAACAACCCCCACCCGTCCCAACGCCTTCCGGTCCACCTTCCCGCTGTCCGTCTTCGGCAGCGCCTGCACAACTACCGCCGTTTTCGGCACCTTATACCTCGCCATCAGGCCCCGGCAATGGTCCAGGATATCGCCTTCTGTCAAAACCATACCCGGCTTCAATACGACGAACGCCTTCCCGGCTTCTCCCCATTTTTCATCCGGCACGCCGATGACAGCCACCTCGCTCACCCCCTCATGCGCTGAGATCACCCGCTCCACTTCAGCCGGATAAACGTTTTCGCCGCCCGAGATATACATGTTCTTGATCCGGTCCACCACATACAAAAAGCCCTCTTCGTCCTGCCTGACCAGGTCGCCGCTGTGAAACCAGCCGCCCCTGATCGAGGTTGCCGTAGCCTCGGGATTGCGCCAATACCCCGGCGTGACCATCGGACCCTGAAGGAGCAATTCTCCGGTCTCACCGGTAGCTGCCGCACCGCCATCCTCACCGGCAATCCGGATGCTGACATAAAAATTCGGCCGGCCGATGGACCCCTTTTTCCGGATGGCATCGTCCTGGTGAAGCGAAGTCAGGTTGGGGCCCACCTCGGTCATGCCGTAACCCTGTCGGACAGCCACCCCTTTGGCGTGCCATTTTTCGATGAGCGGGATGGGCATGGGCTCTCCCCCGACAATGAGGTAATGCAGACCCGATACATCGGCCGCCGCAAACCCGGGGGCCTCAGCTATCATTTTCAACATGGTCGGAACGCCCATGAAAATCGTCGGCCGCTCGGTTTCCAAAAGGTGCAGGATCGCCGGGGCGTCAAATTTTTTCGCCAGACAGGTATACCCGCCATGGTGCAAAAACGGCGTGATCAGCACATTCCACCCGCCGGTATGAAAGGGCGGCATGCAATTGATCGTCCGGCTCTCCGTGTTCACCAACAGCGACATAGCCGTATTGATGCTGTTCCAAAACAACATTTTATGGGTATAGATCGCGCCTTTCGGAAAGCCGGTGGTGCCGGAAGTGTACAGGATGAACAACGGGTCGTTTTCTTCGATCTGAACCGGTGGAAAAGGGGCGCTTTCCTTCCGGACATCTGCTGCCCGGCAAAATTCCCACAACGCCGGTATCGTCCATTTTTCAGGAATGTCACCGTAATGCGGAGTCGCTTCCAGCAAAGGCAGGAACCGGTCCTCTGCGATTACCAGGCGAGGCGCCGCGTCCCGCAGCATGAAGTCCAGCTCCGATGCGCACAACCGGTAATTCAACGGCACGAGGATGAACCCGCTTTTTTGCGCGGCCGAAAAAAGGATCAGGTATTCCAGGCAACTTTCGGCCAATACCGCGATCCGGTCCCCTTTCTGCAGTCCGCGGTCCCTGGTCAGGTATTCAGCAAGGTGGTTCCCAAAGCGATTCCATTCGCCGTAGGTCAGCATGCGTCCGGTTTCGGCCTCTTTCAGGGCCACCTTCTGCGGACTGTAAACCGCCCATTTTGATACCCAATCGTGCATTGATATTTTTGTTTATGGTTGTTTATAAGTTGTTTATGGTGGTTGATGATGGTTTATGGTTGTTTATAGTTGTTTATGATGGTTTTAGCCCCAACAACAACAAACCAAAACAAACCCCAACAAACCAAAATAAACCCCAACAAACCAAAATAAACCAAAATAAACCCCAACAAACCAAAATAAACAATAATAACTACAAAACAAAAGCCGCGCTCGCAAACGCCAATCCCCCGCCGGAGCCGATGAAATAGACCAGATCGCCTTCCCGGACCCATCCTTTTTCCCAGGCGTCATTGAAGGCCATCGGGATGCAGGCCGAGCCGGTATAGCCGTATTCGTGCATGATGGTATGCGCCCGATCCCGAGGTACGCCCAGCCGGTCCATCGTTTCCCAAATGCTGTTGATGTTGATCTGGGTGATGAAATAACGGGCTACATCCATGGGTTGAACCCCGATCCTGTTGCAAAGGTTCTGCGCCATTTCGGCCCAGGTCTCCGGGTTGAGCTCCCTGGGAAATTTGCGGACGAACTGCAATTGGTGCTCATGCCGCTCCAGCGCTCCGTTCCGGATCGGTTTGGCGGTTCCACCGGCGTAAATGCCCATCCATTCGTGGTATTCGCCTTTGGAGATCAGCTCGCTGGCCTGAAAACCGCGGTTACCGTTGTCTTCGGCCTTCAAAATTACAGCGCCGGCGCCGTCCGCAAAAAGGGTGACCGTTTTTTTATCTCCGGGGTTGAGGTATTTGCTCATGGCATAAGCGCCTACTACCAGAACATATTTGTATTGTTCGTCCGCCCGGATGAATTTGGCGCCGGTGTCGAGGGCCGTTACAAAGCCCGCACAGGCTGTGTTCAGGTCAAAGCTGCCGGCCCGGTCCGCACCCAGCCTGTGTTGCAAGACCACCGCCGTCGAGGGTGATATATATTCCGGGGTATCCGTGGCGACGATGATCAGGTTGAGCTGTTCCGGCCCGATCCCCGCCCGGTCGAGGGCTTGCCGGGCGGCTTTTTCACAAAGATCGGCAGTGCTTTCGCCGGGCGCGCACCACCGCCGGTTGTAGATCCGGACATTTTCCCTCAACCAGGTATCTACATCTTCACCCAGCGTTTCATTAAAGTAGCTGTTGGGGATAATCCGTTCAGGAGCATAAGCCCCGACAGAAGAAATAACCGCGTTGCGCATTTACGATTTGTTTTTCATTTGCCGGGCAACCGGCGTTGGTTGGGAAGATTTAAACCCCAGGCTGTCGAGCAGTTTCACACCCACCAGGGGAAATAACCCGACGATCAGGCCCACGGCGGCCGTTACCCCGGGATTTTCAAATGCCAGGCCGGCCCCGGGAATCCATTGTTTCCCGAAAAAGAACAGCCCGAAATGAGTGAGCAGGGAAAGCACGGATAAACTCCAAACCAGCCGGATCGGCGGGCGGCGGAACAAAATGCCGCCGACCAGCGCCGGAACGGCCGCCAGGACCAGCCCGTAAACCCCGGTCTGCCCGAAAATACCGAGCAGCCGGGGCGGGTGGAGGGTTACCGCAAAGACCAATACGGCGATGATAATGAGCACGATATGGCTGACCCTGAACGCCAGCCTCATTTGGTGTCCCTGGGAATGTGGATCGTTGTTTTTTCGGTTCACCAGGTTCAATACCAGGTCGTTGGCAGTAATGGTGGATATGCCGACCAGCAACCCGTCGAGCGTCGACATCGCGGCGGCCAATAGGACCACGCTGATCAATGTGAACATCCAACCCGGAAAAGCGTGTTGCAGATAGGCCGTCATCACCAGGTCCTGGCGGAATTGTCCGGTAGCCGGGTCAATGAAAGCCTCGGCCGGTAAAGCTGCCCTGGCCCAGAAACCGGCTGCCAGCAACAGCGTAAAACCCAGGAACGCGACCGAAAAGACCAGGATGTAGTTCCGGACGGCGCGGTCCGATTTCACATACAGGGCCTTGGTCAGAATATGCGGCTGACAGACCAGCGCTCCCCCGATGCAGAACCCGGAGATATAAGTGGAAAACAGGCCGTTGTACAACCGGCTGCCCGGGTTGGTCCACCGGAGCAGATCGGGATTTTGATTGCCGATGGTTTCCCGGAATCCGTCCGCTGAAAACATGAATTTGAAGCCCGTCCACAGGATCACAGCCGTCACCAGGATCATCAGCGATCCCTGCAATACATTGGTGAAAACATGGGCATAGGTACCCCCGAACAGGACGTAGCCGGTCACAAAAACCAGCGTAATGACCAGGGCGACCAGGTTGCTGACCCCCAGCAGCTTTTGCATTACAATGGAAATGCCCCCGACCAACAGGACGATGAACGCAAACGACAGCAGGTTGATGAAGGCAAAATACAGGGAAAACCCCCGGGAGCCGTACCGCTTGCCGATCCAGTCGGGTATCGTCAGGGCGCCCATCTCTTCACCCATCCGCCGGAACCGGAACGACAAGATCCACAGCATCACCACAAAACCGAGGTACACGCTGAGTCCCAGGTGCATGAAAGCGGCAAGGCCGTCGACGTACACAAATCCGGGATTGATGATGAAGGTCGCCGCCGAAGCAGTGCTTGCCGCCAGGGTGATACCCACCACCCATGGCGACAAGTCGCCTTTGCCGATGGCGAAACTGCCGAAATCATCCGTCTTTTTGTACCCCAGCCATCCCAGCCAGGCAGTACCCGCCAGATAAACGGAAAACAGGATCCAGGCCAGGGTCATGCCTATTTTTTCGGTTTGATGGCCGGCAAATTGACCGTCAGTTCCACACCGAACAACCGGCCTGTCGGCGGACAAGCGGTGAATTCCCGCATTTCCGTATCAAACAGGTTGGTCACGGCGGCCGAGACGGTAAAGATCTTGCTGAGCCGGTATCCCAGATTCAGGTCTACGGTGGTGAACCCGCCCAAGGGGCCGTAATTGAAGGTATCGGCGCTGCGCGCGTTTTCTACGATGGGCACGCCGCGATAACTCAGCCCGGGGTGGGTCCTGGACGCGATCTGGAAGCTCGAAAAATAGTCGTAAGCCTGCACCCACCGGGTGAATACGCTGCCGAAGAACTTGTCGCCGCTGTAATTCACACCCAACCCGAATTTGTGATTGGGCGCATTCACCAGCAGATCCAGGAAATTGACCACGCCGTTGCCGTCAAAGTCGTTTTCCAGATTGTTCTCGTCAATGCTGTAGCCGAAGTAGGAATAATTGAGGTACGCGTTGATTTGGGGCGTAAAATAGTAGGTGGCGCCCAGGTCGAAACCGTAGGTGTTGAACTTGCCGAAATTCACGTAGGAAGCGACGAGTCCGTTGTAGATGGCATATCCGCTCTGGAGGTCCTTCACCGGCGTATTGCCGCGCAGGGTAGCGACGCCCAGTACTTTCAAAGGGCTGAGGAAGTCTTCGGAAATATTGTAATAAGCATTGGCGTCGATGAAGAATTTATCCTTGACGACCTGGCCGCGGTAACCGGCCTCGATCGTTTGAAGTTTTTCCACTTTCTGCTTTTCGACGGTCCGGCCGTCGGCCAGGGTAAACCCTTCGGCATTGCCGAGGATGAGCCCGGCGAACAGGTTGCCGTACATATTCAGGATGGTCGGCGCGGCGATGCCCTTGCCGTAGGTCAGGCGGAAAGTACCGCTGTCGCCGACTTTCAGGATGCCGAATTTGGGAACGAAGTTGAAACCGTAGATCTCGTGGTCGTCGGCGCGCCCGGCAGCCAGCAGCCGCCAGCCGTTGCCGAATTTATAGGTCAGGTGCGCATACCCGCCCATCTGGCTGACGTTGATGAAACCCATATTATCCAGTAAATAGGAACCCAGGCTGCCCGCCATGTCCTTCTGGTATTGCGCGCCGATGATCAGCTCGAACGGCCCAAGGTCGGTGTTGTACTGGGCTTCTGCGGCCAGACGCCGGCTGTCGTCCTGGAAAAGCGCTCCGCTGCCGTAGCTGAAATCGCCGCCCGCAACTGCGGGAGAAAGCCCGGCATCGATCCCGCGATAGTATTGCTTGGTCCGTTCATCGATCGAATAGGTGCTGTCGGTAGCGCTGGTGGTATAGTTGACCTGCGCAAAGAAATGATCTGAATTGAACCTGAGCTGGTAATAGTTGATCTGCCAGTCCTTGATCTGGTTGCGGCCCACGTTGGTAGGGGAGAGGAAATTGCTGTTGCTGCGGCCCCAGTTGAGGATGAAATCCCCCTTTTTGAACGGTGTAAGGTACAAAGCGGCTTCCGTACGAAGGAAATTAATCGAATTATCCAACTGGTATTCGTTGTACCCCTCCTTGACCCCGTTCGGTTTGGGATTGCCCTGGTCGTCGAAAGCGCCGGCGCGGTCGATGTACACGGAATCGGACCAGGCAAATTCTTCCGCCTTGCTGTATTCGGCCATGACCTTGAAGGCCACTTTGTCGCTGAGCACCTGCGCGTGCCGGATGCGGGCGCCGAGCGCGCTTTGGTTGCCCGCGTTCAGGGCGATGGTCGTGCCGGCCGACCGCCGCGGATCTTTGGTGATAATGTTGACCAACCCGTTGTGCGCGTTGGGGCCGTACAGGGTGGCGTTAGGGCCGAGGATGACTTCAATGCGCTCAATGTCGTCCTTGACGGATGTGTTGAGGGGGCCGAACGGCAATCCGGTGGCGATCAGGGTGGACAGGCGGCCGTCCGTGACCTGCAGGTTCTTGGAGTTGAAATTGGAGTTGTAACCCCGGATGTTGATGCCTGGGCCGGCGACCCCTGCCCGGAAGTATTCAACGCCTTTCTGCCGGGCCAGGAGTTCTGCCGGACTGCCGGCGTATTCCTGGATCTCGCGGGCGAAGATGGTCTCGATGGTCGCCGGGCTTTCCGTGAGCTTCTCCGGTTTTTTGGAGCCCGAAACCACGATCTCATCGAGGGTGGTGCCGGGTTGGAGTTCAAAATCGACGCTCAATTGTCCGCCGTCCGTTACGGTAACCGATTTTTGCAGGTCGGCATACCCCGTATAGGTGGCAATCAGCGTATAGGCGCCCGGTGTGATCCGGATATCGTAGCGCCCGTCCGCATCGGTGGAGGAGCCTGCGCCGGCTTCTTTGAAATACACGTTGGCGCCGACCAGCGGTTCGCCCTTTTCATCGGTTATCTGACCGGTTATCCGGCCGTTTTGCGCCGGGAGGGTGAGCCCCAGACAGAGTAAGGTCAATAGAATGGCAAATTGTTTCATAAACGCTAGGTTGTATTTGATAAGGTATAAAGTATGGCTGGAAATAAAATTGTCAAAATCTTATTTCAGGCATTTTGGTGAATCCATTGGAAAATTTCAAAACAAGATAAGGCGGGCTTGCCGCACCGGGTGAGCGGATTCTAAAAAAATAGGGATTGACTCAAAGAAGGAAATCGGAAAACCTGCAATACAAAATATTGTTTTTCAGTATTTTACATTGCAGGTTTAGGTAGGTTGACTGAAATTTAAAAGAAAAGCGGAGATGGAGATTATTGTACAAATTCCGCTACCAGCTTATTGACGGCATCCGCCCGGTCCCACTGAACGAAGTGCCCGCCGCCGGTAAGGATCTCCAGCCGGCTGCCCGCGATTTTTTCCTGGCCGCTCTTGGCAACCGCCTCCGTCGTCAGGGAAGGATGCAGGTATTTGTTGGGAATCAGAAAGTCGTTGGCCCCGAACAGGATCAGGGTAGGGACCTTGATCTCGGACAACCGGTCGAAAACGGGTTCTTTCAGCATGCCGTTTACGCATTGAGGGATCATTGCGGCGTATTGGTCGAAAGCGAAGCTGTTTTGTTTCAGTTTCAGCCGGTCCAGGTACATGAACTCCGCGTCCTCCGGGAGCTTGTTCTGGGCGAAATTCAGGTTGAAATTGTTCTTTATCTGGTCCAGCGTAGCGGATTTGATGAGCGCAGGCGTATAGACCTGTTCCAGCCACAGTTTTTCCTGGTGGGAAAAGGTCTCAAAACCGGCAGGCGCAATGAGGATCAGCTTATCGGCTAGCCTGGGCTGGTCGAGGACCATTGTCATGGCGATCTGCCCGCCCATGGAATGCCCGACAAGCGTGATGTTCTTCAGCTTCATTTTCCGGATGAACCGCTTGAGGGTTTCCGAAAAATAGGTCATGGAATACGGATAGGCGCCCTTGCTGGAATACCCGTATCCCGGCAGGTCGACGGCGATGCACCGGTAATGCCGGCTCCAGCTTTCGATATTCTTCTTCCAGGCGGGCGAATAACTCCCCAAGCCGTGGATCAGCAGCAGGGTCTTTTCTCCTTGTCCGACTTCCATATAGGCCATTTCCGTTTCATTGTCCAATTGGATCTTCTGAATGGGATACGGGTAGTCGTAGGATACCGTCGGCGTGCCGCTTACTATTTCCGGTTGGCCTTGCATGGAAAGTGTACCTGTGAACAAAGCAAAGAGCAGTGCGGATTTTTTCATGTTCAAACACATTTTCATTGGTTAATCAAGGGGCGTCCCTCCTTCTTTAGACGGACGATTGCACGTTTGGTATCGGTAGAGACGCAAGATTTTGCGTCTCTACCGGAACAAATTTTGCGTCTCTACCGGAACAAGATTTTGCGTCTCTACCGGAACAAATTTTGCGTCTCTACCGGATCACACGCGTTCAATCACGATTGCCGACGCCCCGCCGCCGCCGTTGCAGATGGCCGCCAGGCCGATCCCGCCGTTTTCCTGTTGGAGCACATTGGTCAGCGTGGTCACGATCCGCGCCCCGGAAGCGCCCAGCGGGTGACCCAGGGCAACCGCGCCGCCGAATACGTTCACCTTGTCGGCGTCGAGGCCCATCAATTGATTATAGGCCAGCGCGACCACGGAAAAAGCTTCGTTGACCTCGAAATAATCCACGTCGGACAGGCTGATGCCCGCCGCTTTGAGGGCTTTTGGCGTAGCCAGGGTCGGGGCGGTGGTGAACCATTCGGGGTCCTGGGCCGCATCGGCGAATCCGCGGATCCTGGCCAGCGGCTTGAGCCCCAGTTCTTCCATTTTTTCCCTGGACACGAGCACCAGCGCCGAGGCGCCGTCATTGATCGTGGAAGCATTGGCGGCCGTTACGGTGCCGTCTTTGCTGAAGGCGGGCCGAAGGGAAGGGATCTTGTCGAAAATGACATTCTTGAATTCTTCATCTTCCCTGACCAGGACCGGATCGCCTTTCCGCTGCGGTACAGCGACAGGCGCGATCTCGGCTGCAAACTTGCCGCTTTGGGTGGTGGCTGCCGACCGCTGGTAGCTGCGGATGGCATAGGCATCCTGGTCTTCCCGGCTGATATTGTATTTCTTGGCCGTATTGTCGGCGCATACGCCCATGGCCTGGTGGTTATAAGCGTCCGTCAGCCCGTCTTTGGCCAGTCCGTCCACCAGTTCTGCGTTGCCGTATTTGTAACCCCACCGCGCATTGGGCAGGTAATACGGGATGTTGGACATGCTCTCCATGCCGCCGGCTACCACAAGGTCGTTCTGCCCCAGCATGATGCTTTGTGCGCCGAACATGATCGACTTGGCGCCGGATGCGCAGACCTTGTTGACGGTGGTGCAGGGTACGTTGGAGCCCAATCCGGCGCCGAGTGCGGCCTGCCGGGCCGGCGCCTGCCCCAGGTTGGCGGAACAGACATTGCCCATGAATACTTCCTCAACAAACTCCGGGCTGACACCCGCCCGTTCAAGGGCCGCCTTGATGGCTTCACTGCCAAGCTGGGTAGCGGACATCCCGGACAATACGCCGCCGAAACTCCCGATCGGGGTGCGGACAGCGGATACGATATAGACTTCTTTCATTTTTTTGGTTTTGATGGATAGAGCGGCAGCGGTCAGGCTCGCGAAACCGCGCTTCAAAAATACAACAAATTAGCCCGGAAAGTTTATCTTTGCAAAAGTCAAGGTATAATTATTTTAAATTCAAAATATTGATTTTCAAATAATTATTGTGTTTAAAATTATTAATTCGCTTTTAAGTCAACCTTATCTGATTTTGGACGGCAATGGCGCGGCGGATTGGCGTGGCTACCTTTATTTCAACCAATTGAACCTATTGCCATGCGATTAAAAGACAAAATAGCCGTCATCACCGGCGGCGCGCGCGGGATCGGCCTGGCCGCTACCCGTAAATTCCTGGAAGAAGGGGCCGTCGTCGCCATTTGGGACATCGACCCGGAAAAAGGCGCTGCCGCAGTCCATGATTTTGAACAAGATGGCTGCCGGGTGGGCTTCTGGAAAGTGGATGTAGCCGACCAGGAATCCGCCGAACAGGCCGCCCGATCGGTTGTGGAGCGATTCGGCCGGATCGACATCCTGCTGAACAACGCAGGCATTACCCGGGATGCCGCGTTCAAGAATATGACCGGTCAGGATTGGCAAAGGGTGATCGACGTGAACCTCAGCGGCGTGTTTCACTGTACAAAGGCGGTTTATCCCTTTATGGCCGAACAAGGGTATGGCCGGATCATTAACGCTTCGTCGGTAGTGGGGCTTCACGGCAATTTCGGACAGACCAACTACGCTGCCACCAAGGCGGGCGTGATCGGCATGACCAAGGTCTGGGCCCGCGAATTCGGCCGCAAAGGCATAACCGTAAACGCAGTGGCGCCCGGTTTCATTCAAACGGAAATGATGGATACCATCCCCGAAAAGGTCCTCGACGGATTCCGGCAGAAAACGCCGCTGGGCCGTTTGGGCCGGCCGGCTGAAGTGGCCGCACTGTACAGTTTCCTGGCTTCGGATGAAGCGGCTTTCATCACCGGAACGACCGTCAGCATTGACGGCGGGGTTGCGATCTGAAAATTTCCAGTATGCGGAACAAGCTCCAAAAATTCACGGCATTTGCCGATACCCTGCTTCCGCATGAAACGGAATACCTCCTGTCCGTCCAACGGTTTGACGACGATGAGCGCCTGGCCATCCTGCGATTGATCGACTACAATTGCAGGAATATTTACCAATTCACGCCCTATGGTGAAGAGATCGATAAGCGAAAGTATTCCCACCTGAAAAACTGGATCACCGAACAGCTCCGCAGCATCGACGTGGATGTCCATTTTGAATGGATCATGGAAACGGAACGCAGGATCATGACCGATGTGATCCTCCCGGAAGAAGAAAAAGGACTCCTGAAATCCATCCGCAACTACCGGCATCCCATTTTCTTTTTTACCCAGTTTTACGAACTGGCCCAGAATTACCGGCACTTCCTCCTCATCCGGCTTCGTTATGCCGACCACGCCCTGGTGGATGCCTTTTTGAATAACTATCGAACGGATTACCTGCGGTCGAAAGAGATCAATGACAAGATCAACCTGGCCACAATCGACATCGTCGAACAATACCAGAGCAACCTCAAGGAAAGCATCCAATGGGAGGAATGGCTGAAAGAGGTCTACTACGACGAACAACTCGACGGCCTCAACCGCTACCTCGCGCTGGTGCGCCTGACCTTCATCGGGCTGAATTACCGGAAACTGGACAGCCTGGTCAGCAAATTCGAATACCAGGACGAGCTCTTCAAAAAAGGCGCGTATTATTCCAAACGGATCCTGCTCAATTACTACAGCAACCGCCTGCTCCTGCATTCCAAGTTCAAGGAATTTGACAAAGCCGCCTATTACGGCCGGCTCTCCGTGCGCGTCAAAAACCACGATTACCTCTTTTATGTCACCAACCTCTGCGCCGTTCTCCTGCGGCAGGGTAAAGCAGTTGAAGCCCTCGCCGTGATGAAATCAGCTTCCGCAGAAGCCCGGACCACCCAGAACCTGCATTCCAAAGTGGGGTACGTGGCTTTCTACATTGAATGCATGAACCAGAACGGCCGTTTCCGGAATGCGGAGAATTACGCCCACAGTTTTCTGCAAGCCTACAAAAAAGAGATCTTCGAATACCGCTGGCATATCTTTTTCTCAGCCTACCTGGAAGCGATCCTCCAACAGCACAAATTCCACAAGATCCTGCAGCTCGTCCACCAGCACCGGTTATTGGATAAGGAAAAACAATACCAGGCTAACGCCAATTACCTGCCGACCATCCTTTGGTATTACGCCGCCGCCGAATACCTCGAAGGACTGATCAAGGAAAAGGAACTCAGCCAGATCTTGCTGGAATTCATCGAAAAACTGGACGGCGCCTCCGGCAAAACCCGCCACGTGGTTGACCTGCTCAAACAGCTCAAACCCCATATCCCCGTCTCCGTAGACAAAACCCAGGACCGAATGGTCGAAAAAGGTTTGCTGGTCTTTAAATTCTAACTCCTCTCACCCCCTCTCACCCTCTCACCCTCTTTTCACCTCTCCCCCTCTTTTCACCTCACCACCGCAATCCGCCTGCTCCCGACACGCCCGTCGCCACCCCGCACAGAAACCGTCCATAAACCGTTGGCAAGGCCCTCTGTGGAGATCCGGCAGCGCATTTCCTGTCCGGGCCAGGGCATGGAGCGGACTTTCCGGCCCATATTGTCGAATACCTCCACGGAAACGGGCGCGGAACCGGGGCTATTCAGCAGGATTTCTGCGAATGCGCCGGCGGGATTGGGATAGATCTGCCAGTCGGCGCCCGGGGCGGGCGTGCTGACCGGTGTGAGTTCGTCAATGGCCTGATCCAGCCACGCCAGCCGGGCGGTTGTCCAGTTCTTCAGGTATTGGACCTCCGCAGGGTAATTGTTACCGACAAAGTTATTCGGCCACACCCATTCTGAAAGGATGTCCCAACGCTGGAAGTTGCGGAATTGGGATTCCCCGAGCATGGTCGTCAGGGAGTCGATCTTTTGCATGATCGCGACATTGGAGAATTGGCCCTGGCGAATGGACAACCACCGGTTCCGGAGCGCCAGCCGGAAAGCCGGATCGGTCAGCATCCTTTCCCACCAGAAATTGATCACCCAGAAATCATCCGGACAATATTCGTTGAAGTCGTAGGCCCACCCCGAAGTGACGCCGCCTTCGCAGTAGTCGGCATTGCCGAATCCGAGGTTGAAGTCCCAGACCGGTCCCATTTTCCAGCGCGGATTTTTGCTGTCCTTATCCTTGTAGAAAAAAGTGCTCAGGCGATACCCGTCGACATTTTTGGTAATCTCATTGATGATCAGGAAATCGACAAATGTTTGCAGGTCTATGTATTTTTTATAGCCGTGTTGCGGGTCGAGGTAGTCTTCGCCGTGGAGCGCGTCCTCAAAATCGTTGATGCTGCCCTGGACGTAGGCCCGCTGCTGGTTGGTAATATCTTCCGGATCGGGGTATTCGTACAGGAACCAGATCTCCTGCATGTTCGGCGTATTGGCGGGGTAATTCGAAACAAAGAACAGCGGGAACCCGGGAGGGTCGCCGGTGGTTTTATCCAGTTTAAGGATGTAGCCGCCCGTCAGGTCGTCGCCTTCATTCTCATCCGGGTCGAGTTTGTTGATGTCTATCCGGTTTTTGTCGCGTTTGATCTTTTCGGTAAAGAGGTAAACGCCCTGGTATTCGTCGTTGATGACGAGTTCCACCATTTTGACGCGGGGTGCATATTCCATGATCTCTCCGGCCAGTATATACGCCAGGGCGTTCCGGATCAGGGATTTATCGCTGTACGGGCCGTGCAGCACCCAGTCGCTTTCTTCGGGTAAGCCCAGCAGGGCAACGTCAAGGTCCTCGCCGGCGGCGTCCCTGGTTTCCAGGCCGTAACCCTTTTTGGGAAAGCTCTGGGAGCTCGACCCCCTGATCTCGATGCCGATGAAGCCGTCATAGCCGTTGTGCGGATCGGTCAGGTGGTTCCGTTGCCCCGGACCGTTATCGATAACGCCGAGCTCGGCCTTGATCTTGGGTTCGTCCACTATCGTACCGCCGAGGGTATTGACAACCATGATCGGCAGGTTGGAATCGGTGAAGGTGACCTGGCTCCGGATGGGCGCGCAGCAAATGATGAGCGATGAGAAAAGTAGAAATTTTTTCATAAATTGGATGGTTCTGTTGCCAAAAATAGAAAGATTCATTCCGGATTATAAAAAAATTGAAGCCGGTAAGGAGATTTTGTCGCCCAACCGGATAAAATTCATCCCGAATGAGATTTTTTTTGTATTTTAATCGAAATGTCAGCGTTATAGAATTTAAAAGCTCTTGAAATGGAATTCCACCCCGATGACTATGCAAAGGCCAGAAAGAAAGTGCTCGAAAAGAAGGAATTTTACGGCCACCTGTCCACTTACCTGGTCGTTTGTTTCGGCCTTTTTTTGCTCAATATGTTGACCGCGCCCTACCACTGGTGGTTTATCTATCCGACACTGGGGTGGGGGATAGGCCTGTTCGCACATTTCGTCAATACCTTCGGCTTTCCGGGTACCCAGAACTATTCCAAAGAATGGGAAGAAGAAGAAATCCAACGGGAGCTGCACAAGATGAAAAAACACCGCAAAGAAGAAAAGCCGGAACACCTCGACCTGAAGGAACTCGAAAAACGCCCCCAACCCCGCTGGCGGGATGATGAACTCGTTTGACTGAATGTTGGATTCTTGATTTAGGCGGGCAAGATCAAGCATCCAGCATCTAGTATCCAGCATCAAGCATCCAGCATCAAGCATCCCCCGTCCGCCATAGCCCTAAAGCGACGGCGGGCAGCATCAAGCATCAAGCATCAAGCATCAAGCATCAAGCATCAAGCATCAAGTATCAAGCATCAGCATCCCCCGTCCGCCATAGCCCTAAAGCGACGGCGGGCAGCATCCAGCATCCAGCATCAAGCATCCAGCATCAAGCATCCCCCGTCCGCCATAGCCCTAAAGCGACGGCGGGCAGCATCCAGCATCAAGCATCAAGCATCAATCCTCCAGCCAATCAAAGCCCACTCCTCCCCATCCGGGACAGTATAGATCTCCAGGGTTTCGAATCCGACCTTTTCGTGGGCCCGGATCGACCGGGTATTCCGGGTGGCGACTTCCGTGATGACGACCTCGTATTGCTGGGATAAAAAACGGCGGTGACCGGCATAAAGGCCGGCAAAAATGCCCATTCCGCGGTAATCCTTGGCGACGCAGACCTGCCCCATGGTGTAATAGCGCCAGTCAGAAAGCTTCCGGCCTTTCCAGGATAAACTGTTGATCCGCTCGAACATGGGGACAAGGACCGGGACACGGTCCGCAAAGGAAGGCAGCATCGTCAGGGCATAACCGACTACCTGGCCGTTGTGGACGGCAACGATCTGGGGCGCCGAAAGGTACATCTCCGTCAGCAACCCGATATCATGCTCAACCGTGACAAACCCCTGGCTCAGGGCTTCCTCCCTGCTGATATTCCCGGGCAGATTGAGTTGCTGGAGCGCCAGGATCTGGTGCAGGTCCTGCTCCCCCGCGGCCGGCCCGAAGAAGATATCCGAATCAGGTGAATTGGGCATGGGATGATAAATTGAGAAGATTCTTGGACTGATTCCCCGCCTGCCGGCCGGCAGGGATTGTTTCGATTAAACTGACCAACCGACGGACGCTTAAAATCGACCACGCCGCGGCGTGGCGAACCAATCGATCAATCGATCAATCGAAAAATGCTCAAATCTTCAACGTCTGCCGCAAATAACGGGAATATTTTCTGCGGTAAACCCGGTAGATCCGGCGGAAGTTCTTATAGGAATACAGGTAATTGCTGTGATCTTCCTGCGGCTCCTTGATATAGCCCTGCTGCTTCATCCAGTCGTCGTTGTAGATCTTGCCCAGGTAACGGCTGCCGTGATCGGGGAAGAGCACAACGACCACATCGGTCGGTTTGAGCTGCTTGCGGAGCTTGAAGACGCATTCCAGGGCGGCGCCGCTGGAATAACCTACCATCAGGCCTTCCATCCGGGCCAGTTCGCGTGCGCGCAGGGCGCTGTTGCGGTCGGTCACCTTGATGAAGTCGTCGATCACGTCGAAGTTGACGTTATCCGGTATGATGGTTTTACCCAGCCCTTCCACCTTGTAGGGATAGATCTCGGAAGGATCGAAGATGCCGGTTTCCCAGAATTTCTTGAGGACGGACCCGTAGGCGTCAACAGCGATCACCTGCACATCCGGGTTCATTTCCTTGAGGAAGCGGGCTGTCCCGGACAAGGTACCCCCTGTGCCGGCGCAGCAGACATAATGCGTGATCTTGCCTTCGGTTTGTTCCCAGATCTCAGGGCCTGTCGACATATAGTGGGCCTGCTGGTTATCCAGATTGAAGTTTTGCGCCAGGTAGAAGGCATTGGGTATTTCTTCGGCCAATTGCTCGGCGCGCGAATAGTAGGAGAGGGGATCCTCCGGTTCGGCATCGGCGGGGCAGACCACTACCTCAGCGCCCATCGACCGGAGAAGGGATAGCTTTTCCTGGGACGCCTTGCTGGTCACCGTCAGGACGCACTTATACCCTTTCAGGGCGCAGATCATCGCCAGGCTGTAGCCTGTATTGCCGGAAGTGGCTTCGATGATCACGTCTCCGGGCTTGATTTTGCCTTCCCGCTCGGCCCGTTCGATCATGTACAGGGCAATGCGATCCTTGGCGGATTGCCCGGGGTTGAATCCTTCGACCTTGGCGAGGATCGTCCCCGGAATTTCGTTGACCACCTGATTCAATTTGATCAGCGGCGTATTCCCGATAGTTGCCAGGACATTATTAAAATATTTCATACCCAGTTTTGTTTGTCCAAACTCTTGATTTATCCTTTATTCCTATTCGAAAAGCGGTTTGATCAAAACATGCAGACGGAAAAATTGATAAAACTTTCAGGGGCGAAATTGGGTGAATTTGTGTTAACCGGTTATTTTTCCGGTTTGAATGGGCAAATTATCCCCATTTTGCGGTAAAAATACAATGCATACCCCGAAAATAAAAACATGGGGAGCAGGCTATTTTGTCCGTAAACAGATTACTATTTGATAATCAACTAATTATTAAATGCGCCTTTTCTATGGCTGCTTCCAATATAGTTTTTAAAGCCCGGCTTATTCTCTATGACAAGGGAAAGATCCTTTTGTTGAAGCAAACCAAGCCTCAAGGGGGCAATTATACCCTCGTCGGCGGAAACATTGAAAACGGCGAATATGCCAAACAATGCCTGATCCGCGAAAGCTTCGAAGAAGCCGGTATCCTGCTCAAGGAAAAGGACCTCCACCTGGTGCACGTTCTGCAAAAGAATACCGACAAGGAGATCCGCCTGGTCCTTTATTTCAAAGCCTACTTGTGGGAAGGTAAAGCCCGTTCGCGGGAACCGCAGAAATTCAAGGAGGTCAATTGGTTCGAACTCGACGAACTGCCCCGCAACCTGACCGGGACCGTCCGCCATGTCCTCGACCAGTACCGGCACGGGCATATGTACTCCGAATTCAAGAAAAAGAAATCGGCGAACAAAAAACCAATGCTGCCCGGCGAAGGCCCGGAAGGATCGGCTGTTTGATTGATTCGATTCCTGGAATGATTCGAATGTTGCGATTATCCTTACCAACCAATCGATTCAATCCAATCAATCCAATCAATCGAATCAATCGAACCAATCGAACACGCCGCGGCGTGGCGAATCAATCGATTCAATAATATCATTCCGTCTTTTTCCCGACTTCCCTCAACGGCATCCGCGGCCGGATGATCAACCTCAGGGATTGGTCATAGGTGACGTAATTCCACACCCAGTTCAGGAAGATGAACAGCTTGTTCTTGGCGCCCAGAATGGCGAACAAATGGACAAAAAGCCATACCAGCCAGGCAAAAGCGCCCTGAAAACGGATCCTGGGCAGGTCCACTACCGCGCGATTGCGGCCGACGGTTGCCATCGACCCCAGATCCTTGTACACAAAGGGCTTCAACGTCTGGTCCTTGGCCGCGCGCTTCAGATTCCCGGCCAGGTGGTTCGCCTGTTGGATGGCGACCTGCGCGACCTGCGGATGCCCTTTGGGCCAGGCCTCCTCTTCCATGTAGGCGATATCGCCGAGGGCATAAATATTTCCCGTACCGGCCACCTTGGAAAACCGGTCCACTTTCAAACGGCCGCCGTAGGTTTTGCTTTCTTCCGGCATCCCGGGCAGGGTAGGGCAGGTGATCCCGGCCGCCCAGATGACCTTCTTCGACCGGATCGTGGTTCCGTCGTTGATCTTGACATATTCACCGTCGTAATCGGTAACGCGGGCGCTCAATTTGACCTTCACGCCCATCCCGGTCAGGAAATCCAGCGCCTTGCGGGAGGCCGCTTCCGACATGCCTTTGAGCAACTGGTCGGCCCCCTGCACCAGGTAAATGTCGATCTCTTCGCAATTCAGCTCCGGGTAATCCTTCGGCAGGACGTATTTTCGCATTTCGGCAATGGCGCCGGCAACCTCTACGCCGGTAGGGCCGCCGCCTACGATCACGATATCCATATAACCTTGCCGGGCATCGTAGTCGACCGTGCTCAGCGCCTTTTCGTAGTGGTCCAATACCGTATTGCGGAGAAAAAGGGCCTCCGAAACGGATTTCATCGGAATGGCGAGCCGGGCCATTTCCTCATTCCCGAAAAAATTGGTGTCCGCCCCGGTAGCAATCACAAGCTGATCGTAATTGCAGATCCCGAGGGAAGTGTGGATGCGGTTCTTTTCGGGCGCTATCCCGGTGACTTCCGCCATCCGGAAAAATACATTCCTGTGTTTGTGGAACAGCTTGCGGAATGGAAAAACGATGGAACTCGGCTCCAAACCGGCCATTGCGACCTGGTAGAACAGCGGTTGGAACTGGTGGTAGTTGTTTTTATCGATCAAAACCACCTGGCTGCCGCTTTTGGCCATTTTCCGGGCGAGCGCCAGCCCGGCGAACCCGCCGCCGACAATGACGATCCGGGATTGTCCGGTTTCCGGTATATTGATTTTCATGGCTTCAAACCTCCTTTGATGATTAACGCCTTCGAAGCGCTTTTTATGTGATTTCTGGGTGCGGATTCGGATATCCAACCGCAGCAGATCAGGTCGGCACCCCAAGCCGGTGCACCCCCGGAGCGTATTCCTTTTTCAATAAATCCAGGAAGGCCTCGTAATGTTCGGGGAAATCCAGAAAATCGGCGCCTTCCACATCCAGGATCAGGATCGGAAAATCAGGCGTAGTCTTGTGGAAAAAATCCAGATAGGATTGCTGGATATTGGCGAGGTAATCCGGACTGATTTCCTGTTCATACGACCGGTTGCGATTGCGAATGTTGTTCAACAGCCCATCTACCGACCGGTATAGGTAGACCAGCAGGTCGGGTTTGGCAAAAGTCGAATTCAACACCTGGAACAGCCGTTGGAAGAGGCGGAATTCCTCAGGATTGAGGTTGTTGCGCGCAAAGAGCAGGGTTTTCCAGAAGAAGTAATCCGACACGATCGTTTGCTGGAACAATTCCTGCTGCGCCGCCAGTTCCTGCAATTGCTTGTGGCGCTCGGTCATGAAGAACAACTCCACCGGAAAGGCGTACCGCTCCGGGTTCTCGTAGAAAAAAGGCAAAAAGGGATTATCCGTGAATTGCTCGAGGATGAGCTTGCAGTCAAAATCTTCGGCAATTTTTCGGGACAAGGTGGTTTTCCCCGCGCCGATATTACCTTCGATGGCGATAAAGCGATATGGGAAGGGAAATTCGCTCATTGGCCGGTCGGTTATGCTGATTTTTGTCGAAGGCCAAAGGAAAGGAAATAACGGCGAAATGTAAAATGTAAACGCCAAAATGTAGAATGTCCCCCTTTTGCATTCCCCCTTTTACATTCCCCCTTTTACATTTGACCTTTTGCATTTAGTAAGGATCCACATCCACCACCACCCGAACCCCGCTCATGCCCTCAAGGCCTGCCAGATAGTCGTTGGCGGCAAGGATCGCGTCTTTGACGGCCCGCATTCTGGAGCCGTCCCGTTCCAGCCGGATGAGAAAATCGATCAGGTACTGCCCGCGCACGCGACCGATGGGCGGTACAGCCGGGCCGTTGACGCGGTCGCCCAGTTTTCCGCGCAGGAAGACGTTGTACTTGTCGGCGGCTTCATTCACGACCGGCGCTTTTTTGTGTTTGAGCGTGATCCGGATCAGCCGGACGTAGGGCGGGAACCGGAAATGGCTCCGTTCCTGCAATTCGCGCTGAATGAAGCTTTGGTAATCGTTATTGAGCACCTCGAGCAATACGGGACTGGTCGTGTTGTATGCCTGTATGAGCACCTCGCCGCGTTTGTGCTTGCGCCCGGCCCGGCCCGCCACCTGGATCATGAGCTGAAAGGCCCGTTCGGCCGCCCTGAAATCGGGGAACTGGATAAGCTGATCGGCGCTGAGGACCCCCACGATACCCACGCTCTCGAAGTCGAGGCCCTTGGTGACCATCTGGGTGCCGACCAGGATATCCAGGCGCCGTTCTTCAAAATCGTTGATCAATTGGGCGTGAGCGGTTTTGGCTTTCACGGTGTCCAGGTCCATCCGGCCGACCCGGGCTTCGGGCAGGTAGATCTGGATCTCGTCCTCGATTTTTTCGGTACCGAACCCCTGCAGGACGAGCTGTTTGTTGCCGCAGGCCGGGCAGGCTGCCGGCAGGGGCGTATGATAGCCGCAATAGTGGCATTTGAGGGCGTTGTGGAATTTGTGGTACGTCATCGACACATCGCAGTGGATGCACTCGGAATGCCAGTCGCAGGTGGGACAGCGGTAAGTGGGGGCGTATCCGCGCCGGTTCTGGAAGAGGATGGCCTGCTCGCCGCGTTCGATGGCGGCTTTCAGGGCGTCGATGAGTGTGGCCGTAAAATGGGTCTGGTGTTGTTTTTTGCCCAGTTCGGCCTTGGCGTCCACGATCCGGATCTCCGGCAACTGTACGCCGGTGAAGCGTTCGTTCAGGGTGACGTAGCCGTATTTTTTCTGCAGGACATTGAAATAGGTTTCGATGGAAGGCGTGGCGGTCCCCATCAGGACTTTGGCGCCGTGTATCCGGGCCAGCATCAGGGCGGTATCCCGGCCGTGGTATCGCGGGTTGGGGTCATTCTGTTTGAAGGAAGGGTCGTGCTCTTCGTCGATGATCACCAGGCCGAGGTTGGCGTACGGCAGAAAGAGGGCCGAGCGCGCGCCCAGCACGGCGACCTTGTCATTCAGTACCATGTTCCACATTTCCACCCGTTCGTTGTTGCCGAGCCGGGAGTGGTAAACGGCGATCCGGTTGCCGAATACGCGCTGGAGCCGCATCACGATCTGCGTGGTGAGCGCGATCTCGGGCAGGAGGTACAACACCTGTTCACCCCGGCCGAGGGCTTCGCGGATCAATTCGACGTAGATCCGGGTCTTGCCGCTGCCCGTAACGCCGTGGAGCAGGACGGTCTGTTTTTCTTTGAGCAATTTCCGGATGTCGGTCATGGCTTTTTCCTGGGGGGCGGAGAGGTTGCCCGCGTCAACCGTATCCTCCTCATAACCGCCGAGGCGGCTGACTTCGCGGTCGTACAATTCAAAGATCCCCTTTTTGGCCATGGCATTCAGTACGGTACTGTCGGCGCTGACGCGGTTGTATATATCCTGCCGGCGGACGAATTCCTGTTTTTGGGCCAGTTGCACAAAAGCCATAAGCGCTTCTACCTGCCGGGAGGCCCTGGCAACGGCTTCAAAAGCTTCATCCAGCAGTTCGGGCCTGGAAGCGTAAGGCTCCGCAAACCGGACGCAGGCCACTTTTTTGGGCGTATATTTGGTTTTGAGGTCTTCCTTGAGAAAAATGATCCGCTTTTCGAGCATGCTCCGGATGAGCGGGTACACGGACTTTTGATCCAGGATGTTGCGCACATCGTCAACGGTAATTTCGCCCTGGATGGTCAGCGCTTCGGCGATGAGGTATTCCTTGTCGTTGAGGCCCGTCATGTCGTCGTCAAATACGCTGCTGAGGGTCAGTATGGTCTCGCTGGCCAGTTTGAGGTTGGCCGGGAGGGCGGCGTTCATCACCTCGCCGAGGGTGCACAGATAATATTCGGCTATCCATTCCCAGAGCCGGAGTTGCTCCGGGTTGATCAGCGGCATCTCATCGATGACGGCAATGATCGGTTTGGGTTGGAAATCGTCGGGTTTGGACTGGTGGATATCCACAATCAGCCCGGTATACCGCTTTTGTCCGCCGAATTCAACCTCCACCCTGACCCCGAATTGCAGCATGGGAAGCAATTCTTCCGGTACGGAATAGGTAAAGGGCCTGGGGATCGCCAGCGGTAAGGCTACGTTGACGAAGGTGTGGGTGGTTGATATGGGATGGAAGGAGGACAAGGAGATCTAAGGATAAAGGTTAAAGGATAAAGGTTAAAGTGAAAAAAGGGTTGAGGTAATGGGTTTGCGGATCAAAGGTACGGGTTATGGCAAAATTAGCGGTATTCGGGCCGGTTCAATTATAGTATAGACCATACTACTGGACATTTTTGCAAAAAGGGCAAAGACGGGGAGAGCGAGGGAGGGAGAGAGTGGGTGAAGGCATTGCGTTTCACCCACTCTCTCTCTCTAAGTCTCCCACTCTGCTCATTTTGTCCAGTAGTGTGGGTATAGATGTTAAACCAGGTCAAAAAGATGCCCGATGGATGCGGCAGGGGGCGGCCCTTACATACTACTACTTATATTGGATATATATGGGAGGGAAAACCCACCCCCGGATCCTGCGCGCCTACCGTTCCGCCGGGGGATAAATCCGGGCAATACCCTTCCACGGTTCATTTTGTGGAATGAACCCTCAAAAGGGATGTTTTTATCAGTGCTGATCCACCTGGATTTCCGATCGGTATACGACTATGATTATAAGGCAAAGATAAAAAATATGTTTGTAAAATAAAAATAAAACACAAATTTTTTATCTGTGGTCGGTGTAAAAAATGGCCGGAGCAGCGGCTTTCAGTTTCTGGTAAACCGCCGTGTCCAGCGGTAACAGGTCTTCCAGTCCATGGACGATATCCAGTTGTTCAGGACGCCCGGCGCCGAGCGCAACGGTGGTTACAGCCGGGTGTTGCAGGACAAAAGCCAGCGCCATCTGACCGACCGTGTGGGGTTCCGGCGTATGGTTGCCTTTTTCGGATCCGCCTTTGGGCTGGTCGTGGCGGGCGATTTCTTCCCAAAGGTCTTCAAATCCCTTTGCCACCTGAAGCAGTTCCTTTTGCCGCCTGACCAACTGACTCACCGTGTCGCTTTTATGTGCCAGGTACTCCTTGGGCGGCTTGCCGGCCAGCAGTCCGCTCGCCACCGCCCCGCGCACCACTACGCCGACCTGTTTTTCTGCCAGGTGGTGCAGGGTGAATTCCTCCGGGCGGGTATCCAGCAGGCTGTATTGGGTCATGACGGAGACCATGCCGGAGCTTTCCGTCCACCGGCGAATGGTGTTGGGGCGAATGGAAGAGATGCCGTAGTACCGGATATGGCCTTCCTGAACCAGTTCTTCAAAGGCTTCGATGGTTTCGTCGGTCGGGTCTTCGATGGTGCCGCCGTGCAGCTGGTACAGGTCGATATAATCGGTTTGCAGGCGGCGCAGCGAGTCGTGAACGGCCGTCTTGATATAGGCCTTTCGCGGGTTCCAGTCCCAGCCGGAGCCGTCATTGCGCCATTGGTTGCCGACTTTGGTGGCGATGATCACATCTTTTCGATGCGATTTCAAAACCGTACCGACGATTCGTTCGTTTTCACCTTTGTCGTAGAGGTCGGCGGTATCGAAATAGTTGATCCCCAGATCAAGCGCCTTTTCGATGACAGGCCGGCCGGCTTCGAGGGTATGAAAGGACATGCAACCCAGGCTGATGATCGTGGGCTGAAGGGTGGATTTGCCTAATTTTTTTCGCTGCATATCGGTTGAATTTTTGCCCATTCAGGCGCAGTGGTCATGCTGATTCGAGGGCTCGCGTTTTCAAATAAACGAATAAACAACACCATACAACTAATTTGACCTATGCTGAAATGGATCTTTCGCATTCTGATCGGGTTGATCATCCTGGCCCTGATCGTTGTGGTGCTTTTCGCATCGTGCATGTCCTTCCGCCAGTCGGATGAAAAGGTGAAGAAATACTTCGCGGATAAGGGCGTGAAAATCCTGATCCATCACAAGGAATACAATTCCCGGCCGATCCGGTTCATTGAATCCGGCGATTCTACGGGTCAACTGGTGATCTTCATCCACGGTGCGCCGGGGTCTTCGGACAACTTTTACAGCTACCTGGCCGATAAGGACCTGATCGCTAAAACCCGGATGATCACCGTCGACCGGTTGGGGTACGGCTACTCCGATTATGGCCATGCGGAAACCTCCATCGCCGTCCAGGCCGATATGATCCGGCATATTCTGGAGCTATACCCCGAGCAAAAAGCCATCCTGGTGGGGCATTCCTACGGCGGGCCGATCGTAGCCCGTTGCGCCCTTGATTTCCCGGACCGGGTGAAGGCGGGCGTGCTCCTGGCCCCGGTGGATGACCCGGATACGGAGCCCATGTTCTTTGTTGCCAATTTCGCCAAATGGAAGCTCACCCGCTGGATCCTGTCGGGCGGTAACCGGGTGTCCGGCGACGAAAAGCTCAGCCATATCGCAGAGCTCCGGAAAATGGAACCGGACTGGAAACGCATCACCGTACCCATCGTCCATATCCAGGGCATGAAAGACTGGATGGCGCCGCCCGCCAATTTGCCCTTCAGCCAAAAACATATACGCCCGGACCTGCTAAAGGTGGTCGAATTGCCAGAAGCCAGCCATTTTATTCCGTGGACGGATTATGGGGTGGTGAAGGATGAGTTGTTGCAGTTATTGGACCGGAGTTGATTGGGCCCGGCGGTTGGTTATTTTTGGGGAATGGTTATTTTTGTTGATGGTTGTTGATGATTGTTTATTTTGGTTGATGGTCGTTCCGTCGGTTGAATTGAAATTGACAGCGTTGCGAAGGGTGGTTTACCTCTGTTCATTGTAGTTTTTATTTTTTAGCGAGATTGTTCAAAACAGTGTTTTCACGCAAAGACGCAAAGATCTGATTTTTAGCAAGCTGCGCATGCTAAAAATCCGGTTGACACAAAATTCTGAACGGTCCCTTTTTAGCTGCTGGAATTCGATGTCGCAACAAACCATAATGAACGAAAACAAACTACGACAAACCACAACAAACCAACATAAACCAACATAAACCACAACAAACCACAACAAACCAACATAATGCAGGAACCGCCGCAATTTCCCCCCGACCGCTCTCCAACCCCATACCCCAACATCCTGCACGCCTTCGCCTTGTTCGCCGTATTTGTCGTTGCCAATTTCATCGGGGGCAGCTTCCTGTTGGCGGTCGGAAAGGACCACCAGGATATCGGCTTCCTGGTCGCTTATGTGGTGAGCATGGGCGGTACCTATCTGTTTGCGCGCTACTTTAAAAAGATGATGGAAGGCGAGGTGACCCATCGCTTTAACACCGGCCCGATCGCCATGTATCCGTTGCTCATCCTGGCCACCTGGGCGCTGGTCATCTTTGTAACCCCGGTGATCGAACTGCTCCCATCGCCGGATTGGCTGGAAGAAATGATGGAAGGCGCCGTGGATACCACCAGTGTCTGGTCCTTCCTTTCCGTGGTTGTTGCCGCACCGATCCTGGAAGAATTGTTATTCCGGGGCATCATCCTCGACGGTCACCTGAAGCTTTACCCATCCCAGGCGGCCATCGGCTGGTCGGCGTTTTATTTCGGCTTTTTCCACATGAACCCCTGGCAATTCCTGCTGGCCTTTGCCCTGGGCGTGCTGCTGGGCTGGGTCTATTTCCGCACAGGCTCTTTGTTGCCCTGCATCCTCATTCACGCGGTCAACAACGGCGTCAGTTTTTTTGCCTCCGGCTTTCTGGACGAATCCCAAAAGAGCCAGGAATTGAGCGAAATGGTCGGCGGCGCCTGGCCGACTATGGGCATGATGCTTGGGGCGCTGGCTGTTTTGTGGCTATGCGTGCAGGGGGTGAATTATATTCTGAGGAAAAAGGAGGATTGAACCATTAAAAAATTGAATGGATTTGGTCGATTAATCCGAATGAATCGATTATGCTGACCAACTGACGGACGTAAAAAATCGAATCATTCGGATCAATTGTATTAATTGAATCAATCACAAAATGGCATTAATCAAACCAGTCAAAGGCATTCAGCCGCAATTCGGCGCAAACTGTTACCTGGCCGAGAACGCCACCATCGTAGGCGACGTCATCGCCGGAGACGACTGCAGCTTCTGGTTCCAATGCGTCGTCCGCGGCGACGTGAACAGCATCCGGATCGGCAACAAGGTCAATATCCAGGACGGTGCGGTCATCCACTGCACCTATCAGCGCGCCGCCACCATTATCGGGGATAACGTTTCCATCGGCCACCGCGCCATCGTACACGGTTGCACCCTGGAAAATAATGTGCTCATCGGCATGGGCGCCATCGTCATGGATCACGCCGTGGTGGAAGAGAACTGCCTGATCGCCGCCGGCGCCGTTGTGCTGGAAAATACCCGCTGCGAATCCGGGCATATCTACGCCGGAGTGCCCGCCCGCAAGGTGAAAGCCCTCAGCCCCGAGCAATTCAAGGATTCTGTGGAACGGATCGCGAATGCATATTTGATGTATTCGGGATGGTTTAAGGAATGAGGAACTGAGGAACTGAGGAACTGAGGAACTGAGGAATCGAAGAATTGAGGAATTGGAAAGCCTGGCTGCTAAAGATTTTAATCGGAGATTTTTGAACGCCAAAACCATATTACTATGCGCTTTTTCTACTTTGAAAAACTGGAAGTCTGGCGTAAAAGCCGGATTTTAAACAAAAATATTTATCTCATTTCTCAAAAATTTCCTGTTGAAGAAAAATTCGGCATTACACAACAAATCCGAAGGGCTTGTATTTCGATCGGTTGCAATTTGGCAGAAGGCAGTAGCAGGAATACGGGAAAGGATCAGGCCAGATTCAGTGAAATAGCCTATGGCAGCTTATTGGAGGTTATGAACCTTTTGATTGCTGCGGAGGATTTATTTTACATAACTGAAGAGGAAGTCCTTGACCAAAGGCCCTTAATTGAAGAGATAGGAAACAAAATCAACGCTCTCCGGCAAACACAATTAAAGAGGACTTAAAACTCAACTTTTGGAAAACCGAGGAATTGAGCGACGAGCTCAGTTCCTCGATTCTTCAATTCCTCATTTTCAACACCCTATCCTTCCCCCGCAGATCCCGCAAAATCTCCACCTCCGCAAAACCCTTTGCCCGGGCCAATGCCGCAACCTCGCCGGCATTGAACTCATTGAGCTCAAACCAGAGCTTGCCGCCGGGATGCAGGTGTGCGATCGAAAAATCCAGGATGGTCCGGTAGAAGATCAGCGGGTCGGCATCGTCCACAAAAAGCGCCAGATGGGGTTCGAATTGCGCCACATGGTCCGGTACGAGGTGGGTTTCCCGCAAAGGGATGTAGGGCGGATTGCTGGCGATGATATCCCATTTTCCGGTATTTTTCCAGGCAGGGCGGTTGAGGATATCCATTTGTTGCCAATGGATTTCGACTCCGTTCAGCACGGCATTTTTCCGGGCAATATCCAGGGCGTCCGGGCTGATGTCCCATCCGGAAGCCGCCATGTTGGGGCGGTGTTTTTTGACGGAAATGGGAATGCAGCCGCTTCCGGTCCCGATGTCCAGCAACCGCAGCGGAAGGTCGGCGGTGTGTTGAATGATATGGTGGACCAGCACTTCCGTCTCCTGCCTCGGGATGAGCACGGCAGGCGATACCTCGAATTTCAGCCCGTAGAAATCGGCCTGCCCGAGAACGTACTGAACGGGTTCTTTTTTGAGCAAACGGGCCGTAATATCTTCCAGGAGACTGAGTTGTTCCGGGTTGAGGGCTTTGTCAGAAGAAGGTGACTGACCCAAAGCGTCCTCAATGACGATCCGGGCAATGGATTGCGCTTCTCCGGGATCGTAAATGGCGGCGAGTTGCTGGATAAGGTGGCGATAAGCGGCAGCGGTCACCATAGCTGATCTCCCAGGTTTAATTGAGCATCCTCCGGTAGTTTGAATGCATTGGACAACCGGAGTTTTTCTTCCAGAATATCCATTCCTCCGGCCAAAGTCCAGCTAAAATGGTGAATTTTACCGAGCATTTTAATATAGGTATCCGGATCAAACTGCCGGGTGAGACGCCTTAATGCCGTCATATAATCGTCCCTGAAAACAGTTGGAATCAGGATTTTGCTTTGACTAGCCTTCACCAACTCGGCATTCATCATGATTCTCGCCATTCGTCCATTACCATCCATGAATGGGTGAATTTCCGCAACCATAAACATGATAAATGCCGCTTTGGAAAAAGGGTGTTCCAAAGCCCGATAGATTTCGAACCCCTTCATCAAGGTACCTTTTACAAGTTCATGGTCAACGAAAAACGTTTCACCTGCCCGGTTATTTTGATGTTTGAATTGCCCCGGCTTTTTTGACGCTCTTGCATTCATTAACATTTTATGCCGGCGCAAAAGTATTTCGATCAGATCTTCTGCACTGGATGGCGTAATGCTCATTTCTTCCCGGCTGCTGACCAACTCAAACGTTCCAAGTATATCATGTGAATCTTCGTTTCTGGCGGGCATCGGCGTCTGGGTTTCAATGATTCTTTTAGCATCGTCCAGGTCAAATTCTGTACCTTCGATAAAGTTGGAAAAATAGGCTTCGTAAAATGCAAAACTCCTGAAGCTGAGTTGGCTGATATTCTGGTCCGGGAAATCTCCAAAGCGGTTTTGGTTCAAGGCAATGAATAATTTTTGAAAAAGATTGATCCGCCCCGGATCATAGGCATTACCGAAGGCTCTGGCTATTGCAATTGGGGAGGTCAGGAATTTTGAAGGCTTGGTTTTTAGCAATGCGCTGATTAACCGGTTTAGCCGATCGAATTCCCGGCGCCAGCCAAAATCCTCGGCGATTTTTCGGGCCGTGTCCCTGAACAGATTCAAACCCGATTCGCCGTTAACCCGAATGACTTGTTCCAATCGTTCTTCAATGTGATCCTGTGGAAGCGCTTTTGATTCATTGCCGGACTTTCTGGCAGGTTGCAGATTTTCCAATAGGGCGCGCTCCTGTTGAGCGGCATAAAGCTGGCCGGCAAACAAATTATCTCCTTCTACAGGACCGGGGCCTTCAATCAGGTGAACGACAACGCCCGGTAATTCGATTTTTTTTGAATAGGAATAGGTCAGGTAAATATGGCCGGAAGGTGTCGGTTGGAATTCAAGCGCTGACCGATGGCTTAATACCCCTCCGGGATATAAATACCCAAGGATGGTCCAAAGATTCCTCAACACGATGGCCTGGGGCGTATCATGCTGGTTCGTTGTATAAATTCGGGGAGCCACTTTCCGTAGCCTGCCTGTTTTTTCAAGTTTGGAGATCTGCCGGCTAATGACAGAATTACTGCTTGAAAAAACAATCTCTCCGTGCAGGGCAGGTAAAAAATTTTCCATTAAAGCAATGATAATGACCAAAAGTGATAAATTTTTTCCATTTAAACAAGTTTGACGATAAATTTTTTCCATTAATCGCTCCTCTGCAGCCTAATCCGTTTATGTTTCGTAAAGTGTTCAAACAAAATTTATCCTGATGCAGCATTGGAAATCAAAAAAGAACAGAGGTGGATAGATAGGCGTTAATCCCTATTCGTTATATGGGAACCGGAAGCAAGCCCTTGACGAGCAGAAGCAAGCAAAAATTGATTTAAAAACAACCTGAAAAGGTAACCTCAAACCGCCGACACCGAAGCCAGCAGCGATTCGAACATCAGCCGTCCGTCGGCATTTCCAAGGATGGGTTCGGCCGCCCGCTCAGGGTGGGGCATCATGCCGAAAACGTTTCGCTCCCGGTTACAGATGCCGGCAATGCCGTCCATCGAGCCGTTCGGGTTTGCATCGTCGGTGAGGGCGCCGGTTTCGTCGCAGTACTTAAAGAGGATCTGGTCGTTGGCGCGCAGTTCGGCCATGGTCCGGTCGTCGGCAAAGAAGCGGCCGTCGGCGTGCGCAATGGGGATTTTGAGGACCTGGCCTGCCTTGAGCTCAGCCGTGATCGGCGATTGGGTCGAGGTCACGGAAAGGTGAACGTTCTTGCAAATGAATTTCTGGCCGCTGTTGGGCAGCAGCACACCCGGCAGCAGTCCGCTCTCGCACAAGATCTGGAAGCCGTTGCAAATGCCCCAGACCATCCCGCCGCTCCTGGCGAATTCCACCACGGCGTTCATAATGGGTGAAAAACGGGCAATGGCGCCGGAACGCAGGTAATCTCCATAAGAGAATCCGCCCGGCAATACAATGCAATCGCCGGTATCGAACCCCGCAAGACTATCGTCCTTGTGCCATAGTTTTACGGTTTCCTGCTCCATGACGGTACCGAGAACATGCATCATATCGTCATCGCAATTCGAACCCGGGAAAACCACTACGCCGAACTTCATAGCTATTTTTTTTGCAAAGATATAACTTATTGATTCGAATGAATCGATTCTTAAAATGTTTCGATTAGGCTGACCAACCGACGGACGCTAAAAATCGAACAATCGAACAATTGGACAATTGAACCGATTAAGCCGATTAAGCCGAATGAATCGATTAGGCTGACCAACAGACGGATGCTAAAAATCGACCACGCCGCGGCGTGGCGAATCAATCGAATCAATCATTTATTGAGGAACCGAGGAACTGAAGAATCGAGGAACTGAAAGCAAAACCAATCGAACCAATCGATTCAATCAATCCTTCCCCTCCTCCATATACCGGATCACAATATCCCGGATATCATTCTTCACCGCCGCACCATGGGTGTCGAATTGTTCACGGGTCTCATTCGGGAAATCTTTCAGGAAGTCCAGGTTGGCCTCCTTGCCCTCGGCTACGAATTGCGGCAGGATCACCGCATACGTCTTGTTGGGATCAAGCGGCGCATTGCCGATCCGGTATCCTGAACCGGTCGCCTCTGCGTGATTGAGCTGCATATAGCCGCCTTCGGTCTTGTTGGTGTTCTGGCTGGTATCCAGAAAGCGTTTCAGTACGCTACCCGGCAGGTGAATCCTCGCAATCGGCCCGCCGAAGGGGAAAGTGCGCATGATGTCGTATACGGTGACAGCGCCGGAGATGTTGTCATCCAGCCGCATGGCGCCGCCGTTGATGAGGTAAACATCGGCGCCGGGCCAGACAAACTCAAAGGCTTCCGTCGTCAGCGTTCCGAAATTGGTCTGCTCGCTTCTGACCTTGTCTTCCGTACAGATCAACGGCGTTTTTGCCTGGTAAACGACCTTGCCCGCCTCGTATCCCATGGCTTTGGCAATATCGTCTACCTGGCCCAGCCAGCGGTCCACTACCTTTTCGGTTTCGGGGTCATCCGCAATATCAGGGCCTATGCTGCGAAGGGTCGACCTCAGCGTCGTCTTGTGTGTGGCGGTATTGTAAGTGAACCTGTGGATATAAACGGTCTTCGCGTTGGCGTCCGCCTTGGTAATGACGGTATTGCCGGATTCGCGCATCATATTGGTATGGTCATGGCCTCCGATGATCAGGGGCAGCCCCGGAACGGCTTTGGCCAGGGCAATATCGTCGTCAACCGCCAGGTGGGTAATGCCGATCATGACGTCGGTACGGGCTTTCATGGCATTTACGGATGCCCGGAAGCTTTCCGTCACGTCCCCGTAAGCGGCGTAATCAGCTTTGTTGAAGGGCAGTACCACGCCCGTCAGGCCGACGGTTACTTTTTTCCCGCCGGGGCCGGTGAACTCACGAATGATATAGGGCGGTATCGGGGTCTTGTTCTGGGTAAAAGGCCGCCGCTCGCCATTGTCCACCCGAAAGGCGTTTGAACAGACAAATTTGAAATGGCTCTGATCGATCCGCTTTTGCAGCAGATCGGCGTCTTTAAGGTCGAATTCGTGGTTGCCGAAAGTAGCGTAATCCAGCCCCATGGCATTCAGCGTTTCCACCATCTGCAGGCCGGCAATGCGCTCGCCGTCCTTCATCTTGAGCGTGCCGATAAATGAGGGGCTCAGGAAGTCGCCGGCAATAACGGCAATGGTGTTGGGATTCTCCGCCAACAGTTCTTTTTTAACGGTGGCTACCCTGGCCAGACCGCCCGCCTTGCCGCCTTCCAACGGGGCAATCTCATAAACGTCATTCAGCTGCAGGATGGTAAAGGACACTTCTTCGCCGGCGCCGGCTTCCCGCCGTACACCGCAGGACCACCCCAGAACCGTCATGATAATGAGGAGCAAACCAAGCTTTCGGCGGGTTGTAAACCATTTCATAAAGTTGCGTTTGTTTTATCTGCAAAAGTAAAAACTTAGACGGCTAAAGGTGTGATTTCGTCGTCTATTGTTCCTTTTTTACGACCGCAACCCGCATTCAGTTGTTCTGTCTTTATCGGGAATAATCGCAGAAGAGGGTTCAGATAACAAATCTTTCTGCCATATTTGTCCCGAAAATTGGCCCTTTTGCCTACTTTTTGTTATTTTGCACAGTTTTACTTTGAACTGTAACCGGACAATAAGGGTTTAGTTAAGGAAATTTTTAAACAGGAAAATAAGAGATAATGGCCTCATCTGGCAATTCTGGTCAGCCGAACAACGATAACAACGCGCCTAAGAACCGACAGCCGATCAGTTGGCTGTGGATCATCTTGCTGCTGGTGGTTGTGGCCCAGGGTGTTTTCATGCTCAACAGCCCCACGGTAAAGACCGTCAACCTCTCCCAGTTCAGAAGGGATATGCTTGAAACCGGTGACGTACAAAAGATCGTTGTCGTCAACAATAAGAAAGCGGAGATCTACATAAAAACCGATAAGCTCGGACAGGGAAAGTATTCCGAATTTGAAAAAGGACAAAAAGGCCCCCAATATGTGGTGAATATCGGTTCTTTGGAGAATTTTGAATCCATGATCGAGGAAGAACAAGGTAAATCCCCGATCGAATACGGTGTGGAAGAACGCACCGATTATTGGGGTACGGTACTTTCCTGGGTGATCCCCTTCGGCGTACTGATCCTGCTTTGGGTGTTTATCCTCAATCGCGCTCGCGGCGGCGGCGGCATAGGCGGCGGCAATATTTTCGATTTCGGAAAGTCCAAGGCCACGCTGTTCCAGAAAGGGGAAAGCAAGATCACCTTCGATGACGTCGCCGGTCTGGATGAAGTCAAGGTGGAAGTCCGAGAAGTGGTGGATTTCCTCAAAAACCCCGATCGATATACCAAACTGGGCGCAAAGATCCCGAAAGGCGTGCTCCTGGTAGGCCCTCCGGGTACCGGTAAGACCTTGCTGGCCAAAGCGGTCGCCGGTGAAGCGGGCGTGCCGTTCTATTCCATGTCCGGTTCCGAATTCGTCGAAATGTTCGTCGGTGTGGGCGCCTCGCGGGTCCGCGACCTGTTCCGGAAAGCCAAGCAAAACGCGCCGAGTATCGTTTTCATCGACGAGATCGACGCCATCGGCCGTTCGCGGGGCAAAGCCATCTCGTTCCAGGGCAACGACGAACGCGAAAATACCCTCAACCAGATGCTGACCGAAATGGACGGCTTCGGGTCCAATTCAGGGGTTATCGTGATGGCCGCTACCAACCGCGGCGAGATCCTGGACAGCGCCCTCCTGCGCCCCGGCCGCTTCGACCGCCAGATCTACCTGGAACTGCCGACCAAAAAAGAACGCGAAGCCATTTTCAAAGTCCACCTCAAACCGCTCCGGCTGGCATCTGATGTCGACCTGGAGCAGCTCTCTTCCCAAACCCCGGGCTTTTCCGGCGCCGATATCGCCAATATCTGCAACGAAGCCGCGCTGATCGCCGCCAGGAAGAACAAGGATTACGTGGAAATGATGGACTTTATGGACGCTGTCGACCGGATTGTCGCCGGCCTTGAGAAGACCAACCGCGTGATCACCGACCGGGAAAAGCGGATCATCGCCTACCACGAAGCCGGTCACGCAACGGCCAGCTGGCACCTGCCCAATGCCGATAGCTTGCTCAAGGTTTCCATTGTACCGAGGGGCCGCTCGCTGGGCGCCGCCTGGTACCTTCCGGAAGAAAAGGTGATCTATACCAAAGAACAGTTCATGGACCGTATCTGCTCCGCGCTTGCGGGCAGGGCATCCGAAGAGATCACCTTCGGCAAGGTGTCCTCAGGCGCGCTGGATGACCTGGAAAAGGTGACCAAACAGGCTTATACCATGGTGGCTTATTACGGCCTCAATGAGGCCCTCGGCAATATCAGCTACTACGACAGCACGGGTCAGTATGAGACCAGCTTCCAAAAGCCGTACAGCGAAGCAACCGCCCAGAAAATTGACGATGAGGTCAGGAAACTGGTAGCAGGCGCTTACGAACGCACCAAAAATCTCCTGATCCAATACAAACCGGAAATGGAGACCCTGGCTGAAATGTTGCTGAAAAAAGAAGTCGTCTACAAAAAAGACCTCGAAGATATCTTTGGAGAGCGCCAGCTGGCAGAAGAGGAATCGGAAGCCAGGTAGTTTTTCAAATACCCGCCTATGCCGGTCAATGCCTACACCCTCCTGCAGCTCTCCGATTTCATCAGGCGGGTGTTGGCCCTCAATTTCCCCGATCCCGTATGGGTGAAAGCCGAGGCTGCCCGGATCAGCAGGTCGCGCGGGCACCTGTATCTTTCCTTGTTGCAGCAGGACGAGACCGGCCCGGAGCCGGTTGCGCAGGCCGATGCAGTGATCTGGCATTCAACCTTGCGCCAGTTGCAACGCCGGTTGGGGCCGGCACTGGATGCCATCATGCAGGACGGCATGGAACTGCTGCTCCAGGTCCGGGTCGTTTTCCACGAACGTTACGGTTTAAAACTCCATATTGAGGATATAGACGAGACCTATACCCTTGGTAAATGGGAAATCCAGCGGCAAAAGACCATCGATGAACTGCGCCGTTTGGGCCTCCTGGATAAGAACGGCGCCCTGCCGCTTCCGCCGGTCTTGCAGCGCATTGCCGTGATCTCAAGCCCGACGGCTGCGGGTTGGCAGGATTTCAAAGAGCAACTCACCCGAAACAATTTCGGTTACCGGTTCGGGTTGCGGTTATTCCCGGCTGCCATGCAGGGGCCCCAGACCGCCACCGAGGTCATGGAGCAGCTGGACAAGATCAGGAAGACGTCCGCGCGCTATGATTGCATCGTGTTGATCCGGGGTGGGGGAGCAAGGCTCGACCTGGCGGCATTTGACCATCCGGACCTGAACCGCGCCCTGGCCGATGCGCCGCTGCCGGTGTTTACCGGGATCGGACATGAGACCGACCTGAGCGTTGCGGACCTGGTGGCGCATAAGTCGCTGAAAACCCCCACTGCCGTTGCCGAATTCCTGATTGCCCACAATTTTGCTTTCGAGCAGGCGCTTGCGGAAACAGGTCAATTGCTCGACATGCTTGCATCCCGCCGGCTGGAAACGGAACGATTAAAACTTCAAAGCCTGCAACAACAACTGCGCCTGCAAAGCAAGGCCGCTCTCGACCGGCAGGTGCGGTTGCTGGATTATATCCGAAGGGAATTGCCTTCCCTGGCATCGCTCCACCTGAAGGCCGCCGGCCGCCAGTTGGACCTGCTGGAAAATATAACGGGCCTGTTGAGTCTGGACAGTACGCTGGCCCGCGGGTTTACGGTGACGACGAAGGGCGGCAAACCGGTTGTCAAGGCTTCCGGCCTCAAAGCTGGGGATGAGATCGTGACCAGGTTCAAAGACGGGGCCATCGACAGCACAGTGCGCTGAAAACAGGGATATTGGCGTTTTATGTGAACGCGATCACTGAAATTCAGTTGCAGCCTCCCGTACCTTTGCGGTCAATAATCAAAAATGCAATGAAAATCCTCAACGACTGGAAATTCCTTTTGCTCGCCTGCCTGACCATCGGCCTGGCGCCCTTTTTCCCGGAACCGCATATCTGGGGCAAATTGCGGTGGATTGCCGGCGGAGCGGTCGGGATGAAGCCGATCGACTGGTTTGATACGGTTCTGCACGGCCTGCCCTGGGTTTTGTTGGTCCGGGCGGTTGCCGTCAGTTTTTTGGTTAAAAAAACAGCTCAATAAACGATGACGAGGTCCAAGATTGCCTTTTGGGTGTCGGTTGCCGCCCTGGCGACATCGGGTTGCAACAATCAGCCTGCAAATGAAGCGTTGACGGATACCGAAAAATCAGCCTACCTGGAAAGGGGCAGGGAAATAGCGGCAACCGCCTTTTCGGTTTTGAGCGGGAACCTGGCTGCGGCGCTGGAGAAGGGCGGTGTGGCCAATGCGGTTCAATACTGCAATCTGGCCGCGATGCCGCTCACGGATAGTTTATCCAGAACCAATAATGCCGTTATTCGCCGGACGAGTTTGAAGACAAGGAATCCCAAGAACAAGCCGTCGGAGTGGGAACGCGCCGCTTTGCTGTCGTTTGAAAAAGAAGATCAGGCAGGGGAAGAGCTGAAACCGGTTGTCCAACTTCTGGACGGCCAGCATGTGGCTTTTGCCGCCCCGATACGGGTAATGTCGCTTTGCACAAAATGCCACGGCAAGGAAGGCGAAACAATGGATGCCGCCGACGCCCGGGTGATCCGATCCCTGTACCCGGATGACCAGGCCACCGGCTACGCCGAAGGCGACCTGCGGGGCATGTGGAGCATCGTTTTTACCCTCAAGGAATAATCCCCATCAACGCGTTCTCACCCTCCCTCTCACCCACTCTCACCCTCTCACCCTCTCACCCTCTCACCACTCTCACCCTCTCTCTCACCCTCTAATATCCTCCGCGTCATCCAGATAAAAAGCCGCATCGTGCCGGGTCATCCCGATCCTCGGGTAATAATCCACGGCCGCCGGCGCTGAGAGCAGGATCAACTTGGCCTGGGGCGTCGCCAGCTTGGTTCGGCGGATCAGTTCCCGGCCGATACCCTGCCGTTGAAGTGCCTGATCCACCGCCAGGTCCGAGAGATAGGTGCAAAAAACAAAATCGGTGACCGAGCGGGCCACCCCGACCAGTTGCCCGTCAAGGCGGGCCGTTACAATCAGGTTGGCATGGCGCACCATGGCGGCCATGCGCTCCGGATCGTCTACCGGGCGGCGCAATCCTAATGTGGATGCCCGAAGCACCGCTGTAAATTCATCAGCGGGAAGGTCGTTTTCGATTTGGTAGGTGATGGCCATTTTGCAAATCCCGGTTGATTGAGCCGGACAAGATAAGGGTTTTACCGCACTGTACTGCTGCACAGGTTCTGGAAAGATCAAGCCAGCATACGCAACAATTTCCTGGTCCTTTCCAGGGCTTCTTCGTATCGCTTCATTTGAATCTGCGCAATGCCGGTGAGGCTGAAGACGAGATTTCTGAATTTCGGATCATCCAACGGCTTATCGTCACCGGTTCTGAACAGTGCGGACTGGTCGACCTGATTCATAAAGTACCCCGCGTAATATTCCCGTATAAAGGTTTCCGTTCTGTGGTTCTCCTGAAAGAGAATATCGTATTTGCCGTAGTGATCCAGGATCTCTTTTTTGAGGTCAAAGGATCTGATCAGTTTGAGATCGCCGGTATTCAGCAGGGTTTTGTAGGTGGCGTCCTGGGTGGAAAAAACGGGAAAACTGGACCCCCTGAAGAACCGGGCTACGACCGTGTCTCTGCCCGGCAGCTCCCGGTAAAAATGGGGAATGAGGGATTGAAAGGCCGCAATATTGCGCTGAAAGACGGCCATATTTTCGGTCATTTTGAGGGTATCGGTCGCCAGGTCAAGCCGAAGATTTTCCATGTAATCGGTTAAAAGTGCCTTATTGGACTGGTTCTGGGCCCAGTTATTGAGGGCAAATGCAATCAGAATGCCGATAACGACGATGAGGAGTTCTCTGAAATACTCGCGCCATACCGGTGGGATCAGGGAGGTTTTAGGCATTTTGCAATAAAGTTATTTGGATTTACAAGTTAAGCCCAAGCGGGGAAAAAGACCTAACTTGGCGGCCAAAAAACAAAAATATGTTGCGCAATATCCTTGCAGGAACCTGTTTACTGATCTTGATGACCGCCTGCGGGCCGGCCGCTCCCCCGCCGGAAGCCGCCGCTGAAAGCCAGGAACCCCAACCGGCAGAGCAGGCCCGGCCGGCAGAAATATCCTTTATCGGCGATTTTGCGACGGGCAATTACCCGGCGCCGTATTATCAGAAGATCATGATCGGGCGGATAGCCGGGATCGGCACGAAGGTTTCCCTGACGGCCAGTCCGATCAATGAGCAGCCGGGATGCGCATTTGAGGCGGATGCGCGGGAGGTAGATGGTCACCTGGAAGCGGACCTGCCCTATGGCGGCGGCAAGGCGGTCGTGATCATTACCCCTACGGAAACGGGTATTTCGGTGACCACCAAATCGGAAGCCGACCAGACAGCCATGTTGGCGGTATGCCGGGGCAGCGAAACAATGGGAGGGGATTACAAACGGATACAAACGACCCGGATGACGGGCGGTTTCGTTTATTTTGCGGATGCGGCCCTGTTTACGGATTGTGCAACCGGCAAAAAATATCCGCTGCTGAATACGCCGACCTACCTGGAGCTGGAACGGCGATACCTTTATCTTGACGACAGAAAGATTGAAAACGGGATCCCGCAGCCGGCACTGACCGACCTGGAAGGCTATTTTGAAGAGCAAAAAGACCCGGAGTCGGGAAATGTTCGGACCTACCTGCTGGTCACCAGGATTTACGGGATGGATGGAACGAGAACATGCCAGTAGAAAAAAATAAGGGCAGCCGGTTTTGAAAGGCGGCTGCCCGGGTTATTTTGGATATGGCTTTGGGAATTTGGTTGTAGCTAACGCCGTAGTTCCGATAAGGTATTCAGTACAGTTTTAAGGGGATTGAACGATCGGAATTCGGGCATTTTTGGGGGAAATAGTCCGCCGTGATCAGTGGAGGCGGAATTGTTGAACAAACTGATTGCTTGTCTGGGGATTGCGCACGAGGTCTACGTCGAGCACGCAGTTTTCAAATTGCATAGCGTACGTTTCTTTCACATGGTCTTCATTGAGGGGCATGTTGCCGGTCAGTTGAGCGCCAAGGAACGCGCCGACTTCCTTGAAAGAGAGCATCAGGTCCCGGATACCGCTTACAACATTGCTGCTGTTTTGTCCGGCATTGATCAGGCCGACGGTCAGGGCTAATTTGATTTGGCGAATGTTCATGACAATTGGATTTTTCAGGTTGTTTTCAATTAGGTTCTTTGGTCAAAAGTGTTTCCTTAATAACTCCGGTTTTGCGCCGGATGTTGCTTGCCCAAATATTAAAGTCTTGTTAAAATCCTTTAAGAAATTGTTATCTGGACTTTACCGGATACCTTTCCTTTGCAATCGGTACACTCCTTTATTCCCTGAATCCGGGATTTGTTACCCGTTTCGGGAAAAAATCAGGAATTATCACCTGTATAATCCTATATACGGTGGAATGTGACGCAGTGGATTTGGTATTCGCAGTAAATTATTCCTTTTTCTCCAAGGGGGGTAAAAGAAAGTGATAAGAATAAAGGCAGAGACAGGAAGTAAAAATACCGAAGTGAATGGGTTGCATTTGATCTTTTGGTTGATGAGATTTTGATTTTTTGATAGTTGCTTCTGGTCTTTGTCCCTTTTTTGGCATTGCCCCAAAAAAGGAACCAAAAAAGCGCTAGGACAGCAAACTCATTCCATTCGGTCACTGCTGTCCGGCCACGCGCGCCGTCTTCGTTAAGGGCGTTTTAGTAATTGACGGGCGTCCGTAAGGCGTTGCGTTTGATTTGTGGTGTCGATTCGTTGCCTTGACTGTTGATCAAATGCAAATGTAAAGAAAAATGCGAAATGTAAAAGATGGACGACGAACACTGCCAGCGAGGTCCGCATCAGCAGATGGGCCGTTAAAATGGTGGCCACTGAATACTGTTTGAGCCGAAATTAGGCAAAACGCATCCAAAAACAGCAATAGCAAGACTTAAGGGATTTATTCGCAACGGAATGGAGGGCAATTTTAGGCACAGATGCGTAGCCGGAGCCTTTTCTTTGGTTACTTTCTTTTGGGCGCCAAAAGAAAGTGACAAGGCTAAAGGCAGCGCCAAGCAAAGAAGACATCGGAGTGAAGGGGTTGTATTTTACCTTTTTAGGGGTTAACCCTTGGTTTCTGATCGTTGCTTCTGGTCTTTGTCCCTTTTTTGGCATTGCCCCAAAAAAGGAACCAAAAAAGCGCTAGGACAGCAAACTCTGGCTGCGCCTTTGGTCCACTGGACCAAGCCGGCGAATACTCGGTCACTGCTGTCCGGCCGCCCGCGCCGTCTTCGTTAAGGGCGTTTTTGGTATTTGACGGGCGTCCGTAGGGCGTTGCTTTTGATCTTTTGGTTGATGAGGTTTTGATTTTCTGTTTGTTGCTTCTGGTCTTTGTCCCTTTTTTGGCATTGCCCCAAAAAAGGAACCAAAAAAACGCTAGGACAGCAAACTCATTCCATTCGGTCACTGCTGTCCGGCCACGCGCGCCGTCTTCGTTAAGGGCGTTTTTGGTAGTTGACGGGCGTCCGTAGGGCGTTGCGTTTGATTTTTGATTGATAATGTTTTGATTTTGTATTCGTTGCTTCTTGACTTGTTGGTTAAATGCAAAATGTAAAGGAAAAAATGCGAAATGTAAAAGTGGCAGCCGTTCATTTTTGGAGCGTTTGTTGTGTGGAAAATCCGGGAGTATCCTGGTTGAATGGGCGACGAACACTGCCAGCGAGGGTTCCGGCATCAGCAGATGGGCCGTTAAGAAAAGCGCATAGCAGACTCCTTCTCCTCTTTAAGGAGTCCTATCGGCCAAATGCTCAGATCTTTCCTTCCTAACTCCGCGTCCGCAGCCGGATCACCGGGCAGATCATCTCCTCCAGGGAGATCCCTCCGTGCTGGAAGGTATTCTTGTAAAAATTGTGGTAATAATTGTAGTTGTTCGGATAGAGGAAGAACTTGTCCTCCTTGGCGAAAATGAAAGTGGAGCTGATATTGGGCCGGGGCAATCCCGCCTTGGGCGGATCCTTGACTTCGAGCACATCCCGCCGTTCGTATTGCAGGTTGCGGCCCACTTTGTAGCGCAGGTTGGTGGTGGTTTCGCGGTCGCCGACGACTTTGGACGGGGTGTTGACCCGTATGGTGCCGTGGTCGGTGGTCAGGATGAGGCGCACATCCCGTTCGGAAATGCGTTGGAGGGCCGTCCACAACGGTGAATTTTCGAACCAGGAGCGGGTCAGGGAGCGGTAGGCGCGTTCATCGCCGGCCAGTTCCTTGAGCACCTCCATTTCCGTGCGGGCGTGGGAGAGCATATCGATGAAGTTGTAAACGATAGCGGTGAAATCGTTTTCCAGGTAGTTGAAGATATTTTCCTGCATCTGGCGGGCCTGGTTCACATTGGTGATCTTCAGATAGTCGGACTTTACTTCCTTCCGGACGAGCCGCTTGATCTGTTCGGCCATCAGTACGTTCTCGTACAGGTTCTTGCCGCCCTCGTCATTGTCGTTTTTCCACCAGTCGGAATAGCGTTTTTCGATCTCGGAAGGCAGGAGTCCGGCAAAAATGGCGTTCCGGCTGTATTGGGTTGAAGTCGGCAGCAGGCTGAAAAAATAGTCTTCTTCTTCCACGCGGAACCGTTCGGAGATGATCGGCTCGATGACCTTCCACTGGTCGTAACGCATATTGTCGAGCAGGATCATGAGCGTGGGGATGTCGCTGCTGATCTGGGGCAGGATTTTAGAGCGCATCAGGTTGTGCGACATGATCGGGCCGTTACCTGAGGCCATCCAGTCCATGTAATGGTCGATGATGAACTTGGAAAATTCGGTATTGGCCTCGCTCTTTTGCATGGAGAGGATATCGGCCATCTGGGTGGAATTGGATTCGTCGATCTTGATCTCCCAGGAAATGATCTTTTTGTACACATCAACCCATTCCTCGTAGGTGAGGTTGCTGTTGATCTGCATGAAGATCTGCCGGAATTCCTGTTGGTAGTCGGAGGAGGTCTTCTCGCGGATGAGCCGTTTGTTATCGATGATCTTTTTCAGGGTCAGCAGGATCTGGTTGGGGTTGACCGGCTTGATGAGGTAGTCGGTGATCTGAGAGCCCAGGGCCTCTTCCATCACGTTTTCAGCCTCATTTTTGGTGATCATGACGATGGGCAGCATGGGGTTGGCTTCCTTGATCTTGGCCAGGGTTTCCAGGCCGGTGATGCCCGGCATGCTTTCATCGAGGAAAACCACGTCGATATCGCGGTTCGATTCGCATTCCTCCAGGGCATCGTATCCGTTGGTGACGGTCAGGACTTCGTAGCCTTTTTTTTCCAGGAACAATAATTGGGGCTTCAATAAATCAATTTCGTCGTCTGCCCAAAGGATCTTGATCTTTTCCATGAATTCGTTTGTTTAATGCCGGGAGATAATTAGTACCTTCGGCTGCAAATTAGGGTTATTGTCACAATAGCCGGTAATATTCTGTTAAAAACTGAGCCTGGGTTCAAAATATTTTGCCTCAACAAATTTTGCGGATGCAAAAGGTAAAAAAAATCCTCAATGATCCGGTTCATGGATTCATCAGCATTCCTGAAGGCCTTATTTTTCAACTGGTAGAACATCCGTACTTTCAACGGCTGCGGCGGATCAAGCAGGTCAGCCTGACCCATTATGTCTATCCGGGCGCCCTTCACACGCGGTTTCATCACGCCCTGGGAGCATTCCACCTGGTGAGCCTGGCCATCGAGACCCTGCGGGCTAAAGGCGTGGACATCACCCCGGAAGAAGCGGAAGGCGTTTCCGTGGCCGTCTTGTTACACGATATCGGTCACGGCCCGTTTTCTCATACCCTGGAGCATACCCTGATCAATGTCCACCACGAATCCCTGTCCCTCTGGTTTATGGAAAAGCTCAACCGGGAATTCGACGGGCGGCTTTCCATGGCCATCGAGATCTTCAGGGACCGGTACCCCAAACCATTTTTACACCAGCTGGTGTCCGGACAACTGGATATGGACCGCATGGATTATCTCAGCCGGGACAGCTTTTTTACCGGCGTTTATGAAGGCGTGATCGGCTACGACCGGATCATCAAGATGCTGAATGTGCACGAGGGCAACCTGGTGGTAGAGGAAAAAGGCGTGTACTCCATCGAAAAATTCCTGATGGCCCGTCGCCTGATGTACTGGCAGGTCTATCTGCACAAAACGGTGGTTTCCGCCGAACAAATGCTGATCAAGACGATCAAACGCGCCAAGGAACTGTACCAGGACGGCGTTCGGATCGAATTGACCGGCATTCTCGGTTTTTTTCTTTCCGAAAACATCAACGACGAGGTTTTTGCTCAAAATAAAGATGCTTTGCTGGACCGCTTTGCCCAATTGGATGATGCCGATATTGCCGTTGCGCTCAAATCATGGCGATATGACAGCGATCCGATCCTTTCCTACCTCGCAGGCAGCCTGATGGACCGGAAATTGTTCAAACTTGAGTTTTATGACGATTCGCCGCCAAAGGAACGGATCGCCCGGATCCGGCAAAAGCTGATGGAAAACTATCCCGGCATTCCTGAAGTAGCGGATTATTTCCTCATTCAAGGTACGGAAAGCAATACGGCCTATACCACCCAAAAAGACGAGATCCTGGTGCTGATGAAGGATGGAAGGGTACTGCCGGCTTCCGAATTGACCGGCCACGGTATTTATTCCAGGATGGTGGCCAAGCATTATTTGTGTTATCCGAAAGGGACGATATAATAGACTATCTTGCCTTTTCAAAAAAAATCATCATGAGATACCTGGGAGTTGCATTTATCCTGGTTGTCCTTTCCTCCTGCAAACCAGAACCCATGGAAAAAGCCGATTTCCTGATCCTGAACGCCAAGATCTGGTCGGACGGGATGACCGACCCCTACGACGCAGTCGCCATAAAAGAAGATACCATTTTAGCCGTCGGATTCAGTGATGACCTCAAAGCCCGGATCAGCCCCGAAACCCGGTTGATCGATGCCGGCGGCGCCTTTTTATGCCCGGGTTTCATCGACTCCCATGTCCACTTTCTGCAGGGCGGCGCCAACCTCAATTCGGTACAATTGCGGGATGCGGACAGTCCGGAGGAATTCATCCGCCGGATCGCTGATTTTGCAAAAAAAGCCCCGGCAGGCTCCTGGATCACCGGCGGCGACTGGAACCACGAAAGCTGGGGCGGTGAGCTGCCCGACCGCAACTGGATCGACTCCGTTACCGCCGGCCACCCGGTCTTTATCAATCGCCTGGACGGGCATATGGCGCTCGCCAACACCAAAGCCATGGAACTGGCCGGGATCAAAGCCAATGCCGCAGATGTGCCGGGCGGCGCTATTGTCCGGGACGCTTCAGGACGGATCACCGGCATTTTCAAGGACAACGCCATGGATGTGTTTTACAGCGCGATACCGGCCCCCGGACCGGACCAGGAAGACCGCGACCTGCAGGCCGCCATGGCATATGTAGCGAGCCACGGGGTCACTTCCGTTCACCATATGGGCACCTTTGCCGACCTGGCTGTGTTTGAGCGCAACCGCAAAAACGGCAGGTTGATCACCCGGATCTATGCCGCGACGCCGTTGGGACAGTGGGAAGAGCTGGTCAAAAAAACGGAGGCTGACGGCAAAGGCGACGATTGGCTCCATTGGGGCGCCCTGAAGGGATTTGTAGACGGATCGCTGGGGTCGCATACCGCTGCTTTTTTTGAGCCGTTTACCGATTCGCCGGCTGATACCGGTTTGTATGTGAATACGCCGGAAAACCTGAGATCCTGGATCATGGGAGCTGATAAATCAGGCTTACACGTAGTCGTACATGCCATCGGCGACCGGGCCAATAACCTGATCCTGAATATTTATGAAGAAACCGAAAAAGCCGACGGCCCCCGCGACCGCCGTTTCCGGGTTGAGCATGCCCAGCACCTCAAACCGGCTGACATCCCGAGGTTTGCCCGATTGGGCGTGATCCCCAGCATGCAACCCTACCACGCCATTGACGACGGTTGTTGGGCAGAAAAGGTGATCGGCCCGGAGCGGTGCAAAACGACCTACGCCTTTCGCTCCCTCCTCGATTCCGGGGCCACGCCGGCATTCGGCAGCGACTGGTTCGTAGCGCCCCCCATTCCGCTGGAAGGCATTTACGCCGCCGTTTCCCGCCGGACCCTGGACGGCAAGAATCCGGACGGCTGGGTGCCGGAGCAGAAAATCACAGCAGAGGAGGCTTTGAAGGCCTATACATCAGGCGCCGCCTACAGCGCGTTCGAGGACGGCAAAAAAGGCAGGATCGAAAAGGGGAAACTGGCCGATCTGGTCTTGCTGGATACCGACCTGATCCACGCTGACCCGGAGGCCATTCGCAGTGCAAAGGTGTTGTGGACCATGGTCGGCGGCAAACTGGTCTTCGAAAAATAACCGATCGGGTGATCTCATCACCTGCAAAAGCACTGGGCCGGAATTAATTTTCCCACGGCTCCGGTTACCCTAAACCTGGACATTTTACGCCTTCCCGCCTAATTTTGAATTGCAGGCCGGTCAAGGCGCCTGCTTTAACCTTTTCACTTTAACCTTTACACTTACCATAGATGATTCACTCGTCCATATCCCGCCTCCGCCACTGGCTGACCGTCGTTCCGCCCCGGATCCTGGCGTTTTCGAAAGCCGAATTTGAGCATAAACCCCATCCGGATAAATGGTCAAAGAAAGAGATCCTGGGGCATCTTTGCGATTCTGCCCAGCACAACTGGCAGCGATTCAACTGGGGTTTCTATGCTGATGGGGTTTTTGAGGCGAAAGGCTACCGCCAGGATGAGCTGGTTCGCCAGAACCGGTATCAGGAACAAACCACCGGCCAGGTCCTGAATTTGTGGTTGGCCATGAACGAGCAGATTGCAACCGTTTTATCGGCCATGCCCGAGGAACAATGGAAGGTCCGCGTAACGGCCGAATGGTTGGAAACCGACTGGACCCTTGAACAGTTGGCGATCGACTATGTCGACCACCTGGAACACCATTTGAAGCAGATCTTCGGACCGGATATTGAGGCGCTATCGATGTCACCGGATTGGTACATTGCTGCAGACACAGCCGGGGATCTGCTCCGAACCCAAGGCAACGGAAAGCCCTTCATCAAAGTCCTTGAACATCGGACCATGACCGCCGAATTGTTCGCGCCGAAAGGAAAGGATACGCAATCTCCCCATGAACAGGACGAGCTGTACGTGGTGATCAGCGGAACCGGTGAGTTTATCCGTGGAGAAGAGCGGATTACCTTCAAGCCCGGAGACGTTTTGTTCGTACCGGCCCGGATGCCGCACCGGTTTGAGGGTTTTTCGGCGGATTTCCGGGTATGGGTGGTGTTTTATTGAGGCTTCAGGCTACAGCTCCTTTGGAATGACGGGGTTTGGCATGGAGGTAACAGCATGGAATAATCTCCCATTCCGGTTACCCGGCCCCATAATGCATCCAGATCAACAGCCCCATCACCAGCATCATAAATACGGAAGTGGCAAACAATCGCTGAAAACGACGCGCATTCAAAGAAGTAAAACCTGCAACGGTCATTGCGCCCATGAAGAGATACATCAAGGTTGTCATGATTTTTGGGTTATGCGGGTTATCAATGGCGTACCGAAATCCGATGATCGGTGCGATCACCTGTTTCAAATTTAACCCTTAATACCGCACAAACCCCTCCGTGTTACAGCAATTAACTGGACTTTAAAATTTTACGTATTATTTTAACAGGTCGGTAACGGTTGGGGATGAGGAATCGAAAAATCGAGGAATCGAAGAATCGAGGAATCGAGGAATCGAGGAATCGAAGCCGGCCTCACTCCACCACCACCTCGTCCGCAAATAACCACGCCTTGCCGCCGGCGCCGCCATGCCACGGCGGGCAGGTGCCAACGTTCCTCGCCCGCACCCGTACCTGATCGGCCTCCACGGCTGCAAACCGGGCTTCAAAGGGAATGATTTCCGCATTGTCGCTATGCCGGTCGATTGGATGCTTCAGTGTTGAAAGGGTTTTGAACGGCCCGTCCGCTACAGCGTAATCAAAGGATACTTCCGTGGGGGAAAAGATCCAGGCGCCGATGTCCTGCAAACAGGTCAATTGGATGCGGCTGATCGCCTGCGGCTTTCCCAGGTCGATGACGGCTTCCAGGTCGACCCCTTCGAACCCCTGCCAGTGCGGATCGCGGAATTTAGCCGCCGCCCGCTGTCCGTCGATCAGCGCCAGGTTGCCGCCGCCCGGGTAATTGCCGGAAAACGGGTTGGTCAGGCTGATGCCGTTGAACCTGGATTTGCTCAACAGCACGGCAGACGGCAGGCTCCATACCTGCCCCGGTGCAACGGCCACCGCCCGGAGAAGGGTTGTTTCCGTGATCTCTACCGGAGAACTATAGACCGCCGCATCCGGGGTCGGCGTACTTCCGTCCTTTGTAAGGTACACCTTGCTGTCCGGTTGCGGTGACGTTATATTTACGGTGATCCGTTCCGTGAAGATCTCATTGCCGGCGCCGTTGAGCATGCCGATGGACTTTTCTCCGGATTTGATATCGGGGGCTTCGGTTACTTTTGCGGCACTGCCCTTGATCCTGAACACCCAGGCGTATTTGCAAGGACGGGCCGATTCCGCCTGCAACGCAGCCGGCAGGCTGATGTTGAGCCCTTGCGCGTCATCCCAGGTCCAGGTCAGGTCCTGATCAGTACCCAGCATCCGGATGGCCGATCCCGCATCCGGTTTGATGTATTTCAGTTTGAGCTGCTCACCCGGCCAGGCAAGCGCCACAGCGTATACCGACCCGTCCTTCCCATGGATATACCGGATATGTTCCCCTTCCTGGTACTGCTCCCATTGAGCGGAACCGTAAATGACCTCGCCGTTCACCTTGATCCATTCGCCCATTTCAGCGAGCCGTTCGACACTGGCATCCGGAATGAGGCCTTCGGAGGTGGGCCCGACATTCAGCAGGTAATTCCCGCCTTTGGCGACGATGTCGACCAGGTTATGGACCAGGGTCTCGGCCGATTTCCAGTTGTGGTCGTTCTTTTTGAAACCCCAGGTATCGTTCATGGTCATGCAGGACTCCCAATCCAGGTCGCCGCCGCCGTGGGCCAGGATCTCCTGCTCGGGCGTACCGAAGTCGCCGACAAACTCTCCGCCTTTGTTCATCCCCTGCATGCCGTTCCGGCCTTTCCCGACCCGGTTATTCACGATGATCGCCGGATTGAGGTCGCGAACATAGGCGTACAGGTCCTTACCCTGCGGCTCGGTCCATTCCTTGATCCATTCGCCGTCAAACCAGAGTACGTAAGGGTTGTAATTGTTGACCAGCTCGGCCAGTTGCGGCTTGAGGTAATTGTCGCGGTAATCGGGGAAATTCTCCCCCTTGGCGTCCGGGTGGTGCCAGTCCATGATGGAGTGGTAGAAACAGAGCTTTATGCCTTCTTTTTCGCAGGCATCGGCGAGCTCGCCGAGGATATCCCGCTTGAACGGCGCAAAATCCATGATATCGTAGCCGGACACCTTGGAATCCCAGATGCAGAAGCCGTCGTGGTGTTTGGAGGTGATGACGATGTATTTCATCCCGGCATGCTTGGCGATCTTCACCCATTCTTCGGCATTGAACTTAACGGGATTGAACTGGCGAACGAATTTTTCGTATTCCGGGATGGGGATCTTGGCGTGGTCCATGATCCATTCGCCGATGCCGTCGATTTCTTTTCCTTTATAAACGCCGGCGGGGATGGAATAGGCCCCCCAGTGGATGAACATGCCGAACCGGGCGTCGCGCCACCAGGCCATCCGTTTGTCAAAGTCAACCTTGGGCTCGAGCAACGGATTGGGATGCGGCGCGTAAAACAGGCCGATCTCGGAAATGACCGGGCAGGCCATGGAAGCGGTGATATTGACCCGGACCCGGTCGGTTGTGGTTTCCGGCAGGCGCAGCAGGCGCTTGTTGCCGATCGTGGTGGCTTCGGCGGCGAATGCCCAATGGCCGTCCTGCCAGACTTCCACGTTGAAACCTTCTACGCGCTGACCCAGCGGAATGTATTCTTCCAGCGAAATGACGTTGATCTTTGCAGGCGCATCCAGCACGATCTCTATTGAGCCGGTGGTGTCGGCGTCATCGGTGGCCCAATAGGTTTCCGGGTTGCCGTCGATGGCGTTTTGAGCGGCAAAATCCTTGAGGTTTTGGCGGATATGGTCGGCGCTTGCCTGCTGGCCGGCGGCCAGGTTGTTGGAAAAAGTTGCATCCAGGCGAGCTTTGAGCGCCATCAATGCGGCAGAGTCCGCCTCATGCACCAGCCCGCGCCGGTCGACGGGCAGGTTGAGCAGCATGTTGGCATTGCGCCCTACGGATTGGTAATAGATCAGTTCCAGGTGGTCGGCCGATTTGACGTATCTGTCTTCCTCCTTGTGGTAATACCAGCCCGGCCGGATGGAAACATCCACTTCTGCCGGCAGCCAGTGGGTGCCGTTGCGGTTGCCTGAGCGCAGGTCCATATACCGGGGTGTTCCCGGGAAATAATCATCCCGGTTGAGGGTCGCCCAGTTGGTCGGGTTGGCAAAACCGGCTTCGGTGCCGACCCACCGGATATCCGGGCCTGCGTCGCTGAAGATAACGGCGTTGGGCTGGTTTTTGCGGACTGTTTCAATGAACGCGGGCCAGTCGTATTCCTGCTTTTTGCCGTTGGGGCCTTCCCCGTTGGCGCCGTCAAACCAGACCTCGAAGATATCGCCGTAGCCGGTCAGGACTTCCGTGAGTTGCTGCATGAAATAGCCGTTGTACTCCGGCGTACCGTATTTGGGGTTGTTGCGATCCCAGGGAGAAAGGTATACGCCCATTTTGAGGCCGAATTCCTTGCAGGCATCCGACAGTTCGCGGAGAACATCCCCCTTGCCGTCGCGCCAGGGGCTGTTCCTGACCGAATGCTCTGTAAAGGCCGATGGCCACAGACAGAACCCGTCGTGGTGCTTTGCCGTGATGATGATCCCTTTCATGCCGGCTGCTTTGGCGATGCGGGCCCACTGACGGCAGTCCAGTTGCGTGGGGTTGAAAATGGTGGGCGGTTCGGTACCGTGCCCCCATTCCAGGTCCGAAAAAGTATTGATGTTGAAATGGACGAAGGCATAATATTCCTGATCGTGCCAGGATAACTGCCTTTCGGCTGGTGTTGCACCGAACGGAGCGGGCGGAACAGGGGTGCGGCTGCAGGCTGCCAGCATCATCAAAGCGGCCATGCAACCCAATGCGAGGCTGGATTGCTTCATGTTTAAAGGCTTGATCACCGCGCCTCAGCGCAGCGGATTGGTTGATTCGTTTTGAAATCTTATTACAGGTCTAAAGTTAGTGGAAATCTTCCGCTTCAGGAGCAATCCGTAAAAAAATACCGCTTCATGCCGGCTTTTGAACCATCCACCCCCTTTCGTGTTTCTCCTTTACCCCTTTAACCTTCAACCTTTAACCTTTAACCTTTATCCTTAAATATGCCCACAATCCTCATCGGCGGCGGTTCCGGCCTGATCGGCGCCCGCCTCAGCGAAATGCTGGTTGAAAAAGGTTACGAAGTCCTGCACCTTAGCCGTTCTGTAAAGGGCGACGAGCGATACCCGACCTATGCCTGGGATCCGGCCAAAGGGGAGATCCCGGATGAGGCGATCGAACGCGCGGATTATGCCGTCAACCTGGCCGGCGCCGGGATTGCCGACGGGCTTTGGACCAAAAGCCGCAAAAAGGTCATTATCGACAGCCGGGTCGACAGTACCCATACCTTGATCAATGGGTTCAAACGCCTGGGACGGCAGCCAAAGGCTTTTGTTTCGGCAGCGGCGATGGGCATCTACGGCGACCAGGGAGACGCGTGGGTAAAAGAGACCGACCCGCCGGGAGAGGGCTTTTTGTCGGAATCGTGCCGGGCCTGGGAAACCGCCATTGACCAGGCTTTCCAGGCGGGATGGCGGACGACTGGTATCCGCATCGGGATGGTGTTGTCAGCCGACGGCGGCGCGCTGCCCAAAATCGCATTGCCGGTGCGTTTTTTCATCGGCGCTTATTTCGGCAGCGGCAAACAGTGGTATTCCTGGGTACATATTGACGACTTGTGCCGGTTATTCATCCATGCCCTGGAAAACGAAGCGATGAACGGGTTCTATAACGGGGTGGCGCCCAACCCGGTGACGGGGCGCGAAATGGTCCGGCAAATCGCTCAGGCGCTCAGCAGGCCCGCTTTGATGTTGCCCATACCCGCCTTCCTGCTTCGCCTTGTATTGGGTGAAATGGCGGATACCGTTCTGTTCAGCACCCGGGTATCGGCGGAGAAGACCTTGCAGACGGGGTTCGATTTCACTTTTTCGACCCTGGATAGCGCTTTGCGCAATTTACTGGGCAAGCAGTAAGGCACTCTGAATGCATCAAATTGATACAATAATGGCGAACTTGTCCGATCCCATACACGTTGACCCCCTTCTTCGGTGGCGGCCGCCTCACCTTCATGAATCGGAACCCTTTTATCGCGGGCCTGGAGGAGCAAAATCGCCCCAAAAGTCAAAAATTAAGCCAAGTTGATTGTTGGAAAAATTTTTAACCAGTGAAATAGTTTTTTTCAAAATATTATTTAGAATTTAAAAATATAAGTTTTTTATAAAATAGCAGGTTTTAGTAAAAAAAGCGCATTGAAAGTCGTAGAAAAATGAAAAATCACCAATGGAACGACCCTTCCCTTTTAGAAAATGACGGATAAAAGCCGTATCTTTGTCTTCCGCCCGTCATTGAAGGGCATTCATGCACCGGCGGAATCCTTGCCAAACTGAAACCAATCTGGAAATTCCTAACGCTGAATTAATTAGACCTGATATGGACGAGAGCTGCCAGGGCCGGGGCCTGTATACACCCTCCCTTGAAATTGATTCCTGCGGTACAGGGTTGATCGCCAATCTGTCCGGCGAACCCACCCATCAGTTGGTGGAAGATGCCCTATTCATGCTGTTCAATATGGAGCACCGCGGCGCCTGCGGATGCGAACCCAATACAGGGGACGGCGCCGGCATTATGGTGCAACTGCCCCACGATTTTCTGGAAACGAAATGCGCTGAACTGGGTTTCAAATTGCCTGCCTTCGGGCAATACGGGGTCGGCATGGTCTTTTTTCCGAAGGACGCAGACCTGAAGGTCAAAAGCCGGGGCCTCCTGGAGAAATCAGCCGCCAAACTCGGTTTTGAGGTGATCGGTTACCGCGCAGTCCCTACGGACAATGACCTGATCGGCGAAACAGCCAGATCGACAGAGCCGGATATGGAACAGGTCTTCCTCAAGCCGGTCAATGACCTGGATCGGGAGAGCCTCGAACGCCGCCTTTATATTTTCAGGAAATACCTCACCCATGAGGTTTATGGGCAATATCCCGCTGCCAAGGATATTTTCTACCTGGCTTCCTGTTCCTACAAAACGATCGTTTACAAAGGTCAGCTCACCACCTGGCAATTGCGGCCTTACTATCCGGACCTGCAGGACCCCGGATTCAAATCGGCCGTTGCGCTGGTGCATTCCAGGTTCTCAACGAATACGGTTCCGAAATGGAAACTGGCCCAGCCCTTCCGCTATATAGCCCACAACGGCGAGATCAATACCATCACCGGCAACCTGAACTGGTGGCGGTCAAAGGAAAAGCAGCTGGTCTCCAAGCGGTTTTCACAGGAGGAACTGGCGCTGTTGAAGCCCATTTGCGGGGATAAGCTTTCCGATTCCGGCAACTTTGACAACGTCCTGGAATTCCTGGCGTTCAACGAATATTCCCTTCCGCATGCCCTGATGATGATGATCCCGGAAGCCTGGGAGCATGACGATCATATGGAGGACTGGAAAAAGGCATTTTACCTCTACCATAAAACCATAATGGAACCATGGGACGGCCCGGCTTCCATCTGCTTTACAGATGGGATTCTGGTCGGCGCTACCCTCGACCGGAATGGTTTGCGGCCGTCCCGCTATTTGCTTACGGATGACAACGTGCTGATCGTCGCGTCGGAGGCGGGCGTCCTGCCCGTCGATCCTGCAAAGGTGGTTATGAAAGGGCGCCTGCAACCCGGAAAGATCCTGATCGCCGACCTGGAACAGCACCGGATCATCGGCGATGAAGAGTTGAAATCCACAATTTGCCGGCGGCTGCCTTATAAGGACTGGCTCGACAGCAATTGCCTCAAACTGGCCAATCTGCCGGCATCAGAAGAAAAAAACGCCGCCACGGCTCCTGAAGACCTGATCACCCGTCAGCAATTGCACGGGTTTACGCGGGAAGACATCAAGGTATTGATCCAGCCTACGGTGAATGACGCTGCAGAACCCGTCGGTTCCATGGGAGCGGATACGCCGCTGGCGGTCCTTTCCCACAAGTCCCAGCACCTTTCCAATTATTTCAAACAGTTGTTTGCTCAGGTGACCAACCCGCCGATCGACCCCATCCGGGAACGGCCGGTAATGTCCCTCCACGCGATGTTGGGCGGAGCAGCCAATATCCTGAAAAGCGATGCTGACCGGGCCAAATTCATTTTGCTGGAAAGCCCGGTGCTGGACAACGAATCCTTCCGCAAGATCAAATATATCCATCATCCGGATTTCAAATCGGAAGTCATCGACACCGTTTTTCCGGCCGACGGTCAGCCCGGCAACCTGAAAAACGCCCTCGAAGCTATTTGCCGGAAGGCCGGGCAACTGACGGAGTCGGGGCATAATATCCTCATCCTGTCGGACCGTGCAGCCAATGCCGGCCTGGCGCCGATCCCCTCGTTGTTGGCGGTGGGCGCGGTGCACCATTACCTGGTCAGGGAAGGCATCCGGAGCCAGACCTCCCTGGTCGTTGAAGCCGGCGATATCCGGGAAGCCCACCATTTCGCTGTATTGGCCGGCTACGGCGCCAGTGCGATCAACCCTTACCTGATCTATGAGACAATAGACGGGCTCAAAGCCGATCAAAAGCTGAAATCGGACGAAAAGCCGGAAAAACTGTACTACGGCTACAATAAGGCCATCGGAAAAGCGCTGCTCAAGATCATGTCCAAGATCGGCATTTCGACTTTCCAATCCTATCAGGGAGCCCAGATCTTCGAAGTGTTGGGATTGGCAAAAGAAGTGGTGGATCTCTGTTTTAACGATACCGTTTCAAGGATCGGCGGGATGGACTTTGACGGGATCGCCAAAGAAGTGCTCTCGCGTCATCAGGGGGCTTTCGCACCGGAATCAACAGGCGCAAACCTGCTGGATGAAGGCGGCGTATACCAGTGGAAACGCAAAGGTGAAGCCCACCTGTTCAACCCGCAAAGCATCCACTGGCTGCAATACGCCAGCCGGAAGAACGACCCGGAAGCTTATCAGAAATACGCTCAACTGATCAACGATCAGAACCGGCAGGCGATGACCCTTCGCGGGTTACTGGAGTTTGAAAAAGGCAACCCCGTACCGATACAAGAGGTTGAACCCGTTGAAAACATCCTCCGGAGATTCGTCACCGGCGCGATGTCCTTCGGATCTATCTCCCACGAAGCGCATACCACCCTGGCCATCGCCATGAACCGCCTTGGGGCCAAGAGCAACAGCGGAGAAGGCGGTGAAGATGAGATCCGCTTTGAACCCAAACCGAACGGCGACTGGGAACGGTCGGCTACCAAACAGGTCGCTTCCGGTCGGTTCGGCGTCACGAGCTATTACCTGGCCAACGCCGATGAACTGCAGATCAAAATGGCCCAGGGCGCCAAGCCGGGCGAAGGCGGTCAGTTGCCCGGCCATAAAGTGGATGACTGGATCGGCAGGGTACGGCACTCTACCCCGGGGGTAGGCCTGATCTCGCCGCCGCCGCACCACGATATCTATTCCATTGAGGACCTGGCACAGCTCATTTTTGATCTGAAAAATGCCAATCCCAAAGCCAGGATCAATGTCAAACTGGTTTCCAAGGCCGGAGTGGGCATTATCGCTTCCGGGGTTGCCAAAGGGCATGCCGATGCGATCCTGATCTCGGGCCACGACGGCGGTACCGGCGCCAGCCCGTTGACCTCCATTCGCCATGCCGGGCTCCCCTGGGAGTTGGGCCTTGCGGAGACGCACCAAACGCTGGTCCGCAACAAGCTCAGGGACCGGGTAACCGTCCAGACCGACGGCCAGATCCGGACCGGGCGCGACCTCGCCATTGCCACGCTGTTGGGCGCCGAGGAATGGGGGGTGGCTACGGCCGCCCTGGTGGTGGAGGGCTGCATCATGATGCGGAAATGTCACCTTAATACCTGCCCGGTAGGGATTGCCACCCAGGATCCGGAATTGCGCAAACGCTTTACCGGCGATCCGCAGCATGTGATCAACTTTTTCACCTTCCTGGCGCAGGACCTGCGATCGATCATGGCCGAACTCGGTTTCCGGACGATCAATGAAATGGTCGGCAAAGTGGAAATGCTCCGGTTCAAGGATAACCCGGAACATTGGAAATACCAGTCCCTCAACCTCAGCCCCATCCTTTACAAGGAACCGGCAGATGCATCGGTCGGGCAATACAAACAGGTGGAGCAGGATCACGGCATCAGCAATGTGCTGGACCTTAGGTTGATAGAACATGCAAAGCCCGCGCTTGAAGAAAAACAGACCGTAGCCACCGTCTTCCCGATCAAGAATACGGACCGGGCCGTCGGCGCGATGTTGTCGTATGAAATTTCCAAACGCTGGAAGAAGGACGGATTGCCGGATTCGACCATCCAATACCGTTTCAGGGGATCGGCCGGGCAGAGTTTCGGCGCATTCGGGGCCAGAGGCATTGAATTCACCCTGGAGGGAGAGGCGAATGACTACTTCGGCAAGGGCCTTTCCGGCGGCAGGCTGATCGTGGTACCGGACCGGAATGCAACGTTTGAACCGCATGAGAATATCATCATCGGCAACGTGGCCTTTTACGGCGCTACTTCCGGAGAAGCCTACATCAAAGGGATGGCCGGCGAGCGTTTCTGCGTGCGCAATTCAGGTGTCCAGGCGGTTGTGGAAGGCGTCGGAGACCACGCCTGCGAATATATGACCGGCGGGGTCGTGGTTGTTCTGGGTAAGTTTGGAAAGAACTTCGCGGCAGGCATGAGCGGCGGCATGGCATTTGTGTACGATCCGGAAAAACGGTTCAGCGACGCAGCCAACCTGGAAATGGTGGACCTGGACCCGTTGGACAAAGCGGATTTCAACCTGCTGCGGAAGATGATCCGGAACCATTTCAGTTATACGGGCAGCAAGCTTGCGCTTTCGATGCTCGAAAACTGGCAGAAAGAAAAAATGAATTTCATCAAGGTAATGCCGCAGGATTACAAGCGGGTCCTTCTGGAGAACAAAGTGAAGGCCTCCGTTAATGTGAAAATTGCGGTAGCTACTTCATGAAATGAGGAACTGAGGAACTGAGGAATCGAGGAATCGAAAAGGCTCAGTTCCTCAGTTCTTCGATTCCTCAGTTCTTCGATTCCTCAAACTATTAATTATGGGCGATCCAAAAGGCTTTTTAAAGATAACGAGAGAAACACCGGGCACCAGGGATCCGAAAACCCGGTTGGCGGATTATGAGGAGTTGTACGTAGAATTCCCGAAAGAGAAAACCGTTGACCAGGCGTCGAGGTGCATGGATTGCGGTGTACCGTTCTGTCATAGCGGGTGCCCGTTGGGGAACGTCATTCCGGAATTCAACGACGCTGTCTACCGCGAAGATTGGGCAGAGGCATTTTCCATCCTGAGCAGTACCAATAATTTCCCGGAATTCACGGGCCGTATTTGCCCTGCGCCTTGCGAAGCGGCTTGCGTACTGGGCATCAATCAACCCCCTGTTGCTATTGAGCACATCGAAAAAACCATTGTCGAGACGGCTTATAACCTGGGGCTGGTAAAACCTGTGACCGATATCCGCCGGACCGGGAAAAAAGCAGCAGTTGTCGGATCCGGACCGGCCGGGCTGGCAGCTGCCGATCAGTTGAACAGATCCGGCCATCAGGTGACCCTTTTTGAGCGAAATGACCGGATCGGCGGTTTGTTGCGGTACGGAATCCCGGATTTCAAGCTGGAAAAGTGGGTAGTCGACCGGCGGTTGGAGGTCATGGAAGCTGAAGGTGTGGCATTTGTGACAAGCGCCAATATAGGCGGGAATATTCCGGCAGATGCTCTCCTGAATGAGTTTGACGCCGTCGTTTTATGCGGCGGCTCTACCGTCCCGCGGGATGTGAAAGGCCTGCCGGGACGGGAGCTGAGCGGCATCCATTTTGCCATGGACTTCCTGGAGCAAAACAACCGCCGGGTAGCCGGCGACGATTTATCCGGCATAGAACCGATTATGGCCACCGGCAAACACGTTGTTGTGATTGGCGGCGGGGATACCGGTTCGGATTGTGTGGGCACTTCCAATCGCCACGGCGCCCAATCGATCACCCAATTCGAGATCATGCCGCAGCCGCCCGAGCAGCGGGACCCGCTGAGCTGGCCGAACTGGCCCTGGATCCTTCGCCATTCCACCTCTCACGACGAAGGTTGCGACCGGGACTGGTCGGTTAACGTAACCCGGTTTATCGGGGATGAAGCCGGCAATGTGCGGGCGTTGGAAGCGGTCAGGGTAACCTGGGGGACGGACCCATCCGGTCGGTTAACAGGCTTCAAACCGGTTGAAGGCTCCGAATTCGAAATCCCGTGCGATCTGGTCCTGCTGGCAGTGGGTTTCCTGCACCCGCAACACAACGGTATGCTGGAGCAACTGGGCCTTGAGCTCGATGAACGGGGCAACGTCAGGACCCGCAACTACCAAACCAGTGTAGAAAAGGTGTTTTCAGCCGGTGATATGCGGCGCGGTCAGTCACTGGTTGTCTGGGCGATCAATGAAGGACGGGAAGCGGCGGAAGCGGTGAACAGGTATTTGGGGTAACGGCTATTCGTTTCGAATTTTCAGGATAAGGTCCTCAATGTAATCGGTAGGCACATCGAATGATGAGGCTGTTTGTTCAGCTGACCAGCCGGGGTTGTGCCGTATGAATAACCTTAAAGCTTTTTCCAAGCCTTCTTCTCTGCCTTTTTCCAAGCCTTCTTCTCTGCCTTTCTCCAAGCCTTCTTCTCTGCCTTTCTCCAAGCCCTCCTCTCTACCTTTCTGGATGGCTTGTTGAAAGCCTTCTTTGCGTATTTTTTTTTCAGCGATTACCATGGCTTTTTCGAGCGCCCATTCCATGTATTGCTCCATGGTGGATTTGGCTTCTGTTTTGACGGTATTTGGAAGGTCCATATAGATTCGATTAAATGTTTCACGATTGAAATTCAGGATTGCCTGTAAATACAATAACGTAATCCTGAATAATTGCAAGTTAAGATTTTTGGAATAATTCCCAGACTCAAAAACTACAATCCGGTTGAAATTATTTATGACATAAACTTCATTTCTACTGTGCTTCAATACTAGAAAAATGTTTTTAAGTAACAAAAAGTTCAGATTTTGAATGGATTCGTCCGACAGCTCGCGGATGTTGATGAAGTAATAATCAAAATGAGGAAGGAAGTGGGTTAAGATGTCAGGTAATCCGGCAAACAACTTTCTAATCGTCTCCTTTTCATAAGGCTCAGGACCATGATAAACAACAATTGGAATTGTTAGCGCTAATGGCTCTTTTTGCCGGATATTGGTTTCCCATATGTTGGAGTAATATCGCAATAATTGAGCGTAAACTGGGTAATCGGGATAATTGCTTTTATGCTCAAATAAGAATGCGATTTTGAAACTTCCATCACCCTCCGTTTCGGCTTTGTAGATAACATCCGTGAAATGTTCTTTGAGAACCTCGTCCACAAAGGATCCTCCGGATAATTGCAATGAATCCCACAAAATGATTTCTTGAATAGCCTTAGGCAGGCAAAACCTGATAAATTCTTCGGCAACTTCAACTGCATTCAAAAGGTATTTGAAGTACTTGTCATGCGGTTTGTGGAGAAAACTCTCTAAGGAAATATCGGTCTTAGGAACGAATTTCTGTTCAGGTGTTTTTCTTTTTTTCATAACCAGATTGAGCGTCAGCTAAAAGGAGCGTTTTTTAGGAATCAAATATAAATAATTTTTTTAAAAATTAATATCAAACACAAAAAATTTTAACTTCTAATTTGTCCGGGCTCTCCGCCAGCAATTCTGATATGGTCTTCTCCAGCTCAGGGTGCCAAAAATCCGGAGCGATCTCGGCTAGCGGGACCAGCACAAAATTCCTCAGGTGCAGGAAAGGGTGGGGGAGGGTGAGCAATGTTGTCCGTATGATGTATTGGTCGTAGAAGAGCAGGTCGAGGTCGATGATGCGTTCCTTCCACTTTTCACGTCGCTTGCGCCCCATTACCTTCTCAATATCGAGAAGAGCCTCCATGGTCCGGAAAGGATCGAGTTGGGTGGACAGCATGGCTGCCTGATTAAAAAAAGAGGGTTGTTCGGCTTTTCCCCAAGGTGCGGTCTCGTAAATGGAGGAAACAGCCAGGACCGGGCCGACCTGTTGTTCGAGCAGCCGGAGGGCGCGTTCCAGGTTCTGCGTTTTATTCCCGATATTGGCGCCGAGTCCGATTAAAACCTGTTTTTGTCCCTGCATGCACAGTGCGGATGGTAATTTGGCGCAAAGATACCCGTTTGGAGAAGCTTTTGGTCCAATCCGGGCAATAATTCAGGTTCGAAGGCAGGTTGAATTCAACCCGATCGGTCATCCGATTGTTTCAGCCATATCAATCCAACGACAGAGCCGATCATATGGAAAAGGTGATTTTTCAGGATCTGGGCCGGGTTCCGTACCAGGAAGCCTGGTCCTACCAAACCCGGATACACGAGGACCTCAAGGCGCGCAAGATGGAAAACCGCCGCCGCCAGGCTGAGGGCGTTCAGGCGGAGGTGCAGCCGCATCATTTGTTGTTTTGCGAACATCCGCCGGTATACACCCTTGGCAAAAGCGGCTCCATGGATCACCTGCTGCTCAACGAGAAAGGGCTGGAGAACGGCGGATTTGAGTTCTTCAAGATCAACCGGGGCGGCGATATCACTTACCACGGCCCCGGGCAGATTGTAGGGTATCCCATCTTCGACCTGGATTGCTTTTTCACGGATGTGCACCGCTATGTGCGCGGACTGGAAGAAGCCGTGATCAGGACCATCGCGGACTACGGCCTGGAAGGGCTCCGGATAAAGGAATATACGGGTGTATGGCTGGAAGCATCCAACGGGCGGCCTCAGCGAAAGATCTGCGCAATAGGCGTTCACCTGAGCAGGTGGGTGACCTTGCACGGGTTTGCATTCAACGTCAATACGCGGCTGGCTGATTTCGGCAATATCATCCCCTGCGGCATTTCCGCTCAGGAGAAAGCCGTGACTTCTCTGGCCATGGAATTGGGACAAAGTGTTAATATTGAGGAAGTAAAAAATCGACTAAAGGGCCATTTTGCCCAAATTTTTGAATTTGTTTACGCAAATTAATGCTATCTTTGCGCTCCCTTTTCAGCAAAGGGGTTAAAGATAGCGCGGATGAAGAAAGATATTCCACAACTTAAGGTTGTTGATCTGGCTGTTGCCATTGCGCCGAGGCAGGAAGAAGGGGTGCAGGGAGAGCTATGGGACACCTTTCTGATCAACCTCAAGGAAGAACCGATCAGGAATGTACTGATCAGTTCCCGCGGATATGGTGAACTGGATGGAGAACAGCTGCAGACAACCACCCTTCGCCACTTCTTCGAAGAAATCCCGCCGCTGTCGGCAGCGCAGATCGAACCGATCCAGACCAGCCTGTTCGGGCTGAACAATGAATACTGGGTCAGTTTTTCCTTTAATGACTACATGTACGATAAAAAGTACACTTTTGTCCAGGGCAGCATTTCCGAGGATTATTTCACGTCCATTCCTTTTCTGGATTGCCAGGGCGTGATGATCCGCTGAAGGTCCCGCATTCGGGAATATTTTCTCACGGTTTAACAAGGTTATGAGTTTAAAACCCAAAAAGGTCAGCGATTCCAAATCAGTTATGACCGAAATGATCATGCCGAACGATACCAACCCGATGGGTAACCTTATGGGAGGGTATTTGCTCCGATGGATGGACATTGTCAGTGCGATTTGCGCCGGCAAGCATTGTGAAGCCAATGTGGTGACGGCATCCGTTGACCACGTCTCTTTCCAGACGCCCATTAAAGTCGGTGAGATCATTACCCTTGAAGCGACCGTGACCAGGGCTTTCCGCACTTCGGTTGAAGTATTCGTGGAGGTTTTTGCAGCCGATATGAAAGGCCAGAACCCGCGGCGTTGCAACCACGCCTATTTCACCTTCGTCGGCCTTGACGATTCAAGCGCAAAGCCGGTCGAGATCCCGCCCGTGTTGCCGTTGACGGAAATTGAACAACAACGCTTTGAAAGCGCCTCCCGCCGCCGGGAAGTTCGCCTGATCCTCAGCGGACGCATGAAGCCCGAAGATGCCACCGAGATCAAATCGCTGTTCGGCATCCCTGTCCCGGGGAAAGAGTGATCAGTGGTCAATCACTGACAACTGACCCCCTCCTTCGCTGAAGCTTCGGCGGGCGGAGCCTGACAACTGACAACTGTTCAATCCATGACTTTCACCTCCGCCTTCCCGGCCAGATCCAGCAAAAAGGCGTACTCCATCGCTGTTTCCTTGAGGGCCCTGAACCGGCCGGAAGCGCCGCCGTGCCCGGCATCCATGTTGGTATGCATGATCAGGGGGTTTTTGTCGGTTTTCATTTCCCGCAATTTGGCCACCCATTTGGCAGGTTCCCAGTACTGGACCTGGGAGTCGTGCAGGCCGGTAGTGACCATCATGGGCGGGTAATCCTTGGCTTCGACGTTGTCGTACGGGGAGTAGGATTTCATATAGTCGTAATACTCCTTGTCCTTGGGGTTGCCCCATTCGTCAAATTCACCTGTGGTCAGGGGGATGGATTCATCGAGCATGGTGGTGACCACATCTACAAACGGGACTGCAGCCACCACGCCTTTCCACAACTCAGGGCGCATATTGACCACAGCGCCCATCAGCAGGCCGCCGGCGCTTCCGCCCATGGCAAAGAGTTTTTCCTTGTCGGCGTATTGCTCTTTGACCAGGTAATCGGCACAGTCTATGAAATCCGTGAAGGTATTTTTCTTCTTCAGCAATTTGCCGTCTTCGTACCAATAGCGCCCCATTTCCTCTCCCCCGCGGATATGCGCGATGGCAAAGGCAAAACCCCGGTCGAGCAGGCTGAGCCGGGTTGCGCTGAAATAGGGATCCATGCTGTTGCCGTAGGAGCCGTATCCGTACAGCAGGAGCGGATGGCTGCCGTCTTTGGTAAAGCCTTTCCTGTAAACGAGCGATATGGGCACTTTGACCCCGTCGGCTGCCGTGGCGTATAACCTTTCCGATTTGTAATTGGCCGGATCGAAGCCGCCCAGCACTTCCTGCTGCTTGAGCTTGGTAAAGGCCCTGGTTTTCATGTTGTAATCATAGGTCGTTGCGGGGGTGGTCATGCTCTGGTAGCCGATCCGGAGCTCTTCACTGTCGAATTCCATATTAACGGAAGTGTAGGCCATGTAGGCGTCTTCCCCGAAATCAATATAGTGTTCGCCGCCTGCCCAGGGCATGATCCGGAGTTGGGTGATGCCGTTTTTCCGTTCGGACAGTACGAGGTAATCCTTGAACAGGTCCATTCCTTCGAGCAGCACATCGGCCCGGTTGGGGATCATTTCCGTCCAATGGTCCTTGGTGGTGGCATTTTCCGGGGTGGTCATCAGGCGGAAGTTCTTAGCATCGAGGTTGGTGCGGATGTAGAACTTGTCGCCGTAATGATCGATGTCGTATTCCAGTTTTCGTTCCCGGGGCTGAATGATCCTCCATTGCCCGGTGGGGTTGTCGGCTTCCAGTACGCGGTATTCGCTGGACAGGGTCTGGAAGGAGGCGATCACCAGGTATTTTTTGGATTTGGTCTTGTAGGCGTAGGTGGCGAAGGTGGCATCGGATTCGTGCCAGATCTCCACATCATCGGAAGCGGAGGTGCCGAGCTTGTGCCTGAACACTTTGAAAGGCCGCAGGGATTCGTCCTTGGTCGTGTAGAAAATGGTTTTGTTGTCATTGGCCCATACCGCGCCGCCGGTGGTGCCGGGGATCTGGTCTTCCAGCAGTTCACCTGTTTCCAGGTTTTTGAACTTGATGGTATAGATCCTGCGGCTCAGGGTGTCCTCGCCGTACGCGAGGATTTTGTTATCCGGGCTTACGGACAGCCCTGACACATTGTAGAAGCTGTAGCCTTTTGCCAGCTCGTTTACGTTGAGCATGATCGATTCGGGGGCCTCGAGGTTGTCTTTTTTGCGGGCGTAGATGGGATATTCCTGGCCCTGTTCATACCGGGTGATATAGAAATATCCGTTATCCTTATAGGGTACAGACTGGTCGTCCTCTTTGATTCTGCCGCGCATTTCCTGGTACAATTTCTCCTGGAAATCGGCCAGGTGCTCCATCATTTTGTCCTTATAAGCATTCTCTGCGGTCAGGTAGGCGATGACATCGGGGTTTTCCCGGTCGTTGAGCCAATAATAGTTGTCGATTCGGTCATCCCCGTGAATGCTGAGTGTTTTAGGGATCTTGGCGGCCACCGGGGTAGGTAAATCTGTTTTTTGGTACATCAAAGATGAATTTTCTGTTGATTCGGTTTGCTGGTTACAAGCATTCAAAACGAAGGCGAGCACCAAAAGGTTGAGGCCCAAAATAAGGGAGAAATTATTTTTTCTCATAAGAAAATTATTTTTTGCGGATGATCGGGTGAAAAGGATTCTGTTGAAAGTCCAGGCGAATTTAAAGAATAAATGAACGATTCTTCAGCAGTTTGGCCGATTTCTCGAAACAAATGATCACTTTTGCCCAGTTAAAATTACCCCGTATTAATGCGTTTAAACACTTCCTACCGGCAGATTATGGCCATTTCAGCGCCGATCATGCTGGGTAGCGCCGCACAAAATGTCATTACACTTAGCGATAACGTGTTTCTCTATCACCTGAGCGAAACCGATTTCGGCGCTATTGGCTTTGTTGGGGTCTTTTACCTGGTCATTGCGGCCATCGGATACGGATTTTCCAGAGGCGGGCAGATCATGATCGCGAGGCGGATGGGAGAAGGACAGCCCTATGAAGTGGGGCGGACCTTTTACGCTATGCTCTATTACGAACTCTGCCTGGGGCTGGTCATGTACGCTTTCATGCATTGGGGGGCATATGCCTTTTTCGATTATGTCCTGGAGGAGCAGGTTATCCTGGATAAAAGCATGGAATACCTGGATTACCGGAGTTGGGGCATCTTTTTTTCGTATACCGGCGTGGCTGTAATTGCCCTTTATACCGGTGTAGCCCGCACTTCATTCATCATTATCGATACGGTAATTCTGGCCACAGTCAATATTGTGCTGGATTACGCCTTGATCTACGGTCATTTCGGGTTGCCCGCCATGGGCATCGGCGGCGCCGGCCTGGCCAGTTCGATAGCGGAAATAGTGGCGTTCGTTTGTTTTTTTATTTATATCCTTTTTGACCGCAAGAACAGGATATACCGGCTTTTCCACCTGCCGAAAGTTGACCTTAGCCTGATCTGGCAGCAATTCAAACTGGCTTTCCCCATTGTGGCGCAGGCTTTCGTCGGGATCGGCAGCTGGTTTGTTTTCTTCGCGATCATTGAAAACCTGGGCGCCAGGCAGCTCTCCATTTCCAACCTGGGGCGGAATGTCTACCTGATCCTTTCCATACCCTGTTGGGGGTTTGCCTCCGGCATCAATACCATTGTCAGCAATTTTATCGGCCAGCAGAAGCGGCAGGCAGTCGTCCCGATCATCTGGAAAACGGCCAAACTTTGCTGGGCGACCACCATGGCAGTGACCATACCGGTCGTTTTTTTTCCGCACCAATTGCTGTATCCCTTATTGGGGTCGGAGGATATGAGCCTGATCACGGAATCCCGCCCGGTACTTTACGTCCTGATTCCGATCCTCACCTTTTTTTCCATCGGCGGTGTTTTTTTCAACGGGCTTGCCGGCACAGGCGCTACCCAGTTCGGCCTGATGATCCAGGTCTTTTGCGCACTGGCTTACCTCGCCTATATCGACATTGTGGTAAATTATACCAGCCTCGGGCTTCCCTGGGCGTGGGCCGCTGAGATCTTTTACTGGATCGTTATGCTGGCGCTGACCTATTGGTACCTGAAATCAAAAAAATGGTACGGGTTAAAGGTTTGAGGCGATTATTTCAGGATCAGCGGAATAAGGGCGGCCTGAGATTCCGAGGCCAGACGGACGAAATAATTTCCCGGCGCCAGGGTTTCGCCCCACTCCAGTTGGGCGGTCCATTGCCCCGGATGGAGATCCTGGTAGCGATCCGATAACAATTTCCTTCCAAGAGAGTCAATCAGGGTGACGGTCAATTCCGGGATGCGTTCCTGCCAAACGGCAGATATCGCTGCACGGGTGTCGGCAGGATTGGGGAAGACCCGGATGCTGTTCAGGGCGTCAAATGTAGTTTTAACGGCAACGGGATTGCTTTCCAACAGGTAAACCAGCTGATCCGCTGCAATACCCGTCTGGATCTGGCGTATTCCGCTCGGCCATTCCACCACAATTGAATCGACCAAATCGGCTTGTCCCAGCCCGAAATGAGCCACCAGGCTGTTCTGCCCGCAATATCCGGTTTGGGCGCTGATCTCCCGCATTTGCCAGCGCGATTCGCCGTTCTGGCTGGTTTTTATCCGGACTTTGGCGCCGATGCCCGACCGGTTGGAAACCTGACCCTCGAGGCGTACCCTGAGCCAATGGAAAGGGTTGCTGCCGCCTTGGGCCGGGGACTGGTTGTTGTGATAGAGGAGGTTGTTCGGCATGGCGGACTGATCGGTGTTTTTGCAGGTGGCTATGGCCAGGTCGAGGAAGCCGTCGAGGTCGTAATCTGCAAAAGCGATACCATAGGAGCTGGGCGTGCTCAGGTCGGCAATGCTGTCCGGCGCCGGCGAGAAATGGCCCTGCCCGTCGTTGAAAAAGAGAAAATTCCGGATGGCGCCGTTGCAAAAGCCATTGGCCACGGCCAGGTCGATATCCCCATCGTTGTCGATGTCGCCGAAGGCGGACCCGTAGGAGCAACCGGGGGCCGAGGTGAAGGCGTCCGGTGTGATCTGGGTAAAGGTGCCGTCGCCGTTGTTGCGGTACAATTGGTTGGTCTGTTCGGCGTAAAACCCTGAATTAGCGATGAAAACATCCAGGTCGCCGTCGTTGTCGATATCCCCCCAACTGGCGCTCATGGAGCTTAGCCCGCCGGTGACCAGCGGGTCGGCGGTGATCTTGGTGAATTGTCCGCCGCCTTCGTTCCGGTAAAGGTCGTTGGCCTGGTTGTCCTCGTTGGTCACAAACAGGTCGGCGTCGCCGTCATTGTCGTAATCGACCCAGTTGGCGCACCGCGACAGGTCCGTTTCGGTGACGGGTGTCCCGGTGTTGATTTTTTCGAACTGGTTGTTGCCCAGGTTGCGATACAGCAGGTTTCTTTTGGCGCCTTCGCTGTTGGTAACATAGAGGTCGAGCAGGCCGTCGTTGTCGTAGTCGCCCCAGGCGGCGGTTTCTGAATAGGTGGAAGCGTTGCCGGATACGCCGGGGGCGAGTTGCAGGAAGGACCCGTCGCCCTGGTTGGCATAGGTATAATTGATCTTTCCGTACCAGGTTACGACATAGGCGTCGGCGTCGCCGTCGTTATCGGCATCGGCAAAGGTTGCGCCGTCCGATGGGCTGTTGTCCTTTACAATGGGGTCATCGGTTACGGCGCTGAAGGTGCCGTCGCCGTTGTTGAGGTAAAGGAGGTTGTTCTGACCGGTTTTCGGACCGTTTGAAATGAAAAGGTCGTCGAACCCGTCGCCGTTGACGTCGATCCAGTTGACGCTCCGGCTGTCGGACGGCGTGCTGACGACCTGGCCGGTCTGGATTTTAGAAAACAGGGGTTGAGCTTGTAATTGATTGATTGTCAAAAAAATAAAAAACAGTCGGGCATACGGCTTCATGGTTGTGATTTTGGACAAAACTAGGTCTTTGGGTGATTTCCGGGCTGGAAATTGTAACAAGGAACAATTGCAGCGTACAAACAACCCGCAATGCCCGACGGGCGGACTTCGTACAACTATTGCGGTCGTTTTTACCCTTCAACCGGTCGATTGTACACAATCCGCCCGTATTCCAATGCGATTTGCGACCTTTACCGGATGAACCGGAGGAGCCTGCTGCACCTGACTTTCTGGATAGCCTACTTTGCCTGGGTGGTCTATGTCGAATTTGCCTGGGCGACCGCCTCGTTCAAGGATCTTTCCGGTCTTGGGCGTTTCTGGATTGCCGCCAAAGTGGAACTGAGCCTGTTTCCCGCCAAGATGCTGCTTTGTTATTTCGTGTTGTACGGCCCGCTGAAGCAAAGCCTGTTGCACCAGAAACCGCCTGTAACCTCGGCGATCCGGCTGGTATTGGGTATGATCGGCGCAATTGCCCTTTACCGGATTTCGGTCAAATGGCTGGTATATCCGTGGGCTTACGGGCAATCGCCGGACGAAGTCGTACTTTGGGAAGGATACCGCCTGGTGACCTCCTTTCTCGACCTGGCCCTGGTGCTGGGATTGGCCATTGCATTCAAACTATACAGGATGCAAATGGCCGGCAAGGAACGGGAACGAAGGCTGGTGCAGGAAAAGCTGGAAACGGAATTGCAATTCCTGCGGTCGCAGACCAACCCGCATTTCCTGTTCAATACGCTGAACAACATCTATGCCCTGACGCGCCGCCAACCCGGGCCTGCCGCTGAAATGGTGCTTCAATTATCGGGCCTGATGCGGTTCATGCTGTATGATTGCGCCAAACCGAGGATACCGGTCCGGGACGAGATCCGGGTAGCCGAAGGGATCATTGACCTGGAAAAACTCCGGTACGGCGACCGGCTGGAAGTGCACTTTATATCCGATATCGACCGGCCTGATGAACTGATCGCGCCGTTGCTGTTGTTGCCCCTGATCGAGAATGCATTCAAACACGGAGCGGGTGAAAACCGGTTTAAAACGCGGATTGACATCAACCTGGAACTAAAGGACGGCGTATTGGAAATGAGGACCCAAAACGATAAAGAACAGGTGGAGGCAGATGGGGAGGCGAAGGGCGTGGGCCTTCAAAATGTGCGGCGGCAACTGGAATTGTTATATCCGCAGGCCCATGATTTACGGATCGATAATCAGCCTGAAGTGTTTACAGCACACCTTCGGGTCAATCTGAAAGCCTATGAGACCCTTGCGTTGTCTGATCATTGAGGATGAACCGCTGGCCGCCGAGATCCTGGAGGACTACATCCGGGATACACCGGGGTTGACGTTGGCGGGGCATTGCCGGGATGCACTGTACGCGATGGAGTTTTTGCGCCTGCAACAGGTCGACCTGATCTTCCTGGACATCCATCTGCCCCGGCTGAAGGGGTTGGAATTCCTCAAAACCCTGTCTGACCCGCCGAAGGTGATCCTGACCACAGCTTACCATGAATACGCGCTGGAAAGTTATGAATACAACGTTGTGGATTATCTGCTGAAGCCGATCGGGTTTGCCCGTTTCCTCAAGGCGGTCAATAAGGTCAGACAAGCGGACGAGGCCCAACCGCCTGCTCCTGCCCGGGAACGCCAATACCGTTTTTTTAACGTCAACCGGAAAAAGGTAAAAATCTACCTTGACGAGATCCTGTTTGTAGAAAGCCTGAAGGAGTACGTCAGGATTTTTACGCAAACGGGTACCTGCGTGACCAAGTTCCAGATCGGGGAGGTCCATGCGTTTTTCAACGATGGGAATTTCATCCGGATTCACCGCTCTTTCCTGGTGGCAAAGGACAAGGTGAAGGCGTTTACGGCGTCGGAAGTGGAGGTGGGGAATAAGAGATTGCCGGTTGGGCGGAGTTATCGGGGGGAGGTGCTAAGGCTGCTGGAACGGTAGGCCAGGGGAGGTAAGCGTACATGGCCGCTAAAGAGCCTTGGTTCTCTATTTCCAGCGCGCAGAATGTCGGATCAAACCGGGTAATTGCTTTGCCTTGGGTAAATTTAGCCATATATGCCGAAAATAAAAACAATACCTGGATATTTTTTAGCAAATAAAAATTTTTGTTACCTTTGGCCGACAGCAACAGCCACACCCTATGGCCAGTCCGATATTGCTTTCCTTTCTCTTCCTCCTCCTGGGCCTTGCTATCGGCGCGCTTTCCGCATGGCTCGTCGCCAAAATGTGGCTGAAAGGCAATAGCCTCACGCGCAGCGAAATCGAAACCGCCTACGTCAGCCGGGAATTGTACGAAAACCTTCAAAACCAGGCGGATATGGCCCGCGAAGACCTCATGGAACGCGAACAGGAAATTCGCAGCCTCACCGGGGAACTGGCCGCCAAGGTGCAGCAAATGGCCGGCCTCGAAGAAAAATGGCGGACCCAGCAAAGCGAGATCTCTGCATTGCAGGAACGCTCCAGAATGGAATTCGAGAACCTGGCCAACCGCCTCTTCGATGAAAAGAGCAAGGCATTTTCCGCCCAGAATCAGGAACAACTCCACCATATCCTAAGCCCCCTCCGCGAAAAAATAAAAACCTTTGAAGAAGGTATCGAAAAGCGTTTTCTGGAAGAAACCAAGGATCGCGTTTCGCTCAAAACTGAAATCGAACAGCTCCGCCAGCTCAACCAACAACTCAGCGCCGACGCCAACAACCTGGCCAGCGCCCTGAAAGGCGAAAGCAAAACCCAGGGCGATTGGGGAGAATTCCAGCTTGAACTGCTCCTGGAACGGGCAGGCCTTGTCAGGGACGTCCACTTCAAAGTGCAAACTGCCTTCCGCGATGACGAAGGCAAACAAAAACGACCCGATTTTATTATCCAGCTGCCGGAAGGCAAACACCTGGTGGTCGACTCAAAAGTGTCTCTGCGCGCCTACGAAAAATACTTTAACGCCGATTCTCCCGAAACCCAGGCCCAACACCTCAAACACCATGTCGATAGCCTTCGCAATCACATCAAGGATCTGAGCGGCAAAAACTACCAACAACTCTACCAGATCAACGCTCCCGATTACCTGTTGCTATTTGTACCCATCGAACCCGCCCTGGGCATCGCGCTCCAACAGGATCAAAAACTATTCCTCGACGCCCTGGACCAGAATATCGTGCTGGTCACCACTTCCACCTTGCTGGCGACCATGCGGACCGTTGCCTTCATCTGGCGGCAGGAAAAACAGAACCGCAGCGTCCTGGAGATCGCCAAACAAAGCGGCCTGCTGTACGACAAATTTGTCGCCTTCACGGAAGACCTCAAATCCATCGGTCTGCGGCTCGACTCGGCCCAGTCCGCCTACCATGACGCCATGAACAAGCTGGCTGAAGGCAAGCGATTCGGCGATACCCTCGTCGGCCGGGCTGAGAAAATCCGCCAACTCGGCGCCCGCGCCTCCAAAACCCTGCCTTCGGAATGGTTGGACAAAGATGAAGAGAACGGCGAAATCCAGCCCTAAGCGCCAACTGAACACCACCCACCGATTCGGAATCTGCCTGGCCGGAGCCATCACATACCGGCCCTACAGGCCGGAAACGTAAAATGCAACCGGGGTGCTACCAACATGGCGGACCTAAAGGCCCGCAGCCATTAAGCACGGGCTCATTGACCTTTAACCTTTACATGGCGGACCTGATAGCCCGCGCGGTCGTTGTAAAATCGAAACATCGCCCTATCCCCCCTGACCCCCTCCTCCGCTGAAGCTACGGCGGGCGGAACCTGACCACTGTCAACTGTCAACTGTCAACTGACCACTGACCACTGCCAACTGCCAACTGTCAACTGCCAACTGCCAACTGCGGAAGGTTAACTTGCAACTTGTTTCATCGGACCGTGGCGCCCCGGGCCATCACATACCGGCCCTACAGGCCGGAAACGTAAAAATGCAACCGGGATGCTACCGACATGGCGGACCTAAAGGCCCGCAGCCATTAAGCACGGGCTCATTGACCTTTAACCTTTACATGGCGGACCTGATAGCCCGCGCGGTCGTTGTAAAATCGAAACATCGCCCTATCCCCCCTGACCCCCTCCTCCGCTGAAGCTACGGCGGGCGGAACCTGACCACTGTCAACTGTCAACTGTCAACTGCCAACTGCCAACTGCCAACTGCCAACTGACCACCTATCTGCCTGTCGGCAGGCTGTCAACTAACCCCTACCTCACCAAAACCACCTCCCCTTTAAAGACCTCCGATTTCCCGTCCAGGAACTCGATCTCCGCAAAATAGACATACACACCCGCATTGAGTACCTGGCCGTTCAGCAGGCCGTCCCATCCGTCAGCGGGGTTATTGGGTTGGAAGTTCTGCCGTTGGAATACCATCGCTCCCGAACGGTTGAAGATGCGGAATTGCTTCACTGCGCTTACAGCATCATCCGAATAGATGGTAAATTGATCGTTGTTCCCGTCACCGTCGGGACTGAAGGCATTGGGTATGAAAATCCGCCGGTTTCGGTCGACACCGACGGCAATCGCGGCTGCCGTCCGGCAAAGGGAAACCGTATCGTATACTTCAACCTGGTAGATCGCGGTTTCCAGCGGCCTGATCATAGCAATGTCGCCCGTCAGGGTATCGGTATGGCTCCAGGTGAATACCGCGGTTTCGCTGTTGGTCAGGGCTTGCAGCCGGATCATATCGCCCAGGTGGATCACCGTATCTGCCCCGAGGGTGGCCTCAAGAAACGGCGGACCGGAAACAGCGGCCGGGAATTCCTCCTCGCACCCTGCCATATCCTTCACGATCAGGGCATAATTGCCCTCGCGCAACCCGTTGAAATTCGGCGAGGCCTGGAAAATGACCCCATCGAGGGAATAAGCATACCCCGGTGTGCCGCCGGTCACGTTGACCGCCTGAACCAAGCCGCCGTTGGGCGGATCCAGGCAGGTAATGTCTTTGACGGTCACTTCCGCGGAAATCACAGGCGGTTCCGTCAGTTCGATCTCGCCGGATGTTTCGCAACCCTTTTCATTGGTTACCAGGAGCGAATAATGCCCCGCGCCAAGCCCTCCTGCGGAGGCCAGGCTCGTTCCGTTGCTCCATTGATAGGTCAGCGACTGGAACGGACCGGTGACGGTAGCGTTCAGGATGCCGTCTTCGTCGCCGGGGCAACTGATGGGCCGGTCGATCTTAAGACCTACCTCCAACGGCTCCGAGGGCTGGGTGACCTGTACGATGGCCTGCGCCTCGCACCCTTTTTCATCGGCAACGGTTACGCTGTAAAAACCGGCGCTCAGGTTATCGATGACCGGGGTACTCCCGTTATTGTTCCATTGATAGGACGCGGCCGTACCGTTCTGGGTTTGTACGGTAGCCTGGCCGTCGGCGCCCTGATAGCAGGAAACGGGCTTGAGTTCGACGCCCGCTGCCAGCAACTGGAGCGGCTCGTTGATGTTGGCTACCATATTGGCCTTGCAGCCGTTGGCGTCGGTTACCTGGAGGGCGTAACCGCCCGGACCGCTGGCGCACAACTGGCCAAGCGAAGTAACCCCCGTGGCCCCCGTACTCCAGTCGAGGTCGTACGCGCCGGTACCCCCGGTAACGGCAACCGAAATCTCACCGTCGCAACCCGCATAACAGGTCACATCTTTCAACTCCGTCAGGTCGATCACCAATTCTTCCGGTTCGACCACCTGGATGGTAAACAAAGTGTCGTCATACAGGTCGGCAATCCGGAAGGCGTATGCCCCCGCCGGCAGCCCTGTGATCTGAGCGGTTTCGCCGATGGCGCTGATCTGACCGCTGCCGTTGAGGGTATTGGCGCTGTTTTGCCAGGTATAGGTATAAGGCGGAAACCCGTTGAGCATCGAAAAACTGATGGCCCCGTTGTTGTCGCCGTAGCATTTCAAGGTGTCGCTTATCACTTCGGGGATGATCTGCCTGACGAATTCCACATCAATGCACTCAATGGTTTCACACCCGTTGGAGTCGGTAATGGTGACGCAGCATTGCTCTCCGCCGACGAGCGTGTTATTTTGGGAGGCTGTACTCCCGTTACACCATTGAAAGACATAATTCCCGGTTCCGCCGGTAGCGCTGACCACGGCCTGTCCGTTGGCCGCTCCTTCTGCAAGCGCCGGGCTCAACAGGGTTAACCCGGCTTGCAGCGGAGGTAAAACGGTGATGTTGGAAAGTACAATGCTGTCGCAGCCCGCGAAAAGCTGGAGCGTATCGGCATAGTTGCCGGTCTGGGAATAGGTATGCGGACCCACCTTGATGCTTTGGCCGGCACACAGTACGGTATCGATGGTGGTGACGGGGGTGATGTCGCCGCCGTCGGAAACAGTAAGGGTAAACAATCCGCGCGCCGCATCCCCTGAACCGTCGACCAGCATGAAGTACCGCGTATTCGGGAACAGGCAGGTAAGCTCCATGGTCTCATCCAGCGCGTCTTCTTCATATTGGCTGGCGATGTGCGCGTAACCCCCGGTACAGGTGCCGTTGAAAGACCGGTAAACGGCCAGCTGGACGCCGATCGGCTGGATCACCGTATCGCTGACCCCCTCAATGATCACGTGACCCGATGGAGGCGTAATGAAGCTGAACCAGACGGAGTGCTGGCTGACAAAAGCCTGAACGAATGGATCCTGCGCGGAGGTCCCGCAAAAATTGGTGCGCCAGCCGTCGAGACTGACGGAGCCTCCTTCCGGAATCTGCCCCATGTCCTCGAATTCGCACCGAAGGTCGCCGCCCTCGATGACGCCGATATCCGTAACCTGGATGCCGAAGGGACCGCGGGTCGACTGGACGCCGTCGGACCCCCCGTCGACCAGGATGAAAATATTGGTATTGGGCGGCATGCAGCGAAGCCGCAGTTGCCCGTCGGGGGTATTGGCCTGTGACACCCCGGTGATGAAGTTCAGGGCGCCGCTGCACAGGCCGTTGCTGCTCATGAAGGCGGCGATCTGTGCGTCGAATTCGTCTCCGGAATTCAGCGGATCACCGACTACGTCGACTATGATCAGGCTGCTGGGGTCGGGCCCCGTATTGAAAGTGAACCAGACGCCGGCATCATTGAAGAAGGATCCGAGGGTAGCCGGATCGGGCTCCCCGGTATTGGTGGCGCAACTGTTGTCAAAGATGGTGGTCAGGGTATCGCCCAGCTGCCCCCCGAAAGCCAGTACGCCCAGGTTGGCGGCCTGACAAGGCAGGTCGTTGTCGGCGATATAGCTGTCGAGGAACAAGGTGAAGCCGGCAGAGCCGCCCGAGCTCAACCCCGCTGGAAGGCTGATGGTATGGGCGATGCTGTCGCCCAGCGCCGGAAGGGTGAAATCCTGACAGATGGTTTCTTCGCAGTCCGGAACGATGTCGCAGGTAATGTCGGGTAGAATCCCGTCATTTTCAAAGGCCCTGAAACATACGTTAATGGTGGCCGGAAGATCGGCCGGACAATTGAACGCGGCCTGGTATTGTTCGTAGGGCGGATTTTCGAAACAATTGCCGGTCACTGGGAAATTCACCCAGTTGCCGCCTTCGACCGCTACGCTCCACATGGGGTCGGGGGCGCCGATGAGGTCATCGCAAGTTGTGGTGGAAGACCCGCTGTCGACACGAAGCCGAAGGGTGATCTGGGAAGTCGCCGGTAGGGAAATCGCCGTCAACAGCGCAATAAGGCCTGATGAAGTCAGAATATGTTTTGTCATGCGAAAATTGTAAATTCAACCAAATCCGGGTGTTTGGCGCATCGAAGGGATGCTTTCCAGCAGGCAAAAAAAGAAGAAATGCAGGATATTTCCTGATAGAAGAGGTTGTAGGACAGTTGCTAATTCATATAAGGCGGGACAAATTTAAGCGAAATTTGACAAGAATGCAAGTTTTTCATGCACAACCTTGCCGCTGATCACCGGATTTCATCGTTCTTATCGGCAGCCCGAATCCCGTTGGTGTCCGATTGAATCGGGGGCCGGCAGTTGCAATACCCTTCCCCGAACGGGCAGTTTTCCGGCAGACCCTTGCAAAATACAAAGATCTGCTTTTGGGCCGGCAGGGATTTGAGCTTATAATCCCAAAACCGCAAAAGCGTCTCAAACTGCATTTCTACCGGTAAATTCTCAGGGAAGCTGGGGATAAGCCCATGGGCAGACCAGAGCCTGATCATGGTTTTCACCAGGTTTTGGCGATCGATCAGCGACAACTCGCGTACACCTGGAAATTCTTTGCGATCGATACCGAACCAGGCGCCCAGACTTTGTTTTTTGTTGGGTTTGTGAATCTGCCATTCCAGAAAATTTCCGGGCGCTTGCGCGGCGATCCTTTTTTCCATTTTTTCGGTCAGGCCGCGGAGTTTCCGGGCGCCGGAGGGTTTGCTTTTCAGGCTTGAAATTTCCGTTTCCGTTGTAATCAGCGGCCCGTCTTCGGGTTTGAAGGACTTCAGGCAACTGCAATAGTCATGACCGAAGGGGCAGGATTCGGGGTTGAAATCGCAAAATTCAATGTGGAAAAAGCCGTATTCCATGGTAGGCGTTTCCCGTTCGAGGGCTTCTATCAGCAGGTCGTACCTTTGGGTTAAAGGCAGATTTTTGGGGAACTCCGGGATGAAGTGAAATTTATACCACAATTGTTCCAATGCGGCAACCAGCCGGCCAAGCTCTTCTTCCGACCACACGATCGCCGGCGGAAAGTCTTCACGGGACAGACTGAATTGTTCGGCCATCGTTTCCAGCGGCTCACCGGCTAACCAGGCTTCAACGCCCGGCGGGAGGATCTCCTCGTCTTTCCGTGGTAGTTGCGGTTCGCGGCGTTCGGAGGCTTCCTGGATGTCTCGCAGCAGATGCGGGAAATAAGGATGCATGCCTTTTGGCGGCTTTTTGCTAAGCAAGATACAAATTATTGCCAACAATTCCTAAACGAATGTCAATAAATATTATCTGTTGGTTTTAAAAGGTATACCCTAACTCAACTCCGGCAGCAATGAGCCTTGCACGGGTCTCATTGGTGCGGTACACATCGGAAAGGTAATAATCCATTTTTGCATTCAGGGTAATGCCCGCGAATTGCCCTGTACCCGCGCGTATCCCCAGGCCGAATGTCGCCAGGCCGGCCACCTTGTCGGGGTCTTCCAGGAACGGGTTGATCGCCGAATCAGAGGAGGCTGTCTGGCAGGCAAAGAACCGGGCATCCTGCGCGTCCTTGACCCAGAATAAACCCTTGCCGCCTACTTTCAGGAACAGGTGGTTTTCCTGCCCGACCAGCCGGATACGCGCTTCAACGGGGATGCCGATGAACTGCCGGGTATAGTCGCCGTCTATCCAGGAGTTGGTGACGATAAACCCTCCGTTCCCATCGTGATCGCAGCCGAAGGTAATGGATTCGTAATCAATTACGCTGAACCGGACAGCCTGGTAGTCGATCCCGGTAACAAACTGAAGCCGGGACCGGCCGGAAAAAAACACGCGCAATCCGCCTGAATAGGAGATCTCGCCCGAACCTTCGCCGGGATTTCCCTTTTCCAGTAATGCTTTAGGAAAATCAAGGCTTGCATTGAGCCCGAAACCAATTCGCCGGACCTGGGCGTGAACCCCTTGAAAAACAACAACAAGGAATAGAAGGGTAATCAGGTTAGCTTTCATGCCGGATATTTTGTTTGAAAATGATCAACATAGGCTAATAACCGGTTTTTAAAACGATTATTGACCGCGCCATTTTTTTTAACTTATCAGATCGTGATCCGTAAAGCTGAAAAATCCCTTGTCGGTAATGATCAGGTGGTCAAGTATGTTAATATCCAGCGTTTTTCCGGCGGCTGTCAGCTTCCGGGTCAGTTCGATATCCTGAGGGCTTGGGTCGAGGCTGCCGGAGGGATGATTGTGATAAAGGATCATTGCGGAAGCCTGGTATTGCAGGGCTTTTTTGAAGACGATCTTGGCGTCGACAACCGTGCCGTGCACGCCGCCGACGCTGATCTGTTCCTTTCCGATGATGTGGTTGCCGCGGTTGAGCAGCAGGATCCAGAATTCTTCGTGGCCCAGGTCGAGCAATTGGGCGGCCATGGCGGTAAAGGCGTCTTCGCTGGACCGGATAACGGTTGGTTCGCGGGCGGGTTGCGCATGTCTGCGGCGGCCGACTTCCAGCGCTGCCGCAATGGCAATGGCCTTGGCATGACCGATGCCTTTGATGGCGGTCAGCTCCCGGATGGAACGGCGACCGAGCTCATGGAGGTCATTCCCGACGAAATTCAGGAGGCGCTGCGCCAGCCCGACAGCTGTTTCGCTTCGGGTGCCCGAACCCAGCAGAATGGCCAGCAGCTCGGCATCGCTGAGTTGACGGCTGCCTTTTTGCATCAGTTTTTCCCGGGGGCGATCGCCCTCAGCCCAGGATTTGATGGTCAGTGCGGTATCCGGATAGGGGAAAACGACGTCGGCAACCCGGTTTTCAGTGCGGTGATCAGTGTCCATAATGCCGGGGTTGGTTGATGGGTGATTTGAAAAATGGGACTTTTTCAAAAAATAGGTTCGATTTTTCCATCTTTGTACTAAGGTTTCAGGTGAGAGAATGCACGTTCAAACCGCAATATACGTCAACCTGACATTTAAATACAAATTTATTCATAATTTTTTTTGAAAAACTTTTCGTTTAAAAAAGAAGAGCGCCTGACCAGCACCAAGGTCATCGGCCGGATGTTCAAGGAAGGGCAATCCTTCGGGCAATACCCTTTGCGATTGGTTTGGCTGCCGCAGGGATCGGATAGCCCTGTCCCCCTGCAAGTTGTGGTCAGCGTTCCCAAGAAGCGGTTTAAAAAGGCGGTGGACCGCAACCGGATCAGGCGCCGGGTCAAGGAAGCCTATCGCCTGAACAAAGGCCGGATTTACCAACGCCTCGACGGGCGCGGCGCCCGGTTCGCCCTGATGATCATTTACACCGGCCAGGAGGAGATGTCCTTTGAGGTGATCGACCAGGCTATGCGTCAGATGTTGGCCCGCTTTCTGAAAAAGACCGCCGAAACAACCAATTGACAGAACTGTTAATCTTTATTAAAACATGAAACCATCCGGAATATGACCGCCAAACTTTTACTGTTCACCCTGTGCATCCTGTTAACCGGGCATTATCTGAACGCCCAGCAAATGCTTTCCCTTGAAAAATACGGCAGCCCCAAAACCAAAAAATTCCTGGCAGGGCAGGGGATCTCCTACCAGTTGAAAGGCCAGGAAGGGTGGTTTGACAGCGTGATCGAAGGCTTCCGTATGGATCAGAATTCCATTATTCTGGGCGACCGGTATGTCAAGGTCGATGATATTTCAATGTTGCGCTTCCAGCGGTCCTGGCCCAAAGCAACCAGCATTTCCCTCTACACCTTCGGGGTCAGCTGGTCGGGGCTGGCCCTCGTCGGGACCCTTACCGACGGCAACCCCTCCACCAACTACCGCTGGAGCGACGCCGTTATATCGGGCACCTCGCTTGCATTGGGTTTCGCCTTTTCCAGGATCGGTCCATTCCGCAAGATAAAAATCGGCGACCGGCGGAAGTTGCGCCTGATCGATGTGACGTTCTAACAGAGACTATGGCAGAGGACGTAAGTTAGATCAGGAACTTTCCAGTTTCTCGGTTCCTCCTCCGGCCGTCGTAGCTCCAGGAGAGCGGAAGCGGCAATTCCTCAATTCCTCAATTCCTCAATTCCTCAGTTCCTCAGCCCCTCACACCTCCCCGCCCCATCGAAAAGTATCCACCGGCAGCCCGGCCAGGTCAAGCACCCGGTCGACGACCGTGGCGGCAATTTCCTCGAGGGTGGAAGGCCGGCTGTAAAACGACGGGTTGGCCGGACAGATGATGCCGCCGGCTTCGGCGATGGTCTTCAGGTTGTTGAGGTGGATCAGGCTGAACGGCGTCTCGCGGGGCACCAGGATCAATTTCCTTTTCTCCTTCAGGATCACGTCCGCCGCGCGCGTCGTCAGGTCGTCGCTCAGGCCGTGTGCAATCCGGCCGACCAGCCCCATCGAGCACGGACAGATGATCATGGTATCATACCGGGCCGACCCGGAGGCAAAGGGCGCCATGAAATCAGTTTTGGCGTAAAAGGTAAAAGGATAGTTTTCGTACGAAGTATCCCCCAGTTCGTGCCGCCAGTTGAAACGGGCATTGTCGCTCATCACCACGCCGACAGCTTCGACCCGGTCAACCATTCCCGCCATCTTGTCCAGCAACACCTTGGCGTAAACAGCCCCGCTGGACCCTCCGACAGCAATAACAATTTTGCGATTTTCCATTCGTTCTATTTCTGGACCCCGCCTGATTGGTCACCTTTGGCGCAAAGATGGGCAGGAAACGTTAAATTTGTCTTAACAAAAATGGCAGAATTACCTCCCGAACGCGATTTGGGGTTAATTTTGAAAATTAAATCATTGGAGATGAAAAAAGTTTATTTGGCCCTGTCATTGGGCGCGACCGCCTTTTTGGTTTGGGCTTTTGTTAACCCGCAGACAAATAACACAACTGCGCCCGATCATGGGGCCATCAAATGGTACTCTTTCGAAGAGGCGGTGGCCCTGAGCGCCAAAAAGCCGAAGAAGATGTTCATCGATGTCTATACCGACTGGTGCGGCTGGTGCAAAAAAATGGACCAATCCACGTTCACCGATCCTCAGGTAGCGGAGTTCATGAATAGAAATTTTTATGCGGTCAAGTTCAACGCCGAACAAAAGGAGCTTGTCCAGTTCAAAGGCCATGAGCTGAAGTACATGCCGAATGCCGGCCGGCGCGGCGTCCACGAGTTGGCTTACGCCCTGCTGGATGGCCGCCTGGGGTATCCCTCCTTCGTCTATCTGGATGAAAACCAGAACCGCATTTCCATTTCTCCGGGCTTCAAAAACGGCGATGTGATGCTGAAGGAATTGAGGTACATCGCCGAAGGCCACTTCAAGAACAAGACCTGGGAGGAGTACAGCAACTCAAAATAGTTTCGGTACCGCTCGGTTGCCGGAGGAGGGGTGCTTCTCCGGTTAGTCGTACCGTTCGACGGTCGTCAGGTCGATGGTTACGCCGATCTGCGGCATCAGAATGGTCGTCGGTGAGGCTGTTTCCCGAAAGGCATCCAGCGGATCGTTGAAAGGACCGTTGGTGTCGTCCCGCCTGATCAGGTATTTGGCATTGGCGCCGGGCACATAGGCACACCTCAGGTCAATGCAGATCGCCTTGTTTTTGAACAGGTAAAGCTGAATGCCGGCAGCGCCGCCGTAGCTGAACGCCCAATCGTGCTGATCGGTCTCTCCGTCGCTCTCTTCCGTATCCTGATTTTGCAATGTGGTCCGCGTGTAAAGGTTCTTGAAACCGACCATTCCATCCACGTAAGGCTGGATCGGGAAATTGACTGGCGGCTGGAACCGGACGACGGCGTGGCCCAGGAAGATATTGTTTCGGGTAACGAGCTTGTAATCCTGGTTGAACCCCCCCACATTGGCCGCATACCGGATACTCTCACTATCATACGTGATGCCGGACAATTCCAACCCGCCGTACACCGGCAATCTTTTGATCTGGAGCAACAGCAACCCGCCGCCGCCGAACCCCGTGCGGTCGAGGTTTTGCCGGAACGACTCGATCGGGATGCCGAGCTGAAAATTGCCGTTGAGGTAAATATGCCAGGGGGAATACGCGGATTCTTCCTCCTGAGCGGATGCAGCGAGGGTCATGACCGCCAGGGTCAGGGTAGTCAACCAAGATTTCATATGCCGATTGTTTTTTACAAAATTATGCCAATTCGGCACACCACGGCGTTAAGACCTCGTTAAACCAGTTCGGCTTCAACAGATATTTCTGCAGTGAGCGATTTGGAGATCGGGCAGTTCTCCTTGGCGTCGGCCACGGATTCCTGAAATACCGATTCGCTGATGCCGGGCACCCTGGCTTTCAAGGCAAGGTGAGATTGGCGGATGGCGCCGTCTTCGAGGTTGACGGTACAGGTTACATCAAGGCTGTCGGGCGTAAAACCTGCAGCGCCCAGTACAAAAGAGAGTTTCATGGCGAAACACCCGGCATGGGCTGCCGCAATGAGTTCTTCCGGGTTGGTGCCGACCCCTTCCTCAAAACGGGATTTGTAGGAGTATTGGGTATTGCTGAGCACGGTGCTCTGGGTTGTCACGGTACCGCTGCCTTCTTTTCCGCTGCCGTTCCATACGGCGGTTGCTTTTCTTTTCATTATGGAATGTTCAATTATTTAGAAAATGGTGTTTTACGGTTCGGATGGTTCGAACGCCACGGTTCGGAGCGCCCGGTTTCCCTCCTTTAACAAAAACCAAAAGGGAATGTTTTCTCCTGTTCGTTACTTTTTCAGCACGCCGATTTCAAGGTATGATCCGCGGCTGCGGTCGAAATAAACCCGGTGCTCGGCTTGCTGAAAATCGGATTCGACAGCGTGGTAGATGTCCACAAAGGTCTGCGGGTTCCGGTCGACCAGCGGAAACCACGAGCTTTGGATCTGTACCATCAGCCGGTGCCCTTTTTTGAAGGTGTGGGCGATATCCGGGAGCTGGTAACGCACCTGTGCCGGCTCCCCCGGTTTGAACGGCTCGGGTTTTTCGTAGCTGTTCCGGAATCGGCCGCGCATCACTTCGCCCCTCACCAGCATCTGGTAGCCGCCCTGGGGCACAGCAGAGCCGTCCCATTGCGGCGCATCGTCGGGAAATACGTCGATCACCTTGACGACCAGATCGGCATCGGTGCCCGAAGTGGAAAAATAGATGTTGGCGTCGATGGGGCCCGTTACGGTGAGGTCGGTATCCAGCACGTCGGTCTGGAAAACCAGCACATCGGGCCTGCGGGCGGCAAACCGCTGGTCGTCGTCCATGTACTCCCGCGTCCGGCCGCTGTGCACATCTTCCGTATAGGGTACCGGTTTGGCGGGGTCGCTGATCCAGGAGGCGTAGCCGGAGGCGCCGGCCGGAGCCGAAAATGCCAATCCGCCGCCGGGCTGCAGGTAGATCTTTTCCCGAACTGCGGCCTTTGGCGGCCATTCCGCGTATTGGGTCCAAAGGTTGCTGCCGGTTTCGAATATCGTAGCTTCCGGCAGGTCGAGATTTCCTTCGTCCTTGAGGTAATAATTGAAAAAACGGGCTTCGATCTCCTTTTGATAGAACTCGCTGGTCGGCTGACCGAAGCTGACATTGCCGAGGTGGTCGCCGCCCGACCGTGCCCAGCCGCCGTGAAACCAGGGGCCCATCACCAGCCGGCTGGAATGACCGGCGGGATTTTGCCGCTGGACGGCTTCATACGTCCGCCAGGCGCCGAAACAGTCTTCCGCATCGAACAGGCCGCCCACCACCATTACGGCAGGCCTGACGTCGTGCAGGTGCGGCCGGATGCTGCGCGCTTTCCAGAAGGCATCGAGATTGGGGTGGGCCATGAGGTCGTTCCAGAACCGGATGCTGTCGCCCATATACTCCTTCTTGTAATTGGGCAGCGGACCGAGATTGAGATAGAACTGGTAATTGTCCGGAAAATTCAACGGCGTGGAGGATTGGCTGGTCGTGGGCCTGGGGCGCGGCCGGCCGAAATTCCGGTAAAAGGAAAAGGCGTCCATCGCAAGGAAAGCGCCGTTGTGGTGGAAATCATCGCCGATGAACCAGTCGGTAACCGGCGCCTGCGGGGATACGGCTTTGACCGCCGGGTGGGCTTCTACCAGCGCATTGGTGGCGTAAAACCCAGGGTAGGAAATGCCGTAAACCCCGATCCGGCCGTTGTTGTTGGATACATTTTTGACCAGCCAATCAGCCGTATCGTACGTATCGGTACTTTCATCAATATCCTTCGGGGTTTTCCGCTCGGTATTGATGGGCCGTATATCCTCAAATTCGCCCTCGCTCATCCAGCGGCCGCGTACATCCTGGAATACCCAGATATAGCCCGCCCGTGCCAGGGTCATGTTTTGAAAAGAGGTAACGAATTGATCCTCTCCGTAAGGCGCCACCGTATAGGGGGTACGCTTCAGGAGGATAGGGTAGGGCCTGGTCTGGTCCTTGGGCGCGTATATGGATGTGAACAACCTGACGCCGTCGCGCATGGTGATGTACACTTCCTTTTTGGTGTAATGATCCCGGATATAGGCCGAATCGGATTCGGTGGATTGGGCGCGGCCTCCTGCGAAAACAAAAAACAGCAGGCCAAACAGAAAAAGCAGGCGATTCATGCGAATTCGGATTGAAGTTTGGAAAGACATGGATCAAAGTTAGTTTTTTCCCCGGACCATATCTTACAATGGCTTGACAAATGATCTTCAAAATGTCGCATTTTTTCAATCCCGCCGAAGGGAACCCCGTTAATTTTGCCTCATCAAACGAAACGATCGTTGCGGCTTGCAACCCGCAGGATCACCCGATTTCTTAAAACATTACTTTAAAAAACCATGAAAACGATTTCAATGAAGACCCTTGCGGTCCTGATGACCGCTTTGACCCTCCTGACCACCAGCTGCAAAAAGGACGACGACGTCGCTCCGGACAAAACCAAGATCCTGACCTCCGGATCGTGGCAACTTTCGGCCATGACGGTTGACCCGGCGATCGACTGGTTCGGCACGCCGGTGACCAATGTCTATTCCCAATTGCCCGCCTGCGTCAAGGATGACCTCGCCATTTTCAAGACCAACGGCAACGTGAATTACGACGAAGGCGCCAGCAAATGCGACCCGAACGACCCGCAGACCACCACCGGCACCTGGACCTTTAACACCGACCAGACCGTACTGTCCATTACCCAGGACGGCGAAACGGAGAGCTGGAATGTCTCCGGCCTGACCGGCAGTTCCTTCAAGGCCAATTATCAGGTCGTACAGGAGGGCATAACGTACACGTTCTCCGTTGTTTTTTCCAAAAAATAATCGGATAAAAAACAAGCATTTCCCGGCTTTCCTTATTTTTATCCGGAAAGCCGGGCATCTATCCTTCCGGCCACGAACCGGCAAACGCATTTCAGAACACACTAAAATTGACTGCATGAAAACCTTTGCACTGCTCGCAGGTTTAGCCCTTGCGACCAGCCTGATCCTGACCAACTGCACCCAAACCGAAAAAACAGCGGCAGATTCCGCAGATGCTGCGCCGGAACCCGCCTCCCAGGCTTCTGAAGAAACCCTGGTGGAACGCGGCGCCTACCTTGTAACGGTGATGGGATGCAACGACTGCCACACGCCGAAAGTGATGACCGAACAAGGACCGGCGCCCGATCTGACGCGCCTCCTGTCGGGCCACCCGGCGGATGAAAAGCTCCCTGAAATCACGGACAAAAGGATGATTGCGCCGGGCAACTGGGCGCTGTTCAACGGCAGCCTGACCGCTGCGGTCGGACCGTGGGGGACCACTTTCGCCGCCAACCTGACGCCGGACGAAACGGGCCTGGGCAACTGGACCATCGACAATTTCAAAAGGGCGCTGCGCGAAGGCAAATACAAAGGCCTCGACGGCGGCAGGATGTTGTTGCCGCCCATGCCCTGGCAAAATTTTACCGGCATGCACGATGAGGATGTGGAAGCTATCTGGGCCTACCTCCGCTCGGTCAGGCCGGTCAAAAACATTGTTCCGGCTCCGATTCCGCCTGTTGCCGGGTAAGGGCTGCCTTTGAGCCGGCGTTGGTCATTTGATGGATGCCGCTCGGAGGCTGAAAACCAAAATTGGTCGAAAAGCAAAGCGGAGCCGGCGCATTTCCGCCCGCTTTGCCTTTATCTTTGCCCCTGTTTGTTTCACCCGACTGTTTACAGCACCACCGACCCGTATTCAATACCGGTGCCTAAAAAACCTGAAATGAAAATCGCCTACCGGCAATTCCAGCCGTCGGCGCCTGTGGCGCCCTATGTCCAATATTTCTGGACGCTGGGAGATGAAGGAGAACTGCCCGAGGGAGGGTACTTTATCCACAAATGTCTGCCGCTGGGCACAGCGGAGATCGTCTTTCACCTCACGGATCAACCCAAATCATTCAAACAGGCCGATAAATGGGTCGAACTTCCCGACGCCTACCTGGTGGGCGTCTGGACAGAGAAAGCGACCGTTAAAATCCCTCGCGGCGCCCTGTCCTTCGGCATCAGCATCCACCCCGATGCGCTGACCCGGATCTTCGGGACGCCCATCGGCGAACTGTGGAATGATTGCCTGGACGGCCGGCTCGTTTTCGGTAAGGGATTCGGCGCCCTGACGGCCCGGATCCGGGAAGCTGCCGATGACCGGGAACGGGTCCGCATAGCGGAAGCCTGGCTGCTGGGCTGCCTCAACAGGCAAGCCGCCCAATCGGATTATGTTTCGGAAGCCGCCAGAAGATTGCGGCATTCAGGAGGGACCCTTTCGGTCGATGCCCTGAGCAGCGAAGTCTTTATCGGTCGCCGCCAACTGGAGCGCTCCTTCAAGGAATTCATCGGCGTAAGTCCCAAAATGTTCGGCCGGCTGGCCCGCTTTTCCAGGGCGTACAGCCTGGTCGACCACAACCCGAACGCCTCCTGGGCCGCCATTTCCTTCGACTGCGGTTATGCCGATCAGGCGCATTTTATCCGGGATTTCAAGGCTTTCACCGGCGAGGCGCCAAGGGCATTCTTTACCGATGAGGCCTGCCTGGCCACCTTGCCCCGATTGGCGGCCTTGCAGGAGTCACTTGCCAGTTGTAAGTCGTAAGTGGTAAGTCGTAAGTGGTAAGTTGTAAGTCGTAAGTTGTAAGTCGTAAGTGGTAAGTCGTAAGTGGGGGGTAAGGCGATGGGGCGAGTTTACAACGGCAGCCCTCGATGCCCGGTTTCCAGCAACCACCACGCCGCGGCAGCATCTATCCTCGCCGCACGCCAGTCGGCAGTCGGCGTCTTCAGTCGGCAGTCCGGGTCCCCGATTCCAGCATCAAGTCCAGCGCATCCCCGTCCGCCACAGCCCCAGGCGACGGCGGCAGCATCCAGTTGGCGTGGAGTCTTCGTCTGGTCGATTCCAGCTCGCAGCCAGGTGATGGCAGCAGATCCAATTGGCAGTCGGCAGTCTTCAGTCGGCAGTCCGGGTCCCCCGATTCCAGCATCAAGCATCCCCCGTCCGCCATAGCAGGCGACGCGGGCAGCATCCAGTTGCAGTCGCACTTCAGTCGGCACGGTCCCCGCCAGCATCAACCACTCAAAGGAGTATATGGAATTGTTGGGCTGGACTATTTTCATCACCAATGTGGATAAACAGGTCTGGACTTTCTTGAATTTGGTAGAGGCCTACCGCTTTCGGTGGCGCATTGAGGTGGTGTTCAAATGCTGGAAAAGCAAGTTTAACCTTAAACACCTTTTTGCAGACAAGCGGTCCATTTCCTTAGCCAGGGTGGTCATAACAAGTTTGTTATTCCTGGTTTATCTGACTGCCTTTTTTGTTCCATGGGCTACTTTTTTTATCAGTCAGGTTTATCGAGCTACCCAAAAGTGGGTAAGTATCCTCAAGTTTGCCGACTTTGTAAAAGAACACTTCGTCGAGCTTATTACGGCCAAGAACCTGTCAAGGTTCATTCCACAAGTGGCCTATTATTGCTCTTATGAAAAACGAAAAAAAAGATCCAACTATTTGGAATTGTTTTATATGTTAAACTTAAGTTGACGCCCATGCGCCTCAGCGTGGCAGCATCCAGCATCAAGCATCAAGCATCCACCACGCCGCGGCGTGGCAGCATCCAGCCTCCTACCCCAAATCACTCACCCCAAGCCGGTCCAGCCAGGCCTGCGGCGGCCCGTCCCAGACGGTAGGTTTATTGCCCATGAACTGGAGGTCTTCGATGCCGATCTTGCTGGTCCAGAAGGCGGTGGCGGTGAAGTCGCGGAACATGTTGAAGAACTCCACGCCCTGGCTTAATTCGGGCGGAGCGCTGTCCGGCCAGGCGATGTCGTCGAGAACGGCGGTCTGTTGCGCTTCGGAGCAGGAAACAAAGTCCAGGTTGAAGCGTTTCATGCACTCGTAATTGAGCCAGGCCAGGCCGCCGCGCATTTTGGTCTGCATTTCGAATTCCTCGGGAAAATCCAGCATCATGAATTCGATAAAATGCACGCAACCGGCGGCTTCGGCGTTGCCCGAGCGGTCGTCGGCCGGGATGATGCGGTTGGCCAGTACGCGTACGGTTTCGCGTTCGTAGTCGGTGAAGAATTTCTGCTGCAGGAGGAGTTTGTCCTCTTCCGAAAGACCGGTCAGCCCGTCGATGCTTTCCGGTTCGGGGTGTGTTTCCCCTTCTGCGGGCTTGTCGCCGGGTTTGCAGCCGGCGGGTAACCCGGCCGCCACACCGGCCAGGGTGATATAGTATAAGGTATCTCTTCTGCTGATCTTTTTCATGGTTCCGTTTTTTAGATCTCCATCTTTTTCATCTTGTCCGCCAGGTATTCCGAGGCTCTAAGGGAGAGGGCCAGGATGGTCCAGGTCGGGTTTTTATCCGGCATGGACACAAAAGATGCGCCGTCAACGACAAAAAGGTTTTTCACATCATGCGACTGGCAATAGCCGTTGAGCACCGAGCTGCGCGCGTCGTCGCCCATGCGGGCTACGCCGACTTCGTGGATGATGCGCCCGGGAGTAGCCAGCCCGAACTGCGATTCGCGCCCGGGGATCGGCCCGATCACCTGACCGCCCATGGTATGGATGATCTCGGAGAAGGTATCCATCATGTGTTTGGCCTGCCGGATCTCGTGTTCGCTCCATTTATAGCTGAAGCGCAACACCGGAATGCCCCATTGGTCGACCACATTTTCGTCGATTTCGCACTTGTTGTGTTCGAAAGCGATGGCTTCGCCGCGACCGGAAAAACCGACCACCGCACCGTAAAGCCGGCGGTAATCCTCCTTGAGCTGGGCGCCGTATCCGCCGCCGCCTTTGGCGCGGGCCACCCCGTCGATATCGCCGAGCCAGGCGTTGATCTTGTGGATCTGGCCGCCGAACCCGTAGCTGGGCATCCGCCGCCCGCCCCAGAGTTCGATGTGGTAACCGCGGGGGAAGTCGAGCTTTTTCTGGTTGAGCCACCAGGGTACGTAAAGGTGCATGCCGCCGGTGCCGTCTTCATTGTGCGGGATATAATCCACCAGTTTGGGAATGAAGCCCGCCAGGCTGGCGCCGGTAGAATCCATGAGGTATTTGCCGAGTACGCCGCTGGAGTTGCCGATCCCGTCCGGATACCGGCTGGATTTCGAGTTGAGCATCAGGCGGGCCGATTCGCAGGCGCCGGCCGCCAGAATAACGGCTTTGGCCCTGATCCTGTATTCCTTGCCGTCTTCCTTGCTGACGTAGGATACGCCGGTCGCATTGCCTTCGGCATCGGTCAGGATCTCGCGGGCCATGGCGTTGAGCACCATGGTGAGCTTGCCTGTGGCCTGGGCCGGCGGGAAAAGCACCGAGGGTGACGAAAAATTGGAGTGGGTGCTGCAACTGCGTCCGCATTGGGAGCAATAGTGGCAGGCGGCCCGTCCGTTGAGCGGTTGGGTCAGGATGGACAACCGGGAAGGCACGACCGGGATTTTCAGCTTGTCGCCGGCTTGTTTGATCAGGAGTTCATAACCCCTGGGTTTGGGCGGAGGCATAAAGATGCCGTCCGGCTCGTTGAGCAGGCCTTCGTTGGTGCCGAAAATGCCGACCATCTGGTCGACGCGGTCGTAATAAGGTTTGATATCGTCGTAAGAGATCGGCCAGTTGTGACCCAGGCCGTCGATACTTTTGCGTTTGAAATCGAGCGGGCCGAAGCGGAGCGATATCCGGCCCCAATGGTTGGTGCGGCCGCCGAGCATGCGGGAGCGGAACCAATCCCAGCCGTCGCCGCCGGGTGTGACGGTATAGGGCTCGCCTTCAATTTCCCACCCCCCGAAAGCAGCGTCGAACTCACCGAATGGCTTGTGGGTGCCGGCGCCCCGCCGCGGCGAGTTATAGGGCCATTTGAACATGTCTCCCTGGGCGGAATCAAAAAAGGGACCTGCTTCCAGGACCACCGTTTCGGCCCCTGCTTCGGTCATTGTCTTGGCAGCCATACCGCCGCCTGCTCCCGAGCCGATGATGCACACGTCGTACACCTTCGGGTTTTCAATGATTTGCATATGTCTAAAGCTGGTTCAAATTCTGCGGCAAATTGCCGGTTCCAATATAGGGTGAATCTTAAACCTGCGCAAATTGCCGGACAAAATTATGGATTGGAGTAACCGGAGAACAAAGAGATTTGAACCGGACGGCCAGGTACCGTTGCGGCGGGTCAGTTGGAACCCGGATCAGTTTTGCCGGCCTATCTGATTGGTCAGCGCGACAAAATCAGCAACAGAAAGGCGTTCGGGCCTTTGTTCGAAGAAAGGGTCGGCCAGGGTATCGGGGTCATTGATCAGGCTTTTCATGGTATTGCGCAGCATTTTGCGCCGCTGGCTGAAGGCCTGTTTGACGACTTGTTTGAAAAGCGCTTGGTCGCAGCCCAGGTCCTGATTGTCGCGGCGGGTGAGCCGGATGACCCCCGACTGCACTTTGGGGGGCGGTATGAAATTTTCCTTATCAACGGTGAAGAGGTATTCGCCCTCGTAAAATGCCTGCACCAGTACGCTGATCACGCCGTAATCCCTGGTGCCGGGCCCGGCGACCACCCTTTCCGCGACCTCTTTCTGGAACATGCCCACCAATTCGGGTACCAGGTCTTTGACCTCCAGCATTTTGAACAGGATCTGGGAGGAGATATTGTACGGGAAATTCCCGATGATGGCGAACTGTCCGGTGAGGTGTTCCCGCAGGTTGAGCTTGAGGAAATCAGCGGAGATCAGGCCGCCTTCCAGTTGCGGATAGTGCAGGAGCAGGTAATCGACCATATCCCGGTCGGCTTCAATGGCCAGCAGCCGGTAGGGCAGGTCGAACAGAAACCGGGTCAGCATGCCCTTGCCGGGGCCGATCTCTGCAACTGTGTCAAAAGGCCCGGGATTGCTCAGGCTTTGCGCAATGCGGCGGGCGATCTCGGGATGGCGCAGGAAATGCTGGCCGTATGATTTTTTAGCTTTCAAACAGGTTTGCGTTTTAATTGGCACTAAACCGCTGCGAAATTAAGGATATCAATAGTATTTCCTTAAATTTGCGCCTCTCAATTGACCATTAGAAGCAGAATAGCCGTTAAAGCGAGCAAATGGAAAGACTTAAAATAGGCATCAGCATAGGCGATATCAACGGGATCGGTCTGGAAGTGATCATCAAGACCCTGGCCCAGGAAAAAATCCTGGATTATTGCACTCCCATCGTTTACGGATCTTCCAAGGTGGTTTCCTACCACAAAAATATCGTCGGTGCGGAATTTCATTTCAACAGCGTCCGGAGCGCCCAGCAGGCGGAAACGGGCAAGATCAACATTGTCAACTGCTGGCAGGATAATGTGAACATTACCCTGGGCAAACCGTCGGATATGAGCGGCATGTATGCCTTCAAATCCCTGGAGGCAGCGGTTGCGGACCTGAAGAGCCACCACCTGGAAGCCCTGGTGACGGCGCCCATCAGCAAGGAAGCCATGAACCTGGCCAATTTCCCGTTCATCGGCCATACGGAATACATCACCGATGCGGTCGGTGCGGGAGAAAGCCTGATGTTCATGGTCAGCGACAACGTCCGGATCGGGGTGGCCACCAACCATATCCCGGTCAGCGAGGTGGCCCATCAACTGAACAAGGAGCTGCTCCTCAAAAAAATCGCCCTGATGAATGAGACCCTGAAGGTCGACTTCGGCATCGAAAGGCCGTCCATCGCCGTATTGGGGTTGAATCCGCATGCCAGCGATAACGGCCTGATCGGCGACGAAGAGGAGCGCATCATCCGGCCTGCGGTGGTGGAATGCAAAAAGAAAGGCATGATCATCGTTGGCCCGATGTCCGCCGACGGGTTCTTCGGCTCAGGCGAATTCCGGAAATACGACGGCATCCTCGCCATGTACCACGACCAGGGCCTGATCCCGTTCAAGTTGCTGAGTTTTGGATCCGGTGTCAATTTCACGGCCGGTCTGAGCATCGTCAGAACTTCGCCTGACCACGGGACGGCCTTCGAGCTGGCGGGCAAAAATGAGGCGGATCCGGCTTCCTTCCGGCAGGCTATGTTCCTGGCCATCGATATCGCCCGGAGCAGGATGGCTTATACCGAGCTCAAACAGAATGCGCTGGTGATCAAAGAAAAGCCGGCGGAACTGGAGGGCGAAGAGGCTGTTTTTGAAGACGAGGAGAACGCAGAAAGCTGATTTCGGATCAACTGTCCGGTATTTGAAGTGTTCTATCTTTTTAGGATTTGAATTCACGGTTACGGCCGTAAATTAAAGATTGATTATATGGAACAGGAATTGGTCAAAACAAGGTACAGTGATGAAGAACTTGAGGAGTTCAGATTGATCATCGATGAAAAACTGACGAAAGCCAAGGAACAATTGTCCTACTACGTCGAACAACTGGAAGAAATGGCCGACAGCCCGGACGCCAAGGTAAAAGGGCTGGACGATGGGGCCGGTACGGCGGAGAGCGAAACGATCAATTCCATGGCGGCGCGTCAGAAAAAACTGATCCAGCATCTTGAGAATGCATTGATCCGGATAGAAAACAAAGCATACGGTATTTGCAGGGAAACAGGCAAGCTCATTTCCAAAGATCGCCTCCGGGCCGTTCCGCATGCCACCCTGAGCATTGAGGCCAAACAAAAAAGAGGTTGATTGCCTTCCCGGCGCAAAGAAATAACAGCATTGAAAAGGTCAACGAAAGTCCTCCTCATCATCCTTGTCGTCCTGATTATTGATCAGACGATCAAATTCCTGGTCAAAACCAATATGTACTTCGGCCAGGAAATCAAAATGCTTGGCCTGGATTGGGCCAGGATCCATTTTACGGAAAACCCGGGCATGGCTTTCGGCGTCGAGATCGGCGGCCAGTACGGCAAATTGGCGCTCAGCCTGTTCCGCATCCTGGCCGTTGGATTTCTGGTGTACTACCTTCGATATTTATTGCGCCTGCGGGTGCCGATGGGGCTGCTGGTCAGTTTTGCCCTCATCCTGGCCGGCGCCATCGGAAATATCATCGACAGCGCCTTTTACGGTCTTATCTTTTCGGATTCCTATCACAGCGGCGCCATCGCCTCCTTGTTTCCTGCTGACGGCGGGTACGCCGGTTTCCTGCACGGAAGGGTAGTGGATATGTTCCACTTTCCGATAATGGCCGGTACTTTCCCGGATTGGGTGCCTGTTTGGGGCGGGGAGGATTACATGTTCTTCCGGCCCGTCTTCAATATTGCCGATACCTCCATTACGATCGGCGTACTCTACATTCTGTTATTCCAAAGGAGCTTCTTTTCCGGTCCGAAAAAACCGCAGGAAGGCGAGGCTGAGGTTGCCGCGGAAGGCCCGGCAGCGGGCATTGGGGAGACGGCTATTGATGGTTTGGGTGAACCGCACCCGAACGGAGGGGCGGAGAACGGTCTGGGTATTCCTGAGCAGGAGCTTCCGGAAACAGAAACGGAGGGCGAGACCAAGGAGTGAAATTCCCTGGCGTTACAAGCCGGAGTCCTGATTTTTCGGCAAGCGTTGTGTTAATCAGCGCGGTTTCTCCAGGAAAGCGTTGATCGCTTTCACTGCCTCAGCCATCCGGTCGTATTCTACACTGTAAAGGATGAATTTGCCGTCCCGTCTGGCGTCCACCAACCCGGCCTGCCGAAGAATGCGCAGGTGTTGGGAAGTGATGGATTGCTCGATCTTGAGCGCATTGTAGATCTTGTTCACGTTGATTGCTTCATGGCGGTCAATGTATTCCAGAATCTTCATGCGCAAAGGGTGCGCAATTGCACGAAGGAGGTTGGAGGAGGCCTGAAGTTTTTCGTGATTGATGGTCACTTTAGCCTTTCTCATAGAAGAAGCTTTTCGGTTGTAGTAGCCTAAATCTCAAATCGGTTAAAGAAAGTTGCTAAATCGCCGCTGCCGTAAGGGAGAATGCATTCAGCAAAGCAAAAATGCCCAAATTTTTCATATTTTTATAAAAAAGAAACGAAAAAGGTTGTAGATTAACAAAATCTACAACCTTTTTTCAGAAATGTCTAATGTTTGAGCAGAACTAGACGGCCAGATCTTCTACCAGTTTGCCGATTTGGGAGAGCCTCGAACGGTCAATGGAATACTTGATGAACTTTCCGTCCCGTTCGGTAATTACCACTCCTGCGCGGCGCAAAATGGCCAGATGTTGGGAGGCTACCGACTGTTCAAGCCGCAGTTTGATATAAATCTCCGTAACGGTCATGCTTTCCTGCTCTTCCAGCAAACTGATGATCCGTTGCCTCAATTTATGGTTAATCGCGCGGAGAACCTGAACAGCCTTTCTCAACTCCGTGTAGTCCAACTCAATGTCGGCCTTTCCCTTCTTAAGGACGACCATTTCGTTTTTTTGTTTTCTCATAATATTAACGCTGTTTCAAATTATAATGGGCATTACACTTAAAATCTGGAACTGCTTGGAATGGTATGAACTAAATCTTTAACACCAAATAGGCTGGCATTTAGGCAAAAGTACAATAATATTGAAGTATTTTCAAATATAAAATATTCAAAACGTAAAAATTTAATATGAACCGTATGACAACAATTGACCAATTGAAACGATTCCGGGAATGATTCGAATGTTGCAATTGCGCGCATCTACTCACCGGCCTCAAAATTCGAATCAATCGAACCAATTGAACCAAATCATTTATTGAGGAATCCCTGCCGGTGCCCCGTCGCCGGAGCGGCTATGGCGCATAGGAGACCGGCAGGCAGGGAAGAATCGAGGAACTGAAGAATTGCCGCCTCCGCTCTCCTGGAGCTACGACGGCCGGAGGAGGAACTGAAAGCAAGACCAATCGAATCATTACAACCGGCTTTTCGGCGTAGTGATATTCGGCGGCTTCAGGTAAAAGGGTTCGGTATAGGCCAGATCGGCAAAATCGCCGGCGGCAAACTGATCGTTCGCCGGGCGGGCCAGCATCTCAGCCGTGCAAACCTGATCGAGGTAACGGACCCCTGGGGCTGTGAGCACTTGCCTGCATTTTTCCGCTCCGTTCCCGAAAAGAACGACCTCCCGGCCCGTTGCGAGAAAGCGGTCAAAGCTGTCGCCTTCCACGATCAGCGCATGAGCTTCCTCCAGCGTTTCCAGGGATGCGTTGTAAAATGCCGTGTAAACTTCCATCCGGCGGGCGTCGATCATAGGGCAATATACGGCCGTGTCGCGATCATACGCCCGAACCGCGGCGCCGGCCAGGGCTGCCAGCGTATCGACCGCAATCAGCGGTTTGCCCAGGGCATAACAGATCCCTTTGGCTGTCGATAAACCGACCCGCAATGCCGTAAACGACCCGGGACCGATGCTGACGGCTACCGCGTCAACGGCCTTCAGCGTGCGGCCGGCGCCCCTGGTCAACTCATCGATCAGCAGGGTGATCCGGGCTGTATGCTCATACGGACCTTCCGCCTCGCGGGCGTCCAGCAGCCGGCCGTTTTCCGACAGGCCCACCGAACAGGTTTCGGTGGAGGATTCTATGAGCAATATCAGCGGCATGGGGCAAATAACGGAAATTTTATCTTTTGCCTGTCCGTTTTTATCCGATAAGGCAACTTTAGCTTATTTTTGCAGCCTGTTTTAAATGCCGAATAATGGATCAGTCCCGATTTCGTTAGCGTTGCTCCTTCCTGCCGGCCGTTTCCCGGGAATGCCGGCCCGGGCCCTTGCGCCCATATCGCCCGGAATGTTTCCTTAATCCTCCAAACCGATTATTATCCGTCACAATGATTGAAAAATTAGCCGCCATAAAGGACAGGTTCATGTATCTGGAAGAACAGCTCTCCGACCCGGACGTCATCTCGGATATGGACCGCTACCGCAAGGTCAACCGCGAATACAAGGAACTGAAGCCGATCATTGAAGCCTTTTCCGAATATACCCTGCTGGTCGGAAATATCCAGACCGCCCAGCAAATGGCCCGGGAAGAGAAAGACCCCGACCTGAAGGAAATGGCCTCCGAAGAGCTGGCGGAACTGCTGCCCCAAAAGGAGAACCTCGAGGAAAAGATCAAGCAGCTGCTCATCCCCAAAGACCCGGAAGATGCCAAGGACGTCATCCTGGAGATCAGGGCCGGCACCGGCGGCGACGAAGCCAGCTTGTTTGCCGGCGATCTCTACCGGATGTACGCCAAGTTCTTTGCGGAAAAAGGCTGGAAAACCGAGGTCCTTTCGACCAGCGAAGGCGCTGTCGGCGGATTCAAGGAGATCGTACTCGAAGTATACGGCGAAAGCGTTTACGGGCAACTCAAATTCGAATCGGGCGCCCACAGGGTGCAGCGGATTCCAAAAACGGAATCTCAGGGCCGCGTGCATACCTCGGCAGCCACTGTCGCCGTCATCCCCAAGGTGGAAGAGGAAGAGATCAATATCCGGAAAGAGGACCTGCGGGTGGACGTATTCCGGGCCAGCGGCGCCGGCGGGCAGCACGTCAACCGGACCGAATCGGCCGTCAGGATGGTCCATATCCCGACCGGCATTGTCGGGGAGAGCCAGGACAGCCGCTCCCAGATCAAGAACCGGGAGATCGCCCTGCAACGCCTGTATGTCAAGTTGATGGACAAGCAGCGGGACGAACAGATGTCCTCCCTGGCGGCTCAGCGCCGTTCGCTGGTAGGGTCGGGCGACCGCTCCGAAAAGATCCGCACGTACAACTACCCGCAAAACCGCGTGACGGATCACCGGCTTGAAGGCGATGTGAAGAACTTCAACCTGGAGCAAGTGGTGGAAGGACAGCTGGAGGGCGTCATTGAAGCGCTCCAATTGGCCGAAAACGCCGAAAAACTCAAGTCGGGCGGCGATCAGGAATAGGTTTTCTTCGGATCCGTAAATTGCCGGAAGGCGCCGGAATATTCGCACAATGAACATAGACCTGTTAACCATTCTGGAAATCATTGCCACCGTCAGCGGATTGATCCATGTGTTCCTGCTGACCAGGGAAAAAATAATTGCCTGGCCTTTCGGCATCCTTACCGTATCCGTTTACGTATATATATTTTTTGTTTCCAGGTTGTATTCCGATGCAATCCTGCATGTGTTTTACATCGGGTTGAACAGCTACGGATGGTACAATTGGGCGAAGAGAAAAGGAACGGTAGCCGAAGTGGCCGTTACCCGCTTAAGCAGGATGAACCTGGCGGCGGTTTCGGGCCTGATCCTGCTCGGCACCCTGGCCTGGGGGCGTTTTATGGATGCCAATACAGACGCTGACTTTGCCTATTTCGATGCATTTACAACCGTAGCCAGCCTGATTGCCCAATACCTGCTGACCCAGAAGAAGATCGATAACTGGGTGATCTGGATCCTCGTGGATCTGGTGGCCATTCCGATCTATCTGCTGAAAGGCCTGTACCTGACCTCCGGCCTCTATCTTGTATATTTGTTGTTGTGCATTTCGGGATGGCTCGAATGGCGGCGGACGATGAGCGGGGGAGGCATCGGGGATGCGAGGATGGGATGATTTACCTCCTCCGCTGAAGCTGCGGCTGACGGAGGGTGATTTGAAAACTTTGAGGGACCGTTCAGCATTTTGTGTTAACCGGATTTTTAGCATGCGCAAATTGCTAAAAATCAGATCTTTGCGTCTTTGCGTGAAAACACTGTTTTGAACAGTCTCAACATCGAATCAGCAAATCATCTTCAACAGAACATTCAGCCCTGACCGGCGGCCACTCAGGCCGTCTATTCATAACCAAATGGCCCGGATGGGTCGAAATTGTTGAAACAATGGACAAGAACACACTGAAGGAAAAAGCCCTTCATTACCACGCAAAAGGACGACCGGGTAAGATCGAAGTGATCCCGACCAAGGAAACCGCCAACCAGCGGGACCTGTCCCTGGCCTATTCACCCGGTGTGGCCGAACCCTGCCTGGCCATCGAACAGGATGTGAACGATGTGTACCGGTATACCGCCAAGGGCAACCTGGTGGCCGTGATCAGCAACGGCACCGCTGTACTGGGGTTGGGCGATATCGGCCCCGAAGCGAGCAAACCCGTTATGGAAGGGAAAGGGCTCCTCTTCAAAATATACGCCGACATCGACTGTTTTGACCTTGAACTGAACACCAAGGATATTGACGAATTCGTCCGGACGGTTAAGATCCTGGAACCCACTTTCGGCGGGGTCAACCTGGAAGACATCTCTGCCCCGGCCTGCTTTGAGATCGAGGAGCGCCTGAAAAAGGAGTTGAACATCCCGGTCATGCACGACGACCAACACGGCACAGCCATTATCAGCGGGGCGGCTTTGCTCAACGCCCTGGACCTGGTGGAAAAAGACATCTCCAAGGTCAAGATCGTCGTCAACGGCGCCGGCGCTTCGGCCATTTCCTGTACCCGCATCTACGTTTCGCTGGGCGCGCGGAAGGAAAATATCTTCATGTACGACAGCAAAGGGCTGATCCACCCGGATCGCCAGGACCTGGACGGCAAAAAATCGGAATTCGTGAACGGCGCAGTCCCCCCGGGCACTTCCCTGGGCGAGATCCTGAACGGCGCCGACGTCTTCATCGGCCTTTCCAAAGGAAACGTGCTGAACCGGGAAATGATCGGGGGAATGGCCGGAAACTGCATCATTTTCGCCATGGCCAATCCCAACCCTGAGATCCCCTATGAAGACGCCAAAGCAGCGCGACCGGACTGCATCATGGCGACCGGCCGCTCGGATTATCCCAATCAGGTAAACAACGTCCTGGGATTTCCCTATATCTTTCGCGGAGCCCTCGACGTGCGGGCCTCTGAGATCAACGAAGCCATGAAACTGGCGGCCGTGTACGCATTGGCCGAACTGGCCAAGAAGCCGGTGCCCGATATCGTGAACATGGCCTACAACAACCTCAACCTGAAATTCGGTACCGATTACATTATCCCCAAACCGGTGGACCCCAGGCTTATCGCCACCGTGGCCCCCGCTGTTGCGCGCGCCGCCATGGAAACCGGCGTAGCCAAACATCCGATCACGGATTGGGAAGCCTATGAAACGGAACTGCACCGCCGGCTAGGGCATGACAATACCCTGTCGAAGATCATCGAAACGAAAGCCAAACAGGATGTCAAGCGCGTCGTGTTTGTGGATGCGGACAACCTGTCGGTGCTCAAAGCGGCCCAGGTGGTGGCCGAAGAGAAAATTGCAAAACCGATCCTGCTGGGCAATGCCGACAAGGTCAATGCCATCCTCAGGGAATACGATATCGTTATTCCCGGGGTAAAGATCATTGATCCTTATTCACCGGCCAATGAACAGGAAGCGGCCAAATTCAAGGAATACAGCACCAAGTTCTACGAAAAACGCAAGCGCAAAGGCGTCAACGTGCTGGAAGCGGAAGACATTATGCGCAGCCGGAGTTATTACGGCGCCATGATGGTGGAAACCGGCGACGCCGACGCCATGATCGGCGGCCTGACCAAAAAATATCCCTATACCGTAAGGCCCGCGCTGCAGGTGATCGGTCCGCGCGAAGGCGTCAAGAAAGTGGCCAGCACCCATATCGTCATGACGCGGTTCGGCCCGCTGTTCCTGGCAGATACCACCATCAACCACCACCTCACTGCTGAAGATATCGCCGACATCACGGAATTGGTGGCCGAGGAGGTGCGGGCTTTCAACATCGAGCCTAAAATCGCGCTGGTGACCTATTCCAACTTCGGATCGGTACCGAAAGGCGAGTCCGCCGTTTTGATGCGAACGGCAACCTCCATTCTGCACAAACGCCACCCGGACTGGATCGTGGACGGTGAAATGCAGGCCCACCTGGCGCTGAACCCGGAAGCCCTGGAGCAGCTTTACCCGTTCTCCAAACTGGCCGGTCACCGGGCGAACATCCTGATCTTCCCGGCGCTGTCGGCAGCTAACATCGCTTACAACCTGCTCAGCCATACCTCGCGGCTGGACCTGATCGGGCCGATCCTGCTGGGCCTGAAAAAACCGGTGCATATCCTGCAATTGGGCGCCAGCGTGCGGCAGATCGTGGATATGGTAGGCATCGCAGCGGTACATGCGCAGAGCGCTTCCATGCGGGAGCAACAAGGATAACCGGGCCTGCTGCGGGCAGGCAAAAAGTAAAGGCTTCTTTGCCTGCCCGAAGCTCCCTGGTGTTCGTTCAATCCCTGTGACCATACTACTGGACAACATGTGCAGAGGAGATCAACCATCGAGCGCCTGAAAAGCAACGCCTTCACGCGCTCGCTCACTCATTTTCCATCCGACCAAGCTTGGGGCGAAGTCGGGCTTTCGGGCTCTTTTTGCCTTTTTTGTAAAAATGTCCGGTAGTGTGCCTGCGACCTTATCTCACGATGAGTCTTTGCCCGGCAATCGTCTCATCCCCGCATTGCACCTGCACCCAATAAACACCGCCGGGTAAATTCCCCACATCCAGCAAGGCCGCATGGCCAAATCCGCCGGCCGAGACCCGGTTCAATACCTGCATGCCGCTGGAATTCATTATCCGGACGGCTGTAAGCTGTTTTTGATCGCCGGTCATTTTTATATGAAGCTGACCGGATACCGGGTTGGGGAACAGGATCAATTCGGGCTCAGGGGCGCCGCAATCGGCCGTTTGCACCCGAAGAACGTGTTTTGAACCGTCCGGATAGCGGGCGGAAAGCCGGTAGTAGGCTGCGGCCACCTTGTCGGTAAACTCGTAGCGGTAGCTGCCCGGAACGGCCCTCATTTGCCCGGCCGTTTCCCATTGCCGGCCGTTCTCACTCCGTTCTACTATAAAGACATCGCCTTCATTCGAATGGAAAGCCGACCAGTTGAGCACCGGCAATCCGTCCCGGCATGCTATCGACATATCCTCGAATTCGACGGCCAGCGGCTCGGCGTACAGTCCGATGGCGGCGGCAAAACACGGGATGACCATTGTCTCGGATACCACGCCGCCGGTATAAAACCCGAACGCGTCCGTCGGCGAGATCGCATCCCAGTAGAAACCGGAAAAGCCGTTGGAGTGGAAAGCGCCGGTCATGGTTTCGATCCAGTTGCACCGGCTGGTTGCATCCGCCGAGGTAGCGCAACCGTACTCGCCCAGGCAAACGGGCACATTGTAGGCGTCCGACCAGGCTTTGACGTTGTCGAACAGTTGGTTGATCCCTTCCACGTCGCCGGCTTGCGGAAAGCTCATTGCGGGGAAATAGGGCGGGTCGGTCCAGCTCATGCCCTGGTGCGTAAAAAAGAATGGGTCATAGCTGTGGAAAGTATAGATGATATCCGGATCGTCGAGCGGGGTGAACCCGGTGAGCTCTCCGCCTGAATTCCAGCCGGCGGCGCCTACCAAAACGCTGTGGGTTTGGGTCTCGTTGGCCCGGATAGAAGCCAGCACCTCGGCGGCTACCGTCCGGAAGTTATTGCTGGAGATCGCGTTGGTCGGCTCGTTGTAGACCTCAAAAAGGAACTGCTCGGGATCCAGGTCATCATAGTGGGCCGCCAACTGGGCCCAGATGGCCTTCAGGCGCGGGATCTCGGTGGTGTAATTGGCATCGGTGAGGGGATAGCCGTGGTGGTTGTCGATGATGAGCCGGAAATCGAAAAGCCCGGCCCAGAGGATCATGCTGTCGACCAGGTGGAATGCCGTCTGGTCGAAATCGATGGTATAGGGCGGCGTGGTCGGGCAAATGCGTTCGAAAGTGACCGGCAGGCGGAAGGCGTCGAAGCCGGCGTCCCGCAAAGCGCTGATGTTGGCGCGGTTGTACTTGCCGGTCTCCGGATAGGCGTTGAACGGCATCAGCCAGTAGGCTTCCAGCCAATTGGCGGTGTTCAGGCCGGTGTGCAGGCTGTTGGCGCGGGCCCAGGTGGCGGCGCTGGCTTCGCTGCCGGTACTGCCGTTCACCAGCTCAATCGCGTCAAAATAAACGGTGCCCGAACCGGTTTCGGCATTGCCGACGCTCAGGTCGATCTCCCGGACGGCGCTGATGTCCAAAGGCGAGCCGATAGTGAGTGAAAGGACCGGCACATCCACCACGGTATAGCTCGATGCACTGCCGCCGATGACGACCGAATTGCCGTAATCGGAGTTATTCCGCAGCTGGACGGTCAGGGTTTGCCCGGACGTCAGCCCCCGGTAAGCGATGCGCAGATGCGTGTACCCCGAGAGATTGCGCGGCGCATCGGCTCCCCAGTTGTCCATGTTCAGGCCAAGGCCGGCCCACCAACCGGTATAAGCATAATCAAACCGGTAATGGAGGCTGCCTTCGTAAGGGGAATTGGTGCTGACCTCGGCCAGGTTGGCGGTTCCGCCTCCACCGGCTCCGGACCATATGCCGGTTATCAGCGTGGTCCCATCCTTGTAAATGACGGGTTGTGCCTGGGATGCGGCAACCCCAAAAAACAGCGTAAAAAGGGTAATGAACGGTTTCATGAGCGGTGAATTATGATGGTTTGTGGGTTGATGGTTGTTTATGGGTTTATGGTTGTTTATGGTTGTTGATGGTTGTTGATGGGTTTATTGTTGTTGATGGTTGCTCCGCCCGCCATAGCCTCGGCGTAGGCGGGTTTATAGTTGTTGATGGGGTTATGTTGGGGTGCTATTGCTCCGACCAATGGCAGTTTTATGAGTGAGGATATTGAATAGGGTGGTTAAGGCAAGTTGTGCGGTGTTGCTTCTTGTTTCCAAATATAGGTAATTTTCAGAACAGGGTATAAAATAACTTGGGCGACTGCCTGAAGATAGGGAGCCGCCCAAGAAAGGACTATATCAAACTAAAAAGGCAACGAAAAGGGTTATCACCCTTCCTGCACCTCAGGAATTGTTTTATAGGTGCCGTTCCATACCGGGCGGCCGGTGATCCACCGGATGAAGTACATGATGGCTACGAAGATGAAGAAGAACGGACCGAAGAAGCCGAAAAGGGCTACGAACTTGGTGCCGTAAAATTTCACCATCGGCCGCCGCAGACGCTCCGACAGGATATACATGCTCGGGATCATCAGCAGGGTAAGGAAGAAGGCGAAAATGAGACCGAAGATAATCGTCCAGGCCAGCGGCCCCCAGAACACGACGCTGTCGCCGCCGATCCAGATATGCGGATCGAAGTCGGACAGCAGGGTGCCGAAATTGATGTTGAAGCCGATCGCCAGCGGAATGAGGCCCAGCATGGTGGCCACTGCGGTAAGGAGTACCGGAATGATCCGCACTTTCCCCGCTTCGATGGCCGCTTCCCGGGTTTTGTACCCCCGGCCCCGCAGCTCGTCCGTGAATTCGATCAGGAGGATCCCGTTCTTGATCACGATGCCTGCCAGGCCGATCACGCCCACGAGTACCATGATGGTGGGCATGGACATACCGGTTATGGCATACCCGACGAACACGCCGATGACGGAGAAGAAGATCTCGGAAAGGACGATAAACGGCTTGCTCAGGGAGTTGAACTGCAACACCAGGATCAGGAAAATGAGGCCCAGTGCAATGAAAAAGGCTTTGCCGAGGAAGGCGTTGGTTTCCTGTTGTTGTTCGCTCTCGCCGGTTTGTTTGATGGTCACGCCTTCCGGCATCGGGTAGCTGGCCTTGAACGTTCCGATCTTTTGAGCCAGGGCCTGGTTGATCCTGGGCACGGCCGTCAGGTCGGTAACGTTCGATTGCAACTGGATGGTCCTTTGCATATTCTTCCGTTTGACCATACCGGGTGTACTGGTAAAGTCATACGTGGTCACGGCGCTGATGGGCACCTGTTTGATCCGGCCGGTATTGAAATCCCGGAAGGTGATCCGCATGTTGAGCAGATTCTGGAGGTTGTTCCGCTGCTCTTCCTGGTACCTGATCTGGATCTTGTATTCGTCTTCGCCGTCTTTGAGCTTACTGGCTTCATACCCGAAAAGGGCTGTACGGATGGCATTCCCCACCTGAGCCGTACTGATGCCTTCGATGGCGGCCCTTTCCTTGTCGACGATGAGGGTGACCTCGGGGTTGTTCAGGTCGACATCCAGCGCCAGGTTCTCGATACCTTCTACCCGGCTTGTATCCAGGTAGTTGTGGAGATCCTTTGCGACCTTGGTGATGGCTTCGAAATCGTCGCCGGCCACCTCGATGTTGACGGGCGGGTCGGTAGGGGGGCCTGCGGCTTCCTGTTCAACCGTTACTTCGGTGCCGGGAATGCCTTTGACGACTGCCCGGACGCTGTCCAGATAGGGCAGGGTAGGCTGGTAGGGGCGCTTGGCGAATTCCACAAAAGAAACCTGGATCCTGCCCAGGTTGGACTGTACGCTCCGGTTGTTGTCCATCGGGTTGTTGGCGTTGACGGCCACGTTGGAGATCACGCTTTCCACGATGGATTCGGGCTCGCCGGGGTGAAGGCTTTCCAGGGCTTTGAACGTTCTGGTCTCCAGCTCCTTCAGCACCCGGTTCGTTTCCTCGGCCTGGGTCCCTACCGGCATCTTCAGGTAAACGTAGATGAAATTGGGTTGGCCGCTCGGGAAGAACGGAAAATCCGGATTGCGGACGATCAGCGCAGCCAGGGCAATGAAGAACAGGATAAATACCGAAAAGAAAGCCCATCCCGGCCTTCTGCCTTTGAGGAGCCATTTCAGCAGCCGCTCGTAGGCGTGCATCATCCTGGGGAGGGTCTTATTCTGGAAATTGTAAATGACCCCTTTGAGGAATACCCGGTCGATGATGATAAACGCGGGGATAAAGATCAGCACGCTCCCGAAGGTCTTGGCGCCCGCCAAACGGGCCAGAATGCCGAGGCCCAGCAACAGGTAGATCCACCATTTTTTGAAGATGCGGAACCGGCCGGTCGGCGCTTTTTCGTCGGGGCGCATGAAGCTGGCCGCGAATACCGGGTTGATCAGGAATGCGACGATCAGGGAGGCCAGCAGGGTAAAGATCAACATGGTCGGCAGGTAGATCATGAACTTGCCGACGATACCCTTCCAGAACAACAGCGGGAAGAACGGCGCCACCACGGTAGCCGTACCGGCCAATACCGGGATGAACACCTCGCCTGCCGCCATTTTGGTGGCTCTTTCGATGGGCACCTTGCCGTTGTTGAATATCCGGTGGGTGTTTTCAATAACTACGATGGCATCGTCCACAATAATGCCCAGGCCGAAGAGCAGGGCGAACAATACGATGAAATTCAGCGTAACGTCGCTGCCCACGATGGCATCGGCGGCCGGCAGGAAGATGAAGGCCACAAATACGCTGAGCGGAACGCTGAGGGCCACGAAAAAGGCGTTGGTTACCCCCATGAAGAACATCAGCACCAGCAATACCAGGATGAAACCGATGACGATGGTGTTCACCAGTTCGTTGAAGGAGGTTGCTGCCTGCTTGCTCTGGTCGCCGGTGATCACCACATCGAGGTCTTTGGGCAGCACGGAGCCTTTCATTTCCTCGACAATCTGGTTGATCTGGTCGGCGCAATCGATCAGGTTGGTACCGGGCCGCTTGACGATATTGAGCGTGACGACGTTCTGACCGTTGAGCCGGGCGTAGCTTTCCTGTTGTTTGATGGTGTCCTTGATCTCAGCGATATCCTGGAGGCGAACGTCGCCGCCGGTCGGCGTTTTGACCACCAGGTCGGACATTTGCAGGCTGCTGACAAACTGGCCTTTTACGCGGAGTGAGCGGTTCATGACGCCCACTTCAAGCTGACCGCCGCTGATGTCTACGTTCTCGGAAGCGATAGCGTTGGCGATATCCTGGAAACTCAGCATGGCCTTGTCCATGGCCAGCGGGTCGACGTTGATCTGGATCTCCCTTTCCGGTGCGCCTACGATTTCGGCTTTGCTGACAGCGGGGAGGGCTTCGAAACGGTCCTGCATTTTTTCGGCGTACCGTTTGAGCTTGAGCCCGTCGTAATCGCCGCTGATATTGACGAACATGATGGGCAGGTCGCTGATCGAAAACTCAACGACCTCCGGCTGGCTGGTCAGGTTGGTCGGCAGGTCGGTTTTGGCCTTGTCAACTGCGTCCTTGACCTTTTGTTTGGCGATTTCGGGGGTGATATCGGTGTCGAATTCAACAATGATGATGCTGTAATCCGTCATCGAAATGGAGTTCACCTTGTTGATCTTCGCGCCGGAAATCCCTTTGATCTGTTTTTCGATCGGCCGGGTGACCAGGTTTTCAATGTCCTTTGGGGAGTTCCCGACGTAAATGGTGGACACCGAAATGGTGGGCACTACGATATCGGGAAATTGCTCCTTCGGCAGGGTATTGAAGGTATAGAACCCGTATATGGTGATGATCAGGGTAATGATATAGATCGCCGTTTTGTTGTCAACGGCCCAACTGGTCGCTTTGAACTCCTTGAACCTTTCTTGTAGTCTTTTGATTTTGTCCATTGCCGTTGGTATTGGTGTGGCTTGCGGTCATTCGACCGGTTAGATGTTGTTGACGAGCTGACCTTCATAGAGGTCCTGATAGCCTTTTGTAACCAATTTGTCACCGGGTTTCAAGCCGCTGAGAATCTCAATCTGATCGCCGTAAAGTTCGCCCAGCGTGACCTGGACCCTTTTGGCCATTTTCTTATCGCCTTCATTTTCCATGAGGTACACGTACTTGCCTTCGTCGTCGGACTGAACGATGTTGACCGGAATGACGATGGCGTTGGCGTTGGAGTGGTTCAACACTTTGGCCGTAGCCGCCATATTGGGTTTCAGGCCTGCTGTTGAAGGCAGTTTGCATTCGGCGGTAAACCCTCTGGAAGCGGCATTGACCGACTGGCTGATCCGGCTGATGGTGGTTTTGAAGGATTTGCCGACGGCCGGGATCTCAACAAGCACTTCGGCGCCGGGTTTCACTTCCGAGCTGTAATTCTCCGGGATGTCCACATGCACGGACAGATCGTTGTTATTGATGATCTGGATCTGCGGGCCGGTGGGGCCTACGCCGCTGAACAATTCGCCGGGTTTGATATTGACAATTTCGGCGATACCGCTCTGATCAGCATATACGAGGTAGGTTTTGAGTTGTTCCTCCTGTACGGCGATCTGGCTTTCGAGCGCGTCTACGTTGTTCTTGGCGTTGAGCAGCTGCACTTCGGTGCCGATCTTCTGGTCCCAGAGTTCCTTGGTCCGGTTGTAGAGGTCTTTCGCGAACCGGAGCTGGGTTTTCGACGCCTCGATGGATTGTTTCAGCACCTGGTCGTCCAGTTTCAGGATGAGCTGGCCTTTTTTCACAAACTGGCCTTCTTTGATGAGGACTTCCTTGACGTAACCGCCCATGCCGTTGCGGGGGGCCACATACGAGATATTCTCCGAGCTTACCGTCCCTTGGAGGTCGATATAGGATTCGAATCCTTCGGGGGCAATTTCGGCGATAGCGATCAGTTTGGGCTGGATGGCCTTGGAGGGGTCCAGTTGGATGATCTCTGCTTCCAGCGCGGCAATCTGGTTCGTCAATTGGGTTTGCTGTTGCTTCAACTCGGCCAGTTTGGCGTTTTTGGCGGCTAGTTCGTTGCCGGAAACGGCGGAAGGTTCATTTTTCCCGCACCCGGACATAAGGAGGGCGAGAAGGATGAATACACCTAGGCTGTTCTTCATGGTATAAGGTTGAATTTTTATTAGCGGTTATAATTTACCCAATGATTTATTGAGGGCAATTCTGGCAATATAGCAGTCGTACAAGGCCTGAAAATAGGAACCTTGTGCGCGTTGCAGGTCGGTGTCGGTCTGGATCAGTTCCAGGCTGGACCCCAGGCCGGCTTCGTATTTCTTCTTGGTGGTTTCGAATACTTCGCGGGCCAGGTCGGTATTCCTTTGCTGCACCTCGAGATTGAGCAGGGCATTGCGCAGGGAGTTCCTGGCTATATCCTGTTCCATGTCGATGGCTCGTTTGAGCTGGCCGAGCTGGTTGTCGACCTTGATGACCTTCAACCGGGCTTGTCCGATCTTGTTCTTGCGCTGGAACCCGTCGAAGATCGGCTGGTTGATGCTGATGCCGATCAGGCCGGTAGTGTACCAGAACCAGGGGCTGCCGCCCGGAGGTGCGAAATCGGGGTTGCGCTGGCCGGCCCGTTGAAGCTGGTAGAATGCGGCCACTGTCGGCAGGATGGAAGACTGTTGCCGTTGCAGGTCGAGTTCCTGCAGTTTTCTGGCGGTGTTCAGCAAGGCGATCTCACTGCGCAGGTTATAATCGAAGCCGGTATTCTCTGCTACGAGGAGCCCTTTCAGCTCGTCGGGTTGGAGGGTTTCGGTGAGGCGGATCTCATCGGAAACGGGGATGCCGATCGTGTTTTTGAGCAGGTCTTCGCTGATCTTGATGGCATTGGTCATCTGGTTGATGGCCGTTTGCGTGTTGTTCCGGCTGACGGCCAGCTTGTCGATGTCCAGTTTTTCGGCGAAACCGCTTTTGAACATTTGGGTCATTTCGTTGCTGAGCTGGTCGAGCCGTTGCGAGGTCTCCTCCATGATCCGCTTTTGCTCCTGTGCGATCAGGACGGAGTAGTAGGCCTTCTGCACGTTTTCCCGCACTGCGTTTTCGGAAACCGCAATATTATCGCGGGCAAATTGCAGGACCGTTTCCTTGGCTTTCAGCGCGATGAAGATATCCGGCTGGAAAAGGAGCTGGTTGACGGCGAGGCCGAATTGAAAGTTCAGCGGGGCCACAAAGCTGATGGCTTGCGAACTGGTGGTGGCGCTGTTGGTGGAGATCGGATTGCCGCTGCCGTCCTTGACGCCTTCGTCCTGCAGGACCTGATAAATTGGGTAGTTGGAGTTGGGAAACTGGATCTGCGGCAGGTTGGTGTAGTAGGAACCCTGGCCGGAGGCCGTGATCTGGGGATAGGTGGCGCCGGTGACCTCTTTGTTGTTGAGGTACTGGATCTGCTCGTCCAGTCTCAGGTTTTTCAGGTCTTCGGCATTTTGGAGCGCCAGGTTGACGGCTTGTTCCAGACTGAGTTCGTGTACGGTTGACTGCCCGAAGGCGAGGCGGCTGGAGGCGAAAACAATCAGGGTGAAGATGATATTCAGTCTCATGGATGTTTCCAATTGTTTAATGCGTTTTTCAAATTCAGGGGTTTGTCAGAACAGGCCGAATGCAGCGCGCCGTTTTGACGGCGCGAAGGTAACAAAGTTAACCAGCCCGGTACGCAAGGAAAACTTTTAAATAGCCGGATGGTTGCCTGGAATCGGCGAACTGCGCATATGCTTCGACGATTGCGGCGGGGAATAGTGTCAGTTTAACACCAAGTGGTCATAGTGAGTTCCAAAAATACGGTTATTTTTTTGTAAACAGTACATTTTGTTTGTAAATATTTTTAATAGACACGAAAATTTGTTTCCGGATTCTTAAGCCCGCAAGCCTGCCTGCGGTCCGTCGCCAAAGGCTTTGGCCGCCGGTGACCGGCAGGCAGGGATTGAGAAGCCTGAAGATGGCGCCCCACGCAAGTCGGAGACTTGGGGGTAGCCGCATCGAGGCGCAGCCTCTCGCGGGCGGTTTTTTGGATTCTTAAGCCTGTAGGGATTGAGAAGCCTGAAGTTGAAATGGAATGATGAATGATGATATAGGATTGTTGAAGTAAAGAAACCAACGGGCGGATGTCTTTTCAACGGACGCTTCCATCCAAAATCAGACCCTGACCGCCGTAGCCTGGAGCGAAGGCGGTAATCATGTAATCAGCTGTCGTCAATCAAAACCTATCCGATCCGGCTTACCAATCGGCCTGTCCTTGGGGCCAGGCTCGCTTAGTAATCCTTCCGCCCGGCTTACCGTCCCCCGCCCGACGAAGCCTCGGCGTAGTCGGGCACCATCCACCATCCACCGTCCACCGTCTTCAAAAAATACCCTATATTTACCCCAAAACAAGTACGACGACCCATGATTGCCGGCAAACCACCCGTGCTGTTGCTGCTGGTCAGCGCCCTCTTCCTGTTGGCCTTTTTCCCGGATAGCGAACCGCATTATCCGCGCGATTATTTCCATTCCCCCATCAAAGGGCCTCTGCTGCTGGCCGGTACGTTCGGCGAGCTGCGGCCCAACCATTTCCACAGCGGGATCGATATCAAAGGGGGGATGGGCGTGCCGGTTTACGCCGCCGCCGACGGGTACGTATCCCGCATCAAAGTGGATGCCTCCGGGTACGGCAATTTTCTGCAGATCACGCACCCCAACGGCTATTCCACCTGCTACGCCCACCTGAATGCCTTTATTCCGGAAATCCGGGAATTTGTCCTGAGCCACCAGCGGGCGGATGAAAAATTTGAGGTGGAACTGTTTCCACGGGCGGACCAGTTCCCGGTCTACCAGGGCGACCTGATCGCTGAAATGGGCAACACCGGCGGCTCGCAGGGGCCGCATCTTCACTTCGAGATCCGGGAAACCGAATCGGAGATCCCGCTGAACCCGCTGCTGTTCGGCCTGGATGTGACCGACAACCAGCCGCCGCGCATGCACCAGCTCAAAATGTACTGGCTCAATGACCGCCGCGAGGACCTGGGTGAAAACCTCTTTTCCCTCATCCGCAAAGGCAGCGGATACGGCATCAAGGGGGATACGCTGCTGGCCCCTTCCGACCGGGTCGGCTTTGCCCTCAAGGTATACGACCATATGAACTACGTCAGCAACTGGAACGGGATCTATTCCCTGGATGTGTTCAAAGGCGACAGCCTGATCTACAACTTCACCCTCGACAAATTCTCGTTTGACGAAACCCGGTACCTCAACGCACATCTCGATTACGACGCCTATCGCGAGGATCGGGCGTATTTCAACCGCTGTTACGCTTTGCCGGGCAATCACCTGTCCATTTACCGCCATGAAAAGAATAACGGGGTGGTGACCCTGTCCCGGACAAAGGCCGTCAAAATGAAAATGGTAGCGAAAGACGCCGACGGGAATGCCTCCGTTTTGGAATTCTGGGTCCGCCAAAAGGGCGATCCGCCTGTCCGGCCGGAGAAAACCTACAACTATTTCCTGCCGTACGACGAAGCCAGCATCGTCGACAATCCGTCGGTGTACCTCTATTTCCCGGACAGCACCCTGTACCAGGACCTCTACATGGAATACAACTTTTCAACCGACCATTCCGACAATATTTACTCTTCCGTTCACCATATCCACGACGCGGCCGTACCTGTCAACCGGTATTTTGACATCGCCATCCGGGCGACTTCAATGCCGGAAAATTTGCGGGACAAAGCCTTTATCGCCTATTGCGGCGCCGGCAATTACGTGCTGAACTGCGGCGGCAAGTGGAACGAAAAGGGTTTTCTGGAATCAAAGGCCCGCTCGCTGGGCGATTATTGCATCATGACCGACCTGACGCCGCCCACCATCCGCCCCGTGAATTTCAAATACGACATGCGCAGGTCGGGCAGCATGAGCTTCCGCATCGACGACAATTATCCCACTGCCGGCAACGTACCCGGCCTGGATTTCCACGCCACCATCGACGGCCAATGGGTGCTGATGGAGTATGACGCCAAACGGGACCGGATCACGCATACTTTTTCCGGAAACCTGCCTTCGGGTAAACACAACTTGCGGTTGGTGGTACGGGATGCGGTTGGAAATGAGCGGGTGTTGGAGGAGGAATTTTTACGGTAGAAATTTCTGGTGATATTTACATCTTTTTAATCCTTATCCTCCCTGGTTGTATCACTGTAAATGAGCCAATTAACGAATCTCCCAATTGTTTAATAACTTGGGAAACGATCTCGGCTTTTTTTAAGGAAGGAAGTTCATAAAGCCGGTTTAATATGATTCCTGAATGAGCCATTTTATTTCGGTACGCGAGATCTCCAAAATCCTTATCGCTCGTCATTATATCCGGCTTTCTCCATTTGAAAAGGAAAGAATTTCTTCATCCACAATTCCCGGGGATAATTCAGCTATATATAAAACATCGTGGCCATCTTGCCGTAATCTAGCTACAATCTGTTCATCGACCCCTTCATCAGTTACGAATTTCATACTGCAATCGGGTAAACGCGTTCACCTTTCAGGGCATCGGCAGCAAAAGCCAGGGCCCCAAACATGACCAAAAAACAATCGCTAAAAGATATCCACCGGATTCATACTCAGAAATTCTTCAACCTGAATTCCCGTTTGTCCAACCAGTAGTATCCTTGCTTCTGGAAATCGCTGTTTAAACATTTTGGTTCCTGCCGATTTTTGAATATTACCGCTTTTTACCTCAATTCCCAGGACCTGATTTCTGTTTCGCAAAACAAAGTCGATTTCAGCGTTGCCTTCAGACCAGTAAAATACTTCAAAATTCTCCGTCAGTGCGAAATTAAGCAAATGGGCGCCAATGGCGGATTCTACCATTCTTCCCCACAGGTCGGGTTTGACAGCGGCTCGTTCGAAAGACTCTGTCATTTGTGCACTGACAAGCGCCGTATTATAAGGCATGAGTTTGGGGCTGGACGATCTCTGGCTGATTTTGTTTGGGGTAAATTTTTCTAATCCCGTCAATAACCCTGCAGTTCCCAACAATTGAAGATAGTGGGAAAGCGTGGTTGTATTTCCTGCATCCAGAAGTTGCCCGAGCATTTTGTTATAGGATAAGATTTGCCCGGAATAAGCGCATCCCAAATCAAACAATCGCCGCATAAGTGCCGGCTTGTCTACTCGGGTGAGCATCAGGATATCCTTCGAAATGCTTGTTTCTACCAAGGCATTTGTGATGTATTGTTTCCACCTCGATTCATTTGAAATCAAGTCTGTGGCCCCAGGATAACCGCCAAACCAGATAAACTGATTCACGGTCACACTGAAGGCTTCTTTCATTTCTTGATAAGACCAATGCGGGATATGCGTAATTTCAAAACGCCCGGCTAACGACTCAGTTAGACCCTGTTGCAGCAAAAGTCTGGAGGATCCCAAAATCAGAATTTTTATAGGGAGGCGGTTTCTGGTATCGGCATCCCATTGGGCCTTTACTGCTTCACTCCAATTTTCGATTTTCTGAATTTCATCGATAACCAAAAGGAATGAATCAGCACCGGATTGTTTCCATTTTAATCTTGCTGTTTCCCATTGCTGCTCCAACCAGATATTATCAGATGGCAGAGCGCCGTCTGCCGCTGCAAAATGGTGCGGAAGACTTGTTGTCTCCACCAATTGCAGCGCGATAGTCGTTTTACCCACCTGCCTTGGGCCGGCCAAAACCTGAATAAAACGACGAGGCTCGGCAATCCGTTTTTGCAACAAAAAATATTGACTGCGATAGTATTTTTTCATATTTTACTCAATAAACTGAGTAAATTTACTCAATAAACTGAGTAAAAGCGTATTTTTTTACACAAACCATGCATTTATTCGCGAGTAGCGCCTTGTTCTCATACTCAACGGCATCCGGCAAAACCGCCCGCTTATGCTCCCATCCGCCGAATTGACGCCGCAGGCGTTACGCAGTCGGGCTCTCACTCTCTCACCCTCTCACTCTCTCACCCTCTCACTCTCTCACTCTCTCACCCTCTCACCCTCTCACCCTCTCACCCTCACCCTCTCACCCTCTCACCCTCTCACCCTCTCTCTCTACCAACCCCGTATACACCATCCCCACCCGCTTGGCCGCCTTCCTGAAGGTGTCGATGAGCCAGTTCTCGATGTGATAATTTTTGGAAAATGCCAGTTTGAAGGAGTTCTTTACCAGGTCGATAAAGGTAAGCGCCAGACCGGTGACGGCGATCAGGAACAGGTGAAACCCGCCCGATCCGGTCATGCCGCTGCGGATCTTGTCGCGGCCGTGCGCGAAGGCGGACTGGAAGAACCAGTCGATCCGGAGCTTGTGCGGGGCCACGGCGTGGTCGATCACCAGGTCGGGGTCGTAGCCGATCAGCAGGCCCTCGGCGCGAAGGCGGTTCTGTAGCTCGGTCTCCTCGTTGTAGCCTACCACGTTGCCGCGCATGCCGATAGCAGTATTGAAGCCGTTGAACCGCTCCAGGATATCCTTGCGCATCACCATCACGCAGCCGAAGGCGTGTTCGTCGCCGGTGAGCGTGGCGATGGTCTTGTGGCGGTAGCGGCTGCTGGCGTAGCGGTCCTGGTACCAGGCGGGTTTGCCGAACGGGTACCACGGGATATCGAGCCCGCCGAAGAAGGGATAATCCGTGTTTTCGGTCATCCAGACGGCGCGTTCCACAAAATCAGGGCGGGCCTTGGCGTCGTCGTCGAGGTAGGCGATCCAGGGTGCGCGCGCTTCCCGGTAGCCTGTATTGCGGGCAAAGCTCAGACCCACCTGTTTTTCCAGGCAGTAGCGGAATTCGACCCCGGTTTTACCTTGAAAACTCCTGACCACTTCAGCCGTGTCGTCCGGAGAATTGTTGTCGACGACCAATACCTCAAAAAGGTCAGCCGGCGCCGTTTGCCGGGTCAGGGATTCCAGGCACAGCTTCAGCAGGTCGCTGCGGTTGTAGGTGCAGATGACAACGGACAGTTTCGGCTCAATTCTGGAAGAAGTACTCATAGGCCCACAGCACTTTTTTGAGCAGGACGTTCTGCACCACCATAAAATCGCCGGTACTCGACAGGCAGTTGAAGCGTTCCACCACTTCTTCACGTTTGCCGGTCGTGGCGTTCTCAACGATCGTCGGATCGCGGGGATAAAACCGGGCCGACCGGGTATTGCCCTTCGTGTCCGTCAGCATGATCTCGCAGAAGGGGATCATCTTGTCCAGCGAATCCCGGTTGGGGTTCTTGTTCTGGTAGGTTTCCGCGGAAAGGTGGGCAAACCCGATGAGGTAGGCTTCAATGGCGCCGTCGCGCAGCGGCCTGGCGATCTGCGGCGTGATCTCGTAAAAGGGATACAGCGCAAATTCGTCGCCCTTGCGTTCGATCCTGAAGGATTTGTCGCGTTGCAGGGGATATTCCACCGACAGGGCCTGGATGTCCTCCAATTGGGTGGAAAACACGGCCCGGTCGCGCCATTCGTCGCCGGCGAGGTTGTAGCGGAAACGCAGGTTGCCTTCCCACCCCGGCAGGTGGGCCACGTAAGGCTGTTCGAACCCGTCGCGGAGGATGAAGGTACCGCGCTCATCGGAGGTGGAGCCGCCGATATAATAGGACATGACCATTTTGTCCTGTTTGTCGTAGATCTCAACCTTGAGCCCGTCGGTGGCCAGGCTGTTGATGATGTTCTTGGACATGGGGGCCGGCGGCTGAAATTTCATTTCTACCCGGCGGATAGCGTCCAGCAGGTTGTCCATGGCATTCTTGCGGGCGCGGTATTTGCCGTCGAACTGCCAGTAGCCGTTCTTGCGTTCCAGCAAGGTTTTTACGCCATAACGGTCGGCAATGAAGATCTTGTAAATGGAAGCGGTATCCGGAACGGCAAAGGTCCGTTCGGCAGCCAGGCGGCTCATGTTATCGGGTTTGGCTGAAATGTACCAGATCGCAGCTATGCCCAGCAAAATGAATGCAAGCAGTAAAAAGAGCGTTTTTTTCATGTCCTATTCTGAAGGATTGGTCGCAAACCGCCGGCGGCGGATATAATTGTACAGGACCCCGAACAGGCCCAGCAAGACCAGCGGAAGGCCGATATTTACCAAACGCCACAGTCCGGCGTTTCGTTCAGCGGCGGAGGTGTCCAGCAAGCGCAGCTTCACCTCCTTCGAACGAGCCTCGATGACCCCGTGGCTGTTGATGAGGTATTCTATGGCATTGATGAGGAAATCCTTGTTGGCAAACAGGTAGCCCTTGCCTTCGAATTCAAACCGGTTGAATCCCAGCTTGCCGAAACGCCCTTCCCGCCAGTCGACCGGGTTGCGCGCCACATCGCCGTCGGCCACCAGGATCATGCGCGTTGGGTCGCTTTTTTCCCTGAATTGAGCGCCGATCTTCTTGTACACCTCCAGGAAGCTCTCTTCTACCCGGTTGGCAAAAAAGGAAGGAAACTCTCCCTCCAGCAAAACGGCCAGCGGCTGCGGCGGCTTGTCGAACTTGGTCTCATCCAATCCGTACCGTTGAAAGTTGAAATCCAGACCCACCGGCAGCAACTGGAACAGGGTCTTGTCGGAAGAGGTCAGCAAAACCGTGCGGTCAACACCCGGCGGCGGTGAATTTTCGGTATCGATCGGGCTGGGATACAGCAGGTTCACCATACCCAACCCCTTGACAATGGGATGGTCTACCCTCGGAGAGACCACCAGGTGATAGGGGTAGGGGAAATAATCCAGTTTCGGGGCATTGCCGAGAGAGCCGGAGGTGAGCGGGATGACGGAGCACTGCATGTCCAGCACCAGCTCGTCTTTCATCCGGATGCCGTATTTGAACAACTGGTCGTCGAGTGCCAGGTCGTTCGGTTTCGGGTAGAATTCCCGGCGGCCGCTCAGGCTGTCGAGGTCGACGCCGATCCGGTCGATCAGCCAAAGGACCTTGCCGCCGCCCATGATGTATTGGTCGATCTTGAATTTGTCTTTGTCCGAGAAGGCATCGTGCGGTTTGGCCACTACCAGTACCTCAACCTGATCGGGGAGGACCGGTACGCTGTCGAGGACCACCCGCCCCGTGTTGTAATACTGCCTGAGGTCGTTTTCCAGGTCGGCCGTTTCCAGTTCGGACAATTCGCCGTGGCCTGCCGTAAACAGGATAGCCGGTTTTTCGGCCGGCGATTGCATCAGTTTCTGGATGGCGTTCGCAAACTTATATTCCAGCAGTGCAACCGACGTGTTGATGGTCTCATCCGGCAGGACGCCCGGGATCTCGTTCTCCAGGAGGTTGATGGTCAGGTCCCGTTCGCCCATGGAAATGATCGCGTAAGGGTAGATCAGCTGGCGGCTCGTACCCGATTTGGTGCCCACGTTGAACTGTACGGGGTTCATCCCGTAGTCGTCTTTCAGTTGTTTCCTGCGCTCGTTGATCTCGTCGATACTGCCCGCATTCGGGTCGGAAAAAACGTATTCCACGAGCGGCGACCTGGCCTTGAAGTCCTCAAGGAGTTCGCGGGTTTCCCGCTGAAGGCGTTTGAAGCCGGCCGGAAATTCGCCGTCGAGCAGGACTTTTACAAAGATCACCTTGTCGAGGCTGTCCAGGATCTGTCTGGTATTTTTGGTCAGCGTGAACTTGCCTTCTTCCGTCAGGTCGAGCGAGCCGTACAGGGAGGTATTGCCGATCCGCGCATTCGCCAGGATATTGATAAAAATGACGATGCCTGCAAACAGCAGCAGTTGCAACAGCGATTGTATCTTTGGACTTCTTTTCATTTTGACAAAAACTCGAACTCAATTAATCCGATTTGGCCGATTAATCCGAATGTTTCGATTGGACTGACCAAAAGGCGTTTATCCAAAATCGGATCAATCGAATCAATCGACCACGCCGGGGCATGGGGATTGTTGATTTGGTGATTTGAAACTTCAAATCAACAAATCCTCAGATCAACAAATCACCATTCCAATCTCATTTCAACAGCGCCACATCCCCGGTGATCCGGTCCTTGCGGGGCTTGCCGTTTTCCATGACGGTATAATCGATCCACCAGACGTATACGCCCGGGGCCAGCAAATCTCCGGCTTTTTTCCCATTCCAGCCCTGTTCGATGTCCGAAGTTTCGAAAAGCAGGGCGCCCCACCGGTCGAAGATCTTGAGCTGATAGTCGAGGATCTGGCATTCGTAGCCGGGTTTGAACAGGTCGTTGATGCCGTCGCCGTTGGGCGAGAACCCGTTGGGCAGGAACAAGGTGCAGACCTCGCATTCCTTGACCTCGATCCGGTCGGTAACAGCCTGACAATCGTTGGCCACGTTGACGCTGTAAACCCCGGGTTCCCGGACGGTGAGCGTCGGCTTGGTTTCACCGGTCGACCATTGGTAGGTTGCCTGTGTGCCGGCCGATGCATCCAGTACGATCACTTCCCCTCCGCAGATGAACGTATCGCGGCCCAATTCCGTATGGATGGAGTCGATGACGGTCAGGCGCATGCGGTCGGTGAGCTGATTGCAGGCCGTGGTGACCGTCACTGCATATTCGCCGGATTGGTCGATTTGCCGTGCGGGGGCGGTTGATCCGTCCGACCAGTTGTAGCCGGCGCCAGGAATGGTGATGTCCAATGTGATGGATTCCCCTTCGCAGATGGTCTGATCCGGCCCGAGTTCCACCACCGGATCTTCGATGAAGGTGATGTTGACCTGGTCGGTTTTGGTTTCGCATTGGGTGGTGACGGTGACGCTGTACGTTCCGCTTTCGGTCACGCTGTAAATGGGATTGGTACTGCCGTCCTGCCATTTGTAGGTCAGGCCGTCGGCTTGCGTGACGTTGAAGGTCACATCCGTGCCTTTGCACAATACCTGATCGGCGCCGAGCTCCAGGCTGATCGGTTCGATATAATCCACGGTGATTTCATCCGTATCCAAACCGCAGGCATTGGTCACCTGGACCGAATAGACACCCGGTCCGTTGACGGTGAAGGTCGGCGTGGAGGCGCCGTTCTGCCATTGGTAAACCCCGAAGGGATTGGTTGCGTCGAGGGTAATGGTCTGGCCGGGGCAGAGGGTCTGGTCCGGGCCGAAACTGACCGTCGGCGGTTGATTGATGTAGGAGATCTGGATCTGGTCGGTGCGCGTACCGCAACCGTTTACCACGGTCACTTTATAGGTGCCGGGCGTAGTGACATTGTAGGTCGGTCCGGTTGAACCGTCCTGCCAGGAATAGGTTGCCAGCGGGTTGGTGGCATCCAGCAGCAGGGATTGGCCGACACAAAGCAAGGAGGTGTCGCCGCCCAATTCAACATTGATGTAGGGCGGATAATCAACGGTAAAATTATAGGACAGCACATGGGACGGGTTGCCGCAGAGGTCCAGCAACTGGTCCGATTCGTTGCTCACCACTTCGAAGAGGTAATCGCCGAGGTCGGCGGGCGGCGGGTCGATGATGAGGTCCATTTCGCGGGCATAATCACCGCCGGCATTGCACACGCTGTTGGCTACGGTCAGGGTATAGGGGCCGCCGGGGCCGGTCAGCCGGAAGTTGCTGTTGGCGATGGTATTGCACTGGATATTCTCGCTGAATTCGATATGGATCTTGAATTCGCCGCACTGATCGGGCGGTTCGACGGCCGCCACCTGGGGGCGGGTCTGGTCGATGATCCCGAGGCCCGTCGAGGGGCTGAAGTCGATCTTATAGCCGTTGGGGGATTGGGTCCAGTTGGACACCATCAGGACATAGGTGCGCCCGGCCTGCATGGGGACGCGGTCGTTGAACGGGGTATAACCGGCTCCGATGCTGGGCGGAAAGTTGTTGCATCCGGCGCCCTGGATATCGAAATTGGTGCCGCCGGTAGCGCCGGTGATGCCGTTGCAATTGCCGCCGCCTGCCGCATTGCAGCTGACGAGCAGGTTGGGGTTGGTTTTGATCTGGCTGCAGGTGGCGTTGGTGATGTCGAACAGCGCCCAGTCGTAATCGTCATTGGGGTTGTTGGGCGTGAGGATAAAGCCGAGGAATCCGTTTTCCTGGACGGTAAACGTATACCAGATGGAGCTGATCTCGCCGTCGGTACAACTGATGGCCGTATTGATCTCGTTGTGATAGTTGCCGTCGCCGGTGGGCGATTGCGATTCGGTGTAGACCTCCTGGCATACCGGAATGGCGCCCAGGCAATCCTGAATGGTCGGCACCTGGGCCGAAAGGAAGGGAGCAGACAGTAAAAGTGCGGCTGTGAACAAGCGCGAAAAACAGGTAGCGGTCATTGTTAATGATATTTTTGGTTCAGGGTTTTTCAGAACGGGGATCCGGGATAAGGTGATAAGCCGCTAATGATCCTGCAATAATACGAATAAAAGCGGGCTTGCGTTGTGTGGAGGTTCAAAAAAACATGGGCAATCCGGCAATTTTGACGCGAGTGTGCTAAAAGTGGGGGTTTATAGGTTTATGGTTGGATTGTTTCATGGTTTTATGGTTGGGCGTCCGTTGCAGCTTCGGCTTCGCTCAGCTATCCGGCTGACAACTGACAACTGACCACTGACAACTGACAACTGATCACTGACAACTGACAACTGAAAACTGAAAACTGATCACTGTAATCGTAAACGTCATCAAAAAGTAATATTTATCGCTTTGGAGTTGAATCAGCGTCCTTTAATTGGATTCTGCGTTTATTTTTGCCCCAAATTATAACGGTATGAAATATTCGGGATTACTTTTATTGCTCCTAGCGGCAGCAGCCTGCCAACCCTCTGCCAAAGAAGCGGAAACGGAAACACCGCCTGCCGACACCCTTCGGTACGAACAGGAAACCCATTTAAAAAACCTGAAACAACTGACTTTCGGCGGTGACAATGCCGAAGCCTATTTCAGTTTTGACGGTCAGATGCTGTCCTTCCAGGCAACGAATCCCGAATGGAACATTCCGTGCGATCAGATTTTTTATATGCCGATTTCAGGGTATACCGGCGACCGGCCCCAGATGATCAGCACCGGAAAAGGCCGGACGACCTGCGCTTTTTTCATGCCCGGCGATACCTCGATCCTGTACGCCTCAACCCATCTGTCGGCGGATACCTGTCCGGCAGCTCCGCGTACCCTGGAGGGCAAATATGTCTGGCCGGTATTCAATTCGTTCGACATTTTTGTTGCCGACCTCAAGGGGAACATCATAAACCGGCTGACCAACTCGCCGGGTTATGACGCAGAAGCAACCCTTTCACCAGACGGGACGAAGATCGTCTTCACCTCCGACCGCTCCGGCGACCTGGAGCTCTACACCATGGATACCGACGGTTCCAATGTCAGACAGATAACGAACGAACTGGGCTACGACGGCGGCGCCTTCTTCTCTCCCGACGGCACCAAGCTCGTCTGGCGCGCATCCCGGCCGAAATCGGCGGAAGACGTGGCGGTTTACAAAGACCTGTTGTCCAAACAAATGGTTCAACCGACCAATATGGAGATCTTTGTCGCCAATGTAGACGGCAGCGATATGCGGCAGGTTACCCACCTCGGTAAAGCCAATTGGGCGCCCTATTTCACGCCCTCCGGGAACAAGATCGTTTTCTCTTCCAACCACCACAGCGAAGAAGGCGGCCGGCCGAAATTCAACCTGTTTGCCATCAACCTGGACGGAACCGGCCTTGAACAGATCACCTACGATTCGGTATTCGACTCTTTTGCCATGTTCTCTCCCGATGGGAAAAATATGGTTTTCTCCTCTAACCGGCACAACGGCGGTACGCACGATACCAATTTGTTTGTGGGGGAATGGGTGGAGTGATGCTTGATGCTTGATACTTGATGCTTGATGCTTGATACTTGATACTTGATGCTGCCCGCCGTCGCCTTTGGGCTATGGCGGACGGGGGATGCTGGTGGCTGCCACGCTGAGGAGTGGTGGATGCTTGTTGCTTCACTTCGACTATGCTCAGTGTGAAGGTGTTGCCCGCCGTCGCCTGGGGCTATGGCGGACGGGGGATGCTGGTGGCTGGATGCTGGATGCTGGATTCCAGGACTGCCAACTGAAAGACTGCCACGCCGCGGCGTGGTGGTTGCTGCCCGCCGCGGGGAACGCAGGCTTACGCTTTAATTTATAGGGGATAAGGTTTTTTTGTCGGCGGTTTTGTAGACGCAGGATAATGCGTCCCTGCTTACGGCTGATTTTTTTGGTTGAGCAGCCATTGCAGAGTCGAATCCCTGCCTTACCCCTCCTTATGACTTACGACTTACGACTAAAAATCACATACCGGCCCTACAGGCCGGAAACGTAAAATACAACCCGGGTGCTACCGACATGGCGGACCTGACGGCCCGTGCTGCCGTTGTAATGGGATGTGGGGATTTTGGTGTATGCGGCGGAAAATGTGACGGAAAATTCGACGAAAAACGAGACGGAAAATTCGACGAAAAACGAGACGGAAAATTCGACGAAAAACGAGACGGAAAATCTTCCGTCTCTACGGACATGGCGGACCTGACGGCCCGTGCTGCCGTTGTGATGGCCGACACATCGCCTTACCGACACTTACCACTTACGACTTACGACTTACCACTATCAACTATCAATCCCCATGCTCAAGGCGGCGAGTTGTTCCCCGGTGATGAGCGGGCGGTCCTGGGAGATGCGGTCGATCATGGCGGAGAGTTCTTCGTCGTCGACGGGTTTGAGGAGGTAGGGGATGCCTGTTTTCCTGAGGATGCGGACGATGGGCCCGTTGTGGGCGGTTACAAAAAGCACGGAGAAGGGCACGGGGAAAAGCCGGGTGATCAGGTCGAACCCGTTCATGACCGGCATGGCGATGTCGAGGATGAGCAGATCGGGTTGGTGTTGGTTGATGAATTCGATGGCTTTCATCGCGGATTCGCACATGCCGATGATCTCTACATCGGGGCAACATTCTTCCAGCAGCCATTGCATGGTTTCGAGGCTTCTTTTTTCGTCGTCCACCAGAAGCGTCTTTAATTGTTCATTGGATTTCATATTGGCAGGTTTAAACGTACGCTTGTTCCGGCGGGATGTCCGGTTTCGTCGTACAGGTCGATGATTTCCACCGGCGTTTCTGAGCCGGCTTGTTGTTGGTGCAATAAAATGCGCTTGGCGGTTATACTCATGCCCTGCGAGGTTTTTGTCGCCAGGGACTGCTGTTGCAATGTTCTTGCGGCCTGACGGCCGATGCCGTTGTCTTCGATAATGCATTCCAGAAAACGCCCGTTCGGCCTGAGCCGGATCAGCAGGCGGCCGGGATAGGGGGCCTGCATCAGCCCGTGCCAGATGGCGTTCTCTACATAAGGCTGGAAGATGAGCGGCGGTATATTGATCTCTTCCGGGTCGAGTTGATCGTCGACCTCAAGCTGGAATTCGAATTTTTCGTCAAACCGCATGGCTTCAATTTCGATATACAACTTGAGGGCTTCCAGTTCCTTTTCCAGGGTGATCTGCCGCGCCTTGGAGTGGTCGAGGATCAGGCGGATCAGGCGGGAAAACTTGGTCAGATACCGGGAGGCTTCCCTCGGCTTGTTTTTGACGATATACCAATTGATGGAATTCAGGCAATTGAAGAGAAAATGGGGATTCATCTGGGCTCGCAGGGCGATCAGTTGGGTTTCGGCCAGGTGCTTATCCAACTCCAGCAATTGGGTTTCTTTCTCGGCAATGGCGACTCCGGCCCTGGCGGCGGCCAGTTTGTTGGCGCACAGGGCTGCCAGGGTGGATAAGAGCTGAAAATGGTAAGGTTTGAAAAAACCGGCCTCGGAATGCTCCGCGTCAATGATGCCGATCACCTTTTCATCCTGGATGATGGGAACTGCAATCTCGGATCTGCCGGCAAACTGATCGGGAATGTACCGCGGATCCTTGCGGATGTCCTGCACGATCACGCCTTCCCCGGAAACCGCCACCGAACCGACAATTCCTACACCCACCGGGATCTCGATAGGCTGGTAGATCTCGTTTGCTTTGGGATTTTTAGGGCCGAAAGCGGCTTTCTGGACCAGGACCTGCCGGTTTTCGTCCAGCAGATAAACGACGCAATCCTCAAAGTGGAGCCTGGAGATGTAATTGCTCGCCAGATCCCACAGGATGTCGTCTTCGGTTGAGAAATTATAGGACGAGTTGGCGTAATAATCGATGAGCTGCTGGGCCTGTTTTTCGCGACGCTTGAAGCGACTGTAAGTACTGAAGCCCCATCCGACGAGCGCAAGGCCGATCGCTACCAGCATCCTGAACCAATCCGCTTCCCAGAAATGCGGACGGATATAAATATCTACCCCGGCAACTTTGTCCGACCACGCATTGTGCCGGTTGGCGGCCTTCAATTCGAACCGGTAAGGCCCGGGCTTCAGGTTGGTATAGGCTACATAATTCCGGTCGCCGGAAAAGACCCAATCCGGATCGTGGCCTTTAAGCCGGTACATATAGGTGTTCCGGGCATTCAGATTGAAATTCAGCGCGCCCAGTTCCAGTGAAAAGTGGTTTTGTCCGGGCGCCAGCATTAAGGTGTCCTTCAGCTGGAAATTCCGGTCGAAAACCTTGAAGTTTTTGATGTACGGAACCGGGACGGATTCCGACCGCAGCAATGAATCGGGATTGAACAGGTGAAACCCCATGTTTCCGCCGCTGAGGATATCGCCGTCGGGTAATACCTGAAGCGACCCGATCTTGGCAAACAGCCCGTCGCGCTTGTCGTAATTGATGAAAATCCCGGTTTGGGGATCCAACATGCTCAGACCGCTGTCGTTGCCGAGCCAGATTTGTCCGTTAGGGTGGATCTGTATCTGATAGATATTATTGCATCCGGGCGTTCCGTCGTTCATGAAATACTGGAAAATGGGCTCGTCTTTTGCCGGAACAGGCGGGAGAAAATTGATGCCGCCGCCCAGCGTAGCAATCCACATGCCGCCCTTTTCATCCCATTCAAAATCATTCACCTGAGCATTGCTGAGGCCTGCTTTCTTGCGGGGTGACTTCCCGAAACAGGTATAGCGCGATGAGGCTTGGTCAAAAAAACTTAACCCGCGGTTGCAGCCGATCCAGATCCTGCCGTCGGGGCCCTCAGCGATCTTATTGACCGTCACTTCCCTTAAAAAAGGTTCCTGGACCACTTCCAATTCGGCACGCTCCAGGCTCAGGGTAAAAAGCCCGTTGTGCTCGGTACCCATCCATATGCGGCCCGCTGCGATGCAGACGGCGGTCAGGTGAGCGTTGGACAGGCGCTTTAACGCCGGGTATAAAAGGGTTGCCGGTTTGATCCGTTCGGCGCCGGGGTCCCAGAACAACAGGCCGGCGGCTGAACCGATCCAGATCCTGCCTGTCTGATCCATGAACAGGTCATCCATGAAAATATCCTGGACATTCCTGTCGGGATTGTACCGAACGGCCGAAAACTCGTCCTTTTCAAGATCCCAGATCAGCAGGCCGTCCCCGTGCAAAGTCCCCAGGTACAGCCGGGTGTTGTCCGGCGAAAGCAGTGAAGCGCGCATCCAGTTGTTGCTGGTCAGGTTCGGGTTTTTGCGCGGTAAACTGACGGTGGGAATGGCCGGCGGTTTTTGGGTCAGGATCACGATATCCGTTCCCCGCCCTAGCCATATATCGCCGTCCGGCCGTTTGAGCGCGCTGTAAATGGCAGGCGCCAGGCCTTTTACGCCGGGTTGGAGGTTCTCTACTTCCAGCGCACCGGTTTTCCGGTCAAACCACCAAATTTCGCCGGTGCGGACGGTGATGAGCAGCAGATTATCTCCTGCATCAATGATTTCAATGATGGAATTGGCAATGGCGTCTTCGAAAGCGCTGTTTTGATTGCGCCAGGAATGCCAGGAATGATCCGACGGATTGAATTGTAACAGCCCCGTATTGTAGCTGCCGATCCAGATTTTCCGATCGGGGGTTACCAGCAGTTCGATGGGGTAATCCCGGTACCAGGTTTCGAACACCCTCTGCTGCGGATAGGGGAAATAGGTAAAACTGCCGGTCGATTTGCGGAAGGAAAAGAGGCCGGTTTTGGAGCCCAGCCAGAGCAGGTCCGGATCAAGGGGGTCCTGGATGATCTCGCCGAGTGTGCCCGGTTCGGATGCGGATAAGGCGATCCCGGGCGGCAGGGCGGGCCGGTAGCGCCTGAACGTCCCTTTCGCCCGATCCAGCAGGTTGAGGGTAAAATCGGAGGCGCCCACCCATAGTCTGCCATCGGGGTCTTCGAACGGTACGGTCACCTGATTGCTGCTCAGTGAAGCGGGGTCGTCCGGGTCATTTAAATAATTGACGGCCGTTTCCGTGTTCAGGTCAAAAAAACTCACACCTCCGTTGAGGCTGCCGACCCATATGCCGTTATCCCGGCTGTTTTTCAGGTAATTCAATCCGCCGAAGGTAATGCTTTGGGTATCGATGGGCGAATTGGAAAATATTCTGACGGAGGTGCCGTCGTACTTCATCAAGCCGTAATAATTGGACATCCAGATAAACCCTTTCTTATCTTCGGTGATGCTGAACACCTCGGCCATGGAAACGCCGCCTGCCTCTTTAATGATGATTTTCCGAAAATCCGGTTTTTGGCCGATCAGGTCCCCGCATCCCGATAGGATCAATATGTACAAGGCTGATATGTACAACGACCTGTTCAATTCACATAGGTTTATTTGCCCATTAAAGCTGTTTTTACTTCTTCTTTTCTGCGGCGCGCCACCAGGATTTCGGTTTTATCCTGCATGCGCACGCTCCCCTTGCCCAGGTAGTTCTCCACATACCGGATATTGATCAGGTGTGATTTGTGGACCCGGATGAAGCCGTGTTCGGTGAGCAGCTCGTCAAACTCCTTGAGGGTTTTGGCGCACAGGAATTTCCGGTTCTGCGTCAGGTAGAACATGGTATAGTTGCTGTCGGCTTCGCATCGGATGATCTCGTCGGTCCGGTAAAAATAAACGCCGTCGGTGGTTGGGATGGCCAGTTTCATTTCCCGGTCGTTGCCGGGTTGAAGGTTATTGATCAGGTTGCGGTATTGCGGCCCTTTAGCGGTTTGTTGTTTGGACAAGAACCGGTCGACGGCCAGGCGCAACTCATCGGGGTCGACCGGCTTCATGAGGTAATCCAGCGCGCTGAACCGGATGGCCCGGATAGCGTACTGGTCATACGCCGTGGTGAAAATAATGTCGAAATCCCAGGCGTCAAGCGAGGTCAGCAGATCGAAGCCGTTCATTACCGGCATCTCAACATCCAGAAAGACCAGGTCGGGCTTGAATTCGCGCATGACATTCAGGGCTTCGGCCCCGTTTGCAGCTTCCCGGATCTCACCGATTTCCGGGGCTTCTTCCCGCAGCAAAAAAACCAGCAACGATCTGGCTTTTTCTTCGTCATCAACTACCAGCGTCTTGATCATAGGTTTCGGATTTTAGCCTTTGAAAGGTACGATTTTTTTGATGGAGTCCCGCAAAAAGCGCAAGAGGCCGACCGTTGATCAAAAATCCTCAACGGCCGACCGCTGCTGTTAAAACCACACTTAATCTGTTCACACCCAGCAAATCGCTTTTTCTGTTTTCATTTGGTTTCTTTCTGGTGACTGGATGCTAGATGCTTGATACTAGATGCTTGATACTAGATGCTAGATACTAGATGCTAGATGCTTGGGACCAGCATCTGGTATCCAGTATCCAGCCACCAGTATCCAGCCACCAGTATCCACCACGCCTCAGCGTGGCAGTATCCAGCCACCAGTATCCAGTCACCAGTATCCAGTCACCAGTATCCAGTATCCAGCCACCAGTATCTAGCATCTTACCACCGACCGATAGCATAGGCAGCGGAGACCTGGAATACCTGCTGCCTGGAATCGACGGCTTGTTTGTGGAATTGGGAGATGCCCACGTTCATGCGCATGCTCAGGGTCAGGCGGTCCATGACCTCGTAGCCGGCGCCGAAGACCAGCGACCAGTCGCCGCCTTCGTACTTGTACTTGCGATCGGATGAACCGCCCTCGTCCAGAAACCTGAGCTTGGCGCTGAGCAGGGAGCTACCTTGAAAACCTGCTTCTACGCTTAATTTGTCCATGGGTTCATAAACGGCCATTGCCGGAAAGAGCAGGTAAACTGTTTGATCTTTGTATTCGCCGTTCTCTGATTTGATGCCTTGGGTCGATAACAGCGCTTCAACTTTCACGGACCATTTTGGCGCTACCCTGAGAGAGGCGAAACCGCCGGCGTGCCAGTTAAGGGCTGCTTTCGAGTTCGTGGTGTGGGTGTAATTGGTGATCTGACCGCCCGCTTTTACGCCGGCGGTAATGGATTGTGCCGAAAGGGCAGCCGAAAAGCCGGCCAGCAACAGCATCAGGATTCCTTTTTTCATTGTTTTCAAAATTGATTTTAGGATTAAAACAAGTGTTGTATTGATGATTCAAAGGTAAGGGCGAACGGGCGTGGCCGCCAATTCCGCTGAGTAAACGGCATGGGTGGTTATTCTTCGGTTGATTTTGTTTGCAAATCGCATCCATGTCAGTTGTCAATCATAAGTCGTAAGTACCCAGTCATAAGTCGTAAGTACCCAGTCGTAAGTCGTAAGTGGAAGATAAATGGCGGCATGCTGCCTTTCTAACGGCCGCCCAACCATAAAACAGTCGGCAGTTCGCCAGTCTTCAGTTGGCAATCCGCCGGGAAACAATTGCCCATGTAAATCCAAAACCCTAACTTGGCCCCAAAAGCAATTCATTTATGCGCATTTCCTTTCCGGATGGGTTTTTATGGGGAAGTTCCACGTCTGCAGCGCAGATCGAAACGGCTTCCGACCACAACTGGAGGGGGGTGAAATCCAGGGACGGCTTCATTTTTGACCGGACGTCGGACCACGAACTGCGGCGCGAGGAAGACCTGGAATACATTTGCAGCTTCGGTACCGTTTACCGCTGCGGGGTCGATTGGGCCAAACTTCAACCGGCGCCTTTTGCACCCTTCAACCCGATTGTGACAGGAGAATACGTCCGGTTTTTTGAATCATTGCGGTCCTCCGGGATGTCGATCATGCTGGTCCTGCATCATTTTGCCCATCCGCGTTGGTTTGAAGCAGCCGGCGGCTGGCAGACAGAAGATAACCTCAATGCGTTTGTTGATTTCGGACAACGGGTCATCCGGCATTTCGGGCCGTATGTGCGGTTCTGGAATACTTTCAACGAGCCCAACGTCTTTGCCATGAATGCCTATACGCTGGGCATTTTCCCGCCGTTCAGGAAGAACTACTTCAAATCCAACCGGTGCCTGCGCATGATGAGCATCGCACACGGCGTGTTGTACGACCTGATCAAGGCCGCCGATCCGCATGCCTGGGTAGGCATTTCCCTGAATACAGCCTGGTTCCATTCCCTGCATCCGCTGGGCTGGATACCCGCGCGGTTTGCCGACTGGTGGTTTCACAGGAGGGCTTCAAAGCGGTTCACGAAATGCGACTTCTGGGGGCTCAGTTATTATGCTTACGTCCCGTTTACCCCGTTCGCCGTTACCGAAGTGGATAAACCCGGCAAACTCGGCCGGCTGGGCATCCCGCACGATAAAATGTGGGGCTACCGGCCGGAAGGGCTCGGACAAATGCTCAGGCGATTCACCAAATGGTATCGCAAGCCGATCATTGTGGTGGAATCCGGGATCTGTACGGACGACGCCAGGACCCGGATTCAAAGCATGAAGGACTACCTGATGGTTTGCAGAAAGGCCCTTGACCAAGGCGTAGATCTGCGCGGTTTTTTTTATTGGAGTACCATCGATAACTTTGAATGGAACCTGGGACCAACCTACCGCTTCGGCCTGGTGCAAGTGGACCTCAACACCAAAGACCGGCGGATGACCGAGGCAGGCGATTTCTTTTCGGAGATCTGCCGGGAGAACGGGGTGGAGGTTTGATGCTGCCCGCCGCCGCTCTTGGGGAGCTTTGGCGGACGGTGGATGCTTGTTGCTGGATACTGCCACGCTGAGGCGTGGTGGATGCTGGATACTGGATGCTTGATGCTTGATGCTGCCACGCTGAGGCGTGGTGGATGCTTGTTGCTGGATGCTGGATGCTGGATTGGGGGCAGATTACTAAGCCCGAAGTGCAGCGCAGACCTGGCTGCTGTAGGCAGGGATTGGTAAGCTTGATGCTGCCCGCCGTCGCGATTGGGGAGCTATGGCGGACGGGGGATGCTGGCGACTGCCAACTGAAGACTGCCAACTGAAGACTGAAGACTGAATATACAATATCAATACAATTTCCTGAAACTCGCGGAGATGAAATTCAAACCTGACGCTTTACTGATGACTGTTTTCCGGGAACGGCTTTTGCTGTTACTTTTATGCGGCGGGCTTCCTTTGTTCTTGCATGCCCAAACGGCCGGTTCCATTTCAGCGGGCACGCGGTCGGTGGCCATGGGCGGGGTACGGGCTACCCTTACCGATATCGGTGCGGCCTGGGGCAACCAGGCGGGGCTGGCGCATGTAGAGGCTTTTACGGCAGCGGTACAGGCCGAACGGCGGTTTGGATTGGCAGAATTGCAGAGCATCGGAGCGGCGGCTGCTCTGCCGACCGGGTCGGGGGTATGGGGGCTGACCTTGCACAGTTTCGGGTTTGAATTGTACAGCGAACAGCGCGCAGGGCTGGCTTACGGCCGTAAACTGACCGATAATTTTTCCCTCGGCGCACAAATGTTGCTGTTCAACCACCGCATTGAGGAATACGGCAGCCGGCTTACTTTTTCGTTTGAATTGGGGCTGATGGCTGAATTGAGCCCGAAGCTGTCTTTCGGGGTACACGCTGCCAACCCGATGCGGGTAGAAGTGGCGCCCGGGGAAAACCTGCCCACCGTATTCAGATTGGGATTCAACTACCGCCCTTCCGGCCAGATCGCCCTCCTGGCTGAAGTGGAAAAGGATATCGAATTCGGGCCCCGCGTGAAAACGGGGATCGATTACCGGCTTGTCGATGCGCTTTCGCTCCGGATAGGGGTAGCCACCGAACCAACGGAAATTACCTTCGGCGCCGGCTATAAGGTGAATGCTGCGCTGGCTGTCGACGTGAGCGCCGCTTACCACCAGATATTGGGCTTCACGCCTGCGGTAGGGGTGGTTTATACCGGGAAATAAACGCTGAATATGAGGATCCTGCTCGTTTCTGCAACCCCGTTTGAGGTCAAACCTGTTCGCGACTGGCTGGAGGAAAACTGGTCGTCGAAAGGGCTTGAACGCTATATTGCCGGACAAACAGAAGTGGACCTGCTGTATACCGGCGTCGGGATGACGGCTACTGCCTACGCTTTGGGCAAGTGTTTCTCCCTCAAACACTACGACCTGGCGATCAACGCCGGGATTGCGGGCGCCTATCACCGCGACCTGAGCCTGGGGGCTGTGGTGCAGGTCATCTCCGAGACGTTCGCCGACCTGGGCGCCGAACAGGCCGACGGGGAGTTTTCCGATATCTTCGATCTGAAATTGAACGACCTGGATGCCGTACCTTACCGGGAAGGCACCCTGATCAACGAAGCGGCGGGTGAGTTCGCTTTCCTGCCGCCTGCAAAGGGCCTGACCGTCAACAAGGTGCACGGCTATCCGCCCAGTATCGACCGGATCCGGACGCGCTACCCCATGGCGGATATCGAAACCATGGAAGGCGCCGCTTTTTTTTATGTCTGTCTCATGGAATCTGTCCCCTTTTTCGCCATCCGCAGCATTTCCAATTATGTGGAAGCCCGCAACCGGGAAGCCTGGGATATCCCCGGGGCGATCAGGGCCCTGAATGATGTGGTGAAGGGATTATTGGAGATTTTGGCACTTTAAATTCGCAAGTAGCGACGTAAAATTTTGCGCGGCATGAGTCGTAAATCGGGCGCAAGACCACATTCCGGTAGCTGAGCGAAGTCGAAGCTGCAACGGATACCCAACCCTAAAACCATGAAAAAGTTGGCAGTTCGCCAGTCTTCAGTTGGCCGCCCAACCCTAAAACCATCTTATATCAAAACCGGGATAAAAGACGAAACGGCGCCGAAAAGCGGACGCCCGGCAAAAAGATCATCAAATGCATAAAAACATATTCGAAGATCATCATTTTGAAGGAACAGATTATACTCAAAACGGGTTGGAGAAGGGGCGGTATGAAAACTGCGTCTTCAAGGATTGCCTGCTTTCCGGGTCGGATCTGTCGGAGGTCGTGTTCCTGGAATGCACCTTCCGGAATTGCGACCTCAGCATGGCGGCACTTAAAAAAACGGCGCTCAGGGATGTCCGGTTCCAGGATTGCAAATTGATGGGGCTTCACTTCGACGACTGCCACGATTTTCTGTTCAAAACGGCATTTGAAGGGTGCCTGATGAACTACGCCACCTTTTGCCAGTTTGGGCTGAAAGGCACGGTCTTCAGCCATTGCAACCTGGAAGAAGCGGATTTTACGGCAGCCGACCTCACTGCTGCGGAATTTGACCATTGCGACCTGACCGGAGCGATCTTTGAGGATACCATCCTGCACAAAGCAGATTTCCGGACGGCAACCAACTACGCCATGGACCCCGAAAAGAACCGCCTGGCCGGTGCGAAATTTTCTACACCCGGGGTATTGGGCTTGTTGGTAAAGTATGGCATTGAGGTGGACGGATCAGGCTTGAGATAAAAAACTTTTTCCTGTAAACCTGTAAATTCTCCTTTGCAGCGTACAATTTTTTTATTTCAGCGCTGTCTTTGGTATTTTGAGCTCCGTATCCATAACGGCCACCCGTTGAAAGGGTTTCCGGTTACCAAAATCAATCCGTAAGCATGAGAAAAACAATGACACGCAGGACGGCCATCGGCAGCCTGGCAACGATAGGCGGCGCCATCGCCATTTCTCCGACACTGCTATCCGGAATGGTAAGCGAAGACAAAAAGCTCGGCGTTGCCCTCGTCGGCCTGGGCAATTACGCCACCCTGCAGCTCGGCCCCGCATTGCGGCAAACCAAGGTTTGCGAACTCAGGGGGATCGTGACCGGTACACCGGAAAAGGCGGTGAATTGGCAGAAGGAATACGGCATTTCCCCTGAGCATACCTATGATTATGAAACCTTCGACCGGCTCAAGGACGATCCTGCCATTGATATCGTGTACATCGTATTGCCCAATTTCATGCATGCCGAATACACCATTCGCGCACTGCAGGCAGGCAAACACGTCATTTGCGAAAAACCGATGGGCATGGATGCGGCGGAGTGCGAAACCATGATTGCGGCCGCCAAAAAAGCGGGCCGAAAGCTGCAGGTCGGGTATCGGCTGTTTTACGAACCGCACCACCTGCAAATGATGAAATGGGCGCAGGAACCGTTCGAAGGCCGCATCCGGCTGATGGAAACCAGCCTCGGCTTCGATATGGCCCGCCCCGGCCTTTGGCGTATCGACCCCAAAATGGGCGGCGGCGGCGCGCTGATGGACCTCGGCCCGTATGTCATCCAGGCAGCCAGGCGCGCGGCCGGGCAAATGCCGGTCAGCGTCATGGCGCAAGGGTATATCGATGACCCCGGGCTGTACAAGGGTATTTACGGGACTTATGCCTGGCAACTCCGGTTTGCAGACCATACCGTGTGCAATTCCACCGTGAGCTTTTCGGCCTATGTCGATCGCTACTATGTGGCCAAAGGCAACCAGTTCCTGGAGCTGAAACCCGCCTTTGCCGCCAACTCCAAGCTGACCCTGCAAGACCGGGAGAACGCAACCACCCTGCCGTCCGCCGAATTCCAGCAGGCGACCCAAATGGACGCTTTCGCCCGCAATATCCTGGACGATACCCCGGTGGTCGCTTCCGGCGAGGAAGCCCGGACCGACATGCGGATCATCGATGCCATCAAGGAATCGCTGAAATCCGGTAAGGAAGTGGACATTCCGCGTTGAAAAAAGGCCAAGATGGGCGCCTTAGTGCGCTGAGTGCCCTTAGTGGCCCCAATGCAGCTTATCAATCCCGCCCGCACACGTCCTTTCGCGCGGCTTAATAATCTGCCGGCTTAGTGCGCTGAGTGCCCTGAGTGGTTCCAATGCAGCTTATCAATCCGCCCGCGCACTTCCTGTCGCGCGGCAATGATCTGCCGCCTGAGTGCGCTGAGTGCCTGGTGGTTCAATGCAGCTTATCAATCCCACCCGCGCACGTCCTTTCGCGCGGCAATAATCTGCCGCCTTAGTGCGCTGAGTGCCCTGAGTGGTTCCAATGCAGCTTATCAATCCCGCCCGCACACTTCCTGTCGCGCGGCAATAATCTGCCGCCTGAGTGCGCTGAGTGCCCTGAGTGGTTCCAATGCAGCTTATCAATCCCACCCGCGCACGTCCTTTCGCGCGGCAATAATCTGCCGGTGACCTTTTGGCGCTAACCAGAATAATTCGTAAATTGGGTTCATAAACCGGAATCATGAATAAGACCTACAAACCCAGGAAAGATCTTCAGTTCGGCATCCTCATTTGGGCGCCGGCAGTGATTGCGCTCCTTTTGCGGCCTCGCCTATTATGAGGCGTTTGCCTGGACAAAAAGCTGACTCCATCAGGACCCTGGATAGCCTTCATTGTTTGGTTTCCCATCGCCGCACTGACCTGGTTCCTTACCGATTACCGTATACAAGACAGGAGCCTGGTGGTTCGCTACGCCGGTTTCCGGTTTCACAATCTTCTGATCGATAATTTCGAGGAGATCACCTCCGTCCGGTGGAGCGCCGGCCGTTCCCACGCACTTGCTTCACGGCAGATTCGCATCAGCAGCAAAAATGGAGACAGCATCGCCATCTCGCCTGACAATCAGGAAAATTTCCTGCAAGACCTGCTGACTATCAACCCAGGTATCCAAATGAAATTGGAAACCTCAATGTAGTTTCTGCGTGTACTTCCTGTCGCGCGGCTTAATAATCTGCCGCCTTAGTGCGCTGAGTGCCCTGAGTGGTTCCAAAAATCTTTAACTTTACACCCAAAAACCGAATCATGAATAAGCCGCCTGATTATATCCAACCCCTCCTATACAGCATTGAAAAGGCCGTTACCAAAACTTTCGAAGCGCATTCGCGGTTGTCGGATAAAGAAGTCGAACTCACGTACGACCAGATCCGGGATTATTTCCATAAACTCGCCCAGGGAAAAGACCCCGATGATCCTTATTCCACCTCTCCCATGCGCCAGGCCCTGATCGACGCAATTCTTGACGTCATTGAGTTCCGGGAAGATGCAAAAGTAGACAGCGGCTTCATCCTGAATCCGGATTACCAACCCGATGGCAGGCCCATCCCTTCCCTGGAACATTTTTATGTCATAGGATTGAACTACCTCCGGCATTCCGTCCGGTTTTGGCGCAAAAAAGATGGCCGCACAGGGTACTTGCGGTTCATTGGGGATCAATTGTCGGCTATATGACGGCTTTCAGATCAGGGATTTCTTCAACCGCAGCTCCCTTTTTGTGGGCTTGTATTCTCCTTTTTGCATCGGGATGCCGCTCAGGCCAAAAAGCTGCTGTCAGCATACTGGACAAAGTGCTGGTCGCACACGAATTGCGGGTCGGCCTGACTGGGGATTATCCGCCATTCAGTTATCTGAACGACCGGGGTGAATACGAAGGCATAGATGTGGTCCTGGCTATGGATCTCGCCGAAACCCTGGATGCGGAAGTACGGTTCGTCAAAACCACCTGGCCGACGCTCATCGCCGATCTTAAGGCGGGGCGGTTTGATATGGCTATAGGGGGAATTTCCAAAAACCTCCTTCGCCAACGGGTCGGGCTTTTTTCAAAAGGTTATTCCATCGGCGGGAAAACGCCGATTGCCCGGTGTGAGGACGCAGGCTTGTACACCTCGCTGGAGCAAATTGACCGCGCGGGCGTTCGGGTGATCGTCAACCCCGGCGGCACCAACCAGGCGTTTGTCAACCGGAACATTCACCAGGCCACCGTCATTGTATTCAATGATAATACGGCTATATTCCGCGAAATCCGGGAAGACCGCGCCGATGTGATGATCACCGATTCGGAAGAAGTGCGCCTCCAGCACAAGATCTCCCCGGACCTGTGCCCGACCATGCCGGGTAAAACATTCGATCAATTTGAAAAAGCCTGCCTCCTGCCCCGTGACCTGATCTGGAAGGCCTATGTGGATGCTTGGGTCGAACAACGCCTCCTGGACGGGACCATAGCCGGGGTCTTTAGCCGGTTTCTGGATTGACGGACGAATTTCAATCCCCAACTCCTTCCACCCCGCCTCGACTTATCCATCCCAGCAGTACACTTTCGCCGCCCGGGCTTAATCATCGGCCTTAGTGCCCTCAGTGCGCTTAGTGGTCCCTGCAACCCTCAACTCCTTCCACCCCGTCTCAGCATCCGCTTCCCGCAAAAATTCGAGCCCTCCGGTTTCCCCCATCACGACCTCAGCCGTCGTATAGACCGAATTCCCCTCCAGGAGATGCCCCCCGGTCGACCTGCCCGTTTCATCGCTGATGCAAAGGTGGAGGTGGCAACCGTGGATGCTGACCGTACCCACCAGGCTCACGATCTCGAAATGCCCTGTGAACAGCGAGCCGTCCGGTTGATCGGCAAATCGCAGATGGACCTGCGTCAGGCTGCCGACACAGGTGGCGATCCATCCTGCCCGAATGTTGTTCCGGTGCGCAAAGGCCTGGATTTCCTGTTTGAGATCCTGGCCGGGAAGGAGTCGGAAAGCGTGGATTTTCATATGTATATTTTGGCCTGTTTGGCCGTTTTTATCGGATTCAATCCGGGATATGGATTTGGCTGTCAGCTGGAAAGGTCACAAATCCACGCAATACTCCGCACTTGCCCGGCTGTACTCCCCATCCTTCGTTTCAAATTTCATAACATAACACAGCCTGTAATTGCCGGCCGGAAGGTTCTGGTCCACAAATGTCTTTCGGGTGAAATCGGTGAAAGAGCCCCGGATCTCGCCGTTGCGGAAGATCACCAGGCGCAGAATGCGGTCCTTCTGGATTTGGCTCAATTCGCCGTACCGCGACAGGAAGTTGAACCGCAGAACGCCGTCAGTGAAGGTGTGCGACTGGATTTCGAGCAGGGCCGTGTTCGGGTCATCCAGCAAATTGTAGGGCAGGTCGTCGATGTCGCTGAAGCAACCCGTTCCCAACCAGGCCGTCATCAAAACGAAGAGGTACTTTTTCATAACAATGGGTTTAAAATGAGAATGAAAGTTTAAGGCCGGCAAGCGTGACGCCATCCAGACCGAATTCGGTGAGGGTAAAGGGCTCCCTGCCCTGATAAACGGGCTTCACCGGTCGCCGGGCGTGCATTTTCCTTATGTATTTCCAGGAAATTAAACTGGTGACTGCAAATACCGGCAATCCGATCAGCCGCTTGGTATTGAGCTTTTTGCGGGTGTCGTCATACTCGCTCCTGGTCCGCTCGAAATTTTCCCGGGCATTTACAACCGCGTTTTCATCCACATTGCTGACGTACTGCTGCCGCCAGCTTTCGGCTTCATCGCGCTTGTCCTTGAGTTTTTTGATGCTGGTGCCGTCCAGGCTGTACCAGAGCAGCAACCCGTTCCCGGCAATGAGCAAGGCGGTTTTGCCATAACGTTTGAACTCGCTGTGTTCGTACGCCTTCAGCTCCGCATTGTATTGTTCGAATTCCGGCCGTTGGGTCACCAGGCCTTTTGCATAATTCACCGTCTCGCCGGCTACAACCTGAACACTGTCCCTGAAATCCTCAAAATAAGGCGACCAGATTACGAGTTCGTGTTTGCCTGCGGGCAGTTCCCAACCTTGAGAAAGGCTGTCCCGGTCCAATTCTAGCGTCTGTCCGGCAATTTTGACCCAGCTGCCGGCGGGCGAAACCGTAAAGATCACCCGCCCGGTATCCTGAGCCTGAGCAAAATCAGGTTGGCAAATAAAAATGGAAAGCAGGAAAAGCGGCGCCATGAAACGGCATCCGCAAACGGAGGAGAGCTTGAGCTTGGGCATCAGTCCTGTTATGAGGGTTAGAAAATTGGGTTTAACGCCTTAAATATAGACATTTCCCCCAACTTTAACCTTCATCCTTTCCCCTCAAGCCAGATACTTTCCCACAATCGGCATCCGCCGCCCCATACCGAAAGCCTTGCTCGAAACCCGGAGCACCGGCGCCGTCTGGTGGCGCTTGAACTCGTTGATGTTCACCAGCCGGAGAGCCCGCCGGACGGTAGCCTCGTCAAAACCCATTTCAATGATGTCCTGCGGACTTTGCCTGCGCTCGATGTACTGGAACAGGATCGGGTCCAGCTCGTCGTATTCGGGCAGGCTGTCGGAGTCCTTCTGGTTGGGGCGCAACTCGGCGCTGGGCGGTTTTGTGATGATGTTCTCCGGGATCACCTCCGCGTCCTTGTTGATGAAACGGGCCAGGTCGTACACTTCGGTCTTGTACACGTCGCCGATCACGGAAAGCCCGCCGCAAAGGTCGCCGTACAGGGTGCCGTAGCCCACCGCGATCTCGCTTTTGTTGGACGTATTCAGCAGGATATGGCCGAACTTGTTGGAGAAGGCCATGAGCAGCATGCCCCGGATGCGGGCCTGCAGGTTTTCTTCGGTCAGGTTGAACGGATGGGCCCAGAAATGCGGCTTCAGGGTTTCGGAATAGGATTCGAAGACGCTCTGGATCGGAATGAGGTCGTACTGGATGCCCAGGTTTTCGGCCAGTTTGCGCGCGTCGAGCACCGAATGGTCGGACGAGAACTGCGACGGCATCAACAGGACCCGTACGTTTTCGGGCCCGAGCGCCCGCGCCGCCAATACGGCAACCACTGCCGAGTCAATGCCGCCCGAAAGCCCGAGGATGGCGCGCTTGAAACCCAGTTTGCGAAAATAGTTACGGATGCCTTCCAGGATCGCATCGTGAATGAGCGTCATCTTGTCCCGGGTCTGTTCGCGGTGTACACCGCCGCGCATGACTTCGCCGAGGTCGTAGGTGCGGACCATCTCCGTGAAATAGGGGAGCTCGTCGAACACCTGGCCGTCGGGCGACATGACCACAGAGCCGCCGTCGAACAGCAGTTCCGTCTGGGCGCCGGTATGGTTCACATAGAACAACGGCAGGTTGTAGCGCTCCACATTGGCCCGGATGACCGCGATCCGCTCCGCCGCGTGATCGTACGCGAACGGCGAGGCCGATATATTGAGGATGACGTCCGGCTTTTGGTCCATCATCTCATCGATTGGGCAGATCTTGTACAAGGGGTTTTCGTTGCCTACATTCCAGATGTCTTCGCAAATGCTGATGGCGAGGCGCCTGCCTTTGTATTCGAAGACCGTCCATTCGTGCGCCGGCTCGAAATAGCGATATTCGTCGAATACGTCGTAGGTCGGCAACAGGGTTTTGTGCTGAACGAACTGTATGCGGCCCTCCGCCAGGAAATAGGCCGAATTGTATAGGTCCTTCCCTTCGGGCACCGGGTTGCGCGACGGCGAGCCGACCAGGATGGCGATCCCCTGAGCCGCTTTGGCCAGCTCCCCGACCGAGTGGTTGGCCAGTTGGATGAAATCGTCAAATTCGAGGAAGTCCCGGGGGGGATATCCGACGGTAGCCAGTTCGGGCAGGCATACAATGTCGGCGCCTTGCCGGCGGGCCTCTTCCACAGCGCGGAGCATTACGGCGAGGTTGCCTTCGAAATTGCCGATGTGCAGGTTGAGCTGAGCGATCGCTATCTTCATATTGGGTTGCAATTCAAGTCAGTTGTATCCATTTGAAGAAACAAAGATAATCGGGCTTAGTTTGAAATCAAAACTAAGTCAGGCATAAAAAATGAATGAATATGAAAAATTTTTGAATTTCAGGTAACCTTCTTATGCAAACTCCGTTAAACACTCTCAAATGAGGTTAATACCAAAGCGGGCCCACAAGCACAAAAACTTGTATAAGCCCAAAAAGCCAAAAAAGGGAGTGAACTTTGTGAAAAAACATCCGCAAATTTTTTTTATTTGAAAAAAAAATCTATATTTGTCCCCGGTTATCAAAAGAGCTGAGAGAATAAACCATATCTGGAGTAGTAGCGAAAGGAATTTTCCCGTCATTCAAGGGATGTCTCCTCTCCGAATCATTTTTCTTCACTCCCTTTTTCCGGTTTCTACATTCCAACTTTACAAAACTGGTTTTACGCCTTGTGGCTTCAACCCTGGCCTTGATTTCGATTGCACAGCTTGAACGCTGATGCGCACCGTCATCAAATCCGCCATCGGAGATGCCCGGCGTCTGGCGACTTTATCCTCCCTTTCGGAGGTCAAGAATAAAGGCGATTGGATTGTATGTGATTCACCAAGAACCATTTTCAAGTGAATACTTAAATCGGTTTTTGGGATGGCCTCTCTCCGTGCAGACAGGAGGGGGGCTTTTTTTATTTTAGCCCCAATGTAAAGGTCAAAATTTAAAAGTCGAAAATACCTGCCCTGACTTTTACATTTTGCATTTAGCCGTTTACATTTTACATTTAGCCTAAAATTCAATCCAATCCATGATTCCGGAATTACGTCAAGCCTTTAACGCCCGATTCAACAGTGAAACTTATCAGGCCTTCCTCGACTGGATAGCCGGACAATACCACCACCGCCCGCCGTTCCGGATCGCGGAAACGCCGGTTTTTATCCCGCAATACCTGAAAGAACAGCTGGAGGAAGCCTGTGAGGAGTTGGTGGACGTGATCGTCCGGCCGGATTTCAAACAACTGTCCGAAAGCGCCCTGGTCCCAGGCCAGATCGCCCCCGACGAAACGGCGCATACCACCTTTCTGGTGCTCGACTTCGGGGTCTGCCAGGATGAGAACGGCCGGCTTTACCCGCAACTGATCGAAGCGCAGGGGTTTCCTTCCCTGTTTTTCTACCAGGATTTCCTGGCAAAAGCCTATCGCCGCTTTTTTGACATTCCCAAGGAAGTGCATCACCACTTCGGCGGCCTGGACTCGGCTGCCTACCACGAATTGCTGCGCAAGGTGATCATCGGCGACAGCGACCCGGAAAACGTCATCCTGCTGGAAGTCCAACCGGAAAAACAAACGACAGCCATCGACTTTTTTGTAGGAAAGTACGACTACGGCATCGAGCCGGTCTGCATTTCCAGGGTCCGCAAATCGGGCCGCAGCCTGTACTACGAACGCGACGGCCGCCGGATCGACATCCACAAGATCTACAACCGGGTCATTTTCGATGAGCTGTTGAAACGCACCGACCTGGCCCGCGAATTCGACCTTACCGATGAATTTGACGGGCAATGGGTGGGGCACCCCAACTGGTTTTTCCGCATCAGCAAACACACCCTGCCCCTGTTCAAGAGCAAATACGTGCCGGAAAGCCATTACCTGCATCAGCTCCACGCCATACCGGACGACCTGGAGCACTACGTCCTCAAACCGCTGTATTCCTTTGCGGGCTCCGGCGTGATCATCAATGTAAAACCCGAGGACATCACCGCTGTCGAACATCCCGAACATTATATCCTGCAGCGGAAAGTGGCGTACGCGCCGGTGATCCCGACGCCGGATGTGCCCGCCAAATGCGAGATCCGCATGCTCCTGATCTGGGAAGACAACGCACCCCGGCCGATCCTGGTCAACAACCTCGTGCGGATGAGCAAGGGCGAGATGGTGGGCGTACGCTACAACAAGGATAAGGAATGGGTCGGCGGGACGATCGGATTTTTTTAGACGTTGGGGCGGTTGGGTTGACGATTTACGATTTTTGAAGGGACCAACCAGCTGAAGCCTGTCTTTGCGATGGCATTTACCATCGTCAATCAACAGCCCCTCCTGTCAGATCTGTCACCGAAATCCCCGCAATAACCTAAATTTACGCCACCTAACCACGACCTATGGAGCCAATCAGCGTTTTTGACATGTTCAAGATCGGCGTCGGGCCGTCCAGTTCGCATACCCTGGGCCCCTGGCGGGCAGCTGCCCAGTTTGTCGCCGAATTAAAAAAAGCCGGTCAGTTCGAACAAACCCACCGGGTGGAGGCGACGCTTTACGGATCGCTGGCCCTCACCGGCAAAGGCCACGGCACCGATATCGCCATCCTGCTGGGCCTGAGCGGTCAGGACCCGGAAACCATCCCGCTGGATCAGGTACACGGCATCCCGCAATCGATCGAAATGCACCTGAAGCTTCAGCTGGCCGACGAACGCACCATTCCCTTCTATCCGGAAAAAGACATGGTTTTCCATTTCGACGAGGTGCTGCCCGGGCACGCCAACGGCCTGGTCTTCCGCGCTTTCGATGCCCAGGGGGATCAGCTGTTCCGCGGGGTCTATTACTCCGTCGGCGGCGGGTTTGTCGTCAAGGAAGGGGAGGCGTTGGAGGACCCGCGGGCGGTTCCGCCGTTTCCCATTCATACTTCTGCCGACCTGATGCGGTATTGTCTGGAGGAAAACGCGGCCGTTTGGGAACTTGTCCTGATCAATGAGCGGACCTGGAACCCGCGGCCCGGGGTCAAAAACGGGCTGCTGCGCATCTGGGAGGTCATGCGGGAATGTGTATACAAAGGCTGCCATACCGACGGTGAATTGCCGGGCGGGCTGCACGTCAGCCGGCGGGCTGCGGCCATCCGGCGCAAGCTCATGGGGCATACCGCGTGCGCCGACGGCCGGGAACTGCTGGAGGCCCTCCGAAGGCAGAACTGTGATTTTTCGCAGGTGATCAAGTGGGTTGGTTGCTTTGCCATGGCGGTGAACGAGGAAAATGCCAATTTCGGCAGGGTGGTCACATCGCCGACCAACGGCGCTGCGGGCGTCATTCCGGCCGTCTTGTTCTATTATCTGGCTTTCGTGGAGCGGGAGGCCTCGGAGGAGGATATCGTCCGGTTTTTGCTCACAGCCGGCGTGATCGGGAGCATATTCAAGCAAGGGGCCACCATTTCAGCGGCGATGGGCGGCTGCCAGGCGGAGATCGGCGTATCGTCGGCCATGGCGGCGGCAGCGCTCACCGAGTCGTTGGGGGGCAGTGTGGGGCAGGCCCTGATGGCGGCCGAAATTGCGATGGAACACCACCTCGGGCTGACCTGCGACCCCGTGGGCGGCCTGGTGCAGGTGCCTTGCATCGAACGCAACAGCATGGGCGCCATGAAGGCCATCACAGCCGCGAACATCGCCCTGGAAAGCGACCCGGGAAAGGCGAAAGTAACCCTCGACGCGGTGGTGAAAGCCATGTGGGAAACCGCACAGGATATGAACCACAAGTATAAGGAAACGTCTTTGGGCGGGCTGGCGGCGCATATTGCGATCAGTGTGCCGGAGTGTTAAAGCACCAAGGATAAAGGTTAAAGGATAAAGGTTAAAGGATAAAGGATAAAGGTTAAAGGGATGCTTATATTTGCGCTGGGGAACGGGTTCGACATTGTGGGTTTTTCGCCCAAACCGGAATTGCCGGCCAACCGGATCCTGTTGCAAAAGCGTCTTTGATCCAAAAAATATTCGAAATGACGAAATTTAACAAAACCAAACTTGGGTTGTTGCTGGTTTCATTTATCCTGGTTTCCGCGCCGGTATTCGGGCAGCGGTTTGCAGGCGGTTTCAAAGCGGGGCTTAATTTTTCAACCCTCAAAGGGCCATCTGAAACAGACAGCAGCGGCAGTGAAGTGGAAGAAAACAAAACCAATACCGGTTTTCATATCGGTGCAGCTTTCCGGATGGAGCTCACGGAGGTCTTCGGCCTCCGCGCCGAACTGCTCTATTCCCAAAAGGGCACCACGTACAACTATGACGGCAACTCCTGGTGGGTTTTTTACCCCAGCGCCGGCAACCCGATCTACAGCACCGGCATCCGGCAGGAAGCCATCAGCGTAACCAATACCTATATCGACATTCCGCTCATGGCTTATGCCCGGATCGGACGCATTGAGGTGTCGGGCGGGGTCAACGCCTCCGTATTGTTGGGCTCAAGGGGTACCGGCGACCTGACCTACCGCGGCCAATCGCTCAGCGGCGCCAATATCGAATCCTTTGACATAGCGCTGGATTACAACTATTTTTCCGATAAATACGGAGAAGCCAATACCCTGGAGGAACACAAGCGCACGATCGGCGGCAATACGGTCGGGATACCCAAAAACATCGGCGCCTACTACTTCGGCGTTGACAACGGCGAAAAGCTGTACCAGCGGCTCGATTTCGGGTTGAATGCCGGCCTGTCCTTCTACCTGAGCCATACCCTTTTCCTGGGCTTCAGGCTCAATTACGGCCTTACCGATATCACCAACGGCGAGCAGGATATTGCCAGGGCTCAACTGGCTGCGGACCGCAGTTTTATTTTGCGGACCCAGGACCATGACCGCAATTTTTCGCTCCAGGCCTCCATTGGATTCAACCTTTGATTTAATTTAACATTGAACTTTTTTGGGGCCCATATTGTTATTTGATGTTGGATAAACTATTTATTATTAATGGTTTAGGGCTGTTTTTGCAAAAAAACTGCTCCGGCGAAAAAAAATCTTTTGATTATTTCGGAGAAAAACACTTTCTTTGCCCTATAAAGGTTTGTAAGCAATCGCTTTAAGATATATAAGATAGTTTTCATTTGGTTTTTTGGGGTTATACAAGAGGCGATCACTAACAAGTGATTGCCTTCTTTTTTTATACCGCACCGGTTTCAAATTCCGCTGAAATGGCCGGCTGACAAAAAAGGCCGCTCCGAACCCAGGTTCGGAGCGGCCTTTTTGCGGATACCCGACATGACCCCGACGGCTTAATGCCCGGTCTTGCGGGTTTCAATGATTTGTTTGGCAGACACTTCTTCTCCCGCCAACGCTTTTATGATATCGAATGTCGTCAGTATGCCTACCAGTTCGTTGTTTTCCACGATCGGAATGGCGTGGAACCTGTTGACCAGAAAAACTTCCAGCGCCACGTTGATCCGGTCGTTGGGATCCAGTTTGGCCATCCCTTTGGTCATGATATCTTCAGCCGTATAGGCCCTCAACCTCGCTTCATTGACGAACCGGTCCTCTTCGTTGTGGTTGAACCCCCGCAGAAAATGAAGGAAATCGGTTTTGCTGATGATCCCGACGATCTCCGTGAAGCGGACAACGGGAAGGTGGTGGATATTGTGATTATCGAAGGCTTCTTTTACATCGAGTAACTTATCCTTCGGATTGACCGTCACCAGGTTCTTGGTCATGATGCTTTTGATAGGCGCTAGAACGTTCATTGTTTTTGTTTTTAAGATGGACGAAATGAATTGATACCACAAAGGTCCAGGAAATCCGGGTGTAGCTGCTTTGACATTTCTCAGCGGTTCGGATGATTTTTCTCAATAACCGCCGGCCCGGAAATCTCCCTTTTTTCCTGCCCTTTCAACACCATTCAAAAAAAAATAAAAAAAAATCTCAACGGCTGGGGTCATTCTTTTTTTACCCGACACCCTATACCAAACAACCGAATTTCATTAACCAATTTTTTCTAAACAGTCTAATTACCATGAAAACATTCAAAAATTTCTTTGTCCTGACCATTCTTGCCCTGGTAGCCGCTTCTTTGACCCCAAACACTGCCCAAGCCCAAAGCAAAGTCCAGGCGCTGACGAGCGTTCAATATCCCTACTGGGTATTCAATGCCGAAGAGGAAAATGACTACGCCGTTGCAGAAGTGCCCCGGAAACTGGAAGACGGCCGTCACGTAATGGCCACCAATAAAAAGAACCGCACCCAGGTCATCGCCGTTGTCAAAGGCGGCCGGATCGCTCAGGTAGGCCTTTTACCGGCCGGCGGCCGCTTTAAGGCCCTGACCCCGGCAGCCAGCCCCTGCAATAACATTACCTGCTTCTCCTTCCAGATCAAGCATTGTTATACCACGCCGTGGGGTGATTGCATCTGCGTATGCGGAGCCTGGATCACCGCAGGGAATTGATCGCTCCGGCCAGAAACCATCCCAAAAACCGACTTTACGGGATTCATTACTTTTAAAAGTATAACAGGAATGGTACAGCGTCAGCCGAAAGGCGGGCGCTGTATTTTTTTTAAATGGAGGGACGATTGATGATTGACGATTTTTCAAGGGAGAGAAACCAACGGCCGCTTGTTTTTGCAAGGCAGGCGCCATCCAATATCACTTGTCATGCAATCATCAAGCTGCCGGGAAATAAAAATCCGTCTGACCTGGGTACAAAATCGCCGGTTTGGACACTCTGCATAAAAAGCGCCATGAAAATACCTGTTATCCTTTGTTTGGCGGTTTTCCTGTCGGCGCCGGCCGGCCCTGCAACTTCGCAGGGGCTTGTGCTGGAAGATGAGACCTACGATGCCCTGCCGCAACTGGCGCAACTCGAGGGGTACAAAGACCAGGATTTGCCGCCGGCCGTCGACCTTTCCGCGTATTGCCCGCCTGTGCGCAACCAGGGGGATGTCTATTCCTGCGTCGGTTGGGCGGTCGGCTACGGCGCCCTGACCATCAAAAAGGCGATCCTGGCTCAATGCACCGACCGGAAGCGGATTGAAGAGCAGGCCAATTCGGCCATGTTCATTTACAATCAGATCAAGCGCGAAAGCTGCGCTCAGGGCGCCCGCATTTCGGATGCCCTCAACCTGATCCGGGAAAAGGGCGACTGCCTGGCCAGCGAATTCGATACCGATGTGGAAGATTGCGAAAGGCGTCCGGATGAGACCTTGCTCAACCGGACTGCCCTCGATACCATCGCCGATTACCTCACCCTTTTCGGATTGCAGGCCTCAGCCGAGGAAAAGATCCGGAGAACCATCCGCGCCTTGTCCGGAAATGAACCCGTGATCATCGGTATGATGGTCCGCAAGAATTTCTACCAGCTCCACGACGCCAAATACTGGTGGCCCAACCTGGGCAATACCACACCCGCCGGGGGGCACGCTATGGTGGTCGTGGGATACGACCTGCCCTCCGCTTCCTTTTTGTTGTTCAACAGTTGGGGAACAGTATGGGGAGACCGCGGCTTTATCCGCATCAAATTTGAGGATTTCGCCGAGCATTGCAAATACGGCTTCATCCTGAAAATGGGCGAGAACGCACGCATGGGGGAAACAATTAACGCTCAATCGGCCTCCCTTCATCCGGTAAGGACGATTTCCGGCGCCGCATCCCTGGATTACCTCGACGGCGAAGAAGCCGGCGGATCCCCTTTGTTTCGCCGTTCTGCAGTGACGGGAACCGGCAACGGCGTTTACCGGGCCACCGGCCGGGACTGGCAAACCGGCCAGCTTTTTCAATTGGCGGCCTGGGCAGAACAACATGGCCTGTATTTGTACGTTTTTTCAATAGATCCCACCGAAACGATCCATGTACATTGGCCGAGATCCTTCCGGGTCAGCGACCGGTTTTCCGGTCTGAACGAATCGGCCCTATTGCTCGATCCCCAGGCCAGGGCAACTATCCCGGGGCCGGACCAGGCCCTTCGCCTGAATCAATCAGGCCACAATACCCTTTATCTGTTGTTTGCCGCAAAGGAGGTCAAACACCTGGATTTCATTGCCGCCAAAATGAGGGACTGCGCCGGCGATTACCGCGAACGGCTCGAAAGCCTGCTCGGCAAACACCTCGTCCCCCTGGCGGATATCCGGTTTGAAGCCGACCGGCCCGCCTTTACTGCCGCTACCCGCAGCGATGGGTATATGGTGCCGATGGTGGTGGTTTTGAATGCGAGGAATTGAGGAACTGAGGAACTGAGGAACTGAGGAATCGAGGAATCGAAAAATCGAATCAATCGACCACGCCGCGGCGTGGCGAATCAATCGAATCAATCGAACAATCGGCTCAATCCCCCAATTAAACTACATTTGTATTATTCAAAAGCAATGATGTATGAATCCCAAAATCTTTAAAACCATCCTGCTTGCCGTGTTTATGCCCGTGCTGGGGTGGTCGCAACCAAACGGCCTGGACTGGGAAGGCCGGTTCGGCGGCAGCAACCAGGACGAGGTGCGCCAGATCATTGAGGCCTCCAACGGCTATTTGATGGCAGTCGGCGAAACCCAATCCGGGGCATCCGGTAAATCCGACGGGCTGTTGCTCATCCTGGATTACAGCACCGGGCGCAAGCTGGCTGAAAAGCGGATCGGCGGCGCCAGGGCGGACGGATTTTCTGCCATCGTTCAGACCTATGACGGCTATTTCCTGCTGGCGGGTTATACCGAATCGGCGGGCAGCGGCAAAAAGGACGCCTGGCTCGTTGAAACCGACGAATACGGCAATGTGATATGGGAGTCGACATTCGGCGGCGCCGGTGATGACTATTTCTCCTGCCTGGCCTTTTTAACCGACGGAACGCTGGCGGCTGCCGGACAGCGCGACGGCGGCTCCAAAGGCGATATCTGGCTGGCGCAGATCGAGGGGCGGAAGTTGATCGGCGAACATCAGTTGGGTAAAAACAAATACGCCTCGCTGAGCGGTATGGCCCTCGGCGCCGACGGTCAACTCGCCCTGGCCGGCAATACGGGGTCTGCGGCTGAAAGCGGAAAAGGCGACGCCTACCTGCTCAAAACCGATATCGGCGGTAAGATCGCCTGGGAAAGGACCTTCGGCGACAAGGACTGGGATGAAGCCACCCACCTGATTGCCACCCCGGATGACGGGTTTGCCATGGCGGGCATCACGCGTTCCAACAGCGCGGGCGGACTGGATATGTGGCTGGTAAAAACCAATAACGCCGGCTTTCAGCAATGGCAGGGCGCTTTCGGCGGCAAAGACGACGACTTCGCGCAGGCCGTGGCCGCATTGCCCGACGGCAGCTTCCTGCTCGGCGGCCGCTCCAAATCCTATCATTCCGGCGCCCGGACCTTCAAAGGGTACGTGGTCAAAGTGACTTCCGGCGGCCAACGGGCCTGGGAATGGCCTTACGGCGGCCAGAAGGACGACGCGGTCCAGGCCTTTGCCGTGCTCCACAACGGAGCGGTTGTCGCGGCGGGCAACAGCGCTTCCGACGCGCAAGGGGCTGACGATGCATGGGTGTTCCGGTTCTCGGAATCCCCGGCGGCGGCCGGCGGTTTGCAAGGCGCCAAACAAACCGGAATCGATCATTCGGAAGCCGTATTGCGGACCGCCGACGGCAAACTCAGGCCCAACGAACGGTCCCACCTGACCTTCACCCTGTTCAACCAGCAACAGGCAAATATCCCCGATCTTCAGGTCAGCGTCAAACAGACCAAAGGCGCAAACGGTGTCCGGTATTGGGAACAAAATTACTTCGGCAACCTGTCGGCGGGAACGAACCGGGAGATCCGGATCCCGGTTTACGGCGATGCCGCTGTGAATACCGCCGAAAATGAATTCACCGTCACTGTCCGGAGCGGCAACCAGGAACTGGCCTCCTTCGCTGCCGGTTTTTCCAGCCTTCAGCCGTTGCAGGCCGCTGTCGAGGTGGATAATTTTACTTTCGAAGACAGCAAGACTTCTGATGATGAAACCGTTCAGGTGGTGTTGCACAATCCGGGCGACTTTGCCGCCAAACCGGTGACCGTTCAATTCAAAATGCCTGCCGGTATCCAGGCCGTCAGCCCGAGGGAAGTCAGTATTCCGCAGATCCTGCCGCACGCCAGCCAAACGGTCAAATTCGTGTACAGACGCACCGGCACTTTGCGGTCCGATCAGTTGAGCATCACTTGTACCGTGGATTTTGGCGATCAGAAAATTGAAAAAAAACTGGAACGCGGCGCGGCGATGGGAAAGGAGATCTTCATGCTGCTGACCCAACCGGATGAGACAAAATCGGATATCCGGAGCCTGATCTCCAACAAGGACGTCTTTGATGTCCAACTGGCGGTCGGTTCAAACGCTCCCTTGCAACAAAAGAGCTTCAAGGTGCTCAACAACAGCGTAGTGGTGGACGGCTCCAAAATGGACGAAGTCCGGTTGTCGGCCGGAGATAAAGGCAAAAGCCAGTTCGGCTACGTCTACAACAACAAGATCCACCTTCAACCCGGAGAGAACCGGTTGGAAATCGAAGTGGAAACCCCGGACGGCAAGTTCCGGACCTCAACCATGGTGGTCACCTACCAGCCGCAACAGCCCAACCTGCATATCCTGGCCATCGGCCCCAGCCAGCGTGACCTGAACTATACCAGCAAGGACGCCGGTGATTTTGCGGCGGCGTTCGAAGGCCAGGCCGGGCCCGATAAATTGTACGGAAAGGTATTCATCCATAAGATGGTGCTGCCCGAGGATACGGAAGCCGATGATATCCGCGAAGCCGTCGCCGACCTGGTATTCCAGTATGAAAACCCGGCAGCGGCCCAACGGATCCTGGACCAGGACGTTTTGCTGGTGTTCATTTCCAGCCACGGCAAGAACAGCCGGGACGGATTCAAACTCCTGCCGTCCAATTACGACCCCAGGTACGAACGCATCCGCTCCATCGATTTTCAGCTCGACATTGTCCAGGAGTTGAACCGGATCCAGTGCAAGAAGGCCGTCTTCATTGACGCCTGCCACAGCGGGGCGGCCGACAGCAAGGAGATGACCGATATCGAACGGGCTGACGCCCTGACCAAACTGGCCGCCCTGAATCCGGGGCTGAACACCATGTCTTCCTGCGGCGCCAGCGAAATGTCGTACGAGGATGCGGCCTGGGAGAACGGCGCGTTTACCGAAGCCATTTTGGAGGCATTCGGCAACAAGGAGGTCACGGGGCCGGGCGGGGCGTACCATGCGGATGCCGACAACAACGGGATCATCACCCTGGCCGAGCTCTACAATTATTTGCGGTTGAGGGTACCCCAAATGGTCAGGCAGCAAAAACCGGGAGCGCCGACCAATCAGACGCCGTTCATGCCCGGCAACGAAATGGATGCCCGTCAATTGCCGATCTTTGTGGTGAAGTGACGGAGCGATATTCAGCTTAATAAATTGAACATCCAATTGAACACCCCATGAAAAATCAAACCGGCTTATTTTTAGCCATAGCCATCCTGTTAACCACCTTTCAGCGCCCAATGGCCCAATGCGGGACTGTGGTCGGCGATACGGTTTACGTGACCAGCTCGAATAACGTTGCCGGGTCCCTGCGGTTTGCCATCAATTGCGTGAACGACCCGGCTTCCACCATCCGGTTCATTCATTTCAACATCGGTACGCCTGGCGTCATTACTATAACCCCCACGCCTGCGGCCCCGCTCCCGGCCATCACGAAAGCCAATGTGGTGATCGATGCCAGGACCCAACCCGGCTGGTTTCTCGGCAAGGTGGTCATCGACGGGGGGATTGCCGGAAACCAGCACGCCTTGCAGGTCAACGCCGCCAATGTGGAAATCTACGGCCTGTACATCACCAACTTCACAAATGCGGGCTCCGGCGGCGCTATTGTGCTGAACGGCTCCGGCGCCACCGTCAGCGAGAATGCAATGGGCGGCAACCGGTACGGCATCCTGGCCAACAGTCCGTCCTCCTTTACGGCTTCCGCTAACCTGATCGGGGTAGATCCCACCTCCGGCGCCGCCCGCAACAATGCCCTTGACGGCATCCGCATCCTGACCTCGGCTTCCGGCAATTTCGAGATCACCGGCAACACGATCGCCCATAACGTCAACGGGATCTTTGCCGCCTCCCCGGTCGTGAACGTCCTGGCGACCGATAATGAGATCTACTGCAATTCCAGCGCCGGGATCGAAAGGTCGGGGTTTGCCGTTTCAGGCTTCGCGATCACTGCCGCAGCTTCGACTTCCATTTCCGGCTCCGGGCCCAACGGCGCCCTGATCGAGGTGTTTATCAATGACGCCGCCGGTTGCGACCCCGTGAATCCGCCCTGCCAGGGAAAAACGCTCATCGGAAGCGCAACCGTATCCGGCGGTACCTGGACGGTAAGCGTAGCTTCGGGCGTGTTGTCGTCAGGCGATCAGGTGACGGCCACCGCTACGGTAGGCGGAAACAATACGTCGGAATTCCTGAACTGTACGACCATCGTTTGCGATGAAACCCTCAGTTTTACCAATGTAAAGGACGCCTGCGGCGCTGCTGACGATGGAGAGGCGACAGCCGTGGTCTCCGGCGGCGGGACCTATACCTACAATTGGAGCAACGGACAAAACACACAAACTGCCGTTAATCTGACCGCAGGAAGTTATACGGTCGTCGCCTCTGATCCGGCGGGGTGTTCGTATACAGGACAGGTAACCATCGGCTCCCTGCCCGTTCCAACGGTAGGCCCAACCTCCAACTCGCCGCTATGCGAAGGCGCCGCGCTCAACCTGATCGCCAATCCTTCCGGCGGAACCCCCGGCTATGATTTTGCCTGGGACGGCCCTTCCGGCTTCTCCAGTACAGGCGAAAACCCCGTTTTAAACAGTACGACGCCTGCCAACGGCGGAACCTACGGCGTGACGGTCACGGACGCCAACGGCTGCAGCGACCGGGATAATCTGACGGTAACGGTCAATTCGGCGCCCGATATTACCCTCACCGGGCAGGATGCCGATTGCAACGGCGACGCTACCGGAGCCATCATGCTGACGACATCAGCTGCGCCGCCGCTGGCCTTCCAGTGGAGCAACAACGCTACGACCCAGGATATCGGCGACCTGCCGGCGGGCAACTACTCGGTAACCCTGACCGCCGGCAACAATTGCCAGGCCATCGCGGGCCTGGATATCCATGAGCCGCCGGTTCTCGACCTGAATGTGACCCCCGCAAACGCTACCTGCGGACAAGCCAACGGCAGCGCAACGGCATCCGCTTCCGGCGGCACCCCGAATTACACCTATCTCTGGAGCAATAACGCCGCCGGGCAGATAAACAACGGATTGGCGGCAGGTACCTATACGGTTACCGCAACCGACGCCAACGGCTGCACTGCTGTTGAAACCGTCGTGGTCACCAATTCGGACGGACCGGGCCTGTCGACCACCACGACGGACGCCACTTGCAACGGCGGTTCGGACGGCAGCATCAACCTGACGGTCTCCGGAGGCACAGCGCCCCTGACCTTCAACTGGAGCAACGGCGATGATACCCAAAATAGCTCCGGGCTGCCTGCCGGGACCTACACCGTTACCGTCACGGACGGCAACAATTGCGAAGCCGTGACTTCGGCAACGGTCGGCCAACCCAATCCCCTCACCGCCGCCGTAACGCCTGCCAACAGCCTTTGCGGCCAGGACAACGGGACCGCACAGGCGGTTGCCCAGGGGGGGACCGGGCCCTATACCTTCAACTGGAGTAATGGAGCAACCGGTTCATTGATCAGCGGGCTGGCCGCAGGCACATACGACCTGACCGTAACGGATGCCAACCTCTGCACCTTTCAAACCAGCACCGTCGTAGCGGATGAAGGCGGGCCCACCCTCACCGCCGACTCCACGCCGGCTGATTGCGCGGGCACGGCAACCGGCTCCATCAGCGTAACCCTCACCGGCGGCGCCGGCCCTTACCTTTTTGAATGGAATACCGGGGCGGATGCCCAAAACCTCGGCAATATTCCCGCCGGGTTTTACAGCCTGACGGTTACGGATGCCAACGATTGTCAGGCTTTTATTACCGCAACCGTTACCGAACCGGACCCCGCGGTGATCGATGATCTTCAACCGACGCCGCCTTCAACCGTCGGCGGGTCCGACGGTCAACTCGCCTTCAACCTGAGTGGCGGTACGCCGCCCTACAGCTATTTCTGGTCAGGGGCTTCAACCGGAAACGGTACACTGCCCGGTCCGGGGTCCGGCCTGATCGCCAACCTGCCCGCCGGCAATTATACCCTCGGCGCGCTTGATGCAAACGGGTGCCCGGCGCAAAACCAGACCTTCACCATCAATCAGGCAAACTGCACAACCGAGATCACCGGATCGGATATCACGGACGAAAGTTGTGCCGGAAACGCAGACGGCAGCATTGCGCTGACGGTCACGGGCGGACAATCGCCGTTCGGGTACAACTGGACCGGCGGCGGCGATTCCGGCAGCGGTTCGGGGCTCATGATCGAAAACCTCGTTGCGGGCAGCTATATGATCACCGTAACAGGGCAGGACGGCTGCACGGATGCCGCAACCCTGACGGTCGGCGGAAATGCGGTACCGCCGCCCGGTACGACCACAGCGAGCGAATGCGACCAGGGTAACGGCCAAGCGGCCTTTGACCTTACGGCCCTTGAAAGCGCCATTTCAACCGGCCCCGGATTCAATATCCTGTGGTTTCTGGACGGCGCGGGCGCAAACCCCGTCCCGGATCCGCAAAACCACAATGCAGGCAGCGGACAGGTATTTGCGGCGCAGGAGCAGGGCGGCTGTGTTTCAGGGCTGACGGCTGTCCCGCTGCAGGTGTTGCCCCAGGGGAGTCCGGGCTGCGGCGGCGGCGGTTGCACCACCTTTGCCGGAACGATGGACATCGGGCCCGTCGCGTCGTTTTGCACCGGCGGAAATGCCATAGCGAACCACAACAACGACGCCGTCCTGGATGGAGACGACGCCCTGATCTATGCCCTGCATACCGCGTCGGGAACGGCGCTCGGCAATGTGCTGGCAACGGCGCCCGAACCGGTTTTTGCCTATTCTGCCGGGACAATGACCGCCGGAACGACCTACTACATTTCAGCTGTGGCCGGCAATGCCGCCGGCGGCGGGATCGATCTCTCCGATCCGTGCCTTTCGGTGGCGGCGGGCCAACCCATCGTATTCAGCGACGGCAGCGGCGGAATCCTGAATTTCATCCAGGGGGAAGAGGTGCTTTGCCAGGGCGAAATGCTGATCCTGTCGACCAATGACCTGGGCGCCGGCGGCTTCACCTATCATTGGATCAAGCCTTCCGGGGATACTGTCCAGACGGTTGAGCCGGATTATATCCTGGAATCGGTCCAGCCGGCGGATGCGGGGGATTACTACGTGTTTGCGGTCGGGCAGGGGTGTACCAGCGACCAGACCGGACCGTTCAGTCTGACCGTACTGGGGCTTCCCCAGGGGGAGGTGGTCTTTGCCGGCGATGATGCTGATGTTTGCGAGCCCGGTTACCAGCTCAATGCTTCACCGGTTACCGGCGCCAACGGCGTATGGACGGCCCCGTCCGGCGTATTGTTGCAGAATGCCCGCCAGGCCTCGACGCTTGCAACCGGCTTAAAACCCGGTTCGAACCGCTTCATCTGGACGGTTACCGCGGACGGATGCGGGGTGATCGGCGCAGATACGGTGGAGGTCGTGGTGGCCACCGGATTGCAGGCTGCGGATGATTATTTCACCCTGGAGCTCGCCAACACGGAAATCTTTACGGACGTACTGAAAAACGACGGCCTGCCCCCTGGCACGAATTACACCTTGAGCGCCCGTACGCTGCCGCAGTTCGGCGAGCTCAGGACGTTGTCCAACGGATTTCAATACTTTGAGGAGGAAGGCCTGAGGGGAACGGTGTCCTTTGTGTATGAGGTCTGTTATACCGGTTCGGATTGTCCTTCCGCCTGCGATACGGCTACGGTGTACATCGAAGTGCTCAACCTGCCTTACCTGCCCGAAGGGTTCAGCCCCAACAACGACGGCGTCAACGATTACCTGGAGGTGCTCGGCTACCGCAGCGGAGGAGACGTCTCCATGAAACTCACCATTTCCAACCGGTGGGGCGACCTGGTCTACCAATCGGAAAATTACCTGGAGGAAGCGCCCTGGGACGGCCGGTCGGGCAGCAATTCAAAACCGCTGCCGGAAGGCGCCTATTATGCCTTGATGGAGGTCAGCGTGGAAGGCGAGCTATATCGGCGTACGCAGGTGGTGTATCTGGTGTATTGAAAGGCAAAATGCAAAAGCGGGTAATGCAAAATGTAAAAATGGAAACGCAAAATTGAAAAGGACAATGGAAAACCCTCGCATCTTCAAATTCCCATATCTTCGAATCCTCCTTATCCTGTTTTCAACGGGAACAGTTTCCGCACAGCAACTCCCCTTGTTCAGCGTCTACCGCGATCAATCCGGCGTGCTGAACCCGGCTTCCATTTCAGGCAATTACCTGCTCAATGAGATGAACTACTCGATCGGAGCGAGTTATCGCCGGCAGTGGATGGACCTCAAGGACGGGCCGAATACCCAGGTGGTGAACTTTGAGTACATCCCCAAAGAGCGCGATGAGCTCATCACCGGCGGGCATATCATCCGGGATCAGACCGGCAAGATCGGGCAGACCGGGATTTACGGCCGGTTTGCTTACCGGCTGGAGCTGGGCCGGCGGGTTGACCACGCATTGTCCATCGGCATCGGTGCGGGGTTGGTGCAATACCGGGCCAAATTGAACGATATCCGGTTTGCCGAACCCGAAATTTCCGACCTGGACAAACCCAATGTGCTTTACCCGGATTTCAGCCTGGGCGTATACTACTATTACAGCGATAAGCTCTACGCCGGCATTTCCGTTCCCCAAACCTTCGGCTTGTCGACCGTCTATCGCGACACATCGGGCAGCCGGGCATTCGATATCCGGCGCGTTCAGCACCTTTACGGCGTGGTCGGCGGGTATTTTGATGTGGAATGGTTCGGCTCCAGCACGTCTTTTATCGAGCCGTCGCTCTGGATCAGGTACGTGCCCCGCGGCCCCGTCAGCCTGAATTTCAACGCCCGCTACCAGATCAGCGACTTTTACTGGTTCGGCCTGGGGGGTGGGGTAGGGATGGGCAGCCCGGTGAGTTCGGCCCTTCACCTGGAAACCGGCATGAAGCTGGGCGAATCCCTGAACATCCTGAACAGCCAATGGACGATCGCCTTTGCTTATGACGTGCCTTTGGGCAAATACCGGTCGTTTCTGGGCAATATCTTTGAGGTGAGCGTGGTGTATTCGTGGTTTGACTGAGGAGGGTGAGGGGGTGAGAGGGTGAGAGGGTGAGAGGGTGAGAGGGGCAACTTTGTTAATTGCGTGCGCCCCAGCAGGCCATCATCAGGAGGGCATCGGCCGTACCGTCCATGGTCGGTTCGTTGGTGGCGTAGTCGCCGTTGTCGTCGCCGTAAACCGCGACACCGTTCTGGACAGCTGCAAATTCATCCGGTTGGCCGTAAGCGATGCCGAGTTGCTTGTCGTGGATATCCTTTCGCAGGGGGCCGTCCACCAGTCCGCCGGGGACCTGTCGCCCGGTTTTCATCCAGACGCTGGTGTGGATATCTTCCGGGTATTCGCCGCCCCTTGGGATCATCGTGAACATGGAGGTGCCCCATGAATTGGTACCGAACAGCCAATCGCGCTGAGCGACCATGAAGCCGTGATAGGTCCTGTCGCCGGTCATGTGTTCGTACAGGATGATCTGGGTGATCAGGGCGGAAACCAGGTTGTTGGAGCACCAGATGAACGGTACGCCCGTCCGGAAAGGGTTTCCGTCAGCCCGTTTCAAACACTGTTCAATGCCCTTTTTGTAAAACCCGGCGAGTTGTGTCTTCATTTCCGGGTCCGCCGATCCATACAAGGCGAAATGGCCGACATTCACAAAGGGATAGAACCGGTAATGATCGGCTGAATCTTCCGACATCCAGCTGGTTACGGTATTGGCGCCCAGTGCGTATGTATTGGCGTCCCGCAGGTATTCAGGCAGGCCGGTTGCCTTGTACAGTTCCGCCGCGCCCCATTCCATGTCGTCCGTCCAGGTATCCTCGGTATAGCGATAGGGTGCGCTGTAGGAATTGCCTTGCTGGTATCCTTCTTTTGCTTTACCCAGGGCGTATAGGGAGACAGCCGCCTTCAGGCATTTTTCGGCGTACAGGGTATCTCTGAGGTCTTTTTTCCAGATGCGGTGAGCCATTGCCATGGCGGCGGCGCTGCGGCCGGCGAGGTTGGCTACCCCGGTGGCTTTGCTTTTGAATTTGCCGAGCCCTTGCGGTTGGCCGTCAGCGAAATAGGCGACCCGGTAGCTGTTGGGGCCCCAACCGTAGTCGGAGGGGTCCTGGTCGGGCATTTTCCAACCCCGGTGATCCCGGTCGTCGGCCACCTGGTGAATGAGCTGGTCCGGAGCGGGATGGAGCTTGTGGATCCAGTCGAGGCCCCACCTGGCTTCATCCAGCACGTCGGGAATGCCGTTGGCGCCGGGTTGGCCGAGTGCGTTGAACTGATCGCCGAACTGATCCGGGTACAACTCATAGGCCAGCAGCATCCGGGCTACCGCATTGCTCGACGTGATCAGGTATTTCAGCTGATCGCCTGCGTCGTGCCAGCCGCCGGAGGCATCCACATAGGTGGAATCCTTCATCGGGCCGTATGCTGAACGGCCGTCCCGCTGATGACAAACCAGATCCAGGAAGGGATTGTATCCGCAGCGTTGTTGCCGCATAAAAGCCAGGAGGTCTTCTGCATAGCCGCTGTAGCCCCGGTCTCCGATTTCGAAATCTACCGACCGGGTTTGCCTGTCCGCCAACTCAAGCCGGTATTCGCCCGGAAGGGTTACCGGTGAAAAATCCAGGCGATAGTAATGGAACCCCTTCCATTCGGGCGCCGTATCGGGTTGGATCTTTCCGGAAAAGACCGCTTTGCCGGTGCGCGCATCGATCACGGAAAACCGGCCGTTGATGGGTGACCGGCTGAAGGAAACCGCCACTTTGGGGTCGTCCGGGAAATACCCCAGCTGGTTGACCCGGATATAGGCGGCGTCAGTTGCGGCGGACCAGGCCCGGCTGGGAAATAAAATCCCGGCGGCAATCCAGGCGTAAAGAAACAGGTTGATGAACCGGTGTTGGATCCTTTCGTCTTGCATGTCGGCGTTGGTTTGGCGTTCTGTCCGGCTGCAAGGTAAGAAGAATGCGGATTTGCGTATAAAAGGCAGGTGGAAAACCGGGGAAATACGGGCGCTGTCCGCTTACGCCATAGACTTCGGCGGACAGCGCCATCATATCAAAGCCTCAAAAATCATTCTTTCGCAAAACTGCCGATATAAGCGCGGCCGTCCTGCAATATCCTTATCCGGTAGATGCCGGCGGGTAATGCGCTCACTTCCAGGCCCTGGCTCAGCTCGGTCGTTGACCAGTTGCCTGCGATTCGGCCGGCGGCATCCAGTATGGTCACCATACCGGAGCCGTTGGCCCCATCGATGTATAATTTATCCTGGGTGGGGTTGGGAAACAGCCGAACGCTGGCAGGTGCGGGGTGCGGGGTAACGCCTGTGACCAGCGCCCAGCCCGTCGTCAGTGTTTCTACGGCGCGCGCCGGGGAGTGCAGGATCCAGGCCACGCCGTTTTGGTCGATGCCGGCGTCGAGGGTCGGGTCCGAATCCATCGGTGAATTCTGAACATCGAAGAAGCGCCAGTCGCCGTCTTCCCGGAAAGCCAGTTGGTTGGATCCCCTGATCCACAGATGGCCGTTTTGGATGCCGATCTGGCGGACCGGGCCTTCCTCCGGCCAACCCTCCGGCAAGTCGATATAATTCCAGGTTTCGCCGTTCCAGCGGATGAGCTGCTTGGTGTAGCCGCCTACATAGAGGTCGCCGTTTGCCGGGTCGGAATACATGGAGCTGTAGGAATTTCCGTTCCAACCCGCGGGCCAGTCGATCGGCTCCACCGTGCCGGAATAGGACAGTTTGAACAAGGTGGAGACCAGGTCCTTGTACAGTACGGTATAAGCGACATCCGCTCCGGCGGCCTTCATTTCCAGTACCGAGTATTCATCGGCGTCTACGGCGGGCATCAATTTCCAATCCTGGCCGTTGAAAGCATAAATGCCTTTGGAATAGATGTTGACCCATGGGCGGCCGCCCTGGTCGATCGACATATAGTAGGAGTATTGATCCGGGAGGTTGCTGTTTTGCGGCGTATATTCGGTGCGGACACCGTCTTTGATGCGGATGATCTTTTTGCTGCTGACCACCCAGCAGGTACCGTCGGGTGCGAAACCGAAGTCGGAAACAAAATCATTCTGGAGTTCAATGGATTGCGAGCCGTCCATGGTCTGGATCAGGTGGGCGTCGGGTCGGGTCCAGAGTTTGCCGTCCTGATCGTTGCGGAGCCTGTAAAGGTAGCTTGGCCAGGGCATATTACCCATGGCGGTCATACTTTCAGCCTGACCGCCCGACCAGCGAATCGTATCCGAGGTGACGCCCACAGAAAATCCGTCGCCGAAAATCATTGCCGTGGGATTGGAGAGCTCCATTCCTACATCGCCCTTTACCCAATCTCCATCCTGGTATTTGACAAACCCGTAGTAGTCAACGCATAGCCAGAGGGCGCCTTCCTGGTCTTCGGTCATGAACCGCGCATGGTTGAAAGGAATTTCGGTTTGTTGGAATCCATGGGTGATATCCCAGTGGTGCCCGTCGTAGCGACCGACATCGCCGACGTCGGTGATGAACCAGATATCACCGTTGGACTGGCGGTAAAGCTGTGCGCTGCCGTACGCAAACAGCGAATCCGGAAAACCGCCGTTGGGGTTTATCGGGCTGAGGATATCAAAATCATCCCCATTGGTCCGGAGGAGGAGGTTGCTGGCAATGAGCACTTCGCCGTCGTCCTGGCGAACCATTTTCCAGGCGCCGCTGACAAAAGGCCCGATTTCCCCCTGGCCGTACCAGGACCAATGGCCGTCGTCATACCGGCCGATCCCTTCGCTGGTGCCCGCCAGGAGGCGGCCGGAAGCGTCAAAGTTGACGCAATAGGTCATCAGCGGGTTGAATTCATTGTAGGCTTCGGCAGGATAGGGAATGGTTTCCCAGGTTCCTTCCGGGGTCTGGAAGCCGATACCGATATCGTACGTTCCGATGAAGATCCGGTTGGTGCCGGGCTCCAGTTTAATGGATTCGATCTTATTGGACGGCAGCCCTGCGGAAATGCGGGTCCAGTGGTCGGTCAGTTCGCCGGTTTGTTTGTCCACCAGGTAGATACCCGCATCGGTGGCCAGGTAGATCAGGTCGTCTGTTTCCAACCAGTCATTGACCTTGGAAGGCTTGTATTTCGCGTCCCAGGTCCAGGTGTTCTGGGCCGTCAGGGCGCCGAAGAACAGGCAAATGAAGGAGAGCAATAAAATTCTAGACATCTCTTGACTTGTTTTATAGGCACAAGTTAGGCATACCGGAAGCGGCGGACAAGTCAATTTTAAAGTATAAATTAAATTTGTAATTGCGTTTTGAATGGAATTAATATATTTATAACATTATTCAAACTTATTTTAAATTAAATCTTTAATTGAATTGAAACCGGCCGGCAACAAACTCTTTTTGCTGATTAAAAGCCTGAATGCGGCGGAAAAGCGCCATTTCCGGCGCCAGGCCACCCTGCACGGCAAGGCTGACCTGGATTACCTGCAGCTTTTCAGCGCTTTGGAACACATGGCCGAATTTTCGGATGAAACCCTGAAGAACAGCCTGGCGGGCGCCGCTTTCCTGGGGCATTTACCCGTCATCAAAGAGCAACTTTATCAGCGGTTGCTCGACAGTTTACACCTCTATTATATGGAGCAATCGCCGGAGGAGCAGGTCAAGCGCAAGCTCCACCAGGTTTATATTTTGCTGAAAAAGGGTATGGAAGACCAGGCGGGCGCGCTTTTGACCCGCCTCAAAAAGCAGATCACGCGGGACGGGTTGACCTTTTTTTGGCCGGAATACATGGACCTGAAACGCGCCTGGCTGGAAAAAAAATTCAAATCAGGGCTTTCTCCTGCCCAACTGGATCAATGGAGGGGCGAATACGAGGCCTGCCTGGATGCCCTCCGCCTGGATGCCGGGCATGCCTGGTTGAAAAGCGAAATGGCGCGGCTGCACGTCCAGCGGGTCCGGCACGGCAACGACGCGGCATCTCATCTTCGGGTGTCTTTTGATGCGGTCCAGCCGGAAGGCGTATCCAATGCCGGGAAGGCCGATTACCAACAGGCGCGCTCCCTGTTCTATTTCATGCGGGGAGAAATGGAGGAAGCCTATCAATCCAACCGGGCGTTGGTGGAAACCTTGGAGCAATTCCCGGAAAATGCCCGCTTCATCGCCGAGCGTTACCTGTCCACCCTCTACAACCTGCTCATCGACCAGCTTCAACTGGGGGACCATGCGGGATTGAGCCGCGGGGTGGAGAAATTGCGCGCCCTTCGGCATCGCCCGGCCTTCAAACAGATCCAGGGGCTCGACATCCGGATTTTCCAGTGGAGTTCCCAACTGGAACTGAACAGCCTGGTGGCGCAGCGCAAATACGCGGAAGCTTTCCGGAAGTTCCCGGAGATCGCGGACAACCTCCAACTCCTGGAAAAACGCCTGCCCCCGCAAGCCGTGGTCACCTTGCGCTATCTGCTGGGACTGATCGCTTTCCAAACCGGCCATTTCGAACCGGCGCTGGCGCAGATCACGCCGCTCTACCAGGAGAACCGTCCAGCCGTAGCCGAAGAGATCTACCGCTATGCGTTGTGGCTGTACCTCCTCATCCACTACGAACTGGGCAATCACCAATTCATGGATCATCTCCTGGTGAGCGCCCGCAGGCAAATCGCCCAGCGTACCGACGTATTGAAAGCGGAACGCCTGCTGCTCTCCAATCTTCGGCGGCTCACGGCGGCCATCGGTCCCGGAGAAGAAAAAATGATCAAACGGGAATGGCAGGAAGAGATGAAAACCTTGATGCAGGTAGGGTCGGAACGGCGTTTTTTTGATTACCTGGATCTGGAGGGGTGGTTGGGGGGGTGAGGTGTTTGTGTTGGTTTATGTTGGTTTATTCTGGTTTGTTTTGGTTTATTTTGGTTTATTCTGGTTCGGGGTAACGGCAGCCAACAACCATAAACCCGCCTACGCCGAGGCTATGGCCACCGGGCGACGAAGCCCATGGCGAAGTTGCTGGGCGGAGCAACAACAAACAACAACAAACAACAACAAACAACAACAAACAATCATAATCTACAAAACCGCTCCCCACAACCCTTCCACCGGATGCACGGCCTTTCGCCCCGCTCCATCCAGGATCTGGTGCCGGCAGCTTGTGCCGGGCGCGGCGATCAGCGTATCCGCGTCGGCTTCCCGGACGGCGGGCATCAGCACCATTTCGCCGATCTGCATGCTGAGGTCGTAGTGGTCCTTTTCGTAGCCGAACGAGCCGGCCATGCCGCAGCAACCGGATGGGATGACGCTCACGGTCCAGTTTTCGGGTAACGCCAATACAAAAGCGCTATCGGCTACGCTCGCCAGGGCTTTTTGGTGGCAGTGGCCGTGCAGCAAGATCTTTTTCGGCTCCCGGGTAAACTGCTCCGGTCCGATCCGGCCGGCCTTGGCCTCCCGGGCCAGGAATTCCTCGATCATCAGCGTGAAAGGCGCGATCCGGTCAGCTTCGGCCTGGGCTTTGCCGCGCAACAAGCGGGGGTATTCATCCCGGAAACTGAGGATGGCCGAGGGCTCCAACCCTACCAACGGGGTATCTTCGCTGAGCAATTTCCCGAATATCCGCACGTTTTTAGCGGCTTTCTTCCGCGCATTCAACAACAGGCCCTTCGAAATGGCAGCCCGCCCGCTGGCGGCGTGCCCGGGCATGCGCACATCATACCCCAGTCGCGACAGCAATTCAACGGCCTTGATCCCGATGCCGGTGTCGTTGTAATTGGTGAATTCATCGCAGAAAAAATAGACCCGGCCTTTTGGTGTCCCTTTCGGCCGGAGTTTCCGGCGATTGCGCCTGAACCATTTCCGCAGCGACATCGGTTGCAACGCGGGCAATGAGCGCTCCGGAGCGATTTCCAGGAACGCTTTTAACTTAGCGCCCCACTTGGGATGGCGCATCACCCGATTGGCCAACCCCGGCGCCCACATGCCCAGGGCGTTCAGGCGATCGATGTTGGCAATGGCCCGGATCTTCAGCGGGATGCCCTTTTTTCGCCAGAGCTGGTGCTGGTATTCCGCCTTCAAGGCGGCCATATCCACATTCGAAGGGCATTCGGAGGTACAGCCCTTGCACGAGAGGCAGAGGTCCATGGCCTCGTGCAGCGCCGGGTGGTCGAACGGGTTTTCTTTCACGTTCATGGTGAGCACCTCGCGCAGCGCATTGGCACGCCCCCGGGTCGCATCTTTTTCATCGCGGGTAGCCCGGTAACTCGGACACATCACGCCGCCGGAAAAATTGAGCTTGCGGCAATCCCCGGAACCGTTGCACTTTTCGGCCAGGTGCAAAATACCGCCGACCGCCGAGAAGTCGAATGCCGTATCAAAATGCGGTTCCGCCGGGTTCACTTCGTGCCGCAGGTTCTCGGTCATCGGCGCGGTATCCGTGATCTTGCCGGGATTGAACAAGCGGTTGGGATCCCAGGTTTGTTTTACCCGCTTCAGCAATTCGTAGTTCTTTTGCCCCAGCACGATGGGGATGAACGGCCCGCGCACGCGCCCGTCGCCGTGTTCGCCGCTGAGGGAGCCGCCGTATTTCTTGACCAATCGGGCGGTTGCTTCTGCGATTTCTTCCATCTCGCGCACGCCTTCTTCCGTTTTCAGGTTGACGGACGGCCGCAGGTGCAATTCACCGGCCCCGGCGTGGGCATAATAGACTACGCGCTGGTTGAAGGTTTCCATCATTTCGCCGAACTCCCGGATATAGGCGGGCAGGTCGGCGAGGTCAACGGCTGTATCTTCCACAAATTCCAGCGGCTTGCGGTCGCTTTTGATATTGGACAAGACGCCGAATCCGGCGGCGCGCAAGGCCAGTACCCGGGGCGTATCGGGCGGGTAGACCAGCGGGAAAGCGTACCCCAGTCCAAGCGTTCTGAGGTGGGCCACCGTGGCGTAGGCCGTCGCTTCGGCCGCAAGGCGGGTTGGGCCCCGGTGTTCGATGATGAGCACGGCGGCCGGGTCGCCCTGAAGGAAGAAGCGGTTTTTCTGTTGTTCGCGGTTCTCTTTGGTACAGTCCAGGATGATCTTGTCCATCAGCTCACAACCGTAGGGTTCGTATTGCATGGCGACGAGCGTGGCCTGCATGGCCTCGTCCAGGGAGTTGAAATGAGCGCAAAGCAGCACCTCTTCCGGCGGCGGCAGCGGATCCAGTTTGAAGGTGATCTCTGCGGTGATGGCCAGCGTGCCTTCCGATCCCGCGAGGAGCTTGGACAGGTTGATATCTGGTCCGCCGGGGGTAAAGACGTTTGAATTGAGCAGGATATCGAGCGCGTAGCCGGTATTGCGGCGGTGAATGTTCGGTTTGGGGTATTCCCGGCGGATCTCTTCCTGAACTTCGGGGTTGCTCAATTCATCGCGCAATTGGCGGTAGATCCGGTTTTCGAGCGTGTCGCCGATGCATTTCTGCTGGAATTCATCCGGTGAATTCGGACCGAATGTCGCTTCCGAGCCGTCGCTCAGCAGGGTTTTCACCTGAGTGACCTTGTCGCGCGTAACGCCGTATTTAATAGAGGTGGTCCCGCAGGAGTTGTTGCCCAGCATCCCGCCCAGCATACACCGGCTGGCGGTAGAGGTATTGGGTCCGAAAAAGAGGCCGTGGGGTTTGAGAAAGGCATTCAGTTCATCGCGGATCACACCGGGTTGGACGCGCACCCAGCGTTCCTTCACATTCAACTCCAGGATTTGGTTCAGGTATTTCGACACATCCACGATCAACCCTTCACCGACGACCTGTCCGGCAAGTGAGGTGCCTGCCGTCCGGGGGATGAGCGGCACCCGATGGTCGGCGGCAAACCGGACGATCTTTTTAAGGTCGCTTTCATTTCTGGGCAACGCCACGCCGAGAGGTTTTTGCTTGTAAATGGACCCGTCGGTGGAATAGAGCATGCGGTGAAGGTCGTCGGTGTGGAGTTCGCCTTCGAGTCGTGCGGCGAGGTTTTGGAGGTTGGTCATGACTGTTGGATGCGTGGTTTAAATACACCGGGCAAATTTAAGGCTTTCACGCACCTCTGTTGAGGTTTGCCCAATTTTCCGTATCTTGCATAATCATTCAAAGCAATCAAAGTGGGCGCCGAACCTGAAAAACCACTCCTGAAAAAATACCGCCTGACCGTGGAGGATTACCACCGGATGGGAGAAACCGGTATTTTGTCCGAAGATACGCGCGTTGAATTGCTCCATGGTGAAATCATTGAAAGGAGCCCTATTAACAGTCCGCATGCCGGAGCCGTAAATAAGCTAAATAAATTGCTTTCTAAACTTTTTGGCGATCAGGCCGTGATCAGTGTTCAAAACCCCATTGAACTGGGGCCGGATTCCGAGCCCGAGCCGGATATCGCCGTCCTGAAAATGCGCTCCGACCTGTACTCCGACGCCCATCCGCGGGCTGAGGACATTCTCCTCGTGATCGAAGTGGCCGGGTCCAGTCTTCAAAAGGATCGCCAGGTAAAAATGCCGTTGTACGCCGAAGCGGGCATTCCCGAGGCCTGGGTGATCGACCTGGAGGGAAAAACCATCGAGGTGTATTCCTCTCCGACGCCGGAGGGGTATTCCCGGATCGATATTTACCGACGAGGGGATGTATTGGAGACGGGGATGGTGAAGGGCGTTGAAGCCGGTCAAATATTGTGAATTATCGAAGCCGTTTCGCTGTAAAAGTTTAACACCGGCTCTTGGCATCACGACGTCTCACCTTTGTTTTACCTATTATTTTCTACCTTCCTTCCCGTCTCACGCCGCCGCACACTCCTCCAGCAGCCAGAACTTGTTGATCACGTTCTTGGTCTGGTCGATCTTCTGGTGCAGGTCGCTGAGCTTGTCTTTCAGGTTTTGTTTGGAATAGGTATAGGATTGGTGTTTGAGCATCACCAGGCGCTTGGCGAACCGGAGGAAATTGGTATATCCCCGCTTTTGGTCGGTTGAGATCTTCTGGCTGCGGATCACGTAGATGCGGAAGGTTTCGATGAGGGAGAGCAGGGCCTCCGTGTCGCGCAGTTCGTAATAAGTGCGCAGGAGGAGGAAGGTCGTGTTCAGGTGGTATTTTACGTCGGTGAACTGTACGAGCAGCAGGGCGTCGAGGGCCTCGTTGTACATTTTCTTGTTGAAATAGAGGTGCGCCAGGTTGTAGTTGAAGGCGTTGTCGCGGTGCTTGGCGGGCAGTTTATCCTTATAATCGTTGATGAACTGTTCGGTCCATTCGTATTCCTTGAGGCTGCAACCCAGCACCGTGATGTTCTTGAAGTTCCATTCGGACAGCAGGCCGTGGTCGAGCAACAGGCCGGTACGGAGGCCGAGTTTGTAGAGTTGGAACAGTTCGCGGTGGTAATCGTTGGCGCCCAGGTTGATCTGCCGGATACAGTGGTTGGTGAGGAAGGTATAGAGGTCGGCCTGTTCGGTATGGCTGAGCGAGTCGATCTTCGTGTCCAGGATCACTTTAAGGGTTTGGTAGTGTTCGGGGTTGTTGTCCTCGCGCAGGCTCATGAGGATGGTATAATAGACGATGACGGCGTTGACCTCCTGGAATTCATCCCAATTCTCCCGGATATGCTCCAGGATATCGTCCAGGAGGCGGAAGTTGTAATGGGTGTTCATCATCATCATGTTGGCTGTGAGGTGGCAGCAATGGCGCAGTTTTTCGGCCAGGTAGAAGCGGTCCAGGTTGTCGAGCATCTGCTGGAAGTTCTCCGATTTGGAGCGGTCCTCGTAGTGGCCGGCGTAGTAGGCGAGCAGGGAGTTCAGCTTATAATTGGCGTAGAACAGCTTGTAATCGCGGTGCGGGTGCCGTTCGAGGGTTTTCTCCAGTTGTTTGCCGCGGTTTTTGAGCAGGTCGAACTGGTTGCTCTCAAAGGCGGCTTCCAGGGCAAAGAGCTCTTCCTGAAAATCGCTTTGCTCGAACATTTCGTAGGCCAGGAACTTGTGGTACAGCTTTTTGAGGTAGGACATGATGTTGTGCAACTGCTGTTCGTCGTACTTCACGCCCGGGAACAATTTTTTGAATACCTTGCACTTGTCGAGCGATTTTTCGGTGCCCCGGTCAATGGCGTCGAGGATGATTTTCATCAGTTCGGTGGTCTTCTCATGCTGGTTGATATAGGGCGAAATCACGAACTGGCGGAACCTTTCGCGTTCTTTTGGGGTGATGTCTGCCAAAAATTTGACCAATTTGCTGCTCTCCATAGTCAGATAAATTAAAAAATTATAACAGTATCCAACGCAAAAGTAATGTCAATTTTCTGAATTACAACATTTTAACATTATATCAACTGAGAATTTTCTTTCAGTAAGCCAATTAATTGTACTACCACTCAGTCGTTTCTCACCTTAATTTTGTGTTATCAAAACATGGTGAAACACTATAGCACATTTCGACTCGCTACTAGCAAGTTGTAATTCCCGAAGTCACGACCACTACTGACAGTTATAATCCTGAAATTTTGAATTCGAAAAGGGTTCACATCCCTAAGAAAAAAGAACAAGTTATAATCTCATGAGTGCCTAATCGGAAAGGGTATCACGTTCACCAGGTGGTACCCTTTTTTTTATTCCCGCCCGGGGTGTTTCTGTTGCGCCCGGCTTCTTTCCTCAAATAACTTATGCCTTACCATCATTTGCGGGAACTGATCCTGCGGAGCGTCTGCCGCCGGCGCATGAACGGTTTCTTCCAGGCATCTTTCCATCCGACTGAAATTCCGGTACCGTACTGCGCACCGGCTGATTTTTCTGCCGGCGGTACACCCGCCCTGCGATTCGGGCCATAATATTTACGAAAATTCCGGGCGAAGGTTGCCTCTTAGAAGGGACAAAATGAATTTGAGAAATGAAAAAGGAGGGAATTCTATCTTTTTTTTATTCAAAAACAACCTTGATATTGATAATAATTATATATGAATTGGGCCAAGAAATTTGGATTGTTTACAAGTTAAGATATTGATTTTCAGGCGATTTAAAGAAGGGCGATTGGCTAAAAAATCCCAGTAATTCTATAAAATGTACTACCTCTGGGTGATTTTTTACCCGACCTTTGTATTGTCAATGATATGAAAGAATATCCGTAACGACGAAAGCGGGGGAAGCAGAAGACAGTAAGTGCCGAGGTGTAAAAACCTCGGCCTGCTGTCAAAGCAAGGACTGTTTCCCTGCAATTATAATCTCACGAATTATTTCAGGATATCAAAGGATATCCTCTTTTTGGTATGTAGATAGCCTCTCAAAGCTCTTTTGTGAACCGGTTGGGTTTCCCGACCGGTTTTTTTTATTTTTACGCCATCCAAACGCAAATATAATTACTTTTCCGAAATGAGAAAACACTTGATAGCACCTTCTTTGCTTGCCGCTGATTTTACGCGCCTCAAAGAAGAGGTTACAATGGTAAACGAAAGCGAGGCGGATTGGTTTCATCTGGATGTCATGGACGGCCGGTTTGTACCCAATATTTCCTTCGGCATGTTCATCATCGAGGCTATTTCCAGGATCGCGACCAAGCCGCTGGACGTTCACCTCATGATCGAATCCCCGGACCGGTATATCGAGGCTTTCCGAGCTGCCGGCGCCGATCATATAACCGTTCATTATGAAGCCTGCCCGCACCTTCACCGCGTGATCCAGCAAATCAAGGATTCAGGCGCCAAGGCTGGTGTGGCCCTCAACCCCCATACGCCCGTGGAATTGCTTGAGGATATCCTCGAAGACCTGGACATTGTGCTGATCATGTCGGTCAACCCGGGGTTCGGCGGCCAAAAATTTATTTACCGCTCGATCCCCAAAATCCGCAAGCTGAAGGACATGATCTCCGTTATGAATACGAAGACCCTCATCGAAGTGGACGGCGGCGTCGGGCTGCAGAACGCCGAAACGCTCTTGCAGGCCGGTACGGATGTGCTGGTGGCGGGTACCACGGTGTTTAAAGCGGATGATCCCGCGGATGCCATTCACCGGTTGAAGACGATCGGGTGGGATCGGGGGTTTTTGGTTTGATTGATATTGTTGTTTATTGTTGCTCCGCCCGCCATAGCCTCGGCGAAGGCGGGTTTATTGTTGCTCCGCCCAGCAACTTCGCCATGGGCTTCGTCGCCCGGTGGCCGTAGCCTCGGCGAAGGCGGGTTTGTTCGTTGTTGTTTATTGTTGTTTATTGTTGTTTGTTGTTGTTTGTTGTTGTTTGTTGTTGTTTGTTTGGGTTATTGAAAACGCCATATGAATAATAAGATACTGTTTACTGCGACGCTCCTTTTGATGACCGGGCTCCTTGCCGCTCAAGGCGAAAAGGCCATTGTGACCGGCCAGGTCCGGGATGCCGTTTCCGAAAAGCCGATCGACCTCGCGCTGATCTACGTGTTGGGCAGCAATACCGCTGTGGAAACCGCGACCAACGGGCGATACCGCATTGAGATACCGGCGGATACTGCCATAACCCTCGTGTTTTCGCGGATCGGCTTCCAGGAAACCCGCGTGGAAGTCACGCCTACCCCGGCCCGTACCGCCCGCCAGGTGGACGTCGGCCTGCCGCCTGCCGATTCCGGGATCGAGGTCATTGTGCGGGAAAGCAAGATCGAGGACGCCGGCGTGGTGCGCGAGGAAATGACCCAGCTCAAACTGCTGCCGTCCACTACCGGGAACCTCGAAAGCGTGCTGCCGGCCATTGCCCTGGGTACATCCTCCGGCACGGGCGGCGAGCTGAGTTCTCAATACAATGTGCGGGGCGGCAACTACGATGAGAACCTCGTCTATGTCAACGATTTCGAAATTTACAGGCCTCAGCTCATCCGCGCCGGTCAGCAGGAAGGCCTTACTTTTCCCAATATCGACCTGATCCGCGACCTGTCCTTTTCCTCCGGCGGGTTTGAGGCCAAATACGGGGATAAGCTCTCTTCCGTCCTCGATGTCAAATACAAACGCCCCGACAGCCTGCGGGCTTCCCTGGGTATGAGCTTTCTGGGCGGATCGGCCCACCTGGAAGGCAGTATCCGGCCCGGCAAGGACAGCTACCGCCGGATCCGGTACCTGGTCGGCGCCCGGTATAAAACCACCAAATACCTGCTGGGCACCCTGGATGTGAAAGGGGAGTACACCCCGAATTTCACCGATGTGCAGGCCTATATTACTTATGATATCAACCGCGACTGGCAACTGGGCCTGCTGGGCAACCTCAACCGCAGCGTCTACCAGTTTCAGCCCACGGAGCGATCTACCGGGTTCGGCCTGGTGGATTTCGCCCTGCAGCTGTTCTCCCGGTTCGACGGCCAGGAAGTCGACGACTTCAGCACCCGTATGGGCGGGCTTTCGCTCACGTACCTGCCCGACCGGCGGCACAATCCGTTTTTTCTCAAGTTCCTGGCCAGCGCCTACCAGAGCGATGAGAACGAACGCATCGACATCATCGGGAATTACAGCCTGCGCCAGATCGAATCGAACATCGGCAGCGGGAATTTCGGAGAGGTCATCGCTGAATTGGGCGCCGGCGTCCAGCACCAGTCGGTCCGGAATTTCCTGACGCTGGATATTCAGAACTTTGAACACAAAGGCGGCATCGAGTTGCAAAAAGTGCACGACGACGACGGCCTCACCAGCAGCCATTTCCTGCAATGGAGCGCCAAGATCCAGCGCGAGGCCGTGGACGACTGGATCAACGAATGGGAGCGCCTGGATTCAGCCGGCTATTCCCTGCCTTACGATACCAATCAGGTATTGCTGTACGATGTGCTCAAACGCCGGAATGAACGGATGTCCAACCGGTTCAGCGCCTATTTCCAGGATACGTATACCTGGCGCCGCGACGAATCGGCGGAGATCAGGCTCTCGGCGGGGGTGCGGGCCAGTTACTGGGATCTGAACCAGGAATTCCTGATCTCCCCGCGCGCCCAGCTGCTGTACAAACCGCTCAAATCAAAGCGGGACCTGTCCTACCGGCTGGCGGCCGGCCTGTATTACCAACCGCCTTTTTACCGCGAACTGCGCGGGTACGACGGTACCGTCAATGACAGTTTGCGGGCCCAGAAATCGGCGCATATCGTGGGGGGCATGACGTTTGATTTTTATATCGGCAAGCGCAATCCCAAGAAATTCCGCCTTATCACGGAAGCCTATTACAAATACCTGTGGGATATGGTCTCCTATGAGATCGAGAATGTGCGGATCCGCTATTCAGGGCTCAACGACTCCCGGGGGTATGCCATGGGGGTAGACCTGCGGATCAACGGCGAGTTTGTGCCGGGCGCTGAATCCTGGATCAACCTGAGCTTTCTGCACACCCGCGAACGGCTGCTCGGCATCCAGCATATGATCCGGGAGGTGGGCCAGGAAGAAGGCACCCCGGTGAAGGACGTGCCGCGCCCCACCGACCAGTTCATGACCCTGTCCATGTTCTTCCAGGATTACCTGCCGAAGAACGAGAATTTCAAGATGCACCTCAACTTCACGGTGGGTACCGGGTTGCCGTTCGGCCTGAAGGGCAACAACACCGTTTACCGCAATACTTACCGGTTTTCGCCCTACCACCGGGTCGACATCGGCTTTTCGCTGCAGCTTTGGAAATCGGAATGGCGTTCGAGGCGCCCCCACCATTTCCTGCGTTTCACCGATTCGAGCTGGCTGAGCCTGGAGGTCTTCAACCTGATGCAGGTGCAAAACCAGGCCGGCAATACCTGGATCAAGACCGTATTCAACCAGCAATTCGCCATTCCGAACTACCTGACCTCCCGCCGGATCAATTTGCGGTTGCGGATGGAATTTTAATGCTGTTTTGTAAATTTGGCATTCTCAAAAACCGGATTAAAATGGCAAAACGCAAAGTTCTTTCCCGCTGGGATTACATCTGGCTCATCATTATAGCCCTGATCCTGCTGACCGCATTGTTGAACCGGCTCGGCGTCAAGGTGGTGAATACGTCGGAAAAGTCGGAGATTATTGACCATACGCCTAATTAGAGGGTGAGAGGGTGAGAGGGTGAGAGGGTGAGAGGGTGAGAGAGGGTGAGAGGGTGAGAGGGTGAGAGGGCCTAAAAAAAGCCGATGGGTCCAGCGCTATTGGCCGGCCCCATCGGCAGGAAGGTGAGTCAAATCCTTGAAATCTTCAAGATTGACAACACCGGTGTGTCAGATCCCCTTTTAATTTTTCAGGTTTAGCCTTTTCGTGTTTTCATCCGGTATCCGGGGGTGAAATGCTGCATTATTATAAGGTCAGGGTTTCAGGTGTTGTGATGCAAAGGTAGGGGCTTTCAAAGCTGCCCGCCAGCGTAGAAATCCCCATTTTCAAAAACAGGCATTTTTACGCGGTCTACCCCGTATTTATACCTGTTTTTTGCCGGGCTTCGAAAATAAATGACAGTATTTCCTAACTTGTAGGCAAATCAAAATCACATTTATGAGCAACCTGAAATCCTTGGGCATCGGCCTCGTCGGCCTGACAGTTTGCCTGATTTATGCCTGCCAACCCAAACCTGCGGAAGACGCCGCGGCTCCGATGATGAGCACATTCGAACCGGTGAATGCCACCACTTGCCGGGATGGGGAATTCCAGTTGGACCCGGCCTGTGCACAACAGGATATGACCAACTGGGCCAACGCCAGGACCAGCATGCTCACCAAGCTGCCGGCAAACGAACAGCCTTATCTCGTGCTGGGCTTCCACATTCCGCGGTACGAACTCGACAGCATGCTCACCGAACTGGGCGACGGCGTTGACGTATGGGCCGCGCTGGCCATCAAGTACGATTCCGTTCAAAAGAAGAATGTGACCACGGTCATCTTTGCCGCCAAACCGGAGGCGACCGCCGCTGCCGGACAGGAATGGTCGTATTACGACTTCTCCCAGCCTTGTCCCGACCTTTGTAATGGTTCTCCATTCCAAAACTGATATGGTCGGATCTCTGGCAACAATTTTCAGCTTTTTGATCAAGGGTTGTCTGATCCTTTCAGTACTGATCTGGCTGGCCCGGTACCGGCAGTTGCCCATGGCGCTGCGGGTACTGGGTTATTTTCTGGTCTTTGACCTGGCCGTCGAGCTTTTGGCCGGTTACCTGTTTTCAAAGAAAATCAACAATCTGCCCTTACTCCACCTGTTCACTTTCGGTGAATTCATTTTTTTCTCCTTCTTCTACTATCACCTGATTCGTTTCCTGACTGAACACAAGCGATATTTCTACCTGTTTTTCGGCTTGGTCGTCTCTTTCCTGATTGTCAATTCCACCTTTATTCAAAGCATTCATTCGTTTAACAGCATTGCCAAGTGCACTGTCCACCTGATCCTGATCATTTACGCGGTCTGGTATTTTTACCAAATGTCCTTCGACAGTGAAGCGGAGCTCAAAAGAAGCGACCGGCCCCTGAGACTCATTAATTCGGCTGTGTTGCTTTACTATTCCGGAAGTCTGTTTATCTTTATGTTCACCAATTTTATCCAGGCCAACGACATGCGGATGCACCGCGGTTTCTGGGCGTTCAATGCCGGCCTGAATGTAGTCTTCCAGTTATTGGTCTTGACAGGATTATGCTTGACAGTTCTTCGGCAAACGAAATCTTCTTCTTCATGGCCATAGGGATACTCATTATGGTAGCCCTGGCGATGGCATTCGTTTTGTTTGCCAATTTTTCCCAAAAAAAACTGCTCCAGGAGAAAAATCAACGCCAGGAATTGCAAATTCAGCATCAGCAGGAACTGCTCAGCGGCACGTTAATGGCCCAGGAGCAGGAGCGCCGCCGCATTGCCAAGGACCTGCACGACGAGGTGGGGTCCAACCTCAATGTCCTCCACCTCAACCTGCACCGGCTGAAAAAGACCGTCAATGCCAGCCAGGAATCCACCGGTACATTTGACGAGATCAGCGGCCTCATCGCCCAGACCATTGAAACCACCCGGCGGATCTCCCACGACCTGTTGCCCCCCACCCTCGAATCCTTCGGCCTCCAGGCGGCCCTCAAGGAGCTGAGCGAAGCCTATAACCGGGCCGGCAGCGTGCAAATCCACCTTGAATTCACCAGTCAAACGCGGATCCCGGACCCCAAGATCGAAATCAATCTTTTCCGGATTGTCCAGGAACTCGTCAGCAATTCCATCAAACACGGCAATGCCCCCAATATCTGGATCCAGCTGGACGTCCAACCCGGTAAAATCCTGCTGCGTTACCGGGATGACGGCTCCGGATTCCAACCTGAATATGTCAAAAGAACGGGCCTCGGACTTAAAAACCTGGAAAGCCGGATCAGCATGATCAACGGCAAATGGAAACTCGACTCAGAACCAGGAAAAGGCATCAAGGCGGAAATATCCGTCATATCTTTAGTTGAAGACGAATAATAAATCAGGAGATCATGATTCAATCGATCCGAATTGCCCTGACTGATGATGAAGCCCTGTTTCGAAAGGGTTTGCGTTCCCTGCTGGAAGAAGCCGAAGGGCTGGATGTCCTTTGGGAAGCCGAAGACGGCCAGGACCTGCTGGATAAACTCTCGTCGGCGGATCCCCTTCCTGAAGTCCTGTTGCTGGACCTGAAAATGCCGCGGCTTACCGGCATAGAAGCGGCAAAGGTTATCCGCGAAAAGTACCCGGATATCCGGATCGTCGTACTGTCCACTTATTTCAGCAAAGCCTTTATCGTCAATATGATCGAGATCGGGGCCGGCGCCTACCTGGCCAAAAATACCGACCCGGATGAAGTGATCATGACCATCAGGGAGGTGCACCAGAAAGGGTTTTATTACAGCGGCCCCGTCATGGAAGTGATCCGGGAGCATGTCATGGCGCCGCACGCCCCCAAACCCAAACCGGTCTTTGAAGTGGAGATCACTACCCGCGAACAAGAGATCCTGCAATTGATCTGCGAACAATACACCACCTCAGAAATCGCGGACAAACTGTTCATCAGCCCACGGACGGTGGACGGGCACCGGAATAACCTGCTGGAGAAGCTGGGTTGCCGGAACACGGCCGGACTGGTGGTATTCGCCATTCAGAAACAGTTGGTCAACCTGCCGCCGGTTTCTTTTTGAGGGTTCATCCTGCAATGCGGAGCAGCAATTTGCCGAGCTTGTTGCCGTCAAATAACCGGAGGAAGGTGCTGTTGAAATCTTCAAGGCTGCCCTCAACAATGGATTCACGCGATTTCAACCGGCCTTCCGTCACCCAACCGGCCATTTCGCTGAGCGCAGCCCGGTATTGGTTCGCATAGTCAAACACGAGAAAGCCTTCCATACGGGCCCTGCTCACCAGCAAGGCCATGTAATTGGAAGGGCCTTCCACCCCCTCTTCGCTGTTGTATTGGGAAATAGCGCCGCAAATGACGACCCGGGCCTTCATCCGCAGGAGGGTCAGACAGGTGTTGAGCGTTTCGCCCCCGACATTGTCGAAGTAAATATCCAGGCCTTCCGGACAGGCTTGCCGCAGCGCTTTTTTCCATTCCGCTTCACGGTAATCGATCGCAGCGTCAAATCCCAATTCCTCAACCAGGTAACGGCATTTATCCGGCCCTCCGGCAATGCCGACCACGCGGCATCCTTTGATTTTTGCGATCTGGCCGGCAGCCGAACCTACCGCGCCGGCAGCGCCCGATACCACCACCGTTTCGCCGGGCTTCAAAGCGCCGACTTCCAGCAGGCCGAAATAGGCGGTTAACCCAGCCATGCCCAGCACGCCCAGGTGTACGGACAACGGCGCCAGCCGGGTGTCCACCCTGGTTATCCCCTTGCCGCCCCGGGCGAGGTAATATTCCTGTGCGCCGATAGTCCCGATCACATGATCACCGGGCTTGAAGTCAGGGTGTCTGGATTCCAGGACAACACCGCCGGCGCCGGCCCGCATCACTTCCCCGATCTGGACGGGCGGAAGGTAAGAACGCCGGTCATTCATCCATCCCCTCATGGCGGGATCCATGGAGATCAACTCGATCTTCATGAGCACGTCGCCGTCTTCCAGTTGAGGAACTTCTTCCGTTACCAATGACCAGTTTTCCGGAACAGGCAACCCTTTCGGGCGACTGGCCAGGCGAATTTGCCGGTTTTGCATGAGCGGTTACTTTATTTTAAACTCCGGGTTATAAATGATGCCGATGATATTGTCCCAGGGATCCTTGACCGATGCCACCTCGATGGGGCCGCCGACGTTCACAGGTTCCTCGTGCGGGGTGGCGCCCAGATCCAGCAGGCGATCGTAGACCGTTCTGACGTGTTCGACCCCCCAATAGGTCAGGACGCTGTCGGATTTGGGGCCTTCCGTATTGCCTTCCAGCGGCTGGAGGCCCAATTCGAATCCGCCGATCTCGAATCCGACATAAAAAGGCTGGTCAAAATAGGGTTGAACGCCGAAAACCTCGCTGTACCAGGCTTTGGCTTTTTCGATGTCCGGAACGCGATAAATGGCGGTCCTCAGGCCAAGGAAAGCAGAACTCATATGGCGTAATTTTGTAGTGAAACGGAAACACAAGCGATCACTCCATTTCCAGGAGCACGGCGCCTTTTTCTACGACGGCGCCTTTTTTTACCCGTAACGATTTGACGGTTCCTTCACCGGTGGCTTTGAGCACGTTCTCCATTTTCATGGCTTCCAGGATGAGCAGCGGGTCGTCTTTGGCGACCTTGTCTCCCGGGTTGACCAGGAGTTGCAGCACCAATCCGGGCATGGGCGCCCTGACGTCTTTCATGACGTGGGCTTTTCCGGCCTTGAGCCCCATTTGGTTGATCAATTGGTCCAGTTCGTTTTCCAGTCGAACGGTGAAATTTTCACCGCCGATGCGAATGGTATAGGAACGGTTATCCAGGTCGGCTGCCAGCAATTCGGCGTGGTAGGTTTTCCCCCCGCGAATGAGGTGAAAGCGGTTATCGCCGTCGGGTATCAGGTCAGCTTCGCCGATGGATGCGGCGTCCCATTCCCACTGGTCGTTGACGAGTATTTTCAGGTTGTTATTCATCATCATGGCTTAAAAGGTCAGGTCTTCGTTTCCGGGTTCGGTCGAGCGCCTGTTCGTGGCGCCAGGCCTCAATTTGGGCAAAATTGCCTCCGAGCAGGACGTCGGGCACCTTCCATCCCCGGTATTCGGCGGGGCGGGTATATACAGGGGGCGCCAGGAGGTCGTCCTGAAAGGAGTCGAACAGGGCGGAAGTCTCGTCGTTGAGTACCCCCGGAAGCAGCCGGCCCAGGGCATCTACGAGTACCGCGGCCGCCAGTTCACCGCCGGAAAGCACATAGTCGCCGATGGAAATTTCGAGGGTGACGAAGTGTTCGCGCACCCGCTCATCGATGCCTTTATAGTGGCCGCAGATCATGAGGAGGTTTTCCTTCATGGAGAGGCGGTTGCACGTGCGCTGTTCCAGCCTTTGCCCGTCGGGAGTGAGGTAGATGACTTCGTCGTACCGGCGGTTTTTCTGCAAGGCTTCGATGCAATTGACGAGCGGTTCGACCATCATCACCATACCTGCTCCGCCGCCGAACTGGTAGTCGTCAACCTGCAGGTGTTTCCCTTGTCCGTAATGCCGGAGGTCGATGAGGTTGACCTCAAGCAGCCCCTTGTCGCGCGCCCTTTTCATGATGGAGTGGTCGAAAGGGCCGGCCAGGAGTTCGGGATGTACGGTGATGATGTCGATGTGCATGGTTGCTTGATGCTTGATGCTGCCCGCCGCCGCTCTTGGGGAGCTTTGGCGGACGGGGGATGCTTGATGCTGCCACGCCGGGGCGTGGTTGACCCTTGATACTGGATCCAGTCCGCCATAGCTATAAGGGAGCGAAGGCGGACTGGGATGCTGGTGGCCGGTTGAAGTCTGCCTTTTCCGGCGCGTTTTGCCGAAAGCCTCTGAGTCATCCGAAGGTTATCCGGTTTCCGGTAATCCTGCATTGAAGGCGCCCGCTTTAACCCACTTACGACTTAACTTCGACTACGCTCAGTTTCCGGACTTACGACAAATGACTTACAACTTACAACTTACAACTTACCGCATCAATTGATCTTGAGCAGTTCCACTTCAAAGATGAGGGTGGAGTAGGGGCCGATCTTGGGGCCGGCAGCGCGGCTTCCGTAAGCCAGGTCGGATGGAATGAACAGCTTCCATTTATCGCCGACGTGCATCAGTTGGAGCGCTTCGACCCAGCCCTGGATCACCTGGGTAACGCCGAAGGTAGCGGGGGTTCCGCGTTCAACGGAGCTGTCGAAAACGGTACCGTCGAGGAGGGTACCGTGGTAGTGGACGGTGACCTTGTCTGATTTGGTGGGTTGGGGGCCGTCGCCTTTTTTGAGCACTTCGTATTGAAGGCCGCTGGGAAGGGTAGTGACGCCTTCCTTTTTGGCGTTTTCAGCCAGGAATTTTTTACCGGCTTCAATATTGCCTTCATATTGGCGGGATTGGCCGGCCTCCATTTCTTCCTGAACGATCTGGTTGCAGGCGTTGATATCCATTGCCGGCGTGCCGTTGAGCATATCGGCAACGCCCTGGGCTACGGAGGCAGGATCCACTTTTGTGAGGCCCTGTTGTTTGAGGTTTTGAGCGATGAGCACGCCCAGGCTGTAACTGAGAGAATCCATATTCTGTTGTGCGGTTAAAAAGTTGAGGGAAAGACAGCATGCCAAAACAGGCAAAACAATCCTGAAAAGGTTCATCGGCAGGTCTGTTTTTGTGAATAAAGGGCAAAGGTCACATTTTTTCACGATAAAAAGCAACCTGGGCGGTTTTGGGGATAAAAGAAAACCTTCCGGATCGCTCCGGAAGGTTTAAAGCACAGCAGGATAAAAGTAATTTTTTGGGATGGGGGGGCAAGGCTGGAGGGCCTCCCCGGCCGTTATAAATTCAGGGTTTACAGGTCGCTGATCCGTCGGATCACCTGATAGAGCCGGGTATATTCGTTCACTTCTTCGATGAAGGGATCGTGCTCCAGGTGGTTGGCGGAGATCAGCTTGAGGTGCGAGGTGCGCCCTTTGTTGTTCTGAATGCGTTGTACGTACTTGACCCATAGCGAGCCGTTGTTGCGGATGGCGTAGATCTTATTGTCCCGGATTTCATTGATCCCGCTGATTTCGCGGCAGACGACGACATCGCCGTCCATGATGACCGGTTCCATGGAGTTCCCGTTGATGGGGAAAGCGACCAGGCCGGCTCCGCTGAGGCCGGGGATGGTAAAGAATTCGAGGTCTTCCTGGGCGAAGCTGTTGGCGTCGACGGCTGTACCGGCGAAGGCTTCCACTGAGGTAAACAGGATATTGCCCACTTTGGGATCCACCTGAACGGGTTGAATTTGCTGGGGCAGGTCCATCCCGAACGGCGTGCCGATCCCGTCAATGAGGAAGGCTTCGTTGACGCCGTACTCCCGGCACAGGATGCGTGCCTGGCGGTAATCGATGCACCGTTTATCCTCCGGGTTGAGATAGGCCCGGACAATATGGCCGTAGGCGCGGTTGCCCAGCACTTTCTGGGCGAAATCGCCAAGGCCTTTACCTCCACGGTCATTCAGGATAATGTCCCCGCGTTCCTCGAGCAATTTGAAAACCTTGATAAACCGCTCGTTGAGCTCCATTCTATCCTCTCTGATCATGTTGTATTATTTTAGAATTTAAAACAAGAATCAATGATTTGTTTCGCAAGATAAGAGGATTCTGTGATGCAAACAAATAATTGTAAAACTTTTTTTTATTTTTTTTGCTTTTCATCAAAAATGATGGGAAAAGGGGTGAGAGGAGGCGAGAGGGTGAGAGGAGGCGAGAGGGTGAGAGGAGGCGAGAGGGTGAGAGGGTGAGAGGGGGTGAGAGGGGGTGAGAGAGGGGGGGTGAGAGGGCATGTAATCGGCCTGAGGGGAGGGAAAACGGGGGTTGGGAGCCCTGAATAGCCGGATTTGCGACGAAATTTGCGGGTTTTCGCTTCAAAAGAGCGTTTACATCAAATAATTATTGCATCTTTGCATCCGATAAGGGAGTTGATTTTAGTCTGGTTATTAATGTCTTGTTATAAGGCCTTTCTTTCCTACCTTAAAGCATCTCGCTTTTTTTGTTTTTTTAAATTTCATGTAATGAACATTTTTGTAGCAAAGTTAAATTTCGACACCCAGGAGTCGGATTTACAACAAGCGTTCGAAGAATTCGGACAAGTCGATTCCGTAAAGATCATTATGGACAAGTTTACGGATCGCTCCAAAGGTTTTGGTTTTGTTGAAATGCCGAACGACGACGAAGCGCGTGAGGCGATCAAAAGCCTGAACGAAAGTGAACTGGACGGACGCACGATCGTTGTGAAAGAAGCTGAAGACCGCGGCAGTCGCGGCGGTGGCGGCGGCTTTGGCGGCGGCAATCGCGGTGGCGGCGGCTACGGCGGCGGCAATCGCGGCGGCGGCGGCGGTTATGGCGGCGGCGGCAATCGCGGCGGTGGCGGCGGTTATGGCGGCGGCGGCTACGGCGGCGGCGGCGGCGGAAGAAGATACTAGGCACCGATGGAAAGGTAAGACCGGATGTGTACTTGCCTTCCGATAGAAAATGCATAGAAAGAATCATCCCGGATCTTGGCAACCGCCGAAGTTCGGGATGATTTATTTTTACAGTCTTCAGGCCGTTATTCCAAGGCTTTTGGGGGCAAGTGGTTCCAGCTTCCGTTCCAAGTGCGGCCAGCTGCGTTAACCCAAGTACGTATTCAGCCGCAGCTTGACTGACGTGGTCCTCAGCCGGCGCAGGGCTTTATCACGGATTTGCCGTATCCTTTCCGGGGTTAATTCCAGAAAATCTCCAATTTCATTCAGAGACATCGACTCCACCCGACCGATACCAAAATACATTTTTATTACGGCTGCTTCCCGATCTGTCAAAAAGGATAAAATCAGGTCGATATCCGTTTTCAAAGAATCGCTGTGGGCCAGGGGCTCATCGGCAATACCGGCGTTTAAATTCTCCAGTACATCAAGAAATGAGGCGTGCTCCCCTTCTTCAAAGGGTGCGTCAACCGAAACGTGCGCCTGAGCGGATTTCAGGGTTTCATCGACCATTTCCAGCGTCAACTCGAGGTCATAGGCTAATTCTTCATTAGTGGGTCCGCGTTCGAGTTGCTGTTCGAGGGTAGCGTAGGCATTTTTAATCTTGCTCAGGTTTCCCAACCGGTTCAGGGGAAGGCGTACAATTCTTCCCTTCTCGGAGATTGCCAGTATGATAGATTGGCGGATCCACCAAACAGCATAGGAGATGAATTTGAACCCGCGTGTTTCATCGAACCGGCGGGCGGCTGTCAGCAGGCCGAGGTTGCCTTCGCTGATCAGATCGATCAACGGCAAATAATGGTTCTGATATTGCTTGGCTACTGAAACGACAAAACGGAGATTGGCTTTAACCAGTTTTTCAAGCGCATCATGGTCGCCTGTCCTAATCCGGCAGGCTAAATCGATCTCTTCATCCACCGAAAGCAAGTCAACTTTACCGATATCAAGGAGATACTGCTCGATTGATTTGCTGTCACGGAGGGTAATAGACTGTGAAATCCTAAGTTCTTGCATAGTCAGACAAGATACGTCATTTTTTTAAGACAGGGCATTCCCCATAGTCAAAGAAATATTTTCCAAAACAGTCAGCGGTGCGCCCGGTCGCGTTTCAGGTTGTTTGCCGAACAATCACAATAAATCGCTGAAAGTGAATTAAATAATTTGCTTATGAGAATAATGTGTACCTTTACGCCGATAAGAGGGTTTATTTTTTGAATGGTTAATCAAAGTCCTTTCCAAAGGCTTTCCTTTCCTGCCTTAAAGTTTCTCGCTCTTGATTTTTCTTTTTTTAAATTTCACTTTATGAACATTTTTGTAGCAAAGTTAAATTACGACACGCAAGAGTCGGATTTACAACAAGCGTTCGAAGAATTCGGACAAGTTGATTCCGTAAAGATCATCATGGACAAGTTCACTGACCGTTCCAAAGGTTTCGGTTTTGTGGAAATGCCGGACGACGCCAACGCGCGCGACGCCATCAACAGCCTGAACGAAACCGAGCTTGACGGACGAACGATTGTAGTCAAAGAAGCTGAAGACCGCGAAAGCCGCGGCGGCGGCAGAAGGTACTAGCATCGATAGACAAACTGCCGGCATTTGCGAAAGCGGGCCGGTATGTTGGCATTGATAAAAGCCCCTTCCGGGATTCCGGGAGGGGCTTTTCGTGTTGGGTGTGGGGAGCAGGCGGTACCTATATGGCGGTGACAGCTGCAAGCTCTCCGTTTGATTGCTTCCGGTCTTCATGGCCGACTGTATAGAGCAGGAATTTGCCGCTTCTTTTTTTCAGGATGTATGCAACGCCGTTCTCATCCCAGAGGTAACTCATCTTGTTTTGGTCCTGATTGCCTGCGACTGAACGGAGGTTTTCGGATGAGATATACTTAAGGGTGACCAATGAAGACAGTTCTTTTTCGGCGCTCAGGTCTTCAGGATGTTTGGAAGAAAGCACCCAGTCTTCGTTCTTTTGAAACAGGAAATATCTTCTTTTGTCTTCCCCGATAAGCGATACAACCTTGTTAGCTTCGATCTTTCTGGGTGTGGCTTTATCCCGGGGCAAATCTATGACCGGCGCTTCCAGCGAGGATTTAACAGATCTCTCCTCATTAACGGGTGAAACTCTTGCCCATTTGGCTGCATAATAAACCCATCCGATGCTCAGGATCGAAAAAAGGAAAATGAAGCCGAACACTTTCAATCGCAGAAAGAATAGGCCCGTAATGATTGAGATGATCCCTTCGGACGATTTTCCGGAGGAAGAAAAAATTTTATTTATGGCACTGAATATAAAAGCGATAAAGGCGGTAAAAAAAAGGATGTAAGTGATCATAAGGAAAAATTATAATGAGGAATAGTTTCAATTTACAACCATAAAAGTTATCAGAAGTTACCAGTGTCCGCATCCTCTTTCAGGGAGCCTTGCCTGAGGAAATTAATGATATCTACGCTTGCTTTGGCGAGGAACATCAACTTCTCCGGGACTGCTTGCCTGGCTCCGAGGGCTTTCAGAAAAAAGTGCAGCCTGACCAGGTGAAATTGCCGGATTATTTCATCTCGCCAAATCTGATCATGATGACGGTTGATGGAATAATCCAACATATGGTCATTCAGTTGATAGATCAATTCAAGGCATTCAACGTCGATTTTTCGCTCCATTTCATGATATAACCAGCTTTTGTGAAAGTCGAGCCATTTTCGAAGGAGTTCGAAATTGTAAACGATCATTTTATCGGGGAGCAGTGCAAGTTCAAGGTCGGCAGAAAGGCACCCTACATCCATTAAGGCATGTTGGGTAGGTTGCCTGGTGATATTCGAAAAATTAATAAAGGCAATATCTTGTCCGTTCTGGGAGATCAACACATTGGAGGCCGTAAGATCGCCATGAACAAATTTCACAGGTGTGGAGTTACCCCTTGACTGCATCTCAATATCCCTCAAAATAAACTGGCTGTCCTCCAGTAACTCATAAAGCAATTTTAGCTCCCTGAACAATCCGATACTATCCAACAGGTTTTTGGGATAATGCAACCCGATCCATTCCAGGGTTTGAATGCAGGATTTTTTGGAACTGTCCTGTAATTTAAGCCCTTTGTAATTCAATCCGGGGCGAAGAATGCCACCGACAAAAGGCGGCAGGTTTTTTACGTATTCGATATTTTTCTCGTTCGGACTCGTTCCTAATTCCTCCAGATCGGAAAGGTGCTCAAATATGTCTTCAAATAGTTCATATCCAAGTTTCCCTTCCCTCGGATCCCCGAGGTATTCCAATAAAGTTATCTTGTCAAATAAAAAGTTGGTCCTCAAACAATACCATCCGTGCAATTTCCTGAAATAGCAATCTTTCCCTGACTGGTTTCCCTCCAGCGGTTCGGCCATCAGAAATTTTTTCCCATGCAAACTTCGCTTTCTTCCCTGCTCACCGAACCAGGCCTCTCTTTCCAGGGCTTCGTGATCCTTCGAAATTTTGATGGCATAGACTTCAAGTTGCGGATTATTGCAAATCACTTTGACAATAAAAGTATTCGGAGCTGTTGACTTTAAAACGTCAAGCTGGTATCGTTCAAATCCGGCCGGCAACATTGCTCCAAGGATATCGGCAATTTGATTATTGGTAAATGTTTTTTGGAACTCTAATGCCATAAAATTCAAGCCTCCTCGAAGGAAATCAAAATTTTCTATCGGGTTCCATTCACCGCGTAAAAGATCCCGGACGAGTTGCGGAGGCGGCATTTTGTCCCGGTTGCTTTCGTAAAAGATTTTGAAATCGTAGATCTGTTCGTTGCCGATCCTTTTGGCCAGGTTGTATTCATCAATAAACTCGCCCTCTATTTTTTCGACTCCGGCAGTGGTGAAAAAATAAATTCGGGTATCTCTGTGCACGATTTGCTTGTCTTTCCCGAGGTCTCCTTTGAGGTGGGCTGACAACTCCATATTATTGGTGTATCCCTTTTTTTCATCATATTGCTGGTTCATATGGATCCAGATCAACACCGGCGTATCCTCCGACAACTGGTGCAAAATGTTCCGGACATGGTTGGCATGGGTAGCCGGGATCACATAATGCGGCAGGATGCAGATCTTATTCATCACGAAACACATTCTGTCGGGGTCTTCCGGAATAAACACGATATGGATGGTTTCTTTATTCATGGATTAAAACGGTGATTTTTGATAACCTGAACAATGCCATCCGGAGGTTTTCTATCATTTCGGAAAGGTGTTCCAAATAAGGAATATTCTTTTCTCCGGCTTGGGCGTGTTTCATCCCGGATAAGGCCGATTCGATCCGGTCGGCTAGTCCGGCTATTGTCTTTTCATCGGTATGTTTATTATTTTGGTTGTAAACCAGTTGTTTGTCATTGACTTCCGCCAGTACATTCGAGCAGTGGATTATTTCTTCAAGGGTGGGCTTTATTTTGGTTTTCCAATTCGGCTCCAGATCAAGCCTGCAGCCCAGTTTGATTTTTTCTATATCCGTTTCCAGATAGTGCAACTGGTCAAGTATGTTTTCATTATGCGGTCTTATCTCGTTGAGCAACCAGTGTAATTTATCGATACAAAGAGAAATGTAATTTCCGGCCCGGTCATCGCCTGATATGCTTTCAACTGTGGTCGGGATGTCTCCCGGCAAAGAATCGATTTTATTTAAAATCTCCATTTTCCACTTCATTTTAATTTTTTTATGGATCGCTTCCTTGTCAAAATAACTCATCAGGATGACGCGGATTTGGTTGTTGAATAATCTTGAATTCACCTCAAAGTATTTTTGTATGCCGTTGAAACGGTCAAGGGGGCCTTCGTCCCAATTCAACTCAGCCAGGATTACGATCACGTCATAAATGGAGAGATCAGTGGAAGAAAGCGCTTCTTCGTTCAGGATGCAGTGATAACCCAGTTTTTCGAGCCATGGGACACAGGGTTCCTTATGCCACAAAAAGACTGTTTTCGGCTTTTTTTTCGCAGGACAAAAATGATTGTGCTGCAACAGGACTAAACTATCGGTGTAAACGTCGGCCATATTTAACATTCAAGTGTCCAAATCGAAAATCACGGCGCAGGTCACGTTTTTAATTGTACGAACACAGCCAGCCTGTTAAGTTCCAGCCAGAACAATTTCCACTGACAACGGATATCGCTCAACATGCGGGACCCTAAGGCCGGGTAAGCCTTGCGCATTCGGTTCCATCTTTGAATCCTTCGCCCTAAATCGTCATTCAGGTGCCAGATTTTTTTCAAAAGATGTGACAATAGGGTAAGGTCGGAAGAAGTGTTGCAATACCTTTTTTCCAATAATTCGGCCAACTTCTTCTGGTCGCGGTTTAATCTGGTAACCACCCTGGATTGTTCCTTTTTCCAGAATGGATGCAAGGAATTGACCTCGCAGTTCGTCACCAGGCTCAAAGAGGCTTCAAAACCTTTTTTCAATTGCTGAACCTGCTCACTGTTCAAAATTTTTGCGACGCGCTTAAAGATCAATATTGATTCCATTTCCAGTTTATCAATTTTATTGTTATCTGCCATTTTAAAAGAAGAGTCGTACATTTCCAGGTTTGTTTTAGGAAAAATAATTATGATAGATTTCCCTGAAGCCGGGTTGGTTGCCCAGCAATGCCTCCAGGTCAGGCGTACGCCAGTTAAAATTCCTCTTATGGAAATCCTCTCCCGGAGGCGGGAATAATAGGTAACAAAAGAGGCCTTTTAAAAACCTTTCAAAAAACGAAAAATCCAGGGGAGCCCCCGATCTGAAATGAGCTGCCTGGTTTCTCATCCGGTATAAAAGTTTGCCCAGATAATCCTTTCTATGTTCCATTGCGGAAGACAGGGACGACCCTTGGTAGACTGAGTGGAACGCTTCGAAAATTCCGCCTAAAAGGGTAATGATGGCTGCAATTCTGGAACTCTCATCATTTTTAACATAAAATCCTTCTTCGAGCAGCTTGTTTTGCAACAGTTCACGAAACTGGAGCAGCCCATGTGTCAGTTTTGAGAAAATAATCCCTTTATTGGGTTCAATTCTGGATGCAACCCCATCGCGTTCGGATATCCACTCCCAATTTTCCCACCACAATGTCTTTGTTTTCATCTTGTCCAATAACAGAAAGGATTTGGTCAGCAAAGAATATTGTTTATCGGTGAGTTTCGCCGCCATCTCAACAAGACTGATGATCCGCGCTGCACTTTTTTCCGCTGACAGGCGTTCATCAATGTTTTCTTTTATCCAGGAACCGTCGCTTCCCAGAACCCTTAAAGCTTTGTGTTTCTCCGGATTTCGGGAAGCGGTGGTCATGATCACCGGAATCATCGGCGCCTTTTTACGCAATGCTTTCAGGACAAGCGCACCTTTTGTTGCTGCTGCTGGTTGTTGGACGTCCTTCGGTTCGAGGTGGAGGTCCAGTAATACAAGGTCAAAGCCGGCGCTCACCTTTTCAGCAATAACCTCCGGGTTTTCCATTGAATCGATAATCTCCACCCCGGCTTCATTGTCATACAGGAGCCAGTCGTAAATGTATTTCCACCCGAGGCCCAAGCGGATATGAATACGGTCGGATTGGTCATCGATCAGCGCTATCTTTTTGAATCTTGCCTTTTCCCCAGCGCTTGATTTTACTAATCCCCGCCTCAATTTCCAGAGCAAATTTCCGGTGTTTCTCAGCAATCCCGGGGGGTAATCATCAAAGCCGAAAGCTGCCTGAACAGCCCGGATCTCCCGGCTTCGCAAGCTGTACAATTTTCTCAACCCCGCACGAGCCGCAGCTTCCGGGAAAAGTGCGCAGTACAGGCGCAAGGTTTGGATCGCAGCGAAAAAGTTTGAACAGTCATGACGATCCTGGATCAGATTGATCTCAACCTGGATCGAATCCCTGAATTCTTCGAGCAAAAACGGGTTTTCCCTCTTCACCGATTCCAGGTCGAGGTCCTGGGGGCCGAAGGGCGCATGGATGCGCTTTATGCCGGTACCCAACGCCAGCATATTGCCCCGGTTTATTGAAATCATCCGTTGTACAGGCAAGTGCAAAATCAGGATGACGGGAAGAAACCTCAGCCTGTTTATATCGGCTCCAAAGGTTTTATTGGCCCTTATTTCCTTCAAAATTTCGAGGCCCCAGCAATCCTGCAAATTCGGATAGGATTTACACTTCAGGCAAACCTGGATGATTATCCCGCTGACGTCCGGGTAGTGGGAATTGATCGTTTCGACAATGGTATAAGCCGGAACATCTGAATCCTCTTCCAACAAGTAAGTTTGCAAAAGGGGAACTGCGCCTGAAATCGGCTCAACCTGTGTGCTGCCTTTTTGATCTATTAACAATGCGGACATTTTCGGTCAGTTTTTGAAGGACAGCACAAAATTGCGGGCGGAAAAGTTATCCTTCGTTAGGAGGGCTACCAAGATGTTAGTAACTTTAGATAACTTTCCGGGAATACCTTGCGAGGATGATTAATGGTTAAGAGCGTCAATGCCTGAAACGGTTTTTCACTTTTAGCATCCAATAAAACTAAAATTAAAAATGAACCCTCCTGATCAATTGCAGTCAAAAGCTTTGTCCAACGGATACGGTAAAACCGGTCATGACTTCCGGCCGATGACGGAATACGAATTCTGGTTCCAGAAACAATTACTGGAGGAAGCCCTATTGCGTGTCCGGATAAATGAAACAGGGAATAAAGACCCCTATCAGGATTTTTTGGAGAAAGAGCATTTTAACGATATTATATACAATCATTTCGGTATTTGCGGCGGCGGGTTCGTTTTTGCAGACAAGGCCAACAACAGATTATTATACCTGCACAACAAAAAAATACAAACCACTTCTGATTTTACGCCGCATTTTATTGAAATACCGTTTAATTTCGCCCACCTGAAAAAAAATGTTGAACAATCCCGGGAAAAATACGGAACAGTCATTGATGCGTTATTCATCGGAACGCGCGACAATCAGCCGCTGATTGACAAAGACACTAAATTATCACCCGAATTTTATTATAATCTCCCTCATTTCAGGCAGGAAGACCTCAGGAACAATAAATTCCTGCCCTTTGAAGAATACCTTGTAGAAGACGGCCTCAAAGTGATTTATTGTCCGGTGGGTGAGATCCTGTTTCACTTGTATTGCTGGCGGCTTTTGTTTAAAAAAGCGGAAACCGTGGGCCTGGAAACCAAAATAAACATATGCAATGATATTGCTGAATACCGGCCGAATAAAAAATTCTGGGAAGAAGTCCGGGAAAAAAAGGGATTGCCCGAAGCCGAATGGCTGGAAACCCTTCGGACGCGCTTTCATGAAAGCCCATTGGGAATCGGCGATAAATGGGAAGAACTGGTCATTGAAGTTGACACGCCTTATGAATCCAATCACGAAGGGTTCAACCTGTACGAGGAATACTTCCGTTTCGGCCTAATTGAAGAGGACAGTCCGTCGGCCATCGTGAAAAAAGAATTCCTGCCGTTGATCCGGTATTTTATCCATATTGCGCAACGGCATCTGGGCTGGACGGCCCAGGCCAGGCAAAATGAACAGGAGAAACTATTTGATGATTGCCTCAAAGAAAGCAACCTGACGACCAAACAGATCCTGACGAACCTTTACACGCTCGAAAGGAGGCTGGATATTTATTTTGAAGAAGAATTCAGTCCGTTCGAATATATCCCAACGCTGGAAAATATCATCAAGGAATTCCGCATTGACGAGTGCCTGAAAAAAATTGCAAAAGCCTGGCTGATGCATGAGCACCTTCAAAAAGGGATCAGGGACCAAAAGATCATGGTCCTGCTTCGGGAGCTGCATAAAAAAACCCGATTTCCGATTTTACCTTACTTTTATCACCTGACCTCCGGGGAGGAACATTATGCAAAGGAACACCTGGTTTTGTGCTTGTGGGAATCCTATGAAAACAAGGTAAAGATCAGGCTGCCGAACGTAAAGGAAGAAAAGGAAGAGTCGGGTGTTGTTTTCTTATTGCTGACATTGAAGCCCATCTGGCATATCAACCCGGATTGGACCTTTCTGAAAAACGGAAAAAGCACACACTGCACCAAACACCTTTCTGAGGAAGCCTTTAACCGCCTCCACAGAATGCTCAGTTTTTTTAAAACCCTGGTAATCCCGACCATTGATAAAGCTTATTACGGAAGCATCATTCAAAAACAGCACGAACAGAATGCCTCACAGGTCAATATAGATGCCTTCAGCCATGAACTATCCAAGGTAGTGGATAACATCTTTGAAAGTTCAAATATTTCAATTGAGCAATTATTCAAGGAAAACACGCAACGCTTTTTAGGTTATGTTACCAAATTTCTAGGCGAATCCGAAAGTTATTCAACTGAAGAAATTGCAAAATGGCTGATCATTCCCAATAAGGAAAGGTTCAATGCATGGTCCATGATCCTGAAGGTTTGGTCAGGGAGAAGAGGGAAATTGGTTTTCAACGATTTTCAGGCCGAAGAGGACCTCGAGGGCATTATCCGGAAGTGCCGGTTCATTGCCAAACGCATGTTTGTAGGAGCGCAGATGCGCAATTGGGCCAAACCGGAAAGCCTGGCTCAGATCAAAAGATATGATGCTGTTTTTAAATCCCAGGTTGAGGAATTGGGCAAAATAAAACAATTGAAACCCGAAATACTGGGAGAAGCGAAAAAATTCCGCCTGTACGAAAGCGCTGATGCAGACAGGGAAGAAGTTTTCCTTCGGCAAAATGCCGTTCTGCGATTATTGATTGCGGGCATAACCAATGCCTATGAACATACGCAGGGGCATTTTTTTCTTGAAGTCAAATTGAATGAAAAGCAGACTGAATTAATCTTTTCCATTATCAACCCCTGCATTCCCGAAAAAATTTCAGTAAAAAGGAAAAAAAGTCTTGGGACCGAACCCGTTCTCCGAAATTGCCTGGGTATTTTAAAGGGTAAGCTTGTGTATTTCGGCGGATTTCCGGAATCCCTGCCGGATGAAAAGAATTACTGGATGGGGAAATTTGAAAAACTGCCGGGCGAACACGGTTTGTGGATTACCCGTTTTAGATTTCCGGTGCAAGCGGTTTTTAAAAAAATGCCTGATGAATCACTGACATCTGTCCCGAATAATTAAAACCACTAAAAACAAATAACCATGTCCGGCGACCTTCTCACTCAAATGAAAAACAATCAGGATTCGTCCTCCCTGGCAGATGAGCCTCATCATTCAAGAAAATGGATCATCATCGAAGATTCTGCGCCAAAAGCAGAATGGTTCATCGGATTTATCCTGCACCTTTTTCCGAATGATAACATTCATTGGTTCTATTTGGAGGCCAACCTGTTCAATGAACCCGAATATGTCATGGACCCGGACGGCGGCGGAACCTGGAAGTATTATTCGAGAGAGCTCCCGCTGGATGCTGGCCAGGTAAGAAAGGTTGAAGGTCATTTACATTTTTACTGGTGCAAAACGGAAAAGGAATTCATTCACATGTTCGACCGGGTCAATGACCATAACGGCATTGTTTTGCTGGATATCGACCTGCCGATATTGGGCGGAAAAGAAAGCATCAACGAAGGCATTCTGGGCGATAAAATAAGGGAATTCTTTGCCTGCGATACCTTGGACCGGGATTGTGAATCCATGGTTTGCGTGACCAGCAGCGCTGTTCATCACGCCAAGGTCAGAAGGCAGATTTGCAGGGATGACGATTGGGTTTACCAAAGGATTTATACAGAAGGCGCAGGGGATTGGGAATTCACCGGCAATACCCGTGCGAGGGATTGCAGGGATGTCGTTGAAAGAAGTCATAATTTCTGGAACAGGCTGTATTCCAAAACGGCAGCACTGGCTGTTTTTCTTAGTAAAATGGCGGAATATGACCAGACCTCTTTCCACAACTGGGACAACTCCAGCGAGGCCAATCTGATCTTATTCCAATCAAAAGGTACCTGGGACAATCACCTGAATATGCCTGTCCAGATTAAATTCTTATCAGATTTTTTGGATATAGGGTGCGAAGAATTCATTTTTATTTTCAATCTGAGGGATGCCAATGGGCATTACTGGAATAATTGCGCTATTTGCGAATGCCTGAAAGTGATGGGAACAAGCGACGCTGATAATTTCAGCCTCCTGGGCATTGCATTTCTTACCTGGGCCGCCTACCGCAGGAGGTTTGGAAAGGAAGGAAAAGGCAACCAGCTGTTCATCAATGCCATAAAATCAGTCCAGGAAATGGAATACCAGCACCACCTTCCCATTTCCCGCAATAATCTGATCGGGCCGCCACAAAAAACAGATACCCTGCACAAAACCATCACCGCCTACTTTGAAATGCTGCCTCATTTGTTCTGTTCAAAATCCCAGGACGAGCCGGGAGCAGATTTGCTAAGAGAAGTTGACCTGGATCGGACCGGATTCGCCGTCAGATTTGAGAAAATATTTCCGGAAAGGCTGTTCAATTCCATTTCAAGAGAATATAAAAGAAAATGCCTCAATTTTAAAGATGAAGGGGACCTGGCTGAAATTAAGGGAGGAGGAGATACAGCAAGGGCAATTTTGAAATTTTTCCCGTTAAATCAATTTTGCGATAAATTGATTATGAATAAAATTCCGTTTCTTGGGAATTTCTTCAGCTTGAAAATTTACGCTGCGGGGGATTACCCCGAGAACGGAATCATTTTAAAATTTGGCAATGCGACTTAAACCTCACAAAATCCTGGTTATTGACAACAATAACGAACGAAGAAGAAAAATGCTGGACCCTTTTCGCGATCTACCTGATATAGAGGTCAGATCGTTCGACCTGCAAGCAGGAAAGGTCCTCACAGACCTGCATGAAAAAGGAAACTGGAAACCGGATCCGATCGAACATCACCATTTTGTATTGCTGCTGATCCACGCCAGGGACAATAACTGGAAAGACGCCCAAAAATTCACCAAAAGGATCTGGTACGGCGGAAATCAAGGATTCGATTCAGATGTTCCTTCAGGTGAAGATAAAATCGAAAGAGCTATCGTATCAAGCGGTTTTTTAAAAATAGAAGAAGCGATAGCGCTCATGGAATATGCCATGGGGATTGGAAACAAACCCGATTGCCTGATAAAAATAGATGAGGCCCGGTTTATCAGGCAGGAATTGTCGGTACAACTCATCATGCAACTTAATCAACCCCAAAAAGCCGTCATTGAAACAATTCAGCTGCCGGGAGCCCTGTCCGATTGCAATGAAGTATTTGCCTCCTTCAAAACGAAAGCCATCAAATTAATTCAGGATAATGCTGATTTATCCCCGTTTGACCCGAAATATCTTCGACTTTTAAAAGAGTTGAAAGAATCGATTAATTCAATTTTAGGGGACCCATGAAAAAATGGATGCTTTTCGTTTGCAGCGAGCGCGAATCCTCAAGGGGATTCTATAAAAGTCTTGCCGAAGGTCTTGTTCCCGCAAGCGCCCAAAGATTAATTTCAAGTCATCAGGATTTTCATTCCCTGATCCATAATACTGCGTTTTCAGAGACCAGTCACTGCATTATTGAAGCAGAGCTGGATTGGTCCGGGAAAAACCCAGGTGATTTTTTCGGGTTTGATGTAGCCAAGTCATTGCGCCGCTCAGGGTTGGCTTGCGGCATATTCTTTTGCACTTACTGGCCGGAAGAGGCATTTTCCGTCCAAAAGGCCCGGTTTTCCCTGCTTCAGGCGCCAAACTGGCACCAATTGATTTTCCTGCCGACCGGTCTGGAAACTTTCCGGAAATTGCCGGAGGTTGTGATGACGCAAAACCAATGGGAAGATGTTGTCGACTCTTTGACCGATGTCCGCTCCCTTGTCCAGGAGGTTTTGCACGATTTGAAAAACGGCGTCATTCTGCCGGCAGAGGTCATTTCCGCCGAAGATAAAAAATGCTCCCTTTCCAGAATAGTAGCTGCAAAGTTTCAACAATTGCTTTTAATATTGCCGGAGAAGGAAAAGGAATTGGAAAAGGTTCAGGCGGCGCTAATGTCCAAAATCCTGGCGGAAGCCGAAACGGAAGGGGTTGCGGAATATCAGGAGATTATTGAGCAATTCACCCCCGAAATCACACAACTTGCTCCCGAACCGGAAGAAAAGGAGGAAACCCCGCTCACCCGTTCAACGCCCTGGAAAGTACTTTTCGTGGATGATGAACCCCAGATACGGGCTGTAATGGCTGAAGGTTTTAAACAATACAGCATTAATTATGAATTAGCGGGATCCGGAGAACAAGCCCTTGACATGCTGGCATCAGATACCCGGAACACCATCACCGTACTTATCTGCGATATCCGGCTGAAAGATATGAAAACAGGCGTTTGGCAAAAGCTCCAAGGTTATGACATCATTGATCAGGCCCGGCATATGCCCAACTACCTTGCCTTCACTGCGCTCACTTCGGCCCGTAAACGGCTCAAGCGCCTGCAGCAACAACAACAATCGTCGTCAATCGTCGCATTTTATAAAAAGGATATCCTGGAGAGCCCGGTCGGCATGGGGGTGTTTTCCCAAAAAATCCGGGAACTGGGGAATATGGTTTTCTTTAAATCCAGGAATAAACCCGTATCAACATCCTGGAGAATCGGCAACCGGCAGCGTTATGGGGAAAGGCTCGGGCTCTATTACAAGGCGCATTTATTTTCTTCCGACTACGATGAGGCAGAACAGGAGATCAATCTTTCCGCCGAGCGATTTGTTGCCAACATCCTGGAGGGGACTTCGAAATTGAATCCCGAAATTTCTTTTACAGGCACCTTCAAGAAACCTCCGGCAGATCCGGAGGCCCTGGATAAATTCAGACAATACATCCTGACCGGCCGACGGATCGCGCTTGCTCTTTATCTGGTTGGAGGCTACTCAAAAGAGGAGGTTTTCAAAAGCATGTTGCCCAAAACCGAATTCACCGGGCAAATGCTGAAATTATTATTCAATACGACTTTTTGCCTTTCCTTCCAGAAAGACCTGCCGGATAAGCGCGATATTGACCGGGGGTATTATCTCGGCGCACGATTGCTTCAGGAAGAAATCCAGTGGCTTGTTGAACGTTACCGGGTCAACCTCGAGCTTTCTACCCTCCAGCAAAACAGAGAGGCTATAGAGTCTGTCGCCTACCTGCTAGATGACCTGCGGGATTTGCTTTCTGAAAAACAACCCAAGTCTGCTGAAGATCGCAAAAAGTTAAATGCTTTCCTGAATGATGATTTAAGAGATCTCACGATTGTAAATTACAGTAAACTGGAAGAAAAAATCAAAGAAGCCGACAAGTTGGCTATTCACTTTGACGTCCAGAAAAAATTTCACGAATATATCAAACTGGATCTTGAAGATGAGATTCCCGACCCCAGGATCAAAAACATGCTTTTGGGCCTCCTGAAGAATTGATGCTCACCTGCCTCCTGCTCTTGTCTGCCGATTTCAGCAGGCTTCCGATAGGGATATTTCCCGAATTCGTCGAACTTTCCAAAACCCTTCTTTCGGTACGCTTGTTTCCATTCCTGCACCGCCCTGTCAACAACCCCGCTCAACAAGGATACCATGATCAATCGCATTTTCTTTTTGATGAGCCTCTGGCTTTTTATCGACCTGTACTTCTTTCAGGCCGTTTCGACCGCCGCAGGAGGGCATGCCGCCGCTTATTGGGCCTATTGGCTGTTTGACGGAGCCGTGGCGGCCATCATCCTTTTTTTCATCTTTTCCGGCCGATTGGCGCACCGGCCGCGCAGCCTCAATTACGTGTTCGGTTTGATGCTGCTCTCCCTGGTGCCCAAGCTCGTCGGGTCGCCGGTATTGCTGCTGGAGGACGTCGGCCGGTTGCTGGCCGGAGCCTTCAACTGGGCGGGAGACGCTTTCAGCCCGGGCGGCGGGGATTCAGCAGGCGGTTATTTCCCCGGCAGGAGCAGGATCATGAGCATGCTGGCCCTGGGCGTGGCCGCGGTTCCGTTTACGGGCATCATTTACGGGGTTGCCAAAGGGCGGTACCAATATACGGTGCGGCGGATCAAACTGGCGTTTCCCGACCTGCCCGACGCCTTCAACGGTTTTACCATCACCCAACTATCGGATATCCACTCCGGCAGTTTCGATAACAAGGCTGCCGTAGCGTACGGCGTCGACCTGGCCAACCGGCAGCACAGCGACCTGTTCGTCTTCACCGGCGACCTGGTGAACAACGAGGCCGCCGAAATGGATCCCTGGATCGATACCTTCTCCAATCTCAAGGCGCCGATGGGCCAGTTCTCCATCCTCGGCAACCACGATTACGGCGATTATATTCAATGGCCGGATGCCCGCACCAAAGCCGAAAACCTGGAATCGCTGAAGGCCGTTCACAAAAAGATCGGGTTCCGCCTGCTCCTGAATGAACGGATTACCCTGGAAAAGGACGGGCAGCGCATCAACCTGATCGGGGTGGAAAACTGGGGGAAAGGCGGTTTCGCCAAATACGGCGACCTGCAAAAAGCCGCAGCCGGACTGCAAAAAGACAGCTTCAATATCCTGCTGTCTCACGACCCTTCCCACTGGGAGGCCGAAGTATTGCCACACCCCGAAAAAATTCACCTCACCTTGTCCGGCCACACCCACGGCATGCAGTTCGGCGTGGAATTGCCCGGTTTCCGCTGGAGCCCGATCAAGTATGTGTACCCGCAATGGGCCGGTGTGTACGAACGGGCCGGCCGGTATCTTTATGTCAATCGCGGATTCGGGTTCCTGGGTTTTCCCGGGCGGGTGGGCATTTTGCCGGAAATAACGGTGATCACGCTGGTGAAAGGAGGAACAGTCAATGGTTGATTCAAAATGGAAGAAATCAAAGAACGCCGGTTGAAACCGCCAGGCCGCACTTTTTAGACCGGCATAAGCCATAAACCGCATCCTGCCGGGTGACCTTTTTTCACTAAACCGTCATAATTTTTAAACAAATGATTAAATACGTTGTTTAATCCGGATTCAACGCTTAATTTTGCCCGCCAAATAACAAACAGTGCTGAAAACCAAAAAAGGGGAGCAAGAACTCTCCACTGAAGAAAGGATCAAGGAAGCAGCAAAAAAGCTGTTCACGCAGAAGGGATTCGAGGCGACCAAGACCCGGGATATCGCCGAAGCGTCCGGTATCAACCTCGCTTTGCTGAACTATTATTTCAGGAGCAAGAAGAAGTTGTTCGAGCTGGTGATGAAAGAGAACATCCAGCTTTTTCTGGGCGTGATCGTCGAACATTTTGAGAACAAAAACCTTTCTTTCGAGGAAAAAGTAGCGTTTGTTGCAGATCATTATATCGATATGTTGCTGGAAAACCCGGATCTGCCTTCGTTCGTCCAGCAGCACATCAAAACCAGACCCGCCCCCGGGGAAGAGGCCAAAGGGCCCGCCGCTCAGAAGATACAATTGATCCGGAAGTACTTTATCGAAGACTTTGAGGCCGGGGTCAAAAAGGGGATCTATAAAGACGTTCACCCGATGCACGTCATGGCCAACCTGATGGGGCTCATTATCTGGCCGTTCACTTCAACGACCATGCTGATGGCAAAAGCAGGCATCAGCAACCGAAAGGAATTTGAAAAATTGATGCACCAGCGGAAAAAAATGATCCCCATCTGGATCAAGGCCATGTTTGAAAAATAAAATTTTTTACCGTACTATTAATCAAATGATTAAATCAAAAGCTCAAAAAGAGCATCCGTTAAATTGACCAGATTATGGAACAAGAAACAACCACCCTTGAAACGGAGAACGGTACCGGTGATCTGCCGAAACTCCGGAATCGCAAAGTGAAAAAATCCAGGCTGCCGCTCCTCATCGGATTGCTGATCCTGGGAGGCATAGCTTCAGCCGGCGTTTATTTCTACCTGCAAAGCGCCAATTTTGAAACGACTGACAATGCTCAGGTAGACGGCGACATTTTCCAGGTCAAGGCCGGGATCACCGCCTACGTCCAATCCATTCGCTTTGACGACAACAGCGAAGTTCACCAGGGCGATACGCTTATTCTGTTTGACAATGTGGAATTGCAAGCCCGGGTTGCCGAGGCGGAGGCGGCGCTTGAAAACGCGCGCGCCAGCCTTGCCGTTGCCGGCAACCGGGCATCCGCGAGCGTGGAAAACGCGGCCGCATCGGTCATCACCTCCAAATCCTACGAACAAACCGTTGTAGCCGCCAAGGCCAATCTGGACAAAGCGCAAAACAATTACGACCGCGTGAACAGTTTGCTGAAAGCCAAAGCAGCCACGCAGGAGCAATTTGAAAGCGCCGACGCGGCCCTGCAAATGGCCAAAGCGGACTATGCCAAAGCGCTCGAACTGCAAAAATCCTCGGTCACTTCCTCGCAGGGCCTGCAAGCGCAGTCGAAGGCCGAGTATAGCCAGATCGACCTGGCCCGCGCCATGGTCAAACAACGCGAAGCCGAGTTGTTGATGGCCCGGGAGCAGCTGACGCACGCCTGCATCATCGCGCCGTTTTCCGGCATTGTCGCCAAGCGGAATGTGCAGGAAGGCCAGTTCGTCGGGGCCGGGCAATCCCTGTGCGCGATTGTGGAGACGGACCATGTCTGGGTGACCGCCAATTTCAAGGAAACCCAACTGAACGACATCAGGGTGGGCCAGGATGTGGTGATCCAGCTGGACGCCTATCCGGACCTGAAGCTGACGGGCAAGGTAGAATCCTATTCAGGCGCCACGGGAGCTAAATTCTCCCTGTTGCCGCCGGACAATGCCACGGGCAACTTCATCAAGATCACCCAGCGGTTTCCGCTCCGGATCTCTATCGATCAGACGTTGGAGGAATTGCCGGTCGGTCTGTACCCGGGTTTGAGCGCATTCGTCAAGGTTAAAACCAGGTCATAATGGAAGCAACCAATCAGGCGCCCGCCTACCCGACGGGCGCCACGCGGGCCATTCTGGTGCTGACCGCGATCAGTTGCGCGTTGCTGGAACTGATCGACGTGACGGTGGTCAATGTGGCCTTGCGGGAGATCAGCGGCAATATCGGCGCCACCATCACGGAAATCGCCTGGGTGGTTACCGGGTACAGCATTGCCAACGTGATCATGATCCCGTTGTCGGCGATGTTGTCGGATGTGCTGGGGCGGAAGGTATACTTCACGGCGTCGGTCATCACGTTTACTTTCGCCTCCTTCATGTGCGGCATATCGAGCAACCTGTGGATGCTGGTATTCTGGCGGTTCGTCCAGGGGCTGGGCGGCGGCGGTTTGCTGTCGACGGCCCAGAGCATCATCATCGGGGCGTTTCCGCCGGAGAAGATCGGTACGGCAACGGCCATCTTCGGATTGGGGGTCATCCTCGGCCCGACGGTCGGCCCTTCCATCGGGGGGTATATCACGGACAACCTTTCCTGGCACTGGATCTTTTTTGTGAACCTGCCGATCGGCATCCTGGCCTCAATTTCGGCCTGGCGGTTTGTGCCCAACCTCGCGGGCCGGGTCAAACCCAGGAAGATCGACTGGCTGGGGATCGCGCTATTGATCCTGACCATCGGACCGCTGCAGTACGTGCTTGAAGAAGGCGGCAGCAAGGACTGGTTCGAGAGCGCCGAGATCACCTGGTTTTTCGCCTTGTCGGTAGCCAGCCTGATCGGGTTTATCTGGCGTGAACTGAGCATCGATTACCCGGCGGTCAACATCAAACTTTACCGGAATTACAACCTGGCGATGGGGAGTTTTTTCAACCTGGTGCTGGGGATGATCCTGTTCGGGTCGGTGTTCATTTTTCCGGTATTCGTACAGGTTTCTCTGGGTTGGACGGCCACACAAACCGGCGTATTCATGATACCGGGGGCGTTGGCCACCGCGGTGGGCATGATGCTGATCGGTCGGTTTGCGCAGGGTAAAAACCCCAAGACCTTCATCATCGCGGGGATATTCATGACCTTCTCGTTCCTGGTCATGCTGTCGTTTGCGTCGCCGGATTCGAATGCGCGACATTTCTATTTTCCGTTCATCCTTCGGGGTGTCGGGATGGCTTTCATGATGATGCCCATCCTGACGCTGGCGCTGGGCGGCCTGCAGGGGAAAGACCTTGCGCAGGCAACGGGCTTGTCGAACATGATGCGGCAACTGGGCGGCGCCGTCGGCATTGCGTTGATCAATATCTACCTCAACCACCTGAATGCCGAAGCGAGGGGCGCCCTGATGACGAACCTGACGGCTTTCAACGATACGACGACCGAGCGGCTGAACATGATGAAACAGGCGTTCTATTCCGCCGGCTATTCCCTGAACGATGCGACGGACGTAGCGTACAAAATGCTGGATTACAGCCTGCTGAGACAACAGCAATTGGTGAGTTATGCACACGGGTTCCTGGGCGTCGGCCTGGCGGTGCTGATTTGTCTGCCGATCGTGTTCATGATCCGGTACAAGAAGCCGGCCAAAGGGCAGAAAGGGGGATTTGCGGCGCATTAGGGTTTTGCCGGATGCCTGGGTTCAAATCCTCGCATCCTCCGGCATATTAACGTTGCATTTGCTGGTTTTGGGGGCGCCCAATTTTTTCAATCTAAAGCTAATTTTCAACCATGAATAAATACAATCTCATCCTGGTTTTCCTTGCTTTCTCTGTTTTTCTGCCGGGCCAGGAAACAACTTTACGGCTTTCGCTGAAAGATGCGGTGGAAACGGGTGTAAAGAACCGGTACGACCTGCAGGCGGCCGATTACAACCTGGATATAGCGAACAACGATATTTCAAGGGCTAAAAAGGAGTGGCTGCCGGACGTTTCGGCTTCAGGCAATGTCCACATCAATACCCAATTGCAGAAAATGTTCATTCCGGCCGGATTTGCAGGGCTGGAAGATCCGATGCTGGTCGGGCTGGGGGCTTACAATGTCAGCGTATTCGGCGTGGATGTGTCACAGCCGATCTACAACAAGAACATCAGGACGGATATGGCCATCGCTCGGAACAACCTGGAACTTGAACGGGAAAAGAAGCGGGAAGCCGAGAACAACATCCGGGAGCGCATCGAGCAGAGCTACCTCAATGTGTTGCTCCGCGACCTGCAATACCGCATTGCGCAAAATAACGAACAACGATACAAAGCATATTTCGAGTTGGCGGAGACCAAATTCCGGCAAGGGGCCCTGATCGAGAACGACTATCTGAAGGCCCGCCTTGACCTGGATAACGCCGCTGTGGAAACACAGAAGGTCAAACAAAACTACGAGCTCTCTCTGACCAATTTGAAGTACCAGATCAATGTCGCTCCGGAAACGGAACTGATATTGACCGACTCTCTGGAATCGATCGATTTGGCAACTGACGTGGTCCCCGTGGAAGCGGGGATCGCCAATCGGTCGGAAATCCGCCAGCTGAGCATCATGGAAGAGGGCAATCGCCTGAAGGCGCTGCATGCACGGCAGTTATCGCTCCCGACCCTGTCGGCGTTCGGCAATTTTTCTGAGCAGTTCACCTACAACGGCCTGAATTTTTTCCAGTCCGAATGGTGGTCCTCCTTCAGTTATGTCGGCGTACGCCTGCGGGTGCCCATTACGGCCCGGACCCAAAACCGGCTTCTGGAGTCGGATTTTACCATCCGGACGGTGCAAACCGGCCTCAACCTGAAACAAAGGACGGCCGATATCAGCTATCAGATCCGAAATGCCGCAACCGAACTGGATAACGCCCGGCAAAACATGGAGACCACCCGAAACAATTACGAATTGTCGCAGACCATTTACAAGAACCAGCAAGTGCAATTCGACCTGGGAGCGCTGCAATACAACCACCTGCTGGACACGGAAAAAGCCCTGAGCGCAGCCGAACAGAATTATATCCAGGCGGTGTACCAGTTTTTGCTGGCGGAGATCGGGTACAGGAAGGCAGCGGGAGTCTTTTAGTAGTTGTAAGTCGTAAGTTGTAAGTCGTAAGTTGTAAGTTGTAAGTTGTAAGTTGTAAGTTGTAAGTCGTAAGTTGTAGGGCAGGTAGTAAGGTCAACATGCTGCCTCTGCAACGGACGCCCGACCATAAAACCATCCGACCATGAAAAAGTCGGCAGTTCGCCAGTCTTCAGTTGGCAGTCGGGTAGCTGAGCGCAGTCGAAGCTACAACGGACGCCCAACCAGAAAACAATGAAACAATAAAATCCCCAAGATCTCAGGACTCCGGCTCTTCTCTTCCGGGGTGAACGCGCGTACCCCACCAGACCAGGGCAACCATCAGCAGGTTGATCAGTATCCCCATCCAGAGGGTGTAGGGCATGCCCAGCAATTCGGGTTTGAACACGCCTTTCGGAATAACGAACGGGGTGAAAGTGAGGATGGTCAGCAGCAGGAAGAGGATGCGGACGAGGGTCCAAAGGTTTTTCTTTTTCATTGCGATAGTTTTATAGCCGTTGAAGGGTCATGCCGCCGTCGACCATGATGATCTGGCCGGTGGAAAAGAGGAAATCCCCGCGCAGGAGGGCGGCCACTGCTTTGCCCACGTCCCCGGGCTCACCCCATCGCTGCTGGACGCTTAATCCATCGGCAATAAGGCGGTCGTATTTTTCACGGACCCCGCTGGTCATGTCCGTGGAGATGACGCCGGGCCGGACCTCATAAACCGGGATATCGAATTCTCCTAACCGGGCTGCGAACAGCTGGGTAACCATCGCCAACCCGGCTTTTGAGATGCAATATTCGCCGCGATTGACAGAGGCTACGGTAGCAGAAACGGACGAAACATTCACGATATAGGCCTCAAAGGTTTTATCCCGTCGTTTGGCTTCCGCCATGATATTGGCGGCCGACTGCGAGAGGAAAAAGGCGCCTTTAAGATTGATGTTCAACACCCGGTCAAAACTATCCTCGGTAGTTTCCAACAGGTCTAGGCGTTGTTTGGGGGCTACTCCGGCATTGTTGACCAGGGCGTTGAGCCGGCCGAAGCGATCCATCACCCGGTGGATGACGGCGGCGCGGTCGTCCGGATTTCCGATATCTCCCCGGCAATAGAGGGTTTCAATACCCGTCGCCTTCAACTCGCTCATCGTCTCCGCGACCTCCGGTTCGGGGCGCATGCCGTTGATGGCAAGGTTCCACCCCTCCGATGCCAACCTGCGGGCGATACCCAGGCCGATGCCGCGGCTGCCGCCGGTGATGAGGGCTGTTTTGTTGGATGGGTCGGTCATGTTTTTATCGTTGGAATAACCGTAGGGGCAACCAAAAGGGGCGCCTCTACGAGGGTAAATTGTCGATGGATATCCAGCGGCGCTGGGCCCAGCTTTCCAGGCCTTTTTCTGCCAACTGCACCCCTTTGGCGCCTTCGAGGAGATCCCAGGGGAAGGGGGAGCCGGTTACCACGTGTTTCAAAAACAGTTTCCATTGGGCTTTGAAGGCGTTGTCGAAATGCTCCTGTACGGGGACTTTCGACCAGTCCTCGTAAAAGTCAATGGGCTGCGGAACATCCGGGTTCCAAACCGGTTTTGGGGTATTGCCGTAATGCTGGATATGGCATTCCCGAAGACCGGCCACTGCGGACCCGTGGGTGCCGTCGACCTGGATGCAAAGGAGGTCGTCGCGCCGTACCCGGACCGTCCAGGAGGAATTGAAATGGGCGATCACGCCGCTTTCCAACTCGAAGGTGGCGTAGGCGGAATCGTCGGCGGTGCAGGTATAGGTCTTGCCGTTTTCGTCCACCCGCTCGGGGATATGGGTGGCGCCCAGGCAGGATACCGCTTTGACCTTTCCGAAGAGGTTGTCGAGCACATACCGCCAATGGCAGAGCATGTCGATGATGATGCCGCCGTCGTCTTCCTTGCGGTAATTCCAGGATGGGCGGTTGATCGGGATGGAATGGCCTTCGAAGACCCAATAGCCGAATTCGCCCCGAACGGAGAGGATGCGCCCGAAGAAGCCCGCCTGCATGAGCCGTTTGAGCTTGAGCATGCCGGGCAGCCAGAGCTTGTCCTGCACAACGCCGTGTTTGACGCCTTTGGCTTTGGCGAGGCGGTACAGTTCCAGCGCCTCTTTCAGGTTGGCGCCTGAAGGTTTCTCGCTGTAGATATGTTTGCCTGCTGCAATGGCTTTGGCTACGGCTTCGAACCGTTGGCCGGTCACCTGGGCGTCGAAATAGATCTGGTTGCCGGGATCGGCGAGGGCTTCGTCGAGGTTGGTCGTCCATTTTCCGACGCCGGACATTTTGGCCAGCGCCTCCAGTTTGGCGGCGTTCCGGCCGACCAGGACCGGTTCGGGGACGATCACTTCGTCAGGTGACAGGCGCAGACCGCCTTGTTCGCGGATGGCGGCGATGGAGCGCATGAGGTGCTGGTTGGTGCCCATGCGGCCGGTGACGCCGTTCATGATGATGCCTAGTTGGTGTTTCATACAGACTTTTACAGATATTACGGTCCTATGGACCTTACGGATGTTTCGGTCCTGCGGACTTTTACAGATATTACGGTCCTGCGGACCTTTTGGGCTCACCAGATTTTCAGGTAAGCGCTGATTATTTTGTCCAGGAATTCCTGTTGGGGTATTTGCCAGAGGCGGTTGGAAAATATTTCCACTTCGCGATAACCGGAAAAGCCTGTTCGTTCTACCCAGGTGCTGATCTGGTGCAGGGGAATACATCCTTCGCCCATCAGGCCCCGGTCGTTGAGCATATCTGATGTCGGGGTGTTCCAGTCGCAGATATGGAATGCCGAGAGGTTGCCGTTCCTGCCGCAGCGGGCGATCTGGTCCTCCAGGTGCGGATCCCACCAAAGGTGGTAGACATCAACGGCGATACCGACCCATTCCGAATTGAAATATTCTGCCATGTCGTTGGCTTGTTCCAACGTATTGACTGCCGAACGGGTATCCGCATACATGGGGTGTAACGGCTCAATGGCCAGTTGAACGCCGTTGGCAGCCGCGTGGGGAATGACGGCTTCGATCCCATCCCGGATCTGTGCTCTGGACAACTCCAGCGGCTGCCCGGGATCTGCGCCGCAGACCAGGACCAGGATGGGGGCCCCTATGTCAGCTGCCTCGTCCAGCATTTTTTTATTCCGGTCGATGGCGTTTAGACGAGCCTGCGGATCCGCCGCCGGGAAAAAACCGCCCCGGACGTAAGACACCACGTCTACCGGATATTGCCGGATCAGGTCGCCTGCTTTACGGCTGCCCAATGCCGCCACGGCATCCTGCCAAACGCTGATCCCTCCCACGCCTGCCCGGCTGTAGCGGTCCAACGCCTCTTCAAGGTCCCAAGGCTTGGTGGTGATGGTGTGAATGCAGAGTCTGGATAGGTCCGGATGCATGGAAACGTAGGCTGTAAAGGGGTAAATGTATAATTAAAAAGCGATACTTCAAAAGCCGAAAAAGGTATAGTACGGCCGGCCCTCGATGATCCGCCCAAGGTAAAGCGCCGCTTCCCGGGCGTGATAGTCTCCCCACATGCTCGACTCGCCGCAGGGTACTTTGGATCCCGGAGGAATATAATCCCATCCGTTGGGCCGGTGATAAACGGAATGCAGGATCAGCCCCTGATGATCGGCTGAAGGGCTCAGGTACGGCTCTTCGAAGAGGGTATTCAATACGGTCAGCCCGGCCTGCCAGTAACGATCCCCTTCCGGATCGTTGCGCGATTGCAGGTACCGGCCCAGCCGCAACAACCCTTGAGCGCCGATGGCGGCTGCGGAACTGTCGACGGGTTCAAAATCATTGAACGGATCAGCAGGCCTGTTCCGGTAGTCGCCGAGCTTGTAAAGGTCAGGAGCGCCGGTATCCCAATAGGGAATGCCGTCGGCCGCCGAGTGGTCAATATAGAAATCGCAGGTGGCCCGGGCGGCCTTCCGGTAAATGCCTTCCAGGTGACCGTAACCGCCGAGCGATTCCAGGTCAGTTTTATCGGCCTTTTCGAGGTATTCGAGTTGTTCGGCGAACCCGGTCATGGCCCACGCCAGCCCGCGGGTCCAGGTGGTGAAGCCGGAGAACCCCTGTTGGGAATTCGGGCAGCGATAATTGCCGTCATTGGTATTGAAAACGCTTTCATGGGCGGTGCGCCCCCAGGTATCGTAGCTGTCGCGCCCTTCTCCGTAATAGACCGAATAGCGGGCCGTGGAAAGGGCGTGTTGAACGGCTCGTTCCAGCAGGCTGGTTGTCCGGTCGTTTTCAGCGCTCATGGCAAAGCCGAGCTCATGGCCCACAACCAGGCTTCGGATGGTCCTGATGGTATCCACAAAGAGGGAGTGCGGCCCGTTGAAGGAGTAGATGAAGCCGCCGCCCGGAATGGTTGTCCACCTGCGGGCCTGCACCGAACCCGAAAGCCGCAGGGCCATTTCGTAGAGTTGCCGTTCTCGCTGGTCAAACGGGATCCGGCCTTCCTTCATCAGGCGGAGGAGATTTCCGTAGGTGCTGACGTTGTTGAAGCCATGATCGTGGACGCCGAAATGACCGACATGGGCCGTCATCTTATCCAGCGTGTTCCGCCGGCCGATCTCCAGGAATTCGGGATCGCCCGTTGCGTCAAACTGGAGGATGGCGGAGCCGTACTGAAAACCTTGGGTCCACTCCGTCCAGCCGCGGGCGGTGTATGTTCCTTTTACGGTAAACACGGGGGCGCCTCTGGCCGCATCGAAAGATTTTTCGATAGACCGGATCTTGGCTGCGGAGCATTCCCACAGGCGGTTGAGCCTGGGGAGGAGGTCGGCGGGGGTGAGGGATGGGTTGATGATCATGGTTTGGTGTTTTCCGGACTAAAGTCCGGACTTAGTCACTAAAGTCCGGACTTAGTCACTGAAGCCGGGCCAAGATAGGCATAGAAATCGGAATGACCATAGCCTGGCCGAAAACCCTAACTGTCCGGGATGCCCGGGATGAAGGACCGGCGAGTGTTCCCTTAAATTCCGCGCCCAATATTTTACCGTACGACTATTTTTTGCCGGCCTGCCGGGCGGTGGTCGGCGTCAACTACCTCCAGGAGGTACAACCCGGCTGTTATTCCTGAAATGCTCATCCGCGTCGTTTCGGTTTCCAGTGTTTTCCGGTACACCACATGGCCGGTAAGATCATAAAGCTTCAATTCGGCGGGCAGGTTGACGGCCGTCATCGCCAGGTTCAGTTCGTCGCTCAGGACCGGGTTCGGCCAGGCGTTGAAGGCAAGGGGCTCGGGCCGTTCTCTCACGGAATTGATGATGCTGTCGAAATCGAAAGGCGTTCCGCATTCGCCATCTCCATTTTTGAGATAGACCAGAACCCTGCTCGAAAACCCGCCGAGCGAGCTGAAGGAATAATACCCTCCCGCTGCGCCGGATAAATACAACGGAGAATCATTGACATCAAGCGGTACCCGGAGGCATCCTTCATTCTGTTCAAAAAGGGGATAGGCCAGGTGCTTTCCGGGCAGATCACAGGTTTGATTTAATTGCAGCGCAATGGTTTGGGGCGGCGTTTGCAGGAACGTGTCAATGAAAAGTTCACCGGGTTGCCGATCCAGAAAGGCAAATTGATCCAGGTAAAAATCCCAGTAGCCCGCGGTATCGGCGATAACGGTATCCTGTTCCGGGTAGGTTTCGATATAGAGGGATTGATCCTGAAAATCGAATCGCAGCATGTTGTGTTCCTGATCAAATTGGCGGCCGGTGATTTTATATTTATCGCGTCGGACGGAATTGCCCATGAATCCGTCAATTCTGGAATAAATATGCAATTCATCGCCTGGATGCAGATCAAATATCTCCTGAGTACCGGGGTTGTGGATTCCGGCATCCGGTTCGCTGATGCCCGCAATCGGCAAGACGTACCCCACACTGGGGAAATCGCGGAACCACAATGCGCTGATGAGTCCGTAATGCTGGCTTATTGCAATTGATTTCCCATCGACGGCTGTGACAACGGGGTTGCCGGCAAGGTCTTCCGTGGAAAACCGGATGGTTTTTACGGAGTCTTCCAGTCCCAGAAATTCACCGGGGCCGATCGCCGTTACCTCCCCGAAGATGAGCGTATCGCCGACCTGGCCGACCTGCCACGTTACGCCTATGGGCGCCTGATGGCGGATGGTCAGCGTAATGGCGGTATCAATCTGAAGCAGTGTTTCGGTGTCGTTCTGGCAAACCCGGGCGCCCGCGAATGCCGACGAGGCCCGGTTGCATTCGAATTCGCCGAGGTATTTTATCGCGGGATAGGTCGGCTGGCAGGGGGCATCCGTGAGCTTCATGCCGATAATGCCTGATTCGAGGTAAGAAGCTTCCGGGTATGCGTAAAGATACTGGACATCCGGGCGAAAGAACTGGAAATCGGCTTGTCCGTAAACAGCGGCAGGTCCGGCTGCAAGTGCGAGGAGAAAGAGCATTTTTTTCATAAATGGGTTTTTCAGGCAATATAATCTTTAAATGATCGACGGTCAATTGCCAATATGGGCTTTGTCATCCGTTCGACCATCGTTTTCAACTATTGTGTCAATGATTGCAACTTCCGGACCAGCAAGCACTTGCTCTCCAACTTTGCACCAAACATCAAGATCATGTTGCAAAATCAGAAAATTATGACATCCGGATTCCCTGTGACCTATACTTGTTAATCTTGGGCGCGGTTCATGCTTTTCCTCAACAATTGGGCGTTAACGGCTACAATAACGGTACTGAGGCTCATCAGGACTGCCCCCAGGGCCGGGCTCATGACGAATCCGAAAGGATACAAAACACCGATTGCCAGCGGAATGGCAAAAGCGTTATATCCTGTGGCCCATGCAATATTCTGGATCATCTTCCGGTAAGTGGCCTTTCCGAAGAGGATGAGGCCGGCGATATCTTTCGGGTTGCTGTTCACCAATATAATATCGGCCGTTTCGGCGGCTACATCGGTGCCGGAGCCGACAGCAATGCCCACATCGGCCTGCGCCAGGGCCGGGGCATCGTTCACGCCGTCTCCGGTCATGGCTACGTATTCACCTTTGGATTGCAGTTCCTTCACAATTTCCACTTTCTGGTGGGGCAAAACCTCTGCATAAAACCCATCCAGGCTTAGCTCATCACTTACTGCCTTGCCGACAGCCTTATTATCGCCGGTGGCCATGTACACCTTGATTCCGTTGTCTTTGAATGTTTTAATAGCCTCAGCGGATTCCGGGCGGATTTCGTCTGCCAGGGCAATGAAACCGGCCAGTTTCTTATCCTCCAAAACAAAGACAACCGTCTCGGCCTCGTTATTGAATGCGCCTTCAGGAATATCTATTTTTTCGTCTTCCAGATAACCTGGGCTGACGACCTTCACGTCCTTTCCTTCCACCGTCGCCTGTACCCCCTTGCCGGTGATGGCCTGAAAATGCTCAGGCTTGGGAATCTCGATGCCCAGTTCCTTTATTTTTTGCACAATGCCGACGGCTATGGGGTGCTCAGAGCTTTGTTCCAACGCGCCGGCCAGGCGGAGCATTTCCTTTTTATCCAACCCTCCTGAAACGGTTTCGTAACGGGTAACACCGAATTTCCCGATGGTCAGCGTGCCGGTTTTATCGAAAAGCAAAGCGGTGATTTTTCGGGACTCTTCGAAGGCGGTGCGGTTGCGGATGAGCAAGCCGTTTTGGGCGGAAACGGCGGTTGAAATGGCAACGACCAGCGGAATGGCCAGGCCCAAAGCATGTGGGCATGAAATGACCATCACGGAGACCATCCGCTCCAGTGCGAAGACAAAATCATGTCCGAGCGCCAGCCATAAAACCAGGGTGCCGAAGCCTATCGTCAGGGCGATGTAGGTCAGCCACTTTGCCGCCCGGTCGCTGAGGTTTTGCATCTTCGACTTGGTCTTTTGCGCCTCCTGCACCATCGTGATGACCTTGTTCAGGTAGCTGTCCTTACCGGTGTGTTCCACCTTTACCTTGAGCGAGCCGTTGCCGTTGATACTTCCGCCGATAACCTTTTGATCAATGCCCTTTTTTACCGGTTTTGATTCCCCCGTGAGCATTGCTTCATTCAGATAGCTCTCACCCTCGGCGATAATGCCGTCGGCGGGCACTTTTTCGCCGGGTTTTATCAATATGACATCACCGCTTTGCAAGTCCTCCAGCCTGATGTCCACTACCTTTTCATTTTCTATCCTATGGGCTTCGGCCGGCATCATGCTTACCAGCAATTCCAGTGCTCTGGAAGCCCCCAGGACTGATTTCATTTCGATCCAATGCCCCAACAGCATAATGTCGATCAACGTTGCGAGTTCCCAGTAAAAACCCTCGCCTGTCAGCCCGAATGTGGTAGCGGCGGAGTAGAAATAGGCCACCGAAATCGCCATTGCAATGAGTGTCATCATGCCCGGCGACTTACTTTTTATTTCATCGAAAAAACCTTTGATGAAAGGCCAACCGCCATAGAAATAGACAATGCTGGACAATACGAACAACAGGTATCCGTCGCCCGGAAAACCCCATTCGACACCCAGCCATTGCCGGATCATCGGGGCCAGCAGCAAAATGGGGACTGTCAGTATGAGCGACACCCAAAAACGCTTTTTGAAATCGGCAATCATCATGCGGTGGTGGTCGTGGCCTCCCTTGTGGCTGTTGTGTTGATCATGATCCATTTTTTGCGCCCCGTCAGGGTGTCCCTTTTGAGAACGTTGATGAGAATGATGATTGGAATCTCGGTTATCCATGATGGCTGTTTTAGCTTGGCGAATGTACAATTGACGTACGGCAGGCGAAATATGTCCTTTTCGCCTGCCAGTACCGGGATCAGGTAAAATCTGCCGGCGGGTCAGACCAAAACACAGGTCACTGCCGGATTGGATTGTAAAACCAGGACCTATTCGTGCGAATGACCGTCCTTGAGGTCAGCCTGTGCCACATAGTCCATGCCGCATACCGGGCAGGTGCCGGCCTGGTCGCTGCCGCTGCCTTCGCAGTGCATGGGGCAAACATAGGCGGAGGTGTATTCCTTACCTTGTTTTTCGGCGTCCGGCTTGGCCGCTTCGGTGGTCTCTTCCGTGGCTGCTCCTTCCTGTTCGTGGCCTTCGTGGTTGTGGCTGTTGCCGCCGCAGGCCGCCATAGCGCCCGCCAGGGCAATTCCGAGAAAAAACATTTTGAACGATTTCATTTTTTGTGTTTTAAAGATGAAGAAAATAGTGATCATTGGATCTTGTCCGTTACCGAGCCGCATTTCAGCATTTTATCTCCGAAATAAGGGTTGAGGATCTGTTCGTCCAGGCTCAGCCAATCGGCGCCGGTATTGTTATCGGCCATTGGACAATGTTGAACGTATACCGTTTCTCCGAACGGTCCGAAGGCCTTGGCCAGTTCTACCATTTGGCCGGAGAGGGGTTTGAAAAACTTCCGGGCTTCCTCTATATCTCCGGCAACCGTGATCTTGCCTAAAGCATCGACTGCGGCAGCGCTGTGCTGCATCCAATGGTTGTGGCCTTCGCCGGAAAACAGGTTCATGCCGGTTTTATCAAAAGCTTTCTTCAAATCTGTAGCCTGCTTTTTGGCCGTTGTCAGATCGTCCTTCACCAGGGCGTCTTTCAGTGGGAAGTAGCGGTCGAACAACAGCCTGATCGCCGTTCTGGCCTGTTTACTGACCTCCATCGGCTTTGTTGAAACGGTTGCGGAGGTTTCTCCATGCTGATGCCCGGTTTTCATCGCACCGCCTTCCGGGTTCATCATACTGGGTTTGCCGGCCAGTTGGGCAGCCGCGTCAATCGAGAAAGTGCCGTTGACAGCAATTTCCTCACCCGCCTGCAACCCTTCTTTGACAACATACCCGTCGCCGGTCAGCGGGCCAAGCGCTATCTCCCGCATTATGAAGCTGGTGCCGAGGTCGGTGGCGTGTTTTATGTAAACTACCGAACGTTCGCCGGTCCACATCACGGCTGATTTCGGAACCACGAGCTGGTCTTTTTGGGTTGCCAGTTGGGTCTTGACGATGCCGTCGGCAAACATTTCGGGCTTGAGTTTGCCGCCGGGATTGGGCATTTCCACCCTTGCCGTTGCCACCCTGGTCACGGGGTTGATAACGGGATCTATAAAAATGACTCTGCCTTTGAAATTATCACCCGGCAGCGATTGAATGGTAAAATCAACAGTACTCCCCACTTTCACCCAGGGCATATCGCTCTCGTATACATCGAACAGCACCCAGACCCTTGACAGGTCCACAACATCATAAAGCGGCATACCCCGCATGACGTAGTCGCCGAGGTTAACTTTTTTCTCCAACACGATACCGCTCACGTCCGCTAAAATAGGAAAGCGCTCTTGCGGGGTGCCGGAGTCAATGATTTGTCCGATTTGAGCGTCGGTAAGTTTCCAGTTTTTGAGTTTTTGTTGTGCAGCGTTGAACAAAGCGGGCTGCATATCCTTGATCTTCAACGCGGAGAACAGCTCCTGCTGGGCAGTGACCAGTTCAGGGGAATACACGCTTGCAATCTGTTGCCCTTTCCGTACCGGTTCCCACGTGAAGTTGACGGCAAGTTGTTCCACCCTGCCGTCGAAGTGAGTGACCTGGGTGGATATGAGCCGTTCATCGGGCTGCACCTTACCGTTCATGCGCACTTCCCTGACGGGTATACCGTAGCCCACGACGGCCGTCTGAACATTGGCGAGTTGCATGGCCATAGGGGACATCCTGATTTCCATCGGATCCCCTCCACCCTGGTCTGTTTCCTCTTCTAAAGGAATCAGGTCCATGCCGCAAATGGGGCATTTGCCGGGTTCGGACTGGCGGATTTGGGGGTGCATGGAGCAGGTCCAGATGGTGGCTGCCGATGATTCCGCATTTTCCATCAGATGCTCTTCGTGGCTGCTGCCTCCGTTCGGAGAGGAGGGAAAAACTAACCAGCCAATGAGCAATCCCAGTGCCAGCATGACGACGGCGGTAATGAGGATGGAACGATTGATTTTTATCTTTTCCATTGTTGAAATTTTTAACCTCGCCCGGTTACCGTTTACCACGGCCCCGTTCGTTCGGGTGATCCTGCCGACAGGCAGGTTTGATTAATTCATTTTTCCGGTCAGATAATCGAGTTTCACCAGCGTTAACTGATACTCCGTTTTCGCCGAAACCTTTTCCATCTGGTAGCGAAACAACTGCTGTTGCAGGCGCAGCACTTCCTCGAAATCCTGACCGGCATTGCTGTAAGCGGCCAGCACGAGGTCAACCGCTTGCTGTGTTTTCTGCATTTGAAGGTTGAGCAGTTCCATCATTTGGGCCGTTTTTTCCAACTCGTAAAAAGTCAGTTCGTACATCGACGTCAGTTCGTTTTGCATATCCTTCTTCATGTCGGCGTACATCACCTGCATCAGGCGGCGCTCCTCGGCGGCCGCGTTGTATTTTTTCTTCCAGATCGGCACGGTCACAGAGAACATCGGCATCACCATATCCCTGCCGGTATTGGGGGGCAGGTCGAGGTCGTTGCCGCGTTTCACCAGGGGCATGTACTGCAATCCGGCGCCGATCATCGGTTTCCGCAGGTAGCCCGCGACTTTCTCCTCGGCGATGGCAGCCTGGATTTGTTTATCAAAAACAGCCAGAACAGGGTTGTCGGCAATAAGGCTGTCACGGCGGGCAGCTGCGCCGGTAACCGGTTCCGGCAGCATACCGGAGATGGTCACCGGCAGATTGTCGTCCCGGTTGAGCAGGCGGTTGAAAGTTACTTCCAGCGGTTTGCGTTTTTGCTCCAGCAGCATAAGTTCGGTTTTCACCTCATCAATCATGATGTCTGCCCGGATGGGATCCACCATGGGCGCCATGCCCTGCTGGAACATGACGGTGGCGAGTTCTTTATCTGTTTCGAGCAACCGCAAAAGGTCTTGTTGGATGCGGATTTTCTCTTCCAGTTCGAACAAGGGGTACCAGGCGTTTTTCACTTTGAAAAACAACTCGTTCTGTGCTACCTGCACCGCCTGGCGTTTAACCTCGGCCATCCGTGTTGCCTCGTTTTCCATAGCATCGAGCGCTCCAAACCAGGGAAACATCTGCATTACAGAGACACTGCCCAACTGGTTGCCCATCGGCAACATCATCGGCCTCAGGAAAAACGAGGCATTTATTGTTGGGTCCGGTAACGCTTTAGCCTGTGGACGTTTTTGCAGGGCGGCCTGGAATTCGGTTTGCTTTGCCCGGATCCCCGGATTGCTGTCCGCGGCGATTTTGAGATAGTCCTCCAGCGTTTGGCTTTTGAGTGCGCCGGCAGCCAGGATAAGGAGTATGGTGGTTATTTTTTTCATGTTACATACATTGCGGTCCGATGGACCTTACATAGATTGCGGCCCTACGGACCTTTATCAGATGTTGTGTTGGTTGCAAAGGCGTTATTTGGCTTTTGGCCTGAGGCCAGAACGGTCAACTGTCCCCTGACGGCGGACAACGGTCTCCCGCCAAAAGGCCTGCAATACCGGAACCACGAACATGGTCATCAACTGGATGGTCATGCCTCCGAAGGTCGGAATGGCCATCGGCACCATAATATCAGCCCCTTTGCCGGTCGAAGTCAACACAGGAAGCAAGGCGATAATAGCGACGGCGGCCGTCATCATTGCGGGACGCACCCGCTTTTTGCCCGCAATCAACACCGCCTCGCGGACTTCCCCGACGGTTTGCGGCTTTCTTTCTTCGAAGACCTGGTGAATATAGGTTCCCATGATCACCCCGTCATCGGTAGCGATCCCGAACAGGGCGATGAAGCCCACCCAGACTGCCACGCTGAGGTTGATGGGGTGCAGCTGAAACAACTCCCGCAGGCTTACTTCGGCAACTGAGAAATTCAGGAACCAATCCTGTCCGTACAGCCATAACATAATAAATCCACCCGCAAAGGCCACAAACACACCTGAGAAATGGATGGAAGACGCGATGACCGTTTTGAACTGAAAAAACAGCAAAAGAAAAATGGTAATCAGACTGATAGGAATGACAATGGACAACCGTTTCATTGCCCGCAACTGGTTCTCATAGCTGCCGGAAAACTTGTAGCTGATGCCTGCAGGAACGACCAGTTCTCCATTGTCGATCCGCTGCTGGATGAACCGGGATGCTTCCTCCACAACATTAACTTCTGCATAACCTTCTTTTTTATCAAGGAGTACATAGCCGGTCAGGAAAGTGTCCTCACTTTTTATGAGTTGTGGTCCTCGCACATATTCGAAATTAACCAGTTCTCCAAGGGGTACCTGAGCGCCAATTGGTGTGGGGACCAACATTTTTTTCATGCTTTCCGGGTCATTTCTCAGTTCACGTGGATAGCGAACTCTTACAGGGAAGCGTTCCCTACCCTCTACTGTACTTGTGATGGCTATTCCACCAATAGCCGTTTCGATGAACATCTGCAAGTCTTCAATATTAAGTCCATATCGGGCACTAGCCACACGGTCGATATTCAAATGCAGATAGGGCTTGCCAACAATACGGTCGGCAAAGACTGCTTCTGCCTTTACCGAAGGAACTTCTTTCAGAATAGCTTCCAGTTTCAGTCCGAAATCCTCGATGGTTTTGAGGTCGGGCCCATAGACCTTGATCCCCATGGGCGCCCGCATGCCGGTCTGCAGCATGACCAGACGGGTTTCGATGGGTTGCAATTTCGGTGCTGAGGTGACCCCGGGCAGCCTGGTCACCCGCACGATCTCGTCCCAAATGTCAGCAGGTTTTTTGATTTCCAATCGCCAGTTGCGGTAAAATTGTCCATTCGGGTCAGGGATGAGATCTTCCTGTTTCACGCCTTTCAGCAGTGCTTGTTCATTGGTGAGCGTATCGCCCGAAACAAGGATGAAGCGCTCTTTCTTATCCACTTTAAAAGTTTCCCGCTTTCCATCCTCATCGACCAAAAATTCAGGTTTGTAGTTAATGACATTCTCGTACATGGAAATTGGAGCGGGATCGAGCGCCGTTTCCGCACGCCCCGCTTTGCCCACAGCCAGTTCCACTTCCGGAATATTCGCCAGCAGCATATCGAGCTGTGCGACTACCCGTTGGTTTTCTTCCACACCCGAGTGCGGCATCGAGGTCGGCATCAGCAGGAAGCTGCCTTCGTTGAGTGAGGGCATGAATTCCTTGCCCATGCCCGGAAATTTGTGGATCATCGCACTCCAGAATCCCGTCGTCCGGATGTTCCAACCCACCTGATCGAAGCCTTTGGCCACAACGCCGAATGTCCTGTTCCAGCCCAGCCAGATGACCAGCCCGAAAAGAATGGTAAACAGCGGGATGAGCATGAACTTGCCCTTGTTCACCAGGCACCACTTCAACACCGGCTCGTAAAAATGGACGATGGTCAGCAATGCCCCCAGAATTAAACTGAGCAGGGTCAGTACAAAAATGTAATTAACAAACATGGAATTGTGGTGTCCCAGGGGAACCCATTCTTCCGTCAGGAAAAATGTGGCGACCAGCAACACGACGGCGACGTTGATGTAATTGGGAATGGCCTGCCAGCGACCTCTCCACTTACGCTCAAACAGGTTATTCAACCCGATAACAACCAGCCATACCGGCAACCAGGTCTTGTAAACAACGGCGAAAAGAATGCCTGCGGCAATAAGCGCCACGTTCCAGATACCCCGCACCCGTTTTTTGTCAAAACCCATGGACAGCACCAGGTGAGCCAGTGCCGGCAGCACAACGATGCCCAGCAGGAAGGAAGCGCCCAGCGCAAAGGTTTTGGTAAAAGCCAGCGGCTTGAAGAGTTTGCCCTCCGCAGATTGCATGGCAAACACGGGAAGGAAACTCACTACCGTGGTCGCCAGTGCCGTGGTGATAGCTGAGGATACCTCGACCGTCGCCTCATAAATTACCTCGAGCAGGCGCCTGCCCCGGACGCCGTGATTTTCCGGCAGTTCAAGGTGGCGGATAATGTTTTCCACAAAAACAATCCCCACGTCGACCATGACGCCGATGGCAATGGCAATACCGGACAGCGCTACGATGTTGGCATCCACACCGGCGTAGCGCATTACGATGAAGGTCATCAGCACCGCCACCGGCAACATGCTCGAAATAAGCAGGGACGCCCTCAGGTTGAGCACCAGCACGATGACGACGATGATGCTGATGAGGATCTCGTGGGAAAGCGCTCTTTCGAGCGTGCCCAATGTCTCATAAATCAACTGCGTGCGGTCGTAAAACGGTACGATGGTCAGTTGGCTCGTTCTGCCGTCGGACAATTTCTTTTGGGGCAACCCCGATGATACAGTCTTGATTTTTTCCTTGACCCCGTTGATGACCGCCAGTGGATTGGAACCATAGCGCGCAACAACGACCCCTCCTACCACCTCTGCACCATCTTTGTCCAACAACCCCCGGCGTGTGGCAGGGCCCAAGGTCACCACCCCAATGTCTTTAATACGGATCGGCACATTATTGCTGACCGCAACCACCGCTTCTTCGAGGTCTTCCACTTTTTTGATATAGCCTATACCCCTGACAAAATATTCTGCCTTATTTATTTCGATGGTTTTTGCTCCCACATCCAGGTTGGACTTTTTAACCGCCTCCATCACCTTGGTCAAAGGGATATTATAGGCTTTTAGCGCATCCGGATTCACGTCAACCTGGTATTCTTTTACGTGTCCTCCGATGGAGGCCACCTCCGATACGCCATCCACCGCATTGAGGGCATATTTCACATAAAAGTCCTGTACTGTTCTTATTTCATTCAAATCCCATCCTCCGGTGACATGACCGGCTGAGTCCCGCCCTTCCAGGGTATACCAAAACACCTGTCCCAGCGCCGTGGCGTCGGGTCCCAATGCAGGCTGTACACTTGGTGGGAGCAGGTTGGCCGGGAGGGAATTTAGTTTTTCCAATATCCGGCTGCGTGACCAATAAAACTCAATCTCTTCATCAAAAATGATATAGATACTGGACAAGCCAAATATGGAAGAACTACGAATGGATTTCACCCCCGGAATACCCAACAGGTAGGTCGTGAGGGGATAGGTGATCTGGTCTTCAATATCCTGCGGGGAGCGCCCCATCCAGTTGGTGAAAACAATCTGTTGGTTTTCGCCAAGGTCGGGTATGGCGTCTACAGGAACGGGATCAGAAGGTAGAATGGTTTTCCAGCCAAAGGGTGCGGTGGAAATTCCCCACCCGATGAACATCACCAACAGGAGTAGGGTGACGAATTTATTTTCGAGAAAAAATCGAATGATTCCGTTAAGCATATTGAGTCGTCTGTTTGAACGATGAAGGCATCTGTTTTGTAAGGCATCAGCCAAACGACTTCAACCACTGCAACGGCATACGCTGAGTGGCGAATGATCAAAACGGTCGATCTATAAACGGAAAACCTGCAACCTGGAATGAATATCGTCGCAGGTGATGGGCGGTTTGAATTGTTGCCAGGCCGGCAGATGCGGCTGCTCTACTTGCCAGTGCTGGGCGAGACCGGTTACAAACAGGATTGCCGGCGTCAGGATCTGGAGATCCGCGAAGCTGCTATTTAACAAGAATGCTTGCTGTTCGTCCGTCTTTAATAACTCGGATTCGTCCTTGCAGCAACCTTTCTTTTCCTTTTTTGACTGGTGGTTGTCCATACCCTGATGCATCGGACAGGTCATGTTGCCATCCGCCTGATGACAACCTTTGGCCGGCATAAAGAAAGCGATGCTTTTCAGTTGGCTTTGACAGAAATGCCTGTTCAGCAGAAAACCGCTGGAACTGATGAAAAGCAAAATGGCAAGGATTATATGTCCGGCCTTGTAAATCAATGTTTCACTAATTCAGCATCAAAAGTACAAAAAATAACAACACCGACTTAATTAATGTTGACCTGCTTCTGTAAAAACATATGTCATCCCGGTTTTTGGGATAGTTGATTTATCCGGGTCAACAAACGAGGAGCAATATAAAAGGTAGGGATATGGCTATTTTTTGCTTGCTTTTCCCGAAGGGATTTCGGGAAAACAACCGAAAACGCAAACACTCCGGGTACCCTTGATTTATTCTGAACCACCATGCGTATCACTTGGCAGGCTAATAGCCACAAAAGGGCACAATAGTTTAAACTTTTGTGTCCTTTTGTGTCCTTTTGTGGCTTTTGTGGTAAAAAGAAAAACTTGTGTTGTGGATAGAGGACCTTCCGCTCTACGGCAGCCTGATGGCCCCGAAGGAAATCCTTTGGAGCCAACAAAACAACTGAATTGAAGCGAAAGCTTGCGGGTCGCGGAAAAACGGAAATTACCCCGTTATCAATACCCGGATTTGCCTTTCGTAGCTGCCGGCGGGTCCATTTCGGTATCCGACGCAGAGGCGACGGCAAATTCCACCCTCCGGTTCATATAGCTGGCCGAAGAAGGCACCAGGGCATCCAGTTTGCCTTTCCACTGCAACACCAGGCGACCGCGGCCGATCCCGTGATTATTGACCAGGTGTTCGATGACGGCATTGGCGCGTTGATAGGACAGCATATCGTTATAGGCTTCATCGCCGGTCTGGTCGGTATGCCCGATGATGACGAGGCGCAGGTTCGGGTTGCCTTTGAGCATTCTGGCGATGCTGGCCAGGGAGCCGTAGTCCGAATATTTGATGGAATAGCTGTCGGTACCGAAGTGGATCATCGGCAGGAACCATTCCGTCACGGGTGCGCCGTTGCCGCCGCCGCCGCCGCCCTGAACGCCGCCGTTACTGCCGATCCGGTTGGTGATGGCTTCATCGATGAGTTCGCGGACGCGTTGTTCGGTTACGCCGCCTGCAGCGGGCAGCGGGTTGGTCACTACGCCTTCGGCGTTGACCTGTTCACCGGCGCGGGGCGGGTAATAAGGTTCTTTATCCTTGTAATCGGGAACGCCGTCCTTGTCGCTGTCCAGGGTCCGGCCCTTGGTATCCACCGTAGCTTCGGCTGGCGTATTGGGTTCTTTGTCCAGTGCGTCGATGACGCCGTCGTTATCGCTGTCGGACAACATATCGGCCTGGTTCTTTTTCACCTCATCGAGGTCTTTCAGGACGATATCGAGCGGATTCACCCAGTAGAGCGGTTCGGATTTGCCGGAGGCTTTACCGATATTGAAATTCAGGTTGATGGTGGAATAGTTGACGATATCGCGGAAGGGCGTACGGACGCCGACTTCTTTTTCGGTGCCGTCGATCAGGTCGGAGCGGCGGCCGAAAGCGATCATCGCCTGATGGCCGATGCCGACGTTGAAGCCTTTGCTGACCCTGACGGAGATGCCGCCGATACCTGCGATATGCGGCGTGAAATCGGCGGGGATCGTTCCGCGTTCGACTTCGTTGACGAATTCCGTCTCAAACCGGTTGACGCCGACACCGACGCCGGCGTAGTAGTTGAATTTGCGCACGGCCCGGTCAAAGCGCATATTGTTCAGGGTAAATACCCCGTAACCGGTAGCAGACATCCATTTGGTGGTAAAGGTCCGGTCGTTGCTGGTAGCGCCTTCCGCATTGCCGTACATAAAATCGGTGCGGATGGAGAACAGGTGGTCGGTGGCTTTCCGGATATGGACGCCGGCGCCCCAACCGAATTTTTGCTGTACGTCACCGGCAACAAACAGATAACCGCCGTTGAGGCCTACCTCCCACATGTCTTTGGGAGTAACCGATTGCGCCTGTGTTGGAATAGTGCTGGAAAAGCAGATGGCCGCAGCCACAAGGAAAGTAATTGTTCGTCCCATAGGGGTAATATTAAATCAGTTCATGGAATAAGATGATCATAAAACAGAAAAAGGCCTGATGCACCAAGTCATCAAACCTCTCAAGCTTTTTCATGGCAGACAATTTCAGTTTTCGGTTTACTCATTTGTATGTTTAACTAAGCCCTCGTTTACAAACGTTTCAGGCTGTTTTTGGGAATTTCAAGGTGTAGATCGCTTCTGACACCATATGAAACGATGTGTTTGTGAATAGGTTACAAATTTAAGTCATTTTTTTCAACGACCAAATTTTTTCCGGATTGCTGCTTTTATTGGCAGTTTTCAGTTGGCAGTCGCCAGTCGCCAGTTTTCAGTTGGCAGTCGCCAGTCTTCAGTTGGCAGTTGCCAGTCTTCAGTTGGCAGTTGCCAGTTTTCAGTCGCCAGTCTTCAGTCTTCAGTTGGCAGTCGCCAGCATCAACCACGCCGCGGCGTGGCAGCATCCAGCATCCAGCATCCAGCATCCAGCATCTAACATCCAGCATCAACCACGCCGCGGCGTGGCAGCATCCAGCATCTAACATCCAGCATCAAGCATCAAGTATCAAGTATCCAGCATCTAACATCCATCAACCCTCCAATTTCTTCGACAGCATCCCGCTGGTCGTCTTAGGCTCCGCTTTGCCTTTGGAACGTTTCATCACCTCGCCCATGAAGAACCCCAGCAGACCTTTTTTGCCCGACCGGTATTCCGTCACTTTATCCGGAAAATCGGCGATCACTTCGTCGGTGAGCCGGTCCAGAAAACCTGAGTCGGCGTTCTGGATCAGGTTCAACTCCTGCGCGATGGAGAGGGGCGTTTTTTGGGGTTGATCGATCAGTGCCGGAAAGATGAACTGATAGGCGGCCGCGTGGGCTACTTTTCCTTCATCGATCAGGCGAACGAAGTCCGCCAACTGTTCGGGGCTCAACGGCCCTTCATCCGGTTGGCGGTTGTTTTCGTCGCACCAGGGCAAGTATTTCTGTACCAGCAGGTTGGCTGCTGTTTTGTTGTTGGAGGAAAACCGGCAGAGCTCTTTGTAAAAAAGCGCTGCTGCCTTCTCCTCGCTTAAGATGGCGGCCTCATTTTCGGCCAGTCCGTAGGTTGTAACCAGCTCCTGGTACATTTCCCAGGGCAACGCCGGCATATTTGCTTTGATACTTTGGACGTAATCCGCGCTTAAAGTCACAGGCAGCAGGTCGGGTTCGGGAAAATAACGGTAATCATGCGCGTCTTCCTTGTCCCGGAGCGGGGATGTGGCGCCTGTAGCCGGATCGAAATTCAGGGTTTGCTGGGCAACCCTTTCCCCGCTTTCCAGCAGGTCGATCTGCCGGCGGGTTTCGAATTCTATCGCCCGGCGGGCGTATCGCATCGAGTTGAGGTTCTTGATCTCGCAGCGCTGGCCGAGGCGGGTTTCTCCCTTCAGGCGCACCGATACGTTGCAATCGCAGCGCATGGACCCTTCCTGCATATTGCCGTCGGAGATTTCCAGGTAACGCGCCAGGCGGCGCATAGCCGACATATAGGCGTCCACTTCTTCGGCGGAGCGCAGGTCGGGCTCAGAGACGATTTCCAGCAAGGGGGTTCCCGCGCGGTTCAGGTCGATGAGGGAGTGATCGTCGTGGGCATCGTGGATGGATTTGCCGGCGTCTTCCTCCATATGGATATGGTGTATCCTGACGCGTTTCACCTCGCCGTCGCCGACCCGGATGTCGAGGCCGCCGCCGATGCAGATCGGCGCACGGTCCTGCGTGATCTGGTAGCCCTTCGGCAGGTCGGCGTAGAAATAGTTCTTGCGGTCGAAGGTATTGCGGAGGTTGATCTCGCTGCCCAGCGCCAAACCGAGCCGCACGGCGTATTCCACCTGCCGTTCGTTCAGGCGCGGCAACACGCCCGGCAGCCCCAGCGATACCGGGCTGACCTGCGTATTGGGGTCGGCGCCAAACCGGATGGCGTCACCGCAGAAAGCTTTGCTTTGGGTGGAAAGCTGGAGGTGGATCTCCAATCCGATGACGGTTTCGTAGCGGCTGTAGTCCCTCAAAATCAAAAATGTAAAAGGTTGAATGCAAAATGCAAAAACAGTGGTGCACGGCAGCCGGCGACAAACCGGCCGAGGCATTTCCAGGCGGCAAATTTAGGGCATGCAGGTTAAAATCCGTTGTTTCCGTTCAAAAAAGGAGAAAGCTGGCAAAAAATGTCAGCAACAGGGAAAAAATAAAGATGAACAGATAGCTGAAATTGAGGAATGAATACTTGAAAAAGGTCTTAATGAATCCTTGCTGGTAAACCCGTTTCATGGCAATGAACAAATACAGCAAAATGACCATGGGCAGGATCAGCCCCAGGATATAGGACTCCATATTTTCATTACCCTCGCCCCCGAAATAGAAGATCAGCATGATAATGGAAAAAACCAGGAAGGCAAAGGCGTGATAGTGAAAGGAGAAGATCAGGTGTTCGACAAAATACCGCTTTCGCCGGATGTACAACAGCTTCAGGATGACCGCCAGCGCCGGCATCATGAGGATCACCATCCAGATCAGTTTTCCGATCACAAAATTGGGAAGATTTCTGACTTCCTTGTTCACCTTGATGATCTGTTTGAAGATCAGCCGGTCCCAAAAGCTTTCCACCTTGTTCCTGGCAACCAGCGTATCCAGGGGTAGCGTGTACATATCCTTGTAGGCAACGACCTGTTTATTGAGCCTGCCGGATAAAATGTCAATTGAGCTGAAGTGCAGACTGTCGTCCCGGTTGAACTTGTATCGCTGCAGCAGGGTATCCATGGCGATCAGGGCGGTTTCACGGTCCCTGCCTTTGAACTCAAGCGCTACGCTGTCTTTGTTTTGCCGGAGGTTTTGTACCACCAACCGGGCAAAGGCATCGTGTTCCTGAGATATGTCATTATCCCGGAATTCTTTTTCGAGGATGGGCCCAAGGATCAGCCCCAGCGTAGCGAAATGGAGGACAGCCGTTACGAAAAAGAGCCGTGCAGGGCTGGCGTAACGCCGGTGACGGCCTTTGAAATAGTCGATCGTCAGTTTTCCCGGTACGAAGATGGCCACTATGGTCCGGAAAAACTTGGAATCCAGGTTGAGGACCGAATCGATGAAATCCCATACCAGCGTTCCGAGCGGAATGCGCCCGTCCGTGAACTTCTGCCCGCAGTTCGAACAATACTTGCCGTAATCCGGCAGCGGGTAGTGGCAGTTGGTGCAGTATTTGCTGGTATTTGGTTTCAAGTTGTAAGTTGTAAGTTGTAAGTCGTAAGTTGTAAGTCGTAAGTTGTAAGTTGGGTTCCTGAGCATAGCCGAAGGATAAGTCGTAAGTCGCAGGACCTGATCAAAGGCGCCTTACGACTTACGACTGGTCGGCATACGACTATTTTATTGCAAGAAATTGTAATCCCTGCCGTATTCCAGCATTTGTTGGATGAAATCCTCGGGATATTCGACCTTGATATCGGTGATCTGTCCGCCTTCGCCCATTACCGGCGTCAGTTTGGGGTTGATGAAACCGCTGTAGGGCGGAATATTCAGCTTGGACGCGCGTTCGAGCACTTCGGCGTGGAGAGCGGGATCCACCTTGACGCCGTAGGTCTCAAACAGGTTTTTGGCGGCCTCGAAGTCGCCTTGCGACTTGATGCGCTGGACCTCGCGAAGCAGCTGGCCGAACAGGTCGCGCATCTTGTTGTAATCCTTGATGTCGACATAGGTCTTGCCGTCGCGTTTGGCCATGGTCACCACTTCCGGGCCGCCTTTATCCAGGACCCAGCGGGCGATCATGGCCCGGTTGCGCATATGGGCCTCTTCGATGGATTTGCCGGGTTTGATCCGGCGCAGTTGCAGCATCAGGCCGTTGCGCATATAGGAGTCGTATTCGGCTTTGGCGGCATCCGGCGAAGGCAGCAAGCCGAGTTCTTCCATTTTGGGATCCATCATGTAATAGAGCGCAAACAGGTCGGCGCGGCCTTCTTCCAGCGGAGAAAAATATTGCTTCAGGGCCTCGCTGGGGTTGACGCCGGGCTCCAGCTGGCCGGATGCGTGGCCGAGCACCTCGTGCAGGGCGGTATGCAGGTCGCCGGCCAGGTCGCCGTATTTTTTGCCCAGTTCGAGCTCTTCTTCGTCGTTGGCAAACTCGGAGGTCATGCCCGGGCCTTCTGCGCTGGAGTAAGCGTGCAGGATGTTGCCGAGGCTGACGGATTTGGAGCCGTATTCTTTCCGGATCCAGTCGGCATTCGGCAGGTTGACGCCGATCGGGGTGGCGGGAGAGGCATCACCCGATTCTCCGGCAACGTTCACCACCCGGTAAGCGATGCCCATTACCTGTTTTTTCTTGTGCTGCTCCATCAGCGGAGCATGGTCTTCAAACCATTGGGCCTGGGCCGCTACCTTTTCCATCCGGGCGCTGGCCTCAAAATCCTTGATCTGCACGATGGTCTCAAATGAGCCTTTCAGCCCGAGCGGATCCTGGTAGACCTCCACAAAACCGGTGATGTAATCGATATCGCCATCGGTGGCCTTTACCCAGGCGATGTTGAAAGCGCTCCAGTCGGCGAGGTCGCCGGTCTGGTAGTATTTGATCAGTGCGCGAAGCGCATCCGCCTGCGGTTGGTTTTCGGCGACTTCAACGGCTTTTTCCAGCCAGCCGATCATTTGCCTGACGGCGGGGCCGTACAAACCGTCGGCTTTGATCACCTGCTCTTCCAGTTTGCCGCCTTCGCCGCGTACAATGCGGGAATTCAGCCCGATCTCCACCTTGTCGGGGTCGGCCATGTTCTGCTTTTTCTGCTTGTAGAACGCCTCTACTTCAGCCTGGGTGATATCCGGCGCATAGAAGTTGACGGCGGATGATTTTACCACATCAACCCCTTCACGCTGGTCGATCTTGACAGCGTCAAAGGCCGGGTCAAAGATGGCGCGCAGGGATTCGTCGTCCAGGGTCGCGCCTGATTCCTGCATCAGGCCTTCAAAATATTCCCTGGAAAAGCCCGGTACAAACTTGTCATTGGAATAATGGTGGTGGATGCCGCTGCTGAACCAGACATTCTTGGCATAGTCCTCAACCGCAGCCCAATCGGCCGAATTGCGGTCGCCGTTGAAATTGGAAATCACCTTTTCCAGGGCATGGCGGATGGCGAGGTTATGGCGGTAGTTCTGGTCGTACATGATATCGCGACCGGCCAGTCCGGCCTGTGTGAGGTAATACACCAGTTTTTTCTGGTTCAGGGAAAGGCTGTCAAATCCGGGGATCTGATAACGCAGAATCCGCTTGTCATCGAAATTATCGGGATTCCAGTTGAAATCACCGGAGGTGACCTCGGACGTGGTTGATTCAGGTTCCTCTTCCTGCTTTGGTTTACATGCGGTCAGGGCCAGAAACAAGGCCATTGACATAATGATCCACTTGTTCATACAGTTGTCAAATTTTTGGCTCGAAGTTACAAAATCCCGGGTAAAACTTGCGGCAGGCCGACTAAAGCCGTAAACTTGCCCCCAAAAATCCTATGTCAAATAGATTTGCATTCGCCGCTGTTTTGCTGTTTGCCGGCATGGTTTCCCTTTTTTATGCCTGCGGCGGAGAAACCGCGGGTGACGGTAAATATTCAAAGGGCGAACTGGATGAACAGCAGACCCTCTGGGACGGGGTCATGTCCATACACGATCCCATGATGCAGAGAATGGGCGATATCAACCGCATGACCAATGAATTGCAGGGGGTGCTCGACAGCGAAGCGCCGGTTCCGGATTCGACCCGGCAACAGATCTCCGCAGCCATCGAAAATCTCGACGCCGCCGACGAAGGCATGATGAACTGGATGAACCAGCTCAAACGCCTCGACGACCTCCGCGCGGGTACCAAACACCAGAACATCATCCGGTACCTGAGGGATCAGCAAACAGCCGTCAAGAAGGTCCAGAACGATATGCTTTCCAGTATTGAAAACGCACAGAAATTGCTGGATAATTTTGCCGGACAGTGAGGCTTGACTGGATACTGGTTTCTGGATACTGGATGCTTGAAGTTGGATACTTGGGGCTGGATGTTGTCCGCATTCGCCTTGGAACTTTGGCGGACGATGGATGCTGCCCGCCGTCGCTCTTGTGAAGCTATGGCGGACGGGGAATGCTGGTTGCTGGTTGCTGCCACGCTGAGGCGTGGTTGATTCTTGAATACCTGCCAGCTGAGGACTGCCCGCCCTCGTAACGCTTGCTGCCTCAATAGGTTGGCTGGGTAATGTCGGCTCCAGGGTTGCAAACCACGTTTCGTGAAATTTTACGTTGCCACTTACGACTTACGACTTACGACTTACGACTTACAACTAAAGAATAAGTGACGGAACCGGAAAAGGCCATCCTTATTACCAACAAAACAGAATAGAATGACTTTTAGAAGTTTTACTGCCCTGGCCGGAATGGCATTGATGATTTGGGCCTGCAACAGCGGACCGGAGGCGTTGCCGGTGCTTGGGCAACACGATATCGATCCGGATACCGGCGATACGATCTCCATCCATCAGATACCGGATTTTTCATTTGTCAATCAGGATAGCCAAACGGTCAGTAACGGCACTTATGCGGGAAAAGCCTATGTAGCGGATTTCTTCTTCGTTTCCTGTCCGACGATCTGTCCCAAAGTGGCCCAGCAGATGCTGCGGCTGTACAAGAAATATGAGGACAACGACCAGTTCTTTCTCTTGTCGCATACGATTGACCCGAAACACGATACCATTCCAAGATTGAAGAAATACGCCGAAGGGCTGGGCGTCATGGCGCCGAAATGGGATTTTGTGACCGGCGATAAAAAGGCCATCTACGATATCGCTGCCGACTACATGAGCATCGCCAGCGAAGACCCGGACGCACCCGGCGGCTTCAACCACAGCGGCTACCTGATCCTGGTGGACAAAAACCGGCATATCCGCTCTTTCTGCAACGGCACCCAACCGGAGGATGTCGACCGGTTTATGAAGGATATTGATTGGTTGCTGGCGCATGGGGGGTAGATAGGGTGAGAGGGTGAGGGGGTGAGAGGGTGAGAGGGGTGAGAGGGTGAGAGAGGGTGAGAGGGTGCGGTGAATAAATGCTCATTTAAGCCTATATTGTGAGGCTTCTTTCATTGTGCATCCAAAAACATTGCAATGATCACCCACTATTTCAAGCTGGGGTACCGTGCCCTGTCCAAAAATAAATATTACAGCTTTATCAATATTTTCGGGCTTACGCTCGGCATGCTTTCGGCCCTGATCATTGCCAAGTACATCGGCAGTTCCTACCAACTCGACAATTTCCAAGAGAACAGGCGCCGTATTTTTGTTGTAACCCAGGAGGAGACCGTCAACGGAAATACCCAGCAAACCAACACCTCGTATTGGGATGCCGGCACAATGGCAACCCAATACCCCGAGGTCGGGGAGATGACGAGATACAGCTGGCATATCGGGTCCCTGGTTCTGACCCAGGATAAAGACCGCAATGTGTCTTTTACCGAAAATAGGATCTTTTCCGCCGACTCCAGTTTTTTTAAGGTCTTTTCTTTTCCACTGATTCATGGCGACGCTCAAACCGCCCTGTCCCGCGCCCATTCCATTGTTTTGACCAGAGCAGCTTCCCGCAAGTATTTCGGAAATGAGAATCCCATCGGGAAAGCACTCCTTATCAGGGTTCCCTGGGGACAGGAAACTACGTATGAGGTAACAGGGGTTACGGAAGATATTCCTGAAAATTCGCGATTCCAGTTCGATTTCCTGGTCGCCCAATCACCGCCTGAACCGGCAGAGTCCTGGCTCGTTCCCGGATATACCACCTATCTCCTATTGACAAAAACCGACCAGGCGACCACCATCGGCGAAAAACTGACCGATGCACTGAAGGAGGAGGCGCAATTGAAGGAAGCCGACAAAAAAGTAAAGATCACCCTTGAACCGTTTACAAAAGTCCAATTGCCGGCCACTGCGGTTCTGCTGGTCGTCACGGGCATTTTCATTGTCATCATTTCCTGGGCAAATTATATCAATCAGGTCATCGCCCAGTCTTACATGAGGATAAAAGAGACCGGGGTCCTCCGGGTGATAGGCGCTTCCAGCGGCAACCTGAAAACACAATTCATCGTTGAATCCAGCCTCCTCTGCTCAACAGCGCTCCTGCTGATAATCCTGATTTATTCCGGCCTCGAGCCGGTTTTACAATCCCTGACCAATGGGCATTTTCTGCCCCTTTTCAATGATCCTACCCCGATTAATTTCCTTTTCCTGGCCATTTTCGCCGCAGGGATTATTCTGGCGGCTTCCATCCCGACGGTAATTCTTTTTTCCCAGGATTCAGGTGCATCACTTCGGCAGACCTATAACAGCAAAATCGGCGGTATCGGTCTGAGAAAAGGATTGGTGGCGATCCAGTTTTCCATTTCCGCTGTCCTGATGATCAGCATTTTTGTGATTACGAATCAATTGTCCTACATCCGGCACAAGGATAAAGGCATCAACATGGAAAATACGCTGATCGTCAAAGCACCGATGATCAATGCGAAATGGGACGTCAGGCGGAAAACAATGGCGCTCTTCAAGGAAAAATGCGCTGAATTGCCGTTTGTTTCCGGCATAACCTCGTCCACTACAGTACCCGCAGAGGAATACAGACAGGAAACGTACATCAGTTTTCAGGGCAAGGAAGAAAAGGCTATGGTTCACCAGAACGATGTGGACGATCGTTTTTTTGATTTTTATCAGGTCAGGTTTGCAGCCGGTCATAATTTCATCCCGGATGCCCGGTCCATCAACAGGAACAGCATAATCCTAAACGAATCCGCCGCAAAAGCATTGGGCATTTTCGATTTTGACAAAGCCATCGACACCAAGATAACGGACCACGAAACGGAGGAAGTTTACAACCTCATCGGCATCGTAAAGGATTATCACAAAACCGCCTTGAAATACCAGATGAGGCCCACCGCTTTTAAATTCAATGACTTGAGAGGGCATTTTTCCCTGAAATTAAATCCGGGGACAGCGGAAGGCGAGCACCTTGAAGCGGCAATCGGCGCCGTTCAGGGGATTTGGAATAATGTCTATCCGGACGCCTCTTTTGAGGCTTATTTTTTAAAGGAAAAATTCGAGGCCGACAATATGGAGGACCTTTACCTGGGGCGGCTTTTTGAATGCTTCACCTTCCTTTCCATCATCGTTTCGTGCCTGGGGTTATTCGGACTTTCCCTTTTGATTTCCACAAAAAGACAGAAAGAAATAGGTGTAAGGAAAGTTTTCGGAGCTACGAGTATGCATATTTTGACCTCCATGATAAAAGGTTATCTGAGCCCTCTTCTGGTATCAATGGCTGTAGGCGCCCCGCTGGCCTACGGGCTGATGAACAGGTGGCTAATGAACTACGCTTACCACACCGGGATCGGAATGGGAACCATATCATTGGCGCTGCTGGTCCTGGTCCTGATCTTTTTATTTACGGTTTCCTATCACACGATCAGGTCCGCTGTAGCCAACCCGGTGACTGTTCTGAGGGATTAGGATCGCTGAAATAACGGCTGTTTATTTACAAATGATTAATTTCCCCAAAAATCTGCAGAGGCATATTTGCTTTTGAGTTTGATTGGATCACCTGAAAATCATGTCAGATGAAGATTTTGATGAAATTATTGGTTTTTCTCTCATGCCTTTACGGCCTTTCTTCATGCGCTGCCAATCGCGAAAAACAATCGGAAACCATGCACGCTAAAACCGAAACGACCAACGGCAACACGCCCCGGGAAGAAGTGGCCTCCGGGGTCTATAAATGGGCCGACCTGCCTGTGAAGTTAAGCCCGGGCAGGGAATCCCGTAAAATAATGGAAGGATCTTCCCCCCATTTTGATTACCTCGAAATACATGCCACCACCCAGGAAAAAGGGGCAATACCCAGCCCGCCCCACGCCCAGACCGATATAGAAGAACTCATCATCGTAAAGGAAGGCCTCATGAAATTCACCATGGACGGCGAGGAAGCGGTCCTCGGCCCGGGCAGCATCATATCCATACCGCCGCTGGCCATGCAAGGGCTGCAAAATATCGGCGACGGGCCGCTCACCTACTACGTGATGATGTTCCGGTCGAAAAAGCCGATGAACCCGGAAAGGGGAAAAGAGGCCGGCGGCCGCATGTTCATCCAGGCCGATACCCTGCATTTCGAGCAGCGGAAAAACGGCGGAAGGGTCAATTATTTTGACCGCCCCACCACCATGCTGGAGAAATTCGAAATGCATATGACCCAACTCGACCAGAAAGGGCCGAGCCACACCCCGCACACCCACCCGGACTCCGAAATGATCCTGGTGGTGGAGGGAGACACGGAACTGACCATTGACGGGGAAAAATACCAGGGCACGGCGGGAGACCTGTACTTCATCAAATCAAACCAGCTGCACGGCATCGGCAACGCATCCGACAACCCCTGCAAGTATTTCGCCATCCGGTGGTATTGAGTGCTTTACCTGTTACTTAATGCTCTTTTCCTCCGAAGCGTTCACAAACAGGATATTGCCGATGGCTTCATACCCTTCGAAGGCGCCGGTGCCTTCGTGCCGGATGATCTCTTCCCGGAAGCCCAGGATCGTGAGATCGGCGTCCTTGCTTTTATCGCTGATGATGGCTTTGGCGTCGCTGTCCAGTTTTTTGGGGATGACCTCGATGTTATTCGGCGAAATGGGCAATTTTCCCGTTTCGATCAGCATGAACAGGCGTTTGCGCTCTTCGTCGCAGGTATCTTCGGGGTACAGGGCAAAGATCTTGATATGCCCGTCTTTCCATTCCTTATGGCCGAGCAGGATGTACCCCAGCAGGATCATGAGGTTGGCGTTCTGGTAATCGTTGGAGGTGATCCAGATATGGATATGCTGCCGCAGGCCGTAGGCCCGTTCCGTACTTGACAGGATGGCAATGTCAAAATCAACGGACCTGACCAGCTTGAGGTTATCCACGATATCCTGCAGGTTGTCGGGCTTGTTGCGGGAATATTCCAGGATCAGGAGGTTGTTGTCGGTGCCGGAAATGCCGGGCAATTGAATGGTCTGCGCGATGGCCGAGGTGTACGACGGGCTGATCAGCGTGTCCATGTACACATTGCTTTTACTGGCTTCGGCCATCCGGATCAGGCGTTCCTTGGCCAGTTTGGCCTCCTGGTGGGTGGTTTTCGACAGATACCCGTTGATCTTGTGGATATAGGTGCCGAACCCGTACTTATGCGACAGCCACCGCAGCAGGTCAAAGGCTGCCAGCCGCTCAAAGGAATTCTGGGAGATGCAGACCGCCGACGGCCGCCAGCTGGCTGTTTGTTCCTTTTCGGCCTTTTGCAGGAACACCTGCATCTGTCTGCTGAACTGGAAAATGACCCCCTGGAAAATGACGGCCAGGTTCTTTTTCTCGGGATTGTACGCGCTCACCACCCAGTAGATCACGACCATCAGCAGGACGGCCAGGACGGCATACCCGGGGTTCATGAAGAACATAAGGCCGAAACAGGCCAGCGCCCCGAACAGAGAGATGTACCACCTCGACCGGAAGGTCGGACGGTAGGACGGATCGGCGGCAAAATGCTGCAGGAAGGAGATCAGGCACAGGGAGCCGTAGGTGACCATGAAGAACATGGATATGATCTCCGCTACAAAATCGAGCCCGCCCATCAGGACAAAGACGAAGGCGATGCCGATGGTGACCACCGTAGCGTTGAACGGCTCGTCGTTTTTGCCGTGGCCTTTGGATAACCACGAATTGATCCAGGAAGAAGGCAGCAATTGGTCGCGCGAGATGGCCTGAAGGGTGCGCGGCGCCACCAGCAGCGAACCCAGCGCCGATGAAATGGTGGCTGCAGCCAATCCCATCGGGACAATCCACCAACCCTGCCAGGCAATCTTGGCCATGACCAGGCTCGACGTATCGGAAAGGGCTTCAGGCCCTGCGGACAAGGCCAGTTTGAAAGCGATGAACAAATAGATGACCATGCCCACCAGGGTGCCCGCCAGCGTGCCCAGCGGGATGGACCGGCTCGGGTTGCGGAGGTCGCCTGACAGGCCCACCCCCGCCGTCATACCGGTGAAAGCGGGGAATATGATGGCAAAAACGGCAAAGAATTCGAGCGGGATCCGGGGATTGCCCGGGTCGGCGGGGGTCTCCTTGGGTTCAATGGTCGGCACCTCGTTCAGTACGCTGACCGAATCATCCCCCTGCGGTTGCAATTGGCGGACCAGGAGGCTGTCATCCACGGTTTGGGTATTGTAGATGGTGGCAAACGGATCCAGGGCGTGGTGTTGGGCGTAGTCCGTTTCGCCCATGAAAAAGGCGGCCAGGGCAATGAATAACGTACCGACTACGGCGTACAGCGTCTTTACCCCCAGATCGGCGCCCTTGCTCAGCACGATGGCCGTGAGGATGAACAGCGCCGGAATGCTGACGGTTTGTTTTTTGGCCAGCAGCCATTCCACCGCGTAGGGCATGTCGTAGGTCCGCAACAGGTAGTCGAACAGCGAACTGAACGACTCCGAAAATGCGATGATGTAAAAAGCGACACTGATGGCCTGCGACAGAAACAGGGCGATGCCGATCGCCGAACCGATCACCAGGCCGAAGGAGCGCGAAATGATGTAGTACTCGCCGCCGCCTTCCACTTTCTGGTTGGTGGCAATCTCCGCAATCGCCATGGCGGTCGGGATCGTGACGGCATGACCGATCAGGATGATCATCAGGGTGCCGAATAGTCCGACCGTGCCGACGGCAAAGCCGAAGCGCAAAAACATGACAGCCCCCAGGATGGTGGAAATAGCGGTAAAAAAGACAGGAGCGGTGCCGAATTTTCGGACGCCATTGCTCATCAGCAGACGATTTTGACCGGAAAGTTAATAAAATTGGCCGCCAAAGGTATTTATTTCATCAGGATTATCGCCGTTTTCCTTTCCGTGGTTATTTTGGTCAGAAAAACGGGCGCCGACGCCCCGATACCTATGATAAGCCGATCCTTTTTCCCGCTTTGCCTGTTTTTGGCCTGTTTGGCGGCCGGTTGCAAAAGCCCGGACAAAATGCCTGCAAAACCCGATTTTTCTCCGGTAGTCGCTACCAGGGATTTCATCTTCGGCGATGACCGACCCTTTGCCCAATGCCATGCCTCTACCGTATTGCGCAATGCGAAGGGCGAATTTCTGGTCGCCTGGTTCGGCGGCACCCATGAAAAGCACGACGATGTCGGGATCTGGTTCTCCAGGGGGCGGCCCGGCGCCTGGACACCGCCGGTGGAGATCGCCAAGCTCCGGGAGGATGCCCACTGGAACCCGGTGCTCGCCCGTTCGCCGAAAGGGGAGATCGTCCTGTTTTTCAAGGTGGGGAAAACCATCGATGAATGGGAAACCTGGTACAAGGTTTCAACCGATGAGGGGACGACCTGGTCCGATGCCCGCGAACTGGTCCCAGGTGACAAAGGCGGTCGGGGGCCGGTGCGCAACAAGCCCATTGTACTGTCGAACGGCGACTGGCTGGCGCCTTCTTCCAACGAAAAGAACCGGGTTTGGAACGCTTTCACGGATCGCAGCGCCGACAACGGGCAAACCTGGGAAATGTCCGGCTTTTTGACCCTCAACCGGGATTCCGTTCCGGGTGAAGGCGTAATTCAGCCCACCTTGTGGGAGTCCGCGCCGGGCAAGGTACATATGCTGCTCCGGAGTTCGGCCGGCGTCATCTGCCGCAGCGATTCCGATGATTACGGCCTGCATTGGACGCCCGTCTGCAAAACCGCCCTGCCCAACCCCAACAGCGGCATCGACCTGGCGCCGCTGCCCGGTAACCGGCTTGCGGTGGTATTCAACCGGGATGATAAAAACTGGGGCGCCCGAAGGCCGCTGTCCGTGGCGGTTTCCACAGACAACGGCCTGAGCTGGTCAACGCCGCTGGACCTCGAAACGGGAGAGGAAGGCGACGAGTATTCCTATCCTTCCGTCATCAGTTTCGGCGATACCCTGGCGATTACCTATACCTGGAAACGGCAGCGGATCCGGTTCCTTGAGGTGGTTATTCCGCCGGCAGCCGATCACTGATTGTTGCCTTTTTTCTTCACCGCCGGCATTTCCCCGGCGTTTTTTGCCGACCCGTTTTCCTTTTTTGGGGATTGTGGAAGGGTTTCAGGTGCGATCTTGCCGCCGGCCGGGGTTTCCCTGGCGGTTGCCGGGGTGGTTTTCATGCCGGTATTCAGGGTGGTGATGGTGTCCTGCGGGGTCTCTTCGGGGGAATAGGAGGTATCTGACTGTTCGATATACTCGTCGTAGGTGTTGGCGCCGTCGTAGGAATTGTAGCCTTGTTGCGTGGGCGTCAGCAGTTGCGTGGCTTCCTGCAGCAGCGGGTCGAGGGAGGGCGGCTCCATCAGGTTCGGCTCGATCACCTCCTCTGCCGGCGAAGGCATCATGCTGCCCTCTGGGCCGATCTCGTCCCAACCCAGAAAATGGAAGGGGCGATACAGGTTCTGCTGCAGGTAGGCCTCATTGAACCGGCGGGCCTGTTGGCGGGATTGTGAAAAGAACTGGATGAGTCCTTTGGTCAGCCCGACCAGTTCGACTACCAGCAGCAATGCCGGGCTGCCGTCCATTTGCTGCCCGGTGGCATCTGCCAGCGGTTGCAGGAAGTGCAGCGCGTAGAATTCGGTGAGCTGGTGCAGTTCCAACTCCAGGCTCCGCTGATAATCCTCCGGGAATTCGGAAATGTACTTCACCTTTTTGGGATTGAGAAAATCGGTCTTGATGTTCGACAAAAGCTGGTTGAAGCGGTAAGCGGACTGCTCGTAACCGGTTTGTACCTTCTGGACATCACCCGGGGCCAATTCATGGGATTGTAATTTGAACCGGCGCACAGCCGCTTCCGCTTCGATCTTCAGGTCTTTGAACTTGAGCATGAACGGGGTGTTCACAAAATCTTTCAACGGGCCTTCAACTTTATTTTGCTGTCCGTTGGCGGGTAAGTATGCGCATAGCGCAAGCATAAACAGGATGAAAAAATGCGGTCTCATGGTGGAATAATTGATTCGATTGATTCGATTGGTTCGATTGGTTCGATTGATCCGATTGGTTCGATTGATCCGATTGATCCGATTCCTCGATTCCTCGATTCCTCGATTGATCCGATTGTTCGATTGATCCGATTGATCCGATTCCTCGATTCTTCGATTCTTCGATTCCTCGATTCTTCGATTCTTCGATTGATCCGATTCCTCGATTCCTCGGTTCCTCGATTCCTCGATTGATCCGATTCCTCGATTGATCCGATTGATCCGATTCCTCGATTCCTCGATTCCTCGATTGGTGTAATATGTTATCCGCGACGGGTTGTTGCCGACATAAACCTGGTAATCATCCGGATCGGCTACCTTTTCGAAGATCAGATTGAAATAGGTTTTTCATGGTTAATTGTTGTGATGATTAAATCCCGATTTTGGATAGGAGTGTTTCGGATGGGAAAAATGACCCCAGGGCGGGTGTTTTTTTATGGTCGGGCAACCGTTGTGCGGACGGCTTTTCTTCTTTTTTTCCAATGGGCTGCGGACGACAATCGATTGATGAATGCCGATTACATGATTACCAACTTCGCCACCAGGCTACGGCGGTCAGGGTTTGATTGTTGATTTGGCGCTCGTTGTAGGGTCGGAATGTTGCCTTACCCGGACTGACAACCTGCCTGCCGGCAGGCGGACTGATCACGGACAACTGATCACTTCAAATGAGTTTCCTGACCAGATAAAAAACGCCGGCAGCCAGCAGGATACCGATCAGCAGGTAGCTCCAAGGGAAAGGATCCGGCAATTTCAGGGGCGCCATATCGCCGAAGGGGAGGTAGCTCGCCCAATAGAAAGGATGGGCGGCTTCGTGGGCGTTGCCGGCCAGATAGGCCAGCTTGGCTTGCCGGAGGGCGTCGTCTTTGGTCAGGCCTTTTCGCAGACCGGTGTAGAAGCCCTGCATCAGGTCTGAGGTGCGGGCGTCGTTCACGCTCCACAGGCTGTTGACGGTACTGCGGACGCCGGCCTGTGCAAATCCGCGGCCGAGGCTGATCACCCCTTCCCCGGGCCGAAAACTGCCGATGCCGGTTTCGCAGGCGCTCAATACGGCCAGGTCGGCGTGCCAGCGCTGCCCGTACAGGTCCTTGACATAGAGCAGGGATTCGTCGGTACTGTCTTTCGGATTCGCGCTGAAGGCCATATAGGCGTAGTCGCCGTTGTAGCTGTTGGATTTGGCGTGGGTGGCCAGGTGCAAGACGGCATAGTTCGGCGCCAGCGCCAGAAAATTGGCCCGGGTGGCTTCCACTCCTTTCAATACCTTGCCCCTGAGCATCCGGGCAATGGAGGAGGCTTCTTCCGCATTGTGTTCCAGAGGCGCAAAACCCTGCGGGTCGGTTGCAAAATCCGGCGCGAGGGCCAGGCAGCTCCTCGCGGGGCGAGCGGATTGTACCGGCAGCTGTTTCAGGCTCAGCCAATAACCCCCGGAATAAGTATAGCTGATCGTGCAATCGGATAATAAATAAGGGTAAGTCCTGTATCGGCGGGGCGTTTCAGGATCCGAGGTCAGCAGGGCCTCAAAGGGCAGCCACCCCAGAATGCCGTCCGGGACAATGACCAGCGACCGTTTACCGCCCAATATTCCGGCGACAGGCGAAAAGAGGAGTTCGTACAACCGCCGGGCTTCTGCGGTGTAAACGCTGTCCAGGTGTGGTTTTTCACCGGACGGAGCACCCGGATATTGCAACAGGCTTTTGGCCATCCCGGTAACGGCCTGTTGCAGCGGAAAGGCCGGATCCAGGCGTCGCGCGGCTATGGTGTCGCCGGTCAGTACAAATTGATATTTGGCTTTTTCTCCGGTGAAAAAGGCCATCATCGCCTGATCGGGCGCCAGCGATCGCTGTATGATTTTGATGGAATCTTCGGTCAGGAAAAGAGACTCCGGCAGCAGGTTTGTACCGGCGGATTCCAGGTTGCGATACAGATCAGCCTTTTGTTGCTGCAGGTCAAAAAGCCGGCGGTCAATGGCGCGCCGATCTTCATCATCCAGCTGGGATTCATCAATGGCGCGTTCTTTCTCCAGGTCATTGATCTTCCTTGTCAATTGCTGGAGCCGGCTCACCAAAATATCGGTACCGCCCTGGGCAGGCTGCCGCTGCAACCGGTTGGCTTCCATCAGGCGGATGCTTTTGTTCCGGTCGCTGAACGCGAAAGCCAGGCGGCGGTAACGGGCGCCCCGGGAGCCGTCGGCCAACATGAAGCAGGCATCGATCGCCCCGGCGAACAACCCCGTATTCAAAGCGGTCATGCGTTGTCTGGCTTCCGGATTGAGGTAGCTGTCCTGGACTTTTGTCAGCAGGTTGAAGGCTTTTTCAAACCAGATCAAAGCCGTGTCGGCGCGTTGGCGATCCGATGAACTGCGCGCCCATTCCAGATAATTCCGGGCCTTTCCGTGCAGGCAGAGCAGGATTTCCAGAGAAGCTTTCCCGGGCTCATTCCCGGTCTCCGGCCGGAAACCCAGCTTTTTCAGGGCGTCGTCGAGGCAGCGGCCTGCCGGTTGGTACAACCCCTGCTCCAGAAGGGCCTCTCCCAGCGTGCGGTCAAACCCCGCGCGGGTAAGCGAATCCGCCTGTTCCGGCAATCCGCCTGCCAGGTTGAGCGCTTGTTGGGCCAGGGCCGGGCGGTTTTCTTCCAGGTAGGTTCTGCTGATGTTCAGGACGGCTTTGAGCTGTTCAGGCTCCCAACCCATTGCTGCGGCCGACCAGATCTCAAGACTCCGGCGATAGAAATCCCGGGCCTGTTGGTATTGCCCGTCCTGCCAATAGGCGTTGCCCAGGTTCATGGCGGTGCCGGCCACGTACGGATGATCAACACCGAACAAGGCCTGACGCAAGGCCAGCGCCCGTTCCAGGTGATTCAATCCTGGCTGAAGTTCACCGGCATTCACCAGCGCCAGGCCCACTTGTTCCTGTGCCTGGGCTACCTGCGGATGGTAGTCGCCCCATTGGTCGTGCAACAATCCGAGCGCCCGCCTGAAATATTGCAGAGCTGCCTGGTAATCTCCGCGCAACATCCAAAGCTCGCCGATATTCTGGTACGAACGAATGACGTCCGGGTGGCTGGGGCCGTAAAACTGCCGCCGGATCCGCAGGGCTTTTTGCTGGAGGTCGCCGGCAGCTCCATAAGCCTGTTTTTCAGCCAGGGCATTGCCCATGTTCTCATAGATGGCGGCCACTTTGGGGTGGTTTTCTCCGTAAAACCGGGTGTATACCGCCAGCGCTTCCCCGAAGTGCCGGAGCGCGGAATCCTGCAGGCTCAGCGCGGCGAAAACATTGCCGATGTTCTGGTGGCTTTGCGCCGTTTTCAGGTGGTCGGGCCCCAGCGTGCGCCGCCGCAGGTCCATGGCCTGCGCATACTGTTTTTTTGCGCCGGGCAGGTCGCCGGCCGCCAGCAACGCGCTGCCCAGGTTATTGTAAGCGGAGGCCAGGTCAGCCGGCGGCATCTGGGGAGACGCTTCCCGGATGTCCGCTACCGCCTGATACAGGGCGATTGCGCGGTCATAATCCCCGATCGAAAGCAGGCAATTGGCAATGTTGTTGTAGGATTTGGCCGTTTCCGCATGCCGGTCGCCGAACAGCCGGAGGCGGATCGCCAGGGCCTGGGTATGGTATTGGCGGGCCGTTTGGATATAACCCAATTCGTAGTAATAATTGCCCAGGTCGCTGAGCGCTTCCGCTGATTTGGGGTGATCCCAACCCGCGTGATCCTGCACCAGGCACCAGGCTGAATCCAGGCTGACTTCCGCCAGATCGAACCGGCCTTGCGCCTGGGCGGCTTCCCCGCGCAGCATCCTCGCTTCGGCTTCCAGCAACGGAAATCCGGTCAGGCCCGCATTCAGCGCCCGATCGGTGATCTTGATCGCTTCTTCGAATGCCCCGGCCTCCAACCGGGCCCGACCGTCGGAGAGCCATTGCCGGACGGCCGCCGTATCCGCCGGCTGAGCGGTGCCCTGCCCGTACCAGATGATCAGTGCGGCAACCAGGGACTGGACTTTTTTAGCAACCCGTCCCCAACAAAAAAGCGATATATTTATCTTTGCCGAACCCATGGGTTTTTATGAGGAATCGGGGAATTGAAGAATCGAAGAATCGAAAATCCGATCCAATCGCACGAGAAAGGTAACATTTTTCCGGATCATGGGGTCATTTCAGGCTTTCAACACACACTTGTATGGAAACAACGGATCAGGCATTAATCGAAGGCATCCTCAAAGGGGGGACAGCCCGGCAACAGGCGATCAAGGTCATTTACCACCTGGAAAGCCTGCGGGATAAAGTCGTCTGGTACGTGCAGCAGAACAACGGCAACCGCGACGACGGCCTGGACATGTTCCATGAGGGCATCATCGTGCTGGACCGCAATATCCGCGAACAGAAATTCCGGGGAGACAGCAGTTTGTCGCTCTACCTCTACGCCATCTGCCGTTTTCTGTGGATGAATCAGCTCCGGAAAAACCAGAAAGTAGAGCTGAAGGAGGACCACAGCGGCATGGATGAACCGAACGAAGAAACCCCCGAAATCGCCCTGATCAGCGAAGAACGGCAACACCTGTTCCGCAAGCTGCTGGGCACACTGGGTGAAAAATGCAGGAAAGTCCTGGAGATGTGGCAACTGTCCTACTCCATGGAAGAAATAGCCGAAAAAATGGGCCTGAGCAGCGAAAAGATGGCCCGAAAAAGCAAGTACCGCTGCATGCAATCACTGATTGAAATGGTAAAACAACAACCGGATTGGCGGGAGCAGCTGGTTTGAATGGAGGAATTGAGGAATCGAACAATGCACCTTCGATCAGTTCCTCAATTCCTCAGTTCCTCAGTTCCTCATTCATCAAATACTCATCAAATGGAAGACCTCTACGACACGATCGAACAATACGTCCTGGGCAAAATGCCCGAAGGCGAAAGGGCCGGATTTGAGGCCCGGATGAACGCCGATCCTGATCTAAAGGAGGAGGTAGCGGCCTTCCGCGTAGCCCGCCAGGTATTGGAAACGGGCATTGCCGACAGCCTGCGCGCTGACTTTGCCGAATGGAAAGCAGATCAGGCGGACCCTAAGCCTGCGCGCAGGGCGTTCCTGCGCGTGCATTCCCGGGTATGGGCAGTAGCCGCGAGCCTGTTGCTGTTGCTGGGCATATTCGGTTATTGGCGGGTGTCGCAGTACAGCGGGGATACCCTGGCGTCGAATTTTTACGATTCCTCAGAACTGACCGCCGTGCGTTCGGCGCCCGCCGGACAGGGCGAACTGGATGCGGGGCTTTCCGCGCTTAGGGCCGGGAATTTCGAGGCGGCGGCGTCTGCCTTCCAGGCCTTTGATCCCTCCAACGCATATTTCACTGATGCCCAATACCTGCTGGCCAATACCTGGTACCAGTCCGGAAAACTGGGCGAGGCAGAAGCGATCCTGAAGCAATTGCAAACCAACAGCGATCCGGAAATCTCCGAAAAAGCCGACTGGCTGCTGCTGCTGGCCTACCTGAAAGGTGGACGAAAAGGCAGTCCGGAAACGACTCAATTGCTGGACAAGATCACCGGCGATACCGGGCATTCGTTCTACCCGAAAGCGGTGGAATTGAAACGGGAGTTGGGAAGCTTTTGGTCGGGGTGGAGCCGATAGGATTAGAGGGTGAGAGGGTGAGAGGATTAGAGGGTGAGAGGGTGGGTGAGGGCTGGTCAGGCGGGGTGGATGCCGATGCGGGAGAAGAGGGTCTTGATCGCTTCAAGGTGTTCCCGGTTGGCGAAGCCCAGCAGGTCCCGTTGTGTGCCGTTCTTCAGTTTCAATCGCAGGATTTTACGGCCGAATGAGGAAGTTTCTTTCCAGGCTTCGATGTCCTGAATGGCGATTTCCCCTTGCCAGGATTTTCCCGACAATTCATACAATGCCGCTGCGGCTAATAAACCAACGCCAATCCAGAGCAAATTAAAAAATCCAGGGCCGTCCCGAAAAATCAGGTAAGTGTTCAATATGGAATTCAATAATGTGATATACAAAATGAATTGCTGGGCCCTGTACCGGAACCTGACATCGTCGGAAATGGATAGGGAGTGGGATGATGGATGGTATTCAATTTTCATAACTAGATGCTTTCCGTATTAAGAATTAATGGGCCGGGCTCCAGCCCTAATGTCCGCAGATTCCAAAGATAAAAACTTCCACAACATTGGGATAGTCCGGGATAGCATCTATTTTTTTCTCCCGATCTTCACTGTGATCTTCCAGGTTGCCGTCTTGTCTATTGTGATGTCTCCCCAGGCTTCAGCCAATTCGGGCGCCAGATTTTCAACCGGATCAATCCCGAATTCCAATTTGTATCGCTGTATCGCCGACCAGGTATGAAGCAGGCCGATCACATCATTCCTTCCAGGGTACAGGACTTACCTCATCGTGATCCAGCACCCGCAATTGCTGCCGGTCGATGCGCATAACCAGACCGCAGGCCGGGTCGGGGCAAGTCACCCTGGCGTCGGTTTCCATCCAGTCGGCGGGGTGGTTTCTGCGTTGTTTGGCCGGAAGCAACGGGATGGCGGATTGCAGCGCGTACAGGCAAAAATCCGCGCCGTCCGGCAGTGAGATCTTGCCGCCTTTCATATAAAAACAATCGCCGACCGCCATGTTGCAGGTGCAGTGCCCGGAAATGGTTTCAACGACCACGCAAAGGTCATACAATTCAAACTGGTCATCGCGGAGGTCTTTGCTTTTTTCCATCGCCTGATATTTTGAATACGCGCAGCGGATTATTCTGCGGGTAATATTGGTCTTGTTTATCATTCGCCGACTCCCCGTCCGACGAAGCTTCAGCGTAGTTGGGCCTCGTCCACCGTCTTAAATCAGCTTACCAATCCTCCCTTCCGCGCAGGCCTTCCCAGGCTTAGTAATCTGAGCTCCCGTCCACCGTCTCCCGTCCACCGTCTCCCGTCTCCCGTCCACCGTCTCCCGTCCACCGTCTCCCGTCCACCGTCCTCCGCCCGACGAAGCCTCGGCGAAGTCGGGCCCCGTCTCCCGTCCACCGTCTCCCGTCCACCGTCTCCCGTCCACCGTCCACCGTCTCCCGTCCACCGTCCACCGTCCACCGTTTACCGTCTCCCGTCCCCCTTCCGTCCAAACCCGCCCAATACTGCCGCCAGCGACATCCCCAGGAGGGCCCATGCAATAAAATTGTGCAGTCCTACCTGCAACGGCGATACGGCCGGAACGCCGAATTCAGCGCCCGAGGCGGTAGCGTTGGCCATCAGGATAACCGGAATGAAATAGGGCAGCAGAAAGGGAAATACGCATACGACCAGGCTCAGGATATTGGCCCGCCTTTTAGCGGGTATCGCCATCTGTTCGCCGGTTTTGTTGGCAAATTCAGCCACCATCAGGATAGCGACAATGCTGTGGGTGGTGAGCAAAACAGCCGCGCCCACCGTACCGGCGATCCAGGTCTCGGCGCGCCTGGGAGTACGGCTCCTGGCCGCAGCAAAATCGACCAGCCGGTTGATCACGCCGCTCGCCCTGAGCGTTGCCACCAGGCCCATCAACAGGATGGTGAAGAAACTGATGCCGACCGCCCGGTTGATCCCGTCGATGACAAAACTCCGGGCGGTGAAATTCTCCGGGTCGAGGGAAATGACCTGTTGGAAGGACAGCAGCCCCAACGCAAGCCCCAATCCGGTGCCGAAGACCAATCCGGCCAACAGTCCGTATAACAGATGTTTGCCCCTCATGAAAAGCCAGATGATCAGCACCGGAACCAGCAACATCGGCAGGCCGCGGGGGTCGCCGGTCAAAGCCGGTCCAGTGGTGGACAGGACTCCGGCGGACAGGCTTGCACTGACAGAATACCCCACCAGGGCAATGGCGCCGGCAGGCAGGATGTACTTGAGCCGACTCCTCACCGCAGGGCCGATCTCCGCTTGCTGGCTCATGGCGCTGGCAATGGTCGTGTCCGAGATCGGCGCCGTAAAATCGCCGAAGGTAGCTCCGCCGATAATGGCGCCGGCCAACGTAGGCAAATGAGCGCCCAGCAACCCGCCTGCCGGGTACAGGATCGGACTGCAGATCAGGATGGTGGCAAAACTCGAACCGGTAGACAAGGACACCACGCAGCAAATGACAAATGCAGCAACTACAAAACCGGTTCCGCTCAGGTTCAGGCGGGCCGAAACCCAGGTGAGCGCGTCCACAAATCCTGTGGCGGTCATCAGGACGCCGATGGTCGAAGCCAGGATCCAGGCCGTGATCATGATCATCACCAGGTCATGCGACATCCCTTCGATCACCTTCCCGCAAAACGCATTCCGGTCGCGGGCCAGGAACAGCCCGATGCACAAGGCCAGGATCAGGACCGGCCAGAAGCCGCGCTCGTCCGGCGCGCCGGAAAGGGCAATGGCGATCACGCCGCCCATGAAAACGACAAAGGGCAGCAAAGCGCCCAACAGGCCGCCGTAAAAAGACAGCGGGCGCTCGAAAGTTGGTTCGGAGGGGCTGGCTTCCATTTATGTGCGTTGTCCGTTCAGATTGTATTTCATGATGAGGCCGTGTTTGCCGTTTTTATCCCGTTCCAGGCCGTAGACCGGCCCAAGCGGACCCTGTGCCCGGCTCGTTATTGCACGGATGACTTCGCGGTCCGCCTCGTCCAGGATCAGGTCGTTCAACTGCCTGAGTTTGTCGAGATGCCGGCGATTGCGCGCACCGATGATAACGCCCCCGACCCGGGGTTGATCCAGCATATAACGGGCGGCGACTTCGGCAATACCTGCCCTGTATTTATCGGCTACTGCCCGCAGGCTGCGCAGGGCTTCCTGGAAGAATTCGTATCCGCCGAACTCGTCGATGATCAACCGGTATTTGGTCAGTGACCTGTTTTCAAGGGGCGCGACCGGGTCGGGGGCGCCGAGGTACCGGTCGCTCAGGAAACCGCCCGCCAAAGCGCCGTAACACAGAAAAAAATACCCGCAATCCGTCGCGAGTTCCTGCTGGTCGGTCGCCGGCCGTTGGTCCAACACCGAGTATTGCACCTGATTGGCTATGATTTTAACGCCTGTGTCGAGGATCTCCTTCAAATGAATGCCGTCGAAATTGGTGACGCCGATATGCCGGATCTTGCCCGCTCGCTGAAGTTCTGCCAGGTGGTGGGCGGCTTCTACATAACGCGGCTGAGCAAAATCCCACCAGGCAAACTGTACAAGGTCAAGCTGTTCCACCCCCAACCGCTGCAGTGAGCGGTCAATGACGGCGGTGGTGTCGGCCTGGGTGAGGTTCGGCAGCGCGTCGTAGTCGGGTACGTATTTGGTGTGGATCTGCACCGGGGGCAGGTCGCCGCGGGTAAAAGCCGGTCGGTATTGCCGCAGAAACCGGCCGATCAACGCTTCTACGCCGGTATAGATGTCGGCGCAATCAAAGGTCGTAATGCCTGCTTCCACAAAGGCGCGCATATCGTCAACGGCTTCCCGTTCATCAACGGGACCGTGTCCGCCGGCCAGGTGCCAGCCGCCCTTTATGACGCGAGAGATCGAGTAGCCGGGCGCCAATTCAAGGCGTTCCATTGTTTTTGCCATAGCCGTTATTTGGGTGTCGCTGCCTCAAAGATAGCGGGAAATTCGTCGATTGGAACTGGCCCTTCGCGCATAACGGCATCCATGAAATCCCTGAGGACAAACCGGTCGCCGAGCCTGGCTTTTTCATTCGCCAACAGGTCGGTGAATTGCCGCCCGCCCAGGAAATAGGAGGTCACCTGCATGGGCGAACCCGTCACGCGTCCCCACAGGCTTTTGGCGAACTGGGGCGCCAGCCGGGAAGTATTCACCGAAAAATCCATCAATTGGTCCTGGCTCCAGCCGTTGCAATGCACTTGTACGGAGGTATAGGCGCGGTTGGCGTTCTCCAACCGTTTGCGCAGGTGCGCCAGGAAGGTCAGCGGTCGTTCCTTTTCCCAACCCGCATCCAGCAGTACACGTTCGCAAAAGGTGGCCCAACCTTCGATATAAACACCGTAAGGGAAGAGCATGCGAACGGGATGCGGGGTTTCCCGGCTGGTCTTGATCTGCATATAATGCCCGGGAAACAGCTCGTGGATGACGATCATCCGGTTGAAGGGTTTGTTGAATGATGACCAGAAATCCCTGCGGTCCTGCTCCGGAAACGTATCCGGAATAGAGGGCAGGTACAAGGTGGTGACCGGGTTGGGGGCAAAAGGCGGCGCACTGTCCACCCAGCCTATGCGGGCGGCCGGGCCGGCACTTTCCGGCGCGGAAACGATGCGCAGGGTCTGGTATTCAGGTAACGTTGCAATATCGTGCTCCTCAATGAACCGGACGGCCGCGTCGGCCAGTTCCTGCCAGAAGTTGCGGTAATCCTCGCCGCTGACCGGGGCGTCCTTTTCCATATCCGCCAGGGCCAGTTGAACACAGGTATCGACGTCCGCGGGCAGTGATCGGCCGGGGTATTGCAGGCGGAGGTATTCCTGGGATACCTTGTTCATCAGTTCCCGCGCCGTTTTGATTTCCTCCAGGGCCATTGCTGCCAGGTCTTCCGGCGTCAGGTCGCTGTCGGTGTAAAGGGCCAGCCGTCGGGCGTATTCCGCTCTTCCCAGGATCGGGGAGGCTTCCCGGGCGTTGGGCGCCAACCGGGTTTCAGCGTACCGGACCAGATCCCGGATCTGTGCGGCGACAGCGCGGCGCCGGAGGGCAAAGTCATGGCAAGCGGGGCCGGCAACGGCTTCGGGGAGTTCCTTTTCGTAGAAGTCCGCTGCTTTTTCAAGTTGCCGCAGGCTTTGATCCAGATCATCCCGGTCAACAGCGGTCAGGGATCGGGTGGCCGCCTCGCAAAGGTTTTCTACGGACCGCAGCCTTTTGCACAGCAACTGCGCTTTCTCGGGCTTATTCAGGTAACGGGCCTCCAATACCGGCGTTGCAGCTCCCACGATCAGCGAGGTGTACAACTGCAACGAATGCTGGTGGGGGGCGGTTTTCCCCCAGCGGTCCGCTTCCGAACGGGCCTGCACCAGCAGCAGCCTGGCGTCAATCCGGTTTTCCCGGGTATAGGCAAAGGCTGTATCGGACAAACGCTGGATTATTTCCCGGTTGAAAGCCAGCCACTCACCGATGCGCTCCGGCGAGCGGTCTTCGTATTCAAAAATGGCGGTATGCATACCCTGTTCGAGGGCCTGGGAAGGATAGAATCGCTGCCACGCATCCAGGTATTCCCGGCCGAGATCACGGGTTTGGCTGAAAGCGAAGCCGGCTGACAGGATGAGCGCCGGCCCGATGAAGTATTTTTTCATACTGGTTATCTGTTGTTGGGTGTGCTTCCTTTGGACGAACGGGATCAGACGTGCTGGTCGATCAGCACCGGATTGCCGTCCGGGTCAATGAGCATAATGCTGGCCGGACCCGTGGTGTTTTCATCGGCTTCCTGCCCTATCCGGATGCCTTGCGCCTTGAGGTGTCGCTGAATGTCCCGGACATCGTCAAAGGATTCCAGGGTGTTGGCGTTTTCGTCCCATCCCGGGTTAAAGGTCAGGATATTCCCCTGAAACATCCCCTGAAAGAGCCCGACCAGGGCATTCCCGTTTTTCATGATGAGGTAGTTTCTTGCCATATCACCGGCAAAGACGGCAAAGCCAAGGTTTTCATAGAATTCCTTTGAGGCTTTTATGTCCTTCACACTCAGACTGATGGAAAATGCGCCTAATTTCATGGTTGCTGTTTTTTGAGCTTAAATTAGCGTTTATTTTTGATTTGAGCCTGATCCTTCCAGGCAGCCGCCGTTATGACCATTTCATTTTCGCTTACCCAATTACCGTTCTTCTGGAACCCTTTTTCAATATACATCGAAAAGGCAAGCCGGTTATTGATCAGGACCTTTTCGCTCGCTTTGTTCCAAACGGCATACCGTGCGGAGATGCCGGCGGCGCCCAGTTCCTGAAATCCGAACGCCAGGATGGCCGCCAATGCCTCCGTCATAACGCCCTTCCCCTGGTGTTCGGGGTGGGTCCAGAACCCTACATTCCAGATTCCCTCTCCGCCATCTACCCGAATGGTAATGCGGCCCAATCGGGCAGGGTTCTCTCCATTGGTTTCGATGGTAAAATTGAAGGCGGTTCCGTCCATCCAGGCCTTCCGGCTTCGCTCAAGCGGCGCTATCAATTCGGATCTATCCACAGGCGGGTCCCACAACATCCCGTCATTGAAACCCGGATATCGCGAGGCCGAGAAAACGAAATCGAAATCGCTTTCATCGGGAATCCTGAGCCTGAAATTTGGCGTTTGAATGATGTAATTTAAAGGCAGCATTATTGAAAATAATTGATTAAAGTAAAAATATCACGATCCCTGAAACTTATCCGGAGTCAATCTTCCCACTCCTCCTTCAACTGGGATAAGCCCCCGGTTAAGACTTCCTGCTAATAACCAAAACAATGCGCCGCGACTCGCTCCCGAATTCCTCATCCCGCCAACCGCCGAATACCTTGTCTACTTTCAGATCGCAAGCTTCCGCCATCAGCGCCAGTTCCGTATAATGATACATATGCATTGTAAAAGGCGCGTCGAACCGTCGGCCGTCCTTGAAGTAGATTCGTTTGTTGGTCGTGGTCCCGGCAACCGGATCAAAGGTCAGCCTGTCAATCATGAGGTCGCTGTTCTTTTCCGTTACAAAAGCCGGTTGGATTTCTTTGACAATTTGGTCTCTGTTCTTTACATCAATGAACGCCTTGCCGCCCGGTTTCAGCGCCTTTCCAATTTTCCGGAACAAAATTTGGCAATCCGATCGGTCAAAAAAACCGAGGGAGTTGAAGAGGAGAAGAATAGTATCAAATCCATTCTCTTGATCCATTTCAAGAATATCCTGTTCCAGGAATTCTACATCCAACTTCCTGTCAACAGCTTCCTTCCTTGCGATTCCGATAAAGCTTTTATTGATGTCAATCCCAGTCACCCGATGTCCTTTTTCCGCGAAATAGAGGGAATGACGGCCGTGCCCGCAAGCCAGATCGAGGATGCGTTGCTGACCGCTTATGCCGCAATGTTTTTCGATATAGGTGCATTCCATCCTGGTACGGGCTTCATCAACCGCGTCCTCGTAGAAATAAAGGTAAAGGTCGCTTTGGTGAAGATTGTTGATTTCCTTTTTGCTGGTACTCATACTGAATTCATTGATCACAAAAGTGGAATTGTTCCGGAAATTAAATATTCGCCATAATTCCTCGGACTCATCCATTATTCAACCGGAATGAGCTGGAATTAATTCCTTGTATTGAGCGATTGGGTTGTGAAACTGGAAATTTCGCATCCAGCCTACAACTGCCGAAGCGACTCCACCAGGTTCACCCGGCCAAGCCTGAACAACAGGAAAGAAGCCGCCAAAAAATTGAAAAACAGGGTTATGCCCAGTGTTTTCACAAAAACCGCCGCATCAACCCCTATCCGGTATTGGAAATGATCCAGCCACTTGTCCATCAGCCACCAACTCACCGGCAAAGCAAGCAGGTTGGCCGTCAGGACGATCGCGAGTTGTTCGCCGGTCAGCAGCCGGAAAGCCTGCCCTGTATTTGCGCCGTACAATCGCCGGATCGCCATTTCGCGGGTCCGTTTCCGGATCACGAACAGCGTCAATCCGAATAACCCCAGCAACGCGATCAGGAAGGCGATCAGGGCGTAAAACCGGAAACTGTTCCGGAGGTTGATCTCCGCCCGGTAATGCCCCCTGAGGTCCTCCTGCAAAAAGGTGTAATTGAAGTCATAATCCGGTGAAATGCCCAGGCAGGCCTGACGGATCAAAGAAACAGCTTTGTCTTCCTGCCCCGCCGCTACCCGCACTTGTGCGACCTGACCGTCCCGGCTGCAATGGATGATCAACGGGCCCACCGCCTGGTGCAATGAAATAAAATTGAAGTTGCTGACCACACCGAGCACCCGGTACTTATCCAGCATTTTATCTTCCGGCGCATCCAGTCCGAAGGCTTCTCGTGCGGCTTCGTTGATCAGGCATCCGTCCGCGAAATCGGCGGGCTTTTCCCAGGAAAAATTTCGCCCGCGCGTCAGTTCGATACCGTAAAGCGGGAGATAATCCGGGTCGACGGACAAAAAGTAGCAGAGCGTTTTATTGCCCTCATTGCCGATCGGCGCCTGCCCGAAACCGCCTCCGATCAGGTCATCCGAAAAGGCGATCGCGCCGATCTCCGGGCGCCCGGCCAGCCGGCGTTTCAACAGGTCCTTTTTATTGGACAACGCGCCGTCCATCCTGAAAGAAAGGACCTGTTCCGGGCGAAACCCGAGGTCCAGCTTGAGCACGTACGCCATCTGGCTGCTGATCAGGCATGTCGCGTTCAGCAGTCCGGCCACGATCATCACCTGAAACACGAGGAGTACCTTGCGCAGGCCCCCCCGCGACCTCAGCGGCGTATCGTCCTTCAGGGCGGAGGAGGCTTCGGTTTTCGACAGCAGCAGGCCCGGGATCAGCCCCGAAGCCGCGCCAAGGACCCCGGCGCCGATCAGACAGGCCGGCAGGAGCAAACGCCGGTTGAACCCTCCGTCAAGCGGGATGTTCAAAAGTCCCGACAGTTGCGGCAGCAGCAATTCGATCAGGATCCAGGCCCCCAGGAAGGCGATCAGCGCCATCCCGGCGGCTTCCACCATCACCTGGATGACGACCTGACGGCGGCTCGCCCCGTGCACCTTGCGGATGGCCGTTTCCCGGATGCGGTTGCCGGCCAGCGCCGTAGAGAGGTTGATGTAATTGATGACCACAATGAACAGGATCAGCAAGGAAACGGCCAGGTACAGCATTACGGTCTGGCGGCTGCCGTGCACCGAGCCGTCGTACCGGTTGCCTTCGCCGTTGAAATAAAGATCCGCAAGCGGTTCCAGCACGAGCCGGACCTTGCCGTCGCCGGTATCCATCCTGAATGCTTCCAGCAGTTCGTTTATTTTCGCGGCCACTGATCCGGGGTCCGCCGTTTCATCGAGTTCGACGTAGGTGAGCATCGACCAGGAGCCGCAGCCGAAGGTCTGGTTTTCCTCCTTGAGCCGCAACGTTTCCATGGAAACAAAGGCTTGCGTGCGGATATGAGAAACATACGGAAGGTCTTTCATCACCCCGGTGACGGTCAACACGGCCGTATCGGCGGTTTGAATGGTCTGCCCGATGGGCGGAGAATCCCCAAAAAGCCGGCGGGCCAGCGATTCGGTGACCACAATCGAAAAAGGCGACTTCAGGGCGTTTTCGGGCCGCCCGGACAGGATCGGAAAGGAAAACGCCTCAAAGATCGCCGGATCGGTGTAGCTTATTTTGATGGTTGCGCTGCGGGTATCTTTTGTACGGATCGGCAGGTCGACGGTGCTGAGCCGGACCAATCGGCGGATTTCCGGGAGTTTACCGGCCAGCTTATCGGCAAAACAAGCCGGTGTGACGCCGTACCCGACCGGATGCAGGCGGTAAATACGATCGGCATTTTTGTGGAAACGGTCGAAAGCGGTTTCCTGATACACAAATGCGCTGATCAGGGTCAGCAACAGGAACCCCGCGGCAAAACCGAGCAGGTTCAGTGCATTGAAAAAGCGGTTCTTTTTCAGGTGGATGAAAAAAGACCGGATATAATGTGAAAACATATTCTCAACGATTAACGTAAAAAGGGCGGACCTGCGAGGTGCAGATCCGGATGCAAACAGCGGTCCGGAATCGGAATGGATGGGCGTTTATGCCCGATCAACCGGATCGGCGGGCGGTGAATCGCTGGTGCTTACCCTGGAAAGCGGCGGTCCGGGTCGACGGGATAATAACCGGCCGGGCAAGGTGTTCCGGATCTTGTTCCGGCAGGATTTCAATAATACAGCGGCGGCTACAGGGGTCAACCTGAATTGAAATCGCCGGAGAAAGGCGTGACGGGTATTTCCGGTACGCAAAACGGCCTTCTTCCAGGAAAGAAGGGTGGGAGGAACGGTACCTGCTTTAGGAATGAACAGGTTGACGGTCTGGTGATCCCGGGCAGAATGGGTTTGGGATGCGTGATCCCCGCCTTGCCGGCTCACGGCCAGCAACAGGACGAACAGGAAGAAGAAATATGCCGTTAAACCCGGTTTCATGGGGTAAAGATACGGAATGTATAGCTTCAGGAAACGGTACGGCTTACTTATTTATCGCGCCAACAGAAAATTCATTAAAGCCTAATGGGCTCAATTTTAGCTTTTTTTTCACCAAAGCGCAAAATCAGTCCAGGCAAGTGGCTTGCACCGACAATCCATAAGGTTGGTACTGTTTTACTGTATTCACTCATATCTGTTTGCACCCATTGATCGTTTCTCTCTTCAATATTTTGAATATCAATGCCTTGCTTTAGGTATTCTGCATATTTTTTCCAATGACTTTTCTCGTTTCCGGTTCGAATACTCTCCATTACCAAATCCTGATCGGCTGATCCCATTTTAATATCATCCTCTTTTACCCCCGTGCGACCTCGGTCTATCCAGCTCTGCTCAGCGGCAATATCGCGCGTTTGTTCTGTTTCCAACGCCCTTGAATCACTTTTTGAGCCTGATAATGCCAAAGATTTATATATGTCGTCCATTTTATATTTCCGGATGGGCAATTCGTGTTCTGTGCTTCGAGCCTGTTCTTTCAGCTTCCAGGCCATCCAACCTCTTCGATCTGCATGCTTGTCCGGTTCCGGGCCTGATTTTTCCCTGAATTGTTCTTCCAAATTCCCCAAGGTCTCGGCATTGGGGATGTCGGTTTCAATCTCCGTGAAAACTTTGCTAAACTCCATCCTCTGGAGAAATTGAACTAATTGTGGTCCTTGAGGCATTTCCTGGAGTACAAGGCTGTTATGAATTGTACCCAACAAAATGATCTGAGGTCCGTCATCCGGCAGAGAAATTGTCCACATATTGACTCCTGCTTCGGGAGCGTTTTCCGACATTTCATCTATTGCTTCACCCAGGCTTTTAAGGCGTTCCGGTTCAACTCTTTGAATAGGCCCGATATTTGTAGTCGGAATATAAGGTGCATTATTAAAATTGTGATTTGCGGCGCTTGCTCCATTTCTACCGGCTATTAAATTAATTTGACGCTGGATAAGCGCTTCAGGTCGATTATCAATAAATTCCGGTTGTTTTTTTGCAGGTCTCTGTTTATGAGTATGGGGTTGGGCAGCAGCCCTAGGGTTTTGCACATTCAATTTTTCACCGTGTTCATTCATATTTCGAATCAACTTGAATTTAATTCCAATATCTGTCACAAATAGTCGACTAAAATAATTTGAAATTCCAAGTTAGCAAAATCTGCCCCCGGTCCAAAAGAAGATCGTCCGATTATTTCCGAATTCCTAATCTTTGTTGAATGACCCGCCGGTCCGCCTCCGTACGCGCCAACTCAAGCGCCTTTTCAAAATGCATCCTGGCCTTTTCATCATCCAAACCTGAATGCAATTCCCCCAACAAGGTGAAATAATAAGGATTTCCGCTCAACTTCAGTCTTTCGGCTTCGCGTATGGCGGCTTCTTTGCCGTGAATTTTTGAAAAAGCGTAGGTCCGGTTCAGGGCGGCGACAGGTGAATAGGCCACCTGCAACAGGAGGTTGTACAAATACAGGATATTTTCCCATTTTTCACGGGTGTCTTCCTTGATCGTATGCCAATAGGCAATGCCCGCTTCCAGGTGGTAGCGGCTTAAGCGGCTGCCCCGTGACGCCAGATTGAGGTATCGGGCGCCTTGTGCAATGAGCGCAGCATCCCAAAGCGATTCATCCTGGTCCTGGTAGAGGATGAGCTCACCGCTGCCGTTTTGCCGGGCGCCCAACCGGGAAGCCTGAAAGGACATCAGGGCGAACAAGGCGTTCGCTTCCGGTGAATTGGCCGGCCCGGCCTCCAGCAGCAAGGCGGTCAGGCGCATGGCTTCCGCACAGAGGTCTTCGCGGATGACGGGTTCCCGGCTTTCGGAATAGTACCCTTCGCTGAACAGCAGGTAAAGCGTGGTCAGCACCGACTCCAGCCGGCTTTCGATCTCGCCTTCACCTGGATATTCAATGGCGACCTGCTCCCGGCGCAGCGTTTCCCGCGCCCGGAACAGCCGCTTGTTGACGGTTTCCTTATTGGTCAGAAAAGCGGTAGCGATCTCGTCGATGCCGAATCCGCAAAGGATGCGCAGGGCCAGCCCGACCTGGGCCGGTACGGAAATCGCCGGATGGCAAACGGCAAACAACATCTGCAATTGACTGTCGCGGATATTGCCTTCGGAAAGGTCGATCTCAGATTCCTGGAAATCATCGGGATCCTTTTTCAATTGATCGGCAACTTCCCGGGTAAAATGCCGGTTCCGGCGCAGGTAATTGAGGGCCTTGTTCCGGGCAACGGCGTACAGCCAGGCTGTCGGGTTGGCCGGTATGCCGCGATAAGGCCAGGTTTCCAGCGCGGCGGCAAAGGTGTCGCTGGCCAGGTCTTCCGCCACATCCAGATGGCCGGCGCCGAAATGCTTGCCCAGCACCGCGACGATCTTGCGGAATTCCGTTCTGAACAAATGCGGTATGAGTTCCTGCTGCTCCATTGAAAACCCGTTCAAATCAACATCCCCGCTTTAATGGTCCCTCGCAATCCGCCGCACCTCCACCGTATTCCCTTCTCCCTGCAAGACCGGGCAGCCTTTGGCAAATTCCACGGCCTCTTCCACCGACTCGGCCTTAACGGTAATGAACCCGCCGATGGTTTCCTTGATATCGCCGAAAGGGCCGTTGGTGACCATGTTCCCGGCGTGCACTACGCGGGCGTCGTCAAACGGCAGGCCGGTGCCGCCGACAAATTTGTTCTGGGCGGCGATCCCGCCGATCCAGTCCATGGTTTGTTTCATCCAGCTCTCCATTTGTTCGGGTGAGGCAACCTTTCCGCCGTCCTCGTGGCGCATGATCAACGCATACTGTTCCATTTTTTTGATTTTGATTTTTGAATATACGGTTTACGCTCCAATAACAAATGAGCTTTTTGAAATTGGACAAGAAAAGGATGCTTTTTTTGACCCTCGGGCGCCGGGTTTATCTTATCCGGTAATTCCTGAAAAGTTTCATGGCCAAAAAAACTATCTTTGGCCGGATGCCGATTGAACACCAAGCCTGAAATCATGATCACTGCTTTTCTTATTGCCGGAGCGACCTATCTGGCCCTGTTGGTTTTCCTGTCCGCCAAAGCGCGAAGCCGGAACAAAGACTCCGGCCAGTACCTGATGGCGGGCTCCAACATCGGGGCAGTGCTGGGCATGTTCACCTTTGCCGCAACGCTGTTCAGTACCTTCACCATCCTGGGTATGCCGGATTTTTTCCGCACGCACGGGGTGGGGTCCTGGATCTTCCTGGCGGTCTCGGACGGCGTTATGGTGTTCGGGATCATCTGGGTGGGGTATTATTTCCGCAAAAAAGCGCGTTCCGGCAATTATTTCGGCATGGCGGGCTTTATGGAGCAACAGTTCCAATCCAGGTTTGCCGGATACGTCACCTTTTTCGGCGCTTTCGTTTTTTTGATCCCTTACGTGGCCATCCAGATCCGGGGTGTGGCCATTTTCTTCCAGGAGGTCTTCCCGGGCATGTTGCCGGTCTGGGGCTGGTCGTCGGCCATGGTGCTGGTGATGCTGATCTACAGCGAGGTCGGCGGTTTGAAGGCCATTATTTACAGCGATATGATGCAGGGCATCCTGCTGCTGATCGCCATCTGGATCATCGGTGCGGTCTGTGTCAGCGAGGTCGGCGGTCTGGAAACGATGTTTGCCAGGGTAGAGGAAAGCAATCCGGCGTTGTTGTCGGCGCCCGGCCCCAAGGGTTTATTTGATTTCCAGTTCCTTTTCGGTTCGATGATCGCTATAATGCTGTTACCCTTTACCCAACCGCAGATCTCTACCCGGATAGTGATCATGCGCGACCGGTTTTCGCTGTATCGCATGGCTGTCGGGATCGGCTTTTTTATTATCCTGGTTATCCTGCCGACGGCATTTATGGGCATGTACGGAGCGATCCTGTACCCGGATGCCGCTACTTCCGAGTTCCTGGGCGCCGTTCTGGTGCGGGATCAGCCGAAGATCGTGGCGGCCTTTGCCATGATCGGATTGCTGGCCGCCGCGTTGTCCACCGCCGATTCCCAGATTTTCGGACTGGGGTCGGAGATCCGGTCGCTGATGAAGGGAGAAGATGCGAAAATGGTCCGCACAGCCCGCATATCGATCGGCGTATTTGCGGTATTGGCCCTTATTTTTGCCGTACTGACGACCGACCAGCTGGTGCTCCTGGCGCGGACCAGTTTCGCCGGTACGTCGCTGATGGCCCCCATGATCTTTACCGGAATTTTCAGCTCCAATGCCCCGAAAGCCCGATTGCTGCTGCCGGCAACAGGTATAGCGCTGCTGGTCTTCATCTCGTCTCAGATGGGCTGGATCCCCAACATGGTATTTCATTTCCGGCTCGACCTGACCCTGATCGGTTTGCTGACGCTTCTGGCAGCCGGCATCCAATTATTCAACCAAACCAAACAATCATAAACCCGCCTCCGCCGAGGCTATGGCCACCGGGCGACGAAGCCCATGGCGAAGTTGCTGGGCGGAGCAACAACAACAATAAACAACAACAAACCACAACAAACAACAACAAACCACCATAATGTTAAACACAAAACGCATCTTCACAGCAGCCTGTGTCGGCATCCTCATCTTCGGCATGTCCTTTCTGGCACTGGGGTCCGTGTTGCCGCATATGGTGGAGAAATTCCAGGTGGACAAGCTCGCGGCGGGGGCGGTAGCTTCCATCCTGCCGTTGGGCGTCCTCATCGGTTCGCTTTTCTTTGGGCCGCTGGCCGATCGCTACGGGTACAAGGGGCTCCTGGTCACCTGCTGCCTGCTGGTGGCGGCCGGCCTGGAAGGGTTGGCGCTGGGCGGCTCCTGGGGGGTAGTTGAAATAGCGGTCTTTCTGATCGGCGCGGGCGGCGGCGCGTTGAACGGTTCAACCAGCGCCCTGGTAGCGGACATCAGCGAAGGGCAGCGCGGGGCCCGGCTCAGCATATTGGGCGTTTTTTTCGGGGTAGGCGCCTTGGGAATGCCGGCCGTCCTGGCGATTTTGTCGCCGTATACCGCCCAGGAGCGGGTCATCTCCGTGATCGGCTTCCTGGTGCTGGCGACGGCCGGGTGGCTGCTCACCCTTCAGTACCCGCAACCCAAGCACAGCGAAGGATTGCCGATCCGGCAGGGCCTCCGGATGTTGAAGAACCCGGCGATGTTGCTGCTTTGTTTCGTCCTGTTTTTTGAAAGCGGGGTGGAGGGGCTGATCAGCAGCTGGACGACCAGTTATTCGGAATCCGAACTGCATTTGTCGGCCGAAAAGGCCCTGATCCTGCTGACCGCTCACGTCGGCGCCCTGGCAGCTATGCGGCTGCTCCTCGGCAGTTTGCTGAGAACCCATATGCCCTACCGCATCCTGGCGATGGGGGTGACCTTCGCCTTTGCCGGCAGCCTCGTACTCTGGACCGGCTCCGGGTATCTGACCGGATTAACGGCCATGATCCTGCTGGGCGCCGGTTTTGCGGGCGTCTTCCCGATCATGATGGGCAAGATCGGCGATCTGTGGTCGAACCTGTCGGGTACGGCCTTCAGCATTGCCCTCGTGATCGCGCTGTCCGGCAATATCCTGATCAATTACCTGATGGGGTTGCTGGCCCACGAATTCGGCATGGTCAAATTCCCCATCCTGCTGACGGTATCCATGCTTTTCCTGGCCGGCATGACCATCGCCACCGGGCGCCTTTTCAGTGATCGCATGCGCGGGCAATTACCCCGGTCCGGCGCGTAGGGATTGTTGGCAGTCCGGGTGGTCAGTGGTCAGTTGTAAGTCGTAAGTGGTAAGTCGTAAGTTGTAAGTCGTAAGTGGTAAGTTGTAAGTCGTAAGTTGTAAGTCGTAAGTGGTAAGTTGTAAGTCGTAAGTTGTAAGTCAAGTTAACATGCTGCCGCTGCAACGGACGCCCAACTATAAAACCATCCAACCATGAAAAGTCCGCAGTCACCAGTTGGAAGTCCAGCATCTCCCATCCGCCAAAGCTCCACAAGAGCGACGGCGGGCAGCCTCCCCCGTCCGCCATAGCTCCCCAAGAGCGGCGGCGGGCAGCGTTTAGCTTACCAATCCCTACGCTGTGCTACGGGCTTAGTAATCTGCCTCCTATCCAGCATCCACCACGCCTCAGCGTGGCAGCAACCAGCATCCAGCAACCAGCAACCAGCCCCCAGCATCCAGCCCCCAGCCCCCAGCCCCCAGCAACTAGCCTCCACTCAATTCTCCCACCCTTTCCGCTCCTGTTCAATATGCTGGAGGGAGATCCGCACGCCGTATTTCTCCTTGAGGTGTTTGGCCAGTTCATCGGCGGCGTAAACAGAGCGGTGCTGGCCGCCGGTACAACCGAAATTGACCATGAGGCTGGTGAAGCTGCGTTCGATATAGTCCTCTACCGCTGAGTCCACGATGCGGCAGACGTCGTTCATGAATTCGCCCATCTGGCTGTGGTGTTTCAGGAAGTTGATGACCGCCTCATCGCGGCCGGTCAGTTTTTTATAGGGCTCGTACCGCCCCGGGTTATGGATGAACCGGCAGTCGAATACAAATCCGCCGTTGTTGCCGGTGGCGTCCGGCGGGATGCCGTTCCGCTGGTAGGAAAAGCTGCTGATATAGACGTTCAGCAGGCTGGAGGAGGCCCTGATCTTGTCGAAAGGCTCAAATCGCTTATTTTGAACGATGCGTTGCAGGACGGCGGTCAATTCCGGCATCTCGACCGGTAATTCGACGTTTTCCAGCCACCATTTCACGTTTCGGATGGCGAACGGGATGCTTTGGATGAAGTATTCCTTGCGTTCGAACAGGCCGCGAAAACCATAGGTGCCGAATACCTGAATGAAGCGCATCAGCGCATAACCGTGGTAATACTGGATGAATTGTTCCCGGTCCACCTCCACCAGCTTTTGAACGGCGTTGAGGTAGTGGTCCAGGAGGTCCTCCTTGATGTCTTCGGGAATGTTGGCCTTGGCCTGATACAGCAGGGAGGCCAGGTCGTATTGGAGCGCACCGCGGCGGCCGCCCTGGTAGTCGATGAAATACGGCTCGCCGCTTTTGATCATGATGTTCCGGGTCTGAAAATCGCGGAACATGAAGAAGTTGGTATCGGTGCCCAGCAAATAATCGGAAAAGCGGTGGATATCGTCTTCAAGGGCCTGCTCGTCGAAGGGGATCCTGGCCAGTTTAAGGAAGTAGTATTTGAAGGTATTGAAATCCCAGAGCATGGACTGTTTGTCGAACGATTTGCGCGGATAACAGGCTTCATAGTCCAGTTCCTTGCCGCCTTCGATCTGGAGGTGGGCGAGTTTTTCAACGACCTTCTTGTAAATGTTGATGAGGTAATCAGGGAAATAGTCGCCTTTTTGAAGCAGGTAGCTGTACAGGGTGGTGAAACCCAGGTCCTCCTGGAGATAGACGCCCTTGTCGAGGTCCTCTGCGTAGATCTCGGGCACCGGCAGCCCTTTGGACATAAAGTGCCGGGAGAAGCTGAGGAAGGCCTGGTTTTCCTTCCGGTCGGGGTTGTAGGCGCCGATTGCGGATTGTTCGTGGCCCTGCAAGCGGTAGTAGATCCGGGCTGAGCCGGAGGGCGCCAGGGGCAGGACGAGGGTAGGCGGTTGGCCCGTCCATTGCTCAAAAAGGTCGGTCAGGTCGCGCTCAATTCGGGAAGAAGCCATTTTTATGCTGATTTTGCGCGAATTTGGGCAAATAACAAGAATTAGTGTATATTTATCCCATTAAAAAAACAAAACCATGTCTAACTCTTCAGGAACCGATCCTAAAACCGTGGGGATTATCGCCTACATTACCTTGATTGGCTGGATTATTGCCTTGGTCTTGAACAATCCGAAATCGGACTTTGCTTCATTCCATATCCGCCAAATGCTTGGATTGATCCTCATCAGCCTGGTCGGAATTATTCCGTTCATCGGCTGGATCTTTTCGCTCTTTGTATTAGTCCTGTGGATACTGGGCTTTATCTCGGCTGTACAAGGAGAAAAGAAGCCTGTTCCCGTTTTTGGAGAAATGTTCCAGAAATGGTTCAGCTCGCTTTAAATGCAGCATCCCCGGAGTGGCAAGAGCGTTCCTGCTTTTTGCCACTCTGCCTACCGGTTTTTTCCATTTCCTTTTATCGTATCCCTGAACAGCGGCTTTAGCGGCAGCTCTTCAGCAGGGCGCTTCAATTCGGGTTTTTCCGGCTTTTCGGGTTTTTCCGGCCGGTCCATGGAATCCCGTTGCTCCCGGGCAGCGGCGATGAGGATCGAATCCGCCATCATGCCGGCTTCTTCCAACGCTTTTTCCCGGCAATTCTTTTCAACGATCCGGCGATAATTATTCAGCCGCTCCAGCACTTTTTCCTCTACAAACGACTTTACCGCGGCGTCATTCCGGTCTTCCGGGTTGCCGCATCCTGCCATGGCTGCAAAACCTAACAATATAAGTGCGATTCTTTTCATTGCTCAACGGGGATTCTTGCGCGCAGGCGGGCTTCCTCTTCCCGGCGGATCCGGATGATGGAGTCGGTAGCGACCCGGACCAGGCTGTCGTGGCGCGATGTGCAGAGGCTGTCCCAAACTTTGCGCAGGCTGTCGATCCGCTGCGCATACAGGGTGTCGATCATGGCGCGCTCATTGGAGGTCAGCCGGATCTGGTATTCTTCCCGGTGGCCGCAGCCCGAAAGCAGAAATAGCAGTAAAGGAATGGCGATGATCAGCCTTGTTTTCATTTTGCGGGTTGGCTTAATCCAGGTCAATGACTTTCTTGCGCAATTCGAAGTTGGTACCCAGATAGACCTTTCGTACCATTTCGTCGGCAGCCAGTTCGTCGGCAGTGCCGGCTTTGAGGATCTTGCCCTCGAACATGAGATAGGCCCGGTCGGTGATCGACAGGGTTTCCTGTACGTTGTGGTCGGTGATCAGGATGCCGATCCCCTTGGTCCGCAACTTGGCGACGATGTACTGGATGTCCTCCACCGCGATCGGGTCGATACCGGCAAAGGGCTCGTCGAGGAGAATGAATTTGGGATTGGTAGCCAGTGAGCGGGCGATTTCCGTGCGCCGCCGCTCTCCGCCGGACAGGGTGTCGCCGCGGTTCTTGCGCTTGGTTTCCAATCCGAATTCCTCCAGCAGCGATTCCAGCTTTTCTTTTTGCTCGTCAGGGCTCAGCGGCGTCATTTCCAGTACGGCGCGGATGTTGTCCTCTACGCTCAGCTTCCTGAATACGGAGGGTTCCTGCGGAAGATAGCCGATCCCGCGCTGCGCCCGTTTGTACATCGGCAGACTGGTGATGGGTTCGTTATCCAGGAAAACCTCGCCTTCATTGGGCCGGATGAAACCCACTACCATATAAAAAGTGGTGGTTTTGCCCGCGCCGTTGGGCCCCAGCAAACCTACGATTTCGCCTTGATTGACCTCAATGGACACCCCTCCGACAACAGTGCGCCGGCCGTACATTTTCACCAGATTATCGCTGCGTAAGATCATTTTTTGCGTTCAATCAACAAACTCGATGATGTGCAGGAACCGGAAACCGACGGTCAGTTCGAAGGTTATGTTGCGGATGCGCCTTTCTTCAAGGGTTCGCCGGTCGGTACCGGTGCCGTACGCAACATAAACGTTTGGAATGGCCGGTTGTTGGTATTGCAGGGAAAAATCCGGGTTAACGGAAAACTCCAGGATCAGGTCCACGTACTCGCCCAACGGTTTTTCGATGCCGCCGCCGACGGTCAGGCCGTAGTTGAACCGGCGGATGAAGTTATTGTCGTTGAACGGGAAGATGGAATACCCCGGGTTTGTTTCGTTGAAGGATTCGTATTCCCCCAGGTTGGTGCTCAGCGTATAATCCCCCCGCACGCCGATCATGTAATAGGTCTTGCTGTTGCCGGTGAAACCGAATTTCTGCTTGGCGCCCAGCGTCAGCGAAAGGTTGTTGAACAGGAACTGGTAGGCCGGCGGCTGAAAAAAGGTGCTGGTGTTGGGGTTGTAGAAATTCCGCCGCCTGATCGCGCTGCCCTTCACGTGGTAGCCCACCTGGGCAAAAAGCGCAAAAGGATCCTCCGGGTCATATGACTCGATAAAGGCAATACCGTGGTACTTCAGCAGCGGATCGCGTTCAAAGCTGTTCCAGTTCTGGGTGCCGATGGTGAGCCCACCTTTCAGACCGAAGCCGTAACTCTGCGCTCCGGCCCCGATGACCAGCAACATTCCGGTTGCCAACAACAACATCTTTTTCATGGATCAAACGGTCGTTTGCCGGCAAAGATAACATTTCTGCCACAGATATGCCATCTCCCCCTCTCACCCCTCTCACCTCTCTCACCCCTCTCACCCCTCTCACCCCTCTCACCCCTCTCACTTTATCCTCAACACCATCCCGATCTTGATATTGTTATCCGTCAGGTTATTGAGTTTCTGGATGTCTTCCACTTTGACGCCGTACCGCTGGGAGATATTCCAGAGCGTATCGCCTTTTTGAACGGTGTGCACGATACCGTCGACCGGCGGCGTGGTCGTCGGTTGCTGCGGTTTGGGATCCGGCTTGACGACCGGGGTTTCTTCAAAATCGGTTTTGTTATCGATCACCGGTAATTCCTCTTTGGGCGGCGTTGCAGCCGGTGGCGTTGTCGTCGGGTTTGTGGCCGGCGGAACCGTGGTGGTCGGTTGGGTCGGTGAAACGGGCGGCTTGGCCGGCTCTTCGATCGGATCGAGGAAATCGGGTTCTTTTTCCGGCAGCGGGTCGGTTACCTTGTCGGTGGGTTGGGTGGTCCCGCCGGTTTGCGGTTTCGCGGGCTGATTGCCGCCGATGATCACGGGCAGTTTATCGGGTTCGGGCGCTGCCGGCGCATTCGGATCCCGCAATTTCGGAGCGCTCTTGACCTTGCAACCCCGGAGTTTGACCTGTTCGCTGACCGCGGGTTGCTGGCTCTCCTCCATGCGGTTTCGCTTGTACAGCTTGGCCAGCCGGACGCCGTAGGTCTGAGAGATGTCGAACATGGTTTCTCCGGATTCGACGACGTGGTATTTTTCGCGGCCGCGGTAGGCGTTGCGCTTCGGTTGAAGGTAAATTTTGGTCCCTTCGGTCAGGGTCTGATTTTCACCTTCGAGCTTTTCGTTGTAGTCCAGAATGCGGCGGACAGCGATATCGGTCCGGGCGGCGATTTCAGCGACGGTTTCGCCGGAGGTGGCCAACGCATAGCGCACATCATTGGTTTTCAGTATGTTGGAAACAATGCTTTCGCTGGGGACATCCGTGTCGATGCTGGACATTTTATCGAACCGGTACAATTCGTAGCGTTCGATCAGTTCGATCAACTTCTCGGGGTAGGTGGCGCTGGTGGCATAGCCGGCCTGTTTGAGCCCGTAGGCCCACCGGCGGTAGTCGGTCGGGTCGAGGCGGAACAGGAAGCCGTAGCGAAATTCTTTCCGCGGGTCGCGCAAGAACTCGGAATGGGCTACATAACAGGCTTCAACCGATTCGTAAACCCGGAAGCAGGATTCGACGAGTTTGCCCTTGTCGTCGTAATCGTCGTCTTTCTGGTAAACCTTGCGGCCGTTCCAGTCGTCGCCGCACTTGATGCCGAAATGATTATTGGCGCGGCGGGCCAGGAAGCTTTTCCCTGCATTGGATTCCAGGATGCCCTGCGCCAGTTTGATGCTGGCGGGAATGCCGGCCCGTTCCATCTCCCGGATGGCGATCTTTTTATTTTTTTCGATGTAATCGAGGAAGTCCTGGTCCTGTTGTGCCTGGAGGAATGGAGCGCTGCAGACAAGGAACAAACATCCGGTGATCAGGTTTTTTAACATCTTGGATATTATTTTTTGGGTATTCGATTGTGTTGGCTATACAACGCCCCCAACGGGTGCGTCAATATATATTTTGCCTCAATTTATTAAATTGTTAACGATTGACGGGAGAAAAGTGCGCAAAGGATCAAAATTTCTTTTGGTCAATTGGAAAACATGTCCTACCTTTGTGGCCGCTTTTCAGGAAAGCCATGCTGCTGAGGGCGAAAGAAAGACAAGAGCAATGAAAAGAACGTTTCAACCTTCAAGAAGAAAGCGGGTAAACAAGCACGGGTTCCGCTCCAGAATGGCCACCAAAAACGGCCGTAAAGTACTTGCCAGGCGCCGCGCTCGCGGTCGTCACAAGTTGACGGTATCCGACGAAAGCCGCTTGAAGTAGGCCTTTAGCGGGCTCTTGTCCAAGAGGCCGCCAAAGGCATTATTCCTTTCCTGTATTTTCTACACTTCGATTAAAGAAGTTGCTTCCACTGATTTGATGGACCGTTGCAGGAACATCGGCAGGATGACCTCGTGGGTCAGTGCGATCTTGTCCGAATCGTGCAGGTGGTCGATCATCCGCAGGTATTTCTCCTGACCGTGTTCTTCAACGATGGCCTTGCGCCTTTCCGGATCCAGAAAATGCTTCAACATGCCGTCCGGGTCGGCTTCCGGGTGGAATTGCACGCCGATCAGCTCCTGTGAGAACCGGATGCCCATGATGGCGCGCTCCAGCGGTACATGCGGCCTGATCTTTTCCAAGGCCAATATCTCGGCGCCCAGTTCCCGCAGCCGGTTGGCTTTGGGCTGGATCACCTGGTAATGCCGAAAGTCTGCGATAAAGAAAGGGTTGGGCAATCCTTCGAACAGCGGTTCGTGAACGCCTTCTCCGGCCATATGGACGGGGAAGGTGCCGAAAGCCATCGACTTCCGCGGCTTGACCTCTGCAAGCCTGAAATGGATGCAGGCCATCTGGAAGGAATGGCAGATGAAGAAGCCGTATTTCCGGGGATTGCCGGGTTGGGCATTCCAATCCCAAAGGCTCTCCAGCCATTCATAATATTTCTCATCCCATACGCCGTCGCCTACGCGCGGGTCGCCGGGGCCGCCGGTTGAAATGTAAATATCGAAACTCAGGTCCGGTACTTCGGCCTTGCCCCGTACGTCAAAAACCTCCCATTCGAGCTTGTGCGAAAACCGTGCGACCAACTCGTTGATGCAGCGCATCCCCTGGTTGGGCGTACCGTCGTACAGATCTAGAATGGCCAGTCTTACAGTGCTCATGATCGCTCAAAATTACAAATCCTTATACCCTATAATACTCGGGATGAAAGGATTAAGTTCCGTAAATGCGCTTGGTTGTCCGGCATAGGACAACCGGGTGCTCTGGTACCTGTTTAACGTTTAGACGCAAAAATGTTTCAATCGATACTTTTTGCCGCCCGGAACGTCGTCGATATGGGTTTGCCGTTTAAAGATGCTGTGTTCGCTCCCTTAATTAAAACATCACGCCGAGGCGCAGGGTTATGCCGTAAACCGAAGCTTTTGAATCTTCTTTTTTCGAAAGGCCCGGACTGTTGGGATCCGGGTAATAAACCTTGTCCTTGTCGTCATCCGTGGCATCTGTGAAACCGATCTGGAAAGCGGCTCCGACCACGAGGCTGGTATTTTCGGAGATGCTGTACTCAGCGCCGGCGCCGATGCCCCACGACAGGTTGAGGCCGTTGACTTCCTTGCGGATATTGTATTTATCCTCGCCGTCCTGGATGCCTATGCCTTCCAGTTGGCCGCGTGCCTGCGATTTGATGCCGATGGTAATGGCCGGTTCGAAGTAGTATCGCCAATAGCCGAATTCGCGGGTTTTCAGCTTCAGCCCCGCAGGGATTTCAATGTATTGGATGTGATACCGGATCTTGGACATGGCGCCCAGGGAATCATAGGCGGGCGGCAGGTCCGAATTGGGCAGGTATTTCCCCGGATAATCATACAACAATCCGCCGCCGGCGTTGAAAAAGAAACCGATGCCCGAAGTGAAGGCGTAATTTTCGCGGAAGTAATATTCACCTATCATCCCCAGCTTCAGGCCCAGGTTGGTACCGCTGGTGTTAATGTGATTGACCTTGGCGTTCATCCAGCCGAACGTCGGGCTTGCCTGAAATCCGAAGCGGATATCGTTTTGGGCCCGAAGGGAGAATGCCAGGGCAAAAAAGCAGGTGACTACGACAATTTTTTTCATCAGTATCGTGTTTTGGTTTTTTGAACGATCCGGGTCGATTTCAGATCCGGCGCAAAAATAATTCAAAAAAGGACGTGAACCAGTAAAATAGGCATGCAGAAAGCAGCATTTCTTTTCTTAATAACGGCAATACTGTTGTCGGGATGCACATCCGACCTCGAAAAAAAAGAAATTCCCGATGTTTCGGCCATCGATGCCCCTTTGCAGATTAACCGCTTTGAGCAGGATCTGTTCTCCCTGGATACCAATAATTTAAAAACAGGACTGGAAGGGCTGGAAGCCGAATATCCCGAATTCAGCGAGATCTATTTCAACGCGGTGCTGAGATCAAAAGATCCGGATTATGCGCCCGAAGGAAACGAAGCGTATGTCAGAACCTTCATTTCCGACCCCTCGGTCCGGCACCTCTATGACACGACACAGGTCGTATTCGGCAATATGGACGAGGTCAAAGCGGATTTCGTGCAGGCGCTCAAATACTTCCGGTATTGGTTCCCGGATGTACAGGCGCCGGAAAAACTGACCACCTTTATTTCCTGGTTCGCCATGGGAGGGTTCATCTTTGGAGACAACGAGCTGGCGGTCGGTCTCGACTTGTACCTCGGCGACACTTATCCCTATTGGCAGATCGATCCTTCCAATACGGCATTTTCGGCTTACCTGACCCGGACATTCAACAAACAGCATATGGTGGTCAAATCCTTCCAGCCGCTGATCGATGACATGCTCGGCCGCCAACAGGGCGAACGGCTGCTGGATTTTATGATCCACAACGGCAAAAAACTATATGTGCTGGACCTGATCGCCCCCAACACACCCGACAGCGTACGGCTGGAAATGACCGGTCAGCAGGTGGAATGGCTCAGGAACAATGAGCTGGAGATGTGGTCCCATTTTCTGCGCGAAGACCTCCTCTATTCCAACGACCTTTCGAAAATCCGCAAACTCATCGATTACAGCCCGAATTCACCGGGCATGCCGCCTGAAGCGCCGGGGCGTACCGCCAACTGGGTGGGCTGGCAGATCGTCAAAGCCTATATGCGATTGCATCCGGAAACTACCCCGAGGGAGCTGATCGGCCTAAAGGATGCCCAGGTCATTCTGGATGGATCAAAGTACAAACCCAGGCGGTAGTTTTCAGGACCTGCGCTGTTTCCACCGCCACCGGAAAAGGGCCAGGCAAATCAATCCCGTGGCGATAAAACCGAGTGCGATGATCTCCGCCTGCGTAAGGTTGAATAAATACTCGTACCGGTGGTTGACCCGGATCTTCTCGATGTAGTACCGCTCTATACCGTTCAATATGAGGTAAATGGAAAACAGCGCGCCGGGTATGACCAGTCGTCTGCGGAAGAACCACAGCAATCCGCCGATTGCGAATGCCATGATGGATTCGTATAACGGGGTTGGAAAAACAGGCGTGACCAGGTGGTTGCAATACCGGCCCTGGCAGCCTTCGATCAGTTGCCCGTCGTTGACCACATTGTGCGGATAATCCATCGCCCACAGCCAATGCGGGAGCCAGGATAACCACGCCGGCGGTTGGCTCCAGTCGTAGGGCTGGCCGGTCAGCGCATGCGTGCCGGATACCGGGATCCCCCAATCGCCGTCGCCGGAAAAATGGCAGCCCAGCCGCCCGATGCCGTATGCAATGATCAGGGCGGGCGCAACGGCGTCCAGTACCGGAATGAGCGGTATTTTCTTGCTGCGCAGGTAGAGGTAAACGCCGATAAATCCGCCGATCAGCCCGCCGTAAATAGCCAGCCCGCTGCCCGACAGGAACGATTTCACCAGATCCGTAACGGTTTTGGGCCAGTCCTCCATAACGGCGAAGAATTTGGCGCCGATGACCCCGCAAATGGCCGCAATGATCGTGATCTCGCTGATGCGGTCGTGCGGAAAAACCTCAACGACTTCCGTTTTGGGTTGCGGCAGCTGCTTGCGGCGTGCATCGAAGTACTTCAACCCGCCGAATAATGCAGCGCCGGCAATACCCATTACCAGGTTGCCTTCGAGCGACAGCAATACCTCCGATGCGTCGTCCTGCAGCTGGGTAAAATGCTGGAGGGCATAAACGAATTTGTAGCCCAATATGAAACCGAAAAGCGCATTGGAACCGATTTCCCACAAGCTCGCCGGTTGGCCGGTTGTTAGGCTGATCTTTTCAGGCTTGAAAACGCCCTCTTGCGCTTTGCGCTTTAACTCTTTGCGCAGCAGCCAGGCGGCGGCGAGAATGGCCATTACCAGAAATAGACCAAAGGTTTTGAAGAGGCTGAGCCAGTTGTCTTTGGGCGTTCCCAGGAGGTCGTGAAACAGATAGGACAGATCAGGATACATCGGCGGTGGTGGATTGTCGGGGTAAAAATAAGGAATGTAACGGTCGATTCCGAACCAGCCCCATTAATTATGGATAAAATGGATTTCAACCGGCATCGCAGATTTCATTTGCCGGCCCTGCAGGCCAATGGATTACGTCGTTGCCGGGCGCTAAAGGTCTGCCGATCCTAACGGACCGCTGTACCGGGCAGCTCAATCAGGGGAAAGACATCGGTATTGCGAATGCAAATCGAAGAAGTCCATTTTCTTACGCAAAAGCTCCGTTATCAGCCGTAACTGGTACGCGACTTACGACTTATCCTTCGACTACGCTCAGGAGATCCCCCACTTACCACTTACCACTTACGACTTACGACTTATGACTTACGACTTACGACTTACCACTTACGACTTACCACTTACGACTTACCACTTACGACTTACCACTTACGACTTACGACTTACCACTTACGACTTACCACTCTACCGATTACCTCCCAAATAATATCAGCTGTTGCATCCCAGGAAAAGCGGTCTCTTTGCTGCCGGCCGGCGGTCACCAGGTCGCGGCGGAGCTCCGGTTGGAGATAGATCCGTTCCATGGCGTTTGCAATTTCGACATGCGAGAGCGGATCCACAAGTACTGCGCCGTTTCCGGCTACCTCCGGCATGGAGGCGGTATTGGAGGTAATGACAGGGACGTCGCAGTGCATGGCTTCCAGGATCGGGACGCCGAACCCTTCGAAAAGGGAAACGTAGGTCAGGGCCAGGGCGCCGCCCATCAGGGCGGGGAGGTCCTGATGGCCCACATACCCGAGAAACCGGATGTCTTCCCGGTGCGCGGCCTGTTCCACCGCCGTTTTTATTTCGCCGGTCTGCCAGGCGAACCGGCCGCCGATCAGCAGTTTGCAGGGTGAATCAGTGCGTTGTTTGAACAGGTCAAAAGCCCGGATCAGCCCCGGCAGGTTTTTGCGGGGGTGAAGCGCGCCCAGGTAGAAGAAGTAAGGCCGGCCGTCGGCAAACCGCTGCCTCGCAGCTTGCTTTTCTGCTTCGCTCAACGGGATGAATTCCGGCCTGCAACCGTTACCGGCCACCGATATTTTATCCGGGGCGATCCCGTATTGGTGAATGATATCTTCCTTCACAAAATCCGAAACGGCAATGATCCGTTCAGCGCGCCGGCAGAACAGCGGCGTCCATTTGTCGTAATACCGCCTTGCCCAGGCGGGGATCTGGCCTGGGTAATGGATATGCGCCAGATCGTGGGTTACCATAACGGTCGGCGTCCCGGCCCGGAGGGAACAATAGCCGTCGGGCGAAAAAAATGCATCGGGTTTTAACCGCTGAAATGCAATGGGAAGACTAGCCTCGAACCAGGCCCACCAAAGCCATGCGTGCCGGGCGGGCGGCGGAATTACGACGCCGCGTACATTGTCCGAAGGGATGAAACGGCGGTCGAAGGGCCGGTCAAACAGAAAAATAAAGTCGACTTCCGGGTGCTTCTCCGCCAGCCGGCGAGCTACTTCCCAGGTATAGCCGCCGATCCCTTCCAGCTTTCCGGACAACAGAAATCGCGCATTTACCGCTATTTTTTTTCGACTCAAAATATTTTTTTTACAAAGTAAAGAAAACCGGGTTGTTTAACCGGCTACTTTACAATGAATTAACAGGTGTGGAAAAACTATGTGGAAAACTGTGGAAAAAAATCGCTTGACAAAAGCCTTCAAATGCCTGTATATTTGAATTCCGGGCACGATGATAAATGTTCGGCTAAATATTGAAAAGTCAATATTTAAAATTAAAAAAATTGAAATCCACCCAATTTTAATGCATTTAAGTTTGGTTCATTAAATTATTGTTTTGGTTCAATTTTGACTCGATTCGATGACTTTTTTTCAAAACAGCGATGCAGCGAAATTGGTTTGCAAAAGGATTTTAAACCTTGACAACAACGAGCGGATGTAAAAAAGACCGCTGTAGCGATCCGTCGTTCACAGGTCTTGGCCCTGCAAGCTTTTCAGATGGCCGGCAGGCGCCTGCGATCAATCTCCGGAAATGCGCTGTTCTGGCGAGGCCTTGTGCCGGAAGCCGGAAAAGTCAGCATTCAAAACCAGTGCCTCCGCAAGGAACCCGGCTTTTTCGAAGGTAGGGTTTCCGGCACAAGGTCTTCCGGGATCGGGTCGTTATCACATCCAATCAGGACAGCAGGTCGCGCTGAAGGCAGGCCGCTGAGCAAGTCATGCGAAAGCATGCCGGAGTTCAGTTGGAAAGCCGAAAAGCCGGATAGCGGTCCGTGTCAGGGGATTCCGGCCTTATGGCGGCCTTTGTCGACGGTTTGTCCGGTTTACCGGATGAATAGCGGCAAAAGCAGTCAAAAGACGGTCGGGTCAAGGCAAATCCGCCAACCTGCAACCGGGTTAAACCGCAAAAGATTGCTTGCAAATCTTGGACCGCGTTAAACCGGGCCCTTGGAAGCGCCTCCGGGTCGCCGTAAAAGGGATGCAGCACATTCACGTTGGTCTTCCGGCAGGTATCGGGATAGCTGTCGGTGGTTGTCAAAACCTGAAGATCATTCGCTTTCTGAAAAGAGAGCGGCTGACGGGAAAATGGGATGCCGGTTATCATTGGCAAACCAGGTTACCGGAAGGGATCGAAGGCGACAGGCGGCGAAGCGTCCAGAACGCTAAAAGACCAATAGCTTGTAGGTTCGCGCAAGCGTTCCGAAGATGCGCAGTGAAAGTTGCAGACAACAGGAAAAGCAATTTGCCGGCGCCCATCCCAAAGTCCTTGTCGGGCGTTTCCGCCCCGATGCTTACACCGGCGGCAAACGGTAATCCGTTTACCCAACTGCTGTACGGTGTGTTCTCCGTCCTGGAGAACCGGAAAGGCAAATAAAGGTTATGCGCGATCCGTCGCGCCCCTTTTTCGGCTCCGGCGTCAGCCGGCGTTGTCGGACAGGAACACAAACGGCAAGGCAATCAAGCTTGATCAGGCGACCGCTTTCGCAGCGGAAGCCCGGGAAAAAAGGGGTTAAGAGCGGCTCATGCTGCACTTAGTCCCTTTTCTCGTTTTGATAAATTAAAATTTTGTTTACTTTGTGAGGTGAAAACAAAGTAAAACATGCGCTTTTTAGCCTTTTTGCTGTTTTTGGGGTTTATCGCGTTGACCCTTTTCGCCAGGTGGTTCGTGGTTTGCAAGGTTTACCACCTTTGCGCAGAGCCGGTCGAGGAGGACATTCGCCTCAAAACCCTGAAACTCACGGAAAATGACTCCATCATCCTTTTGCAGGGATACGACCAGTTTGCCTTCGATTCCGCCGCCGTACAGCCCCGGATGAACGCCAACAATGAGGCCTTCCTGGATACCCTGGCCGCTATGCTCCGCGCCGATACCGCCCGGAGCCTGACCATTACCGGCTATTACCGGCCGTCCGAAAAGGATTGGAAACCCGAACGCGGCTTTTCCGAAAACCTGGGCCTGGCCCGGGCCGATGCCGTGCGATCGCTTTTGAACAAGCGGGGGATCAAAGCAGAGCGGATCATTCCGGATTACGCGGAAAGCCCGGATCCCGACCTTAAAGAACCGATGACCTTCTCGTTATTCGACCCCCGGTTGGTTCCGGAAGGCTACGACAAGCCGGTTTACACCTTTTCTAACATGACATTTTCGGACGCCAATTTTGCATTTGACTCCGAAGAATTCCGGCCCGGGGTGCCTTGCGTGCTTTATGCCGATTCGGTGAAGACCTACCTGGACCTTCATTCGGATAAAACGCTGACCATCATCGGGCATACCGACAGCAAAGGCGATACGAAGTACAACTACAACCTGGGTTTGCGCCGGGCCAAAAGCGCCATGCAGTATTTCCGGGAGTTGGGTGTGACCGTCGACATCAAGACCGAATCAAAAGGAGAAAAAGAGCCTGTAGCGCCGAATGCCGTTAAAGGGAAAGATAATCCCGAAGGCCGGCAGAAGAACAGGCGCGTCAATTTTGTCATTCAATAACAAGAAATAAAAGCCGTATGAGCTGGGATGAGTTTTTTGCCAGTTGGGAAACCAGGGAAAGCTATGCCGTCATTGTTTTTATGATCATAGCATTTTTGTTGGGATTGTTGGTGGGCAGCCTGCTGAGGGGACCGCGTATCCGCCGCCTGAAGCGCGAACTTGAGGAGAGCAATCAAAAGCTGGAAGCCGTTCGCCTGGAAATGGGCGGCATGAAGGACCAACTCGACGAAAAAGAGGCCCAGGTGGAAAGAGCGCGCTTCGAAGCGGAGGAAGCCGGCGCCAAAGCCGAAGCGCTTGAGCTGGACAAAGCCCGCCTCTACAAGGAGGTTTATAATGTCAACCAGGAAATTGAAAAACTCCAGACCGCCAATAAATCCTATCTGGCCAATATAGAACAGTTGAACGATCAGGTGCTGGGGCTTCAGACCCGCAACGAACAACTGGCCCAGTCGGAAGGATCGCTGCAAATCGCACCGGAACCCCTGGCGGACGAAGGCCCCGAACCGGTAGAGCAGCCTGATCCTGTGCCGCAGCCTGAACCGGAAGTCCTCCTCACCGACGGAGCAGATATCCGGGTAGCGGCCCCCGCAATTGTTGAAACTTCGGGCGGCACAGATACCGAAAGCAGAATGGCGACCTTCGAGGCCCGCCTGGATGCCCTGGCCCGTGAAAACACCAGCCTGCGCAGCGAACTGGATGCCCTCAAGCAACAGGAACGCGGATTTGATGTGCCCGCCGGCAATGCCCTGGCCTTTGAACTGGATCCGGATATGGAACCCAAAGTGGACGTCAGTTCCGAAAAAGACGTATTGCGGGACAAAATCATCCTCTCCGACCAACCGCACGACGACCTGACCCGCATCGACGGCATAGGCCCGTTCGTGGCGCGCCAGCTCAACGACGCCGGGATCACCACCTTCGGGCAGATCGCCCATTGGAGCGAAGAGCAGATCGAAGCCATTACCCGCCAGATCGGGTATTTCCCCGGCCGGATCGCCAAGGACAATTGGGTCGGACAGGCCGCCCGCCTGGCCAACGAGCCGAGTGAGATCCCGACCGCTCAGGATGACCTCAAAATCATCGAAGGGATCGGCCCGAAGATCACCCAGCTGCTCAACAATGCCGGCATCAATACCTGGCAGGAACTGGCTGCCGCCGAGATCTCCCAGCTCAAGGCCATCCTGGATGCGGCCGGCGAACATTACCGGATACACGACCCGGGTACCTGGCCTGCGCAAGCCCGCCTGGCAGCCGAGGGGCGTTGGGAAGAACTGAAGCAGTATCAGGATGAGTTGAAAGGGGGACGAGAGGTGGATTGATTAGTCGTAAGTCGTAAGTGATAAGTTGTAAGTCGTAAGTGATAAGTCGTAAGTGGGGTGAGGGGATGATTCGGCTTCACAACGGACGCTTTCATCAACAATTAACAATCATAGCCTGCCCAGCTTTAGCAGGGTAATTGTCAATCATCAATTGATATAGTTGAAAGTGGGGCAGTTTTCGGATGGTGAGCTTTTGAGGCGACAATTGGCGTACGCATAGGCAATCATCGGAATGCTATCTTGTCCCGGCACGTCGATTTGGAAGTTTGCCGGAAAAGGTAATCAACGTTATCTCAGTCACAATCATCCCTTTTTGGGCTTATACAATAAAGAAAAAGGTTATGTTGAGCATTAAAAAATCCATTCTTATCTCATTCCTGATCGGATTTTTGATCCTTTGGCTTTTTGCCGGCCTCTTTGATTATTTTATTTTCGAAAAGCAATCGATCCCGTTTTGGGATGCGATGAAAAGCCAGATTGTCGTAGCGCTGGTCCTGAGTTTGCTGCTTGGGCTGGGAAAGGCTTCTTTGAAAGGGAAGGCTCAGGCGGATAGGTAGTTTTTATTTTGGATTATTTTGGTTTGTTGTGGTTTATTTTGGTTTGTTGTGGTTGATTATAGTTTGTTGTGGTTTATTTTGGTTTGTTGTGGTTGATGTTTGTTAACTGCCATCAACAATCATAAACCAAAACAAATAATCATAAACAATCATAAACCAAAACAAACAATCATAAACAATCATAACCACCATCCGGCACCAGCTTCCCCGGGTTCATCACCCCTTCCGGATCAATCGCCTGCTTGATGGCCCGCATCACCTCCAGCGCGGGGCCGTGTTCCAATTCCATATAGGGTAATTTCCCGACACCGATGCCGTGTTCGCCGGTGCAGGTACCTTCCAGGTCCAGCGCGCGGCGGATCAGGCGTTCGTTGAAGGCCCGGGTCTTTTCCATTTCGGCGGGATCATCGGGGTCGATCAGGACGGTGAGGTGGAAGTTGCCGTCGCCGACGTGTCCGAGCAGTGGAGCGACCAAGCCCGTTGCCTCAATATCCGCCCGGGTTTCCGCAATGCATTGAGCTAACCGGGAGATGGGCACGCAAACGTCGGTCGACAGCAGCTGAGCGCCCGGCCGGTAAGCGATCGCAGAGGGCGCGGCATCGGTGCGGATGCGCCAGAGTTTATCCCGTTCTGCGTCCGAGGTGGCCCATTGGAAATCTTCGCCGCCGAAAAGTGCCGACAATTCCCTGACTTTTTGAATTTGAGCCTGAACCTCGGTGGCGGAACCGTGGAATTCGAGGAAAAGCGTAGGACTTTCCCGGTAATGCACCCCGGAGTACAGATTGATGGCCTTCATCATTTCGGCGTCCAGCAATTCGATCCGGGCTATGGGTATGCCGCGCTGAATGGTATTGATGGCAGTGTTGACAGCGGCTTCTACGGATGGGAAAGGGCATACGGCGGCCTCGACCGACTCCGGGTAGGGGTGGAGTTTCAGGGTGAGTTCCGCGATGACGCCCAGCGTACCTTCCGAGCCGACAAAAAGCTGGGTCAGGTTGTAGCCCGCCGATGATTTTTTGGCCTTTGAGCCGGTTTTGATGACCTGACCATCCGGGAGGACGACCTTCAAAGCGAGTACATTATCCTTCATAGTGCCGTACCGCACGGCATTGGTGCCCGAGGCGCGGGTAGCGGCCATACCCCCGAGCGTAGCGTTGGCGCCCGGCCCGATGGGGAAGAAAAACCCGGAATCTTTCAGGTAGGCGTCTATCTGGTTGCGCGTGACGCCGGGTTGGACGGTGATGTACATGTCCGCCGGATTGAACTCGACGATCCGGTTCATGCGGCTCAAATCCAGGCATAATCCGCCCCGAACCGCCAGGATATGGCCTTCGACCGAGGTGCCTGCTCCATACGGGATGATGGGGACCCGGTACCGGCTGCAAACCCGCACAATCTCTGCGATCTCCTCAATGGATTCCGGGTAGGCCACCAGGTCGGGCGGGGTGACCGGGTGGTAGCTGAAGCCGAAGCCGTGGTCGTTTCTGCTGGAAGGGTCTTCGGTGATGCGTTCACCCAGGCGGGTTTTTAGCTCGTTGATCATAAGCATTGGTTTATGTCAGTTTCAACAGAAAACTCCGCCCTTCCCTCGGTATTCCGTGGATATCGCTGACCTTGTTGTAGCGGCAGATTTCCTCGCCGAATCGCAGGTAAAAGGGGAACGATTGCGGGTGACTGGAGTTGACGTAGATGCGTTTGAAACCGCGCCCGGCGTAATAGGGCATGACCACTTCTCCAAGCCAGAACCGGCCTATGCCCTGCCCTTTGTCCACTATGTGAAAGTATTTCAAGGACAACGCGGTGGGTTCATCCTCGATCGGGTATTTGGATTCGATACCGGAAATAGCGCCGCCCACCAGGAAGAGGCAGCCGGTTATCTGGTCATCGCACCTGATCAGGTGGGAATCGATCCATAAGCCGGGGGTTTTCAGGAGGCCGTCGAAATATTTGGTAGCGTGGTACAATTCGTTGTAGTCGTCCCAGTCGTTTTTTAGTTTCCAGAGGACGAAATGGGCGACGGGTTCCAGGTAGGCGTTTTGAAATCCGCGGGTGACCTGGAATCGGAGGCTGTCTTTTTGGGCGATGGTATGCATGATTTTTCTATTTGAGGGCACTCAGAACACTT
>JACJYC010000009.1 GCA_020636325.1 Lewinellaceae bacterium
CGGAGTTGGCCTGAAGGGAGATCACCAGTTCGTCCGTCACGGCATTCGGGGCAAAGGTGATGCTGTTGAGCCGGCCGCCCGGTGGTGGCGTCAGGGCGGTGGGATCGGAGTTGATTTTGCCGACACCGGCCCAGGTCGTCACGATTTCCGGCACATCGGCGACTTCCGTCACGAACCCGCCGTAGGCATAGGGTACGGCGTATTCATTGGCGTTGTACTCCTCCGATTCGTTCAGGGCGTCGGCATCCGGGGAAGTTGCCGACGGGATATGCACCCACGACAAGCGGTTGCAGTTTTCAAAATAATTATCCAGTTCAGTGGCCGTCCCGCCTTCGGAGACCTTCCCGAAAATCGGCTTTTTGGTGTCTTTAAAATAATTCCTTTCCGCAACGGCTTCCGATTGGATCCTCACATTGAGCCCATTCTCGCAATTGACGATATAGTTATTCAGCAAATGCAGTTTTCCGTACCGCTGCAATGGGATCCTGGAGGAAATATTGTCAAAATAATTGTGGTGCATCGTTGTTTTCCGGTCATAATTGTCGGAGTTGCCCGAACCGGACAAACACCCTTTGTGATGGTCGTGGAAATAACACCAGGATATGGTAATGTACTGGCAATCGTTCTTGATATCGATTAGCCCGTCGTACCGGTCGGCATCCGTCATGACCGCCGGATCCTCGTTGTAAAATTCGCAATGGTCGATCCAGATATTCCTGGTCATGCGCTCCGCCTCAGGGATGGAGCTCAGGTCGGCGGAAATGGACAGGATATCGGGGTCGCTGTTGGTGCCCAGGATTTTAACCTCGGAACCGGAAAGGTCGACCGGCACGTCTTTCATCGTGAATTTTATATTCCGGAGAATGATATTGTGCTGCGAATTGATCACGATGCTGATCTGGTTGATGAATCCGCTGGAACCTACCCCCAGGAGCGTTTTATTGGAGGCCATTTTAATCACCCGCCTGACCGGTGCGCCGGGGTTGGACGCGTCCGGATTGGACCCCGTAAATTCGCGGTCGATCAGAATGATGTATGGCTGCGTGGCGGTACAATAGGCATTCAACTCGTCGAAGGTTGCGGGGGTGACGATCTCACCGCCCAGTCCGCCGGTAGTCCCGCCGTTCATGGCGGCAAACCCGATCAGAGAAAAGTCGGGCGTCTGCGCATGGGAAAATCCCGGTATCAGCAGTAAGCTGAGTATAGAAAGTATCGTTTTCATCATTCCACAATGACTTCATCAATGAACAAATGCGAGGGGTTGCCCGCACTTTCGTGCGACAGTGGTAAGATCCCCCCCGTTTTGGCCTTTACCCTGACGTAGCGGGCTTTGGCTTTTACCTGGGCTTCCAGAAACTGCACCTCCGGGCCGGGCGCCTCCTTGCCGATCTTGTTTTTTACAGTTGTCAACGCCGTAAAATGGACGCCGTCGTCGCTGGTCTCAAACGTCACACTTTCGGGGTAGATGATCCATGGGCTGACATCCTGCAAAACATGGATGCCCACCCTTTTGACCGGCCGTTCGGTTTTCAGGTCGATGACGGCTTCGAAATCCTGGTCGTAATAGCTTTGCCATTGTCCGGTTTTCCAGTTTTCGGTGCCCAGGATGCCGTCGATCAGCGCTTCCTTGCCGCCGGCGGTGTACATGGGGTGCACCTTGCTGATGACGTCGATGGTCCGGTCGTCCGGGATCGCATAAAATTGCTGTTTTACGACCGGCGATTTTGACGAACCTCTGGCGACATAAGCCCGGACCAGCGCGCTTTTCTCAATGACAAACGGCCGGGTATACTTTTTAAATCCCGCATCATTGACCGCGTAAAAAATACCGGCGTCGGGATAAATGGACCGGATAACAACCCGCAGGGTATCCTTGAATTTGAATCGCTCCATATCAAAGAAAGGGACCGCCGTAAAATCGCCGGCATCGATGGCGGTATGCGGCATTTGATCGTCAGCCGTACCCCGGTCGAGGTTGGGCTTGTCCGACAGCCCAAAGGTCAGGCTGCCGCCGTCGGCCAGGTCTTCGTGCCGGATGAAGGTCTCATTTTCAGGGGCGCCGTTCAGCATCAGGCTATTGACGTAGATCCGGTCAGGAGTTTTATCGAGGGCTTTTATGGTGAAGGTTTTGCCGTTTTCCAGGTGGATCTTCACCTCGTCAAACAGCGGTGTCCCGATGGCGTATTGCCCGCTGCCCGGCGTAACCGGGTACAGGCCCATGGCGCTCCACACAAACCAGGCGCTCATCTGGCCGCAATCCTCGTTGCCGATCAGGCCGTCCGGGTTATTGGGGTAAAATTCCGTGCAGATCCTGTGAACGATCTCCTGCGTGCGCCAGGGTTTGCCCACATAGTCGAACAGGTAGGCCATGTGGTGGCTGGGTTCGTTGCCGTGGGCGTATTGACCGATCAGGCCCGTCACGTCGCTTTGTTCGCGGCCGCTGAGTTTTTCACTGGTGGTAAACAATTCTTCGAGCTTTTGCGCTGTTTTTTCCCGGCCGCCGTACAATTTGATCAGCCCGTCCAGGTCCTGCTGGGCGGTGAAGGAGTAATGCCAGGCATTGCCTTCGGTATAGAAATTGTTGACCTCGCCCGGCTGAAAGGGAGCGTACCAGAAGGCCTGGACTTTGCCGCGGATGAACCCGGTCCGGGTGTCAAACAGGTTCTTGTAGTTTTGGGCCAGTCGCGCGTATTTTTTGCTGACGGCCGGGTTGCCGGTCATTCTTGCAAATTCGGAAATGCACCAGTCGTCGTAGGCATATTCCACGGTTTTGGAGGCGCTTTCGTGGTCCACATCATTGCTGACATAGCCCTGGTCGATGAATTGACGGTGGCCGAACCGGTCGCTTTCCGCGTAGTCGGTCATGGCGGTCAGGGCCAGTTTGGGGTCAAAATCGCGGATGCCCTTTTGCCAGGCGTCGACGATGACCGGGACGGCGTGGTAGCCGATCATGCAGAAGGTCTCGTTGCCGCTGAGTTCCCAAACGGGCAGCATTCCGCCTTGCTGATGCTGTACCAGAAACGTGTTGATCCAGTCGTTGGTGCGGGCGCGGTTGATGACGGTGTGCAGCGGATGCAGCGCCCGGTGGGTGTCCCAAAGGGAAAAAACGGAATAGTTGGTGAAATCCGCTGCTTTGTGCACCTGGAGGTCCGTACCCCGGTATTCCCCGTTTACATCGGTATAGACATTGGGACTCAGGCAGGCGTGGTAGAGCGCCGTATAAAAGGCGATCTGCTGATCCCTGGCGCCGCCGGTTATCTCGATTTTTCCCAACTCCTCGTTCCAGGCTTTCCGGGCTTGCTGCCTGACCTTTTCAAAATCAAAATCCTGGATTTCTGTATCCAGGTTCAGTTTGGCATTGTCCATGCTGACCCCCGAAATCCCGATTTTCAGCCTTAATTGCTTGTCGGCGCCCAGATCAAAACCGAAATAGGACTTGATGTTCAACCCGGTGGCGGCCCGCACGCCTTGCTGCAAGGTATCATTGAGCGCAATGCCGTAGCTTTTGATGGGCTTTTCGAACCGGATATAAAAATACACCACCTGGTTCTGGGCCCAGCTCCGGCTTCTGCGCATGCCCCTGACCTCATGGTCGTTCACGATTTCGAGAGCGGATTCCAGCACCTTATCCCGATGCTTGAGGTCGAGCAGTATCTTTCCATCGCCGGCCTGCTCAAATGTGTATTCGTGCATGCCCGACCGGGTGGCGGTCGTCAGGCGGGCATGTATGTTTTGCCGGAGCAATTGCACTTCGTAATATCCGGGGGAGGCTTTTTCCTGTTGGTGAGAAAACGCGGAAAGGTATTCCGTGTTGCGCCACTTTACATCGCCGGTAAAGGGCATCACCAGGATATCGCAGTAGTCGGCAATGCCCGTGCCGCTGAGGTGGGTATGCGAAAAACCGTACATGAGCGAATCGGAATAATGATAACCCCCGCAGCCGTCCCAACCCTCAAGTCGGGTATCGGGGCTGAGCTGCATCATGCCGAAGGGCATGCTCGCGCCGGGGTAGGTATGCCCGTGGCCGCCCGTGCCGATAAAGGGATTGACCAGGGCGGCGTAGTCGGTTTGGCCGCTGACCGAAGCAAGATGTAAAGTGAATGCAAGGAAGAAAAAGACCCCTTTCGAGTGCATATAGCGATGTTTTGAACATACAAACTTAGGGAATGCATTTGGATTTCGGGGTATGGCCCGGATTCTTAAGCCCGCAGGGATTGAGAAGCCTGGAAGGGAAAGAGGCAACATTTTAGGGTAGCCGCATCGAGGGGGAGCCGCTCGCAACGGGTTTTGATTGATGAATGATGACTATTGATTGATGATTGTTGAAGTGGGAAACCAACGGGTGTAAATCCATATAACGGACGCTACCATCAACAATCAGATATCATGTAATCGGGTATCATCGATCAGTAAACTTCCGGCTGACCAATCGCGAATAGGTTTTGAATGATGACTGGTAATTGATGATTTTTGATGTTGGAGACCAACGGGCGAAAATCTCTGAAACGGGCGCAGCCGCTGGCGAACGGGTCAAAAAGCAATCAGTGGTTACATTCATAGCCTTGTAAGTGGTTATCTAAAGCCCATATTTTGACCACATAAGCCCTAAACCTTTTGCATTGTTCCTCCCATTGTTTAATAATGACATGGTCTCCAAGGCCAACTCTTTTTTGAGCGGAGTAAGGAAAACTATCCATCCATTCTATCAGATCTTTATGTTCGGGAAATCGCAAAGTCTTCCATGGAGCATCTCCATTAATTGAATCTGATACGGTTTTCTTTAATTTTTCGGCAAACTGTAATCGTTGACCATCATTATTGATATGTGCAATATGATTACCTGTTTCTAAAATAGAAGTAAAAGGTAATAGAAAAGTATCTACTCTCTTGATCCTAAGCCTAAAATTTCTCAATACCTCATCTCTGTTTTGGTTGTATTGAGGCACATCCAATACATTGAGCAGAATGGAGGTGTCTATAATCCATATTGTTGGTTTCTCCACCACTTCAATGTATTAGTTTAATGTTTCCAGCCATTGCAGGGCTTTTTGTTTTTCAGCAACAGCGTCGGGAGCGCGCTTGACAAAGTGGTCAATGATTCCCTTCGTCAGCAAGTCACCTAATGTTCCTCTGGAAATCAATTCAGGATATTTGGGCAAGTCTTCCAAGGCGATCAGCTCGCTCCATCCATTATCAGGATTTCTAAAGCAAAACGTAACACTCGGGATTGCTTCATCCGGCAAAGCATCCAACAGGGCCGGATTATGGCTACTTATCAGGATTACCAATTGCTTTTCCTGAGCGACCTTATTGATTGACTGCAATAATCGGGCAGCGCGACTTGGATGAATCCCATTATCTACTTCCTCAATGATCACCATGCTTCCAGGTTTAGCTGAAAGCAATGCAGCTGCTAAAGCCAGTACTCTTAGGGTGCCATCGGACAATAAGCTTGCATCGCATTTGCTTTGTTTACCCCCGAATGTTTCTGTTAGTTGGATCATTACCTCTCCTCTCGGCCCTTTTAGGAATTCGATATCAGTGATTTGCTGCTCAGGCAGGCTGCCAATAAAGTCCAGTAATATCTTTTTATTTTGGGATTGGCTTTCAGTATCATTCCACAGATGATACAAAACTGCGGAAAGGTTGCTTCCATTCCCCGATAGACTTTTCTCAGATAAAAAACTGTAGTCGCGCATTTTTTGTGGAACCGGATCAAGAAACAAGATGCCTGCCAGGTGTTCTTCAAATTTTTTTGATACTTCCGGAATGATACGGGTGGCCTTTGCATGGCCGTCGGAAAAGCGGGCAGGGCTTTCCAGTTGAAGGAATATGCCCATTTGATCCGTACAGGGTATTTGAGGTTTTTTCCCTCCCCGGGCAAAGTTGTTGTACTCTACACTAATCTGTGTGTTACTGCCTTCAGTAGGGCCGGTGGTACGATAAAGATTATTATAACCTTCAGATTTCGGATTGTATACCGTTTCCTGTTCAATATGCAATTCATTATCATCACGCAGCCCGATTTCAATCTCCAGCGTATTGAATCCTGATTGAGTTTCAAGGGAACAACCCAATCCAAATTTGCTATTCCCACGCCGAAACAAATCCGGGATTCTTCCGCGTACCACCCTGTCATTCTCATTTACATGATGCTGAAGCGCAGAAAGTTTTTGCCCCTGCGCAAGCCAGTTTAAAAACCGGATAGCCTCCAAAAAATTACTTTTGCCGGAAGCATTTGCGCCTGCCAAAACGGTGAGCGGGGCCAATTTAAGTTCTGCCTGTTTATAACTCTTGAAATCCCGGATACTTATCTTTTTTATCATGTTCCGTATTGCTTAGTCCTGACCAAAGATATTAAATTTAATCTACTTTCAGATTGTTTTTAACGGCTTCCGCCCCGTTAGAACTACTTGTCTCGCTGCTCAAGGTACGGATTCTTAAGCCCGCAGGGACAGGAACCCCCTCGCGAACAGCTTATTTATTGCGTGCTGTTCACGATCAATTGCCCATAGAACCGAAGCAGATCCTGATATCCATCCACGCTGATCCTTTCGTTGATGCCGTGGATCCGGCTCAGGTCGGCCTTGGTGAGGCGGACGGGGGTGAAGCGATAAACGGCATCCGACAGGCCGGTGAAATGGCGGCTGTCGGTTTGGGCGATGACCAGTGCCGGGGAAACCACCGCTTCGGGAAAGATCTGGCGGATCGTCTTCTCGATGGCCTGGAATCCGAACGTATTGGTCGGCGAAACCGGCGAAGGCGGGACGGCCCCCGGAAGTATGGTAACGGCTATGCGGGGTTCGCGGATGGTCTTTTCAACGTACCCGGCTACCGATTCGGGCGTCTCGCCGGGAATGATCCGAAAATTGACCATAGCATAACCGGTGGAAGGCAGGACGTTGTTTTTGACACCTGCATGGACGATCGTCGGCGCCGTAGTGGTCCGGACCACCGCGTTGGAACTGGCCGATTGGCTGAACTGCCGGATCAACATCCCCTTTGTCAGCCAGGTATTGGCAAAAAGCGCCCGGAAGAAAGGCGAGGTCTCCGGACCGGCGTGCTGCAGCAACTCCAGGGTAGGGCCGTCGAGCCTGGCCGGACACGGGTTTTCATGGAGGCGGTTCAGCGCTTCGCTCAGGATTCCGATGGCTGTTTCGCCCGGCGGCATGGAAGAGTGGCCGCCTTCATCGAGCCTGACCTCCAGCCTGAGGGTGGCCTCGCCCTTTTCCGAAGTGCCGATCATGGCCAGCGGGCGGCTCAATCCCGGTAAGGCGCCGTCCAGGATCAGCAAGCCTTCATCGAGTACGTATTCGAACCGGATCCCCTGGTTTTTAAAGTAGTCCGCAATCCGGGCAGCGCCGTTCCTGCCGCCCAGCTCCTCGTCATGACCGAAGGAGAAATAAATGGTCCTTTCCGGCTGGTAGTTCTGTTCCAGCAAGGCATCGGCGGATTCGAGCAGGCCCATTACGTTCAGTTTGTCGTCGAGGGTGCCGCGTCCCCAGACGAATCCATCCCCGATCTTGCCGCTGAACGGACCTTCCGTCCATTCGTCTATCGTTTCTTTTTCTGTCGGGACGACATCCAGGTGCCCCATCAGCAGGACCGGCGGCAGCATGGGTTTGGCGCCCGCCCATTTCAGGACCAGGGACGGCGCTGCGACATCGATCCGTTCCATTCGTTCAAAAACCCTGGGAAAGGTGGTTTGAAGGAAGGTGTCCAGGTTCAGGAACGGCAGGGTGTCCATACGGTCCTCGAAGCTTACCGTTTCAAAGCGAACGGCCCCGGCCAGCCGCTCCGGCGCTTTTTCATCTGCCGCAGCTCTGGGGACGGGGTCGATGGCCACCTGCATCGAATGGAAGGTATAGGTCTTGAAAATGACGATTGCCAGCACGACAAGGATCGCCAGAAGCAGGAGGCGGAAAATACGGCGGAAAAATTTTCTCATGTTGCGGATTGTTCTACATTCGGAGCCAGGCCACAGTTCAACAAGCCTTTTGCAATTCGCCCAAGATACGCAAAACTTATTTTCGGGGTTTGTCGGGCAGTAATCCCTTGTTGATCAGTTTTTTAAAAATAAGCCGTTTCGGGGTCAGCCGATTGATTGTACAAATGGCCTTGCAAAATAAAATTTTTCTCTAAATTGCAGCGCTTTTTCCCCTATTAAAGAACGCCAAGTTATATGCAGCCCATGAGCTTCGCCAAGTATTTTGATCATACTATTTTAAAAGCTGACTGCAGTCTATCAGATGTACACAAAGCCTGCGACGAGGCCAAACAGCACGACTTTGCTGCTGTTTGCATTCCGCCCTATTTCGTCAAGGAATCAGCTACCCGCCTTGACGGTTCCAAGATCCACACCGCAACGGTAATCGGTTTTCCTATGGGCTACAGCTCCACCCCGTCCAAAGTGGAAGAGATCAAGCGCGCACTCGATGAAGGCGCAGCCGAGCTGGATGTGGTGATCAACCTTTGCGCCGTCAAATCGGCTAACTGGAATTACGTTCAAAGCGATATCGACCGGTTGGTGACAGCCGTTCACCTCAAGGGCAAGCTCGTCAAAGTGATCCTGGAAACAGGTTTGCTGACCGAGGCCGAATTGAAGAAAGTATGTGACATCTGCCTGTCTGTTCAACCTGATTTCGTAAAAACCTCGACCGGATTCCTGGGCGCCGGGGCTACCCCGGAAATAGTGGCCTACCTGCACAAGACAATGGGGGATAAGGTAGCCGTCAAGGCTTCCGGCGGCATCCGGACGCTGGAGCAGGCAGAAGCCATGATCCGTGCAGGCGCCAGGCGGCTGGGCAGTTCTTCCTCCGTTGCCATCCTCAAGGAGAAAAAATAGTTCCTGATAAACGACGGTCTTTCCAGGGCCGGATGTTATGGCCGATCGACTCCCGCAGATCTATACGTGGACCGGGCTTTTTATCCTGACCGGCGCTGTGCTGGGAATGGTGCATATTCCCCGCCAGCAGGATTTCTATGTCCTTCTCGCCTTTTATATTCCGGCTTTTGCCGCATATATCTGGCTGTACCGGCAGGCCGCTGAGGATCACCTCCTGTTTTATCTGGCGGCTGCCGTGATCATCCGGTTGCTGTTGCTGCCGGCCATACCCAATCTGTCGGACGATATCTACCGCTTCATCTGGGACGGCCGCCTGATCAATGCCGGCCTTAATCCGTTCGATCATTTGCCGGGTTATTACCTGGAAGAGGGGCATCGGGTGCCGGGGCTGACGGCCGACCTGTTTGCCAGGCTCAATTCGCCGGAATACTTCACCATTTATCCGCCCGTTGCGCAGGCTGTATTTGCAACGGCCTCCTGGTTGTTTCCCCACAGCATAACCGGCGCCACCCTGGTGATCCGCGCTGTTTTGATTGCCGCTGAGGCGGGTACGCTTATCTTTTTGCCGCGCGTTTTGCAAGGCTGGGGCATGCCGCCGAAACGCGCCTTGTTATACGCTTTCAACCCCCTGGTCATCGTTGAGATCTCCGGGAACCTGCATTTTGAAGGCGTCATGGTATTGATGTTTGTAGCCGGCTTGAGGTGGCTGCAGATCGGCCGGATCAATACGGCGGCACTGGCAATGGCCGGAGCGGTGGCGGCCAAGCTGGTCCCCTTGATGTTCTTTCCGCTTTTTATCCGGCGGTTGTACGCCGCCGGGCGTTGGCCGGTTGTTTTCCGGTTTTTCGGCATTTGCGGCGCGGCATTATTGGTGTTCTTCACACCATTGCTGAACGGCGTTTTTTTTCGCAATATCGGGCAGAGCCTAGGGCTTTATTTCCACCAGTTCGAGTTCAATGCCGGCCTGTACTACATTGCCAGATGGATCGGCTATCAGGTTGCCGGTTATAACCAGATTGCCTGGATCGGGCCGAGACTGGCGATTTTGTCGGCCGGTTTTATCCTCCTGCTGGCCGCACTCGAACGGGGGAAGGATTGGAAAAGCCTGCCGGAGATCGCCATGTGGTCGTTGCTTGCATATCTGGCGTGCGGCACGACAATTCACCCGTGGTATACCATTATGTTGCTGTTCCTGAGCCTGTTTACCCGCTGGCGTTTTCCGGTGGTGTGGACCGGGCTGATCATGCTGACCTATATCCATTATCTCAACGGAGCCTTCAAAGAAAATTACTGGGTGATCGGTATCGAATATGGCGGTGTGCTGGTCGCTATTCTGATCGAAATTTTCGGCCGGCCCAGGCGCGCTTTGCAACGGTAACGGCAGATCCCGGTCTTTAGGGGTATGGAAAAACCGACTACCCACCGACCTGACAGACGAAACTTTCTTAAGACGATATCCCTGGCCGGCGGCGGCATTTGCATCGCCGTTTACCTGCCGGGATGTACGAATGCGCCGGAACCCGAGCCGTTACCGCCGGTTGATCTGCCCTTCACGCCGTTTGTAAAAATCGACCCGGCCGGAAGGTTCATCCTGCTGGCCAAAAACCCGGAGATCGGACAAGGCGTCAAGACTGCCCTCCCGATGATCATTGCAGAGGAAATGGCCATTCCCTGGTCCTCCGTGTCCGTCGAACAAGCGGATTTCCACGAGAAATACGACGGCCAATGGGCCGGTGGAAGCCTGGCTGTACGCGTTAACTGGACCGCCATGCGAAAAGCGGGGGCTATGGTCCGGACCGTATTCCTGGAAGCGGGCGCCCGGAAAATGGGCGTTGATCCGGCACAATGCACAGCCCAGGAGGGCCGGGTGATCCATACGCCGGACAATCGCGCCGTCAGTTATTTCGATCTGCTCGACCTCATCGGCGAAATTCAGGCGCCCGATCCGGAACAGGTCCAGCTCAAATCGCCGGACGCTTTCCAAGTTATCGGCGCTTCAATATCCGATCCCGATCTGAAGGATATGGTGACCGGCAAGCTCCGCTATGTTTCCGACCTGACCCTGCCGGATATGCTGTACGCTACGGTGGTGAAGCCCCCGTCCCTGTCGGCCCGCGTTGTGGGATTTGACCGGGAACAGGCCCTTGCGTTGCCGGGTATCCGCGAGGCCTTTATATTGGATAATGAGGAGTACGGCGGGCGGTTGCTCCGGCCCAACAGTCCCAACTTCCGGTCGGGCGTGGTTTTGGTCGGCGATTCGACCTGGGCCGTATTGTCCAACCGGAAAAACCTGAAGATTGAATGGGAAACCCCGGAAGGGCCGCCGATCCGGTCGGCGGATATCCTCGACGAGCGCGCCATCCGCAACCCGGCCACGGTCCGCAAAGACGGCGATTTCAGGAAAGCGGTCAACGCGGCGGCCGGAACCTTGACGGCCCAATACAAGGTGCCCCTGCTGGCCCATGTGCCTATGGAGCCCATGAACTGCCTGGCGCGGGCCACCCTGGAAACCTGCGAAATATGGGCGCCTACCCAGAACCCTGGGTCTGTGGCCGCCGCGCTGACGGAGGTGCTCGGGTATGCGCCGGAGCAAATCACGATACATACGCCGAGAATGGGCGGCGGTTTCGGGCGCCGCTATTACGTGGATTACGCCATTGAAGCGGTTGCCGTTTCCAGGAAGGTCAACCGGCCGGTTAAGGTGATCTGGACGCGCGAGGACGATGTGCAAAACGACTTCTACCGCCCTGCCGGGGTACACCGCTTGCAGGCTTGCTGGGATGATGCCGGGCAATTCTCCGGCTGGAATCACCTCATGTCCAACGCCAGCAGGAATACTTACCTGGGGCGCGACGGCAATCCGTGGGGTACCGAGCTGGATGAGTACGAATTCCCGGCAGGCTTGATTTCCAATCTGCATTTTCAATACCATGAGATCAAGGCCAATATACCGCTGGGACAATGGCGGGCCGTTTCACATTCTTCCAATGCTTTTGCAGTGTTGTCATTTCTGGATGAACTGGCCGCCGCCATGTCGACGGATACCGTTCAGGTTTACCATAAACTGCTCGACGGAAAAGGCATGGCGCCGGTCACGGGGCGTTTCCAGCTGGATACGGACCGGGTACTGGCCGTCCTTGAGCGGGTAACCCGAATGGCGGGATGGGGCGAGCCGTCGCCACCGGGCACGGGTAAAGGCATTGCCGCCGGATATTTCCAGGGCGCCTTTGTCGCGGAAGTCGTCGAAGTGCAGGTAGATGAAGAAAACCGCCTGACCGTACCGCGCATATGGGCTGCGGTTGACTGCGGGGTTGTGGTCAACCCGAAAGGTGCGCGCGCCCAGGTGGAAGGCGCCATCCTGGAAGGTTTATGCGCAGCCTTTTACGGCAAGATCACGGTAGAGGACGGCGTGGTCCGGCAAAGCAATTTCCATGATTATCCCTGGATACGGATAGGGCAGGCGCCCGACATTGAGATTGAATTCATCAAAAACGATCATCCGCCGGGCGGCCTGGGCGAACCGCCCCTGCCGCCTGTAGCGCCCGCCCTCTGCAATGCCGTTTTTGCCGCTGCCGGCCGACGGATCAGGGAGTTGCCTTTGGCGGATCAGGGTTTTATCATTTAACGGATTCGTGATTTGCACATTTTTTGATATTTTTCCTCCCGGTTCGCCTTGCGGCTGTCGTGCAGGACTATTTGCCGCATTGAGGTTCCCGTCAAACACCTGAAACGATGAGATCCGGTACTTTGATCCTTTTCGCCATACTGGTTGCGTATACACAGTGCGGCTACAGCCAGTCGCCGCCATGGGAAAGCCCGTTGAAGATATCCCGGTCTGCTGACGGTACGGTCTTTGATGAACCTGCCATTTTCCAGGACTCCTCCGGTGTGCCGTCCGTGATCCGGTGGCACGGCGATACGCTGATTTGCGCTTTCCAATGGTTCCGGTTGCCGGTCAATACGCCGACCTGGGACCGGGTTGCCGTAAAATTCTCCTACGACCTGGGGTTGAATTGGACCCAACCGGTTCCAATTATAGTCGACGGCCTGCCTGCCAACTACCAGCGGCCGTTCGATCCGACCCTTGCCGTATTCGGCGGCGACAGTATCCGGATCTATTTCTCCTCCAGCGACGGCTTCCCGATGGGCGGGTTGAGCGCGATAGTCAATACCTATTCCGCTAAAAGCGCCGACGGCATTCATTTTACGTTCGAGCCCGACCCCAGAGTAGACGAGCCTTCCAACCGGGTGATCGATCCGGCGGTTATCCGGTTCAACCAGCTTTGGCATTATGCTGCTCCCGTCGGCAGTCCGCAAGCGGGAGCCTATCATTACATCTCCAACGACGGGGTGCATTTTACCGCCGTTCCCCCCATCGGCTCGGATCCGCAGCACAACTGGACGGGTAATTATATGGTCGACTCTCCCCAGGAGCTCCGCTTCTACGGCAACGGCCCCGACGGCATCTGGTACAATACCTCGCCAAACGGGGGCATGTGGAACGGCTACGTCACCACCAATATCCGGGGAGGGGATCCCAGTGCGATCCGCATATCCCAGGATCAATACCTGATGATCTACGTAGGCGAACCCTACACGGTTGCAACCCGGGAAGCGGCGGAGGACCCGGACCGGATATCGATTTTTCCGAATCCGGCGTCGAATATGGCGCAGATATCCTACCTTGTGGAGCATCCGGGCGATATCAGCGTCACGGCTTTTGATGCTTCCGGGAAACTGATCCGCCGCCTTCATTCCGGATTTCAGCCGGCGGGGCAGCATTCAATTACCTGGGATAAATTTACCGGAGGATTTTCCATACCGCCCGGCCTTTATTTTATCCGCTTTCAGACCGCAGGCGGAAGTGTCGTATGCCGGATGACCTGGCAATGATGACCTGAAGCCTGAATTTCAGCAAACAAACGAATCAAACCAATGAAAAAAGCCCTTATTGCATGTGCCATCCTGGTTGCCGCCTTCCTTTTCGGTTGTCAGAATCAAAAAACCGGCAATATGCTGGATGCTGCCGACGTTGAATCGGTCCTCCCCGAAAAACTCATTACCGCCCTGAACGGCGATGTGATCCAACTGCCGGAAGGTACCTTTACCTTCAACAGGTCATTATCCCTCGAAGGGCTTTCCGATATTACCATCAAGGGAGCGGGCAAAGGCAAGACCGTGCTGTCCTTCAAAGACCAGGTGGAAGGCGCGCAGGGGCTTTTGGTGATGAATGTTGACGGGCTTACCCTCGAAGGGTTTACCATCCAGGACACCAAAGGCGACGCGATCAAGGTGCAGGCCAGCCGGAAGGTCACCTTCAGAAATATGGAAGCTACCTGGACAGGCGGCGCTTCTCCGGAGAACGGCGGATACGGCCTCTATCCGGTTGACTGCACGGATGTCCTGATCGAGGATTGTGAAGCCTCCTTTGCCAGCGATGCCGGGATCTATGTCGGCCAGTCCAATGATGTGGTGGTGCGCAACAACTACGCTCACCACAATGTCGCCGGGATCGAAATTGAGAATACGCGCAATGCGGACGTCTATGGGAATACCGCGAAGGAAAACACCGGCGGCCTGCTGATCTTTGACATGCCCGATCTGCCGCAGCCCAACGGCTGGAAGATCCGGGTGCACAACAACCTGGTGGAAGACAACAACCACGCCAATTTTGCCTCGCCCGGTACGGTGGTCAGTACGTTGCCGCCCGGTTCAGGGATGATCCTGATGGCCCATAAAGAGGTGGAAATATTCGGGAACACCATCAGGCAACACGCCTCCGTCGGCCTGAGTATGATCAGTTGGATGTTCACCGGCCGGCCTTTTGAATCCGATCAATACGACCCGTTCTGTTCAGCCGTCTACATCCACGACAACCTGTTTGCCGACAATACCGGCCAGGTCGATACGACCACCCAGTTCGGTCAGCTGATCGCTGCCGTCAATCAGGGGCAAACCGTCGACATCGCTACAGATGGCATCTTCAACCCCGCTACCTTGGGGGATAACGGCGTACCCACCGGAACGAACCGGATCTGCATTCGCAACAACGGCGATGTGCGTTTCCTCAATCTCAATGCCGGAAAAGGCAGCTTGCCGCAGGAAATTGTCGAAAACATGAATACGGACGCCACGGTTTTCGACTGTGAAGGGCCGGCTGTCCAGGCGGCGGAACACTGACGGACCACCTCAATTTGCAACCACCCTAATCAAAGCGATATGGACAATACCAGACGCTCATTTATCGGTCAACTGGCCGGCATTCCTTTAATCCCCGCTATCCGGCCGTTGCAGGAAATAACCGAAGTCTTCAGGAAAGACTTTCCCGTATCCTGCAATACCTACAACTGGGATACCTTTTATTGGCGGGCGGGAAAAACCTCGTTCAGCGAAAACCTGGACGCCGGCCTGAAAGATTACCTGAAGACCGGCCTGACAGCCATCGAACCCAATCTGTTCAATGTGGAATTTACCGGACAGATCATGCCCAAATTGCAGGAATACGGCATTTCGGCGCCGTCGGCCTACGTCAACAGCGTATTGCATAAAAAAGAGGAAGCCGCCGAATCCATCGCAACGGTGCTGGCCATCGCGGATGCCGCGCGCCCTTACGGGGTCAATATCCTGGTGACCAATCCAAGCCCAATCCAATGGGGCGGCACCGAGGTGAAATCGGACGATGAGTTGAAGGAACAGGCCAGAAACCTGGACTACCTCGGCGCCGAACTTCGGAAAAAGGGCATGACGCTGGCCTATCATACGCACAATACGGAAATGCTGGCCGGCGCGCGGGAATACCACCATATGTTCCAGAATACCTCCCCGCGGAATGTGGCGTATTGCTTTGATGTGCACTGGGTATTCAGGGGGTCCCAGGATTCGGAGGTCGCTGTTTTTGACGTATTGAAGATGTACGGGGACCGGGTTGTGGAATTGCATTTGCGGCAATCTGTCAACGGCATCTGGAGTGAGACCTTCGGCGCGGGGGATATCGATTACGAACGCTTTGCCGCTGAATTAAAAAAACGAAAGATCCGGCCGCACCTTGTCATCGAGCAATGTGTGGAAGACGGAACGCCCAATACGATGGATGTCATTGAAGCTCATAAGCAGGACCTGGCGCGGGTAAACGCGCTGTTCAAGGTGTGATTTAACCAGGAAATGATGATGAAATACAGTTTGCTGTTCGGAGGATTTATGCTTGTTTTGCTGGTCTGGGCGGGATGCCGGAAGGATTCCGATACAGGTGTCCGGGTGGAATCCGACACCTTTGAAAAGTTGTCTGACTACCGTTTTTTTACCGGTGAATTGAAAAACCTGACACCGAATGAAGGGGTTCTGCCGTACGACTTGAAAACGCCCTTGTTCTCGGATTATGCGGAAAAGGCGCGGTTTGTCTGGATGCCCAAAGGTGTTTCCGCCGTTTACAATATTTCCGATGTGCTGGACTTCCCCGTGGGCGCCGTGCTCATCAAGAATTTCTTTTATCCCATCGACCAGCGAAACCCGGCCAAAGGCAGGCGGATCATTGAAACGCGCTTGCTGATCCACCAACCGGGAGGGTGGGATGCGTCGACCTATGTGTGGAACGACGAGCAAACGGAAGCGCGGATCTACCTGGCCGGCACAATCCGAAAGGTGGAATATACGGATGCCGCCGGCACGCCGGTCAGGGTCAATTATGTGGTGCCCACGCGCAACCAATGCAAGGGATGCCACGCCTATGATGATAAACTGATACCCATCGGCCCGAAAGTGCGCAACCTGGACAAATCCTATGCCTACATCGACGGTGAAGAAGACCAATTGGTCAGATGGGCGAAAACCGGCTATCTTTCTGGTGTGAACGGACATTTCATGCCCTTTCTGGCGCAGTGGGATGACCCGGCTTCCGGCTCGATCCAGGACCGCGCCATGGCTTATCTCGACGTCAATTGCGGGCATTGCCACAACCCGCATGGCGCCGCTAACACTTCCGGCCTTTTTCTCACCTACGACGAAAGGCCCGGGCCCAATCTGGGTATCTTCAAAGCGCCGGTTTCCACCGGTAAAGGTTCCGGCGGCCGCTTGTACAGCATCGTGCCGGGTCATCCCGAAGCATCCATCCTCCTGTACCGCATGGAATCGATCGACCCGGGGGCCATGATGCCCGAGGTGGGCCGGACGATGGTCCATGCGGAAGGCGTGGAATTGATCCGGGAATGGATTGCTTCGTTGGGCTCGTAAATCGTAACGACCTTTTTCCTCTTTTTGGGCCTGCCTGGCGGTCTGTCAGGATCGCCGGTCCTACAGCATCCGGCAACGACGTATGCCGCCCACCTGAAGCCATCACATACCCTACCTACATTGCGGACCTGACGGCCCGCAGCCGTTAGGTTTCTTTAACCTTTCTGCTTTAACCTTTAACCTTGCCACGGCGGACCTGACGGCCCGCAGCCGTTATGCTTCTTTATCCTTTCTACTTTAACCTTTAACCTTGACACGGCGGACCTGACGGCCCGCTGCTATTAAACATGGGGTCTTTGTTGCCAGCGCCAACTTCAACATATACCCAACTTTGGACAACTATGAACAAGCATTGAACACATTTTGAACTTGGGAATGGGCGGCCCGACGGCGGAAATTTGGGCCATTGAAACCATTAAACCAATTCAAAATTTGTTGACCATGAAATCCTTATTCATTCTTTCCGCATTGTTCGCAGCCCTTTCTTTTTCCACGCTCCAGGCCCAGGAAAAGGACGCCGGCAAGATCGTAACCCATTATTTTGCCTGGGTCGACGCCGGCAATCTGGACGCAGTCGGTGAACTGCTGACCGACGATTTTACCGTTTCAGCTCCATTTTCTCCTTCAGTTACCATTAACAAGATGGGCTGGAAAGGCGTCGGCGAAAGCTTTAAAACGGCTTTTCCGGACATGCACCATGAGATCGTCGATTGGTTTGCCTCCGGTAACAAGGTGGCCGTAAGGGGCGTTTTCACCGGCACCAATACCGGGAGCATGATGGGAAATCCGCCGTCAAATAATAAAGCCGAGGTGCCTTTGACAGCCATCTTTGAGCTCGACGGCAAGGGGAAAATCCGGTCGCTGGACATCAAATTCGATATGAAAAATTTCGAAGCCCAATTGATGGCTGCGCCTGACGCCGGCAAAACCAATAATTAATCGCTGATTCACAACACGCCTCGTTCCGGAAGGGCTTCTGTTTTTAAGAATGCTCTTCCCGGGGCAGGCTAAAACTCAATTCACCATGAAGAACCGCATTTTTTTTACCAGTTTTTTCATACTTGCCGGTTTGTACGCAGTGTCCGCTCAAAATAAAGGCTATATCACTGTGATGCGGTCCGAAACCGCTGTACCGGCCATGTACGACGGCGCTGTCGCCAAATTGAAAGAGGCCGGCGTCTGGGAGCTGGGCTGGACCTTCCATGCCATCGGCGCCATGCAACCGGCCGGGCTCTATTCCTTCGGCATTTTCCCGGATAAAGCTTCCCTGGATGCCCGTTCAGCCAAAAACATGGAAGTATACAAGGCCAATAACATCAATACGCCGCCGTTGCAGGTTTACCCGGTTTACAACCAGCAAATGGAGCCTATTCCTGCGGTAATCCCGCCGGGGGCAGTGCTGATCCATTTTAAACCCGGCGCCATGTCGGCAGCGCAATACGACAAGATCCTGGAAGGGTTGGCAGCTGCCGGTCAGCAGGACAATCCCAGCCGGTTGTTCCATGTGGCATTTGCGGCAGGAGAAGGCCATCTCGAAGTGATCGACATCTGGGAATCCGCTGAAAAATTCGAGGCTTTCGGTCAGGTGTTGATCCCGATCCTCCAAGGGATCTTTGATGAACTGCCGACGCCGGAGGTTTACGGGTTGCACAACCTGTTTTTGAAATAATCCGACCATCAATCGAATTTCAGGAAAGGTTGCTGCCGGATTACAAATTCACGGACATATCCCAGGACCTCCCTGGCGTGTTGCATCTCATCGACATATTTGCTAGTTACCTCAACAAACCGGCTATCGGGCAGGTATTGATCCAGTACGATTCCGAAATCAAGCGGGTGAAGCGGGTCGCGTTCACTGGCCAGGATCAGCGCCGGTTGCCGGATGGACCTCAACAGGTTCAGGTCGGCAACCGGCGCGTCCCTTATCATGCTTTTCAGGATTTTTGCGGTATGTTGACCCTGTTCGCGGGCGAATTGTCCCAGAATGGAACGGGCGGCATTGGGCAGGTCCAGATCCATCCGAATAAAGATGTCCGATGCCTGGAATTGCTCCTGTCCGAGTGGCGTTCCCATAAAGTCGGCCGCTGAAGAAAGGATGCTCAGGTTGGCCGGATCGGGATGATCCAGCCAGGCGGGCCGTACCAGGACCAGCGCAAGCACCCTTTCGGGGTATCTGACCGCCAGGTTCAACGCTATACCCGATCCCATGGAGATCCCGCCGGCAACGGCCTTTTCAATACCCAGGTGATCGAGCAATGCAACGGCATCGTCGGCATATTGGTTGAATGACGGCGGATGTGTCGGATCAAAGGGCGTTTGGCCGTGCCCTCGACTGTCCATGGAGATCAATTGGACGCCTTCAAGACCGGCAAGGAGATCCTGCGCCTGTTGGAGGTTGCCGCCCAGGCCGTGTTGGAAGAGAAAGGGGATCCCGGCGCCGGTGGATCGGAAATTGAAAGAAATCGGCATCACCTATCGTTTTGCGTTACGTAAAAGAGACTGCCCATCGGTTTTATTTCCGATTGCGATTTGTCGTGCCATATAATCCGGCATGGTTTGTATCGCTTTGTCAAGCTGTCGCCTGAGTTGGTCTGACCTTGCTTTATCAGGATGATTTTCGCAATAAATCTGGAATACCCGTGCCGTCATAAGGCGATTCAACCGATGTTAGTCTGTTGCCAAAATTTTGATTATAAGGCAGATAGGTAAATTGGGTTACAGCCGTATTATTCAGCCAGGCGTATGATTTTTGGATGATCACATCCCGATCCACTTTTTGAGGCGAGTGTCGCTTGATGAATTGTTCAAAATCCACGCCCGCTTTCATATCAGCCAGAGCGTTGGGAGGAGTTGTCCTGAATTCAATATAATGTCCCCTTGCCTGGGGTGCAGACTGCTGATTGGGTTCGGGATCTGAGGTTTCGAATGCCTGGTTCAATGAGTCGACGGTTGAACACAGACAAGCGACCGCAGTATCCTGGAGTAATAGTCCGTTTTCATTTAAAAAGAAAGCCCGGGATTGCCCCGCAAGGCCAAAATACAGGAAAACGGCAAGGGAAGTGAAAGTTGCTTTCAACATACAAGGGTCTTTCTTTATTTTCTTCCTGTAATAAAGTCATATTTTTGAACCTTTCCTAACCGATCAAAAAAAATCGGCATGAAAAGACGGATGTTATTTCCAGTGTTTATTCTTTCTTTTATTTCGCTATTCAGTCAAACCTCAAAACCGATGAACATTCTCTGGTTATCGGTTGAGGACCTGAGCCCGCGACTGGGATGTTACGGAGATCCAACTGTGCCCACCCCCAATATCGATCGGTTGGCCAAAGAAGGCGTTCGGTATACCCGCGCCTATACGACAGCCGGGGTTTGCGCGCCAAGCCGTTGCGCCATCATCACGGCCATGTACCAGACCAGCGTCGGGGGGCATAACATGCGGACGTTCAATATTTATCCCGAGGTCAAGGGGGTTCCGAAAAATTACTCCATTGTACCGCCGCCGGAAGTGAAGGCGTATCCCGAATATCTGCGGGCAGCGGGGATCTACTGCACCAATAATTCCAAGACGGATTACCAGTTCACCGCGCCGCCCACCGTCTGGGATGAGACCAGCAATACCGCCCATTACAAGAATCGAAAACCGGGGCAACCGTTTTTTGCCATTTTCAACAGCACCATCACCCACGAATCGCAGGTGTGGGCCCGGGCCGACCACCCGTTGCGGGTCGATCCGGCGAAGGTGAATGTACCGCCTTTTTATCCGGATACCGACAGCGTGCGGCTGGACATCGCCCGGTTTTATTCCAATATCTCGGAAATGGACGACTGGGTCGGCGAAAAGCTCAAGGAACTGGAAGCCGCCGGCGAAATGGACAATACGATCATTTTCTTCTGGGCTGATCACGGCGACGGACTGCCTTACATCAAACGGGAGGTCACCGAGCGCGGCCTTTTGGTGCCCCTGATCGTTCGGTACCCCGACGGGAAAGGCGCGGGCACCGTGGTGGAAGACCTCGTGAGCCTGATGGATCTCGGCCCTACAGTCATGTCGATGTTCGGGATCAAACCGCCAGGATATATGCAAGGACAGGCCTTTGCAGGGCAATACAAGGCCAAACCCCGCAAATACATTTTCGGCGCCCGCGACCGCATGGATATCCCGGTCGACCGGGTGCGATCCGTCAGGGATCAGCGTTTCCAGTACATCCGGAATTTCCATCCCGAGTTACCGGCTTACCAGGACATCCCTTACCGCTTGCAGCAACCCGGGATGCGGAGCATTCTCCGCGAAAAAGAGGCCGGCCGGTTGAATGAGGTGCAAATGCGATGGTTCAAAGCGCCCAGGCCGCCGGAGGAACTTTACCTGATCGATGCCGACCCGCACGAGCTCAATAACCTGGCCGGTGATCCGGCTTATGGCAAAGCGCTCAAACGCCTGCGCAAGGTCATGGACAAATGGCTGACAAAGACCAACGACCTGGGGCGGATTCCCGAGGCTGAGCTGTTGAAACAGATGTGGAACGGCGGGGATGCGCCGCCGGTTACGGCCGATCCGTTGATCGTGATCAAAGGGAATGAAGTGCGCATAACGGATGAGACCAAAGGCGCTTCCATCGGGTATCAGATCCTGGAAAAAGGGCAGGAACCGGGTGTGAACTGGCAGGTGTACACCCATCCGGTTTCGGTTGGAAATGGGAAAACGGTGGTGGCGGTAGCGCAGCGGATCGGGTATGAGCAGAGTGGGGTGGTGGAAAAGGCTATGGATTGATTGGATGATTGGATTGGGTCGAATGATCCGATTTTGGGTGGGGGATTATCAGTTGGCTGGATTTTTACAAAAAATAATTTAAAAATTTTGTAAATTAAATTTTATTGTTTATTTTTGAATCGAAAAATCAAATAAACCCCGAAGCTTCTCTATTGCGCAATGGAACCGGAACCTGAAGGCTCTGCATGGAGCCTCGCACGTATACCCGTGAGCGGTGGCGGAAGGGCGGGCATTTTTATCCCCACCCTTAGCTTTGTTTCAACATTCTACTAAAGAAAGCCGGGCCGTCGCCGCCGTTCAATTGCCATTGCAATTGCTCTCCTCTTATTGCCCGTTCGCCTAACAATAATAAATTTCTCCGACCAGTCCGAAGCCAACACATACCGGCCCTACAGGCCGGGAACACAATATTCAAACCGGGTGCTACCAATATGGCAGACCTGACGGCCCGCGCCGGCGTTTACACGAATTAAAGTCCCGTTCAATCTTTAACCTTGGCCTCGCTGCCACTAAACATGGGTTCTTTATTACCACCCCCGCTGCCATTTGGCTTCTTTAACCTTTAACCTTTATCCTTTAACCTTGGTAAGCTCACTTCCCGGCCCCGCGACTCATCATCTGCAATTTCCACATCGCATGCAAGTGGTGCGCCTCGTGCAGCAAAAAGAATTCGTGCCAGTCCAGCAGCGACAAGGGGCCGTAGACCGGGTGAATGCCCTTCCGTTTCAAAGCAGCCGGCGAAAGCTCCTGAAAATGGATAAGAACCCCGAACCGGTCCTCGACCAATCGCTGCGTGAGATCTTCCCGATCCATTTGCAGCCACTCCGTGAACTCCGGATCGGTTTCGGCGGAATACCGTTCTATGACGGGATCTTTCCGGCTCAATATCAGGTCCACCCGTTGCAGGAAAACGTTTTGGTACCGGACGAGGTGAGCGTAATGCTCAAACATGCTCCACTTGTCCGGTACAGGGCGACGGCGGATGACCTCTTCAGGATTATTCAGAATGAGGGACATGCCCAGCTCGTGTTGGCCGGAGAGGTTGAACCCGATGACTTCTTTTCTGCTCATGCCTTTCAAAAAATGATCATAAAAATGACGGATTGGCATCCAAAAGGATCACCTTCCTGTAAAAACGTTAAAAATAGCACATTCTTTTTATTAATTCCTTTTTGTACATTTGTCTACCAGGCAGCGATACGCATGGTCATGCCTTATGTCCAAAGAACTCCTGTTTCAACTCTCCAATACGCTGTCCTTACTTACCTGGTTGGTGCTGCTTATCGCACCCTACCGGAAGTGGACAGGCCGCATCGTGATCGGCGGCGCCGTAACCTTACTTTGTGCCCTTTACGCTTGCCTTGTTCTGGATTTCCTGGGCGGCTTCGACCCCGGAAGCTTCGGCAGCCTGGCCGGCGTGATGGAGCTGTTTACCAGCCCGAGGGCAGTGCTGGCCGGATGGGTGCACTACCTGGCCTTCGACCTGATGGTCGGTTGGTTCATCGTTTCCAATGCTGCCAAACACGGGCTGAACCGGTACCTGCTGATCCCCTGCCTGCTGCTGACTTTTATTTTCGGCCCCATGGGTTTGCTGCTTTACCTGGCTGTGCGGGCGGTGGCCTTGCGGAAGCATTTTGTGGATTAGTCATCAGTGCGATACCGGAAGCGTTACCCGACTTATCCTTCGACTGCGCTCAGGACCCCCACTTACGACTTAACTTCGGCCTCCGGCTGACGAAGTCGGCTACGCTCAGTTTCCAGACTTATGACTTACGACTTACCACTTACGACTTACCACTTACGACTTACGACTTACGACTTACCACTTACGACTTACGACCCACCACCATTCCCTTCATAATCCCCCGCATGATCCGGATCCTGACCCACCGGGGCGCCGACCGCAAGGACAAAACCAATACCTTGGACAACCATCCCGGCAAGACCGTCGACCGGCGGCCCAGGGCCTTCAGAATGGGTACACCGATATCAGCAGGCGTAAGCGCCATTCCCATTTGCATGCCGGCCCGACCTGCAAATCCGCTGTGGACCGGCCCCGGAGCCGGCGCAAGCACATCGATACCGCAGGGCCTCAGTTCGATCGCCAGCGCTTCGGCCAGCGATTGCACATAGGCCTTCGTGGCCGCGTAATGGGCCGCATAGGGCACTCCCTGAAAGGCGACAATCGAGCTCATCAACAGAATACCGCTCCGTTTTCTTTTTTTGAAAATACCGGTAAAATGGCGTGTCAGGATCAGCAGAGATTCGCAGTTGACCCGGAGCATGTTGATTTCGGCTTCAGGTTCCGAGTCGATGAATAAACCGGAGGTGCCGTATCCGGCGTTGGCCGCCAACAGGCCGACATCCAGATCTCGCGTAGCATTCATGACTTCTTGCGTTCCTACCGGCGTTGAAAGATCCGCCGCCGCTACCCGGACTTCGATCCCGAAACGGGTGCGCAAATCCGCCGCCAACTTTTCGAGGAGATCCCCCCGGCGGGCATTCAACACCAGGTTCAGGCCCGCTTCCGCCAGCCTTTCGGCCAATTCGAGCCCGATCCCGGAGGAAGCGCCCGTGACGACGGCCCAGGGGCCGTAATTGGTTTTCAGCCTTGTTTGTTCTGACTTTGGGAGGTTCATATTTTAATGGTTGGATGGTTTTATGGTTGGATGGTTGAACTGCCGTTATCATGGCAACCTGGAGACTGCCCACTGACGAACTGGAGACTGATGACCGTAATTTTGACTTCGCTCGGTTACCTGACTTACGACTGACCACTAAAAATCGCTCTGCCCTGCAAGGCCTGCACCAGCGTAAAAACGGCCAGCAGGCCGTAGAGCATCGCCGCCAGCAAAACGGCTTTCGTGTCCTTCAGTAAAAACCAGGAAAGGATCGGCAGGACCTGCAGGGCGTGCATGCCGATAAAGTGCGCAATGCGAGGATCGCCGTAACGGGTACTCCAGTTGACTACCGGAAGTCCGGGACCGCCGTCCGGGCCGCCGATGGTATGCGACATCCGGGACCCCATCACGAAACCCTCCAGGGCAAAAATCACAAAAATGACAATCCCGGTCCGGATGCCCCAGACATAATGATCCGGGAGCCCGGGAAAATCTTCCCGGAAAAACAACAGGCCGATATAGGCGGTCCATAACGCAACTGCCGTAGCGGCGACGGCCATAGCCGCGTACAAGCCGGCATATACAGGGCTGCTGTCGTTGAAATGTGAAAGCTGCCCCCGGCCGGCTTGCAGGGCGATATAGACCAGTTCGAACCCCAGCAGGATGACCATGGCCCAGGCGTAGGTTCTCAACCCCGGCCCGCCGTCCAGGTATCCGGTATACCATCCCATCGTCCAGCAAAAAATGCCGATGGATAGGGCGAATTTGAACGGTTTGTACCACGCATTCACGCCCATTACCTGGGTATCGGAATACCGGGTGAGGGTTATAAAAACCAAGGCAGCCAGCAAGCAAACGGCCCCGAAAAGGAACAGGATTTCGCTCCTTCCGTACAGGGTGGTCAGAAAATATCTCATTTAAACGGATTTCGATCAGAAGGCAAAATTAGGCGGGGTTGGGGCCGGAAAACGATAACAAATGTTTACGTTTTACGCTTCTGTTGCCTTTTTAAACGGCTGAGGTGTACCGGCGTGATCCCCAGGTAGGAAGCGATCATATGTTGGGGCGCCCGGTTGTGGATATCGGGAAAGACTTCTTCAATGCTGTCATACCGCTCTTTTGGAGTGCGGGCGTACAGGTTCTTGATCCGGTTGTCCTGATAAATGAAGTAGAATTCGGCAATGAGACGGCCCAGTTTATCGCCTTGCGCCAGGTTTTGGTACCCCCAGTCGATGGAAGCGCGGGGCAAAACGACCGTTTCCGTTTCTTCGATGGCCTGGAGGGTGTACATGGAAGGCTGCCGGAGGATGAAGCCGGAATAATCAGCTATGAACTGGTTTTCCATGGCAAAATGGATGGTGTGCTCGGTACCCTTGTTGTCGGTGACGATCACCCGGATAATGCCCCTGTTGATGAAGAAGATCTCATTGGGCGTATAATCCGGAAAGCTCAGGTTTTCCTGCCGTTTGAAAGTCCGGATCCTGCAATTTCCGAGCAATACTTCCATCTCCATATCCGAAACAGCGATCATGTGCCGGATTGCCGCTTGTAGTTGTTCCATTGCGCCTGTTTGTGCAGGGTACAACAAGCCTAACGGCAAGGGGTTCATGGCCCCTGCATGTTTAACCCATTCAATCTTTCACCACCTTCCCGATCTCTTTCAATATCCGCTTGCCTCGGGCCTTGAACCCGGCCGTTCCGTATTCCATCTGCCCTTGGATGACTTCGCGCAGTTCGCGCAGCAGGTCGGGCTCATCTTTGGAGATATTGAAAATGGCCTGCATGGCATGCACCTGTATGGCGACTGCCGTCTTGGGATTGAGCAGGAGATCAAAACAGTGTTCGAGGATGTACCCCTGGAGTACCTCGGGCAGGTCGCCGGTTTCGGCCAGCACCTTGACCGTACTGCGCACGATGGAATAGTCCAGGCCGGGGTTTGAGAGGCTGTGCACCAGTTTTTCAAGCCAGGGGCGCACGAGATGGGGGTACCGCTCTGTGCAATGACTGATGACCCAGGAAGCGCGCCTGGCCACCGACGGTTCGCTTCCGAATACAAGCTCCATCAAATGGTCAAACCGGGCCTGATCATTGCCGATATAGCCGGCAATCCGGGGCATCAACCCGTTTTCGTATCTTTTTTCAAGTTCGCTGCGGATATCCATGGTCTAAATCAATTACTCATCCAGGATAAAAGTCCTGTAATTGTCAGGTGTCACCATTCGAAAAACGGCATCCGGATAAGCATTGTGCCAGGCTACCGGTGTTTTGACGCGCTTCGTGTTCCATTTCATTTCATAGGCAAAAAGATTGCCTTCCCGTTCTTCAATCCAATCGATCTCCTGTTGGTCGTAAGTGCGCCAGAAAAAATTATTCACTGCCAAATCCCTGTAATGTTGATATTTCAATCGCTCTGCCAGCATATAATTCTCCCACAATAATCCGGCGTCATTGCGAAGCTCGAGCGGATTCAGGTTTGAAATGACTGCATTGCGGATGCCGTTATCATAAAAATAGAACTTCGGACTCTTGGCCACTTCCTTGCGGAGGTTCATGCTGAACCCCCTCAATCTGTAAATGACAAAAACCTGTTCGAGAAGATCAAGGTACTTGTCGACCGTTTTTATGTCGAGTCCAATTTGCCTGGACAATCCTTGAAGTGAAACCTCGCTACCGACCTGAAAGGCGACCAGGCGAAGTAAATCCAATATTTTCCCGGAATACCGGATTCCATCCAACTCAAGAATATCTTTCAGCAGAAAACTGTTGACCAACTCTTTCAGGTATCCCGATTTTTCATTGCGACTTTTAAGGTGGGACAATTCAGGATATCCGCCAAAAACCAGCCTTTCCCTCATATTGGCTTCCCTTTGTATCGGATCTTCAAATTCAGCCCATTCCAACTCGGCTACCGGAAACATTTTTAATGTGGTTTTACGCCCGGTCAGGGGTTCGCCGAACTGCCGGGTGAGGTCAAATGTTGAAGAACCGGTGGCAATGATCTTCAGGTCGGCTATCTCATCGACCATTAATTTCAGAATTTGACCGATTTTCGGGACCTTTTGAGCTTCATCAATAACCAATATTTTTGTATTCCCCAAAAGCGCTTTGTAATGGCTGACGCTCCTGTTCGCCAACTGCCGCTGAACGTCAAAGTCTTCTCCATTCAAAAAAAGAACCGGTTCCTTCAGTTTTTTTGACAATTGTTTTAGCAAATAGGTCTTGCCGGTCCGTCTGGGACCTAATAAAACCAACACTTTGCCGGCTTGCAGCCGCAGGGGTAATCTATCTTCAATCGCTCTGTGAATGGAATTCATCTGAATCGTTCAACCAATGTATATTCCACAAATTTAGCTAAATTTGTGGAATATACTCCATGAATTTAGCTAAATTTGTGGAATGTTATGAAATTGAATATCCTTAACGCCATCCAGGCGGAGGAACTGGTTATTGTCCAAGATGATCCCGGATAAATCCAGTCAGCACCTTCAATCCCATTTCGAAACTGTGGTTGTTGTTGATCACCAGGTCGGCATCTTCGGTATAAGGTTGGATATAGCGTTCGAAGGTGGGCAACACGTGTTTTTCATAGCGATACAGCACATCCTCCAGCGGATAGTTCCGCTCGGTCTGGTCGCGTTTGATCCGGCGGATGACCTTGAGGTTTTCCTTGGCGTGGAGGAAGATCTTGAGATCGAGCAGGTTGCGGACCTTTTTATAGTGGAAGACAAAGATCCCTTCCACGATCAGTACGGGAGCGGGTTGAAAGGTGATCAGTTTCGGCGAGACGTTCTTATTGTTGAACGTATATTCGGTCCTTTCCACGATCTGGCCGTCGATCAGGCGAAGGATATCCGCGTGGAAGGCTTTTTTGTCGATTGACTTCGGCAGGTCGAAATTCTCGATACCCTTGTCATCCTTTTCCTGATGCTGACGGGGGAAATAGTAGTCATCCTGGGAGATGATGCAGAGTTCTTCCAGTTTGAATTGTTCGCGGAGCTGCTTGATGAAGCTGGTCTTGCCCGACCCGCTGCCGCCGGTAATGCCGATGATCAATGGTTTCATAAAGGATCGCAAACTGCGCAAAAATAAAAAAGGGAGGGTGATAACGGCAAAAATATTTACATTTGGCCACGAAGCACCACCTTTAAGACAAGTAAACCATGGAATTGATTACCAATATTGCGCGCGGCGCTTTGGGCATAGCAGTACTGCTGGGCATTTGTTATGCGTTGAGCAAGAACCGGAAAGCCATTAATTGGCGGTTGGTAGGCGGGGGCGTTACGTTGCAATTGATCCTTTGTGTAGCCATCCTGAAAGTTCCGTTCATTTACACCTTTTTCAAGTGGATTGCCGACCTTTTTGTCAAACTGCTGGATTACACCCAGGCCGGCGCTACCTTCATTTTCGGCAGTTGGCCGGATGAAGCGTACATTCAGGCTATGGATTTCAGCAACGGCCAGCACATCATGTACAAGGTGGGGTACATGTTCGCTTTCAAGGTGCTGCCTACGGTGGTCTTCTTCTCAGCCTTCTCATCCATCCTGTTCTATTTCGGCATCCTGCAGCGCATCATTTACGGGTTTGCCTGGCTGATGAGCAAATTCATGCGCCTGTCGGGCGCCGAAACCATGGCGGCTGCGGCCAACGTTTTCATCGGCCAGACGGAAGCGCCCCTGGTCATCAAACCCTACCTGGAAAAAATGACGCCCTCCGAGATCATGTGCCTCATGACGGGGGGCATGGCCACCATCGCGGGCGGGGTTTTCGCCCTGTTTGTGGCGCTCCTGGGTCCGGAATTCGCCATCCACTTCCTCACGGCGTCCATCATGTCGGCTCCGGCTGCTATCGTAGCGGCCAAGATGTTGTACCCGCAGGAAGACGCCGAAGAGCTGAACACCAACCTGGAAGTACCGCGCGATAAGGTCGGCAACAACCTCCTCGACGCCATCTCGCTGGGCACCACCGACGGGGTTCGGCTGGCGGTCAACGTCGGCGCCATGCTGCTGGTCTTCATCGCGCTGATCGCCCTGCTCAACGGCATGCTCGGCTGGGCCGGCGACGTTTCGGGGCTGAACCTGTGGATCAATTACCAGAGCGGCGGGCAATTTTCCAGCCTGAGCCTGGAAAGCATCCTCGGTTTCGCCTTTGCACCGGTCTCCTGGTTGCTGGGCGTACCCAACCCCGACCTCATGATCGTGGGCACCCTGCTGGGCAAAAAGACCGCTATCAACGAAGTGGTTGCCTATACCGACCTGAGCGTTATTCAGGCTTCAGCGCATAAACTCAATCCGAAGTCCGTGATCATCGCTACCTATGCCCTTTGCGGCTTCTCCAATTTCTCCTCCATCGGTATCCAGATCGGCGGTATCAGCGCGCTGGCGCCCAGCCAACGCAAAACCCTGACCGAACTCGGCATTAAAGCGCTCATCGGCGGTACGGTCGCCTGTTTTATGACGGCTGCGGTAGCGGGGATGTTGGCTTGATGCTGGATACTGGAAGCTTGATGCTGGATGCTTGATGCTGCCCGCCGTCGCTTTAGGGCTATGGCGGACGGGGGATGCTTGATGCTTGATACTAGATGCTGGAAACTGGATGCTTGATGCTGCCCGCCGTCGCTCTTGGGAGCTTTGGCGGACGGGGATGCCCGCCACAAAGCAACGATCGTAATATCAATGATTCTGATTCTATGAGATTACCGGTTGGAGACCGTTCAGCATTTTGTGTCAACCGGATTTACAGCCCGCGCAACGTGTTGAAAATTAAAACTTTGCGTCTTTTCGCGAAAACACTATTTTGAACATCCCCGAAAATTTACCTTAACCCCAACTGACCCACTCCTCCGCTGAAGCTACGGCCACCGGGCGACGAAGCTTTCGGCGAAGTTGCCGGGCGGAGACTGACAACTGACAACTGACATCCGCCTCACACCCCCGCCGGCCGCCGCCGGAATCCCAATTTCCTGCGGAACCACGTCTTAAGCCGCCTGTTCATCGGGATTTCCACGAAATAATTGATCGCTGCCGAGAGCGCCAGCAAGACCGCCAAAGCGCCTAGACAAGCCGGCCAGAAGCCGAATCCGGCGTATTTCATTAGACCGGGAATGACAAAATTGATGCTGATGTACAATTGGATGAGGTACAGCGGAAAGGATATTTTGCCCAGAAACAAGGTCACCCGGTTGACGACAAAGCCCAGTTTGTTGTGGACGAACAGGATAAACACCAGGTAATACAGTACCAGGCAGCAGAGGTATTGCCCGAAATTGATGAAATGAACGCTCTTCCCGCCGTTATCGTACAGCAAAAGGGCAGCGCCGAAACAAACGGCCAGCGCGCTGTACAGAAAAGGCTTTTCTGATTTGCCTTCCGCTCCATTCATCAGTTTGTAAAAAATGATGCCCGACAGGAAAAGCGGAAAATGGGTGATCAGCGGGAAATAGTCGTGGACCTTTTGCAGGGCCGGAAACCAGAAATCCATCGCCAGGTCCATCACGATGGTCATGCCGACCGCCGCCAGACCGATCGGCAGTACGTATTTCATCTTGCCGAACGTGTTCAGCAACCCGATACAGATGTAGAACAGCATTTCCACGAGCATGGTCCAGTACGGGCCGTCCAGGTCCTGCACCCCGAAATAAAACTGGAACATGGTCATATTAGCTGCATATTGGTAGAACGACGGATGGCTTTTATGAGCGATAAACGCCACGGCGATCATGAGCAGAAAGGTCAGGGTCACGCAAGCCCAATAGGTGGGATAAAGCCGCGCAAAGCGGTTAACGGCAAACTCCAGGGTAGAAGATACCTTATTGATCGTCATGAAAATAACGAACCCGCTGATGATGAAGAACAGGTCGACACCGGTTACGCCGAGCTCAAACCCGTAATCCGCCTCGGGACGTCCCAAAGTGAAGTGGAAAAAGACCGTTGAAAGGGCCGCAATTCCCCGGAGTGCATCCAACTCCCTGTAGCGCTGGTCTGATTTTTCAGGATTCATGGCAATGTACACGCATAGGGTTAACCGCCGGGGGGAGGGGTCGGTACTATAGTGTTTCGGTTCAAAAATAGGGGTTTTTGCGGATTTTTGGAAGGTTTTTAAGGCAAGGCTATGAAATTAATTACCGGAGGCTGCGTACCTTTTGCTCTTGTAAACTCCCGGTCCAACTCCGTAAAATCGTCAAAAAAGCCGCAATTCCGCAAGAAAAACCGATTTCCTTCCGCGCCGCCGGAATAATCCTTCCGGAAGTTTTTACGGGCGGTATTGTCGCCGGTGAAGCGCATTTTTGTCAGCTCGTTCCAGGTCCCATGCCGGTTGCAGACCCATTGGTTGCCGTAAAAAGCCATACGTGTGGTATTGCCGGTTTCCGGTATGAAATTTTCCAGGAAGCCGTGCAGGTGTTTCAACCAGGTCTGGGTTTGGGGTCGTTTGAAGGAAGCAATGAGCCGCCAGGCATTTTCCTCAGGGGCAAAGAACCAGGCGGTATAGGTGGTGGAGTTGTCAGCCCCCGGCCGGCCGCGCAGCAGGAAGCGGTAGGTATTCCCGGCCTTCCAGGGAAACACCAGATAACTTTGTCCGCCGGCGCCTTCATTGCCGAATTCACCTGTATGCACGCCTTCCCCTTTTTTCAGTATCGCGATCTGCTGGTCGGCTGGAATGCTCGAAGGATCATCCGTCTGATACGGACTCCAGACGGAAAAAAGAACCCGCCTTTCGGTTTCCGAATTGACCTGCATGCCGAAGTATCCCTCGCCAAAACCGTCAGCCATGAAATAGGAACCCATGACGTCGTTGCCGGCCGGCACGGTGATCTCGCTGTAAAACCATTCGATATCGCCCAAGCCGTCCGTATTGTAGTTGAGGTGTACGGACGGCCCGCGGCGCCCCCAGTAAAAATAATGATCGTCGTTGTTTTGCACATAAGCCGCATCGCGCGTGACGGCTGTACCGCTCGCCGCAACAGCCGACAGCACCCCGAAATCCGCGCCCGACCGGGTCAATCCCCGGATTTCTACCGCTACGTACCCGGCCCGGGAAACCTGCCATTCACCGGCATCAAAGGACTGTTTCCCGGCGCCCGATGCGGTTACCTCGGCGCTTTTGCCCAAGGCTGTTACCTGGATCCGGCTATTGCTGTTTTGCGGGTCGAGTTGCAGGGCGATGTGAAGGCTGCCCGCTTGTTCGAGGCGGAGGTAAACCGTGCAGACGGTTCGGGTATCGGACCAGTTGACCAGTCCCGCTTCCTCGATCTGGCCGCCGTCTCTGGCCCAGGCATTGCCGCCGATAGGGACCTGGATTTTGTTATGGGTGTTTGCTGAAGCCGCCGTGTCGGTCGGATGCATTTTTTGCTGGCCGCATCCGCTAAAGAGGACAAGGAACAGATACAGGGTCGAAACAGTAAAGAATTGCCTCCTCATATGGTGCTGTAATTTTTCAAATATGCAAAATTCACCCGATGGGGTGATGTTTTCCGGTGTCCGGAAAACCAATTTTGCAATATCAGATTTATTTACCTAAAAAATCAATCATGAAACCAGTCTTATTTTCGCTGACCATTGTCGCAACTTTCGTGCTGCAATCCTTCACCGCGCCCGTTACGCCGGCGCCCAATTTTACCAACTGGGACAAACTGGGGCAGAAGCAAGTGAATTTTCGCCTCGATAAGGACGTCATTCAGGTCGGCGTGGTCGAAGGTCTTTTCTCCGCCATCAAGTTGAAAGTCAACGGCGGCGACATCAACATGCACAAACTGATCGTTCACTTCGACAACGGCGGTACCCAGGATGTAGTGATCCGAAAGAACATTCCCGCCGGCGGCGAGACACGCGTCATCGAACTGAAAGGCGCCAACCCCAGGATCATCAGGAAGATCACCATGGTGTACGAAAAAGAGAACCGAAACGATACGGTTACTGTAAGTGCCTGGGGCCGGCACCAATAATGCAGCAACCTATAGGCCGACTGCTCGTTTTGGCGCTACGCCGCAGCGATTTCCTTCCTGGTCAACCGCTGCAACATCACCAGTGCCAGCAGCAGCAAGGCCATCGGGATCAGGGTGAAATAAAAGGCCTTTTCCGCCCCCAGATGCTTGAACAGGTATCCGGTGATGATCGACCCCAGTGTGCCGCCCAGCGCTGAAAAGATGATGATCAGTCCCGACATCGGACTGTGCACCTTCTTCGGCAGGGCGCTCAGAACGGCAGAGTTGATCAAAGGATAAATCGGAGCGATAAACAGCCCAACAATGGGGAAAGCATACCCGATCAGCGGCAGATCCGCCAGGTTGTCGATCTTTCCGACGCTGGCGCCTACCGTTTTCGGCAGCACGAACAGCACCATCAGCATGGCCGCACCGATGCAGCCCACGAGTATCCAGAACCAGGAGATCCTCTTTGTCAATACCCCGGCCAGCATCCGGCCGACCCCCAGCGAAATAGCCAGAATGCTCGACATGGCGATGCTCAGGCTTTCCGACAGCTGCAGTACCCGCGAATTGAACGTCGGCAGCCACGTCATGATCCCTTGCTCGATCATCACGAACAGGAAGGCGCTGGCCAGGAAAACAATGACCAGCAGTTTGGCCAGCAACAGGAACATGGCCGTAAAATCCTCCACCAGGTTGGAGCCGGGGATCTCGTGGCCTTCGTCAAATTTGGAAAAATAAAGGAACAGAAAAGAGGCTATTGTCATGGCCGCCAGCAACAGGTAGACGTTCAGCCAGGCATTGACGTCGGTTTCGCTGTTGAATGCCGGAAACAGGAAATAGGCCAGCGCAATACCGAACATGAAAAAGCCTTCAATGCTGCTCATCAGGGAATTGTGCGCCTTGCTGTCTTCCGTGATCAGGCCGATCACCGAATAAACCGATACCTTGATCACCGCGAATGCCACCCCGATGGAAGCGAACAGTACCCTGGCCGCCCAGAATGAATTGCCGAAATACATGATCAGGCAACCCAAGGTAACCAGCGCCAGGGCCATCAGCATGCCCTTTTTGTAGCCGATACGCGGCAAAAAGGAAGCCACCAGGAAGGAAACCGCCGCAATGGACAAGTCCTTGAACAATTCCAGCGTCGCCGCCGCCACCTCGTCTACACCGTAAATGTTCTGCACTTTCAGGATGACGATCCCGACGCTGTTCAGCAATATGGCAAAGACAAAATAGTTGAGGTAGAGGGAAACCTTGATGGCGTTGGCTTTCATACGTTTTGTTCAATTAGGTGTTGAAAGCCCTAAGGTAATAAAGATTCCGGTTTCTCTCACCCTCTCACCCTCTCTCCCTCTATTCCCTCTCCCGCTGATTCTTCTCCTTCGGCCGCGTCTCCTCTTTCAGCAGCGTACCCCGTTCCAGGTACTCCTTCAACTCTTCCTTTCGTTTGGCTTCGAGCGAATCCACCAGGTTTTTGACCTCCAGCGGGCTTTGATTCAGGCTGCGGTGCCAGGTGATCATGATGAACAGGGCCATGTCATCGGGGTGGTGGAGGCCCAGTTTGCGCAGGAATTCGCTGAGGCGGGACCCCTCGTAAAAACTCCAGTTGGTGGTGATCCAGCGGCCCAGGCTGAAAAACAGGCGGTGGGTAGCCTCCTCCTCCGGGGCATTCCGGTATTTTTCCCGGGACGATTTTTCAGTCAGCCGGTTCAATTCCAGGAATGCCTCCGTCAGGTCCTTGGGGATATAAACCCCGTCCAGGTTTTCCTGCCGGATGCGCCAGGCGTAAGCTTTATCAAATTCCGATTCCGTTTCAGCGGGTTTGCCCAATTGCTGGGCGGACAGGCCGGTTGCCATGAGCATAGCAAGGGATAGCAGGGTAGTGTACTTCTTCATTGTTGATAGCCTCTTTTCCTTTCAGGATTTTGTGATCTCATATTAACGCAAAAAAATTCCCAACTTGTATTTTCAGGCACAAATGGTAATTAGTGGTAAGTCGTAACGGCCCTTTCGCGTATAAAAACCCAGGCTTCTTCTACCTGTACGCTTCAAATTGATCCTGTCGGAAGTCGTTTTCGGGCTAGGCCGGATTTTTAAGTCATAAAGTCCATCCTATTGCCAAACCATTCTGGTTCGGCTCGTATCTTACCACAACTTGTCCCGCAAGGCGGGACAAGTTGTAGTTAAAAAATTTGAACAATGGTTTTGAAAAAACGATTGTTCATTCAAAATTGCGTTGTAATCAATTATAAAGGCTTCCCCGCTGTTTATTTTGTCCAGTAGGTTACTCCGGGAAATTCCATTTTGATTTAATTTTGCAATAGCCTTAGCCACTAGGAAGTCGTTTTTTTCTTACACGAAAGTTCCGTCGTAACGGAGCATTCGCGAAATGAGATCCTACCTTTTGAATATTGGGTTTCCGGCCTGTAGAGCCGGTATATAATGGCGTCGGACCGGCAAGATCTGTGTCGGCTGATTCCGGATCGACACCTTTAAAATGCCTGGAATTGATTTCAACAGACGTTTCAAATCTTCATATGCCGGCCCTACAGGCCTGTGACTTCCGTCGTTGCAGGGATGCTGCAAGTGGCGATCCTAACGGACCGCTAGCCCAAACAGGAAAAAAGAGGATATTACGAATGCAAATCGGAAAAGCCTCCCACGCAATGGACGCCCAACCAACAAACAATCACAAACAATCACAAACCCAAATATCAACAATTATCCCCAACAAAACCAACCACTCCCCGCCGATACCTGTACGTTCCCTAATTGGCTCAAATAATTTTTTTTCAAATGTACTTTTGGGGAAAATAACCGCGTTTATACCCCAAAAGCGGCTGTAATTTTCCGATATAACAACCAAGCCGCCTGTAGTTCACGTTTCTTGTTATAACCCTCATCGGCCCTGACGAAGCCGGATCAGCAGATCGCCCGTTCCCGTTTTGGGAAACCTAACCGAAGAACAGGTAGGGTAGCGTGATCCGCTCCGTTCGAGCCGGGCCAGACCAATTTGAGACTATCTTTTTCCAACCCAAGTTGAATAGCGCCCCTTTGGGGTGAATCAGGCCGGTGCATCCGTATTCGGACCGGGCTAAACAGACGTATGCGTCCAGCTTCATCCCCTGGGCCGTAACGATCGCGCTGTTTAATCCAGTGTGAATATCGGTTTCCATCGCAAAACACAGCAAAAAGGGCATGGGATCTTTCTTCCCCGCTGCAGGGCATCCGGCCTTTCCTTTGACGACCTAATCATGAAATGACAACACATCAGACCATGGACTGCCTATGGAAGGCATTCCCTGTGTTTGGCTTGCTGAGCAGGTGACCTGCCCGGCACAAGACTGGTTTTTACCTTTTGCAAGAGGATTGAATACACCCTATGATTTTTTTCATCTGAAAACCGATTTTACATCATGAGAACCGTTTTTACATTCCTGTTACTGGGCATGGCATGCCTTGTAACGGCTCAGACATCCATCCCCCTCGCGCCTTCTGAAATGGTAACCCAACGCAAACTGAACGGAGAGACTTTTGAAACCGTATCCTTATTCAAATTACCCGAACCGGGCCAGGCCAGAAACAACCGGGCCCCCGAAGGCATCCGCGATTTCCAGTACCTGGACCTGGATGAGGAAGCGTTGCAAAAACTGATCTTCGAAGAACCGGAACAACTGACGCTGACCCTTCCCGGCGCCTCCCGGTTCCCGATAGAGGTCGAACTGGTCAAGGTCCAACCGTTCACCAATGATTTCACGGTCATGCTGGCCAGCACCAACGCGCCCGCAGCAGCCTGGGAGTCGGGCGTTCATTACCGCGGCCGGATCAAGGGGAAAAACGGCTCGGTTGCAGCCGTCAGCCTGTTTGAAAACCAGGTCATGGGCCTCTTCAGCGCTGCCGATCAGGGCAACCTGGTCCTCGGCCCCATGGGCGACGACCCAAAAACCGAACAATATTTGCTCTACAACGATGCCGACGCACTCATGGGATTTGTCTGTGCAACCCCCGATGAAGGCCCCGGCTACCATCGCTCGGAATTGGAATGGTCGGGCGACGGCCGGGGCCCCGGGGATTGTGTCCGCATTTACTTTGAAGTGGACCACGATATTTTTCTCAATAAAGGCGGCACCACCCCGACCGTGAATTACGTAACCGGCCTGTTCAATCAGGCAGCAGCGCTATACGCGAATGAAAACGTCAATGTCACCATTTCCCAGATCTACGTATGGGATACGAACAGCCCCTACAGCGGCAGCAGCAGCGGCACCCTGCTCAACCAGTTCCAGAACTACCGGACCAGCTTCAACGGCGACCTGGGCCAGTTGCTGTCCTACCAGGCCAGCGGCGGTATCGCGGTGCTCAACGGACTTTGTCACCCCTATACCTACGCGCGCCTGAGTTTTGCCAGCATCAATCCGACCTATAATACCGTGCCGACCTACTCGTTCAGCGTCCTGGTCGTAACCCACGAACTGGGCCACCTGCTGGGGTCGCACCATACCCACGCCTGCGTCTGGAACGGCAACAACACCGCCATCGACGGTTGCGCGGGCTTCACGGAAGGCAATTGCGGCAACCCGGGCATCCCCTCCGGCGGCGGCACCATTATGTCCTATTGCCATATCACCAGCGCCGGCATCAACCTCAGCCTCGGATTCGGGGTGCAGCCCGGTAATGTGATCCGCAATAAGGTCGCCAATGCCACTTGTACCCAGGCTTGTTCCTCAGGTGGCGGCGGAAGCGGTGGAAGCGGTGGAAGCGGCGGTTCGGGCGGCGGCACAGGCGGCGGTTCAGGCGGCTCCGGTGGCGGAAGCTCCAGCTCCTGTTCCGGAAATGAAGTGCTCCTGACCCTTGTGCTGGACAATTACGGCCCGGAAACAACATGGCAACTGCTCAACAGCCAGGGATCAACGCTGGAATCCGGAGGGCCTTATGCCAAAGGATTGGCGGGCACCATCGTCAAGGATACCTTCTGCCTGCCCAACGGCTGTTATACCTTCAAGATCAGGGATGCCTACGGCGACGGGATCTGCTGCCAGTACGGCCAGGGATCTTATACCCTCCGCACGACATCCGGACAAACCATCGCTACGGGCGGCTCCTTCACGACGGAGAAATCGGAGCAGTTCTGCGTGCCTTACCAGCAGGGCGGCGGCAACAACGATTGTGTCGCCATCAATTTCAATGAGCACCCCATTTTGTCCTATGGTTCCGGCCAGGACGCGGGCACCTACCAATTGCTCAACGGCGGTACAGTGCTGAAATTGCAGAACAACGCCTGGAAGGCCATCGCCATGGATTACAACATCACCCAGAATACGATCCTGGAATTCGATTTCAGCTCGACGATCGAGGGTGAGATCCACGGCATCGGTTTTGACGACAACAATACCATTTCGTACAACCTGACCTTCAAAGTGCACGGTACGCAGGCCTGGGGCATACTCGATTACGACAATTATCCCGGCGGCGCCATCTGGAAACACTATATGATCCCCGTCGGCCAATATTATTACGGGCAGGCCGACCGGTTGTTCTTTGCCGCCGACCACGACGTGAACCCGGGTAACGGCAACTCCATGTTCCGCAACGTCAAAATCTACGAACTCGGCGGATGCTCTGGTAATATTCCCGAGGGACAGGCCGGCCTGAACCCGGATATCAACGACGGATACAACGGAAAATCCAGGTTGTCGGCGTACCCGAGCCCGGCTACTGATGTCCTCCAGGTCAGCTTTCAAAGCCCGTCGGCCGGCAACGGCGTCCTCCGGATCCTGGACCTGAGCGGCCGGCCGGTTCGCGAATTGCCCTGGCCGTTGGATCAAGGCCGGAATGCCCGCGAGATTCGCCTGGAAAACCTGGCGCCCGGCGCTTATCTCATCCAGGTGGACGACGGCGCCGAGAAATTGAATCAACGTTTTATCATCGCAAAATAAAGTACCGCTTTCCGCGGACGGCGCGGTGAAGATCGTCCGCAATCACAAAAGAGCTATTTAACTGGGGTTTCATCTTGAGGGGCTTCGCAGACAGCGGAGCCCTTTTTTAATGCAAAATGTAGAAGGGTTAATGTAAAATGTAAAGGTGGTAATGCAAAAGTTAAAAGTTAAAGGCTGAGGCCGTATTCGCGGAGGATGCCCCGGGCCAGCGCCGTTTTGTGCACTTCATCCGGGCCGTCGTAAATGCGGGCGCCCCGTTCTTCGCGGTAATAATACGAGAGGATGGAATCGTCCGTGATGCCCAACGCGCCGTGGACCTGGATGGCGCGGTCGACCACCTTTTGCAGGATGTTGGCGACAAAGAATTTGATGGCGGAAATTTCGTGACGGGCCGCTTTTTGTCCCTGTTCCTGTATTTTGGCCGCCGCATGCAGGACCATCAACCGGGCGGCGTCGATCTCCGCGCGGCTGTCAGCGATCATCGACTGGACCAGCTGCTTGTTCCCCAGCGGTTCTCCGTCGCCGACCTCGCGGCTGACGGCGCGCCGGCACATCAGGTCGAATGCCCGCTCGCAAATGCCGATCCAGCGCATGCAATGGTGGATGCGCCCGGGGCCCAGCCGTTCCTGCGCCATGGTGAAACCTGCGCCTTCTTCGCCCAGCCGGTAGGAGACCGGTACGCGCGCCTCATCATAACGGATCTCCGCATGACTATGCCAGCCCTCACCCGCATGACCCATCACCGGGATGTTGCGCACCAGGTTGAAACCGGGATTGTTGCACGGCACAATGATCATACTGGCCTTCCGGTAAGGGTTTTCCGCGTCGGGGTCCGTTACAGCCATGACAATGGCAAATGCCGCGCCGTCGGCAGACGATGTAAACCATTTATGCCCCTTGATTACGTAATGATCGCCGTCCCTGACCGCCCGGGTAGCCAAACGGACCGGATTTGACCCCGCCATGCCGGGCTCGGTCATGCTGAAACAGGAACGGATCTCGCCTTTGAGCAACGGCTCCAGAAATTCTTCTCTGATCCCGGGGCTGCCGTATTTCAGCAACAACTCGATATTGCCCGCATCCGGCGCCTGGCAGTTGAAGACGAAATGCCCGAACGGGGTGCCGCCCATGAGCGCGCCGAGTTGGGCCACTTCGGTCAGACTGAGCCCGGGGCCGCCGTCCGCTTCAGGCAGATAGGCGTTCCATCCGCCGGTTTCCATGGCTTTCTCACGCAATCCCCGCAATTCGATCTCCACTTCCTTGAAAGGCTTCTTCAGCCAGCGCTGCTCGTTGGGATATACCTCGGTTTTTAGAAAGGCTTCTACCTTTTCCGAAAGCGCACTCAGCCGGTTCGTTGAGAAAATAGCGGACATGGAAAGTGATTTTTGAATTGATTCGATTGTTTTAATTATGTCGAATAATCCGATTACGAGAACCAGCCTACGAACGCCCAAAATCGGCTCAATCGAATCAATCGGCTCAATCGGCTCAATTTCCTGGTTCAAGAAAACAACGTATACAAAAACGCCACCACCGTAGCGATGAACCCCATCATAAAGATATTGTAGGAGATGGTCAGGTACTTGTATTTCTTGTCCAGCACGCGGCCGAGGTAATACATGTCGCGGGTCATATTGCCGTAGAGCAACTGGTCGTCGCGGAACATGGCATCCATGGCCTCTTCGTACTGATCGAGGTCGAGATTGACAAAATTGCCGAAGAACACGATATTTTTCCGGATCTCCTCCTTGCTCTTGCCTTCATGGTTCAGCGAGGTGATCTTGGGCCGGGCGGAGAGTACCGCAAAGGTGAGCGAAGCCAACCCGGATACAAGGAATATGATCACGGGCAGGAGGATCTCGGGGTTGGTCTCGCCGATATTTCGATACGATATCAGGGTAATGAGGACCGATATCAGGATGGAGTTGACGCTGATCATGATATTGGCCTTGTTGTCGGCAATGGCGCTCAGGTTGATATGGGTCCGGTAATTGGTCCGGAAGAAGGTCTGGACGCCGCGCATGGGCGTATCGCCTTCCGGCTCAAGTTCCTTGAAGATATCGCTGTCCTCATCGGAACCGATATGCTCGCCCGGATTGTTGCGCAGCCATTTTTCCATTTGGGTCTTTTGCCGCAGGATATGTCTGGCTACGAGCGGCTCGCAGGTCATGCGGGCAAAGGGTGTGTAAAACCGGACGCTGAGGAGGTTTTGCAACTGGCGCTGGCCCCACTCCAGCCGCGTGGTCCGTACGTCGCCCATCAGCTCCTGTTCCAGCCGCAGCATGGGGCTTGATTCCTCAAACTGCTCGCTGTACAACGTGGCGTTCCAGGCGTCGGCGCAAACTTTTTCCGTTTCCGTTGCGGGTGTGCCGCCTTCCAGTGCAAGCTGTATCCCTCTGATGACGGCATCCTTGATCTCTTCCGCAACCGGATAATGGGCAAAAAAACGCCTGGCCGTATCCATACTGCCCGCCGCGGGGTTTCTGTACTGGTATAGAAACCCGGTCGGGGTCAGCCAGGCTGCCGCGACCGCCGCCGACAATTGCGGAGCTTCCAGACCGGCTTCCGCGCCGATCTGGGCCGCTTTGGCGCTTAGTCGCCGGGCCAGGTGGAGGTTGTGGAAAACCAGCCGCCCGTCGCGCCGGGATTCGTAGAATTCCCAGACAAATTGCTCGACAGCTGCCGCCAGTTTGGTTTCGGTTTGATCCATGGTTCAGGCGTTCAGAAACAATCCCAGTAATACATCACCCGGGAAAAATTCAGGTCCTTGAGGTCCTGCTCGCTGATAAAGAACTTTGCGGTGCCCATGTCGCCCCACATGCACTCCATCTCGGCGTCGGTGTCCATCTGGAACAACAGCACCAGGTTGTCTTCGGCCCGCCGGGGGTCCTGTTGTGCGAAATGGGCGTAGCCGCCGACCTTGTGGCCTTCCGAAGAGACCTCGTGGGCGTACCATTCGAAAATTTCCCATTGCGCCTCGCCGAACCCGGCGAAAAAACCTTCGCCGAAATGCAGCGGGAAATGGTAATCGCTGACAGAAACGCATTCCTCGCCCAGGTGGAATTCCATGCCGAAGCTTTGGCCCGGATAAACGGGCAGGTCTTCGAATGAGCGCAGGAACGAGAAGTCCGCCGTCAGCTTAGCCGGATCTTCGATGACTTCCGGGAAATAGAGCACCCGGAAATAGTCCTGTTTGAACAGGTCCGTTTCGCTCAGGCCGTAGAGGTCGTCGTCGTTGATGTAGAATTGGAGAATGCCTTTGGATGGGAACGGCGACAGGGGCGGCATCTCCGCAAAATTGATCTGTGCCAGGAAGAAGAGTTGCTGCCCTTCGGGTGAAACCGGCCATGCCGTGTCTTTGGGCAGGTAGGGGTTGCCGCCGAAACGGCTTTTCCATGGTCGTTCGGGGGCGCCTTCTGCGGGGATGATTTCGATGAAAGATCGCTTGGTTTCCAGAATTTTATCCTTTACAGGTTCCAACAATTCCGGTAATTCATTAATCCATTCCATGCGGTTAAATTAGCTTAATTTGTTTAAATGGGCATAAAATTTTTGGATTGCAGGGCTCAAGGCAGCGACAGGGCCTCCAACAGCGGGTCGAGCTCGTCAAAGGACTTGAAGCCGGTTTTTTCTTCCGATCCGCCCCGGATGCTGAGCCCCTGAGCGGGGAGTTGGCTGAGCGCCTCCAGCGCGTCATCCGGCGACATGGCCAACCCCAGCAGGACCGGATAATGCTCGCAGATCCCCTGTAAAACTTCCGGCCCGAAAGGATGCCCGTTGCGGATATCCTGCCAGGAAATGCCGGCTTTATCAAAATTCAGCAAAAAATACCGGACGAACGCGGCATTCTGATCCATCAGGATCTGCAGGTCCCGGCCGTTGAATGGCAGGTCGGGTACGATCTCCTGAAATACCTGGGCTTCCCGCGACAGGGCCATGATCGTTGCGGAAGAGGCGAACATGCCCACCTGGACGCCGTCGGGCCGGATGAGGTCAAGCGCCGGCCGGATCTCATCCAGATCTTCGATCCCGAATTCGGCGACGATCTCAACCCCGTCGACCCATTCCCGGATCTCCGCTGCGGTTTGCGGCGGGCAATAATCCGCATCGCCGGCCGACAGGTTGAACCCCAGCCAATTCACCTCAAAGGCGGCAAAATACCGGGCATCCGTGAGGTTGGAAAGCGAACTTGCCTTAACTTTGGTCTTGAGCATGGTTTTCAGGTTTCCAGGCTGCAAAAGTAAGTTTTTAATCATACTCACAAATGGCATTCAACAAATCGCAAAAGGAAAACCCCGGCCAGCCCACCTATTATGACTGGGTTTTTGCCGTGGTCCGTCAGGTGCCCCGCGGCCGGATCACCACCTATGGCGCCATTGCCGATTACCTCGCCCTCGGCGCTGCCCGGATGGTCGGTTGGGCCCTCAATCAAAGCTTCCTCAACGACGGCGTACCCGCCCACCGCGTACTCAACCGCAAGGGAGAGCTCAGCGGCCGGAACCATTTCCAGACGCCTACCCTCATGCAGGAACTCCTCGAACAGGAAGGCGTTGAAGTGGAAGACAACCGGGTCAAAGACTTTGACCGCCATTTCTGGAGCCCCGCCGAGCACCTGGGAGAGGATTTTTCGATTGAAGGGTGGGGGAGTTGAAGGGTTATACGGCCGCAAAAAACGCGGAACTGACGCAAAAAATATTTAATTTTGATGCAACCCCGCAGTACACCTCTTGTCTTTGTGAATTGAAGGATAAAACGCTGGCTGAAATCAAATTTTTCACCTAAAAAATCGCGAGCCAATGGCCCTTGCCGGCTCTTTGAAACCCGACTATGTAAAATTGGACTACGCCAACACCCATCGGGATATCGTCGAACAGTGCAAACGGGGTAGCCGCAAAGCGCAGTTCGAGCTGTACAGGCTCTATGCTAAGGCCATGTACAACGTATGTATTCGGATGGTGGGCAATGAACAGGACGCAGAAGACCTGCTCCAGGGTTCATTCGTTGATGTGTACGCCCATTTGGAAACCTTCCGCTACCAGTCGACCATAGGGGCCTGGATCAAGCGGATTGTGGTCAATAATTGTATCAACTTTTTGAAACGCCGCCGCCTCGAGATCGAAGAATTCGTGCCCTTTCAGCACGATAAGGAAGAAGAGGAAGAACAGGATCCGCCGGCAGGTCTCACAGTGGACGCAGTCAGACAGGCCCTTTTTTATCTGCCTGACGGCTACAGGGTGGTGTTTTCATTATACGCCATGGAAGGATACGATCACCAGGAAATTGCAGACGTCCTGGGCATCACGGAAGCGACCTCCAAGTCCCAATACAGCAGGGCAAGGCGCAAATTGAAAGAGATTTTGATTGAAAAACGCTTGATAAATTATTTTTAACCATGCAGCAAGATCGTTTGGAACAATTCATTTGGTCTAATCGGGAAGCTTTTGACGATGCGTCGCCGGGCTTGCGGGTATGGGCTCAACTGGAGCGGCAGCTGGACGCCGGGCATAAACGCCGGTTCTCTCCGCGATCCCTGTTGAAGTACGCCGCCGCTGTCCTGCTGCTGCTCACAGCAGGCGCCGCAATCGGGTTTTATCTGAATAATCCCAAAAATCAGGAACAACCATTGACGGCTTCCGGGTCGGAACTCAGCGACCTCGAAAATTACTACAACCAGCAGGTCGACCAGAAATTTGCCCAATTGGCCAAATACAATTACGACCCCACCATCAAAGCCGATCTCGACCAGATCGACCAGGCTATGCTGGAACTGAAACAGGAACTCTCGGTCGCCCCGAAAGGAAAGGAAAAGGAAATCATCCAGCGGCTGATCAAAAGCTACCAGTTGAAGATCCAGATCCTGGAGAAAATGCTGGATTTTGTTCAACCGGACGAACCGTCCAATGAAACCATAGCAACCAATGAAGTCAGTATTTAAAATCATACTCGCTTTGTTTCTGGTTTCGCTCTGCTTTTCCATGTCGCCGCCTGCATGGCAGGAATTTTCTCAAACCATCAAAAAAGAATTCGAGATTTCCCCGGACGGGACAACCAGCATCTCCAATAAATACGGTAAAGTAGACGTAAAAACCTGGAACAACAACCGGGTCAGAATAGAGGTCAAGATCGTGGTCAATACCACCAGCGAAGACCTGGCCCACTCCGTCTTTCAACGGATCGGGGTCGATTTCAAGAACGCCCCTTCCCGCGTGGAAGCCTCCACCAATATCGAACCGGAGAAAAAATCCTGGTGGGGCTGGAATTCGGGCAAGGCAGACTACAGCATCAATTATCAGGTGTACATGCCGCCGTCCAACCGGTTGGAAGTCGACGCCAAATACTGCGATGTATCAGTGGGTGAACTCAACAACGGCGCGTCGGTCAATGTCAAATACGGCTCCTTTGAAATGGACGGCCTCAAAGGCGACGCCCTGATCGAACTGGCCTACGGCAAAGGTAAGCTCGCAAAGGCCGGCGACGTCAGCGCTACCGTCAGCAACGGCACCCTCTCGATCGGACAATGCCGGGATATTGCCCTGAACTCCAAATACTCGGTCGTTAACCTGGAGAATACCGGCGAGATCCGGTGCGAAACCCGCTTTGATACCTACAAGGTCGGCCAGGCTAAAGTGATCCGCAACCTGGGCAAATACGATAACCTGAGCATCAAATCGGCATCCGAAATTTACGTGAATTCCAAAAATACCGAGTGCCGCTTTGATAAGGTCGCCGGCGTACTCGACGCCAATATCTCTTATGGCAATATCTACGTCGGCGAGATGTCAAAAAGCTTTTCTTCAGTAGATCTGCTCGGCGATTATACCGACATTTCGATCGGATTGCCCAAAGGGACTCCCTACGTGCTGGATGCCAGCGCCAATTACGCAGGGATCGGTTATCCCAAAATGATGACCGTCACCTACGAAAAAGAACAAATGACCTCCCATGAGGTGAAAGGATACGCCGGCAGCAACAACGGCAGCCTGATCAAAGCCCGCTTGCGCTACGGCGCACTGAAGATCCGGGAAGAATGAGACTTTTTAGTCATATATTGTAAGCCACAAGTCGTAAGACGCTTGCAACATCCACTTACAACTTACAACTTACAACTTACGACTTACGACTTACAACTTACGACTTACAACTAAAAAAATAATCACCACAGGACGCAAACCTTTACCCAACGGGGTAAACCGCGCCCGCACTGTTTTGCAATACTAGTCCAATTTATCACTTACGGCTGTTTAGCCACTTTGGTAACTTTTTTTTCGCCAAAGTGGCTTTTTTTTTAACTTGCCCATAAAAACATGAAGATCCAATTCTGCGGGGCGGCCAGAGAAGTCACCGGAAGCGCTCACCTCGTAACGCTCGACAACGGATTCAAAGTTTTGCTGGATTGCGGGATGTACCAGGGATATTCCGATGACATGAAGGATTTCAACTCGACCTGGTTATTCGACCCTCATGATATTGATTGCCTTATTCTTTCCCATTCCCATATCGACCATATCGGTCGCGTTCCCCGGCTGGTCAAGGACGGTTTTGAGGGCAATATCCATTGCACGCACGCCACCCGGAGCCTCTGTTCGATCATGCTGCTGGATGCGGCGCTGATCCAGGAACGGGACGCCGAATTCTACAACAAGCATATCTTACCCAAGAAAAAGAAACACGAAGCGCCCCGCGTGCCGCTGTACACTTCCGAGGATGTTTCGGAGGCGATGGGCCGGTTCGTCGGGTACGGATACGACCGATGGTTTACGATCCATCCGGATGTCGATGTCCTGTTCAGGGATGCCGGCCATATCCTCGGCAGCGCCAGCGTGACCCTCCGCATCCGCGAGAACGGCAAGACCACGATGTTCGGATTCTCAGGCGATGTCGGGCGCCCCAACCGGCCGATCCTGCGGGATCCGCAACCGATGCCGGAACTGGATTACCTCCTGTGCGAATCCACCTACGGCGACCAGGACCACGAGCAGCCGCCGGCCGAGGTGGACCACTTCCTGCGCATCATCCGGCATACCTGCGTGGAAAAGCGCGGCAAACTCATCATCCCCGCCTTCAGCGTAGGCCGTACCCAGGAGATCGTTTACCTGCTCGACCAACTGGAAAACGCAGGCAAATTGCCCCATATTCCGGTGTATGTCGACAGCCCGCTGGCCGTGAATGCCACCGTCGTATTCGGGTCTCACCCGGAATGTTACGACAAGCAGCTCAACGCCTATATGCTCAAGGATCCGAACCCTTTCGGCTTCAACGACCTCACCTATATCAAGGAGACCGAGGACTCCAAAAAGCTGAACGATATGCACGACCCTTGCATCATCATCAGCGCTTCAGGCATGATCAACGCGGGCAGGGTCAAGCACCACGTGTTCAACAGCATCGACGATGAGCGAAATACCATTCTGATGGTCGGGTACTGTTCACCCGATACGCCGGGCGGGAAACTGCGGGAAGGCGTGACGGCCCTGAAGTTGTTCGGCGAATTCAAACCCGTAAAAGCGGAAATCGAGATCATGGATTCCTTCTCCGCGCATGCTGACCGGATGGAATTGCTGTCTTTTGTGAAGAATCAGCGCGGTTCGGTCAAAAAGATGTTCCTGGTGCATGGCACGATTGACCGGCAGGAAAAATTCAGAGACCTGTTAATGGAAAACGGCTTCCGGGATGTGGAGATTCCGGTGCTGGGAGAAACCTTCAAGATATGAGGAACCGGTTATTCTAACCTGCCTGCGTGCGTTTTGGCCGCCGGAGACCGGCCAGGCAGGAAACTGAGGAATCGGTTTCTCGAATAACCGGTTCCTCAGTTCCTCAATGCTTCAGTCAAATCAGACTTTCGGATTCTGTATCTTGTTCAGCAACAGGGCGGCCCTGCGCATGAAGTCTTCGTGGTGTTCGGTGTATTCGTTGTAGACCATCATGAGACGGGCTGCGTCGAATGCGGCCGATTTCGGAACGATCTGGCGCGAGGCGATAGGGTGCAACCAGTATTCCAGGTTGGCCGTGCGCAGGTAATTCCGGTCGTAATCAAAATCGATGACCACGGACAGTTTGTTCAGGGAGAACAGATAGTCCGTCTCCTTGTTCAGGTCCTTTTGGAGGTCAACGATGTTGAAACGCTCGAAGTTAACGCCCGTTCTTTCACACAGGAAGATGTCGCGGCGGCCGTCAAAGACAATAATGTCCCTGAAGCGGTATTTCTTGAGGTTTTTCAACAAGAAATTCTTGATGGGCATCTTGGTGGGGCGGAGCTGCTTGAAGGCGTACTTGAGGTTGTCCTCGCTCAGGCGGTACTCTTCATCGAATGGGCGGCGTCGGCGCGTTTTCATGTTGATGACCTCTTTGCCGCGGCCGATGGTATGTCCCAGTTCGTTGACCTTTGCGAAAACATCAACGACTTCAACATTGGCGCTGTTGGTCCAACTTTCCAGAAAGATCTTGTTTGAGCCTTTTTCGAAAACAAGAAGCGCGATTTCACTTATCGCATAAAAGTTGGGGTATCCACCGTAAATGTTGCCATACTTCAATTCTAAAAATGCAATATTAGTGTTCACGGTTTTGGTTGTTTATTAAAAATTATTTTTGGGTTGGGTAAAACCGGTTCAATTCAATTTGGTGCGTTCATCCTGCAATTTAGGGATAAAAATTCGAATGTCTGCATTCAAAAGTGGCACAAAATTAAATTTCTATGTCAATTTTATGCAAGATTGGCGGATAAATATTCCGTCATGCTGTAAATATGAAGCGACCGTTCTCGTAAATTTTTTCATCGTCCGCATAAATTTCTCCGCCGTTCCTCATTTCCGTGATCATATCCCAGTGAACGGACGACTGATTTTGGCCGCCGGTCTGCAAATACGACTGCCCGATGGCCATATGAACGGTGCCGCCTATTTTTTCATCGAACAGGATATTGCGGGTCATCCGGTCGATGTTGTAATTGGTGCCCACAGCCGCTTCGCCGAACCGGCGCGTTCCTTCCAGTTGGAATACGTGGTCGAGCACCTGCTTGCCCTTCGAGGCTTCCCATTTGTCGATGTAACCGTCTTTCACCCAAAGGGTTACGCCTTCCACTTCCTTGCCCATGTATAAGGCTGGAAAGGAAAAATGCACAACGCCGTTGACGGAATCCTCCACGGGGGAGGTGTATACTTCGCCGGACGGCATGTTGGTCTGACCGTCGGAATTGATCCATTTCCTGCCGCGGGTGGAGAAGGTGATATCGGTTCCATCCGTGACGTACCTTACTTTTTCCCGGGCGTTCAGCACATCCACGATCTGCTGTTGCTGCTGACGGACGCCCAGCCAGCCGGCCACGGGGTCGTCGTCAAACAACCGGCAGGCGCCGTACACGAAGTCCTCATATTCTTCCAGGGAAAGGCCGGCTTCCTGGGCGCTGGCCTGGGTCGGGAACTGGCACAGGTTGCGCTTCAGGTCCCGGGTGGCGGTCCGTTTGAAGTACAGGTCCGAAGCCGGTTTCATGGCGGCCTGCCGGATCGAGGATTTTTTCGGATCGGTCTGGTGGTCCTCCCTCAGGTTGAACGGCGCGCGGATATAGAGATAGGCTTCAAATTCGGCCATAGCCTTTTCATAGGTCGGCGACACCCAATTGAGCTGATCTTCGCCGGCTTCCTGCATGAAGATGCGGTTTTGTTCCCGCATATCCATTTGCACTTCCACGTGGGCGCCTGCCCGCAAGGCCCGGCGGTACACTTCCCGGATCAGGGGTTCCGCCAGGGTTGTAGAGCGAATGAGCAGGCGTTCTCCGGCTTTGATCTCCAGGCAATAATCGACCAGAAGGGCGCCGTATTTTTCCAGGATATTCTTCATTTATGAAGGGTTGTATATGGGTTTTTACCACCGTTGGGCGTGGTAGGGATACCGGATCATGTATTGCTCCCGGATCATTTCCAGGACTTTTGCCCGCAATTGATCGATATTCTCACGGGTCAGCGCCGAAACGAACATGTTGTCATAGCCGAACAAAAAGCGCAGGCTGCCCTGAAGCCCTTCCTCGATTTCGACCTTGCCCTCCTCGTCGAGATAAGGGTCGTAATTCTTTTTCCGGTACAGGTCGATCTTGTTGAACACCATCAGCATGGGTTTGTTCAGTGCGCCGAGCTCCTGCAGGGTTTCGTGGACGGTCCGGATCTGGTCTTCGTGCTGCGGATGGGCGATATCCACCACATGGATCAGGATGTCGCTTTCGCGCACCTCGTCGAGGGTGGATTTGAAGCTTTCCACCAGGTGGTGCGGCAGTTTCCGGATGAAACCCACGGTGTCGGACAGCAGGAACGGGACATTCTCCCAGGCCAGTTTCCGAACGGTGGTATCCAGGGTAGCGAACAGCTTGTCTTCGGCGAACACTTCCGACTTGCTCAGCAGGTTCATCAGCGTGGATTTGCCGACGTTGGTATACCCCACCAGCGCTACCCGGATCAGCTCGCCCCGGTTCTTGCGCTGGGTGACGTTCTGCTGTTCGATCTTTTCCAGTTTTTTCTTGAGCAGCGCGATCTTGTCGCGTACGATCCGGCGGTCGGTTTCGATCTCTTTCTCACCGGGGCCGCGCATGCCGATACCGCCGCGTTGGCGCTCAAGGTGCGACCAAAGGCCGCGCAGGCGGGGCAGCATGTACTGCATCTGGGCCAGTTCGACCTGGGTTTTGGCCTGTGCCGTTTGGGCGCGGGTGGCAAAAATGTCCAGGATGAGGCTGCTCCGGTCAATGATCTTGACCTTGAGGGCTTCTTCCAGGTTGCTCAGTTGTTTGCCGGTGAGGTCATCGTCAAAAATAACCATGTTGATCCGCTCGTCCTTTTCAACGTATTCGGCAATTTCTTCCAGCTTCCCCTTACCGATAAAGGTGCGGGAATCGGGGTGGGGCAGGCGTTGAATGAACCGTTTGACCGATTCGGCGCCTGCGGTCAGGGCCAGAAATTCCAGCTCGTCGAGGTATTCCTGTACCTGGGATTCCGATTGGCTGGCGTGGATCATGCCGACCAGCACGGCGTATTCCGTTGATTTCCTGATGCCGAGTTTCTGCTTCTCTCCAATATTCCATTGGCTTTCCATACGTATCATTGCTTTTTTAACCAGAGTGCAGGGTTGAGGTGTTGTTTTTCATGCCAGAGTTCAAAATGTACTTCCGGGTCTTCGGCGGCCAGCGTTCCCAGGCTTTGCCCTGCTTTGATCATATCTTCCCGTTTGCAACTGACCACATCCAGATTGGAATAGACCGTATAATAATCGCCGTGTTGCAAGATGACGGCATTCCGGTAGCTGGGTACAAAAAGGATGCCGGAGACCTTGCCGTCGAAAACCGCCCGCACCTCCGACCCGGCGCCCGACCGGATGTCGATGCCGTTGTTGGAAATGTAAACGGATTTGAGCGTGGGGTGCGCCTGCCGGCCGAATGACTTGACGATCATGCCGTCGTCGACGGGCCAGGGCAGCTTGCCGCGGTTGGCCGGTAAAAAGCCGCCGGTCGCCGCGGCAACCGGAACGTCGCTCCTGGAGGTGGAGGTGACGGTCGGGTTTTTGGCCTCTTCTTTCCTTTTTTTGGTTTCTTCGCGGATGACCAGCTCGATGGCTGCGTTCATCTGCTCGTGGGCTTTTTGTTGTTGCTGGATTTGCGCCAGCAGCTGTTTTTCGTTCTTTTTGAGGTCGGTCACCAGGACGGCAATTTTTTCCAGCTCTGCATTCAGCGTTGCCTGCTGGGATTCGGCCGCTCTCAGCAAATCTTCTTTTTCCACCCTGGCGCCGGCCAGCTGTTCCTTTTTATCAATGAGGGTTTGCTGGGTTTCTTCGATCAGCAGCGCCTGGCGGTTCCGGTACCGGTCGTATTGCCGGTAATACTGCCACCGGCGGAAGGCATCGTTCAGGTTTTGCGCCGAGAACAGAAAGACCCGCCAGCTGCCGCTCAGTTTGTGGCGCAGGGCCGCCCGCAGGACCTTGGCGTATTCGTCGCGAAGGGTGTTGAGGTCGTCGCCGAGCAGGGTCACGACCTCGTCGACCCGGGCGATGCCGGCGTCGGCCTGCTGAATTTCCTGTTCGAGGGTAAAAATGAGCCGTTCGCGCTTGCGGGCCTGGGATTGCAAAAGGAAGAGCTGTTCCTCTTTGGAGGCCTTATCCACCTGAATGACGGACAGCTTGTCATTGTTGGCCTTGATCTCAGCCAGCAATTGCTTGCGGTCGGCCTCGAGCTGCGAGCGGTCGTTGGGGATCTGCCCATTCGACGGCAGCGCAAATACCAGCAATATCAGGCTTGTGAGCGCTAACGGACGGTGAATGATATGAACGATTTTAAACCTCATGCTCTCTAAAGTACAACGATCGGTGCGGTTTGGTTGCTCCGGGTCAGTCGATCCGTTTATAGCGGTCCGGGATTTCAAACTTGATCTCCAGGGGACCGGCGAGGTCGACATCGGAAAAATTGAGCTTTACTTTTACACGACCGCTTTCGCGGGAAAAAAGTTCCGCTTCCCGAAGATAAGGAAAATCTTTATTGGCTTTATTGGCGGGTTTGTAATCTTCCAGCGACATGTCGAGGCTCCGGTCCTGCCCGTTATCCCTTAGACTCATCCGCTCCAGCAGCAGGTTGGGTGCGGGGCCGACCCAGAAGTGATTTTCGGGCCTGCCGGCCGCGCCGTTGAAGAGGTGGATCTGCCCGCCGGTCGTGTCGATGGTCATATTGGCCGTAGAGCCGATAAAAACGGGATTGCCCAGCAGCAGGGCCTGGATCATGTTGAGGTTGGCCGGCAGCTGGTATTCCCGCTGGATAAAACCCAGGTCTTTGGCCATATACTCGCCGTTGAGCCGGTTGATCACGTATACGGAATCGGGGGTGACCAGGGCCCGGGCCACTTCAAAACCGAACTTTTTGACGCTCACCCAGATCAGGCTGTCCTTGCGCATTTTGATGTTCAGGGTCCCGGAGGCCGATTGGGAATCATCGGCGAATTCGATGCGCGCTTTGGCGGAAAACCACTTGGCGTTGACCTGGTTCTTGAGGAGCCTGTTCATCAGCACATCGGCATCGGCCGGTACGGCGCCGGCATCGGCAGCCTTTCGGGCGGAGCCGCAACCGGTTGACAGGATCAGCAGCAGCCCCAGGGGCAGCAGGACAGCATGGAAGAGCCGGATAGTTTTCATCGGGATGATTTTATGAACTTTTTTTTGGATGAGCGGTAAGGGTGATTATTCGATTAATTTCTTCTCGTTGATCTTTCGATCCAGCAGCCTGGTATGCCGTCCGTTGGTGCGGGCTTTTTGCCAGAATTCGATGGCGCGGTCCTGTTCGCCGGCCTGGAAGAGAAGGTCGCCGTAATGCTCCAGGATGCGCGGATCGCGTTCCTGGCTCAGGCTGAGCGCCTTCTCCAGCTGCTGGCGCGCCTCGGGCCATTTTTTGCTGTGGTAAAGCGACCAGCCCATCGCGTCGAGGCAAAGCGCCGACTGCGGCGCTATTTTGAGGGCCTTTTCGGCGGCTTCCCGGGCCTGCTGGTTTTGCCCGTCCTGTCCGTTCAGTGCGAGGCTTTGCCGGGCCAGCGTTTCCGGATTATTGGGGTTAAGGCTGAGCGATTCGCCGAAGGATCTGGCCGCATCTTCATACCGGCCGAGTTCGCTCTGGGCCTGCCCCATAGCCGCCAGTATGCCCTGGCGCAGGAGCGGATCGGCCGAGGACATGAGCAGGGCCTGATCCAGGAGCGAGATCGCGTCTTCCGGGTCGCCCAGTTCCAGTTGGGCCAGTCCGTACAGATAATACAGCGATCCCCTGTTGGGGAAGATATCGATGGCCGATTCGGCTGCCTTGGCCAGTTCCTGGTAACGGAAAGCCCGTGCGTAGATGAACAGGGTCTGTTCCCAGATGGCAAAAACGCTGTCGTCGAGGTCCAGCGCTTTCCGGTATTTTTCCAGCGCGAGTTCATAACGGCCGCTGTGGTACAGCAGGTCGCCGGAAGCGGCGAAAGCCTTGGCCTCACCCGGGTGGACGGTTTCCAGGATGGCGGTCAGTTCGAGTACGGCGTCCGCCAGTGCAGGGTCGCCTTTTTCAGCCACTTTGTTGATGAACGGCAGGATTTTGGCGATCTTCAGGTCGATGGACACGTCCCTTTCGCCGAAGGCCGGTTTGAGCGAGTTGAGGTAGCGGGCTTCATCGGAGTTGCCGGATTGCTGACCGGCCAGCGCCATCATGGCCCTTGGGTTGGAGGGGTCGATCTCCAGGATTTGCCGGTAAACCTTTTCGGCGGCCTCATCGTTGCCGGTCTGCAGGTAGAAGCCGGCCAGCAAATGGCGGTATTCCATGTTTTTGGGGAAGGCCAGAACCAGTTTTTCCAACTCTTTACCCGCTTTTTTGGTGTCGCCGGTACCCATGTACAGCGCCTGCTTCCTGCGGGCCAGTTCTTCGGATACGCCGGTTTTTTTCTCCAGGTCGTCGTATACTTTCAGGGCTTTTGGAATGTCGTTTGACTTCACCCATTGGTAGGCCAGTTTGAAATAAAGGGATTCGTCGAAGGGCTGGTTTTTGATCATGCCCTCATAGACCTGAGCCGCCTCCTCGTACCGTCCGTTGGCATGGTAAATATCTGCCAGGAGTTCGTCGTAGAAGACATTGGCCGGATCCAGGTCGGCGGCGATTTTAGCCCACCGGATCGCCTCATCGGCCTCCGATTTGGCAAAATAGATCCTGGCCAGCTCGTAGGCGGGTACGGGGCTCCGTTCGTCTATCTTGAAGACTTCCTTGTAAATGTTGATCGCTTCGTCGATTTTGCCTTCGATCTTTCGCTGGTAAGCATCCAGAAACAAACGCTCGGTCTCGGCCTGGTTTTCCGAATACTGCACCTGGGCTCCGGCCTGGCCGGCGGCCGCCGCGAAAAGCACAGTCAGGCAGATAGCATATATTTTCATTCCAATCAATTGATATAAATGGTCAAGGTTTTGCAACGCCGTTCTGCGAAAGCTCTCGGCGATCGCTTTCCGGACAGGCCCTGATTCCACAACAAAATTAGCAACCTTTCTTAAACAAACTTTTTGAAACTTTGAAAGTTTAGGAAACCTGCATAATTTGAAGCCGCAAAATAAACGATATCAAGCATGAACCCAATTACCCGCACCTCCTTACTGGTCGCCGGCCTGGTTTCGGTCCTTTGTTCGGGCCTGTCCGGCCAGTCCTCCAATAAAAAACGCCTGGAAATCGAAGATCTTGTGCAATGGCGCAGGATTCAGTCGCCTGAGTTGTCAAATGACGGCCAGTGGGCGGCCTATACGCTCGATGCGGAAGTGGGCGACCCGGAAGCGGTCCTGTATGACGGCGCGACGGGGAGGTCGTACCGTTTCGAACGCGGAGACCGGCCCAGGATCAGCGCCGACGGCCGGTTCGCGGTCTTTATGATCCATCCGCCTTTGGATACCCTCAAGGATATGCGGCGGCGCAAGGTGGAAAAAAGCAAACTGCCCAAAGATACGCTGGCCATTTACGACCTTCAGCAGCGCAAACTGGAAAAAGTGGCCGAGGTCCGGCGGTTTGTCCTGCCTGAAAAATGGCCGGGTTGGCTGGCCTATATTGCCGAGCCCGAACCCGATACGACAGCCTCCAGGAAAAAACAAAAGGAAGCGCCCGGCAGGCTGGTCATCCGGAACCTGTCGAAGGGCGGAGAAACGACCGTCAGCCGGGTGAACGGCGTTACGGCAGCTGAGGAAGGGGCGGCCCTGGCCTTTGTCAAGGAAGAAGGCGACCCTAAAGAAGCCCCCGGCGTGTACATCTTCGACGGCGCTTCCGGGCACTACCGGCCGGTTTTCAGGGCGAAGGGCAGCTACAAACAGCTGGAATGGGATAAACCCGGCAAGCAACTGGCTTTCATCGGCGATATCGATACGACGAAAGTGAAAACCCGGCCGTTCGGGCTCTATTACTGGCGCAGCGGCCCCGATACGGCGCGCTGCGTACTCAAACCGGCTGCAACCTTCCTGCCCGAACACTGGCTGGTCAGCGAAAATGCCGACCTGCAGTTTTCGAAAGACGGCCAGAAACTCTACTTCGGCATAGCGCCCCCGCCCGTCCTGCAGGATACCATGCTGCTGCCGGAAGAGATCGTACAGGTCGAGGTCTGGACCTACAACGATTCCAGGCTGTATACCCAGCAGGAATCCCAGCTGGAACGGGATAAGAAAAAATCGTACGATGCCGTCTTTCATACCGGATCCGGCAAACTGGTGCAACTGGCGACCGAACAATTGCCGGATGTGAACACGGGCGACGAAGGAAATGCGCCATTTGCGCTGGGGTACAACCAGGAGCCTTATCTGAAGGAAACTTCGTGGGAAGGCGGCCCCACCAGGAAAGATGTCTACCTCCTGGATGTGCAGACCGGAAAAGCAAGAGAAATCGGCAAGGCCGTTGCCGGGCAACCGGCGTTTTCCCCCGGCGGAAAGGTCGTCATCTGGTACAGCGCGCCCGATTCGGCCTGGATGGCCTACCCCGTAGCGGAAGGGAAACAACGGAGGCTGACGGACAACAAAAAAGTAGCTTTTTACGAGGAAGATAACGACGTGCCCGCCTTGCCGGGACCGTACGGCATTGCCGGCTTCCTGCCGCAGGATCAGGCCGTTGTGATCTACGACCGGTACGACCTCTGGCAAATGGATCCGGCCGGCAAGGCGGCTCCGCGCCGGATCACGCAAGGCCGCGAAAACAAACGCCGGCTGCGGTATATCGACCTTGATCCGGAGGTGCGGTTTATCGATCCCGCCAAACCGCTTCTGCTGCATTTCTTTGAGGAGGATTCCAAGAAGGAAGGCTACCTCTGGCTCGACTGGAATACCGGAAAAACTGCGGAGGCTGCCGCCGGCGACTATACCTATTCCATGCGCCCGGTCAAGGCGCGCAATGCCGACCGCTACCTGTATACCCGTGAGAATTTCCAGACCTTTCCGGACCTGCGCTACGGCGCCACCCTCGAATCGGCGGTCCGGATCAGCGAGGCCAACCCCCAGCAGAAGGACTACAACTGGGGCACCATCGAACTGATAAAATGGACCTCTCTCGACGGAAAGCAACTGGAGGGCATGCTGGTAAAACCCGAGGGATTCGACCCCAAAAAGAAGTACCCGATGATCGTCAATTTCTACGAAAAATCATCGGACGGGTTGTATTCCCATCGCGCGCCGTTTGCCCACCGTTCCACCATCAATTATACGTATTACGCCAGCCGCGGATACCTGATCTTCAACCCGGATATCCCTTACAAGGAAGGCTACCCGGGTGAAAGCGCCTTCAATTCGGTCATCTCGGGGATCACCTCGCTGGTCAACCAGGGTTTTGTGGATGAGAAACGAATTGCGGGGCAGGGCCACTCCTGGGGCGGATACCAGATCGCATACCTCGTCACCAAGACCGATATTTTCAGGTGTGTAGAGGCGGGTGCGCCTGTTGTCAACATGATCTCGGCTTACGGCGGCATCCGGTGGGAGAGCGGCATGAGCCGCATGTTCCAATACGAGAAGACCCAAAGCCGGATCGGCGGCACCCTCTGGGAATACCCCCTGCGGTTTATCAGCAATTCGCCCATTTTTGAAATTGACAAGATCAACACGCCGGTCCTGATCCTGCACAACGATGAAGACGGCGCTGTGCCCTGGTACCAGGGTATCGAATTCTTCACGGCTATGCGGCGCCTCAATAAACCGGCGTGGATGCTGGTCTACAACGGCGAACCGCACTGGCCCGTTAAGTTGCAGAACCGGATCGATTTCAACCGGCGCATGTCGCAGTATTTCGACTATTTCCTCCAGGATGCGCCCATGCCCGCCTGGATGGCCAACGGCGTCTCGCCTATTGAAAAAGGCATCCATCAGGGGTATGAACCTGCCGGGCAACCGGCCTCTGCGCCGGACCGGAGGAATTGAACCGGTTTCTGGATGCTTGTCTCTTGATACTGGATGCTGCCCTCCGCCGCTCTTGAGGAGCTATGGCGGACGGGGGATGCTTGATACTTGATGCTAGATGCTTGATGCTAGATACTTGATGCTAGATACTTGATGCTGGGTACGGCCAACTTACAACTTACGACTTACGACTTACAACTTACAACTTACGACTTACGACTTACGACTGACAACTTACGACTGACAACTTTTATCTATATTTGACCATTCAAAACCTAAAACGACTGCCATGTCAGATCATAACATTCTGGATGACGATTTGCTAACCGAAAACACGCCCCCTGAGATTTTGCCGCCGCTTGCCGGTTTCTGGACAAGGGTAGGGGCCTCCCTGGTCGATTTTCTGGTCATGCTGCCCATTACAGGTCTTGGCGTTTACAACCTGCTGTCGATCAAATCGCTGCCGTTGGCGGTGATCTGCATGTTCGTTCAACCGGTTTATAAAATATTCATGGAAGGGCAATACGGCGCTACGCTGGGAAAAATGGCCACCCATATCAAGGTGCTGGGTACGGATTACGCACCGATTGACATGAACCAGGCGGTCAAGCGTTATTCCATCTACGGCATCAATTTCCTGCTCAGCGCCGTGACTACGATCCTGCTGTTCTCCAGTTACGGATTCGAGGAAGTTACCAACTTTTTGACGCTCGGCCCGCAACAGGCGCAAGCCGCCGGCACCATGCTGAACCTGTTGAGCCAGTTGAGCGGACTGTTGGTATTGGTCTCCGTCATTTTTGTGGCCTTTGACATCAGAAAGCAGGCCCTTCACGATAAAATTGCGGGAACCTTGGTGGTGACCAAGTGATTCTTTACTTTTATCCCGCATTCAAAACCCTACGCATGAAGAAATATTTCATTTATCAGGACAATCAACAAGTAGGCCCGCTGACCTTTGAAGAACTGCAGGCACGCAATGTCGGACGGGAAACCATGGTATGGTTCGACGGGCTGGCCGAATGGAAAAAAGCGGGCGATCTCCTTGAACTCAACGACCTGTTCCAGTCGGGGCCGCCTCCGGTTCCGGCGGGTACTTACGGCGCTCAGGGCAGCGGCGCGCAAACCAATCCGGGCGAGCGGCCGGCCTATGTGCCCGGCAATTACGGCGCCGGCAAGCCAAAGAACTGGCTGGTCGAATCTATTCTCGTAACCCTGTTTTGCTGTCTGCCTTTCGGCATCGTCGCCATTGTGAACGCCGCCAAGGTAGACTCGCGATTCGCTACCGGCGATATGGACGGCGCCGTTCAGGCTTCTGCGGAAGCCAAAAAGTGGACCTCCATTTCCTTTTTTGTCGGCATCGGGGTCTCGGTTCTTTACCTGATTTATATGGGCGTTATGATCGGATCAATGGGCGGATTTTGAGGATTGTCTGGATCATCCTCGGGATATTCCTGCTGAGCGGCCTGGTTTGGGTGTACAGCTCATTCAACCCGTCGGCATCAGGTTTATTCCCTAAATGTCCCTTTCGATCACTGACCGGATGGCAATGCCCGGGGTGCGGCAGCCAGCGGGCTGTCCATTATTTGCTGAACGGGAGGATCGGGCCCGCTTTCCGGGCCAACCCGCTGATGGTGCTTTCCATCCCTTACCTGGCCTTGGGCTTTTCGATCAGGTTGCCCGGCATCCCCGAAAACCTTCGCCGCAGGGCGGAACCCTTGTACGAAGGCAAGGCGGTCTGGATTGCGGGCGCGGTATTGCTGATTTACTGGATCGGCCGCAATATTATCTAGGGCCCCGGGGTTTATTGTTGGTGATCCTTGTTTTGGTAGTTCTGCCCGCTGCGCAGTGCGGTAGGGTTTATCGCGAATAGTCTCCATGAAAATTCAATTTCTAGCCGCTATTGTTGTCTTGTTGCCGTTGTTGCTGGATGGACAAGGAAGCCCGCTTCAGCTCGACAACGACGCGTACCATATTATGGACCGGCTGCAGATCCAGACGGGCAGAAGGGCGCCGTTCCACTCAGCTGTCAAACCCTTTACGCGCGGCGCTGTGACGGCGTACGCCTTGTCCATTGACACGGCCAGGGTCCCGATCTCCTCCATGGACAGGAAGGACCTGTATTACATTTTCCGGGATAACAACGAATGGCTGGCCGGCCGGCCGGATATGCTGACCCTCGGCGAACGGCGAATGCAAAGCCTCACCCAGATCCAGGCCAGCATGGAGAACGCCCGCTACACCGAAAGCAAAAAGCCGTTCCTGAAGTATTTTTATCCGACGCCTGCAAATTTCATCGAGGTCAACCAACCGCAATTCTACCTCAGGGCCAACCCGGTAGTGCGGTTCCAACTGGCAGGCGCCAAGGATGATGATCAGCCCATTTTCGAGAACCTGCGCGGGGTTTCGGTCCGCGGCGGGGTCGACGACCGGGTGTATTTCACCTTCACGATCCACGAAACCCAGGCCCGTTTTCCGGGATACGTGGAGGAACGGATCGCCCGAGACGGCGTCATTCCGGGAGCCGGGTTCAAGAAGATCTACCGGAGCAACCTGTTCAATATCGAGAACGGATTCGATTACCTCAACGGCGACGGCAGCATAGGTTTCAATTTTACCCGCCACATCGGCCTGCAGTTCGGGTACGGCCGGCAGTTCCTCGGCGACGGATACCGGTCATTGCTCCTTTCCGATTTTGCCAACAACTACCTGTACCTGCGGCTCAACTGGGATCTGGGCAGGTTTCATTACCAGAACCTGTATGCGGAACTCGCCCGCGACCCGCGACCGGCGGTTTCCGGCGAACCCATTGTCAAGAAATACATGGCAGCTCACCACCTGAGCATCGACCTGACCGATAACCTCAATTTCGGCATTTTTGAAACGGTGGTCTTCAGCCGGAACAACCAGTTCGAATTCCATTACCTGCTGCCCATTATCCTGTACCGGACGGTGGAACAGTCGCTGGGCAGCCCGGACAATGTCATGATCGGCTTTGACGGCCACTGGAATTTCCTGAGGCGGTTCCAGCTTTACGGCCAGCTGCTCTTTGATGAATTCAAATTCAATGAGCTGTTCATAGAAAAGCGCGGCTGGTGGGCCAACAAGGTGGGCGGCCAGGCGGGCCTGAAATACATCGATGCCTTCGGATTGGATCACCTCGATCTCCAGGCGGAAGTGAATATCGTCAGGCCCTATACCTATTCCCACGACGACAAATCGGCCAGTTACGTTCATTATAACCAGCCGCTGGCCCATCCGCTGGGCGCCAATTTCAAGGAAAGCGTATTGATCGCCCGCTACAAACCCGTCAAACGGGTGCAGCTTCAAGCCAGGTTGATCATGGCCTCATTCGGCGAAGATGCCGATACCACCAATTACGGAAGCAATCCCATTTTGCCGAACAAGCTCCGCGAATCGGATTACGGAAACGAGATCGGCCAGGGCATTCACGCCAATACAGTGCTGTTCGGCTTTGACGCCGCCTATCAGGTCGCCCACAATTTGTTCTTCGACCTTGAATTCTTTACCCGCAAAAAAGACAGTGAAGAAGACATCCGGGATACCCTCGACCGCTACTTCGGAGCAGGCATCCGCCTGAATATCGGCAGGCGGCGTATGGACTTTTGATTAGTCGTAAGTAGTGACGCATCATCATGCGCCTCTAAAACCGCCGATGATTTAACACCCTATAAATTAAAGCTTCGGGCGCCGTTACTCGCAGCAACCCCCGTCCGCCATAGCCCTAAGGCGACGGCGGGCAGTATCCAGTATCCAGCATCAAGTATCAAGCATCCCCCGTCCGCCATAGCTCCTCAAGAGCGACGGCGGGCAGCAACCAGTATCCAGTATCAAGCAACCAGCAACCCCGGTCCGCCATAGCTCCTCAAGAGCGACGGCGGGCAGCATCCAGTATCTAGCATCCAGCATCCAGCATCCGCATCAAACCTCCTCCTCCCCAAATTCCGTCCGCACCTCCTTGGCGTCCAATCCTTGCTCCCTGAGCCATTGGGCAAAGATCGCGGTATAGCCGTGGGTGACGAATACCTGTTCGGCGCCGGTTGCGCGAATGGCCCGGTTGAGGCCGTCCCAGTCGGCGTGATCGCTGAGGGCAAAGCCACGGTCGACCGAGCGGCGGCGGCGGGCGCCCCGGATATTCATCCAGCCCGATGCGGTGGCGGTACTCAGGTTTTTAAAACGGCGGGTCCAGGCGGAGTTCAGCGCGGCGGGCGGTGCGATGATGAGGCTGCCTTCCAATGCCTGCCGGGGCGTATCGTCGGTGAAGGCGCCTGTCGGCGGGAGTTCAAAACCTTGCCGGTGGAGGATGCGGTTGACCACATCCACCGCACCGTGGACGTATACGGGGCCGATCGAGAAATCGAGGTTCCGGATGATCCGTTGGGCTTTGCCCAGGGCGTAGGCCGACAGCAGGCTGATCTTGCCTTCTGCCCGGTTGTTGCGCCACCAGCCCGCAATTTCTTCAAAGACGGCTTCCTGCGGTTGCCAGCGGTAGACCGGCAGGCCGAAAGTGGATTCGGTGATGAAGGTATGGCAACGAATGGGCTCAAAGGCCTCGGAGAGCCGGTCGGGCTCCACTTTGTAGTCGCCGGAAACGACCCAGGTTTCGCCTTTGCGGGATACCCTGATCTGTGCCGACCCCGGAATATGACCGGCGGGAAAAAAAGTGAACTGCACCCCGTTGATGGTCCGTTCTTCGCCGAACCGAATGGTTTGGGCCCGGATGGCGCCGAGGCGATGGCGGATGACCGGCGCTGCGGCTTCGGTACAAAGGTAATGGCCGTGCCCCGGCCTGGCATGGTCGGAGTGGCCGTGGGTGACCAGCGCCTTAGGTACGGGCTTCCAGGGGTCGATGTAGACATCGGCCTCCGGGCACCATATGCCGTTCGGGGTGAATTCGAGTAAGGCCACGACCGCTATTTTTCGAGGGTGAAATAAAAAGTCGAACCCTGCCCCAGGATTGATTCAACCCAGATCCGGCCCCCGTGCTGTTCTACGATCTTTTTGCAGAGGGCGAGGCCGATGCCGGTACCCTCGTACTTGCCCTTGCCGTGGAGTTTTTTGAAAATGAGAAAGATTTTTTCGTAAAACTCCTTGTTGATGCCGATGCCGTTGTCGGTAATGGAAAATTGCCAGAAACGGTCGACTTCGCGGCATTGGATGGTCACGACCGGTATTTCGTCGGTCGGGCCGAATTTGACGGCGTTGACGATCAGGTTCTGAAACAGTTGCTTCAACCGGGTCGCATTTCCCTTTATCCTGGGGGGCAATTGCCGCCAGGAGACCCTTGCGCCGGTTTTTTCGATGATCTCGCCCAGGCCTTGAGAAATTTCTTCCAGCAGTTGATAGATATCCACCTGATCGATTTCGTATTCTTCGGATTCAACCCTGGAATAGGTCAGGAGGTCCTCAATCAACTGGTTCATGTTTTTGGCGGCGCCGGCGATGAACTGGACGTAATCGCGCCCGTCGTCATCGAGTTTTTCGCAGTACCTGCTTTCGAGCAATTGAGCGAAGGTCCGCATGGTCCGGAGCGGCTCGCGGATGTCGTGGGAGGCGATATAGGCGAAATTCTCCAGTTGCATATTGGAATCGATATAGGCCCGGAGCTGCCGGTTCTTATCATCCAGTTCGCGGAGTTTTTCCTGAAGGACCTCCTGGGCTTTGATGCGCTCATTGATGTTGCGAAGCACCATGATGGCTTCTTCGGTGTTGATGGCGCTGAAGCGGGCTTCGTAGTATTGCTGGGCGCCGTTGACCGGTACGGCAAATTCAAAGTAGCGCACTTCCCGGTTGGACAGGGTATTGTTTACGTTCTTGATAATGCCGAGCGCAACGGGAAAGGAGACGATCTCTGAAAGTTGCCTGCCGGCCAGTTCCTTTTCGGTAGTGAAGTGGCCCAATGAATCATTGATGGAGGGATAATAATCCACGATAACCCCTTCGGCGTTGATGCGGATCTTGATATCGGGAAGCACATCGAGGATGGCCTGCTGGAGCGCCTTGCTTTCGCCTAAGGCCTTTCTGACCCTTTGTTTTTCCGTTACATCTTCGATCATGCCGATGAGGTAGTCGAGTTTGCCGGAGTCGGCCTTGTATACGATCGAAACAAAAATATTAGCTGAGATGATCTTTCCGTCCTTGCGAATATATCGCTTGCTCAGTTGGGTGTTGGGCGCTTTATTTTTGATGGCACTCGCAAGCGTCTCCGTACAAAAAGCCAGATCCTCCGGGTGGGTCAGCTCAAGAATGGATTTCTGCTGCAGCTCCGTTTCTTTGTATCCCATCATCTGGCAAAAAACCTGATTGCTGCGGATCACCCTGAATTTTGGGTCGGCAAAGGCTACGCCCAACGGGTTGTCTTCGTAAAGGCTTTTGAAAATAGCGGCATTTTCATCGAGCATTTGCTCGGCCATTTTTTTCTCCTGAATATCGCGGATGATGGACAGGTATTCCAGGATATTCCCGTTTGGGTCTCTTTTTGTAACGGTGGCCCGCTTTTCCACCCAAACCCACCGGCCATCTTTGTGCTGCATCCGGAATTCAGCTTTGGCGGTTTTCTGGTCGGGGTTTTGCGCCAGCGCCAAAAAGATTCCGTCGTTGGCTTTCTGAATATCCTCCGGGTGTACCCGGTCCAGGAGCAGTAAAAAGGGCTTCTCCAGTTCAGACAAGGTAAATCCGATGAATTGGCTTTTATTGGAATACCGGATTTCCCGGTTGTTGAGATCGATCAGAAAGAGGGTATCCGGTACCGTTGACGTGATGATCTCCCGGAGTTGTTGGGCCTCTTCCGCATTTTTCTGGGCAATTTTCCGCTCGGTGACGTCGGTTGATACGCCCAGTACCCGGCTCACCTGACCGTCGGTACCGACAAGCGGCATTTTATAGGTTTCAAAAATATGGTCCTGCCCCCTGAAGTCCGTCAGCGTTTCCACCAGAAACTTGGGCTCCAGGCTTTCGATGACCTCGAGATCATCCTGGAGGAATTTATCGATCTGGTCCTGATTCCTGTTGAAATCAACGTCGCGTTTGCCAAATATTTCCTTGGGCGTTGTGCCGTAAAGGTCGGCCAGGGCCTTGTTGGCCAGCGTAAACCGCCCTTCCCGGTCCTTTGAAAAGATAAGGTTCGGATTCAGGTCGACCACCTGGCGGAGAAAATCCCGCTGCTCTTTTATTTTTTCTTCACTCTGGCGCCTGGCCAGCAGGTTGCCAAGGGTGTTGCAATAGAGCCTGATAGCGCCTTTTTCTTCCTGATTCCATTCTTTGTCCGGGGTCGTGGTCCCCATGGAAAGGATGCCCCAGATGGCCTTATCTACCAGGATCGGAAACAACAGGAAACCGGCCAGGGAGAATTGCTGCACCAGGGGCGTCCAGGCTTTGGACAATTGCGTTATCGGCCCGCCGAACAGTTCGCCGTTTTCGAGTGCAGCCATCCAGGGCCCGTTATCAGGCGGGTAGGCGTATTGTTTTTGAATGCCCAGGCTGAAGGTTTCCCAGCCGTTAGCCCCCAAGGCTACCGTCAATTCGTCATTGATGGTGATGGAGTCGGGGCCTGTAAAACGGACCCTGGCCAGCGTAAAACCGTTCGCATTCACGCTTTTTGCCAACAACTGGAAGGAATTGGACAATCCCTGGTTCAGATCTTCCGCGTTCATCAGAATCTGAATGGCGGTGTTTAAATTTTCCCAAAGCATGCAAATTTATTTGGGTTCCGGTTAAATTCCGGGGAGACTCGTATTTTACAAAGATATTGAATTTTAATACGTTAAGATCGGATAATTGTTTCTGTCTGCCTGCCGTTTTGATCATCGACCGTCAGCAGGTAGACGCCCGCCGGAAGATCATCCGTTTCCAGTTCGATTGCGGATCCGCTGATTCGCATTTCACGGACCAGCATGCCCTGTGCATTAAAGACGCGCAGTACCCCTGCGCGATCCTCCCGGTCAGTACCTTCGTACTTGAGCCGCAAAAGGCCGCCGGACACCGGATTGGGGGATACCTGCCATTGGCCGCGCCCTTTGAGCTCAGCGGAAACGACGTCCGACAAGCTCGGCTTGCCGTCGAAATCAACCTGGTTGAGCTGGTAATAATAGCGTACGCCGGGCCGGACATCCTTGTCGTCGAAGTAGTAGTGGGTTTCAGCCTGGCTGTCGCCCCTGGAGTTGACCCAGGCGATGCGCCGGAATTCCTTTTCGGACGCCGACCGCCTAAGCAGCTCAAATCCGGCATTGTTCACTTCCGATCCCGTCGACCACGTCAACCGGATCGCACTCGTCAGCGGCTCCGCAGCGAATCGCATCAGCTCAATGGGCAGGACCGGAGTAGGGGAATAGCAGATGCGGAGACCCCAGGTGTCCAGCGTGCCGCCGTCATTATCGAAGACGTCCCTTACCCTAAGGGTCCAATCTCCCATGATCTGCTTGTTGATGAATGCGGTCAGCGATCCTTCCGGCTGGTAGCTCAATCCGTCCGTCGGCGGGCATGGCGGCAGGCCTGAGTTGCCGAAATCGTCGGCGCCCAGATTGAAGTCATTTTCATTATCACATAATTGATCAAAAAGAACGACCTCCGTAGTGTCGGGGCTGAACAGGGAAAACACCAGGTCGTTGATCCAGCTATGGGTGCCGCTCAGGTTGACCACGTTGACGTCGACCAGGAACCCCGAAACGCCGACATTGATCACGGAATTGACGGTATCAATGCCCATATTTGAAATTTCCAGGGTATCCATACTGGTCAAGGTCACACAAGTAGCGGTAGTAAATGATCTTACAGCCGACCAATCGCCAATCGTACAATCATCCGTACCCCGTACCCGCCAATAGTAAGTGGTATTCGGATCGAGGTCCGCTATTTTTTGGTAAAGGAAACTGGTCGTTTCATCCGAGAACACAAGCCCCATATCCTGGAAAGTGGAATCCGTAGAGATCTCAATGCGATAGCTGTTGGTATAAGGGCCCAATTGCCAGGAAAACGAAGGTTGTACCGATGCATCCGTTAAATCGTCGGCCGGGTAATCGATCGCAGGCGCTTCGGGGCCGTCTAGCACGATCAACTTCAGTGTGATGAACTTGAAGCCCGTCGTCAGGCTGGTCGCTTTGACATTGATGAGATAAGTTCCTGCGGGTACCAGGGCAAGGGGAACAGGCAGCAGGGCAGATTCACCGGCCTGAACGATCGGTGAGCTGGGCAACAAAACGCCAAGGGCGGGGTCATTGGTGACCACAAGCGTTATGGCCTCGGCAAAGCCGTTGTAGGCGGACGTATGGATGACAAACTCCGGGTCCGGAACACCAGGCCCTCCGATGCAGGTCAGAATTTCAACTGGCGTGGCCCCAAGCCCGAAATCGGGCATCTCTCCCTCTTTTATGGTGAAGTTCTGGTTGGAAATGTCGAAAAAGATATTGTCCGAACACCTGACCATTACGCGCGCCATCGTTGAGGTATCTTCCGGCACCAGCACGTACGCTATGCCGTTGTTGGCTATCCGGGTTGCCAGCGTGACAGGATAGGTAAGCCCGCCGTCGTAGGACAGCAGAATATCGACGCTGTCGCAGGCTACCGCCCCGCGATCCGTGTCGGCCACATCCCAGGTGACCAGCTCATACTGGCCTTCATACCAAACCACATTCGTATCCGGGCTGGTTACGAGGAAGGGACCGGCTTCGTCGTCCACGGTTATTGTCATATTGCTCTCTCCCGTGCATCCGGTCTGGGTATTGTCCCCGTCTCTTGCCGTAACCCGGAATTTCATGGTCCGGGCAACTTCGGGCAATACCTCCCAGGTGGGGGCAATGTTGGTCACCAGGTCGTTGAGTCGGGGAAAATATCTTTTTGCGCTGTCTGTGGGCGGCAAGGACCGGAACATGGGGCCCTGGGTATTGGTCGGCGACGGCGGCATTACTGCACCCACCTCCGGGTCGAACTGCTCCCAGCAGTAGGTCAGCGCATCGCCGTCCGCGTCATTGCCGAACGCCGTCAATACAAAAGGCGTGCCGGCGGGAATAAACCGGTTCAGCAGCGGGTCTATCGCAGGTGCATTGTTGGCAAAGGTATCAATTGTACCGTTGCATGTTTCACCGGCAACAAAGTTAGCTACCTGCTGGATGGAAATGGCGTGGAAGTAATCGTCACTGTTGGATTGCACGTTGGGTGGGCAGATCCCCGCGTATCCCATAATGGTGGAAGCGCTGCCGGGCTCCATGGAAGAATTGCCGCTGCGGTTGCAATCGTTGTTCTGGGTATGGGTTGCGCCGAACTGGTGCCCCATTTCATGCGCCACATAGTCGATGGCAAAACCGTCGCCCACCGGGTTGCTTATGCCGGTCATGGCGGAAGCTTTGTTGTTGTTGCAAGGGCCGTTCAGGGAAGCCAGTCCGCCGCCCTGCGTACCGAAAACGTGCCCGATATCGTAGTTCCCAATCCCGATTATGCCGTTTGTGTTGGATTGATTCTCGGTTAGCATTGCACCGGGGCTGCTATTGGTGTAAGGGTCCGTTGCGGGATCATAATTAAAAAGGTCATCCGTATTGGTAATCAGCACCAACCGGATCGTAAAATCCTTTTCATAAACTTGGTTCACCCGGTTGATGGTGGTGGTAACGGCGCTGAGGACCGGCGCCGGATCGGGATTCCCGGCATTCGAGCCAAAGAAATTGGAAAACTCCCCGGTCACGGCAATGGCCAGCCGGTACGTCCGGAACACGCAGTCGCCCGCCTTGACCTCAGGCCCGCCGGCCTGGGAAAGTATTTTTTTGCTCACTTCATCCCCGACACCGCAGAGAAAAGGCTCATTGGGCTGGGGGTAGTCCTGTTTGAAATAGCAGAAATAGTCCTTCCGGTTGCCCTGGTATTGGGGATCGATATAGACCTTTCCGTGCGGGGTGGAAAAGCTCGCCCGCAGGCCGAAGGCGGTCCAGTCGAGATAAACCTTGCCGTATCCCCGGGTAGCGCAAACGCCGTAAAAGGTCCGGATTTCCGGGTAGCGGGCTGCCAGGCCGGGCTCCATCATGTCATAGGATACGATGTGAAAATCCTGCAGGGTGCCGTCGGGCATGGGCAAGGTAAGTACAGCGTTGCTTTCGCGCACTTTTACATCTCCTTCGTGGGGCGCCGACCAAAGGAAATGCTTTGCCCCTTCAACGTCCAGCCGGACACTCCGGTATTTGGCGGGCCGGAAAAGCGGGTCGCCGATGACCTCTATGTCCGAAGCGGTAACAGTCGACCATGGGTTGTAAGCGGTTTGGGAAAATGAAATGACAGACAGCAGCAATAAAATGCCGGCGATTAAGAATTTGGGTTGCATGGAGACCTGTTTTTGCAAATAATGGATAATACCTTATCCGGTCGCGGAGCCGGAAAATCCGGGTTTTCTCTCAGTATGATTCGTTTAATAGGGGAGTAAGGTCAGCACATTTTCTTGGAATAGTTCTGCAAATATAAAAATAATCTTTTGCACAGCTGCGGATTCCAAACTATATTTGGCCTTTAAATATGGTTCATGAAATCCTTTATCCGTCTTTTGTCGGCAACAGCCATTGTTGCCATTTTTTCCTGCAGCTCACCGGACAACGGGTCTGCAGTCGTCTTCAGCTCAGCTGATGCGTTGGTTTTCAACCCGTCAGGGCTCAGGTCCGCTTTCGGCCGCGCACTGCATTCGGCTTACCCGGCTATGGCTGCGGTTTGGTTTTCCGCTTCCGCCGCCGATGAAACGGACGCGCCTTCGGATGAGTCGGCCCCGGCCCTGAACACCCTGTCCGAAGCCGAACGGGCGGGCGGTTGGCAACTCCTTTTTGACGGCAAGACGACCAAAGGCTGGCACAGCTTCAACAAAACCTCCGCCGGAGCGGGCTGGAAAGTCAGGGACGGTGTTTTGGGCCTCGAAAAGAGCAACCCCGATGAGGCCGCCGGCGACCTGGTGACCGACGAGGAATTTCAGAATTTTGACCTCCGGCTCGAATGGAAGATCAGCGACTGCGGCAACAGCGGCCTGATGTACAACGTAGTGGAAGGCGAGAAATATTGCTGCCCCTACGTTACCGGCCCCGAATTGCAGGTGCTCGATAACGCCTGCCACCCCGATGCCAAAATACCGATGCACCGCGCCGGCGACCTCTACGATATGATCTCGGTCAAACAGGAAACCGTCAAACCCGCCGGCGAATGGAACAAAGTCCGCCTGCGCGTCCGGAACGGCAAGGTTGAAGAATGGCTCAACGGTAAAAAAGTGATCGAATTCCAGATGTTCACCCCGCAGTGGAAGGAAATGATCGCCGGCAGCAAGTTCAAGGCCATGCCCGATTTCGGTACGTTCAATAAAGGGAAGATCTGTGTGCAGGACCATGGCGACAAGGTTTGGTTCCGGAATATCAAGATCAAGCGGATCTCTTGATGCTTGATGCTAGATGCTTGATACTTGATACTGGATGCTAGATGCTTGATACTGGATACTTGATGCTGGATGCTGCCCGCCGTCGCTTTAGGGCTATGGTGGATGCTTGATACTTGATACTGGATGCTAGATGCTGGATGCTGGATGCTGCCCGCCGTCGACTTAGGGCTATGGTGGATGCTAGATGCTAGATGCTTGATGCTCGATACTTGATGCTTGATGCTGGATGCTGGTGGAGGATAGGTTCTCTTTTGAAATTCTACCCGGTCGGCAAACCCGGTTCCGCCGGATACGTCGACCGCCCCGACCTACAACTTACGACTTATCCTTCGGCTGTGCTCAGGAACCCAACTTACAACTTACGACTTACGACTTACAACTTACGACTTACAACTTACGACTTACAACTTACAACTTACAACTATATTAACTAACGAAAAACCTTTTACAAATGGAGAACATCAACCGGAATCGCCTGTTTCTCGCCAGCTGTATGGCGCTGGTTGTCACGGCGATGACCTTTGCTATCCGGGCCAGGCTCGAAACTGTATTCGGGCCGGATGGGAAAGGCCTTTCACTCGAACAGATCGGTTTTGCCTTTACGCCGGCATTCTGGGGGTTCACCCTGGCCATGATCATCGGCGGCCCGCTGGTGGACAGCCTGGGCATGAAGCGGATCATGTGGGTGGCATTTATCATGCACGCCGTCGGCATTGTCGCTACGCTGATGGCCAGCGATCAGACGTCGCTTTTCCTGGCCACCCTGGCGGTAGGTATCGGAAACGGGATGGTGGAAGCCGCCTGCAACCCGTTGGTCGCCTCGATGTATCCCAACCAGAAAGTTAAAATGCTCAACCGCTTCCACGTCTGGTTCCCGGGCGGGATCGTGATCGGAAGCGTTGTCGGGTACCTGGTGATGGACGTGATGAACCTGAGCTGGCAGGTAATGGTCGGCACCTTGTTCCTTCCGTTGATCATTTACGGATTCATGTTCCTGGGCCAGGCTTTCCCGAAAACCGAACGGGTGGTAATGGGCGTGAGTTACGGCAAGATGTGGGCTTCAATCGCTTCTCCGTTGTTCCTGTTCATGGCCTTCAGCATGTTGCTGACTGCGGCTACTGAATTGGGGACCAATCAACGCATCGAATCATTGCTCAAGGATACGGGGGTTGCAGCTTTGCTGGTATTGGCCTTTATCAACGGCATTATGGCCTTGGGGCGGGCATTTGCAGGCCAGGTGGCACACCGGTTGAGCACGGCCGGGATGCTGCTGTTCTCGGCGGTATTCTCCTTCCTCGGGTTGATGTTGCTGAGTACGACCAGCGGCGCCATGACCTTTGTTTCCGCCCTGATCTTTGCCGTCGGCATCACCTTTTTCTGGCCGACCATGCTGTCCTTTGTCGCGGAGAATATCCCGGAGAGCGGCGCGTTGGGATTGTCGGTTATGGGCGGATTGGGGATGTTATCCACCGCTATCGTCCTTCCGATTATCGGCAAGATGATGGATGAACATACCACCGGTTCGCAGGTACTCCAGACCATGGCCATCCTGCCCGGCATCCTGATCCTGCTGTTTACCGGCCTGAACTTTTATATGCGCCGGAAAAGGGCAGCGGCCGCCTGATACCTAGTGGCGCGAAATCTAAATACCACAGCAGTTTCGCGGCCTCTTTGTCCCCGTGGCGTCGTTGCTCATCGGTCACATAGTCCCGCTATTTTCCCTCTTCGCGCCTAGCCACGAGGCCAAATAGCTTCCCGAAACTACCACGTTACTTAAATTTCGCGCCACTGGGTTAGCCACCAACAGAAATGTCAAATGGCGGTAGAGGACCTGGTCCTTTACCGCCATTTGAGTTTTATGCTATATCTTTTTCAGGCCCCGCATAGCGGAATTGACGATTCGGTATCGGTCGCACCGCCGTTGTCTGTCCGGGGCAGTCACATACCGGCCGGGAATGTAAAAATTTACCCCGAATGCTACCGATATGGCGGATCTAACCGCCCACGCTGCCGTTGTAAAGCCGAAACATCGCCCTACCCCAACTGACCCCCTCTTCCGCTGAAGCTGCGGCCACCGGAGACTGACAACTGATAACTGACCCCCTCCTCCGCTGAAGCTACGGCGGGCGGATACTGACAACTGACAACTGACAACTGCTTCCCTACCTATCCAACACCTCCCAAGGTCCGGGATCCGGGGATTCTACCCCGGAAAAATGCTGCCGGACCTGTTCGTTGCCCAAAAACAAAAATCCGAAAAGGCATAGGCTCAATCCGATCGCCCCGACGCCCGCCAGGATAAAACCTTCGCGCCGGAAGTTGATTTCTGCCCCCAGGTAAGCGGTAAAAACCGCCCAAACGATCCCGGCCAGCAAAAACACGACCTGGAACGCGACCCTCGACCACCGCCAACGCATGATCATGCCGATGGACAACATCAGGATGAACAACCCGAAGGTGAGGAACCCGACCCCCAGGAAAAACTCTTCCCGGTCCATCATGGCGGTCGTATCGGAAGGGCCGTAGTAATTCATGGTTCGGAAGACCTCCGCAAAGAATTGCGCACCGATCGCATTGAGCAATACGGCAATCCCCAGCATGAGGATAATGAAAATGTTGATGAGATTCAGCCGGTTGGTAAACATGGTTGGTCATAGGTAGCAACGCATGATTATGCGTCGAGCCATTAATAAAAACGCATCATCATGCGTCGAGTCATAAATAACAACGCATAACCATGCGTCGAGTCGTCATAAAAATAAATCATAACGGCCCTTTCGCAGAACAACCGGACTTCGACGGGTTGCATTCGAATTTCACTGCGTTTGGCCGCCCGCCCCAGTGAAATCATGCCATATCACGCCAATTCCGCCAGTTCCATCCACTTTAGTTCTTTTTCTTCCAGTTGAAGCTTGACCTCATTGAGGGTCTTGGCCAATTCGGTGATGCGTTCGGGCGTGAGCCCGGGGTCGGCAAATTTCCCTTCGATCTCGGTTTTGCGCTCTTCCAGCTTGCTGATCTCCTTTTCCAGGCGGTTCATTTCCTTGCGCTGTTCGAACGTCAGGCCTGAACCGGTTGTGGTCGGAGTTGCGGCTGCGGTTTTATTCTCTTTAGCAGCCTGGGCGCGTTCCCGTTCTTTTTTTTCCGCTTCCTCGTCCCGTTTGACATCCCGGTATTCGGTGTAATTGCCGTTGAAATCGCGGATGCGACCTTCCCCTTCGAAAATGAAAAGGTGCTGTGAAAGCTTGTCGAGGAAAAACCTGTCGTGGGATACGATCAGGATGCACCCCGGGAATTCCATCAGAAAATCTTCCAGGACGTTGAGCGTGATGATGTCCAGGTCGTTGGTCGGTTCGTCGAGGATGAGGAAATTGGGGTTTTGCATCAGCACGGTGAGCAGGTATAACCGTCGCCTTTCACCGCCGCTGAGCTGAGAAATATAGACCTGTTGGTGCTTGCGGTCAAACAGGAAGCGTTCCAGCAATTGTTCTGCCGTCAGCTTTTGCCCTTTTTCCAGGGGAATGAATTCGGCGATCTCGCGCACCACGTCGATCACCCGCTTGTCTTCAGCCATCGGGATGCCGTCCTGGGAATAATGCCCGAATACGGTATTCCCGCCGACGATCACCCGGCCTTCATCGGGGCGGACCTCCTGGGTCAGCATTTTGAGGAAAGTGGATTTGCCGACGCCGTTGGGCCCGACGATGCCGACCCGCTCGCCTTTCTGGAACTTATAGGCGAATTCCCTGACGATGGCCAGGTCGCCGTAATTTTTGCTGATGTATTGGGCCTCCAGGATCTTCTTGCCGAGGCGTTGGCCCTTGATATCGATCTGAAGTTCCTTTTCTAATTTGACGTTGCTCACCTTGTCCTTGACCTCGTAAAACCCGTCGACGCGGGATTTGGCCTTGGTGCTGCGCGCTTTGGGCATGCGGTTGACCCAATCGAGTTCTTTCCGCAGCCACTTGCGGTTCTTTTCCAGTTCGATATTCTCGTTTTCGTGGCGCAGCGACTTTTTCTCCAGAAACGACGAATAGTTGCCGGTATAGCGGTAGAGCTGACCGCGATCGAGTTCTACAATGGTATCGCAGACCCGTTCCAGAAAATAGCGGTCGTGGGTCACCATCAGGATGGTCAGGTTGGACTGGCTGAGGAATTCCTCCAGCCATTCGATCATATCCAGATCCAGGTGGTTGGTCGGTTCGTCGAGGATGAGCAGGTCCGGCTCGTCGATGATCAGTTTGGCCAGGGCCAGGCGTTTTTTCTGGCCGCCTGAAAGGGTGGCTATGGTTTGTTCGAGGCGCACAAAACCCAGTTTGCTCAATACTTCCTTGATCCGGGCTTCGACGTCCCAGGCCTTGAGATCGTCCATGCGGGCGACGGCAGCCTGCGCTTCCTCATCGGTGACTTTGAACAGGAGGCTGTGCTCATAGCGTTTGATGGCCAGGATCAGCGGATTGTCTGAATCCAGGACCGCCTCCAATATCGTGTGCTCCGGGTAAAAATCGGGTTCCTGTTCCAGGTAGCCCAATCGGGCGTCCCGGTGAATGAGGATCCTGCTTTGGGTGCCTTCGCTGTTGTCACGGCCGCCCGCTACGCGCAATAGGGTCGATTTCCCCGAGCCGTTCTTGGCAACCAAAGCGACCTTTTGCCCTTTGTTGATCTGCAGGGTCGCGTCCATAAACAAAACCTTGTCGCCGTAGGTTTTGGTCACATTCTCCAGGCTGAGGTAATTCACGATCGTAGGTTTGAAATCTGTTTCCGTAATACAACGGCCGAAATCCGGTAACGGTTGGCAAAGATGCGAAAATGTTGGGAGTTCCCTGAGATTAGTCGCAAGTCACTTGTCCGGAATGCCGGCTCCAAACAGTGCTTTTACCTGTTCAATGGGGAAAGGCGCAGATTCAACGGAATAGGTGGTTAAAATGGGAATGGGAGAGAATTCCAACCATTGGCGCATTTCGCAAGGATAATCCGGATCTTTCCATTCCATGAAAATCCAATTATCCGTTAGGTAATACCGGGTATCGGGCTTCGGTATGCCGATGCTCATCGTAATGACAATTGCCATCAGGGTGTCCATCACACGCTGGTGTTTAATTGACATACCCCGGAGCAAGAACAGGCTTACTCCGGGGTCGGTGCAGGGATTGGAGGGGAGGGCTAAACCCGCTTGCTCAATTCCCTCCGCGCTTGCGTTTCACAGTGGTGGTTGTGCGTTTTGCGCCGCCGCCGTTCCGCCCCTGAACCTTGGTCGATGACCGCTTGGCGGTTACGCTGCCGCCGTTTTTACCCTTTGCCGTTGCCGTGCGGGTAGTGTGCGTGACGGACCGCCCGCCTCTGCCCTTGATGGTAGTCGTGCGGGTACGGACAACCGTAGAGTGCGTTCTCCGGGGAGCGTAAACTTTATGAGCGACCACAACGCGGTGGGTGGTTACAGGATGGTAATGCGCCCGGTAAGGCCGCACGCCCACGTAGAATGCATGGAAAGGCCTCGGGCGCCAGGGCCGCCACCAGGTCGGGTAGTTGTGCCAGCGCCAGGGCGATACCCATACCGAGTACCCGGGGCGATACACAAACCGGACAGAAGGCCAAACCCAGACATTGACCACTACGGCCGCCATACCCAGGTCGGCCGACGGGCCCTTGCCCTTTTCTTTCATTTCCATATCAAACGGCTCCACAATGACCTGCTCGCCGTAGACGTCCTCGTCTCCGATGATTTGCAGCATGGCATCTTCAGCGCCGGTCTTCTCGATCTCGATCACCGCAATATCCTGCGATTCGGTTTCGCTGACCGGCACCTGCAGGATGATGGCGTGCGCATCTCCTTCCATATTGTCGATCACCCGGATATAATCCACTTCACCGTCCTCGTTCAAATCGAGGTTGTTGACCTTGTTATTCTCTGCATTCAGCAGTTTTTCAAATTCTTCCGGCGATTCGGCCTTTTTGAACAGGTCCAGCGCCCCTTCCAGGCTGAAATTATCCCCCGGCATCCCGGTACTGTCAATGGGGGCGTCTTTCTGGGCTGAAAGCGGAACCGAAAAAAACATTGCGGCCAGTGCCGCCAAAAGAAAATTGCTCCTGCATGTTTTCATCTCAATGGGTTTTTGATCGTGAAACAATGATAATTTGGTTAATTATAGGGAATTGATTTTTCCTATGCTGACTTGGACTCTTTTAAACGTAAAAGGTTTAAACCCCAAATGCAAATAGGGAGCTATAATATCCGGCAGGGGGAGGAATTCCAACGATCACATTCCAATTGTCCAATAACCCGCAACGAAACAAAAAAGACCTCCCGGATTCATCCGAAAGGCCTTTTTTGCAGCTTTACTTCGCACAACCTGTTATCAGTGTTTTTCCAGGTTGAGCAGGTCGTGCATGATATTCAGCGTTTCCCGGATATAGATGTCCTTGGAAACGGAAGTGACAAATGATTCGTTCCGCGCTTCTTTCGACTCGTCGGCGTGGATGCTGGGCAGGTCGACTTCCAGGTTGGTGACGCCTTTGTTTACCACATTCTTGAACAGGTCCTTATAAGCCTCAGCTTCCGATTTTTGCTTTTGTTCAAGGCTCAGGAAGGTGTTCATATCCAGCGGATAGGACGTTTCGTCGCTCTGGCGTTTGAACCTGCGGGCGTTTTCGATGACTTTCTGGAAGGTATCGCTTTGTTTCACCCTGCTTTCGCTGCGTTGTTTAAGCTGGTCCAGGTGATCCAGCTTGAGTACCCGCTGGTTGTAATCAACCGGGTTGATCTCCGACCAGGCCATCGGGTATTCCGCTTCTTTCTCACCCGTGGGGATAAAGTAGTAGCTGTCGGGCAGAACGATATCGGGCGTGACGCCGCGCAATTGCGTGGAGCCGCCGTTGATGCGGTAGAATTTCTGTACGGTCAGTTTCAATTCACCCAGCGGCTTGTAGTTGTCAAATCCGCGGATGGTGCGGTCAAGGTCGATGAACCGCTGAACGGTGCCTTTGCCGTAGGTCGAGTTGGAGCCGACGATCACGGCGCGGCCGTAATCCTGCAAGGCGGCTGCGAGGATCTCGGAAGCGGAAGCGCTGTTGTAATTCACCAGTACGATCAGCGGACCGTCGTATTGCACCTTCGAATCTGTATCCATCATGACCTCGGGTTTCTGCCCGCGGGATTTGACCTGGACAATGGGACCGTCTTCAATGAAGAAGCCGGACATTTTGACCACATCGATCAGCGAACCGCCGCCGTTATTTCTCAGGTCCAGAACGATGCCGTTCACTTTGGCATCCTTGAGCTTTTTGATTTCCTGTTCTACGTCGGGGGCGCAGAAACGGCCGTCGCTGTGCTCAAAGTCGGCGTAGAAACTGGGTAAGTAAATATAACCTACCTTTTCGCCTTCGGCGGCGCCGTCGAGGATCAGGGACTTGGCGAAATTATCTTCAATGGTAACAATATCCCGGATAATGGAAATTTCCTTGACCGAGCCGTCCACTTTCTTTTTAATGGTCAGCTTCACTTCGGTGCCTTTGTTGCCGCGGATCTGTTGCACCACGTCGTCGAGATCCCAACCTTTGATGTCCATCGGATCGTTGCTCCCCTGGGCAACTTTGAGGATAAAATCGCCTTCTTCCAGCTCTTTGCCGCGCCAGGCCGGTCCGCCGACCACAATGTTGGCTACTTTCGTGAATTCACCTTCGGAGGTCAGTTGTGCGCCAATGCCTTCCAACCTGCCGCTGAACCGGATATTGAACGTCTCCTTGTCGACAGGCCGGTAATAATTGGTATGCGGATCGTAGATGCTGGTCAGCGTATTGAGATAAATGCTCAGGCGTTCTTCGCGCTTGAACTTGAACAGGGCTTCATACCACTTGTCCAGCATGTCCAGGACTTCCTTGCGGGCGGCCTGTTCCAGTTCTTCCGGGTTTTTTTTCTCTGCTTCCTCGCCTTTTTTGCCTTGAGCTTCCAGCTTGTCGGCATAGCGGGTCAAGGTTTCGTATTTGAGGTATTGGCGCCAGTATTCGCGCAGATCTTCGTCGTTTTTGGCAAAGCCGCGCTTCTTACCATCGGTTTCAAAACCTTCCTTTTTGGTGAAATCGAAGGAGGACGCCAGGATCTCCCGGTAATAGCCCTGTGTCTTTTTCAGCCCTTCGTTGAGCAGATCCATCGAAAGATCGAAGAATGCCAGGTCGCCGGTGGTGGCCTCATCGTCGATGAGATCCCGGAAAACTTTCATTTTATTGACATCACCCTGGGTCAGAAAACGCCTTCCACTGTCAATGTCATCCAGATAAAGGTCAAATGCCTTATGTGAAAAATCGTCGTCCATGGTGGGTGGCTGATAGTGCATATACTCAAGCCCCCGCATAATGGTACGGACCAGGACTGCTTCCTTTTCCTCGTTGTTTTCTTTGGGGAAGTAGGCCGCCATCAGAAGAGCCGCCGCTGCCAGTACGGAAAAAAAGACTGTTCCTCTCGCTTTCAACATAGCCGTCTTTTTTGTTTGCATGATGAAATACTTACAAAGATAAAGATTCGGATCAAAGGATGCAAATCCTTATCCATTAACGCAATTATAGTTAAAAAACATGCCCGGGACGGGAAATAGTTCTTCCATAATCGTGCCAGATTTAAAATTTAACACTTTCATAAGTTAAATTTGCCAAAATAACCACTTGTTCATCGCCATATGAAGCAGCCTGATTATCAATCCGAACCCACCGACCTCGACCGGCTTCTGAACCTGATATCATTTACCGCAATGGCAGGGCTGTTGATCTACGCCGCCTGGATCTACCCGCAATTGCCCGACAGGATCCCAACCCACTTCAATATCCGCGGCGAACCGGACGATTACGGCCCCAAAACCATTTTTCTCTTGTTCCCCGGCATCGCCTTCGCCCTCTTTGTCCTGTTTTCCGTCATCAGCCGCAAACCGCAAAACTATAATTACCCGTTCAAGATCACCCCGGAGAACGCCGACCGGCAATACCGCCTCGCCAATGCCCTGATGACCACCATCAAAACCACGGTCATCCTGCTGATGGGATACCTGGCCTACGGCACGGCACAGGTCGCGCTGGGCAAATCCAAAGGGCTGGGCGGCAGCTTTCTGGCTGTTTTCCTGATCCTGACATTCGGCTCCATCGCCTATTATTTCTGGAAAGCCTACAAAGCAAAATAATTCCCACCCAACCCCCATATTTTTACATTTTACATTACCACTTTTACATTTTACATTACCACTTTTACATTTTACATTTACCATGAACCTCCATCTCCATCCCTTCGACCTCCAACTCAGGCACACCTTCACCATTACCCACGAATCGCGCAAGGTGCAGCCTTCCCTTATTGTTGAACTGGAAAAGGACGGCCTGTCCGGTTATGGCGAAGCTGCCGCAACAGCCTATTACAACGTGACGATGGAGGGCATGACCCGCGACCTGGAGGCCCTGCGCCCGTTCCTGGCCGCCGCCGAATGGGATGCCCCGGCCGACCTTTACGACCAGGTTGCGCCCAAACTCGCCCATTCTCCCGCCGCCCTTTGCGCGCTCGATATGGCCGCCAACGACCTTTGGGGCCGGATCCAAGGCAAACCCCTGTATCAACTCTGGAACCTCGACCCGGCCGATGCCCCGCTCACCAATTACACCATCGGCCGCGCCTCCATGGAGGAAATGGTGGCCAAAATGGAAGAACTGCCCTGGCCCATCTACAAGATCAAACTCGGTACCGATCAGGATCTGGAGATCATCCGGACCCTGCGCCGGCATACGGACGCCATTTTCCGCGTAGACGCCAATACCGCCTGGACGCCGGAACAGGCCGTGGAAATGTCCTTTCTGCTCAAGGACCTGGGCGTGGAATTCATCGAACAACCCCTCAAACCTGGCAATTGGGAAGGTCAGGCCCACGTCTTTGCCCACAGCGCACTGCCCGTGATGGCCGACGAAAGCTGCCATGTGCCCTCCGACGTCGCCAAATGCGCCGGCTATTTTCACGGGGTCAATATCAAGCTGGTGAAATGCGGCGGCCCTACGCCCGCGCTGCGCATGCTGCACGAGGCCAAAAGCCTGGGCCTGAAAACCATGATCGGCTGCATGACGGAATCGTCGGTGGGGATTTCGGCCATCGCTCAATTGTCTCCGTTACTCGATTATGTGGATATGGACGGCGCCCTGCTGCTGGCCGATGATCCGGCTGAGGGCGTGCGGTTCGAGTTCGGCAAGGCGATATTTCCGGAAGGGGCGGGTACGGGGGCGCGGCTGAGGTTGTAATTTTACCCCCCCATTATCCGCTCCAGAATCTTGATGGTGATCAGATACGTCGGCTTCACCCCATCCACACCCAGGCTCCCCGACGCCAGCGTATGCCCGGTGATCAGGGGGTTATCCGATGCGTAATAGGCGTATCGCAGCACCACATTCTTTCCCACACCCGACTTCCGGATCATGGTCGCCGCCTGGATGGCTTTCTGGTAATGAGCCCCCTCCATTTCCAACCCCACGGCGCCCCATGAACTGCGCAGGAAATACTGCAGGATATCCTTGTTTTGCAGTGAGGTGCCCAACACGGAGATCATCGGCCCTTCGAATACTTCCAGGCCGAAGCCGGCAAAGTCTGCCTTGTGGAAATCGTTGTCGATCGGGTAGTTATCGGCGGTGCCTTCGAACACGTGGGCGGTGGGCACCATAATGTCGCCCTTGGCCCCTTCCAGGATGCCGGCCTTGCCCATGATGTTGATGGAAGCGACATTGAGCGGATAGCGCTTGCCGTCGTATTCAAAAGGTTTCAGCAGTTCGTCCAGCGTTTCGTAAGCCTGTTCTCCGAAGGCGTAATCCATCACAAAAATGACAGGTTGAGGATGCTTGCCGGATTGCTTGGGTGTGCCGAGCTCCGGCGGCAGCATTTTCGGCCCGATTTTGGCCGTATCGATGATCTGGACGGAAATATTGGTGCCGCTGGTATCGTCGAGTTGGTACAATCCGTTCTTGAGTGCGTGCGCCAGGATGGTTTTACGCATCTGGCTGTTCTCATCCAGGCTGACCTCGCGGGCCAGTTCTTCCAGCGGCAGGTCGGTCTTTTTCAGGGCTTTGGGGGCGAAAAGGCAGTTCATCACGCTGTGCAGATTGGCGCTGATGATGTGCAGCGGCCGGTCGAGCAGGCCGTTATCCCAGAGAAATTGTTTGATGTTGCCGGCCCAAAGTTCGCCGTAATAATGATGGCCGACCTTCTCGCGAAGGGCGGAGGAGAAGGTGATCTCCCGGTCGATTTTTTCGTATTCTTCCTGGGTGGAAAGCTTGCCGAGCCAATAGGTGATGTGGAACAGGCTGTTGACGTTGGGGTCGGATTCAAAACGCTGGTAAGCCGCTGTCACCTCTTCATAGGTGCGGCCCAGCAGCACGCTCAGGTAGGTGAAGGCTACTTCCTTGTCGATTTCCTCGCCGCGGTTTTCCTTTTCCACGATCTTTTCCAGCATCTGCCATTCCCGGCGCTTGCGCTTCATATGGTCCTCGCTGTTGTGCCGGATCTTTTCCGACTCGACATACATAAACGTCAGGTGGGTGAGGATGTCGTAGATATCGCTTCGGCCGCGGGTCATTTCGATGTACATCTCCTCATGATCGATCCGGTAGCAGTTGCGCCGGCGCCTGGGCGGCACGATGGCCTGGAACTGGCTGTTCTCAAACCCTTCCCTGGAAATGAGGTGTATGAAACGGCATTCCTCTATGCCGGTCGGCAGGCGCTGGAAAATGTAAAAAAGCCCGTCCAGCTCCACCCGCTCGGGGTCGTTGATCGAGCCGTAAATTTCAGGTTGCAAAACGCGCAGGGCCTCGATCATGGCTTCACCCGATACCCCCAACGGCTTGTATCCGCCCCGTATAAACAGGTGGCGCATAGCGATATACAGCCGCTCAATGGCGGCTCTGGATTGCTGCGCTCTTGTTCTCTCTTGATTCATAAGCTTTTGATTCTTGCTCCGGTTTCCAGTCTTTCAGTTTGCAGTCACCATCACGCCGCGGCGTGGCAGCCTCCAGCATCCCCCGTCCGACGAAGCCTTTGCGTAGGCGGGCAGCTTCACTTGAACAATTCAAACTCCACCCGCCGGTTGAAGGCCCGGTCCGCCTGAGCCGGAGAGTTGTTGATGGCATAACGCGCACCGAAGGACTGGATCTGGACCCGGTCGGCGGCAATGCCTTGATCGCGGAGGTATTGGAGGCAGGCTTGCGCCCGTTGCTGGGAAAGCTGGTCGTTGAAGGCGGGCGCGCCTTCGATATCGGCGTACCCTTTGATGATCAGCCTGAAATCGCGGTTATCGCGGAGGAAATTGGCGATCTTGCTCAGCAGCGCAAATCGCTGGATCTCGCGGCTCTGCGGCTCGAAGGTGATGTATTGCCGGCTGATGGCCTGGGCTTCCTCTTCCGGTTTGCTTAATTCAGGGCAGCCGTTGTTGGCAAAAAGGCCGAATTGTTCGGGGCAGGCGTCCTTGCGGTCTTCAATGCCGTCGCCGTCGGTATCCGGGCAGCCGCCGAAGATGGCCAGACCAAATTGGTTCGGGCACTGGTCGTCCTCATCCAGGATGCCGTCCTGGTCGAAATCCAGTGCGGGGCATCCCTGCCGTTCGGGCGGCCCCGGCTGAGTGGGGCAGGCATCCCGGTTATCCTCCACGCCGTCGCCGTCGGAATCGCGCACCGGGCAACCGCCCCGTTCAAACGGACCGTAGGCGTTGGGGCACAGGTCGTCCTTATCGGCTATGCCGTCGCGGTCGGCATCCGGGCAGCCGCCGAGACCTTCCATTCCCGGCTGATTGGGGCACAGGTCAAGCTGGTCGGACACGCCGTCGCCGTCCGAATCCGGGCAACCGCCCTGGCTCCGCGGCCCTGGAAGAAAGGGGCAGCCGTCGAGCTCATCCACCACGCCGTCCCAGTCGCTGTCTTTTTTGCCCAGCCGAACAGTAGCCCCTACCGTGAAGAAGGTGTACCAATCCTTGTGGGCCGGGTTCCCGGAGCGGCTGACCCCGTCGAGATAATCCGTAAAAGCCGGTCGGACACCTGCTTCAACCCGGATCGCCCAGCGTTCGGGTACACGCCAGCGGACACCCGCGCCGAAAGGGATCACAAGCCGGGTATGGGCATAATCCGCCTCCTGGTCGGCCGTAATGGCTTTGAAGAGTTCCTCATTCTTGGTTGGTGCGAAATAATTATGGGGTTTGAAAATGGCCAAACCCAGGCCGGTAAACAGATAAGGCGTAAGTGTCGCCTCTTCGGTATTGGGCAATCCGTTGAGGGCCAGCCAACTGGCTATGGGCCGCCATTCTACGGTAGAAGAAATTTCAAACAGGTCAGTGGAAAAACGGAAAGCGCGGTCGATGCGCCAGGGAATATGGCTGTAGTACCGGTCGTCACCTTTCAGCCTGGCATAAAAGGATTGAAGCCGCATGGCAGTGGAAGGCGTCCACTCGCGGATGGCCTGGAATCCTGCCAAAGGCCTGCTGCCCCGCATGCTGATCCTCCCTTCTGCCAGGTCCCCGCTGTAGGCTGAAATACCTAAGACAGGGCCGATCTCCCACGCGGGCGATTGGCTGTATAAACAAAAGGGCAGCAGAATCCCAAAAAAAATTGGGCGAATGAATGCCATAGAAATATTTCCAAAGGCCCAAATTTACGGGTTTTCCGTCGAAAATCAGCTTTTTATAAATATATCCAGTGAAGAACGGTGTTAAATACCGCCAATAAGACCGCCAACCAGAATGCAGTACCGAAATTTCGGACCTCAAACCCCTTTAAAAAGTAGCTGGCGACCATGATGACAGCGGCATCTACCACCAGGCTGAAAAGGCCGAGGGTGACAAAGCGAACCGGGTAGGTGAGGGTGTCCAATACGGCGCCCAAAGTTGAATTCAGCAAGGCAAGGACGAATGATGCAATCAGGGCCCGCGCAAGATCGGTGACCTTTACGCCTTGCATGAGGTAGGCAGCCGACATGATCGCAAGTCCGTTCAACAGAATTTTAAACAACCATCGGCCGATCCCTCCGCTGACAAAGGAATCCAGTAAGAGATAATGGTCCATCTGATCGGGATTTGACGGTGAAGAATCAGGTGAAAAGGCAACGGCGAACGCAATTTACCACGGCGATTTCCCTTTGTTGTCACTTTTGTCGTGCAATCTTTCAAGGGCTTCTACTCTGAGGCGCAGCTCATTGACTTCCTGCCGGAGCGTTTCAATGTCCGAACTCTTTTGCTTGGTCTGGGTCGTTTGCGTTTTATTTCCGCCGAACAGATTTTTGATGTTTTGCAAACCGTCTTCACCCCTGTAGTAGGATGCTCCGATATAGGCCAGCGGCGCGAGGATGATCATCACAAAGAAAAACCTGGCAAAAGGCGTCATTTTCAAGCTTCGAGCCATAATTTTTTATTTTGTACAAATATACGGGGATTCGATGGGAAGGGTATATTTTCTTCTACGTTCGCTAGCAGAATGTGGATGAAATTGCAGGGGCAACCCTCGTGGTTGCCCAAACAAAAGGCCTCCGGGAAACCATTCTTCCCGGAGGCCTTTGCGACCGATGCGTGATCGGATTCGCGTATTAGTAAGACCAGAGATCGTGTTCGAAATTGAAGATCTCCTGACGGAGTTTATCCGATTCCATCAGCAGGTCAACACCGGAGAGGTATTGCTGCAATCTGCGGTCGTGTACATTGGAAACCTTGGTGATATAGCTGGAGAAATACCGCATTTCGAGCAGGTCTTCCCAGGTGATCGGCGACGCGTCGTTGCCGAGGTTGAATACTTTTTCGCGGGCCAGCATTTTGCGGGCTTCCGGGTAGTAAACCCAGAACATCGGCTTTTCGAATTTGAAATTGCCGTTGTCATCGCGGACGTCCAGCAGGGGAGCGATCCCGAGGATGCGCACCTGGAGGGTGGATGTTTCTTCGTCGAAGAACCAGACTTCCTTGAGGCGGAAGCGTTTGACGTCTTCCGGGTTGATATCGTTGCGAACGATCTGGATCTGTTCTTCGTAGGTTTCCGGGTCAAAAACGACAACCGTGTCAATGGTAGCGCCCATGGAGGCTACTTCGTCGCCGGTCAGTTTTGCGCTGAATTTGTCGTCTTCGGTGCTGTAAGCCTGGATCTCACCGGCTTCGGCAGCTTCCATCAGGATGGTGAAGAACGGGCGTTCGGGGTAAGCGAACGGCAGGTTCATTTTTTCGCGTACGTCAATAACGCGCCAGACCCTTTTTTCCCAGAAAATATCGGCTTCACGGATATGATCGTAAGGCAGAACGCGTTTTTCAACGATGGTCCGTTTTTCGACGATATCGTCCAAGGGGCGGTCCTCATTGGTTTTCTCGTCGCTTTCGATCATCATAATATTGTCAGGCACTTGCGCCCATACGGGAGCTGCATAAAAAAAGAACAGCAACCCGAGTCCTAGCAGTTTCAAAGCGATCTTCATGGTTGATTATTTATTAGACGTGTAAAAGTGCGCTTATTTAACGGATTAAACAAGCGCACTATTACACTTTAACAAGTGAAAATTTCTTTTTTACTTGATTTTGAAGACCATGGGGTTGATCGTACGACCCGCAGGGTCTCCGGGGCAACGCGCCTTGACGTTGTCGAAGTAGAAGATATCGCCCGGCTTGGCCCGCTGGACCAAACGCTGCGATTTGTCGTTGTACCGGCCGCCCGGGTTAACCGAGTCGATCGGGTCTTCGCGCTTGGGCACGTAGGTCAGGGTATAGCCCTGAATATCGCACCTGGCGTCGAAGTCGAAGTTTTCGAGGATGGCAACCACACCGCCCTGGGCCTTGAATTCGCCGGAACCCATTTCACCGCCGCTGGTCTTACTCAGCCGGGCGACCGGGTCGGGGATACGCTTGACGCGGAAGTCAAACTTGGTGGCTGTCAGGCCGCCGCCGCTGACCGTGATGACCGCATCTTCGCCCGGACGGCTTACGGTTGCGATGTATTTGCCCGTACCGGAGGGTTTGAGCGCAATACCGCCGCCGCTGCCGGAAACGCGCAGTTCGTTGGTAGAAACACCGGCTGCTGCAACGGAAACCGGGTTGTCGACGCCGATGTAGAATACGTTCATCTTATCGGCGGAAACCGTTACGGAACGGCGGCCGACTTCGTATTCGAATTCTTTGTCGTAGGTTTCGGTCTTGCCGGTTGACGGGTTGGTCAACGTGATGGCCACCTTGTATTTCTGGACACCGGTGTTGCTGGTGCGGGTAGAATACTTGGCGATCCCGTTTTCATCCACGCTCAGGTTGCTGCCGTTCACCGCGATCTTCATGTTCTCGTATACCGATTTGGAGCTGGCGCCCACCGTGATCTCGGATTCGTATTCGTCGCCGGCGATGATGTAGCTCTTCTTGGCGGAAGAGATCGGAATGAAGTTGTCCACCTTGAAGCTCTGTGCGCCTACCTGGTTGACCAGGTAGTTCAGCACGGCAGCTTCCGAGCTTTTCATATCATTCTGGAACTTGCGCAGCAGCGGGAAGACGGAAGCAAGCGGCATCTGGTTGAAGGTGAAGTGCGACCAGTTGGTCTTCTTCTTTTCTTTTTCCCAGTCATCGCTGACACCGAGGGTGATGGAGCTTTCCAGCGTAGCAACGGTTTCATCGTTGATGGCAGTGCCTTCCATCCCTTTCAGTTTGTTGACGATATTCAGGATCTCCTGGCGTGCGCCGAGGATTTTCTCCTTGAGCTCTTCGCCTTTCCCTCCATTCACCAACATTCGCGTGGTTACGTCTTTGTTTTTGTAACCTTTCGGCTGGCCCGGGTGATGTTCATCGTTCTCGGGATAGTAGCCGCCTGATTCGCTTACGAGGGTTTCACGGATGTCATCCACATATTGGTTGAAACCGGAAGCGAGGGTACGCACTTCCTTGGCTGCGTCAACAAGGGGCTGGTATTTTTCCGGATCCTGGCTGGCTGCGAGGCCTAATGTATTTTCTGTAAATTTATTGGAATCATCGATCACCTTATTGGTACCGGCGATACCTTTATCAATGACGAAGAAGGCGTTGATGATCTTGGCCGAAACGTTGAGAGCCAGCATGGCCGTCAAGACCAGATACATGATGTTGATCATCAATTGCCGTGGCTCCTTTGGAATAGACATATCAGATTATTTTAGTCGGTTCGCAAAAGAAAATTGATTCAAAATCCGGGATTAGCCGCGAACACCGGCCATAGCAGAGATCACATTGCCGTATACATTGCTCAGGGCAGCGTATTGGGTATTCAGGGTGCTGATATTGCTATTCAAAGAGGCCAGATTATCCTTGTATTGTTTGGCGGATTCTGCGCTGTCGCTCAGGTCGGCCATTGCTTCGTTCAACTTCGTATAGAAATTGCCCATAGCCTTGATCTGGTCTTTGGTACCGGAGAAGTCCACTTCCTGAAGGGCTTTCAGGGAAGAGAGGCTTTTCGACATGACCTGCAGTTCGCTCAGCATGCCGCCCAGCTGTTGCTCAACCACTTCGCCGTTCAAACCCGGCGTTTGAGCGCCTACGGGGCCTGCGGACAGCGGCTGGATATTGGCATTGTAGTCATCCAAACCTGGATACAGCTTATGCCAGTAGTAATCCGGCTCCGGACCGATAAGGCCGAGGAACGCAAAGATAAAGGCTTCAGTAAGCATACCTACCGTCAGCCAAACGTCGGCGCCTTCCCAGGACTGAATTTTAGCCAACGCTCCAAACAACACGAAAGAAGCGCCTACGCCGATGATCAGATTTTTCAGATACTTGAAACCTTTGGTTTTTAAGAAACTCATGGTTGAAAACCGTTTTAGTTAATTGAATTAATTGCTGTTATAATGGTTTTGTCTGATTAAACCTGCACTCATAATGCGGGTTACGGTAAAAGTTACACATGGGGTTGAAAAAAGTTATCGGGGGTTAGTTGTAAGTCATTAGTTGTAAGTCGTAAGTCATTAGTCGTAAGTCGTAAGTCGTAAGTTGTAAGTCATTAGTTGTAAGTCGTAAGTCATTAGTTGTAAGTCGTAAGTCGTAAGTTGTAAGTCGTAAGTTGTAAGTCGTAAGTTGTAAGTCATTAGTTGTAAGTCGTAAGTTGTAGGTTGTGGCGCATCATTCTGCGCCGATCAGTCATAAGACGTCGGGTGTCAGTTCGGTAACGGGTAGTTATGCAACAACAACTGAAAACCTTCTGTCGGATAACGTCAACGGGCGCTATCGGTACGGTCAGCTTTCGGGCGATTAAACGCCGGGTACCAGCTGGGTTAAAGACAAAAATGTGTCTGATGGTATTTATTGGTCAGGAGTGTGCGTGTGGCAGTAAGCGCAAGGAGAAATTCAGGGTGTTGGGGCAAAGCTTAAAACCAGAAGTGCCACGCTTGTTCAGCATGGCACGTCCGGTTTATTGTAGATCCGTCAAAAGGATTAGAAATCGTTGATTGACCGGCCCAGGAAGGTGAGCACGCAGCGGAAGCCGATGTAGCTCTTGGTCGTATCCTGGTATTCCCAGTGGCGGGTGCCGGTTTCAAGGAAGAACATGATATCTTTCCAGGATCCGCCGCGGATGACCTTGCGCTTGTAGGCTTCGGGGTCATCGTCTTTGGCATCGTAGCGGATATCCGGGTTGAGGTCGTGCATAAAGGTGTAAGCATTTTCGTAGAAGGCGGAGCTGGTCCATTCCGAAACGTTGCCCGACATGTTGTAGAGGCCGTAGTCATTGGGCCAGTAGGCATCGGCTCGAACGGTGTATTGACCGCCGTCTTCGGGGTAGTTGCCCCGGCCGGGTTTGAAGTTGGCCAGCAAGCACCCTTTTGCGTTTCGGATATAGTAACCGCCCCATGGGAACGGCGCGAGGTCGTGACCGCCGCGGGCTGCGTATTCCCATTCGTGTTCGGTCGGGAGGCGGAAGTCTTCGGAGTTGATTCCGTCACCGCGGGTTTGCTGGTAGGTGTTCCAGAGCTTGGTCCGCCAGTAGCAGAAAGCGTTGGCCATATGCCAGTCGATACCTACGACGGGGTAATCGTCGAACGCCGGGTGCCAGAAGTAGTTCCGGGTGTAGGGTTCGTTGTAGGAGTAGGAAAAGTCGCGCACCCAAACCAGCGTATCGGGGTAGATGTTGACTTTTTTGCGTTTGATGAAGGAATTCCGGGGAGAGCGGCCCTGGTCGTGCGCTGCGGCCTGCCAGTCGTACCATTCGTATTCGAAGACGAATTTGCTGACGTCGAGTTCGCGTTTGCCGGCGAAGCGGTCATCGCCCTGGTAGTAGAGGTCTTCCAGGGTTTCGTCCGACCAGTCGATGTCGTATTCCCAGTCGATCTTTTGTTCGCCGGTGCGTTCATCCTCGACGTAGTGGTCGAGGTAGGCGTGAGCGAGCGAGTCGCGCACCCAGTTGACGAACTGGCGGTATTCGTTGTTCGTAATCTCGGTATCGTCCATGTAGAAGCCCTGGATAGAGATCTGCTTCTGTCGTTGAACGAAGGTGTTGCTAATGTCCTGGTCGCTCGGACCGATCGTTAATGTACCGGAAGGAACATAAACCATTCCATAGGGATTGATCCCCTTCCAGGCCGGCCTGTCGAGCACACCTGTCAGTTGACCATTTTCTTTACGGCCGCAAGCCGCCATAACAAACACCAGCAGCGCCAGTGTAATTTTGAGTAAATTTCTCATGTTTACACCCAAGTTTTCCTTCAGATTAAGGTAACCGCTAAAAAGCGGTCGTAAATATAGATGGTTTGAAAAATTTCACCAAAAGCCGACTGTCCTATTTGTAACCGGCAAGGCAAAAGTTTATGCAACGGTTACGAATGAACGCGAACGGCCGCGAAATTAGTATAAAATTTAACACGCAAGGGCAAATTTTGCGGAAGAGGCGGAAACAAACCAGAATTTTCGCGCTTCTGCCAGGGTTCCAAGTCCCGGTTCAGCTTAAAGCGAGCGCGGATTATAGATAATCCTGGGCGGCCGCCCTTTGCCGATGGGCTGTTGGAGATTGTAGTTGAGCATGATTTCGTGAGAACCGTTGCTTACCGAATTTAAGGCTGAAAGGGTAACATCGTACGCGTAAGCCAAGGTTATTTTCTCACTCAGTTTGAACCCCGCCAGTATACTGATGGCATCCAGGGAATTGGAGTTATATCCTCTTAACGATGCACCGGCGAATATATTGTCATTGTACCTTACGATACCGGAAAAATCTAGCTGCAATTGCGCCGCGTCGGCCCTTGCCAACACGGATGGATGCACGGACCAATTCCGCCCTGCTTCCAAGTGCATGGCAAAGGTAAAAAAATAATTGCGAATCATGGTTATCCTAAGGTCGCCTAATTCTGCTTCCGGAGATGTTAAATTTTGGACGGCGAACCCGGCTTCCAGTCGTTGGCTCTGGTAATAAACCCCGGCGTGGAAAGTAGGCGTTATCGCTGATTCCGTGCCCACAGGGAGGTTTCCCTCGCCATGGTCAATGACGCCCGGTTCGGTATACAGCCCGTCCGGCGTGCGCAATTTTGAGCCGTCGATGCTGCGTTGCGCCAGGCCTGCGGACAGGCCCAGCGACAGGATGCCTTTGCCGAGGTCGCGCTGGTAGTTGAATGATGCTGAAGAGGTGGTGATCCTTTGTGCGCCCAATGACTCGTTTTCCAGGTTGAGGCCGAAGCCGCCGCTGAGAAAATACACCGGAAGATGAGCGTTGACGTTCTGGGTCACCGGATTGCCGGGCAGCCCCGCCCATTGCTGACGGTAAACGCCGGTAAAACTCAGGGAGTGATCCAGGCCCGCATAGGCCGGATTCCAGGCGTGTGGGTTGAGCATGTACAGGGAATACTGACCCGGTTGCTGGGCAAAACCGGCGCTGGCTGCCAGCATCAGGAAAAACAGGAGGGCGTATGGTTTTTGCATAGGTTTGTTAGTCTGTAAGTCGTAAGTTGTAAGTTGTAAGTCGTAAGTCGTAAGTTGTAAGTCGTAAGTCGTAAGTTGTAAGTCGTAAGTTGTAAGTCTGTAAGTTGGGACGGAAATTTTTCCGGCGCATTTGCAAGAACGCATACCCATGTGTCAAAGAATCATAGGTCGCGTTCGATCAGGTCAAGGGCTTCACTGGCTGTCTTTACCGGGAGGTTGCAGGTGTAATTCCGGCATACGAAGATCCGCGTTTCGCCCGTGGGGAGGGTCCGTCCTTCCAGCAGCGGGTAGCGGTCGTCGGCCGAACCGGCGGCCATGATCAGGTTGGAGGGGCGGTAAGCCCTGCTCAATTCTTCGGCCAGGGCTTGCGCTTCCGGTCCGATCACAGCAATTTCAAAAGCCGGTTTGTTCAAGCCCAATATCCCTAATGCCCAACGCGAAAAGGATGAGGGATATTTTTCCGTCGACTCCTTAAGCGTGCGCATCATCGTGCGGGCCTGGGAACGAAACCGGTCGTTACCGGTCAGGATGCCCAGTTTATCCAGTTGAACGGCCATCACGGCATTGCCGGACGGGGTAGCTGAATCGTATATTTCGCGTTTGCGCAGGATGATATCACCCTGTTTTGCAGACGTAAAATACAATAAATTGCTTTCGTTGTCAAGAAATTGGTCCAAAACAAAAGAAGATAGTCGGGTGGCTTGCTCAAGACGGCCGGTGTCGAAGTCCAGTTCGTAGACCGAGATCAGCGCTTCGATCAGGTAGGCGTAATCATCCAGGAATGCTTCGTATTGGGCCCTGCCGTTTTTATAGGTGTGAAAAAACGCTTCGGAACCGGGCTGGCGAAAGGCGCTCAGGATAAAATCCAGCTGACCGGCGGCTTCCTGCCGGTATGTTTTGCTGCCGAGGGCCCGGGCTGCCCGGGCATAGGCCGTAACCTGGAGGGCATTCCACCCGAGGATCTGCTTGTCGTCGAGGTGCGGGCGAATCCTTTTTGAGCGGTATTCGAACAGTTTTTGCCTGCCTTTTGCCAGTGCCGACTGCAATGTCCCGGCATTCAGTCCTTTTTCGGCAGCGAACTCATTGAGGCTTTTTTTCCGGCGGAGAATGTTGACCTGTTCCCAGTTGCCCTCCGGCGTGATATCGTAAAATGCGCAAAACAGGTCGGCGTCGGTGCCGAGCAAGGCCTTCACTTCCTCATAGGACCAAACGTAGAATTTGCCTTCAACGCCCTCCGAATCAGCATCCAATGCGCTGTAAAAGCCGCCTTCCGGGGCGGTCATTTCTCTTTTTATATAGGCCAGGGTTTCTTCAACGGCATCCTTGTAAAGCGATGATCCCGTAAAGGCGTAGGCTTGCGCCATCAGGCTGACCAGCAAGGCGTTGTCGTACAGCATCTTCTCAAAATGAGGCACCAGCCAGGCCCGGTCGGTAGCGTATCGCGCAAACCCGCCGCCGAGTTGATCGTAGATGCCGCCCATGATCATTTTGTCGAGGGAAAGGCGGACGTGGTTGAGGGCATCCTGATCCTTGAAGTGGTAATGATAGGCGAGCAGGAATTCCAGGCTCATGGTACCCGGGAATTTGGGCGCTCCGCCGAAGCCGCCTTCCTTCAGGTCGAATCCGGCGGCGAGTTTTCGGTATATATTCTCCACTGCCGCATCCGGGAACTCAGCTTCATTTTCGGGCAGTTCGAGTTCATTCTTGATGAGCACCCGGTCGCCGTTGCGGATCATCTCGGTCAGTTGTTTGGCCTGCGCCTCGACGGTCGGGCGGCGTTCGAGGAAATTGTAGGCCAGGTTTTGGAGCAATTGCATCCAGGATGGGCGGCCGTTGGCGGGTTGAGGCGGATAGTAGGTGCCGGCGAAGAACGGACGTCCGTCGGGCAGCAGGAAGCAATTGAGCGGCCAGCCGCCTTGTCCGGAAATGATCTGGCAGGCATCCATATAGATCTGATCGACATCGGGCCGTTCTTCGCGGTCGACCTTGATATTGATGAAGTATTCGTTCATGAATGCGGCGACCTCTTCACGTTCAAAGGATTCGCGTTCCATGACGTGGCACCAATGGCAGGTGGAATAGCCGATGCTGACCAGGATAGGTTTGTCTTCCCGTTGGGCGCGTTCGAAGGCTTCGGGTTTCCAGGCGTACCAGTCGACCGGGTTGTTGGCGTGCTGAAGGAGGTATGGGCTGGATTCTTTTTGGAGACGGTTCATTGAATTGATTGGATTCTTCGATTTTTAGATTGATTGGATTTTTCCCCGAAGGGATCTCTTCGGGCAAGTTTCCCGGATACGCTGCTTCGGCTTTTGGAGATAAAACAATGGAAGGCTGCGGAAAGGTTTGAGAATGGAGGGTATTATCCTTATTTTTGGGCAAAAAAGAAGCCATTATGATTCAGCGGATACAGAGCATATTTTTGATCCTGGCCGGCGGCGCCTCGTTTGGGTTGCTGGGCCTTCCTTTTGCAAGTACGGATGCGGCGGCGGCATCGGGCTTGTTTGCCGACAGCCGTTATACCATTCAGGATAACGCGGTATTGATGATCCTGTTCCTTGCAGCGGGGTTGGCGGCGGTGGTTGCCGTATTGTTTTACAAAAACCGGCCTTTGCAGATGCGGGTGGCGGCTATAGTAGCGTTGGTTTTGGCCGTCGGGGGCGGATTGGGGGCCTATTTCTATCTGCAGGATGCGGGGCACGGAGCGGTTAAACCGGCGATCGGAGCGGCTATGCCGGTTCTGGGTATTATACTGGCCCTGGTTGCCAGGCGGTATATCGGCAAGGATGAAAAGCTGGTCCGTTCGATGGACCGGCTGCGATAGCCTCGGGCATTTAAAGCAACAAGGGCCGACGGAAGCAACATCCGTCGGCCCTTGGCATCTTCCTCCGCATGGGGAGGATTATTTCTTACTGTCAGGCCTTTTCTTGGCCGAGTAGTTTACGCGGAGCTGACCGGATTTCCGGAGCTGGGTCTTTACATCCTGAACGATACCCATCGTGGTAAGGCCGTCGACCCGGAGGGAAGAGGTGATCAAACCGTGGCGGGATTCGGGAACTTTCTGCTTGTGCAGTTCGAGGAACAAGGGAATATCGTGGACGTCGGCGAATTTGTCGCCCAGCTGGATGCGGGGCTTGGTGCCGTAGATCTCGCGATAGCGTTCGGTCGGTTTCCCGATATAGATGTAATTGACGAGGGATTTCTCCTCCAGTTTGGACAATTCGGTAGCGAAAGGCGTGACCACGGATACTTTCAGCTCGGCGTCTCTCAATACGGTAACGACCATAAAGAAGAAGAGGAGCATGAAGATGATATCCGGCAGTGAGGCCGTAGAAATAGCGGGGGTTGCTTTGCCCCGTTTTTTAGCGAATTTAGACATGGTCGGTCATTTTTAGCGGCCGTCACAAGGAGCCGCAGTGAAAGAATAAACCTGCTTTTCAGCACCGGATAGCTTTTCGACGACGCGTTACCGGGATGTTTATTCTTCGCCGAAGTTTGTCGGTTCGGCTTCTGAAATAACGAACGGAATTTCTGCCCGGATGGCCTTTTTGTAAGCGGCGGGCATTTCTTCGCTGAAAGGAATGCCGTACCTGCGTTGGCTGAGCTCATCCCAAAGTTCGTTATAGGCGCCTTTCAGCTCGTTGTAAACCCGCAGGTAGGTATCGTAGTTGGTACCCCTGTCGTTTTTCAGCGAGATGATGGCCATTGTCGGGTCTTCGGCGAGGTCTTCCCTTTTCATCGGGTTGGAGATGAATTCCTTGGCGTGTTCGCGAAGGTCTTCAATCCGCATGGGCTCGTTTCTGACCAGCAACTGGTTTTGTGCGTTGACCAATACCGAGTATACGTTCCGGGTCTTCAATTTCTGAATATCCGGTTCTTCTTCCGACCATGGTGGAAGCCTGACGGTGATCCCTTTATCTTCGACGATGGTTGTTGTGACCAGGAAGAAGATGAGGAGCAAGAAGGCAATGTCAGCCATAGAGCTGGCATTGATTTCATTGGACCCGCGGTTTTTGCTTTTTCCCATAATCAGATTATTTAAAGAAGTTCCTGACTTCCGATCCGAACAAGCCGAGGAAAGCGAGGACCAGCAGAATGCCGGAGATGACGATACCGCCGCCTACGATCCGGTGGTTGCCTTCAGAGAAGGTAGTTTTGTTCGCTTCTTCAAACTTGGCGATAGCGGTCTGAACGCCTGCCGACTGAGAAATATCAGCCGTGTAATAAGCAATCACGGCAACGGCTATCAGAACGACCAATCCGATGAGGCCTCTTTTGGAGTCTTTTGGATTGGACAGGATCTGCATTACGCCGAAGACTACCATTGCGGCGACAGCCAGAACGGTAAGGGCGATAGCGCCTTTGATCCCGAAGTCGAAGATGGAGGTGCTGTAATTGAACTTGTTAGGGTTCGCAGGATCCACCACCTCTGATGCGTTGGGAAAGGCAATCAGGAGGAAAATTATAGTTACAAGGACACCAAGGCCAAAAGCCAATGTCTGCCCATATTTTGTCAAAAATGGATACATAAGGCTAGTGGTTTCGGATTACTTTTTGAATGCGTTGTTCTCTTCCATGATGTCAACCAAAGCGATGGAAGCGTCTTCCATGCGGTTGGTAATGCTGTCGATCTTGCTGACGATGTAGTTGTAGAAGATCTGCAGGATAATGGCAACGATAAGACCGAATACCGTTGTCAAAAGGGCCACTTTAATACCACCGGCAACGACTGCAGGAGAAAGGTCGCCTACATCTTCGATGCGTTGGAAGGCCTGGATCATACCGATAACCGTACCCATGAATCCCAACATCGGGGCGAGGGCGATGAACAGCGAGATCCAAACGAGGCCTTTTTCGAGCAGGCCCATCTGTACGCTGCCGTAGGCTACGATCGCTTTCTCAACGGCTTCGGGGCCGCCGTCGGCGTTCTTGAGGCCTTCATAGAGCACGCTGGCTGTGGGGCCAGGGGTTGCTTTACATACTTCCATTGCACCGTCCAGGTCTTTCTCCTTCAGGCGATCATCGATGCGGGAAAGGAGTTTGTCCGTGTTGGTGGTGGCAATATTGAGGGTAATGATCCGCTCAATGCAGAATGCAAGGCCGAGAATCATGGTCACCAATACAAAGCTCATAAAACGCCAGTCACCATCGATGAACTGCTTTTTGAGCATTTGGTAACCTGACTGACCTTCGTCAGAAGCAGAAGATGTTTGTTCCGTTTGCTGTGCATCCTGTGCAGAAACGACTGCGCTATTGAAGGCTACAAAGCCCAAAATGAGTAGCAATGCCAATAATTTTCGCATAGTCAACAAGGTTTTACGATTGTTTTGTGAAAGAATCATCCAGCTTGTTTAAAGTTAGCGGAGAGAGAGGGATTCGAACCCTCGATACCCTTTTGGAGTATACACACTTTCCAGGCGTGCGCCTTCGACCACTCGGCCATCTCTCCGTTATATTACGATCCGGCGCCGTTGCTGCCGGGCTTTGCGGATATGGGGCAAAAATAACCATTCCACTGCTTTTACCAATAGGGGCACCCGCAAAAATTGTAAAATCTACACAATAAACAAAATTTTTTTACGCTTGCCCTTTATTCTCGGGTGTTGAAAAGGGTTTTGGCGTTATCTGTTGTTATTTCGGCAACTTTTTCCGGCGGAACGCCCAAAACCTCCGCCGCTTTTTCGGCTACTACGCGGATATAGGCGCTTTCGTTGCGCTTGCCGCGATAAGGAACGGGTGCAAGATAGGGCGAATCCGTTTCCAATACTACTTTTTCCAGGCCGATCTGTTGTAAAGTTTCGGCAAGTCCGCTGTTTTTATAGGTCAGTACGCCGCCGATACCCAGGAAAAAGCCCATTTCGCGGATCTTTTCCGCCTGTTTGGCATCCCCGGTGAAGCAGTGGAAAACGCCCCACAGGCGATCGTCCGCTTCCCGGGCTACCAGGTCGATGACCAGGTCCATGGATTCCCGGCAATGGATGACGACGGGCAAACCCAGGTCTTTGGCCCATCGGATTTGTTGCAGGAAGGCCGTTTTCTGCTCCTCTATAAAGGTTTTATCCCAATACAGGTCGATGCCGATTTCACCGATGGCCGCGAATGGGCGTTTGCCGATCCATTCCTTGACGACGGCCAGCTCCTGCTCAAAATCTGCATTTACGGAACAGGGGTGTATCCCCATCATCGGGAAGCAGGAATCCGGCCAGGTGTTTTCAAGGGAAAGCATCGCTTCGATGGAACTGCTGTCGATATTCGGCAGGTAGAACTTTTGCACCCCGGCATCTTTTGCCCGCTGTACAACCTGTTCGATATCCGGGGCCAGTTGCCGGGTGTATAAATGGGTATGCGTGTCTACCAGTTCCATTCAACCGAAGGTTTCCGCAAAGGTATAGATTAATTTTCGAATGGTTTTGGCGTATATCGGGCCTAATTTGGCGGGAAAACAGGTAAATTTTATCAATTTTGCCCAAAACTGACGATCGTTGAGCAAGCAGCAGAAATATTATGTGGTCTGGAAAGGACATGTCCCCGGCATTTACGACTCCTGGGCGGAATGCCAGTTGCAGATCAAGGCCTATCCGGATGCCAGGTATAAATCCTATCCCACCAAGGCGGAGGCGGAGCGCGCCTTTAAAAGCGGTCCGGGGAGCGGCAAACCGGCGTCTGCAGCCGTAAAATCCGGCAAGGCAGCCATCAATTGGGACAGCATCGCCGTGGATGCGGCCTGCAGCGGCAATCCCGGGGTGATGGAATACCAGGGCGTGATCACAAAGACCGGCAAGCAGATCTTTCACCAGAAATTCGATCTGGGTACAAATAATATAGGTGAGTTTTTAGGCATCGTTCACGGCCTGGCCCTGTTGAAGCAACAGGGAAAAACCACGCCGATCTATACCGATTCCAAAACGGCGATCGCCTGGGTCCGCAACAAGAAAGTGAAGACCAATCTGGAGCGCAACGCCCGCACCGCCTACCTTTTTGAATTGGTGGACCGCGCCGAGAAATGGTTGAAGGAAAATTCCTATAAAAATCCGATCCTTAAATGGGAAACGGAGAGCTGGGGGGAGATCCCTGCGGATTTTGGGCGGAAGTAGAAATTTAGTTGTCAGTTGTCAGTTGTCAGTGGTCAGTTGTCAGTTGTCAGTTGTCAGTCGGGATAAAGGCGATATTTCGACTTTATAACGGACGCTTCCATCAACAATTAACAATCATTTAATCATCCCTGGCGGCCGTAGCCTTTAGCGAAGGCGGCAATCATCAATCGGTACAGTTGCCAGTCGGGTAAGGCGATGTTTAGAATTTGCGACGCACGCCCAACCGGGAAGCAATGAAACACCTTACCTCCCGGCAAACTTCATCTTATAATCCACGCTGACTTTGCCTTTCTTGATGTTTTCCAGTTTGCGCTGGACGAGCCTTTTCTTGATCGGTTTGAGCTTTTCTACAAACAGGACGCCTTCGATATGGTCGTATTCATGTTGGATGACGCGGGCATTCACGCCGGAGAAGGTCTTTTCGTGGGTTTCAAAATTTTCATCCTGATATTGGAGCCGGAGGACCGGCGGGCGTTCCACGTCGCCCCGTACGTCGGGGATGCTCAGGCAGCCTTCCTCATAATTCCAAACCGGGCCTTCCTCGGACAGTTTCCGGGCGTTGATGAAAACTTGTTTGATGCCGTCGTCCTTTTTGTCTTCTTCCATCACCTGGATGGTATCGATGACAAACAGGCGGATCGACCGGCCGATCTGGGGGGCGGCGAGGCCTACGCCATCAGCCTGGTACATTGTTTCCCACATGTCGGCCATCAGTTTTTCCAGTTCGGGGTAGCCGGCATCAATATCTTCGGCAACCTTTTTCAGTACCGGGTGACCATAGCCGTAAATCGGGAGCAGCATATAATAAATAGGTATTAAATGAATAATTTCAAAAATATCGGCCTGCTCAGCGGTGTCCCAGGAAATCCTGGAGGATGAGCACTGCGCTGATCTTATCCACCAGCGCTTTTTCGCGCCGTTTTTTCTTTTTTATACCGCTTTGAAGGATGATGGCCTTCGCATCTTCTGAGGTGAACCGTTCATCCTGCAGGGCTACCCGTACATTGGGGAACCGCTTTTGCAATTTCCCGGCGAGCTCGCGGATCGTGCCGGCCAGCTGTGCGGGATTGCCATCCGGATAAAACGGTTCGCCGATCACAATTGTTTCAACTTCCTCCGTGTTCAGGTAATTTTCCAGATATGGGATCAACTCAGCAGTAGCAACCGTTTCAAGGCCACTTGCGATGATCTGCAGGGGATCCGTAACGGCTAACCCCGTGCGTTTGGTTCCATAATCAATGGCCAGTATTCGCGGCATGGCGCAAAGATAGAAGATTACGAATCAACGTAAAAATTACCGCAGGATTTTCATTGCGGGGCGGGCTGACGGGTTCGGGGCAAAAAAAAAGTTGCCTGGCCCTAAGACCAGACAACCATCCCCCTTACTTACTTAATTTTTTTGTTCTTCAGCAGACAAGTAAAGCTGCCAGGGCCGCCCGAAGACGGCTCCTGACAACCGTTCCCCCTTACTTAATCTTCATAGTGTTTCGCCTTGCTCAATGCGGACAATACGATGCCCAGGCAAAGCATATTGCTTTTACTTCAATGCAACCACGGTATGAAAATGTGCAGGTTGAAAATAGAACGGAAGCCAAGAGAAAGGCTTTTCCTGCATTTAAAAGTTTGGGTCAAGTATCAGGGCTTAGCGTTCCATGTTTGTTTTGTGTTCCACCTTTCGACGAGCATGCAGGGTCAAGGTCACATAGTTGAAAAAAAAATTTTCGAATTTTCTTTCGGCAGTTTGAAATCAAGGGTGCAAAATTAGTTTTTTATGAAAAAAACCAAAGAAAATATGCCGTTTTTATCGCGTTGAATTTAGTTCAGGCTTTTCAGCGGGACGCCGCTCTTGCGGAACCGCCGGCCGTTGCGATAATACTCAAGGTTCACCTGATCGCCGGGGCGGAACCTTGCGATCAGCTCCTGCAGTTCGGGCACGGAACGCGTCGGGACGCTGTTGACGCTGACGATGACATCCCCTGCTTTCAACCCCGATCCTTCGGCGCTGCCGCCGCGGGTGACATCCTTGATCAGTACCCCTTCTACGGAGGGCAGTTGCAGGTCGCGCGCTGCTTCGTCTGTAATTTCAATGATGTTGACGCCCAGTACGCCCCGGCGCACTTCGCCGAATTCGCGAAGGTCGGCGATCACTTTGCGGGCCAGGTTGGCCGGAATGGCGAAAGAATACCCTTCGGAATAGCCGGAATCGGTAATGATGGCCGTATTGATCCCGACCAGATTTCCTTCGAGGTTGACCAATGCCCCGCCGCTGTTGCCGGGGTTGATGGCGGCGTCGGTCTGGATGAAAGCCTCCACGGAATAGGCGCCGTCCAGGATGTTGATGCTGCGTCCTTTGGCGCTCACGATCCCGGCGGTTACGGTAGAAGACAGCTCGAACGGGCTCCCGATGGCCATGACCCATTCGCCGATCTCCAGGCGATCGGAATTGCCGTATTCCAGAACGGGCAGGCCGGTCTCCTCCACTTTAAGGAGCGCCAGGTCGGTCTGGTCGTCGGTTCCGATCAGGGCGGCCCTCAGCTTCCGGCGGTCGACCAGGGCAACCTCGTACCGCGACCCGTCCTCGATGACGTGTTTGTTGGTGATGATGTACCCGTCGGCGGAAATGATCACGCCTGAACCCGCAGAAGAACGGTAACCGGAACTGCCGTAAGCCAGTACGCTGACAACCGCCGGCGTCGCTTTGCGGGCAACCGTCCGGAAGTCCACGGGCAGTTCCGCTGTCCTTCTGGCTGTTTTTGGTTCCGGCGCCTCCACCTCGATCGCGGGCTCTTCTGCCGGAATGGGCTGACTGACTTTCATGGCGGCAGCCTCATAGGCGGGTTGTTGGGCGTTGCGGACCATTTCCGCAACCTGGTTTTTAAAGCATGCAAAGGTCAACAGGGCTGCCAGCAAAGCCGCGAAAGTGTGACTCAGAACAGATTTCATTTTGGACAGGTTTTAATTCCGAACGTTCAAGTTAAAGAAACATTTTATCCCGCAGGGTTGCATTTTTTTGTCAGACGGCAATCGGCGCGGCTATTAAATGATCCGGAATGCCGAACGCATCCGTCAGGACGACGGCTTTTTGCCGCAATTCCAGGCACAATTCATCCACGGTTTTTCTTATGGCTTTTGATTTTACCGGTTGGATGTACTCCTGTTCGAGATACCAGCCTTTGTGCCCTTCGATGGTATGAAGAGCGTACAGCGAGCGGACAGGGTCCAACAGGTCGGTAAGGGCGGCGTCCTGTGCTGAACTGATCTTTTCATCCAGCGCTTCCAGCACCCATCTTTCCACGAAGGCCTCCGCCAAGGCCAGCATATGGTTCTGGCATTCGAGGCCGGCCGCGTAGGCGCTGAATCCGGATTTCACCAGGTTGCGCAGGCGCTGGCTCAGGGAATAGAGCAATCTCCGTTCCCGGAACCGGAAGGCATTGAGCTGGAACTCGCTGCTGAGCAGGTGTTCCTTATCCGTCTGCCGCGTCACAAACGGGTTCTGTTCGGTAAAGGAGGTATTGATCCGCTGACCGACGTACCGGAGAATGGCCCTTGCGCCTTCTTCCATGAATTCCTTCTGGAATGCGGAAAGCACGCCTTTGGCCACCAGTTGCATCAGGACGGTATTGTCGCCCTCGAAGGTGGTGAATATCTCGGTATCCGCTTTGAGGTCGGCAAAGCGGTTTTCCCACAAGTATCCTTTACCCCCGCAGGCCTCCCGGCACTCCTGGATGGCGCGGGTGGCAAACCAGGTGGCGCAGGATTTCAGTCCGGCGGCCAGGGTTTCGATCTCCCGCATATCGGCTTCGCTGCGGTGGAGATAGCGATCAGTCAGTTTTTTAAGCCCAATATCCAGCGCGAATGCTTTGGCCAGCAGCGGCATCAACCGGCGCTGGTGGCTGGGATAATCCAGCAACAGGGTTTCGGGAGTGGTCGGCCCCGGGCTGAATTGGCGCCGCCGCAATCCGTATCTTACTGCGATGGTGACGGCTGTCTTGGCCGCGCTCAGGCCGGCCCTCGGTACACAAACCCTGCCGCCGACCAATGTGCCCAGCATGGTGAAAAAGCGCTTGTCCGGGTGTTGGATCGGGCTGGAATAGTCGCCCGATTCGCCGACATCTCCGAACCGGTTCAGCAGATTGAGTCGGGGAACACGGACATGGTCGAACCAGATCCTGCCGTTGTCTACCCCATTGAGCCCCAGTTTATAACCGCAATCCTCCACCCGCACGCCCGGCAGCAGATCGTGGTTTTCGTCCCGCATGGGCACGAGGAATGCGTGGACGCCGTGGTTGGTCCCGGCGGCGGTCAGCTGAGCAAAAACGACTGCCATCCGGCCGTGCAAGGCGTTGCCGATGTATTCTTTTCCGGCTTCTTCAGTCGGGGTATGAATGATAAATTCACCGGCATCGGCGTCATATGATGCGGTAGTTTCCAGTCCGCGCACGTTCGAGCCGTGGTCTGTTTCCGTCATGGCAAAACACCCGGGCAGTTCAAGGCTGCCGGCTTTTCCGAGGAAGGCTTTGTGGTGGCGTTCGGTGCCGAGGGCATGGATGGCGCCGCCGAACAGGCCGAACTGCACCCCGAATTTCACGGCCAGGCTGAGGTCAAAGTAGCCGAGCGTTTCAAAAACGGCGGCGTATTGTCCCATATCATTTTTCCCGCCGCATTCGTGCGGGTAGGCCAGTGCGCCCATTTTTTGCCGGGCCAGGGCTTTTATCCAATCGAGCACCTGTCCGCGATAGGCTTCTTTGGTGTCGTAATGGCGCCGATGGAATACGGGGTCGGAAAGGAGGGTTTGTACCGTTTGCCGGATACCGCCGTATGGCCCGTCCAGGAATTTCTGCAAAACTTTTGATTCCGGGGCTATGCCGGTTATTTCGGTGGAAGGGGCGTCAAACAGGCTTCGGTAAGTATCCAGGTTCAGGCTTTTGAGCTGGATTTCCAGGCCCTGTAGTTTTTGTACGATCCTGGGGTCCTGCCAGTTGTCAACGGGGTAGTCGCCATCCCATTGGTCGGCGGCTTGTTCGGCCATGAGGAGGCCGAGGTCGGTCAGGGTCGGCCGGCGGCTGCCGTTCCAGGCGTCCATTCCTTTGCGGAGGGTTTGTTCCCAATGCCTGAACAGGAAAGCGTCCGGTGGGCGGGAGGGGCTTGACCATTCCAGTGCCAGCTGTTTGTCGTCGTCGGTCAGGAAAAACAGGTCATCTGCTTTGGCGCGGAGGGTACTGACTTCGGTAGGGGTGAGGACCCGGTCGGCCCAGGCGGCATAAAACAGGGGGATAAGGCACTGGATGCCCGGTGAGAAAGCGATTTCACTGGAAGGCGTTATTTGCATATCGTCCAATTTTAGCCCGGTTATCTTTTGAGAACGTTTTGTTGCGGCGTTGGTTTGGCTTTTCCTGGAGAAGCGGAAGCAAGATAACTGAAAATGTTTGAAAACGGGCAACAAAGCCAGTTGGCCGAAAAGAAAAAAAGACCGCCCTGAAGATCAAGGCGGCCGCCAAACATGAGAAAACCACTAAGTAAAGGCAAGATCTTTATGGGAGCGCCTGTTCAGGTCACCAGCTTTGATCGTCCAGCAGGTATAGCTGATATTTTTCAATGATATCGGTCAGTTTTCTATCGAGGTTGCGTTCTTTGGCATAGCCGGACCTGGCCAGTCCTGCGGCCCATTTTTTGTAATTGGCGCCGACCTCGAAGAGGTCCGGGAAGCGGTTTTTGAGCATGATGCTGTGGTCGCGCCAGTTTTCCCAGGCGCTCTCGTACGGGCGGTCGGGCAATCTGAGGCTGAAATGGTTATTTCGGGCAACGGCGGGTTCGGACCTGCCGGCCTGGCTTTCGATGATGCCGAGGGCCAGGTTGATGCTGGCTGGTATCCCGAATTTGATCATTTCGGCTTCGGCGACCTCGTCGAAGCGTTCGATATAGGTTTTTACGTCAGTTTCGTCGAGGTCGGCGGCGGACCGGGTTCTGGCGGCCGGTTCGCGGTACTGGACACCCTGCACGACGCCGAGCTGGTCAGATACGCCGGCATTGTCTGGCCCGGCGGATCGTTCACCAAATACACCTGCCAGCGGCGCCCGCATATTGACAGAGAACTGGACTTCCTTTTTGGCGAGGATATAGACGGCCAGCAAAGCCAGGCCGATCTTGATCCAGGGCAGGCTTTTTTTGCCCTTTCCGACGCCGGCAAACCGCAAAAAGTGGAATTTCAGCGCGATCAATACGCGGTATAGGCCGAGCAGCAGGTACCGGAGGATGATGCCGAAGTTGATTTCCGGCGCCTGCCCCAGGCTGTTGCCCTGGCTGATGGTTCGTTGGGCGTCCCGGGCGACTTTCTTTCCGCCGCCGAGTTCCCATTCGTAAGCATTTTTGGATACATCGGGCCCCATGATACTACAGTTTAATGGTGATTTTAAAAGGTAAAGATCAAATTCAAACAAAATTGTTTGATCGCATCACAAAAATAAAACAAAAAGTTTAATTGTCAAATTTTTGAACAACTTTTTTTGAAAAGAATTTTTTGGGAGGGGTGAGGAAGGGAGGGGTGGTGTTTTGGTTGTGTGGGTATCAGCCAGTAATGGAATGCAAAATGTAAAAGAAAAAATGCGAAATGTAAAAGGGGCGGCCGTTCATTTTTGGAACGTTCATTGTGTGGAGAATCCGGGAGATATCCTGTTTGAATGGACCAAACCGACGAATACTCGGTCATTGCTGTCCGGCCGCGCGCGCCGTTTCCATCAAGGGCGTTTTTGATAATTGACAAACGTCCGTAAGGCGTTGCGTTTGGTCTTTTGTGTGGTGTCAAGCGGCAACTTCCCGTTGCCGCTTGACTTGTTAAAAGGGTTGCTTTTTATTGATAAGATTTTGATTTTCTGATCGTTGCTTCTGGTTTTTGTCCCTTTTTTGGCATTGCCCCAAAAAAGGAACCAAAAAAACGCTAGGACAGCAAACTCATTCCATTCGGTCACTGCTGTCCGCCTGCCCGCGCCGTCTTCGTTAAGGGCGTTTTTGGTAATTGACGGGCGTCCGTAGCGCGTTGCCTCAATGTTTTCTGCAGAGACTGAGGGTTGCAGTTTACCTTATCTTGTATATGCTTGTTGTAAGTGCTGATATCCCGGGGCGGAGATGGTCGTGGGGCAAGATACTATTGGAGAGAGAACAGGGTGGGGTATGAGACCTGGATTCAAGTTATCCTTTAACCTGAGTTTTCGCGTAACAAAATCGAACTTCCAACATTTTTATTGCCCAAATTATCCTGTTCGAATTCGTTTCTGATGAAGCAGTTTTTTTGGAACGATTAGCCCCTTCCAATTGCCAATCTCTTAAGCGAAAACACAGTTAAATGTAAGGAATCACACGATCAAATAAACAATTCCTCAGTTCTTCGATTCCTCAATTCCTCCCCAATTTACTCCTCCTCCGAAGAGCCCATCTGGTTTTCAGAATACAGACGGTTGAACAAGGCATCCACCCGGTACATTTCGTCGAGGGTGTCGTCGAGGAAGAAGGCGATATCGGGCATCCGGCGGAGTTGCTGGCGGACGCGGCTGGAAAGGGATTGCTTCAGGCGGGCGATCTCCTCTTCCATTTCCAGGAGGACGGCCTGTTTGTTTTCCGTATTGTACACGCTGATATAGATCTTGGCCAACGCAAAATCGGGCGTAACCTTTACCCCGGTAACGGTCACGAGCGGCTCGGCGCCGTACACGTAGCTGCCTTCCTGTTGCAGGACGATGCTGAAATTTCGCTTGAGCAACTCTGCAACCTGTTTTTGGCGTTTTGATTCCACTGCTGTTCGATTTAATGCGGATGTTATCCGGCCAAAGGTAAATAAATTTGTACAACACCCGAATCCGGGCTTTGAGTTCCTGTTATATGATATAATGTTGACAAAAATTGTTTGTTTTGCAATAACTGCCTACATTTGTTGTTTGTTCGCCGCTTATGAGCCAATTACTGGATAGCCCTATCGAATACCTGAAGGGGGTCGGCCCCGCAAAGGGAGAACTGCTGAAAAAGGAACTGAACCTGTTCACGCTTCACGACCTGTTGCACCAGTTTCCGTACCGGTACATCGACCGTACCCAATTCTACCAGATCGGCGAGTTGCACGAAGAATCCGGCGAAGTGCAGATAAAAGGCATCCTCCGAAAACTGGCGACCGTCGGCGAAGGCCGCAAAAAACGGCTGACTGGCGTCCTGCGGGATGATTCCGGCGTAATGGAACTGGTCTGGTTCACCGGCGCTTCCTGGATCGAAAAATCCCTGACCGTCGGGATGGAATACGTGGTTTACGGCCGTGTCGGCAGTTACAACCGCCAGCTCAACATGGCGCATCCGGAAATGGAGCCCGCCAATGAGGGCAATTCCCGCGAAGAAGGCGCTTTCTCTCCGGTTTATTCCAGTACCGAAAAGCTGAATTCACGGGGCCTGAACGCCAGGGTGCGCCGCAAACTCGTCCAGAACCTGCTGGAGCGGCTCACGCCCCAGGACCTACCCGAAAATCTGCCCGCTTACCTGGTGCAGAAATTCAAGTTGCCGGGGCGGTTCGACGCGATGCGCCAGATCCATTTCCCCAGGACCGAAGCGGAGATGAACGCTGCCAGGAACCGGCTGAAGTTCGAGGAATTGTTTTTCATCCAGATGCGCCTGCTGCAACTGAAGCGGCGCCGGCGCGAACTGGTGAAAGGATTCGCGTTTGAAACGGTCGGCGATTACTTCAACCGGTTTTATACCGAAAAACTGCCCTTTGAACTCACCGGCGCACAAAAACGGGTGATCCGGGAGATCCGCCGCGACATGGGCGCCGGCGTCCAAATGAACCGCCTGCTCCAGGGAGACGTAGGCAGCGGCAAAACCATGGTCGGACTCTTGTGCATGCTGATCGCACTGGACAACGGGTTTCAGGCCTGTATGATGGCCCCCACGGAGATCCTCGCCCAACAGCACTTCAATTCCATCAGCCAATATATGGAGGGCATGGAGGTAGGGATCGGGTTCCTGACCGGCAACGTAAAGGGCAAAGCCAGAAAAGCCGTCCTGGAAGGATTGGCCGACGGCAGCATCCGGATCGTGGTGGGCACCCACGCCCTGATCGAACCGGGGGTGGTCTTCCACCGCCTGGGGCTGGCCATTACCGACGAACAGCACCGGTTCGGGGTGGAACAGCGCTCAAAGCTCTGGGCCAAAAGCAGCCCTTTTCCCCCTCATGTGCTGGTGATGACCGCTACGCCCATTCCGCGTACGCTGGCGATGACCCTGTACGGAGACCTGGAAGTGTCGGTCATCGACGAATTGCCGCCGGGGCGGAAGCCGGTTGAAACCTCCCACCGCATGGAAAGCCATCGGCTCAGGGTGCTGGGCTTCATGCGGGAACAGATCGGGCTCGGCCGGCAGGTCTACGTGGTTTATCCCCTGATCGAGGAGTCCGAAAAACTGGACCTGCTCAATCTCGAACAAGGCTATGAGGCCCTGACCCGCGAATTCCCGCCGCCGCAATACCAGATCAGCGTGGTACACGGCAAAATGAAGGCGGCGGATAAGGATTTCGAAATGCAGCGATTTGCCGCCGGCGTTACCCAGATCATGGTGGCCACCACCGTCATTGAAGTCGGCGTCAATGTGCCGAATGCCTCTGTCATGGTCATTGAAAATACCGAGCGGTTCGGCCTTTCCCAACTGCACCAGTTGCGGGGAAGAGTAGGGCGCGGCGCCGAACAATCGTATTGCATCCTGATGACCGGCTACAAACTCAGCAAAGAAGGCCGGGAGCGCATTCAGACCATGGTGCGCACCAATAACGGATTCGAGATTGCCGAAGCCGACCTCAAACTGCGCGGCCCCGGCGATCTGGAAGGCACCCGCCAAAGCGGAATCCTCGACCTGCACATTGCCGACCTGGCCAAGGACGGCGCCATCCTCCAGACAGCCCGCAACGTAGCGATCCGGATCCTGGATGACGACCCGGGCCTGGAACGCCAGGAACACCACCCCATTCGCTGGTTTATGGACAAGTACAAGAAAAAATGGGACGGCTGGTCCAGGATCAGCTGATACCGGGTAAATCGTCTGCCATTTGACCGGATCTTGCGCTTTGCAGTCTGACGGGCAGTTATCTTCCTAAATTAATTATATTTGCCCAGCTCGATAACGAACTGGTTATGAAAAAAAGCAAACTCTACTACTTGTGGCCGGCCATAAGCCTGCTGCCTGTTTTCCTTTGTGCCCAGTCCGCGGGCGATATTCCGATCACGGCGCGATTTGAACAAGCGACGCTTGAACAGGTCTTCACCAGGCTGGAATCGGCCTACCCGGTCCGGTTCTTTTACAAATCCGCCGACCTTCCGCAACAAAAAATTGACGCCGATTTTCGGGACACAAGGCTCGCCGACGCGCTTCAGCAACTCCTCGGCAATACCCTGGCGGGTTACCTTTTTTATCGCGAACATTCGGTGATCATTATACCCAGGCGATTGCTGGACGAATCCTTTTCCGCCAATTTTTACCAAACCCTCGAAAATAACCTTTACGGAACGGAAGAAGAGGAAACCTACCTGCCCATCGGACAGATCGAACAACTCCGGTCCGACGGTCAGGCCAGGGTAAGCGGCGTGATCATTGACGAACAGACCAAGGAACCCGTTATCGGAGCCACCGTTTTTTGGGAAGGCCTGGAAAAAGGCGAAATCTCGGACGTTGACGGCGTCTTTGAATCGGTGGTTCCGGCCGGTCAGCACGAGATCCTGATCCGGTCGGTCGGCTACCAGGATACCCGGCGGAAGCTGGAGGTTTTCAGTGACGGCCGGATCGAAATACCCATCCGGAAAGCCGCCATTGACCTGGAGGAGGTGGTGGTGGAAGCGGATGCTCCGGACGTCAACCTGCAGGAAGCCACCAGCGGGATAGCCCGCCTGGATGTGAAAACCATCAAGGAGCTCCCGGCTTTCCTGGGGGAAGCTGACGTTGTCAAGTCACTGCTGCTTAATCCAGGCGTCAGCACGGTGGGAGAAGGGGCTACGGGATTCAATGTCCGCGGAGGGGAAGTGGATCAAAACCTGATCCTCCAGGATGAAGGGTTCATCTTTAACGCTTCGCACGCATTGGGATTTTTCAGCACCTTCAATGCCGACCTGATCAAGAACGTCACCTTGTACAAGGGCAATATTCCGGCTCAATACGGCGGGCGGCTCGCCTCGGTGCTGGACGTGGAAATGCGGGAAGGCAGTTTTGACAAATTCCGGATCAAAGGCGGCGGCGGTATGGTGGCCAGCCGGTTGAGCCTGGAAGGGCCGGTCATCCGGAAGAAGAGCGCCTTTCTGCTGGGCCTGCGCACCTCTTACGCCGACTGGCTGCTCAAGCTGGTCAGCATCCCGGAAGTGCGGCGCAGTTCGGCCTTCTTTTTTGACGGCAATATCCGGTATACCCACCGGCTCAATGAGAAAAATACCCTGACTTTCTCCGCTTATTCTTCCCAGGACGAATTTTCCTATAACGAAGATTTTGGGTTCGATTACAGCACCCTGATGGGGCAGGTCGTTTACAAGAAGATCTTCACCGACGATTTTTTCACCAAATTCTCCCTCACGGGCAGCCAGTACAAGAGCACCCGGTTCGAACTGGATACCCTGAACGCTTCCCGCCTGGACCATAATTTGTCGTACCTCAAATTCAAAGGTCAGGCTACCTATATCCCCGTTGCGGGCTTGCAGTTCGACGGCGGCATTTCTTCCATTTATTACCAGGTTGAACCCGGTGCGCTCAAGCCCAACGGCGGCCTGATCGAAGTGACGCCGAAGCAGTTGGAAACAGAGTTGGGCCTTGAATCGGCCGCCTTTCTGAATGCGGAATGGGAGGTAAACCCGCTGCTGCTTATTTCCGGGGGTATAAGGTTTGCCCTGTACCAGTTCCTGGGCCCCAAGGATGTGTACCAATATGAGGACCCTGAACATCCCGATGCCGGAGAGGTGACCGGGATCATGAACTACGGCAGCGGGGACGTGATTGCTTCCTATACCAGCCTGGAGCCCCGGTTGTCCGTCCGGTACCGGCTAGGAAGCGATAATTCCGTCAAATTCGGCTACAGTCGCACGGCCCAATTCATCAATCAGATCTACAATACGGACTCACCTACGCCAATCAGCCAGTTTCAACTGAGTACGGCCTATATCAAACCGCAGCGGTCCCATAATTTTTCACTGGGCTATTTCCACAATTTCAAGAAGAACCTTTGGGAAAGCTCGGCGGAGGTCTTTTACCGGAATATCGACGCCTTGTTCGATTACCGGGATTTCGCCGACCTGAACGTCAATGACCACCTGGAAACCGAGTTGATGCCGGGACAGGGAAATGTGAGGGGGCTTGAACTGAGCATCAAAAAGAAAGAAGGCGTGGTCAACGGCTGGCTGGCCTATACCTGGTCGAAGTCGCGCCGGCAGGTGGCCGGCATCAACAGGAATGACTGGTACCCCAGCAACTTCGACAAGCCGCACGACATTTCCCTGGTCTTCAACTACCAGCCCAACCAGCGCAATATTTTCACCCTCAATTTCAATTACAGTACGGGGCGACCGATCTCTGCGCCGCTGGGCAATTACCAGAGCAATGTCGGTTTGGTGACGCCGGTGTACAGCGAGCGCAATCAGATCCGCATCCCCGATTATCACCGGGTGGATATCGCCTACACCATTGGCAAGGGGTACCGCAAGGACGCAAAATTCCGGACGAGCTGGACCTTCTCCATTTACAACCTCTACAGCCGGCGCAATGCCTATTCGGTGTTTTTCACCCGGGCGGCCTTCCGCAACGTTCAGGCCAACCGTTTGGCGATTCTCGGCAGCATGCTTCCCGCGATCACCTTCAATTTTGAATTGCTATAAATGGCGCCTTTTGCCAATTTAACATCATCAATGAGCACAAGGGTATGAAAAAAACGATCTGGAAAAACCTGGCTTCCGCCGCAGCTGTCCTGGCCGGAATTAGCCTTCTGGTTACGGCATGCCTGGATGAAATCGACCTTGGGCCCAAGGGCGTGGAGTATAAACGCATGGTCATTCTGGGCAAGGTGGTGAAGGGGTCGCCGTCCCGGGTATCCGTTTTTGTGACGGAGACCTTTGATTTTGAAGACCGGCAAATCCCGAGGGCCATCACCGGCGCCCAGGTGGTCATGATGGACGACAGCGGGCGGTCGGTTTCCCTGGACCCCGGGGATCCCGGGATCTACCAACTTGAGATTCCGGACAACGATCCCGGTTTTCAATTGGAGGTCGGCCGGTCCTATTACCTGAAGGTGACCACGGAAAAGGGCAAGCAGTACATTTCCTCACCCGAGCCTTTGCTGGACGTGCCGGAGGCGGCCGCGCTGGAGGTCGGCAAGATCACCAAACTGGAACCCGACGCGATCGGCGGGTATTCGCCGGTTGATTACCTGTCGTTTGAAGTGACCACCCCGCTGGTGGTATCCGGCGCCGCGGAAAGGGCGAGGCTTCGGTGGGAGGTCGAAGAAACGTACAAACTGACGGATACCCCGATAAACGGAGCGGAACCCAAGACCTGCTACCTGACGGTTGCCCAGAATGCCTCCGCTGTGCGCATTTTCAACGGTACCGAGCTTTTTTCGGATGAATTGCCGGGGTATCCGGTGTATGAAACGGCTCCGAATTACCGGTTCCACGAGGGATATTATTTGAACCTGATACAGGAATCGCTCAGTTCGGGCGCCTACGAATACTGGCGGCAAACGCAGGAATTGCTGAACCGGACGGGGAGCATGTTCGAATCGCCGGTGGGCAAGGTGCAAAGCAATTTCAGGAGCATTGACGATGAAACCGAAGACGTATTCGGCTACTTTTACGCTACCCGGCAGGATACGATCCGGTTGTACGTCCGGCCGGAGATCGCCGGCTCGCCGCCTTCGCTTTGCCCCCCCAGCGTTCCGGCAGGCGGGCGCCCCTGTCCGATCGCGGTCTGCTGCAACTGCCTCGACCAGGCCAACAGCTCTACCGCCAAACCCTGGTACTGGATAGAATAAACCTTTGTCGCCCAATTTATCACCGCCGTTACGGATGCGAATTAAAAAATAAATTCTATGCGTCATTTTTCCAAGTGGGTCATTGTGTTGTTACTGGGTTTGTTTCAGGCGCTGAACCCGATTTCAGCCCAGGTTGTGACCCGCGACCAGTGTTTGCTGCACCTCGACAAATCCTTTTACGTTTCGGGGGAAATCGCGTGGTATAAGTTGTACCTGCCGGCATTTTTCAGGGATAAGGACCTGTCGGTTCGGGTGTCCGTTACGGATCAGGCCGGGCATATCCTCCGGAGTCATTACCTGAAAAATGCGGGAAAAACCTATGTGGAAGGCTACTACAAGGTGCCTTTCGACCTGGTCACCGGCATGTATCACCTCGTTTTTGAAGGGGCTGACAAGGCTGCGAGAAAATTTGAACGCCTGGCGGAAGCTGCCGTACCGATGATCAGCGATTTGGGTGGCGCATCGTCACCGGCTGCCGGCGGGCCGGTTGAGTCGTCGTCGGCCACCCTGACCGGCAATTTGCAAATCGAAATAACCCTTCCTGCGGATACTTTTCTTTGCCGGGATCAGATCCAGCCCCGCATTGCGGTCAGGGATCAAAACGGCAAGCCCGTAAAAGCGGACATCTCCGTGGCGGTTACGGATTGGGAACTATGCGGTCCCAAAGCGTCCGGGCGGTCGAATATCGGGGTTACATCCGGTCTGGACCCCGGGCTGGCCGGCCGGTTGACCAATGCGCTTTATTACCGCGGGCAATGGCTCGACGGGGAAGGGAAACCGGCTGCGGCGAAGGTGGCCGGGGCATTTTCAGCCGAAGACCAGAAACTGTTTTATACCAATACCGACGCAGCGGGCACCCTGTTCCTGGAATTGCCGGATTTTTACGGAAGCAAAACGGTGCAGTTTCTGGGGTGGGAAAAGGAGAATACGGAAATATCCGTTCGCATGGATAACACACTGAATGTGAAACAGGCATCCCTGCCGGCCCTATCACCTGAAGTGGCGGATTATCTCCGACTCAGCGCCGAGCGCAAGAAAATTTTCCAATACTATAAAATGCTGGAAACGGGGTTGGCCGTGGAGGTCCCGGAAACCAAACCGGGTGAATTGAAGCCGGATATGAAGGTCTTCCCGAAGGAGTTCAAATCCTTTCCGAATGTGGCCACCTTTTTCCGGGAGGTATTACGCCCCATCACCTTTACCCTGAAAAAGGACGGCACCTACGATGCCCGCATCTACAATGATCAGATCCAGGGGCTGGATGAGTACTATCCGGAAAAGCCGCTTTTTATTGTCGATAACAAGATCACGCGGGACGTCGATTTTGTAGCTAAAATGGACCTCAGCCTGGTCGAGCAGGTCGATCTGTTCTTCCGGTTCCAGACCCTGCGAAGCCAGTTCAATGTATTGGGCAGCAACGGCGTAGTCAGGGTCATCACCAGTGCGGACGATATAGCGGTTCCGGCGGCTGAAGAGGAAGATATTTTCACGGTAACCGGCCTGCAACCCGAAGCGGTTTTCCCGGGGTTTGAGCCCTCCTCCATGGCGGCGCACCAGCCTTTTTTCCGGCCGCAGTTGTACTGGAACCCGCGTGTCGAGACGGACAATCAGGGGAAGGCCACCTTTTCTTATTACCAGTCGGACGAGGTCAGCCGATTCCGGATCCAGGTGGTAGCCCACGGAGAGAACGGGGAGTATGGGATAGCAGAGCGGGTTTACTGGGTTCGGATGGAGCGGTAGGGGCCGTTATTGTTTTATGAACGATTTTTGAACGGCTGGATTCTCTTCATCCCAAATACTGATCATATAGAACCCGGAAGTCATAATTGAATGTATTTCCCCGGTAGGTATTGATGGTCGGAGTTCTGAGCACATTGGCTACCCCAAGGACATTGTCGTAGGCCGGAGACCTGGCTGAATCATCAAAGCCGGTCCTGTCCGATCCAGGGGTATAAAAACGTGCGGATTGGTAGGGCGCAATGGTTGTAAGATTTCCTGTAACACTAAATTGATGCCGTTCCATAAAAGAAGTCACGGTACTCGCCGAGGTGCTTTTGCCCCCACCCACCAAAAAATCGAGTATTTGCAAACCCAAACCAACGAAAGGAATATTTTCCATGAAATCTGGAATCGCGCCTATTATCGGACTATTGGTAGGCGTAACCAAAGGGGCGAGTATATTCGCTACTTCATTTTGAAAAGCAGCCAGGTTCTTGTATGTCTTTTGCCCTTTTTCCGTAAGGGTTGATACGGATTGAAATGCTGCGTTTATATTTCCAATAGCCTCAATAAATCCGTTTCCGTTTGTGATTTCCCCTCCGGACATTAAAGGAGTGGTTATTGATGTTCCTTCAATTGTCAGGTCTACACTACTGACGCTTATCAGGAAAGGTTTCACTTCAAAGCCTGTGATAAGCCTTAGAGAGGGAACGATCCTAATCGACAAGGTAAATCAGCGTGCGATAATCGTCATACCGCGCATCTTCTCCCGGCAATTCCAGCAATTCCATCAATTCGCCTGCATAAATGTCTTCCAGGGCGGGGCGGGTCTGGGTACAACGGATCTCGATAGCGCCCTGCCGGATCTGGCCCAGGCGCCATTCATAAGTGGATTCCATGCGCTGCCAGATGCGCTGATTGACGAGCAGGTGGTCAACCTGGGGAGAAACCGGCAAAATGCCTTTAAAGGCGAGTTCATTGCGGGCGATCATCTGCCCGTTTTCCATGATGAAATAGGCTGTATGGGCGCCTTGTCCGTTTTCGCTGAGCAGGTTGGCATACAGGATCAGCTGGAGGTCTTCTTCATTGCGGATCATCTGTTCGCGCCGGGATGCGCCCCGCCATTTGAGGTCGATGACGGCCAGTTCACCCTCCCGTTCCAGCACGAGGTCTGCGCGGCCGTTGACGGGCCGGCCCTTGAACAGCCCTTCGAGCGGTTTTTCGGTGGCGGCCACCTTCCAGCCGTTGCGCTGGATTAGGTTGACGAGGCTCCAGGCGGCGAATTTGAGCCGTTGGATGAATGCGGCCCGCTCGGGCTCGCGGCCGTACAGGAGGAGTACCGCGCCTTCGCGCTGGAAGATGCGGGGCGCCTGCCGGTCGATCCACTGCTCGATCTCATGTTTTTCCCAGTTGCCGGTCCATTCATCCAGCAGGCGCTGGAAGAAACGGTGCGCCAGATTGCCGAACAGGGTATTGTCCTTGACAACGCTGAGGATGGGACTTTTCCGCAACTTGATCTGGTAGCGGAACACCCACTGATATGGGTAATAGAACAGGGATTCCAGGCTGGTGAGGGTTTCCACCTCCCGTTCTGCGGTCAGTCTGCCGGGGGCAATCCGCACAAAGGGCGGCGGACTGCCGAGGGGGCGGTGAGGTACGCTGACCCGGCCAGGCGGCGTAAAGAACCGGTGGAGCCAATCCTCGCCCCGGCCGGCATCGATGTTGACGGTGATCGCTTCGAGGTTGCCGAACGCGGCGCTCAGGTCGCCCATCAGCGGATGCGGGTTGACCTCCTGCCCTTCCACCCATTCCGGCACGGTAAGGATCAGGCGATGCCGCGCCTGTTGAACCGGTTTTTTTCGCTGCAATACCAGCAAGGCATTTTCTTCGGCCGGGTTTTGGATCCGGACGCCGGTTCGTTCGAGGTAATCGCGCTCCGCCCGGTACCATTTTGAAAAAAAGTAATCCGGCTCCTGCTGCGAAAAATTCCACCAAAGCAGGGCATCGGCCCGGTCGCAGATGGCTCCCGGGTGGCGTACGAACGGCAGGTGGCCGCATTCCGCTTCGCGCAGTTGTACGGGTGGCGGCTCGTAGATGGTCCGGACGATGCGCTCCAGTTCGAGCGCTGTGAGCCGTTCTTCGGGGAGGGCGGCCAGGAGTTCGGCGACCCTGCGCGCCTGTTCGGCCAGGATGCGCAGTGATTTGTTGATGCCGCCGCCGTCCTCGAATTGCCGGACGGCCCATTCGGACAGGTAGCTGAATATCCGGCGGCATTCTTCCCGGGGGGCGGACTGCGCCATATCGTACCGGGGGCGGTTGAACCAGAAATCGTACTGTTTTTTGATCTCCTGGGGGTTTTTCCTCGGGCGGTCCTTCAGCTCGTCAAAATACCGGTTGATCATGATATGCCACCCCTCGCTGTGCAGGCCGGGGGTTTGGGCGATGAACGATGCGATGCGCCGGGCCAGCTCTTCTTCCAGCGGCTTGATGGAAAGGGACACAAACTCCATCACCTTGAACGGGTCGACGGGTTCCCAGAGGAAAACCGGCGCCAGCTTGAGGACCTGCAGCGTCGGCCTTACCGGAGAAGCCGACGAGAGCCCCAGGCTCGGCAGGCCTTCCTGTACCAGGGCGTCATCCAGGGTGGATTGCTTGTCGGGCACCAGGCAAAGCGGCTTTAATCCCGGATTGAGCCTGAACAGGGCGGCCAGGTATTGCGCCAGACTGGTTTCGCGTGCGGCCTGCAACAGGACAATGCTCCCGTCCGCTTTGAGCGCGGTGTCGGGCAACCGGTTTCCGGAGAGGTAGGCCTGAAAAACCGACAGGTCGGACGCGTCATCGCCGGGCAGCAGCTCCGGCGCCTGCCGGATGGTTACGCCGGTTTGTTCCAGCGCCTGGAAAACCCTGGGCCAGGGTTGGGGCAGCAAGGCCAACGGTTCGGCCAGGGTGACCTGCCGAATGGGTTGCCGGTGATCGGCGAGCGCGGCAATGACGGCCTCCATCCGGTCGGCAAACCCAGGAGAAAGGACGATGGGCGGTTGGTCGGCTTCGTGCTGGCCGTTCAGTATTTTTTCTACTTCAGCCAGGGTTTTGAGCCGTTCGGGCGCATCTTCTTCGGGCGTAAAAGACCAGCCGCCGGATAGCAATTCATCGCGGCGACCCAGCAATTCGGTAGCCACAGCGAACTGGTCGGCTTCAAAAGCGGTTCTGAAAAAGGCGCCGGTTGCCTGAAGCAGGTGGCGGTGGAGCGCCTGGCGGTATTGTTCGATCCGGAGGTATTCGACGTCGTTGAGGTGGCCGGCCAGGCCCAGGTGCGATTCGAGGGCATGCAACAGGGTGTTGGGACCGAGGAATTTCCAACCGGCCGACGATTGAGCGGGCAAGGGGTAGAAGCTCTCATCCAGGGCCAGTCCGAAATAAATGTTCATGTCGTTCCGTTTTTTCTTCGTTTTTGATGTCCGGGTTTAGGCGTTTGCCGCCTTCATAACGCCCGCGGCGTCACCGCGGCGACTGGAAGCGGTTGTTAAAATAATGATAAAATGGGGCCTGGGGTAGGGGATGTCCCGGAAATTAACGCTCTTTGGATAAACTGAAGGAAAATTCCATCAAAAAGTATCCGTTTCGGGCTAAAGATAAAATTTGTTGAAAAAAAATTGATCACTATGACAAGGATTACTTTTGTGAAGTGCTTTATTTTCATTTTGGCGATCAGCGCCGTCGGTAATTTGTCGGCAGCAATCGGCGGCCCCAATGCAGTGGCTAAACCTGCGAAGGAACTGACGGCCAAAGAGCAGGAGCGGCTGGACAAAAAACAGGCGAAACTGGAAAAAAAGCTGGAAAAACTGGAGGCCAAACTGGAAAAGAAGGCGGCCAAAAAGCCGTACGGCGTGTGGGATGACGGCAAGTTCCGCCTGGGCGTTATCTTGCTGGTGGCGGCGTTGTTGCTGGCCCTGATCGGTTCGCTGATCTCGCTGGCCGGTTTGATCCCGTTCATCGCCGGATTAATGGGCCTTGCCGGGGTGATATTGATCATTTGGTCGCTGGTGGAGCAATTCGGATAACGACCAAAGGCCGGGCCGGATTGACGAGCGTTTCAAATATCCTTCCTATTTTTGCTGCCATTGTTTCATTACAGGCCAAAAGGTTATGAATAAATGGATTTTGATCTGCTGCCTAGGGGCGTTGGTTTCGGCCTGCGGCGGCGGAGAGCAAACGGCATCGGATACGAAAACGGAATCGGCTCCAACCCAGGCCCCGCCTTCGTCCCAGGTTTATCCCAGCCTGCCGGTACAGCGGCTGGAAGAGCTCTGGCAGGTCTGCGATTATATCGATTTCGTGTTCTACAACACCAATTTTTCGATGAACCAGAGCGAACAGGCCAGCATTCAGAAGACCCTTCGGCATGTTGCCGCCGAAGTGCCGGACATCAAGCCCGATTGCAAGGCCGTCGGTCACCTGTTTTACCAATCGAAAGGCCGGATTTTGCTGGAAGCCGACCTTTATTTTTCACCAGGCTGCGCCTATTTCGTCTTCACGGAAAACGGCAAACCGGCCTACGCCAATGAAATGACGCCGGACGGCGTTGAGTTTTACAACAAGATATTCAGTACCTACAACAAATAGCCGCTGTTCATGCCGTATCGCGCTGTGATCGACCTCGGGACGAATACGTTCCACCTGCTGATTGTTGAACCGCTGCACGGTCCGATTCCGTTCCGGGAAATATTCCGCGAAAGCCGGTTTGTCAAACTGGCGGAAGAAGGTATTGAACGGATCGGGGACGCCCCCTTTGCCCGGGCCCTGGAAACGGTCCGGTACTTCGCTGAAAAATTGTCGGAATATGCTGTTCAGGATGTCGCTGCTTTTGGAACGGCTGCTTTGCGCACTGCCGAAAACGGCCCCGATTTCATATCAAAGGTCAGGGAACTGACGGGCATTCGCATCCGGACCATTTCAGGCGACCAGGAGGCCGGGCTCATCGCCAGGGGCGTGCAACTGGCGCTTGGGCGGATCACCGAAAGGGCGCTCATCATGGACATTGGCGGCGGCAGTGTGGAATTCATCCTGATTGAAGATAACCAGCCGGTCTGGGCCCGAAGTTTCCCGGTCGGCGTGGCGGTGCTTTACCGGCAATTCCACCGGCACGAGCCGCTCCTGGCGTCGGACAACCTGGCCATCCGGAGCTTTCTGGATTATCAGCTCCAGACCCTTCGCGCCATATTGAGCGAGAAGCCGGTTGCGCACCTTGTAGGCGCAGCGGGCACCTTCGATGTGTTGGCCAATATCCTACCCGCCGGTCGCCTGAATGCGCAGGCTTGCCGCATCGACCTCACAGGGTTCGAGGCCCTGTTCAGCCGCCTGTTGTCGGCCACCCAGTTCGAACGCCACGCCATGGAGGATATACCGGAAGACCGCGCGGACCTGATCGTGGTTGCCCTTGTACTGGTGGATTATGTGGTGCGGGAATTCGGGATCCGGCAATTGACGGTGTCAACTTATTCGATGAAGGAGGGCATGTTGGTGGGGTGATTTGATCTATTCCTCCCCGCCTGCCGGCCGGCAGGAGTTCCTCGATCCTTCAGTTCCTCCCAAAACTCAACCGAACCGGCCGTTCAACAGCGGAGGCAGCGGAGGCCACTATTCTTTCTTTCCCGATCATTTTCAGGTTATTCAGATCTGCTTCGGCAAAGGGCTTGTTGGCGGTAAAGGTCAATGTCAGGCCGCCCGAGCCGCTGCGATAAGTGAATTTCCGCCCCCTTTTTCCTTTCAGGACGGGCCGGCCGAATGCGGAGACGGGCTCGCTGAAGGTCAGCGTGAGGGTATGGCCTTCGATGTCGTGACCGTTGATCTGCGGTTGGTTTTGGGCTTCGGGGTCCCATTTCCCGGCGAAGGTCCATTCGGGGGTAATGGATTCGGGTTTGAGGGTTGGATCGGCGGTTGACAGGTTGTCTGCGTGCCAGGCGTAATCGCCGCCTGTTTTATGGCAATTGTAGAAATAGTAACGCGGCCCCCAATTGAAAGGCCGGTCGCGGGCAGGTTCTTCCGGGTAGGTCTTTCTGAAGATGGGGTTTTCGTTCATCCGGGCCGAAAAAGTGCAATCGATCAGGTAGAACTGGGCGTCCCAATGGTGGCGGCCCAGGTAAAAGCTGTCCACGCCGTCGAATTGTGAATTTCGGATCACAAACTTCTGGTCTTCGGCAAAGGAGCCGTCATGCCAGATAGCGGCCGACCGGCGTTCCTCATAAAATTTCGAATCCCGGATAAAACACCAGCCGCGTGGGCAAACAAAATCCACCGATCCCCGGAAATCGCAATCGGCGTGGTAATACATGCCTTCTTCCTTATTCCACAGCGAGACCGTATCCGCGCCTTTGCTCCAGACGTTGCAGTTCAGTATGACCGTCCGGGTGCCGCGCCCCAGGATGGTGAACGCGTGCGGGCCGATCTCCGGGTTGGTATTCACAATGGTCATGCCCTCAATGATGATGTCGTCGGCCTCGATATTGATCACCGCCCTGCCGATGGAATCCGGGTTTTTGGTGAAGTCCTCGCTTTTCTGATTGAATTGCAGGATGGTCCCTTCGCGGCTTTCCCCCCGGAGGGTGACGTTGCTGCGGGTCAGCCGGATCTTTTCGGTATAAACGCCGTTTTTGATGAAGATCACTTTCCGGTCTTCTCCCGGCGGCAATGACCTGACCGCCTCCGCGACGGTCGCAAAATCGCCGGTACCGTCGGCGGCGACCACCGTCATCCATTGGCCTTGCAACCGGACCGACAACGCGATCAGAACCAACAGCGCAAGGGATAACCGATGAGTCCAACCGCACATTTGTTTTTTATTTTTTGGTGAGCAAACGGTATCCTCAATTCCTCAGTTCCTCAATTCCTCAATTCCTCAGTTCCTTCACCCACTTCGGATAATCCTTTTCCAGCAACTTCTGGGGCCAGGTCCCGTACCAGGCATAACCTACACGGCGTTCGTACTCGATTTCGGATACCTGTTTTCGTTTGATCCCGTCGCGACCGCAGAAGAAAGGCTCGTTGGTTTCCAGGTCGTAAAACCGGGCCCATACGACCGAGCCGGGGGAGGGGACCAGCAGGCGATCAAATCCCCGGGGCAGGCTTTCATCCTTGACGATATCGTATTCGTAGCCTTCGATCTTTGATTTTTCGAACCAGTCGACGGCCCCGTTGACGGCGGCTTTGATCTCTTCCGAGGGGTGTTCGATGCGCATCAGGAAGCGTACCAGCCCGACGGATTCCTGTCCGCTGAACGAAGGCAGTTCGAACGCCCGCGCTTTGGCCGGGGCCAGGGTGGCGGTATCGTGCTGCGCACACCAGACGGTCCGTTTGCCGTCGACAATGATCTGGGTATTCAGGATGCATTCGATGCCTTTTTCCACGGCTTTTCGGGCGGGTTCAACCAGGGCGGGATCCACCGCTTCAAATCCTTTTTCCCTGTGGGCTACATTATACAGGATATTGAGGCTGTTGGCCATGGCGTTGTCGTTGTAGGTGATATGGCTGTAATACCCTTTTCGCAAGGGGTAAAACTGCGGCCATCCGCCGTTGGCGGGGTACTGTCCTTCCAGAATGTAGCGGATGCCTTTTTCCACGGCTTTCAGGTAGGCGGGGTTGCCTGTTTTTCCGTAGGCTTCCATGAGGTAATTGATCTCACGGCTGGTCGCATTGTTGTCGTAGGTCGCGTCCGTCCGGAGGGAGTCGGCGAGAATTTCCGCGGGAGAACCTTCCGTCAGGGGTTCGTTGTAGTTGATCCGGACTTCCTTGTGTTCGGAGGTATAATACGACTTCGGCCACCCCCCGACGGACCGCTGGTAGACCAGCATGCGTTCGGCCACCGTATCAACGGAACCCTGCTGACCTAAAAGGCTTGTCTGGGCGAAAACCAAAAGAAAAAACAGAGCGGACCCCAATCGGGCGCTCTTCCTGCCGTGGTTCATCATTTCTAGGCTTTTGTATATGAAAATCAGATCTCTTCAACGACCCCGACCGGCAGCCAGCCGACCTCGCCGTTTGACAATTTGACCTTGTACCAATCCCCGATGCGGTCTTCCAGCCAGGATTTGGCCCCGGCGTGCAACGGCCTCAGTTCCTTGCTTTCGGGATCGGGAGCAATGCGAAGCTCAGTCTTATCTACGGTAACGATAGCTTGATGGGTATGTTGTTCGAAGGATTGTCGGCTGAAGGCCAAAGCAAAAAAAAGCAGCGCGAGCGGGGCGAGGGTGAAAGCGGCTGCAAATCCGCGTTTGCGCCAGGTCCTGGACCGGCCGAACTGCCAGACGGTCAGCCCGGCGCCGCAGCCCCAAAGCATCAGAATGCCGGTCAGGCTCCAGGCATTTGCAGGCATCAGGTTGCGCAGTCTCATCCACCACTGCAGCAGGAAGAAAGGCGGCAATGCGTCGATCTGGTCGGTTTGCCGGCCCTGGGCGATTTTCAGGTTGAACCGCAGGTCTTCATCCCCCGGAGCCAGCTTCAGGCCTTTTTCGTAGTGCAGCACGGCCTTTCCCAGGTCGCCGGTTTTGAAATAGGCATTGCCGAGGTTGTAGTGCAGGCCGGCGGAGGCATAGCCCGCTTTAAGCAGGTCTTCGTAAATGGAAACCGCCCGGGCATAATCTTCCTTTTGGTAAAAATCGGCGGCTTGCTGTAGCCGTTCGTTCCCGCTTTGGCTCCCGGCTGCAAAAACCGACAGCATAGCCGCAGCGAAGAGAACTGCAATCTTCATCTTCGAAAGCTTTTGCCTGCAAATTAAGCGCTTTTGGACTTACTTTTTAAGGATAGCCTTGAATCTCTTTTCCACCTTGGCCACCTTGGGCTTGGAAATGCGCTGGATATACGGGTTTTCGGGGTGGTGGTCGTAGTAGTCCTGGTGATACCCTTCTGCTACCCAGAACTCCTTGTACGGAGCTAGCTGGGTTGCGATCGGCCGGTCGAAGTGGCCGGCTTGCTGCTTGAAGAAGGCTTCGGCCTTGCTTTTTTGCGCGGCATCGTGGTAAAAGATCGCCGACCGGTATTGCGGGCCGACATCGGGGCCCTGCCGGTTGACCTGGGTAGGATCGTGGGCTACGAAGAAAACCGCCAGCAGGGTATCAAAGCTGACTTCTTTCGGGTCGAAATAGATCTGGACGGATTCGGCGTGGCCGGTGGCGGAACTGCCCACCTGCTCATAGGTAGGGTACTTTTCATCCCCGCCGCTGTAGCCGGAAATGACGTCCTTCACACCGCGGATGCGCTCGAAAGAAGCCTCGATGCACCAGAAGCAGCCGCCGGCAAAAGTTGCCGTTGAATATTTTTCGTAGCCCTTGCCCTTGATGTATTGTTCAATGGGCTGGACATCACTGTCGGCGGCCGCGCCGGCCTTGGGGCTTTTCTGGCCGCAGCCGGTCATGACAGCGCCGAATACGGCGGCAATTGCGATTAAGGAACGGATCAACATTTTTTTTTGGTTTAAATATGTGATTCGGGGTTTTGAAAATGAAAACTTCCCGAATCCTCAAAAGTTCATTCCCAAATAGTCCGCTACGAGACTTTGGGCGCATAAAAGGCGATCTTCGCCCTGGCCTTCCACCGTGCGCCACTCCGCGCCCATGCCGGTCAGTTCGGCACTGTACAATTGAAACAAGGTTTCCCGCTCTTCTGCGGCCGGGCTTTCGCGCAACGGGTCGGGCGCCCACGGCAGATCGGGGGCGCAAAGCAGGTACAGGTCGGCCGGGAATTGCCGGAGCGTCTCCGCGATCCAGGGATGAACCCGGCTGAACCGGAACCCGGCCCAGATTTTGATCACTTCCAGCCCGGTATCCGCGAAATAAAACCCAGGCGCAGATTGCTGTCCGGCCGCTATTTCCAGCCGGCGTTGTTCCCGGGCAAGGTCCAGCAGGTCCGCCTCGCGGTAAGGGCGGCCCAATTGCGCCAGAAAATCGCGTGCGGCCTCCGGAACGTAAAAGGTGCCGAAGTGCCGGGCGAGGGCGGAAGTCAGCGTGGATTTTCCGCTGGATTCAGGGCCGGTAACGCAAATCCTCTTCAAGGAAATCGGTGTTTTGGTCCAAAGGTCGTATTTTCGGGCCTCAAAGCGGGAGAATGGAATGTAAAAATTGCAGTCAGGGTTTTGACGGCCGGTTTTGTCCGGCCTGCGGCCAGAAAGTGATCGCGGGAAGGATTACGGTCCGCAGCCTGTTTGTAAACCTTTTCACCACGATCACCAACCTGGAAAAGGGTTTCTGGCATACCATGGTGCGGCTGTTTACCCGCCCGGACCAGGTGATCCGCGATTTTCTCGGGGGGAGCACCATCCGGTATGTCGACCCGTTCAGGTACCTGTTTCTGTGGTCGAGCATATCGGCCCTGATCACCCTAAGCTTCAATTTGCTGGAATTCCAAAGCGATGAAATGGTGAAGATCGGCGCTTTGAAAATACAGCAGACGGGGAAGGGGGCCGATACGGCCGAGGTCATGGCCTGGGTCAAACGATTTCTGAATATTGTTCCTTTTCTCATCATACCGTTTCTGGCGCTGGCCGGCCAGTGGATTTTTCGCCGGCTGAAGTACAATTATGCCGAACACCTCGCGATCAACGGGTTTCTGTTCGGGCAAGTGACGCTGATCAACCTGATCGCCCTGCCGGTTATCTTCATTTCGCCGGTATTCGTCCTGATTTATTCCGGTTTCTCCACTTTGTCCAATTTTGTTTATTACGGCTATGCCTTCAGGAAACTCGGGAGCTATTCGGTCCTCGGGGTGGTTTGGCGGTCTTTGGCGCTGTACATTGCAAGCAATGCCCTGATGGCGGCTATAGCCATGATCATCAGTATGATAATAATCGCCTTATTATGACAAGCAATTCCCCGCCGATCCTCGAAAGCGGCGGACAGGCCATTGCCGGTTCCGTCAATTGCAAAACCTGCAATACCCCTTTCGACGGCGCATTTTGTCCGAGTTGCGGCCAGAAAGTATTGCCGGGCCGGTTTACCCTGCGCATGCTGTTCAGCCAGCTCATCGGCATGATCACCAACATAGAAAGAGGGTTCTGGCATACCTTCTGGATGCTGCTGGTGCGGCCCTGGGTAGTGATAGAGGACTACCTTGCACAACGCACGCGGCCCTATTACGATCCTTTCCGCTTTCTGTTCATCATGACGGGTATTGCTTCCGTCTTTATCATCGGTCTCGGGCTCTTTGATTACCAGATGGAGAACATGAATGAACTGATGCAGCTCAATCAGACGGCCCAGCAGCAGGCGTTTCAGCAGGGCACCATGACCTTCATCCGGAAGTATTTCAACATCATGTCCTTGCTGATCATCCCGTTCTTTACGCTTGGCGCCAGATTGATCTTTCGGTCCAGACGGTTCAACCTGGCCGAATTCATCATTGTCTTCTCCTTTCTTTACGGCGAATTGCAATTGATATCGCTGGTGATCCAGATGGCCGGTTTTTTTGTGTTCCATTTGAAGTACAACTGGATCATCATCAGCTCAATGGGCGTATCCATTGCCTATTACGCCTACGCGCTGAAACCCATATTCGGATACTCCTATCCGGGAACCGTGCTGCGAGCCGTCACCGCCCAGTTGCTGGGGTTTATCTTTTTTATGGTCGCTTCCTTGATTTTGGGTTTGATCATCGGCCTGGCCATGGTTTTCATGGGGCTTAAGCCGGGGGGATGATGGGAACCCGGAGGATTACGGATGTGTCGGCCCTTAAAGCGGGTTGTTTCATTCGGCTGAATCCATTTGTATGGGGAGGTAAACCGCATGCGGTTAAAACAATCCGGTCCGCCCCGCCGTTTTACGAGAAATTGAGGTTGAAATGCACGACATTGAACCGCATTACCACTGGCGCGACGAGTATGTCGCCTCAGAAGACAAACAGTCCCCGTTTTACCGGAGAAAATACGATGAGTTCCGGTTCAAAAACAGGGTTTATAATTACTTTATCCACCCGCAATGGGACGAATTCGGTTCTTCAACCCTGTACCTGAAGGTCCTTTTCGCGGATTATGACGAAGGTTTCGCCATCATCGAACTGATCGGAGAATGGAACGATTGCCTGCACAACGACATCAAATTCCTGAAAAGGGAAGTGATCGACCCCATGGTGGAAACGGGCATTTACAAATATATCCTCATTTGTGAAAATGTCCTGAACTTTCACGGCTCGGACGATAGTTACTATGAGGAATGGTACGAGGATGTCGCCGAAAATGACGGCTGGATCAGCTTTCTGAACACCCTGAAGCACGTAGAAGAGGAAATGCGCGATTCCAGGCTCCGGCCGTACGTCCACTTCGGCGAATTGTACAACGACCTGAACTGGCGCCCTCACAAGCCCCAAACGGTTTTTGAGGTCATCGAAGGGTTGACGCAGAAGAAGGTGCGGCGGCTATATTAAGCCAGTCGTAAGTCGTAAGCGGTAAGTCGTAAGTCCCGGTCAAGGTCACTTACAACTTACAACTTACGACTTACGACTTACAACTTACGACTTACAACTTACGACTTACGACTTAAACCTAACCAGGAATCAAATAAATTCACAAACAGTCCGAAGGACAGCGAATATTGCGCGCTATGCCGCTTATCGAAAACAGCACATACAAGCCGCCGAGGATTTTTCGGAACGCTCACCTCAACACCATTTACCCCGCCTTGTTCCGGAAGGTTGAGGGCGTGGATTATGAGCGGGAGCGGTTGGCTACCCCCGACGGCGACTTTATCGACCTGGACTGGTCCAGGGCCGGCTGCGACAAAGTGCTGATCGCGCTTCACGGCCTGGAAGGCGGAGCGACCCGGCCCTATATCCGGGGCATCATCCGCCGGTTTAACCGGGCCGGCTGGGATGGGGTCGGCATGAACTTCAGGAGCTGCAGCGGCGAACCCAACCGCAAACCGTACTCCTACCATATGGGGGCCACCTCCGATCTGGAATGGGTGGTCCGGCATGTGTTGGCTTCAGGCGGTTACCGGGCCGTAGCGCTTGCGGGGTTCAGCCTGGGCGGCAATGTCGTCCTCCGGTACCTCGGAGAAAGGCCCGATGAAACCCCGGATGAAATAAAGGCGGCAGTGGCCTTTTCCGTGCCCTGCCATATTTCCAGCGCCAATCAGGAAATCGAAAAATGGTTCAACTACCCTTATCTCAACCGGTTCATGAAGTCCCTGAACCAGAAAATGGAGATCAAAGCCCGCCAGTTCCCGGAAGTCGTCCGGGCCGAGGGCAAAAAGCCATCCGATTTTCAGAGTTTTGACAACCGCTACACCGCACCCCTTCACGGTTTCAAGAATGCGGAGGACTACTGGACCAGGTGCAGCTCGCTGCCTATCCTGCCGGCTATCCGCATTCCTACCTTGCTGGTGAATGCCATGGACGACACTTTCCTGTCCGCAAAGTGTTATCCTTATGCGCTGGCGGAAAAACAACCGAACCTGTACCTGGAAACGCCTCAATGGGGCGGGCATACGGGCTTTGTGTCCAATATGCCGGACGGGGTCTATTGGTCGGAAGAACGAGCGCTCCAATTTGTAGAAAGTCGTTAAACCCAGGTTAAACCTGGCCGTTTAATCACTAACCGGGTAGAATTTTTGTTATATAACGGCGTATTCTACCTTTGTAACTGAATCGGATGGAAGAAACCGCCGACAAGAAAGATCCCGTACCAGCGGCTGAGCCTTCCGCGCCGAAGCGGAAGTGGGGCCAGGTGATCTGGACATGGACCAAGCGGGTCTGTGCCGGGGTGGGTGCGCTTTTTTTGTTGGTCTTCATCCTGTTCCAATTCCCGGCGGTGCAAAACTGGGCGGCCCGCAAAGCCGCAGCCGCCATCAGCGAGAAACTCGGCGCATCCGTCCGGGCCGACTATCTGTATATCGCCTTTCTTGACGATCTCATCCTTGAAGGGCTTTATGTTGAAGACCTCAACTGCGATACGCTGCTGTATTCCGGCGAACTGACGGCCAATATCAACCTCAACCCTGTTGTCTGGTTCAAACGCGGGCTGGAGATCGAGGCGCTGGGCTTGAAGGACGCCGTTCTGCACCTTCGGCGGTATCCCAACGAGGACCAGACCAATCTGGATTATGTGCTCGACCGGCTTTTTCCCAAAGATACCACGGCCACAGTCCGTAAAAAAGGCGGCTTCAACCTGAATCTCCGACAGCTGGAGCTGGAAAATATCCGCTTCGAAAAAGAGGACCGGGCCAGGGGCAACGGCCTTTCCATATTCCTGAAACAGGGCTCTGTCGCCATCAACAGCATGAACCTGCCCGATCAGGTGTTGGATGTGGAATCGGTGGAGCTGTCGGGCCCAAGCATCAACGTGTCCGGCTGGATCGGCACCCTGCCCGACCTGGAAGAGCCGGAAGAACCCGAAGCGCCGCCGGATTCTACGGGGTTAACGGCTTATATCCGGCACTTTACGCTGGATGACGGGCATTTTTCCCTGCACAATTACGCCCGGGAACCGATCAAGCTTTCACCGGCCGATGAGCTGGATTACCGGCATATGGAGGTGGGGAATATCAATATCGACATTGACAGTTTCTCCTATTCAAAGGAAATATTCCGGGGCCGCGTCAACGGCATCTCCCTGACCGAATCCAGCGGTTTTGTGCTCAACGAGCTGTCGGCTCAAAAAGCGCTGGTCTCCGCTGACAGCGTGATGCTCGCCGACATGAAGATCATTACGCCCTACAGCCAGATCGGGGACACCTTATACTTCCGCTATCCCGGCAAAGGTTACCAGGCTTTCGAGAACTTTGAGGACGATGTCAGGATGGATGGGCGCATGTACGATGCCTCGGTGGCGGTCCGGGACATCATGACCTTCGCACCCGGATTAAAGACCAATACCTTCTTTCAGAATAACAAGGACGAGGTCGTCCAAATTGACGGCAGGGTAAGCGGACAGGTCAACAACCTCCGGGGCAACGACCTCCAGATCGTCCTGTCGGACGGCACCCTCATCAAAGGCAGTTTCGGTTCCCGCGATCTGGCTGTTTCCCAGAGCCAGTCGCTCAACCTCGGCCTCGAACGCCTGGTGACCCGGATGAAAACCCTGCGCCAGCTGATCCCCAATTTCAATCCGCCCGAAAACTTCGACCGGCTGGGGCGGCTCGACTTCAGCGGCCGTTTCGACGGCTTCTTTACCAGCTTCGTTGCTTTCGGCGACCTCAAAACCGATATCGGCCGCGCGAAAATGGACATGCAGATGGTGCTCCATGACAACCGGGAAAAAACCGAATATTCCGGTAACCTGTCGCTGTCCGGTTTTGATTTGGGCGCCTGGACCGGGAACCCGGATTTCGGCATCGTCAATTTCACTTCCAAGGTCAACAACGGGGTCGGGCTGACCCCCGAGTCCGCCAGCGCCGACCTCTCCGCCAGCATCAACAGCTTTGCCTTCAAGGATTACAACTATCAAAGCGCCACCATTTCCGGGAAACTCAGTAAAAACGCCTTTAACGGGGATTTCCTCATCAAGGACGACAATATCGATTTCGCCTTCAACGGTAAGATCAATTATTCGGATTCCATTCCTGTATTCGACTTCAAGGCCGATGTGAACAAGCTGGATCTGCTCAAGCTCAACCTTTCGAAGAGCGATATCATCTTGTCCGGCAAACTGGACCTGAACCTCCGGTCGCGGAATAACACGGTTGAAGGCCGGGGGAATGCAACCGGCATTACCCTGACCCACAACGGCGTCGATGATTACCATATCGCCTATATCACGGCGGAGGACTCGCTCATGCCCCGGAACACTCACCGGTTCTCACTGCGGTCGGATATGGGGGAAGCCTACGTGGAAGGGCAGTTCGACCTGACCCGGATCCCCAATGCCTTTGCCAATATCCTGGCGGTCAATTATCCGGAATACGCCGAACGGTTCGGCATCAAACCCGGAACGCCGGAAGATGCTGCCCGCCATTTTACCTTCGAGGCCAATGTATTGGATTCCAAGGGATTGAACTGGATTGTGGACCCCAAGCTGGGCAAGCTGGACGGCCTTGAGGTGAAAGGCTATTACTACGGAGATACGGGAAGCGCCCTGGTGGACCTGGACCTGCCCAAGTTCAGGTTCGGCAATGTGGCGCTGGCAGACCTGGCCGCCAGGGTGGGCATTGACGATGGCGATGCCAATTTCTACCTGGTGGTCGACTCTACGCTGGTCAATAACAATTACCTGCTTTCCACCATCAACCTGGACGCCCTGGTGCAGCGCGATACGATAGAGTTCGGCCTGTCCCAGCGGAGAAAAACGGAGAACAACACCCCGGTGGACAACCTGCAGTTCGACGGATTTTTCTATCTGAAAGACAGCCTCAACTACGAGGTGCGGTTCAAGCAATCCGAACTCAAATTGCTGAACGAACCCTGGTATATCGACGCGAACAACTACGTTTCCTTCGGCAAGGACTATTTCGATACCCGCAATTTCAAGCTGGAAAGCGGCGGACGCGAGATCCGGTTGTCCAAACAAGGCAGCCGCGGCGCTTTGCTGGACCTGAGGAACTTCGACTTCGAGGTCATCAACGACATCTGGGAATACGAACCCCTGAATTTCGACGGCCGGTTCAATACCCTGGTCACGATCGAAAATGTCTTCGACCTGCAAGGGATCGAGGCCAGGCTGAGGTCAGATACCTTCCTCATCAATCAGGAGGATTTCGGGGTATTGGAGCTATCCGCCGACGTACCCGACCTGAAGAGCAAGGTAGAATATTACCTGGCGATCACCAAGGATACCATGCAGCTGACGGCGAAAGGCGTGTACAATATTGACGACCTGCGGCAACCGACCGAAAAAGAAAAGTTTTTGCCGTCGGACCTGAAGAAGAACTACTTCAACCTGACGGTGGATGTATCCAGTTATCCGCTGGATATTGCGCGGTTCTGGACCGGGGATGCCATTACCGATATCCAGGGGCTGTTCAATGCGGATCTCAACTTCTCCGGGCAGTTCTCCCGGCCCGATGTCACCGGCAAAATATTGCCCCGCAACGGCGCTTTCACCGTTGACTACCTCAAGACCCGGTATTCCTTCAAGAACGGCGTCATCCTGGCCAATAACTTCATGTTCGACGCCACCGGAACCATCCTCCGCGACCGTTACGGCCATTCGGCGGTCCTTTACGGCGGGTTTTCCCACAACCATTTGCAGGACCTCGGCGTATCCGCCCGGTTGCGCACCTCCCGTTTCCTGGGGCTGGACACCAAAAAGGGCGACAACGAACTGTTTTACGGCCATGCGCTGGGCAGCGGCTTCATTACCTTCAGCGGCCCGTTCGACCTGATGGATATTTATGTGAATGCCACCGTCGGAGACAGCACCCAGCTCGTCATTCCGGTCAGCAACCGGAGTTCGGACTCCAAGCGCAATTTCCGTTTCCTCAAAAAAGAAGAAAAGAAAAGCGACAACAATGCCCGCGAAAAGATCACCGGCATCAGCCTGGAAATGGAGTTGACCGTCCTGGAAGAAGCCCAGATGCAGATCGTATTCAACGAACAGACCGGTGATGTCATCAAAGGTTCAGGCCGGGGCGATATCCGGATCATTACCCCGAGGGGGGCCGACTTTCAGATGTACGGCGACTATACCATCGAGGAAGGTAACTATCTGTTTACCCTTTACAATGTGGTGAACAAGGATTTCCGGATAAAACGCGGCGGACAGATCCGTTGGAGCGGCGATCCGTTCGGGGCGCAGATCCAGTTGGAAGCCGAATACAAAGACCTGCGGACCTCCCTGGCGGGCTTCATACAGGAATACCTGCTCAGCGCCGGAGAGGATGTCCGGCAACAAGCGAGCAAACAGACGGAAGTGGCGCTTACCCTCCGGTTGCAGGGCGATCTGCTCAAACCCATCATCACCTTCGACCTGGGTTTTCCCGATCTGCGCGGCCAGTTGCAGACCTACGCCGAAAACAAACTCCGACTCCTCAAACAGGACCCCAATGAAATGAACCGGCAGGTGTTCGGCCTGATCGTGGTGGGCCAATTCCTGCCCTCCGACCTTTCCTTCCGCGGCGAGGATATTTTCTACAATACGGTCAGCGAATTCCTGTCCAACCAGTTATCCCTGTTGCTGACCCAATTGTTCCAGGATGTGATCGGCGAGGGCAAGGTCCTGTCCGGTACCGACCTGGACATTGTGTACAGCTACAACCGGAACATCAACCTCGGCGATCAGAACCTGTCGACCGGCAACGAATTCGAGGTGAGCATCACCCAGAACCTGTTCAATGACCGCCTCACCGTACAGGTCGGGGGCAACGTCGTCAACAACACCCTGGCCAGCGGGGCCTTCCTGGGCAATGACCTGGTGCTGGAATACGCCCTCAACGAACCGCGCACCCTGAAAGTCCGAATCTACCAGCGCCTGCAACCCGATATCGCCGGCGGCCGGCGGCTCCAGATCGGGGCGGGCCTCAGCTACCGGAAAGAGTTCAATAATTTCAAAGAATTTTTTGAGGATATGCGGAAGAGTGTTAAGAACAGTGGTCAGTGAACTGTGGTTAGTTGTCAGTGGTCAGTGGTCAGTCTCCGCCCGCCGTAGCTTCAGCGGAGGAGGGGGTCAGTGGTCAGTGGGCTTTAAAATGGATTTACGACTTGTGAATGACGGACTTACAACTAATATAACAACAATCTCACCCGATCCGGCGTCTTAATTAGATAATCCGTTAACCCGGTCCCGCCTTCAAGTTCCGGCGGGCGGAGCAACAACAAACCCGTCTGCGCCGAGGCCATGGCCACCGGGCGACGAAGCCTATGGCGAAGTTGCTGGGCGGAGCAACCAAAAACCCGCCTACGCCGAGGCTATGGCCACCGGGCGACGAAGCCTATGGCGAAGTTGCTGGGCGGAGCAACCATAAACCCGCCTACGCCGAGGCTATGGCGGGCGGAGCAACCATAAACAACCATAAACAACCATAAACCAAAATACCCCCCAATTTTCAAACTCAGTCAAAGCTCGATCCGTATGAGAAAATACCCGATCCTTTTCGCTTCTCTGGCCCTGCTCCTGGCAGTGGGCGCCTGCACGTACACCCAGAAGATCCAGGACGGTACGATGGCGGCCGACCGCAAGCAGTACTCCGTCGCCGTGGATATGCTGCAAAAGGAATATCGCAAAAGCAAAAGCAGGGTGGAACGCGGAAAACTGGCCATGCTGCTGGGCGAGTCCTATAAAAACATCAATAAGAGCGACGAGTCCATTGAATGGTACAAAACGGCTTATGACAACCAGGCAGGTGTGGACGCCCTGAAGGAATACGCTTACGCCCTGAAGAAAGCCGAGCGCTACAAGGAGGCGATGCAGGCGTTCAAAGACCTGGGCATCGAGATCGGAAGCCCGTACGAATACCGCCGGGAGATCCTGTCCTGCGAAACGGCTATCGGCTGGAAAGGGATCAAGCGGGTGGAATACGAAGCAGCTCTCACGGATTTCAATACCGGTTATGCGGAGTACTCCCCTGTGTTGTACCGCGACCGCCAGCTGGTCTTCACGTCCGACCGGAAGGCCGGAAAGGATGCGGATACCTACGCCTGGACGGGCAATGCTTTTTCGGACCTGTATACGGTCGATCTGGGTTCCAATACAGTGACCCCTTTCGATGCGCGCCTCAACACCGACGACAATGAAGGTACCGCTGCGTTCAGCCAGGAGTACGGCGAAATGTTCTTTACGCGCTGCATCGGCCCCAAGAACGAAGACGCCTATTGCAAGCTCATGGTCAGCGAACGGCTGGAAGACGGCTGGAGCGTGCCCCGGACCCTGGATTTTGTCCGGGAAGGCATCAACTACAGTTCTCCCAGCCTGTCGGCCGACGGGCAGGATCTGTACTTCTCCTGCGATCACCCCGACGGATGGGGCGGCTGGGATATCTGGGTGGCGCACCGGTTGGCCAACGGCGAATGGGGCGAACCCGAACTGATGAGCCGCAGCATCAACACCCTGGGCAATGAGAAATTCCCGTTCATCGACGCGGATACCCTGTATTTCTCATCCGACTGGCATACCGGTATGGGCGGACTCGATATTTTCCGCACCTACAAAATGAGAAACGGCGCCTGGGCCCCGGTATTCAACCTCAAACCACCCATCAATTCAGGCGGCGACGACTTCGGATTCATCGTGGACCATGTAAATCCGCTGCCCAAGGGGGCGCTTCAGCAGGGATACTTTACCTCCACCCGGAATGAAGGCATCGGCAATGACGATATTTACCGCTTTGAAAAACGCCTGCTGCCGCCCGAACCCGTGCCACCCAAACCGGTTGATGTGGTGTACAAAATGGTCCTGGACGGCTATGTGCTGGAAAAGATCTACCAGGACCCGTCCAACCCCAACAGCAAGGTACTCGGCCGGAAACCGCTGCCGGCATCAAACGTTGAGATTACCATCGGCAAGGAAAAGCGCACCGTGCAGGTGGGCGAAGACGGGATGTTTACCCTGGACCTGAACGAGAATACGGACTATGATTTTCTGGCCAACCACCCGGGGTATCTGGCCAATACCGCCAAATTTTCCACCAAAGGCATCGGCAGGGATCCGGATAATCCGGAGCTGCATTTCGAAGTGGAGATCGTGCTCAACAAGATATTCCTCAACCGCGAGATCCGCCTGGAAAATATCTATTACGATTACGACCAGTGGAATATCCGGGAAGACGCCAAACCCACCCTCGACGAGCTGGCGCGCAACCTGGAGCTCAACCCGGAGATCCGGATCGAACTGGCCTCGCATACGGACTGCCGGGGCACCACCAAATACAACGAGGACCTGTCGCAAAAACGAGCGCAATCCGCAGTGGATTACCTGATCACCAAGGGAATCGATGCCTCGAGATTGAGCGCCCGGGGGTACGGCGAAAGCGTCCCGGAAGCAGATTGTTTATGCGCCCGCTGTACGGAGGAAGAACACCAGCTGAACCGGCGCACAACGTTCAAGATCACCCAGTAGGGTCAACCCTTGTGGTTGACCAAATGGCCGACAACCCTTGTGGTTGACCAAATGGCCGCTAACCCTTGTGGTCGGCGGGGGATCCTTGCAAATGGCGCCGGGGCGCCATTTGCAAGGGGGCGACCACAAGGGGCGCCCCTACCGGGCGAATTTCGTCAATTGCGTGTAACTTTCCTTTTTTCCTTTATCGTCGTAGTTCTCCGTAAGGACGGCGCCGACGCCTTTGGCGTACCAGGTCACCGTTTTGAACCTGCGCTTGATGATGGCTTTCATTTCCATATTCTGGGAGACGCGCACGCACTCGAAGGTGCCGGCAGGCGTTGTGATGGATTCTGCGGCTTCCACTTTGCGATCGGTGACGTTCATGGTAAAGGTCATCAGGCTCATGCCGCCGGATTTGGCTTTCATTTCGATATGGCCGTCCGGCAGGGATTGGCCGGGCTCCATATCGGCGGGCAATTCCAGGGCGTCGCCGCTCATTTCCATTTCCATATTCGACAGGCCGCCCATGCTGCGCGGGTCCATCAGGGAGTTCAAGTCCATATAAATGACGCCGTCGCGGCATTCCATGGCGTAGCTGCCCTTGTGCAGCTCTTTCCCTTTGTCGCTGATCACCTCAATGGCCACAGTAGCCTTGAATCCCCCGTCGATCGACTCCAGCGCTTCGATTTTGCTCTTGTTCACGGAGGAGATCTTGTCCTTTTTGTCGAAGGTGGTGAGTTCGTAGGAAATCCCCTCCTGGAACGGCATATAACCGTTTTCACAAAGGTTATCCTGGGCCTTCAACGGGTTGATTGAGGTAAAAAGGGTACAAATAAATAAAAAGATCGCGAGTCTCATAAATTGTATTTTGAGATTAGAAATTCAGAAATCAGTTGTCAGGAATCAGTGGACAGCCCGCCTGCCGGCCGGCAGGTTGTCAGTGGCGCAGGGCCGTTATTTGCTGCGAAGTTAAAAAAAATCGGACAGGGGGCTGCCTGTCGGGTATTGTTCATGTGTATATTTGAGGTATAGAAGGTATGAACTTCCTTAACTTTATCCCTGGTGAAACGAAACAGTTACTCTTTTTCCATTGAATTCCTTTTATGGTATCAATGGGTATTCGGTTTTGATAAAAAAAGTTCCCAACCGCCCGACATCGGCGTATCGAAGAACAAATTGGGCAGGCATTGGGTCGGGCCCGGCATCGGCCTTGATTTTCGCATGACAAAAACGCTCCGGCTTTCGGCCGGCTACGAATATTGCGCGAATACGGTGTACCGGGAATCCACCATTGGCCTGCACCCTTAAAAGGACGTCATTCACTACCATCCGAACTGGGCGCATTTCGGGGTGAGATGGTATTTCTCACGGTAATATCCAGTCACTGCCATCCAGCATCACGCATCCAGCAATCGCCGGTGGTAGTTCACCTGGCCCACATGGTAGCCTAAATGCGCCGCCAACCGATTGATGACAAACTGGATGGAATTGTCCTCAGGAAAATACCCGGAAGGGTAGGGCGCAGTGAAATCCGCAATCTGGGGGAGCACATTTTCAAGCATACTTTCCGTGTCCGTGATCATTTCCAGCAGCCGGGTTTTAGGGACGTCCCTGATGCCGAATTCCTCTTCGCGGTTGCGCACGTAGCCGGTATGGCCCAGTCCCTGGCCGATAAAATGGTTGAGGTTGCCTACCAGGTGGTAACAGAGGTTGCCTGCTGAATTGCTGATGCCGGCCGGATGTATCCAGATCTTTGATTCGTCCTTGTAGGCTTCGATGTCGCTGTACATTTGCCGGAGGTACTGGCGGAAGAACGGGAGGTATTCGTTGTGCATGGATTATTGTTGTTTATTATTGTTTATTGTTGTTTATGATTGTTTATGGTTGCTCCGCCCGCCATAGCCTCGGCGTAGGCGGGTTTATGGTTGCTCCGCCCAGCAACTTCGCCATAGGCTTCGTCGCCCGGTGGCCATAGCCTCGGCGTAGGCGGGTTTGTTGTTGTTTGGTTTGAGTATGAAGCAAAATGTAAAAGGGTTTGATGCAAAATGTAGCATTTATAACACCGCATATTGCCTTCCAGGTTTCCTGGATTCAAAAATTGAACAAGTTTTTAAAAAAATCAGGTTTCTGCTGGCAGCATAACGGTTCGTCCGGGCGTTGTCATTTCAGCGTAATTTGCGAATAGGAGGGTTGGTGCATTCAGGTTAAAGGCGTATATTAGCGCGTTCAGGGGGCCGTTCCGTACCGAAAAATGCTCGTTTCCAGTGATTTGGGAACCGGTAAACCGGGCAAAAGCGGTCCAGTCAATTGTTTTCATGGAGATTGCTTTGCACTTAAACCACGAGGAAAACAACCTGATCCAAGCCTGTGTGAGGCGAGAGCGTTGGGCACAAAAGGCACTGTATGAAGAATACTACAGTGCTATGATGGGTGTATGCCTGCGATTTGCCAATAACCAGGATGAAGCGCTGGATATCCTGCACGAAGGATTTATCAAAGTCTTCAACCACATCGGCAAATACAACGCCGGTACCTCCCTCAACGCCTGGATCCGCAGGATCATGGTCAATACGGCCATCGATTATTACCGGAAGAACATCCGGCGCCGGACCGAAGACATTGAACAAGCCTTCGATCTCAGCACGCAGGATGCAGACGCCATCAGCCAATGTTCCGAAAAGGAGATCCTCGAAGCTATTCAGCAACTTACGCCCGCTTACAGAACGGTGTTCAATCTGTACGTCATTGAAGGTTATTCCCACCGGGAAATCGCCGGAATGATGAACATCACGGAGAGCACCTCGCGAAGCAATTTGGTCAAAGCCAGGTTCAAACTCAGAGCCTTACTGGCAGGCAGATATGACGGACATGAAGAAGAAGAATGAAAACGATTTTGACCGGATCCTGAGGGAAAAGCTGAACGCGCCCATCCCGCCGCCTATCGGCGACAGTTGGGACCTTCTGGAGCATAAAATAGCCGATGCCGAACTCGGATCGCCGGCTGCTCCCGACCCCTCTGTGCTCGACGAGATCGTTTTTTCCAAATTGCATGCCTACCACGCGCCTTTTCAACCCGAACACTGGAAACAACTGGCTCAACGCCTGCAGGCGGAAGAAACCATGGTTCAGCGCATTTACAGCTATAAGGCCATGGAAGCCCTGCTGCTCCTGCTGCTGATCTGGTTCGGCGGCCAGACGCTCTACCCGTATAAACCCGGTCCGGTTCAGAAAGCCCCTGCAACGGCGACTCCGCAGGCTGCACTTGAACAGACCGCGCCCGCAATACTGCACAATCAAAACTTATCCGTAGACGCATCCAATCCGGCAGCTGAGGACTTAGGTTACCCTTTGAACATTCAGGGGGCGCCAGCTGAATTCCCTTTGCCGGCAAGTGCGCCTAAGGGCAGTGCACCGACTGCGGGTCAACAGGCTGCCAAGCCCGCAGCTTCTCCGTTGGCGCCGCTGGCCAATGCATTGGAAACGACGGCGCTGCAACAACAATCTGTTGAACCGTTCCAGCCTGGTGAAAAATTACTGGATCCAGGCCTGGTTCGTTCCGCTTCCGTCCCTGCTGCCCAGGCGGTTCCTTTCCGCGAACCCGCGTCGGTTGAAAGCGCCGGCCAAGCCGGTCCCGGCCTGGTACAACCGGATTTCAAACCGGGTAAAAAACGGATCCTGCGCGTTGCGATGTTCGGTGGTCCGGAGTACATCCGGGTGATCACGCCGCCCTTTATGGCCAACCGGGAGCTGATCAGCGGCAAACAATACGCCCTTGGGTACAGCGGCGGCTTGTCCATCAGCGTGCTTTCCGGCAAATGGGAATGGGAAACCGGACTCGTGTACATGGCCAAAAGCTATTCACCGCCGCCCGTGGTGTACATCAACGGCGGAAATGTTGTGGACGGTTATGACGGAGAAGGCATCACCCAGATCGAACTCAATATGATGCGCGCACCGGTCAACGTGCGCCGGAGCTTGTTCCAGCTTGGTGAATGGCGGTCTTACGCCCAGGCCGGCCTTTCGCTGAATATCATTTCTCAGGCCAATTATTACAAAGGCACCCAGGAAGAATTCACCAGCGACTCCTACAGGCCCGCACCGCCGCCCGCCGGGGCCGGCAGGAACAATGATACCCGCCAACTCAAAGAACTGCCCAAAGGCTGGCTGGAAGGCGGTACCTTCAATGAGAACGCTTATCTCACCGCCGGTTTCGCAGTCGGCCTCGAACGAGACGTTTTCGACCGTTGGAGCGTTTTCGGGCAACCTACCTATCAACACATGCTCTTCAAATTCGACAACAAAGGCATCGCACCCTTCAACGACCGGCTGCATACGCTGTCGTGGCTGTTCGGCGTTCGCGTCAAGCTTTAAGTCGTAAGTTGTAAGTGGGTGGAGGATTATTAAGCGAGCCTGACTAAGGGCAGGCCGATTGATAAGCCGGGCCGGAATCCAGCATCCAGTCTTTCAGTTGGCAGTCTTTCAGTTGGCAGTCTCCCCCGTCTGCCATAGCCCCGAGGCGAAGGAGGCTGTTCAAAACAGTGTTTTTCTCGCGAAGACGCAAAGACGCAAAGATTTGATTTTCAACATGCTGCGCATGCTGAAAATCCTGTTGACACAAAATCCTGAACGGTCCCAGGCGAAGGCGGGCAGTATCCAGCATCCAGTCCCCAGTATCCAGCATCCAGTATCCAGTCTTTCAGTTGGCAGTCTCCCCCGTCTGCCATAGCCCCGAGGCGAAGGCGGGCAGCATCCAGCATCCAGTCTCAAACATCCGTCACCCCCAAATGCAGTATCCGTCCGCCGGTCTGATTGATGGGGTTGATGCTTTTGCCGATGACGACGCCGTCTTCGGGCGCCAGGTATTCCCGCTGCACATCGCCGAAAACATCTCTGAGGGTTGCGATCAGCTGGCCTTTGGATACCCGTTCCGTGATCTTTGGGTGAACGGAGAGGATGCCGCCGCCGTCGGTATACAGCCAGTAGGAATGCGAACAAACGGCTGCCTGTTGGTCGGGGGGCTCGATCTGGCCGGGGATCATGCCCAGGTGGATCAGCAGGTTGTAGATGCCGGTCAGTCCCGAGCGGATATGGCCTTTCTGGAAGGTATTGGGGTCGCCGACTTCCAGCGTGACCGCATGGATGCCCAGGGCATCGGCGGCACCGCGCAATGTACCGTCGCTGGGTGGATTATGCACCAGGATCTGGGCGTTCTGGAGCCGGGCCATTTGCCGGGTAATGGGGTCCTTGAGGTCGGCGCGGATATAGTAGGAATTGATCCTGCCGAAGCTGGCGGTATGCAGGTCGATGAGGTATTCGAAATTCTTAACTACCCGTTGGATGAACCGGTGGACGTAAACCTCGCTGACGTTGCCGTCGGGTTTGCCCGGCATGATGTGATTGAGGTCGTATCCGTCGATAAACCGGCGGGTGCTGCGCAGGAAAGCGGGCGCGTTCACGACCGGTACCCCGATGATGGTGCCCTTGATGAGGGCCGGATTGAGTTCCTTGAACAGGCGCTGGATGATCGGAATGCCGTTCAGTTCGTTGCCGTGTACAGCGGCGGTGACGCCCACCCGCGGCCCGGGTTGCGTACCTTTTGCCACCAAAACGGGGATGTAGACCGGCAGGCCCATTCCGTCTGTAACCAGATGCAGCCAGAACCGGGTCAGTGTCCCCGGTGCGAGTTCATCGATATTGAGCTGTTCGATCACCGGATTATCGGTATCCAGGCTAAGCATTGCTTTTCCCATACATTTCCTCCTTAACGTATTGCCAAATTGTTTGGGCGGCTTGCCTGACCACCGGTTTTCCGGAGAGTTCCTCCAGAGGGGCCAGTCCGCCGATACTCATGGTATTGATTTCAGATAAAACCCTTTTGCCCTCGTCGTTCACCAAGGTGTCAAAACCATACTTGATAATGCCGAAACTGTGCAGCACCGGATTGATCCGTTCCGCGATTGCCAGTTCTGCCTCATCCGGTTCGGATGCTTCGGCGCGCCCGCCCTGGGCTGCATTGCACAACCAGGAACCCGGTGGCGGAAAGCGCAGCGCTGCACCGATGATGCGTCCGTTTACCACAATGATTCGCTTGTCGCCCAGGTAAACGTTCCGCAGGAATTGCATACCGAGGTAATCGAAGGGATGAGCCTCCAAGTTACGAAGAAATTCCTGATAATTGATTTCCTGCAATTCCAACCAGGCTTTTTCTCCCTCGATCCGGACGATCCCGCGGCCGCCGTAGCTTCTCATGGGTTTCAGGACGATCGGGAACTGCTGGGCGAATGCCCTGATGTCGTCCGCCGTCCGGCAAAGCCGCATGGGGGGGCATACCTCCGGAAAACGGAGCAGGAAGGATTTTGCCCCTGTAAGGTAAATGCCGTTCGGCCGGTTGATCGTCCGCTCCGGCGGGTAGATGCCGGACAGGAATTCCCAAAAGGTCGGTTCAACGGGGGGCGGGATCCGCAGGAAGAGCACATCGTATTGCCCCGGCGTCACCTCGCGAAGCTGCCGGGAAAATGCTTCTCCGCCCGGCGTAAAGGCAAAGGAAGGATCTACGGAAACGGCAAACAGGCGATCCGTTTGACGGCCCTCGAAGAACGGCTTGTTCAGCGCTACCCCTTTGCTGGCCACATCCAGGCCGGCGCAGGAGGGGGCTGCCCTCAATTCACGCAACAGGGCGTAAATGGAGTTGTCCCCTTTATGTACGCTGTGGTCGGTCAGGACCAGCATATTGTACTTTCGCATGCCGGATGGATGAATGATTCGTGTTTTTCCTGCTTTATCGGAAGGGCCAATCCACGGCAAATATAAAACATTCGGAATTTGTATTAATTTTAAACATCAAAACCAACCGGACAATGTCTGCTCATTTTTTCGACAGAAAACCATGGAACAAATAAGCTCATGCTCTCAGCAAAGACCCAATACGCCCTGCATGCCCTGACCTACCTCGGCGAACGATACGGACAGGACCCCATCCCCATCAGCCGGATCGCGGAAGAACGGAAGATGCCCTATAAATTCCTGGAGGCCATTCTGCTGGAATTGCGCAACAACGGGATACTGGGCAGCAAGGCCGGTAAAAGCGGCGGGTACTACCTGCTGAAAAAACCCGCTGAAATCCAACTGGTGGACGTCATCAGGTTTGTCGACGGCCCCATTGCCCAACTGCCTTGCGTCAGCAAGAAATTCTACGAACCGTGCCGGGTATGCCCGTATCCGGAGGATAAATGCCACCTGCGCAAGTTCTTCATCCAGGTCAGGGATGCTACCCTGAACGTCATTGAAGGCAAATCCCTGCAGGATCTGATCAATATGGAATCCGGTTTCCCGGTGGAATTTTCGATTTGAGACCCCGCGGCCTGCCCGGCAACAATTTCAGATCCGTTAAATTCCTATTAATTTTATAGGAATTATAGGAATTAATAAAAATACCGGTATCTTTGCCCTTGGAATGACGCATTGCGCCAGGTTTCAGACCTAAAAATCAAGGGCATGACACAAGCAAGTTTCGCGGTACCGACCGAACCGCTGTCCAAGGACGAAGCGCAACAATGGCAGACCTGGGCCAGGGGGATCTCTCCGGGCCAGTTGCAGTGGTTGTCCGGCTACCTGACGGGCATTCAGCACAGCAGTGCGCAATTGCTGGAATTGATCCGCGACCTGCCCGCTCTGGCGCCGGCTGAAGCTGCGGTGACCGACAAGCCGAAGGTGACCGTACTGTTCGGTTCCAAAACAGGCAACGGCAAGCAGATTGCAGGTCAGTTGCAGGCACAATTGGCAGATGCGGGCTTTGAGGTTGCCCTTCAGGATATGAACCGCTACAAACCGGCCGACCTGGAAAAAGAGCAGACTGCGATCCTGATCGTCAGCACCCATGGCGAAGGCGATCCTCCGCCGTCGGCCGAAGACCTGCACGCATTCCTGCATTCCCGCAAAGCGCCGCAATTGCCGAACCTGCGATTTGCCGTGCTGGCGCTGGGTGATAGGAGTTATGCCAGTTTTTGCCAGACCGGTAAGGAATTCGATCAGCGACTGGAAGCCCTGGGCGGTAAACGCCTGGCCGCCAGGATCGATGCCGATGTCGATTACCAGGATGCCGCCGACAGCTGGATCGCAGACATATTGAATATCCTTCAACAGAATATATCCCAAAAAACCAATCTTCCGCAGCCGGCCCTTCACGTCCGCGCTGCCGCCCGAAACGGCAAAACCGCGGAATCATTCAACCGCAAACGCCCCTACCAGGCGGAGGTCCTGGACAAGGTCCTCCTGAACGGGAGGGGATCCGCCAAAAAGACCTATCATGCAGAGCTTTCGCTGGGAGACAGCGGGCTGACCTATCAACCCGGCGATACCCTGGGCATTTATGCGGACAACGACCCTGCTCTGGTAAGCGCCTTGACGGCCGACCTGGGGTTGAATGCCGAAAAACAGGTGACCGCGGCCGGAAAAGATTACCCGCTGAACGAATGGCTGACCGGACATGCCGAACTGACAACGGTTTCCGGAGTTTTTCTCCAGAATTACAGGAAACTGGCCAGCGACAAGGGGTTTGCTTCCATCGCTGACGGGCTTTCGCAAATCCTGGATGCCAAGGACCGGACAAGCGCCTTTACTTATGGAAAGGACGTTTGGGATGTGTTCAGGGCATTCCCCATACCGGTCACGGAACAGGAATTGACCGGTATGCTCCTGCCGGTCCAGCCCCGGCTCTATTCGATCGCCAGTGCGCTCTCGGCGTATCCCGGGGAGGTGCATGTAACGGTCGGCAAAGTGACCTATGCGCATAACGACCGCCTCCGCACCGGCCTGGTTTCCGGGTTTATCGCCGATCAGTTGCAGGCCGGCGGCAAGGCACGGGTTTTCATCGATCAGAACGAATCTTTCCGTCTGCCGGAAAGCGGCGACCTGCCGGTGATCATGGTCGGCCCAGGTACCGGCGTAGCGCCGTTTCGCGCCTTTTTGCAGGAACGCCAGGAAACCGGCGCCCGGGGCAAGAACTGGCTGTTTTTCGGCGATCAGCATTTTTCAACCGATTTTCTGTATCAGCTCGAATGGCAGCGCTTCCTCAAGGACGGCGTCCTGACCCGGTTGAATACCGCCTTTTCCCGGGATACCCGGCAGAAGGTTTACGTGCAGCACCGGATGCAGGAACACGCCGCCACGCTGTATGAATGGCTGGAGGAAGGCGCGCGTTTCTACGTATGCGGCGACGCCAAAAGGATGGCCAAAGACGTGAAGCAAACCCTGATCGGGATCATCGCAGAGCAAGCCGGTGTGGAAAATGAAAAGGCTGCCGAATACGTCAAAGAACTGATCCGCGACGGCAGGTATATGGAAGATGTCTACTAGGCTCATCCACATACCTGCTCCCCCTACAACTTACAACTTACAACTTACAACTTACGACTTACAACTTACGACTTACAACTTACAACTTACGACTAAAATCTCATGACCAAGTTAAGTGAAGTAGAAAAAATAAAAGAAGCCAGCAACTATCTGCACGGGACCATCAGGGAGAGCCTCGCTGACGAAGTGTCGGGTACGCTGTTTGCGCCGGATCAGCAACTGATCAAATTTCACGGGAGCTACGTGCAAAGCGACCGCGATCTGGAAAAGGAGCGCAAGGCCCAGAAGCTGGAACCCCTGTACAGTTTCATGATCCGGGTGCGGGTGCCCGGCGGTGTTGCCACCCCCGCGCAATGGCTGGCCATGGATGAGCTGGCGAGCCGTTACGGCATGCCGACCCTGAAGCTGACCACCCGCCAGGCCTTCGAACTGCACGGAATCCTGAAGGCCAACCTGCAACCGGCAATCCGGGAGATCAACGAGAGCCTGTTGGATACCATTGCGGCTTGCGGGGATGTGAACCGCAATGTGATGTGTACCGTGAACCCGTATGCCTCCCTGGTTCATCAGGAGGTACAGGTCGCCGCAGAAGCGATAAGCCGACATCTGACCCCGCATACCACAGCGTATTACAACCTCTGGCTGAACGGCGAAAAGGTAGCGGGCCAGGGCGGCGAAGAGGAAATTGAAGAGCCGGTATACGGGAAAACCTACCTGCCGCGCAAATTCAAGATCGCACTGTCCATTCCGCCTTACAACGATACCGACCTGTTTGCCAACGATATCGGCCTGATCGCCATTGAAGAGGAAGGCCGCCTGCTTGGGTTCAACGTCAGCATCGGCGGCGGCATGGGCGCCACTTTCGGCGACAGTACCACCTACCCGCGACTGGGCAACGTGATCGGATTCGCGGAAACGGACCAAATCGTTGACGTCTGCGAAAAGATCGTCACCATTCAGCGGGATTTCGGCAACCGCGAAAACAGGCGGAATGCACGGTTCAAATACACCATCGACCGGCTCGGGTTGGCATTTGTACAAGCAGCGCTCCATGAGCGGCTCGGTTACGAATTGGCATCGGCCAGACCCTTCCAATTCACCACCAACGGCGATGCATTCGGATGGGTAAAGGGCCGGGACGGATACTGGTACTGTTCCCTGTTCATAGAAGGCGGCCGGGTAAAGGACACGGAAGCCTATCCCTTGCGGGAAGGCCTCCGGGCGATCGCTTCGGTACATGACGGCGATTTCCGCCTGACCGGTAACCAAAACCTGGTCATCGGCCGGGTGAGCGAGCGGCTCAAACCGGTGATCGAACAGTTGCTGGACCGGTACGGCATCAGTGAGCGGCAGCAAAATTCCGGATTGAGGCGCAATTCGCTGGCTTGCGTAGCGCTCAACCTGTGCCCGTTGGCCAACGCCGAAGCAGAAAGGTATTTACCGGACCTGATAACAAAGATCGAAGCCCTGTTGTCGTCCCACGGCCTGAAGGACCAGGACATCAGCATCCGGATGACCGGTTGCCCGAACGGTTGCGCGCGGCCCTATCTGGGTGAGATCGGGCTTGTCGGCCGGGCGCCCGGCAAATACAACCTGTACCTGGGGGCCTCCTTTACCGGCGACCGGCTGAATACCCTTTATCGGGAAGCGCTTGATGAAGCGGAGATTTTGAATGCCTTGAATCCGCTTTTTGCCCGTTATGCGGGAGAACGACAGGCGGATGAGCATTTCGGGGACTTTGTTTATCGGATTGAGGAATTGAAGAATTGAGGAATCGAGGAATCGAGGAATTGAAGAATCGAAAAATCGAATCAATTTCAAAATGGGTTTACACAATTCAGGAAAAGGCAAGGTAACGATCGCCGGCGCGGGCCCGGGGGATCCCGGTCTGATCACGGTGAAAGCGAAAACGGCCCTGGAGTCGGCGGATGTCGTGTTGTATGACAATCTGGTCAACGCCGAGATCCTGGACTGGGCGCCCGTACACGCCGAAAGGATATATGTGGGCAAAAAGCCCTATCAACGGTCGGTCGGACAGGAAACGATCAATCAGCTGCTGCATTTTCACGCGCTCCGCGGCCGGCATGTGGTCCGGCTGAAGGGAGGCGATCCCTTTGTATTCGGCAGGGGAGCGGAAGAGGCGCAATACCTGATGAAGCTCGGCATAGAGGTGGACGTGGCGCCCGGCATCACCAGCGGCATCGCAGCGGCTACCTATGCGGGCATTCCGCTGACCCATCGCGACCATTCCCAACGGGTGGTTTTTCTGACCGGCCACAGCAAGGCCGGGCTGGAGCTGCAGGAGGATTTCCTCCGGGTATTTGACGGCACCATCGTGGTGTATATGGGCCTGAAAAACCTCGGTCAGATTGCCCGCCAGCTGATTGAATGGGAAAGGGCCCCTGATACCCCTGCAGCGGTCATTGAAAACGGCACCATGAATAACCAGCGGGTAATAACCGGAAAGCTTGAAGAGATCGCCGGACTGGCGGCAGAAGCATCGCTGCAATCACCCGCGCTGGTGGTGATCGGCGAAGTGGCCGCCCTGCGCGATTCGCTGAACTGGTTTGAACCTGCCCGAATCATTGCTAATCAAACACAACCATGATTGCGAACAACATATTGGAAACCATCGGCAATACGCCGCACCTGAAGGTCAATCGCCTGTATGGGGATGATTACCGGGTCTACGTGAAACTCGAACGCGCCAACCCCGGCGCCAGCATCAAGGACCGGATCGCCCTTTCCATGGTGGAAGACGCCGAACGCAAAGGACTGCTGCATTCAGAAAGCGTCATCATCGAACCCACCTCCGGCAATACCGGGATCGGCCTCGCGCTGGTGGCGGCTGTCAAAGGGTACAAGCTCATCCTGGTCATGCCGGAAAGCATGAGCATTGAACGGAGGAGACTGATGAGCATTTACGGCGCCTCTTTTGAATTGACGCCCCGTGAAAAAGGCATGAAAGGCGCTATTGAAAAAGCGCGCGAACTGGTGGAGAGCACCCCCAATGCCTGGATGCCCCAACAGTTTGATAACCCGGCCAATACCGAAGTGCACAGGCGGACTACGGCCCGGGAGATCATCAGCGACTTTCCGGACGGCCTTGATTACCTCATAACCGGCGTGGGTACCGGCGGCCATATTACCGGTTGCGCCGAGCTCCTGAAAAAGCAATGGCCCGGCCTGAAAGTATTTGCCGTAGAACCCGAACTGTCGCCGGTACTCAGCGGCGGCGAACCCGGCTCGCACCCCATCCAGGGGATCGGCGCCGGATTCATCCCCGGCATTATGGATACCAGCCTGCTGGACGGCGTGGTCCGGGTGAGCAAGGAAGAAGCCTTTGAATACGCCCGCCGGGCGGCAGTCGAAGAAGGTGTGCTTTGCGGCATTTCCAGCGGGGCTTCCCTCGCAGCCGTCGCCAGGAAACTGCCTGAGATCCCGAAGGGCAGCCGAATACTGACTTTCAATTACGACACCGGCGAACGCTATTTGTCGGTGGAAGGATTATTCTGATACCATGAATGCAGCACAATTGAACGAACAACTGGCCGGATTGACGGCGCCGGAACGGCTCAAACTGGTCGCTTCCCTGTACACCGAAGGGGTGGTGTTTTCCACGTCTCTCGGGCAGGAAGACCAGGTGATCACCCATATGATCGCCAGGAATGAGCTGCCCGTACGGGTGTTCACGCTGGACACCGGCCGGCTGTTCCAGGAAACCTACGACCTCCTGGATTCCACCCGTGCGCGGTACAAGATCCCGATCCAGGCCTATTTCCCGGATGCGGCGAAAGTCGAGGCGCTGGTAACGGCCAAAGGCGCCAACAGCTTCTACGCCTCCGTAGAAAACCGCAAGGAATGCTGTTTCATCCGCAAGGTGGAGCCGCTGAACCGCGCATTGAAGGGCGCCAGGATCTGGATCACCGGCCTGCGCGCCGACCAGAGCGAAAACCGCAAAAATCTGGCTTTCGCCGAATGGGACGAAGGACATCAACTGACCAAGGTGAACCCGCTTCTGGACTGGAGTCTTGAAGACGTCCTGGCATTCATCAAGGAAAACTGGGTGCCTTACAACGCGTTGCACGACAAGGGTTTTCCCAGCATCGGCTGCGCGCCCTGCACCCGGGCCGTCGAACCCGGCGAGGATATCCGCGCCGGCCGGTGGTGGTGGGAACAATCGCAAAAAGAATGCGGATTGCATTTGGAACACAAACAATTCGAACGCCATGAATCATAATCTGTTACCCGTTTTCCCGCGGCAACTGGAAGACGAAGGCATCTATATCATGCGGGAAGTCGCCGCCCAATTCGAACGGCCTGTGTTGCTGTTCAGCGGGGGCAAAGATTCCATTACCCTGGTCCGCCTGGCGCAAAAGGCCTTCTGGCCAGGGAAGATCCCCTTCCCGCTGTTGCACATCGATACGGGGCACAATTTCCCGGAGACGATCGAATTCAGGGATCAACTCGTCCGGGAAACCGGCGCCGAACTCATTGTACGCTATGTCCAGGACAGCATTGACTCGGGGAAAGTACGTGAGGAAACCGGCAAATACGCCTCCCGGAACGTGCTCCAGACCGTGACTTTACTGGACGCCATCGAAGAGTTCAAATTTGACGCCTGCATCGGCGGCGCCCGCCGTGACGAGGAAAAGGCCCGCGCAAAGGAAAGGATCTTCAGCGTACGCGACGATTTCGGACAATGGGACCCCAAAAAACAGCGCCCTGAATTGTTTGACATGCTCAACGGCAAGATCAATGTCGGCGAGAACGTGCGCATCTTCCCGATCAGCAACTGGACGGAACTCGATGTCTGGAACTATATCCGGGAAGAGAAACTGGCCATCCCGTCGATCTATTACGCGCATTTCCGGGAGGTGATCGAAAGGGACAACATGCTCTGGCCCTATTCGGATTTCCTCAATACTACACCGGAAGAGATCCCATACCTCGAACAGGTGCGATTCCGGACCGTCGGCGACATGACCTGTACCGCAGCCGTCGCTTCCGCCGCAGACCAGGTAGAGGGCATCATAGAGGAGATCCTCGCCGCAAAGATATCGGAAAGGGGCGCCCGCATCGACGACAAACGCAGTGAAGCCGCCATGGAACAACGCAAAAAAGAGGGCTATTTCTGACATGGAGATCCGGACTGCGCCGACCGTCAATACCCTGTTTCCCGTTTTTCTGAAACTGGAACAGTTGCACCTGCTGGTGGTAGGTGGAGGAAACGTGGCATTGGAAAAACTCAATGCCTTGCTGGCCAACTCACCGGAGGCCCGCATTACCGTAGTCGCGATCGACTTTTTGCCGGAATTGCGGTCCCTGACCGGTGATTTCCCCGGCATTACCCTCATAGAAAAGGCCTTTGAGGCCTGCGACCTGGACGATAAGGACCTGGTGATCGCCGCCACCAACAACCGCGTGATCAATGAGGTGATCAAGCAGGAGGCCGCTGCCAGGAGGATAATGGCCAATGTAGCCGATACGCCCGATCTCTGCGACTTTTACCTGGGCAGCATTGTCAGGAAAGGCAACCTGAAGATCGCCATCAGCACCAACGGGCAGTCGCCGACCATTGCCAAGCGGCTGAAGGAGGTGCTGAATGACGCCATACCCGCAGAAATTGACGATACCCTGACCTCGCTGAACCGGGTCCGGAACCGCCTGAACGGGTCATTTTCCGAGAAGGTCCGCAAGCTCAATGAGCTTACCAAGGTCCTGGTGGACGGCGAGCGCGACAAACCCGAATCGGAGAAACAATGGCGGCGCCTGGCTGCGCGCCTGGTGCTGGTCTTTACGCTGATGGTGCTGGGGCATATCGTCATTTCCTTCCTGCCGCTCCCGAGCCTGGCAGCGGTATGGGGGGCGGTCAAACCCGCATTTGATCAGCAGTTCCTGTTCTATTGCCTGACCGGAGTGATCGCCCAGACGATCAACGGCGCGCTGGGCATGGGATACGGCGTGACCTCCGCCATCGGCCTGATGAGCCTTGGGGTGAATCCCGTGGTCATCAGCGCGTCGATCCACACCTCTGAGGTCATTACCTCCGGCGCATCCGGTTACAGCCATTACAAATTCGGCAACGTCAATAAAAAATTGTTCCGTCACCTGGTCGTACCGGGCATAGTGGGTGCGATCATGGGTGTCGCATTGCTGGTTTTTCTGGGAGAAAAGGCCGGTAAATCGCTGTTGCCGATCGTGGCGATATACGCTATGTTCCTGGGGTACAAGATCCTGATGCGCGCTTTCCGGCCGGATGCAAAGACCAAGAAGATCCGGCGCATCGGCTGGCTGGCCTGGTCCGGCGGCTTGCTGGACTCCTTCGGCGGCGGCGGCTGGGGCCCGTTGGTGAACAGTGCCCTGATCGCAAAAGGCAGGAGCCCGAGATATACGATCGGTTCGGCGAGCCTGGCAGAATTTTTCATCACCCTGGCCAGCGCCGTAGCCTTCCTGATCGTCACAGGGGTAGGCCATTGGCAAGTCGTGTTGGGGTTGATGATCGGCGGTACGGTGGTATCTCCTTTCGCGGCCAAACTGACCGGCAAACTGCCCGCCAAGACCATGATGATCTGTGTGGGCGTTGTGGTTATTTTGTGGAGCGTACGACTGATCATGCGGTCGTTTTGGGGATAAGGATTCGTAAGCCCGATTGCAGAGAGGGATTGCGAAGCCTGGCAAAATACCGGAAAAAAGAAATTAAAAAAATCAGCAATTTCAAAAACCATGGATATCCTAAGAATAGCAACGGCAGGTAGCGTAGACGATGGCAAAAGCACCCTGATCGGCCGGCTTATGTATGAAACCAACAGCGTAACCCAGGATAAACTTGAGGCCATTGAGCGGGCAAGTCGCCGCCTGGGGTTGGAGCATGTGGATCTTTCCCTGCTCACCGACGGGCTTATTGCCGAACGCGAGCAGGGCATCACCATCGATGTGGCGCATATCTATTTCTCCACGCCCAACCGCAAGTACATCATTGCCGACACGCCGGGGCATTTCGAATATACCCGCAACATGATCACCGGAGCCAGTACCGCCCAGGTGGCCATCATCCTGATCGACGCCCGCAACGGGATCGTGGAGCAGACCTACCGGCATTATTACATCACGCAGTTGCTGCGAATCCCGCATGTGGCGGTCTGCATCAACAAGATGGACCTGGTGAACTATTCCGAAAACCAGTTCAACAGTATCCGGCAGGAGTTCCGGGACCTGTTGGGCGGCCGGGAATTGCCGGAGCAGGAGATCACCTTCATTCCGGTGTCTTCCCTGTACGGCGAGAATATTTCCAAGTCATCGGTAGAGATGTCCTGGTACAACGGGCCTTTCCTGCTCGAGTACCTGGAAAACATAGAATGGCATGCCGGCGAAAACCACCTGCCGTCCCGGTTCCCGGTGCAATATGTCATCCGGCCCAAATCGGAGGCGTTCCCCGATTTCAGGGGATTTGCGGGAAAGGTAGCCAGCGGCGTGTTCAAGGCGGGAGACCGGGTGGTGGCCTATCCCTCTATGCAGGAAAGCGAAATTGACCACATTTACGCCTATGAAAACCCTGTCGACCTGGCGGAGGCCGGTCAAAGCGCCGTGATCACCCTCAAAGACGAGATCGACCTGAGCCGCGGCGATATGCTGGTACGCAAAGAAACACCTGTAGCTGCTGTCAAAGACCTGGAAGCCCGCATTTGCTGGCTGGACAGCGCCCCCCTGCGAGCCGGCCGGAATTACCTCCTGCAGCATGGCCAGAACCGGGTAAAAGCCAAGGTCACCCAATTGTCGCATATTGTGGATATTCAAAATTACAACATCATCGAAGGCGCTGAGGAGATCGGGCTGAACCAGATCGGCGGCATCTCTATCAAAACCGCCAAACCCATTTTTGCTGATCAATTCCGGGAAAACAAGCACAACGGCGCGTTCATCCTGATCGATGAGGGGAGCAATAATACGGTTGGGGTTGGGGTGGTGGTTTGAAAGGAGAGGAACCGAAGAACTGAGGAATTGAGGAATTGAGGAATCGAGCCTGCCTACCGGCAAGGCAGGGAATCGAGAAACCGTTTCCAGTGTATATTATTTTTTGTGTTTAATTTTTTTATTTAAAAAATATAGTTTATATTTGCATTATTCTAAACCTAACATGCCTTTTGGATCAAACCGAGAGGAGCATTCAATTGAATTCAGCGCGCTGGAAATAAGAGAACCGAGGCTCTTTTGAGGGCCTTGCACGCATACCCGAGAGTGGTGGTGGAAGGGCGGGCTGTTTTTTCCCCACCCATAATAACCAATAGAAGTAGTAGTAATATCTCTCCAGCCGGCCGGCCAGATGTTGCATTCGGCGGCCAAACCCCATAGTACCTGTACATTAAAATTTTCCGGAATTCAATAATTCAAGAAAGGAAAATACATGTTGCCTAAAAATAGGATCAGCATTACAATGGCTGCCCTTAATGCATTGATGGTTTAGTTCCTTAGTGTCCTGAGTGCCCTCAGTGGTCCCAAAACTATCAAGCTCCAGTTGACGTTAATACCCCCGAATCTCCCTATCTTACCCCAAATAACCAAATACCGCACTACCATGGCACGCCTGTCCCCGCTCATCTGCTTTGGCCTGTTGCTGAGCATTTTCCTCATCAACGCACCCTTGAACGCCCAAAAATCCGCCCGTCCGGAAGTATTTCGCATCCATCGCGGGGTGAATATCAGCCACTGGCTGTCCCAAAGCCGCGCGCGGGGCGCCGACCGTCAGGCTTATTTTACGGAGGCGGACGTAGCAGCCGTAGCCGAAGCAGGTTTCGACCATATCCGCATCCCTATTGATGAAGAACAAATGTGGGACGAAGCCGGCAACAAGATACCCGAAGCCTGGCAATTGCTTCACGCTGCTTTGGGCTGGATGAAAAAACACCGCCTGAAAGCCCTCGTCGACCTGCACATCATCCGATCCCATTATTTTCTGGATGACGATCCGCCCTTGTTCAAGGATCCGGCCGAGCAACGCAAATTTGCCGACCTTTGGGTGCAGCTGTCGGATGAGCTGAAAAAATATCCGCGCAAGCACGTGGCCTACGAACTGCTCAACGAGTCGGTAGCCAAAAACCACGACGACTGGAACAAGGTCTACCGCCAGGCCTATGACGCCGTTCGGGCGCGCGAGCCGAAACGCGTCATCTTCATCGGGCCCAACCGCTGGCAAAATGCCCGGTATTTCCCCTATCTCACCATTCCGGAGAACGACCCGAACATCGTGCTAAGTTTCCATTTCTACAGCCCGCATATCATCACGCACTACAAGGCCTCCTGGACGGATATCCGGGATTACAGCGGTCCGGTGCATTATCCCGGCGTTTCCATCGATCCGAAGGATACCCTGAACCTGCCCCTGGAGATCCGCGAGAAAGTACGCCAATACACCCGCGACGATATCGGGATCGACCAACTGGAAAACATGATGAAGGCGGCATTGGAAAAAGCCGACCAACTGCATCTGCAGCTCTATTGCGGCGAATTCGGCTGCCTGAGCAATGTCGGGGCCGACATGCGAAACCGCTGGTACAAGGACATGATCACCCTGTTCGAACGGCACCATATCTCCTGGTCGGCCTGGGACCTGAAAAGCGGCGGTTTCGGCGTGTTTGACCCGAAGGACCGCAGTTTGGTCATTCCGGCGGATATTTTGTTTGGTAGAGGGAATTAGTGGTCAGTGATCAGTGGTCAGTGATCAGTGGTCAGTTGTCAGTCTCCGCCCGGCAACTTCGCCGAAAGCTTCGTCGCCCGGTGGCCGTAGCTTCATTGGAGGAGGGGGGCAGTTGCGTGTTAAGGGGATGTTTGGCTATACTACGGGCGCCAACGGGACTGTTCAAAATAGTGTTTTCGCGCCAAGATGCCAAGACGCAAAGCTTTGATTTTCATCACGCTGCGCGTGCTAAAAATCCGTTTGACACAAAATTCTGAAAAGACTCGCGCCAACCATGAAAACCATTGAGAAATTGGCAGGTTGGCCGTCTTACCATACCATGGGCGCTCAGCAATAAAATATTCAACCATGGATAACGGTAATCGCCCTTTCGTGTAACAAAAACGAACTTCTCCGATTTGCATTCGCAATTCCGATGCTTTCCCCTTGATTGATCAGCCCGTACAGTGGTCCGTTAGGATCGCTATATTTGTAGCATCCCTTACAACGGACGCTTGCATCAACAATCAACAATTATGTAATTATTAATCATCAATCAATGCTGTTGGAGATAGCTGATCGAAGCAGTCACTACGCGTGTTCCAGAATAAACTCCGGGCTGATCTTCAGGATCTTATAAAGCCGCTTTGCAAGATCCATATTGATTTTCCTTTTACCTTGCATCACTTCGGAAAGACGGGTTGGAGATATGTCCAGTAATACAGCCATATCTTTCTGTTTGAGCCTGCCTTCGTACATTTTCAATTCAATCATTTCAACGATGGTCTGTGGCTGTCGGACGGGCATTAATGGGATTTGATCTTCCCAGGATTCAGCCAGCCTGGAGAGTTCTCGCAGCCTATCACGATCCTCGGTAGCCAGGGTATGAAAACCTCCTCCCTCGGTAGCCTTCCTCAGGTAAGTTTCAATTTTTTCCATGACTATTTGGTAATCCTGGTCGGAATTTATTGTATAGGCCATTTTTTTACAATTTAAATAGTGGAAGCATCTATATTGTCGTATTCACTATGCGTACCTACGAATCGGACAAAAACGGTTCTGATGTCAAAAAAGATCATTGCAACCAGTCTGTATCTGTTCCCGCGAATATTGAAAACAAACCGGTCATTCCCAACATAATCCACTGAATTGTAAGCCTGTCGAATATCTGCAATTTTATTCCAGTCTGCCTCTTTTACTACTTCGTACCAGGCATTCAGTGCGTCAATGGCATCGGTGTGCAATAGGCCGAATTCTCGCAAAATGGTCTTGCTGATAATAACCAAGGCAATTAGTTTATTACAAAGATAAAAATAAAATTACATTATTCAAAATTTTATTTCACAATATGAAATTAACTCCTGTCCATTTTGATTCACCCCGAATGATCGCTCACCATAACCCACCGGCCATCCACCTTTTGCATCAACACCGAAAAATGCCCCTGGACCGGCTCCTCGCGGTCGGGGAATTCGAGGTTGAAGCGGCCGACGACGTAATAAGCCGCATCGCTCAGCCGGGTGAGGTTCATTTTGTCAAAGTGCAGCTGGCCCATTTTACCGGCCGGGAAGTATTTGAAGTAATGCTGCCGGATATTTTCATAACCGTAGGTGAAACCGCTGCTTGAGATGGTCCGAATGCTGTCGGATTTCAGATAGGCGGTCATATAGCAATCGATATCGCCCTGGTTCCAGCAATTTTCCTGTTGCCTGAAATTATCGCGGATGGCCTGCTCGTCGGCGGCATAAATCCCATCGAGGTAAGCGGCCACCAGCCCGGCAAATCGCTGCACGTGCGCGTGGTGCCTGCGGCCCATGCCCTGGTCGGTATTGGTCTGCAGGGCGATGGAAAAGCCGTACCGGTCCGAGTACTCCACCTGGGTCAGGTAGCCCGGCATGACGCCCGCATGGCCCAGGAATTTGCCCAGCGGGGTTTGCCAGACGAAGGCGCCCAGACCGTACCCCGCGGCGGCGGGCTGTCCGGTCCGAAAATCAACCGGTTGGATGAGTTGGTGATACACTTCCGGGGTCAGCACCTTGCCGTCGTGCAGCCACTTCATCCAATGGGCCATATCCTCAGTGTTGGTCACAAAGCCGCCGCCGCACCATTCGAACTGCGGATTCATGGCGTACAATCCGTTCTCTACGGTTTTTTTCGGCAGATTCAGGAAATTATCATCGCCGATATAGCCTTGGGCCAACCCCGGCAATGCCCGTTGGGTCGACGGGATCGTATTGCCCAGCTGGAAGGGCTCCAGGATCCGCTGTTGCGCCTGGTGATAAAAGGTATCGCCGGTCGCTTTTTCGATGATCAGGCCGAGCAGGATGTAATTTGTATCGGAATAACCCCACCCTTTACCCACCGCGTGGGTCGGCTCAACCCCGGCCAGCACGGCCAGGCATTCCTGCGGGGTCCAGGAGCGCATCGGGTCCGCCTTGAGGGCAGCCTGGAAGGCATCCTGAAAAATATAGCGCGGCAACCCGCTGGTATGGTTCATCAGTGAACGGACCGTGAGGTCGGCCGCATTGGGCAGACGGTGATACCAGGCGTCTTCCTGGCCCCGGAACCAGTCCGCCACCTTGCCGTCCAGGTCGATCTTGCCTTCGGCTGCCAGTTGGAGCGCCACTGCCGAGACAAAGGTCTTGCCCGTACTTCCGGTAAACATCCGGCTTCCGGGCGCCATCGGCTTTTTCAATTCCACATCCTCATAACCGGCCGCAAGGCTGATCAGCCGGCCGTCGGGCAAAACGGCTGCCAGCGTGGCGCCGGGCAACCCTTCGGCGGCGACAAGGCTGTCGAGGGTCGTTTGCAGATCTTGCCGCAGCGGCAGAAAGCCCGCCTGCCCCAGGGCAATATTACCGATGAGAAGGGCGGCTGAAATAAAGGTAAACCTGGATCGCATATCGAATACTTTTTAGGAAAAATAACAACAATCTGTAAAATTCAATGAAACTAATGCGGCCGGGGTGGCGTGAATAGTAAAATTCAGACAATCGCTATATTTGTAACACGCTGACAAACACAGCCACCGGATCATGAACGAGAAAAACCCAACCATGGCGCCCACAATGGCCCTGCAAAATGCCCACAAGGATATACCGGGCAATCCTTCCACCGCCAAAACGAGCCGGATCAAGCTGAACGACCGCTCCAACGGCCAACCCCTGCGCGTACTCAGCGAAGCCGACTGGGATTTCTGGGTGGCCAACGGGTACGTGGTCGTCAAAAACGCTGCCCCGAAGGAGCAGGTTGCCGAAACCGCGCGGTTCATCTGGGAATTTGAGGATAAAGACCCGGCAGATCCGGCTACCTGGTACACCCTGCCCCGCGCCGAAATGCAGATGAAAGAACTCACCAATACCGGCATGGTAGAGGTATACAATCACCAACAACTGTGGAATAACCGGCAAACCCGCAGGATATACGACGCCTTTGTCGACATCTGGGGGACCGAAAAACTCTGGGTGACCATCGACCGGGCCAACCTCAATTTTCCCATCCGGCCGGGATTCGAATACAAAGGATTCATCCACTGGGACTATGACCCCGATACCAAACCGCAGAATGTACAGGGTGTGCTGGCCCTTGCCGATCAGACAGACGAAAACATGGGCGGCTTCCAGTGCATCCCCGAGCTGTTCCGCACCTACGACACCTGGAAACTGACCCAGCCCGCCGACCGCAATCGCTTCCAGCCGGATATCTCCGGGTTCGAAGACAAACTGGTGAAGGTGAAACTGGAGGCCGGCGACCTGCTGATCTTCCACAGCGGGCAGCCGCACGGCATCCGGCCCAACCGCTCGGCGGATAAAGTGCGCATCGCTCAATATATCTCCATGATGCCCGCGGAGGAGGACAACGAACCCCTGCGCCAGTGGCGGATCAACTCCTGGAAAAACCGCATTGCGCCGGAAGGGTACGCCTTCCCCGGCGACCCGCGGAACTGGGAGCAAACCCGGTACGAGGCCGCCGAACTGAGCGAACTCGGACGGAAACTACTGGGACTGGATCGTTGGTAATATCACCGGATCACCGCCAGTTTTTGGGTCCACCGGCGCCCTGTTTCCGGATCAAAGGCCGAAAGCTGGTACAACCCCGCAGGCAGATCGATCGGCAGTATATTTTTTCCCGGGGCTAACCGGCGTCTCACGGACGTTTGTCCGTTCATGCCGCTGATCCGGAGTTCTCCGCCGGATTGTCCTTGCCATTCGACGGTAATTTCATTTCCGGCTGGATTGGGATAGGTCCGGATCTTCATGCCTCCATCCGGCTCTGCGGTGGCCGTTGCAAGCGAACAGACCACCGTGACTTCCTCATCGTTGGAAAGCGTAGCGGTTTGGGTATAGACCTGATCGCCGCAGGTGACCCTGACCTCGTAATCCCCTTTGAACCCGCGGATGCTGTACGCCCCGTCGGGGCCGGTGGGGCCTGTGCCGGTTGTCCACCAACGGTTGAAGACCAGGTTCATGAAGGCTTCTCCGGCCGGTTTGAGGCTCCAGTCCTGATTGAAGAGCGGGGCGTTGCCGAACCAGTGGGCGCCGTCCCAGAACCCCCACATGAGGATGGCATCGACGCTTTCGTGGCTGAAACAAATGCTGAAAAAATCTTCGAGATACCTGGCAGCCAGTTGGTCATCGATCATGGGGTGCATATCGAACTCGGTGATCTTGGCCCTGGTGTTGAAGGTATTGTGAAAGTCCGTCAGGATATCGTACACTTCGGGAATGGAGGTCGGCATAGCGGCGATATGGGCCTGGAAGCCCACCCCGTCGGGCTCAATGCCGGCGTTTTCGATCTCCTGGATATACCCTTTGAGGATGTCGAGCTGGCCGCGAACGTGGCCGTTGCCGAAGGTGGTATAGTCGTTGATATAGGTGACGGCCTGCGGATCGACTTCCAGGAGTTTGTTGAATGCATCCGCGTAGATCTCGCGGCCGGTCGGATAGCCCGGCGACCCCTGCATGGCATTGGCCAGGTCGTTGAGCACCGAGATCTCATTGAGCACATCCCAATCGGAAATCTTGCCCTGGATGCCCGGGTAGGCGACGATGTCCTGAATATGGTTGCGAACCCGGTCGAGCAGGTAGGACGGGCTGTTCTGATTGTTTTGCAGGTCGGACGGCATATTGCCCCAACTGGGCCAGAGCAAGGTATGCCCCCGGACCTGAATGCCACGGTCGAGCAGCCATTGGACGGCCTGGACCTTCTGTGCCGGAGTGGTGCCGAACCAGTTCTGCTCCCAGGCATTCCATTTGGTGTCGTTCTCGAAAACGATCTGGTTGAAGCCGTGTCCGTTGCCGTCCAGGTTCAGCAGTTTGCTTTCGTAGACGGGGTCCTGGTTGCCGTTGCCGGCGATCTTCCCGGCGATGATCGCGCTGCCGAACCCGAATTCGTGTTTGAGCATGTTGACTTCCACTTCCGCCCCGGGAACGGGGGCGCCCTGCTGGTCGACTACCCTGACCCGGAGGTCGGCCATCCGGATCTGCGCGATGCGCTCCGCCGCTTCGGCCCGCCAGGGAGCATCGGCTTCATAGCCGGTGTATTGCTCGTTCCGGATCAACCGGGGCAGGGCGGCGATATCGACCGAGGAGCCGTAATTGAGCATGGCCAGGCCGCCGATCTGGACGGTCTGGCTCAGCCAATTGAGCTGGAAAGCGACGTCGAGGTTGCCGGCAGCAAAGCTTGAGGAAGCCTTGAATGGGATCATATACTGCTGCCATTCGGTCTGCAGGGGATATTCCAGCGTAAATTCCGGCGCATAAGTGGTGGAATTTTCCATGACCACCGTCACCTTGCCGTCGGGGGAGGCAGACCGCATCCAGACGACCAGCAGAAGGACGTCGCCGGCATTGACGGTCAGGGTCGTCTTGAGGATGTAGCCGGTATTCCATTGCGGGCCCGACACGCCTGTGACCGTGAGTTGCGCCATTTTGGTAAAATCCTGCCCGGATACCGTTTGGGTCAGTTTGCTGACGTTGCCGTAGTGAATATCGGCGGTCAATACACCGGTTTCGGTATTGGGAAATACCCAGGTGCCGGTCGGGAGGCTGTATTGGTTGTGCAAAAAAGTCTGGAGGTTGCTGTGATAAGGGTCTTGCGCGAGCAGGGAGATCCCCGTCAAGCTAAAAATCAAAAGGATGGTAAGGCACGATTTCATAAGATGCAGTTTAAAGGATTCATGCTATTCTCTCTCTTCGACTTCTTCCAACTCATCTTCCTCCTTGCCGCGCCGGATCTCCACTTTCGGGTCGGATGACAGGCCGGTGATGGTCATAGGGATGCCCAATGCCCCAAAGGGCGGCAGGCCCAGCCGGAACCGCAGGTTGAGCCGCCCGTCGAGAGAGACCTGGCCTTCGATGCGGGGGCGAAAGCCGAAAACCTTCATGCGGGTGCGCTCGATGGTGATGATGTTGTTGGCCACTGCGGATTTCATGACAACGGCTTTCAGGTCGGGGTTGTTGATGCTGTCCTTCTGGGTGGCTTTGGCAACGGCGCCGAACAGCTTGAGCCCGCTCACCCTGACCTGTTCGAGCCGGAGCTCCCCGCCGCCCTTGATGCCGGGGTAGACCGGAGCCATTTGGGCGTTGAGTTGCCCGGCGAGTTCATAGTTGACGGAGACGAGGCCTTCCGCTTTGGCGGCAGCGGGCGCCATTTCGCGGAACAGCGGAATCTCGTTGTAGGCCCGCCGGACATCAAATGAATCCGCCTTGAATGCCGCGGAAAAGGCGGCCCTGCGGAGATCCTCCGGGGTGTAGTCGCCGCTGATGTGGAATGTTGCGCCGGCCATCCCGGCCTGTATTTGCTCCAGGGCCATCCTGCCGTCCTTCAGGGTCACTTTGCCGCTGAAGTCTTCCAGCCGGGTCTGACCGTAGAGGATCTCCTTCACGGAGGCTTCGAGGCTCAGGTCCATATCGGCGGGCAGCTGTACAACGCCCTCAGCGGGTGCGGCGGATTGTGGCGGCAGGTCGGGCGGCGGTGCAAAAACCATGAAATCGTCGATGTAGAGGCTTGGGCAGGAAACGGAAAGCGAGCCCAGCAAGGTGGAACCGTCGATGGCATGCGCAATGAAATTCCGGGTATAGCCCTTGAGGTTGAATTCGTTGCGGCCGTAACGGAGCAGCGTTTGGTCGAGCCAGGCTTTGTCCTGGTCAAAACGCAGGGTGGCTTTGGGGATCAGAAAGGGAGCCGGGTAGTCGTCGGAACGCAGCACCAGATCGCTGACCCGGAGTTCGCCGGTGTTTCGCCCTGACAGGGGATCGGCGGCGGCGCCGTTGAGGTCGAGGTGGGCCTGCAGGCGGCCGGCCACCCCGTAGCCCTGCACCGCAAATACCTGATAGATGCGGCCGAGGTCGAGGGCGCCGTCGGCCCTGATGCGGTACTGCAGGTTGCCGGGGTTGCTGACCCGGGCTGTGACCTGAAAGGGCTGCCCTTCGAAAACAAAGGAAACCGGCTGCAGCGAGACGGCCAGGTTGTCGTACCGGTCGGCCTGGATGCCGGCACTGACCTGTACCTGTTCGATGGGGTGGGGGTAGTAGGGGGTGAGGATGCGGCCTCCGGTCAGTTGTACGGCGCCATTTGCGGCCGGAAAACTGCGGTTGCCGGGATTGAATACGCCGTCGGCGGAGAGGTCGGCAACCAACGCTCCGGCCAACTCGTAGCCCTCCAGCGGAACGGCGCGCGCCAGGTCGTCGAGTTGAAGCCGTGCCTTGACCGCAGCTTTGATCCGGTTTTCCGGAATTTCGGCCGAAAGGTCGGCTGCAATTTGGCCTTCGCCCAGTTTTGCGGTGAATCCGCTGACGGAAAAAGAGAGCTCTTTCGGATTGCCGGACGGGCAAGCCGACTGAATGCGCCCGGACATTTGCTCCAGCGCCATGGGCAGGTCCTGGTAGTGGAAATAACCGCCGGACAGTTCGGCATTGAGGCGGAAGGCCGGGATGGCGGTGATGACGGTATCGGGGCGGATGCGATCGGGGTTTTGGCCGGTGCGGTAAACGCCTTCCAGTTGGCCGTTGAGGCTGAGCTCGCCCTGCAGATCGAGGTTGGAAAGGCCGAGCGCCTGGTCGAGCAGGCGAAGGTTGATATTGCTGACGATGCTGGCCTTGACAAAGGGCCGGTCAAGGCCTTTGAGCAGCAGGGACGCCTCGGTCTTGCCGTCAGCGAGCTGGAAGTTGAGCGTGTCGACGGCGAGCCGGATGCTGTCGGGGTTGAGCCCCGGGAGGTGGACGGCGCCGTTGATCCAGACGTGTTCCAACGGGGCCGGGGCAGCCTGATATTGGATTGAACCGTCGTGCACCCAAAGCCCAACGGAAAGGTCGGGGGCCTGTCCGGTGGCGGCGCGGTAGCTCCCGCCCATCTCGACGGTGATGCGCGATTGGCCGCCGAATTGGGTGCCGGCGAACCAGTCGTCGTAATCGGGCGGCAGGGCGGAAAAGATATTGCCGAAATCGGTGACGCCGGAAATGACCTTGAGGTCGATGTCGTAGCCGTCGCGGAGGATGGACATGCTGCCGGTGAAGTCGACCGGAAGCTTGTTGATGAGCAGGTTATTGCGGGCAAACCGGAAGGTCAGGGACGACGTGTTGATGCCTGTCAGCAGGTCGGCTTCGAGGCGCTTGCGCTGTACATAGGCCGTGCCGTCGAATATGAAATCGAGGCTGTCGGCGTGCAGGTTGGATTGCAGGTCGAACTGGCTGTCGGCCAGGTTGCCGCGCCCTTCGTAGCGAAAGCCGTCGGCCCGGATGATCAGCGGGATGGACCGGTCGTGGTAGACCAGCCGGCTGTGGTTGATGAATATGCCGTTGATGTTGAGCCGGGTATCCGTTGTGTCGGAGGCGGCTGCGGCGGTATCGGCGCTGCCCTGATAGATGTTGTAATTGGCGCGGCCCTGCTCATCGACCTGGACATTGATGAGGGCGCCCTCAATAAAAAACTGGTCGACCACCATGGTTTCGGCGAACAGGGAAGCCAGGTTGATGCCGAAACTGATGGATCGGCCGGCCATGAGGGTGTCGGCGGCGAAGGGTTCGGACCCGGTGAGGGAAAAATCGTACAGCGTAAGGGTAAGCGACGGAAAATGCTTGAAAAAAGAAAGCCGGATGCGGGAGAAGTTGAGCTCGCCGGTAATGCTTTCGTTGGTCCATTGTTTGATCTTTCCGGTGACGGCGCCGGGGAAGAGAGCGGGCAGCAGGAACAGCATCAGGAGGACGCTGCCGACGGTCAGGCCCGTGATTTTCAAGATGTTGAAGAGGACCTTTTTCATAGCGTTATGGGAATGCGGTATGCCCGGGGAACCGGTTGTTCCTGATTGGAAAGCCCGCTCCCCGGCGGGGATTCCCTTTGCAGGGGTAACCCCAGCCGCCCGAATACCAAATGTAACCGGAATTTCTGACGGCTGCAATAGTCCGCCTAAACTTTGTTGCCGGCCCGGATGGACAAGCTGCAGAACCGCCCTGACAACGGACGCGCGTGAGGGATAGGAAGGGCGCGAACGCAGGGAGCGGACGGCACGCAGGGCCGGCCGGAGCGAAGCGTAGCCCTGGATAGCCCGACCCGCAGGGGCACGCCCGGGGATGCAGAATAAAATGTAAAATGTAAAAGGGGGTAATGTAAAATGTAAAAGGGGGGGAAGTGTGTTACCTTTGCCGCCTCAAATATGGAAAGAGGACAACAGTAGATTATTGATGTTTGGGATATGCATAAATGGATACTCAAGGCGGTTGTGCAGAAAACCATTTCCTTTTTGCCGTACAGCAACAGGATCAATTACCTGTTTCAGCGGTATGTGACCAGGGGGGTGGAGCTGAGCGATACCTATTTCGGGTTCAAATACGAACACCTGATGGATCATCTGGCGTTTTATAGGGACGGCGCCGGGAAAGCGGACCTGCGGGGGGAGGTCTGTCTGGAGCTGGGGACGGGTTGGTACCCGATCGTGCCGATCGGCTGTTTTCTGGCGGGCGCCGAAAAAGTGTACAGCATTGATATATCGCCGCTGCTGACCGCCAAAACCTTCCTGACGGCGGTGGAAGCGATCGTCGGACGGGAAGCGGAGTTTGTGGCCGGGCTGGGCGAGGGGATCCGCGACCGGTTCGGGGTGCTGAAGGACATCAAGGCTGCCTGCAACGCCGATACGCCTTTGGCGGACCTGTGCAAAATGGTCAACCTGACGCCCATAGTGGGGGACGCCCGAAGGCTGGATATGGGCAACGAAACGGTTTCGGTGATCACCTCGAACAACACGTTTGAGCATGTCTACCCGCCGATACTGGAAAAGATACTGGCGGAAATGTGGCGGGTGCTGAAACCCGGCGGAATGATGAGCCATTTCATCGATATGTCGGACCACTTTGCGCATATGGACCCCTCGATCACGATCTACAACTACCTGCAATATGGGGAGCGGGCCTGGGCGATCATAGACAACAGCATACAGCCGCAAAACCGGTGGCGGCTGCCGCAATACCGCACCCTGTACCGGGCGCTGGAGATACCTTATGCGGAAGAGAAATTGAGGCCGGGAGACGTTGATGCGGTACGCGCCATGAAGCTGGCCCCGCCTTATGACGCGATGCCGGCGGAGGAGGTGGCGATCAGCCATGGGTATATGGTGTCGTGGAAGAGGGGGGCGTCTTCGTCATGTTGAGAGGTGACTGGGGGGGATTTTTGTTTATTGGTTTATTTGTTGATCTGTTTATTTGTTTATTTGTTTATTTGTTGATCTGTTGATTCGAGGACTCGAATCAACAGATCAACAGATCACCTTCCGGCGGCTGTAGCGGGACCGTTCAGAATTTTGTGTCAACCGGATTTTTAGCATGCGCAGCTTGCTTAAAATCAGATCTTTGCGTCTTTGCGTCTTTGCGTGAAAACACTGTTTTGAACAATCTCGCTGTAGCCTCGGCGAAGGCGGCAGATCACCATCACCCGATCACCGGCTCAACCCACTTCTACCATAAACTTGTTCTTCTTGCCGTTTTCCACCATCAGGTATCGGCCGTGCAGGAGCGCTTCGTGGTTGATGACCGCTTCATGAGCGGAGATCTTCTCCTTATTGACACTGACGGCCATGTTCTGGATGGCGCGGCGGGCATCGCCTTTGGAGGCGCAGATCGAGGTATGTTCGGCCAGGAGGTCGACGATATTGACGCCGGCGGCCAGCACCTCGCGGGGTACTGCAAAACCGGGGATCTCGCGTGCGACGGCAGTCAGGACCTGTGCGGACAGGGCGCTGAGGTCGTCCTTGCCGGCGCGTTGGTTGAACAGGAGGTTGGACACCTGTTCGACGGCCCTGCAATCGGCTTCGGAGTGGACGCGGATGGTGAGTTCCTCGGCCAGGATGCGCTTGAGGGCATTGGGATCGGCGGCGAGGTCGCGTTCCATGGTTTCCACTTCCTGTTGCGACCTGAGGGTGAAGTACCGCATGAATTTCGGCAGGTCGGCATCGGCGGCGTTGACCCAGAACTGGTAGAACTGGTACGGCGAGGTCATATCGGGGTCGAGCCAGATATTGCCCTGTTCGGATTTGCCGAATTTGGTGCCGTCCGCTTTGGTGAGCAGGGGCGTGGTGACGGCGTAGGCTTTCTCACTGAGGTTGCGGCGGATGAATTCCGTGCCGGAGGTGATATTGCCCCATTGGTCGGAGCCGCCCATCTGGAGGATGCACTTATGCTGGTTGTACAGGCATTGAAAGTCGTAAGCCTGGAGCAGTTGGTAGCTGAACTCGGTGAAGGAGATGCCGGTTTCGAGGCGTTTCTGGACGGATTCCTTGCCGATCATATAATTTACGGTGAGCGTTTTGCCGACGACGCGCAGGAACTCGAGGATGCCCATATTGCGGTAAAAATCCAGGTTGTTGACGATGGCGGCTTTGTTGGGGCCGTCGTCAAAATTCAGGAATTTTTTGACCTGAAGGATCTGGCGTTGGAGGTTGGCGTCGAGTTCTTCCTCTGACTTGAGTTCCCGTTCCTTGTCTTTGCCGGAGGGGTCGCCGATGCGGCCGGTGGCGCCGCCCATGAGGGCGATGGGGTTGTGGCCCGACCGTTGGAAGATGGTCAGCAGCATGAGCTGGACGTAATTGCCGATGGTCATGGAAGGGGCTGTGGGGTCAAAGCCGATGTACCCGGTGACGGGGCCTGCGTTGATGACCTCTTCGATTCCGGGGGTGGCGTCGTGCAGCATGCCCCGCCATTGCAGTTCTTGTAAGAAATTCATAATCATCACTTGTAGCGACGCATAATTATGCGTCAAAGTTTTTACGCATCAACCCATGATCATGTTTTGCATCATGGGGTAAGGAATATCCGGGATAAATTTAATTTCAATTAACCGGGGGAGAGCATAAAAAATTCAAAGGGCGCAAATTTAGCCAAAATCCGGGCAGTTAACCGAAAAAAGCGTTTAATTTTACGCCGCTTGAAAATACGCATGAACCTCGAATTCTTCATCGCCAAACGGGTTGCGCTTTCGGAATCGAAATCTTTTGCCCGCCTGATTATCCGCATTGCCATGGTGTCGGTGGCGATCAGCGTGGCGGTAATGATCATTACCACTTCCATGATCTCGGGGTTCAAAAAGGAGATCAGCCGCAAGATCTTCGGCTTCTGGGGTCATATCCATATCACGGATCCGGATGTGAACCGGACCTTGCTCGAAGCCTATCCGGTGAGCATAGACCAGCCTTTTTATCCCGCTCTGGACTCGGTGGGGCGCATCGACTACCCGATCACCAAGATGGCGTTCGGACAGGAGGTGGGGCGCATTGCCCGCACCAAAGGCGGCATCCACCATATCCAGACCTTTGCCGTAAAACCCGGCATCATCAAGGCCAAATCGGAGATCGAGGGCATCATCCTCAAAGGGGTGGGCATGGATTTCGACTGGAATTTCATCAACAGCTACATCCAGGAAGGGGAGGCCCTGTCGCTGCAGGACACCGCGATGTCCTCCGATATCATGATCTCCCGCCAGACCGCCGACCGGTTGCGGGTAGGGGTCGGCGACCGGTTCATCGTTCACTTTGTAGAAAAAGGCGAACAACTCAAAAGGCGGTTTACCATCAAAGGGATCTACAAGACCGGGCTGGACGAATTCGACCGGAAATTCGCCCTGGTGGATATCCGGCAAATTCAGCGGTTGCTGGGTTGGACGGAAAAGGACGTGGCCGGCTTCGAGGTCTTCCTCGACGATATCGACGACCTCATCCCCATGGCCGACTATATCTACTACGACAAGATACCGCCCAATTCGAACCTCTATGTGGAGACCATCCGGGAGAAATTCCCCGAGATCTTCGAATGGCTCGACCTGCAGAACGTCAACGAAAAGGTGATCCTGATCCTGATGGTCATCGTGGCCATCATCAACATGATCACCGCCCTGCTGATCCTCATCCTGGAACGGACCAACACCATCGGCACCCTCAAGGCGCTGGGCTTCCGCAACTGGGGCATCCAGAAGATCTTCCTCTACTACGCTTCATATATCATCCTGGTGGGCCTGTTCTGGGGCAATCTGATCGGGATCGGGCTTTGTTTTTTGCAGGATCAATACGGCTTTATCCGGCTCTCGGAGGCCGATTACTACCTGTCTGTCGCACCCGTCGATATCAATTTCTTTACGATTTTGGCCCTGAATGCAGGCGCCCTGGTGATCATCCTGTTTGCCTTGCTGCTGCCCTCGTTGCTGGTGATGAGCATCAGTCCTGTGAAGGCGATCCGGTTTAAATAAGGTTTCTGGTTGGGGTGTTTCAGGGTTGAATGGTTTCTTTGCCGGGCGTCCGGTGCATGGTCAAACCATCGCCATAGCCCGCGACTGCCAACTGAAGACTGCCAACTGAGAACTGCCAACTGAAGACTCCTTAGTGATCTAAGTGCCCTTAGTGGTTATAAAAAGACTTAACTGAATAATGAAGCAATTTCCCATTCGAAACCGGCTTGCGTACACGGGCGGGCGCCTCGCTGACTGGCTGCTGGGGCAACCCGCGAGGTGGCGGCGATTGGGGAAGCACCTCACTGCCTTTCCCGGAGCCGTGAGGGGTGTCTGGCCTGGGATGGGGCTTGAACCGGGTCTGGCGGCGCGGATCGGCATCTGGATGTCCTGCGGGGTGATCCTCATCGGCGATATGCTGGCGCTGCCGGAAGTATACGAGATCCTGACCATATGGCTGAAATGGAATATCCGGCCCTTGAATTCGCGGGAAAAGGCGCTGGCAAGCGAACTATTCGGAGGGGCGATCCGGCCGGACCGGGTGCTGATCGACGAGCGCGCCTGGGTCGGGCCGCGGCAAAAGCGCTTCTGTTACGTGAGTTTTTACACCGTCAACAGTTGGGGGCCGATGGGTGATGTGCTGTTGATCCATGAGTTGGTGCACGTCTGGCAATACGAACGCTGGGGGAGCGCTTATATCCCGCTGGCGCTGGCCGCACAACGCAGCAAAGCGGGCTACAACTACGGCGGAATGCCGGCCCTCGCAGCCGCCATCGCCCAGGGAAAAGAACTCGGCTCCTTCAACCCCGAACAGCAGGCGGATATCATTGCCGATGCGTTCTGCTGCCGGCGCGGGCTCCCGTTGCGATGGGAAAAAGGACCGGCGCCGGATGAGCGGATTTATGTCCGGTTTCTGGAGCAATTGGTTTGTTGATTTAAAACGGCGTTTTCGGGCAACAAAAACGGGCTTCTCCGATTTGCATTCGTCCTAACCTACCCTTTTTCGCTGGTTCAACTTCAACGTGGGTGCTACCGACATGGCGGACCTGACGGCCGGCTGGTTCAATTCATCCCGGGTGCTACCGACATGGCGGACCTGACGGCCCGCTGTTTCAATTCATCCCGGGTGCTACCGACATGGCGGACCTGACGGCCCGCAGCCTTTATGGAACGGCCTCTGATTTAAGGCTTCAAATCACCGAATCAACAAATCACCAAATCACCCTCCGACCGAGGAGGTAAATCACCACCCTACTTACTCCGCCTTCAACGTCTTCGCCGGATTCACGACCGCCGCTTGCAGCGCCTGCCAGCCTACCGTCAGCAGGACTACCATAAGGACGGCCAGGCCCGCTACGGCAAATACGCCCCAGCTCAGCGGTACGTGATAAGCGAAATTGTTGAGCCAATCCGACAGGAAATACCAGGTTGCGGGGACGGCCAGCCCCAGTCCGATGAGAACAAATACGAGGAAATTCCTGGATAAAAGGGTGACAATGGAAGTTACCGATGCCCCCATCACTTTCCGGATGCCGATCTCGCGCGTACGCCGGGCAATGGTAAAGGCCGCCAGACCGTATAACCCCAGGCAGGCAATGAAAATAGCCAGCGCGGAGAATATGCCCACTACTTTGACCATGCGTTGCTCCGAGCCGTAGTTGGCCGCAAATTGTTCATCAACGAAGAAATATTCGAAAGGATAGCGGGATTCGAACTGCCGCCAGGCGCGCTCGAACCTGGGCAGGAGTGCGCTGATCTGCTGCGGATCGAACCGGACCGATATATTGGCCTTGCGCGGATCCAGGTACATCATGACTGGATCGACCTGGAAATGGAGCGAGTTGTAGTTGAAATCCTTGACCACACCGACGACCGGTACCTTGGCGTCGCTGCCGACAAAACGCACCGTCTTGCCTTCGTAGGAATCCCACCCCGCCTGCCGCACGAAGGTTTCATTGACCACCAACGCTCCCGGGTTGAAATCCGACCGGAACCTGGCGGAGAAAAAACGCCCGTCCGCCATGTCCATGCCGTAGGTTTTAACGAACTGGGTGTCTACCCGAAAGATCTGAACGGACATTTCTTGATCGCCGCTGCCTTCCGGCAAAACGGTTGACCCGAAAGTGCCCGTGCCGATGGCTGCCTGACAAATGGAAACGGATCGCACGCCGGGCATGGCTTCCAGGGTTTGTTTGAAAGCCACATGGTTGCTGTCGATGCCGGGGGGCGTGTTCATGACCATCACCTGGTCCTTGCTGAAACCCAGGTCGCGGTTCATCAGGAAATGGAATTGCCGGTACAGGATGAATGCCCCTGAAATGAGGGCGATGCTGATGCCCAATTGGAGGGTGGTCAGGATCTGGCGCGGCAACTCTCCGCCCGGCGCCAGCGTGGAGATCCGCCGGATAACCCGGGCCGGACTGAAACCCGAAAGCAGCAGTCCCGGAAAAAAACCGGCAATCAGGCTGGTAGCCGCAATAACCGCTGCCAGGCTTGCGAGGGCGCCGGCATTGAACATCAGCTGTTGCGGCACTTCGCTCCCGAATAGCCGGTTGAGGTAGGGCAGCACCGCATAGGCCAGGCCCAGCGCAACGGCTCCCGCGAGCAGGGTAGTGCCCAGGGTTTCGGACAGAAACTGCCCCATCAATTGGCGGCGCCCGGCGCCCAGAATCTTTTTAACGCCCACTTCCCGGGCCCGTTGCAGGGATTTGGCCGTGCTGATGTTGACGTAGTTGAAGCCGGCGATCACCAGGATCAGGAGGGCGATGAGGGTGAAGGTCCGCAGGAAAACGGCGCTCCCGTACTTGCCGCCCCGCAGGAACCGGATGTCGTAGGAATGCAGGTAGATGTCGTTCCAGGGCTGAAGGTAAAACTCGTACCGGCCCACCCGGTTGGGCATATATTGCGCTACCAGTTCCGGTAACTTGGCGTTCAGGCCGTCCGCTTTTGAGGCGTCGGTGAGCAGGGCGTAAGTATAGACGGTCTGCCCCAGCCAGTTGTTCATGAAATCGAAATCGTGGTATCCGGACCCCGGCTCGGTGGATGCCCAGGACGCCAGCGCTTCAAACTGGATATGGGATTGACGCGGCGGATTCCGGATAACCCCGGATACGGTATAGGTCTTGTCGCTCAGGGCAATGAGCGTCTGCCCGATGGGGTCTGCCTTGCCGAACAGGGTTTCCGCCAGGCGTTCGGTCAGCACCAACTGGCCGGGTTTGGACAGTACAGCGGCCGGGTCGCCGCGCAGCAATTCAAAGTCGAACAGGTGGAAGAATTGCTCATCCGCAAAGGAAAAACCGTCGACTTCCAGGCTTTTGTCCCCAAGGGTCACCAATACAGGGTCAAACCATGGGCTGTAATGTGCAGCCGCTTCCACCTCCGGGTAGTTGGCCGTCAGTGTCGGCGCGAGCAAACCCGGCGTTTCCGCAGTATTGGTCTTGTCGCCGTTCTCGGCTTTATTCCATTTATTGACCCGGTATAGCCGGTCCGCTTTGGATTGGAAACGGTCGTAGGCTTGTTCATCCCGGATAAAGACAAAAGCCAGGATCAGGGCCGCCAACCCGATGGTGAGCCCGCTCACGGTCAGCAGAAAATAGGATTGCTGCCGGAAGACGAGCCGGCGGAAAAGGGTGAGGTAGTGGTTGAACATATTTTTAAATTGTTCGATTGTTCGATTGATCCGATTGATCCGATTGATCCGATTGGTTCGATTGATCCGATTGGTTCGATTGATCCGATTGGTTCGATTGATCGATTGATCGATTGATCGATTGATCGATTGATCGGCGCATTCCCAAAACCGATGCAATTAAAATTATTCGCTGCGCAGGCTCTTGACCGGGTTGGCCCATGCGGCGCGGATGGCCTGGAAGCCTACCGTGAAACCGGCAATGAGCAATGCGGCTCCACCTGCCAGGGCAAAGACCCACCATTCCACCGCCACACGGTTGGCGAAATCCTGCAGCCACTTGTTCATGGCCCACCAGGCCAGCGGGATCGCCAATACGATCGCCACCAGGATCAGCCTCAGGAAATCCCTTGAGAGCAGGCCTGCTATGCCGGTTGCCGATGCCCCCAGCACCTTGCGGATGCCGATCTCCTTGACGCGTTGTTCGACCATAAAAGCGGACAGGCCCAAGAGACCCAGACAAGCGATAAGGATGGCCATGAGCGTAAAGGACTGGATAGTGGCGCTCAGGCTTCTTTCCGCGTTGTACTGCTTTTGCAGGTCCTCATCAAGGAATACGTATTCGAACGGTAACCCGGGGTTAAGCCGCCCCCACAATTGCTCCATGTCCGACAGCAGCTGGTTGTAATCGTTCGTTTTGGCGGCGACAATGGTATAAAAATGGCTCCTGTCCAGGGTGTATTCCAGCATCAGCGGGGACATTTCTTCCCGCATGGACCTGAAATGGTAGTTTTTCATTACCCCGATGATCTGGTAGGTGTAATGCTCGTTCTCCCAGTCGGAAAACAGGCGCGTCCCGACGGCGCTTTCCAGCGGGATGTCTATCCGGCGTAGAAATTCCTCATTGACAATGAGCTGATTGTTGGTGTCGCTGGTGACGAAATTGCGGCCGTCCAGGAGCGGGATTTCGAGGGTAGAGAGGTAGTTTTCGTCGGCCTGTACGAGTTGGGCGACCATCCGGCTGTTCATGTCCTGGCCGTCTTTGTACAATCCGAAATCCTGGGTGACAAACTGGCCTGGATACACGCGGGCGCTGGACACGGATTCGACGTCGCCGCGGGCCGAGATTTCGCTTTTGAACGGAGCAATCTCTGCGCGAGAATCGTCGGTCCGGAACGGCACGATGATCTTTTGTTGCTGATCGAACCCCAGGTCGGCATGGACCATATAGTTCAACTGCCGGCTGATCACCAGCGCGCCGATGACCAATCCGACGGAGATGACGAACTGGAACACCACCAACCCTTTGCGCAGCCCCGCTGCGGAGGCCGAATGCCGGAAATTGCCCTTCAGTACGTTGACCACCCGGAATCCGGACAGGTAAAAAGCGGGGTAGCTGCCCGACAGAACGCCCGTGAGCAGCGACAGGCCGAGTATGCCGAGCCAGATGCCGGGGTGGGCTGCCATATTGCCCGATACTTCTTCGCCCGTAATGTTGTTAATGAACGGCAGCGACCATTTGACGAGCGGGACGGCAATCAGGATGGCGACTACCGAAAGCAACAGGGATTCCCCCAGGAATTGCCGGATCAAGGCCATTTTGCCCGCACCGACGGTCTTCCGGATCCCTACTTCCCGCGCCCTGTTGGCTGCGCGCGCTGTTGTCAGGTTCATGAAATTGATGCAGGCAATGAGCTGGATAAAACCGGCAATCATAAGCAGAATATAGAGAAAACGCGCGCTGACGGTAGTATCGAGCTGATTTTGACGGGTAGAATAGAGGTGGATATCCCGGACGGGCTCCAATTCCAGCGATTTTGCCATGCCGAGTTCGCGCAACTGATCGGTACCGTGCCGGTTGAGGAATGCGGGCAGTTTGGCTTCCAGCGCTTCGGCGTCCGCGTGGGGTTTGAGCTTGACGTAACCGGAAATGAAATTATTGCCGGCCCAGTGGTTGCTTTCGCGCACGTATTCGCCGATGCCGCCGCTGTTCATGGTCATATAAAAGTTGGCGCGGATATGCGATTTTTTGGCCTTGGGATCCACTACGCCGGTCACTTTGAACTCGTGGTCACCGAACCGGTTATTGATCCGGATGGTCTGCCCGACGGGATCCTGCCGGCCGAAGAGTTTTTCGGAAATGGGCGGGGTGATCACAACGGAATAGGGTTCGTCGAGGGCGTGTTCGGGGGCGCCGTAAACCCATTTGTAGTCAAATATGCGGAAGAATGTGCTGTCGACATAATACCCCTTTGTTTCAAAAAAGGAATGGTTCTGCCAGGTGAAAACATGGTGGGATACATCGGGCGGATCAACTACCCGGGTGGCGATTTCCACTTCCGGGAATTCGAGGGCCATGGCCGGTGCGATGGGCGGTGAGAGCCTGGCGGTCTGGAATTCATTGCCGGTCCCGTCGGCATTGCGGATATCGGTGGCTACCCGGTAAATGGACCCGACATCCGGATGGTGGCGGTCGTAGCTGAATTGTTCCAGCACGTGCATCAGGATGTACAGGCAACACGCCGTGCCGACCGTCAGTCCGAAAATATTGATGGTTGAAAAGCCCTTGTGACGCCAAAGGCTGCGCAAGGCAATCTTCAAATAATTGTTGAACATAGGCTGCGAAGTTTGCTGATATTGGCAAAATGCCGGCTGCAATCTTCATGCCTAAGTAACAATCAATTGAATGTCAATAATTTGGATGGAAGGCAAAACGGGATGTCCGTTCAAAAGCGAACAGAGAATGTCCGAAAACGAACGATGAGTAAGCCGGAGGATGCGAGGATTTGAAGCTGCGACCATTCAAATCCTCGATTCCTCGATTCCCTGCCTTGCCGGTCTCCGGCGGCCAAAGCCTATGGCGACGGCACGCAGGCAGGCTCGATTCCTCGATTCCTCGATTCCTCGATTCCTCCCGCCTAAGCGTCGCCGAAGAAAGCGATGATGCGGTCGGCGAGTTCCAGTCCGATATTGGCCTGGGCTTCGATCGTGGAGGCGCCGATATGTGGGGTGACCGATACGTTGGGGTGGTCCACCAGATCGCGCCTCGGGTTGGGCTCTCCCAGGAAAACATCGAGGCCTGCGCCGGCGATATGTCCTGAGTTGAGCGCTTCCACCAGGGCATCTTCATCTACGATCCCGCCGCGGGCGGTGTTGATGATATAAGAGCCCTTTTTCATTTTGGCAATTTCCTCTTTTCCGATCAGCGGTTTCCCGATACCCGGTACGTGGAGGGTCAGGAAGTCGGATTCGGTGAGGACGGTTTCCCAATCATAGGTTTCCAGGTGGGCCGTAATGCGGAGGGCGTCCGCGTCCGGCAGCGGAAGGTGGATGTCGGCTTCGGTTACGAACGGGTCGTAAGCGAGGACGCGCATACCCAGGCCCAGGCCGATGCGGCCGGATTCCTGGCCGATGCGGCCGAAACCGATGACGCCCAGGGTCTTGCCGCGCAGCTGGATCCCGTTGGAAAACGCCTTTTTCAGTTTGTCAAAATTTCCGCCCGTTTTCATTTCCGTGTTGGAACGCTGCAGGAAGCGAGCCAGGTTGAAAATGTGGCCGAATGCCAGTTCGGCAACGGACTGCGAGGAGGCGGCAGGGGTATTGAACACGAAAATGCCCTTTTCCTTGGCATGTTCAAAGTCAATATTGTCCAGACCGACGCCCCCGCGGGCAATGATCTTAAGGTTAGGGCACTGATCGATCAGGTCTTTGCGCACCTGAGTGGCGCTTCGAACGATAATGACATCATACCCCGGCAATACTTTGGGAAGGTCTTCCTGCGCCACCTTGTCCGTATCGACCTGGTAACCGGCTTCTTCCAGGAGGGTCTTGCCGTCGGCGTTGATTCCGTCATTTGCAAGAATTTTAATCATGTGCCTTTTAAATTTGTGAAGTGCAAAGTAAGCGCTTTACCTGTTGATTCTTGGAATTATCCGGTTAAAAGTTTTGTAAAAAGTCGTAAGCCTCTAGTCGTAAATCGTAAGTGGTAAGTCGTAAGGTGGGGGATTATTAAGCGAGCCTGACTGCAAGGCAGGCCGATTGATAAGCCGGACCGGGATGGAGATCTGCGTTTTGGCTTGCGGGCTCTCAGAGGCTTAAGAATCCTTGCAGGCTTCTCAATCCTTGAGGGCTTCTCAATCCTTGCGGGCTCTTAGAGGCTTAAGAATCCTTGCAGGCTTCTCAATCCTGCGGGCTCTTAGAGGCTTAAGAATCCTTGAAGGCTTCTCAATCCTTGCGGGCACTTAGAGGCTTAAGAATCCTTGCAGGCTTCTCAATCCTTGCGGGCTCTTGCAGGCTTCTCAATCCGTTCTTACGACTTACGACTAACTCAATTGTTCGTGCGTTCAACCAGCGTAGGGAATGTGGCTCCGGTATAGTGGTTGAAGGGCTGATCGCTTTTCAGCGGCAGCTGGTATTGTTTGATGAAACCCAGGAGGAAAGCCCGGATCTCATCGGTTTTGACATTCCGGGAATCCTGGCGGAGGAGGTAGCCGATATGGTCGATCTTGCCTTCGGGGCTCCAGAATACGTGGAACCAGATCCTGACGCCTTTCAGGTCGTAATTGATCTTGGCAGCGTAGGCGTCCATGGCCTTCATCATGTCCAGCCAGTGGTCAAAAGCGGCTTCGATGTCCATATTGCTGGCTTCCAGCAGGGACTTGGTGTACTGACGGGTCAGTTGCTCGTAGGCTTGTTCGTTCTCGCCGAGCATAAAGACTTTCGGGATGGCATTTTCCTGGGCTTTTACCAGAAAAGGCAATACCAACAACAGGGATAACATAACTTTTTTCATGCAGGTAAATTTTTACAAAGATAATGAATCAGTTGATTGAAACGTGTAATGTGAATGTGGGATTGTTCAATTGATCCGATTGATTGGATTGTTCGATTGATCCGATTGATTCGATTGATTGGATTGGGGGCGTGCGCCGGTTGGTCAGCTTAATCGAAACATTCGAAAAATCGATCTAATCGAAAAATTGGTCCGATTGATTCGATTGATTCGATTGATTGGATTGATTCGATTGGTCCGATTGATTCGATTGATCCGATTGATTGGATTGATTGGATTGATTGGATTGGGGGCGTGCGCCGGTTGGTCAGCTTGATCGAAACATTCGAAAAATCGATCTATTCGAAAAATTGGTTTGTCATCATTCAAAAGATCTTTTTAATCGTCAAATATGTTATAATAGTCTAAAGTATGCTGTGATTAAACGTTTTATATCGTAATTTCACCCCGTTATGGCAATAGACATCATGTGTGCGATCCTGGCGGTTTACGGATTCTACCTGGGTTTCAGCCGGGGGATCATCAAGACCGTCTTTACGGTGGTTGCCGTTATGTTCGGGATACTCGCAGCGGCCAAGTTCGGTCCTTCGATGACGGACTTTCTGCAATCCATCTTCAATTATCACAATCCGCTGATGTTTCTGGCGGGATTGCTGCTTACCTTTGTCCTGACGATGGCCGGCATCCGTATGCTGTCCAACGGTCTGGAAGGCGTTCTTCAATCGGCCAATATCAATATCATTAACCAGATCTCCGGCGGCGTGGTGATGGCCCTGATCCTGGTGGCTTTCTTCAGCGTGCTGGTCCTGTTCGGCAACAAGAGCCATATCATAGACGACACGACCAAGGAGGATTCGATCACCTACCCGATGCTGGAAAGAATGCCCGATCAGCTGCTGGCTGCCGGAAAGGTCGTCAAACCCGTGTTTTCAGACTTCTGGCAGTATTCGGTCGATTTTATGGACCGGCTTGAGAACATGAACGTCGAACGAACGGAAAAAGACAACGTATTCGATATTGATGACGAAGACAGCAGCAAAACAAGCGACTCCCGCCGCTAAGCCAACCCGGCGGCTTTTTCTCCTGCTTTTTATCGCCTTTTCCCTCGGCAACCTCATCTCGGTTGCCCTCGATTCCGCTACCGGCAATTTAGTGACCAAGCCCTTCCTCATGCTTTGGCTGGGGCTGTACGCTTTTTGGCGTTTCGGCAGGCCGTTGACCCGCCCCGATCGCCTGATCCTTTCCGGGCTGGGGTTCTCGCTCGTAGGGGATATCCTGCTGCTTTTCCAGGGCCGCGACACCCTGTTTTTCCTCGGTGGACTGGCCAGTTTCCTTTGCGCCCATTTTTGTTATATCCTGGCGTTTGCCGGCAAAATGACCGGCCCCGGCGCCGTACAAAAACGGCCGTGGCTCGCCCTGCCGTTGCTGGCCTACGGCGGCATTATGCTGGTCTGGTTGTGGCCGGATCTGCCGGCAGCCTTCCAGGCGCCCGTAGCCCTGTATACCCTGGTCATCACCATTATGGGCATTGCCGCCCTCAACCGGTTGGGCGCTATGCCTTCCACCGCCTTCCGGCTGCTTTTCGGCGGCGCCTTGTTCTTTATCCTGTCCGATTCCACCCTGGCTGTGGCCAAATTCATGGGCGACACGGTGACCCTTCCGCAGGCAGGACTGATCATTATGATTACGTATTTGCTGGGGCAGTGGGGAATTGTGGAGGGGTGGGGGAAGGATGAGAGGGAGGCGTTCATCAGGTGAATCCTGCGCCGGTGTAAATTTCCTTTCAAAAAAAGATCGGAGTGGACAATTTTGATCCGGAATCAAAATAGTTCATCTATGAAAAAGATCATTTTTTGCTCCTTATTTCCATTCAAGTTAATTTTTCCGTTGTTCCTTTTATTCATTTCGGTCGGACTGGCGGGCCAGGGAAAAACGCCGATCAGCCGGGCGGAAGAATTGCCGCGAAGGACCTACGCCTTGACCGGTAAGGTCAGCGCTGTTTACCAGGATGACGAACAGATCCGGAACATGGCCGACTACGCTTATCAGGTCCTGTCAGCGGATCTGGAGCAATTCGATATTCAGGACAAGTCCACGCTGGCCGGTTATCATTCCATTCTGATGCTGGCTGAATTCAGCAAGGGCCTGTATCCGGATGTGCTCAAAAGGCTGGAAGCGTTGAAGCAGCTGGAGGATAAAGAAGAGGAACGGGCAACCATCGGACTGACCATGAGCGCGGTTATCCGGGCCATCAAAACCGCAGGCGCCGGTTCAGGCCCAGCTTTCGAATCCGCCTTCAAACGCGAATATGCGGCGAACCTTGACGCCGGCAACCCCGATTATATGCGCCGGTATGCCGAACAGACCCGGGTAGGGCTTTCCCTGCTCGATCCTGAAAAGAGTTTGGCGGGTTTGGACGTCCAACTCCAACCGTTCCTTGATAACGGGAACGGTCAGGTGCCGGAAAGCATAGCGTTCTCCATCATGGCTTCCAGGGTCGGGCTTGACTTCAGGCTCGGCATCAAGGCGCCTGCCCTGGAAATCCTGGACGGGTGGCTGGCCGCCCATCCTCAGGCGGAAGATCAGGTAAAAGGAGATTTTTGGGAAGAGCGGGCTGCCGCACCGTCCGGAACCGGATCAGAAGTGGTGGTAGCCGTTTGGGATACCGGCGTGGATCCCAAGCCGTTCGGGAGTCAGATCTGGGTGAACCCCAATGAAATTCCGGGGAACCAGAAGGACGATGACGGCAACGGATTTATCGATGATGTCAATGGAATCGCATTCGACCTGGACAATAAGCGGTCGTTGGGTCCCTTGCTGGAGCAGCGCGCCCTGACTTACCCGGTTGCAGACCTTCAACGGTGGTCGAAAGGGGCCATGGACCTTCAGTCCGGTATCCGATCCGCGGAAGGCGCCGCATTTCAGGAAAAATATATGAGCCTGAAACCGGAAGAAGCCGTTCCCTTTCAGGAGGATCTGACGTGGTACGGCACTTTTGCCCACGGCACTCATGTAGCAGGCATTGTAGCCGCCGGCAATCCATCCGTCAGGATCATGTATGCCCGGTTGTCGTACGATACGAAGGTAACGCCCAGGCCCTATACGGACGAAACCCAGTCCAACCTGGTACAGATGTATCAGGATGCGGTTGCCTATTTCAAAACACATGGCGTAAGGGTGGTCAACATGAGCTGGCGCTACAACGCCGACGGCTATGAGAGTGTCCTGAATCTGTACGGTATCGGAAAGGATGAACAGGAGCGTAAGGCCATGGCGCGCAGGTGGTTTGAAGCGGAGAAATCGGCCCTGGCAGAGGCGATGCGGTCGGCGCCGGAGATCCTTTTCATCTGCGGCAGCGGCAATGAGAACAATGATGCCGGCTTTGCAGAATACATTCCGGCCGGCATTGATCTGCCCAACCTGATCACGATCGGCGCCGTAGATGACAAGGGCATGCGCACATCGTTCACTACGGAAGGGGCGAGCGTTGACTTTTACGCCAACGGATTCGAAGTAGAGAGTTTTGTCCCGGGAGGCGATCGCCTCAAGTTCAGCGGCACCTCCATGGCATCGCCGCAGGTAGCCAACCTGGCTGCCCGCCTGCTGGCGATCAACCCTCAGTTCAGCCCCCGCGAAATCGTGGACATGATCCGGGCTACCGCAACGCCTGACCTGGAAAACAAGGGCATATTGCTGATCCATCCCCGAAACGCCGTTCAAAAAGCGCTGAAAATGCCGGAGGACGGCGGGCGATGAGGCCGCTTATGTCTTGTTGCGGAAAATAGCGCCATACCCGCTTTTGACCGCCAACCAATTCACTGGAATTTTGTTGAACGCTCATTGTTAATCCGGGGGCCGTTGAAGAATAAACGAATATATTGGCTGTGCCAGATCGGCGGTTGGAGCGGGATGGTGGCGATTGAAACCGTCAACTATACGTTTTTCATTGTCGGCAAATTCGACCTTTACTATTTTTTGGGGTTTGCCTACGGCGCAATACTAGGGATTTTTTCCACGCATTGGTTCAAACGGTTGATTTCAGGCACGGCTCTTTTTGGCCGGTCGAGGTCAACTGTTTGGATCATTGCCCTGGTTTCCACCCTGGCGTTGTCGGTCTGGATGACCATCCTTACGCTGATCCCGCCGGCGTTGGGGAGCCTGAAAGCGCTGTTGGCTCAGCTGAACCTGCTCAACTTTTTGGCGAGCGTCGTCAACTGGATGCGGTACATCGGCGTATGGGTGATCATTTACTTCATGTACCACCTGCTGGAACACAATAACGAAATCCGCCAGGAAAGATTGAAAATGGAAAACCTGGCCCAATCCGTGGAGCTTGAGCTGCTGAAAAAGCAATTGAACCCGCATTTTCTGTTCAATGCGCTGAACAGCATCAAGGCGCTGGTGAATATAGATCCTGAAAAAAGCAGGGACGCTATCGTGAAACTGAGCGAGCTGCTCCGGTTTACGCTCAATTACGGATTGAAACCGGTGGTCACCCTTGAAGCGGAAATGGATGAAGTGCGGAAATACCTGGAGTTGGAAAAGATCCGCTTCGGCAGCAGGCTCAAAGTGATCTGGGAAATCGAAGAAAAATCAAAAAAACTGACGATTCCGCCCGCTTCCGTCCTGACCCTGGTTGAAAATGCGATCAAACACGGCATCGCCAAACACCCCGGAGAATCCGTAGTGCGGATAAAAACTTCTGTGATGGAAACGGATTTCGGGATCGAGGTCGCCAATTCAGGCCTGCTGGATCAATCCGACGGGGAAGGAATAGGATTGAGATACCTTAAAAAGCGGTTGGAAAACGCCTACAAAGGCCGGTCGCGGTTTGAGATTTTTCAAAGTGACGACCTGGTAATCGCCAACATTAAAATACCGGGATGATGCCGATCAGAACAATCATCGTAGACGACGAGCCGCTGGCCGTGGCGGAATTGGCCACCCTGTTGAAGCTGCATCCGGAGATCGAGGTGTCGGCTACTGCCGATCGGGTGGAATCCGCTGTTCCCGCCATTCGGGAATTGGCGCCGGATCTGGTCTTTCTGGATATCAATATGCCGGGAAAAAACGGATTCGAGCTGCTGGAGGAGCTGGATTCGGCCCCTTTGGTCATTTTTGTCACGGCTTATGACGAATACGCCATACGCGCTTTTGAAGTCAATGCCCTGGACTATATCCTGAAGCCGGTCAATCCCCAACGGCTGGCTGAGGCGGTGGAGAAAATAAAGAAGCAATTGTCATCGCCCGAAATCCCCGTCCGGCTACCCCTGGACAAGCGCATTTTCATTAAAGATGGCGAGCAGTGTTTTTTTATAGAAATAGGGGAGATCTTCCTGATTGAAAGCGTTGGCAACTATGCCAGGATCCATTTCCAGGACAAAAAACCGATGTTGCACAAATCGCTGAACCAACTGGAGGAAAAGCTGCCGGCCGAATTTTTTTTCCGGGCTAACCGGCAGTTCATCTTTAATCTGCGGTTTGTCCGCAACATCGTTCCTTTTTTTAACAACACCCTCCAGGTGGAGTTGCAGAACGGCGTCAAAATCGAAATGAGCCAGCGTCAGAGCATTCAATTCAGGCAGACGGCCGGCATCTAAACCGATACCTTATGGATATGTTGCCTTCAGCCCTGGAAAAACAAGGATACCGCCTGCTCGACCGGTTGGAACACGACCAACTGGCGCCCTTCATACAGCTGTATCTCTACAAAAAACGGACAAGCTCCGCCTACCTTTATTACGCCGCCAACCTGTTTGGGCTTGCCCTGATCATCGGGCTGTTCCTGGCCGGCAACCAATCGGAGCAGTTTGCGTTCGGGGAGGCCTTTTCCCGCCTGGCGCTGGGGTTTGCACTGGCTTTTATCCTGGTGCCGCTGCATGAATACATCCACGTACTGGCTTATCGCTCCCAGGGCGCCCGGAACACCTCATACGCCATGGACCTCAAAAAATTCATCTTTCTGGCGGTGGCCGACCGGTTTGTCGCCGGCCGGAAGGAATTCCGGGTGGTGGCCCTGGCCCCGTTCACGGTCATTTCCGTGATCCTGCTGGCGGCGATGCCCTTTGCCGGCCCGTTGTGGCAATTCACGTTGGCCGGCATGCTGTTCACCCATACGGCCTTTTGCGCCGGCGATTTCGGGTTGCTGGGGTATTTCCGGTATCACCGGGATAAGGAGGTGGTGACGTATGACGATGCGGAGGAAAAGGTATCTTATTTTTTCGGCAGATGATTTTATAGGTTAAATCGGATTGTCGCCTGATGTGTTTCATAATTTCCCGTCAAACAAAATCCAATCTCCCCGGGGTACTCGTATCTAGGTATGAAAGCCTAAAAAATGACTATCATGCAACCTAGAACTAAAAGTATCCTCTATACCGCGCTCATCGCGGTTTGCCTCCTCTTCGGCGCATTCATTTTTGTGAACGGCCGCACCAAGGTCGAATTTCCCGGATTGATGGAACGGACCGGCCCTCTGGCCAAAGAGCTCGAATGGGATAAAACCCGCCAACGGGTGGATCAGTTGATGACCAAGCTGGAGAAAAACCCGCAAGACACCAAATCCATGCTCCTGCTGGCCAAAGAATACATGCAGGAAGCCCGCGTGACCGGCAATTTTTCCTATTACAATACCGCATCGCTGGATCTGGCGGACAAGGTGCTGGCCCTCGATCCGACCAACCTGGACGCCGTCTGCTACAAGGCCATGGCCCTGTTGTCCCAACACCGCTTTGCCGAAGGGCGCCGGGTGGCCATGGACGGTCTGAAGATGAACCCTTACAACTCCTTTATCTACGGATTGCTGGTGGACGCCAACGTGGAAATGGGGGATTATGACGAGGCGGTCCGGATGTCGGACAAAATGAATCAGGTGCGGCCCGATCTGCGTTCCTATTCGCGGGTATCGTACCTGCGCGAGATCTTCGGCGATCCGAACGGCGCCATTGAAGCCGTCAACATGGCCGTCGAGGCGGGCTATCCCGGCCGGGAAGATACGGAGTGGGCCCGCATGGTGCTCGGCCACCTGTACGAAGATACCAACCGGCCCGATCTGGCGCTGGAGCAATACAATATTTCGCTTTCCCATTATCCGAACTACCCCTTTGCCCTGGCCGGCATCGGACGGATCATGCGCTATAACAAGGACTACTCCAAGGCCATTGAATATTTCGAAAGCGCCCGCGACATCGTTTCCGACGGCTCTTTTTTTGCGGAACTGACCGACCTGTACCGCCTGAACGGTCAACCCGAAAAGGCCGAAGAATGCGCCCGTGCGACCCTCAACGCCATGCTGGCCGACAATGCCGCCGCCAACCGGAACCAGAACGAAGGCCACTACGCGGACTACGAACTGGCCAACCTCTACCTGAAACTGGGCGAACCGGACAAGGCCTATGAACACGCCAGGAAGGAGTACGACCGGCGGCCGCAGAATATCGATGCCAATGAGACCCTGGCCTGGGTACTGTACAAGCAGGGCAAGGCCGATGAAGCTGAACGTTACGCCAGGGAAGCCTTGCGCACCCGTTCGCAAAAACCGGAACGGCTGGTGAAAATGGGCCTGATCCTGTCTGTCGCCGGCCACCGGACCGACGGAGACCCCCTCATCGATAAAGGCATGGAATTGAAGCCGTATATGGACGAGGAATTGGTGGAAACCGTGAATGATTACCGGGAACGCACACAATCCTGAACCCATGGCAAATCAATTACCCTTTCTCCGCAAACCGGCGCAGAAATGGATGCTGGCCTTGTGCCTCCTGTTCATCGCGCCGGCCTTATTCGGTCATACCATCAATTACGACATGGCCAGGTTGTCCCAACTGGGTGTGGGATGGGCGTACCTGAAGCTGGGTTTTACCCATATCCTGCCCTACGGGTTCGATCATTTGCTGTTCGTATTGAGCCTGTTTTTCCTGAATTCGCGGCTGAAGGTCATCATCTGGCAGGCCACGGCTTTTACCGTAGCCCATTCGATTACGCTGGGGTTGGCCATGTACGGCTTCATCAAGCCCCTGCCCGCTGTCATTGAACCCATCATTGCGCTTTCTATTTTCTTTGTGGCCATGGAGAACCTCCTGGTCAGGGAGTTGAAGGCTAGCCGGCTGGCTATCGTTTTCCTGTTCGGACTGGTACACGGCATGGGCTTTGCCGGCGCGCTGGCGGGCCTGGGCCTGCCGCCTTCGGGGTACCTGGTGTCGTTGCTCAGCTTTAACCTGGGGGTTGAGTTGGGGCAAATCACCGTGATCCTCATCGCCTGGGGTGCAGCCGGGTACTGGTTCGCAAAGAAACCCTGGTACCGTACGCGAGTCGTGAACCCGGTTTCTATGGCCATTGCGGCGGTGGCGCTGTACTGGACGATCGAGCGGACGTTTTATTGAGGAATTCGGATTTGACGGCACAAGGCCTTGGCGGGCGGAGGAGGAACTGATTATTTGTTGAAATTTGTATATTTGGGTTGGTTGCGTTCTGATCGCATGGATCACATTGCTGAGAAAACCTAACACATGCACCGACCCAAATCATTCCAAACAGGCTTCCTGCGCCTGCTTCCGGCCTTTGCGCTGCTGTTGAGCCACTGCAACAATCCGACCCCGGTTCCGGCAGGATTGCAACGTTATACCGATGACGTTGAGGGCCTGACCGGGCGTGCTGCATACCTCGATTCTCCTTTTGTCACAGCCGGCGACCGCCTGTACATGGTGGGCCACCAGAACGGGCAGTTTCCCGACCTAGGCTGGCATGTGACCGGCGAAATGGGCGGCATCTGGGATCATCCCATCAAGCTCATGGACGGGTTCACTGCCGCCGTTCAAAGCGCTGCAGGGACAACCTGCCTCATCCAGGCCGATACCTTCATCAACTATCCGTTTGCCAACAAGCAGATATTCAGTTCCTTGCCCGGCCACTTGCGGGTGGAGCGCTTCCAGTTTGTCCCCGACAGCCTGGAGGCCGTTGTGGTTGAATTCAAAATGATCAACCTCTCCGACCGGCCGCAATCGCTCAGGTTCGAATTCACAGGGTATACGGATCTGCGGCCCGTCTGGCTGGGGGAACGAACCGGGATGATCGACGGTCCGGATTACGCGGAATGGGATGAGACCAACCGCGCCTGGCTGGCCAGAGACAGCCTCAACGACTGGTACGTGATGTTCGGTTCTGCCCTTGCGGGAAAAAACAAACCGAGCCCCGGGGTGGATTGCAGTTACCATCCTGCCGGAAAAGGAACCGCGGCCACCATTGGGTACGACCTGGAGCTCCCGCCCAACGGCGTGGTGCTGGTTCCGTTCACCATTGCGGGTTCGTATGAATCCGAAGAAAAGGTCAGGGCCGTATTTTCCGGCGTCCGGCAGGGCGCTTCCGGTTTGCTGGCCGCGAAAAAAGCCCGGTACGCCGCCCTGGCTGCCCGGACCCGGCTGATCATACCGGATAAGCAATTGCAGCAGACCTTTGAATGGCTTAAATACAATGACGATTGGCTGGTGCGGGATGTGCCGGAGATCGGGCGCGGCCTGTCAGCCGGTCTGCCGGATTACCCCTGGTGGTTCGGGGCCGATAATGAATATGCGCTCAAAGGGCTCATCGCCACCGGGCGGCGCGACCTGGTATACAGCACCATCGACCTGCTGGTAAACATTTCGGAAAAGGCCAACGGCAACGGGCGGATCATCCACGAGGTATCCACCAACGGGGCCGTTTTCAACCCCGGGAACATCAATGAAACCCCGCAGTTCGCTTCCCTGATCCGGACCGTTTATCAATGGACCGGCGATCGCGCGTTCCTGGAAAAATACTACCCCGTCGTCAAAAAAGGGCTCGACTGGCTGATGCGCGAAAATGACCGAGACCTCAATCTGCTACCGGATGGGTTCGGCATGATGGAGATCCACGGCATGAACAGCGAGATGGTCGATGTGGCCGCCTATACCCAAAAAGCCTTTGCGGATGCCGCCGCCATGGCGCGCGCGATGAATGAGGATTCCCTGGCTGCGGTGTATGACGGCCTTGCCGGACAGCTGGCGGAAAAGATCAACACCGAATTCTGGGCGCCGGATTATGGTTCGTACGCCGACTTTGTGGGCAACAACTGGCAGGCGCTCACCCTGCTCCAGGACGCTCTGGTACGCGCGGATACCCTGCACAAACCCTGGGCTTCCGAAGAGCTGACCGCTACCCGCGACAAACTGCTGCAATCCACCGCTTATTATAAGAAGCAAGGGTTTGTGCTGTACCACAACTGGGTAGTGAACACCCCGATGGAAACCGGCGTTGCGGACCCGGATAAAGCGCTTAAAGCCCTGGAAACGGGCGCCAGGTTCGTCAATCCGTTTGGCATGTTCGTCACCGGCATCGACCGCGATGAATCTGCCGGAAAGGATGAAGGTTCATTTGCGGCCGGTAAGAAGATATTCTCCTATACCGGCGCGGTAATGACCCTGCCGACCGGCGTGCAGGCGGTAGCCGAGAACAATTACGGCCGCCCCGATCAGGCCCTGGATTACCTCAAGCGCATGACCCGAAGTTTCGGGTACGCCCTGCCCGGTTCCATTTATGAGGTATCCCCCGATTTCGGCATGATGACCCAGGCGTGGACGATCTATAGTTTTGCCGTTCCGATCGTGCAGCAATTCTTCGGGATCCAACCGGAAGCTGCCGGGAAAAGCATCCGCATCCGGCCCCAAATGCCGGCAGAATGGGCGGATGCCAGCCTGGAAAAAGTGTTGATCGGCAACAACGAGTTGGACATGCATTACAAAAAATCCGGTAAAAAGCTGGAAATTGCCCTCCGCCAAACCCAGGCCGATTGGCGGATCAGATTTTATTTGCCTTCCGGTGAATACGGCAAATGGAAAGTGAACGGAGCGGTCATCGATCCGGATACAGAGGGCCCGTTCCAGTTCGTGGAACTGATGGGAGAGGAAATCCTGATTGAACTGATGAATTAAATCGATCAGGCTGAATATCGCGATTGAAATGATCGCCTGACGGACGGTAGAAATCGGATCATCTGGAGCAATCGGAAAATTGAACCGATTAAGCCGAATGATACGATTGGGCTGACCAACCGACGGACGCCCAAAATCCCCACCTTCGCTGACGCCGTCTGCCGTAGGCGACTTTGTCGTCCGGAGGCTGAAGCTACGGCCACCGGGCGACGAAGCTTCAGCGAAGTTGCCGGGCGGTGAAATCAATCGAATCAATCGACCAATCGAATCAATCAAAAAAAATATATCCATGAAAACCGTTTTGGTGACCGGCGGTACAGGTTACATCGGCTCCTGGGTGGTCAAATACCTGTTGGAGGAAGGGCATGTTGTGCGGGTGGCAGTGCGCGACAAAACGGCTGCTGCAAAGATCCGACACCTGGAAATCATAGCCCAATCGGCGCCGGGTACGCTGGAGTTCTGGGAGGCGGACCTGCTCAAGCCGGGATCTTTTCAGGATGCGATGCAGGGGTGCGAAGAAGTATACCATATGGCATCGCCGTTTTTATTCAGCCGGTTCAAGGACCCGTTCCGGGAGTTGATCAACCCGGCGGTGGAAGGCACCCGGAACGTGCTGGAATCCGTCAACCGGACGGTGTCCGTCAAGCGGGTGATCCTGACCTCCAGCGTGGTGGCCATATACGGCGACAGTGCGGATATGACCCGGCAGGGTTTGACCGAATTCACGGAAGCGGACTGGAACATCAGCAGCCATCCGCGGCATCAGGCCTATTCCTACTCGAAATTGTTGGCTGAGAAGGAAGCCTTGCGCCTGTTTGAAGGGCAGAATTGGTGGAAATTGTCGGTTATCAATCCCGGTTTTGTGATGGGGCCCATGCTGGGGAAGCACTCCGATTCGGAAAGCCTGGAGTTTATGAAGAATATGCTGACGGGCAAGAACAAAACCGGTGTCCCGCATATTGTTTATGGCTATGCGGATGTTCGGGACGTGGCCAGGGCCCATTTGCTGGCAGCCGAAAAGGGATCTGACGGCCGGCATATTGTGGTGAACGAATGCAAATCGCTGATGGAAGTTGCGGAAATGCTGCGCAGGTTGTCCGGCAACAAGTACCCGCTTCCCAAAATGCGCCTCCCCAAATGGCTGATGTACCTGGTCGGATGGACCGCCGGGTTGAGCTGGAAATTCATCTATAACAATGTGGGGTACCCGCTTAAATTCAATAACCGAAAGAGTGTGGAGCAACTCGGCCTTCAATATACGGACCTGGAAACGACCTTTGCGGATATGGTGACTCAGATGGAGGAGTTGTCAGTTGTCAGTTGACAGTGGTCAGTTGGGTAACCGGGGCTGAATCTCGGAAAAATTGCGGATGTGCGGGCTGCGAGGGCTGCAATGCGGGTGAGATTTCCTTGCTTGAAAATGATATACCGTCCCTAACGGGCCGGAGAATTTCGTCGTTACCGGGGTGCTACAAGGATGGCGGTCCTAGTGGACCGCACATGTGCGGGAGCGTGAAAATTGGATGGGATCAACTTATAGATATCAGGATGATCAACAAAGGCGGAATGCCGGATAAATAACGGCCGCGCGGTCCGCTGGGACCGCAAAATTTGTAGCATCCGGATGAATGGTTGGTTCCGGCCTGTAGGGCCGGTATATGGATTTCGACCGAATGGCAAACACGTTTTGAACATGGATTGTTTTTTTTGGGCATATCCGCTAAACACACCAGTAAGGCTAAATGGATCATCTTTAGAGATGTTCATCTATTGTCCCGAACGGCAGTTGATTCCAAACGCAGTATTGTTAAAATGAAAACCTTCGGAAATTCAATTTATTTCCTGATCTGCCTATCCGGTATAAATTTTGGTTGTAATGAGCAAAAACTGGATGGAAACTGGGAGGTTTTTTCATCTGAAATAGAATGATTTCCCTACAACTCCTCCAACACCCGTCGCGTCAGATCGCTTTCCGCATCCCCGGTATTCAGTACGCCGGCGGGCTCGAACAGCAGGACGCACACCTCTTCCTCCGCCACCGGGCGGTGCTCCACGCCGCGCGGGACGATCAGGAATTCGTTTTCGGCCAATTCTACCTTGCGGTCCCGGAACTCCATTGTGAAACGGCCTTTGACGACCAGGAACATTTCATCCTCGTGGTTGTGCTTGTGCCACACGAATTCGCCCTGGAACTTGACCAGCTTGACTTCCTGGCCGTTCAGTTTGCCTACGACCCTGGGATTCCAGTGGTCGTTGAAAAGGCTGAGTTTTTGCGAGAGGTTGACTTTTTTCATACAGATATTGCGGTCCTACGGACCTGGTTTAGATCGAAAAGCTTAAAATTAAGCTATTCCTGTACAAAATGCAATATGGAATATTCCTCATTCTTTGCCCGATTTGTACCGGTTTCGGATGTAAAAACTCAGCTCATGGGAATTGGCCAGAATGATATCCGGCAGACCGTCGCCGTTGATGTCCCCGGCAACGATGTCATAGGTCTTATAGCCCTCGCGACCGACGGATTGCCGCTCAAAATGACCGTCTCCTGTGTTCAAATATAAAGTTAGGGGATCGCCGTTATTGCCGCAAATGATATCGGGGGAACCATCCCGATTGAAATCCTCCACGGCGACAGCGAAGGCCATTTCTCCTTTTTTGCCAAATGCGACAGTCCGGGAAAAATCAAGCCTGTCATCTCCGAAATAAACGAGGTTTTCGGCGTTGAGGTTGCCCATCGCAATGTCCGGAAAACCGTCTTTGTCAAAATCAGCAACGGCAACCGATCTTGAATCAACGGCGCCGCCGAAGAAAACCGGGGATTCGAACCCGCCTTTTCGGTTGTTAATGAGGATCTGATTGGGTTGGTCATCCCTGTTGGCGAGGATGACATCCGGAAATTGATCCCTGTTTAGGTCGGCTACTTCAATATCAATAGTGGAGGTGGATTCGCCGAGTGGTTCCGACCGGGGAAAATTTCCTTTTCCATCATTGTAACAGACCAGATTGGCGCTACCTCTGTTGGCGACCAGGATATCCATGTCGCCATCCAGGTCGATATCGGTTATCTTCAGATTTCGGGTTGGGCTGATAGCGCCAAAATAGCCGTGAAAGCTGAATTTGCCTTTTCCGTCGTTCAGGTAAATTTTTGAAGGCGCCATATCGTTCCCTTCAGCAATATCCAGGTCGCCGTCGCCATCCAGGTCTGCCAGTTCACAAGCATAACTGGTAGATCGCTCATCGCCAAAAGGATAGGCTATCCGGAAAATACCCCGCAGGTTGAGGAAAACCATATTTTCTTCCGGCCAATGCCTACCGTTGGCTGTGATAATGTCTAGGTCTCCATCCCCGTCGATATCGCCGAGGCTGACGGAGGCTGTGCGGTGTATCTGTGTTCCAAGCGTGAGACGGTATTCTTCCAGGCCCTGTGGCGCTTCGAACAGGACTTGCTGGGCAGACACACTCATAGGGATCAGCATCAGAAGAATCAATTGTCGGGGGATCATCGGATTGATTTTAAAGTTGAAAAGTACGGAAAAACTGTAAAACCGGGACTGATTTCCTGAAAATCCCTTCGCCGCCTCAGCGATTTTACGTAACATCGCCTACCACAAAACATCACCAGCTTTATGAAAAAATCCGTTCTACTGGCCTGCTTTTTCCTGGCCGCCCGTTTTCTTTTTGCACAAACCTATCCGTTCCGGAACACCGCCCTCGCCGACGATGAGCGTCTGGATAACCTGATCTCCCTGATGACCCTGCAGGAAAAGATCGACCACCTGTCGCCGCGACTGCCAGGGGTTCCGCGCCTCGGTTTGAAAGGCATCCGGATCGTGGAAGGCCTCCACGGATTGGCGCACAGCGGACCGGCCAACTGGGCCGTCAAGGGTAAAGGCGAGGCGCCGACCACCACTTTCCCGCAAGCCATCGGCCTGGCCCAGATGTGGGACCCCGACCTGCAGCGGCAAATTGCCTCCTGGGAAGCGGAAGAAGCCCGGTTCCTGACCCAGAACGAGCGCTACAATAGCTCCGGCCTGATCGTCCTGGCGCCCAACGCCGACCTGGGGCGCGACATCCGCTGGGGGCGCACCGAGGAATGCTACGGCGAGGACGCTTTCCTGGCCTCCGTCCTGACCGTCGCTTATGTGAAAGGTCTTCAGGGCGACGACCCGAAGTACTGGAAAACAGCTTCCCTGATGAAGCATTTTCTGGCCAACAGCAACGAGAACAACCGCTTCGTCAATTCTTCCGATTTTGACGAACGCCTGTTCCGCGAATACTACAGCTACGCTTTCTTCAAAGGCGTGACCGAAGGCGGGTCCCGCGCTTATATGGCAGCCTACAACAAATACAACGGCATCCCCTGCACGGTCCACCCCATGTTGAAAGATGTCACGGTGAAGGATTGGGGCCAAAACGGCATCATCTGCACCGACGGCGGGGCCTTCCAACGGCTTGTCAACGACCATAAATACTACCCCGATCTCACCGAAGCCGCCGCAGCCTGCATCCATTCCGGGATCACCATGTTCCTGGATTTTTATAAACCCCACGTACAGGCCGCCCTGGATAAAGGCTTGCTCAAGGAGGCGGATATCGAACAGGCTATCCGGGGCAACCTCCGGGTCATGCTCAAACTCGGCCTTGCCGACGATAACCCCGCCAACCCTTACGCCAATATCGGCGTAGCGGATACCATCCGTCCCTGGACGAAACCCGAAGCTGCCGCACTGGCCAGAAAAGCCACCCGCGAGTCGGTCGTCCTGATGAAAAATGACGGCCGTTTGCTGCCCATTCAGAAAGGGAAGGTCAAATCAGTTGCCGTTATCGGGCCGGGCGCCGACTTTGTGGTGTCCGACTGGTATTCCGGGACGCCGCCTTACCGGGTCTCCATCCTGGATGGGATCCGGAATGCTGCCGGAGACGACGTAATCATCCGGTTTGCCGCAAGCAATAAGGCCGACTCAGCGGTAGTAGCGGCCCGGGAAAGCGATATCGCCATTGTCTGCGTCGGCAATCACCCCCTGAGTTACGGCCTGAGCTGGGGCAAAAACTACGTGCCCAGCGACGGCCGGGAAGAAGTGGACCGTCAGGCCGTTTCTCTGGAGCAGGAAGACCTGGTGCGGCTGGTCAGGGCCGCCAATCCCAATACCGTCATGATCGTGGTATCCAGCTTCCCGTACGCCATTCCCTGGTCGAAGGAACACGTACCGGCCATCCTGCACGTCACCCAGTCCAGCCAGGAACTGGGCAACGGGGTGGCCGATATCTTGTTCGGGGCCGCCAATCCTGCCGGCCGCCTGGTCCAGACCTGGCCCGAGTCCATTGATCAGCTGTTGCCCATTCTGGACTACGATATCCGGCACGGCCGTACCTATATGTATGACAAACACAAGCCCCTGTTTGCCTTCGGCCATGGATTGAGCTATACCGATTTCAAGTATTCAGACCTGCAATTGGGCAAAGGCGTCATCCGTGAAGGCGAAACCCTGACGGTCAGCCTGACCGTCGCCAATACAGGCGCCATGGACGGCGATGAGGTCGTTCAGATCTATGCCGCTTACATGGATTCGGCCGTGGATCGCCCGGTGAAAGCCCTCAAGGGGTTCAAACGGGTCAGCATTCCGGCGGGGAAAGCCGTAACGGTTGCCATTCCTGTCAAAGCCGCAGACCTGGCCTATTGGAACGTCAATAAGCACGCCTTTGTACTGGAAAAGGGGACGATCCAGCTGATGGCCGGGGCCGCTTCCGACGATATCCGGCTCGCCGGGATGATCCGCGCTGAATAAGGAAAGGCTTCAATAAAAAATCCCCTGCAAGCCAGTTGCAGGGGATACCAAAATTGGATTGATAAATCAGCCTTGACGGCTATGAGTCAGTTTCCCGGGTTTTACCCCGGATAAACACATCGTTTAATAAATGGCTCACTTTCATTTTTAACCATGCTGACCCAATTTCTTACTTATCCTTTAACCTTTAACCTTGTTACCGACCTCATCAATTCATCATATCGCTGCCCTGGCTGGAGGTAGACATGTTCTTGCGTTTGAACAAGGTGGCGTCCATTTTGCCGAAGCGGTACGAGAAGTTCAGGCGAACCGTTTGGGGGTCGCGTACCCGCCAGGTATCCTGGATGAAGATATCGGATGCGGTGTATGTGCCTGAACGACGGGTGCGGAAGATATCCTGGATGTTGAGCGTCAGGGAGGCTTTGCGGTTGAAGAGGTCTTTCTTCAGCGCGGCATCCACAAACCAGTTGTCCAGCGTATAGCCTTGCGCCGTATTGGTGGGGCCGCCGTGCCATTGGAAACGGTCGCTCGAAACCGGCGTAAACCCGGCCCGGCTGCGGTACTCACCCGAGAGCTGGAGGCTGAAGGAAGCCGGCAGTTTGATCTGGATATTTTCCTTGACAAACCAGCTGACGCGTTCGTTGACCAGTCCGTTCTCTACGTTGGAGGCATCCACCTTGGAATTGTAGAGGTTGAAGTTGGTGGTCAGGTCGACCTTGTCGGCGATGTTGTTTTTCAGGGTGACTTCCGCGCCGTAGGCGATGCTGTTCTGTGAGTTGGTATAGCTGGCAACGACCACCGTCCGGTCCAGATCCGGGTTGTATTCCGTAAACTGGTAGCGGGTGATGAGATCGGTTGCCTGTTTGTAGTAAACGGATACCAGCAGGTTGTGGCCTTTGGCGAAAATATTCTGATAGGACAGTTCGAACGAGTTGGTGAACTCAGGTCTCAGGTCCGGGTTGCCGCGTTGCAGGTTCAGCGAATCCGAAAAATCGGTGAACGGCATCAGCTGGAAGAAATTCGGCCGGTTGATGCGGCGGGTATAGGAGAACTGAATGTTGTCTTCGTCATTCAGTTTACGTGTAATAAATAAACTGGGGAACAGACTAAGCGGGTAGTCGTTTTTGAACTTTGAACCAGAATCCGGCAGTTCGCCTGTATATCTGCTGCTTTCGGCCCGAAGCCCCACCTGGTAGCCCCAGTTGGTGAATTGGTGGCTAAGGGAGGCGTAGGCGGCGTAAACCTGGTCGACAAACTCATAGTGATCGGCAAAGGAAGGCAGGGCTACCCATTGCTCGTCATCCGGGTTATAGATCAGGCTGGTATTGTCGTTGTTGTTGGTCCGGAAGGAGGCCCGTACGCCGGTTTCGAGTTTGATGTGCTCGGAAATGGGGTTGACGTAATCCGACTGGATGGTCATGAAATTGCCGTAGCCGTTGCCGATCTGGCGCTGGAGGCTTTCATAACCGGATTCGAGGTAGCGGGTGTTGAAGCTGCCTTCTCCTTCGAAGCGGACCTGGTTGTAGTTGAGGTCGGCGGTCCATTCGTGTCCGGATTTGGGGAAGAGGTGTTTGAACAGTACGGAAGCGCCCATGTTGCGGAAGTTCCGGTCGTTGTTGGTGGTCCGGACGGCCTGGCTCGTCACGGTACGATCCTGGAAAATGGAATCGGTGGTAATATTGAGTTCGTCTTCCGGCGAAAAGTGGCCCCGGTTGAGGCTGCCGGCGAAGGTAATGGTATTGCGGTTGTCCATGAACCAGTCGATACCGGCGCGCACGTTGGCGAAGTAGCCGCTCATCTGGTTGTCGGAAGTTTGCAGGACGTTGGTCAGCGGCTCGCCGAAGAGGTTTTGCCGGTCGGTTCTCGACTGGGAGATCCCCCGCATGCTGTTGAGGTTGGCGCTGACAAAGGCGTTGACCTTGCCTTGCCGCGCGTTGACGTCGCCGCCGAAGTTAAAGCCGCCGCGGGAAGTAACCCCTGTGCGGACGTTGCCGTTGTAGCCGATCCGGCGGTCTTTCTTCAGTACGATATTGACGATGCCGGACTGGCCGCCGCTGGCGTCGTATTTGGCCGAAGGGTTGGTGATCACCTCGACGGATTCGATGGCGTCGGCTGCGATCTGATCCAGGGTGAGGGTAGAAGGCCGGCCGTCGATGAAGATCTGTGGCGAGCCGTTGCGCAGAGAGACGTTGCCGTCGAGGTCGACGGAGAGTGAGGGCACGTTTTTCAGGGCATCCTGGGCGGTACCGCCTGCAGCGGAGGCGTCTTTGTCCACCCGGTAAACTTTTTTATCCAGTGCGAGCGTCGTGGTAGCGGCTTCGGCGGTTACGGTCACGGTTTCGAGTACGGCAGAAGAGAGGATGAGCTTGATATTGCCCAGGTCCTTGTCCAATTTGGAAGCCATATTCTGAAAGTCCACTTTGCCGCCCTTTCCCGGAGGCTGGAGGCCGAAGGAAACCTTTTGTTCCATGTCGGCATAACCCAGGTAGGAGATCTTCAGGGTGAATTCGCCGAAAGCGGGCAGATTCTCCAGGCTGAAGTCGCCGTTGTCTTCCGTTACCTGGCCGGTGATCAGCGTTTCTTGCATGCTTTTCGACAAGGTGTCGAATTGCATCTTGTAGAGCGCTACGGAAGCGTAGGCAACGCCTTTGTTGTTCTCGTCGACGACCTTGCCGTAAAAATGGCCGTTGTTCATTTGTGCACCGCCGCCGGTTCTCCCCATGCCGCCCGGAGGTTGGGCGCTCAAACCAAGGGTAAGGGAAACCAGTACGGTCAGGGTCAGAAAACGAAGAGCAGGTCGGGTGATAAGGCTAAAACTCTTTTTCATTGCGTCAGAATGATTTATTATCCGATTTTGAATTCTGCGGCAAAGGAACGGGTAAAATCCTTATTAAATGGAGGAGAGTAGACAACCCGGGCAAATGTGGGGATGAAAATCTGTTGTTTGTCGTCGGCTGTTGTGGGAGAGGGGGGGAGAGGGAGAGAGTGAGAGAGGGAGAGAGTGGGAGAGTGAGAGAGGTGGGAGAGTGAGAGAGGTGGGAGAGTGGGAGAGAGCCCGCCTTCGCCGGAGGCTACGGCGGATGAGAGGCGAGATCCCCATTCACGGTTTGCCGTATTGGTGTTGGCTCCAGGCAAGATGACAAACCGCGAATGGGGAATTTTATTTAACGAGACTGTTCAAAACAGTGTTTTCGCGCCAAGACGCAAAGACGCAAAGATCTGATTTTCAGCAAGCTGCGCATGCTAAAAATCCGGTTGACACAAAATTCTGAACGGTCCCTATTTAACCGCTGCCAGGTAAACTGACCCCCTCCTCCGCTGAAGCTACGGCCACCGGGCAACGAAGCTTTCGGCGAAGTTGCCGGGCGGAGACTGACCCCCTCCTTCGCTGAAGCTTCGGCGGGCGGAGACTGACAACTGACAACTGACAACTGATTACTTATTTAACCATCTCCACCCGGGTATGCGGGTAAGCCACCTGGATGCCTGCTTCGGCAAAGGCTTTCTTGATGCTGCTGTAGGAATTGAAATAAACGTCCCAATAACCTTCAGGCGTGGAATAGGGCCTGACGGCCAGCAGGATATTATTGGCGTCGAATTTTTCGATTTCAATGGTGGGCTCATCGGGGAGCAGGCCGGATACGTTGCTGAGGGCTTTCCGGATGATCCCTTTGATCTTGTCAAAATCTTCCTCATAGGGCATAGCTACATTGAGGTCGACCCGCAATTTGCCGTGGGTGGTCAGGTTGGTCATGATGCCGCTGGTGGCGATACCGTTGGGGATGATGACCTTTTTTCCGTCGAGGGATTCCAGGATGGTGTTGAACACCTGGATTTCACGGACATGGCCCAACTGCCCCTGCAGGCTGACCAGGTCGCCTACGCGGTAGGGTTTGAAGATCAGGATCATGATGCCGGAGGCAAAATGCCCCAGGGTGCCGGAAAACGCCGCGCCGATGGCGAGACCGGCGCCTGCAATCAGGGCGGCAAACGCGGTGATCTCAATGCCGACGATGCTGGCGGCGGAGAGGACAACCAGTACCTTCAGCACAACGGCAACAAGCGATCTGAGGAAGGGAACCACGTCTTTGTCCAATCCGGACCTGCTCATAGCCTTGCCGGCCATTTTGGAGATTCCTGAGGCGATCCAGAAACCGAGGAGCAGGACGAGTAACCCGGAAACGAGTTTCGGGGACCAGAGCAACAGGCTGTTAACAAGGTCTTTGATGCTTTCTGAAAGATCCATTTTGAAGTGATTTTTGGTTTATAAGTGAATGGTATTTTGACTCCATCAAAGTTAACAAGTCACTGGATTGTCTCAGCAAAAAAGACCCGCGGCTGAAAAAAAGTATTATCAGGACTGCACGCGCTCAAAGCGACTGCGCCCGACCGGTATCCGGACAGGCGCAGCATAAGATCAATGAAAGGTTATTCGGGTATGGTAGTCTGGTTTGAAGGAGCGCGGTTTACCGTTTGATCACCAGCTTGCCGTTATCCAGTACTTTGTCACCGTCCAGTATGCGATAAAAGTATACACCGGCATTCAAATGACGGCGTTGAAAAAGGATGGTATTTCCGGTAAAGGACGCGGCATATACGGTCCGCCCCTGCTGGTCGTACAGGAAAAATACGCCGCTCCCGGCATCGTGCCCGTCCCAGCTCAATGTAGCCGAATCAGTGACGGGATTGGGGGCAATGCGAAGATTGAAGGGCGCTTCTTCAACCGGTGCGAGGCTGGTGACCTGAAACAGATCTTCGCCGACTGTATGCCAGACGGTATTGGTCGTGATCGGTTCATTGAAATCAAAAAAGATATCGGCCATATTGCTGATATGGGTTCCATCCGGATTGCCGGGGTGTTGTGCCACCTTGAATTTGACAAATCCATGGGACGCCGGTTCATTGATGTTGCTGTCCGGCAACATAATGTTCTCAAAGTAAAAACGGATCTTGCCGGCTTCCGACAGCTCCGTCCGGAATGGATGGCTGCCGGCGCCGGCACGGAATGTAGACGGGTCGAGCCATTCGCTGAGCTGATCCTCAATCACGACATTGAACGCCGTATCGGTACCGGTATTCTGGAATCGGATCATGTATTCAATGTCCTCACCGGCGCTGATCAGGTGGTCTTCGCCCCGGCCGCTTGGAAAAGCCTGCTTGTCATTGGGGTCATACGAGCCGATCACTTCCTGACAGTCAATGGATATGTTCGGATCGGCATCATCCATGGAAAACTGGTTGACAATCCCGGCTGTAAGCCCGCCGCAACCCTCCACAAAGGCAATGGGCGCACTCTGCCCCGGATGCCCCTGCGCCTGGTTCAGGAGAAAATGCCAGGTTGCGCCGTTGGCCGGATATTCGAAATCCTGGTGAGCGCCCGCTGCCAGTTCATCCAGGCTGCCTTGCATGAACATGACCACGTCCTCTACCACCAGATAAGGGGAAGGGGCGTCCAGGTCTCCGGTACCGATATTGGTCACCCTGAACCGGACTGTTCCGCCTGTTTCATCACAGTCGCCGGTCACCTGGAGGCTGGCGCCCGACCAGCCGGACCCGGGTACTTCGCAATCGAAAGGGGTTATTTCGGCGCTGGCGCAAACGCTCTCGCCGAGTTGGAGGTCGCAGGCCGCCAGGACCGTTACCGTAAATGATCCGCACTGCCCTGCCGGGATCGGGCTGAGCGGAAAAATATAGTTGCCCCCTCCCTGATCCTGATAGGCGGCCGAAGCGCCCGTGACGGATAGCCCCTGGTCGAAATGGAGCAGGATTTGGGCTTCGGCTGTCTTGAAGGAAGAATAATTGCAGTAATTCACATAATAGGTGTTCGGGAAACAACGCCGTATCCTTGGAGTGCTCAGGTCGACGGTCAGAAAGGAGCAATCCCGCAGTTTTGCCGCAAAATTGACTTCGTTCAAACCGTCCGGCTGATTGCTTACGGTGTAGGTGGTGCTGCATCCGGAGCTGATTCCTGAAGGCAATAGAAGCGAAACTTCGAAATCAGCTGCCGTGCCCACCTCTGCATCCGGTATCAATACGGTATAAAATCCGTTTGCCCCGGATACGGTTTCCCGGACCGAACCTGAATTGAGGTTCCGGACCCGGACTGTCCAACCTTCCGGGCCGCCGGATTCTTCTCCCGCATCCAACGTGCAATTTTGATCGGCATCAATAAATACCTGACCGGATACGACCGACGGCAATTTGTCTCCGACCTGGATGGTATTCCAGCAATAATTCCAGTTACCGGATTCATCGCCGACCCACATGACCACGGCATATTCTCCCGGGACAGGCGGGATGGTTATGCTGGTCGTGCCGGGTGGGGTACCGGTAAAATCGGCCTGGAATTCGATCCGGAAGTCCATGTCTTCCAGGGTCGAACAGTTGTCAAACGAACCATCGTCAATGTCCTTCGGGTACAAGACGGCTCCGTTGACGGGATGGACAAGGACGGTAAATTCAGCGTCACAAACCGCAACAGGTAATATGGTGTCGCTGTCGCAGCCCGGTTGGGCCCGCACCATGGAAGCGATCAAAATAAAAGCGGCGGCTATGGTCAGGTGTTTGTGAAAATGTAAGATCCGATTCATATTCCTTACTGTTATGAGATTAATAATTGCCTTGTATTCGAACACGCTACAAAAATGAGGCGAGGGATGCGGGTTTACAAAAACAAAAATGTTATTTTGTAGAGTAAAAAAATGATGACTTTATGTATAAATAACTTTAAAATAGCATCCTGTAAATTCACTTATTGATAAAGAGATTGAATTCTTAATCAAATAGCCGATGGAAACGCTCGAAGATACCCGATTGTGGCAGACCCTGGCCGCCCTTTCTGCCCGGGAATTGAACGCATTCAGGAAATTCCTGGACTCACCGTATTTCAACCAGCGGACGGATGTCATCGGTTTGCTGGAATCCGTTATGCGGCATATGCGGTCAAAAAAAAGGGTAACCCACAAGGGATTTTGGGAATCGGTTCATCCGGGGAAACCCTATGATAACCAACAATTGCGGCTGCTGATGAGCTACCTGCATAAGCTGGTCGGGCAGTTTCTGGCGGTAGAATCCCTGATGGCAAATGAAGCCGACTGCAGGCGAAGGGTGGTTGAGACATGGGGCAGAAAAGGGCAAACGGCCATTCAGGCCCGGTCGATGGAAGAAGCTTTCCGGTACCTGGAACGGTCGCCCGTACGCAACGCTGATTATTATTTTGAAACTTATCTGCTGCACCAGGAGCAATACCGGCAGGCATCGAGACAACGACCGGAAAAAGGCGCAGGCTCCCAATTGGTCGACCAATCCATCAATATTGCCTTTGCAGCCATGAAACTTCGTCAAACCTGCCTTTTGCTGGCGCACGGCCAGGTTTATGATTGGGGATTTGTTCCGTCGATGCTCGAACCGATCGACGATTTCATACAAGTCAACAACCTGCTTGACGAACCCTGCATCGGGATTTACTGGCACGGCATCCGGATGCTGCGTCACCCGGACGAAGAACGTTACTTTCAGGCTTTCAAGGCGCTGCTGCTGGCCTACGGCGGGGTTTTCCCACCGGGTGAGGTGCAGGACCTATACCTGTTGGCCATCAATTACGGTGTCCGCAGGGTGAATGACGGCCAGCTATCTTATTTCCACGATATCATGGATTTTTACCGGGACGGCCTTAAGCATGAATACCTCCTCCAGGACGGGCAACTGTCCCGGTTCACCTACCACAATATCGTATCGGTAGCCCTGCAGATCGACCAGGCGGACTGGGCGGAGGTTTTTATTCAGGAATGGACCTCCCGCATTGACCGCCGGTTCCGGGAACGGATGGAAAGCTTCAACCGGGCCAAGATTGCGTACTATCGCCGCCGTTATGATGAGGCTGTTTCGCTCCTGCAGCGATCAAATTACCATGACCCCTTGCTCAACCTGGGCGCAAGGACCCTGCTGTTGAAAATCTACTTCGAGCTGGAGGAATTTGACGCCCTGCAAAGCCATCTGGACGCCTTCCAGAACTACCTGCTTCGCAAACCCGAACTGGGTTACCATCGCGCCAATTACCGGCACCTGATCCGGTATACCCGAAAATTGCTGGCTCTCCGGCCAAATGATGCGGCCGCCCGTCAATCGATGCGACAACACATTGAAGGTGAAAAGATCCTGACGGAAAAGGAATGGCTGCTGAAGTGCCTGGAATGATCGATCCTGCGGCGGATCAGGAAGAAGCCGCCGACACCTGCGAAACCGGTTTTTCCCGAACGATAATGGAAAAATAAGGGAATTGGTCCACCACGTAGGTCAGCAATGCATAGATGAACAGGTCGATTCCGAGCATTTCGAGCAATTCCTCGCAGGTGTACAGTAAGCAATAGACGGCGTTCTCCTCTCCGTGCTTTTCGATGTACCAGCCGCCAACGGATTCGAAGCCTATGGCGCCGGTCACATAGATCGTTCCGGCAGCGATGAAGAGCCACATGACCTTTCGCGGAAGGCTCAGTAAAAAGCGGAGGTACAAAAAAGAGAAAACGATGAACAGCAGCCCGTATGGGATGATCCAGGCAAAATACAGGAATCCGGAGGTATGGAAATACCGGGCGGTTATGCCGATCAGGTGCTCGTGGATCTCGACAAATTCGTCGACCGACAGGAATAGGAAAATAAAGGACAAGCCGTACCAATAGCGGGGGCTATCACCTGTTTTCCGCTTGGAAAGCCCCACCAGGAAAAGGATCAGGGCCGAACTGAAGAGGAGGAGAACAGAGTAAAGGGTAGGTATCCCTTTCTCGTTGTTGAAATCGAAGAATTTCCGGATCAGCTCCCACCGGCCGTCGCCGCCGGTTTCAAGCCGGATAGTGTCCACAGTGATATTTGCGATCAGTAAAAACAGCGTTATCACTAGAAGCGTCAGCAACGCTTTCCACGGTATTATCTTGAAAGTCATCTCGGTTTATTTCCCTGCAATGGGAGCAATATCGGTCAAATAATAAATATTACAAAATTATTTATCTGATAATTTAAATTGTGATTGATGGAAGCCTTTATTTTTCAATTGTTTCAAAGAAAAAAAATATCTTTACGCAAGCACGCAGGATAGTGAAAAACCGATCATTTCATGCAAAAGGTCACCCTTTCCCAGGCGCGTGCTTTCGCCCTTTCCCGACAATTGCTTTCCGGAAATGACCTGCCTTCAGATCATTTGGGCGCCCATCAGGTCATCGAACGACTCGGATATGTTCAGATCGATACCATCTCCGTGGTCGAAAGGGCGCATCATCATGTATTCTGGAGCCGTCTGCCGGGATACCGGCCCGACCACCTGCGCATACTCGAAGAACAGGAGCGCAGGGTGTTCGAATATTGGGCTCACGCCGCCTCCTACCTGCCCATGCGCGATTACCGGTACAGCCTCGTGAAAAAGAACCGGATCGCGGCCGGTGAAAAATTCTGGAGCTATGAGAAGGACCCCGAGTCGATGCAATTCATCCTCGACCGGATCCGGGCGGAAGGCCCGCTCATGTCCCGCGATTTCGAGAAGGACCAGGAACGGCAACCCCGCGAAATGTGGATGCAGCACCCCGTTAACCAGGCCCTCCGCGAGTTGTTCATGTCGGGGCGGTTGATGACGACCCATCGCCGCGGCTTTCAGAAGGTACTGGACCTGCCGGAGCGCATCCTGCCGGAAGAAACCGATCAGACACCCCCGACCGAGGAGGAGTACCTCGCCCACCTCATCGACCGTGACCTCGCCGCCCACGGATTGATGAAAGACCGCGAGATCGGCTACCTGCTCCGGATCGACCGAAAAAAACTCCGCAACCTGATCCGGCGCCAGGTCAAATCAGGGGAACTGACTGAAATAACGGTTGAAACCCTGGAAAAGGATCCCTACTACGCCCGCACCGAATTACTGGAAAATTTCCTGACCCAAAACCGCCCGCAACCGGACCTGTTCCATATCCTGTCCCCTTTCGACAACCTCCTCATCCAGCGCAAGCGGACCGAAGAACTGTTCGGCTTCAATTATACCCTGGAATGCTACGTACCGGCCGGTAAGCGGATCAACGGCTATTTTTGCCTGCCGATGCTGTACGGCGACCGGTTCGTGGGCCAGATAGACCTGAAAGCAGACCGGAAAACGGGCAAACTGCTGGTGCGCAACCTGGTATGGGAACCGGGAGTGCGGCAAAAGGATATCCGGCGTCCTTTTCGGGAAAAACTCGCGGATTTCGCGGCGTTCAACGGATGCGGAGCAGTGGAAGGGTGAAATGCAAAATGTAAAAGGGTTAATGCAAAATGTAAAAGTTGAGGGCCGGGGTATTAGTTGCCGGCTTTTTGCCTTTCCTGCATAATGGCGGTTAGTTCGCGCTTGAATTCGGTCATCGGGTGATGCTGCATATAGATTTCGTACATGGCCAACCGGTCGGCGCGGGTGGATTCGGCATATTCCGGATATCGCCCGATCAGGTTCCGGAAAGCGATTGACCGGGCGCAGTCGATTTTTTTGAATATCAGCCCGCCGCGGATCGCCGCAAATTGTTCGTCCGGCAGATCGCAGATGGAATAGGGTTTTTCCAGATGATCGAGAAAAGCGATGGCGGCCTGCGCATCGAATTCGTCCCTCATCATGGCAAGCTGCAGATCTATTTTTGCTTTGCTCAACTGGTGATACAAGGTGTCATTTGCGATTTTCCGGATCAAATCCGGGTTCAGGGAACTTTGACCGGATAGTTGATGGCAGAAAACAACGGATAGCAAAAGCAGGAACGCAAACCGGTTTATTTTCGCAATTTTCATGGTTGGTCTTATGGTTATATTAAGCGCTTGCAGCATGCCCGGAATAAGTAATTGCCTGGCATGCTGCATTCCAGCGTTTATTTATTATTATGTAACAATTGTTTTGCATTTTTTGCCCACTCCTGGGCTAATGGGAGAGACTTTGGATCATCAATTACGGATTCTGCTAAAAAATCATAATAGTCATCCATGAACTGAACTTCCGGTGGGGTCAGATATTTTTTTATTCTGGAGTATGCAAAAATGACGACGCCCAATTCGGCTTTTGAATTTAATTTTTGCAATTTTTCAAGATAAAACCTTGTTACTTCGGCAGATTTCACCGAAATCGGAACCTTATTTACGTATTTATCAAGAAAAACAAAAACGATACTCTCCGTATTGGTTAGAGCGGCTTCAATTGGTAATTGCTTGTCTAATGTTCCTAGGGCTTCTTCAATCACTTTGTGCATTTGCAGCCAGTTTTCTTCCGGCTTGTGATAGGTGAACCTATTCATATATGATAATACCCGTCCAGTAAATACAGGGTCATAAAACTGCCCGTCCGAGATAGTCAACTGATACCTTAGGTCATCTGGATCCGTCCTGACAGACGTGGCAGAACCTGCCCCGGTTTTTGGTTCGCCGCCTTGAAGGAAAGAATTCTCTTTATTGTTCAGTTCTTCCATAGTCTGATTGGAAGCGCATGAACATAAAATAGTAATAAATATTATACCTGCCGTATGCTTTATATTTTTCATAGCGGATATTTTATTTTAGAAACTAATAAAACGATCAGGCTTTTTTCAAAATGGAGTACCACGGATTAAGTGGTCATCAGGATTAAAAAAACGGAGATTTTAACTGCAAGGCACACAATCGCATCCTAAAGCGATTGCATTCAATCCAACCCATCCGGGTTGTGTTTCGTGGGTATTAATTTGTAAAAATGGGATACCGCCAACCATTCCCATATAATGGATGGAGATAAATTCGTCAATAATACAATCACAGTTATCACTGTAATTGATATACCAGCTAATACAATTGGAGGCACATTGTCCACGGCATTCCAAAGGATAATTACCGTTGTTATTAGCTTTAACGGCAAAAGGCAAGCAAAGAAATGATACGGCAATAAAGCGCCAGATTAAAGCGGGTTTTTTCATAACTGTTAGAGTTTTATTGGTTGAATTATATGAACATCACAAATGTATTTTTTTTAAAAAAAGCAATCAAGCATTTTTTTGACTTTAACTTAAAAATTTTAAAAAATCTTTAATTTGTAATCATAAATAATGACATTTTAAAGATATTAAAAAATATATATCGTATTTTTCCTGTTCAACCGACTTTTCTACCTCACCCTCTCTCACCCTCTCACCCTCTCACCCTCTCTCACCCTCTCACCCTCTCACCCTCTCTCCCTCACCCTCTCCCATACCCCTCTCCCGCCCGCCGCAGCCGCTCCCCGATCCGCTTCACCAGTATTCTGGGCCCCAGTACACGCAGATTTTCACCGAAACCAAGGATCTCGCGCTCCAGTTCAAAGTTCAGGACGACCTCAATGGTGAAGACCATGCGATCCGGTCCGGAATCCAGGATTTCCTGGCTGGGATGCATCGGTTTGGTGCGGATATAGGGGGCGTGTTGCGCATTGATCTCAAGGGTGACCTTTACCGGGCGCTGCCCCTGGGATTTGGTTACGCCGATCACGTCCTTGTAATAATGGTGGATATCCGGCACCGGGCTTTCCCTGTACGGCTCGCCGGGCAGCGTACTGAGGCCTTCGATCCGGTCGAGCGCAAAATTGACCAGGCCGGATTCCTTTTTGCGTTCGCCCAGCACGAACCAGCGGTTGCGGTATTCCTTCAGCAGGTAGGGGTAAAAAATCACGTCGGCAGGCTGCCGCGCCTTGAATGACTGATAGGTGACCAGCAAGGTTTGCCGGTTCAGAATGGCCTCGTGGATGGGTTGGATGTATTCCAATCCTTTCAGCAACTCGTTTTTCTCCAGGTCGATAAAGGATTGGCCGTTGTGTTTCCGGCGGTAGATGTTGTCTTCGAGGCGGGCGGTCATCTCCGCCAGTTCGCGAAAATGACCGAAACCGCTGAACTGCCGCAGGAAGATCAGCACCTCGTTGAGCTTGTTCAGGTCGTGCCCTGAGATCGGGCTGTTGGTAATGCTGTATTGCTTGTCGGCGTAGCTGTAAAACTTGCGGTCGGTGACGACAATCGGGGCATTGTAGCCGAGCTTATCGCTGCGCATATTCTGGATATCCAGTTGTATGGTGCGTTTGCCGACACCGTCCCGTATGCCTTCGTATTCGTACAGGGCATCGGATACGGCCTCTATCAGGTCTTCCAGGGTCCATTTCCGGTAATGGTTCTGAAGGCATTGATCGATCACCTTATAACGGAGCAGAGCGAGTTTGTTGACGGACATGATGCGGGTTTTGCGAATAAGCAACAATATACGCAAATATATTGCGCAGTTAAAATGTCCAACTGCGGGAACCAAATAATTTGATTTGGGATTTATACAGCGATCAGGAAAATCAACCGTATACATTTTGCAATACCAATAAAGATTTATTTCATTGAAATGCAGTGAATTAAAGTGAATTCGTTGTGCCTTTTACGAGGTATTTACCAACCGGGCCTGATCTGTTTTTTTGAAAATTTTGAAAAATAATTTCTACTGCGCAAATTGGTTGCGTAGTACGATGCGCATCTTTGTTTTGTCAAAAGAGACGATCAATCACACCGGAGAACGAGACTGTTCAAAATTGTGTTTTCGCGCAAAGACGCAAAACTTTAATTTTCATCACGCTGCGCGTGCTAAAAATTCTGTTGACACAAAATGCTGAACGGTCCCCGGAGAACATCCGGAATAAATATCACGGCCGCTTTCCGGGAGCCAGGCAAACCTCCCGGCAAGCGAACCTGGCGAGGGTTTCCCGAAAGCCCCGCAGTATTGCCCCGGTAGGGATGCAATATGCTGTCCTTGTTTGGCGAAAGCCGATCACTGCCGTCACACCGTGAATGGAGGTTCGATTCCTCCTCCCGGCCAACCGGGATAGTTCAACTGGCAGAACAACGGTTCCATGAGTCGCGGGTTCGATTCCCGCACCCTTTTCGAGGGGTTAGCTCAGTTGGTTAGAGCAATGGACATTTAATCCATGATGGAAGCGGGCAACTTCCCTAAAAATGCCCACCCTTGAAAACAGGTCCCGTTGTCCCGGGAAGATTCCGCCGGTCCGCCCTCCCTTCTTCGGAATGGAGGAAGACATTCACCGAAGGTGCGGCGGATGACCCACTCGGGACGAAGCCTAGTAAAACGGTGAACTTCAGTTCTGACTTCCCCCGAACTTCAGTTCGGAGCCCCCGTTTTCCGCTCCAACCCGATAGACAACGGCGCCTGTTTTCTACCAACTAAATTGTAAAACCTCTGTAATTTGATGACCATGAAAAGGTTAGTTTTGAATCCCTGGCAGGTCGCACTGGTCATGAAGAACGGCGCCCTGCAACGCATCCTGACCAGCGGCCCGCACTGGACCTGGTTTGGCGAGCAGACCCTGATCTGCGATATGACTAAACCCTTCGTAACGCCTGTTGATCTCAGCATTCTGCTGGAGAACCGCCAACTGGCTTCCATGCTGGATGTGATCGATGTGCCCGAACACGAGATCGTCCTCCAGTTCGAAAAAGGCGTTTTCCGCGGTGTGCTGCCCCCGGGCCAGTACGCCTATTGGAAGGGGCCGATCCGGCGGGAGTTCATCCGGGCCGACCGATCCAAGATCTGGATAACCGAACCGGTCGACCTGACGATCCTGGAGCGAATGGAAATGGGGCCTTTCGTGCGGTCTTTCATTGTGGAGCCATACGAAAAAGGGCTTTTGTTCATCAACCGGCAACTGGACCGCGTGCTGGAACCAGGCACCTACCATTTCTGGAGAAACGGCGAACCGGTCCAGGTGGTCAAGTCGGATATGCGTCAGCTCCAGTTGGAAGTGTCCGGCCAGGAATTGCTGACCCGCGACAAGGCGGCCCTGCGGATCAACTTTCACGCTCAGTATAAAATGCTGGACTTCGTAAAAGCCTATACCGAGGCCCGCGATTACGATAAGCAGTTGTATCTTGCCCTGCAATTGGCCTTGCGGGAGTTTGTCGGCGAACTGACCCTGGACGAATTGCTGGAGCGCAAGGGATCCGTCGGCGCCAAGGTACTGGAAGTCGTCCGGCCCGCCGCTGAAAAGCTGGGGGTGGAAGTCGTATCCTGCGGTATCCGGGACATCATCCTGCCGGGCGAGGTCAAGGACATCATGAACCAGGTATTGGTGGCCGAGAAAAAAGCCCAGGCCAATATCATCACCCGGCGCGAGGAAACCGCCTCTACCCGGAGCTTGTTGAACACGGCCAGGCTGATGGAAGAAAACGCCATGCTCTTCAAATTGAAAGAGATGGAATACGTGGAAAAGATCGCCGAAAAGATCAGCAACATCTCGGTAGCCGGCAGCGGCGACCTGGTCGGACAGCTGAAGCAGATTTTTGTACCGCATTAATCCTGAGGAGCTGAGGAATTGAAGAACCGGGGAATCGATTCTTCCATTCTTCGGTTCCTCGATTCCTCGATTCCTCGATTCCTCAGAAACATGTTTGACCCGAAAGCACTCCATGACCTGATCAACGAAGGATATCTCCAGGTGCAGCGCCACCCGGAGGCGGAGTTCTTTATTTACAATTATACCGCCAAAACCCAGTACGAACGCGAATGGAATGCGATCACCCTGCAATGCCGGGGCCTGATCCTGGACGGGAACCTGGAACCGGTGGCGCGGCCGTTCAAAAAGTTTTTCAACCTGGGTGAAACCACGGGGCAGGCCATACCGAACGAGCCTTTCGAGGTGTTCGAAAAGATGGACGGTTCCCTGGGAATCCTCTACTGGCTCCACGGCGAAGCCTTCATCGCTACGCGCGGGTCCTTTACCAGCGAGCAGGCCGCCAGGGGAACGGCTATCCTCCGGCGCAGGTACAGCCGTTTGCTGCCCTCGCTGGATAAGACCAAAACCTACCTTTTTGAGATCATCTACCCAGAGAACCGGATCGTTGTCGATTACGGTGAAATGGAAGACCTGGTGTTGCTGGCCGTTGTGGACAACCAAACGGGTAAAGAGGTAACCGTTGAAAACCCAGGGTTTACGCCGGTTCGGCGGTATCACGGCGTACGCGACGTCCATGTGTTGAAAGAACTGGCGGAAGAAAACCGCGAAGGTTTTGTCGTGCGGTTCGAGAGCGGGTTGCGGTACAAGATCAAATTTGAAGAATACGTCCGCATCCACCGGATCATCACCCAGGTTTCCAGCCTCAGCATTTGGGAATACCTCAAGGAAGGCCAATCGCTGGATGAGATCCTCGACCGGGTGCCGGATGAATTCTACCAATGGGTCCGCAAAACGAATGAAGACCTTCACGCCGCTTTTCGGAACGTGGAAGAACGGGCCCGCGCCGAATTCAAGGTACTCGGCAACCGCAAGGAAACGGCCCTGTATTTCCAGCAATGCACCTATCCGGCGCTGCTGTTCGCTATGCTCGACGGCAAGGATTATGCGCCGGCCATCTGGAAACTGATCCGGCCTGATTTTGCCAAACCGTTTGCCGATAAAACAGATGATTTATGAAAAAAGTGATCGTAATGCGGGGATTGCCGGGCAGCGGTAAATCGACCTATGCCAAAAAACTCCTCGCTGAGAACCCCAACGCCTGGAAACGCATCAACCGCGACGAACTTCGCGCCATGTTCGACGGCGGGCATTTCAGCAACGGCAATGAAAAATTCGTGAAACAGGTCCGCGATCTGCTCATCATCAAAGCCCTGGAAGACGGCAAGCATGTCATCGTGGATGACACCAACCTGGCCGCCGGAAACGCAACCCGCATCCTGCAACTGGTGCAGGAATTCAATAAGACGCACAACGACAACGTCACCGTTGAGGTCATCGAAATGGATACGCCGCTGGAAGAATGCATTGCCCGCGACGCCAAAAGGGAAAAACCGGTCGGCGCTAAGGTCATCGGGACCATGCACCGCCAGTTTTATACCAAAAACCAGCGCTACGCCGCCCAGGATCCGGGCCTGCCGCGCGCTGTCATGTGCGACCTCGACGGCACCCTGGCCCTGCTCAACGGCCGCAGCCCATACGATTCGGAAGGCTGTGAAAAGGACCTCCTGAACGAACCCGTTGCGCACCTCCTGACCACCTACCGGAATCTCGGGCACCGGGTCATCCTGGTTTCCGGCCGGAAGGATACCGCCCGCCAGGCCACCGAGCGCTGGCTGGAAACGCACGCCATAGGCTGCGACCTGCTCCTGATGCGCGCCGCCGATGACAACCGAAAGGACTCGATCGTCAAAAGCGAACTGTTCCACCTGCATATCCGGGATAAATTCTTCATCGAATTCATCCTCGACGACCGCGACCAGGTGGTGGATATGTGGCGCAATGAGCTGGGCCTGCCTTGCTGGCAGGTGTATTACGGGGACTTTTAGGAATGTAAAATGCAAAATGCAAAGGTGAAAATTTAAAAGCAGGCGCTGATTTTACATTTTCATGTTTACGGTTGCAGTTTCAAGATTTTATGTGTTTTTGGAATTAAATTCCGAATTTACATAAAATGATTGAACGTTTTCTAACCGATAAAGCCTTGGAACCCTTAGGGCAATATCCCTTGATAGCCATTACAGGTCCGCGTCAATCCGGTAAAACTACGTTAGCTCAAAACCTCAAACCGGATTATTCATACATCAACCTGGAGCTGCAATCAATGCCATAGAGATTAAAGCGGCAAAAACGATTAATACCTCATTCTTTAAAAACCTATTTGCATTCCGCGACCTTGCGGGCTCCGATACAGTAACTCCTTTCCTGGTATATGGTGGAGAAGATGCACAAAACAGGCGCGATTTAACGATATTCCCCTGGAACCAAACCGGTCGGATCTGAGGCGCCCTGCTGACAACCACTTTTACATTCCTACTTTTACATTCCCCACAACCCCAACGCCTACCTCCACCTTGCCGGGCGGATCGAATTTCAAGCTGATCATCCCATGCGCCGGATATGCCGGGCCCTCCTCAAATTGCCGGGACAGCCGTTCATAAAGCGGCATTTGGCCGCCCAATTGACCGGCCAGATCCAAAATGATCCCGGCCGCCTGCCGGTTATCCGGAAACAATTGCGCAGCGTGGACAAACAGGGTGATTTCCGGCGTTTTACCCGGCGCTGCCCGCAGGCTGACACCCAGCCTCAGCCGGTTCAATACCGATGCAGCCGGTTGTGAGGCCAGGTATCCGAGGCAATTCAACGCAAAAGACAGCTGACCGGAGGCGTTCCCGGCTTTGAACAGGCGATGCAAGCCCGCGGGCGAAGGTGCGGATGCGCGATAATAAAATTCCATTAACCCGGGTTTCCCGGGCATAACGCCGATGAGCATGGGTTCCAGCGCCGGCCCGGTGAATTCGGGAAATTCGGCGCCCAACGCAGACCTGACCAGCGGCCGGCCGGAAACGGGCACCTCCTGATAAACCTTGCAACCGACCATGCCGTACTGGTGGCGAAAGCTGATCCAGTGGCCGTATCGCTGATCAGGAGCAACGGATAATGCCTTTAAAAGCGGATAAGTCTCCGGATCGAAATCCGGCGCGAACCGGCGGATATATTGCCGCTTCCGTGCCGGTGAATCGTCCGGAAGGCCCGGCTCTGCGGTATAGCAAATATCATCCGAACGGCTGGAGAAATTGAATTCCAGCGGATAACCGTTCGGGGTAAGAAGGCTGTTGTCCACCGGCCGGCCGGCTGATTGCGCCGCCAACCAGGGGCGACTGAGCCGGGTCAGCATTTCGCGTACGGATCGGGCGTCCGCCGGCCGAAAACGGCCTGCCTCCGCAACCGCAGGATGCAGGCCGGGAAACAGGTCCGTTTTCGCTGTATTGAGGATCGGCCGGGCCATCATGATTTGGTCGTCGGCGTTGCCGGGATGTTGAAGGTCACGTCGGTCTGTTTGGAGAACGTCGACGATTGGGTGGCGCTGCCCGGCGTCACGTAGTTGATCTTGCAGTCGTAGCTCACTATGTTGCCGGCCTGGGTGGGAATGGTCAGGTACTTGCTGCCCGTTTCGCCCTTATTCCAGGTAAAGGACCGCTCGGGTTGCACCCCGGATCCGGCGGAGGCGGTTCCCTTGTCGACGGTTATGGTGACCAGCACTTCAACCGATGAAAAAGCGACCGATTTCCAGTTGATGGCCGCCGGGTCGATCTCCAGGGTGAAATACCGTTGGGTCGGCGAAACCATGACCGAAGGCTGCGTATTCTGGATGGGTTGAGCCGGAATGTCCGTTGACCCCGATGCGGCGTCGATGGAAGCGGAGTAGACCAGGGGCTGATCCGCGGTGGCGAGGCCGACAAACACGTCCCGGGCAAACAGGTTTCCCGTTTGATCCGGGTTGGGGGTCAGGGTGAAGACCGCCGGTGAGGCCTTGGTTGGCAAGGATCCGGAATAACCGTCCGGCAGCTTCACCGTTCCGTCATACCACATATTGACGGTGGCGTCAAAAACCGGATTGGAGTTGGCCTGGCTAACCGGAACGTATACGATCAGGTTGACGGAATGCAAGGCATCGGCCGCCGGAAGGATCTGTTGGAAACCGGTCTGGTTCTGCACCAGCGGCGCCTGGTAGGTGACGCTGCCCGGAAATACGTAGGTCGCCTGGAAATTGTAACCGGCGTTGATGGGGTGCGCCTGCAGGCTGGTCACGGATTGCTGCGGCTCTTTGGGCGTCAGGCGGACAACCTGATTGACGGGCGTAGTATCGTTCTGGCTGATATAGCTGAAGTTGAGGTCGATCTCGTTGGGCTTGGTGCCTTCCGAATTGAAGGCTTGCTGACCGTCGAAATTCACGGTCAGAATGCCGGCTTCCTCCACCTTGAGCGTATAGGCCCCCATGTCGATGCCGTTGATCCGTCCGGTAACCGTACCCATGTTCGGATCCTGGTAATTGACCGAATATTCCAGGTTCCATTCGACCCCGATCTGGGTGTCAAAATCGGCTACGAATGCCTGACTGCCGTTGGCGGTGAAGGTGTAGGTCGATTTGGATTGCGGCAAGGTCGGATAGGAAATGGTGATCGTCACACTTTTAATGAAGGCGGGGTTGGATACGCCGCCGCCTGCCGGGATCTTGGGCACGATGTCGAGTTGGTGCTGGCTATCGCTTTGGAAGGGCAGGTTGGTGCTCACCACCATATGCTGCTGCTGGGTGTTCACGGTGGTTTCGAAATCGGCTATGTTCAGTTTCATATTCGGGAAAGAAGGCAGCGTAGCCGTCGGCTGGATCAGCCAGTTGATGACCATGTTCTCGGCATAGTTGTTGGTAAAACTGCTGACTTCGCTGATGTTGAAACTCTCGTCGCTCTTGAGCTTTTGCAGCTGGATGGCCTTGTTGACCTCTGCCGTGACGAGGTCGGCAATGGTGTCGTTGGCCCATGTCGTGACATCCTTGACCAGGTCCTGCGGCGGGTTGGAGATCCCCCAGGTGATCTTGACGCTGGAAGAATTGGACTCTGTCAGGAGTGCTTTGACCGACCCCGGACTGACCTGATCGCCCCAACTGTCGTATTTCGGTTGGGTGACCTGGTACTGGTAGGCGATCGAAGAGTCGAATTTCAGTACGGCGGAGACGCTTTGCAGCCTGGCCGGAACCCAGAGATAGTAGGTTACGTCGACTGCGCCGCCCTGGTTGGAAAAAGCGGTTTTGCAGGCTTCCAGCTGGGTTTTGCTCAGGTGGGCCAGGAAACTCGCCACATTGCTGCCGAAATTGGAGGCTGCGGCGGTAAACGTGGTCGTTGTTCCGCCGGCGGCCAGGTTGAAAGCGGCCCAACTGCCCTTGTTCAGCGCCAGTGCGATGAAATTCGGTTTGGTGACGCCGGGGAATTTGGTCGCATTGCCGAGGATCGCGCTGGAAATGGCTGCCTGGATGTCGGCCGGGACGGACAATTCCACATCAAACCGGCAGACGCCGGATCCGTTGTCGGCGCCGTCAGTCTGATTGGTGGTGATGTTGAAGGAAGGGTTCCCCTGGGTGTCCGTCACAAATTGCGGTTTGGGGATGATATAAAATGCATTGGGATCAGGATTGGGGTCGAGCTGGTCGTCGCGGTAATAATCCCAGCTGTAGCCTGTGCTGTCCTGATAGGTTCCCTTTAAAGCAAAATTGAGCATGGTTTTTTGTTTTAAGCGTTAAGGAATGAAAAAGGCGGGGATAGAATCCCGGTCAGGGTCGTCATTGGAGACCTTGAGCGTAGGTAGTCAATTGTTGCCATTGTGCCTGCGCCGTCTGGATATCGAGCTGTTTGAAATCGTCGGCGTAGGAATCGTCCGTGGCGTCGTTGAGGTTGGTCAGTACGGCCGTGAACTTGCTTTGGAGAATACCCCAGGCGTCGTAGACCGTCTGGACGGCTTTTTGGGCGCCCTGTACGTTATTCACCACATTTTCAAGGATGGCTTTGGCGTAAATGGTAGTGACCAGCGTGGGGTCGGCGCCGACCTCGTCGACTTTGATGGACACGTTGAAATTGACGTTGACGATGACGTTGCAAGGCCCCAACTGCTGGCTGTCTAGGAAGTTTTCCCCGAGGGCTGCCGACACCTGGGAAACCGCTGAAGCGCCGTTTGTGAATTTGGCGGTCGCGGCGCCTAAATCGGTTGCGATCTTTTGTTGATCCGAGTTGGTAGAAGCCGTGTAACCGGCCACCTGGGTGCGGACCTGTTCAACCGATTTCTGTTGCGTTTCGACGGCGGAGATCAGGTTGTTGATCTGTGTGCTGACCGTTGACCGCTGAGCTGCCGTCGGCTTGCTGCCGGGCTGATTGTCAATCTCATTCAGCAGGTTGAGCAATTGCGTTGTTGCGGATTGGAAACTTCCGTTGAACGCGATGATGGCGCCCGGTATGGTTTTGGTGACGGCCGGGCAGGTATTGTCGATCCAGTTTTGCGCCCGGGTCTGTGCGGCGCTGATATCGGCCTGAATGGGCCCGTACCAGGACGGCGGGTCCGAAATGGACGGAACGGCCGTTACGATAGCCTGCGCAAAGTTGGTGACCGACGTGGCGGAATTGAGGGCTTGTTGGAGGTCCGCCTGCGTCAGGTTTGGATTGAGCATAATCCGTTGGATTAAAAGGTCGGGGTTGCGCAAGCTCATATTGTCGGACAATTTTGCAAGAAAAGCAACGAGCGGGTGATGGAGTGAGAGCGGGAGGATGTGAGACCATCCCGCTGCCCGTCTCGCCTTCAGCATATCTTGTCCGCCGGTATGATGTAAACAGGATCCTTGACGGATGCGTTCGGGCGCAACCCCTTCCGGGTTAACAACTACTTTGGGTACGTTTGGAAAGAAACCGGTTCTCAGGCCGCGTCGGCGCCGGACAACTTGTGGATGTTGACGATCTTGTTCTGCAAGGTGGTGACGGTTGTCTGCATGCCGGTTGCGAAGGTCACGAAATTCGCCCAGTCCTTCTGCGCTTGCTGGATGTCCAGGGAGAGATCAACCCAATCCGACTGGCTCATGTCCGATTTGGAATCGTTCAGGTCGCTGATCACGGTATTCACCTGGGTGGTGATGATACCAAACCAGTCGGCGATATCGGTCAATGACTGTGCCATATCCTTGTTCTTGTCCACCAGCGTAGTGACGGAGGTATTCATGACCGTCAGCGAGGCGATCTGCTGTTGCTCGTTGGCCAGTTCGGCGGTATCCGTGTTGAGCTTGTCCTGGGCTTCCGCCAGTTTTTTCTCATAAATGGCGATCACGGTAGCGGCTTCGGCAATGGCGGCTACGATAATGAATGCGCCGATCGCGATGGCAAATGGAGCCGCCGGACCTGTGGAGGCGGCGCCCAAACCGACCACGGAAACCCCGACAAACAACCCGACGCCGGCGGCGATACCGGCTGCTGTGATGGCTGCGTTATCTTTAGCGATATCCGCTTTTTGGATGGCGATATCCGAATTCAGATCGGTAACCACCTTCTGATCGTCCAGCAAGGCTTTCTGGATGCTGTTGTTGCCGGTGGTGAGGTTGGTCAGGTCATTGCCGGCGTCGGTCTGGAAGGTGGAAAAATTGGATTTCACCCCGTCGATGCTGGTTTTTTCATCGCCGATATGCTTGAATATCCAGTTCAATTCGGCCTGAATGGTGGAGATCTGTTCGGTGGTGGGATTATTCTTCGAATCCTGAAGGATCTGGAGGATATTGGCCGTGCCGGTCTGGAAACGGCTGCCGATATTGATCACTGCCTGCGGGATGGTGGAGGTGATGGCGGGCTCCAGCGTTTGCGTCCAGTTGCCGGCGTGTTTTTTGGCTACCCCCAGGTTGGTATTCAGCGTATCGAACCAGTCGGGCGGCGGATTGATGATGGTTTGCAGGTTTGTTTGCTCTACGGCAATGGCGTAGGCGCGGATTTTGGTGAGTACGTCCACGTGATTGGCCAGAACGTCCTTTTGTCCGGATGCGTTTTGGGGTACCAAGGATGCAATTTTACCCATGATCTTGTTTTTTATAGGTTGAAGAATGAATTACGCTTTTGCGGTTTTGATGACGCCGCCGGAAACCATGCCCGATACGGCTTTCTCGATATTGATGGCGACCTGCGCGATTTCGCCCCAGGCCTTGGCGGCATCCGGGAGTGAGGCGATCTCGGGCATGGTTTTGAAATTGGCGTCGGTATAGTGTTGCAATTCTGAAATGGTGTCATCGATGTTGCTGCCCTGGTCCGACCAGATGGAAGACATATCGATCGCCGATTGGATGCTGACGAGCGCCTTGTCGACGGTGTTGAGCATGGGTTGGAGCCCCTGCAGGATGACGATGGCCTGGTCTTCGTCGAGGAGTTGATCCTTGAGGGTTTTGATCTTTTTCAGGTTTTCCTCGATCTTGCCTTCATTGATGGCGGTGGTAATGGCGGCAATGGTCAACCCGCCGATGGCGAGGGCTGCGCCGATGATGGGGAAAGCGGGGTTGGCTGCGGTCAGGACGGCAAAAGTGACGGCTACAATCCCGAAAGACAGCGATATGCCGGTGGTGGCAATGGAGGTCATGCCGCCGTCCGCCTTGGAGGTTTCCACGGCGATATCCTGGTAGAGCTGTTCGATCTGTTGTTGCAGCTGAGCGACGACGACCTGGTCGGATTTGATCGTTTTGGCGGCTTCATCCAGGGCAGTCTCCACGGCGTCGCGGTATTTCTGAAAATCCTTTGAGAAATCATTGAGGATCTTTTGCTGGTTTTCTGCACTTGCCGGGATAGCGGTGACGTGGCTTTTCAGCCATTGCAGGTAATGGATGGCCTCCGATACGGTGGCGGCATTCTGAATGTTGTCGGCCAATACCTGGACGCTGTTGCTGTAGGTCACAAAGTAGTGGGGCGTTTGGGATGCCACGATCGGCCCCTGGTTGATCAGCCAGTCCGTCCCCTTGGATTGAGCGGAAGCGAGGCTGGCCTGCAGGTTTTTCATCCAGTCCGGTGTCGGCGTTAGCGGGAAGAACTGGGATTGCTGGAGCGTAACGGCCGCCAGCGTGACTGACTGATAGGCTTTGAGGAATTGGATCAGTAATCCCTCGGTAATGGTTTTGTCCGGCGCAAGCATACGATTGCATTTAGGTGATGAAAAAAGATATTGGGTTCGGCCGTGCAGGATGATACCGCCCAGCTGTTAATTGCTGAAATTCACAAGGAGAACCTGGAGAAAATGATTTGTCGGATAGGGCAAATTTAGGCCCTTGGAAGCTTTGGGATCAAGGGAGGAATTACGGATAAAAAAAAACGGGCATTTTTACCTGTTTGGTTGGTAAAAATACCCGTCGGGTGCATTTGCTGAATTTATAGGGGTTAATACATAATTTTTATAATTTATGTGATTGTAAAAATACCTGGCCGGCAAGGCACGAGTCGTGAGATCTCACTTCTTCGGCCGAATCGCCCGCACCGGCGCCGCCGGTTCCGCCTTCAATTCCACCGGATGCTCCTTAAGCAACCGCATAGCCTCCGCTGCTGCGCGTTCCAGTTGCGGGTCGTGGCCCATGATCACCTCTTTCGGGGTCATTTCCACTTCGATATTCGGGGTGATGCCCTTGTTCTCCACATCCCACTCACCGTCCAGGTTGAAGAAGCCGCCGCGGGGTGCGGTCATGTAGCCGCCGTCAACCAGGTTGGGGGTGTCCCAGATGCCGACCAGGCCGCCCCAGGTTTTGGTCCCTACCAGCGGGCCGAGTTGCATTTCCTTGAACATGTAAGGCAGCATATCGCCGCCCGAACCCGCCATTTCGTTGATGATCATCACCTTGGGGCCGAAGATGCCGGTGAGCGGCTCGGTCCAGGGTGTGCGTTTGCCGGCCGGGTTGTTGAAGTAACCGCGGAGTTGCCGGTTCAGAATGTCGACAAAATAGTCGGCTATGTAGCCGCCGCCGTTGTAGCGTTCATCCAGGATCACGCCCTTCTTGTGTTGCTGGGCGAAATAATACCGGTTGAAATAGGCGTACCCGTCCTCGGCGGTATTGGGCAGCCAGACATAGGCGATCTGCCCGTTGGTGAGTTCGTCCACCTTGCGGCGGTTGCCCTCCACCCAGGCGAAGGTGCGCAGGGCGTTTTCATTGCCTACGGGGACGACCTTCACCTGCCGCGCGCCGGCGCCGGACGGATCCCGGCTTACTTTGAGCACCACCTGCTTGTCCGCTTTATTTTCAAACAGGCTGTACGGGTTCAGCGCCGTGGTCAGGTCGTTGCCGTCAACCGAGATGAGGTAGTCGCCCTCCGATACGTCCACACCCGGCATGCTGAGGGGCGCCCGCAGGCCCGGGTTCCAGTTCTCGCCGGTATAGATCTTCTTGATGCGGTACCGGTTGCCGGCCGCTTCCAGGTCGGCGCCCAATAATCCGATCGGGACGGGCTTCACTTCGGGGTTGTCGCCGCCGCCGGTAAAGGAGTGGCCGATGGAAACTTCACCGCCCAGGATATCCAGCAGGTAGGTCAGGTCGCTTCGGTGGGCTGCGTGGTCCACCAGCGGGGCATACATCTCGTAGATCTTGTTCCAGTCGGCGCCGTGTACGTTCTTCACGTACAGGTAATCCCGCTGGTACCGCCAGCCTTCCCGGAAGATCTGCTTCCACTCCTTGCGCGGGTCGACCCGGATCTGGACGCCGGACACGTTCAGGCTGCCGTCGCCGATATTGGGTTTGCCGGCGGTCTCCACCACCCCCCATTGACCGTGGGAATTGTAGAGCAATTTCTTGCCGTCGGGCGAAAGGGCGAACTCGTTTAGCGGCGACAGGAATTTATCCCCCTTGCGATCCTTGAGGGAAAATTTGTGCAACGTTGCCCCGTCCTGGTTCTGCACGTTTTCGGCTATGTACAACTCGCCCTCTGCGCCGGCTTTCAGCATCACGTAATCCCTGGGCGGCATATCGACGGCCAGGATGCGCTGGTTCAGCCCGTCCAGGTCGATCTGGACCTTGACGCCGGATTCCTTTTTGGCATCCGCTTTTTCTTCAGGGGCCTTATCCGTCGTTTTATCCTTTTCCGCATCGGCGCCGCCTTCGGGTTCATCGCTCTCCGGCAGGAGCGGCGACGGTTCCCCTTTTTTCAGGACCATAAAATACACCGACCGCCGGATGGGGCGCTCAATGGAGCTCATGTCGAGCCAGCCTGAGGCCAGGGCCAGGTTGGTGCTCGCCAGGAAGTAGAGGTATTTGCCGTTCGCGTCCCAGGCCGGAGAAACCGCGTCGGACAGGCCGTCGGTCAGTTGCAGCGATTTGGATTGGTCGATCGACCAGGCGAAAATGGCGTGGTACTCGCTTTCCAGCCTTCGGGAATACGCGATCCATTTGGAATCCGGCGACCAGACCGGGTTGATGGTCCGTTCGGGGTGCAGGAAAAGGTCCTGATCCACCAGGGTTGTTTTGCCGGTTGAGACGTTGATCATCCACAATTGTTGCAGGTGGTCGGTATAGGCGATGTATTTCCCGTCGGGCGACCAGGTCGGCGAATAGTAAAAAGTGGGGGAGGGGATCTTTACCTCCCGGGGCGGCGTCAGGCCGTCCTGCGCGCCGATCATCAGGCTGTATTCGCCGCTGGCATCCGAGAACCAGGCCACGCTCTTTCCGTCGGGCGACCAGACCGGGTCGTGGTCGCGGGCGCCGGGTGAGTTGGTCAGGTTGCGGGGATCGCCTTTTTCCACCGGCACGGTGATGATCTCCCCGCGCGCTTCGAATACGACGCGTTTGGCGCCGGGCGAAAGGGAGGCGTTTCCAAGGGATTCAGCCGCCGGTTCCCAATGGGGTTGAAGCCAGGGAAAATCGCCTTTCACTTCGATGGAGATCTTTGCAGCGGCCTTGGAAGTTGGATCGAGGGTATACAGGTCGCCGCCGTATTCGAAAATGAGGGTATTGCCGCTGCCCGCCAGTTGTTTGACGTCGTATTCGGCGAAGGTCGTGAGCTGCTCCAGGGCTGAGGTCCGGGTGTCGTAGCTGTAAATATTCATGGCCAGATCCCGGTCGGAGAGGAAGTAGATCTTGTCGCCCATCCAGACGGGTTGCTGGTCCTTGCTGTTTTGCCAGGGCAGTGTTTTGAGCTCGTGGCTCTTCAGGTCGAGCACCCAGATGGGCCGGTTCTGGCCGCCGCGGTAGTTGCGCCATTCGATATCCCAGGGGGCTACCAGCTCGTAAGCGTAGGAAGCGCCGTCGGGTGAATAGGCGCCGCGAAAGGCCCTCGGCATAGGCAGGGCCTGCGGGAAGGTCTCGTTGAGCCCGATCTGCCACATTTTAGTCGAGCCGCCCGGTGCGCTTTCCCTGGGCGAATTGAAAACGACCTTTCCATCCGGGCTCCACCCCCGTACGATATCGGGCGCCGGGTGCCAGGTGAGGCGCCGGGGTTCGCCGCCCTCGGCCGGTATGACGTATACGTCCTGGTTGCCGCCGTAAACCCCGGTAAAGGCGATCTGGGTCCCATCGGGCGAAAATTTCGGGTCGGATTCCACGCCCTGGAAGCTGGTCAGGTGCCGCGCCTGTCCGCCGGTTTTGGCCGCCGTCCACAGGTCGCCGCCGTATTCAAATACGATGCGGTCGCCGTGGATGTCGGGTTGGCGCAGGAGGCGGGTCGGTTGGGCTGCGGTGAATTGGATGAAGAGGAGGAAGAAGGCGATTTGGAGGAGGGAGGTTCTCATGGTTGTTTATGATGGTTTGTGGTTGTTTATGATGGTTTATGGTTGCTCCGCCCGCCATAGCCTCGGCGTAGGCGGGTTTATGATGGTTTATGGTTGCTCCGCCCGCCATAGCCTCGGCGTAGGCGGGTTTATGATGGTTTGTGGTTGCTCCGCCCGCCAACTTCGCCATGGGCTTCGTTGCCCGGTGGCGATAGCCTTGACGTAGGCGGGTTTATGCGAATCAAGGGTTAAATATCTTGTTCCTGACGGCACATTTATTGTGGATTCAACGCTTGACATTAGTTATTCTTGGTTGCCGGTAACAGGATTGGTCGTTCACGAGAAACCTTCGGAATCCGGGTTGAAATTAGCAATAATTTTCGGAGGGCGTCAAAATCGGGGAGGGTAAAGTGCTAAAAATCAAAGTCCTTGAATTCTTCCCAGAGCCATTGGGTTTCTTCGTAAGTTGAGGCTTTGTCAGACATCAGATTGAAAGTAGCCTCGTCAGGCGAAATGCCTTGATCCTTCATTGTAAAGAGGATCTCTTTTGCCTGTTCGAAATATTCGGTTTTGAAAAGGAGCGCATTAAAAAGGAGAATATCCATTTCGACGCCATTTTCTGGGATTGTAGAAAAATACTCCGTGGCCGTTTGAAAATCCCGGGCATTAATAATTTTCAAAGCATTCTCCCGTATGGCTGGAAAAGGGTTATCAGCAATCAATTGTAAAAATTGATCTTTTTCGAAAGATGATGCCAAGTCTATTTCGGCTTCTTCCATCAAATTGATAATAATGAAGCAATCGAAGTTCGCAATATTCTTTAATCCTGTCTATTCTGATGCGACCTTCCGAATCCATTTTTTCCCATATCCATAATGGTTTGGACGCATGAAAGATTTCCCGCTCAAGTCCCCCTTCGGGCAGGGTGTTATACCGTTTTCGCATCTCATCTACAGGTACAAAAAAGCCGCCGATGGTGCCGTCAGATTGTTGGTCATGTTCTATCTTTTGGGAATAGCAATGCGCTGATCCTCAGGCGCGCAACAAAAATAAACAAAAACAAACAAAAACAAACAACGATAAACACCTCAAAACATATCCCAAAATTGAGGAACCGAGTAATCTAAACCTCACTCCAAACTCACCGCCCCCTCCGACGCACCCCGGCCGAATGCGCATTTCGCGCGATCCATCCCTTTGATATCCAGGTGAATGCCTGATGATTGATCGCCAAGTACGCGAACCCAGTCTGTTTCACCGGTTACGATCTCCATTTTTTCCACCGCAACATGCTTCGTGTTGTAAAAGATCAGACCCGGGCCTGCCTGGTGACGGAGCGTAATACGCTGAAAGGAAATGCCGTCGGCGTCGATGAGGGTGAAGCCTTGCCGGGTCTCAAAGGTCGCGTCTTCCAATGTCACGTCCCGCAGGTTCATTTCGGGCAGCCCCTGGAACATGGCGGCAATGTTCGACCCCGCAACCCTGATGTTTTTGATGTGGATGTTCCGGAAGGAGGGCGTTTCTTCCGTGACGGGTACCGGCGCTTCATCCCTGGCCTCATCTTCCGGGTTCTGGTCGGCTTCCAGGATCGGCGAATTGCCGCCGTAAAACAGGTTGAACCGGATCGCCTCGGCAGGGATCCCGACCATGTCGATGTCTGAAATGTATATATTTTCCACCACGCCGCCGCGTCCGCGGGTGCTCTTGAAGCGGAGGCCGACATCCGTTCCGATAAAAGAGCAGTGGTCCACCCGGACATTCCGCACGCCGCCCGACATTTCGCTGCCGATCACAAACCCGCCGTGTCCGTGGTAAACGGTATTGTAGGAAACGAGGACATTCTCTGTCGGCATGCCCCGTTTCCGGCCATCCGCGTCTTTTCCCGATTTGAAACAAATGGCGTCGTCCCCCACATCAAAGGTGTTATGATAGATCAGCACGTTCCGGCAGGATTCCAGGTCCAGCCCGTCCCCGTTCTGGGCGTACCAGGGGTTTCGGACCGTCAGGTTGCGGATCACCACATCCGAACACATCAACGGGTGGATGTTCCAGGCCGGCGAATTCTGGAAAGTCGGCCCGTCCAGCAGCACCGTTTTGCATTGGACGAGGCTCACCATTACGGGGCGGAGGTAGTCCTTGACGGCTTCGAACTGCGCTTTGCGGTTGAAGTCGGGTACATTGAAATTCCCGGGGGTATCCCCTTTTTTGTATTGCTCGGATGGGTACCAGGTCTGACCGTTATCGCTCAGCACGCCGCCGGATTTGACGAGCGCTCCCCAGGCGGCCGGCGCCATTTTACTTTTTTTAACCGGGCGCCAGACGTCGCCCGAGCCGTCGAAAATACCCTTGCCGGTAAAGGCGATATTCTCCAGGTTGCGGCCATTGATGGGCGACATGCAGCGATAGGTCTCCAGGCCTTCAAAACTGGTCTCCACCAGGGGGTAATCGCTTTTGTCGGCGCTGAACTGCACAAGCGCTCCTTCCTCGGTGTGAATGCGTATGTTGCTCCGAAGCGTGATCGGACCGGTCAGCCAGATGCCGCGCGGGATCACGACCGTCCCTCCGCCTTTTTCCGCAACTGCGGCGATGGCCGCGGCAATAGCTTGGGTGTTTTTGACCATGCCGTCTCCTACCGCGCCGAATTCCGTGATGTTCACCCGGAAATCGGGGAATCGCGGCTCCTTTACCCTGGGCATGTCGAATGGGAGGCCGGCATAGAGGTCCTTAATGAATGCAGCATGATCGGTCAGGGCCTGCAACTCATCAGGCCCTTTGACCTGGTGGCATGAAAGGATCAGACAACCGAACATGGCGAAGAGGAATAACCTGGAAGGGTGTATCATGTGCATAGAGGTATATGGTTCAATATTGCACCCCAAGGTACTGCAAAGCGCAAAAATGGAGGAACTGAGGAATTACCACCTCCGCCAAGGCTACGGCGGTCGGGGAGGAACCGAATCCCCTCAAATCCCCAAAGCCACAAATGCATCCCCGCTCCGGACCCCCAGCTTTCCGCCGCCGCATGCGATGACGATATACTGCTTGCCGTTGAGTTCATAGACCGCGGGGGTGGCGAACCCTGCTGCCGGGAGGTCCGTCTCGAACAGGAGTTGGCCGGTATGCTTGTTGAAAGCCCGGAATTTGGCATCCCGTGTCGCGGCGATGAAGACCAGTCCGCCCGCTGTCACTACCGGCCCGCCGTAGTTTTCGGAGCCGGTGCGGATGCCTTTGGCCTCAAATTCGGGGTAGCTGCCCAGGGTGGTCTTCCATTCGATCTTGCCGGTGTTCAGGTTGACGGCGCTGAGCGTACCCCAGGGCGGCTTGATGCCGGGATAGCCCTCTTTGGTCAGGAATTTGTTGTAGCCCGTGGTGCCGTAGGGCATTTTCCAATATGGATTTGAAGGTTCTTTAGGGCCCTCAAATTTTTTGGTTTGCGCCGCCTTGTCGTCGAGGACGAAAGCAGCGATGGCGGCCAGCTCCTTGTCGTCGAGTTGCGGGAATGCCGGCATCATGCGCACTCCCGACCGCACCAGCGTGGTAAAGGCTGCACCGTCGTATTTTGTATTTGCCTCAGCGATGGACGGCACATTCCCTGCGCCCTTCCGGTCGGGGCCGTGGCAGGAGCGGCAATGGCGCGCATACAGGCGTTGGCCGGCCGTCAGGTTGGTTTCTTCGGCCGGTTCGTCGTCTTTCACCTCCACCATGGTCAGGATCCAGGGCATTTCGTTGGCGTTGACGTAGAGCAGGCCGGTTTCCGGGTCGAAAGCCGGGCCGCCCCATTCCGCGCCGCCGTCAAAACCCGGGAAGATGATCGTGCCTTCCCTGGACGGCGGAGTGAAGACATTCCCCGTTTTGTAACCTGCAAACCGCGCTTTGAGCTCCTGGTAGGACGAATCCGGCACCAGGTCGTTCAGGTCCGCTTCCGTCACGCTTTGGCGGGCGAACGGCTCGGGCAAGACCGGATAGGGTTGGGTGGGTTTCAGGACTTCGCCGTCCAGTTCAGTGTTTGTGGGAACGGGGCGCTCATCGATGGGGTAGACCGGGTCGCCGGTCGTGCGGTCGAACAGGAAGACGAAGCCCGATTTGGTGGGCTGCGCCACGGCTTCGATCGTCCGGCCGTCCTTTTTGACGGTGACGAGCGCGGGCGCTGTGGGCAGGTCGCGGTCCCAGACGTCGTGGTGGACGGTCTGGAAATGCCAGATCCGTTCGCCGGTGTTCGCATTGAGCGCGATGAGGCAATTGGCGAACAGGTTGTCGCCGAGTCGCTTGCCGCCGTAAAAATCGAAAGAGGCCGATCCGGTGGGTACGAACAGGATGCCTTTTTCCTCGTCCAGGCTCAGGCCGCTCCACGAATTGGCGCCGCCGACGTGCAGGTAAGCCTCGGGGTCGTCCCAGCTTTCATACCCGAACTCGCCCTTTTGCGGGATGGTGTGGAAGATCCAGCGCAGTTCGCCCGTATGCACATCGTACGCCCGGACGTGGCCCGGCGCCGCAGCCGCGGATTCATCCACCCGCATGCCGATGATGATCATATCCTTGTAAACGACGCCCGGCGTGGTATTGGCCACAAAAAGCTCGGACACATCCCGGCCCAGCCCGTCGTGGAGGTCAATGCGGCCTTCCAATCCGAATCCGGGAATCATCTTGCCGGTTTGGGCGTTGATGCAGTACAGATAGGGGCCTGCGCCGTAAAAGATCCGCTTTTCGCCGGTTGAATCCCGGTAAAGGGTAACGCCGCGGCAGATGTTCATGGAAAAATAGCCGCCCCGCGTATCGGCCGGAGAATCGGTGAGCGGGTCAAATACCCATTTTTCGGCGCCGGTAGCTGCATCCAGTGCAAAGAGCTTGAGTTTGGGTGAAACGCCGAACAGGACGCCGTCGGCAATGATGGGATTGACCTGGATCTGGGTCCTGGAGCTGTCGCTGTCGCCGGTATGATAGGTCCACAATACCTTGAGCCGGCCCACATTGGTCGTATCGATCTGCCGGAGGGAGGAGTACCGGATATTCGCTTTGCTGCCGCCGTAGACTTCCCAGTTGGTGTACGAATCCGGTTGTTCGGGGGTGCAACCGGCGAGGTAAAATACGAGTGAGAGGATGAGCGGGTGAGTGAGTGAGAGCGCCCGCCTTTGCTGGAAGTGTCGGTGGCTAAGAGGGGGGAGGACCGGGCGCACGGAGTGCGGTCGAACAAAGCAATTCCGGATGAGAAGAATCAAGTTTCTAATTTGTCCAAGGTAATTGAAAGAAAGAGCAGTACCTGAAAAGAAACGGCGTGCCGTAGATCTGTGTTGGCTGTTCATGTTGTTAAAGTTGGTTGGTGTGAAAATTGCGATCGGGTTTATTTTTCAAACCGGAAAAACTGCTTAATCTTGACTTGCAATTTGGCAACAAGTATAAACAGAAATTCCTTCATTTTAAAGCCTATGTTCGAACGCAAGAATCAAAAACTGCTATCAAGAAAGGCGTTTTTCAAAAGGGTCATCCGGTATTTTTTGTATTCGACCTTTTTGCTGGGGGTCTCCCTCGGGGTCGGGATGGTCGGTTATCGCTTTCTGGGCGACATGGGGTGGACGGATGCTTTCCTCAACGCTTCTATGATCCTGACCGGTATGGGGCCGGTGGACGATATGAAGACCGAAGGCGCAAAGCTGTTCGCCGGGTTTTACGCGCTGTTTTCCGGCGTAGCCTTCCTGTCCGTGGTGGCCGTATTGTTCGCCCCGATTGCACACCGGTTCCTTCACCTCATGCACCTGGATACGGAAGATAAGGACTGAAGATAAACCTGTTCGACAAAATAATTGAAAGATGCAAAAAACGCACCATTACAGCCTGACCATGAAATGGACGGGCAACAGAGGAGAGGGGACAAAAAATTACCGGTCCTATGAGCGCGCCCATGTCATTTATGCGGACGGCAAACCGGAGATCCCGGGTTCGTCCGATCCGGCCTTCCGGGGCGACAAAACCCGGTACAATCCCGAGGAAATGCTGGTGGCCTCTTTATCCTCCTGCCATATGCTCTGGTACCTGCACCTCTGCGCCGTGAACGGGATCACGGTGGTGGACTACGTCGACCAGGCCACCGGTACCATGATCGAAACGGAAGACGGCGGCGGGCGCTTTTCGGAGGTGACGCTGCGCCCCGTCATCACCATTCTGGAACAGGACAAAATGGAACTGGCGGAATCCCTCCATCGGGAAGCGAACGCTTTGTGCTTTATTGCAAATTCCTGCAATTTTCCGGTATTGCATCAGGCGGAGCACCGGGTGGGGTGACCGGGTGGGGCAACCACAAGGACAAGGGGTAGGGGCAACCACAAGGGGTGCCCCTACTAGGGGCGGCCTTCGTTCAGCCAGCGCAGCAGTTCGTCGCGGTTGGATTCGCTCACCGGGATCTCGTGGCGGCCGATGCTGATCTGGTTGTTCCGGATGGATTCGATCTTGTCGAGGGCAACGATATAGGATTTGTGGACCCGCATGAACCCTTTTGCCGGCAATTTCTCTTCTATTCCTTTCAGCGACGATTTGGTCAGGACGGGCTTAGGAGCGCTGTTCAGGAAGATCTTGACGTAATCCTTCATAGCCTCGATATGGGTGATCTCCCGAATATTGACCCTGACCAGGGCGTATTCCACATTGACAAAAAAGAATTCCGGGTTGGATTCCAGGGGTGGGGGCGCCGGTTGGGCAGTCGCGGGGTTTTTCTGTTTCCAGTCCTCCAGCGCCTTGTATGCGGCCTTGGTAAAGCGCTCCTGGCTCACCGGCTTCATCAGGTAGTCCACTACGTCGAGGTCGTAGCTTTCCACCGCGTAATCCGAGTAGGCTGTGACAAAGATGACCAGCGGTTTCTGCGTCAGGCCGGCCAGGAATTTGGTGCCCAACATCCCCGGCATCTGGATGTCCAGGAACATCAGGTCGATCTTTTCTTCCTGCAGGGCCTCCATCGCTTCAAACGCATTCTTGCAGGTCCGTACCAGCTCAAGGAAGGGCAACTGGCGGATGTACTCCTCCAGCAGCTTCCGGGCCATGCTCTCATCGTCAACCGCAATGCATTTTAGTTTTATGGTAGTCATTAGTCGTAAGTGGTAAGTCGTAAGTGGTAAGTCGTAAGTGGTAAGTCGTAAGTCGTAAGTGGTAAGTCGTAAGTCATAAGTCGTAAGTCGGCAGCCCCTGTTATCCAGCATCCAGCATCCAGCATCCAGCATCCAGCCAAGCATCCAGCATCCAGCCACCAGCATCCAGCATCCAGGATCACCTCTTCCCCCCATGCCCGAGCCGCAGCCCGAGCCTTGCCGTAAACCACCCGTCGGCATCCTCAAAGTTCAATTGGTGTTCGTTGGGGTAGAGCAGTTCGAGCCGGCGCTTTACGTTTTTCAGTCCGATGCCCGAGCTGCTGTCCTTGTCTTCGGCGCCTTCGGGTGCGATCTTGTTTTTTACGTTGAAATCGAGTTGATCGGCATTGTAGACAAGCGATATGTCGATGATCGGGTCCTTTACCATACCGACCCCGTGTTTGAACGCATTTTCCACAAAAGGGATCATCAGCATGGGTTCGATGGATTGGGCGGTGCCGTCTCCCTCAATGTTGAGCCGGATATCCACGTCTTCCTCGAAGCGCATTTTCTGCAATTCGACGTAATTGCGCAGATAATCCAGTTCTTTGTCCAGGGGGACCTGTTTGTCCTGCGACTGGTACAGCATGTAGCGCATCAGCTCGGACAATTTGATGGTAACGGCCTCAGCCTGCGCCGATTTCGAACGGATCAGGTAGACGATGCTGTTGAGGATATTGAAAATGAAGTGCGGGCTGATCTGGGAACGAAGGAAGGAAACCTCGGATTGCAGGCGCTCCCGCTGCTCATCCCTCCGGACCTTTTCCTGATCCAGCAGGTAAGTGATGAAGCCGTATCCCGTACTGATGGCGGTGACAAAGAAAACCGGGACGAACGACCAGAAAACGTCCCAATGGTGGCGCAGAAACTCCGCCGGCAGCAACCACTGTTTCAGAAACAGGTGGATGAGCGTAAAAGCGCCCAGCAGCGCGATCAGGGAAAGCAGATAACCGCCGAGCCCGCTGCGCCGGAAAACCCTTTTGATGAGCAATTCGCTGTTGATGAAAAACAAGGGAATATAAATGGCCGAAACCGGCAACATGGCAAGCAGGAACCGCTCCATATTCTCATTCCCTCTCCCGTTGATAAACGGCAAACCATACCAGGTTACCCAGAACACAACGAGGAAGGCCAGTTTGTAGAACCGGTCCGAATTCATCCTAAGAATGGTCGACATATATCAATTTGATCAATAACCGGTTCAAATTTAAGGAATTAAACCTAACCGGCCGGCAAGGTGGAGATAAACTCCGGTATTCCGGCGATTAATGCCGGGATTGAGGCTATGATCCTGTCGATGGTCACCTTGTTTGCCCTCCACCTGATGGCAGCAATCCCCAACCCGGCGCCCTACCTGGAGTACAGCATCGAGCACGTGGAGTGGATCAAGGGGCTTTTTGAACCGGCCCTGACCATTGAAAACGGAAAGATCCCGTTCCCGGACGGTCCGGGCTGGGGCGTGCAGGTCAACCGGTCGTGGCTGGAAAAGGCCGCCTACCAGATTTCGGGGGATAAATAACCTGTAAAGAGCTGTAACTGCGGATTTTCGACGAACGTTAAAAACTATTTTTGCAAGGCCTATCCGGGTGTCGTTTTTTTTGTGAAATTTGTCTCACCCTTCCGCAAATAACCGATAGAAGTAGCGACCTGCCATCCCCCTTTAGGTGTAACTCATTGTATGTATCTCCCGGAAACATCACTTTCCGGGGTACCTGTCTTAATGCCTAATTCTTAACCTTTATGAAGCCGACCTTTATGACAACCCAAACTCACCTCCGGCAAAGAATCTCCACCCTCTTTGTCCTCCTCGCCTTTTGCGGCCTGCTGACGCAGTTGCACGCCCAAATCACCTACACCTGGAACGTAGCCGGCGACGGGGCCTGGTCTACACCCGGCAACTGGACGCCCAACCGGAACGTAGCCGTTGGAACGGATATCCTGGTGATCAATAACGGCGGGGCCAAAACCATCACCAGCGTACCGACCCAAACCATCGGCAGGCTGGTAGTGTCCGGGAATACCGATCTGACCCTGAAAACCACCGGCCCCGGGATGAAAACCCTGAGAATGGTGAATGCGGGCACAGCCCTGGACATCCAGGCCGGCAGCAGCCTGACCGTTACCGGCAATAATGACGGAACGGGAATCCGGACGCTGACCCTGGCCTTCATCGCTACCGGCAATGTCGCCAATATAGCCGGCACCCTGAAACTGGAGCGGCTCGCCATGAGCCAATACGGCGGCTACAACGCCAATTTCAGCGCCACCACCGTAACCGGCACCCTGATCCAGAACGGCGGAGTCATCAATTCCACCACAAGCAACCTGACCTTCGCTTCGGGCGGTACCTACGTCCATGCTGTAAACGGCGGAACCGTGCCCGCAGCCACCTGGAATGCCAACTCCAACTGCAACATCACCGGCATGACCGGCATATATCCCAGCGGGATGGGACAGACATTCGGGAATTTTACCTTCTCCAGCAACCCGACAGGCAACATCGATATGACCGGTACCGGTTTGACCTGCGCAGGCAACCTCACCTTCGCCAACGCCAATACCGGCAATGTCCTTCGGCTGGTCCGGACGGGCGTCAACCGGACGATCTCCGTAGGCGGCAATTATACCCATTCGTCCGGTAACATCGCAATTGTAAGCGCCAACGGCAATGGAACGCTCGAAGTCGGCGGCAACTTCATCCAGACCGGCGGTTCCTTCACCCTTAAGGAAGATAACGGCGATGCACTCCTGTCGGTGACCGGCAACTTCATCAAGTCGGGCGGTACCTTTACCCAACGTACCAGCGGCGGTTCAACGGCAGACGTAAAGGTCGGCGGCAACTTCACCCACTCGGCGGGCATTTATTTCCTGTCGGCCCAGGATGATGCCGCAGGGAGCCTGAGCGTAGCCGGGAATTTCACCTTTACCGGAGGTACCATCACAGAAGTGGGCGCCGGTACAGCCGAGGGCAATATCACCTTCAACGGCGCCGGAACGCCGCAGGTGTACACCTCCGGCGGAACGTTCTCGCAAAACATCAACTTTAACGTCATTTCCGGCGCCGTGCTGGATATCGGCAATGCCCATTTGTTCGGTTCGGCCGGAGGTTTTACCCTGGACGGAACCCTCCGCATGAACATCAGCGGCAATAGCCCCTCCGACTACGGCAGAGTGTCCGTCGGCGGGATGGCCAACGTGAACGGGACGGTCGCACCCACCTTCACGTTCACCCCAGCCATAAATGACAACTTCTTTGTGATCAATCCGACCGGATCGCACGCCGGGACGCCCACACTGACCATCACGCCGCCTTCGATCACGGCCTCCTATGCTTCCGGCGTGATCACCATCACCGGATTATTTCCCATCGATCTGGTCTATTTCACCGGCAAGGCCCAGGAGAGATCCATCGCGCTCAACTGGCAGACCCGTCAGGAGGAGAACAACGATTACATGGCCGTAGAGCGCAGCCTGGATGGGAAAATATTTGCGGAGATCGGCCGGGTTCAGGGCTCGGGGACGGGCTACAGCCTCAAAGACTATGACCTGATCGACGAACACCCCGCCCGGGGACTGAATTATTACCGCCTCCGCCAGGTGGATTTTGACGGAAAAGCCAGGTACCACAAAATGATCAGCGTCCGTTTTGACGGGCTCGTTACCGGCTTTAACCTGGCTGTTTCGCCCAACCCGGTAGGCGATCTGCTCAACGCAACCTGGCAGGCCGTGGAGAATGGGTCCGTACAGCTCACCATCCTCAACCAGAACGGGCGGATCGTATCCGGCCATACCTCGTCCATCGGGATCGACCGGCTGGAAATGCCGGTTCAGAACCTCGAAAAGGGGATCTATTACCTCGTGATCCGGCAGGGAAGCGAACAGGAGGTGGTTAAATTTTTGAAATTATAAACCTTCAATACACCCATATCCGGAGGCCCACAGCGCCCCAATAGAACAGGTAGGCGGTCACGAGCAGGCACGACAGGCTGGACAGCGTGAAGAATCCGCGCGACCATTTGTTGATCGGTTTGGTAAATGAAACCGCATTGTAATACACCGCCAGCAGGGAAAACAGCGGAAAGAACAGGGAAAACAGGAACATGCCCACCGACCAGAAGGTAGGTCTGCCCAAATTGTTGATGACATCGCCCTGGGTTTGAGCCAATACGATCAACAGCACAAAACCCACCCACGACAGGGCTGCCAGCAGCGGATAGATCCGGGCTCGCCTGAATCCGATCCGGTGTCGGCTGAACAAGGCAACCGGAATCCAGATCAAAGCCGAGAAAATGGTCAGCAGGATCATCAACTGGCTGAAGCCTGCCAGGACGATGGGAATCCAGACCCCCGCAGCCGTGGTCTTGACGGCGTTGTAGCTGATATTCGGCTGTTGCATCAGCGTTCTGCCCTGATCGTCCTTTACCAGCGCCATCAGGACGCCCGCGCCCGACGGCATATAGCGCTGCAACAGGTCCGGCTTGATGACATTGACCGGCGCGGGTACCTGAAAAAGCGGTTTGTGGAACAGCAGGCCGTCCTGCTCGGTAATTTGCTCGGCGGCCAACGGCCATTCCATGAACCTGAGCACCTGATTGCGGCTGGTTGCCGAGCGGTAATAACCCGGGATTTCCGGGTTGAAAGTCCCTTTTACGTGTTCGGGCGCTTTCCACTGGTTATCCGGATCGGTGATGAATTGGGTGAGGGCGTCGTTCAGCGGCGAGAACCCGCCGTTGGCCTTGTTGACCAGCAGGATGTAGCCCCGGTTCTTTTCCGGCGCATACCGGAGCATGGCGAGGAATCCGGTCATGCCGCCTGAATGACCAAAAACGCCCACGCCGCGATAATTGCCGTTGCCGATATGGAGGCCGTACCCTTCCGTGACCCCGGCTTTGGCGGCCAGCGTGGAAGCGGGGTGTTCGATCCGGTCGATGGAGGCGGGTTTGAGCAGGGCCAGCGAATCGACCGAACCGCGGTTGAGGTAGAACCGCAGGTAGTTTGACATTTCGACGGCATTGGAATTGATGGCGCCGGCCGCCCGGCTGATGATATGCCAGTAGGGCGCCTCGGCATTTTCGCGGCCCATGTATTCTTTTGACAGGTGTTCCTTCACATAATCCGTGTACAGCAAGCTGCTGTGCGGCATGCCGAGCGGGCGGAAAATGCGCTCCGCGATGAAATCCTCGATCGTTTTTCCGGTCTTTTTCTCAATGCAATAGGCTGTGATGGGCGGCCCCGAGTTGCAGTAGGACATGTGCATGCCCGGTTGCCAGCGCGAGACTTTGGAGTCCGGGTGGAATTGCAGTCCCTGCAGGGTGGTCCAGCCTTCGCCCTGGGTGGCGTATTCCTTCATGTGCATGTCGTCGAACCCGGTCGTGTGTTCGAGCAGGTTGACCAGCCGGATGGGGTGGGTTTCCTCCCAGGGGTTGGCATACGGCACCTCGGGCGCAAGGTCTTTGAGCTTGTCGTCGAGGCTCAGGCGGCCTTCCTCCACCAGCATCATAGCCGAAACCGCTACAAAGCTCTTGGTAATGGACCCGATGCGGAACATCGTCTGATCGGTAACCGGCTTCTGGGCGGCCACATCCGCGTAGCCGAAATGGTGCATCCAGAGGATGGAATCCTTGTCGACGACAGCGACCTGGGCGCCGGGGATTTCGTACTTTTGGAGGATGGAATCCAGCCGTTGCCTGAGGGCGTCAAAAGACTGGCCGCAAAGTATTCCCGCGTACAAAAGAAGGGAAAGGGTAAGGGTGCTTTTCATCGCAGTGCGACTATTTTGATGGATAATCTTCAAATATAAGACAATTTCAATTCAACTGAACTGAACCCGGCCCAGCAGAAATCCGCTGACAGAGTATGTACAAAACAGTTTAAACTCGCATTTTTACACGAACAACAAGCGCTAAATTAGCCCGCCATGAAAAACCAGCCTAACCAAATACTGATCATTTCCTTGTTTGTATGCCTCACCGCCTGCGAAGAACCAGGGTTCGGCGTGAACGGATTTTATATTTCAGATGTCCGGAAAACTGAAACCGGACAAAATTTTTCCTTCAGTTATGACAACGGATTGCTGACCGGGATTTATTCGGATGATCCCGCCGGTCAGGAGCGGATCTGGTACCTGTTTGAATACGGAGATTCCGGGAAAATTGAAAAAATGAGCGAAAAGATTACCCGGCAAGCGCGCATAGAGACCCGGCATTATTCCATTGACCAGTCGGACCTGGTTGACCTGATCCGGACGGAGAAGGTCGAAAAAGACAATGAATCTCAAATCATAAATGAGGAGAATATCCGGTTATTTAAAAAGCCGAAGCACGGCTTTGTGACCCGGATAGCGGTTGGTGACGGGAATGAATTCCGGTCGTATGACCTGGTCAGGTCGGGCGCCAGTGTGATCCGGCGGAAATCCGGAGATGCCGGCATCGAAAACGATTACGAATACTACGGCTATGATTCGGAAATCAACCCTTTCAGGAACTACCTGGACCGGTTTGGAAACCTCCTGATCATACCGTTTACCCGGATCATTTGCCGGTCTCCTTATGCTTATGACGCCCCGGAACGTTATATCCCCGCTAATTTGTTCTCGATTGACAATTGCAGCGGCCTGAAATCGCCCGCCAGCGTTACTTCGCACGGCATGACCGGGGAAAAGCATACGGGCCTGAATATCAAATACAATGCAGGCGGACTGCCCGCGGTGATCGATTCAGACCCGTCCATCCCTGAATTTGAATCCATGACAATCACCTACCAATACCGGTAATTAACCGCGATGCAGCTTTTCAAAACGAAAATCAACCAACCATGAAAAACCTTGTCTTCCTTCCGCTTTTTCTGCTTTGCGCAATGGCGGCCGCGCAAAATCTCAACCTGATTCCGCAGCCGGTCGAGGTGCGCGCGATGACGGGCAACTATACCCTTTCCAAAACCACCGCTGTCAGCTACAACGAGACCGGGGCCAAAGAAGTCGCCGAAATGCTGGCTGCCAAACTGAGCGCCCCGACCGGACTGACGATTAAAGCCCAACAAGGCAAATCGGCGGCCATCCAACTGACCCTGAACGCGACGGCCGACGCCGAGATCGGATCGGAGGGCTACAAACTGGAGGTCAACGCCAAGGGCATCGCCTTACGGGCCAATCATCCGGCCGGGTTGTTTTACGGTATGCAGACCTTGTTGCAGCTGTTGCCCAACGAAGTGGAGCGCACCAAACCGGCGCAGGCGGCCTGGGTGATCCCCGCCGTGCAGATCACGGATTACCCGCGGTTCGGCTGGCGCGGCCTCATGCTCGATGTGAGCCGCAATTTCTTTACCAAAGAAGAGGTCAAGACCTTCATCGACCTGATGGCGCGCTGGAAATTCAATACCCTGCACTGGCACCTGACCGACGACAACGGCTGGCGGATCGAGATCAAATCGCTGCCCAGGCTCACGGAAATCGGCGCCTGCCGCGTACCCAGGATGGGCCATTTCGGCGAAAGGGCCGACCCCCAACCCGGTGAAGCGGCCACGGATTGCGGTTTCTATACCCATGAAGACATCCGGGAGATCATCGCCTACGCCGCCGCCCGGAATGTGACCATCCTGCCGGAGATCGACGTACCAGGCCACAGCATGGCGGCTATTGCGGCCTACCCCGACCTGAGTACCCGCAAGGACCCGAATACCCGCGTGAATCCGGGGACCCATTTTTCGGAATGGTACGGCAACGGCACCTTCAAGATGCTGGTGGAAAATACCCTGAATCCCGCCGACGAAAAAGTATACGAATTCCTCGACAAGGTCTTCACGGAAGTAGCCATGCTGTTTCCCAATCCCTATATCCACGTCGGGGGCGACGAGTGCTACAAAGGCTATTGGCAACAGGATGAAGGCTGCCAGGCGCTGATGAAAAAACTGGGCATTCGCCACGTGGAGGACCTCCAGGGTTACTTCATGGGCCGGGTGGAAAAGATCCTGCAATCGAAGGGGAAGAAAATGATCGGCTGGGATGAGATCCTCGAAGGCGGGATTTCGCCGACGGCTGCCGTGATGAGCTGGCGGGGCGTCAAAGGCGGTATTGAAGCCGCCCACCTGGGGCACGAGGTGGTCATGACCCCGACGACTTTCTGCTACCTGGATTATTACCAGGGCGAACGGACGATCGAGCCGCCGCTGTATGCCGGCCTGCGCCTGCAAAAAACGTACAGCTTCGAACCGGTTCCCGACGGCGTGGACCCCAAATTCATCCTGGGCGGCCAGGGCAACCTGTGGACCGAACAGATCCCGACCTTGCGCTACGCCGAATACATGACCTTCCCGCGCGCCTGGGCATTGGCCGAGGTGTACTGGTCGCCGAAAGCCAAAAAGGACTGGCCGGATTTTGTCGGCCGCGTGGAGGCCCAATTTGCACGTGCCGACGCAATGGGGATGAATTATTCCAAAGCCATATACGACCCGATCATCCAGACTGCCTGGAAGCAGGATCAACTCTGGCTGGAGATGGACGCCGAAGCCCGGGGCCTGGATCTGTTTTACACCCTCGACGATACCATGCCGGACGATCATGCGGCCCGATACACCCAGCCGGTTGAATTGCCGGAAGGCCCCATCACCCTGCGGGTGCAAAGTTACCGAGACGGCCGGCCGATCGGGCATTTGATCACGCTGAAGCTGGAGGAGTTGAAGCGGAGAGGGGGGAGGTGAAGCTTGATGCTGGATACTGGATGCTGGATACTTGATGCTGGATACTTGATGCTGGATGCTTGATGCTGGACGCTTGATGCTGGATGCTTGATGCTGGATGCTGGGGGCCCGGACTGCCGACTGCCGACTGCCAACTGGATGCTGCCCGCCGTCGCCTTGGGGCTATGGCGGACGGGGGATGCTGCCGCTGAGGCGTGGATGCTGGATGCTGGGGACCCGGACTGCCGACTGAAGACTGCCGACTGCCAACTGGATACTGCCCGCCGTCGCCTTGGGGCTATGGCGGACGGGGGATGCTGCCGCTGAGGCGTGGATGCTGGGGACCTGGACTGCCGACTGAAGACTGCCGACTGCCAACTAAAAAAGGCGGCCTCCGGAAGTCGGGTGAGACTAGAGAGGCCGGCCTGTTAACAAAAATTGGATTTGCGATGTATATCTTGTATCGGAACGGATGGAAATCCCTTCGGATTGAAGTTTACTTTTGGCCTTGTAAAGGACTGCATCTATGGATATTGGTTGCAACGGCGACTCATTCTTTTAGCCTAAAAAATCATAAATGACCAGAAATTTCCTGTTTGCGCTTATTTCAGTATTGTGTCTGGCAGGTTGTTCCGAGCCCCGGCCGGCGGCTTCCGACCGCTCCTTCCTGCCCAGCAAGAACTACCATTATACCGATATCGCCTTTGACTCGCTGGCCCGGCAATCGCTGGTGTATGTGCCGGTCTATTCCGAGATTTACCATATCAGCGGCGAAAGGCGATTTTTGCTGACGGCCACCGTCAGCGCCCGGAATACCAGTTTGAAGGATACGTTGTACATCCGGACGGCGGACTATTACGATTCGCAAGGAGCGCTCCAGCGGCGCTACCTCGAAAAGCCGATCGTGCTGAACCCGCTGCAGTCGGTGGAATTTGTGGTGGAGAACGATGAAAAACACGGCGGTGCAGGCGCCAATTTCATCATCGAGTGGGGCAGCGGCCCGGTTGCCCTGCGTCCGGTATTCCAGGCGGTGATGATCGGGACGGCCTCCCAGCAAGGGCTTTCCTTTACCACGGAAGGGGTTGAGATCGAAACCAGGCAAAAGCAGTAGGGCGATTAACGGTTCCGGTCGTGTTGTGCCGGCGACAGAACGGGCGCTCCGGATTGACGATGGATGATCGAATCCCGGCGGCCGGCGTCTTTGGAAACCAGGTCCATCAATATCGACGAGCGGTATGGGGAAAGGGCGATGACCTTGCTTTTGAAATTGATCGCTACCCGGTATTGCCTCAGCAATTCAAACCCCAGGATGCCGTCAATGTTCGGCCCACTGAAATTCCAGTTGATCCCGGACAGGTCGGTAAACAGCGTGGACATGGGGCTGCAAAATATATCGCCGATCCGGACGCTGCTCAGGTAGCCGGATTCCACTTCCGATATTTCCCGGGAAATGCCCCTGAAAAACTTCGTGCCCCGGTCTGAAAGCCAGGGCTCCAGCTCGTCCCGGCGGTTGCGGCTGATCATATTGTCTTCGGATGCCGTATCCAGCCCCAGGATATAGGTTTTGTTGCCCATCCAGACCTCCATGCACGGCATGCCGGCTTTAAGCGATATCGGCAGGACAGCGTCAAAGTCGGGGCTTTCCAACAGGCTTTCGCCGCCTTTGCCGGCGCGTTGCAAATGCACTTCCATCTTTTCGAAATCGATGAGCATTTCGTATTTCCAGAAAAGGTCGCCGCCGACCAGACCCAGGATTTCAACGTCTTTGGCAACCTCCAGATAGTCCAGTGGGATCAAAGCGGCCTGCTGGCCTTTCCATTTCTCTTCCCGGAGCTCGAAATCCACGTAAAGGGTTTCCACTTTGGCCGGTTCGCCGTTTACCCCGAAAGCGGTGAGGCCGCTGTAGGATTTGCTCCGGAAATAACGGGCGTTCAGGATAAGCCCCGATGCGCCGGTATCCAGGACAAAGTATCCGGTGACGTCATCGGCCGTACCCTCGATCAGGATGAATTTATCGGCCATCCGGATGGGCAGTACCGTTGCGTTGGAACGGAGCGGCAAAATGATGAGCAATGCAAAGACGAAGGTCAGTGGTACAATCGGGCTGTTCATTTCACAATGGTTTGATTGTGATTGGATAAAGGTGATTTTTTAGCCCAATTTACCTTTTGAAGAAAATGTTTGGGGCGTTTGCGCCCGGAGAGCATTACCCTTAAAGAGAAGAAAAAAGCGGAGAGGATGCTGCCGGAGATGTTAAAATGCCCGTTTCGGGGCAGAATTTTGCCGGAGGGTCGGTTTCAGACCGATGATTGAGGACGGATGGAAGGCGTACCCATTTCGGAGGCGCCTTCCATCCGTCCAACGGGCCTAGTCGACCCGCTTGCGGATGGTCCGGCCGTTGATCGGCTGAACTGGCCGGAAGTTGTCGTGGAGGACGTTGTCAAAGGCGTCCAATTGGGCCTGAGAGGCAAAAATGGGCTTATCCATCACGATCCAGGTGACGATTTCCGAACAGGGCGGCGTGGTCAGGGAGCCGGAATAGGTGTAATAGGTCCGGTTATCCGGCAGGAGGTTGTCCGCGTCGATATGAGCAGCCGAAGCATAGTGATCGCCTTCCTGAAGGGGCATATGATCCATGATGGTCTGCAAAATGGGATTGGATCGGCCTCTTTGGAAAAATACCCCGATAACGGCCAGTTTGCCGGTTGCGACATTTCGGTGAACGAGGTGCACTTCGAGCGGATATTGCTTTCCGCGGACCGTGTGCTCGCTGCCCGCGTGGAAATGGAACTGGAGCAGTTCGTAGGGCAACCCGTTGAGCATCAGGATGCTGCCCGGTTCGTATTCGCATTCCACGGTATGGCCGTTGTTGATGATGTCCGTGGGGACCTCCTCGTAATCCGGATGGATGGTCTGGAGGGAGTTGTCGGTCAGCGGGTTCCAGATATCCACCGGCGACTGGGCATCGCCGCCGCAGGTGCCGTAGCAGATCGACCAGGTGTCCGGGGCGTGATCGCCTTCGTATTCCCAATGGTAATCGGTACAGAAATCTTCGGTTGCCGTTTCGGACAGCGCCGTTCCGGAAAGGTCTTCGTCGAGGGTGCGGAATTGGCAACCCCAAAGCATCAGTGATGAGCTCACTGCCAGTAAAGTAAAAGGTTTCATAAAAGGTTTTTAATGGTGAAATAAATTACGGTTATCTGCAGCTTTGAATAAGCACAGCCGGGAGGCCCGCGCTTCCTGTCGGGGCGATCATAAATCCCGCTTAGACCTTATGATTTGCATCGGTAAGAATTCGGCAGGAACGGACACCCTTTGTCCGGGCGTCCGTTTTTCCTGCCGCGAATTGGGTCAGAGACCCAGGTCCCTCTTTGTTTTATCTTGTGATGATCAGTTTTTTGAATGCCGAGCGGCCGGTTGCATCGCTGATCCGGACGGTATAGACTCCGGGCGCCACGCCGTGCAGGTCGAGTTCGGTGGTTGGATCCGCATTCGCGTCGATTGTCCGGTTGATTACCGTGCGGCCGAGCTGATCCAGGATGTCCATGGAAACGGCGCCCGTCCATTGCTCATTCAGCTGAAGGGTGAAAGCGCCGCCGGTGGGGTTCGGGAAGAGTGCCATTTCGGGCATGACGGTCTGTTCGATTGCCTGAACAGCGGCGCCGGGCCGTTGCGGATTGCCGCCGAAGGGCGGATCGATGGTCAGGTTGTCGAATGTAGCCGTGACGGCGGAATTGCCGCTGGTTCCGGAAGACGTCAGACCTATCTGGATGCAGCTGCTCATCGGTACGGTTACGGTAAAGGCCAGGCTCCAGTTGGAGCCGTTGTAGGAATGGTATCCTTTGAAGATATTACCCGTCCGGACGATCCTGAGCCACCGCGATCCCCCCGTCGGGATGAATGACGGATAGGAAGGTCCGTTGGCGACATAGCGGACAAAGCGCTGCAGCACGTTGGCGCCCTGATAGACCAGCGCTACTTTCCTGGCGCCGGGCAGGGCATTTTCCCGCATGGTGACCCCGGCATAACCCGGCAGGGTAAGGCCGGCAATGTGGACCGTTACGGAGCCGTCGCCGCAGAGCTGGAACCCGGCGAATCCGCTTTCATCCGAACTCGCATTGGCTGAATAGCAGCCGGCGGAATTGACGGTTATGGTGCCTGAATTCGGGTCGAAAGACGCCTGGTTGCCGTCCGTGCAGCCGATGCCGTCGGGTTGGGCCGACCAGCCGCAGGGCAGGCCTGCAACCGTCACGTCGGATTTGCAGGTTTTTGCGGTGTTGTTCGCGCCGTGCAGGGTTACTTCTACCTGCAGGACCGTACCGGCTGCCGAGCAGGGGATCGACTCCGTGTCGATGCTTACCCCGGTCACGTCGCAGTTATCGGTGTAGGAGGCCACATCTTCCGGATTGAGCTCAATTTCAGCTTCGCCCGCAAAGGTGACCGTGATGTCCTGGCAGGTGATATCGGGCAGCGGGCCCGGTACATAGTCGGGGTCATCGGTATCCACCAGGCCGTCGCAATCGTTGTCGATGCCGTCGCAGATTTCATCCGCACCGGGGTGGATGGCGCTGTTGTCGTCATCGCAATCGTCATCGCAGGCGTAGTAGCCGTCATGGTCATTGTCTACGTCCGCCACACCGCAACCGCAGGCGCCGGGATTGATTTTGTCCGGGTCGTTGGGGCAACCGTCGGTACAGTCCGGGGTTCCATCGTTATCGGCGTCGGGCAGCCCGCCGGCTAAATCGCCGTAGCTGAAGTTGTCCATATTGAAACTCTGAAAGTTTGCCAGGGTAGTATAGATCTCATAGGCAGTAATGCCGCCGCAAGGGCTGATGATCCCGATGAAGCCTTCCGTAGTAGATTGGTTCAGGAGCTTGGTGAGGTTTCCCGATGCGGCGTTCACGCGCAGGTAAAGCGAATTGTGCGCTCCGTTGGGAGAAGGAGCTGACGTTTTCCAGTCGAAGGCAATGCCGAAGGAAACCGGGATCGTAACGGTCGTCTTCGGCGTACCGCCGGTAGTTCCGCCCATTTCGATCCTGGTGGTGTTTTCCATCAGCCCCCCGGGGAAAGAGGAGATCTGCGCGCCGCCGTTGCTGCCGCTGCCGGCAAAGTGGTGGGTGCCGACCGTGGTGGGGGTCGTTTTCAAATCAATGATCTGGCCGCTAACGGACTCCAGGTCTTCATTGACGATGTTCGCCATTTCCGCTTCCCAGGTTGCACGGCTGGTATACACCTGGAGTTGGGCGGATAAATTTGCGGAGCCCAGCAGCAGGCAGACCAGAACAGCCAGTCCGGCCAACCGGTCGTGCATCAGTGCGTTTCCGCCTTTTTTTAAACGATTAAGGCGCATGTTTTTCCGGCGCCGCAGCAGGTCTGTAAATTGTAAAGTTAATTGTTGGGTCATGATACAAATTAGGTTTATGTGTTGAAAAATGAATTGAATCTGATAGTCGCGCCCGGCAGCATCCACCGGCTGCAAAAGGGGCTATGGCGCTGTAAACGGGTTACAGCCGGAAACCGGCATTCGGGAAATCTAAATCGGAGGGGATCAAACAGAAAATGCGGCAGCAACCGCCGTTTGTACCGGCTGTGTCAGACGTGCCCGATACAATGATGGGTGCAAAAGTAGCCTGCAAAAGCGTGGTAAAACGGACAATTTGGGGGGAGGAAACGGACATTTTAGTGGTAAGTCGCAAGTTGTAAGTTGTAAGTCGTAAGTGGTAAGTTGTAAGTCGTAAGTCGTAAGTGGTAAGTGGTAAGTTGTAAGTGGTAAGTGGTAAGTCGTAAGTGGGGATCTCCTGAGCGTAGTCGAAGGATAAGTCGGTAAGGCCGCCTGCCGGTCTCCTATGCGCCATAGCCGCGGCATGCGGGGAGGAATTACCACCTCCGCCGAGGGTATGGCGGTTGGAGGAGGAATTGAGGAATTGAGGAATTGAGGAACTGAGGAATCGAGGAACTGAGGAATTGAGGAATTACCACCTCCGCAAGGCTACGGCGGTCGGAGGAGGAATTGAAAACCAGGCTGTGAGTCTGTTTCTGATGTTTAGCATGTGCAGCTTGCTAAACATCCGGATGGCACAAAATGCTGAACGATCCCTGCGACTTTGCCACGGGCACTCAACCAGGATCCAATGGACCAGGATAGACGGAAACAGCGCCTCAAATCCCGGAAGGCCGCGCCCCGAACCGCTTTTCAAACAGATCGGAAAAATAGCGGGTGTCGTTGAAGCCGACCGCGTAGCATACTTCCTTGACGGTAGCGTACCGGCCGGCCTGGAGCAGCTCGCAGGCTTTTTGCAGGCGCATTTCCTGGAGATAATGGTTGGGGGTCATGCCGGTGAGTTGTTTGAGGCGCCGGCTGAAATGGCGGGTGCTCAGGTTCAGCTTCCCGGCGGTGAAGTCCATATTCAGGCTGCCGTCCGCCATTTGGGTCAGGAAGAGTTGCTCAACGGTTTCCAGCCATTCGGCGTCGACTTTGGAGATTACGGGTTTATGGATCGCGATATCCGGTTTTTGGGGCTGGTCGGCGGCAGAAAACAAGGCCAGCCGCTCCCGGTAATTGTGCAGCAGGTTTTCGATCCGGGCCAGCAACTCTTCTTCCTGAAACGGTTTGGTGAGGTAGTCGTCGACCCCGATGCGCAGGGCCCTAAGTTTGACCCGGATATCGGCCCTGGCGGTGAGCATGATGAAAGGGATATGCCGAAGCCGGTCTTTGCTCTTGACCGTTTCCAGCAGCTGAAATCCGTCCATGACGGGCATCATCAGGTCGGAGATGATGAGGTCGACCGGTTCGCTGCCGGGTTCCAGCAATAACTGGAGCGCCGCTTTGCCGTTGTCCGCGGTGCGCACCCGGTATATCGGCGCCAGGACGGATTCCATATACTTCCGCAGATCGGGGTTGTCCTCCACGATCAGGATGGCCGGTTCCTTGCCGTTTGAAGACCTGGATTGGCGATTCGGCCCGGGTAAAAGTTCGGGTTCCTTCGGGTAGGATGGCGATTCGGTCGGGAGGCCCGGGGCTTCCTCCGGCTCATTATGCAGCGTGGCATTGCCGGTCGCTTCCCTTTTCGGAAACCTGAAATAAAAGGTACTGCCTGAGCCGTACACGCTTTCCGCCCAGACTTCGCCTTCCAGCAGGCCGGCAAGCTCCCGGCAAAGCGACAGGCCGATGCCCGTACCGCCCTGCGCTTGCACGCCCGGTTGCCTGGATTGGTAAAAACGGTCGAAAATGTAGGGCAGATCGTCGGGATGGATGCCGGGGCCGGTATCGGATACCCGGATCAACAGCTGATCGCCCATGTCCTCAACCCGGAGCTCAATGACCCCGCCCGCCGGCGTGAATTTGGTGGCGTTGGACAGGAAGTTGTATGCGATCTTCTCAAATTTGCCGGTATCCAGGCGGAGGCGCAGACCGGTATCGGCCTGGTAGTTGAACAGGAGTTTGAATGGTTCGCTGTCGTTGAAGGAGCTGAACTGGGCAACTATAGGCTGCAGGAACCGGTAGAAATTGACCGGCGTTTCCACGACTTCCAACCGGCCGGTTTCCAGTTTGGACAGGTCCAGGATCTCATTGACGAGTTTGAGCAGGTGATCGCCGTTGCGGCGGACGATCTGCAGCAGGTTCAGGTCTGCTTCCTGCCAATGCCCGCGCTTCAGCAGGCTGCCGACCGGGCCCAGCATCAGGGTCAGCGGTGTGCGCAGTTCATGGCTGACATTGGCAAAAAACCTGGACTTGAGCTGTTCCAGCGACTTCAACGCTTCCGTCTGTTGCAGGATGGTCTCATTCTGGCGGGCCAGTTGATGCCGGGCCTTCCGCTGTTTCAGAAAACCGATGAGGATAGCCACACCCAGCAGGGTGATCAGGGCGGAGAACACAAACAACAGGGTCCGTTGGGTTTGGGTGGTTTCCAGCAGGCTTTCTTTTTCCTGGAGGAGCATTTCTTTCTCCTGCAGCAGTTTTTCTTTTTCCCCTGTGCGGTATTGGGTTTCCAGCCGGCTGAGCAAGGCGGTATTCTTTTGGGTATACATCAGGCTGGTCATTTCATAGGCCTTCTCCAATTCCTTGAGCGCCATGCCTGTCTGGCCGTTTGCTTTGGCCAGGGCATAGAAGCTTTCGTGAAGGGCAACCATTTCGGGCTCCGTCCCGCCGGTTTTCATAATGATCGCTCTGGACTTTTCCATCGGGGCCCGCGCTTTCCCGAATTGTTTGGTGTCGATATAAAGCCAGGCCAGGTGGGAGTAAAGCTGGCCGGTATAGGCTGTGCGGCAGGCATCGGCATACCGGATGCTTTCCAGCATCATTTTTTCAGCTTCTTCCGCGCGACCGAGTTTGATCAGGGAATTGCAGATGACCGTTCTGATCCGGATGTATTGGCTGCTTTCCTCAAAATCCTTCAGGTAATCCAGCGCCTTGTTGAGGTAATCGAAATGAAGGTCCATTTGACCGGCATCGATGTAGTTGAGCGAAATCGATACCAATTCACGGATGATGATGGCCGTATCCCGGGTGATGCGGGCCAATGCCAGCGCCTTCTGGTGGTAGGGCACCGCTTTCAGGGAAGGGCCTAAAAACACGTCCCGGTTGATGAAACCGATCAGCGACAAGGCGTTGATCTGCAGGGTGGTGTCCCCGGTTTCCTGGGCTGATGCCAGCGCTTCCCCCACCTGTACCCGCGCTTGCTCGGGGCGGCGGTTGCGGTAGCTGGTAAAGGCGACGATGTACCGGGCCCGCGGATGATTCCCCGGGAGCCTTTTTTCCATTTCCTGCAACCTGGCGGCAAGGCTGTCGGCTGTCCGGTATTCAAAAAAATACAAGCAGTTGGAGATCTGCTCGATGCTGATGTCCAACTCGTCGGCGGCGTTGCCTTTGGCGGCAGCCAGCAGGCGGTTCAGGATCAGGTTGCTGCAATCCTTCAAGCCTTTGCGGCGGTATTCGGCAACCTTTTCCAGCCAATATGGTTTGCGGGCAAGCACATCCCCGTCCAGGTGGTCTTCCAGATCGCAGATGGCCGCTGGCTGCAGGTCGACGGCGCGGACCGGCAGCGCGGCAATTTTTTTCAGACATTCCTCCAGTTGGAGCGGGTCGTAAGGAGTGGCCTCCGGAAGGACGGCGGACCAGAAATTTGCCAGGCTGTCTTGTTCAAAATCCGCAGCGTGCAAAGGGCGGAATAAGATCCCGAGCAGGAACAGTAATAATAATCGAGTGTTCAAAACCAGTGTTAATTGAATGTAGCGATCAAAAAATTGACTTTCGGGACGCCTTAACGCGGCCCGCGGCAAGTGTTCCAAAAGTGGGAAATGACCTTGGAGGGACGACTGCTGAGGATCGGTGAATTAATAAGTGTCGCTTTTTATAGGTCAGGCATTTTGTTCCTAACCAAGGCGAGGGTTCCCGACCTTAGCCGTAGCTAAGGGAGGCGGTTCCTCAACGCAGGGTAGGAGGAAAAGGCCTCCTAGGAAAGTGGACAGTTATTATTTCAGCGGTCCTGAATATAAAAATCATGTACGGAGATTTCTTCCCCGGGTTGCAAATTGCGGGAATAAATTGAACAAAAAATGAGCAGGCAAATGAACACATTCGCGGCCTATCTTGCCGCAAAATACCGAGACCGTCATGAGCCAATATCAATTCTTTACCTGTTGGGAAGTCGACGGCACGCCCGAAGAGGTTTACCGAATCCTGGAAAAACCCGAAGACCTGCCCCGCTGGTGGCCCAGCGTATACCTGGATGTGGATATCCTGGAACCCGGTCAACCCGGTGGGGTCGGCAAGCGGGTGGCGCTGTTCACAAAAGGCTGGTTGCCCTACACCCTGCGGTGGGCATTCGTTGTTACGGAAGTCAGCTTTCCGACAGGTTTCAAACTGAAAGCTTCCGGCGACTTCGAGGGGACGGGCGTCTGGCATTTTCAGGCCCTTCCCGGCGCCGGCCGCTGCCAGGTGACCTACGACTGGCGGATCAGCGCCGAAAAACCGCTGTTGAAATACCTGAGCTTCCTCATGCGACCCCTCTTTTCCGCCAACCACCACTGGGCCATGCGCAAGGGCCTGCAAAGTCTGGTCCTGGAGCTGAAGCGACGCCAGGCCCCAACAGAGGAGGAGCGCAGGTTCGTACCGCCGCCGCCGGGGCCGATTTTTTTGTTTAATCTGAGGAACTGAGGAATCGAAGAATCGAGGAATCGAGGAATCGAGGAACTGAGGAACCGAGGAATCGAAGAATCGGGGAATCGGGGATTTGAGGGTTGTTGATTCCCAATCGCATGATATTGAAGCCCTTCAGGCTTCCTCACAGCCGTTTTGAAAGTCGGTGGGATAGCATATTAAAGCCCTTTGGGCTTGAAATTAGCTTAGAAAACGGGCTTACCTCATTGTTTTGAAGGCTATTTCGGTTAATGTAATTTACGCCTGGACAAGCAGGATCAAATCCGGCAGCGGTCCTTAAATTAAGAGGGGTCGAACCGGATCTGTCCCGGTACGACCCCAGCCCCGCGCGGATTGCGCGGTATGCGAAGCTTTCGAATGCTTTTTCCAGGTTGATTTGTTTTGCTGTTGATCAGCTGATTTGAATCGGATCAACAGATCAACCTCCGGCGGCCGGAGCCTCGGCGAAGGCGGCAAATCAACAACAAATCACTCCGGCAGCCATAGCTACGCCATCAGCTTGACGAAGGCGGCAGATCACTCCACCGCCGTAAAGTTCATCGAGGCATTGATCGTCCCGTCCCCTTTCTTGTCCCAGACCTTCACTTCCCACAGGTATTCGCCGCCGTTGACCATGGGGGTGCCGATGGTGATGTTGCCCGACAACTCGGCGGCCACTTCGGGGTCGAGGCCTTCGGCGTCGTATTGGGTGAACAGGTCCGGCGCATCGATCACGGCGGCTCCGGCGCTGTCGGTCACGCGGATGGACATGCCCGGGTAAACCTTGCCCTCAACCGCCTTAAAGCCGCTGACCCCCGAGAAATGCATCACGATGCGGCTGCCCAGCTGGAAGTCGGTGCTTTTGAAAACCTGATTGTCCTTGGAAAGAAAAACCTCTTCGGCGCCCAAGCCCTTATAGGCATAGGACAACCCCGTGGTCAGGTCTTTGTTGACGCCGACCTGGCAACCGGTTACAGCGAGCGCCAAACCGGCAATTGCGATCAGAATAGCAAAGGAAAAGCTCTTGTTTTTCATCATGGTAAAGGTATTGAGTTTATTAGTTGTAAGTCATAAGTCATAAGTCGGGACCGTTCAGAATTTTGTGTCAACCGGATTTTTAGCATGCGCAGCTTGCTAAAAATCAGATCTTTGCGTCTATGCGTCTTTGCGTGAAAACACTGTTTTGAACAATCTCCATAAGTCCCCATCAAGGCCACTTACCACTTACGACTTACGACTTACGACTTACAACTTACAACTTACGACTTACGACTTGTCTTAACACAAAGATCCGAATCCGGGTCAACGCCGGCTTTAACCTTTGTCGCCAAAATTTTAAAAAATGTGCCGGCCTTGAAATTCCACAAATTTTAAACATCCCGCTACAAAATCGAAAACGCCTGAACCGGCCCGGACCCACCTTTGCGGCATCCCCGGAGAACCGGCGGAATTCACCAAACCAAAAATGGAAATCATGAAAAAGAGCATTTTCCCGATGTTGATCGCATTTGTGCCTATGCTGGGCTGTTCGCAACCGGCCGTTGAAATTACTGGTGTTTGGGTGACCGAACACGACGGCGATACGGAAACCCTGCAATTCAACCCCGATGAAAGCTTCACGATCCGCTGGGAAACCGGTCGCGGAACAGCAGACGCGGCGGGCGCTTACTCGCTCAGCGGCCGGTCGCTGACCCTGGTTTTTGAAAACGGCGAAACCCTGCAGTATAAGGTCCGGAATTACCTGCAAAATAGAAGTTTTTCGCTGTATTTCCCCCGGACGGGCGATACCTGGCACTACACCTGCCGGCTGACCGGCGACCAAATGGCCGGCAACGGCGGGTATGAAACAGCAGGAAACGATTACAGCGAAACGGCCGTCTATAACGAGCCCGCTACCCCGGAATACACCCCCATTTTCGGCGAACCTTCCCGGGCCGATCTGACCCTGCTCAACCATATCGGCGGCTCGTGGCGCTGCCGGGCGTCAAAAGAGACCATCAAGTTCATGGATTACGGCAAGGCCTTCGTCGTAGACAGCAAGAACGACACCTACCTGGTCCTCTATTCCGTCGACGGCAAAAGCCTCCGCTTCCAGGACAAATACGACACCAGCGGGACCTTTTACTTCACCGGCACCGTGGAAGACATCAATGACAAGCGGTTTATCCTTCGGAACGACAAGACGGGAGAGCAATACACCTACGAGTTATTGGGCCCGGTGGAGATGACCGGGTATGAAGCGCAGTTGTTGTTGTCTTATAATTCTTTGATCCATACGTTGATTGTGGGGGAGCGGAATTAGGCTA